>CAVTSA010000001.1:0-31379 GCA_963737225.1 Candidatus Dormiibacterota bacterium
GCACGGCGGATCTGTTCGGGAGCGACACTGATCCAGGCGTCCCCCGCGACCACGCCGGCGTCAAGGGCCCAGTCGGGGCGGCCACAAGCGCGACCGCCGTGTCCGGTTCGGTCATCTCGTCGGGAGCCAGCGCAGTCTCGTGGCGCGCTTCATAGCTGGGGCTTGATCCCCTGCGCCTTGATCTTCTCCTGCAGGATCATGATCCCGTTGAAGAGATCCTCGGGTCGGGGCGGGCAGCCGGGGACGTAAACGTCGACCGGCACCACCTTGTCGACACCCTGCAGGATCGCGTAGTTGTTGAAGACACCACCGGTGGATGCGCAGGCGCCCATCGAAAGCACCCACTTCGGCTCCGGCATCTGGTCGTAGATCTCGCGGAGCACCGGCGCCATCTTGTGAGCGACCCGTCCGGCCACGATCATCAGGTCCGCTTGACGGGGCGACGCACGGAACGCCTCGGAGCCGATCCGGGCCAGGTCGAGCCGGGGGCCGGCGGTGGACATCATCTCGATGGCGCAGCAGGCGAGGCCGAACTGCGCCGGCCAGATCGAGTTGCCGCGTCCCCAGCCGACGATCCGGCCCAGGGTGGTGGTGAGGACGTTCTCCCCCAGGAGGTCGTAGAGCTGCTCTACTCCCACTCGAATCCACCCTTCTTCCAGATGTGTGCCAGCGCGATCGCGAGAACCGCCATGAAGATGAACATCTCGATCACGCCGTACCACTTGAGCTGGTGGAGCACGACCGCCCAGGGATAGAAGAAGACGGCTTCTACGTCGAAGATGATGAACAGCATCGCGGTGAGGTAGAACCGCACCGAGAAGCGCTGGCGCCCGGGCGTGTCGGGAACGATGCCGGACTCATAGGTCACCAGCTTGGAGCGGTGCGGCTTTCTCGGTCCCGCGATGAAGGAGAGGCCGAGCAGCACGCTTACCAGCAGCAAGATGAGCACCAGAAAGATGACCACCGGGACGAACTGTCCGAGCACGCAACCTCCAATTCTGGGCTGAGCCCTGCCGGGCCCCGAGGGGAGCGACGGCCAACATCTTAGTCGCCGGGTGCGGCGCGGTAACGATGGGTGATGGGCACCCCCCCGGACAGTGTGGCGTGGACCGGACAGTAGCGCTCACAGCTGTCGTCGAGCGCGCGCCCAACCTTTGCCGGATCTGGTTCGAAGTCCTCCTCCCAGCCGATCACGAACGTGATGCGGATGGCGGTGAACCCCTTCGGCCACTCCTCCGCCTGGTCGCCCTCGACCTCCACCGCCAGGGTCCGGAAGCGCTGCCGGTACTTGTCGAGCAGCAGGACGGCGTTGACGCCGGTGCAGCCGCCGAGCGCGGCCAGCAGCGCCTCCGTCGGCCGCACCCCGGTGTCGTCACCGAAGGGGTCACCGTCGTCGAGGCGGAAACGGTGGTGGGTCCCTGACTCGGCGTCGAAGGCGACCCGGCGCCCGGTCCAGGTGAGCGTCGCGGTCCGCGTGTTCACGCGGGGCCGAGCATAGGCCCGCACCTTGGGAGGGCGGTCGAAAAAGGGCCCGCCCCTAGCCGAAGGTGGCGACGCGCCGTACCTCGAAAGGCTCCTCCTCGGTTCGGCGCATCGCGACGTCGATCCCCTCCGCGCCGAACGGACCGACCTCGGGGACCTCGGCGTCGGCCAGGGCGGCCGCCGCGCGGGCCGCCAGCCGCGGCGTCTCCTCGGGCTCGCAGGTGGCGACCGTCAGGTGGGGGATCACGTGCGGGTGCTTGCCGGCGTAAGGGGCGAGCTCGGCGAAGGCCGCGGCCACCGCCTGGTAGACGGCCCACACGGCGTCCCGCGGCTCGGGCCGGAGCCAGACGAAGCCGGGGAACGTGCCCACCTCCCGAAACGTGATCATCAGGGGGCGCAGATCCCGGGTGGCATCCGATACCCGCAGGTGGTCCTCCTCCGTCGGCTCGCGATCGACCCAGGGGTAGAGCACGCTCAGATGCGGTGGCACGTCCAGCCGGGAGCCGGGCAGCGCGGCCAGGCGCCAGTTCTGCACGCCGACCATGAGGCCCGGCGCGGCGAGGATGAGGCCGGTCTGCATGGTTGATTGTTGCGCCCGCGGCGGGGGCCGATGCCGGGACTCCACGGGACTCACCACCGCACGCACAGACCCCCGAGCGCGGCGGGGAGCAGGCGGACGCCTTTAGACTCGGCCCGCGGATGACTTCCTTCGAGCCGGGCGACGAGGTCCTGCTCCACGATCTCCGGGCCCGCCGCTACCGCCTGCGGCTGGCGGCCGGCCAGGTCCACTCGCTCCACTCGGGGGCGATCCCGCACGACGCGCTGCTGGGCCGGGAAGAGGGGGTGGTCGTCACCACCAATCGGGGTGGGCGTCTGCTCGCGCTGCGACTCACCTACGCCGAGGAGGTGACCGAACGGAGGCGGCGCGCTCAGCCGATCTATCCCAAGGATCTGGGGGCGATCCTGTTCGGCGCCGACCTGGCACCGGGCCAGCGGGTCCTCGAGGCCGGGACCGGCACCGCCGCGCTGACGATCGCGGCCTGGCGCGCGATCTCACCAGGTGGGCACCTGACCAGCTTCGAAGCGCGCGAGGAGTTCAGCGCGCTCGCCCGGAAGGCGGTCGAGGACACCCTGGGTGAAGTCCCTGGAAGCCTCGAGCTGCGGGTGGGGACGATCCCCGAAGACGTCAGACCGGACGAGCTGGGCCCGATGGACCGCATCCTGCTGGATCTGCCCGAGCCCTGGTCGGCGGCGCCCCTGGTGCACACGATGCTCCGCGGTGGCGGGATCGTGTTCGCCCACTGCCCCAACGTGAGTCAGGTCCAGCGCTTCGCCGATGCGCTCCGCGAGATCCGGGGCTTCGGCCTGATCGAGATCACCGAGCTGCTGGAGCGGCACTGGACCGTGCGCGGCCGCTCCATGCGTCCCGGGCACCGCATGGTCGCCCACACCGGCTTTCTGGTCTTCGCCCGGCGCATCGCCGACGGAGAGGTCTTCGAGGCGGAGCGGGAGGGCTTCTGATGCCTGGATCACAACCCCACGAAACCTCCCGAGCTCCCGCTTGCGGGGGGTCCAGGGGCAAGGGCTGGCGGGTGCACGGCGAGCGGACGATCTACCGGAGCCCCTGGGTCTCGCTGGGACTGGCCGACGTCGAGCTTCCGGACGGCAGCCGGATCGACCACCACCTGGTGCGCTTTCCCCGAATTGCGGCGGCGGCGGTGGTGACGGACCCGGCGCGGGGGGTGCTGCTCATTCATCGCCACCGCTTCATCCCGGACATCTGGGGCTGGGAGACGCCGGCAGGCCGGGTCGAGGAGGGAGAGGAGGTGGTCGAGGCCGCGGCCCGGGAGGCCCTCGAGGAGACGGGCTGGCGCCCCGGGCCGGGCTCCCGGCTCGGCGGCGGCTTCGCCGCCCCGGGCATGGCCGACCTCCGCCACGAGATCGCGATCTTCGACGGTGCGGAACAGGTCGGCGAGCCCGAAGACCCGAACGAGGCCGACCGCGTGGACTGGGTCCCGGTCGCGCGCATCGTGCCGCTGATCGAGACCGGGGAGATCCTGGACGCGTTCACCCAGCAGGCACTCCTCCTCGCGCTCGCCCTCGGTCGCCTGCCGGGGTAGCGGTCCGCCCGGTCCGGATCGCCCAGAATGACGCGAAGAGGACTCATCCAGCTCAGGAGGGACCGAATGTCTCGGTACAAGGTCACGGTCGTCGGCGCCGGCAACGTGGGTGCCACGACGGCGCAACGGCTCGCGGAGCGCGACTACTGCAACGTCGTCCTGGTCGACATCATCGAGGGCATGCCGCAGGGCAAGGCGCTGGACATCGAGGAGGCGGGCCCCGTCTACGGCTACGACTCGCACGTGGTGGGTGCCAACGAATACGGGCGGACGGCGGACTCCGATCTCGTCGTCATCACCTCGGGCATCGCGCGGCGGCCCGGGATGAGCCGTGACGACCTGCTCGACACCAATGCCAAGATCGTCACCTCGGTGACCCAGCAGGTGGTGGCAAGCTCGCCGAACGCGATCCTGATCGTGGTCGCGAACCCGCTGGACGCGATGGTGACGCTGACGCACCGCGTCTCCGGCTTCCCCCGGGAGCGCGTGGTCGGCATGGCCGGCGTTCTCGACTCCGCCCGCTACCGGACCTTCATCGCGCACGAGCTCGGGGTCTCGGTCGAAGACGTCCACGGGTTCGTGCTCGGCGGCCACGGCGACACCATGGTTCCTCTGCCGCGGTACACCTCGGTGGCGGGCGTCCCGCTGCCTCAGCTGGTAAAGCCGCAGCGGATCGAGGAGATCGTGCAGCGCACCCGCGACGGCGGCGCCGAGATCACGGCACTCCTGAAGACGGGGAGCGCCTACTACGCGCCTTCGGCCGCGGTGGTGGAGATGGTGGACGCGATCCTGCTCGACAAGAAGCGGGTGCTGCCGGCGGCCGCGCTGCTGCAGGGTGAGTACGGGATCGACGGCATCTTCCTCGGCGTGCCGGTGCTGCTCGGGAAGGACGGCGTGGAGCGGGTGATCGAGGTCGAGCTGACGGCGGAGGAGACGGCGGCGCTCGAGCACTCGGCGGCCGCGGTGCGTGAGATCTGGGCCGCCACCGAACGGGTCGCCGGCCTGGCCTGAGGGTCCGTTCCTCCTCCCTTACCCCCGACCTCACCGCTTACACCGTCCGCACTCCCTACCTCCCACCTGGAACCTCCGTTTTCGCGTGAAACCGGGACTATGGCAGGCCCCATAGACCCGCTTTCGCGTGAAAACGGAGATCGGGGCGGGGTGGAAGGTGGGGTGCGGTGGATGGTGGGGGGTTGGGGTGGGGAGAGAAGCTAGCCCCCGAGCTTTTTCCAGGCCTCGTCGACCAGGAGGGCCGCGCCGTGCGGGGTCAGGACATAGGGCGGCGTCCCCTCCACCAGGACGGTGAGCTGCGTCTGCTGATCGGCCCGGATGCACAGGATCGCCAGGCCCCCGGACACCGCGCACTGATCCGGCCCCTCGGTGGTGAACGTCACCTTGTTCGCGCCCACGCTCCCCAGGAACTGCTTGGGGTCGGCGTAGCCGGAGCTGGCGACCAGGAGCACCGGCAGCACCTGGAACGTCTCGGTACGGCCGTACTCGGCGGCGATCGCCGGCTTCCCGGTCGCCTGCCGGAGCGCGTTCCGCTGGCTCTGCAGCAGCTCGACCTGGGACGGCTGGGTGACGCTGAGCCGGTCGAGGCCGCCAAGGGTGTCGGGTGCGTTGAGCGTCCCCGCGCTGTAGGTGCCTGGGTCGACCGGTCGCTGGGTCGGCGTGGCGCCGGTTCCGGTACCGCCCGACGGGCCTGTGGCGGTGAGGATGTGGACGCTGCAGACGGCGATCACGACCGCGGCGGCGACGCCCAGAGCGATGGCACCCAGGACCCCGCCCAGCAGCGGGATGGGTCCGACATGTGCTCGCGGTGGGGCCGAAGCCTGCACTCCCATGCGCACATGGAACCGCATCGGGCCCCCTCGTGCCGCGTTCCCGTTCAGCCCGCGAGACTCCAGAGCGGGAGGAATCCGCCCGAGTCAGTCAGCCCCGGGCCGGAACGTATCGTGAGGTGGTGAACGCCGACCTTCGCCCGACCTACCCCTTCAGCGCGATCGTGGGGCAGGAGCGGATGAAGCTGGCGCTGGTCCTGAACGCGATCAACCCGGCGATCGGCGGGGTGCTGATCCGGGGTGAGAAGGGGACCGCGAAGTCGACCGCGGTACGGGCACTGGCGCGCCTGCTGCCGGAGCAGGAGGTGGTCGAGGGGTGCCGCTTCGGGTGCTCTCCACCCCAGGGGCCCCCGGGAAACGGAGCTCGCGGAGTTTCACGGGGTAGGGAGGGGGACCTGTGCTGGGAGTGTGTGGAACGGCTGGAGTCGGGTCCGCTGCCGCGGACGCGACGTCGGATGCGGGTGGTGGAGCTGCCGATCAACGCCTCCGAGGACCGGGTGGTGGGGACCATCGACCTGGAGGCGGCGCTGCGTGAGGGGACCCGACGCTTCGAGCCCGGGGTACTGGCGGAGGCGAACCGGAACATCCTCTACGTGGACGAGGTGAACCTGCTCGACGACCACATCGTGGACGTGCTGCTGGATGCGGCGGCGATGGGAGTGAACACGGTGGAGCGGGAGGGGGTGTCGGTGTCGCATCCCTCGCGGTTCATCCTGGTGGGGACGATGAACCCGGAGGAGGGTGAGCTGCGTCCGCAGCTGCTGGACCGCTTCGGGTTGTGCGTGGACGTGGAGGGCATCCACGACCTCGACCAGCGCGTCGAGATCTCCCTTCGCGCCGCCGCGTGGCAGCGCCAGGACCCCGATTTCCTGAAGCGCTGGCAATGGGAGGATGCCGTCATCGCCGCCGAGCTGGCGACCGCGCTCCGCCTCCTGCCTTCGATTCAGCTCGGCACCCAGCAGTCGCGGATGATCTCGACCATCTGCCTGCGGGCCCGGGTGAAAGGGCACCGGGGAGACGTGGTGACGCAGCGCGCGACGCGCTCGATCGCCGCCTGGCGGCAGCACGCCAACCCCGACGGCGACGACATCTTCGACGCCGCGTCCCTGGCGCTGGCGCATCGTGCCCAGGCGCCGATCGAGCGCGGGGACGAGCAGCCGGTCACGGCCGAGGGAGAGCCGCAGGAGCAGCCGGGCGACCCCTCGGCGGAGCAGGTCTCGTCGCCTGACCAATCGGGAGCCGACGCCGGCGAGGAGGCCGGATCCGAGGCCGAACCGAGCGACGCCGAAGGCGGTCAGCAGGCGGCGGGCAGCGACCAGGGGACGGCGAGCGGCAGCGAGACCGGGGGCGAGGGCGCCGCCGATGCCGACGACCCCTTCCAGATCCGGAAGCTGGAGCTGCCCAAGAAGCGCCCGCCCCGCCGCCAGACCGGCAAGCGTGCGGTCAGCAAGTCGAACGACCGGCGGGGCCGGTACGTGCGCGCCCAGACCCAGGAGCGCGTCAACGACCTGGCGGTCGACGCAACCGTGCGCGCGGCGGCGCCCCACCAGCGCAAGCGGGGTCGCGAGCACGGGCAGCCACTGCGGCTCGAGCGGGCCGACCTGCACCAGAAGATCCGCGAGCGCCGGGTCGGGAATCTGATCGTGTTCGTGGTGGACGCCTCGGCCTCGATGGACGCGGAGCAGCGGATGACGGCGACCAAGGGCGCCATCCTGTCCTTGCTCCAGGACGCCTACGTCCGCCGAGATCGGGTGGCGGTGGTCGTCTTCCGCAACCGCTCGGCCGAGGTCGTGCTGCGGCCCACCTCCTCGGTGCAGCTCGCTCAGCGCCGGCTGGAGCGGATGCCGGTGGGTGGCACCACGCCCCTGACGCACGGGCTGATGGCCGGCTACCAGATCATCAAGGCGGAGCTGACGCGGGATCCGTCGGTGCGGCCGCTCCTGGTGCTGATCTCCGACGGTCGCGGGAACATCTCCCTGTTCAAGGAAGAGCCGCTGGTAGAGGCGCAGAAGGTCGCGGCGCTGATCCAGGCCGAGCACATCGACTCTCTGGTCATCGACTCCGCGCGTGACTTCTCGCGCATGCCGTCGGTGCAGCACCTGGCGCGGGTGGCGCCGATGTACCAGACCTACGCCATCAACGCCTGCAGCGACCTCGCCGAGCGGATGGGGGCCCAGTACTACGGCCTCTACGACCTCTCGCGCGAAGAGATCGCCTCGGCGGTGGACCGCCGGCTCGGCCGCCGCCGCTGACACACCGCTGAACCGGGTCGCCAAAGGGCCACTGGTGCACCAACGTCCCGGCTTGAGCGACCAAAGTGGGTCATTGGTGCACCAACGCGCCATTTCCTGGGCCCGGCGTCGCCGCGAGGGGCCAGGGGGCTAGGTTCTAAAGGAGGGCGGCGCGCCGGCGCTCCACCCGGACCCATCGTTCAAGCACGCCTGGAGGGATGCCAATGACGCCACCGATTCGGGTCACGATCTGGAACGAGAACGTGCACGAGCAGCGCGACGAGCCCGTGCGCAAGATCTATCCGCAGGGCATGCACGGCGCGATCGCCGACGGCCTCCGCGAGCGTCTGGGCGACCAGGTGGAGATCGGGTTTGCGACGCTTCGGCGAGCCGGAACACGGCCTCACCGAGGAGGTGCTGGCCCGGACCGACGTGCTCACCTGGTGGGGACACGCCGCCCACGAGGACGTCGAGGACCACGTGGTCGACCGGGTGGTGCGGCACGTGCTGGAGGGGATGGGCCTGGTCGTGCTCCACTCCGCGCACATGTCCAAGGTCTTCCGGCGGCTGATGGGTACCCCCTGCACGCTGCGGTGGCGTCGTGGCCCGGAGGGTGAGCGGGAGCTGGTGTGGACGGTCGCGCCCGGTCACCCGCTGACGCGCGGCGTACCCCACCCGCTGATCATCCCGCACCAGGAGATGTACGGCGAGTTCTTCGCGATCCCGCAACCGGACCAGCTCGTGTTCGTGAGCTCGTTCGCGGGCGGGGAGGTGTTCCGGAGCGGGTGCTGCTTCCGCCGCGGTGCGGGCCAGATCGTCTACTTCAGCCCCGGCGACCAGGATTTCCCGGTCTACCACCAGCCCGAGATCCGCCAGGTGATCACGAACGCCGTGGTCTGGGTGAACGGGGGACGGGAGCGGACGGCGATCTCTCCCCAGCCCTCCCGGATGGAGCCCGACTGGTTCCTGACCGCCGGCGAGTGATGGCGGCCACCGCGGGTCCGGCGGGCACCATCCGGCTGGTTCAGGCCGGCCTCGGCGGTTGGGGGCGGGACTGGGCGCGAACCATCCTGCCGGTGGTGCCGGAGGTCGAGCCGGTGGGGTGGGCCGATCCGAGCGCCGCCTCGCGCGCGCTCGCGCAGAGCGAGTCGGGGGTGCCCGCGGAGGCCTGCTTCGCGACGCTGGACGAAGCGATCGCGGCCCGCGACGGTGCCGTCGATGCGGTTCTCGTGACCACCGACCTCCCTCACCACGCGGAGACGGTGACGGCGGCGCTGGAAGCGGGCCTCCACGTGCTGGTCGAGAAGCCGTTCGCTGCCACCGTCGCCCAGGGGCGGGCACTGGTCGAGCTCGCGGAACGAGGTGGCCGCACGTTGATGGTGAGCCAGAACTACCGGTTCCACGGTGTCGTGCGCCAGGTCGTCGAGCTGGTTCGGAGCGGCGAGCTGGGCCCGGTGGACGAGGTCGCGGATCGACTTCCGCCGCCTTTCCGAGCCCGTCGACGGCGTCCCCAGGCGGCATCACCTGGAGGAGCAGCCGTTGCTGGTGGACATGTCGATCCACCACTTCGACCTCCTCCGGCTGGTGCTCGGCAGCGAGCCGCGGCGCGTGGACTGCCGCACCTGGCAGCCGCCCTGGTCGCCGTTCAGCGGGCCGCCGACCGGCGCCGCCATCATCGAGTTCGCGAACGGGTCGACGGTCAGCTATCGCGGCAGCTGGCTGAGCCGCGGCGAGGCCACCCCCTGGTCGGGTGAGTGGCGCATGCAGTGCGAGCGCGGTGAGATCCGGTGGGCCGGCCGCGGCGACCGGGGGGCCCGGCAGGAGGCGCTGCAGGTCCGCCGCCGGCGGGGTGGTCCGGGCTCACGCGTTCGAGGAGGAGCCGGTGGCGGTGACGCCGGTGCGGTACCAGGACCGCGCCGGCGCGCTCCACGAGTTCGCACGGTCGATCCTGGAGGCTCGGAGCCCGGAGACGTCGGGGCGCGACAACCTGGGCACGCTGGCGCTGATGGAGGGGGCGGTGACCTCATCCGCCCGGGCCGCCCCGGTCGACCTCACGTAGTCCCGTTTTCGCGCGAAATCGGAGGTATGGCGGCCCCCATAGTCCCGTTTTCGCGCGAAAACGGTGTTGTGACCGCGGGGGCGTGGTCGTGCCTCGGCGCCCACGTACCCTGGGACGGTGGCAGTCGAGCGATACACCTATCCCTTCAGCGCGATCGTGGGCCAGCAGCGCATGAAGCTGGCGCTGGTCCTGAACGCGATCAACCCGGCGATCGGCGGGGTGCTGATCCGGGGTGAGAAGGGGACCGCGAAGTCGACCGCGGTACGGGCACTGGCGCGCCTGCTGCCGGAGCAGGAGGTGGTCGAGGGGTGCCGCTTCGGGTGCTCTCCCGAGGGGGACCTGTGCTGGGAGTGTGTGGAACGGCTGGAGTCGGGTCCGCTGCCGCGGACGCGACGTCGGATGCGGGTGGTGGAGCTGCCGATCAACGCCTCCGAGGACCGGGTGGTGGGGACCATCGACCTGGAGGCGGCGCTGCGTGAGGGGACCCGGCGCTTCGAGCCCGGGGTGCTGGCGGAGGCGAACCGGAACATCCTCTACGTGGACGAGGTGAACCTGCTCGACGACCACATCGTGGACGTGCTGCTGGATGCGGCGGCGATGGGAGTGAACACGGTGGAGCGGGAGGGGGTGTCGGTGTCGCATCCCTCGCGGTTCATCCTGGTGGGGACGATGAACCCGGAGGAGGGTGAGCTGCGTCCGCAGCTGCTGGACCGCTTCGGGCTGTGCGTGGACGTGGAGGGCATCCACGACCTCGACCAGCGCGTCGAGATCGTCGAGCAGCGCGCGGCCTGGGAGGACAACCCGTCCGGCTTCGCGGCCCGGTTCGACCATGCCGAGGAGGCCGTCCGCGACCACATCGCACGCGGCATCGCGACCTATCCCGAGGTCACCACGCCGCGCGAGATCCTGCGTCTCATCGCCCAGCTCAGCATCGCGCTCGAGGTCGACGGTCACCGCTCCGACCTGGTCTGCGCGCGCGCGGCCCAGGCGGGCGCCGCCTACGCGGGTGACAGTGCGGTGGAGTCACGCCACGTGACCGAGGTGGCGGAGATGGTCTACTCCCACCGCCTGCACACGGTTCCGTTCGCCAAGGGGGCGCCGAACCTGTCAGAGGTGATCCGCCGGATGGTGGTGCCCGCCTAGCAGCGTGGCCGACCCCCTGCGTCCTTCTACGCTTGGGGGTGATGACCGACACCGCAGCGCCCGCGCAGGATCCTGAGGCCCAAAAGGTCCGCTGGGACCTGACCGAGCTTTTCTCGTCGCCCGACGACCCCCGCATCGAGGAGTCGCTGAAGGCGTCGCTGGAGACGGCCCAGCGTTTCGAGCAGACCTATCGCGGGCGGGTGGCGACGCTTTCCCCTCGCGAGTTCGTCGAGATGATGGAGGCGATCGCCGGCTACTACAAGCAGACCACCCTCTCCGGCATCTACGGGTCCCTGCTGCACGCGCTCAATTCCAACGACGCCGCCGCCGGCCGGCTGCTGGCCCGCCTGCACGAGGCAGGTGCCGAACAGGGCCGGCACCTGGTCTTCTTCAGCCTCGAGCTGGCAGCGCTCAACGACGAGCAGGTGGCGCTCCTCTACCAGGACCCGGCGGTGCTGCCCTACCAGCACACGATCGAGCAGGAGCGTCTCTATCACGAGCACCAGCTGACAGAGCCGGAGGAGCGACTCCTCACCGAGTTCAGCCCGGTCGGTGGCAGCGCCTGGACGCGGCTGTTCGGCGAGCTGTGCGCCGCGATGACGGTCGATGTTGACGGGACCGCGATCCCTCTGATGGGGGCGCTGGCAAGGATCTACGACCCCAGCCGTGAGGTTCGCGAGCAGACCACGCAGGCGGTCACCACGACCCTGGCGGAGGACCTCAAGACCCGCGGCTACATCTTGAACGTGCTGCTGCAGGAGAAGGCCATCGCCGACCGGCTGCGCGGCTACCCGACCTGGATCTCGGCTCGCAACCTCGCCAACGAGACCTCCGACCAGGCGGTGCAGGCGCTGGTCGACGCGGTCACCGGCCGCTACGACATCGTCGCCCGCTACTACACGCAGAAGCGCCGCCTGCTGGGCCTCGACGAGCTTCACGAGTGGGATCGCTACGCGCCGCTGCAGACCAGCACGCGTGCGGTCAGCTGGCAGGAGGCGAAGGAGGGCGTGCTCAGCTCCTACCACCGCTTCTCACCGCGGGCAGGGTCCATCGTCGAGCGCTTCTTCGACCAGCCCTGGATCGACGCCCCGGTCCAGGAAGGCAAGCGCGGCGGGGCGTTCTGCGCCGGAGCCATCCCCGAGCTGCACCCATTCGTGCTGCTCAATTTCACCGGGCAGCTTCGCGACGTCCTGACCATGGCGCACGAGCTTGGCCACGGCCTCCACGACGTGCTCTCCGGCGAGCAGAACAACATCTTCGACTACCACCCGCCGCTGACCCTGGCCGAGACCGCCTCGGTATTCGGGGAGCAGCTCACGTTTGACGCGATCCTGGCCTCGGAACAGGACCCGAAGGTGCGCCTCTCGCTGCTCTGCCAGCAGGTCGAGGACGCGTTCGCGACCATCTTCCGGCAGATCGCGATGAACCGGTTCGAAGACGCGATCCACACGGCTCGACGCAGCCAGGGCGAGCTCTCACCGGAGCAGATCGGTGAGCTCTGGCAGGAGCAGATCCAGGCGATGTTCGGCGACTCGCTCTTGCTGACCGACGCGCACCGGCCGTGGTGGAGCTACGTCGAGCACTTCGTCCACACGCCCGGCTACGTCTACGCGTACGCCTACGGCAACCTGCTCGCCCTCTCCGTCTATCGCAAGTACCGGGAGGATCGCAGCCCCGAGTTCGCCGACCGCTACCTGTCCTTCCTCGCTCTCGGCGGCTCCAAAGCCCCCGACGAGGCGGTGCGGACGGTGGGGATGGACATCACCGACCCCGGGTTCTGGGCCGCCGGTCTGCAGATCGTGAGCGGGATGGTCGACGAGGTGGAGCGGCTGGCCGGCGAAGTCTCGAGCTGAAGCGGTTCAGGGGTAGTTGGCGAGCGCGAAGCTCGCGAACAGGACGAGGACGCCAAGGCCGATCAGTCCGCACGTGAAGGCCGCCACATGCCCCGGTCCGCGCGGGCGCCGGGACGGTGCCAGCGCGAGCACCAGGGCCGCCACGCCGGCGACGAACCCGAGCGCCAGGACGACGGCGAGGACGATGTTGTCGACGCGGTTGGGGCCGAAGAAGTAGCTGAACGTCCATACCGCGGCGCCGGCGACGATCGCTCCGATCCCGAGCGCAAGAGCCAGACCGGTGAGCCCGTTTCCGGCGGCGCGTGCGGGCTCGGGCGGCGCCTGCGCGAAATCCCGCGGGGGCTGGATGATCGCCGCCTGGCCGGCGTCCGCGACCGGCGTCCAGCGCTGCCCGTCCCACTGCCAGCGGCCGTCGGGCGAGTAGCGCGGGCCGGCGCCCTGAGGAGGGGCGACGTGCGGTTCGTTCATGAGGTCAATCAGACACCCGCACGGTCAGACGCGCAACCACAGCACCGCCTCGACGGGCAACCGTGCCCCCCAGGTCCCCCAACGTGCCTCTACCCGACAGCGCGGGGCGAGGCGCGCGGCGCGCGAGGAAAGAGTGGCGGTCAGGACAGCCGCCAGATCCGGGTCGCGGTGATCGACCAGCCGGGCCGGCTCCAACGCTGGACTCCCGGCCAGTTGGGATCGACCACCAGGCGCTCTCCTCCCGGGCCGGCCGCCGCCACCACCACCGAGTGCCCGCCGTTCGCGTAGGTGCCGGGCCGCAAGGGGTTCCAGCCCCACGTGCCCCGGACCCCCGGGCTTTCCTGCCCGTAGGCGAGGTTCGCGACCAGGCACGACCCGGGAACGGGCCGGGGTGCCGGCCAGGGCGCCCGGAGGCTGGTGCGGCACCGCACCGTCAGCCCCGAGGCCGCGGCCAGCGCCTCCACCGCCCGGTCCAGCGGCGCCGCCCGCTGCCAGGGCCACCGCAAGTAGGCCCGGATCGGGGGCGGCCCGTAGGGGGCGAGCGCCCCCAGCCGGAGCGTCGCCCGGCCGAGGTCGGGAAGGTTGCGCGCTCCCATCGCCCGGAGTACCGTGAGGAGGGCCGCGGTGGTGCACGAAGCACCCCGGTTCGGCTCCCGCGCGGCAGCCAGCTCGCCGGGGCCGGGGGCCGGGCGCGCGATCTGAGCGGCGGAAATCACTCCCACGGCATCGTTATAGTCGTCGCCTGGTTTTTCCCTTGGCAACTGCGACCATCATCGACCAGACCGATCCCCCGCTGCTCAAGCGGGCTCGCCGCTACGAGCGGGAGGCGCTGCAGGACCTGTTCGACCGCAACGTCGACCGCGTCTATGCGATCGCGTCCGCGCTCAACGGCGACCCCAGGGACGCCGAGCAGCACACGCGCAACGTGTTCCGCCACATCCTCGAGCACCTCGACAACTTCGGCGGCGACGCCCGCGAGTTCGAGGCCTGGGCCTGCCGGCTGGCGGCCACCGAAGCGCCGCCGCGGACGACCCCCGACGTCCTCCGGCGGGCCTATCGCAACCTGGACCCTGGGCTGCGCGAGATCGTGAGCTTGCGGGTCATGACCGGGCTGGAGGCGGGGCGCGTCAGCCACGTCCTGCACCTCAGCGACCACGAGATGCTGTCCGGCCTGGTCCGGGCGCTCCGCACCATCGCCGGCGCTCCCGGTCGCGGCTCGTCGCCGGTCGACCTGACTCCCTTCGACAACGCGCTGACGCGGGTGCAGCGGGGCGACACTCCGGAGGGGGCCGCCCAGACGGTGTCGGCGCCGCCTGACGCCCACCTGCTGCTCGCGACCGCCGCCCACTGCATCGCCCTGGCGGGGGGAGGGCTGGACACCGCGACCCAGCGCCGGCTGAGAGCGGCGTTCCTGGCCGACGCCGGCGAGCGCCGGGCCCGCTGGGTGCAGCAGCACCGGACCACGCCCGGCGTCGCCGGGGTGATCGTCCGGCGTGGCACCAGCCACCTCACCTCAGGTGCCTTCCTCGCCTTCTTCATCATCCTGGCGATCGTGGTCGGCGCCGTGCTCGGCATGGTCAGCATGTTCTCCGACCCGGACTCGCCCTTTTACTCCACCAAGCTGACCGCCGAGAACATGCTGCTGGCCGTTCAGATCTCACCCTCCAGCAAATCGAACCTGCAAGTCGAGCTGGCGGCCACGCGGCTCAGCGAGGCCGAGGACATGGCCTACGCCGGCAAGGGGACGCTGACGGTACAGGCGATGCAGCGGCGCTACACCCTCCTCGAGGACGCGGCGAACGAGCTGGCGGGCGACTCCAACCACGACGCCAAGTGGGAGAGCGCGGTCTCGACCTGGGAGTCGGCCTCGGCGATCTCGGCCGAGAACATCGAGAACGACCTCCGCGCCGCGAATCAACCGGCGGCGGCGACGCAGGTCGCAAACCTGGCCACCACGTTCCAGGCCCAGCGGAAGGTATATATCCAGCAGCTCAGCGGCAAACCTCACCCGGGCGATCTCCCGAGCCCAAAGCCCACAGGCTGACGAAATCCGGCGCTTCCCTGGACCGCTTCTCCTTCGCCCGTGTCTCATCATGGAAGGGAGACGAGTTCACGAATCCAAGGAGAAGTGCCATGGCAACCGTGACCAGCAGCAGGCTGGCAGCCGACCAGCAGAGCAAGCTGCACGAGCTGGCGGCTCAGTTGCGCGTCGACTCCATCCGCTGCAGCACCAAGGCCGGTTCCGGTCACCCCACGTCGTCCCTCTCGGCGGCGGATGTGATCGCGGTGCTCATCAGCCGCCACCTCAGGTACGACTGGAAGAAGCCGAAGGCGGACATCAACGACCACCTCATCTTCTCGAAGGGTCACGCGTCGCCGCTCTACTACGCGATGCTGAAGGCGGCCGGTGCGATCACCGACGACGAGCTGATGACGTACCGGACGTTCGGGTCCAAGCTCGAGGGTCACCCGACTCCCGCGCTCCCCTGGGTCGACGTGGCGACCGGCTCACTCGGGCAGGGGCTCCCGATCACGGTGGGCGTCGCGCTGGCGGGCCGCTACCTCGACAAGCTGCCCTTCCACTGCTGGACGCTCTGCGGCGACTCCGAGGTCGCCGAGGGCTCGATCTGGGAGGGCATCGACAAGGCCGGCTTCTACAAGCTCGGGAACTTCACCGCGATCTTCGACGTCAACCGGTTGGGGCAGCGCGGCCCCACCGAATATCAGTGGGAGACCGAGGTCTACCAGCAGCGCGCGGCCGCGTTCGGCGCCACCGCGATCGTGATCGACGGCCACGACATCCAGGCGATCGACACCGCCCTGGCGCAGGCGCGGGAGGCCACCGACCGCCCGACCGTGATCATCGCCCGGACGATCAAAGGGAAAGGCGTGCCGGAGGTCGAGAACAAGGAGGGCTGGCACGGCAAGGCGCTGCCCCCCGAGATCGCCGAGCCCGCGATCGCCGCGCTCGGTGGCCGCCGCGACAACGTGATCGAACCGCTTCTCCCGGAGCCGGCGAGGGCGGCCCGGACGCGGGGCGGCGGGCGCGTCAACCTCCCGACGTACGAGGTCGGTCAGAAGGTGGCGACCCGCAAGGCCTACGGCGACGCGCTGGTGGCACTCGGCGCCCGCCCCCGGGTGGTGGCGCTCGACGGGGAGGTCGGCAACTCGACGTTCTCGGAGGAGTTCGACAAGAAGTATCCGGATCGGTACTTCGAGATGTACATCGCCGAGCAGATGCTGGTCTCGGCGGCGGTCGGCTTCTCGGTGCGCGGGTATGTCCCGTTCGCTTCCACGTTCGCGGCCTTCTTCTCGCGGGCCTACGACTTCATCCGGATGGCCGGCATCTCCGAGGCGAACATCCGCCTCGCCGGCTCGCACGCCGGCGTCGAGATCGGCGCGGACGGCCCCTCCCAGATGGCGCTCGAGGACCTGGCCTCGCTGCGAGCGATCCACTCCTCGACCGTCCTGTACCCCGGCGACGCCAACGCTGCGGCCAAGCTGACCGAGGTGATGGCGGACACCGAAGGCATCGTCTTCATGCGCACCACGCGCGGGTCGTACCCCGTCCTCTACCCGGCCAGCGAGCAGTTCCGGGTCGGGGGGTCCAAGGTGGTCCGCCGTTCGGCCGACGACCAGGTCACGCTGATCGGCGCCGGTGTCACGCTCTACGAGGCGCTGGCGGCCGCCGACACCCTGCGTGACCGGCACGGGATCTCGGCCCGGGTCATCGACCTCTACAGCGTCAAGCCGGTGGACGTCCGTACGCTGCGGCGCGCCGCCGATGAGACGGGAGCCCTGGTGGTGGTCGAGGACCACTACCCGCAAGGGGGACTGGGGGCGGCCGTGCTGGAAGCTCTGACCGACCGGACACCGTCTTTCCAGCACCTCGCCGTCCGTGGCCTGCCAGGCTCCGGAGAGCCCGCCGAGCTGCTCGACGCCGCCGGCATCTCGGCACGGCACATCGTCCGCGCGGCCCAGCAGGCGATACGGCAGAAAGCGGTGACGACTACGCTGAAGGAGAACGCTCCGGACCGTGGTGACGGGGCGGTCGAGGCCATGGCCGGCGGGAAGGACGGGAAGGTCGGAAAGGACGCGAAGGCGGAGAAGGCCTCGAAATCCGGCGAGAAGAAGAAGTCCAAGAAGGGGAAATAACGATGGCAGACAGCCCACTGCTGCAGCTGCAGGCGGCCGGGCAGAGCGTCTGGCTGGACAACATCTCGCGCGGTCTCATCGACTCGGGCGGGCTTCAGGACCTGATCGGGCGCGGGGTCAGCGGGGTGACCTCGAACCCGACCATCTTCGACAAGGCGATCGGAGGCTCGAACGAGTACGACGCCGCGATCCAGGAGCTCCGCGGCCAGGGCAACGACCCTGACGCGGTCCTCTGGGAGTTGATCCTGCGCGACATCCGCGACGGCGCCGACATCCTGAAGCCGGTGTTCGACCGCACGAACAAGGCAGACGGGTTCATCTCGATCGAGGTGTCGCCGAAGCTGGCTGACGACACCGACGGGACGGTGGCGATGGCCGCCGACCTCCACCGGCGCGCGGGCAAGGAGAACGTGCTGGTCAAGATTCCGGCCACCCAGGCCGGGCTGCCCGCGATCCGCCGCACCATCGCGGCCGGGATCAACGTCAACGTCACGCTGATCTTCTCGGTCGAGCGCTACGACGAGGTGGTGGAGGCGTACCTCAGCGGCCTCGAGGATCTCCACGCCGGCGGTGGAGACCTCAGCAGCATCGCGTCGGTGGCGAGCTTCTTCGTGAGCCGCGTCGACACCAAGGTGGACAAGCTGCTGGCGGGCGTCGAGGGCGAGAACGCGGAGCAGGCGAAGACCCTGGAAGGGAAGATCGCGGTCGCCAACTCCAAGGTGGCGTACGCGCACTGGAAGCGGCTCTTCAGCGGTGAGCGTTGGGCCCGGCTGGAGGCGGCGGGCGCGAAAAACCAGCGGTGCCTCTGGGCCTCCACGTCGACCAAGAACCCGAACTACCCCGACACCCTCTACGTGGCGGACCTGATCGGGCCCGAGACGGTCAACACCATGCCCAACGCGACGATCGAGGCCTTCGAGGACCACGGGGTCGTCCGGCGCACCGTGGACGAGGGTGTGGAGACGGCCGAGGCCCGGATCCAGGCCCTGGCGGGGCTCGGCATCGACATGACGCAGGTCACCTACGAGCTGGAGCGGGAGGGCGTCCACTCGTTCGACGACTCCTTCGACGAGCTGCTCGCAACCGTGGCCAAGCAGGTGGCCGCGGTCGCCGGCTGAGCGGCCTGGCCCGGATGAGCCTCAACGCGAAGGTCCTGGCCGACCCGGCGGCCGTCGCTCGGGCGACCGCCGACCTGGTGACGTCGGCCCTCGAGGGCGGGGCGGAGAGCCTCGTGCTGGCCGGCGGGACCACACCCAAGGCGGCCTACCAGCTGCTGCGACCGGGCCCGGTCTGGGGCCGGGTCTCGGTCCTCTTCGGCGACGAGCGGTGCGTGGCGCCGGACGATCCCGAGAGCAACTATGCGATGGCGCAGCAGAATCTCCTCACCCGGGTCGGCCCGGCCGGCGTCCTCCGGATGCCCGGGGAGCTGGGCGCGGAGGAGGCGGCGCGCCGCTACGACGCCGTCCTGCAGCGGATCGGGCACCTCGACCTGGTCCTGCTCGGGATGGGGCCGGACGGGCATACCGCATCCCTCGCCCCCGGCCACACGGAGAACCCGGAGGCGACCGCGCTCGCCATCCCCGTCCACGACTTCCCCAAGCCGCCACCGGACCGGATCTCCCTCACGCTCCGGGCGCTGCGTTCGGCCCGGCGCGTGGTCTTCATCGTGACCGGGGCGGACAAGGCGGATGCCGTGCTGCTGGCCTCGGAGGGCAGGGTGCCGTCGGGACAGATCCCGGGCGCCGAATATCTCCTGGACCGGTCAGCGGCGGCGAAGCTCCCGGCATAACCGCCCGATGGCGATGGAGGCGGGTCGGATCGAGATCGTGCCCTCGATCCTGTCCGCCGACCTCACCCGGCTCGGCGAGCAGGTCCAGGAGGCCGTTCGGGGCGGCGCCGACCGCATCCAGGTCGACATCATGGACGGCCACTTCGTCCCCAACCTGACGTTCGGGGCCGACACCGTCAAGGCGGTGCGCCGGGCGGCGCCGTCGGCTGTCATCGAAGCGCACCTGATGATCGACCGGCCCGAAGAGTGGGTAGAAGCGTTCGCCCATGCCGGCGCGGACTGGCTGATCCCCCATGTGGAGGCGTTGGGGGCGGCGCACCGGACGCTGGTGGCGATCCGCGAGGCGGGCGCGCACCCTGGCGTCGCGCTCCGCCCGGGAACGTCGCCGGAGGCGGTGCGCGAGCTGGTACCGCTCGTCGAGATGCTTCTCTGCATGACCGTGGAGCCGGGTTTCGGAGGGCAGGCCTTCATCCCCCAGAGCCCCGACAAGCTCCGCCGGCTCCGCGCGCTGGCGCCGGGTCTGCCGATCGAGGTCGACGGGGGGATCGACGCGGAGACGGCGCCGCTGGTGGTGGCGGCGGGGGCGACGCTGCTCGTCGCGGGCAGCTCCGTCTACGCTCATCCCGCCGGCGTGGCGGCCGGGATCAAGGAGATGCGCGATGCCGTCAGAGGCTGAGATCGAGGGCGAGAAGCGCGCGGCGGCGGCGCACGCGGCGACGCTGGTCAGGGATGGCATGCGGCTCGGGATCGGTACCGGCTCGACCGCAGCCTTCTTCATCGAAGAGGTCGGCAAGCTGGTGGCGCAGGGCATGCGCCTCTCCTGCGTCTCCTCCTCCGAGCGCAGCACGGCGCTGGCCAGAGCGGTAGGGATCGGGGTCGTCGATCGGTACGATCACACGCTCGATCTGGCGATCGACGGTGCCGACGAAGTGGGTCCCGACCTCAGCCTGATCAAGGGCGGAGGGGGGTCGCTGCTCAGGGAGAAGCTGGTGGCGCTGGCGGCCGAGCGCTTCGTCGTGATCGTCGACCACACCAAGGTGGTCCCCGCGCTGGGGACCGTCAAACTGCCGGTCGAGGTCGTGCGGTTCCTCTGGCGCGATACCGGACGGCGCCTGAGCGCCCTCGGGTTGACCTGGGAGCTGCGAGGCGGTGAGGCTTCGCCCTTGGTGACCGACGAAGGGCACTACATCCTCGACACGCATGTCGGTGGCGACGGGTTGATCCACGACCCACAGATGCTCGGACGAGAGCTGAAGCAGGTGGTGGGAGTGGTGGAGCAAGGCCTCTTCCTCGGCATCGCGAGCGGATGCGTGGTCGGGGAGGGGACCGGCGTGCGGGCGATGGGCTCGGTCTGAGCGGGGGACACGAGGCTGACGTTCACCGCTGGTTTCCGTACACCCCGGTTCGGCGCGCGCCGCGAAATGCGCGGTGCGGGGAATCGGGCCTGTTAGGGAGGATCTGACCATGCGCATCACCGACCTGCGCTGCCTCGAGGTGAGCGGCACGATGGAGAACCCGGACGTCTTCTGGGAGGAACGCCTGGTCCGGCCGGTCGATATCTACCCCCAGTTCCGCGCGGCCGGTCCCGAGTTCCTCCCCCGCGCCGGAGCGGGCGCCTACGCGATGCGTTCGATCTTCGTGCTGGTGGACACCGACGACGGGACCCCGGGCATCGGGGGCCCGATCACCGAGGAGCAGGCGTTCATCGTCCGGCGCATGCTGCGCCCGCTGCTGGTGGGGGCTGATCCGCTGGCGACCGAGTGGTGCTGGGACGTGATGTACCGGGCCACCGTGCATGGCCGCAAGGGCATCGAGATGATGACGATCTCGGCAGTCGACTGTGCCCTCTGGGACCTCAAGGGCCGGCACTTCGGCGTCCCGGTGTGGCAGCTGCTGGGCGGCCCGACACGGGACAGGATCCCCGCCTACGCCTCGGCGCTGGGCTACTCGCTGGATCCGGAGCGGGTCCGCGAAACGGTGGGCCGGCTGGTCGCCGAGGGCTATACCGCCACCAAGTGGTTCCCTCGCTGGGGGCCCGCCGACGGCAGGGAGGGGTTCGCACGCAACCTGGAGCTGGCGCGCGGTCTGCGCCAGGCCGCGGGCCCCGACGTGGACGTCATGATCGACGCCTGGATGTCGTGGGACGTCCACTACGCGCTGCGGTTCGGGGACGCGGTTCGCGAGCTCGACCTGGCCTGGCTGGAGGAGCCGGTGCAGCCGGACCGCGTCGACGCCTACGCCGAGATCACCCGGCAGATGCCGCGGCCGACGCGGGTCGCCGGGGGCGAGCACGAGTACACGCGCTTTGGTCTGCATCACCTGATGGCGGAACGGGCGATGCAGGTCTTCCAGCCCGACACCTACTGGGCGGGTGGGATCACCGAGATGCTCAAGATCGCCGCCCTCGCCTCCTCCTACGGGGTGGTGCTGATCCCGCACGGCCACTCGGTGCCGGCCAACGCGAACCTCTCGTTCTCGCAGCCGCCACCGCTGGTGCCGCTGATGGAGTACCTGATCAAGTGGAACCTGATCCACCAGTGGTTCCTCGCCCATCCCGTCCGGCCGGTGCGGGGCTACATCACCCCACCCATCGAGCCTGGCCTGGGGATGGACCTCGACGACTCGAAGATCGAATCCCGGCGAGAGCTCGGGTTCGACTGACCGCCCGTTTTGGCGTGGAACCGGCGCTTTACCGCTGCTCATAGTGCCGTTTTCGCGTGGAACCGGGGTTTAGAGGAGGGTTGAGCTGATGTCCGAGCGCCCGGTGAAGATCACTCGACTCCGCTTCGAGCACCTGGTCGAGCCGTTGGGGATCGGGACCCCGCGCCCGCGGCTGAGCTGGGCGACGGAGACCGAGCGCCAGGGGTGGCGCCAGGCCGCGTACCAGGTCGAGGTAGAACGCGACGCGGGGCCTGCCGTGGCCTCGGTCTGGGTCGAGGACGGCGACTCGGTGCTCCGGCCCTGGCCGTTTCCGCCGCTCGCCTCGAGGGAGCGGGCGACGGTGCGGGTACGGGTGCGCGATACGGAAGGTGAGACCTCCCGGTGGAGCGAGGGATCGACGGTCGAGGCGGGCCTGCTCTCGCCGGGTGACTGGTCGGCGGAGATGATCACGCCCGCCTGGGACGAGGACCGGTCGACATCGCCTCCCGCCCCGCTGCTGCGGCGTGCGTTCACACTCCGCGAGGGGATCACCCGTGCCCGCCTGTACGTCACGGCGCGGGGGGTGTACGAGATCCACCTCAACGGGACCACGGTGGGGGCGGATGTCCTTCAGCCGGGCTGGACGAGCTATCACCACCGGCTGCGCTACGCCACCCACGACGTGACGGACCTGGTGCGTCCGGGCGACAACGCGGTGGGCGCGATGCTCGGCGACGGCTGGTTCCGTGGCAACCTCCCCGGCGGAGTCCGCAACTTCTACGGGGACCGGCTGGGGCTGCTTCTCCAGATCGAGGTGACCTACCGCGACGGGCAGGTGGAGCGCGTGGGCACCGACACCGGCTGGCGCGGGGCCCTCGGGGCTGTCCTCGCGTCCGACCTGTACGACGGCGAGACCTATGACGCGCGCCGCGAGCGGGATGGATGGGATCGGCCGGCCTTCGACGGCGCGGACTGGAGCCCGGTGGAGGTCGCCGGCTTCGACCCCGCGGTGCTGGTCGCCCCCACCGCACCGCCCGCGCGACGGGTGGAGCTGGTGCGTCCGGTCGCGGTGACGGCGTCGCCAAGCGGAGCCACGCTGGTGGACTTCGGCCAAAACCTGGTCGGGAGGGTGCGCCTCACCGTGTCGGCCGAGCGTGGGACCACGATCACGCTGCGTCATGCCGAGGTGCTGGAGGACGGCGAGCTGGCCATCCGGCCGCTGCGTGCGGCAAAGGCCACCGACCGCTACATCCTGCGGGGTGGGGGACCTGAGGTCTGGGAGCCGCGCTTCACCTTCCACGGGTTTCGGTACGCGGAGATCGTGGGGTGGCCCGGCGAGCTGGACCCGGGCGACGTGGTCGCGGTCGTCTGCGCCTCGGATCTCGAGCGCGCCGGATGGTTCGAGTGCTCGGACCCGCTGGTCGAGCGGCTGCACGAGAACGTGGTCTGGAGCCTGCGCGGCAACACGGTGGAGATCCCGACCGACTGCCCGCAGCGCGACGAGCGGTTGGGGTGGACCGGGGACATCCAGGTCTTCGCTCCGACGGCCGCCTTCCTCTCCGACGTGGGGGGCTTTCTGGAGTCGTGGCTGGCCGACCTCGCGGCCGAGCAGGCGGACCATCGCGGCGTGGTGCCGTTCGTCGTCCCCAACCCCCTCAGCACCGTCCTGCCCGCAGCGGCCTGGGGCGACGCCAGCGTCATCGTGCCGTGGGTGATCTACCAGCGCCTCGGGGATCGAGGCCTGCTGGAGCGGCAGTTTGCGAGCATGCGGGCCTGGGTCGAGGCAGTCGCCGCGGAGACCGGCAGCTCCGGCCTCTGGGATCGCGGCTTCCAGTTCGGAGACTGGCTCGACCCTGCGGCCCCGCCGGAAAAGCCCGGCGCCGCCCGGACCGACAGGCACCTGGTCGCGACCGCGTACCTGGCCCGTTCTGCGCAGCTGGTGGCCGAGGTCGCCGAGGTGCTCGGAGACACCGGAGCCGTAGCCCGCTACCGCGCCCTCGCCGAGCGGACCCGGGACGCCTTCGCCCGCGAGTACGTGAGCCCGGCCGGCCGGGTGGTCAGCGACGCGGCGACCGGCTATGTCCTCGCGCTCTGCTTCGACCTCCTGCCGGACCGCTCACAACGCCAGCACGCGGGGGCGCGACTCGTCGAGCTGGTCGAGGAGGCGGGCTACCGGATCGCGACCGGCTTCGTGGGGACGCCGCTCATCTGCGACGCGCTGACCCGGGCCGGCCACCTGGACGTCGCCTACCGCCTGCTCCTGGAGCGGGGATGCCCGTCCTGGCTCTACCCGGTGACGATGGGGGCGACCACGATCTGGGAGCGGTGGGACAGCATGCTGCCCGACGGAAGCGTCAACCCGGGGGAGATGACGTCCTTCAACCACTACGCCCTGGGTGCGGTCGCCGACTGGCTCCACCGCACGGTCGCCGGGCTGGGGCCGGCGGCGCCCGGGTACCGCCGGATCTCCTTCCAGCCCCGGCCCGGCGGCGGGTTGACACGGGCCGCGGCTCGGCACCGCACCCCCTACGGGGTGGCGGCGGTGAGCTGGGTGCTGCGCGACAGCACGCTGATGGTGGAGGCGACGGTGCCGCCAAACACCGAGGCGACGGTCCACCTCCCGGGCCGCGCTCCGTTCGAGATCGGCTCCGGCGACCATTCCTGGACGGTGCCCTTCACCGCGGGCGGCGACCCTCCCCTCGGGTAGGCTTCTCGGAATGGTGCGCACGGTCCGGACGATGTGCCCCATGAACTGTCTGCCGACCGTTTGCGGGATGCGCGTCGACGTCGATGGCGACCGCGTGGCGGGCGTCCATGGCGACCCCGACAACCCTGAGAGCCGGGGGTTCCTCTGCATCCGGGGCCGGGCGGCGCAGGAGATCGTGGACAACCCCGAGCGGATCCTGCGGCCCCTGTTGCGGGAGGGCCGGGTCGGCGGCTGGCGCCCGACGAGCTGGGATGCGGCGGTGGATCACGTCGCGACCGCCATCCGGGACACCACACCCGAACGCGTCGCGGTCTGGGCCGGGCACGGCGCGATGACCAACGGCCTCGGGGGGCCGCTGGTGTGGCGGTTCGCGCACCAGCTGGGCGCCCAGTGGTGGGGCCCGGCGATCGTCTGTTGGGGGTTGGGTGGGTTCGGGGCCTGGCTCACCGGAGTGACGGCGGTCAACACCGCCGACGACCTGGCCAGGAACTCGGACTTGATCCTGCTCTGGGGGGCCAACCTGGCCAGCCAGCCGACCACCGCACCCCGCATCGTCGCCGCCCGCCGCCGCGGGGCCCGCGTGATCGCGATCGACGTGCGCCGGACGGAGGCGTTCCAGCATGCCGACCTGGGCCTCGTCCTGCGCCCGGGGACCGACGCCGCGCTGGCGCTGGCCATGCTCCACGTGATCACGCGCCAGGGACTTGCGAACGAGGCGTTCGCGCGACGCTACACGATCGGCTACGACGAGCTGGTGACGCACCTGGAACCCTTCAATCCCGGCTGGGCGGCGGCGGAGACCGGGCTCGACGCCGCCACCATCGAGGAGCTGGCCCGTACCTACGCTTCTTCGCGGGCGCCGGTGATCCTGCTCGGCGGCAGCTCGATGCACAAGTCGAGCGCCGGCTTCGAGGCCGCGCGGGCGATCACCTGCCTGCCGGCGGTGACCGGCAACCTGGGCCGGCCGGGCGCGGGGATGGGCCCCCGCCACGGCGCGGGCACGGGCTCCAACGCGCTGGCCGGGATCGTGCCACCTTCCCGGCTGCCGCCGGAGCGCGCCATCGCCGGCGAGATGTCGACCATCCTCGAGCATCTGGAGGCGGGCGACCTCGACGTGCTGCTGCTCCCGGGGACCAACATGCGATCCTCGTTCACGGGGGGCGAGCGGCTGGACCGGGCGCTGCGCCGGACGCGCACCGTGGTTTGCGTCGACCTCTTCATGAGCGACACCTCTCGCCAGTACGCCGACGTGGTGCTGCCCGGGACCTCGTGGCTGGAGGAGACGGGGTTCAAGCTCGGGCCCACGCACATCCACTTGATGGACCGGGCGGTCGCCCCCCGTGGCGAGGCGATGCCGGTGTGGCACCTCTTCCGCGAGCTGGCGATACGCCTGGGGATGACCGACTACTTCCCGTGGGCCGGCGCCGACCAAGTGGTGGACGCGATGCTCGCCGGCGACCTCACGCGGCGCCAGACGGTCGCGGGCCTGCGTCGCGACGGGCCCAGCGCGCGCACCGAGGCACCGGATTTCGCGTACGAGTCGCTCCACTTCGACACCCCTTCCGGGAAGGTGGAGCTGCGATCGAGCGAGGCTGCGCGCCTGGGTTTCGCGGAGCTGCCCGGCTACACGCCTCCGGTGCGGGACGCCTACCCCCTGCAGTTCACGCAGGGGAGGTCGCTGACCCACTTCCACGGCTTCTACGACCACGGCCGCGCGCTCCCCACGCTCGCCCGGGCGGACCCCGAGCCCCGGCTCTGGATCGCGCCGGCCGACGCGGCGGCGCGCGGGATCACGGACGGCGACCCGATCCGGCTGCACAACGGGCGGGGCGAGATGCAGGCGATCGCGTCCGTCACCGATCGGGTGCCACCCGGGACCGTATGGATGCGCGACGGGTGGCTGGGGATCAACGACCTCACCGATCCCGGGCGGACGGTGACCGACGCCGCCGTGCGGGCGTACTCACCGGCCGGCTCGGCCCGCTTCGACTCGCGCATCGAGGTGACCCGTCTCACCACCTGAGGGGGGCCGGACCGGGCGCTGGCGCGCCACGCTGGCCCGGGTCTCGGTCGACGTGCGTCCGCTGCGCGCGAGCGCCCCCTTTCGGGCGCTGTTCCTGAGCCGCGGGCTGGTGCAGCTGGGAAGCCTCGCCGCCGAGACGGCGCTGCTGATCCAGGCCAAGGAGCTCACCGAGTCACCGCTCGTCGTCGGCCTGCTGGGCGCGGCGGAGGTCGTTCCGCTGGTGGTGTTCGGGTTGATCGGCGGGCATCTGGCCGATCGCTGGGACCGGCGCCGGCTGGCGGTCGGCTGCGAGGTGGGGCTGTCGGTGGTCGCGCTGGTGCTGACCGCCAACGCGCTGCTGCCGAGGCCCCAGGTGGCGGTGCTGTTCGTCGCCGCCGCGCTCACGATGGCGGTCTCCTCCTTGCAGCGGCCCTCGCTGGACGCGGCCGTCCCGCGCCTGGTGGCCCGGGATCAGCTGGCGGCGGCGGCGGCCCTGGACAGCCTGTTCGGCAACGCAAGCCAGATCGTGGGACCGGCGCTGGGCGGCCTGATCGCGACCGGGCCCGGACCCGCCGCGGTGTACGGGTTCGACGCGCTCACCTTCGCGATCTCGGTCGGGCTCCTGCTGCGGCTGCCGGTGCTCCGGCCGCGGGCGGGCGATCCGACCGAGGAGGTCCCGATCGGAGGGTGGCACGGTCTGCTGGAGGGGTTCCGCTACGCGGCCACGCACCAGGAGCTGCTCGGCTCCTACGTGGTCGACCTGGCCGCGATGATCTTCGCGTACGCGGTACCCCTCTATCCCTTCATGGCCGGGCTGCTCCACGCCAACTGGGCGGCGGGCCTGCTCTTCTCGGCCGAGGCGGTGGGGGGGCTGGTGGTCTCCGCGACCAGCGGGTGGCTGAATCGGGTCCGGCGCTACGGTCTCGGGATCTCGATCGCCGCCGCCGTCTGGAGCGCCGCCATCGCCGCGCTCGGCCTGGCGCCCGACATCGTGGTCGCGCTGCTTCTGCTGGTGGTCGCGGGCGCCGGCGACATGGTGAGCGGCGTGCTCCGCGACGCCCTGTGGAATCGCGTCATCCCGGACCACGTGCGAGGCCGGATGGCGGGGATCGCGCTCCTCAGCTACGGACTCGGGCCGTCGATCGGACAGGTGCGGAGCGGCGCCGTCGCGAGCCGGTTCGGGGTGCGGCGGGCGATCACGATCGGCGGCGTCACCGCGCTCCTGGCGGTGGGTGGCCTGACGCTGGCGCTGCCCCGGTACCGGCGTTTTCGGGTGCCCGAGGCCGGCACGTCCGGGGCCTCTTAGGGGTTAGTGCCAGAGTCCACATGGCCCCCCGGGGTTCGTGCCAGAGTGTCCGCACTCCGACGCTACCGGCGGGGTTTTAGCACCAGAGTGTGGACACTCTGGCGTTCGTCAGGCCGGCACCGGCTCGAGCCCGGCGCGGCTGACCAGGCGGTGCATCGATTCGCAGATCCGCTTGAGTGCCTGCCTCTCCTGGTCGAGGATCCGCACGATCATCGTCACCGCCCCGGGGTTGCCGCTCGACTCGGCAAGCGTCCGCAGCACCTCGTATCTGGCGATCTCGGCGTGTTCTACGGCAGCCGCGGTTGCGACGACGGCCAGCACCCGTCGATCGCCGACCGATTCGTTCATCAAGGCGCGATGGCCCACCAGCAGGCCATGGACGAGGGGGTCGGCTGAAGCTTTGGGTTCCTGGCCGAACGTCCCGAACACCGCCTCCAGGTCCTTGGCGTGCTCACGGGTTTCCTCGAGGTGCCCCGCCAGCTCCTTTCGCAGGATCGGATCGATCGCGTCCGAGATGAGCTCGGGCAGGAAATCCACCAGCTGCCGCTCCATCGAGAGCGTCGTGGACAGCAAGGAGCGGAGCGGTTGTTCGAACGTGGGCTGGATGTCTCCGTGACTGTTCTGCACCATCTTCTCCATCGCATGAGACCTACCGTTCATGAACTGGGGATTACCTGGGCGGGGTTCGAATCGGCTCAGCTCAGCGCGAAGGGTCGATGACCAGGGGGGCAAGGCCCGAGTGTTGGTATCCGTCGGTGGGGCATATCGTGATAGTAGTGCGCGCACGACGGATCGGCGTCCGGGAATCTCGCCGGGGCGGCTGGCATGCGGCACCACCGAGGGTCGCTCAAGATGCGCCTATGGAACCGACACCCCCCGTGCTTCGTGTCTTCGACGCCGAGCTCGAAGACCTGCGGCGGCGGCTCGGGGGGATCCGGTGGCCGGCCCGGTGGCCGCTCACGGGGTGGGGCGCCGGAACGGACCCCGACGAGTTGCGGCGGCTTACCGACTATCGGGCCGACGGCTTCGACTGGCGCGCGCAGGAGGCGGCGGTGAACGCGCTGCCGTCAAGGTTCGAGGTGGTGGCCGGGGCCCCCGTCCACTACCTGCGCTTCGAGGCGGACCGTCCAGGGGCGACGCCGATCGTGCTCACCCACGGCTGGCCCAGCTCCTTCCTCGAGCACGTCGAGCTGGCGCGGCGGCTCGCCGGACCCGCCGAGCACGGCGCCGCCGGAGAACCCGCGTTCACGGTGATGGTCCGGCCCGCCGGGTACCCGTTCTCACCGCAACGCGCCGAGATGCCGGCCGTCCCAACGCACGAGCTCTGGCACCGGTTGATGGCCCAGCTCTCCTTTTTCCGAGATATCTGGCGCACGGAGGTGACCTAGCGCGGCGTGGGCGCGGCTCGCCGCCGCCCACCCGGAGGCGGTGCTCGGGATCCACGTGCTGGCCGTCGCCGACCCCGCCCTGCAGCACGCTCTCACCGATCTCACCGATGAGGAACGCGCTTACCTCGCCGAGTCCGCTCGCTGGGACGCGGACGAGGGTGGGTACGAGCACCTGCAGCGGACTCGACCGCTGACCGCGGCCTATGCCCTGAACGATTCGCCGGCGGGGCTGCTCGCCTGGGTCCTGGAGAAGTATCACGCCTGGACCGACCCGCGAGCCCAACCACGGGGCCTCTCCGATGATCGGGTCCTGACACAGGTCAGCCTGTACTGGTTCGCGGGCGCGATCGCCGGCTCGTTCCGACCCTACTGGGAGCACAGGGCGTTCCCTCCAGGGCCGGTGGAGGTGACGGTTCCGACGGCGGTGGCCGTGTTCCCCGCCGACCTGGTCCGGCCGCCCCGGAGCTGGGCAGAGCGAAGCTACAACGTGACCCGCTACACGCGGATGCCACGGGGTGGTCACTTCGCAGCCGTCGAGGAGCCGGATCTGGTGGCCGCCGACATCAGGGCCTTCGCGCGCTCGATACTGTGAGCGACCCTAGACTCGACCGCATGGCAACAGCCCGGTTCGGAGTCTTCGGTCTCGCGGTTATGGGGCAGAACCTCGCCCGCAACATCGCCCATCAGGGAATGCCGGTCGCGCTCTACAACCGCACCGCGGCCCGCACCGATCGCATGGTCGATCTCTACGGCTCCGAGGGCACCTTCCTCCCCTCGCACGACGTCGCCGGGTTCGTGCGGTCGATCGAGCGTCCGCGCTCGGTCCTCCTGATGGTGAAAGCCGGCGAGCCGGTGGACGACGCCATCCAGGAGGTGCTTCCGCACCTGGAGTCCGGCGACATGCTGATCGACGGAGGGAACTCGTACTTCCAGGACACCCGCCGGCGCACCCGTGAGGTCGAGGCGACGGGCTTCCGCTACATGGGCACCGGCGTCTCGGGCGGCGAGGAGGGCGCGCGTCCGGGCCTGGTCGATGATGCCCGGCGGGGGGGGAGAGCGGCACGGGGTACGACGACATGGCGCCGATCCTCACCAAGGTCGCCGCGCAGGTCGACGGGGGGCCCTGCGTCACGTACTGCGGGCCCGGCGGCGCCGGCCACTACGTGAAGATGGTCCACAACGGCATCGAGTACGGCGACATGCAGCTCATCGCCGAGGCCTACGACTGCCTGAAGACCCTCGGCGGTCTGTCGAACGCGGAGCTCGCCGAGCAGACGTTCTCCGAGGGGTGGAACCGGGGCGAGCTCCAGTCGTTTCTCATCGAGATCACGGCGAACATCTTCCGCGAAGAAAGACCCGGAGACCGGCAAGGACCTGGTCGACATCGATCGTCGACGCGGCCGCGGCGGAAGGGCACGGGGAAGTGGACCGTGCAGGCGGGCCGAGATCGGATCGCCGGTCCCGACGATCGCCTCGTCGGTCGAGGCGCGGCTCATCTCGTCGGGGACCGAACCGGGCCCGCCTGGCGGCGGCGAAGGTCCTCTCCGGTCCGAAGGGGCCCAAAGGCAGCGTCGACAAGAAGCAGCTCGTCGCGGACATCCGCGCGGCGCTCTACGCGGCGAAGGCGTGTAGCTACGCGCAGGGCATGAACCTGATTCGCGCGTCGTCGAGCGCGATCCGCAACTGGGGCATCAACCTCGGCGAGCTCGCGCGCATCTGGAAGGGCGGATGCATCATCCGCGCGCAGTTCCTCGGGCCGCATCAAGGAGGCCTACGACGAGCATCCCGATCTGTCGAGTCTGCTTGGTCGCCCCCTACTTCGTGCGAGGCGGTGGAGCACGGCCAGGAGGCGTGGCGTCGCGTGGTGCGGACCGCGATCGACGTCGGCGTCCCGGTGCCCGCCTTCAGCTCGGCGCTCGGCGTACTACGACGGCTACCGTCGGGAGCGCGGCCCGGCCAACCTGATCCAGGGGCTTCGCGACTACTTCGGCGCTCACACCTACCGCCGCCTGGACAAGCCGGGCTCCTTCCACACGCGGTGGGGGCAGGACGGGACCGAGATCGAGGCCTGAGTGGACGGGTAGACTACCGGGTCGCCGCGGAGAGGTCGCCTAGTCCGGTCGAGGGCGCGGCACTGGAAATGCCGTATCGGGGCAACTCGATCGTGGGTTCGAATCCCACCCTCTCCGCCATTT
>CAVTSA010000002.1:0-785827 GCA_963737225.1 Candidatus Dormiibacterota bacterium
GGTGCGGAGCGGTAGCTCGGGGCGGCGTACCTGCCGAGTGGGCGGGAGGTGAGCAGAAGTCCTTCGTGACCGGAACGGGTCAGACGACACGTTTCTCGGCGTGGTGACGGTCGGCGCGAGTCGCTGCTCTTCGAGTGCGGCCACCGCGCGGATCCCCAGCTGAGACGGCCAGCGCGAACCTATCCGTCACCTTGCCACGTGTCCGCCCGTCGATGAGCTACGGCCTGGCGTGTTGCCGTTTATCCCGATCGACCATAGAAGGATCGCAGCTGGCTGCAGAAGAAGGCCGTAACGATGATCCCGCCGCCCAACTCCTCATGCAGCGCGCGGACCAGGCGGCAGCCGATTCCATGGCGGCGATGGTCCTGACGCACGACGACATCCTCGATGTAGTCGCGAAACATCCGACCGTTCACCGCCCGCGCGAAGGCAACGACCTCGTGCCCGCGCCAGCCTGCGACGGCAGGCCCCGATTGAATGAGTGGCGCGAGCTGACTCTCGCCGCGATGACATCGCGCGGGGTGGCACGCAGCGCGGGTTGCCTGCCGGGCTGAGAGGACGGACACTCCTCGCGGGGATTTGTCTGACCGGAGAGCAGGGCTCCGGCTGACCCCAAACAGGTCGCTGGAACTCACCCCGGACGTCCGCCTGATCCGTGATCGCCTGTTCGTGTCGGGCCGCGTCGCCATCTTCAGTGGTGCCGGCCGCGTCAACAGCACGGATGCCGGCTGCGCGCGCAGGGCTGGGCGCGCGACGGCTGAGGATTACGAGTGAGGCGACGACGCCCGTGTCCCTGGCACCGACGAGTTCCTACGCCCGCGCGACCCCGACGAGCAGTGAGGCGGCCAAGGCGTAATTGATCAGCAGAACCGGGGCGCTAAGTACTCGCCGCAGCAATTACTATCACGTAAATTAGCCGCACGTATTGGTCTCGATCCGAGTAGGGTTCGCGTATGCCTCGGTCGAGCCCCTACGAGATCACCTTGAGTGGTGATGAACGTCGCATCCTGGAAGCACGAGCTCGAAAATATACGTTGCCGTATCGCGATGTGTTCCGCGCCAACTTGGTGCTTCTCGCTGCCCGCGGCCTGCGCAACGACCAGATCGCCGAGCGCCTCAACACCCGCCGCGAGATCGTCAGCAAATGGCGCAAACGGTTCTTCGAGCAGCGCTTGGAGGGCCTGGAGGAGCGCGACCGGTCCGGCCGGAGCCGGCTTTTTCCCCCCTGAGTTGGTCATCGCGGTCAAGGCGATCGCGTGCGAGCTGCCCGCGCAACTCGGGCTGCCACTCTCCCGCCTCCAGGTTCCCGACATCCAGGCCGAGGTCATCAACCGCGGCCTCGTGGCCAGCATCTCCGGTTCCACCATCTGGCAATGGCTGTCGGAGGACGCCATCCGGCCCTGGCGCCATCGGAGCTGGATCTTCCCCCGCGACCCCGACTTCAGCACCAAGGCCGGTCGGGTCCTCGATCTCTACGCCCGCAAGTTCGAAGGCGAACGACTCGGCCCCGGCGAGTACGTGATCAGCTCCGACGAGAAGACCTCCCTCCAAGCCCGCCTGCGCTGCCATCCAACCGCCTCCGCCGGGCCGCGCCGGCCCCTGCGTGTGGAGCACGAATACACCCGCGGCGGCGCCTGGGCCTACCTGGCCGCCTGGGATGTCCACCGGGCCAAGCTGTTCGGGAGGCTGGAATCGACGACCGGTATCGAGCCGTTCGGACGCTTGGTCGATCAGGTCATGGCCGTCGAACCCTACCGTTCCGCCGATCGCGTCTTCTGGGTGGTCGACAATGGCAGCTCGCATCGCGGCCAGGCCGCCGCGGACCGGCTCCAGGTGGCGCACCCGAACGCCGTCATGGTGCACCTGCCCGTCCATGCCAGCTGGCTCAACCAGATCGAGATCTACTTCTCCATCCTTCAGCGCAAGGTACTCACGCCTGCCGACGCCCTCTCGCTCGCCGACCTCGCAGCCAACATCCTCGCCTTCGAAGCCGGCTACCAGGAGATGGCGGCTCCTTTCGAATGGAAGTTCACCCGCGCTGACCTTGATGCTCTCCTGAACCGGCTATCCGTCCCACTCGCGGCTTGAATACGTGATCGAACTTTCTGGCTGAAGCACTAAGGCGAGCATCAGCCAGCAGAACAATGCCAGCAGCAAGTTCGGTGCCGAATATCAGCAGCAGCAAGACGACCAGCCAGAGCTGTCCGATCCGCTGACCGATCGTTGACCGGCTGGACAAGACTGATCGCGTCCCAGCGGCGGTAAACAAGAGTCCGCCGATGCCCAGCACGACAGCTGGATACCTGACGCTCCCCCCTGGCACTAGCCCGAAGATCGAGACCGCGAGCGCGTTAAAGAAAGCCACCAGGGCGGCAGCCGCCCGGACCTGCTGGATGACGGCCGGGGCATCCGAGCCACGCCGCGGCGCCGCCGATACGGCAACGAACAGCAAACCCGTCAGCGCCCCCGCCGAAGTAGCGATCGCTGACAAATACTCCCGGTATGCCGCGGTCAGCACCATGCCCTCACGATACTCACCGGCCAAGTCCGGGAATCCAGCCGCAGAGTGGGGCATTACCGTGCGTCCGCCCTCTATGCACCCTCGGGCCGGCGGCCGGTCCCGCACCCGAGATCCAGGCACGGCCCGGTCCCCCGGCCCAGCAGCGCAGCCACACTGGCCCCGTAGCCGCTGTCCGACTGGCCGTCATACCAGTCGGCGATGCCGTCGTAACGCGCGCGCATCATCCTCTTCTTCCGTGTCCCGCGTAAAGATCGCGGAGAAGCGCGACCTCTGCCGCGTGGTGGATCAGCTCGTCCGTCGTGTGGAGAACGAGCGACCGGCGCGGCTCCGTTGCGTAGCGGCCGCCGATGGGACCGATAGACGCGCTGAGGTCCACACCTTCAGTTAACGCGACGAAGAGGTCGATCGCTTTTCGAACGGTCGCGACGGCGACCTGGGCCGAGCCGGCTGGGCTCCGGTTCGGTGCTTCGGCAGCATCCGCGCCCATCCAGATCCAGTTGCGCTCGCCTCCTACAGCATGCGCGATGTGGTCCAGCCTCCAGCGGACGGTGATCCTCTCGTCTTCTGCGATCGGTTGCCATGCCCACTCATCGTCAGTAAGTCCGTTCATCCTGCCGAACAGCCGTTGGGCGGCATAGTTGAGCAGACCGATAATTTCGCCCTCGGTGTAACCCATTGGCGCATCGTCGCACCATGGATTGCCCGGGCGGAGCAGGCCGGCCAGTGCGCTAAGCCATCCCTCACCGGACAGCCCAAAGGTACGCAGTTGCCATCCTCCACTGGCGGCGGCCTTGCTCGACAAGGGGCCGCAGCTGAGCATTGACCCGATTAGATTCGGCAGGTGTCAGCGCCTCCCGCAGCACCTCGGCGAGAGTGGGGATGCGAGGGTTGCCAGAGCTGTTGACGAACGGCGGCCACGGGCGTGGCTCTGCGTGCTTGATCTCAACCCAGAGATCCATATACACCTCCTCGAAGCCCGCCTGTTCGGTCAAGCGCAGTAGGTCGCGTTCATCGAAGTCGAGCATTGGATCCAGTCCCGGCGGCTGAATCGCCTCGAAGACCGCCTTCACCTTCGCCATTTGCTCCGTCACCGAGCCAATGTCGTAGCCGAGGAATCGCTCGGGAGGCCCCGGGAACGCGAAGCGGTTGATGGGCTCAAAGAGGGAGAGGCGTCCTCCCGGATGCAGCACTCGATGGAACTCCGCAAGAGCAGCCGACTTCTCGCTCTCGTAGATGAGCACGGAGCGCAAGGTCACCGCGCGACGCTCGCGTCCGCGACCACAGACAGGTGCCGGGCCGGAGCCTTGACGAATCGGCAACGCTCCGAGATGCCCGCATCCTTTGCCAGGGCTCGGCAACGATTCAGAAGGTCATCTGAGATGTCGCTGAAGATCACCCGACCGGAGGGACCTACTGCATCCGCGGCGGCAAAAGCGATGAGCCCGTCTCCACAGCCGACGTCCAACACCCGCTGGCCTGAAGCGAGAGCGGCGTTCGCAACGACTTGGTCACGAACAGGTGCCAGGTACTCGAGCTGTCGACGAAGCTGCCCCGCATCGCCTCCATGATGCCGTTCCGCGAACCACGCCGCCCACTTGTCCTGCCGGACCTTGGCCTCCTGAGAATCTGCTCCATCGCCGGACATCAACCGCAGTATCGCGCCGGCCGCTATCCGATCACGGGGCCCCAGGTGCCACGTGGGGATCGGTTTGCGGACGGCCGGTCAGTCAGTCTCCTCGCGCCTGCCGGTAGGCCTCTGCACGCGCTTCGTATTCGCGGTGCTCAACTGCATGGTCGGGTCCTTGGTTCTGATGGAAGCGGGCATCGAAGAACTCGGCCAGAGCCTCGTTGCAGGCCGGAGCGAGACCCCCGGCACGCCGTAGCATCACCTGCTCGTAGCCCTCGACCGCTGCTTCGGTGGTTCGCTGCTCGGCGATGGCACGAGCCAGCTCGGCGCCGTCGAGAAGAGCCAGATTGACGCCGAAGCCGCCAAAGGGTGCCATCACGTGGGCGGCGTCGCCGAGCAGCGTCACGCCCGGGGTATGGGACCAGCGCAGGGGCGCCGGGAGGACCCAGATCGGTCGGTCGATATAAGGGCCATCAGCCTCGGTCAGGAAGCGCTTCATCTCAGGCGCCCAGGCTTGGAACTCGTGCAGCAGGTAGTCGCGCACGCGGGGCGGGTCGGCACCCTCGAAGCCGTGCTGGCGCCACCAGTCGGCCTCGGTGCGGAGGCCGAGGTAGCCCCGGACCACCCGGTAGCTGTTGCGCTGCACGATGATCGCGTGGCCGGCGCCGTCACCCGAGAACAGGTGGCCGTCGCCCACCAGTGCCGCCACCTCTGGGTGGCGCGTATCGACCTCGTCGAAGCGGCAGTTGACGAAGGTGATGCCGGTGTAACGGAGAACGGCGTCGCTGACCAGCGGGCGGACCCGGGACCAGGTGCCGTCGGCACCGATGACCAGGTCCACCTCCGTCTCCTCGCCGTTCGCGAACCGAAGCCGGTGGACGCCCTCACCGGTCGGGGTGGCGGCGACCAGCCGGTGGCCCCACTTGACGTTGGCGGCATCGACACCTTCGTAGATCATCCGCCGCAGCAGGCCGCGGTCGATCTCGGGCGCGGCGACATCCAAAGCCTCTGGCACGAAAGATCCGATGAGGGTGCCGCGGTGGTCGCGGCGAGACTTGGCCTGACCCTCGGGTCGTGCCAAGCGAAAGAAGGCGTCGGTGAGCCCCGCATCTTCGATCGCAATCTGGCCCATATCCGCGTGCAGGTCGAGGGTGCCGCCGGCGTCCCGGGCGTCGACCGAAGCGTCGGCGTCGTAGACGGTGGCGGCCACCCCGTGTTGCTCCAACACGCGCTGGCAGAGCAGCCCGCCAGGACCTGCTCCGACGATGGCGATCCGTCCTTGTTTGCTTAACGATCGTTCCATAAGTCAATCGTAGGTTCTGAACGAACGATCGTCAACTAGCATGGCCGTCGTGGCGCGGTCACCAGGGCGGAGGAGCGGGCCTAGCACGCGTGACGAAATCTTGCGCTCCGCAACGGTTTTGTTCACCGAACGCGGCTTCGAGGGCACCTCCATGCGCGACCTCGCCGGGACGCTCGGGATAACACCTTCCGCGCTCTACTACCACTTCCGGAACAAAGACGCGATCGTGTTGGAGGTGCTCGCCGCTCGCCGGCGAGACCTCGACGAGCTGCTGGGCTGGATTCGGGCTCAGCCGCCGGCGCCTGACCTGGTCAGACGCGCTGCGCTGCGCTGGGTCGAGCAGACGACGGGCGACGACCTCGACGGCCTCCGCTTTGCCGAGGCTAATGGGCCGGTCCTCCAGCGGCTCCTGAAGGACGACCGGGTGAACCTACCCATGGCGTTCCAGGAGGTCGTCGACGCACTGCTTCCCCACGATGCCTCGACAGCCGAGCGACTACTTGTGGCGATGGCGTTCGACACCCCGTCCGCCGTCCTCCTCGCCGCCCACGGCGCCCCCATCCCGCCCGACGTTCTCCTGGCTGCCGCCCACCGGGCCTCTTGCTTGCTCACCACGGCGCAGTAACGGCTTTCGTAACCCGTTCGCTCTACGCGACGGCAAGGTCACCCCTAACGGCTCCCCTATCCGGGCCACTACCGGACGATCCGGCACGCTGCTGCGTGCCAAACCAGCGTCGCCGTGTATACGCATGAACTCGATGTATGGAGCCAACCACGTCCCACGGACCGGAGGTCGGATCGGCGTGAGCCCGTCGTGATCAAAGGCGCCCACAACTGCTACGTCGCCCACCCCGGCGAAGCAGGCCTTGACCGTCGGACACTCAAAAAGCCCGCGCAATCCTCGGCCTGTGGTGCGGTAGGCGTAGTCGGGTAGGAGCTTGCTCACCCTAACGTCGCCTCACTCCACGATTTGAGTTCAAATCGGGGGTGGTGGGCCGGGCAGGAGTCGAACCTGCATAGCTTTCGCGGCGGTTTTACAGACGAACGTATTCCCCCTTCACCGGGCTCTGCCGAACTGCTCTCACCTGCTTTGACGCGCGGTGACCTGCGTTGAACCGCGCCCGCGCTGCTGTCACCGGTGCTGTCATTCAGGATCCATACCACGCACGTCGCTCAGCTCGCGTGGTCCTGCACGTCTGGATGCGCGAGGTACCAGCCCGAGCGGAGCGCATGCGCGGCAAACCGACGAGCGGAATGTCCAGCCGGCAACAGCGCCAGGCCGGATCCACCGCAGGACCCGTTCACCGGAGGTGATGCCTGAACCGCTGCCGTCTTCCATATGAAGGCATGTACGGCATAAAACGGTTGTGGGACGGCGGGCGAGCGACCGCGGACCCTGAATTCCGCAGGGGAAAAGGTCCTTCGATCCCGAAGTCATTCATTGGAATCTATGTCCCTCACAAATCCCCGGCGACCCGGAGACGCGGCGCTGGCTGGCGCGCGAGCTGCACGACACGGTGGGGCCACCCTCTCAGGGATGCTGCTCGAAATGGAACACCCGAAGCGCAACGGAGTCGGTTCCGCCACGCGCGAGGAGATCGAGCTCCTCCAGGGTTCAACCCGCGAGGTGCTGAAGAGCTTGCGCCGGCCCCTCAGCGGCCTGCGCGACGAACCCACGCACGTCACCGGTTCGCCGACATGATCTTCCAGGTGCTGGACCGATTCAAGCGCCAGTCCGGAATTCGGACCACACTGGTGCCCGGCGACGGCTGGCCGAGGCGGGTGCTGGGGCGGACAGCCCATCAGCTGCTGCGAATCGTCGAAGGAGCCGTGGAGAACGTCCGCCGCCACAGCTACGCCCGCTCGGCCGAGATCAGGCTCGAACGCGAGGGGGACGACGCCGTACTGACGATCCAGGACGACGGGCGGGGGCTCCAAAGCTTGCCCGACGGCCAGGGCTACGGCAGACCCATCAGCAGAATGAACCACCGCCCGACCTCATGCACACTTGGGACATGGATCAGGCATCGGTCACGACCGCCGGCGCGATTGACACGTTCCTCCTGCTGCTGATCGGCATCGGTCCCAAACTCGCCCTCGTCCCATTTGTCGAGATCACTGCGTCTCTCGACGGACCGACCAAGGGGCGCGTGCAGCGCAAAATGCTCGTCACCGCCGCCACGGTGGCGCTAGCGTTGATCCTATTCGGCGAGTTGTTGCGGGTCTTGCTGCACTTCACCGTGCCGTCGTTGTCCATCGCGGGCGGCGTGATCTTGCTCGTGCTCGCCGTGTGGATGGTGCTCGCGCAGCCTGGTGGCGGTCATCACATCGAGGATAAAGACCCAATGCAGCTCGCGGTGTTTCCGCTGGCCGTGCCGGATTTGCTGAATCCGGTCGGGATCGTCGCCCTCGTGACCATCTCCGCTGAGGCGGAATCAATTCTCGTTCTAGCCCTCTCTATCGGCATCCTCGCCTTTGTTCTGCTGATCGACATAGCAGTGTTTCGTTTTGCGAACAAGGTCAGCGCCAAGCTTGACGAGAACCGCATGCTGGTTACCGAGAAGGTCTTCGGTTTCCTCATCGCCGCAATCGCGGTGCAGCTCATGCTCGACGGCCTGGCCGGAGCCGGCGTGATATCAACTGTCGCACATTAAGGGCGCTTCATAGCGAAGTGGGGAGTAGCCGCGTAGGGCGGATTTAGAACGGCGAAAGGTCGGGGGCCCGCCATCATCAGGGGTGTGCTGCACCTAATGACCGCAACCCCCGACGATGCTTGACGATATCCGACTCGCCGAAGGGCTGCTTGGGCTCGACGGGTTCCTCGTGCTCGGCGTGTATGAGAAGCCGGCCGAGCTCGGCGCGGTCGTCGAGACGGGGGCCGCCGAGACGGCGTTCTGTCGGGGCTGCCGGAGTCGCGCCGAGGCCCAGGACCGGGTACCCGTTCAGCTAGGTGACCTGCCCTCCTTCGGCCGCTCCGTGCGGCTGGTCATGTCGTCTAATCCGCGGCAGCGGCACGTCGCGAGTCCCTGAAGGCCAGCGACCCAGCCGGCTCGGTCCCGGTGAGACCTCGGTGCCGGAGCCGGTGCGCGGCGACTTCAGCCAAGCCCCCGGGGTGACCCCGCTTCCGACCAGCCTGAGGCCACCGAAGAGCCACTGCGCGAGGTGGGGGCTGCGCATCATGGAGTTTGAAGCTCGTGGCCAGCGCAAGCGGTGTAGTCAGACCCGTTGCCTAGTCTGCGCCGTTACCGAAGAGTCACCGAATGAGATCACGGTTTTGATGCCGCTCGGCCTTCCGAGGATCAGGTCGGGCGCTGCGTCCGGGGAGTGACGCCCAGCAATCAGCGTCTGCACAGCCGCGGGCCAGCGGAGCCGGAACCGGTCGAGGTCCCGCAGCGCCGCAGCGAACGCGGCAGACCCGGCGTTGACGGTGCCCAGCAGTACCTGGTTCTTCAATACCAAGTCCCGCATCAGCCGGGCGGGGTCTGATTGGACGAAAGCCTGCATGCCGGGAACGCCCGTGATCACGAAGATGCCATTCGTTCCCAGCACCCTCAGTGCTTCGAGAGCGAAGTGTGAGTGGCCGGCCGCCTCGTAGATCAAATCGATGTTCCCGATCTGTGCCGCCAGGTCGGTAAAGGTCACGGCCGTGGAGGAGAGGTACTTGGCGCCGATCGCGCTGACCAGATCGATCCTCGGGTGCGGAGGTGTTTCGCGGGAGCAGACGTAAGTCGTGAACCCAGCCGACACCAATGCCATCGCGCCCAGCAGACCGACCGGACCGATTCCAAGCACGAGCGCCGACAGGCCCCTACCCCACTCTTTCTCGGGTTGATCGGGAGCGAGCCAGGGCGGACGCTCTTGCATCATCCAGGCGATCTGCCCAAGGGCCTTCTCGGCAATCGTCAGCGGCTCCGCCAGCACCGCGATCTCACGCAGGTCGGGCGGCACCAAGTTCATGTACTGCTCGTCGTCGACTACGTACTCGGTCAGGTACCCGTGCTGCTCCTTGATGCCGCGTTCGCGGAAGTCGCCGGTGTAACAGTAGTCCTGGCGTCCCGACCGGCAGGCCAGACAGCTTGGATGTGGGCAAGGGCGGCGCACGGATGGGACGACGAGATCGCCGGGGCGGAAACGGTGGACAGCCGCCCCCACCTGCACTATCTGCGCCAGTGCCTCGTGGCCGATCACCAGGAAGTCGTCCCCAGATGGCGGGGTTCCGTACTCGAAGGTGCAGATCTCCTTGTCGGTTCCGCAAAGACCGACGTCGAGCATCCGCAGCATGACCTGGTCAGGCCTGGCAAGCCGCGGGGCCTCAACCTCGATGACCTTGACCTGGCGCGCTTCCGGGAACACCGCCACCGCCCTCATGCCGACACCTCCCGATACTCAACGGCAGGAAGATCGGAGCCGGCAAACGATGACCACGTCCCGGCGCTCATGCGTCCGACCCGAGGTAACTCCAAACCTGGGGGAACTCCCCTACTCCAAGGGTCCTGCAGATCTTCTGTGCGGCCACGCTGACTCCTTCGGTAAAGGTCGGGTAGGCGAGTTGAAGCTCGGCGACGCGCTCGACGGTCATCCCCGCCGCCATCGCGACCGCAACCGTCTGGACGGTCTCCGCCGAGTATTCCCCGAGCACGTGAGCCCCGAGTATGACCCGGGTGTGGCGGTCAGCGACCAGCTTGCAAAAACCGTCAGGCCGGCCGTCCGCGACGGGCCGGACCAGATCGTCGTACCGAGCGACGCCGGTGACGACGTCGTGATGCCGAGCCGCCTGGGCTTCAGTAATGCCGACGCGCCCGTACTCGGGGTCAGTGAAGCTGCCGCTCGGCACCACGTCGTATGTAGCTTGCCTGGCCGGCCCGAGCACCGCGTTTCTGGCCGCGATGCGACCTTCCATCCGGGCCGTCTGCACGAGCATCGACTGCCCGTTCACGTCTCCCACCGCAAAGATGTGTTCCACGTTGGTCCGCAGGTACTCATCTACGGGGATCACACCCGAGCCAGCCTCGACGCCGGCTATCTCGAGGTCGAGCTGGCGGAGATTGCCGGGCCAACCCACTGCGAAAAAGACCGCGGATCCGACCGTTTGTCCCGGCCCAGCTGGACCGCGATAGTGAACTGCGATCCCATCCTCGGCCGGTCGGAGCGACTCAACGCGCGTCTCCGTGAGCACGCTCATACCTCGAGCGAGGAAGGCGCGGCGCAGCTCGGTCGAGACGCTGAGATCTGCAGCCGGCAACAGGACGGGTCCACCCTCCACCAACGTGACGGCAGCCCCAAAGTCGTCGAAAATGGATGCCATCTGACAACCGGTGTCCGCGCCTCCGACGACCGTGATATGGCTGGGCAAGGCATCGAGAGATGGAATGTCTTCGTATGTCAGCCCGAGCTCGGCGCCAGGGATCGGCGGGCGGACAGCATGCCCGCCGACGGCGAGGATGATCCGGTCGGCGGACCAGCGGCGCCCGTCGGGAGTGCTCATCGCGTGCGGACCCGTGAAACGGGCCCGTCCCACACCCTCCACCAGGTCGACGCCGCGCAGACGCAGGTGCCCGGCCACGTCCTTCTTGTCGTGGGCGTAGCGGGCTACTCGCTCACTGCTCGCCAGTACCGCGGGAAAATCGGGCTCCGGGGCTGGACCTCGCAAACCGAAGGAAGACCACGAGGACCAGTCGCGCGCGAGGCGGGCGGCGCGAGCCAGCGTCCGCACAGGTGCGGGCCCTCGATTCAGGCTCGTACCCCCCACCAGATCTGCCTCGATCAGCGTGACACGCGCGCCCAGCTCGGAGGCCTGCAACGCGGCGGTGATCCCGGCCGGTCCGCCACCGGCCACCAGCACGCCGATGTCAGGGTCCTTAGCCAAGGTCATGCATCATGTTCGGGCGGCGCACGGTACTCCTCGGTGATCCGCCGACGGCTGCTCGGCGAGGCCAGTGAAAGCTCCCGCGGTCGGCCTCCGATCATAGGACTCGGCCTCCAGGCTGACACGCTCGTCCTTCCGTACCAGGTGCTTGGACGTTGAGACGGACTTCCAACCCACCGTCGATCGGCCCGGGTGAACTCTCTCGATCGGTTGGTCCGTCATCCCCAGCACACTCCTGAGAGACCCGAATTCTGCCGGCAGCTGAGTCCGCGCGGGCAAGGCCGGTCGGTCGCCAGCCGTCGACGCACCGATCGAACAACGCGTCTTCCAGGCAAAGGCATGCACGGCATAGCACGGATGTGACTAGAGGGTCCGGCGTGGCACCATGGCCGAGCGAGACGTGTTGGTCGCGCCGACGTATGACGGCCTCGTCAGGCAGGCAGCGATCCGGGCATGAGATTCGGCCGGCCGAGCTGACCATCCTCTGCGCACTCACGCCGCACGAACGCGCCACGTGAGTCGCGCGCTCACGTTTGCGCCTACGAGTCGATCCGAGTGGTCTTCGGTCGAGCCCTGCGCGAGTTCTGTTGGCGGGCACTCGCTCTGGCAGTTGCTCTCCCGCGAACCACCTGAGCCTGTGTCGCGCCATTCCACCCATGCCGGTCCTGCCACCGAAGTTGCTCGGGATCCGCTCGCAGAAGGTCGAGGCGTACCAATTCCCGGGTGCCGTCATCTGGCAGCGGACGGATAATCCCAGTCCGCTCCAGGCCCGCCTGGAGAATCACCGTTCGCCCATCCACGTGCTGGACCAATTGCTCGCGCGCGAGCTCCTGATCGGGACGCTGAAGCACCAGGTCCGCGAGCGAGCAAAGGCCGACGACGCCCCTCGGGCTCTCACACATGATGACTCGAGGTGGCGCGGCGCCGGCGGCGGGCCGACTGTTGGCGCACAGCTAGCGCCCGCTGCGATCCCGTCTGTTCACCGTACCGTGGGGGGGCCAGCCACCGCCAGCAGGGCAGTCGGCCCGCCAGGCCGGGCTCCGGTCGCGGCCGCGCCCAGTCGATGACTCTTCATCCTGTTCCACTTGTCCGCCACCAAAGCCCTCCTCGTCCGTCTCGCAGACCAATCCGATGCTCTGGCGCGCCTGTCGAAGTCGGGAACGGTTTAGAGGGGGCGGCTCCGGGCTGCACGGCCGGAGCGACGGCACGTGGTCCGGGACCGCGAAAGCTCAGGTCGTGATCTTCCCAGAACCAGAGCACACCCGCCGTCAGGAGACCCAGGAGGAGGGTGCCAAGCACCCCCAGCGACGAGAATAACCCGGTCTTCGCGGATGTCAGGGAAGGCGGGTAGGGCGTCAGGTACACCCGCGCCTGAGCCGCCAAGAGCGCCCACCCGGCGATGAGCGCCAGCAGCGGCAGGGGTCTACGGCGAACGTGCGTCCAGCAGTAGAACGAGGCCAGGAGCAGCGGGGTCAGGTCCCAGAGTGAGACCTTAGGCGCTGCCAGCAGAGCCCAGGTCAGCACCAATGCGAGGCAGCCCGACCAGGGCTGCGCCCGGCGGCGCATGACGACGACTCCCACTAAGTGCTTCCCGTCATAAATACGATGATGAAATAAGTTACCTTGTTCCTTATCCACCAAAGGGAGGAACAGGTGCCGAGAAGATCTCCATTCGTCATCGAACTCTCGCCCGCCGAGCGGAGGGAACTGGAGGCAAGGAGCAGGCGGTATACGTCGCCGTATCGGGAAGTCGTCAGAGCCAAGATCGTGCTTATGGCCGCGGCCGGCCTTGAGAACAAGGCCATCGCCAGCCGCCTCGATCTGCCCTTCCAGATCGTGTCCAAGTGGCGCAAACGCTTCTTCGAAGAACGCCTCGCCGGGCTGGAGGAGCGCTCTCGGACCGGACGGACCCCGGTTTTCCCCCCCAGAGGTGGTGGTCGCCGTCAAGGCCATCGCCTGTGAGCTGCCGAGCCGGCTCGGCCTGCCCTTCTCCCGCCTCCAGGTGCCCGACATCCAGGCCGAGGTGGTCAGCCGTGGACTCGTGGCCAGCATCTCCGGAGCCACCATCTGGCGCTGGCTGAACGAGGACGCGATCAAACCCTGGACCCACCGTTCGTGGATCTTCCCGCGCGATCCCGACTTCGAGGCCAAGGCCGGCCGGGTGCTCGACCTCTATGCGCGTCAGTTCGAGGGCCGCAATCTGCTACCCGACGAGTACGTGATCTCAGCCGACGAGAAGACCTCCATGCAGGCCCGCCGCCGCTGTCATCCCACTGCCCCGCCCGCTCCCGCCCGCCCGATGCGGGTCGAGCACGAGTACCAGCGCTGCGGCGCCTGGACCTACCTGGCGGCCTGGGATGTCCATCGGGCCAAGCTGTTCGGTCGCCTGGAGCGCAAGACCGGCATCGAGCCCTTCGGCCGCCTGGTCGACCAAGTCATGCTCCAAGAGCCGTACCGGTCCGCACGGACCGTCTTCTGGGTCCTCGACAACGGTAGCTCGCATCGCGGCGAGCCTTCGGTCGAACGCCTGACCGGGGCCTTCCCAAACCTGCTGCCGGTCCACCTCCCGATCCATGGCAGTTGGCTCAACCAGATCGAGATCTACTTCTCGATCGCGCAGCGCAGGATCACCACGCCAGCCGACGTGGAATCGCTGGACATGCTCGCCGCTGACATCCTCGCCTTCCAAGCGGGGTACGAGGTGATGGCCAAGCCGTTCGAGTGGAAGTTCACACGTACCGACCTCCGGCGGCTCCTCAGCCGCCTTGCCCTACCTCGCGTTGGTCTGGCGGCGTGAATACATCACCGAAATTCAGACCTAGAGCACTAAGGCTCCCGTTACCACTGCCAGCCCGATCATCACCGGCTCAACGGGCAATCCGGGAAGTGGCGCGCGAGCACCTCCTGTAGAGGACGCCAGCCTGCTCAGCGCACCGTTAAAGGATTCGTTGGTCAGGTAGGTGTCGGGCGCGTGCAGCCTGAACAGCGTTCCGCCGCCGCTCTGCCTGATCACCAGATTCGGGATCGCGATCAGTGCGCTGGCCAGCCCCAGCCCGACCAGCGCAGGCATTAGTCCGTCTCGACGCCGGGCGACCAAGACCGGTAGGGCGGCCCCCGGATAGAGCTTGATGGCAGTCGCAACGCCAATCCAGGCGCTCGGTCGCCGGTTCCGCCAGGCGAGTGCGAGCGGGACCAGCACGAGCAGGTTGGCCTGACCGAAGAAGACCGAGCCTCCCACCGGGGTGAAGCTGCCGGCCAGGGCGCCCACGACCAGCAGCTCCCACCAGGGTGAAGTGGTGAGGGAACTGGCGAGGAAGCCGACCGCCAACCCGAGAGCAGCCAGGCTGAACGCAGTGAAGATCGCGAAGGCGATCGAGGGCGCCACATGACCCAGCGGAACCAGCAGAACCGCGAAAAACGCTGGATACGGGTAGCCCGCCTCGCTCACCGTGACCTGGAGATGCTGTGCGTGAAGCACGCGGTTGACCGCGGAGACATCGTAGGGGTCACCGCCCCTTCCGACAAGGCGGGAAGCCGCCCAGTAAATGTAGAAGTCGTTGCCCAGGCCGCTCGTCCCGCGTTGACCGATGGTATCGAGGAGCCACCCGCAGGCCGCCACGACCGCCGCCAAGCCCGCGCTGACGCCAGGGACGCTCAGCAGCGGAGAAGAGGATCGCGAGTCAGGGGCACCGGGAGCGGCGGTGGGCGAAAGTTGCGCGAACATGGCTTCTCCTGGTTCGAGTCACCGAACGTCAACAGGTGTCTGTTCGTCGCTCATGTCGTGAAGGTGATAATGATCGTATCAGATTTTGGAAAGGTGGAGCAGTTCCCTCAGAGGTTGTCGGCGGGGGACGGTGCAACGTCGCCTACAGACGCTCGCCGCGGTGTGCCATGGGAAACCGAGCCAAGCGATCGCCCGCTACAACCCACAAGTGCGTCTCGAGCCCTCGGCGGCGTCCGGCTCATGGGGCGTTCGGGATGATCCGCCGTTCACCCACACGAAGGCATGTACGGCAAAACGCTGATGAGCATTCGGAAGTTTGGAGCCGAAGACCAATCCCCACGCCGAGGCAGACTCAACCAATGCGGGTTAAGGTTGAGGCGTCACCGCTCCTTCACCGGGTCTTACACAATGCCTCGCATCGCCAACCCTGGAGCCAGGCATCACTTCTCGGCATGGTGCAGGTCGTTCCACTTGCGGCACGTCAGGTTGCGGAGCGGAGAGCGGTTCGATTGAAGCGCCACAGGTGGCTCCTGTAGCGGGCGCGCGTCCACAGCGTGTTAAGCGCTTCCGCCCAGCCCCGACGAGGCATCCAGACCAGTAATCCCGGAAGGCTCCCGCAACGGACGCCGCGCCAATACCGGGCAGGTCTTGGTCGATCGTCCGCCGCGGCCCCATCCCGGCTGTCATGGCCGGATCACGGCCTCCACCGCCAGTACCCACACCAGCCCCAAGCGGATCGACAGTACCGTCCCCCGTACGACGAGCGCGAGCTCGACCCCGAACAGCACCACATGGTGAGGATCAGCCAGCCGGTAGCCCAGCGCCTGGAGGAGCAGGCCGGCCCCGGACAACACGATCGAGCCACCCACGGAGATCGTCATCGCGGGTGCTGGCGCCGGCCGAGCAGGCGAACGCGACGATGACCAGGCCGGCCACCACGGTCGCCAGAGCCGCGACCTCCGAGAAGTAGAACGAGAGCCGCGGTATGCGCCGAGCATGATCTTCACCGTTCCAAGCAGAAGCAGAGTGCAAATTGCGCGTTCGGCGGTGATGGTGGGCGGGCCCACGCCGCGATCTGCTCGGAAGCGCCTTCTCCATCGGGGTCACCGCTGCCCGCAGCCTCTTGGGCGGACTGACGCAATCCACTCCGGATGGGGCCGGGCGCCGCTGGGTTTCATGCCACGGCCGGTGTTCGGGTCCGCGCCCGCCGCGCGGCTGTCCGGCTGTCAACCCGTGAGGAGTAGCTCCCGAGTCGTCCTCTCCGGGCACGGAGCCCGCCTTTCGTCGGAACCTCAGGTGCTATGGGTGACGGACGAAGAGCTGCCGGCGTCCATGCGGAGCCACCACCAGCGCGAACAAAGCGACCAAACAGGGTTTGAATTCACAATAAGCGGGTATGAACGAGAAGCGGCGACCGTACCGTAACGCAATGCAGCCCACATCCCACGCAAGAGGTGACCAGCATGACCACGAACACTGCGCTACGCTGGATCGGACCACGATCCGATATGGTGACCGTACCTAACTCGCTGGAGCGCCTGTACGATCAGTTCTTCGGCTATCCAACGGTAAGTGAAGGAGACGGCACTCCGACTCACACGTTGCCGGTCGACATCCTGGAGACAGAGGATGCATATGAACTCTACGCGTCGGCGGCCGGCGTCGCGGAGGATGCTGTCGAGGTCACGTTCGACAATGGCATGCTCAGCGTGATGCTGAAGGCAGTGCCGTTCGAAAGGCAGGGCAGGTTCATTCGGCAAGAGCGGCCCTGGGGCAACTGGAGCCGGAAGCTCGAGTTGCCGAAGGAGGTGGACCCGGCGAACATTGTCGCCGAGTTCGCGAACGGCAATCTGATGGTTCGCATCCCGAAGGCGACGAAGGCGGCGCCCCAGCGGATCGCGATCGGTGCGGCAGCCACGGCGGAGACAAGCGAAGGCTAGCTAGGGGTTTCCGGGGCCGGACAATGTGCCTGGCCTCGGTTCATTCATTGCCAAGCGGCGCGCAGGTTGATGACCCACTCATCGCGTTGTCCGCGACTCCCTACCTCCCATCAACGTGCAGCAGATGCCGACACATCGCCATCCTCGCGCTGACATCGCCGAGATCGCCCGCCGCTTGCGGCCAGGGTGCAGTTCAAGGCTTGATCGCGATGATCTCCAGCCAGTTGTGAGGCAGGGACTTAAGACCCACATCGCAGAGAGCGTGGCCAACGGTGGACTCCAGCGCTTTGCAGGCTTCGAACGAGTCTTCCTCGGTGGCGTGCAGGGCGCCCATCGCGAACTCCTTGTAGTTGCTGATCGCGCGAAGGGCTGCAGCATTGAGCAGCACCTGGCGCTCGCGTACTTCGCGGACCCGGAACCCGACGCTGGTGACGAGACTCTCATAGTCCGCCGCGGAGAGCCACTGTCGGGCCTGGGCCTGGCTCGCCTTCTTGCGATTAGGCCGCGACCGGCTCATTTTGGCGACGGCGCGTCGCATCCATCGGCTGTAAAACGGCAGGGAGTCTCGGGGATAAGCCCCATCGTAGAACGCACTGTTGATGCCCAACACGCCTCTCGGACGCAAGACGCGCCAGGCCTCGGCTAACGACTTCACCTTCCCCTCCGCAGACAGCAGGTGGATGGAGTTCGCAAGGATGGCAAGGTCGAAGCCTTCCCCAAAGGGCAGGCTGTCTGCCGAAGCACCGACATACCCCTTGGCCGCCGGCCGGGGATGCTCATCGCGGGTCCGGGCTAGCGTGGGAAGGTCGATGTCGAGAAGCACGGAATCGATCTCAACGTGTGTCGCGCCCGCCCGCGAATGGGCAAGCTGAGTCATCAGTCCGGTTGCCGCAGCGATGTCCAGGAGTTGGTAGCGATCGGCTGGAGGCAGGTTCGCGAACATCCGATCCACGAAGTGCTCATTGACGCACCGGTAGGCCTCCTCGCTGGCGAACGCATCGAACGTCTGTGCGCCCGGGATTGGTCTACTCATTGGCGGTCCATGCATCTTCAGCCGCTAGCCTAGTACCGACCGGCATAAGTTCGTGACCCGTGGAGTGATCTCGCTCGGGCCGTTTGCCGAACTCGGGGTCGGGGTTACGAATCTCCGCCGACCAGTACTAGCCCACATAAACCTCCCCAGCTGGGCCCCGGCTGGTGGGTCATCGCCGATGGCTTTCGGAGCGCGGGTTGGGGTCCTGCCTTTCGTCCGAGTCGGCAGCTCCGCCCCCCGGCCGGACGCCACGCCGTCGACATCGGCGGGCGCCCCACCGCGCCGCGCGGGGCGCCAGAGCTTCGCGCGGAGCTACGTCGTCAATAAAGTAGCGAGGGGTACCTTCGCCCAGGCGTAGAGAGAGCAAGGCACTGCTGGCCCTATCGCCGCACGAGCCGTCTTCCGCTCCGAGCCGGGCGGTACTCCGATTCGTAATAGCGGTAGATCCGCTCCTCGTCTTCGACCTCCAGGTCGGTTCCAGACTCGATTGTGGGAGCTTGCTTGATCGTCTCGCCGCTTGCGTCGATCTGCAGGTATGTTCGACCTGGTTGGGTCGCTGCCACTGGCACGAAAGTGAGGTGTCGACCGAAGAAGCCCGACTTGAGGAGCAGGAACATCGCGTCGTCCGTCTCCGAGTCGTAATACACCTCCTCCAACGTTCCCACTTTCTCCCCAGCTTGGTCGCGTACCTCCTTCCCAATCCACTCCCGGAAATCCGGTGTTGTAGACGTCACTTCTTCTCCTCGGTAGGTTCTGCTAGAGACTATCGTCGTTCGCCTCGACATGGGTTCCGACTCCTTGCTCCGCTCGGAGGCTGAGACGTTCGCCGCAGAGGCACGTTCAGCGTTCGTGTCCCGAGTCGCCGAGGCAAGCGCGCTCCCCGGAGCTCGTTCGCGCGGCGATCGCTCCAGAACCACCGAGTTGATCTCCACCCCAATCATCGTAATCGTCCCGAGCAGGAAGAAGAAGAAGAAGAGGAAGAAGATCAGCGCGAATGTCTTCCCGTATTCGTTGATGCTCCGATTCACGTCGAGGTAAAGCGGCAGCAGCAAGCTCAGCACCTCGAACGTCACGCCGGCCATCAGCGCACCGGGGAGAACGGTGCGGAACGAGAGCTCGGTGTTGGGGACCACGCGATAGAGGATCGAAAACAACAACACCCCGGCGGCAGCGCCTACCACGAACTGCACCACCGGAGCCACCGGTCCCTGGGAGAGGCTGGATGCCTCCGGCAGCATAGGCAGCAGGGAGAGGAGTGCCGAGCTCCCGACCCCGATCAGCGTGAATAGCATGAACGCGGCCATCAGCAGGAGAGACATCGCCTTCTGCCGCAAGACGCCGCGACGCGGGCATCGGAGGGCCTGATCGAAGGCGGCCTCCATCGCGCCGAAGAGGTTGGAAGCGATCCAGAGGAAACCGAGAATGGCAAGCAAAGCAAAGATGCCGGACCTGTCCTCCAGACCTTTGATCGCCGCGATCGCCTGCCCCTGGGCGTTCAGGTCACTGGGCAGGATCTGCAGGACCAACCTCGAGACCGACTCCTCGCGGACCCCCGAACCGGACAGGACAAACCCGACCAACGAGGCCAGCGCCAGGGTGATCGGTAGGAGGGCGCTGAACGCATTCCAGGCGATCAGAGTCGCCCAGTTGGGTCCATCGTCTTCCGCGTACTTGAGGATGACGCGCACGACGAAAGTCGTTTTGAGCCGGTCCGCGACCGGTCGTAACCGTTCCGTCAGCCGCCTGACCATGAAGGGATCATGCCGGCCGGGCACGTCGGAACCTGCCACCGCCGAATCCGGGAATCGCGTCCCCCACGTCGCCGAGGCTACCGATTGTGCAGACACCAAGCCAGTGATTTGGCGATCGCCGCCGGCTGGATCGCCGCCGGTGCCGCATTCTCGCAAGCGCATTCACGGCGTCAGGTGGGAGCGGATCGGGGTTATGTGGTGGCCACCCCCTCCGGGCTGGCGTGACCATCCGCAACCTTCAGCCGTATCAACACGAGCGTGTAGAATCCGCGACCTTTGACAGTGGCCAGCCGTGTCAACGACGCCGAGCTCGGTCCCTGAGCGCAGGGTGCGGTGGGTGCTGTCTGGGCCGTCAAACAGCTACCCACCTCAGCAACGCCCTGGGGACAGGCCCCGATGAAGGGGTCCGCGAGCAGAATCCCCTTCCGGGCACCGCGTGGAAACGAGTTGAACCCCCGTCGGCGCTCAAGCAGCCCGGCCGATTAGGGGCGAGTCATCGGACCACGGAGCTACACTCTTCGCCTCCCACGGAACGCTCGCGGCCTGCATCCGGCCATGCTTTTCCCCAAGTAGGATCGGTGCATCAGGCGACTATCCCGTAAAACAGAGGCTGGCCTTGGTGTGCCCGTCCTCCATCTGTTTGACAAACTACGTTTTTCCACATATAGCCTTATTGGTGGCGAAAGTCAAAACACGTACCTGGCCATCGACTTCGGCCACCGGAACGCGAACTGTCCAATCGGGCGGCCCAGGCCCTCACGCTGACACCGAGCGCTTCTCCTCAACGATCTCGTGCAGCGCTTCTAACAAGCGTGCCTGCGTGACTGGGGCACGCACCCGACCTTCCGTATCGGAACCGGACCCACGACCTACGAAACGACTCAGTAACATCGTACCGATGCCAGTCATTAAGGACGAGCTCCGGAACGTGCTGCGGTAGCCCGTCGCGCCGATGATTAGCCGCTCCCTCAAACCGTTCGACAGCTGACCGGAACGACGCCGCGTGCAGTGGGGCGGAGCCTATCACCTGCTCCTCAGCCGCGACGGCCCACGAACCGACCAATCAGGAAGCTGACGTAACAGGCGATAGGCAACAGCACGACCAACATCCCAAGCGCGGCCGCGAGGTCAAATCCCGTCTTCATCGTCCTCTCCCGTCCACCAGCTCCTCATGTGGAGCGCACGTGCTCGCTTCCGCGAAACCTCCGTCGGCCAGGTGCGTCCCACAGTCTCAAGGTAGCGCCGCACGATTGGGCCGACCTCCTGCAGTGTGTCTCTTAGGCCCGTCCACTCGGGATGCATCGCCGCGAGCGAGGAAAGGTAGCCCGCCGCACCCTGCACCAGCTGCTGCTCGGTCGCCTCGGCGATTCGGCCGCGCACGACGCCCAGTTCCGCCGACGCGAGCTTGACCGCCTGGACCTGCGCCCAGAGCGGATCCACGGGCCACCTGCGCGTCCTCTCATCGGCCGTCGGCATCCTGTACGTAAGCCAGGATTGCGTCACGTAACGCCACAAGTCCTGCCGGCCAGCGAGGACCTCCTCAGCGGTTCTCAGGCCGTGCTCGACGAGCGCCGGGCGCCGCAACTCCGCCTCGACGCGCCAGACCGCACCGGGAGCCCGCACCGGGCCCCAGAGGTCAGGAAGCCACGCCAGGCCGCGCCGCCCAATCTCCGTCGTCTTGTCGTATATGCGGACGTAGACACCCGCACCACGCCGGCCGAAATCCAGCCCCGTCAAGCCCGTCGCCGAGGCGTAGATGCGATCCGGATGAACCTGCTCTGGGTCCAGGTGGCCGCGACGGCTGCGGGCCCGAGTCACGAACCGCCCAAGGTGCTCCAGTCGCAGAGGCCAGCCCTGCACATCGCAGTACAGGTCGATACGCGACACCTTCGCCTCGACATCGCCGCGCAGAACCGCGCAACTCAGCGTATTTTCCACGAGCTCGGACGCCAGCTCGGGACCCAGAGCATGCAAGCATGCTGACGACACCTCTACCCGTGCCGCGGGGAAGTGCTCGTTGCACCCGAGCATGAGCTCAAAATCCTGCGACCGCAGCCAGAGCCCGTAGTTGCGCCAGCCGTATGGCTGCACAATGAATCCCTGACCTGCCAACTCCACCGGCTCGGGCCGCTCATTCTCCGCAGCGCGCTGTCGGACCTCCACCAGGTCGTCCCAGAGCTCCGCCCGGAACTCGCCTCGCGCGGTCAGTTCCAAGGTGTCCACACCCGAGCTCAGCACCCGAACCCCCACCTCGTTGGACAATGAGGGTGCTGTATTACGTACTTGCACCCTTCCCTCTCCGCCCGCCCGAGGTGGCTCCGCGCAGCCATCCCTCCAGCTCCGATCGACAGATCCGCACACAACGACCAGCAATCAGCGCCGGCAACTCGCCGCGATGGACAGCCTGGGACACAAGCCGCGGCTCGAGGCGTGCCACCTCGGCCGCCTCCTGAATGTTCATCACCGCTGGTGCATCATCGAGCGTCATAGCGGCTCGCGAGCTTGCTGCGGCCGCTCGCCCTGGGTATCAGCCCCGCAAGGGCATCGTCGATGCATCCTCGGAGCTGCACCAGGGCGCGCCCGGTAAGGTCTTTCGCCTGTCCCGGCTGCATTGCGTAATCACTCGTCCTGGTGATCTCGAACCTCCACAGATGCGGGCGCGGCCCCCCGTACTTCGTCACAATCACCGGACCCCGCTGATAGTTCGTGCCCATCCGCGCCTCCACATGTAAGTGACGCCCGTCAGAACGCCGACGACGAAGCCCACGAACAGGGCGAAGGTGACCGCCTCAACTACCGGCGCCATGGATGCCTCGGGTTCTGGCCCGGGTTTCGATACCAGGGTGGAGCAGGCCGGTGAGAGTCGGCGTGTGGCCCGTCTGCAAGGGAGTCCGCCGCCTCAGCGATTCCGGCCGCTCCTCGCCCCGGAGCCGGGGGGCGGTCATGGCAGGTGGTACGGGCTGCCGCCGCCGTCCCCGGGTCCGGGCCGATGTCTATCCGGTACCCGTACTTCTTGACGTTCACGATGCGCGAGCCCTCCATCTGGCCAAGGACTCGCCGGAGCTCGCTCACGGTCGTCTTCACCGACTCCCGGCCCATGATGTCGCAGGCCAGCGCGATCTCGTGATAACGACAGGCCCGACCTGAATTCTCGATCAGGTAGCAGAGGATGGTGAACTGCCGTAACCGCAGATGCTTCTCCTCCAACCCCACATAGACGCGGTACGCCTCGCGATCCACGTGGAGCACTCCGGGAGCCGGGCTCACGACCCCACCGCCTCGACAATCGCATGGTCCGCGGCCTCGACGGCCTGCCATGCCACGCCCACGCCGGCGATCATCGCCGTCGCTTCCTCGAGGTCGAGGTAGGGGACCTGCAGCTGCACCTGATCGGCTCCGTGCTGCCACACGGCCCGACCGGGAAGCGCGGGAAGATCCGCCGCCGCCCGGTCGTCGAGCAGGATCCTCGACTGCACGGCATCGCGCACGTAGAACGCGATCGTCGCCGGCAGCTGCGCCTTGAGCTGGCCGCCTACCGTCTCAGCATCCGGCCGTTGAGTCGCACATATGAGGTGGACCCCGGCGGCGCGCCCTAGCCGTCCGATCCTGATGAGGAGCGATATGGCTCGCTGACGCTCGCCCCGCTCCTCCTTGTCCGTCGTGTCGGCCGGACGCAGCTCACCTACCTCGTCGACAACGACAACGAGATAGGGCAGCCGGCCCGAAGTCCGGCCGCGGTTATACCGCCCGATGTTCTCGACCCGTTCAGACCGCAGGAGAGCAAGCCGGCGATCGACCTCCCCGCTCACCGACTCGAAACCCGCGATGCAGGCGGCCAAAGTCGTCATGACGGGGATCCGCAGGTGCGGGAGCTCCTCGAAGACCCCGAACTCGACGCCGCTTTTCAGATCGGCGAGAGCGAGATACAGGTCATCCGGATCGAATCGCGTGACCAGGGTGACCAAGACCTCACGCAGGAACCCACTCTTCCCGTAGTTCGTCGTCCCACCGACCAGTAGATGCGGCAACGTCGCCAGGTCAACCCAGAAGGCGCCCAGACGCGACCTCCCCAGCGGGATCGGAAGCGCCATCCGCGCCACCCGCCGGCGCCGCGCGGTCCTGGCGAAGGTCCGATAGCTCACGCTGTCCGGCAGCCGCGCCGTGCCCAGCTCAGCCCAGAGCAGCCCGCGGTTGTACCAGACACGTGCTCCACAGTCGAGGGCCTGCTCGAGCCCCTCACGGTCGACCTTGGCAACGGTCGCACCGACCGGCATCATCCACGCGAGCTTCCACACGCATCCGCTCTTCCACGCCCATCGCAGCCGCGGCCGGTCATCCTTGACACCTGTCAGCTTCACCAGGGCGCGCGTGGCGCGCGAAGGGACGCTCAGCTGCCACCAGGTCCAGCCCCCCAACACCGGGACCATGGCCAGCAGCACCAGCCCGGCCAGGTCCCGTGCGTCCCCAACGGTGCTGGCCACGGTCACTTCGGGCTAGTCCCCTGCACCTGCGGCTGCACGCCGTTGGTGCGCGGCCGGCTCAAGAACTGCACCGAGTCGGCGACGATGTCCGTCGAGCGTCGCGTGCCGCCGTCCTTGGCCTCGAAGAAGTCGCCGCGCAGATGCCCGGTGATGCTCACCCGCGACCCCTTATCCAAATGCTCCGCGCAGAGCTCAGCGGTGCGGTTCCATCCAGTGATCGAGAACCAGTCCGTCCCCGAATCACGCCCGTAACCGCGATCGACGGCAACCAGGAATTCGACCTTCGGTGTGCCCTTCTCGCCGAGCATCCTGAGCTCCGGCTTCCGGGCAACCGTCGCGATCGGTATGAGCACGGTCGTGCTCGAGTAGTGCGGACTCACGACAACAGAACCTCCTCCGCGCAGACGGTGACGTGCTCCACGGGCTCCGCCACCACCTGGTCCGCGGACCAATCGAACATCTGCAGCACCACCGGATAGGACTGCGGGACCCCGCGCAGCGCCTCGACGAGATCTCCCGCCGTCAGGCCCTGATCGACCACAACCCACGGCTGCCCGTTCACGACCCAGCTCCTGCTATCACGCGCTGCAGCTCCCCGTAATCCCGCGCCGCCGAGAAAATCCGCCGCTTGAGGCCGACAAGGTCCCGCGCGGTCGGACAGCTGGTCAGCACCAAGCTCGACAGCACCTTCACCCTTGCCGCACGATCCGCTCGAAGCTCCGCAATCTCGAGGTAGATACCCAGCCCGGCCGCCTCATTCCACCTATGGGGGCCCGGACCTAACGAATCCGGGCCCCGGGAGGCGTAAGGGCGGGTTTCGACCTGCACCACGGGGTCAAGGCTCCCCTCCGGCGCTGCGCGGCCTTGACCCCGCTCACCGCCGCCATATGCCACGCGCTCCATCGCCTTTGCCTCCACATGTCGTCCCACGAGTTGAACTCAACTCGTTCGAACGAGCACGCTACCACCGTAGGGAGCCACACGTCAAGGCACGAGATCAATTCAAGTCGTACGGGTTAGGCTTTCCTCAGATGGGAAACCGCGTCCGCGAACTCCGAGAGGAACGGAAACTCACCGTATCCAGCTTCGCCCGGCTTCTCGGTATGTCGGATCACACCGTCCGGCAATGGGAAGCCGGGCGGCAGGAACCGACCAAGCACTCAGCCCGGCGTATCGCTCGGACCCTCGGGATCCACATCGACCAGGTCTTCACCGCGCCCGAACCGACCCGCGCCGAGGTCAAAGGCGAGAAGGGCACCATCGCCGCGGCGATCGTCACGCGCAACGACCAGGTCCTCCTCACCCGTCGGCGCTTCCGCGAGGGCGAGCTCGTCTGGGGGTTCCCCTCAGGGGCGGTCGAAGATGGCGAGACGCCTCAGCAGGCGGTTGAGCGCGAGGTCCGCGAGGAACTCGGCTTCGAGGTGCGCGCCACCGACACGATCGGCGAGAGGATCCATCCCGCGACCCATCGGCACATGGCATACATCGCATGCTCGGCCGGACCCGGTGAGCCCGAGCTCGTCGACCACGAAGAACTAGCGGAGGTCGGCTGGGTCACGCTGGAGCGGCTGGCAGCGCTCATCCCCGCCGGTATCTTCGAGCCCGTACAGCAGTACCTGGACCACGCCCTGGTCCACGCGTAGCAGGAGGCATCCTATGGCCGAACGCGTCCGTGACCTCAACGACCGCGACTTCAAGCAGCTGGTGGGGTGCTCACGCGAGGAGCTCGACACCTTCTGCCGCCGCGCCGACGTCCTGCAGCAGCTAAACGGCGCTGCGCTGCCACTGGGGCTCTATGCCTTTCTGCCAGCCATCCTCGACGCCGACGTCGAGCAAGTCCGCGCCCGCGGGGCGAGACTCCAGCGAGCTCCGCGCGGAATGGCCTGGCAGACGCTACCCGCATAGCGCCGCGGGGCCCTCAAAGCAGGCGCTGGCGATCGATCACAGGGGACGCCGGGGATGGCACGTCGAGGAGCGGGTGAGGGATCGATCTACAAGCGCAAGGACGGCCGCTGGACAGGGGCGATCACGACCAGCTCCGACGGCAAGCGCCGGGCCTACTACGGGAAGACCCGCAAGGAGGTCGCAGAAAAGGTCTCTGCCGCCCTCGAGGCACGCGCGCACGGCATGCTCCCGCATGGCAAGTCACCCACAGTCGCCGCCTTCCTCGACCGCTGGCTCGACCACGAGCACGGGCGTGTCCGCGAGCGGACCTGGACGCATTACCGCTGGCTCGTCGGCCGTGCCAAAGAATCGATCGGCCGCGTACGGCTCGATCGCCTCACAGCCGAGGACGCCGACAAGATGCTGCGTTCAGCTGGTCAGAGCGGCCTCTCGTCGAGGTCCGTACATCACCTCCGGGCCGTGGTCCGAAACGCCCTCAATCAGGCCGTGCGGTGGGACCTGATCCCCCGGAACCCGATGGTACTAACGGAGCCGGTGCGCGTCCAACCGCGGACCGAGGCCATCTACCTGGAGCCGAGCGAGGCGCCGGCGGTACTCCAGGCGGTCGCTGACGACCCGCTGCTCGAGCCGACGGTAACGCTCGCGCTCGGCCTCGGCATGCGCGCGGGCGAGGTCCTGGGCCTCCAATGGCACGACGTCGACCTGGTCGCCGGCGAGCTCCACGTCCGGCGCCAAGTGCAGCGGATGCCTCGGCTCGTCGACGACGACGGGCCCCGGACCGAACTTCGCATCGTCCCGCTGAAGACGACCCAGAGCCGGCGCGACCTCCCCCTACCGATGTTCATCGCACGAGCCCTGGAACGCCACCAGACCCGCTGCATGTCCTCCGGCGTCGTGCCGCTGTCCAGCGGCCTCCTCTTCGTCCGTCGAGACGGCTCTCCGGTCGACGGCGCCGAGCTGACTCGGCACTTCCAGACCGCCCTCGCCAAGGCCGGCCTCGGGCGCATGCGATTTCACGACCTGCGGCACAGCGCCGCATCGCTACTCCACGCCCAGGGCGTACCGCCCAAGGTCACTCAGGCCATCCTTGGCCACAGCACGATCACCACGACGCTGGCGATCTACACGCACCTCACGAAGGACCTGAACCGAGACGCCGCCGCGGCGCTCGACCGGGTCTTCGATCGACCCGGACTCTGAACCGCGCTGCTGTCATTGTGCTGTCGGGTCCCCCACTCAAACTTCGAACAGAGTGCGGAATTCGGACAATCCTGAGTTCAAAATCGGGGGTGGTGGGCCGGGCAGGAGTCGAACCTGCATAGCTTTCGCGGCGGTTTTACAGACCGTTGGGTTCACCACGTACCCATGCCGACCCACGAACGCAGCGTTGGGATTCTACCCGTCACCCGGGCCCCACCGCCGTTTGCGAGAATGGAGTGCCGTGACCCGAGGCGCCGCCCGCTACGTCCTCTGGGTCATGTTCGCGATCAACCTCCTCAACTACGCCGACCGCTGGGTGGGGTCGGTGGTCGCCCCGCTGATCCAGAAGCAGTTCCACCTGAACGACTTTCAGGTCGGCCTCCTGGGCAGCGCCTTCATCATCGTGTACGCGCTGGCCGCCATCCCCTTCGGGTACTGGGCCGATCGCGGCGTGCGCAAGGTGGTGATCGGCGTCGGGGTTGCCGTCTGGAGCGTGGCCACCGTCGCCAGCGGCCTGGTCGGCAGCTTCGCCCAGCTCTTCGTCGCCCGCGCGGTCCTCGGCGTGGGCGAGGCTTCCTACTACCCGGCCGGCACCTCGCTACTCAGCGACTCCTTCCACAAGGACCAGCGCCCGCGGGTGATGGCGATCTGGGATGCCGGAAGCGCCGTCGGGATCGCCGTCGGCTTCGCCGGGGGCGGCGCCATCGCGAGCGCGTTCGGCTGGCGCGCGGCGTTCCTCTGCACCGCCCTTCCCGGGCTGGTGCTCGCCATCCTCGCGTTCACCATGCGGGAGCCGCTCCGGGGGGCGTCCGAGCGAGCGGGCCCCAAGGTGGAGCACCTGCGCGAGGCGGGCTGGGCCGGCTACCAGAAGCTGATCCGAATTCCGACCCTTCGCGCCACGATCCTGGCCCGCACCTCCCTCTACTTCGTGCTCGCGGCGGCCGCCTTCTGGCTTCCCACCCTACTCGGCCGGCGCTTCGGCATGACCGTCGGCCAGGCGGGGCTGTTCTCAGGCGTGGTGCTGGTGCTGGGAGGCCTGGCCGGCACGCTGCTGGGCGCCTTCATCGTCGACTGGTTCCGGCGGCGCGGTCGCAACGGGGACGTGACCAGCCTCTGGGTGGGTATCGCCGGGTTCCTGATCGGTGCCGTCTTCATGACGGTGTCGCTGGTCGGACCCTGGAGCCTGGGCGCGATCCCGATCTTCGTACCGGCCTTCTTCATCGCCGTGCTCAGCCTCTATCTCTATTCGGGGCCCTTCGACGCCGTCGGGCAGAACGTCGTCTCGCCAGGGCTGCGGGCGAGCGCGGTCACGCTCCAGCTGCTGGTCGCCCATCTCCTCGGCGACTCCTACTCAACCGCGGTGGTGGGCGCGATCTCCGACACCGTCCACAGCCTGATGCTGGCCCTCCTCGTCACCTGCCCGCCGCTGCTCGTGCTGTCGGCGATCTTCGCCGCGCTCGGCCTTCCCACGGTGCGGCGCGATACCGCGCGCATGGAGGCCGAGTGGGCGGAACACGCCCCGGACCTGCCCTCGGCGGCGCCGGCGCTCTGACGGTCGGTCGGTCAGCCCCAGGCTTCGCTGCCGGCGAACGCCATGTGCGCCCCTTCGCGGTAGCGCGGCCGCTCAAGGTACTCGTTGACCCCGGGCACCGCCTGGCCGCGGAGCAGGAACGCCGACGGCCACACGCCCTCGCAGACGATCCGGGTGGACGTGGGTATGTACCGGATCGTCAACCCCCTCCGCCAGCGGTCCGAAGTATTGGCGTGGGAGCCATGGACGATGTTGGGGTGGTGCACCTCGACGTCGCCGGGTTCGAGGATGATGTCGACCGCCTGCTTCTCGTCGATCAGGGAGGGGTCGACGTCCACCTCGGCGTTGAGCACGTTCTGCACGTCGGTGCGCCGGCGGTTCTGTTTCAGGTCCCAGCGCTGGGTGCCGGGCAGCACGCGCATGCAGCCGTTGTCCGGCCCGGTCGCGTCCAGCGCCAGCCACAGCGACACCACCCGCATCGGTTCCAGCGGCCAGAACGAACCGTCCTGGTGCCAGAGGACGGCCTGTCCGGTCCGGGGCGGCTTGGCGATGTAGTGACTGGCGAAAAGCGCGATGTCGGGACCCACGAATTGCTGGGCCACGTCGAGCAGGCGATCGTCGCCGACCAGCCGCACCCAGAACGGATCGTCGGTCACCAGGTCCGTGTTGAGCTGCTCGGGACGCAGGTCGGGGTGGTGGCGCTGCAGCCAGTCGATATGCTCGCGCCCCTCCTCGACCAGATCTCGATCGATGACCCCCCGGAAGATGGCGTAGCCGTCCTCTTCGTACCGGGACTTCACCGCCTGTCCGTCGTCGCCGTCTGTCATTGCCGACCTCCTCCACATCATCATGGGCCGCAGCGACGGTGTCTGGAGGTCGCAGTCCTGCCCGGAGGGTCCGGGAAAGCCACGAGGAGCAGCGCGTGAAGATCGATCGCATCGAGTTCGTCCCCTTCGAGACCACCTTTGACCGGTTCCAGAACGGCGAGCCGCAACCCGGTGCTCGGGGAGTCCAGACCCTGACCCGGATCGTCACCGACGAGGGCGCCGAGGGGTACTACCTGGGCGGTCAGGGGCACGGCGACCAGGACGGCCTGGAGGACCACGACCGGGCTTACATCGCCGCCCGCCTGGCGCCGCTGCTGGTTGGTCAGAACCCGTTCGATCGCGAACGATTCTGGCACTGGATGTGGGCGGCCAAGGTTCCCGAACACCTGCTGAGCGTCGTCGACATGGCCCTCTGGGACCTGGCCGGCCGGGTCGCCGGGCTGCCCGTCCACAAGCTGCTCGGCGGCTGCCGCGACCGGGTGCGCGCGTACGCCAGCACCTACCCCAACCTGGGCTCGCCCGAGGATTACGCCGCGCACGCGCTCGAGTGCCGGCGCCGGGGCTACCCGGCCTACAAGATCCACCCGCACTACTTCTGGGATCCCGCCACCCGCCAGGCGGCGCCCGGCCGTCCCTCGCACGTGGAGTGGGACCTCCGGACGTGCCAGGCCGTGCGCGAGGCGGTCGGTGACGAGATGACCCTGATGTACGACCCGTGGGGGACCTATCACACCTACGCCGACGCGGTCCGGGTCGGGCGGGAGCTGGAGCGCCTGGACTTCTACTGGTACGAGCACCCGATGCCCGAATACCGGATCGAGCCCTACGTGCGCCTGGCCGAAGAGCTGCGGATCCCGATCTGCTCGCCGGAGATCGCCGAGGGCAGCCTGTACACGAGGGCGGAGTGGATTCTGCGCCGCGCCTCGGACATCAGCCGGATCGACGTCCTCCGCGGCGGGATCACCGGCGCCATGAAGACGGCGGCCCTGTGCGAGGCCCACGGCGTCCGCTGCGAGATCCACATGAGCGGCTTCGGCAACCTGCAGGTGCTGGGCGCGACCAGCGAGGACGTCTGCGAGTACTACGAGCGTGGGCTGCTCGCTCCCAACGTCGGGTACGACCAGACGCCGCCGTACCTCGAGGAGCCATCCGATCCGATGGACGCCGACGGCTTCGTCACCGTCCCCACCGCCCCCGGACTCGGCTACCGGCTGAACTGGGACTACATCGAGGACCACCGTCTGCCGCAGGAGTAGTCCGCCGGAGCAACCCCGCCAGAGCAACCCCGGCGGAGTAACCCCTCGCCGCGCTCCTTGACCCCCAACACCGGACCCGTTACCATTCAGTAATGTATTACTGGCCGGTAAAGCATCTGGGAGGTCCACCCGTGCCCGACGTTGTCCGCTCGATCGATATCCAGGCTCCGCCGAGCTCCGTGTGGAGGTGGCTCGCGACGCAGGAGGGTCTACGCCTCTGGCTCAGCTCAGATCTGGAGATCGACCTGCGGCCCGACGGCGCTTACACGATGGCCGGCGGCGACGGTGAGACCCGGATCAGCGGGACCGTGCTGGAGCTGATCCCCGAGGGCGAGCTGGCTCTGTCATGGCTGGAGGAGGGTTCGGGCTGGAGGTACCCGGCGCGGCTGGTCGTGAGGCTCAAAGCGATTGCCGGCGGCACCCGCGTCACGCTGGCCCACGACGGGTTCGCCGGGATCGGGAAAGCTGGTTGGGAGAGAACCGCGGAGGCGTACGAGCGGGGCGCGGATCGCCACCGGGTGCTGGAGCGGCTCGCCGAGGTGGTGTCCGCCGCGCGTGTCTAGCCCAGCGTCGAGTTCGAGTGACGAGCTGTTCCGGGTTCTCGCCGACCCGACTCGCCGCCGCGTCCTCGACCTGCTCGCCGAGCGCGGCACGCTGACGGTTGGTGAGCTCGCCGCGGAGTTCCCGGAGCTGGTCCCGTCGGGGATCTCCAAGCATCTGATGGCGATGCGCGCCGCGGGGCTCGTCGTCGCCACCAAGCAGGGCCGGCAGCAGCGGTACCGAATCGACGGCGACGGGCTCGCCGGGGCACTGGCTCCCTGGCTGGCGAGATACGAGGCGTACTGGTCGGGGGCGCTGGCACGCCTTCGTGACCTCGCCGAAGCGGGCGGCGCACCCTCGGCGTGATCGGAAGAGGCCGGCCGAGCGCCCTCGAAACCCCCTCCATCCCGACGGCCGGCCGCCCTCTTAGACTGGCCTCGTTTTATGGACACAACCACGTCGTGCCGGGGCGCGGCGGCTCGCCCGGAGGCGTGACATGGCGAAGACGGTGATCGTGAGCGGAGCGCGCACGCCGATCGGCAAGTTCGGGGGGGCGTTCAAGGACCTGGAGGCGGTCGATCTCGGGGGCCTCGCGATCGCCGAGGCCCTGCGGCGGGCGGGGATCGAGGGGTCGCAGGTCGACTACGTGATCATGGGCCAGGTCCTCCAGGCAGGCACCGGTCAGATCACCGCCCGCCAGGCCGCGATCAAAGGTGGGATCCCACCGGAAGTCCCCGCCATCACCATCAACAAGGTCTGCCTCTCCGGCCTCAACGCGATCGCGCTGGCCGACCAGATGATCCGCGCGGGCGAGGTGGAAACCGTCGTCGCCGGCGGGATGGAGTCGATGACGCAGGCGCCCTACCTGCTCCCGAAGGCGCGTTTCGGTGCCCGGATGGGCGACGCGCCGATGGTCGACGCGATGATCCACGACGGCCTCTGGTCCACCTTCACCGGCAACGAGATGGGCAAGGACTCGGACGAGGTCAACAAGGAGCTCGAGATCTCGCGCGAGGACCAGGACGCCTGGGCGGCCCGCTCCCACCAGCGCGCGGCGGCGGCCACCACCTCGGGCCGGCTGGCCGAGGAGATGGTGCCGGTCGACGTGCCTCAACGGCGTGGCGACCCGCTGCGGGTCGGCGCCGACGAGGGTATCCGCCCGGACTCCACCGAGGAGACGCTCGCCAGGCTCCGGCCGGCGTTCCTGAGGGATGGCACCATCACCGCCGGGAACGCGTCGCAGATCTCGGACGGCGCGGCGGCGGTGGTCGTCATGTCCGCCGACCGCGCGGCGGCGCTCGGCATCGACCCGCTGGCGGAGATCCTGAGCCACGGCATGAGCGCCGACCGCTTCGCCTGGCTCCACACGGTGCCGGCGCTCGCTCTCCAGCGCGCGGCCGACAAGGCGGGCGTCCGGCCCGGCGACCTGGACCTGATCGAGATCAACGAGGCGTTCGCCGCGGTCGCCCTGAACAGCGCCCGCATGCTGGGTCTGCGGGAAGATCGCGTCAACGTCAACGGCGGCTCGGTCGCCCTCGGTCACCCGATCGGAGCCAGCGGCGCCCGTCTCGCCCTTACGCTCGCCTACGAGCTGCGCCGGCGCGATGCCAGGCTCGGCGGAGCCGCGCTCTGCGGCGGGGGCGGCCAGGGCGACGCGCTCTTGATCCGCAACCCACGGGCAGCCTAGCGTCGGAGTGTCCACAGTCGGACGCTACGGATGCGGTTTTAGCGTCGGAGTGCGGACACTCTGGCGTTACTCGTGCGCCGCCAGCAGCACGGGGTCGGTGATCCCTCCTGGACACGCCTGACCAGCGGCGTCCCACCCCGCCAGCCGCGCCCCCGCCTGGTACGCGCTCTCGAAGAAGTCCAGCGTCGTCTCCACCGGATCCTCGGCAGCGCGGGCGTCGTCGTAGGGCAGCACCGCCAGGTGACCTGATCCTCGGTCCCGCCAGCTCGCGGACTCCGGCCGCAGCGGCTGATCGGCAAGCCCCACCGGTTCGGGCGCCGTGTAGGAATAGAAGGCCGGGAACGGGGTCTGTGAGTCGCCGAACCAGAATCCGGCGCTGATCACCTCGCGCGAATAGGCCTCCCGGGTGACGGAATCGACGTCGGGCGAGAAGTCGATCCTGCGGTCGGAAAAGCGGGTGACGGCGATGTCGAACGTGTGCCAGAAGTGGTGGACCGGGCTCACCTTCCCCGAGTAGCCAGCCGAGAAGAGCTCCAGGATCAGGCTGACCTGGCTCAGCACGCGCCAGTACGTGTTGACGGCCACCGGGTCGTAGATGTCGTGCTCGGCGTCCTGCCCGAACGGTCTTCCACTGTCGGGCAGGTCGAAGGGCGTGTCGCGGGGAACGGAAACCTCGATTCCCAGCCCTTGAAGCGCCTCGTGCGTCCGGTCGTGAAACGAGGCCACCGACTGTCCCGTCAGCGGGATCGAAACCCGCCGTCCGTCCAGGTGGTTGATCTGCAGGTCGTGAGCGACCAGATCGAGGTCGATCGCGAAGATTGCGTCCCGGCCGGCCGACCACATCGGTCGGGTGGTGAGACCGCGGCCGGTGACGTAGAAGGGCACGTTCCACCAGTGGTTGCGCCGGACGCTGGCGCCGAGCCGGATCTTCCCCACCACCTGGAGGAACCGGTGCACCGTCTCCTTCGACCCGGCCCAGCCGGCCAGCGGGAGGGAAGGGAAAAGATCCATGAGGTCCTCCTGAGCGACCTTCCGGCGATGAATGCAAGCCCGCCCCGGGATCGTAGCGCCTGCGATGAGGGGGCCGCCCGGTCCTGCGCACGTCGGGAGCCGTTGCTCACGCAGCGGAGGAGCACTTTCCGCGATCGGGGTCTCCCTGCTCCGACCACTAGGATCCAGTAGGCATGGCAACACAGGAAGTTCGGCCCATCATCGTCGGCGTCGACGGCTCGTCTTCTTCGCTCGCGGCCCTGGACTGGGCAGCGCATCAGGCCGCGCTCACCCACGAGCCGCTGCTGGTGATCCTGACCTGGGAGTGGCCCCGCAATCTCGGTTGGGCGGCCCCGGTCCCCGACGGCTATGACCCGGAGTCGGACGCCAGGCACGTGGTCGATGAGGCCGTCCAGGCCGTGCGAGCTGCCCATCCCGACGTGGATATCCGTGGGTCGGCCACCCAGGCGAGGCCCGCCCCCACGCTCGTGGAGGCGTCTCGCGGGTCGTCGCTGCTCGTCGTCGGCAGCCGGGGGCACGGCGGGTTCTCGGGAATGCTGCTGGGATCGGTCAGCCAGCACTGCGTTACCAATGCCCACTGCCCGGTGGTCGTGATTCGGGACCTCGACTGACTGCGCCGCGCCGAGCCTTGAAGCCGATCCCGCCCCCTCCCGTACATTCCATCCCATGACCGAGGGCGGGTGGACGCCGCGTCTGACCGATCGTGACATCGACCGGTTCCGGCGCGAAGGGACGTCTCGCCAGGTGATGGCGGGCGAGTACCTCTACCGGGAGGGGGATCTCACGTACGACTTCCACGTCCTGATCAGCGCAGAGGTCGAGATCGTGGTCACCGTCGACGGCGCCCAGCGCGTGGTGATGCGTTTTGGATCGAGCCACTTCCTGGGCGAGTTCAACATGCTCACCGGGATGCGGGTGTTCGTTTCAGCGCGCGTCGCCGCCCCGGGCGAGGTCATCGCCGTCCACCGCGATCGCCTGCGCCGGCTGATGGCTGCCGACCCAGTCCTCGGTGACACCATCCTGGCTGCGTTCATCGCGCGCCGAACACGGCTGCTCGAAGTCGCCGCGGAGACGGTTCGCGTCATCGGTTCGAGGTACTCACCGGACACCCTCCGGGTGCGGGAGTTCCTCGCTCGAACCCGGATCCCCCACGAGTGGATCGACTCCGACGCGGATCCCGACATCGACCACCTGCTGCACCAATCATCGATCACGGCCGGTGATCTGCCGGCCGTCATCGCCAACGGGTCGGTCATTCGCAACGCCACACCCGGGGTGGTCGCCAGCTATCTTGGGCTGACGGCCGAGCGCCTGCCGGAACGATGCTTCGACCTGGTCGTGATCGGCGGCGGTCCGGCCGGGCTGGCGGCAGCCGTGTACGGGGCCTCCGAGGGCCTGCATACGCTGGGCATCGAGATGACCGCGCCCGGCGGTCAGGCCGGCGCCAGCTCCAGGATCGAGAACTACCTCGGGTTCCCCCGGGGCATCACCGGCGCCGAGCTGACCCAGGCGGCGGTCATCCAGGCGGAGAAGTTCGGAGCACAGCTCACGACACCGTGCCGAGCGACCTTGCTCCGCAGTCGCGGGGGATACCTGATCGTCGAGCTGAGCGACGGCACCGAGGTCACCGGCCGGGCCGTGGTGGCGGCGACCGGAGCCGCCTACCGCCGGCTCGAGGCCGACCGTCTGAGCGACTTCGAGGGAAGGGGCGTCTACTACGCCGCGACCGAGCTGGAGGCGCGCCAGTGCAGCGGCGCCCCGGTCTTGATCGTGGGAGGCGGGAACTCCGCCGGTCAGGCGGCGATCTTCATGGCCCAGCACGGGTGTTCGGTTTCGATCGTGATCCGGGGCGGGGACCTGCGTAAGAGTATGTCGAGCTACCTGGTCCAACGCATTGAATCCGACCCTGCCATCACCGTCCGCACGGCGACCACGATCGCGGCGCTGGACGGGGACGAGACGCTCCGGTCAGTGCGCATGCGAACGGCGGACGAGGATGTCGTGGTTCCGTGCGGCGGCATCTTCTCGTTCATCGGCGCCGACCCCGCCTCCGACTGGATCGCGGGTTGCGCCGCCCTCGATGAGCACGGCTTCGTCCGCACCGACGCTTCGCTCACGGCCGAGGACCTGGGCGGGGCGTGGGAGCACCTCGATCGGGCGCCGTTCACATTCGAGACGAGCTATCCAGGGCTCTTCGCCGTCGGTGACGTCCGCTCGGGGTCGATGAAACGGGTCGCGTCTGCGGTGGGCGAGGGATCAGCCTCCGTACGGGCTGTCCACCAGTACCTGGCGTTCTCGAGCTAGGCGTGTCCGGTCGGCGTCGCGGGTATTACCTTGGTCATGCAATGAGAGGGCATCTCGGCGTGCAGCATGCAGTCGGAGGAGGGGGGTCGGGTTCATGAGCGAGGCTCCCATCGATCCCAGCGCGGCGCCGACCGGGACCGGCTGCCAGGAGTGCGAGCAAGCCGGCGGTTGGTGGTTTCACCTCCGACGGTGTGCCTTGTGCGGCCACATCGGGTGCTGTGACTCGTCGCCCTCGCAGCACGCCACCAAGCACGCCCAGGAATCCGGGCATCCGATCCTCACCAGCTTCGAACCCGGCGAGGACTGGTTCTACGACTACCGGACCGGGGGCATGGTTCCCGGGATGCGCCTGGCGCCGCCCGTCCACCATCCGCTGGATCAGCCGGCGCCCGGCCCGCGGGGGCGCGTGCCCGCGGATTGGGAGTCGCACCTGCGCTGACGGGCGGGCCTGGTTCGCCGGCCTGCGTGGCTCATCGCCAGGTGAAGGGCGGCTGATAGAAGTCGTTGACGCGGACCGGCCGCCCGGCGACGCCGACCTCCGCGAACTGGTAGAGGATGGCGGCGGTGGGGGCGTAGACGGTGCCCCAGACGAACGGCAGGCTGAACGCCGGCGACCTACCCGGCCCGGCTGCCGCGGCGGCCACGCCCAGCTCGGAGATCGTGATGACGAAGAGTCGCGCCACCTCACCTCCCGGGATCTCCCGCAGGTTCGCGGCGGAGGCGTCGGTCCAGACGACGACCGGGGTGATGACGAATCCGGACCGCGTCTCGAAGTCGTCCAGCAGACCCAGGATCGAGTCCGGGCCGGCGGCCAGCCCGACCTCCTCCTCCAACTCGCGGAGGGCGGCCGCGGAGGCATCCTCGCCCGCTTCGAGGCGGCCGCCCGGAAGTCCCATCTGTCCGGCGTGGCGGGACAACCCCCGGTTGCGCAGGAAGAGAGGCAGCGCGGCTTCGCCCCCGGCTCCCCGCAGGAGTGCGATCGCGACCGCGGCCCGGCGTGCGTCGCTGTCGGAGGACCATCGCTCGAACGACGCCAGATGACCCCGGATGAGCGCCCGGGAGGCTGGGCTCCGGTCCAACGTCAGAGGGCGGCGAGCCGAGCGACGTTGCCCGTCCGCGATGCGCCGAGCACGGCCGGCCTCAACTCGAAACGCCGGCGCTGAGACGTGCGACGCATCGCGATCAGCGGAGCTGCATGTAGCTTGCCCGGGCGCCGGAGACCTTGGTGACGACTCGATACAGGGACGTCTGAGCGGTGAGGTACAGCTCGCGCCAGTCGGGACCGCCCCAGTTAAGGTTGGCGACCTTCTCCGGCACCCCGAGGGTTCCCAGGTGGCGTCCGGCGACATCGAAGATCCAGACGCCTCCGGGTCCGGTTACCCACACGTCGCCGCGCTCGTCGCATTTCATCCCGTCCGGCGAGCCCGTGGGGTGGGGTCCAACCTCTGAGGCGAACAGGCGGCCGTCCCGCAGCGAACCATCGTCCGCGACGGTGAATGCCTTGACCTCGCCCCGGCTGGTGTCGTCGACGTACAACGTGCGCCCGTCAGGGGACAGGCAGAGGCCGTTCGGCATCTCGAACTCATCCTCGGCCACCACCAGGTGCGGGTTCCCGATCTCGCCGGGAGCGATGCGGTAGACGCCACGGAACGAGAGCTGGAGCTCGCGCCTGTGGCCCACCGGACCATCGTGTCGACCGTAGGTCGGGTCGGTGAAGTAGATGGAGTCGTCGGGCGCGACGATGACGTCGTTGGGGCTGTTCAGCTCGCGTCCCTGGTAGTGGGAGGCGACCACCTCCTGCGTCCCGTCCGGCCGCTCCCGGACGACCCGGCTCGTCGCGTGCTCGCAGATCACCAGGCCGCCCGCGGCGTCGAGCGTCATCCCATTGCTCTTGTTCGTCGGCCGGTGGGCGATCGAGGCCCCTTCACCAGGCGCCCAGCGGCGCCGCAGGTTCTCCGGGATATCGCTGAAGAGGAGGTGGCCGCCGCCCCTCGGGTCCCAGATCGGCCCTTCGGTGAACGTGAAGCCGGACGCGAGCCGCTCGACCTCGACCGCCGGATCGATCAGCTCGTCGAGCTCGTCCGCCAGTCGCTGCACTGCCGCCATCTACAACCTCCCTCGAGCATCTACCGGCAGGGCCGCCCGCCCGCCAGGGCGGTGCCCAAATGGCTGATCGACGTCGATCAGGGTCGTTCTGATCGACGGGCCGGCCCGCGGCCGGCAAACGCGGGCTCGTAGATCGCGGTGTGCCGGACGCGAGCCCCTGTCACCTGCACGTCGAGCTCCACGAAAAGGTGCCCTTTCTTCTCGAAGCACCCGGCCAGCCGAGCACGCGCCTCGACCTCCTGTCCGCGCCGGACGGGCCCGGCATGCTGGACATGGCTCGCCACGTGCAGCCACGGGCCGAGCCGGTAGCTGGCGCTGAGCGCGGTATTCGCGAAGCGCAGCAGGTGCGCCGGGTGAAGGATCGCCTGTTCGTCGTAGACGGCCAACGTCTCCAGGACGTCGCGAAGGTGATGCTGCGCCTGCTCCTCGGTGACGGTTTGCCGATAGGTGCCGAAACCGTGGAGCCGGAAGCTCGACTCTGAGGCCTCATATCTCCGGGCGGGGAGCGGGTGGTCCTCGAGGGGGGAGAGTTGGTCCGGCCCGTCGTGGAGCCCGACCACGAGGGTGGCGCACAGCTCGCCCCCGACGTTCTTCGCGGTCACGGTGTCACCGTCGAACGCGATCTCGAGCTCGTCTCCGTCGTAGACGGGCTTCAGGAGTCGCACCTCGCCCCATCCATGCCGCAGCCACTCGAGGCCCCAGCGTTCGACCACGGGACGGGTGAGGTAGGCGTAGGTGTCGACGCCGGGCACCAGGCCACCGGCGAAGCCGAGGGTCCGCGCGACGGTGGGGTTGTGCACCCGGTTCTCGGCGTTCGGATCGGCCAGGAAGGCTCGAAGCCTCACGATGCAAGCTTCACCAGGTGCCCGCCTGGGCTCTGCCCGCGGCGGGGCCGCACGATCCACCCTCCAGGCGTCAGGGCCTCTCTCCCTCCGCGCGCCGAGCTGCCTCCCCCTCGACGTCGACCCATCGGCAGCCAATGTACAACCGCCAGAGGGCGGCCACGTTCCTGCTCGACGGATTCGGAGGGATGTGGCCGAGGCCCGCGACCGCACCGTGGCGGCGGCCGGCCATCCCGTCCCGCGAGGGGGGCTACCATGGCTACCGGCGCCGGGCAAGCCGGCCCGCGGGTGTCGTCGACCCCGATTCTCACGTGGGGGGTGTGGTATGAAGCGACGTGGCCTTGGAGCGGCGTTCTGGATCGAGGCGGTGCTGTGCGGGATCGGAGCCTTCTTCGCAATCCTGACGATCGTGCAGCATGACTGGATCGAGACGTTGTTCGGTGTCGATCCCGATCAGGGCAACGGTTCGGTGGAGTGGATCGTCGTCGTGGCGCTGCTCGTGATCGCGGCCGGCGCGGGCGCGCTTGCCGGGCGCGAGTGGCGCCGGGCGCACGTGGTGACCGCCTGACGTACCCAGTACGCCGCTGACGGCTGGGGCGGCTGGGGGCGACCGCCGGCCGGCCGCCCCCGGGGCGCTCCCGCTCAGACGCCGCCGGACGAGAGCGAGGGGCGCCCCGTTGCCGCGTCGCTACAGCGACGGCGGGGGCAGTGGCTCACCGGTCTCGAGCAGCGTCTTCAGACTGCTCAGGATGTAGGACCAGCCGCGGACGCTCGCCGCGGTCTTCGGGGAGCCGTCGAGGCGGTCGTGGACGAGCGTCAGCCGGGCATAGCCCTCGGGCATCGCCTCCACCTCCCAGGTGACCCGGCTTTCCGGTTCCGTCGCGGTCTCGGGATCGTAGAGACTGCGCCACGTGTGCGCGAACCGGCGCGGGGGGTCGTACTCCAGGACCTCGTTGTCGGTCCAGAGCTGGCTGCGGTCGGGCGACCAGCTCTTGATCCGGGAACCGATCGCGAAATCCGAGGGCTCGTTCTGAGCGCCGAAGTGGAAGCGCGAGATGTAGGCGGGATCGGTGATCGCCTGCCACACCTCGTCCGCCGACGCTCGAATATAAAGCTGATACACCTGCGTGGCTGTGGCGGTAGCCGTGGTCATCTCCAAATCTCCAGGTGACGGTTTCGAGGATCGGAGGGCCGCCGCGCTCGCCCGGGCCGGACCGGTGAACCCTCGACGGCAGGGCTGCCGTCACCAAGAGGATACGTGATCAATTAGTCACGTGTCAATAAGGTCACCTATGCCGCCGCCGCGGTGACCAGCCCGAGCTCGGCCAGCATGCTCGCGACGCCCTCCTCCCGATTCGATCCGGCGATCAGGTCGGCTGCGGCGAGGACGGAGGGGTCCGCGTTCGCGACCGCCACCGAGAGGCCGACCGCCCGGAAGAGCGCCAGGTCGTTGGGGCCGTCCCCGAACGCCAGCACCTGGGCGGGACCGATATCGAGGAGCTCACACGCGCGGCGGATGCCGTACCCCTTGTCCACCGAGGCCGGCACCACGTCAAGCAGCTGCGGTCCGGCGTAGGTGATCGTCGCGACCTCGGGCCCTACACCGGCTTCCGCCAGGGCGCCGACCAGCGCGGGCGAATCCAGGCGCAGGTCGGCAACCCCGAGCGCGCAGCACGGGGCGGCGGCGAGCCCGGTCGCCGGCGCCACCGTCACCGGACCCGCGGGCCACATGCCGCGGACCTCGAAATAGGACTGGGTGACGGTCCAGCGCTCACCGTCGAACGCTGCGATGCCGACCCCGGGCGCGATCCGCTGCAGTGCCTCGACGACCTGCTCCACGGCAGCCGGCTCCAGGAGCCGCCGCCAGAGTATCTCGCCGCGACCCGGGTGGTACCCGATCGCGCCGCTGCTGCTGATGCCCAGCGCCACCGCGTCGCGGACGCTCTCCAGGGTGTCGCGAATCCCGTAGAGCGAGCGGCCGGTGGCGGCCAGGAACGGCACTCCGGAGTCCGACAGCGAACGGATCGCGCGCCGGGTCGCGTCCCCTAAGGTTCCGGCTGGTTGCAGGAGGGTGCCGTCGAGATCGGAGACGACGGCACGAACCTGCATCTGCTCTCCCATCCTCGCATCCTCGGTCCCCACCCCGCCGCGTGCGGACAGGTGGCCGCGGCACCGGGGTCTCAGGCGGCCAGGTGTCGATAGATGGTCCCGGCGAGCGTCAACCGACCGTCAGCTGACGACGCGGAGACGAGGCCCGCGCATGCGGCGGATCCGCCTGCGCACGGGCTGACGGGCGCTCAGGAAGGCCGCCGCCGGAACCCGCCAGCAGATCCCGACGATCACGCCCAGCATGAGCAGGTCGCCGGCGTCCGCCCAGGTGGGATGACGCCAGCCGGTGAAGACCGCCGTGCCCACCGCCATGACGATGACCGCGACCACCTGCAGCCGGGGCGGGACGTGGGCCAGCGAGGGCTCGCCGATCGTCCACATCGCGGCCGCGAGCGCCGCGAGCACGATCAAGAACACGACCAGGACGCGGATATGGAACTCGGCGGAGCTCCCGGTCTCGAAGACGGACCACACCCCCCAGCTGATCACGACCAGCGACGTCGCCAGGACCCCGGCGAGCAACGGTCGTTTCATGTAATCAGGCTACCCCGATCACGCGCGAAGGGCAATCCCGCCGTCTTTGCGCGGGTCGGACGCGCCGATCATTGTCCCGTCCGGCTCGGCCTGGATGAGCTGCACCCGTGAGAAGTAGGCATCGTAGGAGAGAGGTCGCCGGTTCACGGCGTAGCCGGCTTCGCGCAGCGGAGACAGGATGTCTTCGGTGATGCGCTGCTCGGCGGTCACCGTCTCGCCCTGGAAGTCGATCCGGGGCGCCGCCACCGCCGACTCCGGCTCCATCCCGTGGTCGATCAGGTTGAGCAGCGTTTGCAGGACGCCGCCTACGATCCGGGTCCCGCCGGGCGCTCCGATCGCGTAGCGCAGGCGCGGGCCCTGGAACAGGAACGCGGGCGTGATCATGGTGATCCGCGTCTTACCCGGCGCCAGCGAGTTGGCACGACCCGGACGGGGGTCGAAGCAGTTCATGTAGTTGTTGTAGGTGAAGCCGAGTCCGGGGGTGATGACGCCCGACGACGAGCCCAGGGTGTGTGTCATGGAGACCGCGTCGCCGTTGTGGTCGATCACCGTCACCTGGGTCGTGGTCGGCGAGTCGTGTGCCTCGCGGACCGCCGCGGCGTAGGCCTTCTCGGTCAGCCGCTCCACCGGCACCTCGACGAACTCGGGATCCGCCAGGTACCGCTCGCGGTCGCCGAACGCGAAGCCCATGGCGCGGACGCGGGCCAGCGCCGCCTCGGGCGAGGGCCAGCCCATGGCGCGGAGGTCGAGGCCCTCCAGGTAATTCAGGAGCTGGAGCAACGTCATGCCCCCGGCCGGCGGTCCGGCGGCGATCACGTCCAGGCCACGGTAGGTGCCACGGACCGGTTGCGAGACGCGTGGCCGGTAGTCCCGGAGATCGCCGGCGCTCACGAACCCGCCGTTGCGCTCGAAGTCGGCGGCGATGGCGGCGGCGATCTCGCCCTCGTAGAAGTCGCGCCAGCCTGCCCCCGCCAAACGCTCCAGCGTGCGCGCGTAGTCCGCGTTGCGCAGCCGCTCGCCGAGGCGGTAGAACTCCCCGTCCTTGGTGTAGATGCGCTGCGACTCGCCGGTCCAGGTGAGACGCTTGCGGGTCGGCACGTCGTCGGGGCCGTCGGTCGCCACCCAGCCGTTGTAGGTGTTGCCGGTGATCTGGAAGCCGTCGCGCGCGACCGGCACGGCGGGTGCGATGGCCTGGTCCAGGGAGATGGTCCCCCACCGCTCGAGCGCGGTCCCCAGGCCCGCCACCGTGCCGGGCACGCCCACCGCCTGGTAGCCGGCGTCGTTGACCGCACCTTCCAGGACGTAGCCGTAGCGATCCGCGGACTCACGGATGAAGAGGTGCTCCCACTGGTCTGGCTTCACCGCGCCGCCGGCCCGGGCGTAGAACTCGAGGACCTCGCTGCGCTGCTCGGCCGCCGAGTAGTGGAGCATGACGCCGGAGCCGCCCAGCCCGCACATCTGAGGATCGACCACGCCCTGGCAGAAGGCGGCGGCAACGGCGGCGTCGACCGCGTTGCCGCCCCGCCACAGGACGTCGCGTCCGATCTCCGCCGCCAGCGGCTGCGGGCAGACGATCATCGCCTCCTTACCACCGGCTTCGCGCGCCGGCGGTGTCATCGCTTACCACCGTTTTCGCGCGAAACCGGGACTATGCGGGCCTCCATAGTCCCGATTTCGCGTGAATCGGCATGCCGCGGAGCGGCACCCGAGGGGATGAAAATGGGCTGACAGCGAGTGGCCCGCAACCGTGTTTGGTCGGCGGGAGACCGAGCGTGAATCTGGGCCGGTGAACTGATGGCACCCGCGATGGTGGCCCGATGGGGCGAGAACACGCAGAGGAAACTCTGTTCCGAGCAGTTCACCCGCTGACCCATTTCAGCCAGGGAGGGTGGTCGGTCATGGAGGTGGTCGTCGAGCGCTGCTGCGGGCTGGACCTGCACAAGAAGACGGTGGTGGCCTGCCTGCGAACCCCGGAGGGGGAGCAGGTGCGCAGGTTCGGCACCATGACCCGGGAGTTGCTGAGGCTGTTGGAGTGGCTGCAGCGGGAACGGGTGAGGGTGCTGGCGATGGAGAGCACGGGCAGCTACTGGAAGCCGGTCTACAACCTGTTGGAAGGACAGGGGATGGAGTTGATGCTGGTCAACCCAGCGCATATGAAGGCGGTCCCTGGACGCAAGACCGACGTCAAGGATGCGCAATGGATTGCTGACCTGCTGCGCCACGGGCTGCTCACCGCGAGTCGAGTTCCGGAGCGTCCGCAGCGAGAGCTGCAAGAGGCGATGCGCTACCGGCAGCGCCTGATCGAGGATCGTGCGGATGAGGTACGCCGGCTGCAGAAAGTCTTGGAGGGGGGAAACATCAAGCTCGGCGACGTGGCCACCGACGTGCTCGGCAAAAGCGGTCGCATGATGCTCGAGCAGCTGGCGTCGGGGGAGACGGATAGCGACCAGATGGCGGGGCTGGCACAGGGCAAGCTGCGAACCAAGCGTGCCTCTCTGAGCCTGGCGTTGGAGGGCTCGGTGGGTCCTCATCAGCGCTTCATGCTCAAGCGCCTGCTGGAGCACATCGCGTTCCTGGAGGACGAGATTGACGCGATGAGCTAGGAGATCGAGGCCCGGATGCGCCCTTTTGAGCCGGTCCTGGCCAGGCTCGACCAGATCCCTGGCATCGGCATCCGCAACGCGCAACGGATCCTGGCCGAGGTTGGCATCGACATGAGCTATTGGCGCAACGACAAGGCCTTCGCCTCCTGGGCCAAGCTCTGCCCCAGCAACAACGAATCGGCGGGCAAGCGGCGATCGAGCTGGATCGGGCCTGGCAACCAGTCGCTGCGGGGCGCGCTGGTGGAAGCTGCGCAGGCAGCGGCACGCGTCAAGGACTCTTACTTCTCGGCGCTGTATCAGCGCCTCAAGGCCAAGCGCGGAGCCAAGCGCGCCCTGATCGCGGTCGCACACGCGATCCTGGTCACCATCTACCACCTGCTCAAGGACGGCACCTACTACCGGGACCTGGGTGCCGACCACTTCGATCGACGTGATCGCGACGCCCTGGTGCGCGGCAACGTCCGACGTCTGGAGCGCCTCGGCTACCACGTCAGCCTCAGCCCTGCTGCATGAACGCTACGTCCGGAGGGCCTTTTTCAGAGGAACCGGGCCTGGGGGCACCATCTAGCGGGGCTCCGCGTACTTGAAGACGACGGTCTTGGTGTGCGTGTACCCGGCGAGCGCCTCGAACCCCTTCTCCCGACCGTGCCCGGAGTGCTTGTACCCACCGAAGGGGAGCTCGATGCCGCCGCCCGCGCCGTAGGTGTTGACGAAGACCTGCCCGGCCCGAGTCTCGTTGGCGAGCCAGAGCGCCTTGTCCAGGTCGCGTGTCCAGACCGCGGCGACCAGCCCGTAGTCGGTGCCGTTGGCGATCCGGATCGCGCTCGCCGCGTCCGTGAACGGGAGGATCGTCAGCACCGGCCCGAAGATCTCTTCCCGGGCGACGCGCGCCTCGGGTGACACCTGGTCCAGGATCGTGGGCTGGAAGAAGTAGCCGCCACCCAGATCGGGTGCCGCGCCACCGATCGCTACCCGGCCCTCGCTTCTGGCCAGCTCCACATATCCCTTGACGCGCTCGAGCTGCTTCCGCGAGATCAGCGGACCCAACTGCGGGTCGTCCGGGCCGGGTCCGATCGTGATCTTTCCAAAGCGCTCGCGCAACTCCTCGGTAACGCGGTCCTGGATCGAGGCCTCGACCAGGAGACGGGAGCCCGCGGAGCAGGTCTGGCCTCCGTTCTGGATGATCGAGTTCACGATCACGGGGAGCGCCGTGTCGAGGTCAGCGTCGGCGAGCAGCAGGTTCGGCGACTTGCCGCCCAGCTCCAGCGTCACCGGCACGTGGTTCTCGGCCGCCGCCTTGGAGACCAGGGTCCCTACCTCGGGGGAGCCGGTGAACGAGAGGTGGTCGATCCCGGTGTGCGCGGCGAGCGCCGCGCCGGCCTCCTCACCGAGCCCCGGGACCACGTTGAGCACCCCCTTCGGAAACCCCGCCTCCAGGGCCAGGTCGCCGAGCCGGATCGCGGTCAGCGGCGCTTCTTCGGCCGGCTTCAGCACGCAGCAGTTGCCGGTGGCGAGCGCGGGCGCGACCGTCCGGGCGGAGATCTGGATCGGGTAGTTCCAGGGCACGATGTGGGCGGTGACCCCGTAGGGCTCGCGCAGGGCCAGCACCATGGTGCCCGGCGTGGGGGCCGGGATCACGTCGCCGAACAGCGCCTTGACCGTGTCCCCGTAGTAGTCGAAGTACTTGGCCGCGTTCTCCACGTCCGTTCGGGCCTGGGTGAGCGGCTTGCCGGTGTCACGGCTCTCGGTCAGCGCGAGCTGCTCGGCCTCGCCGCGGATCGAGCTGGGCCAGCCTGCGGAGCCTGGCGGCGCGCTCTTCGACCGTGGTCCGCCGCCACGTGGTCTCGAAAGCACGCCGGGCGGCGGCCACGGCGCGGTCGACCTCCTCCCTGTCACCCGCCGCGACCTCGGCCAGGCCGGCGCCCGTCGAGGGGTCGATGTCCGTGAAGGTGCGCGTGGCGTCGACGTGCTCGCCGTCGATGATCGCCCCCACCTGTGCCTGCACTGCCATGCCTGGATGGTAGGACTCCGCCTCGGCGAGACCCGAGTGCCGGCGTATTGGGGCTAGGGTGAGGCGTTGTCGCACGCGACTGCCGGCGCTCGGGGATGGCCTACGCGCTGGGCGACCCCTCGAGCGCGGCAATGTTGGAGAGAGTCCGAGGCCGGCCATCCTCGGCGCTCGTGGATCAGCGAGACCAGCCGCTCGACGCGTGACATGTCGAGGCCCAGCCGGCGCCCCTCCTGCGCCAGCGCGCCCGCCTGACAGTCGATCTCGGTCCTGCGGTGCCGGATCGCGAGATCTCGCCACACGCCGGTACGGCGCTGGACCTGACCGGCGTAGAAGCGCGCCACGCCCTCGATCGCCGATCGCCAGCCGGATGCCCGGTAGGCATCGGGCGAGAACCCGCCAAACGGTTCCAGCCGGACACCCAGGCTGTCGGGCACGGCCATCGCCTCCTGGACCAGAGCGAACAGGATCGGCCCGACGCCGGGCTCGCGAAGCAGGTCCGGGATATCCTCGTCGACCAGGGCCGTCGCCTCCAGCAGGCAGCCGTAGACCACCTTCGACCACAGATATCCCCAGATGTTGTCGGTGGAGATCGTCGCCTCGAAGTCGCTGAGCATCCGCTGGATCGCCGCCAGCCGGGGCGTCATCGCGCCGTCCAGCTCGCCCACGTAGATCGGATGCTCCCCGCCGTGCTCCACCTCGCCAGGACCCTTCCAGGTGGCGGAGTAGTTGACGAAGGCACCCAGCGTCCGCTCGCCACCCACCACCTCGGCGATCACGTTCTCGTTGAGCCCGTTCTGGAACGAGACCACGACTCCGTCCGGGGCGAGTAGCGGGGCCAGCGCCGCGACCGCAGCCCGTGTGTGGTGGCACTTCACGGCCAGGAACACCGTTCGCACCGGCCCCTCCACCTCCTCGGGCAGCGCCGCGCGGACGGGCTGGGTGAACGGTTCGCGGGTCCCCGCGACGCGCAAACCGTCGGACCGCATCGCCGCGACGTGCTCCGGGACCACGTCCACCAGCAGCGGGTCGTGGCCGGTCCGCGTGAGCCAGGCCCCAAGCAGCCCCCCGACCGCGCCCGCCCCCCAGATCACCAGGCGTTCCATCAGTCCGTCCCGACGCCCACCACTGGGGCGCCCTCCGGTCCCGGCGGGCAAGGTCACCATGACCACGCCCACGCCCGTGTCCGGCGCGATCAGCCGCTCGATCGGCTCCCCGAGATCCCCGCGTCTCATCCTTTCCCTCCTTTCCTCCCTCGAGTGCCTCTCGCGTCGTCCCGTCAGAACATCTGGCGTCCGCCGTCGACGCTCAGGATCTGCCCCGTACACCAGCCGGCGAGGTCGGACGCAAAGAAGAGAACGGCACCGGCGATGTCCTCGGGTGTGCCCAACCGCCGCAACGCGAGGGACTCGACCAGCCCGCGCTGGCCATCCTCCCCGTAGGACTCCCACTGCTTCCGCGTCGCCGGATTGCTGAGCACAAAACCGGGGGCGACACTGTTCGAGGTGATGCCCCACGGACCCAGCTCGTGCGCGAGCTGCCGGGTGAGGCCGATCTGCCCCGCCTTGGACGCGGCGTAGGCCTGGATTCCGGTCAGGCTGGTCGACCGGCCGGCCCCGGACGAGATGCTGACGATCCGCCCGTAGCGCTGCCGCTTCATCCCCGGCGCCACCGCCCGGGCGGAGAGGAACGCCCCGGTCAGGTTGACGTCGACGATGTCCTGCCAGGAGGCTCGCGACACGTCTTCCAGTGCACGTCCCACCTGGCCGCGGACGCCTCCCGCGACGTTGACCAGGATGTCGATCGCGCCATGGATGCGCTCACCCGCGGCGACCAGGGCGCCGACCTGGTCCTCATCCGTGACATCCGCCACCACGGCCTCGCAGGCGCCGCCGGCAGCCGCCGCGCAGCCGCCGCGGCCGCCGCGCTGTCTCGCAGCTCGGACTCCAGCACGTCGCTCGCGTAGACGGTGGCGCCGTGGTCTGCGAGCTCGCCGGCGATGGCACGGCCGATACCGTGGGCCGCGCCCGTCACGATTGCGACGCGACCCTCGAAGCGCAGGTCAGGCGACGCCACGGATCGCCTCGCGGGTCTCCTCGACGCCGATTTCCCAGACCCGAAGCATGTCCGCGTCGGGCTTCTGGTAGTCACCACCGAAGTTGCCATCCCCGAGCAGCTCCCGGGCCCGGAGCGGACCGGCGGCGCCGATCGCCTGCAGGTCGGCGAGGGCCTTCTGCTCCGCGGGCACCTCGGCCACCCGGTTCCAGGGGAAGTTCTCCATCCAGGAGCCGTGCGCGCCAAGCCGGTCGATGCCCTGGACCACCGCCCACGTTCGCGGTGCGTTCCACCAGTTGTGAAGCACCACCCGGCTGTCCTCGTGCCGCACCAGCCACTCCTGGGCCACCGCACCGGCAGGGGCGTTCCCGCCGTGGCCGTTCACCAGCACGACGCGCCGGAACCCAGCCCGGTGGAGGCCGTCCAGGAGCTCGGTGATGATCGCCACGTAGGTCCCCACCGTCAGGCTGAGGCTGCCCGGGAACCCGAGCATGTACGGCGTGACCCCGTAGGGCAGGACCGGGAACACCGGTACGCCGAGCGGTTCCGCCGCCTCGATCGCCACCCGCTCCGCCAGCAGAGCGTCGGTACCCAGGCTCAGGTAGCCGTGCTGCTCGACGGATCCGAGCGGCAGCACCGCCCGATTGTCGCGTCCCAGGTACTCCTCGACCTGCATCCAGTTCATATCGACGATCCGCATCCGTACCCCTCCCGAGCTTCGATTTCTGCATCCCGACCGGCGCACCCTAGTATTCCGCCGACCACCGACACCGGGGCGTCATGGCGCAACATCGCGGCAGCCAGGCAACCGCAACCGCGCGGGGCCCGCGCACGCCTGTCCGGTGACCGGGCCTCATCGTCGACCGCGGTGGGCGGTGAGCCGTGCGGAACGGCGGCGGGCGAGTGTGCGGAACGGGGACGGCGAGGCTCCCCCGCATGCGCGTGTCCCGCATTGTGTTTTTGGGAGGTTTCGATAGAATTTCACCTTGAAGTGGCAGATTCTGGGCGGCTTCCGGCGGCTCGGCCCGGCTCGCGCACCCGCACGCTGCTCACGATCGCCGCGATCTCCGCCGTCGGTGCCGTGCTGCTCGCGGTGGCCGGCGACCTCTCCCTGCTCGGGCTCGCCGTCTTCCCCCTCCTCACCGCGGCCCTGACCGGGCTCTGGATGCTGGTCCCGGTGCTCGCGCTGGCCCTGCTCCGGCGCGGCGGCGTGGGGCTCCTCGCCTCCGTCATCTCCGGGCTGGTCGCGTTGCCCTTCACCGGGTTCCAGATCTTCATCCCGATCGCCGCCGTCGTCACCGGGCTCGTGGTCGAGGCGGTCTTCGCCGTCACGCTGTACCGGCGGTGGCCGGCCTGGCGCTTCTACCTGGCCGCGCTGATCGAGAGCGCGATCCTCCTCGCCGTCGAGTGGCAGACGTTCGGCATCGCGCATATGATCCTGCCGATGCAGCTGGCGATGATCGTCGTGCTCACGGCGGCGAACGTGGCCTGCACCGCGCTTGCACTGGTCACGGCGACACGGCTGCGCCGGGCGGGCGTGGGCGTACCTCTGACGCTGCCCTGACCACTCCGGGCGGCCTGGCCGCGCCGCGGCGAGACGTCGGCAGCGGCCTCCAGGTCGAAGGCCTCACGGTTCGCTACCCGGGGGCCCCCGAACCGGCGCTCCGTGGGATCAGCTTCGCGCTGCGCCCGGATGAGCGGGTCTTGCTGCTCGGGCCCTCCGGCGCCGGCAAGTCGACGCTCGCGCTGACCTGTGCCGGCCTCATCCCCCGCGCGGTGCCCGCGGACGTCGAAGGCACCGTCGACCTGGCCGGGCTCGACCTGACCACCGCGCCGGCGCAGGAGGTGGCCACCCGGATCGCGGTGGTGCTTCAGGATCCCGACGCGCAGGTGGTCCGCGAGACGGCCTTCGACGAGGTCTGCTTCGCGCTCGAGAACCTCCTCCTTCCGAAGCGGGAGATCGAACGGCGGGCGAAGGTCGCGCTGGCCCGGTTGGGGCTGCTCGGCCACGCCGCCGACGACCCCGACCGGCTCTCGGGGGGAGAGCGGCAGCGTCTCGCGATCGCCTGTGCGCTGGCGCAGCTCCCGCAGCTGATGGTGCTCGACGAGCCGGCGGCACAGCTCGACCCCACCGGGCGGAACGAGGTCTTCCGGGCGCTCGAAGACCTCGCCGCGGACACCGGGTGCGGCCTGCTGCTGGTCGGGCACGAACCGGAGCCGGTGCTGCCGCTCGTCGATCGGGTGCTGGTGCTCGACCGCGCCGGCACGCTCGCGCTCGACCTCACCCCGGAGGCGGCCTTCGGCCGCCGCCGCGCGCAGCTGTTCAACCTGGGCGTCGTGGTCCCGCCACGCAGCCCGCGCACGCTTCTCCATCCGGTGGCAGACGCGGCGTCGGTGGAGGTGCGGGGCGTGACGGTGCAGCGGCGCCTGCACCGGGGCGTCCGGATCGCGGCGCTCCGCGACATCGACCTGACGCTGGCGCCCGGCTCACTGACCGCGGTCGTCGGCGCGAACGGCTCGGGCAAGACGACCCTGCTGCGAACACTTGCCGGGACGCTCCCCGTGGCTCGCGGGACGGTGCGCGTCGGCGGCCTGGATCCGCGCCGGCTCGACCCCGACGGACTGCGGCGGCTGGTCGGCTTGGCGTTCCAGAGCCCGAGCCGGCAGTTCGTTCGCGACGTGGTGGACGAAGACCTGGCACAGGCCCTGGGCGCGAGCGGCCCCGCCGCCCCGCAGGTGGCGGTGGTGCTCGCCGACTTCGGGCTCGCCGCCCGGCGGAGCGCCAACCCCCTGACACTCTCGTTCGGGCAGCAGCGACGGCTTTCGGTCGCCGCTGCGATGGGGTCCGAGCCTGAGGTGCTGCTGCTCGACGAGCCCTGGGCCGGGCTCGACCGGCCGGCAGCCGATGCGCTCCTGACCCGCCTCCACGCCTACGCGGCCCAGGGTCACACCGTGGTGGTGGCGACCCACGACCTGGCGACCGCGTCCCGCTGGGCAACCGGGGCGGTCGTCCTGGCACGCGGGCGGCTGCTCGACGCGGGCCCGGCGGTCCGGGTGCTCGCCGATCACAACCTCCTGCGACGGGCGGGCCTGGAGGAGAGGGCGGGACTCGGGCCGGATGGTCCGATTTCCCAAACCGGTGCACCCGCGCCGCCGCCCTCCGACGGCTTGCTGAGCCGGCTCAACCCGCTGGCCAAGCTGGCGGTCGCGCTGCCGGTCATGCTCTCGCTCTTCTTCACCTCGGATCCGTTCATCTTCGTGGCCACGGGCGTGCTGGGACTCGTCGCGTCGTTCGCCTGGAGCCGCCGGGCCCGCCACGACCTGGTGCGCGCGCTGCCGGTGGGACTCGCGCTGGGGGCGCTGATGACGGCGGCACTGGCGATCTGGGTACGACCCGACCTGGTCGCCGCCACGCCGACCATCGTCCACCTCGGATCATGGCGCCTGCACCTCGGGGCCCTGGCGGTGAGCGCCGTCACCGTGGGCCGCATCGCGGCACTCCTCGCGATCGGGACCACCTTCGCGCTCACGACCGAGGCGCCGGCCCTCACCCGTGCGTTGATGCGTCAGGGCCGCCTTCCCTACCGCGTGGCCTACACAGTCCTCGCCACCTACCGGTTCGTGCCGCACCTGCTGGTCGAGCTCGACACGATCCAGGCGGCGCGGCGCCTGCGCGGGATCGCGCCCGGACGGGGTCCGGTGGCGGGGCTGCGGCGATGGGCGGGCTACCCCTTCCCTCTCCTGGTGGCCTCGATCCGCCACGCCGAGCAGGTCGCGGTCAGCATGGACGCGCGCGCGTTCGGAGCGTTCGAGGATCGCACCGAACGCACGGTCTCGGAGTGGCGCGGCGCGGACAGCGTCTACGTGATGGGAGGGCTGGCGGCCGCGGCCCTGATCTGGAGCACGACCCTGCCGGTTCGGTAGCCGCCCCGACCCGACCTGCGGTTCACCCGGCCACCTCGTAGTGGCGGGCGAAGTGTTCGCGATCCACCAGCCAGCGGTCGTCTTCGGGGTAGAAGCGGGCGATCTCGATGTCGTCGCCGGCGAACCTCCGGATGGCGTCGCGCGACTCCCAGAGCGTGAAGGTCAGGATCTCGGCCCGCCCCTCGTCGGGGCGCCAGAGGACCCACGCCCCCCGGTTTCCAGGCGTGTCCCGGTACTCCCTGCCACCCGTCTCCTCGACGTATCGCACGTACGCCTCCGCGTCCTCGAGCCGGGTCCAGCCGCGCCAGGTTCTCGCGATCATGGCCGCACCCTACGGCGCTCACCAGGCGTGGTAGTAGCCGTCCCGGCGCGCGAGGTCGACGGGCCGCTCGAACACCTCCTCGAGGCGGGCCGCGGTGAGCAGCTCCTCTTTCGGTCCGTCGGCGACCACGCGGCCCTGCTTCATCAGCAGCACCCGCTCGATCTCTGGGATGACGTCGGCGAGGTGGTGCGTCACCAGTAGGAGGCCCACGCCTTCGCGCGCCAGGGATCGCATGGACTCGCTCAGCTCCTGCTGGGCCGCGAGATCCAGGCTCGTGGAGGGCTCGTCGAGCAGCAGGGCCTTGGGGTCGTGGACCAGCGCCCGCGCGATCAGCAGGCGTCGCGCTTCTCCCGACGAGGTCTGCGTCACGTAGCGGCCGGCGAGATGACCGACGCCGAGGCGTTGCATCGCCCGTTCCGCCCGCTCACGCATCTCGCCGGTGACCTCGTGGTTGGGCCAGATCCCGATCGAGCTGAAAAACCCGGAGAGAACGACGTCCCGTCCGCGGATACGCTGCGTGGAGAGCGCCTGCAGCTCGTTGGAGACGATCCCGAGCAGCCGCCGCAGCTCGAACACGTCCCAGCGGTCACGGCCCAGGATCTGCACCGACGCCCCCTCACGGGGGAGGGGATAGAGCTCCTTGGTGATCGTCTTGATGAGCGTCGACTTTCCGCACCCGTTCGGGCCCAGGATCGCCAGGTGCTCGCCCTCCTCGACACGCAGCGAGAAGTCCCGCAGCACGGTCGTCTCGCCGCGGACGACGGTAACGCCGCGCAGGTCGAGCAGGGCGGGACGGACAGCGGCCACGAGACCGTGATGCTACGTCGCGCCGCGAACGGCGCCGACGGTCAAGCGACGCGCGCGCGCAACCGCACCGGCAGCATCGCCAGGCCCCGGCTCAAGTGGCCGGCCGCCCGGTAGCGCAGGTCTTCGTAGGGTGTCGCGAGCGCGAGGTCGGGAAAGCGCTCCAGCAGTCGCGTGAACGCGATCCGGCCCTCCAGCCGGGCCAGCGGAGCACCGAGGCAGAAGTGGATACCGTGACCGAATGCCACGTGCGGGCCCGGCGTGCGGGTCACATCCAGCCGGTCCGGATCCGTGAACACCAGGGGGTCATGGTCGGCGGAGCCGAGGACGATGCCGACCACCCGCTGGGCCGGGATCTCGTAGTCGCCGACCGGAACCGGGACCAGCGAATGCCGGAACGTCGCCTGCTCGACGGGGCCGTCGTAGCGCAGGAACTCCTCCACCGCGCCGGGGATCAACTCCGGCCGCTCGCGCACCAGCCGGAGCTGGTCGGGGTGCCGGAGGAGCGCCAGCGTGCCGTTGCCGATCAGGTTGACGGTCGTCTCATGGCCGGCGAGCAGGAGCATCACCACCATCTCGACCAGCTCCATCGGGCTCAGCTGCTCGCGATCGTCGCTGGCCGCGATCAGAGCGTGCAGCAAGTTGGGCTGGGCGTCCTCGGGGAGCTCCCGGCGCACCGTGGGCGCGACGCGCTCGGCCAGACGCGCCAGGTAGAGGAAGATGCTCCGCTCGGGCAGCCGTGCGGGTTCCTCCGCCTCGTCGATCGGGGCGGTGGCCAGCATCTCGTTGGTCCATGCGCGAATCGCGGCCCGGTCCTCCATCGGGACCCCGACCAGCTCGCAGATCACGGTCATCGGCAGCGGCAGCGCGAAACGCGCCATCAGGTCGATCTCATCCCGGGGCTCGATGGCGTCCAGCAGCTCGCGGGTGATCTCCTCGATCCGCGGCTCCAGGCGTGCGATGCGCCGCGCCGTGAACGCCTTCTGGACCAGTCGCCGCAGGCGCTCGTGGTCGGGCGGGTCGCGGAAGAGCATCATCGGCTCGGTGTCGGGAGGAGCGCTCCCGCGGGGCGCGAAGCCGGCGTTGACGTGCGCCTGGTGACCGGTCCGAGGGTCCTTGGCCAGGCGCGAGTCGGCCAGGAGCCGGCGCGCGTCCGCGTATCGCGTCACCAGCCAGACCTCCGTGTGGTCAGGCTGGAGGAGCCGGATCACGGGACCCTGCGCGCGGAGCTCCGCGTAGCGCTCGTAGGCGTGGTGCGCGAATTCCTGGCTCGCGACGTCGAGGTGGAGCGTGGGGGCTTCTCGCATCTCTGGTCTGGACGCTACACGGCGGCGGCGGCCGTGTCGATGGGTCCCGTGGCCGCGCCGCGGCACCGGCGCCGGCCGATAAGGTTGACCCATGGGAGACCCGACGCGAACCGCCGTCCTGGTCGTCGACCTGCAGGTGGGGGTGCTCCGCGGGTGCCACGACCCCATTGGTACGGTCGCGCGCACCCGCGAGCTGGTCGAGCGTGCACGGAGGGAGGGGGCGCCCGTGGTCTGGGTGCTCGACCACTCGGAGTTCGAGCCCGAGACCCCGGACTGGCAGCTGCCCTCACCGCTGCGGGCGCTGGCCGGCGAACCCGTGATCCGGAAGCGGTATCGCGACGCGTTCTGCGAGACCCCACTCGGGAGCACGCTGGCCCGGCTCGGCGCCGGCCACCTCGCGGTCGGCGGCTCCCAGTCCGACTACTGCGTGCGAACGACGGCGCAGCGGGCGGCCCAGGAGGGGTACGACGTGACGCTGGTCGCGGACTGCCACACCTCGTGTGATCAGCACTATGGAGGGGTGACGATCACCGGCGAGCAGGCGGTCGCGCACACCAACCTCTACTGGGAGGGCTATCGCTGGCCCGGCGGCAGGTTCGCGGTCGCCGGCCACGACGCGCTGCGTTTGACCCCGGCCGGAGCGCGCCGGTGAGCGTCCGCACGATCCCGGCCGGAGAGGTCGAGCACCTGGTCGCCGCTCGGGCGGAGACCGGTGAGGGGCCGCTTTGGGACGATCGCGAGCAGGTGCTGTGGTGGGTCGACATCCCGAGCCGCGCGCTGCACCGCTACGACCCGGCGACCGGACGCGACACGGTGCGAGAGCTGAGCCAGATGGCCGGCGCGGTCGCGCTGCGGGAGGCGGGCGGCCTGGTGCTCGCGGTCCAGGAGGGGTTCGCCGAGTTGGGCGAGCGGGGTCTGGAGCTGATCGCGGCGGTCGAGTCCGACCGGCCCGACATGCGCATGAACGACGGGTACTGCGACTTCCGGGGCCGGTTCTGGGCGGGGACGATGTCGCTCGGCCGGCGCGGGCCGTTCGGCGGTCTCTATCGCCTGGACCCCGATCACCAGGTCACGAAGATGCTCGGCGGCGTCGGCACCTCCAACGGAATCGACTGGAGCCCCGATGGCCGCACCATGTACTACATCGACTCCTTCCTGCAGACGATCGACGCGTTCGACGTGGAGCCGGCGTCGGGCCGGCTGAGCAACCGCCGCACGCTGGTCCGGTACACACCCGAGGGCGGCCACGGCGACGGCCTGGTGGTGGATGCCGAAGGTCACCTCTGGGTCGCGCTCTGGGACGGCTCGGCGGTGCACCGGTACACCGCTCAGGGTGAGCTGGAGCTGGTCATCGAGGTGCCGGCGACGCGCGTCACGAAACCGGCGTTCGGGGGTCCCGAGCTGGAGGACCTCTACATCACGACGGCGGCCGTCGGGCACCCGGAGGAGCCGCTGGCGGGCGACCTCTTCCGCCTTCGAGGCCTGGGCGTCCGGGGTCAGCGCATCCATCGGTTCGGCGGCTGAGATGTCCGTGGTCGAGACTCCGCTGAAGATCCGCTTCGGCGCCGGGCTCGGACGCGGGGTCGGTCCGGCCTCGTTCCCGGCCGCGGTCGAGGAGCTGGAACGCGCCGGCGTCGACTCCCTGTGGCTCTCCGAGGTCGTCTACGCGCCGAACGTCGACACGCTGGTCGGGATGGCCTACGCGCTGGCCCGCACCACCAAGCTCAAGGTCGGCACCGGGGTCGCCATCCTGCCGGGCCGTCACCCGGTCCTGGTAGCCAAGCAGCTGGCCTCGCTGGCAGCGCTCGCGCCCAAGCGGGTCCTGCCGGTGTTCGGGCTCAGCCCGGCCCAGGACCGTGAGCGCGACCTGTTCCGGGTAGAAGGAGGTCGCGGCGCGGTCTTCGACGAGTCGATGCGGCTGCTGCGCCGGGTCCTGACCGAGCCCGAGGTGACGTATCGAGGGCCGGTTCTTCAGCGTCCGCTCGGCGACGATCGAGCCTCGGCCGTCGCGCCCGCTCGACATCTGGCTGGGTGGATCGTCGCCGGCCGGACTGCGCCGCGTGGGACGCCTCGCCGACGGCTGGCTGGGCAGCTTCCTGACGCCCGCGGAGGCGGGACGTGCCAGGGCTGCCATCGAGGCGGCCGCCGCCGAGGCGGGACGCGAGATCGAGCCGGACCACTACGGGATCAGCCTCACGGTCGCGGAGGACGGCATCCCGCCCGAGACGGCGCAGGCTGCACGGGCGCGGCGTCCCGACGTGGATCCGGCGTCGCTGATGGCGGGCAGCTGGCCCGCGCTTCACCGCCTGCTGGACGGCTACCTGGAGGCAGGGCTCACGAAGTTCGTCGTCCGCCCCGCCGGTCCGATCCCCTTCCCCGCCTTCGTGGAGCGGTTCGTCAAGGAACTGCACCCGCTCGAAAACTGACCCCCCCTTCTCTGCTCGCTTAGGGCCCGATGGTGCACCACCGGGGCTTACCGCGCTGTTTTAGGACCCGGTGGTGCACCATCGGGGCTCATCGCGCGGCATGGAGCGCGCGGCCGACCTCGCGAAGGATGACCTCGGGCCGCTCCCGGAGGTCAGGGCCGGTGTAACGGAGGAGGGAGATCCCCGCCCGGTGCAGTCGGTTCTGCCGGCGGTTGTCGTCGGTGAGGCGGTCCCGGTGGTTCTCGCCGTCGTACTCGATGCCGAGGCGCGCGTCCGCATAGTAGAGATCGAGCCGCCCCGCGAACGTTCCATCGTCAAGGTGGATCGCGACCTGAGCCTGCGGCCGGGGTAGCCCGCCGCCCACCAGCAGCATCCGAAGCCGGCTCTCCATGGGCGACTCTGACCTGGGTTCGGCGAACTCGAGGACCAGCCGGGCGCCCCTTATCCCGGGCACGCCGGACCGTGTCTCGACGTAGGAGCGAAACCTCTCGAGCGTCATCAACTCGGCATGGAGCGTCATGTCGACCACCACCACCCCTTCCACGAGCGAGAGCTCTCCCGCCAGGTCGAAGCAGGTACGGGCAGCGGAGGTGAAGCGGAGTCCGTCGCGGGTGACGACCTCTGCTGGAGACAGGCGTGCGCGACTGACGGAAGCCTCGACGCGCTCGGTGATACCTGTCGGTCTCTGCACGATGACCTCTGGTTTGCGTGGGGCCGCGACGTCGAGCCCCAGGAGGCGTGCCGCGGTCCGGCCGCAAAAGGCAGAGTCTGTGGGCACCATTCGGCGCACTGTCTCGAGACGCAGCTCTCGCTGAGACCGCAGCCGGCCCATCGGTACCAGCCGCGCGAGATGCGCTTCCATTCCCGGCCGCGCAGATGATCACGTGTAAGCCCGTAGGCCCTGGCTTGATCGAGGGTGAAGGGCTGGTTCTTCAGGTCTTCGGGAACCTGGCAATGCCTCGGCATGGCGCCAGCATCACGCCGATCGACGCTCCTTCCAACCCCACCTGTTAAGGCCTCTCACCCCGCGGTGTTCCCACGTTGGTGCACCACCGGGGGCTATCGCGCGGTTTTGGGGCCCGTTGGTGCACCATCGGGGCGATCCAGTCAGGAGGGGAACGTCGCCTCGACGGGTTGCTGGGTCTCGCTCACCTGCTCGCGGTAGAGGTGGAGCGCCTGGAGCACCGGACGGTCGGTGACCGCGAACAGGTCCGCGACGTCGTCGGCCTCGTGGTCGACCTCAGCCCACGACGGCGTGACGAAGACGTCGCCCGGTCCCCATTCGAACGCCTGGCCGCTGATGACCGTGCGGCCGTGCCCGTGGAAGACGACATAGACCGAGCTTCCGGTGCGGCGACGGGTCACCGTCCGCTCGCCGGGGTAGACCCGGTGCATCTCACAGGAGAGCGTCGGCACCACCGGTGCACCGCTGATCGGGTTCGTGTACTCGAGACTGGCGACCGGCCCGCCGCGCGCGCGATGGAGCGCTTCCAGGGTGCGGTCCGTCTCCGCCCAGCGGTAGCGCAGAAGCGGCGAGTAGCCGGCTGGGGAGGTCGCGCCCAGCTCGCGGAGCCCGGCGCCTCCGAACAGGTCCCCCGACAGGTTGCGGGCGGCGACCGACTGCCGGCTGTCCGGATGGTTCTCGAAGAAGATCGACTCCAGCGTTGTCGCGAGGGGGAGATCCAACCCGTCGAACCAGATCATCGGCTGGTCGCTGTCGTTGTTGTGGTCGTGCCAGGTCCAGTTCGGAGTAAGCACGAGGTCCCCCGCCTCCATATCGCAGGCGTCGCCGTCGACGGTCGTGTAGGCACCTGAACCGCTGACCACGAACCGGATCGCCGATGCGGTGTGCCGGTGGGCTGGAGCGTTCTCGCGGGGGCCGAGGTACTGGTACGCGCCCCAGAGCGTGGTGCTGGTGAACGGGAGCCCACCGAGGCCCGGGTTGGCGAACGCCAGCACACGACGGTCCCCACCCCGTTCCAGGGAGATCAGCTCCCCCGCCCGTTTGGCGAGTGGCAGGACGTCGTCCCACCTCCACAGCCAGGGCCGGGTGGTGGGGATCGGCACCTCCGGCATCAGGGTCCTGGCGATCTTCCAGAGGGGTCGGAGGTCCCTCGCCGCGAGGGCGCCGCAGAACTCGTCGTAGCCGACTTCCACCGTGTGTGAGCCGCGGATGTCGATGCCCATGCCTGACTCTCCTCTCCAGGGTCGCGACGCTTTCTCACGTACCAGCGACTGGTGACGACCCGGTAGCCGTCTTCGAACTCCACGAGGCAGCTGTTCAACGCCCCGCGAACGAGAACGCGGCAGTGCCGGCCGAAGCGCTCGGGGAGTCGGGTCCGGACGCGCCACACCATGGGGAAGTCCTGGCCCAGGGGCGCTACCCGGCCGTCAACGACCACCGCCTCAGCCTCTCGACCTTCGATCATCGAATCACCTCGCCTCGCTTTGCCCTACTAGCATGGGCGCGTGTGGGGGAACTCTTGGCGGCGTGTGGTCCCGTCGGCTCTCGTTCCATGCCTGGGGGGAGGTAGGTCGTGGCAGTCGTGAACCCGGTCGACAACCTCGGCGGCGCCCTGCGCTGGCGCAACATCGGGCCCTCTCGCGGAGGCCGGGTGGTGGCGGTAGCCGGTGACCCGGGCAGCCCCGGCGTGTTCTACATGGGCGCCTGCGGGGGCGGCGTGTGGAAGACAACCGACGGCGGCGCCTACTGGCGGAACGTCTCCGACGGGTTCTTCCAGACCGCGGCGGTCGGAGCCCTGGCCGTGGCGCATTCCGATCCGAACGTGGTGTACGCCGGCATGGGCGAGGCCTGCGTCCGCAATGACGTGTCCTATGGGGACGGCGTCTACCGGTCCACCGACGCCGGTCGCACCTGGGTCCACTGCGGCCTGGAGGCGACCCGCCACATCGCCCGGGTGAGGATCCACCCACGCGATCCGTCGATCGTGTACGTGGCCGCCCTGGGTGACATCTTCGGACCCAATCCGGACCGTGGCGTCTACCGTTCCACGGATGGTGGGGGCACCTGGAAGCAGGTCCTCTTCCGCGACGAGCGCTCCGGCGCCGCCGACCTCTGGCTCGATCCGGCCAACCCGTCGGTCCTCTATGCCGCGATCTGGGAGGCGATCCGCCGCCCTTGGGAGATGGTGAGCGGAGGGCCGGGCAGCAGCCTCTTCCGCTCGACGGACGGCGGCGAGACCTGGGTCGCGCTGACGGCCGCGCCGGGCCTGCCGGCGGGGCCGCTGGGCCGGATCGGGGTGGCCGGCGCGCCTCGCCGGTCGGGCCGGGTCTGGGCCCTGGTGGAGGCTGCCGGGGAGACCGGAGGCGTCTACCGCAGCGAAGACGGTGGCGACACCTGGGCCAGGGCGAGCGAGAACCGCGGTGTGCAGGGCCGGCCCTGGTACTACAGCCACCTCGTGCCGGACCCTCTCGACCCCGATACGCTCTGGTCGCTCAACTTCGGCCTGTGGCGCTCGATCGACGGCGGCACCACGTTCGACCAGGTGACGACGCCGCACGGCGACAACCACGACCTGTGGATCGACCCGTCCGACCCTCGTCGCATGATCGAGGGCAACGACGGCGGCGCCTGCGTCACGTTCAACGGCGGGGAGACGTTCTCCACCATCTACAACCAGCCCACGTCGGCCTTCTACCACCTGGCGGTCGACTCCCACTTCCCCTACCGCGTCTCCGCAACGCAGCAGGACAACTCCGCCATCCGGGTGCCGAGTCGGACCCGGGAGGCGGCCATTCCGTGGGAGCAGTGCACCCCGGTCGGGACCTCTGAGAGCGGCTACATCGCCGTCGATCCCCTCGACGACGAGGTGATCTACTCGGGCGCGGTGGGGAGCGCGGGCGGCGGTGGCGCCCCGCTGATCCGGCACGACCACCGTCTCCGGCAGGATCGGCTGGTCACGGTCTGGCCGGAGCTCGGCACTGGTGACGACCCGGCCAATTTCAAGCACCGCTTCAACTGGACGTATCCGCTCCTGTTCTCGCCCCAGGACCCGCGGGCGCTGTACGCCGGCGGAGAGCGGGTGTTTCGCTCCACCGACGCCGGTCAGACCTGGGAGGCGATAAGCCCCGACCTGACCCGGGCCGATCCCGAGAAGCTCAAGGCGTCCGGGGGGCCGATCACCAAGGACACCTCGGGAGCCGAGGTGTACGCAACCCTTTCGTGCCTCGCGTTCACGCCCGCCGGCGACACGCTGTGGGCCGGGACCGATGACGGCCGGGTGCACCTCACCAACGACGGCGGCGCGACCTGGAACGACGTGACCCCTGCGGAGCTCCCGGACTGGGCCTGGGTCACGTGCATCGAGCCAGACCCTCATCACGCCGGCACCGCGTACCTGACCGCCACCCGCTACCGCCTCCAGGACCGCAATCCCTACCTGCTGGTCACAAGGGACTCCGGCCAGACCTGGGCTCTGGCCACCGCCGGGATCGAGCCGGACGACTACCTCCGGATCGTGCGGGCGGACCCGGCGCGCCCCGGGGTGCTCTACGCGGGAAGCGAGAGGAGGGCGTACTTCTCGTTCGACGGAGCGGAAACCTGGCACTCGCTGCGGCTCAACATGCCCGCCGTTCCCATCTACGACCTCGCCGTGGTGGGCGACGAGCTGGTCGCGGCCAGCCACGGCCGGGGGTTCTGGATCCTCGACGGCCTCCACGTGCTCGGAGACCTCTCCGACCTTGCCGGTTCGCCCACACTCCTGGTTCCGGACCTGATCTATCGCTTCCCGACCCCGGCGCCGAGGGGCGCTGCCGCGGCCGGCGCCGCCATCGGGCTGCAGTATCTGGGGACAGCCGTCGCCTACAGTCCGCCCGGCGCCGTCCCGCCTGACCAGAAGAATGGTGGAAGGTCGAGCTCCACGATCCTCAACGGGGGCGAGAATCCCGCGGACGGCATCACCATCCGCTACTACCTTCCGCAGCCGCTGGACGACGGGTCGCTTCGCGTCACGATCCTGGACGCCGCAGGTGGTGAGGTGGTCTCGCTGCCCCCGGCCGCGCTCGGGGCGGCAGCCGGCTTCAACCGTGCCGGCTGGGATCTTCGCGCCGCCGGGGTGGCGCCCCTACCCCTGTCCGGCACTGACCCCGAGGAGGCGGCCAGGGAGGCTCGCGGGCCTCTGGTGCCGCCGGGACGGTACACGATCCGCCTGGAGGGCCCGGGTATCAGCCTCACTCGAGAGTTCGAGGTTCGGGCCGACCCGCGCGAGAAGGTGACGGCCGGCGACTTCGCCCGGCAGTACGAGATCGGCCGGCGGATCATGGCTGAGCGCAAGGGAGTCCGCGACGCCGTCCTCCGGCTGCGGACGCTTCGCGAGCAGGTCAGTCGCTGGCAGCGGGGCGCGGGCCCGGAGAGCTCGAGCGCGGATGGGGTCGGTGAGCTGACGGGTTCGATCCTCGGGCAGCTGGACGGTCTGGAGCGGCGTCTGACCCAGCCCGATATGAAGGACGACGCGGACCGCCTGAAGTTCCCCGCCGGCCTGGACATGAAGCTGGGGGCTCTTTCCGATCTCGGGGACGCTGTCGACGCCGCCCCCACGGCGGCCACCGAGGCCGTCCTCGACGAGCTGTCCGGACAGGCACGCTCGGCGGTCGAGGCCCTGAGCGAGCTGACCGAAGGACCGGTGGCCGAGCTCGACCGCCGGATCCGCGCTTCCGACCGTCCCATCGTCGGCGGCTAACGGCCCACGCACCCGGTGGTGCACCATCGGGCGTTTCTTCCCCGGTGTAGGGCCCGGTGGTGCACAATCGGGGGTTCCCTCGCCGGTGTGGGGACCCGGTGGTGCACCATCGGGGCAGCAATGGTCTCCCAACTCTTCGACCCCGACGCCTGGGAGGAGATCCCCGGCCTCGACCTCCGCGACATCACCTATCACCGAGCCCTCGGGCAGGGCACCGTGCGGGTGGCGATCAATCGCCCTGAGGTGCGCAACGCGTTCCGCCCTCAGACGGTGGACGAGCTCTACCGGGTCCTGGACCACGCCCGGCAGTGGAGCGACGTGGGGTGCGTGCTCCTCACGGGGAACGGACCCTCACCGCGAGACGGGGGCTGGGCCTTCTGCTCCGGCGGCGATCAGCGGGTGCGGGGCCGTGACGGCTACCGCTACACCGACGCCGGCGGCGTGCCCGACCCGGCACGCAGCGGGCGACTGCACATCCTGGAGGTGCAGCGCCTGATCCGGTTCATGCCCAAGGTCGTGATCTGCGTCGTCCCGGGCTGGGCGGTGGGCGGCGGGCACAGCCTCCACGTGGTCTGCGACCTCACGCTGGCCAGTCGGGAGCACGCGCGATTCAAGCAGACCGACGCCGACGTGGCGAGCTTCGACGCAGGCTTCGGGTCCGCCTACCTCGCCCGGCAGGTGGGGCAGAAGCGGGCGCGCGAGGTGTTCTTCCTGGGAGACGAGTACACGGCGGAGGACGCCCATCGGATGGGAATGGTCAACGCCGTCATCCCCCACGCCGACCTGGAGCGGGCGGCGCTGGAGTGGGCCGGAAAGGTCAACGGAAAGAGTCCGACCTCGATCCGGATGCTGAAGTTCGCGTTCAACCTGATCGACGACGGCCTGGTTGGTCAGCAGATCTTCGCCGGCGAGGCGACCCGGCTCGCGTACATGACCCAGGAGGCGGCGGAGGGTCGCGACGCGTTCCTTGAGAAGCGGTCGCCCGACTGGTCCGGGTTCCCATGGCACTACTGAGCCACCCCGAGGCGGCCGCCCGCTCGCGGCGCGCTGAAATGAGCGGTCTGCGCGCGTGAGCGGATACGCCATTCGACCGCTCGAACCGACGACCTGGGATGCGTTCGCGGCGCTGGTCGAGCGGAACGGTGGCGTCTTCGGCGGCTGCTGGTGCATCGGCTACCACGCCGAGGGTGTGGGCCACACCACCGCCGAGCAGAATCGTGAGCGGAAGCTGGCCCGGGTCGATGCCGACGAAACCCACGCCGCGCTTGTCTTCGACGGCGAGGAGGCGGTCGGCTGGTGCCAGTTCGGGACTCCGGCCGAGCTCCCGCGGATCAAGCACCGGCGCGCCTACGAGGAGCAGCCGCCGGAGCCCGCGGACTGGCGGATCACGTGCTTCTACGTCGACCGGCGACGGCGCGGGCAGGGCATCGCGGCCGCCGCGCTCGACGGCGCTCTGAAGCTGATCGGCTCCAGCGGAGGCGGCACCTGCGAGGCCATCACCGAGGACACCACCGGACGGGAGGTCCCTGGGCGGTTTCTGTTCAGCGCCAGCCTGGGCCTGTTCGAGCGCTACGGATTCACCCGGGAGCGCCAGGTCGGCAAACACGCCTGGATCGTCCGCGCGCGGATCGGCCCGCGAGGATAGCCAGAGTGTCCGCAGTCCGACGCTAAAACGCTTGCGGTAGCACTCGAGTGCGGACACTCTGGCAGGTATCCCTTTCTTGACGGCAACCGCGCGCCCGCTTACTCTCCACCTCGCAGGGAGCGGTGTCGCTGCTCGCGACGCAGTCAGCACGAGCGGACGGAGGGCAGAGCGAGGTGTCAGACCCAGCAGGCGGCTCCACCGGGAACCCGTCGGGGACCTATCAGCACGGATTGCGCCGTGCGATCAACACACTGGGCAACGTCGCCATATCGGTGTCAGGGATCACCCCCACAGCATCGGTGTTCATCATCGCGCCGGTCGCCTTCGCAGCGCAGGGTACGGGTACCTTCTGGGCGTTTGTGATCGCCGGCCTGATTGGAATTGGGATGGCGATGTGCTGGGGCGAGCTGGGCTCGGCCTTTCCTGTCGTGGGCGGCAGCTACTCTCTCGTCTCGAGAGTGCTCGGGCGGCCAACCGGGTTTGTGGTGTTCGTATTGGTCCTGGTCACCGCGATCATCATTCCCAGCTCGATCGCACTTGGTGCGGGCCAGTATCTATCGGTCATCTGGCCCGGAGAGAACCCGAATCTGATCGGCGCGGCGATCATGGTCGTCACCGCGATCATCGCGATGCTCACGATCGAGCTGAACGCACGTGTCACGGGACTCTTCCTGAGCCTGGAGCTGCTGGTAGTGCTGGTGGTGACGATTCTCGGGTTCACACACGTTCATCAGTCACCGTCAACGTTGATCTTTCCCCACACCTACGACGCTCAAGGACACAGCTTCCCGCTCGCGCTTGGAGCGGTGCTGACGGGCGTCGCGACCGCGGTCTACGCCTACAACGGGTATGACTCGCCGATCATCTATTCGGAGGAGACGCGCGGGCCTCAGAGGAACGTCGCCAGGGCGGTCTTCTGGTCGCTCACCATAACGGTGGCCGCGGAGCTGATACCGGTCGTGGCGGCACTCCTGGCGGCGCCGTCGCTGGCCAAGCTGACCACCGCCGCCACCCCGATGCAGTACATGATCACCGCGGTCGGTGGCAGCACACTCAACACGATCATCAGCCTCGGTGTCGCGCTCGCCATCTTCAACGCGACCCTGGCGATCATCCTCGGATTCGGGCGCATCCTCTACAGCTCGGGTCGGGATCGCGCCTGGCCGGAACCGATCAGCGGGTGGATGGCAGCGATCCATCCACGCTTCCGCACGCCGTGGGTGGCGACCGCCTTCGTCGGCCTGGTCGGTGCGGTGCTGACCGCCGTCTCGAGCCTGGCGGCATTGGTCACCTTCAGCGGCGTCACGCTGGTGGTGATCTATGCCCTGATCGCACTCTCCGCCGTCGTGAGCCGGATCCGTCAACGAGGTCTCTTCCGCCCGTATCGAATGCCTCTCTGGCCCCTGCCTCCGCTGGTGGCTCTGGCCGGGCTGGTGATCGTGGCCACCCAGCAGACGCTGCACGACGTCGGCATCGTCGCCGCCTTCGTCGTCGCCGCACTCCTCTACTACGTGATCTACCTCCGGGGGAAGCAGGACAGCCGTTGGGTCATGCTGGAGCCCACGACGGCCGAGACCGAGGCCCGTTCGGAAGCCGATCCCGGCCCGGCCGATGCCGGAACGGCCGGTCCGGTCTGATGCGGGCCCGCGAGCTCGGGATCGTGGTCGGAAGCGGCCGGCCAGGTCCCCAGAACGCCATCACCGACGTCCGGGGAGTCCGTATCGGCCACACGACCTTGATCTCCGGCGAGGGCGCGCTGCGGATCGGAAGCGGACCGGTGCGCTCGGGGGTCACCGTGATCGTTCCGCACGAGGGCTCGGTCTGGAAAGAGCCTCTTTTCGGGCTCTTCTCAGAATCCTGTGGCGGGGTGAAAGACGAGGGCAGGGGTTGGCCGGCGCCACCAGTGGACCCCGCCGGTGCGAAGCAGCACGCGTAGACGGTAGTTGGAGAACTTCCTGAAACCGAAGGCAACTCGTTTGACCTGCTTGACTATCAGGTTCAGGCCCTCGGTCGGCCCGTTGCTCGCGCCGGTGGTGTGGTGCGCCAGGATCTCTGTCCGCCACGACTGCAGCGTCCGACCCAGCCGCCGCATCTCGGGGATCTGCTCCTCTTCGCAGGCCGCGATCACGTTGTCCAGCAGCAGCGACGCCCTCTCCACATCACCCGTCTCGTACACCTCCCGCAAGGCGTCCTTGGTCAACCACGCCATCGTCACTTCCAGCTTCGGGTCGCCCACCTCGATCCCCGCCAGCACCCGCTCCCAGCCCCGGTCGTCGAGACGTTCGGAACCCCGCAGTAGCAGGCGCCTGATCTTGTACAGCGGGTCCTGCCGGCGGCCTCGATGCCCCAGCTCCTCACGCTGCACCCGGCGTCGCACGTCGTCTACCGTCCGCGCTCCCAGCCTTGTCACATGAAAGGGATCAGCCACCCGGATGGCGTGGTCGAGCGCGGGCGAGAGACCGGCGCGGTAAGAGTTGGTGAGGTCGGTCGCCACCACCTTGATGCGCTCCAACCATTCCGTTGGCTGCCGATCGATCCACGCCCCCAGATCGTCCGCCGAGTTGCCCTCGATGAAGTCGATCATCTTCCGCGCCCCGAGATCCACCAGCCCGGTCGCGAACTGGGTCCGCTGATCCGGCTTCGCCTTCAGGAACGAGGTCTCATCGACCCCCAACTCATCCACCTCGCCCACCCGATCCTCGTCCTCCACCAGCGGCTCCCCGAACTCGATCACCGCCTTCATCGCTACCTCCCAGCTGACCCCGAACTCGTCCGCCACCTCCTGCACCGAGTGCACCTGACCCACCAGTCGGGTGATCTCCATCGCCGCCCGCTTGGTCAAGGTCGTCCCCGACGCCATCTGGTCCGACTCCTCCGACCAGGTCTTGGTTGAGCAGACTGGATTCGGGCAGTGCCAGCGACGACACTTCCAGATCAAGCGCACCGGCATCCCGAACGCCGGCAGGTCCCGGTAGTGGACCGGGTATCGACCCAGCGCCCTCGCTTGGGTGCCGCATCGGGGGCAGCGAGGGGGCCTCTGCTCGGTGGTCTCGATGGTCAGGATCAACTCATCGGGCGTCGACTCGTCGCCCACGATGCGAAAGCCGCGGAGCCCCAGCACGCGGTCGCCGGTGCTGACGTCACGGTCGTTGCTCGCCATGCCGACATCATCCGACCGCCGCTTCCGACGCGCATGCCTGCACGACGGGCCTCCACAGAATTTCTAGGAGAGCCACTTTTCGCCGGCTGCCATCGCCTCAATGGCAACGGAGAGATGACCGGCCTGGAGTGGGTCAGGGAGTCCGGCACGCTGAGCTCGCCGATCGGATTGACCAACACGCACTCCGTCGGCGTGGTCCGCGACGAGCTGATCGCCGCCGAGGTGCGGGAGCGGAAATCGGACGAGCTCTTCTGGGGCCTTCCGGTGGTGGCCGAGACCTGGGACGGGATGCTGAACGATGTCAACGGGCAGCACGTCCGACCCGAGCATGTCCGCGCCGCGCTCGACTCGGCCGCATCGGGGCCGGTGCCCGAGGGCAATGTCGGCGGCGGCACCGGGATGATCTGCCACGGCTTCAAGGGAGGCATCGGCACCGCGTCCCGGGTGGTGGTCCAGCGCGACCGAAGCTACACGGTGGGCGTGCTGGTCCAGGCGAACCACGGTCGCCGGGAGCGTCTGCAGATCAATGGTGTCGAGGTCGGCAAGGCACTGCCGGCGACCGAGATACCGGTTCCAGGCGCCGTCCCCGCGGCGGGCGGAGGATCGATCATCGGCGTCGCCGCCACCGACGCGCCCTTGATACCGACCCAGTGCACCCGGCTCGCCCAGCGGCTCTGGTTGGGAGTCGCCCGCACCGGGGGGGTCGGTGAGCACTGGAGCGGCGATCTGTTCCTGGCGTTCTCGACCGCGAACCGTGGGCTCCCGGCGAGTGACCTCAGCGAGCGCAGCGAGCTGACGGTCCGGCTGGAAGATGCTCTCCAACACGTACATCACGGCCCTCTTCGACGCGGTCGTGGAGGCGACCGAGGAAGCCATCGTGAACGCGCTCCTGGGGGCCGAGACGATGGAGGGGCGGGACCGGATCACGGCCTACCGGCTCGACCCCCAGCGTCTCCTCGGCATCCTGAACGCGGCCCGCCCCTAGCAACGCCGCGAGCGACCCCCGGTGGTGCACCAACCGGCGCTTCAACAGCGGGGAAAGCCCCGGTGGTGCACCAACGGGTGGTGAGAGGCCGCCCTCACGGATGGAGACGGATCTTGTCGAAGGCTCGGTCCACCCCGCCGCGCTCTCCGTAGACCGCGACGCCTACCAGATCGAGGTCCTGCGCCGCGAGGGCGCTGACCACCCCCCGATTGTCCTCGTCGTTGTCGGTCTCGAACATGCCCTCTGTATAGACAGCCGCCCGCAAGCCCCGGGCGAGTGCGCGTTCACGGCAGCGAGCCAGGGCCGCCCCAGGGCCGGCGTAGACCAGCACCGGCTCCCGGAACATGGGGAGGTAGGAGTTGCCGCTTCCGTCCTCATAGGGTTCGCCGATCGCGCCCGGTGATGCTCCGGCGACCGCGCTCGAGAGGAAGGCCACAACGTTGAGCCGCTGCCAGGTCTTCAGGTCGTCGCGAACGGCAATCGCGATCTTGGTGGGAAAGCGCATCGGTCAGGGCACGCTCCAGTGGGCCACACCCGAAACGTACCTGCAGGGACCTGGGGCGTTCGGCCCGTCAGGCCGTCGCTGGGCCCCTGGCGACCGGTGGCGGCGGCGCTGCCCCATCGTAGCCGGTGTTGGGCAGACCCGGAATGGAAGGGGTCGATGGCCCGCTGTAGGTGTCGGTGATGGTTGCCATCGCGACCGTGTTCACGGGCACGCTGACCTGCTGACCGCTGCCCACGGTCACCACCGTGACCTGACTGCTGCTCCCGTCGGTGGTCTCGGTAACCGTGCAGGTGTTGCCCGCGGGGATTCCGTCGAACGTCTGCGATACCGAGCCGGCCGCGGTTCCGGCGGCAACCTGGAAGACGAAGTCGTCGATCGGCTGTCCGCAGCTGACCAGGATCGAGATCTCTCCCTGCTGACCGGCGGCCGCTCCCGCGATCGTCTTGGTGACCTGGATCGAACCCGGCGAGTCCGTATAGGTGTCGAGGATGCTCACCGGCACCGAGTCACCCGCACCCACCTGGACGGTCTGCTCGGCACCCACAGTCGTCACGGTCACGAGTTCGGATCCGCCGTCGTCGGTCTCGGTCACGGTGCAGGTCGAGCCGGCAGGGATCCCGTCGAACCCACCCGTGTAGTCCCCCGCGGGGCTCCCGGCCGGGATCACGAAGTCAGGAGTCAGCGGCGTGCCGTCGCACTCGGCGGTGATCGTCACCGCACCCTGCTGCCCGGCAAGGGGCCCACCGATCGACTTCGTGACCACGATCGACCCGGGAGACGGACTGTAGGTGTCGGTGATGCCGACGGTCGCGGTACTCCCGGCCGGAATGGCCACCGTCTGACCGTCCCCGGTGATCGTCACGTCGACGGTGCTGGTGCTGCCGTCCTGAGTCTCGCTCACCGTGCACTGTGAGCCCGCGGCAATCGCCGGGTACGTCATGGAGACGGTGCCGGCGGCGGTCCCGGCCGGGATCACGAAGTCGGGGAGCGAGGTCCCGTCGCACTCCACCGAGATCGTGACCTGACCCTGTGACCCCGCCGACGGACCCGCGATCGTCTTGTTGACGACCAGCGCGCCGGGGGCGTTGCTGTAGGTGTCGCTTATGTCGGCGGTGATGTCGTCACCAGGAGGGATGGTCACGGTTTGAGGGCCGACGGGCGGTCGTCACTACCGTCACCGTCGCAGCTGGAACCGTCCTGCGTCTCGGTCACGGTACAGGTCGAGTCGGCGGCGAGCCCCGTGTAGGTCTGCGAGTACGTGCCCGCGGCCGCCCCGGCCGGGATCACGAAGTCCGGCGTGGGATTCGACGGTGCCGGGGTACAGGACACACTGATCGTCACCTGCCCTTGCAGACCAGCCGCGTCGCCGTCGATCGTCTTGTTGACGATGAGGTCACCCGGCGCGTTCGTGTAGGTGTCGGTGATGGAGGCCGTCGCGGTGCCGCCGGCGGGCACCGTGACCTCCTGGCCACTGCCTACGGTTGCCACCGCCACCGTGTCGCTGGAACCGTCCTGAGTCTCGGTCACCGTGCAGACGGAGCCGGCCGCGATGCCGGAGTAAGTCTGGGAGGTGGTGCCGGCGGCGGCGCCGGCTGCGATCACGAAGTCGGGCGTCAGCGCGGTCCCGTCGCACACCGTGTGGATCGTGACCTGGCCCTGCAGGCCGGCAGCCGGCCCGGCGATCGTCTTGCTGACGACGAGCGAACCGGGATTGAGCGTGTAGTCGTCGCTCAGGTCAGCGGTCGCGGTGCCACCGGCCGGGACGGTCACCGTCTGGCCACTCCCGGTGACGACGACCGAAACGAAGGCATTGCTCCCGTCGTCGGTTTCGGTCACCGTGCAGCTCGAGTTGGCGGGGATGTCGTCGTATTCCTGCGTGTAGGTGTCGGCAGGGGAGTTCGCCGGGATCACCAGGTCGGGGCTCAGCGCTGTCCCACCGCAAACGGTGTGGATCGTGACCTGACCCTGCTGACCGGCGCCGTCGCCACCGATCAGCTTGCTGACCACCAGCGAACCTGGGACGGAGGTGTAGGTGTCGGTGATGCCGACGTTCGCCGTGCCTCCGGCGGGGATCGTCACCTGCTGCCCATCACCGGTCACCGCTACCGACACCGTAGCCGAGCTCCCGTCCTGGGTCTCGGTCACCGTGCACTGAGACCCGGCCGGTAGGTTGGAGTAGGTCTGCGAGACCGTCCCGGCGGCGGTTCCGGCAGGGATCACGAAGTCGGGCTGCGGGGTCCCGTCGCAGGTGACGGAGATCGTGATCTGGCCTTGCTGTCCTGCTGCCGGGCCTGCGATCGTCTTGGAGACCACCAGCGAGCCGGGCGCCTGGAACTCCGCCGTCGCGTTCACGGTGGTGGTGAGGGTCGCGGTCGACGCCAGGATCAGCCTCTGCGCGCTGCTCGGCCCGCTCTGGCCGTCGTAGAGATACACGTTGCCGCTGGGCACGGTCGCGGTCGCGGTCGCCTGCAGCACCGCGTCGCCGGGGCCGGTCGATCCCAACCAGATCTCAGTCCCGCTGGGGACGCTGGTCCCGTTCGCGATCGGGGAAGTGCCGGCCGCGTTCGAGAACATGGTCGCGCCGGTCGCCTGGACCGTCGCCGAACCCGCCCCCGACGTCACGGTGAAGGGGCCAGCGAGCGAACCTGACGGCACGCTGGAGACTGCCGGTGAGATGGTCAGGGTGGGCGGCGGCGGCTCCACCAGTGGGCCCAGCGCCTGGACGTTGGTGACGATCGCCTTCACCGCGCTGAACAGCGGGTCCGAGGGATCAAGGACGAAGTTGTCGCTGAAGTACCAGATCGCGGCTTGCACGGCTGCGGCCTGCTGGTTGGGCGGGAGCGCGGGCAGCGCAGTGTTCGGATAGTAGTTGTTCAGAAGTTGAGCGACGAACCCCACGTTGTTCACCGCGGCCTGGTCCCACGTGCCCAGCCCGTAGCCGAAGCCGATGAACGTGTCGGTGAGGATGTCGATGCAGTACAGCTGGAGGTTTGGACCGCCCCCCACCGGCGTACCGATGATGATCCCCGCGAACCCCTCGTCCTTCGGCGAGAACCCCGCGGGAGGGGTGGTCGGATACGGCGTGGTGGCCGAGTCGAACGGGGTGCTGGGTTCGGCGATCCACCCGGTGACACTCTGGCCGGCGCCGGTGGCGCTCAGCGTGAGCTGCGTCGTGGGGCTGGACACCGGGGCCGGCGACCCGGGCAGGGTCGGCCTCAGGACGGCATCCGCAGGCGCGAACTGCAGTGCCACCACGAGTGACCCCAGAACCAATGCGAGACAGAGTCTCACCACCCGACGTGCCACGACGTTGAATGCTATCTGCTGGCAGGCTCTCCCCGCAATAGCAGTGACGGCGAGCCCAGCACCATCTCGGTGAAACATCGTCCGTCGCAGCCGGACGGTCGTGGTCAGCGTGTGCCGCGTCCACACGGATACCCCGGACCGAGCACCGAGGAGTTCAAGATGGGGAGGGGTGGCCCGCTACCCCTCGCCCTTACCGCCGGGCTGACCGGGCGGCGGCGTCGCGACGCGCGCAGCAGGTAAGGCCCGGGCCATATACGGGAGGACCTGATGGATCAAAGCACTGGGCGTCGCGTTCCCCGGATCTGGCAGAGGAAACAGATCGTCGAGATCCTCCGCAAGGCCGGATATTGGAAGGAAGCCGACGAGGCTTCCCAAACGCTGCCTGAGTCGGTCGACTTCGCACGGCTGGAGCGCTTCTGCGTCGAGGAGGGAATCTCCCGCGATGACCTGGTCAGTCGCATGGGCGGCAGCTCCTGACCGACGCCCCGGGACGACTACCTCCACCCTTCCTTTCGTGCCCGTGCCCCGACCCGGCCTTGACGGCCCTTACGAGTTCTCTACCAGGGGGTCCTCGTCGCTCGCCGAGTAGCGTCCTCTGACCTCGGCTCCGGCGGTCTCGGAGTCCCCCAGGTCCTCGTCCGAGTCCTCCTCGACCAGATCCCCGTTTGCCCGAGCCTCCTGGAGTAGGTCGCTGTAGGCGCGCTGCGCCTCGTCGAAGTCCGGGTATTCCCAGAACTCGGTTCCCTCCGGCACCTCCGCCCCTTCGGTCTCGTCGACGCTGTGCTGGAAGACGTACGCCCGACCGTTGTCCTCGTCGTTGATCAGGGAGAGGAAACGCTCCCCGGTCAACTCGGCCCGCTGGTCCGCCTGGCCCTCGTTCTCGAGGTCGAAGAGACGGTCGATGACCTGCTCCTCGCTCATTTCGCTCATCTGTCGCCCAGGGTACGTCCCGCACGGTCCGAATCCACGCCCCGGGGCCGCGGAGGGCGGGCGCCGGCAGTCCGGTAACCGCCACAGGCCAGGGTCGCCGTGGAGCTCAAGACATCTCCTGACACCCGCCGCCCCTCTCGCGTCGCGCGGCAGAGACGAACGCGCTCAGCTGTCGCAACCACCACCGCCCACACCGGCGAGCGTGGGGACCTCCTTCTTCGACCCGCGCCCTCGCGCAAGCTTTTGACCGTGGAGACTGCGGCGCGACAGCGATATGACAGTGCTGGTCCGCACTCTGGACTGTATGTCGACCTTGGCGATCGGCGGGCCTGAGGCGGCCTTGAACGCTCTGCAGCAGCTCTTCGCGTTTGCCGGCCTTGTCGGTGCCCCGTTGTTCGTCGTCGTTTTCACAGCGGAAGGGGCCCGGCGCCGTGGATACGACTGGCTGCGGCAGCCGATCAGCACGCTGGCCCTCGGCAGTGCCGGATGGGTACAGCGGGCCAATTTCGTGGTCACGGGTCTGCTTCTTCTGGGGCCGGCGGTGGCGCTGTGGTCCGCACCGGTGCGCGCTGGGTCGGCCTCCTGCGGGAGGATTCGCCCTCGGGTTGGTCGGGGCCGGTGCCTTCACCACCGACGCTGTAGGTGGTTACCCGCCCGATACGCCGCCGCCGCCCCAACCCTCCGTCGCCGGGGGCCTCCACGTCGTGATCTCGTTCCTCGCGGTCGGCTTCCTCACGGCGGCTTGCTTCGTCGCTGCCGCCCGGCTGTGACCGAAGGCGACACCGGCCGGGCGGTCCTCTCCGGCGTCACCGGTGGAGTGTTTCTTGCGCTCTTCGTGCTGTACGCGATCGCGATGGGCTCCCGGGGGGTGCTGAGCCGGATCCCCGGACTGATCGAGCGGGTCTGCGTTGCCACTGGGTTGGCGTGGGTCGCCGTGGTCTCGCTGGCGCTCTGGCAGGGGACACGCCATTGACATCGTCGATGCCCGTGCAAGGACCGGCGGCCTGACGCGGTGCCGGAAGCGCTGACGCGTTTGCCACGCGTGCGCCGGCTCAGCCGTCCGCCGGGCGCTCCTGCGTCAGCTCCTCGAACATCCTGATCAGGCTCGCCGGCGAGTCGTCGGCGAAGATCACGCCCATGCTGGCGGCCGACTCTCCGGCCGAGGCAGCCGCACGGGGAAAGAGCTCTGCCTCGTACGCCGCGAGCGCGGCTTCCGTATCGCCGGGATGCTCGGCAACAGCGAGTCCGAGCCGGGCGCCGTCGTCCATCGCCAGATTGGCTCCCTCTCCCGCGAACGGCGACATCAGATGCGCGGCGTCGCCGACCAGCGTCACGCCGGCGAGCCGGGGCCAGGAGATGCCGACCGGAAGCGCGTGGATCCGCCGTGGGATGAGGGGGGTGTCCGAATGCGCGATCAACCCGCGGAGGCCCTCGTCCCAGCCGTCGAGGAGCCGCAACATCGCCGCCCGCGCGGCCTCCTGATCGGTGAAGTCGATGGTGTCCAGCCAGCCCTCGTCGGCGCGGTGGCCGAGGTAGGCGTGAAGGCTGCCGTCGGTCTGAAGGTGACCCATGATGCCGGTCTCGCCCCAGAGCGCGAACAGCATCCCGCCACCCATCACCTGAGCTTCTATCGGGTGCCGCTCGGCGGCGTCGAACAGGCTCGCCTCGACGAAGGAGATGCCGGTGTACACGGGCCAAGCGTCGGTCACCAGCCGGCGCACTCGCGACCAGGCGCCGTCGGCCCCGACCAGGAGGTCGGTGGTGAACCGGGTGCCGTCGGCGAGCTCGACTTCGTGACGACCCCCTTGCCCCTCGACCGAGTGGGCGGCGACGACCTGGCAGCCCCAGCGAATCGTCCCGGCGGGAAGAGAATCGAGCAGCAGGGCGCGCAGGTCTCCGCGGTCCACCTCCGGCCGTCCGAAGTCGCCGTGGTCGGGCTCCTCGCGATAGACCTTCCCCGATCCGTCGCTGATGCGGACCGACTCGCCCCCGGGGTGGACGACCGCGCGGAACTGGTCGAAGAGGCCGGCCGCACGGAGGGCGCGCTGTCCGTTCTCCTCGTGGATGTCCAGCATGCCGCCCTGGGTTCGGGCCGCGCGGGAGGGCTCGAGTTCGAAGATCGCGGAGGGGATCCCGTTCATGTGCAGGACGCGGGCCAGCGTGAGTCCGCCCAACCCCCCGCCGATGATCGCGATGGGATGGTGTTCGGCGGCCACCTCGCGCGTCAACCGACGGCTGGAGGCCGTTGGCCCCAGGCGCAGAAGAAGATCGCCGAGCTGTGCATCTCCTGCATTTCGGCGACGGCCGAGCGGATCAGCTCGAGGGTCCGGTCTTGGGGAATCGATAACCTGGCCTCGAACGCCGGGGCCAGGCGCATGAACATCGCGCGCAGGTCCGACGACATGAACGACCCCGGGCGGCCGCCCCACTCCCCGACCGGAAACTCGACCCGCCGCGTGCTCACCTGCTCGAGCCCCGACTCAGCCAGCAGGCGTTCGAGGCGGAGCACCACACGGTCATCGGGGGCCAGTCCCCGAGTCGCCGCAAGCCGGCTCAGACAGCTGAACAGCTCTGACGTGGCCGGGCCTTCTCGGGTGGGATTGTTACTGACCTCCATCAGCTCGACCCACCCTCCAGGTCGAGTGACACGCACGAGATCCGCTGCTACCTCTGGCCAGGCAACCACCGGGATCCCGGCTCTGAGTAATCGCTGATGCACGAAATCGAACGTCTCCGACTGAAAAGGAAGGCCTGCCGTCACGTCGCCGCGGACCAAGTCAAAGCGACGCTCTCGTGCCGGCTTGTGAGAAACAAGGTCGAGGCCGACAACCAGAGCCTGAGGAAACTGGGCGGCCGTGTCAACACACCACTGCCCGCTGCCGGTACCGACGTCGATGATGCGCTCCGGGCGCTCGATCGGCGCGAAAAAGTTGACACCCAGGGCTTCGCGAAGTGCGAAGTGCTGAAGATCCAGCCGGTTGACCTCACTCGGATGTCGGGGAAACAGGTAACGCATGCGACCCTTGTTCCACGGTCGGGTCAGTATCCTCCAAATGCCCTGCGTCGTGCTGGAGCCGCCGGCGCCCACCTGCCCAGCCGGCCCCGAGGGCGGTCGGTTTCCTCCAGCGGTCCGGCTGCGAGCGGCCGCGTGCGCCGCTTTCGAGTTCGCCGCGGGGTAAGGTGCGCCAACCGCGCCGCCGCCCAAGACTCTCTGCAAGGAGTGGCGGTCGGCTCGGGTCGCCGGCCTGACGACAGAGCGGTCGGCACAAACCGCATCGTCCGGCCAGGCCAGATACGCGATGTGAGTCTCCCGGGCCATGAGGCATTGGCCCGCGCGCTGTCCAACTGGAACAGTGGTGATGTGCGGGCCGACGCGAAATCGCGTCGGACAGGAGATGTCGGTCACGATCGGTCCCACACCGAGCGCCATGCCCAGCATTGGCCCGGGCTGGGATAGCTGCCAGGCAACTGGATCGCGCCGTATCTAGGGGACCGAAATGTGCTCGATGTCAGGCGAGAGCGTGAAGCACACGCTCACACCGGATGGGGTCCCGCGTCGAGGCCGTTCTCCAGGCCCCAGAGCAGGTAGTCGGCCGCCCGCGCCAGCGCCCAATCCCTCGCGAGCTCGGCATCAAGGTCGCCTGAAGCGAGAATCGCCTCCAGGAGGCCCGCACCTCGACGTCGCGGCGAATTTCGTCTACGCGGGGCCAGAGCAGCTCGGGAATCGCCAGTTCGGGGTCCCCGAGACGAGGGCGAGGATCGATCGCCAGCCAATCCTCACGCTCGCCTCGCAGGACGTTCGCGTAGCAGAGATCCCCATGGACCAGGAGACCCGCGGTTCGCGTCCGGGCAGCGAGGCGGTCCGCCGCCGCGCATGCCGCCGTGAACAGCATGCCCGCAATCGGCGCGCCCAACGCTCTCTGCCGGATGGGTAGGGACCGCGAGATCCCAGCAGCCGTCGCCGTCGTGACCGGAAAGCGTCCAACCGTCCCGATTGCGAGCCGGCGAAGGAGCTTGCCGGCTTCGCGCGCGGCGGAAGCCAGGTCGACCTGCTCGAGCGTCCGCTCCGCGTTCAAGCGCTCGAGCAACATCGCCCCTGAGTCGAGCTCGGCATCCAGCAGAAGAACGGATCCGCGGCCCGACCACTCCCGCAGGGCGGCGGCCTGCTCGGCGGTAGCCGACAGCGGCCAGCCAAGACGGAGAACGCACGGTTGATCGAGACGCCGGACCTTGAGGACGAGCGCGTAGGTGCCTGCCTCGAGCCGATCTGAGTCGAGGGTCAGGTGCCAGGCGCGGAAAAGCTGGTCCGCCACATCCACGAGGCCCGACAGCCAGGTGGCTGCGGACGGGTCGCCAGAGGGCGCGAAGTGGTCGAGGGCAGCGAGTCGGGAGGGCTCGAGCATCCTTCCGAGCGCCCCCCGAGACCGCACCCGAAAGGCATCCGGAGCGGTATCGCCCCCTCGCATGACAAGCTGACTATGCCACGCCTGCGGCCCGCCGCCGAAGGGTTTCGCGATCGGGCTCCGAGCGAAGGCGCGCGCTGCAGGAGCTCCCCGCGACGCCGGGGCCGCCGGCCCGTGGCGCGGAGTAGTGCTCTCGGGACTCAGGTGCGCTGGAAACGAAAGCGGCCGTCCGCGTCCGACTGCAGGGGAATGACCTCTACCACCGCCTCGGGGTTGAGGGGCCCGTAAATGTGCGGCAGAGGAGTATCGAACCCGGGTACGGCCTCGTGGCGCACCTCCGAACGAACCTTCTCTTCATCGATGACGAGCACGACCAGGTGAGTGTCCCCGCGGTAGAAGGCATTGGCGACCTGGACGACCTGGCTGGGTTTCGCGCAACCGTGGATGAACCCCTGCTCCTCCAGCGTGCGTCCCTTTCGTCGACCGCCGGTACTCACCCGCCGCCTGCGCCTGCTCCCACTCGTTCTCATTTGCGACGTGATAGATCATCGGCATGGGCTGAGTCCTCCAGGGTCCCGCTACCAGACCTGGCTCGGGAGCACCCGCTACCCGACCCCGCGAAGCACGCAGAGAACCCGGGATGGCGCCGCGAATTGGGCTTCAGCTCGCCACGTCGCATGCCCGCCGGCACCGACGGAGACGCTCGTGGTCGCGTAATCCAGCACGGTTGCGGAGGTGGTGGTGAAGAAGATCGTGATCGCGTAGTCGGTGGCGCCCGGGCCGGGATTCATGGCGACCCCGGTCGCCGCCCACCCGCCGTGGGTCTCCTGGCAGCCGGTCAGCGAGACGTACTTGCGCTGCGCCACATTGTTGGGGATCTCGCTCGCGGCGGGAAGCGGGTGCTGGGTGACGGCGGGCGTGGGAGTGTGCTTGGGAGTGGGGCCTGCGGAGGGCGCTGTCGAGCACGCGGCCAGGGCCACTGCGCAGGCGATCGCAAGTACGCCGACCAAGCCCGGCCGCCGATGCACGCGAAGCCAGGTCAACGACGGTCGCCCAGGTCAGCGGGGTAGGCCGGCGCGTGCCGATCGTGTGCCCGCCGGCGCGAACGCCAGAACAAACTGAGCGTCAGCGAGGCTCCGAGTCCTCCCGTGAGCGCAACCAGGAGCACCAGGCCCCCACCGCTTGGGGCATCCGGCGGTGCACCGGTGTTGGGCAGGCCCGGCTCCGCAGAGGTGGGCGAGAGCGCGGCCGGCGAGGGCGACGGACCTGGCGAGGGAGATGGGGTGGGGGAGGGCGGCGGAGGCGGCGGCAGCGGGACACTCGCGGTCGCAGGTGTCGACGCGACCGAACTGTCGTCCGGGTCGTCGCCCTGGACCGTGGCCGTGTTCGTGGCTGTGCCCGCGGCCAGCTGGGCCGCGGTGGGCTGATACGGGTTTGCCGCGGTGCAGGTCATGGATTGTCCGGGAGCAAGCGTGGTGGTCGGACAGCTGACGAGCCCGGCTTCCGAGTCACGGATCGCAATGTCATGTTCCGTCAGGTCGCCGGTGTCGGTGACCAGGAACGTCCACTCGATGGTTGAACCGGTCAGCGTGCCCTGCTTCGTCAGCGCGAGGCGACCGATCTGCGTCATGGCAGTGTGGGTCGAGGACGGATTCGACGTCACCTGACCTCCAGCAGGATCGACCGCGCCGGCAACCGCCGTGTTGTCGACCGCGCCGGCGTCCACGTCGCTTTGGAGGATCGTGTAAGAGGCGGCGGTGCAGGTGATCGTCTGACCGGGGGCCAGGGTGGTCGTCGGGCAGGTCACCGTCCCGGCCAGCGGGTCGGCGATGCCGACGCCGGTGATCGAGACGTTGAGGGTGTTGGTGACTTCGAAGGTCCACGTGATGGTGTCACCGGCGTCGATCTCGCCATCGTGATTGGTGTCTTCGACCGTGGCGAGCTTGGTCAGCTTCATGCCGTAGGTCGTGACGGTCACCGAATCGGGGGGCGAGGTGACGGTGGTTCCGGACGGGCTGACGCCGGCCGCCGTTGCGGTGTTGGTCAGCAACCCGTTGTTGAAGTCGGGCTGGGTGACCGTGTGCGTTCGCGGTGCAGGTCATCGTCGCGCCGGGAGCCAGCGTCGTCTGCGGACAGGCCACCACCGGCGACGGATCCCCCGCCGGTGAGGTGAAGACGTCGGACACCGCGATCCCCGATACGGTCTGGTTGCCGTCGTTGCCGATCTGGAAGAAGTAGGTTACGACCTGGCCCACCGCGGAAACGCTCACCGGGGAGGCCGACTTCGTCACCTGCAGGGACGGGTTTGCGGTGACCTCCACGGTGGCAGGAGCCGAGGGTGAGGTCACGCCGCTGCCGTCAGGCGCCGTCCCGCCGGCGTCGCCGGAATCCCCGATCGAGCCGTGGTCGAGATCGACCTGGGTCGTGACATAGGTGGCGGAGCAGGTGGTCGAGGCTCCCGGCGCCAGGGTCTGGGTGGGACAGCTGACCGGGGAGGTCGCTCCCGCCGGCGCCGCCTGCGTGTCGCTCACACCGATCCCGGTGACCGTCACGTTCCCCGTGTTGGTCACCGCATACGAGTAGGTGATGCTCTGACCCGCCGCACTCACCGTCGCCGGACTCGCCGTCTTCGCCACCGTCAACCCCGGCGACTGCGTCACGCTCACCGACGCCGAGGAGAGCGGCGAGGAGACGTCGCTCCCGTCGGGTGCGTCGCCGGTCGCCGTCGCCGTGTCCGACACGCTCCCGTTGTCGATGTCCGCCTGCGTCGTCACATAGCTCGCCGTGCAGGTCGTCCCCGCTCCCGGCACCAGCGTCGTCGTCGGACAGCTCACCACCGGCACCGGACCCGCCGGCGACGCCAGCACGTCCGCGATCCCCAGATCGGTGATCGTCACATTCCCGCTGTTGGTCACCGCGAACGAGTAGATGATCGTCTGACCCGACCCACTCACCGTCGTCGGACTCGCCGTCTTCACCAGCGTCAGTGCCGGTGAGGCGGCGCGGCCACCGTCGCCGTCGAGGCGGGCGAGCTGATCGTCTCTCCGTCCGGCGCGATCCCGGTCGCCGACGCCGTGTTGCTGATGCTCCCGTTGTCGACGTCGCCCTGGGTGCTGGTGTAGCTCCCCGTGCAGGTCGTCGACGCTCCCGGCCCCAGCGTGCTCACCGGACACGTCACGCTCGGCGGCGGCCCCGCCGGCGACGCCATCGTGTCCACCACCCCCAACGCACTGATCGTCACGTTCCCGCTGTTGGTGACCACGATGCTGAACGTGATCAACTGACCCGAACCGGTGATCGTGCTCGGACTCGCCGTCTTCACCGCGGTCAGCGCCGGTGACTGGGTCACCCCCACCGTCGCGTTCGAGGGATTGGACTGGATCGGGCCGCCCGGCGTGGTCCCGCTCGCCGTCGCGCTGTCGGTGAACGACCCGGCGTCGATGTCCGCCTGGGTCACCACGTAGCTCGAGGTGCACGTCGTCGAGACACCCGGCGCCAGCGTCGTCACCGGACAGCTGACCGCCGGTGCCGCACCCGACGGCGAGGTGAAGCTGTCGTTGACCACCAAACTGCTCACGGTCACCGTGCCGCTGTTGGTGACCGTGAAGCTGTAGGCGACGCTCTGACCTGCCGCCGTCACCACCGCCGGGCTCGACGCCTTGACGAGGACGAGGCCCGTGGCCGGGGCAGCCCCCACGCTGGCGGTGGACGGCGGCGAGGTCACCGGCAACCCGTTGGGCGCCGTCGCCCCCGCCGTCGCGGTGTTGGTGATCGAGCCGTTGTCGATGTCCGCCTGGGTGGTCGTGTAGGTCCCGGTGCAGGTGGTCGAGGTCCCCGGCCCCAGCGTCGTCACCGGGCAGCTGATCGCCGGCACCGGTGCCGCCGGGGCGGCGAAGGTGTCGTTGATCGTGAGGCCACTGACGGTGACGTTGCCGGTGTTGGCGACGTGGAACGAGTAGACGACCTGCTGCCCCGCCGCCGTCACCGTGCCCGGCGCGGCCGACTTGTCCAGGTCCAGGAAGGGAGCCTGGTTGACCGCCACGGTCGCGGTCGCCGGCGCGTGAGGTCACGCTGCTCCCGTCGGGCGCCGTCCCGCTCGCGGTCGCCGTGTCCCCGATCGAGCCGTGGTCGAGGTCGGCCTGGGTCGCCGTGTAGGTCGCCGTACACCTCATCGACGCGCCCGCCGCCAGCGCTGGTGCTGGGGCAGCTGACCGGGGAGGTCGCTCCCGCCGGCGCCGCCTGCGTGTCGCTCACCCCGATCCCGGTCACCGTCACGTTCCCGGTGTTGGTCACCGCATACGAGTAGGTGATGCTCTGACCCGCCGCACTCACCGTCGCCGGACTCGCCGTCTTCACCACCGTCAACCCCGGCGACTGCGTCACGCTCACCGACGCCGAGGAGAGCGGCGAGGAGACATCGCTCCCGTCGGGTGCGTCGCCGGTCGCCGTCGCCGTGTCCGTCACGCTCCCGTTGTCGATGTCCGCCTGCGTCGTCACATAGCTCGCCGTGCACGTCGTCCCCGCTCCCGGCACCAGCGTCGTCGTCGGACAGCTCACCACCGGCACCGGACCCGCCGGCGACGCCAGCACGTCCGCGATCCCCAGATCGGTGATCGTCACGTTCCCGCTGTTGGTCACCGCGAACGAGTACGTGATCGTCTGACCCGACCACACTCACCGTCGTCGGACTCGCCGTCTTCACCAGCGTCAGCGCCGGCGACACCGTCGCCGCCACCGTCGCCGTCGAGGCCGGCGAACTGATCGTCTCTCCATCCGGCGCGATCCCGGTCGCCGACGCCGTGTTGCTGATGCTCCCGTTGTCGACGTCGCCCTGGGTGCTGGTGTAGCTCGCCGTGCAGGTCGTCGACGCTCCCGGCACCAGCGTGCTCACCGGACACGTCACGCTCGGCGGTGGCCCCGCCGGCGACGCCATCGTGTCCACCACCCCCAACGCACTGATCGTCACGTTCCCGCTGTTGGTGACCACGATGCTGAACGTGATCAACTGACCCGAATCGGTGATCGTGCTCGGACTCGCCGTCTTCACCGCGGTCAGCGCCGGTGACTGGGTCACCCCCACCGTCGCGTTCGAGGGGCTGGAGGCGATCGTGGTCCCACCGGGCGTGGTCCCGCTCGCCGTCGCGCTGTCGGTGAACGACCCGGCGTCGATGTCCGCCTGGGTCACCACGTAGCTCGAGGTGCAGGTCGTCGAGACGCCCGGGCGCCAGCGTCGTCACCGGACAGCTGACCGCCGGTGCCGCACCCGACGGGGACGTGAAGCTGTCGCTCACCCCCACCCCGCTCAGGGTCACCGTGCTGGTGTTGGTGACCGTGAAGCTGTAGGCGACGCGTCTGACCCGGCCGCCGTCACCACCGCCGGACTCGACGACTTGACGATGCGTGATGCCCGTCGCCTGGGCGACCCCCACGCTGGCCGTCGAAGGCGGCGAGGCTCACCGGCGACCCGTTGGGGGCGGTCGCCCCCGCGGTCGCGGTGTTGGTGATCGAGCCGTTGTCGACGTCCGCCTGGGTGGCGGTGTAGGTCCCGGTGCAGGTGGTCGAGGTCCCCGGCCCCAGCGTCGTCACCGGGCAGCTGATCGCCGGCACCGGCGCGGCGGGGGCGGCGAAGGTGTCGTTGATCGTGAGGCCGCTCACCGTCACGTTGCCGGTGTTCGCCACGTGAAACGAGTAGACCACCTGCTGCCCCGCCGCCGTCACCGTCCCCGGCGCGGCCGACTTGTCCAGGTCCAGGAAGGGCGCCTGGTTCACGACCACGGTCGCGGTCGCCGGCGCGGAGGTCACTCCGCTGCCGTCCGGTGCCGTCCCGCTCGCGGTGGCCGTGTCCGCGATCGAACCGTGGTCCAGGTCGGCCTGCGCCGCCGTGAATAGGTCGCCGAGCAGGTGGTCGAGTCGCCCGGCGCCAGGGTGGTGCGTGGGGCAGGCGGATGCGGACGCCGGACCGGCGGGGGCGGCCTGCGTGTCGTTCACCCCGATCCCCGTGATCGTGACGTTCCCGGTGTTGGTCACCGCAAACGAGTACGTGACCGTCTGGCCGACGACGCTGACGGTGGTCGGGCTCGCCGTCTTGACGAGTGTGAGCTGAGGTTTGCTCACCATGACCGTGGTCGGGTCGGACGTCGAGATCACCCGGGCGCCGGAGGGGCTGGTGCCGCTCGCCGTCGCGGCGTTGCTCAGAAACCCGTTGTTGAAGTCGGCCTGCGTGACCGTGTGCGTCGCGGTGCAGGTCATCGTCGCGCCGGGAGCGAGCGTCGTCTGCGGACAGGCCACCACCGGCGAGGGATCGCCCGCCGGTGAGGTGAAGACGTCGGACACCGCGATCCCCGATACGGTCTGGTTGCCGTCATTGTTGACCAGGAACGAATAGGTGACGACCTGGCCCACCGCGGATACGTTCAGGGTCGACGCCGACTTCGTCACCTGCAGGGAGGGGTTTGCGGTGACGGCCACGGTGGCGGGCGCAGGGGGTGAGATCACGCTGCTCCCGTCGGGCGCCGTCCCGCTCGCCGTCGCCGTGTCCGCGATCGAGCCGTGGTCGAGGTCCGCCTGGGTCGCCGTGTAGGTCGCCGTACACCTCATCGACGCGCCCGCCGCCAGGCTGGTGCTGGGACAGCTGACCGGTGAGGTCGCTCCCGCCGGCGCCGACTGCGTGTCGCTCACCCCGATCCCGGTCACCGTCACGTTCCCGGTGTTGGTCACCGCATACGAGTAGGTGATGCTCTGACCCGCCGTGCTCACCGTCGCCGGACTCGCCGTCTTCACCACCGTCAACCCCGGCGACTGCGTCACGCTCACCGACGCCGAGGAGAGCGGCGAGGAGACGTCGCTCCCATCGGGTGCGTCGCCGGTCGCCGTCGCCGTGTCCGTCACGCTCCCGTTGTCGATGTCCGCCTGCGTCGTCACATAGCTCGCCGTGCACGTCGTCCCCGCTCCCGGCACCAGCGTCGTCGTCGGGCAGCTCACCACCGGCACCGGACCCGCCGGCGACGCCAGCACGTCCGCGATCCCCAGATCGGTGATCGTCACGTTCCCGCTGTTGGTCACCGCGAACGAGTACGTGATCGTCTGACCCGACCCACTCACCGTCGTCGGACTCGCCGTCTTCACCAGCGTCAGCGCCGGCGACACCGTCGCCGCCACCGTCGCCGTCGAGGCCGGCGAACTGATCGTCTCTCCGTCCGGCGCGATCCCGGTCGCCGACGCCGTGTTGCTGATGCTCCCGTTGTCGACGTCGCCCTGGGTGCTGGTGTAGCTCGCCGTGCAGGTCGTCGACGCTCCCGGTCCCAGCGTGCTCACCGGACACGTCACGCTCGGCGGCGGACCCGCCGGCGACGCCATCGTGTCCACCACCCCCAACGCACTGATCGTCACGTTCCCGCTGTTGGTGACCACGATGCTGAACCTGATCAACTGACCCGAACCGGTGATCGTGCTCGGACTCGCCGTCTTCACCGCGGTCAGCGCCGGAGACTGGGTCACCCCCACCGTCGCGTCCGAGGGACTGGACGCGATCGTGGTCCCACCGGGCGTCGTCCCGCTCGCCGTCGCGCTGTCGGTGAACGACCCGGCGTCGATGTCCGCCTGGGTCACCACGTAGCTCGAGGTGCAGGTCGTCGAGACGCCCGGCGCCAGCGTCGTCACCGGACAGCTGACCGCCGGTGCCGCACCCGACGGCGAGGTGAAGCTGTCGCTCACCCCCACCCCGCTCAGGGTCACCGTGCTGCTGTTGGTGACCGTGAAGCTGTAGGCGACGCTCTGACCCGCCGCCGTCACCACCGCCGGGCTCGACCGCCTTGACCAGCGTGATGCCGGTCGCCTGCGCCACCCCCACGCTCGCCGTCGACGGCGGCGAGCTCACCGGCGACCCGTTGGGGGCGGTCGCCCCCGCGGTCGCGGTGTTGGTGATCGAGCCGTTGTCGATGTCCGCCTGGGTGGTGGTGTAGGTCCCGGTGCAGGTGGTCGAGGTCCCCGGCCCCAGCGTCGTCACCGGGCAGCTGATCGCCGGCACCGGTGCCGCGGGGGCGGCGAAGGTGTCGTTGATCGTGAGGCCGCTGACGGTCACGTTCCCGGTGTTCGCGACGTGGAACGAGTACACCACCTGCTGTCCCGCCGCCGTCACCGTGCTGGGTGCCGCCGACTTGTCCAGGTCGAGGCTGGGCGCCTGGTTCACGCCCACGGTGGCGGCCGCCGGGGGTGAGGTCACCGCGGAGCCGCTGGGCGCCGTCCCGCTCGCCGTCGCCGTGTCCGCGATGGATCCATGGTCGAGGTCCGCCTGCGTCGCCGTGTAGGTCGCCGTGCACGTCGTGAAGGCACCCGGTGCCAGCGTGGTGGTGGGGCAGGTGACCGCCGACGCCGGACCGGCGGGGGCGGCCTGCGTGTCGCTCACCGCGATCCCCGTGATCGTCACGTTCCCCGTGTTGGTCACCGCGAAGGAGTACGTGATCCGTTCCCCCACCCGGCTGACCGCGGTGGGGGAGGCGGTCTTGTCGACGTGGAGCCCCGGCGCCGGGGCGGTCGTCGGCGTCGAGGTGCTCGAGGGCGCCGAGGTGACGGGCGTGGTCCCGCCTGGCGGTGTCCCGCTCGCGGTCGCCATGTTGACGACGGCGCCGGCGGTCACGTCCGCCGCGGTGATCGTGTAGGTGGCGGTGCACGTCTCGCTTGCGCCGGGGGCCAGGGTTGGAAGAGGGCAGGTGACGGGACCGACCTTCGCATCCGCCACCGCGATGGCGCTCAGGGTCAGCTGCCCGGTGTTGGTCACGTTGAAGGAGTAGGGGATGGTGTCGCCGGCGTCGACCAGACCGTCATGGTTCACGTCGACCGGCGTGCCCGCGCGCTTGACCAGGGTGAGGCCGACGGCTTTGGCGGTGTTGGTGACCGTACACAGGATGAAATCGCCGACCGCGGGTGAGACGGACACGGTCGAGCCGCCGCCGGTCGGGCTCACGGAGAGCGGGGCACCGTTGTCGGTACAGGACCACGTCGGCGTGTAGTTGCTGAGCAGGGTCGGCGTGCCGGGGGTGGCCGACTCCGTCATCGTGAAGCCGGCGCCCGCACCAGACAGAACCGTGACCTGACCGGTGTCGGCGCTCTTGGAGGTCCCGGTGGTGGCGGAGCCCAGGGTGGTGCCGTTGGAGGCCTGGATCGAGAGATTGAAGGAGTCGGTCGGGTTGATCCGCCCGGCCACGCTCTTGGTCAGCTCCAACTTGGACGTGACGACGGCGAACGCCTCCGCCTGGAGCCCCGATCCGTGCATCGTGGCGGTAACCGTGCTGGGTGCCGTCGCGGTGACGGCCAGGGCGTTGCCACCGGTGCTGTTCGAGCCCATGCAGTTGACCGCGGTGGTGCCGAGCCCGCTGAGACCACCGGCGCAGAGCGGGGTGTCGCCCGGGATCTGGAGCTGGTTCAGCGCCACGTTGGAGCCGAACTTCAGGTATTCACCGTTGTCCGACGACTCGGCGTCGGCGACCACGAGGCCGTAGCCGGTTACCTTGACACCTGCCGAGTCGACGACCGTGATGTTCGACAGCGTGATCTGCGTCGTTCCGCCGCTGGTGGTCATGTACAGCGCCGGCTTGCCGGGCGTGCCGGTGTAGGCCTTGTTGCCGATGTAGGCGCCGCTCCAGGTGGGGAACGCAGTCGCCTTGACAGGTGAGAACGGAGGTGCGCCGGCAACCGGACTGGTATTCACGGTGAAGGAGACGGTGTAGCCCCCGGGGAGTGCCACCGTCATCGCCTGGCCGGCGCTGGTCTCCGCCGTCGCCTCGACGTAGCTCGACATGTCGAGCCAGCAGATGGTGCTGGCCTGGTAGCCGGTTGCCCCGTAACCGCAGGTCGTCGCCGTCGGGTCGCCCCCTGCGGCCGGGGCGAGGGCCGCGTTCACGCGAGGGGCGGCGGGTGCGCTTGCCGGCGTTGGTGCTCCGATGCCGGGTGGGGTCGCGGGACTCGGCGCCGGGCTCGGTGACGGCGAACCGGTCGGATTTGGGGAGGGCGCAGGCTCCGGCGGCGATGCCCCCGGTGTGGGCGCGGAAGAGGTTGGTGTCGCAGACGGGCTCGGGGCGGCAGCGGGCGACGCGCTCGCCGGCGAGACGGTGGTCGTGGCCGACGCGGTTGCGGACCCCGCGTAGCTGCCGGCGATGACTGTGCCGCTCGTCGAGTTGAACGCGGGCCGAGGCCCCGGGTGCCGGTGTGCTGTAGAACGCGTACGGGATCGTGAAGGAGCCGCCGGCGCGCTGACGTCGGGTCGACCGCGAAGGTCAGCTCGCCCTGTGCACCGGGACCGATGTCACCGACGTCGGTCCAGACGACGGTCGTCTGGCCCGTCGCAGGCTGATTCGGGAAGATCAACGGCACGGCGCCGGTGGGCTGGGTGGAGCCGGGAATGTACTGGACGCCGGAAGGCAGCACGGCTTGATACGAAGCCGCGTAGGCGGTCCCGGCTGTGGCCTGGTCGGTCGCGGTCAGCACGATCGTCGGACGGGCGCCGGAGGGAACAGTCGAGGGTTGTTCGACCGAGAGTGACAGGCCGGCACTTGCGGCGTAGGCGGGCCTCGCCTCCGCAAGCGACACCGCGCCGGCACCCAGGAGGACGGCCAGCAATGCCACTTGCGCGAACGCGACGAGCCTGAATCGCAGCCGCCTCACTGAACACTCCACCCGCTGCGGCGCAGCCGACAGCCCCTCGTCGACGGCGGGTCAAGCGGGCGGAAACCCGCGCACCGCCAGGTCGCGGCCAATTGTTACACAGCGCCAGCGGGTTGGCCCAGATCGAAGTCCAGCGGCCCGCTCGTGGCTGGTACGACCTCCGACATCCGCGGTCGAGAGCTCCGGAGCGGGCCCACCAGACGCGTGTCGAACTCACCGTGGACTTGTCAGATGTGTAGTCAAGTACGCCGTGGAAAGCGACAGGCTCGGTCGCCGTCCTGAAGGCGCTAGTGGCTCACCGCTCGCAAGGCTGCTGTACCTGGCGCGGCGGTGCGACGTCGACGCCGCTACCCCTCGTCGGGGCGGGCGTGGTTCCGCCGTAGTCGTGGGCGCCGTCGGCTCTGGGTGTCGAGATGGCCCTGGGGACGCACGGTGAGGGCGAAGAGGGGACAGCCCTGGCGGTTAGGAGCCTCAGGCGATCCGATCGGACGCGCAGGCCGACCACCCCAGAGTGCACTGAGCGTCGCGGCAGGGGCAGCCTCTATCGGCGTGCCGGGAAGCCCCGCGCTATCCGTCGGCCCGCAACTGCTGCATCAAGCCGAGCTGGTCCTCCAGGCCCCAGCGCGCGAGGATGTGACCGTCCACGATCCGGAACATGGCCATGCCATCCATGGTGACCCGCTTTCCGGTGGGCGCGACACCGTGGAACTCGCCCTCGTGCACACCCTCGAAGACGAATCGTCCGGCCACGATCTCGCGCTCCTCTATCAGGTCCTGGATTGTGCAGCTTGCCGCAGGGAAGGCCGCCCGAAGAGCCTCGAGAGATCTGCCTCACACCCTGCCGACCGGGCGCGGTGCCGGCCACGCGGCTGGTGAATTCGACGTTCTCGTCGACAACTCGTCCAGGACCCTGTTGTTGCCCCTGTTGACCACTTCCTCGCAGAATCTCCGAACGACCTCCTTCGGGGACAGTGAACCCTCACGTGGAGTGCTGGTGGCCATTGGTATGCCTCCTGGTCGGAATTGCTGCTCTTAACGCAGGCCTCTCGCGATCGGGCCCGGCGGCCCGTTCCCAAGGCTCCTGTCCCTGGTTCTGACCGCGTGTTCCTGTCCCATTCGCAACCCCCCAAACACAAGGACCAGCGGAGTACGACCGACGGGTCGAAGTGCCCGTCGATACACAATTTCCCAGGCATGCCTGGCCCACGGCGGTGTGCGTGGCTCACGCGCGGCCTCGAGCGAACGTCGTCAGGGCCTCTTGACTTTCGAGGCGCTTAAAGCTGTGCGGCGCGCGGTGGTCCAGTGTTCGCGGGCCCTCGACCTCTCCTTGGGCGAGGTGCGAAAAGCTCGAGGGTGAAGGTTGAATCGGCGCTGGGCGGGATCGATGCGACACACTCTTCCGCGCCGGGGACTCGGCCTGGGAGCCAGGTCAGGTTCCCAGGGGCACCAACCTCAGCGAGGGTCCGCCCCGCGGTCTTCCGCCCCGAGCGCGCTCGACCAGCGGTCCATCCACCGAGAGATCCCAGACGGGGTGGTGTCCATTTTTAAACGCCACTCCAGAATGCCCAGCCGCTCTCCCTCGCGCCGCAGGCCCTCGTCGTCGTAGTTCGTCAGCACGACCACCGGAACGGTGGCGGTGGCCGGATCTTCACGGAGCTTTCGCAATAGCTCGATCCCGTCCATCTCGGGCATGCGTATGTCGAGGAAGATCAAATGAGGCTCCCAGGCGTGCGTCAGCCTCAACCCCTCTCCGCCGTTTGGGGCCCACTCCACCGAGTATTCGTCGGCCTCCAGGCGCATTCGATACATCTCGGCGAATTCGGCGTCATCTTCTATGAGCAGCACCCGGATCGAACTCGACGCGTCGCTGCTGGTCATCGTGAGCCGCCCTCCTCGAGTAGCAAGTGGCCTGGGACAGGGGTGGGACGGCACCCATGCCCCGCCTGGTCGGCGCGGCCCCCCGGGCCACATTGTCGCCGGAGACTTCGGGGAGGGCAAACATGTCTCCCCTGCGCATACCGCCGTCGGGGCCCCGGACCCGCCCCGCCCCCATCCCCCCGCGCGCGCGACCCGATCACATGGAGGGCGTGGGTGCGCAAGCCCGGCGGAGCCCGACCGGGCCCGGCATCGCCGCGACCCGGGCGGGACGATTACCCTCGGCCATGGTGGGTCGCCGGAGGCGCAGCGAATCGGCAGCACTCACGCGGTGCCCGCCGGGGTCGCGGCCGGTTTGCGTTGGAGGATGTCGATGAGCGGTGCCGAAAGCGGAAAGGTCGCAGCCAACCTGCGGAGGCTGGGTTATGGCCCGGACGCGCGGCTGCTGATAGTCCACTGCGACGACCTCGGCATGTGCCATTCGGAGAACGCCGCCACCTTCGACGCGATCGAGGGAGGTATCGCGACCTCGACGTCGATGCTGGTCCCCTGTCCCTGGGCCTACGCGGCCGCGCGGCACGTGGCCTCACATCCGGAGCTGGATGTCGGCGTCGAGGTGGCCTTCACGAGCGAGTGGCAGGCCTATCGCTGGAAGCCGGTTCTGGGCGCCGCACGATGCCCGTCGCTGGTGGATGACGAGGGCTTCCTGCCCCGCACTGTCGCGGAGTTCCTCGAGCGCGCCGATCGGGACCAGGTCAGGCAGGAGGCGGAGGCGCAGATTCAGCTGGCGCTGGAGTGGGGCGTGAAGCCAACCCACCTCGTTGGGCACATGGGGTGGTACCGCGAAGCCGGCTATCACGAGCTGGTGCTGGACCTGGCCCGGAAGTACCGGCTGCCGCTTCGCACCAGGCTGGCGCGCGGCACGGACGCGACGGACCCACTTCACGGGGTGCTGACCGCCGACACCTACCTCGGGGCGTCCCTTGACGCCGACGCTCTGAGCGGTCTCCCGAGCAAGTTCTTCTCGGATCTCCGCGATCTCCGGCCCGGCGTCACCGAGATGATCCTGCACGTCGGCCTGCCGACCCCGGAGCTGCAGGCGATCACGCCGGACTGGCAACTCCGCGTCGCCGCCTACGAGGCCGCCCGCCACGCCGACGCGGTCCGGCGCATGCTGGAGGAACAGGGGGTGACGCTGATCGGCTGGCGACCTTTGCTGGAAGCGCAGCGGGCGAACGGATGAGTCTTGCGCGGCTTCGGACACCGGCTCACCGTCGCTGGTGCCCCCGGACGGATTCGAACTGCCGACCAACGGACTAGGTGCGGCAGGGCCGAGCTTCATGTGCCCCAACGACCAACCGGGGTCGCCCGACGCGATGGCGAGCGAACTCGGGCTACGCATCGTGGTGTGTGACGTGGACGACCTTCAGGCGATCATCGACCGGCTCGCGGTGTGCGCTGCGCCGATCGGAATGGGCTTGGTGACGACCCAGGTTCTCGCTCGGGTATACCTTCGGGGGCGAACGTCACCGTCCTACCTGGTCCGCGCGTCCGTCAATAGGGACCCCCTATGGGCTGGAAATCGGCAACCAGCGCCTCATACGTCACATCCTCCGCGTTGGCCCCACCGACGTGCCCAAACCCAAGGCCAATTTTGCGGTGAGTCCACGACCACATGCCCATCAAGGACGGCTCGGATCCGGCGCGGGACCGGGGCGGTGTGGTTCATCGGCGGCAGCGCGAGCGGATGGCCGGCGGTCACAAGGTGGCTCCCGCCGACGGTGAGGAGGAGGAATCTGGGGTCACCGATCAGCTAGGGAGGCCGTCGAGCAAGCTAAACCGGGCATCCATCGCGACACCGCGGACCTCGATCAGTTGCTGATATTCAGGCGAGTTGTACCAATTGAGCGCCGTTTCATGGTCCGGAAACCGCATGAGTGCCCCTGATGTAAGCGAGCCATCGCCGTGCAGGATCTCCCAGTCAGCGTTGGCGAGTGCCTCGCCTCCGTGCTCTTTGGCCGTCCGCCCAGCGATGGGCGCGTATTTCTGACGATAAACATCCGGGTCGTTGACCGTGAATTCGACAATTACGTATGCGCTCATGTAGATACTCTCCAGTTGTTAGTTGTGATTTGTGCTCTATGTCTTCACTGCTAAGCGGTGCCGCCGACATGCTTTACGTCGCTATTCGGCCCCCATCGACCGCAAGCGTGACACCGTGGACGAAGCTGGCATCGTCACTTGCGAGGAAGACGATCGCCGCAGCCAGTTCCTCAGGCTCAGCGACGCGACCTGCCGGTGCTAGTGCTGCGAGCTGATTCACCATTTCTTCCGGGACTGCTTCCATCGTGCGGGTGCGCGTTGGGCCGGGCGCTACGGCATTGACCCGAACACCGCTCGGGCCGTATTCCGCGGCCCAGGCCTTGGTCAACAGTTCGAGGGCCGCTCGGCTGGCGCCGTACAGAGCCATGCCGGCCTGTCCGAAGCTGGCGACCATCGTGGAGATGTTGACAATCGAACCCCATCCGCGTTCGGCCATGGCTGGCGCCAGGGCCGCGACGAGGAAGAACGGTACCTTGACGTTCAGTGCAAAGCTCTCGTCGAACTCTGCTTCGGTGGCTGCGCTGCTTGGCCCAAGCAAGGCGACGCCAGCGTTGTTGATGAGGATGTCGACATGACCGTCCCCCGCCTCAGTGGCCCACTCGACCAGCTCCGGGCCGATTCGAGGTCGCCCAACGTAGCGAGCCGAAATGTCGCGCTACCGCCGCTGCGTTCGATCTCGGCGACGACGTCTTTGGCTCGTTGTTCGTTGCGTCCGATTATCAGCACCTGAGCCCCGCGGGCGGCCAAGGCGATGGCCGTAGCCTCGCCGATCCCGCTCGTCGAGCCCGTCACCAGAGCCGTTTTGCCTTCTAGATCGGTCATGGGGTGTGTCGTCCTCTCGTTCCAAACTGGGTGGTGCGACTCACTCTAACATCCTGACACTGGGTTGTCAAACTCAGAATCCTGGTATCGTTAGTGCATGGTCGACGAGACGGGTGTCCGGCCGAGGCTCACCCCCAAGGGAGCACGTACTCGGGCACGCATAGTGGAGAAGGCCGCCGCCCTGATCCACGAACGCGGGGTCGCAGCGACCACCTTGGAAGACGTCAAGGTGGCTGCAGACGTCAGCGGTTCTCAGATGTACGACTACTTCCCCGACAAGAACGACCTCGTACAGGCGGTCATCGACTACCAAGCCGCTGGCATCGTCAATCGCAATCGGCGCGCACTCAGCAGCGCAAACGGCGTCGAGAGCTGGCGGAACATGGTGCTCACCGCAGCGAAGCGCACCAAGGCTAAGGGGGGCTGCGCACTTGGCTCGCTTGCTGGTCAACTCGCCGAGAGTGACCCTGAGGCCAGAGCGCTCATCGCAGCTGGGTTCGATCAGTGGGCTGCCACCATCGCCGATGGACTCAGGTCCCTTCATGCCGACGGGAAGCTCCCGTCCGGTATCGACCCGGACGACCTCGCCGTTACTCTGCTCGCCACGCTCGAGGGAGGGCTTCTGCTCTCCCAGGTGCAACAGAGAAGCCGTCCGTTCGAGACTGCGATCAATACGCTCCTCGCCCTCGCCATCGGAAGATGAGTCCAAGCCAGGTTCATTCACACCATCGCCGAGGTCATCTCACGGCACTTGGATGATGCACGTGCATCCACATAAGGCGCTTGCGGGCCGGTTGCCACTCGTGATGCGGGACACCTTGCTGCGCCCGGTGGCTTGCCCGGGTCTGGGCATTCCGTGAGCTCCGTCCAGTGACCCTGACTGCTCATACCTCTTGGACATGGACCGGCCCCGTCAAGGCCGACGAAAGATCATGACAGCTCCTCCCGCGTGGAGGACACGTTCCACCTCGACCTCGACCTCGACGGGACGGTGATCGCCGGCCGGTACGTAGAAATCGATTCCCCGCACCGCCTGAGTCGGGCGGCACACTGGCCCGGTCGACGCCGGGGGTAGGGCTGCCCGATTCGCTCGATGAGCGCGACCAGGTCGTGGCGCAGCTGGTCGCCGGGGGTGATCGCGGTCATCCGCCCAGTGAGCCCGAGCGCGAGAGCAGCCCGTCTAAACACGCCCCTGTGACCAGCGTCCGGGTGGGCGGCGTGGATCAGCTCGTGGACCAGGACGGCACCGACCCCGACGGAGTCGGCATGCAGCGGCGAGATGAAGATCTCCGGGCGAGCGACGGCCGATGCCTCGACCTTCCGGCACTCCACTACGACCCGGTTTCTTCGTGAGCGGAGCTCCTGGGGCATTCGCAGGTCAGCCTCACGATGAACACGTATAGCCACGTCCTCCCCGAGATGCAGCGTGATGCCGGACGGCGGATGGAGGACTTCTTGCGCCCCGTTCGGGACCCGCTGCTACCGGACTGAAATGGTTGTCAAAATGGTTGTCAGCCGCGTCGTGGGGTCCGGGGTGAGTGATCTCGCGAGTCCGCCTGGACCAGGTGGGCGAGTTCAAATGCGCTGGTTTGACGTGGTGCCCCCGGACGGATTCGAACCGCCGACCAACGGATTAGAAGTCCGTCGCTCTGTCCCCTGAGCTACGGGGGCGTCAGGTGCGCCATCCGTCGACGGTGGCCGGGAAATGCCCTCGAGCGCTGGCCATCTGTCGACAGATGGCCAGTCTAGACGGTGGGTGCCGGAGCGCGGCAGGGATGTGGACGTTGTTCACATCTGAGTGCTAGGATGCCCCCATGGCTCTACCTGAGATCGTCAGCGAAGAGGAATGGCGGGAGGCTCGCCGGGATTTGCTCCAGAAGGAGAAGGCGGCGACCCGAGCGCGCGACGCACTCAACACCGAGCGCCGCAATCTGCCCATGGTGGAGGTGACCAAGGACTACCGGTTCTCGGGTCCCGAGGGCGACAACTTGAGCCTCGGCGACCTCTTCGATGGCCGGCATCAGCTGATCGTCGTGCACTTCATGTTCGGCCCCGACTGGGATGCGGGCTGTCCGAGCTGCACGGCTGCCGCCGACGAACGCTCACCCATGCTCCACGAGCATCTCGCCAACCGCGATACCACCCTCGTCACCGTCGCCCGCGCGCCGCTGTCCAAGATCGACGCGTACAAGGCCCAGCACGGGTGGACATTCCCGTTCTACTCCTCGCACGGCAGCGGCTTCAACTACGACTACGGCGTCACCTTCGCCGCTGACAAGCCGGTCGTGGAGTACAACTACCGCGAGATCGGCGGCGCTCCCACAGGCACGCAGACCGAAGCTCCCGGCGTGAGCTGCTTCCTGCGCGACGGCGACCGAGTCTTCCACACCTACTCGACGTACGCGCGCGGGACGGAGTCGATGGGAGGGTCCTACTACTTCCTCGACCTGACGGCGCTCGGCCGGCAGGAGGAGTGGGAGGAGCCCAAGGATCGGGGCGCCGGGCTGGCTCCCGATCCGAGCGGCCTTGCCCGGCCGATGCCGGTGGGCACGCAGTAATCGCCGTTTGCTAGCGGGTTGGCGCTACCACCTCGGGTTTAGCGCCAACTTGCTAGTCTGCTGTCCCTGAGATTCGTTGAAGATATGAGCCGAGGGAGCCGAAGATCTCGTCGGCTGACTTGGTCCATACGTAGGGTCGCAGCTCCGCGTTCCAGATCCTGATCCACTCCCGGATCGATGTCTCCAGCTCGCGCACCGAGCGGTGTGTGCCACGCCGTATCCACTTCTCGGTCAGCTCTGCGAACCAGCGCTCGATGAGATTCATCCACGACGAGTAGGTGGGCGTGAAGTGGAGTTCGAAGCGAGGGTGTCGGAGCAGCCATTTCTTGATCTCGGGGGTCTTGTGGGTGCTGTAGTTGTCAAGGACCAGATGCACGCTCAACTCCGCCGGCACCTGCTGATCCACGTGCTCCAGGAACTTCTTGAACTCAGCGGCTCGGTGGCGGCGGTGGGTTTGCTCCATCACCTTGCCACTGGCCAGGTCGAGGGCGGCGAAGAGAGTGGTGGTGCCATGACGCTCGTAGTCATGCGTGCGTCGCTCAGGCAGCCCCGGTCGCATGGGCAAGATGGGCTGGGTGCGGTCCAGGGCCTGGATCTGACTTTTCTCATCCACACACAGAACGGCCGCCGCTTCGGGCGGGTTCAGATAGAGCCCGGTGATGTCCCAGACCTTGTCCACGAACAGCGGGTCGCTGGAGATCTTGAAGGTGTCGGAGCGGTGCGGTTGAAGTTCGAACGTATGCCAGATGCGCTGTACGCTGCTCCGTGACAGCCCGACTTCCTTGGCCATCCCCCGTGTCGACCAGTGGGTGGCGTCCCTCGGCTTCTCCTCCAAGGTCTTGATCAGCACTCGCTCGACCATCTCGCCTGTGATCGTGGGCGGCACTCCCGAGCGGTACTCATCGGCCAACCCCGGCAGACGATCGCGCTGGAAGCGACCACGCCACTTGCACACCGTCTGCGGCGACGTGCCCACCTCCCGGGCCACCGCCTGGTTGGTCTTGCCCTCGGCACAGGCGAGCACGATCCGCGTGCGCAAGGCCAGGGACTGCGTGGTGCAAGGGCGGCGTGCCCATCGTTCCAACGTCTGCCTCTCCTCACCGCTGAGTTCCACCGCTGCGGTCGGTCTGCCTCGTCTGGCTGCCATGACCACCATCATCATCGGTTACCACAGATTACTCAACGAATCTCAGGGACAGCAGACTAGCAAACGGCACTCTCAAAGCCCGCGCTCCACCATCGCCAGCACCCGCTGGGCGGCGAACCTGCGCTGGTCGGGGTCGAGCCCTCGGAGCGGCCCCTCCAGCACCAGCATCGCCAGCCCGTGCACCGCCGACCAGGCCGCGAACTCGGCCCCCGCACGCCGGTCCGGCGACAGCGCCCCCACCACGACCATCTCGTCGAGTGCGTCGGCGAGCATCGCGAACGGGCTCAGGTCACCCTCCGCCGCTCCCTCGACGAGCGAGGTGGGCACGGTGAACGCGGTACGGAACCACCCCGGCTCGGTCTGCGCGAAACGGAGGTAGGCGACCCCCACCGCGATCATCCGGGCCCGCGCCGCCTCGCATTGATCGCCGACGGCGGGAAGTTGTTCCTGCTCGTCGGCCATCGCCGCGGCGACCATCCCACGCGCGGCCATCGAGACCGCGGATTGCAGCCCACGGCGATCGGCGAAGTGCCGGTACGCCGCATTGGGGGCGACGCCGGTGCCGCCGGGTCGCCTCGCGAAGCACGATCGCGTCGGGGCCGCCCGCCCGTGCCATATCCAGTCCGGCCGCGATCAGCGCGCGCCGCAGGTCACCATGACGGTAAGTGGTCCGCACAACGACCGGGTCTGTGGACACTGTTCACATTATGCGACGGCCCCGTGCGAAGCGCGTCACAAATGTATACGTTGTCCACATCTGGACCCTCAAACCACGGAGGAGTGACCCGCACGAGAGCGTTTTCCGCGCCTGGGCTGACCCGGCTGCATGAGGTACGGATGGACCGGCGGCAGCGGTTGTGCGGTCTACGCCGACCCGGCTGAGGACCCGGTCGACATCCTGCTGACCCAGCGACTGATGGAGGGGCCGTTCGAGCCTCCCGACATGCTGGACCTGGCGACCACCGCCTATGCCGCGTTCGACGACTGAGCCGGGGGCGGCAACCCCGGCGCCGGTCTTCGTGCCGCGAGGCCGTGAAGCCGTCCCGGGGTCCGTGCCGAGACCCGCCTGTACCTTTGTATCTGGCGGCATCGAGGGACGCCGCTGAGCACAGAGGAGGTTTCGTGAACGAGATAGAGGTTCTGCGGGGCGCGCTGGACAACCAGCGCGAGCATGTCCTGGGTGCTGTCGAAGGACTGACGGACGAGCAGCTGACGCAACCGATACTGCCCTCGCACTGGAACTGCGCCGGCCTGATCAACCACCTGGCGCTGGATGTGGAGCGGTTCTGGTTCCGGCAGGTCTTCGCGGGGGAGGAGCTCACCCCGGCCGAGATCGCCGAGTCGGGCAACGACGCCTGGCTGGTGCCGGCCGAGGTCGCCCCCCAGACGATCCTGGACCGCTACCGCCAGGAGATCGCGCGCGCCGACGCGATCATCGCGTCCGCCTCGCTGGAGGACCCGCCCGCGGCCTGGCCGGACCTGTTCGCGCCGCAGTTCCACCTCGACAACCTGCGTGAGCTGCTGGTCCACGTGATCACCGAGACGGCGTGCCACGCCGGACACCTCGACGCCACGCGGGAGTTGATCGACGGCCGTCAGTGGCTGGTGCTGACCGAGTAGCAACCCCCGAAAGGTGCACCAACGGGCCCTACCCGGCCGGTTTTTGCCCCGGAGGTGCACCAACGGGCCCTACCCGGGCCGGGCGTCAGCCGACGGGGATGAAGTCGCCGGCGCGCGCCACCATCGACGGCAGCTGCTTGCCGAGCTGCGCCTCCAGCCAGTGGGCGGTCTCGATCATGCCGTCGAGCGAGATGGCGGTGTCGACCCCGAGGCCCCGCAGCAGGTAGACCACGTCCTCGGTCGCGACGTTTCCAGTGGCCCGCGGTGCGAACGGGCAGCCTCCCGCACCTCCGACCGATGCGTCCAGCCCGCTCGCCCCGGCCTCGACCGCCGCGTAAGCGTTCGCCAGGCCCGTGTTCCGGGTGTTGTGCAGGTGAACCACCACCGGCCGTCCGTAGGGCATGAGGCCCTCGACCAGCGCGGTCGCCTGAGTCGGCACCCCTACCCCGATGGTGTCGGCGACGGTCACCGAGTCCGGCGGCTCGGCCATCAGGCGCTCCGCCAGTGAGAGGACGCGGGAGACCGGCACCGGTCCCTCGAACGGGCACCCGAAGGCGCAGATGAAGCCGACGTCGATGCGGACGCGGTCGGCATGCGCGCGGCGGGTCAGCCGGTGCGCCAGCTCCAGCCCCGCCTCGGTGGTCGAGTTCTGGTTGCGGCGGGCGAAGGTGTCGGTCACCGGGAAGGCATAGTGCAGATCCCGGAGCCCGGCCCCCAGCGCGCGCTCGTAGCCGCGCTCGTTCAACACGAGTCCGGAGATCGCCGGCGCCTGGGATCCGAGGTCTCCGGTGAGCTCGAGCACCGCCTCCGGTTCGGCCATCGCCGGCACCAGGTCCGCCCGCACGAAGCTCACCGCTTCGATCTCGGGGACTCCGGTCGCGGCCAGCCGGCGGATCAGCTCCGCACGCACCTCCGGCGGCAGCACCCGGCTCTCGTTCTGCAGCCCGTCGCGGGGGCCCACCTCGCGGATCCGCACGGTGTCGCTCATGCCACGCCCTCCTGTTCCAGCCGGCGCACCTCTTCCTCGGCCAGTCCGAGCAGCGATCCGAACACCGCCCTGTTGTCGTGCCCGACCTCCCACCGGCCTGGCCACCGCACCTCGCCCGGTGTGCGGGTCAGCTTGGGGACGACACCCGGCAGGATGAGCTCTCCCAGCTCGTCGTCCTCGACCGGCACCAGCATCTCGCGGGCGCGAAGCTGGGGATCACCGAAGAGGTCGGCGACTGAGTTGATGGGGCCGCAGACCACGCCCGCCTCGTTGAGCAGGGCGTCGATCTCGCTCGCGTCGTGCTGAGCGGCCCACTCGCCGATCACCGCGTCGAGCTCGTCCACGTTCTGGAACCGCGCCCAGAAGGTGGAGAAGCGCGGATCCCGGCTCAGCTCGGGCTTCCCCATCGCTTCGCACAGCCGGACGAACAGACTCTCCGCGTTGGCGGCGATCACCAGGTGCTTGCCGTCGCGGGACCGGTAGACGTTGGAGGGCGCGGCACTTCCCATCCGGTTGCCGGCGGGCTCGCGGACGACGCCCAGCTTGCCGTACTCGGGGACGATCGAGTCCAGCATCGCGTAGCAGGCCTCGGTGATCGAGACGTCCACCACCTGGCCCTTCCCCTGGTGCGCGTCGCGGTCGTAGAGGGCAAGCAGGATACCCTGCACCGCGAACAGGCCGGCCAGCGAGTCCCCCAGCGAGACACCGGGTCGGGGCGGGACCTGGCCCGGATACCCGTTCACGTAGCGCAGCCCGCCGATCGCCTCCGAGGCGGAGGCGAACCCGGCACGCCCCGCGTAGGGTCCGGTCTGCCCGTACCCCGAGACCCGGGCCACGATCAGGCCCGGGTTGCATTCCTGCAGACGGTCCGGCGCCAGGCCCCAGCGCTCCAGCGTCCCGGGCCGGAAGTTCTCCAGCAGCACATCCGCACGCGCGGCAAGACGGCGGCAGAGCTCCTGCCCCTCGGGACGGCGCAAGTCGAGTGATACCAGCTTCTTGTTGCGGCTCATCAGCGGCCACCAGAGCCCGTGGTCCCGGTACCGGTGAACCCCCCAGAGTCGCATCGGATCCCCCGTTCCCGGTGGCTCGACCTTGATCACCTCGGCTCCGAAGTCGGCCAGCAAGCGCCCGACGAACGGACCTGCGATGAGCTGGCCCAACTCCAGGACCCGCACCCCCTCCAACGGACCTGACATGGGGCCAAGTGTGGCACGACGAGGCCGGATGCCCGGCCGGCCGCTCAGGCGGCCAGCGGGCGCTCGTCCTGCCAGTTACGGTGGTCCGGGAGTTCGCGAGGAGTGATCTTGTCCCAGCTCTCCTCGAGCATGGCAACGAGATCGAGAAGCTCGTCAGTGACGGGCGTCAGCCGCTCGTACTCCTCATGCTTCTCAAGCGCGATCTCCCACGCTGCCTTGAGCTTCATACATCTATGAATACCCGGCGTCAGGCCCGTTCAATCCATCGCCCCGGCGGACGCCGGCCGCCGTACCCCTATCACAAATTCAACTTTTACAAATCAAAACTTGTATTGTTTCCGGGTGCCCCTGGCGCGACCTTCCGACCTCTTCGACCGTGAGCAGGAGTGGGCGGAGCTGTCGGCCTTCGTGTCGGATCCGGCGCCGGGCCTGCGCGCCGGCATCGTCTACGGCAGGCGGCGCCAGGGGAAGTCGTTTCTGCTCCGACGTCTCGCCGCGGCCACCGGCGGCTTCTACCACCAGGCCCTTGAACACGAACCCGCGCAGGCCCTGGCTGAGCTCGGCGAACGGCTCGGGACACAGGTCGGGGTCGGGCGCCTGGCGTTTGCGACCTGGGACGAGGCGCTATCCAGCCTCCGCCGGCTGGCCGGCCTGCTCGCGGCCGGCGGCACCAGGCCCGCGGTGGTCATCCTCGACGAGTTTCCTTACCTCCTCGAACGTTCCCCGGAGCTGCTCTCGCTTCTCCAGCGGGCCATCGACCGATCGGCGGAGGAGGCCGGGCCCGCGGTTCGTCTGATTCTCTGCGGGTCGGCGGTCTCGGTGATGGCCGGCCTGGTCCACGGCCAGAGACCTCTCCGGGGCCGGGTTCGCACCAACCTTTTGATGGGTCCGTTCGACCACCTCGACTCGAGACGGTTCTGGAATCTCGACGACCCCCGCCTGGCGCTGCGGACCCACGCCATCCTCGGGGGCACCCCAGGCTATCGCGAGCTCGTGCGCTCGGTTCCCGCGTCCCTGGACGGCTTTGATTCCTGGGTCGTGAATGACGTGCTCTCGCCGGCGTCGGCCCTGTTCCGCGAGGACGAGTGGCTGCTCGGGGAACAGCGCGGCATCGAAAACCGGGCGATCTACCAGTCTGTGCTGACCGCCATCGCGGGAGGCAGGGGCACCGAGGCCTCGATCGCAAAACAGCTTCGCCGCTCCCAGCAGAGCGTCCAGCATCCACTGCGAGCGCTGGTCGAATCAGGACTTCTCCGTAAGGACGAGGACGTGCTGCGCCAGCGCCGCCCGCTCTACCGCATCGCCGAGCCCATCATCCGGTTTCACCAGGTGGTGCGGCGGCCGCGGACGGCACTCTTCGAGGACGGTCGTGGCATCGAAGCCTGGGCGGACGCGCGCCAGAGCTTCGAGCACCTGGTGCTGGGTCCGCACTTCGAGCAGCTTGCCCGCGACTACGTCGTCCGCGCCGGGGAGAGGGTCTCCGGGACCTCGCTCCTCTCCGTCGGTTCGACGGTCGTCACGGACAGGAACGAAAGAGCCGGCCACCAGGTCGACATCGTCGCCCTTGGCGGGGGCGGCGCACCCGGGGACCGTGTCGTGGCGGCCATCGGGCGAGCCAGGCTCCGACCCCTCGGCACCGACGACCTCGAGTGCCTCGAGCGGCTGCGCGCCACCCTTCACGATGCCGAAAGCGCCCGGCTGGTCCTGGTCTCGGCGTCCGGCTTCGAGCCCGGTCTGCAGGCTCGGGCGCGTGGCAGCCGGGAGATTCATCTGGCTGGTTTGGAGGAGATCTACTCGGTCCGCTGAGGCCGGACTCGGCCATTGGTGCACCAATCGCCCAGCTGCGCTGCCCGGAATGGGCGGTCGGTGCACCAACCGCCCTTTGACCGCACTCTAGACGACGTCGATCAGGACCTTCCCCACCGCTCCCTGCTCGACGGCGGCGTGCGCCTCGGCGGTGCGCTCGAGTGGGTAGCGGTGAAGGGGGAGCCCGGCTTCGGCTCCGACCCTGAAGGCACCCGCGGCTACCGCGGCCGAGACGTCGAGCAGCGCCTGGCGCTTGGCAGCCTCCGGCACCGTGTACAAGAGCACGAACTGGTAGCGGGCGTTGAGCGCCATGTGCGGTCGGACCTCGAGGCTCATCGAGGCACCTCCGTTGTTGGCGTAGACGGCGATCGTCCCGCCCTGAGCGAGCACCACGGCGTCGAGGGCGGCATTGACCGCCGGGGCGACCTCGACGATCACGTCGACGCCCGCGGGCGCCCACTCCCGGATCGTCGCCGCGACGTCCTCGGTCCGGTAGTTGACGACGTGCTCGGCTCCCGCCGCGCTCGCCAGGAGGGCCTTCTCGGGACTGCTCACGGTGGTGGCGACGCGACCCCCCGCCCATCGCGCGAGCTGGATTGCGGCGTTGCCCACCGCACCCGCGCCTCCGGCGACCAGGACACGGCGGCCGGCCAGCGCCCCCGGCACCAGCGCGGCAGGACCGGTTTCGGCGACCGTCAGACAGCGATGGGCGGTCAGCCCGGGCACTCCGAGCGACGCGCCCAGCTCGAAGGAGGCTGTAGGCGGCAGCGGCACGACGTTGCCGGCCGGCACCACCACCTCCTCCTGCGCGGTACCGTCGGGCCTCCCGTTCTGCGCCTCCCAGATCCAGACGCGCTGTCCGATCCCGAGCCCGGTGACGCCCTCGCCGACGCCGTCGACCACGCCCGCGCCATCCTGGTTTGGCACGACCTCGTCAAAGGAACCTCGCACCGTGAGGCCGCTGCGCGATTTCCAGTCTGTCGGGTTGACACCGGAGATGTGCACCGCCACCCGAACCTCTCCTGGGCCCGGCGCAGGCACCGGGCGGTCGACCAGACGCAGCACCGACGTGTCGCCATGCTCCGAGTACGCAATCGCCCTCATCCCGGGGTCCCCCTGACCACCGGCCCCGCGACACCGACCTGGGAGGGCCGATGGCGGCAGGTGGCGCCGGCGGTGCTGGTCACGCTTGCCGGAAGACGTGCCAGACCATCGTCCGCCGCAGCTCGACGGTCTGATCGAGGGGCCCCAGTTCGGACGGGGCCCACCGCCGTGTCTCGGCCCAGCCCCGCTCCCGATCGGCGGGCGGAACTGACAGCTCCGACGACGAGATGCCACGCTCCATGAGGTCGATGAGACCGCCGAGCGTGACCTGCTGGGTGGCGACGACAGGAGGCAATGCCAGGCCGCGCCAACCCAACTCCGCCAGGGTGGCGTCGATCAGCGCCGGGTCCCGCACGCCGATCGGGGCCGGCGGAACCCACCCCAGCGTCTCGTGGAAATGACGCCGGAGCTGCTGCCGCGGGCTTTGACGCTGCTCGCCGGAGCCCCGACCCTCGATCAGGAGCTTCCCGTCGACCCGGAGCACGCGGACCGCCTCTGCCAGGGCCCCTTGCCAGTCAGGAATCAGGTGCAGCACATGGCAGAAGATCGCCGCCCCCAACGCAGCGTCCTCGAACGGGAGCGATCCCCCGTCCCCCCGCAGCAGGCCGAAGGGCGGGCAGCCACCGCCCTTCCGGACCAAGCCCCGCAGCATCGCGGTCGACGGGTCGAGACCGACGATCGGGATTCCCACCTCGGCCAGCGGCAGGGCCACCCGGCCGGTGCCGACACCGATCTCGAGGACCGCGCCCAGGCCGGCGAGCTCGGCCCCCAGGAGTGTGGTCAGCCGGCGTACCCCGTCCTCGCCCACCCCGCGCGATTCGTCGTAGTGGGCCGCCAGATCCTCACCGAAGATGCCAGACCGAGCAGCCTCCACCACCCCCTCAGTCTGGGCCGTCGGGGCGGACCGAGTCAGGCCGGGCGGCGCATCGCGGGCTCCGACGAGGCGGAGGCCGCGGCCGCCCCCTCACGCCAGCGCCGCAGGTAGTCCTCCTTGGGCAGGAGGAACGCCAGGGGCAGGCTCAGCACCACGATCACGATCTGGAACAGCATCGCGTTTTGCAGCCCGATCTGGTCCGCGATCCATCCCGTGACCGGGACGCCGAGCGCCCCGGCGAAGAATCCGACGCCCATCACCAGTCCCGAGGCGAGCCCGGCCCGGGCCAGGAGGAGCTCCTGGGCCATCAGCAGCATCAGCGGCGCGGTGGAGGCGGCGAGCAGGCCGACCAGGGCGCCGGTCACGAATGCTTCGGGCCCCGGGAAGAGAGCGAAGAGCAGGATCGCCGGGATGGTCAGGACCAGGCACCAGAAGACGACGGAACGGCGCCCGAAGCGGTCGGCCAGAGAGCCGCAGCCGACCGTCCCCACCGCCGAGGCCAGCACCACCGTGGTCGCCAGCGGAGCATAGAACCACGCCTTGTAGCCGAGGGAGTGGTACCAGGTGGGGATGAAGGCCTCCAGCGTGACCGTGGTCCAGCTGCGCGACATCATCATCACGATCGTCGCGCCAAGCGGAACCAGCGGCAGCGCGCGGCGCACTCCCGACGTCCCGCCGGTTGCCGGTGTGGCCCGTCGGGCCTGCCGTGGTGCCGCGCGGCCGGCGCCCCGCATCCAGATGAAGAGGAACACCGAACAGGCGACGCCGGGGATCAGCAGCAGGATCGTGCCGTGGATGCCGAGCAGCGCGAGGACCACGGCACCGATCAGCGGACCGAGCGCGACGCCGACCGTCCCGCCTGACGTGTAGAGCGCCATCGCCACGTTGCGCCCTCGGGCGGGCAGCGCGTGACGGACGGTGACGGCGCCCAGCGGATGGAAGAAGCCGGAACCAAGTCCGGCGATGCCGGCCGCGAGCACGAAGGTGAAGAACGTGGGAGTGAAGCCGAGGATCGCGAACCAGGCCGCGCTCCACAGCATCGCGCCCCCGATGAGCCGGGTCCCGATGCGATCGGCGACGAGCCCGAAGAACGGCTGCGAGAGCGAGGCGACGCCGGTGTAGAAAAGCGATACCAGCCCCACCGTTGCCAGGTTGACGTGGTAGGTGACGATCAGGACGGGGAACAGGATCGGCAGCACCCCGACGTAGCTGTCGATCGTCATGTGCCCGAAAAGGACCGCGAGCAGCCGGCCGTTGCGCATGGCGTCGAGGAGGTTGCTCAGCGAGCTCACCTTCCTACCTCCACATTTGTATTGTAACAACCGGAGCCCTCTGACCGGCCCGCTCCCAACCTCCGTTTTCGCATGGAAAGAGGGGTGCGCGGCGCCCCCGAGTCCCGGTTCCGCGTGTAAACGGTGACGGGTCCGCCGCCTACCCTTTCCTGGGACGCAGACCGCCGAAGCCATCAGGGGAGGGACCGCGAGCGTATGCCGCGAGACGACGAGATCTGGGAGTACGTGGACCGCAAGAGTGCCGAGTTCGTGGCGCTCAGCGACCGGGTCTGGGGCACGCCGGAGCTGTGCTACACCGAGGAACGCTCGGTGGCCGAGCACACCCGGGCACTGGAGCAGCAGGGCTTCCGCGTCACCCCCGACGCGGGAGGCATTCCCACGGCCGTGATCGGCGAGGCTGGCGAAGGAGGGCCGGTGGTCGGGATCCTCGGCGAGTTCGACGCGCTGCCCGGGCTCTCCCAGGAGGCCGGCGTGCCCGAGCCGCGGCCGCTCCCCGGTAACGGCAACGGCCACGGCTGCGGCCACAATCTGCTGGGTGCCGGCTCGCTGCTGGCGGCGACCGCGGTCAAGGACTACCTGGCGGCGAAGAGCATCCCGGGGCGGGTCCGCTACTATGGCTGCCCGGCCGAGGAGGGCGGCGCCGCGAAAGGCTTCCTGGTCCGCGCCGGCGTGTTCAAGGACGTCGACGTCGCCGTTTCCTGGCATCCCTCCTCGTTTGCCGGTGTCAGCGACGCCTCGTCCCTGGCCAACACCCGCATCGACTTCACGTTCCACGGCCGTTCCGCGCACGCGGCCGCCGCACCGCACCTCGGACGCTCGGCGCTCGACGCCGTGGAGCTGATGTCGGTCGGCGTCAACTACCTGCGCGAGCACATGGTCGACTCGGCCCGTATCCACTACGCGATCCTCGACACCGGCGGCATCGCCCCCAACGTGGTCCAGGCGCGGGCCCGCGTCCGCTATCTGGTCCGGACCGCCACGCTGTCCGAGTTGGGCCCGCTGGTGGACCGCGTGCGCAAGGTGGCCCAGGGCGCCGCCCTGATGACGGAGACCACCGTCGACGAACGCGTCCTGGGCGCGGTCTCCAACCTGGTGGGCAACGTCCCGCTCGAGAAGGAGATGCAGGACACGCTGGAGCGTCTCGGCGCGCCGCCCTTCGACGAGGAGGACCGGGCCATCGCGGCGATGTTCCAGGGCACCTTCCTGGAGGAGGACATCCTGACCACCTACGGGCGCGCCGGGCGCGAGCCGGAGCCGGGCAAGGTCCTCTGCGACTCGATCACGCCGGCCGGCGCGCCATCCTCGGGAGGGAACGGTTCGACCGACGTGGGCGACGTGAGCTGGGTCGTGCCCACGGTGCAGCTGCGGGGCGCCACCTCTGCCATCGGCACCCCCCTTCACTCGTGGCAGATGACGGGCCAGGGGAAGACGGACTACGCCAAGAAGGGGATGGTGCACGCGGCCAAGGCGATGGCGAGCACGGCGCTCGCGGCCCTCACCGACGCCACCCTGCGAGAGGCCGCTGCCGGGGACCTCGCGGACCGGACCGAGCGGACGCCGTACGTGTCGCCCCTCCCGCCGGGCGCGGAGCCGGCACTCGACATGAGCCGGTAGGAACGCGGCACGGCGGGCACGATTCGCGTCGGCATCTCGGGCTGGACCTACGCCGGCTGGCGCGGCAACTTCTACCCGCCGGGGCTGCGTCACCGCGACGAGCTGCGCTACGTCGCGGAGCGGATGACGTCGGTGGAGGCCAACGGCACCTTCTACGGCACGCTGCGTCCGCCGACGTTCGCGCGCTGGTCCGAGGAGACGCCGGACGCGTTCGTGTTCGCGGTCAAGGGCCCGCGGTTCATCACGCACCTGAGGCGCCTCCGAGAGGTGGAGGCGCCGGTGGCGAACTTTCTGGCCTCCGGCGTTCTTGCGCTGGGCGCCAAGCTGGGGCCGATCCTCTGGCAGCTGCCGGCGACGATGAAGTTCGACGCCGAGCGGCTGGGCGCCTTCCTCGATCTGCTGCCGGTGACGCTGGCCGCGGCGGCGGAGCTCGCGCACCGGCACGACACCCGCCTCAAGGTGCCCCTGATCCCGGCGCGGCTGCCGGCTCGAGCGCTCCGTCACGTATTGGAGCCGCGCCACCAGAGCTTCGGCGACCCGGCCTGCGTCGAGCTCTGCCACGCGCACCGGGTGGCGCTGGTGGCCGCCGACACCGCGGGACGGTTTCCCGCGCTCGGACGCGCGGCACCCGACCTCGCTTACGTCCGGCTCCACGGCGAGGAGCGGCTGTACGCGGGCGGGTACTCGGACGCGGCCCTGGATCAGTGGGCGGGTCGCATACGGGGGTGGGCCGGCGAGGGCCGGGACGTCTACGCGTACTTCGACAACGACATCGACGGACAGGCCCCGTTCGACGCCCTCCGCCTGGCCGAGCGCGTGCGCTGACCCTGAACGGGCACTCCAGGGACAGAGTGTCCGCAGTGCGACGCTACCCGCCGACGGTTAGGGTCTGACCGCGGACACTCTGCCCTTACGCCCTCAGGGGCCCTGGTAGTCGACGTCGAGCAGCCGGAAGACCTGGCCGCCCGGTGCTGTGAAGTAGGCGTGCGGGCTCCCGGGGTGCCGGAACCCGGGGATTCCCGCTCGACGCAAGCGCTCCTGGTACCCGGCCAGATCAGTGGTGCGGAACTCGATCCACGCGCCGCGGAACGCGTGCCGATCGTCCACTTCAGCCGGCGGCATCTCGTGCGGGGCCAGCTCGGTGAACTCGACGCTGAAGGCGCTGCCATCGCCGAAGCGGACCAGCAGGATCGGGAACTCGAGTCCGAAGTCGCGTTCGATCGCCGAGCACCCCAGGACCTCCTCGAAGAGGTGGCGAAAGCGCGCGCGGGCGTCGGGGTGCACGAAGAGGTGCACCCGAGCGCCAAGTCCGGTTATCGGTGGCTCCCGATCGTCCATCACCTGGCACCGAGCGTAGGGCCGAGGGGGCAGAGTGTCCGCACTGCGACGCTACCCGCCGACGCATAGGGTCTGACTGCGGACACTCTGCCCTTACCTTCTTCCTTCGCTCAGGGAGGCCCGAAGCCCAGGTCCCGCGCCGCGTTGCCGCCCTCGATGCCGCTCAGCTCCTGCTCCCCGAGTCCCACCGCGTGCAGCGTCTCGAGCCCGCGGGCCACGTCGCCGATCACGTGCGGGTAGTCGGTGCCGAAGACGACCTGTCCGGCCCCGACCGTCTCCACCAGCAACCGGATCGCGGGCGGGTGATACGAGATGGTGTCGTAGTAGAGACGCCGGAGGTACCAGGCCGGTCGGTGCGCGACCTGCCGGCACTCGGAGTAGGCGTCGGCGCCGATCTCCAGCCGTCCCGCCAGGTACGGGAGCGCGCCTCCCGTGTGGAGCGCGATCAGCTTCAGGCGAGGATGCCGGTCGAGGAACCCGGTCCACATCAGCCGGACCACCGCGAGCGTGGTGTCGAAGGGGAAGCCGAGCATCGGGACCAGCGCGAAGTCATCCATGAAGGCGGTGCCGAGCATCGGCGTCATCGGGTGGAGGAGCACCGGCAGGGCCAGCTCGTCGGCGCGGCGCCAGAAGGCGGCGAACGCCGGGTCTTCCAGGCTCCGGCCGTGGACGTTGGTCCCGACGATCACGCCGTCGAGCCCGAGCTCGGTGATCGCGCGATCGAGCTCCTCGACCTCGGCCCCGGTCCCCAGCGGGACGCTCGCCAGGCACCGGAAGCGGCCCCGGTGCCGGTCCTTGATCGCCGCGTACTCGTCGTTGACGAGGCGGGCGGCCGCGATCGCGTCGTCCTCGGCGAAGCAGTAGACGTTGGGGGAGGTGAGCGAGATGACCTGAACGTCGATCTCGTGCTCCCGCATCATCGCCAGGCGATCTTCGAGGACCGTCATCGGCCGTGTCAGCGTGGCCAGGCGCGTCCCACCCTCTTCCAGGTACCGCCGCCCGTCCCGATCGGTCCGCACCCGCACCCCTTCCGCGCGGTCCTCGAGCAGGCGAAGGTAGGCATCCGGAAAGAAATGGCTGTGGACGTCGATGCGCACCGCCTGATCCTGTCACGGTTTCCGCGGTGATGTCACAGACGCCGTCCGCCCCGGAGCTCCGGCCATGAAGGACGTTTGTAGACAACAGCACCTCTCGCGCGCCGATTCGAGGTGCGTTCGTATACAAACGTCCCTAGTGAGCCTTTGGCGCCGAGTCCAGAGGCAGGATGGTTTCCGTCGCGGCGTCGCAGAGCACGCGGCGCCGGTCGAAGAGAAGCTGCTCCAGCTCCCTTTCGACCGACCTGATCTCGGGGTCGGACCGGGCGTCGGCCAGCAGCATCGAGTGCGTCCACTCGGCGACGTGGATGTACTCGCCCTCGTCGCCCCCTACCACCGCCCGAAAAAGACGGGACGACACGAACCCGTCTCGGCGAGCCATCAGCCTTCCGACCTCGGTCCAGAGACCGATGAAGCGATCGATCGACGCCCCCTCACGGATCCGGAACGTCGTGACCAGGGTGACCGGACCCTCTGCTGATAGCAAATGCTCTGCCACGACACTCCTCGGTCTCCACGGTTGCCTGGCTTCGAACGGTGTGCGCATCCTAGTCTGCCGGTCGCCGGTCATCGGCAGCCGGCACGGTTCCGATCCTGGGTAAAGTGCTCCCGAGGAGGAGCCGATGAGCGTCTTCACCGACCCGGAGATCGAGTATCTGAATTCGCAGAGATTGTGCCGCCTGGCCACCGCGGGACGCGACGGCCATCCACACGTGGTGCCGACCAGCTTCCGGTACGACCCGGAGACCGACACGATCGAGATCGGCGGCCATGACTTCCCGTCGCGCAAGAAGTGGCGGGACGTCGGCCACAACCCCTGGGTGTCGCTGGTGGTCGACGACATCGTGTCCGTCCAGCCGTGGCAGGTGCGCATGCTGGAGGTTCGCGGAGAGGCGGAGCGGCTCGGGGCCGGCGGCAGCCGCCTGGGTCCGGGTTTCGACGAGGCCATGTTCCGGATCCACCCCCGCCGGATCCTGAGCTTCGGCATCGGCGAGAAAACGACCGGGTACGGCATCGACGCCCGCTCCGTCTGACCCCTCATCCGCCCCGAACGACGACGGCGACCGCGGTTCGTCCCGCCCGGGACCTGGTGACGGAGACGGTGCCCGACTCTCCGGAGTGGGCCTCCGACTGGAAACGGATCGTCGACCCGCTGTGGGAGGTGATCTCCCATCCGTCCTGGTCGAGCGCGGAGGCGTAGTAGCTCTCGACGGCGGCCGGGCTGGAGCTGGACCGATAGGCGGTCGTGCAGGTGCCTCCGAGATGGATGGACGTCACCTTGGTCAGGCTGGGGGCGACCGGAAACCCGCGGGGGAGGCAGCTGCCGGTGGGGTTGAGATTGTGCGCGATCACCAGACCGAGGACGACCGCGGCCGCGATTGCCAGCACCACCAGGGTGCCGCAACCACCCAGCGTCCACCACACCCAGCGATGCCCGGAGCGCGGCGGGGGTGCGTCCGAGGCGGAGAAGCTCACGGGGCTATTGTCTTCCGCCGGCATCGCATCCGGGCCGGGATGAGCACACGGCGCCGCCGATGGCCGGCCAATCCGTACCAGGTCGGTCGCCCGCGACGGCAGGTACCATGCCGAACGCCGTGTCCGCCGTCGACGAGTACCTCCAGGACCTCCCCGAGCCACGCCGGGCGGCGCTGGAGCGGGTACGCAGCGTGGTCCGCGATTCGGTCCCCGAGGTCGAGGAAGGCCGCAGCTACGGCATGCCGGCCTTCCGGTACCGCGGACGCCCGCTGCTCGCGTTCGCGGCCACCAAACGACACCTTGGCCTCTACCCCTGCAGCGGGTGGGTCGTGGACCAGATGCGAGAGGACCTGCGCGACTTCTCGCTCTCCAGTGGAGCCATCCGCTTCACGGAGGACCACCCCCTGCCGGAGGCGGCGGTTCGGCGGATGCTCGCCCTGCGGCAGCAGGAGATCGAAGGCGGCCGCCCGACCTGAGCCGGGCGGCCGTCGACCTCAGCCGGCCTCCGCCGCCGCCTCCGTGAACTGCGACTGGTAGAGGTTGTAGTAGAAGCCACGGTGGGCCAGCAGGTCCTCGTGGTTCCCTTGCTCGACGATGTGCCCGTGGTCCATCACCACGATGGTGTCGGCGTTGCGGATGGTGGACAGCCGGTGCGCGATCACGAAGCTCGTGCGCCCTTGACGCAGCCGTGCCATCGCCTCCTGGATCAGGACCTCGGTGCGGGTGTCCACGTTGCTGGTCGCCTCGTCCAGGATCAGGACCGGTGGGTCGGCCAGGAAGGCCCGGGCGATCGTCATCAGCTGCCGCTGCCCGCTGGAGAGGTTGGACGCCTCGTCGTCGAGCACCGTCTCGTAGCCGTCGGGCAGCGCCCTCACGAAGTGGTCGACGTGGGCGGCTTTGGCGGCGGCCACGACCTCCTCCTCGGTCGCCCCGTCGCGACCGTAGGCGATGTTGTCGCGGATCGTGCCGCCGAAGAGCCAGGTGTCCTGGAGCACCATCCCGAACCGGCGCCGGAGGTCGTCGCGGGTGGCGAGCGCGGCGTCCACGCCGTCGACGAAGATGTGGCCGCCCTGGATCTCGTAGAAGCGCATCAGGAGGTTGACCACGGTCGTCTTGCCGGCTCCGGTGGGGCCCACGATGGCGACCGTTTGCCCGGGTGCCGCGTGCAGCGTGAAGTCCTCGATCAGCGGGTTCTTGGGGTCGTAGGAGAACGCGACCTGCTCAAGGTCGACGTCGCCACGGGCGGGCAGCGGCAGGACCTTGGGCTCGGTCGCGTCCGGCACCTCCTCATCCGCGTCCAGGAACTCGAAGACTCGTTCCGCCGAGGCGAGCCCGGACTGGAACAGGTTCAACTGCGCCGCCACCTGAGTGATCGGCATCGTGAACTGGCGGGAGTACTGGATGAACGCCTGGACATCTCCCAGCGAGATCGTCCCGGTGGCCACCCGATAGCCTCCGATGATGGCGATCGCCACGTAGTTGAAGTTGGAGATCACCTGCATCATGGGCTGGATCACGCCCGAGAGGAACTGGGCTCGCCAGCTCGACTGATACATGCGCTGGTTGAGGGTCTCGAACTCATCCTGGGCGGCCTGCCGCCGGCCGAACATCTGGACCAGCGTGTGCCCGGTGTGCATCTCCTCGACGTGACCGTTCAACTGACCCGTCGCGTTCCACTGCACGCGGTAGAGGCGCTGCGCGCGGCGTGCGATGAGCAGCGTGATCAGGAAGGCGATCGGCACCGTGACCAGCGCCACCAGCGAAAGCAGAGGGCTGATGGTGAGCATCAGCACCAGCACGCCGACGATGGTGAGAAGCGAGGTCAGGAGCTGCGACATGCCCTGCTGCAGGGTGGTGGTGATGTTGTCGATGTCGTTGGTGAGACGCGACATGATGTCGCCGTGGGGGTGCTGGTCGAAATACTTGAGCGGGAGCCGCTCGAGCTTCGCCTCCACGTCACGCCGCAGCCGGTAGACGGTGCGCTGCGCGACGCCGGCCATCAGGTAGCCCTGCGCCCACTGGAAGCACGCGGCGCCGATGTAGACCAGGGCGGCGAGGCCCAGGGTCCGGCCCAGCATCGTGAAGTCGATCCCGTGACCGGGGTAGACGTTGGTGGCTCCAGACACCACGTTGGCCTGGGTCGCCTGTCCGTGCGCTCGCAGGTAGGCGACCGCCTGCTGCTGGGTGGAGCCGGCCGGCAGCGCCTTGCCGATGATGCCGCCGAAGATGATGTTGGTCGCGTTGCCCAGGATCTTGGGCCCGATCACGTTGAGCGTCACCGAGACGGCGGTGAAGATGACGGACGCGATCAGCAGCGGGATCTCGGGGCCCAGCCGCCGGATCAGCTTCTGCGTCGCGCCCAGGGCGTCCTTCGAGCGCGCGGGGGGCGCACCCATCATCATGCCGCCCGGGCCCATGCCACGGGGGCCGCCGCCGGATCGCGTGCGCATCTGGCTCATGCCGGCACCTCCTGGCCCTCACCGAGCTGGGAGGCGACGATCTCCTGGTATTCGGGGCACGTGCGGAGGAGCTCCTCGTGCGTCCCCACTCCGGTCATCCGCCCCTCCTCGAGCACGATGATCTGATCCGCGTGGAGGATGGTCGACACCCGCTGGGCGACGATCAGGACGGTCGCGTTTCGGGTGTCCGCTTTGAGTGCCGCGCGCAGCCGAGCGTCGGTCGCCGCGTCGAGCGCGGAGAAGCAGTCGTCGAAGAGGTAGATGTCGGGGCGCCGGACCAGTGCGCGGGCGATCGACATCCGCTGCCGCTGACCACCGGAAAGGTTGCTGCCGCCCTGGTCGACGGGCGCATCGAGCTGGCCGGACATCTCCCTTACGAAATCGCTGGCCTGCGCCACGTCGAGCGCGTGCCAGAGCTCTTCCTCGGTGGCGTCGGGTTTGGAGAAGCGCAGGTTGTCGGCGATGGTCCCGCTGAAGAGGTAGGCGCGTTGGGGAACCAGGCCCATCCGGGAGCGCAGCGCGTCCAGCTCCTGGTTGCGGACATCAAGGCCGTCGACCAGCACCGCGCCGCTGGTCACATCGAAGAAGCGCGGGATCAGGTTGACGAGCGTCGTCTTGCCGGCGCCCGTGGACCCGATCACGGCCGACGTCTGACCGGGGCGGAACGTGACGTTGAGATCCTGGAGCACCCGCTGCTCCGCTCCCGGATAGCCGAAGTCCAGGTTCTTGATCTCGATCGTGCCGTCGAGGCGGGCCGGCGTTTCGGGCGACTCGGGATCGGCGATCGAGGGGACGGTGGTCTCCACCTGGCGGATGCGGCCGGCGCTGGCCACCGCCCGCGGGATGAAGATGACCATCATCACCGCGATCATCATCGACATCAAGATCTGCAGGATGTAGGAGAGGAAGGCGGTCAGGTTGCCGACCGGCATCGAGCCGCTCGAGATCAGATGGCCGCCGAACCAGATCACGGCCACGCTCGACAGGTTCATCACCACCATCAGCGAGGGGATGGCGAACGCGAAGAGGCGGTTGACCGACAGCGAGGTCTGGGTGAGGTCGGCGTTCGCCTCGTCGAAGCGGCGGGCCTCGTAACGCGAGCGCAGGAACGCTCGGATGACGCGGATCCCGGTGACCTGCTCGCGGACGATCTGGTTCAGCCGGTCGATCTTGCCCTGAATGGACCGGAAGAGCGGGGTGGCCCGGATCAGCATGAACGCGATGATCGCGGCCATCAGCGGGACCACCACGACGAGCAGCAGCGAGAGCTCCGCGTCCTCGTTGATCGCCAGGATGACGCCGCCGATGCCGGTGATCGGGGCCATGATCATCATCGCCAGCCCGACCTGAAGGAAGTTCTGGATCTGCTGGACGTCGTTGGTGTTGCGGGTGATCAGCGACGCGGTGCCCAACCGGTCCATCTCCTGCATGGAGAAGCTCTGGACGGTGCCGAAGACCGAGGCGCGCAGCTCGGTGCCGATCGCCATCGCGGTGCGCGCGGAGAGGTAGGCCGCGATCACCGCCAGGATCCCGATCGCGACCGCGATCACGCCCATCAGGGCGCCGGTCCTCCAGATGTAGGAGATGTCGCCTTTGACCACGCCGTTGTTGATGAGGTCGGCGTTGAGGTTGGGGATGTAGAGGTTGCCGATCGTCTGCCCGGCGACCAGCAGGACGATCACCACCAGCACCCTCCAATGGGGGCGGAGGTAGCGTCCGCTGAACCAGCTCACCATGTGGGGTGGTCCTCCTTTCGCAAGAAGCCTGCCTCTCCTACCGCCGGTCGCAGCACGGTGAGCAGCAGTTCGAGGCCGGAAACGACGGTGGCGAGCTCCTCCTCATCGAGGGGCGAGAGAAGCTGCGCGAACGCACGATGATACTGGTCGCGCATGCGACGCAGCCAGCGTTTGCCGTGATCGGTCAGGGACACGTGCACCAGGCGCCGGTCGTGGGGGTCGGGCTCGCGGCGGAGGATCCCCTGCTCGGCGAGCGTGGAGACCAGTACCGAGACCCGGCTCTTGGGGCCGTCGATCTGGCGGGCGATCTCGGTGACGGTGATGTTGGGGTGCTTGGCGATGGTGATCAGCACCGAACGGAACCACTGCGCCTCACCGACGGTGACCCCGTCAGAGATCTGCGTGCGCCGAGCGTCGGCCAGCAGGCACTGCAGCTCGTGCAGCAGACGCTGGACCTCCTCACCCCGGGTCCCGGTCTGATCGCCGGCGATCTCCGAGGTTGTTTCGGAGAGAACGTTCACAGGAAAACCATACCAGCAGGAGGTCCCACAGTCCTCGGTCCTTGGTCGTACCCCTTTTCGCGATTCTCATCGTATCGCGACATATCGTAATACATCTCACGGACAGGACGCCGAGTGCCGGCACTCAGGGCTGGAACGTCGCCCGCAGAGACCCGAATGCCGGCACCGGGAGTCGGGCGCGGCTACGAGCGCAGCGGCGAGGCGTACCCGGAGAGCACCTCGTCGCCGGAGATCGCGGCCCGGGTCTCGTCGGGGATCGCGACGACCAGGCTGAAGGCCCCGAGGTCGCCGTCTCCGTTGATCGCGTACGGCGCGTGAGTGAAGAGCTGGTACCCGGTGACGACCGCCACGTGGGCGGCCCACGTCTCCGCTGTGTTGATCCCGTACAGGGCCACGTCTCCCGGTTCCGGCAGGTAGCCGCTGGAGGCCGGGTGCCAGGTCCCGTTCGCGACCGCCCAGTCGTAAAAGCTGATCGAGGCTCCGTTCAGCTGCCCGTCGCCGAAGCCGTAGGTGACGGACACGCCTCCTTTCTGCCAGGCCCAGGCGGCGAAGTCGGCACACCACTCCTCGGAGGTGGTCCCGGCGGCGCAGGTCTGGCCGTTCTGGTCGACGCCGGAGCCGGCACCCCAGTAGGCGCTGAACTTGTTGCAGTAGGTGTCCGCGGGGTCGGTGGTGTAGCCGAGCTGGCCCTCCGCGGCGTCGACGATCGCGTGGCGCACCGGCGAGGAGGTCCGCGACACCTCGAGCAGGTTGCTCAGGGCCCCGCTGCTCACGGTCACGAACCCGGCGACCAGCAACACCCCGACCAGCACCACCGCGAAGAGAGCGCAACCGCGAGCTCCCCTTCTGCGCCGCGCGGCCGGGAGCGTCGGCGCCCCCGGGCGTGTCCGGTAGGTCGAAGCGTCGTCGCGGTACCCCCGTAGGGGTCGAGCTTCGCGGCCCCCCTCGGGACCGGCCGAGGCGCGGGGGCGGCGGTCCGGACGGCGGGGTTCCACGGTCATGCAACTCGGATCCGGCGACTGACGTTACCCGACCCCGGCGACGACGCCGTTTGCCGGCAAAGGGCCCGCGCCGGCGCCTCGCCGGCGGCCGCTTCCCGGCAAAGGGCGCGACCGGGGTAGGGGGTCAGCCGTCGATGACCTGGCCGCTGTAGACCTTCGTGGTGCCGTGAATGTGGGAGGCCGGGCCCACATGGAGGTCGGTCCCGGAGACGTGAACCGAGCCGTCGACAGTGCCGTCGACCTGCACCTGCTGCGCGTGTGACGCCCAGACCCAGAGATCACCGGAGACCTCACCTTGGCGGCTGAGCTCGAACCCGCTCGCCGAGACGCGTGCGGGGCCGGCGACGTGTCCGCCCAGCACCGGCTGTCCGGACAGGTTGAAGGTCTCGAGGCCCTTTTCCACCTGCGCTCCCGGCTCCACCGTCAGCGTCCCGGTCGACTGGAGGACTCCCCCGTCGACCCGGCCGTGGTCGCCGATCGTGATCGTGCTCTGCCCATAGGCGTGGAGCCACCCCGTGACGTGGCCGGTGACCGTCACCGTCGCGTGGTCCTGCACGCTCACGTTGCCGTCCACCGTTCCCTGGATCGAGCCCGCCTGATCGCGCAGGGTCAGCGTGCCGTGGTGGGTCTTGCCGGGAGGGACCCCGCTCGCCTCCGCGGCCGCCGCCGGGGACGCGACCAGGCCGCCGGCCAGCGCGAGGGCCGCGAGGAGCCCGACCAGGACTCCTGACCGGGGCGTGGGCAGCCTCAGATTTTTCACCGCCGGGGACGATACGCGGGGAACCCGACGGGGCAGCCGTCCGGGATCATTCACCGGTCTCGCCGTCGATCCCGACGGTGTAAACCCCCGGAGGTGCACCAACGGGCCCTACCTCGCACGTTTAGCCCCCGGAGGTGCACCAACGGGCCCTACCGCACGGCGTCAGCGGCCTGCGGGACCGAGGTTGAGGGCTGGTAAACTCGCCTTTCGCCCTCGGCGGGGCTCTTCGTGGTGGCCATAGCTCAGTTGGAAGAGCACCAGATTGTGGATCTGGGGGTCGTGGGTTCGAGCCCCATTGGCCACCCCATCTCAGTCCGGGGCTCGCTCCGAATGCTAGCGTGGGCTCCGCCTGAACCCGGTCCTCGAGGTCACCTCGATCCGCCTCCAGGCTCGTGTTCAGATACGCCTGATTTCGCCGTAGTCCCCGCGGAAAGGTCCGCTGCAGGCCAGACGCCCATGGACATCCGCGGCGCGCTGCAGTAAAACTTTGTAAGCCGTGAAGCCTCGTCCGACCAGCCCAGCCCCAGACAGCCCCCAACCCTTTCACTGCGGTTAGCAAGCGACGTGACGGAGTACCTGTTCTCGACTGATGAGCCAGTCACGCTCATCACCACGTTCCGACTGGCCGACGAAGCTTCGGCGGATCGCTTCGCTGAACTCTGGACCGACGTCGGGAACCTGATGGCCGCTGAACCCGGCTTCGTGTCGGCGCACCTTTATCACCCGATGGTCGGGGGCGAGCCGGGCGAATACGTCCACGTCGCCCAGTGGACCTCCGCCGCGCTTCTGGCGGAAGCCCAGTCCGAACCCAAGATCCGCGCGCTGCAACGCATGGTGGAAGACCTCGTCCTGAGTGCACGCCACCTTCTGTGTGACCTGGCAACCGGGGCTATCTATCCCCTGAACGCGGGGCCGCTTGGCCCCGCCGCCACGTCGACCGAACAGCCCGTCGAGCAGCCCGACGCAGAGCCGTAGCTGAGGGCACCTGCGGAAGGGGGCACCGGAGGGCGTCCCGGCGGGCCTTTGCCCAGGTTGCGGCGCCAGTTCGATCTGATTCCTCGCCGACCCCCGTACCTACGGTGCCTGCTTGCGGGGTTCCAGCAGCACCAGAGGAATCACACGCGCGGTGTGCTGCTGGTACACGTCGAATCGACCCCGAGCGCCGGGGTGCATGATCGGAGCGAGACCCCGGTTGTTGCGGTTCACGAGCGGCCACAGCCGTTCGCGTTCCGCGGCTGACGCCACCGATGCTCGCGCCGCGAACCGGTTCCGGCCAATCTGGACCTCGACGTCGGGATGCTCCCGGAGATTGAGAAGCCAGGCGGGTGGATGATCGCTCCCCCCCTTGGACGCCACCACGACGTACAACTCGCCGTCTCGCAGGTAGACGAGAGCGGAGACACGCGGCTCGCCACTTCTTCTCCCCGTGGTCGTCAGGAGCAGGGCGCGGCCGCCGGCGAACCGTGCGCCGAGGGCTCCGTTCGAGCGGCGGTAGACGAACTGATGGAGCTTCAGGAAAGGAGTCAGCAGGATCGCACCCGGGGTGTACCTCACGAGACTCCCTCTCCTTGCCAATGTCCCCTGGCGACCACGGGGGCGCCTGTGCCACTCCTTCGATGCCGCAGGTGCCGTCCGACCCCGCTCGGCTTTGCGTGAGCCGATCTGGCATAGCCTGCCACTACCGCGGCCTCCTCGCATCGGGGGAATCCCGGGTTCGAGGGGCGCCGCACCTTCCCCCCGTCAGCCCAACGCCCGGCGAAGAACGCCGGAGAAGCCCGCCGCCTCCTCGATGAAGCCGGTGTGCCCGCCCGGGAACTCGAGCAATGGCGTGCCCAGTCGCTCGGCCAGTGCCGCGGCCGTGCGGTGTGGGAGCTGGCCTGTGGACTCGGTGCCGCCGCCGACCACGACCCGCACCGGCCCCTCCCGCAGCGCGGCGAGGTCGGGCTCGTAGAGCGTGATGGGGAGCACACCGTGACCGAAGAAGCGCCGGCTCATGGCCACGATCTCCGGCGAGGGTGCGGACGGCGCGTCGTCGGGCGGACGCATGACCACGCCGGAGAAGGCGGAGAACCGCTGCCACGCCGCACCGATGCCCTCGTTGCGGTAGGTGTCGACGATCTCCTCGCAAGCGGCTCGCTGCTGTTCCGCGTCAGGGAGGAGGAGACAGAGCGGCGGCTCGTGGGCGACGAGCGTACGCACGTGGTCGGGATGGCGGGTGGCCAGAGCCAGCCCGGTGACCGCCCCGCCGCTGCTGCCCATGACATCGGCCGGCCCCTCGCCCACCGCGTCGAGCACCCGGCGCACGTCATCGGCGAGGAGATCCGGCTCGGCGTCCTGATCGGGATCGTCGACGGTGCTGGGCGCAAAGCCGCGCGGATCGTAGGTCACGACGGTGTACGTGTCAGCCAGGAGAGGCGCGATCGAGGCGAACCCCATGCTTCCCATGGGGTGGCCGATGAACATCAGCACCGGGCCCGAGCCCCGCACCTGGTACTGGAGACGCGCGCCCGGGACGTCGAGCGAGTGGGTGGTCATTTCGGACATCGCCACATCATCCGCCAGGACCAGGGAGAGGTCCCGAATCCGGCCCTCACTGTTGATGACTGACTAGTCACTCTCTTATAATGTCGGCATGCCGAGGCCGAGGAGTGCGGACCGCCGGGCCGCGGTGCTGGCGGCCGCCGCACGTGTCATCGCCAGAGAAGGACTGAGCGCCTCGACAGCGTCGATCGCAAAAGAGGCGGGAGTTTCCAACGGGTCGTTGTTCCTCTACTTCGACACCAAGGCGGTGCTGCTGAACGAGCTGTACGTCGCCCTCAAGACCGAGATGGCGGCCGCCGCGGTGGAGGGCCTTCCGGTCGAGCGCGACGCACGGGAGCAGCTGCTCCACATGTGGAACCAGTGGGTGCGCTGGGCGGTCAGGGCTCCGGAAAAGCAACGAGCGCTCGCCCGGCTGGAGGTAGCGGAGGACATCACCGTCGAGAGCCGCCGGACCGTGAGGTCCGCCCTCAGCGGCGTCGCCGACCTGCTCGAACGGAGCCGGATCGACGGACCGATGCGGGACGCCCCGCTGGGCTTCGTGGTGACCCTCACCAGCGCGATCGCCGACGCAACCATCGACGCGATGATCCGTGAACCGGACCAGGCCGAAGCCCACGGCCGGACCGCGTTCGACGCCATCTGGCGAATGCTCGCGTGAGCTTTGCATCACGCGCCTCCCCGTCCGTCACCTCCTGAGGACCTCTCATGACCTACCCCACCGACAACCCGTCCACGACCCGCGCCTGGGTCATCACCGGCCCGACCTCCGGCATCGGCCTGTTCACCGCGCTCGAACTGGCGAAGCGCGGCACCGTCGTGCTGGTCGGTCGCAACCGAACCAAGCTGGAAGGCGTCGAGCGGCAGATCCGGCAGCAGGGTGGGCAGGCGGTGTCGATCCTCGCCGACCTCTCCGATGTGACCAGCGCCCGACGCGCGGCTTGCGACATCGCTGCCCTCGAGCTCCCGATCGCCGGCCTGCTGAACAACGCCGGGATCCACTCGCACCACACCGCAGCGAGCGCACAGGGCTGGGACGCCACCTTCGCAACCAACCACCTCGGCCCGTTCGCGCTCACGGACGCCCTGGTTCCCCATCTGCGCGACGGCGCCAACGTCGTGTTCGTCTGCTCCGGCGTGGAAGACCCCGGGCGCAGGCCGGCGGTGGTCGCCGGCTTCCGGGGCGGCCGCTACATCTCCGCCGAGGCCAGCGCCCGGGGCGAGTGGGCTCCCGGCGGCTCCGCACTTCCCGGCGGAGATGCCTACGCGACCTCGAAGCAGTGCAACCTCGCCGCTGTCTTCGCCCTGGCACGGGAAACCCCGCGGCTGCGGTTCAACGCCGTCGAGCCGGGCTTCAACCCGGGCACGGACCTGGGGAGAGAGGCGAACGTCGCCGTCCGCCTCCTGCTGAGGTACGTGGCCTCACCGTTCGCGCCCTTGATCAAGTACTGGAGCACCCCGAAGCACGCCGGCCGCGTCATCGCCACAATCCTCACCGACGGCAGCGACCGGACCGGGATCTACTACGACGACAACGGCCGGCCGATGCTCGGATCCAGGCTCGTCCGCGATCCCGGCTTCCAGGACCGCGTCGTCGGCGAGACTCGTGCCCTGCTCGAGACCGTCCCGACACCGCCCAAGGAACCGCTCCGGCTGGGGTGACCGCCGGCCGCATAGGGTTTGGAGGATGAGGGACATCTACCCGTTCCTGGCCGTCAAGGACGTCGATGCAGCCGTCGAGTTCTACGCGAAGGCCTTTGACGCCCGAGAAGCCGGCGAGCGCGTACGGGCGCCCGACGGGCCGCAGGTCGCGCTGCTCTCCATCGGCGGCCACCGAGTCGGGGTGGCGACGGAAGCCCCGGACCTCGGAACGCCAAGTCCCGAGACCGTCGGCGGGACGACGGTTCGAATCTCGATCGACGTCGATGATCCCGATTCGCTTGCCGCCCGAGCGATCGCCGCCGGTGCGGCGGAGATGTTTCCGGTCGCCAATCAGCCGTACGGGATGCGTCAAGGTCGGGTGGTGGACCCCTTCGGCCACCACTGGTTGATCGGAGGTCCGTTGAAGACCTAGGAGACCTGTCCCGAGGGGGGCCGTTGGTGCACCAATCGCCCTGTCACGGAACCCAAAGTGGGAGGTTGGTGCACCAATCGCCCCATCTCGCGGCAAGCGCCGGGGCGCCTAGGGCTGCGCGACCTTCTCCCGCGCTGCCGCCACCGCCCCGTTTGCCGCGTTCGCGGCGTTCGCTCCCTGCCGGGCGAGCTGGTCCTGCTTCTGCCTCAGCGTGTTGCCGAGGTCGACCCGCCGCTGCGCGCCGCGGTCGGTGTCGAAGAGGTAGGTCACGGCAGCGCCGGCAGCCGCCGCTGCCGCCACCCCGGTCAATGCCAGCACCCAGGAGCCTGCCGACGGGCCCGATGGATTGCCGGAGAGATCCCGCCGGACCAGGCCCACGGTCTTGGCGGCCTGCCGGGTGGCTCGGCGGGAGGCCTTCCTGGCTTCCTTGATCGAGCCGCGATTCGGATCGAACGCACCCAGCGCCCGGCGGCGCCGGCGGTCACCGGCATCCGGATCGAGAAGGAACATCCCCAACGCTCCGGCAGCAATTGAAACCAGGATTCGCTTCACGGCTCTTCTCCCACAACTTCAGATATACCAATCATGATAGCGTTGGACACATTATTTCACACACAGCTGCCGGGGTGGGCGCTGGACGTGGAAACGGCGGACGATAGTCAGGCCATGCAATACCGAGATCTCGGCCGGACGGGGGAGCGAGTCAGCGCGATCGGGCTGGGTGGGGCGCATTCCGCGAACCCCGCCGACCCCGCCGACTCGATCCGGCTCATCCGCCAGGCGATCGACGGCGGCGTCACCTTCCTCGACAACTGCTGGGACTACGCGGGCGGCGAAGCCGAGGCGCGAATGGGCCGGGCGCTGGAGGACGGGTACCGCGAGCGGGTCTTTCTGATGACCAAGATCGACGCCCACACCAAGGCCGTCGCGACCGCCCAGATCGACCAGTGCCTGGCACGGCTGCGGACTGACCGGATCGACTTGATGCAGCTTCACGAGATGATCCGGCCGGACGATCCTGACCGGGTCTTCGCGCCCGGCGGCGCGATCGAAGCGCTGGTGGCGGCCCGGGAGGCGGGGAAGATTCGTTTCATCGGGTTCACCGGCCACAAGGACCCGGCCGTCCACCTCCGCATGCTGGAACAGGGATTTCGATTCGACACGGTGCAGATGCCCCTCAACGCGCTCGATCACCACTTCCGGAGCTTCGAAGCGCGCGTCCTGCCCGTGCTCGTCGACCGCGGGATCGGGGTGCTCGGCATGAAACCTCTGGCCGCCGGCCGCCTTCCCCAGCAGGGCGTCCTCAGCGCACCGGAGTGTCTGCGCTACGCCCTGTCGCTTCCCACCTCGGTCGTGATCACCGGCTGCACGTCCCCCTCAGACGTCGACCAGGCCCTGCGGGCGGGTACCGATTTCACGCCCTTCACCGAGGCCGAGATGGACGCGGTCCGAAGCCGGGCGGCCACGCTCGAGGGCGCGTCAACGGGGGCCCTCGAGGGGTACAAGACCACCGGCGGCTTCGACGGCACGATCAACAATCCCCACTGGGTGACCACCGCCAGCCTCACCGCCTGAGCGCGGCCCGCGCGGTCCAGGGCCGGCCGCCGTCAGCCGTAACGGGCGGCCCAGCCGACGCCCTGCCACGTGCTGAGACGGACGGGACGGAGCTTGAACAGCCATCGCGGCTTGCCAAGCGTGGGGACCAGGTACTTCGGGCCGTTTTTGCCGAGATAGCGCAGCGCCATCCGCTCGGCGATCGGGAGCCAGCGACCGTCGAGGTTCGGGCGCTCGATCAGATCGGCAAGGCACTGGGCGGTCACCCTTCGCTGGCGGCCGGGCTCGTCCACGCTGACCGCGCACTTCGGTTCACGTTCCAGGTAGGCGGCCCAGACCGACTGTTCACGAGGGATGACCCACCACGCGCCGCCCTCCCACTCGTGCCAGCAGGGGATCACGTACGGCCATCCGCCGTCGTCGACGCACGCCAGCCGCATCAGGTGTCCTTCGCCGAGGAACGCGTCGAGCTCGCCCTTCTGCAGGGCACCCACCTTCCCGCGCCATTCCTCTCCCTTGTCCGCGTCGGTCATGGCATCACCTCCTCCATGCTGCACCGGCGTGGCGCGCGCGGCGCGGCCGTCCTCCCGCGCGGGATTAGGATCTACGGCGCGGAGGGCAGCCGCACGCCGAGACCCAGCACGGCGTGCCAGGCACCTAGAGGACCCAGGGCCGGCGGGCCCTGTGCAGGAGGGCACGCGTGACAACCGAGCAGCGCCACGGCTTCACCCAGGACGACCTCGACCGGATGCGGTTCATCGAGGCCGCCGACCTCTCGCCTGACGGCAAGCTCGCCGTCTACGCCCAGTTCACCACCGACCCCAAGGCGGAGCGGGATCACAGCGCGCTCTGGCTGGTGGACGTCGAGAGCGGCCACAGCCGGCGCCTCACGGCCGGGACCGGGAAGGACTCCTGGCCGGCGTTCTCCCCCGACGGCACCGAGATCGCGTTCGTGTCGGACCGGACCGGCAAGAACCAGATCCACGTGATCCCCGTCGACGGGGGCGAGGCGCGGCAGGTGACCGCGCTCGAGCAGGGCGTGACGACACCACCGGTGTGGTCGCCGGAGGGCGGGCGCATCGCCTTCACCGCCGGACCTCAAGGCGAGCCGAGGGATCGCTCGAGGCCCTACCGGATCACCCGGGCGATCTATCGCTTCGACATGCTGGGGTACATCGACGACGTCAAGCAGGACCTCTGGGTGGTGCCGGCCGCGGGCGGGGAAGCAAAACAGGTCACGACGGACGCGCGCATGAACACGAACCCGCGGTGGACCCCCCGTGGCGATGCGCTCGTCTACACCAGCGGCTTCGAGCCCGCCGACCGCCTCTTCTGGCCCCGGGTGCGGCTGGTCGATTTGGAGGGGTCCTCGAGCCGTGACCTGCCCCAGCCCGACGGGGCGGTCGTGGCCGCGGACTTCACGCCGGACGGGAGACTCGCGATCCTGATCGGCTTCCAGACGGATCGACCGATCGGGTCGAAATCTGAGCTCTACGTCAGCGACGCCGAGCTCACTTCGGTCACGCCCCGCACCACCACCCTCGAGTGGCAGGTGGGGGGCGGCTTTCAGGGTGACACACCGCCGGCTCCCTTCCTGCCGCGAATCCTCTTCCTGAGCGACGGCCGGGCCGTCCTTCCGGTGCAGCGTGGGGGGAACGCTCCCCTGTTCGCGATCGCGCTGTCCGGGCCCGAGGCTTTCGAGCGGCTGACCCCGGATGGCTCAGAGGACGTTCCCCTGGCGGCCGCCGGCCGGCGCGTCCTGTTCGCGTCCGCCGACTTCGACGAACCCGGCGACCTCTTCGTCTGGGAGGGAGATGGGGGTGGCGAACGGGTCCGCCGGCTCACCCGGCTCAACGAGGACGTGCTGGCCGGGGTCGCGCTGCCTCGCGTCCACGAGATCGCGGCTCGCGGGGCCGACGGGGAGCCGGTGGAAGGGTGGTTTCTGGAGCCCGCCGAGGGTTCGGCGCCCTACCCCAGCGTGCTCTACATCCACGGCGGCCCCCACGGGGCCTTCGGGCACGACTTCCACGCTGACATGCAGCTGCTCGCCGGTGCGGGGTACGGCGTGATCCTCGCCAACCACCGTGCGTCGACCGGCTACGGGGACGCCTTCGGAACCAAGATTCGCGGCGACTGGGGCAACCACGACTATCACGACCTGATGGCGGCCGTCGATCGAGCGGTCGAGATGGGCCTCGCGGACCCCGACCGGCTGGGTGTGTGCGGGCTCTCCGGCGGCGGCAACCTCAGCTGCTGGATCGTCGGCCAGACCAGTCGCTTCAAGGCCGCGGTGCCCGAGAACCCGGTGACGAACTTCGTGAGCATGTACGGGGTCGGGGATCTGGGGGCCTGGTTCGTCACCGCGGAAGCGGGCGGCGCCCCGCGCGAGGTGCCCGACGTCTACGCGAGGATGTCCCCCATCACCTACGCGCATCGCTGCACCACGCCCACCCTGCTCGTTCAGTGCGAGTCCGACATGCGCTGTCCTCCCGAGCAGTCGGAGCAGTTCTACGCGGCGCTGACCGCGGCCGGGGTCCCAGTGGAGATGCTGCGTCTGCCGGGCGTACCGCATGGCGGGGCGATCCTCGGCCCGCTGCCGATCCGCCGCGCGCAAAACGAGGCGCTGGTGGAGTGGATGCTGCGCTGGGTCCCGGTCCGGGCCGCGGCGGCAGTGACCGGCTGAGCACCCGGACGTTTCTGCACACCCCGGCCCGGCCCGTGGCCAGCGCGCTCGGGGTGTGCAGAAAAACGACGCCCACGCGGCCTCAACTCGCTACGTTGGGAGCATGGCCGAGCAGCAGGTCGCCTGGACCGACACCCCCTACCGCGCTCCCGTGCTCGATCGCAACGGTCAGGAGATCGGCAGAACCGAATCCCTGCTGGGCGACGAGAAGGAGGACATCTTCCACGGACTCGCCGTCTCGGGCGCGCAGCACCACCAGGTGGTCATGGTCCCCGCCGAGCACGTGACCCGCATCACCACCCAGCACGTGGAGACCGACCTCGACGCGGCCGGCATCGCCGCGCTGGGTCCCTACCAGGAGGAGCACTGGTACCACCTGGGGTGGGGTGGGCTCTTCCGCAAGCGCCCCGAGTGGGTGAAGGGCGAATAGCCGGCCCGAACCCCCACCTGGTCGCCGTCGGTCCGGCGCGAACCCCCGATCTACGATGGCCGGATGGACGGACCTCCGCTCAACCCGAGGGCGCTCCTCTACACCCTCTACGGGGACTACGTGCACCCGTCGGGCATGGAGCAGGTCCGGGTGCAGGCGCTGGTCCGCCTGGCGGAGGTCCTCGGCGTCTCCAGCTCCGCACTGCGTTCGGCGCTGTCGCGCATGACCCGCGAGGGCTGGCTCGTGTCACAGCGGGAGGGCGGCCGGCCCCGCTACGGACTCAGCCCGCGCGGCTTCCAGCTGATCGACGAAGGCGCACGCCGCATCTACAGCCGGCACCTCGAGGTCTGGGACGGGCGGTGGCTCGTCGTCGCCTACTCGCTCCCGGAACGCCGGCGCGGCGAGCGCGACCGCCTGCGGGAAGGGTTGAGCTTCCTGGGGTTGGGCTCGCTCGGCAACGGCCTCTTCATCTCCCCCCATGACCTGTCCGGCGAGGTTCGCGCGGTGGCCGACCGGGCCGGCGTCCTGGACGAGGTCACGATCCTCCGTGCCCGTCTCAGCTGGCCTGACGACGCGCAGGACATCGTGCGCCGGGCCTGGGACCTGGAGGACGTCGCGAGCAGGTACGAGACCTTTCTGGCCGAGTTCCGCCACCCCCTCCGCGACACCGAACCGATCGACGACGAGGAGGCCTTCCGGCGGCGCTTCCGGCTCACGCACGCCTTCCGGCGCACGCTGTTCGGCGACCCCGAATTGCCCCACGTTCTGCTTCCCGACGGCTGGGTAGGAAGCGCGGCGTTCCACCGCTTCAGCGACGCGAACGGCCGGCTCCTCTCCCAGGCCACCCGGTACTACCGGTCGATCGCCCAGGCTTGAGGGTCCGATCCCTCTTTCGCCGCGCGTACGGAACTCTTACCCAAATACAACTGTCCCACTTGTATTGTGCCGAGTGTTGTGTCCATCCCTGCACTCGATTCAGATTCCGCACTCGATGTGGCGCCGCTGCTGCTCGGCCGGCTGCTCGACGAAGACCGTGATCTCGACGCCCCGGCGCTCGGCGAGCTGACCCGGCAGATCGCCGGCCGTCCCGCGCTCTGGCGTCCCCTCCTGCAGCACGACCCCGACCATCGCTGGTATGAACGCCTGCTCCTCACCCCGCGAGTCGAGGTCTGGCTCATCGGCTGGGCACCCGGCCAGGGGACGCTCCCCCACGACCACGGCGACGCGGATGGTGCGCTGACCGTCACCGAAGGCACCCTGATCGAAGACGTCTACCTTGGGGTCAGGCTCGAGCAGGGTGAGGTGCTGCCCTCCCGGACGCTGGAGCGCCGCGCCGGGTCGACCACCACGTTCACCGCGGATCACGTCCATCGCGTGAGCAATCGGGGCGCGGTGAACGCAACCTCGATCCATGCCTATTCGCCCCCGGGGCGTCAGATGCGGTTCTATGGCTCGCCCGCGGAGACGCGGACACCGGCGGCGGTCCTGGGGATCGATGAGGTACTTCGCCGGGCGCGACGGGGACTCACGCGCCTTTCGCCTGGCCAGACTCAGCGAGCGGTCGGGACCGGAGCTCTCCTGGTCGACATCCGGCCACAGGGCCGGCGCGAGGCGGAGGGATCCATCCCCGGGGCGCTCGTGATCGAGCGGAACCTCCTCGAATGGCGGCTCGATCCGCAGTCGCCCTGGCGCCTCCCCGAGGTACGCAGCCACGACCAGCAGGTCATCGTCTTCTGCTCCGAGGGATACACGTCGAGCCTGGCCGCGGCGTCGCTGCAACAGCTGGGCCTCCGGCGTGCGACCGATCTCGAAGGCGGCTTCGTCGCCTGGGCCGCCGCGGGGCTACCCGTACAGCCCGCCTGACCCGGCGCTCATTCGGGCTGGTGCCATTCCACGCCTGCGGGCCGGCGGCCGCCTTTGGGGCCGCCGCCGGCCCCTCCGTTCATCCCACCGCGTCGGCGGCGATGCAGTCGGTGGGTGCGCCGGGTCCCCCGGCGACACCTCCCTCCAGGGGAGGGAAGCTGAGGTCTGGGGCACCGACGATCGGCCCCTGGGGCAGCGGTCGGGCCCGCTCGCGAATACGGCCGGTGCCGCCGTACCGTACCCCGGTCACGTGGAGCCATCTCCGCAGCCGGGACGGCCCCCACGGATCCACCAGCCGAGCCGCAAGACGCGCCGCCACTCCGGCCGTCCCCCGGGTCGTTCTCCGTTCACGGCTCGTCTCCGCCGGAACCGGTATCGCCCGCTCGGACGCCCGCGTCCCTCTCATCGCCGGGCCTGCTCGGCTTCTTCGCGCTCATGCCTCCCCACCTCGCTGGTGCGGTCGACGGCACGCTGCGTGAGCTCCGCCGAGCGTTCGCCGGCTTTGCGGGCCGGCTTCGGCTGCGACCGAGCGGCCGACTTCGCCCGCTGCGCACCGCGGTCCAGGCGTTTCTGCACCCGGCGCGACAGGCGTGGCGCGAGGAAGCCGAGCACCAGCAACCCCGCGCACACGATGACTACCAATCCGATCAGTAGGATCACCGCCCGCTAGCGATTCGCCTCGTCCGAATCATTCCCCTTCCGGGTCGCGGACTCGACCTCCTGCTTCGCTTCGCCGGCCTTCTGCTGGGCCTTGCCCTTCAGCTCTTCGCCGGTGTCGCCCGTGGCGCGACCCTTCACCTCGTGTGCCTTTCCTTCCACTCGGTCCTTCATGATGCCATCTCCTTGGCTTCTACTGATAGTGACGATATCAAATCATACGACATTGCCAGCTTTAACGGCAAGGCCGCCAACCTGGGACTCGAGAGCGGCCAATGTTGCAATCACACCCACGATCGCCGACAATATCGACATAAAGTTGGGGGACCGTGGAGGAGAAGCGCATGGCCACCGCCCCGTCTGAGAACCCTGCTTTCGAGACGCTGCTGAAGCGGGGTGATCTCATCGAATCGCCGGCCGAGATGAGCAGCGCGTACCGGCGTGAGCTCACTCACACCCTGATCGTGTCCGGCGATACGGAGCTGATCTCCGCCCCGGCCTACTACCTGGCCACGCAGCGGGCGCCATCGGTCAACGCGTTCATGACCGGAATCTCGATCATCCAGGACGAGCTGGCGCACGCGCATATCGCCTATCACCTGCTCGAGGAGCTGGGTACCGACCAGGAGCAGCTCATCTTCTCTCGTGACCCAAAGAGCTTCCGCTACCCCTACGCGTTCGACGTGCCCCTGGAGTCGTGGACGGAGCTGATCGTGGCCAACCTCTTCTACGACCAGGCCGGGTTCTGCCTCCTCGGCGACATCCATGAGCACTGCTCCTACGGCCCCTGGAAGCGCGGCCTCAACAAGGTCATGGCGGAGGAGAACTTCCATCTCCGCAACGGGCGCACCTGGTCGAAGCGGATGGCTGCCGCGGGGGGTGCCACCAGGGACGAGCTCCAGCGCGCGGTGGACTGGATGTTCCCCCTCACGGTCGAGTGGTTCGGTCTGCCCGACGCCATGAAACGGCACTCCACGCAGCTCGACTACCGGCTCAAGGGCAAGACGAACGACCAGCTCCGGCAGTGGTGGCTCTCACTGGTGGTCCCCTACTGTGAGGAGATCGGGGTGAGGGTGCCCGCCCACCGGGAATCGCAGGAGGAGGACGGTGCGCAGTGGGTGCTCGACTACCCGTTTCCCTGCGAGTTCGACCCCGAGGAGAGGCGGTGGGACACCTCGAACCCGACCACGTGGGACGCGGTCCTGAGCCGCTGGCGCGGCCGCGGGCCCCGCAACGCCGAGATGGTCGCCGTGTTCCAGGAGGAGTTCCACCGCTTCCGCCGGCGACACGGTCACCCACCCGGCGGGGCCGCATGACCGGCTCATCGGCATGAGCGACCGCGTGAAGGTGGCCGCGGAGGCAGGGCTGCGGGATGCCCTCCGCGACGTCGAGGATCCCGAGATGCCGGTCAACATCGTGGACCTCGGGATCGTCTACGGCGTCTCCCTCGAGGATGGCGTGGCCACGGTCAAGCTCACGTTCACCGCCATGGGGTGTCCGGCCTCGGACCTGATCCTGCAGGACATCGAGTCCCGGCTGCTCCGCGAGCCCGGCGTTCGGGCGGTGCGGGTGGACGTGGTCTGGGATCCGCCCTGGTCCGCACGCCGGCTCACCCCCGAGGGCCGGGACGCGCTGCAGCTTTGGGGTCTCGCGGTATGAGCGAAGCCGACCCCGACTCGGCACGGGAGTTCAAGCGCGTCCACGACCATGTGCAGGCGTACGAGGTCTTCGCCCGCAAGGCCCGCCTCGAACCGCTCCGCCAGGTCGGCAGCGTGGTGGCCCCCGACGCCGATCTCGCCGCCGCCTACGCGCGCGCCACCTACGACGAGGAGCGCTGGGTAGAGATGGTGATCGTGCCGCGCGACGCCATCACCACGCTGTGGGCGCCGGGCCGCGAGGACGGGTAGGAGCATGCTGTCCGACCTCGTCCTGAGCGCCGCCGACGCCAAGCAGCTGCTGGGCCTGCGATACGCCGAGTGGGCGGTGCGAGCACCGTCCCTGGAGGCCGACATCGCCGCCGCCGCCATGGGGCTCGACGAGATCGGTCACTCACGTGTGCTCTACGGGTGCCTGGAGCCGTTGGGGGACGACCCGCGCCGGCCGGAGCGGCAGGCCGATCCGGCGAGCTACCGGAATCTGGCCTGTACCGACTTCTCCTTTCCCACCTGGGAGCATTTCGTCGCGGCCAACGCCATCATCGACAACGCGCTCTCGGTCCTGCTCCGAGCCATGCTCGATGGGTCGTCCGAGGTGCTGCGGACCCGGCTTCGCAAGATGCTGAACGAGGAGAGGTACCACCTGCTGCACGGGCGCAGCTGGCTCGCCCAGGAACCTGCCGACCTCACCGCCGGTCCGCTCGGCGACTCCTGGCGCGAGGCGCTCGAGCTGTTCGGTCCGCCCCAGGGTGAGGTCGCGGAGCTGGCCGCGGCGGGTGCTCTGTCGGGCGGCCCCGAGGACCTGCGCCGGCGCCTGGAGGAGCGGATCCGGCTGCCGGGACCGGACGTCGAGATCGACTGGTCGACCTGGGACCCGGTGCGACGCCGCACGCGGCCGGGCACGATCGACCCCACGACGTTCGCCATGCTGCGGGGACTCGAGGAGCGGGCCCATGCCCCGGCCGGCGCGCCTCCGGCCTGACCTCGGGCAGGAGGCCCGGCACCACGCGCCCCGCTGCCCCGGCTGCGGCACCCAGGACGTGGAGGTGATCTCGCTGTTCGGCCAGCAGGCCATCACGCTGCAGTACCGATGCCGGCGGTGCGGCACCCCCTTCGAGGCGCTCAAGTACGAGGACGAGGACGAGACGGAAGATGACCTCTGACCCCCCGTTTTCACGCGAAACCGGCACTTACCGATGAGGCGCGTCCTGGTGGTCGGCGGGGGCATCGTGGGGCTGACGACCGGGCTTGCGTTGAAGGCCGCCGGTCTGGAGCCGCTGGTCTTCGAGCAGGCGCCGGAGATCCGGGCCGCGGGCACCTCGCTCGGCCTCTGGGCAAACGCCCTGGCCGTCTTCGACGAGGTCGGTGTCGGGGAGCGGGTGGCGGCGATCGGGAAGCCGAGTGAGATGTACTTCCACGATCCCGCCGGGCGGCTGCTGACGACTCCCGACTTCGGTCTCGACGACCACCGCTACCTGCTGGTCGAGCGCGCAAAGCTCAACGACGTCCTGGCGCAGGCGCTGGGGCCGTCCTGCATTCGCGCCGGCGCCCGGTTCGCGGGCTATCAGGAGACGTCAGACTGCGTCACGGCCCGGTTCGCCGGCGGCACCGTCGAGCACGGCGACGTCCTGGTCGGGGCCGACGGCATCTACTCCACCGTCCGGGCGCAGCTGGTGCCCGGCTCGGCCGCTCAGGAGCACGCCGGTCATCACGCCTGGCGGGCGCTGGTGCCGCCCGGCCGGGTCGAGATCGAACGCGACATCATGGTCGTCGGCCGCGATCGGTGTCGCGGCGGCTGCGCGCGCACTCCCGGCGGCGGAGCATTCTGGCTCGTCTCGCAGTTCGACTCGCCGCCGCCCACCGACGACGGGCGGGCGGAGGCCCTCGCACGGGCGGTGCATCTCGACAGCGGTGGGTGGAATCGCCGGCTCCACGACCTGATCGAGGGCACGCCACCAGACCAGGTGCTGCACAGCCAGATCATGGTCGTGCCGCCGCTGACGCGATGGGTTTCGCCGCGAGTCGCTCTGGCCGGCGACGCGGCGCACGCGATGTCCCCGCACATCACCGCCGGCGCGTCACTGGGTGTCGAGGACGCGCTGCTGCTGGCTCGCTGCCTCGCGTCACACGACGGCACCGGCGCCGCGCTCGGCGCCTACGAGGCCGACCGGATCGGGCGTTACGAGCGGGCCCGGGCGCTGTCGACGGAGGTCGAGAGGTCACTCACGCCGGCAGACTTCGCACGCCACTACGCCGCGTTCAGCCACTGGATGATCGGCGGCGTGCCGTCGACCGCGAATCCCATCGGCAAGGAGCAGATGTCTTGAGCCTCGACCCGGCGGCGGTCGCCGACCGCGTCGCCGTCAGCAGCGTGGTCGCGGCGCTCGCTTTTGCCCAGGACGACCGGGACTGGGAACGCCTGCGCAATCTTTTCACGCCGGAGGTCCACCTCGATCTGAGCCGGGTGTTCGGTGAGCCGGCGGTCGACATCCCGGCCGCCCAGCTTGCCGGGCAGGCGCGTGCGGTGATCGGCGGCTTCGAGTCCACCCACCACGCGACCTCCAACGCCGAGGTGACGGTCGACGGCGACGAGGCTCGCTGCCGGGCGCACGTGGTCGCCTATCACCACCTTCCGACCCAGGACGGCGGGGTCGATCACTGCACGATGCGGGGCTACTGGTCCCTCGAGCTGCGGCGCGTCGGGAACCGCTGGCTGATCGCCCGGTGGGCGGTGGTGCGCACGGCGCCGTGGGACCGGGATCCCGGCCTCTATCAACTGGCCGCCACCCGCCGCCGCTGAAATGCCCGGCTGCGCACGGATGGGCCCTACCGGCGTCCCGGAAGGACCCATCCGCGCACAGACGGCGAATCGGTTCAGTGCAGGAGGTTCAGCGTGTTGGTGCCGTCGTCGACGAAGTACACGCCGCGGGGATACTGCGCGACCGCCAGCCCGAACAGGTCGCCGGCGCCGGGCGGTGAGCCGTTCACGGTGTCGAGCGGACGGATGGCCACCTGCGGGCCGAACGGCGACGTCTCGACCAGGTTGCCGTCGTTCGAGTTCACGGTCAGGATGCCACCGTTGGGCGCTACCGCCAGGCCCAGCGGACCGTTGAGCGCGCCATTGGCCGACACCGTCTGGCCGAGCCCGGCACTCCCCTGGCGGAACAGCGCGCCGGGGACCTTCGCGATCCGGTTGTTCAGCGTGTCGGCGACGTAGAGCGTGCCGTCGGGCGCGAGGCCCACCCCGGTCGGCCCGATCACCAGCGCGTTCGGGTCGGTCCGCTCGGGGTAGCCCGACGCGACCGTGACAGGGTGCCCGAGCATCACGGGCGGTCGGTTCCCGAACACCCCGAGGTCGACGCGCAGGACCGTGCCCTCGTTCACGACCGAGCCGTTGGCCGCGACCGTTCCGTTCAACACGTTGGTGACGAAGAGGGACACGAACCCGCCGAGGTCCAGCGCGGTCATGTCCCAGGGGCCGTTGATCCCCTGCCCGTTCAGCGTCTTCACCACCTGGCCCTGACTGTTGAGGATCAGCAGGCACCCGGCCTGGGCGGTGGCTGCAGATCCGTCACTGGTCGGGAGGCTGCCCACGATCACCCAGCCGGTCCGGAGCACGACCAGCGCCGTGGTCAGTCCGACGCCGCCCGGGCACGCCCCCGGGGCCAGCGTGTCGGCGTTGATCTGCGCGAACTGCTGGAACGACCCGTCCGGCGCCACCTCGACGATCGTGGTACCGGTGCCCTGCAGGTTGCCGCTGTTGTTGAAGTTGCTGATCAGAACGTCGCCCTGGACAAGCATGCCGTCGCTGCGGGGGACGACCGCGGTGCCGTAGGGGTTCACGTCACCGTTGCGCGGCACCGTGGACGCAATCGTCGACACGGCGTGGAGCGGGCCCACGAACGGACCCCCTGACCCCGGCGGGCCGTCCGCCAGGGCCAGCGAAGGGAAGAGGGCGACGGCCCCCAGCGCCAGCGCCGCGCCCGCGGGTACCGATACGCGCGTGAGCAATCTCATAACCACCCGCCTCGCTATTCGCCGGGGCCCGCACAGGCCCCCCCAGCAAGGGGTACCGTCACGCGTTACGCGCCCGGCCGGGAGGGCCGCTCGAGCACCGGATCAGAACGCGCTCAGGTAAGGCCGCTCCGCCTCCCACATCTCCTCGAAGAGCCGCTCGATCTCCTCCAGCGAACACACGGCGGCGGTGAGCGGGTCCAGCATCAGCGCGTAGAGCGCGGCCTGGCGGTCGCGCCGCAGCAGCGCCTCGACCATCAGCTCGTGGACTGCGATGTGGGAGCGGTTGAGAGCCGCCAGCTGCTCCGGCAAGCGTCCGAAGTGGATGGGCTGCACACCCCTCCGGTCCACCAGGCAGGCCACCTCCACGCAGCTTCCGGCGGGCAGGTTGTCGATCAGGTGCTCGTTCACGACGTTGCCGTGGATCACCGAGGGGCGGTCGAAGACGGCGCCTTCGACGATGCGCGACGCGTACTCCAGGCTGCGACCCTCCGGCAGCGGCTCGTCTCCGGCCGCCCACGCCGCCGCCTGGGCCCGGTGCTCCTCCTGCCACCGGGGCCAGTTGTTGCGGTAGAAGCCGGACTCTCCGCGGTACCCGGGCCGGGCGTAACGGTCGACCAGGTCGGGACGCTTGCGGAAATAGGGCACGTACTCGGAGAAGTGGCCGCTCGACTCGGTGACGAACGCGCCCAGGTGCAGCATGACCTCGAACCGGACCGGGTCCTGCTCGTAGGTGGCGGGGACGCGGGCCGCCTCGCGAAGCCTCGGATAGAGGTCCTCGCCATCCCGGCTCAGCTCCGTGAACCAGGCGTTGTGGTTGATGCCGGCGCAGCGCCAGGTGAGGTCCGGGTACGGCATGTCGAGGTAGCCGGCGAGCAGCCGCGAGGTGCCCTGGACGCTGTGACAGAGCCCCACCACGCTGAGTCCGGTGTGGCGGATCGCGGCCAGCGTCAGGATCGACATCGGGTTGGTGTAGTTGAGGACGATCGCCCGCGGGCACAACCGGGCCACGTCCTCCACGATGTCGAGCCAGGCCGGACCGGTACGGAGCGCCTTGAAGATGCCGCCCGGTCCGATGGTGTCGCCGATGCACTGGTCGATTCCGTAGCGCAGCGGGATGTCGTTGTCGAAGCCGACGTTCGGGCGCCCCGCGACCTCGATCGAGTTGACGACGAAGTCGCTGCCTCCGAGCACCTGACGCCGATCGGTGGTGGCCTCCACGCGCCACTCCTTGCCGGAACGCTGGACCAGGCGCTCGGTCAGGCGGCGGGCGACGTCGAGCCGCCCCTCGTCGACGTCCACCAGGGCGAAGGTGCCGCGCTCGAGGCCCTCGATCGACAGGACGTCGGTCACGATCTGCCGGGCGAACACGGCACTTCCCGCCCCGATATAGCTGATCTTGATCGGCTGCCTCATACCGGCATCCTCCTCTCCTCGCTCATCCGACGATCTCCCGCTCTCCCGCTTCGCACGGAACGGGTCTCATGCACCGCGCCCTGGGCGCCCTATCGCGCCCTAACGGGCAGTTCAGGCGCCGGCGAATAAGTAACGCAGAAACAGGTGCTGGCCGTCGCGCCGGACGCTGCCCAGCACGCCCCTCTCGAACTCCTGCCGCGGCAGCGCCAGCCCCTGGACGAGCGAGAGCCGCCCCGAAGGGTCCCCCTCGCGTCCGGCCAGCACCGGCGAGAGCGTGAGGAAGAGCTCGTCCAGGACCCGGTCGCGTACGAGTGCACCGATCAGAGTCGGCCCGCCCTCGGTCAGGATCCGCCGGTGCCCCTCGGCGCGCACCGCGTCGCGGAGACGCCGTCCGGTGAGGGCGCCAGCCACCCAGGGAGCACACCCGGGCGGTGGCCGGGAGCCGGTTGCCGAGGTGGGCGCGCCCGGCGTCGGTGGTGAGCACGAGGGCCCGATCTCCGAGCGCGGGCTGCGCCGGGTCGATGTCGCCACGCAGCGTGGCGATCACCAGCTCCGGCTCCGGGCGCCCCAGGGCGGCGTACGCGGCCTCCCCCTCGGGGTAGATGTGCGCCGGCGTCCAGTGGTGGTTCCAGGCGTCGCGGAGCGTCCCCGCGCCCACCAAGACGGCGTCGGCGAGGACCCGGAGGAGCCCCATCACGAAGCGGTCGGCCTGACTGTGCAGCGAGATCGCTCCCGGCCCGCCCCCAGGCGCTCCCTCGAGGGCGACCACCCCGTCCAGCGACGAGACGAAGTTCGCGTAGAGGACGTCGCCGGGGAGGGTGAGCCCGCCCCCGTAGAGGCGTGCCAGCTCGGGATTCGGAAGCGCCGGGCCGGCGTCTGAGGCGTCGAAAAGTGTCTCCAGCGGCTGCACGCCCCCATCCTCGGCCCCTGACGCGCTCCCCAGACGCACCCCCGACGCCCGGGTGCCGGCGGTCAGGCCAGATGGCGCCGCTGCGACGCCCCCCGAGTGCCCGCAGTCGGGGTGTCTTTGACCGGTCAGGCGTTGTCGTCGACCGAGGTCGCTTCGGTGCCGCCGACCTCTTCGGGCGCGCCCGGATACGGCCGCGTCGAGACGTCGAACCCCTGCCACGAGGTGATGCGCTCGGGCCGCAGCCGCAGCAGCGCACCGCCCGCCGGCCGCACCCCGTACCGCTGCTCGATCGCGCTCGCGAGGGCGGCCTGCGCACCGGCCTCCGGCTCCACCCGGCCGTGCAGGCTGACGCCGTTCATCCGCGAGGCCCGATAGGGGTGGTGATACTCGACGACCAGCGCCCCGGCGGCGGGGGCGGGTGGGCCCGGCAGGCCGCGGGGGGGCAGCCAGGCCGCGATCTCCCCCGATCCGGACGGGGCCCACCAGGCGGGCGCCAGGCTGGGTGCGTGGCTCCCGGCCCAGCACACGTAGGCTTCACCCACCTGCGCCAGTGCGGGTCCGATGACGCCCGGGATCGGTGTCGCGGCCGCGGCCGGGGGAGCGGACTCCGAGACGGTGCGAGCCCACGCCACGCGAAGACGCAGAAGCACCCGGTTCTGGGGCCACCAGGCGTCGGGCATGGACCGCAGGTCGAGCGCGTAGCCGCCCACGAAGGGTGCGTTGCGGAGCACGTAGCCGGCGACGGCGAACCCCAGGTTGGGCCCACCCAGCATCGCCTTCAACGGCCCCGTCAGCGAGCGCGGGTCATAGCTCTCCAGATGGCCCTGGAAGAGCAGGCTCTGGTGCCCGGTCGCGACCAGGAAGGCGGCCTCCGGTGAGCGCCGGAGGAGACGGGCCTTGACCGCATGCCGCGAGGTCGTCATCCAGATCGAGCCGGAGGCCAGGTTGAAGGCGGCCGGGTTGACCAGCGGGCGCCGGGCGCCGACCGCCAGCATCCCGATCCGCGCCAGACCGACGGCACGCCCGAGGCTCCTGTCCATCCGAACGGCTCAGCCTACCGGCGCCCGCCCGCGCCGCACCAGCAGAACCGGACACGGCGCGTGGTCGAGCACGAAGCGCGCGGTGCTGCCGACGGAGTGGGGCTCCGGAGCGTCGAGGCCGGGACCGTTCCCGGCGCCGACGACAAGCAGCGTGGCCCCCTCCTCGCCCGCGACGCGACAGAGGACCCTGCCCGGCTCCCCCTCCTCGACCCGGGTCTGGCTGCCCGGGGCGTCAACCGCCGCCTCCTCCAGGATGGCCGCGGCGGCGTCTCTCTCGGCTTGCGCCACCGCACGGGCGCGGTGACCCGGATGGCGCCGGTGCGGCCCGAAGCCGTGCGTGAGACCCAACTCCCCGCGGGCGCCGGTGTCGATGACATGGCACAACAGCAGGGTTCCCGGCAGCTGCTCCAGGGTCTCCTGGAGACCGCGCAGGGCGTGGCCCGGGTTGTCTTCCCCCACTCCCACCACGACGAGGCCGGACGCCATCACCGATAGCTTGCCGCGACCAGGGCGCCTCCGGCGATCAAAAGCAGCGGCGTGGTGATCGCCCCCACCTTCAGGTAGTCGAGCGCGGACACCTGGATCCCGCGCCGGCGCACGGCGACCAGCCACAGCATCGTGGAGAGAGAACCCACCGGCGTCAGGTTCGGCCCGAGGTCGGCACCCAGCAGCGTCCCGGCGAGAAACGGCGCGCGCGCAGCGGGGTGCAGTCCGCTCGAGGCGGAGAGGAGGACGGTGGCGGCCGGGACGTTGTTGATGCCGTTGGAGCCGACCGCAGCCGCCAGCGCTCCGGCGACCACGGCGGGCGGGCCGGGCCGCACCAGGTCGCGGAGCCAGTGAGCGAGGTCACCCGTGAGCCCGGCCTGTTCCAGTGCGGCGACCAGCACGAAGAGCCCGGCGACGTAGACCAGGACCTCCAGGCTGACATGCTCGCGCGCCTGGGAGAGCCCTGGCCGGCGGCAAGCGAGCCCGAGCAGGAGCAGGAGCAGAGCGCCGGCGATCGCAACCACCCCCACGGGCACGCCGATCGCGCTCGCGACCAGGTAACCGCCCGCGATCGCGACCAGGCCGGCCACGGTCAGTGTCAGGTGCCGGGGATCGGGGTGAGCCCGGTCCAGCAGGGTCCGCCAGTCGAGCGCGAAATCGCGGTCCACCCGTCGCCAGAAGACGGCCAGGAAGAGCAACGCGTTGACGACGATGACCACCACCGCCGCCGGGAGGAAGTGCCCCAGGTAAGAGCCGAGCGTCAGCTGGAGGCGCCCCCCGACCAGCACGTTGATCGGATTCGAGACGGGCAGCTGGACCGACGCGGTGTCGGCGACGAAGGTGGCGGCGAGGAGATAGGGCAGCGGGCGAAGCCGCAGGCGCGTCACCAGCCCGTAGACGACCGGCGTCAGGATGAGCGCGGTGGCGTCATTGGAGAGGAAGGCGGTGACCAGCGCGCCGACCCCGAACACGCACAGGAGGAGCGCGCGGCCACTGCCCCGGGCGAGCGCCACCGCGGCAGCCCCTGCCAGGTCGAAGAAGCCCGCCGCGTCGGCCAGGCCCGCGATCGACATCAAGCCGAACAGGAACAGGAACACGTTGCCTTGCGCGGCCAGCGCGCGCCAGGCCGCGGTCGGCGAGACGGCACCGATTCCCAGCACCAGGAGAGCGCCGGCACTCGTCCACCAGGCCTCTCCCCGACCAAAGGGCCGGACCAGGACGCAGACCAGCGTGGCCAGAAAGATCAGGCCGGCCGCGATTGGCATCTGACCGAGGCTAGGATGTCCCGTCCCCGAGCCGGCCGTTGGTGCACCAATCGCCCACTTGCGCTGCTCGGAATCAGGCAGTTGGTGCACCAATCGTTCCCTTTCGCACGTCCCCGGCTATGCGTCCCCGCCCTCGACGGCCTCCCGCATCGCTTCCAGGCCATCGTCCAGGCGCTGGCGACCGACTCCCGCCAGCCGGGCCGCGCCGAACCTGCCGAGCAGACCACCAGGGGGCTCGTACTCCAGATACAAGGTGACCCTGGTGCCCGCGGGATGCTCGGCGAACGACCAGCGTCCCCGCACGTCCACGGGACCGCCGTCGGAGTGCCAGCCGATGGCCGCCGGCTCATCCCAGGTGTCCACCTCCAGGACGGTGCCGGCGGTCACCCCCAAAAACGCGATGCGGACGGAGAACCGGGCACCCGCACTGGAGGTACGCGCCGGATCCAGCGGCTCCCACCGGCGGACTCCCTCCAGCGCGATGGCTGCGTTGCGGTAATCGGCGACCCAGCGAAAGACGGCAGGACGTGGAGCCCGGACGACGATGCTGGTCTCGAGGCTGCGGGCGGCCATCGGTGCCCCCCAAGCATGCAAGGTGCGGACCCGGCGCGCTGCCATGATGAGCAGGTGGCATGTCCTCCGGTGGCGGTGACCGACCAGGTCAGGGCCCCGATCGAGCCGCCGCGTGACGCGCTGCGCGACGGTTACTTCTCGGGCTGCGCCCGGGCTCTCTTCGGACTCGTCCGCTTCACGCAGAATCGGTACCAGGCGGGTCCGCTCACGCTCTTCCGGTTCGGCGCGCCTCGCTCCGAGCAGGCGGCCTGGGTGTTCCCCATCGAGGGCGGTCTGCTCGTGCGTCATCCCGGTGGCGTGGTCCGGGTGGGCTGGAGCGAGGAACGGCTCTACTGCTCGCTCGCCGGGTACCAGCCGCGCCTTCCCCGACGGCTGTTCGGGGTGACGCAGCTGCCGTTCCACCGGGAGGTCTCACGGATCGCGCTGCTGCAGATGCGGGGTCGCGTCCCGAGCCCGGGCATCCCCGCCGAGCCCTGGCGCCGGCTCCTGGCGGGGGTGCTCGACGTCGCTGCGGCAGCGTCGCTCACCGTCACCTGCGGCCCGCGTCGAGCCGGCGCCAGGACGATCTTCCTCGGCGCGGCGCTGCTTGCCACGCAGACCCTGATCCCGGCGCTGACCGGGGGCGCCACCCCGGGCGGGTGGGTCGCCGGAACCCGCGTCAGGGCAGTCGACGGCAGCCCCGCCCACGCTGCCCAGCTGGTGGTCCGAGCGATCGCGCTGCCACTCGGCCTGCGCACCTTCCGCGATCGGCACGACGAGCTCGCGGGGACCGAGGTGATCCTGTCGGGCGACGCCCTGGCCGAATAGCCAGGGGCAGTACGCGCGCTGCCCTTGGTACGGTGACGCGGTGATCCGGCGCATTTGCGCTGGCACGGCCGCCTGCCTGGCAGCGGCGCTTTTGCTCGTCGGATGCGCGCCGACCGCCCTGACGGAGGGCAACGGGTCCGCCTCCAGCGCCCGCATCTCGAGCACTCCCGCCTCTTCGGCTTCGCAGGACCTCCGTGTCAACGTCGACCTCGCACTGGGCGCGCATGTGATGCTGCTGGCCCGCACCACGGACGCCGCGCTCGGCGTGCGCACGTCCGAGTTCTCGACCTACGGCACCGCCCTCCACGACGACGACGCGGCCGTCGCCGGCGCCATCGTCCCCGGCAACGACCCGCAGACCGAGGACGCCGTCGCGAATGCACTGACCGCCTTCGACAAGGCGGTCCTCGACTACACGACCGCCGTCTACACGAAGAACACCACGACGGAGCAGCAGGCGTCGGCCGATATGACCACCACCTACGTGCCGCAGATGCGGTCCGCGCTGACCGCCGCCACCCACGCACCCGTGGCCACGCTCACCGCCGGGCTGACCCAGCAGGTGGCGGACGCCCAGGCGCTCATCGGCGCCCAGGCGGCAGGCAGCTGGACGGAGGCCTACCGGGCGCTCGGGACGGCCTACACACACGAGGTCGCGTTCGGGACCTCGCTCGCTCTGGCGGTCGCGCGAACCGACCCGAGGGGCTACCCCGGCAACCCGCTGGCCAGGGCCGCCACCCTTCGCGATACGCTCGAATCCCAGCTGCAGCAGCAGGCCTACCTGCTGGGCATGGCGGAGTCGGCTGGCGTCTCGGGGCGGACTGCCGAGCAGCAGGCGGCGGCGGCCACCTACGCGAGCTCGACCGGCTCCCTGAGCGATGCCATCAGTCCCGCCGGATCCAAGCTGGCCGGCGGCGTCTCGGGCAGCCTCACCCAGGCCCTCGGGGCAGCCGCGGCGCTGGCGGCGGCGACCGCGCAGCACGACGCGGGCGGCGTCTCGGCCCAGCAGGAAGCCCTCAGGGAGACCTTCCCCACCGGCTACGTGACCCTGGTCCACGGCAGGCTGGGCATCACGCAGAGGCAGGCGACGGCCATCAGCTCCGCCTTCGGCCAGGCGCTCGCGAGCCAGGCCGCCGCAGAGGGGCAGCAGCAGAGCAGCCCCCAGCTCGAGGCCACGGCGGCCCTGACCGGTGCCAAACTGGGGAGGCAGCTCAGCGTGGCGGTCGCGACCCGGTACGGCGCGGCCTTCCCCACCTGACGCGGCGATCCCGACCTGACCACCCGCTCCCAGGAGGCGTCGACGTGTCCAGCCAGGCCCTCTTCCACCCCCCGCTTCCCCGCAACGAGCCGATCCATGACTACGCCCCGGGCAGCCCCGAACGTGCCCGGCTGCAGGCCCGGCTGCGCGAGATGGGCGGCGAGGTCGCCGACCTCCCGATGGTGATCGACGGCCACGAAGTGCGAACGCTGGAGGCGGCTCCCGTGCTCGCGCCCCACGACACGCAGCACGTGCTGGGGCACGCGCATCAGGGCGGCGCCCTCCAGGTCGAGGCGGCGATCCGGGCGGCGACCCGGGCCCACGGCGACTGGGCGGCCACCCCCTGGGAGGAGCGGGCAGCGGTCTTCCTGCGCGCCGCGGACCTCCTCAGCGGACCCTGGCGCGACACGATCAACGCGGCCACCATGCTCGGGCAGTCGAAGACGGTGTACCAGGCCGAGATCGACGCAGCGGCCGAGCTGTGCGACTTCTTCCGCTTCAACGTCGCCTATCTGCCCAAGATCCTGGAGGACCAGCCGATCTCGGCCGCCGGCACCTGGAACCGGATGGAGTACCGCCCGCTGGAGGGTTTCGTCCTCGCGATCACGCCGTTCAACTTCACGTCGATCGCGGGCAACCTGCCGTCAGCGCCGGCCCTGCTCGGCAACACCGTGGTCTGGAAGCCGTCGCAGCTGGCGTCGCTTTCCGCCCACTACCTGATGCAGCTGCTGCGCGCGGCGGGGCTGCCGGACGGTGTGATCAACCTGGTCCAGGGCTCGCCGGCGGAGCTGGTGCAGGCCGCGATCGCCGATCCGGGGCTGGCCGGCATCCACTTCACCGGCTCGACGACCGTGTTCCAGGGGATCTGGAGCCAGGTCGCGGAGAACCTGCCTCGGTACCGCAACTACCCGCGGCTGGTGGGCGAGACCGGAGGCAAGGACTTCATCGTCGCCCACGCCTCGGCCGAGGTGCAAGCCCTGGCGACCGCGATCGTGCGGGGCGGCTTCGAGTACCAGGGTCAGAAGTGCTCGGCGCCGTCGCGGCTCTTCATCCCGCAGTCGGTGTGGCCCGAGCTCAGCGAGCGCCTGCTCGACGAGCTGCCGTCCATCAAGATGGGCGATGTCGCCGATTTCTCCAACTTCATGGGGGCCGTCATCGACCAGCGAGCGTTCAGTCGCCACCGGGACGCGGTCGCCGAAGCACGGAGCAGCGCCGGGTACCAGGTGGTGGCGGGGGGCGGCACCGACGACGCGCACGGCTGGTTCGTGGAGCCGACGGTCATCCGGAGCGAAGACCCGACCTCGCGGCTGATGCGTGAGGAGCTGTTCGGCCCCATCGTGACGGCGTACGTCTATCCCGACGCCGAGTACGAGAAGACGCTCGAGGTGGTCGACGGCAGCACCCCCTACGGGCTCACCGGCGCGGTCTTCGCGCGCGACCGGGCGGCGATCCAGCTGGCCGCGGACCGGCTTCGCTACGCCGCCGGCAACTTCTACGTGAACGACAAGCCGACCGGCGCCGTCGTCGGTCAACAGCCGTTCGGTGGGGCCCGGGCGTCGGGCACCGACGACAAGGCGGGGTCGGTCTGGAATCTGATCCGGTGGGTCAGCCCGCGCGCGATCAAGGAGCTGTTCGTCCCGCCGGAGAACTACCGCTACCCGTTCCTGGGCTGACCCCGTCCCCGCCCCGCCGTCCCCGCCACCTCCACCCGCCGATCTCCGTTTTCACGCGAAACCGGGTCTATGGGGGGCGAGGTGCCGGTTCGCGCGAAAACGGTCATGGCGCAAACTGCCGGTCTCACGCGAAGGCGGGGGTTGGGCGGTTACATTGCGGCTGGGGTGGCAACGATCGCTCTGACACCGCTGGAGCAGCGGCTCCTGCATGCGATTCGCCTCCGCGGGGAGATGCACGGCAGGCAGCTGGCGAGCGACCTGGAGGCGGATTCCGGCGCCGTCGCCCGCTGTCTCGTGCACCTGGAACGCCTTGGCTTGCTGCAGTCGGAGACGCTGGGCCGGACCAAGCGCTACCGGCTGCGATCTGAGGAGGAGGCGACGCTGGAGACGGTGCTGGAGCGCATCGAGGCGTTCGACCATCCCCGGCCGGCGGCGGTTCTCGCCTGCCCGGACGATGCCGACCACCCGCGCATCGTGGTCGTGCTGCCCGGGATCTGGGTCCCTCTCCACAGCTGGCACGCGCTGCGGCGCATCGCCCGTCGTGTGACGCGGCCGGTGGAGGTGCTGGTCTACTCGGAGCGCGAGGCCCGCCGCCTGGCCCGGATTCCCGGCAACCCGGTGCGGGAGGCGGTGAAGGCGCACCCCGAACGCGGCGCCCGGCTGATGGAGCCGCCCTGGTGAGCTCGGGCTGGCGCACGCTGGCCGACGACTGGATCGGGCTGGCGGACCAGGACCTGGCCCTCGCCCGCATCGTTGTCCGCGAGACCTCGGTTTCGGACCGGGCCTTCGGCTTTCACGTCCAGCAGGTGATCGAGAAGTCGCTGAAGGCGGTGATCGCCACCCGGAGCAACCTGCCTCCCTCGACGCACGACCTGGTGTGGCTGATCGAGCACAGCGGGCAGCAGCACGCGTTCGATCTCGACAGGCTGGACGAGCTCAGCCCGTACGCGTCGGCGCTGCAGCGGCCGGGCTCCCCGCTGCCGCCGCGCCGCCTGGACCGCGACCAGGCGCTGGCCCGGGCCCTCGAGGTACGGGTCTGGGCCGGGAACCTGGTCGTCCTCACGCCGTAGCCACCTCCACCGTCCAAAGTCCCGTTTTCACGCGAAACCGGCACTGCGCACCCCCATAGACCCGGTTTCGCGCGAAACCGGCACTATGAGTGGCTTCATACCACCGGTTTCACGCGAAAACGGAGATCCGCGGTCAGGGGCGCTGGGCGACCGCGAACACGCGACGGAAGGGGAAGACGGTGCCCCACCGCCGGCGGGGGTAGGCCTCGCGGAGACGGTCGCGGTAGGTCGCGAGCAGCGCCGATTGGTCAGGCCCGTCGAGAGCGGTCAGCACCGGTCGCAGAGCCGACCCCTTCACCCATTCCAGCACCGGGTCCTCTCCCTCCAACACCTGGTAGTAGGTGGTCTCCCAGACGTCGGCCGCGCACCCCAGTCCGGCCAGGTCCGACAGGTATTCCTCGGGTGCCGCGATCCAGTCCCGGCGGAGGAGGCGACCGGCCCTATCCCGCCATCGAGGTAGGTCGCAGACCTCACGCAAGATGGCGTGGCTGGGGGCGGAGAGGTTTCCGGGCACCTGGAACGCAAGCCAGCCACCGGGCGCCAGGAAGCCGACCAAACGCGGGAGCAGCTGCCGGTGCTCGGGTACCCACTGCAGCACCGCGTTGGCGACGATCAGGTCCGCCGGCCGCTCCGGCGCCCACTCACGCAGGTCGGCCTCGACGAACGTGACGCGAGGCGGGTTCGCGCGCTCGGCGGCCGCCGCCAGCATGTCGCGGGAGGAGTCGACGCCGATCACCGTGGCTTCGGGCCAGCGGGTGGCCAGGGAGGCGGTGAGGTTGCCCGGGCCGCAGCCGAGATCGACCACCAGCTGGGGATCCGATACATGCACGGCCGACAGCAGGTCGAAGAACGGACGGCCGCGTTGACCTGCGTACCGCTGGTACTGCGCCGAGCTCCAGATATCTCTTGACATCGAGACAAACCATACACAGGGTTCTCTCTCGACGTCAAGAGTCCGTAGGCTGGGGAGGCAGATGGAAGCGACGCCGAAGCCGGCCGTTCGGCAGGACGAGGTCGACCGCCTGGTCGCCGCCTGGCACGTCGCGCGCCCGGAGCTCGACCCCTCGCCGATGGAGGTGCTGAGTCGCGTCTCCCGGCTCTCCAAGCATCTCGACCGAGCGCGGCAGCGGGTGCTGGAGACCCAGGGCCTCGACCTCTGGGAGTTCGACGTGCTGGTCGCGCTCCGGCGGGCGCCCTCGCCCCACGAGCTGAGCCCCGGCGCCCTGCTGCACGCCACCCTCGTCACCTCGGGGACGATGACGAACCGCATCGACCGCCTGACCGATCGCGGCCTGGTCGCCCGCCATCCCGACCCCCAGGACGGCCGGGGCGTGCTGGTCCGCCTCACCCCGCAGGGGGCCACCCGCGCCGACGCCGCGATGGCGGAGCTGCTGCAGCGCGAGCGCGGGCTGCTGTCGGAGCTCGACGAGCTCCAGCGGACCACGCTCGCCGGCCTCCTGCGCCGCCTCCTCCTGCCCTTCGACGGCTGACTGCCGGCGGGGGGCACGGCACCTCGGCCGTTTGTAGACAGACGGCCCTTGCTGACCGGTGCTCGCCGCCCTCGCCGCCGGCGCCTCGACCCCCGCTGGTGCACCTCCGGGGCCTACATCCGCCGGGTAGGGCCCGTTGGTGCACCTCCGGGGCTCACCTCCGCGGGTAGGGGTGCACCTCCGGGTCAGGGGTGGCGCCACGTCGGGGACTCGAACCCCGCCTGGAGCCAGTCGATGATCCCCGCCACCCGGACCCAGTCCTCCGCCTGACGGGCTCGCACCAGCTCCCGCAGCGAGGCCGGACCCAGGGCCAGCAGCGCCTCCGCACCGTCCGACGCGTAGCGCACCAGCGCCAGGTGGACCACATCGTCCACCTCAGTACCCGTATGCCCGGCGAGCGCCCGCAGCGTGGGCATCGGGTCCACCAGCCGAGCCAGCCGGACCTCCTCGCGGAACGCCGCGTCCGGGTCTGCCTCAGCCATGGCCGCCACCCGCGGCGGCGAGGGCGGCGCGCACGATCGCCCGCCGCACCGCCTCGGTCGCGCCCACCCCGAGCGTGATCGGATCCAGCTCACGCTCGCCCGTGCTGAGTGCGAAGACGAGATCCCCGTCACCCGCGGTGTGAGCGGGCCGGAGCGCCATCGCGAAGCCGTCGTGCGCCTGGGCGGCCAGTCCCCGGCAGGCCGTCTTGTCCAGCCGCGCGTCGGTCGTCACCACGGCCAGCGTGGTGTTGGCGCGCGTGTCGGGGACAGCGATCCGGCCCGCCAGCACGGCGTCCCAGCCGCCGCAGCCGGCAACGATCTCGCCGTGCTCGCCGACCACGTCACCGACTGCGTTGACCACCGCCAGCGCCCCCACCGTGACGCCTCGCGGGAGGTCCAGCGACGCGACCCCGATCCCTCCTGGGAGCCGCTGTTCCCGCCCCAGCAGCTTCCCGATGCTGGCGCCGGTACCGGCACCCACGCGCCCCTCGGGGACGGGTCCCGACCTCGCGGCCCGCGCGGCGGCGCGCCCCGCTTCGGGACCCGGCGGATGGGGGTCGCCCTCGGCGAGATCGAAGATCACGGCAGCCGGGACGATGGGGACCCTGACCTTCCCGACCTCGAGACCGACGCCCTGCTCGGCGAGATGGCGCATCACGCCGTCGGCGGCCGCGAGGCCGAACGCCGACCCTCCGGTGAGGCAGATCGCGTGCACGCGCTGCACGCTGCGTCCGGGCTCGAGCGCATCCGTCTCCCGGGTGCCGGGCGCGCCCCCGCGGACCACCACCCCGCAGACGGCCCCCTCCGCACCGCAGAGCAGCACCGTGCAGCCGGTCCGGTGCTCCAGGTCCGTCCAGTGGCCGACCTGGACTCCGGGAAGCTCGGCGAGCGTCATCGCCGAACTCTAGGCCGTGGGCTCTTGCCTCAGAGCGCGGCCAGCACCGCCTCCGGGTGTCCCTCGGGGGTGACGTTGTACCAGGCGTCTGCGATCTTCCCCTGCTCGTCGATCAGGAACGTGGAGCGGAAGGCGCCGGTGAACTCTCCGACGCTCAGCTTCCGCGTTCCCCAGGTGTCGTAGGCCCTGGATACGGTGCCGTCGACGTCACTCAGCAGCGGGAACTCAAGCCCGTGGTGGGCGCGGAACCCGCGATGGCTGACGGCGTCGTCGGCCGACACGCCGACGATCGCGATCCCGCGGTCGGCGTAGTCCTGGCGGGCGTCACGGAACGCGCAGGCCTCGGCGGTGCAGCCCGGGGTCTCGTCCTTCGGATAGAAGTAGAGGAGCAGCTTCCGTCCCGCGAAATCACCGAGTGAGACGGTGTTTCCGTCCTGGTCGGGCAACTGGAAGTCGGGCGCCTGATCTCCGGTCTTGAGTGCCATCGTCCCTGCAACCGGCTGCCGGCGCATCCCTATTCTGGGGAATGCCCGGGATCGACGACGACGCGCTGCTCGACTTCACGCGCCGCCTGCTGCGCGCGCGAAGCGTGCACCAGCCGGAGTCGGGCGGCACCGAGCGGGGCGCGGCGGCGGTGGTGGCCGGTCAGATGCGCGCGTTCGGCTGGGATCCTCTGATCGAGGAGGCGGCACCGGGGCGACCCAACGTGATCGCGACGATCGACGGCGGACGCCCAGGCCCCGCGCTCCTGTTCGAGGGTCACACCGACGTCGTCACCGAGGGTGACCGCGGAGCGTGGTCCCACGACCCGTACGGCGCCGAGGTGGTGGACGGCAGGCTCTACGCCCGTGGGGCGGCCGACATGAAGGGAGGCGTCGCCGCGATGCTGTTCGCGGCCGACCTGCTGGCGCGTGAGGGCTTCGGGGGTAGCCTGGTGGTGGGGGCGCTGGTGGACGAGGAGGGCTTGATGCTCGGCGTCAAGGACTTCTGCCGGAGGGGACACGCGGCCGGGCTCGACGCGGCCCTGATCTGCGAGCCCGAGGGCTACGAGGTGTGCATCGCGCAGAAGGGCGCCTTGCGGCTGCGGGTCGAGGTGCCGGGGAAGATGGCCCACGGGGCGATGCCAGAGCAGGGGAGCAACCCGATCCCGCCGCTCGCGGCCTTCCTCGGCTTCGTCGCCCGGACACAGGACGCACTGCAGCGCGAGCGCGGCCGCCACCCCCACCTGGGCCGGGATTACCTGACCCCGACCTGGGTCGTCGCCGGCACCGAGGACCAGTTGAACGTGATCCCGGGATCGGCGGTGGCCGGGCTCGACGTGCGAACGATCCCCGGGACCGACCATGCGGCTCTGGTGGCGCGGCTCCGAGCCGGGCTGCCGCTCGGCGGGCGGCTGGAGGTGATCGAGGACCGCCCACCGACGGAGACTCCGCAGCTGCATTCGCTCGTCGGCGCCGCGGTGGCCGCGCACGAGACGGTGCTGGGCCGGTCGCCGGTCCTCGGCGGCGTGCCTGGCGCCACCGACGGCACCATCCTGGTCCGTGACGCGGGCGTCCCCATCGTCGTCTGCGGGCCGGGCGGGAAATGGATCGCGCACCAGGTCGACGAATACGTGGAGGTGGCCCAGCTGCTCGCCTACGCGCGCATCTTCGCGGAAACCGGGAGACGCTACTTCGAGAGTGCCGCAACGCCCAGGTGACCGGGACAAGGTCTCGGGGTGCGCTGGGAGGAATGACATCTGGAACGTGCCCCGTCTCTCTCCCACAGTGAAGGTATGCAGGTTCCCCTTCGGCCCGGGATCGAGCTGGTCTGCAACTGCCGCTCCGGGCACCGCGCCGCGGTCGACGCCGAGGGCGTCGCGCCGGCTCTTCCCATCGAGTGCAGCGGCTCCTTCTGGTCCCTCCCCCTGGCTCCGGGAGCCTCGGGACGGATCTTCGGGGCTGTCGCCTCCGTCGGAGTCATCGCACCCAGCAGCAGCCGCTGCGCCTATCTGACCTGACGTCGACTTCCTACCCCCATTTCCGTGCGGGACGGGCCTCGAGCCGCAAGGTGAGGGACCCGCTCCGTGCGGGATCCGGCGCGCAGGGCTGCGCCGCAGGCGCGGAAGGCTGCGTTTCCAGGGCGTGAAAAGCGTTATCCCTCGTCAAAAACTAGGGATAGCCCTGATGTCACGGGCGACGAACCGCTGCACGCTTTTCAGTGGGCGACAGGTGCGACGCGCCTGATCACCTACGCAGCAGGCGCTGCACCGTACCCCGTTCCAGATCGACTCCTCCCTACCCCCATTTCCGTACGGGGCGGGCCCCCAGCCAGCGTGGTGAGGGGCCCGTTCCGTGTGGGGGCCCTGCCGGCGCCGCCTGCACGCGAGTGGGTGACGTGCTCCCGACCCGCGCCTACCCGCGCCGGCGCTGACGCACGCGAGGGATCGCGGCCAGCAGCTCCCTCGTGTAGTCGCTTTCGGGAGCGGTGAAGACCGCCTCCGTTGATCCTCTCTCGACGATCACCCCCTCCCGCATCACGACGAGCCGATCACAAAGGTGGCGCACCACCGACAGGTCGTGCGACACCACCACCAACGTCAGCCCGAACTCCTCCTTCAGGTCCTGGAGCAGGTTCAAGATCTGGGCGCGGACGGAGACGTCCAGGGCCGAGACCGGCTCGTCGGCCAGCAGCGCCAGCGGGCGGGGCGCGAGCGCGCGGGCGATCGCGATGCGCTGGCGCTGTCCGCCGCTGAACTCGTGGGGGAACCGGGAGGCCGATCCGCGCGGCAACCCCACCGCCTCCAGCAGCTCCGCCACGCGCTCCGGGCCGGCGGCCAGGCGCTGCACGCGAATCGGCTCGAGGATGATGTCGGACACGCGCATCCGCGGGTCGAGCGCCGAGACCGGGTCCTGGAACACGATCCCGACCTCACGCCGCCGGTCGCCGCCCAGATAGCGGACGGTGCCCGCCGACGGCGCCTCCAGGCCGAGCAGGAGACGGAGCAGCGTCGACTTCCCCGAGCCTGACTCCCCGACCACACCCAGAGTTTCGCCACGCCGGATCTCGAGCTGTACCTCGTTGACCGCGGGCACCGACCGCCGAGGCCCCCGGAACGAGGTCCGGGGCAGGAGATAGGTGCGGGAGACTCCCTCCAACACGAACAGGTCGGCGGTTCCCGCGGGGTTCATGTCACCACCGGGTGCCAGCAGGCGACCCGGTGCCCGTCCCCCTCCAGGGGTGGCTCCTGCACGCAGCGTTCGTCGGCCCTGGGGCAGCGAGTGCGGAACGGGCAGCCGGCCGGAAACTCACCCAGGCCCGGAACCACGCCCGGGATGGCGGGCAGTCGTTTGCCGGCGATCGGAGCGTCCACCGGCGGGATCGCGTCCAGCAAACCCACCGTGTAGGGGTGACGAGGACCCGAGAACACGTCGTCCACCGATCCCTGTTCGGCGATGCGACCGCCGTACATGACGTAGACGTCCTGGCAGGTCTCCGAGACGACCGCCAGGTCGTGCGTGATCAGAAGCAGCGAGGCTCCTCCCTCCTCCACCAGGTCGCGCAGCAGGCTCAGGATCCGCGCCTGCACGGTGACGTCGAGCGCCGTGGTGGGCTCGTCCGCGATCAGCAGCCGCGGGCCGCACGCGACCGCCATCGCGATCATCGCCCGCTGGCGCTGGCCGCCCGAAAGCTGGTGCGGATAGGAGCGCATCCGCTCCTCCGGGTCAGGCATGCGAACGCGTCCCAGCAGGGCCAGGACCTGGGCCCGGGCGGCCCCGGCGCTCAGCCCGCGATGGATGCGGAGCGGCTCGGCGATGGCGTCTCCGATGCGCTGCATGGGGTCGAGGGCGGTCAGCGGCTCCTGGAAGATCATCCCCATCGCGTCGCCGCGCAGGCGTGCCCGCGCCCGCTCCGGAAGGCCGAGCAGCTCCCGGCCCTCGAACGTGACCGACCCGCTCGCGCGCAGCCCCTGAGGCAGCAGGCCCATCACCGCCAGCGCGGTGAGCGTCTTGCCGGAGCCGCTCTCTCCGATCAGACCGGTGCGGCGACCGGGGGCCAGATCCAGGGAGACGCCCCGCACCGCCTCGGCGAGGCCGACGCCGACGTGGAGGTCGCGGGCCTCGAGCAGCGCGCTCACGCGGCGCTGCCCCTCGGCGGCGATCGGTGCCCTCCCCGGTGCGCGAACGTCCCGATCCGCGCCCGGAAAGAGGGACGTTGGTGCACCAATACCCCCGTCCGCGCCCCCAAACAGGGCGGTTGGTGCACCAACGGCCCGATCCCCGGCCGAAAAGAAGGTGGTTGGCGCACCCCCAGGAGATGCGTCACGCGGCGACCCGCTCCACCAGGCGGGGGTCGAGGATGTCGCGCAGCCCGTCCCCGAGCAGGTTGAAGCCGAGCACGGAGAGCGCGATCGCGAGGCCTGGCCAGAGCGCCAGCCACGGGTCCTGGCTGAACGAGGTCTGGGCCTGGCTCAGCATCCCTCCCCAGGTCGGCGTCGGCGGCGGAGTGCCAAGGCCCAGATAGCTGAGGGCCGCCTGGGCAAGGATCGCGAGCGCGAACGCGACGGTCGCCTGCACGATGACCAGCGAGAGCACGTTGGGCAGCAGGTGGCGCCCGAACAGCCACCACCCTCTGGCCCCGAACGCGCGGGATGCGGTGACGTAGCCCTGCGCCACCACCTGCAGGCCGGCGCCGCGGACGACGCGCGCGAAGACCGGGACGAACGCGATGCCGATCGCGATCATCGAGGTCAGCGTGCTGGACCGGAAGGCGGCCGCGAAGAGCATCGCCAGGAGCAGGGCTGGAAACGCGAGGAGGACGTCGTTGGCCCGCATGATCACCTCCTCGAGCCGGCGGTAGAGCGCCGCCAGTGCACCCAGCGGGACGCCCAGGACCATCGCCAGCGCCACCGTCACGATTCCCACCAGAAGCGTTATCCGGGCGCCGACCATGAGCTGCGAGACGACGTCGCGTCCCAGCTGGTCGGTCCCCAGCGGGTAGCCGGGAGTGCCCGGCGGCAGGAACTGGATCGGCACGTCGACCCGCTCCGCGTCGTGGGGCGTCCAGACGAAGGAGACCAGGGCGGCGGCCACCACCAGGCCCACCAGCACGGCCCCCGCGATCAGCGTGGCGGGAACCCGGCGCCGGCGCCTCATCCCAGGGTCTCCGCGAAACGGACCCGGGGTCCCCGCGAAGCCGAGCTTGCGAGGCTCCGTGGGGACGGGGAGCCTGCGGAGTTTCGTGGGGTGGGTCATGACGCCGTGCGCAGCCGGGGATCGAGGAACCGATACCCGAGGTCGGTGAGGAAGTTGACGACCAGCACGAACGCGGTCAGCACCATGACCAGGTCCTGCACCGTGATCAGGTCCCGGTTGCTGATCGACTGGAACAGCAGCAGCCCCAGCCCGGGCAGGGCGAAGACGTTCTCGATCACGATCGCACCCACCAGCAGCGACGTCACCGAGAGCCCGACCACCGTCACCACCGGGATCGCCGCGTTGCGCAGCCCGTGGCGCCGGATCGCCTGGCCGAACGTGAGCCCGTTGGCTCGCGCGGTCCGGAGGAAGTCCTCGCCCTGAACCTCGATCACGGCGGAACGGATATAGCGGGTCAGCACCGCCGCCTGGATCAACCCCAAAGCCAGGGCGGGGAGCGTCAGCGACTGTATCGACTGCAGCGGGTCCTCCGACCAGGGCACGAAGCCGATCACCGGGAACCAGTGGAGCCTGACCGCGAACAGGGCCGCCAGGATGAGGCCCAGCCAGAAGGCGGGGATCGACAGGCCTCCCACCGAAAATGCCGAGATCGACGTGCCCACCCAGTTGCGGTGATTCAGCCCGGCCACGATCCCGAGCGGGATCGAGATCACCAGGGAGATCAGGGTGGCGTAGACGGCGAGTGGCACCGTCACCGCGAGGCGCTCCGCGATCAAAGGCGCGACGGGGATGCGCTGGATGTAGCTGATGCCGAAGTCGCCATGGAGCATCCCACCCAGCCACTCGAAGTAGCGAACGATGGCCGGCTGGTCGAGGCCCAGCTGCCGGCTCAGTGTCTCGATCGCCTCCGGCGTCGCCTGCGTGCCCAGGATGACGGCTGCCGGGTTCCCGGGCAGGACGTTCATGACCACGAAGACGATGATCGACGCGGCGAGCAGGGAGAGGACCAGCAGCCCCAGCCGCCAGACGACCTGGAACGCCACCTAGTCTCCTGTCTCTGAGATTCGTTGAAGATATGAGCCCAGGGAGGCGAAGATCTCGTCGGCTGACTTGGTCCATACGAAGGGTCGCGGGTCTGCGTTCCAGATGCCGATCCACTCCCGGATCGAGGTCTCCAGCTCGCGCACCGAGCGGTGTGTGCCACGCCGTATCCACTTCTCGGTCAGCTCTGCGAACCAGCGCTCGATGAGATTCATCCACGACGTGTAGGTGGGCGTGAAGTGGAGTTCGAATCGAGGGTGCCGGAGCAGCCACTTCTTGATCTCGGGCGTCTTGTGGGTGCTGTAGTTGTCGAGGACCAGATGTACCCCCAGCCCGGCCGGCACCTGCTGGTTGACGTGCTCCAGGAACTTCTTGAACTCGGCCGCCCGATGCCTGCGGTGGGTCTGTTCCATCACCTTGCCACTGGCCAAGTCGAGGGCGGCGAAGAGGGTGGTGGTGCCATGACGTTCGTAGTCATGCGTACGTCGCTCAGGCAGTCCCGGTCGCATCGGCAGAATGGGTTGGGTGCGGTCCAGGGCTTGGATCTGACTTTTCTCGTCCACGCAGAGCACGGCGGCCGCCTCCGGCGGGTTCAGATAGAGCCCGGTGATGTCCCACACCTTGTCCACGAACAGCGGGTCGTTGGAGATCTTGAAGGTGTCGGTGCGATGCGGTTGAAGTTCGAACGTATGCCAGATGCGCTGTACGCTGCTCCGCGACAGCCCGACTTGCTTGGCCATCCCCCGCGTCGACCAGTGCGTGGCGTCCCTCGGCTTCTCCTCCAAGGTCTTGATCAGCACTCGCTCGACCATCTCGCTAGTGATCGTGGGCGGCACTCCCGAGCGGTACTCATCGGCCAACCCCGCCAGCCGATCGCGCTGAAAGCGACCGCGCCACTTGCACACCGTCTGCGGCGAGGTGCCCACCTCCCGGGCCACCGCCTGGTTGGTCTTGCCCTCGGCACAGGCGAGCACGATGCGCGTGCGCATGGCCAGGGACTGCGTGGTGCAAGGGCGGCGTGCCCATCGCTCCAGCGTCTGCCGCTCCTCACCGCTGAGTTCCACCGGGGCGGTCGGTCTGCCTCGTCTGGCTGCCATGACCACCATCATCATCGGTCCCCCAGATTATTCAACCCATCTTTGGGACAGGAGACTAGAAGAGTCTTGAGAATGTAGTCATCGGCCCCAAGACTGCGGACGCCGTGGCCGATTCAAAGGTGCTTCCCCACCCGGCGCACACCGTGGCAGGCGGTTCTCAAAACTCTTTTCTTCTACGTGAGGTAGACGCCGGGCATGTAGATCGACGGCGAGATGCCTGACACCGCGAAGCCCTGGACCGACTTGCTGAGCACCGCCAGGCTCTTGGTCGACATCACGAAGCCGTTGACGGCCTGATCGGCGAGCGCCTTCTGCACGCTGGCGTAGATGGCGTTGCGCTGCGCCTCGTCCGGGGTCGCGTCGGCCTGGGTGAGCCAGCTCTGCACCTGGGCGTTGTCGTAGTGCCAGTAGTACTGCGGGTTGCCGTAGTTGAAGATGTCGCGCTCCTCGACGTGGTCGATGATCGTCATGTCGTACGACTGCGGCCCCGTGAAGACCTGGCTCAGCCACTGGGCGAACTGCATGCTCTGGACCTGGGCGGTGACGCCGATCTGCTGGAGCGAGGAGACCAGGATCTGGGCGCCCGGCGACGCGTACCAGAGGTCGGTCGGCACCGAGAGATTCAGGGTCAGATTTGACGCGCCCGCCGCCGACAGCAGCTGCTTCGCCTTCTGCAAGTCGTAGGAGTTGGTCTGGCTCAGATCGATGTAGTACGGCTCGCCCTTGTTGGGCACCGCGTGGCTGCCGATCGGGACCGCGTACCCGGACGCCACCCCCTGGATCCAGGCCGAACGGTCGATCGCCGCCGAGATCGCCTGGCGAACCCGCATGTCGCTCAGCTTGGGCGACGAGTTGTTCATGGCCACGATGATCTTGCCGGAGGGGTCTTTCTCCTGGACCGTGAAGGAGGCGTTGCTCTTCAGGGAGGCGATGGTGGAAGGAGCGGTGACCTGGGCGATGATCGAGAGCTGTCCGGCGGTGAGCGCGGCGGTCATGGAGCTGGGCTCGGTGATGAAGTTGAACTGAACGGTCTTCAATTTCGCCTTCGGGCCCCAGTAGCTTTCGTTGCGGTTGAGCGTCAGGTTCGAGCCGTGCACCCAGTCCCCGAAGGTGTAGGGCCCGGTGCCGACCGGGTCGGTTGCGATCTGAGGGATGTTGTTCTGCTGCACGATGGCCGCCGACGCGTAGGTCATGTGGAAGAGGAAGTTCCAGCTGTACTGCTTCAGCTTGACCACCACGGTGTGGTCGTCCGGGGTGGTGATCGTGTCCACCGGTGCCCAGTAGGCGCCGTACGGATTGGGCGGGGTGGTCGACGGATCCATCGCCCGGTCCCACGAGAACTTGACGTCGGCCGACGTGAACGGGGTCCCGTCGTGCCATTTCGCGTTGGTGACCAGGTGGAAGGTGTACTGCGTGTTGTCGTTGGAGAGTTCCCAGGACCTGGCCAGCTGGGGCAGGACATTGCCGTCGGGGTCCAGCCGCACCAGGCCCTCGAACAGGTTGTCGCGCAGGATCGCGCCGATCGCCGCCGTGGCCTGGCCCACGATGTCAGTGGAGGTCGGCTCCTGGTTCATGCCGACCACGATCTTGTCGGACGTCGACTGACCGCTCCCGCTGCCGCCACCACTGCCGCAAGCGGCGAGGACGGCAGAGATCGCGGGCACACCGAGGCCGAGAATGCCGAGGCGCTGGATCAGCTGCCGGCGGGTGAGGCGGCCCCGGGTGAAAAGCCTGGTCAGATACGCCACGTCGTCCCGCTCCGGCATGTTCCGCATCGTACCGGTCCGCCCGAATGGCCCGATTCGCCCCCAAAAATCCCGCCCGCCGAACGCCCGGCGGGGTCAGGAGAGCGGGATCGTGACCAGGTAATCCACGTTCTGCTGGTCCGGCGGCGGCCCCACCTGCAGTGTCAGATCGTAGGTCCCGCGCGCGACCACGAAGACGTCCCAGCCGGAGACTGCTTGCGCCGGGCCGAGCGTCTGCTCCTCCGGCAGGGCCGGTGCGATGTGGACCCCGATGGCCTCCTGGTAGTCGGCTCCGTAGGCGTCGGTGAGCGTGAAGTCGTTCTCGAACTTGATCGGCTCTGTCCCGTCGTTCTGATAGGAGACGAGGAGGGCCGTGTACCGGTATCCGGTGGGCGGCGAGGGGAGTCCCGGGGGAGCCGGATCTACCGTGTCGATCTCCACCGTCAGTCCGGGAGCGGTCACGACCGTGCCCGGTGCACCCTGTACCGATTGCGTGGAGACGCTGCCGGGCGGCGGGACCGTGAGCGCCAGCTGGTGGTCGAAGCCACTGAAGGTGAGGGCGAGCGTCCACTGCGGGCTCCGGTAGAGAAAGCGCAGAGGGTGCCCGGTGCGCGCGCCGATCCACCATTGCCCACCCGATGACGACGCCAGGTGCCAGGCCGTCTCCCCTGCCGCAGCTTCCCACCCGGCGACCCGCAGGCCGGGCGGCGGGGGGCCGCCGGCCCATCCCAGGGCAAGGTCGATGAGGCTCACTTGAGGGGTCGCCACCCAGGGACCGAGCGGCTCCTGGAGCTGATATCCGATGCCCGCGCAGTCCAGGAACTCGCCCGCCACGGTCGTCCCTCGGAACAACGTCACCTGCAGGGCGCGGCCGGGCGCGAAATCCAGCACGCCGGCCACCGTCTCGGTGACGCCACCGCGGGTCAGCGTCCCCTGGATGGCCGCCGAATCGACATCGTCCGTGAAGGGCAGGGAAAAGATGCTCTGCGCCGGCGGCACCGCCAACGCCTCGGGGGCCCTCCCTCCGCGCCCTCCTGACCGGAACGCGACCACGGCGACCGTCACGGAGGCGACCAGCAGGGCGGTGAGCGCGGCCGCGAGCCACGGCTGCCAGCGGGGGCCCGGCTGCACCGACGAAGCCGCGCCCGGGGGACGGGCGGGGACGTCAGGTGAGCACTGGACCTGGTCGGCGGGAATCCAGCGGGTCCCGGTCCAGAACCAGGATCCGTCCGGTGTGTAGTGCGGATGCACCTACGGCGCCACCGCCGGGGGTTGCGCGTCGCGGTCGGGTGGCGACATGCGACGACACTAATACCCGGCGTTGAATTTGAAAACCCCCGAATCCATAACCAAGTCTTAACGAAAACAGCCCGCGCCCGCGGCGTTCGCGATCAGAGAGGTGGGGTGAACCGACCGTCCTGCGCCAGCCAGCCGCCGTCCACCGCGAGCTCGGAGCCGGTGACGTAGCTGGCGGCGTCGGAGACCAGGAAGCAGACCGCACCGGCCAGCTCGGACGGCTGAGCCCAGCGCCCCAATGCCCCCTTCTGCGCGTAGGCGCGGTACCACGACTCGTTGTCCTTGATCTGGCGGGTGAGCGGCGTCTCGACCACGCCGGGCTGCACCACGTTGACCCGGACTCCGCGCCCTCCCAGCTCCGACGCCAGCGTCCTGGCCAGCATGACGGTGCCGGCCTTGGTCGCGGCGTAGATGCCCTGGCCCGGCTCCACCACCTGCGAGCGGATCGACGAGAACAGCACGATGCTTCCCCGTTCCCGCTCCGCCATCAGGCGCGCGAACTCCCGCACCACCCGGAACACACCCCGCAGGTTGACGTCGAGGACCCGATCCACCTCCTCGTCCGCGATCTCGAGGACCGGCTTCCGGACGTTGATGGAGGGCGTGACGACGAGACCGTCGGGGGGGCCCAGGCCCGCGACCGCGGCGGCCACGCTTCGGGGGTCGGTGATGTCGAGCTCCCACGCCGACGCCGTCCCGCCGTCACGCTGGATCGCGGTGGCAGTGCCTCGCGCCGCCACCAGATCGCGGTCGGCGCAGGTCACCGCCGCGCCCTGTGCCGCGAGGGCGTGCGCCGACGCCTGGCCGATGCCACTGCCCGCGCCCACCACCACCGCGTGCCGGCCCGAGAGGTCGAACAGGTGGTCGTACTCGTGCAAGGCGCCTCAGATCTCCCCACCCCGCCGGCCGAGCTCGGCGTCCAGACGGGACAGGGCCGACGGATCGCTCCCGGCCTCCTCGACGCCGGCGACCAGCTTTCCCGACGACTCCAACTCTTCCTGCTGCTCCTTGACGAACCAGTCGAGCAAAGCCCGCGCCTGGTCGTCCCGCTCCTGGACGGCCACCTCCATCAGGTCGTCGATCAGCCGTGTCACGTACCTCTCGTGGTCGAGCACCGCCTGCGCGACGTCCAGCACATTGCCGAACTCGGCGGCCGGGGCGCCCAGCGGGCCGAGCCGGATCGCCCAGTCGCGGTCGATCAGGTGTTGGAAGAACTTCATCGCGTGCCCGCGCTCCTCCCGCGCCTGCACCTGCATCCAGTGCGTGAACCCGGGCAGCTTGCGCGCCGCCAGCCAGGCCGCGAACTGGAGATACAGGTATTCCGACTCGAACTCGCGCGCGATCTGCGCGTTCATCGCCTGGTGGGTGCGCTCAGCCATCTCCTCAGCTCCTCCTCACCTCATCGCCGTCGACGCCGCCGTGGCCAGCTCCTTCTCCAGCTCCCTCAGACTGTCGTCGAGACGCGACGCCAGCTCGCCCAGCTCCGCGTCGTCCACCACCAGCGGTGGGGCGACCAGAGCCTGGTCCCCCGCCGGGCCCGGCAGGTGACCACCGCCCGGATAGATGCAGAGGCCGCGCCGCAGCGCCGCCTCGGCGAGGCGCGTTGCGACGGTCATCTCCGCCGGGTAGGGCGTCTTCGCCTCGGGGTCGGCAACCAGCTCGATCCCGCGCAGCAGGCCACGCCCGCGTGCGTCTCCTACGATGGGGTGCCGCGCCGCGACCTCGCGCAGCAGGGCCTCGAGCCGGGCCCCCTGCGCTTCCGCGCGCTCCGCCAGGTGCTCCCGTACGACGATGTCGAGCACCGCCGAACCGGCGGCGCAGGCGATCGGGTGGCCTCCATAGGTGAACCCATGCACGAATGTTTGGTCGAGCTCGATGAAGAGGTCGTGCACCCGCGGCGAGACCAGAACCGCGGCCAGGGGCGCGTACCCGCTGGCCAGGCCCTTGGCCGCGACCAGCAGGTCCGGGGTGGCCGCCGAGTGCTGCACGCCCCACATGCGCCCGGTCCGGCCGACCCCGGTCATCACCTCGTCGGCGATGAAGAGGACGTCGTAGCGGTCGCAGATCTCACGGATCCGCTCGAAGTGGCCGGGAGGCGCGGTCATCGCGCCGCCGGCGGCGCCGATCACCGGCTCCGCGATGAAGGCGGCGACCGTCTCCGGCCCGGCGGCCAGGATCGCCTCCTCCAGAGCGGAGCCCGAGTTGGCCGGACTGGCGAGGTCGGGATCCCGATAGAGGTCGGGTCCTTCGATGTGCGGGAAGTCCAGGAGAAGCGGCGCGTAGGGAGCTCGGCGCACGGCGTGCCCGGACATGGAGAGCGCACCCACCGTATTGCCGTGATAGCTCACGCGCCGCGCGATCACCCGCCACTTCTCCGGGTTCCCGCGTAGCCGGTGGTAGGCACGCGCCAGCTTCAGGGCCGACTCCGTCGCCTCCGACCCGCCGGAGACCGGGAAGACGCGATCCAGCCCCCGCGGGGCGAGCGCACCGAGGCGGGCGGAGAAGGCCTCCAGCGCCTCCGTCGTGAACTCGCCGTTGTGGACGTACGCGACCTGCCGTCCCTGGCGCGCCATCGCGTCCACGACCTCCCCGCGGCCGTGACCGATGTTCACCACCACCGCCCCCGAGCAGCCGTCGAGGTAGCGGTGCCCCTCGGTGTCCCAGAGCCAGACGCCCTCGGCGCGAGCGATGGAGGGCAGGACCGTGCCGGGTGAACGGCGGAAGACCGAGCTCATAGCGCGATCCTAGTGCCGCCGCGACGGGCGAGTGGTGCACCAACCACCTGTCCCGCGGCCGACGTGAAGCGATTGGTGCACCAAACAACCCTCTTCAGGCTGGGCGCCGTGGGCGCAGGACCGTGAGATCGGTGGCCGCGAAGTCATCGCCGGTGCAGAGGACCGGGTGCCCGCTCTGGTCGGCGAGCGCGTACGTGAAGCAGTCGCCGAAGTTCAACCCCGCCGGATGCCGGCCTTTCCCGTATCGCCGCCAGGCACTCATGGCACGGGCCGCCAGGTCCCCGTCGACCGGCATGATCTCCACGCCTGCGTCACGCACGAACCGCTCGACGACGTCCTGCCCGGCGGGCCACAGCCTCGCCTCGATGACGATCCCGAGCTCGACCAGGATCGCCGCGGGCATCAGTCGAGCGACCGCGCTCTCCAGGTGCTCCACCAGCTCATCCCCTCCCGCCTCGCCAAGGATGATCGCGGCCGCGGCCGACGTGTCGATGACGAGTCCGCCGGAGGCTCCGCTCACCGTGGGAGGCCGGCGTCGCCGTACCCGATGATCTCCTCCGGGGTGCGGGGGTCGGCCACCGGGAGGGCCGCCACCTCGGCCGCCAGCCGGGCGAGCCGTGGCCTCATGCCACCCATGCGCTTCGCGTGCTCGCGCTCGAGCCGCTCGCGGAGGGCGGTCTCGACAGCCTCGGTAAGCGTTTCACCCGTCTCGGCGGCCAGCTGCCTGGCAAGACGATCGGCGTCGTCGCTTTTGATGCTCAAGGCCATGGTGGAAGTATAGATTGAAGAGAAGATTTCTTCCTATCTGTCAGCTCAGGGCCTCGCCGCCCATGAGGAACACCGGCCAGCAGACCTCTGTTCGCCGGCCTGACTCTCCCCGTTCCGCCGGACCGGTCAGGAAGTACTCCCGAAGCGGGCCTTCGATGCCGATCGCCCGCTCCGCGACCGCGATCCCGAGCACGCCGTAGGTGCGGTCGATCTCGCTCAGTGGCCCCTCGTGCAGGGCGACGGCCGCCTCCACCGCCGGGATCTCCAGCCGGCGCGCACGGCCGGCGGGAAGCGGCGGCGGCGGGCCCGGCTCGAGCGGGACGAACGCGGTCAGGCGACTCCGCTCCAGCTCGAAGAAGTCGCCCGGGAACAGCGCGCCGGGAGCACCCCTCGCAGCCAGACCGAGCCTTTTCCGGACCGCTTCGATCTCTGCGAAGGCCCTCGTCCCCCAGACCGTGAGCTCTGACGCGTCCACCGTCTCCTCGATCGCCAGCGCGACGGTCGCGGGCAGGCGGCGGAAGGTCACCGTGGGCGCCGCCGGCGTCCCCTCGAGCAGATCCCGGAGCGTCGCCACCGAGGCTCGCGTCGCCTCCAGCTGCCGCTCCATCCGGGTCAGGTGCGCCGCGATCTCGCGGTTGCGCGCCGCGAGGTCGGGCGCGGTCAGCACCGAGCGGATCTGGTCCAGCGGCATCTGCAGGGCGCGGAGCCGCCGGATCACCTGCGCGGTCGAGACCTGACCGGTGTCGTAGGAGCGATAGCCCGTGAACCGGTCCACCTGCGCCGGCTCCAGCAGTCCCAGGTCGTGGTAGTGCCGGAGCGCCTTCACGCTGAGGTTCGTCATGCGGGAGAAATCGCCGATGCTGATGACGGTGCCCACGCCCCGAGCATGATCGCTCGTCACGCCGGTCGGCTCCGGGGGAGCAGCCGCGAAAGGGCGGCCACCACCGCCAGCAGCCCCGCCATCGCCACCGCGCTCCACGCGAACGCCGGTGCCGCTCCTCGCGCGAGGAGTCCGAAGAAGACGACCCCGATCACGCCCACGCCGACCGCGTTCCCGATCTGCTGGGTGGTGGACAGGGCCCCCGTGATCGACCCCGCGCTGGACGCGTCGGCACCGGAGAGGACGATCGAGGTCAAAGGGGTGATGCAGAGACCCTGGCCGGCGCCGAGCAAGAGAAGCCCGGGGGCCAGCGCCGCCAGCGGAACGTCGAGGCCCCCGCGGCCGGCGGCCAGCACCAGCAGCAGGTCGCCCGCCATCGCGACCAGCGCTCCGATCCCCACCAGGCCGCGCCCGAAACGCAGCGCCAGGGCCGGCGCGCGAAGCGAGGTCGCGACGTACCCCGCGGCGAGCACGCCGAACATGCCACCGGCCCCCAGGGGCGAGAGTCCGCGACCCTCCTGAAGGAACAGCGCGATCAGCAGGTAGCCGGCCGCCTGCTGGCACCAGAAGAAGAGCTGCACCAGGAGCCCGACCCGAAGCGTGCGCCTCGCGAAGAGTCGCGGATCGAGCAGGGGTCGCCTGCCGCTCCGCGCGGTTCGCAGGAGGTAGAAGCCGAACAGCGCGAAGAGCGGGAGCGCGGCCGCCAGCGACGCCCAGGCCCACCCCGGCCAGCCGGCCTGGCGCCCGTCGACCAGCGGCAGCACGACGGCGACCACCGCCAGCACCAGGAGGCCGGCGCCGACCAGGTCGATCGACCCCTCCTCGGGGCTCGTCGACTCGGGCACGTAGCGGCGGGCGAGGATGAGCGCCGCCACGCCCACCGGCACGTTGACCCAGAAGACCGTCCGCCAGCCGAGCCCGAACGGATCGGCCTGGAGCAGCAGGCCGCCGATCAGCTGGCCGCCCACCGCGGCCACGCCCATCACGATGCCGTACGCGGTGATCGCCCGCACCCGGTCGGCACCGCTGTAGGTGACGCCGACGATGGCGAGGACCTGTGGTGCCATCAGCGCCGCGCCCAGACCCTGGATCACCCGCGCCGCGATCAGGAAGGCCGGCGAGGGCGACATGGCGCACAGCGCGGAGGCGAGGATGAACACGATGAGGCCGATCGAGAACCAGCGGCGCCGGCCGTAGCGATCGCCGAGGCGGCCGCCGCAGACCAGCAGCGCGGCGGTGGCGAGCCCGTAGCCGGCGACGATCCACTCGACCGCCTCAGGTCCCGCCCCCAGCGTCCGCTGGATGGAAGGCAGCGCGACGTTGACGACGAAGAAGTCGAGGACGAAGACAAAGGTCCCGCAGAGAACGACTCCCAGTGGCAGCCACCTCCTCCAGGCGGAGGGTGTGACGGGCAGGCGCTCGGGGCGCGACAGCAGTGGTGCGGTGCTCATGCACCGAGCGTCGAGCCTCCCGTTACGGGAGAGTCAAGGGCCTCCGGGGGCCTATTCCTGCGCCGCCTCCAGCACGTCGGTCGGGGCGCGGCCCCGTGCCCGGCGCTCCTGAATCGTCAGGAAGAGGACGCAGAAGAACAGCAGGATCGCGCCCGCGAGCGCCACCGGCCCGTGGCCCAGGCCCAGCCCGCGGGCCGCACGCGGCCAGGCCAGCCAGTCGGCGAACGAGGCGCCCAGCGGCCGGGTCAGGACATAGGCGAACCAGAAGGCCAGGACGGCGTTCATCCGGAAGAACCGCCAGCCCACGAGCGGGATGCAGATCGCGACCGTGAAGAGGATCCCGGAGGCGAAGTAGCCGAGGTGGAAGGTGGTCGCGGTCAGGTCGCCGACCGCGGTGCCCAGGTCGAAGGTCGCGATGACGGTCAGCCAGTAGAAGACCTCGCGGCGTGGGTTGACGATGCTGTGGATGGAGAGCGTGTGCTCGGTCCGGTACCAGACGAAGAAGAGGATCGCGAGCACGACGATCCAGAACGACGAGGTGGCCCAGTAGGGGATGCCGAGGACCAGGTGCATGCCGTCGGCGCCCATCGTCCCCACCACCGCCACGACGGAGACCGCGAACCAGTAGATCCAGCTGATGTACCTCGGCATGGCGAACTGCAGCGCCATCGCGATGATGAAGGCGAACACCCCGATGGCGGCGCCGACGACGAGCGACGAGACGTCGATGTGCAGCCAGTCGCTGGTCGCCTCGCCCATCCCGGTGCCCAGGATCTTCGCTACCCAGAATCCCGCGGTGATGACCGGCGGCACCTTCGACAGACGCGCGCGGTCGGCGGCGGCAAGTGACACCACTTCGATGTAAGCACCATCGCCACGCGCTGGGTGACGCCATCCGCATCGCGTACGGTTCGGGGATGGAAGCGGCGCCACTGCTGACGGTGAAGGAGCGCATCCGCGCCGAGGTCGAGGAGCTGCAGCCGCACCTGCGGACGATCTCCCACACGCTGCACGATCATCCTGAGCTCGGGCTGCGGGAGCACCGCGCGGCGGCGCTCCTCACCGAGGAGCTGGAGGAGCACGGGTTCCGGGTCGAGCGCGGGGTGGCCGGGCTGGACACGGCGTTCGTCGCCTCCTACGGGTCGGGGGAGCCGGTGGTGGCGATCATCGCCGAGTACGACGCGCTCCCCAAGCTCGGCCACGCCTGCGGTCACAACCTGATCGCGACCTGGGCGGTGGGAGCGGGGATCGCGCTGCGCAACGCGCTGCCCGAGCTCCGCGGCACGATCAAGGTGGTGGGGACGCCGGCCGAGGAGTCGGCCGGCGGCAAGGTGCCGATGACCGACGCCGGTGTGTTCTCCGGGGTGGCCGCCGCGATGATGATTCATGGCGCCGACCGCACGCTGCTCAACCGTGGGTCGCTGGCCGTCACTCCGGTGGAGGTCGAGTTCTTCGGCAAGTCTTCGCACGCCTCCTCCAACCCGGCGGCCGGCATCTCCGCCCTCGACGCGCTCCTCCAGGTCTTCTTCGGCGTCAACCAGATGCGCCAGATGCTGCGACCCTCGGCCCGGGTGCACGGGGTGATCACCGACGGCGGCGACGCGCCCAACGTGATCCCCGACCACGCCGCCGCCTCCTTCCTCCTCCGCGAGCGCGACGAGGAGCACCTGGCGCGGCTCCGCGCGCGGTTCCGGGGCATCGTGGAAGGGGCCGCGCTGGCGACCCGGGCACGACCGGAGCTCACCGAGGGCATCTCCTACAAGGCGCGCCAGTGCAACCCGTCGCTGGTCGAGGCCTTTGGCGCGAACGCCGACCTGCTGGGGGTGGAACACGAGTCCGCGGCCGGGGTGGGGATGGGGTCCAGTGACATCGGCAACGTCAGCTACGCGGTGCCGACCATCCACCCTTACCTGCAGATCGCCCCGCGCGGCATCAACGCCCACACGCCGGCCTTCGCGGAGGCGGCCGCGTCCCCGTTCGCCGACGAGCGGCTGGCCACCGGCGCGACGCTGCTGGCGTGGACGGCAGCCGACGTGCTGCTGCGGGAGGAGGTGCGCTCCGAGCTCCGTCGCACGTTCCAGGACCAGTTCGGCCGCGACCCCGCCTAGGCCCTCCTCGCCCGACCCCCGTGGTCGGCCGGGGTAGCGCCAGAGTGTCCACACTCGGGCGCTACGCGGCGCGTTTTAGGGTCTGACTGTGGACACTCTGGCGTTTTTGCCGGCGTCCGGGGGTGGGGTGAGGGCGCCTGGGGTCGGGGTTGCGTGGGGGGACGGGTGGGGTGGGTCAGCCGGCCGGCTCAGCCTCCTCCGCGCCCGGCCAGGGCGGCGAGGTGTGGCAGAGGAAGACGAGATCCTCCTGGCCGGCAGCGCTGAAGGAGAATGCCCAGCCGGTTGGGATCACGAAGGCCCCTCCCGGTTCCATCGCGTCACTGCGCTCGCCGCCGTCGGGAGCCCGGCGCCAGAGCCGTCCACTCCCGGTGACCACGAACCAGAGCTCTTCCACAGTGCGATGACGCACCGGACGGCTGCGCTGCCCGCGCGGCAGCCGGACCTCGACCAGGCTCGCCGTGCGTGCGGCACGGTCGGGGGGCGGGCGCTGCCCGGCGGCGGCCGGCGGTGGCGGCACCAGGAAGCGGATCTCGCTGCCGTCGGGGGCGATGGCGTCGGGCGGCCTTTCCATGGCCTCGATTGTCAGAGTCAGACCACCCGGCTCACGATGGCTGCCACCCCGATCACCACGATCACCACCCGCAACGTCCAGGCGGGCAGGCTGCGCCCGGTGCGTGCGCCCAGCAGCCCGCCCAGAAACGAGCCGACGGCGATCAGCAGCACCACCCACCAGTCGATGCGATCGAACGCGATGAGCAGGAACGTGATCGCGGAGACGGTATTCACGATCGTGGCCAGCAGGTTCTTGATCCCCGTGATGCGCTGAATGTCGTCAGGCAGGAGCGCGCTCATCAATCCGATCAGGATCACGCCCTGCCCCGCTCCGAAGTAGCCCCCGTAGATCCCGGAGACGAGGACGCCCAGCGTGAGCACGACACGGCGCGGCAACGTGTCCACGTCGCTGTGCGCCGTCGCCGCCCGGCGCTGGATCCACGGCCCCGCGATGACCAGCACCAGGCCGACCCCGATCAGGATCGGAACGATCGTCTCGAAGGCGGCCGGCGGGAGCTTGATGAGAAGCACGGCACCGGTGACGGAGCCCAGCAGTGAGGCCGGGCCCAGTCGCAACAGAAGCCGGCGCGTACCTGCCAGCTCGCGCCGGTAGCCCCAGGTCCCGGAAACCCCGCCGGCCACCAGGCCGATGTCGTTGGAGATGTTGGCGGTGACCGGCGCGTACCCGAGCGCGACCAGGGTGGGGAACGTGATCAGCGTGCCCGAACCGACCACGGTGTTGATCGTCCCCGCCGCCAGGCCGGCGAGTGCGATCAGCAGCGCGTGAACCCCGGTCACCGACTCACGGTAAAGAAGACCTGGCCCAGCGGTCCGTAAGCGGTCCGCCGCCGCCGTGCACCGGGTCCGAGTCCGGGAGCGGCACCCGGGCGATGTTCGCGACCACCTCGTCGTGCTCTCGGGGATCGCCGCGACGCAGGTCCCAGGCCATCCCGTCCGGATACGCGCCAACCACCAGCAGGTCGGCGCTCGAACCCTCGTTCTTGTGCCCGGTGCCGGCGGGGAGCACCAGGACGTCACCGCGGCGCACCTCGAAGGCTCGCCCCGCCGGGCCGCCAAGCCGGACGGTGGCCGTTCCGCGCACGATGCCGAGGACCTCGTGGGAGGTCGAGTGGAAGTGGTGGAAGGGGTAGATGCCGTTCCGCCACGCCCCCGACCATCCGTGGCCCCCGAAGAGGCGCTGGCAGCTCGCCGCGTCGCGCGCACCCTCGACGTCCCGGTAGACCAGGACCGGCAAACGCGAGTTCGGGATGCCGCCGTCGTCCGCGAACGTCAATGAGTCGGGGCTGCTCACCGGACCAGAATGGCAGTGTGCCCCTGGCCGACGCGCTGCGGTCGATTGCCTTCCTCGCCGGCCGCTGGTCGGGGCGCGGTGAGGGCTCCTATCCGACGATCACGGCGTTCGATTACGAGCAGGAGGTGACGGTGACCAGCGACGGGCGGCCGTTTCTGCAGTCGGTGTCCCGGGCCTGGGTGCTGGACGGCAGCGGGGCGCGGATCCGGCCGGGCCCGACGGAGCTGGCCTTCTGGCGACCGGCGGGCGAGCACGGCGTGGAGCTGGTGCTGGTGGTGCCGACCGGCATCGCCGAGGTCTACGCGGGCACGGTGGCGGACGGCCACATCGAGCTGCGCACGGTCGCGACGGCGCGGACCCCGACCGCGAAGGAGGTGACGGCGGGGCGGCGCACCTACGCCGTCGAAGGCTCGACGCTGGTGGTCGAGCACGACCTGGAGGCGGTGGGCCGGCCGCTTACCCGGCACCTGCGCGCGCGTCTGGAACGGCTGCCCGGCTAACTGCGGGCCTGTCGGGCACCTTGTGGAGGCGGGTAGGGCTCCCGCGAGGTAGCCTTCTTCGCGTGACCTCCCCCGCTCCGGACCTCCTGCCGCGCGCCTTCGACGTCGTCGTGATCGGGGCCGGGCACAACGGCCTGGTGGCGGCCGCCATCCTCCAGCGGGCGGGCCTCCAGACCGCGGTGTTCGAGGCGGCCGAGGTCGTGGGCGGAGCCTGCCGTACCGAGACGCCCTTCGCCCGTGCGCCCGAGCTGCGACAGTCGACCGGCGCCTACCTGCTGGGGCTGATGCCGCCCGAGATCCTGGCCGAGCTCGACCTCGACCTCCCTCTGATCCGCCGCGATCCGCACTACTTCCTGCCCACCACCGGCCCCCGCTTTCTCCTGCTGGGAGCGGACGCGGCCGCCAACGAGGAGCAGTTCAAGGCCTTCTTCAGCGACCGCGACTGGCGTGCAGACCAGGCGCTGGGGGCGGAGCTGGGAGCTCTCCGCGACGATCTCGCCCCGGCCTTGCTGCAGGAGCCGCTGTCGCTGGAGGAGACCGCCGAACGCTTCATCCGGCCCCAGCTGCGGCAGGCCTTCCTCGACCTGAGCCGCGGTTCGGTGTCGGACTACCTGGACCGGTTCGGGTTCCAGAGCGAGCTGGTGAAGGCGATGTACCTGGTCACCGACGGGTTGACCGGTCACACCGGAGGGCCGGACACGCCGGGTTCGGGACAGAATTTCCTGGTTCACAACCTCTGCCGGCTGCCCGGCGCGGGCGGGACCTGGATGCTGGTCCGCGGCGGCATGGGGACGGTGACGCAGGCCCTGGCCGCGGCGGCTCGCCGCGCCGGTGCCGTGATCGAGACCGGGAGCCCGGTGGCGGCGCTGCTGACGCAGGATGGCGCCGCGTCGGGCGTGGTGCTGGCGGGCGGCCGCGAGGTGCGGGCGAGGGCGGTGCTCGCCGCCTGTGACCCGTTTCGCCTGCTCGGGATCGGGGGTGACGCGATCCCGGCCGCGCTCCGAGCCAGGGTGGAAGGCGCGCGCCGGACGGGGACGACGCTCAAGGTGAACCTGGCGCTGAGCGACCTGCCCCGCTTCACATGCCTCCCGGAAGGGGACCTGCGCCCGTTCGGAACCACCATCCACATCCTTCCCGAGGAGGGGACGATGGGCGCGCTGCGGCGGATGTGGGAAGAGGTGCAGGCGGGGCGTCTGCCCGACCTCCCTCCCATCGAGTGGTACGTCCACACGACGCTCGACCCTTCGCTGCGGGACCCTCAGGGCAACCACTCATCGGCGCTGTTCGTGCAGTCGGTTCCGTACGCGCCGGCGGACACGACCTGGGAGGACGCGCTGGACGGGTACGTCGACCACCTCCTGGAAATCTGCGACCGGTTCGCGCCCGGGACCTCGGAGCTGGTCGTCGACCGGTTCGCGCTCCCCCCGCCCGGCATCGAGTCCCACTTCGGCATCACCGGCGGGCACATCTTCCACCTCGACAACTCCTACTCGTTCACCGACCGGGTGCCCTACGCGACCGGGCTGCCGGGTCTGTACGCGGGTGGTTCCGGGTGCCACCCCGCGGGGTCGGTGATGGGCGCGCCGGGATACAACGCGGCCCAGCGGCTGCTTCGGGACGTCGGGGTGCCGGTCGCATGAGCTCTGCACGACCCGACCGCCCGATCGGCGTGCGACCGGTCCTGGTGCGGCTGCCTGGGGGCTGGGGCCTGTTCGTCACCGTCCCTCCCAGCGAGAGCGGCTCGCTCGGTCAGTCCTACCGGACGGTGCACGAGCGGGGATCGAGCGCGGTCTCGGCAAGCGGTTCCTGGTCGCTCGACAGGGGGCACCACCAGGCCACGCTGCTGCTCGCCTTCAGCCGTCCGCGCACGTTTGATCTCACGCTGCGTTTCTCCCTCACCGAGCCCGAGACGGAGCAGGCGCTGCGGACCCTGGGTGGCATCTCCGGATCGCACGTGGTGGTCCTGTTCCCGGCGCGGGCCGACCACGCGCGGGCGATGCGGGCCGTCGACCGGGGGGACGCGGCGGCGTTCCTGCGCGCCGGCATCGCCATCGACTCGCTCGACGGCACCCCCCTGCGCCCGCTCGTCACGTCCTGACCCATCGCTCCGCCGCCCTCCTCCCCTATCTCCGTTATGCGGACGGCGGAGCGGGAGGGTTGCGTGTGAGCGGGAGCGGGAGGGTGGTTACGGGCGGAGGCGCCGCATCATCCGGCGGGAGGTGATCCACAGCCCGAGGGCGGAGAGCGCCACCAGGTAGGCGACGTCGGGGACCATCGACCACGACGGCTGCCCCAGCGAAAGCCCCCGCATCAGGTCGATCGAGCGGTAGAGCGGGCTCAGCTCGACCACGAACTGGATCCCCCGCGGGTAGACCGTGATCGGGAAGAACGTGGCCGAGAACAGGAACAGGGGCAGCAGGATCAGGTTCATCATGTCGAAGTCGTCCCAGGACCGCACGTAGGTCGCGGCCGCCGTCCCCAGGGACGCGAACGCGAACCCGGTCAGGATCGCCGCCGGCAGCATCAGGATCCCGAGCGGGCTGCGCACCAGGTGCAGCAGCGCCATCACCACCAGGAACACCGCCGAGTAGAGGGCGCCGCGCAGCACCGCCCACGCGACCGCGCCGAGCGACACCGACCCGACGGTGATCGGGCTCGCGAGCATCGCCTCATAGGTCTTCGCGTACTTGAGCTGGTAGAAGAGCCCGAACGTGGCGTCGAAGATCGCGCCGTTCATCGCCGCCGACGCCATCAGGGCCGGCGCCACGTACACCCCATAGCTGAACTGCTCGCCGCCGACCGTGATCGTCCCGACCAGGCCGCCGATGCCGAACCCGATGCCCAGCAGGTAGAAGACGGGCTCGAAGAAGCCGGTCACGAACATCGGCCACAGCCGCCGGTAGACGTACAGGTTGTGCTCGACCACGCGCGAGGAGCCGCCGATCACCCCGATCGGCGCCACGCGTCCCCGAACCGCCCGCGCCTGCTCCAGCGTGCTCACGGCGTCAGCGTCCGGCGGAACACGAAGTACGCGGCCACCGACCCGGCCAGCGTGTAGGCGACCAGCACCGACAGGTGGATCAGCGAGGGACCGAGCGTCGCGGTGCCCGTCGAGAGGGCCCGGGCGAGGGTGACGCCGTGCGCCAGGGGGAGGATCCAGGCCGCCACCTGCAGCGCGCCTGGCAGCCGGTCGATGGGGAAGAAGGCTCCCCCGAACAGGAACAGCGGCAGGATCACGAATCGCTGCACCACCGCGAACGGCGTGTCGTTGCGGGCGACGCCGCTCAGGACCGCGATCGGAGCGCCGAAGCTGAGGCCGGTGAGCGCCGCGACCGGGATCGCGGCGATCAGCCAGGGCGAGCGGCTGGCGCCGAACAGGACCATCACGACGGCGAAGATCGCGGCACCCTGCAGCATCCGGATCGCCATCCACGCCAGCTCACCCAGCAGGATCTCGAGCACCCCTTCGGGCGTGGCCAGGACCGCCTCGTAGGTGTGCCACCAGCGGATCTTGCCCATGATCGGGTAGGACGCCAGGAAGAACCCCGACTGCATCGCGTTCGCCACCAGCAGGCCGGGAGCGATGTAGACGACGTAGGGCAGGCCGTCGACGCCGTTCGAGTTGTGGTCGACCAGCGCGCCCAGGCCCAGCCCCATCGCGGCCAGGAACGCGACCGGCATCATGATCGTGCTGAAGATCGAGCCGTGCCAGGTCCGCCGATAGACCCGCAGGTTGTGCTCCACCACGTGCAGCGCCCCCCGGCCGGTGACGGCGACGCTCACCTCACCACCCCCGACGAAGGCCGTTTGTAGACAGGAGCACCTCTCGCGGGCCTCGGAGACGTCGCTCTGTAGACAAACGTCCCAGCCAGCGAGCTGGGGGCGGCGCTCATTCGATCAGGGTCCGGCCGGTGAGTCGCAGGAAGACGTCTTCCAGCGAGCCCCGCCGGACCACCGCCGTCGACGGCGCGATCCCCCGCTCGCGCACCTCGGCGAGCGCGCGGTCACCGTCGTCGACGTAGAGCAGCGCCCGCCCCGTCAACCGCTCCACCCGCGGCGCGATCCCGGCCAGCGCGCGCTCCACGCCGTGGTCCAGCTCGCCGTCGAGCTCACCGCCCAGCCGGAGCTCGACCACCTCTCGCGAGGAGTAGTCGCGGATCAGGTCCTGGGGCGTCCCGGTGGCCACGATGCGGGCGCGGTCCATCACCACCAGCCGGTCGCAAAGCTGCTCCGCCTCGTCCATGTAGTGCGTGGTCAGGACCAGGGTGGTGCCCCGCTCTTTCAAGTGGAAGAGCCGGTCCCACACCAGGTGCCGGGCCTGCGGGTCGAGCCCGGTCGTCGGTTCGTCCAGCATCAGCAGCTCGGGCTCGTTGATCAGGCCCCGAGCGATGACCAGCCGGCGCTTCATCCCGCCCGAGAGGGAGTCGACCTCGGCGTTCGCCCGGTCGGCAAGCTGGACGAACTCGAGCAGCTCCTCCGCGCGCCGCCGTGCCTCCCGCCGCGGCATCGAGAAGTAGCGCCCGTACAGGACCAGGTTGTCGAGCACCGTCAGCTCCAGGTCCAGCGAGTCCAGCTGCGGCACCAGGCCGAGCCTGGCGCGGATCGCCGACCCGTCCCGCTCGGGATCCATGTCCAGCACGCGCAGGTCGCCGCCGGAACGCGGCGACAGGCACGCGATCATCCGCATGGTCGAGGTCTTGCCGGCGCCGTTGGGTCCCAGGAACCCGAACGCCTCGCCGCGGGCCACGTCGAAGTCGATCCCGTCGACCGCGACGAAATCGCCGAACTGTTTGCGCAGACCGCGCGCCGAAACCAGGGGGGGAGGCGTCATGGCGGACCTCCCATCCTAGGAGGACGCGGGTGGGCGCGTCAGACCGCCGCGCTGAGCCTCCCGTCGACGTTGATCGCGGTCCCCGTGAGGTACGAGGAGCGCGCCCGCATGAGGAACGCGACGACATCCGCGAACTCGGCGGCGCGCCAGTGTCCCGATGTCCTGCGGTGCCGCAGAGCCTGACTCGCGGCGCGCGCCGTCAGCCCTCCTCGACCTCTTCCGGCTCGAACCGCCGCAACGGAGGCCACAGGATGGATGCCGAGCCGCGCCGGTAGAGGTCCGCCGGGCGCCCTCCCGACCCGCCGCGGGATGCCGTGTGGTCGCCCACCGGCTCCACGAACCCCTCGCGCGACAGCACCTTGCGCCGGAAGTTGGAGGGATCCTGCGGAACCCCCCACACCTCTTCATAGATCCGACGCAGCTCCGACAGCGTGAACGGCTCGTCCAGGAAGGCTGCCGCCAGCGGCGTGTACTCGATCTTGGCCCGCGCGCGTTCGATCCCCTCGGCGAGTATCTGGGTGTGGTCGAACGCCAGGACCGGCCCCCCCGGGTCGTGGAGCTCGGCGACCGACCAGAACCGGGCGAAGGCGGCGTCGTCGCCACCCCGCGGCGCGGGCAGGTCGGGCGCGAACACCACGTAGGCCACCGAGACCACCCGCATCCGGGGGTCACGATCGGGTGCCCCGTACGTGCGCAGCTGCTCCAGGTGCATCCCGGGCGGGAGGACCGAAAGCCCCGTCTCCTCCCCCAGCTCGCGCTGCGCCGCCGCCTCCAGCCCCTCCGACTGCTCCACGAAACCTCCCGGCAGCGCCCAGTGACCCTCGAACGGAGGGCGGCCCCGGCGGACGAGAAGCACGCTGAAGCGACCCTGGCGCACCGTGAGCAGGACGATGTCCACGGTGACGGCGAACGGCGGGTACTTCCCCGGGTCGTAGGCGGCCAGGAACGCGGCCTCGCCGGCTGAGGTCATCGGTGGCGTACCTCCTTCGGCAGGGTCTCGAGCATCCCCGCCTCGATCGGCTGGGCGGACATCGCCGGAGGCCCCACCTGGATCGAGCGGTGGGCGGGCCGCAGCCGCTGTTTGGCCGTCGCGTGGTATGCCCGGGCCTCCTCGACCGAATGGCGGAGCACGATCTCGCCGTCCGCGACGAACCGGTGCTGAAGCGGCTCTCCGGGCGGATTCGGGAGCGGTCTCTCGTCGATCCAGAGCCACTCCGCGTCGGCCTGCCCCTCGCCGTCGAATGCGCGGTAGGCCCACTTCCGGCCCGGCAGGTTGCCCTTCCCCGCCGACCGCTTGGCAACCGGTCGCAGCGGCGCATCCGGATCGTCGGTCTCAGCGATCGCGACCAGCTTGAAGACGAAGCCGGGGCTCGGATGCTGGATCAGACGCTCGCCCGCCCCGAACCCGTCCACCGGGGACTGGCTGAGCTCGTCCATCGCGTACTCGTCGAGACCGCCGGTAAGGATGATCCGGGCCCCCGTCGCCCCCAGCTCGTCGAGCAGCCGGCGCGCGGTCGGCACCACCTGCCGGAGCTCGCCGGAATCGATGCGGATGCCGCCGAGACGGGGACCGGCCGCACGTACCGCGTTGCGGATCCCCTCCTCGATGTCGTAGGTGTCGACCAGCAGCGTGGTGTCCCGCCCCTGAGTCGCAACCTGGGCCTGGAACGCCTCCAGCTCGGTCGCGTGCGCGAGCGTGAACGCGTGGGCCGAGGTGCCGCGAACGGGAACGCCGTAGCGACGGCCGGCCTCCATGTTGGAGGTGGCCGCGAAGCCGGCGATGTAGGCGACGCGCGCGGAGGCCACGGCCGCCTCCTCGTGGGTCCGCCGGCTCCCCATCTCGATGATCGAATGCCCGTGGGCAGCCGAGACCATCCGGGCGGCGGTGGAGGCGACGCCCGAATCCCAGTTGCAGATGCTGAGCAAGAGTGTCTCGAGCAGGACGGCCTGACCGAACGGCGCCACCACGGTGAGCACCGGGGAGCTCGGGAATGCGATCTCGCCCTCCCGATAGGCCCAGAGGTCGCCCCTGAAGGGCCGCCCGAGCACCCGCCGGCGGGTGCGGGCGTCCGCGACTCCGGTCTCCTCCAACCAGCGCACCTGGTCCTCGGTGAAGACGAAGCGTGGGAGCAGCTCCAGGATGCGGCCGAGCCCACCGAAGACGCCATAGCGACGCCCTTCCGGGAGACGGCGAGGGAAGAGCTCGAACACCGCTCGGCGGTCGGCGACACCGGAGTGCAGGGCGCCCTGGAGATTGCCGAGCTCGTACTGGTCGGTGAGCAGCGCGACCGAGCGCCCACCCTCCGGCCCACGGTGTGCCATCTCGATCTCCGGGACGCTACCACATCCCCCCGCAGGTTATGGTCACGGCGACCAGTTCTCGAACCGTTCACCAGCGCCCCACGCGAGCTTCACCAACGGCCGCCTAACGTCCGCCCACGATGCGAACGTCCGCACGTGCGCGCCAGTTCCTCAGCGCCCGGCGCCAGCGACATCTGGCGCTCCGGCACCCGCCCGAGGATCCGGATCCGCGTCAGCGTCCCGAGGAGGGCTCGGACCGAGGCGGCGCCCAACCTCCCAAAGGACGACGGGACTAACCGTGTGGTTACAGTCGACTAATTACTAGCGACTCAAAAGTACTTCGGGTAGACTCCCCCCATGTCGTCGCGTGCGGCGCCTCCCGACCCGGAGGTTGTGAACCGGCTGCTGCGAGCCTGGCGGGGTGAGATCGAAGCCCGGGCCGTCTACGAGACGCTGGTCGCTCGGGAGCCGGACCCCCGGCGCGCGGACATCTTGCGGAAGATCGCCGCCGCCGAGGGGACCCACCGCGAGCGGCTGGAGGCCCGGCTCCGTGAGCTGGGGGCGACGGTCCCGGATCCGAGCACGGTACGCATCTCGCCCTGGCTCAAGCTGCAGTCCCGCATCGCCCCCGTCGAGCGCTTGCTGCGCCAGCGCGAGGCGGCCGAGGACGACGAGGTGCTCGACACCTACGGGAAACCCACCGGCGACGCCGAGACCGACGCCGTGCTGCTCGATATTCGCAAGGACGAACGCTCGCACTCGCTTGCGGTCCAGGACATGCTGGGCGACGCCCCGCCCGACCCGGACCCCGGTCCTCAGGCCCGGTTGGACCGGATTCTTCACCGCGAATCCTGGCACCGCCGCAGCACAGGGTGGGTGCCGGACGCGATCTACGGCGCCAACGACGGACTGGCGGCGGTCTTCGGCATCGTGGCCGGTGTTTCCGGAGCCACCGGCGCCACCCGGTCCTTCGTGCTCACCGCCGGTCTCGCGGGCGCCATCGCCTCGGCGCTCTCAATGGGCGTCGGCGCCTGGCTCGCCGCGCGTTCGGCGAGCGAGATGGCGCAGGCCAACGTGGAGCAGGAGCGGCAGGAGCTGCAGGCCCACCCGGCCGAGGAGAAGGAGGAGCTGTCCCTCTTCTATCAGCTGAAGGGACTGTCGAAGGAGGACGCCGACGTCCTGGTCGACAAGGTGGCGGCGAACCCGGACGCGCTGCTGAAGATGCTCGTCACCGAAGAGTTCGGCGCCTCGGAGGACAGCTCCAACCCGATGCAGTCAGCGATCGCGGGCTTCCTCTCAACCGGAGTGGGGGCGATCATCCCGGTCATTCCGTTCTTCTTCGTCGGCGGCGCCACCGGGATCGCCATCGCCTTCGCGCTCTCTCTGATCGCCCACTTCGCGGTGGGGGCCGCGAAGTCCCTCTTCACCCTTCGGAACTGGTGGTCGTCGGGCTTCGAGATGACGATCGCCGGCATCGTGGTGGGCGGCGGAACCTATCTGTTGGGGCTTCTCTTCAGAGTCATCGGCGGCTGACCGGACCGCACCTCCGAACCCCCGCACCCGCGCTCCGGTGGTGCACCAACGGGGTTCATTCCGGCGTCTTAGGGCCCGTTGGTGCACCAACGGGGGTCACTCCGGCGTTTTAGGGCCCACTGGTGCACCACCGGGGCTTACGCCCTGGACGAGACGACCACCGCCGTCGCCCCCCGATCTGGACGTGGCCGCACTCCACAAGGTACGTTGAGCACGGGATGGGAGGACGGTCGTGAGCAACGCCCGCTGGACAGAGAGCGACTCGCAATCGTTCCTCACCTATGGCGATCTCTTCGTGCCCGACCGGGAGACCCAGTTCGACGCCATCTGCTCCCTGATCGACCCGCGGGCCGGAAACGGCGACGTGGTCGAGCTGTGCTGCGGCGACGGCTCCCTGGCCCAGGCGATCTTGGGGCGCCATCCGCGCTGCCGCGCCTTCGGGCTCGACGGCTCACCCGCTATGCTGCAGCGCGCGCGCGTCCGCCTGGCGGGCGCCGGAACCCGTTTCCGCACCGTCGCGTTCGACCTCGAGGACACGTCATGGCGCTCGCGCTACCGCGACTGCTCCGCGGTCGTCTCCTCCCTCGCACTCCATCACCTCACCGACCCGCAGAAGGAGCAGCTGTTCGGGGACGTGGCCGGGATGCTCGCCCGCCGCGGCGCCTTCGTGCTCGCGGACGTGATGCTGCCGGCCACCCGCGCCGGCATCCGGTTCGCGGCCCGCCAGTGGGACGAGGCGGTGCGGCGGCGCTCCCTCGAGCGCTACGCCGACGAACGGGGGATGGAGGCCTTCCAGCGCCTGGCCTGGAACGCGTTCCGCTTCCCGGACGCCGAGGCCGACCACCTGGCCACGCTGCCCGAGCACCTGGCCTGGATCTCGAAAGCCGGCTTCGAGCCGGTCGACGTGGTCTGGGCGCACGCCGGCCACGCGGTGGTGTCCGCGGTCCGGCCCTGACGCCGGCCGGGGTCAGTCCCGCAGCGCGAGGCGGCCACCCAGGTTGACGCCGGTGACGGCGCCGCCGGCACCCCGGACGAACGTCCCCCGCTGCCCCTCCCCTTTTCCGCCCGTGACCAGGAAGTGGTCGCGGGGGAGCAGACGGATCGGATAGGGTGGCTCCTCCGGCACCTCGGACAGCAGCGCGGTCAGACGCTGGTACGCCTGCTCGGTGGGCCGGGCGGCGATGTGGAGACCGGGGGGATCCGGCGTGACGGTCGCGATCACGGTGTCCGAGCGGTAGGTCCCGGCGTACGCGCGAAGGGCGTCTTCGGTCAGCTCGAGCAGCTCCGGCTCCGGTGCCCGCACCCCGAGGTAGTGCGCGAGGATCCAGTCGACGAGCTCGCGGTGCAGCCGCCCTCCGGCCGTCGAGTTGGTCAGGATGGTGACCGCGAAGCCGCGCGCCGGCACCATCTGGAACGCGGAGAGCTGGCCGTTGGTGGTGCCGCCGTGACCGACGAGCGCCTCGTCGCCGACCCGCCGCAGCAGCCAGCTGACCCCGACCTGGTCGGCGATCGCCGCGCCCTCCAGCCCGGCCGTCGGCTCCTGCATCCGGCGCCTGGTCTGGAGGCGGAGGACCCCCTCCCAGTCTTCTCCGCCCTGGCCGAGATGGAAGCGGGCGTACCGGATCTGGTCGGCCGCCGTCGACGCCAGTGCGCCGGCCGGCGTCGCAGAACGCGGGAGTCGCCAGGGCCGCGCCAAGCGTGGGCCTTCGTCGCGGTCCAGATGGCCGACGGCGAAGCGACGGGTCATCACCTCGGCCGGGAAGAAGAAGCTGCCGGCGAGGCCGAGCGGCTCGAGCACCAGCTCGCGGGCGGCGGCCTCGTAGGTCTCCCCGGTCACCTTCTCGACGACGCGCCCGGCCAGCGAGACCGCGGCGTTGTTGTACGAGGCGACCGCACCCAGCGGATGGACCTGGCGCAGCTGCGTCATCGCTTCCACGTACCCCGCCAGCGCGTCGTCGCCGTCTCCGGTGTCGAGAAAGAAGTCGCCTTCCCAACCGGCGGTGTGGTTCAGCAGGTGCAGGACCGTCACCCGGCGCGCGACCGACTCGTCCTGGAGCCTGAGCTCCGGGACATAGGTGCGCACCGGTGCCTCCAGGGAGACCTCGCCGCGCTCCACCAGGCGCATGATCACCGTGGCGGTGAAGGTCTTGGTCGTGGAGCCGACCTGGAACAGCGTCCCGGCATCCACCGGGAGTGGATTCTCGAGGCTGGTGACACCGGTGAAGGCGTACCCCTCCTCACCCTGGTGGTAGACGCCGACCGCGACGCCCGGCACGCGCAGGCTCAGCGCCAGCTCCTCGAGCTTTTCCTGCAGCGCGCCGGTATCGACGGCCATGCTCAACGGCCGCCGCCATGGCCGAGATCGCGCCGGATGCTGAGGGGCACGCGCTGAGGGTAACCCCCGACGAGGCCGGGAGGCGCGGCCGCCGGTCCGCCGGCGACCCGGTGCTATGCGGCCTTGATCGTCTTGATCGCGGCGCTCACCTTGTGCAGCGCGGTGCCCGGCAGCGGCTGAAAGCCGACCGCGTAGAGATTTGCCTCGGTGGCACCACCGGTGGGGCTGATCGCCCACGTGAGGAAGGTGCGAATCGCCAGGGCCTTCTCAGGGTCGCTCTGCTGCGACTGCACGATCAGGTAGTCGTAGCTGACGATCGGATAGCTGTTCGCGCCGGGCTGGTCGACGAGCGAGGCGACAAGGTTGGCGGGCAGGCGGGTCGCGCCCCCGACGACCGCCGAGTGGACCGTTTCCTGGTCGGACTTGACGAAATGCCCGGCCCGGTTGCGGAGCGCCGCCTCACCCAGCCCCGCCTGCAGTCCCTGATCCGCGTACGAGATCCCCAGGTACCCGATCGAGCCCGGCGTCTTCGACATCCCCGAGATCATGCCCGGGTCGCCACTCTCCGCCAGCTCACCGGGAACGGCGGGCCAGGCGACCGTCAAACCGTCGGCCGGGCCGTTTGCCCAGGCGGTGCTGCTCTCCGAGAGGAACTCGGTGAGGTCGAACGTGTCGCCCGCCGAGTCCAGCCGGCGAATCGGCACGATCGCCTCGCCGGGCAGCGCCAACCCGGGGTTCAGAGTCTCGATGGCGGGGTCGTTCCAGTGGGTGATCTTCCCGCTGTAGATGTCCGCCAGCACGCTGCCGGTCAGGTCGAGGCTGGACACCCCCTTCACGTTGAAGGTGACGACCAGCGAGGAGACCGAGATCGGGATGTTGAGGATGCCGGGGGTGGATTGGAACTGCGCGGGACTGAGGTACACGTCGCTGGCCCCGAGGTCGATGGTGCCCGCGATCGCCTCCGACTGCCCGGCGCCGGAGCCGCCGGCGGCGGCCGAGAGGGTGATGTTCGGGTACTTCTGGCTGAGCGGCGAGGTCAGGACCTGGAGATAGGGATACATCGTGGATGACCCCGCCTCCTGGAGGGTGACCGGCGCCGAAGGGTTGCCCGCCCCGATCGTCGCGGCGGCCGGCTTGCCCGCCCCGGCGGGAGTGCTGGACCCGCAGGCCGCGGCCAGGAGGGCGGTGAGCGCGACGGCTCCGAAGACGGCGAGGCGGGATCGATGCATATGAGTGCTCCCGTTGGGCTGGAATGACTGCATCGGTCATCTTACGATCACGAGCACACGCAAAGCCGCCGAGAGATAACCCAGGATCAGGTAAGAATCGCCGCGCGGGTCGGGAGTCGCCGCCGCGGCGTTCAGGACCGCTCGGCGGTGACCAGGAAGCTGCGCGGGAGGTTCGGCACCTCGCGGGGCATGACCGGCCAGGGCAGGAGGCCCGCGCCGACGCCCTCCTCGCCAGGCTGCCTGACGGCGGTGGCATGCCACCCGGAGGCCGCCAGCACGTCTTCCGGCCGGTCGGTCCCGAAACGCCAGGGCGCACCCCGGTCGGCGAGCCATCCCAGGTAGGAGCTCATCCAGGGGCTGCGCAGGAAGCTCTCGGAGATGAAGTCGACGCCGAGCCGGCACTCCGGCGACGCCGAGCCGGCAGCCTGACCGAGAAGGCGCGTCGCACCCTCGGCGCCGAGGTAGACGAGGAGACCCTCGATGAGCCACGCGGAGGGCAGCTCAGGCTGAAAGCCCGCCTCCCGCAGCTGCTGGGGCCAGGTGTCACCCGCCAGGTCCACCGGGACCTCGCGGCGGACGCACGAGGGTCGGGCTCCGGCCCCGTCCAGCAGCGCCCGCTTGGTCGCCAGCAGCTCCCGGCGGTCGAGCTCCCAGAGCACGGTGGCAGCGGGCCAGGCCAGCCTGTAGGCCCGGGTGTCCATGCCGGCGGCCACGATGACGACCTGCCTCACCCCCCGACCGATCGCGTCGAGGACCCAGTCGTCGAAGAAGCGCGTCCGGATCGCCATCACCCGCGAGCTGCGGACGTCCGGCGGCATCGAGCTCACCATCGCGGCGCCGGCCTCGCCGGCCAGCACGGCCGCCAGCGGGTCGTCGAACAGGCGGTCCGGACGGGCACTCTCGACTGCTCGATCTGCCGCGGTGAGGAGGGCCGTTCGGGCGATCGCGTCCACGGTGGCGATGCGGGATTGTACCCGCGCTACCGGCGAACGGTAGGTATTAGAGGCCCATCCGTGCCGTCTGCCGCGCGGCTGCCCAGGAGATGATCCGGCCGATCACGATCAGGACGAGCAGGATGATCAGCGTCACCGCGCCCGCCGCGTTGGCCAGGGCGTGGTCCTTGGCCGCCGGCAGCTGGATGTAGTAGTAGGTGACGTAGGTCAGATACGCGATCGGGTTGTGCAGCAGGGGGAGCGACGGGTTCTGATTGGAGAAGTCCGCCGTGTAGAGGAGCGGCGCCGTTTCCCCGGTCGAGATCGCGACGGCGATGATCAGCCCGGTGATGATCCCGGGCAGCGCGGGCGGCAGCAGCACGCGCCGCATCTGCACCACCGTCGGCAAACCCATGGCGACACCCGCCTCGCGCAGCGTCGAGGGCACCTGGTTCAGCGACACCTCGGTTGACTTGACGATGTAGGGCGTGACCAGCGCGGACAGCGCGACCACCGCCGAGACCACCGAGAAACCCCAGTGGAAGGCGATCACCAGGAGCAGGTAGCCGGTGTAGCCGATGATGATGGACGGAACTCCGGCCAGGACCTCGGGGAAGGTCCGGAGCCCTCGTGCCATGCGGGCGGGCGCGAACTCGGCGAGGAAGATGCCGGCTCCGATGCCAAGCGTGCCGGCGACGATGAGGACGCCCACGGCCAGGACCAGCGTGCCGAGGATCGCGTTCTGGAGACCACCCTCCTGCGTCGTCTTGGTGAGCAGGTCCAGGTTGAGGGCGGGCGCCGCCGTACTCAGCAGGCTCACGATGATCCACACCGCCGGTCCTACGATGCAGAGCAGCGCCAAACCACAGAGGCCCCAGAAGATCCCGTCCTGCACCGACCTGAGGCCGGTGTTGAAGATGTTCCGCCGGGGCTCGCCGCGTAGATCGGGGGCTTGCATCGCCTAGAACCCGCGGCCGACCGGGAGTGCCGCGCCCGAGGAACGCCGCACGATCAGGCGGCCGAGCCAGTTCGTGACGAGCGTGATCAGGAGCAGCAGCACGCCCGCCTGGGCCAGCGCCGCGACAGCCATGCCGGTGGTGTCGGTGAACGCGGAGTCGAGCTGCACCGCGATCGTCGCCGCGATCGTCGAGAACGGTGCATAGATGTTGTAGGGAAAGATGTTGAGCGCGTTGCCCGAGATGAGCAGCACTGCCATCGTCTCCCCCAGCGCCCGACCCCAGCCGAGCAGGGTGGCGGCGACCACGCCGTTGCGCACGAAGGGGAGGGTGACCACCCGCACCATCTCGAAGCGGGTCATCCCGAGCGCGAGCGCGCCTTCCTTGTGGAGGACGGGCACCGCGCGCACCAGGTCCCGGGTGGTGGCCGCGATGATCGGCGTCACCATCAGCGCCAGCACCAGCCCCGCGGTGAGCAGGCCGGGACCGGTCCCCACCGGCCCCCGGAAGATCACCGTCCAGCCCAGCAGGTTCTCCAGGATCGGATAGACGTACTGGGCCATCAGCGGCCCGAAGATGGTGAGTCCCCAGAGGCCGAAGACGACGCTCGGGATCCCCGCCAGCAGCTCCAGGAAGACCGAGAAGGCTCCCTGCAGGTGCGTCGGGATTCGTTCGACCAGGATCAGCACGCCGCCGACCGCGATCGGAAGCGCGAGGACGAGCGCGATGAAGGAGCTCAGCAGCGTCCCTGCCAGCAGGGTCAGGATGCCGTACTCGGCCCCCTTGGGAGCGGTGACGCCGTTGTGCTGGATGGTGGGCGCGGGCTTCCCCGGGATCAGCGAGTACAGGTGACCCAGCGTCCAGATGTGGCCGGTGAAGAAGTTGATGCCGTTGAAGATCACCGCCGGCCAGGCGTTGACCACCATGACCGCGGTGACGACGACGAGAAAGAGAACCGGGACGAAGGCGGCGCCGGTGCAGAAGATCCTGAGCACGCGGTCACCCCAGTGAACGCTGCCCTTGTCCAGCAGCCGCTCCCGCGCCGCGTTGGCGCGGGCTCGCTCTGCCCCGAAATCTGCGGTCGCCACCTTCGTTGGTCTCTCTTCTCTCTTGGCCCGCGCCTAGCTCGACTGAATCTTGGCGATCGCGTTGTGGACGGGCGTGAGCACGGTCGCGGGCAACGGCTGGAAGTTGACCGCCGCCAGGTTGGACTCGGTCGCCCCGCCGTTGGGGTCGATGGCCCAGACCAGGAAGGTCCGGATCGCGAGTGCTGTGTTCGCGTCGGTCTGCTTGGACTGCACGATGATGTACTCGAAGTTGACGATCGGGTAGCTCTGGGCGCCCGGCTGGTAGATCAGCGACACCGCCAGGTTCCCCGGGATCTGCTTCGAGCCCTCCTGGACGGCGGAGGCCACGGTCGTGGCGTCGGGCTTCACGAACTTGCCCGCCTTGTTCTGCAGCGCGGCCTGCCCGAGGCCGGCCTGCTGAGCCTGCGCCTCGACCGAGATCCCGATGTACGCGATCCCGTAGGGGGTCGAGCTCAGGGTCGAGACCATGGCCGGGTTGCCGCTCGCGGCGAGCTCACCGGGGACGGCCGGCCAGGTGACCGTGGTCCCCAGGGCGGGCCCGTTCGCCCACGCGCTGTTGGTCTGCGAGAGGAAGGAGGTGAAGATGAACGTGTCGCCCGAGGAGTCGACGCGGCGGATCGGCACGATCGTGTTGTCCGGCAGGGTCACGCCGGGGTTCAGCGACATGATCGCGGGGTCGTTCCACTTCGTGATCTTGCCCTGGTAGATCTCCGCCAGGACGTTCCCGCTGAAGTTCAGCGTGGAGATCCCCTTGATGTTGAAGTTCACCGCCTGGCTGGAGACCGCGATCGGAACGTTCATCAGGCCCGGGTACTGCTGGAACTGCGCCGGGCTCAGGTAGGCGTCGCTGCCACCCAGGTTGATGGTCCCCTGCGCGGCCTCCGCCTGACCCACACCCGAGCCGCCGGCTCCGGGGGAGAGCGTGATGTTCGAGTACTTCTGGTTCAGCGGCGAGACCATCTGCAGCAGGTACGGGTACATCAGCGAGGAGCCCGCCTGGGTCAGGGTCACCGGGCTCGAGGGGTTGCCGGTCTTGACGGAGCTTGCGCTGCCGCCGGGGGTCGGGGTCGCCGTCGTCGAGCTGCTCGGCGAGGAGCCACATGCCGCGACCAGCAGCAGCGTGCCGACCACGGCGGCGATGAACGATGCCCGTAGGGCGGGGCTTACGCGCACTTGAACCTCCTTGGAGTGGTCCCCCTCCGCCCAGGCAGGCGGGGAGGCACGGGGGGACAGCTAAACCCTGCCGACCTCGCCCGAGATGTACTCGGCCGAGCGAGGGTCGGTCGGGTGGTGGAAGAAGGTGTCCGCGTCGCTCTGCTCGACGCGGCTGCCCTGGATCAGGAACAGCACGTTGTCCGCCACCCGCTGCACCTGGCCCAGGTTGTGGGACACGATGATCACCGTCACCTGCTCGCAAAGGTCCGTCATCAGGTTCTCGATCTTGGTCGTCGTGTTGGGGTCGAGCGAGCTGGTCGGCTCGTCGAGCAGGATCACGTCCGGGCTCACCGAGAGCGCCCTCGCGATGCAGAGCAGCTGCTGCTGGCCGCCGGAAAGCGAGAAGGGAGACGAGTTGAGCCGGTCCTTGACCGCGTCGTAGAGGCCCACCTGCTGCAGCTTTTCGATCGCCAGGTCCTTCAGGCGATTACGTGGCACCAGCCGGTGGACCTTGGGGCCGATCGTGATGTTGTCGAGGATCGACTGCGGGAACGGGTTGGGACGCTGGAACACCATCCCGACCCGCCGGCGAAGCTCGCGCACTCCCTCCACGTCGTGGTAGATGTCCCGGTCGCCGAGACGCACCGTGCCTCCGGTGACGCCGATCCCGGGCACGTCGTCGTGCATCCGGTTGAGCGCCCGCAGGAGCGTGCTCTTCCCGGATCCGGTCGGCCCGATGATCGCGCTCACGCGCTGGCTGTTGAACTCCGCGTCAATGCCGTGCAGAAGCTCTTTCTGCCCAGCTTTGACGGACAGCTTCTCGACCGACATCGCCGGCGCCTGGATCGCGGTCGGTGTGGCGACTCCCGCCGCCATCGAGTTGGTGGCGTCGAGGGTCACGTGGGTGAACCCGGCCCGGCGTCACTGGTCACGACGTCGCAAGTTACAGTCAGACAGGTTAAGGACGAGTGTTGCAGAGATTAAGGGACGATCATCCGATGCCGGTTCGTCGGAGCGATTCCAGACACCGCCCGGTCAATCGTCGAGCGACGTCGAGCCGAGCAGCTCCCGATCGCGGGGGTACGTCAGCAGATCGAGTGACTCCGGGATCGTGAGCCAGCGCATCGCGTCGACCTCCTCGGAGGGGGTGAACCGGCCGGTCAGCACCTCCATCACCCAGTACCAGACGGCCTTCGACCGGCCCTTGCGGTCCAGGTATGTGGTCTCCCCGAAGGGCCGCAGCAGCCGGCAGACGAGTCCCGTCTCCTCCTCCACCTCGCGTAGTGCCGCCTCCGCCACCGTCTCGCCCGGGTCGAGCTTCCCTTTGGGGAGGCTCCAGTCGTCATACCGGGGCCGGTGGACGACGACGATCTCCCAGATCCCCGCCGGACCGCGCCTCCGCACCACTCCGCCCGCCGCCTGGACCTGGATCTCGGTGGGCGCCACCGGCTATGCCATCCATTCCTGGAGCTTGCGCTGAGAGAGTCCCTCCCAGGCTCCTGGCCAGTCCCCGCGCGCCTGCTGTCCGTGGCCCTGCTCGAGACCGTAGAGCACCCCGGCCACGAAGCCGCGGCGTCCGTTGCCCGCCGCCTCGCGGATCCAGGTGCGGGCGACGACCGAGTCCTGGTGCTCGCCGAGGACGGTCTGCAGCGCGGCCGCACGCTTCGCGAAGCGGGTCGCCGGACTGCCCACGACGATTGCCGCCGCCTCCGCCGCGTAGCGCGCGCGCTTGGCCAGGATGCGGATCCGGTGGAGCGCGTCATCGGGGGGGTTCTCCGGCAGCCCCTGCACGCCACGCCGCAGCGCCCGCCACGGGCGCCGGGTCAGCGCGGGGAGCAGCTCCGCGGCGGGTGCCGCCGCGTCGGGCGTCAGGCGCGGTCTTCGCGCGGCCTCGATCAGGAGCTCGACCAGGTCCAGGTAGCGTTCCGAGTCGAAGGCCGACCGGAGCTCCGCCCGCGATTCCTCGAGCTCCGCCCGCAGGTTCACCGTCAGGCTCTCGCCCACTCGCTGGTCGCGGGCGTCCAGGCCCTTGATCTCCGACTCCAGCCGGTCCAGCAGCACCTCGCGGTCGCGCACGCCTCCCAGCTCACCGGCCAGCCAGCCGGCCTCCTGCCGCAGCTCGGCCGACCACTCTGGCTCTACCAGGGTCCTGAACGTTCGGAGGTTGGAGCGCAGGCGGCGGAGGGCCACCCGCGCCTGGTGCACGTCCTCGGGGTCCTCGCCCAGCCGTACCCCGGGATCTCGCTGCATCAGCGTGGTCACCGCGGCCGCGATCGAGACCGTCACCACCTCGGCCGCGCTGGGCGCCGAGGAGAGCGCGGGGATCGTCACCTCCGGCACGGAGGCGATCGGGCCCAGTGCCCGGACGTGATTGGGGACCGCCTCGATGACCGCCGCTCCGGCCCCGCCGAGGCGCGCCACGACCACGTCGACGAGAACCTCCTCGTCCACCGCGGCGACCAGGGCCAGCTCCCGGAAGCGCGCGGCAACGCGCCGCCCCTGCAGCACCGAGACCTCGTCGTCGACGACGATGAGGAGGGTCTCGCCCGCCTCGTCCAGCAGCGGCACCTGACGCCGCCAGGTTGAGAGGCGTGCCATCGGCTGGAGCGGCGCCCGCCGGGCGTAGGCACGGACCAGCGTCACCGCAGCGTCCGGCGGGCGACGCGCGGGACCCTCGAAGGTCAGCGGCTCACCCGGGCCGGCAGGGACGGGAAGGCGGAGCGTCCACCCCTCGTCGGAGCGGTGCCGCAGGGAGCAGCCCCAGCGCGCCAGCCGGAGGTCGACCGTATCCCAGTAGACGCTCTCCAGGCGCCGGTCGACCTCGTCTCCGACCACCCAGGCCTCGCCCGGATCGTCCAGGGGCGGGAGGTGAAAGGCGGGTGGGGCGGCAAGGGTGACGCGACGTTCAGCCACCGGCTCCCACGTGGCAAGGGTCGCCCGGACTCTCGTCCCTACGCCTACGCACCGGAGGTGAGGCCCCTCCCGGCACGTTCAGTCGCCAGCTGGCTCAGACGGTCCTGCGCGTTCAGCCCGTGCTCGGTCGGCACCTTCTCCCAGGTGCTGTCGTGGAGAGTCCAGGCCAGGGTGTCGTCGTGCAGCTCCACCTCCAGGACCTCGTCCAAGCGCTTGCGCAGCGCCGGATCCTTGACCGGCACCACGGCCTCGACGCGCCGGTCCAGGTTGCGTTCCATCATGTCGGCGGACCCGATGTAGTAACGGATGCCGCGGCTTGGATTGCCGAACCGGAAGATGCGGGAGTGCTCCAGAAAGCGCCCGACCAGCGAGCGGACCCGGATGTTCTCCGACAGCCCGGGGACGCCAGGCCGCAGGCAGCAGATGCTGCGCACCAGGAGGTCGATCTGCACGCCGCGCTGCGACGCCGCGTAGAGCCGGTCGATGATCTCGGGGTCGACCAGGTTGTTCGTCTTGAGCACGATGCGCCCGTCGTCCGACTGCGCCTCCTCGTCGATCAGCCTCTCGATGCCCTTGCGGAGCGTGGTCGGCGCCACCATCAGCTCGCGGTATTCGGTCTGCCGGCTGTACCCGGTGAGCACGTTGAACAGCTCCGAGACGTCCGCTCCCAGCTGCGGATCCGACGACAGGAGCCCGATGTCCTCGTAGATGGTCGCCGTCTTCGGGTTGTAGTTGCCGGTCGCCACGTGGACGTAGCGGCGAATGCCGTCAGGCTCCTGACGCACCACCAGCACCAGCTTGGCGTGTGTCTTGAGCCCGACCAGACCGTAGACGACGTGGACCCCGGCCTTCTCCAGCCGCTGGGCCCAGTCGATGTTGGCCTGCTCGTCACCGCGCGCCTTGACCTCGACCAGTGCCACCACCTGCTTGCCGGCGTCCGCGGCTCGTTCCAGGGCGAGCGCGATCGGGCTGGCGGTCGACGTTCGGTAGAGCGTCTGCTTGATCGCGAGCACCCAGGGGTCGTTGGCCGCGTGGCGGACGAACGTCTCCACCGAAGCCTGGAACGATTCGTACGGGTGCTGGACCAGCAGGTCGCCGCTGCGAAGGATCGAGAAGAAGGAAGAGGCGTTGACGCTGCGGAGCGCCCGCGGTATCACGGGTACCCAGGTCGGGAGCTTCAGGTCGCGGCGGTCGAGGTCGCAGAGCTGCCCGAAGCCCGAGATGTCGAGCGGACCATGGCACTCGTAGACATCTTCCCGGGCGAGCTCCATCTCCCGGCACAGCATCTCGCGCATGTGGGCCGGCATGTCCGGCGTGACCTCGAGCCGGACCGCGAAGGCGCCCCGGCGCTGACGGAGCAGCTCCGACTGGACCGTCGCCAGGAGGTCCTCGGCGTCGTTGTTGTCGACGTCGAGGTCGTTGTCGCGCGTCACCCGGAAGGGGCAGTGCTCGAGGATGTCCATGCCCGGGAAGAGGTCGCTGAGGTGCAGCTCGATGACCTGCTCGAGCGGGAGGAACGACCCATCCTGGAGGGGCACCAGACGGGGCAGCAGCGGCGGGACCTTGACCCGCGCGAACCGCTCGATCCCGGTTTCCGGGTTGCGGATCGTGGCGGCCAGGTTGAGAGAGAGGTGGGACACGTAGGGGAACGGGTGCGAGGGGTCCACCGCGAGCGGCGTGAGGACAGGGAAGACCTTGTCCGCGAAGTACTCCCGGACCTGCTCCCGATCCGCCTCGGTGAGGTCTGAGATGTCGCGCACGCGGATCCCGGCCTCGTCCAGCGCCGGCAGCAGCTCCTCGAGCAGCACGCGCTCCTGCGTGTCCACCAGCTCCTGGACGCGGACGCGAATCGCTCGCAGCTGCTCGCTCGGACTCTCGTCCCCCTCGGCGGTAGGGCCGGCACCGGCCTGCTCCTGTTCCTTGAGGCCCGCGACGCGCACCTGGAAGAAGTCGTCCAGGTTCGTCGAGAAGATGGTCAGGAACCGCAGGCGCTCGAGCAGCGGATACGAGCGGTCCTCGCCGATCGCGAGCACTCGATAGTCGAAATCGAGGCGCGACAGCTCCCGGTTCAGGTAACGAGCTCCGACCTCTGGCCTGGCTTCTTGCGTAGCGACCAATTCGCTCACCCCACCATGATGGCCGACGCGCCGGCCGATCGTCCAGGAATTGGGCAGAAGAGAGGCCGGGACCCACTCGGGAGCCCCGGCCGGGGAGCGGGAGAGAAGCAGCGTTTCAGACCCTCGGCGGGCCACTCCGGCGTCGTCCGCCAACGCACTTCACGGTATCTCGCCGCCCGTTAAGAGATGAGAGCGCGGAGGTTAACAAGGCCTCGCCGGGCCCGAATTCCACGGCCCGCGCCCGACCGGCCTAAGCGCCCAGTGCGTCGAGGCGCGCGACCTCGTCCTCCGTGAGCCGGAAACCGAAGATGTCGAAGTTCTGCCGGATGCGGTCGGGGGTCGCCGACTTGGGGATCACGACCACGCCGGTGTCGAGGTGCCAGCGAAGGATCACCCGGGCCGGGGTGACGCCGTGCGCAGCCGCGATCTCGCCGATCACCGGATCCTTGAGGTCGCTGGCCCGGAACGGGCTGTAGCCTTCCAGGACGATCCCGTGGCGCCGGCTGTGCTCGAGGCGGGGTCCGTCGTAGATCGCGGGGCTCCAGCGGATCTGGTTGACGACCGGTGCCTCGCCGGCGGCGCCGATCAGAGCCTCGATCTGCGCGGGGCTGTAGTTGCTCACGCCGACATCTCGCGTCTTGCCCTCGTCACGAAGCTCCAGGAACGCCCGCCAGGTCTCGACCCCGGGTCCACCGCTCGGCGGCCAGTGGATCAGCCAGAGGTCGACCTGGTCGAGCCCCAGATTCCGCAGGCTGGCCTCGATCGTCTCGCGCTCGCGCCCCGCGTTGTCCGGCGGCAGCTTGGTGGTGACGAAGATCGCTTCCCGCGCCACCCCGCTGTCGCGGATCGCCCGCCCCACCTCGGTCTCGTTTCCGTACGTGGTCGCGGTGTCCAGGTGCCGGTACCCGGCCTCCAGGGCCAGACGCACGGCGTCATAGGCGCCCCGGCCACGCAGCTGCCAGGTTCCGAAGCCCAGGATGGGGATCGAGCGCCCGGTGTGGAGCGCGACGAAGCGATCGTTGCCGACTTGTGCCATGCGTACCATTCTCGCGGGCTGATGCGGCGCCGGGTCTGGAGCCGGCGCGTGCGGGCGGCAGGGTCGGGCGCGCGCAGACGCTTACCGGATGACCGCGGCCGGCGGGTCGGCACCGCGCTCGACCGGACAGCAGGGCAACAGAAGTAGGGAGAGTGCGTGTGGCCATCGAGATGACGACCAGGGGCGAGCTGAAGGACCGGGTGACGGCCGCGATCCTTGACGCGCGGGAAGAGATCACCGCGCTCGGTGACGCGATCTACCAGGACCCTGAGCTCGGCTTCAAGGAGCGCCACACGGCGGCCCGCGTCGCCGCCTACTTCGACGGGATCGGTCTCGAGCATCTGGACGGCCTCGCGCTGACCGGGGTCAAGGGCGTGGTCGACACCGGGCGGCCCGGGCCCACGGTCGCCATCCTGGGTGAGCTGGACGCGATCCTGGTCGCCGACCACCCCGACGCCAACCGCGAGACGGGGGCGGTCCACGCCTGCGGGCACAACTGCCAGATCGCCGGGATGGCAGCCGCCGCCACCGGGCTGCTCCGGGCGGGTGCGCTGCCGCATCTGGGGGGCCGGCTCGTCTTCTTCGCGGTGCCGGCGGAGGAGTATGTCGAGCTCCAGTACCGGCAGCGGCTGCGGGTGGAGGGCAAGATCGGCCTCCTGGGCGGGAAGAGCGAACTGGTCCGGCTGGGCGAGTTCGACGACGTGGACCTGGCGATGATGCTGCACTCGGGCGGCGCCGACGTGCGGCGGACCAAGTTCACGCTCGGGTCCACCGGAAACGGCTTCGTGGGCAAGCTCGTCCGCTACCACGGGCTTGCCGCCCACGCCGCCGCCGCGCCCGACCAGGGCGTGAACGCGCTGCAGGCCGCGGTGCTCGGGCTGCAGGGTATCAACGCCCAGCGCGAGACGTTTCGGGACCAGGACCACATCCGGGTCCACCCGATCATCACCAGGGGCGGGGACCTGGTGAACGTGATCCCCTCCGAGGTGTGGATGGAGACCTACGTGCGGGGCGCGACGATGGAGGCGGTGCTCAGCGCGGCGGAGAAGGTCGATCGCGCACTCCGGGCCGGAGCCCTCGCCGTCGGGGCGCAGGTCGAGATCACGACCATCCCCGGCTACCTGCCGCAGGAGAACAGCGGCGACCTGAACGAGCTCTTCCGCGGGAACGTGCTGCGGCACTTCTCGGACGGCGACCTCGATGTGCAGGACCACATGGCGGGCAGCAGTGACGTCGGCGACCTGGAGCACCTGATGCCGGTCATCCAGCCCTCGATGAACGGTTCCCGCGGGCACTTCCACGGCGCCGACTACGCCATCGCCGACCGGGACATCTCCTACCTCTGGAACGGGATCCTGATGGCGGAGACGGCGATCGACCTGCTCTGGGACGACGCCTCGGTGGCGCGCGGCGTGCTGGAACGGTTCACGCCGCGGATGACCAAGGACGAGTACCTCGCCTACATGGAGTCGGTGTCGAAGGTGGAGTCCTTCGGCGAGGTGGTGGAGCCGCCGCGCCAGGCCTTCTAACCCCCGCCCGTTCCCCGAGTGCCGGCACTCAGGGAGTTCGGTGGCGCGTACGAGCCCCGAGTGCCGGCAATCGGGCCTTGGAGGACCGGGACCGGCGGTCGGGCGATACTGGAATCGACCATGGCTGGCGGCGATCCTTTCTTTGATCTGCTCGAGCAGGCCCCGATCCCGGCGCTCCTGCTCGACAGCGATCAGCTGGTGATCGACGCCAACGTCGCGGCGCTGGAGCTGTTTCCGATCGACGTCAAGCGGCTGCCGCTGGGCATCGTCGAGGCGACCCGCGAAGCCAATCTGGTCACCGCCGTCAACTCCCACCGCCCCAAGGGGGACGTGCGTCTGACACACGGCCGGCGGCTGGTCGAGGTGCAGGTCGTGAGCGGTCCGCGGGAGGACACGCAGGTGGTCTACGTGACTGACGTCACCGAGCTGCGACGGCTGGAGTCCGTGCGTCAGGAATTCGTGGCCAACCTCGCGCACGAGCTGAAGACGCCGATCACGTCCCTCCGCCTGGCAGTGGAATCGCAGCAGCAGGACATGCCGCCGGAGCTGCGCCGCCGGATGAGCGATCGGGCACTGCGCGAGGTGGACTATCTGTCGCTGGTGATCTCCAACCTGCGCCAGCTGTCGGCCCTCGACTCGAGCATGGGCACCAGCAGTCCCGAGCGTTTCGACGTCGCGCTGCTGCTCGACGAGGTGCGCGAGCGGCTCCGGCTCAAGCAGCCGGTCAAGGTCTCGGTCCCGCCCGGTCTCTGGGCCAACGCGGATCGCGCCCGGATCGCTCAAGCGCTCGCCAACCTGATCGACAACGCTTCCAAGTTCTCCCCCCCGGACACTCCGATCGAGGTCTCGGCGGTGCTCGAGCGCGGCGACCTGGTGTTCTGCGTTCGGGACCACGGCCCCGGCATCTCCCCTGAGCACTGGAACCGCGTTTTCGAGCGCTTCTACAAGGTGGACCAGGCCCACTCCCGCGTCGGCACCGGCAGCGGCCTGGGACTTTCCCTGGTCAGGCATCTGGCACTCTCGATGGAAGGTTCGGTGTGGACCGAAGCCGCCGAAGAAGGGGGGCAGATCTTCGGGATCCGCGTCCCCTCGCCTGGGGAGCGGCAGGCGTCTTAACCGTTCTGTAATCTGCCCTTTACCTACACGCGCCTAAGTTTTCGATAGTGGACGTTGAGGCGCGTCACGACATTGGTGTGGGAGAAGGCCCCGACGTGATCGAGCGCGACCTGCAGGACCTGCGCGAAGCGCTGTTGCGGCTCGCCGGGCAGGTGGAGTCGCAGATCGAGCGTTCAACGCTGGCGCTGCGGGCCCTGGACGAGGAGGAGGCGCTGGCGGTGCGGCATGGCGACCGCCAGATCAACGAGGCGCAGGCGGTCCTCCGTGAGCGCTGTTTCGCGATCATCTCCCAGCAGCGCCCCAACGACCGCCAGCTCCGGTTGCTGATCTCGATCCAGTACATCTCGCTGGAGCTGGAGCGGATGGGCGACTACGCGGTCCGCATCGCTCGCCGCACGGGCATGCTCGCCCAGTTGAGTGAGCGGACGCCGCTCCGCGCCGAGTTCGGGCTGATGGGGGAGTTGGCAACGCAGCAGGTCCGCGACATCCTCGATGCACTGATCGAGGTCGACACCGAGCGCGCCCGCGCGGTCGCCGCGCAGGACACGCACATCGACCGGCTCTACGAGCGCATCTTCGACGGCGTGGTGGAAGACCTGGCCTCCGTGGAGCGAGGGCCGGACTCGGACCAGGTCCTCCGCATCGTGACGCTGCTGCAGGTGGCGCACGACCTGGAGCGGATCGGGGATCGCGTGACCAACGTTGCCGAGGACATCGTCTTTCTCGACACCGGCCAAGTCGTCGAGCTCGGGTGATCCGCGAAGGGAGCCCACCATGTCGCCGGACCGCCTGTGGGGGAAAAGAGGAATACCGATGAACGACCGCCCGGAAGTGCAGAGGCCGCGGGTGAGGGGGACGCTCCGATCGCGTCCCACGAAACTGCGCAGGCCCTCGACTCCACGAAGCCCTGCCAGATCGGGTTCCACCCTGCTCGGTTTCGCGGGGGCTCCCAGATGAGCCGGATCGTGCTGGTCGAAGACGACGAGGGCATCTCCGAGACGCTCCGCTTCAACCTCGAGGCCGCCGGGCACCACGTGCAGGTCGCCCGCGACGGCGTCAGCGGGCTGCGCCTGGCCCGGACCGGCGCGCCCGACCTGGTGCTGCTGGACCTGATGCTGCCCGGCATGGACGGAATCGAGGTCTGCCGGCAGCTGCGACGGTCCGGCACCACGCCCGTCATCATGCTCACCGCCCGCGACGCCGAGGTGGACCGCGTCCTGGGCCTGGAGCTGGGGGCGGACGACTACATCACCAAGCCCTTCTCGATCCGCGAGGTGCTCGCCCGCATCGCGGCCGTGCTGCGCCGGGTCGATTCCTCCGCGCCCGGCCCCCCCATCCTGCCCGAGCTGGACGCGTTCGGGAACTTCGTCCTCGACCGTGCGGCCCGGCGGGCCACCATCGACGGGCGCGAGGTGCGGCTGGCCCTCCGCGAGTTCGAGCTGCTCTCGTTCCTGATCGGCCACTCGGGTCGCGCGCACACGCGCGACGCCCTGATCCAGAACGTGTGGGGACCCGAGTTCAGCGGAGACCAGAAGACGGTCGACGTTCACATCCGCTGGCTGCGGGAGAAGTTCATGCACCGCGCGCCGTTCGAGATCTCCACCGTGCGCGGCATCGGCTACCGGCTGGACCGGATGCCGGTGCCCCAGCTCGAGGATCGCGACTCGGCCTGATCTCGGCCTGCAGCGCCGCCCCTCCGCGTGAGACGGGGGCGATTACGGCCTGGATGACCGCCCTTCCGCGTGAAACGGTTGCTGGGCCACGGTCGCAGTCGGGACTTCTACACTGGTTCGGTTGGGCCGCTGTTTGGTCGCCGCGCGATGGAGGAGGGGACGTTAGGTGGTTGACACCGAGATCGACGAGGTCCAGGAGCTGCTGACGGCGATGGTCAAGATCCCGAGCGTGACCGTCCGCCCGGGCAGCGAGGGCCCGGGCGAGGCGGCGCTCTCCGACTGGGTTGCCGGTTGGCTGCGCGAACAGGGAATGGAGGTCGCCACCCAGGAGGCCAAGCCGGGCCGCAACAACGTCATCGCGCGCATCGCCGGTCGCGATCGCTCCCGGACCCTGATCCTCAACAGCCACCTGGACACCGTCGAGGTGGAGGGGATGACGGTCGACCCCTTCGGCGCGGCGGTCAACGGCACCCGGCTCTACGGCCGCGGGTCCTGTGACGCCAAGGGCTGCCTGACCACGTTCATGCTCGCCGCCCGGCGGGTTGCGCGGGCCCCGGAGCCTCCGCCGATCGACGTCGTCTTCCTGGCCACCATCGGCGAGGAGTCGGGCGGCTACGGTATCCGCGCCTTCACCGAGGCACTGCCGCCCGACCACGGGATCGTCGGCTGCCTGATCGGCGAACCGACCGAGCTGCGCGCGGTGATCGCCCACAAGGGCGGCGGCCACGTCGACGTCACCACCCACGGCAAGGCGGCACACTCGTCCCAACCCTGGCAGGGGGACAACGCGATCTACCGCATGGCGCCGGTGCTGGAGTTCATCGAGCACACGCTGACGCCCGAGCTGGAGGCCACCCGCCACCCGCTGGTGGGACCGCCGACGATGGCGGTGACCACCGTCAAAGGCGGCATCGGCGCCAACGTCATCCCGCCCTTCTGCACCATCGGCCTGTCCCGGCGGATGATTCCGGGCGAGGACCCGACGCAGGTGCTGGGCGATCTCAAGCGGCGCATCGAGGCCCTGGACCCCGAGCACGTCGAGGTCGTCATCGTGGGCGGCCATACCGGGCTCCACACGCCGGCCGAGGCACCGCTCGCGCAGGCCATCAAGCAGGCGCTCGAGTCCCACGGACTGGACGGGACCGGGATCGGCGTCAACTACGGGACCGACGGCCTGCTGGTCGCGCCGCTTGGCATCCCGGTCGTCGTGTTCGGTCCCGGCTCCATCGACGTCGCGCACCAGGCGGACGAGTCGGTCGACCTGCGCGAGGTGGCGACCGCGGCCGCCGTGGTGACCGACCTGGTTGGTGACTTTCACGGGTAACTCGATGGAGCGTGCGGGGACCCAGGCGGCATCCCGTGAGACCGGGCGCTCACGTGACGTCGTGAGCGCGGTCTCCCGTGGCGGCGGCCCGCCGCCGGAGCTGGTCGTGGTGGAGGCCCTGTGGTCACCCTCCCACCAGGTCTGTCTCTGGGCCCACGAGCCGGTCCGCGGCGAGGGACCGGCGCTGGCCGACGACGCCACCGGCCCCCAGGCGGGCGAGCTGCTGCACCTGCTGCCCCCGGTCCGGGAGGCGGGAGGCGGCCGCGCGGTCGACCTGACGCTCCTCCTGCCCGGATCCACCGGCCTCTTGAGGCGGCGCTGGCCGACGCTTGCGATCAATCCCAACGTCGCCCTCGACGCCCTCCCGGCCCTGGCGCAGGAGGCACCGCCCGGCGTCCGCCTTGGCCTCTCGGCGCAGGTGCTGGCGCGAATCTGCGAGCTCGCGCTCGAGCTGCTGGCGGGCGGGCGCTTCTTGCCCGCCCTCCTCCGCGCCGGCGAGCGCCACGTCGCGCGCTGGGTGCCCCGCCTGGAGCCTGACGACCGGGACCGGCTGCGCGTGCTGGCCGAGGCGCTCCCACCGGCGGCGCGCGCCGAGGTGTCGGATGCCGGCCCCGAGGGCCCCACCGCGCGCAAGCTGGCCGAGGACTTCCTGGCCGCCACCGTCGACGCGGCGGCCCGGGTGGGCGGGCGCCAGGTGGCTCCGCCCCGCTACGACGGGACCGCGGCGGCAGCCTGGGTGACGGCCCTCACCGCTTCCGGCGGCGCCATGAACGGGCCGCCCGACCGTCTGGGCCGGCTCCGGCAGTCGCTGGAGTCCTGGCTCAAGGCGGCCGCGCCTCCCGATGCTCCCTTCCGCACCTGCTTCCGCCTGCAGCCGCCGGAGTCCGACTCGCCCGATCTCCGATGGTCTCTGGACTTCCTCCTCCAGGCGCGCGACGAGCCGAGCCTGCTGGTCGACGCCGGTGCGGTGTGGAGGGCGCCGGACCGGCTTCAGCTCCCCGGGCGGATCGTGGAGGCGCCGCAGGAGCTGCTGCTTGCCGACCTGGGCCGTGCCTCCCGCCTGTGGCCGCCGCTCGAGCGGAGTCTGCACGAAGCGACCCCGGCGCGCCTCGGCCTGGACGCGCAGGGGGCCCACGACTTCCTGCGCGAGGGAGCGCCGCTGCTCGCGCAGTCCGGCTTCGGGGTCCTCCTCCCCGCCTGGTGGCGCGACCAGAAGGAACGGCTGGGGGCGCGCCTGGTCGCCAGGCCACACGAGGACGACCTGGGCACCGGCCTGCTGGGCCGGGAGGGCCTTTGCGACTACCGCTGGGAGGCGGCGCTGGGGGACGAGCCGCTGACCGTCGCGGAGCTGCGGAACCTGGCCGAGCTGAAGCTGCCGCTGGTCCAGCTCCGGGGACGCTGGGTGGAGGTGCGTCCCGACGACCTGCGCCTGGCGGTTCGAGCTCTGGAGCGGCAGGAACGGGAGGGTGGCGGCACCATGACCGTCCCACAGCTCCTGCGTACCGTCAGCGGGCTGCAACCCGTCGAGACCGGGCTCCCCATCGTCGGCGTCGACGCCCAGGGGTGGCTTCGCGCCATGCTCCAGGAGCCGACCGGCTGGCGTCCCGAGGCCCTCCTTGCCCCGGACAGCTTCCATGGGGAGCTGCGCCCCTATCAGGAGCGCGGGCTGGGGTGGCTGCGCTTCCTCGATCGCCAGGGCCTCGGCGCCTGCCTGGCCGACGACATGGGCCTGGGCAAGACGATCCAGCTGCTGGCGCTGCTGCTGCTGGAGCGGGCGGAGGGCGAGGCCCCGGGGCCTACCCTGCTCGTCTGTCCCATGTCGCTGGTCGGCAACTGGCAGCATGAGACCGCGCGGTTCGCCCCCAGCCTCGCCGTCCACGTGCACCACGGTTCGGGCCGGCTGAGCGGGCAGGAGTTCGCCGGCGCCGCCGCGGCTGCCGACCTGGTGCTCACCACCTACAGCCTCGCCGCCCGCGACCGTGACGTGCTGGCCGGCGTGAGCTGGGGGCGGATCGTCCTCGACGAGGCCCAGAACATCAAGAACCGGGAGTCGGCACAGGCGCACGCGGTGCGGTCGCTGCCCACCGAGCGGCGTGCGGCGTTGACGGGCACCCCGCTCGAGAACCGCCTCAGCGAGCTCTGGTCGATCATGGACTTCTGCAACCCGGGCCTGCTCGGCACGGCGGCCGACTTCCGGCGCCGCTTCGCGGTCCCCATCGAGCGCTACCGGGACGACGAGTCGGCATCGCTGCTGCGCCGCCTCACCGGACCCTTCGTGCTGCGGCGGCTGAAGACCGACCGTTCGATCATCGCCGACCTGCCGGACAAGGTCGAGATCAAGGTCTTCTGCAACATCACCCGCGAGCAGGCCACGCTCTACCAGGCGATCCTCGACGACATGCTGGCCCGCATCCAGCAGTCCAGCGGCATCGCCCGACGCGGCTACGTGCTGGCCACCATGACCCGGCTGAAGCAGGTGCTCAACCACCCCGCCCACCTGCTCCACGACGGGACCGCGCTCGCCGGCCGGTCGGGGAAGCTGCAGCGGCTGGAGGAGGTGCTCGAAGAGGTGCTGGCCGACGACGACCGCGCCCTCGTCTTCACCCAGTACGCGGAGATGGGAGGCCTCCTGCAGCGCTATCTCGCCGAGGGGCTGCACCAGGAGGTCCTGTTCCTGCACGGAGAGACCCCGAAGGCACAGCGCGACGAGATGGTGGAGCGCTTCCAGACCGGGGAAGGGCCGTCCATCTTCCTGCTCTCGTTGAAGGCGGGCGGCACCGGCCTCAACCTGACGGCCGCCAACCACGTGATCCACTTCGACCGCTGGTGGAACCCCGCCGTCGAGGACCAGGCGACCGACCGCGCGTTTCGCATCGGCCAGCGGCGCGACGTGCAGGTCCGCAAGCTGATCTGCGTGGGGACGCTGGAGGAGCGCATCGATCGGATGCTGGAGGACAAGCGGGCGCTCGCGCAGCAGATCGTGGGTTCCGGCGAAGGCTGGCTGACCGAGCTCTCTACCGAGGAGCTGCGCGACCTGGTCGAGCTGTCCCGCGACGCGGTGGCGGAATGACCCCACCAACCCCCGGACCCCACGCTCCCTCTTCCCTTCGCGCACACCTCCCCACTCCGCACGCACCTACCTCCGGTTTCGCGTGAAAACGGGACTATGGCGGCCCTCATACCCCCGGTTTCGCGTGAAATCGGGGATTCCGGCGGGGGTCACGGGGTGAGCCCGGCCACCAGGGGGAGGCGCCGGCGCGCGCCCGCACCCGGCGAATCCTGGTGGTCCCGGCGTTTTCTGGCCGTGCTGGAGACGTTCGACTCCGGCTTCCGGGTGGAGCGGGGTCGCGACTACGCGCGGCGGGGCAGGGTCCGCAACCTGAGTGTCGAGCCCGGTGAGCTGCGGGCGGTCGTCCACGGCACCCGGCGCATGCCCTACTCGGTGCGCGTCACCTATCCGCCGGTGCCCGCCGAGGACTGGGTTCGGGTGGAGCGTGCGATGGCGCATCAGGCGCTGTTCGCCGCGCGCCTGCTGGCCGGCGAGCTTCCGCACGAGGCGGTCGACGTCTTCGAGGGCTGCGGCGTCGCCCTCTTTCCGGACCAGGGCTCTCTGTTCCGCTCCAGCTGCACGTGCCCCGACGAGGTCAACCCGTGCAAGCACATCGCGGCGCTCTTCTACGCCTTCGCGGAGGCCCTGGACCGCAACCCGTTCCTCCTTTTCCGGTGGCGCGGACGCAGCGAGGACCGCCTGATCGCCGACCTGCGCACGCTGCGCGCGGGCGAGGAGGTCCCTGACCCGGAGCAGGAGGCGGTCGAGCGCGAAGCCCGCCGCGAGCGGGCGCGGCGTTCCACGTTCTGGAACCAGGAGGTGGACCTGTCCGCGATCACGATCCACCCGGTCGGCGCCGAGGCACCGGACGCGCTGCTCCGTCAGCTGGGCCCGACCGGCGTCCGCGTCGGCGACCAGGACCTGGTGGTTCGTCTGCGGTCGCTTTACGAGGCGATCGTCGGCGAGGCCGTCCGCCGCTCCCTGGGAGACGGCGACCAGTAGGGACGTTTGTCTACGGACGGACCTCAAAACAGCGCGCGAGGGGTCGCTCTGTAGACAAACGGCCCCCGGTGCGTGGGGGTCAGAGCGAGACGGTCATCACGGCCAGGTAGTCGTCGGTCGCGATCGGGTCAGGCGTCATCTGCGAAGTCGACAGGAGCAGGCGCACCTCGGTCACGTTCTGCTCCACCTCGAACACGAGCGACCCCGACTCGCTCGCGCCGGGAGCCAGCAGCTGCGCGCCGTCGGGCAGGTCCACCGCCTCCTGCGAGGCGTCCTGCCAGTACTCCCCTCCCTCCGGTGAGGTGACCACCGGCTCTCCCAGCGGGATGCCGATCGGCACCGTCGACGTGTTGCTCACCGTGACCTGGAAGCGCAGGTATCGGTACCCGTCGGGCGCCGCGTTGGGCCCCGCCCCGTAGCCGACCTGGGGGTTGCTCACGTCGAGCGTGAAGATCGGCGTCTTGAGCGACTGTCCGGTCTGCCCCCGGTAGACGGTGGTCTCGACCTGGGAGGCCGGCGGCGCATGGAGCGCCGGCGCGTTTCCGAAGTTGGCGAAGGTGTAGCGGTAGCCGAGGTCGATCGCCTGCAGCGGGCGGCCGCTCTGGACGCCGATCCACCACTGGTCGCCGAGCCCGTCCGACAGGTGCCAGGCCTGCTCCCCGTCCATGCTCACCGGGCCGCCCACGATGACGTTCGCGCTCGGCGTGCCGCCGTCCCAGTCGAGGTAGTAGTACTCACCGTTGTAGGTCGGGTCCAGCTCCCAGGGTCCGCGCTGGGTCTCCCGCGCGTAGCCGTACCCCCCGATGTCGAGGAATTGCTGGGCGAAGTAGCCGTTCATCCGCTCGGTGACCTCGTAGGCCCGCTGCGGGGAGAAGAAGATCTCCCCTTTCGCCGTCTGGCCGCCCGGGAGCGTCCCCACCCCGGTAAAGGTGGCGCTCCCCACGTGGTGCGTGAACGGGGCGCGCAGGATGGCCTGCACCGAGGGCATCGGGCCCGGGGTCTGCTGCGCCGATGGCGGCAGGTGGGCCAGCGCGAAGTTCCCGACGCCGGCGACCAGGAGCGCCACCAGCAGCGCCGCGGCGCCCAGAACCGGCCAGCGGGTGATCCGCTCCACCGGGCGGGCGGGACGGGGCGTCGCGGGGGCCTGGTACCGGTATTCCGCGGGCGGCAGCGCTCCGAGCACCTTCGACGCCGGGATCCAGGCCTCCCCCGTCCAGTACCAGCGGCCGTCTGGCGTGTAGCGCGGATACGCACGCTCCCCGGGGCCGGACACAACGGTTCACGTTACCCGGCGGACGGCCTGGTGAGAGCAGTCGAATACGTGCTCCCTCGCAGCCCGCCCCGGAGGCGCAGGTCGGGACGGCGGGATAGGCAGCGACGCGACAGAAAGCGTCAGACTGTCCGCACTCTGACCCTACCCGCGCGCCTGTAGGGTCAGAGTGTGGACACTCTGGCGATCCCGGGGGGTTGGAGGGAGGGGTGGGCTACGCGGTGACTTCCTGGAGCCGGCCGGTGCTGACGTCGTAGACGAACCCCCGGGCGCGCGACGCGTCCACGTACGGGCTCTTCTGCAGCCGCCGCAGGGACTGGCGTACGTCGCCTTCCAGCTCTCCGAACGCCTCCAGCGCGAACGGCGGGCGCACCCCGGTCTCCTCTTCGACCTGGGCCTTCACCTCGTCGTCGTGAAAGGTGAGCATCCCGCAGCCGGTGTGGTGGATGAGGATGATCTCTTCCGTTCCCAGGAGGCGCTGCGAGATCAGCAGCGAGCGGATCGCGTCGTCCGACACCACCCCGCCCGCGTTCCGGATCACGTGGGCATCGCCCGGCGCCAGTCCCAGGATGCGATGGACGTCGAGTCGGGCGTCCATGCAGGCGAGGACGGCGAGCTTCCTGGCCGGTGGCAGCGGTAGCGAGCCCCACTCAAACGACGCCGCGTAGGTGGCGTTGGCGGCGAGGGCTTCGTCGGTGGCGGACATGCTGCGATCTCCTGTGGGGGCGGATCGACGGGGAACGTCCACTCAGAACGACTTCCGCAGTCCTCGCATTCCTGCGTCAGCGTGTGCTGGCCGGCGTGCAGGTCCCACCAGGACGGATGACGGCTCCGCCCGCGGGAGCGAGGAGCTCGTCGAGCCAGTCGAAGGCCTCCCGGTGGAACGCGGTGCGCGCCCCGCTCTCGCAGTGTTCGCCGGCGCCGTCCGCCGCTTTGAACTCGACGAACCTCTTGTTCGGACAGGTCAGGGCGTCGAAGAGTTTGCGGGCGTCGACGCTCAAGGCATCGGCGTCGGTCGAGCAGACGAAGGTGGGGCAGCGGATTTCGTGCTCGATGCCCCGCAGGCTGTACTGCGGTGCGATCCGGAAGTAATCGAGAGGGTCGGTGAGACCGTGCACCTGCAGGTTGCGGCGCAGTGCCCAGCCCGCGGTCGGCTTCTTCATCACCGACCTGACCATCCGTTCCAGGAGGCCGAGCAAGAACGAGTTCCCGGCCGGCAGCTGCGCGGCCAGGACCCGCGGCAGCCGGCGCGCGCTGGCGTCGAACAGATCGTAGGGTCCGCAGTCGGAGATGCACGCGGCGAGGCGGTGCTCCTTGGTCGCCGCCCGGGGGGCGAGGTAGCCTCCGAAGCTGAGGCCCATCAGTCCAACGCGAGCTGGGTCCACGCCGGGGAGTTCCAGGGCGAAGTCCACGACCGGCCTGATCACGTTCTCCCAGTCGGGACGGAAGGGCACGCCCTGCTCGATGACCATCGCGCCCTGCCCGGGTCCGTCGAAGGCGAGGACGTTGTAGCCGCGGGCCAGCGCGGCCGCACCGTTCGTGAAGTACAGCTCCTCCGCGCTCCCGTCGTATCCGTTGGTCAGGATCAGGGTCGGTCCGGGCACCGTCGCACCCGGCGGCCGGAAGAAGTAGCCGGGCAGGGCTTGGTCCAGGTACGGGATCTGGACGATCTCGGGCGGCGCTTCGAGCAGCGCCACACCGCGGCGGAAGCTTTCGACCTCGCGTCGGTGGGACTCCACCAGTCGCGTGTCGAGCGGGACGCCCATCGCGAACAGACCCGCGGTCCGGAAGTAGTTCGAAGCCCGGAAGAAGCTGCTGCGGGCACTCTCCCGGTGGCCGGCCGCCAGGCTCGCCTCCGCTTGCCCTTGCACCGCGGCGGCGGTGGCGGACCACTCCCGATACCAGGCCTCCAACCCGGTTCCGGGGATGCGACCCACCGTCGCCAGGCATTCGCCGGCGTCGGCGGCTCCGTACGGGGCATAGCCGATCGCGCGCATGAGCTGCGCCTCGAAGAGCGGATCGCGAACCACTGCCGTCATCGATGACCTCCTGCTCAGACTCTAAACGATCGTAAACTTACGACCGTATGACTATAGCACGTAAACTCACGAGCGTAAAGTTGAGGAAGCGATGAGCATGCCGGCCCGCACCCGCAACCCTCGTGGTGAAGGCGACCGCCTCCGCGACGAGGTCATCGAGGCCGCCATCGCGCTGCTCGACGAGACGAACGATCCGGGCGCCTTGACGCTGCGCGGCATCGCCCGACGCGCGGGCATCAGCGCCCCGTCGATCTACGCGCACTTCTCCGACCTTCCTCGCCTCGTGGAGGCCGCGCTCGCCCGCAGCTTCGACGAGCTGCGCGCCGTCGTCGCCGCCGCGATCGCGAGCGAGGCCGAGCCGGCTCGCGCCCTTGTCGCCGCGGGCCGGGCGTACGTCGAGTTCGGGTGGAAGCACCGGGCGCGCTACGGGCTCATGTTCAGCGCCACCGGCTACTCCCCGAACGCCTTCGAGTCGTTCGCCCTGGTCGAAGGGGCGATTCGCAGGTGCGTGGAGGCGGGTGACAGCGAGAGCACCGACCCGCATCTGGACGCGTGGATCCTGTGGGCCGGGTTGCACGGCGTCGCCACCCTGGACAAGCCGGTGCGGACCGACTACCTGCGCCTGGGGCCCCTCGACCGCCCGGCCATGCTGGTGAGCCTCGTCCTGCGGCTGGCGCGGATTCCACCCCAGGGACGACGTTTGTCTACGAACCCACCGCAAGCCGGCGAGTGAGACGTGCTGCGGTAGGCAAAGGTCCCCGGGGGATTGCCACTTCGTGCCAGGCTTGGTCGTGATGGATCCGACCGAGGCCCTACCCCGTCCCGAGCATCCGCGTCCGCAGCTGATGCGCGATCGATGGCTCAACCTCAACGGCGAGTGGGAGTTCGAGATCGACCAGGGCGACTCGGGCCTCGAGCGCGGCCTCCTCGGGCGGTCGCTGGCAGGCCGGATCCGGGTCCCCTTCGCCCCCGAGTCGGAGCTCTCCGGGATCGGAGACCGGGACTTCCTCCTGGCGGTCTGGTACCGGCGCTCGTTCACGGTGCCGGCGGCATGGCCCGGCTCTGGCGTGACGCTGCGCTTCCAGGCTGTCGACTACGACGCGACCGTGTGGTGCGACGGCGAGGAGGTGGTGCGGCATCGGGGCGGCGCGACCCCCTTCTCCTGCGACCTGGGCCCGCTCGCACCCGGCTCCGAGCACGTGCTGGTGGTCCGGGCCCGCGACGACCACCGGCCGCCGCAGCCCCGGGGCAAGCAGTCGCAACGCCTTGAGCCGTGGAGCGTCTTCTACCCGCGGACCACCGGCATCTGGCAGACCGTCTGGTTGGAGTCGCTGCCGGGGACGTGGCTCGAGCGCCCGCGGTTCGTCCCCGACGTGCCGGCGGGGATGCTGAGGCTCGAGCAGCGCCTTGGCGGCCAGGCCGGCGATTACCGGGTGCGAGCCACCGTCTCCGACGCCGAGGGTGCCGTGGTCCGCGGCGAGGCGGCGGCCGGTTCCGGGTTCACCGCCCTCGTCGACCTGCCGCTGCCGGAGAACCGGCGCCGGCTCTGGTCGCCTGAGGACCCGCACCTCTACGACGTCGAGCTGGAGCTGCTGGACGCGACGGGTCAGGTGGTCGACGGCGCTCGCTCGTACGCGGGCCTGCGCTCGGTGACCGCACGGGGACGGGCGATCGAGCTCAACGGCAGGCCACGCTTCCAGCGCCTGGTGCTCGATCAGGGCTACTACCCGGACGGCATTCTCACCGCCCCCTCGGACGCGGCGCTGCGGGCGGACATCGAGCTGGCGCAGGCGGCCGGGTTCAACGGGGCGCGCCTGCATCAGAAGGTGTTCGAAGAGCGCTTTCTCTACTGGGCCGACCGTCTCGGCTATCTCTGCTGGGGTGAGTTCGGGGACTGGGGCTGTTCCGGGTACGGGCCCGACGACTCACGGCAGCGGCCGGCCGCGGCGTGGATCACGCAGTGGCTGGAGGCCGTGGAGCGCGACTTCTCACACCCGGCGATCGTCGGCTGGTGCCCGCTGAACGAAACCGCTCAGCCGCTCCACGACCACATCACCGACCTCGACGACGTGACTCGCGGGATGTTTCTGGCCGCCAAGGCCGCCGACCGCACCCGCCCGGTCCTGGACGCCTCCGGCTACTCGCACCGCGTCCCCGAATCCGACGTCTGGGACTGCCACGACTACGAGCAGGATCCGGAACGGTTCCGGGCCCACCACGCGGGACTCCAGCACGGCGAGCCGTTCGCCAATCGCTTCGCCGGACGACCGATCTCGGTGCCTTACCGCGGCCAGCCGTTCTTCGTCAGCGAGTTCGGTGGGATCCGCTGGAGCCCGGCCGACACCGAGGGTGACAGCTCCTGGGGCTACGGCGAGGGCCCGACCACGGTGGCGGAGTTCTACGAGCGCTTCCGGGGCCTGTGCGATGCCCTGCTCGACAACCCCGCGATGTTCGGGTACTGCTACACGCAGCTCACCGACGTCTACCAGGAGCACAACGGGCTCTACACGTTCGACCGGGAGCCCAAGTTCGACCTCGCCCGGCTGCGTGAGATCCAGCAGCGGGCGGCCGCGATCGAGGCCGGCGACGTCGATCGGATCCGGTAGCGCCTCACCCCCACCCCGGCTGGCGATGCGCCCGGGGTGGGTGAGGCCCCTCAGCCGCGGATCGCCACGATCAGCTCGATCTCGACCGGCTGGTTGTTGGGCAGGTTGGAGGTGCCGATCGCGCTCCGGGCGTGCTGGCCCCGCTGAGCGCCGAACACCTCGACCATGAGATCGCTGAACCCGTGCATGACCGCCGGCTGATCGTGGAAATCGGGGGCGCTGTTCACGAAGCCGAGCGCTTTGACGATGCGCTCCACCCGATCCAGGTCGCCGAGGTGGTCGCGGATGCTCCGCAACAGCTGGATCCCGGTCGCCCGAGCCGCCTGGTAAGCCTCTTCCGGACTCACCTCGGCGCCCACCCGGCCGCGGTACAGCAGCGTCCCGTCGTTGGCGCTCGGGCCGTGGCCGGAGACGAACAGCAGGTCGCCGTGCTGGACGGCGGGGACCAGCCCTTTCCCTCTCTCGAGCTTGGTCGGCAGCTCGATGCCGAGCGCCTGCAGCTTCGACTCGATGGCACCCATGATCATTCCTCCTGTGCGCAGGGCGAGCGGTCTCGCGGGACGTCGACGCGGCCTGCGGCTCGCTTCAGGCCTGCAGCATTCGCCGCAGGGCCGCCAGCACCAGCGCGTCCTGCCCCGGCCGCAGCGTCTGCGGGTTGAGCGCGATCGCGTCCGCCCCCAGGACGCCCACCGCGATGCGCGGATCCCCTTCCCAGAGGGCGTCGACGAGCTGGTCGCGGCTCAGGGGGCAGGGCGGCGTGAGGTGGACGATCGCCCGCCCGTGCGGCTGGCCGGCCTCGCTCGGGAACCGGCGCTCGACGCTCACGCCGGGCAGCCCGTCGAGGCCCTCCACCCAGCCTTTGACGGTCTCCTCGTAGCCGGCCAGCACCCGCGCCTCGTCCTGCTCCAGCGCCCACTCCACCGCCGCCAGCAGGCCGACGATCTCCTCCTTGCCGACCTTGAGTGGCCGGCCGATCGCGTGGTTCGGGTTCCCGTTGGCGCGGCAGCCCTCGATGATCTCTGAGCGCCCGACGACCAGCCCGCTCGACTGCGGTCCGCACAAACCCTTGCCACCGCTCAGGATGGCGGCGTCCGCGCCCAGCTCGGCCGTGAAGTGCCAGAGGGTGGAGACGGGCGGAATCTGCGCCGCCGCGTCGACGATGACCGGGACGCCGCGCCGGTGCGCGACCTCGATCACCTGATCCACGGGCAAAGCGTCCGCCGCGAAGTGGGCGCCCGCGAAGAAGAGCACGCAGGCGGTGCGTTCCGAGATCGCTGCCTCCAGTGCGGGGGTGGTGCCCTCGATCTCCACGATGCGAGCCCCGGTCTGCCGGGCGGCGTAGTCATAGCCGTTGCGCTGGGATCGCTGGATCACCACCTCGTTCCGCGGCAATCCCGCGAGGTCCGGAAAGGCGGCGATGCGCTCGGGGTCGGTGCCGGCGATGCAGGCCGCGACCGCCAGCATGATCCCGCCGGCGGCGCCCGAAGAGACGTAGGCGGCTTCGTTGCGCGTCAGCGACGCCAGGCGCTCGCCGGCGCGCCGCTGCAGGTCGGGGAGGTCCACGAACTGCTGCCCCGCAGCCACCATCGCGTCGAGGACGGGGGGAGGCATGAGCGATCCCCCGAGCCGGGTCAGCGTGGCCGCCGCGTTGACCACGGGACGGACCCCGAGATCCCGGTACCGGTCGCCGTCGACGGCCGTCACGCCGGCTGCCTCAGGAACTGCGACATCGCCGGCACCCCCTGCCGTTCCGCCAGGAGGGCGTCGAGGCGATCGTGGTCGGTGCCCCCCTCGAAGGTGAGCTGGTAGCGCGTGACCGGCCCGCCCAGTCCGTCCAGCAGCGGGGCCAGGAACGAGGAGCCGCTCGCGGTTCCCTCGTCGCCGACGCTGACGATCGTGTGCGCCCGCACGGCGGCCGCGTGATGCACCGGATCCACCAGCGCCAGCGAGCGGGCGACCGAGGGCCGCGCAGCGGGGTTGAGGCGAAGGTAGTCGTTGAGCTCTTCGATCGGGTACTCACCGGACAGCCCGGCCGCCTCCAGCGCGCGGTACAGGAGCGGCCCGGCGTAGGCCACGGTGGAGAAGCCCGGCCGGCGGGCCGCGGTGAGGAGCGCCAGGTCGTCGCCGGCGACCGCGACGCGTCCAGGGTCGACCTCGGGCCGGGCGAGCAGGAACTCGGCTCCTCGCAGGCAGTCGGCGACGATCGAACGGTAGATATAGGTCCCGGGATCCTCGATCCCGAGCGTGAGCAGGCCGGGATAGGGTGCCACGAAGGGACTGTCGGCCAGTCGCTGGCCGCGGTGCATCAGCGTGAGCACCACGTACCGCAGTCGGTCGTTGTGGTCGGGGACGTGATTGACGCTCCCGTATCGGGGAACCTCGAAGAGCGCGGGGAACGGACCCGTTCCGGCCGGCAGCGTCAGATAGCCGAAGAGCCGGTAGGGCCCGATCCCGGTGAGGCGCACCGCGAAAGCCCGGTAGTCGTCGCTCGACCGCTCCGGCAGCGGCTCCAGCACCGGCTGCGCCGGGATCAGGCGCAGCTCGTCGTCGACCGCTTCCCAGTACCCGTCGAACCCCTCTGGCCGCGCGCCGATCGGCCCCGGCGACGTCATGCCGGCACCTCGCTGCGCTGGTCGGCGCCGGGGGCCAGGTGCAGGGCCAGGAATCGGTCGACCTCTCTCCCCACCCAGTGCGCCCCCGCGTCGTGCGCGCAGCGGGGGGTCGCGATCAGCTGTGTCGGACAGTGCATGGCACGGACCAGCGCGTAGCCCGTCTCGGGCGGGCAGACGTCGTCCGCCAGACCGATGTAAACCAGCATCGGCGCCTCGATCAGGGGCGCGAAGTTGATCACGTCGAAGTAGGCGAACGCGGCCTCCATCGCCGGCCTTTGGTCGGGATAGAGCCGCAGGTGCTCGGTGATCTCGTGATACGGGTACGACCGGGTGAGCGCCGCGGCGTCGAGGTACGCGCAGAGATAGGGAGCACCGGCGGCGCCGCACGCGATGACGTCCCGGCGGAGGGCGGCCAGCACGCAGGTGAGCGCACCACCCTGGCTCGATCCGTGCACGCCCAGCCGCCGGCGATCCACCTCGGGCCGGCTGAGCATGAAGTCGACGGCACGGCAGGCGTCGATGAAGAAGGCCCGGTACCCGTACGTGTTGCGGTCGACGCTGTTCTCGATCAGGAGGCCCGGATACCTGGCGTCGACCAGGCTCCGGGAGCGGACCTTCCCCCGCGGAGCGACGGCAAGCACGGCGTACCCGCGCCGGGCCCAGCTCTTCGGAATCACCGGATCGGAGATGTACCCGGGGACGACCAGGAGACCCGGATAGGGCGGGGGCGGGCCGGCGCTCTCGCGAGGGCGGCAGTACCAGCCGGAGATGCGGACCCCGTCCAGGCTCGTGTAGTGGATGTCGTAGACCTCCACCTCCGGCGTGGAGCGGAGCTCGTCGTAGTCGAGCGAGGGGTCGAGCGGGACACTCGCAACGCTCGACAGGAGCTCGGACCAGTAGTCGTCGAAATCGGGCGGCCGCGTGACCCGGACCTGGTAGTGCTCCGGATCTCTCTGCGTCGACGTCACCAAGGCCCTTCCTCCTCCGCTGCTCGTTCGCCGGGACCCAACCAATATCGTCCGTTCGGCCGGATCGGGACGTTTGTGCACAGACGGACGCCAAAACGCCCAAAGACGCCGTTCGGTAAACGGCCCGGGTCTCCGGTTACCGGACGCGGTGCTCGAAGAGGGCGAAGCGATGGAAGGGCGTCTGCTCCTCGCGATCCGCCGGTTCGCGCAGCAGCAGGACCTCGGGGAGCCGCTTCATCTCACCGGTGCCCTCCAGCACGAGCAGGTCCCAGTCCACCTTGCGAGCATGGGCAACCTGGTCGACGATCAGGCCGAGCGTGTTCGACAGCTCGTGGCGCAGGCTGTCCCAGACCAGCGCCTCAACCTGGTCGCGCTCTTCGTAGGAGACGTCGAGGAGGTAGAGCTGCAGCAGCACGGTGGGGCGCAGCCGCTGGAACCGCACCGGGACCTCGCCACCCGAGGGTGTCCGCAGAACCTCGCTCACGTCGTCCGAGGCGACCAGGCGCTCGGCGATGGACGGGATGGCGGGCCCGTCGAAGGTGTAGCCGGCCCGCGCGAACCGCTCCACCTGGAGAGCCGCGTCGTACTCCAGCATGAGGCCCCGGTACCAGCGAACAAAACCACTCGGCATCCAACCCATCCTGCGCGCCCGCCCGGCCCACGTTCAGCGACGTCCGTCGGGGCCGGGCCTCTAGGTCGGGCCTCGAGTGGGCCGGCGGTCGCCCGACGGCCACCGTTCCACCGCGCGCAGCGCCCGCAGGCGGCTCGGTCCGGCGAGCAGCTCGGAGGGAGCGCCGCCCTCGACGACGCGCCCCCCCTCCAGCACCAGCACCCGGTCCGCCTCTTCGAGACCTGCCAGCCGGTGCGTGATCAGCAGCAGCGTCGGCGGCCCGTCGGGGCCGAGCAGGTGGCGCGTGATGGCGTCCGCGGTCGGCTCGTCCAGGTGGGCGCCCGGCTCGTCGAGCACCAAAATCGGGGGCGCCGCCAGGTAGCCGCGGGCGAGGGCCAGGCGGCGGCGCTGGCCGCCGGAGATCCGGGACCCCAGCTCGCCGACCGCGGTGTCGAGGCCCGCGGGCAGACCTTGCACCCAGTCCCAGAGCGACGCCCTGCGGAGGGCCGCCACCACGTCCTCCTCGCTCGCCTCCGGCCGCGCCAGCAGCAGGTTGGCCCGGATCGATCCGGCGAAGAGGTGGGCTTCCTGGTCCACCAGGCAGACTCGGGTTCGCAGGTCGTGCTGGGACAGCCGATCGGTCTCGATGCCACCCAAACGGGCAGCACCCCGGGACACCACGAGGAACCGGACCAGCGCGGACGCCAGCGTCGTCTTGCCGGCCCCTGACGGCCCCACGATCGCAACCCGGCTTCCAGGCGCCACCTCGAGATCGACCCCGCGAAGCACCTGGCGGTCGGCGACGTACCCGGTCCACACGTCCTCGGTGGTGAGCGAGCCTGACGCCGGCGCCGGGACCGGACGGGCGGGGTCCGCTACCGGTACAGCGGTCCGCGCGGCCCCGGCCACCCGCCTCCACCCGGTCCGCACTCCACCCCACCGTTCGACCGCCGTGGGCAGGGCCTGGATGGGTTCGAACGCGGCCGGGATCGCCAGCACCAGCGAGGCGACCGCGACGCCGGCGAGTCGACCGTCACGCACGGCGGCCACCGCGACCAGCGCGGTCAGCGCCATGGTGACGACCGACAGCGCGAGCGAGAGGCCGTCGCCCAGCCCGGCGACCAGCGCCACGCGCTGCTCGGCCCGATAGAGAGCCGCTTCGGTGGTGTGCAGCTCGTCGCCCACCGCCCTCTCGCGTCCGAAGGCGGCGATCTCGGGAGCCATCGCGCGCAGCTCCACCAGCTGGGTCGCCAGCCGGCCCCGGAGCAGCGCGCGCCGCTCGTCGAGCCCGCCCGCGGCCCGCGCCGCGATCAGTGGAACGCCGGCTCCGGCGGCGAGAAATCCCGCTGCCAGGACCAGCCCCGAGCGCCAGTCCAGGAGGCCGGCCAGAACCAGCATCGCCAGGCCGGTGCCGGCCGCGGTCACCGCCGGCGCGACCACCCGGGGCAGGACGTCCTGCAGCTCGTCCACGTCGCCGGCCAGGCGCTGCAGCAAATCCCCTTCGCGAAAGGCGGACAAACCGCTCGGGGCCAGCGGCTCCAGGCAGGCGACGAACCAGGCGCGGACCCGGGCCAGAGCACGGAGCGCCACGTCGTGGGTGGTGAGCCGCTCCCCGTACCGGCTGGCCGCCCGGGTGAACGAGAACACCTGCACCCCGAACACCGCGACCATGAGCTTCAGGACCGGGGGCCGCTCGGCGGCCAGCGAAAGGAGGTACCCCGAGGTCGACAGCACCCCGACCCCGGCGACCGCGGTGAGCATGCCGAGCCCGAGTGAAAGCGCGGTGCGCGGGCCCAGCCCACGCAGCGAGGGCGAGGCGGCGCGGGCGCTGCCCTGGGTGTTCTCGCCAGGCTGAGCTCTGGCAGGCAGGCGGCTCGGGATCACGCTCTGCGTCACCGGAGGCTCCCGCCCTCCACCGCCACCACCCGGTCGGCGTGCCGCAGCAGGCCGGGCTGGTGCACGCAGTAGACGACCGTGATGTCGCGTGGAAGGCCGTCGAGCAGCCTTCCCACCTCTTCCTGCAGCTCCACGTCCAGGTTCGCCCCCGGTTCGTCGAGCAGCAGCACGGGTGCACGGCGGACCAGCGCCCGGGCCAGTGCGACCCGGCGCCGCTGACCGGCCGACAGCTCGCGCCCGCCCTCGCCGACCGGCGTCGCCAGCCCTTGTCGCAGCGATTCGGGCGGAAGGCCGGCCTGGCACAGGGCCCGGCCGATCTCCTCGTCGCCGGCGGAGGGCTCGCCCCAGCGCACGTTGTCGGCGATCGTTCCGTGCGTCAGGCGTGCCTCCTGAGGAAGCCAGGCGACCCGCCGCCTCCAGCTCATCAGGTCGGCCTCGCGCAGGTCGACGCCGCCCACCGTGACCCGGCCGGACGTGGGCGGTTCCAGCCCCAGGAGCACCTGCAGCACCGTCGTCTTGCCGCCGCCGCTGGGTCCGTAGAGCGCCACCCGTTCGCCGGGCCGGACCTCGAGACAGGCGCCGTCCAGGGCCGGCGTGGTGCGGTCGGGATGGCGGACCGTGACCTGCTCCAGCCGCAGGGTGGGCGGCTCATCGGTTGTCAGGGCGACCTGTCCGTTGGGCCCCGCGTCCAGCGCCAGCAGAGCGAAGACCTGATCGGTGGCGGCCCGCGCATCGGTTGCCGAGTGGAACTGGAGGCCGGCTTGACGAAGGGGCAGAAAGACCTCGGGGACCAGCATCAGAACGAAGAACGCATCCCGGAGCGGCAGCAGCCCGGCGTCGACCCGAAGCCCGATCTCGACGGCGACCAGAGCCGTGGAGAGCATCGCGGCCAGCTCCAGGACCAGGGAGGAAAGGAAGGCCAGACGGAGCGTCGACATGGTGGTCTGGCGATACCGCTCGGCGATCGCGGCCACCTGGGCCGCCTGTGCCTCTCCCCGGTTGAAGCAGCGGAGCGTGGGCAACCCACGCAGCACGTCGAGGAAGTGGCCGCCGAGCTCGTCGAGGACACGCTGTCGCCGCCGCGCCCGCGCCCCGGCGGCCGCGCCCACCAGGTAGAGGAAGAAGGGAAGCAGCGGGAGGCAGACGATCACGATCAGCCCCGAGAGGAGGTCGACGCGGAGGATCGCCGCCACCGAGACCACCGGGACCACGACGGCGAGGCCGAGCTGGGGAAGATACCGGGCGAAGTAGCCGTCGAGGGCGTCCACGCCGGCGGTGGCCGCCTGCGCGACGGACCCGGTTCGCTGCCCGGCCAGCCGGCTCGGTGGCAGCCGGAGCAGGTGATCCGAGAGGCGGGTCCGCAGGCGCGACCGGACCCGGGCGGCCGCGGCCTGACCGAGCACCGGGGTGGTCCAGGCGAGGAGCCCCCGCGCGACCCCCACCCCGCAGAGCAGCAGGACCGGTGCGGCGGCGGCGGCCACGGTGAGGCCGTTCAGGAACGCCCCCGCGACCACCCCTGCGATGAGCCAGGACTGAAGCACCACCAGGGCCGCTCCCACCCCGCCGGCGAGCACGGCGAGAACAAGCGCCGCACGTGTCTCGCGGCCGAGTGCCCAGAGTCGCCGGTCGACCGGCCCCACCCGCGCGCTCAGGTCTTCTGGGCGACCGGCGGCCGGCTGGAGATCGGCCGGCTGGACAGACGCTTGCGGAAAACCCAGTAGGTCCACGCCTGGTAGGCCAGGACGACGGGCGCGAAGATCACGGCCACGATCGTCATCAGGGTCAGCGTGTAATGGCCCGACGCCGCGCCGAGCGCGCTCAGGTTGTCCGCGGGAGAGAGCGAGGACACGATCACGTCGGGGAAGAGGCCCACGAAGATCGTGGCGACGAACCCCACCATGGCGATCCCGGTGGCGACGAAGGCAAGCACCTCGCGTCGTGCCAGATGGAGGAGAAGGGCGGCGACCAGCGCCAGGACCGCCACCGCGGGGACGGCGTAGGAGATGGCGCCGTGTGACCGCGCCTCGGTCGAGGTGGCCAGGAGGCTCACGAACAGGACGACCGCCAGGACGATCGCCGGAACCCAGGCCAGCGTCGCCACCCGGCGTGCCTGCGAGGCCAGCGGTTCGGTGACGCGCAGGGCCAGGTAGGTCGCGCCGTGGAGCACGCAGAGGGCGGCGAGCGTGAGCGCGCCGAGGATGGGCAGCGCTCCCAGCAGGTCCCACGGGTGACCGACGAACGTGCCCTGCGCGTTGATGGGGAGGCCGCTCAGCTGGACCGTCAGGATCAGCCCCCAGACGAGCGGCGCCACCACGCTGCAGAGCGTCAGCGCCCGCTCCCACCACCGCCGCCACGCGGCCGAGCCCCGGGCGTGGAACTCGAACGACACCACGCGGAGGATCAGCGCGAGCAGCACGATGAAGAAGAAGGCATACCCGGCGCTGAGCAGGGTCGCGTACCAGGCGGGGAGCGCCGCGAACGTCGCGCCGACCGCGACCACGAGCCAGACCTCGTTGCCGTCCCACACCGGCGAGATGGAGCCGATCATGGCACCCCGCGCCTGTGGATTCCGCCCGAGCACCGGGAGCAGCATCGCGACGCCGAAGTCGAACCCCTCCAGGAAGAGGTAGCCGGCCCAGAACAAGGCGACGATGCCGAACCAGAGATCGGTCAGGAACTGCTGGGACATGGGCGCTCCCTCAATACGCGATGTCCAGCTCGCCTTCGCCCTCTTCGGCGAGCTGCTCCTCGGTCGGCGGTCCGCTCCGGATGGCGCGCCAGAGAAGGAAGAGGCCGGCGATCCCGATCAGGAGGTACAGCACCATGAAACCGGTGAGCGAGATCACGACCGAGACGGCGCCGTTCGAGGGCGTGATCGACTGCGCGGTCTTGAGGAGGCCGAAGACGGTCCATGGCTGCCGCCCCATCTCCGTGTAGATCCAGCCGAACGTGACCCCGACGTAGGGCACCAGCATGGCGACGATCGAGATCCACCAGAAGATCCGCCAGCGGTCGATCAGCCCGCCGTACATGAGCACCAGCCCGAGCAGGCCGACCAGAAAGCCGAGGATGCCCATGCCGACCATGAGCCGGAACCCCCAGTACATCATCGGGACGAACGGCACGTAGTTCCCGGGGCCGAACTCCTTCACGTACTGCTGCTGCAGGTCGTCGATCCCCTGCACCTCGCCGGTGGCGGAATGCGTGGCGAGCACGCTGAGGATGTAGGGGACGGTGATGTCGAACACCAACCTGCCGCCACCCGGCGTGCCGATCGCGAACAGGGAGAACGAGGCCGGCGAGGAGGTGTGGTAGAGCGCCTCCGCCGCGGCGGTCTTCATCGGCTGGGTCTGGGTCACCACGTCGCCGAGGCGGTCACCGACCACCATGGTCAGGAAGGAGGTGACCAGGATCCAGACCACCGCGAAGCGCGCGGTGCGTCGGAAGAGCTCGACCTCCTTGCCGCGGAGGAGCTGAATCGCGCTCACGCCGAGCATGAAGAGCCCGCCGGTGAGGAAGCTGGCGAGCACCACGTGGGGGAGGGAAACGATGAAGACCGGGTTGGTGAGGACAGCCCAGAAGTTGGTCATCTGGGCCGTGTGCGTGTGCGGGTTGATGGTGTACCCCACCGGGTTCTGCATCCAGGAGTTGGCGGCCATGATCATGCAGGCCGAGAGGACCGATCCCACCACCAGGAGCCAGGCCGAGGTCAGGTGGGCCCAGGGGGGCAGGCGGTTCCGCCCGAACATGTAGATACCCAGGAAGGTGGACTCGAGGAAGAACGCGAGCAGCCCCTCGAGTGCCAGCGGCACGCCGAACACGTCGCCGACGAACCGGGAGAAGTCGGACCAGTTCATCCCGAACTGGAACTCCTGGACCAGGCCGGTCGCGGTGCCGAGCGCGAAGTTGATCAGGAAGATGGTGGCGAAGAACGCGGCGAGGCGTCGATAGCCGATATCGGCGGTGCGATAGTGCATCGTCTCCAGGATCGCGACCAGCGGCGCCAGCCCGATCGAGAGCGGAACGTAGAGGAAATGAATGACGGTCGTGGCTCCGAACTGCCAGCGGGCGAGGTCGATGGCCGCAGCCGCATTCATCCCGTCTCACGATATGCGCCCTGGACCGCCCCTGCCAACGCGCGGGACCCGCATTCTTGGGCGTGATTCCACGTCCACCGGCACCCCTCACCACGACGTGTGATGCCGGGAGTTACCCTTTCCCACTCGTGGACATCTGGCCTGGCCATCCGTACCCGCTGGGAGCCAGCTTCGAGGGCACGGGTACCAACTTCTCGGTCTTCAGCGACGTCGCCGAACGGGTCGAGCTGTGCCTGTTCGACGGCCACGGGGTGGAGACGAGGGTCGAGCTCCCAGAGCAGACCGCGCTCTGCTGGCATGGGTACGTGCCCAACATCTATCCCGGCCAGCGCTACGGCTTTCGGGTCTACGGTCCCTACGACCCCGGCCGCGGCCTCCGGTGCAACCCCCAGAAGCTCCTCCTCGACCCCTACGCCAAGGCGTTCGAAGGCCAGGTGCGCTGGGACCCGGCCGTGTACGGGTACCCGGCCGGCGGTGAGGACCTGGCCCGGGACGACCGCGACTCGGCTCCCTACATGCCCAAGTGCGTGGTGATCAACCCCTGGTTCAACTGGAACGGCGACCACCGTCCCGGGACGCCGTGGCACCAGACGGTGATCTACGAGACGCACGCCAAGGGGTTCACGAAGCTGCACCCGGGGGTCCCCGAGTCGACCCGCGGGACGTACCTCGGGCTCTGCCACCCGGCGGTGATGGACCACTACCAGGAGCTCGGCATCACCGCCGTGGAGCTGATGCCGGTCCACCAGTTCATCCACGACCAGCGACTGGTCGACGCGCACCTCCGCAACTACTGGGGCTACAACTCGATCGGCTACTACGCGCCCCACAACGAGTACAGCTCCACCGGACAGCTCGGCCAGCAGGTCAACGAGTTCAAGGAGATGGTGCGGACGCTGCACCGAGCGGGCATCGAGGTGATCCTCGACGTGGTCTACAACCACACCGCCGAGGGCAACCAGATGGGCCCCACGCTGGCCTTCCGCGGCATCGACAACGGGGCCTACTACCGGCTTTCTCCGGACCAGCCGCGTTACTACGTCGACTACACGGGCACCGGCAACAGCCTCAACATGCGCCACCCGCACGTGCTGCAGCTGATCATGGACAGCCTCCGGTACTGGGCCAGCGAGATGCATGTCGACGGGTTCCGGTTCGACCTCGCGGCCACGCTGGCCCGTGAGCTGCACGACGTCGACCGCCTCTCGTCGTTCTTCGACCTCATCCAGCAAGACCCACTGCTCTCGCAGGTGAAGCTGATCGCCGAGCCCTGGGACGTCGGGGAGGGCGGGTACCAGGTCGGCAACTTCCCGGTGCTGTGGTCGGAATGGAACGGGCGGTTTCGCGACACCGTGCGCGATTACTGGCGTGGGGAGCCGGCGACCATGTCTGACTTCGCCTACCGCTTCACCGGCTCGTCCGACCTCTACGAGTGGAGCGGCCGCCGGCCCTACGCCTCGGTCAACTTCATCACCGCCCACGACGGCTTCACGCTGCGCGACCTCGTCTCCTACAACGAGAAGCACAACGAGGCGAACGGCGAGGGCAACCGCGACGGGACGGACGACAACCGGTCCTGGAACTGCGGGGCGGAGGGCGCCACGGACGACGCCGAGATCCAAAAGCTGCGCGGCCGGCAGGAGCGCAACCTGCTCTCCACGCTCCTGCTCTCCCAGGGCGTCCCGATGCTCCTCGCCGGCGACGAGATGGGCCGGACTCAGCAGGGAAACAACAACGCCTACTGCCAGGACAACGGCATCTCCTGGCTGGACTGGGAGCACCGGGACGAAGACCTGCTGCGGTTCAGCAAGATGCTGCTGCAGATGCGCCGCGAGCACCCCATCTTCCGGCGCCGGCGGTGGTTCCAGGGCCGGCCGATTCGTGGCCGAGACATCGGGGACATCGTGTGGCTCCGGCCGGACGCCGGAACCATGACCGAGGACGACTGGAAGAACGGCCAGACGCTTTCGCTCGCGGTCTACCTGAACGGCGACGAGATCGCGGCCACCGACGCGTACGGACGGCGTGAGCGGGACGACACCTTCTACCTGATGTGCAACGCGTTCCACGAGGCGCTCGACTTCCACCTGCCGACCAAGGACTTCGGCAAGGTCTGGGGACGGGTCTTCGAGACCGGGTCGTCCACAGCGCGCCGGTACCGCTCGGGCGACACGGTGACGCTGGAAGCGCGTTCGCTCGCGCTGCTGCGGCGGATCAGCTGAACCGCCGGCCGCGACCGGGCTCATCGTCGATCTCTCCACCGTTCCGCGTCGTCGAACAGCAGGTCTTCCGCCCCGTCCGCCGGGTCAGGGTCCGCGGTCTCCCCGCAAGCGACGCTTCGCTCGACGTTCATCCAGACCTCGCAGTCGCAGTACCCGCCGTGCCGCTCGAAGAACGTCAGGTTGGTCTCCACGGCTGCCGGGGAGAGCCCCATGGCGAGCAGAAAGCGGCGGCTGTGCCGCTTGTCCTCGCCGCCGCCGCAGTTCCAGCCGGCGGTCCGCACGTCGAGACCGAGCGGGCCTGTCAGCCGCTCCAGGAACTCTTCCCAGCGCGGGTGACCCGGCGTGATCAGGACCTCGGTCGGGCTCGGGCCGGCGATGAATCGTCTCCTGAGATTCGAACGCATGTTCGCAGCCTAGAGGGTGACGGACGGGGATGCGCGGCGCTTAACATGCCGGGCCGTGTCGCTGCAGCTCCGGCCGGTGTCGATCAAGGAATTTCGGGCGTTGGCCGATCTCGAGACCCGCACACGCCCGCGCGAGCAGTCCGACCCGCCGACGCTCAAGTACCACCTGGAGCACCCGGTCCTGGGGGTCAGCCACCGGTACCTGGTGGTCGAGGGCGAGTCGCCGATCGGGATCGCGAACTTCTCGCACCACGCGGGGGCGGCCTGGGGTCCCGCCCGCGTCACCAATCTGCGTCTGGCGCTGGTGCCGGAGGCGGTCGCCGCCGCCCGCGCGGCCCTGGGCAAGCTGGAGGCGTTGGCCGGTGCGGACCATCCGCTGGCGCTTTCCACGTGGTCGATCGAGGACGAGACGTACCTGAACGACGCTTACGCCGCCGCCGGCTACCGACACGTCCGGAGCGGCGTCACCCAGGACCTCGACCTGGTGGCGGGCCGCGACCGGCTCCTCGGGCTGCGCGAGCAGACCCGGGCGCGGATGGCGAGCCAGGGGGTGACGCTGCGGCACGCGGGACGGGAGCCGCTGGCAAGACTTCGGGGACGCCTGCTTCCGCTCCTCAACCAGACGCGGAACGACATGCCCCACACCGTGGACGAGCCGGATCTGGACGAGGCGCGCCTGACATCGGAGATGAGCTCACCGTCGTCCCGCCCGGACCGGCTCTGGACGGCCTGGGACGGCGAGCGGCTGGTCGCCATCAGCTTTCTCGACTTCCCGGTCGAGCGGGGAGAGGTGTGGACCGGCTTCACGGCGAGCGACCGCGACTACCGGGGCCGCGGCATCGCGCAGGCGGTCAAGAACGAGTCGGTCGGGCAGGCGATCGAGCTCGGCGTCACGAGCATCCGCACCGGCAACGACGCCGAGAACGAGCCCATGCTGGCGATCAACCGCAAACTCGGCTACGTGCCGGTCTACGCGATCTGGGAGTGGCTCAAGAGGTTGGGGTAACCCACCCCCCGCCGCCGTCCCGTTTACCCGGGTGCCCGCAGTCAGGGGTCCAAAGGCATCGGACAGCCCCGAGTGCGGGCAGTCAGGACTACGGAGCGAAGACTCCGCCGGAGCTCCCGTTGGGGGTCGGACTACGGGGCGACGACGACGGCTCCCTCGTGGGAGGAGAGCTGGAGCGCGTGTTCGACGGCCTCGCCTTCGCGTTCCCGGGTCGAGGAGATCGCGATCCGGCCCACCACGCTGACCAGCGTGCGCGGGGCGTCGCTGAAGTTGCAGGCGATGACGGTCCCACCGGCGTGGTGGATGGTGAGCGTGCCCGCCGCCTCGTCGACGCGGACCTCGCGTGTCCCGCTCGCCCGCACCTCGGGATGTTCGCGCCGGAACGCGAGGAGGTCGCGGACCAGGTGGAGGGGCGAGCCTGGGTCCTCCGACTGGGCGGCCACGTTGGGCGTGCTCCCCCCGAGCGGGAGCCAGGGCTCGACGCCCTCGGCGGTGAAGCCGGCGCCGGGGGTCGCGTCCCACCGCATCGGCGTCCGTTCCGGGTCGCGGCCCGGCTGGGTCCCGCCCGGGACGACGAATCCGTCCTGGACGCGGTCCCCGGGCACCGGGACGTCGGGCATCGCCAGCTCGTCGCCGTAGTAGAGCGTGACGACGCCGGGCAGCGTGAGCAGCAGCAGCAGTCCCAGCCGCGCTCGCCGTTGGTCTCCCGCCGCCCAGCGCGTCGGGAACCGGGAGTTGTCGTGGTTGGAGGCGAACCAGCAGCCGGCGGCACCGGCCGGCAGCGCGAGCAGCGACTCGTCGATGACACGGCCGAGCGGCCCCGCCTCGAAGCGCGAGAACATGAAGGGGAAGTCGAAGGACAGGCTGAGCCCCTGGCCTTCCGGCCCGTAGAACCGGGCCCACTGTTCGACGTCGTTGGTCACCGTCTCGCCGACCAGCACCCGGGGCGGGTCGTAGGCGTCCGACAGCCGGCGCCACCGCTCGCGGACCTCGGCCGCCTCGGGTCGGTTCATCGAGTACTTCCGCACGCGCTGGACCTGCAGCCCACCCATCAGGCTCCCGGGGGCGGGGAGAGGGTCGTCGCGCAACAGCCGGTCCTTGATGAGCGCGTGCGCGACGTCGATCCGGAACCCGGCGACGCCGCGGTCGTACCAGTAGCGCAGGATTCCGTCGAACTCGTCCCGCACCTCGGCGTTCCACCAGTTGAGGTCCGGCTGGTTGGGCAGGAAGTTGTGGAGGTAATACTGACCGGAGGCGGTATCCAGGGTCCACGCGCTGAGGCCGGTGACGTCGAGCCAGTTGTTGGGCGGCGACCCGTCGGGCTTGGGGTCCGCCCACACGTACCAGTCGCGGTAGAGCGCTGCCCGGGAGCTCAGCGCGTCACGAAACCAGGGGTGCTCGTCCGAGGTGTGGTTGGGGACCAGGTCGAGCAGGACCGAGATCTCCCGCGAGCGCGCCTCCGCGATCAGACGGTCCATGTCGGCGAGCGTCCCCAGGTCCGGGTGGACGCCCCGGTAGTCGGCCACGTCGTAGCCCCAGTCGTGGTTGGGGGAGGGGAACGTGGGAGACAGCCAGATCGCGTCCACACCCAGCCGGCGCAGATGGTCGAGCCGCTGCACGATGCCGGGCAGGTCGCCGATGCCGTCCCCGTTGGAGTCCTGGAAGGACCGCGGATAGATCTGATAGAGCACCATGTCGTGCCACCACGGCTGATCGGTCACGGCTTCCTATCCTCGCACTCCGTTGTAGGAGCGCGGCCGAACCGGCCGGTCACGCTCCTCGAGCTCAGCGCTGCGGGACCCAGCGTGGGACGCGCTTCTCGCGGAACGCCGCGATGCCTTCGGCCGCCTCCTCCGACGCGAAGTGGCGCTGCGAGATCGCGTTCGCCGTGGCCAGGCGCCGGCGCAGCTCCTCCCCGCGGCCGGTCACTGCCGCGAGCACCTCCTTGGTCGCCGCCACCGCCTCCGGCGCCCCGGCGCAGAGCTCGGTGACCGCCCGGTCCACCTCGGCGTCGAGGTCAGGTCCCGGTACCACCCGCGTCAGCAGGCCCACCGCCACCGCTCGCTCGGCGTCGAACGTCTCGCCGGTCAGCATCATGCGCTGCGCGGCGCGGCGCTCGAGCAGCGGCAGCAGGGGCACCGAGATCAGGACGGGGACCACGCCGACGCGGACCTCGGTGAGTGCGAAGGTGGCGGTCTCGGACGCGATCGCGAGGTCGCAGCAGGCGATGAGACCGATCCCGCCCGCCCGCGCCGGCCCGGCAACTCGCGCCACCACCGGTTTCGGCGCCTCGAGCAGCGCGGCCAGGACCTCGGGGAGAGGAACCGACCGTGACTCCGCCGCGCCGTCGCCGTCCCGGACCTCACCCAGATCCGCGCCGGCGCAGAAGGCGGGGCCGGCGTGCGTCAGCACGACCACACGCACGCCGGCGTCGGCGATCGCCGTCTGCAGATGCCGGGTGAGCTCGGCGCGGAGGCGGCGCGAGAGCGCGTTGCGGTTGTGCTGGGAGTCGAGCGTGATGGTCGCCGCCCCGCGAGAGATGTCGAGGTGGACCACTTCCTCAGTCATGCCCAGCATCATCGGCGCCACGCCGCGAACACCGCACCGCTACGGTGGTACCCCGATGCGGGATACCCCGGAACCATGGCTGCCGGTCCTCTCCACCTACCGCCTGCAGCTGGGCCCGGACCTGACGCTGGACCAGGCGGCCGCGCTCATTCCGTATCTGGACCGCCTCGGCGTCACGCACGTGTACTGCTCACCCGTGCTGCAGGCCGCGCCCGGCTCCACGCACGGGTACGACGTCGTCGATCACGGCCGGGTCTCACGCGAACTGGGAGGCGAGGAGGCCTGGGAGCGATTCTGTGCCGCCGCCCGCGCGTACCGGATGGGGGTGGTGCTCGACATCGTCCCCAACCACATGGCGATCGCGGGCCGCCACAACCGGCTCTGGTGGGACCTGCTCGAGAACGGACCCAGCTCGCGCTACGCAACCTTCTTCGACATCGCCTGGGACCCACCCGAGCCGCGCCTGCGCAACACGATCCTGGCCCCAGTGCTCGGAGACCACTACGGACGCGTGCTGGAGCGCGGGGAGCTGACGCTGCACCGGGACGGCGGCCGGCTGGTCGTGCGCTATTTCGACAACGAGTTTCCGGTCGCCGTCGACAGCCTGACCACGCTTCTCCGGCAGGCGGCCCAGGCGACCGGGAGCGAGCGGCTGTCCGCTCTGGCCGCCCGCTGCTCCCGCCTCCCCGAACTCCACCCGTCGGCGCGCGCGGAGGCGGTGCAGCGTGACGCCGAGAAGGAGGCGATTCAGCAGGCACTTGCGGCCGCCTGCCGGGACCCCAGTCTGGGAGAGGCGGTGGACCGCGAGCTGGCGAGGGTCGGTGAGGATCCCGACCGCGAGGATGCGCTCCTCGCCCGGCAGCACTACCGCCTGGCCCGCTGGCAGGTGGGAGCGCAGGATGTCGACTACCGTCGCTTCTTCGACATCCAGACGCTGGTCGGGCTCCGGGTCGAGGACCCAGACGTCTTCGAGGAAAGTCACCGGCTGGTCCTCCGGTGGGCCGAGCGAGGGCTGATCGACGGGCTGCGGATCGACCATGTGGACGGGCTCCGCGACCCGACCGCCTACCTGGAACGGCTCGCGCAGCGCGTCGGGGGCCGGCCGATCTGGGTGGAGAAGATCCTCGAACGATCCGAGATCCTTCCTGCCCCCTGGCCGGTCGCCGGGACCACCGGGTACGACGCCGGGGCGCTGGTTCAGGAGGTGCTGCTCGACCCTGACGGTGAAGGGCCACTGACGCGGCTCTGGCTCGCGATGAGCGACGACGGCGACACCGGCTGGGACGCGCTCACGGTGGCCGCGCGCCTGGACCTGCTGGACACCGCGCTGGCTGCCGACCTCGCGCGCCTCGCCGCGGCGTTGGTGGCGGTCTGCGAGGCCAACCGCCGCTTCCGCGACTTCACCCGGGCCGAGGTGACCGATACGCTGCGCTCGGTGCTCGCGCGCTTCCCCTGCTACCGCACCTACGTGGAGCCGGAACGGGGCCTGGTGAGTGAGCAGGACGCAGGGTTCGTTCGCGAGGCGGTGGAGGCCGCGCGGGCGGCGCGCGGGGACCTGGATGCCGAGCTGTTCGCGTTCCTGGGGCAGGTGCTGCTTCTCGACCGACCGGACGGCGTCGACGGTGAGTTCGTGGCCCGGTTCCAGCAGACCGCCGACCCGGTTCGCGCCAAGGGGATCGAGGACACCGCCGGGTACCGGTACCTGCGGCTGGCCGCGCTCTGCGAGGTCGGCGGCGACCCGGACTGGTTCGGTCTCGCGCCGGAGACCTTCCTGGGCCGGATGGCAGAGCGATCCGCGTCAGGCTCCGGCGGCATGGTGACGGCGATGACGCACGACTCGAAGCGGGGTGAGGACGTGCGCTGGCGACTCGGACTCCTGACCGAGATCCCGGAGCGCTGGGCGCGGCTGGTGGAGACGCTGGGTCGCCTGGGCCGTCCCCATCGGAGCCGGGACCTACCGGACCGGATGGCCGAGTACCTGCTGTATCAGACCCTGGTGGGAGCCTGGCCGATCTCCGCCGAGCGGGTTCGGGACTACATGCTGAAGGCGGCGCGGGAGGCCAAGAGCCACACTTCGTGGACGGCGCCGGACGAACGGTATGAGGGGGCGCTGCTGGCGTTCTGCGACGGCTGCCTCGCCGACCCGGCCTTCCGGGTGGCGGTGGAGGAGTTCGTGGGGTCGCTGGCCCCGGCGGCGGTGGCCACCGGGCTCGCCGCCCGCCTGTTGCTGCTGACGGCGCCCGGCGTCCCCGACACGTACCAGGGAAGCGAGCTCTGGGACCTGCGGCTGGTCGACCCCGACAACCGGGGACCGGTCGACTTCGAGACGCGGCAGCGGTTGCTGGAGGAGGTGGACGCGTTGAGCCCCGAGCGGTGCCTGGCGCGGGCGGGTGAAGGATTGCCCAAGCTCCTGCTGATCTCGCGCGCGCTCAGGCTGCGGCGTGAGCTCCCCGAGGTGTTCGCCGGCACCTACCTGCCGCTGCCCACCCATGGCGGCAAGCGCTCCCACCTGATCGCCGTCTTGCGGGCCGCCGCCCCCCCATCCCCGGTTTCGCGTGAAAACGGGACTATGGAGGGCCCCATAAGCCCGGTTTCGCGTGAAAACGGGACTGCGGTGGTGGCCCTCGCACCCCGGCTGGTGACGCGCCTCGCCGCCGGCTGGGGAGACACCACGGTCGACCTGCCGGAGGGGACCTGGTCCGACGTGCTGAGCGGCGATCGGGTGGCCGGCGGCCGGCGGCGGGTGGACGAGCTGCTGGCCCGCTTCCCGGTCGGGCTGCTTCGCCGGTGAGACCCCGCGTCTGGGCACCGCAGGCGCTCGCTCCGCAGATCGACGTCGAGGGGCGCCGGCTTCCTCTGGTGGCGCAGCCCCACGGCTGGTGGGAATCGCCCCTCGAGGCGCCGCCGGGCACTGCCTACGCCTTCTGCGTCGACGGGGACGACGCGCTGCCCGATCCCCGCACGCGGCTCCAGCCCTGGGGCGTGAACGGTCCCTCGGCGGTGGAGGAGGAGACCGGCTTCACCTGGCACGACGCGGGCTGGCGGACTCCGGCGCTGGATCGGATGGTCTGCTACGAGCTTCATCTCGGCACGTTCAGCGACGGCGGCACCTGCGAGGGCGCGATCCCGCACCTGGACGCGCTGGTCGAGCTGGGCGTGACCGCGATCTCGCTGATGCCTGTCGCCACGTTTGCCGGGGATCGCGGATGGGGGTACGACGGCGTCGACCTGTACGCCCCTTATGCTCCCTACGGCGGTTCGGCGGGGCTGCGCCGGCTCGTCGACGCGGCCCACCGGCGCGGCCTCGCCGTCGATCCTCGACTGCGTCTACAACCACCTCGGCCCGGAGGGCAACTACCTCCCGCGCTTCGGGCCCTACTTCTCGAGCCGTCATCGCACCCCCTGGGGCGCCGGCCTGAACTTCGACGGCCCGGACTCCCGGGGGGTGCGCGACTTCTGCATCGACAACGCCGTCTCGTGGCTGCGGGACTGGCACCTCGACGGCCTGCGCCTGGACGCGGTGCACGCGATCGTCGACGACTCTCCGACGCACGTGCTGGCGGAGATGCGCCGGCATGTCGACCGCGAGGTGTCCCCGGATCGGTGGCTGATCGCCGAGTCCGATCGCCTCGACCCGCGCCTGGTGGCCTGGGGCATGTCGGCGCAGTGGTCGGACGACGTGCACCATGCCCTGCACTCGCTCCTCACCGGCGAGCGGGACGGCTACTACGCCGCCTTCGGGGACACCTCGCACCTGGTGCGGGCCTTGAGCGCGGGCTACGTGCGCGAGCCACGGGCTCCCCTCACCGCCCTCCCGGACGCACGGCGGTTGGTGGCGTTCACCCAGAACCACGACCAGGTCGGCAACCGCGCCGCCGGGGACCGGCTCTGCCACCTGGTCTCTCCCGGACGGGCCCGGATGGCGGCGGCCTGGGTCCTGCTCTCCCCGTTCATCCCGATGCTCTTCATGGGCGAGGAGTGGGCGGCGTCGACGCCCTTCCCGTTCTTCAGCGACCACCAGGACCCCGAGATCGCACGGGCCACGACCGAGGGGCGCCGGCAGGAGTTCGCGGCGTTCGGCTGGCGCCCGGAAGACATTCCCGACCCGCAGGCGGAATCGACCTTCGTCTCCGCCAGGCTGCGCTGGGCGGAGCGCACGGCGGGCGACCACGGCGAGATGCTGGGGTTCTACCGTTCCCTGCTGGCCGTGCGCCGCGAGCGCCTGGGCGGCGCCTCGGCGCCAGGTGACGTGCGCACCCTCCAGGGAGACGGGTGGCTGACGGTGTCCCACGGTGGCCTCACGGTGGCGGCCAACTGGGGGACTGGGGCGACCGACGTCCCCGGCGGCGGCGACGTCCTGCTCATGTACGGAGATGCTCGCACCCGACCCGGCGGCGGCGTTCGGCTCGGTCCTGACGCCGTGGCCGTCCTCGCCACCTGATCCACCACCACCGCTCGCGGACATGCACCGGGCGGACCGACGAGGTCCTCGGACCCCGACCTCTACCGGCCGGTCAGGACGTTTGTCCTACTCCCGGCGCCGGGCGGCAGGCGCATGATCAAGACGTTCCGCCCGGACGGGTTGAGGGAAGGAGGACGAAGACGCCCCCACCGGCTCGAAGACGGGGTGAAGGTCCGGCAGATTTCGCTTACGACGCGGTGCCCAGACGGACCGCACGGCGCAGCGTCGCGCCGGCAGATCTGATCACGGCCCGGGGCCGCCGGGGAGGTCTGCTGTTCCTGGCGGCGGCGGTGGCCATCCTTCTCATCGGCTGCAGCGCCGGCCCGAACCAGGCCCGGACGAATGGCCACACGCCGACCCCGCACTCGACCCCGATCCCGACGGCGGTTGCCACGCCGACCCCGACCCCGACGCCGCTCCCGGTCGCGACCATCGAGTTCGTCGGCGCCAGCGTCACTGCCGGCTGGTACGCGTCGTCCGTATCCGCAGCCTATCCGGCCGATGTCGTGACGGCGCTCCAGCAGGGCGGGGAGAACGTGCAGGCTCGGATCCTCGCGATCCCCGGAGCGACCGTGATCGACGCTCTGGGCTGGGACCTCGCCCCGGCGGCGAACATCGTCGTGGTCCAGATGGGCAGCAACAACTTCGCCGAGAGCCAGCCGCTCAGCCTCTTCACGACGCGGTACCAGAGCCTGATCACGGCGACCCGCCAGGCATCCCCGAAGGCGGACCTGGTGTGCCTCGGGGAGTGGCACCAAACCGGGATCTACAACAGCCTCGGGAACACGCCGTCGGATTTCGACGGGGTCATCAGCAGCGAGTGCCAGGCCGCCGGGGGAACCTTCGAACCGCTTCAGCAGGTCTACGACATCCCCTCCGACCACGGTCCTCTCGGAACCCGCACGGCGTTCGGGCTGGCGGACCTGCTCCATCCCAACGACGCCGGCGATCAGGGGATCGCCCAGATGGTGCTGCAGGGGTTGCAGCAGCAGCCGCCGCTGAGCTCCACGTTCTAGCGGACCATGCCCCAAGTCATACCGCGGTCAACGAGCCGGTCCCAGAGCAGCGGGCGGGCGCGAGCGACGATCGCGCCGCGGCTCGCTCTGCTCGCGATCGCGGCGCTGCTTCTGGCCGGGTGCGGGAGCGGCCCCGCATCGTCCGGCTCCGGATCGACCGCCAACGCGTCGCGACCGGTCACCATCGCGATGGTGGACCACGGGCCGGCAACCGACCCCTTCTGGGTGACGCTTCAACGGGGCGCGCTGCAGGCCGCCAAGGACTTCCACGTGAAGCTTGACTACAGCTCGTCGGGAAATCCCGGGAGCCCCTCGGAGTCGACGCTGATCCAGCAGGCGGTCGCCGGCCACGCCCAGGGGATCGCGCTCACGATTCCAGACGTCGACGCGGAGCGCGGCGCGATCGAGGACGCGGTCCACCAGGGCACGCCGGTCGTCGCCTTCAACGACGGGATCGACGACTGGCAGTCGCTGGGGGCGCTCGACTTCATCGGGCAGGACCCGACCACCGCCGGCATCGAGGCCGGGCAGCGACTGGTGTCCTACGGATTCCGCCACGTTCTGTGCGTGATCCATGAGGAGGACAACGCGGCTCTGGTGGCCCGCTGCCAGGGGATCGCGCAGGCGCTGCAGGCCGCCGGCGGCAACGTGGTGTCGATCACGGTTCCCGGGACCAACACGGCGCTCAGCGCCTCCCTCATCGACCAGGCGCTGGACCAGAACCCGACGATCGACTCGGTGATGGCACTCGGACCCCCCGGCTATGTCGGCCGTACAGCAGGCGCTGACCGGGAGGACGCTGCCGACCAAGTTCCCCCACCCCGTCGCCAGCTTCGACGCCACCGCCGACATCCTCTCCGGGGTGAGCACCGGGGCAGCCCTCTTCGCGATCAACCAGCAGCCCTACCTCCAGGGCTACTACGCCGTGCAGATCCTGGCGCAGCAGATCCGGTACGGCCTGCATCCCTACCAGGAGATCATCACCGGTCCTCTCTTCATCAGCAGCGAGGCCGCCGTCAACCAGGCCGGGTACGCCGCCGCACAGGAGGTGCCCATCGACTACAACAAGAAGCTGTACCTGACGGTGCTCTCCCACGGGCTCGCCGACGACCCGTTCTGGCGCGCGGTCGAGGCCGGCGCCCAGCAGGCCGCGCGCGACTTCGGCGTCGTCCTCACCTACAGCTCGCCCGACGCCGCCGGGCAGCCGTCGCAGACGAAGCTGATCAACCAGGCCCTGGCCAAGAACCCGGACGCGATGGCGGTCACAGTGCCCAACCTCTCCGCGCAGTCCGCTCTGCGGCATTTCGTGTCGACGTTCCGGCCGATGCTCGTGTTCAACGCCGGCGAGAGCTCGTACCAGAGCCTGGATGCGCTCGACTTCATCGGGCAGGACGATCTCCAGGCCGGGCGCCTGGCGGGACAGCAGCTGGTCAAGGACGGCGCCCACCACGTCCTGTGTGTCATCCACAATGCCCAGCTGACGTCGCTCCGGACCAGGTGCCAGGGGATCTCCCAGGCGCTGCAGGCGGCCGGCGGGACGGTGACCACGCTGACCGTCGATCGAACCAGCGTGTCGGAGATGCGGGCGGCGATCGACAAGGCGCTGGGCGAGGACGGATCGATCGACGCCGTGATGGCGCTGGGTCCGCCCGGGTTCGCGGGAGCGCTGGCGGCGCTGCAGGGGAGCCACCACAGTGGCCAGGTCAAACTTGCCACGTTCGACACCTCGCCCGCGATCCTGGCCGCCGTCGAGGATGGTCAGGCGGCGTTCGCGATCAACCAGCAGCCCTACCTGCAGGGGTACCTGGCGGTCGAGATCCTGGCCCAGCAGGCGCGGCTCGGCCTCCACCCGCTGGGCACGGTGCAGACCGGGCCCAGCCTGGTCACCAAGGACAACGTCGGCGAGGTCCGCGCGCTCGAGAACTGATCGGCCGTTTGTGCCACAGATGGGCGTTCCAGGTGGGCGGAAAGCCCCATCCGTGCACAGACGGCGGGTCGGGGGCGTGGGGGTCAGCGGCGGACCAGCGCCGGGACCCGCGAGGGGTCGGCGAGCGCGTCGATCTCGACGATCCGACCCCTGACGATGGTGAACCCCACGATCGCGTGCACGCGCTCCCCGACCGCGAAGATCAGGCCGGCGCCGCCGTTCACCACCGCCGGGCGCGCCGTCGCCAGGAGCTGACGGAAACCGCCGCCCTCGATCGCCTGCCGGCCCACCGCACCCGCTCCGGCCAGCTTGCGCGCGCCGGTGGGGGCGCCCTGGTCGAGCCGGAGGATGACCTCGGGGTCCAGGACCTCGACGACCGCCTCCACATCGCCGTCCCGCACGGCTCGCACGAACGCGTCCACCGCCTCCCGCTGCCGGATCGGGTCGGTCTCGATCTCGTGGGGCGCCTCTCGGACGCGGCGGCGCCCACGGCTCGCCAGCTGGCGAGCGGCGGCCGGGGTCCGGTCCACGATCGGCGCGATCTCCTCGAACGGCATCGCGAAGACGTCGTGCAGGACGAACGCCACCCGCTCCGCCGGCGCCAGCTCTTCGAGCACGCACTGCAGAGCCAGCCCCACCGCCTCGCCGACCAGCGCCTCCTGCTCCGGATCGCCGGCGGCCCCGATTACCAGCGGATCGGGGAGACGCTCGCCCAGAGTCTCCTCGCGGCGGGCGCGCCGCTGCCGGAGGGTGTCGAGGCAGATGCGTCCCACCACCGTGCGCAGCCAGGCGCCCAGGTTCGCGATCTCGCCGGCCGGCGTTCGCGTCAGCCGGAGCCAGGCCTCCTGCACCGCATCCTCGGCCTCGGCTATCGACCCCAGCATCCGGTAGGCGACGCCCAGCAGTGATCTCCGCTCAGCTTCGAACGCCTCGGCCAGGGTCTCGTCGGTCATCGTCATCCGCCTCTCGTCACATTCTTGCCGCCTGATCCGTCTGCCTGGTAGACGGATGCGCGGCCGTCGATGTGACCGGCGGGCCGCAACCCCCAGAGAAGGAGAGTCGACAGCTATGACGGCACGGATGCAGAACCCGGCGATGCTGATCCCGGATGCGGCGAAGCCCTCCCAGGAGATGTGGGCGGCAGCGCACAAGGGCGGCGTCTCGGGAAAGGTCCTGGAGCTGATCCACCTGCGCGTGAGCCAGATCAACGGGTGCAGCTTCTGCGTGGATTCGGCGCGCCGCAGCGCCGAGGCGAAGGGCGAGTCGATGGAGAAGCTGTTCGCGGTCTCCGCCTGGCATGAAGCACCCTACTTCTCGGACGCGGAGCGGGCGGCGCTGGCGCTGGCGGAGTCGGTGACCCGGATCGCCGACGATCCCGATCCGGTGCCCGACGCGATCTGGGACGAGGCGGCTCGCCATTACGACGAGCGCGGGCTGGCGGCGCTGCTGCTCGCGATCGCGACGGTCAATGTCTGGAACCGGTGCAACGTCGCGGTGCGGCAGCCGGCCGGCGAGATGGCCTGGGCCTGACCGCAGCCCCGAGGTGCACCAACGGGCCCTTCGCGTGAGGAATAAGCCCGGAGGTGCACCAACGGGTCCTTCCCGTCCGGGGTAAGCCCCGGAGGTGCACCAACGGGCCCTTCGCGTGGGGTGGGAGAGGGGTCCGGGCTATCGTGGGAGTGCCGCGATGCCCGAGCCCACGCCCCGGCGTCCACCGCCGGTGCCCCCGCCGCCGGAGGCCGACGTCGTCCTCCGCGACGGGAGCACCGTGCACGTGCGGGGCGCGACCCCGGCCGACTTCGAGGGCCTGAGGTCCTTCCTCTCCTCGCTCTCCGAACAGTCGCGCCTGCTCCGCTTCTTCGGCCCCATCGGGGACTTCACCAAGGTCACCGAGACCTTCCTCCAGGTCGACTTCCCGACCCGGGTCAGTCTCCTCGCCCTCCGCGGCCACCGGATCATCGGCCACGGTTTCTACGCTGAGGACGGCCCCCATCGCGCCGAGGTGGCGCTGGCGATCGCTGACGGACTGCAGGGGCAGGGCCTCGGGACGCTCCTCCTCGGGCACCTGGCAGCATATGCGGCGGCGGCCGACATCGACACGTTCACCGCCGACGTGCTCCCCGAGAACTACCGGATGCTGGGCGTGTTCCGTGCCAGCGGCTACCCGATTCGGGGGCGCTCCAGCTACGGTGTGGTGAGCATCGAGTTCCCCACCTCCCGTGGCGCCGACCTGGACCGGTTCGAGAAGCGTGACCAGCAGGCGGCGGTCGCGGCACTGAAACGGTTCCTCGCGCCGGGCGCGATCGCGGTCGTCGGCGCCTCCCGCGAGCGCGGGAAGGTGGGCGGCGAGATCTTCCACAACCTGCTGACCTCGGGCTTCCCGGGACCGGTGTTTCCGATCAGCCCCCACCCCGTCGTGCAGTCGGTCGCGGCCTACCCCGACATCCGTCAGACCCCGGGGCCGGTCGACCTGGCGATCGTCGCCGTGCCGCCCGAGGGCGTCATCGAGGTGGTCCGGCAGTGCGCGGAGAAGGGGGTGCCGGCGATCGTCGTGGTTACCGCGGGGTTCGCCGATGCCGGCCCCGAGGGGGCCGCGCGACAGGAGGCGCTGGTCGACGTCTGCCGGGAGACGGGGATCCGCATGGTCGGACCGAACTCGATCGGCATCGGCTCGACGACCGGCGACCCCACGTTCAACGCCACCGCCGCCCCCTGGGCGCCGTTGGAGGGGCGGGTCGGCTTCCTCTCGCAGAGCGGTTCGCTCGCCCTGGCGGTGGTCGAGCACACGCGGCTGATCGGCCTCGGGCTCTCCCACCTGGTCTCGGTCGGCAACAAGGCCGACATCTCCGCCAACGACCTCCTCGAGTTCTGGGAGGACGATCCCCACACCGACGTGATCGTGCTCTACCTGGAGTCGTTCGGCAACGCGCGGCGCTTCTCGCGCCTGGCGCGCCGCCTGACCCGGCGCAAGCCGGTGTTGGTGGTGAAGAGCGCCCGCACCGCCGCCGGCGCGCGGGCGAGCAGCACCAGCGGGTCGCTCCTGAGCGAGGCCGACGGCACCCTGGAAGCACTGTTCCGGCAGTCCGGGGTGATTCGCGCCGAGTCGCTGGGCGACCTGCTCGACATCGCGAACCTGCTGTCGCGCCAGCCGGCCCCCCACGGCCCGCGGGTCGGCATCCTGACCAACGCGGGTGGCTTGGGCGTCCTGTGCGCGGATGCCTGCGTGACGGGCGGGCTCGAGGTCCCGGATCTCTCCGAGGGACTCCGGGTGCGGCTGCGGGCCGAGTTGAAGGTGGTCTCCCGATTCCAGAATCCGATCGACGTCTCGCACCAGGCCGGCCCGGAGGTCTACCAGCGGGCGCTGCGGATCCTCGCCGAGTCGGGCGAGTTCGACAGCCTGATCGTGCTCTTCATCCCACCGCTGCTGACGGGCGTCGAGCAGGTGGTCTCGACGATCGAGCAGACGGTGCCCGCACTGCGCCCGGACCTACCGGTGCTCGGCGTCTTCACCAGCCGCTGGGGGACGCAGATGCGGAGCCAGGTGGTGCCGCGCTTCGAGTTTCCGGAGGACGCGGCAAGGGCGCTGGCCAGGGTCTACCAGTGGCAGCAGTGGCGAGAGCGGCCCGACGAGCCACCCTGGCGGCCGCCGGACCCCCACTCCGACCGGGCGAGGGCGCTCGTCGCGACCGCGCTGGGCCGGGGGGAGGACCGCCTGTCGCCGGCCGAGGTGCCCGCCCTCCTCGACTGCTACCAGATCGACCAGCTGCCGGTGGAGACCGCCCACGACGCCGCCGAGGTGGCGGAGGTCGCTCAACGCAGGGCCTCCACCGTCGAACCCCTGGTGCTGCGGGGAGTGGGACCCCAGATCACCGACCGCCGGCGCCAGAACGGGGTGGTCGTCAACCTCCACAACGCGGACGAGGCTCGAGAGGCGGCGGAGTCGATGGCAGCGCGGCTGCCGGTGGCGAGCTTCACGCTGCAGCCGATGCTCCACGGAGCGATTCAGCTCGTCCTGGGGGTGGCGCAGGACCCGGTCTTCGGTCCCGTCCTCGCGTGCGCGGGGTCGGTGCCACAGGCGGACCACCCGGATCTGCTGGAGACGCGGCTGCTGCCGCTGGGCGAGCTGGAGGCGGACGAGATGGTCGGGCGCCTGCTCGACACGCCGGTTCTGCGTCCCCTGCGTGGCGACCAGGCGGTGGCGTCGGGGCTGCGCGATCTGGTGCTGCGACTCTCGGCGCTGAGCGAGGACCTGGCGGAGGTGCAGGAGCTGGACTGTGACCCGGTGCTGCTGGTGCCCGGTCGGGTCACGGTGGCCGACGCCGGCGTCCGGGTCGCGATGCCGGCACCCCGCCCGCCGGCGGAGGCGCGGCTGCGCGGCTAGGCGGGGGCTCGGAATACCACCTGCCCGCCGGCCGTAGGGACCGGCATGGCGAAACGACCGATCGACGAGACGACCCCGTTCGGAAAGCGCGTCGCCGAGCGCCTGCGCAGCGAGAGCGTGGTCTGGCTGACCACGGTGGGCCGGGACGGCGCGCCGCAGCCCAACCCCGTCTGGTTCCTGTGGGACGGTGCCGAGGGCGTGGTCGTCTACAACGCGGTCGGCGCGCACCGGATGCAGCACGTCAAGGAACGCCCCGAGGTGTCGCTGAACTTCAACTCCGGCGCCGGCGGGGATGACATCGTGGTGCTCCGAGGCCGCGCCGTCGAGGCGCCCGAGATCCCTGCCTCGGACCAGGATCCGAGCTACCAGGCCAAGTACGGCGGGGCGATCGCGAGCGGCGGCTGGGGGACCCCGGCCGAGTTCGATCGCCAGTATCCGCACAAGCTCCGGATCACGATCGACGGCGCCAGGGGCTGGTGAGCAAGAGGGGCGGGCAAGGCGCGGCCGCCTATGCCGGGGCCCGCCGACGACCTGGCGTGGCGACGCTGATGAGCACCAGGATCACCGAGATCCCGAGCATGATCAGCCCCATCAGGTGGAGACCGGCGTCGGTCGCCTGCTCGCGAAAGATCAGACCCAGGATCGTGGTCATGGAGATGGCGCCCAGGTAGCGCGAGGTCTGGAAGAGCCCGCCGGCGGTCCCGGTCTCGGTCGGAGGAGCGCTGGCGAACAGCGCCGTCTGCAGGCCGAGCGAGTTGAGAGCCGTGGGCACGCCCTCGACCAGCCCGATGGCGGCGATGACGGCGACGGGGGTGCTGTGGTCCAGGACCAGGACCAGCAGCGATCCGGCGACCATGAACACCGACCCCACGATCAGGGGTAGCCGCGTGCCCGAGCGTTCGATCATGAGCGCCGCGACCGGCGTCACCACCACCCCCATCGCGGATACCGGCAGCAGCAGCAGGCCGGACGCGAAGACGCCGAACCCCCGTGACTGCTCGAACCAGAGCGGGAACCCGAAGAAGATGCCGTAGAACACGACGTTGACGAGGATGAACTGGCCGAAGACGCCGAGCAGTCGTGGTCGGCGCACCAGCATGCGAACGTCGAAGAACGGCGCCGGGCGACGCCATTCGTAGAGGACGAGCAGAAGCGCGGACGCCGGGGGAATGGCCAGCAGCGCCCAGGTCGGGTAGGGCGAGACCGTGAACAGGAACCAGAGCAGAACCGCGATCGTGATGCTGAACAGCGCGACTCCGAGCGGATCGATGAGGCGGGCGATCTCCGCCGCCCGGATTCCGACCTCCCGGGCCGGGTCACGTGGGAGCCAGAGGGCACCCAGGATCAGCCCCGTGATGGCGATCGGGACGTTGATGATGAAAATGGCCTCCCACCCCGCGAGCGCGACCAGGATGCCGCCGATCACAGGCCCCAGCCCGGCACTTGCGTTGGCGGCGATCGAAAGGGCGCCCAACGCACGCGGCGGCGTCCTGCCGCCCGACGCGGTCCGGATCATCGCCAGCGCCGCCGGGTACGCGGTCGAGGTGCCGAGCGCCTGCAGGAGGCGGATCACGATCAGCGCCCCGAAGCTCGGCACCAGCGGAGCAGCCAGGCCGGTCAGCGTGACCACGACCAGACCGGCCAGGAAGACGCGCCGGGGACCGAAGCGGTCGGCGATCCGGCCCATCAGCGGCTGAGCGACGGCGGCCGCCAGGTAAAAGCTGTTGACCAGCCAGGTGACGGTCAGGAGGGTGACGCCGAAGTCGCCCTGGAGGCGGTCCAGCGCGACCGCGATCATCGACGAGTTGAGCGGGTTGAGGGGGGTCCCGAAGAGCACGGCGACCATCAGCCGCGTGGGCACGCGTTTGGTCTGACGGGCCTGCTCTCCCACGGCCTCAGACCCTAGTCCGCCGTTTGCCGGGAAGGGGACTCGACGTGCACGCCGGCAGAGGGCCACTTGCCGGGAAGCGGCCCGCCGCCCGCTACGCGCCGGGCGGGGAGTCCACGATGGCCAGGCCGGTGGCGCGGAACCGGCGGCGCTCCGCCTCCAGCGACTCGAGGAGCCGGTCACGGGTGCGCCGCAGATGGTCGACGATCAACGACTGGGCCCGCTCCGGGTCGCGGGCGGCGATCGCCTCCAGGACAAGACGGTGCTCGTCCCAGGCCTGGCGGCGCCGTTCCTCGGTGCGCACCTCGAGCCAGCGGGGCCGCTCGAGACGGGTCATCGCACCACTCACCGCCTCGACCAGAAAGCGATTGCCGGTCAGGCGGGCGAGCTCGATATGGAAATCCGTGCCCAGTCGGTGACCCTCCTCACGGGTGGGGTCGACGGCGATCGCCTGGAACAGGTCCATGACGCGCGCCAGATCCTCGTCCGGCGCGCGCTCGCAGGCGATGCGCACGGCAGCCGTCTCGATCGCCTCGCGGAACTCCTCCAGCGCTCGAATCTCCTCCAGGTCGATCGGGGAGACGATCCACCCTCGGCCGTCGCGCTGCACCAGGCCCTCCGCCTGGAGGCGGAGCAGGGCGGCGCGGACCGGGGTCCGGGAGGCTTCGAACGCCTTCTCCAGCCGCCGTTCGGTCAGCCTCTCGCCAGGCGCGAGGTCGAGGTCCTGGATCGCCCGCCGCAGGCCCTGCTCGATCGCGGCCGCCTGGGAGGTGTCCGCACGGGCGGGGGTACCCCCCCGCATTCCCCCCGAGGGAAGACGACTCACTTGCTTACTTGAGCTCGCTTCGCTCACTCAGGCGTCGATGACCGGGAACGCGGTGAGCGGGCGCCCGGTCTTGGCGTCGAGATAGCCGAACATGTGCAGCCCGCCGGCGATCGCGGACCAGGCACCGGTGGTGACGTCGACCGCCATCGACCGCGAGCGTCCAGCCTCCAGCACCGTCTGCGTCACCCGCTCGGTGCTCCAGTCCTCGGGGAAGAAGGTGTGGTCGGTGATCGGCCGGTCATGCCAGTCGCCCGTGTCCTCGTCCTGCCAGCCCACGGTGGCGCGGTAGCAGCCGGAGGACCGCTCGGGCGACCGCCAGCCCCGCTCCCGCTCCTCCACCAGGTAGAGGCGGAACAGGTCGAACGCGGCCTCCAGCTCGGCTCGGGGCAGGATCAGCGGCTCCCAGAGGTCGTACTGGCTGATCAGGAATGAGGTCTCCTGCGAGACGGCGACGGTGCAGGCGTTGCCGTCGACCCGCCGGTCCTCGACCGCGGTCGCGTGCCGGGCATCGTCCAGATGCTCGCGGAAGCGGTCGGCGCCGGCCAGGTTCTCCTGCACATCCCCCATCAGCCAGGCGGCCACCGGCTCCATCCCCGGCGGCGTCGCCAGCCGCAGCCGTCCCTCCACGTCACGGTGGAACGAGAAGCGGTCGGCGACCGGGAACAGCGGATCGGGCTGGCGACTGGCAGGCATCGCCGCAAACCGTACAACGGGGTCTCCTCACGCCGCCTGTTCCTTCACCGTCCCGGGGTAGTTCGGGAGCTCGATCGCATCCGCCTTCTCGAAGACCCCCGCCATCAGCCGGCGCATCGGCCAGCGGGTCAGCCACCGCATCGACAGCGCGTGGAGGCGGATCGTCCAGGCGGTCCTGGGTGCGAAGCCGGCGACGCCGCCTGGAGGCAGGTCCTGCGCCTGCGTGACGTAGGGGCGCATCCGCTCCTCGTACCGGGCGAACGCGACCGCGTGATCGCCCGCCGCGTGCTGCAGCTCGCCCGCCAGCACGTAGGCCCCGACCAGCGCGAGGCTGGTGCCGAGTCCGGTCAGCGGCGTCGGGCAGTACCCGGCGTCGCCCAGGAGGACGACTCGCCCCCGTGACCAGCGGTCGAGGTGGACCTGCGCCGTGCTGTAGAAGTAGAGGTCCCGGGCGCCCCACATCGTCTCCACCAGACGGGGGATCTCCCAGCCGGCCCCGGCGAACCGTGCCGCGACCAGCTGCCGGGCGGCTTCCGCGTCGGCCGGCGGTCGCTCCCCGGGGACCGTGCGAATGCCGAACGATGCCTTGACCTCGCCCGCCAGGCGTCCCGGCCGGGCGCTGGCGACCAAGCCGCCCGGGAGGTTGCACATCAGAAGCCACCGGTCGAGGTCGAGATCGACGGTTGCGGTCCAGCCGACGCTCAGGAGGCCGAGGTCCCGGAGACAGCTCTCGTCGGACCCGACGGCCAGCCGGCGCACCGTCGAACGCAGCCCGTCGGCGCCGACCACCAGGTCGAAACGCCGTGGCGCCGATCGCTCGAACTCGACTTCGACCGCTTCGTTGGTCTGGCGCAGCGAGGTGATCGAGTCGCCGAAGCGGTACTCGGTGCCCGGCGGAGACGCTTCGATGAGGAGGCGGCTCAGATCGCCGCGCAGGATCTCGATCTCGGAGACGATGCCGCCGCCGCCGAACGCATCCACCGGCATCCGCGCGGTGATCCGGCCGCGCCCATCGACGAGGGCGAATCCGCGCTGGTCGACGCTCAGCTCGCGAGCGCCGGACAGCAGGTCCATCCGCTCCATGACGGTCCGGCCGGCACCCCGCAGGTCGACCGCCTGACCCCCCGTCCGCAGGTCGGGCGCCCGCTCCACGACGGTGACCTGCCAACCCGCTCGCCCGAGCCAGAAGGCGAGCGCGGGTCCCGCGACGCCGGCTCCGCTGATGAGGACGCTGTGGTTTGTCATATAGTGCAGCGTACGTCGTACAATCAGTGTACGCACGAACTAGTACAGTGAACGAATTCGACGTTCGGGAGCAGGCCACATGCGAACTAGTGCACGAAATCGCTACCTGGAGATCGCGGACGAGATCGAGCGCGAGCTCCGCGCCGGCGGCATGGTGGGGGGTGCCCCGGTGCCTTCGACGCGCGCCATCGTCGCGCGCTGGGACGTCGCGATGGCGACCGCGTCAAAGGTGCTGGCCGAGCTCGCCCAGCGGGGGCTGGTGCGGGCGCGACCGGGTGTCGGAACCGTGGTCACCGGGCGGATGCAGCCGGCACCGCCCGCGCGGGTCGAGCCTCCATCCGCTCTGACGCGAGCCCGCATCGTCGAAGCCGGGATCGAGGTCGCCGACCGGGAGGGCCTGGACGCGCTCTCCATGCGCCGCGTGGCCGGCGACCTGGGGGTGGCCCCGATGGCGCTCTACCGGCACGTCGCCGACAAGGAGGGGCTGGTGACGCACATGCTCGACCGCGCGTACGCACAGTGGGAGCCACCGGAACCGGGGCCGGCGACCTGGCGTCGGCGGGTGGAAGCCGCGCTGCGCGGGTTCTGGGACACATGTCACCGGCACCCCTGGGTCGCGCCGGCGACGTCGATGACGCGCCCGCAGGCGACTCCCGGGGCCCTTCCGTTCGCGGACTTCCTGCTCGCCGCCCTCGCCGAGCTGGGCCTCTCGCACGCCGACACGTTCACCGCCTATCTGGCGCTGCTGAACTACGCGCGGGGGATGGCGCTCACGCTCTACGCGGAGCGCGAGCAGGAGTCGCTCACCGGCATCGACAACGAGGCGTGGATGGAGGGCCAGGAGGGACAGCTGCGGGCGGCACTGGCGACCGGCGACTTCCCCACGTTCCGGCGCTTCGTCTCCCGCCCCTACGACTTCGACCTCGACACCATCTTCGAGTTCGGGCTGGGGCGCCTGCTCGACGGCCTCGACCCCGACCGCTAAGGACGTTTGTAGACGAACCGCCCTCATTCGGCGCCGGGAAGGGTGCTGCTGTAGACAAACGTCCGCCGCGAACGTGGAGAAGGGGGAGGGGCCGCGGGGTCAGATCACGTAGTCGTAGAGCAGCTCGTCGCTGGACAGCTGTCGGTAGTTGACCCCCACCCGCGCCATCCGACGGAGCAGCGGCGCGAGATCCCGGCGGTCGCGCAGCTCGAGGCCCACCAGTGCCGCTCCCCGCTCCTTCTGGTTCTTCTTCAGGTACTCGAAACGCACGATGTCGTCCGTCGGCCCCAGCGCCCGATCGACGAAGCGCCGCAGCTGCCCGGGCTTCTGCGCGAACTCGATGATGAAGTAGTGCTTGCGCCCCTCGAAGACGAGGCTGCGCTCGAGGATCTCGGGGTAGCGGAGGATGTCGTTGTTCCCTCCGCTCAGCACGCAGACCACACGACGTCCCTCGATCGCGGGCGCCAGCGAGTCGAGCGCGGAGATGGGCAGCGCTCCCGCCGGCTCGGCGATGATGCCGTCGTCCTGATAGAGCTCGACCACGGTCGTGCAGACCTTCCCCTCGGGCACCACGAGCACCCGATCCACGCAGCGCTGGAACACGGCCAGCGTGGTGGTCCCCACCTCCTGCACCGCGGCGCCGTCGACGAACCGATCGATCTCCGGAAGCTTGATCGGGTGACCCGCCGCCAGCGCCGCGGTCATCGAGGCCGCTCCCGCCGGTTCGGCTCCCACCACCAGCGCCGAGGGATACGCCTGCTTGACGTAGGCGGCGATCCCGGCCAGAAGCCCACCCCCGCCGACGCCGGCGACGACCACCTCCGGTCCGCCTTCCAGGTCCTCCACGATCTCCTTGCCGATCGTCCCCTGGCCCGCGATCGTCATCGGATCGTCAAAGGGCGGCACCGGGAGCGCACCGGTCTCGGCGGCGAACGCGACCGCCGCCTCGCCGGCGTCGTCGTAGGTGTCGCCGACCAGCCGGACGTCGACCCGGGGACCGCCGAAGTGACCGACGCGCGTGACCTTCTGATCGGGGGTCACCGTCGGCATGAAGATGGTGGCGGGGATCCGGTTCAGCGCACACGCGGCGGCGACGCCCTGGGCGTGGTTGCCGGCGCTCGCGCAGACCACGCCGCGCTCGCGGGCCTCGCCGCCCAGCGATGCGATCTTGTTGTAGGCACCCCGGATCTTGAACGACCGGACCGTCTGCTGGTCCTCGCGCTTGAGCCAGACATCGGCGGCGTAGCGGTCCGAAAGGCGGGCCGAACGCTCCAGCGGGGAGCGGAGCGCGATGCCCTGCAGACGGGTCGCCGCCTCCTCGATGGCGACGATCAGCGCTGACGACTCCATGGGCGGGTCCCCGAGTCTAGGAGGGCGGCCGGGCCGGCAGGCGACCCGACCCCCCACCCAGCCGCCTCCCGATCTCCCAGTGGTGTCCGTCGGGCGCCGCCAACCGGCCGAGGTGCCACCCGTGCCCGTCGTACATGGGGGCGATCTCGGTCGCCCCGGCCGTGAGGGCGCGCGCGAACAGTGCATCGGGCGCGGCCGTCTCCAGGACCATCCGCACGCACCGGCCGTTCAGAGCGCGCGGGCTCGCGTCGGGCTCCAGGGTGACCCAGAACTCGGCGCCGTCGACCGCCAGGCCGACCACCTGCACCACCCCGGTCGGGTCCGTGAAGCGGTGGTGCTCGGTGGCTCCCATCGCCTCGCGGTAGAAGGCCGCCGCCGCCTCCGCGTCATCCACCGAGAGCCAGGGCGCGATCGAAGTCACGGGGCCGGCCATGGAAGTCTCTCCACAACGGGGCTGACGGGGTACGCGACCAGGCTATCGGCACGCTGCGCGGGCGTCCTGGCGAACGGACCGCTGGACACGGAGGCGCCGATTGCTTTACCGTCCCTTCATCCAGAGAACTGGGGAGGGAGGACGGCACAGCGCCGGGCGTCGCCGGGCGCGCTGTCGCCGGCGGACCGCGATGCGGCCAGGCCGGGAGCGCCGGCTGTCGCCGATCTCCTGACGGTTCTGGCGTCCACCTAGGGGTAGGGGAGGCGCCGTAGGGGACGGCGCGGTGAGCGCCGTCCCCGACCGGCTGCTGCTCGGACGTGCTGCCGGACCCGCTCTCAGGTCAGGCGAGGTAGTCGACCGGCCACTCCTGCAAGCCCCACAGGTTCCCGTCCGGATCGCTGAACCAGGCGTACTTGACGCCGCCGATCTCCTGGACCTCGCCGACGTCCACGCCCCGCCGCACCAGGGCATTCCTCGACGCCTGGACGTCCCGCACCACCAGGTGCAGGCCCTTGACCGATCCCGGCACCATGTCGGTGATCGGCCCCATGCCGGTGCCGAACACGATCGCGCACGAGGAACCGGGTGGCGTGAACTGCACGACCCGCATGCCTTCCATCACCTGCGTGTCGTGCAGGTTGCCGAAACCGGCGCGCTGGTAGAACTCCTTCGCTCGATCGACGTCCGAAACCGGAACCGGCACCAGTTCGAGCCGCATCTCCGGGACGGCTTCCGGGTCTTCCTGACCGGCCATGGTCACCTCCTCGAAACGGAACCTGCGCGGGGCCTGACAGCTCGCGGCGGAGCGTAGCACACCATGTGAACGACGTCCACATCTGGGCGATGCGCGCCCCTCCAGCCGGCGATCGCGATCGGGGTGTGATCGTGCCGGGCGGCCCACCGGCCCGGCGATCGAATTGAGAGCCGGGCGTAGACTAGGCCACCTTGGCACGATCATCGACACCGCGGCGCAGCGCACGACGCCCCCCGCGAAAGCACACGAACCCTGCAGGCGAGGTCCAGAAGGAAGAGGCGATCGTCTTCGATGCGACGATCACCGAGGCCCTGCCCAACACCATGTTCGAGGTCGAACTCGAGAACGGTCACAAGCTGATCGCGTACGCGGCCGGCCGCATGCGCCGCTTCCGCATCCGCATGACGCCCGGCGACCGGGTCCGCGTCGAGCTCTCCCCTTACGACCTGAATCGCGGCCGGATCGTCTACCGCTACCGCGACTAAGCCGCCCCTCTCAGGGGGCCGTCGGATCTCGTCTCGATCACGCGACGATTCTTTCGTCCGTACTCGAAGGCGAGGGCGCGCTCGAGGATCTCCGGGTACCGGTGGACGTCGTTGTTGCCGCCGCTCAGGATGCAGACGACGCTCTTGCCGCGGAGGCCGGCGCCGAGGTGCCCGAGTGCGGCTATCGCCAGCGCTCCCGCCGGCTCCGCGATGATCCCGTCATCCTGGTAGAGGTCGAGGAGCGCGCTGCAGATCTCGCCCTCGTGCACGACCAGCATCCGGTCGAGCGTGCTCGCGATGATGTCGAACGTCATCCGCCCGACTTCCTGCACGGCGGCGCCGTCGACGAAATGGTCGATATGAGGCAGCCTGACCGGTCGACCTCGCAGCATGGCCTCGGTCATCGACGGCGCGCCCGCCGGCTCCGCGCCCACGATTCGGGCCCGGGGTCGAAGCCATCGAAGGTACCCCGCGATCCCCGCCGCCAGGCCCCCGCCGCCGACACCGGCAAGCACGAGGTCGGGTCCCTCGGGCAGGTCGACCAGGAGTTCCCGCGCGATCGTGCCCTGCCCGGCGATGGTCATCGGGTCGTCGAAGGGTGGGACCACCAGGGCGCCGGTGGCGGCGGCGTGGGCGGCGGCCGCGTCGCCCGCCTCGTCGAACGTCTCGCCGACCAGCCGGATGACGACGTGCTCACCGCCGAAGTGCAGCACCCGGTGCACCTTCTGGTCCGGGGTGCAGGTGGGCATGAAGATGGTCGCCGCGATCCCCAGGCGGGAGGCGGCGAAGGCGACGCCCTGTGCGTGGTTGCCGGCGCTGGCGCACACCAGGCCCTGGGCGCGCGCGGCGGAGCCGAGCGAGACCACCTTGTTGAAGGCGCCCCGGAGCTTGAAGGATCGAACCGGCTGGAGGTCCTCGCGCTTCAGGTAGACGTCGGCGGCGTATCGCTTGGAGAGCCGCTCAGAGCGCTGGAGAGGGGTGTGCAGGGCCACACCGTCTATGCGTGCAGCGGCCTCCTCGACCTCCTCCACGATGCTCCCAGGGCGGATCGCCCGCATGAATCCAGTATTCGCGTCTGGCTCGCGATTCAAAATCGGACGTTGTACCCAAATCCGAGGCCCGGTTGTCCCGGGACTGGCGGGCGGACGCCTCGGCACGGCGTGACTGAGGCCCGCCCCAGACCCCTACGTCCTCGGAGTTGGCCGTTGGTGCACCTATCGCCCACTTGCGCTGCTCTGGAAAGGGCGATTGGTGCACCAGCCGCCCTTTCCATCTCCGTCGGGGTCTCACCGTCCGGAGGTCACCGCACCGTAGCGGGTCAGTTCCCGAGCGCGCCCGCCGCCCACACGATGCCGCGACGCGTCAGCTCGCGAACCTCCGGCACCTCGAAGTCCGCTTCGACGTGCCCAAGCGTGTGGACGAAGACCCGTCCCCGGCCCCAGCCGCGCGTCCAGACCACCGGCAGCGTCACGCCCTCGACCCAGGGCGCCTGCTGGCGGTGGCCGACGGTGGTGGTGGCCAGCACGTCGTTGCCGGGGTCGACATGCACGTAGTACTGCTCGCTCGTCATCTGGAAATCGGGCAGCCCGGCGACGATCGGGTGCCCGCGCCGCTCGGGGACGATCTCGACCGAGTAATCGATGATGTTGTCCGGGTGGGCGACCCATTGGCCGCCGGTCATGAATTGATAGTCGGGGCTGGCCCGGAACGAGTCGATGATGCCGCCATGCCACCCCGCGAACCCGACCCCGCCCCGGACCGCCGCCAGCAGCCCGCCCAGCTGAGGGCGGGTGATCTCACCCTGGGTCCACGTCTGCACGATCACATCCAGCCGGCCCAGGGCCTCCAGGTCCGTATAGACGTCGAGCGTGTCGCGGACCAGGACTTCGACCCCGGCCTCTCGGAGAAGGGTGGCGACGCGGGCGGTCGTCTGCTGCGGCTCGTGGCCCTCCCAGCCCCCCCACACCATCAAGGCTCTCAAGCCCCCTGGATCTGGCACGCAACGGAGTGTAGAGGACCGTTCGACGCGAGCCCCGGAGGCCCGCGAGGTCAGCCGGCGCAGATCAGGCGGCGGAGTCTGGGTCTCGCTGGTCGGCTCGACCTGAGACTGCCGCGCCTGGTCCCGCAGGCGCATGAGGCGCCCACGTACGTCGTCCAGCTGGGCAACCATCTCCTCCAGGGAGCGCTCGCCGGCCCACTCGTTGTCCAGGCCCTCCGAAACCAGCTGCAGGTGCCGGAGGCGGCGTATGGAATCACCGGCCGCGACGACCAGCTGGTCCACCGAGAGGAGCACACCGCGCGGGTCCTCAGGGCCGCCCTCGCGGCTCGCTCGCGACGGATGACGGCCCCTACCTTCGGCGGGCGTCACCCACATCCTAGCCATCGTTCCTCAGGCGAGAGAAGCTCGAGGCCCGCGGCGGCGTCACGCGCTCCGTCACTACAGGGGGGAACGCGCGGCGCCGGCGAAGTATCCGAAATCCGGACCAGGAGCGCCCGGATCAGCGGGTCACGCCAACGCCAGGCGATCGCCCGTCCACCGAACCAGGACCATCCGGTGTCCGGTCTGCTCGCCTGACCCGGTGTCGATCTCGAACTCGCCGAACAGCGTCGTGGTGCGGAGCTCGCCGGCGGCCCGCCACAGTGCGGTCCGGTCCGCGGCGCCCGCCGTGCGCGCGCAGTGCACGCCGATCACGGCGGCGGCCACCGCCTGCACCCCCGGGTAATCGAGGGGCTGATGCCACCGGTCCCGATAGGCGCCCACGAAGGACGCCTCGGCCGGCCCCCGTTCGGCGCCGGCGGAGCGGCCGGCCACCCACTGCGCCACCCCCAGGACCCCGTCGTGCCTGGCCGTCAGATCGCTGAACCCGTGCACCCCGGCCCCGACCGCGCAGAGCACCCTGGGGGGCGAGCCACAGCCGGTCGACCCAGCTCGCTACTAGTGCGTCCTCCTCCAGCGATCCGGCCGAGAACAGGCTCCAGGGCATGAAGGGGGCCGGACCGCGCGAGCAGATCGGCGGAGGTGACGCGCCGGTGCGCGATGCCGGTCGCCGTACACCGGTCGGCCGCCCCGCGCGCGACCTGCCGCGCAAAGCGCCCGGCACCTTCGGCGATCCAGAGCTCGGTATCGATCCCTACGGTCCCCGCGGTCGCGAACCAGGCCAGAAACGGCTCGGCGTAGCGGGGGGTCGGGGTGAGCACGGAGACCACGTGGCCCCCAAAGCCGCGTTCCACGTGCGAGCCCGAACCACCGTGGTTCCAGAGCAGGCCGCCGTCCTCCTGCACCGCCCGTGCGGCGGCGCTCGCCAGGACCGTCGAGTACGGCCCCAACAGCAGATCGGCGCGACGGCCGAGCCGCTGCGCCGCCGCCGCCGCCCGCGCCGGGCTTCCCTCGTCGTCGACCACGTCCAGGACAACCCCGGTATCCCACTCGGCCCAGAGCCGCAAGGCGCGCGCCGCTTGCGTCCCGAAGTGATGGTACGGGCCGGACAAGGAGAGGGCGGCGCCGACACGAAGGGCGGCGCCGCCCCGGCTTCCAGTCCGCGGTGGGTTCAGGAGGGAGTCCCGTACTCGTCGTGCAGGCGCCACCACTCGTACGGCGGGGTCTGCGGGTAGCCCTCCGGCGAGTCCTCCCAGCTCTCCTGACGCCCGAGCGCGGTGAGGTCGAGGTACGACCATGTGCTCCCGATCGCCTCGTCACCGCGGGCTTCGGTGGAGTACGTGCGGAAGACACGGTCGCCGTCGCGGATGAAGGCGTTGTTCCCATGCCACTCGTCGACTCCGAAGTCCTTGTCGAAGTCGTCGGTCAGCGTGTACCAGGGCACCTGCCACCCCATCCGCCGGCGGTACCTCTCGATGTCCGCCTGCGGGGCCCGCGATACGTAGACGAGGGTCGTGTCGCGCGCGTTCAGGTGGGCCAGGTTGGACACCTGGTCGGCGCCGAAGGAGCAGCCGGGGCACCCGCTCTCGGGCCAGTTGGCCACGCCCGGCTCGAAGAAGAAACGGTAGACGATCAGCTGGGTGCGACCCGCGAATAGGTCGAGCAGGCTGACCCGGCCTTCCGGTCCCTGGAAGTGATACTCCTTGGTGACCTCCATCCAGGGCATCCGCCGCCGCTCAGCGGCCAGCGCGTCGCGGGCCCGGGTCACCTCCTTCTCCCTGACCAGGAGCTTCTGGCGAGCGGCCGTCCACTCCTCTTCGGAGACGACCGGCGGCGTGTTCATGGTGGCGAATTGCGACTCTGGCATCGATGCCTCCTCACCCGGTGGGCTCAAATCTCGCGGTAAGTGTAGCACCAATATGTGGACGCCGTCCACATACTCGCGGGGCGATTTCCGGTTTCGCGCGAAAAGGGTGGTATGGAGCGTTCCATAGACCCGTTTTCGCGCGAAAACGGGCCTTACAGCCGGTTCAGCACCTCGACCACCCGTCCGGCGTCAGCCGGTGTGACCCCGGGGTGGACGGGGATCGAAAGCATGTCCTGGGCGGCCCGCTCGGCCTTCGGGCAGCGCGCCGGCAGGGTGCGATACGGGGGCTGCCGGTGGAGTGGGACCGGGTAGTAGACACCGCTGGCGATGCCGGCCGCGGCAAGCGCCGCCCGCGCCCGATCCCTCGCTGCCGGTCCGCCCGGGAAACGGATCGTGTACTGGTGGTAGGCGTGCCCGGCCTCGGGGAGGACGCGCGGGCGGAGATACCGCTCGGGGTCGAGCTCGGCGTCGTACCAGGCGGCAAGCCGGCGGCGCGAGCGGGTGATCGCGTCCAGCCGGCCGAGCCGGGCGATGCCGATCGCGGCCTGCAGCTCCGTCATTCGGACTTTGTGACCGATGCCCTCGTGCAGGTGGGGTTGATCGCCGTACGCCCGGTGGCGAAGACGTCTGCAGGTGGCCGCCACTCGATCCGAGTTGGTGACGATCATGCCGCCTTCCCGGGTGGTCAGGTTCTCGGACGCGTGGAGGGAGAAGGCGGCGGTGCCGAACCGGGCCAGGCCAAGGCCCCGGAACGTGGCGCCGGCCGCCTGGCTCGAGTCCTGGAGCAGGAGCAGCCGGTGAGTGTTGCCGATCGTGCCCAGCCGGCCCAGATCTGCCGGGTTGCCGTGCAGATGGACGGCGAGGATGGCGCGTGTCCGTGGGGTCAGAACGGCTTCGACCGCCTTCGGGCTCAGGTTCAGGGTGTCGTCGACATCGGCGAACACCGGCACGGCACCGGTGTGCACGATCGCCTTCGCGGTCGCCGCGAAGCTCTGAGGGGTCGTCACGACCTCGTCGCCCGGCCCCACACCGTGCGCCACCAGCGCGAGGCGGAGCGCGGTCAACCCGTTGGAGGTGGCGATCGCGTGCCGTGAGCCCACCATTTCGGCAAACCGGCGCTCGAACTCGAGGACCCGCTGACCCTGGACGAGCCTGCCCGATCGCATGACCGCCAGCACGGCAGCCTCCTCCTCAGGACCGAATCGGGGGGCGGCGATCTCGATGGGTAGGCGGCCGGCGGCGTCGACCACGTGCATGGTCATGGCTCCACCTCCTGGGTGGCAGCGGCTCGCGAGCGGGCTGCGAACGGCCGGCGGGGCGGGGGCGCGAACCCTCCCGGCGGCAGGTGACCTGCGAAGCCGGCAGACGGTGCGGCTCCTGGCCGGCCCGGACCGCCGGCGCGGTTGCGCTTCCTGCCGGCGGGGTTGTCCCCGAGCGTCTGCCCGGCGATCAGGGTCGGGTCGCGAACCGCAGCCGGCTCGATGAGCTTCAGGGCCTCGCGGGGCGTGATCGCGAGGGGCTCTTCGACGCGCTCGGCGACGGGGGGCCATCGATCCGCTCGGGGCCCGGCGACGGACGCATCCCGGGTTCCCGGCACCTCGTCGAGCTTGCGCAGTGGCTGCCGGAACCGGCACCCGTATCCGGCCAGTCCGCGTCGCATCGGTCGCAACTCATTCCCGTCCTGACGCGGTCTCGAGATCACCGGCTCCTCCGTGGGACCACCCCCTCTTTCAGTGCGCGCTGCGCGGCCCCGCATCGTCCCGCGACGGCGCCAGACCCGGGGGCGGATTCCCTCCTTCAGGGTCGGCCGCGGCCCGCCACGTCGGCAATGAGCCGTTGATCCCCGGTGAGGCGGGCGCAACGCCCTCACCGGGAGGGGCCCCCGTCATCGCAGGCGGCGGCGGTTACCCATGGCCATGGGGTCAGATGGACCATGCGTGGCGCCGGGCCGCGAAGACGGCGAGCCGGTGTGCGCAACCACGGCGAGCCGGCGGACGCGGAGAGTCCCTCGGGAGGGCGCGGGGTCGGGACCCTGCGCCGGCGTCGGGCTACGGGTCGGCTTCGTGGTTCTCCGGCCGGACGCTCAACAGGTGGGGGCTGAGCTCCCGCATCGTCCCGGCGACACGCGCAGGGTTGCCGCGGGCGATGCCGTTGGGATGGACGTCGTGGGTCACCACGCTTCCGGCCCCGATCATGGCGCGCTCGCCGATGCTGACGCCGCACAGGACGGTGGAGCCGGCACCCACGCTGGCCCCACGGCGCACGACGGTAGGAGTGATCGCCCGATCACCGTCCTGGACGAGCTTCCCGTCAGACCCCACCGCCCGGGGAAAGTGGTCGTTGGTGAAGCACACGTGGGGGCCGATGTAGACGTCGTCCTCGATCGTCACTCCGCTGGGCAGATAGGCGAACGCTTCGATCCTCACGTTCCGGCCGACGACGACATCCCGCTGGATCTCGACGAAGGCGGCGATCCTGGTCCCATCGCCGATCTCGCAGCCGTACAGGTTGACGAGGTCGGGCTGGGCCACCTGGACGTCGCTTCCCAGGCGCACGTCGTCCGTGATCATGCGGAGCCTCCGCCGGGACGGGTCGGCTTTGCCATCGGTCCTCCTGAGCTCGCTGGAGTGCGTCATCGGGTAGCGTCGCATCCCGCCCGACGCGGCGGCGATAGGTCGTCGTGCCCCCTCCGCGGTGGGACTCAGCGCCCTGGGGGACCCCGCGTCTTCCTCAAGGGAACGGGCAGATTGCTCATGGCGCGGCCAGCCCCTTGCGCGCCGCGTAGAGCACCGCCTGGGCCCGGTCGTGCACGCCCAGCTTCTCGTAGATGCGGGCGATGTGGTTCCGGGTCGTCTTCTCGGTGATGCGAAGTTGGAACGCAACCTGCTTGGTGGCGAGACCGGCCGCCAGCATCTCGAGGATCTGAAGCTCGCGCGCCGAGAGGCCGTCGTACATGTCCTCGGAGGTCATGCGGTGCGTGACCAGGTCGAGCACCCGTTCCGCGACCGCGCCCGACATCACGAGCTCGTCGTGGGCGACGGCCAGGACGCCCGAGATGATCGCCTCCGGATCGGCGTCCTTCAGCAGGTACCCACGAGCCCCCGCCTCCAGCGCCCGGGAGACGAACCCGTCGGAGGCGTAGTTGGACAGCATCAGCACCTTGATCTCGGGGTGCTGACTGCGGATCTCCGCCGTCGCCTGGATTCCGTCCAGGACGGGCATGCGGACGTCCATCAACACCACCATCGGTCGCTCGCGGTGTGCGATCTCGACGGCTTCCCGACCGTTTTCCGCCAGCCCTACGACCCGGAGCCTGGAGTCGAGCTCCATGAGGTGACGCATGCCGAGCCGGAACAGCGGTCGGTCGTCCGCGATCACCAAGGTGACCGGCGTCTCCCTGCTCATCCCCGACCTCCGGCCGGGAAGGCGAGCCGTCGAGGGGGCCCGTCGCCCCGGCTCCTGTCCGGACGGTCAGCGCGCCGGTGGGCGCCGCCTGGATGTGATCTGGTGGCGCGGGTGAGGCTGCGGTGACGGTCAGCTGACCGGCGCCGCGAACGCCTGCCTGCAAGGGTCGCCGGCGCGGCCACGGAGACCGCCGGCGCGGCGAGGATCAGGGCCGCAAGCAGCGCCACGCATCGGCGGCTGCTCCGGCCTGAGCGGACGTTGATCGATTCAACGGACATGGTCTGATTTCGTCTCCTCAAATTCGAAATCGCAGGTCGTCCCGGCTGGACGACGCAGACGACATGACGACCGAGGAGGACGTCAGCCAGGTCGCTCGATGCGAGACCTCAGATAGCTGTCGGAGGAGACGTTCGGCCCGCGCAGCCCAGCCCTGGCGCGGTTCTGAGCGAGGGTCGTCGAGGGTGAGAGGGTCGCACCCGAGTGGGCACCGCCCTCACCCTGGCCCGAGCCGTTGCCGGCCGCCGGCGCGATCGGAGAGGGACCTGCGGGCGCCGGCGGCGGTGAGACGGGAATCGTCGGTGAAGGGGCGGCGGGTCCGGACTGCTGGGAGCCACCGGCCCCCCACGCACTCGGAAGGCTTGCTCCGGAGCGCCAGAGGCTGGGGAGAGCGGAGCCGCCCGACACCAGCGTTGTGGTGCGAGGGGCGCCCGCCGACTGTCCAGAGGTGCCTCCGGCCGCGGCGAGGGTGCCAAGCGGTGGGGCCGCCACCGTCGACGAGCTCGAACCCGGCGCCATCGTGCCGGGGTTCAGATCGCCAGGGATACTCGGCGTCGAGACCGCCGGAGCGAGCGTCGAGACCACCGGGGTCACGATCGAGCTCACCACCTGGGTCACCGGCGCGACCGCGGTCGAGACCACCGGCGCCAAGCGCCTCGGTGATCGGGGTCACCGTCGAGACCACCGGGGTCACGATCGAGCTCACCACCTGGGTCACCGGCGCGACCGCGGTCGAGACCACCGGCGCCAAGGCCTCGGTGATCGGCGTCACCGTCGAGACCACCGGGGTCACGACCGAGCTCACCACCTGGGTCACCGGCGCGACGCGCGGTCGAGACCACCGGCGCCAAGGCCTCGGTGATCGGCGTCACCGTCGAGACCACCGGGGTCACGACCGAGGTCACCACCTGGGTCACCGGCGCGACCGCGGTCGTGACCACCGGCGCCAAGGCCTCCGGTGACCGGCGTCACCGTCGAGACCACCGGGGTCACGATCGAGCTCACCACCTGGGTCACCGGCGCGACCGCGGTCGAGACCACCGGCGCCAAGACCTCGGTGATCGGGGTCACCGTCGAGACCACCGGGGTCACGATCGAGCTCACCACCTGGGCCACCGGCGCGACCGTGGTCGAAACCACCGGCGCCAAGGCCTCGGTGATCGGGGTCACCGTCGAGGCCACCGGGGTCACGATCGAGGTAACCACCTGGGTCACCGGCGCGACCGCCGGTCGAAACCACCGGCGCCAAGGCCTCGGTGATCGGGGTGACCGTCGAGACCACCGGCGCCAGCGCTCCCGTGATCGGGGTGACCGTCGAGACCACCGGGGTCACGATCGAGGTCACCACCTGGGTCACCGGCGCGACGGCGGTCGAGACCACCGGCGCCGGCACCACGGCGGTCGACACGACCGGCTGCAGAGCCTGTGTCGTCGGACCAACCGCCGCACCCACGGTGGAGCCCACCAGCCCGGTACCCGACTGCATGCCGGCGCGGCGGGAGCGACGGCCGTTCCGATGGCGGAGCCAACCGGCGCCACGGTCGATACGACGCTCCCCGTCACCGGAGCGGTGGTCGCACCCGTGGAAACGGCCGTACCGAGGGTGGATCGGACGATCTGATTCACCGGAGCTGCACTCGAGCCGGCGGTCGCAGCGAGTGGCGGGGCGGCGGGCCCAGCCGCCTGCGTCACCGGATCGGCAGCAGCGCTGGCCGTGGACGCCACCGGAGCGACCGTGGACACCGGAACGGCGGTCGAGCTCTCCGACGAGGCGGCGGACCGAGCCGTCCGGGTCGCCGGAGCGACTGCTGCACCACCCGCGGAGGCGACCGGGGCGATGGTGGGCTGGACGGTCTGGGTCACCGAAGCGACGGCAGCACCGGCTGTCGCGGCCAGGGCGGTGGCCGTCGACTGGACCGGCTGGGTGGCGGCCGAGGCCGCGGACTGCGTGGGCTGCGTGCTGGGAGCCCGGCCGCCGGCCGGAACCGAGACCGCCGAGCCGGCGGTGCGGGCTGCGCGGTCGAACCGGTGGGCTGAGCGCTCTGAGTGAGCGGAGGCGGCGCCGTAGTCGTTGTCGAAGCCACGGACGAGACGGCCGGTACCGCCGGGGAGATGCTCGACTCGGCGTTCCGTGTTCCAGAAGCCGGATCGCTGGTCGACGCCGCAGCGGGTACAGCCGACTGTGCGGGCTCGGTGGCCGCTTGAGCCGCCTGGGTCACCGGCGCGGCAGCGTTCGCCGCGGCGTGGGTCACGGTTGACGCCGTAGATGCCACCGCCGCGACCGGAGTTGGAAGTCGCCGGCGAACCGTTCAGCGTCGGAAGGCCGGCAGCATATGCTGTCAGGTGCAGCAGCAGCACTGCGGCCACGGCCAGGGCCCCCGCAATGCCCGCCAGCAGGAGAGCGTGAACGACGCTCCTTGACCCATGCAGCCGAAGCTCCAGGCCCACTCCGTTCGGAACGGATACCAGGCTAGTCACCGAATTACCCATTGTCATTATCACCTTGCCTAGGCCCTTGGGTCAATAGGCCAGATGCCTCAGCAGCCTGGGTAGAGCCTCGATGGCGCGCGCGTACGCCGCCTCCGGCGATGAGCCGCTCGCTGTGATGCCGGGGTGCCGCCAGGCCCCGCCGGATCGCCGGCGGCCAGGAATGGACTTGCTCAGCGCGCCGGGCCGGTCTCCCCATTGAACTGGTGACATCCGGCGTGACACGCTCGGCATGGTGGACGGATCAACGCCGGACGCGGGACGCGCTCACCTGGAGGGCGCCCCGTGGTGGGCGCCGGGATTCGCCCATCGTCACCAAGGGAGGAAGGCGTGCCGTGAGCAACCAGGGCCTGCCGGATGATCACGGCTTGCTCGACCTGGACCTGGGAGACCCTTTCGACGGGCCTCGTTTCCTTCACGAGCTGCACGATGCGGTGCGCGAGGACCTGACCGACCTCCTCGTCGAGCTCGAGCTGGCGCGGCGATCCCGTCCCTCTCCCGAGGTCGACCGGCACGTGCGAACGGTGCGGGACGTCGTGGTTGCGCTTCGCCGCCTGCTCTTCGAGCTGCATCGGGGTGAGGCGTCCGAGAGCACCGACCCACTCACCGGGCTCCAGCGAGCTGCGGCGGGAATCGCCGTGACCCGCCAGGGTGGCACGCGACCGACAGACGATTAGGGCGATTGGTGCACCAATCGCCCCGTTTCAGGGCCGGGACAGGGCCTTTGGTGCACCAACGGCCCATCGGCGACTCGGCGTCGCAAGGCGCGTCAGCGGGCGACGTCCCGGCGACGGATACCCCAGGCACCGAGGGCGAGACCTACTGCCGCGATCACCACGCAGGCGATGATCCCGCTCGCGTCCCACCGGCCGACCATGGGCTGGCCCAGGTGGGCGGTGAGCGCGAGCTCGCGCACCCAGTGGGGGGCGTTGAGCCCGGGTGCCAGCAGGTCGAGGAGGAAGGTGAGCACCACCGCCGCCGCGACCACCTCCGCCGCGATCGAGGCCCGCGCCAGGCCACCGACCGCGAACCCGAGACCGGCCAGGGCGGCGGCATACAGCCCGAGCGTCACGGTCGCGACCACCGGCGTGCCCGCGTCGCTGCCGGCGCTGAGCGCTCCCATTCCGATGCCGATCGCGAGCACGATCGTCATGCCGAGGATCGCGAGCAGGACACCCGCTCCGCTCGTGAGGGCCCAGCGCACCCGCGCCACGGGGGTTGCGAGCAGCGTCTCGAGCCGTCCCGAGGTCTCGTCGGACGCCCAGCCCGCCACCAGCATCGCAGCGGCGAACCCGACCACGACGAACCCGAGCTCGACGAACACCAACTGCAGGAATCCGCCCGCGGTGAGGATGTCGTAGTTCGGAAGGACCCGCCTGAACACCTCATCCGTCGAGGCGGGCAGCTTCGCGAACGACTCCGCCAGCGAGCGGGTGGACGCGGCGATAACGAAGCCGAACAGGCCCAGGCCGAAGCCCCACCAGAGGGCGGTCGGAAGCCGCTCCGCGAGTGATCGGCCGGTGGGCCCGTGCAGCCCCAGCAGCGGGGCCGGGAGCCGGGGACCCACGATCGAAGCGGTCGCCCCGAGGTCCCGGCGAGCGAACAGCTCGGTGCCGATCGCGAGCAGCACGATGGTGACCGCGGCCACCGGCAGCAGCGAGAGCCAGTCGTAGCGGCCGGCGATCGGGATCTGATTCGCCGTCCAGGAGTACCAGCTCAGATGCGCGATCCCTGAGAGGGCTGGAAAGACCCCCTGGTAGCCGTTGACCAGCCAGGCCCCGACCAGGACGACGGCCGCGACGCCGCCCGCCGGCGCCCGGCCGAGGACTGGCGACAGCGCGAACGCGACGGAACCCGCGGCGAGCCCGGTCAGTCCCACCATCAAGGCGTAGCCGATGGCCGCCTGGACCGTGATCGCGTCGCCCGGAAGGCGAGCGAACGCGGCAGTACCCCAGCCACGCCCCGAGGGCGAAGACCGCCATCGCGAGCCCCATCACGGTCACGTGTGCGGCCGCCTTCTCGAGCGCCAGCCGCCGGCGTCCGATGGGTCCGCTCGCGACCATGTCGAGGCTGCCGCGCCTGGCTTCCGCGGCCAGCGTCCCCGAAAGGGCGAGGATCGACCAGATGGCGGCGACGAACAGGAACACCGGGCCGTACTTCCAGTTGACATAGCCCCCGATCGTCCCCACGTTGACGGGGTTGCCCACGATGCCCGCCAGGATCGGCGAGGTCGCGTTGACGCCCGTCGCCAGCTCGACGAGGCTGCGGCGTGAGGCCTCGGTCGGGAACTCCTTCGCGAGCGCCGCGGTGAGCAGGAACATCAGGCCGCCGAAGAGGATCGCGACGATCAGGAACGCGCGGCGGGAGTCGCGGAGCGTCTTGGCGTAGACGCTGCCCAGGCCGTAAATGCGGCTCCGGAGCGGAACCCCGTGCGACGGGGCCCAGCGGCTCGGAACGACGACCGATGTCAACGGCCATGAGCTGCCTCCTCCGGCGCGCCACCATAGAGCGCCAGGAACGTCTCCTCGAGGCTCGGCTCACGGCTGACGAAGTCGGCCAGCTGGAAGCGCGCGGCCTCCTTGACCACGGGGGCGATCGGGCCACTCACGTGCATGCGCAGGACATGGTCTTCGGCGTTGACGCTGCTCACCCCGGCGACGTGCTCGAACTCGGCGGCGGGGACCTCTTCGGTGAAGCGCAGCTCCACCTCGTGGGTGGCCATGTCGTGGAGCGCGTCCACGCGCGCGACCTTGATCAGTCTGCCCTCGCGGATGATCCCCACCCGATCGCACATCTTCTCCGCCTCGGAGAGCACGTGGCTGGAGAGGAACACCGTGCGGCCCTCCGCCACCGCCTCGCGCATGACCGCGAAGAACGTCTGCTGCACCAGCGGGTCGAGCCCGACGTCGGCTCGTCCAGCACCAGCAGGTCGGGCCGGTGCTGGAGCGCCGCGATCAGGCCGACCTTCTGCTTGTTGCCTTTCGAGTACTCGCGGTAGCGGCGCGAGGGATCGAGCTCGAAGCGTTCGGCGAGCGAACGCTGGTAGCCGCGGTCGACGCCGCCTTGCAGGTTCCCGAAGTACTCCAGGGTCTGGCCCCCAGTGAGCCGGTCGTAGAGCGCGAACTCACCGGGGAGGTAACCCAGCCGGCGGTGGATCGCCACCGCGTCGCGCCTGCTGTCGAGCCCGAAGACGGTGGCGTGGCCGCTGGTCGCGCGGATCAGGTCGAGCAGGACCCGGATGGTGGTCGTCTTGCCGGCGCCGTTCGGCCCCAGGAATCCGAACACCTCGCCCTGCTCCATCTCCAGGTCGACCTCGATGATGCCGCGGTGTGAGCCATACGACTTGGTCAGCTTCTCCGTCCGGATGATCGTTTCCACGGATCTCCCCCTCGCCGGCCGTTCAGCCGAACCAGGACTGCAGGATGTCGGCGTCGACCGCCGGCCAGGACCCAGGAGGCAAGCCGAGGATGCGTTCGGCGGCCTGGAAGTACGCCGCAAACGTGCGCTCCACCTCCTGGAACGACACCGAGTTCTCCTGGCGCGCCACGAAGAGCCGGCAGGCGGCGTCGTTGGCGGCCAGGATGAGAGCCAGGAGGACCGCTGCCACCGGCTCCGCCGGGCCGGTGCTGAGCGTCCCCTCCTCATTGCCCTGCCGCAGGATCGGCGCCAGCATCGGCAGCATCCGGGCCGACGTGTAGCGGCGCCACTTCTCGCGCGCGAGCGCGTTCTCGTCCGAGATCCAGACCCGGAGCAGCCGGCGCATCAGGTCGACCCGGTCCTCCTTCCACCGGGCCAGGCCCGAGAACACTCGCCGCAGCTTTTCGGGAGCGGACAGGTCGGGATCTTCGACGGCCGGCATCAGCGAGTCGGTGACCAGGTCGACCAGGCGCTCGATCGCCGCGTCCAGCAGGGCCGCCTTGGAGTCGAAGTAGTGGTAGAACGCGCCGCGAGAAGCCCCGAGCTCGTCGAGCACCTGCTGCACGCTCATCTGCTCGTATCCCTCGGTCTGGATGAGGCGCAGGGCGGCGTCCGCGAACGCCTCCCTCTTGAGCGCGTGCGCGGCGGGGTCGAGCGTCCTTGCCATTGCGTATCCTAATAATCGACCGACAGTCGGTTTATCTTACCACTCCCCCAGGACGCCGACCACGCCGCCCGCCACGACGCCTGTACCACCACGCCCCCGTTTCGCACGAAACGGGCCGCCATGTCCGCGCTGATGAGCACCCTTCCGTGCGAAACGGGCGGTCGGGGCGACTGGCCTGCGGTCGAGTCGGTCGGGCGACCGGGGCGCTCCACGACGAATACCGGTTGTGGTGTCATGGCGCCATGACGCGCGCGGTCGAGGAGGCCAACCGCCGCATGCTGCGAGCCCGGGACGCGATGGACCGCGCCTACGCCGAGCCCCTGGACATCCCGGCCCTGGCCCGCATCGCGCACGTGTCCGACGCCCATTTCACGCGCACGTTCCGGGCCACGTTCGGAGAGACACCCCACCGCTACCTGCAGCGCCGCCGGATCGAGCGGGCCATGTTCCTCCTGCGCGAAACCGACCGCAGCGTGACCGACATCTGCCTCGACGTCGGGTTCACGAGCCTGGGCACGTTCACCCGGACGTTCCATGAGATCGTGGGGCAGCCCGCCACCGCCTACCGCCGCGCCGACGGCGTCCGGTCCGTGTTCAACTGCTTCACCATGACGTGGACCAGACCCAGCAGTTTCGGAGTAGCCGCCTCACGGGCCGGGGACTAACGTGGCGGCCATGATCTTTGCCGTCACGCACTCGAAGCTTTTCGTGCTCGATCAGGATCAGGCCCTCGATTTCTATGCCCGCAAGCTCGGATTCGAGGTCACGTCCGACATCAAGCAGGGCCCGGTGCGTTGGCTCACGGTGAGCGCCCCGGGCCAGCCGGGCCACCAGATCTACCTCGAGGTGCCGGCGCCGCCGTCCCTCAGCGAGGAGACCGCGGACCAGGTGCGCGACCTGCTCACGAAGGGGGCCCTCGGCTTCATCGCCATGCAGACGGACGACTGTCGCGGCCTGTTCGAGCGGTGGAAAGCCAACGGGGTCGAGTTCACCCAGGAACCGATCGACCACTTCTACGGCACCGACTTCGGCGCGCGCGACCCCTTCGGGAACCAGATCCGGGTGCTGCAGCCGGCGGCGGCGGGGCAGCCATCCTCGAGCCCGAACTGAGCCGCACCACACCCGGCCCCGAGGGAACGGTGCCTCACGCACCGCGACGGATGGAGACGAGATGAACACTGCCACCAGGACGCCGCCGCACCCGGGTGCGACGAACGCCGGCGATCGCCACGACGTGATCCGCGTGCACGGCGCACGCGAGAACAACTTGAAGAACGTCAGCGTCGTGATCCCGAAGCGCCGGCTGACCGTCTTCACCGGGATCTCCGGCTCCGGCAAGAGCTCGCTGGTCTTCGACACGGTCGCCGCAGAGTCGCGGAGGCTGATCAACGAGACGTACAGCGCTTTCGTCCAGGGCTTCATGCCGCGGCTGGCACGCCCCGACGTCGACGTGCTGGAAGGGCTGACGACCGCGATCGGCGTCGACCAGCAGCGGCTGGGTGGCGATCCGCGCTCCACGGTCGGCACCGTCACGGATGCCGCCGCGCTGCTCCGCATCCTCTTCAGCAGGCTGGGAGAGCCCCACATCGGTCCGCCCAACGCGTTCTCCTTCAACGTCCCCTCGGTGAGCGGGAAGGGTGGGATCACGGTCCAGCGCGGCAGCCGGAAGACGCAGGTCGCGAGCTTCAACCGCCTGGGCGGCATGTGTCCCCGGTGCGAGGGGTACGGGAGCGTCTCCGATCTGGACCTCTCCCAGTTCTTCGACGACTCCAAATCGCTTTCCGAAGGCGCGTTCAAGATCCCGGGCTGGACGCCGTTCAACTTCTGGACCGTCGAGGTCTACAAGCAGTCCGGCTTCGTGGACCCCGACAAGCCGATCCGGGACTACACCAAGCGGGAGATGGAGGACTTCCTCCACCACGAGCCGGTCAAGGTGAAGGTGAACGGCGTCAACCTGACCTACGAGGGGTTGATCCCCAAGGTCCAGAAGTCGATCCTCTCCAAGGACCGGGAATCGCTGCAGCCACGGATCCGGGAGTTCGTGGACCGGGCGGTCACGTTCACGACCTGCCCGGAGTGCGGAGGCACGCGGCTCGCCGAGCCGGCCCGGTCGTCGCGGATCCAGGGGATCAGCATCGCCGACGCCTGCGCGATGCAGATCAGCGACCTGGCCGGGTGGGTGCGGGGACTCGACGAGCCCTCGGTGGCGCCGCTCCTGGAGACGCTGCAGCAGACGTTCGAGTCGTTCGCCGAGATCGGGCTCGGATACCTCTCGCTCGAACGGCCCTCGGGCACGCTCTCGGGCGGCGAGGCCCAGCGCGTCAAGATGGTGCGTCACCTGGGCTCTTCGCTCACCGACGTCACCTACATCTTCGACGAGCCCACCGTGGGCATGCACCCTCACGACATCCAGCGGATGAACGACCTTCTGCTGCGGCTGCGCGACAAAGGCAACACGGTGCTCGTCGTGGAGCACAAACCGGAGCTGATCGCGATCGCCGACCATGCGATCGACCTCGGCCCCGGCGCGGGTGCCGCCGGTGGCAGCGTGTGCTTCGAGGGGACCGTCGAGGAGCTGCGGGCGAGCGACACGATCACGGGCCGCCACCTCGACGACCGGGCCGCGCTCAAAGAGAAGGTGCGGAAGCGTCGGGGCGCGCTGGAGATCCGGGGCGCGTCGACCCACAACCTGCGGGACGTGAACGTGGACATCCCGCTCGGGGTGCTGGTCGTCGTCACCGGGGTCTCGGGCTCCGGGAAGAGCTCACTGGTGCACGGGTCGATCCCCGCCGGCGCGGGAGTGGTGTCGGTCGATCAGACCGGCATCCGCGGTTCGCGCCGAAGCAACCCGGCGACCTACACCGGGCTGCTGGAGCCGGTCCGCAAGGCGTTCGCGAAGGCCAACGGCGTGAAGCCGGCCCTGTTCAGCGCGAACTCGGAGGGAGCCTGCCCCTCCTGCAACGGAGCCGGCGTCATCTACACCGACCTCCCGACGATGGCCGGAGTCGCGACCGTCTGCGAGGAGTGCGAGGGGAAGCGGTTCCTGGCCTCGGTGCTCGAGTACCACCTGGGCGGACGGGACATCAGCCAGGTGCTCGCGATGTCGGTGGCCGAAGCGCGGGAGTTCTTCGAGACCGGCGAGGCGCGCACGCCGGCAGCGCTCGCGGCCGTCCAGCGCCTCGCCGACGTGGGCCTCGGATACCTCACCATCGGTCAGCCGCTCACCACGCTGTCCGGCGGCGAGCGCCAGCGGCTCAAGCTGGCCACCCACATGGCCGACAAAGGCGGGGTCTACGTCCTGGACGAGCCGACCACCGGCCTCCACCTGGCGGACGTGGAGCACCTCCTCGGGCTGCTCGACCGGCTCGTGGACTCCGGCAAGTCGGTGATCGTGATCGAGCACCATCAGGCGGTGATGGCGCACGCCGACTGGATCATCGACCTCGGTCCAGGGGCCGGCCACGACGGCGGCAGGATCGTCTTCGAGGGCACTCCCGCCGACCTCGTGGCCGACCGTTCGACCCTCACCGGTCAGCACCTGGCGGGTTACGTCGGCGCCTGATGCCGAAGCCGGCCGGGCGCCGGGCGCCGCACCTCTGCTCGATCTCGACTCCGACGAGATCGAGCAGTTTTGGAGAAGTGCCGCGACCGGAGTGCCCAATAGCATGAGGGTGGTTCTCGTCAGATTCACAAAGGAGGGGACTCCGATGAAGTCCAAGCAGAAGACCACCAAGAGCGCCGCTACCGGAAAGAGGTACGAGGGGTTCTCAGAAGAAGAACGCGCCGCGATGAGGGACGCCGTTCGCGAGCAGCGCGCCGGCAAGACCGATGGCGAAAGCGACGTGCTCGAGAAGATCGCCGGGATGACGGGTTCCGATCGCGCGATGGCGGAGCGACTCCACGAGATCATCAAGGCCGCCGATTCCGAGATCTCCCCGAAGACGTGGTACGGCATGCCGGCGTACGCGAAGGGCGGCAGCACCATCTGCTTCTTCAAGCCGGCGCAGAAGTTCAAGACCCGCTACGCGACCCTGGGCTTCAGCGACAAGGCCAAGCTCGACGACGGTGAGATGTGGCCGACCGAATACGCTCTGGCCAGGTTGGGCGCCGCCGAAGAGGAGAGGATCGTCGCGCTGGTGAAGAAGGCGGTGAGCTGAGGTCCGGGGGGCTTGGAACCTCCCACCCGGGCGTGATCGCGGCCGCGTATCTTCGCCGCCAAATGCCCACGACGGACGGGAGGGGAAGATGGACGTAGGCACCGGATACGGGCGCCCCAAGGGAACCTTCTTGGAGGAGCTCACCCTCGTCTCTCCCGGCACCCCGTGCGGGGAGTTCATGCGGCGCTACTGGCAGCCGGTCGCGATGGTCCGCGACGCGACCACGACGCCGAGGCTGATCAAGGTCCTGGGGGAGGAGCTGGTCCTGTTCCGCGACCGCTCTGGGCGACCCGGCCTGCTGGTACCGCGGTGCGCTCATCGGGGAGCCTCTCTCTACTACGGGGCGGCCGAGGAGCATGGCCTGCGCTGCTGCTACCACGGGTGGGTGTTCGACGCCGAGGGCTACTGCCTGGAGCAGCCGTGCGAGCCGCTGGGCGGCCTCTATCGCGACCGCGTCCGGCAGCCCTGGTATCCGTTGGTCACGTACCACGACCTGCTCTTCGCCTATCTGGGACCGCCTGACCGGAAGCCGGCCTTCCCGACCTACGACGTGTTCGACGACCCGCTCGACGACGGCGAGACGATCGCCGCCGACGACACCAGCATCGGTAGCGGCGGCCCCGTGATCTGCGACTTCAACTGGCTGCAGCACTGGGAGAACGTGATGGACCCGTTCCACGTGCCGATCCTCCACGCCCGCTTCAGCGGCATGCAGTTCGTGGAGGACATGGCGATCATGCCCGAGGTGACGTTCTCCTACACCCCCGGCGGGGTCCGCTCGGTCCAGAACCGCGACCTCGCGGACGGCTCGACGCTGCACCGGATCACCGAGGTCAGGTTCCCGAACCTCAGGATCGTCGCCAACCCGAGGCTGACGCTGGGCCGCACCTCGCAGATCGGTTGGGTGGTCCCGCTCGACGACGAGAGCTTCCGGATCTACACCATCGGCCGCCTCGCCAGGGGAGAGTCGATCGGCAGCGGGCGGTCTACCTACGGCGGCAAGGTCTGGCCCGCGCTCACCGACGCCGAGCACCGCGACATGCCCGGCGACTACGAGTCGCAGCGAAGCCAGGGGGTGTTCCAGCTGCACTCGCTGGAAAGCCTGTCGACCACCGACCAGGGCGTCACCATGCTGCGCCGTACCCTGCGCCGGGAGATCGACCGGGTGGCCGCGGGCGAGGACCCGGCGGGAGTCACGTTCGACCCCGCCCAGGCCCAGGTCAAGATCGAGGGCGGGAACTTCGTCCTGTCCGGAGCCGGCGGCAGCTGAGGTGCCGGCCGCGCTCACGGCGCGCGTCGCCACCCCGGCACCCGGCGCCGGCGACGCGGTGGATCTCCGTCTCGTGGTGGCGCGACGCGAGCCGATCGCAGATGGCGTGGTGCGCCTCACGCTGGCCGGCGACGGGGGAGCCAGGCTTCCGGCGTGGATGCCCGGAGCCCACATCGACCTCACCGGTCCGACCGGTCTCGTGCGTCAGTACTCGCTGTGCGGTGACCTCGACGACTACTGGCGCTGGCAGATCGCGGTGCTGCGCGAGCCGGATGGAGGCCGGGGAGGGTCGGTGGCCATCCATGACGGCGTCGCGGAGGGCGACCGCGTGACGGTGCGCGGACCCTGTAACCATTTCCGGCTCGTCGACAGCCCGCGATACCTGTTCATCGCGGGCGGCATCGGCGTCGCGCCGATGCTCCCCATGATCCAGCTGGTGGAGCGGGAGGGCCGGCCATGGCGGCTGGCCTACGGGGGCCGCACGCCCGCCACGATGGCGTTCCTCGACGAGCTTCGACGGTATGGCCACCGGCTGCAGGTGTTCCCGAGCCGGGTCTCGGGCCGGATGAACCTCGATGCCCTGCTCCCGTCGGAGGCGGAGGAGCGGGTCGCGGTCTTCTGCTGCGGCCCGGCGGGGCTCATCGACGCGGTCGGTGATCGCTGCTCCGCCGTCCCCTCCAGGCGGCTGCGGGTGGAGCGGTTCCAGCCCGTCATCGATCCCGCCCTGGCCGCCCGCGGGGCCGGGTTCACCGTCGAGCTGGCGCGGTCGCGGCGCACGCTGGCGGTGGCCGACGGCCAGACGCTTCTGGAGGCGATGGAGGTGGACGGCCTGGTGCCGGCCTGCTCCTGCCGGGAGGGGGTGTGCGGCACCTGCGAGACGCGCGTGCTGGCGGGTACGCCGGACCATCGCGACTCGGTGCTCGACACCTCTGAGCGTGAAGACGGGGGGACGATGATGATCTGCGTCTCGCGGTCGCGGACACCCCGACTGGTGCTCGACGCATGATCGCCGCACCCCGCGCCTACGGCTTCGGGCCGGCTGCCACCTCGAGCGACCCGCGGCCCCTGGTCGCGATCGACGTCGACGGGGTGATCGCGCTCGACGAAGACCCGGCGGTGCCGTGCACGGCCCACGAGGTCAGCGCCTGGCGGAAGTGGCGACGAAGGATCCTGATCCCGGACGGCTCGACCGAGGTCATCGCCACGCTTTCCGAGCACTGCGAGCCGGCCTGGGCCAGCGCCTGGTCCTACGACGCCCACGAGGCGCTGCGGGACGCGCTCTCGCTCCCGCGCGAACCATGGACGTTCGTGCCTGCGCAGTTCCACGCCGAGGACGCGATCGCGGCTTACGCCGGCGGGCGACCCTGGGCCTGGATCACCGAAGCCGTCGGGCTCCCCGCGGCGTCGAGCCGGCAGGGGGGTCTGATCGTCGCCGTCGATCCCCGACGCGGCCTGCCCAGCATCGACGTCGCGGCCGTCCTGCGGCACCTCGGGGTCGGCGCCTGAGCAGGGGCCGCTATCCCGACGCCGTCCGCCGCCGGTCTTCCTGCTCCGCTGCGATCTGCGTCAGCTCCTCCTCGGTGAACGCGCGGAGCACGCAGAACTCGTTCCCCTCGGGATCGGCGAGCACGACCCAGCTCACGTCGGGTCCCTGGCCGACCTCCACTCGACGGGCGCCGAGCCTCTCCAGACGGGCCACCTCGGCGGCCTGGTCGCGCGGTCGAAGATCGAGGTGAAGGCGGTTCTTGAGGGCCTTCTCCTCCGGCACCCGCAGGAACAGCAGGTCGGGCGCAACCCCGTCCTGAGGGCTGCCGGCGGGCGGCTCAAGGCAGACCTCGTCCGGCTGCTCCTCGGTGCGCCGCCAGCCCAGCGCCTCCTGCCAGAAGGCGGCCAGACGCGAGGGGTCGCGGGAGTCGACGACGACGCACTGGATGGCGAGGGACACGCCTCGACTATGCCACCAACGCCCCGGCCTCCGACCTCCGGAGCCGGGGACGTACCGATCGTCACCGAGGTCGGCCGTGGCTTCGCCTGAGCCCCCGCGACGGTCCCTGGGGACCCCACCGCGAACTCCAACCGGCGCGACGCCGGGCCGCACGTCCGGTACGGTGCTTCATGTTCGCAGGCCGCGACGAGTGGTTTCCCGCGGAACCAGCTCGCCGTAACCCACGGGGGTAGCGCAAGTGCGGGACAGCCCGAGGCCCGCCCCGTCCCGGTCACGACCGGCCGAGCCGGGTCGGTGAGAGCGGAAGGAGGCAGCATGACCACGGAGTCCAGGACGGGGAAGGCCCCTACCGCGCCGCACCCGTTGATCTCGAGCCGGCCCCTCAACATGCCGTCGGCGGACCAGATCCGTCGCAATCTGGCAGCGGTCTACCGCGACCAGATCATCGGCGCCGCCAGAGCCGGCAACGAGGAAAGCCTGGACTACTGGCTGGGCCGATACGTCGAGGTGGCCGGCCGCGGACCGTCCGCCGGTCCAGCGACGCGCCGGTCCGACCGCCGGGCACGCACTACGGCCGATCGATCCGACCGGGCAGACGGGTCAGCGTCAGCGGGCTGAGGCGGTGCCCTCGCAGAGTCCCGATTTCGCGCGAAACCGGCACTATGGAGGCCCCCATAGTCCCGGTTTCGCGTGGAAACGGGGTTCCGCAGCCAGCCGGGCGGCACGTTCCTCCAGATAGCGTCGCTCGGGCAGGCTCCGGGTACCCGCGGCGGCCGCCTGGTACCGGAGCCGCGCCGCCTCGCGCTCGCCGGCCATCTCCAGCACATGTGCCCGCACCGCGTCGAGGCGATGGTGGCCGGCCAGGCGGCCTTCCGATTCCAGGGTCTGGAGCAGGTCGAGCGCGGCCTGGGGTCCCTCCACCTTGGCCAGCGCGACCGCCTGGTTGAGCTTGATCGCGGGGCTGGAGGAGAAGCCCTCGAGCACGCGGTAGAGCTCCAGGATCTGCGGCCAGTCGGTGTCGTCGCTGCTCGGCGCCTCGTCATGGAGCGCCGCGATCGCCGCCTGCACCTGGTAGGGACCGGGCCGTCCTCGCGACAGCGTCTCGGTGATGAGTGCGACTCCTTCATCGATGGCCGCGGCGTCCCAGTCGCCCCGGTCCTGCTCCCCGAGCGGAATGAGCGCACCGTCGGCGCTGGTCCGTGCCGGGCGCCGGGCGTCGGTGAGCAGCATCAGCGCCAGGAGGCCCGCCACCTCGGCGTCGTCGGGCAGCAGCCGGCGGACCGCGCGGGTCAGCCGCAGCGCTTCCGCGACGAGATCGGTCCGGTGCAGGTCGGGCCCGGACGTCGCGACGTAGCCCTCGTTGAAGATCAGATAGAGCACGTGGAGGACGACGCCGAGCCGGTCTTCCCGCTCGGCGTCGTCCGGCAGCCGGAACGGGACACCGGTCGCCTTGATGCGCTGCTTGGCTCGGACGATGCGCTGCGCCATCGTGACTTCCGGAATCAGGTAGGCGCTTGCGATCTCGGACGTGGTCAGGCCGCCGACCGCCCGCAGGGTGAGGGCGGCCTGCGAGACCGGGGTGAGCGCCGGGTGGCAGCACAGGAAGAAAAGGGTCAGCTCGTCATCCCGACTTGACATGGGCTCGACGTCTGCGCCGGGACCGACCTGCTCGTCCGGCGGAACCAGGCCGGCCGCGGTTGTCTCGCGGCGGCGACGGGCGGTTTGGGCGCGCAGCTGGTCGGTGAGGCGGCGTGACGCGACCGTGATCAGCCATGCCCGCGGATTGGCCGGCACGCCCTGCTCCGGCCACCGGAGCGCGGCCGCGAGCAGGGCCTCCTGGACGGCGTCCTCGCTCTCGTCGAAGTGTCCGTAGCGGCGGATCAGCGCACCGAGCACCTGCGGCGCGAGCTCACGGACCAACTCCTCGGGCGTGGGGGCTGCCGCCATGGCGCCATTTTGCGAGGGAAGGTCGAGATTCGCGTTTCTGCTCCGACGTCCCCGGCGAGTGGGGCCCGCCCAGGGCACCCGAACGTAAGGAGGACGCGCGGTGTACCGGCACCTGTTCGACACGATGCTCTGGCTCAGGATCAGATCGACGACGTACGCAGCGGTCGAGCGCCGGCGGCGGTGGCTTCGGAAGGGACCGGTTCCGGTGGCGGCCCTGGCGGCGGTGGCAGCCTTGCTGATCGCCGGCTGCGGAGGAGTTGCCGCGGGCGCGACGACGTCTCCTCTCGGGGTCATCGACCAGGCGCACCGGGCGGTTCAGCTGAACCTGATCATCACGGGCGCCAACTTCAACGGCTACTCCCGCGGGCAGATGACGGTGCGCGTGCCCCGGGGCTGGAAGGTGGACGTCTTCTGCAGCAACCAGACGTCGACGCCAGAATCGTGTGCGGTCGTCCCGGGCTCGGCGTCGACAACCCCCGCCTTTCCGGGTGCCGCCTGCCCGGCCGCTCGAGCGGGCGTACCTCCGGGCAGGTCCGTCGACTTCTCTTTCACCGCCACCCGGAAAGGGTCGTACCGGCTCACCTCCCTCGTCTCCGGCGCCGGCCACGGCGACGGCGACGGCGGAATGTGGGATCGCTTTGACGTCGTGGCTGCCGGGATGCCGTCGGTGTCGACGTAGACAGCGCGATCGGTGGGATCGGAGCCCGAGTCGACCCACACCGTCAGCGGGCCGGCGTCCAGCTCCAACCGGCCACCACCCGCGGTGGGCCGGCGTGGTAGACCGCTTTCGGCAGCCGGTCGTTTCCGATGTTGAAGTGCTGGAGGTGTCGTGGCCCCGGGCGAGGCGAGCCAGGCTCGTCGAGACTGCCGCTGATGTTATTTCTGCCTGCTACGATATCATCTTTATGGGTAACAGCGGTGCCAGAGTCAGCTGTCCCCGAAACGAGATCAACGGCAGAGCTCACGGGCTGGCAGCGCCTGCTGAGCGGTGCCGGCGCTACCGGGTGCTGGTGGCCGAGGGCTCGACGATGTTCCGACGGGGGCTGATCGGCCTCCTGAGCGGATGCGTCAACCTCGAGGTGGTGGGCGAGGCCGCCGACGCCGGCGAGCTGCTCGAGGCAGCATGCCGGCTGCAACCCGAGGTGGTCGTGCTCGACGCCCGGATTCTGGGGGCATGCGAAGGCGTGTCCAGCGAAGTGTTGCGCCGGGCGGCCGGTGTGTCGATTCTCATGCTCGGCTCGACCGCATCCGTGCTCGACACCACGCGCAGTCTGAGCGGCGGAAGCAGCGGATACGTGCTGAAGGAGTCGGAACCCGAGGTGCTGGTAGCAGCCATCGTCGCGGTGGCGCACGGCTATGCCGTCTCCCCGCGCCTGACCATGCAGGACATCGGCCGGGCCTCCGACGCCGCTCACAGGATGCCTGGCGGGCTTTCACATCGAGAGTTCGAAGTCCTGCGTGATCTGGCAGGCGGCATGACCACCAAGGCGCTGGCCGGCCGCCTCGAGATCTCGGAGAAGACGGTTCGTAATCACATCGCCAGCATGTACGCAAAGCTCGGTCTGCAAGGACGGCCCCAGCTCGTTCGCTACGCCATCCGTCAGGGACTGTCGCGCCCGCCAGAGGGCACGTGAGCGCGCCGCGCGTGAGCACGGCGCGTGTCCGAGGCGCGGGGTCCGCACGCCCAGAATGTCGGGGATGAGCAGCACGACCCGGTGGGTCGGCGTCGCCATCGACTGCGCGGATGCGGGCCCCGTGGCTCGCTTCTATGAGCGCCTCCTCGGTTTCGAGATCGGCGACTTCGACCCGCCTCGATGGGCACAGCTGCACGACCCGGTCGGAGGTGTGCACCTCAACATCCAGGGCGCGGATTGGTATGAGGCGCCGACCTGGCCCGAACGCCCCCGCCTGCAAACCAAGATGATGCACTTCGAGGTCCTGGTCGACGACCTGGAGGGCGCCATCGCCACGGCCGTCGAAGCCGGGGGCACCGAGGCGCCATGGCAGCCACCGGACCGCAACCCCGAACGCATACGGATCGTGCTCGACCCGGCCGGCCACCCTCTCTGCCTGTTCCTGCTGGGTGAGTAGGGGCGCTGCCGTCTGGAACCTGCTCCCACCGACCCCGACGGCTCATTGTTGGTTAGCATCGAGCGTGGAGTGCGAGTCACCGGCATCACCGCCAACCTCCCCGTGCCTGACATCGAGCAAGCGCGCGACTTCTACGTGGACTATCTCGGGCTCGACGTCGAAGAGATGAACCTGGGCTGGGTCGCGAGGTTCCAGTCTCGTGACGGTCGCGCCGTCGTCCAGCTGGTCACCCGCGATGCGACCGCGCCGCACGACTCGGTGATCTCGGTCCACGTTGGCGACCAGGTCGACGCGGCGTACGAGGAGGCGCAGCGACGCGGCTTCGAGATCGTCCATCCGCTGACGACGGAGCCGTGGGGTATACGCCGCTTCTTCGTCCGCGCACCCGACGGCAACGTCATCAACATCGCAAGCCACTCGGACGACTAGCGGGAGGGCGTTCGTCCTCGCTCCTGGGGGCCGCTCGGGTCCCCTGAGGCCTCAGAGGCTTCACCGTTTCCACCACCGAGAAGCCAGCCATTCGCCCCCGGCCAGGACCGACAGCGTCACGGCGACGGCGACCACGAACGTTGCTCCGCCGGTCGTGAACTCGCGATGGCCGACGGCAAGCCAGACGACGAGGATCACCGCTCCGGCAGCGTTGGCGACCGCAATCGGTCTCGCCGCGATGACCACGATCGGCCGGAACGCGGCGATCATGAGCAGGATTCCCACCACGACGAACACGCCGGCCGCCGGGATGCTGAGCCACGTCGGGATCGGGAGAGCGACGGTGGCGCCGGCGGCCCCGGCAAGGAGCAGCACGCCGATGACGATCTCGCACAGCCCGTCGACGCAGACCCAGAAGCGCAGCTGCCGCCGTTTTCCATAACGGATGATATCCATAACAAGCGATATGCTAGAACGCCATGCCGCGACCGCGCAACCCGCCCAGGCGTGACGAGTTGGAGGAGGCGGCGACCGACTACCTCCTGGAGAACGGGATCGACAAGCTCACCATGCGGTCGCTGGCGCAGGGTGTCGGCGTCAGCACCTACGCCTTCGCCTATCACTTCAAGTCCAAAGAGGCCCTGCTGACTGCATCGCTGCAGCGGGTGGAACGGCGTGTCTCGGCGATGCTCGGCGAGTGGCTGGGAGCCGGCGGGGTGACCACCGGGGGAGAGCTGATCCGCCGGTACTGGTCGTGGTTCAGCACGAACGAGACGGCGCGCCGCGAGACGCAGCTCCTGCTGGAGATCTGGGCGCTCGTCCTGCGCACACCCGACCGGTTCCCCGGCCTCCTCGCCGGCGTCGAGCCCAGTGGCCAGGTCGGCTTCCTGGGCCGAGTCCTCGAGGCTGGTGGTCTCGCCTCGGATCACGCGGAGCCGCTGGCGACCCTCATGGTGGCCGCCCTGACCGGCCTTCAGATTGACTTCCTGTGTTCCGGTGACGCCGACCGCACAGGACGAACGGTGGCGTTGCTGGCCCGGCTGGTCGACACCGAGGCGGGCGGCGTTTGAGAGCGCTGACGGTTGAGGGCGGCGCCGGTCGAGGGCAGAGAACGCAGACGTCTGCTCAGGTCTGGTGCAGCAGGCCGGTGACTCCGGCCAGGAGGAGCGCAGCCATGATCCAGGCGAAGATCTTCAACACGTTGAGCGCAAGCGGCAGAAGAAACGACACCGAGTGGGCATGGGTGGTGGCCGGTTGCCACGACGCAGCCACGCCTGTATCGATGGCGGCCGGCAGGATGGACTCCGCGGCGTAGAGCGTCGGCTCGAAACAGGGGTACGTCGGGGACAGGTCCTCGCATGAGGTCGCGCCGGTGATCTGGTCGGCCGTCACGGCCGGGTGCCGCCCACTCTGGACTGCGCTCGTCGGGGTGGTAGGGATGAACGATCCCTGGAAGATCGAGATCAGCGCGAACGACAGCAGCAGCGCCGCCGCCAACCAGGCGGCCGCGATCAGCGGGTAGTAGCCGTGCCCCGCAAACAGGTTGTAGAGGAAGCCCAGGCATCGGGATGGCAGCGGGCCCCTGCTCGACATGCGCCTGGCCGCCCCATACCGAATGCGCTTGGCGTCCGCAAGCTGCCCGTCTTGCTCATAGACCCGTGCGAGCTCCTGCCACGGCTGGGCCGCGAACGGTGACCCGATCGCCCCGTGATCCAGCCAATCCTGGGCCGCTTGCCGATCGGTCCGCAACCACCCGTTGATGTCGCCGAGATGCCACCCGGTCGCTTTCAGGTTCGAGCCGAAGACCGCCGCTGTCCGCCGGATCTCTCTGACCGCCCGAGTCACCGTCGCTGACGGTGAGCCGGCCGAGTGATGCCATCGTAAGGTCGAGGTCCCCATCGACCCGGGCAGGCTGCAGGAGCAGGTCAGCGCCGACAGTCGCTCCAGCCAGGTCCAATGCCGGCCCTTTCTCATTTGTCAGGGTGGCGTCTTTCACGTTGAACTGCCCCTTGATGGTCGCCCGCGGGGCTCGAACCCCGCCGGTGCACTCCACCACGCGGTCATCGCTGGTGGCACTCAGACGCAGCGCGCCGGCAACCGTGGCTCCGTCCAGGGACACCGCGGAGCCGCTTTTGTTGGCCAACCTCACGTCTTCCAACACGAGGTCGCCCCCGACGCTGGCGCCGAGTGCGTAGATCTCACCCATCGTGGTCAGTCGCTCAGCAGAGAGGTCGCCGCCGATCGTGGTCCCCTGCAGGTAGAGCGCCACTCCGCCCTCGTTGTTCAGGGTGGCATCCCCGAGCCTGAGCTGTGCTTTGAAGTTCGCCTGAGACGCGCCCATCGCAACCGTGAAGTCGGTGTCATTAAGACCACCGGTGGCGGTCAGGTTCTCGGCGTACACCGTCCCGCTGACCGTCGCCCCGTCCAGCGAAAGCGCGGAGCCACTCGTGTTGGTCAGCTTGGCACCCCCCAGCAAGACGGCTCCTGTGATGTTCGCGTCGATCGCCGCGACCTGACCGGTGGCCTCCAGTCCCTGTGCAGAGAGGTCGCCGCCGACCCTTGCCCCACTCAGGTCGAGCGCCGGCCCGCTCTCATTGCAAAGGTTGGCGCCATCTAGAACCAGGCTGCCTTTGATCGTCGCCTGCGGCGCTCGGACCCCGCCAGCACACCTCGCTTGACGATCATCCCCGGTGGCAAGCAGCTTCAGCGCGCCGCCGATCGTGGCTCCGTCCAGGGACAGCGCGGACCCGCCCTGGTTGGTCAACGTCACGTCTTCCAACACGAGGTCGCCCCCGACGCTGGCGCCAGGTGCGTAGACCTCGCCCGTCGTGGTCAGTCGCCCGGCAGACAGGTCGCCGCCGATCGTGGTCCCCTGCAGGTGGAGCGCGACTCCGCCCTCGTTGGTCAGGGTGGCATCAGCCAGTCTGAGCTGTCCTTTGAGCGTCGCCTGAGATGCGCTGACCGCAGCCGTGAAGTCGTCTTCCAAGACCCCACAGGTGGCCCTCAGCTTCTCCGCGTACACCGTTCCTCCGACCGTCGCTCCATCGAGGCACAGCGCGCCTCCGCGACCGTCGGTCAGCGTGGCGCCCCCCAGCAGGAGAGCTCCCGTGAAGTTCGCGTCGACCGCAGCGACCTGGCCGGTGGTCGCCAGTCCCTCGGCGAAGAGGCTGCCGCCGACTTTGGCTGCGGTCAAGTCCAGTGCCGGTCCACTCTCGTTGCGCAGGCCGGCACTCTCCAGGACGAGGTCGCCCTTGAAGTCTGCCCCGATTGCCCGAATCCCGCCGTCGCAGGCCGCCTGGCGGCCAGCACAGCTGGGGGTCACTCGCAGAGTGCCGCCCACGGTGGCTCCGTCCAGGGACAGCGCGGACCCACCGGCGTTGGTCAGCCTGGCGTCGTCCAGGGTGAGATCGCCCGTAATGCTCGCACCCAGCGCGCTCACCTCACCCGTGGTGGTCAGTCGCTCGGCGGACAGGTCGCCGCCGACGCCTGCTCCCTTCAGATTCAGCGCCGCCCCGCCCGCGTTGCACAAGGTGGCGTCCCGCAAAACGAGGTCACCCTTGATGCTTGCCTGCGTGGCATGGACCCCCCCGGTCGTGACGAGTCGCTCGGCAGACAGGCCGCCGACAGTGGCTCCGTGAAGATCGAGTGCCACGCCGTCCCCGTTGCTCAGGATGGCGTCCGGCAGAACGAGGTCGCCGTCGATTTGGGCCCGGGCCAGGCAGATCGTGGAGGCGCGCGCGCCGGGCAACCCCAGCAGCACTCCGTGGAACCCGTCCATCGCGACCGCGCCGTCAAACGCGCAGTACCCGAACCACAGGGGATATGCCACGGCGACGTGGCTGAGGTCCAGTGCGTCGGTTACGCGTGCGCCGCGCAGACGCAGACCCCGAAGGTCGTACTTGATCGCGGAGTCGTGCAGGACCCGGCGCACAGCCTCGGCGGGTATCTCACGCTCCCAAGGCCATCCCGACGGCTCCGATCGAAGCAGGTCCTCATCCGAGACGCCTGGCGCGAGGTCGAGCACCGTTCCCTCTTGCACGGCGTCGCGAATCCGCTCCGTCCACACATCGACCGCCACCAGCGCATTGTGTCCCCGATCCTGTCCCCGTCCTGCCGTGAAGGTTGTCCCGTGTCGACTGGGCAAGTTGTACGCACTGCGGTTCGCGGTGCGTCGCGTCAGGAAGCGGCCGGACCACGGAGTCGTGGTGCTGAAGCGTCGCCACCGACGGCCTGATCAGCGGAGACGACGGACAGGCCGAGCCCATTCCCGGGATCCGGCAACTCCCAATGCTCGGGACAAACCAGGACACCTTTCCTAGTTCGGGGCTGCTCGACGCGATCTACGGTGACGCCAGATGGGCTCGCGCGTCAGCGTCATCACCGATACGAGGAAGGGACGCGAGACCGGCCCACTCCCAACTTGCATTTCACTCTCACGGAGGTGCCGTCATGCCAGACCAGGTCCTCGATGTGCAGGTCCCGCCCCCGCAGACGGGCATCGGGCCTGGCGTGTCGAGCCACCAAGTCCTGCGTGCCGACCTGGGAGTCGGGGGGAGAACACTCGTCGTTCTCTCGGGTATCGCTTGCGCGGAGTTCAACGGCTCGGGATCTGACGTGGTGCTCGAGACCTGCCGGGTCCTGCTCCGTGAGCCCGCCGAGAATGTCGAGCAGTCGACCGCGTATGTGGGACTGGCGAGCATCAGCAACAACGACAGCGCCTGGGTCTTCGCGGCGAACCGGGCGTCTGTGGAGACGGATCCGGTCAGCCAGGAACTCGTCCTCGTAGCCCCACTCGCGGTGGCGACCGGAGACTCGTTCTTTCACCGGTTTTCTTATCAGGTGGTGCTCACCGAGCGGGTGGTCGAGACCCTGATTACGGGCACTCTGACCTGGGAGACCACCATGCTCCGCCCGGCCTCGGAAGACCCGGCAGCAGTTTCCAGCGTGTTCGCCATCGTGGCGAACACCGTCACCGTGTCCGAGGGCACGCTCGGGACGAGTGAGCACCTGACACCGGTCGCCAACGGCACGGTGACCAAGCTCCAGGTCGGCGACGTTACCTGTATCGCTTCGTACATGATCACGAATCTGCCCAAGGGCAAGCTTCTGCAGGTCACCGTCGGACAGCACGGTCTGCAGCCGGCCAGCTTGAGCATGGTTCCAACCGCCACAGGTGCTGACCGCACAACGCTCACCGTCGCACAGCCTGTGAAGGTGGATGTGAACTTCGCAGCGAAGAAGGACGACGTGGGATGAACGGCTCAGGTCTCGCTACCCCGGGCGAGCAGTTCATCCCGTTCGGGCCGCCTCTTTACACTCCCCCGGACCCGACGATCATTCGGATCCCGGTCGCCGGTCCGGCGCCCTTCAACACGCTCGCCGTGTTCACTCACCTCGCGTCCAATGCGTCTTTGTACAACAGCATCAATATGCCTCTGGAGCAGTCGAAGCCCGACAACCGGTCCCAGATCACCCCGCTCCGGATCAACGGCTTCAAGAAGAACAGCAGCGAGCAGCAGCGGGTCGTGCATTCATGTGCCGTTACGGCATTTCGCGCGTCCCTCGGCGACGACAACGACGACTTTGTCTTGGCGGCCGACGATATCGGCCGCCCGAATCCTGCCGGCGGCTCTCCAGTCGAGATTGAGGGCTCTGGCGTTGACTCGGAAGGAAACTGGTCGATCAATCTGACCACGGTCTTGGGCACGGCGATCACGCGACAGCTCGCCGGCGACTTCGAGCTCCGATGTTGGGTGCTGTTCTTCGAGGCCGAGCCCCCCTCCCCGCTGTCGCCGGATGAGGAGATCATCCGGGAAAACGCGCTGAGCGCCGCACGACAGCTCTTGGCCTACAGCCGCTACATAGGTCTCGATGGTGCCGATCTCTGGAAGGCAGCGCAAGAACTAGAGGCGGTCGAACGGCAGCTCTCCGGGGCCGGCTACCCGGACCAGGCGTTGGAGGCGGCACAGCTCATCGTGAACGCGCTCCGCGCGTACACCCCGGGAACCGATGGCCAGCTCGACTATGTCATCTCGTTCGCCGAGGCTCGCCACAATCTCATCTTCCGGCTCGTCGAGGCCGGCCAGGCAACACAGGCGGCCGCGCTCGCGGGTGAGACGGTCGCCGGGTACCGCCAATACTCGAGCATGCCGGGCGCCGACATCTTTCGGTTGGATACCGATCTCACGGAGTTGAGCAAGGAGTTGACCGGAATCGCCGAGAAGCCGGCTGCGCTGGGCTGCGAACAGATCGATGTCGAGGCGCTTCGTTCGTTCGTCCCCCCGGTGGATCGCGAGCTTGACTATTCGATCCGTTTCGCCGAGGCGCGCCAGAATTTGATCGTCCGCTTCATTGACGTGGGGCAACTGGCCGCCGCGGCCGCGCTCGTCGATGAGACGCTGGCCGGCTATCAGCGATACGCGGCGCTCTCGGGCGCGGATTTGGTGAGGGTCTCGCGAGATTTGAGCGAGCTCGCGAGCGGTTTGGCGGCCGCCGGAGAGACGCAAGCCGCCAATGCGGTGATTCAAGTCCAGACTGAGATGTCCTTGCAAGGCTGAGCGGCTGCCTCACGCGGCGGGCCGCCGACGCCGCCGGCCCGTGGTCTCCGGGCGCGCAGCCATGCCGCGCTCGAAGATCCAGGCCCGCGGGGCCGAAGAGCCTCTCAGGAGACGGAGAACTAAACTCGGATTCCGACAGAGTGATCTTCCCGAAAGTCCGCGTGTACTGGGAATGGGTGGCGGCAGCCGCGCCGGAGGAACGGCGCGGTGGGCCGCGGGCGCGGTCGTGACTTCATTCGACCGAATTGTGGTGATCTTCAACCCGGCCAGTTCGGGACCCGCGGAGCAACTCGCCGAGGAACTGCGCAGTGACCTGGCCCGCCGGTTGCCCACCATGCCGGTGAGCCTGTTACGCACCCGACGAGCGGGCCATGCCCGCGAGCTGGCCCGGGACGCCGCCGCCACAGGTCGTCCACTGATCGTCTCGGTCAGCGGGGATGGCGGCTACAACGACGTCGTCGACGGGGTCATGCAGAGCGGTAACACCGACGCTGTCTGCGCCGTGAGGGCCGCGGGCAACGCGAACGACCACCGTAGGGCGACCCGTCAGCGACCACTGGCCGAGGCGATCGAAGCTGGTGAGATTCACCGGATCGACCTGCTCCGGCTGACCGTGGGCACCGGAGCAACGGCGCACACGCAGTACGCACACTCCTATATCGGGGTTGGCCTGACACCGGCCGTCGCTGAGGATCTGGAGAGAGAAGGAGGCGGCTCACTCCGCGAAATCGGGTCGGCGCTGCGCACGTTCGTTCGGTTTCGTCCCTTCAGAGTGGAATTGGAGGACGGCAGCCGGCCGCGCTTTGACAGCCTGCTCTTCGCGAACATCCACGTGATGGCCAAGTACGCCACCCTCAGCGAGAACGGGCGGCTGGATGACGGGCTGTTTGAGGTGATCGCGCTCCGGCATACTGCCAAGTGGCGACTCCTGGGCGTCGCACTTAAGGCCGCCACCCGCGGACTGGGACCGCAGCCGACCGCCAGCCGCTACACCTTCACCACGCTCAAACCGACCCCCCTCCAGCTGGATGGCGAGCTGCTCATGGTGGACGCGGCCACCCCGGTTCAGGTCGACATCGCCCCCGCCGCCTTGGCGACTGTCAGTTGAGCGCCGTGTCTCGGTTTGAGGTTTGTGAGCCGCTCGGGAAGGAACAGATACCCGGAGGGAAGGCTTTTTCGTTAGGCTTCGCAGCTTCCCCTCCGATGGGGCTTGTGGGCGCCCTCGCCCTGACGCCCTACAACGCGTAGAACGGCCACTCGATCGGCGCACCGAGAAAATACTGGCCTCCCGACTCGTGCCATACCGCCGAGACGTAGGCGTGTTGCTCAATCGTATGTACATCGCGGAAGTAACGCTGGAACCGGTGCTCATCGCGGATCCCGGTTGTCCCGGCCACCTTGTGCACGAGGTCCACCACCCTCACCGCCGCCGCCACTGCGTAGGTGGCGGCAAGCTGGAGCTTCATCTTGCCGGTTCCACGCGGCTGCGCTGTCGACGCGAGAGACTTCCGCGATTACCTGGAACGCCGTCATCGGGTCAACCTCGAGCCCGCCAAAAGCCCTTGGACGCCAAAGTCGGTACAGCCCCCTTGCCCGCATCGCGTCGACGACGGCATCGGGAAGCCGACGTTCTCGTTCGGCATCCTCGGCGTGCGCGCGAAGGACCGGCTCGATCTGATGGACCGTATCAAGCAATGACGAGACAGATGGACTGGCATCAAGCGCTGACATGTTCACCACCTCCGGTGGCCGCCCGTCATCGCCGAAGACTGCCGGCAATGCACGCCAGGACCACCTCGACCTTCGGGACGGTACGCGCCGAGGCAGCTCCTGGCCATCGGGGAAATCCCTACGCTTTGGGCCGTAACGGCCGACGGAGCGATATCAGCCAAGCCCACTCCAACCTCGGGCTTGGGACGATGAAGTCCGCCCCCTCGGCCGGGGCGGTCAGGCCCAAGGGCGCATGGTGGTCGGGGAGCCGCGATTCGAACCCGGGGCGCCTTGAGCCCCAGCCAATATGGCCAGCCGGTTGAACTCAGCCCAATTCAGTCAGAACCGGTGCCGTCGGTTCAGCACACTTGACCGCCAACCGACGCCGCGGATCGCGTCAGCAATCGTCATCGGTTGGTTTCCTCCGCAAGGGCCGGCGCCACGGCCTGGAGCACGTCGTCGGCGTACTGGGCGCGCGTGACGTAGGAGGCATCCAGCTCCTGGATCGACGAGACACCCAGCAGCCCGAGCACCATATCCATCTCTCGTTCGAGCACCTGGATGACGGCCTCGACCCCCGGCGTGCCACCGTACGAAAGCCCGAAGACCCAGGCGCGCCCGATCATGCAGGCTTTCGCGCCAAGACAGATGGCCTTGATGATGTCGCTTCCCCGGCGCACCCCGCCGTCGAGGACGAGGTCCACTCGATCGCCTACCGCGGAGACCAGCGCCGGAAGCTGTTCGAGACCGGTCTGCAGGCCGTCGAGCTGCCGCCCTCCATGATTACCCGACGAAGAGCACGTTGACTCCGGCATCAGCGAGCCGCCGTGCGTCCTCCGGGCCGAAGGCCCCCTTTAGCGCAAGCTGGCCCTCCCACTTGCTCCGGATCCAATCCAGGTCATCCCACGAGAACTTCGGGTTGATGCGGTTGATAACGCCCCGGGCCGAGCCGGCGGACTGGCTGATGAAGGTCCGCAGCGAAGGGGCCTCGGGCTGAAAGTTCTTCAGCGTGCCGCGACGGTGCTGCAGTGCCTGGAGCACCCAGGCCGGGCGGGTGGCGTAGTCGAAGAAGTTCGCGGTCAGCCTCGGCGGCGCGGTCCATCCATTCACCCAATCGCGCTCGCGGTTGCTGGGGACCGTGGTGTCAATCGTCACGCAGAGACCGCCATACCCTGCCGCAGCGGCGCGCTCGATCAGCTGACCGTAGAGCGCACGCTCGCCCCAGGGGAACATGTCGAACCACCTGCGCGAGCCGGGCGCGGCATCGGCCACCTCCTCAAGCGCGTAGGTGGCGTGGCCGGACACGACCGCCAGAAGACTCTGCCGGGCCGCTACCGTCGCCGCCGCCCGCTCCCCATCTGGATGCACCAGACCCACCAGGCCGGTCGGGGCGAAGATGATCGGCAGGCGCAACCGGACGCCGGCGACCTCACAGGAGAGGCTGCGGTCCGAGACGTCGGTCAGAATTCGCGGCGCGAATCGCAGGAGTTCGAACTGACGGCGGTTGGCCCGCTCGGTCACCTCGTCTTCCGCGCCGCCGTCAACGAAGTCGAACAGTGGCTTCGGCAGACGCCGTCTCGCAGCCCTCCGAAACCCCTCGACGTTCACCGGTACCATCGCGCTCCCTCCCCTCAGTTCCCGTTGAAGTCGGCCGCAGTCCCGGGAAGGATCGCGCCCCGGGCCTCGTCGTCCTCACCCGGCAGACGCGCCCAGACTCTCGTCCAGCACGTCAACGACCTCCGGTGGCGGGCGGCCGACGTGCAGGTCGGCCAAGCGCTAACTCTAGGGGGCTTGGGGTGGCATCAAGCAGCAGACCTGGTGGAGCCCCGCGGGTCGGCGCCAAACACGATCACGTCTTCCAGGCCGAGCCCGACGGTGGGCACGCCGCAAGCACCGCGCCGGACTGCGCTGTAGGCCCTTTGGCACCCGCATTTCCGACTCAGACTTCCAACGCCCCTCCGAGGACTCGCAAATCGGAAGCCAAAGGGTCTCCAACGAGTTCCAACGGACCCCGAAGGGGGTGCGTGGTCGGGGAGCCGGGATTCGAACCCGGGGCCCCTTGACCCCCAGTCAATTTGGCCTGCCAATTGAACTCGAGTCAATTCAAGCAGAAACGACGGCGTCCCCGTAACCCACTTGACCGCGCAAGGCCAACACAGCTTCGCCACACGAACGCTTGCTCCCACCCCCAGGTCCTGGGCATCGGCTTAGATTTGCCCTCGACCTGATGCAACTTGTTGGTGCTCAAGCGCCTCCGGAAGGTGCAGACGTCGACAGTGTCGGAAATTCAACGGGCCCGCGATACTCGGCCGTCCCGGCCACCACGGACATGGTCCGCGATACCCCGGAGGCGCTCCACGCCGACTCAGTTGACTGTTGGTCGGCAGCTGGTGACTTCGATCCAGCTTTCACCGCCGAAGTGGAGCGTGTTGCGGCTCAGGTAGGGCGGAACGGGAAGGTCGAACTGAGCGTACCCCTCGCTCGGGTCTTTGCGGAGCAGGTCGGTGCGGCTGCCGATATCCAGACGCAACGTCTCGCCCGCATGCAGGAGAACCGGGCCTGGCGTCAGGCTGAAACGAAGCACCACCGGCTCACCGGGGACCAGGGGCTCGCGGCGCTCAGAATCGATCGCGATCTCGATGGAGGTACTGCGGTCAGTGTCCTCGTTGCGCTCGATCGGGCGGATGACGCCGAGGGACAGCTTGTGGGCGTCGCCGTCGGCGTCCATGCGAGAGAGGCGCGCGATGACATAGGAGTCGATCTCATTGCAGCTGAAGCTCAGGCGCGCTGTGACCGGTCCCGCGAGTTTGAGGTCTTCGATGACGGGCAGGTCGAAGGTGAGGATCTGATTGCCCAGTTTCTCGAGTCCCGGCAGAACCGGCACTCCGAAGGGAACGGCAGCCCACCGGTTCGAGGCCGGCGCGGTGGGCTCGCCGGTCAGGTGATGGGTGGCGCTGTCCGCGCCAGCGAGCCGAGGTAGAGCCGTTTCACCTCGCCGTCTGTGGGTGGGAACGTGTCCGCGGCTGAGAACTGATCGGCGCCGTCGGTCCAGTAGCGCACATGCGGTTGCTCGGTGTAGCCGTTTTCGACCCCCCGCAGCACGTGGTCGAAAAAAGCCAACGCCTCACCCTGCCACGCGTACACCGGCAGGTCGTACATCGGCGGGCCAAGGATCAGCCACCGCTTCTCGGCGGGGGTACCCGCATTTTCGAAGAGGTCATAGGCGCCGAACTGGTGCAGGTTCAGGTAGCCAAGGTTCTGCACCACCGCGAAGGGCACCTCGATGTTGCCGAGCATGCCCGTCGAACCCTCGGGAATGCTGGCCTGAGACCGAGTCTTCTCGTCGAAGATCCAGTGTGCGTAGATCTCACGTATGTCCTCGACGGGCATGGCGCTCATGAATGTGGAGAACATCTTGTCCACGTTCATGTGCATCGTCTTCTCCAGCAGCGGGTGTAGGGGCCCGTTCGTGAGGTGGCTCAGTACCGCTCGTCGGCCAGGCGACAGGCGCTGCTCGTAGCGGTGTTCGGTGAAGTTGGCGCCCATCCAGATGTTCAAGAAGAAGCTGTTTGGCACCCCTCCAAACTGGACGAATATGGCGGATGAAGTCGGTGCACATCTCGTTCGCGAAGAATGCCTTCAATGCTGGCGGTCGGCGCACCGCGACCAGCGGCTGCGTCATGCCGTAATACGAGGTGCCGAACAACACGACTTCGCCGTTGCACCACGGCTGTTCGGCAGCCCAGGCGATCACCGCCTCGTGGTCATCGACATCTGCTGCGCCCCAGAACATCCCCTGCTTCCCTGTCGAGCGACCCATCCCACGGCGCTCGACGATCACGGGACAATAGCCGCGGTCGGTGAAGACCGGCGGAGAACCGATCTCATTCGAACCACTGGGCACTCCCGCGGTGTGGGTTTCGGTGCTATACCCACCAAAGGACACCACAGCCGGGTAACGTCCAGGCGCTCTAGGAGTGTAGACATCCGCGTTCAGCACGGCGCCGTCAGACACCGGGACTCGCTGGCCGGCAAGTACATGGTTACCCAGGCCGTGCATGGCGAACGTTCGCGGCTCCCAGCCCGCGTACTGAAGGCCGCTGGTGGAGCCTTGAGCGGAATGCCGGCGTGTTCGGACATGGTTCCTTCCTTTCCGTTGCCGAACCGGCAACGCGGTCTCCAAACGATTCCAGGTATCGACCAGGTTTGCCACCGCCGTTGCGTCGCGCACGTCGACGGGAACGAACGCTAGGCGCTCGTGATCGGAGAACGATGCCCGCTCCCGGAGCATATGCCCGAGGACGACACGCGCTCCGGCGCCATGAAACCGCCGGGCAATGCCGAGGCCGATGCCCGACGCGGCCCCGGTAACCACCGCGACCTGCCCATCAAGACTCGTCATCGCTTCCAATCCTCGCACTCGGGGTGGCGAAGACGGCCCAGGTTCATCGAGGGAGATGCTCCCACGTTGCTGCCATTCCCACAACCGCCCATTGAACCGCCCCGGGTTTCGTAGAGACTTCGAGTTCCGCACGGGCCCGGCAGCTGAGTGAGGACGCGGTCGGCCGGAACATCCCCGCAGAGACACTCGCCCGGCCCTTCGACGCCAGTTTTGACGCCAGTTGGCCCCGCTTCACCCGACTCTGAACGACCGAGGGCGACCGTCGCGAAATATCGCACCTCCACCCACACGGACGGAAAGCAAGACTCTTGACCCCAAGATCGAGGTGGCAATTGTTAGGTTCGGATGATGTTCTAGTTAGGGTTTTCGGCGGACGACTATATAAGCATTGACGCTCGCCAAAAACGTGCCGTCACCGTCAGAATCCCGCAGTTCATCGAGCCATTGAGCCGCCCGCGAAGCGGGAACTCTGTTATCGTCAACTGCCTCCCGCGCCGACCTGGTCAGCTCCATGATCTGATCCGCCATCGGAAAACTTGTGAGGAAGGCGACGACGCCGCGGACTTCGACTTGCACCAAGCCGGCCTTAATGAACATCGCGCGAAGCTGCCGGCCCATCCAACGGTTCCTGGCGTAGCGAGACCGAAGGATCTCCTCAGTGGCATTCCGGTCACCCGAGTCAACGACCAAGGTGCCGTAGTCAGGGTCGGCGACTACGATTCTGCCGCCCGGACGAGTGACCCGCACGAGCTCTTGTACCGCACGCACCGGATCCTCGAGATGCTGGAAAACGCGATCCGCTCGGGCACCGTCAAAGTAGTCTGTCGGAAAGTCCAGTTCGTGGGCGTCGCCCAACCGGAACTCGACGGGAGCAGTCGACCCTGCACTCCGCTTCTTTGCCTCGGCTACGGCCGCCTCACTTAGTGCTCTAGGTCTGAATTTCGGTGATGTATTCACGCCGCCAGACCAACGCGAGGTAGGGCAAGGCGGCTGAGGAGCCGCCGGAGGTCGGTACGTGTGAACTTCCACTCGAACGGCTTGGCCATCACCTCGTACCCCGCTTGGAAGGCGAGGATGTCAGCGGCCAGCATGTCCAGCGATTCCACGTCGGCTGGCGTGGTGATCCTGCGCTGCGCGATCGAGAAGTAGATCTCGATCTGGTTGAGCCAACTGCCATGGATCGGGAGGTGGACCGGCAGCAGGTTTGGGAAGGCCCCGGTCAGGCGTTCGACCGAAGGCTCGCCGCGATGCGAGCTACCGTTGTCGAGGACCCAGAAGACGGTCCGTGCGGACCGGTACGGCTCTTGGAGCATGACTTGGTCGACCAGGCGGCCGAAGGGCTCGATGCCGGTCTTGCGCTCCAGGCGACCGAACAGCTTGGCCCGATGGACATCCCAGGCCGCCAGGTAGGCCCAGGCGCCGCAGCGCTGGTACTCGTGCTCGACCCGCATCGGGCGGGCGGGAGCGGGCGGGGCAGTGGGATGACAGCGGCGGCGGGCCTGCATGGAGGTCTTCTCGTCGGCTGAGATCACGTACTCGTCGGGTAGCAGATTGCGGCCCTCGAACTGACGCGCATAGAGGTCGAGCACCCGGCCGGCCTTGGCCTCGAAGTCGGGATCGCGCGGGAAGATCCACGAACGGTGGGTCCAGGGTTTGATCGCGTCCTCGTTCAGCCAGCGCCAGATGGTGGCTCCGGAGATGCTGGCCACGAGTCCACGGCTGACCACCTCGGCCTGGATGTCGGGCACCTGGAGGCGGGAGAAGGGCAGGCCGAGCCGGCTCGGCAGCTCACAGGCGATGGCCTTGACGGCGACCACCACCTCTGGGGGGAAAACCGGGGTCCGTCCGGTCCGAGAGCGCTCCTCCAGCCCGGCGAGGCGTTCTTCGAAGAAGCGTTTGCGCCACTTGGACACGATCTGGAAGGGCAGATCGAGGCGGCTGGCGATGGCCTTGTTCTCAAGGCCGGCCGCGGCCATAAGCACGATCTTGGCTCTGACGACTTCCCGATACGGCGACGTATACCGCCTGCTCCTTGCCTCCAGTTCCCTCCGCTCGGCGGGCGAGAGTTCGATGACGAATGGAGATCTTCTCGGCACCTGTTCCTCCCTTTGGTGGATAAGGAACAAGGTAACTTATTTCATCATCGTATTTATGACGGGAAGCACTTAGGGCGCTCGGCGCAATAATCCGGACGAGTTGACCACCAGGCAGGGGGTGCCAGGGAGTAGTTCCACTCGCCATGGAAGTCATGCGGGAGGAGGCCGATGGCGTCCATTCTCGCGTCGTCGATCAGGACCTTTGTGGGGTAGGTGCCATGGTCTCGTTCGGCATGCACGCTGAGGCCGGTCTTGGAGGTTGTCGCCGCGATCAGTTCCACGATCACCTCGTAGCTGGTGAGTGGGCGGCCGCGCCAGTTCATGCTGATGTGCGAGAAGAGCCGGTGCTCGATCTTGTTCCACTTACTGGTGCCGGGCGGCAGGTGGCAGACCGTGATGGCCAAATCGGCCTCCTGCGCGAATCGCCAGAGCTCGTGCTTCCAAGCCCGGACTCGGTAGCCGTTGCCGCCGCCCCCGTCGGCGCAGATCAGGAGCTGGTCAGCATCGGGGTAGGCGAGCGAGCCGTCGCCCCGCCACCAGCGGCGCAGGCTTTCGACCGCGAAGGCGGCGGTCTCGTGATCCTGGCCCACGTTGACCCAGCCCACGTTGCGCTCGACGTCGTAGACGCCGTAGGGGATCGCCTTGCCCTGCTCGCTGACGAAGTCGTGGATGTTCACCCGCACCGGCTCTCCTTTCGGCTGCCACTCCCGGCCCCCGTTCTTGAACTCGCCGATCAGCTCCTTCTTCTTGCAGTCCACGGAGACCACCGGCAGGCCGGCGTCCCGGAACTGACGCGCCTGCTCGTTCAGGTAGCGGAACTGAGCGTCGCGGTCTGGGTGATGGCTCCCTTCCTGGGTCTTGGCGTTGGCCTGCAGGCTGTAGCCCTGCTCCTTGAGCAGGATCCCGACCGTGCTCGGACTGACCGGGTGCCCGCCGCGAGTGAGGGACAACGCCAGTTGGCCGGTGCTCTTGCACGTCCACCGCAGGGGCGACTCCGGGTCGCCGCGAACGTCCGGGTCGATGAGTGCGTCGAGCGCCGCTGCCAGTTCTGGATCTGTCTGGGTCAGCGACTTTCGCCCGGCACCCGGTCGGCGGACACGTCCGTCGATCGCCGGCGCAGCGTCGAGATCCTTCATCCCGTCGTAGAGCGTTTGGCGTGACAGCTTGGTGGCTCGCGAGACCTTGGAGATTCCGCCTCTGCCCAGGGCCCTGGCTTCGGCACACGCCCACAGACGACGCTGGCGCTCATTGAAGTGGGGAGCCACGGCTTCCCAGCGGGTGCGTACAGCAGCTTCAGCTTCGATGCCCGGAGGCTATCACAAGTAGCCCCATTTGCCCAGTTAATTATCGCGAAAGCCCTTAGGTCCACCGCTACGACACGGCCGTTGGGACCGACGCGGGCAGCAATCAACCGGGCGTCATCCCCGGTCCCGCACCCGGCCTCCAACATCATCTGCCCGGAAGTGACTTCGAGCCTCACGGCCGGGGACGTCATCGTCTGCGAGGCGGCGCTACGGGACGAAGGAACCTCACACCACTACCTAGTGCTTCGTCCGACAAATGGTTGGTGGTTGCGATAGCCTATTGGTATGCGATTGCCGGTACCCGCGCTGGAACTCAGCCAGGCGGATGAAGCGTTCCTGGCCGCCATCGCCAAGGCACAGACGGCGCCGCACGCCGAAGTGGTTCGCGCCCAGGCATTGCTGATGGCCGGCGACGGCCTGGCGAACACCTCGATCGCGGCCGCCCTCGGGGTCTCGCCGAGCAGTGTGGCGAACTGGAGGGCGCGATTCGCCGAAGAGGGTTGGGCCAAGCTCGGGAAGGTCCGACGAGGTCGCGGAGGAAGCCCTCGATCCCGGCCGAGAAGGTGGAGGCGATCGTGCACGCCACCCTTCACGAGACGCCGCCAGGTCACACCCACTGGAGCTGCCGAACGATGGCCAAGGCACAGGGTGTGAGTCCCGATACCGTGCAGCGGATCTGGTCCGGACATGGGCTGAAGCCGCATCTGGTGAAGACCTTCAAGCTCTCCAACGACCCTCGCTTCGAGGAGAAGCTGACCGATGTCGTCGGCCTCTATCTGAACCCTCCCGAGAAGGCGATGGTGCTGTGCGTGGACGAGAAGAGCCAGATCCAGGCTCTCGATCGGACCCAGCCCGGCCTCCCCATCAAACGCGGGCGTGCCGGGACCATGACCCACGACTACAAACGCAACGGAACCACCACCCTGTTCGCAGCGCTCGACGTGTTGACGGGCAAGGTGATCGGCGAGTGCCACCCCCGTCACCGCAACCGGGAATTCCTCCGCTTCCTGCGCACGATCGATCGCGAGGTTCCCAAGGGTCAGGACGTCCATCTCATCCTGGACAACTACGGAACTCATGGGCACGCCAACGTGAAGAGCTGGCTTGCCAAGCACCCCCGTTTCCAGCTCCACTTCGTTCCCACCTCGTCGTCCTGGCTCAACATGGTCGAGTGCTGGTTTGGTCTCCTGACCGAGCAGGCGATCCGTCGAGGCAGCTTCGGTTCCGTCCCGGAGTTGATCGCGGCAATCCAGGAGTACCTGGATAGCCACAACGATGACCCCAAGCCGTTCATCTGGACGGCGACCGTCGAAGAGCTCATCGCCAAGGTTCGGCGCGGCCGTGCCGCTCTCACTCAATCGCCAGCTAATTATCCGACGGCACACTAGCGACCGGTCGCTGGGCAAGCCCAGACCCGACACTCACCACCCAGCTCTACGACCACATCAGCAACGGTATCGCCGAGGCTGGCCGCGGGACGACCTGGACAACCACGCTCGTCCCCTGTAATGGCCTCCCGGACGCCGCCGGCCGCGACGCCACCAAGGCACGGTAGTGGCGCAGCCTCTCCACGCCGAGGTCCTCGAAACGTCGAACGCCCTCCTCGTCGGCCCATGCGAGGAAGGGCCGGATCATGTGGTCGTACCAGATGAGCGTGTACGGCGACGCACGGTTGCCCATCCGGTCCAGCCGAAAGTGCTCGTACCCGGCCTCGAGCGGCGACTTCCGACCCCGGGGCGCCACCGCCCTCGATGAGCCGCAACGATCCCCTCACGGTCCTCATCCTGACCACCTCCAGTGGTGGCAGGCCCTCTCCAACCCACTTGACACCCACCTTTCCGGCGAGGTTCCCACGGCGCTCCAACGAGATACCCACGGGGAGACAAGTGCGCTGGATCGTATTCGCCAGGGGTCGAAAAGGAACGCGTGGTCGGGGAGCCGGGATTCGAACCCGGGGCCCCTTGACCCCCAGTCAAGTGCGCTGCCGGACTGCGCTACTCCCCGACGCGTCGCCTCTGTGCTGACGGCAGCACGCCAAGGCAGAACGCGATCATACCCGAGCGCCGCCCCCGACTCCCGTGACTCAAACCGATGGCGCACCGCCCTCGCCAGGGCCGGTCCGCATCCCCACGGGGGCGACCGCGAACCCGCCAAACCGCGACCCGGCAGGCGCGGCGCCACAATAGCCTCATAACCAAGGAGGTGCTTTGACCGACACCATCAACGTCCAGGACGCACCGATTCCGCCCTACCGGCGGCGCATCCTCGACCCCCACGGCCGGCTGGTGGCGGGCGCCGAGCCCACCCTGACCGAGGCCCAAACCATCGAAGCCCTGCGCTGGATGTTCCTCTCCCGCATGTTCGACGCCCGCGCGACCGGCCTCCAGCGCCAGGGACGCCTGGGGACCGTCTCTCCTGTGAAGGGCCAGGAGGCGTCCGTGATGGGCGTTTCGATGGCGCTCAACCCGGACACCGACTGGGTCTTCCCCTCCTACCGCGAGGTACCCGCCGTCCTCCGCCAGGGCATCCCGGTCGGCGTCTACTTCGCCTCGCTGATGGGCAAGGTGATGTCCGGGCGGATCCCGGAAGGCGTGAAAGCGCTGCCCACGCAGGTGGCCCTGGCGACCCAGATCCCGCAGGCGGTGGGCCTGGCCTGGGGCCTCAAGCTGCAGGGCAAGCCCGGCGTCGTGGTCCCGTTCCTCGGCGAGGGCGCGGCGAGCGAGGGCGACACCCACGAGGCGATGAACCTGGCCGGCGTCAAGCGGGCTCCCGTCGTGTTCGTCATCCAGAACAACGGGTGGGCGATCTCCACCAGCGGCACCCAGCAGACGGCCGGTGTGCTGTACCGGCGTGCCGAGGGGTATGGTTTCTCCGGCGTCCAGGTCGACGGCAACGACCTCTTTGCGGTCTACGAGGCCGCCCGCGAGGCGGTCGCGCGAGCGCGCCGCGGCGAGGGGCCCAGCCTGATCGAGACCATCACCTACCGCCTCAGCTTCCACAACACCACCGACAACCCGCGTGCCTACCTCCCCGAGGGCTGGCTGGAGGAGGCGGAGCGGTTGGACCCGATCACACGCCTGACCACCTACCTCCGCAGCACCGGCCTCTGGGACGACGCGGCCGAGGAGGCGATGACCGGCGAGATCAGGGAGGAGCTCGACGCCGCGGTGGAGTGGGCGGAGGCCCAGCCCGCGTCGCTGCCCGAGGACGTCTTCAACTTCGCCTATGTGACGCCTCCCGAACGTGTGCGCCGGCAGCGTAAGGAGTTGCTCGACTTCCTGGAGGCCCAGAAGCACGATGCCTGAGCTGAACCTGATCGAGGCCATCCACGACGGCCTCGCCTACGAGATGCGGCGCGACGAATCCGTCCTGCTGCTGGGCCTCGACGTGGGTCGCCTGGGCGGTGTCTTCCGCGCCAGCAAGGGCCTGATCGACGAGTTCGGGCCCGAGCGCGTGGTCGACACCCCGCTGGCCGAGGGCTCGATCATCGGCTCCTCGATCGGCCTTGCGATGTCGGGTCTGAAGCCGGTCGCCGAGATCCAATTCCTGGGCTTCACCCATCAGGCCTTCCACCAGCTGGCGGGTCAGCTGGCGCGGACCCGGTTCCGCAACCGCGGCCGCCTCACCACGCAGGTCACGGTGCGCGCTCCCTTTGGCGGCGCGGTACGGACGCCCGAGTTCCATCCCGACGCCATCGAGGCCCAGTACGTGCAGTCGCCAGGCCTCAAGATCGTCTGCCCGTCGACCGCCCTCGACGCCAAGGGACTGCTCCTGGAGGCGATCCGCGACCCCGACCCGGTCCTCTACCTGGAGCCCCAGCGGCTCTACCGCAAGGGCCGGGAGGAGGTCCCCGCCGGGGATTACACAGTCCCCTTCGGCGAGGCACGGATGGCGCGCCAGGGCGACGACCTGACCCTCATCGCCTGGTCGGCCGCTGTCGACCTGGCCCTCTCGGCGGCGGACAGGCTGGCCGAAGAGGGGATCGAGGCCGGCGTCATGGACCTGCGCACGCTGGTGCCGCTCGACCTGGATCTGCTGACTCGCGAGGTGTCACGGACGGGGAAGGCGATCGTCGTGCACGAGGCTTCCCTGTCCGGCGGGTTCGGGGCCGAGATCGCCGCCACGCTCCAGGAGGAGTGCTTCTTCTCGCTCGACCAGCCGGTGCGGCGGGTCACCTCCTGGGACACCCCGTACCCCCCCGGGCCGCTCGAAGAGTGGTACCTGCCCTCAGTCGCGCGGGTGGTGGCGAAGGCGCGCGAGACGGTCAACGGCTGAGCGTCCGAACCCGACCCCTCACGCCGACCGGCCGCTCTGGTGGTGCAGCCAGAGCGCGCCGAAGCGGGGGATCGCGTGGAGGAGCTTGCCGTACGGAACGGTGAGAAACAGCCCTGCCACCCCGCCCAGGTGGAGGATGAGCAGCGGGCCCATCGCGGCCGTTCCGCGGAGCGCAAGGAGCAGCAGTCCGGTGACCGCGATCCAGAGCAGCAGACTCAGGAAGCTGAGGCTCAAGGCGCGGCTGACCGGGCTCGCGAGCGAGCGGTCGATCTCCCGCTCGCGGGTGTGCAGAAGCAGCAGCCCGCTCCCGCCCACGATCAGGAGGACGCCGCCGGCGGTTCCCAGGAGCACCGGCCCGCTCCAGAACGCATACGGGGGTAGGACGCCCAACACATGCTGTTCGAACGCCGCGACGCTCGTCGACGCGAATGCCAAAACAAATCCAAGCACCACCGCCTGGTGAAACGCCCGCCGCGCCTGCGAAGGCCTGACCGCGTCCGGGTAGTAGCACCCGCCGCCGCCGCCACCAAGGTAGCGGAGCCCGAGCACCTCGACCACCGTTGCCCAGTAGGAGCGCACATCCAAGAGCCGGCGCCCGGTCCCGCCCATGACGGTCCAGAACCGCCAGAAGCTCGCGACGAGGACGAGCAGCGGGACCAGGCCGAGGATCAGACCTCCGGCTGTCATCACCGACTGATCGATCACCTCGTAGAACGATCCCGGTCCCGAACGCGCGACCGCGACCTCGCCGATGCCGGCGCCCACCACGGCGGCGACGAGGGCAGCCAGGGTGCCGGTGGCGGCGGCGATGGCGGCCGTCCGCCAGGGCCGCGCCAGGGCACCGCGCAGCAACCCGGGCCAGGCGAACGCCTGGTAGCTCGCGCTCCGGGCCTCCCCGAGCAATTCGGGGATGTTGACCCCGAACTCGTGCGGGGGTGCGTACATGCAGGCCTGATAACAGGCGCGACACTCATGACAGAGGTTCGAAAGCCGGGTCAGCTCACCGATACCGATCGCCGGCATCTTCTCCGCGGCCGGGAACACGGGGCAGTAGCCCTCGCAGTAGCGGCACGAGTTGCAGACCGAGAACTGCCACTCGGCCTTCTCCAGCAGGTCAAGCAACTCGGGCATGGCGCGCGGCCTCCTCGCCCGCGATGCGGCCGAATACCGAGCCGATGGTCAACCCGAACCCCGCCAGGTACCCCTCGCGCAGGACGTTTCCCGCCATGATCTCCCCCGCCGCGAAGACGTTGGGCCACCCGGTGCCGTCGTCGCGAAGGACCCTCGCCGCCTGGTCGACGCCGACGGCCAGGTACGTGAAGGTGACCCCCGGCCGGAGCGGATATCCGTAGTACGGCGGCTGATCAAGGCGTCTGGCCCAGTTGCTCTTCGGGGGTGTCACGCCGCGGGTCCCAAGACCGTCGAGCCGGCCAGGGTCAAACGTTCCCTCCCCAGGGGTGCCGGCGTTGTAGGTGTCGACCGTCTGTTTCAGCCCCGCGGGGTCCAGCTCAAGTCGACGGGCCAGCTCAGGGATGGTGTCGGCCTTGTGCGGTGGATAGAGCGGCGGCAGAAACCGACCCCATGCCTGGGCGTCGAAGATCGAATAGGCGATCTGATCGGGTTGGGACGCGACCAGCCCACCCCACCTGGCGTACCGCTTGGGCCACAGCTGCTCGCCCTCGTCGTAGAAGCGCTCGGCCCGATTGTTGACCACGATTCCGAACGGGATCGAGTCCACCCGGGTGACGATGCCACCCTCGTAACGAGGGGCTCGCGCGTCGCAGGCGACGCAGTGGAAGCCGCGCGGATTCCCTCGCTGCATCGCTCCCGCCGACAAAAGGAGGGACAGGATGAGACCGTCGTTGGCACGGCTGCCACGCACCTGGTAGTTATCGGCCGCGGGTCCCCAGGATTGCCGGAGCCAGTCGAGATTGGCCTCGAAACCACCGGAGGCGACGACGACCGACCGTGCCGGGATCCACCGCCGGTGGCCGGACTGCTCGACCAGCGCCGCCTCGAATCCACCCTCGGCGAAGCGCAGATCGCACACCTTCGACTCGTAGGCGATCTCCATGCCGGACCGTTCCGCCAGCGCGTAGTAAGTGTTGAGCATCGCCTTGCCGCCGCCGAGGAAGAAGCGGTTCGTCCGCGAGAGCTGCAGCGTTCCCTCCAGCGGGGGCTGCCAGCGGATGCCGTGGCCCTCCATCCAGGTCGGGAGCTCACGGGAGCGAGCGATCGTGAACGACGCCAGGTCGAGATCGGTGCCTTCTCGGGTGACCTCGAGCAGGTCGTCCAGGAACTCGCCGTCCTCGTAGTCGGGTCCGGCCACCCGCACGTCCCGGGTGTATTTGCTGTTGCCGCCGCGCCAGGCCTTCGAGGTCCGTTCGAGCAGGAGCACCCGCGCGCCACGATCGGCGGCGCTCAACGCGGCGCACAGGCCGGCGTTGCCGCCGCCGACCACCAGCACGTCGAGCAGATCGGGGGCGTCAGGCATCGTCTGCCGCAGGCTCAGGCCTCGGTCGCGGGCACTCCGTTACGTGTGATCACCTCCCGATACCAGTCGAAGCTGGCCTTGGGGGTGCGGCGCTGGGTCGGGTAGTCGACGAACACCAGACCGAAACGTTTGGAGTACCCGAGCGCCCACTCGAAGTTGTCGAGCAGGGACCAGACGAAGTAGCCACGAAGGTCGGCTCCATCCTTGATCGCGCGCCGTGCGGCCCGCAGGTGCCCGTCGAGGTAGCCGATCCGGCGGGGGTCGAGCACGCGGCCATCCTGGTCGGCGTAGTCGTCGGCCCCCATGCCGTTCTCTGTCACGTAGAGGGGACGCGGACCGTAGTCGCGGTGGACCCGGACCAGAAGCTCGTGGAACGCGTCGGGCTCGATCGTCCAGCCCATCGGGGTGGTCTCGATCTGGAGCGGCCAGACGGCGGCGGCGCCCAGGTCCTCGGCGAGCGCGCGGTCCTGGGCGTCGGGCGAGCCGCGCCTTCCCGCGTTGTAGGCCAGTCCGGCCGGCGCCACCCCGTCGCGCAGCGTCTCCAGCCCGACCACGTTTTGCGGCGAGTAGTAGTTGATGCCGAGGAAGTCGGTGGGCTGCGAGATGGTCTCCAGATCGCCCGACCGGACCACGGAGAGGCCCGGCCGCCGGTCCGCGTAGTGCTGAAGCATGTCCTCGGGGTAGCGACCCTTGAAGACCGGATCCAGGAAGAGCCGGTTCAGATTGCCGTCCACCAGGCGCTGCGCTGCCCGGTCGGCCTCGGTGTCGCCGTGCCTGCGCACGGGGCCCAGGTTCAGCGTGATACCCACCCGGGCATCCCCGCTGAGCGCCGCCCGGAGCTGCTGGACCGCGAGCCCATGGCCAAGCAGGAGGTGGTGGGAGGCGGCCAGGGCCAGGCCGATGTCCGTGCGGCCGGGAGCGTGGCGACCGGTCGCGTACCCCAGCCAGGCCGCGACCCACGGCTCGTTGACGGTGATCCAGAGGTCGACCGAATCCCCCAGCGCGTGAGCCACGATGCCCGTGAACTCCGCGAAGCGCTCCGCGGTCTCCCGCACGGGCCAGCCACCGGCGTCCTCGAGCGGTTGGGGCAAGTCCCAGTGGTAGAGCGTCAGCGCGGGCAGGATGCCGCGGTTTCGCAGGCCGTCGACCAACCGCCGGTAGAAGTCGAGACCGGCCTGGTTCGGCGCCCCGCGTCCGGTGGGTTGGATCCGGGGCCAGGCGACCGAGAAGCGGTAGGCGCCGAGGCCCAGCCGCGACGCCAGGTCCAGGTCCTCCTCGAGATGGTGATAGTGGTCGTCGGCGACATCGCCGGTGTCACCGTTGACGACCTTGCCCGGGGTGTGGCTGAAGACATCCCAGATCGAAGGCAGGCGGCCGTCTGCCTGCGCGGCGCCTTCGATCTGATAGCTGGCCGTCGCCGCACCCCAGAGGAACCCTTCCGGGAACGCCTCCGTGCCTACCGCCATTGCCACCTCCCGATCCTGTTGTATTCCGGCCCAAAGTGGGCCGTTGGTGCACCAACCGCCCATTTCCGAGCCCCAGAGTGGCTGTTGGTGCACCAATCACCATTTGCTACCGCTCGGAGCTGAACGCGGCGTCGAAGGCCGCGGCGGGGAGCTCGAAGTCGAAGTGGCGGAGGAACCGCAGCGCCTCCGGTGCCCCCACCAGCCGGTCCATCCCGGCGTCCTCCCATTCGACCGAGTAGGGACCCTGGTAGCCGATCGCGCGGAGCACCCGGAACACGTTCTCCCACGGGACGTCACCACGCCCCGCTGACACGAAGTCCCACCCGCGGCGGGGGTCTCCCCAGGGGAGATGCGACGCCAGCCGGCCGTTGCGTCCATCGAGCCGGAGCCGGGACTCCTTGCAGTGCACGTGGTAGATGCGGTCCCGATACGCGAGCAGGAACGCGGCCGGGTCCAGGTCCTGCCACACGAAGTGGCTGGGGTCGAAGTTGAGCCCGAACGCGGGGCGATGCTCGACGGCCTGCAGCGCGCGCTCGGTGCTCCAGAAGTCGTAGGCGATCTCGCTCGGATGGACTTCGTGGGCGAATCGCACGCCTTCCTGGTCGAACACGTCGAGGATCGGACCCCAGCGGTCGGCGAAATCCTGAAACCCCCGCTCGATCATCGCGTCGGGCGTGGGCGGGAACATCGCCAGCGTGTACCAGATCGAGGAGCCGGTGAACCCGGTCACCGTGCGTACCCCGAACGCGGCCGCGGCTCGGGCGGTGTCGGCCATCTCGGCGGCAGCCCGGCGGCGTACGCCTTCCGGCTCGCCGTCGCCCCAGATCCGAGCCGGCAGGATCGCCTGATGGCGCTCGTCGATGGGGTTGTCGCACACCGCCTGTCCGACCAGGTGGTTGGAGATCGCCTGGCAGGTCAGCTGGTGGCGCTCGAGCAGCCGGCGCCGACCGTCCAGGTAGTCGGGCTCGGTCAGCGCGCGCTGCACGTCGAAGTGGTCGCCCCAGCTGGCCACCTCGAGCCCGTCGTATCCCCACTCGTGCGCCAGCTCGCAGACCCGCTCCAGCGGCAGGTCGGCCCACTGGCCGGTGAACAGCGTGAACGTTCGGCTCATGACGCTCCTCGATTCATCGGATCAGGACGCGACCGGCGCCCGGCACCCGCCTTCGCGCGAGCTCTCCTCGACCGCGTCCAGCACGCGCTGCACCCCGAGCGCGTCCGCGAACGTGGGCGCGACCGGCGTGCCGGCCGCGATCCCGGCGAGCAGGTCGCGGACCTGGTGGACGAAGGTGTGCTCCCACCCCAGGACGTGCCCGGGCGGCCACCAGGGAGCGAGGTACGGGTCGTCGGGTTCGGTGACCAGGACGCGGCGGAAGCCGGCGTGCGGCTGCGAGCGCTCGTAGATCTCGAGCTCGTTGAGCCGCTCCAGGTCGAAGCGGAGAGCCCCTTCCTGCCCGTCCAGCTCGACCCGCAGCGCGTTCTTGCTGCCGGTGGCGAAGCGGGTCGCCTCGAACGAGCCGATCGCGCCGCCGGACAGTGAGGCCGAGAACAGGACCGCGTCGTCCACCGTCACCGCGCTCCAGCGCCCCGCCCGCCCCGCGCCGCTCCTTCACGAACGTCGCGGCGCGTCCGGAGACCTCGACCAGGCGCTCCCCGGTCAGGTACTGCACCAGGTCGACGATGTGGGCACCGAGGTCCCCGAGTGCGCCGGAGCCGGCCTCCTCGCGACGGAGCCGCCAGGCCATCGGCGCTCCGGGGTCGGCCAGCCAGTCCTGCAGGTAGACCGCGCGGACCTGCCGCAGCGGTCCCAGCGTGCCCGCCGCCACCAGCTGCCGGGCGAGCGCCATGGCGGGAATCCGCCGGTAGTTGAACCCGACCATCGCGACCAGGTGGGGCGCCGCCTCGGCAGCGCGGACCATGTCCTCCGCCTCCGCCACCGTGTTGGCGAGAGGCTTCTCGCAGAGCACGTGCTTGCCGGCCTGGAGAGCCGCGATCGCGATCGGGGCGTGCGTCGCGCCCGGCGTGCAGATGTCGACCAGGTCGACGTCGTCGCGCGCGATCAACGAGCGCCAGTCGGTCTCGACCGCCGCCCAGCCCAGCCGGTGCGCCGCGGCCTCGGTCGCAGCTTCGTCGCGGCCGCAGATCGCCGCCATCCGGGGCTCGACCGCGACCCCCGGCTGGTGGGCGATGGTGCGCCAGGCTTGCGAATGCGCACGCCCCATGAACGCGTAGCCGACCATCCCGACCCCGACCGTCTGCGGGACGCTCATCGGGCGGCGGGCGCGAGGCCGTGATCGCGGAGCCAGACGGCGCTGTCTCGAACCGCGGTCAGGACGTCGGTGGCGCAGTCGTCGAGCTCGACGACGTTCCACTCCGCGGCCGGGGCGGCGGCCACGATCTCGGCGACCGGCATGACGCCGGTGCCGACCGCCGTCATCGGCGACTCGGGCTTGTCGGCCGGCCCGTCCTTCAGGTGGAGGTAGCGGATCCGACCGCCAAGGCGGTGCAGGAGAGCGACCACGTCCTGCCCCCCGACCGCCGCCCAGTAGGTGTCGACCTCGAGCAGGATGTCGGGATCGAGCGCGTCGGCGAACACCTCCAGAGCGGCGCGCCCGCCGACGTCGACCATCTCGAACCAGTGGTTGTGGTAGCCGACGCGCAGGCCGCCGGCCGCCGCCTGCCGGCCGATCTCGTTGACCTGCTCCGCGAGCCCGCGCACCTGGTCGACGTCCCCCCACCCGTCCCACTTGAGCAGCGGAAGAATCAGGGTGTCGGTACCGAGGGCATTCGCGGCGGCGATCCACTGCTCCAGGCTGTACCGCTCGACGTTGGCGTGCACGCTGCAGACGCCCAGACCGGCCTGGTCCAGCTCGGCTCGCAGCTGCTCCATCCCTCCGGGATCTCCGAAGGGTTCGACCGCGCCGTACCCCGCCGCGGCCAGCGCCTGCAGCAGGGCCGGCCGTTCGGCGAGGGGCGTGGATCGGAACGTGTACAGCTGGATCGCCAGGGGGTTGCCGCTCGTCATGCTTGCTCAGCTCCTCACTCAATGGGCCGCCGCGGGCGCCCCAGCTTGTCGACCACCTTCGGCGCCGGCGGCGGCGGACGCCGGGAAAAGGGCACGCCTCCATAGACTGCACCGACCGCGGTCGCCGCCGCGCAGGGAGCCGGCGCCGGCCGGCGGTCGATGAGGATGCCACAGCCCACTCCGCTCCCCATCTTGACGAAGAACGAGACTTGCGGATAGATCGCCGTGGATCGCCCGCGGCCCGAGGACCAGCGCCGCCCGGCTCAGGGTCCCGCTCGACGCGGGGACCTACCATCGAGGCGGTGCCGATCATCGCGGCCCAGGACCCTTGCAGCGCCGGTGCGGATCAGGGTGGACAGCCGATCGGGGTCAGAGGTCGACCGGGACGGAGGCGCCGCGCGACCGGCGGACAGCAAACCATCCACCACATTCGCAGGAGGGACATCGTCCATGATCACAGGACTCGGCCACGTCGCCTATCGCATCACCGACCTGCCGCGCGCGCTCGACTTCTACTGCGGAACGCTGGGGTTGCGCGAGGCCTTTCACCTCGACCGCGAGGGAGAGCGGTCGCCCTGGATCGTGTATCTGCACGTCGGCCCCAACCAGTTCGTCGAGCTGTTTCCCGGCGGCGAGGGAGAGGTCAAGCCACGCAGCCGCGCAGCGGGCTACAACCACCTCTGCCTGGTGGTCGACGACCTGGAGGCCACGACGGCCGAGCTCACCGCCAAAGGGGCGCACATCACCAGCGGTCCCAGACAAGGGATGGATCACAACTGGCAGGCGTGGATCGACGATCCCGACGGCAACGCGATCGAGCTCATGCAGATCAGCCCCGACTCGCCGCAGGCGGCCGCCGACAAGCGCTTCTCGGCCCTCTGAAGCAGACAGACCCGTCAGACGCGCAGCCCCTCGACGAGGTCGTCGAGGGAAGGGACGTACCCCGCGGTGGTATCGACCAGGTAGCGGCGGCAGCCGAGCTCGAGGGGCTCCCGCGTCCGATCCTGCTCCCCGGCTGCCCGAGCCACCATCGCGGAGACGACGTCTTCGGATCCGCCCTGACACCGGAGCCTGGCAGCGAACCGATCCAGCGCGCCCCGAGCCTGGCAGTGCACGTTCACGACCTCACCCAGGTCGAGCAGCGGGCGCACCTTTCCTTCGTCCCATCCGCGGTAGAGCGTGCCGTCCGCGACCAGGCTGACGCCGGACCGGAGCAGCAGCGACGCGGTGGCGTACCAGACCTCGACGCCGTGCGGGAGCCGGTCATCAGAGCCGCGGGCGGCCGTGAATCGAAGGCCGTCCCAGATGCCGTCGCGGTGCAGGTGAAACAGGCGGAGGTGGCGCGCGAGCTCACTCGCCAGCGTCGTCTTGCCGGAACCCGGAGCGCCGCTGATCAGCAGCAGCAGCGGCAGCCGCGACCGGCGAGAAGGCCGCGGCTCGGTCAGAAGGGGTTCCACCAGGGCTTCGACGAGCCCTGGGTGACACGGAACGACGCTGCCTGCGTCAGCACATCCCCCTCGATCGTGATCGTGTAGCGGCCCGGCTTCAGGTTCGAGGTGTCGACCTCCACCTGGACGGTTCCCTGGTCGTTCGGCCGGCCGATCGTGAGCGGCACGTGCATGTTCTGCCCGGAGGCGTCCGTCACCACCGCCCCGATCGTGTCCCAGGGCTGGCCCGGCGTGCTGGAGGAGTCAGGGGCGGTGGGGCCACCCCCCTTCGCTCCTGGCTGACCCTTCAGCGGCGGGTAGACGCCGAACCCGTCCTTGATGGTGGTCCCGTTGGGCGTGGCGCCGGGGATGAGGCCTTTGCCGGTGGCCGTCAGCTGATTGCCTTCCGGCAGTGAGCGGGCAGAGAGCGAGATGCGCCGCTCGAGCCTGGACAACTGCGCCGCCGCGGCCAGCGCGGGGAGCGTGTTCACCGTCTTCGCCAGGCTCTGCACGAAGGTGGGCGCCCAGATGGTGCCCCACCCGGCCGCGATCGAGTAGCCGGGGCCGGTCGAGTACCCGTTCACCCCCAGGGTGGAGTTGGTCTGCCCCGACTGGATGTTGACGAGCCCGTCCGCGGTCCCTTGGGGGCCCATCGCGTACAGAGCCGGATTGATCGTCCCCAGGTCGCCGCCCTTGATCTGCGTCGCGATCGCGAGAACTCCGGCCAGGGTGGGGGATGCCTGCGAGGTCCCGTCGTCGGCATCCATGGTGATGTCCGGGTAGGTCCGCCCGTGGACGTTGTCGAGAGCCGCGATCCCGTCCTGCCAGGAAGGCTTCGGGTACAGCTTGGAGATGCCCGCGCCGCCGGCGTCCTGGACGCTGTTGATCCCGCCGGGCGCGGTCCAGAACGAGTCGGGGGCGGTGCGGCCGGTCTTCATGCCCAGGCCCGGATCGGGGATGCTGCCGCCGACGGCGGTGATCCACGGGCTGTCCACCGGGTGCCCGGCGGTGAGGCCCAGGTCCGGCGTGCACTGCGCGGTGTCGTTGAGCAGCTTCGCCTCGGTCGGCCCGCAGTCACCGGCCGCGAAGAGGACGGGGATGTTCTGGGCCGCTGCGTCGAGCAGGGCAGGGTCCATGGAGTGGACGGCAGCCGATGCGCTGACGCCGGGGTCCAGGGGGTCGTTGGTGAAGTTGGCCTCGCCGTCACCCTCCGAGACCGAGATCACGTTGGCGAGGTGATGGTCCGCGACGTATTCGATGGCCTGGGCGATCTGCGGCCAACCCTGCATCCCGAACGTCTCGACCACGGGGGTGGTCACGAAGATGATGTGTGCGTAGGGCGCCATGGTGTGGATCGATTCGGCGTCGAGCTCGTCCTCGGTGGGATCGCACAGACTGTCGATGCTGCAGCTGGAACCCGACGCTGCGGCCGGGTAGGTGATCTGCGTCAGATTGGCCGGGGGCAGCCCGAGCGTCTGGTCGTACTGCTGCAGCACCGTGCTCAACGTCGTGTCGGGGTTGGAGACGATGTACGCGACGGTGGTGCCGGCCCCGTCCCATCCGCCGCTCCAGAGCTGCTCCATTCCGTAGTCCAGCACGTCGTACTGGGAGGTCCAGTTCGCCCACTGCTGGTCGTTCAGGAGGAGGCCCTGACCGTTCGCGATCCTGGATTCGATCTTGTCGTAGAAGGCCGTCGTAGCTGCGATCCGCTGCGCCACCGGGGGAGCCGCCGCCAGCGTGCGATCCCACGCCGGCAGCGCCTGCCCCGTCGGAGCCGCCCGCACCGCCAGCGGGACGATCGCCACCACGGTCAGCGTGAGCAGCGCGGCGACGGCGAGGGTACGGAACCGGGTGAACGGGTGGGCGCGCATCGGAGGCAACGGTACCGCGAGGCACTCTGGCGAACGTCATCCGAGGTCAGGTCGGCACCCGCGAGAGGTCGGGTCAGGACCGACCCGCCGCCTCCTGGCGCAGCCAGACGACGGCTTCTTTGACCGCGGCCTGATCGGGGTTGTTGGAGAGTGCGGCGGGCGATCAGCAGCCAGTCCGGCGGGCCGAGGACGCGGGCGCCGCTGGTCTCCAGGAAGAAGCGCGCCATCCGGCGCTTCCGGGGGCCCACGCCGGTCAGGCGCAGCGCCGCCGACCCACCTGCCACCCGGGGATCACCCACGACCACGGTGGCCGACTCGACGGAGGCCAGGTCCACGTCGAAGCTGCCGTCGAACAGCGTGAACCCGCTCAGCACGTCGCCCTGGAGGGCCGGGTACCCCGGCGCTTGGAAGACGAAGCGCAGGAGCAGGAAGTCGAGCAAGCCACCTCCGACCACGAAGAGCAGGAGGACGCCCCAGCCGGCCCCGGTGAAGCGGCCGGTGAGGTTCCCCACCAGGCTGATCAGGCTGCCGCCGACGGTGACCACCAGCACCGCGATCGCGAGCACTCGCTGCAGCAGTTGCAGCCGGGGCGGCTGCGGGCGGCCGAGCAGGATGCGCTCATCGACCATCGTCCGCCACAAGTACCTGCCCGTTTCGCGCGGAACGGTGCTCACGCCCACCCGGATGGCGGCCCTTCCGTGCGGAGCGGGCGTCGGCTGAAACCTACTCCGGCGTGTGGCAGACTGCCTCGATGTTGTTGCCGTCGGGGTCCCGCACGAATGCCGCGTAGTAGGCGGGGTGGTACTCGGGCCACACACGTGGCTCGTGGAGGACCTCGGCTCCACCCGCGGTGGCGGCCGAGAAGAACGCCCGGACCGCCTCCCGGCTGGGGGCGGCGAACGCGACGTGGCTCTCGCGGAAGCCGTCGCCGGTCGCCTGCTTTCCGATCCAGAAGTCGGGGCTCGGGGGAACGCCGTACCCGATGGCCGACTCACCGAAGTCCATCACGCGCACGCCTCCCAGGGGCGCCAGGACGGCGTCGTAGAAGGCCGCGCTTGCGGGCAGGTCCGCGCACTGCAGGGAGAGGTGATCGATCACGCCACTAATCCTGCCCGACCCGTACCCCGGTTTCACGCGAAAACGGGGCTTTGGGGCCCCGCATAGTCCCGGTTTCACGCGAAAACGGAGGTTGCGGGGTGGGGCTGGCAGGAGGGGCAGAAGTAGGTGTAGCGCGCCAGCGAACCCTGCCGGCGGACCTCGATCCGGGTGCCGCAGCGGGGACAGGGTCGTCCACCGCGGGCGTGCACCGCAGGCGCCGGGTGATCGGGAAAACGCCGGCCGAAGCCACGACCGGAGAGGTTCAGACGGAGGGCGGCGGCCGCGTATTCGTAGAGGTCGCGGAGCGTGGCGTCGTCGAGCTCTCCGACCGGCTGCCACGGGCTCCGCCGCTTCGCCCACAGGGTCTCGCACCGGTAGACGTTCCCGATCCCCGCCGCCACACGCTGATCGAGCAGCAGCTCACCAAGTGGCGTCGACGGATCCACCGACCGCCCCCGGCGCATCACCGCCCCCAGGTCCGTGTCCGCCGCCAGCAGATCCGGGCCCAGCTCGCGCAGCGACTCCTCGGGTCGGCGGGTCACCTCCACCGTGGGTGCCAGGAAGCAGACCGCGACCCAGCTCTCTGTCTCGAGCACCAGCCGTGCCTGCCAGGCCGGCTTTCGCCATCGCTCACCGGGCCGGAACACCCACCAGCTGCCTTCCATGCCGAGGTGGGTGCGCACCGCCCACCCACCTTCGAAGCGGATCACGAGGTGCTTCCCGACCGCGTCGATGGCTTCGATCCGGCGTCCTTCCAGCCCGGTGTGCGACGAGCGCTCAACCACCGACCCCAGGATCCGGAGGCGAAGGGCGGCGGCCACCCGCCAGATGGTGTCGCCCTCGGGCACGCCGGGTCCGGCTCAGCGGCCGAGGAGGGGGTTGAGGGAGGGCGCCGAGAGATCGGGCGGCCAGGTGGTCCAGATGCAAGGCGCCGCTGCGGAGCGGAACGAGCGCGTCCGCCCACTCGTGAGTGAGCACCGTAAAGCGGCAACGCCGCAGATGGGCCGCATGGGCGTTCGAGATCCGGTGTTCATCCTCAACGCTCTCCTAAGGAACGGCCCAGGCGACCAGCCCCCGGGGTGTGGTTCCGAACCCGGCCTCACGCAGGATCGGCTCCAGGCGGGAGGCATGGGGCGGTCCACCGTCGAGACGCTGCACCTCGACCTTCCCCGCCCGTGTGGCCACCCGTCGCAGCTCGGCGACCTGCCTGGCGGTGACCTCCCCGCGGGTCCAGAGGGTGCGCCCTCCCCGCTCCAGGTAGAGCCGCAGGTCGCCGTCCTGCAGCACCACGAAGGCTCCGGCGACCCGTGCCAGATGCGGCGCCGGAGCCCCACCATCTCCGGGTCGGGCCGCCGGCCAGGGGAGCCCCGCCCCGTACGGATTGGCGGGGTCGGTCGCGGCGAGGGCGGTCACCTCGTCGAGGGGCTCCCGGTGTCCCCGCAGCCGCTCGATGGCGCCCGGCATCGCGAACTGCGATCCACCCAGGCCCTCCACGAAATACCCTCGCCGGATCCGTCCCGACTCCTCCATCGCGCGCAGCACCGGGTAGAGCGAGGTGAACCCACCCGGCAGGCCTTCGGCCAACACGGCCTCGCGGGTGAGGACGCCATACCGCTCGACGAGCGTGGTGGCACGCGCCAGCGCGACCTCGGTGGGCCGGACGCCGTCGCCGCCGAGCGCGCTCACCAGAGACCAGCGTCCCGCCGCGCGGGGGGCGACAGGGTTGGCCCGCAGCGGGTGCGGAGGCGGCCGGCGCCGGGGCGCGGTACCGGCCCGCAGCGGCCCGAACGTGTCGTTGGTGACCTCGCCCGCCCACACCAGGTCCCACAGCGCGTCCAGCAGCTCGTCCTCCGGTGCCCGGAGCGCCTGCGACAGCTCGCGGAAGAACGAGGCCCCCCGCGCGCGAAGGTGATCGCGAACCTGCGCCTGCAGCCACCCTGCGGCGGGATCTCCGGGCTCCGGCAGCAGCCGCTCCACGTCGTCGCGGAGGTAGAGCGCCACCCGGCCGTCGCCGGGGCCGAGCGAGCCACGCCCGATCCACACCACCTCGCCGGACCCCAGCAGGTGGTCGAGGACGGCCGGGCTGTAGCCGTCCATGCGCTCGGCCAGCACGTCGCGCTCGAGCACGGAGGCGGGCAGCGCCAGTCCCTGGAGGTACCGCACCACTCCAAGCGCCCGGTCCGGACTGCGGTCGGAGGATCCGACCCCCTGCCAGTCGGGGAGAAACCTCGCCAGTGCTTCCTGTGGGACCGCCTCCGCCTCCCGTCGCAGCGCGGCGAGGGAGCGCCGGCGCAGCGTCTGGAGGACCTCCGGATGACAGTACTCACGCGCTCCGCCGGTTCCGAACTCACCGCCGACCAGAATCCCATCGCGCTGCAGCGCGTCCAGCCAGCCGGCCGCGGTCCGGGCTCCGACGCCCCAGCGGGCGGCGAGGTCCTGGGCGGAGAACGGAACGTGCGTCCTGGCGTAGCGGCGGATCAGCTGGCGCAGCGGGTCGGGGCCAGGCTCCAGAAACGCCTCCGGGAGGCCGGGCGGAAGAGCGACGCCGAGCGCGTCGCGGTACCGGGAGGCGTCCTCGGCGACGATCCAGCGCTCGCCGACCGGCAGGCGGATCGGGATCACGCGACGCGCAGCACGCAGCTCGTCCACCCATGCCCCGTCGACACCTCGTGCGGCGAGCTCGTCCGAGCTGAGGTCGCCGAGCCGGGCGAGCAGGTCGTGACCCTCGTCGGCGTCGCGCGGCCAGCGCTCGCGCAGCAACCCCTGGAGTTCCAGCTCCAGGGCCGCGATGACGTCCGGCGAGAGCAGCTCACGCAGGTCTTCGGAGCCCAGCAGGTCGGCCAGCAGCTCGCGATCGAGCAGCAGCGCCTGTGCCCGGCGCTCGGCCAGCGGGGCGTCCCCGTCGTAGAGGAACTGGCCCACGTACTCGAAGAGCAGCGAGCCGCTGAACGGTGACGCGCGGTCGGTGTCCACCGCGACGACCCGGATCCCGCGCGTTCGGATGCCCTCCAGGACCTCCTTCAGAGCGGGGATGTCGAATACGTCGGCCAGGCACTCGCGATAGGTCTCGGCGAGGATCGGGAAGTCGGAGTAGCGACCGGCCACCTGGAGCAGGTTGGACGATCGCTGACGCTGCTGCCAGAGCGGCGTCCGCTGCCCCGGGCGCCGCCGTGGCAGCAGCAGCGCGCGAGCGGCGTTCTCGCGGAAGCGCCCCGCGAAGAGCGCCGACCCTGGAAGCTGCGCCGCCACCAGGTCCTCGATCTCCTCCGGCTCGATCAGGAGGTCGGCGGGGTCGAGAGGGCGATCGGCGTCGGGCAGATGGATCGCGACGCCGTCATCGGTCGAGAGCGTCTGGACCTCGATGCCGAAGCGCTCGCGGAGACGCGCCTGGAGTGCGAGCGCCCAGGGCGCCAGGACCCGCCCGCCGAACGGCGTCAGCAGGCACACGCGCCAGTCGCCGACCTCGTCGCGGAAGCGCTCGACGACAATCGTGCGGTCGTCCGGCACCGCTCCGGTCGCCGCCGCCTGGTCGTCCAGGTACTGCAACAGGTTCCGCGCCGCTCGCTCGTCGCACCCGCTGCGCTCCCGCAGCCGCGCCAGCGCATCCTCGCGCGGCATCGCGCGCAGCTCGCGAGAGACCCGGCCCACCGCACGGCCCAGCTCGGCCGGTCGTGAGATACCGTCGCCGTGCCAGAAGGCGACCTTGCCCGGCTCGCCCGGGGCCGGCTCGACCAGGACCTGTGACTGGGTGATGTCGGCCACCCGCCAGGTGGTGGCACCCAGCACGAAGGTCTCGCCAGGATGGGTCTCGAAGACCATCTCCTCGTCCAGCTCGCCCACCCGGCGGCCGTCGCTGAGCAGGTTGACGGTATAGAGACCGCGGTCGGGGATGGTGCCCGCGTTCTGCACCGCCAGCCGCTGTGCGCCGGCGCGGGCGCGCAGCGTGTCGTTGGTCCGGTCCCAGACCAGCCGGGGTCGGAGGTCCCGGAACTCGTCAGAGGGATAACGGCCGGCCAGCATGTCGAGCACCGCCTCCAGCGAGCGCCGGCTGAGGTCGGTGAAGGGGAGGGCTTGGGTCACCAGGCGGTGCAGGTCGGCTACCGTCCACTCGTCCATCGCCACCGCGGCCACGATCTGCTGGGCCAGCACGTCGATCGGGTTGCGGGGGATCGTGGTGTGCTCGATCTCACCGGCGTGCATGCGTTCGACGACCACCGCCGCTTCCAGCAGGTCACCCCGGAACTTGGGGAAGATCGTGCCCCGGGAGGTCTCCCCGACCGAGTGCCCGGCGCGGCCGATCCGCTGAATGCCCGCGGCCACCGAAGGCGGCGACTCCACCTGTACCACGAGGTCCACGGCGCCCATGTCGATCCCCAGCTCGAGGGAGCTGGTGGCCACGATCGCCCGCAGACGACCGCTCTTCAGCCGGTCCTCGATCTCGGTCCGCTGCTCTCGGGCCAGCGAGCCGTGGTGGGCCTGGACCAGCTCCGGCTCCCCCTCCCGGAGATGACCGCCCTCGGCAGCAAGCTCGTTGAGCCGGGCCGCCAGCCGCTCGGCCGACCGGCGGGCGTTGACGAACACGATCGTCGAGCGATGCTCCAGCACGAGGTCCAGCAGCCGGGGGTAGATGGCGGGCCAGATCGAGCGTCTGGGCGCCGGCGGACCGTCCCCGAGACCGGCCGCGTTGCCGCTTGCCAGCTGGGCCGGGGCTGCGCCGACCTGCAGGTCCGACATGTCGTCGACGGGCACCTCGATCGTGATCGCGAGCGACTTCGGGCGGGCGGCGTCGACGATCTCCACCGGGCGGCCGCCGCCGAGGAACTTCCCGATCAGCTCCAGCGGGCGCTGGGTCGCGGAGAGCCCGATCCGCTGAGGATCCTGTGTCGTGAGGCGGCTCAAGCGTTCCAGGCTGAGCGCCAGGTGGGATCCACGCTTGGAGGCGGCGACGGCGTGGATCTCGTCCAGGATCACCCACCGCAGACCGGTCAGCACCGCGCGGGCGGCGCTGGTCAGGAGCAGAAACAGCGACTCCGGGGTCGTGATCAGGATGTCAGGGGGATGGCGCTCCATCTGGCGCCGCTGCTCGGACGGGGTGTCACCGGTGCGGATGCCCACCGTCAGGTCGGGCACCTCCAGGCCCAGGCGTTCGGCCTGCCGCTGGATGCCGGCCAGCGGGGCGCGGAGGTTGCGTTCGACGTCCACCGCCAGCGCCTTCAGGGGAGACAGGTAGAGGACGCGACAGCGATCTCGCGCGGGCGGCGCCGGCTCCACCGCAAGCCGGTCCAGGCACCAGAGAAAGGCGGCCAGGGTCTTGCCGCTTCCGGTGGGAGCGGTCATCAGCGTGTGCGCGCCCCGCGCCACCGACTCCCACCCCCGCTCCTGCACCTCGGTGGGTGCCGCGAACGCCGCCTCGAACCACGAGCGGGTCGCCGGTGTGAACCGATCGAGCGCTCGTGACATGGCCGTCAGCGTACGCCCGTTCGACGCCGGCCTCCCGCCTCTTTACCGCCTCCGGAAGAGCGCTCAGGCCCGTCCTGGAGGCGGCCTCACGAAAGAGGGATCGAGACCAGAAAGTCGAGATCCTCGGCGTCATCCGGAGGCCCCGCCCGCAGCGTGAGGTGGTGGTCGCCGACCGAGACCACGAAGACATCCCAGCCGGCTACCTGCTGCCCTGGCTGCAGGACCAGTTTCCGGGGCAGGGTCGGGGCCATCTGGACGTCCTTGACCTGTCCGTACTGGGCGCCGTGTTCGTCGGTCAGCGTGAACGCGTTGTCGAACGTGACCGGCTCCGGTCCCTGATTCCGGTAGGAGAGTTCAAGGGCCTCATAGCGGTAGCCGGCGGGCGGCGACTCCAGCACCGGCGGCGCCGGCTGCACCGCCGTGACCTCGAGCGACAACTCGGGCGCGGCCACGAGCGTGCGGGGCGGGCCCTCGACCGGCAGCGTCGAGACGTTGCTCTGGGGCGGAGCCATGATCGCGGCCTGCGCGCCGAACCCGTCGAAGGTCAGATTCAGGGCCCACTGGGAGCTGCGATAGACGAAGGCAAGCGGGTCTCCGCTCGCGGCCCCGATCCACCAGCTGGCCCCCGCCGCCGACCGGAGATGCCAGGCCCGCTGGCCGCCCACCACCTGCTGCCCGACATCGCGCAGCCCCGAGGGCGGAGGACCACCCGCCCACCCGAGAGCGCCGTCGATGAAGCTGACCGGGGTCCCTTCGTCCCACGGCCCGTCCGGCTGCTGGGTCTGGTAGTCGATCCCGTCGCTGTCCAGGAACTCACCGAGGTACGCGCCTCCCAGATGGAGGGTGGCGTGCAGAGCCCGGTCGGGCGTGAAGTCGACTGCTCCGGTGACCGACAAGACGCTCCCCTGGATGGTCAGGTTGCCCCGCATCCCGGCCGAGCTCACGTGGTCGGCGAACGGGAGGTCGAAGACGCGACCTGCCGGAGGGAGTGACACCGGATGGGCCACCGGTCGACGGGCGACCACCCCCAACGTGACCCCGGCGATCAGCACCACGGCGAGCGCCGCCGCGAGCCAGGGCCACCAGGGACGCCGGCGCCCTTGGGCGGGGTCGGGCGTTGGCGGTCGAACGGGTGCGGCCGGAGGGCGCAGAACGTCGGCGGCCGGAATCCAGTGAGTCCGGCTCCAGAACCAGCGCCCGTCCGGCGTGTACCGGGGAGACGTCGCCGGTGCCACCCCGCCGGGCGCCGGCTCCGAGGAGTCGGCGGGCGGTCCGTCGCCCGGGGGCGGCGGGTCAGAGCTCACCGCCGGGCGGCCCTCGTTCCGCTGTCGCTCGCGAAGTGGTCATGGGTGCGGTTCGGGATGCCACCGGTCGCGAGCGCCATGGGTTGAAACTATGACGCGGTGCGAACGCCGAAAACTGCCCACCTCACGGTCTACGGGCGCAAGCCGGTGCTGGAGGTGCTGCGCGACCCCTCGCGGCGGGTGTCGAAGGTGATCGTGGCCACCAACGCCGAGGGGTCGATCGTGCGGGAGATCGAGACCCTCGCTCGCGCGGCAGGGGTCCGGGTGGCCCACGCTTCGCCGGCGCGCGTGAAGTCGCTGGCCGGGAACGGGCGCCACGACCAGGGTGTGGTGGCAGACGTGGAGGCGCCGGCCCTGGAAGCGCTGGAGGACAGGCTGGCGGTTGCGGCAAGCGGCCACCTGCTGCTCCTGGACGGGGTCCACAACCCTCAGAACGTGGGGCTCATCCTGCGGGTCGCGGCCGCCATGGGCCTGGCCGGCACGATCCTGCCACGGGTCGGATCGCCGGATCTGGGACCCCTCGTGATCAAGGCGTCGGCGGGGCTCGCGTTCCAGGCCCACGTGCTGCGGTGCCGGACCGCGGAGGAGGCCGCGGGGAGGACGCACGCGGCCGGCCTGCCGATCTTCGGGCTGGCCGCCGGGCAAGGCGAGGCGCTGCCCGACGCGCTCATCCCGGAGAGCGCGGTCTTCGTGGTGGGGGACGAGACGGCGGGCGTGTCGCCCGAGGTGGCGGCGCTGGTGGAGTCCTGGCTGTCGATCCCGATGGCGCCCGGCGTGGAGTCGCTCAACGTGGCGACGGCGGTCGCGATCCTGGGTTACGAGCTGCGCCGGCGGACCCTCGCCTCCTGACGATCCGGTCGGGCTCGGCTAGGATCGGAGGGATCGACGGGATTGCACCTGAGGAGGGCAGGATGGCGAGCACGATCACGACGACATCACCGGCGGCGCTCGCGCCGGACTGGCCGGTGGAGCTCTATGCCGTCCTGCGGAACCATGGGATCACGCAGTTCGGATATGTGCCCGACGCCGGGCACAAGGTCCTGATCGAGCTCGCGCTGGCCGATCCAGAGGTGCACGCGATCCCTCTGACGACGGAGGAGGAGGGCGTCGGCGTGATCGCGGGCGCGGACCTGGGTGGCGCCAGGGCGGTGCTGCTGCTGCAGAGCAGCGGCGTGGGGAACTGCGTGAACTTCCTCTCGCTGGTCAAGGCCGCGCGCTTCCCGATGCTCCTCGTGGTCAGCATGCGGGGAGATTTCGGAGAGGGCAATCCGTGGCAGTATCCGATGGGGCAGGCGGTGGAGCCGGCGCTGCATGCGATGGGCGTCGTCACGCTGCGCGCGGATCACGCCGATGACGTGGTGCCGATGGCCAACGCGGCGGCGGACATGGTCTACCAGGGCGGGCAGGCGGTCGGTCTCCTGCTGACCCAACGGCTGATCGGCGCCAAGCAGTTCTGAGCAGGGGAGTCGGGGAGGTGGAGATGCGGGACCAGGCGACCGACCCGAGCGCGCGCGACTTCTCCCTGGACCGCAACACGGCGGTGCCGGCGTTGCTCGGCCGGCATCAGGACTTTCTCATCGTCACCGGCCTCGGCGGCCCGGCGAAGGACGTGGGGGCGGTGGCGGCGGACAGCCCGCAGGTCTTCACGATGGCGGGAGCCATGGGCGCCGCCGTCTCCATCGGCCTCGGACTCGCACTGGCTCGCCCGGAGCGGCAGGTGCTGGTGGTCACGGGCGACGGTGAGCTGCTGATGAACGTCGGGGCGCTGGCGACGGTCGCGGTGGCGGCTCCCCGCAACCTCTCGATCCTGTGCGTCGACAACGGGCGGTATGGCGAGACCGGTTACCAGATGACACACACGGCGCTCGGTACCAGCCTGGAGCAGATGGCGCGGGGGGCGGGCTTCCGGAGCACGCTCACCGTCACCGGAGAAGAGCAGCTTGCCGCTGGCGCAGGCCTGCTGCGGTCCGGCGAAGGCCCCTCGCTGGTCGTCGTTCGCGTCGCGCCCACCGAGCCGCCCCCTTTCCGGCGGGACTTCGACGGCGCCGCCGGCCGCCTTCGGTTCCGGGAGCACGTGCTCGGTATCCCCTGAGACCAGGGAACGGGCAGGGAAAGGGCAGAGTGTCCGCATTCCGACCCTACCCGGGCGCCGGTAGCGTCCTACTGCGGACACTCTGGCGGCACGGACGTGGCGGCGCGGAGGCTGGCGAAAAGAGGGACCAGGTCGGCGAGCTGATGGTGCGCGTTGAGCCCGCTGGTGCTGGGGAGCACCCACAGCTGCGCGGGGCCGAGATCCTCCGGCTGGCGTCCCGGCTCGAGCACCGGGATGCCGAACGCCGTCCGCGCCGCGCCGATGCCGACGATCGCGACCGCGCGGGGCCTCCACTCCTCGACCAGGCCTCGCAGGCGCCGGCCACCTGCCCGGAACTCCTCCGCCGTCAGCTCGTCGGCACGGGCGGTCGCGCGTGCCACCAGGTTGGTGCAGCCGAGACCGTACTCGACCAGCGTCGCGTCCTCCTCCGGCGGCACCCGGCGCGGAGTGAACCCCGACGCATGAAGCGCCGGCCAGAAGCGGTTCCCGGGCCGTGCGTAGTGATGGCCCGCCCAACCCGAGAACAAACTCGGGTTGATCCCACAGAACAGCACCCGCAGCCGCGGCGCGAGGACGTCGCGGATCGTGCGTCCGTAGGCCGCCGACAGCTCGGCGCGAGTCGGTCTCAGCGTCGGTATCGCCGCGATGGCTCGCCCGACCAGCGTTCGCGTCCGGGCCGGCCGTTCGGCTTCAGGTAGAGCACCAGCGAGCCCGCCTTCTCCCAGGTCCGGGTGCGGTCGACCCAGCGATCGAACCGCCCGCCGGCCGCCAGCCGGCGCAGCTCCCACTTGATGCGGCCGCGGCCCTCGCTGACGGGCTCCTCCACGTCGGCCGCGCCGTGCACCAGCTCGACCGCCTCCCACCCGTTCGTCTGCGCCTCGCGCACCCGCATCGTCGAGAGCTCGAGCGCGGTCGTCACGTCGTGTCCGTGGAGGTCCACGCGGAGGGTGCGGGGAGACCTCGCCATGGCTCCCAGCATCCCACGCCGGCGTGCAGGCGACCCGGTTGTCCCACAAAGGGGACGGAACCCAACCGGGCCGGCCGCCGTTTCATGTGCGTGCTGACACGATTCGTGCTGCAGGTGGTGCGCCTGGTGCTGTTCCCAGTCGACGCCGCCGGTCCGTCTCGAAGCCGCCGCTACCTCCACCGCGCGCGCCTCGTGCTGCGCGACCGGATCGACTGACCCCAGCCGCGCCGGTTCCCTCTGATCGCTCCACCGCCCCCGGCGGTAGTCTCGACGGGTGACGTCCAGAGACCTCGGCGTCTCCGGTGACCGGCCCCTCCTGCGGCACGTGGTCGCCTGGCTGGGGCTCCTCACCGCGCTCGGAATGTTCGTCGTCCTGATCGCGGGCGACACCGTGACCGACACCGGATCCGAACACGGCTGCGGCGCCTCGTGGCCACTCTGCCGTGGGCAGTTCATCCCCCAGTTCGCCGTCTCCACCGCGATCGAGTTCACGCACCGGGCGCTGGTCGGCGTCGAATCCGTCCTGGTCGCGCTGCTCGTCATCGGGCTCCTCTGGCTCTACTGGAGGCGCACGTCGGCCTGGGTGATCTCGATCATCCTGGTCGGGACGCTGTTCCTGCAGGCCGGGCTCGGTGCCTGGGCGGTGCTGGTGCCGGTCAACGCGTGGATCCTGGCGACGCACTTCGGGGTCTCGCTCCTCTGCTTCGCCGCGGCGCTGCTGGCGGCGGCCGCGGCGCGCTGGCCCGAGCGGATGCTGCGGCCGGAGCCCACGTCACGCGGCGTGGTCGCGGCCGTGTGGGGAAGTGCCGTCTATCTCTACGTGATGGTCTACAGCGGCGCCTACGTGGCCCACGCCGGGGCCGCGCTCGCGTGCGGCACCGACTGGCCCGTCTGCACCCCGCTGGGGCCGCCGCAGCTGGTCGCGGTCAACCTGGTCCACCGCACCGGCGCCGTCATCACCACCCTGCTCGCGATCGGGCTGGTGCTCTTCCTCCGCCGGTGGGCGCCCGGTCGCCGGGACCTGATCGTCGGCGCCTGGTGGTTCCTGGCCACGGTGATCGCGCAGGCGCTCGCCGGCGGGGTGCTCGTCCTCAGCGAACAGGACCTTTTCGGGCAGCTGCTCCACGCGGGCGTGACGGCGTTCCCGTTCGGCGCCGTCGCCTTCCTCTGCTTCCGCGTCTCGCTGCGGCCCAGGGCGGCGGAGACGGCGCCCGGCACCGCCACGCTGGTCACCCAGCCGGCCCGGGAGTGAGCGCCGCCGCAGGCCGCGGGGCGCGGAGGAAGCGAGGCGTCCGGTCGCCGGCGCGCGGGCGGTTCCGATCAGAACGCGTAGGCGTCGGGGCTCAGCGGGTGCGCAAACCGGGACGGGGACAGCGCCGCCACGTCGAAAGGCTGCCGGCGTCCGGTGAGCTGAGCCGCCACCAGCTCTCCGATCGCGGGCGAGTGCATGAAGCCGTGACCTGAGAACCCGGCCGCGACGAACAGACCTTCGACGCCCTCGATCGGGCCTACCACGCCGAGATCGTCAGGCGTCATCTCCCGGAGGCCGGCCCAGCCCGCGGCCAGCTCGGCATCCGCCATCGCCGGCAGGCGGGCCGTCAACAGCTCCACGATCCGGGGCGCCTCGTCCGGGCGGTACCGCGCGTCCCACCCGGGCTCGCTCTCGCGGTCGCCTCCTCCGAAGATGAGACCGGGGCCGTCGGGGTGGAAGTAGACGCCAGTCCCGCGGTCGATGACCATCGGCAGCTCCGGGCTGATCCCCGCCGGCCGGGTCGCCCGGTAGGCCTGCCGGTGGTGCGGCTCGATCGGGAGCGTGATCCCCAGCGGAGCCAGCACGGGCGCGGTCCAGGCGCCGGTCGCCACCACCACCACCTCCGCCGGGAAGTCGCGCTCACCGGCGCGGACCCCGATGACCCGGCCTCCGGACGTCGGTGAGGCGGGCGTCGCCCAGCCCCTCCAGCAGCGTCACCCGGCGGCGCCTGCACGCCCGGACGAGGGAGACCACGGCCGCGCCGGGATCGGCCAGCCCGTCATCGAGACCCAGCGTCCCGCCCAGGACCCCCTCGAGCCGCACGCCGGTGAGCCGGCGCGCGAGGTCGCGCTGCCCGAGCCGCTCCACCCGCGCCCCGAGCGAGCGCTGCAGCGACAGCGCCCGGTCGGCGCTCGCCATGTGCTCGGGCGAGGTGGCCAGGAAGAGGTATCCGGTCCGCCGGTAGGAGACGTCACCGCGGTAGCGCAATGACCACGTCCGCCAGTGCTCGAGGGCCAGCAGGGACAGGCGTATGAGCACCGGGTTTCCGAACTGCACTCTGATGCCGCCCGTGGCCCGCATCGTCGAGCCCTCGCCGGCGCGCCCCCGATCGAGGACCGTGACGCGCCGGACGCCTGCCTCGCGGAGGGCGTGCGCGATCGAAAGCCCGACGATCCCCGCCCCCAGCACCAGCACGTCGGCCGGTCGCTCCGCCATCGCGTCCCCCAGTGAAGCGCAACCCGCCCCCTTTCGCGCGGAACGGCGGTCATTCCCGGTGCGATAAGGTCCCTTCGGTGCGAAACGGGGGATCGGGTCCGCGCCGGAACCGGGTCGATCCCTGGGGCGACCTGCAGCGGGCGTCCGAGCGCGGGTGCTTCACCGGTAATCGGGGCTGCCTGGTCGACGATCGCGAACAGGTCGTGCGCCACCACCAGTCCTCGGCGTGGATCATCTGCCGCCTCAGCTATCGCGGCTGGCGGGTGCCGCTGGCGCGGCCGAACGCGTGGACGCCGATCTTCTTCCTCGACGACGCGGTGGCCCTCGCGGCCGGGCACCGGCCCTGCGGTCTGTGCCGGCGCAGCGACCACCTCGCGTACCGCGACGCCGTTACCGCTGCATTGGGCCTCGAGCGCCCGCTGCTCACGCCGGACATCGACCGGCGCCTGGCGGCCGAGAGACTCAAACCCGGACGCGGCCTCGAGCGGGCCCGGGACCGGCGGACCTACCAGGCTCTCGCCCAGGATCTTCCCGATGGCACCGTGATCGTGGAAGGGGACACCCCCACGCTCGTGCTCGGCGAGCGCGCGTTCGCATTCTCCTTTGGCGGCTGGCAGCAGGCCGGTCCCAGGCCGGAGGGCAGGGTGACGGTCCTCACGCCCCAGACGTCGGTGAGTGCCCTCACGTCAGGCTTCCGGCCCTGGCTCCACCCGAGCGCCACGGATCAACCGGGGGCCTGAGGGCCGTTTCTGCACATTCCGCCCTTTCCGGGTCGGATAGAGGCGACGGTTTCTGCAGAAACGGACCTCCGCCCCGGCACCGGTCAGGCGCCGGAGGTCAGCTCGGCGTACGTCTCCTTCGGCACCCGTCCCATCAGGTAGAACTCGGCGTTCACGCCGCGCATAGCGCTGTGCCTGACGTTCAGACATCGGCACCATTTCGGGCCGGGTTATGCCGCATTCCATCACAGCCCGTGCCTCCGCTGGATCCGCTCAGCCTCCTGGCGGGGCATGTGCCGCCCCTCGTCGAGCAGCTCCCGCTCCCGCTCGGCGCTAACGGCATGGAAGCGCCGCGGCGTCGCTGTGGGCGTCGGGGGCGGTTCAGGAGCCGCCCACAGGTCGAGCTGGCCCTGATCGGTCACTGCCCCCGCTCCAGTCGCTTTTGCGCCTCGAACGCAGACACGAGGGCCTTGACCTGGGCATTGAGCTCGGACTGCCAGCGCACCATCGCCTCGACTTCCTTCTTGCAATTCGGGCAACACTTCGCACCGACCGATTTCGCGATGAAGAGGCAGTGGCAGACGAGGCACTCCTTGACCATCACGCGACCTCCCTCAGCCGCGTCACGCCCCGATGAACGAGGAGTTGCACCGCACCGCGGGTCTTGCTCATCGCGGTCGCGATCTCAGCCTGCGAGAGGTCGGACTGGAAGTAGAGCACCAGCGCCTCTCGCTGCAGCGGCGGCAGCTCGCCGATCAGGGCTCCGATGCGCCGGACCTCGACACGCCGGGCAACCCTCTCCTCGAAGTAGAAGCCGTCGCTCAGTTCCAGGTCATCGATGTTTTCAGCCGTCCGCTGCCGATAGTGGTCGATGATCGCGTGCCGGGCGATGCTGTACAGCCACGCCGAGATGGGCTGGCCTCGATCTTCGTAGCGATCGATGGCCTGGAGCGCCTTGAGGAACACGTCGGAGGTGATGTCCTCGGCGGTCGCCCGATCTCGGGTCTTCCGGTAGACGAAGCGGTAGACCCTGTCCACGTAGGTCTCGTAGACCTCGCCGAACGCCTCGCGAAGATCGGTCACGCCCGCGCCTCGGAGTGCCTGCCGGTCGGCCTCGATCATCGTTGACTCCTCTTCATGCCGTGCCTTGCCTTCTCCAGCGCAGTTGCCGCCAGGTGGCGCCCCAGCGCGCGATCCACCGCGGCCGCCCGCCGATCTGCTGCCGCTCCCCACGCCGGCGGGCCTGCGCCGCTTGCCGTTTGAGCACCAGCAGGAAGACGAGGCGAGAGATCCGTAGCCGGCGCGGCGGCGCTTCCCCGCAGCTGCTTGGAGCAGTCGTCCGCGGAGCTCGTCGGGCAGCCCGAGCGCATCCGTCAGGCGGTTGACGGTGTAGCGGCCCGGTGACCGCTGGCTCCTCTCGAGCTTCCGCACCGTCGACACCGAGAGCCGGCCCGGGCCGCCGCTTGGCGCTGGGTGAGCCCAGCCGATCGCCGAGCCTCACGCAGCGCCGCGGCCAGCTCCGGGTCCAGCTTCCGCCTCGCGCGCCCGCACTCAGATCCGCCCGCGCGAGGTGTCACCTCGCTTCGGCCGATTCCAGCCGCGGCCGGTCCTCGGCGCAACGCCGAGCCCAGCCTTCGACGTCCTGATCCGTGACCAGCAGTCCACGCGCCACCCGCGGCTGCAGGTGGGTGTCGGACCGGATCAGGAACTCACCGCGCCGGCGGCAGACGAGATCCGACCGCCAGCCTTCGCGCCCGGCGCCCCGGCCCATCGCGACGTCGCAATCCGCGGCCTCCGAGAGCCGCAGCGCGACCTGCACTGCAGCTTGGACAGGAACTCTTTGCCGGCATCCCCAAGTGCGGCCGCGCTTGGTCGCTGGGTGGCGGCCACGACGTGGATCCCGTCCTTGCGCCTTGGCTCGCGATCTTGTCCAGCAGGGGTACGTGCTTCGCCACCGCGGCCGCCTCGTCGACGATCAGCACCAGCTCCGGGTGCTCTGGCGACGGCGTCCAGACCCGCACGCCTTTCGCACGGAGCAGGCGGTTCCGCTGGGCCATGATCGCGAGCACCCGCACCAGCACGTCCTCGGCTTCGTCGCCACCCTCGAGCGCCAGCAGCTCGCGGTCAAAGCAGCTCTCCCACGCCGACAGCTCGACGCCGGTGGGATCGATCTCCTCGAGCACCACGTCTCGGCACCCGGCGAGCGCCGCCACCAGGACGTTGAGCAGCTCTGACTTGCCGGCTCCCGGCTGCCCTGCCAGGGCGACGTTGAGAGCCGCACCGGGCGCCGGCAGCAGCCGAAGCGTGCAGTCCTCTCCGTCCTCGAAGCGGCCGAGGTAGATCGGGTCGAGGATCGTGCGCCCTACCGGTTCGGTCCAGCGGATCGGCTGCGCCAGCTGGTCGCGTGCGATGACCCGCAGACCGACCAGCCGCGACCGCTCCTCGGACGGTAGAACCCGCAGCGAACCCGGCCGGGCGTCGATCGCCGACTCAAGCGGGCCGGTCAGAGCGAGAACCTGATCGGCCGTCTTGCCGGCGCCGAGCTCGAGGCGCAGGGACCACGAGACAGCATCCTTCACCGTGACCTCGGCGTGAGAGCTCGCGAGCGACGCCAGCGGAGAGCGAGGCTCGTTCATCAACTCGTTCAGGCGCTTCGCGGCCGCGGTCGCGGGGAAGCTCTCGTCGGAAGGTTTGCCGCCGGGGTTGCGGCGCGGTGGCTTGACCACGTTGGCGGCCGTCAGCGCGAGCGTCCCGACCAGCACCGGCCATGCGACCTCAGGTGCGTCGAACAGGAACGCGGCCGCGGCCGCCAACGCCAAACCCCCGACAATTTGCCATCGGAGCGGGAACCTGCTCCGGTTCTTCAGCGCCCAGGCCGCGACCAGCCCAGGAAGATCCCGCGCCGCGGTCTTGCCCTTGGAGTCCTTGGAGCTCTTCTCCCCGGACTGCTGCTTCGGCTTATCGCTTCCGAGCAGCCACCACACGCCCGCGATCAGGCCGACGACCAGCAGGGCTGCCCCGTAGCTGCTGCTCAACGCTTAGAGCCGCGCTGCGGCGTTGGTGATCATGTTCCCGACCTGCGCCACCAGGTCGCTCGCGATCGACGGTCCTTGCTTCGACAGCCAGGAGAAGAACGCGGCGCAGAGGATCAGGATCACCGCTGCGACCAGCGAATTTTTGACCATGGTCTTGCCGCGCTCGTGGCCGACGGCGTGGAGCACCGCTCCAGCAGCCAACGCAATCCCCACCAGTAGCAGCGCGAGCACCGCCATCTTCGGCGCGGTCGCTTCTGCCGCGGCCGTCACCGAGTCCAGCGTGACCCCCAGCTGCAGCTCGAGCTGCTGGGCGAGCAGCGGTGCGAAGAGCAAGGCCAGCATCACCACCAGAAGGACCTTTAGGAGTCCGGTTCCGGGCACCTTCATGTCGACAGCTCCTCGAGGGCCTGCCAGCCGGCTTCGGTCAGCCCCACGCGGACGACGTTGGTATTGACGTCGCGCGTGATTTCGACCATGCCTCGTTCGGCGAGGCGCCGGATCGCTTCTACGAACTCGTCGTCGGTGATCTCGCAGAGCATCGTTGTCGCACCTCCTTTCCGGCGACCCCCGCAGGTCGCATCTGCGTTATGGTATAGCACATCGCATGACTGTCGCCATACCATCAACCGGATTTAGGAGGAGCTGAGCGACAATGTTGAACGTGCCGAGGACCTCGCCCACGACATTTCGCCTGTCAGATGGCGACCGCGCTAACTCGCTCGTCTACAGGAACTGCTGGGTGGCCGGCGAAGTCAGACCGATGTCGTCTCGCTAGCCTGACGCACTTGCTGGCTACGGTTCAGCGGGATGAGCGCGTACACGTCACGTTCCTGACGAGCGCGGCCAGGAGGACGAGCAGGCAAAGCCCGAGCGCGCGGCTATTGGCGCGCGGCTGAGGAGTGACTAATGCGAAAAGGCGATACGGTCTACGCTCGTCACGAGATTTACGCAGCACGGCATCATCAGCGGCGTCACGATCTGAAAGGGCGACGGGGAATGTCTTGGAAACGGGCTTCAGCGCTGGAGCGGCGAAAAGGTCACAGTGCAATTCGACGGGGGCGACGTCCTCGCGATATCTAGAGCGAAGATGTAGGATTTGTGGTGTGAACGGTACGATAGTGCATTGGGTTGTTCATATGGATTGGTTTCAACGTTCACGCTCGCCTGTTCTAGCAGCATTTCGCGCGGTTTCTTCGGTTGGTGCGTTGAGTAGCGCTGGTAAGAGTTTGCGATCGCTCGTAGGGTGGTTGTTTGGTATTACGCTTTAGACTCGCGCGCGCTTGAGGCTCAGGTGTCGAGATGGAGCTCGAACAGGTCACTAAGGCGCGGGATGTATATAGTAGTAGACTTTGTGGTAGCGTGTATATCGCTGAGGGACTACGTTTGCATCTCACTCGGCGATCCTAGAAAGGGTGCTGAGTCAGTATAGGTAGCTTACTGACAGGCTCTGCGGAAGGCGCAGCTGGGAGCAGAGGGTGACGTACAGCTGCACGGTTTCGGACTGCTTTATAAGTCTCTCAATAGTACATCGTTCTATAGTCTTAAGTGCAGATGAAGATCGCTGCGTGTTTGTGTAATAGATTGGACTTGCTTGTTTTGTTGTGGGCTGTGGGGCTGCGCATAATGGCTTGGTTGGTATGTTAAGCTTGTGGGCAAGGATAATTAGATGGTTGTAGACAAGGGTGATGTAGCGTGGCTTGTTTAATAGGTATGGTTTCAAGATGACGCCTCGGAACGTCGCGAGCGAAAAGGCGAAACTCTAATCACCGCCGTCGCAGTGTTCGACGGAGATCAATGGGAGTCTTTCTGTCTCGTTACGACATAGCATCTTCTGGCGGAACAGCGAGGAGGCGATCACGCATCTCGCGGAAGCTGTACAAGGCGTTCTGGAGGAACTGCCGGACGGAGATCGGTCGGTACTTACTGCGACCTCTCTCGAAGCGGTGCGTGAGTTCATGCTCGAGCATAGGTCTTCTGAGCTAATTACATTCAGCCTCTGCGAGTCTAGCGCGCACCGAGGGCGCGTACCCAACGCGTACGTGCACGGGCGCTGAAGTGATATAGGTACTGGAAGCTCTGGGGTTCACCTACCGCTGTACCAGGGGAAGCCATCAATCTTTGGCCGCGAAGGGTGGCCTCGGCCGGTCGCTGTGCCGGTTCACTCGGCACGATCTCTCCCGAGGGGCACGCTCTGTGCCATCTGGCGACAGGCCGGAATCACTTCGGAAGATGCTGAGAGGTTGCTCGATGAAGCTTGAGGTGCGTTTTTCGCGGATGCGACTATGTACGATTATGACGGCACACTCATGATCTGGCGAGGTGGTGTCGACCGCACTGTCGCCTCGGACTTCTCGGCCTCGGCGAAATACGCGCTCATCGTACGCCTCGAAGCCACCCCAGACGAAGTGGTCGGAAAGCTCTACACGCTCACGATCGATATCACTTTCGAAGGCGAACGGATCGGGTCGACGATGCGCTGCCGGTAGCTGTACAGGAGAAGCTGGGCCTCAGGCGGTATCACATGAATATTCTGGCCAACCTCGTCATCGAGGTTCCACAGACAGGAGAGGGGACGATCTACGCGCGAATTGCGGATGTCTCGCTTCCGCTCATCTACTTCGAGGTGATCAAGGGGGCGACCGGGCTGGCAATGACACGCCGGCGCCGGGATAACCTCGGCCAGCCACCTTCAGGCTGTCTGCCGCGCTCTGGATGCTCGCTTCCGACAGGCCGCACGCAGTAGCGAGCTCGCGGTCTCATTGGTACCGAATCGCCGGTTTTCCAACAGACAACGCACACGGCTTCGCCGGCAGCGTCTCGGTGAGCTCAACGTGGTTGAGTCGGCCGCCTCCTCTTCGACAGGTCGCGGCGGTAGCAGCTACAACATAGACCGCGCAACTCGCTAAGCTCTCTGCACGCTTGGAGATCTCGGCGCACGCTCTAGGAATCGGTCTCAATTCTCAGCGCTCTGCGGGACCTGGGCTGGCTCGCGTAGACATCTCCGTCGTAGTCTATGTTCCGCAGCTCGATCCGCGGCCAGGCGAGGCGTTCGCTGGCATCGCGGAGTTCTCGCCTCATCATGCAGTCGGGTTCGCGCGGATCGGCGTGGCCGCGATGCGTGCCGCACCAGGCACAAACCGCCAGCATGTCGAGTCCAGGGAGCGCGCTCACCTAGCGCCTCGAGGCGGCGGTAAGCCTCGTCGAGCAGGTCATGGATCGCGGACTCCTCGCGGCTCGCAAGCCCCCGACCAAGCAGAAACCGCCGCTCGTCGAGCAGCGCCGCCTCCGCCACGGTGACGCTCGCGATCGCCGCCGATATCCGCCTCTCGCGGCTTCGCGAGTTGCAACGGGTGAGCTGATCCTGCGCGGACTTGATCACCGAGAACGTCTCCTGATGGCAATGCCAAGCGTCGATGCACTCGTCCTCCGCCCGGTCCGCCACCCGCCGCTCCTCGCTCATCACGCGAAGTCGAACGTGACCGTGCCCAGCGATCCCGAACTCGTGAAGACGGCCGCGAGCTCGCTATTCAGCTGGACGTTGAGGACGTTCGTCTCGGTGCTCGCCGAACTCACCGTCGCGAATGGTTCACCCTGCGGAATCCTCGGACCGGCAAGCAGCGGCTGACCACTCAGAGCCCGACTGGCCGGAATGTCCACCGCGTCATAAAGCGCCACCGTTGAACCGGCCGCCCCGGCCACGGTCACGTTGCAGTTGTACAGCTGGTGCGCCCCCTGGATCACCCAAACCGACTGACCGGATACCCCGACCGTGACCGCCTGCGTCACCTTCTGACCAGCCATCACACCGTTCCGCTGCGCCGGTAGTCCTGGTGGATCGGTGCGTCCAGCGAGCCGTACCGCGTCGACGCCGTGCCCGCGATGCTCGCCGTGGGGGCAAGCGTTTTGTCGCGCTCGCCGCCCTTGCCAAGCAGCTGCTTCGTGATCGCCGCGGGGTGTCGTTCTTCTGCTGGGGTGGAATCGCTCGCGTGTGTTTGCCATGTGAATTGCTCCTTCAGGTTGTGACGCCGATCTCGGCTGCGAGTTCGCCGAGCGTCAGCGTCGGTTCAGAGTCCAGGCGATCCCCGTACACGGTGAGGATCGCGGTCAACCAGCGCGGCACCTCCTGCTGGAGGCGCTCGGCGTGCGCCGCGGCCGCCCGGAGATCACGCCCGGTGCAGCGCTCCCAGCGCCGACTCAGAACCGGCGTGATCTCGACGAGGGGCGGCGGCTGCAGCATCATCGACTCTGGCCCCGACGGTTCGCCCGGAGCAGCTGGCTGATCGCGTGATTGCCGACCGTATCCACAAACGCCCGGCCCTCAGTCTTCGACAGCGCTTCCCCCTTCTGGATCTTCGACGCCGTCCTCTGCACCTGCTGGACGGTCTCGTTGCCGGCACTCACCGGGTATCCCCCGCCGACGCCCACGCTCGGGCCATATGCGGCGTGGGCCAGCCTCGACAGCAGCCGCTGCTCAGCTCCGGATCAGCCTCGATCGTCGCCCGCTGAACCTGGGCTGTCAGCTCCGACAAAGCCTGCTCAGCTCGCCCCAGGCGCGCCTCGTCAGCGTCCCCGAGACCGAGATCGACGGCGAGCGCCGACGCGAGCGGGTACTGCTCACGCCGCTGCTTCGCCGCCTGGTCGCGCTCGTACTGCTCACGCCGCGGCTTGAACAGCTGCTCCTGCAGCTCCGAGCGCCGGCGGTAGTAGCTGGCCTCCACAGCGGCTCTCGCCGGATCGTCCGGCCGGCCCAGGATCGCCCTTCGCGCCTCGGACGCCTGCTCCTCGAGCGCGTCCAGGCTCCCGACCCGACTGAACAGGTTCAGCTCAGGGGTGTAGTCGTCGCTCATCCTGCGACCCCCACGAGCGCATCCTCGACTTCCACCCGTTTCGCGCCGCCTGGCTCCGAATTTCCGTCCGAAACGTATTCAGCAAGGCGGGGGAATCGCGGGATCCCACCACCCGCCTCGATCCACGGATCCAGCTCCAGCTCGCCCACCGCCGGCAACCGCCACCAGCCGCCCGGAGTACCCACCAGCCCGACCTCTTCCGGGAGCTGGCACCACTCGCCGGGACCACCCGAGTCGGTGATCCCCTCCGAGTACCAAACCAAGTGCCTGTCGTAGGCGTCGCGGCCACCAAAGCGACCCTCACAGCGGAGGCAGATCAGCCCGCCCCGACGCTTACGACTCTTCGACAGGTAGCGCCTGAAGACACGCGACGGCCGCCGCTCCTAGAGCACCGGCACCTCACATCCCTCGCAGCTTCTTCCGCCGCTTCTTATTCCGGATCATGCCGGGCATCCTCGATGCTCCCATGACCTACAGCCCTGCCTTCTTCCGCCTGGCCAGCAACTTCTGCTTCACCTTCAGCTTTCGCAGACGCCTCGCCATCTCATCTACCTCGGCCGCTCACGCCGGCCGACCAGCAGCGACCGCATCGCGCTGTTCCCGCAGGCACTGATAAAGCTCTGCGCCTCCCGGCGGGAAAGAGGTACATCAGCGGCGATCTTGCCCGCCACGTCTCGCACCATCTGGTGCCGATCCTCGATGCGACGCGCCCTCGCCTCGTCGGTCACGCTGCCGCTGCGCTGCTGGACATAGCCCTTGATCGCCGCGTTCACCACCCGGCTCAGCGACTCGTCGTCGCCAACCAGATCGCGCGCCTGGTCCCATACCTCCTCGTCTGCCGCACTCGTGTAGATCTGCCTTGGCATATCACCATGTTTTTACCCCTCTCGCCTGGCGATTGCGAGATCGGGTGCCGCAATTCACGGCAGATGAAAGGTCAACTCAGCCACTAATTGGGGGCGGGCTTTGCAGCCACACGTCCGCGCTGATTAAAAGGTCGGGGGTCCGCGAGGCGGGCGCCCTGGGCGCACCACCCCCGACGGCAGGAGGGAATCGCGGCGACGATCGACCTCGAGCCATGGTCGTGGTGATGGTGGTCGACCGTGCGTCGTGGTGGTCGTGGTTGCACAACCGCCGCTGCGTCGCACGCCGTCAGCATCGTCTCAGAATCAAATGATTCCGGTACAGCAACCATCGACGAGATCACCGAACTTGACGAAGTGTCTCGGAATCATGTATCGTTATTCTCATGGCGAGCAAGCCCACCAACTACCGAGACGGCAAGCGGGTCTGCGCGATCTGCGACGAGACGATCACCTACCCGGACGGCTGCAACCTGCGCGGCGGTCGGATGGTGCACGCGGCGTGCCTGCAGGCCAACCGGGTCGGCGTGAAGGTTCGGATCCCGCGGCAGGCCGTCCGGTGAAGCGCGGATACGCCCGAGTCAGCACCAAGCGGCAGGACACGCGGCTCCAGCTCGACGCGCTCAAGGCGGCCGGCTGCGAGGTCATCTACACCGAGCAGGCGTCCGGTTCTCGCGACGATCGCCCAGAGCTGGCGCGATGCCTCGCGGAGCTGCAGACCGGCGACGTGCTCGTGGTCTGGAAGCTCGATCGGCTGGGACGATCGCTGCCGCATCTGCTGTCCACGGTGAACGGCCTGGCGGACCGCGGCATCAGCTTCCAGTGCCTGACGCAGCCGGTCAGCACGACCGACGCCACCGGCAAACTGGTACTCGCGATCCTGGGTGCGCTCGGTGAGTTCGAGCGTGAGCTGATCCGTGAGCGCGTGCAGGCCGGCGTCGACGCTGCGCGGATCCGGGGATCTCGACTTGGTCGACCTGGGTTGTCGGCCGACCGCCTCGAGGCTGCACGCGAGATGATCGAAGGCGGCCGATCGATGGCAGCTACAGCTCGAGCGCTTGGCGTCGGTCGCGCCACGCTCTATCGCCACATGTCAGCGCTGCGCGAAGCATGAACACCCTCAACCGCCGGCGCCTGGTCGTCCACGTGGCTCCTCAGAACCGCCAGCTCGTCGAGGAGTCGCTGGCGTGGTTGAAAGATCACGACCGTGCCCGCCTCCAGCGGCGACGCGACCTCGATCAGGAGCTCGCACGCCCGTTGCGCCCCACTTAACTACGCTCGTCGCCTGGCGAACACCTGTATCCAGCGTCGCGGTGTCCACAGGCTGGCAATTCGGGGTGTCGTGAGCACGGGTTACGACCAGATGGCAGCGTTGGACTGCTGCACAACCGCGCGGGGGCACGCGCGCCCGCGCTAGTCACGAATGGCCAGCGGTCAGTGACGGCGATGAGATAGGTGGTGCGATCCGCAGGCCACACAGAAATACGTGCGCCAGGCTTCGAAGCCGCTGCGTCGACGGGTGACCATCAGGGCGCGGAACGCCTCCTCCTTGGTCCCGAAAGCGCGTTTCCCACTCACCCAGCAATAGCGGGGGGCGTCAGGGGGGGTGGAGGCGTCGGGGTCAGTCACGAGTGACCTCCTCGGCGGCGTGGACGGGGTTGGCGCAGGGTCGGCTGCCGCCGGCGGGCAGGGGCCAGCCGCAGGAGGAGCACAGGACGACGGGGGGGGCCGTTCCCGAAAAGTCAGTAGGTGTGTGTTGGTCTTCTTTCTTGCGGTTTTGCTGTCTTTCAGACCCTTCACCCGTTTGTGGTGACAATTCGGGAATGGCCTTAATTCGAACTTGCGTCCAGTTCGAAAGAGCCCAAATATCAGACGCCCCCTCCTTGCCGTTCTTCTTCGTCCGGGTGAGCAGTCGATGAGCGGTCAAATCCTCCGCCGCGCGACGCACGGTGCTCAGCGGGAGGTCCAGGGTTAGCGCGATTTGGGTGGTGGCCTCCTCGCCGCTTCGGAGCAATCGGAGGATGGCGGCGCGGATAGGTGGGACGCAGTCGATGGCGACTTTGACGACCACCCGCCAGGCGAGGTCGTCACCAGCTCCGATGGCTCGGGCGCCCTGCAGGAGTCGCAGCAGGGCGAGCGCCAGGCGTCCCGCCTCCTCGGGTGGATGGACCAGCGTGATCTCGCGGGTGTAGGGGTCGCGTTCGACCGAGGAGCGGGCGCGGACGGCGAGTGACGCCAGGGTCACGATTCGCTCCTTGTCGGCGTCCCTGGGGGTTCCGATCGGACCGGCGGCGTCGAGGACCCGACCGGATGCCTCGGCCAGCTCGCGGCGCATCTGCTCCTCGAGCCCGAGGTGCGCGAGCGCGCGTTCACCCAGCTGGTCACCGTCGTGTTCGACCGGCAATCGGTAAAGCAGGAATCGGTCACCGAGGCTGCCGATGACGGCGTAGTGGGTGTCGAAGGCGCCGGTACAGCCGGCGATGAGGCCCAGCTTCCCCTCCCAGTGCAGGGTCTTCGCGCCATCGGTGCCGACGTGGCGAGTCCAGGATCCGTCATAGATTTCCCGCAGTGCGCCTAGCAGTTGGGCACGGGTGTCTCGGTTCATCGAGAGGACCGAGGTGAAGTCTTTGAGAACCAGGTGTCCGCGATCCCCGATCTGGCGTAGAAGCCCCCCAGTTGCGCCCGCCGCATGCTCCTTGCGGGGGGTGGCGCTGAGCAGGCCACCTTCGGTGATGACCCCTCCAACGTGGACATCGGACTGCGCTTTGAGGGACATCACGGCCTCGGTCTTGCCCGAGGATGGGCCACCGATGATGAGCAGCCAGACGGGATCGCCGGCGGCCCGGTTCGCGTGTTGGGTAGCCAGCACGGCAACCACATGGCCGGGGTCAGGGAGGTACAACCAGCGGCGGAAGGTTTCCAGGCAGCCCTGGAGCTCCGACGCGGGGTCGCCGAGATCCTCCGGCAGTTCGTGCCCAGCCGGCTCCTCCTGTCGAACCGCTCCCCCGCGCATGGCCGGCCCCTGGCCCGTCTGGTCCTTGTAGCGCTCGAAGCAGTCAGTTACCTCGTCGCGGATCTCGTCCTCAGTCTTCGGTGGGTCGAAGTGCTTGGCGTTCTCCTCGAGGACCGCGATGATGATCGTGTCCCGGCTCAAGCCTTCGGAGTTGAGCTTGCCGACCAGGGAACGGATGCGGCTGCCGCGCATGCCGGGGGTGTAGCGGTAGTCCTGTGTAACTGGGGTCGCGGCGCCGTTCTGATGCGCCTTCTTGGCCGTCAGCTCGTAGAGCGCGTCGACGAGCGCTTGGTCCTGGCGGATGTCGGCGGGCGACGAGTTACCGCGGTGGCCGGTGATGGTCAGGTAGTGGGCGCGGTCGTACACCTCGTGGTGGCCGTTCTTGCCGCTCTTGGGCAGATTGCCCTTGGTGATCTGGCGGACGCCGGTCCCGGATGGCGAGAGCTCGGAGTAGGTACGCTCCACGAGTTCTCGCACCGAGGGATCCAGGTGTCCGTCCGCAATGACGTGGTCGTGGTCGCCGAACACGAACGGGTCCTTATCGGAGGTGCAGAAGCCGATGCCGTCCCAGTCCCGGGACGAGTCCTGGTAGGCGGTGAGCGCCGAGCTCGTACGTGTCCCAGGTCTGGCGGTCGGTGGGGCTTGCCAGAGCGCCGAGGCGTGGCCGGCGCGGTGGTTTGTCCCACTTCTGCTCGGCCTCCTTCCACTCGTAGCGCCAGACCACCCATTGGGGCCAGTCCTTGAGTTCCTGGGGGATGTTCTCGGGGATGACGGCGAGCGCCAGTGGGCGCGGAGTGCGGGTGCTCATCACGACTCCACCGCCTGGACTCGCCAGCTGCACAGGCACGCCTGGCATTCGCGCCAACGCCCGTCCCACCTCGAGCGCGTCGACGAGCACCAGGGACACCGGACGAGCGCCTCGAGGTGGAGCACCAGGGCCTTCATGCCGGCCGCTCCTCGCGGCGCTTGGCCTTGAGCTCGTCCTCTCGCTTCTTCAGGGCAGCGCGTGCCTCTTGGCCCGTCGGGCTGTCCCACCAGCACGCCGGGCACCAGGGATGACCGTCGACCACCCAGGACGTCAGGTATCCGCAGTCATGCCGGGTAGTCGGGCCTACGGTGGCCGTGGCCGGCCGCTCTCCGCGCAGTAGGGCAAGCTTGAACCCGACCCACTTGGCCGATTCGCGGGGCGATTCGTCCCGGGTAGAATCCGGCCAGGCCGCCGACCCACCTCCCTCGGCGGCAGGCGCGGCGCCCGGGACTAAGGCAGCTCGGGCGCCGCCGTCTCCGGGGACAGCGGCAGGCGCGGCGGGTCCGAGCGGGCTATCCTTACGGCTGGAGTTCGGCGCTTGCATCGCCGGTGCTCTCCTCGAACGCCGCGGGTACTCCCTCGCGGCGTTCATCTTTCGGGCAACCGACTTCGCCGACCGCCGTCGCTGTGCCTTGAGCTGCAGGAGGCGCATCTTGATGAAGTGCGCCTTGCGGGCGGCTTCGGCACGTCGCAGGCGCTCGGCTTCGGGCAGCGTTCCGTCGGGGTCGACCTGCTTCTCGAAGCGGGCCAGGAATGTCGACCTGGCCTTAGCAGTGACCTCCGCGCCGTCGTACATGGAAGAGCGCACGTAGGCCGCGTGTCGAGCCCGGAGAGTGCGCTCAGATGGTGAGAGCAACGTAGTGACTCCTCAAAAGGGGGATACGGATTTCTCCGCCTCTCAGGGAGTCACTACGTCCTTGACCCTTATCAGGTGCGGTCGCTTGCGACCTGCTCCACCGGGCAGATTCCTCCACCCTGTCCGGGATGCCGCTACGCCGAGAACCACCTATCGCGGGTTGGTATCGCCTGTGACTGATTCCTTCCGGGATGCCGCTACGCCTGGACCGCCATAACTCGGCGGGGATCGCCTGCGACCTGCTCCATCTGGGGCGATATTCAACTGGTGACCACGTTACGGCGCTGTGCGGCTTTACGCAAGCATCTACACGCGGTCGCCGGGGGAAAGTCGACGGTGTGCATCTCGCGCCCGCTCGATGGCCGCGGCGCCCCCGTATCGGCGCATGACAGACGGATCGCGCCAGCGACCGAGCGTCATCACGTCTTCGTCGGAGGCGCCGGCCTGCTTCATCTTGTGTGCGAACAGGTGCCGGAAACTGTGGGGGTGTACATGGTCTGGATCCACCCCCGCCATCCGAGCACGACGATTGAGCATCTGCGCCAAGCCGTCGTCGCCGAGACGTCCCTTGCCACCGATCCAGAACGCGGGCAGGTCCGCCTTCGGGTGCCGAGCTCTGGCTCGCAAGTAGCGATCGAGATCCCGTGCAGTCTTGACTCCGAAGAAAACCAGGCCTGGACGGTTCCCCTTGCCGACGACCTCGGCCGTCCGCTCCCGCAGGTCCACGTCGGTCAGGTCCAGGCCCAGCAGCTCGGCCCGCCGCGTCCCGGTGTCGAGCAGGAACCGGAGGATCGCCGCATCCCGACGGTCCAGGAACTCCCGGCCGTTGCAGGCTTGGAGCAGGGCTGCGACGTCCTCGTCGCGCAGGATCGCCGGCGGCGGCTCGTCGACCAGTGGTCGCTGCAGGCCGGCGAGGGGCGATCGCTCCAGCTCCCCCTCGGTTACCAGCCAGGTCAGGAATCGCGCCAGCGCCGCCCAGTGCAACCTGACCCCCGCGGGCATCATCTCGCCCCTGAGCGCGGCGAAGTACCGGATCACATCGTCCCTGGTCACGGCTGCCGGATCCACCGGTCGCTCGTGGGTCTGGAGCCAGCCGGCGAAGCGTTCCCCGCAGCGGGCATAGGTCTGGCGCGTCGACTCGCTGCGCCCGATCGCCTGCAACTCGCGATCGAACGACTCCCAGAGGACGCTCCAGGGGGTCGCGTTCACCGCCCGATTTTGCCGTATGTAGGCGTTGTGCAGAAGTCCACTCGGCGGTTATGCCTGCTTCTGCAGCTCGGCGTACGTCTCCTTCGGCACCCGTCCCATCAGGTAGAACTCGGCGTTGGGGCGCATCCGGGCCAGGTGCGCCATCCGATTCGAGAGCGCGAAGAGCGCGGTGACGGCACCGATGTCCCAGATGTCCTCGTCGTCGAAGCCTAGAGAGCGAAGCCTGGTGAAGTCGCTGTCGGTGATCGTTTGCGGCCGGCCGGCGAGCTTGACCGCGAAGTCGAGCATCGCCCGCTGGCGCGGCGTGATGTCCGCGGTCCGGTAGTCGATCGCGACCTGATCCGCGACCAGCGCGTCCCTGGCCCGGATCCGCACCAGCGCCCCGTGGGCGACCACGCAGTAGAGGCAGTCGTTGACCGCGCTGGTGGCGACGACGATCATCTCCCGCTCCGCCTTGGTGAGCCCGCTCTCGCGTTCCATCAAGGCGTCGTGGTAGGCGATGAAGGCGCGGCACTCGTCGGGGCGGTGGGCGAGGGCGAGGAACACGTTGGGAACGAACCCGCTGCGCTCCTGCGTTCGCAGCACGTAGTCGCGCAGGTCCTCGGGCAGCTCGTCGAGGCCGGGCACCGGGAAGCGGCTGATGTCGGTCATGGTGGTTCCTCTCCTCCCTGGAGCTGTCGACGTCTGGCTCAACGGCGCCGCCATGGGCGAGCGCCGGACCGGCCACCGCCGCCGACCACCGCCAGGGCGAACGCGAGCGCCCCCCCGAGCACCCCGAAGACGGGACGCGGGATGCGCCGGCTGACGGGCTCGGGAGCGGACGGAGCAGGATCGCGGCGCTGTGGGGGCAGCGGAAAGAGCGTCGCGTTGATGTGGATCCCGAGGACGGTGATCAGTCCCACGAAGTAGAAGAAGAAGAGCAGCGTGAACAGGAACGCGAAATCGCTCCCGTATCGGTTGATGCCCTGGTTCAGGGTCAGGTAGAGGGGAAAGATCAGGGTCAGCACGTAGAACAGGAGGCCGCTGAAGACGGCGCCAGGCAGGACGTGGTGGGGCGGGGGGTGCTGCTTGGGGAGCAGCCAGAAGAGCGTGAAGAACAGCACCAGACCGCTCACGACGCCCACCACACCGCTCAGGACCGGCCCGGTCGCGCCGTGCGTGATCCACTCCGGCACGTAGGGCAGCTCCAACTGGCGAACGAACGTGGTCAGCGTGGTGGCGCCGATCGCGATCACGACCAGGATGCAGAACAGCAGCATCAGTCCGACCGCGATCAACTTCTGCAGGACGAAGTTTCGGGTCGTGATCCGGTAGCTGTCGGCCATCACCTGCTCCAGGCAGCCGAAGAGCGCCGACGCGCTCCAGAGGAACGTGACCAGGGCCAGGATGGCGAAGATCCCGGTGTGCTGCTGCACGCCCGCGATCGCGGCGACCAGGGCCTGGCGGGTCCCGTTGCCGGTCGGAGCGAACTCGAACACGAGGTTTCGGATCGCGCTTTCGTCGATGCCCACCAGGTGCAGCAGGAAGCCGCCCACCGCCAGGAGGATGAGCACGATCGGGATCAGCGACTGGAGGAGGTTCCAGGCGACCAGAACCGCCTGGTTGGGGCCCCGGTCCTGGATGAAGCTCATCACGATTCGGACCGGCCACGTCCGCTGCACCCCCTCGCCCATCTGCCGTGCGCGCTCGAGCGCCCCGCTGTCCTCCGCCATGCCACCGCCAACGGTAGCGCGGTGCGTGATCGTCCGGTCAGTGGACCTGGTGGCCGGCCGTCCACCGACCGACCACCGTCTGGTCGCCCTCGACGTCGAGGCCCGCGGCGGAGCGACGGTTCCAGAGCAGCAGGTAGAGGTCGACCGCGCGAGCCCGGACCGTGCAGGCGGCCGGAGACGAGGCGCGCAGGCCGGGGATCAGGAACAGGTTCCGGGGGCCGGGAAAGCTCAGCACCCAGTCGAGGTCGTGGTCGGTGGCGACGATGCGCAGCGACGGCGGCTCCACTTCACCCGCGTCCAAAGTCCGGGCCCGCATCCAGCCCCACAGCAGCTCGTCGATACCGTCGGCGGCGAAGGCGGGTGGTACCTCCCAGCCCGGGGAGTCGGGAGGTCGATCGAGGGCCACGGCCAGGTCCACCAGGTGGATCACGGTCTCCTGGCTCTGCCGCCGGCACCAGAACGCACGCGGGGTCGCGGCCGGCAGAAAGCTCCAACAGTCGAGGTCCGGCGCGGCCTCCCGCAGCGTGCTGACGAGCGCACGGTGACCCTCGCGATACCACTGCACGAGCTCACGTTCACCAGCGGGCGGCCGGGCTTCGAAGGGGTCGAACCGCAGCGGCCGCTGGAGAGGTGTCCCCACGATCGTCGCCGCCCATCGGTGCACCTTGCCCAGGTGGCCCAGCAGCTCCTGGACGTTCCATCCGGGGCAGGTCGGTACCGGGGTCTCGGCCGCTGCACCGCCGGCGAGCTCGCCAAAGGCAGCCCCGGCGCCGTCGAGCGCCTCCAGATGCTGATCGGGTTCCACGGTCCCGCATCTTCGCACGCTGATCGTTGCGCGCGCTCGCTTCGATCTGATATAGTTCGTTGCGGAGTAATTCAGAAGTGTCTAAACCGCCCCGGATCATCGAACGATCTCCACTCGGCCTCGCGGTGATGGCGGTGCTGTTCGAGCGTCCGAGCCATCCCTATGACATCAACCGGACTCTGCGTGAGCGGGGCAAGGACGAGGTGGTCGATTTCAAGCCCGCCGCCGTCTACCGCATGGTGGAGCGCCTGGTTTCAGCCGGGCTGGTGGAGGAACTGGGCACCGACCGGGAGGGAAAACGTCCCGAGCGAACCGTCTACCGCCTGACCGAGGAAGGTGCGGGCGCGGTCCAGGAGTGGGCACAGGAGATGCTGGCCCGTCCCCGGAACGAATACCCCACGTTCGCCGCCGCGGTCTCGTTCCTGCCGCTCCTGCTCCCCGACGCGGCCCGCGCGGTCCTCGAGATGCGCGCGACGCTGCTCGACGCCGAGATCGCCCGGCTGCGCTCTCTCGTCGAGTCGGCGGGTCGAACCACGTTCCCCCGCCTCTTCATGCTGGAGGACGAGCTGCGGCTGGCGGCGATGGAGGGGGAGTCGCGCTGGGTGAAGGACGTGGTCGAGGACCTGGCGTCGGGCCGCCTCACCTGGGACCACGAGTCACTGGCGGAGATCGGCCGGCAGTCCACCCTGCAGGCAGGGATCGGGGATGCCTGGAGGGACGCCAAGATGGCCTAGAACAAAGCGGCCCGCCGGACGTTGGCAGCGACCCGGCGGGCGCCATCCCGAGTCGGACTCGCGGAACGAGCCCTGCGCTCAAGGCGTGCACCTTGAGGATAACCCACTTTTGCTGCCGTCCGTGGCAGCCAAGGCGTCTGGCAGCAAGAGCCGGGTAGAGCAGGCACGTTCCGGGAGCGCGTTCCTCCGCACGCGCTGCGGAGGTCGTGAAACGGACCTTCCCGGAGGAGAATCACGTGCCTTCCATCTCATCGGCATTGATCGTCGGCGGCGGTGTCGCCGGCCCCGCAACCGCGCTCGCCCTGCAGCGGGCGGGAATTCGCTCCACCGTCTATGAAGCATCGCCGGACGGCGCCGAGGCCGGCGCCTGCTTCACGATCGCCGTCAACGGCCTCGACGCCCTGGACGCAGTCGGCGCCCTCTCACCCGTCATCGGCGGCGGCCACCCGACCAACTGGATGGGCTTCCGCAACGCCGACGGACGCCGGCTGGGCCGCGTCCCCACCGGGATCCCACGGGCCGACGGGACCACCACCAGCACGTTTCGGCGTGCCGACCTCTACCGGGGGCTGGCGGAGGAGGCGCGCCGGCGCGGGATCACGATCGAGCTGGGCAAGCGCCTGACCGGCTACCAGGAGTCCGCGTCGGGAGTCGTGGCGCGGTTCGCCGACGGCACGACCGCCTCGGCCGACGTGCTGATCGGGGCCGACGGGCTGCGCTCTGGCATCCGGTCGATCGTGGATCCGGCGGCTCCCCAGCCCCGCTTCAGCGGCCTGCTCGGGTTCGGGGGCTTCGCGCCCAACCCGGGTCTCGACCCCGAGCCGGACGGCGGCTGGACCATGGCATTCGGACGGCGGGCCTTCGTCGGCTGGTTCGTGCCCGAGCGCGAGCCGGATCAGGTCTGGTGGTTCGTCAACGTCCCCAGCGAGGACCCGCTGACGCAGCGGCAGGTGCGGGAGGTCGGGGCGGACCGCTGGTCCGAGCGGCTGATCGACCTCTTCCACGACGACGATCTGCCGGTGGAGGCGATCGTGCGCGCCCAGGGGTCAGAAGGTCTGATCGGGATCGGCGCCCAGTACGACCTGCCTCCGATTCCGACCTGGCACCGCGGGCGGGTGGTGCTGGTCGGCGACGCCGCTCACGCGGTCTCCACCAGCTCTGGCCAGGGGGCGTCGATGGCGGTGGAAAGCGCGGTCGCGCTGGCCCGCTGCCTCCGCGACGAGGCGAGCCCGGAAGCCGCGTTCACGACCTACGAGCGTCTCCGGCGAGAGCGGGTCCGGCGGGTCTGGGAGCTGGGCAAGCGCGGTGCCGGCTCCAAGTCGGCCGGGGCCTTCGGACGCTGGCGGCGCGACCTCCTCATGCGGGCCGGCCTCCGGTTCGTCAAGCCCGCCGGCGCGGCCTGGCTGCTCCAGCACCACATCGAGTTCGACTCGCCGGTCGGCCGGGACCTGGCCGCGGTCGCGTGAGTGGAGGCGGCACCTCGGGCGCAGGGGCGTACGCCGGGTCGCGTAGGCGTGAATCCTCTGCGGAGCGGATGCCAGGGACGGCGGCGGCGGGTGATCCTGGGGGCATGATGAACGCACTCGCCCGATCCTCGGGAGGCAGGCTCTCGGGTCGCGCGCTGCCGATCCTGCTCGGCGTGGAGGCGGTGGGGTTCGCCGCCGCCTCCGCGATTCACTTCGGGCTGCCATTGGGACCGATGACCGATCCCTTCCCCGGGGCCCGGATTCCCGAGGCGGTGATCGCGGTCCTGCTCGCCGCCGCCGCGGTCTACGTCGTCACGCGCGGACCCGCCGGCCGCTGGGTGGCGCTGACCGCGGTGCTGGTCAGTCTGCTCGGGGTCGGATTCGGACTCACGGTGACCGTGCCGGCGGCGCTCTGGGGTGACGTCCTCTACCACCTGGTGGCGGCCGCCCTGCTGGTCATCACGGCGGTCGTCGCCATCCGCAGCTGACCCTGGCGCCGAGGGCTGGCGCCGAGGGCCGTTGGTGCACCAATCGCCTTCTCTCAGGCGGTGGACAAGGGCGTTGGTGCACCAATCGCCCTGTGGGCAGCCCCGATAGCCCGGAGGTCTACGTAGCCGGGTTGGGCGGGAGCCCCGATCCCACACGAAACCGGGGGTAGGCGCTGCGTAGGCTTTCGCGTCGCATGAAGGCCCTCACCGGGTTGGTGATCGTGCTCCTCCTGGTCGCGGGCGCGCTGGTCGCCGCCGACCGCCTGGGTGAGAGCTACGCCTCCAACCTCATCGCACAACACCTGACCAGCGAGCTCCACCTCTCTCAGAGCCCGAAGGTGGACATCCCGGACGTTCCCTTCCTCACCCAGTGGGCGTCCGGTGACTACCGGGAGATCGACATCACGATCCCGTCCGTCACCGCCCAGTCGGTCACCGTCGACGACGTTCACGCCACGGTCAAGGACGTCCATGCCAAGCCGTTCCTGACCCGCGGGTCCGACGTCGGATCGGCGACCGCGGGCTCGGTCGACCTGAACGGTGTGGTGCCGTTCTCGGCGATCCCGCTGCCTTCCGGTTTCACGGCCACCGCCGCCGGGTCGGACCTCAAGGTATCCGGCTCGATCTCCGTCCTGGGCACCTCGATTCCCGTCGCGGCGACCGAGAACGTCTCGCTCCAGGGTTCGACCGTCGTCTTCAAACCCACCAGCATCGAGGCCGGCAGCGGCGGCCTCCAGCTCGACGTGACGGGCGCCCTCTCGCGACAGCTGACGCTATCGGTGAACGTCGCGGGCCTCCCTCTCGGCGTCCAGATCACGGGCGTCGCGGTCGGGTCGTCGGGGCTCCAGGCGACCGCTCGAGGTCAGAACGTCTCGCTCTCGGGAGGCGCCTGAGAGGATGCCGGGGGAAGGGCCGCTCCGAAGGCCTCGCCGACCATGAAGGCGCTGACCGGGATGCTGGTCGTCATCGTCCTGCTCGCCGCGGCGCTGGCGGTGGCGGACCGGGTCGCCGAACGTATGGCCTCCAATCTGATCGCGGAGCAGCTCACGAGCGACCTCCACCTTCCACGAACCCCCGACGTCGACATCACCGGCCTCCCCTTCCTGACCCAGGTCGCGTCCGGCCACTACCAGCAGATCGACATCTCCATCCCCTCGGTGACCGCGCTTTCCGTCACCGTCCGCGACCTCGACGCCACGATCAAGGACATCCACACCAAGCCGTTCCCGACCACTCCGGCCGACCTGCGCTCGGCCGGCGCCGGCACCGTGGATGTGGGTGGGCTGGTCCCCTTCTCCTCGATACCCCTGCCGCCCGGCTTCACCGCCAGAGACGCGGGGGGACAGCTCGAGGTAACCGGCACGATCCCACTGTTCGGCGCCTCGATCCCGGTCACCGCGATCGAGGACATCACACTCGAGGGCGGCAAGGTGACGTTACGCCCCACCCACATCCAGGCCCAGGCAGGCGGGCTCGAGCTCGTCGTGTCGGGCGCCGTGGCCCGCCGGCTGAGCGCGTCGGTCGATCTGTCCGGCCTTCCCTTCCACATCGAGGTGAGCCGGCTGGCCGTGGTGCCGTCGGGTCTGCAGGTGGACGGTGGGGCGCAGAACGTCTCGCTCGCCGGGGCTTAGGAGCGTGCTGGAGGAGCGCCTGCGCCGCCTCTACGGCGAGGAAGACGGGCGGCGGACCGCCGCCATCCTGCGGGGGCGCCTGGACGACTGGCGCGCGCGCCACGGCAGGCCCGGAACCCGCGGCCGGCCCGACCAGCGCGACGTGATCCTGATCACCTACGGCGACACCCTGGAGGGCGAAGGGCCCCCGCTGCGGACGCTGCGCTCCTTCGCCGGCGCGCACCTGGGGGACCTGGTCTCAGGCATCCACGTCCTTCCTTTCTTCCCCTGGTCGTCCGACTACGGCTTCGCGATCAAGGACTACCTCGAGGTCGACCCGCGGCTCGGCGGGTGGGACGACATCGAGGCCCTGGCCGGCGACTTCGACCTCATGATCGACTTCGTCTGCAACCATCTCTCGGCGGAGAGCACCTGGTTCCGGTCATTTCTCGCCGGCCACGTCCCCGAGCGGGAGTACTTCCTCACCGCGGACCCGGAGGCGGACCTCTCACAGGTCGTCCGCCCGCGCACCACACCGCTGCTCACCCGCTTCGAGACCGCTTCCGGCCCGCAGTGGCTGTGGACGACCTTCAGCGCGGACCAGATCGACCTCGACTACCAGCACCCGTCGCTGCTGCTCCGGGTGCTCGGCGTGCTCCTCACCTACGTTCAGCACGGCGCCACCCGGATCCGGCTCGACGCCGTGGGCTACCTCTGGAAGGAGGTGGGGACCACCTGCATCCACCTCCCCCAGACGCACGAGCTGGTGAAGGTCTTCCGGGACCTGCTCGACGAGGCGGCGCCCGGCGTCAGCCTGGTCACCGAGACCAACGTGCCGCACGCCGACAACGTGCGCTATTTCGGCAACGGGCGCGACGAGGCGCAGATGGTGTACCAGTTTCCGCTCGCCCCTCTGGTCCTGGACGCCTTCCGGCGTGGCGACGCCACCCGCCTGCGGGACTGGGCGCGGGACCTCTCCACGCCGTCTGCGGACACCACGTTCTTCAACTTCCTCGCCTCGCACGACGGGGTCGGCCTGGTACCTGCACGCGGGCTGCTCTCGACCGCCGAGATCGACGCCCTCGCCGACCAGGTGCGCCGGCACGGTGGACAGGTCTCCATGAAGCGCGACCCCGACGGTGGAGAGACGCCGTACGAGCTGAACGCGACCTTCTTCGACGCCCTGTCGGATCCCGCCGAGCCCTGGCCCCGGCGCCGCGACCGCTTTCTCGCCGCGCAGTCGATCATGCTCGCGCTGGCCGGCGTGCCGGGAATCTACGTGCACAGCCTGTTCGGATCCCGGAACGACGAGGCCGCCTACGGCCGCTCCGGCTGGGCGCGGGACCTCAACCACGGGCACCTGGCCGTCAGCGCGCTGGACGAGGCGCTGGCCGATCCCGGGAGCGAGACGGCCCAGATCTTCACCGGGATGTCGGCGCTCCTCCGCGCCCGCCGGGCGCACCCCGCGTTCGACCCCACGGCCCCCCAGTCGCTGCCCGAGGCCCCCGACGGAGTGCTCGCCGTCCGGCGCGGCGCGGAAGCTGGTCCCGGCGTCCTCTGCCTGGTCAATCTGACCGATCGGGACATCGCCCTCGACGCCGCCGCGCTGACCGGGCGGGGGCGGCTGGGAGGCCCTCTCTACGGCCGGCTCTCCGGTGACCACCTGCCGGCCCGTGCGACGGTCTGGCTCGGCATCGACAGCGACTAGCGAGATCGGTCTCCGGCAGGCCCCGGACCGAACTCGGTCGAGACGGTGATGATGTCCCTGGGCCGCTGGAAAAACGGATAACCCGCGGCGGCCACGTGCATCTACAATCAGGCACCATGGCGGGTCCTGGGGTCGACTATGACGCCGTGTTTCAACATGCGATAGAGCTGATCGGGAAGCGCTGGTCGGGGGCGGTGATTCGAGCGCTGATGGGGCCCCCGGTCCGCTTCAACCACCTCTTGACGGGGATTCCGGGCATCTCGGACCGTGTCCTCACGGAGCGGCTGCGTGAGCTGGAGGCGGAGGGGCTGGTCGAGCGCCTCGTCGACCCGGGCCCGCCGGTACGCGTGAGCTACCAGCTGACCAAGGCGGGGCGCGCCCTGGAGCAGGTGATCGCGTCGATCGACGCCTGGGCGGCGGCCTGGCTGGTCGCCATCGACAAGCACCGGCAGCGCGCCGCGGGCTGAACACCCGCGCCACCGGCGCGGGACCCTGGGGCGGGTGACACCCACCGGCGGGACCGGCCGTCGCTCCAGGTGATCCGGTGCCGGCGCAGGCTGCTGCGGGTCCAGACGGACCGCCTTCGAGCCTGCCGGGAGGGATGTCGCAAGTTGCTACGCTATCGCCGCGTATGTCTCTCGGCGATCGCCGGCAGCGCCGGCCGGCCGGCCAGCGATGCGGCGCCTGCGGCAGCAAGCTGGTGCCCGAGGCCACCTTCTGTCATGTCTGCGGCGTGCGCGTCGACGACCCCGACGCTCAGCCTCTGCACATCGTCGACCGCCTGACCGGGCTCTTCAATGATCGCTTCGTGCGCCCGATCCTGGAGGACGAGCTGACCCGCGCGTTTCGCTACGGTCGCACGTTGGGGGTGCTGCTGGTCCAGGCGACGCCGGCGCCCGACGTCGCCGACACCGCCGAGGTCCCCGAGGATGAGGACGATCAGGTGCTGCAGGCGATCGGCGGTGCCATCGCCAGGACGCTGCGGGACGTGGACACGCCGGGCGTCCTGGGCCGCCATCCGCCGACGATCCTGGCACTCCTGCCCGACACGGACATGTCGGGAACCGCGCACGCCGCCCGCCGGGTGGTCGACGCCACCGACGAGGACCTGGCCCCGCTGGGGAAACGGACCGCGCTCGGGATCGTCTGCTGCCAGTGGGGCCAGCGCCTGCGCGCCGGCGCCGTGATCGACGCCGCCCATCGCGCACTCGAGAACGACCACCCCGAGCTCCTGGGCCGATGAGTCAGCCCGAACGCGGCAGGCCGGCAATCTCGAGATGAGCTACGACCTGTACCTGGCCCGGCACGGTGCCACCGAGTGGTCACTGAACGGGCGCCACACCGGTAGCACCGACCTCCCGCTGCTGCCCGAAGGCGAAGACGAGGCCCGGCGTCTGCGTCCGCGGCTGGAAGACCTCGGGATCCGGGCGGCGTTCGTCAGCGATCGCGGCCGCGCCCGCCGCACCGCCGAGCTGGCCGGCTTCCCCGACGCCACCGTCACCCCGCTGCTGGAGGAGGCGGACTACGGGGACTACGAAGGGCTGACGTCGGCGCAGATCCACGCGGTCCGGCCGGGCTGGGAGATCTACCACGACGGCTGCCCTGGCGGCGAGACACCAGAACAGCTCTACGCGCGCTGCCAGGCCGCGCTGGCTCTGCTCGACGGCGAGCCGGGACCCGCGATCTTCTTCTCCCACGGCCACTTCCTCCGCGCGGTGTCCACAGCCTGGACCGCGATCTCCATCACCGTGGCGACCCATCTTTCGCTGGGCACCGGCACCATCTGCCGCCTCCACGACGGCGCACACGGGCGCGTGATCGAGGAGTGGAACCTGCCGGCCTGACCGATCGGGACGGCGAGGCCCGCACCGCGTCGTTACGCTCAGGGCATGATCGACACCGGACAGCGCGTGGAGTGCTCCTGGTGCCGCGCGCAGAACCCTCCCGGCACGACCTCCTGCCAGGTTTGCGGAGCCCCGCTCGACGTACGCAACGTCGTCACCGACTCCGGCTGGCGTGAAGCCCCCCGCCTCCGTGACATGACGGAGTTCCGGTTCTCGCAAAGCACCTGTCAGGTCGAGGGTGAGGTAGTCCCCGTCGCCGAGATCAACATGGGAGCCGGGGATTGGGTCTTCTTCGAGCACCACGTGATGTTGTGGAAGGATCCCCAGGTCCCGATGTCGGTGATGAAGCTCCAGGGTGGTATGCGGCGGGCCTTCGCCGGGATGCCGTTCATCATCTCCGTGGCGCAGGGCCCGGGCCGGATCGCCTTCTCCCGCGACCAGTCGGGTGAGATCGTCGTCCTCCCGGTGCTGCCGGGCCATGAGATCGACGTCCGGGAGCATGCCTTCCTGCTGGCCTCGCACTCGATCGACTACACCTACACGCGCATCAAGGGCCTGGCGAACATCGTCTTCGGCGGCAGTGGCATGTTCATGGACCGCTTCACCACCCGCCAGGAGCAGGGCCTGCTGCTCCTGCACGGGTACGGAAACGTCTTCCAGCGCACGCTCCAGCCGCAGGAATCGGTGATGGTGGAGCCGGGCGGTTTTCTCTACAAGGACTCCTCGGTGACCATGAACGTCGAGACGCAGCGCCTGTCCACCGGGCTGTTCGGGGGCGCCGGCCTCAACCTGGCGCGGCTCACCGGCCCGGGGAGGGTCGGCATCCAGTCCATGTACGTCCACCACAACACGGAATAGGCGGGATGGGAAGCACCGCGACCTGTCCCTGGTGCCGGTTGCCGCTGCCCCCGGAGGCAACCACCTGTCCACACTGTGGGGCGCCGGTCGACGTCCGCGGCCAGGTGAGCGACTCCGGCTGGCACGAGCTGCCCCCGATCCGCGACCTGGCTCGAATCCAGTTCGGCCGGTCGGACGTGCAGGTCGCCGGGACCTACGTGCCGGTCGCCGACTGCAACCTGGCACCCGGCGAGGGGGTCTACTTCACCCATCACGTGCTGCTCTGGCGCGACCCCACGGTGCAGGTGCAGGCGATGCCGGTCGGGGGCTGGAAGCGCATGTTCGCGGGTCTGCCCGTGATCATGACCCAGGCACAGGGGCCGGGGCACATCGCGTTCTCGCGCGACGCCCCGGGCGAGACGGTGGCGGTGCCGCTGCAGGCGGGCCAGGGGGTCGACGTCCGAGAGGGCGCGTTCCTGGTAGCCACCCAGGCGGTCGAGTACGGATACTTCCAGACCAACGTCTGGTGGTCGACCCGGAGCGGCGACGACGTCGACTACCACTACCCGGTGGGGCAGTTCATGGACCGGTTCGTGGCCCGCCAGCAGCCCGGCCTGCTGCTGCTCCATGCGTCCGGCAACGCGTTCGTGCGCACGCTGCGGGAGGGGGAGGCGATGCTGATCAAGCCGACGGCACTCCTCTACAAGGACCCCTCGGTCGCCATGCAGCTTCACCTCGAGTACCCGGGCGGCGCCTGGTCTCCCTGGGGACAGTGGGCGAACCGGTACCTCTGGCTGACCATGTTCGGCCCCGGCCGCATCGCGGTCCACTCCGCGTACGACAAGCTGGAAGACAACGGCGGCTCGATCTACCAGATGTCGATGGCGACCCAGCAGCAGTGGTGACCCACGACGGGGAAGATCGGGCGGGGTGATGATGGGACTGGTCGACGCGCGGCTGCTGGCGTACGCCGGTGTCGTCGCGCTGCTGGTGATGGCGCCGGGTCCGGACATGGCGCTGGTCGCCCGCAACGCGCTGCGGGGCGGAGGCCGTCTGGTGCTGCCGACGGTGCTCGGGGTGGCGATCGGCATCCTGGGCTGGAGCCTGGCTTCGGCACTCGGTGTGGCGACGCTGCTGGAGCGTTCGGCGCTGCTCTTCTCCTTCCTGCGGCTGCTCGGCGCCGCCTACCTGTGTGTCCTCGGCCTGCTGGCGCTGCGGTCGGCCTGGCGCGGCCGTCCCCATCGCGAGGCCCCCGCGCCCGCCGCGGCACCCCGGTCCCGGCGGGCGGCGTTCCTCCAGGGCTTGACCGGAAACCTGCTGAACCCCAAGGCGGGAGTGATCTTCCTCACCCTGGTCCCGCAGTTCTTGCGACCCGGCGACCCCCCGGCACGGGTGGTGCTCATGATCGCGATCTTCGAGGTGCTGCTGGTCGTCTGGCTGCTGCTCTACGGTCGCGGGCTGGCGCGAGTGGGGCAGACACGGCTTGCGCGCCGGGCCCGGCGCTGGCTGGACGCCGCCTCGGGAGCGGTGCTCTGCGCGCTCGGCCTGGAGGTCGCCTACCAGACCTGGCGGTCCGGCGCCTGAGTTCCGGCGCCGGCCCGACGCGGGTGCCGGCCGGCACCGGGGCGTGAGTCCGGCGCCCTCCATACTTGGACCCGGTGGAGCACCGATCGCTGGGGTGGGAGCGGATCGCCGACTGCGGGAGCATGCGGGTGGTCGGGCTCCGCTTGCAGCCGGGGCAGCACGTGCCCGAGCACCGCAACGCCGTGCCGGTGGCGATGATCGTCACCGAGGGCACGCTGCACTACGGCGAGGACCAGGAGGAGGGGGTGGCGCGCCAGGGTGAGCTGGTCCTCATCAACCCGGGCGAGCGGCACCGGTACTGGGCCACCGAGGAGACGACGGCCTATCTGGTCTTCGCCGGCCTTCCCGGCGTCCGCTCCCGTCCCTGGACGCTCCGCGCGCGCTGACCCCTCCCAACCGTCAGAGGCCCGGCGGCTTACTCGCGGGCGGTGTACTCGTCGTCGCTGACGTGCTCCTCCCAGCTCACGTGGATCCCCTGCGCGTCAGCCTCGTGGATCGCCACGTGCGTCATGAAACGATCCGGTGCGGCTCCGTGCCAGTGCCGCTCACCGGGGAGGAAGTGCACCGTGTCGCCGCCCCGGATCATCTCTACCCGACTGCCCTCGGCCTGTGCCCGGCCCTCACCCTCCAGGACGTGGATGACCTGGCCCAGGGGGTGGCGGTGCCAGGCGGTCCGCGCGCCGGGCTCGAAGTGGACGATGCCTGCCCGTACTCGCGAGGGCGCCTCGTTGGCGGCCACCTCGTCCACCCAGACGGTGCCGGTGAAGTTCTCCCGGGGCCCGCGCCGGGTCGCCTTCGGATCGCGCGTGAGGTCCATGGCCTCAGTATCCGGCACCACCTGCGCCGAGCCGCTGGAACGGGTCGCGGCGCCGCCGCCCGCCCTCTCGCGAGCCCCAGGAGGCGGGAATGCCGTTCGGTTCCGCTCTCCGCGGGCGGCGCAACGATACCCTGACGCGATGCTCCCCCACGACCCTCGCGTTTGGGCGCCGACCCCGGAGGCCCGGTGCGCTTCCTCGGGCCGGGCACCGGCCCCCCGATCCGCATGAGCACGTTCGGCAACGCACTTCGTCACGAGCGGCTCCTCCAGCAGGAGCAGCGGCTGCGGCCCGAGATCGAACGTCTGCGGCGGGTGGTGGCAGGCGATCCCGAGACCGCTCGCCTGGCCGCCGCGCTCACCGAGGCGCGAGACCAGCGCCGCGAGCTCGAGCGGCGGCTGCGTGACATGGACCACGAGACCGAAGAACGGCGCAGCCATGTCAGCGGCCGCGAACGCGAGCTGATGAGCGGCCGCGTGCGGAGCCCGGCCGATCTGATCAGGCTCCGCCATGAGGTCGATCACCTGAAGGAGGTCCTCGAAGCGGCCGAGGACGCCGAGCTGGAGCTTCTCGAGGAGGCCGATCGCCAGGACGCGGAGATCGGCTCGCTGGAGCGGGCCCTGGAGGCCCGTCGATCGGAGGCCGCGCGCGGTGCCGACGAAGCGCAGAGGCGCCTGGACGTCATCGCCGCGGAGATCGGGCCCATCGACGCCGAGATCGGGGCCACCTGGGAGGGGCTCCCGAGCGAATGGCGAGACACCATCGATCGCATCCATGCCCATCATCCGGACGCCGTGGCCGAGGTCGTCGACGGGATCTGCCAGAGCTGTCACGTCGCGGTCACCTCGAGCGGCCGCCAGGAGCTCCGCCGCGGGACGCTGCTGACGTGCGAAAACTGCGGGCGCATCCTGGTCCCGGGGTAGAGGGCGGTCGAGCCGGGGGGACCCGGGGACCGGGCCTATGCTCCCGGCGTGACCCATCCCAGCCCGCCACAGCCGGTCCAGCAGCCCCTGGTGCTCGACGCCGCCCAGGTCGCCGGGGTCCTCGACCCCGAGGAGCTGCTCGACCGCCTCGCGCAGGCCTTCGTGATCGTGTCGGAGGGACGCGCGTCGATCCCTCCCCGTCCCGCGGCCAACACCCCCGACGGGATGCTGAGCGTGATGCCGGGCTACGTTCCGGGCGTCGGGCTCGGCTCCAAGCAGGTTTCGGTGTACCCGGGCAACGAGAGACACGGACTGCCGTCTCATCTCGCCGTCGTCTCTCTCTTCGACGAGGCCACCGGCGCCCTCCTCTGCGTGATGGATGGGACGCATATCACCACCGCTCGGACGGCGGGAGCGGCCGCGCTCTCGACCCGGCTGCTGGCCCGCCCCGACGCGTCGGTGCTGGCCATCCTGGGCGCGGGCGTGCAGGGCGCGGCGCACCTGCGGGCGATCCCGCGGGTTCGCCGGATCGAGGAGATCCGGATCGCCTCCCGCGCCTTCGCCCACGCCGAGGAACTGGCCGCGGAGGACTCCCGGGCTCACGCGGTGGCCGGCTTCGAAGAGGCGGTCCGCGGCGCCGGCATCGTCTGCTGCTGCACCAATACCGCGACGCCGATCCTCGACTTCGCCTGGCTGGCGCCGGGAACGCACGTCACCTCGGTGGGGTTCAACGTCAGTGGCGCCGAGCTCGACCAGGCGACGGTCACCCGTGGGCACCTCTTCGTGGAGACCCGGGACGCGTTCTCACCGCCGCCCGCCGGCTGCTACGAGCTGCAGGCGCTCGACCGCAGTCTCGGCACGGAGCTGGGGGAGCTCATCTCCGGGCGCGCCGCAGGCCGGCGGTCCCCGGAGGAGATCACGGTCTACCGGTCGATGGGCCATGCCGCCGAGGACCTGGCGGCGGCGCGGCTGGCCTACGATCGCGCGACCGAACGCGGGGTCGGAACCACGATTGCGCTCTAGGGGCGCGGCTGGAGACCCGGCAAGGTATCGGCCCCTGGCGGCCGGGCGAGGAGAAGGGCCTCGGTTGAAGAGGAGGAGGTGCGCATGCGGGACAGCAGCGAGCGGATCCTGACCACCCAGGCGGGCAGCCTCCCCCGGCCGCCGGACCTGATCGAGCTCAATCGCGCCCGGCAGCAAGGCGCCGCGGAGGACGAGGCAGGATTCCAGGCCCGGCTCCGCGACGCGGTACGGGAGGTCGTCGCCCGCCAGCGCGCGGCCGGCATCGACGTCCCCGGAGACGGCGAGCTCGGGAAGGCGATGGGTCAGCCGGTCGACTACGGCGCGTGGTGGACCTACTCCTTCAAACGACTGGGCGGCCTGGAGTTGGAGCCGATCGGCTTGTACGACCAGCCGGCGCACCGGTCTTCGCCCGGCCACGTCGTGCTGAGCAGCTTCGGAGACCGCCGCGACCGGGTGCGGTTCGCCGATGCCTACAACGACCCCGAGAGCGGCATCACGACCGGGCGGCGCCGACCCTATCACCCGGTCTGCCGGGGGCGACTCACCTACACCGGCCAGACGGCGATCGCGGCCGACATCGCGAACTGCAAAGCGGCGCTGGACGCGGCCGGAGTCGAGGAGGGCTTCATGACCTCGATCGCGCCGGCGAGCTGCTCGCGAATCGGGAACGAGTTCTACGAAAGCGAAGAGGCGCTCCTCTACGCCTGCGCCGACGCGATGCGTGAGGAGTACCGCGCGATCGTCGACGCGGGCTTGATCCTGCAGCTCGACGACCCGGCTATCGCCGAGAACTGGGACCAGATCAATCCGGAGCCGACGGTCGAGGAGTACCGGCGCTTCACCCGGCCCCGGATCGAGGCGCTGAACTACGCGATTCGCGACCTGCCCCCGGACCGCATCCGGTTCCACCTCTGCTGGGGCAGCTGGCATGGACCCCACACCACCGACATCCCGCTGCACGACATCGTGGACCTGATGCTGTCGATCAATGTCCAGGCCTACTCGTTCGAGGCCGGCAACGTGCGCCACGAGCACGAGTGGAGGGTCTGGGAGGACGTACGGCTGCCCGCGGGGAGGATCCTGCTCCCGGGCGTGGTGAGCCACGCCACCAACGTGGTGGAGCACCCCGAACTGGTCGCGGACCGCATCGAGCGGTTCGCGCGGCTGGTCGGCCGGGAGAGCGTCATCGGCTCCACGGACTGCGGCCTCGGCGGGCGGATCCACCCGCAGCTCGCGTGGGCGAAGCTGGAGGCCCTGGCGCAGGGGGCGGCGCTCGCGACCAGGCGGCTCTGGCGCTGACCGGCCGCAGCGGACCGCGCCTATCCTTGCCGGGTGACCGACCCCCGCTCGCCGTCTTCACTCTGGCGGCTGACGGCGCTGTCGAGGGTCGGGCGCTGAAGGTCCTGCACGCGGGCGGCGTCGCCGGCGCGGCGACGGCGGAGGGCGCGGTGGTGGTCATCGACGTCTTCCGGGCCTTCACCGTCAGCGCCTACGCGCTCGCCGCGGGTGCGGCGTGCTGCCGGCTGGTGCGCGAGGTATCAGAGGCGAAGGCGCTGGCGGCCCGCATCCCGGGGTCGGTGATGTCGGCCGAAGTCGACGGTCTCCCGGTCGCCGGGATCGCGATCAGCAACTCGCCGACCCAGATCACGGGCACCGACCTGAACGGCCGGGTCCTGGTGCAGCGCACCTCGGCCGGCACTCAGGCGATGGCTGCGGCGACGCGCGCGGAGCGGCGCTACGCCGGTTCGCTGGTGGTGGCGGGTGCCACCGCGCGCGAGATCCGTCAGAGCGGCTGCGAGCTCGTCACCCTGGTCGCCTCGCGCCCCGACCACGACGAAGACGTCGCCTGTGCGCGCCTGCTGGAGGCGCTGCTGCGTGGCGAGCGGGCTCCCTCCGGCCTCTTCGACGCGCTCTACGCCAGCCCCCGCTACGAGGAGGTCTCGAGCGGGGCCCGGGCGGGTTTCCCGTCGACCGACTGCGCGCTCGCGCTGATGACAGATCGTTTCGAGTTCGCGATGCCGGTCGATTCCGACGACCTGGGGATACGCGTCACCGCCCGCGCCGCCCGGTAACCGCGGGCGCGGGGTAGGGTCAGAGTGTCCGCACTCCGGCGCTACCGGCCGCGGGATAGGGTCAGAGTGTCCGCACTCCGGCGCTACCGGCCGCGGGGTAGGGTCTCCGACTCGGCAGTTGGTGCACCAATCGCCATCTCCCTATCCGGCGGCCGATCTGTAGACGAGCGTCCACTCCGCGAGGAGGCGCCGGTCAAAGCCGACCTGACGCTCCGGGCCCTCGAGGTGAGCGCGCAGGGTGGAGGCGATGTCCTGGCAGGAACGGCCAAGCCGCAGCTCCACGTCACCGGGCTCCACGACGCGCCGCCCGTCACGTCCGGTGAACGAGGTGAGGTCGGCGTGGACGGTGAACGCCACCCGTGCGCGTTCCCCCGGCTCCAGCGCCACCCGCGCGAAGCCGATCAGCCGGACCACCGGCCGGGTCGTCTGCGCGACCGGGTCGTGGAGATACAGCTGGATCACCTCCACCCCCGCCTGGGTGCTGGTGTTCTGCACCCCGATCTCGACGACTACCTCGCCGTCGACCGGCCACGCGACCGGCCCCTCGCGGGCCCGAGCGCCCTCGTCGGGCAGCGACGCCTCCCCCCAGGTGAACGTCGAGTAGCTCAGCCCGTGGCCGAAGGGGAATGCCGGCGTGGGGTCGACGGACGACACCTGGGAGCGGCGCCCCAGCGGTGGCGCCAGGTAGGTGGTCGGCAAGCCTCCCGCGTCGCGCGGAACGCTGACCGGGAGCCGCCCCGAGGGATTGACGGTCCCGGTCAGGACCTCCGCCAGAGCCCGCCCGCCCAGCTGACCCGGGAAGAACGACGAGACGATAGCTGCGGCGCCCCCGACCTCGTCGTCGAGGGCGTAGGGGCGGCCGGCGATCAGGACCAGGACGAGCGGCGTGCCGGTCGCGAGCACGGCCTGGACCAGCTCCGGCTGGAGACCTGGCAACCTCAGGTCCACCGCGTCGCAGCCCTCGCCCGAGGTCCCGCGGCCGAACAGGCCCGAACGGTCGCCGACAGCCAGCACGCAGACGTCGGCTGCCGCGGCGATCGCGGCCGCCTCCTCGATGCCCGACCCATCGCCCCCCGTCACCGGGCAGCCCTGCGCGTAGGTGAGGTAGGGGACCTGTTCCGCCAGGGCTTCGCGCAAGGTGGGGATCTCGATCCCGACGCCCCGCTCGGGATGCGGGCCGACATGGACCGGAAACGCGTAGCAACCCAGCAGCGCCAGGGGGTCATCGGCGACCGGCCCCACCAGGGCAACCCGCCGGTCCGTCCGCAGCGGCAGAGCGTGCTCGTGGTTGCGGAGGAGAACCACCGACTCCCGAGCCACCCGCAGCGCCAGCTCGCGGCTCTCGGCATCGTCGAGCCGGAGCCCATGACCCATCGCCGGCTCTGGCGCCCACCCCGAGTCGAGCAGGCCCAGCCCGGCCTTTTGCTCCAGCGCCCGGCGCAGGGCACGGTCGACGAGCGCCTCGTCCACGGTGCCCGACCGCACCGCGTGGACCAGGTCGGCGGAGTAGACGTCCGCCCACGGCAGCTCGACATCGATGCCGGCCCGGAGGGCCTGTCCGGCAGCGTCGCCGGCACCGGCCGCGACGCGGTGCAGCGAGACCAGGAAGCGGATCGCGAAGTAGTCCGCGACCACCGTGCCCGCGAACCCCCAGGTATCCCGCAGCAGCCCGGTCAGGAGCCGCTCGTCGGCGGCCACCGGAACCCCGTCGACCTCGGCGTACGAGTGCATGATCGAGCGGGCACCCCCGAGGCGGAGCGCCATCTCGAACGGAGGCAGCAGGACGTCGGCCAGCTCCCGCGGGCCCATCGAGACGGGCGCCAGGTTGCGGCCGCCCCGCGAGGCGGAGTAGCCCGCGAAGTGCTTTGGCGTCGCGACCACACCCGCGCGTTCCAGTCCACGGACGTAGGCCGCGCCGATCGCGCCGACCAGGTACGGGTCCTCGCCGATCGTCTCCTCGGTCCGGCCCCACCGGTAGTCGCGGGTGACGTCGAGGACCGGGGCGAGGCCCTGGTGGATGCCGGCCATCCGCATCGACCGCCCGATCTTCCCCGCCATCTCCTCGATCAGCGCCGGATCGAAAGACGCCCCCCAGCTGAGCGGCGTCGGGTAGACGGTCGAGTTCCAGCTCGAGAGTCCGGTCAGGCATTCCTCGTGTGCCAGGGCCGGAATCCCAAAGCGGCTCGCCGCCACCACCTCGGATTGGCGGCGCGCGAGTCTCCGTGCGGCGTCCGCGGGTTCCGCCGGAACCGTGCCGTAGGGTCGGGTCAGCTGACCCAGGCCCTGGGCGATCAACGACGGCCATGCTCTGCTGTCGGCCTGGTCCCTCTCATGGGGCGCCACCGCTTCGCCGGTCGCGGGGCGGTCGAGCCAGGCCGAGCCGAGCTGTGCCACCTTTTCCTCGAGCGTCATCTCGGCGATGAGGAGGCCCGCCTGTTCAGCCGGGGAGAGCCCGCGATCCCGCCAGTGTCTCTGCGCCATGGTCAGGCCCATCATCCCCGGTATCCGAGGAGGCCGTTTGCCGGGAAGCGGTCGACCAAACGCCCCCCGGGAGGGCCGTTCGCCGGCAAACGGCAGGGTTCAGCGCGGCAGCAGCTGGTCCAGGGTCTCGAGCACGTAGGTGGGCCGGTCCGCCGGCGCCAGGCCGGCCAGGTCCTGGCGCCTGGTCTCGCCGGTCAGCACCAGCATCGACGACATCCCCGCGTCCAGCGCCATGCGGATGTCGGTGCTGAGGCGGTCGCCCACCATCACACAGCGAGAGAGGTCGACGTCGAGGCCCTGGAGCACCGCCCGCAGCATGATCGGATCCGGCTTCCCCGTGCAGACCTCCAACCGGGCTCCGGTGCAGGCCTGGATGGCAGCGATGACCGCCCCCGCGTCGGGCTCCCCGCGGCCGCCGTCGAGAGGGCAGAAGGGGTCGGGGTTGGTCGCGATCAGGCGGGCCCGGCCCTGCACGCGGATGGCGTCGAACGCGATCTGCAGCTTGCGATAGCAGAACGTGCGATCGTAGCTGGCGACCACGAAGTCGATCTCGGCCGGGTCGTCCGAGATCGCGATCCCGGCCTGCCGAAGCGCGCGCACGAGCGGCGCCTCCGCGATCGGAAAGACGGCTGCGTGGGGCGCGTTGTCGACCAGCCAGCGCGTCATGGTGACCACCGTGTTGACGACGTCGTCGACCGGTGTCGGGATGCCGAGACGCGTCAGCTTGCACGCGTACTCCTCCCGATCCCGGGTCGGGTTGTTGGAGACGAAGCGGAGCGTGCGGCCCCGCCTTCTCAGCTCCTCGATCGTCTGCCTCGCCCCCGGGAGCAGCTCGTCACCCAGGTAGACGGTGCCGTCGAGGTCGAAGACGTAGGCGTCGAAGAGGCGGTCCGGCGCCGGCGGGGCGCCGGACCCGCGGTGTGAGGACCATCGCGGCAGATCGTCGCCGGCGGTCACGCCCGAGGCGCCCGCCCGATCTGCTCCAGGGCCGCCTCCACCACCCGCTCCGGTGTGAACCCGAAGCGCTTCACCACGTCCTTCAGAGGCGCCGAGGTGCCGAACGTGTGCATCGCGATGATTTCGCCGTGGGAGCCGGTGTACCGATCCCAGCCAAAGGAGGACTCCTGCTCGACGGCCACCCTGGCGGCCAGACGCGGCGGGAGCACGGTCTCGCGGTACTCCCGGGGCTGTCGCTCGAAGAGGCTCCAGGACGGCATGCTGACGAGGCGGACGCGTACGCCCTGCGCGCTGAGCGCGTCACCCGCCTGCGCAATCAGGGAGACCTCGGTGCCGGTCGCCATCAGGATCACCTCCGGCTCGCCCGCGTCAGGATCCTTGAGCACGTAGGCACCCTTGGCGACGCCCGAGGCGGCTGCGTACCGGGTCCGGTCGAGCGTCGGCATCGCCTGGCGCGAGAGCACGATCACCGCCGGGTCGTGGCGCAGCTGCATGACCACGCGCCACGTCTCCGCCACCTCGTTGGCGTCTCCGGGGCGGAACTCGAGGAGGCCGGGCATCGCGCGCAGACCGGCCAGCTGCTCCACCGGCTGGTGGGTGGGCCCATCTTCCCCGACCCCGATCGAGTCATGGGTGAACACGAAGATGGTCGGGATCTCCATCAGTGCCGAGAGCCGGATCGGCTGCTTCATGTACTCGGTGAAGATGAAGAAGGTGCTCCCGAACGGCCTCAGCTTGGACAGCGAGAGCCCGTTGACGATGGCCCCCATGGCGTGCTCGCGGATGCCGAAGTGAAAGTTGCGGCCCGCCCGCTGACCCGCCTCGAAGTCGCCTGCACCGTCGAACGTGAGGTGGGTCTTGGTCGAGGGCGCGAGGTCGGCGGCACCCCCGATCAGCCAGGGCACCTTCTGCCCGATCGCGTTCTCGACCTGCGCGGAGGACTCCCGACCGGCCTCGCCCTTGGCGTCGGCGGGGAAGCTGGGTATCAGTTCGTCCCAACCCTCTGGCAGCCGGCGGACCTGCATCAGGTGCACCTGCTCGGCCTGCTCCGGGTACGCCCTCCGGTACTCGTCGAAGAGCGCCTCCCAGCGTCGCCGCGCCTCGCTACCGCGCCTGCCGATCCCCTCCGCGAAGTGCTCCCGGACGCCGTCGGGGACCAGGAACTGCGCGTCCTCCGGCCAACCGTAGAACCTCTTGGCGGCGCGGACCTCCTCGGCACCGAGGGGCTCGCCGTGCGCGGCGGCCGTGTCCTCCTTGTGCGGGGCCCCGTACCCGATGTGGCTGTCCACGATGACCAGGGTGGGGCGCGTCCGCTCGTTCTTGAACACCCGCAGCGCGCGGGCCACCATCGCCAGGTCGTTGGCGTTGCCCACGCGGGTCACGTTCCAGCCATAGCCGAGGAAGCGGGTCGCCACGTCGTCGGAGTAGGCGAGCGAGGTCGGGCCCTCGATCGAGATGTGGTTGTTGTCGTAGATCCAGCAGAGGTTGTCGAGCTTGAGGTGCCCCGCCAGCGAGGCCGCCTCGTGCGAGATCCCTTCCTCCAGGCAGCCGTCCCCGGCCAGCGCGTAGACGTCGAAGTCGAACATCGTGAAGTCGGGGCGGTTGTAGTGCGCGCCCAGAAACCTGGACGCGATCGCCATCCCCACCGACGTCGCGATGCCTTGCCCGAGCGGACCGGTCGTGGTCTCGACGCCGGTCGTCCAGCGGTACTCGGGGTGGCCCGGGCACTTGGAGTCGAGCTGGCGGAACCGCTCGATGTCGTCCAGCTTGACCGAGAGCTCGCCGACCACCTCGTAGTCCGGGTCGACGGCGACGGTGCCGGTCAGGTGAAGGACCGAGTAGAGAAGCATCGACGCGTGGCCGGCCGACAGCACGAATCGGTCGCGGTTGGGCCAGATCGGATCCTGGGGGTCGAAGTCGAGAAAGTGCTGCCACAGGGTGTAGACGACGGGGGCCATCCCCATCGGCGTCCCCGGGTGCCCCGAGTTCGCCTTCTGGACGGCGTCGATTGACAGCGTCCGGATCGTGTTCACGCAGAGGACGTCCTGCGGGGACCCGCCGACCGCACCGCGGGCCTCCTGGAGAAGCTGCTCAGTCGAGGTCAGGGAAAGGGTCATGTCTCAAAGATGACGCCTGCCGCCGGGTGGCGCCGGTGGTTAAGAGCTGAGGACGCGCGCCATGTCCGTGTCCGGCGGACTGCCGCCGAAGGAGGGAACGGCACAAGGCCCGACTGCCGGCGTTCGGGGCCGCATGCACCGCGTGCGAGCCCCGAGTGCCGGCAGTCGGGTGAGTGCTTGGGGTGGGGGAGACGGTCAGCCGCGGGCGGGCTGCTTCGCCGCCTCCTCGTAGACCTCGACCAGGTGCCGGTAGTTGCCGGAGATGCGCTGGGCCGCGCCGTCGCGGTCGAGATCGCCCGCAACCCAGGACGACAGCGGGCCTTCCCAGATGGTGCGGCCCACCGCGAAGCCCTGGAACCCGGGGACCGTCGCCCCCACGCGCAGCCAGTGCTCCACCTTCTCCTCGCTGGCGCCGCGCCCGAGCACGATGCAGCACACCCCCTCGCGCCCACCGGCGCGCGCGGTGTCGGCGACCCGGGCCGAGTCTTCCGCCCGCTCGAACCCCTCGATCTTCCAGATGTCCGGCTCCACCCGTGCCTCCTGCGCGGCCTGGATGGTGCGCACCACCAGGTCCGGACGCAGCTCCAGGTCGTAGCGGTCTGAGGAGCCCTCGACTCTGGCCAGCTGCTCCTTGGTGGCCGGCACCAGCAGCTCGAACAGGAACTTGCGGTCCTGCCCGTGGAGCCAGTCGGAGAGGTCCGCCAGCCGGTCGAGCTGGCGCCGGTTCAGATCGCGGTCGCCGTCAGGGTTGTAGCGGACCAGCACCTTGGAGAACGTGGGGTCGAACCGCAAGACATGGTCCTGGTAGTTGGGGCCGTACTCGAAGTCGAACTCCTCCTGGCCGCTCTTCTCGACCGGCATCGCCAGGGTGAGACCTTCGATCTTGGCCCGGCGCGCGACCTCGGCGCCGTACTGCTCGTCGACCAGCAGCCCGGGGACCTGGCGGGAGATGCCGTGAAGCTCGGGGAGCGCCCTCTGCAGGCCCTCGAAGATGATCTGCTTCGAGACCTGGATCTGCGCCAGCTCCTCGGGGGTCGGCTCGCCTTTGAGGCCGAACAGACCCTTCGAGAACGAAGATCGATGGTCGAACGCGAGCAGGTAGAGCTTCTCCGTGTAACCGAGGGTCATTGATCGCTCCTTGGTGCACACAATGCCGGGGCGCCCCCGTGGGGTGGACGCTCGACACTCAACGTTAGGACGCTTAGCGTGTCGAACACCAGCGAAGGGTCCCGGGAGACGCAACTCGCCGAGTTTTAAGGGGGACAGAGCCGGGCGCGCGTCCCAAATGATCCGAACAGAGGAGCCGGACGATGGCGAAGACGCCGAATCGCAGGACGAAGCAGCAGGTCGCGGACGGTGGCGCCGGACTGGTGGTCGACGCGGTCGGGAAGGAGCCGGTGCGGCTCCGCGAGCTGACCAAGAAGGAATACGCGAAGGAGCTGCGGCGTCTGCAGGTGGAGCTGGTGCAGTGGGAGGAGTGGATCCACCGCCAGGGGCTGCGTGTGGCGGTCATCTTCGAGGGCCGCGACACCGCCGGCAAGGGCGGCATGATCAACCGGATCACCGAGCTTCTGAACCCTCGCGTCTGCAGTCCCGTCGCCCTCACCAAGCCGACCGACCGCGAGCAGAGCCAGTGGTACTTCCAGAGGTACGTGACCCATCTCCCGGCGGCCGGTGAGATCGTCCTCTTCGACCGCAGCTGGTACAACCGGGCCGGCGTCGAGCACGTCATGGGGTACTGCACGGAGAAGGAGTACGAGGAGTTCATGCGCTCCTGCCCGGAGTTCGAGAGAATGCTCATCCGCTCCGGCATCCACCTCCTCAAGTACTGGCTCTCGGTTTCCGACGACGAGCAGGAGAAGCGGTTCCAGCAGCGGATGACGAACCCCGCCAAACGCTGGAAGCTCTCACCGACCGATCTCGAGTCGCGCGCGCGGTGGGTCGACTACTCGGAGGCGAAGGACGACATGTTCGCCTACACCGACACCAAGGACTCACCCTGGCATGTCGTCGAGACCGATTCCAAGAAGACCGCGCACCTGAACCTGATCACGCACCTGCTGCGCCAGTTTCCGTACCAGCCGGTCTCCCTGGACAACATCAAGCTGCCTCCCCGCCAGGAGCGCAAGTACCAGCGGCCGCCCAAGTCGAGCCAGCAGATGGTGCCCACCTGGTATGTCGTCGATTGATTCCCAGCGGCGTCAGCAGCGGCGGCGTCAGCGGAGGCGGTCGATCCAGCCGGCGGTCGCGTACTTCTCCCGGGCCAGGGTTTGCGCCCGCTCCAGCGTCCCGGCGTCGAGGCGCACCGGGCGGGTGGTGACCAGCCGGGAGAACCAGGCCAGGAGCCGGCTCACCACCTCGTCCCGCGAGAGGGCGGTCCACACCCGGAGCGGCGAGACGCGCTTGACCGCGCTCCTCACGCCTTTCTCGCTCACCCGGTCGCGACCGATGCGGATGAGGCGCGGCACCAGGTCGGGATCCAGGTCGTAGGCGATCGCCGTGTGGTGGAGGACGGTCCGGCGGCGACGCGCCTGCGCGGCGCCACCGATCTTCCCCTCCGGCGACACGATGTCGTTGATGGGCCGGTAGCCGGCGGGGACCCCGAGCGAGCGCAGGCAATCGACGACCCACCCGTCGAGCAGGGCGTAGGAGTCGACGAACGAGAGCCCCTGCACCAGCGCGTCCGGAGCGACCAGCGTGTAGGTGATGCTCCGAGCCGGCTCGACCAGCATCGTCCCGCCTCCGCTCAGGCGCCGGCAGACGGTGAAGCCGAGCTCATCCGCGGCCAGGACGTCGATCTCGTTGGCCAGCATCTGGTGCGACCCCAGGACCAGCGCCGGCTCGGCCCACTCCCAAAACCGCAGCGTGGCCCCCCGCTCGCCCGCGATCACCTGGTCCAGCAGCACCTCCTCCAGGGCCACCTGCACGTGGGCCCCAAGGGATGGCTGGGGGGGCAGGATCTCCCACTCGAACCGCTCCAGCGCGCCGGACCTCTGAGCCATCTGTCGACAGATGTACCCAAAACGGGCCCCGGGAAGGGCCATCTGTCGACAGATGGCCCTTCCTGCGAGGCGTCGCTAGGTGGTCTTGCCGCTGAACCCGTGGTTCTTGAGCCAGGTCTGCGCGGCCTGCTGCGACGACTCCTCGTTGACCGAGACCTGGGTGTTCAGCTGCACCAGCTGCTCGGTGGTCAGCTTCGACGAGACCTTGTCGAGCGCCGACTGGCCCGACGAGTCGATCTTCTTGGGGTTGATCAGCGGCACCACCTGGTCGGCGACCGAGATGTGCTTGGGATCCTTGAGGATGACCCAGTGGTCCTGCCCGATGATGGCGTCGCTGCTGAAGACCACCGCCACCTGGATCTGGTTCTGCTCCAGCGCGGTGTGGGTCAGCGGCCCGTCCGCGTCGAGCGCCCGGAAGCTCGCGAAGTGGGCGCCGTAGACGCTCTGGAGCCCGGCCAGGCAGTCGGTGCGGCCGGGGCAGTCGACCGGCCCCCCGAGGATCAGGTTGTGTGCGATCCCCTCCAGCTGATCGAGGCTCGTCAGGTGGTACTGGTCCGAGGTGGCCTTGGTCACGGCGAACGCGTTCTCGTCGGCGGCCGCCGAGACCGTGAGCGCCTTCAGGCCCTTCTTCTCGAGGTAGGTGTTGAGCTTGTCGACGTTGGTCTGCGCGTCGGTCCCGGCCAGGCTCGGGTCGCCGGAGTAATAGCTCAGCTCGCTGGCGCTGTACCCGGGGTACATCGTGATGGTGCCGCTCTCCAGGGCCGGCGCCAGAACGGAGCGCGCGCCGATGTTCGGCTTGTACTGCACGGTGTAGCCGTCGTCCGCCAGCGCACCCCCGTAGATGTACCCGAGGGTCACGTTCTCGGCGAAGTTCTGGGAGCCGATGGTCACGGTCCCCTTGCTCGTGCTGCCACCGGACGAGCCGCAGGCGGCCGCCATCAGGCTGACCCCCAGCACCACCGCCAGCAAGGCGCGGTAGGCCACCTTCTTCATTCGCGTCTCTCCTTTGTGCGCCGGTCTCACGCGGCCGCTTTCCCTTTTGACGTGGACGGTGGGGCCGCACCGGCGGCACGCGAACCGCTCACCTTACGCAACCCTGCGGGGGTCAACAACCGCTGAAGCAGCGCGAGCAATCCCTCCGTAACGCCCGCGAGCAGCGCGACCAGGATCGCCCCGCCGAGGAGCTCGGTGTAGCCGGTCGCCGTGTTCAGGCCCTGCTCGATCAGGAGGCCCAGACCGCCCCAGGCCACGTAGGCCCCGAGCGTCGCCGTCGCCACCACCTGGACTCCCGCCGTGCGGACGCCGGCCATGACCACGGGGACCGCGATCGGGACCTCGACGCGCCGCAGGATCTGCGTCTCGGTCATGCCCAGGCCCCGCGCCGCGTCGACCAGGTCGCGATCCACCGACCGCATCCCCTGATAGGCGTTCGTGATCACCGGCGGGACCGCGAGGACGACCAGCGCGATCAGCGTCGGCGCCGTCCCGAGCCCGAAGATGAGGACGAAGAAGACCATCAGCGCGAAGGACGGGACGGCGCGGCCGACGTTGGTGACGTTGATCGCGAGCAGGCCGCCCTTGCCCACGTGCCCGAGGCCGATGCCGACCGGGAGCGCGATCGCCATCGCGATCAGGGTCGCCGCCAGCGACATCAGCACGTGCTGGCTGAGCAGCGTGGGGATCCCGGTCGACCCCTGCCAGTTGGCCGGATCGGTGAACCACTGCCACTGCTGCGCCAGGAGCCCCATCAGGCCCGGCTCCAGGGGGTCAGGACACGCTGCAGCCGCGCCAGGCCGACGTCGGCCACCACGGCCAGGACCACGCACAGCAAGCCGCCGACCCAGATCTCGGTCTTGAACTCGTTGTTCAGACCCAGGGTCAGCATCTGTCCCAGCCCGCCCTCTCCGATCAGCGCCGTCACCGTGACCAGGCCGATGGTGGTGACGGTGGCGATTCGGACCCCGGCCATGATGACCGGCAGCGCGAGCGGGAGGTCGACCGAGAGGATCCGCCGCAGCGACCGGTAGCCCATCCCGACGGCGGCGTCCCGGACCGCCGGCGACACGCCGTCAAGCCCCACCACCACGTTGCGCATCAGGATCAGCAGCGTGTAGGCGACCAGACCGATCTCCGCCGTCACCGTGGTCAGCCCGGTAAGCGGAACCAGCAGCGCGAAGAGGGCCAGAGAAGGGATCGTGTAGAGGACGCCCGCGGTACCCAGCAGAGGCCCGCGCAGCGCCGGGATGCTCCAGGCCACGAAGCCGGCCGGGATCGAGATCAGGAAGCCGATCGCCACCGCCAGCACCGTCAGCTCGATGTGCTGCACGAGGTAGCCCGCGACCTCTCCCGCGTTCTGCACCAGCCAGGGGACGTCGAACCAGGACTCGGCCCACTGGGCGGGGGTCACGTTCATCCTCCATCGAGAACCGGCCAGATGATGACAACGACCGCAGCGGACTCGTCACCGCGATTCGGTAACGTTACCGAACCATGCTGGAGCTGATTCACATCAGCAAGCAGTATCCAGGCGGTCCGTACGTCGTCCAGGACCTCTCGCTGACCATCGAGACCGGCGAGATCTGCATGCTGCTGGGTCCGTCGGGGTCGGGCAAGACGACCACGCTGCGGATGATGAACCGGCTGGTGGAACCGACGTCGGGGCAGATCCTCCTCGACGGGAACGACGTCACCAAGATGGACCCGGTCAAGCTCCGGCTCTCCATGGGCTACGTGATCCAGCAGAGCGGCCTGTTCCCGCATCTCACGATCGCCGACAACGTCGGCACGGTCCCGCGCCTGCTGGGTTGGGACCGCAAGCGGATCGCCGGTCGCGTCAACGAGCTCCTGGAGCTGGTCGGTCTCGACCCCGGCGTCTACAGCAAGCGCTACCCGGCCCAGCTCTCGGGCGGCCAGCAGCAGCGCGTGGGCGTGGCCCGGGCCCTCGCCGCGGACCCGCCGGTGCTGCTGATGGACGAGCCCTTCGGGGCCATCGACCGGGTGACGCGAGAGTCGCTGCAGGACGAGTTCCTCCGCATCCAGCGCGAGGTGCGGAAGACGATCGCCTTCGTCACCCACGACATCGACGAGGCGGTGAAGATGGGGGACCGGATCGCGCTGTTCCGCGACGGCGGCGTCCTCGAGCAGTACGACGCGCCCGCCCGCATCCTGGCCCAGCCCGCCAGCGACTTCGTGGCGCAGTTCCTGGGTCCTGACCGCGCGCAGAAGCGACTGGCGGTGCTCCCCGTCGGGCTGGCCCCGCTGGAGGCCGACGACGGCGCCGGCGGGATCCCCGAGGTGGCGGGCACGGCGACGCTCGCCGATGCGCTCTCGACCATGCTGCTGCACGACTCCAGCCGGGTCCGGGTGCGCACCGACGGCCGGCCGGCGGGGGTGTTGACGGTGCGGCGGCTGTTGGAGACCGCGGAGAGCAACTCCGGCACCGTCGGAACCGCCGGGAACGCCGGCGTCGCCGGGACCGCCGGCACCGCCGGCACCGCCGGGACCGCCGGGACCGCTAAGCTCTGAACGCGATGCGTGAGATGTCGGCCCAGGAGTGGCGTGCGTTCCTCTCGGCCGGCACGCGAACCGCGAAGCTGGCGCTGACCCGCCGGGACGGACAGCCCTTCGTGGTGCCGGTGTGGTTCGTGCTGGACGGCGACGACGCGGTCCTCACCACCGGCGCGACGTCGCTCAAGGCACGGTCCCTGGCGCGTGACCCGCGGGTCGCGATCTGCGTCGACCTCGAAGAGCCGCCCTACGCCTACGTGGCGATCCAGGGCCGGGCCACGATCAGCGACGATCCGGGAGAGCTGCTGCGTGTGGCGACCGCGGTCGCCACCCGCTACATGGGACGGGAGCGGGCGGAGGAGTTCGGCATCCGCAACGCGGTGCCGGGCGAGGTGGTGGTGCGCGTTATCCTCGAGCGCGTCACCGCCTACGACGCGGTCGCCGACTGACCCCGGCTCGGCTCGAAACCCCGCCCACGACGGCCCTGCCCGGCGACCGGCGACGCGGGGGCGCCCCCTCGTAGCATCCGGCTGGTGGGACGCTTCGAAGAGGCGCCCCCGACGGATGCCGCGGTGCCCGGACTCGACCGGCGCACCCTCTGGACCCTCCTCGCCGGAAACGCCCTGACCGGGATCGGGATCGGATTCTTCATCCCGATCCTCCCGCTGTTCATCCGGTCGCGCGGCGGGGGCGCCCTGCTCGTCGGCCTCGTGTTCGCCGGCGGCGTCGTCGGAAGGGCGCTGGCACAGTACCCGGGCGGATGGCTCGCGGATCGGTTCGGGCGGAAGCCGGTGATCGTGGGCTCCCTGCTCGTCTACGCCCTGCTGTTCCCGCTCTACCTGCTGCCGCTCCCGATCGCCTTCCTGGTCGGCTTGCGGATGGTCCACGCTTGCGCCGCCGGCGCCTACCTGCCCGCCGCGGCCGCGATGATCGGCGATCTCGGCGGGCAGCGCAAGGCACGTGCCTACGGGATGCTGCGTTCCTCCGACATGCTGGGCATGGTCCTGGGGCCGGTGGTCGGCGGCCTCGTCGCCGGCTTCGACCTTGGAGCCGTGTTCTGGGTCGGCACCGCCTTCTGCCTGCTCGCGACCGGGATGATGCTGTTCCTCCCGGCGGTGCACGGACGCCGGGGGGCGGCGGCCCGGCGGACCACGAAGCGGGCGCCGTTCGAGCTCGGGCGCGTCCTGTGGCGCCTGGCCCCCTTCCTGGCGCTGGCGATGCCGCTGCAATGGGCGTTCGGGACCTACGACACGGTATGGAGCCTGTTCCTGACCAGCCGCGGGGCGACGTACTTCGAGGTCGGCATGTCCTTCGCCGCCTACGGGATCCCGATTCTCTTCCTCGGCGGCCTGGCCGGGACCGTCGTCGACCGCTTCGGCCGCTTCCGCTCAGCGGTCGCCTCGGTCCTCGCGTTCGCCGTCTTCCTCTTCATCTATCCGCTGCTCCGCTCGGTCGTGGTGCTGATCCTGTTCGGCGTGGTGGAGGGAACCTTCACCCTCCCCAGCAGCCCCGCGCTGCTGACCGGGGTCAGCGAGGCGGCGCCGCCGGGCGGACAGGGAAGGACCCAGGGCGCGTTCCAGACCGCGTCGTACGGGGCGGAGGCGGTGGGAGCGCTCGTCGCGGGAGGACTCTACGGGCTGGCGCCCGCCGCCGCGTTCTGGACCGGCGCCGCCCTCATCGTTCTCGGCAGCGTGGCGGCGGTGGCCTTGCGGCGCGTTCAGATCACGGGCGAGCGACGCGCGGCCGCCCTGCCATAGTCGGATCGAGATGAGGAAGCTCGTCGCGGCGCCGATCTGTGCGGTGCTGGTCTTCTGCGCGCTGGCGGTCAGCGCCTGCGGCCTGCCCGCCGGCAACACGTCCGACATCTGCGCCGCCTCGCCCGTCAAGGTCGCCGGCAAGCAGCCGGAGATCCAGCCCAGCCCCAGCCAGTCGGGAATCACCGCCTACCTGCAGAACGGGAAGGCGATCTACGCGGGGCGGACGACGCTCATCGTGTGGTTCGTCCAGAACGACGCCGCCGGTCCCAGCCTGCAGATCGTGGCCGGCATCAACGTCGAGGGCACGCACTTCTCCAAGACCGTCCCCAAGACCAACGTGTCCGGCGGCGACAGCGTCTACGACTCCCAGCTGATCTTCCCCAAGGCCGGTTGCTGGGGCGTGGCCGCGACCACCGGCTCCACCGAGGGCACCTTCGACCTTCAGGTGATGGCCCCGTCCCGCCGGACGGAATAGAACCGGCGCCATCACTCCGGTCCCGGCCGGTGCCGCACCGGCCACCAGTTGAGGTCCCCCAGGACACGCATCAGGGCCGGCACCAGCAGCAGGCGGATCAGCGTCGCGTCGATCAGGATCGCGACCGCGAAGCTGACGCCGAGTGCCTTGTCCAGCGTCAGCGACGCGAACGCGAGCGTGGAGGAGACCGCGACCAGGATCAGCGCCGCCGACGTGATGATCTGCCCGGTCCGCTCCATCCCGACCGCCACCGCGTGGGCGTTCGAGGCGCCGGCGAGCCATTCCTCCCGGATGCGGCTGAGCAGGAAGACTTCGTAGTCCATCGAGATCCCGAACAGCGCGGCGAAGATGATGACAGGGAGCGTCGCGTCCACGAAGCCCACCGTCTGGAAGTCGAGAGGGCCGGCGAAATGACCCTCCTGGAAGCCCCAGGTGAGGACCCCCATCGCGGCCCCCACCGAGAGCAGGTTCATGAGCACCGCCTTGATCGGGAGCACGACGGATCGGAAGGCGAGGCCGAGGAGGAGCAGCGTGCCGGCCAGCACCGTGAGCAGGATCTTGGGGAAGTCCGAGGTCAGCGCGGCCAGATAGTCCTGGTAGGCCGCCGCCTCGCCGGTGAGCTGCAGCGTGACCCCGGGTGGCATCTGGGCCGTTCGGAGCCGGTTCAGCCACTGATGGGTGAGGGCAGAGTTGTCGGCGGCGGGCTGCGTCACCGTATAGATCGCGTAGCCGTTCCGCAGATAGAGACCCCACTCTTCGGGCGGGACCGAGGCCGGCCCGGTGACACGGCTGCCACCGCTCACCGCTTCGATGCGAGCCTGGACGTACTCCGACTCGCCCACGGTGTTGACGCCGTGTACCAGGACCAGGGTCGGCGAGTGCACCGGCACCCCGAGCTGTTCCTGCGCCAGGTTCTGCGCGATCACCGGCGCGGCCGACGGGGGCAGCGATTCCACCCCTTCCACGCCCAGCATGAGGTTGCGGGCCGGCGATACCAGCACACCGATGACGCACAGGACGGCCACGATCCAGACCGCGGGCCGGCGCATGACCACGGACGCCAGGCCGTGCCAGAAGGGCCGGGTGTCACGGCCCCGCACGAAGGGCAGCGCGAGTCGGTCGACCGTCCCGCCGAAGACCGCCAGCAGAGCGGGAATCAAGGTCAGCGAGGAAAGCACCGAGATCGCGACCACGATCACCCCGCCGAATCCGATCGACCACACCACGTTGAGGCGCGACAGCATCAGCGCCCCGAACCCGATGGCCACCGTGCAGCCGGAGATCAGCGTCGCCACGCCGGCGGTGGCCACGGTGGTGGCGACCGCCTCCGACGGCTCGGTGCCCGCCCGCAGCTCTTCGCGGAATCGGTTCACGACCAGCAGCGAATAGTCGATGCCGAGGCCGAGGCCGAGGATCGTGCTGACGTTGAGGGCGAAGATCGAGACCTCGTGCCCGCGCGCGATGAGCCCGACCACGCCGATCGCGACACTGACCGTCGAGAACCCCGTGATCACCGGGAGCAGCCCCGCGACGACACCACCGAAGACCAGCAGCAGGAGAAGCAGCGCGACCGGCAGGGAGTACTCCTCCGAACGCGCCACGCCCTGCTCGGAGTCCTGGATGAACGCGTTGTAGATGGGCGCCAGGCCGCCGACGGAGACCTGGGCCGGCCCCGGATGGTGGATGCGCTGGACCTGGTCGGCGAGGTCGACGTAGTCGGCAGCGTTGCGCGACGTCATCACGAAGAGCCCGAACGTGCGCCCGTCCTTCCCCGGCACCGGCTGGACCGTCATCCCGGCGTGCTGCTCCTGCGCCAGCTGCTCCAGGCTCTGGCGCCAGGCGGCGACCTGCTGCTGGTAGGCGGGGTCGGTGTACGGCGTCGAGGGGGAGGTGAAGACCACCATCACGAGGGGCGAGGTGCGTTCCGGAAAGACCCTGGCGACGGTGTTGGCGGTGGCGGATGCGGGGGTGTCGGTCTGGAAGCCGGCGGGCGACAGGTGCTGCGCCGTGGTCGTCGCCAGCAGGCCGAGAGCGACCACGGCGACCACCCAGACGCCGAGCACGAAGTAGCGCCGCCGCGCCACGAAGGCTCCCCACCGCCCCGCCACCGCCGATCCGCGTTCCACGATCAGGGCGAGGCTACCGGGCAGGCCGATCGGGTCGTTGGTGCACCAACCGCCCAACCCCGGGCCCGAAGCCGTGGATTAGGGTCGTTTCTGCAGAAACCGTCGCTATCTCCGACCCGGAAGGAGCGGAATGTGCAGAAACGGCCCTGAGGCTGCCGGCCCATAAGGCTTCGAGGACGCTGAGCTCCCGGGGCACCGCGGCACCCCGGCGCTCCGCCCGAATTCCCCCTGCGACGCCCTTAAAGCAACGGCATTGCCCTTTCCTGGGCCCCTTTCCTGGGTCCCTTTCCTGGGGGTGACGGGGGGTGACTACACTCGCCGGGTGCCCGAGCCTCGACTGCGCGAACCCGACGATCTTCGCTCCGCCGCTTTGAGCTTCAGGGACCGCATCCGCCTTCCCGGCGACCCGGTGGCGGCGCCCGAGGCCCAGGTGCGGATCGGCTCCGCCCGCGTCAGCGTCCTCGCCTCCCGGCTGCTGCGTCTGGAGTGGACTCCGGACGGCGCCTTCGACGATCGGCCGACGTATGCCTTTCCCAACCGGCGCGCCGAGGTGCCGGCCTTCGAGGTCCGCCGGGACGGGGCTGTCACGATGGTCGAGACCGAGCACCTCCGCCTTCGTCACCTGGCCGATGGCACTCCGTTCCACGCCGGAAACCTGAGCGTCGACCTCATCGGGGAGCCGGCCGGTCACTGGACGCCGGGGCTGGTCGACCGCTGGAACCTGGGCGGAGCCCGCCGCACCCTGGACGGACGGCGGGGCGAGGCCCGCCTCGAGTCCGGCCTCGTCTCCAGGTCCGGGTGGGCGGTCTTCGACGACGGCGCCGGGTTTCGCTTCGCGCCGGATGCGGGCTGGGTGGAGCCGCGCCCGCCCGCCGATGGACGGCAGGACTGGTACTTCTTCGGCTACGGCCACCGGTACGCGGAGGCTGTCGGGGAGTACGTGACCCGGTTCGGCGGAACCGTTCCTCTGCCTCCCCGCTGGATGCTCGGGGCCTGGTGGTCGCGCTACTGGGCGTACCGCGACCGGGACCTGCAGGCCCTGGCCGAGGAGTTCCGGGCGCACGGCTTTCCACTCGACGTGCTCGTCATCGACATGGACTGGCACACCCCCGACGCGTGGACCGGCTACACCTGGAACCGCGAGCTCTTCCCCGATCCCGCCGGATTCCTCGACTGGCTGCACCGCCACCACCTGCACGCCACCCTCAACCTGCACCCGGCGCTGGGGGTGGGGCGGTTCGAATCCGTCTATCCCGAGATGGCGCGGGCGATGGGCCTGGATCCGGCGAGTGACGACCCGATTCCGTTCCGGATCACCGACCCGCGGTTCGCGCAGGCCTATTTCGAGCTGCTCCACCATCCGCTGGAGGACCTGGGCGTGGACTTCTGGTGGATGGACTGGCAGCAGGGCGAGACCTCGGCGATGCCCGGCCTCGACCCTCTCCCCTGGTTGAACCACCTCCACCACCGGGATCTCCTGCGCCATCCCGAGCGGCGGCCGCTCCTGCTCAGCCGCTGGGGCGGGCTGGGAAGTCACCGCTACCCGATCGGGTTCTCCGGCGACACGTTCGCCACCTGGCCGGCCCTCCGCTTCCAGCCACGCTTCACCGCGGCCGGCGCCAACGTCGCGTACGGGTGGTGGAGCCACGACATCGGCGGCCACTTCGGCGTCGAGGAGCCCGACCTCTACGTGCGATGGGTACAGTTCGGCGCGTTCAGTCCGGTGCTCCGGCTCCACAGCAGCAACGGTCCTGCCTATGACCGCCGCCCGTGGGCCTTCGGTGCCGAGGCGGAGGCGGCCGCCCGCGATGCGTTCCGGGCTCGCGCCGAGCTCCTTCCTTACCTCTACACCGCTGCTCGCCAGGCCTCCGACACGGGCCTGGCGCTGGTCCGCCCGATGTCCTGGATGGAGCCGGAGGAGGACAGCGCCTACCTGGCCCGCGACCAGTACCTACTGGGAGACGATCTGCTGGTCGCACCGGTTCTGGAGCCCGCCGACCCGGGCACCGGCCTCGCGCTCAAGGACGTCTGGGTGCCGGGCGGCGAGTGGATCGAGCGCACCACCGGCGAGACGGTCGACGGACCCCGCTGGGTCACCCGGCTCGCGGACCTGGCGACCGTGCCGCAGTTCGTTCGCGCCGGGACCATCCTGCCCCTGGCGGGGCCGGCGCTCTCCACGTCCGAACAGGCACTCGACCACCTGATCCTCTCCGTCTTCCCGGGGGCGCCCGGGGCCGCCCGCGTCTACCACGACGACGGCAGCACCCGTGCCTACCTCCAGGGTGAGTGCGGGTGGACCGCGGCGCGTGTCGACACCCCCGAACCGGGTCGCTGCCGCGTCGAGGTGGAGCCCGCGTCCCAGGTCCGGCGCCTCACGCTCCGGCTGGAGCACACCAACCGTCCTCACCAGGTGCTGGCCGGCGGTCTCCCGGTGGGGCGGTGGACCTACGACGACGAGTCGGGAAGGACCACGGTCGAGGTCGGTGACGTCGGCGGCCCGGTGACGGTGGAGGTCGAAACCGGGCAGGGCGCTCTCAGCCGGCGGGGTCCGGCATGGAACGACGCCTTGCGACGCGCCGACCTGCAGCGCCTGGGGGATGATCGGGACAGCCCGTTCTTCACGGCGCGGGCGGGTGGTCCCCTGATCCACGTGGTCGAGCATCGCGCCCCGGACGACGCCCGGGGGACGTTGGGGTGGGTCGTGGTCGGGGCGCCCGCGTCGGGAGCGGCCGCCGACGTGTCGGTGGCGTGGGCGCTGGAGCGTGGCGCCGAGATGCAGACGGTCGCGGCCACCGCCGCCCTACGCGACGGGGACCAGGCTTTCGAATGCCCGTTCCGCTGGGAGGGGTCACCGCTCCCCCTGCGCTGGACCGCCGACGTCCGTGTCCGATGGGAAGGGAGAGAAGTCCATCGCAGGCACCGGTCGCGGGTGCTGCAGCCGGGCCTGCCGGAGTGGCGGGTGGCGGTTCCCGGTTCGGACCCGAACTCGCCATTCGAGCCGGAGGTGATCGTCGCGGACGCGACCGGTGCCGCACCGTCGCGGCGCTGGCGGACTGTTCGCCAGGATCCCACGGACCTGGATTTCGGGGAGCTTGGCGAGCTCTTCGTCGTGCGCTTCGCCGGCTGGTCGCAACCCGCGGGCGAGGCCGAGGAGGTGGGATGGGCGGTGGCGACCTTCGACGTGCCCTCCGAGCGCCCGGTGGCATTCGGCTATTTCGCGAGCGGGCCGGTGGAGGTCTGGTGCGGCACCCGGCTCGAGTCCGACGTCGGCCGAGCCGGGCCCGCGAACCCGATGGACGCCTCTCGACAACCCCGACGCACGTCACCGGTCACCCTGCCGGCGGGCCGGCACCGGGTCCTGTTCTCCTGCCGGCGGCCGGCGGACCTGCACCCCGGCTGGTGGGTGCTGGCCGCCGCGGTCATCGATCCCACCGATGGAGAGGTCCAGGTGGACGTGATCCCGGAGACCACGCCTCCCGAGCCGGTGTAGGCGGGGCGGCGAGGCGCCGGGTGTGCGGTCCGCGGAACGCCGGACGCCTGGTCTCGCCATCTCTTGGGCGGCCAAAAGTGCTAGTCATAGTCACATGAGTTCGGGGAGGCAGGATTCGACATCCTCTGCAAGGCCCTTGCTCACCTCCGCTCCCGGCCGCGCTGGGCGCCACGAACCACCGGCCGACGGCTCGCGAAGCGCGCGCGCGGACGCGTCGCGGCGAGCCCGCCACCCTGCCTCCAAATTGACACCCCGCCCCGGAGGCCCTATATTGCCCCCACCAGAAAGGTGTGGGTGAGAGGTTGGACCAGGTGTCGAGCGAGGGCTTGACCAGACCGAGCAACCGGCTCAGGCGCCGGCGTCGTCCCTCTGGGGGCCGCACCGTGCGGAGCCCCGGCGCTCCCTGACCGCCAGGCCTCGAGCCGTGCCAGGAGGTAGTTCGAATGAGCCCCAGTAACGTCGATCGCCGTCAATTCTTACGTCTGGCAGGCCTGGCCGCCGCCGGCACTGTCGTAGCGGCGTGCGGAAGCACCAGCGGTGGTGGCTCGAGCGGCAACTCGTCGAGCGGGAGCAGCGTCACGGAGCGAGGTGTCTACCACATCACCAAGACGGACATCCAGTACCAGACCGACATTCCGTTCAACGGCACGCTGAAGGAATCCCCGCAGCTGGCGGACATGGTGAAGGCGGGGAAGCTGCCGGCGGTCGCGCAGCGGGTCGGCACGCCGCCTTACGTGGTCCCCCACGACTGGATGACGGAGGGTAAGTACGGCGGCACCTGGACCTGGATCTGCTCCGACCCGACCGACCAGCAGACGTCGAACAACCTGATCAACGGCATGTGGGGCCACTCGCCGATGCGGTGGCTCGACGACGGCGCTTCGATCGGCCCCTACATGGCGCACAGCTGGGAGTTCAACAGCGACTTCACGACGCTGACCCTCAACTTCCGGCACGGAATGAAGTGGTCGGACGGGCAGCCGTGGACGGTGGACGACATCATCTACTGGTGGGAGGACGAGATCGGGACCCTCCCCGGGTGGGTCGCCTCGCAGGAGTTCCGCTCCAGCAAGGGCACCCCGGTCACGATGAACAAGGTCGACGACAACACGCTGGAGCTGAAGTACGACGCTCCGACGCCGCTGGCGGTCGACTTCGTCTCGATGTGGGCGAAGCGTGGCACCAGCGCCATCAACACGGGCGGCATCGGCCCGCAGATGATGGACCCCAAGCACTACCTGTCGCAGTTCCACATCAAGTACAACCCTTCGGTCGGCGCCAACTGGACCAGCAACTACATGAACCTGGTCGACTGGACCCGCAACCCGGACAACCCGACGATGGCGGCCTGGAAGGCGTCGAGCTTCAAGTCGGGCCAGTACATCACGCTGGAGCGGAATCCCTACTTCTGGGCCATCGACAAGCAGGGCAACCAGCTGCCCTACATCGACACCATCACCAACCAGAACTACCAGGACCCGAACTCGATGCGCCTCGCCATCCAGCAGGGGAAGGCCGACTTCGTGAGCGGCGACCAGATCGGGCTCGGGCTGGCGGACGTCTCCACGCTCCAGGGAACGCCGGGCATGGACCTGTTCTACTGGGACAGCGGCTCCGGCACCGCCGCCGTCTACTTCTTCAACTACGACTACTTCGACACCAACTACCGCACGCTGTTCCGCAACAAGACGTTCCGCCAGGCTCTCTCGCTGGCCTACAACCGCGGTCAGGCTCAGAAGACCATCTACTTCGAGCAGGGCCAGCAGACCACCGGCACCATGAGTCCGAAGGCGGTCGAGTTCCACGTCGGCGAGGGGCCGCAGATCTACAACCAGTGGCGGACGTCGTACCTCAAGTACAACCCGACCCAGGCGGGGACGATGCTCGACTCGGTCGGGGTCAAGAAGAGCGGGCAGTGGCGGACCATGCCCGACGGCAGCCCGCTCAACCTGCTGATTCAGTACGCGTCCAACGCCAGCCCCGACTACGTCAACCGGAACCAGCTGCTCGCCCAGGACTTCCAGGCGGTGGGGCTCAACGCCCAGGCCGCCCCGGTCGAGGCGACCAGCCGGCTCACGCAGTGGGCGGCCGGCCAGCTGCAGTCGTACTGCGACTGGGAGGTTGGCGACGGCCCGAACTGCCTCACCTACGCCAACTGGCTGGTGCCCGAGGACAATCAACGCTGGGCGCCGTTGGAAGGCGAGTGGTACCTGCTGCAGGGCACGCCGGGGGCGAACGCCCAGGCGAACCTGAGTCCCTGGCAGCGCAACCCGCCCTACCTGCAGCCGGACGCCGGCGGACCGGTCGAACAGCTCCAGAACCTGCTCAAGGAGGCGCCGCTCGAGACCGACTTCATGAAGCGCAACCAGATGGTGTGGGAGATCATCAAGATCCACATCAACGAGGGACCGTTCTTCACCGGCACCGTGACCAACTATCCGCAGATCGAGATGGCGAAGACGAACCTCAAGAACATCCCTCGCCAGAACCAGACGTACACCGGCGGCTTCACCAACCCGTGGACGATCGTCCCGAACGGGAAGTACAGCCCGTACGCGTGGTTCTGGGAGGACCCGGAACAGCACGGGGAGAGCTCCTGAGCGATGGTCACGTTTCTGGCGCGACGCTTCATCTACATGATCATCCTGTTGTGGGTGATCTCGGTCATCGGCTTCTGGCTGATCAACCTGCCGCCGGGCACCGCGCTGGACATCAAGATCCAGCAGATCGAGGCCCAGGGCGGCATCGTCTCGACGCAGCAGGTGCAGGCACTGGAAAAGGCCTACGGTCTCAATCTGCCGCTGCCCGAGCGCTACCTGCAGTGGGTCGGCGGCATCCTCCACGGAGACTTCGGCCAGTCGATCGTGTTCGGGCAACCGGTGGCGCAGCTGATGTGGAGCCGCATCGGTTTCACGATCCTGATCTCCGTGCTCGCCTTGATCCTGGCCTGGCTGGTGGCGGTGCCGATCGGGGTCTTCTCGGCCACCCACCGGTACACGGCGCCCGACTACATCGTCACGGCGGTCCAGTTCATCGGAGTCGCCATCCCCGAGTTCCTGCTGGCGCTGATCGTGCTGGTCTTCGCCGCCGACGCGCTCGGTGAGCGGAACATCGGCGGGCTGATCTCACCGCAATATCAGAACGCGCCGTTGAGTTTGCCCGAGGTCGGTGACTTCATAGGTCACCTCTGGATCCCGGTGTTCGTGATCGCGGCTACCAGTACCGCCTGGCAGTCCCGGGTGATGCGCGCCAACATGCTGGACGTCCTGAACTATCAGTACGTCCAGACCGCACGCGCCAAAGGGCTGCGTGAGTGGATCGTGATCTGGAAGCATGCGGTCCGCAACGCGCTGCACCCCTTGGTGATGTCCCTGGGCACCGCGCTGCCCGCCCTGCTCTCGGGTGAGCTGGTGGTCTCGATCGTGCTCAACCTTCCCACCGACGGCCCCCTCTACTACGAGGCGCTGTTGAACAAGGATATGTACCTGGCGATCGCGTTCCTGATGGTGACCTCGGCCCTGCTCATCGTCGGGAACCTGCTCGCGGACCTTGCCCTCTCCTGGCTGGATCCGCGGATCCGGTTGGAGTAGCCCACATGGCAGTCGCAATCCCGCTCGAAGACACCAAGAAGACGAAGGACGTCGGCCAGGTATCGCAGTTCACGCTCATGCGCCGGCGCTTCATGCAGAGCAAGCTGTCGGTGTTCGGCATGATCGCGCTGGCGGTGCTGTACGCGATGGCGATCCTGGCCCCGTTCCTGGGGCCGTACAACCCGGCCACCCCCCACGCCAACGACGTCCTGCGGCCTCCGAGCACGCTCACCATCGCGAACGGGGCGATCTCGGTCTGTGGCAGCAAGCAGGTCCTCAACACGGTCACTCTCACCTACTCCTACGCACCCGACTGCAGCAAGTCGCAGCCGCTCACGCTCTTCCCCCAGGGGTGGTCATACAAGCTGTTCGGGTTCATCCCCACCGACCGCCACCTGTTCGGCGTCAACGGCACCGCCAACGTGTACCTGCTCGGCACCGACGAGCTGGGCCGTGACATGCTGGCGCGGATTCTCACCGGCGCCCAGGTCTCCCTCACCATCGGCGTCGTCGCGGTGCTGATCTGGACCATCCTCGGCGCCGTCCTGGGGACGGCGTCAGGGTTTTTCGGCGGCTGGATCGACACCGGCATGCAGCGCGTGATCGAGCTCCTGCTGGCGCTGCCCACCCTCTCCTTCTGGCTCATCCTGACCGCCTTGCTGCCACAGGGGATATCGATCGTGGGGCGCTATCTCCTGATCACGGTGATCCTGGCCTTCATCGCCTGGACCGGCCTCGCGCGCCAGGTGCGAGCAAAGGTCATGGGCTACAAGGGCCAGGACTACACCGCCGGCGCCCGCCTGGCCGGTGCCACCAGCTGGCGGATCATCCTCGACCACATGATGCCGAACTCGTTCAGTCACATCGTGGCGGTCGCCGCCCTCGGCATCCCGGCTGCGATCCTGGCCGAGACGACGCTCAGCTTCCTGGGCTTCGGCATGCTGCCACCGGCCATCAGCTGGGGCGTCCTCCTGCAAGACGCGATCCACATCAAGGTGGTCGAGCAGAACCCCTGGCTTTTGATCCCTGCCGCGGTGGTCGTATTCGCAGTAACCTGCTACCTGCTGATCGGCGACGGCCTTCGTGACGCGGTGGATCCCTATGGCTAGTACCAACCAAGACCAGGCGAGCACCGCGACCGCCTCCGCCCAGCAGCCTCGCGGGCAGACCGGCGAGGCTCTCGTCGAGGTGAAGAACCTCCACGTGCGGTTCAAGACCCAGCTCGGCGTGGTGAGTGCGCTGAACGGGGTGTCGTTCACGGTCCCTCGCGGCAAGGTGGTCGGCGTGGTCGGCGAGAGCGGCTCCGGCAAGACGATCACCGGCCTGGCGATCATGCAGCTGATCCAGCCTCCCGGGCGGATCACCGACGGCCAGCTCCTCCTCCACGAGGAGCCCGGGGAACCACCGGTCGACATCCTGGAGCACAGCCGGACCGGGGAGTGGATGCGGAAGATCCGCGGCGACCAGGTCGGCATGATCTTCCAGGAGCCGATGACCTCCCTGAACCCCTCCTACACGGTTGGGAACCAGATCGAGGAGGCGATCCTGATCCACCAGACCAGGAATCGAAAGGAGGCCAAGGACCGGACGATCGACATCCTGGACCGGGTCAGCATGCCGAACCCGGAGGTCGTCTACAAGCGGTATCCACACGAGCTGTCGGGAGGCATGCGTCAGCGCGCCATGATCGCGATGGCGCTCTCCTGCAACCCGGCGCTGCTGATCGCCGACGAGCCCACGACCGCCCTCGACGTCACCACCGAGGCCCAGATCCTGGACCTGATCCGCAAGCTCCAGGAGCAGACCGGGATGGCGGTGATGTTCATCACGCACAACATGGGCGTGGTGGCGCAGATCTGCGACGAGGTCGCCGTGATGTACCTGGGCCGCATCGTCGAGCAGGGCGCCGTGGAAGACATCTTCGACGATCCCAGACACCCGTATACCGCGGCGCTGCTGCGAGCGATCCCGCGGCTCGGCGTTCGTTCCGAGAGGCTGGAGGTGATCAAGGGCAGCGTCCCAGACCCCTACACCAGGGTCTCGGGTTGCCCCTTCCATCCTCGCTGCCCGCACACGATGGCGGGTCTCTGCGACCGTCTGATGCCGGCGGTCGCCAACTTCCCCGGGCAGCTTCCACACACGGTGCGCTGCCACCTCTATCCGGAAAGCCGCGAGGGCGCGCGGGAAGAGATCAGCGGCCTGGTCGAGATCGCGGAGGGCGCCGAGACGGCGTCGACCGAGAGCATTCCTGAAGCGGGCGCGCCCGGCGCCCAGCCCCGCAAGCGGAGACAGCTGATGGCGACCACCGACGGCAAGCCGGCCACTGACGGCAAGGCGCCCCCCGACGGCACTTCTCCCGGTAACGGCAGGAGCGCCGCCGACGTTCGAACCACGCCACGCGAAGAGGCCGGCGCCCGCAACGGGAAGGCCCCCGAGATGGACGGCAAGCTCCTGCAGGTGCGGGGGCTCAAGAAATACTTCCCCATCAAGGGCGGCTTCCTCCGGCACACCGTCGGGTGGGTGAAGGCGGTGGACGGCATCGACATGGACCTGCGCGACGGGGAGACGCTGGGTGTGGTCGGCGAGAGCGGATCCGGGAAGACGACCGCCGGCCGCACCATGATCAGGCTCTACGACCCGACCGCGGGGGAGATCCTCTTCAACGACCCCGAACTCGGCCCCATCGACCTGTCCAAGGTGCGCGCGGGCGAGATGCGGCGGATCTGGACGAACATGCAGATGATCTTCCAGGACCCGTTCTCGTCGCTCGACGCGCGCATGACGGTGGGAAGAATCATCAGCGAGCCGCTTCCGGATGCACCGGCTGCTCAACCCGCAGCAGAGGCGCGACCGGGTCGCCGAGCTGCTCACGCTGGTCGGCCTGCGTCCCGAGCACGCCAGCCGGTATCCGCACGCGTTCAGCGGGGGCCAGCGGCAGCGTATCGGCATCGCCCGCGCGCTTGCCCTCAACCCCAAGCTGATCATCTGCGACGAGCCGGTCTCCGCGCTCGACGTCTCGGTCCAGGCGCAGGTGCTCAACCTGCTCGAGGACCTGCAGCAGCGGATGGGGCTGAGCTACATCTTCGTCGCCCACGATCTGAGCGTCGTGCAGCATATCGCCGATCGCGTCGCGGTCATGTACGTGGGGCACGTGGTCGAGACGGCGCCGACCGAGAAGCTGTACGCGCGCCCACGGATGCCCTATACGGAGGCGCTGCTGGCCTCCATCCCGAAGCCGGATCCCCACCACCGAACCCAGTACGCGCCGCTCCCGGGGGACGTGCCGAGCCCTGCCAACCCCCCCTCCGGCTGTGTCTTCCATCCGCGCTGCCGGTACGCGAAGGACATCTGCAAGAAGGAGTTCCCGCCGCTGCGGCAGATCGAGCCTGACGTATGGGCCGCCTGTCATTTCGCGGAGGAGCTCCAGCTGCAAGGCGTGGGAACGGTCAAGGAGCCGCCCGGGATCCGAGCCCCGGGTTCCGCGCCCGTGTTATGAGTCCGGGGCCGCCCCTGGCGGTCCTCTTCACGATGGACTGCCTGCCGCCGGCGCGCAAGCACCGCGCCAACCCACACCCACGCACCTGGGAAGCCTCGGCCCGCAACATCGACGGCTTCTGCGAGGCGCTGCTCGCGGCCGGGCACCGGCCGACCCTGTTCTGTGCGCTGTCGGTCCTCGCCAATCACACACCCCTCCTCGAGGAGTGGGCGGGTGCCGGCGCTGAGATCGGACTCCTGCTGGATCCCTCCGAGCTCCGGGGGGGCCTCCGTCACCATCTGGGCCACTACCGCGAGGATGACCAGCGCGAGATCGCCCGGGTGTCCGTCCATCGGTTCTCCGAGCTGCTGGGATCGCGGCCCCGCTCCGTGCGGACGATGGAGTTCTCCGCCAGCGATGAGACGTTCGGCGTCCTCCGCCAGAGCGGCTTCCTCCAGGGATCGGTGTCGGAGCCCGGCCTCCGCGTCCGCCACGTCGCGGCGATGTGGGAGGGCGCCGTGCCCGACCCTCATCTGGCTGACGCCGGAGACCGCCTGCGTGCGGGGAGCCTCGAGTTCCTGGAGGTCCCCATAACGACCGACGCGGGACAGTCGACCGGCGGGGTGCCGCCCGAGCTGAACCTCGACGCCGGCGAGTTCGAGAAGTGGCACCGGCCGCTCGCGGACGGTCAGCTGCAGCGGATGGAGCGAGATGAGGTCGAGTTTCGGGCGCTGTGCTGGCTGGCTCGCAGCGGAATGCCGTACGGGGACCTGGCGGCCGCGTGCTCGCAGGCCCTGCGGGCGGCCATCGAGTTCGTGGACGCCCTCCGAGGCCGCTTCCAGGTAACGTCCGTCACCGTGTCTCAGGCCCATATCGAGTTCCGCCGGCTGGCTGCGCCCGCATGCTGAAGCCGGTCCCCACCGCGCCGCCGCGTTTCTACGGCGTCGCGACCTACTCCGACCACGAAGGTAGGTTCAAGTTCCGGGTTCCGTCCCACTGGTATCAGGCGGAGCTCGAGGACGAGCGCGACGGCATGATCTGGGTACCGGACACTGATGACCCCGACACCCACCTTTCATGCTGGATCGAGAAGCTCGATCAGCCGGTCAAGGAGACAGATCTCGACGACCTCCGAACCGGTGTCGAGCAGGGGCTCAGCCGGCTTCCGAACATCGAGGTGGTGTCGCGCGCCGACGACAACTACAGCAACCTGATCAAGTTCGAGCGTGTCTTCACCTACGGCGACCCACCCCAGCAAACTCCGCAAGCTCCGTTTCCCGGGGGCCCCGGGGGCGTTCGCCGCAAGCGGCGCAGCTGGTACATCTACGCCGACGAATGGGCGATCGTGCTCGCGTACCAGGGGGCGACGGAGGAGCACTACGAGCACTGGCTCCCGATGGGGAACTACGCGTTCGCCACCTTCGACGTCGCGGAATGGCTCTGGTACGCGACCGACCGCGATCTGGGCTTCCGTCCGTGACGGTGGGAGCCGCCCTCGACCACCCTCTCCCGTGACGGCGGCCCGGCCACCGCATATCCTCTCGATCACCTGCCACGATCTCGGGCGGCACCTGGGCTGCTACGGGGTCGAGACGGTCCGCTCCCCGCATCTCGACCGGCTGGCGGCGGAGGGGGCGCGGTTCGAGCGGGCGTTCTGTTCGGCTCCCCAGTGCAGCCCGAGCCGCGCTTCGCTGGCCACAGGTCGCTACCCGCACAGCAACGGCGTGATGGGCCTCACGCACGGAGGGTTCGCCTGGGATCTGTTCACGACCGAGCGGCCGGTCGCCGCCCTGCTCGCCGAACGAGGCTACACGACCCACCTCTTCGGCCTGCAGCACATCAGCCCGACCGTCGACCGGCTGGGCTTCGACCACACCCACGCGATCGGCGGCAGCGACGGCGGGGCTACCCACGCCGCCTCCGGGGAGGTCGTCGCGGGGGCGTTCGAAGACATCCTGCCCGAGGCCTTGCGCGAGGCGGCGGGCCCTCTCTATCTGGAGGCGAACTTCTTCGAACCGCACCGTCCCTACGACTACGGCGGCGTGGAGCCGGATCGTTCCGGAGGGGTGCAGGTGCCGCCCTACCTGCCGGGGATACCGGAGGCGACCGAGGAGATGGCGGCGCTGCAGGGAGCGATCCGCAAGGCCGATCTCGAGATCGGCCGCATCCTGGACACCCTTGACGCTCTCGGCATCGCGAACCAGACGCTGGTCGTCTTCAGTGCCGACCACGGTCTCGCCATGCCGCGTGCCAAGTGCACGCTCTACGACCCCGGGATCGCCATCGCCCTTCTCGTTCGATGGCCGGAGGGGGGAGTCCCGCCGGCCACCGTGGTGCCAGGGCTGGTCGGCAACGTGGACGTGCTTCCGGCGCTGCTGGAGGCGGCCGGGGCTCCGGTGCCGTCCCCGGTGCAGGGCGCCAGCTTGCTGGCAGCGGCGCGGGGCTCGACGCCTGGCAGCCGGCAGGCGGTCTTCGCGGAGAAGACCTACCACAGCTACTACGACCCGATGCGCTGCGTCCGGACCGACCGCCACAAGCTGATCCGCAACTTCGAGTCGGCCTTCGCGGTGGAAGTCCCGGGCGACGTGCAGCGGGGTGCGATCTTCCGGGCCGACCCGGGACGCTACGCGGCTGACCGCCGCGCCGCCGTCGAGCTGTACGACCTGGAGGGGGATCCCCTGGAGCAGCGGAATCTCGCCGGACAGTCCGGTCTGGCGGCGCTCGAGCGTGAGCTCGACGCGCGCCTCTGGGGCTGGATGGAAGACACCCGGGATCCTCTGCTCTTGGGGCCGGTGCCCTCGCCCGCATACCACCTCGCGATGTCGCAGCAGCGGCTCGCCTGAGGGCCTGTCCGTAGGCACATCGGGTCCCGGGGAGACTGATTGGCCCTGCGAGCACAGACGGCGTTCTCCGGGCGCGGTAAGGTTCCCGCATGGGTCTGCGTAGAACGATCGTGGCGGTCGGCATCGGAGCCGCACTCGCCTACTTCTTCGACCCCGTGAGCGGTGCCGTGCGCCGCCAGCGGGTGCAGAACGCGATCGAGGATCAGCTCAACAAACGCACCGGACTGATTTCGGGAGACGGCTCGACGGTCCAGACGCGGTCCGTCCCCACTCCGCCCGAGTAGCCCACACCTCGGCGGGGTGGGGTCAGAGTGTCCACACTCCGACCCTACCCGGCGCGGGGTAGGGTCAGAATGTCCACATTCCGACGCAACCGGGGCCCTGCAGGGTCACCGCAGCCTACCTAATCGGAACTCGGGTGGAGGTCGAGCGTGAGCTCGGTCTGCGTCACGGGCGGGTCGCCGCTGTCGGCCTGCGCACGGTTGCGGGTGGTCCGGCGCGGCGAGGTCCCGTTGCCGGCGGCCCCGTTCGCGTCGGGGCCCCCCGCGGTGTCGGAGGAGTGCGCGGGCCGGGTGTCATCGACCGCGGGTGCATCCGCCGTGCTTCGGCGGGCTCGGGTTCGCGTGGTGGCGACGATCACCGGAGGGGGCTCCAGCGGAACGGCCGTCCGGCGCCGTCGCTGGCTTCGGCGCCTCAGCCCCGGTGGGCACCGGCTCCGCGCCACCTGCGGGAGGGGCACCGGGATCGGGCGTTCGGGCGTCGAGGGCCGGCGGTTCGTCGTGAGCCGGCGCCGGTGCGGCCGCCGTCGAGCGACGTGCTCGTGGCTTTGGCGCGGCGGCCTCTCCGGCGGCAGTTCCCGGGGCAGCAGCCACCGTCCGGCGCGTTCGTGACTTCGGAGCCTCGACCGCGGGCGGACCGGCCTCTTCGGTAGACGGGGCCGCGGGCGTGGAGGCCTTTCGACCCGTCGGTGTCCCCGTCGGGAGGAGTTCGGCAGGCGGCCCGACCTCCTGGGCGGCGGGGGCGGCGGCGGGCGTCCTGCGGCGCGCCGGTGGCTTCGGCGCCTCGACCGCGGGTGGCTCCGCCCGCTCAGCAGAGGAGGCAGCCGCGGAGGCCTTTCGACGCGCCGGTGCCTTTGTCGCGGCGGCTGACGCCACGTCCGCGGGCACGCTGGGCGGCGCAGGTGCCGTACGACGCGGTCGGGCGGTTGGGGCCTCCGCCTTGAAGGCCGGTGCCACCTGTTCGGTGGCCGGCGCCGTGTTCGCCGGAGTTTTGCGACGCGTCCGCGGGTTGGCTGCCGTCACCGCGGCCGGTTCCGGCTCTCCAATCGGCGGCGCTTGCTCGACGGCCCCTGCGGTGGCGCCGGTGTGGCGGCGACACCTCCCCACCCGGCGGGGCGACCTCGACGGCCGGTGCCATCTCTCCGGTCCCCGGCGCGGCGTTGGTTTCCGTTGCTGGCTTCGCCGCGGCCACATCGGCCGGCCCGGGCGCTGGACTCGGCGCCGCCTCCACGGTAGGGGCCACGGCTTCGGCGGCCGGCGCCGCGTTGGTGGCCGCCTTGCGACGTGCGCGTGGCTTCGCCGCCGTAACCGGCTCTCCACCCGGCGGCGCCATCTCCACGGCGGGCGCGACGGCCTCGGCGGCCGGGGCCTCGCTGGTGGCTGTCTTGCGGCGTGTGCGTGGGTTCGTCGCCGTAACCGGCTCTCCACCCGGCGGCGCCACCTCCACGGCGGGCGCGACGGCCTCGGCGGCCGGGGCCTCGCTGGTGGCTGTCTTGCGGCGTGTGCGTGGGTTCGTCGCCGTAACCGGCTCTCCACCCGGCGGCGCCACCTCCACGGCGGGCGCGACGGCCTCGGCGTCGGGCGGGGCCTCGGTGGTCGCCGTCTTGCGGCGCGGGCGTGGCTTTGCGGCCGTCACCTCGGGCACCGGCGGCTCTGCACTCGGCGTCGCCGCGTCGGCGGTGGGTGCGGCGGCCTCGGCGGCCGGCGGCGCGCTGGTCACCGCCCTGCGGCGCGCCCTGGGCGTCGGCGCGGCCACCTCCCCGGCCGCGGCCTCTCCGCTCTGCACCGGCGCCTCGACACCCGGTGCCGCCACCGTGGCTACCACCTTGCGACGGATGCGCGGCTTGGGGGCCGCCGTCTCCACCGGTGCCGCTTCGGCGCCAGGTAGGTCGGGCACGGCTGCAGACGGCTCTTCGGCCGGCGTCGCGGCGACCGCGCCCTTGCGACGCGTGCGGGGCTTCGGCAACGCCACCTCACCGACGGTGCGACGCCGGCCGGCGCCGCCGGCTCAGCCGGCGGCGCGTCTTCGGCGGGTGCCACGGCTCCACCCGGAGCCGCCTCCTCACCAGGCGCGACGGCCGCACCGGCCTGGGCCGTCGCGGCCGTCACTGACTCGGCCACCGGCCGCCGGCGACGGACTCGACGGCGCCGCGCGGGGGACGCCGGTGCAGCCTCGGGAGCCGGCTCCAGTTCACCGACGTGATCCGCCGCCGACACGAGCTCACCCGCCTCCACCAGCTCCGTCACGTCGTGCGCCCGCGCTACCTGACCGGCCTCGACCGCGGACGGCGCACCCTGGAAGGTGGGGGCGCCTGCGGAGGCTGCCTCGCCACGTCCCTTCCGGCGCCGTCGGCGGCCGCCGCTTCGACCCGGGCGCGACAGGCGCTGCACCTGCGAGCGGATGCCGACGCGCTGGCAGGCCGTCACCACGGCGCCCACGCCGGCCACCAGCCCGTCCGCCTGCGCGTGCTCGAACAGCGGGCCGAACAGCTCCGGCGCCCCGCCGATGACCGTCTTCGAGTCCCCGACGATCACCAGGAGCTTGCGCGCTCGCGAGATTGCGACGTTGACGCGGTTGGGGTCGTTGAGGAACCCGATCGCCGCCCGCTCGTTGGAACGGACCAGCGAGAGGATGACCGCGTCAGACTCTCGACCCTCGAACGCGTCTACCGACTCGATGTCGTCCGGCGGCACGATCCCGCGCAGCGACCGCACCAGGCGCGACACCTGTGACGAGTACATCGCGATCACCGCCAGCTTCGCCTTGCGGACGCGTTTGCGGATGATCGACGTGATGTCCTTACAGAGCGCCACCTCGAACTCGTTGGCGACCGAGCGCTGGGCGTCCCGGTACTCGTCCTGCTGACCGGTGTCGACCCACACCACCTCACGGTCGAACGGCCACGGAAGCGGCATCTTCGGGTGGGGCGCCTCGTGGAGGAGCTTGCCCTCGTAGAAGAGATCCGAGACCACCTTTCCGATCGGCTCCCGCATGCGGTACTGACGCGGCAGCATGATGCGTGACGCGCGCGGAACCTTGTCCCACATGAAGCCGTAGAAGCTGTCGTCCCGGACCACCTCGTCGAGCTCGGAGCGGATCTCGAACCCGAGCGCCGCATCCTCCATCACCGGCGGCAGCTGGTTGACGTCGCCGATCATCACCCACCGCTTGGCCAGCGGGAGCAGTGCCAGGGCCTCGTTGGCACGGACCTTGTTGGCCTCGTCCAGGATCAGCCAGTCGAACATGCGCATGCGCAGGCGGGAGTCGATCGCGAGCCGGTTGCAGGTTCCGGCGACCAGGTTGTACTGATCGAGGTCGTCGCCCTCCATCAGCGTCTGGCGGAGACGTCGCGGTACCTTGCCCGGCTCGGCGATGCGGGCCTGGCGGACGTGGGAGAACCCGAGCAGCCGCTCCTGGCCGGTGTCGACCGCGTCGTTGGAGTGCGAGCTGAGCAGGATCGTGGCCTGGTGGTTGCGCCCCAGGATCCGGCGGATCGACTCCACGATCGCCGTCGTCTTGCCGGTGCCGGGCGGCCCCTGGATCATGTACAGCTGGCCGGGCCGCATGCCCATCACGCGCGCCACCGCTTCCGACTGCTCCTCGTTGGGATCGGGCAGGTGATGCGCACGCCGGCCTTCCAGCGGCGCCTGGGGCGGTGAGCCGAGCCAGCCGGGGTCGGCCAGCATCGCCGCCATCGCCCCCGTCCGCGGGGAGGCGATCTGTACCTGGCGGATGACCGAGCGCTGCGCCTCGAACATCTCCACCGAGGCGGTCGGGAGCACGATCCCTTCGTCGGGCAGCGCATCGTAGCGCCGGAAGCTGACCCACAGCACATCGCCCTGGACCCGGTCCAGCGTCATGCCCCGGTACTCCGGGAAGCCCTGAGAGCGGACCGTCAGCGAATCGATGCCGCGGTAGACCCGGGCGTCGCCGTCGATGATCTGCAGCGCCGCGCGCACGTACTCCCCACCCCGGAGACTCGCGCCGCACTCGGGGCACTGGTAGAGCGTCTGGGACGTCTCGACGTGCGTTTCGCAGTTGGGGCACTCGATCCACTGCTCGACCGCCTCGTACCGGCGCACCGCCCCCTCCGCCTGCTTCTCGCGGAAGTCGCGCAGGTGCTCGATGAAGCGGATCGTCGAGTCTGCCAGGGGCAACGTCTTGGCCTGCTCGCGGAGTGCCAGCGCGGTGAACCCTTCCAGGTCGCCGTCCCACTGGTCGACCAGCTGCAGCTCTCGGTAGTGCAGCCAGAGCCTCGACCGCTCCGACTCGTAGGCCTGCTCGATCTGCTGGATCTCCGTGATCTCGAGCGCGAGGCCGGAGCGCGTCCTGCCCAGCCGGCCGGTGAGCAGCGTCGACGCGACCTGGCCGATGAACTCCAACGGCCGATCCGGCTTCGTCATCCGGTAATAGCCGTCGATCTCGCGGCGCTCTTCCAGCACCTCCCGGAGCCACTCCGGGCCCCCCGGGATGAAGGCGAGCTTCGCCGCGGCCGGGCTGTGCGGGCGGACCCGGATACCCAGCCGTCCGGCGTGCACCTCCTCGCCGGGGATCTCCGGATTCCAGAGCGGGAGGACGTCGCCCGGATAGATGACGCTCATGCAGGGCGTCCGGCCGCATTCGCAGCAACGAAAGTGTGAATCACGTGCACTCTGTGGGGCCCGCCTATTGGGGCCCAGGTGGCGCCTCGATCAGCGAGACGTCGGTTCCGTCGGTTCCCGCTCCGGCGCTTCGGCGCGCCTCGCGGTCAACCGTTGCGAAAACAGAATACCCGAATCGCAAGCAAACGAACGTGATCGCACTCGGCACCTGCATTGCGATCGCTCGTTCGGTCGCGGTCACTCGGGCAGCGGACTCCCCAGCGTCTCCGGCAGCAGCGCCAGCAGCAGCGCCCCGACGAACCCTACCGCCGCGCAGCAGAGAATGGCGACGCCGAGCCCGTGTGCCGTGCCGAGCCGGCCCAGCACCTCGAACCCGAGCACACCGCCGAGCGAGCCGAAGACCGAGGAAAGAGCGCCCGAGGTGGCACGGGCACGGGTCGGGAACAACTCTCCGAACCAGGTTCCGGTGACCGGCGAGCCGGCGCTGGCGAAGATCGTCCAGAGGATGTTGCCGGCCCAGTAGAGGGCGGGACCGCCGACGAAGGCGAGCGCGACCCAGCACGCGGTGACCAGGCTCAATGCCACGGCGGGGCGCCGCCGACCCCGGCGATCGGCGATCGCGGCACCGGCGAAGAAGGCCGGGATCGAGAGCAGCGCGCCCACCACGATCACGGCCGAGATCTCGAACTGACCCATCCCGAGCTGATCGCCGCGTACCGCGTAGAAGAGGTTGGCGGGCACGTAGAGCACGGCGCTCAGGAAGGCGGTGCTGACCGCGATCAGGAGGCGGCGGCGCCAGGCTCGCTGCAGGAGGACGCCCAGCGCGAGCGTCCTGTGCGATCCGCTTCGCGTCCACGCCAGGCTTTCGCGAAGCCAGAGGGCGAGTGCGCCGGCGCCCAGCAGGCCCCCGCCGCCGAGCAGGTAGAGGATCCGCCAGTCGGGTGCGATGAACGGCCAGAGCACGGTGGTGACCCCGGCGCCGGCGCCGCTCGCGATCGCCAGGACGGAGATCCCGAAGGCTCGCGCCGCCCCTGGAAGCTCTTCGATCACCAGGGCCATCGCCGTCGCGCCCGCGCCGGTCTCCAACGACACCGCGACCACCCGCAGCGCGGTCAGCGCCGCGAGGCTGGGTGAGGCCGCCGAGGCGAGGTCGGCGAGTGAGAAGCCGGCCACCGACACGATGAGCACCCGGCGGCGGCCGAGGCGGTCGGAGAGCAGCCCCAACCCGAGACCGGCGACCGCGCCGAGCTGGATCAGAACCCCGAGGTCGGTGAGATCGTCGAGGCGAGCGTGGAACTCGTGGCCGATCGCGTTCAGCGCCAGGACCAGCGCCTGCGAATCGATCGCGGCCAGCAGGACCGCCAGGCAGGCCAGCAGGAGCACCCGCACCTGGGACCGATCGAGCGGCGGCAGGTGCCGTGTCAGCCGGCCGCGCGGTGTCCCGGGCGCGTTCCCGCCGGCCTTCGCCTGCGCGGCCGCCACGCAACGATTCTGCGGCGAGCGGCCGCGGAGCGGCTGGGACGGTCCGATCCGGGGGTGAGGCTCAGTGCAGCCCGAGCCGGCGTAGCGCCCAGGTGCCGGGCCCGAGGAAGCCGGCGGTAGCACCGATGTGGGCGAGGCTGATCCCGAGCAGGGATGGGCGCCCGGGGAGCATCCGGTAGGCGAGAGACAGTGGCACGGCGGCGAGGGAGGTGGCGGCCACCCGGGGCCAGCCCCACCCGCCCAGGCGATGGTAGAGGACGTAGGGTACGGTACCCGCGAGCACCCCGGCCGGGGCACCCAGGCGCGCGCCCACCGAGCCCTGGAGCAGGCCGCGGAAGAACGCCTCCTCGACGGTGGCGTTGAGGATGAAGTACATCGACTGGAACATCGCGTCGCGTCCGGTCGCGGCCAGGCGGAACGGCTCCTTGTCCCCGGTGATCCACCTCTGCAGCAGGGCGGCGGAGAAGAAGAGGGTGACCGCGGCGCCGCCACCAAAGGCCAGCTGCGTCCCGATCTTGCCCCGGGAGATCCCGAGCCAGGGCGGGCGGCGGGTCAACCAGACCCCGGCCACGGTGGCGGTAAGCGGAAGCAGACGGATGGCGAGGTCGCGGCGGATACGCATGAGAGAGCGGGAATCGTACCAAGGGGGTGATCGACCTCCTGCCGTGTTGTCCTTCCGATGTCCGGCCCTGTCGCCTACGGTGAGCACCGTCACGGAATCCAGGATGGAGAGAGATGCAGTGCGGGATCCGGAGCAGGTGTGGCGGTTGGGGCTCGGGCTCTACGACGCCGGCATGGCCGCGGCGGAATCTCGCCGGCTGCCGGGAGCGGTGCGGGAGCAGGCGGCGCGGCTCCGCGCCCTCGCCGTGAGCGCGTCGCCCGCGCTGGCGGCCGAGCTGAGGTGGCTCGCCGACGCGCTCGATGCCGAGCTCGGGGCCGGCGCCCGGGTCCCGCTCGCCGAGGCCGAGGAGCTGGTGGGCGAGGTGTGGTCCGGCGGCAACGGCATGACGGTCGCCGAGGCGGCGCGGCTCGAGGAGGTGACGCTGGAGCGGCTCGCTCTGCTGCGACAGACGAACCCCGAGTACGACCGGCCGCTGGGGGTGCTCGTCGAGTGGGTGCGGCTGCGCCGGCGCCGGCGGGAGCAGGGGCCCGGTGGTGCGCCAATGGCGGGTACTCCCGCGCTGTAGGGCCCGGTGGTGCACCAACGCGGGTACTCCCGCTCTGTAGGGCCCGGTGGTGCACCAACGGGGGTACTCCCGCTCTGTAGGGCCCGGTGGTGCACCAACGGGGGTACTCCCGCGCTGTAGGGCCCGATGGTGCACCGAGCGGTGAGGGCGGCGACCGCGCGGTGGCGCATCATGGGTCAGCGCGCGCGGGCGGGTCGCCTGGCGGCGGGGAGCTTAACCGGTCCCCTTGCGGTCCTCGCGCATGCGGTGAACAATTGTTCGTACCGTGGAGTCACTGTTGACCACCGTCGAGAGGGCGTCCGGGCCCGCGCTCCGGGGCTGGGCGCTGGACGGTCCCGTCCGCATCCTGGCCGGTCCTGGGGCCGGCAAGACGCGGCTGCTCTGTGACCTCTACGGGGAGCTGATCGAGAGTGGGGCGGCCGACCGCCGCTCGGTGCTCGTGCTCACGTTCTCGACCGCGGCCGCCGAGGAGATCGGGCGCCGCATCGACGCGCGCCTCAGAGACTCCTACGCCGAGGCCTGGATCAGCACCTTCCACAGCTTCTGCGCGCGTCTCCTGCGGCGTTATCAGCCGGCGGCCGTCGGCGCGCTGATCGACGGCCTCGGAGAGCAGGTCTGCATGCGCGAGACGCTCTGCGCCATGTCCCAAGAAGAGCTCGGCGAGCTGGCCACGGTCAGAACCAGTGGCATCTTCGCCCAGGATGCCCTGGCCTTCGTCGCGCTCGCGAAGCAGAACCAGATCGGCGAGCTCGACCTGCTGCTCCAAGCGGAGGCCCAAGGCAGCCCGCGGATGCGCCGGCTGGCGGCGATCTACCTCGCATACCAGCAGCGGCTGGAACAGGCCGGCCTGTCCGATTTCCGCGATCTGATCACGAAGGCGATCGGGCTCCTGCGGGCGCGCCCCGCACTCCTCGAGACGCTGCGCCGGCAGTTCCGCTACGTCCTGGTCGACGAGTTCCAGGACGTGGACCCGGCGCAGTTCGACCTCCTCCGCATCCTGGCGCCCCCCAAAGCGCGGCCCCGCCTGCTGGTGGTGGGCGACCCCGACCAGTCGATCTATGCCTTCCGGGGCACCGTTCCCGACCTGCTCCGGACGCAGTTCTCGAGGGTCTATCCCGACGCCCGTACCGAGCGGCTGGAGGCGAGCGAACGCTGCCCCCCGGAGATCCTCGCCGCGGGGAGGCGCCTGCTGCATGCGGTCGACCCGGATTCCGGTTCCGAGGACCCGGTCGGTCTCGGCGCCGGCTGGAGCGAGCCACTCCAGGTCATCAGCGGCGAGGACCCGGTCGAGGAGGCGACGGCGGTCGCGCGCGCGATCCGAACGCTGCTCCTCGATCACCCCGGTCTGCGTCCCGGCGATGTCGCGATCCTGCTCCGCTCCACCCTGACGCTCGCCGCCCCCTTCGAGGAGGCCCTGTCAGCGCTTGGCGTGCCGTACCGGGTCCGCGATCGAAGCGGCGCCCACCGCAATCAGGTGGTCCGTTTCCTGCTCACCTACCTCGCGACCCTTGCCGAGCCGGATGGGGAGGGCCGCCTCCGGCGCCTGCTTCAATCCGGGCTCAGCGGGGTCAGCCGCGCGGCCGTGGGTCGCATCCAGTGCTACGCCGAGGAGGAAGGCCGCGACTTCGCCCGGGTGGTTCGGTACCTTCTCGGCTGGCTGTGCCAGGAGGCGCCCGACCGCTACCCGCTGCCGTGGTTGCGCCCAGGCGAATCGCAATCTCCGGCTCCTCCGGCTTCTCCGGGCGGGGCTGCCGAGAACCAGGCGGCGGAGCCACCGCCGGCGATCCGGCCTCCGGACTTCGCCCAGCTCCTGACCGGGGAGGACCGGGACGCCCTCCACCGGGCGCTCAGGGCCTTCTACGGCCTGCGACGCGCGGCCACCGGGCTCCCGCTCCACGGGCTCGCCTATCAGGTGCTGATCGACACCGGTGTGCTCGGCCGTCTGACCGACCCGGGCGACGAAGAGGCCGGAGGACCTGCCCGCCGGCGCGCGCTGCACGAGCTGCGGATCGCGCTGGATGCGTTCGGCGAGCTGCAGGAGGTGTGGACCGGGCTCCACGGCTCTCCGCCGCTGCTGAGCGAGGTGGCGGCTCAGCTTCCGGGCTGGATCGCCGCGGCCGCGCAGACGGGTGACCAGGGGGGCGTCGGGGATCCGGCCTCCGCCGTGCAGATCATGACCGCGCATCAGGCGAAAGGGCTCGAGTTCGAGGTGGTGTTCCTGAGCGGCTTCTCCGAGGGCCAGTTCCCGCTCGCGGCACGCCCCCATCCCGTGCTGGGACCCGGTGACCAGTCCTGGCTGGAGGCACGCGACGGATTCCAGCCCTCCTGGCCCCGCGACGCCCCCGCCCACCTCGCCGAGGAGGCGCGCCTCGCCTACGTCGCGATGACGCGCGCGCGACGCCGGCTCTACCTGACCTCCGCCGGCGAATACGAGCGCCCGGCCGGACCATCTCCGTTTCTGGAGGAGATGCGGGCGCCGGACGCGGCTTCGGCGGCCAGGCTGCTCCAGGCGCGGGAAGCGGACCGGGTGCTGACCCGGCAGGAGGCGGAGCTGCTGCTGGCGGGAGTCCCGCTGGACCCTCAGACCGCGCGGCAGCTGCAGTCGCTCGGAGTCGACGTCCGGTGGCTGTCGGACGACACGGCCGGCCTGCCCTTCCAGCCGTACCGGGATCCTGCCCAGGGCGTCGACATCCAGCACTTCAGCCCCACCTCCCTGAACGACTACCTCCGCTGCCCGCGGCTCTACTACTACAACCACCACCCGGGCCTGTCGTCGCCGCCGCGAGGCGTGCAGCTCACACGCGGCAGCTTCCTGCACCGGGTCCTGGAGAACTTCCACAACCGGGAGGACGAGTGGTGGGGGCGCACCCCCGAGGTCCAGCGCGCGTGGCTGGAGCAGACGCTGGAGCCGCTGCTGAGCGGGTACCTGGACCAGATCGAGGCGGTCCTGGAGCGCGAGCGCGAGGAAAGCGAGGTCCGGCGGATCCTGCGCAACTACATCACGTTCGTCACCGGTATCCAGACCGTCCGGCGGCTGCGCACGCTGGCCACCGAGAAGCGCTTCTTCCTCGACCTGGACGGTGCGCAGGTGAGAGGCAAGATCGATCGGGTGGTCGACTCCGGCGACGGCACCTGCGAGGTCATCGACTACAAGACCGGTCGCGGCACGGGCATCGGCAAGACGTACGACAGGTACTTCAGCGAGCACCTCTACGACGTGCAGCTGCTGATGTACGAGATCGCGTGCCGGGAAGGGGTGGACGAGACGGGAGCGCCCCTCGGCTTCCAGCCCGGCCTGCTCTCGGTCTGGTTCCCCAAGGACTGGGTCTATGGCGGGGTCCGGCAGTCGCTGTTCCCGGTCGGTCATGAAGCTATCGGCGTGCGCAAGGCGGCGCAGCACCCGATCGGTGGTGAGGACATCGAACGCGGGCGGGCCGTCGCCGCGGAGGCGATCCGCCGGATTCGAGCCGGGGACTTCAAGCCGGATCCACGCGGAGACGTGGCCGGGACCTGCCTCCACTACATCGGGTGTCCGCACCAGGCGATCTGCCCCTTCGGAGGCTCGGCCCCCGAATGACCGCCACCCTGCCTGCCGGGCCGGCCCAGGCCGACCCCCGGCGTCCGCACCTGATCGCCGCCGGTCCCGGGACCGGCAAGACCTCGACCATGGTCGAGCGCTACCGGTGGCTGGTCGAGCACGAGCGCCTCGCGCCCGAGTCGATCCTGGCGGTCACGTTCACCGACGCTGCCGCCTCCGAGTGGCGCCAGCGACTGGAGCGGGAGCTCGGGCGGCCGATGGAGGCGGCGCCGATCGGAACGTTCCACGCGATCTGCTCGCGGCTGCTGCAGGAGCACGCCTACGAGATCGGGGTGCCACGCGAGCTGCGGGCGCTGGACGAGGTCGACCAGCGGCTCCTGCAGCAGGGGCTGGTCGCCGACCTCCAGAGCGGCGCCGCCGGCCGCCTCCCGGAAGACCTGCACGCGCTGCAGCCGGATGACATCGAGGCCCTCCTCCGGAGAGGGCCGACGTTCGCGCTCCGCCTGAAGGGCCGCGGTGTGGGTCCCGGCGCCTTCCTGACGCGCGCGCGGGCGCGCCACCAGGAGGCCTGGGGCGAGCGCGCCAACCACGAGGAAGCTCGCGCCGAGCTGGAGTCGATCCAGGTGCTCCATGCGGTCTACTCGGCCTACGAGGAACGGCTGGAGCAAGTCGGGCGCCTCGACTTCGACGATCTCCTGCTGCGCGTCACGGACGCACTCGAGCAGTTCCCCGGGTTCGCGGACTCCTGCCACCGGCGCTTCGCACACATCCTGGTGGACGAGTTCCAGGACACCAACCGCCTGCAGCTGGAGCTGATCCGCCGGCTCGCAGCGCCCGGGTTCGGCAATGTGACCGCGGTCGGCGACGAGAAGCAGTCGATCTACGGCTGGCGCGACGCCGACATCGCCAACATCCAGCGCGGCTTCCCGGGCGAGCGCCTGCCGCTGGTCAGGAACTGGCGTTCCCGGCAGGAGGTCCTGGACGTCGCCACCGACTTCATCCGCCGCGATCCGCTCTTCGAGCGCGAGCCGTCGCTGGTCGCCGAGCGCGGCGCCGGCGGGCGCTGCGTCTCGCTTCTGATGGCCCCCGACGCCCGCACCGAAGCCGAGTGGATCGTCCGTCAGGTCAGGCAGCAGGTCGCGGCCGGACGCCGGCCCGGCTCGATCGCGATCCTGGCGACCAGCGTGCGACGGCTGCCCGCCGATTTCGAGGAGCAGCTCCGCCTGCAGGGCGTTCCCTACGTCACCTCGGCCGGGTCGGGCTTCTTCGACCGGGAAGAGGTGAAGGACATGCTGGCGCTGCTGCGCCTGGTCTCCGACCCGATGGACGACGGCGCACTGGTCCGTGTGCTGCAGGGTCCGCTGGTCCGCCTCGGGGACCGTGTCCTGTACCGGCTCGCGCATCGCCGGCTGGTCCTGCAGGACGACGGGATCTCGCTCTACCGCGAGTCCGGCGTCCGGCTGCGCGACTGTGTCGAGCGTGCGCGCGGCGAGGGCTGGCCCGAGCTCTCGGCCGACCAGGCCCGCCGGGTGGAAGAGACGCTGAAGGCGGCAGACGACCTCAGCGAGCGAGCGGACACACTCTCGATCGCGGAGCTGCTGCAGGAGGTGCTGGATCGGACCGGCTACCTTCGTCACGCGACGCTTCGCTCCCGGCGCGAAGGGCCGCGGGCGCTTCGCAACCTGCACAAGGTCGTCGCCATGGCGAGCCGGTTCGAGAGCCAGCAGACGCTCGCCGGGGTGAGCGATTTCGTCGCCCGGATGCAGGCGGTGATGGAGGCCACGGTGCCCGTCGCGGAGGCGGGAGAGGAGGCAGCCGACGCCGTCCACCTGCTTACCGTCCACGCCGCCAAGGGGCTCGAGTTCGAGAGCGTCTTCCTCGCCCACCTGGAGCGCCCGTACGCCCGCGAGAGCGGCGAGAACTTCTTCTTCGACCCCGAGACCTACGGCTTTGTCATGAAGTGGTGGCACGGCAAGGTCACCGCCCGCTATGACGAGCACACCCCGAACGCCGACAGCCGGGCCCAGCAGCTGGGGGAGCGGCGCCGCGTCGTCTACGTCGCGCTGACCCGGGCACGCGACGAGCTGACGGTTTCCGCCACCCGCGAAGAGCTTGGGCCGGAGGACGTCGACGTGCAGATCGACGACCATTTCGCCGAGCTGCTGCAGTGGGCCGTCGTGAACCCGGAGGCGGCACGGGTGGTGACCGCGGAGCAGCTGGACCTGCCGGGGTCGACGCCTGCCGTTCCACCACCTCCGGCGAGCGTCGCTCCCGACCTGGTTCCGCGCCTCGTGGAGCGGGTGGAGCGGCTGCGGGCTCTGAGCGCCGACACCGTCGCCGCGCGGGCCGCCACGGCTGGGCGCCCGGGCCCCGTCCGCCTCACCTTCTCCCAGCTCCACACTCTGGAGCTGTGCCCGGTGCGGTACCGGTACGCGGAGGTGTGGCGTCTGCCCGAGCCGCCCGACGAGCTGCGCTGGCAGGGCGGCCAGGCAGCGTCCGGCGCCGCCCACCTGGGGTCGGCCGTGCACGAGGCGCTGGCCGCCGCCCACTACCTCGGTGGCTCTCCGCTCGACCACTACACGGGCCCTGACGGGGGTCGCGAGATGCTCGAGCGGTATGCGACCGATCCGCTGGCCGGCGCGCCGACGCTGGGCGTGGAGGTCGAGTTCAATCTCCTGCTCGAATCCCGGGACGGCGGGCCCGGGGTACGGCTGGCCGGCATCGTCGACCGGATCTGCGAGGAAGGCGGACGTACCGTCTTGATCGACTACAAGACGAACGCACGCCTGGATCCGCGGCTCCAGGCGGCGTACGAGGAGCAGCTGCGACTCTACGGGCTGGCCGCCGTGCGTGGGCTCCTGCCTGGCCGGCGCGACGTCGACCTGGTGCTCTACGACCTGCGCCAGGGACGGCAGATCCCGGTGCTCCCTGATCCGGCCGGGGCCGAGAGCCGGGCGCTGGCGGCGGCCGGGCAGATCGCGAGCGGCGATTTCCGGCTCGGACCCGAGCACCGAAACCGCCCCTGCTCGCTGTGCGCCTACCGGCCCATCTGTCCCGACCGGCGGTGAGCGGGCAGCCAGGCAAGGCGACCCGCGGGGAGGAGCGCTACTTCGAGCGGCGTCAGATCAAGGAAGCGATCGCCTGGGCGGAGGCCGGCGGCATCGCGGTGCACCGCAACCTGGACCGGTACGACGGCCTGCGTTCCGAAGGCGGCCGGGTCATGCGGAGGCCGTTCCTGCACGTCATCGGGCTGCGGCCGGTGCTGGAGGAGTGGGCGCTTCGAGAGAGCGTGCCGCTGCTCGCGATCCAGCCCGAGCGCAAGCGCCGGGTGGCTCACATCGACGCGTACGGGCCCTACGCGCAGGCGCTGGTCGCCCGCCTGGCCGGCCGCGCGTAGCGGACGCGGCGTAACGACGGGTTCCGTTTGCCGGCGACTCTCAGCCGGGGCGGCTGGCATCGTTGGGGCGCGATGCAGGAGGTAACCGAGCTCTCGGGATGGGCGGTCACGCTGCTCTTCTGCGTCACCGTCGTGCTCCCGTTCTGGTATCGCTGGCGCAGCCCCGATGCGGACGCCTTCCTGGCCCGCATGCGGACCCACTTCTCGATCGGATTCGGCATCGCCGCGCTCTCCCTGCTCCACGCGGTGCTCGCGGTGTCTTCACTCGCCGGCGGCAGTCCTTACCTGGTGGGACTCGCGGTCGCGACCCTGGGCCTGTTCACCGCGTTCGGGCAGGTCGCCCTGGGCCTCCAGCTCCGCCGGCGCCGCGGCCGGTATCACGGCTGGCTGATCGCCGCGCACGTCGGCACCATGCTGGCGTTGGCCGTGCTGGGCGCCATCCACCTGGTGCTCGACGGGCCGTTCACGCGCTGCTTCCTGCATCTCGCCGGCTGCCCCGCCTGACCGGACCGTCACCGCCGGGGTGCTCCCGGGTGCGGCTCCGGTGCTTTTTGCTAGCGTGGCGGGGCAATGACCGCCTCTCCTACAGCCCCACCCCACGCGGTGGTCTCCACCGGCTCGATCGCGTTCGACTACATCATCCGCTTCCAGGGCCACTTCGCCGACCACTTCCTGGCCGGCAAGGCGGACACCCTGAACCTCTCGTTCCTGGTCGACCGCATGGAGAAGCGGCACGGCGGCGTGGCGGCGAACTACGCCTACACGATGGCGCTGCTCGGCCAGCCGGCTGCCATCCTGGCCACCGCGGGGGAGGACGCGGCCGCCTATCGCACCTGGCTGGAAGGCCTGGGGATCGACTGCCGGGGCCTGCGCCTGCTCCCGGACGAGCTCTCGGCGACGGGGTTCACGACCGTCGACCTGGACGCCAACCAGCTCACCGGCTACTACGGCGGCGCCATGATCCGGGCCGCCGAGCTCCACCTCGGGGACACGGTGCCCGACCCGGCGGCGGTGATCATCGGGCCCAACGCGCCGGACGCCATGCAGCAGCTGGTCGGCGAGTGCAAGGAGGCGGGGGTGCCGTGGGTGTACGACCCCTCGCACCAGCTGCCCCACCTCGACGCCCCGACCCTGATCGACAGCGCACGCGGCGCCTGGATCCTGATCGGTAACGACTACGAGATGGGGCTCATCCAGCAGCGGACGGAACACGACGTCGAGGGCCTGCTGGAGCTGGCCGAGATCGTGGTCACCACGCTCGGCAAAGACGGGGCGGAGATCGCCACCCGCGAGCGGACGGTGCACGTACCGGCGGCGCCCATCACCCTCGAAGAGGACCCGGTGGGTGCGGGCGACGCGTTCCGAGGCGGCCTGGTACACGGACTGCTCACCGGGCGCAGCCTGGAAGAGGCGGGGCGCATCGCCGCGCTGGCCGGCGCCTACGTGGTCGAGCGGCCCGGGGCCACGACGCACCACTACACGCGCCGGGAGTTCGAAGAGCGGTACCGGGAGGCATTCGAGGTCGCGCTCAGCTGAGCCCCCACCCCGCCGGGACGTTTGTATACAGGAGCACCTATCCCGAGCGGCCTGGGGGTCGGTTTGTATACAAACGTCCTTAAGCGGGCGGGGGTTGAGGTCTGAGCGTCAGCTGAACTTGCGGCGCTGATCGATCCGGTAGAGCCAGATTCCGAGGCCCATCAGCACGACGCCCCACACGCCGAGCCAGAACAGGCTGACCCACATGCTCTGCTTGGCCGCGCCCAGCGTGTCGTCGACCAGCTGCGCGTAGTGATAGACGGGGAAGACGGGCGCGACGTTCTGGATGAAGCGGGGAAAGATGCTCAGCGGGATGAAGATCCCGGAGAGGAACGACATCGGCAGGTAGATCAGGTTGGCCACCGCGGGCGCCACGTTGCCGCTGAAGCCATAACCGATCGAAAGACCAAGCCCCAGCATCGGGATGGCGCCGAGCAGGACTCGCCACAGCAGGTTGAGATAGGTGAGGGGCTCCAGCCTCGTGCCCCCGACGGTGGCGGCGAAGGCGAACAGGACGATCACGGAAATCGCCGCGATCATCATGCCCGCCAGGGCATCTGCCGTGAGCGCGATCCAGGGCGGCAGCGGGGTCGCGCGCTGGAGCAGGTCCAGCTTCTGCGCGCGGCGGTTGGCGATGCCGATGCCGATGTTGAGCACGACCAGGTTGGCGACCGCGTAGGCCGCCATGTGACCCATGATCAGCGCGTTGTACGTGTAGCCGGAGTTGATGCGCTCGCTGCCGTAGGTAAGGCCGAAGATCGCGTAGAAGAAGATCGGGAGGACCGCCGAGAAGATCACGAAAAAGGGATTGCGCCGGTAGCCGATGAGGACCGACTTGATCTGGGCCAGCGCGACGGACCAGACCGGGGCCACCTCGAGCCGGCGGGTGCTGCGCAGCTCCTGTGTCTGAACGGACATCACGCGACCTCCTCCTCGGCATCCGGCCGGCGGTCGCGGCCGGTGAGGCTCAGGAAGGCCTCCTCCAGGTCCGCGCCCACGACCTCCAGGTTCCGCATCTCGATATCGCGCGCGAAGAGGGCCGCGAGCACCGTCTCCGGCTCGTCGCTCAGCATCCAGGCTCGCTGTCCGCGTAGATCCAGGCTGCGCACGGGCAGGCCCTCGAAGTCGGCTTCGGTCAGGTGGTGGGCGGTATCGAAGGTGATCCGCCGCCCGCCGACCCGGGACTTGATCTCTCCCGGGGTGCCGTCCGCGATCACCTTGCCGCGATCGATCACCACGATGCGCTCGGCCAGCTGGTCCGCCTCCTCCAGGTAGTGGGTGGTCAGAACAATCGTCCGCCCGGAGGCGGCGAACTCCCGGATCCCCTCCAAAAACGCGCGGCGCGACTCCACGTCCATGCCGACGGTCGGCTCGTCGAGGAACAGCACGTCGGGATCGCCGCAGATCGCGAGCGCGTAGTAGAAACGCTGCTTCTGGCCGCCCGACAGCGTGCGGATCGGCTTGTGGGTCTTCTCCTCCAGCCCCGCGATCGCGATCGCCCGCCCACGGGGCAGCGGGTTTGGGTAGTAGGCGCGGAACTGGTCGACGACCTCGTCGACATGCATCACGTCGTTGACGCCCGACTCCTGCAACATGACTCCGGCGCGGCTGCGGGCACGGCGCTCGCCGGGGTTCATCCCGAAGAGCAGGGCCTCGCCCCCCGTCGGCTTGCGCAGCCCGAGCATGAGGTTGATAGCGGTCGTCTTCCCGGCGCCGTTGGGACCCAGCATGGCGATCGCCTGGCCCTGAGGGACGGCGATATCCACCCCGCGCAACGCCTCCACCGAGCCGTAGCTCTTGGTCGCGCCGCGGAGTTCGGCGGCGAGTTCGTTCATGTCCATCATGCTGGGCCAGACCCGCACCGCGGCAGAAGTCACGCCGATCAGCAATTGCACATGACAGGCGTCACCCGCAGAACCCGTCACCCGTCACTTCCCGCCTCCTGAAGCGGGCGGTACGATCGCCGGCATGGGGATCGTGCGCCGTCTTGCCGGCTGGCCGACCTTCCAGCACGACACGGTGTGGCCCGTCTTCTGGTCCACCATCTGGCTGGCCTACCTGGTCATCCCGCTGTTCGCGATCTGGACCAGTCCGCTCGCGGTCGCGGCCCAGCTCGGGCTGACGGCGCTGCTGGTCTTCTTCGCCGTCTGCTACGTCACGTTCTGGGTCCTGTGCGCCACCGGACGGCTGGGGTCGAAGGTCCCCTACGCGGCCGGGTTCGTGCTGCTGGTGGCGCTCGCCGCCGCCTGCGTCGGAAGCCGCTACGGCCTCGGCTACACGCTGGTCTACGCGGGCGCCGCGGTCGCGCTGGCAGCCGCACCTCACTTCCGGCTTGCCGTGGCGGCGCTGGTGGCGGTGGCCGGCCTCGCACTCGTGATCGGCGTGCTCTCCCGGCTCGACCTGTGGAGCGACGTGCTGGAAGCCATGCTGGTCCTGTCCAGCGGCGCCGGCGTGCTCGCCTACGTCGCGCTGCACATCCAGAACGACCGGCTGCGTGCGGCACGCGAGGAGATCGCCCGGCTTGCCGTCGCCGAGGAGCGTCTCCGCTTCTCGCGAGACCTCCACGACCTGCTGGGGCACTCGCTCTCGGTGATCGTGCTGAAGGCGGAGCTGGCGCACCGGATGGCGGTGCGCTCCCCCGAACGCACCGCGCAGGAGGTCGGGGATATCGAGCGGGTGGCGCGGGAGGCGCTGCGTGAGGTGCGTGACGCGGTCGCGGGCTACCGCCAACCCAGCCTCTCACAGGAGCTGGACGGTGCGACCGAGACGCTTCGCGAGACCGGGGTCCAGGTGCTCGTCGCAGGCGGCCCGGGAACGCTTCCGGGTCCCCTCGACGCCGCGCTCGCCTGGACCGTGCGCGAGGCGACCACGAACGTGATCCGGCACGCCCGGGCGCGACGCGTGAGGTTCGATTTCGCTCGGGAGGACCAGGGGGTGCGGCTCCGGGTGACGAACGACGGCGTGCCGGCGGCGCCCGACGGTGCCGGCAGCGGCAACGGGCTGCGAGGACTCCGGGAGCGCCTTCGCGCGCTCGGGGGCGACCTTACCTACGGTCCCGGGGGGGTCGACGGGTTCACCCTCAGCGCCTGGCTCCCGCTGGCCCTCGAGGCGGCGCCCGCGCCCGCCGCACTCGCGTGATCCGGATCCTGCTCGCGGAAGACCAGGACATGGTGCGTGGCGCCCTGGCAGCGCTCCTCTCGCTGGAGGACGACATCGAGGTCGTGGCCCAGGTGGACCGGGGTGACCAGGTGCTCCAGACGGCGCAGGAGACGTCCCCTGACGTCGCCCTGCTCGACATCGAGATGCCGGGGATCGACGGGATCGCGGCGGCGGGGACCTTGCGCCGTGCGCTCCCGGCCACGCGGGTGCTGATCCTGACCACCTTCGGGCGGCCGGGGTTCCTGCGCCGGGCGATGGCGGCGGGAGCCAGCGGCTTCCTGCTCAAGGACGCCCCCGCCCAGGAATTGGCGATCGCCATCCGGCGCACGGTGGCCGGCGAGCGCGTCGTCGACCCGGCGCTCGCCGCGCAGGCGCTCAGCGAGGGCGAGAGCCCGCTTTCACCGCGGGAGGAGGACGTGCTGCGCGCGTCGGTGGACGGCGCGAGCGTGGCTCAGATCGCATCACGGCTCTTCCTGAGCGAAGGGACGGTGCGCAACCATCTGTCGTCGGCGATTCAGAAGGTGGACGCGCGCAACCGCACCGAGGCGGCGCGCATCGCGGAGGAGAAGGGATGGCTTTGACAGAGACGGCCGGAACCCAGTCGCCCAAGCCCCTGGTGCACGTGCCGGCGGAGGACTGCTCCTACCACACCGCCCAGACCACCGGCATGCAGCGGTGCGCGGGGATCTCCGGAGAGCTGGCGGGGTCACGCGGGATCTGGATGGGCTTGACCACCGTCCCTGCCGGCGTCTCCTCCGGGCCACACCACCACGGGGTTTCCGAGACCGGGATCTACGTGGTCAGCGGGCACCCGACCTTCCTCTATCGCGACGGCGCGGAGAGGCGCGAGGTCAGGACCAAGCCCGGCGACTTCGTGTACGTCCCGCCGTTCGCCCACCACGTGGAGTCCAACGTCGAGGGCACGGAACCGGCGGTGGTGGTGATCTCCCGGACCACGCAAGAGGCCATCGTGGAGAACCTGCCGGACCTCTGAGCGCGTCTCGCTGTGCGGATACTCTGAGAGTGCCCGCTCAGACGATGTGCGATACTCGGCCCGAGGTGGACCTGGTCGAGCTTGCGGCGGCCGCCTCGGACGCGGGTCAGTCCGTCGCGCTGTTCACCCGCACCGACCCCGGCGCGCGCTCACTGGTCGGGATCGGCACCGCCTTCGAGATCGTGGCCACCGCCGAGGGCGCCGCACTCGAGGATGCCGCGGGCCGCAGGCTGGACGTGGAGCCGGACGCCGATCCGGTCGCGGCGGCAGACCGGCTCTGGCGCCGGCTGGCGCCGGCGCTGGGCCCGCGGGGTGAGGAGGCGGGCAGCGGTCCGGTCGCGATCGGCGGGTTCGCGCACCGGCCGGCAGAGCCCGCCCGGGCCCCTTGGGAGGGCTTTGGCGGTCTGCTGCTCCGTGTTCCCGAGGTGAGCGTCCTGCAGCTCGACGGCCGCACCGAGGTCTGGGGCGATCAGCGCCTCCTCCAGGCCGCGCCGCTCGCCAAGGGGCCGGCGGCGCGGCGGCTGGGGCTTCAGCCGTCGCGACCCCCCGACGAGTGGATGGCGGCGGTCGCGGCGGCGAGCGAGCGGCTGCGTTCGGGTCAGGCCGACAAGGTGGTGCTGGCACGCGAGGTTCTGGCGCGCGGCGAAGGCGTGCTGGCGGGCGCCAAGGTGGCCCGGGCTCTGCGGCGCGCCTATCCGGCCTGCTACACCTGGCTGCTCACGGGAGCCGACGGGTCGACGTTCGTGGGCGCCTCGCCGGAGCTCCTCGCGCGGCGGGCCGGCTCCCTGGCGGAGAGCCTGCCGCTGGCGGGGACCACGGCGCGGGGTCGCGATGCCGCCGAAGACGAGAGGCTGGCACAGGCCCTGCTGGCGAGCGGGAAGGACACCCGCGAGCACCGCGTCACCGCCGACTTCGTGATCGAGCGGCTCCGCGGGCTCTCGCAGACCGTCGACGCCGGCCGCCCCGAGATCCTGCGGCTCCCGAACCTGCAGCACCTGGCCACCCGGGTGTCGGCCGATCTCGCCGACCCGCCGCCGTCGGTCCTCGCCCTGGGCGCGGCGCTGCACCCGACGCCCGCGGTCGGCGGCTTCCCGGTGGCCGCGGCCCTGGCGCTGGCGCGGGAGCTCGAGCAGATGGAGCGCGGCTGGTACGCGGGCGCGGTCGGCTGGGTGGACGCGGCCGGCGACGGCGAGCTGGCGATCGCGATTCGCTGCGGGCTGCTGTGGGAGGACGCCGCCCGGCTCTTCGCCGGCAACGGCATGATGCCCGACTCGGACCCCGCCCAAGAGCTGCGCGAGACCGAGCTCAAGCTGCGTCCCCTGCTCGACGCCCTGGTCGACTGACCCCTGGGCCGTCTAGGCCGCCGTCTAGGCCCCGTTGGTGCACCATCGGGTGACTCGGCGACGCGCGTACCGGTTACGCGCCGGGGGTTGGGAGGAACTCGAGCAGCTCGATCGACGCGCCGGGCGCGTGGAAGTGGGGATGGCCCTCGACCAACAGCGTGGCAGCGTCGCCCGATGCTGCCTCCAGGATGGAGTACCCGACGATGTACGGGCCTCCGATCTGATCAGTCGCCCCCGAACCGCTCAGCGTGGCGACATTCGCGAGCGGTGACCCTGGGTCGCTCAAGGCGCCGCCGACCCGGCCAAACCACTCCATCCACAGCGCCATCCCCGCCTGCGCAGCGTTCGGGTCCGAACCCATCTGTTCCGTCGCGGGGACCGTCGAGCGATACAAGACCATGTACTTGGGCACCGCGGCACCTCTCCTGACACCTCCGCCCACCGTGGATACCAGCGAATCCTACGGAAGGGCCAGGCGATCCAACACCGGGGACGCCCGCATCCCCTGCCATCAGCTCGTACCAGGGCCCGTTGTTGCACCAATCGCCCTCTTTGGGTCCCCTCTTTGGGTGACCGGAGGGGGTCGTTGGTGCACCAATCGCCCTTCAGATGGCTGCCCTTCAGATGGCGGCCGCGACGGCGCGCCAGAGCTCCTCGTGGAGCGCGGCGCTGCGCCGGCGGGGGAAGCGCGCGATGAGCATCAGCGGCTCGTCCCGGGCCAACGCGGCATCCAGCTCGGGTGCCACCTGGTCGGGCTGCTCGACCACCCGCACCGCGATGCCGTAGAGCGTCGCCACGTCTTCCAGCCGGAGGTCGAGCGGCGTACCGAACAGCTCCTCGAAGACGTCCTCGTGGCGCGCCTGGGGAAGGGTCTCGAAGATTCCTCCGCCGTTGTTGTCGAGCACCACCAGCAGCGGCCGCAGTCCGTGGCGGCGAATCGCCCAGAGCCCGTTCATGTCGTGATACAGGCTCAAGTCGCCCAGCAGCAGCACCGCTCGCCCACCGGCGGCGTCGGCGACGCCGAGGCCGGACGAAACCAGCCCGTCGATCCCGCTCGCACCGCGGTTGCCGAGGAGGCGAATCCCGTCGGCGGCAGGCCAGAACGTGTCGACGTCGCGAATCGGCAGGCTGGATCCGACAAACACGGGGAGGCGGGCGCCACCGGGAGCGCTCAAAGCCGCCGCCAGCGCCCGGACCACGTGGCCCTCGTGCAGCGCGGTCTCATCGAGCAGCCGGTCGAGCGTCTCCTGCGCGCAGCGGTCGGCACGCAGCCAGGCCGCCGTCCAGCGGGGATCGGCGGCATGCGTGCAGCGGTCGGCGAGCGCCGCCAGCGTGGTGGTCGGGTCCGTGCGCCAGAACTCGGCCGCCGCCAAGTCCGGGTCTCGCCAGCCCTGGCCGGGGTCCAGGACAACCTGGAAGGCGCCGGAGCGCGCGAGCACGGCGTTCAGCTCCTTGGACGTCGGCGCCGCGCCGATCCGCACCACCAGGTCAGGGACGTGGGCGACACCGAAACCGGCTCGCAGCAGGGCGTCGGCGCCGGGAACCAGGTGGACGCCGCCGCGCCGGCGGAGGCCCGAGCTGGGTTCCGCGATGACCGGCGCGCCGCTTGCCCGGGCGAGCGCGTCGACCGCGTCGCCGAGAGCCCCGGCGGCGGCTTCGAGCTCATCCGCGGTGACCTCCCCGGCCACGATCAGCGGCCTCTGCGCGATCGCCACGCGGCCGGCCAGCCGCTCCAGGTCGGCGTCCCGGGGCACCTCGCGGGGCCGCGCCACCACCACCGGCGGGCGTCGAGCGGCCAGCGCCTCGACCCGCTCGCCGGGCGGGGGAAGCAGCGGTTCGCGGAAGGCCAGATTCACGTGCACGGGGCCCGGTGACGGACCCTGGGTGGCGACCAGCGCCCGCCCCGCGAGCCTCCGCCAGGCCCGGCCGCCGTCTGCCAGCTCTTCGGGGGGACCCGGATCGAGGAAGGCACGAACGGCGCTCCCGTAGAGCCCGACCTGGTCGATCACCTGGTTGGCCCCCACGCCCTGCAGCTCGGGCGGCCGGTCGGCGGTGAGCACCAGCAGGGGGACGCGGGCCAGGTCGGCCTCGATCACCGCCGGGTGGAACTCCGCCGCCGCCGTCCCCGAGGTGCAGAGCAGCGCTACCGGCCGGCCGGTGGCGCGGGCCCGGCCGAGGGCGAAGAACGACGCCGAGCGCTCGTCCAGGTGGACCAGGTGCCGGATCTCCGGGTGCCGGGCGAACGCGACGGCAAGCGGCGTCGACCGGGACCCCGGCGCCAGGCATACCGTCTCCAATCCGGCGCGCGCCAGCTCGTCGACGAAGGTGGCCGCGAACGAATGGGTAAGGTTCGGATCGGGCATGCTCGCATCAAGTGAACGCGGTGCGGGCCCCGCGGTGACGTTCTTGCACGGGTTCACGCAGCGCGGCGCGTCCTGGGAGGAGCTGTGGTCGTTCCTTCCCGGCGGGCGGCGGCTGGTCGGGGTCGACCTTCCAGGACACGGCGATTCGCCTGACGTGGGGGCCACGCTGCCCGACGCGACGGCAGCGCTGGCCAGGACCTGGGACGCGCTCGGGATCGAGCGTTCGGCCCTCGTCGGCTATTCGCTGGGAGGCCGCCTGGCGCTCTTCGCCGCGACGGAGCTTCCCGATCGGGTGACGCATCTGATCACGATCGGCGCCCACGCCGGTTTCGAGGGCGAAACCCGCCGGAGGCGCCTGGAGTCGGACGAGGCGCTCGCGCAGCGGATCGAGGCCGACGGCGTGGGGTGGTTCGCCTCCTACTGGGCCGGCCTCCCGATGTTCGCCGGGCTGCACGCCCGGGGGCCGGAGCGTGTCGCCGCGTACGACCGCGCCCGGCGCGCGAACCGGGTCTCTGGGCTCACCGCCTCGCTCCGCGGCATGGGAGGCGCCGCGGAGCCGCCGTTCTGGGACCGCGTGCCGCGGATCACAGCACCCGCGCTGCTGCTGGCGGGCGAGCGCGACGAGGCGTACATCGAGCACGCCACCCGGCTGCGGTCGGTGCTCCCAGGTTCGCGCCTCGGCATCGTCCCCGGCGCCGGCCACTCAGCCCACCTGGAGCAGCCGGCCCGGGTCGCGGCGCTGGTCAGCCGTGAGCTGGGCCTGCGGGCGGTCTGATCCGCGCCGTCAGCGGGCGGCGGCCCCCGCCGGGAGACCGCGGCGGTGGTCACCGCCGCGATGTCACTCGCCGCACGTGCCGCACGGTCTTAGACTCCGGCGGTGGCCGCGCCTCCCCTCGCCCGGCGGCGGAAAGCGCTCGATCCGGCCCTGGTGGCCGAAGTCGAAGGCCGGCGCCCGCGCTTGGCCCGGCACATGGCGCGCGCGGTGGCGAGCCTCGTGCCCTGGGACGAGGAGGCCGGCGCGCAGCCCAGGGTGGACGCCATCCTGCGAACCTGCGACGCCGGCATCGGGCTCTTTCTGCAGTCGGCGCGCGAGGGCCGTCTGGGGGGTCCGCGTGAGATCCGGGAGGTGGCGCAGCTCGGCATCCTGCAGGCGCGCTCGGCGCAGTCGGTGGAACCCGTCCTCAACGCGTACCGGATCGCCACCCGGGTTGCCTGGGACGCGATCATCGACGCCTGGCGAGGCAACCCCCGGGCCACGCCCGACGCGGTGATGACGATGGCGACGTACGTCTTCACCGCCCTCGACGAGATCACCTACCAGATCACCAAGACCTACATCCGTGCCCGCGAGCAGCATTCGATGCGGGGGCTGCGGGCGCGCAGCCGCCTCTTCCACGCGCTCATCTCCGAGACCTTCGACTCCGACCTCGAGGTGCGCAAACAAGCGCTCGCCCTCAACCAGCCGCTGGCCGCCTCCTACGTGGCGCTGGTGGTGAAGCTCGAACGGCCCGCCGCCGAGGTGGCGCGGGGCCTGACGCTCCCGCCACGCGCCCTCGCGGAGGCCAGCGACGTGCAGACGCTGGCCGTGCTCCTGCCCGCCGACCAGGTGGTGCCGGACGCCGAGATCAGAGCGGTCCTGGAGTCGGTGCGACGGGTTGGCGGCCGTCCCGCCGCCGGCGTGGGCGGGTTCTATCCCGGCCTTCACGGCGTCTCACGGTCGTACGTGGAGGCCCAGCAGGCGGTCGACATCGGACGCAAGCTGCGGCCCCAGGCCATGCTTCACCATCACGACGAGCTCGCCCCCTACCTCCTCCTGGCCCAGAACCCGTTCGTGATCGAGCGCTACGTCGATCAGGTGCTCGGCAACCTCCTACGCAACGACCCGCGGGGCGTGCTCCTGGTGACTCTGGAAACCGTCCTGCAGCACGGGTCGATCAAGGAGGCAGCGGCCGAGCTGGGCTTGCACCGGCACACCATCCTCTATCGCATGGAGCAGCTGGGAGGCCTGCTGGGAGGGGATCCGGCGAACCCCGCCGAACGTCAGCGCCTCCTCTTCGCACTCGATCTACGCAATCTCCTGTAAGGCCGAAACCGGGTCTTTCAAGTTCCAACCCGACACCGTGTCCAAGCCAGCACGGTGTGTTTACCACAGCACACCCAGCCAGATTTCGACGCCGGGTCGATACGCTTACCACTCGATGGCAACGCAGCAGCGGCGTGTGGTAGTGACCGGCATGGGCTTCGTGACGCCCATCGGCCACGACACCGACACCGTCTGGTCCAACCTGATCGAGGGCGTGTCGGGTGTGGGACAGATCACCCGTTTCGACACCGCGTCCTACTCGACCAAGATCGCCGCCGAAGTCACCGGGTTCGACCCGACGGACTTCATGGACAAGAAATCGGCGCGCCACATGGCCCGCTTCGCTCAGTTCGCGCTGGGCGCGTCCCGCAAGGCGTTGGAGCAGGCCGCCCTCGACCCCGCCCAGCAAGACCCGGACGACGTGGGCGTCGTGATCGCCTCGGCCGTCGGCGGCATGGAGGAGATCGAGCGCAACCACGGCGTTCTCGTCGACCGTGGGGTGCGGCGGGTGTCCCCTTTCACGGTCCCGATGATGATCAGCGACATGGCATCCGGGATCGTCTCCATGCAGGTGCGTGCGGGCGGTCCCAACTACTCGATCGCGAGCGCCTGCTCCTCCAGCGGCCACGCGCTGGGCGAGGCTGCCGAGATCATCCGGCGCGGCGACGCCGAGGCCATGATCGCGGGCGGGACGGAGGCGACCATCACGCCCCTGGTGATGGCGGCCTTCTGCCAGATCCAGGCCACGTCCACCCGCAACGACGAGCCGAGCCGAGCGTGCCGGCCCTTCGACGCCGACCGTGACGGGTTCGTGATGGGCGAGGGCGCGGTCGTCTTCGTCCTGGAGGATCTGGAGTTCGCCCTGCGCCGCGGCGCCGAGCCGCTCGCGGAGCTCATCGGGTACGGCGCGAGCTCCGACATGTATCACTACGTCGCCCCCCACCCGGAGGGCGAGGGCAACATGCGGGCGATGCGCAAGGCACTGCGCCGCGCGGGTATCCAGCCGCAGGAGGTGGACTACCTCAACGCCCACGGCACCTCGACCAAGGTGGGTGACGTCGCCGAGACCAAGGGCATCAAAGCGGTCTTCGGCGACCACGCGCGCCGGCTTCCGATCAGCTCGACGAAGTCGGTCCACGCGCATTTGCTGGGCGCGGCGGGGGCGATGGAGGCGGCGGCCTGCGTGCTCACCATCCAGCGCGGGGTCATCCCACCCACCATCAACCTCGAAACCCCGGACCCGGAGTGCGATCTGGACTACGTGCCCAACCAGGCACGCGCGGCGCACGTCGAGGTCGCGGCCACCAATTCGTTCGGGTTCGGCGGCCACAACTCGACACTCGTCCTGCGGCGGATGGACCTCAACTAACGAAAGGAGCGGATCATGACGGACACTCTCGACTTCACCGAGTTACAGGAGCTGGCGGCCGAGATCCTCGGCGTGGATCCGGAGCAGGTCCAGAGGAACGTCAGCTTTCAGCGTGATCTGGCGGCGGATTCGCTCGATCTCGTCGAGCTGATCAGCGCCGTCGAGGACAGGTACGACGTCGAGCTGCCGGAAGAGACGCTGGAGGGCATGAAGAACGTCGGCGACCTCTGGGGCTTCCTGGAGGCGCACGCCGCCGCCGAAGCTCGAGCTTGATTGGGCGGTGGAGCTCAAGGAGCGTCCCCGCCAGCGCTCGGACCAGGTCCGCCTGCGCTCCCATCGGGTTCAGGGGCGGCCCGCGGCCATCGCCGCGCTCGGTACCTACGTCCCGCCCCGCGTCCTGACCAACGCTCAACTGGAGCAGATGGTCGACACCGACGATGCCTGGATCCGCCAGCGGACCGGCATCCAGCGGCGCCACGTGGCCGAGCCCGGGACGCCGACCTACGAACTCGGCGTCCAGGCGGCCGAGGCGGCCCTTCGAGAGGCCGGCCTGACCGCCTCCGACGTCGATCTGCTGATCCTCAGCACCTCGACCCCGGACGCGCCCTTCCCCTCCACCGCCTGCCGCGTCCAGGAGCGCCTGGGCGTCGCCGGTGCGCCGGCCGTCGACCTGCTGGCCGCCTGCAGCGGGTTCCTCTACGCCCTGCACTACGCGCAGTGCGCGATCGCCACCGAGCAGGCCGACACCGTGCTCGTGATCGGTGCCGAGACGCTGACCCGGTACGTCGACTGGACCGACCGCGGCACCTGCATTCTGTTCGGCGACGGGGCCGGAGCCGCGATCGTACGACCCGCGGACCGGGGGGCCGGCATCCGCTCCTGGTGCCTGGGCGCCGATGGCAGCGGCTACCACTTCATCACCTGCGGCGACGTCTTCAGGGGACCGTTCGCCGCTCAGGACCACGAGCCGAAGATCGCGATGAAGGGACCCGACGTGTTCCGCTTCGCGACCGACATCTTCGTTCGCATGGCCTACGAGGTCGCCGAGCGAGCCGGACTCCACCCGGACGAGATCGACCTCTGGATCCCTCACCAGGCCAACGCCCGGATCATCGAGGCGGCGGCGGGGCGGATGGGTCTGCCGATGGACCGGGTCGTGGTGACCATCGAAGAGTATGGGAACAACTCCACGGCGACGGTTCCGATCGCGGTCGACCATGCGGTTCGCAGCGGCCGCCTGCGGCCGGGCATGAACGTACTGCTCGCCGGGTTCGGCGCCGGGCTAACCTGGGGCGCATGCCTGCTCCAGTGGGAGGGGACGCCGACGACGAGGCGGACTGGCCTGGCGACCGGCTGACGACCCTGAGACAACAGCTGGACGAGATCGACGAACGCCTGGTGCAGGTGCTGGAGGAGCGGTTCCGCGTCACGCGCGAGGTGGGCCGGCTGAAAGCGGAGGTCGGGCTGCCGCCGCTCGACGTGGCGCGCGAGCAGCGGATCCTGGCCCGGCTGGGAACGGTGGCCCCGACCGCCGGCCTCGACCCTGAGCTCCTGCGGGCGATCTACCGGCGGATCTTCGACGCGGTGGTGGCGGAGCATCGTGCCGCCAACCACTCATGATCCCCGATTCCGCGTGAGGTCGGGACTATGGGCGCCCGGATAGGGCCGTTTTCGCGCGAAACCGGGGGTCGATGAGCTGATGGATGAGGTGATGACCGAGGTCCTGACCTGGGAGCGCTTCGGGGAGGCCACCCACTCGCTCGCCTCCATGGTCCACGCCGACGGCTATGAGCCGGACATCGTGCTGGCGGTGGCGCGGGGCGGCCTGCTGCCCGCGGGCGCGATCTCCTACCTCCTCGGTGTCAAGAACGTGTTCACCATGAACGTCGAGTTCTATACCGGCGTCAACCAGCGGCTGGCGATGCCGGTGATGCTGCCCCCGGTGCTCAACGCCGTCGAGATCAAAGGGGCGCGCGTGCTGGTGGTGGACGACATCGCCGACACCGGGCGGACGCTGGAGCTGGTGGTGGAGTTCTGCCGCGAACACGTGGAGGACGTGCGCTGCGCCGTCCTCTACGCGAAGCCCGGCGCCGTGGTCCGCGCCGACTACGTCTGGACCTCCACGCACACCTGGATCACGTTCCCGTGGGACCGGTCAGTTGTCGGGCAGCGTCGACGGGAGTCGGCCCAGGGCTGATCGCCCGCCCCGGGGATCGACCTCAGGCGACGATCTCCTCCGCCGGTTCCTCGGCGGTCCGGGCGCGCCCGCGCCAGCTGGTCAGGAAGAGGTACCCCCCGGGGACCAGGCCGACCGCGATCACCGCCAACGCCCAGGCGAAGGTGTGGGCGAAGCCGGCCGCGACCAGGGGCTCCACCACCGCCCGCAGCCCGGGCGGGATCGAGCGTGCCGCCGCCAGCGCCCCGCCGCTTCCGACCTTGCCGCCGAACTCCGCGGTCAGCGCCAGGGTGAGCACGATGCTGAAGACGGCGGTGCCGATCGAGATCGCGGCCTGCTGGATGATGTTGAGCGCGGTCGAGGCTCGCGAGATGGCGGCCGGAGCCACGAACGTCATCACCGCCGTCATCGAGGGCATCATCACCAGCCCGAACCCGATCCCGCTCACGAACAGGCCGAGGCACAGCACCAGGTAGGGCGTGGTCGCGGTCAGCATCGCGAAGGGGAAGAGACCGGCCACCGTCAGCACCAGCCCGGGAGCGATCACGCGGCTGGCGCCGATCCGGTCGGTGAGCCGTCCACCCAGCTGCATCGAGATCATGGCCCCGACCCCCTGCGGCGCGAGCAGCAGCCCGGCCTGCAGCGCGGAGCCTCCGCGCACGAGCTGGAAGTAGAGCGGCACCAGCAGCATGGCCCCCATCGCGCCGATCAGGAAGATCACCATGACCAGCGCGGTCGCGCCCAACGAGGGGTTGCCGAACAGCCGCAGGTCGAGCAGCGGGTTGGGGTCGGTCAGCGCGTGCACCGCGAAGCCCGCGATCAGCAGCAGCCCGACGGCGGCCGGGACCCAGGCCCGGGGGTCCGAGAACCCGCCGTGCGAGGTGCTCTGCGCGAGGCCGTAGACGAAGGCCGCCAGCCCTGGGGAGAGCAACAGGGCGCCGACGACGTCGAGCCGGGCCGCTTCGCCCTGGGCCGGCCGCTCGCGGGGCAGCACGATCACGGCCAGGATGACCGCGACGATGCCGATCGGAACGTTGATGTAGAAGATCCAGCGCCAGGAGACCTGGTCGACCAGGAACCCGCCCAGAATCGGGCCCAGGATCGGCCCCAGCAGCATCGGGATCCCGATCACGCTCATGATCCGGCCGAGACGGCGCGGCCCCGCGGCGCGCGCCAGGATGGTCATCCCGGCGGGCATGATCATCCCGCCTCCAAGTCCCTGCAGAACCCGGAACGTGATCAGGGAGCCGGTGCTCCAGGCCAGTCCGGTGGCGGCCGAGCCGAGGATGAAGAGGATGATCGCGACCCAGTAGACGCGCTTGGCTCCGAAGCGGTCGGAGGCCCAGGCGCTGAGGGGGATCACCGCGGCCAGCGCCAGCGTGTATCCGGTCGCGACCCACTGGATGGAGGAAAGCGGGGCGTTGAAGTCGATCGCCAGCTTGTTGATGGCGACGTTGACGACCGTCGTGTCGAGGATCGACATGATCGCGCCCAGGATCACGACGCCTCCGACCGCGAGCAGCGCGCGGTCGATCTGCGTCTTGGGCTCGGCGGAGGACTCGATCGTCACGGCCGTTGCTACCGGAGCCGGCCTCCTTTTATTTCCGTCCCCGGCTGGGACTGGCCTCAGCGTCTCCATACCCAGACATCGATCGGCGGGTGCGGATTTCGACCGACGCCGGCGGGGGGGCCCCGTCGCGAAAGGGCGAGTGGTGCACCAACGTCCCACTCGGAGGCGCTCAAGAGGGCGAGTGGTGCACCAACATCCCACTGCTCGCGCGGTGCAGGAATCGCGCGATACTACGCTGCGCTGGGTTGGCCGAAGCCGCCGCGAGAGTGAATTCGGGGCCGGGGCGGCGCCGCCTGAGCCCCTGACACAGGAGCCAAGAAAGGATGCTCACCGCCACCAAGGACCTGCTCCTCCCGACGACCGTGACCGGCTCCTGGCCCAGGCCGTCATGGTTCGACGCGAACCTCTTCGGACGTCCGTTCTCGACCGGGATGGCGGACCTCGGCTACCGCGAACAGTTCGTCGACGCCGTCAGCTGCGTCATCTCGGACCAGGAGCTGGCGGGCCTCGACATCGTCACCGACGGCGACTTCCACCTCGACCACGACCTGGCGGGACGGTCCTGGTTCTCCTACCCGACCGAGCGGCTGGCGGGAGTCTCCGAGTACGACGTCGAGACCACGGACGAGTGGTCCTACCCGGTCGGCACCTGGCTCAACGAGATCGTCGGCGGGTGGAAGTACCACGCGGTGCTCGACAAGATCGGACCGCGTGTCCCCCTGGAGTTCGCCAAGATCTGGCGAGTCGCGCAGGCCCGCGCGCACAAGCCGGTCAAGTTCGGCACCGTGTCGGCCGACATCTCCACCTCGGTGCTGAAGCTGCAGACCGACGCGTACTCCGACAAGCACCAGGTGATGTGGGACCTGGCGGGCATCCTGAACCAGGAGCTGCGGGCTCTGGCCGCCGCCGGCTGCAGGGTGATCCAGATCGAGGAGCCGTCAATCCACAGCCAGGCCGCGTTCGGCGCCTCCAAGGAGACACTCGACTTCCTGGTCGACCTCTTCAACCACACGGTGGAGGGCCTGGAGGGCACCGAGCTCTGGATTCACACCTGCTGGGGCAACCCTGGCGCCCAGAACTGTTTCCCGCCCGACATCTCGTACGACGCCTCGATGGACATCTATCTGAACCGGCTCAAGGGCGACGTCTGGACCATCGAGTCGAAGGAGAGCAGCCACCGCCTGCTCCCCGCCTTCGCCCCCTACAAGGGCCGGCTGCCCAAGAAGATCGCGGTCGGCTTCATCAGCCACCGGCAGCTGCAGGTGGAGACCGCCGACGAGGTCGCGGCCGACGTCCGCAAGGCCCTCGAGTACATCGACGCCTCCGACTTGATCCTCTCCTCCGACTGTGGCTTCGGGCGTCAGGGGGTGCCGCGACCGATCGCACTCTACAAGGCGGCGGCGCTGGCCCAGGGCGCCAACCTGGTCCGCAAGGAGCTGGGCGCGGCGGCGGCGGCGGTCCCGGCGGCCGACCCGGCGCTTCAGGTCGACGTTCCGGGGGAGCCGCTGCCGGTCGGCTGACCCTCGCCACCGGAGCGTGCCGCGCCCAAAGGTGCCAGGCGGGGCGGCTCGCACGGTTCCGGCAGTCGCCGCGCGCGGCGGGAGCTACCATCCGAATCGCGATGGCTGCCCCCAACCCGGAACCGCTGGCTCGGATCCAGGAGGAGATCGTGGCCTGCCGGCGCTGCCCCCGCCTGGTCGCCTGGCGGGAGGCGGTCGCGGTGACCCCGCCCGCCCGGTACGCCGGCCAGCACTACTGGGCGCGACCGGTGCCCGGTTTCGGCGACCCGCAGGCACGCGATGCTGGTGGTGGGCTGGCGCCGGCTGCCCACGGCGGCAACCGGACAGGCCGCGTCTTCACCGGCGACCGCTCGGGCGAGTGGCTCTTCGCCGCTCTCTGGCGGGCGGGGCTTGCCAACCGGCCGACCTCGGTCGCGCCCGGCGACGGCCTTCTTCTGCACGACGCCTACATCGGGGCCGTCGTTCGCTGCGCGCCGCCACAGAACAAGCCCACGCCGGAGGAGCGTGACACCTGCCTTCCCTACCTGGTACGTGAGCTGCAGGCGCTGCCGCGCGTGCGCGTCCTCGTGTGCCTGGGCGCGTTCGGCTGGGACGGCGCCGTTCGAGCACTGGCCGCACTGGGGCACCCGGTCCGGCCCCGTCCCCGATTCGGCCATCTCGCGGAGGCGGAGGTCGGGCCCTACATCCTGCTCGGCTGCTACCACCCGAGTCAGCAGAACACGTTCACGGGCAAGCTGACCGTGCCGATGCTGGACCAGGTCTTTGCCCGGGCCCGCGAGGTGGGCCAGGCTGCCTGAGCCCGGTCTCCTGACGCTCCTCCTTGAGCTCGGACTGACAGTCCCGACGGGCGGTTTCACAGGAATCGTCGCGGTGGTTCCGTGTCCTACCGTGCCTCTGCTACTCTCCTCGTGAGTACGGTCGGCCGATGCCGGATGCCGAGGGATGGCCCAGTGCCGGGGGAAATGTAGTGGACGTCAGAGCCTTGACACCGAAGCTCCTCACCGAACTGGTGGGGACCTTTGCGTTCCTGAGCGTGATCGCGCTCTCCAAACCGATCGGCCCGCTGGCGCCGTTGGCCATCGGATCCGCGCTCATGGTCGTCGTCTACATGGGAGGCCATGTCTCGGGCGGCCACTACAATCCCGCGGTCTCGTTCGGGCTCTGGCTGCGTCGCAAGATCGACGTGGTCACGCTGCTCACCTACTGGGTGGTGCAGCTGATCGGAGCCGCACTGGCCTTCATCTTCGGCTACATGGTCAGCGGCCACACCCCCGGCATCGCGCCTGCGCCTACGGCGACCATCATCCAGGCGCTCGCCGTCGAGACCGTGTTCACCGGTCTGCTGGTCCTGACGGTGCTGAACGTGGCGGCGACGCGGGCGACCACGGGCAACTCCTACTTCGGCCTCGCGATCGGCTTTTCAATCGTGATCGGTGCCTTCGCGGGCGGCCCCATCTCCGGGGGCGCGTTCAACCCGGCGGTGGGTTTCGGCGCCACCCTGGGTGCTGCGCTCTTCGCCGGCGGGAACTTCGACCATTTCTGGATCTACGTGGTGGGCCCCCTTCTGGGCGGCGCCATCGCGGCCGGCATCCACCTGGTCCAGGTCGGGATCACGGAGCGGTCGGAGGTGCCGGAGCCGACCCCGCCCGCGAGCGCCAAGGCCGAGTAGCAGGCCCAGCAGCGGTCCGCACCCCCGGGCGGGGGTAGTGGCAGAGTGTCCACAGTCCGACGCTATCGGGCGCGGGGTAGGGTCAGAGTGTCCGCACTCTGGCGCCACGGAGGTCCGTCCGCAGCCCCTCAGACGGCGGTGTAGCCGCCGTCGACGGTGAGTTCGGCCCCGGTGATGTAGGAGGCCTCGGGCGAGGCGAGGAAGACCACCGCCGCCGCCACCTCCTCGGCGCGGCCAGGCCGGCCGAGGGGTGTGTGGGCCATCAACCCGGCCAGCCAGTCCTCCCTGATGTCGGCCAGCATCGGGGTGGCGATCACGCCCGGAAGCACGCAGTTGACGCGGATCCCCTTCGGGGCCAGCTCCACCGCGGCCTGCTTCGAAAGCGCTCGCACCGCACCCTTGGAGGCGTGGTAGGCGGTCGAGGAGGCGGTGCCCAGCATGCCGTAGATGGACGACACGTTGACGATGGCCGCGGCGTCCGAGCGCTCCAGCAGGGGCAAGCAGGCGCGCATACCGAGCCATACCCCGCGCTGGTTGATGCCGGTCACCCACTCCCACTCCGTCTCCGAGGTGCGCGCGATGCCCTTGGCGCGCGTCACGCCCGCGTTGTTGACGAGGACGTCGAGCCGGTCCAGGTCCCCCACCACGGCATCCCACTGCGCGGCCTCCGCGACGTCGAGGTGCCGGTAGCGCGCGGTGTGCCCGCCCTCGGCGAGACGGGTCGCGGTGGCTTCACCCGGCTCGTCCAGGACGTCGGTCAGGATCACCTCCGCGCCCCCGTCCGCGAACCGCGCCGCCGCCGCCGCCCCCTGCCCGCGCGCGGCCCCCGTCACCAGCGCCACCCGCCCCTCGAACGGCCCCATGCTCACGCCACCCCCGCCGCTGCCCGAGGCCAGAGTGTCCACAGTCCGACGCTAAAGCCCCGCGCGTAGGGGCGGAGTGCGGACACTCTGGCGTTCACACCCCCCTCACGGCGCTCACACCCACGCCCGCGCCCGGGTGGGTCACGGCTCCAGGACCATCCGGCGCAGGCCCGGCGGCCGCTCGTCCAGCAGAGCGAACGCGTGCGGCGCGTCGGACAGCGGGATGCGATGCGACACGGCGGGCCCGAGCTCGATCCGCCCCGCCTGGGCCAGTGCCGTCACCTCCCGCAGATCCTCCAGCGTCGACACGTAGCACCCGGCGATGCGCAGCGAGCGAGTCACCACCCCGGTCACGGTGGTGCCCAGCTCGACCGGCTCGTCCACGATCGAGCCCAGCACCAGCCGGCCGCCGACCTCGAGCATCCGGACGCCTTCCGCCGGCGCCTGGCGTGCGCCGCTGAAGTCGATCACCGCGTCGAACCGTCCGAATCGCGAGCGGAGCCGTTCGGCGGACCCCTCGAGCCCGACCTCGACCGGGATCCGCATCGCCCGCAGGCGGTCCGCCGAGGCCTCGCTTCGCACCACCGCGGCCACCCGAAGGTGCGGGTGGATCGCGATCGCGAGCTCCAGCGCGTGCGAACCCACTCCGCCGGCCCCGATGACGCACAGCTTGCCCGTTGCCGGCAGCTCCGCCATCCGCACCGCGTGGTGAGCGGTCGCCACCGCGTCCGGCAGGAGTGCCGCCTGCCACAAGGGAATGCCGGTGGCGACCACCATCCGGTGCGCCGGCCACAGCACCTCCTCCGCCATTCCGCCCGGATCGTGGATGCCCAGCACCCGCGCCGAGACACACTGCTCCTCGCGTCCGGCCAGGCAGGCGGTGCAGTGCCCGCACGGGTCCAGGGGATGGAGGACCACCTCGACCCCGGGCGACAGCGCCGGCGCGCCCGGGCCGACCTCGAGGACGGTTCCCGCAACCTCGTGGCCCGGACGGACGGGGTAGGAGACGCCGCGCGGGAGCCGCATTCCCCGTGCCATGTGAGCGTCGGAGGCGCACAGCCCGCAGGCGGCCACCCCCACCCGTACCTGGCCGCGCTCGAGGGCACCCGGCCGGGGCCCCTCGGAGAGCCAGACCCGGCCCGGCTCCACCTCGACGTAGCGCATCCGGTCAGCCGGCCAGGAGGGCGCGGGCGACGACCTTCTGCTGGATCTCAGCCGTTCCCTCCTCGAACCAGAACCCGCGGGCATCGCGGTAGATGCGCTCGATGGGTGCCTGACGCGTGTACCCGTACCCGCCGTGCACGCGCAGGGCGTGATCGGTGACGCGGCCCACCATGTTGAGACAGAAGAGCTTCGCGCCCGCCGCCGCCGCGGTCACCGGTTCTCCCCGGTCGTACCGCTCGGCCGCGGATCGGACCAGACCCCGGCCCGCCTCGACGTCGACCTGCATGTCCGCCAGGTGCGCCTGCACCGATTCGCGGGCGGCGATCGGCATGCCGAACGTGATCCGCTCCCTCGCGTACGCGATCGACTCCTCCAGCGCCCGAGAAGCCAGCCCGACCATGCAGCCGGAAAGCGAGATGCGGCTGTAGTCGAGGAAGCTGAACGCGACCGTCAGCCCCTCGCCCACCGGGCCCAGCCGGTCGGCGTCCGCGAGCCGCATGCCGTCGTAACGCAGCCAGCCGTGGCCGGACCCCAAAGTCCCCATCGTGCGCTGCCCGAGCTCGATCTCGAACCCGGGCGTGCACCGCGGCACCAGGAACGCGGTGAACGAGTCGGCCGCACCCCGCTCGTCGCTGCGCGCGAACAGCATGAAGCAGTCGGCACGGTCGGCGAACGTGATCAGGTGCTTCTCACCCGAGAGCCGCCACCCCTCGCCGTCACGCTCGGCACGGGAGTGGAGGTCGCGGCCGGTGCCCCCGGTCTTCTCCGTGAGCGCGAACGCCAGCGCCACCGTTCCGGCCGCGCTCTGATCGATCAGGCGCTGCTGGGCCGGGGTGCCGAACTCCGCCAGCGGCCGCCAGATTCCGTTGTTGAGGTGGGTCAGCATGCGGCCCGCCGCCGGCCCGGTACCGGCCGCCTCCAGGTAGGGCAGCAGCTCCGTCAGGCTCAGCCCGAAGCCCCCGTGCTCGTGCGGCACCGAGAGGCGCGTGGTGCCGGCGTCGACGGCGCCCTTCAGCGCGGCCGCTGGGATCCCGTCGGTCTCCTCGATCTGGCAAGCCGAGGCCTCGAACGGCCCCCGGAAGAAGGCACGGAACGTGGCGACGTCGGGAACCTGGGAGGTCTGGGCCATCGCGCCCATCGTAGCCACCGGACCCCCGAATGGGGCCGCCGGAGGCGCTTGCCGCGGGGACAAAGACTGTTATGTTGCGCAGGGGATGCGCCTTGGAGTCACGATCCCGTTCGAACATCTGTCCAGCACCGGGATTCGAGAGCAGCTTCAGCAGGCCGCCGGCCTCGGTATCGAAGAGGCCTGGAGCTACGAGCGGAACGTGTTCGACGCCTTCACGCCCCTCGCGGCGGCGGCGGCGGCGGCACCCGCGATGCGCCTCGGCACGTCCATCGTTCCGGTCTTCACACGTCCGCCGGGACTGCTTGCGATGTCCGCGGCGGGTCTTGCCGAGCTTGCCCCGGGGCGCTTCGTGCTCGGTGTCGGCGGCTCCACCGAGACCATCGTCACCGGCTGGATGGGGGTCCCGTTCGCGAAGCCGCTGCAGCGGGTACGCGAGACGGTCCTCACGGTCCGCGCCCTGCTGGGCGGCGAACGGGTGGGCAAGCTCACCCTGTTCCGGCCACCGGCCGTGCCGCCGCCGATCTACCTGGCCGCGCTGGGCGAGCGGATGCTCCGCCTGGCCGGCGAGGTCGCCGACGGCGTGGTGTTCTTCATGGCGTCGGCGGCGGCGGTGCCGGGCCTGGTGCGCGGGACCGGACACGACCTCGACTCCGTGGCGCGGGTGATCGTGCTCTGCGGCCGCGACCACTCCCGGAACCTGGCGTTCGCCCGGCGCTTCATCACCGGCTACGCGATTCTCCCGTTCTACGCGCGCTTCCTCGAGACGCAGGGCTGGGGCGAGGCGGTCCGGGCGGTGCAGCGGCGCTGGGCGGCGGGGGATCGGGCCGGGGCCAACCTGGAGGTGCCGGAAGAGATGGCGGAGTCGCTGATGCTCTTCGAGACCGACTCCCACCTGGCCGGCCGGTTGGACGAGTACCGGCGCGCGGGGCTTGGCGTGCTCGACCTGTGGTTCATGTCACCGGCCGAGAGCGAGCAGGAGCGGGCGGACGACACCACCCGCGCCCTGCACGAGGTGACCCCTCTGGCGCGGCATCCAGCCCGCGGCGAGCCCGTCTGAGGTAACCGGGATGCCCGGCTTCGAGCTGCGCTTCGATGCCAGCGACACCGAACGCTACCGGCGTCTCGGGGAGTGGCCGGGGACGCTGCTGCAGGATCACCTCGTGCGCGCGGTCGCGGCACATCCGGAAAAGCCGGCGGTCATCGACGCCCGTGGCAGCCTCACGTACGAGCAGCTGGCGACCACCACCGACGAGGCCGCGCTCGGCCTGCTCCAGCTCGGAATCCGCGGCGGCGACGTGGTGACGGCACAGCTTCCCAACTGGAACGAGTTCGTGGTGCTGCGGCTCGCCTGCGAGCGGATCGGCGCGATCATCAACCCCATCGCGCCGATCTTCCGTGAGCGCGAGGTGCGCGTCATGCTGCAGCTGGCGGAGCCCAGGGTCGCGTTCATCCCCCGCCGCTTCCGGAACTTCGACCACCCGGGCCTCTATACCGCGCTGCGTACCGAGGTGCCCGGCCCGCGTCAGATCCTGGAAATCGGCGACGGCGCCGAGCCCGACGGCTGGCAGGAGCTGCTCCAGGCGGGACGGGAGGCCTGGGCTCACCGGCCGGCGCTCGACTGGCTGCGCCCGCAGCCGGACGACGTCACCGAGTTCATCTTCACCTCCGGGACCACCGGCGAACCGAAGGGGGTGCTGCACACCAGCAACACACTGGCCGCGGCGGCCGAGGCCACGCTGTCGGGGATAGGACTGGGCGGCGACGACATCTTCCACATGGCGTCCACCTTCGCCCACCAGACCGGTTTCACCTACGGGGTGCACCTCCCGCTCCACCGCGGTGCCACGGCGGTCTACCAGGACGCGTGGGACCCCTCGCGTTTCATCGAGCTGGTGGCCGCCACCGGGATCACCTACACGATGGGGGCGACGCCGTTCGTGGCCGACACGCTGCGGGCGCTGGCTGGTGACGAGGCGGCGCTGCGCACGCTGCGGATCTTCATCTCGGCCGGAGCTCCGATTCCCGCGCCGCTGGCGGAGGAGTTCACCGGGCGCCTCCGGTGTCACCTGGGCGCCGGCTGGGGGATGACGGAGAACGGGCTCGTCACCGCCTGCTTCCCGGGGGACCCTCCGGAGAAGGCATGGACCTCGGACGGCCGCCCGCACCCCGGGATGGAGGTCCAGGTCCGGTCGGGAGGGCAAGTGCTGGGCCCGGGGAAAGAGGGCGACCTGCACGCGCGCGGGCCGTTCACGTTCCGCGGCTACATCCAGGGCCGGCGCTTCACCGACGGGTACTTCGACGAGGCCGGCTGGTTCGAGACCGGCGACCTGGCCCGGGTCGACGAAGACGGGTTCGTCCGCATCACCGGGCGCACCAAGGACCTGATCGACCGGGGTGGCGAGAACATCCCGATCAAGGAGATCGAGGACCTGCTGCTCCGACATCCGGCGGTCCGGGAGGTGGCCCTGGTCGGCTACCCGGACCCGCGGATGGGCGAGCGAGCCGCCGCGTTCGTCGTGGTCGAGGCCGGCCACCAGTTCGAGATCGAGGACCTGCGAGGTCACCTGCGCGAAAACGGAGTGACGCCGCAGTTCTGGCCGGAGCGGGTCGAGATCCGCGATGGGTTCCCGACCACGCCGTCGGGCAAGGTTCAGCGCTTCAGGCTGCGCGAGCACCTGGTAGCGCAGATGCAGGAGGCTGCCGGCGCCGGCAACGGCTGAGCCGCGTAGAGGGGGACGTCAAGGAGATGAGAAGCTTGGACCGGTCACTCGGGATCACGATCATGGGCGGCGACGTGCGGACGGCGGCCGCGGTCGCCGGGCGCGCCGAATATCGCGGCTTCGGCTCGGTCTGGACGGCGGAGTTCTACGACCGCTCGGGCGCCATCTCGCTGGCGGCGATGGCGGCCACCACCAAGCACGTGCGCCTTGGCAGCTCGATCATGTACGCCTTCGGCCGCTCGCCGATGGTGCTGACCACGGAGGCGCGCGACCTCGACGAGCTGTCGGGGGGCCGCTTCGTGCTCGGCCTCGGGACCGGGACCACCGGGCAGGTGAGGGACTGGCATGGCATCGATCCCTCCCACCTGGCGCCGCGGCTGGAAGAGCTGGTGCCGCTGGTCCGCCGTCTCTGGAACCTCGACCAGGGCCCGGTCAAGCACGATGGGCGCTTCTACCACGTCCGGCTCTACCCGACGGTCGAGATGTCGACCCCGCTGCGCCGGGAGATCCCGATCTACGTCGCGGCCGTGAACCGGCGCATGGTGGAGGCGGCAGGGCGCGTCGGCGACGGCCTCTGCGGGCATCCGCTGTACAGCCCCGAGTACGTCGACGCCGTGGTCCGCCCGGCGCTGTTCGATGGCGCTCGGTCGGCCGAGCGCCCCACGCCGGTGCCGATCGCGGGCTACATCCTGTGCTCGGTGGCGGAGACGACGGAGCGGGCTCGGCGGGCGGCGGCGGCGCAGATCGCGCTCTACACGGTGGTGAAGACCTTCGAGCCGATCCTGGATCTGCATGGCTTCGAGCAGGAGGCCAACGAGATCCGCAACGCGTTCCGCAACCGCGACATGGACGCCGCTATCGAAGGGGTGTCGGACCGGATGCTGGACGCCTTCGCCTGCTACGGGACGGCGGACGAGGCGGTGCAGCGATACCGCGACCGGTTCCAGGGTGTGTACGAAGAACCGCTCCTGTTCGCGCCCTCGGTCGGTCATTCGGCGGGCCCCCACCGGGTGATGATGGAGGCCGTCATCGACTCCTTCACGCCGCTCGCGGTGGCCGCCTAGAGCAAGGTATTTTGGACATGACAGCCAGAAGGACGGCCCTTGCTTGCCCCCTGACGTAGGTGACGAGACATGCAGCGCGATCCTAGAATTGGACACGATGAAGGGGAGTCCACTCTGACCGCCCTCCGTGCCGAGGTAGCGCACACCCACCCCAGCCGGCTTCCGATTCGGGCCTTCCGCACGCAGGGGGTGCACAGCACGATCGCCGGCATCGGCACCTACGTCCCGGAGCGGGTGCTGACGAACGCCGATCTGGAGAAGATCGTCGACACCTCTGACCAGTGGATCACCGAGCGCACCGGCATGAAGGAGCGCCACCTGGCCCAGGCCGGCACCGCGAGCTGGGAGCTCGGCGTGCATGCCGGCGAGCGCGCGCTGGCGGACGCCGGTGTCGCGCCCGAGGAAGTCGATCTGGTGATGGTGGCGAGCTCGGCGCCGGATGCCCCCTTCCCATCCATGGCCTGCCGCGTCCAGGAGCAGCTGGGGCTGACCAACGCCTGGGCCTTCGACCTGCTGGCCGCCTGCACCGGCCTTCTCTACGAGCTCCAGATCGCGGATGCGATGATCGCGAGCGGGCGGGCGCGGACGGCCCTGGTGATCGGCGCCGAGGTGCTGTCCCGGCTCCTGGACTGGACCGATCGCTCGACCAGCGTGCTCCTGGGGGACGCCGCGGGGGCGCTGGTCGTCCGGCCCGCCGAGCACGGCGGCGGGTTCCGCTCCTGGTCCCTCGGCGCCGACGGGCGCGAGTGGGACCTGCTGCGGTACGGCGAGCGCGCCCAGACCGGTGCCTACGCCGCCGGGGACCCCAATCCCCACTTCATCATGCGTGGCCCGGAGACCTTCAAGTTCGCCGTCGAGTGCTTCACCCGGTCGGGCCAGGCGGCGCTCGACGCGGCCGGCTTGAGTGTCGAGCAGCTGGACCTGTTCGTGCCGCACCAGGCGAACCGTCGCATCATCGAGGCCGCGGCGCGCCGGGCGGGAATCCCCGAGGAGAAGGTGTTCGTCAACATCGAGCGCTACGGCAACACGTCCACCGCGACAGTGCCCCTGGCCCTCGACGATGCACGCCGGCAGGGCCGTCTGGAGCCGGGGATGCAGGTGCTCCTGTCCACCTTCGCCTCGGGCCTGACGTGGGCTTCGACGGTCATGGAGTGGGAGTGATCGGATGACGCTCCTTCCCAACCTCACGGGCCCGATCGCGCTCCTGTTCCCCGGGCAGGGGGTGCAGAAGCTGGGCATGGGGCGAGACCTCTACCAACGGTACCCGGTCGCGCGGGAGATCTTCGAGCGGGCCGAGCGGGCGGCGGGGATGCCGATCCGGCGCCTCTGCTTCGAGGGTCCGGTGGAGGAGCTGAACCGCACCGAGGTGGTCCAGCCCTGCGTGATGACCGTCTGCTGGGCCGCCTACGCCGTCTACCAGCAGGAGTACGGCCTGGAGCACGTGCGCGTGATGGCCGGCCACTCGCTGGGCGAGTTCACGGCGCTGGCCGCGGCGGGGTCGATCAGCTGGGAGACCGCGCTGGTGCTGGTGAAGGAGCGGGGCCGGATCATGGCCGACGCCGCGCGTCAGCGGCCCGGCGGCATGATCGCGATCGTCGGCCTCGCGGAGTCCCGGCTGGAGGAGATCCGACGCCAGGCCCTGGCGCTGGGCCCGGTCTACATGGCCAATCGCAACGCCGACAACCAGTTCGTGCTCTCGGGCCACATGGCTGCCCTGGAGGCGGTCCAGGTGATGGCGCTGGACGCCGGCGCCCGACGGGCGCTGATCCTGACCATTCCGCTGCCCGCGCACTCGCCGCTGATGGACGCCGCGGGGCAGGCGTTCAAATCGGTCCTCGACCGGCTCAAGTTCGAGATGCCGGAGATGCCGATCCTGGCCAATGCCAGCGGGCAGGCGATGGACACGCTCAACGAGCTGCGCGAGGAGGTCGCCAACCACCTGCTCCGCCCGGTCGACTGGGCGCGGACGATGATGTCGCTGCACACGATGCAGGTGCGTACGGTGGTCGAGCTCGGCCCCGGAAGGGTGCTGGCCAGCCTGGCCGCCAAGCATGTCCCCGGCGTCGACACCTGGAACGCGCAGGAGCTGCTGATCGAAGCGCCGGGCCTGTAGCCCCGCCACCCTCCGCAACCGCCCGCTCCAATCCCCGAGTGCCGGCACTTGAGCCCCATTTCCCGTTCCCACATCCCCGAGTGATTCCCTAAGGGGGTAGTGGCTGTCAAGTGGGAACATTTGTTCCGCCCTCGGCAGGGTTGTGGGGAGTCGCGGAAGCTGGCAATATCGAGGTCGAGGAAGGTCGCCTCGTGATTCCGCGATTGGCGTTGAATGCAGGTCTCTGTACCTGCTGAGGGGCCTTCCTCGTCTTGCGGCTGCGACGTCGGCGCCGAACCTCTTCGCTCACCGTCCAGTGGGCGGCCACGATCGCCTTGCCCTGCTCCCCTGTGATCGCCCGTCCATCGGTGTCACGGAGTTGGTAGGGGGTCTGCCGAACCATCACCGCGTAGAGACGCCGGGTGAGGTGAGTTGCCACCACGCAGAGCGCCTTGAGGTGGTTGGCACCGCGGTTGGTCATCTGCTCGTAGTAGATGCGCGCCAGCTGGGGGTCTTGAGTGCGAGCGGTGTCGGCGGCTCGAATCAGCGCCGTGCGCAGGAGTCGGGGCCCGGCTTTGGACATCGGCTGTCCCTTGCGGTCGCTCTCACCCGTCTGGGAGGCCCGCGGAGCAAGACCGGTGAAGGAGACCAGGCGGCTGCCGTTGCGGAAGCGGCCGACCTCTCCGATGCCGGCGAGCAGCGTGGGACCACCGGCTTCGGCCACCCCCGACAGGCTGCGCGCCAGTTGCTCGGGGTCGACTTGCTGATAGGCAGCCTCACGCCCCCGCTCGTGCTCCACCAGCTCCGCCTGGTACGCCGCCAGCAGGTGCACCTCGGTGCGAATCTCACGGGCACGCTCGGCGAACGCGATCTCCGCCCCCTCCCCGTAGAGCACCCGCGACTGCGTTGCCGCCTCCAGCCAACGTTCCGCTACCTCCACACCCAGGTGCTTGGCCGAGACCTTGCTGATCAGCCTCGTGAGCCGCGTCCGTCCCAGCTTCAGGATCTGGTCCGGGTCCGCCCCCGTGCGCTCCAGCAGCGCCAGCTCGGTCTTGCTCAGCACACCCCCAAGCGGCGTCATGGGAAGCGACTCCCGGACCAGCGCCCGCAGCCGCACCTTGCTCTGGCTGCTCTGCTTGGTCAGCCGTGCACAGGCTCGCACGCGGCGGTCGAGTGCTGCCTGGGCTCGGCTCGGTGGTCGCCAGGGATAGACCCCCTGAGGGTCGACGAGCGGCAGCCTGGCCAGCGTCTGAGCATCGATGCTGTTGGTCTTGGCGTTCCTGGAGAGCGCCTTACGCAGCGCTGCCGCCTTGGCTGAGCTGACCCGGTAGACCTGATGCCCGCGCCGGGCGAAGAAGTACGCCACGGGACCCCAGGAGGGCCCGGTCGCCTCCATCACCACCTCCAGCTGCAGCCCCGGCGCGGTTCCCGCCAGCGCCGCCTGCTCGATCTCGGTCAGGCTCGCCTGGGTCGCCACGCAACTTCTCCGGCAGACGGTGCTGGAGTCTCCCCCTAACACCGCCACCGTGTGCCTCGAGGTAATCCCCAAGTCGATGCCTACCAACCGTCTCTCGCTCACCGCACACCTCCGTGCTCTGGTTCTCCAGCCCGGCACCGACGGGTGGACGCGGTTCCCGACGGCCACGGTCCCAGGACGCGGTTGGAGAAGCCGGCAACGGCTCCCACTCATATCCGGCAGACGGGCCCGATCTCCCGGGATCTGCCCTCTTTCCTCAAACGGGTCTTCCGTGGCCGGCCCAAAGTTGGCAATCACTCGGACGAGGCAGAGAGCAACTCTCTCCTCAGCCGGCAAGCACGACGCCACCCTCAGAGCCAGCTGGGGCTCCTCTCCATGAAACCGCAGCGCCCCACCTGCCTCCCGGCTCCGGCACCCGCTGCCTCCCATCTGCCTGCTCTGCCCATCACCCCTATATGCCGGCACTCAGGCCCCATCCGACGGCGGTCAGGGCCGGTTCAGGGAGCTACCATCGCGGAACGTGACTGAGCTGGAAGGCAAGACCGCCCTCGTGACCGGGGGCGGCAAGGGCATCGGCCGCGCGATCTCGCAGGAGCTGGCGCGCGCCGGCGCCCGCGTGGTCGTCAACTACCGCAGCGACCGGACGGCCGCCGAGGAGACCGCGCACGAGATAGGTGGCGACGCGCGTCAGTGCGACGTGACCGACGCGGCGGCGGTCCTGGCGCTGGTCAAGGACCTGGGTGGGGTGGACATCCTGGTCAACAACGCCGGCGCGGTCCACGACACGCTCCTGCTGCGGATGCGCGAGCCGGACTGGGATTCGGTGATCCAGACGGACCTGACGAGCGCGTTCCACACGGTCAAGGCGACGATGTCGGGGATGCTGCGCAAGCGGTGGGGTCGCATCGTGAACATCTCGTCGATCGTCGGCATCACCGGCAACCCCGGCCAGGCCAACTACGCGGCGGCGAAGGCAGGGCTGATCGGCTTCACGAAGGCGATCGCCAAGGAGGTCGGCTCCCGCGGCATCACCTCCAACGCGGTGGCGCCGGGGTACGTGCGCACCGAGCTCACCCGGGGGTCGATGACCGACGAGATGGTGGAGGCGATCGTGAAGCTGACCCCCCTGGGGCGGGAAGGCACGCCGGCCGACATTGCCCACGCGGTCGCCTTTCTGTGCTCGCCGCGCGCCGCCTTCATCACCGGCCACGTGCTCACCGTGGACGGCGGCCTGACCTGCGCCTGACACACCGCAAGCGCCGCTTGCCGGCGAAGGGCCCCGCGGCGCGGCCTCGAGAGGGCCGCTTCCCGGCAAACGGCAGGGGGGCGTGCGAGGGGGGCGGGTGAGTGCCCTACTGGAAGCGGGTGTGTTCGAGCCAGTCGTCGAGAAGGGTGCGGTCACCGAGGACCTCGACCCCGGCCGCCTCCGGGTCAAGCCGTCGAAGCAGCAGCAGGAACAGGCCGGAGGCGCTTCCCCGGAGGGCCACGTCGGCCTTGACATGCCCGCGCTCCAGGGCGATGCCGTCCGCCGTCCGGCGGATCGTCCACTCGCCGTCAGATCCGATGCTCAGCTTCGAATCCGTCGCGTGCACGTGGAGCGTCTCCCCGCCCGGTCGCACCGGGTGACCTTCGAATCGCTCGACTCCCGATGGCAAGGTCAGCATCCACAGCCATTCGTCGATGCCGTCGGCCGCCCGGTCGGGCGCCGGGAGCGCGGCGCTTCCGGTGACCAGCTGCGCGTCGACCGCGTGGACCGCGACCTCGTTGGCCAGGCGCCGGGCCCAGAACGCCACCCGGGGGTCTCCACTCCAGGACCAGGCCGGGGTTTCAGGGCCTGCCTCCTCCATCGCTCCACGGAGCGCGGCGGCGCCCTCGCGAAGCCACCCGGCCAGCTCCGCGGCGCCTCCCACCGGCGCCGGCGCCGCCCGGTCCCGTCCTGGAGGCAGGCTCAACCGCTCGGCGACGATCACCCTCACCCATCTCTGCACGGATCCCAGATGGACCGTCAGGTCGCGCAGCGTCCAGTCGGGACAGGTTGGCACCTGACGGTCCAGCGTGGCGGGGGCGAGCTGCATCGCCGCCAGGTCGGTCTGCGCCTCCAGGTCACGCACGTTTCGCGCGAAGTCCAGCGTCATCGCGCCAGCCTGGCAGAACCGCGGCAGTTCATACCGGCGGAGGCGGGCTTTCGGCCGGACGGGCGGCGAGTCGTGCCGAATAGATCGAGTAGCCGTCGAGCTGCCGGGCGACCAGCGTGGCCAGCACGGTCGCCACGATCATCGGCACGGCCAGCCGGATGCCGGTGCCGGTCAGCTCCAGCGTCATCACGATCGCGGTCAGCGGTGCCTGCATCGCCGCCCCCATCATCGCGGCCGCTCCCAGCATGGCGTACGCCCCCGACGGCGTGCCGGGCCAGATCAGGTTCCACACCTGACCCAGCGCACCCCCCAACGCCGCCCCCGTGGCCAGGGTCGGCGTGAACAACCCACCGGAGGCGCCGCTCGCCAGGCAAAGCGCGGTGACCAGTGGCTTGAGCACGAACAGCGCGATCAGCAGCACGAACCCGGCCTGGCCCAGGAAGGCCGCCTCGGCGATTCCCCGACCGTTGCCCAGAAGCTGCGGATAGGGGATCGCGACCACGCCCAGAACCAGGAAGGCGCCGAGGGGCGCGACCAGCACCGCGCGTCCGTCGGCGTGGTGGGCCGAGACCCAGCCGATGAGTCGCACGAACCCGACCGCGACCAGTCCCATGAGCGGGCCCACGATGAGTGCCCACACCAGCTCCTGGGGGCTCAGCCCGTAGTTCGGGATCGCGAGATACGTGGGCTCATGCGGCAGGTAGAGCCAGGCCACCCCGGTCGCGATCGCGCAGCAGGCAAGCGCGGGCAGCAGAACGGGTACCGAGATCTCGCCCCACAGCACCTCGGCGATGAAGAGGGCTCCGCCCAGGGGCACGTTGTAGACGGCGGCCAGGCCCGCGCCCGCGCCACAGGCGACCAGCAGCCGGCGCTGGGCCGGCGAAAGGCGCCGCCACCGTCCGAGCACGCTCCCCGAGGCCGCTCCCATCAAGCGCGGCCCCGCCTCGCGCCCGAGTGAGGCGCCCAATCCCACCACGATGATGGAGATGAACGAGGTCCCCAGGCTGCGTCGAAACGAGAGCTCCCCGGTCCCCGTCCACACCGAGTCCTCGATGTCGGTCTTCTCTCCTGGCGTGTAGCGCCGGAGCAGGTACCAGGCAACGCCCCCGAACACGCCCGCGACCGCGAGGGACGCGATGCGCCGCCACGGGGGGGTTTGCTCGACCGCCTGCTGGAACGAGATCGGACTCAGATAGCTCAAGGTGGTGAGGTCGTAGCCGAACCCCAGGTGCTGTGCCATCCGGAGCACGAACATGAGTGCGATCCCGAACAGCCCGGCCAGGATTCCGGTGGCGATCAGGGCGACCCAGAACGGACCGGTCAGCGCGGCCGGACCGTCCCCGGTGACGTTGGGCTGTTCGGTGGCGCCCCGGCCGCTGCCCATCCGCCGTGGGATCAACGGGGGCGGCACCCGCACCCGGTCGCCTCTCCGTGGCCGGCTCGTGGACACCGCTGAGGGTGACGGTACCGCACCCGATCGAGCGTCCGTCGGAGCGCGGCCCGCGCGGACGGCACGAGATCAGCGAAACTAGGTGACCGATGGTGACGCTGGACGTCGGGATCTTCGGCACCCCGCTGCCCCCGATCGAGCTCTCCACCAACTGCCCCAGCTGCGGTGTGGGCCTGAATCCGGATGATCTGGCCCAGAACGCGTACGTCTGCCTCGAGTGCGGCCACCACTTCCGGCTGCCCGCCCCGGGATGGATCGCGCTCCTGACCGACGAGGGCAGCTGGGAGGAGCGGTGGAGCGACGTCCGGCCCCACGACCTCCTGCAGTGGAAGGTGCCCAAGCCCTACCGGGAGACGATCGCGACCGCCGCCTCGAAAGGGCTCAACGAGGCGGTCCGCGTGGGCACCGGCACCCTCGGTGGGCGGCCGATCTGGATCGGCGTGTTCGACTTCCGCTTCGTCGGTGGGACGCTCTCGATCGTGGCCGGCGAACGGCTGGCGCGATCGCTGGAGGCCGCGGCGCAGTCGCGGACGCCGTACATCCTGGTCACCGCGACCGGCGGCGCCCGCATGCAGGAAGGGATCCTGGCGCTGATGCAGATGGCCAAGATCAACGCCGCGGTGGGGCGCCTTCACCGGTCGGGCACTCCCTACCTCGCGATCAACACCGATCCCACGTTCGGCGGCGTCACGGCGTCACTCGCCATGGTCGGCGACGTGAACCTCGCCGAGCCCGGGGCCTCGATCGGCTTCACCGGCGCGCGCGTCATCAAGCAGGCCACCTACGCGGACCTGCCGCAGGGGTTCCAGACGGCGGAGTTCCAGCTCTCGCACGGCCAGACGGACCTGGTGGTGCCCCGCAACGAGCTGCGCGAGACGCTGGCCCAGCTGCTCCGCCTCTTCGCCGGCAGCCGCCAGGAGCGGGCACAGGATGACTGAGGAACACAAGACCGCGGCGCAGGACCAGGTCCTTTCGGTCTGGCAGGTGGTCGAGCGGTCGCGGCACCCTGACCGGCCGTACGCGCTCGACTACATCCGCCGGCTGGCGCCCGACTTCATCGAGCTGCACGGCGACCGCCAGAGCGGCGACGACCCGGCGCTGGTCGCGGGCCTCGGCACCTGGCACGGGCAGACGGTCTGCTTTCTCGGCAACCAGAAGGGACGCTCACTGCCGGAGCGGGTTGCGCGGAACTGGGGCATGATGCATCCCGAGGGCTACCGCAAGGCGATGCGGATGTCGCGGATGGCGACCAAGTTCGGGTTCCCGATCGTGGCGCTGGTCGACACGCCAGGCGCGTACCCGGGGGCGGCGGCCGAGGAACGCGGCATCGGGATCGCGATCGGCGAGGCGATCCTGGGGTGGTTCGAGGTGCCGGTGCCCTTCGTCGCCGCGATCATCGGCGAGGGCGGGTCGGGCGGCGCGCTCGGCATCGCGGTCGCCGACCGGGTGCTGATGATGGAGAACTCGATCTACTCGGTCGCCTCACCGGAGGCCGCGGCCTCGATCGTGTGGCGCGACAACGGGCGCAAGGTGGAGGCGGCGGAGCAGCTGCAGATCACCTCCCGGGACCTCCACGCGATGGGGGTGGTGGAGGATGTGATCCTGGAGCCCGCGGGCGGCGCTCACACCGACCCCGAGGCAGCGGCGGCGGCGCTCGGCGAGTGCGTGTGGCGGCACCTGGAGCCGCTGTTCGACGAGGCCCCCACGGCCCTGCTCCAGCGTCGCTACGACCGCTTCCGGTACATCGACTCGCTGGTCGCCGCGGCGCCTGACTTCGGCCCCAAGGTGGACGAGAGCGGCTCGCGGCGGGGGATCGCCTGACACCTCGCCCGACTCGCCGGAGTGTCCGCACTCCGCCCCTACGCGCGCCTTTTGAGGTCCGAGTGCGGACACTCTGACCTAACGTCCCTCAGTGGTTGTGGCGCGGGATCCCCTGGGTCTCCGCCACCCGCTGGTAGCGGACCGCGGGCTTCAGGACCATGCCCTGGGCCAGCTGATCAACCATCCCCCGCTGGATCTCCTGCCAGGGCGTCTGGCTGGGGGGGATGGGGTAGCCGCCGGCGCGGTCCAGCTCCTCCCGTCGCCGGGCCACCTCTTCGTCCGCGACCAGCATGTCGACCCGCCCCGATCGGAGGTCGACCCGCACCTCGTCGCCCGTGCGGAGCAGGGCCAGACCCCCACCCGCGGCCGCCTCGGGCGACGCGTTGAGGATGGAGGGCGACCCGGAGGTCCCCGATTGGCGGCCGTCCCCGACGCACGGAAGCTCGTGGGTCCCCTGCAGCAGCAGGGCGGCCGGAGCCCGCATGTTGACCACCTCGGCGGAGCCCGGGTAGCCGATCGGTCCGGTGCCGCGCATGAAGAGGATCGTGTGCTCGTCGATCGTGAGCGACGGGTCGTCGATGCGGCGGTGGTAGTCCTCCGGCCCGTCGAAGACCACCGCCCGCCCGCAAAACGCCTCCGGGTCCGCGGGGTCCGAGAGATACCGCTCCCGGAACTGCGGCGAGATCACGCTCATCTTCATGATCGCGGCATCGAAGAGGTTCCCGCCCAGGACCCGGAACCCCGCACGCTCGACCAGAGGGCGGTCGAGAGGCCGGATCACCTCCTCGTTGCGGATCGGGGTGCCACGGTCCTCCTCGGCGAGCGTCCTTCCGGTGACGGTGACCGCCGAGGCGTCGATCAGCCCCGCCCCCTCCAGCTGGGCGACCACGGCGGGTACGCCCCCGGCGTGGAAGTAGTCCTCGCCCAGGTAGTCCCCGGCCGGCTGCAGGTTGACCAGCAGGGGCACCTCCTCGCCGTAGGTCTGCCAGTCCTGCAGCGAGAGCTCGACGCCCGCGTGCCGCGCCAGGGCCGCGAGATGGATCGGAGCGTTGGTGGAGCCGCCGATCGCGGAGCTGACGCGGATCGCGTTGAGGAAGGCGGGCCGGGTGAGGATGGTCGACGGCCTCAGGTCCTCCTCCACCATCTCGACGATGCGCTTGCCGGTGCGATAGGCCATCTTGGCCCGCTCCGCGTACGGCGCCGGGATCGCCGCCGAGCCGGGGAGCTGCATGCCGAGCGCCTCGGCCAGCGAGTTCATGGTGGTCGCCGTGCCCATCGTGTTGCAGTAGCCGGTGGAGGGCGCCGAGGAGGCGACGAGGTCCAGGAAGCCGTTGTAGTCGAGCTCGCCCCGGGCCCACATCTCGCGCGCCTTCCAGGCGATCGTCCCCGCGCCCGTGCGCTCGCCGTTGAACCAGCCGTTCAGCATCGGTCCGACGGACAGCGCGATCGCGGGGAGGTCGACCGTGGCCGCCGCCATCAGGCAGGCCGGGGTCGTCTTGTCGCACCCGATGAGCAGCACGACCCCGTCCAGCGGGTACCCGTAGAGGACCTCGACCAGGCCCAGATACGCCAGGTTGCGGTCGAGCGCCGCGGTCGGGCGCTTGCTCGTCTCCTGGATCGGGTGGACGGGGAACTCGAGGGCGATTCCACCCGCCTCCCGGATCCCCTCCCGCACGCGCTGCGCGAGCACCAGGTGATGGCGGTTGCAGGGCGAGAGGTCGGAGCCGGTCTGGGCGATCCCGATGATCGGCTGGCCGGACTGCAGCTCCTCACGGGTGAGGCCGTAGTTCAGGTAGCGCTCGAGGTAGAGCGCGGTGTTGTCGGGGTGCGCGGGGTCGTCGAACCAGGCCCGCGAACGCAGCTTCCGTGTACCGCTCAAGACTGGGCTCCGCGCATCGCCCCAGCATCGCAGATGAATTAGATGGTTGGGCCGTTGAGCGGGCGGGTATACCCCACGCCATGTCAACTGCCCTACAGCCCGGAGGCATCATCGCGTGGCTCGTCATCGGACTGCTGGCGGGGGCGATCTCGGGTTGGATCGTCCGGGGTCGGGGCTACGGCTGCCTGATCGACATCCTGGTCGGGGTGGTCGGCGCCTTCATCGGTGGATTCATCATCAGCGTCTTGTTCCCGGGCACCCAGTACGGGTTCTTCGGCAGCCTCCTGGTCGCGATCGGCGGCGCCGCGGTGCTGCTGATCCTGCTGCGGCTGATCACCGGAGGCGGGGCCCGGCGCGGGCGCGTCTGAACGCGCCCCGCGCCCGGCCGCTCCGCCTGCTCAAATGCTCCCGAACGACGGCGACCCGGGGGTGAAGGAGACCCCGCGGAGAACGCTTCCGGAGGCCGCCGACTCGACGGTGCGGAAGGCTTCGCGCGCAGGCAACGAGGTCGCCCGCAGGTTGTCGGTGATGCTGACCAGCTTGTCGGGGTCCGCGCCCTGGTCCCCGCTGCCGCTCACCGTAGAGGTAACCGCCCACAGCGTGACGCTCCCGTCAGGGTTGACGCGCCCGGTCAGGTTGCGCAGCCCGTCCGTCGCCGGTGCCCAGGGAAGTCCGGTCCCGCCGGGACCGCTGTTGAGGCCGGTGGGGTACCCGGGAACGGTGTGGGGGGCGCCCAGCTCGAGGCCGCTCTGCAGGGTGTAGGCGAGGTTCCAGGATTGGGTCGCGGCGTCGAAGATCCACTTTTGCAGACCCGCCGTGGTGGAGGCGGCGGCCGCAGTGTAGGAACCGCTGGCGTAGGTGTTGTCCCCCGACCCCTCGTCCGCGACGTAGAGCGTGTCCGGGTTCGCGAACCAGATGCCGAACGGGTAGTCGCCGGCGTTCGTCGCGGTCTTGGCGGATGCGGTCGGGAAACCCTTCAGGATGCACATGTTCTGCGGGGTCAGGCCCGGGTTGTTGGCGCCACCCTCGGAGGCGTTGTAGGTGAGGCTGGAGCTGGTCGGCAGTGTCGCGCCGGTCGCCGGCAGGCCACTTCCCGTGGGGCAGGACCCGTCGCCGCCGACGAAGTACACGCTGTCCACCCCGTTCCCCCCACTGCCCTTGGTGTAGTAGAGGACGTTGTGGTAGACCGCCAGGCCGCGGAAGTTGTTGTCCTTCGCGATCTTCTCGGTCGGGTATCCAAGCTGCTGCATGACGTTGAAGCTGCCGACCGGGGCCGGCTGTCCGGGGCTCTGCTTGGACAGGGGCGGCTGTGAGGGCTGGATGAGCTGCGCCCCGGCGCCGAGCACGATGCCTTCCGGCTCGGGGTTGGCACCGTTGCCGGCGTTGCCGGCGGTGTAGTAGACGCCCGCCGCGTCGTTCAGGATCGCCGCCCGCCCGTTGTCGCCGCTGTACGCGTTGGTCGCGGTGAAGCGGAGTTTCCCGTTACGGCTCATCTGGGCCACCACGCGGTAGTAGGCCGGAACCACCGGGTTCGTCGGATCCGTGGCGCCCGGCGTGTTCGAGTTGGAGACGTCCGTGGTGTCGGGGGCGGCCGCGTACCCCATGAAGGTGATGCTCCCCCCCTGGGTGGAAAGGTTCAGGGCCAGCTCGGACTTGCTGGAGAAGCTGGTCACCATCCCGTCGGCGGCGCGCCCCTGGCCGGGGCCACCGGTCGGGACCGCGATCGTCCCCACCAGGCGACCGAAAGGGTCGAGCTGCTGCAGGACGATCGGCGAGGTCACCCCGAACGACCCGTCGACCGAGGCGTTGTTGAATACGTAGGGGTAAGTGCCGCCGGTCACCGCGGTGACGCACGGCGTGTTGTAGGAGGTCGTGCCGCAGCCGGGTGGCAGCGGGGTCCCGACCTGGATGTTCGGGTCGTTCTGGAAGACGCTCGTGCTGACCAGCAGGTTGCCCGGCTGGAGCATGCCGTTGCCACCGCCCCCAAGACCGGCCGCCGGCGCCGGCGAGCTCGCCGTGCACACCACCAGCAGCGCGAGGGCGGAGACCGCCCCCACCACCCCTCGAGACCATCGAGTCACCTGCACCCTCCTCAGCACCGCCGGCCACGGAGGCCGGCCTGCCCGCCCCCTGACGGCCCCATGTTCTGCGCCGCGAGGAAAGGCACGGGGTGGGGTTCGTTACGTGGCCGTAAAGCCACCGGCAGCGATGGCCCCGCCCTCGCGAGAATGGGCGGCATGCTGCCCTTCGACCCGGCCGCCATCCGTGTCATCGACCTCGAACAGCCGCGCCAGGCCGGCGATCCGATCGCCGCCGGCCACGTGCCGCCCGGCTACAGCTACCTCCTGCACCGCCACCACGAGCCGAATCCCGGGGACGCCCGGAGCAGCGCCGCCGGGGTCCTGATCCAGAGTGACCACGCCGGGACCCACATCGACGCCCTGGTCCATCAGGCAGAGGACGTGCGGTGCTTCGGAGGACGGCCGGTCGCGGAGATCCTGACCGCGTTCGGGTTCCGCGAGCTTGGCGTCGAGACGATCACTCCTATCGTCTCCCGCGGCGTTCTCATCGACCTGGTGCGGCACCGCGGCGGGGTGGTACCGGAGCGCGAGCTGATCGGGCTGGAGGAGATCCAGCAGGCAGCCCGGGACCAGCGCGTGGAGCCGAGGGCGGGCGACGTGGTGCTGGTACGCACCGGGAACGGCCAGCGCTGGCATCAAGACGCCGAGGCGTATCTCGACGGTCCGGGGATGGCCGCCCCGGTCTCCGCCTGGCTCGCCGACCGCCGGGTGCGAGCGGTGGGGGCGGACAACGTGGCCTGGGACCAGAAGGATGACCGTGACGAGGCGTACACGCTGCCGGGTCACGTGCTGCTGCTGGTCCGGGCGGGGATCCACATCCTGGAGAACCTGACGCTGGAGGAGCTGGGGGAGACGGGCGTCCACGAGTTCGTGGTCGTCTGCCTCCCCCTGAAGCTCGTCGGCGCCACCGGCTCACCGATCCGCCCGGTGGCGCTCCTGGCGGCCCGCTAGACAGCGGACCGCTTGATCCCCCGAGGCTCCGGCGGGGCGGCGGAGCCGGTGGAGCCTCGGGGGGCGGTCATGCCAGAACGTCACGCCGCCAGGTCAGCACCATCTCGAGCACGAGGAGTCCGATCGCCCACACGCCGACCACGACGAGGGCATGCGTCAGGCTGACGGCGACGCTGGGTTGCGGAAGCACGTGAGGCATCCGCAGACCGGTGATCGCGAGGCCCGGAAGCGCGTTCAGGTTGGGGCCGAACAGGTAGGCCGTGACGTCGCCCCAGAACTTCTCGTTGGTGAGCTGGGAGACGAGTCCCAGGATCACGGCCCCGAAGTTGTCGGCCGGGAAGAGCACCATCGCCGCCCCTACGCCGAAGGCGATCGAGCGCCCCAGGGTGGCCATCGTGGAGCCGATCACGACGGCGCAAAACACGGAGAGGAGCCCCAGGAGCAGGCCCAAACCGAGATGCTTCGCCGCCTCCGACCCGGTCCCCGTGAGTGCCGACAGCGATCCCGTCCAGTGCACGGTGACGAGGCCGATCCAGACCAGCGAGGCGACCGTGAAGCCCGCCAGCAGCGCGACTCCGACGCCGAGGAGCGCGAGGAGCTTGGCGCCCAGCAAGCTCAGACGGCCGGTGCCGCGGGCGAGCAGGATCCGGAGCGTCCCCTGTGAGTACTCCATGCCGACCAGCACGGCACTGGTGAGCAGGAGAAAGATGCCGGCGCCGACCGTGAAGAGCAGGTAGAGCACGTCCTGGAAGATCCCGACGCCCTGCAGGGGCGCGTGCACCATGGTCTTGGAGAGCGTGGTGCCCAGCGTGAGCAGCAGCATCACGCCCACGAAGCCGAGCACGCCGATGCAGAGCAGCACCTGGGTGGATCGAAGGCGCACGATCTTCTGGATCTCGGCGCGGACCGTGCCGCCGAAGCGGAGCCCGTGCGCCGTCTCGGTGAAGACGTGTGCGGGCGGTCGCATGGTCTCGGTGGTGGTGCTCATGCCGCTGCCTCCGTGCCCCGAAGACCCTCGTCCGCGGTCAGCTCGAGGAAGATCGACTCCAGGTTCTGTGTCCGCTCGGCCACCCGATCCGGGTAGACCTCGTGCTGGACCAGGAAACGGACCAGGTCGCGTCCAGCGCCGGTCGGCGAGGGGGTGACGAGCACGCCGTCCTCGACCCGGGCCGGTGCCCCCCATTTGGTATCCGCCAGCAGGGCAAGCACCGCCTGCGGGTTTTCGACCTTGACCTCGAAGTCGCCCCGGCCCCGTACCAGGTCGGCCACCGGCGCCTCGGTCACCAGCCGGCCCCGGGCGATGATCGCAACCCGGTCGCAGAGCTGCTGTACCTCGGCCAGGACGTGGCTGGAGACGAAGACGGTCGCACCCCGGGCGACCAGCGAGTGCAGGAGGTCGCGCATCTCGACCACTCCCGCCGGGTCGAGGCCGTTGGCGGGCTCGTCCAGGATCAGGAGGTCGGGGTCGTTGAGCATGGCGGCGGCGACGCCGAGCCGCTGCTTCATGCCCAGCGAGTACGAACGTACCCGGTCACGCTGGCGCTGCTGGAGGTCGACCGTCCGGAGCACCTCGTCGATGCGGCGCTTGCCGATGCCGCGCAGGGGCCCGGCCAGGACCTCCAGGTTGGCGCGCCCGGAAAGGTAGCCGTAGAGCGCCGGCGCCTCGATCAGCGCGCCGACACGCGGGAGCACCCGGGCCGGCGCGAGCGCCAGGTTCTGACCGAACAGCTCGACCGAGCCCGCCGTGGGCCGGATCAGGCCAAGCAGCATCCGGATGGTCGTCGTCTTGCCGGCCCCGTTGGGTCCCAGGAAGCCGAAGATCTCACCCTGTCGGACGTCGAGGTTCAGCCGGTCGACCGCGAGCCGGTTCCCGTACCGCTTCGAAAGTTCGTGCGTCTGGAGCACGCGTTCAGCAGTCATCGTCATGCATGCTCAGCGCCAACCGTGTCGGTTCTGTGACATGTCCGAGGGACGGTTCGGGCGCCGGCCCGCCGGCAGCGTGGCCTGGGTGACGGCGTCGTTCGAGGCCCGGCTGCTCGCCCACGCACGGGCCGGACTCCGTGATCTGCCCTGGCGCCGCACCCGGGACCCGTGGGCGGTCCTGGTCTCGGAGGTCATGCTCCAGCAGACGCAGGCAGCGCGCGTGCGACCCCACTGGCACGCGTTCCTGCAAGAGTTCCCGACCGTCGCTGCCTGCGCGGCGGCGCCGCAGTCGGCGGTGGTGGCCCGCTGGCAGGGGCTCGGTTACAACCGGCGCGCGGTGGCGCTGCACCGCACCGCAGAGGCGGTGGTGTCCGACCACGGCGGCCAGTTCCCCGACACTGAGAAGGGGCTCCGCTCGCTGCCCGGCATCGGACCCTACACCGCGCGCGCCCTGCTCGCATTCGCGTTCGGCCGGCCGGTGGGGGTGCTCGACGTCAACGCGGGGCGGGTGCTGGCCCGGGCCGTCGCCGGCCGGTCGCTGGCACTCGGCGAGGCGCAGGCGCTTGCCGACCGGCTCTGCCCAACCGGCGAAGCCTGGCTCTGGAACCAGGCGATGCTGGATCTGGGGGCGGTCTGGTGCGTCCGTCGCGAGCCCCGGTGCCTGACCTGCCCGGTGCTCGACGCCTGCCGCTGGAACGCAACAGGCGGCGCTGACCCGGCATCCGGGTCCGCCGGCGAGAGCAGGCCCCAGTCACGCTTTCCGGGCTCCCACCGCCAGGGCCGCGGACGCCTGGTGCGGGTGCTGACGCGAGCCCCTGTGGAGCGGACGGCGCTGGCAGTGGCATGCGGCTGGCCCGATGACGCCGCGGCCGCCGAGCGCGCTGCGGAGGGCCTCGTCCGCGACGGGCTCGCCTGCTGGGAAGAGGGTCGCCTCCGCCTCAGGTGAGCGCGCGCACGATCTCGCCGTGGATCGCCACCGCGGCGGCGACGACCAGCTCGGCGCGGTCGGGCGGGAGCCGCAGCGGGACCTCGACGACGTGGCGCTCTCCCGACGGGGTGGGCGCCCAGTCCTGCGGCGAGGCGGTCGCCAGCAACGTGCCCTGCGTGTCGCGAACCGTCCACCACAGGCCCTCTGCGGGGCGCAAACGCACCACGCCGATCGGGTCCCGTGCGACGTAGGCGGTGAAGGTGGCGTCGTCCGCAAGGTCCTGCACCAGGCGGCCTACCTCGCTGCCGTCCGCCCGCTGGAACGTGAACTCCACCGGCCGGAGCTCGAGAGAGGTGCGGGAGGCGCTGAGCACAAGCCCCGCCTCCTCCGCCGACACGTCCCAGCGCTCATCGGAGCCCGTGCCGCCGGAGAGGGCGAAGACCTGCTCGGCGACCGAGAGCACGGCCTCCTCGGCCCGCGCCAGCTGGCGTCCGCGGTATCCGTAGATGCGCGCCGTGCCGCTCAACGTGGGGGCGGCGGACCCGCCGGTCGCCCAGCGGTGCACGACCAGCACCGGCTCCGTCAGCAGGGTGCCTTCTCCTTCCCAGATCGGCGAGTCCCGGATCGGCCCGCGGTCGGTGACCTGCGGAGTCCAGACACTGCCGTCCCACCGGCGCAGCTTGTGCGCGCCCCAGGGATCGGAGTACCAGCCTGGTTTCGGCGCCATCGCGTTCCGATTCTAGAAACCAATCAAACGGCGGCGCCTCGCGTTTGTACACCGAAGCACGTCAAAACGCGGGTCTTGAGGTTCGTTGGCGGACAAACGGCCCCCTTCCGTCCTCGGTGGTAGCCTCCGGGGTGCCTTGACCGGGCCCTGGCTCCCCTTGCTCGCGTTCGCGGCCGGGGTGCTCAGCTTCTCCTCGCCCTGCATCCTGCCGCTGATCCCGGGCTACGTCGGCTACATGTCCGGCGTCGCCGGCTCACGGGGGCGGACGCTGGGCGCCGCGGTCCTCTTCGTCCTCGGCTTCACGCTCGTCTTCGCCGCGCTCGGCGCCGCCGCCTCCTCGGTCGGCTCGCTGCTGAACCTCCACCGGATCCTCCTCGAGCAGGTGGCCGGCATCCTGGTCATCCTCCTGGGCCTGTTCCTGATCGGGATCGTCCGGATCCCGGTGATGCTGCGTGAAGGCCGCCCCCTCCTGGGCTGGGCCAAGCCGGGGCCCGGGGGCGCGCTCCTGCTCGGCATCGGCTTCGCGTTCGGCTGGACGCCCTGCATCGGCCCGGTCCTGGGCGCCATCCTGCTGCTCGCGTCGGCCCAGACCACGGTGGCTTCCGGGACGCTGCTGCTTTTGCTCTACTCGATCGGGCTTGGGGTCCCGTTCGTGGTCGCCGCCCTGCTCCTGGACCGGGTCACGGGCGTGCGCAAGTGGCTCACCCGTCACGGTCGTGGGATCGAGGTGGCGGGCGGCGTGCTGCTGATCGCGATGGGGGTGCTGATGTTCACCGACCGGCTGGACCAGGTGTTCGCTCCTGCGCTGGAGCTCTACTCGCAGCTTCGCTGGCCCCCCATCTGACTTCCCCGAGTGCCGGCGCTCGGGCCTCGACGCGGGTCGCAGGAGCCATGAGTGCCGGCACTCGGGCTCCCTCGCCGGCCGGCCCTGGGGGTCGGTCGTTGGGCCGATGCGAGGTGCGCCCCGCCAGGGGGACGATGGAGTGAGATGCAACCGCAGCAGTGGCTGGAGGACGATTGCGGGCGGATGTCCCGTGATGACGCCGAGCTCGTCGCCCGCCACGCGCTGAAGCTCCTGGCGCTGGCCGGCGACCCTGACCTGGACGAGATCCTGCGCGGGGTGCTGCGCAGCGCGCGGGCGCTGGCCGGTGCGCGCTACGGCGCCCTCGGCATTCCGGATCTCCTCGGCGGCTTCGACCGCTTCCTCACCACCGGCATCGACGAGGAGCAGGCGGAACGGATCGGCGAGCTGCCGCGTCGCCACGGGGTGCTGGGACTGCTCCTGGAGGAAGGATCGTCGATCCGGATCGACGACATCCGTACGCATCCCAAGTTCTGGGGCTACCCGCGGGAGCACCCGGTGATGACCGACTTCCTGGGTGTCCCGATCAGCCACCGGGGAGAGATCCTGGGCAACCTGTACCTCTCGGGAAGCACCCGCGACCGCTTCACCGAGCGTGACGAGCACCTGGTGGAGACGCTTGCCGCCTACGCCGGCGTCGCGATCGCGAACCAGCGAGTCTACGGTCGGGCACAGGAGCTGGCCCTCGCCGAGGAACGGGCGCGTCTGGGTCGCGACCTCCACGACGCGGTCGCCCAGGACCTCTTCGCGATCGCGCTCGAGGCGCGGTCAGCGGCGCTGCAGACGCCGCCGGGTGCGGGCCGGGAGGCCCTGGCACGGCTGGAGGAGCACGCTCAGTCGGCCTTGCGCGACATGCGGGGGCTGGTCGAGGAGCTTCGTCCCAAGACGCTCGACCAGGACGGGCTGGCGGCGACGCTGCAGGCCCACGTGGAGGCGCTGCGGCGCGCCCAGGCGGCACCCATCGAGGCCCAGATCGACCCGCTGCCGGGCATCGAGGGTGAGGCGGCCCTGGCGCTGCTGCGGATCGCGCAGGAGGCGCTCTACAATGCGCTGCGGCACGCGCCGGGCGCTCCGGTCATGCTGCGCCTGACCTCCCGCGGGGGTCTGGTCCGCCTCGAGGTGCGAGATCAGGGCCCGGGCTTCGATCCGCGTCGGATATCGCGCACCGAGCGCCACCAGGGCCTGGCCAACATGCGCCAGCGCACGGCCGCCGTGGGCGGGCGCCTGCGCATCACCTCCGCCCCGAAGAAGGGCACCGCGATCATGGCCACGGTGCCGGTGAACGGGAGCCAGGGTGGCGCCGTGGAGCGCGTGTCGTGATCAAGGTCTACCTGGTCGACGATCACGCGGTAGTGCGTCAGGGGCTCCGGACCTTCCTCGACCTGCAGCCCGACATCGATGTCGTGGGTGAGGCGGCGGGGGGCGACCAGGCGCTGCGTGAGGGCCCGGCGGCGGCGCCGGATGTGATCCTGCTCGACCTGGTGATGCCCGAGGGCGATGGGCTGACGGCGCTGCGCAGGCTTCGCGAGGTACTCCCTGGCACCCGCGTGCTCGTGCTCTCGAGCTTCGGCAACGACGCCAACGTGGCGGCGGCGATGCGGGCGGGCGCCGCCGGCTACCTGCTCAAGGACGTCGATCCGCAAGCGCTGGCGGCCTCGATCCGGGATGTCCACGCGGGCCGGGCGGCGCTCCACCCTGACGTGTTGTCACGCCTGCTTCGCCAGCGCGCGGCTCCACCGGCCTCCCAGCTCACCGCTCGCGAGCTGGAGGTCCTGGTCTGCATCACCGACGGCCTCGCGAACAAGCAGATCGCCCGCCGGCTGGGGATCACGGAGAAGACGGTCAAGACCCACGTCAGCTCGATCCTCGGCAAGCTCGGGGTGCAGGATCGCACCGAGGCGGCGGTGGCGGCGATCCGCGACCGGCTGGTCCCCGATCCGGCGGAACGGGAGGCGCAGCGGGTCCGCTGACCCTGAGGCGTTGCTCAGGCCGGCGGGCGCCAGTCCGCCATCGCCCGCCGCAGGTGGGCGCCGAGCCGCTGGCGGCGGGCCTGCTCGTCCTGCTGCAGACGGGCGTCCGGCGCCCCGTGGTCGCAGCTGGCGAGGCGAGCCCAGGATTCCGCGGAGCGCCGCAGATCGCCGTGCCAGCGGATCAGGTCCTCCGGGTCGTCGGACGCACGCTGGGCCCGCCGGTGCCACCACATGAACGCGCAGAGCTCGCTGCGCAGCGGTTCGTGCCGGGCCCAGCAGTCGGGCAGGGCTACCCAGCCGGCGTAGGTGCGGCGCAGCCACTCGACCCATACCGCGAGATCGCGCCAGCTCTCCTGCAGCTCGGCCACCGAGGCGCCCGACCAATCCCAGGGCGGCGCGGCGGGATCGCCGCCGAGATCGCCCTCCGACAGCATCTGCGAGGCCACGGACGGCATGGTAGCCGCCCGCGCGGGCCTTCACGCGCGATCTCGCACTTTGACCGTCTGCCGTCCGCCTCCCGGCCGGCCACCAGGGTTCAGTACGCGGCCGGGTCGAGACTCGCCGGCAGCCGGGTCAGGTTCCGGTATCCCCCGTCGACCACCACCACCAGGTCTTCGACGCGGACGCCGCCCAGCCCCTCCTGATAGAGACCCGGCTCGACGCTGACCACGTCGCCCGCGAGCAGGGGGTAGCGGGCGTCGCGCAGCGCGGGTGCCTCGTGGACCTGCAGGCCGACGCCGTGCCCGGTGGAGTGGATCATGCGCGGCACACCGTCGGGCCCCTCCAGGCCCGGGGCCAGGGTGCCGAACCCGTGGTCGACGAGCGTCCGGCAGGCCGTCCGGTGCACGTCGCGGCCGTCGGCACCCGCCCGCACGGCGGTCATCGCCTGGCCCATCGCGTCGACGCACGCCTGGTGCATGGCCTCGAACCGGGTCGCCCCCTCGCCGACCACCACGGTGCGGGTCAGGTCGCCGTGGTAGCCGCTCGCCAGGTGGCGCGGAAAGATGTCGATGATCACCGGCGCGCCGGCCTGGATCGGACCGGTTCCCCGGTAGTGGGGCATCGCGCACTCGGGCGAGCCGGCGATGATCGCCTCCAGGTTGGCGCAGCCGTGCTCGAGCAGCACCTCCTGGCAGCGCGCGAGCAGACGCTCCGAGGTGAGCGCCGTGCTTCCGGCCCAGAGCCGCCCGTCCGGTCCCGGACGCGACTCGCGCAACCGGTGCACGACCGCCCGCAGCGCCGCCTGTGCGGCGTCCTGCGCCTCCTGGATGCGCTCGATCTCGGCGGGGGCCTTGGTGCGGCGCTCCGCGACGAGCAGCGCCGGGTCGACGTCGACCGCCAGCCCCTGGCCGAGGAGCGCCTGGTAGAGGGCGGCCGGCAGGTCGCCGGCGACGCGGACCCCCTCCCGTCCGCGCTCGCCGAGCAGCTGTCGCGCCACCCGCCCCCAGTTGGCGCTCTCCTCCTCGCCTTCGGTCCACCCCATCTCGGACCGGTCGACGACGCGTGCGGCACGCCCCTGCGCCCGGGCCCGCGCATGTTCCAGCGCCGACACGCAGAGCACGTCGTCTCCGTCCGCGAACCGCACGTAGAGCCCGGCTTCGACGTCGAAGCCGCTCGCGTACCGGAACGCGGGATCGCCGTCGCGGGCGGCCAGCAGCAGCGTCTCCTCGGTCATGGCGTCTCCTCATGGGGTGGTCTCGGGGGCCGGCGCTTTCGCCGGCGCGGGCGGTTCGGGAGCGCCAGCCGCCGCTCGACCGCCTCGGCGAACAGCTGGGCCAGGGCCGCCGGTGCCAGCGCGTCGACCTCACCCTCGAGCTGGGTCGCGAACGCGGCCGGGGCTTCGGTCTCGACCAGGCGGCGGAGCTCTCCGTACGCCTCGGCCAGCCCGTGGGGGCCACGGTGGGTGGCCGGGCTCAGCGCCAGCGCTTCCTGCAGCCGGTAGCCATCGGCGTAGCTGATGTCGAAGCCGATCCCTCGCAGATGGTCGAGGTCGCGGTACAGCGTGCGCTCCGAGCTGCCCACCGCCGCCGCCAGGTGCGCCGGGTCCAGCCCCGGCCGCCGGATCACGTTGTCGAGGATCCGCAGCATCCTGCTGAGCCGCAGCGAGCGGCGACCCAGCGGGCGGGATCGAGGCACGCTCGCGAGGCGGACGGATCAGCCGAGCTCGGGCCAGGCCGACCCGCTGGCCTCGAACGGGTCGGGCTCGTCCTCGTGTCCGGTGCGCTGCCGGAAGCGGCTGGCCACGATCTGGACCGCCATCGTCTTCGGGATGCCGAGCTTGGTGAGCGACTTGACCTCGTCGGCCATGACGCGGTCACGCGCCGCCTCCAACGCGGTCAACACCTCATCCACGGTCGCCGTTCTCGCATGGGGCTCTGTCATCGAGTTGCACGGGATCGTACGCGACCTCCGGGAGGATCGAGCCGGGGTGGGCCGGATTCCCCAAAATCGTTCCTCTCGGCATAACCTTCTACCGTGGGAAAGAAGGCGGCCGAAGGGCTGCGCAACATCGCGCTGCTGGGGCACTCGAACGACGGCAAGACCACGCTCGGCGAGGCCATGCTGTTGATCGGGGGCGCGATCGGGCGGATGGGATCGACCGACCAGGGAACCTCGGTTCTCGACTTCACGCCCGAGGAGCAGCACCGGCAGATCTCGGTCGACCTCGCGATCGGGCACTGCACCTTCGAGGGCCACCGCTACACGCTGCTCGACACGCCCGGATTCGCGGACTTCGCGGGCCAGGTGGAAATCGGTCTGGCCGCCGCCGATGCCGCGCTGCTGGTGATCAGCCCCACTCCCGGGGTCGAGGTCGGCACCGAGACGGCGTGGGCGGCGCTGGCTCAGGACGCGCTGCCGCGGCTGGTGGTGGTCAACAAGATGGACCGCGAGAACGCCGACTACTGGGGCGCGATCGACGCCCTGCGCGAGCGACTGCAGCCCCGGCCGGTCGCGCTCCACCTCCCGATCGGCACCGCGTCCGACTTCCACGGCGTGGTCGACCTGCTGCGCAGGAAGGCGTTCGTCGCGGGGTCCGGTCCGGAGGCGGACTGCGTCGAGGCCCCGATCCCGGCGGACATGCAGTCCCTGGTCGAGGAGCGCGGAGAGCAGCTGGTGGAGGCCGCCGCCGAGGGCGACGACGAGCTGCTGGAGAAGTACCTGGAGGAGGGCACCCTCACCGAGGCCGAGGTCGAGCGCGGCCTCCGCGAGGGGATCGTGGCCGGACGCGTGTGCCCGGTCGTCTGCTGTTCGGCCACCAAGCTGCTCGGCGTGCGGACGCTGCTGCGCGCCATCGCGGACCTGCTGCCGGGACCCGAGGTGGACGCAGACGGTGCGCCGGGCGCCTACTGCTTCGCGGCCACCGCCGATCCCTTCGTGGGGCGTGTCTCCTACCTCAAGGTGATGTCGGGCGCGCTGCGCTCGGATCAGCAGATCGACAACGTCACCTCCGGGGACCGTGAGCGCCTGGGGCAGCTCTTCCTTCCCCAGGGAAAGGATCACGAGAACGTGACCGAGGCGGAGGCGGGGTCCATCGTGGGCGTCGCCAAGCTGCAGCACACGCGCGCGGGCGACGTGCTCGGCACCCCCGTAGCCACCCGGGCGCCCCATCTGCCGCTGCCTGTCTACCGGGTCGCCATCTTCCCCCGCACCGTCTCCGACGAAGACAAGATGGGACCCACGCTGGGCCGCCTCGCGGAGGAGGACCCGACGCTCCGCCTGGAGCACAACGAGGAGACCCGCCAGACCGTCCTCGCCGGGTTGGGCGACGTCCACCTCGAGGTGGTGCTCGAGAAGCTGCAGCGCAAGTACGGCGTCTCGGCCCGCACCGAGCTGCCGCGGGTCGCCTACCGGGAGACGGTCACCGGGCAGGCACGGGCCGAGGGACGTCACGTGAAGCAGTCGGGCGGCCATGGCCAGTACGGGATCTGCGAGATCACCGTCGCCCCCGCCGGCCGTGGCGAAGGGTTGATCTGGCAGGACAAGATCTTCGGCGGCTCCATCCCCCACAACTTCCGTCCCTCCGTCAAAAAGGGCATCGAGGATCAGATGGCGCGCGGGGCGGTGGCCGGGTACCCCCTTGTCGACCTCCACGTGGTGCTGGTCGACGGCAAGTACCACACCGTCGACTCCTCCGACGTGGCCTTTCAGCTGGCAGGCGCCCTGGCCGTCCGCAAGGCGGTGCAGGCCGCAAGCCCGGTCCTGCTGGAGCCGATCCACCATGTCGAGGTGGTGGTCCCCGACCAGAATCTCGGGGATTTGATGTCCCTGCTGAACCAAAAGCGCGGGCGGATCCTGGGCACCGAGCCGCTGGACGGCCGGCAGCTGGTCCAGGCGGAGGTGCCGGAGGCCGAGACGCAGCGATTCGCGCTCGACCTCCGGTCACTGACGCAGGGGCGTGGCACCTTCAGCGCGTCCTTCTCGCAGTACGCCGAGATGCCGCCCCACCTGGCCAAGCCCCTCATCGACGCGCACGACGCGAGCTGACGGCGGCTCGCCAGGCCGGGACTCGCGGGTTCGGCTCAGAGCCGGTGTGTCTTGACGGATCTCCACATTCTGGGTACTGTCTGTGGAGAACCACTACATGCGGAGGTCATGGAACAAGAAGCTGATCGCCCGGCACCCTGGTGGCAGTCCCTCGTAGCCACGCTCCGTCGCTGGTGGGCGTGGGTGCGCCATTTCACCATGGCGCGCCTCGCGGTCGACGGCGACGAGGAGCCCTCGGGCCCCGCGCCGGCTCGGGCCCATCCCCACCGGCGCCGCCAATCTGCGCCCGGCCCGTGGCCGGAGGAGAACGCGGATCCCGAACGCGCCCTCGCGCCCAGCTCCTTCGAGCAGCGCTTCACACGCATGCAGCGCGAGGGCGACTTCACCGCGATGTGGGACCTGGTGGCCGATGACGCGCAGCGCGACTGGGGCGGCCGCGACCGGTTCGTGGAGGCGCTGACACGCGAGGGGACGCTGGGCTGGGACGTGCTCGACGTTCGAGTCCTCGGCGTCCAGGTGCTTTCGGAGTGGCACGACGAGCGCGGCGGAGGGGACTACCAGGGGGTGGCCCGGCTGCGCTGCCGCTACCGCCTGCAGCACCGTGAGGGCGAGGACGAAGAGGCGTCCACCCGCGAGGTGCAGCTCGACCGCGAGGTGCACCTGATCCCCGAGGCGGCGGGCTGGCGCACGCTCTACTACCCGCCCGACTGACGTCCGAGGTCCCGACGGTCCTCTCGGCACCGCCCCCGCCCGGCGGTATAGTTGCCGGGTCTTGATCGAGCGGACGATTCTCGAGCAGCAGCGGGCGCGGTTCTTTCAGCGCCGGCGGCAGCAGGAGGTTGACGCGCCGCGGCGGCTGCTGCACGAGACCGACGAGCTCATGTTCTGGGTCGAGGAGTGCCTGGTCCAGGAGCTGCGCATCGTCCCCGGCTGGCTGATGCCGCGCATCCACGAGCTGCTGCGAACCGCCGATCCCGAGCTGGCGCGCGCGCTGGAGCGGGAGCGCCGGCCGGAAGCCGTGCTCGATCAGCTCTTCAGCGCCCAGCAGCACTTCATGGAGGCGTGCCAGCTGAGCCGCGCGCCGGCGCGCATCATTCCGCTCTTCAGGACCCGCCGCCGGTTACGCGAGAGCGCCGCTGAGGGGTGATCGAGGACCTGCTGGTCGCGGGTTCGATCGCGCTCGATTCCCTCCAGGGAGGCCGGTACCGGGACCGGCTGGGCGGGTCCGCGAGCTATTTCTCGCTGGCGGCACGGCTGGTCCGGCCGGTCGCCGTGGTGGCACCGGTGGGCCGCGACGCCGAGGCCTGCATCCGCTCGGTGCTTGACCGGCCGGGGATCAACCTGCGCGGGATGGTGACGCTCGAAGCCCCCACCTACCGCTGGTTCGCCTCCGAGACCGACGGGCACGGCAACGTCGAGCTGGGGAGCCAGGACTCGATCTACGACGTCTGGTCGCCGCAGCCCCCCGCCGGGTTCCGCGGCTGGGCCTTCTGCGGGTCGATGCGGGCGGACCGGCAGCTCCAGGCGGTGCAGGGCCTTCAGCAGTCGGGCTTTCTCTGCGCGGACGCCATGCGCTCCTACGTCGACGCCGCGCCCGAGGCGGCGCACGGCGTCCTCGAGGCCTCGCACTGCTACTTCGGCAACGAGGAGGAGCTGGACGCGCTCGGGTGCGTGGACCCGGAGCCGTTTCGGGCGCGGTGGGGTCTACGCCTGCTGGTGGTGAAGCGCGGACCGGGCGGGGCCACCGTCTACACCGAGCGGGGGAGCCACCACGAGCCTGCCATCCTCGATTACGGCGTCGCTGACACCACGGGTGCGGGAGACTGCCTGGCGGGGGTCATGCTCGCCTACTGGCTGGAGCTGGGCGGCGATCCGGAGCGCCTGCCGGAAGCCCTGCGGTGGGGGGTCGCGGCGGCGACGATCGGGATCTCGCAGGTCGGCGTGGACGCGATCGCGCGCGCCAGCCGCGCCGACGTCGAGTGCCTCGCGCGGCGCTGATCCGGCCTAAGGGCCCGGCGGCGCGACACGCTGCCACGGACGGGGGCCGTCGAGCGGGCGGTAGTTGACGCCGAGCGCGTCCAGCCGCGGCAGATGGGCGGTCTCCAGCCGGGCCTGAAACTCGTCGAACCCGCCCCCTGCCGGTGACCAGGCCACCTCGGCCAGCGCGCACCCACGGGGGAAGACCAGGTATTCGGCCACCTGTGGGGTCGGCACACGCTCGGTCCAGAGCTGGAACTGAGTCCCGGCCACCGCGGTGTGGGCCGGCGACGGGACGCCCCGCAGCGGGTCGAATGCGTGGACCTGATCCAGGCGGGTGGTACCCAGGTGGTGCGCGCCCGGCTCTCCCGGATCGGTCGACGGGGCATGGTCGAGGTAGGTGGCCTCGTTCGGCGCCATCACGACCTCCTGACCCGACTCGGCGGCCCGGACGCCGAACCGGGCGCGACGCCACGCCATGATCAACGCGCCCGGCACCGGTCCCGCGTCCACGATCTCGTCCCAGCCCACCAGCCGGCGGCCACGGCGTTCCAGATGCTCGCGGACCCGCCCGGTGAACCAGCGCTGGTAGTCCTCGACACGATGCACGCCGCGGCCTCGCATGACGTCCGCCATCTGGGCGCTGGCCGCCCACTCGGTGGTCGGGCATTCGTCGCCGCCGATGTGGATATCGGGGGCCGGGAAGACCTCCAGCAACTCGTCGAGGATGTCGGTGCAGAACCGCACCGCGCCATCGCCGAGGTTCAGGACGTTGACCATCACCCCCCAGCGGCTTCCGACCGCGGCCGGTTCCTGAGGCCGGTTGCCGAGCTCCGGATAGGCCGCGATCGCGGCCTGCATGTGGCCCGGCATGTCGATCTCGGGCACGATCACGACGTGGCGGGCGGCCGCGTAGGCGACCAGCTCGCGCAGGTCGTCCTGGGTATAGAAGCCCCCATGCGGTCGGCCGTCGCCGTCCGTCTCGGCGCGCCAGGAGGCCACCTCCTGGAGCCTCGGGTAGCGCCGGCTTTCGAACCGCCAACCCTGGTCGTCGGTGAGGTGGAGGTGGAAGACGTTCAGCTTGTGCAGGGCGAGCAGGTCCACCCACCGGAACAGGAACTCCCTGGGCATGAAGTGCCGGGCGACGTCGAGCATCCCGCCCCGCCAGCGAAAGCGCGGCGAGTCCTCCACCTCCACCGCCGGCATCTCCCACCGGGTCCGCGGCGGGGCGACCCGGCGGTAGACATCGCGCGGAAGCAGCTGCCGCAGTGTCTGGACGCCGTAGAAGACGCCCGCCCGATCACCCCCGGCGATGCGGACGGCACCGCCGTCCGCCACCAGGCGATAGGCCTCGGAGCCGAGCGTCGGGTCGACGGCGAGCTCGATCGCGGGGGCCTCGCCGGCAGGCAGAGGGAGGCCGGTGGATTCCAGCTCACGGCGCAGCAGCGCGACCAGGTCGCCCGGCCCTCGGACACCGGAGGTGGGGCCGAGGACGACGGTTCCGTCGCGGCGGGACAGGGATCTGGGTCTGGGTACGAGCACGCGCCTACCTCCGGTCGTCGGGACACTCGCTGGATATCGCTCGATCATGCCACCGGGTGACGGTCCGGGCGCGGCCGCGGTCCGCGTCCCTGGAGGCGCTCTGGTGCCTGGTACGCTGCCTTTTTCCGAGTGATGGTCTTTCCACGGTGTCGAACGGGCCGCCGGCGGGCGGGAGGCGGTGCGCGCCGCGACGCGGTGAGGACGTGGAAGCAGGCGGCTCGCGGCCGCCAGGTCCGGGCCTGGGGCCGGGACCGCGCCCGGATGGGCCGGTGAACGGCGGCGGGACGGCGGGCCGAGCCGCGCCCTCCATCGAGGCCCCGGCGCTGGCGCGCCGGATGGATTCGATCGGGTCCTCGGCCGTGCGGGACCTGCTGTCGATCACCGCCCGCGACGACATCGTCTCCCTGGCGGGCGGCCTGCCCGACCGCTCGGCGATGCCACATGACTGGCTTGCGGCGTGCCTCGACGACGCGCTCGCCGAGCCGGGTGTCCTGCAGTACTCCACCACCGAGGGCGATCCCGAGCTGCGCTCCATCGTGGCCGCCTGGGAGCAGGCGTGGATGGGCAGGCCGATGGCCGCGGACGACGTCCTCATCACCACCGGCTCGCAGCAGGCCCTGAGCCTGCTGTCCCACGCGTTGATCGACCCGGGCGACCAGGTGGTGGTGGAGGACCCGGTCTACGTCGGAGCGCTGGGTGCCTTCCGGCTGGCGGAGCCGGAGCTGGTCGCGATCCCGCAGGACGGCGGAGGGATGCGCGTCGACGAGCTGGAGCGACGCCTCCGCGCGGGCCTGCGGCCAAAGCTCGCCTATGTCACCCCGACGTTTCACAACCCGGCCGGCAGCACCCTGCCGGAGTCGCGCCGCCGGCACCTGGCCCGGCTCGCCGACGAGTACGGGTTCTGGGTGGTGGAGGACGACGCGTACCGCAGGCTCTGGTTCGAGGCCCCGCCACCGGCCCCGATCGCCGCCTACAGCGATCGTGTGGTGCGGATGGGCACCTTCTCGAAGATCCTGTCGCCCGGGCTCCGGGTGGGCTGGGTCACCGCGCCGCCAACCCTCCGGCGAGCGCTGGTGCGGGTCAAACAGTCGACCGATCTGCACACGCCGACGCTGGGACAGATCGCGCTGCGCAACGCCGCTCGCGACCAGGGGCGCCTCGAGCGACATCTGACCGCCGTCCGCGGCCTGTATCACCAGCGCATGCAGCATATGCTGCGTGCGCTGGACCGCACGTTCGGCGAGCGCGTCGCGGTGGTGCCTCCAGAGGGCGGCATGTTCTGCTGGGTGCGGTTCACGGACGCCACCCCGACCGGCCGGCTGTTCGGGTACGCCGTCGAGGAGGGCGTCGCCTTCGTCCCCGGCGAGGCCTTCTCGGTCACGGGCGGCCACGATCACGCCGCCCGGCTCTGCTTCGCCAGCGTCCCCGAGGCGCAGCTCGACCTCGGGCTCCAGCGGCTGGCGGCCGCCCACGCGCGCTTGCCGGCGGCGTAGGGGCGAGCCGGCAGCGCCCGGAGTCCGGAGCGCACGGGTGGAGCCCCTGCCCGCATGACGACGATCGCCGCCGAGTCCGCACGCCCACTCGACCGGCCGGCGCTCGGACTCCTCGGCGCCGGCCACCTGAGCGCCGACTTCTGCCAGGGTGCGCTGCCCGCGATGCTTCCGTTTCTGATCGCCGAGCGCCACCTGTCCTATGTGCTGGCGGCCGGCCTGGTGCTCGGCCAGACCGCCGCGTCCTCGGTCGTGCAGCCGGTGTTCGGCCGGCTCTGCGACCGCTATCCGATGCCCTGGTTGATGGGTGCGGGGCTGCTGCTGGCCGGGTTCGGCATCGGCCTCGCCCCGCTCGCCGGGCCGTATGCGACCACCTGGGCTCTGATCGCGGTGGGTGGGATCGGAATCGCGGCGTTTCATCCCGAGGGCGCCCGCTACGCGCGCGACGCCTCGGGCAGCCGTCTCACCACCGGGATGAGCATGTTCTCGGTGGGGGGCAACCTCGGCTTCGCCCTGGGTCCGTTCCTGGCCACCCCGCTGCTGGTCTACGGCGGGTTGCAGGCGGGCTGGGCGCTGGGCGTGATCCCGGTCGTGCTCGGACTCACCCTCCTCGTGCTGCGGGGTCGGGTCGCCCACGAACCTCGGCCGGCGGTCCAACAGCGCGACGCACCTGGTCGAACTCCTGCCGGCGCCGGTTCCGACCGCTGGGGCGCGTTCGGGAGGCTGACCGGGGCCCTGGTCGTGCGCTCGATCGTGTTCTACGCGTTCAACACGTTCGTCCCGCTGTTCTGGATCGACGTGCTGGGACAGTCGAAGTCGGCGGGCGGCCTGGCGCTGACGCTGATGCTGCTGGTGGGAGCCGCGGCCACCTTGCTGGCGGGGCGCCTCGGCGACCGCTTCTCCCGGCGGGCCGTGGTTTTGGTCGGGTTCGCCGCCCTCGCCCCCTTGACCGCTGCCTTCACACTGTCCCGGCAGCCAGTCGCGGCGCTCGTGCTGCTGATCCCGCTGGCGGTCGCGCTCTACCTACCGTCCACCCCGATGGTGGTGATGGGCCAGCAGTACCTGCCCCGTCATGTCGGCACCGCCGCCGGCGTCACGCTCGGGCTGGCGGTGTCCGTGGGCGGCCTCACGACGCCGGTGGTGGGCGCCGCCGCCGAGGCGGTCGGTCTGCGAACGGCGCTGCTGGCGCTGTCGGTCCTGCCCCTGATCGCAGCTGCGATCGCGCTTACGCTTCCCCCTGAAGCTCCCCCTGCGTCGCGAGTTCAGCGCATCTCCGGTTGAACTCGGCGCGAAGGGTGGCTAGAATACGGCGGAACCCCCGCCTGAGCATCCTCCTCGGGCCTGGCCCAACATAGTGAGGTACGCGACATGGAAGGCTACTGCATGAAGTGCAAGACCAAGCGAGAGATCAAGGACGCCGAGTCGATCACGATGAAGAACGGCAAGCCCGCCACGCAGGGCGTGTGCCCGGTGTGCGGGACGAAGATCTTCAAGATCGGAAAGGCGGCCTGATCACAACCGTCGTTCGACGGCGCCGTTGGCACGCCTGAACCGCCCTCGTCCGGCGCCGTCCCCGTCCGGTGCAGCCAGGGGCCTCGCCCGCTGGCTGGCCGGGTGCGGCGGCGTGCCGGCCCCGTTCCGGCCTCAGGCGCGCGCCTCAGGCGTTCGAGCTCAGGCGTTCGAGCCTGACTCCTCCAATTCGGGTTCGATCGCGCGCAGGAGGATCTCCGTCGCCGACACGGCCTGATCCACGCCGAGCTGCTTGAAGATCTGCACGTTGGCCGGGTTGTTCACCCGCGCGATCGTGAGCCGGACGTTGAACGCCTGCTTGGCGAGCTGCAGCGCGACCAGGTTGTCCTCGTCGTCACCCGTCACCGCGAGTACCGCGTCGGCGCGCTCCACGCCGGTGGTCTGAAGCAGCGCCATCTCGTCGCCGTCTCCGCGGACCACGATGCTCCCGAGCTGGCTCTCCAGCCAGTCGGCGCGCGCCGAGTCCTTCTCGACCAGGGTCACCTCATCGCCCCGCTCCGCGAGGTCCCGGGACAGAAAGTAGCCCACCTTCCCGCCGCCGATCACGATCACGTACACCGCTCAGTCCTCCTCGTCGCCGAGCATGCTCTTCACGACCTGCACGCCGAGGATCGTGGGACAGAACACCTGCAGCCCGATCTTCCGGTACGCCTGCTCACGGATCGGGTCGGCGATCCGGCAGACCACGGTCGGCACCTTGAACACGACCTTGGCGATCTGCGCCGACATGATGTTGCGGTTGTCACCCTCGGTGAGCGCGGCGAACCACTCGGTGTCCTCGACGCCGGCCCGTCGCAGCACATCGGTGTCGGTGCCGTCTCCGACCATCAGCCGGCCCGGGAAATCCGGCGGTATGACGCCTCGGTTCTGCGCCGTCACGAACGCGTTGGGGTTGCGGTCGACCAGCGTCACGTCGTGCCTCTCGGCGGCCAGCTGCACGGCCAACCGGGACCCGATCCGGCCACATCCCACAATGACGACTTTCACACCGCGCATTGTGGCACCGAGCCGCCGGCGGTCGACTAGCTCGCCCGAGAGGGGGTCCGTCTGGCACTGGTACGATTGCCCACGGCGTGCGCTACCCGTTCTTCTTCATGGGCCTGCTCAGCCTGCTCCTGGGCCTGATGTTCCTGGTCTGGTTCGTGGTGTTCAAGCCCGACGGCGCGGTGTCGGGCGGTATCGAGTTCGCGATGGCAGTCTTCATGATCGCGTTCGGGTCCTACGTGATCTGGCGCAAGATCACGGGGAAAGACGCCCAGCAGTGAGCGAGCAGCGCAGCAAGGTCGTACGCATCCTGGTCGCCGCCGGTGGCCAGAAGGTCGACGAGGCGGCGATGATGCTGGCCTGCCGGATGGCCTCCCGTCACCGGGCCGACGAGGAGTCCGGCCCCGCCGAGGTGTACGCGGTGCACGTGATCGAGGTCAATCGGTCCCTGCCACTGTCGGCGCCGGTGGAGACCGACGTCTCGCGGGGTGAGGAGGTCCTGGACAACCTGGAGCAGCTGGCCGCAGAGTTCGAGATCAAGGTCCAGGCGGAGTTGGTGCAGGCCCGCGACACCGGTCCCGCGATCCTCGGCGAGGCGGAGGAGTGGGGCGCCTCCACGATCGTGATGGGGCTTCCCTACAAGCGGCGCTTCGGCGAATTCAACCTCGGGAAGACGGTCCCCTACGTGCTGAAGAACGCCTCCTGCCGGGTGATCCTCCTGCGCGAGAAGCTGGAGGGCGCGTGACCACCTCGCTGGTCCACCTGGTCGAGACGGGAGGGCTGATCGCGATCTTCCTCGCCATGATCCTGGAGAGCATGGGGATCCCGATCTCCGTCGAGGTGGTGGCGCCGGTAGGGGGTGCGCTGGCCGCCGCCGGGAAGTTCTCACTGGTCGAGGTGATCGTCGCGGTCGTGGCCGGGAACCTGATCGGGTCCTTCATCGCCTACTGGCTGGCCCTCCGTTACGGCCGCCGGCTGGTGCTGGGGCCCGGGCACTACATCGGACTTTCCGAGGGTCATCTGCAGCTGGCGGACCGGTTCTTCGCCCGGTTCGGGGCCTGGGCGGTGCTCGTCGGCCGGGTGCTGCCCGTGATCTGTGGGTACATCTCGTATCCGGCCGGCCTCGCCCGCATGCGCGTGGTCTGGTTCGGCATCACGACGCTGATCGGAGCCACCGTCTGGGCTACCGTCCTGGCGGTCGTCGGCTACAAGCTGGGCGAGAACTGGCGGACATTCGCCAACGCCCTGGGTGCGCTCACCATCCCCTTCGTCCTGGTGCTGGTGGCGCTGATCGTCGTCGCCTACGTGCTCGGCCGGCGCTGGGTGCACAAACAGACGGCGGTGCCCGTCGCCGCTGGGGACGACGCCAAGTAGCCGGTTGGGCGGCCGGAGTTCTGATCTGAGGTCGCCGTGAAGCCGATCGCGATGTTTCACGTGAAACATCCGTTCGTAGCGGCGGCTTATCTCCGGAAGTACTGACCCAGAAGCGATCGCGCCAGGGGATATCGCACCCGGAAAAAGAGCGGTCGCTCCGGGCGGTACTGATCCCACAGCGCCCGGGTCAGCGGGTGCCGGAGCCAGAAGAAGACCCGCCGCCAGGGTTCCAGCAGCCGGTCCGTCTCCATGCTCTGGCCGAGCAGGAGCGCGAGCCCGTCGAAGAGCACGTCGCCGTCCTGGCGCGCCCGAGCCCGCAGCACGCGCGCCTTGCGCTGTACCCGCCGTGCCCGCGGCCAGACGCGCGCCGCGCAGGCCGCCACCATCACCGCCGAGATGACGATCGCGGCCTGGCCGCAGACCGCGGCCAGGCCCAGTGCCCCACCCGACACCGGGTCAGGCATCACTCCCGTCAACGGGAGCGGTGGCAGGCGGGACCGTAGCCTCGAGCTCCTCCAGCGACAGCCCGACCCGCGCCAGCGCGGTGACGGCGTCCCCCTCGGGCACCCGCATCACGATCACGCCCTGGGTCTGGCGACCGATCCGCGAGATCGAGCCCACGGTGGTCCGGAGCACCATCCCCTGCTGGGTGATGAGCAGGATCTCCTCCTCCGGATCATCGACCACCCGCACCGCGGCCAGGCGGCCCACCCGGGTCGTGATCTTGAGGGTGAACACCCCCTGCCCAGCCCGGTGATGCAGCGGGTACTCCGACAGCGGCGTCCGCTTGCCGTAGCCGCGCTCGCTGACCACCAGCAGGTCGCCCCCCTCCTTCACCACCGACATCCCGGCCAGCCGATCGCCGGCCGAGAGGCGCATCCCGATCACTCCCTGCGTGTCGCGGCCCATCGCGCGGACCTCGCTTTCATTGAAGCGGATCGCCTTCCCCAGCTGGGTGGCCAGGATGAGCTCGTCCTCGCCCGAGGTCGGGGTGACCCAGAGCAGCTCGTCGTCGGGCTGGAGGCTGATTGCGATCAACCCGTTGCGGCGCACGTTGGCGTACTCCTGCATCCGGGTCTTCTTGATGATCCCGCGCCGGGTCGCCATCAGCATGTAGTGCCCGTCCGGATCGTCCGCCTCCGGCCGCACGAAGATCGCGGTGATGTGCTCCGAGGGGTCGATCTCGATCAGGTTGTTGATGGGCATGCCCTTCGCCGCGCGATCGCGCTCGGGGATCTCGTGCACGCGCAGCTGGAAGACCCGGCCCGACTGCGTGAAGAAGAGCATCGAGGCGTGCGTGTGGGTGGCCCGCAGGTGCTCCGCGTAGTCCTCCTCACGCGTCCCCGAGGGGGCGTCGGCGCCGGCCGTGGGCCGCGCGCCCTTGACCCCCACGCCGCCGCGCTGCTGAGCCCGGAAGCTCCGCGACACCTGCCGCTTGACGTAGCCCCGGTGGGTCACGGTCACCACGACCTCTTCCTTGGGGATCAGGTCCTCGGCGGTGAGGTCGGTCGGGTCCTGGTCGGAGATCTCCGTCCGCCGCTCGTCGCCGTAGCGCCGGGCGGTCTGCGTCATGTCTTCCGTGATCAGGTTGAGCACCATGCGGTCGGAGGCCAGGATCGACTCCAGGTAGGCGATCAGCTTGATCACCTCCTCGTACTCCTCGTCGATCTTGCCCCGCTCCAGGCGCGTGAGGCGTGACAGGGTGAGGGCCAGGATCGCGCGCGACTGGCGGTCGGAGAGCCCGAACTTCGCCTGCAGCTGTGTGTTCGCGTCGTCGGGGTCGCTGGCGGCGCGGATGGTCGCGATCACCTCGTCGAGATGGTCGAGCGCGATCTTGAGCCCTTCCAGGACGTGCGCCCGGTCCTGCGCCCGCGCGAGGTCGAACCGCGTCCTGCGCAGGATCACCTCCCGCCGGTGGTCGATGAAGTGCTGCAGAAGCTCCTTCAGGGAGAGGATCTGCGGCTTCCAGTCGACGATCGCGAGCGCGGTGACGCCGAACGTCTGCTGCAGCGCCGTGTGCTTGTAGAGGTTGTTGAGGACGGTGAACGGCCGTGCCTCGCGCCGCAGCTCGATCACGATCCGCATCCCGTGCCGGTCCGACTCGTCGCGGAGGTCGGCGATCCCCTCCAGCTTGCGGTCCGCGACCAGCTCCGCGATCTTGGCCACCAGGTTGGCCTTGTTGACCGCGTAGGGGAGCTCGTCGATGATGATTCGCTCGCGCCCGTTGGCGGCCTCCTCGAAGGTATGGCGCGCGCGAACCACGATGCGGCCATGACCGGTGGCGTAGGCCTGCCGGATGCCCGCCCGCCCCATGATCATGCCGCCGGTCGGGAAGTCGGGCCCGGGGAGGAACGGCATCAGCTCGTCGATCGTGGCTTCGGGGTGCTCGATCAGGTGGTGGACGGCCGCCGCCACCTCGCGCAGGTTGTGCGGAGGAATGTTGGTGGTCATGCCGACCGCGATCCCGGTCGCGCCGTTGACGAGGAGGTTGGGGATCCGGGCGGGAAGGATGACAGGCTGCTGCTCGGTGCCGTCGTAGTTCTCGACGAAGGGCACGGTGTCCTTCTCGATGTCGGCCAGCATCTCGCCGGCCACCGCTGCCAGCCGGGCCTCGGTGTATCGCATCGCCGCGGGCGGGTCGCCGTCGATGGAGCCGAAATTCCCCTGCCCGTCGATCAGGCGGTACCGCATGGCCCACTCCTGGCCCATGCGGACCAGGGCGTCGTAGATCGCCGAGTCGCCATGCGGGTGGTACAGCTTCATCACGTCGCCCACGAAGGCGGCGCACTTGCGGTGGCGGGAGGCCGCGGTCGCGCCCGCCTGCTGCATCGCGTAGAGGATGCGGCGCTGGACCGGCTTCAGCCCGTCGCGGACGTCGGGCAGCGCCCGCGCCACGATGACGGACATCGCGTAGTCCATGTAGGACGTCTGCATCTCCTCGACAAGGCTCTTGCCGACGATGGTTCCGGCGTCGCCTCCGACGGGAGTCTGGTCGTCAGTCATCGGTGTACCTCTTCAGGACCACCACCGCGTTCTGGCCGCCAAAGCCGAAGCCGTTGGAGATCGCGACGTCGATGTCGAGCTTGCGGGGCTCGTTCGGCGTGTAATCGAGATCGCAGTCGGGATCGGGGGTGGTGTAGTTGATCGTGGGGTGGACGATGCCGTCCCGCATGCAGAGCAGCGTGGCGATGGCCTCGACTGCGCCCGCGGCGCCCAGCAGGTGACCGATCATCGACTTGGTGCTCGAGATCGCCACCCGGTGCGCGTCGACGTCGCCCAGCGCCAGCTTGAGCGCCTGCGTCTCGGCCTTGTCGTTGAGACCGGTCGAGGTGCCATGCGCGTTGACGTAGTCGATGTCGGCCGGGGCCACGCCGGCGTCCCGCAGTGCCAGCTCGATCGCCTTCGCCGGCGCCCGCCCGGTGGGATCCGGCGCCACCTGGTGAAATGCGTCGTTCGTGTTCGCGACCCCCGCCACCTCGCCCCAGATGTGGGCGCCGCGGGCCTGGGCGTGCTCCAACTCCTCCAGCACCAGCGTGCCGGACCCCTCGCCGGCCACGAATCCGTCGCGGTCCTTGTCGAAGGGACGCGAGGCGCGTTCGGGATCCTCGTTGCGCGTGGACAGCGCCTTGATCGTGTTGAACGAATGCACCCCCACCTCGCACAGCGAGGCTTCGGTCCCGGCGGCCAGCATGACGTCCGCGTCACCGTGCTGGATCGCGCGCAGAGCGCAGCCGATCGCGTGCGTGGAAGCGGCGCAAGCGATGGTGTTGGTCGAGTTCTGCCCGCGCAGCCCGTAGGTCATGGCGACGGTGGCGGCTGCGATGTTGGGGATCACCATGGTCGCGTAGAGGGGGTGCATGCGGCCGCCGTTCAGGTAGCTGGCGGCCTCCGTCGTCATCATGTCGAAGCCGCCGATCCCGGTCCCCATCTCGACCCCGACCCGGAAGCGATCCTCGTCGTCGAGGTCGAGGCCGGCGTTCTCCAGCGCCATGCCGGCGGTGATCACCGCCAGCTGGGCGAACCGGGCCGTGCGCTGCGTCACCTTCCGGTCCAGGTAATCGCCGGCCTTGAAGTCCTTCAGCTCGCACGCGAACTTGGTGGTCAGGCGCGAGTTGTCGAAGAGGGTGATGGGGGCGGCGCCGCTCCTCCCTTCGAGCAGGGCGCTCCAGAACTCGTCGACGTTATTGCCGATCGGCGTCAGCACCCCGACGCCGGTGACCACCACGCGACGGCGTTGGGGCGATAGCTGCGTACTCATTGCGTGAGCGCCTCCCGAATCCTCTCGTTGAGCCCGGCCCGGGCGGCGTCGCAGGCAACCTTGACGGCACTGCGGATGGCGCGGGCGTCGGAACGTCCATGGGCGACGACGGCGGTGCCGTCGATCCCGAGCAAGGGCGCGCCGCCGTACTCGCGCCAATCGATGGTGCCGCGGATGCGACCGATGGCGGGGCGGATCAGGAGCCCGCCCAGCTTCCCGCGCCCGGTGCGTGGGATCTCCTGGCGGAGGGTCGAGAGCAGCATCTCCACGGTGGCCTCCGCCGCCTTGACCATCAGGTTGCCGGCGAACCCGTCGGCGACCACCACGTCGGCGTGCCCTTGCAGCACGTCCCTCGGCTCCAGGTTGCCGACGAACTCGAACCCGTGGGCCCCGTCCCGCAGCAGTCGCTCGTGTACCTCGCGCACCAGCTGATTCCCCTTGGAGGGCTCCTCCCCGTTTGCCAGCAGGCCGACGCGCGGAGGCCGGCGTCCCATCACCTGGGCGGCGAAGGTGGCACCCATGGCGGCGAACTGGACCAGGTACTCCGGCCTGCAGTCCACGTTGGCGCCGACGTCCACCAGGTAGGACGGGCCATTGGGACCCGGCAGCACCGTGCCCAGGGCCGGCCGCTCCACTCCCGGGATGCGGCCCTGGATGAACAGCGCCGCTGCCAGCACACCGCCCGAGTTACCGGCCGAGACCCACCCGTCGACGCGCCCCTGCTTGCAGAGCCGGGCGCAGACGCTCATCGAGTTGTCCGGCTTCGAGCGGACGGCCCGGGCCGGGTGCTCGTCCATCTCCACCACCTCGGTGGCGGGATGGAGGTGCAGCTTTTCGTAGGGTTCCAGCAGCTCCTGGACGCGCGCCGGCTGACCGACCACGGTGACGTCGATCCCGAGCTCGTCGGCGGCCAGCGCAGCGCCCTTGACGATCTCCTGGGGGGCATTGTCGCCACCCATCCCGTCGACCGCGATGTGCATCAGATGTCGAGGTTGGTGACGGTCTTGGCGTGCGCCTGGATGAACTTCTTGCGCGGCTCGACCTCCGAGCCCATCAGCCGCTCGAACACGTCGTTCACCGCGGCGGCGTCCTCCACCTCGACCTGAAGCAGCGTTCGCGTCTGGGGGTTCATGGTCGTGTCCCAGAGCTGGTCCGGGTTCATCTCGCCCAGGCCCTTGAACCGGTTGACCTCGACGTTCTTCCCCAGCGCCTTGACCTCGCGGTCGCGCTCCGCTTCCGAGTAGACCCACTTCGTGGTCTTGCCCTTGCTGACCTTGAACAGCGGCGGCTGCGACATGTAGATGTGGCCGTTCCCGATCAGCTCGGGGAAGTACCGGTAGAAGAAGGTCAGGAGGAGCGTCCGGATATGGCTTCCGTCGACGTCGGCGTCGGTCATCGTGATGATGCGGTGGTAGCGGAGCTTCGGGTACTCGAAGCGCTCGCCGACCCCGGTGCCCAGTGCCGTGATCAGGTTGCGGATCTCCTCCGAGGTGAGCACCCGGTCCAGCCGTGCCTTCTCGACGTTGAGGATCTTTCCGCGCAGAGGGAGGATGGCCTGCGTCCGCCGGTCGCGCCCGCTCTTCGCGGTGCCGCCCGCGGAGTCGCCCTCGACGATGAACAGCTCGCAGCGCTGCGGGTCGCGCTCCGAGCAGTCCGCCAGCTTGCCGGGCAGCGTCGACGACTCCAGCAGCGACTTGCGCTGCACGAGATCGCGAGCCTTGCGCGCGGCTTCGCGGGCGCGGGCGGCGGTCAGCGACTTCTCGATGATGCGCCGAGCTTCCTGCGGGTTCTCTTCCAGGTACTGGAGCAGGCCCTCTGAGACCACCGCCGAGACCTGACCCTGGACCTCGGCGTTGCCGAGCTTGGTCTTCGTCTGACCCTCGAACTGGGGCTCCAGCAGCTTCACGCTGATCACCGCGCAGAGGCCCTCGCGGACGTCGTCCCCGGAGAGGTTGGGGTCCTGGTCCTTGAGCAGCGAGGCCTTGCGGGCGTACCGGTTGAGGGCCGACGTGAGCGCGGTGCGAAAGCCGGTGAGATGACTGCCGCCCTCTACCGTGTGGATGTTGTTGGCAAACGCGAGGACGGTTTCGGAGAAGGTCGAGTTGTACTGGATCGCGACCTCGATCGAGGTCGAGTCCAACTCCCGGTCGACATAGAAGGGGACCTGGTTGACGGCGCCCTTTCCGTGATTGAGGTGCCGGACGAAGGCGAGGATCCCGCCCTCGAAGTAGAACGTGTAGGTGGTCTCGGCCGCCTCCTGGGCGAAGATCAGGGTCAGCCCCTTGTTGAGGAACGCCATCTCGCGCAGCCGGTTGAGGATGATGGCGGGGTCGAACGAGATGTCGTCGAACACCTCGGCGTCGGGCCAGAAGCGAATCGTGGTGCCGCGCCGGGGGGTCTTTCCCACAACCTCGACGTCGTCCAGGGGCACGCCCCGCCGGTAGCGCTGGAAGAACTCCTTCCCGTCGCGGTACACGGTCACCTCGAGGCGCTCGCTGAGGGCATTGACGACCGAGACGCCGACGCCGTGCAGGCCGCCGGAGACCTTGTAGCCCCCGCCTCCGAACTTGCCTCCCGCGTGGAGCACGGTGAGGACCACCTCGAGGGCGGAGCGGCCCTCCTGGGCCTGGATCCCGGTGGGGATACCGCGACCGTTGTCCTCCACCGAGATCGAACCGTCGGCGTGCAGAGTGACCAGGACGCGGTCCGCCTCGCCGGCCAGCGCCTCGTCGACCGAGTTGTCGACCACCTCCCAAACGAGGTGATGGAGGCCGCGGTGGTCGGTCGACCCGATGAACATACCGGGGCGGCGGCGGACCGGCTCCAGGCCCTCCAGGACCTGGATCTGGTCGGCGTCGTAGGCCACGTCGGCACCCAGGGGTCGTGCCTGGAGCCGGCCACCCGTGCGCCGACCCACGTTGAAGTCACTCATTTTGGGGTCACCACCTCCCAGAAGCTGGGATGAGTACAGGGACGCCTGGGACGCAGATATCGATGTATTGGATTGTACCGGAACCAAACTAAGCCATTTGATCGCGCGTACGCGCGCGCGCGAGGGCCGGTGAGGCTCCGTGAGCTGCCCGAACCAGGTCCTGAGACCGGTACGGCCGATGTTTCACGTGAAACGTTGAGCGGGTTGGCTCAGACCGCGGCCGGCTCCGCCTCGGGCGTGGGGCGCCACCGCAGCACCGGGCGCCGTGCCGCCTCCACCTCGTCCATCCGGCCCACCGGTAGGGTCCTCGGCTCGTCGTGCAGCGCCTCCGGGTCCCCCCGGGCCTCCTCGACGATCTCCCGCAGCGCGCCCGCAAACCCGTCGAGAGTGGCCTTGCTCTCGGTCTCGGTCGGTTCGACCATGAGCGCCTCCGGCACCACCAGCGGGAAGTAGGTGGTCGGCGAGTGGTAACCCCGGTCGAGGAGACCCTTGGCCACATCCATCGCCCGCACCCCGAGCGACGCCAGATTGGAGGCCGAGGCGACGAACTCGTGCATGCAGGGGCCCGCGTACGGCACGTCGAGTAGCCCCTCCACCTGCGACTGCAGATAGTTGGCCCCCAGCACCGCGTCCTTGGACGCCTGGGTGAGGCCGTCCCCTCCCATCGCCAGGATGTACGTGTAGGCGCGAACCAGCATCCCGAAGTTGCCGTAGAAGCTTCGCACCCTGCCGATCGAGAGCGGACGGTCGTCATCCAGCCGGTATCGGCCGCCCTCCTCGGCCACCAACGGCCGCGGCAGGAACGGCTCCAGATCGGCTTTGACGCCCACCGGACCGGCACCGGGACCGCCACCGCCATGGGGGGTGGTGAAGGTCTTGTGGAGATTCATGTGGACCGCGTCGAACCCCATGTCTCCGGGCCGGCAGATCCCCATGAACGCGTTCAGGTTGGCGCCGTCGTAATAGAGCTTCCCGCCCACCCGATGGACCATCGCCGCGATGTGCAGGATGTCGCGCTCGAAGAGTCCGAGCGTGTTGGGGTTGGTCAGCATGAGCGCCGCCACGCGTGGCGAGAGCTTCACCCCCAGGTCCTCGATGTCGACCCGACCCTCGGCGTTCGACTTCACCTCCACCACCTGGAACCCGGCCAGCGCGGCGCTGGCGGGGTTGGTGCCGTGCGCGGAGTCGGGCACGATGACCTGGTCACGCTCTTCGCCGCGCTCCCGATGGAACGCCTGGATCATCCGCAAAGCGGTCCACTCGCCGTGCGCCCCGGCAGCCGGCTGCAGCGTCACACGATCGACCCCGGCGATGGCCTTCAACGCCTGCTCCAGGCGCCACAGCAGCTCGAGCGCGCCCTGGACTGTGTCCTCCGGCTGGTAGGGGTGAAGCGCGGCGAACCCGGGCATCCCGACCACCTGCTCGTTGACCACCGGGTTGTACTTCATGGTGCAGCTGCCGAGCGGGTAGAACTGCTCCGAGATCGAGAAGTTGAGCGACGCGAGGCGGCTGTAGTGGCGCATGATCTCGGGCTCGGAGAGGCGGGGCAAGCTCGGCGCCCGTCGGCGGCGGAGATGCTCGGGCGGCGGGGCGGCCGCCGGAACACCGGCCTCGGGAAGGCGTGGCGCCGGGAGGTCGGCGTGGCTCAGTTCGAAGCTCAGCTTCTCGGTCATCCGGCAAGGACCTCCAGGAGCGTCTCCAGCGCGGCCGGGTCGTTGACTTCGGTGCAGCAGAACAGGAGCGCGTCCCGGAGGGTCTCGTCGTCGGGGTACCAGCGCCTCAGCGGGAACCCGGCCAGGATGCCGTGCTCGGCGCAGCGCTCGAGCACCCGATCCGTGTCCGGGACCCGCACCGCGAACTCGCTCCAGAACGGCGTCTCGGGCTCCAGCAGCCGATACCCGGGCAGCGCGGCCATCCGCTCGGCCAGTGAGTGGGACCGCTGATAGGTCACTTCGGCGATCTGGCGGAGCCCATCGGGGCCCAGGTAGGTCAGGTAGACGCTCGCCGCGAGCGCGCAGAGAGAGTGGTTGGTGCAGATGTTGGAAGTCGCGCGGGCTCGCCGGATATGCTGCTCGCGTGCCGTCAGCGTGAGGACGAACCCACGGCGGCCCTGATGGTCCCACGCCTGACCCACGAGGCGCCCTGGCAGACGCCTGACGAGGCTCTGCGTGACTGCGATGAAGCCCAGGTGGGGGCCGCCGAAGCTCGCCTGCAGACCCATCTGCTGGCCCTCGCCGACCGCGACGTCGGCACCGTACTCGCCGGGCGGGGCGAGCATGGCGAGAGAGATCGGGTCGACGCAGGCGACCGCCAGCGCTCCCACCTGGTGCGCGCGCTCGACCAGTGGAGCCGGGTCGCGCAGCCGGCCGAGACAGTCGGGATGCTGGAACAGCACCGCAGCGACGTCGTCCCGCAGGTCGTCCAGGCGCTCGTCAACGGTGAAGCCGCGCCCGTCCCCGTAGCAGCGCAGCACCTCCAGGTACTCGGGATGCAGGCCTGGTGCCACGACCACGCGCCGGCGGCCGGTGGCATGTCCGGCCATGATCACCGCCTCGGCCGCGGCGGTCGCTCCGTCATAGAGAGACGCGTTGGAAACGTCGAGGCCGGTGAGCTCAGCGATCAGAGTCTGGTACTCGAAGATCGCCTGCAAGGTCCCCTGGCTCGCCTCCGGCTGATACGGGGTATAGGCGGTGTAGAACTCGGGTTTCTGTGTCACCGCCTGCACCGCCGCCGGGATGTAGCGCCGGTAGACGCCGGCGCCGCGGAAGGTGAGGCGATCGGGATAGGCATGGTTGCGATCGGCGAGACGCGTTACCTCCCGAACCGTATCCAGCTCCGAGAGTCCGTCCGGGAGGTCCAGCCGGTCGAGCCGCAGGGAGGAGGGGACGTCGACCAGCAGGTCATCGACGCTCCCGGCGCCCACCGCCGCCAGCATCGCCCTCCGGTCCGGGTCGGCGTGGACCAGATACGGCATCTACTGCTGCGCCTCGATCTCGGCTCGGTATCCCTGTTCGTCGAGCAGGCCCCCGCTGAGGTCGCCGTTCAGCTTGATCTTGATCAGCCAGCCCCGGCCGAAGGGATCCTCGTTGACCGCCTCCGGGCTGTCGGCCAGGCTCCCGTTCACTTCGACCACGTTGCCCGCAACCGGGGAGAAGAGGTCGGAGGCCGACTTGACGGATTCGATGCTGCCGAACCCGTCACCGCTTTCGAGCAGCTTGCCGGCCTGGGGAAGCTCGACAAAGACCACGTCGCCGAGCTGTTCCTGGGCGTAGTCGGTGATGCCGACGGTCGCGACCCCGTCGTCACCGACCGTCACCCACTCGTGGGTCCTGGTGTAGTAGCGGGCCACCTGTCTGACTCCTCCTGATGTCCTGGCGCCGATCACTCACACGCCGGGATGCTTGGCCGAACCTCGATAGAACGGGAGTCCGGCAACCTCAGCCGGCGCCGGCTGACCGCGCTGGACGACGTCGAGGCGACCGTCCTCGGGGATGGCCGAGCGATCCAGCAGCGCCATGCCGATGCCCTGCTTGAGCAGGAATGACCAGGTGCCGCTGGTCACCGCGCCGATCGTGGATGCCGTCGCGTCCATCACCGTCTCCCCGTGACGCGGGATGATGCGGCCGTCACCGCGCACGCCGACCAGCTTCCGGGCCGCACCACGCTCCTTGATCCCGGCCAGCGCGTCACGTCCTACGAAGTCACCCTTCTGCAGCTTGACGACCCAACCCAGCCCCGCCTCGTAGGGGTTCACCGTCGGGCCCATGTCGTTTCCGTGCAGGCGCAGTCCGGCTTCCAGGCGCAGCACATCACGAGCGGCGAGCCCCGCCGGGGTGGCGCCGGCCTCGATCAGCGCGTCCCAGACCTGCCCCACACCATCGACCGGGATGAAGAGCTCGAAGCCATCCTCGCCGGTGTAGCCGCTTCGGGAGACCAGCACGTCCTGAACACCGGCCACGGTTCCAGTGGTCCACCCGAAAAAGCCCAGGTGGTCGAGGTCGACGCCTTCGCTGGGCAGCAACGCGGGCGCGCGGGGTCCCTGCAGGGCAACCAGAGCGAGGTCGCGGCTGCGGTCCTCGATACGAACGCCGGCCGGCGCCCGCTCGGACAGCCAGGTCCTGTCGGAGTCCAGGTTGGCGGCGTTCACCACCACCCGCCAAGGATCGCCGCGGTACACGACCAGGTCATCGAGCACGCCGCCGCGTTCGTCGCAGAGCAGGTTGTACTGGGCCTGCCCCGGTTGGAGCCGGGAAAGATCGTTGGTGACCAGGCCCTGCAGGAAGTCTCCCGCCCCTTCTCCGTGGACCTCGAAGCGTCCCATGTGGGAGACGTCGAAGACGCCCGCGCGCTCGCGAACCGCCAGCTCCTCGTCCCGGACACTGGTGTACTGGAGCGGCATCTCCCAACCGGCGAACTCGACCAGGCGCCCGCCGGCCTTCACGTGCCGCTCGTAGAGCGGGGTTCTCTTGAGCTCGGTCACCGAGCAGATCCGGAGGTCCCGGACGACCCGCCGGCGCCGGTGTCGTCGCCCTCGGGCGGCGTCTGGTCGACGAGCCCCGGCAGCTCCTCGGGGCTCTCGTCGTCAGCGTCGAGATATTCCAGCAGATCCTCGTCGTGCGCCCGCCGGGCGGCATCAACCATGCTGGCCACTTCCTGTGTGCGCTCCTCGCTCCACTCCAGGCTGTGCGCAAGCTCCTCGATGGTGGCCTCGCGGCCGTGGTCTCGCCGGAACAGGAACGCCGCGCGCTCGAAGGCCTCTGCGGCCGCCACCACCTCCCGGCTCTGCTCCAGCGCGTCGTCTTCTGCGGCCTCGGCCGCGGCCATCTCACTGGCGATGCGATCACGGGCGTAGGTCTCGAAGTCGCCCACGCCGGTGGTCGCGTAGGCATCGATCGCCGACAGGAGCCCGATCGTCCCTTCCTGGAAGAGGTCGGCGCTGGAGAGCGCTCGCTCGCCCTCGTGTGTGCGCTCGCGCGCGACAGCCACCACAAGGTCGAGGTGCTGCTCCAGGAGCAGTTCGCGAGCCCCGCGGTCACCCTGGGCAACCCGAGCCAGCAGATCCCGGCGCTCCGTCACGTCGGGACGCCGGCGGGTCCGCGGGGGAGGTTCTGGCCGCCTCCGGGGAGACGCGGATCGATCGTCGGCGCGAGTCATCCGCAGGCATTCTACGTGCCCGGCCGACCGTATACTCCGCGCGTGCCGGAGTTCGCCACGGCGCTCGAGCCGGCTCCGGTCACGCTGATCACGTTGGGAGAGCTTCTCGGCTTCCTCCCGCTGCCGCTGGTCCTGCTGGCCAACCTCGCGGCGCTCGGGAAGGGGCCTCGAGACCGGCCTGGGTGGTACTGGCTGACGCTGGCCGCGGTGGGCGCGGGCGTGGTGCTGGTAGGCGCCGCGACGGTGCCCAGCGCAGCCGGCTACGGTGTCGGCTACGTGGTCGGGGGTCTGGCCATGGCCGGCCTCGCCCTGGCGCCGGCCCGCCGCCTGGCGGCCCGAATCCTCCCGATCGATCCCAGCAGCCCGCTGGATGCAACCGCCCTGGGCTTCACCCTCGTCGTCGCGTGCAGCCAGTTGGGGCTCCAGGCGTCGACCAACGTCCTCGCCACCGTTGCCTCCGGCGCCCCCGAGACACCTCTGGACCAGGTGGTGACCGAGCTGCCGTTCCTTCTCGGCGCGTTGCTTGGAGTCGGCCTCGGAACGCGGCGCCGACCGCAGGCTGTCCTGGATCGCCTTGGTCTCACCGTGCCGCGGGCCTGGCAGATCCTGCTGGGCGTCGCTTGCGCCGGCGCCTTCTACGCCTTCGGGCTCGGCGCCGAGGCGCTCCAGCGGTGGCTGACCCCCGAGGTCGCCGCACAGGTCGGCTCCGCAACCGGCCGGCTCTACCAGGGCATCGACACTCCGCTCGGCATCCTGACCATCGCGCTGGTCCCGGCGATCTGCGAAGAGACCCTTTTCCGGGGCGCGCTTCAGCCGCGGCTCGGGCTGGTCTGGACGGCGATCACGTTCGCGCTGCTGCACACGCAGTACGGCCTTTCCATCGACGAGGCAGCGGTGCTCGTCCTCGCCTTCGGGCTGGGCATCCTGCGGCGCGTCACGAACACGACCACCTCGATGCTGTGCCACGCGATCTACAACGCGATCACGGCCGTGCAGTTCGCCGCGGTCCTGGCCGGACCCGGGCTGGCGCTCGAGGGGGTGGCCGTGGTCGGCCTTGCGGTCTGGTTTACCGCCTCACGTCGTGGGGCGCGGCCACCTGCTCTCTGAGATCCGATGTTTCACGTGAAACATGGGCGGCGGCAACGGCGGTCCGCGACGACGGCTTGATCGCGGCCTTAACGACCCCCCTTGTGCCCCCGCACCTGACCCGTCATGGTTCCAGGCATGCAGGGTCTGGAGACGCCGGTTGCACGCGTGACTGGTAGGCTTGTGCCCGCTGGCCGCCTCCCAAGTCGCCCTAGATCGTGGGGAGTTTCCACAGATTGGGTACAAGATGTTGATATCTGCCAACGCGGAGCGGGAAGCCGACCGCAGCCTCCACCAGCGCCGACGCGATGCCGGGTAGCTCCAACCATCACGCCCCGGTCCTGGCGGTGGTGAACCAGAAGGGTGGCGTGGGGAAGACCACGACCGTCATCAACGCCGGAGCGGCGATCGCGGACCGTGGCCACCGGGTGGTGGTGATCGACCTCGATCCCCAGGGCAACGCCACCAGCGGTCTCGGCATCGACCCCGGACGCGAGCGTCCCGGCGTCTACGACGTGCTGTTCGGCGGGTCGTCGTTGGCCGAGGTCCTGGTCGAGTCGTCCAATCCCGGGCTCCGTGTCGCCCCGTCACACCGGGGGCTGGCCGGGGCCGAGGTCGAGCTCATCGGCGAACGGCGGAGGGAATCACGCCTGCGGGACGCTTTGTCCTCGCTCCCGGACGACGTGGAGCTGGTGTTGCTCGACTGCCCCCCGTCGCTCGGACTCCTCACGCTCAACGCGATCACCGCTGCCGATCTGATGCTGGTCCCGCTCCAGGCCGAGTATTTCGCGCTCGAGGGCCTGTCCCACCTGCTGGAAACACAGCAGCTGGTGCGTACGCATCTGAATCCGGGCCTGGGGCTCGGGGGGATCCTGCTCACCCAGTTCGACTCGAGGACCACCCTGGCGTGGGAGGTACTCCAGGAGGTCCGTCGGGCCTACCCGGACCGGGTCCTTCGCACGTTGATCCCCCGCAACGTGCGGCTGGGCGAGGCCCCGAGTCACGGACTGCCGGTCACCCGCTACGACCCCTCCTGCCGGGGGGCCGTGGCCTACCGCGAGCTGGCCGACGAGTTGCTCGGTCGGCTCCAGCTGCGCGCGCCGATGAAGGAGTCCGCGTCGTGAGCCCCTCGTCCACTCGAACGCGCCTGGGCCGTGGCCTGCAAGCGCTGATTCCGACCTCACCCGAGGGCGCCGCCGAGCTGGAGTCCGGATTCCCGCAGTGGGTGTCGATCGACGAGATTCGACCATCCGCCGAGCAGTCGCGCCGCCATTTCGCCGCCGAGCCTCTGCGGGAGCTTGCCGAGTCCATCCGTGCCCACGGTCTGCTCCAACCTCTGCTGGTCCGGCGCGTCCACGACGGCTTCGAGCTGATCGCCGGAGAGCGCCGCTGGCGGGCGGCGCGGGAGGCCGGCCTGACACGGGTGCCGGCCATTGTGCGGGGCTCGGTCGTGGACGAGGAGAGCCGGGTGCTGGGGTTGATCGAGAACCTGCAGCGCGAGGACCTCGATCCGATCGAGGAGGCTCGTGGCATCGAGCGCCTGGTGACCACCTTCGGCCTCACCCACGAGGATGCGGCGAGCAGGCTCGGAAAGACCCGGGTCGCGGTCACCAACGCCCTGCGACTGCTCTCGGGGACACCTGCGGTCGTCTCGGCAACGGCCTCATCGGCGATCTCGGCCGGCCACGCGAGGGCCCTGATCGGCCTGCCCAGCGCCGACGACCAGGAGTACGGCCTCAAGATCGTGCTCGCCAAGAGACTTTCGGTCCGCCAGACCGAGCGGTGGGTCCGCGACTTCGTCACCGCGCGCGCTGCCAGGCCCCGCCAGCAGCGGGCCGACCCGTTGCGGGAGACCCGCGACCGGTTACGGGCCAGGTACGGGGACAGCGCACAGATCACCGGGTCAGGGGTGCAGGGGCATATCCGGGTTCGCTACGAGACGCCCGAGGAACTTCAAGTGCTCCTCTCGCGGCTGCTGGGGGTGACCCAACCCAGGGTAGACGACCGTGATGTTTCACGTGAAACATCGGTCCACGACCTGGATCAGGACGCGACGTCCGGTTAAGGTCTCCGGGGAGTGAAGGCGCGAAGGCTCGTCATCGAATTCCTCGAGGTCATCGGCCTGGCGGCGGTTCTCTTCCTCATCGTCCACTTCGCGGTCACGCCGGTCGTGGTCTCCGGCACCTCCATGTACCCGACCGTGACCAACAACGAGTACCTGGTCGCCCTCAGGTTCCCGTATTACGTTCGCAACCCCGGGCGCGGCGACATCGTGATCATGCAGTCCCCCTACAACCCGGACACCGACTTCATCAAGCGCGTCGTCGGACTCCCGGGCGAGACGATCCTGATCAAAGACGGCACCGTCTACATCAACGGCAAGGTCCTCTGCGAACCCTACCTGCGCCCCCAGGTGGACGGTGACTGGGCGGTCGACGCCAGCTGGCCGGCCAACGGTAAGCCCTACCACCTGAGCTCCACGCAGTACTTCGTGATGGGAGACAACCGCAACGTCTCCGAGGATTCGCGCATCTTCGGCCCGGTACAGCGGACCAGCATCCTGGCTGAGGCGTGGTTGCGTGTCTATCCGATCAGTGCGTTCGGCGGAGTCGACCCTCAACGGGGCTTCCTGTCGAGTGCGGGAACGCCTTCCGCGGCCGCCTGCGCCCCCGGTGGGTGAGGCGCATTCACCGAGATCGGCGGGGCAGCGTGGTCGCCCCACCCGCTATGGTCATCGACCGTGCGCACCCGGGCTCTCTTCATCGAGCTGCTCGAGGTGGTGGCGCTGGCTGCGATCCTCTTCATCGTCATTCATCTTGCGATCGAACCCGTCACCGTCTCCGGGCCCTCCATGTACCCGACCGTGGTCACCAACAACTATCTGATCGCGCTCAAGTTCCCCTACTACTTCCGCAGCCCGCAGCGCGGTGACGTCGTGATCCTGAAATCGCCCTACGACCCGAGCACAGATCTCATCAAGCGGGTCATCGGCCTTCCCGGCGAGACCATCCTGATCCGGGAGGGCACTGTCTACATCAACGGCAAGGTGCTCTGCGAACCCTATCTACGCCCGGGGGTCGACGGAGCCTGGAATGTGAATGCGAACTGGCCCGCCGACGGCGTCCCCTACCAGCTGAGCTCGACGCAGTACTTCGTGATGGGTGACAACCGCAACGTCTCCGAGGACTCACGAATCTTCGGGCCCGTCCAGCGCAGCAGCATCCTGGCCGAGGCTTGGCTCCGCATCTATCCGTTCAACAGCTTCGGCTCGGTAGACCCACAACGCGGCTACCTCACGGGCTCGACCAGCGCCGCCGCGGCAGGCTGCGGGAGCGCTTTCGCGGGCTCCCCCTGAGTCGGCAAGCCACCAACCATCACCACCACGAGCTCCGCCGACCCCGACGGCCACCCGGGCGACGCCGCACTCCGCCTCAGCTCGCGATCGCGTTCCGGAACGGTGCCTCGCTCGGGAACGGCCCGATCACCGCAGCCTGGAGGGGGCCACCCAGGATCTGCTGCGCCACCCGCCGCAGGTCTTCTGCCGTGACCGCGTCGACCCGAGCGATGACCTCGTCGACGGACAGCGTGCGCTCGGTGAGGAGGACCTGCTGGCAGAGCCAGCTGGCGAGCGCGTTGGTGCCCTCCAGACCGAGCCGCAGCCGCCCCTTCACGAATTCCCTGGCCTTGGTCAGTTCCTCCTCGGGAACCAGCTGACTCGTCATCCTCCGCAGCTCGGCCACGGTGGCGGTCACCGCTTCCTCAGCCTTTGACGGGTCGACCCCCATATAGACGCCGAAGTAGCCCGCGTCCCGATGCTTCTGCGTGTACGCGTGGACGTCGTAGGCAAGCCCTCGCTGCTCGCGGATCTCGAGGAACAGCCGCGACGACATCCCCTCGCCCAGCACCGTCGTGATCAGGTCCAGCACGTACCGGTCGGGGTCGAGGTAGGAGAGCCCCCGTGCGCCCAAGCACACGTGCGCCTGCTCGGTGTCCTTCTGCAGCACGCGAATGTTCGCGGTCGTAAGGGGAGTGGGGCGGTTCTGGTGGTTCAGGGGCGCGCCGGTTCCCGGCAGCGACACATGCCGGCCGATCATCCGCAGCACGTCGTCCGGGTCGATCCCGCCGGCGACGCCGGCCACCAGGTTGCGCGGACGGTAGTGCGCCGCCAGGTACTCCACCAGGTCGTCCCGCGTGACGCCGGACACCGAGTCGACGGTGCCGATGATATCGCGGCCGAGCGGGTGGCCGGGCCACATCACCTCTTCGAAGATGCTGTGGACGTAGTCCTGGGGTTGATCCAGGTACATCTTGAGCTCTTCCAGGATGACCATCCGTTCGCGCTCGACGTCTGCCGGGGCCAGCCGCGAGTCGGACACGATGTCCCCGAGCACGTCGATCGCGAGCTCCAGGCGGTCGGCCGGGACGCGCGCCCAGTAGACGGTGACCTCCTTGTCGGTGGACGCGTTCATGACTCCGCCGACGCCCTCGATCGCTTCCGCGATCGCTTTCGAGTTCGGACGCCGCCGCGTGCCTTTGAAGGCGAGGTGCTCGATGAAGTGGGAGATCCCACCGATGCGGTCCTCCTCGAACCGCGACCCGACACCGAACATGAAAACCACGCTGGCGGATGCCCGCGCTGGAAGAGGAGCGGTGAGGAGGCGGGCCCCCCCGGGCAGTTCGTGCAGCATCTGATCACCGGCGAGGGTCATAAGGGGCGAGTATAGGACGCGCCCGGTGGGGTGCCCGAACCGGCGACGAAGACCGCCGGAGCTTCGCGCAGGCCGCCGACCGGGTCAGCGGAGAAGGCGGGCGGCGCGGTCCAGCAGTGCCTGGGTAACGTCCGGCGGAAGTCCGTCCTCGACCGAGTCCAGTGCCTCCTGGAGGAGCCTCGACGCCTCACCGGCGCTGGGTCCCTCATCCGGGCTCAGGGCCAGCCGCGCGCTCCGGATCGAGGCGGCGATGGCGCTCGGCGTCACCGACCCGAGGTCGGCGTCTCCGGCCGCCGCCTCGACGAGCCGGATCGCGGCCCGAACCCGAGCCCGGGCGGTCGAGACCGACGACGACCCGCTCCCGGCTACCGAGGCGGGGACGCGGACCCGATTCGCCATACGGGAGCGGGGATATCCGCGCTCGTCACTCGTCCCGCGTCGCCGGCGAGACGACCACCCGCCGATCCGGCTCCTCGCCGATGGAACCCGTCGTCACCGCCGGGTCGTCCTGCAGGGCGAGGTGGATGGCCCGGCGCTCGAAGGGCTGCATGGCGTCGAGCGTAATCGGGTCGCCCGTCACCTTGACCTGCATCGCCGCCCGCTCCGCGATCTCCCGGACGGTATTCTCGCGCCGCTGGCGGTATTTCTCGACGTCGACCACGACCCTCCGCTCGGCGGCCACGTGGCGGCTGGCCAGCAGGTTCGTCATGGTCTGCAGAGCGCGCAGGGTCTCGCCGCGCCAGCCGATCAACATGCCGAGGTCACGTCCCGAGATATCGACCAGGATCGACTCGCCGGTCTCCTGTGCGCTCACGTCGGCGCGGATCCCCATCCGCTCGAGGAGCTGACGCACGAGGATGCGTACGGTCTCGGCATCGCCGGTGGTCGGGGTGCCGCCGGTACCCGCGGTCGACGGGGCGACGGAGGGCGCGCGCGCGCCGGTGGGACGGGCGGCGGGAGCCGGCCCGGCGGCCAGGGGTCGCCGTGGGACCCGGGCCGGGGCGGGGGCCTCCTTCGGCTGCGGTTCGAGCAGGACGACCTGCACCCGCGCCTCGTCCGCCGTTTCCTTCAACACCTTCACGTCCACGTTGCGCCGGCTCTCTCCGAGCACCACCAGCGCGGCGTCGACGGCCTCATCGACCGTCCTTCCCTCTCCCTCTGCGGATCTCATTTCGGTTTCCTTGTGCGTTTCGATGACGCGCGCCTGCTCGCTCCCGAAGGCTGTGAGCGCGCTCTCTGCCCCCCGGATGGAACGCTCGCCGGGGGCCTCGAGGTCCCCTTGCCGTTGCTCCCGGTGCTCGCAGCCCCACCCCCGCCGTTGCTCTGCGCCGTGTTTTTGCTGCCGTTCCCACCACCTCGGTTCTGGTTCCGACCGGCGGCCGCTGCCGCCCCGGTGACCGCGGCCGCGCTCGCGGCGGTCGTCGCCCCCATCGAAAGCGTCCGCTCTGAAGAGCTGCGCTTGGCGACGATCTTGTCACCCGTGGCCGAGGACCGCGGCCCAGGCCCGTAGCCCGCCTCCTGGAGTGCCTTCTCGAACCCGGCTGCCTGCTGCTTGGGCCGGAGCCCGCCCCAGCCGTTGACCCGGTACTGCTGGCCGATCGCGATGCCGTTGGAGACGAACCAGTAGAGCGCCAACCCGGCCGGCACCTGCAGCGAGAACACCAGGATCATCACCGGCATCAGGTACTGCATCGACTTCATCATCGTGGCCGTCGACTGCTCCTGCTCCGAGGCCACCGGGTTCTTCGGCTGCTGCATCATGCGCGACTGGATGAACGTCGTCCCCGCGGCCAGGACGGGAAGGATCAGGTAGACGAGCTGCGGGATCGGGAGCCCGTGGATGAGCGGGAACTCGCTCGGAAACGCGTTCAGGTGCGGGATGAAGAGGAAGTGGTCGTTGGTGACGTGTGAGTCCAGCCTCGAATCGCGGAAGACCCAGTACAGCGCGCTCAGGATCGGAAGCTGGATCAGCGAGGGGAGGCAGCCCGACATCGAGGACAGCGGGTTGATGCCGCGCTCCCGGTAGAGCTCCATGGTCGCCTGGTTGAGCTTCTGGGGGTCTCCCTTGTACTTCTTCCTGAGCTCTCCCAGTTCCGGGGCCATCGCCCGCTGCTGGAGCATGGTCCGGCGGCCGGCGCGGATCTGGTACTCGTAGAGCGGCGACAGGATCAGCTTGATGATCGCGGTGATGCCGATGACCGCGAGTCCGTAGGCACCGATCCAGGTGAGGACGGGGATACCGCTGAAGAACTGGTAAAGCACCGCGAGTCCCCAGGAGAGGGGGACACCGATGACCGCCCACCACAGCTTGTGGAGGGGCAACAAGAAGTTGAACAGGCCCCCCAGGGGTGCGCTCGAAAGTTCGATGATCAGTGACTCCTCTGCACGGCCCCACGCGGGTCGCCGCCGTCACGGTACCGGGTCATAACCGCCCTTGGCGAACGGATGGCAACGGGCGATTCGCTTGACGCCCATCCACGATCCTTTGGCCCAGCCGTACCGTTGAACGGCCTCGTAAGTGTACCGGGAGCACGACGGCTCATATCGGCACGAGTTCCCGAGCAATGGGGAGAGGGTCAACTGGTAGACCCGGATCATCACCAGCACCACGTGGGTCATGGCTCAAGGCGCTCCCAGGCCCTCCGCACCTCAGCCGTGATCACCTCCAGCGACGCGGTCAGGGCGGCGGGACGAGCGATCACGACCACGTCGTAAGGCGTACCCATCTCGTGGCCACCCAAACCAGCGGGCAACGTTACGCGCACCGCTTCCCGCACCCGCCGCTTGGCGCGGTTCCGGGCGACCGCGCCGGAGATCCGCCGGGCCGCCGCCACACCGACCCGGACCACGGGCGGCCCCAGCGCCGTCCGTCCGTCGACGGCGGCAAACGCGACGATCGTCGTGCCGCGGAAGAGGGGTGGCCGCGCCAGAACCCGCTGGAAGTCACCAGGACGCACGAGTCGGGCCCTCTTCTTCACGGCCGCCGCCCTACCTCGCGGTAGGCCTACGGGGTCAGCTGGTGACGGCCCTTGCGGCGGCGGTTGCGAAGGATCCGGCGGCCTCCGGGGCTCCGCATCTTGATGAGAAACCCGTGAACGCGCTTGCGGTAGCGCTTCTTCGGTTGATAGGTGCGCTTGATGGTTCGAACCTCTTCACTGAGCGCGTCGGCGCACGCGTAAACGGGGGCACCGCTGCCCCGACGGACCCGGCAACTCTACCATGGCGGCCCTCGATCGGGCCCGGCCCCACCCGGCCACCACCGATGGGCGTTTCGCCCATTGCGACGGGGCCGGCGCTTTGCTAGGCTTTGCACTCCGGAGCGGATCACGAGCACCGCCAGGCAGAGCGCCTGCCCGACACTCCAAGACCTGATTCCACGTTCCAGCACGCTCTCCCAGCATCCCCCAGGCGTCTTCGGTGTGCCCGTTCCGCCAGTTATTGTCGGCGACGTACGGGAAGCGGCCACGAGGCCCGCTTTCCCCACAGCGTCTCATCAGGGGCGGTGCCTTCATGCGGGATGGGGTCTTGACCCAGCCCGCCAGCGCCAGCACGGCGTCGACCGGGCTGGTGCGGCGGTCGACGCGTGAGGCCAGGAACTCTCGAACCGGTTCTCCACACGTTCTCCCAACCGCTTGCCGGTTTTCCACAGAGATCGGGTTCCAGCGCCCCGATTCCGCACATGCCATCGACGTCACGCGCCCCAATCCGACCGCAGCCGAGTTCGGCACGGTCTGGCACGGGGCGGCGGCGACCCCGTGGGGGTTTTCCACAGGCCCGGGATGAAAGGAGATCGCGTGCAGACAGATCAGCTCTGGACGTCCGTCCAGGAGGAATTGAGCTTCCAGCTCGCCAAGCCCACCTACGACACCTGGGTCAAGCGGACCCGGCTCATCCAGGAGCAGGGCGGCTGCTACCAGATCGGAGTCCCGAGCAAGCTTGCCAAGGACTGGCTGGAGGATCGATTCAGCGGGCTGATCCGGGAGACGCTGCAGGCGGTCGTCGGGGGCGGGGAGATCGAGGTCGACTTCGTCGTCCTCCCCGGTCACGTCAACCTCACCCCGGCCGTGACGAGCGAAGGGGACAGGACAGAGAGCCCGCGCCCCGAGGCGGCCCCGGCTCCTCCTGGCGACGCCCCTCAGCGGACCGCCCGTCCCGCGCTCGAGTCCTCAGGCCTGAACGAGCGTTTCCGCTTCTCCAACTTCGTCGTCGGAAACAACTCCCGCTTCGCCCACGCCGCGGCCAAGGCGGTCGCCGAGTCACCCGGCGACACCTACAACCCCCTCTTCCTCTACGGAGGGGTGGGGCTTGGCAAGACCCATCTGATGCAGGCCATCGGGCACGAGGTCACGCAACGCTTTCCCGGCCGCCGGGTGCGCTACCTCACGACCGAGCAGTTCACCAATGACGTCATCGTGGGCATCCAGAAGGCGCGGATGCCGGAGATTCGCAGCCGGTTCCGGACCGTCGACGTCCTGCTCATCGACGATATCCAGTTCCTGACCGGCAAGGACCGCAGCAAGGAGGAGTTCTTCCACACCTTCAACACGCTCCAGGAGCTGAACAAGCAGATCGTCATCTCCTCCGACCGTCCGCCGAGGGAGATCGAGACTCTGGAGGATCGGATGCGATCGCGGTTCGAGCAGGGACTCCTGGTCGACATCCTGCCGCCCGACTTCGAGACCCGCTACGCGATCCTGAAGTCGAAGCTGGGCACGCAGCAGGATCGCCTCGGCGAACCGGTTCTCACGTTCATCGCGCACAAGGTCCAGAAGAACATTCGGGAGCTGGAGGGGGCGTTGACCCGCGTTCTCGCCTTCGCCGCCATCCACCAGCGCGAGGTCGGACTCGAAGAGGCGACGCAGCTCCTCGCGGACATCATCCCGGCCAGCACCCGCCGCCCGCTGACCATCACCCGCATCCAGCAGGTGGTCGCCGACTACTACGGGATCTCGGTCCAGGACATGAAGTCCAAGCGACGCGACAAGCACATCGTGTTCCCGCGCCAGGTCGCCATGTATCTGATCCGCGAGGAGACCCCATCCTCGCTGCCGGTCATCGGGCAGGCGTTCGGACGCGATCACACGACCGCGCTGCACTCGATCGACAAGATCCAGACCGAGGCCCAGGAGTCGGGACGGCTGTACGACGACATCCGCACGCTCCGGCAGCGCATCTACGAGGAGGTCTAGCGACCCCGTGCCGGCTCTGCACACCCACCTGGGGAATGCCGTCTCGGTTTCGGGGGAGAGCTCTCGCCGCACCCTCACCGTGCACACCCCGACGGTTAATCGCACAGCAATGCCCGACCATTCACCTATCCTTTTGCACCACGCGTTGGAGTTCGTCCCGAACGGCGCTTCCACACAACACACAGCCCCTACTAAGGAGACGACGAATCCAATAAATCGTGGAAACCGTCTTTCTCTGGGGTTTCCAAGGAGCACACGTTGAGAGTCACCTGCCAGCCGGCGCACCTCACCCAGGCGCTGCAGACCGTGTCGCGCGCCATCTCGGCTCGCTCCACGCTGCCCATCCTCAGCAACGTGCTCCTGCAGACCACCGACCAGGGCCTCGCCCTCACCGCCACCAACCTCGAGATCGGGATCCGGAAGATCGTGGCTGCCGAGGTTCAGGAGGAGGGAGGGACCACGGTGCCCGCCCGGCTGCTCACCGAGTTCGTGGGCAGCCTGCCCGACGAGCCGATGGACCTCCAGCTGGACACCGCCACGCAGATGCTGAGCCTTCGCTGCGGTCGTTTCGACACTCACGTCAAGTGCATCGAGGCCGACGAGTTCCCTCCCAGTCCCAGCCCCGACGAGGGTGACCGTTTGGAGATTCCTCAGCAGCAGCTGATCGTGGCCATCGAGCAGACCCAGATGGCGGCGTCGACCGACGAGGCGCGGCCCGTGCTCACGGGAGAGCTTCTGGACCTCAAGGGGTCCGAGCTGACCATGGTCGCGACCGACGGGCACCGGCTGGCGGAGCGCAAGCTCGCGAGCGGTGCCGACTCGAACGGGATCGAGGCCCGGCTGATCGTCCCCGCCAAGGCACTGGGCGAGCTGGCGCGTGCCTTTCGGGGTGAGCCCGACCCGCTCACCGTGGTGGTGTCGGGCGCTCGCAACCAGATCTTCTTCCGCGCCGGCGGCGCCGAGGTGACGTCGCGGCTGATCGACGGCGGCTTCCCCAACTATCAGCAGGTGATCCCGACCAAGTCCTCGACGCGAGTACGGGTGCCGACTGCCGAGGCGACCCAGACCGTACGTGCGGTGTCGTTGTTCGCGCGCGACTCGGCCAACGTGATCCGGCTGCGCGTCGCCGCCGGCGCCCTGGTCCTGTCGGCGATGACCAACGAGGTCGGCGACAGCCGCGCCGAGCTGGCGGCAGAGGTGGAGGGCGACGACGTCCAGATCGCCTTCAACGCCCGGTACGTGCTGGACGCGCTGACCGTCATCCAATCGGAGTTGGTGGAGTTCCGATTCGACGGGCCCCTGTCGCCGGGGCTGATCACGGAGCCGGACCGGCCGGACTACCTGTACGTGATCATGCCCGTCCGCGTAGCCATGTGAACCGGGTTGCTTCTTGCGGCACCGGCGTCGGCAGGTGTCATGCATCGCACCCACGGCACAACGGTGGGTAGGAATCTGGTTGAGCCCTCGATAGCGGGCGCCAGCTCGGGCGTCAGCCCGAAGCGAGTCTGCAGGACCCCGGGTGGCCAGCGACCACTGCGGACCCGGCAGGGGTCGGCGGCGAAGCCGCCGGGGGGGTCCAGGGGGGCTGTGCCCTCCCTGGGTAAGGCAGATCCCGCACGTCCCAACAAGCACGGCCGCTCTCGAGCACCCGCGGCATGCCCGACACCTCGAGAGCAGGTTTTGTCGGGCGGCAGCCCGAAGCGGGGTCGGACCAGCTGCGGCCATTGACATGCGCCTGGTTTCGCTTTCCCTTCGCAACTACCGCAACTACGCCTGGCTCGATTTGGAGCCGTCGCCGCACCTGAACGTCTTTTTGGGCCGGAACGGGCAGGGGAAGACGAACCTGCTGGAGTCGATCGCGCTGCTGGCGCTCTCCAGCTCTCCGCGGGCACGCCGGGAGCTGGAGCTGATCGGTCCGGTCGCCGACCAGGCGCGGGTGGAGGGCGTGGTCGTGCGCGGCGGCCGGGAGCGCGAGGTGCGCATCGACCTGGAGCGGTTCACACCGACCCGGGTCAAACGTCGCATCGTGGTGGACGGCCAGCCGCGGCGTGCGGTCGACCTCCCCGGCACGTTCGGCGTCGTCCTGTTCTGGCCCGAGGACCTGAACCTGGCGAAGGCGGGCCCGGAGCACCGCCGGCGCTTGCTGAATCAGATGCTGGTGCAGATCGAGCCCGGGTATGCCCGGGCTCTGAGCCGCTACGCCCGCGTGGTCGAGCAGCGCAATCACCTGCTGCGGCGGATTCAGGCCCATGAAGCCGGCACCGGCGAGCTGGAGGTATGGGACCTGGAGCTGTGCCGGCTCGCCGTGCAGCTGGTCGAGGCGCGCGCACGCGCCAGCGTCGACCTGGCGGCCGGCGCCGCGGCCGCGCACGACAGGATCGCGCCCGGCGAGGCCCTCGAGGTGAGCTATCTCGGACCGCCGGAGGACCTCGCAGCAGCGGTCGCAGACGCGCGGCAGGACGACGTTCGCCGAGGCATGACCACCGTGGGACCCCATCGTGACGACCTCTCGATCAGGCTGGCCGGGCGGGACGCGCGCGCCTACGCCTCTCAGGGGCAGCAGCGCACCGCCGTGGTCGCCATCAAGCTGGCAGAGGCCGAGGTGGTGGCGCGACGGGCAGGAGAGGCTCCGGTGCTGCTGCTCGACGACGTGCTCTCCGAGCTCGACGCAGATCGGCGGCAGAAGCTGCTCCAGCATCTCGGGGAGGGAGCGCAGGTGGTCGTCACGTCGGTCGAGGCGGACCCTTTCCCGGCGGAGGTGATCGACCGCTCGCGGGTGCTGCGGATCGTCGGTGGCCGCATCACCGAGGGCAGCTGATCGTGTCTGGCTCGACTCCGCGCCGGCGTGGCCACGGGTTCGACCGCCTGGGTGACATCCTGCCGCGCGTGCTGGCCCGCCAGCCGGACGCCGGACGCCTGCTCGAGGTCCGGCTGCAGATCGCCTTCCGCGCGGTGCTCGGGGAGCAGCTCTCCGCCCAGTGCGAAGAGGTCAGCGTGAAGGGCGCGACGGTGTGGATCACGACCCCGAACCCGGCGCTCGCTCATCAGCTGCGTCTTGACCAGGAGCTCCTGCTCCTGCGCCTGAACCAGGAGAGCGGTCTGCCGCGCCGGGTCTCCCGGCTTCGCGTCCAGATCGGTCGGGGTCGAGGGGGGGGCGGGCGATGATCTCTCGGGTGCCGCCTCCGCGCCTGAGCGCCGAGCAGCGGGCGGCCTGCGCCGACCTGGAGGGCCCGGTGCGGGTGCTGGCGGGGGCCGGCACGGGCAAGACCACGGTGATCGCCGAGCGCTTCTGCCGTCTCCTCGGATCAGGTGTCCCCGAGAGCTCGATCCTCGTGATGACGTTCACGGAGCGCGCCGCGGCCGAGATGGAGGAGCGCATCGAGGGCCGCACGGGACGGGTCCCCTCGGCCGTGGGGACGTTCCACGCGCTCACCCTGCGATGGCTGCAGGAGGTGCCGTCGGCGGGGCTGCGACCGGGGTTTCGCATCCTGACCGGCGCCGACCGCTGGATCGACCTGCGGGAGCTGATGTGGGAGATCGGCAACCCGGCGCTGGTCGGCGGGGAACGCCCGGACGACCTGGTCGCGCCGCTGCTCCAGCTCCAGGAGCGCCTCAAGCAGGAGCTGGTGCCGCTCGACCGCCTGCGCACGTGGGCGGCGCGGCAGGAGGATCCCGACGAGCGGGGGTTGTATCTTGCCGCGGCGGAGCTCTTCCAGGTCTCCGAGCGGCGGGCCCGGCAGCGCAACCGCGTCGACTTCGACGATCTGCTGCTCAGCTGCGTACGTCTGTTTGAAGGTGACTCCGGTGTTCGCGACACGTTCCGGCACCGCCACCCCTGGATTCTGGTCGACGAGTACCAGGACACGAACACAGCCCAGGAACGCCTGGTCGAGCTGCTGGGCGCTCCCGACGGCAATGTGACGGTGGTCGGTGACGACGACCAGAGCATCTATCGGTTTCGGGGGGCCTCGCGCGCGTCCATGGACCGGTTCCTGACCCGCTTTCCCGAGGCGAGGACGCTCACCCTGGGCCGCAATCGACGGAGCGCCGCCCCGATCGTGCGGGCGGCCAGAGCGGTCATCGAGCAGGATCCGGCCCGATTCCCGAAGCCGATCGTCGCCGGCCGGACAGGGAGTGGGGCGGCGCCGGCGGAGCTGCGTCGGTACTCCGACGGTGCGGCAGAGGCCGCGGGGGTGACCGAGCAGGTGCTCGAGGCCCATCGGGGCGGGCTTCCGTGGTCGGATCTGGCGGTCCTGGTACGTACCCACGGCATCGCGAGGCCCTTGCTGGACGCACTTGCCGCAGCCGGCGTGCCCTTCGCGCATCGCGGCGGCGGCGGTCTGTACCGCCGGCCGGAGGTGCGGGATCTGATCGCCTACCTGCGCCTGCTCCAGGACCCGGGCGATCTGCACGCTCTGGCTCGAATCGCGTCGCGGCCGCCGCTGTCTCTCGACCTGACCGCGCTCTTCGCCCAGCTCCGGGGCGGAACGGCAGGATCTGACGAGACGCTCGGCCCGCTCCACCGGCTCCAGCAGTGGCTCCCGACAGCGGGGTGGGCGAAAGGGGTGCTGGAGGTGGTCGGGGAGCGCGACCAGCTCGGGGTAGGAGACCTCCTGTTCAGAATCATGGAGCGGACCCGTCACCTCGAACGGCTGGTCCAGCGGGCGGCGCCGGGAGAGGCTCCCCGTATCCTGGCCGCGGCGGATCGTTTTGGCGACGTGATCGGTGACTACGCCGCCGCGCATCGCGACCAGTCGCTGCGAACCTTCCTCGACTACCTGGACCTCGTCCTCCTGTCCGGGATCGACGAGCCGCTGCCACCGCCCCAGGACCAGGACGCGGTGCAGGTGCTTACCATTCATCAGGCCAAGGGCCTCGAGTTCGACACCGTCGTCGTTCCCTCGCTGGTGGAGGGCCGGCTCCCCCATAGCCGGCGTGGCGCGGGAATCGACCTTCCACCGGCGCTGGTGGACGCCTCGATTCGTGGTCGCGAGGACCACCTCGCCGAGGAGCGGCGGTTGCTCTACGTCGCCCTGACCAGGGCCCGCGAGCGGCTGGTGCTCTCGGCGGCGGAGCGTTACGAAGGGAGCCGGAGCTGGCGCCCTTCTCGGTTCCTGGACGGCGTCCCGGTCCTCGAGCAGAAGGTGGAACCGGCTCCGTCGACGCAACCCCCGGTGGCGGAAGCAGTGGAAGAGGATGAGGATCCGCCCGACGCGCCGCGACCGGCGCTCTCTTACAGCGCGATCACGACGTACCGCGAGTGCCCGCGGCAATACTGGTACCGGTATCAGCTGCGTCTGGAGGCGCCGCCCACCGTGGAAGCGCAGCTCGGGAGCGTGGTGCACCGGGCCCTGGAGGGCGCAGGCGGGCTCCGCCGGCGTGGGGAGACGCTGACCGGGGCGCGCCTGCGGTCGCTCTACGACGAGGCGTGGACAGGTCAGGTACCGGCGGACCCCCGGCGTCACGCGGTGATGGAGGCGCTGGGGTGGGATCTGCTGCACCGGGCGCTGGAGCGCGGCGATCTGGATCGGGTGCCGGCCTACGTCGAGTCGCGCTTCGAGATCGGGCTCGACGGGTGGGATCTCCGCGGGTATATCGACCGCGTGGAGCCGGACGATCACGGGGGCTGGAGGATCGTCGACTTCAAGACCGGACGGCCGCTCTCTTCTGTCGAGCTTCGGCGGGACCTCCAGCTGGCCCTCTACGCGCTGGGGGCACGGCGCGGCCTGGGGTTGGAGGGACCGCTGGCACTCGAGATCGCGTATCTGCGGCGGGGTGAACGTGTCGAGATTCCCGTCGACCGCGGCCTGGTTCGGAAAGCCGAGGTGATCGGCAGCGGGGTGGCGGATGGGGTACGCCGCGGCCGCTTCCCGGCTCGCCCCCTCCCCCGCCGCTGCTCGCTGTGTCCCTACCGAATGACCTGTCCCGAGGGTCTGTAAGCTCGGGGCGACCTGCGGCTACCGGAGGTCGGCGCCGGTCCGGCTCCGCCTCACCTGCATCGCTGCGTCGATGATGTTGATCGCCGCCCCGGGCCTGACGATCCCGGCCGCACGCCTGGTCATTCGCCGCAGCTCGGCGCCGTCATCGGCGAGCAGCTCGTGCACCACCACCGGCAGCCGCTCGGCCTTGGGGACGTAGAGACCGACGCCGCGCGAGAGGACGTAGTCGACGTTCGGCGTCTCCTGGCCCGGGAGGTAGGTGGTCAGGATGAGCGGAACCCCGGTCGCCAGCGCCTCCACGATCGCGCCCGGGCCGGCCTTCCCGATCACCAGGTCCGCGGTGCGCATCAGCACCGGCATGTTGTCGACGAAGCCGAGGACCCGGGTCGGGGTACGAAGATGCTGCTCCAGGATCCGGCTCCGGACCGCTTCGTTGCGGCCGCACACGACGATCACCTGCCACGGGTTGTGGCGGCCGCTGAGCGCGATCACCTGGCGGAGCAGGCCGGAGCTGCCCTCGCCGCCGGCTGCCAGAAGCAGGGTTGTCCGGTCCGGGTCGAGGCCCAGGTCCACGCGGTCCCGCTCCCGTTCTCCAGGTGCGGCGGGGTGGAAATCGAGTGCGACCGGCAGGCCTACCACCAGCAGCCGGTCGGCGCGGATGCCCCGCCGCAGCATCTGCTGGCGCGCCGCCTGGGTCGGGACCACGATCAGGTCGGCTCGGCGTGAGCCCCAGCCGCGGTGCAGCTCGACCAGATCGGTGACCACGGTGACGAACGTCGCGCGGGGTCGCGGTCCACCCATGATCGCCGCGGCCGTCTCGTGATTGACCAGCGGGTGCACCGAGATGACCAGATCCGGCAGGCGTCGCCGGAGCTCGCGGAGCACGATCTCCCGCACCCGCCCACCGAATGTGGTCCGCAGCATTGCCCAGGCAGGACGCGTGTTGCTGGAGAAGTAGATCGGCCCCCAGGCGGGTCGCGCACGCTGGATGATCGAGGGGTAGAGGCCGGCGAGCCGCCGAACGACCGGTGGACCGTGGCCGATGAGGGGGTCGAAGAGCTCGACTTTCGCGGCCGGACTGGTGAGATGGACGGCGTCCGCCAGCGCCCGAGCGGCGGCACGATGGCCTCCGCCGGTGTCAGAGAAGAGGAGGAGGACCGACGACGCGCTGCCGCCCGGTGTCTCGCTTACGGTTGACGCCGGTTGCGCTGACGCCTGACCTCGGCGCGGCGCGCGATCCATCGCATGTTGTACTTGCTGAGCACGTACGTGACCAGGACCAGTACGAACAGGGTGGTCGACACCCAGAACACGTCCGAGCGGGCGAGGTCGGTCGGGCTGAGGGTGACGGTGCCGGTCTGGTTCTGCTGGATGATGAAGGCGGCGATGTCGGCGATGTCCTGGGAGGTCAGCGACGAGTCACCACCTTTCGCCGGCATGGAGGCGGCAAAGCCGCCGACGCCGCTGAGGCCGTTGGTGATCGTGTTCTCGAGGTAGGTCGGATCCAGCGGGTCCTTGGTGTTGCCGAGATGGGTGATCGGGTTCAGGGCGGGCCCGATGCCGCCCTCGAGGTTGGCGCCGTGGCACGTGGTGCAGGTCGACGACGTGAACAGCTGCTGGCCTTTGGCGGGGTCGCCGGGCAAGCTCCCCGCCGCCTGCGCCGATTGCGTCTGCGCGCCCACCGCCACCACCGTCCAGCCGCCCAGCACCAGCGGCAGGCAGAGGATGAGCAGCACCGGGAACAGCGAGCGCAGTCGTCGAGTCATCCGCCGGACCAACATAGCAGACGACTCCCGCAGGGGCCCTGAGGGGTAGCCGAGCACCTCATGCGGGTACAGCCGGAGACCAGCTCAGGCCGGATGCCGTCCACGGGAACGACGATCCCTCGAATCCGGTCAGCTGCTTGGCTCCGGTGCCGTCGGCGTTCATCAGCCACAGGATCTGGCTGGTGCCGTGCTCGGTGAGGAACGCGATCTGCCGCCCGTCCGGCGAGAGCATGAAGCTCTGGATGTCCATGTCAGGGCCCGAGGGCAGCCCCGAACCGGCCGCCGGCTCTGTCGGGGCCTGGCCGACCACGCTGTGGAAGATCCGCGAGGTGGTCTGACCGGGGAGCTGATCAGTGAACAGGAGGGTGCGGTCGTCGGATTCCCAGGCAGGGTTGCCGACCTGCCCGGCCGCCACCGTCACCGGCGCCCCCCCGGTACCCAGGCTGATCGCGTCGAGCCGGTAGGTAGGCGCCGGCGGTTCACCCGGAGACGGTGGCTGGTCGGATTCCTCGCGTACCCGGAAGGCCAGTTGAGAGCCGTCCGCCGACCAGGCGAGGTCATCGATCGAAGTCTTCGCCGTCGCCAGCTGGAAGGCGGCACCGAGTCCGACGCGGTAGCCGTCGAGCTCCCACCCGTCGGCGGTCTGCACCGCGAACGCGATCGTGGCCCCGCCCGGTCCGACGGCGGCGGATCCGACCCCGGTGGCGATGGTGATCGGCGGCGGCTGCGTCTTGTCGCCGGGGACGAAGCGCTGGACGCGAAGGGTCGAGTTCTCCAGGTAGGCGAACGTCTCGGGGGGGTTCGCGCCCGGCAGCTGGTTGCCCACGTAGGAGGCCCACTGGGCGGTGAACGGCAGGTCCCGCAGCTGGCCGTCCAACCCGGCCTCGGCCCAGGTGCCGTCCGGTCGCTGAACCAAAAGTTGCTTTCCGGTCGGCGACCAGCCGGCCTGCGCGAACGCACCCTGCACCAGCGGTCGCGGCACGTCCGGATGGGACTGCACCAGCCATACGCCCTGACCTTCCTCGGACGTGGTGGTAGGACCCACGAACGTGATCCAGCTCTGGAGGAGCTCCGACTTGCCTGTACGGAAGGTGATCGTCCGGTCGTGCCCGATGCGATTGCCGTCCGTGTTGCGGATCGCACGGGTCACGTGGAGCTGGTAGGTGGTGAACGGTTCCAGCAGTCTCTGCGGAGCGACGATCACGTTATACGGATCGGTCGGGTCACGGCGCAGGATGACCGGGGTCTCCGGGCTCAGGGTGATCGCGCCCGGCTTCAGACTGTCGGGCAGGACCTCGTATCCGAAGCTGACGTTGAGGTACTGGTCGATGCCGACCAGAGTGGCGCCGTTCGCCGGTGTGGAGCCCGTCATCTCGGGCGCCAGGTCGGTCTCGAAGACCCACGAATGCCGCAGCGGGTTCACGCCTCCTTGGGCGTCCTCGAATCCCGCGTCCAGCACCACCTGGTAGTGCGTGCCGGGCAGGAGGACGTCGTGGTCGAAGTACATGGTTTCGGGTGTCGGCCAGGAGAACGTGCCTTTGACCAGCGGTCCCAACGCTTGATGCGGGAGCCAGGGGATCGACAGCAGGGACGCGGCCACCGGCTGCACCGAGAAGTGGTCCTCGACCGACTGCTGGTTCATCGCGGTGGAGAACGCGATCTCGATCGGCGCGTTGGAGCGGATGCCGCCGCCCCCCCGGGCCGGTGTGATCGAAATCACCTGGGGCGCGCCCCGGCACGACGCCAGGACCAGCGGGACCAGGACCACGAGCACCAGCGCCAGCGCCGGCCGGCGCCGGTTCCTGAAGAGTGTCGCTCCTATTCGCCGAGGTGCGAACGCAGACGCTGTCGCAGCTCCTCTGCGAGCTGCTCGAGGCGCGGCTGATCGACGAACAGGATCGAGATCTGAGGGATCTGGTTGATCGTCTGCTCGATCCCTTCGCGCGACCGGTCGGAGGCCGCCAGTGCCTCCTTCACCTTGCGCGACCGCGTGCCGAGCGACTCGTCGCTGTACTGCTGGAGGTCCGCGACCACGGCGTCCCAATCCGGTTGCTGCCCGGGTTTGACCGGCGTCGGTGTCGCAAGGGCAGAAGCCGAGGTGGTCTGGCCGGGGAGCGCGGCGGGAGGCGCGGCGAACGACCTCGGGGTGTCGGGGAGCGCGTCCGGATCCATCGCCACCTGGCTCGGATGCGGAGCCCCGGGAGCGGCGGACGGGCCTCGCCGGGGACCGATCACCTCCTCGACGTTGAGTGGTCGCGCCTGGGCGTCGTCGGTCGCCTTGACCTCGATCATCGCGTCCTTGTCTTCACACAGCGCGAGGACCTCATCCGGGGTGTCGGCGATGTCGCGCGAGCGGCTGGTGTAGGCGCCGGCAAGGTCTCCCCCTGAGAGGAGGATGACCCCGATCGCCTCTTGGGACAGCACCATGACGGTCCCCGTCAGCTTGCGGACGGCGAGGAACTCGAGCAGCCCCCGAGGGTTGACCCAGGAGGCGTACAGCTCGGTGTAGATCGGGTCGGACGTGGTGAGCTGATAGAGGCCGTCGACCAGCTCCGCCGAGAGGCTGACCACGTCGAGGACGCCTTCGCCGCTGGACACCGCGTCGTTGAGGCTCCGCAGACCCCGTGTCGAAAGCTCGACGGTGGGCTCGGTGCCACGGTCGTACACGCACTCGAGCACACGACCTTCCCGGAAGAACATGAGGCCGGACGCCTCGTCCGTGAGCAACCGGATGTAACCGGTGAACCGGTCCCGCTCCTGGGTGGTGATGAGCCTGGGAAAGTCGACGAACGACGACTTCAAGGAGTCGTACTGAACCTGTCCGTGCGGTACCGGGATCGGCTCCCGCCCATAGCGAGGGGTGACACGCTTCATGATCTCGGGCCGCCCCGAGCTCGTCGCGCCGGCCTCGGGAAGCGCCACGGGCGAGGTCGCCGGGGCGGCCTCGGGTGCGGAGGCCCCTGACGGCGGGTAGAGGGTCGGGCCGCCGGGCGAGGCGAGGCCCCAGCTCTGCTGCCCGGGCGTCGGCGACCCCTGCGGTGCGTGCGGCAAGGTGGCGAACGCGTGCTCGGGCTCGCCCGCCGCCTGCTGCTGAGACGCTCGGTCCAGCAGCTCAGGGATCGATCCGCGGACGGTCTCGTCCGCCGGCAGCTTGGCCCGCGCGTCGAAGTCGAACTCACCGCCCTGCGCCGCGAGCGCCTTCACGACCGCCTCGTCCCCGGTCGCCCCGTCTCCGCCGGTGGCGTGGAAAAGGTGACCGAACAGGAAATAAAGCGTCGACGGGGCGCCGTCGCTGCGCACCGTCAAGGTTCCGGTAGCCCGTTCGGATTGTGCCGATTCGAGCAGAGACCGGAGGCTGGTCTCGGACAGAGAGCCTTTGGCCTGCAAAAGCGAGTCTCCTGTGTTGAGGCGGGCACAGATACCGGTGCCGCCGGGTCAGGTGGTTAGTATAGCCACCGTCAGAAGGCACGCCCACGGGCTTGTCTCCAGCGCGCGGCGCGGTCGCCTTCCATCCACCCCGCCGATCAGTGGCGGTGCTCAAGAGGTTAGTCCTGGTGGCCACTCACTCTCGCCTCGTTCTCGTGCGCCACGGCCAATCCACGTTCAACGCCGAGCACCGCATCCAGGGCCAGCTGGACCCACCGCTGACGGATCTCGGATGCCGCGAGGCGGAGGCCGCGGCGACCCGCTTTCGGCCCGGCGACGTGGCCGGTTTCTACTGCTCGCCCCTGGCGCGCGCCCGACAGACGGCGGCCGCGATCGGCCGCGGGCTGGGCCGCGAGGCGGAGCCGGTCGCGGGTTTGATGGAGATCGGCCTCGGCACCTGGGAGGGCCGGACCGGTACCGAGCTGGCCCGCGACGAGCCGGAGCTGTGGGCGCAGTGGACCAACTTCTCTTCCTGGGACCTGGTCCCCGGCGGCGAGGGCCGGATCGCCTTCAACCACCGCGTCTCGACCACGCTGCAGGAACTCTGGGACCGTCATCCCGAGGGGGACGTGGTGTGCGTCACCCACGGCGGCGTGGTCCAGGTGGCCCTTCACGAGGCGATCGGGAGAATCCCGGACGGCCAGTTCCCGTTCCGCATCGAGAACGCGTCGATCTCGGTGCTGATCGCGGTGCGGGGCCGGACCGTGATCGCCGGCGCCAACGACGTCGCTCACCTGAGCGCCTTGCCGGTGGAGGTCACGCACTGAGCGGCGACTGGGATCGAGCCCTGCTCGCGGCCGACACCGGCGCCTCGTTCCTCCAGTCGGCAGGATTCGGCGAGGTGCAGGCGGAGGAGGGATGGCGCTCGCTGCAGTTGGAGCTGGCGGACGGCGCCCGAGCCCTGGTGCTCGTGAGCGGACCCCCAGGGCTGCGGCTGGCGGCGGTGCGACGGGGCCCGGTACCGGCGACGGCTGCCGCGGTCTCGGAGCTGGTCGCCTGGGCGCGCGGAGCGGGTGTGGCGCGCTTGCGCGTCGAGCCGGAAGCGCGGGGGGACTTCGGCGAGTCGCTCCGGCGGGCGGGCTGGGTGGAGGCGGCCGCAGCGGATCCGGTGGACACCATGCTGGTGGCGCTTCGCGAGCCCGAGGAGATGCTCGCCTCGTTCCACTCCAAGCACCGGTACAACATCCGGCTCGCGTCGCGTCGCGGGGTGCTGGTCGAGCGACTCGAGCGCGGAGCGGGGGCGCAGGAGCTGTACCGGCAGCACGGGGCGACGGCCGCCCGGCAGCACATCAGCCCGCCCGGCCTGGCTGCTTACCAGCGCCGGCTCGACCACCTCTCTTGGTGCCGGGTCTACGTGGCACGGGTCGAGGGTGCTCCGGTGGCGGCGATAATGGTGGTGCGGTTCGGGGACCGCGCCGTCTACCTGTTCGGTGGGTCGAGCGGCGTGCACTCGAACCTCCAGCCCACCTACGCGCTGCAGTGGGCGGCGATGCAGGAGGCGTGGGAGGCGGGGTGTGCGGTCTATGACCTGTGGGGGGTGCCGCCGTCGGACGACCCGGCACACCCCTGGCACGGGCTCTGGCAGTTCAAGATGGGGTTTCGGGGCGAGCTCACGACCTACTGCGGCGCCTGGGAATACGGGATCCGCCCACGCCGCGCAGCCCTCGCCAGGCGGGTGGAGATGGCGCGAGCCCGCCTGCGCGCGATAGCCAGACCAGGGACCCCGCGCACGAGGGTCTCAATCGCGCGCGCGCCGGCAGCCTCAGGGCCGTTTCTGCACATTCCGCCCTTTCCGGGTCGGAGATAGCGACGGTTACTGCAGAAACGACCCTGAATCCACCCGGCGGCTTCGCCGCCGATCCCTGCCGGTCCACGGTGGTCGCCGGCCACCCGGGTTGGGCCTGCTCGCTTCGGGCTGGCGCCCGAGCTTGCGCCCGCTGTCGAGGGTCCGCAAGACTCCTGCGCGACCTCACGAGGCGGGCCGGTGCGTGGTGGCGCGGGGGGGGGGGCGCGGTTAAGCCTCCCTCCGCCACCCCTCCCGCCGTGCTACATGTAGGGGTGGGATGGATGGACAGACTGGGGACAATCGAGCGCGCTGGCTGCTGGCCGTGGCCGCGCCGCCGCCCTGGCGACCGTTGTTGGGGGAGGTCGCCCGTACGGTGAGCATGCCGCTGCTGGAGGTGGCTGACACCGATCAGGCGAGGGACGCCCTCCAGCGCGCGACACCGGCCGCGGCGCTGGTGTTCGTGGATGCCAGCGTCCGGGATTACAGGGTGGCGGCTCGGGTCAAGGCGATGCGGCCGCAAGCGCCTCTGCCGGTGCTGGTGCTGCTGCGAGGTGGTCGAGACCGGGCCCTGCTGACCGCCATCGAGATGGGCGGCGACGACGTGCTTCGCCTGCCGGTGACCGCGTCCGAGCTGGCAGAGCGCCTGCGGGCCACCCTCCGCCGCCTGCGGGAGGAGGACGAGGCGCCCTCGGTGCTGCCGGACGACGAACCGTTCCTGGTCGGCGGACTGACCGTCGACGTGACGACGCGCCGCGCCCGGCGGGGTGGTCGACCGGTGCCCCTGACCGACACCGAGTTTCAGCTCCTGGCCACGCTGGCGGGCGCCGCGGGGCGGCCGTTCAGCCGTGAGCGCCTGCTCAACCGACTCTGCGGATTCGACTACGACATCGACTCGCGCGTCATCGACGTGCACGTGCGGAACCTGCGCCGGAAGATCGAGGTCGACCCCTCGCGCCCGGCCCTCATCCGCGCGGTGCCGGGCGTCGGCTACTGTGTGCCTCTGGGCACGGACTAGCGGCGACGACGGAGGGAATGGCGACGATGAGCGACGCGGGACCACACGAGGAGCTGGCGACCTCCACGGTCGTCGGGCTGGCGCGGCGGCTGGAGGGTGGGGAGCTCTCGGCCGGAGACCTGGCAGCGCAGTTCGTCGCCCGGATCGAGGCGCTGGACGCAGGCGGCCCGGGAGTGCACGCCGTCCTTCTGGTCGCTCCGGACTGGGAGGAGCAGGCGGCCCATTTGGACCGTGAACGTTCGGCGGGGCGTCTCCGCGGGCCCCTTCACGGCGTTCCCATCCTGCTCAAGGACAACCTCGACACGCGCGCCCCGATGCCGACCACCGCGGGATCCCTTGCGCTGGCGGGACCACCGGCAGCCGAAGACGCGCCCGCGGTCGCGCGCCTGCGCGAGGCGGGGGCGCTCCTGCTCGGAAAGACCAATCTCAGCGAGTTCGCGAACTGGCGCTCGCCGTACTCCGTGAGCGGATGGAGCGGGGTCGGCGGCCAGACGCACAACCCTCACGTCCTGGACCGGACCCCCTCCGGTTCCAGCTCGGGGTCGGGCGCGGCCGCCGCGGCGGCCCTGGCGGCGGCCGCGATCGGCACCGAGACCGACGGCTCGATCGTGTCGCCGGCCAACGCGAACGGCGTCTGCGGCTTGAAGCCGACCGTCGGGGCCGTACCGGGTGTGGGCATCGTGCCCATCTCCGCCTCCCAGGATTCGGCGGGCCCGCTGACGCGCTGCGTGGCGGACCTCGGTGTGGTTGGTGGCGTGCTGGCAGCGAGGCCGGACTGGGCGGAGGCGGCGCGGCGTCCGGACCTGCTGCGGGGCGCCCGGCTGGGAGTGCTGCGCAAGGGTTTCGAGGGCCGCAACCAACACACGGACCGTCTCTTCGAGGACGCGTTGCGAGCCCTCCGGGACGCGGGCGCGGTGCTCGTGGACGCGGTCGAGCTGTCCACCGCCGCCGAGCTCGCCGAGCTGCGCCCGGAGCCATTGGTCTTCGCGCACGAGATGAAGGCCGGGCTTGCCTCCTACCTCGCCCGGCGTCCCGAGCTGGCGGTGCGAACGGTCGACGACGTCATCCGCTTCAACCGCGAGCACGCCGACGAGGAGCTGCGGTGGTTCGGGCAGGAGCAGCTCGAGAAGTCCGCGGAAGCCGGCTCGCTCGAGGATCCGACCTATCTGGAGATGCGGGATCGCGGTCGCCGTCTGGCGGGGGTCGAGGGCATCGACCGGGTGCTTCGCGACCACGACCTGGCGGCACTCATCGCGCCCACCGGCTCGCCCGCGCACGTCATCGATCCCGCCAACAGCGAGGGCGGGTTCGGCGCCTCCACCTTCGCCGCCATCGCCGGCTACCCGATCCTGAGCGTGCCGATGGGCTTCGCGCTCGACCTGCTGCCGGTCGGGCTCTCGTTCTTCGCGGGCGCGGGGTCGGAGCCGACGCTGCTGGGGCTCGCCGCCGGCTACGAGCGGGAGGCACCGCACTTCCGCGTCCCCGCCTATCGCGCGACGCTGGGCTTGCCGTGACGCTGGAGCCGCTCGAGACCGCGCGGCTCACGCTGGCGCCGCTGTCCGCGGACCTGGCGCGGCGCCTGCTGTCCGGAGACCCACACGGCCTCAGGGCGGCGGAGGGGTGGCCGCAGGAGGACACGATGGACGGGCTCCGAATGTCGGTGCGGCGTGGCCACCCGCCGGGCTGGCTTGTCCTTCGCGAGGGTGCGGTGATCGGCGACTGCGGCCTTCACGGCCTCCCCGACAGCAGGGGTGCCGTCGAGATCGGGTACGGACTGGCGCCTGGCTGGCGGGGACGCGGTCTCGGGACCGAGCTGGTGGGAGCGGTGACCGAATGGCTCCTGCACGAACCCGGCATCCGCATGGTGCGGGCCCGCACGCTCGCCAACAACCAGGCCGGCAGGCGCGTTCTGGAGAAGGCCGGCTTCCGCGAGCGGGGGACCGAGAACGGCGAGCTGCTGTTCGAGCTGACGTCCACGATGGCGGAGTCGACCTCCTAGACGCGCAGGCCCTCGGCGACACGCACCACGTCGACCATCTCGGCCACGTCGTGCACGCGCACCATCGCCGCCCCGCGCAGCACCGCGGCGGTGACCACCGCGGCGGTGCCCCAGACGCGCCGCTCGAGAGGCTGATGGAACAGCCGCTCCAGGAAGCTCTTGCGGGACGCCGCCAGCAGCACCGGCAGCCCGAGCACCTGGAGCTCGTCGAGTCGCCGGAGAATCTCCAGGTTCTGCACCGCGGTCTTGCCGAACCCGATCCCGGGATCGATCAGGAGGTGCTCGCGAGTGACCCCGGCAGCCTCCGCCAGGGCGACGCTGCCGCGCAGCGAGGCGATGATCTCCTCCAGCAGGTCGCTCCGGTACTCGTGGCCGTGCTGGTTGTGGACCAGCACCAGATCAGCCTCCGATCGGGCTGCCAGCCCGGCAAGCTCGGGTGCGCGGCGCAGTCCCCAGATGTCGTTGACCATTCGGGCCCCGGCCTCGAGCGCCGCCTCGGCCACGGCCGGTTTGGTGGTGTCGATGGACACCGTGTGACCGCGGCCCGCGAGCTCCCTCACCACCGGCACCACCCGGGCCAGTTCCTCCTCGAGGGGGACGGGCGTATAGCCGGGGCGGGTCGACTCGCCGCCGACATCGAGCAGGTCGGCACCGGCCCTCGCGAGTACCTCGGCCCGGTCCAGGGCCGCCGCGATCCCGGCCTCGCGTGACCACTGGCCGCTCAGCGTCCCGTCCCCGCTGAACGAATCCGGGGTCACATTCACGATTCCCATCACCCGCACCGGAGCCGTCATCGGCGCCAGTATGCTCAAGCCGATGCTCCTGGCCGAGGCCGCCAAGGTGGCCGGCGCCATCGTGCTGCGCGGAGGCGAGGCGACCATCGAGCGGGTGATCGACGATTCCCGCCAGGCCGGCCCGGGCGCCCTCTTCGTCGCGGTGCCGGGTCACCGTCTGGACGGTCACGATTTCGCTGCTCGGGCGGCGGCGGCGGGCGCGGCGCTCGCGGTCCAGTACCCGGTCGCGGTTTCCGATTCGGTACCCGTGATCCAGGTCACCGACCCCCGCCAGGCGCTGGCGCTGATCGCCGCCCGGCTCGCCGGTGACCCCTCGAGCCGCCTGCTGGTGGCCGGAGTGACGGGCACCGACGGCAAGACGACCGTCACCCACCTCACCGCCCACCTGCTGCGCTCGGCGGGGCTCGCCGCCGGCTTCCTGAGCACGGTGAGCGAGGATCTTGGAACGGGCACCGTCCGGAACGCAAGCGGGCTCACCACGACCGCCGCCCCCGCGCTGCAGCAGGCGCTGGCCGGGATGGTCGCCCAGGGCGTGCGTGCGGCGGTGGTCGAGTCGAGTTCGCACGCGCTCGACCAGGACCGCCTGTACGGGACCGCCGTCGACGTCGCGGCGTTCACCTACATCGGGCACGACCACCTCGACTACCACCGCACGTGGGAGGCGTACGTGGCGGCCAAGGCGAAGCTGCTCGACCTCTGCGACAGCCCCTCCAAAGGCGTCCCGAAGACAGCAGTGCTGAACCGCGACGACCGCTCCTACCTGCCGCTGCGGGCGCACCGAACCCTGGAGCGGACGCTGGCGTACTCCCTCGACGAAACGCAGGAGGGGGTGGCGCTGCGAGCCACGCGGCTGCGGCCGGAGTCAGGCGGCACAGCCTTCGACCTCGTGGTTGGCGAACGGCTGCTTCCCGCCTACCTTCCGGTGCCCGGTCGGTTCAATGTCGCCAACGCGCTGTGTGCCGCCGGCATCGCCGTCGCGCTGGGCGTCACGCCGGAGGCGGTCGCGAGCGGGATGGCCACCTTCCCTGGCGTGCCCGGCCGTCTGGAGCGGGTCGATCTCGGCCAGCCGTTCTCGGTCCTGGTCGACTACGCGCACGCGGCCGAGTCGCTGGCCAGCGCCCTGCAGGAGGTGCGGACGTTCACGCCGGGGCGGGTTCTCTGTGTGTTCGGTTGCAGCGACCGCTCGGACGGCCACGATCCCGCCGGCATGGGGCGGTCGGCGGCGCTCGGCAGCGACTGGTTCTGCATCACCACGGACGACCCGGTGGACACCGATCCTGCCGTGCTCGCGGCACGGGTGGAGGCGGGGGCCCGGGCGACCGGGCGCGGCGCGTGGGAGATCGAGCTCGACCGGCGGCACGCGATCGACCGCGCGATCGATCTCGCCGGTCCGGGAGACGCCGTCCTGCTGGCGGGAAAGGGTCACGAACGGTTCATGATGCTGGAGGGCCGGCGGCAGGAGCCCTGGGACGAGCGGGAGGCCGCCGAGTCGGCACTCGCACGCCGAGGCTGGCGGGCGCCCGAGCACCGCGCCTAGGTGTGCCGCGCGGGGAGGTTGTCCCGAGTGAGGGAGACGAGGACCTGGAGAGGGGTCTGCCATCCGAGGGCACCGTGGGCGCGGTGGTGATTGTAGAAGTGGCAGAACCCCTGATACCCCTCGCGGCGCTCCTGCTCTGAGCGCCAGGGCCTGGCGTAGGCCCACTCCTGGAGCAGGATGCGATGGAAACGTTCGACCTTTCCATTGGTCTGGGGACGGCGGACCCGTGTCTTCTTGACCGCCGTCCCGGTCCCAGCGCACGCTCGGTACCAGAGTCCGGAGCGGTAGCAGGAGCCGTTGTCGGTGAGGACTCGCTGAACCTTGATTCCGTGGTCGGCGTAGAAGGCGGCGGCACGTCCCCAGAAGGCGGCAGCGGTCAGAACCTTCTCGTCGTCGTGGATCTCGGAGTAGACGAGGCGAGTACGGTCGTCGATGGCGGTGTGCAGGTAGCGGTAGCCGGCCCCCGAATGACTCTTGGCCCCACTTCTACCGAGCAGGCGCCAGCCGCCACCCTCGGGTATCCCCGCCAGCTTCTTGATGTCGACGTGCACCAGTTCACCGGGGTGCTCGCGCTGGTAGCGCCGAACGGGATCCGGGGCAGCGGTGGCTTGGTCGCCCCGGTCCAGGCGTCCGACCCCGGCGGCCGTGAGGATCGATTGCACGGTGGACCGCGCCAGGCCCACGACGTGGGCAATGTGGTCGGCCCCCCAGCGACGTCGGCGGCGCAGCTCGAGCACCTCTTGGCGCTTGGCGGGTGAGGTCGCCCAGGGACAGGAGCGCGGACGACTGGAGCGGTCTTGGAGCCCACCGACACCTTCCTCCCGGAACCGTCGCATCCACTTCCGCACCGTCTTGGCGTCGACCTGGAATCGCTCCGCGGTGGCCTCCACGCTCCAACCCTGTAGGAGGACGCAGTCGACCATCCGGTGACGGCCGGCTGGGGTGTGCGGCGCGTTGGGGTGCTGGCGGGTAGCCTTGGTCATCGAGCCCTCCTTGTGGCCTGTGCGTGGTGGAAGACCACAGTTTCGCTCGGGGGGCTCACCCCTCCAGGCCGTTCCCGCCTACCCCCTCAGACCAGGGACAACGTCCCAGGTCGTCACACCTAGGTGGGCTCCCGGGGGCTGTCGGGAAGGCGCTCGATCACCCAGGCCCCGAGCACCTCGATGTGGGTGCGATGCAGGCGGCAGGCGCCCGCCACGTCACGGGCCGCCACCGCACGCCACATCTGCTCCAGGTGGTCCGCCTCGTGCACGCTGGTGGAGGCCGCCAGGAGGTCTTCGACGAGCGCCCGATAGCTCCTCGAGTCGTGGTGGAGGTCGGAGATCATCCGCAGCAGCAGCGGAGAGCGGGTCACGCGGGCGAGACCGTTGAACGCGGTGGTGACCGCACGATCGACATCCCAGCGGCTGTCGACGATCTCGGTGCGAAGTCTGATCACGGAGGAGTGCATGCGCTCCAGGTCGACGTCACCGAGCCGCTCGATGCCGATCTCCAGGACCAGCGTCTCGAGCGCGACCCGCAGAGCCATGATCTCGCGCACCTCGGACCGGGTGGGGAGGCGGACCAGCAGGCGCCCGCGAAGGTCGGGGACCAGCAGGCCCTGACGGCGCAGGATCGCGATCGCGCCCTGCGCGGCAACCCGGGTGGCGCCGAACCAGGCCATCAGGTCGCGCAGACGCACCTGGTCGCCGGTCGCGATGCGGCCCTCGCGCGCGGCCGCACAGAACCGGCGCGCGACCTCAGATATCGCAAGCGAGGCGGCAGGCGCCGTGGACGCGGTCCCTTCCATCAGCCCTGACTCTCTACAGCGACGATGCTACGTCCCGCGGGCCCGCTCCACCTTGACCTCGTCACGAGTTCCCTGGTCCCAGGCCGCCAGCCAGTACTCGCACCGCACTTCGTAGTGCGTTCGCAGGATGCCCGCCACGGCCTGCGAGTCGCGCGCGGCGAGGGCCTCCAGGATGGTCGCGTGCGCGTCAGGAGCCGTCTGCACGTCTTCGAGCTGTTCTTTCGTCACCAGCGCGATCCCGATGTCGGCGGCCACTCGGGCCTCGGCGACCAGCCGCTGCAGCCGGTGCATGCCGGAGGCGCCGTTGATCAGGTCATGGAACGCGGGGTCGACGACCAGGAGGTAGCGGAGCTGACTGCGCGACCGCATCGCGCGCATCTCCTTCAGCACCGCCTCCAGGCGGTCCAGCTGGGTCCGGTTGATGCGCCGCGCCGCCTCCTCCCCCGCCAGCGCCTCCAGGGCCCCGCGCACACGCCAGCTCTCCTCGATCTGCACGCGGGTGGGTCGGTAGACGACGGCACCCCCGCCCGGCTGCTGCCGAACCACGCCAAGACGGCCGAGGAGCGCCATCGCCGCCCGCGCCTCGGTTGGCGAGAGGCTCCATTCCTCCATGATCTCGACCAGCCGCAGACGCCACCCGTTCGGCAGCTGATTGCGACGGATCCGCTCCCGCAGCTCCCACGCGACGACCGCGGCGCCCCGGCGAGGCGCCGTCAGCGCCTGGAGCCAGTCCTCCGGCAGCCGCGGATCCGAGTGGGGCACCTGACCAGCGCCGGCAGCTACCGGGCCCGGGACGGTGCGCCGCCGCCCACCATCCGCACGATCTCCACGACGTCGCCGTCGCGAAGCAGGCAGGCGTCGTAGACGGTGCGCTGGATGATCTCGCCGTTGTGCTCGACGGCGATCGCCCGCGGGTCGACGCCGAGCTCGCGGAGGTAGTCAGGCAGGGCAGTCGGGTGGGAGAACTCGATCTCGCGCCCGTTGACCCGAAGCCGCTCCACGCGCTCGATCCTACCTGCCGTCGCGACGTTTGGCGAAGGCCCTGATGGCCGCGTAGCCGGCTCCACCCAGCGCTGCCGCCCGTTCAGGATCCACGCCGCCGATGGCGAGCACCGGGATGGGGACGGCGGCGGCGATCTCCCGGAACCGCTCCACGCCCAGCGCCGGCGCCCCGGGATGGGTGGGCGTCGGGAAGACGGGACCCAGCACCAGGTAGTCGGCGCCCTCGCGAGCGGCGACCAGCGCGCCCTGCGCGTCGTGCACTGAGCGACCGATCAGCGACCGGGGGAGCAACCGGCGGGCGGCGGAGACCGGGAGATCTCCTTCGGGGAGGTGGACACCGATACCGAGGGCCAGCGCCAGGTCGACCCTGCTGCTCACGACCACCGGCACCTCGCTTGCGTCAGCCAGAAACCGGGCTTCCTCGGCCAGATCCGCGAGGGGTGCTCCCGGTCGCCGGAGCTGGATGACGGTGGCGCCGCGTCCCACCGCGTACAGCCCGTCTCGGGCGGTGGTCACCACCGCCATCGCGGCCGGGACCGCGAGGCGCGTCAGTGCGCCGTCACCGCCGGCGCCGGCGAGACCCCCTCGCGCGGCGAGCTGGGGCTGGCAGAGGGGCGTTCGGGGATGCGCCCGGCAAGGAAGCTCTTGCGCCCGGCCTCCACGCCCAGCCGGATCGCCTCCGCCATCAGGCGGGGTCGATCGGCGAGAGCGACGGCGCTGTTGACGAGGACGGCATCGGCTCCCAGCTCCATCGCCAGGGCGGCGTCGGAGGCGGATCCGATGCCGGCGTCGACCACCACGGGGACGGTCGCCCGCTCCACGATCAGCTCGATCTGGCGCCGCGTCTGCAGTCCCTGACCGCTCCCGATCGGCGACCCCAGGGGCATCACCGTGACGCATCCAATCTGCTCCAGCCGGCGAGCCAGCACGGGGTCCGCGTTCAGGTACGGGAGGACGGTGAAGCCGTCTTCGATCAGCGTTTCGGCCGCGCGCAGCGTGTCGATCGGATCGGGCAGCAGGGAGTCGGCGTCGGGGATCACCTCCAGCTTGACCCAGGTGCCGAGCCCCATCGCTCGTGCCAGCCGAGCGATCCGGATCGCCTCTTCGGCGGTCGCGCACCCGGCGGTGTTGGGCAGCACCCGGTAGCGGCTCCAATCGATGACGTCGAGGAGCGTGCGCTTGGAGGGGTCGTCGAGGTTCAGGCGGCGGAGGGCGACGGTGACCAGCGAGGGCTGGGCCGCCTCCAGAGACGCCAGCATCTCCTCGTCACTGCCGTACTTGCCGGTCCCGAGAAAGAGCCGGGACGGGAGTTCGACTCCGGCGATCCGCAATGGGTCCTGCGCCATCACCGCACCACGTTAAGCCGTCAGTTGAGGAGGGGGTGACGATGAGGCTCACCCGGCCGGCGCGGAAGGTCGAGCGGGGTCCGGTCGACCTTCCGGACGACCACCACCACTCCTCGATCCCGGGCCCCGGTGGGGGCGGCGACCGCCGTCGGCTCGCTGCCCCCGAGGCGCTCCCAGGCGCCCTCGAGCGGCTCCGAGTCGGTGCGCATGGCGAGCAGGCGGCCGCCGGGACGGACGAACGGCAGGCACAGCTCGAGCAGCTCGGGAAAAGGTGCCAGCGCCCTGGCGGTGACCGCGTCGAAGCTCTCCCGGAAGGGGCCGTGCGCCGCATCCTCGGCGCGCTCGGCCAGCACCGCCACGTCGAGGCGGAGGATGGCGGCGGCGTGGGTGCAGAAGGCGGCTTTACGGTGGTCGGCTTCGAGGAGGGTCACCCGCAGGTCGGGCCGCGCGATCGCCAGGGGGATCCCGGGCATGCCGCCGCCGGTTCCGACGTCGAGCAGCGTCCGGGTGCGGCCCAGGTGCGGCAGCAGGACCAGCGAGTCGTCGACCAGGTCGCGGGCGTGATCGCGCTGCCCCTGCCCGATGAGACCGGGCCACCCGGCCACCAGGGTCGTGTATTCGTCGAGAAGCGAGGTAGGATCCATCTCGTGCCGATTTATGAGTATCACTGTGACGACTGCCAGGGCACGTTCGAGGTGCTGACGTCGTTCGCGAACCGCGATCGCACGCAGACCTGCCCCACGTGCAGCGGGGAGCGCTCCCAGGTGCGGGTCTCGAGCTTCGCGTCGCTGGGTGTCGAGCTCGCGGGCGATGGCTTCGCCGCCCCCACCGCCGCCACCGGCGGGGGCTGCGCCTGCGGCGGCGCCTGCTCGTGCGGCGGGCACTGACGACCTTTAGCACGGCCTGACCGCCGGGGCGGACCCCCGGCGTAGGAGCGACCTCGCTTCGGGCTGACGCCCGACAAAGCTGCTCTCGGGTCTTGCGCATGCCGACGGTGCTCGAGATCGGCCGTGCCGGGTTGTGTGGTACGGGATTCCTTTTACCCAGGGAGGGCACGGCCCCGGATCCCGGCGGTTCGCCGCGCCCTGGGGGGGGTCGTGGCGAGGGCCGGCTTCGCGCGCGCCGATTCCCGCTCGCGGAATCCGATGCGCGACTCGGGGCATGCCGACGGTGCCGGATCTTCGTTTGCGTCGGGGGTTTTCGGGGGACGGCCCCCCTGCTGGCACTTGCGGAATCGGAGGTAATCGGGCCGTGGATTAGGTCGTTTCTGCAGCAACCGTGCGCTATCTCCGACCCGGAAAGAGCGGAATGTGCAGAAACGGCCCTGAGGCCGCCGGCCCATAGGCTTCGAGGACGCTGAGCTCCTGAGGCACCGAGGCACCCCGGCGCTGCGCCCGAATTCCGGCCACGCAGGCCTGGACTTGTTCGCTTCGGGCTGGCGCCCGAGCTTGCGCCCGCTCGTGAGAATCCGCAAGACCCTGCGCGACCCCAGGAGTCCCTGCCGCACACGTCCAGACGCGGTGCCGGAGCCGGGCGCCGCTCCGACCGACCCGCCGGGGTCCTGCCCCCTCCTGAAGGTGCTACGCTCCGGCTGTGAAGTACGCCATGGCCCTGCTGTTCATCGTGGGGTGTGGCCTCATCGTCGGAGGCATCGTGACCGTGATCCATGGCGGCCCGGGTGACCAGAACCTGGAGTACCACTTCTCCGGCACGGTGGGGGCCGTGGGCGGTCTCGTCATGGTCGTGACGGTGCTGCTGCTCCCCCTGACCCGCCAGAAGCCGCCCGGCTCCTGAGCGTCTCACGCGAGGATCGCGACCGCGCCCTCCACGTCGGCGGCGGTCGTCTCGTAGCCGGCACTCAGCCGCAAGCTCCCCTCGGCCTCGGCCAGCGAGCGGCCCATCGCCAGCAGCACCACCGACGGGTCCAGCGCGCCCGCCGCGCACGCAGCACCACTCGAGGCGGCGATCCCGGCGAGATCGAGCGCGAGCAGCAGGTCCTCCCCACGTCGATCGGCGAAGGCCGCCGCGGCCACGTTGGGGAGCCGCGGCGCCGCGCCCACCAGCGCTCCTCCCAGCTCCGCCAGAGCGACCCGAAGACGATCCGCCAGTGGGGCCACCCGTTCAGCCTCGGCCGTACGGCGCCGGGCGGTCTCGTCGAGTGCCGCCGCGACGGCGGCCGCCAACCCGGCGTCGAGGTGGCCCGCCCGGCGCCCGAACTCCTGAGGACCTCCCACCTGGAGTGGCTCGAGCAGCAGCTCGCGATCCGCGTAGAGCAGCCCGCCTCCGCCGGCCCCCAGCTTGTGGCCGCTGAAGGAGGCCAGGTCCGCCTCCTCGACCGGCGGGGGCAGCCACCGCGCACCCTGGCAGCAGTCGACGTGGAGGAGCGCGCCGATCTCCCGCGCGCGGGCGGCGATCGCCGGCACCGGCTGGAGCGTGCCCACCTCGCTGTTCGCCATCGATGTCGAGATCAGGCCCGCACCGGCCGGGATGGCAGCCGCGTCGGGGAGGCAGCCCGCGTCCACCGGAAGGACGTGCACCCGCACCCCCTCCAGGCTGAGCCGGCGGACCGCCGCCAGCACCGAGGGATGCTCGGCCTCCCAGGTGACCACCGAGCGGTCGCGGGGAAGGCGTCGCCCCGTTCCGAGAAGAGCCAGGTTGACCGCCTCGGTGCCGGACCCGCAGAACACCAGATCCAGGGCCGGGCGCCCGAGGGCTGCGGCGGCGCGGTCTCGAGCCCGGTCGAGGGCTGCCCGCGCGGTGCGTCCCTCGCGGTGGACGCTCTGAGGGTTGCCTGCCGGCGCCTCCAGACGTGCCGCGCGCGCGGCATGCAGCAGCGGAGCGCTTCCGAGGTCGTCGAGGTAGAGGCGGGGAGGGCTCACCGCCGCCGGGTCAGCGCTGCTGGTCGGGCGCCGCGATGAGGTCGGTCAGCGAACCCTGGAAGTCCCGCAGCGTGACGTGGACGTCGAGGAGCTCGTCGAGGGCGATCGGCTCCGGCGCCTCCGCCCCTTCCTCCTGCTCGAACTCCGCCAGCTCGGCCATCGCCTCCGCTTCGTTCTCGGCGCTCACCCCCTCGCCCTGGACGGCGAGGATGACGACGAACTGGACGCCGCACGAGGCACACGTGACCTGCACCGTGTAGCGGTCCTGGACCTGACGCAGCATGCGCAGCTCACAGCCGCGCAGGCTGTGGCCGCAGGCGGGGCAGTTGTAGTAGCGGGCTCGTTCTCGGATGAAGTCGAGGATCCCCATCGCGGTCGATGCTACGCACCCCGCCGGTCTCCTGCGGCGTCCGGCACGCGGGTAGCATCGGTGGGTCGATGGCCCTGCTCTCGTTCGAGACCGACCGGCGCGAACAGTTCCGCGACATCACGGACGACGTGCGCGCCGCGATCCGCGAGGGGGGGTCGGGCTCGGGCCTGTGCGTCGTCTTCTCCCCTCACACGACCTGCGGCGTCACCGTCAACGAGGGTTGGGACCCCGACGTGGCCGCCGACGCGGTGCGGCTCCTGGGGGAGCTGGTGCCCCAGTTCCGGGCCTGGCGCCACGGGGAGGGGAACTCCGATGCTCACGTGAAGACGATGCTGGTCGGCGCCAGCGTCACGCTTCCGATCGAGGACGGCGACCTCGCCCTGGGGCAGTGGCAGCGCGTGTTCCTCTGCGAGTTCGACGGTCCGCGCCGGCGGCGGCTCCGGGTCATGCGTGTGGCCGGCTGATGGAGGACTGGGTGCGGCGCGTGCGCCAGGGCGAGGTCTCGGACGCGGCTGCCGTCGCCGAGCTGCGCCGCTCGCAGCTGGAGGAGCTCGCGGGGGCGGCGCAGCTCGACGTCGCCCGCGAACGCCGGCGGGGTCTGCCCGAGGTGGTGCTCGCGGAGGGCAAGCGGCCGGACGAGGCCGCACGGCTGGCGGTGCGGCTGGCGCTGGACCGAGGTCAGGGGTTGATCAGCCGCATGGACGACCGCCACTGGTCCGCACTGCGGGACGCCGCGGCGCGCGAGCAGCTCTCCCTGCACGAACACCGGCGGGCGGCGCGTGCCGTCCGGCCCGACTTCTCGGTGCCGGCCACGGGCGGCCGGGTGGCAATCCTCACCGCCGGAACCTCCGACCTCGACGCGGCCGAGGAGGTGCGGATGGTCGTCGACGCGGGCGGCCACGAGGTGCGTCTCCGGGCCGACGTCGGGGTCGCTGGTTTGCACCGTCTGCTGGGTCCGCTTGCCGAGCTGCAGGCGTGGGATCCCGACGTGATCGTGGTGGCGGCCGGCATGGACGGCGTGCTGCCGGGCATCGTCGCGGGGCTGATGGCAGTCCCCGTGATCGGGCTTCCCGTCTCCACCGGCTACGGAGAGGGGGGCGCGGGGCGGGGGGCGCTCACCACCATGCTCCAGTCGTGCGCGGGAGGCCTGACCGTGGTCAACATCGACAACGGCGTGGGGGCCGGCCAGGCTGCGGTGCTGATCGCCAACCGGGCCGCCTCGCTCCGCGCCGCCACCTGGCCCGACAGTCCCGGCAAGGAGACCCCGATCGCCTCCGAATAGCGTCCGATCGGCCGTACGTCGACCCCGCCGGCCTCAGCGCGGGCGCCGGCGATCCCTGGGTTTGACGACCCCCACCAGGGCGAGGACGGTGATGACGATCGCCGCCACGCACACGCCGACCAGTGCCAGCACCGGGAGCAGGAAGAGGTAGCCGAGCACCTGGAAGCCGTGTGGCGCCAGCCCGAACGCCAGCCCGAGCACGACCAGCACGACCACCGTCCCCACCAGCAGGCCGGGGAATCCGCGGCGCTTCTTGCCCCAGAAGAAGAGCCAGAGACGCCCGGGCTTCTTCTTGGGGCGGGGCGTGGTCGGCGTCGACGCCATCGGGTCCAGGCTACGGGCACTCGGCTCGGGCCCGGGTTCTAGAGTGTGCGGTGTGGAGCACCAGCTGACGCATGTCGACCAGCGGGGTGCCGCGCGCATGGTGGACGTCTCGTCCAAAGACGTGACCCTGCGGGAGGCGACCGCCGAATGCTTCGTGCGGATGGCCCCCGCCACCATCGACGCGATCCGGTCCGACTCCTTGAAGAAGGGCGACGCCCTCCAGGTGGCCCGGGTCGCGGCCATCATGGCGACCAAGCGCACGCCGGAGCTGATCCCGCTCTGCCACCCGCTCCCGATCTCGGGTGTCGATGCCGGTCTCGACGTCCGCGACGACGGGGTGCGGGTCGAGGTCACGGTCCGGGTGACGGGCACCACGGGCGTCGAGATGGAGGCGCTGACCGCGGCCGCGGTGGCGGGCCTTACCCTCATCGACATGGTGAAATCGGTGGAGCGTGGGGTGGTGATCGAGCGGGTCCAGCTGCTGCACAAGGTGGGGGGGCGATCCGGCGAATGGAAGCGCTGACGGCCCGGGTGATGACGCTCAGCGACCGCGCCGCCGCGGGCGAGATGCGGGACGAATCAGGCCCGGCGCTGCGCGACCGGCTGCGCGAGGCCGGCTTCGGGGTGCAGTCGGTGGAGGTGCTTGCCGATGACGCGGCCCAGATCCAGGCCCGGCTCGGGGTGGCCACCCAGGAGGTGAACCTGGTGGTGACCACTGGGGGCACCGGCCTCACCCCTCGCGACGTCACCCCACAGGCCGTGCTGCCGATGCTCGACTACGAGGTCCCCGGGCTGGGCGAGCTGATGCGGCAGCGAGGCCTCGAGAAGACGCCGATGTCGTCGCTCTCGCGTTCGCTGGCCGGAGTTCGCGGGGCGTGCCTGGTCCTCTGCGTTCCGGGCAGCGTGGCGGGTGCGGTGGAGTCGCTGGACGCGGTGCTGCCCATCCTCCCCCACGCGATCGGCCAGCTCCTCGGGCGCAAGGGCCAGCACCACTGAGCCCGGGCGTTCAGCCGGCGGGGCCGGTGACCAGCGCCAGCGCGAAGCCGTCGTACCCTTTGACCCCCACCGTCTGAACCACCGTCCCGCTCACGTTGGTGAGGCTCCCCAGCAGGTCGGTGAACCGGCGAATGCCCTGCGCGTCGGCGTCCCCGCTGTCGGCGTCCGCCACCCTCCCGCCCCGGACCACGTTGTCGGCGATGACCAGGGTCCCGGGATGTGACAGCCGCAGCGCCAGCTCGAGGTAGGTGTCGAGGGCGGCCCGGTTGGCATCGATGAAGATCAGATCGAACGGGGTCGCACCCTGCGCGTGGAGGGCGCGAAGGCTCTCCGCCGCGTCGCCCACTCGTACCTCCACCAGCCTGCTGAGATGCGCTTGGGCCACGTTGGCACGCGCCACCTCGGCGTGGCGGGGGTCCAGCTCGAGCGTGATCAGGCGCCCTACCGGCGGGAGCGCGCGAGCCAGCCAGATCGTCGAGTAACCGCCCAGCGTCCCCACCTCGAGCACCGTCCGCGCCCCGATCGCCCGCGCCAGCAGCCACAGCAGGCGGCCCTGGTTGGGTGAGACCTGGATCGACGGCAGCCCTGCCTCGCGGCTGCGGGCCAGCGCCCCCTCCAGGACCGGGTCGTCGGTCCCGAGGTTGGAGGAGAAGTACTCGTCAACCGCCCGCCAGCTCTGGTCGGTCATGACGTCAGGGCCGCGCGCGGCATCGGTTCCCGGCCTGCCGGCTGCTTCGGTCGCGGGACCGGTGGGAGGTCCGGGATCGGCCGGGTCTCCACCTTCCCCGGCTCCAGGGTCAGCTCCTCGCCCCGCTCCAGAATCTTCAGCTCCTCACCCTCGAGCAGCTCGTAGGTCGCGCTGTGGTGCACCAGCGTCACCTCCAGCAGCCGGCCCCGGTAGCGCATCCGAAACCGCAGCTTGGTGATCCGGCTGGGGAGACGCGGGGCGAACGAAAGTCCCATCGAGGGATGGTCACGCATGCCGCCGAAACCTGCCACCGGGACCATCCAGGCGCCCGCCAGGGAGGCCATGTGGACCCCGTCCCGGACGTTGTGCTCCAAATCCTCGAGATCCATCAACGCAGCCTCGCCGAAGTAGTCGAACGCCAGCTCGACATGGCCAACCTCGGCGGCAACCATCGCCTCGGTGGCCGCCGACAGGGAGGAGTCGCGGACCGTCAGCGTCTCGTAGTAGTCGAAGTCGCGGAGCTTCTGCTCGGGGGTGAAGTGGTCGCCACAGAGGTGCAGCGCGAGCACCAGGTCAGGCTGCTTTACCACCTGCTTGCGGTAGAGGTCGAAATACGGGTAGTTGAGAAGCAGCGGGTACTTGTCGACCGGCGTGTTCTGAAAGTCCCAGCGCTGGTGCTGCGTGAACCGCTCCGCCTGGGAGTGGACGCCACGTAACTCGTCGAAGGGCACCACCATCGCCCGTGCCGCATCGCGCCAGCTGGCTATCTCTTCGGAGTCGACGTCCATCGCGGCCGCCTGGTCGGAGTGCTTCTCCGCGGCTTCGGCCGCGCCCAGCAGGTTCCGCTGCGCCATCAGGTTCGTGTAGACGTTGTTGTCGCAGATCGCCGAGTACTCGTCGGGTCCGGTGACGCCGTCGATCCGGAAGTCCCCGTGCTCGGTGTGGTGCCCGAGAGAGCGCCAGAGCCGGGCGGTCTCGACAAGGATCTCGAGGCCGTACTGGGCTCATGAACTCATCGTCCTGCGTCGCGTTGGAGTAACGCAGGACGGCGTCGGCGATGTCCGCGTTGATATGAAAGGCCGCGGTCCCCGCCGGCCAGTAGCCCGAACACTCCTCTCCGCGGATGGTCCGCCAGGGGAACGCAGCGCCACGGAGGTTCAGCTGCTCCGCCCGCGCCTTGGCCCGATCCAGCGTCCGGTGCCGCCATCGCAGCACATCCCGGGCCGCCGTCGGCGCGGTGTAGGTGAGAACCGGCAGCACGAACGATCTCGGTGTCCCAGAAGGTATGGCCGTCGTAGCCGGGGCCCGTCAGGCCTTTCGCAGGTACCGCACGTCCCTCGTTGCGCGCCGCCGACTGCATGACATGGAAGAGGGCGAAGCGGGCTGCGTTCTGCAGCTCCGATCGCCCTCGATCTCGATGTCGGCGTGCTTCCAGAAGTTGTCCAGGTACTCCCGCTGCTGGCGGAGCATCTCGTCCCAGCCATCATGCAGGGCGAGAGCAGCGGCGCCCTCGATCTGCGCTCGGAGCGCGGGTACCGTCCGGCGGCTGGACCACCCGTAGGCGACGAACTTGGTCAGCGTGAGCTTCTGGCCGGGCGACAGGTCGGTGGCGACGCTGAGCCGTCGCCATGTCGTCCTCGCTCTCGTTGCGGGTCAGCGTGCCTTCGGGCCCATCGATCTGGTGGTCCATGCCGGCCGCGACCTGGAGCCCGGACGCCCGGGTCTGGTGGACGAGAACAGCCCGCAGCTCGGAGTGGACGTGCGCCAGCGAGACCAGGGGCGCCTCCAGCGCGGCGGCGGCGCGGGGATCGTGGCTCGCGATGCCGGAGGGCTCGTTGGCGACCAGCTCCGACTGGAGGACCACGCTGGCGGGCTCGTCCGGCACCTCGACCTCGTAGCGGATGGCGACGATCGCGCGCTGCACGAGCGAGACGAACCGGGTCGAGCGGATCTTGATGCGGCGTCCGGCGGGGGATACCCACTCGGCCTCCCGCATGACGGTGCCGGCCCGGAGGTCCAGCGTGCGGCGATGCGAGACGAGGTTTCCATATCGAAGGTCGAAGGTCTCGTCGTTGACGACAGCCGGATGATCTTGCCGTCGGTGACGCTGACCACGGTCTGCCCCGCCTCCGGGTTCCCGTACGCCGACTCCGCATAGGGCAGCGGGCGAACCTCGAAGAAGCCGTTGAGGTAGGTGCCGAGAAGCGCGTGCGGGTCGCCCTCGTCGAGGTTGGCGCGGATCCCGATGTGCCCGTTGGAGAGCGCGAACACCGATTCGACGTGCGCGACGACATCGAGGTTGAGCGCGGTTTCGGTGACCGTCCAGGAATGCAGCTCGAACGACGGGTGGCTGATCATGCGGGGACGCCTCGAAGGCGGGCCATCGTGCTTGCTGTTCTCCTTGCGCTACGGGTGGACGCCGGGAGCCAGGCGAACTGACCTCGGTTCGCACATGCTATCCCCGCGAGTTCGGGGTTGGGATATGGCCGTGTTAACGCAGCCCGTCGAGGCACCTGCGCTGGCTGGCCAGGGCCTCCTGGGCGGCGGCCAGGGAAACTTCGGCAAAACGCACCCGGTCTCCCGGCAGGAGTTGGCCCGCGAGCGGCAGGTCGGCGGTGATGACGCCTGCCACGACCGGGTACCCGCCCGCCGTCTGGTGGTCCTCCAGGAGCAGGATCGGCTCCCCCGAGGGCGGCACCTGGACGCAGCCCGGGGCCAGGCCGAAAGAGAGCAGGTCCGGGATCTCGAGCCGGAGGCGCCCACCTTCCAGGCGCGCTCCCATGCGGTCGGCGTCCCGGCTGACCGTCCACGGTTCCCCGAAGAAGCGCACCCGGTCCTCGGCCGGGAGCCGGTCCGCGTGCGGACCGGGGACGCACCGGAGCTCGGTCACCACCCCGGCGGGTGCCGGACGCAGTGCGGCGGGCAGCGCACGGCCGACGACGGCCGGGCCCGCCACGGGCGACAGCCGGCGCAGCTCGTCTCCCGCCTCCAGCTGGCGCCCGCCAAAGCCGCCGCGGGAGACGAGCAGGAACGTCGATCGGGACCCCAGCCAGCGGTCCCCGTCGAGACCACCCTGGACGGCGACGTACGCGCGCGCGCCGCGGCGGCGGGCGCCGAACGTGAGACGGGCGCCGGCGGCCAGGAAGCAGGAGGTCCAGGCCGGCAGTGGGCGCCCATTCCGTTCCGGTGAGAGGTCGGCACCGGTGACCGCGACCAGAAGGCCGCGGCGGGCGACCAGCGCGGGGCCCTGCATCGTGACCTCCAGCCCGGCCGCGCCGGGATGGTTCCCGACCAGCAGATTGGCGGCCATCAGGGCGAACCGATCCATGGCGCCGCCCACCGGCACGCCGGCGTTGTGGTGCCCGGGGCGCCCGAGGTCCTGGATCGTGGTCAGCAGCCCGGGCCGCTCCACCCCCAGGGCCGGCTCGCTCTCGACCTCGACCGTCACGAGCCGGCTTCGTCCTTCGAGACCGGCGGCTCCCCCACGCCACCGCCGACGACCTGAAAGAAGCGAACGCGGTCGCCGGGGACGAAGAGGCTGGGAGGGTCCTGGTCAGGGAGAAACATGGGCAGCACGGTTCGCCCCAGGAGATGCCAGCCGCCGGGGGTGGGAAGCGGGTAGACACCGGCCTGTGCCCCCGCGATCGCGACCGTCCCGGCGGGGACGGCGGTCCGGGGAACCGGGCGCCGTGGCAGCCGGATCCGTTCCGGAAGCGGTCCCAGGTACGCCCAGCCGGGGACGAACCCGATCATGAAGCAGCGGTAGGTGGGTTCGGTGTGCAGGTGGATCAGCTCTCCCACGCTGAGGTTCAGGGCGCGTGCCGTCTCCTCCAGGTCGGGGCCGTCGTAGATCACCGGCACCCGGTGCAGCCTCCCCATCCCGGGGGCGGGGGCCTTCTCGTTCAGCACTCGCACGGCGGCGCGCTGGATGGTGTCGGGCTGGATGCGCTCCGGGTCGTAACGCAGGGTCACGGAGGCGTAGCCCGGGGTGGCCTCGAGCACTCCGCGGCGCTGCCGCAGCGCCCGCGCGAGCGCGATCGCGCGGCTGTTGGCGGCGGTGTCGACGCGCCGCCCCAACTCGATCAGGACCGCCTGATCCCCAAGGAGGTGTACCGCCGCCCGTCGTCTCACCGGCACTCCGACAGGATGACGGATCGACATGGGCGATCGGTCTATGTTCGACGACGTACATCGAGCCAAACGCGACGCCGTGCTCGCCGGGAGCCCGGATCGGGCAAAGGGGATAGGCGATGACTGGTCACGGATTTGCGATCGTCGGCTGCGGGGTGATCTCGCGGACGCACGCCAGGGCGATCGCCGCGCTGCCGGAAGCCCACCTGGTGACCGCCGTCGACGTGGAGCCGGAGCGCGCCGCGGCGCTGACCGCGCAGTTCGGCGGCGAGCCGGAGACCGACCTCGGGCGCGGCGCTCTCACGCCCTGACGTCGACGTGGTCTCGGTCTGCGTCCCCAGCGGCCTGCACGCGGAGGTCGGCTGTCAGGCGGTGGCGGCCGGGAAGCACGTTCTGGTCGAGAAACCGATCGACATCACGCTGGGAGCGGCAGACCGGCTGATCGCCGCCGCCGAGGGCGCCGGCGTCAAGCTGGCCGTCATCTCCCAGCACCGGTTCGACGCCGGGGTGCGCCAGATGAAGGACATCATCGCGTCCGGGCGGCTGGGCCGGCTGCTGGTCGGAGACGCCTACATCAAGTGGTACCGCACGCAGGACTACTACGACAGCGGTGACTGGCGGGGCACCTGGGCCCTGGATGGTGGGGGGTGCCTCATGAACCAGGGCGTCCACTACGTCGATCTGCTGCGCTGGATGATGGGACCGGTCAGGAGCATCGTCGCCCGCTGCCGGACGGCCGCCCACCAGATCGAGGTGGAGGACATCGCGACGGCACTTCTCGAGTTCGAGAACGGCGCGGTCGGCGTGCTGGAGGCGAGCACCTCGATCTATCCGGGAATGGGGGAGCGGCTGGAGATCAGCGGGACCGGGGGGACGCTGGTGGTCGAATCGGGAGTGATGCGGATATCGGAGCTGAAGGACTACCGGGGAGAGACCTCCTTCTACGGCCGCAAGGTCGATGCGCACGAGCCGGTGGCGGCGGAGGGTGCGGCCGACCCCGCTTCGATCTCGGACAACTCGCACCAGGCCCAGATCCAGGATCTGCTGGAGGCGATCGACGGGGACCGCGACCCGTTCGTGACCGGCCGCGAGGGCCGCCACGCGCTGGAGGTGGTGCTGGGCGTGTACGACTCGGCACAGCGCGGGGCTGAGGTCCAGCTGACACCCGTCAGCGAGCTCGCTCACCAATGAGCCCCGGGATGGGCCGCGATCGCTGGCCGCTGAGCGCGTTCGGTGACGAGATCGCCGACCCCCTGGAGGAGCAGTGCAGGGTGCTCGCCGAGCGAGGAGTGCGGCTGGTGGAGCTTCGCAGCGCGTGGGGTACCAACGTCGGCGACTTCGACGCCGCGCTCTGTGCGCGCGCCGCGGACGTCCTGCGGGACTTCGGGGTCGGCGTCTCCGCGATCGGCTCGCCGCTCGGCAAGGTGCCCGCCGGCGAGCCGGCCGAGGACGAGCAGCCGCGTCTCGAGAGGTGCCTGGACGCTGCCGAGCGGCTGGGGACCCGGTTGGTGCGCGTCTTCTCCTACTACGTGCTGGGCGAGTACGAGACGCTCCGCGACACGGTTCTGCGCCGCCTCCAGGCGATGGCGGACCAGGCCCATCGCCGGGACCTGGTCCTGGTCCTGGAGAACGAGAGCTGGATCTACGGCGACCTGCCCGAGCGCTGCCTCGACGTGCTGCGGTCGGTCGACTCTCCCGCGCTGCGTTTCGCGTTCGACCCGGCCAACTTCGTCCAGTGCGGGGCGGATCCGATGGAGGCATGGGCGCTCCTCCGCCCTTACGTGGCCCACTTCCACGTCAAGGACGCGGTGCCGGTCGACCGGACCGGCCTCGACCCCTATCCGGCGCCGGCGCCGCACGACCGGTTGATGGACTCGGTCCGCCCTGCAGGCGAGGGCGCGGGCCGGTTGCCGGAGCTCCTGCGGGCGCTCGCGGATGAGGGATACCGGGGGATCTTGACGCTGGAACCTCATCTCGCCGGGCGGTTCCCGGACGCCGACGGACCGGCTCGATTCGGGGTCGCGGTGGGTGCGGTCCGCAAGCTCCTGGTGGAGCTGGGGCTCCAGGACCCGGATGCGGGGGTGCCGGGATGAGTGGGCCAAAGGGAGAGCTGCGACTCGCCTTCAGCACGCTCGGCTGCCCCGACTGGTCGCTGGAGCGGGTCGCGGAAGCGGTGCGCGAGTACGGGTACGACGGCGTCGAGCTGCGGCTGGTCGACGGGGAGATTCTCGCTCCACACCCGTCGGACGCCGAACGAGCGCGTCTGCGCGAGGTTCTGCGCGACGTGCCGGTGGTCGCGGTCGACACCTCGCTGCGCATGGCGGCCCCCGATGCGGGTTGGGAGGATGACCTCCTCGGCTACAGCGACCTGGCAGCCGAACTGGGTGCCGACCTCGTGCGCGTGTTCGGTGGGACGGCGGCTCCAGGAGACGCCGGCGCGGCGATCGTGGAGCAGGTCCGCCGGGCGGGTGTGATCGCGGCGAGAGTGGGGGTGCGGGTCGTGCTCGAGACGCACGACGACCTCTCCTCCGCCCACGCCGTGCGGCGCGTGCTCGACGAGGTCCCGGACCGGGCGGTGGGCGCCCTCTGGGACCTGCACCACCCCTACCGGATGGGTGAGGGCCCAGAGGAGGTCTGGGATCTGATCGGGGCCCGGACGCTCCTGGTCCATGTCAAGGACGCGGTGCGTGACGCGAGCGAAAGGTCCGGCTGGAAGCTGGTCCCGCTCGGCGAGGGCGAGGTGCCGGTGCGGGATGGACTCCGGGTGCTGCAGGATCACGGGTACCGGGGCTGGCTGACCGTCGAGTGGGAAAAGAAGTGGCACCCCGAGATCGCTGAACCCGAGATCGCGTTCCCGCAGCACGCGAGGCTGCTCCGAACCTGGCTGGCGGAGACCTCGCGCTCAGGCTGAAACGCGACGCGAGAGCTCGTCCAGTGCGGCCAGAGGTCGATCGGATGCGGAGCCAGCGCCCCCTGAGACAAGCACGTCTCAGCAGAGGACAGCGGTGTCTCGGGTTCCGTAGGATGGCGGCGGATGACACTGACCCTGCGGCCGGCCGACCAGAAGATGGCCGCGCAGATTCTCGACGCCGCGGCCCGGGTGCTGGCCGAGCACGGTCCGTCCGCCACCATGGCGTCTGTGGCCTCCGCGGCCGGGGTGGGCCGGGCGACCCTCTACCGCCATTTCCCGTCGCGGGACTCGCTGCTGCGGGCGCTCGGCAAGACGGCGCAGGAGGCGCTGATCCGCGGCCTGCAGCAAGCTGAGCTCGACCGGGTGCCGGTCGAGGAGGGGATCGCGAGAGCGACCCGGACCTTCCTCGGAGCCGGCGCCACCTACTTCGGTCTGTTGCGGGAGGCGCAGGCGCTGTCCAAGCCGGTGGAGGTCGACGCGACGGTGACCAGACCGGTGCGGGCGCTCATCGTTCGAGGCGTCAAGGAGGGGGTCCTACGCCAGGACGTGGACCCGCCGGCCCTGTTCGAGCTCTATGGCGGGCTGGTCCGATCGGGCCTCGGCCTGCTCGACCCGGAGGGCTCGGGCGTGGAACCCGTCAGCGCCGCCATCACCAGCGTCTTCCTGGACGGGGCGCGCGCCGGCCGCCCGTCCGCGACGCGCCGGGCCGCGACGCATCAGCCGGGCAGCAGCTCGCCCACCAGGTAAAGCGACCCGCAGGCCAGGACCAGGCCGCCGGCTCCGACCCGCCCGTGCGCCCGCCTCACCGCCTCCTGGGCGGGGAGGATCGCCTCCGCGTCGGGCCCCCAGGCCGCGGCGAGCTTGGCCGGGGACAGCGCCCGGCCACCGGCGGACGCGGCGGCGGTCGCCACCACGCAGGCCGGCTCCAGCTGCCGCAGCTCCTCCAGCATCGGCGCCAGGTCCTTGTCGACCATGACCCCGAAGACCAGGCCCAGCGGGCGCCCGCCTGCCAGCTCGCGGACGGCCGGGACCACTCGCCGCAGCGCTCCCGCGTTGTGGCCCCCGTCGAGCAGCAGCCAGTCGTCGACCAGCTGCATCCGGCCCGGCCAGCGGGTCGTCGCCAGGCCCTCCCGCACCGACTCGTCGTCCGCGTCGCCGCTGCCGTGAGCGGCCGCCACCGCGAGCGCGGCGTTCTCCGGCTGCCACGCCCCGAGCAGCGGGACGCGGAGGCCCTGATAGGAGAACCCGGGTCCCTCCACGGAGAGCTCGGACCCCGACCAGCCCCGTGAGTGAGAGTCGTAGATGACCTCGTGGCCCAGCCGCCAGATCGTGGCCTTCTGTTCGCGGGCTCGCGCTTCGATCACGGTCAGCGCGGAGCCGGCGGCACCGGTGACGACCAGGTTGCCGGGCTTGATGATCCCGGCCTTTTCGGCGGCGATCTTCTCCACCGTGTCGCCCAGGTACTTCATGTGGTCGAGGTCGATGTTGGTGATCACCGCGACCCCCAGATCCAGCACGTTGGTGGAGTCGAGACGGCCCCCCATCCCGACCTCGGCCACCAGGCGGTCCACGCGCGGCGCCAGCCACCAGACCGCCAGGCCGATCAGCAGCTCGAACTCGGTGGGGTCCCCCACCCGGTCCCACACCTCCTGCAGCCGCGGCTGCGCGGCGGACACGGCGGCGGCGAACTCCTGCTCGGCGATGGGGTGGCCGTCGAGCTGGATGCGCTCGGTGTAGGAGCGCAGGTGCGGGCTCGGCGTGGTCCCCACGTGCAGACCTCGAGCGCGCAGGATCGATGCCAGGTAGGCCGCCGTCGAGCCCTTGCCGTTGGTCCCCGCGACCAGGGCGCCGCGAAGCCCGGACTCGGGATGGCCCAGGCCGTCGAGGATGGCCCGGCTCCGCTCCAGGCCGAGCTTGACACCGTAGCGGCCGAGCTGGGTTACGTAGCTGAGCGCCTCCTCGTAGGTAAGCACGCCCGCCGGCGCCCCGGGGTTTTCGGTCACGGGCGCAGGAGCTCCTCCGCACGCAGCGTGTTGTGCATCAGCATCGCGCGCGTCATCGGCCCGACGCCTCCGGGCACCGGGGTCAGCCAGCCGGCACGCTCCGACGCGCCGGGATCGACGTCGCCGGTCAGCTTCCCGTCGAGCCGGTTCATCCCCACGTCGACCACGGCGGCGCCGGGCTGGACCCAATCCGGTTTGACCAACCGCGCGCGACCGATCGCGACCACCAGGATCTCTGCCTCGCGGCAGACCTCCGCGAGATCGCGGGTGCGGCTGTGGCACACGGTCACGGTCGCGTTGCGCTGGAGCAGCAGCAGGGCGACCGGCTTGCCGACCAGGTTCGACCGTCCCACCACGACCGCCCGCCGTCCTTCGAGGGGGACCTGATACCGGTCGAGCAGGCGGACGATGCCGGCCGGTGTGCAGGGGACGTGCCCGGGGGCACCGGCCAGAAGCCGGCCTCCGTTGACCGGTCCCAGCCCGTCGACGTCCTTCTCCGCCGTCACCGCCTCGACCACCGGCCGCACCGCCACCTGCGCCGGGAAGGGCTGCTGGACGAGAATCCCGGACACGTCGGGGTCCGCGTTGAGGCCTCGGACCAGGTCCAAGACCTCTTCCGTGCTGGCGGTGTCGGGCAGGCGGTGATCGCTGGAGGCGATGCCGACCTTCTCGGCGTCGCGATGCTTGCTGCGAACGTAGAGCATCGAGGCGGGGTCCTCCCCCACCAGGACGGTCGCCAGCTGGGGCCGTGCCTTGCCCTGCGCGATCCGAGCCTGGACGTGGAGGTTCACGTCTTCCAGCACCTCGGCCGCCAGCGCCTTCCCATCGAGTACGACCATGGGCCTGCCTCCTCTACCTGCGCGGTTCCGGCTGTCCGGATGTAAGGACGAGTGCCCAGGCGCGCGGCGTCGGTGAGGGTCGGGCAGCCGTTCCCCGGTGGTTGCTTCCACCTTCCGATTGCGCCAGTCGCGGCCCCCCGTTCACCCAGCTTACCCGGGTGCGGGCCGGCGCCTCAGGGCGGTGTCGTCAGGGTGGCGCCGTTTCCGGGGTCTCCGGTCCTACCTCGCGGGTGGTTGACCCAGGGGTCGCGGAAACCGCCTCTTTCTCACGGGCCACCAGCGAGAAGCGCACGCGGCAGATGGTGGCATCGGTATGGCGGGAGAGACACCGAGCGACCACCCCGCCGCGGCGGTTGAAGAGCGCGTACTCCCACCAGTGGTCGGGTTCGACCTCACCGATCAGCACGATCGGGTGGCGGGTGTCCAGACGCCGGATGAAATCGACCATCGGAGGCCCCAGCTGGCGGTGCTCCGAGTTCACGGTGACCAGCGGCACCTCAGGCTTCCACTGCCGCCACCGGCGCTGCAGGTCTTCGGTCTGCGCTTCGTCGTCGTCGAACGCGACGTGGACGGCGATCACCTTGTCGCCCATCGAGAGCGCGGTCGAAAGCGTGTGCTGCGCGAGGCGGGTGATCTCCACCACCGGCACCACGATGATCGTCGGCTCCGCGTGCGGAAGCGCGAGCTTCCGGTCCACGCCCAGCTCTCGCCCGATCCGCTGATATGCGCGGCGTACGAACGTGAATCCGAGGACCAGGATCGGAATCGTGATCACGACCAGCCACGCCCCCTCCCGGAACTTGGTGGTCGCGACCACGATGGTGGCCACGCCGGTCAGCACCGCCCCGAAGCCGTTGATGGCCATCCGCGCGTGCGCACCCCGACCGCCGACCTTCCGCCAGTGCAAGACCATGCCGACCTGACACAGGGTGAAGCCGACGAAAACCCCGACCGCGAACAGTGGCACCAGCTTGTCGGTGTTCCCGCCCACGGCGACCAGGAGCACGCCGGCGAGGACCGCCAGCACGGCGACGCCGTACCGATGCACCTGCCGGTCGGCACGCAGCGCGAACACGTGTGGAAGCGCCGAATCCCGGGCCAGCTTGCTGAACAGCACCGGCAGCCCGCCGAACGAGGTGTTGGCGGCCACGGTGAGCAGGATTACCGTCGAGAACTGGACCACCAGGTACCCGACCCCGCTCCCGATCGAAGCCTGGGTGATGATCGAGAGCAGCGTGCGTCCAGGCGTGGGTGCCGCGTTGTACTTGTCGATCAGGACGGACAGGCCCAGAAGCAGGAAGCCGAGGACGAAGGCGAGGGTCGCCTCCGCTCCCTGCGCCCGTTGCTGACGCGGCTTTCGGAAGGACGGCGTCGCGTTCGCGATCGCCTCGATCCCGGTCAGAGCGACGAGGCCGTTCGCGAAGGCGGTCAGTGCCACCAGGAACGTCACCTGGCCGCCGAACGCCGAGGCCGGCGGTTTCGGGATCTCGCCCAGCGGGGTCTTGCGGATCAGGCCGACGACGATGACGATCGTCAGCGCCCCGACGAACACGACGGTAGGTCCGGCGAAGGCCACGCCGGCGGTCATGATGCCCCGGAAGTTGATCAGGGTGATGATGATCAGGGCGAGCACGCAAAGTTCGGTCGTCCAGGGCAGCAGCGGGGGCACCGCCGAGGTCAGGGCGGCGACGCCGGCGGCGATCGACACCGCGACGTTGAGGATGTAGTCGACCACCAGCGAGGCTGCCGCCACCAGCCCCACCGTCCGTCCCAGGTGGGCGGTGGCGACGGTGTAGGCCCCGCCGCCGTCGGGGTAGGCCGCGATGACCTGCCGGTAGCAGAGCATGAGGACGAAGAGGAGCAGGACGATCGCGCCGGTGATGGGCAGCGCGAGGCCCGAGCCGAGCGCGCCGGCGGCGACCAGCGCGGTGACGATCGCCTCCGGCCCGTACGCGGTGGAGGCGATCGCGTCCAGCCCGAGCGCGGCAACGCCCGTGAAAACGGTCAGGCGCGCTCGCTCACGCGCGGCTTCGCGCCGTTCCGCCTCCTTCTTGTCGAGCATGCCGTGCTTCTCGTGACCCTAAGGTAAGGACGGTCACGGAATCGTCAACACTCACTTCTTAACGCGACTGGGGCGGCGCGTGAACTCCGGTGCCGGCCGGGCCAGTCGACTCAGACGGCGGTGCGGGCGACCTCGAAGAACCCCGCGGGCATTGGATGGTCCAGCTGCCAGGTCACCTGGATCGGCATCTCACCGTTGTGACGAACGTAGCGGACCGGCCCTAGAAACAAGAACGGCGCTGTGCGTCCGCCCCCCAGTTGCGGCTCCTCCCGAACGAAAAGGAGGAAGCGCCAGCCTGGGTCCCGGACTCCCAGGTACCGTTGCCCCGTCGGAGATCCGATCCGAGTCGTGGACTGAGACTCCCAGTGGAACTGGGTTCTGGAGATTGGGTAATCCCGGTACCTGGTGGTCGGCGAGAAGGACCCCCCGCTCTTATCCAACGTCACGAAGAAACAGTCGGCGCCGATCGCCGGCAGAGTCTTCACGCCTTCCCGCGTCGTCGGCTGTCGCTCGAAGGTCGCATCGCCGAGCCCGACCAGCGCCTCCTGCCGCGTGTATCGCTCGTGAAGGAGCAGCGGGATTTCAGGTCCGAGCCCAGCATCAGCGGGCATGACATCGGCTGACGTGGCCACATACTGCAGGACCTCGACCAGTTCGTCTCGAACGGCGCGGTGCTCCCAGAGTCGATGGAGCGCCGCATCCCTCGGGAGCCTTTGACTGGCCCAAAGCCCCACCAGCAACATGTCCAGCAACCGCCGCTCCCTGGTGGCGAGTGACGTGGGTTCGATCGCAGTGGTCTGTCGGAGCCACGAGGTGTACAACGCGACCCTCTCGGGATCGTCGATGTGGCGGAGTCTGTTGATCGCTCGGACCAGCGGCTCCTCGTCAGGACCCCGTGGCGGTGCCGATAGGGCCGCCAAGCGCCTGAGGGCCATCCATCCCGCCGGCGACCCACGGTAGATCTCGTCCAGCGAACGGTCCGTCTGCTTGAGGAACGCAGCGAGAGACACGTCTCCGATCTCGCTCAACTCCGCGACCAACTCAGAGCGGCGACTTCGAATGGCATGCCGGACGTTGTCGAGGACGATGTCACGGCTTACCGGGTCGAGCTGGATGAAGCAGCCGGTGGGCAGGTAGGGGAAGTCACCCTCGACGTCATCGGGTAGCAACCGCGGCGGGCGCCCGGTGAGGGCCTGGAACCGGGGGGCGAAGCGGAATGCCCGGTTCTGCTGTCCGATGAAGTCGAGCACCGTGAGCCCCGCCTTGTCGGGCGCCCTCCTCAATCCGCGCCCTAGCTGTTGCAGAAAGACCGTCGCACTCTCTGTTGGTCGCAGGAAGAAGACCGTGTCGATACCGGGCACGTCCACGCCTTCGTTGAAGACTTCGACGGAGAAGACGCAGTTGATGCGGCCCTCACGCAAATCATGGATGGCCTTCCGTCGCACATGATCCGGAGTCGAGCCGGTCACCGTCACCGAAGGGATCCCATGGTCCGTGAAACGACTGGCCATGAAGTCGGCATGGGCAACGCTGACGCAATAGCCGAACGCGCGCATGGAGCGCGGGTCGTCGATCGTCAGCCGCTGCCGCCTCCGATGAGAATCCGGCGCCAGCGGTGGCGGGGAACGGTGGCCCACTCGGTGCCGTCGGGGCGCAGGATGACCACCCGGTCGGGCGTCACCTCGGCGGTCCGGTAGCCGCCCTCGTGGAGCGCGAAGTGGTGTCTCGGGCAGACCAGGCCGAGGTTCTCATGGTCGGTGGCGCCGCCCTGAGACCACGCCTCCCAGTGATGGGGCCTGCAGTCTTTGACGTACCTGCCGCACCCAGATGCAGCCGCCGTCCTGGAGGTCGAGCGCCTTGCGCTGCGCGACGGACGTGGTGCGGAAGGCGCGCCCCATGTGCAGCACGTCCACCACCCCGTCGCCACGGTCCCCGACCACCGCGATGCGGGCGATGGCGTCGCAGGCGATGCGCTTTGCGGTCTCCCCGGAGACGGGCGTCCCCCAGTCGATCAGAGGTGCCGGTGAGCCCTCCTCGCCGCGCAGCGTCTCGGCGCTGGCGACGATCGTCAGGTGTGGCTTCTCCTGCCCGTGCTGGGGCAGGTCACCGGACGCCAGCCGGTGCTCGGCAAGCTCCACCAGCGCGTCGGCACGGACCTGGCCGGGAATGCGGTGGTCGTCGGAGGGGAGGGTGCGCTTGTCCTCGGTGGCGATGGCCTTCCACCCCGCGAAACTCCGCAAGCTCCGTTTCGCGGGGACCCCGGGGACGAGCGCGACCTGCAGGAAGGTGCCGCCCTCCGGGTCCAGCTCGCCGCTGCAGGTGAACCAGCCGTCGACCCTCCGCTTGAGGTCGAAGAAGCGGCGTTCCCGCTCCTCGTAGAGGACCTCGTTGTGAGCTTCCCGGTTGAAGAGGTGGAAGACCCTGGAGCCGTGCGCTCGCAGCTGCGCGTGGTCCATCTCCTGGGCCGCGTGCAGCATCTCCTTCTCCATGGCGTCGACGTGCTCGGGGGTGAGGTGCCGGCGGACCCGTCGCAGGGTCTGGAGGATGACGGTGGTCGCCTCGGGTGACAGCTCACCCTGGTGGACCCTCCGGTAGAGGTTGGGGAACTCCTCCAGCTCACACGCGGTGCAGACCTTGGCATAGGCGGCGTTGGGCCGCAGGTGCATGGACTGGGCGAGCCAGTCGGCGGCGTTGTCGACGCCGTAGGGATCGCCTTTCTCGATCTGCTTCAGGACCTTGATGTGGTCGAGCTCGATGGCGTTGATGCAGTTCTTGATGTGGTTGAGGATCTGCAGGCGGGCCCAGGCCTGGCGCGGGTGGTCGGGGAGGTGGACCTGCTGGAGGTCGCGGAGGAGCTGCCGGAGGTCTTCGTCGTCAGACCCGAGCCAGACCTTCTCAGCGCTTGCCGAGACCTCCGCCAACATGCATCAATTCTACCAAAGAACAAACGTATGTTCCGGACATTTACAGGACGATCACGGGGGAAGGACGAGGGCTTCGACCCCTACCGGGGGACCTCGACCACCACGTAGTCCGCCTCGATCGAAACCGCGTACAGCTCGGCGGTATAGGGACCCGGTTCCAATCCCGGCGCCGGCGGCACGAGGTCGCCGCTGGTGTCCGCCCCCGCGAGAGCCGCCCCCGAGGCGACCGTCACGGCATACTCGCGCACCCGCGTGTGCCGGGGGTCGAACCAGGACCGCCCTGTGCGCAGGTCGAACTCCCACCCGTGCCACGGGCAGCGCAGGATCTCACCCGCGCGGCTGTAGCGGTATTCGCCCGGCGCGTCCCCGATCAGAAACCCCGAGGTGCGGCCGAGGCAGAGCGGACCTCCCTGGTGGGGGCAGCGGTTGCGGAGCGCGAAGAACTCGCCGCCGACGTTGAACACACCGATCGAGCGACCCTCGATCTCGACGATGCGGCGCTCCCCGGGCGGCAGCTCGTCGACCCGGGCGACGACGTGGGATGGCACGCGGGCGTCAGGCCTCCAAACCCAGGCGGTACAGCCGGTTTGCGTTGCCGGCCCGAATCGCCCGCCGCAGCTCCTGCCCGACGCTGGACGGGATCGCCTGGTCGGGAGCGTCGAAGTCCCAGTGCGGGTAGTCGGTGGCGAACATCAGCCGGTCATCCATGTCGAGCTGACGGAGGAGGTCGGTGAACTGCTCCGGCCGGTCCGGCTCTTCCATCGGCTGCGTGGTCAGCCAGAGGTGCTCCCGGAGGTACTCGGACGGCTTGCGCTGCAGGTGGGGGACCTCGTCGCGGAGCCGCTCGAACGCGTCGTCCAGCCGCCACATCAGGGGAGCCAGCCAGGCGAAGCCGCCCTCGATCATCACGAACTTCAGCGTCGGAAACCGTTCGAAGACTCCCTCCAGGACCAGGCTGGTCGCCTGGGTCTGGAAGGCGGTGGGCATTCCCGCGTGATCCTCGATGTAGAAAGACGGCCAGCCGGCGCCGCTGATCGCGAACCCGCCGTTGCCGCCGAAGTGCGCGGCGACCGGAAGGTTGTGCCGGGTCGCCGCTTCGTAGAGCGGCCAGTACTTGCGCCGCCCGAGCGGTTCGGCGGTACGGATGTAGAGAAGCACCTGGACGAACCGCTCGTCGTCGCCGACCCGGTCGATCTCTCGCGCGGCCAGCTCCCCGTCCTCCCACTCGACGGCGATCGACCCCCGCAGCCGCGGCTCCGGTTCCAGCCACCGCGCCAGCTGCCAGTCGTTGATCGCCGAGGCAAACGCGGCGCCGAACTCCAGGTTGCGCTGACCACCGCCGCCCACGAGCGGAGTGAGGATTCCGAAATCCATGTCCCACCGATCGAGAAGCTGCTCGCGGAGGAAGTCGAGATCGGACCCCGGGGGACCGCCGTTGGGGGGCCAGGAGTCGGTCCGGGCGGCATGATCGTTGGCCCGCGGGTAGGCGGCGCCGCTGGGCCTGGACGCACCGAACAGCTCGAGATGCCGGCGCCATCGCGGGTCCAGGTGCTCGCCGTAATCGCGCGGGCTCCGTGCCTGGACGTGAATGTCACCGTCGACGAGGGCCAGACGGGTACGCGCCGGCGCCCGCCGTTCTTCGATCTGCGTCATCGTGCTGCCTCCTTCACCCCTTCCAGTCGAGGGTAGAACGCCCGCGCGTTGGCGTCCAGCCGCGCCGCCGGCAGTTCCGGTGGGACGGCGTCCGCCAGCGTGTCGAAATGCCAGTGGGGGTAGTCGGTCGCGAACAGCAGCAGCTGCTCGAGATCCGTGCTTTCCAGCAGGCGGGCCAGCGCCCCCACGCCCGGCGGTGCGTCGAGCGGCTGCGTCGTGAACTTGACGTGATCCCGGATGTAGGCCGAGGGCGGGCGGCGGACCCACGGCACGTCCCGCCGCAGTCCCTTCCACTCCTTGTCCAGCCGCCAGAGCAGCGACGGGACCCACGTGAAGCCCCCTTCCACACAGGCGACCCGAAGCTCCGGGAACCGGTCGAAGGTCCCCTCGGCGATCAGGCTCAACAGCTGCGTCTGGAACACCTGGGCCATCCCGACCATGTCTTCCACGTAGTAGGAGGGCCAGCCGGAGCCCGTCGGAGGATTACCGGGGGCGCCCCCGAAATGCATCGCGACCACCAGTCCGTGGCGCGCCGCCGCCTCGAACAACGGGTGGAAGTGCCGGTTGCCGTACGGCATCGCCGAGCGGACCGGAACCACCACCTGCACGAAGCGCGGGTCGCCGGCAACCCGGTCGATCTCGGCCGCAGCCATCTCGGGCTGACTGCTGGGCACCACGATCGACGCCCGCAGCCGCGGCTCGCGGTCGAGCCACTCGATGCGCTGCCAGTGGTTGACCGCGCTCGAGATGGCAGCCGCGGTGTCGGGGTTGTGGATGCTCTCGACGGCGTACGTGCAGGTCAGGATCGCGAGGTCGACCTCCAGCGGGTCGAGCAGCTGTTCGCGTACCGCCTCCACGGAAGACGCGGCGCGAGGTTCTGCGTCGCGCCAGAGCGGGCTGCGTGAGGTAGGGGCATGCGGCGGGTAGGAGGTCTCGGAAGGGCCTCGAAACGCCGACTGCCGGCAGTACTCGACCCAGTGCGTCGAGAGATAGGGGAAGAGCGCCTGGACCCCGGGCACCTCGTCGTGAACGTCGCAGTCGATCACCGCCCCTCCTCCGGCTCGAATGGCCACCGCCGGCGGGCCGTGACCCGCGACTCGTCGAACGCGATCCCGAAGCCCGGCCGGATCGGGGAGCGCCAGGCAGCCATCCTCGGGTTGGGGCGGGTCCAGCTCGAAGTGGTGCCGCCGCGGCATCCCGTGGAGGAGGTACTCGACGAGCGGGCAGGTGCCCGGGGACTGGCTGGCCACCACGTGCAGCGCGGCGTGGACCCCGTGGCCGTGGGGGATCACCGGGACGCCGAACGGCTCCGCCAGCGCGCAGAGGCGGGTCAGCTCGGTCACGCCGCCGCACCACTCGGGGTCGGTCTGGAGCACGGAGAGGATTCCGTCCCGCAGCCACGGCAGCACCTCGGCCCGGTCGTACAGGTGCTCGCCGGCGGCGAGGGGGATCGCGGTCGAGGTCCGCAGCGCGCGGTAGGACTCGATCCGGCTGGGGGGAAACGGCTCCTCGAGCCAGGTCGGGCGGTAGGGCTCGGCCTCCCGCGCCCAGGCTCGCGCGGTGGCCAGATCCCACCCGTTGAACGCGTCGAACATGAGCCGGACCTGGGACCCGGCGGCGCGGCGGACCTGTTCGGTCATCGCGAGGTCGGCCTCCAACCCCGCGGCGCCATCGCCGGGGCCGTGGGCGAAGAACCACTTCTGGTCCCGGAAGCCGCGGCGGGAGAGATCCTGGACCGTCGCTTCGATGGCCGCCGGATCGTGCGGCGTGCCCAGCGTGCTCGCGTACACCGGCACCCGCTCCCTCGAGGGTCCACCGAGCAGCCGGTACACGGGGAGATCGAGAACACGACCGCGCAGGTCCCAGAGCGCGTTGTCGATGGCCGAGATCGCCATCTTGAGGTGGCCGTGGCGGCTGTGCCGGTCGAGACGGTCCAGACGATCCCAGACCACCGACGTGGCGAGCCCGTCCTGGCCGAGGAGAAACGGTGCCAGCTGATCGAACACCACCCACGCGGACGAGCGATCGATGGGTCCGTAGAGACCGACGACTCCCAGCGAGGTGTGGATCTCCAGGTACAGGTGACGGAGTTCGGACGGGGCCGCCCCGCGGCGCGGCTCGGCCGAGGGCTCGGCGTAGATATCGAGCGGCTTCACCTGCTGCTGCAGGGGACCCGGCGGCGGCGCGGGGCCTGAAAGCTCCCAGATCTCAACCGCCGTGATCGTCCCCGCTCGCACCTCGTGATGCTAGTCGCCGGGCATCCCGGTGGTCCGGTAGGGCCAGAGTGATGTCCACACTCGGGCGTTACCGGGGCGCGGGTAGCACCAGAGTGCGGACACTCTGGCAATTGAAGGCAACTGAAGGCCTTGGAAGGGGAGAGGGGGAAAGGGGGAAGGGTGAGGGTGCGCTCAGCGGAGGTCGAGCTGCGCTCGCGCTGCGGCGGAGGCCTCCCGTGTCACCTCACGGACGTCGCCGCCAACGGCCCGGCAATCCTCGTACTCGGGCGCCACGTCCACCGGGAGGCCGTCGAGGAGCTTCACCTTGACCCGCACCTCACGCCCCCGAACCGAGACCGTGAGAAACCGGCGGCCGGCCACGATGCGGTCCGCGCGCTGGACGCGAACGCCGAGCGCGGTCGAGCGGCGGAGCACGAGGTCCACCAGGGCCCCGGTGGTGCCGGGCTCGCACATGACCGTCAGCTGATGCCCCGCCCGCCCTTTCTTCATCCACAGGGGCGCCGTCGCCACGTCGAGCGCGCCCGCCGTCAGAAGGTCCTCGCTGAGCGCCGCCAGATCGTTCGGTGGCAGGTCGTCGAGGTTCGTGGTCACCACGTCGACCACCGAAGCCTCGCGCACCGGCTCGCCCAGCCAGAGGCCGACCGCGTTCCCCGGGTCGGGGCGTGAGCCGAGGCCGTATCCGATGCGGTCGAGCCGCATGCGAGGCCGCTCGAACCGGGCCAGCGTGACCAGGATCACCGCACCGGTCGGCGTCACCAGCTCGGCTTGGCGCCGGTCGGGGACCAGCTCGGCGCCCGACCCGGCCAGGATGCGCAGCGTCGCCGGGGCCGAGTGCGGCGCCTGGGGCGCCGGCAGGGGTCCCGCGTAGACCGCATCCACGGCCAGCGACTCGAGGAGCCAGAACGACCCGACCAGGTCGACCAGCGCGTCGGCCCCGCCCAGCTCATGCAGGTGGACCTCCTCCAGCGGCCGGCCGTGTACCCGCGACTCGACCTCGCCGATCCTGGTGATCGCACCCAGGGCCCGCTCACGCACCCGCTCCGGCAGCGACGCCTCCCGCACCACCCGCAGCAGCTCGGGTACCGCCCGTGCCGGCGCCGACCGGTCGTAGGCGACGTCGACCTTGATGCCGCCCAGGTGCCCGCGCTCGCCATGGCGGTGCGTGACGCTGACCTCCCCGGCCAACCCGAGCGCGGCGACCGTGTGGTCCAGCAGGCCGGCATCTGCCCCGGCGTCCAGCAGGGCCCCCAGCGTCATGTCGCCCGAGATGCCCGAGGGGCAGTCGAAGTACGCGATCCGCGTCACCGTCCGGGCGCCTCCGCTTCCGCCACCACCACCACCCGGAAGGTCCGGAACGAGCCGGGCAGCGGAGGGTGCTTGGCGATCGCCACCTCGGCCCGCTCCACCCGCGGGAGCCTCACCAGGCGCTGCGCGACGCGGTCCGCCAGCGCCTCCAGCAGGTTCATCGGCGGCCCTTCGATGATCTCCCGGACTGCCTCCCAGATCACCCGGTAGTCGAGCGCGTCGTCGAGACGGTCGGAGCGGCGGGCGACAGCCCAGTCCCCCTCCACAGTCACGTCCGCGGTGAAGTCCTGACCCAGCTCGCGCTCGGCCGGCAGCGCGCCGTGGTGCCCGAAGAACACCATGCCTCCGAGCTGCAGGCGCTCGCGGTCGCTCAATGCGGATAGGTCTTGTCGTCCCAGGTGTAGGACGGGGGCGGGTCCTGGAACGGAGGGCCGAACTGGATGACGATGTTGCGGTGCGAGGTGAGCGGGATGTCGGCCGGGTTGCCGTGATACGGCTCGCCGTCGACCCACACCTTCATATGCACCGAGTCGCTGGTCTTGAGCGTCGCCACCTGATGGTTGCCGATCGGCTGCCCCCAGATGTTGAAGAAGGTGGCGAGCGTGTAGGTGTGGCCCTTTTGCGACTCGGGGAGCGTGATGGCGATGACACCGGAGTCGTCCGAGGTGTGAATCCAGTAGGAGCAGTCACTCTTGACGCCGATGTTGGCCGGCACGGTGACCGGCGTCTCCTGATACAGGATCTGCAGGTTCGCGTGGATCCGCTGCGCCGTCGGGTTGGTGGGGACGCAGCTCACCCCGTCGACCGCGCTGTAGGTCGGGGGTGGTGGCTCGTAGTTCATCTTGAAGTAGATGCCCCCGATCACCAGGGCGGCGATCAGCACCGCCGCGGCGGCGACCGCGGCCAGGGTTGGGAACTCGCGGCGCGAGCCACCACGACCGCGGGCTCGAGTGCCGGCGCTCTTGCTCGGATGCTGCCCAGCCCGTCGCTGAGCGGGTCGCGAGCTTTTGGATTTGGCCAAAGACGAAACCTCATGGCGTGCGCCGGCCGGCGATCGGACTCCCTGCGCCACAGGCCGCGCACCGATAGGGGACGTCCGTAAGATACAGGCGACCTTTCCGGCCCCGCCTCGCGCCTATTCGCGCGCACGGCCGCCCCTGGAAGCTCTGGAAGCTGTTGCTCGGGCTGCCCGGCGGCGGGGTCATACCCATGAGAGAGGAGACTCATCAATGCCCGCAAGGGACTACGAAATCCTGTACATCGTGAAGCCGGACCTCGACGAAGAGGCCGTGGCCGCCGCCAGCAAGTCAGTCGAGGACCTGATCTCCGGGTTCGGCGGCACGGTGCAGAAGACGGACCAGTGGGGCCGTCGCAAGCTCGCCTACGAGGTGCAGCACCTTCGCGAGGGCTACTACGTCCTGACCGACTTCCAGTTCGACACCGACCGGGTGCCGGACCTGGAAGGCCAGCTGCGCATCTCGGAGACCGTGTTCCGCTACCTGGTCACGCGCAAGCCGGACCGGATCCGGAGCACCAGGGCCCGACGGAAGGCCGCGCGGGCCGCGGCCGAAGCCGCGAGCGCCGCCGCCGAAGCCGTCAGCGAGGCCGCCGAAGCCGAGAGCGCGGCCGCTGAACCCGAGAGCGAGGCCGCCGAGGCCGTCAGCGAGGCCGCCGAACCCGAGAGCGAGACGGCCGACGTCCCGAGCGAGAACGTCGAGAGCGGCGCCGCGGTCGCGGAGAGCGAGGCGGTGGGAGCCGCCGAGGTCGAATAGATGGCCGGCTCACTGAACAAGGTCATGCTGATCGGTCGCCTGACACGCGACCCCGAGATGCGTTACACGGCACAGGGCACCGCGGTCACCAACTTCGGGCTCGCCACCAACCGTTACCTGCCCCAGGGGGAAACCGGCGAACGTCGCGAGCAGACCGACTTCCACGACATCGTGGTCTTCAACATGGGCCGGCGGAACCTGGCCGAGATCGTCGCCCAGTACACCAAGAAGGGTGCGCTGGTCTATCTCGAGGGCCGGCTCCAGACCCGGTCCTGGGAAGACCAGCAGGGTCAGAAGCGGCGTACCACCGAGGTGGTCGCGAACGACGTCCAGTTCCTGGAGACACGCGGCACCGCCGAAGGCGGCGGCTACCAGTCGGGCGGCGGGTACGAGAGTCCACCGTCCGGTGGAGGCCGCAGCGGCTACGACAGCCCGGCGCCCCGCCAGGCTCCGCCGCCCCGGCGTGAGCAGGCCGAGGTCCAGGAAGTCGACCCGGACGACATCCCCTTCTAACGAGAGAGAAAGAAATCTGATGGCAGTGCATAACGACCGCGGTCCCCGGCGCCGCTCACACCGGAAGGTGTGCGCCTTCTGCGTGGAGAAGATCGACTACATCGACTACAAGGAGGTCAGCCGGCTCCGGCGCTACCTCTCGGAGCGGGCCAAGATCCTGCCCCGCCGCGTGACGGGGACCTGTGCCCGGCACCAGCGCGTGCTGACGGGCGCACTCAAGCGCGCCCGCCACATCGCCCTGCTGCCCTACACCACAGACCTGCTGCGGTAGCCACCAGAGGAGGTCCCGCCTTCCCATGATCTTTCAGACTCAGCTCCGCATCCCCGGCCCGACGCCGATCCCGGATCGGGTGGTGCGCGCGGCGGCGGCCCCCATGGTCGACCACCGTGGGCCCGAGTTCAAAGTCATCGTCGACGAGGTCGTGGGCGGGGTCAAGAAGGTCTTCGGAACCGAGAACGATCTCCTGATCTACACCGCCAGCGGCTCGGGCGGGCTGGAGTCGGCCGTCGTCAACCTGATCTCGCCCGGCGACCAGGTGATCGCGGGAGTGTCGGGCAACTTCGGTGATCGCTTCGCGGCCATCGCCGAGGCGTATGGCGGCGACGTGGTCCGGCTCAACTCGGAGTGGGGGGAACCGATCACACCCGAGGATCTGCGGGCCACCCTGGAGCTCAACCCCGACACCAAGCTCGTCCTCCTCACGCACAACGAGACCTCCACCGGGCTCACGAACCCGCTCGGCGACCTGGCGCGGGTGGTCCACGACGCCGGCGCCCTGCTGGCTGTGGACGGTGTGTCGTCGGTGGGCTCGATGCCGATCGACGTCGACCGCAACCACATCGACGTCGCGGTCACGGGCAGCCAAAAAGGGTTCATGTCACCACCCGGCATGGCCTTCGTCACCGTCAGCGCGGCGGCCTGGGAAGCGAACCGGACCGCGAAGGCACCTCGCTCCTACTTCGACTGGGGACCGACAGCCAAGGCGGTGAAGGAGGGCGCCACACCGTACACGCCCGCGATCGCGGTGCTCTACGCGGTCCGTGAGGGACTCCACCTCCTGTTCGAGGAGGGCCTGGACAATGTCTACCGCCGGCACCGGCTCCTCGCCGGCGGGACCGCCGACGCGCTGCGGGCGATGGGGTTCCGTCTCTTCGCCGCCGAGGGCTACCGGTCGCCGGTGGTCACCGCCGCCGTCCCGCCGGAGGGGCTGGCCCCTGACGCATACCGCAAGCTCTTGCGGGAGAGGTACGGTGTCGTGATCGGCGGCGGCCAGGGCAAGATGACCGGGAAGATGGTCCGCGTCGGTCACCTGGCCGCGGTGGCCGAAGGCGACATGGTGCAGGTGCTGTGGGCGATGGAACAGGGCCTGGAAGATTTGGACATCGCGCCCAACGAGGGGCGTGGTGTGAACGCGCTCTCGGCGCATCTGCGCGAACGGGCGGCGGCGCCGGCAGCAGTCTGATGCCAGACGTCCGGGGCTTTCCCGCGCTGCGCTACGCGGGCGACCTGGAGCCGGTCCTGGCTCCGCCCTACGACGTGCTCAGCGACCAGCAGGTGGCCGAGCTGAAAGCGAAGGACGCGCATTCGGTCGTGTACCTGACGCGGCCCGGGAACGACTATCAAGGGGCGGCGGAGAGGCTCCGCCGGTGGCGGGACGAGGGCGTGCTGACGCGGGATCCGCGGCCCACGGTCTATCTCCACGAGACACAGATCGAACCCGGTCGAAGCCGCCTCGACCTGGTGGCCGCGCTCCGCGTCGAGCCCTACTCGACGGGTGCGGTGGTCCCGCACGAGCGCACCCACCGCGGCCCCAAGGCGGACCGGCTGGCGCTTCTGCGCGCCACCGCGACCAGCCTCGAGCCGCTGTGGTTCCTTGCTGAAGGCCTCCGGGCCAGGCTCGCCGGCGCACCGCCTCCGGCAGAGGTCCGGGAGTTCACCTTCGAGGGCCGGAAGCATGTCCTCCGCACGATCGACGACGCGGCCTGGATCGCTCGGATCCACGAGGAGTTGAGCTCCCAGCCGGTGCTGATCGCCGACGGCCATCATCGGTACGAGACGACGGTCGCGTATGCCGAGGAGCGGGGTGGGTCCCCGGACTCGGCCTCGCGCTTCACGCTGGCGCTGCTGACCGACCTCGCCGATCCAGGACTCCAGGTGCTGGCCAATCACCGGGTCCTGCGCGGCGGCGGCCCGGTCAGCGGAGGAGAGCCGGCGGCCTCGCTGGAAGAGGTGCTGGTTCGGATCGAGGGCCGGATGGCCGCCGGCCATTACCGCCAGGGTCGATTCCAGGTGCTGCCACTGGAGGGGACGGTGGCGGCGGTGGCGCTTCACGAGCAGCTGATCGACAAGCTGCTTCAGAAACGGGACCCGGAGCAGCACCTGCTCTACACCCGGGATCCCCAGGAGGCGGTGCGGCTGGTCGACGAGGGGTGGGGGGACCATGCGTTCCTCCTCGGGACCCCGGATCTGGGCGCGATCCTGTCCGCCGCGCGCGCCGGCGTGACGATGCCGCAGAAGACGACCTACTTCGTGCCCAAACCACCCAGCGGGATGGCCTTCCACGAGCTCACCGACACGCCCCTCTTATGATTCAGGACGGGTGTCAGCCGGCGGCATCGGTGCACCCACACGACAAACTACGAACGAGGTCCGAACCTACATGCCTATCTACGGCTATCGATGTGCGAGCTGCGGCCATGAGATCGAAGTGCTGCAGTCAATGCGTGATGCTCCGCTGACCGTCTGCGCGGCGTGCGGCGGCAGGCTGGAGAAGAAGCTCTATCCGGTCGGCGTGCAATTCAAGGGCACCGGCTTCTACAGCACCGATTACAAGCGTTCGGCGCAGAACGGCGCCGACGGAAAGTCGGACGGCAAGACCGAGTCCAAGCCCGACGGCAAGACCGAGTCGGCCCCGGCCTCGACGTCGGAGACCAAGGCCTCCACCAAGGAATCCGGCACCAAGGCGACCTCGAAGGCAGCCGAGTCCTAGCCTTTCGAGATGCCTGCCGCGGTCGCGGAGCTCACCGACGCCGAGTTCGAGCCGGCGGTCCGCTCCGCCGACCGCCCGCTGCTGGTCGAGTTCTGGGCGCCCTGGTGCGCTCCCTGCCGCATGCTGTCACCGGTGGTGCGGGACCTCGCTGAGGAGTTCGGCGACCGCGCCCTGGTTCGCCAGGTCAACGTCGACGAAAACCCGGACACTCGATCGCGGTTGGGCGTGATGAGCATGCCGACCGTAGTCATCTTCAAGGACGGAGAAGCGGTGGAACGGGTCGTCGGATACCGTTCGGGGATCAAGGATGCCTTGCGACAGCGGCTCCAGGCGCTCCTGTGAACCCGTTCTTCGAGCGCTACCTCCGGATTCTCGGTGAGGAGGCGGAAGCCTCCGGTCATCCCCTCGCCCAGGGTGGCGCGGTAGCCCTCGAGTCGCAGCTGTCCCGTGCGCTCCTCGACCTGACGCGAGCGGTCGCCCACACCGAAGAGCGGCGGTTCGGCCCGCTGGTCGCCTACCTGACGGGCTCCGCGCTGGCCGGCGCCGGCCTCGACGATGCGTCGGCGGCAGCCCTGGTGGACAGGGTGGTGGCGCGGCTGGAAGAGAGATCCAGACCCGGCTAGCCTCCGGCCGGCCCTGGCGCGTGTAGTCCGCGCATGGTCCGCTCGTAGTCAGGGGCCAAAGCTCCCTGCCGGTGCCAGCTGCTGAGGGCCCGCCCAGCCGCTGCTCGAACCCCACCCGTGCCAAAGCCCTCCGTCGGCTCCCCGCCAGAACACGTCCAGGAGACCCGCTACCGGCGCCACCGGCATCGGCTGCGACCCGATCAGTCCTGAAGGCAGCGGGCTCGGTCCCGACCAGGATCCGCCGGGGCTGCCGTCCTCGTACCACACCGATCCTGAGGTCCCGGCCCAGAACGCCTCCACCTCTCCTGGCTGCGATGACGCGAACTGCGGAGAAGAGGCGAGCGGTCCGCCCCCTGCGGAGGACGGTCCACTCCAGGGTCCGGTGCTTGCCGTCGCGTACCAGAGGTTCTGATCGGTACCCGTCCATCCGACGAGCTGGTTTCCGTTCCCGTAGGCCACAGCCGAGGAAGGCGCCCCGACCGTCCCCATCGCGAGGCCGGTCGGCGAGGACCAGCCGCTTGCGGGACGGTAGGTGACGTCGGAGAGGCCACCTGTCCGGTCCTTCCAGAACACGGCGATGTTGCCGCCGCCGTTCGAGACCGGGACCGGATTGGAGGTCAGAGAGCCACCCGGAGCCAATTCCTGGGGTCCGAACCAGCCACCCACGTACCACGCATGCCACAGACCGGCGTCGGTACCGCGCCAGAACACGTCGATGACACCCGACTGCGACGACACCCCGCGTGGCTCCCCACCCAGGGGTCCCATCCCGAGGTCACCCGGACCGTACCAGGCACCCGCGCCGGGAAGGTACCAGTCGTGCCAGAGGCTCCCGTCGGTGCCCTCGGAGAACACGTCGAGCACGCCCCCTCCCGGTGCGACCGGCGACGGGTTGGCCTGCAGCGACCCTCCCTGGTCGACCGGTCCGTTCCACCCCGCGCCGGGTACGTACCAGCTGTGCAGCATCGAGCCCGACGGCCCGCGCCAGAACACGTCGACGACACCGTCACTCTGACCCACAGGCTCGGGCAGCGCCGCGGGCGCGGTGGGCCCCACCTGAGTGTCCGGGTGGGCCTGGTTCCAGGCCGTCATGGTCGGGACGTCGTAGGTACCCACCGAATCGACGTCCCCGAAAGACCAGGCCCAGGCACCGGCGTAGCCCTCGCCCCAGTAATCGTCCATCGAGGTCTTGAAGGTGGCGGCCGAGCCTGCCGGGTACTCGCCGACCACGACCGGCTTGTCGAGCCCGAAGCTGGAAGCCGGCAGGCTCTTCACCGAGGGGGCGTAACCGTCGTTGTAGCTGTGCAGCTCGTAGTAGTCCAGGCCGTCGCCCGCGTATTGCTTGACCCAATTGCTCGACGCCGAACCGACCGTGACCAGCATCCCAGGGTCGGTCTTGTGGACGTCCGCGGCGACCATCGAGGTCCAGGCGTTGAAGTTCGGCAGGCTGACCGGCGTGCCACAGGAGCTGTTCACATCGCCGTCGTCCGCGATGCACGACTCGGGCTCGTTCATGGTCTCGATCGAGAAGACCGCCGAGTTCCCGGCCAGATGCTGAAGGATGGGGAGCACGACGTTCCGCTCGAGCGCCTGCCCTCCGGCGCCGTCGTTGATGAGCGCACCGTGGCCGCCGCCGGTGACGGCGGAGCCCAGGTTGACCGCGTTCTCCATGAAGTCGGAATCGAACAGGACCAGGTTCAGATAGACGCCATTGCTCGCGGCTGCCGCCGTCAGCGCGTCGACGTCGGTCATGTCCTCGGGGTCGAGGCCGGTCGGCAGGCCGCTGGAGTTGAAGTCGATACCCGCCCTGGCGTCGGCGAAGAACCAGACCCGGGCTGTGGTGACGCCCTGCGCGTGCATCGCCGAAAAGTCGCTCTCGAGCTTCGAGGCGTCGGCGTGGAAGCCGTACTCCCCCCAGGCGTTGCCACCGATGTCGTTCCCGTAGCTGATCCAGGGGAGATCGGCGCCGTTCGCGTAGACCTCCGAACCCGCGATCGGGAGGCGGTCTGCACCGCCCGCGCCAGCGGCATGGGCGGGGGTGGCGAACAGCGCGGTCAGCAGGAACATGGCAGCGCCCAAGGCGAGAAGACCTTTACCCCACACAGCCGGGGTGATCGTACCCGTCCTGGCCACTGCCCGCAACGTGCGTTTGCGGACCCAACCCGATGGCCGGTACCCAGGGTCTCGCTCTACCCTCTTCTCAGAGATGGCACGGCCACGTGTGAAAGCGCTGATCGTGGGTGCCGGCATCGGCGGCCTGACCACGGCGCTGGCCTGTCACCAGCGCGGCATCGAGTGTGAGGTCTACGAGCAGTCGAGCGCGGTGCGCGAGCTCGGCGTGGGCATCAACATCCTTCCCAACGCGGTCGGCGACCTCCGCGATCTCGGTTTGCTCGACCGCCTGGATCAGGTCGGTGTTCGAACCTACGAGCTCTTCTACCTCAACCGGTTCGGTCAGGAGGTCTGGCACGAGCTGCGGGGAATTGACGCGGGTCACGACATCCCTCAGTTCTCGATCCACCGCGGACACCTCCAGGGCGTCCTCTACCAGGCGGTCCGGGAACGCCTGGGGGAGGGGGCGGTGCGAACCGGACGGCGCGTGACGCGGTTCGCGGAGCGGGAGGGCCGGGTCGTCGCGTTCTTCGAGGCTCGCTCCGGTGGCGAGGTCGGCCGGAGCGAGGGCGATCTGCTGATCGGCGCCGACGGCATCCGTTCGACCGTGCGCGCTGCGCTCAACCCGAACGAAGGCGATCCACTCTGGAACGGCCCCGTGCTTTGGCGCGGGACCCGCGACTGGCCGGCGTTTCTGACCGGCCGCTCGATGCTGATCGCCGGGGGCTTGCTGGCCAAGGTGGTGGTCTATCCGATCGGGCCCGGTGACACGCCGGAGACCCGCCTCACCAACTGGGCCGTGATCGGCGTTCCGGAAAAGCGGAACGATCGCTGGCTCGGGGATTGGTCCCGGACCGGGAGCTGGGACGAGCTGCGCCCGTTTGTCGAGCCCTTCCGCATCCGGCAGGTCGACGTCCTGGCGATGACCAGCGGCACCCCGGCCTTCTACGAGTACCCGCTCTGTGATCGGGACCCGCTGTCTCGGTGGTCACAGGGGCGCGTCACTTTGCTCGGGGACGCCGCCCATCCCATGTATCCGGTCGGGTCCAACGGCGCCACCCAGGCGATCGTCGACGCCCGCTGCCTGGCCGATCGGGTGGCCGAGCTTGGGCCTGAGGCGGGCCTGGCCGCCTACGACGAGGAGCGGCGACCGGCGACGGCGGCGATCGTCCGATCCAACCGCTCGGGGGGGCCCGAGGGGGTGATCGACGCCGTCGAGACGCTGGCCCCCGAGGGCTTCGACGACGTCGACGCCGTCTTGTCGCACGCCGATCGGGAGCGGATCGTCCGTGGCTACGCGAGAGCGTCTGGGTTCGCCGCCCCAGCCCACGCCAACGCGATCAGACAGAGGGAGGACAGGTCATGACCGAAGGCTGGAAGGCCGGGGTGCTCGGGTCGACGGAGGCGGTCGACGGCCTGCGCTGGAACATCCTGGGCCAGATCTACGTCCCCAAACATGTCGACGACCAGACGTTCGCCTGGCATGCCACGTTCCCGCCGGGCACGTTCGTCCCGCCACACGTCCACCCCACCCAGGACGAGTTTGTCTACCTCCTGGATGGGGAGCTCGAGGCAGAGCTTGACGGGGCGCCCCCCGCGGCGGCGCACGCCGGGGATCTGATCCAGCTTCCGCGGGGAGTGCCACACGGCCTCTTCAACCGCTCCGGCGGTGAGGTGACCTGCCTCTTCTGGGTCACCCCCAGCCGCCGGCTGTTCGACCTCTTTCAGGGCATCCACGCGCTCTCGCCGCAGACCCCGGAGGCGGTGGTCGCACTCTCGGCCCAGCACGAGGTCAACTTCCTGCCACCGCCCGCATAGCGCCCGCCCCGCGGGCGGCGAGCGGACCCCTGAGTGCCGACACTCGGGCTGATATCGGATGAGCGGACCCCTGAGCGCCGGCACCCGGGCTGATGCCGGGCGGTCGGCCTAGCTGATGGGGGCGGCCGAGCGCTCCAACCGGATCACGATCGACTTGGATGCCGGCGTGTTGCTGATCTCCGCGGTCGAATCCAGCGGGACCAGGACGTTCGCCTCTGGGAAGTAGGTGGCGGCACACCCTCGTGGGGTCGGGTACTCGACGGCCCGGAAGCTCGGTGCCCGCCGCTCACCGTCAGACCAAACGCTCACCAGATCCACCAGGTCCCCGTCCCGCAGGCCGCGGTCGCGGAGGTCGTCGCGGTTGACGAACACCACCCGGCGACCGCCTCTGATCCCGCGGTAGCGGTCGTCCAGGCCGTAGACGCGTGGTGTTGAACTGGTCGTGGGAGCGGACGGTCTGCAGGAGCAGGTGGCCCTCCGGCACCTCGGTCGCGGTCGGCGGGTTGACCGTGAAGCGCGCCTTGCCGGTCGCGGTGGGGAAGGTGCGGGAGTCATGTGGGCCCCGCGGCAGCATGAACCCGCCCGGCCGCGCCACCCGCTCCTCGTAGGCGTGAAACCCCGGGACCACGTGCTCGATGTGCTTGCGGATGATGCGGTAGTCGCCCCCCATCTCCCTCCACCCCATCTCGTCTCCGAACAGGAGGGCGCCAAGCTCGGTCACGATCGCGACCTCGCTGCGAACGGCGGGCGAGGCGGGCGCGCAGGCGGCCGACCGAGCGATGGACCATCGCCATCGAGTCCTCCACGGTCACGAACTGCTCGCCGGTCGCCTGGTGGTCGCGCTCGGTCCGGCCCAGGCAGGGCAGCAGCAGCGCCTCCTCCCCGTGGCAGAGGTGCGACCGGTTGAGCTTGGTGGCCACGTGGACGGTGAGCTTGCACGTCGCCAGAGCGGCCTCGGTCACCGCGGTGTCGGGAGTGGCGGCCGCGAAGTTCCCGCCCAGCGCGAAGAAGACGTCGACCTTGCCGTCCCGCATGGCCCGGATCGAGTCCACGGTGCTCCATCCGTGCTCCCGCGGTGGGTCGAATCCGAACTCGGCGCCCAGCTTGTCCAGGAAGGTGTCGGGCATCTGCTCCCAGATGCCCATGGTGCGGTCGCCCTGGACGTTGCTGTGGCCGCGGATGGGCGAGGGGCCGGCGCCGGGCCGGCCGATGTTCCCTCGAAGCAGCAGGAAGTTCACGATCTCGCGGATCGTCGCCACCGCGTTGGGGTGCTGCGTCAGCCCCATGGCCCAGCAGACGACGACGCTGTCCGCCGCCACCACCTCTTCGGCGAGTTCCTCGATCAGGCGGCGCGAGAGCCCGCTCTGGGCCTCGACGGTTCCCCAGTCGACGTTCCGCCAGCCGGACACGGCGGGCTCGAATCCGTCGCAGTACCGGTCGATGAAGTCGTGGTCGAAGACGGCGCCGGGGCGAGCGTCCTCCAGCTCCAGCAGCGCCCGGTTGAGACCGTTGAACAGGGCCAGGTCGCCGTTGACACGCACCGGGAGCAGCCGGTCGGCGAGCGGGGTGCCAGGCCCCACCAGACCCCGTGCCGTTTGGGGGTTGTGAAAGCGCGCGAAGCCCGCCTCGGGGAGGGGGTTGATCGCGACGATGCGAGCCCCGCGCCGCTTCGCCTTCTCCAGCGACGTCAGCATCCGCGGATGGTTGGTGCCCGGGTTCTGGCCGGCGATCAGGATCAGCGCCGCGTGGTCCTCGATGTCCTCCAGGGTGACCACGCCCTTGCCGACGCCGATGGTCGCGCTGAGGGCGGCACCGCTCGACTCGTGGCACATGTTCGAGCAGTCGGGGAGGTTGTTGGTGCCCAACCGCCGGGCCAGCAGCTGGTAGACGAAGGCGGCCTCGTTGCTGGCGCGGCCGCTCGTGTAGAAGACGGCGCGCGTAGGGATGCTCGAGCGCGCGTGCCCGCTCGGCCACCAGCGCCAGCGCCTCGGTCCCACCCGATCGGCGCGTAGTGCGTGCTCCCCGGAGCGAGATACATCGGCTCGGTGAGCCGGCCGTTCTTCTCCAGCCAGTGGTCATCCTGCCGCCGGAGATCGTCGATCGAGTGGGTCGCGAAGAAGCTGGGTTCGACGCGCTTGCGAGTGGCCTCCCAGGCCACCGCCTTGGCCCCGTTCTCGCAGAACTCGGCGAGCTTGCGGTGCTCAGGGTCGGGGTCGCCCCAGGCGCAGCTGGGGCAGTCGAACCCGTCCGTGTGGTTCAGCTTGAGCAGCGTCCGCAGGCTGCGACGCGGCCCCATCTCCCTGAGCGCGTACTCCAGCGAATGCGTGATCCCGGGGATGCCCACGCTGTCCTGCTTCGGAGGCCTGACCCGTAGTTCCGGATCCTTGCTTTGTTCGGAGGCCGAGTCGTGTGCCATGCGCTGCGCTTCCTTGGGATTCAGACGTTAGACCTTCCAGTGATACCCCACCCTGGAGGCCGGGTGCCGAGGGCGATCCAGGAGGCGACGTCGCACGTCCGCGGGCACTCCGGGGCCACGTCCTCAGGTCGAACCTCGGTGCCGCGGAACAATGTGGTGGCGTCCCGGGTTGAAACGGAGGCAACGTCCGGTTCGCGAGAGGTCGCAAGATGTATCTCTATCAGTTGGCAAGGTTCCTGGCCCACAGACTGCTCGGCGGTGTCTCCGAACCAAGCACGCCCGTGGAGCGGCGCTGGCACTTCGACCGCGAGCAGCGGATCTGGGTGGAGCCGCACATGGAGCGCCGTGCAGCATGAGCGAGTTTGACGGCACCGGCGGGGGCCGCTACGGCCCCAACACAGAAGCGCTCGAGCGTCTTCTGAGCGACGCCCGGGTCCTGGGTCCGAGCGGCATCGAGCGCATCGCCTGGGGCTGGAGCCGGTACGCGGCCGGCGGCCTCGAGGCGTGCACCTCTGCCGAGAAGACCGCCCGCCGCCTGATCGACGAAACCGGTCGTCAGGAGGCGTGGCGAGCAGCGGAAGGCGATCTCAAGGAACTGGTCGAGGGCCACTACGCCCAGAGCGCGTGGCGCTCCGAGCCGGCCTCCGTCGATCGGACGGCCGAGCATGCCGCGATCGACGCGGCGATGGCGCTGGTGGTTCGCGGCGAGCTCGACCAGCACGACTACCACACGCTGGCCAAGGTGATGTCGGAGGCGCTGCCCTGGCTGCTGCCCAACGAAAGCCCGGACCGGTACCGCAACGAAGATTGAGGCGGGGTTGCCGCCCGGGACTCCACACGGCGCTGCCGCCGGCTGACCTGGGACGATGGGTCCTGTACCAGCACAACACTCTGGAGGAACCGGTATGAGCGTGACCCAAACCCCGTTTGCGGCCTCGGCCGCGGTCCAGCGCGTGAACGCGCGATCAAAGCGCCCCCTCTTCCGCAGCGCCGACGCGATCGCGCTCTCGGCCGGCGACCCCGATTTCGACACCCCGGCGTTCGTCCGCGACGCGCTGACCCAGGCGGTCAACGAGGGCCACACGCACTACGTGGACGGCACCGGCGACCCCGAGCTCCGTGCGGCCATCGCCGGCGACGTCAGCGCGCGCTCCGGGATCGAGTACACGCCCGAGCAGATCCTGGTCACCCACGGCGGCACGGGCGGTCTGGCCGGGACGTTCCTGGGGGTCTTGAACGCGGGTGACCGCGTCCTGATACCCGAGCCTACGTACTCGCTCTACTCGGACCTCTGCGTCTGGGTCGGCGCCGAGACCGTCGAGCTCGGACTCACCCCCGACCTTCACCTCGACCTCGAAGCGATCCGTCGCGCGGCCCCCGGCGCCAGGCTGCTCGTGATCTGCAACCCGGTCAACCCCACCGGCGTCGTGTTCCGGCGCGACGAGCTGGAAGCGCTGGGTGAGATCGCGCGCGAGCACAACCTGCTGGTCGTCTCGGACGAGGCCTACGACCACATCGTGTACGACGGCCACGACTTCGTCTCCGCACTCGAGATCGAGAGCCTGCGCGGCCGTCTGGTCTACTGTCAGACGTTCTCCAAGGTGCTGGCGATGACCGGCTGGCGCATCGGCTACCTGGCCGGGCCGGCCGAGGTGATGGCCGCCGCCGCACGGGTGCAGCGAACCCTGGTCGGGACCCTCAACGCGGCCGTGCAGCGTGCCGCCCTGGTCGCGTTCACCACCCCCACCGACTGGCCGGAACGCATGCGGCAGGAGTACCAGTACCGGCGCGACCTGATTCTGGAGGGACTGGACGGCATCCCCGACGTCGAGGTCAACGTTCCGGACGGCACGTTCTACGCGTGGGTCAAGCTTCCCGCCGGCCGCACCTCGAGCGAGGTGGTGGCGGAGTCTCGTGAGCGCGGGGTCTTGATCCGCGACGGCGAGGAGTTCGGGCCGGGCGGCGCGGGTCACGTGCGCATCGCCTTCTCCAGCTCCCGCGAGGACCTGGCAGGAGCGCTGCCCATCCTGCGTGAGGTGTTCGAGGCGAAGTGAGCGCGTGACCGCCGGCGCGGGCAGGGGCGCCGTCCTCCCGGTCATGGCGCCGGCGCTGCGGCGGGTGCTCGAGCACCCGTTTCTGCACGGCCTGAAGGACGGGTCGCTGGAAACGGAGGCGTTCTGCTTCTTCGTGGTCCAGGACGCGATCTACCTCCGTGAGTACGCCAGGACGCTGGCACTGATCGGCGCCCGCGCGCCCGACGAAGGGTCGCTGCTGCTGTTCACCCGGCATGCGATCGCCGCGCTGGAGGAGGAGCGAACTCTCCACGCCGAGCTCTTCGAGGCGTTGGGCATCGACCCTGAGGTGGCGCTGGCGACGGAGCCGGCGCCGACCTGCCTCGCCTACACGAGCTACCTGCTGAGCGTCGCGCACGGAGGCTCGTTCGCCGAGGCGCTCGGCGCGATCCTGCCCTGCTACTGGATCTATGGTGAGGTGGGACGGGCGCTGCTCGAGGGCGGTTCCCCTGATCCTGTCCACCGGCGCTGGATCGAGGCCTACGCCGATGCCGGCTACGCCGCCGTGGTGGAGGACGTGCTGCGGGTGGTGGATCTGGTCTGGCCCGGCCTGGGGGCGGGGGAGCGAGCACGGGTCGTGACCCATGTGGCCCAGACCTCCCGCTACGAGTGGTGCTTCTGGGACATGGCCTGGCGGCGGGAACCGTGGCCACTCTAGGTCGGACTCGGGCGCGGCGGCTCAGAGGGGCTGGTGTCCGGCCCTCATCTACAGCTGTGGGATTAAACCGGAGGGTCCGGCCGTTTAGAGAAGTGGATGATTCAGTTCCAAAACGTCAGTCTGTCAGTTCTCATCATTGAAGATCGGCGGCGCGAGGCCGCCGAGTGGCGCCTCTATCGTGAGGTCAAGAAGAGCTCCCGCCGCCACCCCCGGGTCCGTCCGATCCCAGGCTCGACCCGGCTTCGCCGGGCCCTGCAGGTAGGCGCTCGGCGCCCGCGCCGCTCCCGCCGCGGATAGCCGCGGCGGCGGCGCCGCGCCGCCCTACCCCTGCACGGCGGGACCGGCGCCTTCCAGCGTGATCCGAATCAGGCATCGCCGGTCGCGGATCATGGCAGCCTGGTAGTCGTCCCAATCGGGGTGCTCGCCGGCCAGCAGCCGGTAGTAGGCGACCAGCTGCTCCATCGCCTCCGGCAACGACAGGATCTCGGCGTGTCCGTCGACCTGTACCCAGGGGCCGAAGAACTTCTCGGTGAACCCGCAGTAGCTGGCCCGCGGGTCCCGGCGGAGGTTCCTCACCTTGACTGCCGGCTCCCGGGTGGAGATGATGAGCCGCCCCTCGGTGTCGATCCCGGCGTTGACCGGCGACATCTGCGGCAGCCCGTCCTGCCGCCGGGTCATGAGGATGCCACGATCGTTGGAGCGGAGGAACGAACGCGCCTGCTCGAGATCCATGGCACCAAGCATGCGCCCCCTCAGATGTGCAGCAGCGAAAGCCCGTGGAAGGCCGCGCCGAGCAGCCCGAGGATGATCACCGCGACCCAGGGGGGTGCCTGCAGGACGAAGACGATCGCGAAGCCGACCAGCACCAGGAGGAAGTCGCTGGGCCCCCGGACGGCGCTGACCCAGACCGGGTTGTAGAGCGCGGCCGCGAGCAGCCCCACCACCGACGCGTTGACGCCGGTCAGGACGGACCGGAAGCCGGTGCGCCGGCGCAGGGCGTCCCAGAACGGGAGCGTCCCGAAGACAAGGAAGAAGGAGGGCGCGAAGATCGCCACCAGACCCAGCGCGGCGCCCGGTACGCCGCCGGCCGCGATCTCGCCCAGATAGGCCCCGAACGTGAAGAGGGGTCCCGGCACCGCCTGAGCGGCTCCGTATCCGGCCAGGAACTGCGACTCGCTCACCCACCCCGGGGGAACGACCTGGGCCTGCAGCAGCGGGAGGACGACGTGGCCGCCGCCGAACACGAACGATGCGACCACGAAGAAGCTCTGGAAGATCGCCAGCGGGCGGGACACCACCAACTGGCGCAGGATCGTGAGCCCGAGCAGGAGGGTCCCGAAGACACCGAGCACGACGGCGCCGGTGACCCGCCGGATCGGAACCTCGATAGGCACCCGGTGGCCGGGATCGGCACCGCCCTGCCCGGCGTCGCGAAAGAAGGCGACTCCGGCAGCCGCCCCGAGCAGGATCGCCGCCACCTGCCCCCACCCGGTGGGGAGCCCGGTGGCGAGCACCGCACCTCCGAGCGCGACCAGGAGACGCGGCCGGTCGGGAGTCAGCGTCTTGCCCATGCTCCAGACCGCGTTGGCGACCACGACCACCGCCACCACCTGGAGCCCGTGAAGCCACGGCAGGTCGCCCGACCCCAGGATCTGGACCGCGAACGCGAAGGCGGTGAGCAGGATCGCCGACGGAAGCGTGAAACCCAGCCAGGCGGCGAACCCACCGAGCAGCCTGGCTCGCAGGATTCCGATCGCGATCCCGAGCTCGCTGCTCGCCGGCCCCGGGAGCAGCTGGCAGAGAGCGATCAGGTCGGCGTAGGTCGCCTCGTCGAGCCACCCCCGCCGCCGCACGTATTCGTCGCGGAAGTAGCCGAGGTGTGCGATCGGACCTCCGAAGCTGGTCACCCCGAGGCGGGCCGCCACCAGCAGCACCTCCAGCGCCGCCATGATCCGGGGACGCGCTGCGCCCGACGCGGGCGTGGGTTCCATGCCGGTACAGGATGACCCGAATTCCGGCACTCGGGGCAAAAGGGCGCTCAATCAACCCCCGACTGCCGGCAGTCGGGGATCCGGGCAGGATCCTAGCTGGCCATCTCGAGGTAGAGCTGCTTCATCCGGGCCGACGCTCGTGGCGAGTTGCGCAGCTTGTCCAGCGCCTGCCGCTCGATCGAGTGGACCCGGTCTCGTGACATGCCCATGCGACGCGCGACCTCGGTGATGGTGCGCTGATGGCCGTCGAGCAGCCCGAACCGAAGCTGCAGCACCCGGCGCTCCCGAGGATTGAGCGTGGAGAGGGCGTCCTCCAACTCCTGCCGCAGCATCGCCTCTGAAGCGGCCCCCTCCGGCGCGACCGCGTCGCGGTCGGCCAGGAACTCGCCCAGCTCGTTCTCCTCGTCCTCGCCGATCGGCGTCGCCATCGAGACCGGCTGCTGCGCCGCCCGCACCAGGTCCTCGACCTGCTGCTCGGTCATCCCCATCTCCATCGACAGCTCGAGGAGGGACGGCTCGCGGTCGAGCTCGGCGGTGAGACGGCGCTGGATCTTGACCAGGCGGTTGTAGGTGTCGACGACGTGTACGGGCATCCGGATCAGCCGGCCCTGGTCGGCGATGGCACGGGTGATCGCCTGCCGGATCCACCACGTGGCGTAGGTGGAGAACTTGAACCCGCGCCGGTAGTCGAACTTCTCGACTGCGCGCATGAGGCCCAGGTTTCCCTCCTGGATCAGGTCCAGCAGCGGCAGCCCGCGGTTGACGTAGCGCTTGGCGACGGAGACGACGAGGCGAAGGTTCGCCTCGATCATGTGACGGCGGGCCCGCTCGGACCCCGCCTCGATCTCCTTCGCCAGCTCGACCTCCTGCTTCGCCGTCAGCAGAGAGACCTCGCCGATCTTGCGCAGGTACATGCGCACGGAGTCGTCCAGCGAGGCGTCCTGGGCCTGCTGTGCCTGCTGCGCCGCGGTCTCGGCCAGTTCGGCGTCCGTCGGCTCTTGCTCGCCGGGCAGATCTCCGATTTCCAGGGTCGCCCGCGGGCCTAGAATCTTGTCGAGCTCAGTCTGTTCTGCCATCCGTATCCTATTCGTACCCACGTCGAGGCCGGTCTACGCATTGGCGTGGACCCGTGAGGGGCACGGGCGCACGTGCATGGCGCAGCGCGCCATCTTGACCCGTTTGTAACAGGATACCCGTGCCCTTAACGGAACGGCAAGTGTTAGGTTCTGTACCCCTCGGCCGCCATGCCTGAGCCGGACGCGCAGAATACGCCCATGACCGTGACGACGACCCTCACCGGCGGCGACGTCCTGGCTGAGTCGCTGCTGGCGAACGGCGTGGATACGATCTTCGCGCTCCCCGGCGTACAGCTTGACGGCGCCTTCGACGCCCTGGCGCGGCGCCGCGACCAGTTCCACGTCTTCCAGACCCGTCATGAGCAGGGCGCCGCCTACATGGCGCTCGGGTTTGCTCTGGCGACCGGCAGCGTGGGCACCTGTCTGGTCGTTCCCGGGCCTGGCCTGCTGAACGCGATGGCGGCGCTCTCCACCGCGAACGCCTGCAGCGCACCGGTCCTCTGCCTCACCGGTCAGATCAACTCTCGCGATATCGGCAAGGGCTACGGACGGCTCCACGAGATTCCCTACCAGCTGGAGGCGACCCGCTCGGTGGCCAAGTGGTCGGCGCGGGCGATGACGCACGCGGAGATCGCGGACGCGCTCCGCGAAGCGTTCCGGCAGCTGCGCACCGGGCGACCGGCCCCGGTGGAGGTCGAGATACCGCCCGACCTTCTGATGGGCGCCACGACCGAACCGCTGCGCTTCGACTCCCCCGAGATCGCGCCCCCGGCTCTTTCCGAAGGGGCGATCGCCCGCGCCGCTGCGCTGCTTCGGGAGGCTTCCCGGCCGCTGTTGGTGGCGGGAGGTGGCGTGCTCCGCGCGGGTGCCTGGGAGGAGCTGCGCCAGGTGGCGGAGCGGTTGGGCGCTCCAGTTCTCGAAACCCAGAACGCCCTGGGTGCGATGGACAGCGACCATCCGCTGGCCGTGGTCCCGCTCGGGGGGCGCCGGCTCCTGGGGGAGGCCGACGTCGTGCTCGCTGTCGGCACCCGCTACGCGGACAACGAGGAGGGCCGGCGCCGGGTGCGCCCGGGGCAGACCCTGATCCGCGTCGACGCGTCGGAGGAGGAGCTGCGACGCGGCGTCGACCCTTCGATCGCGATCGAAGGTGACGCGCGCGTGGTTCTGGAGGCGCTGCTCGCCGAGCTCGGCCCGGGCCAACCCCGCGGCGAGTGGCAGGGGATCGCCGAGCTGAAGCAGGAGCTGGCGCAGGTCGCCACCCAGATCGGACTCCTGGCCGAGCTCGGCTCCGCCGTTCGCCGCGCCGCGCCCGCCGACACCGTGTTCGTATCGGGCATGACGCAGGTCGGCTACTGGAGCCGGTACGGCTTCCCGGTTCACCGGCCGCGCACGTTTCTGACGTCCGGCTACCAGGGAACGCTCGGCTTCGAGTACCCGACCGGGCTCGGGGCTCAGGTGGGGCGGCCCGACACCAGGGTGGTGGTGCTGACCGGCGACGGGGGATTCATGTTCAACGCGGGCGAGCTGGCGACCGCGGTCCAGCACCGGATCCCGGCGATCGTGATGATCTTCGACGACGGCGCCTACGGAAACGTGAAGCGGATGCAGCAGGAGCAGTTCGGGCGCGAGATCGCCGCCGACCTGCGCAACCCGGACTTCGTGCAGCTGGCCCGTGCCTTTGACATGAAGGCGCTCCGGGCCGAGACCCCCGAACAGGTGGAGTCGGCGCTGCGGGAGGCGCTCGACGCGGACGGACCGGTCCTGATCCACGTCCCGGTGCCCGCCTTCCCCGACCCCTGGACCTTCACCAAGAGCTTCTGACACCCGCCGCCTCCCGGAAAGGGGGCCGTTGGTGCACCAATCCCCGTGTTCGGGGGCGAAATGGGCGGTTGGTGCACCAATCGCCCCTGGGGGTGCCGGTCTCCTGCGAGAATGAAGGGAGCGCCCATGGGACTGGTCTTCACCCTCCGTGGCCGGGCGCGCAGCCGCCGGCTGCACGACCTGGGCGCGGGGACAGCACTACCTCGCTGACCGGCGGCTCGCCGTCGAGCTCGCGTCGGCTGCGGAGCTCACGACGGATGACCTCGTGGTCGAGATCGGATCCGGATTCGGCCGGCTCACCGCAGAGCTGGTGGGCTGGGCCGGACGCGTGGTGGCGATCGAGGCCGACGCACGATCGGCGGCCCGTCTGGCATCACGGTTCCGGGAGCATCCCCAGGTCACGGTCGTGGCAGGCGACGCCCTGCGCGTGCCGCTACCACACCGCCCGTTCAAGGTTGTCGCCAACCCACCCTTCCACCTGACCGCGGAACTGCTTGGCCGCCTCTTCGAGGACTGCCTGCCGCGGTTGCAGCGCGCGGACCTCGTGCTCGAGTGGGGAGCCGCCGTGGGCCTGTGCGCAGTCAGCCCGCCCAGCCGCAGGTCGCTGCCCTGGCAGCCTTGGTTCGAGTTCCTGCTCCTCAGACGGCTGCCGGCGGACCGGTTCGTGCCCGCGCCCGGGTGTGACGCGGCACTGGTCTCGATCCGCCGTCGCGCCCGCCCGCTGGCTGCCGGTTCGAGCCTGATCCTCAGACGGCAGTCGGCGTTTGCCCGCTTCGTGCACCAATCCCCGTGTTCGGGGGCGCGAAATGGGCGGTTGGTGCACCAATCGCCCGCTGGGGGCAATGCCGTTGCTTTAAGGGCGTCGCGGGGGGAATTCGCGCGCAGCGCCGGGGTGCCGCGGTGCCTCAGGAGCTCAACGTCCTCGAAGCCTTATGGGCCGGCAGCCACAGGGCCGTTTCTGCACATTCCGCTCTTTCCGGGTCGGAGATAGCGACGGTTGCTGCAGAAACGACCTAATCCACGGCCCGATTACCCCTTGGGGGTGCCGGGCGCGGCTGACGCGAGGTCCCCCGAGGTCGCGGTGCGGAAGTGTCAGCTCCCGGGCAGGGCCGCCCGCGCGCGCTCCAGGTCGTGAACCCCGATCACGATCCGGGTGCCGGTCGCCGCGTAGAGGAAGCGAACGCTCACGCCCGACTCCGCGAGCGCGCTCGTGATCCGGGCCAGCGCACCCGGCTCGTTGGCGGGCTCCACCACCAGGACCGGCTGATCGGGGCCCACGCTGAGGCCGGCGGCGGCGAGCGCCTGCTTTGCCCGCGGTGCGTCTTCGACCAGGACGTGCACGGCATCCTCGATCTCGGCGACCCCATCGATGTTCACGCCGGCGCCGCCCAGCGCCTCCGCGATCGCTGAGAACGCGCCCGGCCGGTCCTCCGCGAGCGTCACCGTGAGATCCGTCGGCATCTCCAGTTCCTCCATTTGCCGCGGCACGGGGACTCCCCCGTCCGCTCGCGAGAAGCCGCGCCAAGCGGTCCTCCTATCATCGCGCAGCCGCCGGCCGAGGCCCCCGCCAGACCTCCCGCGCCAGGCTCAAGATGGGAGGCATGGCGCAGAAGCACGTGCTCTTCATCGGCGGCACCGGCAGGATCAGCTCGGCATGCGTGCAGCGTGCGCTCCAGCGGGGGCATCAGGTGACCGTGCTGAACCGGGGCGAGAACGCGCTCCGGCCCGTGCCCGACGAGGTAGAGCAGCTCCACGCCGACATTCGCCGGCCGGAGACGGTGCGCGCGGCGCTCGGCGACCGGAGCTTCGACTCGGTGGTGGACTTCGTGGCCTACGTACCCGAGCACGTGGAGAACGACATCGAGCTGTTCACCGGCAGGACAGGGCAGTACGTCTTCATCAGCTCGGCGTCGGCCTACCAGACGCCGCCCTCCCACCTGCCCATCACCGAGTCGACGCCGCTGCGCAACCCGTACTGGCAGTACTCCCGCGACAAGATCGCCTGTGAGGACCGGCTCTGGCGCGCGTATCGGGACGACGGCTTTCCGATGACGATCGTGCGCCCTTCCCACACCTACGACCGCACCTCGATGGTGACGACCGGGCGCTGGAACGACATCGTCCGGATGCGTGAAGGACGTCCCGTGGTGGTGCACGGCGACGGCACCAGTCTCTGGACGATCACGCACCAGCGGGACTTCGCGGTCGCCTTCGTCGGGCTCCTGGGCCGGCAGGAGTCGGTCGGCGACCAGTTCCACATCACCGGCGATCACGCGCCGAGCTGGAACCAGATCTACGAGTGGCTGGCTCGAGCCGCGGGGGCGGAAGAACCGAATCTGGTGCACGTCCCCTCCGAGGTGATCGCCGCGGTGCGGCCGGACCTGGGTCCCGGGCTGGTCGGCGACAAGGCCCATTCGATGGTGTTCGACAACAGCAAGGTGAAGGCGCTGGTGCCGGAGTTCCAGACCACGATCACGTTCGACGACGGCGCGCGGGAGATCCTGGCCTGGCACGACGCGCACCCGGAGGCGCAGCGTGTCGATCCGGAGATGGACGCGACCTGGGATCGGCTGGTCTCGATGATGACGGTCAAAGCCGGGGTGACCGAATGACGCCGCCCGCGGACGGCGGGCTGCCGAAGGTCGGGGCTCCGGCGACGCGCGCGCTGGAGGGTGCGGGCTACATGACGCTGGGCTCACTCGACGGGGTGAGCCGCCGGGAGCTGGCCAAACTCCACGGGATGGGGCCCAAAGCACTCGGCATCCTGGACGCCGAGATGGCAAAGCGCGGGCTCAAGCTGGCCTGAGCGCGCCAACCCCCAGCCCGACCCCGCGCGCCCGGTAGCGTCGGAGTGTGGACACTCTGACCCCACCCGGCGCCCGGTAACGCCTGAGTGCGGACACTCTGGCCCCAACCCGGGAGAGCAATACCTAGGCCGGGACCGAAGGCCAGTCGTCGGAGCTGGAGGGGACCACCCTCGGAACGGCCATCGCCAGCTGCGTCCGCGAGGTGACCCCGAGCTTCATGAAGACGTTGCCGAGGTGATACTCGACGGTCTTCTGGCTGATGAAGAGGCGGGATGCTACATCACGGTTGGACCTGCCTTCCGCCACCGCCAGCGCGACCTGCAGCTCGCGCGAGGTCAGCTGGTCGATCCCGCTCGTTCGTACTGGCTGGATGCGCAGCCCGAGCGGCTCCAGCTCCTGGCGGACGCGCCAGGCGTAGCTCTCAGCGCCCAGCGTCTGGAAGATGTGCGCCGCCGCCTCCAGCTGGGGTCGAGCCTCGGACGGTCTTCGACGGCGCCGCAGGAGCTCGCCCCAGCAGAACCGGATCCTGGCTTCTTCGAATCGAATGCCCGGGTTCGCTTCCAGGGCCTGCCGGAACAGATCGTCGGCCTGCGCACCGCTGTCCAGCAACGCTCGGCAGCGGAACGCGGTCGCCAGACGGTACGGTCCTCCGTCCCGGAGTGCGAGGCTGAGATGGCGGTCCAACCGGAGGTCAGCTCGAGCGTGCTCCCCGGATCGCGCCAGGGCCTCGATCAGCTCCGCCACGTAGGGCGTCGCTGAGTCGTCCTCGACACCCATGTCGTCGGCGACCGATTCCGCCCGGCCCAAAACATCGGCGGCGGCTTCCGCGTTTCCGTTCGCGAGCCGCCCCAGCCCCTGGGCAGACAGAGCGAAGAGGCGAACGGGCTTGATGCCGGATTGGGAGGAGATCCTGATGGCAGCCTCCGCGAGGCTGTCGGCACGTTCGAGGTCGCCACGCGCCGACCACAGCCGGGCGAGCTGGGCCCTGACGAACCCACTCAGCACGTACTGTCCCGTCTGCTCGGCAAGCTCGAGCGCCTCCTCGCCCACGGACCGCGCCTCGGGCCAACGGCCGTTCCACCACAGGATGTCGCACAGAACGGCGAGCGGGTAGGGGAGCGCGTACGGTGCCGATCGCCGCCGGCAGTGCTCGGCGAGGGCCCGTGCCAGGAGTTCAGCTTCGGCGTGGCGGTCACACCATCGGAGGGTTTGGGCGAGGTAGATCAGCGTCGAGTTCATCCCCAGGTCCGAGCCCTGCCCGCGGAGAAGGGAGAGGCAGCGTCCGACGACCTCGGGGGCAAGGAGCCGGTCGGCCTCGGAACGGTGGCCGCCGACCAGCACGGCGCCTGCCAGCGCACCGAGCAGGGCGAGGTCATCCGCCCCGCGCGACCGGGCCAGCTCGAGGCCTTCCCGGCCGATCCTGACCGTGGCGGCCTGCTCCCCCCGGGTGTGGAGGCCCGTCGCCCCCAGAGCGAGGCCGTCGATCGCCGCTTGCGGGCGCGTCGCGGCCAGGCCGCGAGCGGCACTGAGCGCCTGGTCGACCGCCCGCTCGACGTTCGACCAGAGCAGCGCTTGAGCCCCCACCAGGTCTGCCTCCCGCGCCAGGTCCGAGCCGGGTGCGGCCTTCGACACCTTGTCCAGCAGGGGCACGACCTTGGCCGGCGCGCCCGAGAGGAGCGCCGCCTTGGCAGCGGCCAGGAAGCGGCGGGCCCGAAGCTCGCCGGCCGGCGTCAGCTCGGCAGCCTGCTCCAGGATCCCCGCCGCCATGGATTGTCCGCCACGAGCCTCGGCCTGGCCCGCGACCTCGGCCAGTGCGTCACCAGCTTCGTGCGAGGGTCCGACCGCGGCGGCCGAGAGGTGGAAGGCGCGGCGCGGAAGGTCGCCCACCGCAGCCCCGGCCAGGGCCCGATGGATGCGGCGCTGCACGCGGGGTGGGAAGACCCCCAGTGCCGCGGTGCGCACGAGCGGATGGCGGAACTCCCAAACGCCGCGCTCCCCAACCGCGATCACGTCGAGCGCTTCCGCGGCTTCGAGGTCGTCGAGAGACAGGCCGAGGCTGGTCAGGGCCGGCTCGACGAGCTCAGGTGCCGAGCCCGCGGCGGCGACGGTGGTCAGCGCCAGCTTCGACTCACTGGAAAGCGGCTCCAACACCTTCCGGTAGTAGCTGCTCAGCTGCGCGCCGATGTCGACCGGCTGACGGAGCCGGGCGACGCCCGACCGCTCCGATTCGGACAGGCTCTTCGCCACCTCCTTCAGGGCCAGCGGATTGCCGCCGGTCGCGGTGATCACCGCGATGCCGACAGCGGCGGCCAGATCCCCCAGCTCCCCTTCGAGCAGAGAGCGGGCGGCAGCGGTCGGGAGGTCTCTGATGACCAGGAGAGGCACGCGCGGCAACGGGAGGGTGGCGCGGGTCCCCGATCGCCCGGCGATCACGACGGCGATGCGGTCCGCGTCGAGCCGGCGGAACGCGAAGCCGAGCGCCTCGACCGACGCGTTGTCGAACCAGTGCCAGTCGTCGAGAACCAGCAGGAGCGGGGAGTCCTCGGCGGCCGTCGACAGCAGATCCAGCACGAATGCGCCGAGAGCCAGCCGGTCGCCGCCGGCCAGCACGTCGCGGATGCGCTCGATTCTCGCGAGTGTGCGGTTCGGCGGGGGCGGCCCCAGATCTGGGAGGTTCGCGAGGATGCCAGACAGCGCGGCCAGGGGCAGGTCCTCCTCCGTCTCGACACCGCGTGCTCGAAGGATCTTGAACTCGACCGCGAGCTCCGCCGTGCGCTCGCAGAGCGCGGTCTTCCCGACGCCCGGAGCGCCGACCAGCTGTACCCCGGAGAACTGCCCCTCTCGGGCTATCTGAAGACAGCCGTCGATCGCGTCTATCTCCGGATCACGGCCGTACAGCCTGACCGGGGCCATGACGGGCTACACCGACGGCCTCGCCGGCGCGGTTGGCACGGCACGAATATTGCTCCGGCTCGGCGCCGTGCCAATGGGCAAAAGGGGGCGGACTCTAGGACAAATAGTGGATGGGCCCGGGGCGGGTCCGGGGGGCCCTGGCGGTCGCGTTGCCGCCCGACCTGGAGTCAGACCCCGAGCACACCCGGGAGCTCACGTACCGACGGCAGGACGTGTGTGGCACCGGACTCCCGCAGCGTCACCTCGTGGTGCGTTCCCGTCAGGACCCCCACGCGCACCCGCGCCCCCGCGCGGCGGCCGCTCTCCATGTCGTAGGCGGTGTCGCCCGCGACCGCCACCGCCGCCACGTCGTGGGCGCCCGTGCGCAGCAGGGCGGTCAGCACCAGGTCCGGGTGCGGCCGGCCTCGCCCCGCCTCTGACGGCACCAGGGTCAGGTCGGCGAGCCGGTCCCACCCCACCGACGCGAGCAGCCGGTCGCGGGTGGGCGCGGAAAAGCCGGTCAGGAGCGCGACCTTGAGGCCCGCCCCTCGCAGCGACCGGATCACCTCCTCGGCGCCGGCGATGGGCTGGATCGCGCCTCGGTCGATCTGTCGCTGGTACGCGGTCTCGAACGCCGCGTTGGCCTCCTGTGCCCGCTCCTCCTCCCGCAGCAGCGCCCGGAAGACCGCGATCTTCGACTCGCCCATCGTGCGCACGATGTACTCGCGCATGGCGGGCCGTCTGGCCTCGGGGACGCCGGCGGCCTCGATCGCGGCGTCGAACGCGGCCAGCACCGCTCCGTCGTCGGCGACGGTGGTGCCCGCCATGTCCAGGCAGACCAGCTCCAGACGTGGTGTCCCGGTCATGCGAACGTCGCCTCCGCGATCGCCGGTGACAGCGTCATGCCGCGCCCTCCGGGGCCGGTCACGACGACCACGCCCGGCTCCGGCTCGACCCTCGCGTAGAGGCCCTCGCCGGCGACCTGGCTGTAGACGCCACACCAGCGTCGTCGCACCCCCGGGATCGAGCCCAGCAGACGGCGCGCGCTGGAGAGGAGATGGCGCTCCGGTTCGGTGTCGTAGTCCACGCGAAATGGTTCCTCCGATTGGTGAGTGTCGCCGATGGTGAGGCCGCCGCCGCTTCGCTGTACCAGCAGCAGCTGCGCGCCCCAGGCCGCCGCAATCGCACTCTGACCGCGGAGTGCCCCGCGCGGCGCTCCCTCATACGCCGGGTAGTGGCGCAGCGAATCCATGTCGGCCAGAGCGGGACCGACCGGGTCCTGGGGCGAGGCGGTCTCCAGCATCTGCAGCCGTACGCGACGGAGCGGGACCGAGGCCAGCGCCGGCGCCGCCACGCCCTGGTGATCGGCGCCGGTGCAGACGATCACCAGGTCGCCGGCATGCGAGGCGCCGGTGTGATCGACCACCTGCCCGGGAGCGACCTCGCGCACGGTCCGCCGGGGATGCCACTGGTAGCGCCCCGAGGCGAGCAGGCGCTCCCGGATCGCGCCCAGCACCCGGCCCGGCTCCACGATTCCGTCACGTTCGCACCAGAGCGCTCCGCGAACTCGGGCCGCCAGGGCGGGGGAGCGCCGGCGAGCCTCGTCGCCGCTCAGCATCGCGAACCCTCGCTCGGCGGCGTCGGAAACCTTCGCGGCCGCCTCCAGCGCGGTGAGCTCGTGGTCGTGGGCGGCGACGGTGAGCGAGCCGACCGCGCGGAAACCAGTGCCGGGGCAGTCGGCGGCCACCTCGTCCCACAGCCCGCGCGCGCCGAGCGCGAGCCGCAGCTCGTCCCCCGCCGCCCGGCCACTGACCCAGATCAACCCGAAGTTCCGCACCGAGGCTCCGCGCGGCGCGGCCTCCCGCTCCAGGTGGGTGACCTGCCAGCCGCGGGAGATCGCCTGCCACGCGTGCTGGGTGCCGAGGATCCCGCCACCCACGATGACCGCCCGGTTCGTCACTCAGCTTCCTCCTACGGGGTTCGCGATCATGACCGGCACGTCCTCGACCCCGACGCGTACCGGGTCGCCGGCGCCGAACCCGGCGGCCCCCAACCCGACCACGTCGATCTTGACCTGGGTCTGGGCGTCGAGCCGGACCACCACCCGGGAGACCGAGCCCAGGAACGACTTCGAGACCACCTGCCCCGGGCCGCCGGGGTCGTGGCACACGGTCAGGTTCTCCGGCCGGAGCAGCACGTCGACGAGCGCCCCCGGGGCGTGCCCGTTGCGATTGCGCACCGGGAGGCGACGGCCCAGGACGTCGACGGTCTCGCCGTCGACACGGCCCGGCACGCGGCTGATCGTCCCCACGAACTCGGCGACGAACGTGGTCAGCGGGGACCCGTAGAGCTCCTCCGGTGTGGCCGCCTGTTCGATCCGGCCCGCACGCATCACGCAGACCCGGTCGGCCATCGAGAGCGCCTCCTCCTGGTCGTGGGTCACGAAGACGGTGGTGGTGCCCAGCCTCACCTGCAAATTCCGGATCTGCTCGCGCAGGCCGATCCGGACCTGCGCGTCGAGTGCCGAGAGCGGTTCGTCAAGGAGCAGGACCCGCGGCTGGATCGCGAGGGCGCGCGCCAGCGCCACCCGCTGCTGCTGGCCGCCCGACAGCTGGTGGGGGTACTGCGCCGCGCGGTCGGCGAGCCCGACCAGGTCGAGCAGGTCGCCCGCACGGCGCCGGCGTTCCTGCGCCCCCTTCCGACGCATGTGCAGGCCGAAGGCGACATTGTCGAGCGCGCTCAGGTTGGGAAACAGGCTGTAGCTCTGGAAGACCATGCCCATGTCGCGCTTCTGCGGCGGGACGCTGGAGATGTCGCGTCCGTCGACCAGCACGCGGCCGCGGTCCTGCCGCTCGAAGCCGGCCAGCACCCGCAGCGCTGTGGTCTTCCCGCACCCCGACGGCCCGAGGAGCGCCACGAACTCGCCGGCGGCGATCTCCAGCGACATCCCGTCGAGCGCTTTGGTGGCGCCGAACGCACGGTGGAGGTCCTGGAGCTCGACGGTCGCGCCGCTCGCGGTGGAGGCCGTCACGGTTCGCCCGCCGGGGCGCGTCTCCCGACGCCATCGAACGCGCTCAACACCAGCAGCAGCACCCAGGTGACGACCAGGGCCATGAACGACGCGGCCACGGAGATGTGCGAGTTGTCCTGCTCGAAGTAGACGATCCAGACCGGGAACGTTTGATAGGAGTCCAGGCTCGCCATGGTGTACTCACCGAGGACCAGCGCCACGGTCAGGATGGTCGCCGCCAGCACCGCCGAGCGGAGGTTGGGGAGCAGCACCCGGAACAGCGACTCGATCGGTCCCGCGCCCAGCGACCGCGAGGCGTCGAACAGCGTGCGCACGTCGACCGCCCCCAGCCCGGCGTCGAGCGAGCGGTACGCGAAGGGCATCGCCAGCACCACGTACATGAGCGCCAGCAGGTACGGGGTGGACTTCAGGATCTCCGGTGCGACGTCGAGCACACCGATGATCAGGACCACTGGCGGGACCACGATCGGGAGCACGGTGACCAGGTCGAAGGCCCGGCGCAGCGCGGGTGCCCGGAGGTGAACGTAGACGGCGGTCGGCACCATCAGCAGCAGCGTGAGGACGGTCGTCACCAGCGCCAGCCGGATCGAGAGGCCGAACGCGTCGGGGAACCCCTGGGTCGAAGGGATCGCGGTGAAGGCGGCGAAGGAGTAGGAGCCGGTGTCGGTCTGCAGGGCGAAGCGGAGTGCGGAGAGGAACGGCACCGCGAAGTAGATCCCGACCACCCCCAGCACCACCAGGCGCCAGATACCGCGACCGCGTGGAGCCGGCCTCGCTACCGCAGCCATCGTGACGCTCGTCGTTGCAGAAGGAGATAGAAGCCCATGGCCACCGCGACCACGACCACCATGCCCAGACCGAGCGCCTTGCCGACGTTCTGCTGACCTGCGATCACATTTCCATTCAGGAAGGACCCGATCTGGATCGAGACCAGGGGAATGCTGCCGCTGGTCAGCGCGTCCGCGGTCGCATAGGCGGACATGGCGCCCCCGAAGAGCAGGAGGGTCGCGCCCAGCACCGGCGGCAGGAGCACCGGCCCGCCCACGAAGCGCCAGAAGCCGAATCCTCCGGCGCCGAGGCCGGCGCTCGCCTCCCGCCACTGCGGGCGCACCGCACCGAGGGCAGGGGTGACCACGACCACCATCAGCGGGATCTGGAAGTAGAGGTAGACGAGCGCGACGCCGCCGAAGCCGTAGAGGCTGAAACCGTGGTCGTAGGGGTTGAACCCGAGGTTGGTCAGCGTTTGCGTGGCCAGCCCCGTCGTCCCAAACGACGCGATGAACAGGAACGCGAGTGGGACGCCCCCGAAGTTCGCGAACACGCTGGAGGCGGTCATCACGAGCCGCCGCAGGGTCGTCGCGTGCCGCGCGGTGTGGATCGCGTAGGCGACGAAGAAGCCGACCACCCCCGGCACCACGCTCGTGATCACCGAGAGGTAGAGGCTGGAGATGAAACCCTGCCGGTAGACGCCGCTGGCCGCGATCTCCAAGTTGGACAGCGTGAAGTGCCCGGCGGGAGTCTGGAACGCGCCGACCGCGACGTCGAGCAGCGGCAAGCCGAGCAGCAGGACCGTGTAGATGGCGAACGGGAGGATGCCAAGCAGGGGCCAGCCGCCGATCGCGGCCAGTCGGCGGAAGAGCCGCCTGTCCGTGACCGGTGCCGAGCCCGCCGCTTCTATCGCAGGCTGCGCCACATCAGGAGACCGCGGACGACCACTGCTGCGAGAGGACCTGCTGGGCGTTGGTCAGCTGCTCGTTGGTCGGGAAGGTGAGCTCCCCCTTGGGAGCCGCGGGCAGCGCCTGGTACGCCTTCTTGTCGACCGTTCCGTCCTTGACCAGCGTCGGCAGCTCGATCGGCCGCGCGAAGCCCTGCAGCCAGAGGTTCTGGCCGGTGGTCGAGTAGAGGTACTCCTTCCAGAGGCGGGCGGCTGCCGGGTCCGGCGCCGTCGCGCTGATCGCCTGGTCGTAATACGAGGCATAGTGCGCATCGGTCGGGATCACGATCTTCCAGTCCGGGACCTCGGCCTTGATCTCCGAAGCCTCCACGTAATCCCACCAGATCACGACCGGGGTCTGACCGCTCTGCACCGTCGCCGGTGACGCGGTGACGGGGACGAAGTTGCCGTCCTGGTTGAGCTTTCTGGAAGTAGTTGATGCCGGGCTGGATGTTGCTGAACGATCCCCCGTTGGCCAGCGACGCCGCGTACACAGCGGCGAAGGCGGCGCCCGCCTGCGTCGGGTTGCCGTTGATCCCGACCATGTTCTCGTACTCGGACTTCAAAAGATCCTTGAACGACGTGGGCGCTGTCTTCACCTTGCTCGGGTCGTAGCCGATCGCGACGTAGCCACCGTAGGAGCTGAACCAGTCGCCGTTGGCCGCCTTGGCGTCGGTCGGGATGTCGCTCCAGCTCTGCACCTTGTACTTGGCGAGAAGGCCTTCCTGCGCCGCAGTGAGCGCGAACGAGTTGCCGACGTCGAGGACATCCGGGGCGCGGCTCTGCCCTTCAGCTGCTCCACGGCGTTGATCTCGTCCTGCCTGCTCCCGTCAGGGTTCGCGTCGTTGACCTTGATGCCGTATTTCTTGGAAAAGTCGTCCATGATCGCGCCGTAGTTCGCCCAGTTGCGAGGAAGCGTGATGACGTTGAGGGTCCCCTCTTCCTTCGCCGCCTTGACCAGGCCGGACATGCCGCCGAAGGCCGCGAGCGACGTCGCGTCGGAGGGCCGGCCCCGGCCGCGCGGAGAGCACTGGCGGGACTGGCGAAGCCGTAGGAAGCCAGCAGCAAACCGAAGGCCGCCAGCAGGGCCAGCGGGATGGTTCTCGTCCGCTTCATCTCTCTCCTTCCTCAGTGGCGGGGGGTCAGGACGGACGTTAAGTGAGCATAGCTATGAGTGGTTTTGCTACAGGCGTTGCGGCAGTTAATGGGAAACGATGGTGGGGTATACGCTTGGAATTCCCCTGGCCGGCGGGCCCGCGGACCGGTCGCGGCGAAGCAAAGATGGTGTTTGGCCCGAGAAGAGGGGACAATAGCCACTCATGGACGGCCGGCCAGGGTCGTCGCCACCGGGCCGCGGTCATCACGTGGCCTGGCTGGTTCCGGTGGTGGCGGGCGCAGGGGGGCTCGCGCTGGCGGTGGCGGTGACGCTGCGACGGCGCCGGGGAGGTCCGGATGGGGAGCGGGGGCGCCCTGCGCTTCGCTCGCTCCGCTCCCCCTTCCGCGTCAGCACCATCCCCGACGAGCTGAGCAGGATCGGCGTGGCGCCGGGTCTGGTCGTTCTCGAGGTCGGCTGCGGTGCCGGCACCTACCTGGAGGAGGCGGCCCGGACCGCGGGTCGCGGTGGCGAGGCTTGGGGTCTCGAGCCGGACCCGGAACAGGCTGATCTCGCACGGAGCCGGCTTCGTGCCCAGGGCCTCACCGCGGTGACCGTGGACGTCGCGCCGACCGACCATCTGCCCTATCGCGACGCCGGCTTCGACCTCGCCTACCTGGTCGCCATGCTGGGCCGCCTGCACGACAGCGAGGGGACGCTGCGCGAGGTCTCCCGCGTCCTGAAGCCGGGAGGACGCCTGGCGATCACCGAGCACCTCGCCGATTCGCACTACGTTCCGGCCTCGATCGTCACCGCATCCTGCATGGCAGCGGGCTTCGAGGTCGCCGACAGTGCCGGGGGGCGCTGGGACCGCACCTCGGCGTTCCGCAAGCCCCTCACCGGAGCCGGCGCCAGCGCCGCCGCTCCGCCCCCTTGAACCCCGGTCCTTCCGGAACGCCGGTCAGACCGAGGCGCCGCGCCGCAGACGGTGCAGGAGGTCCGGGTCCCGCCTCATCGTCTCCTCGGTGACACGAGCCGCGGCCTGGACGACCTCGGCGGGCACCCGACCCGGCCGGCGGTCCACCAGCCGGGTCCAGACCCACTCCGTCAGGACCTCGGTACAGAGCTCACCGCCGTTCTCCCTGCGGATCTGGGTGTGCCGGATGCCCCGCGTCCCGCGCACATAGAGGACGCGCACGCGGAGGTCGAGCAGGTCTCCGTAGTAGGCCGGGCGGTGATAATCGACCAGGTTGCGGTGCACCACCCAGGCCCCGCCCCGGGCCGTGGTCCACGATTGGCCGAAGCCGGAGAGCTCGGCGTGGAGCAGGGTCAGGTGCTCGGCGTAGTTGAGGTAGACCGCGTTGTTGACGTGACCGTTCCCGTCCAGCTCGTAGTGCCGGACCGGCCATCTGGTGCCGTACACCAGCGGATCGGCCGCCTCAGACACCTGAAGGCAACCACCGGCGCAGAAAATCCTGCACTTCCTCCCATGCATCGGCGGCGGCGGTGGCGTTGTGAAGTGCGGGCACCACGTCGTTGTCGAACGCGTGCCCGGCACCCGGCTGAACCTTGACCTCGACCCCCTCGTGGTTGGCGGTCGCCTGGCTCACCTGTCCCGCGACGTCAGGCGGCATGAACGTGTCCTCGGCGCCGAACTCGTAGAGGGTCGGGCAGTGGATGTCGTGGATACGGTCAAGGTGACCGTTCACGCCGGAGGGGTAGTAGAGAACCGCCGCGTCGGGCTGCGTCCGCGCCGCGATCAGGTAGGCGATCATCCCGCCCATGCAGTAGCCGAAGACACCGACGCCGCCCGCGACCTGCTGCAGGCTGCGGAGGTGCGCCAAGGCCACCGCACCGTCGTCTGCCGCCTGCTCGCGATCGAGCCGCATCCCGAGGGCCATCGCGCGCCGCATCGCATCCGGCTCGCGCTCCTCGACGACGCGGTCCGGGCCCAGGCGCCAGAAGAAGTCGGGGATCATCACCACGTAGCCCAGTCCGGCGAGGCGCTGGGCCCGCTCGATCATGTGCTCGGTGGTGCCGAAGATCTCGTAGCAGAGCACGATGCCAGGTCCGTGCCCGGCCTCCGGCACGATGAGCAGGTACGGCAGCTCGCCGCCCTCGACGGGGACGGTGCCGGTGACGCGGGTGGTGCTCATACCGGGGATGCTAGCCCGGCCGGCCCCACGAACCACTCCTGAGCCGCGCTCAGGCCGGCGCCCGGCGTAACCGGTGCGCCGACCGCGGCCAGTGCCTGCTCGAGGCCGCCGATCGTCCCCAGCACCTCGAGCTCGTTCAGCGACCCCATGTGCCCGATTCGGATCGTCGATCCATCCAGGGGCGGGATGCCGCCGGCGACCTCCAGGCTGCGTTCCTGAGCGGCGTCGAGCAGCTGATGAGGGTCGAGTCCGCTCGGCAGCACCACGCCGGTCACGGTGTTCGAGGCGGCTGCGGGTACGCGGCAGATCGTGGTCAGGTCCCAGGCGGCGACTGCGCGGCGGACAGCCTCGGCCAGCCGGGCGTGGCGGCGGTAGACGTTGGGCAGCCCCTCCTCCTCGAGCAGGGTGACCGCCGCGCGCAGGGCCAGGAGGAGCGGGGAGGGAGCGGTGACCGGGAGGATGCCGGTCTCTTCGGCGGCCCGCGCGGGACCCCAATCGAAGTAGCCGCGCGGGCTGCCGCCCTGCTCGGCTACCGCCAGCGCTTTCTCGCTGACGGCGATGACGGCGAGTCCGGGCGGGCACATGAGGCCTTTCTGAGAGCCGGCGGCCACCGCGTCGAGGCCCCACTCGTCCATGCGGACGTCGATCGAACCCAGCGAGGAGACGGCGTCGACCAGGAGGAGCGCCGGGTGCCCCGCCCGGTCCAGCGCGCCGCGGATGGCGCCGAGGTCGGACGTGACTCCGGTCGAGGTCTCGTTGTGCACGCAGAGGACGGCCCGGATCTCGTGCCCGCCATCCGCTCGCAGGCGGGCCTCCAGCGCTCGGGCGTCGGCCGGCTCCCCGGCGGGGACCTCCAGGATCTCGACCCGGGCGCCCAGCCGCCGGGCGAGATCGGCCGCCAGGCGCCCGAAGAACCCGTCGACCTGACACAACACCAGCTCCCCCGGCGCCAGGGTGTTGACGAGCGCGCTCTCGGTCGCGCCCAGCCCCGACCCGGCGGAGACGAACACGTGGCCCCGGTTGGTGCCGAAGACGGGCCGGAGCCGTGCGACGAGGTCCTTCACGATCGCCCCGAACTCCGGTCCCCGGGGGTTCATGGTCCCCTCGCGGAGCGCGGCGAGGACCGGTTCCGGGACGTTCGTCGGGCCCGGGATCTGAAGAAAGGTGCGGCCACTCATGCTCATCGCTCGCACCTTAGTTCAGAAGCCGGCAACCCCGCGGGGTCGGTCAGGGACGTTTGTATACAGCCGTACCTTTGCCGTGCCGTTTTAGGGTGCGTTCGTATACAAACGACTCAGGTGGCGGCCGCGAGGAATTCCTCGACCAGCCGGTTGAACTCGGCAGGTCGCTCGAAGTAGACCGAGTGGCCGGCCTCGGGGACCGGGGCGAAGCGGGCGTCGGGGACGGACGCGCAGAGACGCCGCACCGCCTCCGGGTCGATCGAGCGATCCTCAAGGCCGGCGATCCCGAGCACCGGCATGGTGAGCACCGAAAGATCCTCCGCTGTGACCGTCTGTGCGGCGAACAGCGAGCGCGCGATCGCCTGCTTATCGAGATCGCCGGCCAGGTTGTTGATGCCCCAGTAGAGGTAGTGCAGTACGGGCTGCTCCCGCGCCATCCGTTCTCCGGCCGCCGGGTGAATGCCGCGCGCGAACAGCTCCTCCTGGCGCGCGGGCGAGGGGATCCCGTGCGCGAACGCCCCCGCGGTATCGGCCATCACCAGCGCTCGCACCCGATCGGGATGGCGCAGCGCAAACCCGAGGCAGGTCCATCCGCCCATCGACTGCGCGACGAGCGTCACCCGGTCGAGCCGGAGCGCGTCCAGCAGCGCTTCCAGGTCGTCCACGAAGTGTGCGCTCAGGTCTCCCGCCGGCAGGGTGCTCCGTGAGGGGAAGAACCCACGGTGCGCGAACGTGACGCAGCGGTTCCGGCCCGCGAAGTGCGGAACCTGCTGCCACCACGACAGGTGGTTCCCGCCGAGGCCGTGCGCGAAGACGAGCGGTGGCCCCTTGCCGGTGTCTTCGTAGTAGAGCTCGGCGTCGGGACGGGCCAGATAGGGCATCGACGCCGAACGTAGCACGGCGGCACGGCCACACTGGCGGCATGGACCTCGAAGGACACCTGCACAAGGGACTGCCACCAGTGGAGACGCCGCTCCAGCTGGGGGACGCGGGCCGGCGCGGTTGGAACGCGCTGGGAGGGGACCTGCCCTTCCCGGTCCTGGTCCTGCGCGACGCCGACCTGCGGCACAACCAGGCGACGATGTCCGCCTTTTGCGCCGAGCACGGCGCTTCGCTGGCCCCGCACGGCAAGACCACGATGTCGCCGCAGCTGATCCGGCGGCAGCTCGACGCGGGCGCCTGGGGCATGACGGCAGCCAACCCGACGCAGGCCCGGGCGATGCGCGCGTTCGGGGCCACCCGCCTCTTGATCGCGAACCAGGTGATCGATCCCGTCGGGCTGCGGTGGATGGCGTCGGAGATGGCAGCCGGCCCCGAGGTCTGGATCGCGTGCCTGGTCGACTCGCTCCGCGGAGTCGACCTGATGGAGGAGGCGCTGGCCGGGTCCGCCGCCGGGGTCAGGCTCCCGGTCCTGGTCGAGGTTGGAGAAGCCGGCCGGCGCACGGGCTGCCGCACGCAGGAACAGGCGCTGGAGGTGGCGGCCTCGGTCGGGCGCGCGGCCCACCTGCGGCTGGTCGGTGTCGAGGGCTACGAGGGGGCGATCGGGCACGACGCCGAGGCCGGGACGCTGGCCGCGGTCGACGCGTTCCTGTCCCGGGCCCGGGAGGTCACGCTGGCGCTGGCACGGCGGGGTGATTTCCTGGGCCTCGACGAGATCCTGGTCACGGCCGGGGGCAGCCTCTACTTCGATCGCGTGGTCGACGTCCTGGGCGGACCCTGGCCCCTGGAGCAGCCGGTGCGGCTCGTCCTCCGCGGAGGCTGCTACCTGACCCATGACCACGGCCGCTACCGGCGGGTGGGCCCGCTCGGCCACCGCTCGGGCGGCCCCGAGCTGCGCCCGGCGTTCGAGCTCTGGGGCCTGGTCCAGTCGCAGCCCGAGCCTGGCCTGGCTTTCCTCGGGTTCGGGAAGCGCGACGTCTCCTACGACCAGGGTCTGCCGAAGCCGCTGCGGGTCCGCGCCCGGGGTGGCGAGGTGCGCGACGCGACCGGGTTCACGGTGACCGACCTCAACGACCAGCACGCGTACCTGCGGATCCCCGCCGGCGACCCCCTGCGGGTCGGGGACCTGGTCTGCTGTGGCATCGAGCACCCCTGCACCACGTTCGACAAGTGGCGGGTGATCCCGATCGTGGACGAGGGCCACCAGGTGGTGGAGCTGGCGGAAACCTTCTTCTGAGCCCCGGCCGGCCCGCCCCAACCCAGCCCCTGAAGCACCCGCGCTCCACCTCGCACGCAACCGGCCATCTGTCGCCAGGTGGCCGGTCAAAGGCGCGTTTGTCAGGCCATGTGTGCACAGATGGCCGCGACGGTGCGGCTCAGCGTGCGGCGACCCAGGCCAGCGTGCGGCGGGCGAGGCCGTCGAGTGCCCGCACCGCGAGGGCGAGGTGCTCGGGGTGGGTGTCCTCCTCGCGGGTGTGACTCAGTCCGCGAAGGCTCTGACAGAAGAGCATGGCGGTCGGAATGCCGGCGAGCGCCATCTCGGCGGCGTCGTGGAGCGGGCCGCTCGGGAGGCGGGCGGTCCGGCCCTGTACCTCGACGACGGCCTCATCGGCAAACGCCTGCAGCGTGGGGTCGAAGTGGATGGGGCCGATGCGCCAGACCGGCTCCACCGTCACCGAGCAGTCCTCCTCGGCGGCGGCGGCCGCCGCCGCCGATGCAGCGCCTTCCAGCATCCGCGCCAGCGCCCGGGGATCGAGGTGCCGCAGGTCGAGCGTCATCTCGACCTCGCCCGCGATCGCGGTCACGATCCCGGGCGACGCGACCACCCGGCCGGTGGTGCCGACGCCGCCCTCCGCGATCGCGAGCTCGCGGACCCGCAGGGCCGTCCGCGCCGCCGCCAGCAGGGGGTCTCGCCGCCGGTGCATCGGCGTGGAACCGGCGTGGGCGCTCTGACCCCGGAAGCGGAGCAGGCGCCGTTCGACGCCGAACGTGCCCTCGACCACGCCGAGTGCGAGGCCGCGCTCCTCGAGGACGGGTCCCTGCTCGATGTGGAGCTCCAGGTAAGCGGCCACGTGCTCGAGCTCCGCTCTCGCCTCCGGCATCTGCTCCAGGACCACGCCGTGCTCCGCCACCACCTCGGCGACCGGTCGGCCATCCGCGTCCCGCCACGCGGCCGCCACCTCCAGGTCCAGCATGCCCGCTGCCGCGCTGGACCCGAACAGGGAGCCACCGAAACGGGCGCCTTCCTCGTCAGCCCAGCTGACGACGCGAACCGTGCAAGGAGGCCGGCCCTCGGCGGCGATCCGGCGCAGGACCGCGAGCCCGGCCAGCACACCGAGCGCCCCGTCCAGGCGGCCCCCGTCCGGTACCGAGTCCAGGTGGCTTCCGATCACCAGCGATCGCGTCCCGGCCCCCGGGAGCGTCAGCCACTGGTTGCCGGCGGCGTCCACGCGCTCGGTCACGGGCAGGTCCGACCCCCGCTCACGGAACCACTCGCGCGCGTCCTCCCAGAGACGGGTCCAGGCGACGCGCTGTGCACCCCGTTCGTCACCGGTGAGCCGCGCCAGCTCTTGCAGATCGGCGAGGACCAGGTCCGGGTCGACGGTCGCCACGGCGCTACCTCCGACGGATGACGTGGTGGAGACCAAGCATGGGCGGAAGCCTACCGCGTCGGTACGGCGGTAACTCCCGGGATTCGGGTGCCCCGACCCCGGTGTAAAGTCGCGCGTCGTGTCCGGGTCCTCCGCCCGCAGCTGGGTTCGCCGCACCGGCTTCGCGCTGGTCGCGGTCGGTCTCGTGATCTGCCTGATCCCGGTCGGTTACCTGGCCTACGGGAACTGGCAGCAGAGCCAGATCAACCAGAGGTGGCGGCAGGAGCTCCGTCAACCGGCCCGGCACCCATCGACGGCGACCATCCCGACCCCCGGCACCTCCCCGTTGCCGGCGGCCGCGCAGCCGCAGCCGGCGCCGGCACCGGCGTCAGGGCTGCTCTTCGCGATCCGGGTCCCCAAGATCGGCTACTACGCCGCCGTGCAGCAGGGGGTGAGCTTGAACATTCTCTACGCCGGCCCCGGCCACTATCCCCAGACGGTGCTGCCGGGAGAGGTCGGGACGGTTGGGGTCGCGGCGCACAACACGTACTGGATCAAGTTCGGCAACCTCATGGCGGGGGATCAGATCCAGCTGCAGACGCGAACGCAGACGTACTCCTACACCATCACCGGCACCCAGGTCGTGCAGCCCAGCGACGTCGCCGTCCTGAATCCGAAGCCGGGGAGGTATCAGCTGGTGATGACGACCTGCTGGCCGCTCTGGGCGGGGGCCCTGGCACAGCAGCGGCTCGTCTTCTTCGCCACCCAGAACGGCACCTGACCGCCCGCGGCGGGTGGTAGGTTGGGCCGGCGGTGAGCATTGCCGGCGACACGACCCCCGAAGACGGCCAGAAGGCTGACGACTGGCTGGGACTGGGAGAGGCCGCGCGGCTGCTCGGCATCACGCCGAACACGCTGCGCCGGTGGAGCGACAGCGGCCACGTGGCCGGCTTCACCACGCCGGGTGGGCATCGACGGTTCGCCCGGGCCGCGATCGAGGCACTGGTCCCGACGCCGCACCACCGCCGGCCCCAGCTCGCCGACCTCGGCGCCTCGGGAGCCGCGATCGCCGCCGCCTACCACCGGAGCGCCAGTGACGCCGCGGCCGAGACACCGGCCTGGCTGGAAGGGATCTCGGCGCCGGACCGGGAGCGCTTCCGGACCCGCGGACGGGCGATGGTCGAGTGCCTGGTCGCCTATCTCGACGCCGACCGTCCCGCGCCGGCCCTGGCCAATCTCCGCCAGGCCCGCGACCACGCCGACGAATACGGGGCGCACATCGCGACCCTGGGGGCCGGCCTCACCGAAGCGATCGAGGCCTACGTCCGCTTCCGGCAGCCGTTTCTGAACGAGCTGCTCGGATCGGCGCGGTCCCGCAACCGCAGTGCCGGCGAGGTGGTGGACCTGCTGCTGGACGCGGAGAGCGCGATGGACCAGCTGCTGGTCGCATTCGTCGAGGGGTGGCAGCGGGCCGTCGAAGAGTGAGGCTCGGTAGTGGGCCGTTGGTGCACCAACCGCCCGACTTCCAGCGCTGCGATCGGGCAATTGGTGCACCAATCGCCGCTTTTCCGGATGCGGCGTTCGCTACTCCACCGGCGGCTGGAAACGCCCGGTGCCCTGGTCGGAGAGCGGCGCCATCACGACCAGCACTCCGTGCCGGAGCACGGCGTGGGCGCCCTCCGGCGCCACCCGATGAGGCAGGTCCAGCTCCAGCCTCCAGGCGCCGACCTGCCAGTCACGTCGCAGGTAGTTCTGTGCGTCCTGGGGGTACTTGCATTCCGCATCGAGCTCGATCCGCTCGGGCGTGACGACGATCTCCACCTTGGAGGCGTGGGCACCAGGGATCGGAGTCGCGATGCTCAGCTGGCCCCCCCACTCGTAGATGTTCACCGGAGGGGTGGCGGCGGCTACGGTTCCCATGACGGGTTCAGTATGCCGTTCGCCTTCGCGGCTCCGCTGGCCCGGGTCCGCGGTCCCTCAGGCGCTGAAGGCGGCCGCCCGACGCTTGCGCTCCTCCTCGGACACGTCCTCGACGCGGGTCGCGATGGTCCAGCTGAAGCCGAAGGGATCAGTCAGCGAGCCGGTCCGATCACCCCAGAACTGCGTCTCCACATCCGAGGTTGAAATGCCTCCCGCCGCGACCCCGGCAGCGTGCACCGCGTCGGCGTCCGGGACGTAGAGCCAGAACCCGAACGGGTGTCCGCCCTCGCGCTTGGCGGGCGGGCCGCCCATCTCGGGGAAGGCATCGTTCAGCATCAGCATGGTGTCTCCGATCCGGACCTCCGCGTGCCAGATCCGCTTGCCGTCAGGTGCCGGCGACCGCTGAACCTCGACCGCGCCGAAGGCCCGCCGGTAGTAGTCGATCGCCTCTGCCGCGCCGTCCACCGTGAGGCTCGCGGTCACGCTGTGGAATCCCTCAGGGACTCCGTCGACGATGCTGCCGGCCATGATGTCCTCCTCAAATATATCCAGGTCGGATACAACTGGACTGGATTGTATCCTGGCCGGAAGGTGGGTGCAACCCCTGACATCTCGCTCACGCCGGCTGCGTTCCAGGTCCTGGTGTCGCTCGCCCCGGGCGCGCGCCACGGGTACGCGGTGATGCAGGACGTGGACGCGGTGACGGACGGCGCGGTGCGGCTCGGCCCGGGCACTCTCTACCGCACCATCGGCAGGTTGTGCGCGGACGGGTTGATCGAAGAGACCGGTGGCAGCGAGCCGGGCGCCCCCCATGACGCGCGCCGGCGTCGGTATCAGCTGACCCCGCTCGGGCGCGTGGTGGCGGAGCGGGAGGCGGAGGCGATGGCGCGCCTGGTCGACCGCGCGCGCACCGCCGGCCTCCTGCGCAGAATCGGATCATGAGCCGCCGCCCCCACGCCCTCTACCCGCATGTCTTCGTTCGCGGTGCAGATTCGGCGGCGAACTTCTACGGTGCGGCCTTCGGTGCCGTGGAGCTGTTCCGCAACGCGCTCCCGGATGGCACCCTGCTGCTGGTCGAGCTGGCGGTCGGCGATGGGCGGCTGCTCCTCAGCGACGAGGTGCCGCAGCTCGGCTCCCTGGCGCCGCCCACCATCGGTGGCACGCCGGCTCTCCTGACGATGGAGGTGGACGACGTCGACGGCGTCGTGGCCCAGGCGCTGGAGGCCGGGGCTGAGCTCCAGATGCCGGTCCAGGAGATGTACTTCGGCGAGCGCTACGGTGTTGTCCGCGACCCGTTCGGGCATCGCTGGGCGATCTGCACCCGCCGCGAAGGCTTGAGCCCGGACGAGATCCAGGAGCGCACGCCGCCCAGCGTGTGAGCCGCTCGGGCACGGTGCCTAGAAGGGGTTGAGGCGGAAGGCGCCGTTGCTGTACAGGATCTGACCGCTGATCCAGCCGCCTTGGGGCGAGAGCAGGAACTCGACCAGGTCGGCGGTGTCCCCGGGGCGACTGGTGCGGCCGAGCGGCGTTTCACGGATCGCCCTCTCGCGGATCTCCTCGGTCATCCAGCCGGTGTCGTTGGGACCGGGGTGGATGCAGTTGGCACGGATCCCGCGCGGACCCAGCTCGTTGGCAGCTGCGAGGACCACCCGGTCGAGCGCCGCCTTGGTGGTGCCATAGGCCAGGTTCTCCGGCGTGAAGTGGTCGCTGGTGAGCGCGATGATCCGGCCGTCGGCTGCGGTGAGGTGCGTGGCGAAGGACCGGACCAGGATCAGGGCCGCGCGCACGTTGACCGCGTAGTGGCGGTCCAGGTCCGCGGGCCGGGTGGCCAGCAGCCCGCGTGGCTCGCACCGGGTGTGGACCAGCAGGAGGGCTGTGATCGCACCGAGCGCGGCCTCGATGCTTGCGAACGTCGCCTCCGGCGCTCCCGCGACGCCGAGATCGGCCTGGTGCGTGTGGACCTTGATGCCGGCCGGGGCGAGGTCCGCCAGCAGGGGCCCCAGGTCTTCGTCGTAGTGCTGCAGGCCCAGATCCCATCCGCCACCGGCCAGCCGGCGCGCGATGGCGGCCGCAATCCCATCCGGACGGCCCGCTCCCGTGATCAGCGCTGCCGGCATCGGCACCTACCTCGAGATTCCGGCTGACCGCTCTCGGGCGAAACGACCCTCAGTACGGGTTGAGCCGGAAAGCACCGTTGCTGTAGAGGACCTGGCCGCTGATCCAGCCACCCTGGGGCGAGAGCAGGAACTCGACCAGGTCGGCGGTGTCCCCGGGGCGGCTGGTGCGGCCGAGCGGCGTCTCACGGATCGCCGATTGGCGGATCTCCTCGGTCATCCAGCCGGTGTCGTTGGGGCCCGGGTTGATGCAGTTGGCACGGATCCCGCGCGGTCCCAGCTCGTTGGCGGCCGCCAGGACGACCCGGTCGAGCGCTGCCTTGGTGACGCCGTAGGCCAGGTTCTCGGGCGTGTAGTGGTCGCTGGTGAGGCCGATGATCCGGCCGTCGGGGGCGGTGAGGTGCGCGGCGAAGGCCTGGATCAGGATCAGGGCCGCCCGGACGTTGACCGCATAGTGCCGGTCCAGGTGCTCGGGCCGGGTGGCCAGCAGCCCACGCGTCTCATCGTGGGTATGGACCAGGAGCAGCGCCGTGATCTCACCAAGCGCTCCCTCGATCGCCTCGAACGTCCCTGCCGCCTCCGCCGCGTCGCCGAGATCGGCCTGGTGCGTGTGGACCCTGACCCCGGCCGGCGCGAGGTCGGCGAGCAGCGGGGAGAGGTCCTCGTCGTAGTGCTGGAGCCCCAGGTCCCACCCGGCACCGGCGAGGCGGCGCGCGATGGCGGCGGCGATCGCACCCGGACGGCCGGCCCCTGTGATCAGCGCGCTCGGCATCGAACCCTCACCTCCAAAGCTGCCAGACTCTACGCCTATGGCCAAGCAGTATTCGACATCGCCTGCCCACACCATCGACCCCGCCAAGAGCTACGAAGCGACGGTGCACACGACCGCCGGGGCCCTGCGCATGGCGCTCTTTCCCGACGAGGCACCGGCCACGGTCAACAACTTCGTGTTCCTGGCCCGGGATGGTTTCTACGACGGTGTGATCTTTCACCGTGTGATCCAGGGCTTCATGATCCAGGGCGGTGACCCCACCGGCACCGGCCGGGGCGGGCCCGGCTACTCGTTCGACGACGAGCCGGTGAAGCGCCGCTACGAGCGTGGCATCGTGGCGATGGCGAACGCGGGCCCCAACACCAACGGGAGCCAGTTCTTCGTCATGCACGGGGACAACCCGCTGCCTCCCAACTACACGATCTTCGGCCGGTTGGTCGACGGCGAGGCCGTGCTGGACGCGATCGCAACCGCGCAGACGGACGCCCAGGACCGGCCCCACCAGCCGGTCTCGATCGAGCGGATCGAGATCACCGAAAGCTGACCCGCGCGTCGGGATCGACGGTGGGGGAGGACCCTCGCTGGGTGGCGGCGGCGGAGATGCCGGTGCGGGAGCCGGTCGCCGGCTGGCGAGGCCGGTTCTTCTCCTCTCCACATGTCACGTTCGGCATCTGGGAGGTGGCTGACGGCGCCGGCCCGGTCCACGAGCACTCCCACCCGGAGGAGGAAGTCTGGATCGTGGTCTCCGGGCGGCTGGCGGTGACGATCGCCGGCGAGGAGCGGGTGGTGAACGAAGGGGACGTCGCATTCATCCCCGGTGGCGTGCCCCACCAGGTCCGGGCCCTGGGTCCCGCGCGGGCCGTCGCCGCCGATCACCCGGTGCGATCGGCTTTGCCTGGCTCGCGCGGGAACCCCTGAGCCGGCTGAGCGGCCTCCCGATCAGGCCGCGAGCTCGCCCGCCGGCGCGTTCCGGGAGGACGTGCGGCCGTCGCGGATCGCCACCAGGGCCAGCACCAGCGTGGCGATCAGGAACCCGGCCGCGACCAGGAACACCCGGTCGGCGCCGGACGCGAAGTCGAGACGGGCCTGCATCGCGGGCCCGGCCACCGGGTGGGTGGCCGCAGCGGCGCTGGCGGCACCGAAGACGGTCACCAGGAGGGAGAGGCCCAGCGAGCCGCCCACCTGCTGCGTGACGTTGAGCAGGCCGGAAGCGGCTCCCGCATCCTGCGGTGCCACCCCCTCCAGGCCGAAGCCGGTCAGCGGCACGAAGGCGAGGCCGTTGCCGATCCCGCACAGGACCAGCGGGCCCAGGAGCGAGAGGTATTCGCTACCGGCGCCGAGGAACGTCAGCCAGAGGGTCCCCAGCGCGGACAGGCTGATACCCAGGACCAGGACGGGCCGGCCGCCGATGCGATTGACCAGCCACCGGGACGAGAACTGGGACGCACCGAACAGGAACACGGTGAGCGGGAGGAACGCGAGGCCGGTCACCAGCGGGGAGTAGCCGAGTACCCCCTGCAGGAACTGGGTGAGGAAGAAGAACATCCCCTGCATGCCGGTGGTGAGCAGGGCCCGGCCGCCGAAAGCGGCGCTGCGGCTGCGGCTGGCGAAAAGGTGCAGCGGCGTGATCGCCGAGGGGGCGCGCCGCTCGATGAAGAAGAAGAGGACGAGCAGGACGACGCCGGCCGCGAAGGCGCCCAGGGTGAAGGGGTCCGACCAGCCGTTGGAGGCGGCGCGGGTGAAGCCGAAGACGAGGGCGGCGACGCCGAGCGTCGAGCTGATCGCGCCCGGCAGGTCGAAATGGCCGCGCCGGCGCTCCTCGCGGGGCATCAGGATGGCGGCGAGGGCGATCAGGCCGATCCCGATCGGGACGTTGACCAGCAGCACCCAGCGCCACGAGAGGGCCTGGGTCAGGACGCCCCCGGCGATCAGGCCGAGCGCGGCGGCACCCACGGAGACCGCGGTGAAGTAGCCGAGCGCACGGGTACGGGCCGGCCCCGCCGGGTAGAGCGTGGTGAGCGTGCTCAGGGCGGCGGGAGCCGCGATCGCACCGCCGACGCCCTGGATCGCGCGGGCCGCGACCAGCAGACCGGCCGAGGGAGCGAGACCGCCCGCAAAGGAGGCGGCGGTGAAGACGGCGACGCCGACCATCAGGGTCAGGCGGCGTCCGAATCGATCGCCCGCGCGGGCCCCGATCAGCAGCAGGCCGCCGAACGTCAGCGTGTACGCGGTCAGCACCCAGGAGAGGGTGGTGGTGCTGAAGCCGAGGGCGGCCCGGATACCGGGCAGGGCCACGTTGACGACGGTCGCGTCGAGCATGACCATCAACTGGACGCCGAGCACGAGCGCGAGGATCACTCCGGGCGCGACCCGGGCTCGGGCACGGTCCTGGCGGAAGAACCTGGGTACCAAGGACAAGGACAAGGCGGCACTCCTTACGAACGAGACGGACAGGCGCGTCGCCCGGAATTTTCCGGAGGCCAACTCCGTTTGCTTGGGAGCGGCCGGTGCCCGGTGGTTTGGGCGACACCCGCTTAAACGTAGGAACCCTCCGGTTAATTCCCATCGATCCCCGGAAACTTCCTAGGCCATCTGTCGACAGGTGGCCGGTTTCGGGGGCCCTGGGCGGTACATCTGTCGACAGATGGCCCCCGGATGGGCGTCGGATGGCCTCCGGATGGCGCCGGGAATGGAGCGGAGTACGGCTCCGGTTAATTGGATGTAGGCTTTCGATGGAGACAATGCAAACGGCTGAGCAAGGGACCGTGACGCCGTACGCGGCTCCGAGGCATCTGCGGGCCGATGCGCAGCGAAACCGGGAACGGCTGCTTGCCGTGGCCCGGGAGGTATTCGCCGAGAAGGGCGTCGAGGCACCTCTGGAGGAGATCGCGCGGCGAGCCGGCGTCGGTATCGGGACCCTCTACCGTCACTTTCCGACCCGCCTCGACCTGGTGGGGGCGATCTATATCGACGAGGTTGATGCGCTCATCCGCTCCGCCGATGACCTGGCGGTACGCGAGGACCCGCTCCTCGCGCTGCGCGGGTGGCTGGAGCGGTTCGTGGACTACGTGGCCACCAAGCGCGGGCTGGCCGGCGCACTGGAGGAGCTTCGGAACTCGGGAGCGCTCGCGCAGGGCCAGCTGCGGATCAACACCGCCCTCGGCTCGCTTCTCGAGGCCGGTCAGAGGACCGGCGAGCTCCGGGCCGACGTTCAGCCCGCCGACGTCGTGCGCGCGCTCGGAGGCATCTGCATGCTGAGCGAGCGGACGGTGCCGGAGCGGGAGCAGACGCGGCGCATCATCGATCTCTTGGTCGATGGACTTCGGTTCGGCGCCACGCCCGCGCACTGACGCGCTGAACCGAATCGCCGCAACGACCGTGGACCCACGTGAGGAATCCTGACGATCTGCTGCGGGCGCTGCTGACGTTCGATACCACCAATCCCCCAGGCAACGAGACCGCGTGCGTGCGCTGGATCGACGCGGTGCTCCGGGGTGGCGGCCTCGAGACGGTCTTGCTCGGCGACAGCCCCGATCGCCTGAATCTGGTGACCCGGCTGCCCGGACGCGGTGAGGGGCCTGGCCTCTTGGTCCACGGCCACGTCGACGTCGTCACCACCGCCGGACAGCCCTGGTCGGTGCCGCCGTTCGGCGGGGTCCTGCAGGACGGCGTGCTGTGGGGTCGGGGTGCGCTCGACATGAAGGGAAGCGTCGCCTCGATCCTCGCCGCGGTGCTCCGCATGCAGGAGAAGGGGGTGCGCCCCCCCGGTGACGTGGTGGTGGCGATCGTCGCGGACGAGGAGGCGGGGAGCGACCACGGAGCGGGCTTCCTGGTCCGCGAGCACCCCCACCTGTTCCGGGGTATGCGGTACGCGATCGGCGAGGGGGGCGGCCAGTCGGTGGAGATGAGCGGCCGTCGCCTCTACCCGATCGCGATCGCCGAGAAGCGGGTCTGCTGGATGCGGGTCCGGCTGGAGGGTCAGGGCGGTCACGGATCTTCGCCGGTGTTCGGTGGCGCGATGTCGCGGCTCCGGGCACTGCTGGAGGCGCTCGACAGCCGCTGGCTGCCTGTCCACATCACCGAGCCGAGCCGGCAGCAGGTGACGGCGATGGCGAACGTGGCTGCGGCACCCCTTTCGCAGCAGCTCCTGGCGCTGCTTGACCCTTCCCGGACCGACGCGGTGCTGGCCGACCTGGGCCCGATGGCGCGGCGGCTGGGGCCGATCCTCCACCACACGATCAGCGTGACCGGCATTCACGCGAGCGACAAGGTGAACGTGATCCCGGCCGAGGTCACGGTCGAGATCGACGGCCGCCTGCTCCCCGGGTATTCCGCCGCCGCTCTGGTGGCGGAGGTGGAGGGGCGGCTGGAGGGAATCCCACACCAGCTCGAGGTGATGCGCACCGAGCCGCCGGGCAATGGGGCGTCGCCGGACCTCGCCGGATACGAGGTGCTGGCGGCCCTGTTGCGGGAGCTCGATCCGGAGGGGATCCCGATCCCGAGCGTGGTGGCGGGCTTCACCGACGGGTGTCAGTTCTCGAAGCTGGGTCTACAGAACTACGGGTGCCTGCCCGCCCGCTTCCCGACCGGGTTCCAGGGCGAGGGCCTGGCCCACGCGGCCGACGAGCGCATCCCGATTTCGGCCCTGGACTTCGGTGCCGCGGGGGTGTACCGGATCCTGACGCAGTTCGGTTCGGCGATCGGCGGCGGCGGCGGCGGCGGCACCGGTACCGGCGAGTAGCAGGATTACCTGAAGGGGTATGTGATGCGGAAGATGACGGTCAGCGAACGAGAGGCGTACCTCGCGGCCAAGCACGTCGGCATCCTCTCGGTCGACGGTGGGGACGGCCGGCCGCCGTTCGCGGTACCGATCTGGTACTCGTACGAGCCGGGAGGGGTGGTCTCGATCATGACGGGCCCGAAGTCGCACAAGGTGGGGCTGCTCGAGGCGGCAGGGTCGTTCACGCTGGCGGTGCAGGACGAAGAGCCGCCCTACCGGTATGTGACGGTCAGCGGGCCGGTGGTGGAGACGGTCGACGAAGTGAGTGGTGACGAGCGGTTGGCGCTCGCGCAGCGGTACCTCGGCGAGGAGGGCGGTCGGGAGTATATGGCACAGATGGGCGGAAACCCGGAAACGGCGTTCCGGATGCGGCCCTCCAGCTGGCTGACGTTCGACTTCTCCTGATAGCGCGGGTTTGGCCGACGTTTAAGGTCCGTTTCTCGACAATCCGACCCTAAAACTCGCGCCGAAACGTCGGATTGCGCAGAAACGGCCCTCTAGTGCGGTCGGCGGCGGGTGGCCCCTACGGTGAGCCGGGTGGCGGGATCAGGACCCCCTCCTCCTGCTGCACGGTGAGCTGGACAGGCGCCGCGATCAGGTCGGCCACCTGACTCAGCGCCGGCTGCCAGCTGGTGTCCTGGTAACCCCAGCTCGTGGTCTGCCAGGTGTCGATCGAGACGGACCATTCCTCCGTCGCCGTCACGGCCACGGACTGGCCCGGGTCGGTGTACCGCACGTAGGTGTGTGGGTTGGAGCAGAACTGCTGGTGCTGATACACCCAGCGGAGCCCCTGAGTCGCCGACACTCGGCTGGGACCCGTCCCCGTAGGTCCAGTCCACCTGACTGAGAGAGGCGGTGAACCGAAACTGGACGCTGAACGCGAACCCCTGGAACGTGGAGGTCTCCGTCTGGGTGTTCTGCGTGTTGCCGGAGACCCCGTCCAGCCAGAAGCAGCCGGGAAGCCCGACCAGCATCGGCGCCTTATCGGGGACGTAACCTATGGTGCCCTTCTGCAGCTGCTGCTCCCACTGGACCAACAGCGTGGTCTCGATCTGCTGGAGGGTGGGCAGGGGCGCCGGCTGGGTCGCCAGCGGAGTCTGGGCGTTCGCGCACTGCTCGGTACCGGCGTTGGCCGGGGTGCCGGCTGATAGACCAGCGTAGGCAGCTCATCGGCATTGCGAATCTGTTGAGGGATGGTGAAATAAGTGCCAGGGTGGCGGCGGTGCCGCACCGACCATAGTGCACCCTGCGGGCAGGCCGCCGTTCGAGGCCCTGGTCGCGGTGGGTGCGGAGGGGTTTGCGTTCCGCTGAGTCGGGGTCGTGTTGGCGGTACTTGGTTGATACTGGGGTTCCGGATCCTGCGGGGTGCTTGCCTGTGAATTGACACGTAAAGCCCACCGTATAGGGACCCGCAGGTAGAGCCGCTTGCTCCGCCATTGACCGGTCGGTGCGGTGACGAGGTCGCCGCCACGAGCGCGGCAAACTGCCGATAGTCGAAGCGACTTGGACTAACTTGGGCATGGCGTGCCGTGGCAACACCGGTCGTACCTGTCGGCAAAGGAGATTGCGCAGAAGATCTCCCGCTAGGTGGAGTCGCCATCCCCTCAAGGTAAGTGTACGTCAGATCGATCTCGAGATAGTTGCCGTTAGGGACAAGGGGATCCCATTTCGAGCCGTTCGACGCTGGCTGCGGGAAGCAAACGTTAGATGCGTCTCTGCGTCTTCAAGTTGTTCGATTACCCAGGCGAAGCCAAGGATGTCTCCGTCTCTGAGCTGCACAGCCTCTGGCAAGTGACTCCACCCGGCTGCAAAGCCAGCGGCCTGAGCCCAACCACCGCTCTTGGTTGTCGCAACCTCTGATACGATGTCGGAGGCGATGTCTGACGTCATGAGTCCCGGGCTACGCCGGCCCCGGTGGTGCTTGCGCCGCTCGATTGCAGTGTTCCAGTAAGCCGCCAGCGTTTGTGAGGGTTCACATTCAGATCGGCCGGAACAGCCCATCCGCCCGACAGCTTCTTCCAGTCGACGGATCCACTATTCAGGCTTGTCTGAACAGCTAACCTCCAGGCTACTCTGGCGACTGACGCGTTAACAAGTCGAAAGCCGTCTGTCCGTTCGTATCTGGCCAATGGCCATGAACCATGCGGGGTATGCGGTCTGCTTAGGCACGATAGCGGTCACCGAGGCGTAACTCAGTGGTCACCACCGAGCCGCCCTGCATCCTTATGCTTGCTGAATGCCGTCTTGGTCGAAGGTGAGCTGGGGTTCCGTCTCGATCGGGTGAGGGCAGGTCCGGCCCTCATTTCCAGCGCTTTAACCCGCTCGGCTTGCAGTGGTCATCGCCACAGTCGCCGCTTGTCTCGGGGTGATGACGGGCGCCGCGGCCTTGTTCCCGCCGCCGCCGCCACTTGTGCCTGTGCCCGCGCACGAGGACGCTGTGGCCAGCACCACCAATGCCACTACGGTCGCGACGAGTCGAGCGTGACCCCCGACCAGCCTTCTCACCAGCCCCGCAATATAGCACGGAGTGGCGGACGGCACCCGGACAAACGCATCGCCGCTGGTGCCCTATGCGTTGCCCTGTTGCTCGAAAGGGCGATTGGTGCATCAACACCCCACTCTGGGCACCGAAAGTGGGCGATTGGTGCACCAACCCCGATCGCCCCCCACGAACTCCGCTACAGCAGCAGGGCCTCCAACCGCGTCACCACCCCGTCCAGCGCGTCGAAGGCGAGGTCGATCGGCTCCCGCGACGAGAGGTCGACCCCCGCCAACCGCAACGCGTCCAGCGGGAACAGCGACCCGCCCGCCGCCAGGAACGACCGGTACCGCCTCGCCGCCTCCTCCCCCGACGGGCCGCCCGCCAGCACCCCCGGTGCCAGCGCCTGCGCCCCCGCGATGCCGGTCGTGTACTGGTAGACGTAGAAGTTCGCGTAGAGGTGGGTGTGAAACTGCGCCCACAGCATCGACGCGCGCTGCCGGTCCATCACCACCTCGCCGCCGTAGGCCTCGCTCAGCCAGTCGCCGATCAGCTCCGAGAGGCCGTCCGCGGTCAGGGGCGAGCCCCGCTCCACCGGCGCGTGCATCTCCAGCTCCAGCCGGCACAGCGTGGGCATCACCAGCAGGTATCGGTAGTAGTTCGACATCGCCTCCTCGAGGATGGCGATCTGGAGGTTCCGGTCCTCCTGCGTCGCGAGCAGGTGCGCGCGGACCAGCGCCTGGTGCATGTTCGACGCCACCTCGGCGGCGAAGATGCCGTAGTGGGAGTAGACGTACGGTTGCGTGTGGGTGGCGAAGTAGGTGTGCATCGAGTGGCCGAGCTCGTGGGCCAGCGTGCTCATGCCGAACACGTTCCCGCCGAAGCTCATCATCACGAAGGGGTGGGTCCCCTGCGTCCCGGTCGAGAACGCCCCCAGCCGCTTCCCGCGGTTGGGGTAGACGTCGACCCAGCGCTGCTCGAGCGCTCCTCGCCGCATGATCTCGACGTAGTCCTCCCCGAGCGGGCGCACACCCTCTGAGACCCAGTCCACGGCCTGCTCGTAGCTCACCGTGACGTCCGGCGCGAGCGCCGCTCGGGTGTCGTAGTCGCGGAGCTCGGACAGGCCGAGGGCGGTCCTGCGCACGCGCCAGTAGCGGTGCCAGATCCCCAGGTGCGCCCGGAACGACTCGACGACGTTGCCCACCACGTCACCGGGGATGTGATTGGCGTCCAGCGCCGCCTCGACCGAGCTCGTGTAGCCCCGCGAGCGGGCGAAGAACCAGTCGCGCTTGACCCCGCCCGAGAGCAGCGCGGCGATCGTCTTCCGGACCCCCAGGTACGCGTCCGCGTAGCTCTCGAACGCGTGCTGCCGCAGGACCCGGTCGGAGCGGGACAGGAGCTCGGCGTAGGACCCCTGCGCGACCGGGTGCAGACCGCCCTCGCTGTCGGCGGCCGGCGCGAACGCGAGTTCGGCGTCGGCCAGCACCCCGTGCGCCGCCCGAGCCGCACCCAGCGGATCGCTCACCAGTCCCAGCAGCTCCTCGACCTCCGCCGAGCGCACGTGGCGGGCGCGCCGCTCCAGCCCCTCCAGCCAGTGCGCGTACCGCTCCAACCGCGGGTCCTCCTGGATCCACGACCGCGCAGTGTCCAGGCCGATCGCGATCAGCTCCGGCTCCGCGAACGACAGGACCGCTGTCACCTGCGCCGCCAGCCCTCGGGCCCGGTCAGCCATCGCCGCCGCCTGCTCGTCGCTCGCGTCCACCGAGGTCAGCAGGGTCGTGTAGAGCAGGATCCGGCCGAGCAGCGACTCGGCGCGCTCGCTATCCTCGAGGAACCCGGCGAGTGTGCCCGGACCCTCGTCCAGTGTCCCCTGCCACCGGCGCGCCGCTTCCGCCTCCCGCACGACCTCAACGCAGGCGTCCTCCCACTCGGCGCGGGTCGGGAAGACGCTGGTCTCGTCCCAGGTGCGGTTCTGCGGCAGCTCGGCGCGAGTCGGGAGGGTGGTGGGCATACGGCTTCTCCTGTGTTCGGGAGGGGCGAGGTCTGACCGGATGGCTCAGCGGTTGAGGCTCGCGCGGTCCGCCGAGTCGCGTACCGCCGGGAAGACCCCCAGGCCGAGGACGGCGGCGGTCGCAGCGAAACCGAGGGGGAAGCCGACCGCCTGGGTCAGAAACCCGAACCCGACCGCCCCGGCGCCGATGCCGATGTCGTACGAGGTGTTCCACACCGCGCTCACGCCGCCGAACGCGCGCTCCGGCACTCCCTCGTACATCAGCGCCAGGGTGAGGTTCTGAAGCGCCCCGAACCCGATCCCGAAGAGCAGCATCCCGGCCACGACGAACGAGGGCTCCCAGACCGCGATCGCGAGCACCGCGCCGGCGACTCCGGTCAGGACGGACGGGACCAGCAGCCGGCGAGCCCCGAGCCGGTCTCCCGCCCGGCCTGCCGCCCACCGCGCGACGGTGGCGGCAGCGGTCTGGACGAGCAGCGCGAGCGACACCACGCTGGGGAGCGCCCCCGACATCGCGATCGGGAGGAAGCTGGTGTAGATGCCGGCCCCGATCGTGGCGGTGACGAGGACCAGGGCCGGCCGGCGGGCCCGGGCACGGCGCAGGATCCCGAACGTGATCGGGGTGCCCGCCGCCTCCACCCGGCGCGGCGGGATCAGGAACGCGAGGCCGATCGCTGCAACGCCCAGGACGAGCGCAAGCAGGAAGACATCCAGGAACCCCAGCTGGTGCGCGATCCAGATCCCGGCCGGGAGGCCCACGACCCCGGGGATGCTGATCGCCACCCCGTAGAGTCCGAGCGACTCGCCACGCCGGCCCGGCGGCGCGACGTCGGCGGCGATGGCGGTGCCGGCCACGACCAGGATTCCCAACCCCACGCCGCGGATCAGCGACGAGATCAGCAGGAGCCCGAGCTCATGCCCGCCGATCAGGAGCGGGAGCTCCTGCCTGCCCGCCGACAGCGCACCCGGGACAGCCAGCAGCGGCCCCGGCACTGCCCGAAGCGCGGCGGGCACCGCCAGCAGCGCCGCTCCCAGCGCCAGGAGTGCCGATCCCAGCGCCATTGCCGGCGCGTGGCCGAGCCGCAGCACGCGCGCCGCGATCAGCACCTCGGTCGCGACGCAACCCAGCATCGAGACCCCACTCACGAGCCCTGCGGCGGCGGTGCCGGCCGCGCTCGCATCCAGCGGGATCGCCGACCAGAGGAGATAGAAGTTCGCCGTCGCGCAGAAGACGCAAGCCAGGAACCACCCCACCCGCATCGTCAGCAGGCGGGCCGGCGGGGCGGTGCCGCCGGGACCGCCGCGATGCGGAGCCGGCGGAGTCTCCTGGCCTGGGGCGGCGACGCTCATTGCGACCCGCGCGCCGCGCGAAGGGCGGCGGCCAGGCTCTCATCCGCCACCTCCGCCGCCTGGCCCCAGGAGAACCACCGCACCTCCTGGCTCTCCCCGGGGCCCGGGTTCGGCTCCGCGTCGCCGGCCTCGAGCAGGTATCGGAGATCCAGATGGAGGTGGTCGAGGGCCGGGTGCGCGTCGACATGGATCAGGGTCGGGCCCCGGTCCGGGTGGCGCGCGGCGACGCCCGTCTCTTCCCGGGTCTCCCTCAGCGCTGCCGCCGCCGGCTCTTCGTCGGGATCGATGTGACCACCGGGCTGCAGCCAGCGCCCGAGGCGCCGGTGGACGTGGAGCAGCGTGCCCCGGCAGCCCACGACGACCGCCGACGCCGTGACGTGGGTGAGCTGCGCGTCTCGGTCGAACGGCCGCTCGACCTGTTCCAGCACCGCGATCAGGAGCCGCCGCGATCTCTCTTCGCGCTCGTCCGCGGTGTGCCGGCGCCGCAGCTGCTGGAGCAGCGGCACGCGCCGGGGCTCCGGATCGCTCACGTACCCGGCGTGAGGATGAGCATCGTCCCGGCCGGATCGTAGATCGCCCCCTCCTGCGCCGACGCGGCCTCGAGCGTCGACCAGGAGTAGACATAGGACCGGCCCTGCGAGAAGCCAGGGTCGTTCGTCACCACGGTCTGGTTCTCCGCGTTGTAGCCGGAGATCAGGATCACGTGGTGCGTGTTGCCGGGGCTGTAATAGGGGGCGATCGCCTCGCCGCCGGGCAGGCCGTGCGTCATCACCGCCAGGATCACCGGGTGGCCGGCCGCGATCGACTGCTCCATGGCGCTGAAGCTCATGGGTTCGATCGTGCCGACCATCCCGTACACGGCGCCGGCGGTGTGCTCGACATCGGGCAGCGGCAGCTCGATCACGCCCGGGTAGGTCGAGCGGTCCTGCGTGATCACCTGTGCCATCTGCGCATTGGCGGTGGCGGCCGGGATCACCGCTTCGGTGTCTCCCGTGTAGTAGTGCTGCAGCATGACGGTGGCGGCTGCCGTGCACCAGTGCTCGTTGTCCGCATTCCAGACCCCGTTCACCGCCTGCTCGGTGTATGGGACGGTCAACTGGTAGGTCGCCGGCGGGGCCGGGGTCGGAGTCGGCGCAGGAGTCGGTGCCGCCGTCGCGGCGGGCGCGGGCGTCGCTGAAGGGGTGGTGCGGACATGGCGCGCCACCGCCTCGGGCCTGGCCGGTGCCGGGCCACCCACCAGCCGCAGACCGACGATCAAAGCCGCCGCGACCAGGAGGCCCGCGGCCGCCACGGCCAGCGCAGCACGGACACGCACGGAAACAGAAGCTACGACAGACGTAGCCTCTTCCCGGCCGGACGCACGCTTTCACATCGGCAAAATCGATGCTCCAGCCGCCACCGAACGGGTGTACAACATCGAGGATGACGGACACCGTTCAGTCGACGATCCAGCTCAACGACGGCCGCCGGGCGCGGGTTCGTCCCATCGCTCCAGAGGATGAAGAGCTGCTGTACGACGCCTTCTCAAGGATGTCCGAACGCAGCGTCTATCTGCGATTTCTCTCTCCTCTGAAGCGTCTGCCGGAGGAGACCGCGCAGCGGCTGGCGCGCGTCGATCACCGCAACCGCTACGCGCTGATCGCGGTCGAGGGACCGCCCGGTAAGGAGAGGATGCTGGGGGTCGCGCGCTACGACCGGATCGGCGACAGCGATACCGCCGAGATGGCGGTCGCGGTTCCCGACGACGTGCAGCGCCAGGGGATCGGAGCCCAGCTGCTGAGCCGGATCGCGGAGGAGGCCCGTACCCAGGGCATCAAGCAGTTCATGGTGCTGGTCCTGGCCGAGAACCGGAGCATGCTGCACCTGCTCCGCAAGATGGGCTGGATCCACCAGGCCCGCGCGAAGGGCGGCGCCTACGAGATCACGTTCGACGTCTGACCAGGGATGCGGCGCAGGCTCCTAGGCGCGCGCCCCGGCGCCGGGGACGATGCGCGCCACCACTTCGTCGAGCGCCGGGACCTGGCGCCGCACCTGAGCCTCGATCTCGGTCTGGACCGCGTGTGCCCGCTCCAGCGACACCTCGCCGGGCATCTCGGCCACCACGTAGGCGGTGATGCGGCCACCCCGGTCGGAGAGCTCCACGTCATGCCACGCCCCCAGCTCCGGGTTGCCGGCGACCGCTCTCCGCACCGCCTCGGCGAGGTCGGCGCGGCTGCCGGTGACGTTCGATCCTCGGACCAGGTCCGGCTCCAGCGGCTCCAGGTGCACGTCGACCCGGGCCACGTCGGGGAACTCCGCCCGCAGGCTGGCCTCGAGGGCGCTGCTGGCCTCGGTCGCCGCGGCCAGGGAAAGCTCCCCGGGGAGCTTCGCGTGCATCGAGAGGTGGAGGGTGCCGTCGCCCTCCTGCTCGACGGTCACGTTATGGAGGTCCTTGATCAGCGGCTGGCGCTCGGCAACCGCGTGAACCCGCTCGACCATCGCCCACGGGCGCGGCTGCGCCTCCACCACCACCGTGAGCTCGAGCTCCGGAAACCGGCGACGGACCTCTTCCTGGATCGTCTGCGCCAGCGCCTCCGCCCGCTCCACCGACAGGGTGCGACGGGCCGAGACGCGCGCGTCTCCCAGGAGCCGGGCGCCGGACCGCCGCACCCGCACCTCGCGCACCTCCCACACGCCGTCCACCCCCGCGATCTGAGCTCGCACCTGCTCATCCACGCCGCGCGGTGCCCGATCGATCAGGATGTCGCCTGACCGCCACGCGAGCAGGATGCCGGTGCGCAGGATGATGAGCGAGACGATCAGCGCTGCCACCGCATCGGCTTCGGGGACGCCGGCCTGCGTCAGAATCAGCCCGATCAGGACCGCGACCGCCGAGACGATGTCGGCGAGGCGATTCTGCGCCGAGGCGGCAAGGGCGGGGCTGCCGCTCGCACGTGCCACTCGGCGCAGCACGGTGGTACGGGTGGCCTCGACCGCGATCGTGATTCCGAGGATCAGGTAGGCGAACCAGCTCGGCTGCACGGCGGCGGCCTGGCCGGCGATACGTCGCACGCCTTCGAAGCCGATGACCAGCGCCGCCACGCACAGCAAGAGGCCCTCACCGAAGGCGGCCAGGTTCTCCGCCCGGGCGTGGCCATAGGGATGTTCGTAGTCCGCCGGCTTGGAGGCGGCCCGGACCGCGAGGAACGCGAACGAGGAGGCGATCAGGTCGAGGCCCGACTGGACCGCGTCGCTCAGCAGCCCGAGGCTGCCGGTCGCCAGGGCGGCGGCCAGCTTGCCGGCCACCAGCAGGCAGTCGACGACGAGCGAGCCCAGCGCCACCAGCTGCGCCGTTCTCCGGCGGTGGTCCCCGCGCGGCAGCACCGGTGCCAGCCTACCGGCCCGTGGGGAATCCAGGGTTTGAGGGTCAGGAGGGCGGGGTATGGAAGACGGTGCGGGGTCCTGGAAGGACCGGGCATCTCGAAAAACCACATACGGTTCCCCTCAACGAACGCGGGGTGCGGCAAGTGAGCCCCCCGTTTTCCCCTTCCCCCTTTCTCCGTGGGAGGACGCGTCTCGACGGGCGACGTCCTCCCGCGTCCTCCTCCTCGACCGCGGATGTCGGGACGGCCGATCCCTCGGCGAGCGGTAGTCTGCGAGGATGCTGCGCAGCGCGGTCCCGGCCGATGTCCCTGTCATCCTCCAGCTGATCAAGGAGCTGGCCGTCTACGAGCGCGAGGCGGACGCAGTGCGGACCACCGAGCCCCTCCTTCACGACGCGATCTTCGGCCCGCAGCCGGTGGCGGGCGTCGAGCTCGCGATCCACGAGGGAACCGCGGGTCCCGAGACTGCCGGCATGGCGCTGTGGTACCGGAGCTACTCGACCTGGACCGGCCCCGGCCTCTACCTGGAGGATCTGTTCGTCCTCGAGCAGTACCGCAAGCACGGCTATGGCAAGGCGCTCTTGCGACGACTGGCCGAGATCGCCGTCGAGCGCGGCTTTGCGCGGTTCGAGTGGTCGGTCCTCGACTGGAACCAGCCCTCGATCGACTTCTACCTGGCCATGGGCGCCAAGCCGATGGATGAATGGACCCGCTACCGCCTCGATGGCGCAGCACTCCAGGCGTTGAGCGCGCGCGTGTGATCATTGACAGCGCGCGCCGTGATGACAGCGCGCGCTTGATCCGGGAGGCAATTCGGGTTCAATAACCTTGTGACCTGGCCGTGGGAGGGAATGTGGGCGCCGCTTCAGAGCGGCGTCATCGACGTGCTCGGGCGGGTCTGCGGGCTCAGCGTCGCCGACCTTGGCTCGCTCTACCTGCCCAGCGGCCGGCTCTGCTGCTTCGACCCGCTCGCCGAGTTTCCTGACGAGATGCCTTTCGTCGCCGTCCGGCCCGGCCGCTACCCCGCCCGCGTCACCTTCGCCGACCTGTCGGGACGGCTCGACGGATCCGACGTCCGCGTCGCGTACCTCTCGGTCCTCGTGCAGCGGGCCCGGGAGGAGCGGCGCCGGCCGCTGCAGCCCGTGTACCGCTCGGGACGCCGGGCCCGCTTTCTCGAGGACGACGCGTTCTGGGGGGTCGCCGTGGAGACCGGTGTCGCGGCCATGGTCGATCAGGAGGCATTCGAGCGCCTGACCGGCGACGCCTGGTTCGACGACCTTCCCGATCAGTGGACGCGAGCGATGGACGATCCGCGGCAGTTGAACGAGGGACTCGCGAACGTGCCGCTGCCGGATGCGGACGCGGGCGAAAGTCTGGTCCTGTGTCAGACCGCGGCCACCGACGGGTACTACCCCATCATGGGCAGCTACGACCGGCGCGGCCACCTCCTGGCCGTGCACCTGGACTTCGGCGTCGTCGGGACGTTTGCGTAGCGGGCCCGAGGCGATGCGCTTCTTCCGCTCCACCCACCGGGTCGAGCCGGCACACCTCGACGACACGGCCTCTCTGGTCCGGCTCTACGATCGGGCCTGGCGGGCTCAGTCGGACGTCGTCTCTCCGCTCGTGGTCCAGGACCAGGCGGTGCCGGAGGAGGAGGTCACGGCCTGGATGCGCGGGGGCTTCGAGCTCTACCGGACGGTCCATGACGGAACGCTGGTGGGGGCGATGCGGCTGAGCTTTCCCAACGGCGTCTGCCACGTGGACCGGCTCGCGGTCGACCCCGAGCTGTGGCGTCGCGGGCACGGGCGGGCGCTGCTCGACACGGCGGTCGCGCGCGCACGACGGATGGGCGTGCTCCGGATGTGGGCGCAGTCGAGCGCCAACCTCGATGCGGCGTGCGGACTCTACCTCGCGCTCGGGTTTCACGAGCAGGGCCGGCTGCGGGCGCGGTCCTGGAAGGAGCCGATCATCCTGTTCGAACGGGGGGTGTAGGGCTGGGCCGGGTACGGGTGGTTCCGGCGGGCGCCGGAGCGCTTCGCGCACGGGGTGGAGGAGCCGTGCGGGCCGGTTGCGGGGCGCGCATTTAGGTCGTTTCTGCAGAAACCGTCGCTATCTCCGACCCGGAAAGAGCGGAATGTGCAGAAACGGCCCTGAGACTGCCGGCGGTCGGAGCAACGATGCGAGGGGGACGGACGGGTCAGCCGCCGGCGGGGGTGCCCGACTCGAGGCCCGGCTCCGTCATCCGGGCGGGATCGATGATGCGGTCCAGGTCCTCGTCCGAGAAGCCGCGGGCCCGGGCCACCTCTCGGATCGTCTGCCCCGAGCCGAACGCCTCCTTCGCCATCTTCGCGGCCTCCTCGTAGCCGATCACGGGGGCGAACGCGGTCGCCAGCATGAGCCCCTTCTCGACCAGCTCCGGACCCCGCTCGGTCGCGGTGATCCCCTCCACGCACCGCTCGGAGAAGTTCTGCGCGGCATGACCCAGCAGCCCGATCGACTCCAGCAGCGCGACACCCGTGACCGGCAGCATCACGTTCAGCTCGAAGAAGGACCCGGTCTGCGCGAAGCCGATCGTGGCGTCGTTGCCCACCACACGCGCGACCACCATGGTCAGCGACTCCACGATCACCGGATTGACCTTGCCGGGCATGATGCTGCTCCCGGGCTGGGTTTCGGGGAGCGCGATCTCCGCCAGCCCCGCCCGCGGGCCCATGGCCATCAGCCGGATGTCGGAGGCGATCTTCCACAGCGCCAGCGCCACGGCCCGTATCGCACCGTGGGCCGCGATCACCGCGTCCAGCGTCGACTGGGCGTCGAAGTGGTTGTGCGTCTCACGGATGGGGAGGCCGGTGAGCCGGCTCACCCGGCGGCAGACCCGCATCGCAAACTCGGGGTGACAGTTGACGCCGGTACCGACCGCGGTCCCGCCCAGCGGGACCGAGCAAAGCTCCATCTGAGCGACGCGGGTGCGACGGATCGCCTCCTCGACCTGGCCCTGGTAGCCGCGGAACTCCTGGCCGAGCCGGACCGGGGTCGCGTCCTGCAGGTGTGTGCGGCCGGTCTTGACCACCGGCCAGAACTCGTCGGACCGGGCGGTCAGCGCCTTGCGCAGGCGTTCCAGCCCGGGGACCAGGTCCTCTTCCATGGCGAGGGCCGCCGCCAGCTGGATCGCGGTCGGGAACACGTCGTTCGACGACTGGCACAGGTTGACGTCGTCGTTGGGGTGGACCCGCGAGCCGTCGTTGAGGCGCTGGGTCGCCAGGTGCGCGATCACCTCGTTGAAGTTCATGTTGGAGCTTGTGCCCGAACCGGTCTGGTAGACGTCGATCGGGAACTGGTCGTCGAACTCGCCGTCCGCCACCCGCGCCGCCGCCGCCGAGATCGCACTCGCCTTGTCGGTGTCCAGCAGCTGCAGCTCCGCGTTGACCTCCGCCGCCGCCTGCTTGATCGCGGCGCCGGCCCAGATCAGCCGGCGAGGCAGGTGCTGTCCGGAGATCGGGAAGTTGAGGACCGCTCGCTGCGTGGAGGCGCCCCAGAGCGCGTCGGCGGGCACCTCCATGTCCCCCATCGAGTCGTGTTCGATGCGTGTCTCAGCCATTGCTGGTCCCAGTGTGGTCCGGTGGCTCCGCGACCATCGGTCGCGTGCCGGGGCGGGGGCCGCCTCTAGTCCTGCTCGCGGGTGCCGTAGTAGAGGACGGTGACCCGCTCCAGCGTCGCCATGCCGTCGCCGATCATCTCCTGCAGCCTCGGGAGGATGTGGTTGATCCGATCCTCGCGGTCGACGATCTCGATGACCACCGGGAGGTCCTCGGACAACCGCAGCAGCCGAGTCGTGTGGAGGTGCGACCGCGCCCCGAACCCCTCCACTCCGCGGAGCACGGTGGCGCCGGCCATCTTCTCGGCACGTGCGTGCTCGACGATCGCCTGGTAGAGCGGCTTGCCGTGCCACTGGTCGGTCTCGCCGATGAAGATCCGGAGCAGGAAGCTCTGGTCGCCGCTTTCCATCCCACTTGCCTCTTTCGCCGTCAGACCCAGCGCCCGAGCGCGGTGCCACCGTACACCGCGAACATGCCGAGCGCGATGCTGCCGAAGATGTTGGCCGCGCCGAGCAGGTAGGAGCCGGCCTGAAGCAGGTTGAGCGTCTCCAGCGTCAGGGTGGAGAACGTGGAGTAGGTCCCGATGAGACCGGTCTGGATCGTCGTCCGCACCCACACCGGGACCACGCCGATGCGGGCCTGGAAGAACGCGAACACGAGACCCAGCAGGAAGGCCGCGGTGATGTTGACGACCAGCGTCCCCCACGGAAAGCTGCCGCCGGTGCGGTCGGAGACGGCGCCGTCCACCAGGTAGCGGGCGATCGCGCCCACCGCACCCGCGCAGGCGACGCCGATCAGCGTGAGAAGGTTCGTCGACACTTCCCGATGCTATCCGGCCGCGCTCGCCCAGCCAGCCGCTGCTAGCCTCAGGGGGATGCCCTCCAGCCGTCTCGCGGCCGTCGACATCGGCAGCAACACGGTGCACGCGCTGGTCGCCGACGTCGACGACCACGGCGACCTCTACGAGGTCGGGCACTACCTCGAGATGCCGGAGCTGGGCGCCCGCGTGGATCGGACCGGCCGCATCGGTCCGGTCGGGACCGCGGTGGTCCTGGAGGCCCTGGACTCCGTGATCTCGCAGGCCCGCGGTCCCGGCTACGAGTACCTGGTGGCGGGTGCGACAGCCGCCGTCCGCGGAGCGCCCGACGGACCCGAGCTGCTGTCGATGGCGTCATCGCTCCTCGGTGTCGCCGTCCACCTGATCTCCGAGGAGCGTGAGGCACAGCTTTCGTTCCTGGGCGTGGCCAGCGCCCACCGGGCGCCGGGCGAGTGGGTGATGGCCGACCTGGGCGGCGCTTCGACCGGGATCGTCGCCGCGCGCGACGACCGCATCGTCCACTGGGCATCGCTCCCCGTCGGCTCGGGGGCTCTGGCCGCGCGCTACCTGTCGGACCCCCCGCTCCCCGGTGAGCGGGAGGCGCTGCGCGAGGACGCACGTTCGACCCTGGCCGAAGCGCCTCCGAGCGCCGCCACCCGGCTGGTGGTCACCGGCGGCACCGCCGGCAACCTGCCGCTGGTGCTCTCCGAGGACGATCCACCGGCGAGTCTCGGGACGGATGATCTGGATCGGGCGCAGGTGATCCTCGATTCGGCGCCGGCAGCGGAGCTGGCGGAGGACCATGACGTCTCGCCCACCCGGATCCGGGCGCTCCGGGGTGGTGTCGAGGTGTTGCGCCTGCTCCTGGAGCACTACGACGCTCCCACCTTCGAGGTCTCCTTCGAGGGGCTGCGCCACGGCATGATCCTGGCCTACGCGGCGCACGGCGACGACTGGCCCGAGGTGGAGCCGCTCAGCGCGTCCTGACCGGCCTCTCGGTGGCCTCCGGTACCCGTCGCGGGAGCGGGATGAGCGCCCGGACGCGCTTTTGGTACTCGCGGTACCGGTCGCCGAACGTGGCGACCATCAGCCGGTCCTCGACGCGGACACGCCAGCCGAGCCAGGCCACGACCAGCAGCAGGACCGGGATCATCGCCCCGAAGTAGAGGAGCAGCGTGTATCCCAGGGCGACCCCGATCATGCCGGTGTAGATCGGATGCCGGACCAGCTGGTAAGGACCGCCCGTCCGGCAGCTCATGGTGCTCCTGGACCATCGGCCGCCCGGCCCACATGTCGCCGAGCGCGAAACGGGCCCAGATCATGAGCGCCGCGGACACGGTGACGACCACGGCGCCGATCGGTCGGAGCACCGGCACGCGGACCAGCAGCGGGCTCCAGACCCATGCCGGCACCAGGAAGAGACCCAGGATCAGGATCACCAGGCACAGCAGCAGCCAGGGCTCGGGCAGCAGCGTGCGGAAGAAATGGACGGCCTTGCCTCCGAACGTCGTCGGCCGGCGGGCCGCGAACCAGATCGCCGTCCCGAGCCACACGATCCCGACCGCGCGCACGCTCCACGACGAGATCTGAACCAACCAGTGCGTCACGGCGGACTCAGCATGCAACGGCGTGACGGGAGCGACCGCCGCCGAGCTCCGGAGAGCCCGAACCTCAGACCGGCCGGCGACCTGTCCGGCGGCGCCGGCGCGCGCCATCGCGGACCGATTCCGACCTCGATGCTGCGAGAATCCACCTCATGCTGCCCACGTCGGCACGCCTGCTCCGGCTGCTTTCGCTCCTCCAGGTGCGACGCGAGTGGGCGGGGCCGGAGCTGGCGGAGCGCCTCGGCGTGGGCCGGCGCACGGTGCGCCGCGACGTCGATCGGCTGCGAGCGCTCGGCTACCCGGTTCGGTCCCGGCCGGGGGTGGCAGGTGGCTACCAGCTGGAGGCCGGGACCGCGATGCCGCCGCTGCTGCTCGACGACGAGGAGGCGGTCGCGGTCGCCGTCTCTCTCCGCACCGCGGCGGGAGGCGCCGTGTCAGGCATGGAGGAGGCGTCGCTGCGTGCTCTGGTCAAGCTGGAGCAGGTCCTGCCGCAGCGCCTCCGTCACCGCGTCACCGCCCTCCAGCGCTACACGGTGCCGATTCCGCTGCGCCGCGGGGTCGGGGTGCGGATCGACGGGCGCGTGCTGTCGACGCTCGCGGCGGCGTGCCGCGACCACGACCGGCTCCGCCTCGACTACCGGGTGGAACGTGGCGACGTCACCGCCCGGCACGTGGAGCCTGACCGCCTGGTGTCCTGGGGGGCACGCTGGTATCTGCTGGCCTGGGACCTCGACCGGCGGGACTGGCGCACCTTTCGTGTCGATCGCATCCGGCCATCCGGGCCGCCGGGTCCGAAGTTCATCCCGCGCCCGCCTCCCGCCGAGGACGTCGCCGCCTGGGTCGCGGAGCGGGTCGGGAATCGCGCCTGGCCGGTCCAGGTACAGGTTCGTGTGGCGGAGCCGGCGGAGCAGGTGCGGGCGCGTATGGGCGGGGTCGTGGAGGCGCTGGACGACCGGACCAGCCTGCTCTCCCTCGGCGCCGGCTCGATGGCGGCGGTGGCGGCCTGGCTGGGTGCGCTCGACGCGGACTTCACGGTCGTCTCGCCCCCTGAGCTGCGCCACCAGCTGGCGCGGATGGCCGCGCGCTACGCCAGAGCGGCCGGGACTCCCGCGACATAGTGACCGGGAGTCACAATCGAGTGGTGAGCTTGTTGCGCCGGTTCGCGGCTCGCGACGCCGGCTACGCAGCGCTCCGGCGCGCACTGCGCGCCGCCGTCGTCATGCCCAGCGCGTTCGCGGTGTGTGTGCTGCTCCTGCACCAACCGGTGATGGCGAGCTTCGCGGCCTTCGGTTCCCTGGCCACCGTGCTCTTCGTCGAGTTCAGCGGTTCGATTGGCGACCGGCTCCTGGCCCAGGTGACGTTGGTCCTCACCCAGCTGCTCCTGATCGTGGTCGGAACGCTCGCCGGCCAGAAGCTCTGGCTGGCGGTGCCGGTGACGCTGCTGGTGGCGTTCTCCGTCATCTTCGCGGGTGTCATCAGCTCGGTCCTGGTGAGCTCGACGACAACCCTGCTGCTCGCCTTCGTCCTCCCCGTCACACTCTCCGGATCCATCGATTCGCTGCCGCTCCGCCTCCTCGGTTGGGCCTTCGCCGGCGGCCTCTCGCTGATCGCGATCACGGTCCTCTGGCCATCCCCGACGCGTGACCCGCTGCGGGATCTCACGGCCCAGGCCTGTGAGCTGACGGCGCGCCGCCTCCGCGCCCAGGTCGAGTACATGGCGGGCGGGCGCACGGACAGCCTGAGACAGCTTTGGAATCAGGCGACGGCCGACGCTCGCGCCAGCCTCGAGCGGCTGCGCATCGCCTTCTTCTCGGCGCCCTACCGGCCGGCCGGACTGGGGACCGCAGCGCGGGCCGTGTTGCGTCTCATCGACGAGGTGATGTGGCTCAACACAGCGCTCGAGCGCACGCCTGAAGGCGGTGTCCGCTACCACGCCGACGCTTCGGTGCGCGCGGTCAAGCTGGCGGCTGCCGATGTCCTCGACCTCTGTCCGGATCTGCTGCGGGAGCCGACGGGCGGGACCAACGAGGTCCAGCCTGCGCTGGATCGGCTGCGCGAGGCTCGCGACCAGATGGCGCAGGCGGTGACCTCGGACCTGCCGCTCCGCGGCGTGGTGACACGGGGCGAGATGGACCGCGAGGTGACAGAGTTCGTCACCTCGCTGGAGCCCAGCTTCCGGTCCCACGAGATGAGCTTCGCGGTCATGGCGATCGCCGCCAACGTCCAGATTCAGGCGGCGGCGAGCCGCCGGACCTGGCTGGAGCAGATGCTCGGCCACCAGCCGGAAGGCTCGGTCTCACCTCTACGTTCGGCACGAGACCGCCTCGCGTCGCACCTGCGCCTTGACTCGGTGTGGCTGCACAACAGCCTGCGCGGGGCGATCGCGGTCGCGCTCGCGGTGCTGGTGGCCGACCTGGTCGGGGCGCAGCACTCGTTCTGGGTGGTGCTGGGGACGCTGTCCGTGCTCCGGTCGAACGCGCTCGGCACCGGGCAGAACGCACTTCGGGCGGTGATCGGGACGGCGATCGGCTTCGTTCTCGGCGCGGTGCTGGTCCTGCTGATCGGCGTGCACTCCATCGTCTATTGGGCACTGCTGCCCCTCGCGATCCTGCTGGCGGGCCTGGCGCCGGCCGTGATCGGATTCGCGGCAGGCCAGGCGGCGTTCACGCTGACGCTCCTGATCCTCTACAACATCCTGGCGCCCGTGGGCTGGAAGGTGGGCCTGGTGCGTATCGAGGACGTCGCGATCGGCGCCGCGGTGAGCGTCGTGGTCGGGTTTCTGTTCTGGCCACGGGGCGCCGGCTCCGCGCTCGGACACGCGCTGTCCGACGCATTCGCCGACTGCGCACAGTACTTGCGCCGCGCCGTCGAGTTCGGGGTCACGCGATGCGACCGGTTGGGCGTCGTGGCGCCGGTCCCCAGCGCCGATCAGCTTCGCGCCGCGTCCGCCGCGCGCCGCCTCGACGACGCGTTTCGGGAGTTCCTCGCCGAGCGGGGAGGGAAGGGGGTGCAGCTCGCCGAGGTGACCACGCTGCTGACGGCGGTCGCCGCGCTGCGCTTGACCGGCGACGCCGTGGTCGACCTCTGGCAGCACGGCCCGGACCCCGTGGAAGGGGACCGAACCGCCGCCCGCAGCCAGGTCCGTGCCGAGGCCGACGAGGTCACCGCCTGGTACGAGGCGGCGGCCCGGGCCCTGGGGGGTGCGGGTCGGATCCCGGATCAGACCCCCTACGACCAGGCGGCGGACACGCGCCTCGTCGACACCGTACGTCACGATCTGGCGGCGGCCGACGGCGCCGGTACCTCCACCGCGGTGAAGATGATCTGGACCGCCGACCACCTGGACGCCGTCAGGCTTCTCGAAGGCGGGATGGTCGAGGCCGGGCGAGCGGTGGCGGAACGGATGCGCCCGCGCCGGAGGCCGGGCTCCGGGCCCGCCACCAGGTCCCAGGTCTCCGAATAGGTTGGGGAGGTGCGACCCGGGCGGGGGTCAGGCCGGGACCGCCGGAACCTGCTCCGCCAGCACGCCCTCCTGCTGCAGCACCCGGCGCATGACGGCGATCGCGCTGGCATAGGTGGCGTCCATCCCGCGATAGCTGAGCCCGCGGGCGCCGAGCGTGCGGGCCTGCGTGTAGGGGGTGTCGGAGGCGTAGTGGATGATCCCGAGATCGAGCGTCAGCTGCGTCATGCTCACGTTCTCGTTGAGCGGGTAGCGGGCCGGCTGGACGATCTCGTAGCAGGCGTCGAGGTAGGGCCCGACCTCCATCTCCACCACCGTGTAGCGCCCCTGGTAGTAGAAGTCGAGATAGTCCCGGTTCTGCAGGAACGTTCCTCGCACGGTTACCGCGCGCTGGTGGTCGAGCGCGGACCCGAACTCCAGGTAGGGCTGCACGCTCGCGGCCTCGAAGCAGTTGTCGAGCCAGTACGTGTTGCCGGAGTGCTCGTTGAACACGACGTTGGGCAGCATCACGTCACCTACCTGCGCATTGAGCGTCGCCGCCTTCCCCATCAGGTAGGCGCCGTCCACCCAATGCACCGACTCGGCCACCTGCCGCAGCAGGTGGTAGGCACCCAATCCCAGCGGGTAGTCCACGTTGAGGATGTAGGCGGAGGACGCGGCGAGCGCCTCCTGGTTCACCGCGCCGATGCGCGGATCGAGCCGGGACGCGTCCAGCCCGCTGAGCTGGACGATCTGTGCCGCCGAGTCGACGCCCCCCTCAGGCGGCGCCAGATGATGGATGCCGATCGACTGCTCGACCGCGCTCCGCTCCGCGCGCAGCCGCGCCGCCTCGGGATGCCCGTCGAACAGGGCTCTCGCCGCGTAGTAGAGCCAGTTCTCGCGTGAGGCCGACGAGCGTCCCTGGTCCAGCTTGCGCAGCTCCGCGACGAGCTCGGGGTCGGTGCCCTGGGCGAAGTCCACGATCAGGCCTTCCAGCTCGCGGGCGACGCCGCTGACCACGTTGACCAGGCTGTGCACGTTGGAGGAGACGAAGTAGACCGGGGAGTCGGTCAGGCCGAGCCGGTCGAGCTCCGCCTGGATCGGCTGCCACCACCGCCCGGCATTGCGGGCGAACCCGACCTGAGACCCGCCGATCAACCGGATCCACAGCTGGCACGTTCGCGCGCGCACCTGGGCCAGCATCGCGTCGAAGTCGGGCCCCCAGGCTTCACGGAGCCGCTCCCAGTCGGCCTCGCCGGCCCCCGCGGCGTGCCGCGCCCCGTCCAGCCCGGCGCCGGCCTCGCGCAGGGCGAGATGGAGCTTGTTCCACTCGATCTCGTAGGCGACCAGCGTCGGCACCAGGTCGTCGACGTCGGAGGGGGAGGCGAGGAACACGGCCAGCGTCTCGTCCCCGTCGAAGTACCAGGGCCGGCGGCGTGCCGGCGCCTTGAGACGGCGCCAGGTCTCGACGTCGAGCCCGAGAGCGGCCTGGAAGCGGTGCGGGCTCTGGCCGAGGATGACCCGGCGCACGTCGGCGACCTCCCGGGGCAACCGGCGGATCGAGTACAGGAAGGCCCCCATGTCCACCTGGTGCGAGGCAGCCAGGCCGTGCAGGGAGGAACCCATCCGGATGTGCATCGAGGCCAGCGAGTCGAGCCGGATCCAGCCCGAGCTCTGCAGCATGGTGGAGTAGGTGCGGACGTAGAGCTCGACCGCGTGGCGGCCCTGCCACCCCGCTTCCGGCTCCGCCTGCCCGGGGCTTGCCATCGACAGGAGTCTACGGACGGTGCGGGGGCGCGCCCCCGCATTCCCCCCGATGGAAGACGATTCACTTTCCGATTCGGCCTGCGGCCCGCGGCTGGCGCCGCGTCAGTCCGGGAAGCTGGGACCCTCGCCGTCGGGGCCACCGAGGCGCCGCATCAGCTCCTCCATGAGCCGGCGCGCCTCGGGGTCGGACATCACCCGCCGCTGCATGTCCTCCGCCGCACGCCGCATCTCGGGATCCTCCATCAGCCGGCTCGCCATGTCCTCGAAGCGGCTCGTCATGTCCTTCATGGCCGCCTCCTGGGCGACCTGGAACAGCACCGGCTGGCTCGCCGCGGAGACCACCGCCTGCACCTGCTGCCGCACCATCTCGATGCCCCGGCAGCCGAGGCACTCGCCCTTCAGGCCGCAGTGGCAGATCTGGCGCCGCAGACGATCGAGCGCGAGATGCGTCTCCGAGAGATCCACGGGGTTCGACGCCATGACGCTCCATCGTACGAACGTGGTGGCGGGCGGGGCGCTTCAAAAGCCGGCGGCGCGGACCGGGCCGGCGAGCGTATCGAAGCGAGGGATCGCTACCCGGCGGAGGGAGACTCCTGCCGAGGGCGCGAGTACGCCTCATCGATCTGCGGCCGGTAGTGATCGAGCACCACGCTCCGCTTCACCTTGAGCGTGGGAGTCAGCTCCCCGCTCTGCTCGCTGAACTCGTGGGGCACGACGACGAAGCGCTTGATCGTCTCCCAGCTCCCGAGGTCCTGGTTGGTCTGGTCGACGATCTCCTGCAGCGCCGCCTGCAGCGTGGGGTCGCCGACCAGGCCCTCGGGATCGCCGGCCAGTCCGAGGCGCGACTCCACGATCTGCCAGTTGGGCACCAGGAGCGCGATCACATAGGGTCGGAGGTCCCCCACCACCATCGCGTTCGCCAGCAACGGGTCCTGCAGCAGTCGAGCCTCGAGCTGCATCGGCGCCACGAACTTCCCTCCCGACGTCTTGATCAGGTCTCGCTTCCGATCGGTGATCCGGAGGAACCCGTCCGCGTCGATCTCGCCGATGTCGCCGGTGTGGAACCAGCCGTCGCTCAACACCTCCTCGGTGGCTGCCGGGTTCCGGTGGTATCCGATCAGGTTGCCGGGGCTCTTGACCAGGATCTCTCCGTCCTCGGCGATCCGCAGCTCGACGTTCGGCAGCGGCTTGCCGACGGTGTCGAAGCGGTGGTCGTCGATCCGGTTGGCGGTGGTCCCGGAGCTGGTTTCGGTCAGTCCCCAGCCCTGCAGGATCTTGACGCCGATGGCCCAGAAGAAGACCTCCACCTCGCGCAGCAGCGGCGCTCCACCGCTGATGAAGTAGCGCAGGCGGCCGCCGGTGAGCCGCTGGCGGAGCCCGGCCAGCACCAACCGGTCGGCGAGCCGGTAGGGGAGGCCTCCGCCACCGGTCTCGGCGTGGCGGCTGCCCTGAGCCAGTGCCCATCGGAAGACCCGCTGCTGGATCGGGGACCGGCGGCCGACCTGCGCCATCACGCCCTGATAGACCTTCTCGTAGACCCGGGGGACGCAGATCATCACCGTCGGGCGGCAGGCGGCGATGTCCTCGAGCAGGTAGTCGCTGCCGCGACTGAGCCAGGCCGACGAGCCGGCCCCGATCATCTGATAGAAGCCGCTGACTCGCTCCAGGATGTGCGAGAGCGGCAGGAGCGAGAGACCGATGTCGTGCCGGCCCATGGGGAACGCGCGGATCGACTGCCGCACCTCGTCCACCAGGTGACCCTGCGCGTGCTCGACCCCCTTGGGCTCCCCGGTGGTGCCAGAGGTGTAGACGATGGTGGCCAGGTCCTCGGGCGTGATCTCGGCGGCCCGGCGCTGGATCTCGGTTTGTTCGTCCGCTCCCGGCGCCTCGTCGTACCAGCGCATGAACTCGGACTCCAGGCGGACCGTTCTGAGATCGTGCATCCGGTTTTCGCGCTCATGGCCTTCGACGAGCGCCACGCGCGCCTCGCAGTTACGCAAGATCGCCTGCACCTGCCCCTCGGTAGACGAGGGATAGATGGGGACCGTGATCCCACCGATCAGCTGAATCGCGAGATCGGCGACCGCCCACTCCACCCGGTTGGGTGCCATCAGAGCGACCGCCTCTCGCTGCCCGACACCGAGCGCGATCAGGTGAGCGGCGACCCGCACCACCCGGTCCTGCAGCCGGCCATAGGTCAGCATCCGCCACGCCGGGCCCTCGTAGTAGGTGAGGAACGGGTGGTCCGGGCCGGCCGCGACCTGGCGCAGGAACAGTCCCGGGATGGTGCGGTCCGAAACCTGCGCTGGGTCCATCACGGCGGGAATATAGCCCGACTCGGGACGCCCGCGACGGGCGTCAGTGAACGGCCTGGACGGCCAGTTCGATCTGCCCCGCGGGGGTGTCGACGGAGATGCGATCGCCCTTCTTCGAGCCCAGCAGCGCCCTTCCGACGGGCGACTCGACGGAGATGCGCCCCTCGGTCGGATCGGCCTCGATGGCGCCCACCAGAAGGTAGGTGACCACCTCGCCCTCCTCGTCCAGCACCTCGAGGGTGGAACCCGGCGCGGCGACGGAGCCCGAGGAATGGCCGATCAGCTGTGCGCGGCCGATCATCTCCTCCAGCTCGTAGATCCGATCGTCGATCCGATTCAGGTCTTCCTTTGCCTGCTCTGCCTCGGGGTTGTCCTCGATGTCACCCGGCTGGAATGCCTCCCTCAGCCGATCGGTGGCCACAGATCGTCCAGATCGAGTCTGCTCGAGTTCACGCTTCAGCTTGTCGAGACCCTCCTGGGTGACGAGAACGGGTTGAGTCAGGTCCATGACCGGCCAATAATACCGCTCGTGTTCCCGGGCGCCCATCTGAACTCAGCGTTGCTGATCGTCGATCCGCAGGTCGACTTCTGCCCCGGTGGAGCCCTCCCGGTACCGGGTGGAGACGCAATCTTCGGTGCCGTCAACGAGGTGGCCGAGGCTGCTCCTCTAGTCGTCGCCAGTCGCGACTGGCACCCAGCTCATCACGTCTCCTTTACCGAACGTGGAGGACAGTGGCCGCCGCACTGCGTCCAGGGGACCCGGGGCGCCGAGTTCCATCCGGCTCTGGACCGGAAGCCGATCGCGCGGGTCTTCAGCAAGGGCCAGGACTCGGATCGGGACGCGTACTCCGCCTTCGACGGCACCGGCCTCGCCGAGTGGCTCCATGACCGAGGGGTGGAATCACTGGTGGTCGGGGGCCTCGCCACCGACTACTGCGTGCGGGCCTCGGTGCTGGACGCCCTGGCGGCGGGGTTCTCGGTCCGCGTCCTGGAAGACGGGGTGGGCGCGGTGGACGTGGAGCCAGGCGACGGAGCGCGCGCGCTGGAGGAGATGCGGGAGCGCGGAGCCCAAGTGGTGCGCGCACGCGACGTGACCGCGAGGTAACGTTCGGCGATGCGGATCGAGCCGACGATCCTGCACCTCGACATGGATGCCTTCTACGCGTCCGTGGAGCAGCTGCAGAAGCCGAGCCTCCGCGGCCGGCCCGTGATCGTGGGCGGCATCGGCACCCGCGGGGTGGTGGCTACCGCCAGCTACGAGGCGAGGGTCTTCGGAGTCCACTCCGCGATGCCCACCGGCGAGGCGCGCCGGCTGTGTCCCGAAGGCGTCTTCCTGGCCCCCCGCTTCCAGGTCTATCACGACTTCTCGGCGCGCGTGATGTCGATGCTTCGAGCGCTGACACCGGTGATCGAGCCGCTGTCGCTGGACGAGGCGTTCTGTGATCTCGAGGCAGGGTTCGAGTCGGGGCTCGACACCGACTCGGTGACGGCGCTGGCCAGCAACCTGCGCGCGCGCATCTTTGCCGAGCTGGGGCTGACCGCCTCGGTGGGAGCCGGCACCTCCAAGCTGATCGCGAAGATCGCCTCCGATCTCGACAAGCCGGACGGGTTGGTCGTCGTCCGGCCGGGCGACGAACAGGCCCTGCTCGACCCGCTGCCCGTGCGGGCGCTGTGGGGAGTCGGTCCGCAGACGGCCGCCCTCCTCCAGCGCCACGGCATGACCGCCGTGCGGGATGTGGCGGGTCGAACGAGGGACGAGCTGGTCCGCCTCTTCGGGGTGTCCCGGGGGCGGGCGCTCTACGAGCTCGCCCGCGGCCTCGACCACCGGCCGGTGGTCGCGGAACGCGCCGTCAAGTCGGTGAGCGTCGAGGACACCTTCGCCGACGACGTGGAAGACCCGGCACGCCTCCGCGCCGAGCTTGAAGGTCTGGTGGCGCGGGTGACGCGGCGGCTGCGGGCGGGGGGGCGTGCCGGGCGGACGGTGACGCTGAAGGTGCGTCGGGCCGATTTCACCCTGCTCGCGCGCTCCGATACGCTGCCGGCCCCCACCGACGACTACGGGGTGATCGCGGAGGTCGCGGCGCGCCTGCTGCGTGCCGTCGACGTGCGGGGCGGGATCAGGCTGCTCGGGGTGGGGGTCTCGGGGCTCGCCGACGCGGTGCAGGGGGAGCTGTTCGAAAACCAGGAGGGCGAGCAGCCTTCGGTCGCGCCGGCGGCCGAAGCGGTGCGCCCGGCGGCGTGGCTGCCCGGAGCCGACGTGGTGCACGCGCGGTGGGGTGTGGGCTGGGTCGAGGCGTACCGCGGTGAGGAGGTCTGGGTCCGGTTCGAGACCGAGATCTCGGATCCCGGGCCCGTGCGGCCGGTGCCGATCGACGATCCCGAATTGCGCGCGGTCGTGCCCGACTGAGCCCTCCGCCGGCTCAGCCGGCGTTCGCCTTGAACCAGTCGGCGGTGCGGGCGATCCCGGTTTCCAGGTCGACCTCGGGCCGCCATCCGAGCGTGCGCTCGATGAGGCCGGAGTCGAGCGCCGACGTGCGCTGGTCACCCGGGCGGACCGGGCCATGCGTCTCGGCGACGTCCAGTCCGAGGTGGTCGACGACCAGGTGGAAGATCTGGTTGATGGTGACCTGCCGCCCCGTCCCGACGTTGAAGTGGCCGATCTCGCCGCTGTCGAGCGCGGCCAGGTTGGCCCGGACCACGTCGTCGACGTAGATGTAGTCGCGCGTGAAGGTGCCGTCCCCGTTGATGACCGCGGGTTCGCCCGCCAGCAGGCGGAGGCAGAAGATGGCGACCACCCCCGCTTCGCCGTGCGGATTCTGCCGGGGGCCGTACACGTTGGCGTAGCGAAGCGCCGCGTAGCTGAGCCCGTGCGCGACCCGGTAGCAATGCAGGTAGTGCTCAAAGGACAGCTTGGCCACGCCGTAGGGCGACACCGGCCAGGCCGGCTCCGTCTCAGGCGTGGGAAGCACGTCGGCGTCTCCGTAGAGCGCTCCGCCGGTGGAGGAGAAGAGGAGCCTCGCCTTCACCTGGCGCGCGGCCTCGAGCACGTGCAGCGCGCCGATCAGGTTGACCCCGGCGTCGAAGAGCGGTTCACGCACCGACCTCGAGACGCTCATCTGCGCCGCCAGGTGGCAGATCGCCTCCGGCCGCCAGTCGACCAGGCGGGCGGTGATGTCCGGGTGCCGGAGGTCGAGGTGCCAGAACGTCGCCCGAGAGTTGACCTGCTCGCGGACACCGGTGGACAGGTCGTCGACGACGAGGACCTCGTCGCCGCGCTGGATGAGGGCGTCGACCAGGTGGGACCCGATGAAGCCGGCGCCGCCGGTGACCACGATGCGCATCGCCCGGGATTCTAGGGACTGGCTCCTCGGGACTGCCCGTGGGGACCGGTTCCGGCCGCGACACCGTCGAGGTACCGGGCGAACTCGGCGCGCGAGTGCAGTTCGACGACGGTCAGGTGTGCGGCGTGCCGGGCGATCGCCGCGTCCAGGCTCTGTCGGTTCCTGCGGAACCTGCGGATCCAGCGGAGGAATTTCGGGGTCGAAGATGAGGATCCGCTCCGGGCAGCCGGGCGCCTGCACGGCGCGGCCCCGGTCGCGCACCGAGCGCCACACCGCGGACCAGACGCACCGCCACGCGGGCGGCGCGAGAATGATCGCGGTGTCGGCGCGGGCGAGCCTGACGTCGAGCGTGTGGTCGTAGCAGCCGTCGGCGATCCAGCAAGGGGCCGCAAATCGCTCTTCCTGCCAGCGGCGCCACTCCGGTCGCGGCGTGGAGACCCATCCCGGCCGGAAGTAGTGCTCGTCGAGGTGCACCAGGGGCAGGCGGTCCGGGCGGCCAGGGCGGTGGCGAAGGTGGTCTTGCCCGCACCGCCGGGACCGGCCACTGCTACTCGCTGCTTGCCGGAGACACGATAGCGGGCCGTGGATTAGGTCGTTTCTGCAGAAACCGTCGCTATCTCCGACCCGGAAAGAGCGGAATGTGCAGAAACGGCCCTGAGGATGCCGGCCCACGGTCTTCGTTCCCTCGACCGCCTGATCGAAGACGCAGTACGTCAGGATGTGCCCTCGTGGCGGATGCAGGACGCGGCCGCTCGCTTCTCGTTGGAGAACGGCAGGAAGTTGCTCGAGAGCGCGTTCTCGTCGGTGGCCCTGGAGCGCCCCGAGCCTGCGATGAACCCACCCTTCTGCATCCGGGACCCGACCATCGTGAGCGATTACGTGGAAAGCCTCAGTGATCCTTTGAGCAGGAAACCGGGTGCCCCTGGCGCGCCGTCGTGGGCCGCGTACGAGCCGCGGTCGAGGCGGTCATCGGTCGCACCGGCGGCTTCACGGTCCAGGGAGATCCGGGCGCGTTCACCTGCCGCTGAGCAAACGTGTTCACGCCACGTGTGGCTTCCAGGTGGTTCTCTCTCTGGTAGGAGGTCGGCACGGAAGCACCAGCCAAGCCATCCGATGGAACCGCGGAGGGAGAGCCGCCACGGGTGCGGCCACGCCACCGGGTCCGGCGTGTGCTGCAGGCGATGGCCGTCGGGGTCGTGGTGCTCGTGCTCGCGGTGGCCTCGCTGGTCGCGGTGACTTGGGTCACCACCCCGCCGGTGGACGGGGCGCTGGCCAGAGCCCAGCAGGTGGCACGTGAGCACGGGGGTACTCCGCTGGAGGCAGGCCAGGTCCCGGCAACGCTCGCCACCGCGCTCATCGACACCGAGGACGCGGGCTTCCAAAACGAACCCGGGGTGAGCCCCCGGGGAATCGCCCGCGCCTTCGTGTTCGACGTCCAGAATCGCTGCCTCTGCGAGGGAGGCGCGACGATCGACCAGCAGCTGGTCGAGAACCTGTACCTGCCCGTGAAGAACGACAAATCGCTCCTCCAGTACTGGAGGGGCACGGTGATGGCGCTCAAGCTGAACCGGGTGCTCACCAAGCAGGAGATCCTGGCGGCGTACTTCTCGGAGGTCTACCTCGGGCACTACACGTACGGCGCGGTGATGGCGGCCCGGGTCTACTTCGGTCGCCCGCTCGACGACCTCACGCTGACGCAGTACGCGATGCTGGCCGGTCTGCCTCAGGCGCCTTCCGCCTATGACCCGATCGAGCATCCCCTCCTTGCCCACCAGCGCTTGGTGGAGGTGCTGGACGCGATGGTGGCCAACGGCGATCTCACCCCGCACCAGGCCGACGCGGCGGCCGAGGCCCCCCTCTAACGGAGGCGGAACGCCGGCCATCTGTCGACAGATGGCCCGGTTTCGGGCCCTGCGGCGGTACATCTGTCGACAGATGGCCCCTGGCGACGGGCGAGACGGCGCTGCAGGCGTGCCAGGCGGTGAGCGAGATCGGCCCGGAGGGGATCGTGAGGTGGCAGGTGCGCCAGCGTCGCGGACACGATCCGGGCCGCCTCCCCGAGGTCGTCGAGCCGCCACTCCAGGAGACGGGCCCGGGCGGCGGTCACCTCGGGGTCGTGGGGGCGCAGCGCGTGCACGCGACGCAGCAGCAGGTCGGCGGCCGCGAACGAGCGCCGGCGCGTGAGCTCGCGCGCCAGCAGCAGCGACGCGGTTGAGGTTGCCGCGCCGTCGCCCCACTCCGCCGCCCGCCGCAGGGCACGGCAGGCGTCCGCCCGCCGGCCCTGTCGCCAGAGCAGGCGGCCCAGCGCCAGCCAGTCAGGCGCGGTCATCGACGGCGACCTTCCTCCGACCTGCTCAAGCAGCCGCGCGTGGAGATAGAACAGCGTCACCACGTCCTGCCGGTTGTGCCGCAGCGCAGCGTCCAGCCACGGACTCCGCCCGTGCCGCAGGTAGGCGAAGTAGGCTTCGGGTACCAGGGCCCCGGGGAGGTCGTCCTCTCGCTCGAACCCAAGCAGACGCGCCTCCACCGCCTGCAGCCGGCAGCTCTCCAGCCGCTGCTTGAACAGCGCCCGCGTGAGGTGCAGCAGGTCCAGGTGCAGCGGGTGCTCGAACTCGCCCTGCATCCGGGCCAGTACCCACCGGGTGCGCACCAGCGGCAGGTCGAAGGCGGCTCCGTTGTAGGTGGCCAGCCGCGGTGCCCGGCCCAGCTCGCGCTGCAGCAGCCAGAGAAACGCGGCTTCCCCGGCCGGCTCGACCAGGAACAGCTGCTCCACCTCCAGGCCCGACTCCTGGGGAATGCAAAGGGCGGCGGCGAATACCTGGGTGCCGGTCCCGCCCGCCAGCCCGGTGGTCTCGGTGTCGAAGTAGCAGTGGGCCAGGGGCGGGGGCGACCCCGGGACGCGCCCGAAGGGGATCACGTCGGCGAGGCACCACGCCACCCCGTGCGGTGTCTGAACGGCCTCGAACCCGGCGGGCGCGCGCCGCTCCGGGCGCGGGCGGGGCGGAGCCGGGCGCCCCGCGCCCTTCAGACTGGCGAGACGCTCGCGGAGAGCAGCAGCAGGCATGTTGACTTGGCTCCATCGACGGGGCTGGGGCCGATGCAGGACGGGCAGCCATCGGCGCACTGGCACTCGGCGACCAGGGACCGAGCGTCGGCGAGCAGCCGGCGATGGAGCTCGAAGAGTCGAGGGGCGTAGCCGACGCCACCCGGGTAAACCTCGAAGACGGTGACGGTCGGGCGCTGCGTGGCGGGCGAGCGCACCTCGCCGAGGGCGCCCAGGTCGTGAGGATCGCACATCAGGTGCAGGCTGCCGACCGCGCGCAGGGCGTGGGCCATCCCCTGCAGGCCCGCCTCCAGCTCTTCGCGGCCGAGCGCGGCCCAGAGGTCGGGGTCGAGCGAGGTCCAGTAAGCCGTCGTGTGGAGCGTCTGCTCGGGAAGGCTGATCGGCCCGGAGCCCAGGTTTTCGTGGGTGTGAAACCGGACTTTCTTGAAGACGCTGGCCCGGGTGGTGATCTTGACCTCCCCGTGCGCGCGGTCGAGGCGGGGCAGCGCCTGCCGGGCGAACGTGTCCAGGACCTGCACGTTCACGGCGAGGTCGGCGTCTGTGTAGTAGTCGACGTCGACCGGTCGGACGTAGGCCTTCTTCTGGTCCCAGTCGAGGTGGTCGACGTGATACTGCGCCCCGTCCTGGAGGTAGATCGCCTGCTCGTGCAGATAGACCGGCGCCGAGAACTGGTCGGTCTCGCCGATCACCTCTGGCCGGGGCCCGGAGGTGTCGACGATGACCACGTTGTCGGCGTTGAGGCGGCGCAGCGCGATCCCATCGGCGGGGAACGCATCGCTCGACCAGAACCAGCGGCCCTCCGAGCGGCTCGAGACGCCGTCCTCTTCGAACATCGTCAGCAGGTCGGTCACGTCCGCCGACCCGAACGGCTCGTCGGGCTCGAAAGGAAGCTCGAACAGGCCCGCCTGCAGGTGACCGGCCAGGACCAGCAGGTTGTCGGGATCGACCAGGCCGGACTCCGGGCTCGCGCCGAGGAAGTAGCCGGGATGACGGACGATGAACTGGTCGAGGGGCGAGTTGGAGGCCACGAACACGGCCACCGAGCCCGACCGGCGCCCGGCTCGCCCCAGCTGCTGCCAGGTGGAGGCGATGCTCCCGGGATAGCCGACCATGACCGCCGTCTGCAGCGACCCGACGTCGATGCCGAGCTCGAGCGCGTTGGTGGATACCACCCCCCAGACCTCGCGCGAGCGCAGGCCGGCCTCGATCTCCCGGCGCCGTAGCGGGAGGTAGCCGGAGCGGTACCCGCGGACCCGGCGACGCGCGTCGAGCCGGGGGTGGAGGTCCTCCTGGAGGTAGTTCAGCATCACCTCCACCTGGAGACGGCTGCGGCAGAAGACGATGGTCTGGATCTCCTTCCGGATCCAGGGCGCGGCGATGCGGCGAGCTTCCAGCAGCGACGAGCGGCGCACGCCCAGGTCGCGGTCGATCAGCGGCGGGTTGTAGAAGACCAGCCGGCGCTCGCCCTGGGGCGCGCCGGAGCGGTCGACGAGGTCGACGTGGTCGCGCTCCAGGAGGCGCTCGGCGAGCTCAGCCGGGTTGGCGATGGTGGCCGACGTGCAGATGAAGGTGGGGTCGGAGCCGTAGAACGCGCAGATGCGGCGGAGACGGCGGACGACGTTCGCGACCTGGCTGCCGAAGAGCCCACGGTAGGTGTGCAGCTCGTCGATGACGACGTACTGAAGGCTGGAGAACAGGCGGCGCCATTTCGTGTGGTGGGGGAGGACACCGGTGTGGAGCATGTCCGGGTTGGTGAGCACGATGTGCCCGCCGTCGCGGATCAGGGTGCGGCGCCCCGGCGGGGTGTCTCCGTCGTAGACGTCGACCTTGACGTTGATCGGGAGCGCCCCGGTCAAGAGCCCGAGCTCCTTCAGCTGGTCCTGCGCGAGCGCCTTGGTCGGGAAGAGGTAGAGCGCCCGGCTGGTCGGCTGCTCGAGGAGCTGCTGAAGGACGGGGAGGTTGTAGCAGAGGGTCTTCCCGCTGGCGGTGGGGGTGACGATGACCACGTTCTGACGGGCGCGGGCCAGCCGGTAGGCCTCCGCCTGGTGCGTGTAGAGCCGCTGAATGCCGCGGCCGGCGAGCGCGGCGACCAGCGGGGGCGCCAGGTCGTCGGGAAGGGCTCGGGTCTGCGCCGGGCGGGCCGGGAGGTAGTGGTCGAGGGTGACGTCGCCGCGCAGCGTCGACACGTCGAGCGGCGGAATTCCCGAGGGTTCGTGGGTGCGATCGCAAGCGGGCAGGTCGAGCATGACGTTGAGGTGGACGGTACCCGAACGAGTGTTCGTACGCAAGCCCCAGTGTAAACAGACGTTCGGGGCCGCGCAAGTCGGGCTCGAGCCGGAGGTACGATCCGCCGGTGGTCGCCGACGCCGGGCCTGCCTCCGGGGACTTTCACCGCGTGCTGGGCCGGTTGCGGCGGGACCAGGGCCCGGTCCGTTCCCGGTCGCCGGTTCCGATCCTCGACGAGCTGATCGCGACCGTGCTCTCGCAGCACACCTCCGACCTCAACTCCGAGCGGGCCTTCGCCAGCCTCCGGGGTCGGTACGGGACCTGGGAGGCGGCCGCTGCGGCGACCGACGAAGCGGTCGCGGACGCCATCCGGTCGGGAGGGATGGCGGACCAGAAAGCCCCCCGCATTCGCGCCATCCTGGCCACCGTCAAGGCTCGGGAGGGGACGACCGATCTCTCGCGGCTCCAGACCCTCGACGACGGGGCGGTCCGCGAGTACCTCACCTCGCTCCCCGGCGTCGGGCCCAAGACCGCCGCCTGCGTCCTCCTCTTTTCGATGGGCCGCCCCGCGTTCCCGGTCGACACCCACGTGCATCGCGTCGCGGGCCGGCTCGGGTGGATTCCAGCCCGGGTCAGCCCGGCGCGGGCGCAGGAGCACCTCGAGGAACGCGTGCCGGAGGAGATCCGCTACCCCCTCCACCTCGCGCTGGTGGCACACGGCCGGCGCGTCTGCCGGGCGCGAGCTCCGCGCTGCGAGATCTGCGTGCTCAGCGCCGGGTGCCCCCGACGGGGCCTCGCGTGAGGGGGTGGTTGGTGCACCAATCGCCCACTCCAGCGAGGGAAAGGCGGGTGTTGGTGCACCAATCGCCCTACCTACAACTGTGGATCAACGGCCCTCGCGTCCGAGGTGAATCAGCGCCGGCTTCCGGCCCCGCTCGTCATGCCGAGCAGCGAGAGCAGGAACAGGAACAGATTCAGGATGTCGAGGTAGACCGACACCGCGAGCATGATCACCGTGCCCTGCGAGGGAGCCTCGGTGCGGGCCACGCGGTTCAGGTCGACGGCCAGGAAGAGGGTGAAGATCGCCGCGCCCGCCGCGGAGATCACCAGCTGCAGCGCCGCGAGGTGGACGAAGAACCCGATCACGATCGCAATCAGCAGTGCCAGCAGCGCGAGGAACAGGGCGCCGCCGAGCCGCGTCAGGTTGCGCTTCGTCGTGTACCCGACGAAGCCGGCGACGACGCTCACGGCCCCGGTCGCAGCCGCCGCGCTCAGCACCAGATTCCCGAGGCCGGCGGCAATGTAGGCCTCCAGGATCGCACCCAGCATGAAGCCGACCAGCGTCGCGAAGGCGAACATCAGGATCAGGTTGATCGGCGTGCGCTCACGGAGAAATTGGAGTGCGATCAGGGTCACGAACATCCCGATCAGGCCGATCAGATACCCCGCTCCACCCAGATAGGTCGAGACCAGCGCCCCACCTGCGGTGAACAGCGCGCTCAGACCGAGCAGACCGAAGACGGCGCTCAGCGTGGAACCTCCGATCGCCGGTGTCGCATAGGGTTGCGGACCGCCGGCCGGGGGATACGGCCCCTGCGGACCCTGCGGCCCACCGAACTGGTAGCTCATCTCACTCCACATATTCCCACGCCGGGATGAACCTAACCTGAACCGCCTCTTTGGGTTGGCCGAAGATGGACGGGTGCCGAATCCGGAGCAGATCACGATGTACGAGGCGATCGGCGGCGAGCCGGCGCTGACCCGCATCGTCCACCGCTTCTACCAGGGGGTCGCCGACGACCCCGTGCTGCGCTCGATCTATCCGCAGAAGGACCTGACCTCCCCGGAGAAGCGCCTGCGACTGTTCCTGATCCAGTACTGGGGTGGACCCACCACCTACTCGCAGCTCCGTGGCCACCCGCGCCTGCGCATGCGCCACATGCCGTTCCGCGTCACGCCGACCGCCAAGGAGCACTGGCTGACCGCGATGCGGCAGGCGCTCGACGAGGAGGGGCTGCCGGGCCGTGTCGACCAGACGTTGTGGAACTACTTTCTGACCGCCGCCGACGCGATGGTCAACTCGCGCGACGAGTGAGCAGCGCCTTTGCAAGGTCCGGCAGCCCGGCCGTACCGTCCTCAACGTGTTCGTCCGCGTCGTAGAACGCCCGGTCCCAGGCTGCGACGGCACCACCGTCTGGTGGCTCGAGACTCCGGGTTCGGGCGATCCCTCTCAGAGCTTCTCGAGTCGCGCCGAGGCGATCGAGGCGGCCCGCCTGCGCGCGCCGGATTGGCTGGAGGTGGGCGAGGTCGTGCCGCCGAGCGGAACGGCGTCGCGGCATCACCGCTGGACGGCACTCCGGCGCGACGCCGGCGGTGACTACCGGCCCTCACCCCTGGGCTGGGCGGATCCATCGCCAGAGCGCGGCCCAGACCGGTTGAGGCCGGACGGGCGAGCCGCCCGTTAAGGCTCCCGGAGCGCCCCATCCGCGCCCGTAGAGTTGAGGGTGGGATGAAGCTCGCGATCGTCTCCGACATCCACGGCAACCTGGCCGCCCTGGACGCCGTGCTCGCCGATCTGGACCGGGTGGCGCCGGACCGCGTCGTGCAGGGTGGCGACCTGGTGGTCAACGGGCCCCGTCCGGCGGAATGCCTGGCGGCGGTTCGCGACCGCGGCTGGGCCGGAATCCGGGGGAACACGGACCAGGCGATCTGGGACCGGGAGAGCCATCCCGTCCCGCCCGCCATGGCCCCGATCGCGGACTGGACCAGAGATCGCCTCGCCGAAGAGGACCTGGCCTGGCTCCGAGCCCAGCCTCTGGAGTGGCGCGACGGCGAGGCGGTGGCACTGGTCCACGCGGTGCCCGGCGATCTCTGGACGGTGGTGCGCGCCGACGCGTCCGACCAGGAGCTGCGGAGCACGTACGGGCCGCTGGGGGTGCGGCTGGCCGTCTATTGCCACATCCACATCCCCTTCGTGCGTGGGCTCGACGACCAGCTCACGGTGGCCAACACCGGCAGCGTGGGCCTCCCCTTCGACGGAGACCCCCGAGCCTCTTATCTGCTGATCGAGGACGGCGCGCCCTCCACCCGGCGGGTGCCGTACGACCTCGAGCGCGCGATCCACGATCTTCACACCGCCGGGCATCCCGCCGCCGCGCGGCTGGAGCAGACCTACCGCGAGGCACGGGTGTGAGGGAGGCAACCACCACCATGACCGACACCGTCTACGGAGTCCGGGAGTTCGTCGCCGATGCCCGGAATGTTCGCGAGGGCCCCGACGCGGTCGAGGACCGGGAGCAGGTCGTGGACCGCCTGAAGCCGCTGCTCGAGCGAGCGCTGCGAGGCCCCGGATGGACCGACGACGAGTTCTTGACCACCGTCGACGGACGCCCCGGGTATCGCTACTACCAGAACCAGGACGGGTCCCTGCAGATCTACGGCGTGCTGTTCCGAAAGGGACGCCCGACGCCGGTCCACGACCACGTCACCTGGGGTTTGATCGGCGTCGCGTCCGGCCGGCAGCGCACCACCCGCTACTGGCGGCGCGACGACGGGTCGGTCCCGGGCAGCTGTCACGTCGAGCTGCGCAGCGACGAGGTGCTGACGCCGGGCGCGGTCTACGAGCTGCTGCCCCCGCACGACATCCACCGCATCGAGGTGGTGAACCCCGACCAGGGCCTTTCGATTCATGTCCTCGGCGCCGATCTCAAGCGTCAGCGCCGCCGCATCTTCACGCCCGAAGAGGACACCTGCGAAGAGGTGGAGGGCGTTTCCATGGCCCGCTGAGCGATGCGTGTCCACCGCCTTCGCGGCACCGACATCACGCGCCAGACCACGGTCGGGCGCGTGCTAACCCACGACGTCGGCCACCGGCTGCGGAAAGGCCTCGTCATCTCGCCCGAGCAGGCCGACTCGCTGAAGCGCCTCGACCTCTCCGAGCTGCACGTGCTGGAGCTCGAGCCGGGCGACGTCCATGAGGATGACGCCGCGCGCCGGCTGGGGGACGCGATCGCCGGGCCCGGGACCCGGCGGGGAGAGCCGGAGCAGAGCCAGATCCGCCTGGTCGCCACCCGGCGCGGCCTCGCACGGATCAGCCGGGACGCCGTGGATCGACTCAACCTGCTGCCGGCGGTCGGCATCTTCACCCTCTTCGACGGCCAGGCGGTGGACGAGGGGGAGGAGGTGGCGGGCGCCAAGGTGACGCCGGTGGCGGTGCGCGAGACGCTGGTCGAGCACGCGGAGCGGATCGCCCGGGAGCTGGCGCCGGTCGTTCGCGTGGACCCGTTCCGTCCCCTCCGTACCAAGGTCGTGGTCACCGAGAGGCTGAAGCCGCGCGCGCGGGAGATCTTCGAGCACAAGGTCTCGGAGAAGCTGGGCTGGTACGGGGCCGAGATCCTGCCGGTGTCTCAGATCGAACGCAGCAACGCCGCCGTCCGGGCCGCCTATGAGCAGGCCCTGGACGAGCGGGCGCAGCTGGTGCTCTTCGCGGGTGCGTCCTCCATCGACCCGCTCGACGCCGCCTACTCCGAGCTGGAGGCGGTCGGCGGCATCGTGCTCCGCCAGGGGATGCCGGCCCACCCCGGCAGCATGACCTGGCTCGGCCACGTCCGGGATGCCACCGTCCTCGGCGTCGCCTCGTGCGCCGGCTTCGGCCGCAGCACCTCGCTCGACCTGCTGCTGCCGTACGTCTTCGCCTACGGAGAGGCACGCGAGGAGGACTTCCACCGGATGGGGTACGGCGGCCTGGTGGAGGGCGGCGCCGGCCGGCGCTTCCCGCCCTACCCGGAGCCGGAAGCAGACACGAAACCGGAGCCGAGCCCGGCACCGGTGGCGGCCGGAAGCGGGTCCGGCGCCAACTCGGCCGGCTGAGCCGGCCGCTGGACAATCGGCTCATGCCGGACGGCGCGGCCGAATACCGTCGGGTCAACCTCTCCGCCGACCCGCTCTACCGCTACGTCCGCGCGACGAAGGCCGGCGGGGTGCCGGGGCACGTGGCCGAGCAGCACATCATCGACGGCCGCTGGCTCCAGAGGCTGCGACGCATTCACCAGCTGCAGAGCGCCTGGTGGGTGTTCGCGACCGCGGAACACTCCCGGTTCCAGCATTCGCTGGGCGCCATGCACCTGGCCGGCGAGTGGGGCCACCATCTCTATCCGAGCCTGGCCGAGCACCACCGCGTGCCGTCGGCGGCCCTGGTCACCGAGACCCTGCGGATGGCGGCGCTCCTGCACGACATCGGCCACGGACCCTTCGGTCACTTCTTCGACGAGAATTACCTCGACCGGTTCTCGCTCGACCACGAGGCGATCGGGCGCTCGCTGATCCTGAACGAGATCGGAGACGAGCTGCGCGGGCTGCGGGCCGGCCCGGACGCCGACTTCGAGCCCGGCGAAGAGATCGACCCCCGTTGGATCGCCTACCTGATCTCAGCCGCCGACCTGGAGCGGTTCACCCCACCCGGGTGGCTGGCCGCGCTCAAGCCGACCCTGATCGGGCCGTTCAGCGTCGACAACATGGACTACGTCCCTCGCGACGCGTTCACCTGCGGGGTTCAGGCGGGGGCGGTCGACGTGGAGCGGATCATCCACTACTCGTTCATCTCGGAGCACGGGTTGACGCTCCACCTGCACGGGGCGGAGGCGCTGTTCATGTTCCTGACCGCGCGCCTCTACCTGTACAACCAGGTCTACTACCACCGCACCGTGCGGCGGATCGACCTCCAGCTCCGCGAGATCTTCGGCCCGACCGTGGACCGCCTGCTGGGGGGCAACCCGCTGGAGCACCTGTCGGAGTTTCACCGGCTCAACGAGTGGTACCTGATGTCGGTGGTGGACGGATGGGCACGCGGGGAAGGCGATCCCGAGCAGCGTCGCCTGGGTGAGGCCTGGGCGCGGTTGGTGGCCAGGCAGCTGAAGTGGAAGCTGGTCTATTCCGGGTACTTCGAGTCGGGCGGGGTCCCCCGGGGAGCGCTCACCCTGAGCCGGGAGGATTTCGCCGCCCGCATTCGCCGCTTCCTCCCGCCAGACCTGCGACAGCTCTCCTTCGAGGTGGACGTCGCATCCCAGGAGTCGCGCGCCTTCAACCCGGTGATGGAGGATCGGGACATCCTGTTCTACGACCCCCTGGAGGACAGCTACCAGCAGTCCGGGGTGTTGGAGCTCTTCCGGCGGCTCCCGGTTCGGATGGCGCTGTTCCGGATCTTCGCGCTCGACGAACGGGGCGGGCCACAGCTGATCGAGGCGGCGCGCCGTGTCTTCGCGGAGCACTCGCTGGAGGCCGGGTAGACGAGCTCGGTGATCGTCGCCGACCTCGCGACGGAGTTCGGCACGCTGGTGCCGGCCATCGCCACCTTCCTCTCTCGATCACCAGCGACCTCCACGTCGCCGCTGCGGCGTCTGGTTAGGTGCAGATCGCGGCGCGCGACCCGACCGCGCCCGCCTACCAGTCGCTCGCCCGCGCCGCCCGAGCTCACCAGCCCTTTGCCCTCGACGCCCCGACAGCGACTGAGCGGGCTCAAGCGGCGACGCCCCAGCTCACGCGAGCCCGGTCGGCGCCCCCGAGGGCAACGGGTTCACGCGCGCGCACCCTGGTCGCGCCGCCGGCAAACCGCGCCATCTGCTGGTTGAATTGATCCCACCAGAGCGCATCCACGCGCGGGGTGAGCAGGATCGCCGTTCGGATCCGCTCCGCCGCCCGGCTCTCCATGCGGTTCGCGGCAGCCCAGCCGCCGAGGGCCCGCTCCAGACGATCCTCCATCACCTTGCCTCCTCCAGCGCGCCTCGAAGGCGCCCGCGAACCTGGCTCAACCGGTAGCGCACGGTCCCCGCAGGCTCCCCCATCAGCTTGCCGATCTGGGCGCTGGTCAGCCCTCCGATGACCTGCAGCGAGAGCAGCTCTCGGTCGTCCTCGGGGAGGGCGGTGATCGCCCGGTCGACCGCCGCCACGTCGCGCGCGACCTGGGCCTGGTCGGCGGGGTCCGCCGGGGCGGCGGCCTCGGGCAGGCGGCCGGCCCGGTCCATCGCGGCGAGCTCCGTGCGCGCGCGCCGGCTGCGGTCGATCACCAGGTTGCGGGCCACCGCCACCAGCCACGCTCGCTGCCGGCCGGCCTCCAGGCCGCCCACCTCACCGATGTTCCGCCACGCCCGGAGAAAGGTCTCCTGGACCAGGTCGGCCGCCAGGTCGCGGTCGCGCGTGCGCGCCAGGACGAAGGCGTGGACCAGCTTGCAGGTGCCGCTCGTAGAGGGCGTCGAACGCGTCTCTGGGCGTGGGCACACGTCAGGCTTCGGTGGCCTTCACCGGGCCCAGGATCTCGCCCCGAATCTGGAACAGCGCCAGCACATCTTTCGGGGCCTCGAGCGGGCCGATCACGTAGACCCCTGCGACCTTGTCGCGCACGTCGTCCAGGCTGACATCCGCGTCGATGCGCACGGGTCCCGCGAAGACCAGTGTCAGCGGTTCCTCCGCCAGCTGAAAGAAGGTGCGGCTGATCGTCTGGGGGCCCGTGAACACCTTGGGCCGTCCGGTGTACCAGACCGCCGACTGTGCGTTCACGTGCGGCTCCAGGACGTCCTGCGCCGAGCGGGGTGCGATCAGGGGGCCGGCGACCACGATCCGGCTGTACCCCACCTCGCCGACCTCCCCCTCGACGGTCAGGCTGCCGCTGACGAGCAGGACGTCGTCCGGCGTTCCCTGCCGGTTGGCGAGCGTGGCGCCGTGCACCGCCACGTTGCCTGAACGCTGGTCGATGTGCTGTCCCTCGCGATACGGGAAGGTGGCGAAGGACCCGGTGAGGCGGGTCAGGGCGGTGCCGAGCGCGTCGCTTCCCTCCGGCGCCAGCACGATGCCGGTGACGATGACGCCGGCGAGGGCGACCTTGTGCACGGGCGTGGTCGCGACCAAGGTGCCGGTGACCACCAGGACGTCCTCCTTGGCGTTCTCGTCGGCAAAGGCCTCGCCACTCAAGACGACGGTGCCGGTATGGACACGGGCGGCGCCGTGCTCCGGGATCTGGACCACGCTCGCGACGTCGACCAGGTCGACGCGCGTCAGGGCCGGCGCCGCGGACTCGCGGACGAGGATCACCGCCACGTCCTCGATCCGGCGGATGTGGGCCAGCTCCTCGGGCCGCGTGCTGGCGGTCAGGTCGAGGAGCGCGACGTTCCGGATGACACCTCCCGGTCCCGGCTCGGTGGGCGTGATGTTCTCACTCATCGGGCGATCCCTCCCCCGTGTGCGGTGACGACCATCTGCACAGGCAGGGCGACGGGCCCCCTCACCAGCAGCCCGAACCGGATCAGCGCGTCGCCGCACCGCCGCCGCAGCGGGGTGGAGGCGCGTGCCGAAGCCGCCAGCCGGCCCATCTGGGCCGCCCGCAACCGTTGCTCGTGCTCCAGGCGGAACAGCTCCCGGTAGTACTCGCCGTGCATCGTGCTCATACCAGGAAGACGCGCCACGGGGCCTGCTGTTGGCTCCGGGCCCAGCCGCCTACCCGCGTCCGACGAAGGGCATCGCATTCGCCATCACGGTGATGGTCAGGACGTTGGACCCCAGGGGCAGCGATGCCATGTAGCGCACCGCGCGACCCACGTCGTCGGCGGCCATCGTCGGCTCGGGCCGGACCGATCCGTCGGCCTGTGGCATACCCTGCTCCATTCTTGAGGTCATCTCGGTCTTGGCGTTGCCGATATCGATCTGCCCGCAGGCGATGTTGAACGCGCGACCGTCGAGCGAGGTCGACTTGGTGAGCCCTGAGATCGCGTGTTTGGTCGCCGTGTAGAGGGTCGAGCACGGGCGTGGCGTGGTGGCTGAGATCGACCCGTTGTTGATGATCCGTCCGCCCTGGGGGTTCTGGCGCCGCATCACGCGCATGGCGGCCGCGGTGCAGAGCAGGCTGCCCATCAGGTTGGTGTCGACGACCCGGCGCATGTCCTCTGGCGAGGTCTCGTCGAGGGTGACCGGCGGCCCGCCGATGCCGGCGTTGTTGAAGAGCAGGTCGACGCGGCCGAACCGCTCCACCGCCGCGTCGAAGAGGCGGTCCACCTGCGCCGGATCGGACACGTCGGTGGGCACCACGAGTGCGGTTCCGCCATCTCGTTCGAGCGCCTCGGCGGCGTCGCGGAGCGGAGCCTCACGGCGTCCGGCGAGCACCACGCTCCAGCCGTCCCGCGTCAGGGCCACCGCCACCGCCCTGCCGATACCCGTCCCGCCGCCGGTGATGACTGCGATCATGCGGCAACGTTAGACCCCCGTCTGGACGGGCCTGGAGCGCTGTCAAGGTTGGGTCTAGGCTCCTTACGTGATCACCACCGCCCCGCTCACGCTGGAACGGGTCCGGACGGCTGCCGAGCGTGCGCGTCCTTTCGTGCGCAGGACCCCTGTGGTCCCTCTGGAGGGCGCGTCCAACCGCTGGCTCAAGCTGGACAACCTCCAGCCCACGGGGAGCTTCAAGGTGCGGGGGTACGTGGCGGCCGCCCTGGCTCTGCCCGAGGAACGGCGCCGCGCCGGGCTGCTCACCGTCTCGGCCGGGAACGCGGCGGCCGCCTGCTCTTACGTCGCACACCTGCTGGGGGTGCCCTGCACGGTCGTGATGTTCGACACCGCGCCGCCGCCCAAGGTCGAGGCTGTGGAGCGCTGGGGCGCGCGACGCGAGCCGATGGACCGCGACTCGCTGTTCCGCTGGATGGCGGAGGCGGGCTGGGAGCGGTCTCCGCAGGCGATGCTCCACCCGCACCTGGACACCGAGCTGGCGGCCGGCCACGGCGGGCTGGCGCTGGAGGTTCTGGAGCAGGTGCCCGGGGTGGAGCGCGTGCTGGTCCCGGTGGGCGGTGGCGGGCTGATCACGGGCGTCGCCGCCGCGCTCCACGGCGTGCGGCCGGAGATCGAGGTGGTGGGCGTGATCACCGGGGGCTACCCGATGTGGGAGGAGGCGCTCCGCCGCGGTGGACCGGTCTCGATGACTCCGCACACGATCGCCGACGGTGTGGCCGCCCCCTGCAACCAGGTCATGCTCGACCGCCTCCGTGACGCGGTCGACCGCTGGCTGGTGGTGCCCGAGGAACGGCTGCAGGCCGCGATCCCGGAGCTCGCGCAGCGCGGCAAGGTGGCCGCCGAAGGCGCCGGGGCGCTGGCCTACGCGGCGCTGGATCAGGTCGACGACGAGCGGCCGACGGTGGCGCTGGTCACCGGCGGCAACATCGATCCGGCGCTGCTGAGGGACCTCCTTCGGGGCCTCAGAGTGTCCACAGTCGGACACTGAAGCGGCCGGTGTAGGGTCGCAGTGCGGACACTCTGACCTTTCGGCGCCTACGCGCCGTCGAGCGCCGCCGCACAGACCCGGAGCGTGTGCTGGATGTCCGCCGCGTCGATCCCGAAGTGGGTGACGAAGCGCACGCGCCGGCCGCCGCCTCCCCCCAGCACACCATCTTTGGCGCACGCCTCGAGGAAGGCGGCCGCCGGTCGTCGGGTCAGTTCGAGGAACACCAGGTTGGTCTGCACCCGCTCGAGGTCGACCTCCACGCCCGGCATCTCGGCCAGGCCTTCCGCGAGCGTGCGCGCGTTGCGGTGGTCGTCGGCCAGACGGTCCATGTTGTGTTCGAGAGCGAACGAGCCGGCGGCGGCCAGCGCACCCGCCTCCCGCCAGCCGCCGCCGACCATCTTCCGCCACCGGCGGGCGGTGTCGATCGCCTCGGCGGTCCCACACAGCACGCTGCCGACCGGGGCCGCCAGACCTTTGGAGACACAGAACGTGACGGTGTCGCTATACCGGGTGATCGCCGTGGCCGGGACGCCGAGGGCGGTGGCGGCGTTGAAGAGCCGCGCCCCGTCGAGGTGAATCGACAGGTGATGGCGATCGGCCACGTCCCGCAGCGCCTGAAGGTCTTCGAGCGGCCAGCAGACGCCACCCGCGTGGTTGTGCGTGTTCTCCACGCAGATCGCGCGCGTCAGCGGCTGGTGATAGTCGTCGGTGGGCCGGATCGCGGCCTCCACCTCGCTCGCCGCCATCACCCCCGCCTCGCTCGTCAGGGGCCGGATCTGAATCCCGCCCAGCGCCGCGGCGCCACCGCCTTCCGCGAGAAAGATGTGTGAGTCGGCGTCGGCGATGATCTCCTGCCCCGAGCGGGCGAGGGCGAGCACGCCAAGGAGGTTGCCCATCGTCCCCGAGGCGACGAACACCGCCGCCTCCTTGCCGGTCAGCTCGGCGGCCCGCTCCTCCAGCGCGTGGATCGACGGGTCCTCCCCGTACACGTCGTCGCCGACCGGTGCCTTCGCCATCACCTCCCGCATCTGGGGGCTCGGCATGGTGAGGGTGTCAGAGCGGAGATCGACGACCATCCAGCCATCCTAGGGCCGAATCCCCAGGGGCCGCGGCCGGCTGCGAAGGGCCCTCCGGCTCAGCCGTCGGCGGATTCCGGGGGCTTGTGCGTCCGGGTCCTGGGTGGGCGGCGGGGTTTGGCGCCCCCGTCGCTCTCCTCCGGCCGCTTCGAGGTCCGCGTCGACCGGCGCGGGGCCTTGTCGGCGGGCGGACTCGATGCGCGCGGCCCTCTGGAATGTCCGGGAGTGTCCGCGCTCGATGGTCGGGCGCCGCCCTTCCGGGGCGCATCGCGCCGAGGTGGCCGGCTCGACGCACGGCTGCCGACCGCGCGGGCCAGCTGGTCGAACTGAGCCGCCAGCTCGTCGATCCGGCGGGCCAGCCGGTCCACCTCGGCCCTGGTGGCGCTCCTGCCAAGCTGCGTCTGGAGCCTGGATATCCGCTGATCGATCTGTCGCTGTCCCGCCCGGAGCTGGCTCACGAGCTCGGGCGGCATCCGCTGCTGCACCTCGCTGACCAGCGCATCCGCGGCGTGCAGCGCCTGGTCGATGAGCGAGGGCGGGCGCTTCTGGCCCGGGTTCGGGGGTTTGTCGTTCATGGTGCTGCCAGCATAACGCGACGCGTTACAATCGGCGTCATGAGCGCGACCTCTCCCCACCTGATCCGCAAGTACGCGAACCGCAAGCTGTACGACACTAGCACCAGCCGCTACATCACCCTGAACGGGATCTGGGAGCTGGTCTGCTCAGGCCATGACGTGCGGGTGGTCGAGCACGAGACCGGGACCGATATCACGGCCCTGGTGCTGTCGCAGATCGTGGCCAGCCACGAGAAGACGACCGCCATCGCGAGCACGCCGGAACAGGCCGAGGCCGCCGAGGTGCGCCGTGAGACGCTGCTCGATTACCTGCGGCGGACCCTGGTCGGCCCCGCGGCGGAATTGGGCGACGAGGTGGGCCGGCGCAGCACCGAGTTCGCGGCCGCGGTGCAGGACCGGCTCAGCAGGAGCGGTGAGCTGGCCGCGGAGCTGAGCCGCCGGCGGGCCGAGGTGGAGGACATGGTGGAGGTCGTGGAGACGGCGGTTGGTCGCGCCTTCGAGAGCTTCAACTTCACCAGCCGCGGGGACCTGTCGCAGCTCCGCCGGCGCATCGAGGAGCTCGAGCGGCGGGTGGCGAACGTCCAGGCCGAGCTGCAGGCGGACCTGGAGTCGAGGCGGGCTTCCAACGGGCGGCGACCGGACTAGGCTTAACGGGGTTTCGCACCGGCGAACACACGGGAGCGCTGGGTCTACCGGTTTCCCCGGGCGGACGGGCGGGTCAGGACCGCCCGGTCTACGCCGGGCACGAAAGATGAGGTGGTGAGGGTGTCGACGCCGGTGGAGAGCGGGTCGCTCCTGGACGATGCCCGGCACCGCATCGATGAGGTGGCCGCACGTCTCGAGCTTCCCGACCGCGCGCGGATGGTGCTGCGCGAGACCAAGCGCGAGCTGACCGTCCACTTTCCGGTGCGCCGCGATGGCGACGAGGACGGCCCCCGGATCGAGGTGTTCACCGGCTACCGGATCCACCACAACATCGCGCTGGGTCCGGCGAAGGGCGGGATCCGCTACTCGCCCGACGTGACGCTGGACACCATGTGTGCGCTGGCGATGCTGATGACCTGGAAGTCGGCGGTCGTGAACATTCCCTTCGGGGGGGCGAAAGGTGGTGTGGCGGTCGACCCCAAGACCCTGACCGCCGCCGAGCTGGAGCGCCTGACCCGCCGGTTCGCCACCGAGATCGGGATCCTGCTCGGTCCCGAGCGCGACATCGCGGCGCCCGACATCGGCACCGACGCGCGGGTGATGGCCTGGATCATGGACACCAAGTCGATGCACGAAGGCCACTCGGTGACGGCCACCGTGACCGGCAAGCCGACCGACGTGGGGGGCTCCGAAGGAAGGACCGACGCGGCCGGACGCGGCGTGACCTACCTCACCCTGGAGGCGCTGCGCCACCTGCCGAGCGTCCCCGAGACCCCGACCGTCGCCGTCCAGGGCATCGGCCAGGTGGGCGCCTCGACCGCCCGCCTGCTGACCCGGGCAGGACTGCGGGTGGTGGCGGTCAGCGACCACACCGGAGGGATCTACGACGAGCGCGGGCTCGAGCTGGAGGCGCTCGCCCGGCACCGCGTCGAAGCGGGCACGGTGGCCGGCTTTGCGGGTGCCGAGCCGATCACCAACCAGGACCTGCTGGCTCTGCCCGTCACGGTGCTGGTCCCGGCGGCGCGCGAGAGCCAGATCCATTCCGGCAACGCCGACCAGGTGCGGGCGAGCCTGGTCACCGAGGCTGCGAACGCGGGCCTGACCGAGCTGGCCGACCGCATCCTCGAGGAGCGGGGGATCCCGGTGGTGCCGGACGTTCTGGCCGGCTCCGGCGGGGTCGTGGTCTCCTACTTCGAGTGGGTCCAGGACCTGCAGGCGTTCTTCTGGGACCGGACCGAGGTCGACCGGCGGCTGCGGGGGGTGCTGGCGGGCGCCTACCAGCGGACGCAGGCGCTGGCTGCCGACCGCGGGCTCGACCTGCGTCGCGCCGCGTACACGCTCGCGGTCCGCCGGATCGCCGCGGCGGGGGCGGCGCGCGGGACCTACCCGTGAGCGTGCTGGAGCCGGCCGCGAAATCGGATCTCAAGCGGTATCTGCAGCTGGGGCGAGAGGCGCTGCTGTGGAAGCTCGACGGCCTGACGGAGTACGACGTCCGGCGCCCGCTGACGCCGACCGCGACCAACCTGCTGGGGCTGGTCAAGCATGTGGCGGCGGTCGAGGCCGGGTACCTGGGGGAAACGTTCGGACGGCCGTTTCCCGACCCACCCGCCTGGTTCGACGAAGACGGTGAGCCGAACGCGGACATGTGGGCCACCGCCGAGGAATCGCGGGACGCGATCACCGGCCTCTACCGCCGGGTCTGGCTTCATTCCGACGCGACCGTCGACCGCCTCCAGCTGGACGCCGTCGGAAGCGTGCCCTGGTGGCCGGAGGACCGCCGCCAGGTGACGCTCCATCGCGTGCTCGTGCACATGATCGCCGAGACCGACCGCCACGCCGGCCACGCTGACATCGTGCGAGAGCTGATCGACAGCACGGTGGGCTTGCGGCCCGGTGCGGGAAACATGGCGCCCGGAGGCGACGCCTGGTGGGAGACCTACCGCGCTCGAGTGGAGCGGGCGGCGCAGGAGGCCGCCCCGACCTGAGGGTGGCCCGGCGGCGATTCGCCGGCCACCCGCCGCCGTCGATTCCGGGCACGCCCGAGCGACGGGCTCGATGAGCAGCTCCTCGTCGGAGGACCACCGTCAACTGGAGGGTTTCGTCATGGGCAAGGCGATCGCGAGCATCACGATGTCGGTCGACGGCTACATCACCGGTCCCGATGACCGGCCGGGACAGGGCCTTGGGATCGGTGGTGAGCGGCTTCACCACTGGGTGTTCGGAGGTCCCTGGACGTATGCCGGGCACCGGGAGATGGGAGGGATGTCAGGGGAGGACCGGGCGTTCTATGAGGGGATGGTCTCGAACCTGGGGGCCGGCATCTGCGGGCGCGGCATGTACGAAGCCGCCGGCGCCTGGGGCGGGACGAACCCGTTCGGCTCCGCGCTGCTGGTGCTGACGCACCGGACCCAGGACGCCCCCCCGCCGGACACCGGATTCCGGTTCGTGGGCGACCTCGACACCGCGGTCGCGCTCGCGCGCGAGCTGGCCGGGGACCGTGACATCGGGTTCGTGGGCGGCGCCGACCTGATCCGCCAGGCCCTGGCCGGCGGTTTCGTGGAGGAGCTCTCGATCTCGACCGCCCCCGTCATCCTGGGCCGGGGAAAGGCCCTTTTCACGGGCTTCGAGCGGGACCTCGACCTGGAGATCGTGGGCGTCCACTCATCGCGCTACGCGACCCACGTGACCTATCGCGTCGCCAAGCCTCAGCTGTAGGGCGGGTTCTGGATGGTCACGTGTCGGTACACGGCGGCGGACTGGGTCAGCGACGCATCGAAGGACCGATAGGTCTGGGCGGTGATGCGGCAGCTCACGTTCGTCGTCTGGCCCGTGGCCACCTGCGCCACCGGCGCGGAGCACGAGCCGAGGAGCTGGGTCAGCTGCGCGTCCTGGTAGAGCGCGAGCGTCGCCGTCACCTGACCGAGCTCGCTGCCGGTGGTGTTGATCAACGTCGCGGTGAACCCGCACGAGCTCTGGTCGCAGGACTGGATGTCCGTCATCGACTGCACCTCGTAGAGGGCGGGGAAGGTCGCGGCGTCCCCCGGGTCGACGTACTGGCCGGAGGCGGGGAGCGTCACCGCGAGCCGGCCGCCGTACCTGAGCTCCAGGTTGAGGTCGCTCAGCCCGCCGATCGGGGTCGAGGTGCCGGCGCGACGGACCGCGAGCAGCCGGTAGGGGGGTGACGTGGACACGTCGTAGACGGTCTGACCGTCGCGCAGCGAGACGATCTCCTGGCCCGCCAGCTCGCTGGTCCCCTCGGACACCAGCGCGCCGGCGTGTCGCTGGAACTGGTCCAGCAAGCCGCCGAGATCCGCCGCGGCGGTGATCGCCGACGCGGCCGGGTCGCGGCTCGGGGCCAGCACCCATCCCGCGCCGTACTGAGGCCAGATGTGGAGGCCCTGGGCGCCCTGGGCCTGCCAGTAGCGGAGTCCGGTCGTAAACACCTTTCCGTCCGCACCCACCACGCTCAGTGGCGTGCGGTTGTAGGTTGCGTGACCGGAGAGGTCCCCGCCGCCCGAGGGCTGCACCACCACCCGGACGCTGACCGGGATCGATCCGTCGGCGTAGGAGCCGCGAATCTGGACCGACGGGGCTGCCTGGTAGGCGTTGGTCGAGTCGCGGACGATCACCGGCAACGGTGGCCCCAGTGCGCTGGATTGGAAGGGGTTGGACCCCGAACATGCGCTGGCCAGCAGCACCGCGAGTCCGATCACCAGCGCTCCCCGGACCGTCCGCCAGGCCCGTCGGGTGGTGGTCATAGGGGGTTATTCTGCCAGCACCTCTATCAACCCTGCGGCCCCGAGTGAGCGGACTTAGCCTTTGTGCGTGCGATCAGTCGCCGGGTTTGGGTCACCGGGTTTGCTCTGGGGCCACCTGCTGGACGGTTCCGGCGTCGACGCCGAAGGTTGGGTGCTGCTGGAAGATGGACGCATCGCTGCGGTCGGGGAGGGCGAGCCGCAGCCGGCGGTGAGGCGGGTGGCAGGCGAGGTGCTGGGTGGCCCCGAGGTCATCGTCGCGCCCGGGTTCTGCGACTTGCAGGTCAACGGTCTGAGCGGCCAGGACGCGGCGGCCGGGGCGGATGCGATCGCCGGCATCGCGGCGCGGCTCCCCGCCCACGGTGTGACCGCATTCTGCCCCACCGTCATCACCGCTCCGCTGGAGCGCCTGGTCGCCGCGCCGCGAGAGGCCGCCAAGGCCGCCGGCGCCGCCGGACCCCATGCTCGCATCCTCGGCATACACCAGGAGGGCCCCTTCCTGAGTCCACGCAAGCGGGGGGCCCATGATCCGGAGCAGCTGCTCCCGCCGGACGCATCCGCCGTGGATCGCGTGCTCGCCGCCCGGCCGCGGATCGTGACCCTGGCTCCCGAGCTCCCCGGGGCGCTGGAGGCGATCGCGCGTCTCGCCGCGGCCGGCGTCGTCGTCTCGGTCGGGCACTCGGACGCGGGCGAGGACGTCGCCCGCGCGGGGTTCCGGGCTGGCGCACGCATGGCGACCCATCTTTTCAACGCGATGTCGCCGCTGGCTCACCGCGCCCCCGGCGTGCCCGGAGCCGTCCTGACCACACCCGGAGTCACGGCGGGGCTGATCGCGGACGGCCTGCACGTCGCCCCGTCCGTGCTGGAGATCGCTGGCCGCCTGAAGGGTGCGGGCGGCATCGCGCTCACCTCGGATGTGGTGGCGGCGGCCGGCATGGCGCCCGGTCGCTACCGGCTGGGGACCCAGGTGGTGGTGAGCGACGGGCGACGCATCACCCTGGAGGACGGCGTCACGCTGGCGGGCAGCCTCGCCACTGCGGACCTGCTGGTGCGAACCATGGCGCGGTTGGCCGGGGTGGGCCTGGCGGCCGCGATCGCGATGGCGACGTCGACGCCGGCGCGGCTGCTCGGAGAGACGGGCTGGGGGATGCTGCGGGTGGGGCGCGCCGCGGACCTGGTCCTGCTCGATCGCGAGCTGGCGGTCGAGGCCACGCTGGTGGGGGGCGAGATCGCGTACCGTCGAGAGACGGCATGACCGCGGGAGCGATCTTCGAGCGGGAGATCCTGCAGCAGGCGGACGTCACGCGCGCGCAGGCCGAAGGCGACGGGGAGGCGGTGCGCTCGGCGGCGGCGGCCATCACCCGGCGCGCGCCGGCGGGGTTCGTGATCGCCGCTCGCGGCACGTCGGACCACGCCGCCATCTACGCCAAGTACCTGCTCGAGCTACGCAACCGGATGGTGGTGTCGCTCGCGGCCCCCTCGGCGTTCAGCCTCTATCACCAGCCGCCCCGAGTCGACCAGTTCTGCGTGATCGGCATCTCGCAGTCCGGCGCGTCGGTCGACATCTGCTCGGTGGTGGAGGAGGGCCGCCGGCAGGGCGCGCTCACGATCGCGCTGACCAATCAGCCCGAGTCGCGGCTGGGGCAGGCGGCGGAGCACGTGCTGCTGCTGGGAGCAGGTGAGGAGCGCAGCGTGCCCGCCTCCAAGACCTATACCGCGACCCTCTTCCTGCTCGCCATGCTGTCCGACGCGCTGACGCCCGACGCCGCGTTCGCGGCCGCGCTGGGGCGGGTGCCGGACGCGATCCAGAAGGTGCTCGACGCCTGGCAGGGGGGCGAGGTGGTGGCGTCGCTGGCCCAGACGCTCGACGCCCCACGGCTCGCCGTGCTGGGCCGCGGCTTCCACCTGGCGACCGCCCAGGAGATCGCGCTCAAGATCATGGAGACGTCCTATGCGGTCGCGGAGGCACGCTCGATCGCCGACTTCCAGCACGGGCCGCTGGCGATCGTCGAGCCTGGATTTCCGGTGCTCCTGGTGGAGGCCGGCGGACCCGCGCTCGCTCAGATGGTGGAGCTGGGCGACCAGCTGCGCGGCCTGGGGGCGCGAGTGGCACAGATCACCGACCAGCCGGAGAAAGGACCTCTGGTGTGGTCGCTGCAGCTGGGCCTGCCGGAGCCGCTGACGCCCCTTCCGTTCGCGGTGGCGGGGCAGCTGCTGGCGCTGGCCATCGCACGCCGCCGGGGCTCCGATCCCGACCAGCCGCGGAGCCTGCGCAAGGTGACGATCACACGCTGAGACGAATGAGGGCGATTGGTGCACCAGCTCCCGTATCCCGTCCCCACGACCGGGCGGTAGGTGCACCAACGCCCCCAGGTCCCCGGCGCAAGGCCCCTGCCCACGTAGAATCCCGCCGCGCATGACGGAACGCCGTCCCTGGGAGCTTCTGCGTTCGGCCCTTCACCGCGAAGGGCAGGGTCCCCGGGAGCCCCGGCCGCTGAAGGGGGTCACGGTCGATTGGTTCCGCGCCTGGGCCGGTGCCGAGGGCCTCGCCGAGCAGGAGCCGGAGCAAGGCCTGGTGAGCGTGGAAGGTACGCACCGGCTGGGCGCTGTGCGGGCTCACTGCCTGGTCGAGGGGGAGGATGGCCCCGTGCTCGGGGTGGATGTGGCGGTGATCGCGGCCCAACCCTGCCCGGCCCCCGACCTGGCGGCCCTCCTCCTGCAGCCGGTGGCGCCGGCGCTCGCCGAGCCGCAGCGATCCGCGATCGACACCTGGCTTCGCGGACAGCTCAGCCATCGCGGGCCCTACAACGCTGCCACCACGCTGGCCGGTCTTCAGTTCGCGGTCGCGATCGACGATGCCAACCAGCGCGGCCGCACCTGGGCCCTTACCACCCGGGCGGCCTGACGGTCGGCAATCGCGACCCCGGGTCAGCCGACGGAGCGCGAGAGCGCCTTCTGCTCGGCGGGCGTGATCTCGCCCCCCAGCTCTTCGATGGTATCGATGAGGCGGGCCTGGGAGATCCAGTACCCGACCATGGGAAGCGTCGGCGCCCCGTTGAAGCCGACCGCGTCCACCACCCGCCGGTGCAGATCCTCCGGGTTCGCCCGCTTGAGCGCCTTCAGGTCGCGGATGCCCAGGCGGCGGATGATCGGGATGTAGCGATCCATCCCCGAGATCTCGAGCAGCGCGCACTGATGGGCGAACTCCAGCAATCGGTCTGGCGAGATTCCGGTCCGCTTGCTCAGCCGCTCGCGGTCGATCGCGAGGGTGGTGACGTGGAGCAGCTGGTTGCTGTGCCTGATCCCCCGCTCGCGCAGGCGCCGCGCATCGACCGGGGACATGCCCTGCAGGTACTCGAGCGTCTTCACCGCCATGGCGCGCACCCAAGAATAGGCGATCTATAGAGTTGTCCCCACACCCCCCGCCACGCCGGGAAAGCCCTCCATGACGTCGCCACCGACCACCCCCGCGCAGGAGCTCGTCCTCGTCCTCGACTTCGGGTCGCAGTATTCGCAGTTGATCGCACGGCGGGTCCGGGAGGCGAACGTCTACTGCGAGCTGGTGCCCGGCACCACGCCGTGGGCGCGCCTCGCCGAACGACACCCGAGCGCGCTCATCCTGAGCGGCGGGCCCGCCAGCGTGTACGACGCGAACTCCCCTCAGGTCGACGATGCAGCACTGGCTGCGGGACTTCCTCTGCTCGGGATCTGCTACGGCTGCAACCTGATCGCGCGCGACCTGGGCGGTGAGGTGGCCCCCACCGATCTGCGGGAGTACGGCGCAGCCGAGCTCGCGATCGACGATCCCGGCCTCCTTCTCCGCGGTCTCTCGGGCACGCTGCCGATCTGGATGAGCCACGGCGACCAGGTCCTGCGCCTGCCGCCCGGGTTTGCCAATCACGGGCACACCGCGAACGCGCCGTTCGCCGCGTTCGCCGACGCCGGGCAGCGGATCTGGGGCATCCAGTTCCACCCCGAGGTGGCGCACACCCGCGACGGAATGACGATTCTGAAGAACTTCCTTTTCGACATCGCGGGCCTGCAGGGGACCTGGACCCCGAGGTCGGTGGTGGACGATGCAATCGAGCGCGTGCGGGCGCAGGTCGGTGGCGGGCGGGTCATCTGCGCGCTCTCGGGAGGCGTCGACTCGGCGGTGGCGGCGACGCTGGTCCACCGCGCGGTCGGGGAGCAGCTCACCTGTGTCTTCGTCGACAACGGCCTGCTTCGCCGTGGCGAGGCGGAGATGGTGCTGGACGTGCTCCACGACAACCTGGACATCTCGATCCGCCACGCGCAGGCGGCCGAGCGGTTCGTGGGCGCGCTGGCCGGGGTCACCGAGCCCGAGCAGAAGCGGAAGGTGATCGGGGCCGAGTTCATAGAGGTCTTCGAGGAGGAGGGGCGGCGGCTGGGCGACATCGACTTCCTGGCCCAGGGCACGCTCTACCCGGACGTCATCGAATCGACCGCACCGGACACGGTGGAGAGTGCCGTCGTCATCAAGTCGCACCACAACGTCGGCGGGCTCCCCGAGGACCTCCGGTTCCAGCTGGTGGAACCGCTGCGCTTCCTCTTCAAGGACGAGGTCCGGCGGGTGGGCCTGGAGCTGGGCCTCCCGGAGGAGATGGTCTACCGGCAGCCGTTCCCGGGGCCGGGGCTCGCCATCCGCTGCCTCGGCGAGGTGACGCGGGAACGCCTGGAGACGCTGCGCGCGGCGGACTGGATCGTCCAGGAGGAGGTGCGCGCGGCGGGCCTGCAGCGAGAGCTGTGGCAGGCGTTCGCCGTCCTGACTCCGCTCGAGACGGTGGGCGTGATGGGTGACTATCGCACCTACGCCAACGTGGTCGCGATCCGCATGGTCACCTCGGAGGACGGGATGACGGCGGACTGGGCGCGGGTGCCATACGACCTCCTGGGCCGCGTCTCGGGGCGCATCACGAACGAGGTGCGGGGGGTCAACCGCGTGGTCTACGACATCACCTCCAAGCCCCCCGGCACCATCGAGTGGGAGTGACCTCGGGCCCCTACGCGGCGGTCGTCTTCGACCTCGACGACACGCTGATCAGCGAGGAGAGCGCCGCCCACCGTTCCTTGCGGATCGCCGCCGGACTGATACCCGATCGCGACCCCGACCGGGTGGTCGAGGTGACGCTCGGTACCGCGCGCCGGATCTGGCGGGGCTCGCCCCAGCATGCGGTCGCGCTCGACCTTGGCATCTCCTCCTGGGAAGCACTCTGGTCCTCGTTGGAGGGCGGGCACCCCGTGCTCGACGGGCTCCGGGACTGGAGCCGCACCTACTCGGTCCGTGTCTGGCAGGAGACGCTGGCGGAGCTGGGGGCCGCCGGCGCCGGGCTCGCCGGATGCCTGGACCGGGCGTACCGGCGCGAACAGTGGGACGCTCACGTCGCCTTCGAGGGGGTGCTCGAGCTGCTCGCGGACTTGCGACAGCGCGTCCCGATCGGGCTGGTGACCAACGGGCCTCCCGACATACAGCGCCGCAAGCTCGTCCATGCCGGCCTCGCCGATGCGTTCGAGGTGGTCGTGATCTCAGGCGAGGCGGGGGTTGGAAAGCCCCGCCGGGAGGTCTTCGACCTGGCTCGCGGCGCCCTGCGTGTCGAGGGACCGGTGCTGATGGTCGGGGACAGCTGGGAGCGGGACGTGGGGGGCGCGCTCGGCGCCGGCTGGTCCGCCGCCTGGGTCGCCCACGGCCGGCCCGCTCCCGGCGGCGCCCGCCCCGGCGTCCCGGTCGCGGTCGTGGAGGGCGTCACCGACCTTCGTGACCGCCTGCTTGCGCCCGGCGAGTGAGACCCGGGACCGGGACTCGGGCCTTGGGCTCACCTGACCGCGCCCCTCACCGGGAGGTACGGTGAGTCCTCCGATGAAGGTGCTGATCACCGGCTCCGGCGCCCGCGAGCACGCGCTCGCCTGGGCCTGCGCCCGCTCGCCGCTCGTCGACGAGGTGCTGGTCGCGCCCGGCAACGGCGGTACCGGCGGGGCCTACCGCAACCTGCCGGTGGCGGCCGACGACCCCCACACGGTGGTGCAGGCGGCGCTCGAGCTGGAGGTGGACCTGGTGGTGCTGGGCCCCGAGGCCTCGGTCGCGGCGGGGGTGGGCGACGCGCTGCGCGCCCACGGGATCCCGGTCTTCGGGCCCAATCGCGAGGCGGGCCGCATCGAGACCAGCAAGGCCTACGCCAAGCAGTTGATGACCGAGGCCGGCATCCCTACCGCCGCCTACGGGATCTTCGACGACCCGGCCGCCGCCGCCGCCTTCTCGGAGCGGTTCGAGGGGCGGGTGGCGGTGAAGGCGGACGGCCTCGCGCAGGGCAAGGGGGTGGTCCTGGCCGACGACGTCCGCGAGGTGGAGGACATCGCGCGCGAGATGATCGAGGGCCGCGCGTTCGGCGACGCCGGCGCCCGCATCGTGGTCGAGGAGCAGCTGAGCGGTCGCGAGGTGTCGATCTTCGGGGTCACCGACGGTGAGCGGGTCGTCACCTGGCCGCCGGCCCGGGACTTCAAGCGGGCGAGGGAGGGGGACCAGGGTCCCAACACCGGCGGCATGGGCGCCTACTCGCCTCCCAAGGATGCCGGCCACGACGTGCTCGACCTGGTCCAGGAGCGGGTGCTGGAGCCGACGGTCCGCGTCTTGCGGGAGCGGGGCACACCGTACACCGGCGTGATCTACGCCGGGCTCATGCTGACCGCCGCCGGCCCCACGGTGATCGAGTTCAACTGCCGGTTCGGCGATCCCGAGACGCAGGTGCTGCTGCCGCGCCTCGAAGGGGACCTGGTCCCTCTGCTGCTCGGTGCCGCCCGGGGCGACCTGACCGACACCCGCCCGCGCTGGTCGCGTGACTACACGGTCGGCGTGGTGGTCGCCTCGGGTGGCTACCCGGGGCCCTATCAGACCGGATATCCGATCGCGGGCCTGGACAGCCTCGACTCCGGCACCCTGGTCTTTCACGCCGGCACCCGCCTCGATCCCGAGACGGGCTCGGTGGTTACCGCGGGTGGGCGCGTGCTCACCGTGGTGGCCCGCGACGCCGATCTCGGGGAGGCACGTCGAAGGGCGCAGGCGGGGGCCGCCCGAGTAGCATTTCCCGGGGCATTCCACCGTCGAGACATCGCAGAGGAGTCAACCAGTGCCTGACGTCGGCGTCATTCTCGGGTCGAAATCGGACCTCCCCCTGATGGAGGACTGCCAGAAGCAGCTGGACCAGCTCGGGCTGTCGTACGAGCTGACCGTGTGCTCGGCGCACCGCAACCCGCAGGGCGTCGCCGACTGGGCGACCTCGGCCCGGGAACGGGGCCTCAAGGTGATCATCGCCGCCGCCGGCGGGGCCGCCCACCTGCCCGGGGTGGTGGCCGCCTGGACGGATCTGCCGGTCATCGGGGTCCCGGTTCCGACGCCGCACCTCGGCGGTGAAGACTCCCTGTTCTCGATCGTCCAGATGCCGGCCGGGATCCCGGTGGCGACGGTCGCGATCGGCTCCGCGGGCGCGCGCAACGCGGCCTGGCTGGCGGCGCGCATCCTGGCCCTGCAGGATCCACAGATCGCCGCCACACACCACGAACAGCGTCAGGCGCTGGCCAACCGCTGATGCCGACCCGGCGGGCGGCGCCTCCACCCAACGAAACGTCGCCGGCCCCGTTTCGCGCTGTCCCCGGGGGCGCGCACCTGCGCATCACCGACACCACGCTCCGCGACGGCAATCAATCTCTCTTCGGCAGCGCGCTCACCAACGACGAGCTGGCGAGGCTGGCGGGCCGGTTCGACAGGCTCGGCTTCGCGGCCCTGGAGGCGTTCGGCGGTGGCACCTACGAGGCGGCGCTGGCGCGGGGCGAGGACCCCTGGGACGGGCTGGCGCGGATGGCGGCGGCCACCCCCAGGACGCCGCTCCAGTCGTTGCTCCGGGGCCAGTACCTGGTCGCCGGCCGGAGCCTGCCCGACGATGCGGTCCGGCTCTGGATCCAGACCGCCGCCGACCTCGGCGTCGACATCTTCCGCATCTTCGATGCGCTCAACGACCTCCGGAACCTGGAGGTGCCGGTGGCCGCGGCGAAGGCGGCCGAAAAGCGCGTCCAGGGCGCGCTCGCCTATACGGTGAGCCCGGTTCACGACCTGGCGCTGTGGCGGGAGCTGGCGCGGGGGATGCGGGACCTCGGGGTCGACGACGTCGTGATCAAGGACACCGGGGGGCTCCTCACGCCCCAGATGGCCTCCGAGCTGGTACCGGCACTGGCGGAAGCGACCGGCCTTCCCGTCATCGTGCACTCGCATTGCTCGGGAGGCCTGGCGCCGTTCACCTATCTGGCGGCGATCCAGGCCGGTGCCGCCGGCGTCGACACCGCATTCGCGGCCTTCGGCGGCGGCGCCGGCCAGCCCGGCGTGGAGGCGCTGGTCGCGATCCTGCCGGAAGGCGGCCGCGACACCGGACTCAAGCTGAACGAGCTGGTGGCGCTGCGCGACGAGCTGGAAGAGGTCCGCTCGCGGCACCTGGAGGACCTGATCCCGTTCGCCGACCGTGCCGACCCTCTACTGCTCCAATACGCGCTCCCGCGGTCGATGCTGCAGGACATCGTCGGCATGCTGGAGGAGCACGGCGCGCGCGCCCACTTCGAGGAGGTGCTGGCCGAGGTGGCCCGGGTGCGGGAGGACCTGGGCTGGGCGCCGCTCCTGGCGCCGGTTCGCCAGCTGGTCGCCGCCCAGGCCGTCTACAACGTGCTCGGCAGTACGCGTTACGAGACGGTGACGCAGGAGCTCAAGGACTACCTCCAGGGCCTCTATGGCGCGCCGCCCAAGCCCGTAAACCCCCGTGTGAGGACCCAGGTGCTTGGGCAGACGGACCCGATCACGGTGCGTCCGGCCGACCTCCTGAACCCGGTCGTCGAGGCGACCCGTGACGCTCTGCTGAAGGAGGCCGAGGCGGCCGACGACACAGAGGCGACGGGTAGCACCGCACTTCCGGCCACCGACGGCGACGTGCTGCACGCGATCTTGTTTCCGGAGCCGGCGGCGCAGCTTCGCGGGAGCCGCCGGACGCTGGCCGACCTGGTCGCCCGCCAGGAAGAGGAGGCCCGGGAGGAGGAGCTGGCGGTCGGCGAGGGAGCCGAGGCCTCCGCCGACGCCCCGGCCGACGCGTCTTCGGCGCCGGCCGCGCCCCAGGCCGCCGAGCTGCAGGTGGAGGTCGAGGGCGAGGTCTTCACGGTTCGGGTCACGGGCGCGGGCTTCGCCGTCACGCCCGGCGCGGCGCTCGCTGCCGCGGCCCCCGACCGGTGGCGGTGGGACCGCGCCGGCCGGGGCCCCGCCCCCTCAGAACGCGGTGGTGGCTCCCATGCAGGGGCTGATCGTCAAGATCCCGGTCGAGGTGGGGACCGAGGTCCAGATGGGCGACGTGGTGGCGGTGCTGGAGGCGATGAAGATGCAGAACGACATCGTTGCCAACCGGGCCGGCACGGTGACCCACATCCTGGTCAAGGAGCAGGACGTGGTGACACCCGAGCAGCCTCTGATCGCTATCGGGTGAGAAGTCAGATGCGTGTGGCCCTGCTCGGCACCGGCAAGATGGGAGCGGCGATCGCCCGCCGGGTGGCGGCCGCCGGGCACGACCTGAGGCTCTGGAACCGGACACGCGGCCGGGCCGAGGCGGTGGGCGTGGGTGCCGTCGCCACCACCCCGGAGGAGGCGGTGGCCGGACGCGAGGTGGTCCTGAGCATCCTCTTCGGACCGGGGTCGGTGCGTGACACCTTCCGGCAGCTCACCCCCGAGCCGGGCCAGGTCTACTGCGAGATGAGCACCGCCGGCCCCGACCTGGCGGGTGAGATCGCTCCCCGGGTCGAGGAGCACGGTGCGGCGCTGCTCACCTGCCCCATCCTGGGCAGCATTCCCGCGATCGAGAACGGATCGGCCACCGTCCTCGTCGGTGGTGACGACCGCGCCACCGAGCGGGCGCTGCCGGTGCTGGAGGCGTTCTCGACGCCCCAGCCAGTCGGTTCGCGTCAGGAGGCGGCGGCGTTGAAGCTCATCAACAACGCCATGCTCGGGATCACCTCGGCCGCCGCGGCCGAGCTGCTCAACGCGGCGGAGCGTCAGGGCCTCGACCTGGATCGCGTCTTCGAGCGCCTCAGCGGGTTCGTCCCCTACCTGAACGCGCGCCGGCGTGGGTTCCGGGGAAGGGACCACTCGAACCCCACGTTCGAGGTCAACGGCGCCTGCAAGGATCTGGACCTCGCGGTGCGCGCCGCCCATGCAGCCGGCGCCCCGCTCCCGGTGACGGCGGCCGCCGCCGAGGTCTTCGCCCTCGCCGCGCGGCGGCACGCGACCGAGGAGATGACCGCCGTGATCGAGGTGTTCGGAGAGGGATGAGTAAGCCGCGCCGGCTCAAGAAGGTCCTCGTCGCGAACCGCGGCGAGATCGCGATCCGCGTCTTCCGGGCCTGCCAGGAGATGGGGATCAAGACCGCCGCGATCTACTCCGACGCCGACCAGCACGCGATCCATGCCCGCTACGCCGACGAGGCCCACCGCATCGGCCCCGCGGCGCCGACCGAGTCGTATCTGGCGCTGGAGCGGATCGTGAAGCTGGCCAGCGACATCGGTGCGGACGCCATCCATCCCGGCTACGGCTTTCTCAGCGAGCGCGAGGAGTTTCCCGAAGCCTGTGCCCGTGCCGGGATCGCGTTCGTCGGGCCGCCCGCCGATGCGATGCGCGCCCTCGGCTCGAAGCTGGGAGCACGGGCGCTGGTCAGCTCGCACGGCGTGCCGGTCACGCCCGGCAGCGGCGCGCTGGAGGACCCGGAGGAAGCGGCGCGGGTGGCGCGGGAGATCGGCTTCCCGGTCATCGTCAAGCCGTCGGGCGGCGGCGGCGGCATCGGCATGAAGGTGGTGGAGCGCGAGGAGGAGCTGGTCCCCGCGATCGCGAGCTGCCGCTCGGCAGCCGCCGCGGCGTTCGGCGACCCCACCGTCTACGTCGAGAAGTACGTCCGCAACCCGCGCCACATCGAGATCCAGGTGATCGCCGACCAGCACGGCAACGTGGCACACCTGGGTGAGCGCGAGTGCTCGATCCAGCGCCGCCACCAGAAGATCATGGAAGAGACTCCCTCGCCCGTGGTGACGCCGGAGATTCGCGCCCGGATGGGGGAGGCGGCGGTGATGGCGGCTACCGTTGCGCGCTACCAGAACGCGGGGACGGTGGAGTTCATCTTCAGCGAGGGCGAGTTCTACTTCCTGGAGGTCAACGCGCGGCTCCAGGTCGAGCACCCGATCACCGAGGGAGTGACCGGCATCGACCTGGTCAAGGAGCAGCTGCGCGTGGCCGCCGGGCACCCGCTTTCTTTCGGTCAGGACGACGTCCGTTTCTCGGGCCATCACATCGAGATGCGGATCAACGCCGAGGACCCGGCGCGCAACTTCGTCCCCAATCCCCGGCGGATCCGGCGCTGGGTGTCGCCGGCCGGGCCCGGCGTCCGCGTCGATTCGGGATTCGGCCCGGGCTCGGACGTTCCCCCGTACTACGACTCGCTGGTGGCAAAGCTGATCGTCTCCGGCAAGGACCGCGCCGAGGCGATCGCACGGAGCCGGCGGGCGCTGCGGGAGTTCGTGCTGGTCGGCCCCGCGACCACCATTCCCTACCATCGGGCGATCCTGGAAAGCCCGGACTTCCTCGCCGGCAAGCTCTCCACCCACTTCATCGACGCCCATCCCGAACTGCTGGAGAACATGCAGCGCTTTCTCAACGAGCCCTCTCCCCTGGATTACGGTCCCGACCCCCGGCACGTCGCGGCGGCGGCAGCGGCGGCGGCGGTGGTGGCCGGGGCTCGGTGAGCGACCCGAAGCCCGGCGGGCGCCGGCTGCCGATCGACCTCGAGCCACCGATGCGGACCGCGTCGCGAACCGTGCTCGGTCACACCGGTCGCTACACGCTGCGCTCCGACCGCGCCCGCTGGCCGAACGGGGACGAGGGCGACTACGCGGTCGTCGAGGCGCCGGACTCGGTGATGATCGTGGCCCGCTTCCCGGATCGGACGACGGTTCTGGTCCGGCAGTGGCGCTACTCATGGGGGGAGTGCGCCTGGGAGGTACCGGCGGGGACGGTGGAGGCCGGCGAGGACCCGGCAGTCTGCGCCCACCGCGAGCTGATCGAGGAGGCGGGGCTCCAGGCCGGCCGCCTCATCCCGCTCGGCAACGCTCGACCGATGGCGGCGGCGACGGCCCTCGGTCACATCTTCCTGGCCGAGGACTTGACCGAGGTGCCACGCCGCCCGGAGACCTACGAGCGCGACATGATCACCTTGCGGCTCCCGCTCGACGAGGCCCTGCAGGCGGCGATCGACGGAGAGATCCGGCACGCCGGGTCGATCGCGGCTTTGGCCCGGGCCGCCCGCGCCTGACCGCGCCGCTCCTCCGCGCCGGGGCTGCCGAAGGCCCGAGTGCCGGCAGTCGGGGGTCGCAGACCACACGAAATGCCCTGAGTGCCTGAGTGTCACCCTGAAGTGGTCCGGCGGGTTGGCTCACTGAGTGCCTGCCCGTGGCCTGGGCTTGTTGCCGAGTTGCCGCCCGCCGGACCGAAGTGGGCCGGTCGACGTGACTTGATAGGAGCCTGACACTGGTCTCTACTCAGGGGTGTCCGTCAACCGGCCCGATGTCCCCCTTGGCGAGAGGAGACGGATCCATGGTGACAGTTGGTGGTGATTGCCACAAGAAGACCCACACCTTGGTGGCGGTGGAGGAGAGCGGGAAGCAGATCGCCCAGCTCACGGTGGCGGCGACCGAAGCCGGCCATCTGAAGAGTCGTCGTTGGGCAGCTCAGTGGGGGGAGCGACGCTGGGCGCTGGAGGACTGTCGGCCCTTCACCCGGCGCTTGGAGTCGGAGTTGCTAGGGGCCGGCGAGGCGGTGCTGCGGGTAAGCCCCCACCTGATGGCGGATGCTCGCCGGGTGGGACGTCAGCGGGGGAAGTCGGACCCGATTGACGCTCTGGCGGTGGCGCGTGCGGCACTGCGGGAGCCGGATCTTCCGATCGCCCAGTTGGATGGTCCCAGCCGAGAGGTCAAGCTGTTGCTGGACCATCACGACGACCTGGTGAGGGAACGGACGCAGAAGGAGAATCGGCTCCGGGAACACCTGTTTGAATTGGATCCCGAGTTTGAGATCCCGGCGCGCGCCTTGAGCAAGCTCGTCTGGGTCCGCCGGATCAAGCATCGCCTGGACTCCAGAACGGGCACCGTGGCGATGCTGGCTCGCGACCTGACCAACTCCGTCCACGCGCTGAGCGTCAGCATCAGCGCGCTCGAGCGGGACCTCGAGAAGCGAGTGAGCGCCCTGGTCCCCAACCTCCTCGCCCTGGCCGGGTGCGGGGTCCTAAGTGCCGCACGGATTTTTGCCGAGACCGCCGACGTGGCTCGCTTCCGCAGCAAGGCGGCGTTCGCCAGGTTCAACGGAACCGCCCCCATCCCGGTGTGGTCGGGGAATGCCAAACAGTTCCGGTTGAACCATGGGGGAAACCGGCAGATGAATGCGGCGCTTCATCGGATAGCCATCACGCAAATCCGCATGGAGGGGTCTGCGGGCCACGCCTACTACCAGCGCCGCCTCGCCGACCACGACCAACCAAAAGACGCACGTCGAGCCCTCAAACGAAAGCTCTCCGATGAGGCTTTCCGTCGCTTGCTCCGCGACCAGGCTGCTCTTCAGCGCCTCTCTATCTGTGACGAAATTAACTTGATTCATCACCAAACCGTGACGAAATGAAGGTGACGAAAGGAATCTGCATGCTGTGCGGCCAGAGCTTCCCTCAGAAACCGACCGGCCGACGCCGCCGTTACTGCTCGCGAGCTTGCCAGGAACGCGCCTACCGCTTACGCCGTTCCGCCGGCCTCTGGCGCGCCACCAACGCGGACCCCGCGAACCTCGGCGAGGTCACCTCCCTCCTGGACGCCGCCCTCCATGGACGACGGTGACGCGCCACTTGACATAGGAGGCTCGGCACTCGGGGGTCTAAAGCGCGGGCTCAGGGCGGTGACCATGCGGGTGGATTGTCAGGTGCACACCGTCTACTCGGGGGACGCGGTGACCACTCTGGACCAGCTCGCACGACGGACCCGCGAGGTGGGCCTGGACGCGGTCTGCATCACCGATCATCACACGCTCGACGGAGCCTTCGAGGCGCTCCGGCGTGACCTGGGTGCCCGCGTCATCGTCGGCGAAGAGGTGCGAACGCCGGCCGGGGAGATCATCGGCCTCTTCCTCACCGAGCGGATTCCGTACGTCCTGCCGCTGCTGGAGGCGGCCGCCCGGATCCGCGCACAGGGCGGCATCGTTTACGCGCCGCACCCGTGCGACCGGCTGCGCACCGGAGTCGGGGAGGCGGGGCTCTCAAGGCTGGCCGAGGCGGGTCTGCTCGACGTGATCGAGGTCTTCAACTCCAAGGTCCGACATGCCGAAGACAACGCCGCGGCGGCGGCGGTCGCGCGGCGCCTGGGCGTGCCCGGCGGGGCCGGGTCCGACGCCCACGATCCCGAGGGCCTGGGCGCCGCCTACGTCGAGGTGCCCGACTTCACCGGCCCCGGAGACTTCCTCGACGGGCTGCAGCAGGCGCGGATCGTGGGCGTCTTCCGGGAGCATGCCCTCCGCTATGCGCCGCCTGGTCCCGGCTGACGAGATAAAGGGCCCGGCGTCGGATCGGGGCCCAGGGAACCGCAAGCGCCGGCCCGCCCGCGCGGCTCACCTGGCGGAGCGTCGATCAGTAGCAATCCTCGAACCGGGGCCGGCGGCGCTCGTTGAACGCGGCCACTCCCTCCGTGCGATCGGGGTGGTCGACCATCCGTCGGTAGCACTCGAGCTCGATCTCGATCGCCTGCTCGATCGGCTGCTCGACGCCCATCTTCGCCGAACGCTTCGCCTGCTGCACGGCGGCCGGGGAGTTGGCGGCGATCCGCGCGGCCAGCTCCAGCGCGGCCGGCATCAGCTCCGGGAGGGGCAGGACCCGGTTGACCAGGCCCCAGCGGTGCGCCTCCTCGGCGCCGATCAGATCGCCAGTCATCAGGAGCTCCAGGGCCCGGCCGCGGGGCAGGTACCGGGGCAGGAACTGAGTGCCGCCGGCGCCGGGCATGATGCCGCGCGTCACCTCGGGCTGTCCGAAGCGGGCGTTCTCCGAGCAGACGATGAAGTCGGTGGACATCGCCATCTCGCAGCCACCGCCCGCGGCCACCCCGTTGACGGCCGCGAAGACGGGCTTTCGGAGCCAGCGCAGCCGGTGGTACGCCGCCTCGAAGATGCGGTGCTGGTGCGACCACTCCTCTTGTGTCATCCCTTGACGCTGCTTCAGGTCACCGCCCGCGCAGAAGGCGCGGTCGCCGGCCCCGGTCAGGATCACCACCCGCACCCGTTTGTCCTCGGACAGCTCGTCCAGGACCCGGTCGAGGCGGACCCCCATCTCGGTGTTCAGCGCGTTGAGCACGTGGGGGCGGTTCAGCGTCAGCACGGCCACCGACCCGTCCTGGTGGCGGTCGGAGAGGATGGTGCTCTCGACGCTCTCGATCACGTTTGCCATGGGCGCGCTCCGGCTCAGTAGGAGCGGGGGAGCCCGAGCACGTGCTCGCCCACGTAGCTGAGGATCAGGTTGTTGGAGACCGGGGCTACGATCGGCAGGCGCGCCTCTCGGAACTTGCGCTCGATGTCGTACTCGACCGCGAAGCCGTAGCCACCGAACGTGGTCATGGCCGCATTGGCCGCCTCCCAGGCGGCCTCGGAGGCCAGGTACTTGGCCATGTTCGCCTCCGCCCCCGCCTGGCCGCCGGCGTCGAACAGTCGCGCCGCGTGGTCCCGCATCAACCGGGCCGCCTCGATCGCCATGTACGCCTTCGCGATCGGGAACTGGACTCCCTGGTTCTGGCCGATGGGGCGATCGAAGACCACGCGCTCCCTGGCATACGCGGTGGAGCGATCGATGAAGTACAGCCCGTCACCGAGCGATTCGGAGGCGATCAGGATCCGCTCCGCGTTCATCCCGCTCAGGATGTACCGGAACCCAGTCCCCTCCTCGCCGATCCGGTTCTCGACCGGCACCTCGAGGCCGTCGAAGACGACCTCGTTGGTCTCGTGGTTGACCATGGTGTGGATCGGGTTGACCCGGATCCCGTCGCCTGCCGTCCGGAGATCGACGAGGAGCACGGAGAGGCCGTCGGTCTTGCGGCGCACCTGGTCAGCCGGGGTGGTGCGGGCAAGCAGCATGAGCAGGTCCGAGTGCTGGACCCGGGAGGTGAAGACTTTGCGGCCGCGGACCAGGTACCGGTCGCCGCGGCGCTCGGCGAACGTGCGGATGCGGGTGGTGTCCGAGCCCGCGTCAGGTTCGGTGACCGCGAACGACTGGAGGCGGAGGCGGCCGGACGCCAGACCTGGCAGGTAGTGCTGCTTCTGCTCTTCGGAGCCGTGCCGGAGCAGCGCACCCATCGTGTACATCTGGGCGTGGCAGGCGGTGGAGTTGCCCCCCGCGCGGTTGATCTCCTCGAGGACGATCGCCGCCTCGAGCATGCCGAGTCCCGAGCCGCCGTACTGCTCCGGGATCAGGCAGGCGAGCCAGCCCGCCTCGGTCAGCGCGTTGACGAAGGCCTCCGGGTAGCGCCGGGCCTCGTCGCACTCGCGCCAGTAGGACCCGGGAAAGCGCAGGCAGAGCTCCCGCACCGAGGACCGGATGTCCTCATGTTCCGTCGTGGTCAACGTCTCCATGTCACCTCCTCGCCGGCGCTCATCCCGGCCCGCCGAGCGCTTCCGACGCGCAAAGCCGGACGATTTCCTCTGTGCTGTATCCCAGCTCGGCGAGAAGCTCGCGGTTGTGCTCGCCGAGGCCTGGCGGCACCCGCCGCAGCGGCGGCCGCTCGCCGTCGATGACGAAGGGCAATCCCACCGACCGGAAGTCGGGGATGTCGGGGTGGAACGCAGTCTGCAGGATCCCGAGCGCCGCGGTCTGCTCGTCGGCCGTCACCTGGGCCGCGTCCCGGATCACCGCGCAGGGGACGCCGGCCGCGTGCAGCTGGTGGGCGAGGTCTTCTGTCGCGCGCTCGCCGGTCACAGCCTCGATCGCCTGGACCAGCCGGGCGCGGTTGCGGACCCGGTCCGGATTGTGCCGGAAGCCATCATCCTGGGCCCACTCCGGGTGACCGAGCTCCTCCGCCAGGCGGGCGAAGAGCCGGTCGTTCGCGGCCGCGATCATCAGGCTCCCGTCCTGGGTCCGGAACGCCTGGTAGGGCGCGATCGTGACCGTTCCCGAGCCCTGCCGGGTGGGCGGCTCACCCGCGGCCCAGTACGTTGCCAGGTGGTACGCCATCCAGCCCAAGGCGGTCTCGTAGAGCGAGGTGACGATGCGGCGCCCGGGTCCTTCTCCCGCTCCAGCAGGGCGGCGACGACGCTCAGCGCCGCCCACATCCCGGTCCCCATGTCGACGAGTGAGACGCCGGCCCGGATCGGGTCGCCTCCCTCCTCACCGGTGACGCTCATGATGCCGCCAAAAGCCTGCATGAGCGGGTCATAGCCGGGCCGGTCGCGCAGCGGCCCGCGGTCGCCAAAGGGGGTGATCGAGCAGTAGATGATGGCGGGGTTCACGGACCGGGCCCATTCGTAGCCGAAGCCGAGGCGGTCGAGCACCCCGGGGCGGAAGCTCTCGAGGAGGACGTCGCAGCGTGCGGCGAGGCGGCCCAGCACCTCGGCGGTCTGGGTGTGGCGAAGGTCCAGGGTGATCGAGCGCTTGTTGCGGTTCATGGTCAGGAACAGGGGGCCCCAGCCCTCCCAGAACGGCGGGCCCCACTCCCTGGTGTCGTCCCCGCGCCCAGGCTGCTCCACCTTGACGACCTCGGCTCCGAGCTCCCCCAGGAGCATCGCGGCGTAGGGACCCGCGACGTTCCGGGTCAGGTCGAGGACCCAGCGCCCCTGCAGCGGCAAGCTCACCAGACGGTCGGGGAAGCGGGGGTCGGCCCGGCCGCCCCGGAGACCGGGGTGGCGGGCGGCTTCGTCACACCCATATCAGATCGTCACCTCCACTCCGAATCGTGGCGCGGCACCTGGGCCGCGATCGCCTTCGCTCGGCACCCGAGAGTCGTGGTGCCGGCCTCTGAATGTCAGATGGTGCAGGACCGCGCCCTGACCCACACCATGAAAGGATGATGGCAACTCCCGGACGCAGGCGCCGGCCGTGAGCGGGGAGGATCTCAACCTGGTCGGTCATCTCCTGCTGGCGGCCGCGCTGGCGCTCGGTGTCTCGCAGATCGTGCTGCTCCTGGCCCTGGTGCGCAGGGCGGGCAGGCGCCACGCGACCACGCCGCTGGCCCGGTATCCGGACACCGCCGTGGAGATGCTGGAGAACGAGATCGACCAGCTGCGGGGGGAGATCTACCGGCTGCGGAAGGAGCGGGACTGGCTGCGCAAGGAGTGCGCCCGCCTCGCGCGTGGCACCTCGGACCCCGAAACCTGACGCCGCCCCCCGCCCACCGCGGCACCGCCACCCACCCACATGCCCGATAACCCCGTTTTCGCGCGAAACCGGGACTATGCGGGCTCCCATAGTGCCGTTTTCACGCGAAACCGGGGTTATGCTCGGCCGCGCTGTGAAGGCTGGCGTGCACGGGCGGGCGAGGAAGGTGAGCGTGGGGCCCCTCGGCGAGACGCAGTGGGATTCGTTCCTGCGGTTTCTGGCGCCCCGTGCGATTCCGGGCGTGGAGGAGGTGATCGAGGGCGCCTACCGCCGCACGATCCGGTACGGCGGCGCGGCCGGCGTGCTGTCGACGGCGGCCGGACGTCAGGGAAGCGCGGTCGAGCTGTCGGTTCACGGCCTCGACGGAGGCGCGCTGGCGGCAGCGGAACCTGCGGTCCGCCGGATGCTGGACCTGGACGCCGACATCGCAGCGATCGACGCCGCCCTGAGCGCGGACCCGGTGCTGGCGCCGCTGGTGGCGGCCCGGCCCGGCCTACGAGCGCCCGGCGCCTACGACGGCTGGGAGCTGGCGGTGCGGGCGATCGTCGGCCAGCAGGTGAGCGTGAGCGCGGCGACCACGCTGGCGGGCCGTGTCGTCCGGGCCGCGGGGACGCCGCTGGAGCGCCCGGTCGGGTCGCTCACCCACGCGTTTCCCCTCCCCGGGGAGCTGGCGGCGGCGCCGCTGCCCGGGCTCGGCATGCCCGGGCGCCGCGTGGAGACGCTCCGCGTCCTGGGTCGGGCGATCGGGGCCGGCGCGGTCACCCTCGACGGTTCGGTCGACGCCCCGACCACCCATGCCGCGCTGGTGGCCCTGCCCGGGATCGGACCCTGGACCGCCGGCTACATCGCGATGCGGGCGCTGGGCGATCCGGACGCGTTCCCGACCGGCGACATCGGCCTCCGCCGGGCGGCGGTGCGGCTCGGCCTGCCCGCCGAAGCGCGGGCCCTGGCGCAGGTGGCGGAGCGCTGGCGGCCGTACCGCTCCTACGCCGCCTACCACCTCTGGGCGTCGCTGGTGGCAGCGTCCGGCGCCTGATCCGACACCACCGAAACGCCAGAGTGTCCGCACTCTGACCCTACCCCGCGGCTTGAGTCCAAGGGGTGAACGCAACACCGCGATTCGACGGAGGCGGTGAACCCGATGACTCTTCCCCTCTCGCAAGGAGTCCAGCGAGCGTTCTGGCAACAAATACAGAGGGGGCTCTCGGTCCCCGAGGCGGCGACGGCGGTGGAACTGTCGGTGCGCCACGCGCGTCGGCTGTTCAGGGAAGCTGGGGGTGTGGCCCCAGTTCCGTCCCAGCAGCCAGGCTCCCCACGGCGTCTCTCCTTCGAGGAACGCGAGGAGATCGCCGCCCTCGTCCAGTGCGAGGTGTCGAAACGGGAGATCGCGCGACGCCTGGGCAGAGCGCCATCGACCATCACCCGCGAGCTGGATCGGAACTGTTCTCGCCGCTACCGTAGCCGAGCGCAACTGGCGGGACGAGCGGGCCCGCCGCGGACTCGACTCCATCCCTATCGAGCCAGCGTGGCCCAGCACCACACCGAGCAGCGGGCGCGACGGCCGAAGCCGCTGAAGCTGGACACCAGTCCTCAGCTGCGAGCTAGTGTCGAGACCAAGCTCAAGCGCAAGCACAGCCCCGAACAGATCTCCCAGGAGCTGCGCGAGGAGTTCCCTCAGAACCCGGAGATGTGGGTGTCCGACGAAACCATCTACAAAGCGATCTTCGTGCAAGGCAAGGGCCTGCTCAAGCAGGAGGTGGCGCGCTGGCTGCGCACGGGTCGGGCGATGCGGCGTCCGCACCGCACTACCGGAGACCGACGAGGTCGCATCCCGGGGATGGTGAACGTGAGCGAACGGCCGGCGGAGGTTGAGGATCGCGCGGTCCCCGGACATTGGGAAGGCGACCTCATCCTGGGTGCCTACGGAAGGTCGGCGATCGGCACTCTGGTGGAGCGCCAGACGCGTTTCGTGATGCTGGTACCTCTGCCCCACGGCCACACCGCCGACCAGGTCGAGGAGGCGATGCTGGCCACCATCCGCAAGCTGCCGGTTGCGATCTGGAAGTCGCTGACCTGGGATCAGGGGGCGGAGATGGCCAACCACGCCAAGATCACCCTCGCGACCGACCTCAGCATCTACTTCTGCGACCCCTCGAGTCCCTGGCAGCGCGGCACCAACGAGAACACCAACGGGTTGCTCCGGCAGTACTTCCCCAAGGGGACCGACCTGCGCGTGCACAGCGCCGAGTACCTGGACTTCGTCGCCGACGAGATGAATGACCGGCCACGCAAGACGTTGGGCTGGAAGCGCCCTCGCCAAGCCATGCAGGAGCTGATCGCCGCCGCCTGAGCCACGGCTGGAAGGGGATTCGGCTGGTCTCGCATCCAGCCATCTGTCTGGTGCCTTCCTTCCGCCCGACCAAACAGACGTACGAGCGCTGAGACCCATCCTAGGACCCCGCGGGAGCAGGCGTGGTCCATAGCACCCGGCTCCCCCGCCGTCGCCCCTGCTCGATGACTAACCTTGGGCGGTCCGGCCACCGGTGTTGCGACCGCCACTTGGATTCCCGCGGCCGGTAGCGCCGGAGTGCGGACACTCTGCCCTTACCGCTAGCGACAACCCGGGGTTGACAGACTCGTCGCACCTCGTCACCCCGCCCGGTACAGCCGGCGGGCGTTGAACCGGAAGAGTGCGTCCAGGTCCGCGGGTCCGGCGTCCGGGAGGGACTCCGCGACGATCCCGACCCAGCCGTCGTAGGTGGTCACCGCGGTCGCGACCGGCCAGTTGCTGCCGAACAGGCACGCGCTCCCAGCCGAAGGCGGTCACCGCGTGCCGGATGAACGGTCGCTGCGTCTCGACCGTGAGCCTCGAGTCGTGCGCGGTGTGTACGACGGGCGAGATCTTGAGGCGCACGTTGGGGCATCCCCGAGCTCATCGATCGCTCGCAGCCACCCGGGACCCGGCGCGGTCGAGACGTCGGGTTTGCCGAGGTGCTGGACCACGATCACCGTCCCCGGACACGCCCGCGCGAAGCCGGGCACGGCGGCGAGCTGCTGGTGGCGGACGCAGAGTTCGAGGAGCAACCCGGCACTCCCCACCAGGCGCGCGCCGGCCACGAACGCGGGGCGGAGGATGAACTCCGGGTCGGGCTCGTTCTGGGTGCTCCGGCGCACCCCTCGCACGATCGGGTGCCGGGACAGGCCTTCGAGAACCCTCCCCAGCTCCGGGGCCTCGACGGGGGCAAAGGCCACCATCGCGCGCAGGCGTCCATCCTGCCTCGACGTTGCTTCCGCGAGCGCGACCTCGTCCGGTTCGCCGGTGGCCTCGACCAGGCAGGTGCCGTCGACGTCGCTCCCGCCGGCAGCCTGCGTGAAGTCGTCCCACCCGACGTCCCGGTGCAGGTAGGGCTCGCCCAGGATCCCCGCCCGGGGGAGCTCCGCCCGTCGCCACAGGTGGTGGTGAGCGTCGAAGAGCGCTTGCCTCATGGGCCCAGGCGCCACACGTGGCGGATGAGCTGGTTGACGAGCGCGGTCACAGGCAGCGAGAGCTGCTGCTGATCCGCCTCCCGCAGCGTCGAGCGCAGGTCTTTGAGGATGATCTCGAGGGTGCCGCCGGGCTCGGCAGAGCGCCAGAAGGCACTGACGTCGTCCCAGTTGCGGACTGCCCAGCTGCCGCCTGTGCTCACCGAGAGCAGCGCCATCAGCTGGCCCTCGTCGACCCCATGGCTGGTTGCGATGCGAAGGCCCTCGGTGACCCCGAGCATGTTCACCGCGAGCATCAGCTGGTTGGCGAGCTTGGCCGCCTGGGCCATCCCCGGCCGCTCCCCGACCCGGAAGAGGTTGCCGCCCATCGCCTCCAGCAGCGGCCGCACTCCGTCGAGCGTGGTTTCCGCTCCCGCGAGCATGATCGTCAGCGTTCCCTGCTGCGCCCCCGAAACCCCGCCACTCACGGGGGCGTCGACCACGTCGATCCCGACCTCTCGCAGCTCCCGGGTCAACGATTCCAGTGAGCCCGGGTCGAGCGTGCTCATGCAGATGAAGACCAGGTCGGCGCGGCCGGCGGCGAGCAGGCCCCCAGAGCCACGCACGACCTCCCGCGTCTGATCTCCGTCGCGAACGATGCTGATCACGACCCGGGTCGCCGCTCGGGCCGCCTCCGCGACCGAGCTCGGCGAGCCGGACGCCGGCCCGGGCCGCCTCCGCCCGCCGGGGCTCGGACGGCTCGACCCCGACCACGTCGAACCCGGCCTGCACCAGGTTGGCGGCCATCGGGCCCCCCATCGCTCCCAGACCGACGAAGCCCACGACCTCAGCCTGCTCAGCCACACCCGTCCTCCTCACACCCGGCTTCGGCCGCCCCGCCGCGAGCGAGGTGGCCGGCGTCGAGGCCATCTTGAGCGTGTCTCATGCCGGGCGGCGGTCCGCGGGTTGCAGGTCGTCCTCCCCGTGCCAGATCGCGCGCAGCTCGGCGGAATCCCTCATGAGCTCGGCGAGCGAGCCGGTCGCCTCGACCCGCCCTGCGCAAACCACGACGATGCGGTCCGCGGCCGCCAGCACCCCGCGACGGTGCGAGACCGCGAGGCAGGCCAGGTGAGGCCGGTTCCGCAGGTTCTCCACGACGGCGGCCTCGGTGGCCGGATCGAGTGCGCTGGAGAGGTCGTCGAGGAAGGCGACCTGCGGTTCGAGCACCAGGAGGCGCGCCAGCGCGACGCGCTGCACCTGACCCCCGCTGAGCCGGAGCCCCCGGCGCCCGACCGCGGTCTCGAGGCCCGCCGGGAACCCGGCCAGGTCGCCGTCCAGCGCCGCCGCCCGGATCGCCGCCGCGAGCCCGTCGTCGCGTACCGGCCTTCCCAGCGTGAGATTCTCACGGAGCGTGCCTGAGAACAGGACCGGCGCCTGCGCCAGGTAGCCGCAGCGGGGCGGGACGAGGAAGGAGGTCGGTGCCCCGACGCGCGTTCCGTTCCACCGGATCACGCCTTCTGAGGGCAGCATCCCGAGGAGCGCGCGCAGCAGCGTCGACTTCCCCGCGCCCACCCGTCCGGTGACCACCACCAGCTCGCCCGGACCCAGGTCGAGGTCGACGCCGGAGATGCCGTGGGCGCCCGCCGGCACACACCGGAGGTCGCGGACCTCCAGTGACCGGAACGGCGCCGTCGGGGTGGCCGGCGGCGTCGGCGCCGCGACGGGACCCTTGAGCACCGGGCGTGGTTCGGCAAGCGCCACCGCGGGCATGCCAGGCAGCAGCTCACCGAGCCTCCGGAGCGAGACCCCGTACTGACGCCAGGCCGCCAGGTCGCCGCCGAGATAGCTCCCGACGGTGGCCACCGACCCCGCGTAGGTGACGACGAGTGCCAGGTCTCCGACGGGGAGCGTCCCGCCCTGGACTCGCCCCGCCAGCAGCAGCAGCACGACGCCGATCGCGATCCCGTAGGTCTGCGAGGAAAAGCTGACCAGGCTCTGGGTGATCAGGGTGTCTCGCAGCATGGCCCGGCGGCGGGTGTCGGTGAGCAAGCGGAACCGTTCGACGCAGCCGGATTCAGCCCCGGAGGTGCGAACCACCGGGAGCGCCCCGAAGACCCCGCCCAGGAACGTGGTCACCTCGCCGATCGACTCCTGAAGCGCCTGGCGAAGCCGCGTCAGCCGGCTGCTCGACAGGCTCGCTCCCACCGCGATCGCCACCAGTGGAGCGACCACCAGTGCCGCCACCCACCCGGCCAGAAGCCACAGCAGGACGACCGCGATCAGGATCACGAGGGCCTCCGCGATCGTCTCCAGGAAGACCACCTGCCCGCTCACCTGGTCCACGTCGCTGTCGAAGCGAGCCAGCGCCTCCGCCGGTGGGAACGGAAGAGCGGTCGCGGCCGGCCGTCGCAACAGCCGGGTCAGCAGGTTGGCTCGAGCCAGCGTCGCGTAGGTCTGCTGGGCGTGCTGGTGGCTGTACCACCCGCCCAGCCCGCCGCCGAAGAAGGCGGCGATCTGCGCCGCCGCCAGGATCGCGAGCAGCGACCACAACCCGGGGCCGGAGGTGGCGTCACCCGAAACGGTGTCGAGCACCGCCCGGACCAGCAGCCCTGGAATCAGGAACATGGCGTAGTTCCAGAAGACGTCCGTCCCCGCGTACGCCCAGACCAGGCCCGGCCGGAACGCCAAGAATCTGCGCAGGACCCGCACCGAGTCGGGCAGCCTCATGGTGCGGTAGCTCATACCAGCACCTCCGCCGGGCCCGCACTCAAGAGCCGGGCGAAGCGGGAGTCGGGATCTTCGGACAGCTCGGTGCGGGACCCGAACTCGACCGCGACCCCCCTCTCCAGGACCAGGATGTGGGTGGCCCGGGCCAGGGTCTCGGGCCGGTGTGCCACCACGATCGCGGTGCTGCCGGCGAAAAGCCGGTCGAGCGCGCGCTGCAGGCGGCGCTGCGTGACCAGATCCAGCCTCGCCGACGGCTCGTCCAGCACGATCAGCCCCGCCGGGCGGAGGAAGACACGGGCCAGCGCGAGCAGCTGGGCCTCCCCTGCCGAGAGCGCCCGGTCGGAGGACAGCCGCGTCTCCAGACCCTCCGCCTGGCTGTCGAGCCAGGCACCCAGTCCGGCCTCCTCGAGCGCGACGCGGACCTGGGGCGGGGCACCCGGCCCGTACAGCGTCAGGTTGTCGAGCAGCGTCCCGTCGAGGAGGTGGACCTCCTGCGGCACGTAGGCGACACGCCGGCGGAGCTGGTCGCCGGCGATCCGGGTCAGGTCGACGCCACCCAGCTCGATGGCCCCAACCGGAACCTCGTGCAACCGCACCAGGAGGCGGGCGAGCGTGGACTTGCCGCTGCCGGTCCGGCCCACGATGCCCAGCACGGCCCCAGCCGGAACCTGGAAGCGGACCCCGGAAAGCGCCTCCTCGCCATCCTCGTACGCGAACGTGAGCTCCCGGACGTCGACCGCGAGCGGACCTTCCGGAAGTGGCTGGGGACGCGCCGGCGGTCGCACGTCCGGCCCCAGCGTCAGCAGCTCGCGGCACCGCGATGCTGCGGCGGTTGCCGGCTGGAGGTCCTCGAGCTGCCTGCCCAGAGCCTGCAGCGGCGCCAGGCTGAGGCCGCCGTACGCGGCGACCAGGAACACCTGTCCCAGCGTGAGCACCCCATGCTGGTACAGCACCGCGGCGACCCCGAGCGCGACCGTGGTGCCGAGCGCGAAGATCGTCTCCGCTGCCCCCGCCCCGCCGCCGACCAGCGTCGCGTGCAGGAACCGGTCGACCTGGCCCCGCGCGGACCGCTCGAGGCGCCCCTCGGCGTAGCCGGCCGCGCCCAGGCCGGCGATGTCCTCGAGGCCGCCGAGCAGCTCCTCGACGTCGCCGAAGAGGTCGGCCACCGCCTGGCGGGCCCGGGACCAGGCCCGCGTCACGATGCCGGCCAGGCCCACCCGGAGTGCTGCCGCGACTGCGGCGGCGCCGGCCATGACGACACCGATCTGCCAGTCCAGACGCCAGAGCAGGACGAGGACACCGAGCACGATGAGGGCGTTGCCGGCCAGCGCCACCGCCATTCGGGAGAGCAGGTTGCCGAGCAGCGACGGGTCCCGGTCGACCCGCTGAATCAGCGCTCCCGGCGGAACGCGCTGATGGAACGCCCGTCCCAGGGTGAGGCTGCGGCCGAAGAGGTCCTGACGCAGCCGGTTGGTGGCGCGAGCGGCGAGATCGGTGGCGGCGTACTCCTCTCCAACGGCGGCCGCCTGCTGCAGCGACGCGCAGAAACAGTAGGTGAGCGCGAGCGCGACCAGCGAGACACCGGCCGAGACACCGGACGCTTGATCGACGAACCGCTGCAGGATTTGAGGTCCCACCAGGGCGAGCCCGCTGCCAAGCAGGACCAGACAGCCGAGGAGCGTGAGCCGTCCCAGGTGCGGTCGGAGATACACACGGGCGATGGACCAGAGCGCGAACAAGAAAAAGAGCCTCCAGCTGGGTGGACAGCCGGCCGGCCCACTGGGGGCGCTCGATCAGGCGGACGTCGCCGTCAGATGATCAGGAACGAGCGCGCAGCGAGGTACCGACCGGGAACACGGGAACCAGAAGCCTTGCCACGCCGGTACCTCCTTGGGAAATCTGAGCCGCCACAGGCTACCACCAACCACCGTCCGGCGTGGCACGGGACTGATGGCGAGCCGAGCGTGGCGGGCCCGTGAACCCGGGTTCAGGAGAGCTGCTCGGAGACCTCGCAGAGGAGGCCGGCCGTCTCCTCCCAGCCCAGGCAGGGGTCGGTCACGCTCTGGCCATAGCGCAGGTTCTCGGTCTTGCCGAGGACCAGGTCCTGATGGCCCTCCACCAGAAAGCTCTCCAGCATCAGGCCGACGATGCCGCGCTGGCCGGCGGCGCGCTGGGCCACGACGTCGCGCACGATCGCGGGTTGACGCCGGAAGTCCTTGCCGCTGTTGCCGTGGCTGGCATCGACCAGCAGGCGGGCAGGCTGGCCCGCCTGGTCCATCCGTGCCAGGGCGTCGTTCACCGACCCGGCGTCGTAGTTGGGCCCGCGGGTCCCGCCGCGCAGGATGACATGGCAGTCGGCGTTGCCCCGGGTCCAGAAGATGGACGCCAGGCCGTCCTGGTTGATGCCCGTGAAGACGTGCGAGGTGGAGGCCGCGGCACAGGCGTCGATCGCGACCTGGACCTCGCCGTCGGTCCCGTTCTTGATCCCGACCGGCATCGAGAGGCCGCTCGACAGCTGGCGGTGAATCTGGCTCTCGGCGGTCCGCGCGCCGATCGACCCCCAGCTCACCAGGTCGGCGAGGTACTGTGCCGAGATCGGGTCCAGGAACTCGCCGCCTACCGGCAGGCCCAGACTCAGGATGTCGAGCATCAGCCGGCGGCCGATCTGCAGGCCCTCGTTGACCATGTAGGAACCGTCGAGGTGCGGATCGTTGAGGAGCCCCTTCCAGCCGATGGTGGTGCGTGGCTTCTCGAAGTAGACGCGCATCACGATCAGGAGCCGGTCGTCCAGCCGTTCTCGCAACCGGGCCAGCCGGCGCGCGTACTCGTAGGCGGCGGCGGGATCGTGCACCGAGCAGGGCCCCACGACGACCAGCAGGCGGTCGTCTTCGCCGCGCAGCACCGCCGACGCCTCCCGGCGGCCACGCAGCACCACCTCCTCTGCCGTGGCCGGCATCGGCAGCGCGTCGGCCAGCAGCGCCGGGGAGACCAGTGGCCGCGTCCCCTCGATGCGCACGTCGTGGAGCGCGCTCTCGGGTACCGGCTCAAAGAGAGGTCCCGGGCGTTCGCTCACATTCGCCAGTCTAGGGACGTGGCTGTGCGCGGCCGGTCGGAGCCGCGGCAGCCCGAGGAATCCCCTACTGCGTGGGCGAAGGGGATGGGGTCGGCGCCGCCGCCGGAGAAGGGGTGGTGACGGGGCTGGGGCTGGGAGTCGCGCTCGGGGCCGGGCTGGATACGGCTCCGGGTTGGGTCGCCGGCGACGTGAACGCGATCTGGACGCGCGTCGCGCTCTGGCCGTTGACATCCTTGAGCCCGCTCAGGATCTGCAGCTGGTACTGCACGCCGGCCGAGAGCGTGGGCAGGGAGATGAGAACCGTCCGGGTGGTGGCGTTGTAGGTCGCCGACTGCGGTGCGACCGGGGCGCCGGAGCTCTCCTGCACTACCAACCCGGCGGGCACGGTGACCGGGTTCAGGTCCGAGTCGAACCTCACCGAGATCGAGGCGGGCCCCACCTGGATGGTCTGGATCGCGGGGCCGCCGCTGACCCCGGTCTGGACCGGCGTCCCCACCGCCTGCTCGATCAGGTACTGCTGCCCCGCGCGAGCGATCTGGAACTGCTCGTCGAACACGGACTGCTGGGTGCCCTGGCTGAACACGGTCCGGACGACCGCGAGGCCCGAGGGCTGCGCCAGGATCACCGACCACCGGTTGAGCGCCTCCGTCCCGTAAGTGGTCAGATAGAGGCCGCTGCCCGCGTTGAAGGTGGCCTGCGCCGACGGGGTGAGCAGGGACTGCGCCTCGCTCACGCTGCCGGACTGCCGCGCCGCCATGAACTGGGTGAGAACGTTGCTGATCGCTGCCATCACCGAGCTGCTGTCGACCATGGCGACGTACGCGTCGCCGGCCTGCACGTAGGTGAGCAGGACGCTGGCAGGCGACCAGCTGGCGGCCGCGGCCGCGGCGCCCGTGAGCGTCGACGCCGAAGCGGTCGGGGACGTCAGCTCCTGGATCCCGGCGGCGGTCGAGATGAGAAGGCCGTTGTTGGTCCAGCTCACCGCGCTCACGCCGCCGGGCAGACCGGAAACGCCGGTCGTCGAACCGGAGGCGGCGTTCAGGATCGAAAGCCCCCCCTGGTCGATATAGGCGTACTCGTCGCCGGCGGGCGCCCAGGCGCCAAGTGTGGTGGCTGCGCCCACCGTCGACTCGGTGTTGGTGACCAGGTCGACCAGGTGCAGACCATTCGCGGCCAGATACACCATCTCGTTGCCGCTGGGGGAGAAAGCCGCCGCCGCGGTAGGCGCGGCCTGCAAGGTGAAGCTGGCGACCCCGGTACCCAGGCGCGACACCGCGGTGCCCGCGACCGCCATCAGCTGCAGTCCGCGGGCGGTGGACTGGAAGCCGATCGAGGTGACCCCCGGAACGTTGGTCGTGGTGTCGCCGTAGGAGACCGTGGTGCCGGCCAGGTAGGCGGGACCGGCAGGCCCCGCCACCACCTGCGAGACGCCACTCTGGGCGATCGCGGTCCCCGCGCCTCCCCGCGCCGGATAGGCCGTCAAGGAACCACCCTGACCGATCACATAGACCTGGGTGCCGTCGAGCGACCACACCGGCTGAGAGCCGTCGCTCGATCCGAGCTCACGGACACCGGAGAGCGGGCTGGGCGCGGGCGCGGGGGATGGGGATGCCGTGCTGGACGGGGTCGGGGCGGGGGTCGGCTGCGGCGGCTGCTGCGTCACGAACGTGATCGGGGCAGGTGAGGTGGTGGACGGGGTCAGGGGCTGGTTGCTCTCGGTCCGGGCTTCCGCGGTGAACGTCACCTGGTACTCGACACCCGGAGCCAGACCGTCGTTCTTGGGAACGATGGTGAGGGTCTGGTTGTTGTCGGTCCAGTGATAGGAGGCTTCCGTGGCGGGCGAGATCTTGGCTGCCTGCTCGGTCGCCGCCGGGTTCATCGGCTGCGGGAAGTTGACCACGATGGCCGACGTGGTCGCCACCTGGGTATGGCCGTTGATGGGGCTGGTGAACACCTTCTGGGTTGAGCCGCCCGTGTTCTGCGACAGCGTCACCGTGGCGAAGACGATGAGGAGGACGCCCGCCATCGCCCCCGCCCAGGCCAGGCCGGCCGGGCCGAGGAGCCGGCGGTGCCAGGGCCGGCGACGCTCCTTCCGCTTCCACGCCTCCTGCATCAGGCGGCGGCGCAGAGCCTCCCTGAACGCCGGGTCGGCCTCGACCATGGGCCGGGGGCCCTCGTGGAGCCGCTGCGCGAAGGCGACGTCCGAGGGACGGTCGAAGATTCCCTCCAGCTCGTCGTCCACGGGCGGGCGCTCACTCATGCCCCGGTCCCGGCGAGACGGAGCTTGCGGAATCTGATGGGAGGGGTCACGCGCCCTTCTCCCGGACTGCGCCCAGGTCGTGCGTCGCGGCTTGCTGGCGGAGCCGCGTCACACCGCGGTGCACGAGGAGCTTCACGGCGCCCGGGCTCTTGCCCATCGCGACCGCGATGTCCTCGATCTTCATGTCCTCCTGGAACTTCAGGACCAGCGCCATCCGCTGCTGGTCGGGAAGCTCCTCGACCAGACGCCAGACGCGGCGGACCTCGTCGCGACGGGCGGCCGTCTCCTCGAGAGAGGTGCCGTCGCTCAGGTCGTACTGCTCGTCGATGTCATCGGTCGGGCGCTGGCCTCGATAGCGGTCGGCGACTGCGTTGACCGCGATCTGGTAGAGCCACGCGGAGAACGGACGGCCCGTGTCCTGGTAGCGGCCGATGCTCCGAAGCGCCTTCATGAACACTTCGGAGGTCACGTCTTCCGCGACCGTCCGATCCTGAACTCTCGAATACACGAACCGATACATCCTCTGGAAATGCAGCTCGTAGAGTTCCCCGAACGCGGAGGGATCCTCCTTCGCTCGAGCAACGAGCCGCCCTTCTTCCGTCGGGGAAACCGAGCCGCGGACCCGTCCCTCCCCTGCGAGGTCAAACGACATCGGTCCAGCCCCGGTTACGGTTTCGCTGCGTGCCGTCGAAAGTCGGCGCGACGTGTCCTGCCAACAGGAGGTCGCACCGGCCGCAGCTCACCGTCTCCATGACCGTGTCAAGCTTATCGGCTGCGGGGAAGAACCCGGCAAGAGCCGGCGCCGGGACAACGACGCCGTCCGCCGGCCCCGCGGGGACGGCGGGAAGACGACCCGGACGCAGGGCACGGGGTGCCCCTCGCATGTGTCCGTATGATGAAGGCGTTGGATCGCATTCGCCACGCCCTACGTTCGGCGCGCCTGCCGGCGGGCTCGGCGAAACCGTTCACAAGCGTAGGGGAGCCCGGATGATCGATCGCTACGCGCCGCCCGAAATGGTCCAGCTCTGGTCGGACCAGCACCGGTTCGAACTCTGGCTCCGGGTCGAGATCCTGGCCGCCGAGGCCTGGGCCGAGTTGGGACGTGTCCCCGCCGACGCGCTGCCCAGGATCCGGCAGGCCACCTTCGATGTGGCCCGGATCGCGGAGGTGGAGGCGGAGGTCCACCACGACGTGATCGCCTTCTTGACCGTCGTCAACGAGTCGATCGGACAGCCGGAGGCCCGCCACATGCACCTGGGTCTGACCAGCTCCGACGTCATCGACACCGCGTTCGCGGTGCAGTGCAAGGAGTCGGCGCAGCTGATCCTCGCGGACCTCGCGGTCCTGCGGGAGACCGCGGCAGACCTGGCGCTGCGCCACCGCGAGACGGTCGAGGTGGGGCGGACGCACGGGATCCACGCCGAGCCGATCACGTTCGGCTTCAAGGTGGCGGGCTGGGTGGCCGAGCTCGACCGTGCCATCGCCCGGCTCCGCGCCGCGCAGGACGAGGTGGCGACCGGCGCCCTGTCGGGCCCGGTGGGCACCCACGCCAGCGTGGATCCGTTCGTCGAGGAGTACGTGTGCGAGCACCTGGGGCTGCACGTGGACCCGGTCTCCACGCAGATCGTCTCCCGCGACCGTCACGCGGCCTTGATGTCGGTGCTCGCGGTGACGGCGGCGTCCATGGAACGGATCGCCCTCGAGATCCGGCACCTTCAGCGGAGCGAGGTGGCGGAGGCGATGGAGCCGTTCGGCGCCAATCAGAAGGGTTCCTCGGCGATGCCCCACAAGCGAAATCCCATCCTCACCGAGCGGATCTCCGGGCTTGCCAGGACGGTTCGCGGGTACGCGGTCACCGAGCTCGAGAACGTGGCGCTGTGGCACGAGCGTGACATCAGCCACTCCTCGGCGGAGCGCGTCGTCTTCCCCGACGCCACCTGCCTGGTCGACTACATGGCGCAGACGCTGAACCGGGTGCTGCGAGGGCTGACCGTGAATGAAGCTCAGATGGCGCGGAACCTCGACCTCTGGGGCGGTGTCGTCTTCTCGCAGCGCGCGATGCTGGCGCTGGTCGACGGCGGGATGTCGCGCGAACAGGCCTACCGCGTGGTGCAGTCCGCGGCTCTTCGCGCGCTGGACGGCGAGGGGGGCTTCCGCGCCAACCTGGAGGCCGAGCCGGCGGTGATGGCCCGCATCGGGGCGCAGATGGACCAGATCTTCGACCCGCGGGGATTCCTGCGGCACATCGACCTCGCGTTCGAGCGTTTGGGGCTTCTGGAGCGGCCCCAGCCGGCAGCACCACACCCCGGGGACCCGGCGCACTGGAGCGCGCGGGACCTTGCGGGGAAGAAGGAGGTGGCTCCTTGAGCCCGACCGTCACGTCCACCGAGCTGACTCTGCCGCTGTTCGCGAAAGGCAAGGTGCGCGACACCTACGACCTGCCCGACGACCGGCTGCTGATGGTGGCCACCGACCGCATCTCGGCATTCGACTGGGTGCTGCCGACCGGGATCCGCTCGCGGGGCGCCGTCCTCACCCAGCTCTCGATCTTCTGGTTCGACAAGACCCGGGATCTGCTGCCCAATCACCTGCTCACCGGCGACATCTCGGGCCTGCCGGACTCCGTGCGTGGTGAGGAGGACTGGCTCCGGCTGCGCAGCATGATCGTGAAGAAGGCGCACCGCATCGACTTCGAATGCGTGGTCCGTGGGTATCTCGCCGGCAGCGCCTGGGCCGAGTACAAGGAGCACGGCACGATGGCGGGCGAGTCGCTGCCGCCGGGCCTGCAGCAGTCTCAGAAGCTGCCCGAGCCGCTCTTCACGCCGGCCACCAAGGCGGACACCGGCCACGACGAGAACGTCACCTACGGGTACGTCGCAGACGCGATCGGGGAGGATCTCGCCGCGCAGCTGCGGGAGGCGTCCCTGAAGCTCTACACGTTCGGGGCGGACTACGCGGAGCAGCGCGGACTGCTGCTCGCCGACACCAAGTTCGAGTTCGGGCTGCTGGACGGAAAGCTGATCCTGATCGACGAGGCTCTGACGCCGGACAGCTCCCGCTACTGGGATGCCGCCACCTACCGGCCCGGCATCTCGCCCGACTCCTACGACAAGCAGCCGATTCGCGACTGGCTGGCCGGCAGCGGCTGGGACAAGAACTCGACTCCGCCGCCGCTGCCCGAGCACGTGGCAGAGGAGTCGCGTGGACGCTACCTCAAGGCGTACGAGCTGCTCACCGGCCACGCGCTGGACGAGTAGGGGGAGCCGAAACGCCGTGCTGCTGGCCCGCATCACCGTCACCCCCCGACCCGAGCTGAACGACCCACAGGGTCGTGCCGTCCAGCGTGCATTGGAGACGCTGGGCTTCGACGAGGCGCACGACGTACGGGTCGGCAAGTACCTGGAGGTGACGCTCGACCTCGAATCGAGGGCACGCGCCGAGGCACGGGTGCGCGACATGTGCGAACGGCTGCTGGCCAACCAGGTGATCGAGGACTACCGGTACGAGATCGCCGAAGGGCCGGGACCGCAGGCCCGGGAGGCGTTCCTCGACCCGCCCCTGGAGGCTGCCGACCCGATCGAAGCCGAACAGGCCACGGATTCCTTCTCGCGGGGTCCCGAGGAAGACTGATGCGCCGCCGCCCCAACCCCCGTTGGTGCACCACCGGGGGATTGCGCGCGCCCGGTACCACCCGTTGGTGCACCTCCGGGGGCATCGGTGAGGGGGTGGCGGCGTGAAGATCGGTGTCATCGTCTTCCCCGGGACCTGGTCCGACCGTGACTGCGGTGGCGTGGTCGAGTCGCTGGGCGACCAGGGTGCCGAGCTGACTTACCTCTGGCACCGAGACCGCGATCTGAAGGGCAGCGACTGCGTGATCGTGCCCGGTGGCTTCAGCTACGGCGACCATCTGCGGGCGGGGGCGATCGCCGCCACCTCCCCGATCATGAGCTCGGTCACGGAGTTCGCCTCCGCCGGCGGTCTGGTCTGGGGCATCTGCAACGGCTTCCAGATCCTCTGTGAGGCAGGGCTGCTGCCGGGAGCCCTGGTTCCCAACGACGTGCTCGAGTTCCGCTGCATGTGGACGCACCTGGTCTGCGAGCGCGCCGACACGCCGTTCACGCGGAATCTGGAGCCAGGCCGCGTGGTGAGCATCCCGATCTCGCACAACGAGGGCTGCTACCTGGCGGACGCCGCGACCCTGTCCCGGCTGGAACAGAACGGCCAGGTGGTCTTCCGTTACTGCGACCAGGTTGGACGCGTGCGCCCGGGGGCCAATCCCAACGGCTCCGCCCACGGCATCGCCGGGATCGTCAACCAGGCCGGTAACGTGCTGGGCATGATGCCGCACCCGGAGCGCGCATCCGACCTCCTGCTGGGAGGCGCCGACGGGCGGCTCATGTTCGAGTCCGTGCTCCGCGCGAATCGCAAGCCGGCACCGGTTCACCAGCCATGAGCACGATCCTTCTCCCCACGAAACTCTGCAAGCTCCCTCACGCGGGGACCCCGTGATAGCGAGCCGCCTTCGCCAGGCGGGGCTCACGGCTGTCGAGTACGAGGTGCTGTGCGAGCAGCTGCACCGCGAGCCCAACGACCTGGAGCTGGGAATGTTCGGCGTTCTCTGGTCGGAGCACTGCTCCTACAAGACGTCGAAACCCCTCCTGCGCCGGCTGCCCAGCACCGGTCCCGCCGTCGTCCAGGGGCCGGGCGAGAACGCCGGCGCGGTGGACATCGGCGACGGCTGGGCCTGCGTCTTCAAGGTCGAGTCGCACAATCACCCCTCGGCGATCGAGCCCTTCCAGGGCGCGGCGACCGGCGTCGGCGGCATCCTCCGCGACATCATCGCGATGGGCGCGCGGCCGGTCGCGATCCTGGACTCGCTCCGCTTCGGGCCACTGCCCGGCAGCCGGCGGCATCTTGACGGGGTGGTGCAGGGAATCGGTGCCTACGGCAACTGCATGGGCATCCCGACGGTGGGCGGGGAGATCTATTTCGACCCTTCCTACGAGGAGAACCCGCTGGTCAACGCGATGTGCGTCGGGCTGGTCCGGATCGACGCCATGCAGCACGCGGCGGCCTCCGGCCGCGGCAACTCGCTGCTGCTGGTCGGCTCCACCACCGGTCGCGACGGCATCCAGGGTGCCTCCTTCGCCTCGTTCGAGCTCACCGAGTCCTCCCATCAGCGGCGGCCCGCGGTCCAGGTCGCCGACCCCTTCCTGGAGAAGTGCCTGCTGGAGGCGTGCATGGAGCTGGGCGGCGTCCCAGGCGTGATCGGGGTCCAGGATCTGGGAGCGGCCGGGCTCACCTCGGCGGTCGCGGAGGCGGCGTCGCGTGCCGGCGCCGGGGCCTGTCTGGACCTCGATTGCGTGCCGCGCCGGGAGAGCGGGATGACGCCCTACGAGGTCATGCTCTCGGAGTCGCAGGAGCGGATGCTGATCGTCGTCAAACGCGGCATGGAGGCCCCGGTACAGGCCCTCTTCGACCGCTGGGAGCTGCACGCGGTCAAGATCGGCGAGGTCACCGCCGACCGCGACCTGACCGTCGTCGACCAGGGCCTCGAGGTGGCGCGCGTCCCGGTCGACGTTCTCACCGACGGGGTGCCCCTCCGCCACCCTCAGGCCCGTCCGCGCACCGAGGAGACGCACATCCTCCACCTCGAGCAGCGCCTGGGCGAGCCTCCGGACCTGGTCGAGTCGCTGCTCGAGCTTCTGGGGAGCCCCAACCTGTGCAGCCGCTGGCCGGTGATCCGCCAGTACGACCACATGGTGGGCAACGCGACCCTGATCCCACCCGGAGGCGACGCGGCGGTGATCCGGGTGCCCGGGACCACACGTGCGCTCGCGGTCACGATCGACGGCAACGGCCGCTACTGCGACCTCGATCCCTACCTGGGGGCGCAGATCGCGATCTGCGAGGCCACCCGAAACATCCTCGCCACCGGTGCCCGGCCGCTGGCCGTCACCGACTGCCTGAACTTCGCGAACCCGGAGCGGCCGGAGATCTTCTGGCAGCTGGAAGAGGCGGTGGCCGGGATCGCGGCCGCCTGCCGCGCCCTCGAGCTGCCGGTCGTGAGCGGCAACGTCAGCCTCTACAACGAGGCGCATTCCGGAGCCGACATCCTGCCCATCCAGCCGACGCCGGTGATCGGCATGGTGGGAGTCCTGGATGCGATGGATGGTCGTCTCTCGGCCGCGCTGCGGGACGAGGGCGACTTCGTGATCCTGGTCGGCGAGACCGGCGACGACCTCGGCGGGTCGGAGTATCAGCGGTTGGTCCTGGGCCAGGAGGGAGGCCGGCCCCCTTCGCTCGATCTGACGCGCGAGCGCGCGGTACACGATTTCATGCGGGATGCTGCGCAGGCGGGCCTGCTCAAGTCCGCGCACGACGTCGCCGAGGGCGGGCTTCTGGTGGCACTCGCCGAGGCCTGCATCCTGGGCGACATCGGCGTGCGCGCCTCGACCTACCAGGCCGACGGCGGGCTTCGCGTCGACACCCAGTTCTTCGCCGAGTCGCAGGGGCGGTTCATCGTCTCGTCGACCTCGCGGGCGATGCCCGAGCTGCAGAGCCTGGCCCGTCGCCTCAAGGTCGAGCTGCAGCTGCTCGGATTGGCGGGCGGCGACCGGATCCTGTTCGAGAATCAGCTGGAGGTGCCGCTCGCCGAGGTGCGGGAGGCGTGGGCCGGAGGACTCGAGCGAGCCCCTCTGGAGGGAGAGGATTCTTAGGAGAATGCTGAGGATGGTCACCGGATCTCGACCGCCCATGCGGCCCATCTGCGGCGTTGCCGCTTTACGGTGCTCAGTCACGGAGTGTCGGACGCGCTCCTTCCGCTCCGCAGCAGCGCCTTGCATCTGAACCACCTGGACGCCCGATCTCTCGGCGCCCATCCCCAACACCCTCCTAGCCATGTGCGGCATCTTCGGAATCCATTCGAGGCAGGTGGACGTCGCCAACCTGACCTACTTCGGCCTCTTCTCCCTGCAGCACCGGGGACAGGAGTCGGCGGGCATCGCGGTCGGTGACGGGCACAACCTGCGCACCCACCGCGGCATGGGGCTGGTGACGCAGGTCTTCGATCCCGGGTCGCTGCGTGAGCTTTCCGGGTTCGTCGCCATCGGGCACACCCGCTACTCGACGACGGGCGCCTCGTCGGCGGGCAACGCGCACCCGCTCACGTTCGAGCACCCCACGCTGGGGCCGGGCGCGATCGCCCACAACGGCAACCTGATCAACGCCGCCGCTATCCGCCGTGAGCTCGAGGAGGAGATGGTCGCCTTCGACTCGGGGACCGACACCGAAGTCGTGGCCCGCCTCATCGAGCGCACGCACGGCACCTCGTGGGAGGACGTGCTGCAGCGGGCCTTCGGGCGTTTGATCGGCGCCTACTCGACCGTGATCGCCTCCACCGACTGCGTCATCGCGATGCGCGATCCGTACGGCTTCCGCCCCCTCTGCCTCGGGTTTGTGCCGCTGGCCAGCGGGCAGCCGGTCCACGTGGTCGCCTCCGAGACCTGCGCGCTCGACACCATCAACGCCACCTTCGTGCGCGAGGTGCAGCCAGGCGAGATGGTCCGTCTCGACGACCACGGCGTGAGCAGCCATCAGTTCCAGACCGCCGGCCGGCACGCGATGTGCATCTTCGAGTTCATCTACTTCGCACGACCGGACTCCCTGATGAAGTCGTGCGAGCTCGAGGAGGCGCGACTCCGAATGGGTCAAGAGCTGGCGCGCGAGCTGCCGGTGGAGGCGGACATGGTGTTCGGGGTGCCCGACTCGGGGACGCCGGCGGCGATCGGCTACGCGGAGGAATCGGGCATCTCGTTCCGCGAAGGGCTGGTCAAGTCGCGCTACATCAACCGCACGTTCATCCAGCCCGACCAGTCGCTCCGGGACGCCGGGGTGCTGCTGAAGCTCAATCCGCTGCGGCGGTCGCTCCACGGGAAGCGGGTGGTGGTGGTCGACGACTCGCTGGTGCGGGGCACCACCACCAAGCGCACGATCGAGATGCTGCGCAAGGCGGGCGCGGCGGAGGTCCACATGCGCGTGTCCTCCCCGCCCATGCGCTACCCCTGCTTCATGGGCGTCGACATCGCGTCAACCAAGGAGCTGGTCGCGTCGGGGCGGAGCGTGGAGGAGGTGCGGCGCGTGATCGGGGCCGATACCCTGGCCTACCTCTCGATCCCCGGCCTGCTGCGCGCGGTGGGGAGGGAAAAGGACGAGTTCTGCCGCGCCTGCTTCGACGGCGCCTACCCGGTCCCGGTGCCGCAGCAGCTGGAGATGGACAAGCTGGCCCTGGAGCCGGCGTGACCCAACCCCGGGAGCATGGCCCTGGTCGCGGTGCCTACGCCGAGGCCGGGGTCGACCAGGAGGGGAAGAACAGCCTGCTGGAGCGCCTGGGAGCGGTGATCGCGCGTGCGACGACCCCGGAGGTGGTCGCCGCCGTCGGGCCGTTCGCGGGGCTGCATCGCGTGCCCGCGGGAGGTGGGCTGCTGGCGGCCTCGGCGGACGGGGTGGGCACCAAGATCAAGCTCGCCGTCGCCACCGGGCGCCATCGCGGCATCGGCTGGGACCTCGTCAATCACTGTGTCAACGACATCGCCACCGCGGGCGCCGCTCCCCTTTTCTTCCTCGATTACCTCGGCTCCTCACAGCTGGAGCCCGCGGTCGTCGAACAGGTGATCACGGGGTTGGCCGAGGCCTGTGCCGCCGCCGGCTGCGCGCTGCTCGGGGGCGAGACCGCGGAGATGCCCGGCGTCTACGCACCCGGCGACTACGACCTGGTCGGGTTCATCGTGGGCCACGTCCCGTCCGGCTTCACGCGAGAGCCGGTGCTGGAGGGCGACGTGCTGTGTGCCCTGCCCTCCTCGGGTCTCCACACAAACGGCTACACCCTGGTCCGCCGGCTCTTCGCGGGGTGGGATCTGGAGCAGCCGGTGCCCGAGCTCGGCCGGCCCCTGGCGGACGAGCTGCTGGAGCCGCACCGCTCCTATCTGGAGCCCCTGCGCCTCCTGCCCTGGAAGGCGGCCGCGCACATCACCGGTGGAGGGCTGCCGGGCAACGTGCCGCGCGCGCTGCCCGAGGGATTGGCGGCCGAGGTGCGGCGTGACAGCTGGCGGTTCCCGCCCGTCTTCACGCTGCTGCAGCGGTTGGGAAACCTCTCCGACGATGAAATGGTCGCCACCTTCAACTGCGGGTTGGGCATGATCCTGGTGTGCGAGACGCCGTTGCCGGGGTTGCAGACGGTGGGACGGGTGGTGCGGGCCACGGACCGCGGACGGTTCTGGCTGGTTTGATGACCAGTTCGCCGGACAAGGCGTGCCTGGCGGTCCTCGCCTCGGGCCGCGGAACCAACCTCGACCACCTCGCCGCGGTCGGTTATCCGATCGTGGGGGTGGCGACCAACCGGCCTTCCAGCGGCGCGGCGGGGATCGCGAAGAGTCGAGGCCTGCCGCTGGGCGAGTTTCCCCAGAGCCGCTACGAATCGGGGGCCGCGCGCGACGCGGCGATGCTGGCCTGGCTCGTGGCGCGCGAGCCGCAGGTGGTCGTGCTCGCGGGCTATGACCGGATCGTGGCGCCGGCACTAGTGCAGGCGTTCGCGGGACGGATCCTCAACCTGCATCCCTCGCTCCTGCCCGCGTTCGCCGGTGGCATGGACGCGGTCGCGCAGGCGCTGCGGGCCGGGGTCAAGGTCACCGGGTGCACCGTGCACCTGGTGACCGAAGACGTCGACGGCGGCCCGATCCTGCGTCAGGAGGCCGTCGAGGTCCGTCCCGGCGACACCGAGGAGACGCTCCACGAACGGATCCATGCCGCCGAGCGCCGCATCCTCCCGCTCGCCATCGACGACGTGTTCCCACCCCGAGTCCGCGGCCGCGAGGTGAGCTGATGCCGGACCCCCAGATCAAGCGAGCGATCCTCTCCGTGAACGACAAGGGCGGCCTGCCCGGTTTTGCGCGGGGCCTGGTCCGCCTCGGGTACGAGCTCTACTCCACCGGCGGCACGCTGCGTGCGCTCGACGAGGCCTCGGTCGACTCGCGCCCGGTGAGCGACCTGACGGGGTTCCCCGAGATGCTGGGAGGGCGTGTCAAGACCCTTCACCCGGCGGTGCACGGAGGGCTGGTGGCCCGGCGCGACAACGGTGTGGAGATGGCCGCCCTGGAGCAGTACCGGCTCCCGACCATCGACCTGGTCTGCGTCAACCTGGCGCCGATCGCCGAGCTCGCGGCCCGCCCCGGGATGGACGTCGACGAGGCCCTCGACCTGGTCGACATCGGCGGACCGGCGCTCATCCGCTCGGCTGCCTCCAACTACCGGTCGGTGGTGGTCATCGTGCGCCCCGAGCGGTACACCGAGGTCCTGACGCACCTGAACCGCGAGGGCGACCTGGAGGAGGACTTCCGCCGCCGGCTGGCGGCGGAGGCGTTCGCGCACACGGCGGCCTACGACGCCCGGCTCGCGAGCTGGCTCCGGCGCGACGAGCCGTTCCCCATCGACCTGGTCATCGCCGGCAGCCTGGCCCAGCACCTGCGGTACGGCGAGAACCCGCACCAGCAGGCGGCGTTCTACCGCCTCGGGCCCGACCCCGGGGGCCTGGGCTCGGCGCGACAGCTGCAGGGCGCGGAGCTGAGCTACAACAACATCCAGGACGCCGTGGCCGCCGCCTCGCTGGTCCGCGAGTTCGGCCGCCCCGCGGCTGCGATCGTGAAGCACACGAACCCCTGTGGGGTGGCGATGGCCGGAACCCTCGCCGATGCCTACCGCATGGCGCTCGACTGCGACCGCGCGGCCGCCGGCGGCGGGGTGGTGGCGGTCAACCGTCCGCTGGACGCCGCGACCGCCGAGCTGATCGTCGAAGTTCTGCTCGAGGTCGTGGTCGCGCCCTCGGTCGACGAGACCGCGCAGCAGGTCCTCTCGCGGCAGGCCCGGATCCGGCTGCTGATCGCGGGGCCCGTGCGGCAGGCCGGCCTCGACGTGCGCGCGGTGGGGGGCGGCTTCCTGGCCCAGACCTGGGACCAGGAGGGGTTCGACCGGAGCGCCTGCCGCGTCATCTCCGAGCCGGCCTCCGACCGACCAGGAGTGGGAGCAGCTGGCGTTCGCCTGGCTGGTGTGCAAGCACGCGAAGTCGAGCGCCATCGTCTACGCGCGTGACTCCGCCGCGGTGGGCATCGGGGCCGGCCAGCTGACCCGCGTGGAGGCGGCGCAGGTGGCGTCCGAGCGCGCCGGCGCCCGCGCTCGCGGCGGTGTGATGGCGTCGGACGCGTTCTTCCCCACGCCGGAGGCGATCGAGATCGGGCTCCGCGCGGGGGTGTCGGCGATCATCCAGCCCGGCGGGTCGATGCGCGACGCCGAGGCCCTCACGGTGGTGGACGCCGCCGACGCCGCGATGGTGGTCACCGGGGAGCGCCACTACCTCCACTGAGCCCCTGGCCAAGGGGCCATTGGTGCACCAACACCCCACTCCGGGGCGCGAAAACGGGCCACTGGTGCACCAATCGCCCTTTCGGGAAGCCCTGAAGGGCCCTCGCGGCGCGGACGAGCGTCGTTGGTGCACCATCGGGCGATGGGAGACAACAACCTTCGGTCGCTCCTGGAGGCGGGGGACGGCTCGGCGACGGCTCTGGTCGGACCTGACGGGCGGCGCTGGACCTACGCGGCGCTCCGGGAGACGGTGTTCGAGGGGGCGGAGCGCCTGCGCCGGCTGGGACTGGGGCGCGGCGATCGCATCGCGACCTCGTACCCGAACGGCGCGGAAGCGGTGCTGCTGTTCCTCTCCGCGGCCCTCACCGGCACCGCCGCGCCGCTGAACCCGGCCTACACCGAGGACGAGGTCCGTTTCTACCTCGAGGACACGAACGCGGCCGCGCTGGTGGTTCCGCCCGCCGGAGCCGAGGCGGCCCGGCGCGCGCGTCGCCCAGAGACGCACCTCCTGGAGGCGTCGGTGGACGAGAACGGCCGCCTGCGCATCGAGGGGGAGGAACGCGCGCGGCGCGGCGACCCGGCGCCGGGGGCCGACGACGTCGCCCTGATCCTGCACACCAGCGGCACCACCTCCCGACCCAAGCGCGTGCCGCTCCGCCAGCGCAACCTGGTCGCCTCCGTCGCGAACGTGGTCGCGGGGTACCGGTTGGGCCCGGACGACGTCTCCCTGTGCGTGATGCCCCTCTTCCACGTGCACGGCATCGTCGCCTCGCTGCTCTCCACGCTGGGGTCCGGCGGGACCGTGGTGGCGCCCGCCGGGTTCAACGCGCTGCGCTTCTGGCCGCTGGTGGAGCAGGAGCGGGTGACCTGGTTCAGCGCCGTGCCGACCATGCACCAGATGCTGCTGCGGCGGGCCGAGGGCAGGCCGGCGGCGGCACGCACCCTTCGCTTCGCGCGCACCTGCAGCTCCGCCCTGGCCCCGTCGGTGGAGACGCAGCTTGGGGAGCTGTACGGGATCCCGGTGGTGCAGGCGTACGGGATGACGGAGGCCTCCCACCAGATGACCTCCAACCCGCTGCCCCCCGGCGAGCGACGGCCGGGCACCGTGGGGATGGGGACGGGCGTCCAGGTGTCGGTGGTGGACCCGGCCTGGGTCCACCTGCCGCCGGGGGAGCAGGGCGAGATCGTGGTCCGGGGGCCGAACGTGGTCGACGGGTACGAGTCCAACCCGGAGGCCAACGCGACCGGCTTTCGCGACGGCTGGTTCCGGACCGGGGATTCCGGCGTGCTGGACACCGCCGGGTACCTGACCATCGTCGGGCGCCTGAAGGAGATGATCCTGCGAGGCGGCGAGAACATCGCGCCCACCGAGATCGACGAGATCCTGCTCCGCCACCCGGCGGTGGTGGAGGCGGTGTCCTTCGGAGAGCCGGACACGATGCTGGGAGAGGTCCCGGTGGCGGCGGTCGTGCTCCAGGAGGAGGTCTCCGATCGGGAGCTGCTCCGCCACTGCCGCCAGTACCTGGCGCCCGCCAAGGTCCCGGTCCGGCTCTATCGCACGGAGACGATCCCCCGGACCGCGACCGGGAAGATCCAGCGTCGGACCGTCGCGGCCGCGTTCCCAACCCAGGAAGCTGCGCAAGCTCCGTTTCGTGGGGGCCCCGGGACCGGCGACTCGTGAGGTTCTGCGTGGTCGGGGCGGGCGCCACCGGTGGCTACCTGGGTGCGCTGCTGAGCCGGAGCGGAGCCGACGTGGTGCTGGTCGCGCGCGGCCCGCACCTGGCCGCGATGCAGGAGCGAGGGCTCACGATCCGCGAAGGCTCCGAGTGCTGGACGGTGCGGCCCGAATGCGACGCCGACCTCTCTCGGGCGGTCGCCGGCGCGGGCTGTGTGGTGGTCACGCTGAAGGCGCAGTCGCTGCCCGCGGTGGCTCCGACGATCGGTGGCGCGCTGCGGGCCGAGACCACGGTCGTGTTCGCCCAGAACGGGCTGCCCTGGTGGTACTTCCACGGCGCGGGAGGCCCTCTCGAGGGGACGCGGCTGGAGTCGGTGGATCCGGGCGGGGTGATGGAGCGGAGCATCCCGGTCGGGCACGCGCTGGGCTGTGTCGTCTACCCCGCGACCAGCATCGTCGAGCCCGGAGTGGTGGAGCACGTGGAGGGCGATCGGTTCACGCTCGGCGAGCCCTCCGGGGAGAGGACCGAGCGCGTCGTCGAGATCGCGCGCGCGCTCACCGCGGGCGGGGTGCGCGCGCCCGTCTCGACCCGCATCCGGGGCGAGATCTGGGCCAAGCTGGCCGGTAACGCGACCGTCAACCCGCTGGGGGCGCTGACGCGTTCCACGCTCGGAGACCTGGTCGACGATCCCGGGACCCGCCGTGTCCTGGTCCAGCTGATGGAGGAGGTCGAACGGGTGGCGGCCGCGGTCGGAATCCGGCTCCCGGTGTCGGTGGAGCAGCGCCTGGCGGGTGCCGGCAAGGTGGGGTCGCACCGACCCTCTACGCTGCAGGACCTGGAGGCCGGCCGGCACCTCGAGGTGGGAGCGCTGCTCGGCTCGGTAGTGGAGGTGGCGGGCCTCGCCGGCGTCCCGGTCCCCGGGCTCACGATCGTGCTCGCCCTCCTGCAGCGCCTCGACGCGACGATCTGAGGCCCATGACACCCGATGGTGCACCAACGGGCCACTCGCGAGCGTTTTAGGCCCCGCTGGTGCACCACCGGGGGGAGGGCGGCCCCTAGCCAAGGCGGGGAATGCTTTCTACAATCACCCCGTGGGACGCCGTGGGCCCGTCGAGGGCCAGTCAGCGGTCGCCGCCGAGGATCTGATCGTCCGCATCCGGCAGTCGATCGTCGGCGACGAGCTGGTGGTGGAGACGCCGTTCGGCGACCGGCGAGTCGTCTACGCCGACTACACGGCCTCCGGGAAGCCGCTTCGTTTCCTGGAGGACTGGCTGACCACCAACGTCCTTCCCTACTACGCGAACACGCACACCGAGTCTTCGATCACCGGCCGGCAGATCACGCGACTCCGGGAAGAGGCGCGTGCGGCCGTCCACCGCGCGGTCGGCGGCGACGCGGATACGCTCGTCATCTTCTGTGGTTCCGGCTCGACGGGCGCGATCAACAAGCTGGTGGACATCCTGGGCCTCCGGCTCCCGGCGGATCTCGATCAGCGGTACCACCTCTCGGAGCACCTCCCCGAGCGCGATCGTCCGGTCGTCTTCATCGGCCCGTACGAGCACCACTCCAACGAGCTGCCGTGGCGAGAATCGATCGCCGACGTGGTGGTGATCGGCGAGGATGCCGGCGGCCACATCGACCTGGTGGACCTCGAGCGCCAGCTCGATCGGTACCGGGACCGGCCGCGGCTGATCGGCTCCTTCTCGGCGGCCAGCAACGTCACCGGGATCCTCACCGATACCGGGTCGATCGCGCGTCTGCTGCACCGCTACGGTGCCCTGTCGTTCTGGGATTACGCGGCGGCGGCGCCCTACGTGACGATGGACATGAACCCGGCGGCGGATGAAGCGGCGAGAAAGGACGCGATCTTCCTGTCTCCGCACAAGTTCGTGGGCGGGCCGGGGACCCCCGGCGTGCTTGCCGTCCGCCGGGAGGTGGTCGGCAACAAGGTCCCCGCCGTACCCGGAGGCGGCACGGTGAGCTATGTCAGCCCGCTCGACCACGAGTACCTCACGGACGTCGTTCATCGGGAGGAGGGCGGGACCCCCGCCATCATCGAGTCGATCCGCTGCGGGCTGGTCTTTCAGCTCAAGGAAGCGGTCGGACCGGCCACGATCGGGGAGCGCGAGCGCGACTTCGCCCGGCGAGCGATCGCCTCCTGGTCCCGGAACCCCGCGATCCAGGTGCTCGGGAGCACGACCGCCGACCGGCTGCCGATAGTCTCGTTCGTCGTCCGCGATGGGCCGAGGTACCTCCATCACAACTTCGTGGTGGCGGTGCTGAGCGACCTGTTCGGCATCCAGGCTCGCGGCGGATGTTCCTGCGCCGGGCCGTACGGGCACCGGCTCCTGGGCATCGATATGGAGCGCTCCCGGCGTTTCGAGGATCTCATCCTGCGCGGCTACGAGGGCATCAAACCCGGCTGGACGAGGCTCAACTTCAACTACTTCACGTCCGAAGACGTCTTCGACTACATCCTGGAAGCGGTCCATCTGGTTGCCGCCAAGGGCTGGAAGCTCGTACGCGACTACCGATTCGACCCCGCGACCGGCCTCTGGCACCACCGCTCCGGTTCCTCCGGCGACCTCCCTTCTCTTCGTGACTTCGGGCGCACGGCGGAAGACGTGCTGACACCGGCAACCACGACCTCGCCGGCGAGAGCCGCGCTCCCGCTTTCCTCGTATCTCGAACAGGCCCGGCAGGTTCTGGAGGCGGCCACCGGCGGGGCGGTCACCGGCCGGGACGACCTCCCCCCCGACTTCGAGAGCCTGAGATGGTTCACGACGTCCGCGGAATGCCCGATCGGGGTTGCGGCGGATCCAGACCGACCTCGGTGAAGGCCGGCCGGCGCCTGCCTGCGTAGTTCTCCGGGGCGTCGAGGATCTCCCGCCCGGCAGCGGGAGAACGCACGCGGGCGGCGGGTCGCTGTAACGTCTGTTACATCGACATAGCTGTTCCAAGGATTGAAGAGGGATTGGGGAGATGAATCTTGGCGCGTTGGTGGCGACCTTTCTCGCCGCCGGGGTGGAATGGGTCGAGGCGCTGACCATCGTGATGGCGGTGGGCCTGACCCGAGGCTGGCGGGCGGCGCTCGGCGGCGCCGGCACCGCACTCCTGCTGCTGCTCTGCCTGGTCGTCGTGATCGTGCTCGCGGCGGGCGGCCTGGCGCGGTGGATCTCGCTCGACGCGGCGCGCGCGATCATCGGCCTGTTCCTGCTCCTGTTCGGGATCCGCTGGCTGCACAAGGCCGTGCTGCGCTGGGCCGGGCTCCGCGCCATCCACGACGAGGAGGCCGCGTTCGCCAGGACCCGCGCCGAGATGACGGAGGGCGCCGGCTGGACCGGGTTCGCGACCGCCCTCACCGGGACGTTCCTGGAGGGTCTGGAGGTGATCTTCATCGTCACCGCCCTGGCGGGACTCGGCGGTCCGCTGCCGGCGGTGGTCGGCGCGGTGCTGGCCCTGGTGGTGGTGGCCGGCGTCGGCGTGGCCGTGCGGGGTCCGCTGAGCCGGGTCCCCGAGAACGCGATGAAGACGGTGGTGGGGATCATGCTGACCGCGTTCGGCACCTTTTTCGTGGGTGAGGGCCTGGGGGTGCACTGGCTGGGCGGCGACTGGAGCCTGCTGCTGCTGATCGCGGCCTACGCGCTGGCCACGCTGTTGCTGGTCCTGCTGCTGCGCAACCCGCTCCCCGAAGTCCGCGGGAACCGGGTATCGCGCTGGGTGCGTTCGGCGGTCGAGGAGATCTGGGGGCTCTTCGTCGGCGAAGGGCCGCTCGCCCTGGTCACGCTGGTCGTCGTCCTGGCGGTCGGCTTCCTGGTCGCCCGAGAGGCCGGAGTGGCGAGGTGGGCCGGGCTGCTGCTGGGTCTGGGCATGATCCTGGCGCTCGTCGTCGGGCTCGGACAGGCCTTCGGAGAGGCGCGGCGCCGGGACCGGTCCCGGCGCGAACCGGCCGAGGCGGCGCCCGGGCCGGACGGAGGGCGACCGTAAAGTCTGAGCACCGTGCCCTCGCCGACCCGCTTCCTCCTCCTTGTCTACCGGATGCCGGCGCGGCCGACCAGCCACCGGGTGACGGTCTGGCGGCAGCTGAAGAAGACCGGCGCGGTGTACCTGCAGCAGTCGGTGTGCGTCTTCCCCGACCTGTCGAGCCTGCGAAAGGAGCTGGCTCCGATCCTGCGTCGTATCGAGGAGGCGTCGGGCGGATACCACCTGCTGCCGGTGCGCAACCTCGATCCCGCGGAGGAGGAGAAGCTTCGGGGGCAGTTCGTCGCGCAGTCCGCGAAGCACTACGACGAGATCATCGAGAACTGTGAGGTCAACTTCGTCAAAGAGATCGAGTTCGAGATCTTCCGCCAGAACCTGACCTACGAGGAGGCGGAGGAGATCCGCGCCGAGTTCGAGAAGATCGTGGCCTGGCTCCAGAGGGTCGAGGCCCGGGACTGGTTCGACGCCCCCAACCGGCAGGCCGCGGCGGACTGGGTCAAGCGCTGCGAGAGCCTGCTGGAGAGCTTCGAAGAGCGTGTCTACAAGGCGCAGGAGGGGCAGGTGCAGGAAGGGCGGGGGCCCGGGGAGAGCATGAGCAGCGTGAGCGCGCCCGCCGGCCGCTCGCGGAACGGCGCCGGCAGCGAGCGCAAGGACGGTACCTGAGCGACGCTCAGCCCTGGCCGGCCACCTCCTTCCGGGCGGTGGGTGCGGTGCGCCGGGCGAGGCGCCGCATCACCCAGAACGGCGAGTTGAGGATCAGCAGGAGCACCACCCCGAGCCCGATCATGCTCGGGATGTACCAGGGCCAGGGCCCCAACACGTTGAGCAGGCTGACCGTCGGCGGGGGCGCCCGTAGGTACAGGTAGTCCCCGCCGGTCACGACGTCGATACCGGCCACCACCACCAGGTAGCCGAACGTGATCGCGATCAGCCGCAGCACCGCCCACGGTCGCGGCACCAGGTTGAGCCCCACCACCAGGAAGCAGGCGGCCAGCACGATGCCGCCGTGGTTGATGTAGTACTGGAAGTAGAAGTAGGTGGGGAACCGGCTCGACGCGTCGAGCTCGGGGGTGAGCAGCGCCTGGAGCGTGCCCCCCAGGCCCCAGAAGTAGGTGATCTCGACCAGGAGCGGCGTCCGCCACCAGAGCGCGGCGGCGGCGACGAACGTGCCCATGTCGCAGAGCCCGAGCGGCAGCGACCACTGGAGCGAGAGCGAGCTCCGTTCCACCACGTACCAGCTGAGCTGGTTCGCGACCAGAAGCACCGCAAGCGCACGCGCGAAGAGGGCCGTCCACCGGCCCGGGTAGAGCCGCGCCGCCGCCGTCACCAGCGCGGTCGCCCCCGCCACCGCGGCCAGGCTGACGAGGTACTCCGTGGAGAAGATCCGCATCACCCGTCGCCCTCGCCCATTCTCACCCCCAGGGCAGGTAACGGCGGCCATCTCCCTGGGGTACGGGAAGGAGCTGGTTACCCGGGAATGAAGGCGGGGTCGCCCAGCGCGCGGTGGCAGAGCTCCTGGACCGCGCCCGTGATGGGGGCGGGATCGACCACCCGGTGGTGGGCGCCCACGTCGTCCAGCAGGCCCTCCGCCGCCAGGTAGACGAGCCGCGCCGCCAGCTCCACGTCGGAGGCCTGGAACGCGCCTTCGGCCGCCCCGCGCCGGACGTAGCCGGCCAGGATGTCGATGATGCGCTGACTGCTCTGCTTGCAGAGGTCGCGGGCCCTGCCGTCGGCGCCGCTGTAGACGATGCGGTGAAGCTCGGCGTGCCCGGCGGCGTGCTCGATGAGCACCGCCCACAGCCGGTCCATGGTCGGCCACCAGCCGTCCCCGTCTCCGAGGACCTCCGACCCTTTCTTGATCAGCTCGTCGATGTAGCGCTCCCAGAGCACCCCGAGCAGCTCGTCCTTGGAGTCGAAGTAGAGGTAGAACGTGCCCTTGGCGATGCCGGCCTGGGCGGCGATGTCGGCGATCGTGGTGGCGGCGAACCCGGTGCTGCGGAAGAGCGTCATCCCGGCGGCCAGGATGTCCTGTCTCCGATCATCGGGCGCTTTCGTGACACGGCGGTGGCGGCCGGGAACCGGAGGGGGAGAGGTTCGCAACTCACGCACGGTTGGCAAGGGTAATACGCAGCCGTCCACGACCAGCTCCCCACTCGGGGTCCGGAAGTGCTATGGAGGAGGTGCCATGAGCAAGGGGACCGTCTGCCTGACCTTCGATTTCGACGCGATGTCGCTCTGGATCGTGCGTGGGATGCTCTCGCCCGGCCCGATCTCGCGCGGCGAGTTCGGGGCACACGCCATCCCGCGGCTGCTCCACCTGCTCAAGCGCGAACGCATCTCCTCGACCTTCTTCATCCCCGGACACACGGTGGAGACCTATCCCGAGGAGTGCCGGGCGATCGTCGCCGCGGGGCACGAGGTGGGGCTGCACGGCTATGTCCACGAGGTGGTCTCCACGCTCACACCCGACCAGGAGCGCGCGGTCTTCAAGCGCGGGTACGACGCGCTGACCCGCCTCGCCGGGATCCCGCCGCGGGGCAACCGCACCCCGAGCTGGGACTTGACGCCGTCCACGATCCCGATCCTGCTGGAGCTCGGCCTGCTCTACGACTCGAGCCTGATGTCGAAGGACTACACGCCGTTCTACGCGCGGGCCGGCGACGTGGTCACCGCCGACGGCCCCGCGACGTTCGGCCGGCAGACGAACCTGGTCCAGCTGCCGGTGTCGTGGTCCCTCGACGATTACCCGGCCTTCGAGTACTTCAGCACCGACACCCGGGTGCTGCCCGGGCTGCGGCCGGCGGAGGCGGTCTACGGCAACTGGCTGGACGACGTGATCTACATGCTTCGCGAGTTCGAGGACGGCGTCTGCGTGATCACGTTCCATCCCCAGGTGGTGGGGCGCGGGCACCGGCTTCTCGGCCTGGAGCGCTTCATCGGCAGGCTCCGCGAGCTTGGCGTCGAGTTCGCGCGGATGGACCAGGTCGCCGAGCAGTTCCGGGCCGGCCGCGCGTTCGGGACCTACCGGCCGGAGGACTAGCGTGGGGAGGCAAAGGGAGGTCGACAGATGGTGACTGCGCTGCCGGTGGTACGGCTGGAAGGCTCTTACGGAGAGATGGGGCTGGCCTATGGTCGCCGGCTCGGCCCGCTCGTGGACCGCAACCTCCAGGACTACCTGAGGCGGTTTCGCGACGTTGCGGGGCTGGGGGAGGACCAGGTGAGGGCCTGGGGCGAGCGCTACCGGCGGGTGGCGGAGGCCTACGACCCCCGCATCCGCACCATGCTCGACGGGCTGGCGGAGGGCGCCGGCCAGCCCCCGGCCCTGATCTTCGCGCTCAACGCACGCACCGAGATCCTCTACGGGTCCGCCGCCCAGGATGCTCCCCCGCCGGACGACGGCTGCACGTCGCTCGCGGTGCTCGGGACGCATACCGTCGACGGCCACGTGCTGCTGGGGCAGAACTGGGACTGGCACCCGGAACAGCGGGAGTTCACGTTCCTGCTCGAGACCCGCGACGAGGACGGGTTCTCGGTGCTGACCCTGGCCGAGGCCGGCATGCTCGCCAAGTCGGGGTTCAACTCGGCCGGGATCGGCGTCTGTGCCAACCTCCTGGTCTCGAGCGCCGACCGGGGCGGGGACGGCGTCCCCTATCACCTCCTGCTGCGCGGGGTCCTCCAGTCGCGGAGCATGGCTGACGCTCTCCGCGCGGCCACCTCGCCGTCGCGGGTCAGCTCGGGGAACCTCCTGGTGGCCGATGCCGGCGGTGAGGCGATCGATCTCGAGGTGTATCCCGGCGACTTCGGCTACCTGCTCCCTGAGGACGGTCTGCTCGCGCACTCGAACCACTTCCTGACCGCGGTGCCGGTGAAAGACCTGAAGAAGGGAACCGCGGCGCTGACCCTGCTCCGTCCCGCGCGGGCCCGGCATCTGCTGCAGGAGTCCCTGAACCGCCGCGCGGTCGCCGTCGCCGATCTGCAGCGGACCTTCCGCGACCACTACAGCTTTCCGAACGGGATCTGCCGGCACGTGGACGATCGGGATTCCGAGCTCGACCGCATCTGCTCGGTCTATTCGCTGATCTTCGACCTGACCGAGCGCCGCCTCCTGGTCGCGGAGCATCCCGTCTGCGAGCACCGGTACGAGGACCTGGCCCTCGGCGAAGAGGTCGCGGCCGAGTCGGCGGTCGCGGGATAGGGGGGCCTGGAATGGCGCGCGTCGATCTGAACGCCGACCTGGGCGAGAGCTATGGGGTGTGGAAGCTGGGCTCCGACCGCGAGCTGATGCCGGCTCTGACCTCGGCCAACGTGGCCTGCGGGTGGCACGCCGGCGACCCGCGGGTGATGGACGCGACGGTGGCGCTCGCGAAGGAGGCCGGGGTGGCGATCGGCGCCCACCCCAGCTTTCCCGACCGGGACGGCTTCGGGCGGCGGGTGATGGATCTGTCCGCGCACGAGGCCGCAACCGACACGCTCTACCAGATCGGCGCCCTGGCCGGGTTCTGCCGCCGCCACGGGGTGTCGCTCCAGCACGTCAAGGCACACGGCGCGCTGTACAACCACGCCAACCGGGCGCCCGAGGTCGCGCGCGGCATCGCCGAGGGCGTGGCGGCCTTCGACCCCGGGCTGCTCCTGGTCGCGCTCCCCGAGTCCGGGCTGGAACGGGCGGGACGCGAGGCGGGTCTGCGGGTTGCCCGCGAAGGCTTCTGCGACCGCGCCTACGAGCCCGACGGGTCGCTGGTCGACCGGCGCCGGCCCGGCGCCGTGCTCCAGGACCCGGCGGCGGCGGCGGAGCAGGCCCAGCGGATGGTCCAGGAGGGGCGGGTACGGTGTCTCGACGGGACCGTGATCGAGGTCCAGGTCGACACCGTCTGCTGCCACGGCGACAACCCCAGGGCGGTGGCCTTCGCGACCGAGGTCCGGCGGCGGCTCCAGGCCGCGGGGATCGAGGTGGCGGCGATGGGGACCTGGCTCTAGAGACGCCGCTGGTGCACCAGCCGCCCTGTCCGGTCACCGGAAGTGGGCTGTTGGTGCACCAATCGCCAAATGTGGCGCGCGCTCAGTCGACGTCGCGCACCGCTACCAGCACCCCGCTCACGACCATCGCGAGGATGCAGAACCCGACCAGGATCAGCGCCGCCTGGCCGGCGGTGTTGGCCCCCGACGCCACTGCGGTGGAGACCGACTCGCCCGCGCGGTGGACCGGGAACGCCGCCTCCACCCAGCCCGCGTTGGGTCCCGGGAAGGCCCGCTTCAAGTCGACGAAGAACGTGATGTTGAGCGAGGACCCGATGTTCAGCAGGAGCCCCTCGAGCACCACCTGGTAGGCGAGCCCGATGCCGATCGCCAGCGCCATGTTCTGGAACAGGATCGCCAGCGTGGCGCCGAACAGGGCCCACCAGCCCCAGATCAGCCACGCGCCCAGCATCGCCCGCACCACCTCCCAGGCCGAAGGCCAGCTGGAGATGGACACTCCCTGGATGGCCGCGAAGACCACGCTCGACGCGGCACAGGCGGCGAATACCACCACCACGCCGATCGCGACCGCGATGCCGATCGCGGCGAACTTGGCGGCCAGGGCCTCGAGGCGTCCTGGACGGAGGGTGAACAGTGTCTTCAGGGTGCCCGACCCGAAGTCGGTGCCGGTGAGGAGCGCGCCGAGGAGCAGGGCGAGGATGGATGTCAGGCCGGACCCGCCGATCCCTTGATGCGCGAACCCGCCCGGGTAGATGCCCGCCAGGAGAGAGTCCTTGGTCGGCTGCGCAACGCGTCCGATGTGCCCAGCTCCGATCAGCCAGACCAGGAAATAGCTGAGCCCGACGATGATGACCAGCTCCAGGATCAGCAGGACCCAGGGCGCCCAGCGCTTGCCTGCCTTCAGCAGCTCGGCGCGGAGCGCGCCCAGGAAGCCCCGTCCGGTGACCGCGAGCAGCGTCGAAGGGGTGCTCATGACCCGACCTCCGTTCCGGTCAGCTCGAGGAACACATCCTCCAGCGATCGCTGGGCGACGGCCAGATGGCTCACGTCGACCCCGCCTTCCACCAGCGAGCGGTTGAGCCCGGCCGCGACCTCGGGCTCGGCACGCACGCGGAACATCCCGTCGACCTCCTGCAGTGCGTCGGGTCCGACAACCTTCTCGATCAGCTCCCGCGCCCGGTCCTGCGGTTGGGCACGCACCTCGAGCGTGCTCGGTCCCTGGCGCAGCTCGGCCATCGTGCCCTCGGCGATCAACTTCCCCGTCTTGATGACGCCGATTCGCGTGCACATCTGCTCCACCTCGTCGAGGAGGTGGCTGGAGACGAGCACCGTGTGGCCCTGGCGCCCGAGATCCATGATCAGGTGGCGCATCGCCACGATCCCTTGCGGGTCGAGGCCGTTGGTCGGCTCGTCGAGGATCAGCAGCTGCGGGTTCTTGAGCAGGGCGGCCGCCATTCCGATCCGCTGCTTCATCCCCATCGAGTAGGTCTTGTACTTGTCGTGGGCGCGGGGCATCATCTCGACGAGCCCGAGCGCGTCCTCGATGTGGGATTGCTTCAGGCCCCCGTACTCCGCGACCACCTTCAGGTTGTCGTAGCCGGAGAGGTAGCCGTAGAACGCCGGCCCCTCGATGAGCGCCCCGATCTTGGCCAGGCCCTTGGGCGAGCCGGGAGGATAGCCGGCCACGGTCGCGGTGCCCGCACTCGCCCGGACGAGCCCGGTCAACATGCGCAGCGTCGTCGTCTTGCCGGCGCCGTTGGCCCCCAGGAAGCCGTAGACCTCGCCCCGGTGGATCTGCATGTGGAGATGGTCGACCGCGACGATGTGGCCGAAGCGTTTGGTCAGGCCACGCGTCTCGACGACGAGCGAGTCAGCCAGGACGGGCGCCTTGGCGGGTCCGGGCGCGGGGGTCGAAACATCGGTGGTGGTCATGGGGAGACGTCCTCCAAACCAGCGGGGCCGGCGGTGGGGTCGCTACGAGCTCTCCACCAGAAAAGAGATATCATATAAATATCGTAATGCCATCGAGTGCGCAAACGCAAGCGGTCACCTCGGGACGTCCTGACGGATTCCAGGCTGGAGTCTACGGCCCCGCGGTCCCACCCGCTCCGACCTCCGAATGCCGGCACTCAGGGCAGCCTCGCGCCCGTACGACCCCCGAACGGCGGCGCTGGGGGCGGTTCGCGCGGGGTCGCGGCGCTCGGTAGAATCACCGATCAACGCCGGAGAGGAGTCCGGCGGCCCCCTTTAAATCCGGTCCTGCGAGGCCGGGAAGGAGTGACACATGGCCCTCACCACGGTTGCCGCGCGCGAACGCCTGCACCATGTGGTCGCCGCGCAGCAGTTCTCCCGGCCGCTGTTGGAGGCCATCTTCGTGCGCACCGACGAGATGCGCGCCGACCCCGCCCGGGCCGCCGGCCGGCTCCAGGGGCAGGTCATGGCGGCCCTCTTCTACGAGCCCTCCACCCGCACCCGGCTCTCGTTCGAGGCGGCCATGCTTCGCCTCGGCGGACGGGTGATGGGCACCGACAACGCGAGGGAGTTCTCGAGCGCCGCCAAGGGCGAGACGCTGGAGGACACGATCCGCGTCGTCGCCGGCTACGCCGACGTGATCGTCATCCGGCACGACGAGGAGGGCGCCGCGGAACGGGCGGCGCTGGTCTCGGACGTGCCGGTGATCAACGGGGGTGACGGGCGCGGCCAGCATCCGACCCAGGCGCTGCTCGACCTCTACACGATCCAGGACGAGCTGGGGCACATCGACGGAACGAGGATCGCGATGGTCGGCGACCTCGCGAACGGTCGCACGGTCCGGTCGCTGAGCTATCTGCTGGCGAAGTTCGACGACGTCGACATCACGTTCGTGGCGCCGCCGCAGGTGCGGATGGGCGACGACCTGAAAAGCCATCTCACCACGCACGGCGTGCGCTGGCGGGAGACGGTCGGATCTCGACGCGGTCCTGCCCGAGGTGGACGTCGTCTACCAGACCCGGATCCAGAAGGAGCGCTTCGCGAGCCCCGAGGACTATCTCGCGGTGAAGGGCATCTACAAGATCGACCCGGCGGCGATGCGGCTGCTGCCGGAGCGCTCGATCGTCATGCACCCGCTGCCTCGCGTCGACGAGATCGCGACCGAGGTCGACCAGGATCCCCGAGCCGCCTACTTCCGCCAGGCGCGAAACGGGATGCGGGTCCGGATGGCCCTGCTGGACCTGGTCCTCTCGTGAGCCACCCCACGAAACTCCGCAGGCTCCCCAGCCCACGAAGCCTCGCAAGCTCGGCTTCGCGGGGACCCCGGGTCCGTTTCGCGGGGACCCCGACGTGACCGCCGAGTCCGTCACCCACCCGTCCGGCGCCTCCCGCGTCAAGGCCACCGTCCTCGACGCCGACGGGCTCCGCCGGTCGCTGACCCGCATCGCGCACGAGATCGTGGAACGCAACCGCGGCACCGAAGGACTGGTGCTGGTCGGCGTGATCTCGAGGGGCGACGTGCTCGCCCACCGGCTGGCCGTTCTGCTGGAGGGCCTGGAAGGGGCACCGGTCCCGGTCGGTGAGATCGACACCTCGGGCCACCGTGACGATCGGGTCCCGACGCGCCCGCCGGTCTCCCGGGTGCCCGACCTGAGGGGACGCACGGTCGTCATCGTGGACGACGTCCTCCACCACGGGCGCACCGCGCGCGCCGCGCTGGAGGCCCTGATCGAATTCGGCCGGCCGCGATCGGTGCAGCTGGCGGTCTTGATCGACCGTGGCCATCGCGAGCTGCCGATCCGTGCCGACTACGTGGGCAAGAACGTCCCCACCGCCGAGGAGGAGCATGTGGAAGTCCTGCTGACCGAGATCGACGGGAGCGACGGGGCGGTGATCCTCGGTGGCTAGCGCTTCCGGAACGCCGTTGCCGAAGCGGCACGCGGCCCTGGTCCTGGAGGACGGCCGGTCCTTCGTCGGCGGCGCGCTCGGCGCCGATCGCCTGGGTGAGGGCGAGGTGGTCTTCAACACCGCGATGACCGGCTATCAGGAGGTCCTCACCGATCCCTCCTACGCGGGCCAGATGCTCTGCATGACCTACCCGCTGCAGGGGAACTACGGCCTGCGGGAGGCCGACGGCGAGTCGTCTCGCACGTGGGCACGCGCGTTCATCGTCCGCTGGGCCTGTGAGCGGCCGTCGAGCCACTCGTCCCAGTGGTCGCTCGACGGCTACCTGCGGGACCAGGGGATCCCCGGGATCGCCGGGATCGACACGCGTGCCCTGACGCGCCATCTGCGCACGCACGGGACGCTCCGGGCCGTGGTCTCGCACGAGGCGGAGCGCGCCGACCCGCGCCCGGCTCGAGGAGCTGCACCAGGCCGCGCTCCGGGTGCGGCCCCTGGCCGACCAGGACCTGGTCGGCGAGACCTCGACGCGAGAGATCAAGGAATGGCTGGAGCCGCTGCCCCCGGAGCTGGCCCGGCGGGCCCCGGCCGACGGCTCCGGCCTGACGGTCGCGGTCGTCGACTACGGCGTCAAGCGCGGGATCCTGCGGTCGCTCCGCTCCCGCGGCTGCCGGGTGGTGGTGCTGCCCCACACCGCGGGCTGGGACGACGTGGCCGCCACCGGCGCCGACGGCCTGGTGCTCACCAACGGCCCGGGCGATCCCGAGGTGCTGGTGGCGCCCGTCGAGCTCTGCCGCCGGGCGCTGGAAGCGGGGATCCCGCTGCTCGGGATCTGTCTCGGCCACCAGATCCTGGGCCGGGCGATCGGCGGCCGGACCTCCCGCCTCGGCTTCGGTCACCACGGTGCCAACCACCCGGTGCGCGACACGCTCACCGGCGCCATCCACATCACCAGCCAGAACCACGAATTCCAGGTCGACGCCGACTCCATTCCCGCCGAGTCGGGGTTCTTCGTCAGCCGCGTCAACGTGCACGACGGCTCGGTGGAGGGGCTTGCGCACCCCGACCAGCCGGCCTTCAGTGTCCAGTACCACCCGGAGGGATGCCCGGGACCGACCGACAACCAGGGGGTCTTCGACCACCTGGTGGACCTGATGCGGGGCCGGCGCCCGGCCCCGCCCGCCCCCTTCGAGCCGGCCGCCAAGCCACGGCGGGTGCTGATCATCGGCAGCGGCCCGATCGTGATCGGTCAGGCCGCCGAGTTCGACTACGCGGGCACCCAGGCCTGCACGTCGCTGCGCGAGGAGGGCATCGAGACCATCCTCGTCAACTCCAACCCGGCGACGATCATGACCGACGAGAACGTCGCCGACCGCACCTACATCGAGCCGCTCACCGTGGAGTCGCTGGAGCGGATCATCGAGCGCGAGCGACCGGACGCGGTGCTGCCCACGCTGGGCGGGCAGACCGGGCTCAACCTGGCCATGGAGCTGCACCAGCAGGGCGTCCTGGCGCGGCACCACGTCCGCTTCCTGGGCGCCGACGCCGATGTCATCCGCAACGCCGAGGACCGCGAGGCGTTCAAGCAGCTGCTGCTCCGGATCGGCGAGCCGGTCCCGCCCTCCAGCGTCTGCAACACGGTGGACGACGCCCGCGCCTTCGCCGCTGAGATCGGTCTGCCGCTGGTGGTGCGCCCCGCTTACACGCTGGGTGGTACCGGCGGCGGCTTCGTCACCGAGCAGCAGGAGTTCGAGCGGACCGTCCAGGGCGGGCTCGACGCGTCGCCCATCCACCAGGTCCTGGTGGAGCGCTCGCTGTGGGGCTGGAAGGAGCTCGAGTACGAGGTGATGCGGGACGCCGCCGACACCTGCATCACGATCTGCAACATGGAGAACCTGGACCCGATGGGGGTCCACACCGGGGACTCCATCGTGGTGGCGCCGTCGCAGACGCTGACCGACCGCGAGCACCAGATGCTGCGGACCGCGGCGCTCCGGATCATCCGCGAGCTGGGCATCGAGGGCGGATGCAACATCCAGTTCGCGCTCGACCCGAGGAGCTCCGACTACTACGTGATCGAGGTCAATCCCCGGGTCTCCCGCTCCTCCGCGCTGGCCTCCAAGGCCACCGGCTACCCGATCGCGCGCGTGGCGGCCAAGCTCGCGGTGGGCAGGCGACTGGACGAGGTCCTGAACCCGATCACCGGGCGCACCCGCGCGGCCTTCGAGCCCGCACTCGACTACTGCGTGGTCAAGATCCCGCGCTTTCCCTTCGACAAGTTCCCGACCGCCGATCGGCGGCTGGGCACGCAGATGGCGTCCACCGGCGAGACGATGGCGATCGAGCGAACCTTCGAGGCGGCGATGGCCAAGGCACTGCGCTCGCTGGAGCAGCGGCGCCCCGCGCCCGACGAGCTGGAGGACCCCAAGCTGATCGAGGAGCCCAACGACCGCCGCCTGTTCGCGCTCCTCGAGCTGCTGGCGAGGGGGGTGGCGCCCGACGACCTGGCCCACCGCTCGCGGATCGACCGCTGGTTCCTGGAGCGCCTGCAGGGCGTGGCCGACGAGCTCGACCCGGAGGCGATCGCCCGTCCGGTGACGTACAAGCTGGTCGACACCTGCGCCGCCGAGTTCGAGGCCCAGACGCCGTACTACTACTCCTGCCACGAGGAGGAGGACGAGGCGTCCTCGGAGGCGGGGCGGTCGGCGCTGGTCATCGGGTCCGGCCCGATCCGGATCGGGCAGGGCATCGAGTTCGACTACTGCTCCGTGCACGCGGCCTGGGCGCTGCGCGACGCCGGGGTGCGCGCGATCATGGCCAACTCCAACCCGGAGACCGTGTCCACCGATTTCGACACCTCGGACCGGCTCTACTTCGAGCCGCTCGACCTGCCGGGTGTGGGTGCGATCGCCCGGGAGGAGCGGGTCGAGGGCGCGGTGGTCCAGTTCGGCGGGCAGACGTCAGTCAACCTGGCGGCCCCGCTGGCGCGAGCCGGGATCCCGGTGCTCGGCTCTTCGGTAGAGGCGATCGACCTCGCCGAGGACCGGCGTCGGTTCGCGCGCGAGCTGGAGGCGCTCGAGATCCTGCAGCCGGTGGGGGACACCACCACCTCGGTCGACGAGGCGCTGGCGATCGCCGACCGTGTCGGCTACCCGGTCCTGGTGCGGCCCTCGTACGTGCTGGGCGGGCGGGCGATGGAGATCGTCCGCGACCCCTCCGAGCTGCGCCGCTACATGCGGTGGGCACAGGCGGCGCTCCCCTCGGAAGGTGACGGCGTTCGCGGTACGGTGCTGGTCGACAAGTACCTGCTGGGCACCGAGGTGGAGGTGGACGCGATCTCCGACGGGGAGACCGTCTGCATCCCGGGGATCATGCAGCACGTGGAGCGGGCGGGCGTCCACTCGGGTGACTCCTACGCGGTCTACCCGGCGCCGGACCTGACGCCGGAGCAGCGCGACACGGTGATCCGGCACACCATCCGCATCGCCCGCCGGCTGCGACTGGTGGGGCTGGTCAACGTCCAGTACGTCGTCCATCGCGGTCGCGTCTACGTGCTGGAGGTGAATCCACGCGCGTCGCGGACGGTGCCGATGCTCTCCAAGGTGACCGGTGTTCCGATGGTGCGGCTGGCGACGCAGGTGATGCTGGGAAAGACGCTCGCCGAGCTCGGCTACTCGACCGGTTTGGTGCCGCCGCGGCCCCTGGTCGCGGTCAAGGCTCCGGTGTTCTCGATGAACAAGCTGCCCTCGGTGGACTCCTACCTGGGACCGGAGATGAAGTCGACCGGCGAGGTGATGGGGGTCGACGCCACGCTGCCGGCGGCGCTGCGCAAGGCGTTCGCGGCGGCCGGCGTCACCGTGCGGCCGGGGGCCGGCGCGCTGCTCACCATCGCCGATGCGGACAAGCCGGAGATGTTCGCGGTCGCCGGGTGGCTGACCCAGCTGCGGTGCCCGCTGTTCGCCACCGAGGGGACGGCGGCGGCGCTGCGGCAGGCGGGCTTCTCGCCGACCGTCGTCAACAAGATCGGTGAGGGATCGCCGAACGTGGTCGACGTGATCACCGGGGGTCAGGTGGGATTGGTCGTGAACACGATGTCCAACACACGGACCGGCGGCCAGGGCGCCGACTCCAACGTCCCGCCGCTGCGCGACGGTTTCGAGATCCGGCGGGCGGCGGTGGTGCGGCGGATTCCCTGCTTCACCTCGCTGGACACCGCGTCGGCGCTGCTCGCTGCCGAGACCGCCTCCGACGGCCGGCTTCAGGTACGCACGATCACCGAGTGGCGGGCGGGCCAGGTCCAACCGGCCACGGTCGAGAAGACGGGTGCATGACCTGACCGCGCCCTTGGTGGCGCGGCGTCGCGTCTCCAGCCGGATGTGGGTGCTGCGATTTGCGGCGGGCGAGATCGCGTCCGAGGTTCGCGGCGGCCAGTTCGTGAATCTCCTGCTGCGCCCGGGACCGCTGCTGCGCCGTCCCTTCAGCGTCTGGCAGGCGAGCCCGGAGGAGGGCTGGGTAGAGGTCCTTCTGGAGGCGGTCGGCGTGGGGACCAGGCTGCTGGTGGCGCTGCGCGACGGGGAGGCGGTGTCGATGCTGGGCCCCCTCGGGAACGGCTACACGCTGGACGCCGGGGCGGGCTCGGTGGCCCTGTTGAGCGGTGGGCTCGGCGTGGCACCGATGGCGATCACGGCGCGCGACGCCCACACGCTGGGCCTGCGGGTGCACTGGGTGCACGGTGCGAGGTCGGAGGACGAGCTCTGCACCGAGTGGGAGGGGGACCGGGCCCACTGGGCCACCGACGACGGAACGCGTGGCCACCGGGGGACGGCGCTCGACGCGGTCCCCGACGGAGTGGGGCAGATCCTGGCGTGCGGTCCCAACCCGATGCTGGCGGCGGTCGCAGGGAGATGGCCGCAGGCGCAGGTCGCTGTCGAGACCTACATGGGCTGCGGAACCGGCGTCTGCCTCGGCTGCGCGGTCCCCCGCACCAGCGGCATCTACGACCGCGCCTGCACCGAGGGGCCGGTCTACCCGGCCGCCACCGTGCGCTGGTCGGAGCTCCCGGGCCGCCTCCAGTACGAAGGGCGATTGGTGCACCAATGACCGTCTTTTGGGGGTCGGAGTGGGCGATTGGTGCACCAACGGCCCTTTCTTTGCGGCGACCGGAGGGGCCGTGAGCATTCGCTGGCCCAACGTGGGCGGGGTCCGGCTGGCAGGGCCGGTGCTGGCGGCCAGCGGCACCTTCGGCTACGGCCTGGACGTGCCGCTGCTCGACCGGAGCCGGATCGGCGGCATCGTCACCAAGGGCATCTTCCTCGGGCCGCGCCTGGGCACGCCTCCCAACCGGATCGTCGAGACCCCCTCCGGCATGCTCAACGCGATCGGGCTGCAGGGCCCGGGCGTGGACGCGCTGATCCGCGACTACGCCCCGCAGTGGGCGACCTGGCCGATGCCGGTGCTCGTCAACGTCAACGGCGAGACGCTGGACGAGTACGCCGAGGTCGCCTCCCGGCTCGACGGGGTGCCGGGGGTGTCGGGGATCGAGGTCAACATCTCCTGCCCCAACGTGCGTGAAGGCGGCATGCTGTTCGGTAAGGACCCGGTGATGGCAGCCCGGGTGACCGAAGCCGTACGCAGCCACACCCGCCTGCCGGTCTGGGTCAAGCTGACGCCTGCCGTCACGGACATCGGCGAGATCGCGCGGGCTGTGGAAGCCGCCGGCGCCGACGCGATCGCCGCGATCAACACGTTCGTCGGGATGTCGATCGACCTCGCCACCGGACGCCCTCGCCTCGCGTTCGGGACCGGCGGCCTGTCAGGGCCCGCGATCCGGCCCCTCGCGGTCCAGCTCGCCTGCACGGCGTCGGCCGCCGTCTCGATCCCGGTGGTCGGCATCGGCGGTATCGCGGGGGCCGGTGACGCGCTCGAGTTCCTCTACGCCGGCTGCCGCGCGGTGCAGGTCGGGACCGCCACGTTCGTGGACCCGACCGCGATCGCGCGCACCACCACCGGCATCGAGGAACACCTCGAGAGGCTCGGCTTGCACGCGCTCGACGACCTCCCCCGTCTGTAAGGGACGTTTGTCTACAGAGCGACGCCAAAACGCGCCCGGAAAGGTGCGTTCGTATACAAACGTCCGCGCGCTCTGGGGGGGGTTAGCGCTGGGCGGGGTCGGCTCCCTCCGGCACCGGCTCCGGCCGCTCGCAGCGGCTTCGCACGTCGACGCGCGGTGTGGGTATGGGCCGCGGTGAGCATCGACTCCATGATGTCGAGCACGTGAAGCGCCAGCTCGGCGCTCGCGCGGTGCGGCACGCCGGCCCGCAGGGCGGTCGCCAGGTCGGCGACACCGTAACCGCGTCCCGCGTTCACGTACCCGGCAGACGTCGGGATCGGCTGCCACTCCCGCTCGACCGGCCGCCAGATCTCGACCGTGCCGTCGAACCGGTTGGGGTCCGGCACCGAGAGCGACGCGTCGGTCCCGTGCACCTCGATCAAGGGCATCCGCGATTTGTGGACGTCGAAGCTCATGACCAGGGTGCTGAGCGCGCCCGACTCGTGCTCGAGCACGCCCGTCACGTGCGTGTCGACGTCGACCGGGAAGACCGTGCCCGCCCGTGGCCCGGAACCGATGGTCCGGCTCGCGCGGCTGCGGCGGGCACCCCCTGACACCCTGGCTACCGGGCCCAGCAGCTGCACCAGCGCCGAGAGGTAGTAGGGGCCCATGTCGAGCAGGGGGCCGCCACCCGGCTGGAAGTAGAAGTCGGGATCCGGATGCCAGCCCTCGGGACCGGCGTTGGCCATCACCGCGGTCGCCGCGACCGGGGTGCCGATCAACCCGGAGTCGACGGCGTGACGGGCGGTCTGCGTTCCGATGCCGAGAACGGTGTCGGGGGCGCAGCCGATACGCAGACCCCCCGCCGCGGCCAGCGCGAGCATCTCGCCGGCTGCGGTGACCGTGGCCGCCAGCGGCTTCTCACCGTAGACGTGCTTTCCCGACCGCAGGGCGGCCTTCGCGACCTCGGCGTGCGCCGCGGGCACCGTCAGGTTGAGGACGAGGTCGATCTCGCTGTCCGAGAGCAGCTCGTCGATCCCGCGCGCGGTGACCTCGGGATAGGCCGCCTGGACCTGGGCCGCCCGCGCCGGGTCGAGATCGGCCGCCGCCACCACGCCGACGTTCTCCAGCCGCCCGAGCGTCTCCAGGTAGGCGCCCGAGATCTTGCCGCACCCGACGACACCGATCGTCAACTGCCCTCCCACCGCGATCCCTCCTTGGTCTCTCACAAACCCGGAGTGTCCACACTCCGGTCCTACCCTGCCGCGTTCAGCACCCGACTGTGGACAGTCTGGGCTTGCCGGCGACGGCGCCGGCGCTCGCGGAGACCACGGCGCCGACGACGAGCAGCGCGGGGGGTTCGAGGCCCGGGAGACCGGTGCCGGACGACATCGCCCCCAGTGTGGTCCGCACCACCGCCTCGCCGGGTGTCGACGCCCCGGCCACCATCGCCACCGGGTGGTCCTCCCCCAGCTCGCCGGCCAGCTCACGCGCGATCAGCGGCGCCCGTTCGAACGCCATCAGCACGACCAGCGTGTCGGCGGAGCGGGCCAGCCGGCGCAGGTCGGCCGGCCCCTCCCGCGTGTGGGCGGTGCAGAAGGTGACTGACGTGGAGACGCCGCGCAGGGTGAGTGGGATGCCGGCGAGAGTCGGCCCGGCGGTCGCCGACGACACCCCCGGCAGCACGGTCACCTCGACGCCGGCGTCGCGCAGCGCCCCCAGCTCCTCACCGCCGCGCCCGAAGATGAACGGGTCGCCGCCCTTGAGACGCAGCACGTCGCGGCCGGCGCGGGCGGCGTCGACCATGGCCGCCACGATCTCCTCCTGCGGCGTGTAGTGCCCGCCCGCCCGCTTCCCTACGGAGCGGATCTCCGCGTGCGGGCCGCAGAGGGCCAGCACCCCCGCGTCGACCAGCGCGTCGTGGAGCACCAGGTCGGCTTCGAACAGCGCCTCCCGGACCGTGCGGGTCACGTGGTCGGGCGCCCCCGGTCCGGCGCCGGCCAGGATCACCCGGCCCGAAGCGGGTTCGGCTTCGATCGCGTCTCGGGCCTCGGCCGTCCGCCCCTCCCGCAGGAGACGGCGAGCGGGCGAACGCAGGGCCCGCCGGTAACGAGCCTCCTGCACCGCCGGTGACACGCCTCGAGCCCGCAGGCGCCGGCGGAAAGCCCCCACCAGCCGCAGGAACGGACCCCATTCCGGGCCGAAGTCCTGCTCCAGCCGCCGCCGGATGGCCGACGCCAGGAGCGGGCTCTCGCCGGCGGTGGACACGGCGATCTTGAGCGGACCTCGATCGACGACCGCGGGCGCGATCCAGTCACAGAGCCCGGTCCGGTCGACGACGTTGAGCAGAGCGTGCTCGGCGTCCGCCTCCGCCCGTGCCCGCCGGTTGATCTCGGGGTCGTCGCTGGCGTCGATCACCAGTCGGGCACCGTGCAGGTCGCCCGTGGCGTAGGCGCGCTCGAGCCATAGCAGCCGGCCCGCCCGCGCGGCTTCCGTGATCGCGGGCTCGGCACGGGCGGCGACGACGGTCAGCTCGGCGCCCGCCTGCAAGAGCGGCGGGACCTTCCCGGCCGCGGTGTGGTTGCCGCCGAGGAGCACGACCCGCCGCCCCCGAAGATCCACGAAGATCGGGTAATAGCCGGCGGGGTCGGCCTCGACGGTGGTGGTCACGCCGACGCCCCCACCGCCGCGAAGCGCGCGCGCAGGTCCTCCAGCCCGACCTGGTGGCACCAATCGCCGAACCCGCCGTCGGACCCACGCTCGGCCGCGAACGCCTCCAGCATCGGGCGCAGCGTCGGCACCAGGTCGGCGAGCGGGACGTTGTGCGCGTAGAGCTCGTTGAGGCGGGTGCCCTCGAAGTCGCCGCCCAGCAGCAGGTCGTACTTACCCAGCGTGGTGCCGACCAGGCCGACGTCCCCCAGGTAGGGCCGTGCGCAGCCGTTGGGGCAGCCCGTCATGCGAACGCTGAGGCGCTCCTCGGCGAGGCCGAGCCCGGCGAGGACACCGTGCAGCTCGCGGATCAGCGCCGGCAGCGCGCGCTCGGCCTCGGCCACGGCGAGGCCGCAGGTGGGGACCGCCGGGCAGGCCATGGAGTGCCGGATCGCGTTCGGGGTCTCTTCGGTGAGAGGGACCCCATGGTCGGTGAGCAGCGCGAGCAGCGCGGCCCGGTCCTGCTCGCGCACGTCGGCGATCAGGACGTTCTGCTGCGCGGTGAACCAGATCGTGGGCCGGAGCGTCTGCACGATCTCGCGGAGCGCGGTTCGCAGACGTACGCCGTCACGGTCGGCGATGCGCCCGTTCTCGACGAAGAGCCCGTAGAACCAGAGGCCGTCAGCCTGCCGGTGCCAGCCCAGGTGGTCGTCCGTGGGCGCCCATCGCAGCGGTCGCGGCGCTCGCAGCCGGAACGACAGCCGTCCCTGCACCTGCTCTCGAAACCAGCCCAGGCCCCGGTCGGCGAGCAGGTACTTGAGGCGAGCGTGCCGGCGGTCCTGGCGGTCGCCGAAGTCCCGCTGCACCGCGACCACCGCCCGGGCCAGCTCCACCACCTGCTCCGGCGCCACAAATCCCAGCGGCCGAGCGACCGCGGGGTAGGTCTCCGGCTTGTTGTGGGTCCGGCCCAGACCGCCCCCGACCAGCACCGTGAATCCGGCCAGCCCGCCGGCCGGTGAACGCATCGCGACCAGCCCCAGGTCATGGCTGTAGACGTCGATGCAGTTGTCACCGTCGATCGCGATCCCGACCTTGAACTTCCGGGGCAGGTACCGCTCGCCGTAGAGCGGCTCGGCCTCCCCCTCGGGCACGTCACCCACGCGCTCGCCGTCGACCCAGATCTCGTGGTACGCGCCGGTCTGCGCGGTGAGCCCCGAGACCACGCCGCCGAGCGCCTGCTCCACCTCTTCACGGAGCCGGTCACCCAGCGGGGCCGGGCAGCACATCACGTTCCGCACCTGGTCCCCGCAGCCACCCAGGGTCGTCATCAGGGCTTCGTTGATGGTCCGGATCGACGCCCGCAGATCCCGTTTCAGCACGCCGTGCAGCTGCAGGTCCTGCCGGGTCGTGATGCGCAGGGTCCCGTCGCCCCAGCGTCCCGCGATCCCGTCGTGGGCCAGGTACCCCTCCGGCGTGACGCGCCCGCCGGGGATCCGGGTGCGGATCATCATCTGCCAGTGCCGTTCCAGGCCCGCCTTGCGCGCGGCCTTGCGCCGGTCCCGGTCGTCCTGCTGATAGGTGCCGTGGAACTTCAGCAGCTGGACCGTCTCCTCGCTGAAGCGGGCGGCACCGTCCTCCAGCTCCGCCGCGATCTCTCCACGGAGGTGGCGGCTTCGCTCCTTGATCCCCTCGTTCGCGGAGAGGGGACGGTCGGCTGGGTTGCGATCGGGCACTGGGGATGGGCTCCTGGGGTGGTTACGAACGGGGAGCCGGCGCGACGGCGCCGGCACGCGACGAAGCGTTCAGCGCACCGAACAGGCGCAGCCGGTTCGAAGCGCGTAATCGACCTCGAAGCGGCGTGTCAGCACAACCCCGTTGAGCCCGTCACGGACCACGATCTCAGAAAGTCTACGGAAGCACCCCAAACGTGGCCGGGAGGCCCCTACCAGCGGAACCGGTCGGGTCCGAACTCGGCCTCGTAGAAGGGCGCCACCATGCGCCCCGGGGGCACCAGCGCGTCGATCTCGGCACGGTCCTCCTTGGTGATCTCGACCTCGATCGCGCCCAGGTTGTCTTCGAGCTGGTCGAACGTCCGGGGGCCGATGATCGGGCTCGTCACCCCCGGCTGATGGAGCACCCAGGCGAGGGCCAGCTGCGCGAGCGTGCAGTCCTTGCGCGCCGCGATCGGCTCCAGCCCCTCCACCACGTCGAACACGCCCTCGGTCAACCGACGCTGCTGGAGCGGATTGTCGCCCTGCACCGCGAACCGGCTGCCCTCGGGTCGCTCGGCACCCCGGGCGTACTTGCCGGTGAGGAGGCCGCCGGCGATCGGGGACCAGGGGATGGTCGCGATGCCGTAGGTCCGCGCCATCGGGAGCAGCTCGCGCTCGACGCGACGATCGAGGAGGTTGTAGGGAGGCTGTTCGCAGACGAAGCGGTTGAGCCCCAGCTCCTTCGACGCCCAGAGCGCCTCCACCACCTGCCAGGCCCCGAACGTGCTGGTCCCGATGTAGCGGACCTTGCCCGCGCGGACCAGGTCGTCGAGCGCGCGCAGCGTCTCGTCGATCGCGATCTCGGGCCGCGGCCGGTGAAGTTGGTAGAGGTCGATGTAGTCGGTCTTGAGCCGGCGCAGGCTCTGCTCGCACTGGTCGATGATGTGGCGGCGGCTGGTCCCGTGCGCGTTCGGGTCGTCGTCGTCCATGGTGCCGTGCACCTTGGTGGCGAGCACCACCCGGTCACGCTTCCCGTTGCGGCGGAGGGCCTCCCCGGTGACCTCCTCCGAACGGCCCCGGCTGTAGACGTTGGCGGTGTCGAGGAAGTTGATGCCGGCGTCGAGCGCGGCATCGATGATGCGGTACGACTCCTCCGGCTCGGTCCGGCCCCCGAACATCATGCAGCCCAGGCACAGCTCGGAAACCTGGACACCGGTGCGCCCGAAAAGTCGTGTCCGCATGAGCAACCTCCAGCCTGTACGGGCGGCCTCCGCGGCGGGGCCTTGCTCCCGAAGCTACACCGCAAGCCGCCTCCCGAGTCGCGGCCGGAAAGCCGGCGCCGGATTCAGCGGACGGCGGAGGTGGTCTTGGGTGCCGCGGCGGGGACCTGGGCCGCACCGAACGCCAGACCCACGGTGAGCGCGACCGCGATCAGGAGGCCGGCGTCGATGGACAGGGTGGCGGATGCCCCGAACGCCAGCCCGAGCACGCCGGCCTGAAGCGGACCGATCCAGTTGGTGGCGATCGCGCACCGCGCGTAGAGCCCCATCGCGGGCCCGCGGTGCCCATCCGGAACGATCTCCAGGAGCTGCCGCCCGACGATGCTGAGCAGCCACGTCTGCATGGCGCCCATGACCGCCAGCGTGACCAGGGTCAGGGGCCAGAGGGAGCTCCACCCGGCCAGGATCATCGCCAGCGCCCAGACCAGGCCCGGCCAGAGCAGAGAGCGGCGCAGCGCCGAGCGGGAACGCCAGAGCACGAACACGGTGCCCGCTGCGGCGCCCGCGGCGACCGCCGCCACGCCCGCGCCGAAGCCCAGCGCGCCGCTGTCGAGCCGGCCCGCGAAGAGCGACGGAAGCAGGGTGAGCCGGTTCATGCCGAGCGCGGAGAAGCCGCAACCGAGCACGATCAGCGCCGTCACCCGTGGCGGCCAACCCCCCCGCACGATGGTGCGCCAGGGCGGCGCCTCCTGCCACGGTCCGTCTCCGTTCACGAGCGCGGGCGTCTCGGCGACCGCGAGGAGCCCGGCCACCCCGGCCAGCATGGCGACCAGGATGGCGGCGAAACAGATCGCGGGCGGCGCCCAGAAGAGGAGGACACCCGCCAGCGCGGCGCCCGCCAGCGAGGCCAGGTTCCAGGCGGAGGCCACCAGCGAAAGCCCGTTGGTGAGGTCCCGCCGTCCCACCAGGTCGACCAGGAAGGCCTGGCGAACCGGCGCGTCGGTCGCCTGCACGGCGCCCCAGAGGAGGGAGAACAGGAGCAGTGACCAGACCCGCGTGGTGGGCGCCTGCGTGGCGGCGACCAGCACCAGCGCGCCGGCGATGCAGCAGAAGAGCGTCTGGGTGCCCAGGAGCAGCCGCCGCTGGGAGACCGTGGTCAGCAGCAGCCGCGCGAAGGGTCGTCCGGCGGCCAGCGGGAGGTACTGCAAGGTGATCGCGACGCCGACCAGCAGCACCGACGCCGTGCGCGCGTACACGAGCCAGGCGATGGTGACGCCGAGCATGGACATGCCGACCATGGACAGGGCTCTGACCGGGCAGGTAGACGCGGAAGTTTCGGTGGCGCAGGGCCGCCAGTGCCCGCCCTCGCGGTGCCCCCCCGTTCGCGCGATAGAGCGATGACATCGTTGCGGTTTTCCGAATCATTACACGTCGCGCGTCGGCGTGAGGCGAACGGACCGTCGTCAGGCAGTCGCGCGCGACCGATACTTGGACCATGCCGGCACTCCACGGGACCGTCTCCATCGCCGCCCCTGCCGACCGCGTCTGGTCCGCCGTCCTGGAGGACCTGGCGGGCATGCCGTCCTGGGCCCAGTACTTGAAGTCGGCCACCGTCGAAGGCGGCGGTCTGCCGGGCGTGGGGAAGAAGATCCGCCTCGACGTCGACGCCCCCGGCGACATCTCGCTGGTGATGGAGCCATCGGTCTGGGACCGGCCGCGGCGGGCGGCGGGTCAGTGGGTGGACGGCCCGGTGTCCGGAACCTGGTCGTACGACTTCGCGGCCGAGGGCGCCGGCACCGACGTCACCTATGACATGGAGGTCAAACTCGGCGGCATGCTGCGATTCGCCTCGGGGATGATCCAGGGGCGCCTCGACTCGGGCATCAAGGACGCCATGCGGCGGCTCAAAGAGGAGCTCGAGGATGGCGGCGGAGGGGACCCGGCGACTCCGTGACGGCCGAGGCCCGCGTGCAGGTCTGCCGCTCCTGCCTCTCCGTCCCCGCCGACAATCCCAGATTTCGAGACCGCGCGGCGAAGGTCCCGGCCGACATGCTGCTGCTCGACCTGGAGGACTCGGTGGCGCCGCGGCAGAAGGCTGCCGGCCGGGTGGGCGCGGTGGAGGCGCTGCGCGCGCATCGGTACGAGGGTCGCTTCCGCACCGTGCGGGTCAACGCGGTGGACTCGCCCTGGGCGCTCGAAGACCTGTCCACGGTGGCGGAGGGCGCGGGCGAGCGGCTGCACGGGATCGTCCTGCCCAAGGTGGGATCGGTCGCGACCGTGGAGTGGGCGGATGTGCTGCTGACGCAGCTGGAGAAGCGCCACCGGCTGCCTCGTCTCGCGATCGACATCCAGATCGAGACCGCTGCCGGCCTGGAGCGCGTGGGCGACCTGGTGCGGGCCTCACCACGCCTTCGGGCGCTCCACCTGGGCGCCGGCGACCTGGCCGCCGACATGGGGCTCCCGGGGCTCGTGATCGGCGAGGAGGAGAGCGCGGCGGCGGGTCTCTGGGCCTACGTCCGGACGCGCTTGTTGGTCGCCGCACGCAGCGCCGGGCTGCTGGTGATCGACGGACCCTACGCCCGCTTCCGCGACCCGGACGGGCTGCGTCGAACGGCACGGCTGGCGGCGGGAGTCGGGTTCGATGGGAAGTGGGCGATCCATCCCGATCAGGTGCCGATTCTCCACCAGGTGTTCAGCCCCACGCAGGCCGAGGTCGACCGGGCAGGCGCGATCCTGCTGGCGTTCCGCCGGGCGACCGAGGACGAGGGGACGGCGGCGGCCGACTTCGAGGGGGAGATGATCGACGAGGCGACGCGGAAGATGGCCGAGCGGACTCTGGCGCGCGGCGAGCGGGCGGGGGTAACCCCACATTGCTAGCAAAATGACCGCAAAGTGCCCGCCTTAAGGTCGCGATGCTAGCAATGTGCGGGATCGGCGACTGGCCGCACCGCCGCCGCGTGAAGTCGGCGGGAGTGGCCGCGCTGGTGTTTGGAGAGGACGTGCTGACCTATGACGCGCTCGCGGACCGCGTCGACCGACTTGCCAATGCTTTGCGTGAGGAGGGGGTGCTGCGGGGCGACCGGGTGGCCTATCTGGGTAACAATCACCCCGCCTTCGTGGAGGCCATGTTCGCGGTCACGCTGCTGGGGGCGGTGTTCGTGCCGCTGAACACCAGGCTCGCCGTCCCGGAGCTGGCCTACATGCTCGAGAACAGCGGCGCCCGGATGCTCTTCTTCGCGCGCGATCTGGAGACGCGGGCCCGGGCCGCGGCCCGCGACGCGGGCGGCGTCGAGGCGGTAGGGGTCGACGACGGCGGCCCCCAAGGCATGGAGTCGCTGATCGCCGCCGGGTCCGGGGACCACCCCCCATGTCAGGGGTTCATGGACGACCCCGCGGTCATCATCTACACCTCGGGCACCACCGGGCGGCCCAAAGGTGCGGTGCTCACTCACGGCAACCTGACCTGGAACACGTTCAACGTGCTGGTCGACTACGACGTCACCAGCGAGACGCGCGCGCTGATGACCTCGCCGCTGTTTCACGTCGCCTCGCTGGGCATGGGGCTGCTGCCCAACCTGCTCAAGGGGGGAGCGGTGGTGATCGCCGAGCGGTTCGTCCCGAGCGAGGCGCTGGGCCTCATCGAGCGTCATCGGATCACCAGGCTGAACGGCGTTCCGACCACGTACCAGCTGCTGATGGAGGACCCGGCGTGGGCGGCAACGGACCTCAGCTCGCTGCGCTCCATGAGCTGTGGTGGATCCGCGGTGCCGGCCCGCGTCCGCGAGGCGTACGAGGCGAGGGGGCTCGCGTTCTCGAGCGGGTACGGACTGACCGAGACCTCACCCGGGGCGACCTCGCTCTCACCGCGCTACTCGGTGGTCAAGGGCGCGTCGAGCGGATTGCCCCACTTCTTCACCGAGGTGCGGCTGGCGCCTGAGTCCGGCGAGGTGGAGGTACGCGGGCCGAACGTGTTCGCCGGCTACTGGGACGACCCGGAGGCCACGCACGCCGCCTTCACGCCGGACGGCTGGCTGCGGACCGGCGATCTGGGGCGCCTCGACAGGAGCGGGTTCCTGACCATCGTCGACCGGGCCAAGGACCTGATCATCTCGGGCGGTGAGAACGTCTACCCGGCCGAGGTGGAGCTGGCGATCATGACCATCCCCGAGGTCACCGGGGCCGCCGTGATCGGGCTGGCCGACCGGCGCTGGGGCGAGGTGCCGCACGCCGTCCTCACGCTGCGGCCGGGAGCGACGCTGGACCCGGCCTGGTTCGTCGAGTACCTGTCGGGACGGCTCGCGCGCTACAAGGTGCCCCGGACGTTCGAGGTGGTGGACGAGCTGCCGCGCACCGCCAGCGGCAAGGTCCAGAAGCACCTGCTCCGCCGGGCCCACCCCCCAATAGGGCGATTGGTGCACCAACCCCCCATTCGCGCGCGCCAGACAGGGCGATTGGTGCACCAACGACCCTTCCTGCCGACGACGCCGAAGCGGGTCAGCGGCGGGGGTAGATCTCCAGCTGCTCCATCCGGTCCCGCAGCGCACGCTCCACGGTCTGGATCAGGCCCTGCATGATCTCCTGGTCCGACCGGTCGTCCACCCGCACCCGCTGCAGGTGACTCAGCGCCTCCTGCATCGCGAAGATGCCGTTCACCTCCTCGTTGCGGAGCCGGTTGGCCGCCAGCCGGACGGCGGTCGCGTGACGCTGGGCGCCGTGGTCGGAGAGCAGGTCGACCAGCTTCGCCGCCGAGGAGAGAGCGCGCTGCGTGGTCGGGTTGAGCGCCGTGGTGTCCGGGACCGGCACCCGCTCGACGTTGCGGACGGGGCGCGCGGGTCGCACCGACCGGGGCTGCAACCGCCGCTCGGCCCGGCGCCGGCGAAGGTTCCGCCAGGGGCCGGGACCGACCATGATGCCGATACCGATCCCGATCAGAACAAGCGCGACCAATCCCGCGACGGCTTCCAACATGGCGCGGCTAGCGGACCCGTCCCCCTCCACGAGCCACTAGCGCCTGCGGAACGTGCCCCACCATGTCTTTAAGCGTAGCCGAGCCGAGACCCATTCGCCGTCTTACGATCTCACTTACTCGTAGAGCCGCCCGCCGTACTCGACGAAGCCCGGGACGGGACATCCGCTGGAGGTGGATTCGTGGGTGCAGTGGACTCCGGCCCTGCCGGGGTCCAGGTACAGCTGGCCCCGCACGATGACCTGCGCGCCGGGGTGGATGGGAGCCGACGCCGCGTAGTCGATGTCGTGATCCACCTCCACCTGATCCCCGAGCGGTGTGCGGACCACGAACTCCTCTTCACGCCCGTACACCGCCGGCCCCGAGACCACGACGCCTCCAAACGTGACCTCCGCACCGCCCTGACCCTGGGCGATGTCCTGATGGAGCGCCGCGTCGTTGGTGGTGATGCTCCCCGCCGCGGGCGGCTGGCCGCACCCCGCGGCGGCCAGGGCCAGCAGCACGGTCAGAGCGACGATCGCGCCTCGGCGAACGTGAAGCGCCCCTCGAGCAGAGATTTACCGAGGATAGCCGCGTCGGCGCCGGCATCCGCCGCCGTTACGAGGTCCTCCAGAGCGCCGATCCCGCCCGAGTAGGTGAGGCGGTGCCGGGTCGAGGCGCGGGCCAGCCGGAGGACCTCCAGGTCCGGTCCGGCCAGAGTCCCGTCGCGGTCGATGCTGGTCACGATGACACCGCCCAGCGGCGCGTCCTCCCACCTGCGGAGGAGGTTCGCGGTCGTGAGGTTGGCTTCCGTCTCCAGCCACCCCGCGACCGCCGGCGCACCCCCGCGCAGGTCCAGAGCCGCCTGCACCCGGCCGGGGTGGGCACGGGCGATCTCTCGCAGCAGCCCGGGATCGCGCACCGCGGTGGTCCCCATCACCACGCTTGCCGCCCCGACGTCCAGCCAGTGCCCGGCGGCCGCCTCGTCACGGATGCCGCCGGCGACCTGGACCGCGAGCCGCGTTTCCTCCACCACCCGACGGATCAGGGATTCCTGGGCCGGCGCCCCCCGCGCGGCGTCGAGGTCGACCAGGTGCAGCACCTCCGCGCCCGCCGTCTCGTACCCGCGCGCCAGGGAGAGCGGATCGTCGCCGTAGCTGGTCTCCTGACCGAAGTCGCCAGTCCGCAGCCGGACCACCCGACCGCCGCGCAGATCGAGGGCCGGGATCAGTTCCAACCTCACCACCTAACCCCCGGTTTCGCGTGAAAACGGCACTATGGCGGTGCCCATAGACCCGGTTTCGCGTGAAAACGGAGAATGGGCAGCAGCAGGGGCGGCGGGCCTAGCGGTAATTCGTGAACTCCAGCGGGACCGGGATCGAGTCGTCGTCGCGCAGCGCGTTGATCACCGCCTGGAGGTCGTCTTTCGACTTCGAGGTGACGCGCAGCTGGTCACCCTGGATCCGCACCTGAACCTTCGGCGCCACTGCCCGCGCCCGCCTCTGCAGCTGCTTCGCCAGGTCGTCGGAGATGCCCGCGTTGATGTCGACCTCCACCTGGCCTCGACCCCTGCCGATCGTCCGGGGCTCTCCGGCGTGAAACAGCTTCGCCGAAAGCTTGCGCCGGGCCGCCTTCTCCCGCAGCACCTGGACCGCGGCCCGGGCACGATCCTCGGTCACCGACTCGACCACGATCTTCTCGCCGCGCCGCTCGAGCGTGGTCCCGGTGTCCTTGAAGTCGAACCGGGTCGCGGTCTCGCGCCGCGCCTGGTCGAGGGCGTTCGTGAGCTCCGCGCCGTCGTACTCGGAGACGATGTCGAAGGAAAAGTCCTGAGGCATCGCCAGGCCTCCTAGTGAACTGTGGGGTTGACCTCGATCACGAATGAACCGAGGTGATGCCGTCGATCACGGCCAGCACGAGAAGAATGACGGCCAGCAGCGCCAGGCCCCCCATGATGATCCCGATCCCGACCTGCGACACGTCCACCCGCTCGGTGGCGGCCGCGATTTCCGCCTGCGAATGCCCCATGGTGAGGTTGTCCACGTGCTCGGCCTCGGCCCGGTTCAGGAGCTCCTCCAGCACCGGCTGCCCACCGAACGGGATCGCAGTCGAAGGGATCCGCGCCAGCGCTCCCCGCAGGTTGTCCTGCGTCTCGCCCAGCCGCTCGGTGACCAGGTCCAGCGTGCGGGTGGCCGCCGGGGTCTGGTTCTCGTGGCGGAGCTCGGCGATGATCTCGTACAGGCCTGCCATGATCCTGCTCGTTTTCTAGCAGGTTCCGGGCGCTCGGTGCGGGCGCGGAGCAGAATCGCTGACCGTGCCTCGGGTCGTCATCGCCCCCAATCCCTTCAAAGGTTCCCTGGGCGCCCCCGCCGCCGCGCGCGCGATGGCGGCCGGCGTGCGGGATGTGCTTCCCGACGCCGAGATCCGTGAGCTCCCGGTGGCGGACGGCGGTGAGGGCACCGTGGAGGCGCTGGTCGCGGCTCTGGACGGGGAGCTGCAGGAGGTCGAGGTGGAAGGGCCCCTCGGCGATCCGGTGGTCGCGGTCTACGGCTTGGCCGACCAGGGCCGGCTGGCGATCGTGGAGCTGGCGGCGAGCAGCGGCCTGCCTCTGGTCCCGCGCGGAGGCCTGGATCCCCGGCGCGCATCGACCTACGGGTTCGGCCAGGTACTGGAGGCGGCGCGGCGGCGCGGTGCTCGCCGCATCCTGGCCGGCATCGGGGGGTCGGCCACCAACGACGCCGGGGCCGGGATGGCGCAGGCCCTCGGATACCGGCTGCTGGACGCCGAGGGCCGTCAGCTGCCGCGCGGGGGTGCGGCGCTCGCGCGTCTGCGCCAGATCGACGCGTCCGCGGTCGATCCAGGCTGGGCGTCGATGGTTTTCGAGGTCGCGGTCGACGTCACGAATCCCCTGACCGGCCCCCAGGGGGCGACGGCCATCTACGGACCGCAGAAAGGCGGCACGGGCACGGTCCTGATGGAGCTGGAGGACGCGCTCGGCCATTTCGCGGGGTTTCTGCCCGCGGGCCTCGCCGAGACTCCCGGCGCGGGTGCGGCCGGAGGCGCGGGGGCCGGTCTGCTCTTCTTCCTCCACGCACGCCTCCGGCGCGGCGCTCCGCTGGTGGCGGAGGCGGCCGGACTGCGGTCGGCGCTGGCGGGCGCGAGCCTGGTCCTCACCGGCGAGGGCCGCGTCGACGGTCAGACCGTGTTCGGCAAGGGACCGATCGAGGTCGCGCACTACGCGGCGGAGGCGGGGGTGCCGGTGGCGCTCCTGGCCGGAACGCTGGGCCCGGGCTGGCCGGTGGTCCTGGAGGAGGGCGTGACGCTGGTCGAGGAGGTCTCGGCCGGGATCCCCCTGGACCAGGCGATGCGGGAGGCGCCGGCGCTGCTGCGCGCCGCCGCCGCTCGCGCGGTGGCCGCCCTCGGGGTGTGAACCGCACGGAGGCGACCCCGGGGCCACCTTGGTACTCTGGGGCGATCTTGGGAGGCCTGCTCGAGGTCAAGACCCTCCGCACGTGGTTCCACATGCGCGCGGGGGAGATGCGAGCCGTCGACGGCGTCGACCTGGTGCTCGACGAGGGCAAGACGCTGGCCCTGGTCGGTGAGTCCGGCTGCGGCAAAAGCGTGACCGCGCTCTCGATCATGCGGCTGATCGACCGGCCGGGGGAGATCATGCCCGGCTCCGAGATCCGCTTCCAGGGCCGTGAGCTGACGGCGGCGCCGGAGGACCAGCTTCGGGGGCTGCGCGGCAACGAGCTCTCGATGATCTTCCAGGAGCCGATGACCTCGCTCAACCCGGTCTACACGGTCGGCAACCAGATCTCGGAGACGGTTCGCCTCCACCAGCACGTAGGTGCGAAGGAGGCCCGGGACCGAGCGACCGAGATGATGCGGCTGGTCGGCATTCCGTCCGCCGAACGCCGCTACGACGACCACCCGCACCAGATGTCGGGCGGCATGCGGCAGCGGGTGATGATCGCGATGGCGCTCGCCTGCAACCCCCGGCTTCTGATCGCGGACGAGCCGACCACCGCACTGGACGTGACGATCCAGGCGCAGATCCTCCAGCTCATGGCCGACCTCCAGCACCAGTTCGGGATGGCGATCCTGATGATCACTCACGACCTCGGGGTGGTCGCCGAGGTGGCGGACGACGTGGCGGTGATGTACGCCGGACGTGTGGTCGAGCGAGGGACCGCGACGGACGTCTTCCGAAGTCCCCAGCACCCCTACACCGAAGCGCTCCTGCATTCGATCCCCCGGCTGGGCATGACCCAGGCGGAACCCCTGCGGGTGATCCGCGGCATGGTGCCGAGCCCGCTCAACTGGCCCAAGGGGTGCCGCTTCGCCCAGCGCTGCACACACGTCTTCGATCGCTGCTGGGACCAGGACCCGGCGCTCTTCGAAGCCGGTGCGCAGGAAGCCGCGTGCTGGCTCTGCGAGCACGGCGCCCGGGTGTCGCAGGGCGTGGAGGCCCTCGGAGGATGACTCTCCCCACGATCCACAGACCCCGGGCCGCCTCGACCCTCGGGGAGGTTGCGCCGGCATGACCGCGGAGGCGGTGACGCCGGGCGGCCCGGCGACCGCCGAGATCCAACCGCTCCTGCGGGCCCGTGCAGTCAAGAAGCACTTCCCGATTCGTCGCGGCATCCTGCAGCGGACCGTGGGGAAGGTGCTCGCCGTGGACGGCGTCGACCTCGACATCATGCCGGGCGAGACGCTGGGCCTGGTCGGCGAGTCCGGGTGTGGGAAGTCGACGCTGGGCCGCACGCTGCTCCGACTGATCGAGCCGACCTCGGGCAGCATCGAGTTCGAAGGAACGGACCTGGTCAAGCTCAACGGCAGCGCGATGACCCGGATGCGCCGGGACGTGCAGTTCATCTTCCAGGACCCTGTCGGCTCCCTCAACCCCCGGATGACGGTCAGCGACATCATCGGCGAGGGACTCGGGGTCCACCATGTCCGCAACCGCGAGCAGCGGGTCAAGGAGATCCTCGACAAGGTGGGCCTGCGGCCGGAAGCCGCCGGGCGCTACCCCCACGAGTTCAGCGGTGGGCAGCGGCAGCGGATCGGCATCGCCCGGGCGCTGGTCCTGCAGCCCAAGCTGGTCATCGCGGACGAGCCGGTGTCGGCCCTCGACGTGTCGATCCAGGCGCAGGTGCTGAACCTGTTGGTGGAGCTGAAGCGGGAGTTCAAGCTCACCTACCTGTTCGTCGCGCACAACCTGGCGGTGGTGAACTACATCTCCGACCGGATCGCGGTGATGTATCTGGGGAAGGTGGTCGAGGTCGCGACCGCGGGCGACCTGTACGCCCGGCCCCAGCACCCTTACACGCAGGCGCTGCTCTCGGCGATCCCGGAGCCGGTGCCCGGCATGCGCCGGCACCGGATCGTGCTCAAGGGCGACGTGCCAAGCCCCATCAATCCCCCGTCAGGGTGCCGCTTCCGGACCCGCTGCCCGCTGGCCCAGGAGATCTGCGCGCACGAGGAGCCTCCGCTCAAACCCTCCCTGCCGGGCCACCTCGCCGCGTGCCACTTCGCCGGCACCTCGATCGCGGCGACGGCAGCGGCGGCGGGACAGAGCACGCCCGGCAGCGCCGGCTGAGCCCCGCGGGCGGCCGGGCGACGCGTGGCCACGGCCGTACCCGCGTGGGCGTCGCCTTCGGCATCCTGCCTCAGTGAGCGTCGCGGCCGAACTGCGGAGGCGAGAGCCGGCGGTGGCTCAGGAGTAGTAAGCGGGTGCCAGGCGGAGCTTCCGCCACTGCTGCGCGTCGTGCCCGTAGAAGAGCTGGGCGTGCTCGTCTTCGGCGATCCGGAGCAGCTTCTGCGCGCTCCTCTTCGCCACCTCCGGGTCCTGCTGGGCACCCCAGGTGTCGTGCGACACGTTGTCCTGACAGTCGATGGCGTCGGCGCAGATCAGGACGTTCGCGTCGTCGTGAAGCCTGATCAGCAGCGACTGGTGCCAGGGAGCGTGACCGGGGGTCAGGACCACCTCCACACCCCCGAACAGAGTCGGTTCGCCGTCGATCAGCTCGTAGGTCAACGACGGCAGATCGAAATACCCGGCGGGGTAGCTGTCGCTCTCCCGGGCGTACTCGTAGTGGTTGCGCTGCACGAGGATCGGGATGCCGGCGAACGCGTGATTGCCGCCGCAGTGGTCGAAGTGCAGGTGGGTGTTGATGAGGAAGTCGATGTCCCCGATGCCGACGCCGATCTCGTCGAGCCGGTGCTCGATCGTGTCTTCGTCCCGCATGAAGGGGACCATGAGCTTCGTCACCTCGCGCCCGCGGAAGGTCGTGTCCGGGTCGCGGATGTGGTCGGGATGGAGCCCGGTGTCGACCGCGATGTTCTTGCCGTCGTCGGTCTGGATCAGGTACCCGGGCACCGGGACCTTGACCCGCACCCCCTCGTCGATGCCGGGCGTCAGCATCGCGCCCTTGTCGAGGACGATCTCGCCCAGGGAGAGAACGTAGAGCCTCATTCTTCGGCGCCCTTTCGTTCGTCGGCGCCCTTTCGTTCGTCGCCGTCCTTTCGTTCGTCGCCGTCCTTTCGTTCGTCGCCGCCGCGAGCCAGGTGTCGCGCGACCCCTCGCAGGTCGCTGACGAATGCCCCCATCGCCTCTTCGCGTGAGAGCTGAGGCGGGGTTCGCAGGACCGAGCTGGGGTGTACGGTGACCAGCGCGGGCGGGCCGAACCGGGTTGGCGCGATCTCCCCCCGGTGCTGGGTGACTTTGAAATCCGGCCCCAGGAGTGCCTGGGCCGCGGTCGCGCCGAGGCAGACCAGGAGCTCGGGCCGAACCACGTCCACCTCCGCCTCGAGCCAGGGCAGGCAGGCCTCGATCTCGGCGTGACCCGGCTTCTGGTGGATGCGGCGCCGCCCCTGGGGCCGCCAGTTGAAGTGCTTGACGACGCCGGTGATGTATGTCAGGCGGGGGTCGATGCCCGCCGCCTCGAGGCCCCGATGGAGTACGGCTCCTGCGGGCCCCACGAAAGGATGACCCGCTTTGTCCTCGCGGTCTCCGGGCTGCTCGCCGATCAGGACCACGCGGGCGTGCTCGGAGCCTTCACCGAAGACAGTCTGAGTTCCCTTCTCGAAGAGCGGCATGCTCGACAGGTGGCCGCCGCCGCCCGGAGACCGGCCAGCGTGCGCGGCTCCGGCAGGAGGTCTGTCACCGGGGGGCCGGTGCCGGGCATGCGCCGACCCTACGCCGTTCCCGAGGGGCAGGCTCAGCGCTCCGCCTCTGAAAGAATGCGGTCTCCGGCGTATCAGCGCGGCGCAGTGAGGACGAGTCCATGGCGACCCTGAAGATCGGTTACAACACCCCCGCCGGCGAGCGCGGCATCGAGACGATCACGCCCGCCACCTTCCGGCGCGACCTGACCGGCGTGTGCGACGTCGCCGCCACGTTTGCGGACGCGTTCTGGGTTCCCGACCATCTGATGCGCGACTCCGGCTACCGGCTCGAGTGCTGGACTCAGCTCACCTGGCTCGCGGCGCGCTACCCGCGCCAGCAGCTGGGCGGCATCGTGATGTGCAACTCCTTCCGGCACCCACCGCTGGTGGCGAAGATGGCGGCCACGCTGCAGGAGCTCAGCGAGGGCCGGTGCGTGCTCGGGTACGGCGGCGGGTGGATGGAGGCTGAATACGCGGCGTACGGCTATCCCTATCCCTCGACCCGGCAGCGCATCGAGCAGATGACGGAGGCGATTCAGGTCATCCGCGCGCTGTGGACGGAGCAGCCGGCGACCTTCTCCGGCCGCCACTACCAGGTCACCGGCGTGCAGTTCAATCCCCGGCCCCAGCCGGCCCCTCCGATCATGGTCGGCGGCGACGGCGAGCGCTTCCTGCTCCGCGCGGTGGCCGAGCACGCGGACTGGTGGCTCGCCTTCTCGCGGGGCGAGGACGTCGCTGCGACACAAGCTGGAGGTCCTGGCCGGTCACTGCGCGGACGTCGGGCGAGACCGGGCGTCGATCCACAAGGTCTATCCCCTCACCGTCTTCCTTGCCGGCACACGCGAGGAGGCCCGGCGGGCCGCGGGGCCGCGCCTGGAGTCCTCTGAACCGCCCTTTGCGGGTAGCCCCGACGATCTGGTCGAGCATCTGGAACTGGTGAGAGGGCTGGGCTTCGGGGCGGTCGCGATGGCGTTCGGCGACTTCCCCCGGACCACCGACCTGGAGCTGTTCCGGGAGCGGGTGCTGCCGCGGCTTGGGTGAGGCCTCTTTGCGGCCGTGGCACGCCGCCCGGGTCACGGCGCCGGCTGCGCCGGAAGGCCGGCGTCTCTGGGCTGAGGCTCGAACGGGCGGCGTGTGGAGCAGGCGAGCTCGGGAGCTGACCGTGAGCCGAATCCACCCGGAACGCCTGCAGGCCCGCGCGGATGCCCGCCCGGCGCTTGCCCGTTGGGGCGACGGCACGACCCGGGTGGGGAAAGAGATCCTCCACGGCGGCGCCGCCAGCCGGGTCTGGAGGGCCGAGCATGGTGGTGCCCCGGTGGTGCTGAAGCTGATCCTGGACCGGCCTCCCTTCGCCGTGCCCGGACTCGCGGTGTCGGCGGCCCTGGCCGGACGGGGCCTCCGGTGCGGCCCGCCGATACCGACCATCGAAGGTGAGCTGGCAGTCGAGGTCGGTCAGGACGACCGTCCCTCGTGGACCCTGGCGATGCTCCGGTTCGAGGCGGGGGCCGCGCTGGATCCGGCCGCCTCCGGCGCGCCGGAGCTCGCCGCCGACCTGCTCGCGCATGTGCACCGGCTCGTCCTGGCCGGCGACATGCCCGAAGTCCCGGCCCGGATCCTCGACTGGGCCGAGGGGTTTCTGCCGGAGGCCGGCGTCGCCGGGCCCGCCGTCGACCGGCTCAGGGCGAGCTGTTCGCGGCTCACGCAGGGCGTCGTCTACGGTGACCCGAGCCCGGAGATCCTGGTCGCGCGCGGCCGGCCTCCGGCGCTGATCGACTGGGGTACTCCGAGTTGGGGACCGCTCATCCATGACGTGGCAGCCTGGGCGCTCCGCTTCTCCGCCGGCGACCCGCGCCGTTTCGATCGCTTCGTCGGCCGCTACCAACAGCACTCCGTGCTCGGCCCGACGGAGTACGACCGGCTGGCCGATGCCGTGGCGCTGGCCTCCTCCCTCACGGTGACGTCGCCAGGCTGAGGGTGAGGGTGAAGACGTCTCTGCACAATCCGGGGCTACCGAGGCCCTTGTAGGCCCGGGGTGTGCAGAAACGTGCGTGTGCCGACGGGATGCATAAGTACTCAGTCCGGCCGTATCTTTATGCAATGTCTTCGGCTCCGCCCACGTCTCTGGCACAGCATGTGATCTCCCTTCGCGAGTTCAGCGGAGACCAGCTCCGAGAGCTGGTCGCGCTTGGCGAAGATTGCCGTCGCCTACCGCAGCGCTACGAAGACGCCCTCCATCGCAAGGGTCTCGTGCTGCTGATGGAGAAGACCTCGACCCGCACCGTCCTCTCCTTCGAGGCCGCGATCAACGAGCTGGGTGGGTACGCCGTCCGTCTCAACTGGGCGGAGAGCAACTTCTCGATCTCGCCGATCCACCACGAGGCGGCCTACGTCTCGCGCAACAGCTCCGTCATCCTGGCGCGGCTGAAGCACCACGCCGACCTCCTGGAGCTGGCGCGGGGAAGCCAGGTGCCGGTGATCAACGGCTGCGACGATCGCTACCACCCCAGCCAGGCGCTCGCCGACCTGATCACCATCAAGCAGGTGGCGGGCACCTTCGACGGGGTCCAGGTCACCTTCGTCGGGATCCACAACAACGTGACCAACTCGCTGCTCGTCGCCTGCACGCGGGTCGGGGTCCGGGTCGGACTGGTCACGCCGGAGCGCAACGCGACCTCCTGGGACGAGGACCTGGTCGCGGAGGCGCGCGCGACCGGGCTGGTGCGGGACTACGCGAGCGTCGAGGAGGCGGCGGCCGAGTCGGGCTTCCTCTACACCGACACCTGGATCGACATGGAGCACTACCACGAGCCCTCCTACGCGACCGAGGCCGAGCGGCGCGTCGAGCTGATGACGCCCTACCAGCTGAATCGCCGGAACCTGGGCGGCGCGACCCCGTGGATCATGCACGACATGCCGATCCACCCCGGCTTCGAGATCGACGAGGAGCTGGTGGGGTCGCCCCGGTCGGTGATCTACCAGCAGGCACAGAACCGCCTGCTGAGCGCGAAGGCCCTGCTGCTGACCCTGGTCCGCTAGCCCGCGGGCCGCCGATGCGAACTCCCGTTTTCGCGCGAAACCGGGCCCATGGGGCGCCCCATAGTCCCGATTTTCACGCGAAAACGGCCTTAAGCGGGTGGGGGGTCGGGTCGGTCCGGCAGCCGGGCGACCAGCTCACGCCGCGAGGCAACGCCGAACTTCTCGAAGACGTGCGCCAGGTGGAACTCCACGGTCTTGACGGTGACGAACAGCTCGGCGGCCACCTCGCGATTCGTCCGTCCAGCCTTGACCAGCCTGGCCACCGCCAACTCGGAGCGCGTGAGCCCCAGCTGGTCCGGTTCCACCTCGGGACCCAGTCGAACCCCGCAGGCGAGCAGCTCGCGTTCGCAGGCGCCGAGATAGGGTCGCGCACGGAGGACGGCCAACCGGCGGCGGGCCGCACGCAGGCGGGCGATGGCGCCCGCCCTCACCCCCGTTCGCCGCAGGCGCATCCCATCCGACGTCTCCAAAGCGCGCGGCAGAGGGGTGGCGTGCCGGGATCGACAAGGCGCCACGCCCGGGCGTAGGCGGCCGCCGCGCCCTCGGCGTCGCGACCGGCGAGGCGGAGCTCGCCGCGCAGCCGGGCGGCGTCGACCAGTGCCGACCGCGGCCGGCCGGCGCGGACCGCAGCGTCCAGCTCGCTCAACGCGCTGTCGGCGCTTTGCAGATCACCAAGGCCCAGCCAAGCTTCCACCTCGAGGGCGCGCCAGTCCCAGTGTCCGGGCCGGCCCAGGTACTCGGCGCGGCCCGTCTTCCGCACCGCGGCCGCCGCGCGCACGACGCCGCCGTGGTCGCCGCGCGCCGCGGCGAGCCGTGCCTCGGCGGTAGCGGCGGCGGCGATCGCCTCTGGAGCGCCAAACGATCGCGCGGCCTCCCAGGCGGCGGTCACGTGGCGCCCCGCCAGCTCCCACTCGCCCCGACCGGCGGGGACGAAGGACGCGATGCCGTGGACGAACGCGAAGTCCCAGAAGCGCCCGGAGTCCTCCGCGATTGACACCGCCAGGCCGGCGTGAAGGTCGGCGCTGTCCCAGTCTCCGAACCGGTACTCGGCATCCGCCAGGATGGTCAGGCACTGGCTCGCCAGCCGGAGTCGAACTCCCGCCTCTTCGCGTGCCTTCGCGGTGGCCAGGTCGGCGATCGCAGCCTCCAGGTCCTCGGCCGCCAGCCGAGCCATCCCGCGAGCAACCAGCGCGTCCGAGTCCGCGATCGGAGCCTCCGTCGGCGCCGGCGGCAGGAAGGAGAGACCGTCCAGCCCCTCCGCCGGGCGACCGGCCACCCCGAGGATGATCGCGCGCAGCCCGAGTCCGTAGCTGCGGAAGGCCGGTGTGGTGTTCCGGGACCCGAGCGCCCGTTCCACCCAGACGATCGCCTCCTCGATCCGGGCGGTGACGAGCGCGAGTTTCGCCAGCTCGAGGGCGACCGCAGCACCGGCGTCCTGGGTGCGTTCGCCCTCGTGCCGGTGCCAGGCCTCGACCAGCCGCGCCTCCGCCCGATCCAGGCGCCCCGCCGCCAGATCGAACGCGCCCAGCAGGCCGCGCTGCCGTGCCGACGCAGGCAGGTGTTCGACCGGGGGCACCAGCCGCTCGGCGTCGGAAACCTCGCCGGCCTCGACCAGCGTCTGGAAGGCGTCGAGAAGCCACCGTTCTCGAGCCTCGGGGTCGTCCGTGCTCGCGGCCGCCTGCGCCAGCCAGCCGCCGGCACGCAGGGGATCTCCGAGGTCTGCGACGCGGTGTGCCGCCTGCTCCAGCTCTTCGGCGAGACGCGGGTCGGGCCCATACCGTGCGGCCACCCGGTGGTCGAGGGCCGCGTCCCGGTCGACCAGCCGGGCCGCCATCGCGTGCAGCTGCCTCCGCTCGCTGGGGCCCAGCTGGTCGTAGACCGCATGCCGGACCAGGACATGCGGGAAGCTCAGCTCGCCCTCGGTCGCTCCAGGTGGCTCGGTGAGCAGGCCCGCCGCGGAGGTGGCCTCGAGTGCGGCCAGCGGGTTTTGCACGCCCGCGAGCTCGGCCGCCACGTCCAGCCGGCACCGGGTACCGAGGACGGCGGCTGCGTTGACCAGGGCCTGGGCGTCAACGGGCAGTGCTCGCTGCCGCAGCGAGATCACCTCCGCGAGCACCAGGGGCGGACGCAGACGCGATCCTTCCTCCAGCCCCTGCGAGCCCAGCTCCTGCAGGAGCGCCCGGCAGTAGAGGGGAACGCCACCGGCGTCGTGACTCAGTCGCCGCAAGGCACGTGGGGAGAGAGGCCCGGCATCCAGCTGAGACGCCAGCTCGCCGAGTTCGGCGTCTCGAAGTCCGTGCAGGCGGAGAACGGTACAGCGGTCGTTCCCGGCCAGAAAACGAAGCCACCCATCGCCGAGGCGCGGCGCGTCGCCGGGGCGCACCGTGCACGCGACCAGGACCCGGTCGGCATCCAACCGGCGGAGGGTGAAGAGGAGGGCCCGGGCAGACGGACCGTCCGCCCAATGGAGGTCGTCGACCACGAGCAGAACCGTCCGCCCGGCTCCCTGCAGGTCTCCCAGGCAGGAGAGCATCGCCCCGCCGGCCCGGATCGAATCCACGCCCGCGTTGAGGCGGCCGCGGGGGAGCGCGGGCCGGCCCGCCCCCGCCCGCGCTGCCTGCGTGAGCACCTGGGAGACGACCCCGTAGGCGAGCATCTGCTCCTCTTCGTCACCGCTGGCGCGCAGCAGGACCTCGGCCGGCTCCGCGTTCAGCCACCGGTTGAGCAGGCTCGACTTGCCCATCCCCGCCTCACCCTCGATGACGACCACCGAGGAATGACCCGCGCGCGCTTCGCCGGCCGCCCGCGCCAGCGTCTCCAGCTCCGCGACGCGGCCCACGAACGGCTCCATGACGCGCATGCTGCCAGCCCGCCCGGCACATGTCCAGAGAGTGACGAGGGACACCTGTCGGGAGACCGAACCTGGGGTCAGATCTGGGGGCTTTCCCCGGTGACAACCGCCATTCGAGAGGCCACCATCAGCCTCATGGAGCAGCCCGGCCCGGTCCCCCCGGAGCCGCCGTGAGGTCACATCCCGCGGCAGCGCGGCCCGGAACCGTACGCACCGAACCGGAGCCCCCGGTCTATACGCTGGGGAGCGATCCAGAGGAGCAGGCGCGGCTCGAACGTCAGGCCGAGGAGCTTCGTGAGTACACGGAGGCCCTGCTCGACCGGGTACCCGCCGCGGCCGGAGCGCAGGCGGTCGATCTCGGGTGTGGCCCGAGGGGAGCGCTCGAGGTGCTGTCGCAGCGCGTGGGGCCGGCGGGGCGGGTGGTCGGCCTCGACGTTGAACCGGCTCACGTCGAGCTGGCGCGACAGCTGGTCCGCGAGAGAAAGCTCGACAACGTGCTGGTGAGCCAGGGTGATGCGCGCCGGAGTGGACTGCCGCCAGACTCGTTCGACCTGGTCCATGCGCGGCTCGTCCTGGTCACCATCCCCGAGCCCGAGGCGGTGATGGAGGAGATGGTCCGGCTGACGAAGCCAGGGGGTTGGATCGTCTCGCTGGAGGCCGACGCCGAGATCAGCATCCTCGAACCTCCGGACCCCGCGTGGGAGCGCCTGCAAGAGATCTTCAAGGCCACCTGGTCGGCTGACGGCGCCGAGTTCCGTATGGGGCGGCTGATGCCGGGGCTGTTTCGTCGCGCGGGACTCGTGCAGATCGGGGTGGAGGTCAGGGGGGACGTCGTACCCGCCGGTCACACGCGCCGGACCGTCCGCCCTGACCTGGTGCGTGCGATGCGGCCGAAGATCCTCGCGCGCGGCATCGCCACCGAGACCGAGCTCGAAGACGTGGACCGCCATGTGCGCCGCCGCCTCGCCGAGCCGGACACGTTCTGTCTGTCGTACCTCAACTACCTGACCTGGGGTCGAAAGGCACCCGGCGCCGGGTGAAGCCGGCTCCGACCGCCCGCCGTCCGGCGCCTTACGACGTCCGGGGGCCGTACGCAAGGACGCTCGATGAGTACGCTGGCGTGCCATGCGGATCGGGGCCACCTTCTCGGCGACGAACGCGCGCTGGTTGGGCCTGGACGCCAAAGACGCCCTGGCCCGGGTGATCGAGCTGGGGCTGGATCCCCTGCGCCTGTGCGGCTACTGGGACCAGCCGCCCGACGACCTCGACTGGCAGCTTGACCAGGCCACCCGGGCCGGCCGGCAGGTCGCGCTCACGATCGGCATGAAAGCACCCCGCTGGCCTGAGTTCCACTTGCCACCCGAGCACCCTCTTGACCTTCACCGCGGGGGCGAGGTGGGCGCCCACCTCCCGATCGCGCTCGCCGCGATGGCACAGGCGAAGGCGATGGTGGAGCGGTTTCGCGACCGGTCCGCGATCGCCTGGTGGCAGGTGGAGAACGAACCCTCCAACAAGTCGGGTCCCGAGCGGTGGTGGATCTCGGCGAAGCTGGTCGCGCAGGAGGTCGCCGTCGTCCGCACCCTGGACGACCGTCCGGTCATGCTGACCGCGTTCGGTCACTTCAGCCGCATCGTCGACGAGTCCTCGGGGCATCGGATCTGCAACCTGGAGGCGTTGGCAGGGCGTGGCTCGGGTGTCGAGCCCGAGCTGCTCGATCTGCTCCACCCGGGGGACGTGCTGGGCCTCGACGTCTACCACTCGATCGGGTCGCGCGGCGCCCACATCCAGCACGCCGGATCCCCGATCACCTATCTCGAACGCTGGCGGGCGGAGACGCGTGCGTGCGGCGTCGAGTGTTGGGTGACGGAGCTGCAGGCGGAGCCGTGGGAGGCTGCGGGTGCCAACCAGTGGGAGCCTCGCAGCGTGGCGCCCGAGGACGTCGGGGATCGCCTGGCTGAGGTCCGCGCCGCCGGCGCCGAGACCGTGCTGCTGTGGGGGGTCGAGTACTGGCTGGCGCAGGCCAAGCGGGGCAATGCCGCCTGGCTCGACGCCGGTAGGGCCGCGCTGAAGGCCTGACCACCGGCACCCGGAGCCGGACGGCTCGGGTCAGGCGCGGCGCCTTCCGAAAAGACCGCGACGCGGGGGAGCCTGCGGCGGCGCTTGGGGCGGAGCCTCGGGCGGTGGTGGCGAGGCGGCCTCATCGGGCGGATTGCCGAGGCGCGCATCCACTTCCGAGGTGACGTGATCGAGGGCGCGCCGCAGTGCCGCCAGCTCGGCCGGGCTCAAACGGTTCAGCAGCTCCTCCACGCTCCCCGCCTGCTGTTGGGGCTGGGCGACGACCTCGGCGTCGATCTCGAGCGTGACCGGCAGCGCGACCACGCGCACGGTTCCCGCCATCTGGTTCCAGTTGAGGCCGAACGTCGTGCGGTCGACCTGTCCGGTGGCGTGGACTCCGATCCGGGTGCCGGTGCCGAACGGGTTCACGGTCTCGCCGAGGTAGGTCGCCCCCAGCGTCACGGGGCGGGTCACGTCCCGGATCGTGAGGTCGCCGCTGACCTGGTAGGTGCCGTCCGGGCGCGCGTTGGCGGCGGTCAACCGGAAGGTGAGCTTGGGGAACCGCTCGACGTCGAAGAAGTCCGGCGATTTGAGGTGCGCGTCCCGCTGGTCCTCACCGGTGATGATGCTGGCGGCTTCGATCGAGACCTCGCCGCTCGCCCCACCGAGCTGGCTGCGGTCGGCCTCGAAGACACCGGTGAAGCGCGTGAACCATCCGCGCACCGCGGTCACGCCGAGGTGCGTGACCGAGAACGCGATCCGCGTGTGGGCCGGGTCGAGCTCGAACCTCTCGGTCACGCCGGCGTCGCTCGTGCTGCCTTCTGCATCGTCCCCGCAAGCATGCCATCACGGGCGTCTGGACAGAGGACAGAGGGGCGTCTGAGGCATTCTTGTAGTTTCTCCAAAATTGGGGTATAAAGAGAAATCGAGAGAGTCCATCATTAGGCCGCGAGTCTCCCCCGGAACGCGGGGCTTGCGGAGCCTCGTGGCACGAGGCGAAAAGGAGGTGACAACGATGGCCAACGCGATCGAGGTACGGGAGGCGCAGGCCAATCCCAGGCGCTGGGTGGCGCTCATTGCACTGGTGGCGGCGGTCCTGGTCCTGGGGCTCGACATCACCATCCTGGTCACTGCGCTCCCCACCATCTCGGCCAAGCTGGGGGCGAACGAGACCGATCTGCAGTGGATCAGCGGCGCCTACACGCTCGCCTTGTCGGTCCTGCTCATCCCGGCGGGCGTGATGGGCGACCACCTGGGCAGGAAGAGGACGCTTCTCTTCGGACTGTTTCTGTTCGGTGTCGCGTCGGTGCTGGCGAGCCGTGTCACGACTCCCACCGAGCTCATCTGGATGCGGGCCGTGATGGGGGTCGGCGCGGCGATCATCATGCCGCTCTCGATGTCGATCCTGCCCTCCATGTTCTCGGACGAGGAGCGGCCGCGCGCGGTCATGATCGTCACCGCGAGCGTGATGCTCGGGCTGCCACTCGGCCCGCTCGTCTCGGGCTGGCTTTTGACGCACTTCGCGTGGGGTTCGATCTTTCTCATCAACGCCCCGTTCTGCCTGGTCGCGCTGGCGGCCGTCGGCTTCCTGGTCCCCGAGTCGCGGGATCCCGCGGCGCCACGCCTCGACTGGCTGGGAGCCCTGCTGCTCATGTCCGGGATGTTCGGGATCGTCTACTCGATCATCGAGCAGCCGGTGCAGGGCTGGGGGGACTGGCACGTGTGGGCGAGCGGCATCGGCGGTGTCCTTCTGCTGATCGGCTTCGTCCTCTGGGAGCTGGCCGCTCGAACCCCGCTCATCGACCTCCATCTGTTCCAGCGGCCGCGCTTTTTGTGGGGCACGATCGCGTTCACCATCGTCGGCTTCGCGATGATGGGCGTCCTGTTCGTGCTGACCCCCTTCTTTCAGAGCGTGCAGGGTGCGAACGCCCAGGAGACCGGGCTCCGGCTCCTGCCCATGATCGGGGGGCTGCTGGTCGGCGGCCTGGCCTCGGAGCGCCTGGCGAGGGTTGCTGGCACCAAGATCGCGGTCGCGCTCGGGCTGGTATTGATGGCGGCCGGTTTGGCCGTGTGCTCGCGGATCAGCCCGGCGACCGGCTTCGGGCTGATCGCGGCGGCACTGGCGGTGATCGGGGTCGGTCTCGGTTTCGGGATGCCGGCCGCGATGGACGCCGTGCTCGGAGCGCTCCCACTGGAACAGGTGGGAGCGGGAAGCGGCATCTCCCGCGCGGTCCAGAACGTGGCGACCACGATGGGCCCCACCATCCTGGGCAGCATCCTGGCGGCCTCCTATGGCGCCCACCTGGCCCAGCACCTGCGGGGGCTGCCGGCGCCCGCCTGGTCAGCGGCCCACGGCAGCATCGCGGGCGCGGTCGCCGTCGCCGGCAAACTGCCACCGTCACTCGGTGACCCGCTTGCGAGCGCGGCCAAGGTGGCCTATACCAATGCCATGGCAGAGGTGCTGCTGATCTCGGCGGCGGTGGCGGTCGTAGGCGCCGTGGTGGTGCTGCTGTTCCTGCCGTCCCGGGCACCCCGTCGCGAGCCTGAGGCCGTATGAGCGAACCCGGAACCTTACCCGAGGCGGAGCCGGGAGCCGAAGATCGGCTCCCGGCGCTCCGCCTCACGGTCTCCGAGGCGCCCAAGATGGGTCTCCGCGAGAGGAAGAAGCGGCGGACCCGCCGTGCGATCCAGGAGATCGCGCTCGACCTGTTCGAGAAGCAGGGGTTCGACGCCACCACGGTGGAGCAGATCGCGGACGCCGCCGAGATCTCGCCCAGCACCTTCTTCAACTACTTCCCCGCCAAGGAGGACGCGGTCGCGTTCGACGAGTACGACCCGATCCTGTTCGAGGTGCTCCGCTCCCGGCCGCCCGATGAGCCGCCGGTCGAGAAGGTCCGTCACATGATGCTCGACGCCGCGGTCCCTCTCATGGAACAGGACCGGGACCTGGTGTTGAAGCGGACCCGGATCGCGTTCGGTGTGCCGAGCCTGCGCGCGCGTCTCTGGCAGGAGACCGACCAGAGCCTGGAGATGCTCGCCGAGGCGGTCGCCGGGCCGGGCGGGGACCCCCAGGACTTCGAGCTCCGCATCGCCGTCCGCGTGATCGAGAGCGTGGCGTTCGAGGCGCTGCTGGAGTGGGCGCGACACGACGGCAAGCCGAACCTGCGCCGGCTGGTCGCGCGAGCGTTCGACCTCGCGGCGGCCGGGCTCAGGGAGGGGTACCCCGACTGAGGGCCACGCCAGAAATGCCAGAGTGTCCGCACTCCGACCCTACAACCGTCGGGGTAGCGTCGGACTGTGGACACTCTGGCCCCCCGGGAGAGGATGGGGGCAGGGTGGACGGGGCTAGGAGGCTGCTTCCTGTGACTCTTCCTGCGCTGCCAGGAGGACCGCCCCGACCTCGGCGCGGGTGAACTCCGCGGGCAGCGTCTGGCCGGCCGCCAGCAGCTGCCGTACCCGCGTGCCGCTGAGGGAGGCGTGGTCTTCGGGCCCGTGGGGGCACGTCCGCGGCGAGGCCATCTGCCCGCACACGCGGCAGAAGAAGGTGTGCTCGAACCGCAGGATCTCGATCCCCAGCTCGTCGGGCCCGTACTCGTCGAAGATCCGGTGCGCGGCGTAGGTGTCGTAGTAGTTTCCGACCCCGGCATGGTCGCGGCCGACGATGAAGTGGCTGCAGCCGTAGTTGCGCCGCACGATGGCGTGGAAGACGGCCTCCTTGGGTCCCGCGTAGCGCATCCAGGCCGGGTTGGTCGCCAGCATCACGCGATTCGCCGGGTAGTAGTTGCGGAGCAGCTCCTCGTAGGCGCGCATCCGCGTCTCGGCGGGGATGTCGTCGGCCTTCGTCTCGCCCACCAGCGGGTGGAGCAGGAGGCCGTCGATGAACTCGAGCGCCACCTTCTGGAGGTACTCGTGCGCACGGTGGACCGGGTTGCGCGTCTGGAAGCCGACCATGGTCCGCCAGCCGAGCGCCGCCTTGCGCTCGCGAACCTCCGCGGGGAGCAGCTCGTAGTGCGGGAACGGCGAAGGCGGCCGGTGGAACGCGACCACCCTTCCGGCCAGGGACCAGCTGCCGCGCTGCTGGAGCGCCCGCACCCCAGGGTGGGCGGGATCGTCGGTCTGGTAGACGGCCAGCGCCTCGGGCAGGTACGGCGCCGAGTACGCGCCCTCGACCTCGACCACCGCGACCGGTTCGCCCTGCACGGTCAGCGCCACCCGATCGGCGCCGCCGACAGTCCCCAGCTGGAGGTCGTCGACGCGCAGTGTGATCGGGATCGTGTAGGGCTGGCCACCCGCGAGACGGCCGCGTTCCAGGATCGACCGGTAGTCAGCCTCCCCGATGAAGCCCCCCAGCGGCGCCAGCGCCCCGGTCCCGAGCATGAACGCGTCTGCCAGCTCGCGGGCGCCCACCTCCAACCGCGGCAGCCGCCGAGCCGCCTCGGCCGCGACCTCCGCCTCGTCGCCCTCCAGCCAGGAAGCCGTCGACGGTCCCCCGAGCAGGCCGCGGCGGGTCAGCTCGGCCAGGATCAGTGTCACCGACTCCTCCGGTGTCTGGGTCTCGCTGTCGACCACCACCTCGGGGTTGAGCGGAGCCTCGTACGGGTCGCTGACGCCGGTGAAGTGCTCGATCTCGCCCCGCAGCGCTCGCTCGTACAGGCCCTTCACATCGCGCCGCACCAGCTCGTCGAGGGAGCAGCGCACGTAGACCTCGACGAAGTCCCGGGTCTGGAGCCGGACCTCGTCGCGAATCGCGCGGTAGGGGGAGATGGCCGCCGTGATCGCGACCGTGCCGTTGCGCGCGAGCAGCCGGGCCACGTACCCGATGCGGCGCACGTTGGTGTCGCGGTCCTCCTTGGAGAAGCCGAGCCCGCGCGAGAGATTCGTCCGCACCTCGTCACCGTCCAGCACCTCCACGCCGCGCCCGCGCAGTGCGAGCTCCGACCGCAGGCGCTCGGCCAGGGTCGACTTGCCGGCGCCCGAGAGGCCGGTGAACCAGATCACGAATCCCTTGCTCATCGATGTACCAACGTTCCTTCCGGGCTCCAGTGCAGCCCGCATTCCTTGACCGAGTCCTGTTCCCACCACCACCGGCCCGCCCGCTCGTCCTCGCCGGCTTCGACGGGCCTCGTGCAGGGGGCGCAGCCGATCGACGGATAGCCCTGGGCGTAGAGCGGGTGGGTGGGGATGTGATGCTCCCTGACGTAGTCCCAGACCTGCTGCCGGGACCAGTTGGCGAGCGGCGCCAGCTTCGCCATCCCGGGCCGGGCGGGATCCTCCGCCACCACCGGGGTCCCCGACCGGCTGCCTGCCTGATCGCGGCGCAGGCCGGTGGTCCAGGCGTCGAACGATCGCAGCAGCCGGTCCAGGGGGCGCGACTTGCGGATGTCACAGCAGGTCCGGCGCAGCTCGACCGACTGGTAGAAGGGGTTGAGTCCGTGCTCGGCCGTCAGATCGCGCACCTCGGCCGGATCGGGGAACCCCGCATGGAGCCGGAACCGGTAGCGGCGGCGCAGCTCGTCGGCGATCTCGAACGTTTCCTGCGGGAGGCGACCGGTGTCGAGCGTGACGACGTCGACCGCCGGCACCAGCCGGCTGGCCATGTCGATCAAAACCGAGGAGTCGACCTGAAAGCTGGCGACGATCGCCACCCGCGGGTAGGTCGCGTACGCCCAGCGCAGAATCTCCGCCGGTTCCGCCCGTTCGAGGTCACGCGCAGCCTCCTCGATATGGGTCATCCAGAGCGAATATACCGACCGGTCCAGTCGTACTAGGACAAGCTCAGCACATAGGGAGGGAAGAAACCCGGAAGAGCCGCCTGCTGGTCAGGAGCGGGCCAGAGCTGTGCGCCGGTCAGGAGCGGGGCAGCTGGTCGAGCGCCCGCCGGACCAGCTCACGGGTGGGCTCGAATCGGCGGTGGACGGCGTGGTCCTCCGCGTCCTCGAGCACCGCGACGACGCCCGCGTAGCGGTCACCGCCTTGCTCACGCAGCCCGGTCTTGACCTGGCCGATGGTCTGGATCGCGAACCCCAGCCCGCCGCCCGGGTTGTCGACGATGTCGTAGGCGACGCCCAGCTGGTGCCGGGCCCAGGTGAGCATGTCGGTGCCGCCGAAGCGGTTGACCGGGCCCTTGGGCCCCAGCACTTCCACGGAGCTATGGTAACTGGCGGCCGGACTCGTCCTCTGACGCGCGGAGGCCCGAGTAGATGAGCCACCCAAGCAGCCAGCTTCCGTAGAGACCCGCGCCGACCGAGGTGACGCCGATCAGAAGCAGCAGCGGCAGCGAATCCCCGGAGAGACGCTGGTAGAGGATCCAGCCCAGGCCGAGCAGGACCAGGAACACGCCGCCTCCGCGCGAGGATCCCCAGGAACGCGGAGCCGGCCTTGGTCACAGCTGGACCACCTGCAGGTCGTGGGCGGCTCGCGGAGGGTCGCCGCTGAAGACGTGGTTCAAGAAGAAGCGGGTGCCGGGGTGGCGGTCGATCAGCGCCGCCGCCTCCTCGAACGAGGTATGGCTGTGTATCTCCCCGGGGCCGGTGGCTTCGGTGATGGCCACGTCGGCGCCCGCGACCAGCCGGTCCAGCGCCGGCGTGGCGCGGGTGTCGCCGGCATACGCGAGCAGGCGGCCTCCGAGGCGAAGCCGGTAGCCCATGCCGGGGACCTTGCCGTGCTCCAGGGGGACGGTCGCGTAGGCCACGCCGGCGGCCTCACCGTGGTCGCCGGCCTCCTGGAACCCGAGAGGGAAGGCTGCGCGCATCTCCTGCCAGTCGGCGCTCCCCCAGGCGGCGTCCAGGAGCCGGTCGACCCGGTCTTCGACGCCCCGCGGACCCACGATCGTGAGAGGTCGGGGCTCGGGCGCGAAGGCGCGGTAGCAGAGGTAGGGGATGAGCCCCGCCAGGTGGTCTCCGTGGAAGTGGGTCAGGAAGACCGCGTCGATGCCGCCGGGGTCGATGCCCAGCCGGCCCAGGTGGGGGAGCAGGGGCGCGCCGGCGTCGAGCAGGTAGCGGCGGTCGACGCAGACGGCGCCGTTGTAGCGCTCGAGGGAGAACGCGGCGCCCGTGCCGAGGAACGCCAGCTCCATACGCGCAGCCTACCGAACCGTACCCCGGAGATCACCCGCAAACCCCCGGAGGTGCACCACCGGGCCCTTCCCCGTGCGCGAGACCCCCGGAGGTGCACCACGGGGGCCCTTCCCGGTCACCCGGAGTGGGCTGAGGCGCGAGCAGCCGGCGGCGTTCGTTAGCCTCCGGGGGTGGTGCAACGCGTCCGGAACCGACTCCCGCCGAGCCTCTGGATCGCGTTCGCGACGTTCCTCGTCCTGGGCACCACGGCGGGGCTCCTCGGCGTCTCCTGGCCCGGGATCCGCCTCTCCTTCCACGAGCCGCTGGGTGCACTGGGGCTGGTGCTGATCGCGGACACGGTGGGGTACTCGGTGGCGAGCGCGCTGTCGGGCCCGGTCTCGCATCGGATCGGGCGCGGCTGGCTCCTCTTCGCCGGCGCCGCCTCCGCCGTGACGGGGCTGGTGCTGGTGGTCCTCGCGCCGGCGTGGCTGGTCCTGCTGGCCGGGTACACCCTGATCGGGATCGCGGGCGGGATCTACGACGGCTCCCTGAACGGGCACGTCTCTCTGATCGGGAGCGTCCGCTCGATGAACGTGCTCCACGGCGTCTGGGGTCTGGGGGCGGCGGTCGGTCCGCAGCTCGCCTACGTCATGAGCCGGTCCGCCGTGGGCTGGCGGGGCGCCTACCTGCTGGTCGCCGGGCTGGAGGTGGTCCTCGCGGTGACCTTCCTGCTCACCCGCCCCCAGTGGCAGGTGCCGGAGGCGCCGGCTCAGGCCGAACGTGCGGGGGAGCCGTCGCGGCCGCTGCTGCTGATCCTGAGCCTGCTCGCGTTCTTCCTCTACACCGGCATCGAGATGGCGGCCGGGCAGTGGTCGTACAGCCTCCTGATCGCGCGCGGGACTCCCGGCGCGGCGGCGGCCCTCGCGGTGAGCGCGTACTGGGGGATGCTGTGCGTGGGGCGGCTGGTGATCGGGGTCCTGCCCTGGCGGATGGGGCCGCGGACGGTGATCGCGGCCTCCTTCGCGGTCGCACTGGCCGGCGCCGTCCTGTTCCTGATCACCCCGTTCGGGCTGCCGGTGCTGGCCTTTGGACTGGCACCGGTGTTCCCGACCTTGATGATGTTCACGCCGGAACGCTTCGGGCGCCGGGGAGCGGCCTCGGTGGCCGGCTATCAGGTGGGCGTGGCGGCGGCCGGTGGCGGCATCTTTCCGGCCGTCCTGGGTGCCGTCTTCACCGCCGCCGGGGTGGGGCTCCTGGCCCCCCTGGAGCTGGTCGCCCTGGCCGCCCTGGTGGTGCTGGTGGGCGCGACCGAGGCGGGGCTCTGGCTTTCACGACGCACGGCGGTACCCGCCTGACTCCCCCTTAACGCCCCCCTCGTCGAACGCTCAACTCCTTTCCCTATAGTCAAAGAAGGTGGGAGGTGAATCGCGAGGCCCGGCAGACCTGCCGGTCCCCGTGCCTGCGGGCGTCGATTGGAAACGGAATCTGGCGGCACTTTGGGTAGCCGAGTTCTTCGCGATGTTCGGCTTCAGCTTCGCGATGCCGTTCCTGGCGCTGTACCTGCACCAGGACCTGGGCGTTTACAACGAGCATCAGCTGGGGCTCTGGACCGGCTTCGCCAGCGCCGCCAGCGGGTTCGCGATGGCGATCGCCGGTCCCATCTGGGGCGTCGTCGCGGATCGCCATGGCCGGCGCCCGATGCTGATCCGGGCCATGATCGGCGGCGCGATCTGTGTCGGGCTGCTCGCCTTCGTCCGCAGTCCCTGGGAGCTGGTGGCGCTGCGGTTCGTCCAGGGCCTGACGTCGGGGACGGTCGCGGCGGCCACCGCCCTGGTCGCGTCCGAGACCCCGCGCTCCAGGGTGGGCGCGGCACTCGGTGTCCTCGCCTCGGCGTTCGCGCTGGGAGAGGCGACGGGGCCGGTCGCCGGTGGGCTGGCGACCGCCTTCATCGGCTTCCGACCAGTCTTCCTGGGCACCACCGTCCTGCTGCTGGTGGCCATCATCCCGGTGCTGCTGGTGGTCCGGGAGTCACCCCGGGTGCGTCCCGAGCGCGCGCCCGCGAAGGCGGCCGGCGCCTCTCGTCGAGGCGGCCTGGGCGCGATCCCGCGGACGCCTGCTGCTGGTGCTGCTCGCGCTCGTCATCGCCCAGACGCTGGTTCAGTTCGCGTACGTCGGCTCCCAGCAGATGGTGTCGCTGCGGCTGCTCTCGATCGTCCCCCAGGACCCGAACCTGGCGACCGGCATCGCCTTCGGGTGCGCCGGCATCGCCAGCGCCACCGCCGCCGCGCTCTACGGCCGTCTCAGCCATCGCTTCGGGTATCAGCGGTTCGCGGCCGCCGCCGCCCTCTTCTTCTGCGCGGCGATCCTGCTGGCAGCGCTCGCGCCCAGCATCGGGCCGCTCGTGTGCGGGGTCGCGATCTACGGGTTCTTCTTCGGCTGCGTCAACCCCAGCCTCTCCACCATGATCGGTCTGCAGACGCCGCGCGCGGTCCAGGCGAGGGTGTACGGGGTGTCCGGGTCGGCGCTGGCGATCGGCTTCTCCAGCGGGCCGTTGCTGGCGGGCTTGGTCGCCGCCGCCTTCAGCCCGCAGGCCGCGATGCTGCTGACCGCGGGGGCGGCGCTGGCCCTCACCGCGGTGCTCTGGTTCGCGGTGCGCGACCCCGGCGACGCGGAGCGCGGCCCCGAGCCGGGCCTCGGGCGCAGCCCCGTCCCCGACGGGTCGCCGCGCCGCGCCTGAGGCCCCGGTTCCGGGGAGAGCTCACGGCACCAGGCGCAGGGTGGGCTGACGCGTCTGTCGCTGCCGGCGCCGCCGGCGCAGTCCAAGAGCGAGCAGGACGACCTGGTTGACCTGACGCTCGTACTCGGTGACCGAGATGCCCTCCACGCGGCCCGTGATCTCGCGCGCGGCCGTCTCGAGCTGATACCAGACGTCGCCCCGCCGTTCGTTGAACAACGGGTGCTGGGAGTTGATGACGATCACCGTCGTCCCGTCCTCCTCCAGGGTGAGGCTGCGGATGGCGGGATCGCCGAGCGACCGGAGCTCGATCCGGCCCACCCCGCGCCGGCGGGTGGTGGAGACAGAACCAGGTGGAGACGGCGGTGCCGGGGCCGGCGGCTCTCCCGGGCCGGATGGATCGACGGGCCCGGCCTCGTCCTCGCCGCTTTCCTGGCCCGTCCACGGGGTGGGTTCCGGCGGCGCCTCCGGCTCGTCCGCCGAGGTCTTCCTCCTGGCGCTCGTCCTCATCCGCGGGCTTCGTCACCGGCCCCAGGTCCAGCTCTTCCTGGCCGGGTGACGCCTCGCTTCCACCGGCGGCCGGCGCGGTCCGCAGCTCGAACCCCTCGAACAGCTCGTTGCGCTCCATCAGCCGCAGCGCCTGCCCGAGCAGCCGGCGAACCTGTTCAGCGGCCCGAACCGCGTTCACCGGAGCGGGAGGCTGCTCTTCCTGTGACAGGCGCTTGACAATCGGTGCCAGCACGCGATGCATACGCTCTTCGACCGCCGCCCACGCCGGGTCGTCGCGATCGAAGTCGGTCTTGTTCATGGTCAGCGGAAGGCGCGGGATCTCAACCTCGCCGGCCAGCCGGGCCAGTCCCGGCAGCTGCGCCGGCCCGGGGTGACCGAACCACTCGCCGCCCGCCACCAAGTCGGCCCAGACGGTAGCAACGGACGCCGGGCTCGATGCCCGTCTGCTCCTGCAGGACTCCCACCCACCCGGCGAGCGTGACGCCTCCGGCTCGGACCCGGAAATCCTGACGCGCCACCGTGGGCAGCGGGGCGGGCAGCAGGCGCCTGCCGTTGAGCGTGATGACGCAGCGGGCCTCTTCGAGGAGCCGCCGGTAAGCCTCGCTGACGCGCTCGCTGACGCGGTTGATATCGACGCGGCGGTCGACGCCCTCGATCCGGATCCGGACGTAGCCCAACTCCTCGTCGACCCGCTTCGTGACCTCGCGCAGCTCGTAGGTCTTGAGCCGGCTGCGGTCACGGTACTCGCGGTCCTCGAGGCGCCACGCGATGGCGTCGCCAGGCTGGCTGACCTCCACCGTGAGCCGATCGCCAAGGTAGCCGAGAGCGGCCTTGCCACCCTGCCCGTACCGGCCGAGCAGGTTGCGACCCCGCTTGACCGAGCTGCCCCACCGCAGGTAGTTGCGCTCGACCTCACGCGGCCCCATCCCCTCACCGCCGGTCGTCACGATCTGGACCAGGCCGCTGCGCACCGTCATGTCGATCGCCAGCCCGACCTCCGGCAGACGGGAGTCGACGGCGTTGTCGATCAGCTCGAGGAGAGCGTCAACCGCATTCCGGTAGTTCGCGAACAGTGACGCCGTGATCTCGGGCGCCAGCCGTTCGCGAACCGTGAGGCGGGGCATCCCAAACCGCAGTTTGCTAGCAACGAGACCCTCTTCGCCACCGGATGAGGTCACAACGCCAGCAATGTGCGGTCAAACAGGCGCGCGCTCCCGTGAGAGCAGGCCGATCAGGGCGCGGGTGAAGTCGGGGAGATCGCCCGGCCGGCGCGAGGTGACGAGGTTGCCGTCGACGACCACCGAGCGGTCTTCGTAGATCGCCCCGGCGTTGACCATGTCGTCCTTGATCGAGATGTACCCGGTCGCGTGCCGGCCCCTGAGCACGCCCGCCGAGGCGAGCACCCATCCCGCGTGGCAGATCGCCGCCACCGGCTTGTGCTGGTCGTTCAGCGCGCGCACGAAATCGATCATCGCCGGGGTGCGCCGCATGTAGTCCGGCGAGTACCCGCCCGGAATCACCACCGCGTCGAAGTCCTCGACCCGGGCGTCACCGATCGCGACGTCGGCCTTGACCGGGTAGCCGTGCTTGCTGTCGAACGTGTCCTTGCGGCCGCTGCCCACCACGCTGACCTGCGCGCCGGCCTCCTGCAGCCGGTAGTAGGGGTACCAGAGCTCGGGGTCCTCGTAGAGATCCTCGGCCAGAATCGCGACGCGACGTCCTTCGAGTTCCATGCCCTCGATGCTACAAACGTCCCCAGAGGCAGACGGGATGCTTCAGCGGGCGTCGCCGAAGCGGTACCCGCGGCTCCCCACCGTGACCACGATCCGCGGGCTCGACGGCTCCTCCTCGAGCTTGCGCCGCAGCCGCTGCACGAAGGTCCGCAGGTAGTTGCGCTCGTCGGCGTAGCCGGGGCCCCACACGTGCTGGAGCAGCGTACGGTGGCCCATCACCTCACCCGCGTGCGTCGCCAGCTCCGCCAGCAGGCCGTACTCGGTGGGGGAGAGCCGCACCTCCTCGCCGTCGCGGAACACGGTATGGGCGCCGAGGTCGACCGTGACCCCACCGGCGGAGACCATCCTCGGCGGCGCGAGCGGAGGGCGCACCCGGCGCAGCACCGCTCGGACCCTGGCCAGCAGCTCCCCGGTGCCGAACGGCTTGGCCAGGTAGTCGTCGGCGCCGGCGTCGAGCGCCCGGACCTTGTCTCGTTCGCTGCCCCGCGCCGAGATGACGACCACCGCCGGGACGGGCTGGGTCACCGTCTGCAGCACGTGCCAGCCGTCGACGAAGGGCAGCCCGATGTCGAGCAGCACCACGTCGAAACGGTCACCGCGGAGCATCTCCACCGCCCGCGCACCGTCTCCAGCCGCCGCCACCCCGAAACCATTGGCGCGCAGCGACTCCACCAGCGACTCGCGCAGGGCCCGGTCATCCTCGACGACCAGGACCGTCGCTCCCGGGGCGGGGTCGCTCACGAGGTCAAACGTAAGCTCCGACGCCTCAGGGGGTGAGGACGAGGCGCTCTCCCTCAAGCGTGAAGCGTCCCGAGGCGACGAACCGCAATCGCCCGCGGTCAGAGCCTTCGATGCCGATCCGACGAAGCTCACCGTGGCGGGTGGCGACGGCGCCCACGCGGCCCAGGGCCTGACCATCGGTGTCGAACACCGGCTGCTCGAGCAGTGCGCACGGCGGGTCGCCGACCTGACTTCTCATGATTCGATCTTCCGCGCGCGGACGTCAACAACCCGTCAACGACGCGTGCAGCCTCTCTCCGGGCGAGTCCGCGCGCTTCGCTTCAGCGCGGGATGACGATTCGGTCCCGCTCGATCGTGAGCTGCTCGGTCCGCACGAAGCGCAGGCCACCAATCTCAGGCCCTTCGACGCCGATCCGCTGAAGCACCCCGTGGCGCGAACCGACGGCGCCCACACGCCCCAAGAGACGGCCGTCGGCATCGTAGACCGGCTGTTCCAGGAGCGCGTGTGGGGGCGCGCCGATCAGAGATGCCATGGCCTCGATCCTGAAAGCGTCTCCCTCAACAACTCGTCAACGTCCGTGCCCTTGCGCGCCGGCGATTCAGCGACTCCGCGGTTCGAGCCAGGACCGGAACCACGCCCCCAGGCCCGGCCGGTGATCGGGGATGACCAGCACGGGCCGCCGTCCGGCGCGCATCAGGTGGTGCGCCATGCCCGACGCGCCGAAACCCAGAGCCGGGTGGGGCGCTGCGCCGTGACCGCCACCAGATCGGCTTCGTGCCGGTCCGAGAAATCTTCGACGACCGCCGCCCCCAGGCCGTCCCGGGCGACCAGCACCGTGCCCGCCGCGTCGACGCCCTGATCCACCAGGTGCTCCGCGGTCGAGGAGACCACGCCGCGGATCAACTCCACCCGAGCGGCCACCAGCTCGTCCGGCGGGGGGCGGTACTCGACTGCCGACACCACCAGCATCACCGCTCTCAGGTGCCGCCCGAGCCAGACGGCATCTTGCATCGCCCGTGCCCCAGGCTCAGAGGTACCGACCACCAGGATCACATGGGGCCGACCGTGACCGCCCTGGCCCGGCCGAGCGAAGTCGTGGAGGGCTTCGACGAACGGAGGCGAGGTCGTCATGTCGACAGTCCCCGGGGTCCGGATCAGCAGCGCTTTGGAACGACACAGGATCTGTGTTAGGCGCTCCGGCATCAATGAAGGATCAACGACCTCCCGACCTTGTCATTGTGGGCGTCTGAACGGGAGTCGGAAGGTCCAAAACAACCGACCCTACGCGGGATCGGCGGCATCATCGCCCCCTTCGTGGGGATCAAGGCGATCGACCTCGTCCTGAACGCGCTGCATCTGGCGTAAGGAGTCCAAACCCATGCTTCCTTCGATTCGAAACGAGCTGCTGCGAGCGCTCCGGGTGACGCTCGTGGTGTTCGTCGTCACCGGCCTGATCTATCCCTTCGTGATGACCGGCCTCGCCCAGGGCCTGTTTCACAGTCAGGCCAACGGCGGCCTGGTCACGAAGAACGGGCAGGTCGTGGGCTCCACCCTGATCGGCCAGTACTTCACCAGCCCGCGCTACTTCCAGGGACGGCCGTCGGCCACCACCAACCTGAACAACTCCAGCCAGCCCGCAGCCCTACAACGCCGCCAACTCCGCCGGCAGCAACCTGGCGCCGAGCAACCCCACGCTGCTCCAAAGGGTCAAGGCGGAGGAGAAGCTGATCCGCAAGCAGGACGGGCTGGCTCCGAACGCCACCGTCCCGGTCGACGCCGTGACCACCAGCTTCAGCGGGGTCGACCCCGACATCAGCGAGGCCTACGCCCTGCTCCAGGTCAACCGCGTGGCCAGCGCGCGCGGCCTGTCGCCGGCGGGGGTCCGGTCGCTGGTGGAAAGCAACGTCCAGGGGCGAGTCCTCTACTTCTTCGGATCGCCCTACATCAACGTGCTCCAGCTGAACATGGATCTCGACGCCGGTCAGACGAGCTGAGGCCGAGACGGTTCCAAAGCTTTGGGAGGTGGGTCCGGGATGGGGCCACCTCCCTCGAATGGGTATATATGGAGAGGTGATGGAGACCCGGTTCGAGCGCCCGGTTGAGCTGGAGGCGAGGCCGCTGGTGCCGCCGCGGGGTCACTTCAAGGTCTACCTGGGAGGCGCTCCCGGCTCGGGGAAGACGTTCGCCATGCTGACCGACGCGAACCGGTTGCGCGAGCAGGGCGTCGACGTCGTCGCGGGCTTCATCGAGACCTACAACCGGCCCCGGACCGTCCAGGCCATCGGACAGCTCGAGGTCCTCCCCCGCCTCAGGGTGCCCTACCGCGGCACGGTCCAGGAGGAGATGGACCTGGAGGCACTCCTGCGCCGGCACCCGAAGGTGGCGCTGGTCGACGAGCTGGCGCACACCAACGTGCCGGGCCTGCGCAACGAGAAGCGCTGGCAGGACGTTGAGGTGCTGCTCGACGCGGGGATCGACGTGCTCGCGACGGTCAACATCCAGCACGTCGAGGGAGTGAAGGATCTCATCGAGCGGATCACCGGGATCACGGTCCGGGAGACCATCCCGGACCGCCTGCTCGACGAGGCCGACGACCTCCAGTTCATCGACATCACGCCGGAGGCTCTGCGCAAGCGGATGCGGCACGGCAACATCTACCCTGCCGAGCGCATCGAGCCCGCCCTCCGCAACTTCTTCAGCGAGACCAACCTGACCGCCCTGCGTGAGATCGGGTTGCGGTTGGTCGCCGACTCGATGGCGCAGCGCAGCGGCGTGGTGCAGCCGGGTGAGGACGTGCTGGTCCTGCTGCTGGGCGACGATCCGGACGGCCGCCTGGTCCGGCGCGGCGCCCGGCTGGCGAGGCACCTGCGGGGCCTCTGTCTGGTCGCCGCGATCGTCGACTGCGAGGTGGGCGAAGACGGCTGGACACTGCGAGCGGCGAGGGTCGCGGAGCAGGTGGGGGGCGCGTGCACCGTGCTTCGGACCACCGACGTGGCCCGCGAGGTGATCAACACGGTGATGCGGGTGGGCGCGCACGTGGTGCTGGTGGACTCTCGCGCGCGCCAGGCGTCGGGCACCAGGATCGGCCGCAGCCTGGCCATGCAGCTGGTGGACGCGCTTCCCGACGTCGATCTCCTGCTCGCGGCCTCCCGGGTCGGGCGCGAGAAGGTCGAGGTCGTGACCGAGTCCGCCGCAGCGCCCGCAGGCGGACGAGGTGCTCCGCAAGATGGAGGGCGGTCGGCGCCGGGCCAGCTTTCGCATCCACCTCGGCTACGCGCCCGGGTTGGGCGCGACCACCCACATGCTCGACGAGGCGAGGCGACGCCACTCGCGGGGAACGGACGTGGTGGTGGGGGCGGTGCGCTCACGCAAGGGCGCGCCGGCGGTGACCGACGGGCTGGAGCTGGTCGGAGGTCCGCAAGGACCCGCCGCCCACGACCGCCTCGACGTGGAGGCCGTGCTGGCGCGCAACCCGGACGTGGTCTGCATCGACGACCTGGTCGGCCCCGACACGGAAGGGAAGCCGCGCGTCGAATCGGTGAAGCAGCTCATGCGGGCCGGGATCACGGTGCTGGCGACGCTGCATCTGCTCGACGTGCGCAGCATCCGGGACGCCTACCAGGACCTGATCCGGCCCCGCAACCGGCCCGCGGTGGAGGACGTGGCGCTGGTCAGGGCCGGACGAGATCGAGCTGGTCGACCTGCCGCCCGAGGACCTGATCGCCCGCCTCCGGCAGGGCGAGGTGCTCCCCCCCTCCCAGGTGGCCCGTGCTCTCCAGAGCGAGTTCCGGCCCGAGGTGCTGGCGGAGCTCCGGGAGGGCGCGCTGCGCCTGCTCGCCGACCACACCGACGCCCGCCTGGTCCACTTCACGCGTGGTCAGATGCCGGGCTCGCTCGAGGCGCGGCCTCGGATCGTCCTCTGTGTGCAGCCGGAGCCCAACCTCGAGGCGCGGATACGCCGGGTGGCGGCAATCGCGGAGCGGCAGGATGCCAAGCTGACGGTGTTGTCGGTGCGGCCGTCGGGCCTGGACGACGAGGGGCGGGCGCTGCTCGGCGACTACGCGGCCCTGACGCACCGGTTGGGCGGCGAGTTCGTCACCCGCCACAGCGCCAGGCCCGCTGACGCGATCGTCGAGTATGTGGAGTCGACCGCCACCAACGAGGTGGTGGTGGGTCGCTCCAGCCGGCGCCGCCTGCCGCCCTGGGACGTGGTCGCGCAGCTGTCCCGGCGTCTGCCCGAGGTGACGCTCAACGTGCGCCGTCGCGAGCCGGCTTGAGTCGCGACGGGTCTCAGGACGGGCCGAATGGTGCAGAGCGGCGCATCGTCGGAGACCCTCTGGCGCACCTCCTGAGCCTGTCTTCAGACTTCATACGGTTGCAAAATCTGATACTGATGCGATAAGATTGCCCGGCTGACCGAGCCGACGGCGCCACTCACCAGCACGTTACCGACCCCACGACCGGGCAGATGGACAACTTCGCCGGGACGTTGACGCCGACCTCGTCCCCCGGCAACGAAGACCGGCTGAACACCCTGGGCACGGTGAACGGAACCCTGACGAACGCGACGGGCAACGTGCGGCAGACGGTAAACCAGCAGATGCAGCGCGGCCGCCGCGGTCGACCCTTCGTGCCCATCCTGAACCTCGCACTCGGGCCCCTGGACCTGAACCTGCTCGGACTGGTCGTCCATCTCAACCAGGTGGTCCTCAACATCACCGCCGAAGGCGGTCCGGGCAACCTGCTTGGCAACCTCTGTGCGCGGTGGCGAACCTGCTGAACGGCACCGGCACGTTGACCTCGCTTTCAGTCGGCAATCTCTCGCAGCTGCTCAACGCGCTGCTCGACGAGAGGAGTGCCTCGGCGGGCGCTGAGCCAGGGCCCGGCGTCCCTGACGGGACTCTGAGTTGTACAGGTGTCGTGCGCGGGCGCCCGAAAAGGGTGCCCGCGCGACCCGCCTGCATGCGGCACCGCCGGCGAGTGACATGGTTAGCGCGGGTGCCCTACCAGCGAGACATCGGTGACTTCGACCAGCGTGCGCGGGGGTACGAGCAGGGTTCTCGAGGCGCGATGCACGAGGCGATCATCCAGCGCACAGTGGGGCTGACGCTGTCGTTCGCACCGTCACCGAAGAGGGTGCTGGACGTGGGCTGCGGGACGGGCCGCCTGCTCCGCGAGCTGGCACGGCTGGCGCCCCGCTTCGACGACCTCGAGGGCGTCGATCCAGCACCCTCGATGGTGGCGGTGGCGGCTGAAGCGTCGGCGGCGGAGCCCCGGATACAGGTCCGGCAGGGGTTCGCCGAGCAACTCCCATTCGACGACGGAAGATTCGACCTCGTCGTTTCCTCGACCTCCTTCGACCACTGGAGCGACCAGTTGGAAGGCCTCCGGGAGTGCGCGAGGGTCCTGGAACCGCGAGGCCGGCTCGTCCTCGCCGACGTCTTGAGCCCTCTCCTCCTGCTCACACTCCCATTTGGACATCAAGATCGTGCCCGAACTCCGGGGCGCGCCGGCCGGCTGCTGGTGGAGGCGGGGTTCTCCGACGTGGACTTCCATCCCGTCTACTCGTCGATCATTCGCGCCGCGACCGCCCGCCGTTGAGGGAGCAGGGGTGGTGGCGCGGCCCGGCTCCAGGTGGCCCCGTCAGGTGTCTGGCTGCTCGCCCATCATGAGCCCCACGGCCTGAATCCACTCGCGGCTCCAGCTGAGCCGGCCGGTTCTCAGGTCCTCGACCAGAGACCCCACCCAGTCGATCTCGGCGTCGATCATCGCGCGCTGGTATTCGTCTTCGAGCTGGAAGAGCCGGGGCAGAGCCCCGCCCTCCGCCGCCAGCTCCCCGCGGCGCTTGCGCAGCCCCTCGACGCGGGCGTCGAGCAGCCGTGCCGCCTCCTTCGGGTCCAGCAGCATGAGCACGGACACCGCCGCCGGGAAGTCGGGAAAGTCGCGTCCGGGATCCGAGAGCATCGTCGCCAGCCAGCGCCGCAGGGTCTGCTCGCCTTCCTCCGTGATCTCGTACACGGTCCGCTCCGGCCGCCGTTCCTGGCGGGACGTCTCGCGGACGCGGATCAGGCCCTGCCGGCGGAGCGCGTCCATCGCCTGGTAGACGCTGTTCGGCTGCGCCAGGTTGGCCACCCGCTGCTTGCCGCGCTCCTGGACTCGCTGTCGCATCAGGTACGGGTGCATCGGCTCCTCCAGCAGGAAGGCGAGCACGACCATCGCAAGGGGCGAGCGAGGTCGAGAGCCGGGCATCCGGCCCAGTTTACTTGGTTGGACATTGCATGGTTATTCATGTCATGTATAATCATTGAATTACTAATCAGTCGTAGGGAGGTACCAGGAATGAACCGACCACAGCAGGCCCTCGTCATCGGCGGAGGCATCGCGGGACCAGCTGCGGCGATGGCGCTTCAAAAGGCCGGCATCGACGCGGTGATCTATGAAGCCCACCCCTCGCCCGCAGCCGGAGCCGGCAGCTTCCTCACGCTGGCGACCAACGGGATCGCGGCGCTCCGCACCCTGGGCGGAGCCGACGGGGCGACTTCGGTGGGGTTCCCGACCACCGCCATGGTGTTCTGGAGCGGAAGCGGCAGACGGCTGGGGGACGCCCAGGTCAGCATCACGCTTCCCGACGGCACCACCGGCCGGACGATGAAGCGCGCGGACCTCTACCGGGCGATGCTCGAGGAAGCGAACCGGCGGGGCATCCGGTCCGAGCACGGCAAGCGGTTGGTGGCGGCGGCCGAGACGCCAGGCGGTGTGCGGGCCGTCTTCGCGGACGGCAGCGAAGCCGCCGGCGACCTTCTGGTCGGTGCGGACGGCGTTCACTCCACGGTGCGGACCCTCATCGATCGCGACGCGCCGGCGCCAAGGTACGCGCGCCTCGTCAACGTCGGCGGGTTCGTCCGGGGAGTTGCCGTCGACGCCGACCCCGGCACCTACCACATGATCTTCGGGAAGCGCGCGTTCTTCAGCTACGCCCTGGCACCGGACGGCGAGGTCTGGTGGTTCGCGAACCTGCCGGAGCCACGCGAACCGTCCCGGGAGGTGCTTCGGGGAACCGGCTCGGAGGAGTGGCGGCGGCGGCTGATCGATGCGTTCAGCGGAGACGCCGGTCCCGCCGTAGGCCTGGTGGAAGCCACCACCCACGCGCTCGAGCCGACCGTGTTCCACACCCTGCCATCGTTGCCGAGATGGCACAGCGAGCGGATGATCGTGATCGGCGACGCCGCGCACGCCCCGTCGCCCAGCTCCGGGCAGGGCGCCTCGCTGTCGATCGAGGACGCCGTCCAGCTCGGCAAGACCCTCCGGGATCACGCCGGCACGCCGGGTGCACTGGCGGCCGTGGAGTCGATACGCCGGCAGCGCGTCGAGCCGATCTTGAGGGCGGCCGCCCGCGTCAACAACGACAAGGCGGCCACCGGTGCCGGCCGCGTGCTGCGCGACGCCATGCTCCCGCTCTTCCTCAGGCTCATGACCAATTCCCGGCAGGCACGCCGGTTGTACGGCTACCGCGTCGACTGGGAGACGCCGGACGTCGTGCCGGCAGCCCGGTGAGAGTACGCGGCCCCGGCTGCACCGCTAGCCGCCGGCGTCCTCCGTGGCGGTCAGCGGAAGCGTGAACCTGAAGCCGGCCCCCTCGCCGGGGCGTTGTGGGTCGAGCGACACCTGCCCGGCCTGCGCCTCGACCAGCCCGCGCACGATCGCCAGCCCGAGGCCGGTGCCCTGCGGGTTGCTGCGCTCGGTGTCGCCCCGGACGAACCGGTCGAAGAGATGGTCGCGGAGCTCCGGCGCCACCCCGGAGCCGTGGTCGACGACACGCACGCCGGCGAATTCCGGGTCCTCGTCATCGATCCGGAATTCGATCCGCGCGCCCGCCGGGCTGTAGCGATCGGCGTTCCACAGCAGGTTGTCGAGGATCTGTCCGAGCCGGGCCCAGTCGGCCAGCACCTCGACGCCGGCGGTGCGGGGGTCGTCGGGGAGCACCACCGTGCGATGCGGGGAACGGCGTTGGAGACGTTCGGCGGCTGCCTCGATCGCCTCCATCAGACGGATCGCCTCCAGGTCCAGCTCCAGCGCGCCGGACTCGATGCGGGTCATGTCGAGGAGATCGCGGACCAGGTCATCCAACCGCCGGGCTTCGTCGGCGATGATTCCCAAGGATGCCTCGGGCGGCTCGCTGCCCACGGCCCCGGCCGTGCTGCGCGTGAGGATCGTCGCGATCGGCGTCCGCAGGTCGTGCGAGACGTTGGCCAGCAGCTCCCGCCGGTAGCGGTCGCTCTCGCGGAGGGTGGCGACCTGCTGCTCGGTGCGGGCGAGGCGAATCGCAGCCTGCGCCGCCATCGCCTCCTCGCGGTTGAGCCGGATCAGGTCCGCGTTCGCCAGCTGCAGCTGCTGGCTCAGGCTTTCCGCCGCCAGCCGAGCCTTGCTCCGCCGCCACTCCAGCAGGCCGATCAAGGTCGCGGTGCCGAAGAAGAGGATCAGATCGATCAGGTCGTCGGGATCGGCGATCGTCAATGTGTACCGCGGCGCGACGAAGAAGTAGTCCATCAGGAGGAAGCTCAGCGCGGCCGACAGGAGCCCTGACCAGAACGGGCCCAGGAGGGCGATCACGGCGACCACGATCAGGAAGAGGAAGACGAAGTTGCGCGACACGCCGCCGCCGAGCAGCACCAGCAGCACCGTGAGCAGGACCGGCGCGGCGATCGCGACCACCCCCGCCAGCGGCGTTGCCCGCGATTCGGCGGCTCCGTTCGTTCACACCCAGCACGCGAGGCCTCTTCCCGTCCTCCGAATCCTAGCCCCGATACGGGCCGTTGGTGCGCCAATCACCCTGTCTGCAGACCTGGAGTCGGCGGTTGGTGCACCAGTCGCCTTGACCCTCGGCGCCGGCGCGCGCGTGTCAGGTCAGAGCGTCGCGCCGCGGATCCAGGGGTTGAACTCCTCGTCGCCGATTCCCTCGGCCTCGCTCTTGCTGGGCCGTCCGGAGGCGACCGCCAGCATCAGCTCGAAGATCTCCTCCGCCACCTCCTCGAGCGGCGTCCCTTCGACCACGCGGCCGGCGTTGACGTCCATGTCCGGCTCCTGGTGGCGGTAGAGCTCCGCGTTGCTCGCGATCTTGATCGAGGGCGCCGGTTTGAACCCGAACGCCGACCCGCGGCCGGTGGTGAACACGACGAGCGTGCAGCCGCCCGCGACCTGCCCGGTGACCGAGACCGGGTCGTAGCCAGGCGTATCCATGTGCACGAAGCCGCGCTCGGTGACGCGTTCGCCGTAGCCGACGACCTGGTTGAGCGGGCTGGAGCCGGATTTCGCGATCGCGCCCAGCGACTTCTCGTAGATCGTGGTGAGCCCGCCTGCCTTGTTCCCGGGGGAGGGGTTGTTGTCGATCTCGGCACCGTTGACCGCGGTGTAGTGCTCCCACCAGTGGATGCGGTCCACCAGCTGGCGTCCGACGTCGGGAGTGCTCGCGCGAGCGGTGAGCAGGTGCTCGCCACCGTAGATCTCCGTCGTCTCGCCGAGCACGATGGTGCCGCCCTGCGCGACCAGCAGATCGCCCGCCAGGCCCAGCGCGGGGTTGGCGGTCACGCCGGACCAGGCGTCCGACCCCCCGCATTGCAGCGCGACCACCAGCTCGGAAGCGGGCACCGGCTCGCGTCGGGCCTGGTTGGCGCGCGGCAGCAGGTCCCGCACGGCCTCGATCCCCGCTTCCACCGTCTTCCGGTAGCCGCCGTCCTCCTGGATCGTGATCACTCGCGGCCGCGCGCCGACGCCGAGCCCCGTCTCCTCGATCATCTCGTCGGGCTGGTTGACCTCGCAGCCCAGGCTCAGGATCACGTAAGCGCCGACGTTCGGATGGTCGACGCAGCCGGCGAGCGTGCGCTGCAGCATCGCGACGTCCGCCGAGCCGTGATGGGCGCCGCAGCCGCCCTTGGTCGCGAGCCCGATCACGCCGTCGACGTTCGGGTACGGAGCCAGCAGCTCGGGATGGCGCAGGTAGTGGTCGGCGATCGCGCGCGTGGCGGAGCTGGAGCAGTTGACGGAGGCGAGGACGGCGACGTAGTTGCGGGTGCCGACCCGGCCGTCGGCGCGGCGGAAGCCTTCGAACGTCCTCCGGCCGGCTTCAGGCACCGGCGCGATCGGCCTGACGTTGGTGCCGAAGGCGTAGTCGCGCTGGAAGTCGCGCACCGCCAGGTTCTGGACGTGGACGTGCTCTCCAGCCGCGATCGGCCGGGTCGCGAACCCGATCACCTGCCCGTAGCGCCGGACCGGTGCGCCTTCGGTGACCGCCCGCAGCGCGAACTTGTGCGCGGAGGGGATGGTCTGGTGGAGCTCGATGACCTCGACGTGGTCAGGCCCGTCGCCGTCCGCCACGTCGACGCGGATCCGCGTATGCGCCGCCAGGTGGTCCTTGGCGATCGCGACGTCGTCGTCCGGGTGCAGCCGCACCGCCAGCCGCGAGAGCTCCTGAACGTCGCGCGGCGGGCGGCCGATCAGCGTCAGCGGGACGCCCCCAGGAGTCCGGGTGTCGCTCGTGGTCACCTCTCGTCCGCGCGCCGGCCCATGCGGCGGCTGTCCTCCTCGAGCTTGCGGTGGCGCGCGATGAGGTCGTTGGGCGCGGGTGCCGACGCCGGAGGCCGGCCGGGCGCGCGCTCGGCGAGGTCCAGCTGCTCGACGGCCGGCGCGCCCTCACGGCGAAGTCGGCGCTCGGCATCCGCGGTGAGCCTTCGGTTGGTCTCCAGGAGGTCGTTGAGCAAGTGCCGGTCGGCGGCCTGCGGCTGATCGATCGAAAGCGGCCGGTCCGCTCGGGGGGTCGGACGGTACTCGTACTTGTCGAACGGCTCGGCACCGGCCGCGGCAGCGCCCACGGAGGACGCGAGGGCGATCTCCGGCGCGGGCACCGGTCGCGAGACCTCGACCGGCTGCTCAGTGGGGTCGCTCGAGCGCGACGGGGCGGGTTCCACCGGCCGTACTTCGTCCGCGCCTGTCGAAACTGGATTCGGGTGGTGCAGGGCGGTGACCGGACGTGGACGGGGGGTGGGACGGTGCTGCGGTGGCGTGGACGGCTCGTAGCTTCGCGGGTAGCGGGCTGAGCGCCGCTCGGAGCGCTCTGGCCGCCCTTCTGCACCGGTACGCGAGGGGTGCCACAGGTACCAGCCGGCCCCGAGGCCGAGAGCGAAGCCGACGATCAGGCCCACGACGAGGAGCGTGACCTGCATGGGTAAAGGATAGGGATGCCGGCGGCCGAGCACCAGCCGTGAGGTTCCGCTCAGGGATCCTGGGGGCTGGTCAGCTGCCACGAGGCGTTGATGGACACGTTCTCCGTAGCCGCCCCCAAGGTGCGCATGACACGGATCGCGCCCACGTTGTCGGGCGCAATCGTCCCTCGGACGCGCGCGCACCCGCGCTCGCTCGCCACCTCCAGCATGGAACGGACCAGGGCGGCGCCTACTCCGAGCCGCTGGACCAGAGGCTGGACCGTGATGAAGCTGATGAACATCTCGGTCGAGAGGTCGGCTCCGATCACCTCCGAGCCGAGGACCACCCCGATCGGCGTGCCTGACTCGCCGAGCTCGTCGTCCTCTTCGCTGAAGGCGGCCAGCAGATGGCTGGTGGGACTCGCCAGCAGGCCTGCGATCCCGCTCCGGTTCAAGTGCGGGCCGAACAGGCGCCAGACACCGTCCACCGCCGTGGATTCGTCCACCCGCAGAATCCGCATCTATGCGCCATCCTAGCCCTGCCGAACCCGGGCAGTGTCGTGGACCAACCAGGGTCAGTCCGGTCGCGCGGGGCCGGATCTCCGTTTTCACGCGAAACCGGGACTATGGAGCGCTCCATACTGCCGGTTTCACGCGAGAACGGTGACGGGCGGGGTTGACGTCCGCGGCGGTCTCGAGCTCAGTTCTGCGCGGTGCGGGCCTGGCTCAACGCCGGCACCATCGCCGCCAGCAGCTGCGTCGCCTGTTTCGTGTCAGCGCCCCCGCCGGAGACGATGGTCACCCGGACCAGGAACCAGAGACCTTGTCGCCCGCCGACCTCGTCGAGCAGCAACCGCGGTGCGGCCGACACCCCTCCTCGGCTGAGGCCGTCAGGACCGAGGTCGGTCGCCGCCATCGCCAGCTGTCCGCCGGGCCCCGTCAGGTAGGCGGTGCTGACCTCGCCGCCCGCGCCGGTGGCGGTCAGGCTCCGGGTGGCGGCATCGCCCACCTGGTAACCCTCCCCCTGGAAGCCGAGCTGGCCCGTCCACTCGAGGACCCGCTGTGGTTCGCGAGTCGCCTCCACGTACACGAGCCCGCGTTCTCCGCTCGAGTCCGCGACCGTCCACTGACGGTAGCGGCCGGGCACGCCGGCGGTCCCGGAGGCCGCGACCACCTGCAGGTGCGCGGCGGCGAACGCCGGAGCCACGTCGGGCAGCGCGACCGGCTTCGACTCGGCAGGTCGCGCCATCAGGCCCAGCAGGCCGGCGGCCAGGATCAGGACGCAGGCGACAAGCGTCTTGCGGGTCTTCGTAAGCGAGGAGGGCATTTCAGCACGGAGGCGAGGCCGAGCAGGAGCAGGGCAGAAACGGTGAAGAAGGCGGCGGAGAGAAGCTCGTGTCCCAATCCTTCTTCGACGGTGGCGCCGAGCGGGCCGGACAGTAGCAGGACCACGGTGACCCGCGCGACATTGGCCGCCAGGATGACGGGGAGGATGAAGGCGAAGAGAAGCGCCCGGCGCCAGATCGTGGCCGTGGCCAGGCCGGCGATGGCGACGCCGAGGCAGAGCAGCGCGAGCAGCGAATCCATACCGCTGCACGCTTGCGCGACGATCAGGTGGACGTGGGGGGCGAAGAGATCGACACCCACCTGACGGACCGGAAGGCCGGTCAGGGCGGCGAGGCGAGCGGCGCTGGTGGCGGTCACCTGCTGCATCGCGAAGCCGAGCGGTGACAGCATTCCCCGGTAGAGCATCAGGGCGGCGGTGACCAGCACGAGCGGGATCGAGAGAGCGCGCACCCAGTCCTGACCGCCGAGCAGCCAGGCCAGGCCGAGACCCGCCGGCAGCACTCCCAACGCGGCGAGCGAGTGGATTCCCACGCGCTCGCCGGCGACCAGCAACCCGAGGCCTAGCGCCAGGGGAGTGAGCGCGAGCCAGCTTGCGCCGGCCCGGACCCCGGGCTCCGGCCGTCGGAGCCAGGCCAGGCCGGCGCCGACGGGCAGGACGAGGAAGCCGAACGACAGCTCCGAGTCCGCCCACCAGGTCTCAACGGCGTGGACCAGGATCGGGGCCGCCGCGACCGCGACCGCGACGGCCAGCAGGCCGAGGGCCAACCACCGGCCGCCGCTCTCCTGCGACGAACCGGCCTCAGCGTCCGACTGCACCGCGGCGGCGCTCGACCAAGAACAGCACCGCACCGATGGGGAGCAGGCCGAGGAGAAGAAGGATGCCGCTGGGCAGTTCAGGCGTCGCCGTACCGGCGCCGGAGCCGTAACCGGTGGTGCTGGTGTCGCCGATGCCGCTGTTGCTGCCGGAGCCGCCGTTGTCGCCGGTGCCGCCGTTGTCGCCGGTGCCGCCGTTGGTGCCGGTGCCGCTGTTGTCGCTGGAGCCACCCTTGGAGCCGGTGCCGGTATTGGAGCCGGTGCCGCTGTTGGAGCCGGTGCCGCCGTTGTCGCTGGAGCCACCCTTGGTGCCGGTGCCGGTGTTGGAGCCGGTGCCGCTGTTGTCGCCGGAGCCACCCTTGGTGCCGGTGCCGGTGTTGGAGCCGGTGCCGCTGTTGTCGCCGGTGCCACCCTTGGTGCCGGTGCCGGTGCCGGTGTTGGAGCCGGTGCCGCTGTTGTCGCCGGTGCCACCCTTGGTGCCGGTGCCGGTGCCGGTGTTGGAGCCGGTGCCGCTGTTGTCGCCGGTGCCACCCTTGGTGCCGGTGCCGCTGTTGGAGCCGGTGCTGCTGTTGGTGTTGGAGCCGGTACCGCCCTTGGTGCCGGTGCTTCCGGTGGAGCCGTTGCTACCGGTGCCGCCGGTGCTGTCGGTACCGCCCTTCGTGCCCGTGCTGCCGGCGCTGCCGTTGCTGCCGGTGGAGCCGTTGGTGCCCGTACCGCCCGTGGTACCCGTGCCGCTGTTGGTGCCGGTCCCGGTCGACGATGTGCCCGTCGTGGTCTGGCTGTTGGATGCGGGATCGGAGCCCTTGGTGCCCGAACCTGCGCTTCCGCCGGTGCCCGAGTTGGTCGAGCCCTGGCCGCTGGTGCGACCACCGCCCGATCCCGTGGTCGAGCTGCTAGCGCCGAGCCGGCTGTTGTCCGGGGTGCCGCCGGTGGTGCCGGCCGCTGCCGGCGTAGCGCCCACTCCGCCGCCGCCGCCTCCGGACGAACCCTGTGCCAGCGGACCCACGCCGTCTGAACCGAGCATCGCCAGCCCGAGCAGGGCGATGACCGCCAGCGCATACAGGGCGGCCGTTGAAATACCGATGACGCGAAGCTTCATTCGAGTTCCCAGCCTGCTTCACCCGAAGTCGAAACACCATGGGCGGCCCCGGACTCGACCGGGACAGCGGCGGGATCAGCGCCCGGGACGAGGCAGGTCAAGGGACCGCTCGTGGAGAGGTGTACCCCAGATCGCCCTGTGAGGGGTTCGTCTGGGTCTATCGCCGCGTCCCAGGGAACGTAGCGGCTGCGGGCGGAGTAGACGGTGGCATGAGCGAGTTCAGCACGCAGGTCCTGGAAGCCGTCGCACGCGAGCCCGAGGTTGAGCTGACGACGTACGGGCGCCGAACCGGACGTCCGCACCGGACGATCATCTGGGTGTGGGGTGACGGGCGGCGGGTCTTCGTCAGATCGGGCGGCGGCCTGGGTCGCGACTGGCCGCAGAACCTCCTTGCACAGGAGAAGGGCGTGCTGCATGTCGCCGGGCTCGACGTTCCCGTGGTGCCGCGCCACGTGACGGACCTGGCCGAGGCCCGATCGCTGCACCCGCTCGTCGTGAAGAAATACGGATCAGCCGCCCAGAGCACGATCGGCGAGGAGGCCCCCACCCCGGGTGAGCTCGCAACGTTCGAGCTGCTTCCTGATCCTGCGGCAACCTCGTAGGCGGCGGTTCTTCGAGGCCCGCACTGCTCGCTGGGGTTGATTGCGGATGAGAGAGTCCAATATAATGGGATATACCTAATGTAGGAAAAGCTTGGAGGGGTATCTGCCCGTGCCCTCGCCCGTGTACGGCTGAGGGGCACGGACGAAAGCCCCTTCCTTCGGAATTCGCGACGAGGAGGTGGCCTTGCAAGAAGCCGCGCATGTGCTGCGTGAGCGGGAGCGTCTCCTGGCCAGCGAGTACGGCGTGGGCGATCCGCCCGAAGCTCTGGACGGTGAGGATCTCGAATCCCACGAGCTGCCCGACGTCGAGTACTGGGTGGACGTCTATACGCAGCTCGTCGATTTCACCCGCAGTCTTCTGTCGGCGTCTCCCGTGCCTGCGGGCGCCGGCGACTCGTGGTCCGATCAAGCCCCTTTTGACCTGAGGGCGTTGATGCTCCAGGCCCAGGTCCAGGAACTCCACCTCACCTATTGGGTCGACCGGCTCAACGGTATCCGCCGGGAATCCGCCTCCGACTCGGATCGAGAGGGAGGACCCGTAGAGGCCGGCGAACCGGGTCACTAGCGCGCAGGTCTCCCGCTGTCCGCAAGGGCCATCCTTAACTCCCACATAATTATCGATGCAATAGGTTATAGCGTGATGAGCGCGAATCTGATAATTGTGGTGATGATCGTCCTGTTCGGATTGGCGTTCGACTTCACGAACGGCTTTCACGACACCGCCAATGCGATGGCGACGTCGATCGCCACCGGCGCGCTGCCCCCCCGTGTGGCCGTCGCCCTCTCGGGTGGCCTGAACTTCGTGGGCGCGTTCCTTTCGGTGGCGGTGGCGACGACGATCGCGACGGGCATCGTGAACTCGGAGATGATCACCACCACCGCCGTGTTCGCGGGACTGATCGGAGCCATCACCTGGAATCTGGTGACCTGGCTGTTCGGCCTGCCGTCGAGCTCATCCCACGCGGTGATCGGAGGCATCATCGGCGCTTCGGTGGTGGAGTCGGGGCTGGGTGCGGTAAACGTGACGGGGGTCCTCTCGAAGGTGCTGATCCCCGCCTTCGCCTCGCCGTTCATCGCCGCCATCGCCGCGGCCGTGGCGATCTGGCTCGCGCTCAGGATCGTGCAGCGGGCGCGCCCGGATTTCATCAACAAGGGATACCGAATCGGCCAGATCGCCTCAGCCTCGATGGTTTCGCTGGCGCACGGCACCAACGACGCCCAGAAGACGATGGGCATCATCACGCTGGCCCTGATCACGAGCGGAACCATCACGGCCAAGGCGGGAGTGCCGATCTGGGTGATCCTGACCTGCGCCACGGCGATCGCCCTCGGAACCTACATCGGTGGGTGGCGGGTGATCCGGACTGTCGGCCACGGCATAACGGACGTCTCGACACCTCAGGGCTTCGCTGCCGAGACGGTTTCGTCTGCGGTCATCCTGGGCGCCGCGCACCTGGGCTTTGCGGTCTCCACGACGCAGGTCTGCTCGGGCAGCGTCCTGGGGGTCGGGCTGGGAAAGCGCGGTGCGGTGGTCCGGTGGGGAACCGTGGGTCAGATGGCGTTCGCCTGGCTCATCACGATCCCGTGCGCCGCGATCGTCGGGGGCGGGGCCGACTTCATGGCCAAACGGATCGGTGGGTTGCCCGGCGTCCTGGCGACCGCCCTGGTCGCCGTGCTGGTCTTCGCCGGTATCTATCTGCTGTCACGGCGCGCGCCGGTCACGGCCGACAACGTGAATGCGGCGCTGCCCAAGAACGCGCGCACGGCGATGGCCACGCAGAAAGCAACCGAGTCCCAGGAGGCCACCGGGTCATGAGTGCTTCGATCGGGATCCCCCTGTCGGCTCCGCTCATCAGCTGGTCGGGCCTGGGACTGGTTGCGCTCTTTGCGGCGGTCGCGGGTGCGGTCATCGTGAGCGCCTTCTCGCTGGCCCTGGTGGGGCTGGATCGCTGGTCGGCAGCCCGCAGCCCGGCGGCCACTGACGACCCCGAAGCAGTCAGAGCCGCTACCCGTACCGTTGATGTCACCGAGGCGGCGACGCCGGTCGGCCTGCAGCGGGAGCACCTGGCCTTCGGTTCCCTGGCCATGGCCATCGCCGGCTTCGCGATCTGCATACTCGCGGTCGTCCTGGGCCTCTTGTCGATGGTGATCAAGTAGGCGGGCACTCCTCGGCGGTCCCCGAGCGCCGGCACTCGGGGCGACTGGGGCGCCGTCGCCGCCCCGAATGCCGGCAGTCGGCGGATCGCATGACCCTCAGAAGCACCGCCCATAGAATGGGGCCGCGCCCGAGTGGTGAAATTTGGCATACACGATCGACTCAAAATCGATTGCCTGTAAGGGCTTGCGGGTTCGAGTCCCGCCTCGGGCACCAACGCAATTGCGGCGGCGGTATCAGCGTGGTGTCGGCGAGAGGACTCGAACCTCCACGGGTTGCCCCACCAGATCCTAAGTCTGGCGCGTCTACCGGTTCCGCCACGCCGACAGTCGTCGCGCGAACCCTGAGTCTGCCATGTTGGGCGACATGGCTCAGATCACGCTCGCGCAGGCGCAGGACCTGTTCGACCACACGCCGTTCGCGCGCTGGTGGGGCCTCATCGCGCTCGACCTGGGCGAGGGATGGGCGACGGTCGGCCTCGGCAGCCGCCCGGAGCTGCTGCGCCCCGGCGACGTGCTGCACGGCGCCTGCTACGAGGTGATCGCCGATGCCGCGATGTGGCTCGCGATCATGACTCGGGTCGGCGTGGAGGCGATGGCGGTCACCGTCGAGATGAAGACCAGCTTCGTGCGCGGGGCCGCCGGCGACCTGGCGTCGCGGGCGGAGGTGCTGAGGCTGGGGCGTCGCATCGTCTTCGGTGAGGCGCGGACGACGGACGAGCGGGGTTCGCTGGTCGCTCACTCGACGCTCAGCTACCTGCGACCCGCATGAGCGCTCCCACGGAAGCGGGGGCCCCGGCCTGATGGACGGACCGCTGAACGGCGTGCGCGTCCTTGACCTGACCCGGATCGTGGCCGGGCCCTACGGCACCCAGTACCTCTCGGATCTGGGCGCGGAGGTCATCAAGGTGGAGCGCCCGGGGGGCGAGGAAGGTCGTGCCATGGAGCCCGCCGAACGCGGGGTCAGCCACTACTTCCTGGCCGTGAACCATGGGAAACAGGGCGTGGTCGTCGACCTCCGGCAGCCCGAAGGCCGGCAGGTTCTGCTCGACCTGGCGGCCGGCTGCGACGTGCTGGTCGAGAACTTCCGTCCCGGCGTGACGGCCCGCCTGGGGATCGACTACGAGGCCGTCTGCCGCGTCCGCCCCGACGTCGTCTACTGCTCGATCTCGGCCTTTGGACAGACCGGGCCCGACGCACAGCGCTCCGGCTTCGACGTCGCGGTGCAGGCGATGAGCGGGCTGATGAGCCTGACCGGCGAACCGGGCGGCGAGCCGGTGCGGATGGGCCTCCCGATGTCCGACCTGGTGGCGGGGCTGAACGCCGTGATCGGCGTGCTCGCGGCGCTCTTCGAGAGGGAGCGCACGGGGCGTGGCCAGCATCTCGACGTGGCCTTGCTGGACACCTCGGTGAACCTGCTCACCCAATTCGCCGAGTGGCGCTGGATGACCGGCCAGGACCCGGTCGCGGTCGGCAGCGGACACCCCTCGCTCGCCCCCTACCGGGCCTACCCGACCTCCGACGGACACGTCGTGATCGCGACGTTCGGGGAATCCTTCTGGCCCAAGGTCTGCGCCGCGCTCGGGCGTCCCGAGCTGGAGCGCGATCCGCGCTTCCGAACCAATTCCACCCGCGTCGCCCATAAAGAGGAATTGGACGCGCTGATCGCGGAGACCACCAGGGGACGCACAACCTCCGAGTGGGAGGGTGCTTTGAGCCGTCACGACGTACCCAACGCGCCTGTCAACAGGGTCGGCGAGGCGCTCCGCAACCCGGGGCTCAGGGCTCGCGGCGCGGTGACCGAGACGGTGCATCCGGTCCTCGGCCCGCGGTCCGCGCTGGGTCGCGCGATCACGCTCTCGCGGCATCCCAACGGGCCCGTGGATCCGGCCCCGGCGCTCGACGCCGACACCGACCGGGTGCTCCGCGAGGTGTGCGGCTACGAGCAGGCCCGGATCGGCCTCCTCCGGGAACGGGGCGTGGTGGGCGCGGGTAGCATGGCATCCGATGGAGGAGGGACTCCCGCAGCCGCCGATCAGACCGATCGAGGAGACGCCGGCCCCACCGGTTGAGGCCGGATCGATCCCGCCCTTCGAGCCGCTGGTCGAGCAGGCGCAGGCCATCCAGCCGGCGGAGATTCCTTCCGCGGGTCCGATCTCGCCGGCCGAGCGCGAGCGGGCCGCGGCCCGCTCCGCCGCTGCCTGCAACCAGGGACGGCTGACGCTGGGCGCCTACTCGGACCTGGTGGAGATCTTTCAAGGGACGCAGGAGCGACCCGACTTCGACCAGGCGCTGCAGGAGCTGCGCGGAGCGGAGACCACGGCCATCGTGCCCGGCGGTACCCGCACGACGTCGTCGCTGCTCGCCGTGCTCAGCGGGCATGACCAGAAAGGCGCCATGCGTCTGGGTCCCGAGCTGCAGGCGGCGGCGGTGATGGGCAGCGTCGATCTCGACCTCCGCGAGGCGACCCTGAGCGCGGCGGTGACCACGATCCGCACGTTCGCCTTCTGGGGAGGTATCGAGATCCGGATTCCGCGCGGAGTCCACGTGGAGACGACCTCGATCCCCATCCTGGGCGGCAACGAGGTCAGTTTGAAGGGGCCGGCGCCGCGTCCCGACGCTCCCGTGCTCCGTTTCGAGATGCTTTCGATCATGGCCGGCGTCGAGATCAAGGACCACGGCGGCATGAAGGATCTGATCCGGCAGAGGTCGACGCTGGCGGCCGCCGGCATGTCGGAAGCACGGCTGCGGCTGATGGAGTCCCGGCACGAGGCCCACCTCGCGGCCCGGGAAGCACGGCGCGCGGCGCACCGAGCCGCCCGCGACGAGAGGCACCACCGCCACTCCTGAGGCATGCCCAGGCGACGAAGAGTCGCCAGGCAACGTGATTTGCTTTCTCACCCGAAGTGTGCTTAGCTAGCCGCCAGTCACACGCGGAGTCGCGGCGTGGCAAATCTGGCCGGGTGGCGCGGGAGGGTCCGCGCCCGACACATGGGGTTGGAGCGTGCACGGCAGTTCGTTGGCGCGTCGTCGATGACCGTGAGCAGGCTCGCGGGTGCGGTGGGTATGCGCAGGCCGTGGATCGTCGCCGTGGTTGCGGTGTTCGCGGTCACGGCATTCGTCAGCGTCCGACCGGCGGGCGTCGAGGCCAGGTCGGAGTGCGACCCGGGGCTGAGCGCTTGCCAGCAGCTGCAGGCGGACCAGCAGCAGCAGAGCGCGGCGCAGCAGCAGCTGAATCAGATCGAAGCCAGTCAGGCCAGCGCTCAGCAGCAGGCGCAGGAGATCGCCGGCGTGGTGGCGCAGGCGCAGGCCGCGGTCGAGGCGCAGGAGGACGCGATCGCCCAGACCCAGGCGGAGATCATTGCCACCGAGCGCAGCGAGCGCTACACGCAGGCTGCCATCGACCGGGACCAGGCCAATCTCCAGGTCCGTCAGCAGCTGGTCGACGAACAGGTGCGGAGCGATGCCGAAACCGACCAGACCACCTACCTGCAGGTTCTGCTGACCGCCCAGAACTTCAGCGAGTTCGTGAATCGGGCGATGCTCGTCGACAAGCTGATCCAGGCGAGCCAGAACCTCGTCGACCAGGTGCAGGCCGAGCGGGCCGTCGTGCAGCAGCAGCAGGCGAAGCTCCAGAAGCAGCAGGCGGAGCAGACGACGCTCCTCAACCAGCAGGTGCAGGAGGAGGTCGTCCTGGAGGCGCAGCTGGCCACGCAGCAGCAGGCGCTCGCCAAGCAGCAGGCCCTGGTCCAGCAGATCGCCGCCCAGGGCGCGCAGCAGCAGCAGGTCGTCAGCACCCTGCAGCAGCAGATCAACACCGATCAGGCGAACTACCAGGCGCAGGTGTTTCAGCAGCAGCAGGAGCAGGCGGCGGCGGCCGCGCGCGCACGCCAGGCGGCGCTGGCTGCCGCCGTGGTTCCGGCGGCGGCGGCGGCGTGGCGCGAGTGGCGGCGAGCGGCGGTGGCGGCGGTGGGGATCTGACGCAGAACACCAGCGGCGGCAACGCCTACCCGGCCGGCCAGTGCACCTACTACGTCGCCACCATCTACAACGTCCCGGGCGACTGGGGGAATGCCGACACCTGGTTCCCGAGTGCCGCCGGCCAGGGGTTCGCCACCTCGTCGACGCCGAGCGCCGGCGCGGTCGTGGTCTGGGGTTCAGGGGGCGGCTACAGCGAGTTCGGCCACGTCGCGGTGGTGCAGTCGGTCCAGAGCAGCACCAGCTTCACCGTCACCGAGATGAACTTCTACGGGGTCGGCATCGTGGACTCGCGGCAGGTGACCTCGCTGTCGGACGTCGAGGGCTTCATCCTCTAGCGGCTTCCGGGCTCGAAGGAGGTATGGTCCGACCGTGAGCATTGCGAGAGGCAGCCCGGGAACGGCGCCGGCAGATCCTCACCGACCTGCTTTCCCCGAGCCCCGGAGCCGTGGCTGCCGCGGCCGGCCTCGGCGCCGCCGCCGGGCTCCGCTCCGCCACCCCCCTTGCCGTGCTGCAGGTGCAGGGGAGACTGCTCTCGTGGCCCCGCGGCTGGTTCATCGTCGCCGGGGCGGCGGGCGAGCTGATCGTGGACAAGCTGCCCGTGGCCGGGAAACGGACCTCGCCCATGGGGCTCCTGGGCAGGATCGCGAGCGCCGCCTGGGCGGGGGCTACGGTGGCCGGGCCGATCGGCGCCGGCGTGGCGGGCGCGGCGGCGGTGGCGTCGGCGTTCACGGGCATGCACACCAGGGCGCTCCTGGTCAGGCGGACCGGCCTCCCCGACGGCGTGTTCGCGACCGCGGAGGACCTGGTCGCGGTCTCGCTCGCCGTGGCGTCGACGTCGCTTACCGGCCCGCAGTAGGCCTGCCCGGTTTGCGGACGCACGTCGCGCTGCTCCGCGGGGTCAACGTGGGCGGGCGCGTCCTCGCGATGAGCGATCTGCGGGCGATCGTGGAGGCGGCCGGCAACGCGGACGTGAAGACCTACATCCAGAGCGGCAACGTGGTGTTCAGGCGCGGGTGGAGGGCCGGCCGCGGCGGACGGCGACCTGGCGAGCGCGCTCGAGGCCGGCATCGAAGAGCGGCTGGCGATGCGGGTGGCGGTGGTCGTGCTCTCCCGGGACGAGCTGGCGGCGGCGCTCGAGGCCGATCCCTACCCCGCGGAGGAGGATCCTCGGTACGTCCACTTCATCTTCTTCGCGCAGGCGTTGGGACCAGCCGACCAGGAACGGGTCGCGGCGGCGCAGGCCGGGGTCGCGGCGAAAGGCAGCCGCGATGAGGCGGCCGCGATCGGTCGGGTGCTCTACCTGCACACGCCGGACGGGTTCGGCAGGAGTGAGCTGGGGGCGGTGCTGACCAAGACGAGCAAGCAGGCACCCACCGGCACGGCACGCAACCGGTCCACCGTGAGGAAGCTGCTCGACCTCCTCGGGTAGGCGGGTGCCCAGGAGGGGACGTTTGTATACAAAGCGACCCCTCGCAGCCACGAATGAGGTGCGGGCGTAGACAAACGTCGTTCCTGACGGAGGGGGGTTGCCGGGCGAACGTACGTTTGGTATGTTGGAGGCATGGTGGGGTGCCTCCTGGTGTCGCCGTTCCCGCTGGCCTGCGAGCTGGCGGACCATCCCGAGCTGCGCGGGGAACCGGTCGTGGTGGGTGGGCTCGACGCACGCGTGACGTGTGCCTCCCCCGGGGCGCATGCCCACGGGATCCGGCCCGACCAAACGCTCACCGAAGCGATCGGGCGCTGCCCCACGGTGGCCGTCCTCGAAGAACGGAACGCTCGCTACGAGTCGATCTGGCGTGACGTCGCCGCCGCCCTGGAGCTGGTGGCGTTCACCGTCGAGCTCGTCGAGCCGGGCGTCGCCCATGTCGATGTCGAGGAGCTGCTCACCGGCTACCACTCGGTCACGGGCGTGATCGAGGCCGTCCTGCAGGCGGCGCCGGCAGCGCTGGAGCCCAGGGTGGGGGTGGGCGGGAGCCGGTTCACAGCACTCCTCGCCGCACGGCAGGCGGCTCCGGGGCAGGGCCTCGTGGTCGGCGAGCGCGGCCTCACCGCCTTTCTGGACCAGCAGCCGGCGGGGGCACTCCCCCTCTCGCCCGAGATGCTGCGGCGCCTCGACGTGCTCGGCTTCCACACGCTGGGCGAGCTGCGCGCGCTGCGCCGCTCGGCCGTCTCGGCGCAGTTCGGGCCTGAGGGTCTCCATGCCTGGGAGCTCGCCCGCGGGGAGGACGCGCGGCCGCTGCGTCCCCGGCCCCGTGAGGAACGCATGGAGGAGCGCCTTCACCTCGAGGTGCCCCTCAGCAGCCGGCCGGCGCTCGCCGCCGCCTGGCAGCAGACGCTGAGCCGCCTCGTCCGCCGCCGCTCCTTTCGCAATCAGGAGGCCCGCCAGCTGGTGCTCGGCGCCCAGACCGAACGGGGACAGCGGTGGACGCACGCGATCACCTGCAAGGAGCCGCTGGGTGAGCTGCGCCCCCTCTGGTCCGCCGCCCAGCCGGTGATCGAGAACGCGACGTTTCCGGGCCCTCTCTGCGAGCTTTCGGTCGAGCTTCGGGACCTGGCACCCGCAACCGGGCAGCAGCTCGCGCTGGACGGGGCGAAGGCGGCGCTGCGCGGCCGGCTGGAGATGCAGCTTCGCCAGCTCAAGCTGCGCTATGGCTACTGCCCGGTCGGCCGGATCGTCGAGATGGAGCCATGGAGCCGGATTCCCGAACGCCGTCTGGCGCTCATCGACTACGACTGCTGAACGAGCCGGCGCCGGTCGAGCTGCGACTGGGGGGAGGGCTGCCCACCGCGCTGCGCGACCACCGGCGGGGACGCTGGCGTGCGGTCGAACGGGTCGAGGAGGTGTGGCGCCTGGAAGACGGCTGGTGGCGTGAGCGAGGCCTCCTGGTCCGCACCTATTTTCGTCTCCTGCTCACCGACGGGGATCTCGTGACCGTCTATCAGGAGGGGACCGGGCCCCACTGGTGGGTGCAGCGCTACTCGTAGCGCCTCCCAGGCCGACGCTTCGCCTCCTCCCGCCGCCGCGCCGACCACAGACAGACCCGAGATTGCCGCGCGCGCCGGCCGGCGGAAGGGTACGCTGAGTGCGAATTTGCGCTCCCCCCTCGCCTCTGCTACGCTTCCCCGCCGTTGGTGGTGCGCCGGAGGCGTGAGGGACGTCGATGACCGCCGGTCACAAACCGGCGTTCGTCCTTCTGCGTCCCCCCCGACGCGAAATCGGAAAGGAGAAACGATTGCAGTGAGTCTGATTACCGCGGGACGGCGCAAGGGAGTGACCCTGATCGGCTCCGTCCTCCTGGCCACGCTCCTCCTGGTGGCCGCGTGTGGAGGGAACAGCGGAACCGCGAAAGCATCGCCCGGAAAAGCCTCCAACACGGTCAGCTGGGCGGAGCCGCCGGCCTCGACGCCGAACTGGATCTGGCCCTACTACACCCCCGGCAACAACAGCGTCATCAACACCGAAATGATCACGCTGATGTACCGGCCGCTCTACATGTTCGGCCACGGCAACAACGCCAGCATCTCGGACAGCCTGAGCCTGGCTCAGGAGCCCTCCTGGAGCGCCGACGGCATGACGGCCACGATCACCATGAAGGGCACCTACAAGTGGTCGAACGGGGACCCGGTGACCGCCCAGGACGTGCTGTTCAACCTGAACATGTACATCGCAGAGAAGGCGAACGAGGCGAACTACGTGCCGGGCTACATCCCCGACAACATCGTCTCCGCCTCGGCGCCCAACGCCACCACGCTGGTGATCAAGACCGACAAGGCCTACAACCAGCACTGGTTCCTCTACAACGAGCTGAGCCAGCTCACGCCCTGGCCGACCGAGTGGGACGTCACCGGCCCCGGTCAGACGAGCGACTGCGCCAGCAACGCGTCGGACTGCTCGGCGGTCTTCAACTACCTCAACGCGCAGTCGAAGGACCAGTCGACCTACGACAGCAATCCCCTCTGGGCGATCGTCGACGGGCCCTGGAAGCTGAAGACCTACAACTCCGACGGAAACGTCTCGCTGGTCCCGAATTCCAGCTATGACGGGCCGACCAAGGCGACGCTGAAGCAGTTCAACATGCTTCCCTTCACGACCGACGCGGCCGAGTTCAACGTCCTCAAGTCGGGCAAGACCCTCGACGCGGGCTACATCCCGACGCAGGACCTGAGCCAGCCGCATCCCTCGGGCGCATCTCCACTGACGGGGGGGCCCAATCCGCTGTCTCCGCAGTACACGCTGGCGCCGTGGTTCCTCTACGGCTTCAACTACATGCCGCTGAACTTCAACGGCCCGCAGGCCGCGATCATCGACCAGCTCTACATCCGGCAGGCGCTGCAGTCGCTGGTCGACCAGAACGGCATCATCACCTCGCAGGCGAAGGGTTACGGCGTGCCGACGCTCGGCCCGGTGCCCACCGTCGGCTCCGCCGACGCGCTGCTGTCGTCGGGCGAGAAGGGGAGCCTCTATCCGTTCAGCGTCGCCCACGCGAAGCAGTATCTCCAGGAGAACGGGTGGACGGTCAATGCCGGGGGCACCAGCACCTGCGCCAAGGCCGGCAGCGCGCCCGGCGACTGTGGTCCGGGCGTCGCCTCAGGCACCCCGCTCACCTTCGATCTGCCCTACGCGACGGGCAACCAGACGATCACGGCCGCAATGGAGGACATGAAGTCGAACGCGTCGCAGGTAGGCATCAACATCACGCTTCGCGGCGAGACGTTCGATACCGTCGTGACCAACTACTCGACCGCCTGCTCGAGCGGCACCTCGGCGTGCAACTGGACGATGGCCAACTGGGGCGGCGGCTGGGTCTACGGCCCCGACTACTACCCGACCGGTGAGACCCTGTTCCAGACCGGCGCCGTCTCCAACTCCGGCAGCTACACCGATCCGCAGGTCGACCAGTACATCTCGCAGTCGATCACCACGAATGACACTCAGCCCTTCCTCAACTACGAGCAGGCGCTGGCCAAGAACGTCCCGGTCCTCTACCAGCCGAACTACACCTACGCTCTCAACGAGTTCGGTAACGGGCTGGGGGGCGCCACGCCGAACAGCCCGCTCGGATTCATCTACCCGGAGGAATGGCACTACTGAGCCCTGCCGTAGCGTAGACAGGATGTGGAGCGGAGGACTCGAATGACGAACGAGCGGACGCGGTCGTGATCGGCTTCATCGTGCGGCGCTTGCTGCAGTCGGTGCTGGTCGTCCTGATCGTGACGCTCATCGTCTTCGTCCTCCTCCACCTCCTCTTCCCCGAAGGTCCGGCGCGGGCCATCCTCGGCCCTCGGGCCTCCGAGGTCACCGTCCAGCAGTTCAACAAGGAGCAGGGCTTCGACAACCCGCTCCCGCTCCAGTACCTGATCCTCCTGAGGGACTGGGCGACGCTCAACTTCGGGTTCTCCTACCGGCAGAACCAGTCGGTCGCGTCGCTGCTGGCGGAGCGGATGCCGAAGACCCTCATCCTGCTTGGGTTCTCGACGCTGCTGACCCTGATCATCGCGATCCCGGTCGGGATCTACCAGGCGGTCCGCCGCAACAAGCTGTTCGACTACATCACCACGGCGCTCACGTTCGTCGGCTACGCGGCGCCGGTGTTCTTCATAGCGATCGTCGCCATCGTGATCTTCTCCCAGAACCTGGGCTGGTTCCCTGCCGAGGCGCCCCAGGGCAGCGGCATCGCGCCGATCTTCGAGCAGTTCGACGCCATGATCCTGCCCATCTGCACCCTGGCCGTCATCACGATCTGCTCGTTCTCCCGGTACATGCGGTCGTCCGTCCTGGACAACATCAACCAGGACTACGTGCGCACCGCCTACGCGAAGGGGGCATCCCCCACTCGCGTCCTGGTCAGGCACATCCTGCGCAACGCGCTGATCCCGATCGTCACCCTGCTGGGCCTCTCGCTGCCGGCGATCTTCGCCGGCGCGCTGATCACGGAATCCGTGTTCAACTTTCCGGGGATGGGGCTCTTGTTCTGGACCGCCGCCCAGACCCAGGACTATCCGATCGAGTACTCGATCGTGATCATCACCGCGTTCGCGACCGTGATCGGCAACCTCCTGGCCGACATCGGGCTCTCGATCATCGATCCTCGGGTGGCGCTCACATGACCGCCTCCGCCGAGTTCCTGCCGCCGACGCAGGCGCCGGAGCCGGCCGCCGCGATCGCGGGCGGACTGCCGGTCGGCAAGCCGAAGAGCATGCTGCGAATGTCGATCGAGGTCTTCTCCCAGAATCGGATGGCGGTGATCGGCCTGATCGTGCTCGTGGTCGCCATCCTGATCTGCTACGTGGGCCCGCTCTTCTACCAGACGAACCAGATCAACACGGATCTCGCCAACGCCAATCTGCCCCCCGGCCCGGGCCACCCGCTGGGAACCGACTCCGGGGGGTACGACCAGCTGGGCCGGATGATGATCGGTGGTCGGCGTGTCGCTGCTGGTCGGCTTCTGCGCGGCGCTGGTCGCGACCATCGTCGGCGCTCTCTACGGCGCGGTCGCCGGGTTCTTCAGCGGTCCCGTGGACGGCGTCATGATGCGCATCGTCGACGCCATCCTCTCCATCCCGATCCTCTTCCTGCTGCTGTTCCTGGTCACCATCATCACCCCCACCATCCCGATCATGATCCTGGTCCTGGGGCTGACGGCGTGGCTGGTCCCGGCCCGCCTGGTCCGCGGCGAGGCGTTGAGCATTCGCACGCGCGAGTACGTACAGGCGGTCCGTGTCATGGGAGGGGGGTCTTCGCGCTCGGTGATGCGTCACATCATGCCCAACGTCATGGGCACGGTGATCGTCAACGCGACGTTCCAGGTGGCCGATGCGATCCTGCTCCTCGCCTACCTCGGGTATCTCGGACTCGGCCTGCAGCCCCCGACCCCTGACTGGGGGACCATGCTCAGCGACGGGACCAACTACATCTTCCCGAACTACTGGTGGTTGATCTACCCGCCCGGGATCGCGATCATCATCGTGGTGACGGCGGTGAACCTGGTCGGTGACGGTATGCGCGACGCGGTCGAAGTCCGGTTGCAGCGGCGCTGACGAAGTCGCCGGAAACGCTTGACGCAGCAGCTCGCAGGTAGGGTGTGACATAGCGATGCCGGTTCTCGACGTACGGCACCTGAGCATGGACATCCGGCTCAGCACCGCGACCGTCCATGCCGTCGACGACGTCTCCTTTTCCATGGAGCAGGGCGAGACCCTGGGCCTGGTCGGAGAGTCGGGCAGCGGCAAGACGATGACCGCGATGTCGATCGAACGGCTCCTGCCTCCCGGTGGACACATCGTGGGGGGAGAGGTGATCCTGGACGGGACCGACCTGGTCACGGCGGCGGAGACCGAGCTGCGCCGGATCCGCGGCGGCTCGATCGGGACCGTCTTTCAGGACCCGCTGACGGCTCTCAATCCCACTCAGACCGTGGGAGAGCAGGTCGCGGAGCCGCTGCGACTCCACACCAAGCTGTCCGGGCGCCAGATCCACGAGCGCGTGGTGGAGACCCTGGATCTGGTTGGCATCCCGAGTCCCGAGCGCCGGATCAAGGACTACCCGCACACGATGTCGGGCGGCCAGCGCCAGCGGGTGATGATCGCGATGGCCCTGGTCTGCCGCCCCAAGCTGCTGATCGCCGACGAGCCCACCACCGCCCTCGACGTCACCATCCAGAAGCAGATCCTGGAGCTGATCCGCCGGCTCCAGCAGGAGATGCAGATGGCGATGATCCTGGTCACCCATGACCTGGGCGTCATCGCCGGCAACGCGGATCGAGTCGCGGTGATGTACGCCGGCAGGATCGTGGAGACGGCCGGGATCGAGACGCTCTTCACCCGCTCGCAGCACCAGTACACGCGAGCTCTGTTCGACGCCCTGCCCGAGAAGGCGGTGGCCGAACGGACGCGGCTGTACTCCATCCCCGGCCTTCCCCCGGACCTCGCGTGGCCACCACCCGGCTGCCGCTTCGCCCCCCGCTGCCGGTTTGCGATCGAGAAGTGCCGCGCCGAGGTGCCTCCGTTCGAGGTGGTCGAGCGGGACGACGGCGAGCACCTCTTCGCCTGTGTGGTCCCGCACGACGCGGTCTCCGCGCGGACCGAGGCCGGCAGCCCGCCGACCATCCGGCCGATCCCGTCGACCGAGCCCCGGAGCACCGACGAGCGCGCCTGGGTGGCACCCACCAATCCGCTGACCAGCACCAACGGGACGCCCATCATCGAGATCAAAGACCTGGTCAAGGATTTCCCGATCCGCTCCAACGGGCTCCTCCGGCGCCAGCTCGGCACCCTCTCCGCGGTCTCGGACGTCAACCTGTCCGTCGCCCGCGGCACCACGCTGGGGCTGGTGGGTGAATCCGGCTGCGGCAAGACCACGCTCGGGCGGTTGGTCGTCGGCCTCGAGACGCCCACGTCCGGGGCAATCAACTTCCGCGGGCGACCGCTCAACGCCCTGCGAGGACAGGAGCGCCGCGAGGGTCGCCGCAACGTGCAGTTCATGTTCCAGGACTCCTATGCCTCGCTGGACCCACGGATGCGCGTGCGCGGGATCCTGGAGGAGCCGCTCGCGATCCAGCACGTCGGCACGCGCCGCGACCGCGGCAAGCGCGTCGACGAGCTGATGGATTCGGTCGGTCTCCCTGCCCGCGCCGCCGAGCGCTATCCGCACGAGTTCAGCGGCGGGCAGCGGCAGCGGATCGGTCTGGCGCGCGCCCTCGCGCTCCAGCCAGGGGTGATCGTCGCCGACGAACCGGTCTCGGCGCTCGACGTCTCGATCCAGGCCCAGGTGCTGAACCTGATGAAGGAGCTCCAGCACGAGCGCGACCTCACCTACGTCTTCATCAGCCACGACCTGTCGGTGGTCCGCTACCTCTCCGACGTGATCGCGGTCATGTATCTCGGCAAGATCGTGGAGGTGGGGACCGCGGCCGAGATCGTCGACCATCCGCGCCACCACTACACCAAGGGCTTGATCGAGGCGGTCCCGACCGCGGATCCGAAGATCGAGCGGGCCAAGGCGAAGCTCGGGGTCCGCGGCCAGCTGCCGTCCGCGATCAATCCGCCGAGTGGCTGCCGGTTCCGCACCCGCTGCCCCGCCGCCCAGGATATCTGCGCCCGGGTCGAGCCGATGCTGCAGACCGACACCGGCGAGCGGCTGGTGGGGGGTGGGGTCGAGACCGCCCACCTGACGGCCTGCCACTTCCCGATCGTGAAGGGCTCGGTGGGTGCCAACGTGGAGTCGACCATCGTCTAACTTTCCTCGGTCGGGAGCCTTTCTGGTCCCGGACGTCGTTCGTGAGAAGGCGCTGGCCGCCGGCGCGGAACGGTGGCTCGAGGGGCTCCCTCAGCTGCTTGCCAGTCTGGAGCGCGAGTGGTCGCTGACGCTTGGCGAGCCCTACCTGGGAGGAACCGAGGCCTACGTGGCCCGTGCCACCTGCGCCGACGGCTCCCCAGCGGTCCTGAAGGCCCTGGTCGCGAGAGGCGGCGGGCAGGCGGCCCGCGAGATCAGGGTGCTCGAGCTGGCCGGGGGCGAGGGCTGCGTCCGGTTGCTGCGGAGCGATCCGGTGCGCGAGGTGCTCCTGCTGGAACAGCTGGGGCCGTCGCTCTTCGAACTTGGGCTTCCGGCGCGCCGCCGGCAGGAGATCCTGGTCGAGGCGGCCCGGCGGGTGTGGCGGAGGGCTCCGGGGGCCCCGCTCCCGAGCGGAGCCCACCACGCCCACGGGCTCGGCGACGACGCGATCCGGGCCTGGGAGGAGCTCGGCCGTCCCTGCGATGAGCGCGCCATCGTGCACGCCGTCACCTGCGCGCGGCGGCGCGAGGTTGAGCACGACGAGGCGCGTGCCGTCCTGGTCCACGGCGACGTCCACCAGTGGAACGCTCTGCAGGCGCCGGCGGGCGGGTGGAAGCTCATCGACCCTGACGGCTTGCTCGCCGAGCCCGAGCTGGACCTCGGCATCCTGATGCGCGAGGATCCGGAGCCGCTGCTGGCGGGGGAGAGCGCCCGCGGCCGGGCCGCGTGGCTGGCCCGGAAGACGGACCTCGACGCGACCGCGATCTGGGAGTGGGGCGTCGTGGAGCGCGTCACGACAGGGCTTCTGGCGACGCGGATCGGCCTGCAGCCGGTGGGTCGCCAGATGCTGCAGGTGGCCGACCGGCTGGCCGGCGCTGAGGGGTAGCAAGGGCCGTTTGCCGGGAAGCGGCCACCGAACGCGCCCTCGAGAGCGCCCTTTGCCGGGAACGGGACGCCTACATCCAGACGCATGATCGAACGAACGTTTGGTAGCATCGGGGGGTGAGAGGCGGCATCGGTGGCAGCGCCGGCCCTCCGTGAGGACTACGTCGAGCTGCACCTGCACACGAACTACTCACTGCTCGACGGAGCCTCGCACCCCAAAGAGCTGATCGGGCGCGCACGCGAGTTCGGGTACCGCGCCCTCGCCTGTACCGACCACGACAACCTGTTCGGCGCGCTCGAGTTCGCCCGCCTCTGCGGTGAGGTGGGGATCAAACCGATCACCGGGGCCGAGCTCACCGTCTCGCCCGACGGAGGCAGCACCCGCCATCACCTGACCCTTCTCTGCCGGACCCGAGAGGGCTACGGCAACCTCTGCCGCCTGCTCTCGCTCGTCAACGGGCTCGGCCTGCCCACCCAGGAGGAACGTGAGCGCCGGCGGCTCGATCCCTGGGTCCCGCTGTCCGAGCTCGCCGGACACGCGGGAGGCCTGCTCTGCCTGACCGGATGCCGGCAGGCGGAGATCCCCCAGCTGGTCGCCGCCGGCCGGGAGCGGGAGGCGGAGGCGGCGCTGCGCCGGCTGATCGCGTGGTTCGGCTGGCACTCGGTGCTGGTGGAGGTCCAGGACAACCTGGTCTTCGGCGACCGGCGGCGCAACCACGCGCTGCGCGCGCTCGCCCAGCGCGTCGGCGTCCCCATCGTGGCGACCGGCGACGTCCACTACCACGAGAAGGACCGCCACCGCCTCCAGGACGTGCTGGTCGCGATCCGCCATCGGCAGTCGCTCGACGAAAGCCACCCGGTGCTGCGACCCAACGCCGAGTTCTACCTGCGGCGCCCGGAGGAGCAGGCGAGACGCTTTCGCGAGTTCCCGGAGGCGGTCGCGCAGACCCGTCGCGTCGCCGATCTCTGCGAGTTCGACCTCAACCAGGACCTCGGCTACCGGCTCCCCGATCCGCCGGTGCCGGTGGGGCGCACCCCGCTCTCCTGGCTCGACGAGTGCTGCCGCACCGAGCTCCGCCGCCGCTACCCCCAGGCGACCAGGAGGCGGCGGAGACCCGGCTCGACGAGGAGCTGCAGCTGATCGGCCATCACGGCCTGGCCGGCTTCTTCCTCGTCTACAAAGAGGTCCTTGACCTCGCGCGGGAGGTTGCCGCCGAGGTGCGGGAGGGAGGGTCGACCGGCCGTGGGCTGCTGCCGCCGGGCCGGGGTCGGGGCTCCTCGGTGGGCAGCATCGTCTGCTACCTGATCGGGCTCTCACACATCGACCCGGTCCGCAACCGGCTCTTTCTGGGCCGCTTCCTCAACGAGGAGATGGCGAGCCTTCCCGACATCGACCTCGACTTCCCTCGCGCCACCCGCGAGAAGCTGATCGAGCGCGTGCACGAGCGCTGGGGGCCCGACCACGCGGCGCTGGTGGCGACCATCCCGCGCTACCGCATCCGCTCCGCGATCCGTGACATCGGGCTTGCGCTGGACCTGCCCCAGGTCGAGCTGGACCGCCTGGCCAAGCTCTGCTCCGTCTTCACGTCGAGCCGCCACCTGGGGGAGGAGATGGCGCGCATCCCCCAGTTCGCGTCGAGGGTGGGGACGCCCGCGTGGGCCCGGCTGGTCGATCTCGCGTGCCAGATCGACGACTTCCCTCGCCACCTCTCCCAGCACGTCGGAGGCATCGTCATCGCCTCTGATCCGCTGATCGAGTGCGTCCCCGTGCAGCCCGCCGCGTGGCCCGACCGCTACGTCTGCCACTGGGACAAGGACTCGGTCGACGACGCGCGGATGGTCAAGATCGACTTCCTGGGGCTGGCCATGCTCTCGGTGGTCGAGGAGTGCCTGGACCTGGTCGCCGGGGGCGGGGTCCCCGACGTCGATCTCTCCCGCATCCCCTTCGACGACCACCGTGTCTTCCGGCGCATCCAGGACGGGGACACGGTCGGGGTCTTCCAGATCGAGTCGCGGGCCCAGGCGCAGATGCTGCCGCGAACCCGGCCCAAGAACCTCGACGACCTCACCGTGCAGGTGGCGATCGTGCGTCCGGGGCCGATCGTGGGAGGTGCCGTCAACCCCTACGTCAGGGCGCGGGAGACGGAGCGGGAGCGAGGAGCCTGGGATCGCTCGGCGGTCGATCCCACCGTGGCCGAGGTGCTCGAGGAGACGATGGGCGTCGTCCTCTTCCAGGAGCAGGTGGTGCAGGTCGCGATGGCCATGGGAGGGATGGCGGCGGGACGGGCGGAGAGCTTCCGGCGGGCGATGAGCCGGCACGACTGGGAACGCGAGCGCGAGGAGTACCGGCAGGAGTTCCTCGCCGGCGCCGCTGCCAAAGGGGTCGGCGAGGGGACGGCGGAGGTGATGTTCGAGAACCTGGCCGGGTTCGCCTCGTTCGGGTTCCCGAAAAGCCACGCCGCCGCCTTCGGGCTCCTCGCCTACCAGTCGGCGTGGCTCAAGGAGTACCACCCGGTCGAGTTCTACACGGCGCTCTACAACAACTGGCCGATGGGGTTCTACCCGCCCCACGTGTTCACCAACGACGCCCGGCGCCACGACGTCGAGGTGCTGCCGCCGGACGTCAACATCTCGCAGGCGAAGTGCACGGTGGAGGGTGGGGCGGTACGGATCGGGCTCGGCTACGTGCAGGGGCTGGGCGCCGTCGGAGGCCGCGTCATCGTCGAGGCACGGGACGGCACCGGCGACTTCGCGTCGCTGTTCGACTTCGTGCAGCGGACCGGGCTCACCGGGCGGGCGGTGGAGAACCTGATCAAGATCGGCGGGTTCGACCGGTCGGGGATCGGGCGCCGCGACCTGCTCTGGCAGCAGGGCCTGCTGGCGGGGGGTGGTCGCAGCGTGCAGGCGGCGGCGAACGGCCGGCCGCGACAGCTGCAGCTGGAGCTGCCCACGTCCCAGGACCAGGTCTTCCTGCACGACTTCTCCGACTTCGAGCGCGTCGCGGCCGACTACGAGATCCTGCGTCTCTCGCCGACCGACCATCCGATGTCGTTCCAGCGGGCGCGCCTGCGCCTGGAGGGTGTCCGCAGCGCCGAGGAGCTCCACGGGCTGACCCCCGGGGGGCGCGTCGCCACGGCGGGCCTCGTCGTCTGCCGGCAGCAGCCGATGACCGCCAACGGGATCATCTTCCTCTTGCTGGAGGATGAGACCGGCCTCTCCAACCTGCTGATTCCGCGCCACCTCTGCGAGCGCGACCGGGAGCGCGTGTTGATCCGAGCGATGCCTTTCTTGCGGGTGAGCGGGCGGCTGGAGGGTCATGCCGGGGCGGTGCCGATGCTCGTCTGCGATCGCATCGACGAGCTGGAGATCTACGGGCGGGAGGAGCCCCTGCTGATGCCGGCCGGCAAGAGCTGGGGATAGGGCGATTGGTGCGCCAACACCCCACTTTTGGCACAGGGACAGGGCGATTGGTGCACCAACAACGGCCCACCTTGCGACCCCATCGCCTTCCTGTGGCAATTACGCTACTCGTGTATCGTAATTGCCATGGCAACGCCGGCCAGGGGCCGACCGCGAGATACCACGCTGGATCGCCGCATCGTCCAGGCGACCGCGGACGCCTTGCTGAAACACGGGTACGCGGGTCTCTCGGTGGACGGAGTGGCCGCGGCGCTGGGGATCGCGAAGACCACCATCTACCGCCGCTGGCCGACCAAGGCCCACCTCGTCCTGGAGGTGGCGGCCTCGATGCAAGCGGTCGTCGAGTCGCCCGACACCGGCGACCTCCGTGCCGACCTGCTGACCGTCACCACGAGCGTCGCGCGCGCGATGCGACAGCCCGGCGCGCGCCGGCTGGCCGCCGAGCTGGTGGCCGCCAGCGCCCGCGACGAGACCCTCGACCAGGGAGTCCGCCGACTCTGGGCTGCCCGGCGAGAACCCACCCTGGCGGTCCTGAGACGGGCCGGCGTGGCCCATCCCGAGGTCGTCGTCGACGTCCTGGCCGGCTCGCAGTACTACCGCCTCCTGCTCACGAGCGACCCGCTGGGCGACGCCTATGCCCAACAGCTGGTCGATCTCATCCTCGATCACCTTTCCGTGGAGGAACCCTGATGCTCACCGCTCCCCCCTCGCTCGACGCCCGCGCCGGCCGCACGCAGCCCACCGCTGCCGTGGGGCTGGCGCTGGCCGCCGTCGCGTACATCGCGATCTGGATCGCGGGACTCACCGTCTGGTCCGGCGCCACCAGCATCGCGCTGTCGCCCGGAGGCGTGGTGTCGCTCTACGGGGGCGCTCCCGTCCGTGCCTCGCTGAGCCTCATCTTCACCGAAGGGCTCGCCGCGATACCGCTCCTGATCCTGCTGATGGCCATCGCCGTCACCGTGCGCCGGCACGGCGCTCGCGGAGCCGGTTGGGTCGTGATGGTGACCGGGATCGTCGCGGTCACCATCTCGTTGATCGAGTGCGTACTCGGCCTGCTCTTAACGCTGGCCGCGGCGCCCGCTCACGACATGACTGCCGCCGGCCTCCTGTTCGACGCGCTGAACCGCCTCGACGGGGTGAAAATGCTGCTGCTGGCGGTGTGCGCGCTGGCGGCCTCGGTCGGACCGGCGTGGCGCGTGCGCGCTCTGACCGCGTGGCTTCGTGTCGTCGGCGTGGGGCTGGCCGTGGCGATCGTCAGCTCCGGAATCGGCTACACGTTTCTGATCGCACCCCTCGCGATCGCGGCCTACGCCTCCTTGCCGCTGCTGCTGTTCTGGGCGTCCGGCTCGGGTGTCGTACTCGCCTGGAGGGCCGGCAGAGTCTGAATCGATGATGCCACCCGCTGGTAGGGCGGCCCGAACCCGACAGGCTGGGCCGGCGCTCGGTACGGTGCCGGGAGGGTCGAATCCGCGCCGGCAGCATCCGGAGGTGAGCAGTGGACGTCGTTCTGGTTCCGGGCATGTGGCTCGACGCGTCGTCGTGGGGTGCCGTGGGCGCGGCGCTCGAGGAGCGCGGTTTCCGTGTCCACGCCCTCACGCTTCCGGGCCTCGAGGCAACGGACGCCGACCGCTCGGGGATTGGGCTCCCGGACCACGTGGCGGCCGTGGTGGGAGCGATCGACGCCGTCGACCCCGAGCGGGCGGGGTCCTCGTGGTGGGCCACTCGGCCGGTGCCGGAATCGCCTACGGGGCCGTCGACGCCCGGCCCGACCGCGTGGCGCGGGCGGTTTACATCGGTGGTTTCCCCACTGCCGCCGGCGACCCCCTGACCGAGGGCTTCACCGCGGAGCACGGCGAGATCCCGCTGCCCCCCTGGTCCGACTTCCAGGAGGAGGAGCTGGCAGGACTCGACGAAGCGGCTCGGGACGCGTTCCGGCGGCGGGCGATCCCGTTTCCCGAGGCGGTCATCAGCGGACCGCAGCGGCTCGGCGACGAGCGCCGCTACGAGGTGCCGGTCACGATGATCTGCACCGAGTTCACGAGCGCGGCGCTCCGGGAGTGGGTGGAGGCGGGAGCGCCGCCGGTGCGCGAGCTGGCCAGGATCCGATCCGTCGAGTACGTCGATCTCCCGACCGGTCACTGGCCCCAGTTCTCGCGGCCACAGGATCTCGCCGGCGCCATCGCGCGGACGCCCTCGGAGGAGAGAGCGTCGCGTCACCACCGGTGAGACACCGAGGCTGTCAGATCTCGCGGAGTAGGGCCAGGGTGCCCACACTCCGGCAAAGGGAAGCACCGACCCGGGTCCCAACGGTCCTCGGAGTCGGCGGGTTCGACCCGTCGCGAGTGGTGGAGCTGTGGCTGGGACAAAGTCCTATGGAGTAGGACAAAAGTCCCGTAGAGAACGAGGAATCCACCCCTCAGAGTAGAGAACGCGGGCCTGGCAGGGGCCGTACCCTGCGGTGCCGCCGAGGATCGACACTCCCCTCACGCTGACTGGGGTCATCTGCTTTCGCAGGTGGCCCCGTCTCCTGCCCCACCAGCCACCGTGCGCGGGCGCCGTGGTGACCATTCAGCAGGCTTGAGAGCACCGGATTTTCGCTGTACGATCCCGGTGAGCGGCCTCCGCCGCGTAACGGCAACGGATAGACCTTCACGATGAACGTGAGGGCGAAGCGCGCCACAGGAAGCATGAAGGGAGGTTGACCACCATGCAACTGGGCAGGCGACTGAAGTTGGGGATTGCGATCGTGGTAACCGCGGTTGCGCTCATCGCCGCCGGGTGCGGCGCGGCCGCGAGCGGCGGGGGTGGCACCAGCGGAGGCTCTGGCGGGCAGCACAGCTCGGCTACCTCGACCCCGGGCTCGAGCGGCTCCGGAAGCGGCTGGAGCTAGACTCGCCCGGAGATGGCGATATCACCGGCGCCGGAGGGCGCCGGCACCGGTGAGGCGGTGGGGCCCGGGGTGCGCGGCGTGCCGGGTCTCTCTCCATTGCTGTTCGCCGGCATTGTCGTGGCGTCCATCGGGGGGCCGCTGGCGCTGGTCGCGCTGCAGATCCCGGCCTCCTCAGAGATCGCGAGTCGCGTCCCCTGGGTGACGCTGGCCGGCACCCTCCTGTTCCTGGCTCCGATCGCGGTCTGGTTCGGGTACGCGCGGCGGATCGTCAGCGCGGGGGGCCTGACTGCGTTCGTCGAGGAGGCCGCGGGGCGCCGCGTTGCGCTGGCCCAGGGCGTGCTCTGGATCGTCAGCTACGCGCTCTACATGGTGTACACGATCCCCCAGGTGGTCTACGAGATGCTGCCGGCGGCCGTGCCCGTTCCCGCGGCGCTGCAGCCGTTCCTCGCGATCGCGATCGCGGTCGCGGTCGGCGGAGTCGCGCTCCTGCCGCTGCGCTGGGCGGTCTCGGTGACCTGTGTGCTGGCTCTGGTGCAGATCGTCCTCGTCCTCGCACTGACTGCCGTCGTGCTGCCGCACCCGGCGTCCGCGGCGCCGGTTTCGCCCGCGTTCGGGGCGGCCGCGGTGGCCACCGCCCAGGCTTCGCTGTTCTACGTGTGCGGCAGCCTTCCGCTCTTTCTCGGAGCCGAGGTTCGCGGCGGCGGGCGGGCAGTGTCGCGCGGATTGCTGGCCGGCTTCGCGGTCGCGGCGGTCGTGGTCCTGATCGGTGTCGCCGCCGTCGCCCGCGCGGGTGTCGACGGCGACGCGGCGATGCCCGGCCAGGAGCTCGCTGCCCGCGTCGGGGCGCCCGGGCTCGGCGTGGCGGTCGGCGTCGGCGCGGCGGTCAGCACGTGCGTGATCGTCCTCGCCGAGTTCCTGGCCCTGACACGGCTCGTCCACTATCTCTTCGTGTGGCCGGTGCGCCGGGTGACGGCGGTGATGGCGGTGGTCCTGGTCGCGGGCACGGCGGTGACGCTCGTCAACCCGATCGCGATCTACGAGGCGCTGCTGAAACCGTCGCTGATTGCGCTCTGGCTCTCCCAGGTCGTGGTCTTCGCCGTCTACCCTCTGTATCGGGCGAGGACCTCCGACGGCCCTCGCCGCTCCCTGGCGGCCCCGATCGGAGTGGCCGGCGTGGCGTCCGCGATCGCCGTGTTCGGCCTGGTCTCGGTGACGATCCTGCCCGCCGCCTCCTGACAGCGCGACGCACGCGCAGAGGCGCCCGCCACCGCTCGGGTGGCCTGGCGTCAGCCGGCGGGGGTGTGGATCAGCTTCTTGTTGACGAACTCTTCGATACCGAGAGGACCGAGCTCACGTCCCACCCCCGACCGCTTCGTCCCGCCGAAGGGCAGGTCGGCTCCGCCGCCTTCGGGCTCGTTGATCCAGACCATGCCGGCGTCGAGCTTGTCGGCGAGCGAGAGCGCCAGCTTTTCGTCGTTCGCGAAGATGGCAGCCCCAAGCCCGAAGGGCACGTCATTGGCGAGGTCGATCGCCTCCTCGGCGCTCGTCACCCGGTAGACGACCGCGGCCGGACCGAACAGCTCCTCCTGGTAGGCGCGCATCTCGGGCGTGACGCCGCTCAGGACGGTGGCTTGCACGAAGGCGCCGGGCCGGTCCACGCGACCCCCTCCGAGATGGACTCTGGCCCCCTTGTCGATGGCGTCGTTGATCTGTGCCATCAGGTTCTGGGCAGCCTGCTCGGAGGAAAGCGGACCGAAGCTGGTCTTCGGATCGGTCGGGTCGCCTGGCACCTCCTCGGCCATCATCGACGTGAATCTGTCCATGAACTCGTCGTAGACCGTGTCCAGGACGATCATCCGCTTGGAGGCGTTGCACGCCTGGCCGGCGTTCGACATGCGCGCCCTCACGGCTTTGCGCGCGACGCTCTCGACGTCGTCGATGTCGAGCACGATGAAGGGGTCCGACCCCCCCATCTCGAGGACCACCTTCTTGAGATTCTGACCGGCCACCGCCGCCACCGCGGTGCCCGCCCGCTCGCTGCCGGTGACCGAAACCCCGGCGATCCGGGGGTCGGCGATCATCGTCGCGATCTGCTCGTTGCTCGCGAAGATGTTGATGTACGCATCTTCCGGCAGGCCCGCGTCATGGAAGATCTGCTCCATCGCCAGCGCCGACTCGGGGCACTGAGGTGCGTGCTTCAACACGACCGTGTTGCCGATCATCAGGTTGGGGGCCGCGAAGCGGGCGACCTGATAGTAGGGATAGTTCCAGGGCATGATGCCGAGCACGGTGCCGATCGGGGCCTTGCGTACCCAGGCGCTGCCGGGTGTCTTCGATTCCAATGGCGTATCCGCGAGAAGCTGAGGTCCTTGCTCGGCGTAGTAGGTGTAGATGGCGGCCACGAATCCGACCTCGCCCAGCGCCTGGCGGGTCGGCTTGCCCATCTCGCGCGTGATCAGCGACGCGAGGTCGCCGGCACGATCGCGATACAGGTGAGCGACTTCCAGCAGGATCCTGCTTCGCTCGCTGTAGGAAGTCGTCTTCCAGGTTCGATAGGCGCGATCGGCACGCTCGACGGCGCCGGCAAGCTCGGCGTCGGTAGCGGTGGGAAACTCTCTCTCGAGTTGACCAGTCGCGGGGTTCACGACCTTGTACATGCTCAACGTGACCGCTCCTCTCTTGGAACGCTTGCCTGGGGTCGGGGACTGCTGAGCTCGCTTGGTCGTCCGCGGACGGGTGGCGGCGGCGTGTCCCCGGTGCATCGTAAGCCCGGTTACCCCCCTGGGGGCTGCGCCGCCACCTGGTGCCGGTCGGTGGGGTGGCGGAGGGGTCGAGGCGAGGCGATGGAGGTAGTCGATGAGTGAACACGCGTACGTCTCCCTGTGGCTCGACGAAGCGATATCGGGAGAGGATCCGGCCGGCTGGCGGCAGCAGGAGCTGCCTCAGAAGGCCGACGTCGTGATCGCCGGCGGCGGGTTCACCGGCCTGTGGACTGCGATCCGCCTCCTCGAGCACGAGCCGCAGCTTCGCGTCTGCCTGATCGAGGCGAGGTACTGCGGGTTCGGAGCCAGCGGCCGCAACGGGGGCATCGCCGAGCCCATGTGGGCCAAGCTCCCGGTCATGGTGCGGCTCTTCGGGGAGTCGGAAGGGGTGCGGCTGGCGAGGATGGTCGACCAGGGTCTTCCGGAGATCGAACGGTTCTGCGAGCGGCATCGCGTCGACGCCCAGATGAGGCGTGTGGGGAATCTCTGGGCGGCGTCGAACCAATCACAGCTCGGCGCCTGGATTCCCGCGCTTCGAGCTGCCGAGGCCGCCGATGAGCATCCGTTTCGCGAGGTCGGCGCCGGCGCCGCGGAGGAGTTGAGCTCCTCACCGGCGCTGCTCGGGGGGATCTTCGAAGAAAACGTGGCGACGGTGCAGCCTGCCCGCCTGGTCCGGGGGCTGCGCCGGGTCGCGACCGAGATGGGCGTCACCGTCGTGGAGCACACGCCGATGACGGACTTTCAAGCCGGCCGGCCGATTCGGGTCGAGACCAGCCGGGGCCGGATCCTCGCCGACAAGCTGGTCCTGGCGCTCAACGCGTGGGCGGCATGGCGCCCGGAGCTGCGGAGCCACCTCTTCGTCACCTCGAGCGATATCGGTGCCACCAGGTCGATCCCCGAGACCCTCGGTCCGGGACTGGCCTCCGGCATCGGGCTCGCGGACTCTCGCCGTCTCATCCTCTACTGGCGATCGACTCCGGACGGCCGCGTGGTCTTCGGCAAGGGAGGCGGGTTCATGTCCCGCAACAACGAGGTGGACGGCCGCTTCACCGGCTCCAGCCCGCTGGTCGGCCCCAACCTGAGGCAGCTGCATCGGCTCTATCCCGACCTCGGCGCCGCCGACTTCGAGTACACCTGGAACGGACCGATCGACTACTCGGTGACGGGCTTACCCTACTTCGGCCGCCTCGACGACCACATTCCTGACGTTCTGGTCGGGGTCGGATACTCCGGCAACGGAGTCGTCCCCACGGTCCTCGGAGGACGGGTCCTGGCCTCGCTGGCGCTGGGCCTCCGGGACGAGTATTCGAGCCTCCCCCTGACCCGGCGATGGCCGGCGACGCTTCCACCCGAGCCGTTCCGGTCGTGGGGGGCTTCGGTCGTCAAGGCGGCGGTCACTCGCAAGGAGTCGAAGCTCGACCAGGGCCGCACGCCGGGCCGGCTGACCTCGTGGATCGCGGGCCTCGACCCGACCGCCTCCCCGACGCAGTCGTAGGAGGGAGCGCGCTCGACTGCGTCCACCACGCGAGCGCCGCCGGGCGGCCCGGGAGCGCGCTGTGCGGCGTACGTTGCGGCCATGCTTTTCCCCACCTCTCTGGTCGGGAGCTATCCGCAGCCAGACTGGCTGATCGATCGCGCCAGGCTGGCCGGCCGGCTCCCGCCCCGGGTACGGGCCCAGGAGCTGTGGCGGGTCGACCCCGAGTTTCTGCAGCAGGCGCAGCGCGACGCGACGCTGCTGGCCATCCGGGCCCAGGAGCAGGCCGGCCTGGACATCCTCACCGATGGCGAGACCGGCAGGGAGAGCTACTCGAACCGGTTCGCGACCGCGCTCGACGGCCTCGACACCGAGCACCCGGCGACGGTTCCGGGACGGAGCGGCCGGCCGAACCTGGTCCCCCGCGTCACCGGCCCGGTCCGCCGGCGGCACGCGGTCGAGGCGGTGGACGTGAGGTTCCTCCGCGCCAGCACCGATCGCACGGTCAAGGCCACGCTGCCGGGCCCGTTCACGATGGCCCAGCAGTCACTGGACGAGCATTACGGCAGCACCGAGGCCCTCGCCCTGGCCTACGCGGAGGCGGTCGGGGAGGAGGTGATGGACCTGTTCGCGGCGGGCGCGGACATCGTCCAGCTGGACGAGCCTTACCTCGAGGTGCGTCCGGAGGAGGCCCGCCGGTACGGGGTGAAGGCCATCAACCGGGCGCTGGACGGCGCGCCCGGCACCACGGCGGTCCACCTGTGCTTCGGCTACGCCGCGATGGTCCACGACCGCCCGTCCGGATACTCGTTCCTGCCCGAGCTGGCCGCCTGCACCTGCGATCAGATTTCGATCGAGACCGCCCAGTCGAGCCTGGACTGCTCGGTCCTGTCCGAGCTCGACGGCAAGACGATCATCCTGGGCGTGCTCAATCTGGGCGACCTCGCAGTGGAGTCGCCCGACACCGTGGTGGACCGGGTCCGGCGCGCGCTGCCGTACGTGCCGGCCGACCGCCTGGTCCTCGCCCCCGACTGCGGGATGAAGTACCTCCCGCGTGAGGTGGCCGACGGCAAGCTGGCCGCGATGACGGCGGCGGCGGCCCGGCTGCGCGCCGAGACGTCGGGGCCGCACCGTTAGCCAGGCTCCGGCCGGCCTGGGCGCCGCGCCCAGACCGGACCCCAGCTACGCGACCACGGTCTCGACCGAGTTGATCGGCTCCAGCTGTGAGATCTCGCTGCGACGGTTCTCCCAGTGCGGCGGGATGCACATGTGTGTCCCCAGTTCGTCCTGGGCCTCGTCGATCGTGAACCCCTGCGCGTGCGAGTACGCCAGCTCGACCAGCGCGCCGCCCGGGCTGCGCATGTACACCGAGTAGAAGTAGCCGCGGTCCTTGACGTCGGAGACGTCGGTGAACCCGAGACCGACGATCCAGTCCTTGACCGTCGCCTGGTTTTCGGCCGACACCGCATCCAGCGCGTGGTGGTGGACCGTGCCCTCGCCGAAGTGCCACGTCCCCTGGGGCAGGTCTCGCTCGATCTGGACCTCGAGCATGCGGCCGTGACCCTGCTCGTTCCCGATCTGGAACTGCAGGTGCTTGCCCTCCTCGCGCACCAGCTTGCCGCCCAGCCCCTGGGTCAGGAAGAACGCGTGCTCGTCGGGATCCCGCACGAACGTGGTGGTGCCATAGGCGCCGCGGATCGCGTGCTCGGCGGGGACGCCGGACGCCTCGTACGGCTCACGCGAGTCGGGCTCGGGGTCGCCGATCAACGCGTAATCGATCCCGCACGGGTGGTTGAAGAACAGTCGCTCCGTCCCCAGGAGCTCTCCATGGCGGACGTCGTGGCCGGCGCCGGCGAGTCGGTCGGCCCAGAAGGACGTCGACCCGGCCGGGATCGACAGGTTGACGATCCGCGTCTGGTTGGTGCCGCGCTTGCCCATCCAGCCGGCCTGCCGGTAGGGGAACGCGGTCAGCAGCGTGCTGAGGTCGCCCAGCCGGTTCCCGTAGTAGAGGTGGTAGATCGGTATCTCACCGTCGAACAGCACGGTCTTCTTGACGCTCTTCAGGCCGAGCAGGCGGACGTGGAAGTCGTAGTCCTCCTGCGCGCCGCCCACGCAGAACGTCAGGTGGTGAGTGCCACGGACGAAGCCCCGATTCGGCATGTTCACACTCCTCTGGCTGGTAGCTGCAACGGCGGGAGTCTAGCTCTCCGCGAGGGCGCCTGGCACAGCACCTGGGCCCGGCTTCGGGATGCGGTGCACGGTACCGGTGCACTCTCGTGCGCTCGGGCATGTGGCGCCGACGGCGTAGGCCGCTCGCTCGCCGGCGGGACTCTATCAGAGGGATCAGCCGAACCGCTCGACGAGCAAGCCGTGGCGGAGGCCCCGGTCACTCACCGTGAGCGACTCGGCGTGCAGCCTGGCGAGCACCTCGCGCACGATGCAGGCGCCCGCCAGGATCACCTCCGCGCGCTTCGGCTGCAGGCCGTCGATCTGCCGGCGGCCTTCCGCGTCGCGTGTCCGGTAGAGCTCGATCTGCCGGTCGACCTCCGCGACGTCGAGGACCGTCCCCTGCACCACGTCGGGGTCGTAGGTCGTGAGCCCGTGCCTGACGGCGGCCATGTTCGTGATTCCGCCGCCAAGCCCGACGACGACTTCGGCGGCCGGGCGACCGTCGAGCCGCGCCAGGTCGGCACCGATCGCTTCGCGCGCCGCGGCGATGGTCTCGGTTCCGACCGGACCGTCCAGCCGGTACCGCTCGGTGAAGCGCGCGGCGCCGACGTTCACGCTGAACTGGGTCTCGATGTGGTCGCCATCGCCGAACGTGAACTGCGAGCTGCCCCCGCCGGTGTCGAAGACCACGCGTGAGCCGCCGCCGAGACCGAGCCCGGACACGGCGGCGAGGTAGGCGAGGCGCGCCTCTTCCTCACCCGGGATCACCTCGATCCCGACGCCCGTGCGTTCCCGGACGGCCGCGATGAGATCGTCGCGGTTGCCGGCGATTCTGAGGCCCGCCGTCCCGACCGCGGCGATCGCCTCGACGCGCTGCCGGCGCGCCTCGTCGACCATCGCCGCGATCGCGTCCATGGTGCGAGCCATGGCCTCGTCCCCGAAGCGTCCCGACTCGCCCAGGCCCTCGCCGAGGCGGGTCACCTCGGCACGATCGACGAGGGTCGTCCAGCCGCCGTCGGCCGCCCGTTCGGCGACGTGGAACTTGACCGAGTTCGTCCCCACGTCGAGCACCGCGAAGCGCCTCGACCCAACACCGAGGAGCGCCTTCAAGCCTTGCGACATGGAGACGTTGCGCCGCTTTGCGAGGCCAAGGTCGCGAACCGCGGCGATCACGGCCGTGGGGTCGGTCGACTCGACCGCGATGCGTCCGCCGGGAGCGCCCGCCGGTGGTGACCTCGGACAGCTCCGCCATGCACCCGCCGACCGTGAAGTGGTCGCGGTGCTTGTGCACCCGAGCCGCGCGCAGCTCGGGCGCGGGTTCGATCAGCTCCTTCGATGAGCTGGTCGAAGGTGTAGCCGTCGCGTTCGAGCGTCGGGGGCGTCACGGCCAGCGCCTCGAACAGGGCTTGCACGTCCCGCGGCCGGCAGGGGGTCGGAGGCCTTCATGACCGGCAGCCACTGCTCGAGCCCGTCCGCGTCGACTGCCTGCAGCGTCTTCACGTCCATCAGCCCGGCGCGGATCTTGACCGACGCGTCGCCTTCGGTCGAGAGGAGGTAGGTTTCGTCGCCGTCCTCCGATCGCTCCGGCTCGAGGCCGGCGAAACGGTCCTCGGCGGCACCGAAGTCGTCGCCGAAGGTGCGCCACTCCCAGCGCGGGGCGATCGTCACCGCAAGGTCTCGGCGAAGTACGCGAGGGCCTTGCGCGTCTTCGTCTGCTGCTCGCCGGAGATGTCGATCCCGCGGCCGTGCAGAAACGCGCGCAGCTCGGCGGCGACCTGGAACGCCTCGCCGGTCCCGCACCGCGTCGAGAGCTCGAGCACGTGCGAGCCGTCCGGGTAGAGCCACATCTCGGCCACCAGGCGGCGGCGCCGGAGCTCGTCCGGGGTGAGCCGAAGCTTCAGCACGAAGATCGGTCCCAGGATGGCCAGCTCGTCGAGGGCGATGCCGTCGCTGACATGCGCAGTGAAGAACGCGCGCTGGTCCTTCGTAAAGACGGTGTGGAGGGGGCGTTGCCCGCCGCGGCGTCCTGAACCTCGTCAAGGCTGGGCGCCCCTTTCATGGTCCCGGAGCAGACATAGCCGCCCGGCAACGCGTCGACCTCGACCCGGAAGCTCTCCAAACGGCGGATGTGCGCCGGGAATCTCCGCGGGCACGACGGGGCGCAGCTTGACGACCGAGTCGCCGCCCTTGCCCTGGACACGGCGCGCGCGGGCGACCACGCCCTGCTTGTCGAGCGCGAGGTCGGGGGTGTCGAAAAAGAACACCTGCCGGATCTGGGCGTCGAGTGGATCGAGATTGAGGGCGTTGATCGCCGAGCGCTGGCGACCCTCGGGTACGGTCGTCTTCAGCTCGATGCTATCGGACTCCTTGGCCAGCGCCAGGAGATCGACCAGCTCCCTGCCGGAAAGCCCCTGCTGATTGATGGTTGCCTCGGTCATGAAAGCCTCCGCTCCGGTTCTGGACTTGAGAGGCGTCGATCGCCTCGGTGCCTAATCTTGTCCCAGCCGGGCGTCGATGGCGAAAAAAAGGTTGGCGGAGGGCTCGCAAGGGTTGGGTGGCGGCTCGGGCTGGCGATCGTGGTCAGCCAGGTGGTCATGAAATCGCGCACCCCGCGTAACCTCCGGCTGATCCCTCACCCGTTTCCTGATCATTCACGGGCTCGAGATGGCCCCCATCCTGGCAGCGACGAATCCGGAGGCGTGACGTGGGCCTTTCCAATCAGTACCCACTGCTCGATCTGTTCTTCACCACGCTCTTGTTCTTTGCCTGGGTTTTGTACATCTGGGTCGCCGTGGTGGTCATCCTGGACATCTTCCGTCGGGAGATGTCAGGGTTCGCAAAGGTTCTCTGGGTACTCGTGGTCATCATCTTTTCGTGGATCGGCGTACTCATCTATCTGCTGATCAACCATCAGGGCATGCAGGAGCGCCGCCGGCATGACGTGGCGGCCGCGCAGTCGGACTTCAATCACGCCGTGCGCGAGGCAGTTGCGTCGGGGGGCGGCGGGTCCGGCGGGTCGGGGGGCTCGGCCAGCCAGTTGGAGACGGCGAAGCGACTCCTGGACAGTGGTGCGATCACCGCCGAGGAGTACGACCAGCTCAAGGCGAAGGTTCTGGCCGGCTGATCGCGGTCGAGACCGCGGACCGTTGGCAACGTCCGGAGTGCGATGACACGCCGATTCTCGTTCGCGATCTGCACGGATCAGAGCATGCCGTGGCAGACGACCCTCGAGCGCTGGCAGCTCTTCGAGCGCTTGGGGTTCGAGAGCGCCTGGCTCTGCGATCATCTCCTGCAGCCGACCAATCCGCAGGAGCCCTACTTCGAGGCCTGGACGCTGCTCGCCGCGCTCGCCGCCCGCACCGAACGAATCCGCATCGGCATCCTGGTCAGCTCGAACACGTTTCGGCACCCATCTGTAGTGGCGAAGCAGGCGGTGACCGTCGATCACGTCGCGAACGGCCGGCTGGAGGTTGGGCTGGGCGCCGGCTGGTGCGAGCCTGAGCACGCGATGTTCGGGATTCCGTTCCCCGAGCGTCGTGAGCTGGTTGACCGCTTCCACGAGGCCGTACAGGTGATCGACCGGCTGCTGCGCGAGGACACGACTTCCTTTGAAGGCGACCACTACCGCCTCGACGGCGCTCGCTCTCGGCCGCCGGCCATCCAGCGTCCGCGCCCGCCGCTGGTGATCGGGGCCAAGGGCCCGCGGATGCTGAGGATCGCCGCCACCTACGCGGACACCTGGAACGCGTCCGGCACGCCGCAGGAGATGAAGGAGCGCAACCGACTGCTGGATCGCTTCTGCACGGAAATCGGAAGGGACCCGAGGACGCTGGGTCGCTCGCTCTACTTCTGGGTTCCACGGTCGACCACCGATCCCTGGGCCTCCCGGGACGCCTTTCGCGACGCAATCGAGCGGTATGTCGAGGTTGGGGTCGACCAGTTCATCCTGGATCAGCCGCCAGAAGCAAAGCTCGGGATGCTGGAATGGGTGGCATCGGAGATGGTCCCGTCGTTTGCCGGCAGAGAGTTGCCGTCGTAGGCTCGGAGATGGTCCCGTCGTTTGCCGGCAGAGAGCTGTCGTCGTAGGTGCCTGGGGAGCCGGCGCGCGGTGCCCGCTCCCACCGCTCTCCGCGGCGGCAGGTAGGCTCGTCAGGCGTTCAGTTCGGAGGAGCTGTCTTGGGTTACGCACATATCGGCGTCCTGGGTGTGAGTGCGGAGGGTGCGGCTCTCTGCTACCGCACGATCTGCGTCGAAGGAGGCCGCCGGCTTGGCGGCGAGCACCACCCGCAGGTCACGATGCACACGAACGACCTGGGTGAGATCATCGGCCTGAGCGAATGGGGAGACTGGGAGAGGATCGCGGATTCGTTGCTGGATTCGGCGACCAAGCTGAAGCAAACCGGCGCGGAGTTCATGGTCTGCCCCGACAACACGGTGCATCAGACCCTGGACTTGATTCGCGATCGGCTTCCGCTGCCGCTCATCCATATCGCGGACGTCGTCGCCGGCGAGGCGCAGCGACTCGGATACCGGACGGTAGGTCTCACCGGGACACGCTGGCTGATGGACGGTCCGGTATATCCGCCGAAATTCGAGGAGCGGGGGATCGCGATGGTGCTGCCGACGGTCGAGCAGCGGCGACGGATCCACGAGATCATCATCACGGAGCTGCTGCACGGTGTGATCCGACCGGAGGCGCTCGCCGAGTTGCAGGAGATAGTCCGGGACCTCGGGCGGAGGGGTTGCGATGCGGTCGCGCTCAGCTGCACCGAGCTGCCCCTGATCCTGACGCCGGAGACGTCACCCCTGCCGGTGCTCGACTCGACGCGCCTGCTCGCGATGGCCGCCCTGGACCGCGCCCTCGACGCCCGCGAGGACACGGCCGCCACGCCCGCGAGATGAGCGCCACGCCGATGATGCAGGGCTTGCCTGATCGTCACCACGGCCCTAAGATCAGCACCAGATGGGAGGCGTTTTCCTGACCTGCTGCCTCGCCGCCTTTGCCGTGACCCGGCACTTCACTCCGGGACTCGGTGATGTCATCGCCTGGATGCTCGCCGCGGGCCTGTTCCTCGGGGGCTTCCTGGTGCTCGCCAATCTGCTCTACTACCCCGTCCGTGAATTGGTCGTCCTGCGCGCGGATGAAGGGGCCGACCGGCGGGCCCGGAGGGGCTAGGGAAGGCTGGCGAGTCGCCGCGGGGTCGTGCTCGCAGACCCCGTGTTGCACGTCGGTCGGGAGCGGCGAAAAAGGAGTTGACACGGACCTGAGCCCTCTCTAGGATCTGGCACCTAGGGAGGGTGAATGGTTCAACCTTTAACCCAGACTCCCCGCCGCCTTCGGCTTGGCGACCAGGTCGCCGGGCTCCTCTTGGCCGCGATCCGGCTGCACGAATACCTGCCGGGTCAGCGCCTTCCGTCCGAGCGCGAGCTCTGCCTCCGCCTTGGCGTCAACCGGGCGGCAGTCCGCGAAGGCTTGCACCGGCTCGAGCACGAGGGCTACATCGAGGTCCGCAGGGGCAAGCTGGGCGGTGCGTTCGTGTGCCCTCCCGTAGTCGAGGTGGCAGCGGAGCGGCTGCGGGGGAAGGCCGATCAGCTGCGGCAGGTCTTCGAGTACCGGAGCGCGATCGAACCCTTCGGTGCGGCGCTCGCGGCCGAGCACATTGGCGGTGATGAGCTCGCGCTCCTGCGCCGGCTCCTGGCGGCAGAGGGATCCGAACCGGATCGGTTCCGGCGCCGCGCCCTGGACGTGGAGTTCCATCAAGTGATCGCCGACGCGTCACGCAACGAGTTCGTCTCGGCGGCGGTGCGTCAGATACGAATCAGATTGGCCGCCGGACTGGATTTGCAGCCCGGATCACGTACACGACTCAGTGAGTCGCTTCGCGGCCATGCCCGGATAGTGAATGCCCTCGCCCGATCGAACGCATCGGCCGCTCGCCGTGCGATGCACGAACACGTGGTCACGACGGAACGTGCAATCCGCGGTGCGCTGGTTCAGGTGAGCCTGGACTCCGCATCCGACGCGAGACCCTCTGCTGGGGAGGACTTGCCGTCTGCCCAGCATCTTGACTGTTCGATTCTGAGCGTACTCGAAAGCACAGGGAGGGATTCGACGCCATGAGACTCGATGGCAAGACGGCCGTGATCACGGGAGCTGGGAGCGGTCAGGGGCGGGCCGCTGCGCTGCTCTTCGCACGTGAAGGTGCACGCGTCGTGGTCGCGGATGTCAACGAGGAAGGCGGGCTGGGCGCGGTCGATGAGATCAAGACGTCCGGCGGCGAGGCGACGTTCCTGCGCACCAACGTGTCTGACGAGGATCAGTGCCGGGCCCTGGTCGAATACGCGGTGTCCACGTACGGTCAGCTCAACGTCCTCTACAACAACGCCGGGGTTTGGTTCGTCGCCCATCACGGATATGTGGTCGGAGAGACCGACGCCCCGGCCCCGCTCCTGACGCAAGAGATCTGGGACCGCACGGTCGATGTCAATCTCAAAGGAACCTACCTCTGTTGTAAGTACGCGATTCCGGCCATGCAGCAGTCCGAGGGGACCGGATCGATCATCAACGTCTCGTCGGTGGGCGCCATGCGCGTCGGCCGCGGGGCATCCGATGCGTACATCTCGTCGAAGGGTGGCGTGCTGGCGGTGACCCGAAACCTCGCCGTCGAGCACGCGCCCAAGATCCGGTGCAACTGCCTCTTTCCCGGCCCTATCGAGACGCCCATGGTGGGCCGGCTCACCGACGAGCACCGGCGCTGGTCCGAGGAGAATGTGCCGCTCGGGCGCTGGGGACAGCCCGAAGACGTGGCCAAGATGGCCCTTTTCCTCGCCTCTGACGACGCATCGTTCATCACCGCCGCCATGTTCGTCGTGGACGGTGGCTACACCGCGATCTAGCGATGGCGCCACAGCTCGAGCCTGTCCGGGACGCCGACGCCGGGGAGCTGCACGCAGACGTCATCCGCCGGATCGAGTCCGCCGGCATCCGGCAGGTGCGTCTGGTGACGGTGGATTTGAACGGTGTGCCGCGCGCGAAGATGGTCACCGCCGAACGCTTCGTCGGGCACGTTCTCGATCATGGCCACCCCTGGGCCCTGCCGCTGATCGCGGTGGACATCTGGCAGAACCTGCCTGACGGCACCGGGTACGGAGCCGAGATCGGGTTCGGAAACGGAGTCCTGAGGCCGGCCCTCGAGACCTTCCGGCAGCTCCCCTGGGCGCCCAACACGGCCCACGTCTTTGGCGACCTGTTTACCCGGGATGGCACGCCGGTCGCGACGCCGCGCCAGGTTCTGGCAGGCGTGCTGGAGCGCGCGTCCACGGCCGGGTACGAACCGGTCTTCGGCTCCGAATGCGAGTTCTACATCTTTCGACCGGTTGACGAGTCTCGCCCCTCGAACCCGGGATTTGCGCCCCTGGTCGGGATGCAGGTCTGGTTCACCGATCAGGGGCTTGGCCAGACGCACGAGCTGGTTGACGAGCTTCAAAGGCATCTGCTGACACTTGGGGTGCCCCTCTACGAGGTCTTCAACGAGCACGGCGGAGGCCAGTACGAGTTCAACCTCAGCCCCGGGTGCGGCCTGGCTGCGATCGACGCGGTGTGCTTGATGAAGATCGCGATCAAGGAGCTGTGCTTCCGGCGCGGCCTCCGGGCCACGTTCCTGGGGAAGGTGAACAACGATCCCGAGTTCCCGGTGAGCGGGTATCACCTGCACCAGTCGCTGCGCGATCGATCGGGTGAGAATGCGTTCTCGGACTCGTCTGCGCCGCTCGGGCTCTCGGATCGGGGACGCAGCTACGTTGCCGGCGTGCTCGCGCACGCGCCGGCACTGACCGCCATCGCCGCTCCGACCGTCACCGCCTACAAGCGGTTCACGCCCGGCACCTGGGCTCCCACCCGTGCGTCGTGGGGGCATGACAATCGCACCGCCATGCTCCGCCTGATCGGCGGAGGTCAGGGGCTGAATATCGAGAACCGTCTGGGCAGCTCGGATGCCAATCCGTATCTGCTGGCCGCCGCGATGACCGCCGCCGGTTTGGACGGTGTCGAGAGAGGTCTCGTCCCCTGCGAACCCGGGACAGGCAACCTGCTCGAGGATGAGCGGTTCCCCTTGCTCCCGATGTCCATGATCGAAGCCGTCGACGCGTTCGACCGGGATCCGTTCATGACCGAGGCGATGGGCGCCGACCTGTGTCGAATCTATTCCGCGCTTCTCCGGCACGTCTGGAGGCGCTTTCTCAGTTACGTGACCGATTGGGAGATTCAGGAGTACCGAGACGTTTTGTAGCGGCAGCTAGGTGAGAGCGAGGAAGGAACGAGATGGATTCAGGGACGACGACCGGGTCATCGCCGGAGTTGCAGCAGAACGCCGTGGGGATGTGGGGTTCGATCTTCCAGGGCGTCACCCACATGGCGCCGGCGGCCGGGGTGATGACCGGCATCAGCTTCATCGCGGCATCCGCCGGCGCCGCCATCCCGCTTGCGTTCCTCCTGGCGGGGTTCGTCTGTGTGCTGATCGCCTTCTCGATCAACCAGATGGCGAGACACTTGCCGTCGGCCGGCGGCTACTACACCTACGTCAGCCGCGGCATCAATCCCAAGGTGGGGTTCATGACGGGGTGGATCTACTTTCTCTATGACCCGCTGATCCCCAACCTGTGCACGTTGGTGGTCGCGGCCTACTTCTCGTCCACGGTAAAGCTGCTCTTCGGGATCGACATCCCGTGGTGGGTCTACGCGGTCGTCGTCTTCGCGGTGCTTGGACTCATCACCTTTTCCGGCATCGTGCCCTCGATCCGGACGGCGATCGTCTTCACCCTGATCGAGGTGGCCATCACGATGGGCTTCTCGGTCTATCTGCTGGCGACACACGGCATCACCGGGCACGACCTGAAGCAGACGTTCACGCTGGCCGGCGTGCCGACCGGGTTCTCGGGCCTCGCCTTCGCGATGATCTTCTCGGTCCTCAGCTACACCGGGTTCGAGTCCACCATCCCGCTGGCCGAAGAGACGAAGGACCCCAAGGCCACCATCTCGCGATCGGTCATCTATTCAGTCCTGATGATCATCGGGTACTACCTCATCTTCAGCTTCGCCACGGTCGTGGGTTGGGGTACCGAGAAGATCGACTCGCTGGTCGCCAGCTCCGCTCCCTACAACGTGCTCGCGCAGGCGGCGTGGGGAGGTGTCGGGGTCGCGCTGCTCACCCTCGCCCTGATGAACAGCAGCTGGGGCTGCTCACTGGCCGGCCAGAACGCCGTGGTGCGCGTGCTCTACAAGATGGGACAGGTCGGCGTCCTGCCGAAGGCCTTCGCGAGAATCCACCCCACCCGCAAAACCCCGTACGTCGCCGTCTTCACGATGACCGCTCTCAGCTTCGTCGTCATGATCCTCCTTGGCGTCTGGCTGGGGCCGATCAACGGCTTCGGGTTGCTGGCCACGATCATCGGCGTCGGGACCATCATCGTGTACGTGCTCGGCATGATCGCCGTGCCCATCTACTACCGGCGCGAGCATCCGGATGAGACCAACTTCTTCTTGACCTACCTGTTCCCGATCGTCGGAACGCTGCTCCTCATCCCCGTCCTCTACGCGAGCGTGTGGCCGCCCCCGAAGTTTCCGCTCAACCTGGCGCCGTACATCGACATCGCCTGGATCGTGATCGGCATTGTCACGGTGATCTGGCTCAGCCGTACACGGCCGGCGCAGCTGGCGGCGGGGGCGGAGGCGATATTCGTGGACACCGGCGAGGCGAGTGACCTCGCGCGGTAGTGGCACATGCAACCGGCGAGGGGCGAAGCGCGGCCGGGATCACGACATGAATGCGGTACGCGACACGGCCCGCGTCGCCCCTCAGGTGCCCATCCGGCTCGAGCGTGTCAGAGTGCTGCTGCTCGACCTTCCGATGATCACGACCTTTCAGACCGCGCACGGCCGGATGGCGAGCAAAAGGACCGTGATCGTGGAGGCCCAGGACAAGGATGGAGTGGTGGGTTGGGGGGAGGCACCCGCGGGGGACCTCCCGGTGTACTCGGCCGACACCTGCGAGAGCTCGTGGTACGCCCTGACCCGGTTCCTTGCTGAAAGCGTGGTGGGTCGCGACCTTGCCGGCCCCGCCGATGTCGCCGCGGCCTTCACGAGGTTCGCGGGCTACAACATGGCGAAGCACGCGCTGGAATGCGCGGCGTGGGCGATCGCGTCGGAGAAACTCGGGCGCCCGCTCTCAGAGCTGTTAGGCGCCGACAAGTCCGCGATCGTCGCCGGTGAGAGCTTCGGCATCCAGCCGACGATCGGCGCGCTTCTCGATGAGATCGCCGATCGCGTCGCGCAGGGGTTCCGACGGATCAAGGTGAAGATCGAGCCGGGCTGGGACGCCGCCGTGCTTCAGGAGGTGGTCCGGAGCTATCCGCAGATCCCAACCATGGCCGACGCGAACGCCGGCTACGACCCGCGCGCCGCGGGTCCGTGGCCTGCCCTGGACGAGCTGGGGTTGCTCATGATCGAGCAGCCCTTCCCCAGCGATGATCTGATCGAGCTCGCCGAGCTTCAGTCGACGCTGCGGACTCCGATCTGCCTTGACGAGAGCGCACCGACACCCGGCCTGACAGCCGCCGCGCTCAAGCTTGGCGCCGGGAAGATCGTCAATATCAAACCGGCCAGGTTGGGAGGCATAACACCCAGCCTCGCGGTCCACGACCACTGCCTTGCCTTGGGAGTGCCGGTGTGGTGCGGCGGCCTGCTGGAGACCGGGATCGGGCGCGGATTCAATCTGGCCATCGCTTCAATGCCCGCGTTTACGCTGCCCGCCGACATGTCCCCTGCCCGGATCTTCTACGCAGAGGATCTCGTCGAGCCGACCTTCGACATTGAAGCGGACGGAACGATCGCGGTTCCCACATTGCCCGGCTGCGGATTCAAGGTCGCCGAGGATCGAATACGCCGGTATCAGTCGGAAGCATGGGAGGTGAGGGCATGAGGCTCGATGGCAAGGTCGCATTGATCACCGGGGCCGGCAGCGGTCAGGGAAGAGCAGCGGCGAGACTCTTCGCCGAGCGCGGCGCGCGAGTGACGGTGGCCGAGGTCAACGAGGAGAGCGGGAAGAGTGCCGCGCGCGAGGTCGTCGACGCTGGCGGTGAGAGCCTGGCCGTACGCTGCGACGTGTCTCAGGCCGGCGAGGTCAGGGCGGCCGTAGAGGCCACCGTCTCGGCATTCGGAAGGCTCGACATTCTGTATAACAACGCGGCCTTGTGGTACCCCGCCAGGGGCAATTACCGCCCCGGGACCGACGCGCCCAGCCCTCTGCTGGAGGAGAACATTTGGGATCGAACCATCGCGGTCGACCTGAAGGGGATCTACCTGTGCTGCAAGTACGGGATTCCCGCCATGCAAAAGGGCGGATCCGGCTCCATCATCAACACCTCCAGCATCGCGGCCCTGCGAGTGGGCCGGGGCGCCTCCGACGCGTACACGGCGGCCAAGGGCGGGGTGATCGCGATGACGCGCACCCTTGCGGTCGAGCACGCCCAATACGGCATTCGCTGCAACTGCATCATTCCGGGAGCGGTCCGGACCCCGCTGGTCGGCGAGATGACCCCGGAGTACGAAGAGGCGGTCGTGAAGACGATCCCGATGGGCCGCTGGGCCGAGCCCGAGGACATCGCGAAGCTGGCCTTGTTCCTCGCCTCTGAGGAGTCGTCCTGGGTGACCGGCGCCATGTTCGTGATCGACGGAGGTTTCACCGCTGTCTGAGGCTTCTCGCAGTGGGGCCTGTCGAGCTGGGTCCCGGCGGTTCCAGGTCACTTAGGAGTGGTCTCACGGATGGAAGGGTTGGACGGCCGGGTCGCGCTGATCACCGGCGGCAGCGCCGGAATCGGTCTTGCCACCGCACTCGCGTTCGCACGGGAAGGCGCTCGAGTGATGATCGGCAGCCGCGACCGCGGGCGCGGTGAGGAGGCGGTCGAGCGTCTCCGCGCGATGGGTGGCGCCGCCGAATTCCAGGCGACCGACATCGCTGTTCCGGCCCAGATCGAGGCACTGCTGGCCGCTTGCCTCGAGCGTTTCGGGCGCCTCGATTGCGCGTTCAACAACGCCGCTTTCGGCGGCTCGGGTGAGCTGGCGGCCGACATCAGCGACGAGGACTTCGCTCAGACGCTCGCGGTCAACCTCCGCGGAGTGTGGCTCTGCATGAAACATGAGATCAAGCAGCTGATGCGCCAGGGTGGTGGAGGAGCGATCGTCAACATGTCCTCGGTCGACGGTCTTACCGGCTCCCCGAACGGCGCGGCCTATTCCGCCAGCAAGCATGGGGTCGACGGGTTGACCAAATCGGCCGCAATCGAGTACGGCCCGGCGGGGATCAGGATCAACGCCGTCTGCGGTGGTGGTTTCGCGACCGAGATGCTGGCCCACGGCTACGGCCATGACCTGGCGTGGGTCGAGCGCTACCGGCGCCCAGCGGTTCCCCTGGGTCGTCTCGGGCGTCCCGAGGAATGCGCCGAGGCGGTGGTCTGGCTGTGCTCCGAGTCGGCCTCCTACGTCACCGGGGTCTGCTTGCCGGTCGACGGCGGGCTGCTCGCCGACTCCGCCTCGTACATGCCGCTGCGCCAGATCGCGCCGGATGTCTGACCACCGGGATCCCGAGGTCGAGGCGGCGATCCGCCGGCTCAGCAACTGGGGCCGGTGGGGGCCGGACGACGAGCTCGGCACCGTGAACCACATCACCGAGGCGAAGCGGGTCGAGGCCGCGGCTCTGATCCGGGTCGGGAAGGTAGTCTCGCTTGCCATCCCGCTCGACGAGGCAGGCCCTCAGCCGGCGTTCGAGCGGCGCCTCAATCCGCGCCACCTGATGCTGGCCACTGGCACCGACCTCCGCGCCGGCGTGCAGCCGGGATCGGACGGCGGCATCGGGGAGGCCGATGACATGATCACCATGGCATTGCAGGCCGCCACGCAGTGGGACAGCCTGGCCCACGCCTTCTACGACTACAAGATGTACAACGACCGGGACTGCACGCTGGTCGGCACCAACGGCGCCGCGAAGAACAGCATCGCGGTGCTGCGCGACCGGGTCGTGTCCAGAGGCGTCCTGGCCGACGTCGCCCACAATCTGGGCGTCGACCACCTCCCGCTCGATCATCGCATCACGGTTGCGGAGCTGGAAAGCGACGCTGGAACGGCAGGGGGTGGAGCTGCGATCGGGAGATGTTCTCCTCATCCGCACCGGAAACCTCCAGCGAGCCCGGTCCGCCGGTGGCTGGGATCGATTCACGTACTCCGATGAGCCAGGGATCGGCCTCGACGCGCTGCCCTGGCTGCAGGAGCGAGAGGTCGCGGCGGTCGCGGCCGATACCTGGGCGCTCGAGGTGCTGCCCAGCGGAACCTCGCTGTGGCTGCCGGTCCACGCGGTTGCCATCGTCCACATGGGGCTGCTCATCGGAGAGATCTTCGACCTCGAGGCCCTGGCCAGGGACTGTGCGATGGATGGCGTCTACGACTTCTTCTTCAGTGCGCCACCGTTGCCGTTCACTGGCGGCGTGGGGTCTCCGATCAATCCGCTGGCGATCAAGTGACGTCGACAGATGGAGGGTACTTCTTAACGTGAACGAATCACGTGGATCAGAGCACGCGGGAACGATAGTGGTTGGCGGCGGAACGTCGGGGGCGGTTGTCGCCGCTCGTCTTGTCGAAGCGGGGGAGAGCGTCGTACTGCTCGAAGCAGGGCCGGACTACGGATCGTTCAAGGACCAGGGGTGGCCGTCGGACCTTCTCGATGCGTTGGAGATGCCCCCCACGCATCCGTGGGGCTACAACAGCGGCAAGACCTACCGCGACCGAACGATCGAATTCCAGAGGGCAAAGGTCATCGGCGGCTGTTCATCGCACAACGGCTGTGCCGCGATCTGGGGCAGCCGGCTCGACTACGACGGGTGGGCGGCGAGCGGCAACGTCGGGTGGGCGACCGACGACCTCGTGCCCTACTTCCGTCGCGTGATGGAGCAGCTTCATGTCCGAATCTTTGAGAGGGATGAGCTGACGCCTTTCCAGCGAGCATTTCTCGAGACCGCGCCGTCGGTCGGAATACCCGTCGTCGAGGATCTGAACAACCTCGATGAGAACGTGGGGGTGGGGGCCAATCCCGCCAACATCGTCGACGGCATCCGGTGGAACACGTCGTTCGGATACCTCGACCCCGTTCGCGAACGTCGAAACCTGAAGATCATCGGTGATGCACTGGTTGACAAGGTGCTGGTTGACCATGACCGGGCGTTCGGCGTGTCGGTTATCGTCGATGGCTCCGAGAGGCGGGTCTTGGCCGATCGGGTCGTACTCGCCGGAGGGGCGTACGGGTCACCGGCCGTCCTCCTGCGTTCGGGAATCGGTGATCCGGATCAGCTTTCCTCGTTCGGCATTCCCTGCGTCGGCCGGCTCCCGGGAGTAGGCGGCAACCTCCATGACCATCCGGCCGTCGCCATCGTCTATGAAGGTAGCCAATCGTTGACTTCCGCCACCGACGCCTTTGCCTCCAGTCACTGGGCTCCTGACGAGCAGGTGATAGCGAAGGCCCGCTCCCCTCACTGTGGCGCCGGCTTCGATCTGCACATCGTCCCCTATTCGACGCGGGGCCAGACCGTGGCGATGGCCGGGCGATGGAACCTCGTGGTCGCCTCTCTGACGCCCAGGTCTCGTGGCCGGTTGACGATTGCGGGCACGGATCCGACCCAGGGGCTGGTCATCGAGCACGAGTACCTGTCGGACGAAGGAGGCGAGGATCTGCGCGTTCTGACCGACGGGATCGAGATGACGCGGGAGATCGCGGCTCAACCCGAGTATGCGTCGCTGCTGGGCGCTGAGCTGAGGCCCGGGCCGAAGGCGCAGGGATGAGGCGGAGATCCACGAGTACATTCGTGCCACCTCCGAGCACTATTACCATCCGGTCGGAACCTGCAAGATGGGACCCGACTCGGATGCGGCGGCTGTCGTCGGCGCCGGCGGCCGGGTGCACGGGTTCACCAACCTCTATGTGGCGGACGCCTCCATCATGCCGGTCGTACCGCGCGCCAACACCAACATCCCCGCAGCGGTGGTCGGCGAGCGGATCGCGGCCGCGCTGGTGTGACGGACCCGGAGAGCCGGTCCTGGTTTGGGGAGGCGGGGCTCTACGTCCTCGCCTGGGAGACATGAGTCGCGGTCGCGGACCCCAGAATTCGCTCCCAGTCGTAGTCGACCCCGAGTCCGGAGCCCTCGGGGACGGCCACACAGCCATCTTCGCCGACCGCGTCCAGGGTCTCGTCGTACCCGGGCCCGTAGACCGGTGGCAGCAGAGCGTTGCCCTGTGTGGGATGGAGGAGCCCCAGCTCGTAGTAGTTCGTGTTCCGGATCGCCGCCATGCAGTGCCGCTGGGCGGGCCCCGCCGCGTGCACCTCGACGTCGAGTCCGATCGCCTCGGCGAAGTGCGCGGTCTTCATGACCCCGGTGATGCCCATGTCCAGCTCGGGGTCGGCGCGCAGGAAGTCGGTGCCACCCTGAAGGGCCATCTCGGCTCTCGCGTCGAGTCCGCGGACCATCTCCGTCATCAGGAGCGGGGTCCGCACCCTCTCTCGAAGGATCCGGTGCCCGAACGGCGCGTTGTCACGCATCGGGTCCTCCCACCAGTAGGCACCGACCTCGTCACAGACACGCCCCAGCTGCAGCGCCTGCGCCAGGGTGGGGAGCCGTTTGCCGGGGTCGGTCATGATGTCCATGTCGCCACCGACGGCTTCGGCAACGGCCGTGAGGACGGCGATCTCGTCCTTGAGCCCTCCCCCCGCCGGGCCGTGGATCTTGTACGCGGGGATGTGCCGATCGCGGCAGTGCCTGGCGAAGTCGGCGTAGCTGGCGGGTGAGCCGAGGTCGTCGCCAGGCGTGGCCCGGCCGCCGTTGGTGCTGGCGTAGACCGGCAGCCGCGATCGAAAGCGGCCGAGGAGGTCGACGATCGGCGCGCCCAGAGCCTTTCCCAGCGCGTCCCAGAGCGCGATGTCGATCGCGCCCGCGCCGACCCGATCGATCTTCGCCTGGGTCCGGTTGACCTGATCCCAGATCAGCTCCCGCTCGCCGATCGAGCGTCCGATCAGTTGGTCGGCGAGCGTGAGGGCCTGCTGCAGCGCCGACGGTGGCGCGCTCCAGACCGGGACATAGGAGCCCTCCACGCCATCGTTCGTGTGGATTCGGATGGCCCACCGGTGGAACGTCCTGCCGGGTCGGGCGGTGAGCTGGTAGTCGAATTCGATCACCTCGACCCGGTGGATCACCGAGCTCACTGCGCGGCCTCGTGCACCGGCGCCGGCGCGGGCTCCGTCCGGTCCCGGCGGTCCCGGCCGTCCTGGCCGTCCCGGCCGTCCCGCCCGCGAACCTCGATGTCCGCCTCCTCCAGCCCTTGCTTGATGGCGCGCAGGCAGGGCATCCACGAGCCGTCGTAGTGCCCGATCGTGATGCCGTCCGCCCCGCACTGCGCGGAGATCAGCACGCCCTGGCGAACGAGCTCGGGAGTTGCCTGCGGCCGCGGAGAGATGGCCGAGAGGAAGTATTTGTCCACGCCGATCGCGCGCCGGATGCTGTGGAGGTACGCACGCTTCCACTCCATCCGCGCGGGGTTCCCCGACTGTTCGCTGTAGTCCGAGCTGCGAACGGAATCGAACAAGGGCGCCACCCCGCGCAGGTCGAGGCCCATCAGCTCCGGGTAGTGCGCGTAGTGGTTGAGCCGGATGTCGATGTCCGCTCTCGCCGCTTTGACCGCACTCCTCACCTCACCGAAGAAGTCGGTGATGGAGTCGCAGCGGAACTTCAGGAACGCATAGAGCTCGGGGGTGTCCGCGAGCAGGCCGGTGCTGGTGACGCTGCTGTGCCAGAGGAGGTTCAGCTCGAAGCGCTGACGAGCGTTGAAGCGGTCGTACCCATCGGCGATCCAACGGAGCCGATCCACCATCCCTGTCCAGTCGATGCCCCGCTCCTCGGCCCGCCGGCGGCAGTGCTCGCAGAAGCAGCCGCCCAGCGTGATCGCGGTCAGGCGCTCGAGCTCCGAATCCGGGGCGGGTGTCGGCCCCGGGTTGAAGCCGCGGACGCAGGTCATCACGAAGTCGATGTCGTAGTTCGTCGCGAGGTCGAGATAGAGAGCCTTCCCGTACTCGCGGACGTCCGGGTTGTTGAAACAGACCTGCTGGTCGATCGGATTGCCGCGGATATCCCGCTGCACGCAGTCGACGAACTCGGTCTGGGTGCGCTCCTTGTCGATCCAGGTGTGGGAGAGCTCGGCCCCCACGGTCATGCCGCGGCGGCGGGAAGCATCGATCAGCTCCTGCAGCCAGTCGTGACCGCGAAGGTCGTCGCGGTCGCTCAGGCGGGGCTTGATCCGAGAGCGGGCGTAGCCGGCCGGATCCGGCTTCCAGTAGGCCCGGGAGTCCTCGGTCCAGTAGACCTTCCGCTTCGGGTTGTGGGGGTAGTAGTAGTCGGTCAGGGGCCGTTTCTCGTCGTGCATGAGGGCGACCAGGTAGGTCGAGTTGGTCAGCGTCTGCTCCTGCAGCACGTCGAGAACGTGGTCGGTGCCCTCGTCCAGCAGGTCCCACGCGTAGAGACTCGAGGTCACCTCTTGAAAGATCATGCGGTCGGGTCCTCCTCTCCTGGTCGACGGTTCCGTTCCGTTTCCAGGTTGGCAGGTTGGCAGACGGCCGGGAGCATGCGGGGGTCCGCTGGGTGGGTCGGCGCCGAGCCGGGGTCTGGTCCCGGCGATCACCGGGTTCGAGTACGACGGCCGGAGCGGCACCGTCCGGCGCGGCGCGGGTGCCCCGCGCGGCCGGTCGCTCTGGACGCCCAACGGAGCCGCTGGCGCAGCACGCAAATCGGGAAAACGCTGAGGGTTTCCCCGAAGAAAAATTAGGGCGGACACGGGTTGTCCTCTGTGATGCGGTCGTCATATGGTCCAGTCACGAACTCGAACGGTCGCTCTACCCCGGGGACACAGACCGCTCGAAGGGTTTCGACGATCAACTATGGAGGCTATTGCTATGGCTCATTCTGGACTGGGCGAGCTCGATTTCGAGCAGCTCGAGACGGTCGAGGCACCTTCCGACACGACGTACTACCTCGGCGTCGCCGCCGGTGTCGCGCTGGTCATCATTTCCTGCACGTCGTAGACCGACAGACTCGGACAACCTTCACGCATCCCACAATCTGTTGGCACTCATAAGGAGACGCACGATGTCAACGGTCTCGCTCCTGGACACCGCCACCGTGATTCCGCTGGAGTCTGTGCAGGCCGCCTCGGACGTCCGGGACTTCCTCGACGGGTTGGCGGTCGGCATCGCCATCGCCGCGCTCTTCGGCTGCTGATCGACGCTCGACGGATGGGGACGGCGTTGAACTGTCGCCCCCTCCGTCGAGGCGGATCACCTCAGGGAGGAACACGCGAATCGTGACCGCACCCGCGCCGGCGACCGACAATCTGCCCGTCACTCGATGGCGGGACGTGTTGGCCGTTGGCACCGCCACCGTCCAGGGACGCGCCGTCATCTCCGTCGCCTCGAACAACGTCCTCGTGTCCGACGGCGTGCGCCCTGCCCTCAGCCACCTCCTCGAGAGGAACCCACCCACGACGCAGGAGCCCAGTCTGAAGGTGCTGCGGGAGGTCCTGACGCTCTCCGACGCGGCCGTGCTGTACCGCCGGCTGCAGGATCTGCGCGCGGGCGAGGACCGTGCTACGGTGCTTTGGCGCAACTGGCTCCGAGGTTGGCTGGCTGTCCCTCTCTGGCGCCCCGGCCCTGGCTTCGTCGATGCGATGCGGGGCCGGGTGCTGACACCGGGGGCGCTGATCGCGTGGGCGACCCTCTGCTTGCTTGCCCTCCTGTCACTTGGGCTCCAGCCCTGGCCTCGGCTCACCCCGTTGGCTCCCTGGCAATGGGGGGTCCTCTGGGTCCTGATCACCGCCACGACCGTTATCCACGAGTTCGGTCACGTGAGTGTGGCGGCCCATTACGGAGTCCGCGCACGAGCGGTCGGTTTCGGTCTCCTCTACCTCCAGCCGTCCGGGTTCGCCGATGTCAGCAATTCCTGGCTGGTAGCGCGGCGGCAACGGACCGCGATCGCGCTCGGCGGTTTGCTTTTTCAGTCCGCGCCGGTGATGGCCGGCTACTGTCTATGGCGGCTGACGGCGGCACCGCTCGCCGGTTGGTATGTCGCCCTCAATCTCGGTTGGATGGCATTCAATCTGATCCCGTTCATTCGACTCGACGGGTACTGGGTGCTGTGCTTCGCTCTCGATGAATTCAATCTGCGGCGCCGAAGTTTCACGCAACTGTTCCAATTCTTGAGGATCGGTGGTGGGGCGCCACCGTGGCGCGGAGCCGAAGGCGCGCTGTGGACGCTGTTCGCAGCCGTGTCGGCGATGTTCACGGCCGGTCTCTACGCCTCCGCAGTGGCCTGGGCGCAGTCGGTGGCGCCGGCCCGCGTCGGTCCCTTCCTGCCGCTGGCCGGGATCCCGGTGGGTCTGGCGACGCTTGCCATCACGCTCGTCCGCCGGCGGCGGCGGACACGAACGCAGGAGTCCCGTGCATGAACGACGAACCGAGGTATGTCAACCCCTGGCGCATGCGCTCCTGGGATCAGGGCCGTTTCACCTTTGGCGGGCTGTTCCCGCGTTCGGAGCCGATGCGCCCCGACCTGCGCCCCTTCCAAGACCACAACCTGGCGGTCGACGCGGCAGCCTTGGGCGACCGTCGCAGCTGGCTCGAGTCCGAGCGTTTCCTCCTCCCGGAGCCGATGCCGCTCGAGCACGACTACGCTCCGCAGCTCGGATTCTTCAGCTTCTGGCCCGGTCCTCCCGAGGAGCGCCTGGAGCGGTTGCACCGGGCCTCGGTCGGCATCCTCGGCGCCGGCACCCTGGGATCGCACGTCGCGCACATGCTTGCCGCCGCCGGCGTGGGGCACCTGGTCCTCTGCGATTTCGATACGGTCGAGGTGCGGAACTTCAACCGCCAGCTCTACGACACGGCCGACCTGGACCGGCCCAAGGTCCTCGCTGCCGCCGAACGGCTGCACCGGCTGCGCCCCGACATCGAGATCGACTGCCTGCAGCGCCAGATCGGGACGCCGGCCGATGTCGTCGACGCGGCAGGCGGTGTCGACATCGTCGTCCGCGCCATCGACACTCCGATCCTGGCGCCCTTCATCGTGGATGAGGGCTGCCGGCGCCTGCACGTACCGCATATTGGCGGCGGGTTCCTGGAGACGTGGGCGTCCGCCGGTCCTTTCATCGCTCCCGACGGTCCTTGCTTTCGCTGTCTGAATCCACTGCCCCAATTCGACCTGCCCGACCCCCGCAAGGTGCCGACCTTCGCGCCACCCGCCTTCTGGCTCTCGTCACTGGTGAGCGGCGACGTTCTCCGATATCTGGGTGGGATGGGCGACCCATGGCTGCGCGAGCGGCTCTTGATGGTGAACTGGGCGACCGGTGAGCTCCGCGACGAGCGCCTGACCGTCCAGCCCGGCCGCTGTCCGGTGTGCGGCGCCGACAACGACGAGCGCCGCCGTCAGCCGGCGGCCGCTCCGGCCGTTGGCAACAGGAGAGACACCAATGCTGGAACCGTTTCTCGGCCCACCCCCACTGGTCCGGTGGCTTCGAGTGATGATCAAGGTGGGGACGCTGCTGGTTCTGGTGGGGCTGCTCGGGCAGCGGGTGCACCAGAATCCGTGGTGGGCACTGCCGCTCGGCGCCGGGGTGGGCGTCTGGCTGATCGCGCTCTCGCAGCTGGCACGTCGACGCTCCCGCCAGCCGTCGCACCGTCCCTGATCGGACTTTGCGCCGTCCTGGCGAGCCTCCTCCTGGTGCGGGAGCCGATCCTTCTGCGCGTTCCTTGCGTGCTCGGCGCGGCTGTGGTTGCCGGAGGGCTGGGGACCGCTCTGACACCCCGGCGGTCTCCCGTCGGGGGAGTGCTCTGGGCTGCGGCGTGGGGCTTCGG
>CAVTSA010000003.1:0-143107 GCA_963737225.1 Candidatus Dormiibacterota bacterium
GTGGAATGGGAGATTGGTGCACCAATCGCCCTCTTCGAGGCCAATGCCGGTGCTTTAAGCGAGGATCAGGGGCTGAGGGCGTCGTGCGAGCGCGGCGTCCCGATAGGGGAAGCGTTCGGGTTTACGGAGGGGGTAGCGCAGCAGTCTGCGAACCTTGAGAACCCTTGGGTAGCTGCGATCTCTGCGCGTCAGCAGGGCGTGTGGGATCACCAGTTCCCCGGTCGCTCGGGTGATCAGGGTGCCGAGTTGGCGGGTGGTCACCCAGATCTGCTGCGTCCCTCGGCGGAGGACATCCTGGACCAGGCTGAAGGAGATCCGCTCGCAGTCTCGTTCAGGGGTCATGGCGGCGCCGCGATGAGCCAGGTCGCGGCTCAGCTGATAGAGCACACAGTTTGCCCAGAACTCCTGCCTGACTCCCTCCACCGAGCCCGATCGCAGGCTGTGCAGGCGCCGCAGCCCGCACTGGGTGATCTTCAGCTCCTCGTAGCAGCCCTCGATCTCCCAGCGTTCGCCGTAGAGGCCGGCCAGTTCCTGGGCGGGTGCGAGGTTGGGGTCGAGCAGGTTGGTGGCGAGTCGGTAGACGGTGCTCGAGCCGGCGATCGTGTACTCGATGACGCGGACTGTGATGGGGTTGGGCTTGCGGCTCCGACTCGCTCCCACCAGGGCCAGCTAGCTTCCGTCCCCAAGGCGCTCTTGCACCTTCTTGGCGATGTGGGCGGGCACCCTCCAGACCACGTCGGCTTGGCGCTCCTCGACGAAGCGCTGCCAGAGCTTGGTGCCCAGGAAATTGCGGTCCGCCAGCACCAGCATATCTGGCGTCACCGAACTCAACAGACGGACGGCGAGATCCTGTTCACTGTCGTCGTAGCGACCGAATGCGATATCGACCAACGCACGAGTACCGCACTCGATCAAGGCCACGACGCGCGCCCGGGGCGGCCCTTGGCGCACGTCCCCCTTTGCCACCTGGCCCTCGAAGTAGGCTTCGTTCTCCTCGCTCTCGGCGAGACTCAGCGTGCTCCCATCGATGGCCATGACACGACGTCCTCGCCACCAACAGCCGACCTCTCGACCTTCGGCAAGAGGACCCGCGAGCTCGCGGAAGAGTCGCTCCATGACCGCTCCCCCCAGACGTCGGCGGGCACGGATGAACGAGGACTTGTTGGGGATCCTCCACTCTTCGGGGACCGCCGCGGCAACCTGATGCAGGAGCCGCTGATAGCCGAGCTCAGGATGCAGGCACATCACCAGCAGCACATAAACCACCAACCGCGCCGGCAACAGCCGAACCCGATGTTCACGTCGGCCGCACTCCTCCAGCACGCGATCGACGAGGGCGGGCGGGCAGATCGCGGAGAGCAGACCGAAGCCCACTCCGGCGGCTCGTGGCGCCTTGGCCGGCGGACCCCCGCGCTCCATCCCCTCGACGACTTGGGGCAGTTCAAGCGGCAACAGGTCCTGGAACCACGACTTGGAGATGCGAGAAGATGACGTTGCGAGCACGAGTCCTCCGACGTTGAATGGGCGATCTTCAGCAATCTCCATTCTCGCCGCACCCGTGCTCGCATTCTCCTCAAACCCCCTAAAGCACCGGCATTGCCCTTTGAGGCCCCGGCTTACGGCTCCGCCCCGACCAGCCGTACCGCCATGTAGGGACGGCCCGGCAGGTCGACCCGGAACGTTCCCTCGTACTCGCCCGGAAGTCGCTGCACGGTCATCGCCCAGGTGTCGATCAGGTCCACCGTGTAGCGGCGTCCGGCGGGCGCCTGGATGACCCGGAACCGGGGACGGCCGAAGCCGAAGTAGGCGATCCGATAGTCGTCCCCCGCGCCACCCCAGGGCAGGTCCCACTCGCCCGGCAGCGGATCGATGTACTGCTGTGGGGCCTCGGCGAGGATCTGCCGGAGAAAGCCGAACCGGGCCGGGGCGCTGCCGACGAGCTCACCTCCCTTCGACCACCAGAGTTCCTCTCGGTCGTTCAGGTACGTCTCCCCGTGCGCCACGTACCCGCCCCGAACCGCGCCCTCCCAGGCGCGCCGGGTCAGCTCCTCTCCGGAGATGTTCCCCCATCCCTGGTCGATGTCGCCTTCGTAGGCGCATTCGTCGACCACCACCGGCTTGTGCCATCGCTCGCGCCATTCAATCGTGTTTTCCGCGGTGCGGTAGACGTCGACGCGCTGAATGCTGCAGTGCGTGATCCAGGGACGGGAGTGGTCGTAGAAGTCACGGCAGTTGTGGATGGAGGTCAGATGCTTGACGGGATCATTCTCCGCGACCACCTTCGCGATACGTTCCCAGTCGTCCGCTGATTTCGAACGGAGCAGATCGTATTCATTGGCGAGCGACCACCACACCGACGGGTAGGCGGACAGCCGGCGTACCAGGTAGCGCACGTAGCGATCGTCCGACTCGGGGTCCATGGTGGCGAAGCCCCACCGGTCGTAGGCGTGGAAGAGGATGAGGTCGGCCTGAATCCCGAGCGCGTCAAGGTCGTTGATGCGGCTCTCGAGTGCCTGGAAGTAGGCAGGGTTGAAACGCGTGAAGTCCCAACCCTTCTCGACCGACCCTTCGAACGGAAAGCGTGGCGGCTCGTTCGTGTTGAAGGTGTACGACTTCGGAAAGGCGCACATCCTGACCTTGTTGAAGGGACTCGCCGCCAGTGTCGCGAGCGTCTGCTCCTGCAGCTCATCCGCCTGATGCGTCCAGGCATAGGCCGTCGTCCCCACCGGCAGGTAGCGGGTTCCGTCGGCGTAGGCGAAGTGGTAGGTTCGGTCGACCCGGACAGGACCATGGTCGTTTGGTCGCGGCGAACTCACGCGCACCACGCCGCTGATGCCGGTGAGTGAGCCGACGTTCGACCTGGTGACAACGGTCCATTCGCCGGCCGCGTCAGGGAGAAACCGGACCCGGTAGACCCCGGAGCCGTCGTAGAACCCGCCGACGACCCACCTGACCCCGTGCGGCCCGGAGATCTCCGCGGTCAGCTCGACGTCCGTGAAGGGGTTGCCCTGATCCGGGCCGTCGAAGACGAGCTCCACGGTTCGTCGGGCGTTGGCGCCGGTGGAAGGTCGCGCCCGCGCGGGAGGGGTCGACACGAAGTCAGGATCGTAGCCGTTGACGGGTCGAGGGTGCGGCTAGAAGAACCCAGGTACTCGCACTCAGCGCTATTCGCCGAACTGCGGCATGCCGACGTTGTAGCCCGAGTTTTGTCGCGTTCGCCATCACCCATATCGGCTTTGTCCGGCGTCGCCTTCGCACCCGTTGGGGCGGGAGTAGCGGTGAGGCGACGGCCACACCCACGGCAGGCATTCCGCGCCCGGGCCGTCGCCTACGCGGGTTGCAGCAGTGTATCGTCCGCCGTCTTCAGCAAATCCTCCTCGACCGCGTTCTCCAGCTGCTGCACGGTGCGCAAGGTGGGGTTGGCGCCCGGACGCTCCAGCTTGGCGTATGCCTGCTGCGACTCGCCGAGTCGTTCGCCCATCTGCGCTTGGGTGAGGCCGTGCCGGACCCTCCGCACCCGCAGCTTGACCGGGAACAGGTCAAGCACGGTGAAGGCGACCGCCGGCCCATCTGGGGGCTCGGTGAGCAGGTCTCCGGTCTGGTCCTCGCCGTCCGCCGCTGCGCCGAGCAGGGCGTCAAGCACCCACAGACGCAGGCGATCCTCGGCCTCCTCGATCCGCTTCGCGGTCCCGATGCCGAAGTCATCGCCTCGGGCATCGCGGCCCGTGAGCACCCACATGGACGACTCATCGTCCATTTCACGCTCGTATGGCAGGTATCGAAATTCCCTCATTTGACCTTCTCCGGCCACGCCTCCCGAGGTACCTGGAGCTGCTTCAGGATCCCTTGGACTTCCGCACGGTTCTCCAACTTGTCCCGCACCGGCACCCTCCGCGGGGCACCTGCCCTTCTGAGCAAGAACGGGTGGTTACTTCCAGGCCCCTGGTCGGTCCATCCGAAGGCGACGGCGATCCGTACGATCTCCTGCCCTCGCATGTACGAGCCCACAACTTATAGGTTGTACCACGAGTGTACTACGGATGTGGCACGAACGTATGCGTCGCCCTTTTCCGCTGACGCAAGGGTGCCACGTCCATATGTGGCCGCGCTTTGCCGTGTGAGCCTCCACCGATCGGGAGCGGTCCAGCCCTCGCGCACATTCACGTCAGAGACCTTGAGTCCGAGCAGCTCCGCGCGGCGCGCCCCCGATTCGATCAAGAACCGGATGGGCGCGGTGTCGCGGCGTCCAGGAACTCCGATCCACGGCAGGCGTCGAGGAGGCGCCCGACTTCGGCCTCGGAGAGGATGGATGGTGGGGGCTCGTTGAGGACCGGCGCCGTGAGCCGCTGCAGGGGCGATCGATCTCCTCTCTTCATGGACCAGCCAGTTGAAGAATCGCCGCAGGGTGGTAAAGGCCAGCCGCTGGGTACTCACCTTCAGGTCCCGCTCGCGGACATAGACGAAGTAGCGCCGCACGTCGTCGGGCCGGATCTGCGCGGGGTCGGGTGGGATGTCGTTAGCGGTCAGCCAGGATTCGAATTTGGTGGCGTGCTGGCGGTAGGCCCTGACCGTCAGGCGCCGCGCTGACTAGCGCCGAGCTCCAGCTCGAAGGACTCCCAGGCGGCGGCCCAGGGCGACTTTTGTCATGGGAGCAGAAGGGGGATCGAAGACACGGGCATGGCGGCGGCAGTATTGTCGCGTTGAGGCGCTGTTCGTCAGGTTTTCTCGCTTTTTGAGCTCAAGCGAGAGCATGTGAACCTAGAAGAACTCCAGGTACTCGCGCATCTCCCAATCGGTGACCGTACCGAGGAACCGATCCCACTCGGCGCGCTTCATGCGGACCATGTAGTCGACGGCCGTGGGGCCGAAAGCATCGCGAAAGAACGAATCCTGATCCAGGAGGTCCACCGCCTCGCCGAGGGTCCGGGGCAGCCTTTCACCTCCTGCCGCGTACGGGTCGGGACCGGCCAGGGGCGGTGGTTCCAGCCCCCGCCGGATCCCGTCCAGCCCTGCCGCGACGTTCGACGCCAGGTAGAGATAGGGATTCGCGGAGGGCTCGCCCAGGCGGTTTTCTAGGCGCGTGGCCGGGCTGCCGGGGGCGCCCTGGACACGAAGCATGGCACCCCGGTTGTCTACGGCCCAGTTCACGTTGTCAGGCGCGAACGAATACGGCCGGAAGCGCTTGAACCCGGTCACGGTGGGGGTGGAGAAGACGGTCATCGGCCGCGCGTGAGCCAGGATGCCGGCGGCGAACTGTCGTCCCAGCGGGGACAGGCGTTCACTCTCGCCGCTGAACGCGTTGGGTCCGCCCTCGCCGCTGGTCAGCGACTGGTGCAGGTGCCACCCGCTGGAGGGCAGATTGGGCAATGCGGGCCAGCTCATGAATGTCGCCAGGAGCCCGTGGTCCTGCGCCACCTGCTTCACGGTGCTTCGAAAGAGAACCGCCGCGTCCGCGGCTTCGAGGCCGCGGAGTGGCGAGAACGTGACCTCGATCTGTCCGGGGCCCCACTCGTGCTCGAAGGCGCTGGGGGGAAGCCCCACGCCGTACAGCGCATCGCGGAGAGGCGTCAGCAGGTCGGAGAGCGCGGCCAAACGCACCTCGGAGAGGAACTGGTAGCCCGGGTTGACGGGACCGACCTGCGGAGCGGCGGTCGGGAAGCCGATATCGCGCGGATCGATCGGGTCGGGGCTCCGGCGGAACAAGAAGAACTCCAGCTCGAGCCCGGCGACATAGTCGTAGCCGAGCTCTGCTGCGGCACTCAGCTGCCGGCGCAGGATGCCGCGGCTGTCGAGCGGATGCCGCTTCCCGTTCGCGAAATACGCATCACAGACGACCCAGCCGGTCCGGTCGGCCCACGGAAGGACGCGAAACGTCCGCGGGTCGGGCACCAGCACCATGTCCGTGAATCCAGACATCTCGTCGACGTCGACGCCGCCGCCCTCGGAGAACGCGAGAGCGAAGACCGAGTTGGCAGTGTCCAGGCTGACCGGGGCCCCCGAGAAATCGAGGCCCTCACGAAGCGTCGACGCGAAGGTCTGGGGCGAGACGAACTTCGCCCGTGGAGCGCCGTGTTGGTCGACCCAGATCACGCGGATGGTGCGCAGGCCGTCGCGCTCGACGCGGGCCGACAGCGCCTCCGCGGCCGCCTGCTGCTCGGCTGTGTAAAGGCCGTGCTTGCCGATGAAGCCTTCGTCGAGAGGCATCACTCGCAGCCCTCCCGACGATGGGCGGCGACCACCTGGAGGAGTGTTCGCGCGCACGGACTCACGCGCCGCCGATCGCGGAGATGCTCTCCGTTGACCTGGTCCGGATGGAGACGGCCGCTCACGTCCAGCTCCCTCGACTCCCCGACAGGTAGGTCACGCTCCATCCTCCTTGCGACTCGACCCTCAGCGGCCCTTTCATCCGCCCCGGCCCCGAGGCGATAACGAGCATAGCCTCGCGCCGGGAGTCAGACGAGTCGCGGGCCGTCGCCTGCGGGCAACGGACCCACCGATCCCGCCAGGAGGGGGCCAGGGCTCCTCCACGGGGCGAGATTGCGGTTCGAAGACCACCCTGCGACAATGGCGCCGACCGGCTGTCGCTTTGTGGGTCTCTCATGCGGTGCGTGGCCCAGTCCAGCGTGGATTGCCCGGCGCACGAGCTGAATGGACGAGCGCAGGGCATACACGAGGAGGAGCAGGGATGGCCGCGAAACGGCCCACGCTTGACCAGTTGGATGACATCGCGGACAGGTACAACCTGAACCTCTCCGTGGACGATCTCGAGTCCTTCCGCGGGCTGATGGCAGGTGTGCTCGCCTCCTACGCCCGGATCGACGAGCTGACCCCGCCGGCCCCACCGGTGAAATACAGCCGCCGCCCAGGGCGTCGGCCGCAGCCAGAGGACAATCCCCTCGGCGCCTGGTACTGGCGGAGCGAGATCGAAGGCGCCTCCTCCGGCGTGCTCTCTGGCAAGACCGTCGCGATCAAGGACAACGTCTGCGTGGCGGGCGTACCGATGATGAACGGCGCCGGCGTCCTCGAAGGCTATACCCCTGAGATCGACGCCACCATCGTCACCCGGATCCTCGATTCCGGCGGGAGGATCCTGGGCAAGGCCGTCTGCGAGAACCTTTGCTTTTCGGGCGGCAGCCACACGTCCGACTCAGGCCCCGTCCACAATCCTCACAACCCGAGCCGCAGTGCCGGAGGCTCGTCCAGTGGCAGCGCGGCGCTGGTGGCGGCAGGCGAAGTCGACATGGCGATCGGGGGCGACCAGGGTGGCTCGATCAGGATTCCCAGCTGCTGGTGCGGCGTGTACGGGCTCAAGCCAACCTACGGCCTGGTGCCCTACACGGGCATCTTTCCGATCGAGCTGACCCTCGATCACACCGGCCCCATGGGCGGAACCGTGGAGGACGTGGCCAAGCTGCTGGAAGCGATCGCCGGCCCGGACGGGCTGGATCCCCGCCAGGGCGGAGCGCCGGCGCCACAGCCGTACTCGACCCTACTCAGCGGAGAGGTCACCGGCCTCCGGATCGGGGTGGTGAGCGAGGGCTTCGGCTGGCCAGGGCTGTCCGAGAAGGATGTGGACGACGCGGTGCGCGAGGCAGCGCACAGGTACTCGGCTCTCGGCGCCGAGGTGCGCACACTGTCCGTGCCCTGGCACCGGGACGGCATTCACATCTGGAACGGCATCTCCGTCGAAGGCGCGACGATGCTCATGGTCGCCGGCAACAGCATGGGCACCAACTGGAAGGGTCACTACACGACGAGCCTCCTGGATGCGTACGCCCGCGGCCGGATCACCCGCGCCAACGACCTTTCGGAGACCGTGAAACTGGTGGTGCTCGCCGGGCAGTACATGCAGGACTACTACCACGGCCGTTACTACGCCAAGGCTCAGAACCTGGGGCGCGACCTGGCGGCCGCGTACGACCAGGCGCTCACCGAGGTGGACCTGCTGGTGCTGCCCACGCTCCCGCTGAAAGCGACCCCGATCCCGAGCCCCGACGCGAGCCGCGAGGAGTACGTCGCCCGGGCTCTCGAGATGATCCCCAACACCTGCCCCTTCGACGTGACCGGGCATCCGGCAATGAACGTCCCCTGCGCCACCGTTGACGGCTTGCCGGTCGGGATGATGCTGGTGGGCCGGAGGGGGGAGGAGGGCACGATCCTGCGCGCGGCCGCGGCCTTCGAGCAGCAGGTCTACAGCAGACCCCTGCCCGGCCGCACCGGCGTCTCCGCCTGAGTGGGAGCAGGACCCGGTTCGGCAGACCTCGGGCGCGGTGGTCAGGCGCTTCGGGCGGGGCTCCTCGCGCTCGCATGGAGCCGGCTCCTCTTGCCGGTCCGTCACCTCGTCCAGCACTGATCCCCGGCTCTGGCCACGGGCGGTGGCCCGGTCGAGGAACCGGACCTGCTGCCCGCGGCCACCAGGTGATCGCGACGAACAGATCAGCCGACGGTGCCGTCGCTCCCTATGACCTGGAAGGTGCCTCCGAAGGCGGTCACGCCGGCACCCGAGGTGCCATTGGTCAGGTCATGGCTGAAGAAGTACAGGGGGTGGCCGTCAAACGTGACCTGGAAGGTGCCGTCCGACCGCTGAATGACTCCCAGCCCGGCGGCACTCAGGGCCCCGGACGCGACCGGGCTGGTCGTGGTCAGGAGCGGCGGCCAGAATCGCGCGCAGTCCCCCGTGCAACCGCTGGTCGTCGTGGTGTCGGCGCTGAACACGTAGAGGGTCACATCCGCATTCGTGAATCCGGAGATCACGGACAGGATCTGCCCACTGGCGGAGGGCTCGGAAGTCACGGTGGCGGTTCCCGGGTCGGGCGCACCTGAGGGGGAGACCGTGTACCAGACGCCGTCAGCCATCGCGTCCGCGAAGTCTTCGCCGTTGGTGAGCCCGGCCGGTGCCCCGGGCCCCAGATCGAACGCGAACAGGTAGACGGGGTGGCCGTCGTAGGTGACCTGCAGGCTTCCGTCAGGCCTACGCGTGACACCCAGCATCGAACGCTCGACGCCGGCGCCGGCGACCGGCGCCCCATCCGTCAGCAGCGGAGGCCACACTGCGGTGCATCCGGTCGTCGAGAGGCAGGTCGTCTGGTCCGGCTGGTCGTAGGTCAGTTCGTACAAGCTGCGCTCGGTCCCGTGTGCGGTCGGGGTCGAGAGCACGATCCCGTTCGGAGAGACCTGCGTCTCGACCGTGGCCACGCCGGGAGCGGGGCGGCCGTCCGCAGACATCAGCCAGAAGATCCCGTCGAATGCGGCAACGTTCGCGCCGTTCACCTGACCCGCCGCGGTGTCGCCCACGAATTCGTAGAGCGGCTGGCCGAAATACGTGACCTGGTCGACCCCGTTGCGGGTGACCGTCCCCAGCCCGGCCTGGTGCACGCCGTCCTCGGCCACCAAAGGTCCGGTGGCGAGGAGCGGGGGCCACGGGACCGTGCAGGGAGTCCCCGTCGCGGACTTGTTGAGAGCCGTACACGGCAGCTGCACCGGACCCGTGGGCGAGAACGGGAACGCGTCCCCGCTGAAGCTGTACAGCGCATGGCCGTCGCCTGCAACGAGCACGCGCCCGAACGACGTTGGGGTGGCGCTCACCACGACCGCGCCCGGAGGCAGATTCCTCCCAGAGTGGGCGGCGGGGGCCGACGTCGCCGCAGCCAGCGACCCCGTGCCTCCGACGGCGGCCGTCGCCAGAGCGACCACGACGACAAGGACTCTCCAGAGCCGGTTCTTCACAGCAACCCCTCGTCACACTCTGCCGGTCCGGCAGAGGCCCTCAGCCGACGGAATCGGGCCGAACATACCCCAGGCGGGTAGGAAGAGCAAGGTGCCCGTTGGCCGCCGGTCCGGTCCTGGCGACCCGGTCCTTTCGGTGCGACGATCGCCGTCCCCGCGAAGAGGTTCGGCGGGCCCGCGTTCGGCGACGGGCTTCAGCGGTCGCAGGGCCTTGGGTGAACCTGAAACCGGGTGTCCTCAGACCTCCGGCGTAGGCTCCCGTAAGGACACACTCGCTCCTCCCAAAGGAGGGCGAAACAGTACCCGTCCAGATACTCAATATCCCCCTCCCGCGCGAGACCTGTCAGGGGTGGCGGGCCCGTGAGAGGAACACACTGGAGAACCCGCTTTCGGCCGCCGGCGCGGGCGGCCTCTGCTTCGAGAGGTGGCTTTGATGCGCTTGGCTCCCGAGCGCGCGGTTTCCAGTCGGCGCCGGGTGGACCTGTACGGCCGTTCGCTGATCGTCACCCCCCGGACGGGTGGCCGTGCCGTCACCTCCGGAGTCCGGTCGGAGGTGTGCGGCAGCGTTACCGCTCCCTGCCACCGGTGGCCGCCCACATGAGCTCGGTGGGTCTGCTCCAGGCGCTGAGCACATACCGTGAAGGCATCGAGGTCGCGGTCGCGGTGTCCGTGGGCACGGTGGTCGTACTGGCGGTCGTCGGGATCACGGTGGAACTCCTTCGCCGCAGCCCGCTCAACGTTCGTCCGGCCGGCGTTCTGGGCGTGCTTCTCGTGGCCGTGCTCATCGTCGCAAGCCTGTTCACCATGGGGTTCGCCGCTCGGCAAGCCCTGCTCAACTCCCGGGTGGCGAGCGTCACCGGGGTCCCGCGACCCCGAAAGCGATCGAACTCACCGTCGCCATCGGCGCGGCCCACCCCGTCGAGCGCGCCATCGCCGGCGCCCACCCCTTCGACGGTGCCGTCCCCGACGCCCGCGATCGACTCGCAGACCGTAAACGTGACCTCGGGAGGTCTGCAGCGGACGTACAACGTTCTGTCGCCGAGCGATCCCGTGTCGCAGGCACTTCCCGTGGTCGTCTTCCTGCACGGCCTCAACGCGACGATCCAGGTCGAGGAAGAGCGCGACGGGCTGGAGCCATACGTGCTGGCAGGCCAGGTGATCCTGGTCTATCCGGTCGCCGAAGATGAGGTTTGGGACACCGGGCCGGACGACCCGACTTCGAATGTCGACGACGTCACGTTTCTCAGCACCGTTCTCCAACAGGCCGCCGAGCTACCGAACGCCGACCCCAAGCGGGTCTACCTGGCGGGCTTCTCCGACGGCGGCAAGATGGCCTGGGATCTCGCCTGCGACGCGCCGCAGCTGTTCAGCGGGCTCGTGATCGTCGCCGCGGTCCCGGTGACGCCATGCGCGAACGCTCAACCGACGATGTCGTTGCTGCAGATGGCGGGGACCGACGACCCACAGGTGCCCTACTCGGAGGTGACGCCCGAGGTCGCGGCGTGGGCCCAGGGCGACGGGTGCTCGCCAACTCCGGCGACCAACGACGCCAGCCCCCAGATCACCACGTACGGCGGGTGCTCCGAGGGCACCACCGTGATTCTCGCCAGCTACCAGGGGGAGGGACACGCCTGGCCGGGCGGGGGCGACGAGGCGCTGCCGGGCCCCATCATGTGGAGCTTCATCAGCACGCTGCCGTAGCGCCTCGGGGCCGCCGGTGCACGCTCGGCACTCCCGCCCTGTCGACTGGGTCCCTACCCCCTTTGCTCACAGACTTGGGGTGCCGTCTCGAGCCGGGACAGGGACCGGCCGGTCGAGGTGAAGAAGACCGTGTCGCTCTTCGAACCATGTGCCCATGCGGTGGGAGCACCGACCGGAGGTCCGACAGGGACGCCCGGTTGAGGGGTTTCATGTCCCGCGACGTATACGTCACGAACGAGCACCATCCGGCGGCTTGCCAGAGCCTTTGAACGGCAAGCCCTTGTCTGGCCGAATATGGACCGTGGCATGGTGCTCGGGGTTTGGGTACAGGGCCGGGTCGGCACTCTTTACCGACCGGAGTCGCCTCTGATGCGCCGCTCCGGCCGAGCAGCCCTCCACTCAGGCCTGGTCTGGGAGGCGTCAATCGCTCACCGACGGTGCAGAGCCCAGATCAAGAGCACCACGAGGGCGCAGAGCACGCCCAATGCGAATGCGACCAGCCGGCTCCTCATATGGTCCTGGTCAGGCATCTGAGGGGAACCGTAGGCGGATCCCGGACGGTTTGGGCCCGATCTCGGTTGTTGCCGGCGCGCGCAGCCTCCGGCATCAGGAAGCCGTGACCGCGGCCCCGGCGCCGAGTGGCCCGATCGCGCTGAGGCGGAGCTCTCGATCCCCCCGTCGCAGCGACGAGACCTCGAGGCTTCCTCCGTGCACCGCGAAACGGATGTCCTCGCCGACCTCAACCGCTCCCCAGGCCCCGTTGACCGCCCATGGCCACCGACCGCGCGGGGCGTCGGCGGCCAGCTTGAGAGTGCCGGTCCGGCCGTCGTAGTCGAACCCGATGATCGCGGGGACCAGACCCCAGCTCGCCATCGCCCGAGCGTAGTGGTGACCGCACTCCGCCTCGTCGAACGGGCTGCGCGTACGGCCGTCGTAGCGGTTTCGGATGGTGGAGACAACCCACTCGGCGAATTCCCGCTGCCCATCCTGAATCAGGCTCAGGGCGTAGCTGTACTCGAATCCGGTCATCACCTCCGACCAGTAGGGCATCGGGTGCGCCGGAAGGCCTTCTGGATAGGAGCAAACGACGTGGCCCTCATCCCGATTGGTGAAGAACGTCCGCATCGGGTTGCTCCACCAGCCGGCCCGGGCGACGTAGTTCTCTTCGTGAACCGCACGGAGCGCGCTCGTGACGTGCACCGGATCGAAGACCGACGGCAGCCCGGCCAGGCGGGCCGCCGCGTCGCCGACCAGCTGATCTATCTGGCAGCCGTTCCCGATCTGGAACTCGGGATCGTGCAGCTGTTCCGCGCCCATCGAGGGGTGCCGGACCTCCGGTCGAAGGGATGCGAAATCACGTGGCGGGCGGATCTCCTGAACGTAGTAGCGGCCATTGAAGAGGTGCGCGTCGGTCCAGGTCGCGCCTCTCCTCTGCAGGCGCTCGCAGGTTTCGGCGAACGGACCGTCGCCGCACCGACGTGCCATCTCCGCCATGGCGCCGAGCGCGCCCAGGTACCAGCTCTGAATGATCGGGGTCGGACCGTAGTACTCGACATCCATCGTGTTGTGGAGGCAGCCCTCGGCGACGCCATCCTGGTCGGCGTCCCAGCTGCCGGGCAGCCACGCGAACGCCAGCGCGCGCCGGGCGGCCGGCCACAGGTCGCGCAGGAAGCCGTCGTCTCCAGAGCTGCGCCACTCGCGGTAGAGGCTGATCAGGCGCCCGAACTGCCCGTCGGCGGCGGCGAGCCCAAAAGCCTGCGCCCGCTCCTCCAGCGGCAGCAGCGTCCGGAAGCTCATGGCGCCCGCGTCCGAGGTGCTGAACTGGAACTCGATGCGGCGCATCTCCCGCGCCAGGTCGGGAAAGAGGTACGCGGTCGCGTACTCGTAGTTCCAGACATGGGTGCAGGAGCCGAGGCACGACCCGGCGTCGTCGAGGCAGCCCTCCCAGCCGTACGGCCGGCCGTCGGCAGTGCGGAAGAACGTTTGCGTTCGGAGCGTGCTGAGGTTGCTGAGCGCCGCCTCCTTGACGGCGGCGGCGAGGTCGCTGCCGGTGACGGTGGCCACAAACGCCTCGGTCCGGGCGCGCAAGTCGAGGAGCCGGGGGATCGCCTGCCGCACCGCGTCGAGCGCGTCGCGCCGCGAGACGCAGTAGTGGTTCCCGACCACCTCGGGCCCGCTCCCGCCGCGAGGTCCCGGGCCACCCCAGATCCACGCCCGACGGTTGGGGAAGTGCCAGCCGACGACGAAGCGTACCGTCGCGGAACTCAACGGCGTCAGTTGCCGGTGGGCGCCGAGGCAACCGCTCAGCGCTTCGCCGGGGGCGGAATGAAAAAGGCCATCCCCCGGCTCACCCCGGGCGAGGAACGTCTCCCACATCGCGGTCAGGCCCTGATTCCACCGCCCGATGCGCCACTGCTTGCCGCTGTACGTCTGGGGCCCGAGCACCGCGGCGGCCAGCGTTCCCCACTCCTCGTCACGCTCATCGAGGCCACGGTCGCCGGCGAGCAGCGTCGCCATCTCCTCTCCAGTGGTGGCCTCGATGAAGGGCAGGCTCCCGCCGCCGTCGCGTCGTTCGCGCAGGCGGTGGCCGACGAGGGCCTCGAACGAGAGCATGATGCTGGCGTCGATCGGACGGGCCGAGGTCGACGTGAGCGTGATGTCGAGCGCCGCGATCGGCAGCCCGCTCGCCTCCGCATCGCCCGGCACCAGCGGGTTCCAGGCTTCGACGGAGCAGAGCAACGGGACGTGACGGTCGCGCAGCCGCACCCGGCCGAACGGATAGGTGGCCTCGAAGCAGGCTTCCTCCAGCCGCTTCAGCCCGCTGACCGGTACCGGCGAGCCGAGCGCCCCCTCGATCTCGTCGTCGAAAAGCTCGCCCTCCAAAAGGAACGCGTCGGGAGGTCGGCCGTCCTCCTGCACCCGGCACGCCAAGAAGGTGCCGTCGCAGCGAAGGCCCTTGGCGGGGTGGTTCTCGAGCTCCCAGTCGCGGAGCTGGCCGCGACCGCCGAAGCCGACGGTGCCGGTGCCGATGCCCCCGACCGGGAGGGAGATGGCGCGCCGGTTGGCTCCCGAGTGGGTGCGCAGAGGATTCCAGGTCATGACGCTTCCGTTGTACGTCGGTAGAGGTCCGGGGGTGCGGCTGCTGCTCGACCTGGTGCCCATCGCGTGCGCGGGCATCGACCAGGAGGATGAGCGAGACGTTTCGTGATCGCGGGTCGTGCGCTCGGGATGCACTAACGAGTCCGTGAGCCGGCTTCGCGATGACCTGGACGCCCCGAGCCGGCATCTCGAAGGGGCGAATTCTCCGACCTCTTTCCCCAAAAGATCCGACATCCCTACCGATGACGCACATCAGCGCCAATCGCGACACTCGTGGCACCTCTTCGTGCGGCTTTCCGGCGAGGTCGTGCGCGAGTTCGAGGCGAGACTTTTCGAGGGCAGAGGAGACAGCGATCAATGCAGCTGGTCAGCAAGTGCGGCGGTGGCGGGGGTCGAGCGACGCGAGGATCGTGGCTTCGGCCCCAGCCGATGCGAGCATCTACGGGAAGCTGACCAGGCGCGAGCTCGAGGTCGCTTTTGTGGTGACGGAAGGCAGATCCAACCGTGACATCGCAGCACAGCTCTTCATCAGTCAGAAGACTGTCGAATACCACCTGGGCAATGTGTTCGGGAAGCTCGGGGTGAGCTCGCGAACCCAACTGGCACTGGCTCTCGTCCGTCTGCCTCCCCACCAGCTCGCGCGGCGGACCGAGCGTTCGGGCCTTTCCGACGTCACGCCGACGAGGTCGCGAGGGCACCAACCCGCGCACCCCGCCTCACACCGACCCTCCTGATGTCGTCCCACGAGTAGCTCCTCCACGATCGGCGCTGCCGCGATATCCGGGTCGCGCGTTTACGTGCGCGCGCGAGGACGCCGGCGCCGCGAAGCGCGGCCATTCGGCGGGGTGCAACCTGGGGATTTCACCGATGACAAGGGGCGCCGCTGCGCGTACCGTCCCGCGTGTTCTCAATCGGGCTGTCTCAGAACGACAGGAGATGTTCACATGACGCCGAGAGAGGTCGTGAACAAGATGCTCACAGCCTGGAACCAGGCTGACCGCGACACATACATGGCGGTGTGCGACCCGGACGTCGTGATCGACGGTCTGCAGCGTGGTCCGGCGCAGTGGGCGGCGGACTATGACACCCTGCACGAGGCGTTCAGGGACGGAAAGATCGAGGTCGGAAAGGGCGAGGCGCAGGAGGGGGAGTGGTACAACTACGAGGCCATCTTCACCGGCACCCACACCGGCGTGCTGAAGATGCCCTCCCGAACGGGAGCGGGGAGATTGCCCCGACGGGCAGAGCCGTGAGGTGTGAGATAGCGTTCTGCACCCGCGTCGTACACGACCGCATCGCCGAGGAGAACGGTTACGGTTTCGCCTACGCGCTCATGCCGCAGCTGGGCGGAGGTCCGGCCAGGCGGTAACGAGCCGGCAGTTGGTCCGGCATTGAGCCTTCGGCTCGAGGGCGAGAGGCACCTCGTCCAGACGAGGACCGGCGCGAGCGACCTTTCACAGGCGGACGCTCCACGAATTCGACCTGGGACTTTTTTCTCCGGACGGCGGAGGTATGATCCCCCTGCACGGGGCAACGTCGCCCTGTCCTCGGTGGCTGCGGTTTCGGATGAGGGATAGCGCAAGTGCGAACAGCTGTGCGTTCATTGGTCGGCGCACGCCGACCTGTTCGGCTGAGCTGAGGGGCACGGCAATGCCGGGCGACGACAAGATGCCTCAGCTCCCCTTCAGCCTCGTCCCACTCAGCGGCGACGGGTTTCCCGTCGAAGCAGACGACTCCTACAAGCTGTTGTTCGACCAGGCCGTCAGCGGCGGGGCCGGCACGCGAACCTATCTGTCGCGCCTGGCCCAGTTCTCGTCGCTGGCGACCACCTTGAAGAAGAAAGGCGACGCCGCGTTCTCGATCGAGAACACAGGCGGCGGGACCGCGCGCGCGGTCGCCTCAGACGCGAACGCCACCATGCAGGTCGGCGTTGCCCTCCACTCCGGCCTCCAAACACGGCAGCTGCCCGGAGCGGACATTCCAGTGCGCGGCGTCGCCACCATCAGGCTCTCGCTGCCGGCGCCGCGAGAGCTCTCGAAGATCGTGTCGTTCGGTGTGTCGCTGGCCGAGATCCCGGCCGGGATCGCCGTCGGCGACAAGCTGATCGAGGCGCTGTTCCGACCCCTGCTGAACCAGCTCACCCGGTTCGTCCAGACGAGCGTCGAGCGGTGGTTGGCAATCGATGTCGGCGAGGGCATCGACGGGCTCGGCGAGGACATCGCCTCCGCGGCGGCAGACGCCGCCGAGGAGGTCGGAGCTGAAACCGCCGAGGTGGTCGTCGAGGAGGCGGTCGTCGCCGAGGTCGCCATCGACCTCGCCGCCGCCGCGCCGCCGCTGGCCGTGCTCGGGGTGCTGATCGCGATACCGATCCTGATCGAAGCGCTCTCCAAGCAGTTCGAGCTTCACCTGGAGATCGACAACCAGACCGACCACGACCTCACGTGGTCCCTGACCTACCAGGAGAACGGATCGATGACGGCGCAACCGGCGTCGAACCTGCTCCCCCGCATGGGGAAGGCGACCGACGCCTGGGGTGATCAAACGGACCTGCCAGTCATCTACCAGGCGAACTTCTCGGCCATGAACAAGAGTGGCTACGAAGGCACCGGGATCGCGCTCCGCATCTCACCCGCGGACCTACCGGCCTCCGACCTGGCGGTACTCATCTCCATACCATGGGGGGCCGACAACGCGCTCTGGGTCGGCGACGCCGGGCCCAACTTCGACTGGGAGCAGGCCTACTCGTCCAAGCCGGTGCCAAAGCTTCGCTACCAGCACGGCAACATGCACCTTTCCACCGTGCTCGCGATCGACGCGCTCTCGGGTCAGGGCGACGTCTATCACTGCGTCCTCAGAGTCGCGCCGCTCTGACCGCCCCCACACGGCCCAAGCCTGGAGGTACTGCGTGAGCCAACTGAACCCAGCTCGCACGCTCGCTTTCGTGAGCGACCCGGACCCCACGAAGACACTGACCCTTGACGTCAAGAGTCTTGCCTCCGGGTATCCCCTGGTCGTCGACGAGGCCCTGAAAAGCGCCATCGGGGATGCCACGGCGGGAGGCGACAAGACCCAGAGCTTCTTCGACTCCCTGAACCAGACGGCCGACTTCTGGACCCTGCTCGCCGCCCAAACCCTCGGCTTCGCGGACGGCAAGGATCCACAGGGCCGGCCCGTCGTGATGGCCAGCAGTGGCAACGTCGAGCTGCGCCTGCAGGCGGTCTTCACGACGGCGGCGGCGACCGGCAAGGTGGGGGTGCTCACCATCACCACGCGCGAGGTCAAAGGCTCGGGAATCAGCCGCGTGTTGACTGGGGACGTGGTCGTCAAGACCAACCCCCAGAACGTCACGGTCGACGAGAAGGCGTTCGCAGCCCTCCTGCCGCCGCTATACGTGAGCGTCGAGGCCATGCTCGGCAAGCTGGCGTCCACGCTTGCCGACGCATGCCGCGCCGAGTCGCCGGACGTGGTGGCCGAAACCCTGGCTCAGCAGGCGATTTTCTGGGCCAGCGGAAAGGCGGTGGCCGGCGGGGCGATGCTGGTCGAGTACGGGTACGACTTCGTAGCCGTGACCTGGGGCGAGATCATCGGGGAGGCTGTGGGGGTCGGGGCCCTGATGGCGATACCGCTCCTCATCGAGTTCCTGGGTCATCAGATGCAGCACTCGGTGGAGGTCATCAACCGGACCTCGCGGCCGCTCACCTGGAAGACCTACATCGAGTGGGGCCGCTCGGTGCTCACGCTCCCCGATACGCCGGTCCCCGCCACCAGCGAACAGCCCGATCCCCTGAAGGCGGGCAGCACTCTGACGCTCGCCGGCGAGCTCCACCAGCTGTTCCTCAACACCTCCCAGTGGGGATCCATCGGCTACGTCCTCACGCTCGACCTGGGTGACGGAACGCCCCCCGCGCAGGTCGTCATAAGTGTTCCGTGGGCTGGTGACAACGTGATCTGGGTCGGAGCGTCCAACGAGGCGCCGGATCGGCTTTATAACGAGCACAGAAACTCAGCCTCACCACCCCTGCGGACCACCGCCCAATTCGGCGGTGGCTACGACGTGACGGTGTCGTTGAACCGCATCTCGGGCAAGACCGAAGACGATGCCTATTTCTACTGCTCGGCCGTGGTCGTTCAGCCTCACTGAATCGCCCGACCACGTCAACCACCGCAACACATCAGGAGGAAGGGACCCATGGCCGGTGATCCGACACCCCAGAACACGGTAAAGATCGCGCTTCAACCGATTACCAAGGGCAGCACCCCGCCGAACATCCACGACGACAAGTTCGTGAGCGCCGTGTCAGCGGCCAAGGCGGGTGGGGACGCGACTCAGCACTACTTCGATGCGGTCAACCAGACGGCCGAGTACTGGAGCTGGCTGACGCAAGTGCTGGGCCGCAAGGAAGACCCGTGGGCCGACGGCGTCGACCCCCAGGGCAACCCCATCCAGATGTCGTCGAGCGGCAACCTCGATGTGCGGATGGGCGCCTTCTACCGTCCGCCCGTCAACGGCGCCGAGGGCCATGTCTTCAAAGAGGGCGACGACCCGCCCGTCGTCGGGATCGCGACCTTTCAGACGCACAACACCACAACGTCGATCTCCTCCGACATCAGCTTCGGGCTGAGCCTGGCCGGGTTGCCGCCCGGGATCGTCATCGGCAGCAAGCTCTTCAAGGATCTGATCAAGCCCGCCTACGGAAACATGAAGGTCCTCTTCAACAAGCTGGCCGAGAAGATGAAGTCGAGCGCGGAGGTCGAGGACCCCGACATCGATCCGGCCGAAGAGGCGGAAGATCCGATCAGTGAGGCCGAAGGTGACATCGGAGACATCGGCGGCGAGCTGGCCGGGGAGGGAGCCGAGTTCCTCGCCATTGATTGGGGCTCAGTCGTCGCCGAGGTGGGGGGCCTCGGGGTGCTCGCGGCGATACCTCTCATCGTCAGCTTCCTGGGTCACAAGATGGTCACCTCGGTGATGATCAACAACCTGACCAACACCGACTTCACCTGGTCGATAAAGGACCAGGTGTGGGGCAAGGCCTCCGTGTTGCCATCGCAGGACAGCAACAACAAGATCCCGAAGATGGACTACAACGTGGACTCCTGGGGTGACCGGACCACGGTCAAGTGCTCCTACGAGGCCCGCATGCAGTTCATCAACTCCAACGACTACGGTTCCATCGGCTGGGTCCTCGGGCTGAAACCGGCCGACGCAGATCAGGAACTGGCGACGGTCGTGAGCATACCCTGGGCGGGCGACAACACGATCTGGACGGGACAGCTCACCGGCGATGCGGGTGACCTTTATACCCGGCACAGCAACCCCGACGGACGCCTCACGGTCGGGGCGACGGTGGGCAAGTACAAGTCCACGATCTCGACCACCAAGTTGAGCGGCAAGACTGAAGATGCCTACTTCTACGGCATCCTCGTGGTCATCGAGCCCGCGTGACCGAAGGAGAACGATGACATGGGCTACGGTGCGTTTCTCACGGTGACCAACAACCGATCAGGGGCGGTTCGCTTGTTCGTGACCAACGTCAGCTGCATGTACGACAACGGCGACCAGGGTTCGCGGCTGTCGATGTTCAACAACGCGTTGGTCAGCCCATCCGGGTCGCTGCCGGCGGGGGGCGGCCAGTACATCGAGGTCAACGCCACCGGCGGCTGCTTTTTCCTGGTCTCGACGTTCGACATCAAGGTGACTGACGAGTCGAACTCGGCCATCATCGGCACCGCCGCGTTCAAGGAGGCCGACCTCAACTGGTACCTGGACTCGAACAGCAACGAGGATGTGATCAACGTGATGATCAACAACTCAGGCCAGCAGGCTCGGATGGTGGTGACCATCGCGGCGAGCTGACCGGGGTCGGGGGCCAAGGAGCGGTTTCACCGGTGCTGCTCGCCGCCCGCAGCACCGGTACCACCGCGCGTCTCACGTCGAATGCAAGGGCGGGCCAGGTGCGCGCGTAAGCCCGGGTGGCGGTGAGGGGATCCGCCCACGTCGCCACCGATCGGATCGGCGTGGGGCCACCGCTCGGGTACCCTGACTCCGCCGTGAACCTTCCAGCGCCGCCGGCGAAGTTTGCCGAGATGGTGGGGCGCATGACCCGGGGATGAGGCAACATGTAGCGAGGTGACTGCGACCTGGACGGCGCCGGCGGATGCCACTCCCGTGCATGGCTGGGGATACCTGACCCAGGACCCAAGCGCGGGATATGCCCAGCTCATTCAGGTCCCCGCGGGGCTTGCGCTCGCGGTAAGCAGCCTCACGGTCTCGGATCGGTCGATCCCTGATCCGCCGGGGTCGATGGTCATCCAACTCGAAACCGCCACGCCCGCTACTCCGGCGCAGCCGGGAGATCTGTTATCGGACGTCTATCAGATCAACCTCGCGCTGGGCGCCACCGCGCACCTGGCATTCCCGTCTCCCCTGGTTTTGACGGGTCCGCGGGGGGTGGAGTGGGCCCTACGTTTTGAGGTCGTTGCAACGTGGCTGGCCTCCTCGTACGCGATCAACGTGTTGGCTGTCGGACTCTACTTCTGAGCCCCACGTTGCGAAGGTATCAGCGTCGGGGCGAGCCGCCCTATCGCCCGCTTCGCCAAGCGAGAGATCATGCGCGAACCTCCAGCCTTGAGGGGGCTTCTCGTATGGCCGTCACCATGGAAGGTGGCCCCACCCGTTAGGCCGGCATTCCCTGCGCATCCATTGTTGAAAGACGAGCAGGGGGCCTTGGCGGCCATCTCCCGTCAACGACCCCCCTCTGGCGCGTGCGCGGAAGCGCCTGCTTTTGGGACGCGGTCCCGATCGCGGTTGTCCCGTTGGGGACACGCCGCGAGGCGCCTCCTGATCGCGATCGGCCGGTTGGAGCGAGCAGGCGGAGGTACGTCCCCGTTCGGTGGGCTACGTCACGACCTCGATCCATCCCCGGATCTGATCATCGCTGATGCTTTCGAGGAGCTGTGGGTGGTCCGCGCGAATGTGAGCGCGAATCAAACTGAGCACCTCATCGTCCGTGGTGCCCCTCGCCACGTATCCGCACTCGCACTTCACCTGTGTTGCCAACTCAATGTCCTCCTGAGCCGAATCTTGGGCCTTGATGGACGGGAGTGCGGGCCATTATCGTCGGTTCGAAATGGCCCGAACGCGCGTCCAGCTGTGCGACCGGTACGTGATCGAACTGGAAGGACGACGGGTGGAGGCCGCTCTCCCGGGGCGCCAGGGCCGGCTGTTCTTCGCGTACCTGGCACTGAATCGGGACCGGCCGATCGCTCGCACCGAGGTCATCGAGGCCGTCTGGTCGAGAGAGCTGCCCCGCGACCCGGCTGATGCCTTGGCCGCCCTGCTGTCCAAAGTCAGGGCCGCCCTTGGGAACCGCTACCTGGAAGGCCGAGGCGAGCTGACGCTGACGTTGCCGCCGGACGCCGAGGTTGACGTTGAGCGTGCCATAGCCGCAGTCCACGAGGCGGAGTCGGCGTGCGCACAGCGCGTTTGGCCGCGGGCATGGAGCGCGAGTTTGTCCGCGCACCTCGTCGCCAAACGAAGGCTCCTGGTCGAGTACGAGGCGGAGTGGATAGACGAGTGGAGGCGGAGGCTGGAGGATGTGCTGGTCCGTTCCACCGAGCGCTACGCAGAGGCTTGCATCGCGCTGGGCGGCGGGGAGCTGGCCGGAGCCGAGCGCTCGGCCCGTGCATTGGTGCGCCTCGCCCCGCTGCGCGAGAGCGCTCACGGCCTGCTCATGGCCTCGCTCGAGGCGCAGGGAAACGTCGCTGAGGCGCTCATCGTCTACGAATCGGTCCGGCAGCGGCTGCGCGATGAGCTGGGAGTCTCGCCCTCGGAGCCGCTGCAGACTGCCTACCGACGGCTTCTCGGTCGCCCATAACCTGCAGCGCCGCCGCGATGGTGAGATCCCGCCAGGCCGTGGATAGCGGCTGGTAGAGCGCAGGAAGGCCCGGGTGTGGGCGCTGTAGACGTCGATTGCGGTGTCGTGCCAGACGGTGCCCTTGGTGCCGGAGAGGTAGACGGCATCATCATTGAGCATGGCGGCGTCACCTCGATTGGATTGAGCACCAAAAGGATGGCGCCGCCGCTCTTGCTCCGTTGGGTCTGCCACCCTTCGGGTCTCACCGGCTCGGGGCCACGGCAACCTTGGGGCTCATCCTTCCCGCAACCTTTTCGCAACCTTCGCGAAGGGTCCGCGCCGGCTGACGGAAGGGACGGCTCGTCAGACTCGCTTTCACCTCGTCCTGAGCGGACGACCTGAAACAGGAGCTGAGCGATGGCAGTCGACGCATCCCCGGACCAACGCCCGCCGCAACCCATTCAATCCCTTCCACGTCAACCAGAAGAGCCGGCCCTCGGCCGGACCTGCGCAAAAGGACTGGAGCCGATGACTGCATACTCTCATCCTGAGACCCTGGCACAGGCCGAGTGGCTGGCCGGTCACCTTGAGGATCCGGATCTGTGTGTAATCGAGGTAGATGTAAGCCCCAAGGCCTACAACGAAGGCCATGTGCCGGGTGCAGTGCTCTGGAATGTGTATCGCGATCTCAAAGACGCTGAGTACCACCTCATCGACACGGCCGCCCTCGAACGCCTGGTAGTCCGCTCCGGGATCCGATCTGACTCGACCGTGGTCTTCTACGGCTACGCACCCGCCCTTGGTTTGTGGCTCATGAACGTGATCGGGCATCGCGACGCGCGCATCCTCAATTGCTCACGCGATGCGTGGCGGGCTGAAGGGCGCCCTTGGAGCACTGTCGTACCGAACCTCGCACCGGGCCGGTATCACATTGGCGATCAAGATGGGCGCCTTCGTGCGGACCGGTCCGCGGTGCTTGACGCGATTGGCCGGCGCGGCTCGCTCATCCTGGACGTGCGTTCGCAGGCCGAGTACGACGGGGAGCGCTTCTGGCCCTCAGGTGACCAGGAGCCAAACGGCCGAGCCGGGCACGTCCCTTCGGCAGTCCGTCAACCCGTCGACGATCTGCATGACGAGCGGGGCGCATTCCGCGATGTCGCGGCACTCAGGAGCATCTTCTCGTCGGTGGGTTCAGACCGGACTGACGATCTGATCACCTACTGCACGATCGGGGGACGTGCCGCAACTGCCTGGTTCGTCCTCTCTTACCTCCTCGGTCGGGACGGGGTGCGGGTCTACGAGGGGTCCTGGGCGGAGTGGGGGAGGCTGGCGGACAGCCCAGTCGCCGCCGCGTCGCAAACGACTTGAGTCCGCCGTGGGGTTCGGGCCCGGCCTTGTCGCAGCCGTGCGCGACGACGACAGCCGGGTAGCCCTCGAACCGAAGGCCGCCGCCTCCAGTCCGGCCAATTGCGGGGTCGGATTGGACGCGGAGGGGCTCGGCCCGCGGGTTACCGGCAACGTACGACGGCGCGGGACGCCTGCGACACGTCGGCGTGGCCGCGTCGTTCCCCCTGAAGAGTGCGGCGAGGGGGTTTTGCCGCCACATTCTCCTGTTCCGGCCGAGGCTTGAGCCCGACACGGGTTGCGCGCGGAAACCCGCGCCGCCGAACCGCGCGTCGGCCAGATTGAGGATGGGAACGGGGATCAGTCCGGCAGGTAGAGTTCGAAGACCGCGCTCCAGCCTTGCTCGGCCCCGAGCAGGAGGTCGCCTGATTGTGCTCGCATGAAGGCACGGCTGAGTGGGAGCCCGAGCCCGAGCCCGCCACCGGCGCGGGTGCGAACGCCATCCAGGCTCCCAAAACGCTCGAAGATATGGTCGCGAAGCGCTTCGGGGACGCCGGGTCCTTGATCCATGACCTGGATCAGCCACGCCCCGTCCCGATGCCGAACGTGAACGCGCACCCGCCCCGGTGAGGCAGAGCAGCGGATGGCGTTGTCGATCACGTTGTCGAGTGCCCGCCTGAACAGATCCTCGTCGGCGAGGGCCGTCCCTGCATCCGGCACCTGCAGCTCGAGCTCCACCGCTTTGCGGCGAGCAGCTGACCTCCACCGGGCAACCACCTCATGCACGATGTCGACCAGGTCGACCCGCGACCGATTCGCCTTCAAGGTGCCGGCATCGGCCCTGGTCAGCAGCAGGAGCTTCTCGACCAGTCGGGTCATGCCGCCGATCTCTGCCTGAAGGACCCCCAATGCCTGCCGGTACTCCATCTCCGACCGGGGCCGGTTCAGGCCCAGCTCGACCTCGGCGGCCATCACCGCGAGAGGGCCGCGCAGCTCGTGGGAGGCGTTGGACGTGAAGTCGCGGAGAGACTGAAAGCTCGCTTCCAGCCGGGTCAGCATCCGGTTGAACGTTGCCACGAGCTGGCCCAACTCATCATCGGGTGCGTCCACGTCGACCCGCCGGAACAGATCGCGATCGCTCAGCGTCTCGGCCAGCTCGGCGATCCGGCTCACGGGCCGCAAGGCGCGCCCCACCAACCAGTAGGTCAGCCCAGACCCGGCAGCGAGGATTGCTGCGGAGAGCACCGCGATCAACGAGATACTCCACGTCTGGGAGGCGTACATCGGGGCCAGCGGCGTCGACCCGACCACAACCTCGCGGTCGCTCCCGACTCTGACGGGGGCCGCATAGAGACGTCGAGCGTCTCCGTCTTGACCCGCGATATCGATCAGCGCCGGCCTCCGTGTGACCCCAACCCGGTGCGCTACCCGCATCAGCGACGCGGGATCGATCGGTTCATCCCGGGTGGTCAGCAGCAGGCCGCGAGAGCCGGTCACCGCCAGATCGATGGCGGTCCCGTCCGATGTCTCGTCCGGAAGATCGCCGCGCTCGTAGACGATGTGATCGTCGACCAGCCGGAGGCCACCGGCGACGGAGACGACCTGATCGCGGAGCTTCACCTCGAGGGACCGGGACTCGATCACGACCAGTGCCAGTGACAGCACGATGTCGCTGCCGGCCAGCACGGCCAGCAGCAGGGCGGCGGCGGCAATCGTCAGCCGGCCACGGGTGGTGAGGAGATGACGTGTCATGCGCGAGGCGGGTCGAATCGATACCCCGCTCCTCTGACGGTCAGGATCGGATCTCGTGCCCCGGCCCTGGTGAGCTTTCGACGCAGCCGTCCGACATAGACCTCGATCAGGTTGTAGCTGCCATCGAAGTCGCGTTCCCAGACGTGCTCGATGATCTGGTCGCGGGTCAGCAGCAACCCGGGATTGAGCATAAGGTACTCCAGGATCGCGTGCTCCTTGGCGGTCAGCTCGACCGGGGTCGTGCCGACGCGGATCTCGTGGGCCGCCACGTCGAGCCTGATGGGTCCGGCCGTGAGGACCGAGGTTCGATCCGGGAGGTGCCGGCGTGTCAATGCGCGAAGTCTCGCGATGACCTCGCGCAAGGCGAAGGGTTTGACCATGTAGTCGTCGGCGCCCGCCTCCAGCCCCAGGACCCGGTCGTCCACCGAGTCCCTGGCTGTCAGCATCAGGATCGGCACCCGTACCCGATGGTCGCGGAGCCGGCGGCTCACCTCGATGCCATCGATTCCCGGCAGCATCACGTCGAGCAGGATGACGTCATAGTCCGTGGTCGCCGCTGCGTTAAGCGCTTCTTCACCTTCTTGAACGGTGTCGACGGCCACACCGTCCTCCTGAAGCCCGCGCCGCAGCGTGACCGTCAGAAGATCGTCATCCTCGACGACGAGGACGCGCATACCCGAAGTGTGAACCCAAAATCCCAATTCCGACGATGGGACGCGGGTCCAGGCCGGCGCGCCGGCTTCCGTTTCAGGTGGCGTTCAGGTTTCGCCGCCAGGATAAAGGCGTTCCGTCAAAGGGCCTCGCGTTCAACCGCTCACCTCGGCTACCTGATCCAGGAGCTTCCCCCGGAGGCGGCGCCACAATGTCGACCACGATGCACAGCCGTCACGGGTCCCCGACCTTCACCGATCAGGCCGCCGCCGGTGCTTCAAGTCACATCGTGCGGTTGGAGTCGCCGGGCGACGGGCCAGATCGACGTCGTGGTCCGCCCCCCGAAGGAGTCGGGGCCGGGAGTGAGCGGTTCGGCGTCATGCTCCGCCGCCTGCGGGAGCAGGCAGGGATGACTCGAGAGACCCTGGCCGAACGCGCAGGTCTCAGTCCTCGCGCGATCAGCGCCCTCGAAAGGGGCGAGCGGCTGCATCCCTACCCCCACACGGTGCAAGCGTTAGGCGCGGCCCTCTCGCTCAGCCCTGACCAGCGTTCCGCCTTCGAACACGCCCGCCGATGCCCGCGTCCGCCGGCGTGTACCGACGGGACGTCGAGGAGTCTGATCGGTCGCGACGAAGACGTCGCTGCCGTGATCCGGCACTTGACGTCGGGTCGGACCCGGCTCCTCACCGTCACCGGCGCCGGTGGGGTCGGCAAGACGGAGCTTGCGCTCGGGGCTGCTCGCATCGCCGGGCGTCACTGGGCCGACGGCGTGATCATGGTTCCACTGGCGCCTTTGCGCGCTGGGGCATCGATCGTGCCCGCCGTCGCGCAAGCGCTCGGCCTTCGCGATGCCGGTGGCTTGCCGCTCGCCGACCTCCTTCACCGGTATCTGGCGAACCGGCACCTGCTGTTGATCCTCGATAACCTCGAGCATCTTTCGGGGGCGCCTTCAGAGGTGGCGGCGCTGCTCGCCTCCACAGCCAGCGTCGTGGTGCTCGGCACCAGCCGTTCACCTCTTCGCCTCCGTGCGGAATCGGTCTTTCATCTGAAGCCACTTGCGGTCGATCCGGCAGTGGAGCTCTTTCGGGAGCGGGCGGCAGAGGCCGGTGTCGACACGTCCGGCGTGCGTGATGAGACGGTCGCCCGCCTCTGCCAGTCCCTCGACTGCCTGCCGCTCGCGATCGAGATCGCCGCTGCCCGTTCCCGCGTGCTGCCGCCCGAAGCTCTGCTTGCGCGTCCCGACTCGTCCAACCTGCTCGGGGACGGCCCGGCCGACATGCCGGCACGCCAACGCACGCTCAGCGCGGCGATCGATTGGAGCTACCGGCTCCTCGATCCACCCGGGCGATCCATGTTCCGGTGTCTGGCGATCTTCCCCGACTCCTGGACTCTCGACGCCGCCACGGCCGTCGGCGGTGTCGACGAACGGGTGTCGATCGAACGCCTTTCCAAGCTCATCCACCTGAACCTGGTAACCCGGCAGAACGATTCGGCGGAGCCCCGATTCCGGTACCTCACGACCATCCGCTGCTACGCGACCCAACAGCTGGCCAGATGTCCGGGCCAGCCGGCGCGGCGCAGGCATGCCGCCTTCTACCGAACGCTGGCGGTCGCCGCCCATGAAGTGATCTTCACAGGTGGGTTCGAAGAGCGCATGGCGCGCCTGCGCCTCGAGCAAAGCAATCTCACCCAGAGCCTCCGCACGCTGCTGGAAAGTGGCGAGATGGAGGAATACGCGTCGATGTGCTTCGCCCTTTGCATGTACTGGGCGCGGTTGGGTCGATTCGGAGAAGGTCGTGGCTGGGCGGCCTCGGGCTTGGCGGCCAAGCACCCCATGAGTGAGGGCGCGCGAGGGCGGCTGCTCATGAGTCACGCCGCCATGCTTTATCCGAGGGCCCAGCACGGGCAGGCGGTGAAGGAGCTCGACCAGGCCGCAGAATTGATGCGCCAGGCGGGCGACCTGGAGGGCCTTGCCTGGGCACTCTCTTCGCGCTGTGTGGCGGCTCTGCTGCTCGGCGAACCCGACCAGGCAGCCGCGTTCCTGGACGAGCTGGACCCTCTCATCCAGCAGGGTGTCGCACCGGGGATGGACGGCATGACGGCAGTTCATCGTGCCTATGTCGCGTCGTCACAGGGCCGATTGGAAGATGCCGATGCGTTGCTCGCGGACAGTGAGACGCGGTCCCGCGCGGTGGGGCTGCTCTGGAATCTCGCGTCCGCACTGGTGCAGCACGGCAGTGTCGCCCTTCGGCAAGGCGACGACCTACGGGCGGCAGAGTTCGAGGCGGAGGCGGTCGTCATTCTGAGCCGCATGGGCGACGGGGGCCAGACCATGGCCCATGCCGTGATGCACCTGGCGCAAGCAATCGCCACTACCGCGCCTCGGCGGTCGACACTGTTGTTGGGCGCTCACGACGACCTCGTTGAGCGAACGGGCGTCGCCACCACGTCGTTCGCCCCTCTCAGCGACCCCCGCGAAGAGGCGCGCCGGGCACTCGGCGAGTCGCAATTTACGGCCTTGCTGGCACAGGGCCGCCGACTCACCGGAGGCGAACTGGTGGCGCTCGCGGCGGGCGCATGAGGCGCCCACAGTGTGAAACGTGCACCTACTGTGGGTGTCCTGTGCATGGCGGCAGCCTGACCGTCCGGGCAAAGTCGGGTTCGTAACCCACCGGCTCCGTCCGGCAGGACTGACACCCACCTGGCGCATTGATGACAGACGCCGTCGCGCCCCTCTGGAGGAAGGCCGTGCAGCTGGTACATACCGTCCGCCGTCATCGGGCCCGGACAACCGTTTCGCGGCACCTGCTTGACGCCGTCGACGTGACTGACGCGCTGATCGACCGCATTCGTGCCTCGGTCATCGGTGATGACCTTCAGCTGCCGGGCCCTTATGGCCCCCGACGGGTCGTGTACGCCGACCACACCGCGTCGGGCCGTGCGCTCACCTTCGTCGAAGACTACATCCGTGAGGAGGTGCTGCCCTGGTATGCCAACACCCACACCGAGTCCTCGGCGACCGGGAGACACACCACGCATCTTCGAGAGCAGGCCCGACGGATCATCCACCAGGCGGTCGGTGCCGGCGACGAGCACGCTGTGATCTTCACCGGCTCGGGGTCCACCGGCGCGATCGACAAGCTGATGCGCATCATCGGGCTCCGCGTTCCCTCGCAGCTGGATCAGCGGCTGGGCCTCGCAACCGAGATCCCCGCCGCGATCCGGCCCGTGGTCTTCATCGGTCCCTACGAGCATCACTCCAACGAACTACCGTGGCGGGAGTCGGTCGCCGACGTCGTCCCCATTGCCGAAGACCTCAGCGGCGGTGTCGACCTGGCACATCTGGAGCGAGAACTCATCCGCCACGCCGACCGGCCGCTTCGCGTCGGCTCTTTCAGTGCTGCCTCCAACGTCACCGGCCGGATCAGCGACGCGGACCGCATCTCGGAGGTGCTGCACCGCCATGGGGCCATCGCCTGCTGGGACTGCGCGTCGGCTGGACCGCACCTGGAGATCCGCATGCGGGCTCCCGCCGAGTCTCCGCTCGCGGGCAAGGATGCCGTGTTCCTGTCGCCGCACAAGTTCCCGGGTGGCCCCGGCACCCCTGGCGTCCTGATCGTCCGGCGCGACCTGGTCGGCAACCCGGTCCCCACCGTCCCCGGCGGGGGAACGATCACCTATGTTCACGCGAGCGATCAGCACTACCTGACCGATCCGTCCTGGCGTGAGGAGGGCGGTACCCCGGCGATCGTCGAATCCATCCGCGCGGGACTGGTCTTCCATCTCAAGCAGGCCGTGGGGAGCGAGTCCATCAGGGAACGGGAGTCACGATTCGTCCGCCGCGCGATCGCATCCTGGCGTGCCAACCCGGCGATCGAGCTGCTCGGCGAACTGGACGGTGATCGCTTGCCGATCGTGTCCTTCGTGGTGCACGGCCCGGGTGGTCGCCTCCATCACAACTTCGTGGTCGCACTGTTGAGCGACCTCTTCGGCATCCAAACCCGCGGCGGGTGCTCCTGCGCCGGACCCTACGGCCACCGGCTTCTGCATATCCACCTTGCCCGCGCGCACGAATTCGCGCGTCAGGCGGTCGACGGCTGGCTGGGTGTCAAGCCCGGCTGGACACGGCTGAGCTTCAGCTTCTATCTGTCCGAGCCCGAATTCCAGTACATCGTGGAGGCGGTGCACCTGGTGGCGGCACATGGGTCCAGGCTGTTGCGTGACTACCGGTTCGACCCGCGGTCTGGGCTCTGGAGTCACCGCTACGCGCCTTCGTCACAACCAGACCTGGCGGGGCACTCGTTCGATCCAGCCAGGCCCCGGACACAGGTGGACGGACGCCACCATCCAGGCGCGCCGGCCGTCGCCCTCTCGGCGTCTCTGCAGCAGGCGGCGGCCATCCTGCGCTCCCGACCCTTCGACCACAACCGGAGGCCGGCCGTCATGGGCGACCAGCTCGACCGCCTGCGCTGGTTTGACCTGCCCGAGGTCTGCCTCAGGCCCAGGGCGCCGCCGCTCGAATAGCCACCGGTGACCACTGTTCCGCCGTGCATCCACTGTGCATCCACTGTGCATGGCGCCGGGGCCGCCTCACGGTCAAAGTCGATGAATGACCTCCGGCTGAGGCCGGCCTGGAATGACAGTTGGCGGGGCGTTGTAAGGATGTTGCCCGGCGCCCGTGGAGGAAGTCTGTGCAGGTCAGAGATATCGTCGCCTCGCCGCGCGCTGCAGGTATGGGGCCACCTGGCACCGGCATCGTCAGGATCGCGGGTACACGTCCTGCACGTGTCTCCAACCCGCCGCGAGGCCAGTGCCGCTGCCGGAGGTTCGACCCCTCGTCGCGGGGACAGCAGGCTGCTCTCGAAGAGCCGCTCCGACGCGCGGCGGAAGCACAGGTTTGATCGGGGCGAGGACGAAGTCAGCACCGCGGCCACAACTCCGATTGGGGAGTGGACTGCGGTGATCCCGATGCCGCTGGGATCCCGGTAACGGCGAAAGGACCCGAGATCGACTTGATCTGTGGAGGTGTTTACGGTGAGTACCTATGTGTTCGACCCGGCGTGGACGCTGGAGCGCGATCGACTGATGGCCATCGAGTCGCTGTTCGACGAGGACTCGATGCGGTACCTGCTCCAGTTGGGCCTCGGTCCGGGCTGGCACTGTTTGGAAGTGGGTAGTGGGGCAGGCGGGATAGCGCACGCGCTCGCTGAACTTGTTGGCGACCACGGGCGAGTGGTCGCGATCGACCTGGACACTCGGTTCATGGACCACGAACGACCGCAGAACCTGGAGGTCCGGCGGCAGGACCTGATGGTCGACCCGTTGGAGACGGGCGCCTTCGATCTGGTCCATGCGCGTGCCGTCATCGAGCACATTCCCGATCATCAGGGGGCTTTCGAGCGAGTGGTGGCTGCCGCCCGTCCTGGCGGCTGGGTGGTGATCGAGGATGTCGACTTCGGGGGAGCGATGGCCGCCGCCCTCGCCAGGTACTTCGACCCTCCCGGTCACGCCCGCCTGGCCCAGCGCGTCATGCGGGCAGTCGAAGCGCTCTTCGCCGCCGCCGGCGCCGACGCGTGCTTTGGCACCCGGCTGATTGGCGGGCTGAAGGCGGCGGGCTTGGAGGACGTCGCCGGAGCGCTGCACACACCGCTGGTGCCCGGCGGGACCGAGTGGTTGGTGCGCGGCACGGTCAGGTACATGGGGCCGCGCCTCGCCGACACGGGACTTGTGTCCGCCGAGGAGGTCGAGTGCTTCCTCGACATGGCCGACGACTCGACGAGCAATTACACGCCCCCGTTGATGGTCACCGGCTGGGGTCGCCGGCCCGGCCTCTGACAGGCGCCCGGCCCCTTCGCTCCACTCAGGTGAGGTGGGGCAAAGGGCGATTGGTGCACCAACTGCCTATTCCAGGCAGCGCAAGTGGGCGATTGGTGCACCAACGGCCCACTCCGAGGACGTGGGCGGACCCGGTTCCGTGCTTTCCTTTCCCACCGGGCTCGGGGACAGCACAGGCTAGAGGCGAGCTCAGTCGTCCTCGCTGCCGAGGCCTGCGCGCCGGGCCCGAACGATAGCTTGGGCTCGGTCCGCCACCTGGAGCTTCGCGAAGATGTTCGAGACATGGTTGCTCACCGTCTTCGGGCTGAGGAAAAGGCGGCGGGCGATGACCGAGTTCGGATGCCCGGCGGCGACCAGATCGAGGACCTCTCGCTCGCGAACCGTCAGCTCCGGGAAGACCGGAGTGGCGGGTGGCGGCAGCCGGAAGTAATCGAGGATGCGTCTGGCCACCGAGGGTCCGAAGATGGCCTCGCCGCCCGCGACCGAATTGATGGCTCGCACCACCTCGTCCTGTTCGGCCCCTTTCATGAGGTAGCCTCGGGCACCTGCCCGCATCGCCGCGAACACCGATTCGTCGTCCTCATACATGGTCAGGACAAGCACGCCGACGGATGGTGACCGGGCCTCGATGCGGCGGGTCGCCTCGATCCCGTCGACGCCGGGCATGTTGAGGTCCATGATCACGACGTCGGGGAGCAGCTCAGAGGCAAGGGCCACAGCCTGCTCGCCCTGGGTCGCCTCCCCCACGATCTCGAGATCGGGCAACGACTCCAGCAGTGCTCGCAGGCCCTTGCGGACCAGGGGATGATCGTCGGCCACGAGAATCCTTATCGGGGCCCGGGGGGGCACCGCGGTCATGGCGCGACGGCCGGCAACTGCAGAGGCAGGCTCGCGGCGACCCGAGTCCCGTGCGGAGTGGCCGAGCTCACGGTCACGGAGCCACCGAGCTCGGACGCGCGCTCTCGCATCGACCGAAGGCCGATCCCGCCAGGTGCGCCCGGATCGATGCCACGACCGTCGTCCTCGACCGCGAGCTGAAGCGCACCATCAGCCGTCAGCCCGACCCTGCACGTGCGTGCATCGGCGTGCCGAGCCGCATTGGTAACCGCCTCGGCCACAATTCGGAACGCCGCCACCTCGACCGCCGCGGGAAGCTCGGGCAGCGGTTCTGGCGCGTCGACGATGACATCCAGCGGTCGGACCGAACCCTGCTCGCGGCCACGGGCCTCTGCGAAGTGTGCCGCCTGCTGCCGGAGCGCGCCGACCAGACCCAGCTCGTCGAGCGCAGGGGGGCGAAGGTCGTAGACGAGGCGGCGAACCTCCAGGATGGCGGCGGAGATGTCGCTCCGGACCTCAGCCATCATCGCGTCGGCGCCTTTGGGATCTCGAGCGAGCAGCGTACGGGCGGCGTCGGTCTGCAAGGTCACGGCCGTCAGCGTCGGCCCGAGACCGTCATGAAGGTCGCGGCGGATCCGCCGTCGCTCCTCCTCCAGTGCGGCGACCAGGCGCTCGCGAGACGCGCGCAGTTCGCGAGTCAACCGGACCGAGTGCACGGCAACGGCGAATTGCGGCGTCAGGTCCTCCAGCAGCCGACGTTCGCGTGCCCCCAGCCGCTCGTCCCGGCGCGATGTCGCGGCAAGGCTCCCCACGCGATCGCCCTGGAGCAAAAGCGGGAGCAGAATGCGCTGTCCCTCGCTGTTCCCGTAGGTAGCCACCATCACCTCCAGGGAGCTCTGGCTGTCGCTCTCGCGAAGGGTCAATCCACCGAGGCGGAGCGCCTCCCCGACCTCCATGGTGAGATCCCTCAGCACGGTGTCAGAGTTCGCGGCAGCGAGGCGGCGACCGACACCCGCCAGCACCGTCCGGGGCTGCCACCGGCTGCCGTACATCAAGCGGTCCACCGCGCGCTGCAGCACCTGCCGCAGCGGCAGCACTGCGATTGCCACCACCGCCGTCGCGACCAGCGACACCCCGAGGGGTACCCTGCCGCCCACCGCCAGACCGAAGCCGACCACGAGGGCGACGTAGCCGGCGACGACGACCGCGGTCAAACCGACGTAGACGAGTGCCCGGTTGATCAGGAGGTCCAGATCCCACAGCTGGTAGCGGAGGACCGAGACCGCGATCGCCGCCACCAGCAGGAGGACGCCGACGGGAGCCCATTGCTCCAGGGCGACGACGCCGGCCACCGCCCCGACGATGCAGATCAGCAGTTCCAGCACCAGCACCACGGCAGCGCCGAGCACCAGAGAGAGCTGACGCCGCTCACGCCCGGTGGCGCGCATCCAACGCCGTACTGAGCTCACCGTGGCGGCGATGAAGCTGCCGAAGAGAAGGGGAACCCCGGTGACGAACATCGCGTCAGTCACCGCGGCGCCACCAAACGCCAATGGGTTGCGCATCCCGTAGGGATCGAGCGCGGCGGGGTCGAACGCCGGACCGAGCCAGACGACCATGGCGCCGGCCGCACCTCCTGCCGCGATCAGGCCGGCGAATGGTGAGGTTGCGCGTCCGGTCGGGAAGATCAGAAGGAACACGGTGACGATGAGGTAGAAGGCGGGCGCGAAGTTGCCCTGGTCCAGGGCCAGCGCGGCCGCCCCCATGGGGAGTGCGGGGTCGGAGAGCGCCAGGCTCGCAAAGACATCGAGCCCGGTCAGCTCGACGAGGGAAAAAAGAGCCGCGCCGAGCAGGAGCCTGCCGACCCGGTTTCCCGGCTGGCGTGTGAGAACGATCGCTCCGGTCAAGCCGAGCACCACGAACGCGACCAGCGACACCACGTCGACCAGCGGTCTGGTGGCGTGGCGGGGTTCCACCAAAAGCAGGACAAGCTCGGCGACACCGAGCCCGACCGCGCTGACGGCCAGGACCAGCGGGCCGAAATGGGTCAGGTGGACCGCGTCGGCGTGTGGCTCGGGCGGCAGCCCTGGCGTGGCCATGGCCCGATCGTCACGGATCGTGCGACTCACCTCGCGGCCAGTATCACCTACGCCGCTTCCCGGTGAACAGGGACCGCGTTCCCGATCGCCCCGGGAATCGTCCTGATCCGGGGCAAGTCCGGATCCTGAGCAGATTTCAGATCGCTACCTCATGACGACGGGAAAGGCCCGTGGCCATCCTGCTGGTCAGCAGCCGACCCGATAAAGACAGGGAACGGCCAGGTCCAAGCGGATTCCGGAGGTTACGAAGTGATGCAGCCCAGACATCTCGGTCCCGATACGCGGCGGCTCGAACGCCTGGGGGCGGCGGCGCTCCTGGTGGCGGGCCCGGGCTCGATCGCGGTGCTTCGCGCGATCCTGCCTTACCACACGACGGATTCGACCGCAACCGCCCTCGAAAAGGTTGCAGCTCACCAGGGTGCGGAGTCGGCAGTTCTCTGGTTGACCGTCGTCGGGCTGCTCGCCCTGGTTCCCAGTGTCCTCATCGTCGGTCGCCTCGCGAGGCCGGGCGCGCCGCTGCTCTCCCTGCTCGGACTGATCTTTGCGGTTCCCGGCATGGTGGCGCTGTTCTACGCGAATTCCGACGACCTCTATCTGCTGGGGTCGGTTGGCCTCGACCCCAAGCTGGTGTCGCAGGTCATTGACGGGGCGAGCTCGCTTCCAGTCAATGGCGCCGTCACCGTCATCTTCCTGACAGGCCATGTCGTAGGCTTGATCCTCCTGGGCTTCGCGCTCTGGCGCTCGGGCGTCGTACCCGCATGGGCGGCGTTCCTGGTCGTGGCTTCTCAACCGTTCCACATTCTCTTCACGCTGTTCCTGCCGGTGCAGGTTCTTGACGGCGCCGCGTGGGGTTTGGCCACGCTGGGCTTCGCGGTTTGCGCTGTGAAGGTGTTGCGCATGCCGGACGATGCCTGGGCGCCGCGACCCATCGCTCCCGTCCCCACTGGCTCTACGACGCCGGCTCGCCAAGCGGCGGATGTTTGAGCCCGCTCTGTCTGATCAGGCGGCCGCGCGACACGGGCGCGTCGGTGCTGCTGGACCTACCGCTGCATGACCGATTCTTCCCGGGAGGACTTCCCAGGCCCTGGTGGGGCGATCCCCTACCCCCTGGGAAGGCCCCACCGCTAGCCTCGAACCACTACCGTGAATGGAACGCTCGCGGAGGGTCCGCAGTCCCGGAGCACTCACGGAGAAGGTTTACGTGGTCCGTGGCCCTTGGCTTCTCACATCTATCTTCGCGTGGATAGCCCGGTTCGCGGTTCGCCCGCGCCTGTCCTGGAAATGAGGTCGCGGAACCAAGGTATCCGCCCTAAGGAGGATGGGAGCCTTCAAAAGACCCTTCCTGAGGTGGATGCGGGTGAAGCCGTTGGTTCCTAGCATTCTCATCGTCGGCTGCAGGTGACGCGGCGATTCTCTGTGCAATCCGAAGGAGTCATTGTGACGATGACGTCGGTTCTTCTGATCGTCCTGTCCGCGGTGATCGGTTTCGGCCTCTTCGCATCCAGCATCAGGAGCTCGCGACACCGCCGACGGAGAACCGCGCGCCGAAGCGATGGCATTGGCCGGTCCGAGATGACCCCCGGCCCTTTCTCCGGAACGGACTATCCCGTGACTGACGCAGGTGACGAATCGTGCCGCCCTGGCGGAGACAGCGGAGCCTTCGGCGGGAGCGACTGCAACACCACCTTTGACGCGGGCGGATTCAGTGGCAGCGACGACGGCGGCTCCAACTGATAGATCACGACCAGGGTGCAGCATATCGGCGCTCCTGCTCGGCATCAAACGGGCGCTGATCACCTCGGCAATGCATACAGCAAGTCCGACACGACATCGCGGAGAGTTGTCATGAAACGTCCACACGACTGGACCATCCTCCTGGTGGTCCTCGTCACAACGGCCTTCGTCACAGCCTGTGGAGGGGCACCGGGCGCGGCTCGGCCTCCGACCGAGGGGTGGGCTCCTGAATTCGGGCCCAATTCGGCGTGGGGGACGGTCACCGTCCCCGGCGGCAACGGTCGGTTGAGCCTCATGCACGCCCTCCAGGCCTTCATGCTGGCAATCGGCCCACTTCCGGGGGTTGCGCGCCCGGGCGGGGCGAAGGCGCCGATCTTCTCCGCCGACTTCGCCGTCGACTCAGTGCTTGCAGACTTCTCCCAGCTTTCCGCAAGCCAACAGAGCGCCGCCCTCCGCGACCTCGGTTCGAGCAAGCGGAATTCGGCTCTGGAGCTGCCGCAGCCCTCGCCCGAGCCGACTCCGGCGACCCAGCCGGTGATCACGTGCCCGACCAGCGACTCCTCGGACGCCGGGCCTTATCGAAAGGAGGTCGCCGGCCTCACATCATCAATCACCGCCCACTTCGGTCCGGCCTTCGATATCCCGACCACCATCGCTGTAAACGAGGTCGCCGGTTCGAGCGGCGCCAGCGCCCTCGCGTACACGGAGCCATGTTCGGTGACGCCCGAGGGGGCGGTCACCCGATGCGCAATCCACCTGGAGCCCGCGTTCTTCAGTCGCGTGTCGCAGGGCAAACTGACCGCCGACGACCAGCGTGCGGTGTTGGCGCACGAGCTCACCCACTGCTACCTGTATCAGATTCTCGGAATCGCCTACCAGTCGACGCCAGGTTGGTACCTGGAGGGAGTGCCCGAGTGGGTGATGGCGACGCTGGTTCCCGATGACGTCGTGGGCTATGCGTGGCGCCGCTACCTCGCGACACCCGAGCTGGATCTACCGTCGCGGGCGTATACCGGGGTGGGCTTTTGGGCGCACCTGCAGGAGTCGGGCACCGACGTATTCAGCCAGATTCTGCCGATTGGTCGAGCGCTGATCAGCGGAGGTGACAGCACCCTGGCGGGCTGGAATGCCGCCAACCCGTCGCTGGAGTTCCTCAACACCTGGGGTCCCGGGTACGCCGGTGGACGCTACCCGGGCAGAGCATGGCTCACGACCGGCACCAGCCTGCCGCCCTACCAGGCGTCCTTTGATGTAATCGGGATTCCCGGCGGCGGAACGCTCGACGTGGACGTCAACGCGTTTGCGGCGGGCTTCGAGGAGCTCGACGTCACCGCCGACGTGGTCCAGCTCTCTATCGGAGTCAACACCTACGGCATGGTTTCCCTCGGCGGGGGTGCTTCCTCCACGCTGGCGCCTGGTGCCACCGTCGACCTCTGCGCCAAGGCAGGGGGGTGTGCCTGCCCTTCAGCGGACACGGACGCCACCAGTGACCTGCCCGCGATGGCACCCCGCCGGGAGTACCTCGGGATCACCGGAGGCAGCAGCGCCGGTAGCGCCACCGTCGCCGGACAGAGCCTGGCCACGTTCTGCGCCAAGCCCTGCATCGTCGGGACGTGGTCGCTCACTGGCGCCACCGTCAACGGACAGGCGTCTTCACACGTGCCCATCGGTCTGCTCTTCTCGGTGGGCGCGGAAACGCCGCAGATGACGTTCCCGTTCACGCTCGACGCGTCGGCTACGGGAGGAGTGGTGTCGGGGACCGCCGGCGGCACCTTGACCTTAGGCGCCGGCACCATGACCGGCACTGTCACGGACAGCACGCTGGCGGTCAACGTCGACGGGTTTTCCGTCCCGGTGAGCGACGTTGGCGGTCTTGGGGGGACGGAGTCCTACGTCTGCACGGCGCAAGCGTTGACGCTGACCCCGCCAGACGCCACGGCGATGTACGCGAGGGGGTCCGGCTGAACTGGCTGGAACGAGATCGGCAAGACGATGCCATTCATTTCATTGAACAGCGTCACGTTCCGGCAGCCTTTGTGGAGTAATGCGCCGTGTCTGAATTCAATCCTCTGCTGCTGACGGCTTTCGTCTCCAAGGACGCTGCCCGTCAGGCTTTGACCTCATCGACCAATGACTGGGGCGCCTGGCCATCCGGCACTCACGGAACGGTCCCCGGAGTATCAGGTTCCGACTTGGGATCACTCGCCCTGGCCTACTGCAACGAGCAGTTCTGGTTCGTATATGCAATGAGTGACGATGGTCCTGGCAACGTCGCCACCAAGATCTTCATGGCTTCGACAGCCAATGGTAAGCATTGGACTGTCCCGACCCAGCCCATCGCGAATGTGGTCGGGGATGCCGGGCCGGCGGTCGCTTCGATCGACGGCGCCCTGTTCGTGGTCTGGAAGAGTTTCGGCATCAGCTATGCGGGGATGGCACCCCAGGGCGCACCGGAGTTCCAGCTCGGGTCAGAGCAGTGGCCCATCAATCTGCCCGACGAGGGGCCCGGAGAATACGGGGGCGGGATGTCCGCAGTGGGATGCCAGGGCCAGCACATCGTGGGCTACGTGGCCGGCGGCGCGGCGTACGTTGCCGCCGGCCCGCCCGGCGCCACGTCCTGGGGGGTTCCGCGGAGCCTTGGCGTTGCGACGTCGGCGCCTCCCGCCCTGGCGACGGACGGCGAGACTCTTTGGGCAGCGGTGCTTGATCAGAGCGCGGTCACTGCCGGAGGTCCCGCACCCGTCGTCGTGCTGGCTTCGGGGCCGGACGCGAAGGGATGGGAGAGGGTATCAGCATCCCCTCAGGTCAGCACCACGACCGGCCCCGCGCTCGCGGTCTTCACGGGCCTCCTCTGCCTCGTGCATGTCGACCCGAACCTGGACGAGCTCTTCATCACCATTTCCGGCACCGGTCGCGCCTCGTGGTCCGATTCCTTCCCTATCAACCAGACCACCACGGCGATGCCTGCCCTCTGCGCGGGCTGGTCCGACATCTATCCCGTGCACGGCCCGGTGCGGCCCGGTCGCCCGTGAGTGAACCCAGTCGGCCGGTTCGCCCGGTCCGTCTTGGCAGGTCCCTCCACCGGGGCAGGCGTTCCTGCCCGTGGTGTACGGTCGTTGTAGACAGGCCTGCACGGTGGACGGATGGGGCGAAGTCAAGGGCGTGGCGGTAGCGAGCCGCGGTCGCTGTTCAAGGTCTCTGAACCGCTCCGGCAGAGTGCCCTTGGCCGGGAGCTACGGAGTCAGCTCATGACACATGGAGGGATTGGGTGAGTCGTGTTCGAATCGGCATCATCGGTTGCGGTAGGATGGCGCGGCTGCACGGCCGTCGCTTCCGACAGGAGGTGCAGGACGCCGAGATCGTAGGTCTGGCGGACCCCAACCCCGACAACATGGCTCGCTTCGTCCGGGACGTCTTTCCTGAGGGCCGGGTGCCCCCAACCTTCTCCGATCACCGCGACTTGCTTCGGGACGTGGAGATGGACGGAGTGGTGATCGTGACACCCCACGCCCACCACTTCGCACAGGCGGTTGATGCCGTGCGGGCCGGGTGTCATGTGTTGATCGAAAAGCCGATGGTGATTACTACCGAGGACGCGCTGGCGCTGATCCGAGAAGCTGAGCGCCACCAGAGGATCGTCTCCGTTGCGTTCCCCGGCCCCTTCAGCGAGGAGTTCCAGTACGTCCGGGGCCTCGTGTCGCGAGGTGGATTGGGTGAGGTTCAGTTGGTGACCGGTGTCTGCACACAGGACTGGCTGGGTCATGTGAGGCAGACATGGCGCACCGACCTCGAGCTGTCCGGCGGGGGGAACCTGTACGACAGCGGCGCCCACATGTTTAACGGAATGCTGTTCCTGACCGGGTTGTCGGTTCGCGAGGTGTATGCCTGCATCGATAACAAGGACCAGGAGGTGGACGTCGTCGCAAGCGTCACGATCCGCTTCGACAACGGAGCTCTGGGCACCGCTGCGGTCACCGGCAACGCCACTGTGATGGAGCAGGGGATCTATATCCAGGGCACGCTCGGCTCGGTAAAGTGCAGCATTTACGGTGGCAGCATGGAGATCTGGCTGGGCCGGGAGAAGGTCAAGTATCCTGCTGTGCCGGCCACCACGACGCCACAGCAGAATTTCGCCGACTGCATCCGCGGTGTTGCCAAGACACCGTCCCCGCCACACCTCGGCCTCCGCCAAGCCCGGTTGATGGATGCCATCTACGCGTCAGCCCGTGATCGTCGCGCAGTCGAGGTTCTTGCCGACGGAGACTGATCTCGCCTCACCGATATCGCAGACAGCATTTGCGGCCGACGCGCCATCGCCTGGATCGCGGGCTCGCCGCCGAGCGCGCGGCGTCGAGGAATTCGCTTCGTCCGCCGCGGATTCCCGGATTTGTCTAGCGGTGCCGCCGCATGGTCAGGGAACCCGTGTGGGTCCGAGGTAGCACTGATCTGTGCGCCTCATCGGGACGGGGCCCGTTCCGCAAGTATTGAAGGAGGTACCACACCATGAGCGATAAAGGCCCACTCGCCGCGGTGGTGGCCGCATTCACCACGGAGGAAGGAGCCTCCGCCGCCCTCAGGGACCTGAAGAGTGTCGACCGTGACACGCTCCACGTCGACGAGGCGGCGGTCATCGTCCGAGATGGTGACGGGAAGCTGAAGATCGAGGAGTCCCACCACGTAGCCAAAGGCGCCGTCCTCGGCGGTATCGCAGGTGGCGTCGTCGGCGTCATTGCGGGCCCGGTTGGCTGGCTGGCGCTGGGTGGCGTCGGGGTCGGAGCGCTGGCGCAGCGGCTTCGAGATTCCGGGTTTCCCGACCAACGCCTTCGAGAGATCGGTGAGGGTCTGAAGCCAGGTACCTCAACCCTGGTCGCGGTCGTCGAGCTGCGATGGGTCGCCGAAGCGGAGAAGGAGCTGCGAGCGAAGGCCGCCGACGTCGTTACCGAGGCGGTGGGCGACGAGGTGGCCGCCCAGCTGGACGAGTCCACAACGGGCGCCGGGTGGTCCGCAGCGACGAGCACGACCCCCGTGCCTCCGCCCCTCATCTGAGGAGCAATCGCTCCGGAGATCCCCGAACCGGACTGCTGGCCGGTAGCCAACGGCAAACGCCCACACGCTGGCGCGAACCCACGGGGCCAACGCGCCGGCGTGCGCACCGGTAAAAGCGCTCCGGCGGTAGTGGGCCCCAGCAAACCTTCTGAGGGTCGTGCGACCGCTCGGTCATGGTTGCATCCGCGCGGGCGGGGCGGGTGGCGCTGAACCCGACGCCGCGCATGGTTGCGATCCGCGAGTGGTGGGAGCGCCCAGACCCCTTTCTCTCGGTTCAACTGGGGCTCCCTCGACCTGAGCGAGCCGTTCTGGCCGGCTGGGCCCCCAGATGTGACCGAGAGATCGGGAAGACCGTGCGCTCGGGGATGGTCGGGACGGTGAGGGGCACCGACCGATTGATCCCCAAAGGCGGCGCCCCGAGTCAGCTATGCAGGCCCAAGCTCGTAGACCAGCTCCATGGGCCGCCACCACTGGCCGGGGGCCGATCCAGGCAGTTGCTCCTGCAGGGTCCGCATCAACTCCTCCCAGCGCGCGTACCCGGGGTCCTCCATCAGTGGTGGGAGGTCCCGGTCGGGGTCGAAGCCCTCCTCGGCCTCGAGGTACATAAAGAGCCGGCGTTCACGCAGGAAGATGCGCATCCGCAGGATGCCGGCTCGGCGCAGCGCAGCCTCAACATCGGGCCAGACCTCCCGGTGATGGAATTTGTAGTGGTCGATCGCCTCGGGATCGTCCCGCAGGCCGAGCGTCAGCGCGAAGAAAGGCATCTCAGCAGGCCTTCGACACGGGCAGCCGGCCGGTCGCGCCCTTCCTCAACCTGAACAGCCACGGGCCACGGTCTTGTACGGCTCCAGACGATCGGCCGTCCAGGTTCGCCCGTCCCTGACCGGTGAGACGTGGGTACACCGGCTCAGTCTAGCCAGGTACCGGAGCCCCACCTCCGCGACGGCAGCCGTCGTACGCGGTGGGATCGGCGGCCACGGGCGCTTCCTTGCGCCCTTTGTCCGGCAGCGGTCCAGCGACCGGCGGTGACGGGCGATTCCAGCGTCATCGCGACGGTGCGCCTGCCCACCCGCGGTGACCATCTGCACACCGGACGATTACGTGACCCAGAGCTGCATGCCGTTTCGGACTGGCTCAGCTCCTGGCTGCTTGCGTGGCCCACACCTGGATCTGGATGCGCAGCGAGCCATATCTTGTGAGCCATCCAGCAAATTAAGGTATTGCCGAGCGGGCCTAGGCGAGATGCCTTCGAGCCCCCGCAGCACCTTCGCCCGGTACGACGCCGGCGACCTCCCCGCGTTCGGCAAGGCGATCCGGGCGGGCCGGCTTCCAAACCCCCGACCCCGGCTCCCAAAACATCCGCCTCCCCTACCGATGACGGATGCGTGGACAGATGGAACACTCGCGGCATATGTCTCAGCCGCAGGCCATCTCAAGGGAGGAGTATCCATGCATGGCTTCAACGGTTACGCTTTGGGGGCCGGCAACAGTCAACCGGTAGCGCAACCAAGTCCCGTCAGTAGCCTTGATCCGAATCTGTACGGACAGCTGCCGTCGCCCGCGACGTGGCCGCCCGACGACCCTCTCCCTGGTGGGAACCATCAGGTGCCATCGGCGTACGCACCGCGGCCTCCGGGCACTTACGCCGGTGGCCCAGAGCAGCACGGCACGGCGGCGCCGCAAGCGCGGCGGAAGAACGCTGCACTGTCTGTGACCTCAATGATCTGCGGGATCGCTGGGGTGGTGCTCGGTGTCGGGGCTCAGGTGCCATTGATGCTCGTGATCGTGGAGTTCAACCAATGGCCCCGTTGGATTATCGGGACTCTGTCCGTCGCAGGTACTGTCGCGGACGGCGGCACGGTCCTGCTCGGGGTCGTGGGGGTAATCACGGGCGTACTTGCACTCATCCAGATCAGACGATCCGGTGGCAGGAAGCGCGGAGGGTGGATGGCGATCACCGGCATAAGCACCGGCGGTGTCGTCTTGAGCCTGGCCGCCTTCATTGTTTTGCTGGCCTGGATGATGGGGGGGTCATGAGCGCCCAAGAGTCCAACGCGCCGGCTAACCGAACGAGTTTGGAAAAGCCTGGAGACAGACAGTTGACAACCTCCGAGCTCCACAGTGCTGACCGTGCAAATCCGCACGGGCTCACTGGTTCCTGGCCGGCCCAGCCCGTTCGTACGTGGCGATCACCACGCCGGTGGCCGTCGTGACGCTCTCCGTAAGCCGAAGCAACATCTGCACTCCCTCTGGGAAGAGCCGCCGTCCCGCGCCGAGCACCAGCGGGTGGACCATCAGCAGGTACTCGTCGATCAGGTCGGCAGCCGACAACGCCCCGATGAGCTCGCGGCTTCCCATGATCGCTAGAACGCCTTCAGATTGAACCTTGAGGTCGCCTACTGCGCGATCGACCTCACCGTGCAGCAGAGTCGAATTTGGCCACGGCAGCGGCTCCTGAAGGGTGGTCGACGCGACGTACTTAGGCGCGCTATTGAGCATCGGCCCGAATTCGGGTGAGATGGCTTGCGGACTGTTCCAATAGCTCAGCAGTTCCTCGTATGTCCACCGCCCGAAGAGCCATCCCGCCAATCCGCCTCCGGCCACGATGCGCTTCCCCATGGCCTGCTGAATCTCGTAGCCGCCGCCCGACCAGCTGGCCCAACCACTTTGCCTAAACTCACCTCGGGGATCCTCGTCAGCACGGCCTGGCCCCTGCATCACTCCGTCGAGCGTTACGTGATTCATCACGACGATTCGACCCATTTCGCCTCCTGTTCGTTCCCAGCCCGATATCGCGCCGGTGGAATGGTCGAGGGCCCTACAGTGATGGGCCTCTCACTCCTCCACGAACCGCTTCCGACGAGATCGACACGGCCTCGCGACGTCAACTCTGGAACTTGCCGTCTTGCGGCTCGTCTGGAGCCGTGAAGACCGCGTCCATCGCGAGGCTCGTCCTGAACCCCCATGTCGCGCTGGGCGCCGATTTGGAGAAGGAGCCGGGGCGAGTTGTTGTGAGAGTGCCCCATCGAGGCGGCGTCCTCGGCACCGGTGCGACGCCCGACCAGGGCGGGCGCTTACGCCCTTTGTCCGGCAGCGGTCCATCCGGCTGCGCTAGCCTGCGTGCGTGGCGGTGGCGGTGCCGGCGGTGGTGGGAGGGGGGATGATCGAGAATGGTCGCGTGACGGTCGAGGCCCCACCCCAAACGGCACTGCCGGAGCTCCGATGGCCGGACGTGTCCGACGATGCCCGTGACGTCGCGCGAGCACTGGCCGACGCGATCTCGCGCCAGCGATCGGCCCGCGACCTCACCGCCTCGGTGCAGCAGGAGCAGGAGCTACCGCTGCTGGTGGCCAGGATGATCGACGGGGCGCGGCAGCAGCCCCAGGCACTGGGCCTCCACGCCAGCACCGCCGAGCGGCTGGCAGCGGACCCCGACTTTCGCAGCCGCGTCCACCGGGGCGCCGTGGTCCTGGCCTCTTGCATCCACCCGCTCTCGCGCCTGGTCTACCTCGGCGACGGCCTGGAGGAGGTGCACGTCAACCGCTGGGACAAGTGGGTGCTGACTCGCGGCGGGCAGAAGGCGATCCTCGGCCGCGAAGGGAACCCGTTCCGGAACAACGAGCAGGTGTTGACGTTCTTTCGGGAGCGCGTGATCCAGCTTCCCGGCTTCCAGGGTGACCGGCAGCTGAACGAGGGCCACCCGATCGCCGAGGGCAACCTGGGAACCCTGTTGCGCTGCTGCGTGGTCCAGCGTCCGGCGGTGACCGGCGATTCCAGCGTCATCGCGACGGTGCGCCTGCCGACCGCGGTCACCATCCGCGCGCTGGACGATTACGTGACCCAGGGCTGCATGCCGTTCGGCGTGGCTCAGTTCCTGGCTGCTTGCGTGGCGGGCAAGGTGAACCTGATCATCGCGGGAGGCACCGCAACCGGCAAGACCACGCTGCTGCGGGTCCTGTGCGGCATGATCCCGCCGATCGAGCAGGTCCTGGTGATCGAGGATTCGGCCGAGCTCCACCTCGAGCACGACCGCGGAGACGGCCGGCAGTGGCACCCCCTGGCCCAGCAGATCTGCACGGTGGCACCCACCACCACCGACGCCGCCGACGCCGGGGTCTCGATGCGGCAGCTGGTGCGCACGGCCCTGCGACTGCGCCCCGATCGCATCATCCTCGGTGAAGCGCGGGACTCGGCGATGGCCGAGGCCTGCTCGGCCGCCACCACCGGGCATGCCGGATCGATGGTCTCGATCCACGCCGACGGCGCCATGCAGGGAATCACGCGCGCCGCCCAGTACGTGATGATGTCGCCTGACTTGCGCGGCGCGGCCAACCTGACCCAGATCGCCAACCTGCAGGTGCACCAGGCCTTCGACGTGGTCCTCCACCTCGCCTTCGACAATCGGGGCCGGCGAGTCGTGTCCGGAGTCGTCGCCCTTGGTGATGAGCCGGGCCAGGTCGAATGGCTCTACCGGCACGACACCCAGACCGGGGGCCTGCGCCGCGAGGTGGGGCTGCTCGGCGACCTGCCGCCCAACCTGCGGCGAAAGCTCCAGCCGGTCCTCCCCGGCCGGGAGATACCGAACACCCGATGAGGCTCATCGGGAGGCGCCAGGCGGCACTCAGGGGGTCGGCTGGATGAGCCCGCTCCTGACCGTGATCGAGGTCCTCCTGGTGCTCGGCCTGTGGGCCCTGTTCGTGGTCCTGGCCGGCAGCTCGGGTGCCGGGCGAAGGCTGCGGCGGCCGCTGACCGGCCCGATCCGGTCGGTGCTGGGGCGCGAGCGACAGCTGGCGGCCGATCTCGGCTGGTCATTTCGCTGGTGGCTGGCGCTGCGGGTGGCGGTCGCGATGGCGGGACTCCTGGTCGGGATCTGGCTGGGCACCCCCCTGACCATCGTGGGCGCATTTCTGCTCGGGCTGCTGGGTCTGCCGTACGTGGTTTCCGGGCGCGCCAATCAGCGCCGCCTGGCTCGGGAGCAGGCACTTGTCGAGATGGTTCGCAGCGTGACCTCGCTGGTGCGCGACTCGAGCCAGACCATCGACGCGGCGCTGACGGAGCAGGGCGTGCACCCGCACCCGGCCGTGCGTACGATCCTCGCCCCGCTGGCCCGCTCCCGGGTCTCCATTCGTGAGCGCTTGCGGGAGGTCGACCGCCTGGCGCTGAGTCCGATCGCGAACCGTATCTGCGTCGACCTCCTGATCGCGCAGTCGGTCACCCCCGAAGCGTTCCTGCAGGTCGCGAGCCGGGTCCTCCTGCCCCAGTACGAACGCGACCTCGAGATCCAGCGGCGAAACCACGCCGCCGCGGCCGGGGCGCGGGCGACCGTCCTGGTGGTGGTGACCCTGATGGGGGTGCTCTTGGTGATGGTGATGCGGAGCGGCCCGCTGCGTCACGCCTACGCGACGCCTCTGGGCCAGATCATGCTGCTGCTGATCGCCGGCATGGTCGCGTTCATCCTGTTCCTGGTCTACCTCTTCACACCCCGAACCGAGTGGGTGCGCTGGGACCTTGCCGAGATGGACCGGATCCTGGAGCGCCGCTATGCCTGAGTGGGTGCCGGCGCTGCTGGTCCTCCTCGTGGGCGTTCTGGGCCTGTTCCTGCTCTGGCGTCTCGGCGCCTGGACCCCGACCTCGGTCCAGACGTTCCGGCGCCTCGCCGCCAGGGACGGGATCAAGCTTCAGACCCCGCTCGCTGAGCGGATGATGCGGCGCGCGCCCGCGCTGCAGCGGCTGCAGGACGGGACGGACGTGGGCCGGCTCCTGCTCCTCGCCGGACGCTCCCAGACCGCGGCGGCCTGGACGCTCCGCCAGGTCGGGTTCGCGGTGGTGATGGCAGCGATGGTGCTTGCGCTGGACGCCGTGACACTGGTCGCCAACGGCCGTCTCGCGTTTCCCCCGTACCTGGCCTTCGTGTTCGGATTCACCTGGTGGCTGCTCGGCTATGTCCGGCTCCGCAATGCCGCCCAGCGCCGGCGCGACCTCCTGGAACGGGCGGTGCAGCAGTCGTTCGTGGAGGTCGCGCTCCTCACCTCGACCCGTCAGCTGCCGGTGCCGGCAGCGCTCGAGGAGGTGGTGGCACCGTCTCAGCGCGACCAGGCCTTGTTCCAGCTGTTTCGCGGCGACGCCTGGAGGCCGCTGGTGGAGGGAGCGGGCCGCCGTGCCGGCGCGGACTCGGGGTCGGCGAGCGGTTCTTCCATGCGCAGCACGGCCGAGGTCTACACCGCGATCGGCGACAGCTACGGCGTCCCCTCGCTGGCGCTCCTGGGAACCAACCTGCACCGGATCAACGACAAGGGCCAGTCGCCGTCCGAGGTCCTGACGGCGCTGGCACGGACGGCGGCGGACGACCAGGTGGCGGCGATGCTGGTTCGGACCGAGCAGGCCCGGGTCCGGCAGGCGATACCGGTGGGGCTGATGGTGCTGCCGCTCCTGGCGCTGATCGGGTTCCCGCTCATCACCTCCCTCCAGAGCCTGTTCACATGACGCTGCGACTCGCGCGGACCGGGCTCGCGCTCCTGGTGACCGGGCTCGAGGTGCTGCTCGCGTTTCGGGTCCTGGGTGTGCCCGACCTTGGTGCGGCCGGCGCCTTCTTGAGCGGATCGGTGCCGACGGCACCGCAGTCGGTCGCGATTCTGGAACTGGTGCTGTGGGCCGTGCTGCTGGTCGCCTCGACGGTCGCGGTCGCGGCGGCGGTGCGCGAGGCGAGGCGCGCCGTCCCGGAAAGTGCGATCCGGCGCGGTTGGAGCGTTGCCGTCGTTCTGTGCGGGGCGGCGATCCTGCTGGCCGGGGTGGCGCACCAGCTGGCTCCGCCTTCGATCGGCCTCGACGGCGGTGGTTCGGTCTCCCAGGCGACCAGAGCGCTGGGGCCGTAGGTGATTTCCGTGAACCCGCCGGAACGATCGCTCGGCACGATCACGCTCATCCCCCTGCTCGGCGAGGCGGAGGATCCGGAGGCTGCGCGCTGGCTGCGTGGTGTCGCCAACCCGGCGGCACGGCAGGCCTTCCGGGTGGCGGTGATGCCACTCAGCGGGATCAGGTTCTTCGAGGCGACCGGGGAGGCTGCCCGTCAGCTCGATCTGATCTGGGCCCAAGCGGTCCCCGCCGAGACCACGCCGGTGGTTGTCACGCTTCACCATCCGGCGCTGCCCGGGTTCCTCGACGGCCTGGATGCCGCGTTCGTGGTCGGCATGGCGGGCGGCGACCGCGCCGGCCTCTACGCCGGGCGGCCCAACGTGAAGGTGATCGGCAGCGGCGACCCCCGCGTGTTGCTGCTGGCCGCGGCCCGGACCTGGAACGACCCCGAAGACCCTGCCTTCCTGCTCCCCCCCGAACCGGCCGGCGCCGTCCCTGGGCGGCCCGTCGAACCCCGACCGCCAGAGTTTCCGGACCCGGATGCGGACTTTTTCGAAGAGATCTTCCGGGACGATGCCGTCCTGCCCGAGCCCCGCGATCAGGCGCTGCAGATCGTGCCCGAGCCCTGGGGCCCGCTGCCGCGCATCGCGGAGGCGACGAAACCACTGCCGCCCCCCGCGAGCGCACCGGTCTCCCGGCCGGAGCCCGGACTCCAGGCCGTTCGGGTGGCGGACGACCCGCTGGCGGCTCTCGCGGCGTTGAAGCCGGTCCCGGTCGAACGCCCCACCCCCGAACCCGCAAGGGCCGGCCGCCGGAGCCACCTGCCACCCGATCCCCCCGACCCGATCGAGGATCCGGGGTCCCGTGGTTTCCTCGAGCGAGTCCGGCTCGCGCTCGGCCGGCGGCGCGCGATCCAGGTCCCGGGCGAGATCGGCGACCTTTTGCTCGGCACCCGGCCGGCGCCCCTGGTCGTGGTGGGTTCGCGCAAGGGCGGCGTGGGCAAGACCGCCCTCTCGGCGGGGCTGGCGCAGGTCGCCGGGTACTCGCTGGATGGCCGGGCGGGTATCGCCGCGCTGGTCGACCAGAACATCAACAACGCCGACCAGTGGGGCCGGCTTCGCCTTCCCGAGGGAGTGACAACGGTCCGGGAGGTGATGGCGAGGCTGGAGCAGGGAGAGGAGTTCCCGGCGGCGCCCGCTTACGCACGGACCCCGGCGCTGGCGGTGTTCCCGGAGTCGCGCGATCCCGGCGACGGGTACCCGCCGGTCCTGATCGAGCGGTTCGCGAAGAACCTGCGGTCACGCTACGTGTTCACGGTCGTCGACCTCCCCAACGCGCTGCCCGCGTTCACCTCCGCCGAGGCGGCGGTAGCGGCGTCCTACCTCGTCCAGGCGGACCTGGTGCTGGTGCCCACCACCGACGACCCGAATGCGCTCCGTGGCGTGCTCGAGTACCTGGCCACGCCCTCGATGCGCCAGAAGGCCGCCGTCGTGCCGTACATCGTCTCCACCGAACGGGGCATCCGCGACCACCCGAAGGTGCTCGACCTCCTGGACCAGATCCGGGAGCGAGCGGTCGCCGTGGTCCCGTTCCCCAGGACCGAGAAGGCGACCCTGGCGGTGGTCCAGGGTGCATCGGTGCTGGATGTCGATATTCGCCTGCGCAACGCCTACATCGACCTCGCCTCGACGGTCGCGCGGGTGTTGGTCCGCGGCATCTGAGGCCGTTGGGTCCCAGGTCCACGCGGATGTCGAGCAAGAAGGCCGCACCGGCCGTCGACGAGATCGAGCAGCGGCTGGAACGGGTTACGGCGCTCGTGTACGCGCTCCTGCACGATGTCGCCGCGTGGCTGAGCGGGACCGTGGAGGCGGTCGATACCGACTTCTACCCCGAGTACCGGCTGCGTGCGGTGGCCGATCTGGCGGAACCGCGCGCGCGGATGGCCCGGTATCTCAACCCGACGCTTCTGGAAGGCTGGGGCGAGGTCCTCGACCGCTGGGTGCATCTGGGATTCCGGTACCGGCCGAGCTTCGGACGCAGCCTGCGGGTCGCCATCACCGACGGCATCGATGAGGGCCCGCGCGCGGAGGTCACGTTCCACGATCGGAGCGAGGTCGACACCCCCGACGGCAGGCGGCTGACGCCGGGTCGCCGGTGGTCGATGACGGTTTGGGTCGCCGTCGACCTCCGACAGATTCGGAGCGTGGCTCTTCGCGACGTGACCGAGCAACCGCTGACAGGCGAGCCGGCGCCAGGAAACCCGCTTTGAGGACGGCTTTCGGTGAACTGGTGTCTCGTCCGGGATGAGCGATCAGAATCTGCCGCTGGGCCCGGTCGACAGGCGCCACGCGACCCGCCGCCACTGGCTGCGCCGGCCCCGACCGCAGCGTCCCCGCCTCTTCGACAGCGCCCTGGCCCTGGGCCTGCTGGGGGTGCTGCTCGCCGCGGGAGGGCTCTTCGTGGCCACCCTCACGCCCCGCGTCGAGGTGAGCGTCACGGCGAACGCGTACCGCATCGACGGCATGACGCTGCCCGCGCGGGGCAGCGGGGTCTACCAGGGGACCGCCGGCGTGGTCGTCCTGCGCGACCAGGGGACGACACTTGACGGTGCCGCCTCCGCCCGCACCCAGGGCGTGCCGATGACAGCGCACTGCGAGGGCGCCGCCGCCGGAACCGAACGCTGCACCTTCCAGATCGGCAGCCGAACAATCCAGGCGGTGGACACCTGGCGGGCCGGCTCCTGGGCCCGCGTCTACGGCGACGGCAACCGGGTGGAGTTGGCGATCCGACAGGGAAGACCGGTGCCGGTCCCGGTCCCGGTCGACGTCTGAACCCCTGGTAAACGTCCGGGAATCGTCCGCGGCAGCAATCCACAATGATCTCGACATGTGGAAGGGAGTGGCCGCACTGATCCTGGTCGCTCTCATCGTGGTGCCCGCGTTCCTCCTGATGGCGCTGCTGGGGGGTGTCCAGCAGATCCTGGGCGGGCTCTCCATCGAGCCCCAGGCGGCAGTCGTCGCCGACGCCTGGGACGCCGCCGAGATGTGTCCGGTCACCGGCTCGGCGGAGGCCTCGGCGGCGGTGCTGGTCGCGTCGGCCTACGCCGTCAACGGGGCTTCCCTCCGGCTCGGGCGCTACACGAATCCCTGGGGGGCGGAGAGCGATATCCCGACGAGGTTCCGCAATCAGGCGGCAGCCGACCTCCGAAAGGGTGGTTCGGTCGACGCGGAGCTGGGTCTCGGCGGGCAGGTGCGGCCTGCACAGTGGACGACCATCCTCACCTACCAGCAGGAGGGGATCACCTGGGTCCCGGCGCCGGCCGGGGTCCATGGCTTCGGCTTCCTGCTCCTGACGCCGGCGGTTTGGGCAGCCGACGCGGCCACGGTTCCGGGTGGGGGAGCCGCCCTCGACCCCTTCTCGCCGCTCGACTCGCTGAAGGTCCTCGCCTGTCGCCTGCGGCAGGTGGAGATCGCCGCGGGCGATGTGATCCCCCGCCTCACGACCTCATCGGTGATGGAACCGCTGGTCTCGGTCGGGAACGGGCTGTTCCAGGTCGAGAGTGCGGTCGAGGGCCAGCTGCCGGCGATCGGAGCTGAGATCAAGGCCCAGGCGCCGGGCCAGGACCCGAATGCTCTCGAGGGTGGGTGGTTCGCCGGCACCGCGGGCATTCGAGCGGTGTGGAATGCAGCACGTTCGGTGCTGAGTGGCGACTTCCTGCGCCAGGTCGCGAACGCATTCGTGCCCGACGTGCAGGCGGCGCTGGCGCCGGCCGCGACCCTGGCCGCCGCGGGCATCACGTATCAGGCGAGCGCGTTCGCGACGCAAGACATCCCCCCGTCTTACCTCCCGCTGTTTCAGAAGTGGGCGACCCAGTTCGGCATCGACTGGACGGTCCTGGCAGGAGTGGGGAGGGTCGAGACCGACTTCGGGCGCGCTGTGCTGCCCGGCGTGACGAGCGGTACCAACGCGGCGGGTGCGGCAGGGCCGATGCAGTTCGAGGCCTCGACCTTCGCCAGGTATTACGTCAGCGCGTCCGGTTCGCCGCCCGACCTCTACGACCCTGGGCAGTCGATCGCGGCGGCGGCCGGCTACCTGGCAGCCCTGGGAATGACCGACCCGGCGCAGGAGCAGTCCGCGCTCTGCCACTACAACGCGGGGTGGGGCAACGCCTACCAGGCCTGCATGGGCGATCCGGGCTCGTATGCAGCCCAGGTGCTCGGCTGGGCCCGCCAGTATCGAGGGCCCGCGGTCTCCCCGAGCGGCACCATCGCGGGCGACCTGCCCTGGCCTCAGCTTCCGCTCACCGATGCCGTCGGCACCCGGACCGCGATCCCGCCCATCGCCTGGCCGGCAGGAGCCGCCGCTCACGCCAACCCCGACCAGATCACCAACCAGTGCGTCGCCGGCGCGCTCTGGACCTGGGGCGTCATGCACGTCTCGGACCCGCGCTGGAGCCCGCCGCCCGCGCTGGCCGAGCCGCTGGCGTGGCAGGAGCTTCGGGGCGGCGCAAGAGGAGGGATTCCAGACCACCGGCCCGGGCCAGCCGGTCGTGGGGTCGATGGTCGTCTATGCCTCCGGTTGGGGAGGGTCGGACGCCGGCCACATCGCAACCGTGATCGCCGTTTCCGGATCCAGGTTCGAGGTCGTCGAACAGAACGTGGTCGCAGTCTCGGACTCGCTGGTCGACGCCTGGAATGTGTTCGACGTCCGGATCGACCAGGCCGGCGCCCCCGGCATCGAAGGCTTCATCGTCGCACCCCCGGGATGATCGGGATGCGCTGTCTCGCCCTGCTCGGCGCCTCGCTCCTGATAGCCGGGTGCGCAGGGCAACCCGCCGCGGCCCACAGCCGCTCGCCCAGGTCGTTGCGGAACGCTCGCGCCCGTGCCGTCTCCGCAACGCCTTCCAGGTTGCGCTGGAAGGCCGGGCAGACCTTCACGGCCACCATCACGTTCGACGAGAAGGATCAGGGCGCCGTTGTCGACCAGCTCCGCTTCACCGCGCGGGAGCAGTTCCGGGTGCTCAGGGTTGTAGGGGGCACAGCCACCATCCAGGCCAGGGTGACTGCGTGGCGCTGGCAGAGCAACACGTCTGCACTGCTCACGACGTCGCTCCCCGGGATGACGACCTTCGATGTCAACGCCGCCGGCGAGACCATCGGCGGCGTCGACTGGCCACTGCCGTCCGAGCTTCCCCTGCCCGGCTTTGACATCTTCGCCTCGCCGCTCGGGCACGTGGAAGGCTGGTCCCGGACCGATGGCGAGGGAGTGGCCCTTGCCTACCAGCTGCGATCGCCCGCCACAGCCGGTCATGCAACCCTCATCTGGTCGGTGGTGCGGCCGCAGTTCACGACGTCGGGTGACCCGATCACGGTGGGCGGCCGGGGGGCGGTGACTGTCATCTCCCAGTATCGGGTGGTGGGCACCACCCTCTCACTGCGGTCGACCCGCGAGCAGGGGACCTTTCAGCGGAGCACCCAGTCGGCGGGGGGAACCACCCAGGAGTCGGGCATCGTTCTTGTGAGGACGACCTTCTCGGGGCCATCGCCCTAGTGGCCTGAGGCTGCGGCGAGGGGTAGCCTCAGGGTCCGGATCCGTCGAAGTCGAAAGGTGGTGATGCGGATGGTGACCACGCCGTACAGGTCCTCGGTGGAGGAAGGCCAGATCCTCCTCGCGCGGCTCGATCGGTTGCCGGTCTGGCCCCTGCCCTGGACCTACCTGGCCATCATCGGGATCGGCTACTTCTTCACCTTCTATGACATCTCCGACGTCGGGCTGGCCATGCCGGCGGTGGCGACGCAGTTCAAGTTGACCGGGTCCGAGAGCCTCTTCATCGCAGTTGCGACCGGGCTCATCGGTTACATCGTCGGGTCGATCGTGATCGGGGGGCTCTCCGATCGGTTCGGTCGCTTCTCGTTGCTGCTGACGACGATGGGAATCACCGCGGTCGGCTCCTTCGGCGACGCCGCCTCCGCCAACCTCCTCATGCTGGCCGGGTTCCGTTTCATCACCGGGGTGGGCCTCGGCGCCGACCTCAACCTGGTCTCGACCTACATCTCCGAGCTGTCGCCCGCGGCCCGGCGGGGGCGTGTGAGCGTGCTCACGTTCCTGATTGGGATTCTCGGTCAGTCGGTGACGCCCTTCCTCGCGCTGGCACTGGTGCCGACCTTCACCGGCGGCTGGCGGTGGCTCTTCGCGATCGGAGGTGTGATCGCCGTGGTCGCGGTTGTCGTCCGGCTGCTGCTTCCGGAGTCACCCCGCTGGCTGGTCCAGCACGGGCGGGTGGAGCGTGCCCGCGAACTGGTCGAGCGCATGGAGTCATCGGCCCGGGAGCGCGGGGCGCAGCTGCCCGAGCCCGACCTCTCGGCGGCGGAGGAGGAAGGGACGGCGTTCTCGTTCGGATATCTCCACGAAAGGCCGTACCTCCAGCGGCTCTACGTCCTGGTCGCGATGTGGTTCCTCTGGTACCTGGGGAACTACGGGTTTCTGGGGGACGCATCGGCGCTGCTCGCGGGCCGCGGGTATGGCATCGCGGGGTCGATCGCGTTCGTCGCCATCGGTGCCGCCGGCTATCCCCTCGGGGCCATCGTGATGGCGGTGTTTGCCGACCGTGTCGAGCGCCAGAAGCTGCTTTTCGGCTCCACCGTGGTCTGGCTGGTCGGCATGGCCCTGATCGGCACCCTCGCGGGCAGGGTGGTCATCGGGGCCGGCTTCTTCTTCGGCTCTCTCGCGCTTGGGCTCTACCTGCAGATCGCCTACACCTACACGGCGGAGAACTTCCCGACTCGGGCCCGCAGCTCGGGATTCGCGATCTCGGATGGCGCCGGGCACCTGGGCGGTGCGGTGGGCGTGCTGGCCCTTCCCGCGATCATTGCGGCGACCTCGTTCCAATTCGGCTTCGTCGCGATCGGGGTCACCGGCCTCGCCGCCGGCCTGCTCGCACTCGCCGGGCCCCGCACCACCCGCCGCCGGCTCGAAGCGATCTCCGGTTAGCCTCCACCCTTGGCGGTCAGGCCGTCGGGCCGTGGATTAGGTGGTTTCTGCAGCAACCGTCGCTATCTCCGGCCCGGAAAGAGCGGAATGTGCAGAAACGGCCCTGAGGCTGCCGGCCCAAAAGGCTTCGCTCGCGGCTGAGCGAGAACCAGGTCCGGTCAACTCAGAACGCGAGCCCACGAGCCAGCAGCAGCCGCCCTCCCGGTCCCGGGCCGAGCAGGCCCAATCTCGCGTCAACCGCCCGCGCCGGCGAATACCAGACCGACCCGGTCGCGTCCACGTCCAGGCCTCCGCCGTACTCCGCCAGCAGCCAGGCAGCCAGCAGCGGATCCGGGTAGACGGCGGCGTCGCGGAGCGCGGGCACCGGCAGGCCGGCCGCCCTCATCGCGGGAGGAAAGCGGCGTGCCCAGTCCTGGCGGTAGCAGGTGGTGATGGCGTCGGCGTCACCGAGTCCTGCCCGCAGCAGCACGTTGAGTGCGTGGAGGTAGGTCGCGTGGGGTTGCGGCGCCTGCAGGAGCGCTCGCTCGTGGTCCAGCCCCCGCAGTGCGTCGCGAACGCGCGCGTCTCCCGATTCGGGCGGCATCGCCAACCAGACCCGGTCGGTTCCGGCGACCGCCCGTGCGTTGTGATACCCCTCGCTGACGATGCGACCCGGGTCGGCCCGAGCCCGGCCCCGGAGTGCCTCCAGCGTCCCCCGGTCCTGATCCGGCTCGTCGTGCTCCTGATCCCAGGCTCGCGTGGTGCGGGACTGGACGCCGGCGTCCTCGCAACAGAGCGGAAGCGCGAGGTTGCGGCCCCCCAACCCAAACCCGACCGCGGCGCGTCCATGTCCCGCGGGCGCCGGGGGCAGAGACGTACCACCCAGTGCGTCGGCCGCGAGGCGCACGTAGCCCAGACCCCAACGCGGGCGCCGGTCCACGTGCCGATGGGTTTGCACCCGGCCGGTCGAGGTTCGGCCGCTCGCCCACTCGACAAGGAAGCCGGGGCCCGGCACCACCCGGAGCGTCACCTCTGCGATGCGCCGGGACTGTTCCGCGTCGGTCCACTCGTGGCGGCTCACGTTTGCGATCAGCTGAACCAACGCCAGCGCGACCACCGCCGGCGCGGGGACTTCCAACTGGGGCCGAGCCGGCTCGGCGCGCACCGCGATCGGGGGCACCACGCGCGCCGCGACCGCGAGTCGGGTCAGGTCCAGGACCTCGTCGCTGGTACCCCGATCCCCCTCGTCGAGGGGCTCACCGGCGACCACGCGGAGACCGGCGATGAGGATCCGAAGGCGCGCCGCGTCTTCGTAAGGCAGCTCCTCCTGGAGGCGTGCCAGCGCGACCAGCAGCTCGCCCAGGACCGCCTCCAACGCCGGGTTGGCGGTCCCGCCCGCACCCGCGACGAGGTGCCCGTGGCCGGCGAAGTAGACCACATCGCCCGGCGACCGCCCTCGCCATTCCGGTGTCCAGGCGACGGGCCGGCGTCTGTGATCGAGCAGCGCCGCCGGCAGGGGCAGCTCCTGGATCTCGGCCGGGTCGAGCCGCACCTTCCGCGCTAGTGCAGGTCGCGGTCCAGAACCAGCTCGTAGCGGCGGTCGCGATGCGAGACGACACGGACCGAGGAGCGGACGTGATCCTCCAACCAGCGGTTGAATCGCCGGGCCGCACGGGCGTCGGTGTCGTCCAGGTAGAGCGGCTGCTTGGCCCGCTTCGCCATCAGCAGCGAGACCGCCACCCGATGCGGGTACATCCTGCCCGAGGGACCGTGGCGCACTTTGCCCCGGCTGATCGAGAGGTCGCCGTATCGCGCCGCGAGAAGCCGCTCGATGCGCTGGACCAGCGCGTACTCGCCGTCCCGCTTGTCCTGGAACAGCACATAGGGGTGGACCGCGTAGACGGGCTCTTGCTGCTCGATCGTCCCCACATGCCCCGAGTAGACGATGGCCATGCACTCGGCGGACCACTCATACAGCCACGCCAGCACGTCGCTGACCGATTTCTCGCTCTCCTGCGCCTGCGACATGTCCAGGTCGATGACCGCCAGGACGGGTTTGCGGTACGGCAGGATGGCGAGCGCACTGTCGGGATTCTGGGCCGGCAGCATGGGCAAACCGGCCCGGGCCATGGCGACCTGGAGACGCTGCAGCTCCTGTGGATCATCCTCGAGGACGAGGATCTCCGCGTCGGCTCTCATCGATTCCCTCCCTCTGCGTCCGGTGTCTTGCGCCGCGATCCGATTGCAAACCGTAGCAATTCTCCCTCCCTCCTGCTGTGGTAGGGCACTCCCAACCGCCGCAATCGTCCCATACTGCGCCGGACAAATGCTGTTTCAGGCACACCCCCGGGATGGGCGGCGAGCAGCGCCTCGACGACCGGGGCCAAGCGCCGGGAACCGTCCGGAGTCAGGACCCCTCGATAGGGGCTGAGGCGGAACCCGGCGGCGCGGATCGTCCGCAGGCGCTCGATCCAGGCGGCCAGCTCAGGCCAGCCGGGAAAGGTGATCCCGCCCGGCGGGACGAGCCGGGGGGAGCCTCCGATCCAGACCACCACGACCGCGGTTTCCCGGCGTCGCTCCTCGAGCTCAGGCCTCGGCGCACCGGTGCCGACCACGATCCAGGGCCAGGGCGCCGCCCGCGCCCAGACCTCTGGCAGACGCTCCCAGGTGGCCCAGCGGACCAGGGCCACCTCCAGCGGCACGCGCTCCCGGACCGCCGCCGCCAGGCGGGGTTCGGAGCCGATGGTGATGATTGTCCGCGCACCGTCCGGTCCCACAGGGCACCATGGTAACCGGTCGAGACCTGGGTGAGCGATTGTTTGTCGACGTAGTTTCGGTGGCCGATGACTCTCCCGTCAATGTCCATGAAATGTCCACCGAGTGGAGCTACGATCGGGACATGAGAAAGCGAGGGCGCGTCACCTATCTGGTGCTCCTGGCGGTGGGAGCGATCGAGGACCACATGGCGGCAACGGCCGGCCGCGCTCCGCAAGAGCGGGGCGGGGGACCATCCGAACGGTCGCTGGCACCCACCGTGCGGCCGGTCCCGCAGGGAGGACTCACCCGATGATCGACGTGTTTCCCGGTCTGCCGCTGGCAACCCCACCGGCCACAGTTGACATCGCGTCGCTGCTGCAGACCGCCGCCACGCCGATCTTCGCCGGCGCCCAGGTGCTGATCCCGATCGTCGTGCTCCTGGTCGGCATCCACAAGATCGTGGAGGGCGGCCACGACAAGAATCACACCGTCCTCCTGGCCGAGATGGTCGGCTTCATCCTGGTCATGGAGGGTGCGCTGCTCGCCCTTCGTCAGATGGTCGGCATCTAGGCCGATCGGGGTACAGCGAGGGGTGATGCTGGAGCTGGCCGGGAGCACGCCACCGATCCTGGACGCCAACCCCATCGAGGCGCCGGTCGCGTGGATCGTGGCGTCGTTCGGAAGCTACCTGCAGAGCCTCGACCCCGGCGCGGCGGTCGTCAATCCCCTGCACCTCCTGCTTCCGCTCGACAACCCGACGACCGCGGTGGCCGAGAACCCGCTGGCCCGGATCGTGCCGACCTGCGGCGGTAGCGGGAGCACCTGTGACTTCCAGAGGATCGCGGATTCAATCCAGCCGGTCGGATACATGCTGTTCGCGATCCTCCTTCTCACCCGCATGCTGCGCCTGGCCGCGACCGGGCAGCTACGGTCGCCGGAGCATGTCCTGTTCGACCTGGTCCCGAAGCTCGTGATCGGGATCGTCGCCATGCAGATGTTCGACCGCGCGCTCAACGATCTGAGCCAGCTGTCGATGACCGGTGCGTTCCTTCTCGAGGACGCGATGCTGGGTCCGATCGACGTCCGAGACGCCCACGACATCCTCAGTGCCTTTCCAACCGGCGGCTTCGGGGTGGCGTTGCTGCCGGTGCTCTACCTGCTGGTCGCGTATCTGCTGCTGCTCGTCGTCACCTCCCGGCTGGTGCTGCTGCTGGGGGCGTTGGTCGCGCCGCTCGGCATCCCGATCGCGCTCCAGAACGAGCAGGGGAGGTTGGCGGCGACCTGGATCCGCATGATCGTGAGCGGGCTCCTGGTGCCGGTCCTGGCCGGCATCGGAACCGCCGGTTCGCTGGCGCTCGCCTGGCTGGTCCACCGGGTTGCGGGGGACGGGCCGTTCTTCGGGTCTTACCTCGGCGCGGTAGCCGGCGAGTGCGGGCTCGCCTTCACCGCATTCGCGACCACCGCCATGTTCAGGGACGTCGTGAAGCAGGGGATGGCCGGCGTGCGCGGGTCGTTCGAGGTCGCACAGATGGGACCAGTCGCTACGGCGCCGGGTCAACTGGTGTCGACCGCCCGTCGGGGAACCGAGGCCGCGGCCGGGGTGGCCGTGGCGGCGGCGGCGGCCCCGGCGGCGGCGTCGCTGGCAGCCGGCGCCGCGAAGGGCAATCCGAACGACCCCGAACCCGGCGGTGACGGCCTGGACACGCCGGTGCCCCCGCGACTGCCGGGAGGATCGGGTGGATCCGGCGCAGGTTCCCAGATGTTGCTGCCGCAACCGCCCGGCGCAGACGCACCAGCCGCGGACGGGGCCTACCCCCTGCACCGCCGCATCGACGGAGGCCGGGTCATCTACGAGTTCGAGCGGCTCCACCTGGTTCGCTATGCGACCTATCTCTCCGAGTCCACCGGCGATTCCGATGTCGAGCCCGAGCTGGGTCGGGCCCGGGAGCTCTAGCACATGCGTCCGATCCAGGTCCCGATGGCGCTGCGGGCCGAGCTCAAGCTGCCGATCGGACCTATCGAGGTTCCCTTCCGTACCGCGCTGATGCTGATTGGATCGCTCCCGCTCGTCCTGCTCGTGTTCACGCTGCCGTTGTCGCTGCCGGCCGAGGCGCTCGTCGCCTTCGGCATCCTGGGTGCCGCCAGCGTGATCTCGCGACCCAATCGAGAGGGCGTTTGGGTAGGGACCTGGGCCTTCTACCGCCTCCTCGAGCCGCTCTCTCCACAGCTGGTGCGGGATGGGCAGCCGAGATCGGCGGCGGTGCGGCGGTTGGGCGACCACCTTCGCCTACCCGCCGCCGATCGGGCCCCGCTTTCGCTTCCGCGGGCGCTGGCCCACTTGAGCGACCTGCCGCGCCTCCGCGACCTGGAGGACGGCTTGATGCGCCTGGGACCGGACGGGGGCTGGCACGCGGTCCTGGTTCTGGATGGCCCACGAGACGCGCCGATGACGCAGGGCTACGAGCGCTGGTGTCAGGCGGTGGTCGACTGGGTCAACACCGTGGGCGTGCCCGCGCAGGTGTACACCGAGGTGACTCACTACGAGCGTCTGGATGCGCAGCAGGCATTCGAGCGCTCGTTGCGCCGGCGTCGGACCAACCTGATCGATTACGAGCGGCAGCTGGCCGGTCAGGTCGCCGAGCAGAGCCTCGCGGTTCGGCAGTTCGTCGTGCTGAGCCCGCATCGCGCCGGCTCGAACGGCATTCCGACGGCGAACCGGCTGACCACCGTGATGAGCACCGTCGCGGCATCCAGGGCCGAATCCACACGGCTGCGAGATCTGGCCGTGCGCCAGGGCGAGGCTCTGGGCGTCGGGGCCCGTGCCGCCGCCGCCCGGGAGCTCCAGGCGATGCTCGGCAGCACCGTCCTCGGGTGCCAGGACGCGATCTTCCATGGTGGAGAGGTGGTCGTCGACGGACGGCACTCCTGCGTGGGAACCGTCGTCGAGCTGCCCACGCGAGTTCTCCCGGGCGCCGTCATGTCGGCCGTCATCCGCGCGCGCATACGGGGCTCCGTCAGCTTTCACGTCCTCCCTGTGCAGCCTGCCGACGCCCGGCGAGAGCTGAAGCGTCAGGAATCGCTGTATCGCGCCATGTTCCAGCGGTCGAAGAGCGCGGATGTCGAGATGCTCTATCACCACGCGCGACAGCTCGACGAGATGCTTCTCTCGCGTCAGACCACGGCGATGCGCGTGGCCCTGATGTTCACCGTGGCCGGCGACACGTCAGAGGCGGCGGCGCTGTCCTTCGAGCGCCTGCAGGCGGCGCTTCTTGACGAAGAGATGGCTCTCGAGCGCGTGACGACCCCCATTGCGCTGATCGCAGCGTCGGCCGCACCGGGCGGACGACCTTTGAATCGAAGCCTCTTTCTGACTACCGGGGACGTGGCGGCGTATCTGCTGGCCGGCCAGGGCTCGGCGTTCGGTGATCCGACCCGGCCGCTGGTCGGCATAGACGCGGCGACCACCGCCACCTGCTGGTACTCGGTCTTCGACCGGACCAACTTCTCCGCCCTGATCCTGGGGTCCAGCGGAGCCGGCAAGAGCGTAGCGGCGAAGACCCTGCTGATGCGTCATCACGGGCAGGGCGCTGACATCCTGGTCGTCGACCCCGAGTCGGAGTACCAACAGGTGGTCACCGCGCTCGGCGGCCGATATATCGAGCTCGGCGATCAGAGTCTGAACGCGTTCGCGGTGCCGCTTGACGTGCCTCCCGAGGTGGCGGCAGGTGCCGTCACCCGCATGCTGTCGGTGATGGGGGGCGAGGAGCGCGAGTACCAGAACCACCGAGCCGTCCGCTCGCTGGCCGGTCAGGACATGGCCTGGCTCTTTGGCGAGGTGGTCACCTTCTTCCACGACTGGCGGGACAGGCGCGGCGGCGCCGAACCGGTGCTGTCGGATTTCTGCCGGCATCTGGAGGGACCGGCGCTTCGCTCGGCGGCGCAGCTGAACGTGGAGGGTAGGGTCAAGCGCTGCGCGGATATCGCCGAGCGCCTGCGGGCCTACACCCAGGGTGAAAAGGGGAGAGTGTTCGACCGGCCCAGCTCGGTCTCACTGACCGGGCATGCGGTCGGTGTCGGCCTGTACCACCTCGCCAACCAGCTGCACGCCGACCTCACACCGGCGCTCGCCTTCGTCCTGGCGGCACTCCTGGGCGAGCTGAGGAAGATGGATAGGCGCCGCGTGATCCTGGTCGACGAGGCCCACCGGGTGCTCGCCGATCCGGACGCCGGCGAGGTGCTGGCGGACGTGGTGCGAACTTCCCGCAAGCGAGGGGCCGGCGTCTGGATGGCCTCTCAGTCGATCCGGGATTTCTTGCCGCAGGGCCAGAGCGGCCGTCCCTCGCCCGGCGAAGTCCTCGCCACCGTCGCCGCGACCAAGCTCATCCTCGGTGTCGAGCACGGCCTCGAAGGAGCGATGCGGGAAGCCTTCGGGCTCAGCGATGCGGAGTTGGCCGCGATCACCACGCAGCGCCGCTCTGGCCGCGGGGTGCTGATCGCCGAGCGTGAGCGGGCCATCATCGACGTGCTGCCAGGCGACCACCTGCTCCCCATCGTCAGCACCAGCGGCGTGCTCCAACGCGCGAGCTGATGAGCTGAGCGCGGCGGGGAGGTTCCGGCTGCCGCCCCCGGGCGCCGTCGCCCACGTGGGGACCGCGGTGGTGCCGGTTACGTGGCTTCGATCGTTCTTCCTGGGCGGCTGTCGCCCCCGCATCTGCACCTACCAGGAGAAACCGGTCGCGACCATCCCGGCCAGCGTGAGGTAGGCGCCACGCGTCGGCGGGGCCAGCTCTTCGAGGTCGGTCTCGCCGCCCTGGGCAAGGTGGCGGTCGAAAGGGATGCGCACCACCCCCCGGACGCGGCGCTCGAAGTAGTGCTGAAGGAGGTCGACGTCGCCGATGCCGTCCTGGACTCCGTTGATCGCGACCACCGCGTTCTCCACCAGCGACCTCTGACCGTTCTGGTCCAGCCAGTCGAGGGTGAGCGCGGTGACCCGGGACGAATCGATGGAGGGGGCCGCGCAGACCACGATCTGATCGGCCGCCGCCAGCACGCCCTGGGTGGCGGGATCCAGAATGCCCGTGCCGGTGTCGGCGATCACGATGCCGTAGTGGCGTGAGAGCACGTTCATCACCCGCTGCAGATCGGACCAGCCCAGCGCTTCCGTGATTCGCGGATCGTTGTCGGATGCCACCACCTCGAGACCGCTCGCGGCACGGGACGTGAGGCCGCGGATGTCCGTGTACGACCGGAGCGACCCGGCCTGGCGGAGCACGTCGGTGATCGTCCCGTGGGTCTCCCGCGGGATGCGGTCTCCGAGCGAGCCCGCGTCGGGGTTCGCATCCAGCGCCACCACATGGTCGCCGCGCAGCGTCGCGAACTGGTGACCGAGCAGCAGCGCCGTCGTCGTCTTGCCGATGCCGCCCTTGCGCGAGAGGACCGCGATCCGCCGCACCCGTGGCAGGTGGACGCGGCAGAGCGCCATCAGCTCGCGCTCCCGGTCCGCGGTGAGGCCGTCGGCGCGGTCGCGGCGTCCGAAGAACACAAACCGGCGGCGGCCCTTGGGTGGTGGCGGCGCGGGGACGTGAGTGGTGCCGCGGCGCGGCGCCGTGGGAACCGGTGACGGCTTGTCGTACAGCGGCTGCAGGCTGCCGCCGGCCGGCGGGTTGGCGGGTGCCGGATAGCGGGCGGGGCCGGCCGGGGAGTTGCCGCCGCCCGCCAGTGGTCCTGACCCTGAGGGGTGCCGCGGCTGTTCTTCGCTGGCCATTTTGTCCCGCCGGAAGTCTACCCGGTGGTCGGTCTCGCCAACTGGTCCTCGCTACGTCCGGCGACGGCCGGTGTTGAGGTGGCAATTCGGATCGGGACAGCTACCATGGGCACCCATGAACGCGACGAGGGATCACGGGGGCGATACCGAGGACCTGCCGGTTCCGAACGTGGTCCCGACGCCGGCCACCGACTCCGACCTGAACGAGCTCTTGTCGATACTCGGGAGCGAGGTCAAGATGCTCCGGCGGGAGAACAAGATGCTGGCCGGCCACAACATGCGCCTGACCGTGGTGCTCGCGGAGCGCGGGGTGGTCGCGCCGCCCCGGCCGCATCCGGTCGACCCGATCACGCTCGGCGCCACCCAGACCCTCCCGGAGCTGGCGACCGAGCTCCGCCGGCGGATCGTGCTGCTGACTGAAGAGTCGGCCGCGTTGAAGGAAGAGAACTCCCGGCTCACCGAGCTGGCCTCGGGTCTCGACCTGCCGGACTGGAGGATCGAGGAGACCCGTGTCGGGTCGAGCCGGCTGGTCCCCGGTTCTCGAGCGTTCATCCGGCGCCGGCGCGTCGAGCCATCACGCATGCGGCGGCGCGGCTCCGACACCTAGGACGCCGGTCTCCGCCGCGACCGGCGGGCACACCTGGTCGCGTTCGCGGATGACGGCGGTGACATGGGGAAGGAAGCGCAGCCGCCGCCGCCGCAGGTCCGGATCTCGGTAGCAGTTGCGCAGGCGAAGCGCGATCGGGCACAGGTGGTCCAGCAGCAGGACCGCGCGGCCGGGCCCCAGCTGCCGGCCGATCTCGACAGCCACCAGCTCCTCCTTCTCGAACGTGACCTGTGATCCCCCGCGTGAATCCGCCGTGTATCGCCGCGCGAGCCGGCGCCCGGCGAGGTCGCGCAGCAGCTCCAGCGTCTTGCGGTCCTTGGAACCGCTCAGAAAGAGGACGGCGCGCGCGTTGTTCACGATGCTGCCGGCCAGGTCCCCGTACCGGTGCTCGCACTGGGAGAGGTCCTGGAAGATGGCGACCAGGGTGATGCCCATGCTGCGAACGGTCGAGAGGTACTGAGGCAGGTCCCGGATCGGCGCGGTATTGGCGCATTCGTCGAGGACCACCAGGAGAGGCCGCCGCAGCGATCCCTCGGACCTCGACTGCGCGAGGTCGGCGGCGTCGGTCATCACGGTCATCACGAGGCTCGCGAACACCCCCGCCAGCCGCTCCTGCTCGGCCTGCGGGGCGACCAGGTAGAGGGTGTCGTTGTCGCTTTCCAGGAAGTTGCGCGGGTCGAAGCTGGGGTCCACCGCGGAGGCGGCGACGGCGCGTTCGATGTAGGGCCGCAGCGCCTTCTGGCTGGTCGAGTAGCAGGAGCCTCGCTCCCGCTCCGGCCGCTCCTGCACCGACTGATACCACTGCACGGCCCGCGGGTCGCGATTGGGCACGGCGCCCAGCGCCAGCCCGAGCTTGGTGCCGGATCCATCGTCGAGCCAGGAGACCGCGTCGGTCACGGACGCGCCCAGGGCATCGCCGGCGTAGAGCGCGCTGGACACGAGGCGGATCGCGGCGTCCTCCCAGTGCGCCCACTCGGCGTCCGTTGTCCCGCGACCGGCCCCCGGGCCCTGCCCCTGACCCTGAACCAGCCACTGGCCCACCCGCATCGCCCGATCGAAGCTGCGGCAGCGTGCCATCGGCGACCAGGTGCAGGTCGCGAAGCCGGTGGTGCCGGTGGGATCGAAGACGTCGGCCCGGCCCCGCCGCTGCCGTTCCCCGGCGGTCTGCACCACCAGGTCGTTCTTGACGCTGATGGCGACCACCGGGCCATCCCACTCGAGGATATGCGGGACGCACAGCCCCGCCGACTTGCCGCTCCCGGTGGGACCGAAGACGAGAACCGAGACGCCCGGCGGCGCGGCCACGAAGGGCCCGCGGAACAGCCCGCCCGGGAGCCGGCCCAGGATCAGGCGGAGCGGCCGCGGTCGCCGCAGCACCAGCCGCGCCCGGCGCACGTCGATCCCGTGCGCCCAGCGCGATGCGTCCTTCACGCCGATGCCGGTGGTACGGGCGAGCCTGGCGACCACCACCACGGCGCCGAGAAGAAAAAGCGCCTCGAGCGTCAGCGTGACCCAGAACACCCCCGGCCGCACCACGCCGCTCCAGCCCATCCAGCCCCACGGACCGGGCGCCCGCCCGCGGTCGATGACCCGCTGCATCAGCGAGACCGGCCAGGCGTCGGGAATGTGCTCGAGGCGGCCGCCGGCTAGGCGTGCGGGGAGCGCGATCGCCGCCGGCGGAACCAGGTAGGCACCGAGCAGGACCGCATAGAAAACCAGCGACCGCTTGCCTGTCGGTTCCGGGTTGCGGCTCCGCTTCATCGTGGGCTTCACGCTAGCGCCTCTAGCAGGACGCGTGGCGGACAATGATCGAGCGTAGGCTGGGCGGCGATGGAGGTCTGCGCGCTCGCGCTGGGCGCCAACCTGGGCAACCGACGTCTGACCCTCCACGGAGCGGCGGAGGCGCTCCGCGAGGCCGGCTTTCGCGTGCACGCCTCGGCGCTCTACGAGACGCCGCCGTGGGGCGATCCCGACCAGCCGGACTACCTCAACGCGGTGGTCGCGGTGGAAGCGGACACCGACGAGGATTGGCTCGGCTGGGTCCGACGCCTGGAAGGGGCCGCCGGCCGCACCCGCGACCCGGCCCGTCCCAACGGCCCTCGCACCCTGGACGTGGACGTGATAGAGGTCTGGCGACGGGGCCGGCCGGTGCGGCAGGACGATCCCGAGCTGACCTTGCCGCACCCCAGGGTTGCCGAGCGCACCTTTGTCTTGCTGCCGCTGGCCGAGGTCGCCGGGGACCGCGAGCTGGCGGGTCAGGGCCACATCCGCACGCTGGTTCGCCGGCTTGTTCGCCGGCCCGGCGATCTGCGGCTGGTGGCTGAGGTTTGGTGACGCACCCAGGATGGGGGAGCCGGACCACTGTCAGGTACGCTCCCCGGGATGTCTGACCCCCGACCCATCCTGATCGACTGCGACCCGGGCGTGGACGACACGATCGCTCTGATGCTCGCGGCGGGCAACCCGGCCGTCGACCTCCGCGCGGTGACCACCGTGGCCGGGAACGTGCCGCTGCCCTCCGTCACGCGGAACGCTCGCTACATCTGCGCGCTGGCCGGCATCCAGGCGCCGATCGCGGCCGGCTGTGAACACCCCCTGATCCGCGAGCTGATCACGGCGGTCGAGTTCCACGGCGCAGGGGGACTCGGAGGCCGTGAGGCGGATGGCCGGCTGGCGCCGCTGACCGACCGTCACGCCGTCGACGTCATCATCGAGACCGTGCTTGCCGCGCCCGGCGAGGTGACGTTGGTTCCGATCGGTCCCCTCACCAACGTGGCGCTGGCGCTGCGCCGTGAGCCGCGACTGGCGACGGCGGTTCGTGAGGTGGTGCTGATGGGCGGCGGTATCGCACGTGGGAACCAGACGCCGGCCGCCGAGTTCAACATCTACGTCGATCCCGAGGCCGCGGCGGCGGTCTTCGCGGCGCCCTGGAACGTGACGATGGTGGGCCTGAACCTGACTCACCAGGCCCAGGCCACGCCCGAGGTACGGGCAGCGATCCGCGCGCTCCCGGGCGCCGCGGCGCAGCTGGCCGCGGACGTCCTCGACTTCGGCGCGGCGGGGTATCCGAAGCGGGGCATGGCCGGTCCGCCGGTCCACGACGCCTGCGCGGTGGCCCGGATCATCGACCCCTCGCTGGTCGCCTGCGTCCCAGCCTCGATCGAGGTCGAGACCCAAGGGCGGCTGACCAGCGGGATGACGGTGACCGACCTCGACCCAGGCCGGCCGACGGCGCACCAGGCGGCGACCGATCTGGACGTCCCCCGATTCTGGGAGCTGGTGCTGAGCGCGATCGCCACCCTACCCTGACCGCCACCTCGCTTAGTCCCGATTTCACGCGAAACCGGTCCTATGGGAGCTCCCATAGCACCGTTTTCACGCGAAACCCGGGACTATCGGGCGGTGGGGGACCCGGCAGTCGCCTCACCCAGCGGCTCGGCGATGCGGGCCAGGGCCCGCTCCGCCTCTTCCTCGGTCGCGGTCCGGGCCGGCAGCCGTACGTCGGGCCGGATCGGGACCCCCCGGCTGGCGAGCACCCGCTTGCCCATCGCCGGGAGCGAGGCGGTCTCGGTCAACGCGGCGCGGAGGCGGCCGACGGCGGCGGCGCGACCAGGGGTGGGATCGTCGACGAGCGCGCGGATCGCCTCCGGGAACGCGCCCGCGACCGCCGAGACCGAGCCCGCGAACGCCGGCTTCGACGCCGCCTCCGCGATCAGCGGCTCGTTCCCGACCAGGACCGGAACGCCGAGGTCGAAGTACCCCTCGATCGCGGACCAGGGGGCATCCGACACCTTCAGCCCGGCCAGGTTCGAGGTCCGGTCACGAACGCGCTCGACCACCGCGACCGGGACCGGGTAGCCGCTCCGCGAGGCGAAGCAATAGATAAAGAAAGGCGTCGGGGCGCAGGCCTGGGCCGCCGCGACCAGGTGCTCGGCCAGCTCGGTGTCGCTCAGCGGGTAGTAGGGCGGCGGGATCACAGCCACCCCGTCGACACCCAGCCCGTGGGCGTCGCGCGCCAGCTCCACCGTGCGCCGTGTGGTCTGGGCGCCGACGTGACAGAGAAGCTTGCCGCGGCCGCGCAGCGCACGCTTCGAGGCCCGCAGCAGCCGGCGCCGCTCGTCGTCCTCGAGGTTCACCCCCTCGCCGGTGCTGCCCGCGACGAAGACCCCGTCTGCGCCGTGGGCGAGAAGAAAGTCGACCTCCTCCCCGAGCACGCCGTCGTCGAGGGACTCGCCGCCTGCGGTGAGCGGCGTCAGCATCGCTGGATAGACTGCCCTGGCCAACCTCGCCTCCTCCTCACCCGCCCACGCCGGGGGCGGTTCACCTGGTTCTCCGGCCCCCAGTCTGCCAGGGTCGGCCGGAACCCTGTGGCCGTCGCGTGGGCGGTCTGCGAGACTGAGGGCAGCCATGGCTCGCTCCCCACTTGCGGGCATGCCCGCACCTCCATCGCTGCTGGTCGACGTCCACGCCCTCCTCGCCGCCTACGTCGACCTTCACCCGGACCCCCACGACCCTGCTCAGCAGGTCAGCTTCGGGACCTCGGGGCACCGCGGATCCTCGCTGCGCCGGACCTTCAACGAGGACCACGTGGTGGCCATCGCGGAAGCGATCGCGCGGGACCGCAAGCGCCGCGCGATCACAGGCCCGCTGTTCGTCGGTCGCGACACCCACGCCCTCTCCGAACCCGCGCTCCAGAGCGTGGTGGAGGTGCTGGCTGGGCATGAGATCGAGGTCCGGTACGACGCCGCTCGAGGCTTCACGCCCACGCCGGTCGTCTCGCACGCGATCCTCACCCACAACCGCGGGCGCAGCCAGGGTCTCGCCGACGGGATCGTGATCACGCCCTCCCACAACCCTCCCTCTGACGGGGGCATCAAGTACAACCCACCCGATGGCGGCCCCGCCGACACCGACGTCACGGGCGTGGTCCAGGAGGAGGCCAACCGGATCCTCGGGGAGGGCCTGCGGGGGGTGCGACGGATTGCCGGCGAGGCGGCGTGGAAGGCCTCCAGCGTGCGTCCCCACGACTATCTGAGCGAGTACGTCGAGGATTTGGACACGGTCGTCGACCTGGAGGCGATTCGCGGCTCCGGACTCAAGCTGGGCGTGGACCCTCTGGGGGGCTCGAGCCTCCCGGTCTGGCAGCGCATCGAAGAGACGCACCGGCTCGGCATCGCGATCGTCGACGATCGGATCGATCCCACCTTCTCGTTCATCCCGGTCGATCACGACGGCAAGATCCGGATGGATTGCTCCTCACCGGACGCGATGGCGGGGCTGCTGCGCCTCCGCGATCGCTACGACGTGGCCTTCGGCAATGACCCCGACGCCGACCGCCACGGGATCGTGACGCGGCGGGCGGGCCTGCTCAATCCCAACCACTACCTGGCGGTGGCGATCGACTACCTGTTCGGCGACGGCCGTGACTGGCCGTCTCAGATCGGGGTGGGGAAGACGCTGGTCTCCTCCAGCGTCATCGACCGCGTGGTGGCCGCGCGCGGCCGCCGGCTGGTCGAGGTCCCGGTCGGGTTCAAGTGGTTCGTACCCGGGCTGCACGGCGGCACGCTCGGCTTCGGCGGTGAGGAGAGCGCCGGCGCCAGCTTCCTGCGCCGCCGGCCGGCCCCCTGGTCGACCGACAAGGACGGCCTCATCCCCGCGCTGCTGGCGGCGGAGATGACCGCGCGGGACGGGCGCGATCCGGGAGCGCGGTTCGAGAGTCTCGCCGGTCGCTTCGGGGACCCCGCGTACAACCGCGTCGACGCCCCCGCCGACGCGGCCCAGAAGGCGGCGCTGGCCCGGCTCTCACCCCAGGACGTACGCGCGACCTCGCTCGCGGGAGAGCAGATCGAGCGGATTCTGACCCGGGCCCCGGGAAACGACGCACCCATCGGCGGTGTCAAGGTGATCTCGCAGAGTGCGTGGTTCGCAGCCCGACCGTCGGGCACCGAGGATGTGTACAAGATCTATGCCGAGAGCTTTCGCGGCGAGGACCATCTGGCCCGGGTGCTCGAGGAGGCACAACAACTCGTGGACGCCACGCTCGCCGGCGTGGCCTGATGCAGGTTCGGAGCGGTGACCTCGAGGTCGCCGTACACGAGTGGGGGCGCGGCCCGGCGCTCGTACTTCTCCATGGGCTGGGCGACGACCACCGGGCGCTCCGCCGGCTGGTGCCGGAGCTGAGCCTGCGGCACCGGGTGCTGGCGCCGGACCTTCGCGGCCACGGCGGGACGTCGCTCGGCCGCGCCGACGGCACCGTGGGCCAGTTCGCGACGGACGTGGTGACGCTGCTGGACACGTTGGCCCTCGACCGTGTCGACCTGGCCGGCTTCTCCCTGGGCGGCACGATCGCGCTGCAGGTCGCGATCCAGGCGCCGCAGCGGGTAGGGCGCCTGATCGGGATCGCGACCTCCTCACGGGTCGGACGGTCGGCGCTGGCCTGGTACCGCGATCGTGCCCGGAGCGCGGACGCCGGCGGGGCGGCGCTGCGGGCGGTCCTGGCCGAGGACGCGGTGACCCTGTTCCTGCCCGGCTCTCCGCTGGTACCTGACCACCTGCGACTCCGGGAGGAAGCCACCGCTGATCCCCGCGGCTTCGCCAACGGCTGCCGCGCCAACCTGGCTCTGGGGGACGCTCCGCTGGATCCCGCCCTGCCCGGGATCACCGCGCCGACCCTGCTGATCGCCTCCCCGCAGGACACGCTCTGCCCCCCCGCGCCGCCGAGATCGTGGCGGCGAGCGTTCCGGGCGCGAGTGTCGAGGTGCTGGAGGGCTCGGGCCACGAGATCCCGCTCGAACAGCCGGAAGTCCTGGCGAGGCTGATCCTGGACTTCATCGCGCGCCCCTAGACGTCGCGCGCCTCCAGATCAAGAAGAGGCGCCGCCCAGGGGGTAGTCCGGGCGGCGCCAATGAGGAACGACGAGGGCCTGTCGTGTCCGCAGAGCCCTCTACTGGTAAAACGACGGGGAAGGCGAAAAGGATCCGGCCTTTTTCGGATCTTTACCGGGGCCCTTGGCGCCGCCCGCGCCGGCCCCCATGCTGAGACCGGCGCGCAGCCTTTGGAACCGAATCGCAGAGCATTTCGACCACCTCGCACGGAGCCCACCCCATGGCCAAGCCGACCACCGTCTACGTCTGCCGCGAGTGCGGAGGCGAGGCTCTCCGCTGGGCCGGCCAGTGCCCGCACTGCCGCGCCTGGAACACGTTGGAGGAGTTCCACCCGGCACCGGCCGGGCGCAGCGGCAACCAGTCGCGGCGCGAAGGCCGGTCACCGCATCCCGAGCCCCTGGCGGAGATCGACCTCGACCAGCACGCGCGCCTGCGTCTGGACTGGGAGGAGCTGAACCGGGTCCTCGGCGGTGGCGTGGTCCCCGGGAGCCTGGTTCTGCTCGGCGGAGAGCCGGGGGTGGGCAAGTCGACGCTCCTGCTGCATCTCGCCGCGCAGGGGGCAGGGGGTGGGCGCACCGTGCTGTACGCGAGCGGTGAGGAGTCGGCCCAGCAGGTGGGGATGCGCGCCCGACGGCTGGGTCTGCTGGGTGAGCGGGTGCTGCTCCTCGCCGAGACCGACCTCGACGCGATCTCGACGGCCGTCGACCGGGAGCGCCCGGCGATCGCCATCGTGGACTCGATCCAGACCGTCCACGACGGCTCGGTGGACGCGTCGCCCGGCTCGGTGACGCAGGTCCGGCTGGCGACCGCGCGGCTGCTGCGGCTGGCCAAAGAGTCGGGCGTGCCGATCTTCCTCGTCGGGCACGTGACCAAGGAGGGGGCGATCGCCGGCCCCCGCGTGCTGGAGCACATGGTCGACACCGTCCTCTACCTCGAGGGTGAGCGCGACCAGGACCTGCGCCTGCTGCGCGCGACCAAGAACCGGTTCGGTTCGGCCGAGGAGCTCGGCATCTTCGCCATGGGCGAGGAAGGTCTGCGCGAGGTGACCGACGCCGGCGCGGCGCTCCTGGGCGATGGTGACCCGGTACCCGGAACCGCCGTGCTGCCGATGCTGGAAGGCAGCCGGCCGCTCCTGGTCGAGGTGCAGAGCCTGGCTAACAAGTCGTCGCTCGGGCTGCCTCGCCGGTCCGCGGCGGGCATCGAGATCAACCGCCTCCACCTGCTGCTGGCGGTCCTCGACCGGCGCGCCGGCGTGTCGCTCGCCGATCACGACGTCTACGTCAACGTCGCCGGCGGGCTCCGGGTGAGCGAGCCTGCGGTCGACCTGGCGGTGGCGCTCAGCGTGGCCGGCGCCCGGCGCGACGTGGCACTCAGCCCCGGGACCGTGGTGCTGGGGGAGGTCAGCCTGACCGGGCAGGTGCGGCGGGTGGGACGCCTCGAACGCCGCCTGCAGGAGGCCCGCCGCCGCGGGTTCGTCCGCGCCGTCATCCCGATTGGGGCGCCGCCGGCGGACCCCGGGCTGGAGCTGATCGAGGTGCCCGACGTGGCGACGGCAGTCGATCGCATGCTGCCACTGTCTGGCGGTCGGCCCACCATCTGGGAGGGGTCGGGGCGGCCGACCGTGGGCACGCCCTTCCCGCGCCGGTAGGATAGCTCGACCGCTTATGGAGAGATCAGGCGTCGGACTCGTCGTGCCCGCGGCCGGGGGAGGGACGCGGCTCAGACGTGGCGACAAGGCCTTCCTGGAGCTGGCGGGGGCTCCGCTGGTCGTCCACACGCTGCGCCGCTTCCTCTCCCTCCCCGAGATCGGCCCCGTCGTCGTGGTGGCACCGCCGGAGCGCCTCACCGCGATGGATGAGATCGTCCGTCCGCTGGCGTTGCCGGGCCGGATCTCCGTCTGCCCCGGCGGTCCCACGCGCCGTGACTCGGTGCGGCTCGGCCTCGCGGCCCTGCCGCGGGTGGAGCAGGTGCTGGTCCACGACGCGGCGCGGCCGCTGGTCTCGCCGGAGCTGATCCGGCGCGTCCTGACGGCGGTGGCGGAGACCGGCGCCGCCCTGCCCGGGGTGAGCCCGCGCGACGCCGTGCGCCGGGTCGCGGACGGGCAGCTCGCCGGCCCGCTCGACCGCCGCGACTTGATCCTCGCCCAGACACCTCAGGGGTTCCGGCTCGAGCTTCTGGAGGAAGCGCATGCGAAGGCACTCGCCGTGGGTGTGGAGGCCGACGACGACGCGCAACTGGTCTGGGCGCTGGGCCACCCGGTCGCGGTGGTGGCGGGCGAGGAGTCGAACCTCAAGGTCACGGTCGACTCCGATCTGTGGCCGTGCGAGCAGCACCTGCTCCGGCTCCAGGTGGTGGCGTGAATCACCTCACGCAACGCCGCGAGCTCCCCACCACACGAAGCCTCGCGAGCTCGGCTTCGCGGGGGCCCCGGGTCCGTCTCGCCGGGACGCCGACGTGATCCGGGTCGGGCTGGGCCAGGACCAGCACGTGCTCGAAGCCGGTCGGCGCCTGGTGCTGGGCGGCGTCGAGCTGGACCATCCGCGGGGGCTCCGCGGCCACTCCGACGCGGACGTCCTGACACACGCGGTCATCGACGCGCTCCTCGGGGCCGCCGCCCTGGGGACCATCGGGGAGCATTTCCCGGACACCGACGAGCGCTACCGCGGCACCTCGTCGCTGACGCTGTTGGCGGCCACCGCGGCCCTGGTTCAGGAGGGGGGCTGGCAGGTCGGCAACGTGGACAGCGTGATCGTGGCGCAGCAGCCCCGGCTGGCGGCGCACCTGGGGACGATGGCGAGCCGGCTGGCGGAGGTGCTCGGCGTCGAGCACGGACAGGTCTCGGTGAAGGCGACCTCTCCCGAGGGCGTGGGCGTCCTGGGGCGGGAGGAGGCGATCGCGGCCTCCGCGGTGGCCCTGCTGGAGCGCCCGACATGACGTTCCGCCTCTTCGACACCGCCTCGGGCCTGGTCTCGCCGGTGAGGACCGTGGAGCCGGGAGTGGTCCGCTTCTACGGGTGCGGCCCCACCGTGTACGCCAACCTTCACCTTGGGAACTACCGCACATTCCTGCTTTACGACCTGGTGCGCCGCCACCTGGAGGTCTCCGGGCAGCGTGTGCGCCTGGTCATGAACATCACGAACGTGGAGGACAAGATCATCGCCACCGCCGAGCGCGAGCGGAAGCCGATCGGCGATGTGACGGCCCCTATCGAGGCCGGTTTCCTGGAGGACCTGGAGAAGCTACGGATCGGGCCCGCCGAAGCCAACCCCCGTCCCACCGAGTACGTGCCGGGCATGGTCGAGATGATCGCGAAGCTCCTGGAGCGGGGGCACGCCTACGTGGCGGAGGACGGCGTCTATTACCGCATCTCGTCGTTCCCCTCGTACGGCTCGCTGGCCCACCTCGACCGCGCCGGGCTGCGCGCTGGGACGCGGGTCGCCAATGACGAGTACGAGAAGGAGTCGGCGAGCGACTTTGCGCTCTGGAAGCTGGCCGAGCCTCGCGATGAGGCGGTGAACGCCGCCTGGGACAGCCCCTGGGGCCGCGGCCGCCCCGGCTGGCACATCGAGTGCTCCGTGATGTCGACCTCGATCCTCGGCGACACGCTCGACCTCCACGCCGGCGGGGTCGACCTCAAATTTCCTCACCACGAAAACGAGATCGCGCAGTCGGAGGGCGCGACCGGGCATCCCTTCAGCCGGCATTGGATGCATGGCGAGTTCCTGGTTGCGGCGAGCGGGGACAAGATGGCGAAGAGGCTTGGGAACATCGCGAGCATCAGGGACGTCTTCGAGGCGGGGTACGAACCGGCGGTGGCGCGCATGTTCCTCCTCGCCAGCGCTCACTACCGCACCAAGCTCAGCCTGACCGACCAGGGTCTGCACGATGCCGCCGAGAACGTGCGCCGTCTTCGAGACTTGAGAGACAGGCTCCGGGAGGCACCGCCCTCCGACGTCGACGACGCGCGGCTGGTCCAGGTGGCTCGGGATGCGGCGTTGGGCTACCGGGAGGCGCTCGACGACGACCTGAACCTGGCCCGCGGTCTGGGCCGGCTGATGGAGCTGGTCCGGGAGGCCAACGGCGCACTCGACTCGGGCGCCGTGGGCCGGACCGGACGCGCGGCGATCGTCGCCGCCCTCACCGAGGCGGACGCACACCTGGACGTCCTGGCCGCCGAGCCGGACCACCTGGACCAGACGGTCGAGCGCCGCATCGCGCAACGCGAGGACGCGCGCCGGCGGCGCGACTTCGGAGCCGCCGACCGGATCCGTGACGACCTGCGGGCGGACGGGATCCTGCTCGAGGACACACCGGACGGCGTGCGCTGGCGTCGGGTCGTGGCGTGAACCAGCGCCATCCAGGAGAGGGCCGTTTGCCGGCAAGGGGCCCCCAAAGCCGGCCCCAGAAGGGCCGTTCGCCGGCAAACGGCCCACGCGAGCGCGGGGCTGCCGGGCGCCCGCCGTCACTGGACTTGATCTACGGCCGCAACGCCGTTCTCGAGGCGGCGCGTGCCGGCAGGCTCCGCCGCCTCTTCCTGGTCGCCGGCGCCCCCGCCGAACCCCGGCTCGAGGAGCTCCGCCGCCTGGTGCCGGCCTCGCAGATCGAGGAGGTGCCGGCGGCGCGCCTGGACACGATGAGTCAGGGCGTGCACCAGGGGGTGGTGGGCCGGCTTCGTCCCCGCGAGTACCTGGAGCTGCGCCAGGTCCTGGCCGGGAGGCCTTCGCTGCTGGTCGCCCTCGACGGCGTCGAGGATCCCCACAACCTGGGAGCGATCCTGCGCAGCGCCGAGGCGGCCGGCGCCGATGCCGCGCTGATCCCGGAGCGCCGCTCGGCGCCGCTCTCCGCGGCCGCCGTCAAGGCCAGCTCGGGGGCGAGTGAGCTGCTGCCGATCTGCCGGGTCTCAGGACTCGCCTCGACGATCCCGGAGCTCGGCCGTCATGGGATCTGGACTGCCGCGCTCGATCCCCGGGGCGAGGCGACGCCCTGGGACGTCGATCTGACGCAGCCGCTGTGCCTGGTCGTCGGCGGCGAGGGGACAGGCGTGCACCGCCTGGTCCGCGAGCGGTGCGACCTCCGGCTCCGGCTCCCGATGGCGGGAAGGGTCAGAAGCCTCAACGCGTCGGTGTCGGCGGGCATCGCCCTCTTCGAGGCGGTCCGCCAGCGGCAGGCCGCGTCCGGGCCCACCACCTCGACGCCGCCAGACCCGAATGCCGGCACTCGGGGCGGGGAACGTCCCTGAAAAGTCCCGAGTGCCGGCGCTCGGGGTGGGGGAAGTGGGTTCGGCGAGGGAGATCCGTCGGGGTTCGGGGCCACGTCCCTAGACTCGGTGCGATGCTTCGACTGCTCCCCACGCTCCTGCGACCGGCCTGACGTGCGCAGGACCCGCATCGTCTGTACGCTCGGCCCCTCCTCGACCCAGGCCAGCGTCCTCCGCCGGATGATCACCGCCGGGATGGACGTCGCTCGCTTCAACTTCTCGCACGGAGACGAAGAGACCCACCGCCGGGCGGTCCAGCTGGTGCGAGAGGCGGCCGCCGCGACCGGGCGGCAGGTCGCGCTCATGCAGGACATCCAGGGTCCCAAGATCCGGACCCGGCGGCTGGCCCATCCCCTGGTCCGTCTGGTCCGCGGCAACCAGGTCACGCTGACCGCGCGCGACGTGGTCGGTGACGAGACGGTGGTCGGGGTCGATCAGCCGGTGGTCCTGAAGGAGCTCCGCCCGCGCGACCGGGTGCTGCTGGTCGACGGCCAGATCGAGCTGCGAGTGTCGGGCTGCGACGGCACCGACGCCACCTGTCGGGTGGTGCGCGGTGGCCTGCTCGGGGAGCACAAGGGCGTCGCCGTTCCGGGGCGCCCGCTCGACCTGCCGCCCTTCACCGAGAAGGACATCCGCGACCTGCGCCTCGGCGCCGACCTCGGGTTCGACTACACCGCTCTCTCCTTCGTGCGCAGCGCCGCCGACGTGCGCCGCTGCCGGGAGGCGATGGCGGACGTGGGGGTGGAGAACCCGATCATCGCCAAGCTGGAGCGGGCCCAGGCGCTGGCCCGGCTCCCCGAGATCATCGACGAGGTCGACGCGGTGATGGTCGCGCGCGGCGACCTGGGTACCGAGCTTTCGCTGGGCGAGGTGCCGGCGGCACAGAAGGACATCATCCAGCGGGCCAACGCGCGCGGGGTGCCGGTGATCACCGCGACCGAGATGCTGGAGTCGATGGTGACGTCGAACCGCCCCACGCGTGCCGAGGCGTCGGACGTCGCGAACGCGATCTGGGACGGAACGGACGCGGTGATGCTCTCTCAGGAGACCTCGATCGGCGCCCACCCGGCGGAGGCGGTGCGAGCGATGGCGAGGATCTGCCTGGCCGCCGAGCGACATCCCGCCTACCAGCGCCAGCAGCGGGGCTGGCTGGACGGCTCGGTCCCCTCGGCGATGGCACACGCGGCCGCCGGGATCGCCGACGAGGTGGGGGCCCGCGCGATCATCGCGTTCACCGAGACCGGATCGACCGCGCTCCATGTCAGCAAGACCCGCCCGCGGGTGCCCGTCATCGCCGCCAGCCCGCACCTCTCGGTGCTGCGGCGAACCACCCTCTACAGCGGAGTGGTCCCCCTCCAGGTCGAGCGGGCACCGGACACTGACGCCATGATCGCGGGCGCGACCGGCGCGGCCAAGCGCGGCGGACTGGTGAAGGAGCATGACCGCGTGGTCGTGGTGGCCGGTGTTCCGCCAGGCCGTGCGGGTCAGACCAACCTGGTCAAGGTGGAGTCCGTCTGATGGCGGAGGCAACGGTGGGAGGCGGCCTCGACTGGCTGCCGGACCGCGTGCTGTGCATATCCGCCCATCCCGACGACTCTGAGTTCGGCTACGGCGCCACCGTGGCTCGCCTCGCCGCGGAGGGATCGGAAGTGACCTACGTGGTGGTGACCGACGGCAGCCAGGGCGGGGAGGACCCGGCGGTACCCGACTCCGAGCTGGCGCTCATCCGCGAGGCCGAGCAGCGCGCGGCGGCAGAGGTGCTGGGCGTCCGCGAGGTGCGGTTTCTGGGCCTGCCGGACGGCCGGGTGGTGGCGGACGTCGCGCTGCGACGCCTGATCGTGCGGGAGATACGGCTGGCACGCCCGCAGCTGGTGCTCACCCAGTCACCGGTCCGCGCGCTGGTGTCGGGAGGGATCGGCGTCGATCATCCGGACCACCTGGCGACGGGCGAGGCGACGCTGGAGGCGGTGTATCCCGACGCTCGCAACCCGCGTGCTTTCCGCGACCTGCTCGCTGAGGGGCTGGAGCCGGTTCGCGTCGAGGAGGTGTGGATCGCGGCTCCTCGGGGCGGCGACCACCTGGTCGACGTGAGCGGTTTCGTGGACAAGAAGCTCGAGGCGCTCGCCTGTCACCGGAGTCAGCTCGACCACCATTCCGCCGCCCGGCCGCGCGGCGCCCTGGAGCAGTTCATCCGCGAGCGCCTGGCCGCGGCAGGGGAGCCGGCGGGGTACGCGGCTGCCGAAGGGTTCCGCCGTCTGACCACGCGTTAGGGACGCGCGGCGCCGCCTGGCTCGGGGTACGATGGCGCCGCCATGCGACGAGGGCCGGGGACGTCCCTGGGGTGGCGGCTCGCCGCCACCGTGCTCGGCCTGGGTTCCGCACTCGGGCTCACCGCGTGCACCGTCTCCCTGTTTCCGTACGCCGGCTCTTCGCCCGCGCCGGCGCCTACGGCGGAGACCGCCGCCCGGCTCGCCGAACAGGCCGTCGACAACTGGGGTACGGGGGCGGCGGAACAGTTTCAGGGCACCCTGTCCGCGAGCGGCATCTCGCTTTCGGTCGATGTCAACCTGGCCTTCGGTTCGGGTGGAGCCGGCCTCGGCTCCGGGACCGCGAACAACACGCCCTTCCAGTACCTGTCGTCAGGCCAGGCCTCCTACCTCAAGGGTCAGTCGTTCTGGCAGAGCTACTACAGCGGCCAGTCACAGCAGCAGCTGCTGGCGAAGGGGTTTCAGGAGAACTACGCGGTCGCGGCGGGAAACAACGTGGCCCTTGCGATCGGGCAGCTGCCCAGCCTCGCCGGCGCGGTGGCCGAGCTGAGCTCCGACGAGCAGTCCGTAGAGCGCGGAGCTGCACGCTCCATCGACGGCCGCCCGGCGGTGGCGCTCAGCCGGGCCGGGACCACCTGGTGGGTGACGCAGCAGCGACCGGTGGTCCTGGTCGGTCTGCGCACCCCGGTTCAGGGCGGCCTCCAGGATCTCGACCTCACGATGCGTCGGTCCAACGCTCCGGCCGACCTCACCGGGCAGCTCGGCACCCCGGTCGATCCCAACGATCCCGCCACCATGCCCGCCCTGTATCAGGTGGTCAACGTGGTCCAGCAGAACCAGGGCAACTGCACCGACGTCGTCTGCGGGTTCAACGTGACCGTGGTCAACCAGGAGGGCACGGCGGCCGGACCCGGGGTGGTCACCGTCGCCACCTACGCCGACCAGTCGTCCACCGCGGTTCTCGCCGACTGCACCGTCGACGTCCCGACCGGGCTCGGCACCAACCAGACCGCGGTGATCAGCTGCGGCGTCAGCGGCCCCGGGTGGGAGGCGTACGCGGCGAGCAGCTTTTACGTGCGGGCCGCGGTCACCAGCAACCCTCCGTACGTGTGACGCCGCCGGACATGCCGATCGGTCATCCCCGGCAACCTCTTTGGAGGGCCCGGCTCACGGCCCGACCACGGAACCCCGCCGTACTTCAGCGTCCCGCCCGACCGCGGGGAAGTCGTCAGACGTTGAGGAGAACATGAGGCACGCTCGATTCCGAACGGTCCTGGGTCCGGCTCTGGCCGGAGCGGCGGCGCTGCTCCTGCTCGGAGGCTGCTCGAGCCTGCCCTTCGTCGCGCAGTCGGCGTCGCAGCTGGCGACCGGCGCCTCCACCAGCTGGTACCGCGATGCGGCCTTCCAATTCAAGGGCACCCTCTCGGTCAGCGAGGGGACCGTCGACTTCACCGTCACCGAGTCCGCGAACGGGGGTCAGGGGCGGGGCACCGGCACGCTCGCTGGAAAGCCGTTCTCCTACCTCGCTGCTTCGAGCAATCAGTACCTCAAAGGCCAATCCTTCTGGGAGCAGTACTACAGCGGCCAGAGCGACGACCAGACGCAAGCCAGGGGTTTCGAGACCCACTACGCCGTGGCCGGCGGCAACGACGTCGCCGGCGCCCTGGACCAGCTGCCAGATCTGGGCGGAGACGTGTCCCGGCTGGAGTCGGACGCGAGCGCGTTCAGGAAAGATGGGACGCGCACCATCGACGGGCAGCAGGCGACCGCTCTCACCTTCGGCGGCGACACCTTCTGGGTGGCCGCGGCCGACACGGACCAGCTGGTCGGGTTCAGGGCCGCCACCGCCGGCCGGCTGCAGAACGTCGACGTCACGATCGCGTCGACCAGGCTCCCCAACGTGAGCCCCCCGCCTCAGGATCAGACGGTGGATCCGCTGCAGCCGTCGACGCTCCCCGCCCGGTACTCGGTGGTCGACGCGTCGAACAACGAGAGCGCCTGCGATCAGAACACCTGTCAGCTGCAGGCCGACATCCAGAACCAGGCCGGTGCCGCCCAGGGAATCAGCACCGTGCAGCTGACGGCCCAGGACCCCAACACCAACGGCAACATCGCCAGCTGCACCGTCAGCATCCCGGCGATCGCCCCCAACCAGTCTCAGACCCTCTCCTGCACCATCTCCGGCTCGGCCTGGAATTCCTGGGCGACGAACGCGGAGAACGCAGGCGGCGGGGTCGCGTTTTTCGACGTGGTCGCGCAGATCACGGCCAACCCGCCGTACACCGGATCCGGCGGCGGCTAGCGGTGCGTGGGGGTCACTAGCCGAGATCGGCGAGCGAGCTCCAGACCTCGAGCTTGGTCCGGACTCGGCGCACCACCTCGTCCGTGAACTCAGTGGTCGAGTTGTTGCCGCCCAGGTCGGGCGTCTTGAAACCGTCCGCGACGGCCTCCAGCGTCGACTCGTAGATCGAACGGGAGGCGGTCTGGTAGGCGCGGCTGCCGCTCAGGTAGTGGAGGATCGACGCCACGGCAAGAATCATCGCCATCGGATTCGCGAGGTTCTTGCCTTGCAGCGACGGCGCGGTCCCATGGGGAGCCTCGGACATGGCGACCGAGACCTCTCCCTGCTCGTCGAAGCCCAGCACCACCGACTCCGCGCCGGCGATGCTGCCGAACATCGGCATCACCAGGTCCGAGAGGTTGTCACCGTCCCGGTTCAGCGCCGGGATCACCAGCGGGTCGCCGTTGGTGGCGATCAGCATCGCGTAGGTGGTGTCGATCAGCTGCGGGTTGTAGCGGACGTCTGGTGACTCCGCGGCCGCGCGATCCATCTCTTCTTTCAGCATGCCCTCGTAGATCGGGCTCACCGTCCATTTCGGCCCGCCGAAGACCGTGGCGCCGGTCCGGCGGGCGTGCTCGAACGCGAACTGCGCCACGATCCGGCAGGTTCGGCGGCTCACCTTCTCGGTGCGGAACGCCCATTCGTCGAGGCCAGTGCCCTCCCGCCACTCCCTGGCCCCGTAGGCGTCGTCGACCGCCATGCGGATGATGGAGATGGGGGAGAACACGGCCAGCGCGGGGCGGATCCCGGGTATCCGACGCGCGGTGCGCACGATGACGCGCCCGTCCATCTCTTTGCGGAGAATCGCGTTCGGGCTTCCGACGTCGCCCGCCCCCTCCGGAGTGATGGTGGCGGCCTTCAGCCCGGCCCCGGCTTTGCGCATGGCGATCGCCGCCTGGTGGACGACCTCGTTCCGGGTCTGGCGGCGGTTCTCCAGGGAGAGGTCGAAGTGTTCCAGGTCGAGCCGGACGCCGAGGACGTCGGGAGCGAGAAGACGCAGCGCCTCCTGCAAAAGCTCCTCGCCGGTCTGGTCGCCGTGCAGGACGACGAGATTCGTGTTCTCGGTCACGAATTCACGCTACCCGATCACCACCCGGGTCCGATGCGGGGCCGCGAGAGGGGCCGCCGCCGGCCGTGGTAGGGTTGGTAAGCCTGGCCGGAAGTCAGGTTTATTTTTCTCTGCCCAGCCGACGAACCAACGAGGCCTTATGGAGACGATCATCACGCTTCAGTGCGAGACCTGCAAGCGGCACAACTACACCACCAAGAAGAACAAGCGGAACGATCCTGACCGGCTGACGCTCAAGAAGTACTGCCGCTGGTGTCGCACGCACACCTCACACCGGGAGACCAAGTAGCGGACGATGCCTTCTTCCAGGGCCCGCCGCCGTCGTGCTCAGCAGCGCCGGGGTGCCGGCGCTCAAGCGCCGCCACGGCGACCGGCATCGGATGCGCGGCCGGCGGAGCCGGTGTCGGTCGAGGAGGCTGAGTCCCTGGAGCTGGTCCGGGAGGCGGCCGAGGCCGAGCCGGTCGACGCCGTCGACACCGAGGCAGCTCTCGACGCCGTCGAGGTCGACGAGGGCGCAGCACAGCCCGAGGTGGCCGAGGTGGTGGAGGGCGAGCCTGAGCTCACGGACGCCGACGAGGACGCAGACGCCGACGAGGAGAGAGAGGACGAGGACGAGGACGAGACGCTCGACGAGCAGGAGGCCGATATCGAGCGAGCGGAGGCCGAGCTGGAGGCGCAGCCGGCGAACCGCGAGCCTCGCGCCCGTTCGGACGCCGCCGAACGGCCCCGGCCGGCTTCACGGTCATCAGGCCGGAATCGCCGGCGGTCGGCGACACCCCAGCCTCAGGGGCCGGCGGTGGTGCGGTTCTTCCGCGAGACCTTCGAGGAGCTGCGCAAGGTGGACTGGCCCACCCCGTCCGAGCTCTACCGGTACACGATCATCGTCATCATCACCGTGATCGTGATGGCTGCGTTCATCGCGGGGATCGACTGGGTGCTCCAGCAGCTGGCCGAGCGGTTCATTTACGGCTCTTCAGTGACCGGCGGCTGAGGCGGGCGGCGGGACGATTCCCTCCAAGATAGAAAGAGATGGATAAGGGTATAGAAGAAGACGGAAGACATGGCTGAACAGACGACGAGCACGACGACGACGACCGAGGAGGCCCAGTGGTACGTCATTCACGCGTACTCGGGGCATGAAGACAAGGTCAAGAAGAACCTCGAGCGCCGCATCGAGTCCATGGACATGCAGGATCGGATCCTGGACGTCCTGGTTCCGATGGAGGACGAGATCGAGATCAAAGAAGGAAAGCGCCGCCACGTGCAGCGGCGGATCTTTCCCGGTTACGTGCTGGTCCGCATGCACATGTCGGACGAGAGCTGGTACGTGGTGCGCAACACGCCCGGTGTGACCAGCTTCGTCGGTAGCGGCAACAAGCCCGTGCCGCTCCAGGAAAAAGAGGTGCGGGGAATCCTGAAGCAGATGAAGCAGGAGGCCCCGAAGGTCAAGGTCGAGTACGAGCTGGGCGAGACCGTCCGGGTCGTCGACGGGCCGTTCGCCGAGTTCCTGGGTCGCGTTGACGAGATCAACGGCGAGAAGGGCAAGCTCAAGGTGCTGGTCACCATGTTCGGCCGCGAGACCCCATTGGAGCTGGACCTCCTCCAGGTGGAGAAGGTCCGGTAGCCCGGTGAGGAAGGCTTAGGAGAAACGATGGCGAAGAAAAAGGTTCGGACCGTCCTCAAGATCGAGCTGACGGCGGGCAAGGCCACGCCGGCGCCGCCCGTCGGTACCGCGCTCGGTCCGCACGGCGTGAACATCATGGACTTCTGCAAGCAGTACAACGAGCGCACGTCGCAGCAGTCTGGAGAGGTGATCCCGGCGGAGATCACGATCTTCGAGGACCGCAGCTTCGCGTTCGTGCTGAAGACGCCGCCGACGGTGCAGATGCTGAAGAAGGCGGCAGGTGTCGAGAAGGGGTCGGCACGGCCGAACCGCGAGAAGATCGGCACCATCACCCGCGATCAGCTGCGCGTGGTGGCGGAGGCGAAGGCCAAGGACCTCAACACCCAGGACCTGGACCGGGCAACCAGGATGATCGAGGGCACCGCCCGTTCGATGGGGCTCGAAGTCGTTGGCTAGTCACCACGGAAGGAAGTACGTCGCGGTCGCCGAGCGGCTCCGCGAGGTGATCGGTCCCGACTCGGATGGCCTGACCCCGGTGCGGGCGTGCGAGGTGGTGAGGGACACGTCGACCGTGAAGTTCGACGCCACCGTCGAGGCGCATGTCCGGCTGGGGGTGGACCCGCGCCACGCGGATCAGATGGTCCGTGGGTCGGTGGTGCTGCCGAACGGCACCGGCAAGGCGGTGCGGGTGCTGGCGTTCGTCACCGGCGACAAGGCAGCCGAGGCCAAGGAGGCGGGAGCGGACCTCATCGGTGGCGAGGACCTGGTGCAGCGGATCCAGGGTGGGTGGACGGACTTCGACGTCGCCGTCGCCACGCCCGACATGATGCCCAAGGTCGGCCCCCTCGGCCGCATCCTGGGTCCTCGTGGTCTGATGCCCAACCCCAAGGCGGGTACCGTCACCTTCGACGTGGGACGGGCCGTCCGTGAGGTGAAGGCAGGGCGCGTCGAGTACCGCACCGACCGCTTCGGCATCGTGCACGTGGCGATCGGGAAGGTGTCGTTCGACGCCGGGCGCCTGGAGCAGAACCTGGCGGCACTGGTCGAGGCCCTGATGCGCGACAAGCCGCAGGCCGCGAAGGGTCAGTACCTGCGCACCCTGCACCTGGCGGCGACGATGGGTCCTTCGGTTCCCATCGACGTCCACGAGGCGACCAAGCTCGTCACCGCCTGACGGCTCGCGTCTCGAGGTCGAGTGCCGGCAGTCAGGGCCCTTCGCCTGTTCGTGAAGGCCCGATTGCCGGCACTTTCGTGTGTCGGGCTACGCGACGGTGGCGGGTTCGCCGTCGGTGATCGCGACCAGCTGCGCGAAGGTCGAAGCGAAGACCGCGTGCGGGGTCCCGGCCGCCGCCCACACCGCGGGATACGCCTCCAGCGCGACATCGACGAACGTCCGCAGCGGGCGGGGATGACCCACCGGCGCCACGCCACCGATCGGCTGCCCGGTCGCTTCGCGGACCTCGTGCGGGGTTGCGCGCCGCAGCGGGGGGAGGCCGCCGGCGGCTTGCACCTGGCGCAGGTCCACGCGATGCGCCCCGCTGGCCAGGATCAGCACCGGTTCGTCGCCGGCCATGAAGACCAGGCTGTTCGCGATCGCGCCCGGTTCGCACCCGAGGGCGGTGGCCGCCTCCGCCGCGGTGCGGGTCGACGCATCGAGCTCGCGCACTCGTGCCTCCGGCGCCACCCGGGCCAGCGCATCCGCCACCGCCTGAGCGTTGGGATGCATCACCTCTCCTCGACGGTCCGTCCACGTGTTGGCGGAGGCCAGTGCACGCGCCTCAAGGGTGATCCTCCGGCCGCCGCAACCCGCCGAAATCGAGTGGGCCCGGCATCTCGCGTTCGGCCATCGCGGTGAGGCGCGCCTCGTTCATGCGAACCACCACGATGCCCACGACGACGAGCGCGACCGCCGCCGCCGCCAGGACGATCCGGGCCACCCCGCCGTACCGAACCACGACCGCCCCCGCCGCGTAATAGACGATTCCCCAGAACCCCGCCCAGGCCAAGGAGCCGACCGCGCTCGCGATCTCGAAGCGCAGATAGTCCATGCGGGTCACGCCGGCCAGCAGCGAGATGTACGCGCGGAGGATGGTGACGAAGCGTCCGAGCACGATGACCCAGACGCCGTAGTGGTTGAAGAGGTATCGCGCGACCTTCAGCCGCTCGTCCTTTATATGGAGCCATCGGGTGAGTCGGAGCAGGACTCGGGAGCCGCCGAAGTACCCGATTGCGAACCCGATGTTGGATCCGACGAATGCGGCCGCCGCGGCGACCAGGATCACCCACTCGATGGCCAGATGGTGGGTGGCGGCGGCGAGGAGGGCACCCAGGATGAGAGAGGTCTCCCCCGGTGATGGGATGCCCAGATACTCGATCGCGACCAGGGCGAAGATGAGCGCGTAGGCGGGGCCCGGCGGCAGCTTGTCGAAGTCGATGCCGAAGATCACGGCACCCGAGCCGGCCAGGGGCATCAAAGCCAGCCCGGCGGCTCGAATCATCCGGGCCACGTTACCCGAAGCCTCGACCTGGGTATGCTCGTGACAGCCCGAGACGGCAGGCGGCGACGTGGCCTCAATTTCCTGCCCAGGCAAGCGTGCGAGACAGGGTTTCCTCCCTGCCCGAGCGACCTTGGCCGCCTTGGGTATGGAGGTTTTTTTATGGCACGACCCGAAAAGGAAGCGCAGGTCAGCCTGATCGCGGAGAAGCTGCAGTCCGCCAAGACGGCGGTCCTGACCGATTACCGCGGTCTGAGCGTGGCCCAGCTCCAGGAGCTTCGCTCCACCCTGCGCCCGGCGAACGTCGAGTACCGCGTGGTCAAGAACACGCTGGCCCGGCGCGCGGTCGCCGACGCCGGACAGGACACCGGCCTTCAGGAGCTGTTCACGGGGCCGGTGGCGATCGCCTTCGGCTACGACGACCTGGGCGCGCCGGTCCGCCTGCTGACCGAGTGGGCTCGCCAGGCCCGCCTGCCCCTTGACCTGAAGGGCGGGCTCGTCGAGGGCCGGGTGATGAACGCCGCGGAGATCCGTCAGATCGGGGATCTGCCGCCGCGCGACGTGCTCATCGCGCAGCTGCTCGGCACCCTGCAGACGCCGCTGAGTCAGCTGGCGAGCGCGATCCAGTCGTCGGTGCAGGAGTTGGTGGGTCTGCTCGAGGCGCGCCGCGAGCAGCTCGAAGGAACCGCGGCCCCGGCCGCTTGAGAGAAAGCGAAGGAGAGCGAGATGGCAACGAAGGTCACACCTGAGGAGTTCGTAGAGGCCCTCGAGAGCTGGAGCGTGCTCGACGTCGTCAACGCGGTGAAGGCGATCGAGGACAAGTTCGGCATCAAGGCGGCGGCTGCGGTCGCGGCCCCGGCCGCGGCTGCGGGCAACGGCGCCGCTGAGGCGGCCGCTCCGGAGGAGGAGAAGACCGAGTTCACGGTCGTGCTGACCGAGATCGGCGCCAGCAAGATCAACGTGATCAAGGCGGTTCGTGAGCTCACCTCGCTGGGCCTGAAGGAGGCCAAGGACCTGGTGGACGGCGCTCCCAAGAACGTCCTCGAGAACGTGAGCAAGGACGACGCCGACAACGCGGTCAGCAAGCTCAAGGACGCGGGGGCCACGATCGAGGTCAAATAACCTCGCCGCCTCTCCGGCAGACGGCCCGCCCCACACCCGGGGCGGGCCGTCTCCTTGTTCCCGAGACTCGGCTCTCGGCACCCGGGTCGCACGCGGCGGGGTCCAAGCCCCGCCCGACTCTCTCCAGCGGGCGCGTCAGCGCTCGGGCGCCAGCCCGAACAAGCCCCACCCCAAACTCGCGAGAGCACCCAGCACCGCCGGGCCCGGCAGGGAACGGCGGCGAGCGGCAGGGGGGTTTGGGGGCCGCAGCCACCCAAGTCAGTCAGATGCGCGCCCGCAACCGGCCCGCACGGCCCCTCCACCTTCGTGCGCGAAGCGCTCGCGCGTCAGCGCGAAGACCAGCCTGAAACGAGTTCTCCGAATCACCGACCGCGCGACTCGTCGTCCCCCGGTGGCCCTTCGGGCCCGCCTCCCGAGAAGGTGGGGGTTGCATGAAACGCACCGGTTGTGCACATACTTAACCCCGATGCGCGTGAGGGGCTCGAAACGAGCCTGAAGACTCCGCGACGGTCGCTCGCCTGGGGTGGGTGATCCGGAGACGTGCGCGCTTTCCGCATACTGGCTGGCAGCGTGGTACGCTAAGCGTTCTCGTGCGTGCCGTCTCGCTGTGCCTCTCCCTCGGGCCCTGGTTCAGCGTGCCCTTCGATCTCCCTAGGAGTATGCCCCTGTGATGATCTCTGAGATGAAGGTTCCCACGCGCCTGAACTACGGCCGGATCCCGAATCTCGTCGAAACCAAGGATCTCATCTCCACCCAGACCGACTCCTTTCGGTGGTTCCTGAGTGATGGGCTCCGTGAGCTGTTCGACGAGATCAACCCGATCACGGACTACTCGGGCAAGAACTTCGAGCTTCGCTTCCTGGACTTCGAGTTCGGCTCCCCCAAGTTCAGCGTCGACGAGTGCCGCAACCGTGACATGACGTACGCGGCGCCCCTTCGGATTCGCACCCGGCTGACGATCCGGGAAACGGGAGAGATCAAGGAATCCGAGGTCTACATGGGCGACTTCGCCCGGATGACCGAAGAGGGCACCTTCATCATCAACGGGACCGAACGCGTGGTCGTCTCGCAGCTGGTCCGTTCGCCCGGCGTCTACTTCACGGCCGTCGAGGACCCGGCGTCCGGCCGGCGCCTCTTCGGCGCCAAGCTGATCCCGAACCGCGGCGCCTGGCTCGAGATCGAGACCTCGGCCAAGGACCTGGTCACGGTCAAGATCGATCGCAAGCGCAAGGTCCCGGTGACGGTCCTGCTGAAGGCGCTCGAGCTGCCCAGCCTGGCCGCCGCCGACGGCGACCGCGAGGGCCAGCGGCGCGCGCTCCAGGAGCTGTTCGGCGACGTGGACAACAACGCCGAGCATCACTACCTGGAGTCCACCTTCGACAAGGACCCGACGCTCCGGGCCGAGGACGCCCTCCTCGAGCTGTACCGGCGCGTGCGCCCCGGTGACCCGCCCAGCGTCGACAACGCTCGCTCGCTGCTGCAGGGCCTGTTCTTCTCCAGCCGTCGCTTCGACCTCGGCCGGGTCGGCCGCTACAAGGTCGACAAGCGCCTGGGCCGCCCCGCGGACGAGATCCAGGAGCGGGTCCGCGACCGCAGCCTCCGGATCCTCGAGAAGGGTGACTTCGTCGCCATCCTCCGCAAGCTCCTGGAGCTGAACAACGCGCCTCGCGACCAGCAGATCGCGGACGACATCGACCACCTCGGCAATCGCCGGGTGCGGGCGGTGGGTGAGCTGCTCCAGAACCAGTTCCGCATGGGGCTGATCCGGATGGAGCGGATCATCAAGGAGCGGATGACGATCTCCGACCCGAACACCGTCACGGCGGCGTCCCTCATCAACGCCCGGCCGGTGGTGGCGGCGATCAAGGAGTTCTTCGGCTCCAGCCAGCTGTCCCAGTTCATGGACCAGGTCAACCCGTTGGCCGAGCTGACCCACAAGCGGCGCCTCAACGCCCTCGGCCCCGGCGGTCTCTCGCGCGAGCGGGCCGGGTTCGACGTGCGCGACGTGCACCACAGCCACTACGGCCGCATCTGCCCGATCGAGACTCCCGAGGGTCCGAACATCGGGCTCATCGGCTCGCTGGCCACCTACGCGCGCGTCAACGAGTTCGGCTTCGTCGAGTCCCCCTTCCGCCGCGTCTACAACCGCCTGCCGGTGAACGGCAACGCGGACCAGCTGCTCGACCGGGTGCTCCGCCGGCCGGCGACGACCGAAGAGGGGGAGCTGCTTCCCCGCGGCGCGCAGCTGGACGAGGCGGCGATCGAGCAGCTGCACGAAGCCGGCGTCCAGAGCGTCGACATCCTGCCCTGGGCCTCCGAAGAGGTCGTCTACCTGTCCGCCGACGAGGAGGACATGTACGGCATCGCCCAGGCGAACACGCCGCTGGACAGTCACAAGAACTTCACCGACACCCGCGTCCCGTCCCGGGTTCGTGGTGAGCCGATCATGGCCGACGCGGTCGGCATCCAGTACATGGACGTGTCGCCGAAGCAGATCGTGTCGGTGGCAACCGCCATGATCCCGTTCCTCGAGCACGACGACGCCAATCGCGCCCTGATGGGCTCCAACATGCAGCGCCAGGCGGTGCCCCTGCTGGTGACCGAGTCGCCGCTGGTCGGGACCGGCGTGGAGGCGGCCGCCGCCCAGTACTCGGGCGAGATGCTCGTCTCCGAGACCTCGGGGACCGTGGTCGACGTCGCCTACCCGCAGGAGCTGCACGGCATCCACGCCAACCCCGTGTACGACATCGTGGTCCGCCCCGACGACGGGTCGGAGGAGCGCCGCTACTCCCTGACCAAGTTCTATCGCTCCAACCAGGGCACCTGCATCAATCACCGCGTGATGGTGAAGCCGGGCCAGCAGGTGGAGCCGGGCACGATCCTGGCGGACGGCCCCGCCATCGACAACGGCGAGATGGCGCTCGGTCGCAACGTGCTGGTCGCGTTCATGCCCTGGGAGGGCTACAACTACGAGGACGCGATCCTCCTCAGCGAGGACATCGTCAAGGCCGACAAATACACCTCGATCCACATCGAAGAGTTCGAGATCGAGGCTCGCGAGACCCGGCTCGGGCCGGAGGAGATCACCCGCGACATCCCCAACGTGTCGGAGGATGCGCTCCGCAACCTCGACGAGCGCGGCATCGTGTACATCGGCGCCGAGGTCAACGAGGGCGACATGCTGGTGGGCAAGATCACGCCCAAGGGCGAGACCGAGCTCTCCGCCGAGGAGCGGCTGCTGCGCGCGATCTTCGGTGAGAAGGCGCGCGAGGTGCGCGACTCGAGCCTCCGGGTTCCCCACGGCGAGCGCGGCACGGTGGTCGACGTCAAGGTGTTCAGCCGCGAGAACAAGGATGAGCTGGCCCCGGGCGTGACCGAGCTGGTCCGGGTCTACGTGGCCCAGAAGCGGAAGATCTCGGCCGGCGACAAGATGGCGGGCCGCCACGGGAACAAGGGCGTGGTGAGCCGGATCATGCCGATCGAGGACATGCCGTTCCTGCCCGACGGCACCCCGGTCGAGATCGTGCTCAACCCCCTCGGCGTGCCAAGCCGGATGAACCTGGGCCAGGTGCTGGAGACCCACCTCGGGTGGGTCGCGCAGTCGCTCGGCCTCAAGGTGCAGACCCCGGTGTTCGACGGCGCCTCGCTGGCCAAGATCCAGGACGAACTGGAGGCGCGTGGCCTGCCCCGCGAGGGCAAGCTGGAGCTGCGCGACGGCCGGACCGGCGACGCCTTCGACCAGCCGGTGACCGTGGGCCAGATCTACATGTTGAAGCTGGCGCACCTGGTGGAGGACAAGATCCACGCCCGCTCCACCGGCCCCTACAGCCTGGTCACCCAGCAGCCGCTTGGCGGCAAGGCCCAGTTCGGGGGTCAGCGCTTCGGCGAGATGGAGGTCTGGGCGCTGGAAGCCTACGGCGCCGCGCACGTCCTGCAGGAGATCCTGACCGTCAAGTCCGACGACATCGTGGGCCGGGTCAAGGCCTACGAGGCGATCGTCAAGGGTGACAACACCCTGGAGGCCGGCATCCCGGAGTCGTTCCGGGTGCTGGTGAAGGAACTGCAAGGCCTGGGCCTCGGTGTCGAGATCTTGAGCGAGAACGAAAGTCAGATCGTGCTCAGCGAGGAGGAGTCCCCGGAAATGCCTCTCGATCTGGGCATCAGCCTGGAGCGCGAGGAGCGTGAGGAGAGCCTCGATTGACCAATCGCGAGGAGACCATCGACTAGACGGTCGCCCGCGCGACCGGGGGTTCCCGCCCCCGGCCGTCAGGGCGTCCGGCGGGGATCCAGTCGGTACGGCACGCACATGTTGCAGAGGGACAATTGCTGAAGCTCGAGAATTTCGACGCGCTGCGGCTGACGCTCGCCTCTCCCAAGACGATCCACTCGTGGTCGCACGGTGAGGTGACGAAGCCGGAGACGATCAACTATCGCACGCTGCGCCCGGAGCGCGACGGTCTCTTCTGCGAGCGCATCTTCGGCCCCACCCGGGACTGGGAGTGCCACTGCGGCAAGTACAAGCGCTACCGCTACAAGGGCATCATCTGCGAGAAGTGCGGCGTCGAGGTGACGCGGTCCAAGGTCCGCCGCGAGCGAATGGGCCACGTCAAGCTGGCGTCGCCGGTCAGTCACGTCTGGTACTTCAAGGGCATCCCGAGCCGGATGGGACTGCTCCTGGATCTGACCCCGCGCAACCTGGAAAAGGTCCTCTACTTCGCCAACTACATCGTCACGGACGTCGACGAGGACGCCCGCGAGCGCGAGCTGTCCGGACTCTCGGTCGAGGGCAACGCCGAGATCGTCGGGGTCCGCGGGCAGCTGGACGCGGGCGCCGAGGGTGTCCGGGCGCAGCACGAGTCGGACCTGGCGGAGCTACGGAGCGAGGTCCAGGTGGAGACGCAGCGGCTGCAGCAGGCGCACGACGCCACGGTCGTCGCGCTCACCGAGCGAACCCAAGAGGTGGAGCAGCAGATTCGGAGCCAGCTGGGACAGAAGACCCGGCGCCTGCTGACCATCGGCGAGGGTGACGACGAGGTCACCGTGGTCGAGCGGGGTACCGTCCTCACCGAGGACCTGATCCCCGAAATCCTGCGTCGCGTGCAGGACACGGTGTCGACGTCCGAGGCGAGCACCCGGGCCGCCCAGGCCGATCTACGCGCGCGCGTCGAGAAGGCGGAGGCCGACCTCGAGGCACAGGTGACCGTCGAGACCGAGGAGCAGCGGACGCGGCTCGAATCGGAGCTGCTGCAGCTCGAGGCCCAGGTGCAGTCGTCGCGCGAGGCCTTGGAGGGGCTGCACGTGAAGCAGCTCCTGACCGACATGCAGTACCGCGACCTGGAGGAGCGGTTCTCCCACGTCTTCCGCGCCAGCATGGGTGCGGAGGCGATCCGCGAGCTGCTGGCTCGCGTCGACCTGGAGCAGGAGTACTACCGCCTCCGGGAGGAGTCGCGAGCGACTTCCGGTCAGCGCAAGCAGAAGGCGATCAAGCGGCTCAAGGTGGTCGAGGACTTTCGCAAGTCGGAGGGCAGCCCGACCTGGATGATCCTGGAGATGCTGCCCGTGATCCCGCCCGAGCTGCGGCCCATGGTGCAGCTGGACGGCGGCCGGTTCGCGACCAGCGACCTCAACGACCTCTACCGCCGCGTGATCAATCGGAACAACCGGCTGAAGAGGCTGCTCGAGCTGGGCGCGCCGGAGATCATCGTTCGGAACGAGAAGCGGATGCTGCAGGAGGCGGTCGACGCCCTCATCGACAACGGTCGTCGCGGGCGCGCCATCACCGGCACCGGCAACCGCAAGCTGAAGTCGCTCAGCGACATGCTGAAGGGCAAGCAGGGCCGGTTCCGTCAGAACCTGCTCGGCAAGCGCGTCGACTACTCGGGACGTTCGGTCATCGTGGTCGGCCCCTGGCTGCAGCTGCACGAGTGCGGCCTGCCGAAGAAGATGGCGCTCGAGCTCTTCAAGCCGTTCGTGATGCGTGAGCTGGTCAACAAGGGCTACACCACCAACATCAAGTCGGCGAAGCGGATGGTGGAGCGGTCGCGGCCCGAGGTCTGGGACGTCCTGGACGAGGTCATCCGCGACCACCCGGTCCTGCTCAACCGTGCGCCCACCTTGCACCGGTTGGGTATCCAGGCGTTCATGCCGGTGCTGGTTGAGGGATCGGCGATCCAGATCCACCCGCTCGTCTGCGGTGCGTTCAACGCGGACTTCGACGGTGATCAGATGGCGGTCCACGTGCCGCTGTTCAGCGGGGCGATCGCCGAAGCCAAGAACCTGATGCTGTCGTCCCAGAACGTCCTCTCGGCGGCAGACGGCCATCCCGTGGTGGCGCCCTCTCAGGACATCGTGCTGGGGTCCTACTGGCTGTCGGCGACGCGGTCCCAGCAGCCCAAGGGCCACGCCCTGCAAAAGCTGCGCCGGTTCAGCAGCGAGAACGAGGTGCTGCTCGCCCACCAGGTGGGGACCGTGCACCTGCACGAGTGGGTCCGCGTGCGGCTGTGGCCGAACGGCGAGGAGCGGCCGGCCGAGCTGGTCACGACCACGCCCGGTCGGGTCATCTTCAACTCGGTCCTGCCGATCGGCCGGTCCGCCCTCCCGTCGGAGGACGGGGCCGAGCAGGAGCCTCTCTGCTACCAGAACATGCTGTTCGACCGCAAGCAGCTGCGGGTCCTGGTGTCCGCGCTCTTCCGGCTCTACGGGGCGGACGTGACGGCCGAGGTGGTCAACGAGATCAAGCGGCAAGGGTTCGCCTACGCGACGCAGTCGGGCATCACGATCTCCGCGATGGACGTGCCGCATCCCAAGGAGAAGGCCGAGATCCTGGCCGCCACCGACCAGAAGGTGGACCGGGTGGAGAGCATGTTCCGCCGCGGTCTGATGACCGAGGACGAACGCTACCGCGAGGTGATCGAGCTCTGGACGAAGGCCCAGGAGGACGTCGCCGCGTCCACCGAAAGCGCGTTCGACGAGTTCGACCCGATCTGGATCATGATGACGTCCGGCGCCCGCGGGAACATCCAGCAGGTGCGCCAGCTGGCCGGCATGCGCGGCCTGATGGCGGACCCCACCGGCCGGATCATCGACCTCCCGATCCGGGCCAACTTCACCGAGGGCCTCACGGTCCTGGAGTACTTCATCTCCACGCACGGCGCCCGCAAGGGTCTCGCCGACACCGCGCTGCGGACGGCGAACTCGGGCTACCTGACCCGTCGTCTGGTCGACGTCGCGCAGGACGTGATCGTGCGCGAGGAGGACTGCGGCACCAACAACGGGATCTGGGTCCGCAACGTCAACGAGCGCGGAGCCAAGGCCGAGCCGCTCGCGAACAAGATCGGCGGCCGGATCGCCGCCGAGGCCATCGTCACGAAGGACGGCGAGGTGCTGTGCCAGACCGGCCAGACCATCACAAACGCGATCGCCGAGCGGGCGATCGCCGAGGAGGTGGGGACGGTCAAGATCCGCTCGGTCCTCTCCTGCGAGGCGCGCGAAGGTGTCTGCCGGCTCTGCTACGGCCGCAACCTGGCGACGGGCAAGCTGGTCGAGGTGGGCGAGGCGGTCGGCGTGATCGCCGCTCAGTCGATTGGAGAGCCGGGCACCCAGCTGACCATGCGGACGTTCCACACCGGCGGCGTCGCCGGTGTCGACATCACCCAGGGTCTGCCCCGCGTCGAGGAGCTGTTCGAGGCGCGAATCCCCAAGGGCCGCGCCATCATCTCCGAGATCGACGGCGACGTGGAGGTGATCCGCGACGACTCGGGCCGCCGGGCCCGGGTGGTATCGCGGGAGGAGTTCGAGGTCTCCTACCCGCTGGACGGGATGGTGGTCCAGGTGAGTTCCGGCGACCACGTCATGGAGGGCCAGCAGCTGGCACGCGATGAGGCGGGCGAGGCCGTGCTCCGGACTCGCCACGCCGGCGTGGTGGCGGTCTCCAACAAAGAGGTGATCGTCAAGACCGAGGACGAGGAGGTACGGGAGTACCCGATCGCCCAGGGCCAGCGCATCCGCACCGACCTCGACAAGGGCGTCGTCCACATCGAGGCGGGTGAGCAGATCACCGAGGGTGCCATCAACCCGCAGGACCTGCTTCAGGTGCGCGGCAAGGAGGCGGTGCAGACGTTCCTGGTCAACGAGGTGCAGCGTGTGTACCGCTCCCAGGGCGTCGACATCGACGACAAGCACATCGAGGTGATCATTCGGCAGATGATGCGGAAGGTTCGCATCGACCAGGCCGGCGACACGTCGCTGCTGCCCGGCGAGATCGTCTCGCAGTGGGAGTACGAGGCGGCGAACAAGGAGATCCTGGCCGAGGGCGGTGAGCCGGCGACGGCGCACACGGTGCTGCTCGGTCTGATCAAGTCGGCGCTCAACACGGCGTCGTGGCTGTCGGCGGCGTCCTTCCAGGAGACGACCCGGGTGCTCACCGAGGCCGCCATCTCGGGCAAGGTGGACCGCCTACGGGGGCTCAAGGAGAACGTCATCATCGGGAAGCTGATCCCCGCCGGGACCGGCCTCGACTACTACAAGAAGCAGCGCGAGCAGGCGGCGCGAATCCTCGACGAGGAGCCGCTCGACCTCGACACGCTGAGCGTCTAGCAGCGGTTTCAGCAGGGGCCCGCTTTCCTCGGGAGGCGGGCCCCTTCCTTTTGTTCCGGCCAGATTCGGCAGAGTGTCCACACTCGGACGCTAAAACTGCGCCGGTAGGGTCCTACTGCGGACACTCTGGCGTTGCCCCGGCCGGGCGGCGTCGGTGGCTGCGTAGGATCCGGGCATGGCGACGGTCGTGCCCGGTGAGGTGCGGGTGGAGGCGGGGACGCTGATCTCGACCAACCCCACTACCGGTCGCCTGGTCGGGAGGTTCGACGTCGCGACCGCAGACGACGCGCGAGAGGTGGTCGCCCGAGCGCGCGAGGCGGGCGTCTGGTGGGCGGGCCTCGGGTTCCGGCGGCGGGCCGAGCGGCTCCGGCGCTGGCGGGCGGACCTCGCGCGACGGCTGGAGGAGGTCGCCGCGCTGGTTCGCGCGGAGGGTGGCAAGCCACGTGCCGAGGCGATCGTCGAGACGGCCGCCGCCATCGATCACATCGAGTGGGCGGCCACGAACGCGAAGCGGGTGCTGGCGCCGCGGAGGGTGCCCTCGCGGCTCCTGCTGATCGAGCACGAGGCCCACCTGGAGTACCAGCCGCTCGGCACGGTGGGCGTGATCGGCCCCTGGAACTACCCGGTGCTGACCCCGGTCGGCTCGCTCGCCTACGCGCTGGCGGCGGGCAACGCGATCGTCTTCAAGCCCAGCCAGTACACCCCGGCGGTCGGTCAGTGGCTGGTGGACTCGTTCCGCCGGGCCGTCCCCGAACAGCCGGTCCTTCAGGTGCTGCACGGAAGCGGCGAGGTGGGTGCGCTGCTGTGCCGGGCAGGGGTGGACAAGATCGCCTTCACCGGTTCGACCGGCACCGGAAAGCGTGTGATGGCGGCCTGTGCCGAGACGCTGACCCCGGTCCTGATCGAGGCGGGCGGCAAGGACGCGCTCTTGGTGGACGAGGACGCCGACCTCCAGATGGCGGCCGAAGCGTGCTGCTGGGGGGCGATGACCAACGCCGGCCAGACCTGCCTCGGCATCGAGCGTGCGTACGTCGTCGACTCCCGCTACGACGAGTTCCTGACCGCGCTGATCGACCGCGCCCGGACGTTGCGTGTGGGGGCGGGCGATGACGCCGACATCGGCCCGATCACGATGCCCCGACAGTTGGACGTGATCCGCCGCCACCTCGAGGATGCGGTCGCGCGCGGCGGGCGGGCGGTGCTGGGCGGGCCCGAGGCGGTACGCCCGCCGTACGTCTGGCCCACGATCCTGGTCGATGTTCCCGACGACGCACCGGCGATGACCGAGGAGACGTTCGGCCCCACCGTGGCGGTGACACGGGTGCACGACCTGGACGAGGCGGTGCGGCGGTCGAACGCGATCCGATATGGGCTGGGCGGCGCCGTGTTCGGTCGAGCGCGTGCGATGGAAGCGGCGGCGGCGCTTCGCACCGGGATGGTCTCGGTCAACTCGGCCCTCGCCTTCATCGGCGTCGCGAGCCTGCCCTACGGCGGGGTCGGCGACTCGGGGTTCGGCCGAACGCATGGAGATGACGGGCTGCGGGAGTTCGCCCGCGCCAAAGCGATCACCCGCCGGCGAGGCCCTTCGCTGCTGCCGGCGATGACGTTCGACCGGCGGCCGTGGCAGGTGGATCTGCTGGCAGGGCTGATCAGACTTCGCTACGGCCGCTGAGTGGTCCGCGAGCGGTCAGGCGACGCAGAACTCGTTGCCCTCGGGATCCTGCATCACGATCGCGAAGTCCTGGAACGGCCCGAACACCTCGTCCTGAACGCGAAGGCGCCGAGCACCCAGGATCTCGAGGCGCTGGGCCTCGGCCTGAGCCAGGTCGTGCCCGACATGCAGGTCGAGGTGGAGGCGGTTCTTCACCGTCTTCGGCTCGGGAACCCGCTGGAAATAGAGCCGCGGGCGGAGTCCTTCGGGATCGACCACCGCACAGCGCTGGTTGATCTGGTCATCGCGCAGGCCCTGCGCACGCATCTCAAGTACGGTTTCGGGATCCCAGGTCCACTGCTTCTGATACCCGAGCGCAGCGGCCCAGAACGAGGCCAGCGAGTCGGGGTCGCGGCAGTCGAAGACGATCTGGAGGCCGGGTACCCGCGTGGTGTCATCCGCCATCAGAGAGATCCTAGAACATGCGTTCGGCGCGGTCAAGGGACATCAACGACGGTTCCAGCTTCCCAGTCGCCAAGCTCCGCCAGCGTCGCGTATGACGGTTGGGCCCCAGGCCTGGTGACGGACCAGGCGGCGGCCCGCGCGCCGAAGCGCGCCGCGTCGATCAGCGAGGCCCCGCCCGCGAGCTGTGATGCCACCGCGCCCGTGAAGGCGTCTCCGGCGCCGGTGGTGTCGACCGGCGTGACCGCAACGGCCGGGATCGGTGTCACCCGGCCCTCCTGGAGGACCACCGCGCCCTCGCCACCCAGCGTCACGATCGCCGCCCTCCCGCCGCGCTCCCGGAGCCGGCTGGCGGTCACGTCCCAGTCGCCTCGCGCCTCGAGCAGGTCCGCGGCTTCGCTCTCGTTGAGCAGCAGCACGTCGATCACGTCCAACAGCCGGTCCTCGATGGCGGCCGCGGGGGAGGGGTTGAGCAGCACCCGGACCCGGGTCTCTCGCGCCTGGAGCGCCGCCGCCACCGCCGTCTCCATCGGTACCTCGAAACAGAGGCAGAGGACCTCCGCTCCCTGGAGCCGCTCCGCGAGGCCCGTCAGCCGGTCCGGGGTGAGCTCGCCGTTGGCGCCCGCGGACAGCACGATCGTGTTCTCGCCCGCCCGATCGACGATGATCAGCGCCGTGCCGGTGGCGATCCCCGGGAGCCGCAGCACCCCCCGTACGTCGACGCCCGCCTCTCGCAGCTCACGCAGCAACAGGTGGCCGCGGTCGTCATCGCCGACCGCGCCGACCATCGCCACCCGGGCCCCCAGGCGCGCCGCCGCGGCCGCCTGGTTGGAGCTCTTGCCGCCGGGCGCGACGGCGAGCGCCGACCCGTGCACGGTCTCGCCGGCCCGGGGCAGCCGCTCGGTGCGGACCGTGAGGTCGGCGTTGAGCGACCCCACCACGACCACGTGCCCACCCTCGCGTCGCATGGGCCAGAGCATAGTGAGCGCCGTCAACGCCACGCCCAGTCCCCGCAGGCCCTGGGGTGCGGCGGCGCGGCCGGCCACGCCTGCGTTTGGCTTCCAGAGGCCTGGGGCACAATACGTTGGCGCCCCGACGAGTTCACCGCAGATGCGGTAAAGTAGCGGGCTGTCGCCCACGCGGACGTTGCCGCCTGGGATGAATTCGCCTTGCGTTAAAAGCGGAGAAAGTATTTGCCGACCATTCAGCAGCTGGTTCGAATCGGCCGCAAGCCTGCGGTCAAGAAGTCGAAGTCGCCTGCGCTTCGGGGCTCGCCCCAGCGGCGCGGTGTGTGCGTGCGCGTCTACACAGCGACTCCGAAGAAGCCGAACTCGGCGCTGCGAAAGGTCGCGCGCGTCCGCTTGACCACGGGTATCGAGGTCACGGCCTACATCCCGGGCATCGGACACAACTTGCAGGAGCACTCCAACGTCCTGATCCGCGGAGGACGTGTCAAGGACATGCCCGGCGTGCGCTACCACATCATCCGCGGGACGCTCGACACGGCGGGGACCCGCAACCGCAAACAGGGCCGTTCCAAGTACGGCGCCAAGCGGGAGAAGCGGTAGCCATGCCCCGCCGCAATCGACCCCAGCGTCGGCGCATCGCGCCAGACCCGATCTACAACTCCGAGCAGGTCAGCAAGTTCGTCAACATCGTGATGCGCGACGGCAAGCGTTCGACCGCGCAGAAGGTGACGTACGACGCCCTTCGCCAGGCCGGGCGGCTGTCACGCAAGGAGCCGCTCGAGGTCTTCGACCTGGCGCTCCGGAACGCGACGCCACAGCTCGAGGTGAAGCCTCGCCGGGTCGGAGGCGCGACCTACCAGGTGCCCATGGAGGTGCGTCCGGAGCGCCGGCTGGCTCTCGCGCGCCGCTGGATCGTTCGCTTCGCACGGCAGCGGGGCGGGCGCAGCATGTCCGACCGGCTGGCCCATGAGTTCGCGGACGCCGCGAACAACACCGGGGGCGCCGTTCGGCGCAAGGAAGAGACACATCGGATGGCGGAGTCCAACAAGGCTTTCAGCCACTTCCGGTATTGATGAGGACTGAGGGGATCACGGCAGTGGCTGTGAAGCAAGTAAGCCGGCTCGAACGGCTCCGCAACATCGGAATCATGGCGCACATCGACGCCGGCAAGACGACGACGACGGAGCGCATCCTCTTCTATGCGGGACGCCTGCACAGGATGGGGGAAGTGCACCAGGGCGCCGCCACCATGGACTGGATGATCCAGGAGAAGGAGCGGGGGATCACGATCACCTCCGCCGCCACCACGTGCCAGTGGCGCGACCACGAGATCAACATCATAGACACGCCCGGACACGTGGATTTCACCGTCGAGGTGGAGCGCTCGCTGCGCGTGCTCGACGGAGCGGTCGCGGTCTTTGACGCGGTCGCCGGCGTGGAGCCGCAGTCGGAGACGGTCTGGCGGCAGGCCGACCGCTACGGGGTGCCCCGCATCGCGTTCATCAACAAGATGGACCGCATGGGGGCGGACTTCTACGCCTCGGTGGAGTCGATCCTCAACCGGCTCGGCGCCCGGGCGGTCCCGGTGCAGGTGCCGATCGGGTCGGAGGACGACTTCCGCGGCGTCGTCGACCTGATCGGTATGCGCGCGATCGTCTACACCGACGATCTGGGCAAGAACATCCAGAGCGCGGAGATCCCGGAGGAGATGGAGGAGTACGTGGTCCGCTACCGGCGTGAGCTGGTTGAGGCCGCCGCCGACTTCGACGACGATCTGATGGCGAAGTACCTGGACGAGGAGGACATCTCCCGCGAGGAGCTGCTGGCCGCGCTGCGCAAGGGCACGGTGGTGGGCCAGCTGGTACCCGTGCTGTGCGGGGCCGCCCTCCGCAACCGGGGCGTGCAGCCGCTGCTCGACGCCATCGTCGACTACCTGCCGAGCCCGCTCGACAAGCCGCCGGTGGAGGGTGTCAACCCCTCCGACGAGAGTCTGGCGGTCCGCGAGGTGGACGACGAGCAGCCGTTCAGCGCGCTCGCGTTCAAGATCCAAATCGACCCACAGGGGGTGGGCAAGCTCGCCTTCTTCCGCGTCTATTCAGGCCGGCTCCGGGCCGGCTCGACCGTGCTCAACGCGTCAACCGGACGCCGGGAGCGGATCGGCCGCATCCTGCGCATGCACGCGATACGGCGCGAGGAGGTCGACGAGGTCGGGACCGGCGACATCGCCGCCGCGGTGGGGCTCAAGGGCACCAGCACCGGCGACACGCTGGCCGACGAGATGCGCCCGATCCTGCTGGAGTCGATCACGTTCCCGGAGCCGGTCATCTCGGTCGCCATCGAGCCTCGGACGAAGGCCGACCAGGACAAGCTCGGGGTCGCGCTTCAGCGTTTGAGCGAAGAGGACCCGACGTTCCGCGTCCATACCGACGACGAGACCGGCCAGAACATCATCGGCGGCATGGGTGAGCTCCACCTCGAGATCATCACCGACCGCCTGACGCGTGAGTTCAAGGTCGAGGCGAACATCGGCAAGCCCCAGGTGGCCTATCGCGAGGCGATCCACAAGCGGGCGCACGGAACCGGCCGCTTTATCCGGCAGACGGGCGGGCGCGGCCAGTACGGCCACGTCGAGCTGGAAATCCGCCCCGGCGAGTCCGGGACGGGCTTCGTGTTCAACGACAAGATCACCGGTGGTCGCATCCCGCGCGAGTACATTCCCGCGGCGGAGAAGGGGATTCGGGAGGCGCTCAACACCGGCGTCGTGTCCGGCTTCCCGGTGCTGAACCTGGAGGTGGACCTGGTCGACGGCTCGTTCCACAACGTGGACTCCTCCGAGCAGGCGTTCGAGATCGCCGGTTCGATGGCCGTCAAGGACGGCCTGCGCAAGGGGGACCCGTATCTGCTGGAGCCGATCATGAAGGTCGACGTCTTCATGCCGGAGGAGTACCTGGGCGACGTGATGGGCGACCTCAGCGCCCGCCGGGGCCACATCCTCGGCCTGGAGGGCCGCGGCACCTCGCAAACCGTCAAGGCGTACGTGCCGCTCTCGGAGATGTTCGGCTACGCGACCGACCTTCGTTCGATGACGTCCGGCCGCGCGACCTATTCCATGGAATTCCATCACTACGAAGAGCTGCCGGCGAATCTGGCAGAGACGGTGGGCAAGCGATGAGCCCACGCATGTTGGACCGCGTGCCGCGGGCCGGTATCGTCTTCCGCCCCAGCGGGCGGCCGAGCGGAGCTGAGGAGGCTTAACACCAGTGGCGAAGAAGAAGTTCGTGCGCAGCAAGCCGCACATGAACGTCGGGACCATCGGTCACATCGACCATGGCAAGACGACCCTGACCGCGGCCATCACCAAGGTCCAGTCGGAGAAGGGTCTCGCCGACTTCCAGGCCTTCGACCAGATCGACAAGGCCCCCGAGGAGCGCCAGCGCGGCATCACGATCTCGATCGCGCACGTCGAGTACGAGACCGAGAAGCGGCATTACGCACACGTCGACTGCCCGGGACACGCCGACTACATCAAGAACATGATCACGGGTGCCGCCCAGATGGACGGTGCCATCCTGGTCGTGGCCGCGAACGACGGCGCCATGCCGCAGACCCGTGAGCACGTGCTGCTGGCACGCCAGGTCAACGTCCCCTACATCGTGGTCGCCCTCAACAAGGTCGACATGGTGGATGACGAGGAGTTGCTGGAGCTGGTCGAGCTGGAGCTCCGCGAGCTGCTCAACAAGTACGAGTTCGACGGCGACGACGTGCCCATCGTGCGGGTCTCGGCGCTGAAGGCCCTGCAGGGCGACCCCGAAGCTGAGGCCCAGGTCGGGCAGCTGCTCGACGCGGTCGACACCTACGTGCCCGAGCCGGAGCGCGCCACCGACCAGCCGTTCCTGATGCCGATCGAGGACGTGTTCACGATCGAAGGTCGTGGCACCGTGGTCACCGGACGTGTCGAGCGTGGCACCGTCAAACTCAACGAGCAGGTGCAGATCGTCGGCATCCGCGACACCCGGCAGACGGTGGCGACCGGCCTCGAGATGTTCCACAAGCAGATGGACTCCTCGCAGGCGGGCGACAACGTCGGCGTCCTGCTCCGCGGGATCAAGCGCGAAGAGGTGGAGCGCGGCATGGTGCTGGCCAAGCCGAACTCCGTCACGCCCCACACCAGGTTCCAGGCCAACGTCTACGTCCTGACCAAGGAGGAGGGCGGCCGTCACACACCCTTCTTCGCCAACTACCGGCCCCAGTTCTACGTCCGCACCACCGACGTGACCGGCACCATCTCGCTCCCCGAGGGCGTCGAGATGTGCATGCCCGGCGACAACGTGGAGATGGGCGTCGAGCTGATCACGCCGGTTTCGGTCGAGGAAGGGATGCGGTTCACCATCCGCGAGGGTGGCCGGACGGTCGGCGCCGGCGTCGTCACCAAGGTGGTCGCGTAGCGGTCATGCAGTACTCCGGGTCGCCCGCCGCCATCGAGTTCGGTCGCGTCGCGACGGTCGCGGCGTGCGCGGTGGCCCGGAAGAGCGTTGGAGCGAAGGGCATCGAACCCGAGGTGGCCGGGCGCGGAAGCGCGCCGGCCACGCCCGGGAGCCCGGCGGCAATCTACGGGGCGGCCGGAGCCCCCGGCAACTAGAGGAAGCGGAAGGAGCGATGTCCCCTACAGCGCAGAAGATCAGGATCAAGCTCAAGGCTTACGACCACAAGGTCCTCGACCAGGCGGCCGACAAGATCGTCGACACCGCCAAGCGTGCGAACGCGCGCACAGCGGGGCCCATCCCCCTCCCCACGGAGATCAACAAGATGACGGTGATTCGCGCGCCGTTCATCGACAAGGACTCCCGCGAGCAGTTCGAGATGCGGACGCACAAGCGGATCATCGACATCCTGGATCCCAACCCGCGGGTCGTGGACTCCCTGATGCGTCTCAACCTGCCCGCCGGCGTCGCGATCGAGATCAAGCTGTGAGCTCTCAGAATCGGAAGGGTCTGGTCGCCCGCAAGCGCGGCACGACACAGCTCTTCAACCCCGACGGCACGGTTTCGGCGGTGACGGTCCTGGAGGCCGGCCCCTGCACCGTGCTGGATCTGCGGACCGAGGAGCGAGACGGCTATCAGGCTGCGCGCGTCGCGTTCGAGCCGGTCGACCGGCGCCGGCTGTCGAAGCCGGTCGCGGGCGAGTACCGGGCTCGCTCGATAGACCCGCACGACCGGATCGTGGAGTTCCGGGACTTCTCTGGCGTCGAGTCGGGCCAGGAGCTGAAAGCCGACCTGTTCGCCGAGGGCGAGCTGGTCGACGTCACCGGCACCTCGAAGGGCAAGGGCTTCCAGGGCATGGTCAAGCGTCACAACTTCGGGCGCGGGCCTGAGAGCCACGGCTCGATGAACGTGCGGAAGGCGGGCTCGATCGGAGCCACCAACGCGGCCCGGGTGGTCAGAGGTCTTCGGATGGCCGGCCACATGGGCGCGGCGACCCGCACCGTCCAGGCGCTGCGGGTGGTCCGGGTCGACCCTGAGCGGAACCTGCTGCTCGTGCACGGGTCGGTCCCCGGCGCTCGCGGGGAGGTCGTCGTCGTCCGTGGCTCGGTGAAGCAGAGGACGGCGCAATGAGCCCGGACACCCTGGAAGTCGAGACCCCCGCATCACTCGTGGCAGAGGTCTTCGACGTGAACGGCAAGCGGTCCGCCGAAATCGACCTCCCGGCCAACATCTTCGGGATCGAACCCAACATGGCCGTCATGCACCAGGCGTACCTGCGCCAGCTTGCGAACGCCCGCCAGGGCACCGCCGCCACCAAGACCCGCGGCAACGTCTCCGGCGGCGGAGCCAAGCCGTACCGCCAGAAGGGAACCGGCCGCGCCCGGCACGGGTCGAATCGCGAGCCCTCGATGGTCGGCGGTGGCACCGTGTTCGGGCCTCATCCGCGCAGCTTCCGTCAGGACCTGCCGCGGAAGATGCGCCGGCTCGCTCTGCGCTCGGCGCTCAGTGTCAAGGCCCAGGAGGGCAAGGTCGTGGTCCTGGACGGCTTCGAGCTGGAGGAGCCGAGCACCTCGGAGGTCGCGGACCTGCTGCGCGCGGTCGGGATCGAGCAGACGGCGCTGATCGTGCTGCCGGCGTCGAACCTGGTCGTGCAGCGGTCGTTCAGCAACCTTCCCTGGGCCAAGGTCGTGCTCTGGAGCAACTTGAACCTCTACGACCTCTTCACGCACGATCAGCTGCTGGTCCAGAAGGGCGCGCTGGAGGCGCTCTGGGAGACCTTCGGCGCGGAAGACGGCTCGAGATACGACGTGGACGCGTCGACCCGGGCGGTCGAGGCACCGGCGGAGGAGGCAGAGGCAGAGACGGCCGAGGGTGACGAACCGGCGGCGGTCGAGGCCGAGCCGGCCCCGGCGGACCTCGATGTCGAGGAGACGGCACCTATCGGTGACGAAGGCCCGGCAGACATCGACGACACCGGGACCCAGGAACTCGATGACGAGGAGACCGTGGGTATCGAAGACGAGGAATCCGCGCCGATCCTGGACGAAGAGCCGGACGGCGCCCCGAGCCAGGACGAGGAGGACGACAAATGAGCCGGCCGCCAGTCCACGTCGTCTTCGCCCCGGTGATCACCGAGAAGGCCTACTCCCTGTACCAGGACGGGCGGTACACGTTCCGGGTGGCGCGCAACGCGACCAAGCCGGAGATCGCCCGCGCGCTCGAGGAGCACTACCAGGACCAGAACGTGAAGGTGGTCGCGGTGAACACCGTCACCGTCGGCGGCAAGAGGCGCCGCACCGGCCGGCGTGGTGTCACCGGGCGTACCTCCTCCTACAAGAAAGCAGTAGTCACCCTGGCACCCGGGCAGCGGCTCGAGGGCCTCTTCGGGAGCCTGTGATGCCGGTCAAGAAGTACAAGCCCACCAGCCCCGGCCGCCGCTTCATGGCGACCTCGGACTTCAGTGAGATCACGGCCACGGAGCCGGAGAAGTCGCTGACCGAGCCGCTCCAGAACCACGCCGGTCGCAACGTCAAGGGCCAGATCACGATCCGCCATCGCGAGGGTCGTGGCCGGAGGCTCTACCGCCGCATCGACTTCCGGCGCGACAAGTTCGGCATTCCGGGCAAGGTGGCGACGATCGAGTACGACCCCAACCGGACCGCGCGCATTGCGCTCATCCACTATCGGGACGGAGAGAAGCGGTACATCGTGGCGCCGCTCGGCCTGCGGATCGGCGACGAGTTGATGAGTGGAGCGGAGGCGCCGGTGCGTGTCGGCAACGCGCTGCCGCTGGAGCGGATCCCGCTCGGCTCCACGATCCACAACCTGGAGGTCACGCTTGGCCGCGGGGCGCAGCTGGTCCGCTCGGCCGGTGCCGCCGCGCAGCTGCTCGCCAAGGAGGGCGACTACGCGGTGATCCGGATGCCCAGCTCGGAGCTGAGGCGCGTGCACATCCGCTGCATGGCCACCATCGGCCAGGTCGGAAACCTCGACCACGAGAACGAGTCGGGCGGCAAGGCCGGACGCTCGCGTTGGGTCGGCAAGCGACCCACGGTTCGCGGTTCGACCATGAACCCGGCCGACCACCCGCACGGTGGCGGTGAGGGCAAGACCGGCCCTGGCGGCAACCCCAAGACGCCTTGGGGGAAGCCGGCGCTGGGTCTGCGTACCCGCAACCAGAAGAAAGAGTCTTCCAAGCTGATCATCCGGCGGCGGGGGAAGAAATGAGAATCCTGGGGCCCCCGCGAAACGCAGCTTGCGGAGTTTCGTGGGGATTGAAAAAAGAGTCTTCGAAGCTGATCATCCGCCGCCGAGGTAAGAAGTAGTGTCGCGCTCACTGAAGAAGGGGCCTTACATCGACCCCAAGCTGCAAGTGAAGATCGAGGGGCTCAACCAGAGCCGTCAGAAGCGCATCGTCCGGACCTGGGCGCGGCGTTCCACGATCTTCCCCGAGATGGTCGGGCACACGGTCGCCGTCCACGACGGCCGCAAGCACGTGCCCGTCTTCATCAGCGAGAACATGGTGGGCCACAAGCTCGGCGAGTTCGCTCCGACCCGGCACTTCCGCGGTCATGTGGCGAAGTCCGAGAAGGGGAGCCGGCTGCGCTGATGGAAGTGATCGCACATTCCCGATTCATCCGCCGCGGCCCCCGCAAGGCCCGTCTGGTGGCGGACATGGTCCGCGGGATGCGGGTCGAGGAGGCGCTGTCCGCGCTCCAGTTCGCGCCCCAGCACGCCGCGCACGACGTCGCCAAGACGATCCGGTCGGCGGCCGCCAACGCCGAGCACAACTTCGAGCTGTCGCGGGACGAGCTGTGGCTGAAGACAGTCATGATCGACGACGGTCCGACCATGAAGCGGATCCGTCCGGTCAGCCGCGGCAGCGCGCACCAATACTTCCACCGGACCTGCCACATCACCGTGATCGTGGAGGACCGTGAGGAGGAGAGCGCCCGGCGACGGCGCCCGCAGGCTGCCAGCAGGCCGGCCGAGACGGTGAGCGCCGACTCCTCGGTCGACGAACAGGAGCTGGCCGCCGCGCCCGACGAGCTCGAGGAAGAGACGCCGAAGGCTGAGGCCGTCACCTCCGCGGAGGCGGCAGCGGAGGCCGAGGCCGTCCCCACCGACGCTCAGATCGAGGTGCCGGGCGAGGCCGACGAGGACCAAGAAGAAGACGGTGAAGGGGCTCAGGGTCCGTCCGCCCTGGACGATGGGCCTTCGCCCGACGACGAGCCCGAGGGCAGGGCACCGAAGGGGGAGCAATAGATTTGGGACACAAGGTTCACCCCAACGCCTTCCGGCTCGGGGTCATCCGGGGTTGGGAGGCGACCTGGTTCGCCAACAACAAGGACTACACCAAGCTCCTGCACGAGGACCTCGACATGCGGGCGACGATCATGCGCCGCCTGCGGAACGCGGGGATCGCGAAGATCGAGACCGAGCGGTCGTCCAACAACCAGCTCACGGTCACCATCCACACCGCCAAGCCCGGCATCGTGATCGGCAAGGGCGGCGCCTCGGTGGACCAGCTGCGGACCGACCTCGAGAAGCGGTACTCCGGCAACCGGATCCGCATCTCGATCCAGGAGATCAAGCAGGCGGAGCTCGACGCGCAGCTGGTGGCGGAGAACATCGCGTCGCAGATCGAGCGGCGGATCAACCACCGGCGCGCGATGAAGCAGTCGATCCTGCGCACCATGCGGTCCGGCGCCAAAGGCATCCGCATTGCAATGGGCGGTCGGCTGCGCGGCGGTGAGATGGCGCGGCGCGAGTGGGATCGCGCGGGCCGGGTCCCGCTGCAGACGCTGCGTGCCGACATCGACTTCGGGCGGGCCGAGGCCAAGACGACGTTCGGGGTGATCGGGATCAAGGTCTGGATCTACAAGGACCTGGTGGCGCCTCGCCGCCGGGGTGGTGCGCTGACACCGGAGGAGGCCCAGCCTCGGCCGGCGGAGCTCCCGCCGTCGGACGCGCTGCGCCGGCCGCGGCGACCGCGCCGTCCCGAGAGTACCGGTGTCGGATCGGGAGGCGGCCGGCCCCCAGGATCGGGAGGTGGCCGGCCCTCCGGGCCGGGAGGCGGCCGGCCCTCCGGGCCGGGCGGCGGCTCTCGCGGCCCGAGGGGAAACAGCTGATGCTGCTGCCGAAGAGAGTCAAGCACCGTAAGGTCCACCGGGGGCGGCGCACGGGCGTCGCCGGTCGCGGCAACACGATCGCGTTCGGGGAGTACGCGCTGCAGGCCACCGAGGCCTGCTGGATGACGAACCGGCAGATCGAGGCGGCGCGCCGCGCGATGACGCGTTACGTCCGCCGCGGCGGTCAGATCTGGATCCGGGTCTTCCCGGACAAACCAATTACGAAGAAGCCGGCCGAGACCCGGATGGGGTCCGGAAAGGGCAACCCGGAGGGCTGGGTCGCGGTGATCAAGCCGGGCCGGGTGCTGTTCGAGATGGCCGGCATCCGCCACGACGTGGCGAAGGAGGCGATGCGACTGGCGGCGGCGAAGCTGCCGATCCAGACCCGCTTCCTGGCCCTGGAGGAGCCGCAGCACCAGGCGCCGGCCAGCCGGCAAGAAAGAACGCCGGCGGAGGTGAACTAGAAGATGCAGGTGCAGGAGCTCCGGGAGCTCGATGCCGAAGAGCTGAGCGGGCGGCTGAAGGGCGCCCGCCGCGAGCTCTTCGAGCTGCGATTCAAGCTCGCCGTGGGCCAGCTCGACAACCCCCAGCAGATCAAGGTCGTGCGCCGCGAGATCGCGCGGATCCTGACCATCGTTCACGAACGTCTTCTGGACGAGCAGGTCGACGAGGCGTACGCGGCCGTCGCGCCGGTGGCGACGCTGCCGGTCCCGGAAGCGCCGGCCGACGAGGTGCCGGCGGTGGCGGAAGCCCAGGCGGACACGCCCGATGGGGTGGAGACGCCGGCAGATGTCGAGGACGGGTCTGAGACAGAGATCGAGGACGAGGCCGACGCGGACGCGGACGCGGACGACGCCGAAGAAGAAGAAGAAGAGGAAGACGCGGCCGGCGAAGACGGCGAAGAGCCCCCGGCAGGGGAGGAGAAGGAATGACCGACGCGACTACCCAGGCGCCGGCGCCAGAGCGCGGCTTCCGCAAGGTCCGCGTCGGCCGTGTGGTCTCGGACAAGATGCAGAAGACGGTCGTGGTCGCCATCGAGGAGCGCAAGAGCCACCCCCTGTACAAGAAGGTGATCCGGCGCCAGGAGCGGCTCAAGGCGCACGACGAAGAGGAGCAGTGCCGGGTCGGCGACCTGGTACGGCTGATGGAGACCCGCCCGCTGTCGAAGGACAAGCGCTGGCGCGTGGTCGAGATCGTCGAGAAGGCGCGCTAGCCCCATGGTTCAGCAGGAAACCAGGCACGGGCCACGGGCCCGCCGGCAGGTAGACGATTTTTCTTCACCGGTCTGGCCACGGGCCAGGCGGCAGGAGGACGACTCGCTGAATCTCAGCCGAGTTTCCTCTGCGAGGGGAGGCCGCTAACCCCATGGTTCAGCAGGAAACCCGGCTGCGCGTCGCCGACAACTCCGGCGCACGCGAGCTGCTGGTGATTCGAGTCCACGGCGGTCACCACCGCCGCTACGCGTCGGTGGGCGACATCGTCACGGCGACGGTGAAGCAGGCCCAACCGCACGGACAGGTGAAGAAAGGCGACGTGGTGAAGGCGGTGGTGGTGCGGGTCGCCAAGGAGTACCGGCGGCGCGACGGCTCGAACATCCGGTTCGACGACAACGCCGCGGTCATCATCACGCCCCAGAACAACAACCCACGAGGGACCCGGATCTTCGGCCCCGTCGCGCGCGAGCTTCGCGAGCGGAACTTCATGAAGATCGTCTCCCTCGCACCGGAGGTGCTGTAGGTGCTGGCGAACAAGGCAAAACCGGCTCGGCGACGCCTGGACCTGGTCCAGGGCGACCGGGTGGTGGTGACCGCCGGCAAGGACAAGGGCAAGCAGGGACAGGTCCTGCGCACGCTGCCGGCACAGGAGAAGATCGTGGTCCAGGGCTTGAACCTGGTCAAGCGGCACCTCAAGGCTGGGCAGCGGGCAGGCGGTGGCGCGCAGTCCATGCAGGGCGGCATCATCGACTTCGAGGCTCCGATTCACCGGAGCAACGTCATGCTCATCTGCCCCAACTGCGGGCGGCCGACCCGGGTCAAGCGGATCACGCTTCCTACCGGGCGCAAGGGCATGGAATGCCTGCACTGCGGTGAGGCGATCGAGCGCCTCGGCCGGGTGGAGGGTTAGTCATGGCGGTCGCGACCGCGCCCAAGCAGGCGCTCCCGCTCCCGGGTCTGCAGCAGCGGTACCTGGACCGCGTCGTACCCGCGCTCCAGAAGCAGTTCGACTACGGGAACCCGATGCAGGTGCCGCAGATCGCCAAGGTGATCGTGAACATCGGCATCGGGGAGGCCAAGGACAATCCCCGCTCCCTGGAGGCGGCGGTCAACGACGTGCGCCAGGTGACCGGGCAGCAGCCGGTGGTGGTCCGGGCGCGCAAGTCGGTGGCCGCGTTCAAGCTGCGCGCCGGCATGCCGGTCGGGATCAAGGTCACGCTTCGGGGGCGCCGTATGTGGCAGTTCCTGGAGAAGCTGATCGGCGTCGCGCTGCCCCGCATCCGCGACTTCCGGGGCGTCCCGGAGGACGACTTCGACGGCCGGGGAAACTACTCGCTCGGACTCCGGGAGCAGATCATCTTCCCGGAGATCGACTACGACCAGATCGACAAGATCCGCGGCATGGAGGTGGTGATCGTGACCTCCGCACGGACCGACGAGGAGGGGCGTGCGCTCCTGACCGAGATCGGGATGCCGTTCCGCCGGGACGACAGGTAAAGGTAGGAGACGCCAGTGGCGAAGAAGTCCTCGATCGAGAAGTGGAAGCGGACCCCCAAGTTCCAGGTCCGCCACCGCAACCGCTGCCGCGTGTGCGGCCGGCCGCGCGGATACATGCGCAAGTTCGGCATGTGTCGCATCTGCTTCCGCACGCTTGCCGCCGAGGGCCGGATTCCCGGCGTGACCAAGTCGAGTTGGTGATGGCACAGCACTCCAGGACCGCGGTGCGGCAAACCGGGACAGGTGTCGTCTCCGACCCGGTGGCCGACATGTTGACCCGGATCCGGAACGCGGTGCGGGCTCGTCACGACGACGTGCGGATCCCCAACTCGACCCTCAAGGTCGAGGTGGCCCGGGTCCTCAAGGAGGAGGGCTACATCGAGTCCTTCGAGGTGCTCGAGAACGAGTTCGCCGGCTCCACGCTTCGCGTCGTCTTCAAGATCCGCAACGACCGGCGGCAGGTGATAACCGGCCTCAAGCGGATCAGCCGCCCCGGCCTTCGTGTGTACGCGCGCAAGACCGAGATCCCGCGCGTCCTGGGCGGCCTCGGGATCTCCATCCTCTCCACCAGCCAGGGTGTGATGTCGGGGCGGGCCGCCCTGCACGCCGGTGTGGGCGGAGAGGTCCTGGCGTACATCTGGTAGAGGGGAGGAGATGTCTCGAATCGGCAAGCTTCCGATCACGATCCCCTCAGGGGTGAAGGTCGGGGTGACGCACAACGTGATCAACGTCGAAGGCCCCCGCGGCCAGCTCGAGCGGTCGGTGCCGCAGGCGATCGCGGTCGCCGTGGAGGGGGACGAGGTCATCTGCACCCGGCCCGACGACAGCCGCGAGCACCGTTCGCTACACGGACTCACGCGGACGCTGGTGGCCAACATGGTGACCGGGGTCTCCGCCGGCTACCGCAAGGATCTGGAGCTGGTCGGGGTCGGCTATCGCGCGCAGAAGCAGGGCAACGACCTGAACCTGAGCCTCGGCTTCTCGCACCCGGTTCGCGTCCAACCACCCCAGGGAATCACGTTCGAGGTGACGGACCCCACTCATTTCGCGATCACCGGCATCAACAAGGAGCAGGTCGGCCAGATCGCGGCTGACGTGCGCAAGCTGCGGCCCCCCGAGCCCTACAAGGGCAAGGGCGTGCGGTACCGCAACGAGCGGGTGCGCCGCAAGGCCGGGAAGGCCGGCAAGGGGGCCAGATAGTCATGTTGAAGCAGTTCGACCGCCAGGCCTCGAGGCGCCGGCGGCACCGCCGGGTGCGCGTCCACCTGAACGGGACCGCCGACCGGCCGAGGCTGTCGGTGTACCGCAGCCTCCACCACCTCTACGCGCAGCTGATCGACGACGCCGCCGGGCGCACTCTGGTCGCGACCTCCACCGTGCAGATGAAGGTCGGCGGCAACGACATCGAGGCGGCGCAGCAGGTTGGACGCCGGCTCGCCGAGCTCGCGCACGAGAAGGGCGTGGGGCGAGTCGTCTTCGATCGCGGCGGCTTCCTGTATCACGGGCGCGTGAAGGCGCTCGCGGAGGCCGCCCGCGAGGGCGGATTGGAGTTCTAGATGGGCCAGAGAAATCCCAGTTACGAACGGTCGGATATGACCGAGCGGCTGGTCAGCCTGAACCGCGTGGCCAAGGTCATGAAGGGCGGACGGCGCTTCAGCTTCTCGGCCCTGGTCGTGATCGGCGATCAGAACGGTCGCGTCGGGGCCGGGCTGGGCAAGGCACGAGAGGTTCCGGAGGCCATCCGCAAGGGCGTCGAGATCGCCAAGCGGAACATGATCCGGGTGCCGATGGTAGGTACCACGATCCCGCATGAGGTGCGCTTCAAGTGGGGCGCCGCCAAGATCATGCTGAAGCCGGCCGCGCCCGGTACCGGGGTGATCTCAGGCGGTGCGATGCGGGCGGTCATCGAGGCGGCCGGGATCAAGGACATCCTGACCAAGTCGCTCGGCACCAACAACCCGATCAATACCGTCCGGGCCACCATGGAAGCGCTGCAGAGCCTGCGGACTGCGCAGGACGTGGCGGAGCTTCGCGGCCGCACCGTGGAGCAGATCGTCGGTCCGCGGCTGGCCTCGGCCTATCGCGACGCGTTCGGGGACCGCGGGTCGCAGGACTCCTCGGTATGATCTCGCCCCACGAAGCTCCGCAGGCTTCGTCTGGCGGGGGTCCCGTGATCCGCGCCACGTGGCGCCGGTCGGCGATCGGCTACACAGAAGAGACCAAGGCGACGATCGCGTCGCTCGGCTTCCGCAAGTTGCAGCAGACCAGGGAGCTGCCTGACACCGACGCGGTGCGAGGCATGCTGCGCCGGGTCAAGTGGCTCGTCGAGGTGGATGGGGAGAGCTTCCCGGACCCCCGGCGGGCGCGCTACAAGATCCCGCGCTCGCGCTCCCGCAAGAAGCATTCGAGAGGTAGGTAGCGGTGCATCTGCACGACCTCCATTCGCCCGAGGGCGCGCGCCATAAGGCCATCCGCGTCGGGCGGGGGACCGGCTCCGGCCGCGGTAAGACGTCCGGTCGCGGGCAGAAGGGGCAGCTCGCCCGGAGCCAGGGCTTCAGGGTCGGCTTCGAGGGCGGCCAGATGCCGCTCGCGCAGCGCCTGCCCAAGCTGCCGGGCTTCACCAATCGCTGGGGAACCGTCTACGCGGCGGTCAACCTGTCCAAGCTGAACCGCTTCGAGGACGACCAGGAGGTGGGGCCGGAGGTGTTCCGGGCGCTCGGACTCGCGCACTCCGGCCTGCCGGTCAAGATTCTTGGCGCCGGCCACCTGCAGCGCAGGCTGGTGGTGGTCGCCCACGCCGCGAGCGAGTCGGCCCGGGCGGCGATCGAGAAGAAGGGCGGCACGCTCCGCCTCCTCGGGGAACCGGCGTCGCCCGATACGCCCGAAGACCCCTCGGCGTCCACGCCCCAGCCATGACCCGTGCGGATCGGCCGTTTGCCGGCAACCGGCCCCCTTTTTCACCGGATTCGCGAACGTTTGCCGGCAATCGGCGGTGGTTCGTCATAGGGTGAGGGCGAGGTGCTGACCGCCATCCTCAACGCGTTCCGCCTGCCCGAGCTGCGGAACAAGCTCCTGATCACCCTGGGGCTGATCGCGATCTACCGCCTCTTCGCCGAGGTCTCGATCCCGGGTGCTAACCAGTCGGCCCTCAACCAGCTGTTCGCCGGCCAGCCCCTGCTCGGACTGCTGAACCTCTTCAGTGGCGGCGGCCTGGCCAGCTTCTCGATCGTGGCGCTCGGCATCAATCCCTACATCAACGCCTCGATCATCATGCAGCTGATGACCGTGGTGTCCCCACGCATCAAGGAGATCTCCAAGGAGGGGGAGCAGGGGCGCCGCCGGATCACTCGCTGGACCCGGTACCTGACGGTCGCGCTCGCGTTCGGTCAGGGCTACGGCATCACGGTGCTCTTCCAGAACACCAGCCCCGCGATCCTGCCCGCCGACATGAGCTGGTTCCAGCGCATCGCGATCATGACCGTGATGACCGGGGGCACGATCCTCGCCATGTGGCTCGGTGAGCTGATCTCCGAACACGGCATCGGGAACGGCATCTCCCTGATCATCTTCTCGGGCATCCTCGCCCGGGTCCCGCAGACGGTGCAGGGTCTGGTGCAGGGGACCGGGAACGGCGGTTTGGTCGGCTACCTGCCGCTGCTGGCGATGGCGGCGGTCGCGGTGGCCGCGGTGGCCTCGGTGATCGAGGTCCAGCAAGCGACACGCAAGATCCCGATCCAATCCGCCCAACGACTCTCCGGGGGCCGCACCGTTCAGGGGCGCCAGTCGACGCTGCCGCTGAAGGTCAACACGGCCGGCGTGATCCCGATCATCTTCGCGATCTCGGTGCTCGAATTCCCGACCATCATCGCCAGCTATCTGCAGGGCGCCCCCCACAACACCTGGTACTACGACGCGGCCAACTGGATCACGAACAACTTCCAGCCGACCGGCGCGAACACCCCGGTCGTGATCGGCTACAACATGCTCGAGTTCCTGCTCATCTTCGGGTTCACGTACTTCTACACGGCCGTCACCTACGACGTCAACGACGTCGCCGACAACCTGCGCCGGCTCTCGAGCTTCATCCCCGGCATCCGTCCGGGCAAGGCCACCGCGGAGTACCTGGGCCGGGTGCTCAATCGCATCACGTTCGCCGGCGGCCTCTTCCTGGGGTGCATCACGGTGCTGCTGCCCATCATCACCGCCAAGGTGACGGGGATCCCGGAGTCGTCGACCACGCTCGGCGGCACCGCGATCCTGATCGTGGTCGGCGTGGCGCTGGACACCATGCGGCAGCTCGAGACGCAGCTGGTGATGCGCCAGTACCGCGGCTTCATCAGGTGACCACAAGGTGCCGCCTGCGTGGCGTCCGATGAGCCGGAACTGGGTGCTGTACGGCGCTCCGGGCAGCGGGAAGGGAACGCAGGCCGAGAACTTGCGCGAGCGCTTCTCCATCCCGCACGTCGCGACCGGCGACATCCTGCGTGAGGAGGTCCGGAGCGGCTCCGAGTTGGGGCGTCGCGCGAAGGAGATCATGGACACCGGGTCGCTCCTGCCGGACGACGTGGTGATCGGGATCGTGCGGGCGCGCCTGGGCCAGCCCGACTGCGCGCAGGGGTTCATCCTCGACGGATTCCCGCGGACACTGCCACAGGCAGATGCCCTGGACCGGGTGCTCGAGCAGCTGGCCCGCTCGATCGACCGCATCATCTACCTGCGGGTGGACGAGGAGGAGTTGGTGGCACGCCTCGCGGATCGCTGGATCTGCCCGACATGCGGTCGCACCTACTCGCTGCGTCAGAACCCTCCAGCCGAGGGCATGACCTGTGTCGACGACGGAAGCCGGCTGATTCAGCGCGACGACGACAAGCCGGATGCGGTACGGCACCGGATCCAGGTCTATGTCCAGGAGACGCTGCCGGTACTCGACTTCTACCGACCGTCAGGCCGGGTCCGCGAGGTCGACGGCGAAGGCGATGTGGCCGAGGTCACCGCGCGCGTCCTGGCGGCGCTCGGCGAGGAGGCGACCTCCTCCACATGATCGCGGTGCGAAGAACGTATCCGAGTGCCGGCATTCGGGGAGACGTGCCGGCGTGATTGTTCGGAAGACTCCGTACGAGATCGGGCTCATGCGGCGGGCCGGCGATCACCTGGCGCGCGTCACGCAGCAGCTCCAGGCAGCCTGCCAGACCGGGACCTCGACCGACGAGCTGGACCAGCTCGCCGACCGCCTGATCCGCGACCGCGGCGCGCGACCCGGGTTCCTCGGCTACGGCGGCTACAAGAAGTCGATCTGCGTCTCCATCAACGAGGTCGCGGTCCACGGCGTCCCGTCCAAGCGGAAGATCAAGGACGGCGACCTGGTCTCCCTCGACCTGGGGCTGGTGCTGGACGGGTTCTGGGCCGATATGGGGTGCACGGTGCTGGTCGGCGACGTCCCTCCGGAGGCGGCCCGCTTGAAGCGCGTGACCGACGAGTGCCTGGACCTGGCGATCGCCGCCGCCCAGCCCGGTGGGCGGCTGGGCGACATCGGATTCGCGGTCCAGCGACACGCCGAGGCGGCCGGCTTCTCCGTCATCCGCCAGTTCGTCGGTCATGGGATCGGACGTGAGATGCACGAGGATCCCCAGGTGCCTAACTTCGGCGTTCCCGGCACCGGCCCCGAGCTCAAGCCGGGGATGACGCTGGCCATCGAGCCGATGATCAACCAGGGGGGCCCCGACGTGGTGCTGGCCGATGACGGGTGGACCGTGTCCACCGCCGACGGCGAGCTCTCCTCCTACCGCGAGCACACCGTCGCGATCACCAAGGATGGCCCGGTGATCCTGACCGTTCCCGACCCGGCCGATGACTGACCACCCCGTTGAAGGCGGCCGATCGGCAGCATTCACGCCTTTTGCGATACAATCGACGTTCGTGCCCCCGCACCGTGAGGTCGCGCGTGGCCGCATTGTCGAACCTCTGCCCGAAGGAATGTTCCGGGTCGAGATCGAGAACGGCCGGCGGGTCCTGGCGCACGTGGCGGATCGGCTTGGAATGCACTACGTGCGGCTCGTCGCGGGAGACGAGGTCGAGGTGGAGCTGGCCGAGCGGGATCGGTCCCGGGGGCGGATTCGGAAGCGATTGTAGAGGGTTGTCTTCCTCACAAACGGGAAACACTAGGAAGAGATGAAGGTTCGTCCGTCCGTCAAGAAAATGTGCCCGAACTGCAAAGTGATTCGGCGTCACGGAGTCGTGCGCGTTCTGTGCACGAACCCTAAGCACAAGCAGCGGCAGGGCTAGGAGAAAAAGAGGCCGATGGCACGACTGGCCGGGGTCGACATCCCAAACGACAAGCGCGTCGTGATCTCGCTCACCTATATCCACGGGATCGGCAGGACGACCGCCGAGCGCCTGCTCCGGATGGCCAACATCAGCGCGGACACCAAGGTGCGCGAACTGGGCGACGAGGAGTTGGGCCGGCTCCGGCAGGTCATCGACCGCCTCTCCACGGACAAGGACATCCTGATCGAGGGCGATCTCCGGCGAGAGGTCGCGCTCAACATCAAGCGGCTGACCGAGATCGGCTGCTACCGCGGGCTTCGGCACCGTCGCGGGCTTCCCGTGCACGGACAGCGAACCCGGACCAATGCCCGCCAGCGCCGCGGTCCCCGGCGTGTGGTCGCGCGGGCCCGCAAGAAGGGCAAGTAGGACGGGCAGGTAAGCAGTGGGCAAGCAGAAGAAGAAGGTCGTCCGCACCCGGCGCCGCGAGCGCAAGAACGTGGCGGTCGGACACGCGCACATCCAGAGCACGTTCAACAACACGATCATCTCGATCACCGATATCCAGGGGAACGTCATCTCCTGGGGCAGCTCGGGGGCGCAGGGCTTCAAGGGCAGTCGCAAGTCGACGCCCTACGCGGCCCAGGTGACGGCGGAGAACGCCGCCCACCGCGCCATGGAGCACGGCATGCGCTCGATCGAGGTCTACGTCCGCGGTCCCGGTGCGGGCCGCGAGGCGGCGATCCGCGCGCTTCAGGCCGCCGGCCTGGAGGTCTCCGCGATCACCGACACCACCCCGATTCCCCACAACGGCTGCCGGCCGCCCAAGCGACGGCGGGTCTGAGCCGCATTCAGTAGACGGAGGAACGCTTCGACAAAGTGGCGAATTACCACGGCCCGGTATGCCGATACTGCAGGCGGGAGGGCGCCAAGCTCTACCTGAAGGGTGAGCGGTGCTACACCCCGAAATGCGCGATCGAACGGCGTGCGGTCCCGCCGGGCGCGCACGGTCAGGCGCGCCGCCGCAAGGTGTCGGACTACGGGGTCCAGCTGCGAGCGAAGCAGAAGGCACGCCGCACCTACGGCCTGCTGGAGAAGCAGTTCCGCAACTACTACGACGAGGCCGTCCGGCAGGAGGGGGTCACCGGCCTCAACCTGCTCCGCCACCTCGAGCTGCGCCTTGACAACGTGGTCTACCGCCTCGGGCTCGGCTCCTCGCGCCGCCAGGCCCGGCAGCTCGTGACCCATCGCCATTTCGAGGTCAACGGCCGCACCGTGAACATCCCGTCGTACCAGGTCAAGCCCGGGGACGAGATCAAGGTCCGGCATCAGAACGACGCGATCGAGGCGTCCCTCGAGGCGTCTCGCGTGCGCACGGCACCCTCCTGGCTGGCCTTCAACGAAGAGGAGAAGTCCGGCAAGGTGCTCAGCCTTCCAGACCGTCAGGAGATGGAGGGTGGGGTCGAGGAGCACCTCATCGTCGAGTTCTACTCGAGGTAACAGAGGAGCTCAAGAAGTGATCGCAGAAAGTCAACTGGCCGCCCAGCCGGCCGTCACCAAGGTCGAGGGCGACGACACCTACGGCAAGTTCGAGATCGAGCCGTTGGAGCCCGGGTTCGGCACCACGCTCGGGAACACTCTGCGGCGGGTGCTGCTCAGCTCGTTGTGGGGGGCCGCCGTCACCTCGATTCAGATCGAGGGCGTGGCCCACGAGTTCATGTCGATCCCGCACGTCAAGGAAGACGTGACCGAGATCATCCTCAACCTGAAGCAGCTCAACGTGAAGAGCTACTCGGAGGACCCGATCGCGCTCTCGCTCGATGTGCAGGGCCCGGCCGAGGTGCACGCCTCCGACATCCAGACGCCGAGCGAGGTCGAGATCGTCAACCCGGACCTCTACCTCTGCACGCTTGCCGACGGCGGCGCGCTGCGGATGGAGCTCACGGTCGAGCGAGGCAAGGGGTACGTGCCGGCCGACCGCAACAAGCGCGAGGGCCAGCCGATCGGCGTGATCCCGATCGACTCCATCTTCTCGCCCGTCCTGAAGGCCAACTTCCTGGTCGAGAAGACCCGCGTCGGGCAGTCGACGGACTACGACCGCCTGCTGCTCGAGATCTGGACCGACGGCACGGTGACGGCGGAGGAAGCGGTGAGCGCCGCGGCTCAGCTCTTCACCGAGCACCTGCAGCTGTTCGCACGCTTCGGTGACTCGATCCAGGAGCACGAGCAGGCCGCGGGCGCGGAGCAGGCCGGGTCGGGCCGGGTCGGCGAGATCCCGGTGGAAGAGCTGGAGCTCTCGGTCCGCGCCTACAACTGTCTCAAGGCGAACGACATCACCGGCATCCGGCAGCTGCTCTCCAAGAAGGAGGACGAGCTGCTCAGCCTCCGCAACTTCGGTCGCAAGTCGCTGGACGAGATCAAGGAAAAGCTGGTCGAGAAGGGCTTCGTGCCGGCCGACCAGATGGACACGATCTTCCAGTAATGCGCCACCAGAAGAGCGGCCGCAAGTTCAGCCGCGACACCAACGCACGCAAGGCGCTGATGCGAAACCTCTGCACCGACTTCCTGGAGCACGGCCGCATCACGACGACCGAGGCCAAGGCCAAGGAGCTGCGCCGGCATGTCGAGCGGCTGATCACGATCGCCAAGGACGACGATCTGGCCGCTCGGCGGCGGGTGGCGAGGGACATCAGCAAGCCCGAGGTGGAGGAGCGCCTGTTTCGCAGCCTGGTGCCGCGGATGCAGGATCGCCCGGGCGGGTATACCCGCATCATCAAGAAGGGACCCCGACTGGGCGACGCCGCGCCGATGGTCGTGATCGAGCTGGTGGATTGACGAGATGACTCAGAAGTTCAAGACCTGGACCCCGAAGCAGGCCGATCTCGAGCATGCCGACTGGTACCTGGTGGACGCGACCGGACTCACGCTGGGCCGTCTCGCAAGCAACGTGGCGAAGGTGCTCAAGGGCAAGCACAAGCCGACCTACGCGCCGCACGTCAACACCGGCGACCACATCATCGTGATCAACGCGGAAAAGGTGCAGGTGACCGGTGCCAAGCTCGACGACAAGCAGTACACGCGCTACACCGGCTATCCGGGTGGGCTTCGCATGCGCTCGCTGCGCCGGCAGCGGGAGCTGGATCCCGCGGTGCCGATACGGGAGGCGGTGCGCGGGATGCTCCAGCACAACACGCTGGGCCACGATCAGTTGAACCGCCTGCGCGTCTACTCCGGTGCCGAGCACAGCCACCAGGCGCAGCAGCCGCAGACCATTACCTTCAACCAGCGAGGGGATATCGAGCGTGCCTGACCAGATCCTTTCCCGCGCCGTCGGGCGGCGCAAGACGGCGGTCGCCCGTGTTCGATCTGCTGGCCGGCGAGGGCCGCTTCCTGATCAACGAGAAGGCACCGCTCGAGTACCTGGGCCAGCGACGCCTGGAGCAGGAGGTCATGCGTCCCCTGCGCCTCTCGGACAGCCTGCGCCGCTTCGACATCTCGGTAAAGGTCGAGGGAGGTGGCGTGCACGGCCAGGCCGGTGCCATCGCCCACGGGATCTCTCGTGCGCTTTGCGAGCTCGATCCGGAGCTGCGCGGCGCTCTCAAGCCGGAAGGCCTGCTCCGCCGCGACTCCCGCATGAAGGAGCGCAAGAAGTACGGCCTCAAGCGCGCGAGGAAGGCGCCGCAGTACACGAAGCGCTAGCGACGTCGGGCGCGTCAGAGTGTCCGCACTCCGCCGCTAAAGCGCGGCGGGTAGGGCCACAGTGGGGACACTCTGGCCTTACGCGGTTACGCGGTGTACACGCGCCGAGGGATGATCAGGACGGCGGCTCGTCGCTGTTCCGCCATCACGCGGTCGTAGGTGGGCCAGTCGTCGTGGGTGCCCCCGGCGGCTGTGAAGACATCTCGCAACAGGAGCCGTAGGGCTTCGACGTCGACGGCGGGATGCGGGTCGTCGGGGCCGATGATCTCCGCGTTCCCTTCGACGGTGGCCCAGCGCCATCCCGCCCGGATCGCGATCGTGGCCCGGGGGTCGGTCCGGAGGTTCTGCAGCTTGCGAGAGCCCCCGATCGCGACCAACCCGACCACCCGCTCCTGCCTCAGCGGGTGGTCCAGGACGCCCGCGTTGATCACCGTGGACTGGATGCTGCCGTCACGGCGCAGGGTGCTCAGGGTGCAGAGGCCGTGGTCGCCAGGCACCAGGTCGGCAAAGGCGGAAAGATCGCTCACGGAGGCAGTCTCGCACAGGATCCCGCTCCGCGCGAAAGGGAGCTCATCGGGCGCGGGATAACATCCGTTCCGTGCGAAACGGGGGTTCCGGCCGGTGGTGGTGAAGGTGGTCCTGGAGTACGACGGCACCGAGTTCGCCGGCTGGCAGGTGCAGAGAGGCCGGCACCGGAGGACCGTGCAGGGGGAGGTGGAGGCGGCCCTGGCACGCCTGCCCGGCAGCTGGGGACCGATACAGGGCGCGGGGCGGACGGATGCCGGTGCCCACGCCGAGGGGCAGGTCGCGAGCGTCGGATATGAGGGGCCGCTGGCCCTCCGCCGTCTCCGGGGGGCGATCAACGCCCATCTCCCGCCGGACGTGGCGGTGCTTTCCGTGGAGGCGGCGCCCGACGGATTCCACGCGCGCTATTCGGCGGTCTCGCGCCACTACCGCTACCGCTACCTGGACCGGGAGGTGCGGCCGGTGCTGGATCGGGGGCGGTGCTGGTGGGTGCGGACGCCGCTGGACGAGGTGGCTATGCGGGCTGCCGTCCCGGCGCTCCTCGGCAGCCACGACTGGACGACGTTCTGCGCGGCGACGGTGGTGGAGGAGGATCGCGTGCGCCGGCTGCTGAGCGCGAGCGTGGCGCGCGGCGACCGGTTCCTCGACCTCGACCTGGTCGGAGAGGGCTTCCTGCGCGGCCTGGTACGCGGCATCGCCGGAGCGCTGCTCGAGGTGGGGCGGGGAAGGCGGGACCCGGCCTGGCCAGGCCAGATCGTGGCCGCGCGGGAGCGCCGCCTTGCCCCCCGCGTGGCCCCCTCCTGCGGGCTCACCCTGGTCGCCGTCCACTACCCTCCGAACCACCCTGGGGCCGGGGGTGGGAGCGGTGAAGTAGGGGAGTGGGGAAGGGACGGGAGAGGGGTACGCTGACCGGAGGGTGGTCTTCTCCCGCTCGCCTCGATCGATGGTGCGCCTGGCGATCTGGCTGGTCGTCGCTGCTCTGGCGGTGGCCGCGCTCGGCGTCGTCCTGCTTCTTCTGGGCCGGCCGGTGGGCATCCTGCTCGTCACCCTCGCCGTCCTGCCGCTGCCGCTGTCCGTCCAGCAATGCCTGCAGGCCCGGCATCTGGCACGCTTCCGCCTTGGCCTGTTTCGGGACCGGCTGGTACTGCTCGCCGAAGACGGAGAGCGGCACCTGCGCTGGAGCGAGATCGAGACGGCGACGCTGGGGGACACCAGCGAGTGGGCGACGCTGGCCTGGCCCAAGGTGCGGCTCACGGGCCGGCTCACCGTGCGCCGTTCGGACGGCTCGATCCTCCGTTTCCGGCCTGTGGAGGTGGGCCTGGCGCCAGTCGCGTGCCGGGACCTCGTGCTCCAGTTGCGCGATCAGGAGTCGTCGCGTCTCCGACTGCCGGCCTACGATCCGGCGATCCCCCTCGCCCGCCGGCCGGTCCGGTCCGGAGATCAGCTGCAGCCTCTGCTCTGACGCCCACGCGTGCGGCGACGTGGGATGTCTCGTGACTCCTCCCAGGCAGTTTTCGCGTTGAACTTGTAAGGTCAGAGAGAAATCTGAGGCGACCGTGTACGCTCGAGCGACGCTTCGCAATGTCGACGGGAGGGAATCTGCCGTGACGCGCGCGCCGGCAGTGACCTCCGGAACCGCGCGATGAACACGATTGCGGTCTTCATCCACCAGGGGGTGGTGATCCTCCAACAGGTGGGCTGGGTCGAGATCATCGACGTGGTCGTCGTCGCGTTCATCCTCTACCAGCTGCTGCGACTGGTGAGGGGTACTCAGGCGGCGCAGCTCGTGATCGGAATCATCGTCCTCGTCTTCATGGGCCTGATCGCGCTCCACCTGCACCTGATCCTGCTCAGCTGGATCGTGCAGAACGCCGCGTCCATCATCTTCATCGCGATCGTGGTGCTGTTCCAGCCCGAGCTCCGCAAGGCGCTGGACCAGATCGGTCGGGTGGGTCGCCATCCGCTGGGCGCCTACTCCACCGCCAACCGGCAGGCGCTGAACCGTGTGATCACCGACATGGTCCGGTCCGCCGAACGCATGTCGGCTCGCAAGACCGGTGCCCTCGTAGCCTTCGAGCGTGAGGTCGGTCTCGAGGACTACGCGGACACCGGGGTCCGCCTCAACTCCGAGTTCTCCGCGGAGCTGGCCCAGACCATCTTCTTCCCCAACTCGCCGCTCCACGACGGCGCCGTCATCGTGAGAGGGACCACGATCCTCGCCGCCGGCTGCCTGCTGCCCCTGCCCGACGAGGGATCGGTGCGCGAGCGCCTGGGCACGCGGCACCGGGCGGCGATTGGCCTCTCCCTGGTGAGCGACGCGCTGCTGGTCGTCGTGTCCGAGGAGACCGGGTCCATCTCGGTGGTCGAGAACGGCGCCATCACGCGCCACCTGGACGGCGAGACGCTGCGCCGGCGCCTGACGTCGGGCCTCGAACCGGAGCGTCCGCAGGGTGGTTGGCGATCGCTCGGAACCGGGAGACTCTTCCGCGGTGGTGATGCACTGGCTCGTCGGTAACTGGCAGCTCAAGCTGACCTCGATCGTGCTCACGCTGGCCCTGCTGGCGGCGGTCGCGTTCACGCAGAACCCGCCGACTACGGCAATCGTGGATCTGCACATCGCGTACCCGACGCCGCCGTCGCAGCTGGTCCTGGTGAATCCGCCGACCAAGATCCAGGTGCGGGTGGTGGGACTGTCCAACAGCGTGGACGCGTTCCAGCATGAGTTCGCGAGCAGCGGCGGGGCCCGGGTCGACCTGACCGGGATGCACGCCGGCACCAACCAGCCGGCGATCGCGGTGGTCACGGCGAGCGCCGACGGCGTCAGCGTCAGTCCCACCTCCCAGACGATCCATGTCGACCTCGAGACCATGGAGACCGTGCACATGCCGATCGAGGTGCGGGTGTCCAACCTCAACTCGGCGGCCGGCATCTCGGTGGTCCAGAGCGGGACCTACGCCACCTGCGGCAACGACACCGTGATGTGCGATGTCACGGTCCACGCTCCGACGTCGCTGGCGAGGGGCTTGACTGCATACCTCGAGTACGTCGATCCGCAGCCGAGCCAGGCCGGGCTCGAGCGCGTGCCGGGCCTGCCGATAAAGTTCGAGCAGCATGGCAAGCCGGTGGACCTCACCGGCAGCAACCCGCAGGTGATCCCGAACCTGATCACGGTGCAGCCGACCCAGGCGACCGCGCGCGTGGAGACGCAGGGAGGCACGCTCACGACCACCTATCCGGTGTTCGCCAAGACGACCGGGACGCCGGCCTGCGGTTACCAGGTCGAGAGCATCTCGTATTCGCCCTCGACGGTGACCGTCTCGGGTCCCACCGAGGCGCTGGCCAACCTGCAGCAGATTCAGCTGTCGTCGGTCGACGTGTCCGGGCTCACCGGGAACGAGACCGTGACCCGCCCGCTGAACCTCCCTTCCGGCGTGCAGCCGGCGCAGGGGACCCCGGCGACGGTCTCGGTCATCTTGAACCTCGGTCAGGCGTTCACCTGCACGCCGTCGACCAGCAACGGCACGCCGACGCCGACACCACAGCCCACTCCCGCCCACACTCGGGCGACGCCCTCGCCGAGCCCGACCGGGTAACCTTTCACCAGGCCTCGAACGTTCTAGCTACCGTCGCTCCAACCATCAAAGCAACGCTGCCAAGGAGGCTCCATGTGCGGGATCATCGGTTACCTCGGTGAGCGAGAGGCCGCCCCGATCCTGCTCGAGAGCCTGCAGCGACTGGAGTACCGGGGGTACGACTCGGCGGGCGTTGCGGTGCTCGACCGGCGGAGCACCACCGCCACCGTCACCAAGACGGAGGCCCGCGTCGAGCAGCTGATCGCCAAGGTAGGCCCCCGGATGCCGGCCGGCCATCTCGGTGTCGGGCACACGCGGTGGGCGACGCACGGCCGGCCGACGCTCATCAACGCGCACCCGCATGTCGACTGCAGCGGACGCATCGCGGTGGTCCACAACGGGATCATCGAGAACTTCGCGGAGCTCAAGGCGGAGCTGACCGCCGCCGGGCACCGGTTCCAGTCGGACACCGACACCGAGGTCGTCCCGCACCTGGTCGAGCACTACTACCGGGGGGACCTGGTGGGTGCCGTGCGCCAGGCGCTGCGGCGGCTCGAGGGGGCGTTCGCGCTGGTGCTCTTCTCTACCGACGACCCGGAGCTGCTGGTGGGCGCCCGGCTCAACGCGCCCCTGGTGGTCGGGCTCAGCGAGAAGGAGCAGTTCGTCGCTTCCGACATCACAGCGCTGGTCCCCTACACCCGCCGCATGCTGGTGCTCGGCGAGGGTGAGATGGCGGCGCTGACGCCGCTGGGAGCGACCGTGACCACGTTCGGCGGCCACCCCGTCGGACACCGCCTGATCCAGGTCGACTGGGATGTAACCCAGGCCGAGAAAGACGGCTTCGCGCACTTCATGCGTAAGGAGATCGCGGAAGCGCCGGACGCGATCGCGAACGCGCAGCGGGGTGGCATCGACCGCCATGGAGCGGTGCACTTCACCGATTGGGAGCTCCGTGACGAGCGCCTGCGCCGGGTGCAGGATGTGCGCCTGCTGGGGATGGGGACCTCACTCCACGCGGCCATGATCGGGGAGCGTCTGATCGAGGACTGGGCGGGCATCCCGGCGCGCGCCGAGGACTCCTCCGAGTTCCGCTACCGCCGGCCGACGCTCCAGGAGGGAGGCCTCGCGGTCGTCATCACCCAGTCGGGCGAGACCGCCGACACCATCGCCGGGATGCGGCAGGCGGCAGCTCTCGGGGCGGCGACGGTGGCGATGACGAACGTGGTCGGTTCGACGGCGGCCCGCGAAGCCGACGGAGCCATCTATCTCAACGCCGGCCCCGAGATCGGCGTCTGCTCCACCAAGACGTTCGTCGCCCACCTGGTCAGCCTCTCGCTGCTGGCGCTGCGGCTGGCTGCGGTCAACCGGCGTCTCGACCCGGAGCGCCGGGAGGAGCTGTGGGCGGAGCTTCACGCGCTGCCGGCGAAAGCGCGACAGGTGCTGGACGCGGAGCCGCGAATCGCCGAGCTCGCGAAGAAGTACGCGGGGTACCGCGACTTCATGTACTTCGGCCGCGGACTGGGCCACGCGGTCGCCCTGGAGGGGGCGCTCAAGCTGAAGGAGATCAGCTACGTGCACGCCGAGGGCGTCTCCGGCGGCGACCTCAAGCACGGCCCCATCGCCTTGCTCGACCGAAGCTTCCCGGTGGTCGCGATCTGCACCGAGAGCCCGACCGTCGACAAGATGGCCAGCAACGTCCAGGAGGTGGCGGCCCGCGAAGCGCCGGTCCTGGCGCTGGTCACCGAAGGGGACCGGCGGCTGCGGGGCATCGCCGAGGACCTGCTGCCGATCCCCGCGGAGCGGCGAGATCGGGAGCGCGGTATCTGGCCAGCGTCGCACTGCAGCTGTTCGCGTATCACCTGGCGGTGCTGCTGGGGCGTGACGTCGATCGCCCGCGGAACCTTGCCAAAAGCGTGACCGTGGAGTAAGTCGGGAAAGGTGAGCGCCCCGCTCGGCGAGCGCTTCCTGTATGACTACGGCCATGGGAACATGGGATGCTCCGCCGACGCAGGATCCTTTTCGCGTCGGCGGGACCGGACCCGGCCAGCCGGCGAGCACGGTCGGCCGGATCGTGGCCTTCGTCATCGACTGGGTGATCATCGCGTTCGTCGCGTGGCTCGTCACCTTGATCTTCAGCCTGATTCACCTGGGTGGCGTGGGCGCTGCCTCGGCGTCGCGGTCTCGCTCGGTTACTGGACCTACTTCTGGGGCTCGACCGGGCAGACGCTTGGCAATCGCGTGATGCATATCCGCACCGTCTCCATGTCCGGCGAGCAGCTCGGGTACGGCTCGGCGTTCCTGCGGGGCCTGCTGGTCGACCTCTCGTTCGCGATCTGCCTGGTTCCGGCGATCATCAGCCTGATCATGATGGCGGTCACCGAGAAGCACCAGGCGCTTCACGACCTGATCCTCGGCACCACGGTGGTCAACGCCTAGCGGCGCCGCGAGTGACTCTGGCGTGATGGACCTGGCCACCGTCACGCCTCGCATCGGGGTCGACGTGTGTCCCGTGGATCGGATCGTACAGGCCGTCCAGCGGGGCGGCGACCGGTTCCTGGCGAAGATCTTCACCCCAGCCGAGCTGGAGTACTGCGCCGGACGCCCGGAGCGGCTGGCGGGGCGGTGGGCGGCCAAGGAGGCCGTCCTGAAGTGCCTGGACGGTATCGTCGCCAGGCTCGCGAAACGGGAGATCGAGATCCTGCCCAATCCGCAGGGTGCCCCGGTCGTGCACCTGTCTGGCCAGGGCGCGCCGTGGCAGGTCGAGGTCACGATCACCCACGACGCCGGACTCGCGATCGGCTCCGCGATCCTGGTCGGTCCGGCGGCTCCACGCTTTCTGGAGCGGCCGGCGGCGTTTGCCCTCCCGACGCGCCCGGAGGACGGCCACAAGGGCACGTTCGGTCTGGTCACCGTCGTCGCCGGAAGCTTCGGTTTCACGGGTGCCGCCTACCTGTCCTCCACGGCGGCGGCCAGGATCGGGGCGGGCACCGTTCGCCTCAACGTGGCCCGTGCCCTGTACCCGATCCTCGCCGTGAAGTGCACCGAGGTGATGGCTGCGCCGATCGAAGAGGCGGCACCCGGGGTGCTGGGTGGCGAGGGGGCGACCACCGTCCTGGTGGAACTGGTGGCCCATGCGAAGGTGGCCCTGATCGGACCCGGCCTGGGGCAGGATCCGCGGACGCAGGAGCTGGTGGCGCGCCTGGTGGACGCGAGCCGGCACCCGGCGCTGATCGACGCCGACGGCCTGAACGCGCTCGCCGCCGACCGCTCCCGCCTCCGGTACCTGCGCGACGACCACGTGCTGACGCCGCACCCGGGGGAGATGGGGCGGCTCCTCGATCAGACGATCCCCGAGGTCCAGCGCGACCGCATCGAGACCGCCCGCCGCGCCGCCGGGTCGTGGGGCTGCGTGGTCGTCCTGAAAGGCGCCCACACGGTGGTGGCGGCACCCGACGGTCGCGTGTCCGTCGATCCCCACGCGGTGTCGGCACTGGGCACCGGCGGGAGTGGCGACGTGCTGGGGGGCATCATCGCCGGGCTGCAGAGCCAGGGGGCGCCGGCGTTCGAGGCGGCGGTCTCCGGCGTCTATGTCCACGCCGCGGCCGGGCGCCGGCTGGCCGCCAGGCAGGGGACGCTGCTCGCCTCCGACCTGCTCGAGGAGGCGGCGATCGTGGCCCATCTGCTCCGGGACGATTCCGGCTCGTGATCCTGCACCCGGCCCGGTGGGCGGAGATCGACCTGGGTGCCCTCAAATCCAACATCCAGCACCTGCGCGACCGGCTGCCGGCGCGGACGCAGGTGATCGCGGTGGTCAAGGCCAACGCGTACGCGCACGGGGCGCGAGAGGCGTCGACGGCCGCGCTGGAGGCGGGCGCGACGATGCTGGCGGTCTCGACCCCGGCCGAGGCGGTGGAGCTGTGCGGCATCTGTCGACCCGCACAGATCCTGGCCCTGGGCGGTCTCGCGCCGCAGGTGGTCCATGAGGCGGTCGACGCCGGGTGCGCCCTGGTCTGCTCGTCGATCGAGCTGGCCGACGCGATCGCGGCGGCCGTCCCGCGCGGTGAGCGACGTGACATCCATCTGAAGATCGACACCGGCATGCACCGCCTCGGCTGCCACCCGCGCGATGCGCCGGCCCTGGCGGCCCACATTGCGGCCTCGGACCGGCTGCGGCTGGCCGGGACGATGACCCACTTCGCCAGCTCCGAGGGCTCGGAGAGCATGACCCGGGAGCAGTTCCGGCGCATGCGGGTGGCGGTGGAGAGGTTCGACGTGCCTCCTGGGCTGCGGCATGCCGCCAACACGCAGGCCGCGCTCCGGTACCCCGAGATGGCGCTCGACGCGGTCCGCTTCGGGATCGGAATGTACGGATGCGAGTCGTCCGAGCTGCGACCCGCGCTCAGCCTGCACGCGCTGGTCACGCACGTGGTCGACGTGATCCCGGGCGGCCGCGTGGGCTACAACGGGATCTGGACCGCCCCCCGCCCGAGCCGGGTGGCGACCGTCTCGATCGGGTACGCGGACGGCATCCTGCGGTCGCGGTCGTCAAGGGGGGCGGCGGTGGTCCGTGGCCGGCGGGCGCCGCTGATCGGGCGGGTGAGCATGGACATGCTGTCCCTCGACGTGACCGACATCGAAGGGGCGGCGCCCGGCGACATCGCGACGGTGATCGGGTACGGCATCACCGCGGAGGAGGTGGGGGCGTGGTCGGGCACCTCCTCCTATGAGGTCCTCCTGGCCATCGGCGCCCGGGTCAAGCGGGTCTACGTCGACGAGGTGGGCTGACGGGGATGGTTCGAGCTGGCGCTCGAGCGCTTCGCGCACGAACCCGCAGGGACCGTGCGTGCCGGTTGCGGGCGCGCATTTGTCTTACCCAGGGTGGGCACGGCCCCCCTGGACCCCCCCGGCCGCACTCGCGGCCGAACCCTGCCGGGCCAGCGGAGCGGGGTGCTCTCGTGAGGGTTGGGGTTGGGGTTTGCTTTGGGCTCGCGCCCGAGTGCTTCGCACCCGCTCGTGCGAATCGGGCACGGCTCGGACCCCGGTGGTAGTGGCACTGGCGACTACTGCATCGCGTGCGCTACACGATTGCGCGCGCAGGCGGCGGGCGGAATAGGACAGTATGCACCCGGGATTAACTCGCTTGTATGCCTACACTGGTCGCCGTGGCAGAAAAGCCGGGGCAGGCCGCGTTCGCTGAAGAGGCGATTTCCCATGTGGACGTCCTCTATCGCGGTGCGCTGCGCCTGACGCGAGACCCCGCCAAGGCCGAGGACCTTGTGCAGGACACGTACGTCCGTGCCCTTCGGTACCAGGAGAGTTACCGACCGGGCACGAACATGAAGGCCTGGCTGTTTGCCATCATGCGCAATCTCTTCTGGGACCGGTTCAAGGGCGGTCGTCCCGAGAGCCTGTCGCTGGACGGCGACGGTGAGCACGGCCTGTACGAGTTGGTCGAGGACGCCGGGGAAGGCCCCGAGACCGTGGCATTGGACCGGATCGCCCGTGACGAGGTGATCCAGGCGGTGGAGGCTCTGCCCGACATCCACCGCGAGGTCGTGCTGCTGGTCGACGTGGAGGGCTTCCCTTACAAGGAGACGGCCGAAATCCTCGGCGTTCCCATCGGCACCGTGATGTCACGGCTCCACCGCGCACGTTCCCAGCTGCAGAAGTCGCTGGCTCCCTACGCACACGAGTCCGGGATCATCCAAGGGGAGTCGGCATGAATTGCGATGACTGTATCGAGCGTCTGGATCCGTATGTGGACCGCGAGTTGACGGAGACGGAGGTCGCAGAGGTGCGCGTGCACCTGGCCGAGTGTCCACCCTGCGGGCACCGGGTCGAACTCCGCGGCGACCTGAAGCGCCTGGTCAAGGTTTGCCTTGACGAGGAGCCGGGGGCCAGCCCGGAGCTCCGCCAGCGGCTCCAACACCTCCTCGCCTGAGATCGTGCCCGATCCCGCCGGGCGCCGTGGCGGGAGCAACCTCTACCCCCAGGCCCGTGTGCCCTGGGCAGGTGACTGGCCGGACGTGGCGCCGGTGACCATCGTCCGCCTCGATCGCTGGGTGGCGTTTCCGGCCCAGCCAGAGGATCTACCGCCGAGCTACCTCGATCCCGGCTTCCTGGCCGCGTACGCCGGCCCGCACGGCACCGGGGATACCCCGGACGCAGCCTACCTCGACCTGGCGGCGCAGCTCCGGGCGGGGCAGCACCCCTCAAGATAGGGTCGTGGATCACCCGGCGTCGACCAGCAGCCAGAAGGTGCAGTCGGCCCGCCTCTACGCCCTCACGCCCGACGCTGAGCGGGAACGGATCCTGGACCTGGCGACGGCATGGTGCGAGGGCGGAGTCGACATCGTCCAGCTGCGCCACAAGACTCTCGAACGGTCCGGCCTGCTGTGGGTGGCGGAGAGGCTCCGAGACATCTGCCACCGCCACCAGGTCCTCTTCATCGTGAACGACCATCTCGACATCGCCCTGCTCAGCGGGGCGGACGGCGTGCATCTGGGGGAAGACGACCTGTCGCTGGCGGACGCGGAGAAGGCGCTCCAGTACGCCGGGTCGCGCCGGATCATCGTCGGCGCTTCGGCCTCCAGCGTCAGCGCGGCGCGAGCCGCCGAGCGCGCCGGAGCCGACTATCTGGGCGCCGGACCCGCGTACGCGACGCCGATCAAGGCAGAGAAGGCCCCCATGGGACCGGAGGGGGTGCGAGCGGTCCAGGACGCGGTGCGGATCCCGGTGTTCGCGATCGGTGGGATCGGGGCCGCCAACGTGGCCGACCTCAAGGCACACGGCGTCGACCGGGTGTGCGTCATCCGGGCCCTCTCCGACGTCGCCGATCCTGAGGCGGAGGCCCGGCGCCTGCGGGACATGCTGGGGACCGGGCCGAAAAGGCCCGACGGATCTTGAACGCCCATGCGGCGCGTCCGCGGCGTTGCCGGCTCCAGTGCTCGCTCATGAGGGGACGACCGCACTCCCTGCGCGCTTCGCCGGCGCCTTGCGGCCACACCACCTGGCCGCCCAATCTCTCGCCGGGTTTCCGGCTCGGCCCCCGCTCATGAACGAGCTCGACCTGCTCCGGCACCTGATGCCGCATCTGAGCGGCCACGGTGGCGATCTCTTGATCGGGGCGGGCGAGGACGACGCCGCCGCCTGGCGGGAGCCGGACGGGTACTACACGGTCGCGACCTGCGACACCGCCGTCGAAGGCGTCCATTTCGATCTCCGGGTTCAGCGTCCCGAAGACGTTGGCTGGCGGGCCCTGGCCTTCGCACTCGGCGACCTGGCGGCCAAGGGCGCGCGGCCCACCTACGGGCTGGTCGCCATCTCGATCCCGAGGCGCTGGGAGGTGGAGCACGTCGAGGGCATCTACCGCGGCCTGGCCGAGCTCGCTTCACGCGTCGGCTGCCGGCTGGTGGGCGGCGACACCACGCTGGCCCCCCATGACGGGGCCCTCACGATCACGCTCCTGGGGACGGCCTCGGCCCGGCCCGTCCCGCGCTCCGCGGCGCGCTCGGGATGGGCGATCGGAGTCACCGGGCCGCTCGGCGGTTCCAAGCTGACCTGGGCACGTCCGCGCCCGCGACTCGAGCTGGGCGCCGAGCTGTGTTCGCAGGGGTTGTGCTGCGGCGACATCTCCGACGGTCTGCTGCGCGAGCTCGACAAGTTCGCAGCCGCGGCGGGCGTCGGCGCGCGGCTCGAGCTGCACCGGGTGCCCCGGGTACGGGGGGTGAGCGCGCTCGACGCCGTCGCCAGCGGAGAGGAGGTCGAGCTGGTCTGCGTCGGGCCGCGGCTCCCCGATGAGGTCCACCAGGTCGGCGTCCTGAATGAGGGGACGGGGGTGACGGTGGTGGACGCGGACGGGCGCGAGGTGGAACCGGAGCGCCGGGGCTGGGACCACTTCGACCCATCCCATGAGGTGTCAGAGCCGCCGCTTTCGGAGGATCCCGACCTCTCACCCCGCCAGGCTCCGCACGCTCCGCCTCGCGGCGACCCCGGAACGTGAGCGCGGGTTCTCCCAGAGTCGGTCGCTCGCTGACGACGGCATCCGCCACCGAGACCGAGGCCGCCGCGGAGCGCCTGGCACGCCGTCTGTCGGCGGGCGACGTGCTGCTGCTCGAAGGCCCGCTGGGGTCGGGAAAGACGACGTTCGTGCGTGGCCTCGCCCGCGGACTCGGCATCACCGCCCAGGTGGCGAGTCCGACGTTCCAGCTGGTCCGGGTCTACCCGGGGCGGCTGTCGCTCGCCCACGCCGACCTCTACCGCCTCGAGGAGCCCGCGTCGGCGCTCGCAGACCTGGGCCTGGAGGAGCTGGTAGAGCGGGGGGTGGCCGTCATCGAGTGGGGCGATCGCATCGCGTGGCCCGGCGCCGCACGGGTCCGGATCGAGGACGAGGGCCAGGACCGGCGCCGGCTCCGGCTCCTGGAGGCACCGGCGCCATGGACCTGGTGATCGACACCTCCTCACCGACGACCGCGCTCGCGGTGCTGGATCGAGGCGTCGCGGTGGCCGAGCGCGTGGCAGGCAGGCTCGGCGTGGAGGAGCTGCCGGACGCCGTCGCCGGGCTGGCGGGCGACCTGCGCCGCCTGACCCGGGTCACCATCGTCACCGGTCCCGGGTCCTTCACCGGGCTCCGCGCGGGGGCGAGCTACGGCATCGGGCTGGCGCAGGGGCTCGGCATCCCTTTGCTCGGAGTGGGCACGTTCGATTTGGTGCGCCGGCTGAGCTCGGAGCGCGCGAGGCCGGTGGTGGAAGCCGGCCGCGGGCGCGTCTACCTGGAGACCGCGGAGGGTGGAGCGGCGGTTACCGCAGTGGACGCGCTCCCCCGGGATCTCCCGGTCGTGGGCCGGCTCAGCGACCCGGTGCGGGAGGCCGCCCGGGAGGCGGGCGTGCCGCTGCTGCCGGAGAGCGCATGGCGGCGATTCGGAAGCGCAGCGCTCTTGGCGCTCGACCAAGCCGTTCAGCTGCCCTATGGTAGGGTCAAACTTGTCTACGTGACCACGGTGGGATCGGTTCGAGACTGATGGTGCAGGTCAGGCAGCGACTGGCGATCGAACCCATGCGCGAGGCTGATGTGCCGGTCGTGCAGGAGATCGAGCGGTTCGTGTTCTCCTCTCCGTGGCCGCGCAACGCGTACTACCGCGAGCTCAGCTCCCGCAACAACTCCTACTACGTGGTGCTTCGCCGCTATCACGAGGCGGGCGACCAGGAGACGGTGGGCTACGCCGGCATGTGGCGGATGCACGAAGAGGCCCATGTCACCACGATCGGGGTGCGGCACGACCTGCATCACCAGGGCTACGGGCGGGTGCTGTTCGCCGGTCTGCTGCAGGCCGCCTACGAGATGGGAGCCCGGTGGGTGACGCTCGAGGTTCGGGCTTCCAACGACAACGCCCAGAAGATGTACGAGGGGTTCGGCTTCAAGGTCATCGGGCGCCGCAAGGGGTACTACACCGACAACGGCGAGGACGCGCTCGTCATGTGGTCGGACTCGATCCTGTCGCCTCGGTTCAGGGCTGCCTTCGAGGAGAACCTGGCCAAGGTCGGCTACGACGTGCGGGGTCTGCGCCGGGAGGCGCCGCCGATTCCGCCGGCCGCTCAGGACCCGGCAGACTGAACCGCCCCTTCACGCTGGCGATCGAGTCCAGCTGCGATGAGAGTTCGGTCGCCATCCTCGACGGGGAGGGTGTGGTGCAGACCAACCTGATCCACTCGCAGACGCAGCTCCACGCTCCCCACGGCGGCGTGCTCCCTGAGCTGGCCGCGCGGGATCACCTGGAGCGTCTTCCGATCCTGGTCGACGCCGCGCTGGAGGCGGCCGGGGTGTCGTCTTCGGAGATCGGCCTGGTCGCGGCCACCCGGGGTCCCGGGCTCGCCGGCTGCCTGCTCTGCGGCGTCGGGCTCGGTGAGGGGCTGGCGGCCGCCTGGGGCGTCGAGTTCCGTGGCGTCAATCACCTCTGGGGGCACATCTACGCGGCGTTCCTGACCGATCCCGCCGTGTCCCCGCCACTGCTCGCCCTGGTCGTGAGCGGCGCCCACACGGACCTGGTGCTGATGCGAGACCACGGAGACTTCGTGCCGCTCGGCCGCACGCGAGACGATGCCGCGGGCGAGGCCTTCGACAAGGCGGCGCGGATGCTCGGCCTCGGGTACCCGGGCGGGCCCGCCCTGGAGCGCTTTGCGCGATCGGGAGCGGCCGGCCGGCAGCCGCTGCCGCGCCCACGCTTGCCCGATCTGGAGTTCTCCTTCTCGGGGCTCAAGACGGCGCTCCGCTACCGCCTGCGCGACCTGGGAGACGGGGTCACCGAGCAGGACCGGGCGGATCTGGCGGCGGCTTTCCAGGCGGCGGTGATCGGGGCGCTGATGGAGAAGCTCGAGCTGGCGCTGCGACGTCATCCGGTCGACGCTGTGGTGCTGTGCGGGGGCGTGGCGGCGAACGGCCCGCTGCGCGAGGCGACCTCCCGGGTCGCCGCCTCGCTGGGGGCGCGGGTCACGCTCCCACCTCTTGTCCTCTGTACCGACAACGCCGCCATGATCGGCGCGGCGGCGCGGCACACCCCCGCCGGGCAGCGTGCGGTGGATCCGGGCCTCGAGTGGTGACCTACCCATGAAACTCCGAAAGCTCCGTTTCACGGGGGCCCTGAGACCCACCCCATGAAACTCCGCAAGCTCCGTTTCACGGGGGCCCTGCGACCTACCCCATGAAACTCCGCAAGCTCCGTTTCACGGGGGCCCTCGCGATGAGCGGCTCACGCGGTGAGCGCCGCCTCGGATGGGCGCTCGTCTTCGACGGCATGGTCTTCGAGGCGGACGTCCTCCAGGCCGTCCTCGAGACGCGCGGCCTGGTCGTGCAGCGCCGGGGCGGCGACGAAGGGTTCTCGCTGCTCGGGGTTTCGCGCACCCGCCTCTTCGTCCCCGAGGAGGACGAGGCGAACGCCCGCGCCATCCTCGCCGAGACCGTGGTGGTGGAGAAGGACGGAGGCTCGGCGGAAGGCGATCCAGGCTCGGCTGAAGCGCCCGACGGGCCGCCGCGACCCTGATGGGGGAGGGCCCGGCGACTTCCGCGGCCATGCATCGGGATGGTCCGACGCGCTACACTTAGCACTCGGCGGCCTCGAGTGCTAACGGGGCCGATCCGCGTCGCTATCACCACTCTAGAGGACCTGGAGGTCGAACATGGCAATTCGTCCACTCGGGGATCGGGTAGTCCTGAAGCCCGTCGAGCGAGAGGAGCGAACCAAGAGCGGCATCGTACTTCCCGACACCGCGAAGGAGAAGCCGCAGGAGGGGATCGTGCAGGAGGTCGGCTCGGGCCGGGTCCTGGACAGCGGCGCCACCCTGCCGCTGGAGCTCAAGAAGGGTGACCGGGTGCTGTACGCGAAGTACGCCGGGAACGAGTTCAAGGTCGATGAGGTCGAGTACCTGATCGTCTCCGAGAAGGACGTCCTCGCCGTCCTCGACGGCGCTAACTAGCTCACACCGAGGAGGTTTGGAAACCGATGGCTAAGGCTGTTGCATTCGATACGGATGCGCGACAGGGCCTGAAGCGCGGCATCGACATCGTCGCGCAATCGGTCCGCATCACGCTCGGTCCGAAGGGCCGCAATGTGGTCCTGGAGAAGAAGTTCGGCGCCCCGACGGTGACCAACGACGGCGTCACCATCGTCCGGGAGATCGACCTCAAGGACCCCAACGAGAACACCGGCGCGCAGCTGCTGCGCGAGGTGGCGACGAAGACCAACGACGTGGCCGGTGACGGAACCACGACCGCGACCATCCTCGCGCAGACCATGATCTCGGAGGGCTTCCGCAACGTCGCCGCGGGCGCCAACCCGATGCAGCTCAAGATCGGCATCGAGGCCGCGGTGAAGGCGGTCGTCGACGAGATCGCCCGGATCTCGGTCCCGGTCAAGGGTCACGAGGACGTCGCCCACATCGCGGCCGTCAGCTCCCAGTCCGACGAGATCGGCGAGCTGATCGCGGAGGCGATGGACAAGGTCGGGAAGGACGGTGTGATCACCGTCGAGGACGGCCAGGGTCTCGCCACCGAGCTCGACACGGTCGAGGGTATGCAGTTCGACCGCGGCTACACCTCGCCCTACTTCGTGTCCAACACGGACCGCATGGAGGCCGTTCTCGACGACCCGTTCGTGCTGATCACGGACCGGAAGGTCTCCTCCGTCCAGGATCTCCTGCCGATCCTCGAAAAGGTGATCCAGGTCGGCAAGCCGCTCCTGATCGTCGCCGAGGACGTCGAGGGTGAGGCCCAGGCGACCCTGATCCTGAACAAGCTTCGCGGCACGTTCCAGGTCGTCGCCGTCAAGGCGCCGGGCTTCGGTGACCGCCGCAAGGCGATGCTCGAGGACATGGCGATCCTGACCGGCGGCCAGGTTGTCTCTGAGGACCTCGGCCTCAAGCTCGACCAGACGCAGCTGGACCAGCTGGGTCGTGCGCGCCGCGTCACCATCACCAAGGACGACACCACGATCGTGGAGGGTGCCGGGAGCGCTTCCGACATCCAGGGCCGGATCAAGGCGATCAAGGCTCAGATCGAGGAGACCACCTCCGACTTCGACCGGGAGAAGCTGCAGGAGCGGCTGGCCAAGCTGGCCGGCGGTGTGGCGGTGATCAAGGTCGGCGCGGCCACCGAGGTCGAGCAGAAGGAGAAGAAGCACCGGATCGAGGACGCCCTGTCGGCGACCAAGGCCGGTGTCGAAGAGGGCATCGTCGCCGGTGGCGGCACCGTCCTCCTGCAGGCCCAGGAGATCCTGGACGGCGGCCTCGACCTGAAGGGCGACCAGGCGACCGGCGTCTCCATCGTCCGTCGCTCCCTCGAGGAGCCGGTCCGCCAGATCGCGACCAACGCCGGTGCCGAGGGCTCGGTCATCGTGGACGTGGTCCGTAAGGCCAAGGCCGGGCACGGCTGGGACGCGCTGAACGGGAAGTCGGCCGACATGGTGAAGGCCGGGGTCGTCGACCCGGCCAAGGTGACCCGCTCGGCGCTGCAGAACGCGGCCTCGATCGCGGCCATGGTGCTCACCACCGAGGCGGTCGTGACCGAGATCCCGGAGAAGAAGGAAGCGATGCCGGGTGGAGGCATGCCCCCCGACATGATGTAGTCCGCGACCGCAGTCGCGACCTGCATCGCGAGACCTCCGGGCCACCCTGGCCCGGGGGTCTCTTCTTCTTGGCCGGCGTGGCGGCGATGTGCGAGCACTCGGGGCCTGTCCTTGCGCGTGAAAGGCCCTGGCGCTCGCCACCGGCGAGCTTTCGGCTGGGCGCGGGGTCGGCTCCGCAGGTGTTTAGATAGACGCGAGAATCGACGACAAGCCGGCCGCCGAGCGGCCGAGAACGGAGGCAGGCCGATGAAGGTGAAAGGCAGCGTCGGCGATCGATTGATCCTGGAGTCCGAGCGTGTGGGTCAGCCGAACCGGGAAGGCGAGATCCTCGAAATCCGCCCGGTGGGCGATGTCGTCCGCTACCGCGTGCGTTGGGCCGACGGTCACGAGAGCACCATCATGCCCACCGCCGGCAGCGTGCGAATCGTCTCCGAAGGCAAGAAGAGCAAGAGCAAGAGCTGACCGAGGCCGTCACGAGGGCCGCCCGTGCGGGACACGGCGCGGCCTTGGGCCTTCCGGACCTTTACGAGGCGTGCGTGGCGGGTGGCCGTGTCTGCGGTTCGCGTTGTTCGTTGCGTCGCTCTCGGCGGCGCTCGCGCAGCTCCATCAGGGGGCGCAGGAACAGGCGCTCACCGAACGTCAGCGCGAACGGCATGATCAGGGCGACCAGCGAGCCGAGCACGGCGGCCAGGCTCGGTAGGTCGTTGACGTTGGCCATCCCCTCGTAGGTCAGGAAGGTTCCGACCACCACGCTGAAGAGGACGCCGAACACGGCCACGACGATGATCCAGCGGCGGTACTCCCGATACATCAGGGGCAGATTGACGTGCGCAAAGCGGAGCGCGTGACGTGCTGCGAGCGAGTTCAGCACGATGCCGGAGACAGCGGTCAGCACCGCGACGATGAAGCGGAAGGTCGAGACGTGCTGCATCAGGAAGACCGCCCCGTTGACCGCGAGGACGCTGAGGGGGGCGATCAGGCCCACGACCAAAACCGCGATGTTGCCCAGTCGCCGCCAGCGCGAAGTCGGAGATGGTTGCTGCGTCACCGTCATTATCCCTGCCGAAACCAAAGAGGGGCGGTCCTACCGGACCGCCCCTCTTCGCGCCGCTGGTCCGCGGGTCGGGTCAGTGACCGCAGCCGCAGGCCTGGGCGGATCCGGCGTCGTCGCCGGTGTCGAACGAATGGCCGCACGAGCAGGAGTGCACCGCGTTCGGGTTGTGCACCGTGAACCCGGCGCCCATCAGCCCATCCACGTAGTCGATCTCGGAACCCCGCACGTGGGGGGCGCTGAAATCGTCGACGATGATCTTCACGCCGCTCTGCTCGACGACCTCGTCGCCGGCGCGGACCTCGTCGTCGAACGCCATCCCGTACTGGAGGCCGGAGCAGCCGCCGCCACTCACGAAGAGCCGCAGGCCAAGCTCGGGGTTGCCTTCCTGGTCGAGGAGGGTCTTCAACTGGCCAAGGGCCTCGTCGGTGATACTTACGACTGCTTGTTCGATCATTGTGCTGGGCGTCACCTCTCGGGGATTGGGCGGATCGTGGCCGCCCGAACAACCGTACCTCTTGCGAATGCTACCACGGCCCTATCCGGTCGGTTTCGGGCTCGGAGCGGGAGGTACCGCGCTCGGGGTGGGAGTCGGCTCGACCGGCGTCGGTGTCGGCGCCGGGGTCGGGGTGGAGGGCGGCGGGGTGGGCCGCGTCACGGGCGTTTGGGGTGCCTGGGTCGGCGCCGTGGTCGGGTCGGGCTTGGGTGCGGAGCTGCTGAGCACGCATCCACTGGGCGAGACGTTCGGCAGGGTCAGGTCGGCCGCGACGCCAGGGCAGTTCCCACCTGTGGTGAGCCCGGACGGCACGTCGTACCAACCGTCGTAGCTCGCGGGGAGGTCGTTGATGAAGTCCTTGGTGATGGTCTGCCCGACGTCGGTCCCGTAGGCGGTGGTGTAGGAGGGGGTGGGGGAGTCGGTGGTGTTCAGGCCCATCGACGCGATCACGATGTTCGGGTTCCAGGCCATCATCCAGCCGTTGGGAAACTGTGAGATCGCGCCGTTCGTCGATGAGAGCGCGGGAGTCCCCGATTTGCCGGCCATGGTGCGGTTCCACCCGAGGCCCCAGACCGCGTCGTAGTTCTTGAGGATCGAGTCGATCAAGTACGCCTCGGCGGGCGTCACGACCTGCGTCGATGTCTGGCTCGGAGGCGTGTAGGTCACTCCGTCCGCGGTCTGCACCTTCAGGATCGCGGAGAGCGGGACCTTGGTTCCCTGGTTGGCGATGGTCTGATATCCCTGCAGGTTCTCCAGCATCGTGATCGGGTTGGTTCCGATCGCGGCGGCCGGGTTCGCCTGGAGGGGCTTGCCATCGATCGTTTTGGTGACGCCCATCTGGGCCGCCAGGTCGATCACGTTCTGCATCCCCGCCATCTGTCCCACCTCGACCGCAGGGATGTTGCGGGACCGAACCAGCGCCTGGCGGATCGTTATGTCTCCCTCGTACTGGTCGTCCCAGTCGTAGAGAGCACCGCCGCCGTCCGGGTAGCTGTAAGGCTTGTCGGCGATCTGCGAGGCGAGCGTGACCTTGTGGCTGACCAGGGCCTCCTCGTAGACGTAGACCTTGAACGAGGACCCGGGCTGCTGGTACGACTGGCTGACCAGGTCGAACTGACCAGCGATCGCGGCGTCGGTGTAGTCGTAGGAGCCGGTGTAGGCGAGGATCTGGCCGGTCTTCGGGTCGGCGGCGACCAGCGCCCCGTTGTTCACGTTGAAGCCGTGCAGGGCCGGCACGCCTCGCTGCACCGCCTGGTTCGCCAGGTTCTCGAGGTTGAGATCGAGGGTCGTGGTGACCGAGAGGCCGCCCTGCTGCACGAAGTTGGCGCCGAACTCGTTCTCCAGCTGGATGTACACGTAGTTCATGAAGAGCGGGGCGGGGCCCGCGTTCGGGGTCGGCGCCTGGCCCAGCTTGAGCTCTGCCTGCACGTTCTCGGCCGCCGCCTGCTGCGCCTGCGCGGGCGTGATCGAACCTGTCGCCACCATTCCCTGGAGCACATAGAGTTGACGCGAGCGCGCTCCCGGCCAGTTGAGGACGGGGTCGAACTCGGCGGGGCCGTTGATGATCGCCGCCAGCAGCGCCGCCTGCCCGATCGTCAGCTGGCTCGGCTGCACGCCGAAGAAGATCTGCGCCGCCGCGCTGATGCCGTACGCGTTGTGGCCGTAGAAGACGCGGTTCATGTACATCTCGAGGATCTGGTCCTTGGAGTACTTCTGCGTCATCCCCTGAGCCAGGATCGCCTCCTGCAACTTGCGGAGCGGGGTGCGGTTCGCCTTGTCCAGGACGGAGATCGTGACCAGCTGCTGGGTGATCGTGCTGCCGCCCTCGAGGTAGCTGCGGTTGGTCAGGTCGTGCCAGGCGGAGCGGACGATCGCTCCGTAGTCGAAAGCCCCCTCGTTGTAGAAGTTGCGGTCTTCCGCGGCCAGCGTGGCCTGGGGTGCCAGCTTGCCCATCTGCTCGAGGCTGAGCGCCTGGTAGTCGACGGCGCCTCCCTGGTCGATGGTCCCGATCAGCTGGCCGTTGCGATCGAGCACCTTGATCGGCGACGCGAAGGCCGGGGCCTCGCCCGGGTTGGGGATGTTGCGGAGCGTGAAGAGGGTGTAGCCGAAGATCGCCGCGACGACGATGACGACGGCCAGCAGCGCCGCACCGACCGCGCGTCGCCAGAAGCGGGCGCGACTGGCGGCCGTCGCGCCGGACCGGCCAGGCCGGCCGGGGCGCTTCGGCGCCGGGCGGTTGCGGTAGCCTCCGGGCCGGCCCGACGGCGTGGTGCGAAATTGCGAGGTGCGCAGTGGTCGCGGGCGAGGGGGCATGCCGGCGTCTCCGGCCAGCACCAGGCCGCTCACGACGCACCCCGGGGGTGGGATCGCGGATCGGTCAGCAAGCGCATCTGTGTATACGGGAGGGCGTCACGGGCCCGACGGATTGAACGGGTTCGGCAGCGCTCGGGTTACGGCTGACGAGGGACTGCTAAACTCTTGGCCCGGCGCGGTCCCGTGGTGTAGCCTGGCCAAACACGCAGCCCTGTCAAGGCTGAGAACGCCGGTTCGAATCCGGTCGGGACCGCCATCTCGCGCCCCGTCGCGGCGCGCTCCGGAGAGGTGGCCGAGTCCGGTTGAAGGCGACGGTCTCGAAAACCGTTATAGGGGCAACTCTATCGTGGGTTCGAATCCCACCCTCTCCGCCACGGTTTTGAGTTC
>CAVTSA010000004.1:0-697500 GCA_963737225.1 Candidatus Dormiibacterota bacterium
CGGAGACTGGCTCGACCCTGCAGCCCCGCCGGAAAAGCCCGGCGCCGCCCGGACCGACAGGCACCTGGTCGCGACCGCGTACCTGGCCCGTTCTGCGCAGCTGGTGGCCGAGGTCGCCGAGGTGCTCGGAGACACCGGAGCCGTAGCCCGCTACCGCGCCCTCGCCGAGCGGACCCGGGACGCCTTCGCCCGCGAGTACGTGAGCCCGGCCGGCCGGGTGGTCAGCGACGCGGCGACCGGCTATGTCCTCGCGCTCTGCTTCGACCTCCTGCCGGACCGCTCACAACGCCAGCACGCGGGGGCGCGACTCGTCGAGCGGTCGAGGAGGCGGGCTACCGGATCGCGACCGGCTTCGTGGGGACGCCGCTCATCTGCGACGCGCTGACCCGGGCCGGCCACCTGGACGTCGCCTACCGCCTGCTCCTGGAGCGGGGATGCCCGTCCTGGCTCTACCCGGTGACGATGGGGGCGACCACGATCTGGGAGCGGTGGGACAGCATGCTGCCCGACGGAAGCGTCAACCCGGGGGAGATGACGTCCTTCAACCACTACGCCCTGGGTGCGGTCGCCGACTGGCTCCACCGCACGGTCGCCGGGCTGGGGCCGGCGGCGCCCGGGTACCGCCGGATCTCCTTCCAGCCCCGGCCCGGCGGCGGGTTGACACGGGCCGCGGCTCGGCACCGCACCCCCTACGGGGTGGCGGCGGTGAGCTGGGTGCTGCGCGACGGCACGCTGATGGTGGAGGCGACGGTGCCGCCAAACACCGAGGCGACGGTCCACCTCCCGGGCCGCGCTCCGTTCGAGATCGGCTCCGGCGACCATTCCTGGACGGTGCCCTTCACCGCGGGCGGCGACCCTCCCCTCGGGTAGGCTTCTCGGAATGGTGCGCACGGTCCGGACGATGTGCCCCATGAACTGTCTGCCGACCGTTTGCGGGATGCGCGTCGACGTCGATGGCGACCGCGTGGCGGGCGTCCATGGCGACCCCGACAACCCTGAGAGCCGGGGGTTCCTCTGCATCCGGGGCCGGGCGGCGCAGGAGATCGTGGACAACCCCGAGCGGATCCTGCGGCCCCTGTTGCGGGAGGGCCGGGTCGGCGGCTGGCGCCCGACGAGCTGGGATGCGGCGGTGGATCACGTCGCGACCGCCATCCAGGACACCACACCCGAACGCGTCGCGGTCTGGGCCGGGCACGGCGCGATGACCAACGGCCTCGGGGGGCCGCTGGTGTGGCGGTTCGCGCACCAGCTGGGCGCCCAGTGGTGGGGCCCGGCGATCGTCTGTTGGGGGTTGGGTGGGTTCGGGGCCTGGCTCACCGGAGTGACGGCGGTCAACACCGCCGACGACCTGGCCAGGAACTCGGACTTGATCCTGCTCTGGGGGGCCAACCTGGCCAGCCAGCCCACCACCGCACCCCGCATCGTCGCCGCCCGCCGCCGCGGGGCCCGCGTGATCGCGATCGACGTGCGCCGGACGGAGGCGTTCCAGCATGCCGACCTGGGCCTCGTCCTGCGCCCGGGGACCGACGCCGCGCTGGCGCTGGCCATGCTCCACGTGATCACGCGCCAGGGACTTGCGAACCAGGCGTTCGCGCGACGCTACACGATCGGCTACGACGAGCTGGTGACGCACCTGGAACCCTTCAATCCCGGCTGGGCGGCGGCGGAGACCGGGCTCGACGCCGCCACCATCGAGGAGCTGGCCCGTACCTACGCTTCTTCGCGGGCGCCGGTGATCCTGCTCGGCGGCAGCTCGATGCACAAGTCGAGCGCCGGCTTCGAGGCCGCGCGGGCGATCACCTGCCTGCCGGCGGTGACCGGCAACCTGGGCCGGCCGGGCGCGGGGATGGGCCCCCGCCACGGCGCGGGCACGGGCTCCAACGCGCTGGCCGGGATCGTGCCACCTTCCCGGCTGCCGCCGGAGCGCGCCATCGCCGGCGAGATGTCGACCATCCTCGAGCATCTGGAGGCGGGCGACCTCGACGTGCTGCTGCTCCCGGGGACCAACATGCGATCCTCGTTCACGGGGGGCGAGCGGCTGGACCGGGCGCTGCACCGGACCCGCACCGTGGTTTGCGTCGACCTCTTCATGAGCGACACCTCTCGCCGGTACGCGGACGTGGTGCTGCCCGGGACCTCGTGGCTGGAGGAGACGGGGTTCAAGCTCGGGCCCACGCACATCCACTTGATGGACCGGGCGGTCGCCCCCCGTGGCGAGGCGAAGCCCGTCTGGCACCTCTTCCGCGAGCTGGCGATACGCCTGGGGATGACCGACTACTTCCCGTGGGCCGGCGCCGACCAGGTGGTGGACGCGATGCTCGCCGGCGACCTCACGCGGCGCCAGACGGTCGCGGGCCTGCGCCGCGACGGGCCCAGCGCGCGCACCGAGGCACCGGATTTCGCGTACGAGTCGCTCCACTTCGACACCCCTTCCGGGAAGGTGGAGCTGCGATCGAGCGAAGCTGCGCGCCTGGGTTTCGCGGAGCTGCCCGGCTACACGCCTCCGGTGCGGGACGCCTACCCCCTGCAGTTCACCCAGGGGAGGTCGCTGACCCACTTCCACGGCTTCTACGACCACGGCCGCGCGCTCCCCACGCTCGCCCGGGCGGACCCCGAGCCCCGGCTCTGGATCGCGCCGGCCGACGCGGCGGCGCGCGGGATCACGGACGGCGACCCGATCCGGCTGCACAACGGGCGGGGCGAGATGCAGGCGATCGCGTCCGTCACGGATCGGGTGCCACCCGGGACCGTATGGATGCGCGACGGGTGGCTGGGGATCAACGACCTCACCGATCCCGGGCGGACGGTGACCGACGCCGCCGTGCGGGCGTACCCACCGGCCGGCTCGGCCCGCTTCGACTCGCGCATCGAGGTGACCCGTCTCACCACCTGAGGGGGGCCGGACCGGGCGCTGGCGCGCCACCCTGGCCCGGGTCTCGGTCGACGTGCGTCCGCTGCGCGCGAGCGCCCCCTTTCGGGCGCTGTTCCTGAGCCGCGGGCTGGTGCAGCTGGGAAGCCTTGCCGCCGAGACGGCGCTGCTGATCCAGGCCAAGGAGCTCACCGAGTCACCGCTCGTCGTCGGCCTGCTGGGCGCGGCGGAGGTCCTTCCGCTGGTGGTGTTCGGGTTGATCGGCGGGCATCTGGCCGACCGCTGGGACCGGCGCCGGCTGGCGGTCGGCTGCGAGGTGGGGCTGTCGGTGGTCGCGCTGGTGCTGACCGCCAACGCGCTGCTGCCGAGGCCCCAGGTGGCGGTGCTGTTCGTCGCCGCCGCGCTCACGATGGCGGTCTCCTCCTTGCAGCGGCCCTCGCTGGACGCGGCCGTCCCGCGCCTGGTGGCCCGGGATCAGCTGGCGGCGGCGGCGGCCCTGGACAGCCTGTTCGGCAACGCGGGCCAGATCGTGGGACCGGCGCTGGGCGGCCTGATCGCGACCGGGCCCGGACCCGCCGCGGTGTACGGGTTCGACGCGCTCACCTTCGCGATCTCGGTCGGGCTCCTGCTGCGGCTGCCGGTGCTCCGGCCGCGGGCGGGCGATCCGACCGAGGAGGTCCCCATCGGAGGGTGGCACGGTCTGCTGGAGGGGTTCCGCTACGCGGCCACGCACCAGGAGCTGCTCGGCTCCTACGTGGTCGACCTGGCCGCGATGATCTTCGCGTACGCGGTGCCCCTCTATCCCTTCATGGCCGGGCTGCTCCACGCCAACTGGGCGGCGGGCCTGCTCTTCTCGGCCGAGGCGGTGGGGGGGCTGGTGGTCTCCGCGACCAGCGGGTGGCTGAATCGGGTCCGGCGCTACGGTCTCGGGATCTCGATCGCCGCCGCCGTCTGGAGCGCAGCCATCGCCGCGCTCGGCCTGGCGCCCGACATTGTGGTCGCGCTGCTTCTGCTGGTGGTCGCGGGCGCCGGCGACATGGTGAGCGGCGTGCTCCGCGACGCGCTGTGGAATCGGGTCATCCCGGACCACGTGCGGGGCCGGATGGCGGGGATCGCGCTCCTCAGCTACGGACTCGGGCCGTCGATCGGGCAGGTGCGGAGCGGCGCCGTCGCGAGCCGGTTCGGGGTGCGGCGGGCGATCACGATCGGCGGCGTCACCGCGCTCCTGGCGGTGGGTGGCCTGACGCTGGCGCTGCCCCGGTACCGGCGTTTTCGGGTGCCCGAGGCCGGCACGTCCGGGGCCTCGTAGGGGTTAGTGCCAGAGTCCACATGGCCCTCCGGGGTTCGTGCCAGAGTGTCCGCACTCCGACCCTACCGGCGGGGTTTTAGCACCAAAGTGTGGACACTCTGGCGTTCGTCAGGCCGGCACCGGCTCGAGCCCGGCGCGGCTGACCAGGCGGTGGATCGATTCGCAGATCCGCTTGAGTGCCTGCCTCTCCTGGTCGAGGATCCGTACGATCATCGCCACCGCCCCCGGGTTGCCGCTCGACTCGGCAAGCGTCCGCAGTACCTCGTACCTGGCGATCTCGGCGTGTTCTACGGCAGCTGCGGTTGCGACCACGGCCAGCACCCGGCGATCGCCGACCGATTCGTTCATCAAGGCGCGATGGCCCACCAGCAGGCCATGGACGAGGGGGTCGGCTGAAGCTGTGGGTTCCTGGCCGAACGTCCCGAACACCGCCTCCAGGCCCTTGGCGTGCTCACGGGTTTCCTCGAGGTGCCCCGCCAGCTCCTTTCGCAGGATCGGATCGATCGCGTCCGAGATGAGCTCGGGCAGGAAATCCACCAGCTGCCGCTCCATCGAGAGCGTCGTGGACAGCAAGGAGCGGAGCGGTTGTTCGAACGTGGGCTGGATGTCTCCGTGACTGTTCTGCACCATCTTCTCCATCGCATGAGACCTACCGTTCATGAACTGGGGATTACCTGGGCGGGGTTCGAGTCGGCTCAGCTCAGCGCGAAGGGTCGATGACCAGGGGGGCAAGGCCCGATTATCGGTATCCGTCCGTGGGGTGTATCGTGATAGTAGTGCGCGCATGCAGGATGGGTGTCGGAGATCTCGCCCGGCGGCCGGGCACGTGGCACCACCGAAGGTCGCTCAAGATGCACCTATGGACGCGGCACCCCCCGTGCTTCGTGTGTCCGACGCCGAGCTCGAAGACCTGCGGCGGCGGCTCGGGGGGACCCGGTGGCCGGCCCGGTGGCCGCTCACGGGGTGGGGCGCCGGAACGGACCCCGACGAGTTGCGGCGGCTTACCGACTATTGGGCCGACGGCTTCGACTGGCGCGCGCAGGAGGCGGCGGTGAACGCGCTGCCGTCACGGTTCGAGGTGGTCGCCGGGGCTCCCTTCCACTACCTGCGCTTCGAGGCCGACCGTCCAGGGGCGACGCCGATCGTGCTCACCCACGGTTGGCCCAGCTCCTTCCTCGAGCACGTCGAGCTGGCGCGGCGGCTCGCCCGACCCGCCGAGGACGGCGCGGCCGGAGAACCCGCGTTCACGGTGATCGTCCCGTCTCTGCCCGGGTTCCCCTTCTCACCGCAACGAGCCGAGATGCCGGCCGTCCCAACGCACGAGCTGTGGCACCGGTTGATGGCCCAGCTCTCCTTTCCGAGATACCTGGCGCACGGAGGTGACCTGGGCGCGGGCGTCAGCGCACGGCTCGCCGCCGCCCACCCGGAGGCGGTGCGCGGGATCCACGTGCTGGCCGTCGCCGACCCCGCCCTGCAGCACGCTCTCACCGATCTCACCGATGAGGAACGCGCTTACCTCGCCGAGTCCGCTCGCTGGGAGGCGGACGAGGGTGGGTACAAGCACCTGCAGCGGACTCGACCGCTGACCGCTGCCTATGCCCTGAACGATTCGCCGGCGGGGCTGCTCGCCTGGGTGCTGGAGAAGTACCACGCCTGGATCGACCCGCGAGCCCAACCACGGGGCCTCTCCGACGATCGCGTCCTGACACAGGTCAGCCTGTACTGGTTCGCCGGCGCGATCGCCGGCTCGTTCCGACCCTACTGGGAGCACAGGGCTTTCCCTCCAGGGCCGGTGGAGGTGACGGTTCCGACGGCGGTGGCCGTGTTCCCCGCCGACCTGGTCCGGCCGCCCCGGAGCTGGGCAGAGCGAAGCTACAACGTGACCCGCTACACGCGGATGCCACGGGGTGGTCACTTCGCAGCCGTCGAGGAGCCGGATCTGGTGGCCGCCGATATCAGGGCCTTCGCGCGCTCGATACTGTGAGCGACCCTAGACTCGACCGCATGGCAACAGCCCGGTTCGGAGTCTTCGGTCTCGCGGTTATGGGGCAGAACCTCGCCCGCAACATCGCCCATCAGGGAATGCCGGTCGCGCTCTACAACCGCACCGCGGCCCGCACCGATCGCATGGTCGATCTCTACGGCTCCGAGGGCACCTTCCTCCCCTCGCACGATGTCGCCGGGTTCGTGCGGTCGATCGAGCGTCCGCGCTCGGTCCTCCTGATGGTGAAAGCCGGCGAGCCGGTGGACGACGCCATCCAGGAGGTGCTTCCGCACCTGGAGTCCGGCGACATGCTGATCGACGGGGGGAACTCGTACTTCCAGGACACCCGGCGGCGCACCCGTGAGGTCGAGGCGAAGGGCTTCCGCTACATGGGCACCGGCGTGTCGGGTGGGGAGGAGGGGGCGCTCAACGGCCCCAGCATCATGCCCGGCGGCACACCCGACGGCTGGCACCAGGTAGAGGACATCTTCGAGAAGATCGCGGCCCAGGTGGACGGCACCCCCTGCGTCACCTACATCGGCACCGATGGCGCCGGCCACTACGTGAAGATGGTTCACAACGGCATCGAGTACGCCGACATCCAGCTGATCGCCGAGGCGTACGACCTGCTGGGGTCGGCGCTCGGGCTGGGTGCCGCCGAGCAGGCTGAGATCTTCCAGGCCTGGAACCAGGGTGATCTCGACTCCTACCTGATCCAGATCACCGCCGAGGTGCTGGCGAAGCAGGACGCCGCGACCGGAAAGCCGCTGGTGGAGTCGATCGTCGACGAGGCCGAGCAGAAAGGCACGGGAAAGTGGACGTCGCAGGATGCGCTCGACCTCGGGATCCCGGTGACGGCCATCACCGAAGCCGTATTCGCCCGCTTCCTCTCCGCGCAGCGCGCCCAGCGCGCCGAGGCGTCGAAGGTCCTGTCCGGTCCCCGGGGCCGGGCGTCGCGGGACCTGGTCGACGACGTCCGCAACGCGCTCTACGCCTCCAAGGTGGTCGCCTACGCGCAGGGCTTCGAGCAGCTCGGCGCGGCCGCGCACGAGTTCGGCTGGGACCTCGACCTGGGCGCCATCTCGACCATCTGGCGGGGCGGCTGCATCATCCGGGCGCAGTTCCTGAACCGCATCAAGGAGGCGTACGACGAGCATCCCGATCTGTCGAGTCTGCTGGTCGCCCCCTACTTCGTGGAGGCGGTAGAACACGGCCAGGAGGCATGGCGTCGCGTGGTTCGGACCGCGATCGACGTCGGCGTCCCGGTGCCCGCCTTCAGCTCGGCGCTCGCCTACTACGACGGCTACCGGCGGGAGCGAGGCCCGGCCAACCTGATCCAGGGGCTTCGCGACTACTTCGGCGCTCACACCTACCGCCGGCTGGACAAGCCGGGCTCCTTCCACACGCGGTGGGGGCAGGACGGGACCGAGATCGAGGCCTGAGTGGACGGGTAGACTACCGGGTCGCCGCGGAGAGGTCGCCTAGTCCGGTCGAGGGCGCGGCACTGGAAATGCCGTATCGGGGCAACTCGATCGTGGGTTCGAATCCCACCCTCTCCGCCATTTTTTGAACCCGACTCGCACAGGTGCGCCTTCACGATTCGACACCGCGCGACGTGGGCTGACGCCAACGGGCTCGCGGGCGCTGTGACCGGAATGAGCATCGATCGCGCGAGCGGCCTCCTGCCGCAGCGTCCGCTCGGGCAGCCCTATCCCCACGCCGAACGCGCCCGCAGAGAAAGGGCAACGGATCTTGCCGTCCTCGCCCGGACCGTCGGCCGTTACAGTTGCGGCGGTGAGCGAGGGGCTTCAGCGGCTGCTCGACCGGCACGTCGCCGGCGGCACGGCCCCCGGCGTCGTCGCGGTGCTCGGGCAGGGCGAGGACGCCGAGGTGATCACCGCCGGGGTGGGCGCGCTTGGCGGGGCGCCGATGACCGGCGGCGCGATCATGCGGATCCAGTCGATGACAAGGTCATAACTGCGGTTGCGACCCTGCGTCTGGTGGAGAGCGGAGACCTGGGCCTTGATCAACCCGTCGAGGAGTGGCTGCCCGAGCTGGCCCGCCGGCGCGTGCTGACGAGTCCGACGGCCGCGCTCGACGACACCGTAGCGGCCGAGCGCCCGATCACGGTGCGCCATCTGCTGACCAACACCTCTGGCTACGGCATGATCCTCACGGTCTCGCCGCTGCAACGAGCGATGGCCGCCGACGGCACCGAGGTCGGTTCCGAACCGCCCGCGTTCGGCGCCGCCGAATGGCTACGCAGGCTCGGCGAACTCCCGCTCGCGTTCCAGCCCGGTGAAGGCTGGCGATACCACCATTCCTTCGGCGTGCTCGGCATCCTGCTCGCGCGAGCGACCGGCCGCCCGCTCGGCGACCACCTGGCCTCGGAGATCTTCGGGCCACTCGGCATGGTCGACACCGGTCTCTGGGTGCCTGCCGCCAAGGTCCGTCGGCTGCCGGCCGCGTACCGGCATGGGCCGCACGGGTTGGTCGAGACCGAGCCGGCAAAGGGTGGGTTCTACGCCGGCCCGCCGCCCTTCGACATCGATCACGGCGAGCTGGTCTCGACGGCACGCGACTTCTATCGCTTCTGCCGGGCACTCGCCGGCGGCGCCGGGCTGATCTCCGACGAGCACCGGGTCCAGCTCGCGGTCGATCAGGTGCCCGAACGATGCAAAACACCCGACAGCTTCTTCTTCCCCGAGTTCTGGGAGGACACGGGCTGGGGCTTCGGAGTCGGGGTACAGGTGGGCGAACGCCACCGCGGCCGCTACGGCTGGTCGGGTGGCTTGGGGACGAACTTCTTTATCGACCCCGACGGCACCGTCGGGGTGCTGCTCACCCAGGTCGAGATCGGGGCCGAACTGGCGCCCCTGATCGACGACTTCCAGGCACTTCGGTCGCCGCCCTGAATCAGCGCCGGAGTGTCCACAGTCCGGCGAGACGCTGAACCGCAGCCTCGTCGGTCATGGTCATGCGAGGGTGCAGCGGCTGCGACGACAGCCCAAACTTCTAATCCGTTGGTAGGCAGCCACGACCCACCCACCCGGTGCTGATGGCAACCCTGACCCAACGGCGCTCGCCGTTCTAGGAGCGAAGGATCATCTGCAGCAGCACGATGCTGTCGTAATCCTTCGACCTGAGCGGCCTGCCCGACCACTCATGATGGTGCTGCTTCTCAAACAGGAGTTCCTCCGCCGAGACCAGTCGGGCTTGGACGCCCTTGAAGCATGCTGCCCGCCGTGGAAACGAGCCCGGTCGAAAGGGCCACGACTCGTACCCTGGCACAACAATCTGCCGTTTGTGATGAGCGATGAATAGGAGGCTGACCTCCTCACCGAACCTCTCGACGACGAGCTGCGGTGGACGATAGCCGCTTACTTCCCGAAACCCATCCGCCAAAAGCAGGCGCCGGATCCTCTCGCGGTGGCGAAGCCAGGTGACCAGGTCCACGTCATCATGGCGCCGTGTGAATCGACCCAGATGAAAGTCAATGGCCCAACCACCGCGAAGCCACCACCCGATCTTCGCCCGGTCCAGGACACGACCGACCTCTTGGATCAGCCCAAGCTGCACCTCGTTCGTGTCAGGCACCGCGCCATTCTGCTACCCCCTCGAGTTGGGAGCCATACCCAGCGGCTCGCGCCGCCCCGTGCCGCATGGTTTTGCTGACGTGGCTGCAGAGGTTCTGCGTTATGGCAATCGTCGGGTGCGCCAGCATCTCCGACGCGACCTTTGGGTGGCCCCCCGGGCCGGCATCAGCGGCCCCGTGTGGCGCAGGTCATGAGGCCCGACTGCGGGACGCCCGCATGGACGCCTTACCCCGCCGGTCAGGGACCGTGACGCCAAGCTCATGTGCGCGCCGAAAGGGGCAGACGTGGCACCAGTTCGCGATGAGTGACCGCGTGAGGCGCTAGACAAGGCTGAGCCGGACCGGCCAGCCGCGGTGCGGATCTAAACCCTCTCCATCAACGGCGAGCCGAAGCGGATCACGTTCCCGTCCGGGTCAACCATTGCGCCTTCGTGCTGGCCCCACGCGGTGTCTTCGGGCGGGTGGACCTCAACGCCCGCCGAGCGCCACTCGGCGGCCAGGTCGTCGGCGTCATCAACGAAGAGGTACGCCCCGCCAGAAGTCCAGTGCTCGGGGCGCACGACGCCGAGATGGATCTCGATGCCATCTCGGGAGGCGAAGCCGTATCCGCCGCCGGCGTAGGTGCGAACCGTGAAGCCCAGGCGGCGGTAGTGCTCCAGCGCGCGGTCCAGGTCCCGGACGGCGAAGGTCGGTGCTATCCGCCGCAGGGTGGCCATATCTGCAGTGTCGCATGAGAGTGAGACGCCAATTGCACCCTTGTGGTCGTGGTCACCTCGCAAGCGAGGCGGGCCTGTCCGGAGGTCACGACCGCAGTGGCGGGGCCGACGTGCGCTTCAGGCCAGGCGCCTTCTACCCTGATGGCATCGACCATCCGCCGGGTCGCGACCACGCCCAGGGACAAGTCCTTCGGCCGACGACGGGGCCGAAGGACAGCGCGGTCAAGGCTCAAGCCAGTGCGCTCCAAGCCACCTGCAACTGATCCGTCGATCCCAGCGTCTCCAGACGGTTGGCAACTCCATCCTGCAGGCGTCGCAGGCTTGTGTCGTCCTCGGCCTCGACGCGGAATTTCAGCCCATCCGGTCGCGCCCAGACCAAGCAACGCCCCTCCGCGAAGGTAAGGGTCGCAGCGGCGTCCGAGGAGTCGACTCTGCTGACCCGTGGAGGTGAAGCAACCTGATGACCCTTCCCAACCGGGCCGAAGCGCCGGCTCATTTGGCTCGCATGGCGAGATAGCTGGGCGAGGTAACGGTCGGCCTGATCCGTCTTCACGAGGGCTTCAGCACTCACCAGCGGGTCTCTCTCCTCGTCGGCCCCGTTGGCGGCTTCATTTGGGAGCTCCATCGCTGGATCCATACCCCATAGGGGCCGGGGGTTCTATCACCTGAGCACTGGCGGTCGAGAAGTTGGAGATCTTCGTATCGCCAGGCTCGCGCGTGTCGTCGGTTACGGTAGCTACGCCAGTGGAGGACCCCTTCGAAACCTGGTCGTCGCTGCCCCGTCCCTGGCAGCGGGCGTTCGAGGCCGCCTGGGCCTCGTGGCGATCTGGATCACTCGGAATCGGCTCCGTGATCACGAACGCTCAAACCGACATCTTGGCCGTCGGTCAGAACCGGTTGATGGACCCACCTGATGGGCCAGGCCCTCTCGCGGGGATCCCCATGGCGCATGCCGAGATGAACGCACTCGCGAGGCTGCCACCTGGAGACTGCAGCGGGTACACGCTGTACAGCACCCTGGAACCGTGCTTCATGTGCTCGGCCACGATCATCGGGACCTACAAGATCCCGAGGGTGCTCTTTGCCGCTCCCGATCCAGGGTGGGATGGCTTGGAAGAGACCCTTCGTCAGCACCCCGTGATCGCTCGCTCCCTGCCGCAACGGGAACGCCTCCGGGGACCCTACAGCGTGCTCGCGTACGTGCTGCCTAAGGTCGCCATCCTTGAACATGGTGGAACTCCGCAGCCCGCCAACGAGCGTCTCGCTCCTGCCAGACTGGGGCTCGCTCGGCGGCTGCTGGAACGCGGAGACCTCAGCCGAGTGGCAGAGGATCCTGCGAGTGGCCCGCAAGACGTCGCCAGCGCGCTCTGGGCCGACCTCACCGGCGTGGCTGCGATGGAGCCCTGACGACTCCGGGAGTGACAACCAAGGTCGATCGACCCCCTTGATGCATTCCCACCCGCACATTCACGATGAGATCCAGTCAAGCCGAGAGACCGCTCGTTCGAAGAGCATCGCGTGGAACGTTCCGTCCTGTACCCAGAGTGCGGTCCGCAGCATCTTGAAGGCACTCCACCAATAGATGGCGTCGACGAGTTCCGCGCTCGGCTTCAGGTCCAGCCGCCGAAGAAAGTCGGGCCACCTCTCGTGCCCTAAGAAGCCCCAGGCCTGGACGCCGACATCCCGAACTACATCCGACAGGTCGATCTGGTCCCAGTCGAGCAGATACGGGCGGCTGCCCTCGAGCACGTAGTTGACCATGTGCGCATCCGTATGGATCGGCATCATCGGAAACGAAGCCACGGATGTTGCCTGGTTCCTCCACCGGTCGAACGACCGGACGCAAGCGTCGGGCCAGCCGACACCGGGCTCGTCGCCCAGCAGCCTGGCCGCGCTTGCGACCGTCAGGCGTTCCCGCCCCGGCGTCCCTTCGACCAATTCCGCCAGCGGTGAGTCGTACAGGTAACGTCGCAAAAGACCGGTCCACGCCTCCGTGGGTGGCAAACCATCTGACATCTGGGTTGGGCCCATCAACGTGCTCCTGCAGGACGTAGGCCTCTCCCACTTCGACCATGGGTGGAGTCACGCCGATCTCAGCCAGCCGCGCGATGATGTCCGGGACATCGATCAGCTTCACCACGAGTGACCGGCCGGCTCGCCGTGCGACTCGGGTGGTGCCCATGCTGCCCAGCGGCTCCGAAATCTCCCAACCGGCGTCCGGAAGAACTCGGCGGGCGAAATTCAACGCTAAGTGGGGCATCGTTCATGCCCGCACGGAGCTCAAATGAGATCGGTTCCCTGGAAAGAGAGCCCGACCTCGCGCTCGCCCCTTCGGTGGTACCGTCCGGCCGTGGAACTCCAGCGCACAGGCCTTGGCTGGGTCCGACAACCAGTTCGACCCAGCCGCAGGGGTTGGACGATCGCGGCGCGCGTGACCATTCTGCGCGGCACCTTGAGCAAGGGAGACTTCGTGCGCGTGCTTCGTGACCACCGGTCGATCGCGACGGGTCAACTGAGGGGCATGCGCGCGGCGAACCGACGCGTTCGCCAGATCACCGCTGAAAGCGACGGCACCATCCAGATCCACCCCATGTTCGCATTTGAGCCGGGGGACCTCATCGAGGGGTTCAAACTCGCCGACGCATGACGCGGACGGTTGCGTTCTCCATTCGATCGGCACGGATGGAGGACGCCGAGGCCCTGGCCACGATCCATGTGCGGTCCTGGCAGGCGGCGTACGCGGGGCTCATCCCTCAGCGATACCTCGACAGCCTTCGCGTCGATACACGCAGGCTCGACCGCTGGAAACGGGGGCTCGCCGCCACCGCTTGGCCTTCCACTGGAACGCTGGTGGCCGATGTCGATGGTAGGGTGGCCGCGTTCGTCGGCATTTCGCCCAGCCGGGACGACGACCAGGACTCGGCCACCGTTGGCGAGGTACGAGCCATCTACGCCGAACCCGAGGCGTGGGGGAGAGGCATCGGGCGCGCCCTCATGGGGCCGCGCTCGAAAGGCTCGCCTCCGCAGGATTCTCTTCCGCTACCCTCTGGGTCCTCGATACCAACACCCGCGCGCGTCGGTTCTACGAGGCGGGCCCGTGGCGACCGGACGGCGCCACCAAGCGCGACGATCGGGGGGAATTCGTTCTCCAAGAGGTCCGGTACCGGTGCGAGCTGTCACCACCCGATTCCTGTCGTCAATGCCGATGACGCACCGACGACGGCCGGATTGCCCTTGTCTGTCCGGATTGTTGACCGCAAGGTTCACGGGCGTTGACCGGGCCGCTCGCGTGACGCCGCTTAGCTCGTCGGAGCCGGCTTCGGGCCCAAGGGGCATCCTCGCTCGTGCTGCGCCCGCCACTCTCGCTTAAGGAGCGCGAACTGGAGCTCGTCACTTCAACGCCCCTTGAACCATTCGTTCTCGACGAGGTGTGCCTCGTGTCGCATCCCGAGCCGCTGTGTAACTCGCGCCGAGGGTTCGTTGTCCGCGTCCACGCGTGCGATGACGCGATGCAGCTCGAGACCGTCGAAGGCCAGATGGAGGACCGCGTGCGCCGCCTCGGTGGCATATCCGCGACCGGCGTGGCGAGGGTTGAGCACATATCCAATCTCGCCGCTGCGCTGCTCGCTCGACGCCCAGAAAAGGTACACGTCCCCCGCCAGGGCGCCGCTCGCTTCGACTTCGACCCCGAGAGTCAGGCCCTGGCCCGCCTGCTCCAGGACTGTCCTCGACCAGACCCCATGAAGCCGCTCGCGCACGACCTCGGCGGTCATCGGTTCGAAGGGAACCCACCGGCAGACTTCCGGAAGGGAGCGGTAGGCGACCAGCGCGTCGACGTCCGTCTCCCGCATCGGCCGGAGGAGCAGGCGCTGCGTGCGGACCGGGTAGCGCGGCCGCAGATGCATACCGGTGATCATGCGTTTCATTCGCCTGCGGGAGCGCGCCGAAGGACGCCGGCGGACACCCCAAGGACACCTCCGGCTACCGAGATTCCCGCCAGCAAGAGCGCTCCCGACTGCACCGCGAGGCCGGCGACGATCCCACCGGCCAGCAGCGGCCCGATCGTCTCGCAGAATGTCCAGACGCCGGAGGCCAGGGCCAGCACTCTGCCGCGCGCGTAGTCGGGGGGCAAGACGTTGGAGCACGCTGATGCTGGCCACCCCGAAGACCGCGCCGCTGATGCCCCACAAGAACGCTCCGGCGTAGGCCACCTGAAGCCATCGGGTACCGACGAACAGTGCCGCAGCCGCGCCGTAGGCAATGGCCGCGATACCGACGGCGCCGGCGCGTAGCAACCGACCACCCAGTCGCATGGCAAGGATGCTCCCGGAGACGGCGCCCAGGCCTGCGGCGGCTTCGAAGAGCGCGAACTGGGAGGCCGGTCGCCCAAGCACCCCCTGGGCGTAGAGCGGCTCGACGACCAGGTAGGCACCCGAAGTGAAGGAGACCTCGGCGCCGACCACCACCAACGCCCTCAGCGTCGAACGGTGAGCAACGATGCGCAGGCCCTCGACGAGCTCCCGTCCGAGCGTCGTCCGGTGCCGCGGTGAGACGCCAGCAGCGGGGAGCAGGACGAGGGCCGCGGCGCCGATCAGAAATGTCGCAGCGTCGACCAGGAACGCGCTTTGGAAGCCGGCGGTTGCCAGCAGCAGGCTGGACACCAGCGGGCCGCAGACCTGACCCACCTGGCCGGTCGCACCGAGCCAGCTGTTCGCGGCAACGAGATCCTTCGGTGCAACAAGCTGCGGGGGAAGAGCACCGCCGGCAGGCGCGGCCAGGGCTCGCCCGACACCGCTGGCGGCCGCCAGGATCGCCATCACGATCAGGCTGTCGGCGAAGGCCAGGCAGGAAGCGGTGACGGCTCCGCCGAGATAGGCAATGACCAGGGATCGTCGTGGCCCGATCCGATCGACGACAACTCCCGCAGGCGGGGCCAGGACGATGGGAGGCGCAGCCCAGCAGACGATCAGCAGGGACAGCGCCGACGGACCGGCGTGGAAGCGGTACACGCCCGCACCCCAGAGCGCGATCGCCGACGCCCAGCTCCCGATCGAGTTGATGGCCACGGCGAAGAGCAACACGGCGAATCTGCGGTCGCGGAGAGACGCGCGAAGGAGGAGCGCACGAGGAGGCATGGATGGTCTCCAGAGCCGGCGGAGGGAAAGCACCGTCCGGCGATCTCGCCCACGCGACCAGGGAGATTCTCAGATCCGCCGATCGCGAAGCGTCGGCGCCAGTGCGGCGCCAGGTGACGAGATCAAACCATCAAAGCTGCGCACAGTATGCCGGGCCGGGTCGCACGGCCGCGACGGGGGATGCCCGGTCTGCGCTGAGTGGTGGACCGACTCCACCCGGCACGACCTCTGCCGGCGCGACGGTTGTCTCCCAAGGCCTCGTTTAAGATCCCCCCGACCGCCGCGAGGCGGATCTTCCTTGTTGAGGGATGGGACGGATGAGCAAGGACGCGAGCAGCCCGGGCACTGCCGGCCTCTGGAGCCGTTTGCCGGTCATGCAGGGCGTCCTGCCGATCGAAGGTTCTCGGGTCCCGCTCGACATCGTCGCCGGCATCACGCTGGCGGCCCTTGCGATCCCGGAGGTGATGGGTTACACCAGCATCGCCGGGATGCCCGTGATCACGGGCCTGTACACGATCCTGATCCCGATTGCGGTCTTCGCGGTCCTGGGTTCGTCGCGCCACCTGGTGGTCGGCGCGGACTCCGCGACCGCCGCCATACTGGCGGCCGGCCTGATCGGCTTGGCAGCCACAGGGTCGCCGCAGTACGTTGCGCTGGCCGGCCTGGCGGCCATCGTCACCGGGGCGATCCTGATCCTCGCCCGCCTCGTCAGGCTGGGTTTCCTGGCCGATTTCCTCTCTCGATCGGTGTTGATCGGCTTCCTCACCGGGGTCGGTGTGCAGGTCGCGATGGGCCAGCTGGCCGATATGCTCGGGGTGCCGGGTGGCACCAGCGGGGGCCAATTCGACGCGCTGCTCAAGGCGCTCGGTCTGAGCGGAACGATCGACAAGTTCGTCGTCGCCTTGACCCGGATCCCAAAGGCCAGTCTGCCCACGCTGGCCGTCTCGATCGGCGTCCTGGTGGTCATCGTCGGTGCGCGGCTGATCAGCCGGAAGATCCCGGGAGCCCTGATTGCGGTCATCGGGGCCATCGCCGTCTCCTACTTCGCCCATCTCGCCGCTCATGGCGTCGCTGTCCTCGGGACGGTTCCCGGCGGGCTTCCGAAGATCGGGCTCCCGAGCGTCGGCGTGAAGGCTGTCCCGCAGGTCCTGGCGACTTGTTTCTCGATGTTCCTCGTCATCCTCGCCCAGAGCGCCGCCACCTCCAGGGCTTACGGGGCCCGTTACAACGAGCGCGTCAGCGAAGACGAAGACCTGGTCGGACTCGGCCTGGCGAACGTCACGGCCGGACTGAGCGGTACCTTCGTCGTCAACGGCAGCCCAACCAAGACCCAGATGGTGGACAGCGCGGGCGGGCGCTCCCAGCTCGCGACGCTGACCACCGCGGTTCTGGTGGCGATCGTGCTGCTCTTCCTGACGGGCCCACTGGCGTACATGCCGAAGGCCGTCCTCGCGTCAGTGGTGTTCTTGATCGGCATCGAGCTCACTGACATCGCGGGGCTCAGGCGAGTTCTGCGGGCCCGGAGTATCGAGTTCTGGGTCGCGGCCGTGACCGCGGTGGTGGTCGTGATCGTGGGGGTCGAGCAGGCGATCCTGCTGGCGATCGTCCTCTCGATGATCGCTCACCTCCGGCACGGCTACAGGCCGAAGAACACCCTGCTGACGCGCGACGACGACGGTCACCTCCGGCCTCGGCCGGTCGACTCCGCCGCCCAGCTGGCCCCGGGGCTGATGGCCTACAGCTTCAGCCACAGCGCCTACTACGCCAACGCCGAGCAGCTGACCGAGCAGGTGTTGGACCTGGTCAAGAAGGCCGACCCACCGCTCCAGTGGTTCTGCTTCGACGGCCGGTCCGTCAACGACGTCGACTACACCGCCGGGGTGACGCTGGTCCAGCTGCAGGGTGAGCTCAAGGACCGCGGGGTCAGGTTGGTGATGGCCGGCATCTCCGATCACGTCCGGGCCGAGCTGGATCGCGACGGCCTGGTCGCGCTCATCGGCGAGGACGGCTGGTTCGATTACTTCGCGGATCTGCTCGAGGGCTTTCAACGCCAGGCGGAGCGGTCGCCGGACGCGTCTGGGGCGACATCCACTGCGCCGACGGAAACCGAGGAATGATGCCGGTCGCGGCTTGCAGGGTCGGCGTGGGACAGGGCCCGGCCGATGGGTACGGTGGGCGCCATGCGACCTTTCCGCTTCGGACTCAGTGCACGCCCCGAGCCCACCCCCGGAGGCCTGCGCGAGCAGGCCCGGTGGGCGGAGCTGAACGGGTTCTCCACATTTCTCATCGCCGACCATCTGGTTCCGGAGCTCCTCGACCCCATGCCGGCCCTGGCCGCGGCGGCAACCGCCACGACGACGGTGCGGGTGGGCACCCTCGTCATCAACAACGACTTCCGCCATCCCGCGATGCTGGCCCGCGAAGCGATCACCGTCGATGCGCTGAGCGGAGGCCGCTTCGAACTCGGGATCGGGGCCGGTCACATGCAATCCGAATACGACGCGGCGGGCATCCCCTTCGACCGAGGCCGCGCGCGCGTCGACCGATTGGCCGAGTCGGTTCGGGTCCTTCGCCCGCTGCTGGCGGGCGAAGCGTGCACGGTGGAGGGCGAGTTCTACCAGGTGCGCGATCTCAGCCTGCCCGCTCCCGCGCAGTCGCCTCACATCCCGCTCCACATAGGCGGTAACGGACCGCGACTGCTGCGCCTGGCCGCGGAGCACGCCGACACCGTGGGACTCGTCGGCTTTCGTCACGTCAGGGGCGGGAGGGAGGTCAGGTTGTCGGATTTCGCACCCGAGGCGCTGGACCGCCAGGTGGCGGCGGTGCGCGATGCGGCGCGGGGACGGGACCTTGAGTTGAGCGTCCTGGTGCAGGTGACCAGCGTCACCGATACGGCTCGATCGGTGGCGGCAGACGTGGCAGCCCGGTTCGGCCTGCCCGATGCCGACGCCGTCCTGGCAAGCCCTTATGTCCTGATCGGGTCGGTCGAATCGTTGACCGAAAAGCTGCAGAGCGGGCGCGAGCGGTTCGGCGTGTCCTACCCCGTCGTGTTCGAAGCCCGCGGCGGACGTGACCTGGTCCCCGTGGTGGCGCGTCTGGGCGGGACGTGATTCATGAGATCGTTGACGCCCGAGCCGTACCGCACCTCGGCCTCTGATCACAACGGTGCGCGGTCCGCCCGATGCCCGGGCTCGCGGCGCCGCAGACTAGGTGTCCCGGCGGCCCAGGGTCTCCACGGGCGTCGCGCCGGGGCGTGTCCACTGCGGCACCGGCCGGCTGGTCGGGCCCCAGGTGAAGGCGCCATCGGCGTCCGAGCGCCAGTACCAGCAGGCGTGGTGCCCCTCGGGCCAGCCCCCGGGGTTGTCCTGCCACGCCTCACCGCGGCCAAAGGGCGTCATGTCGAGCAGTCCAAACGACCCGTTCACCGGCTCGTTGCCGCGCCCCGTCGTGGAGTAGGTGAAGAACACGCGGTCGCCGTCCCGTAGGAAGGAGACGATCTGGCCCATTCCTCCGCCGACCGGCGGCTCCACGCCCCGTACCGAGTACCAGGGCTGGGTGTACCCCATGAACGCCACGTAGGGAGCCACCTCGTCCCACGGGCCCGAGGTCAGCACGGCGTACGAGACGCCACGCGCGTTGAGGTAGACGGCGTCTTTCACGTGCCAGGCCGTCGTGGTGCAGCCCTCACACTGCCCCTGGAACGGCGCGCCATCGTGCCACATGTGCTTGTAGACCAGGAGCTCGTCGCGACCCTGGAACAGGTCTAGGAACGGGATCGGACCGTCGATTCCGGTGACCTCGACCGTACCGTCGAACTCCACCATCGGCAGCCGCCTCCGCGCCGCCGCGATCGCGTCGCCCTCGTGGGTGTGCGCCTTCTCGCGGACCAGCAGCTCGTCGCGTGCCGCCTGCCAGGTGGCGAGGTCGACGACGGGCGGTTTGCCGGAGAGATTGCTGCTCGTGTTGCCGGGCGTTTCCGTCATGGTCTCCTCCGTTTTCTCGGCCGAAGCGCTCGCCGGCTCCTGAGGGAGCTCGTTCGCTGCGGCTCTCGACGTCGAGCTTCATCGATCCGGCCGCCGGCGCGCGGTACCGCGGTGGCGTGGCGTCACCGCTCGGCTGCTGCGCCCGTAACGGTACGAAGCCGTTCACCGTGACGCGTTCGCCTTTGCACCCGTCCGCCTCAGCACGCCAAGCGGACGGCTGGGGGTGAGCCGCCGCTCGAACCTTCGGCTCCCGCCACGCACGCGACGACGTGGGACAGCTACGGGGTGCGGAACCGCCTGGAACCGCGAAAACGACAAACCCCGTCCACGCCTGAAAAAACACCCCCGCTCAGGCCCCGCCGCAATACCCCCTATGCACAACAGAGGATAGAGGGAATGTAGCAACTGATGCTAACGATGTCAACCCGCGGCACCGGCCCCGGCGCCGCGACTTTGGAACAGGGGTTCAACCCGAGGATGGGTTAGGCCGCGGTGCGAACTTCGCGGAGTCCGGGGGCGCCCGCTGCGTCACGTCACCGAGCGCGAGCCCGGCCGGCATGTGCGAGACTGGCCACGTGCAGCAGGCGTTTGGCGTTTCCGTGCCCGAGACGGTCCCCGAAATGTGCCGTCGCGACGTCTCGGGCGTGCTGGTCTACGACGCTCAGGTGGGGATTCTTCAGCACGTCCGAGAACGGGAAGGGATGGTCGAACGGATGCGCGTGGTGCTCGATGCCGCGCGCGAGGTCAGCGCGCCAGTCTTCTATTGCAGGCACGTGTCGCTGCCGACATCGCACATGGGTGTCTCCGCTCTCCGGGCGGCGATGGCCTGGCAACGCCTCACCGAGGCGAACCGCGTGGTGTCCCCTTTCCCGCCGGCTGCCGCGGCCACCCAGCTGGCAGACGAACTCAGCCCGCAAGCAGGTGAACCGGTCTTCGACAAGCTCGGGATGTCGGCATTCGTGGGGACTCCGTTGGAGTCCACGCTGCGAGATCGGCGCCTGACGACGCTCATCGTCATCGGAGCGGTGCTCGAGATCGGCATCGAGCCAACCGCCCGACACGCCGCCGACCTGGGCTTCTTGCCGGTCATCGTCGACGACGCCTGCGCGGTCGTGGAGCCCGCTGCCGCCGAGCGAGCCTTCGCCAGCCTGGACTACTCCCTGCTCACCTATCGTGCAAGTGCCGCGGTGGTCGCCGCCGCGCTGCGCGCCTGAGCCGTCATTCCGTGATCGCCGGCCGGCGATAGAGCTCGTAGGCGAAGTCGATGACCTGGTGAAGACCCGCTCCGCCGTCGAACCGGTCGAGGGCCGCGTGCAGGTCGGCCTCGAAGTCGGCCGCTGACGCTCCCAGCACGTGGCGGGGGAGGAAAGAGGTCGAGTAGGTGAACCCGATCAGATCATCCACGGTCCATCGGTGCGCGCTCGAAAGGCGATGCTCCCCCACCGCCTCGAACCCGGCTGCGGTCAGGATGAGCCGGTCGGGACGGCGCCTCCTGGCCTCCTCCCAGCCCGCCGGTATCCGGCCCGAGCCCAGCCTCGCCTGCCACCGGTCGAGCACGGTGGACAGAGCAGTCTGCCATTCGGCGTTCCCCTGCCAGGGGGTGTCGCTCCAGAGCAACGCCAGGTGCCCACCCGGCGCGACCCAGCGAAGGATGCTTCCGGCGACAACCTCGCGGCGCAGGCGATGAAACGCGTTGCCAACCGTGACCAGGTCGAAGGTCGTCTCCGGCGCGAACGTCTCGGCGTCGGCAACGACCGGGTGAATCCGGGCCATCCCCGCACGCCTCGCCTTGTCGCGCACCAGGGCGATCATGTCAGGCTCCTGGTCGACCATCCACACCGCGCGAAAAGCGGGGGCAAGCGCGAAGGCAACCTGGCCGGTGCCGCACGCCAGGTCGAGGAGCACGCCGTTACCGGTCACCCCCGCCTGATGGCGGAGGTCGTCGATCATGGATTGGGGGTAGTGAAGGCGGAAGCGGTCGTAGTCGTCCGCCGTCTCCCGGTACAGGTCGGGCCGGAACTCCGTGTTGTCAGCCACCTGTCCATCATCTTCGCCTGGGTTTGGCTCCCCAGGACGACGGCGGTGGCGCGAGACCCCCCCGCGACCGGGTGAACCAGCGTCGTCTTGTAGACAAAGGCACGTGTCCCGGCGCGCTTTCAGGTGCCCCTGTCTACAAATGGCCAGGGGGATCAGAGACTGTTACGACCGACTTGGGATCACCCGCAGCGGACAAACAAAGAGATCAGCGCTCCGATAGCCAGTATGGCCAGGACTGCACTTCGAGCGCCCATCAGCGCCCACGCGGCGTGGGCGTCCAGCGACTGCGTAACAACGGCTAGCACTGTGCTCCCATCCCACAGCCGCCCCCGCTGCTCAGATGACTCATGGTGGCACCCAACTCTACGGATTCCCCCCTGAGGTCCCGCACGATTTTGTCCCAGGCCGCCCGTGGATCCGGCTCTTCGGGTTCGAGCCGAACCGCGAGCTATGCCGGCGGCTGTCCGATCTGCAGCCGGTTGCCGTCAGGGTCGGTGATCGTCGTGTGGCGCACACCGTTGCCCATGGTGTCGACCGGGTCGCTCAGAAGCCCGCGACCGGCAAGCCCGGCAAGGAACCCATCGAGGTCGTCGACCAGCAGCGTGTGAAGGCCCGAGCCGGCACGGGCCGCGTCCGCGACCACGTAGATCCAGCCCGTTTCGGTCATCCGCCACGCGGCTTCGTCGGGGTTCGGGATCAGATCCGGAGGTCGCCCTACGAATCGCTCGTACCAGGTCACCGCCGCGTCCCTGCTCGCGACCGGAATGCTCGCGAAGAGGTGCGTGATGGCCACCGGCAGACGATACCTCGGCCGCCTTTCCGCGATGCTGTCCTGGCCCTGGCGCGGACCGGCGCGGCGCGGCGCGAGCGAATCCGTCAGTCCTTGCGACCGCTCGCTATCAAGCCCACGCCGACCCCGATCATCGCCAGCCCGCCGGCACCCCCGACCATCGCCAGACGGCGGGGAGATCGGGCGAACCAGTCGCGGGCGGTGCCGGCGCCGAGCGCCCAGCAGCTGTCGAGCGCGACGGCCATGACCGGGAACATCGAGCCCAGGACCAGCATCTGGAGGGGCACGTGCCCCAACGCGCGGTCGACGAACTGGGGCAGAATCGCGGCGAAGAAGACGGTCGTCTTGGGGTTGGTGAGACCGACGACGAAGCCCTGCCGCAGGGCGCGTCGCGCACGGGAGGGAGTGGCCGCGCCCTGGAGGGCCTCGCTCAGGGACCTACGATGGCGGATCGCCTGGATGCCCAGGTAGACCAGGTACAGCGCTCCGCCGACCTTGAGGACGGCGAACAGCGCGTCAGACGCGGAGATGACGGACCCCAGCCCCACCGCCACGGCGACGACCTGCACCGCCTCGCCGGCCGCGTTGCCGATCACCGTCAGAAGCGCCTCGCGGCGGCCCGCGCTCAGCGCGCGCCCGACGGTGAACAGCACGCTTGGCCCGGGGATCAGGATGACCACCGCGGCCACGGCGACGAAGGCCAGGAGATTCGAGGCAGGCGGCACGGCACCGAGCATAGACGGGGGCTCGAGCGTCGAAACCGGGTCGCTTGGGTGCGATCAGGCGAGGGCCCGATCCCCCACCATGAGAGAAGGTGCAGCACAGCGATCGACTCTTCGTCGTCGTCTCCGGCCCCCCGGGCAGCGGCAAGACGACGCTCGGCCGGCCGCTCGCCGCCACGCTCGGGCTTCCCCTGATCCGCAAGGACGCGATCAAGGAGGCGCTGGGGGACGCGATGGGTGCCGCCGACTACGAGACGTCGCACCGCCTCGGCGCGATCTCGCTGCAGGTACTTCGAGCGCTCATGCGGGACATCGGGTTCGGTGTCTACGACAGTCCGTGGCGAGCCCGGTACGACCTCTCGGAACTGAGCCGGCTCCCACCCCCGCTGGTCGAGGTGTACTGCGACTGCGACCCCGCGGTCCGGCTGGAACGCATCCGGGAGCGTCGCGGGACCCGCCATCCAGTCCACTTCGATCTGGAGAACGCCGCCGCCACCGCCGAGGACGACCCGACCGACCGTCCGCTTGCGGGCCCCTGGCCCCTGATCCGCGTCGACACCACCGGCCAGGTCGGGATCGCGGAGCTCGCAGAGGAGGTCAGGCGCGCTGCCAGAGGCGCTCGTAGATGACGGGCATGCCGTCGGCGTCGACCTCGACCTGCGCGGTGAAGCCGCTGCCGAGGCCGGTGTAGCGGTAGGTCGTGGAGGTGAGCCGCTGATAGCGCTGCGGGGCGGCCTCCAGGTCCAGCCCCGGGAAGTGCACCCAGGCGGCGAGGATCTCCGCGGCACCGTCCTCGGGCAGCTGGAGCCGGTTCACGGGGAGGGCGTTGGTGAGGGGCGTTACCTCCAGGTCGACGTCGAGGCAACCCGCCAGGCCGGGCTCGGGGTCGCCGTCACGCCGCCAGGCGCCGGCACCGTCGTGCTCCAGCCGCAGGACCGCGGGCACCCCGCCCGCCACCAGGTCGACGTCGACCAGTCGCGTCACCCAGTGAGCATCGACCTCGATCCGGTAGTCGACCGACAGTGGGAGCCCCTCCTCGAGCACGAGGACGCGGCCGGCCAGGACCGCGCCGTCCGCACGCGGCCGCCAGGTCGCGAGCTCGAGGCCGGGGGTGTCGAGCCGCCGCCAGGCATAGGTGCGCATCCGAATAGGCTGCCAGAGCCGACCCGGGTCAAGGACGCGGTCCGGCGGTGGCGGCCGGAGCTTCGGGAGAATGGGCAGGTGGGCAGGCGGCGATGAACCGGGCTACGCAGGCGGCGTTGGAGCACGAGCTCGCCGCGCGCTTCGGGGAGGATGCACTGCGTCGTGGGGGCGCGCAGGAACCGTACCTGCACGACTCGACCGAGATGCAGGGACTCCACGGCCGCGCGGCCGCGGTGCTCGCGCCGGCCGGCTCCGAGCAGGTGCAGGAAGCGGTCGCCTGGTGCTACGAGCGGGGGATCGCAATCGTGCCCCGCGGGGGCGGGACCGGGTTCGCGGGGGGCGCGGTGCCCACCGAGGGTTCGGTGGTGGTGTCGCTGGAGCGCCTGAACCGGATCCGCCGCCTCGACCCTGAGTACTGGCGCGTCGAGGTCGAGGCGGGGGTCACCACCGGACGGCTCCACGAGACCGCCCGCGAGCACGGCCTCTACTTCCCCGTCGACCCGGGGGCGAGCGAGCAGTCTCAGGTCGGCGGCAACATCGCGTGCAATGCCGGGGGCCCCCATTCGTTCAAGTACGGCGTCACCGGCGACTTCGTGCTCGGCCTGGAGGCGGTCGTCGCGCCGGGTCGTAGCGTGCGGCTGGGCGGACCGGTGCGCAAGGACGTCGCCGGCTACGACCTGAAGCGTCTCCTGATCGGCTCCGAGGGGACGCTGGGCATCATCACCTCCGCCTGGCTGCGGCTGGTACCGGCGCCCGAGGCCCAGATCCCGGTTGCCGCGGTCTATCCGACGGCCGCCACCGGCGTCGCCGCCCTGGGTCGCGTCCTCGGCTACGGCCTCCAGCCGGCAACCCTCGAATACCTCGACGGGACCGCGCTCGCCGCAACCCGCGCCGCCTTCCCGAGCCCGCTGCCAGAGCAGGCGGGCTTCCTGGTGGTGGCCGAGGCCGACGGCACCACGGGCGCCGCCGAAGCTCTGGCCCGGGAGCTCGAGGAAGCCCTCGGTGAGGATGCGCTGCTGGTCGAATCGTTCGCCGCCCCGGCCCGGCAGCGCGTGCTGTGGCGGTGGCGCTCCGGAGTCAGCTTCGCGGTCGCGGCCAGGCACGGAGGCAAGATGTCGGAGGACGTCGCGGTGCCCTTCGACCGCCTGGGGGACGCGATCGAGCTGGTCGCCGAGCTGGAGCGGGAGACCGGACTCGAGACGTGCAGCTGGGGGCACGCCGGGGACGGCCACCTCCACGCCACGTTCATGATCGACGCCGGCAACCCGGAGGACGTCCGGCGGGCGGGGGAGGGGGCCGAACGCCTGTTCCAGCGCATCCTGGCCCTGGGCGGCACGGTCAGCGGTGAGCACGGCCTGGGGCTGGTGAAGCGGGCGCAGCTGGCGCGCCAGTTCGGCCCCGCCGAGCTGGCCCTGCAGCAAGCCGTGAAGCGCCTGTTCGACCCGCGGAACCTGCTCAACCCGGGCAAGAAGGTGGACCTCAGCGCGGAATAAGGCCCGTTGGCGCAGCGATCGCCCACTGTGCGCGGGGCGTCAGCGCGGAGCTAGCAGCTCCCGCTTCCGATCTTCATCGGTGCCGACGCCGCGACCGCCGGCGACGTGGTCTTGGCGATCAGCTCCAGGTTGTTCCCGGCCGGGATCGTCAGGATCGAGTCCGCATAGACGTACTCCGGGTACGCTGCGTCCTCGTTGCCGGAGCCGATCTGCGTGAGCTTCTGGGTACAGAGGTTCGTCACGTAGAAGTTCCAGGCCGCGGAGTAGGACCCGGACGAGAAGTTGACCTTCACCTGGACCTGACACTGCTGGGCCGGCGAGCAGCTGCCCACCTGATCAGCGGTGAGCGCGACGCTCGAGATCGGCCCCGCGGTGGAGGGCGCGAGCGGAGGCACGGGCGTGGGCGCGGGCGCGGGCGTCGCGGCGTGGGGGGTGGGGGTCGCGGCCGCCTCCAGCTGGTGCCGGTGGTAGACCGTGTAGGCGCCGAACCCCACCACCAGCAGCAGCAGCCCGATCAGCGATCCCGCCAGCACGGTGGACGCCCGCACCACCCCCGCCGCTCGGCGCCGCGGGGAGGGCTTGGCGTTCCAGGCCGACTTCTCGGACATGCGAGGCCCGATGCGGACCGGGGGTGGTGGGGAGGTGCGGGACGGGGGGGCAACGCCGATCGGGGCGGGAGTCGCTCGCCGGACGCGCGCGATCGGGTTGCGCGAGGCCGCCACCGCGGCGGGGGACAGCAAACGCTTCACCCGGTCGGCGAGCGTCTTGCGGCTGCGCGTGATCTGCGGAGGCGCGGCGAGGGCGCCCCCCGACTCTTCGAGCAGCACCCCCGCCGTCGCGGCGTCGATCGCGGAGCCGTTGGCGATCCCGCGCAGCGTGGCGACCAGGCCCGGCGCCTGACGCTCGGCCGCGCCCAGCTCGTCTCCGGGCCGGACCGCGATGTCCGCCCCCTGAGCCAGCGTCTCGCCCAGCGCCCGCACCTGGCCGGCCCGACCGCCGGGGTCCACGGGGAGCCAGGGTCCGTCCAGGCGTGCGTTGCCGTCGGTGTCGACCAGGACCGTCCTCGGAACCACCAGCTGGCCCAACCCGATCCGGTGGAGCGTCGCCAGACCATGGAACAGCGACTGGCCGGCGGTCACCGTCTCCGCCGGAGTGAGCGGCTCGGCGGCGCTGATCGCCCCCAGCGGAGACCCGGGGACCGGCCGCAGCAGGACCCACAGGCCCTCCGGGTTCGTCGCCGCACCCCGGACCGGAAGCAGGCCTGTCGAGTCGGCCTCCCACAGCCAGCGCAACCGGTCGACCATGGTGGTGCGCTCGCTCTCGGGTACCGGGAGCCGGCGCGCCAGGACCTCCTCGCCGGATTGGGTGCGCGCACGCCAGTCGTCCGGCCCGTGCGGCGCGTCCAGGTGCGTCACCAGCTCCGGCATCCGATCGAGAAACGAGGTCGTGGGCGCGCCGGCTGTGACCGCCGGCGCGGGGTTCTGCGGAGGAATGGGCAAACCTTACCTCAGGGGCGCCCGGTTCACCGTCGGTGGAAGGGGGGCGCCGGGTAAAGTGACAAGACTGTGGCCTATGTCATAACCCAGCCGTGCATCGGCGTGAAGGACGCCTCCTGCGTGGAGGTCTGCCCGGTCGACTGCATCCACACGGACGATGACGCCGACATGTACTACATCGATCCCGAGGAGTGCATCGACTGTGGCGCGTGCGTCGACCCCTGCCCGGTGGACGCCATCTACCCCGAGGATGAGGTTCCCGGCGAGTGGTCGAACTTCATCCAGATCAACGTCGACTACTTCCAGAAGTAGTCCGGCTCCGGCCACTCGACCCAGGGAGGTTTGTGCATTGTCGCGTCACGCCGTCACGTTGATACCCGGGGACGGGGTCGGGCCCGAGATCGCCGACGCCACCGTACGTGTGCTGGAGGCGACCGGCGTCGAGTTCGACTGGGACGTACAGCAGGCGGGCGAGAACGTGATGGCGACCTACGGGACGCCGCTTCCAGAGCCGGTCCTCGATTCCATCCGGCGCAACAAGGTGGCGCTCAAGGGCCCGATCACGACGCCGATCGGCACCGGGTTCCGCAGCGTCAACGTGGGCCTGCGGCAGGCGCTGAATCTCTTTGCCTGCGTCCGGCCCGTGAAGGCCTACGCCGGTGCCCGCAACCTGAGCGACGACATCGACCTGGTCTTCATCCGCGAGAACTCGGAGGACCTCTACGCGGGGATCGAATTCGAGGAAGGGACACCGGACTGCCTGGAGCTGATCGACCAGATCTCCGCCCGCGCGGAGAAGCCGATCAAGCGGGACTCGGGCCTCTCGATCAAGCCGCTCTCCATCTCGGGGTCGCGGCGCATCGTGGAGTACGCCTTCGATTACGCCCGCCGCTACGGCCGCCAGAAGGTGACCCTGGTCCACAAGGCGAACATCATGAAGTTCACCGACGGCCTCTACCTGCGGGTGGGTCGCGAGGTGGCGGCGGAGAACCCGGACATCGAGTTCGAGGACCGGATCGTGGACAACGTCTCGATGCAGCTGGTGCTGCGCCCTCGCGAGTACGACGTCCTCGTGCTCCCCAACCTCTACGGCGACATCCTGTCCGACCTCGGGGCGGGCCTGATCGGGGGGTTGGGTCTGGCTCCGGGCGCCAACATCGGCGCCGATGCGGCCGTGTTCGAGGCGACGCATGGCTCGGCGCCGAAGTACACCGGGCAGAACAAGGTCAACCCGATGGCGGTCATGCTCTCCGGCGTCCTGATGCTCCGGAACTTCGACGAGGGTGCGGCCGCGGATGCGCTCGAGGGCGCGATCGCCGACGTGCTGCGCGAGGGCAGGTCGGTGACCTACGACCTCAAACTGCGGCGAGACGATCCGACCGCCGTCGGCACCAGCCAGGTCGCCGACGCGATCGTGGAGCATCTGAAGGCCGGAGCCTGAACCCCCCCTTGGAGCTCCGCATGGGCCGACCTCCGGGCGGGCGCTCGCCACTCTCGCCCCAAGCCCGGCGCCTTGCGGTCCTGTGGGCCGAGCACCGGGCAGTGCCCTTCCCGGCCGCCGAGGCCGACTCCCCGGCTCGCCAGGAGATCGCGTTCTTCGACTCCTGGCTGGGGACCATCGTGGACTCGACGCTCGATCGCGGCGGGCGACTGCTGCCCGGGCACCGGCAGCTGCTCGACGCGCGCCGCCGGGAAGGCGATCCGGCGGTGTGGCGGGCGGCGGCCGAGCTCGGCGGCCCGTTCCGTCCCTACGTGGCGCGCCTGCTCGCGATGGAGGACGTGCTGGCTTCGCTGCCGGACCAGCCTTGAGCGACGTTCCTGCCCGACCCGGAGGTTGAGCGTGACCGAGGATTGGACCGCCTGCTTTCGGCACGGGTCATCGACCTGCCGGTCACCGTCGCCGCGAATCTGCCCGCGGCCTGGTCCACGCAGATGCCGTTCCGGGCCAACGTGTGGAACTATCTCGTGCCCCTCCGGGAGCTCTGGGCGGAGGCGTCTCCGTCCGGACCGCGACGTACCGGCGGTCCCAACCGGTGTCGAGAAGCACCGCGTCACCGGCTGCGAACGGCCCTTGCCGCTGCTCCCAGGATTCAAGGAACGTGCGCGTGATCCATGGGCTCTGGACGTGATCGGACCGGCCGGCGAGCTCGGTGACGTCGACCATCACCGCCGGCCCCATCAGGTCTCGCACCGGGACCCGGTCCCCCGTCTCGGCACCCGCCGGACCGGCCCAGGGCAAGCCGCTGTCAGCCGGGGGCACGACGTGCGTGGGGGCGTCGAAGTGCGTTCCCACCTGGGCGCGCCGGCCCACCGGGAGGGGTTGAGCCGCCGTATGCGGTATGTCGAAGCGTTGACGGGACTGGACCAGCTCCCCACCCGCGGTGCGTTCTTTATGTTCCTGGCCCCCAAGGTGGCCGGCGCGACCGGCGGCCCGGGCCGGCCGATCGCGCTGCTCTCGCCGTGATGGCGAGGGGTCGGTTGCGCCTTGCCCCGGCGCTGGCGGCCCTCCTGCTGCCGGTCCTGCTGGCGGGTGTCTTCGCCGCCGGCAGGATCCAGACGCCCCCGGCCGGGCAGCGCGGCAGCACGATGCCGGGCGACGCCTCCACGCACTCCGAGGGCTCGCCCCCTCGCGCGGTGCCCACCGCGACGCCCTGGCCGCTCCCGCCCCACGCGTTCTTCGCCGCCGTCTCGCCGCTCCCCCAGCCGGTTCCTCGTCAGGCCTACCTCGGCGTCCTGCCGCACGCTCCCGGCCAGGCGGTCGCGCCCCGACTTCACGCCCGGGCGTCGATCCTGGTCGACCTGACCGATCGGCGGGTGCTGTACGAGAACGCCGCGCTGGATCCGCTGCCGACCGCCAGCCTGGCCAAGCTGGTCACCATCCAGGTCGCGCTCCGGCACGCCACGCTCCAGACCGTGCTGACGGTCCCCGAGGCGGCGACGCAGCTCGACCCGGACGACACGCGGATGGGACTTGGTGCCGGCGAGCAGCTGACGGTCGAGGACCTGATCGAAGGCATCCTGCTGGAGTCGGCCAACGACGCCGCCCTGGTGCTCGCGCAGGCCATCATCCCTGAACCCCGGTTTATCGCGGACATGAACGCGCTGGTCCGCTCCTGGGGACTGACCGACGCCGGCTTCACCAACCCGACCGGGCTCGACGCCCCGGGAGAAGCCGCCTCGGCCTACGACCTCGCGGTGATCGCCGCCCACCTGGTCGACGCGCAGCCCGAGCTGCTGCAGATCTCCGACCAGAGGGAGATCCAGATCCCCGAGACCCCCTCGCACAAGGCGTACGGCCTGGGGTCGCTGATCGGGCCGGTGCTGAGGGGGTTCCCGGGCGCCGACGGCCTCAAGACCGGGTTCACCGACGATGCCGGCTACTGCCTCGCGCTCACCGATCAACGCGGAGGGCGCACGCTCCTGGCAGTCGTGCTCGATTCGCCGAAGGACGTGGACGACGCGCAGGCCCTGATCACCTACGGCTTCTCGGTGGACCCGGCCTGAGCGCCCTCGCGGGGCGAGAGACGGGACCGGAAGCTGTCCCGGTGCACGCGGGGCGCCCCGCGGAGCCCCCCACCTAGACTGGCGGCGTGCTACCGATCGAAGACATCTCCGCCCTCGAGGTCCTGGATTCGCGCGGCAACCCGACGGTGCGGGTCACCGTCCAGACCTCGGTGTCATCCGGGACCGCGACCGTGCCCTCGGGAGCTTCGACCGGTGCACACGAGGCGGTGGAGCTGCGCGACGGCGACCCCGGCCGCTACGGCGGCAAAGGGGTCCGGCAGGCGGTAGCAAACGTCAACGGTGAGATCCAGGAAGCGCTGGAGCACGCGGACGCCTCGGATCAGCGCGGAATCGACCAGGCGCTGATCGACCTCGACGGCACCGAGCAGAAGGGCCGGCTGGGAGCCAACGCGCTTTTAGGGGTCTCGCTCGCGGTCGCCCACGCCGCGGCGCAAGCCTTCGAGCTACCGCTCTACCGCTACCTTGGCGGGGCGATGGCCACCGTGCTTCCGCTGCCGATGTCGAACATCCTGAACGGGGGCGCTCACGCCGACAACAACGTGGACGTACAGGAGTTCATGGTCTGCCCGGTGGGGGCGGCGACGTTTGCCGAGGCCACGCAGGCGGTGGCGGAGACCTATCACGCGCTTCACAGCATTCTCTCCTCCCGGAAGCTGGCCACCGGGGTCGGCGACGAAGGGGGATTTGCGCCCGATCTCGGCTCCAACGAGGAGGCGCTGGCGCTGATGGTGGAGGCGATCGAGAAGGCCGGCTACCAGCCCGGTGAGGACGTCGCGCTGGCGCTGGATCCGGCGGCGAGCGAGTTCTACCGGGACGGTGCCTACCACCTGGCGGGCGAGGGCCGGACGCTGACGCCGTCGGAGCTGATCGACCTCTACGCGGACTGGGTCGGGCGCTACCCGATCGTCTCCATCGAGGACGGCCTGGCGGAGGACGACTGGGACGGCTGGGCGGCCCTCAGCGAGCGGTTGGGTCGGCAGGTGCAGCTCATCGGCGACGACATCTTCGTGACCAACGTCGACCGGCTCCAGGAGGGCATCGACCAGGGGGTGGGGACCTCGATCCTGATCAAGGTCAACCAGATCGGGACCCTGACCGAGACGCTGGCGGCGATCGAGCTCGCCCGCTCCAACGGCTACAGCTCGGTCATCTCCCACCGTTCCGGCGAGACCGAGGACACGACGATCGCCGACCTCGCCGTAGGCGCCGGGACCGGCCTCATCAAGCTCGGGGCGCCGGCCCGCTCCGACCGGGTCGCCAAGTACAACCGGCTGCTGGAGATCGAGGCCGATCTGGGCGACGCGGCGCGGTACGCGGGAGCAAGCCGCCTCAGTCGACGGCGCTAGCCTCCACCTCCGCTCCCTGCCGTGCCGGCAATGAACCGCCAGTGCAGCCCACCGGAGGGTCGCTTGCCGGCAAGCGGCGGAGGCGAGGCGTAGCGCGGGTGCGGCTCTACACCCTGGTCCAGCTCGCGGAGGTGCTGCTCTTCTGCGCGGTCCTGATGGCCGGCGTCGTCACCCACCGGCCGAGTGTCGTCGTCTTCGGCGGGGGACTGCTGCTCGGCAAGGCGGTGCTCAACATCCTGGCCCCGGAAGGCGGCACCGTAGTCCGCCGATCCGTGATCGGATACGGACTCGGTGCCGTCTTCACGCTGGCCGGCCTGGCGTTGATCCACGCCTTCTGAGCGTGACGCGCTGACGCCGCCTCAGAACGTCTGGACGTCAGGCTCCGACGACCGTCCCCAGCCCGCGTGGCGCCAGCCCCGGCCACCCCCGCGCGAAGGGCCACGTCCACGCCAGCCGGAGCCCCCCGGGTTGAAGCGCTTGGTCACGCCGCCCAGCCGGGCACCCCAGGTCACATACCTGCCGAAACGCTCCTCGGCCTCGCGCGCCATCGCCACCCGCTGCCCTCGCGTCTGCTCCCGGAACCGGGCGATCCGGCCCGCCGCCGCGCTCTCCAGGAACTCGGGCGTGGCGCCGGGAAACACGTCCAGCTCGGGAAGCGTCCCCAGGACCACGATCTGATCGTCCTCGATCGTGACCTCGGTGCCGGTGAACCAGCCCTCAGGCAGGCGACCGGCGAACCATCCTTGCACCGCATCGACTTGGTTTTGATCCATGATTACAAGATTACACCACCGTCTTCGAGGCCGCAACCGGAGCCTGCGTGGGCCGTGAGGGCAGGACCCAGGAAGCGCAGCAGCTGGGCGCGGTGATGGTCGGGGGTGGCGGGGGCGCCGGGCTGGTGGTCCCGCTCCAGCTGATCCGAGATCAGGAGGAGATTGACGAAGCGGGCGAGGTCCACCGGCTCCAGGTCCCGGCGCAGCTCTCCGCAGTCCGACGCTCGGTTCAGGATCTCGAGGATCAGGTCGCCCTCCTCCCGTGCGGGCAGCTGCTCCGGGCGACGGACCTCGCTCAGCACCGCCTCCCTGAGACCGCCTCTCAGATCAGGTAAGGAGAAGACGTGGCGCTCCATGCTCTCGAACGCAGCCTCGAGCGCCGCCAGCAGTCCGGGCCAGGGCTCGAGCGCGGCTTCCACCTCCGGGCGCACCCGTGTCCGCACCAGGTGCCCGGCAAACGGAAGCAGGAGGGACTGCTTGCTGGGGAAGTAGTTGAACAGCGTCGCCCGGCTGACGCCCGCCCGCTCCGCGACCGCCTCCATGGTGGTCCCCGCGAAGCCGGCGCTCTGGAAGAGATCGCGTGCGGCGGCCACGATGTGCCGGCGGGTGTCCTGGCGGTGCTGCTCTCGCAACGGGGTCACCCGCGACCGATCGGCGTCCGTCATGGCCTCCAACTCAGGATGATAGACTGAGTCTAAGTTATCGACGCAGTCTACGTGGTTGCCTGAAAGGTCCGGCCGGTCGGCAACGCCCCACGTGACGGAGGTCACACCGCGATGTCCTGGTTCACCCGGCTCTCGATGCGCTCGGGCCCGGTCGTGTTGATCGCGATCTTGCTCGTCTTCGGTGCCGGCATCCTCGCGGCCACACAGCTCCAGCAGGCGCTGCTGCCCAACATCAGCGTGCCGGAGTTCGTGGCGGTGATCGGCTACAAGAACGCCTCCCCGCAGATCGTCGACGAGCAGGTCACCCAGCCTGCCGTGGCCGCCGTCCAGGACGCTCCCGACGTGAACGCCGTGCTCTCCCGGTCGAGCGCCGGTGTCTCCATCCTGGAGGTGACCTTCAACGACGGCACCAACAGCCAGACCGACCAGCAGAACCTGGCGTCGGCCCTCCAAAAGGCGCAGGCCCAGTTCCCGCCCACGGCCGGCGCGCCGTCGATCACGGCCTTCTCGACCGCGCTCCTCCCGGTGCTCACCTATTCGGTCTACGGCGAGGGGTCGCTGGGAAGCCTCGCCACCCGGGTCAACCAGGTCGCGGTGCCGAAGCTGGAAGGACTCTCGGGCGTCTCGGCGGTGCAGGTGGCGGGTGCCCCGACCGAGCAGGTCCTGGTCACCGTCGATCAGGCCTCGCTGGCTCAGCACGGCCTCACCGAGCAGGCGGTGGTGGCGGCCATCGAGCAGGCCTCGCTGGTGCAGTCGGTGGGGAGCGTGAACGACAACGGGACCTCGGTGCCGGTTCAGGTGTCGGGGTCGCTGACCAGCGTGCAGCAGATCGAGGCGATCCCGGTCACCCCGACCGCCGGCGCGGGGTCCACATCGGGTGCCGCGGGCACGTCCGGCGCGGCAGCGTCCGGTGCGGCGGGCGCGTCGGGAGCCGGCGGAGCCGCCGGCGCCACCAGCGGATCCGGGGCGACGGGTTCGGCAGGGTCCACCACACCGACCGCGGTGCCGGTCTCGGAGGTCGCGTCGGTCCAGCTGGTCTCCATCAGCCAGGGCACGCTCACCCGGACCAACGGCAACCCCAGCATCTCCCTCGAGATCCTGCCCGCCCCGACCGCCAACACGGTCGACGTGGCGAACGAGGTGCGGGCGGCCATCCCCGGCATCAAGGACAGCATGGGTGGCGACGTCACGTTCCAGGTGATCGAGGACGAGGCGACGCCGATCACCCAGGCCATCCAGTCCATCCTCCGCGAGGGACTGCTGGGTGCGCTGTTCGCGATCCTCGTGATCTTCCTGTTCCTGCGCAGCGTGCGTGCGACGCTGGTCGCGGCGATCTCCATCCCGACCAGCCTGCTGGCGGCACTGATCGTCCTCTGGGTGGCCGGGATCACGCTCAACATCCTCACCCTGGGGGCGATGATGGTCGCCATCGGGCGCGTCGTCGACGACTCGATCGTCGTGCTCGAGAACGTGACCCGTCATGTTCGGGAGGGCGAGCACCCGGTCACCGCCGCGCTCTCGGCGTCGCGGGAGATCCTGGGCGCGGTGACCGCCTCGACACTGACGACGGTCGCCGTCTTCCTGCCCATCGCCTTCTTGAGCGGCATCGCAGGGGACTTCTTCAGCCCCTTCGCGATCACCGTGGTGGTCGCGCTGCTCGCCTCTTTGGTGGTGGCGGTGATGGTGGTGCCCCTGATCGCCTCCCGCTTCATCCCCAGGCCGAAGAAGGTGGTGGCCGACGCGGCGCGTGGGGCTCTGCAGCGGGTGTACGCGCCCACCCTCAGCTGGGCCCTGGGTCACCGGCTCATCACGGTCCTGCTCGCCCTGGTGCTGCTGCTCGGATCCTTCGCGCTGGTGCCGCAGCTGCGCGTCAACCTGCTCGACCAGTCCGGTGGTTCCACCTTCACGGTCTCGGTGGCGATGGGCAAGCAGGCCACCCTCCAGCAGACGAACGAGCAGACGCTCGCGGTCGAAAACCTGATCAAGGGCGTGAACGGCGTCTCCGCCTACCAGGCCGTGGTGGGCACCGTGATCGACCCCTTCGCGCCGCCCGGTACCGTGCCCCCCGATCCCACCCATGCCACGGTGACCGTGGTGCTGGCGTCGAACGCCGACTACAACACGGTGAGCAGTGACGTCCAGAAGGCGATCAGCAAGGACTATCACGGCCCGGCCGCCGTCCAGGTCGAGGGCGCTTCCAGCAGCGGCACCAGCAGCCAGATCACGGAGACGGTCCAGAACAGCGACCTTCAGAAGTTGCAGACCGCGACCAATCAGGTGGTGGGCGCGTTCGAGTCGATCCCCGGCCTCTCCCAGGTGACCTCCAACCTGGCCGCGGACCAGCCGCAGATCAACCTGGTACCGACCGCGCAGCTTGCCTCCTCCGGGCTCACGCTCCAGCAGGTGGCGGCGATCGTGGGCGCCGCCGTCTCAGGGACGGTGGCGGCCCAGGCGCAGCTTGCCCAGGGATCGGTCAACGTCTCGGTGGTCCTCCCGCCGGGAACCGCGGACACCCCTCAAGCCTTGAGCTCGCTCCCGGTGCCGACCGAGCACGGCGTGGTCCCGCTCTCCACGCTCGTCACGCTGCAGCAGGTCGACGGGCCGACCTCGATCGACCGCAGCGGGAACGAGCAGGCTGCCACCGTGACCGCGACCATCACCGGAAACAACCAGTCCGAGATCCAGCGCCACGTCACGGAGAAGCTGAACGCGCTCTCGCTGCCCTCCGGGACGACGCTGGGCAACTCGGGCACGCTGGCCGACCTGTCCACGGTGCTGCGCCAGTTCGAGCTGGCGATCCTGGCCGCGATCGGGCTTGTCTACATGATCATGGTGGCCACGTTCCGCTCCTTCCTGAAGCCGTTCGTCCTGCTCTTCTCGATCCCGTTCGCCGCCATCGGCGCCATCGTCGCCCTGACCATCACGCACACCGCGCTCTCGCTGCCGGCGCTGGTCGGGCTCTTGATGCTGGTCGGCATCGTGGTCACCAACGCGATCGTGCTGCTCGACCTGGTGGAGCAGTACCGGGACCGGGGGCTGGTCCTGCACGACGCCTTGACCGAGGGAGGTCGCCGCCGGCTGCGCCCGATCCTGATGACGGCGGTGGCCACCGTGCTCGCGCTGACCCCCCTGGCGGTGAGCGGGAACACCAGCGGCGGCGGCTTCATCTCGGCGCCTCTCGCGATCGTGGTCATCGGAGGTCTTTGCAGCAGCACGCTGCTGACGCTGGTCCTGATCCCGGTGCTCTACTCACTGGTGTCCCGGTTCACCGGTGCCAGGCGCAACGCGGAGCAGGAAGCTCTGCTCGACGCGGCGACGGCCGGGCCCGGGTCGCGGCCGTCCTCGGACGCGCCCGTCCCGGCGGCGGGTGCCGTGGTCGCGATCTCGGCAGCGCCCGGTATCGAGGCGGCGCCGGTCGCGGAGCGCGTCGCCGAGCGATTGGGGCTCCCGCTGCACGACCTCACCTCCCGCCTCGACGGTTGGGTCGGAGCGGTGGACTCGGTGCTCGACGACGATCGCCGCTCTCCACGCTGGTTGGAGCGCCTCGCCGGCCGCCTCGACGGTGGCGATGGACCCCACCAGCAGGTCACCCCGGCGTGGCTCCTGGGCAGCAGCCTGGATCTGATGACCGCCGGCACCGGGGGCGTCATCGTGAGTCCGCTGGCGGGACCCGCTCTCGCCGGGCGGCACCCGCTCCGGGTCCGCCTCGACGCACCCGTCGACCGGCGGGCTCAGCTGGCGAGAGTGGACGGGGAGCCACTGACCGCCACCCGCGCTCGGCTGCGCGACCAGGACGCCGAGCAGCAGGCCGCGATCTCGGGCATGTTCGGGGTCGATGCGCGGCCGGTGTTCGACATCACGCTCGACCCGACCGCGCTGCCGGTCGACCGGGTCGCCGGCCTGATCGTCGCCGCGATGCCGCCGGACGGCCACGAGACGTCCGCCGGTGGGATGCGGCCGGCGACCTCGCCCGCGCGCTGAGGAACAGAACCCGCCACCCGGGCGGTTGACTGCGATCGTATGGCGATCGAGACCACGATGACCGGCGTCACGGCGCTGGTGGGCAACACGCCACTGGTGCGGATCCATCTCTTCGACGCCGTCAACCCGGACCTTCAGGTGTACGCGAAGCTGGAGTGGTTCAATCCCGGGGGATCGGTCAAGGATCGTGCGGCGCTGGCCATGATCGAGGACGGGGAGCGGCAGGGCGCCCTGGTTCGGGGGAAGACGATCATCGACTCGACCTCGGGCAACACCGGCGTCGCCTACGCCATGGTGGGTGCCGCCAAGGGGTATCCGGTCCAGCTCGTGATGCCGGAGAACGTGAGCCGGGAGCGCAAGGAGCTGGTGCTCGCCTACGGCGCCGAACCGCTGTACACCGATCCCATGGAGGGCTCGGACGGAGCGATCCGGCGCTGCCGCGCCATCGTTGCCGCCGACCCCGACCGCTACTTCTACCCCGACCAGTACAACAACCCGGCGAACCCCCAGGCGCATCGCTCCGGTACCGCCCGGGAGATCCTGCGCCAGGCACCGGGGCGCCCGGCCTACTTCGTGGCCGGGCTCGGGACCACGGGCACCTTCGTCGGCACCGCGACCGGGCTCAAAGCGGCCGTGCCGGAGGTGGTCGCGATCGCGGTGCAGCCACAGGAGTCGTTCCACGGACTCGAGGGGCTGAAGCACCTGCCGACCGCGATCGTGCCCGGCATCTGGCGCCCGGAGGTCGCCGACGAGGTGTGGGGGGCGCCCACCGAACCGGCGTACGCGCTGGTCGATCGCCTGGCCCGGGAGGAGGGCCTGCTCGCCGGCCACTCGTCGGGCGCCGCTCTCTGGGCGATCGAGCGTCTGGCCCGCCGCGGGGAGCGGGGCATCGCGGTGACCGTGTTCCCCGACGGGGGCGACCGGTACCTCTCGTCCGGCCGCTACCAGGGCGCCCGGTGAGAATCGAGCGAGCCGCGCTCGACGCGGTCCGCGCGCACGTCGCCGAGGGCTACCCGAACGAGATCTGCGGGATTTTGGCGGGAGCGGACGGCGGGGACCTGGTCACCGAGGCACACCGGGTGCGCAACACGATGGTGGAGCGGGCGCGCGACCGGTATCTGATGGATCCGCGCGACCAGATCCGCATCCAGCGCGACCTCGACGAGCGGGGGATGTCGCTCCTCGGCTACTACCACAGCCACCCTGACAGCCCGGCCCGGGCGTCGGTGACCGATGCCGGCGCGTCCTGGGCCGGCCCCGGGTACCTGATCGTCTCCTGCTACCAGGGCGAGCCGCGGGATGCGAACCTTTTCGTCGCCGAGCAGGACGGGGGCCCGATGCGCCAGGAGCCGTACACGGTCGTCTGAGCCGCTTCAGGGGGCGCCCTCCGGTGTGCGCACCCGTAGCATGGGCGCGTTTGTGCGCCGCGTCCTTCTCGCGCTCGTCGCGATCTTCGCCGCCCTCCTCGTCCTCGCCGCCGCGTTCGCGGGTGTGACCGCGTCCCGCGTCTTCGCGGTGTCGCACGAAAACCAGCTGCACCGAGCCGACGCCATCGTCGTCCTGGGCGCGGCACAGTACAACGGCGAGCCGTCCCCGATCCTGGAGGCCCGCCTGATGCACGCGCTGGAGCTGTATCGGGCCGGCCTGGCGCCCGCCATCATCACGTCCGGCGGGCGGCAGCCGGGCGACGACTCCGGCTACACCGAGGCGTCGGTGTCGGCTCGCTGGCTGCTGCAGCAGGGGGTCCCCGAGGACCGCGTGTACCTGGAGGACACCGGCCGCACCACCTGGCAGAGCATGTGCAACGTGGCCGCGATCGGGCGCGCGCACGGGTTTCGCACGATCATCCTGGTGACCGACCCGCTGGCCTCGGCGCGGGCTCAGGAGATGGCGCTCAGCCTCGGCTTCGAGGCCGCCTACGTGAGCCCCGATTCCTACCTGGAGCTGAGCTGGACCAACCGGACCAAGGTGCGGCAGTGGGGGGAGGAGACGGTTGCGCTGATGCTCTACCAGCTCGGACTCGACCGCTGGTAGCCTCGGTCACCCCGCGCACGCGCGCACTCGCCACTGAGCCCCGACAACCCCCGAGTGCCGGCACTCAGGGCGCGGGCCGGCGGGCGGTGACGATGTGGGCGGGGAAGTAGGGCCCGCCGTACCACATCCGCCAGCCCGCGTTGCGGCGCCGCACCGCGGTCATCCCGGCCTCCCGCAGCCGGCGCGCGAAGGTGCGCGTGAAGCCCACGTCGACGAGCACCATTCGACCGCCCTCCCGGAGCACCCGGATCGCCTCGTCGACCGCCGCGTGACGACCCTCGCCGTCCAGGTCGTGCAGCGCCAGGCTGCCGAGCACCACGTCGAACTCGCCGCCGGTGAAGGGAAGGCGGGTGATATCCGCAGTCAGCAGGGACACCTTCGGCGCGACGCCCTCGAGCTCGGCATTGGCGCGGGTCGCGGCGGGCGAGTTCCCGGACTGGTCGGCATGCCAGAGGTCGACACCGGTGGCCCGACCACCCCGCAGCCGCCGGGCGGCGGCCACCAGGACCGCTCCGCGTCCGCACCCGAGGTCGAGGATTCGCTCGCCACCGTCCAACCCCAGCTCGTCGAGCAGCCGCTCCCAGACCGCGAACTTGCCCCCCAGCGTCGCCTGCAGGTAGAGCCCGATGGTGCCCCCGAGGGCGGTCATGGCGAGTCCGGGCGGGATCGCCTCCAGAGGCCGGCGGCGCAGCGCACCGCGAACGGTGAGGCCCACCAAGCCGGTCATGACCGCGGCCCAGAACGCCACCTGCCAGGGAAGGGAGGCGACCTCGAAGGAACCGTCCACCCCATAACGGCCGGCGCGTCGGGTCACGCGTCCAGGCTAGGACGAGAGACAGGCAAGAACCGGAGATGGGCTCCGCTTCTCGTAGACTGGCCGGGTGAGCGACACAGCGAACTATCGAACTGCCGGAGCGCCCGGAGGAACCGCCATTCTCGCCGGTCGCCGGGTAGCGCGGGTGGGGTTCGGCGCGATGCAGCTCCCGGGCCCACGGGTCTGGGGGCCGCCGCGAGACCGCGGCGCTGCGCTCGCGGTGCTGCGCCGCGCGGTCGAGCTCGGCGTCAACCACATCGACACCGCAGAGTTCTACGGGCTGGGCGTCGCCAACGAGCTGATCCACGCCGCGCTGCACCCGTACCCGGCCGACCTGGTGCTGGTCAGCAAGGTGGGCGCCGAGCGCGACCCCGACGGGGCGTGGATCCCGGCCCAGCGGCCGGAGCAGCTCCGCGCCGGCGTGGAGGCGAACCTGCGAACGCTCGGAACCGAGCGGCTGGGCGCGGTCAACCTGCGACTGATGGGTGGCTCCCACGACGCGGTCCAGGTGTCCGAGGCGGACCGTGCCGATCTGGACAGCCAGGTCGCGGAGATGGTCAAGCTCCGCGACGAAGGGAAGATCGGCGGGGTGGGCCTCAGCAACTGCACGGTGGAGGAGCTCCGGCGAGCCCTCCCGGCGGGGATCGCCTGCGTGCAGAACGCGTACAGCCTGCTCGATCGCTCGGCGGAGCCGCTGCTCGACGTCTGCCGCGACCACGACATCGCCTGGGTGCCCTTCTTCCCCCTGGGCTCGGCGTTCCCCGGCCAGCCCAAGGTGGCGGAGCAGCCGGTGGTGGTGGAAGCCGCCGCCGCGCTCGGCGTGACGCCGGCGCAGGTCGGTCTGGCCTGGCTCCTGGCACGGGACGCCCACACGCTCCTCATCCCGGGCACCTCGAGCACCGCGCATCTGGAGGAGAACCTGGCGGCCGGCGGTGTTCACCTCGACCCGGCAACGGTCGCGAAGCTCGATGCGCTGAGCGCCTGAGGAGCACGCCCTCCAGACTGCGGTGACCCCAGGACGGTGAGATACCGCTGGAGATGCAAAGGGCGACTGGTGCACCAATTGCCTATTCCGAGCGCCGCACCTGGGCGATTGGTGCACCAACGGCCGACTCCGGCCGTCACACCCGGGGCGGGCGGCGTGTCTGGTTGCCATGCCACATGTCTCGATGAACCCGCCCCGCACCCTGCTCTACCGCTTCGCCGACTGGTACTCGAGGCGGTCCTACGGACGTTCGGTCGACCCGGTTCGTGCCGCCGCGAACAACCCGCGTGTCCTGCTCACCTACGGCACGACCGAGCTCACGGTGGGGCGCTGGAACCGGGTGCCTGCCGACTTGAAGCAGCTGGCGGTGATGGCTTCCGCCGGCCGCATCGGCTGCTCGTGGTGCATGGATTTCGGGTACTGGGAGAGCCTGCGCCAGGGTGTCGACGGCCGGAAGGTCCGCGACCTGCCGCGGTGGCGGGAGAGCACCCTCTACACGGCCCAGGAGCGGGCGGTGCTCGCCTACGCCGAAGCGGCCACCGTCACCCCGCCCGAGGTGACCGAGGAGGTGATGCTTGCGCTGCGTGAGCATTTCGACGACGCGCAGATCGTCGAGCTCGCGATGATGGTGGCGCTGGAGAACCTGCGGTCGCGGTTCAACACCGGGGTCGGCCTGACCAGCCAGGGTTTCAAGGAGGAATGTGAGCTCCAGCCCGTCGCCGTCTGACACCTTCGAGGCCTACCGCCCGGCGCTGGTGCGGGCGGCCTACGGCATGCTCGGCTCGTGGGCCGATGCGGAGGACGTGGTGCAGGAGGTCTGGCTGCGGTGGTCGCGGGTGGACACGGACGGCGTCCGGGACCCGCGCGCGTACCTCCTCCGCGCGGCGCACCGGCAGGCGTTGAACCGGCTGCGCTCGGAGCGGGCTCGACGCGAAAGCTATGTCGGCCCCTGGCTGCCGGAGCTGCTGGTGAGCCCCGACGACCCCGCACGGGACGTCACCGACCGCGCCGAGCGCGCGGAACAGCTGACGCTGGCGCTGCTGGTGGTGCTGGAGACCCTGTCGCCGGAGGAGCGATGCGCGTTCCTCCTCCGCGAGATCTTCGACCTGCCCTACTCGGACATCGCGGCGACGCTCGATCGCAGCGAGCCCGCGGTGCGCCAGCTGGTGCATCGCGCTCGCGAGCACGTGCGCGAGCGACGCCCGCGCTTTCCGACCGACGCCGCCACGCAGGAACGGATCACGTCCGCGTTCGTCGCCGCCAGCATGAGCGGCGACACGTCGACCCTGGTGTCCCTGCTGGCGCCGGAAGCGGTCGCGCTCTCGGACGGCGGCGGCAGGGTTCGGGCGGCGATCAACCCGATCCGCGGCGCCGGCCGTGTGGCCCGGTTCATGGCCGGCGTGGCGAGGATCTACAGCACCGAAGCGCCGGGCGACGTCCTTTCGCCGGCGTACGTGAACGGCGTCTACGGGATGGTCGCAGAGCACGAGGGCCGGCTCACCTTCGTCGCCGTGCTCGACATCGCGGACGGCCTGGTCCGTGGTGTTCACCTCGTCGTCAATCCCGACAAGCTGGCGCGAATGCGGCGCACCTGACCCCTGGGGAGCCGGGCGATTGGTGCACCAACGACCCGGTCCCGCTCTCCCCAAAGCGGGCAATTGGTGCACCAACGGCCCGTTGGCCGGACCCATCAGCCGGGGCTGCGTTCGGGGAGGCCTTCGAGCGACCAGGTGCCGGGGTCGGCGACCAGCAGCCGCGAGCGGACGCCCGCGTCCTCGAACGCGTCGATCAGACGGCCCAGGTCTTCGCTGAAGTGCGCCCACCCCTGATAGTGCACGGGCACGATCCAGGGCTGCCCGAGGAGCACTGTCGCGTCCGCCGCGCGCTCGCTGGTCAACGTCAGCGGCCGCCCCTGGTCGCGGTACGGCACCCGGGCGGCACCGCAGAACAGCACGGCGACGTCGATGTGGGGGTGGCGCGCCGCGACCGCCGCGACTGCGCCCACCGAGGCGTTGTCGCCGCTCACGTAGATCGTGGGCAAGCCCTCGCCGCTCAGCACCCACCCGGTCACCTCACAGTTGACGCTGCCGCTCGCATCCCTGCCTCCGTCGAGGGGGCCGTGGACGGCGGGCGCCGCCTCGACCGTCAGCTCGCCGCCACCGGCCAGGGCCACCGCCGTCCGTGACCAGGGGGCGAGACCCACGGCGGTGCCGCCGAGACGCGCCGCGCCGCCCGGCGTGGTGACAATCCTTCCGGCCGTTGCCGCGTACTCCCGCCCGGCGGGGTCGAAGTTGTCCGCGTGCTGGTCGTGGCTGAGCAGCACCACGTCGGCCGGGCCGAGCTCCTCCCCGCTCAGCGCCGCCGGCTCGGTTCGAATCAGCGGTCCGTACGCTCCGACTGGGCTGAAGGTAGGGTCGGTGAGCAGCCGCGTCCCGTGCAGGTCGAGCACGGCGGTCGCACCGCCCACCAGCCCGATGGCGAGATCCTGCCGCTCGCTCGAGATCGCTGTCATTCATCCGCCTCCCGAGAGACCCGGAGGTGCACCAGCGGGCTGCTTCCGGCGTTTTGAACCCCGGCGGTGCACCGGCGGGGCCTCCGCCAGAATGGACCGATGCCGATGCTTCCGGACGGCCACGCGGAACGTGTCTACGCCGGAGTGCTCGGCAAGATCATCGGAGTCTATCTGGGGAGGCCGTTCGAGGGCTGGAGCCACGAACGCATCGTGCGGCGCTTTGGCGAGGTGCGGTATTACGTGCACGAGCAGCTGGGCGTTCCGCTGGTCGTCACCGATGACGACATCTCGGGAACCTTCCTCTTCCTCCGCGCGCTCCTGGACCACGACTCGGGCCGGGGCCTCACCGTCGAGCAGGTGGGGGAGACCTGGCGGAACTACATCGTCGAGGGACGCAGCACGCTGTGGTGGGGTGGGTTCGGCACGTCGACGGAGCACACGGCGTACCTCCGGTTGGAAGCGGGGGTCCCGGCTCCGGATTCCGGCTCCGCGGCCCGGAACGGCGTCGTCACCTCCGAGCAGGTGGGTGCGCAGATCTTCATCGACGGGTGGGGGATGGTGGCGCCAGGAGATCCCGAGCTCGCCGCCCGCCTGGCCGGCAGAGCCGCCCGCGTCAGCCACGACGGCGAGGCCGTCTTCGCCGCCCAGCACCTGGCCGCGATGGAGGCGGCCGCGTTCGAGGAGCACGACGTCCACGCCATCGTCGAGGCGGGCCTCTCTCAGATCCCGCGGAGCTGCCTCGTCACCCGCCTCAACCGTCAGCTCCAGGACTGGCGGGAGAGGTATGCGGACTGGCATCAGGCACGGGCGCTGATCGCCGGGCACTTCGGCTACGACCGCTACCCCGGCATCTGCCACGTGATCCCGAACCACGCGCTCGTCATCCTGGGTCTGCTCTGGGGCGGAGGCGACTTTCAGGAGTCACTGGCCATCACCAACACCTCCGGGTGGGACACCGACTGCAACTCCGGCAACCTCGGATGCCTGCTCGGGATCCGCAACGGGCTGGCCGCCTTCGAAGGGAGCGCCGACTGGAGAGGTCCGGTCGCCGACCGGCTGTACCTGTCGGGCGCGGAGGGTGGCATCGCGTTCTCGGACGCGGTGACCCAGACCGATCTCATCCTCGAGGCGGCCGCGCGTCTCGGGGACCGACCACTGGCCGCGCCCAAGCGGCGCGCCCGCTTCCACTTCGCCTACCCGGGCAGCGTTCAGGGGTTCCTCGGGGAGGGGCGAGGCATCCGCATCGGGAACGCCGGCCCCCACGGCGAGGGCGGCGACCGGAGCCTGGCCCTGCTCCTGACCGGTGACGATCTCACCGCCCGGGCCACGCGCCGGCTGTTCGTCCCGCCGACCGGCTTCGACGCGGGCGGGTACGAGCTGCTCGCGTCACCTGCGCTGTATCCGGGGCAGATCGTGGAAGCGCAGGTCACGGCCGCGGCGGGCAACCTGGAGCCGATCGGCGTGTCGCTGATCGCCGGTGCGGCGGCCGGTGTCGAATCCAGGCACGTGTTCGGGCCTCCCGCCTCGATTCCGCCCGGGGAGCACGCCAGGCTGCGGTGGCCGATCCCGCCCGACACGCCGCAACCGATCCATGACATCGGTGTGCAGGTCGCGCGGGCGTCGGCGGCGCCCGCCACGCTGTATCTGGATTGGTTGGACTGGCACGGCGAGCCGGCGTTTCAGCTCGCGCCCGAACTGGAGAGGAACTCTGCCCGAGCCCAGGGATGGGTTGACGCGGTCGATCACGTGGACGCACGTGGAGGTTCGATTCGCATCTCGCAGGACCGCGGCACCGGCGTGCTGTCCCAGGGCACGCGCGACTGGCACGACTACCGGTTCGAGGTCGGGGTCGAGATCCTGCTGGCCGAGCGTGCGGGGATCGCCGTTCGCCACCAGGGCAGGCGGCGTTACTACGCGCTGCTGCTGACCGACCGCGGCACCGCGCAGCTGGTGAGGGTTGCCGGCAGGGAGAGGGTTCTGGCAGAGGTCGCCTTCCCGGTCGAGCTCTACCGCCGGTACACGGTGTCGCTCACGGCGCGGGGCGCCGAGCTGTCGGTTGAGATCGATGGCGTCCACACGCTGGCGGCGAGGGACGAGCGACCAGGTCTGGGAGGCGGAGGGGTGGCGCTGATCTGCGAGCAGGGGACGTTGCTCGCCGGCCCCCTGTCAGTCCAGGGGCTCGACCCATCCTGACGTGTCCCCCGAACCCGTCAGAGACGCCTTCAGATGCCGGTCCAGGAACGCGTACGCATGCTCCCGGAGGGGGTCGGGGAACGAGTGGCCACCGGCGAACAGGATCGCCTCGAAGCTGCTCGCCGCACCCGCCGCGTGGTAGGCCTCGCGCCCACGATCCGCAAGCCGGCGCACCCCCTGGATCGGGAAGATGCGGTCCTGCTCGCCAGAGGTGAGCAGAAACGGCCGTGGAGCCAGGCCGGCCACGATGTCCTCGATGTCGCAGACCTCGAGGAGGCCCGGGACGTAGAGCGCCTTGTTGTGATTGATGCCGGCGGCGAGGATGTCCCGCAGCGGGGCCAATCCGCACGACGAGATGCCCGCCCGGACCCGCCGGTCGAACCAGGTGAGCCACAGCGCCTCCTGCCCCCCCAGCGAATGCCCGATCGTCCCCACGTTCGAGGCGTCCACCTCCGGCAACCCGACCAGCAGGTCCACCGCTGCCCGGAGATCGTGCAGGTATTTCGCCTGCAGGCACGAGCCCCGCAGGAGCCGGCCGGTCAGCTCGTACAGCTCGTACCGGGCGTCCACCAGGTCCGGGCTGTTCGCGAGCAGTGAGGGTGGCGTCCGCCTGTCCTCGAAGCAGAGGTGGTCGGGACAGATGACCACGTATCCACGCCGGCAGAGTTCCAGCCCGTAGTGGAACATGGGGTCGGGCGTGAGCCCGGCGGGCTCCGACTTTCCCCACGCGAAGTTGCCGGCATGCTGATGGCAGGCCACGACGGCCGGCCACCCCGCGGCCGGCTGCAGCCCAATCGGGCGGAGCAGCCAGGCGGTGACGCGCTCACCCGGCTCGACCAGGTAGCTCACCAGCGTCCGGGTGTGCTCCGGCGCGTCGAACACCGCCTCCTCCCGGACCTCCGGAGCCACCCGCTCGGGCAAGCGGCCCAGCCGGGTGACGATTCGAGACCGAAGCGATTCGTCCTCCACGTTCACGTTCGCTCCCGCACTGGCATGAGTCCCGTCGGCCGGCGGGCCGGTGCCCGCCGGTGTTCAGTCGCCCAGGTCCAGCCCGTAGAGCAGACTCGCGTTCCCGCCCATGATCGCTCGCTGTACCGGGGGCTCCAGGCGCACCGGAATCGAGGCGTCGGGCGCGTCGAAGTCCCAGTGTGGGTAATCGGTCGCGAACATCAGCCGGTCGTTCATCTGCAGCTGCTCGAGAAGCCGGTGGAACTGAGCGGGTCGCGGCGGCTCCTCCATCGGCTGTGTGGTGAGCCAGAAGTGCTCCCGGATGTAGCTCGAGGGCGGCCGTCGCACCTCGGGCACCTCGCCGCCCAGACGCCGGTGGGCCTCGTCGAGGCGCCACATGAGCGGCGCCACCCAGGCGAAGCCGCCCTCGATGAGCACGATCTTCAGCTCCGGGAACCGTTCGAAGACCCCCTCCGCGATGAGGCTGATGACCTGCGACTGGTAGGCCATCGGCCAGCCGGTGTGGTCCTCGATATAGAACGAATGGAAACCGGCCGCACCTGCTGGATTGCCACCCGCTCCCCCGACGTGGATCGCGACCGGCAGGTGGTGCCGGACCGCGGCGTCGAACATGGGCCAGTACTTGCGGCGCCCGAGCGGCTCCGCGGTGCGGATCGAGATCAGGACGTGTGCGAACCGTGCATCGTCACCGACCCTGTCGATCTCGCGCGCCGCCAGCCCGCCGTCCTCGTAGGCGACGTTGATCGATCCCCGCAGTCGCGGCTCCGGTTCCAGCCACTCCTCCACCTGCCAGTCGTTGACGGCGCTCGCGAGCGCCGCCCCGAAGTCGAGGTTGAGCTCCGTGCCGGCACCCAGGAGCGGGTTCAAGATCCCGTACGAGACGTCCCAGGCGTCCAGCAGCTGCTCACGGAGGAACGCGAGGTCCGAGCCGGGCGGCCTCCCGCCGGGCGGCCACGAGTCGGTGCGCGCGGCGAACTGGCGAGCGCGCGGGTACGCGATCCCACTGGGTGCCCGGGATCCGAACGTCGCCTGATGGTCGCGCCAGCGGGACGGCAGTCGCGATCGCAGGGTGTTCGCGCCGGCCGGCTGCACGTGGATGTCGCAGTCGACGATCCCGGTGCGGCCCAGCTTGACGGTGGCCGGCCGGCTTGCTACCTCAGCCACGGCATTCCTCCCTCACAGCCCGTAGAAACCGCGGGCGTTGTCGACCAGCACCGCCTGCCGCACGCCGGGCGGTAGCCCGCAAGGGACCGCGTCCTCGAGGGCGTCGAAGTGCCAGTGTGGGTAGTCGGACCCGAACAGCAGCAGGTCCCCGGAGCCCAGATCATCGATGACGGCCCCGAAGGCGTCGCCGCCGGGTGGGAGGTCGAGCGGCCGGATCGTGAAACGCAGGTGTGCGGCGACGTACTCGGATGGCAGCCGGCGCACCCACGGCACGTCCCGGCGCAGCCCTTTCCACACCTTGTCGAATCGCCACAGCAGCGCCGGCACCCAGCTGAAGCCGCCCTCCGCGCACACGACGTGAAGGTCCGGGAAGCGGTCGAACACCCCCTCCGCGATCAGGCTCAGCACCTGACTCTGGAAGACCTGCGCCATCCCCGCGTACTCCTCGAAATAGAAGGACGGCCAGCCGCTGGAGGTGGGCGGGTTCCCCGGCGCGCCACCGAAGTGGAGGGCAACCGGGAGGCCGTGTCTCTCCGCGGCGGCGAAGATGGGGTGGTAGTTGCGGTTTCCATACGGCGACGCGGACCGTACGGGGAGGATCACCTGCACGAATCGGCGGTCGCGAGCGCACCGCTCGATCTCCTGCGCCGCCATCTCCGGATGCCGGCTCGGCACCACGATGGAAGCCAGGAGGCGCGGCTCCGGGTCGAGCCACTCCGCGACCTGCCAGTCGTTGACCGCGGACGCGACCTGGGCCGCGGTGTCCGGATTGTGGATGCTCTCGACGCCGTACGTGCAGTTGAGGATGCCGAGGCTGACGCCAAGCGGGTCGAGCAGCTGCTCGCGCATCCTGGCCACGGTGCCACCCGCGAGGCCGCCGCCGTCACGCCAGAGGGGTGCGACCGTGGTGGGGGCGCCTGCCGGGTAGGCGGTGTCGACCGGTCCTTTGAACGCGGACTCCCGGCAGTAGTCCACCCAGTGCGCGGCCATATACGGGAAGAGCGCGTCGATGCGGGGCACGGTGTTGTGAAGGTCGCAGTCGATCAAGCTCACCGCCGCGATGGTTTCGGTCACCCAGAGGAACGTACCGCATCGGGTGCCGGCGAGCGCCGCCCCTCGCCCTCGCCGCGTGAACCCGCGGCCGACTCCGTCCTGGGGTCCCCACCGCGGCCCGGTCAGGGGTGCGGCGTTGCGGCGGGTGTCGGCGACGCGCTGACGCTGGGGCTCGGACTCGGATTCCCGGGTACCGGCGTGTTCGTGTACGTGAGGATCGTCCAGGCGAGCACCACGCACGCCGCCACGGCAAGCAGGAGACCGCCGACCACCAGGCATCCTCTGCCCACAACAGTTCGAACGTCAGAAGTGCCCGGCAGGTCACGCTGCGATGCGCCGCCGAGCCCGATGCCACGACCGTGAGCGGGCCCGAGGGCGCCGCTCAGCCTTCCGGCAGGCGCATCGCGAGGCGGCTGGTGACGACCCCGGTGTTGAGCCCGATCGTGCGCAGACCTCCGAAGAACCGGGCGTGCTCGATCTTGCAGCACCGGTCCATCACCACCTCGAGTCCGGCCGCTCGGGCGAGCTCGGCAGCCTCCTGGTTGATCACTCCGAGCTGCAGCCACAAGACCCGGGCCCCGATCTCGATCGCCTGGCCGGCGATCTCGGGCGCCTCGGCGGCCGGCCGGAACACGTCCACGATCTCGATCGGGCGGGGATGCGCCTCCGCCGCCTCGCGCAGGTCCCGGTAGACCCGCCGGCCCAGGATCTCGCGGCGCCCGGCGGCCGCCGGGTTGACCGGCACCACGTCGTACCCGTTGGCGTCGAGGTAGACACCCGCGAACGAGCTGGCGTTGTAGTAGTTGGAGGACAGGCCGACCATGGCGATCGTCCGGTAGCCGGTCAGAATGCGGTAGCGGTCCCAGGCGGTGAGACCGAACTGGTTGCGTTCCCCGACAGCAGTCATCGCAGTCCCCTCACCCCTGATACGGCGCTCCGAACGCCTTGGAGAGCACCGAGTGGCCGAGCCCGTCCCGGCGGGGGTCGACCGGTTGGACCCCGTCCCGGCGCTGGGACGCGGCGAGGGCCTGCCCCAGGTCCCAGAGGATGTCGTCCACGTCCTCGATGCCGATCGAGAGCCGGATCAGCTCGGGGCCGATGCCGGACGCGCGCAGCTCCTCGTCGCTCATCTGCTGGTGGGTGGTCGAAGCCGGGTGTATGCAGCACGACTTGACGTCGCCCAGGTTCGCGAGGTGGCTGAACAGCTGCACCGCCTCCACGAAGCGCTTGCCGGCCTCGCGACCGCCCTCGATCCCGAACGTGAAGACCGGTGCCACGCCCCGCGGCATGTACTTGCGGGCGAGGTCGTGAAAGCGGTTCGACCGCAGGCCGGGATAGTTGACGTAGCGCACCGCGGGGTGAGCCTCCAGGTACTCCGCCACGCGCTCCGCGTTCTCGACGTGGCGCTGCATGCGCACGTGCAGGGTCTCCAGGCCCTGGAGCAGCACCCAGGCGTTGAACGGAGCCATCGTCGGGCCGTAGTCGCGCAGCATCTCGGCCCGGCACTTCATGAGCCAGCCGAAGTCGCCGAAATACTCGAAGAACCGCAGGTTGTGATAGGCCTTGGAAGGCTCGGTCATCCCCGGGAACCGCCCGTTGTCCCACGGAAAGCGGCCGCCGTCGACGATCACGCCGGCGATCGTGGTGCCGTGACCGCAGAGCCACTTCGTCGCCGAGTGGACCACGATGTCCGCACCCCACTCCAGCGGACGGCAGAGATAGGGCGAAGGGAACGTGTTGTCGACCACCAGCGGCACCCCGGCCTGGTGCGCAACCGCCGCCAGCGCTTCCAGGTCGGCGACCTCGCAGGTGGGGTTCCCGACCGCCTCGGCGAACAGGCACTTGGTGTTGTCGCGGATCGCGGAACGCCACTGCCCCAGGTCGGTCGCGTCCACGAACGTCACGTCCACGCCCATCTTGCGGAACGTCACGTCGAACTGGGTATAGGTGCCCCCGTAGAGGTTGCGGGCAGAGACGAAATGGTCTCCGGCCTGCATCAACGTGAACAGGGCCAGATGCTGCGCCGCCTGGCCGGACGCGGTCGCGATCGCGCCGATGCCGTTCTCGAGCGCCGACACGCGTTCTTCGAACACCGCCGTGGTCGGGTTCATGATCCGCGAATAGATGTTTCCGAACCGCTGGAGCGCGAAGAGATTGGCGGCCTGGTCGGAATCCTCGAACACGTACGCACCGGTCTGGTAGATGGGTACCGCCCGCGCGCCCGTCACCGGGTCCGGCCGCTGGCCGGCGTGCACCGCCAGCGTGTCGAACCCGAACCGCTTCTCACCCGACATGAGAGGAGTCTATGGCGAGGCCCCTCGGGCTGCGCGCCCGCGAAGCGCCATGATGGCTAGGCTGGCAGGGCGGACGGCGAGTTTGACGGAGGTGGATGGCACGTGCGTGTGGTGGTGATTGGTGGGACCGGTCATATCGGGACCTACCTGGTGCCGCGCCTGGTGGAGACCGGGCACTCTGTGGTGAGCGTCACCCGGGGCAGGCGCGAGCCCTATCAGCCGCACGGGGCGTGGGCCGCGGTTCAGAGGGTCCTGCTGGATCGCGACGAGACCGAGGCCGGGGGCACGTTCGGGGCCCGGATCGCGGACCTGGCACCTGACGTCGTGATCGATCTCACCTGCTTCACCGTCGAGAGCGCGGAGCAGATGGTCGACGCCCTGCGCGGGCGGGTGCAGCACCTCCTCCACTGCGGCACCATCTGGGTCCACGGACCGAGCGTCGAGGTCCCGACGTCGGAAGAGCAGCCGCGTACGCCGTTCGACGAATACGGCCGGGACAAGGCCGCCATCGAGACGTATCTGCTGGACCAGGCCCGCCGGGGCGGCTTTCCGGTGACGATCCTGCACCCGGGGCACATCGTCGGGCCAGGCTGGCCGGTGGTCAATCCTCAGGGGAACTTCAACCCGGCGGTCTTCGCGACCCTCGCTCACGGGGACACCCTGACCCTTCCCAACCTGGGACTCGAGACCGTGCATCACGTCCACGCCGACGACGTCGCGCAGGCGTTCATGTGCGCGATGGCCCGGCGCAGCGTCGCGGTCGGCGAGGCCTTCCACGTCGTCTCGCCGGCTGCTTTGACCCTGCGCGGCTTCACCGAGATCGTGGCCGGTTGGTTCGGTCGCCGGGCTTCGATCGAGTTCCTACCCTGGGAAGAGTGGAGGGGGACGGTGTCGGCGGAGGACGCCGCGGCGACCTGGAGCCACATCGCGCACAGTCCGAACTGCAGCATCGCCAAGGCGCGGGACCTGCTCGGGTATCGGCCGAGATTCCGTTCCCCCGAGGCCGTTCGCGAAGCGGTTCAGTGGCTGATGGCGCACCCCGGGACCTGAGTGCCGGCACTCGGGGCGGGTGGGACCTCGCTCAGGCCAGTGACGCCTCCATCTCGTCGACCAGCGCGTCGACCACCGGCACCAGGTCCCCGTCGTGCTCGGCCGCGACCCGCCGCTGACGCTGGTAGGAGACGCCGCCCCGCACGATATCCGGGATCTCGGCCAGCTCGCGGGCGCAGTCCAGGCGCCGCGCCAGGGGCAGCAGCTCCTCGACCAGGTCCTCGATCGACTGCGCCACCGGCCGCGTGGTCCCCGCGCTGTCGATGATGATCTCGGCGTCCAGGCCGTACCGTGCCGCCCGCCACTTGTTCTCCCGCACCAGCCAGGGCGGTGGTGTCGGCAGCGTGTAGCCCTGGTCGAGCTGGCGGTCGAAGCGTTCCACCAGGCACTGGGAGAGCGCGGTGATGGAGGCGATCTCCCGCAGTGTGGACACGCCGTCGCAGATGCGCAGCTCCACCGTCCCCACGCCCGGGTGGGGTCGGATGTCCCACCACACCTCGCGGATGGAGCTGATGGCACGCGCGCTGATCAGGGCGCTCAGGTAGGACTCGAACGCTTCCCAGTCGGCGAGCTGGTACGGAAGGCCGGCGGTCGGAAGACCCTCGAAGAGCTTGCTCCGAAACGACGCCAGGCCGGTATCGCAGCCGACCCAGAAGGGGCTCGAGCCTGAGAGGGCGAGGAGGTGGGGGACGTACTGGAGGAGGGCGTTGACGATCGGGATCGCCTTCTGGGGCGAGCGCACGCCACAGTGCACGTGGACGCCGAAGATCTGGAGCTGGCGGCTCATCCACTGGTGGTGCTCGATCAGGTCCGCGTAGCGCGCGTTCTCGGTGAACGGCTGCGTCGTCCAGTCGGTGAAGGGATGCGTCCCGGAGCACATGATCGCGGCGTTGTAGGAGGCTGCCGTATCGCGCACCACCCGGGCCGTCGCGGCGATGTCCTCGGTGGCCTCGCCCACGGTCTGGCAGATACCCGTGATGACCTCCACGCAGGACTGGAACAGCTCGTGCTTGGCTTTCGGGTGGACTCCGTCGCCCTCCTCCGAGATGTCGGCCAGGACCGCGTTGGAGACCGGGGTCAGCTCGCGGGTCTCGCGGTCGACCAGCTCCAGCTCCCACTCCACGCCGAGGCTGGTTCGCGCGGAGGACGAGAAGTCGATGTGCACGTCAGGAGCCTACCTTGCCGCCGAGCCGTTCCGGTGCGCGGCCACGGCCGGCGCGCCCGCCCCTCACGCCAGGTCGTCGAGGTACTGGGGGAGCATGACCCACCACGTCGGCCAGTCGTGCTCGTACCCGGGGCCCCAGTCGTCCACACGATTGGGCACTCCCCGTTCGCCGAGCACGGCCGCCGCGCTCCAGGACTGGTCGACGTTCTCCCAGGCGCCGGACCCCGAGGCGAGCACGCAGAAGCGCCGGCGCAGCTGCTCCAGCTGGGGGCCGCCCAACCCGGGCAGAAACTGCAGCGGCGACGCGTGGTAGAGGTCCTCCGAGCCGCCACCGATGAAGCCTTCGATGTCGTAGGTGCCGCTCATGCCGATCGCGGTTCGGAACAGGTGCGGGTAGCGGCACAGGAGTGCGAGCGCGTTGAAGGCGCCGATCGAGGCTCCGGCGGCCACCACCTCCTGCGGTCCCCCGCAGTCGGCGAAGATGGCCGGGACCACCTCCTCCGCAATCGCCTGCTGGAACTGGTTGAAGAGCCAGCCGCGAAAGTCGGGCGAACCCTCCTTCTGCGTCATGGCGCGGCCGGCGATGGAGTCGCAGGAGTAGACCTTGATCCGGCCCGCGTCGACCAGAGGCCACAGGTGCGCGACCAGCCGTCTGTCCTCGATCTCCTCGGCGCCGCCCCCCGCGGTCGGGAAGACCAGCACCGGGGTTCCGTAGTGCCCCCACCGGGCCAGAGTCAGGTCTCGGTGCATCCGTGGCGAGTACCAGTGATCGACCGCCTTCTCCGCGCTCATGATGGGGTCCGGCCATTGTGCCCCACGGCGGGGCCGGGGTGGAGGAAGGTAAGCGCGTCGCGGAGCCGGTCGCGCCAGTCCACCCAGTGATGCCCGTCGAACGCCTCCTGGTAGCGGACCTCGATGCCGGCGGCGCGGAACACGCCGGCCATGGCACGGTTCGGGTTGACGAGCGGCTCGAACGCGCCGCAGGAGAGGTACATCCGGCGTACCACAGGCCGGGGATCGGCGCGGTACGCGTTCACGAAGCCGATCACGGGCGCGAACGCGGAGTCGGGACGGAGGCGCCCCAAACCGTCGCTGAAGACGAGTGATGCCGACTCCAGCAGCAGCGATCCGAACCGCCCCGGATACCGCACGGCGGTGGACAGAGACGCGATCCCCCCGAAGCTGGAGCCCATCAGCGTCCGCTGGTCCGGGCCCTCGATGAATCGAAAGCGGCGGAACAGCGTGGGCAGCAGCTCGCGCACCAGGAAGGCGGCGTGCCGGGGGTCGTTCGCGTATTCGACCAGGCGAGCCGCGCCCGCGGAGACGAACGCGGCCACCAGCGGGGCGACCTCTTCGCGATGGATCAGATTGTCGAGGATGGTCTGCGCCGCCGCGTACTGCAGGAAGTCGCTCCCGTCGTGGACGACCAGCAGCGGCCGGCCGGGGCCAGGCCGGAACCCGGCCGGGAGATAGACCCGCACCTGCACCTCGCGATCGAGCGCACGGCTCTGGAGGGGGGCGTCGACCAGCGTGCCGGGTGGGGCCCCGAGGTCGGGCTCGGCCCACTCGGGATCGACGTACCCGGTCGCCGCGCAGACCGACTGGGCGCCGAACGGCCCCCACCCGAGCCGGGGGTTGAGCGGGTCGTTGAAGCGATGCCCGGAGCCCGAGAGGTCGACCGATTCCAGCTGGTACTCGACGCGCGAGCCGGCGGGGAGCGCGATGGTCCGGGCCCAGAGCTCGGTACCCCCGAGCCGGCGCATCTCCAGCGGATTGGGAAACCCGGCGATGCCGTGCCGGACCAGGACCTGACTCGCCGAGCCGCGCCAGAGGAACGTCGCGTAGGGCCCCTCCACGATGGGTGAGGTGAAGCGCGACAGGAAGGCGTCGACGTCGGCAGCCTGCACCGGACCCCGCGCGCGGAGCCGGCTGATCGCGAGCCACGACGGCGGCACGGTGACGTCCTGCGGGGCGGACACCGTGCCCGCGCTCGCCGGGTGCGGGGTGGGAGGGCCGGGAGGGGGAGAAGCCGGACCCGGGGGCCCGTCTTCCGCGTGGGCATGGCCGGGCTGGCCAGGCTGCGTGGGGTCGGGCGCGCTATCCGGCGTAGACATGCACCGTCCGGCCGACGAGGTCGAGCAGCTCGCGAGCGTGGTCGTAGTCGGGATGGCGGAGCCGCACCCAGGCGTTGGCCATGTACCCGGCCTCCACCGGCTGGGTGGGCGTCCCGGCGGCCGGCAGGTGGGTGTCGATGATGCACTCGCCCGCCCGACCCCACATCTCGTCGACGCCGCTGTAGCCCTGGATCTGACCGTCGTGGTCGGGCCGGAGCGCCACGATGCCGGCGGAGTAGTGGCGCGAGAGGCCCTGGTCGGGGCGCCCGTACACGATGGCATGGGCCCACTCGCGGTAGACGTCGACGTCGTTCGCCGCCGAGTAGAGGTCCCAGGCCCCGACTCCCGGCGGCCGGCAGCCGATCTCGCTGAAGCGGAGCCCCTTCGGCCCGTGGAACCACTCCATGTGGGTCGCCGAGGTACCGATGTCGAGGGCCCGGATCACCCGGCGGCCGAGCTCCCGGACCTCGTCGTAGAAGGGCGACGCGTCGATCCGGTTGGTGGTGATGAACTGCGGCGAGATCCAGCGGTGGCGCATGGCGTCCAGCACGTTCGGGTAGTAGTGCGTGATCCAGTCATGGACCGCGTGGCCATCGACGCTGATCGTGTCGTAGAAGCCCTCGTGCCCCTCGATGAACTCCTCGATCGCGATCGACTCCGCGTCGCCGAACGCGTACAGGGCGCCGTCCAGCTCACCCGCCGAGTCGACGCGCGCCGTGCCCAGAGCCCCGGCGGCCGCGCGGGGTTTCAGGATCAGGGGATAGCCGACCGCGTCGGCGAACGCGTGCGCCTCGGCCACGTTGTGCACCGCCGCCGACGCCGCGGTCGCCACCCCGGCCTCGCGCAGCACCTCCTTCATCGAGGGTTTGTCGCGGCACAGCCAGGTGGTGCGCACCGAGGTGCCGGGGATGCCCCGCGCCTCACGCACATGAGCCGCCGGCAGCTGATGGGATTCGATCGTGGCCTCCAGCCGGTCCACCCACCAGGTCGACTGGGCCCAGAGGACCGCGTCGTTGAGCTGGCCCTCGTCGGTGATGTTGCCGACCCGGTAGTAGCCGGCCAGCTGGGAACGAAGCTCGCCGTCCAGCTGGTCCTCGGGGGTCTCGCCGATCCCGATCACGGTGGCGCCCACCTGCGCCAGACCGGCCACGAACTTCCGCTGGTTGGCCGGGAAGGACGGCTCCACGAAGACGACGTTCACGGTCGGAAGGGTACCGGCCGGGGAACTCACGCCGAAGCCTGAGCGCAGCGCCTCCGCCCTCCGACTTGGTGCACCATGGGGCGGTGATCAGCCGGACCGCGGCGCGGACGCCGGGGCAGAGCCGAGGAGGGCGGTGATGACCGAGCACCTGGTGGGATTGCTGCTGGGAATCGAAGAGGACTGGCCGCGCACTTTCGAGGCGCTGCTCGGGCTGCTGGGTCCGATCGAGAGCGACGACGGCGAGACCCACACCTTCACCTCCGAACGCCTCACCATCGAGCCCTTCAAGCTGACCGACCGGGTGCGCCCCGACCTGGTGATCGACCGTCTCGCCTACTGGTACTACCACCCCCGGGAGTGGCTCAAGAAGGCGGCGCTGATGAACGACACCTACCTTCTCAACAACCCCTTCACGTTCCAATCGATGGAGAAGCATTCGGCCTACTGCGCGATGCTGCGCCTCGGTCTGCACATCCCCGACACGGTGCTGGTGCCGTTCAAGAACCCGGTCGACAATGTGCGGTGGGCCTACACCTCCGCGAAGTACAACCAGCCGTTCGACATCGACGCGATCGCGAACGAGCTCGGCTACCCGCTCTACATGAAGCCGTTCGACGGCGGGGGCTGGCGAGGCGTCTCGCGGATCGAGAGCTCGGAGGACCTGCACCGCGCCTACGACGAGTCAGGCCAGATGCTGATGCACCTGCAGGCGACGGTGGACTACGACAAGTTCGCTCGCGCGCTGACGATCGGGGCCGAGACGATGGTCATGGACTTCCGCCCCGAGCAGCCGATGCACAACCGCTACGCCGTCTCCCACGACTTCCTGAGCGACTGGGGCGGCTACCAGGTGCGGGCCGTCAACCGCATCGTGAACGCGTTCTTCGGCTGGGAGTTCAACTCGGCCGAGATGCTGGTCAAGGGCGACGACGTCTACCCGATCGACTACGCGAACGCCTGCCCCGACATCGCGGTCACCTCGCTTCACTACTACTTCCCGTGGGCGGTCTCGGCGCTGGTCAAGTGGACCGCCTACTGCCTGGTCACCGGCCGGCGGTACCGGCTCGACCTGGAGACGCGGGCCTACTTCGACATCGCCGACGACACCTCGCTCTCCTACCGTCAGAAGCTGGAGCGGTACCTCGCTCTGGCCGACCAGCACCTCGACGCCGAGCGGTACCGCGAGTGGTGCGAGACCCGCCTGCAGGGCTTTGACGATCGGGTGCTGGAGTGGTTCGCGGGTCCCGACTTCGACGCCATCCTGGTCGACACCGTGCGCGCGACCTACCCCGACCGGGAGCAGGAGAGGTTCCTGGCCCACTTCCGCGGTCTGGTCGGGATGTGGGTGCGGAACCACGACCGTGAGCCGACCTGGCAGCGGACCGCGGACTGACCCGCCGCAAGCAGGCGCCGCAAGGGGGCGGTTGGTGCACCAACTCCCCTTTCCCGGCGCCGCGAGGGGGCGGTTGGTGCACCAACGACCCTGGCGGTCAGTGGAAGACGGCGAGCGAGAGGTAGGCCGACACCCCCCAGTTCGGCTGATCCACGATCTGGCTGATCTTGAGGTCGGCGGCCAGGCTGCAGAGGATGTAGGCGTCCTCCGCTGACAGCCCTTTTTCCCGCCCCAGCCAGGCGATCGCCTGCCGGACCGCATTCTTGGCGTCTGTCAACAGGTCCGGCCCGAGGGCCGTGAACGCCTGGTAGCCGCTGGTGTCGGAGCGTGCCTGGAGGGGGCCGGGCGGCGTCGTGAACTCGTAGCGCCAGGGCCCCGGGGACCCTCCCTTGACGACGTCGAACCGGAGGCTGAATCGCATCGGACACTCGATGCCGGTGACGCAGACCTCGCCGTCTCCCTGCGCTGCGTGGCAGTCGCCGGCCGAGAACATCGCTCCCGGCAGGTAGACCGGGAGGCGTAGGCGGGTGCCGGCGGTCAGGTGCCGGGTGTCGATGTTGCCGCCGCCCTTGGTGGGCGGCAGGATGTCGTGGCGACCGGGCTCGTCGGTGGCCACGCCCATCGTCCCGCAGAACGGCTGGATCGGAATCCGGATGTCGTCCCGGAGGGCGGTGGTGTCGCCGCTCGAGAGGTCGAAATGCCGGAGGTACGGGTCGGGGAAGTCCTCCGCGAGCAGCCCGAGGCCGGGGAGGATGCCGGCCCACCCCCAGTCGATCGGGTGCAGGTCGAGGATCTCCACCTCCAGCGCGTCGCCTGGTTCGGCACCGCGCACGTGCACCGGTCCGGCCAGGGGGTAGAGGCGGTCGAAGTCGACGGACGTGAGGATCGACGCCGGAGAGCCGGGCCGGATCTGGCCGTCGGACACCTCCTGCGTCTCGAAATGGACCGTGTCGCCGGCGTCGACCTCGATCGCCGGCGGCAGCGACGAATCCCACTTGTAGTGGACTCGTCCGCGTTCGAGGACGTGTTCGGTTGCCATCGTGCCCTTCACCTCCACCCGAATTGGTCACCGCGCAACCGGCCCACCCGTCGCGGTCTGCGCCGAAGGCTAACCAGCGCGCAGCACCGCCGTCAATCACCCGGCCGGCCTCGACCGTGCCCTGGTCGGCGCCCGAGGGGTGGCGGAGGGCGGACTACGCTGGCACCGGATGGGAGAAGAGCAAGGCCGGATGCCGTTGGACGTGGCGCTCGCCGGCCGGACGGCCCTGGTCACCGGCGCCGCGGGAGGCATCGGCCGCGCCGTCGTCCTGGCGCTCGAGTCGGCGGGCGCCGTCGTCACCGCCACCGACCTTCCGGGTCAGGGCCTGCAGTCCCTGGCCGCGGAGCGCGGGGCACCGCCCGCCCGCCGGGTCTCGGTCCTCGACGTCGCGGACCCGGAGGCGATAACCGGCGCGGTCCGGCGCATCCTGGAAGAGCGAGGCCACCTCGACATCCTGGTCAACGCGGCCGGTATCTCGGCGCGCCAGCCGGCCCTGGAGGCGACCGTGGAGGACTGGGAGCGCGTGCAGTCGGTGAATCTCCGCGGCACGTTCTTCACCTGTCAGCAGGCGGCGCGGGCGATGGTCGCCGCGGGCCGCGGCAGCATCGTCAACGTCGCCTCCGAGCTGGCGATGGTCGGTGACTCGAACCACGCCGCCTACATCTCGAGCAAGTCCGGAGTCGTCGGGTTGACCCGTGCGCTGGCCGTGGAGTGGGGGCCGGCAGGGGTTCGGGTGAACGCGGTGGCGCCCGGTCTGACCGCGACCGCGATGACCGTGGACCTCGCGCCCGCCGTCCGCGAGGAGTACCGGACGACGACTCCGAATCGAAGGATCGGCATGCCCGAAGACATCGCGGGGCCGGTCCTCTTCCTGGCCTCGGACCTGAGCCGGCACATGACGGGGCAGGTGCTGGTGGTAGACGGCGGCTTCACCATCGCCTGAGGGATGGAACGAGGCGTGGTCGCGATGGGCGGGATCTGCGACTGCCACATGCACGTGTTCGGCCCACCGGGGCGGTATCCGGGCGCCCCGAACCGCAGCTACACGCCGACCGAGAAAGGCCTGGAGGACTACCAGCCGATCGCGGGGCGGGTCGGGATCGAGCGCGTCGTCATCGTTCAGCCGAGCGCGTACGGCACCGACAACCGCTGCACGCTCGACGCCCTCCGGCAGCGCGGAGAGGCGACCCGCGCGGTGGTCGTCGTCGATCCCGGCGTCAGCGATGACGACCTGATCGCGATGGACCGGCTCGGGGTCCGCGGCATACGGCTGAACGCGGTGACCCCGGGGGGCGCGAACAGCGACGACCTGGACGGCCAGGTCCGGACGCTGGCAGCGCGCATCGAGCACCTCGGGTGGCATATCCAGCTCTACGCCGACCCCGAGCTCCTGCCTGAGCTGGTCCCGGCCGTGAGCGAGTCACCGGTGCCGATCGTGTTCGACCACATGGGCGGGGCAAGAGCGACGGGGACGACCGTCGATCCCGGGTTCCGGACCCTGCTCCACCTGCTCGGCGAGGGACGCTGCTGGGTCAAGCTCTCCGGGGCGGACCGCGTTGCGGGCCAGGACGAGGACTTCACCACCGCGGCGCCGTTCGCGCGGGCGCTGATCGCGACCAATCCTGAGCGGCTCCTCTGGGGGAGCGACTGGCCGCACCTGGGCAACCACGCGGCTGCGGCGGGCCGCGTCGCCCCGCCGGCCCACTACCGCGGCGTTCCCGAGGCCGCCCTCCTTGCGGCGCTCGCGGGATGGACGGCAGACCCGGCCATCCTGAGGCGCATCCTGGTCGACAACCCGGCGCGCCTCTACGGGTTCTGAGGCGCCGGCCACCGGGCCTGGCCACCGAGGGCGGGGTCACCGGGCGTCGGGTGTGCTCAGCGCTCGTCCCGGCGGCCGGCGTGGGCCGCGTGGTGGTGGCCTTCGACCGCACCCGGGATGTCAGGCCGTTGTAACGGAACCCCGCGAAAACGAGAGCACGCCTGGTAGAAGGTGGTCTGGGTGATGCGGAGCAGCCGGCTGGTCGTCGTCGTCTTGATCTCGCTGGCGGGGGCGGTGCTCTTCGCCGGGTGCGCGCCCGCTCTGGAGGCGAGCCCGACCGCGGTGACCACGCCGACCAGCTACACGGTGCAGGTAGCCGAGGCGCGGACGCTCGCCATGCGGGAGGTCCGGGCGGAGGGCCGCAGCGACTGGGCGACGATGTACGACGACCGCCAGGCGAGCGCCTGCTTCCGTGATCACTGGCCGAGTCTGGGGGTCTACAAGCGCTGGTGGCTCGCCAACTGGGGGCCGCTGAACAACGGCCCGGGGGAGGAGCCGAGCCCGTCGGCTCCGCTCAAGGTGCTGAGCGGGACCGGGGACGACCAGCACCAGATCGTCGTCGTCGCCGCGTTCGACCCGACGTTCGGCACGCTGCCGATGGAGCTCTACCTGTTGCGCCAGTTCGCGTCCGGTTGGGCGATCCTGAACTGGCTTCCCTACAGCGCCCTCCAGGTGACCAACGGGAACGCCCCCTATCGAATGCCGACCGAAGCCTGGGATCCCTGCGCGGGCGCCCAAGCCTACACACCCGACGAGTCGCCCTGACGCCGGTCCGGGTCAGATCGGCGCCGGCTCCACCTGGTGCACCGCCGCGTACTCGGGAAGCGTGATCATCGGCGGCCGCTCCCAGTCCTCGATGTCCTTCACCTCCAGGAAGAACCGGTCCGCCGAGTAGTGGATCAGCTTCATCGAGCGGTTGACCTCTTCCAGCAGATGGACGCGGTGGCGGTCGCCGAGGCGCTTCAGTGCCACCTGGATGATCGCGAACGACATCTTGGAGAGGTCGAACAGCTCCTGGTTGCGATGGATCCGCACGCCGAGGTCGGACTGCCCGATGCAGTTGAGCCCGAAGTTGTCGAGGATGTCGATCAGATGCCCGATCTCCACCCCGTAGCCGGTGAAGAAGGGCAGGCGCTCGAGCAGCTCACGCCGTCCCGCATACTCCCCGGAGAGCGGCTGGAGCAGCCCTGACAGCTCGGGGTAGAACAGGTTCAGGACGGGCCGTGCCATGAGCTCCGTGACCCGTCCGCCGCCCGCGGTCTGCATCTCGCCGCCGAAGTTCAGGGGTCGCCGGTAGAAGCCCTTCACGTAGGCCAGGCGCCGGTCGGTCAGCAGCGGGCCCACGATGCCGTAGATGAACTGGGGGTGGATGTTCGAGATGTCGGTATCACACCAGGCCACGATGTCTCCGCGGAGCAGGTGCAGGCTCTTCCAGAGCGCCTCGCCCTTGCCGGTGAAGGAGCCCAGCTCGGGAAGGATCGACATGTGCTCGACGACCGTCACGCCGTGTTCGCGGGCGACCTCCACGGTGCGGTCCCCTGAGCCGGAGTCGACCACCACGATCTCGTCGACCAGCGGGACCTCGTCCATCAGAGCACTCTTCAGCGTCGCCACCACCTCGCCGATCGTCGACTCCTCGTTGAGCGTCGGGAGACCCACCGAGATGGTGCGGCCCTGCTGCTGCTTGAGCCGCACCAGCCGCTCCACGTCGGAGAACTCGCGGGCGCGGAACGTGTTCTCGGCGAACCAGCGGTCGACCACCCCCTGGACGGCGGTGTGCACGCGCGGCTGCGGCTCCGACAGCGAGGGTGGTGGGGGGGGTTCGATCCGGGGCCGCCGGCTCTTGGCCAGGATCACCGTCGACTGGAGGTTGCGGACGGTGGACTCCAGCCGGGAGCCCACCAGCGTGGTCGTGCGGGTGTCGCCGTAGGCGCCCAGGACCACCACCGAATGCTCCTGGGCGGCGGCGCTGATCGCCGCGCTGGGGCTCATCGCCTGGAGCTCGAGCACGCGCAGGCGGTCCTGGTCGACTCCTCGCAGCAACCGGCGGAACCGCTGCTCCTCACGGCGCCGGCGCTCCCCGACCTCGGCCGGGCCGTACACGTGGAGCGCCGTCACGTGCGTGTCGGCGGCCTCGGCGACCGCGAACGCGACCCGCAGCGCGAGCGCCGCGCTGGGACCCCCGCGCACCGGCACCAGAACGCCGGCTCGCCCCCCGGCCTCGGCGTGCGGGTGCACCATCAGCAGATCCGCCGGTGGGTCGGCGACGAGGTCGATCAGATCGGGGTCTTCGGCCCGCTGGGAGTCGGGGCCGGGCCACTCCAGCACCACCAGGTCACTGCCGTTCTCCACCGCCGCCTCGCGGATGCCCTGGGCGATCGTGTAGGCGACCCGCACCTGCACGGTGAACGCGGTCGGCACGCGCGCCCCGAGCTCGGTGGTCCGGCGCAGCAGCTCGCGATAGCGCCGGGCCACGGTCACGTTCTGCGCGATCGGCCGTTCCGCTCTCATCTCGACCACGCCCAGCAGCTCACCCCCTCCGTGCTCGACGCCCGCGATCGCGTCGGCGACCCGCAGCAGCTGGTCGACGTGGCGCGCCCGGCTGATCGGGACCAGAAGCCGGAGGCCGTGGCGCTGCGCGGTCACCCGGGGGGCCTGCGGAGTTCGGAGGGGTGGTTCACGCCGGGGTCTCTCTCGGTTCCGGCGACGGGAGGGTGGTCAGGGTGCGCGCGATCACGGCCGGCCAATCATGCCTGGTGAGCACGCGGCGGCGCAGGCGGCCCGCCTCGGTTGCGAGACCCCGCTCGACCGCGTCCGCTACCGTGGCGGCGTCGCCGTCGGAGGGAAACGTGATGAGCCCCTCACCGCCGGCCACCTCCTCCAGCACCGCCAGGTCGGGACTCACGATCGGAGCCCGGCTCAACGCAGCCTCCAGGACGGGAAGCCCGAAGCCCTCGGACTCGCTGGTCAGCAGGACCAGGTCGGCCAGCCGGTACAGCTCGGCCACCATTTCCGCGGTCACCGGGTGTGGCGCCCCCGCCGGAGCCGCCTCGAACAGGAGGTGGACGGCGTCGTCGAGGCGGAGCCGTGCCCGGAGCTCCAGGAGCCTGGTGGCATACCCGGTGTTGGCGCGGTCGTGCGGCCCCAGCGGGCCGGTGATCACCACCTGGAGCCCGGGATGCGTGGCGCGCAGGATGGCCGCCGCCTCAACGGCCAGCTCGAGCCGCTTCCGCTGCGTGACGCGGACGGGAACCAGGAGCAGGGGGCGGCCGCCGGTGACGCCCCCCCGGCGAAGCACCTCGCGGGTCTCCGCGCGGACGCCGAGAAAGCTCTCGGCGTCGATGCCGTTGGGGACCACCGGCACCTCGCCCGCGCCGAGGCCCAGCGTCTGTTCGATCTCCTCGCGGCGGACCTGGGAGATCGCAACGTAGCGGACTCCCGGTTGTGCTGTATGCAGCACGTTCAGCAGTGCGGACGGACGCCGGAACGGCAGGTAGCGGGGGTTGATCCACGCCAGGTCGTGCGTCCAGGCGACGAGAGGCTGCGGGAGAAGGGTGAGCGCGCGGGCCAGGGCCAGGTTGAACGGCATGGTGAGGACGTTGTGGGCGATGACGCAGTCACGGTCGACCAGGTGGGGAGCGAGCGCGGTCACCAGCTCGCCGGTCAGCGACTCCAGCTCCGCCGCCGGCTCCTCACCCGACGCCAGCGCCTGGGCGAGCGCCTCCACCCGAGGATGGCGCGAGTCGACCAGGGGGATCACCACGCCTGCGCCGCGGCCGGTCACGATCCTCACGTCGTGCCCGAACCGACGCAGCCACCGCGCCTGCTCGCCGAGGATCCCCTCCACGCCTCCGAGCACCGGGGGGGCCGTGTAGTGCACGAGCGCCAGCCGGCGCGGGGCCATGCTCATTCGACTCCCGCGAAGCCGACGTCGGCCGGCGTCGTGGGGCCGGTCACCCGGAACCCAGGCGGATCGACTTGATCGCCGCCGGGCGCCGGTTCACGGATACCTGCGGCGTCCCCTCGTCGTCGTAGCGGACCGAGAAGTCGAGGGTGCCGTCGGCCACCCGCATCCCGTTGACCTCGACCTCGTGGAAGAGCTCGGTGGGCACCGGGTCGATGCGTATCTCGCCGTTGAGCACGTCGGCGTTGACCCCGAGCAGCGTCTGGACGAAGTGGAAGAGGGAGCCCGCACCCCACGCCTGGGGGCTGCAGCTGATCAGGTACTCACCGGGTGCCGAGTTGAAGCGGAGGTCGCGCGTGAAGCCGCAGAAGAGCTCCGGGATGCGGTCGTCGCTGAACCGCATGCAGCCCTGGATCACACCTCGCGCGATGCGTTCGGCCTCCTTCGCGTACCCGTAGCGACGCAGACCGTGGGCAATGAACGAGTTGTCGTGCGGCCACACCGACCCGTTGTGGTAGCTCATCGGGTTGTAGAACGGGCTCTCTTTGGAGAGGGTGCGCACGCCCCATCCACTGAACAGCTCGGGGCTGGTGAGCCGGGCGACCACCCGCTCCGCCTTCTGGGGCTCCACGATCGCCGACCAGAGGCAGTGTCCGGGATTGCTGGTCAGCGAGGGCACCTGCTGCTTGTCCCCGTCCAGCGCCTGCGCGAAGTACTGAGCTCCCGGCATCCAGAACCGGTCGTTGAACCGCTTCCGCAGGACCAGCGCCTCGTCCTCGAGGCGCTGCGCGAGCGTGGTTCGCCCGGTGTGGCGGCACCAGCGAGCGAGGCCTGCCTTCGCCTGGTGCACGTAGCCCTGCACCTCGACCAGGGCAGCCGGAAGCTTGGCCGGACGTCCCGCGGCCGACATCAGGGACTCGGCGGAGTCCTTCCACCCCTGGTTGCGGACGCCCCAGCTGCGGTTGTACTTGCGCTCCGGCGCATGCTCCGCGTATTCGACGAACCCGTCCCCGTCCTGGTCGCCGTAGCGGTCGATCCACTCCAGCGCGGCCTCGACGTGGGGCCACAGCTCGGTGAGCAGGTCGACGTCGCCGGTCCAGTCCAGCAGCTCGACCAGCAGGACCAGGAAGAGCGGTGTCGCGTCGACGCTGCCGTAGTACGGGGTGTGGGGCACCTGGTGCAGGTGCGCGAGCTCCCCGAAGCGGATCTCGTGCATGATCTTGCCCGGCTCCTCCTCGCGGTCGGGGTCGACCGCGGTCCCCTGCTCCTGAGCCAGGTAGCGGAGGCTGCCGTAGGCCAGATCGGGGTTGAGGCTGAGCGTCTGCAGTGACGTGAGCAGCGCGTCGCGGCCGAAGGGGACCGCGTACCAGGGGATCCCGGCGGTCGGCAGCAGCCCGGTCGGACGTTCGTCGGCGAGCACCCGGAGGTCCTGCTGGTTCCGCCACAGCAGGGCTCCGTCGAAGAGCTCGTTGTCGGTGCGGATGCCGGTCGAGTCCTGGTTCCAGCGGTCGTAGGTGTCCTCCAGGCCGGCCAGGGCGCGGTCGAAGTCGGGGATCCGCGCGAAGTCGCCGTCGAGCACCGCGTGGATGCCGACGATGCAGACGAAAACCTCCTGGGCCTCGAGCGTGAGGCGCATCGTGATGCGGTCGTCGTGGATGGTGGGCATCGGGTTGACCACGATCCGGGTCTGCCGGCGGACGTGGTCCAGGCCCTCGTACCCGAAGATCAGCTGTCCCCGGTCCTTTCGGGGCTGGGTGAGCCGCCCCAGCGTCTGCGGCGCGACGTACTTGCGGACCGCGAAGATGTCCTGAAAGTCGGCGCCGAAGCGCAGCTCGAGCTCGACCTGGATGGGCCGTGCGGTGCAGTTCTGCAGCCCGATCCGATCGTGCAGCCCGTCGTGGACGAAGCGGCTGCGGCGGATGCTGAGCGTCTGCTGGGCGATCGTCTGCCCGTCGAGGCCGACCAGCTCCGGGTTGACCATCTGGAACGTCGCGACGTAGGCCCGGTCGATGCTGTGGCTGAGAAGGATCGGGGTCTCACCGTTCACGCGCAGCTCGTACGTGCTCAGGAAGCGGCAATCCTGACGGTAGAGTCCGAACCCGCGCTCGTCGTCCTCGGGAAAGTCGCCGCGGTCGTCGGAGGCGCAGAACGTGTCGTTCTCCTTGAGGACCACACGGTTCTCGAGCACGCCTGTCATTGTGCGCGACTCGCCCGCGCCGCCTCGGGGGTCCGACTCAGGGACAATTGGGGGGATGGCCCGTCCTCTGGTTGCCCTGGTGGGGCGGCCGAACACCGGCAAGTCGACCCTCTTCAACCGCCTGGTCGGCTGGCGCAAGGCGATCGTCGACAAGGAGCCCGGTCTCACCCGCGACCGCCTCTACGGCCCCACCGACTGGGAGGGACGCGAGATGACGGTGGTCGACACCGCGGGCCTCGACGCCGTGGAAGGTCTGCAATCGTCGGATCCGGCAGAGCAGACGCGCCTCGCGATCGAGCAGGCGGACGTGATCGTGCTGCTGCTCGACGCGCGGCAGGGGCTGACCCCGACCGACCGCGACATCGCCGAGATGCTGCGGCGCTCCGGACGTCCGGTCGTCGTCGCCGCCAACAAGGCCGACCAGCACGGTCAGCCCTACCTCCAGCACGAGCTCTACGAGCTGGGGCTGGATCCCGTGGTGTCGCTGTCCGGCCAGCACGGGGTCGGCGTCGACGACCTGCTCGACGCGATCGTCGAGCGTCTGCCGCCTCCGCCGCCGGAGGAGGACGAGGAGGACGAGGTCGCCCGGATCGCGATCATGGGACGCCCCAACGTCGGGAAGTCGTCGCTGCTCAACCGACTGCTCGGCGACGAGCGGGCGCTGGTCGCGGAGACGCCCGGGACGACCCGCGACCCGGTGGACACCCAGGTCATGTTCGACGGCCTGCCGATGACCCTGATCGACACCGCCGGGATCCGGCGCCGGGCGGCGGCACGGGACCGCGCCGAGCACTTCTCCCTCCTGCGGGGGATCAACGCGATGGAGCGGGCAGACTGCGTGCTGCTGGTGCTCGACGGCTCGGAGGGGGTGCTCCGGCAGGACCAGCACGTCGCCTCCTACGCGCTGGAGGCGGGCAAGGGGCTGGTGGTGGTGGTCAACAAGCTCGACCTCCTGGAAGGGGAGGATCGGCAGCACAAGTACTGGCAGGCGGTGGTTCTGCGGGAGCTGCGGTTCGCGCCGCACGTCCCGGTGGTGGTGGCCTCGGCGCGCACCGGCCGGGGCACCCAGCAGATCCTGCCCACCGCCCTGGAGGTGGTCGGGCAGCGCCACGTCCGGGTGCCGACCAACCGGCTCAACCAGGTGCTGCGCGAGGCGTTCCTGGAGCACCCGCCGCCGTCCTTCCGCGGGAAGCGGCTGACGCTCAAGTACGCGACCCAGGCGCGCTCGGAGACGCCCACCATCGTCCTCTTCGTGAACGACACCGAGCTGCTGCACTTCTCCTACCGGCGCTACCTGGAGAACCGGCTGCGCGCGGAGTTCGGGTTCGCCGGCAACCCGCTGCGGCTGGTGCTGCGGGCTTCGTCGCGAGAGGGCGAGCGCGCCTCCCGCTGAGGGTGTCCCGCCCCCGAGCGGGGGTACCGGGCGCGGGGTAGGGTCAGAGTGTCCGCACTCCGACGCTACCGGGCGCGCGGTAGGGTCAGAGTGTCCGCACTCCGACGCTACCGGGCGCGGTCCGCCTACGCGTGGAACGGGGGCTAGATCCAGCCGCTGCGCTTGAAGATGACGAACATCACGAGGCACAGCGCCGCCATCAGGGCCAGGGCATACAGGTAGCCGTACGTCCAGCTCAACTCGGGAATATTGTGAAAGTTCATCCCGTAGATGCCCGCCACCGCGGTCGGGATGGCCAGGATCCCGACCCAGGCCGAGATCTTGCGCATGTCCTCGTTCTGCCGGGTGGAGATCTGGGCCAGGTTCGCGGTCAGCACGCTGGTCAGAAGCTCACGGTCCCCGACGATGCGTTCGACGACCCGAACCAGATGGTCGTGCACGTCGCGGAAATACTCGGTGAGGTCGTCCGGGACGCGCGTGAATCGATGACGGGCCATCAGGTCCAGAGGCTCCAGCAGCGGCATCGTCGCCTGCTGGAACGCGATCACCTCACCTTTCAGCCGGTAGATGCGTTCGGTGGGATTGTCCCGGCTGTCGCTGAAGACCTTTGACTCCACCTCTCGGATGTCGCGCTCCACCTCGTCGATGACCGGTCCGTATTCGTCGACCACGCGGTCCACGATCGCGTGCACCGCCGCAAACGGACCCAGGCCGAGCAGCGCCGGCGAGCGCTCGAGGCGGCGGCGGACCGTCGGGAGCAGGTCGTTGTCGTCGTGGTGGCGGACGGTGATGATGTAGCCGGGGCCGGTGAGCAACTTGATCTCGCTCAGGTTGATCGTCTCCGCGGCCTCGCCGTAGACCGCCGGCTTCAGCACCATGAGCAGGTTCGCGTCGTAGGTCTCGAGCTTCGGACGCTGGTGTTCGTGGCCCAGGTCCTCGATCGCCAGCTCGTGAACCTCGAAGGTCTTGGTGACGGAGCTCAGCTCTTCCGGGTCGGGATCATGGAGGCCGATCCAGATGAAGGAGTCGTCCTCCGACTCGGCACGGAGCCGCCAGGCGACCTCGGGATCCTCCGTCCCCGCGACGCGCTGACCACGCCGGTAGAGGGCGCAGTTGACGAGCACCGCTCCATTGTCCCGGATTCCGTGAGATGGGACGCAGGAATGGTCAGACTGTCCACACTATGACCTCTCCCGCGCGGTTGTAGGGTCTGAGTGCGGACACTCTGGCGCAACGTCCCGCCTGCTCAGCCGAGGACCTCGAGGGTGCGGCGGGCGGTCGCCTCGAGGTTGACCAGGTCTCGCCGCCAGGCGTTGTAGATCAGGTGCGAGACCCCGATGCGGACCTCGTAGCACCGCAGTCGGAGGTCGGCGCCGGCCAGGTCCACGCCCATACCGCGCCAGCGTTCCAGTGCGCGGTCGCGAAGGCCGCAGGCTGCGAGGCCCGGGTGCCACGGTGCCCAGAACGTGAACCAGGCCAGCTCGAAGAGGTGGTCGCCGTACAACGCGCACTGCCAGTCGATGAGTGCGGTGACCCGTGCGCCGGAGACGAAGGCGTTGCGATTGAGCAGATCGGAGTGGATGACACTGCGCCGGCTGGGACAGTGCCCGGCGAGCGCCTCCAGCTCTCGCATTCCGGCACCAAAGGCGCCCTCGGCGATGCCCGATCGTGCGAGTTCCTGGCGCCAGGTGGAGTGCTGCGCGGGCGGTGTTCCGGTGTCGACGTCGAGCAGGAACGCAGGCCAGTCGGGGTAGCGGCCCTCCCCGTGCTGATCCCAGGGGCCGAAGCCGCCGGTCGCCGAGGTGTCGGCCGTGCGCAGCGCGTCAAGGGTGTCCAGCACCGAGGGGACCGCCGCTCCCATCCGCTCCGGCGGCAGCTCCTCCAAGAAGTCCCCGAAGGCCCGCGTCGAGATCGCGTAGTAGCCGCCGTCGACCTCGCCGATCTCGAGAACGGGCGGGATCGGAAGCTCCGGTGACGCGAAGCGAAGCGCCAGCCGGTCGACGTCGAAGGCGTGGCGCTCGGGGTTGAAGCGGACCACCAGATCGCGGCCCTGATCGCGGAACGCGTACGCGCGCGACCACTCGCCCTGGGGCAGATCCTCGCCTACCTCCACGCCGTCCCCAAACCGGCTGCGCAGAAACCGCAGCACGGCCGCCGGTTCTCCGTTTTCACGCGAAATCGGTGCTATGGGACCCATCATGAGCCCGGTTTCGCGTGAAAACGGGAATCGGGGGGTGGGGAGGAGGTGGGGTGGTGAGGGAATCGTGGTCAGGCGAAGACGGAGAGCGCCGTCGCCGCGATCAGCGCCGCCGCGAGGCCGACGTTGAGGACCCTCGCCCGCCGGGGCGCGGTGAAGAGCGGAGCCACCGCCCGGCCGGCCACCAACCAGGTGACGCTGGCGGCGCCGATCATGATCGCGACCACGCCGACCCTGGCTCCCGTGGCGAGCAGCCCCGAACCCGCCCGGCCGGAGGTGGTGAGCACGGCCGCCAGCGCGATCCAGGCCTTTGGATTCGCGACGCCGAGGAGCAGGCCGCCCCGCCACGAGGGAGCGTCGCGCCGTTCCCCCGGCGACTGTGCCAGCGGCGGCGCGGTCGCGATGTGGTACGCGAGCCAGAGGATGTAGAGGGCACCGGCCCCGAGCGCGAGGGGCACCAGCACGGGCACCGCGCGGAGCATCGCGGTGACGCCGGCGGCGACCGCCACCAGGACGATCAGGGTGCCCCCGATGATGCCCAGGAGGTAGAGGCGGCAGCGGCCGATGCCGTAGGCGGAGGCGGCGGCCAGCAGGCTCAGGTTGCTCGGTCCGGGGGTTCCGGTGACCGCCGCCGACGCGAGTGCGACGCCACCAAGCGCGTGCCAGCCGAGCATGCACGGACACTAGGAAACGGGACCGGCCCTGTCTTGAACGTTCGTGCAGAGAACGGCGAGCGTCGGAGCGGGCCCGACTGCCGGCCCGCGGGGCGGTTCGCGCGTTTGGGCGGGCCCGACTGCGCCGGCACTGTGGGATCGTCAGCCCGCTCCGCCGGTCAGTCGCGCCCAGCGTGCGGGGGTCAGCCCATAGGTCCGCTTGAACTGCCGGGTGAGGTGACTCTGGTCGGCGAAGCCGGCCTCGGCAGCGGCGCGAGCGAGCGGCTCTCCTCGCTCGATCGCCGTCCGCACGCCCTGCAGGCGCCGCTGCATCCGATAGCGGTCCGGGCTGGTGCCGAACGCGGCACGGAACTGCCGCGCGATCGAATACCGGTCGGCGTCCGCCACCGACTCCAGGTCTCGGGAGCTGACCTGGCCGCCCGCGTGTTCCGTGAGATACGCGCGCACGCGTTCCATAGCGGGACGATCGACGGCGCGCGGCGACCCCGGTGCGGGTCCCTCGCCGAGCGCCAGGAGCAGGTCGGCGGCCGCGACGACGAGCGCGTCACACGCAAGCTGGTCGAGCGGGTCGCCCGGCGTCAGGAAGGCGAGCAGGGGAAGCACCGCCGGGCTGACCGGCTGCACCGCCCGCGAGACGAAGGGGAGCCGGCCGTCGCCCCGAACCGCGCCGACCAGCTCCGGCGCCAGGTACAGGATCCGGTAGCTGAAGCCCTCCGGGGTGCCGGGCCCGCCGTCGTGCACCTCGTCGGGATGGAGGACGTGCACCTCGCCCGGCAGGCAGACCTGCCGCCGTCCGCGGTAGTTGAACACCTGCACCCCCGAGGTCGTGACCCCGATCGCGTAGGTGTCGTGGCGGTGCGGGGCATAGCCGAGCCCGCGCAGGCGGACCTGGGCCCGCTCGATACCGGTCGCGGGAGCGTCCCGGACGATGCGACCGCCACTCCGGGAGGTCACCAGGTCGCCGGGGTCGAGGCCGGGGAGCCGCTGCACGACAGGCCGACGATACGCAGGCGCCGCCGGCGGCTCCCGGTGCACCAAAGACCGCGCGCCGTCCGATAAATCACGGGCACTGCGGACGGCGCGTTGTACGCTCAGCCGAGATGGCGCAGAAGGTCCTGGTGGTGGACGACGAGGACCACATCGTGGAGCTGGCGCGGCTCTACCTGGTCCGGGAGGGCTTCGAGTGTGTCGGCGTCGGCGACGGCGCCGAGGCGGTGGACCGCTTCGCGGCGATTCGTCCCGACCTGGTGGTGCTCGACATCATGCTGCCCAACAAGGACGGCCTCACCATCTGCAAGGAGATCCGGCGCCAGAGCCAGGTCCCGATCATCATGCTCACCGCGCGCGACGAGGTCACCGACAAGGTGGTCGGCCTCGAGCTGGGGGCCGACGACTACCTCACCAAGCCCTTCCACCCGCAGGAGCTGGTGGCGCGGACCAAGGCGCTGCTCCGCCGCGCGCAGGTCGAGCCCGACGAGCCGAAGATCGTCCGGACCGGGGGTCTCGAGATCGACATCGAGCGCCACGAGGTGCGCTACGGTGACGCGCGCATCCAGCTCCGGCCGAAGGAGTTCGACCTCCTGACCATGCTGGCCCGCCATCCGAGCCGGGTCTTCCAGCGCTCGGAGCTGCTCGACCTGGTCTGGGGGTACGACTTCTCCGGCTACACGCGCACGGTGGACGTGCACGTGCAGCAGCTCCGCGACAAGCTGGCCCGCGCCGGGGTGGATCGCGTCGCCATCACCACCGTCTGGGGCGTCGGCTACAAGTTCGAGACCAGAGAGGCCGGAGGCGCAGGCGATGAGTAGCCTGCGGGTCCGGCTCCTGATGGCCTCGATCGGCCTGGTCCTGGTCGTCCTGGTGGTGAGCGGGGTCCTCTCCGTCGTCCTGGTGGAACGGCTCGAGATGACCAGCACGCAGGACCAGCTGAGCAACGCGGTCGGCAACATCGGAACCCAGGTGGTGTCCGCCGACACCCAGGCCTCGGCGGGCAACGGATGTGGTTCGGTCAGCTCGAGCGGGAGCGGTGCATCCGGCACGCACGGCAGCAACGACTACTACTGCGCGCTCGCCAACCACCTCGACAACGTGCCACTTTCGGGTGAGCAGGGCCTGATCGTGCTCTCGGACAACCTGACCGTCCTCTACTCCTCGATCGGCGACCTCTACCAGACCGAGACGGTGCCACACGGCACGCTCGGGTTCCCGCACCGGCCCCGGGTCGGTGACCCCTCCCTCTCCGGCACCGGCCGGATCGCCGGCCAGTCCTACCTCTACGCGGCGACACCGATCGAGGGCGTCCGGGCGAGGTGGGTGGTGCTGACCGTCCCGCTGGCGAGCGTCAACGCCCAGGCCGCGGGTGTCGTCATCCCGCCGGTGCTGGAGGCGGCGGGCGCCGCCCTGATGCTCGCCATCGCGGTCAGCCTGCTGCTCAGCCGCGCGCTCACCCGCCCGCTGACCGAGCTGGAGCGGGCGGCCGGCGACATCGCGGCCGGGAACTACAGCCGCCGCGCGAAGGTGGAGGGGCCGCGCGAGGTGTCAGCCGTGACGCAGTCCTTCAACCGGATGGCGGAGGCGGTGGAGACGGCTCGTGCGCAGCAGCGCAACTTCCTGGCCGACGTCTCGCACGAGCTGAAGACACCCCTCACCAGCCTGATCGGGTTCAGCCAGGCGATGACGGACGGGAGCCTGCCGGAAGGCGAACCGCAGCGCCGGGCGGCGGCCATCGTCAACGAGGAGGCGCAGCGCGTCCTGGCTCTCTCCCAGGCCTTGCTCGACCTGGCGCGCGCCGAATCAGGCCAGCTCGAGTACCACCTGGGGCCGGTCGACCTGGGTGCGATGCTGCAGCAGGCGATCACGATCGTGCAGCCGCGCGCCGCCGTCCGTCACCTGCAGCTGCAGCTTCGTGTCGCCTCGCTCCCGCCGGTCGCCGCCGACCACGATCGGTTGGTGCAGGTGGTCGAGAACCTGATCGACAACGCGGTCCGGTACGCGCCCTCGGAGGCGCGGATCGAGATCGCCGCCAGCGCGACCGCGGACCAGGTCGTGGTCGACATCTCGAACCCGATCGGCGAGCACCGCCCGGACGTGGACCGCATCTTCGACCGGTTCTACCGGGCCGACCCGTCCCGCTCCTCCGCGCAGCGGGGGGCCGGCCTGGGCCTCGCGATCAGCCGCCGGCTGGCGCGCGGCCAGCGGGGGGACCTCTCGGCCTGGATCGATCGGTGGGACCGGCTCCACCTCACGCTGGTGCTCGACCGGAGCACCGGGACCCGGCTCACGATCGAGGCCCAGAACCCGCTGGTGGACGAGCCTGACCTGCCCGCGGCCGCGGTCGCGGCGGCCGCTCGGGCCTCCTACGCGGAGCGACCGGCCACGGTGAGCAGCCAGGTCACCGACCCCTTGAGGTAGGGATCTGTGAGCGGCAGCAGCCGCACGCGCAGGTGGGTGGCGTCGAGCACCTCGCCGTCCCACCACCGCCACTGCCGCTCCTCGGGCTGGAGCCAGTGCAGCCAGGCACGGAGCGACCAGCGGTCGAGGACACAGTCACGTACCTGACGATCGTCGACGCAGGCGTCGACGAACCAGCCGGGGAGGATGGTCTTCCACTCGTCGACCGAGGGCCAGGCTCCCTCCTGGTGGTCGAGCACGGGCGCCAGCGCCTCGCGTATGCGTACCAGGGCGCGCTGGGCTCCGCCCTCGCAGTCCACCTCGATCGGATCCAGCGTCCCGGGGGGTGCCTCGGACGCGGCTCCCCGGGTCAGGTGCCGTCGCTCCTCCTCAGGCGTCACCGGCGCTCGCGCGACCCCCTCACGCGGCGGGCAGCGCCAGGATCAGCGGCTTCTCGAGCAGCGAGCGGACCTCCCCCAGGAACTGCGCCGCGGTCTGCCCGTAGAAGACCCGGTGGTCGCAGGAAAGCGTCATCCGCATCACCGACCCGATCACCACCTGGCCGTTCTCGACCAGTGGCACCTCCTTCAGCTGACCCACGGCCAGGATCGCCGCCTCCGGCGGGTTGATGATCGCCTCGAACTCGTCGACCCCGTACATGCCGAGGTTGGAGATGCTGAACGTGCCACCTGAGAGATCGGCGTCGGAGGGCCTGCCGGCCCGCGAGCGTTCGATCGCCTGACGGGTGTCGAGCGAGATCTGGACCACGTCCTTCTGGTCGCAGTCGTGGACCACCGGCACCAGCAGCCCCATTCCTTCGGCCGGAGGGACCGCGATGCCGATGTTGACGGCCCGCTTGCGCTCGAAGTGGTCCTCGACCCAGCTCGCGTTGACCTCGGGGAACCGGGTCAGCGCGATCGCGACCGCCCTCGTCACGAAGTCGGTGACGGTCACACGCTCGGCTGCCGGCACCGACTCCTTGAGCTGTCGGCGAAGCTTGACCAGGTCGTCGACGCGCGCCTCCACGGTGACGTAGAAGCTGGGGACAGTGCTGCGGCTGAGCGCCATCCGGCGGGCGATCGTGGTCTGCATCCGCGTCGGCTGCACGACCTCGGCAGCTTCAGTGGGGCGGGGAGCGGCGGTCCGGGCGGGCGCGGCGGGGGCGGGGGCCGTCGGGGCGGGTCCGGCTCCCGCCTGGGCGGCGGCCGGCGCCGCTTTGGCCTCCTCGGCGGCGCGCAGTACGTCCTCCTTCACGATCCGGCCGCCGGGGCCGGTGCCCGACACGACGCTCAGGTCGACCCCGTTCTCACGTGCCAGCCGGCGCGCGAGCGGCGAGGCGCGGACCCCGCCCGGGAGCTGCTCGTCGGCACCTGCCTGGGGGCCGGCCGCAGGCTCCGGTGCGGGTGCCGGCGACGCCTCGGCGTCGGCCTCACTCGCCGCCGGCGCCGCCTGCTCCTCGGGCGCCTCCGCCTGGCGCGACGGCGCCTCGACCGTTTCCGCCGGCGCCGCGTCCGCCTCCTTCGAGTCTCCGATGCGGGCGATGAGATCTCCGACCGGGACCGGCTTGCCCTGATCGACGACGATGTGCAGGTACCCTGCGGCCTCCGCCTCGAGGTCGAAGCTCGCCTTGTCCGACTCCACCTCGGCGAGCACGTCGCCCCGCTTCACCTGATCGCCCTCGTGGGCCTTCCAGGTGAGCACCGTGCCCTCCTCCATGGTGTCGGAGAGCTTGGGCATGTTCACATCGGCCATCGAGACTCTCCAAAACAGGCCGCAGTCGAACACAGAGCCGGTCTGCGGCGCCCAACGATCGCGTTCAGCACTCGACAATCTCCCAACTGGACCGGGCGCGGGTCAGCGCAGGGCCCGCTTGCAGAGCTCCACGATCCCGTCCACCGACGGGATCGCCGCCTTCTCCAGGTACTGGTTGTAGGGCATCGGGACCTCGGCGCCGCCCAGCCGGAGGATGGGGCCGTCGAGGTGGTCGAAGCAGCGCTCCTGCAGGCCTGCCACCAGCTCCGCACTGACCCCGTACGTCGCCCATCCCTCTTCGACCACCACGCAGCGGTTGGTCTTCCTGACCGAGGCCTCGAGGGTCTCCCAGTCGATGGGGCGGACGCTGCGCAGGTCGATCACCTCGACGTCGAGGTCGTCCTCCGCCAGCCGCTCCGCGGCCTGCAGCGCCTGCACCGCCTGACGGGAGGCGCCGATCAAGGTCAGGTCGCGCCCTTCGCGACGGAGGGCCGCCTTGCCGAGCGGCGTCACGTGGTCGCCTTCGGGAACCTCGCCCCGGGTGTTGTAGAGCGACATCGACTCCAGGAACACGACCGGGTTGTCGTCGCGGATCGAGGCCTTCAACAGTCCCTTCGCGTCGGCCGGGGTGGTCGGCGCGACGACGACCAGCCCCGGGATCGCGCCGTACAGGTTCTCGAAGCTGTGCGAGTGCTGCTCCGAGAGCTGGTGACCGGCGCCCCCGGGCATGCGGAGGACGAGCGGGACGGTCACCTCGCCGCCGAACATGTAGTGGATCTTGGCGGCGCCCTGCACGATCTGGTCGAACGCCACCAGGGAGAAGTTGACCGTCATCAGCTCGGTGACCGGGCGCAGACCGCACATCGCCGACCCGATGGAGGCGCCGACGAAGCCCTCCTCGGAGATCGGCGTGTCGACCACACGCATCGGGCCGTACTTCGCGAGCAGGCCCTCGGTGACCCGGTAGGACCCCCCGAACTTGCCGATCTCCTCGCCGATCAGGTACACGCGGTCGTCGCGAGCCAGCTCCTCGTCCAGCGCCTCGCGGAGCGCCACCCGATAGAGCGTCTCAGGCACGGGAATCCTCCTCGGCGTCGACGTGGGACCCCTTCGAGGCCGCGGCACCGGGACCCTCCTGGGTGTCGAACTGTCCGGTGTACAGATACCGGTAGAGCTCGTCGACCTTTGGGTTCTCGCTCGCGTCGGCGAAGCGGACGATCTCGTCGACCTCGGCCAGGATGTCGTCGTCGATCCGCTCCAGCTCCTCGCGACTGGCGATCCGGGCCTGCTCCAGGCGGTGTTCGAAGGAGATCACCGGGTCCGCGTCGCGCCACTTCGCCTTCTCTTCATCTGACCGGTAGCGGTCGGGGTCGATCACGGAGTGGCCGAGGTAGCGGTAGGCCACCGCCTCGATCAGCCGCGGCTGGGAGTCCTGCCGCGTCTGGCGCACCACCTCCGCCGTCTTGTGCAGCACCTCCAGCACGTCCATGCCGTCGACGCGCACCGACTCCATGCGGTACGCGCACGCTCTCTTGTAGATCTCCGGCTCGGCCGACGCGCGGTCGACCGGGGTGCCCATCCCGTACTGGTTGTTGACGCAGAACCAGACCACCGGGACGCCCATCACCTTGGCCAGGTTGAGCGCCTCCGAGAAGGCGCCGATATTGGTGGACCCGTCGCCGAACATGCAGAAGACGATGTCCTGACCGTCCTCCGGCGGCGCCTGTCCCAGCACCTGCTGGTTGTACTTGAGGGCGAACCCGGCGCCGGCCGCCAGCGGCAGCTGGGCTCCGACGATCCCGTACCCGCCCATGAAGCGCCGTTCGTAGTCGAACATGTGCATCGAACCGCCGCGGCCGTGCGAGGTCCCGTCGACGCGGCCGAACAGCTCGGCCATGACGGCGCGGGGATCGACGCCGCGCGCGATCGCATGCCCGTGCTCGCGGTAGCCGGTGTAGAAGTAGTCGCTCTGCCGGAGCGGGAGGATCCCGCCCGCAACCGTGGCCTCCTCGCCCAGGTTGAGGTGGCAGTAGCCGCCGATCTTGGCGTGGGTGTACTCGACCTTCGCCCGCTCTTCGAACCGCCGCACCAGCAGCATCAGCCGGTACAGGCGCAGCAGGTCGTCCCGGTCCTCGGGCCGCAGCTCGATCTCCCCCGGGGGCCGCCGCAGCCGGATGCGGTCGTCCACCGACGGCGACGCACCCGCTCGCTCTCGCACCTCATGTGCCACGTCAGGCTCTCCTCTAGCGCGTGGCATGCGCGTCCGCGCGCGCCGCGCCCCGTCCGTCGTCGCTCCCCTGATCGCGCCGCCCGATCGGCGCGTCGTTGTTCACGGGTTGGTCCACGCCTCCCGGGCCCCCACGGGACGGAGCTTGCGTGGTCCCATGGGCCAGGAGCCGCAACCCGTCAGGACGATACCGGTTCACGATCGGCATCCGGCGATCGCGCCCGAATGCCCGCGGTGTGACCTTGATGCCGGGCGCCCCCTGCCGTCGCTTGTATTCGCTCTGGTCGACGAGGGCGATCACGCGCCGCACCTCGTCAGGGTCGTGGCCGGCGGCGATCAGCTCCTCGACCGAAAGGTCCTCCTCGACGTAGCCCTGGAGGATCGGGTCGAGCCTGGCATACGGTGGCAGGCTGTCCTCGTCGCGCTGGTCCGGCCGGAGCTCGGCCGACGGTGCCTTGACGAGGACATTGGCCGGGATGACGGGAGCCGGGGGCAGCGTGTTCCGGTACCCGCTGAGCTCGAACACCAGCGTCTTGGGGATGTCCTTCAGGACCGCGAACCCGCCCACCATGTCGCCGTAGAGCGTGCTGTACCCGGTCGCCAGCTCGGACTTGTTGCCGGTGGTCAGGACCAGCCACTCGAACTTGTTGGACAGCGTCATCATCAACGTGCCCCGGATCCGGGCCTGCAGGTTCTCCTCGGCCAGGCCCGCCTCCAGGCCGCGGAACGTCTCCGCCAGCGTGTCGGTGAAGGCCTCGCGCGCCGGCTCGATCGGGAACTCCATGGTCTCGATGCCCAGAGCTCGGGCCAGAGAAAGGGCGTCATCGGTGCTCGACCGCGAGGTATAGGCCGAGGGCAGCAGCACGCCGACCACCCGCTGCGGCCCCAGCGCGTCGACCGCCACCGCGGCGGTGAGCGAAGAGTCGATCCCACCCGAGAGCGCGACCAGCACCCGATCGAAGATGCCGGTCTTCCGCACGTAGTCACCGGTGCCCAGGACCAGCGCCTGGTACACCTCGGCCGGACCCTCGAGCGGCGCGGCCAGCGGACGCCGGGGGGGACCGCTGGGCCGCGACCGTGGATGTTCGCTGACCACGATCTCTTCCACCTCGAGGTCGATCTGCACCGGGCCCAGCGCCTCGCGACGCAGCCGGGTGTCCCGCAAGCGCTCGCCGAAGACGGCGCCGACGTCGATATCGGCAACCAGCAGGTCTTCGGCCATCGACGGCGCCCGGGCCACGACCGCGCCCGAGGGGTCGAACACGCAGCTGTTGCCGTCGAAGATCAGCTCGTCCTGACCCCCGACGGTGTTGGTCCAGACCATGAACGCACGGGCGTCCATGGCTCGGGTCGCGATCATCTGCTCGCGGGAGACGCGCTTTTGCGCATGGAAGGGGGACCCGTTGATGTTGACCAGCACCTCGGCGCCGAGCTCCGCCTGGAGGGAGATCGGTCCCGCCGGATACCAGGCGTCCTCACAGATCGAGACGCCCAGCCGGACACCGTCGACGGTGAAGATCGGGCACTGGCGGCCGGCACGGAAGTAGCGCTCCTCGTCGAACACGCCGTAGTTCGGCAGGTAGACCTTGTGGTACACCCCGCAGAGGTCGCCGTCGCGGGCCACGAAGGCCGCGTTGTGGATGTCGATGTCGAGGTCCACGAACCCGCCGATCACGGTGATCCCCCGGGAAGCCACGACCAGCCGATCTCGCTGCCGCAGGTTGTCCCGAATGAAGGACGGCTTCAAAAGCAGGTCCTCGGGCGGGTACCCGGTGACCGCCAGCTCGGGGAAGACGACCAGGTCGGCCCGCTCCCCCCGGGCACGCTCGATCCACTGGAGCATGCGGTCGGTGTTGCCGTGGAGATCGCCGACGGTGGCGTTGAACTGCGCCAGCGCGACCCGCAATGACCGCGGTACGTCGGTTTCCACGGAGTTCTATTCTGCGCGCGGCCCCGACCCCGGTGAGGGGGACGCGGTGATGTCAGCGGATCGGAAAGGCGACGTCGCAGACCTCGTCGGCCGGCCCCGCGCACTCCGGGACCACCCCGTCGCGATACACCTCGCGGGGCGGGCCCACGGTGACGTGGCCGCGGGCGTCGATCCACCGCTCGACCGCGTCGTACGCCGAGAGGATGCGAGGCCACTCCAGCTGTGCCGCCGTGACCTTGACATAGGCCTCCCGGTGCGCCGGTGCGCACCGTGTCGCCGGGGAGCGGGTTCCGACCGGCAGGCAGACCTCGACCGGGCCGTCGCCGTCCTCGTTCACCTCACCGTGGAACACCACGAACAGCTCGCCGGCGGCGCCGCCTTGCTTGGTGGCCGCGTTCCGAAGCCGCCCGACCGCGCCGATGATGGTGGCGGGCAGCCCCTGCAGGTCGGTCGCCCGCCGCTCGCTGAGGATCGTCTGCTCGGGCACCTCTCGCTCGCGGACGTCGGAAGCCTCGGGCGCCGCCGCACCCGGCGCCAGGCTCTGGCGGACCCGAACCGCGAGCTCCCGCTGGGAGGCGAGCCGCCGTTCGACCCCCTCCCAGTAGGACGCGACCAGCTCGGCACCGGCGGCCCCCGACGCGCCGACCACCCCGGACACCTCCGACAGCGGCATGTCGAGCCGTCGCAGCGCCACGATCAGCCGGGCGGTGAACAGCTGCTCCTCCCGGTACCAGCGGTAGCCGTTCTCGGGGTCGACCCGCGCCGGCGAGAGGAGGCCGACCCGCTCGTACAGGCGGAGCGCCTTCATCGAGAGCCGCGACCGGCGGGCGAAGCTCCCGATCGTGAGCATCCGCTCGCCGCCGTCGCTCACTCCGACATCATGCCGGTGCCAGCCGGAACGCGAGCTGCGTCTCCCATGCGTTCATGTCCGGCTGCTCCCGAGGGTCGGTGAGGTAGAGCTCGAGCCGGCACCCCCAGCGTTCGCCCTCGGACGTCGGCGACACATCCCATTTCAGGTCCTGGGCGTCGGCCCAGCGCAGGAGCCTGGCGGTGGCGTCGATCAGCGTGCTGGGGTGGCCGACGTGCTGCAGCGTCGCGTAGCGCCCGGCCGGGAGCACCCCGCCGTGCACGCGCTCGTCGCCGGCGACCGGCTCCCGCGTGGCGACACCGGCTTCGATCTCCAACCCGCGCTCCATGTCGATCACGTTGTACTTCCAGAACGGCGGCCCCGCCGGCTCGCCGCCGTGCGCCGCGAGCCAGCCGAACACCTCGCCGTTGAGCGGGGGTACCACCTCGCCGAGGTTCTGCATCGTGGCCGTGACCGTGATGGCGGCGTAGGGCTGCGCGGACCGTTCGATGATCGTGGGCTCTGTGCTCATGGGGACAGCCTGAGCCCTGCCCTTGGGGCAAGGTCAAGCGTCGAGAACCGGTTTGTCGCCGGGCCTCACCTGCCGTTCGGCGCCGGCGGGCGGCGGCTGCGCCCCGGAAGCGAAGACCAGCCCTGGCTGGTGAGCGCGTAGAAGACCGCGATCGCCAGGTACAGGAAGGCCGCGAGATAGGGGGAGAGGAAGCCCAGCGCCCCGCAGCCCAGGTAGGCGAACACCCCGACCCAGGCGCGGGGAGCCTCACGGCGTGCGAAGGCGGCGTCGAAGGGCGGGCGGAAGAGGTGCGGCGCCCGGGCCAGGTGCCGCCACAGGGCAACCCAGGGGAGCGTCATGAGGACCCCCGCCAGCCCGTAGAGCGCCGCCGCCACCCGCCCGTTCCACCCCGGGTCGCTGACGTGGGCCGCGAGCACCGCGGTGGGGAAGGGGAGGACCGAGACGAACAGGAGCAGCGCCAGGTTCGCCCACTGCAGCGCCCGGTCGGTCGCCCGCAGCCGTTCGAAGTAGGCGTGGTGGTTGAGCCACACGATGCCGATGGTGAGGAAGCTGGTCAGGTAGGCGAGGTAGGACTCCCACTGATCCACCAAAACGTGAAACAGGGATCCGTGTGGCGGCACGTACGCGTGCAGGTCGAGCACCAGCAGCGTGATCGCGATCGCGAACACGCCGTCGCTGAAGGCCTCGGTGCGCGAGGTCGAGGAGAGGCGGAGGCCGTCGTCGGTGGCGGCGGCCGGCTCGCGAGGCTCGTCGGCCATGAGCTGCGTCAAGGATCGTACGCACCTGCTCGCAATGCAGCCCGGAGCCCGAGTGCCGGCGCTCAGGCCCCCGCCGGCGCCGGGAGAGCCCCGAGTGCCGCAGTCGGGTGCGTTCGGCCCCGTGGGTGGTCAGTCGAGCGCGGGGGGCAGCCCGAACGTGTCGAAGGCGCCCGGATCGAGGAACGAGGTGATGTCCTGGATGCGGTCGCCGCGCAGCGAGAGCACGTCGATCGACCAGGCCCGGTAGGGCTGGGTGGGCTCCGGGCGCAGGTAGGAGGCGGCGGCGGCCTGGCCGTTGGCACCGATCGCAAGATGGCGCCACGCCCCGCAGCTCCCGAGGGGCACCTGCACCGCGAAGTCCATCACCGCCGCCCGGCCGCGGTACCAGTGCGGGAGCGGCGGCATCGACCAGGTCGCGTCTTCGGTCAGCAGCGAGACCAGCAGGGGGGCGTCACCCTGCTCCAGTGCGGCGCAGTACCGGTCCACCACCTCGCCGAGGCGGGCGTCTCCGAGCCGGCGCAGCGTCTGCTGCTGCGATCGCTCCGGAACGCGCTCGACAACCGTCTTCCGCGCCCGCTCCAGCGCGCTGTTGACGCTCGCGACCGAGGTGCCCAGCATCTGTGCGATCTCCGCTGCCGAAAGACCGACCACCTCGAACAGGAGCAGCGCCGCCCGCTGGTTCCCCGTCAGGTGCTGCAGGGCGGCGACGAACGCGAGCTCGATCGCCTCCCGCTGCTCGTAGTGCGCTTCCGGGCCGAGGCTGCCGGCGACGACGTCGGTGTCCGGGTAGGGAGCGAGCCACGCCAGCCCCTCCAGGGGGGCGTCGCCGGGCACCGCGTGGTTGCTGGGAGGTCGCAGGTCGGCCGGCAGCAGGTGTCGCGCGCGGGTCTCGATGGCGTCCAGACAGGTGCGGGTCGCGACCGTGTACAGCCAGGAGCGCCACGAGCCGCGTCCCGCGAAGCCCTCCCGACCGCGCCAGGCCCGGAGCATGGTGTCCTGGACCGCATCCTCCGCGTCGTGGACGGATCCCAGCATCCGGTAGCAGTGCGCGCGCAGCTCCGGCCGCAGCGGCTCCGCCAGCTGCTCGAAGCCGGCGGCGTCGGATGCCGTGCCGCTGACGGGCGCAAAAAGATCTGTCACCGGCGATGAGTATGGGGGCCGCTCGGCGTCTTGTCTTCCGATGTCACCTGACGATCGTGGCTACGACACCGACCCCGAACGGCATGCCTTGCACGAGTTCCTCTCCGCGCAGCGGGAGAGCGTGCTCGCCATCGTGGACGGACTCGAGGAGCCCTTGCTGCGCACCTCGGTGGTGCCCTCGCGGTGGACCCCGCTCGGCCTGGTCGAGCACCTCACCGGCGCCGAGTATTTCTGGATCCAGGTGGTCCTGCCCGGAAGGCGCGAACCCGAGCCTCCGAGCGAATCCGGCGAGGTCCCCGAGTGGGGTCCTTTCGTCACCGACCGGCCCGCCTCCGAGGTGATCGACGAGTACCGGCAGGTCTGCGCCGACAACGACGCCCTGATCCGGGACCTGCCGCTGGGGACCGCGCCCCGGTTCCGGCCGCCGTGGCTCGGTCCGGAGGGGGCGACCGACCTGCGCTGGATCCTGCTCCATCTGATCGAGGAGACGTCTCGCCACGCCGGGCACCTGGACATCGCGCGGGAACTGCTGGACGGGCGGAGGGGGCTGGGCCCGCGTTGACCCCCGCTGGTGCACCACCGGGGCCTTCCCGGCGCGGATAAGCCCCGCTGGTGCACCAACGGGGCCGTTCCCGGGTGCGGCAGGCATCGCCCGGGCCTCAGATAATGGAGGGCATGGTCACGGTCACGATCCTCCCCGACCGCGCCGTGCGTGAGGTCGAGGCGGGAACCGTCGCCCAGACGCTGCGCCGGCTCGGGCTGCATCAGGACGCCCATCTGGTGGTCCGGGGCGAGGACATCCTGACCGGAGACACCCGCCTCAAGGACGACGATCGGGTGGACGTGCTTCCGGTCATCTCAGGGGGTGGCGATGTACTGTCACACCTGCCGTAAGCCGGCGAACGTCGAGATCCGGCGCAGCCGCATCGCCTTCTGCGCCGCCTGCTATCCGGACTGGTTCCGCAAGCAGGTCCAGGAGCGCATCGACCACGACCGCATGTTCCGCCACGCCGACAGGCTCCTGGTCGCGGTCTCCGGCGGCAAGGACAGCCTCGCGCTCTGGCACGCGCTGACCACCCTCGGCTACCACGCTGACGGGATGTACATCCGGCTCGGCATCGGCGCCTATTCGAAGCGATCCCAGGAGAAGTCGGAGGCGTTCGCCGCGCGGCATGGACTGAAGCTTCACCAGGTGGATCTCGAGGCCGACCAGGGGTTCGACGTGCCGGACCTCCGGGATGCCCGGAGTCACAAGCCCTGCGCCGCGTGTGGCGCCGTCAAGCGGTACCACTTCAACAAGCTCGCGGGCGACCTCGGCTACGACGTGGTCGCCACCGGCCACAACCTCGACGACGAGGCGGCGACCCTGTTCGGGAACATCGTCCACTGGAACGTCGACTACCTGGGCCGGCAGGGGCCGGTGCTGGAGAGCACCCATCCGGGCCTGGTGCGCAAGGTGAAGCCGCTCTACCGGCTCTCGGAGCGGGAGACCGCCGCCTACAGCGTGATCTCGCGGATCGACTACATCCTCGAAGAATGCCCGATGGCCAAGGGAGCCAAGTCCCTGGCGTACAAGGACCTGCTCAACGGTCTCGAGGAGCAGCAGCCGGGCGCCAAGCACCGCTTCCTGGTCGGCTACCTGAAGGGCGGGCGCAGCGCGGTCGCGCAGGGCGCGTTCGATCCCGCCACCGAGCTGCACCCATGCGAGCGCTGCGGCCAGCCGGCGACCGGCAGGATCTGCTCCTACTGCCGTCTCGCGGAGCGCGGACGCCGCACGCGCGAGCGCCTGGCGGGCAAGTACGCCGCGATCCCGCTGGCGAAGTAGGGTGACCTTCTTCGAGCGGTTGCGGGAGGGCGTCGCGCGCACCGGCTCGCACCTCTGCGTCGGCCTCGACCCGGACCAGGACCGAATCCCGGGCGGCGCCGACGGCGCCTACCGGCACTGCACCCGGGTGATCCGGGAGACGATCGATCACGCCTGCTGCTACAAGCCCAACGCCGCGTTCTGGGAGCAGTACGGGCCTGACGGCGTGGCGGCCCTCCGGCGCCTGCGGGAGGAAACGCCGCCGGAGGTTCCGTTCCTGTACGACGCCAAACGTTCGGACGTGCCCAACACGATGGCGCGCTACGCCGAGGCCGCGTTCGGAGCGCTGGGCATGGACGCGATCACGTGCCAGGGGTACCACGGCGCGGATTCGCTGAGGGAGCTGACCCGATACCCCGACCGGGGGGTCTACGTCGTCTGCCGCAGCTCCAACCCGGGGGCATCGGACCTCCAGCACCGCGACGTGGACGGCGCCCCGCTCTACCGCCGCCTGGCAGAGCTGGCGGCGGAGGTGAACGACGCGGGGAACGTCGGCCTGGTGATGGGGGCGACGGCCCCGGCCGAGATCGCGGACGTGCGCCGCGACACCGACCTCCCGTTCCTGATCCCCGGTGTCGGCGCCCAGGGGGGCGATCTGGAGGCTTCGGTCCGGGCGGCGCTGTCGAGCGATCCCGCCTCGTGCTTGATCTCCGCCAGCAGGTCGGTGCTCTACGCGGAGTCGCCGGGCGCGGCCGCGGCGCAGCTGGCCCGCGCCATCCGGGCGGCGCTGGCGGCTGCGTGACGCCATCCGGTCCCCGGACGGCCGTCCGGGCGCTGCTGCTCGACCCCGCCGACCGCCTGCTGCTGCTGTGCGGGCGCGACCCCTCGCGTCTCGAGCGGGGCGTCTTCTGGTTCACCGTCGGCGGCGGGCTCGATCCTGATGAGCCGGCGGAGGCGGCGCTGCGGCGCGAGATAACGGAGGAGGTCGGCATCCGGGAGGTCTCCGTCGGACCGGCGGTCTGGCTGCTCCGCAACCGCTTCGTCTTCAACGGACGCGCGATCGACCAGGCGAACACGTTCTACGTGGTCCGCACCCGGGAGACGGCCGTCGACCGCAGCGGGCAGGATCAGGTGGAGCGCGAGTCCATCATGGCCGCCCGCTGGTGGACCCTGGACGAGCTTCGCACGACGGATGACCAGCTCTACCCGGTACCGCTGGTGGACCGCCTGACCGTGCTGCTTCGTGAGGGACCGCCGACCTCCCCGATCCGCCTGCCGGACGAATAGTCGATTGGTGCACCAACTCCCTGCTCCAGGCGTCGAGACAGGGCGATTGGTGCACCAACTCCCCCCTCAATAGGCGATCGCGGGATCGTCGACGACCCAGCGCCAGGTCCCGTCGGGCTGCCGCCGGGCGATCTCCGCCGCGGTCCCGGTGGGCAGGACGGTCGCCGTGAGCGCGACATCCCCCGCGATCAACGTCGGTCGCGCCACTCCGGGCGAGAATCGCGGCTGCACGGCCAGGAGGTCGGCGTAGGCGCGCCGGATCTGCTCGTGCCCGACCGCCCGCAAACCGCTGGGAAAAGCCACCACCGCGCCCGGCTCGTAGAGGTCGACCACGCCCTCCACGTCACCCGCGTTGGCGCGGTCCAGGAACAGCGAAGAGAGGGATTCGGGGGTGGGTGCGAACATACGTTCCATTGTGAATCGGTCGCGGGCCCCGCGCAACCCCCTTTCAGACCCGCGCGGCGACTCGGTCGGAGGACCGACGCAACCGGGAGGTCGCAATTGGCACGATAGAGGTATGCGAATGATCTCGACCCTCGCCACCCTGGCGCCGGCCGAGCCCCGAGGCGCCTCGTGAGCGATTCCCGCGGGCTCCGCCTCCTCTGCGTCCACGCGCACCCCGACGACGAATCGAGCAAGGGCGCGGCGACGATGGTGAAGTACGCGCGCGAAGGCGCCCGCGTGATGGTCGTCACCTGCACCGGCGGCGAGCGCGGAAGCATCCTGAACCCGGCGCTGGAAGGGGACGAAAGGCTGGCCGCCAACATGGGCGAGATACGGCGGCGTGAGATGGAGCGGGCGGCGGCGATCCTCGGGGTGGAGCATCGCTGGCTCGGGTTCGTCGATTCGGGCTTCTCCCGCGAGGGACCGGAGCCGGCGGCCGAGGGCTCGTTCGCGCTCCAGCCACTCGAGGTGACGACCGAGGCGCTGGTCCGGGTCGTCCGGGACTTCCGGCCGCAGGTGATGACGACGTACGACGAGAGCGGCGGCTACCCCCATCCGGATCACCTGATGACGCACCAGGTCTCGATGGCGGCGGTCACCGCGGCCGCCGACGCCGAACGATTCCCCGCCACCGGGGAACCGTGGCAGGTGTCGAAGCTCTACTTCAACAGCGGAAGGTGGGGGAACCTGGTCAAGATCCACCAGGCGATGCTCGACCGCGGCCTCGAGTCGCCGTTTCAGGAGATGCTGGACTGGATCGCCAAGCTGCCGGTGCGGCTCCGCCCGCCGACCACCACCGACATCGACTGCGCCGAGTACTTCCCGATCCGCGACGCGGCCCTGAAGGCGCATGAGACCCAGGTCGACCCCGAAGGTCGCTGGTTCAAGGTGCCGATGGATCTCCAGCAGCAGCTGGCGCCGAACGAGGAGTTCACGCTGGCGGGCACGACGGTGCCGGCGGCGCTCCCCGAGACGGACCTCTTCGCCGGGTTGCGCTAACGGCCGGATTAGGCCCCGTTTCGCACGGAACGGTTTCGCACCCGAGTGGCGATCAGATCCCGCCCGTGCGAAACGGGAGATAGGTCAGGTGGCGCGACGCGCTGCAGCCCAGACTTCATGGGCCTGCACCCAGTCCTCCCGCGTGACGTCGAACAGGTGCTGATCGATGAAGCGACCGCCCTTCACGTCCTCCCACTTGCGCAGGCCGGCGCGGCGGTAGCCCTGCTTCAGGAGCGCGGAGGCCGAGCGGGTGTTGGTCTCCGCCACCTCGGAGCGCAGGACGTGGAGGCCGAGCCGGTCGAAGCAGTAGCCGAGCAGCAGGTGCTTGGCCTCGGTGCCATACCCCTGGCCACGGATGTCCGCCGGACCCAGCCAGCTGAAGGTCTCGCCGTTGCGGTGCACCCAATCGATCCCCCCGGCCCCGACCGCCCCGATCAGGGTGTCGTCCTGGCGCAGGCACACCGCGAACACGAAGAAGCTCGGCGGTCGCGCTTTGTAGTCGTCCTGGATCTGAGCCAGGTGCTCGAGCGGGCTGGTCGGGACGCGCTGGCGGTACATGAACGTGTCCTCCTCGACCGCGTCGAGGCGTGCCATCGGCTCCGCGTCGGAGGGTTCCAGCGCACGCAGGTAGAGGCGCTCACCGACCAGGACCGCGTTACGCATCCCGCACCACCCAACCGGGATTCAGAGCTTCGTAGACCAGGGCGTCCACCCGGGCTCCGGGTCGCGTGAACCACTCCCGCAGGGTCCCGTGGTGCTCCATCCCGACCTCCTCAGCAGCCTGCACCGTCTCCACCTGGTCGGCGCCGAGCGTGGCACCCACGACCATCGCCTCGAATTCGTCGCGCAGCCAGCGGACGGCGATCCGCAGCGCCGCGCCGCGGAGGGCATCGGCGTCCGGCTCCGAGCGGGCCATCGAGAATTCCAGCTGACACCGCCGGGCCTCCGAGCCCCAGGAGACCCGGAGCCCGCCGACGACCGCATCGCCGTCGCGCCTCACGATCACCAGGCGCAGGTTGGACCGGTCCCAGAAAGGCCTCCGGTGATCGTCCTTCAGGATCTGCTCCGCGGCCGGGGTGTTGATCGGAAACGTGTCGTCGAGCCAGGCCGCGGCGTGCTCCTTGTCGCTTTCGACCGGCGCGCGCAGGTAGACGGTGGGTCCGCTCAGGTACGTCGCGCGCAGGCTGGATGGTTCCACGGCGTCGCAGCCTAGGCTCCGGCGAGCCCCGCGTGTCGGGCCGGCGGCTCAGGAGGGCGAACCGCCTGCCCGAGGGCGGAGGGGTGTCCCGAGCTCAGGCGTCGGGAGCGGTCGCGGCCATCGCGTCGAGCAGGGCACCGAGACCCGCCACGATGCCACGCACGTCCACCGCCTGGCTCGAGGGGAGGTCCGCGGCGGACCGGAGATGCTCGGCGGGTATCGCGGCGATGGAACCGGTCCAGATCCACCCGGGGAGTGCGGTCCGGGGGGCCGGTGATTCAGAAATGCCGGACAGTTGCTCGGTCGCCATCGAACGTATCTCCTGAGGCCTGGTCGCCGATCTGACTCGTCGTCTCGATTCTGGCGCCACCCATCTCCACCGACATCGGGGGTGTCCCTGTTTTCGGTCGGGGATTCCCCTCCTTTTGCGTGGGTCTCCGCGGCCCCCCGGTGCCTGTGGAAAAGACGGCACATCGAACACCTGTTTGTTAGAATAGAGGCATGCGGACCCTGATGACGCAGATGCGGGTACTGCGGCTGGTGCGGATGCACGCGGCCGAGGTCGCACGCCTGCGGGATCGGCCGTTCGATCGAGCCCAGCGCGAAGCCGCGGTCCGGAAGCTGCTGGAGCAGGCCCGCAACATCCGGCGCGGCTGGCTCGCGGAGCTGGCGGCGGAGCCGTCGGTGGCGCCGGGTGCCACGGCGGAGCGTCAGGTCGTACGCCGCATCGTCGCGCTGGAGGCCGCCACCGCGACGCTGACTCAGCCCGGCGCGGACCTGGACCGGGCCCGGATCGAGTTCGAGGATGCGGCGGTGCCGCTCCTGCTGATGCTCCGCGGTCTGGACGGCTACTCCGAGGCGGCGCTGCTCGGAGCCGGTCCGGCGCCGCTGGCGAGGAGCGCCTGAGGTCTCAGGCCGGGCCGAGACGCCTCTCCGCCTCCGGCAGAACGACGATGCTCCTGTAAAGGGTCATTATCAAAAGCATCGTGCCGGGAGAGGGCTCCTGCCCCGCTGGAGCGGGAGCCGGGGTTCCACCTTGGGAGCGACGTCAGGCGCCGCCGCCGAACCATCGGCAGAGCGCCTGCTCCAGGTCGTCGGTCACCGCGGGGCCGCCGGCTGGTGGGCGCGTCCAGGCGACGTACCCGTCGGGACGTATCAGCAGCGCAGCCGCGGGCGGCTCGGGAGCCGGCGCAGCCCGATAGGCGACCCGGTCGGACCACGGCTCGACCGCGCGCCGGAGCGTCTGGTCGGGGCTCGAAGTCGACGAGCGCGGGACGGCCGTCGTGCAGGAGGTCGGCGAGCCGGCCGCCGGTGCCCAGCCGGACCGGAGGGGCGAACCAGCCGGTGGCCGGCTCGGGCGAGCGCTCCCCCATGTCGTAGCGGACGTCGCAGCCGGCCATCAAATCCGCTATCTCCTGCAGGTTCTCGCGCCGCTCCAGCAGATCCGCGAACAGCTGCCGGAGCGCGGTGACGTCGCCCCCGGGCGCCATCAGCGCGGTCTGCGCCTGGGTCTGCATGAAGACCCGGGCCCCGAGCGCGCGGCGCTCGGTCTCGTAGCTCTCGAGGAGGTCCTCGGGGGCCCAGCCCCGGACCGCCGCCGCGAGCTTCCAGCCCAGGTTGGCCGCGTCCTGGAGACCCAGGTTGAGGCCGGGACCGCCGGAGGCGGAGTGCACGTGGGCGGCGTCGCCGGCCAGGAAGACGCGGCCCTCGCGGTATCGCTCCGCGAGTCGAGTGTTGCGACCGACCAGCCGGCGCAGCAGGGCCGGTCCGTCGGATGCCGGTTCCAGGTCGACGTCGACGCCGAGGACTCGGCGGATGCTCCCGCGCATCTCGTCGAGCGTCATCGGCGCACCGGCGCCCGGCCAGTCGCCGCCGGGTCGGTCCTCCCACTCGAGCGTGTTCACGAGGGGCCTGCCCGGCACCAGGGCGGCGAGCACGAAGACTCCCGTCTCGGTTCGGTGAAAGCCCGCGCCGAGCCCGCTCACGGCGGGGACGGCCGCCCTCAGTGCCTCCGCCGACACCGGAGAGATCGTCGCCGTGCGGGAGACCAGGTCGTCCGTCGAGACGCCGGGGAACGCGATGCCGGCCTGGTGGCGGATGGTGCTGTGGCCACCGTCCGCGCCCACCAGGTAGAGCGCGCGCACCGGGTGGCTCCGGCCACCGGCGGCGACCTGCAGCGTCACCCCGTCCTCGTCCTGGGTGAAGGAGGTCACCTCCTCCCCGCGACGCACCTCGACGCCGAGCTCCTCGGCCCGTTCCGCGAGGTGCCGCTCGAGGTCCCGCTGCGGGATGGCGAGCGTGTACATCGGATTGCGGTCGCCGAGCTTCGCGAGGGGCAGCGTGACGGCTCCGAAGAAGTAGCCGGGGACCGGTTGCGGTGGCCCGTCCCGACCACCCAGACGGCGGTAGAGGTCGCGGTGGTCCAGGAAACGAACGACCTGGCCCGCGAGGCCGTTGGCCTTGGGCGTGGTGAGGCGCTCCGGCAGCCGCTCCAGCACCAGCGGCTGGACGCCGGCCAGACGGAGCTCGCAGGCCAGCATCAGGCCCACCGGACCGGCGCCGACGACGGCGACGTCGTTCATCGAGAGTCCTCCCTGGGATGTGGTGAATCGAGACCGCGCGCCACCTGGGTGAAGGCGCTCCGGAGCAGCGTCAGGAGGTCCACCGCGGGATCGGCGCGGAGCCAGAGATCGATCGCCGCCTGCTGGGCGCTGAGCGCCGCCCCCGCGACCAGGATCGGGAACAGGTCACGATCCGCGTCGGTCCCGGTGCGGTCGGCGACGGCCCGGGCGAGCTCGCTCTGCGCCCTCACCGAGGCCTGCAGGATCGCCGCCTCCAGCACCGGGTCGGCCAGGACGCTGAGCATGGGTTCGCGGTAGTCGCGCGGCGCCGGCGCTCTCGACGCTCCCGACCCCTCGAAAGGAGCGATGACGACGGCCGCCAGCGCGTCCCAGAGCGGCTCTTCCGCTGGCCGCCCACGCAGCGCCTGCGCGGCTTCGTGCACGCGAGCCAGGTGGCGGTCGACGATCGCGTCGTACTTGCTGGAGAAGTAGTTGTTGAACGTGCGCCTGGACACCCCGACCGCGTCCACGATGTCCTCCACGCGCACGGCGGCGAGGCCCCGCTCTCTCGCCAGCCGGACCGCGGCCAGGCTCAGCTGGTCCCGCAGTGCCTGCTTCTTCCGCTCCCGCAACCCACCGGCCACGATCCACACGCTACACCAAATGTGCGCAATGAGCAAAATTTCCCGTCGCGCACGTTTCGACGCAAATCTGTGGTTGACGCTGCCCCACCGAGGGAATGCAACGTTCTGACGACGCGCAACCGACCCGTCCCGTGCCGCCGCGCGTTGTGTTGATGAACGTGCTCGAGCTGCCGGCGCTTGAACTGCCGCCAACCGGACCCAACAGACGTAGGGTCTCGGTCATGGCTTCATGGCCCGAGGACGAAACCGGAGCCGGTCAATCGCCGGTCGGGCTCCAGGGGGTCATGGTGACGGCGTCGCGGGGTGACGAGGGCCCCGGCGAGGTCGAAGTCCAGATCCGTGGCGGATCCGAGGTCTTCATCGCCCGATCCGCGCACCCGATCGGCAGAGGCGTCTCCGTTCTGTGCGTCCAGAGCCTGGGCCCCCGCACGGTCTACGTCGCACCCTGGGACGAGGCCGATTGGGCCGAGCCCGCCCAATAGAAGAGAGGTTTGTGATGTTCGGCTATCGCGTTCCCGCGCCCGACAAGGCGATGCTGGTATCCGGGGGGCGCGTCTCCAGCACCGCGCCGTTCCGGGTGGTGACCGGGCACGGCGCCTTCGTGCTCCCGGGCTTCCGCCGCGCCAACTTCCTCACCCTGGCCATGTTCGAAGCCGAGGTGAACGAGCCCTGCGTCACCCGGCAGGGCATCCAGCTGCTGGTCAAGGCGGTGATCGCGGCGAAGGTCGGAAACGACCAGGCGAGCATCGTCAACGCGGCCCAGCGTTTCCTCTCGGACCAGGGCCAGATGCCCGCTTTGACCGGCCGGATCTTCGCCGGCCACCTGCGCTCGATCATCGGGTCGATGACCGTGGAGGAGATCATCACCCAGCGCCAGACACTGGCGACCACGGTGCTCGACGCGTCCAAGGAAGAGATGGCGCGGATGGGGCTCATCGTCGACGCGCTGCAGATCCAGTCCATCGATGACGGCAACCTGGGCTACGTCCGGGCGTTCGCGGCACCGCACAACGCCGCCATCCAGCAGCAGGCGCAGATCGCGCAGGCACAAGCGGCTCAGAACGCCGCCAAGGCGCAGCAGGAATCGCAGCGGCAGCAGGCGCAGTACCAGCGCGACACCTCGATCGCGCAGGCCGGCTTCGAGGCCGAGACTCAGGCCGCGCAGCAGAAGGCGGCGCAGGCGGGCCCCCTGGCCATGGCCCAGGCGCAGCAGGACGTCATCCGTGAGCAGACCGCCCTCGCTCAGCGCCAGGCCGAGCTCCGCCAGCAGCAGCTGGTCTCCGAGGTGATCAAGCCCGCGCAGGCGGACGCCCAGAGGACCCAGATCCTCGCCGAGGCGGATGCCAAGGCGACCGAGGTCAGAGCCGCCGCCGCCGCCTCCAGCAACCGGGTGACGCTCGACCAGGCTTTGATCCAGCAGCTGCCTTCCATCGTGGAGAAGGCCGCCCAGGGACTGTCCGGGTCGAACCTGACGGTGCTCAACGGATCGGAGGGCCTGACCGACATGGTCGCCTCGCTGGTCAGTCAGGGCGTGGCGGTCTACAAGTCGGTCCGCGAAAACATCCAGGAGGGCGTTGACACGCGGGGGAGCAACGGCGTCGCCCCCGCCTCGCCCCAGCTTCCGGAGCGGCCGTCGGTGGTGCAGCCGCAACCCCCCACCCGGCGCTGAACAATAGGTCGTTGGTGCACCAATAGCCCATCTCGCTCCCCCCAACAGGGCGATTGGTGCACCAATCGCCCCTGGGGGCGCCTAGTCCAGCAGGGCCTTCGCGAGCACCCCCCACTCCGCGACCGGGAACACCTGCGCGGCGTCGGTGAGGACCTGGATGGTGACGTGGGAGGCGCCGGCGTCGAGATGCCGGCGAACCCCCTCGGCGACGGTGTCGACATCGCCCCAGGCCACCAGCGCGTCGATCAGCCGGTCGCTGCCCCCGCCGGCGAAGTCACCGTCCTCGAAGCCGAGCCACTTGAAGCTGGCCAGGTAGTTCGTCAGCCGGAGGTAGCGCTCGAGGTTCGCACGGGCGATCGTCCGCGCGCGCACCGGGTCCGTCTCCAGCACGACTCCCTGCTCGGGGGCCAGCAGCGCCTGGGGTCCCAGGATCTCGCGGGCGCGCGCCGTGTGCTCGGGGGTCGTGAGGTAGGGGTGCGCGCCCATCGACCGATCGCGGGACAACCGGAGCATCCCCGGCCGGAGCGCGGCCAGCGCTCGCCGGGTAAGCGGCACCGGGTGAGCCGCCCGGTCGAGGCCGTCCAGGTAGCGCCGCATGGTCTCGAGCGGCGGCCCGTACTGGCCGGGTGCCAGCGCCTGCGGATGACCCACGCCGAGGCCGAGCAGGAAGCGCCCCGGGTGCCCGCGGTCGATCTCGTCGAACACCTCCGCTGTCCGGTCGGGGTCGGTCTCGCGGTAGACGTTGAGGATCCCGGTCGCGACCCGCAGCGTCGTGGTGCCGCCGACCAGCGCCCGGACGCGCTCCAGCTGGCCGGATTCCCCGCTCGGCAGCCAGGCGGTCGTGAACCCGAGCGCCTCGATCTGTCTCGCCGCCCGCACCGCGTCCGCTTCCGGCGCGCTGCGGAGCAGGCCGCTCCAGATTCCGAAGGTGCCGATATCCATACCGATCAAACCCTACCCCTCCCCACCGGCCGGGGCCCTTTGCCGGCGAACGACCAGCGTCGGCGCCACAAAGAGCGCCGGTTCCCGGCAAACGGCCCCCGCATACCGGGACACTAGAAGGCAGAGGAGGCGCGAAACGAATGGCATCCGGCCAAGCTCTACCGCTCCCTGAGGCCGGCGCGGAGCTGACGCGGGGACGCATCAACCTGATCTTTGGCGCGCTGATGCTCGCCATGCTGATGGCCGTCCTCGACCAGTCGATCGTGAGCCCGGCGCTGCCCACCATCGTCGGGGACCTGCACGGGCTGCAGCAGATGCAGTGGGTGATCACCGGCTATCTGCTGACCTCGACGATCGTGGTCCCGATCTACGGGAAGCTCGGCGACCTGATCGGGCGCAAGGGCCTCTTCCTGTTCGCGATCTCGGTCTTCGTGCTGGGGTCGATCCTCAGCGGGATCAGCCAGAACATGGGCCAGCTGATCGCGTTCCGCTCCCTCCAGGGCGTCGGCGGCGGCGGCCTCATGATCTCCGCGCAAGCGGTCCTGGGTGACATCGTCTCGCCCCGTGAGCGGGGCCGCTACATGGGGCCGATGATGGGTGTGCTCGGGATCGGCACCTTCCTCGGCCCCCTGGTGGGCGGCTTCTTCACCGACGCGGCCAGCTGGCGTTGGTGCTTCTACGTCAACGTGCCGATCGGCATCGCCGCGCTGGCGGTCGTCTCCACCGCCCTGAGCAGCAATCCCCGCCGGGGCGGTGCCCCGCGGCTCGACGTCGTGGGCACGTTCCTGATCGCCAGCGCCTCCGCACTGCTCGTCTTCCTCACCAGCTGGGCGGGAACCAAGTACGCGTGGGGGTCCTGGCAGGTCGCGCTGCTCGCCCTCGGCGTCGTCGTCGCCGCCGGCCTGTTCGTCGTCGTCGAGCAGCGGTCCCCGGAGCCGATCATGCCGCTCCGGCTGTTCCGCTCCCCCACCTTCAGCATCGTGGTCGCGATCGGACTTCTCACCGGCTTCGCCATGTTCGGTGCCCTCGCCTACCTGCCGACGTTCATGCAGATGGTGAAGGGCGTCTCCGCCACCGTGTCCGGCCTGCTCCTGCTGCCTCTGGTGGTCGGCATGATGATCACCTCGGTCGGCGCCGGGGCGGTGATCTCCTCGATCGGCCGCTACAAGATCTTCGCCGTCGCGGGGTCGGCGATCGCCACGTTCGGGATGGTGCTGCTCTCGCAGATGAACGAGAACACCGGCTTCCTCGAGAACGGCGTCTTCATGTTCATCTTCGGGGGCGGCATCGGCCTCCTGATGAACGTGCTCACGCTGGCCGCTCAGAACGCGGCGCCGATCCGTGATCTGGGGACGGCGACGTCGACGTCCAACTACTTCCGCCAGATCGGTCAGGCGATCGGCGGTGCCGTCGTCGGCTCTCTGTTCGCCAGCCGGCTGACCGCCGACATCAAGGCGGACGTGCCGCACACCGTGACCTTCCACGTGCCGGACACCAGCGGGCTCACCCCGGCACTGGTGCACGGGCTGCCGGCGCCGCTGGAGACGGCGTTCGTCCACGCCTACGCGAATGCGCTCACCCCGCTCTTCCTGTATCTCGCCCCCGTCCTCGGGGTCGCCTTCATCCTCGCCCTGGTGATGCCCGAGATCCCGCTGCGGACCGCGAGCGCGACGCGCAGGACGCTGGCCGAGGGGGACAGCGAACCGCCGTCGATCGACGCCGCCGCTCCCTGAACCCGGGCGGTCAGGCGGCGGCCGCGACCACCGGCCGGCAGTGGTCGCAGGGGTGGTAGCCGGCCGCCAACGCCTCGGCGGCGGAGCGAAAGCTCACCTCGTGACGGGGCCTGATACGAACCGCGTCGGCGCAGGCAGGCGTGCAGAAGACGTGGGTGGAGTCACTCCCCAAAAAGCGCACGCCGGCCCCGGCCAGGCGCTCCAGCCGGTCCACGTCGAGTCCCTCGTACGCGAGCGCTCGACGCTTCTGCTCGGGGCCGCCGCAGCTGTAGCGGCCGAGGTGAAGGTCGGAGGTGACGACGCGGTGACAGGGGACCGCGAGCGGGACCGGGTTGTGCGCCAAGGCGGTACCCACCGCCCGGACCGCCGCCGGGTGTCCGATCTCGCGGGCGACCCAGGCATAGCTCCTGACCTGGCCGCGCGGGATCGTCACGGCCGCGTGCAGGACCGATTGCTGGAACGGCGTTCGTCCCCCGAGGTCCAGGTGGATCGTGCGGCGCTGGCCGGCCAGACGGGCCTCGAACGACGCCAGGACCTCGTCCGGCAGCCTCGGCTCGGGCCGGATGACGACGCCCTGCTCGGCTCGGAACCAGGCCTCGAACGCGCCGGCCCCGTCGGCGGCCAGGCGGACGGCGGCGATCCCGTGAGGACCGTGACCCACCAGCACCGGGCCCAGCGGGCTCGGCGCCTGCGCGTACCAGTAGCCGGTGCCGGTGCTGATCAGCACCCGCGTCAGCAGCCCTTCAGGGGCCGGGGTGCGCCCCAGGACGGCGAGCCGCTCCAGGGCCGGGTCGAGATCGGTCATGGCTGAGTCTCCTCCTCGTCCAGAGCTCGGCGCAGACGGGTCAGGCCGCGGTGGACATGTGACTTCACGGTGCCTTCGGGGAGGCGGAGGATCTCCGCCACCTCCTCGACCGGCAGATCCTCCGCGTGGTGGAGCAGGATCGCCGCTCGCGCCGGCGGGGAGACCGTGGCCAGCGCTCGCAGCAGCCGCTCCTGCTCGCGGTGGCGGAGCGCCTGGAATTCCGGGTCCCCGTCCGGGCTGGGATCCGACTGCTGCGGCGGGTCCGGCACCAGGGCCTGCACCAGCCCGTCGTCCCCGAACCGCGTTGCGCTGCGTGTTGAGCGCGATCCGGCGCAGCCAGGGCCCGACCCTGAGCTCCGCCACGCGTGACGGCGGGTACCCGCGAAGCGCCCGGTAGGCCTTCCAGAACGTCTCCTGCGCCAGGTCCTCGGCCTGTCCCCCATCTCGCGTCATGCCCAGCAGGAACGCGTAGACGCGGTCCTGGTGCGTCACGACGAGCTCTTCGAACGTCGCCTCCAGGTCGGCAGCCAGGCGGCCCGCCAGATCGACCTCGGCCGGTGGCCGCGCGGGCTCGGTCATCGCCAGTGCCACACCCCCTCAACACCGGCCGCACCGCTTCCGGTTGCACCACCCGGGGCCTGGAGGTCTCTCGCCGGCCGATCGGAGTCCGTGGAGTGCTTCGTTAGCCGCACCTAACTCCTCGATTACCGTAAGCTACACGGAGTCGGGGCGGTGCCCCGGGCGGACGCGAGGAACTTGAGGTGTCGATGACGGAAGGTACGGCAGGGACCGCGACCCGACCAGTCTGGCGGAGCATAGGCCTGGCCTCGCTGGGCGGATCGGCGCTGCTCGTGCTGACCGGCCTGATCTGGGCTGGGGTCGCCTTCGCCGGCAACCCGGACCCGACGATCCCGGGTGAGGCCCACCGGATGTCGCGCGGCGCGGTCGTCATCGGCGCCGGGATCCTCGTCTTCCGCGAGGGTCTGGAGACGATCCTGGTGCTCGCCGCCATCACCGCCAGCATGGTGGGCGCCAACGCGGGCCAGCGGCGCCCGGTGGCCTCCGGCGGCCTGCTCGGGTTCGCGGCCGCGATCGCCAGCTGGTTCATCGTGGTCGCCATCCTCAACGCGGTCGACGCGCCCGAGCTGCAGATCCAGGCCGCAACCGGGCTGGTCGCGGTGATCGTCCTGCTGGTGGTGATGAACTGGTTCTTCCACAAGTTCTACTGGACGGGCTGGATCCAGACGCAGAACCGCGCCAAGCGCAGGCTGTCTCTCCCCGGTTCCCCCCGCCAGCGCCTGCTTCTGGGCCTGGGCCTGGTCGGCTTCGCGTCGGTCTACCGCGAGGGATTCGAGGTGGTGCTCTTCCTGCAGACGCTGCGGCTCCAGTCGAGCGCCGGGACCGTCCTCCTGGGCGTCCTGGTCGGGCTCTACCTGACCGTCACCGTCGGCATCCTGACGTTCGTCGTCCACCGCCGGCTCCCGTACAAGCGGATGCTGACGCTGACCGGCGTGATGCTGGGTGCGGTGCTGCTGGTCATGGTCGGTGAGGAGATCAACGAGCTGCAGCTGGCCGGCTGGATGTCGACCACGGCACTCCCGCTCGGGATCCAGTTCCCGGACTGGATGGGTACCTGGTTCTCGCTCTTCGCCAACTGGGAGACGCTGGTCGCGATCGCCCTCTCCGCGGCCTTCGTGATCGGGTCCTACTACGTCGCGAACTACGTCAAGGTGCGGCGCCCGCGAGCCCGCGGCGAGCGGCCCGCGGTACGGCCCGAGGCCGCGCCGGCTCGCCAGAGCTGACCCGGCGCGGAGCCGCCGGTTGGGCGCCGTGTACGTTGAGCGGATGCGCCGCACACAGCTGTTGACCCACACCGACCTCGACGGGATCGGCTGCGCGGTGCTGGTCCAGGGGGTGGTCGACAACGCCGCTCCCGCGCTGCTGGTTGACAACGGCAGCATCGACGAGCGGGTGCGGACGGCGATCGCGGAGCGGCGGACGGAGCCGGGAAGGCACCGGATCCTGATCACGGATCACGGCGTGGACGGCACCACCGCCGCGTTGATCGAGGAATGGCTCGGGTCGGGAGGAGAGCTCCATCTCCTCGATCACCACCGGAGCTCGGATCACCTGATCGACCGGCCCTGGGCGACGATCGACGAAACCCACAGCGCCACCGGACTCCTCTACGGCTATCTCGGACGCCCGGACCGGTTCGCGGACTTCGCCGCGCTGGTCGAAGACCACGACCTCTGGCGCCACCAGGATCCCCGCTCGCAGCGCCTCGCGATGCTGGCCGGACTGCTGGGGCCGCAGCGGTTCCTGGCCCGGTTCGTCGACCGGTCCGACGTCGAGTTCACCGACGGTGAGCTCCTGGTGCTGGAGCTGGAGGAGTCGCGCCGCGAGAGCTACCTGACCCGCAAGGCCGAGCAGGCCATCCTGCGCGACCTGCGCGGGGTGACCTGGGCGATCTGCTACGCGGAGGCTTACCAGTCCGAGGTCTCGGAGCGCCTGATGACCCGTTTCGGTGCCGGCGCGACCGCGGTCGTGAACACCAGCAAGCGCACCGTCTCCCTGCGCGGGCGCACGGTCGACGTGGCGGCGATCGCGCAGCGACAGGGCGGCGGTGGTCACGCCAGGGCGGCCGCGTTCAGCTTCCGGGGTGACCCGCTGGAGCTGACGCTGGAGCGGTTCGAGGAGGGGCTGCAGGACCTGCTGGGGTAGCGCTGTCGAGCGACCCGGTCGAGGCGAGGCGCCCGCGGAGGTGGAAGGCGGCCGGGCCCGCGAACGGCGACCTCGGGACTCAAGGAGCGTCGCGACGGCGACCTACGACCCGGGCGTCGGAGTCAGAGTCGGCGCTCGGCACGGTCGGGGTGACGGGGTCGTCCAGCTCGACCTCCAGGTGCAGCACCGCGCCTCCCGCGACCAGGTTCAGCGCCGACCCCAGCAGGCCGTAGCTGAGCGAGACCACCACCCCCCAGAAGATCGCCATCAAGGCCCCTGCCACGGGCACCACGAGTGGCCACTCGTTGCTCAGCTGGGCCAGGAGAGGGCCCTGATCACCGAACGGAAGCAGCTCGGGCGAGATGCCGAGCGAGAATCCCAGCTGACGCTGCCAGTAGACGATGGCACCGCTCGCCCAGCTCACGAAGGCCCCCAGCAGGCAGCCCAGAAACAGACCCGGCACCAGACCCGCGACCACTCCCGTCAGCATCGCCGCCCGCAGCGGAATCCGGACCAGGCGCGCTCGAACCCGCGTCGTCATGGCACCCCCATCATTCGGCGCGTAGCGCGCGGCGCGTGCGGCCGACCCCCCAGAGCAGCGCGATGAGCACCAGGACCGCCAGGCCAGGCAGGGCGAGCGCGTAGCCCGCGGAGAGGGCGACGGTCCACCGGGGCGTCGCCTGCGGGGCCGGGAGGCCGACGCCGCCGCTCTGGATCGGGACCGCCGGGCCGCCGCCGGGCGAAGCCCGGTACGCCTGCTGGAGCAGGGCGCCGGCCGGGCGCAGCGTGCCGTCGGGACGGAAGAGACCGAAATTCTCGACCCCGATGTTGGGGCGCTCGGTCCAGTAGTCGTCGAGCGACCACCAGACGGCCGCGCCGAGATAGCCATCCCGCTCCGTGTCGAAGGCGGGCCGCATCGCGTCGTAGGTGGTTCGGGCCACATAGGCTTGATAGGCCTCGCCGCCTGGGGAGTCGGCCCAGTACCCGTACTCCAGAACCATGATCGGCTTCCCCGGGTTGGCCCGGTGCGCGCGCTCCAGCTCGCGCGCGATCAACCGCTCATTCAGCGAACCGCCGTAGAAGACGCCCCAATACCAGGTGAAGCCGGCGACGTCGAGGGGTGACTGCGTGGGGTCGGTGGGGTCGGAGCCGAGCGCCGCCTGCCCGGTGAGACGGGTGCCGTCGATCTCCCGGTCGAGATTGCGCAGCGTGGTGAGCACGCTCTCGCGCACGTCGGTCCCCGTCGACTCGTTGCTGAATCCGTGGAACAGCACCGAGGGTCGGTTCATGTCCCGCAGGTCCATCTCGACCAGCATCTGCTGCGGTATGCCCCGGTTCATCGCGATCGTGAACGTCTGGGGGGTCTCGTGGTAGAGCGGGATCTCCTCCCACAGCGCCACCCCCAGGCGGTCGGCCAGCAGGGGCAGCCAGTAGGTCGGCGGCTGGTGGCCGGCGCGGATCAGGTCGGCGCCCACCTCCTGCGCCTGCTGCAGGATGGCGAGAGCCTGCCGGGCCGTCGTCACCGGACCGCCGTCGGGGTTGCCGTCGGACGCCGGCTGCTGCTGCTGCTCCTGGAGGTCCACACCGTGGAATGCCACCGGCTGCCCGTTGAGCAGCAGGCGCGCACGGGTGCTGTCGACCTTGATCTGACGCAGACCGAAGCTGTCCGCCCACTGGTCCACGGGGGTGCCGTCGATGGTCACCGTGACGCTCACCACGTACAGCGCCGGCGATGACGGGGACCAGTAGTCGACGTCGCGCAGCACGAACGAGGCATCGCCGTGGTAGTAGGAGCCGGCCGCGATCGAGGGCAGCTGCTGGGTGTGCTCCACGATCGGGATCGCCGCGCTCGGCACCAGGCTCAGGGCGTCGGGGTCCAGGAGGTTGGCAGCCGTCACGGCGGCGGGCAGGATCGCGACCGTCACCTGCGGCGCCGCGGCGTGCCGGGACTGGTTCGCGATCAGGTAGCCGACGTCCGCTCCGTCGAGGTGAGGGGTGACGTCCGCCCGCACGGTAGAGACCGGGGCCGAGGCCTCGAGCCACACGTCGGACAGGATGCCGCCATAGTTCCACCAGTCCGCCAATCCCCAGGGCACGATGTCGTCGCGGGTCCCCCACGGCGGGTTGTCGACCCGCACCGCGAGCGTGTTCTGACCACCGATGAGAAGCCAGCGGGAGACGTCGAACGCGAACGGTGTCGAGCCCCCTTCGTGGTAGCCGAGGTAGTGCCCGTTCAGCCAGAGGTCGGCCACGTAGTTGACGGCTCCCAGCTTGAGGGTCGCGGAGTCCCCGGTCCAGTCCGCCGGCACCTCGAAGGTGCGGCGGTACCAGCCTCCGTTGATCACGCTCTGCGGCGGCTGGTTGAACGTTCCCGGCACGGTCACCCCGGTCCAACCCTGGTCGTCGTACGCGGACCGCTGGCGGCCGCCCGCCTCACGCTCGATCACGGGAAGCGTCCGCGAACGCAGGCCCAGGGAGAGCGAGTCGTCCATCGACTGGGCCTGCCAACTCCAGGTTCCATCCAGGTCGATGGTCGGACGCGACTGGCGCGCGAAGCTGGGCACCGGCACTCCGTCCTGAAAGGCGACCGTGGCCCCGTCCAGCGTCCGCAGGCTCAGGGTGGGCGCCAGGTCGGCGACCGCCGGGGCCGCCGACTCGCAGGCGGTCGCCAGCAGCGGGACCAGGATGGCCAGCAGGAGCGGCAGGACGAGCGCGCGTCTCAGGCGGTCCTTGACCGTCCGCCGCGCCGGAGGGGGCGCCGCCGGAGGCCCGGCGTTGGACCGCGGACGGCTCTCCTCAGGCACCTCGCCAGTGCCCGGTTCGATGGTCGCGGCGGGCCTCTGTGGTCGCGTCGATCACCCCTCCAGAGCCCGCTCAGGCCGGCGCGGTCCCGGCGGCGATGGCGCGGCGCCGGGCCCGCGCCCGGTCGACTTCCGTCAGATACCGCTTGCGCAGACGGAGGTGGGATGGCGTCACCTCGAGCAGCTCGTCGTCGACCAGGAAGTCGAGCGACTGCTCGAGGCTGAGCCGGGTCGCCGGGGTCAGGCGCACCGCGATGTCCGCCGTCGAGCTGCGCACGTTGGACTGCTTCTTCTCCCGGCACACGTTGACCTGCATGTCGCCGGTCCGCCGCTGAAGTCCGACGATCATCCCCTCGTAGACCTGCTCCCCGGGCTCGATGAAGGTCTCTCCTCGCTCCTGCGCGTTGGCGAGCCCGTAGGTGAGCGCGGTTCCGGGGGAAGAGGCGACCAGCGCCCCGTTGCGCTGGGTGCGCAGAGGGCCTGCCCAGGGCTGGTGGCCGGCGGCCAAGGAAGCCATGACCCCGGTCCCCGCGGTCAGGGTCAGGAACTGATTTCGGAACCCGATCAGGCCCCGGGTCGGGATCGTATAGCCGAGGCGAACCCCGCCCTGTCCGTCGTAGTCGATCGCCGTCATCTCGCCGCGGCGCGCGCCCAGGGCCTCCGAGACCGCCCCCAGGTACTCCTCCGGGACCTCGACCGTGACCTGCTCCACCGGCTCCAGCAGGCGCCCGGCGGCGTCGCGACGCACGATCGCCTCAGGCTTCGAGACCTCGAGCTCATACCCCTCGCGGCGCATGGTCTCGATCAGGACCGAAAGGTGCAGCTCACCGCGCCCGCTGACCAGCCAGCGCTCGGCGCTGTCCGTGTCCTCCACTCGCAGCCCGAGGTTCGTGTCCAGCTCGCGCCGCAGCCGAGCTCGCAGCTGCCGCGAGGTCGTGAACCGTCCCTCGCGGCCACCCGCCGGTGAGGTGTTGACACCGAACGTCATCCGCACCGTCGGCTCGTCGATCTCGATCCTCGGCAGCGGCTCGTGGTGCTCGGGGTCGCTCAGCGTGTCCCCGATCGCCACCTCGTCGAGCCCCGTCAGCAGGACGATGTCGCCCGCCCGCGCGTCGTCGACCGCGACCCGCGCCAGGCCCTGGTGACGCAGGACCTGACCCACCCGCGCGGGCTCGATGCCTTCGATCCCGAGCACGCTGATCGCCTGGCCCGGGGCCACCGATCCGCGGGTGATCCGACCGATGGCGAGGGTCCCCGTGAAGTCGTCATGTCCCCGGTTCGCGACCAGCATCTGGAACGGGCCGTCGAGGGCGAGGGGCGGCGGCACGCGTTCGAGGATGGTGGTGAAGAGCGGCTCCAGGGAGTCCTCCAGGCGGTCCGGGCTCAAGCCGGCACGGCCCTCCTTCGCGATCGCGTAGACGACCGGTATGTCGAGCTGGTCCTCGGTGCGGACCAGCTCCAGGAAGAGGTCGTGGATCGCGTCCAGCGTCCGGGCCGGCTCCGCGTGGGGGCGGTCCAGCTTGTTGATCACCACGATCGGCCGGAGCCCGGCCTCGAACGCCTTGTCGAGGACGAAGTGCGTCTGCGGCATCGGGCCTTCGGCGGCGTCGACCAGCAACAGGCAGCCGTCGGCCATGTTGAGGACGCGTTCGACCTCGCCGCCGAAGTCCGCGTGTCCGGGGGTGTCGATGATGTTGATCGTCACCTCATGGTGGCGGACCGCTGTGTTCTTGGCCAGGATCGTGATCCCCTTCTCCCGCTCCAGCGCGTTGGAGTCGAGGATCAGAGTGCCCACCTCCTGGTTGGCGCGGAACGTGTTGCTCTGCTTCAGCAGCGCATCGACCAGCGTCGTCTTCCCGTGGTCGACGTGCGCGATGATGGCCACGTTGCGGAGGTCCGCGCGACGATGGGCGGTCGCGGGGCCGCGATCAACGGCCGGGGCGTCGTTCATCGGGCCCTCGGGCAGCAGAAAACCGGCGGGAGGGGCATCATCTTCGTTTATACCGGACGGTCCCAGGGAACAAAACATCCAGGTTGTGCGCAGGGGCTCGTTCTCCGCTAGACTCGGCACGGGCCTTCCGTGGCAAGACCCGACAAATCAAGACATCCTCCCTCCCTCCGGGCCGTCGGGGTTCTACCTCGGCGGCCCTTCCTTTTCCCGCCCGGGCGGTCAGCGCGAGAGGGCCCGCCGCACCGCCGCGGCGTGGATGCGACCTTCGGCCACCACGCGCCCGTCCACCAGCAGCACCGGCACCCGGTCGGTGAACGCCAGGTGGAGGTACGGGTCGTCGTCGACGTCCTGCTCCTCGAATTCCAGGCCGAGCGCACGAAGCGTGGCTCGCGCCTCGTCGCACAGCCCGCACCCCTCCCGCCCGACGAGCTCGATAGCCATCAGGGCGAGCCTACCGGACCCTGGGCCGGGTGGCGTCGGTCAGGCCGCGGGCAGGCGCAGACGCTCCCCGGGGTACACCAGGCCCCCGCTCAGATGGTTGGTCTGGTCGATCTCGTAGACCGACTGCCGGGGGTCCTGGTTCGGGAACTGGGCCTCGGCGATCGACCACACCGTCTGCCCTGGTTGGACCACCACCACCCGCGGCGGTCGCGGCGGCGTGGCTCCCAGCGCGCGGCTGGTGAAGATCAAGAACAGGAGCCCCAGCACGGCGCCCCCGATGGCAAGGTTGCGCAGCAGGCGCCGCCATCGCCCCACCTGTCGTGGTGGCCGCGGCGCCGCCATCCGTTCGTAGCCGAAGCGGCGAGCGCGCGCGGTGCTGGGACGTGGACTGACTCTCGCGTACATCTGTTCGCTCCTCCTCAACCTGGACCATACGGAACGGACGTTCGTATGTCAAGGTCGAACAGGGGTTTGCCGAACAGACGCTTTCTTTGTTAGGATTGGCCGCAAGCCAGAGGGTCTGACGGCGAGCGGACGTTCCCCCCGCTCGAGACGACCGCCGCCGGGTCCGCGAGACGTCCCAGCATTTCGAATCGGCCAAGCGAGGCGCAGAGCGATGAAACGACAGGTTTCCGGACGGCAGGAGCAGATCCTCGACTACATCCGCGAGGTGACGAGGGAGCGCAACTACCCGCCCAGCGTGCGCGAGATCGGCGAGGCGGTCGGACTCTCGTCCAGCTCCACCGTGCACAACCACCTGAACCAGCTCGAGCGCCTGGGCCTGATCCGCCGGGACCCCACCAAGTCGCGGACCGTGCAGCTGGTGGAGGAGGTCGACACCGCCCGCCTGCGGCGTCAGGCGGTGGCGGTACCCGTGGTCGGCAACGTGGCGGCCGGTACCCCGATCCTCGCCGAGGAGCATATCGAGGACCACGTGCTCCTGTCCCCGGAGATCGCCGAGGAGGGCTGGTTCGGCCTCCGGGTGCGGGGCGACTCGATGATCGGGGCCGGGATCATGGACGGCGACCTGGTCATCGTCAAGCCACAGCAGGACGCTGTCGACGGGACCATCGTCGTCGCTCTGGTCGGGGACGAGGCGACCGTGAAGCGCCTCGACCGCCGGCTGGGCCACGTCCGGCTGCTCTCCGAGAACCCCGAGTACGCGCCGATCGAGCCGGAGCAGGTCGACATGCTGGGCGCGGTCCGCGGGGTGGTCCGGACCTACTGAGCGCGAAATCGCGTGCGCTACGGGTTCGTGGTCCCGAGCGGAGACGCCGCCGACTTCGCCGACCTGGCGGCCCTGGGTGAGGAGCGGGGCTGGGACGCCGTTTTCACCTACGAGGCGGTGTATGGGGTTGACGCCTGGGTCACTCTCGCCGCGGCGGCGGTGCGCACGCACCGGATCCGGCTGGGGACTCTGCTGACGCCCGCCTCCCGCATCCGGCCCTGGGACCTGGCCTCGCGAGTCGGTACGGTCGATCGGCTCAGCGACGGGCGTGTGATCCTGAGCGTGGGGCTGGGCGCACTCAACGACAACTGGCTGGCTTTCGAGCCGGATGAGGGGCGGGCGACCCGGGCCCAGAAGCTGGACGAGTCCTTGTCCATCTTCGCCGGCCTCTGTGCCGGTGGCCCGTTCACCTTCGAAGGGCGCCACTACTCGGCCCACCTGCGGGCCGACGTCTCTCCGGCGGCGCCGCCTCCGACCGTCCAGCGGCCTCACCCGCCGGTCTGGGTGGTGGGTCTGCGGGTCGAGGGCCGCACCCGGCAGCGTTCGCTCGAGCGGGCCGCGCGCTGGGACGGTGTGCTGCCGGCACCCGTCGACGCGGAGGGGGAGGGGCAGCTGCTCACCCCGACGTCGTTGCGCGAGCTGACGGCGGACGTCGGCCGCCTTCGCCAGGCCGGGGGCCGGTCGGGCGAACCCTACGACGTCGTCGTGGAAGGCGACACCTACGGCGGCTTCATCGCACGCGAGGAGGGGCCGGCCGACTTCGAGGCGGCCGGCGCGACCTGGTGGGTCGAGAGCTGGTGGGACCTGCCCGGCACCACCGCGGGTCGTGCCGAGGTGCGCCGGCGGGTGGCGGCCGGCCCTCCTCGCTGACGCGGGTCGCCTCGCGCTCGCTGCCCCGCAGGTGCACCAACGGGGCTTCCAGGCGAGGGGTAGCCCCCAATCGTGCACCACCCGTGCTCAGGGCGTTGTCCCGGGACATCTCCGAGGGAAACCCCTGATGCCGGGTGGGACGCGGTGCACGGAACATGCGTCGCAACGCGCGTCAAGACCGGGGCGTGATCGGCGTCATCGCCGGGCCGAAGCCCGTACCGGCGTCAGACCCTGGTCCTGACGGAAGCCGACGAGCGGGGACAAAGCATGGAGGTCCACCCATGGCCGAGGTGATCGAGAAGACGGCGAGCGAGTTCGAGGGGTTTCGCGAGAAGGTGCCCTTCGAGCTGGCTCCTACACGTGTCGCGGGGGCCTTCGTCTCGCCCGCGCCGCCTGACGACTTCGACCCGAACACGGCCAGCCCCGCCGCGCTGGTGAAGCACGGTGTGCTCTGGCGGAGGCCCCGAGCGGGCGACGACCCCGCCGCGATCACCGCCTGGAACCGGGCGTTCTCCCACGACTGGTCGCCGCGAAAGCGGATCATCCCGCGGCTGGAGCCCCAGCCTGGCAAGACGCACCGGCTGCGGCAGGCCCACCGGACCGACTCCGGCGCGGTGAACAGCAACAACTGGGGCGGCGGCGTCCTTCCCGGACGGTGGACGACGGCCATGGGGGCCTGGGTGATCCCGACGGTGAGCAAACCGACCGAGGCCCAGGGCCAGGAGGGCGGGTGGAACTCCGCCTCCTGGGTCGGCATCGACGGGGACTCCCTGGTCGGTTCGACCGACGTGCTGCAGGCGGGGATCGAGCAGCGCGTGAGCAGCGACGGCAGCGCCTCCTACACGGCCTGGTACGAGTGGTTCTGCGACTTCCAAAAGCAGACGCTCGGCGACACCAGCCCTCGCAGCCCCGCACTCGCGTCGCTCGACGGGCAGCTCTTCCTGGCGTGGAAGGGAGACGGGAACGACAACCTGAACGTGATGCTCTCGACCGACGACGGCCAGACGTTCGGGGGCAAGCTGACCTCCCCCGAGACCAGCCCGCAGGCGCCGGCTCTCGCCGCGCACGACGGCAATCTGTACATCGCCTGGAGCGGTGACGGGAACGACCACCTGAACGTCGCGGTGGTCGACGTCAGCGGGAGCGCCGTCACCGGGTTCTCGAGCAAGGTCACGCTCGGGGACACGAGCCCGGTCTCCCCCACGCTCGGCTCCCTGGGCGGGAGCCTCTACCTGGCCTGGAAGGGGGACGGCAACGACAACCTCAACGTGATGGTCTCGACCGACGGCGGCCGGACCTTCGGGGGCAGGTTCACCTCGTCCGAGACCAGCCCGCAGGCGCCGGCTCTCGCCGCACACAACGGCAACCTCTACATCGGCTGGAAGGGGGACGGGAACGACAACCTCAATGTGGCACTGGTCGACGTCGACGCGCGCGCCGTCACCGGGTTTTCGAACAAGGTCACGCTGGGAGACACGAGCCCGGTCTCGCCGGCCCTCGCCTCGTTCGACGGCCGCCTCTATCTGGCGTGGAAAGGCGACGGTAACGACAACCTGAACCTGATGTACTCGGCCGATGACGGCCGGACCTTCGGCAACAAGTACACCTCGCCCGAGACGAGCCCGCAGCCGCCGGCACTGGTCGCCCACACGCCGCCGGCCCCCGCCGCGGCGAACCTGTTCATCGGCTGGAAGGGGGACGGCAACGACCACCTGAACGTGTCGGTGGTCGGCGTGAACGGCAGCCTGATCACCGGGTTCACCACCCCTCCCTATCTCTTCCAGGTCAACATCCCCAACTTCGACGTGCGTCCGGGCCAGACCGTGTTCTGCTCCGCCCAGTACATCGACGGTGGGACGGCGGGCTACCTGTACTTCGCGAACGACACCACAGGTGAGCACTTCTCGATCACGCTGGTGCCGCCGCCGGGCGCCTCGTTCGACGGGAGCAGCGCGGAGTGGATCATGGAAGCGCCCGACGGAGGGTATCCGACCTCCGCCCTCCCGAAGTTCGGACCGGTGGCGTTCACGAACGCGATCTGCTGCGGCCCCTCGAACCAGGTGGGCAATCCGGAGAACGCCGAGACCTGGAGCATCGTCAACGGGGCCCAGACGCTGACGTCGACAGCGCTGGGATCGGACACCGTCACCGTGGACTTCACCGGGTAGGGGCCGCGCTCCTGAGCCGCGTCCGGCGGCCCGCGTCCTCAGAGCGGCGCGTCAGGTGGCGACGCCGAGCTCCCGGAGGTGGTCGTTGAGCGAGACCTTGCGCTCGGTGGCCTCGCCGCGCCAGCCGATGATGAGCCCGCAGGCGAGGTTGAACTCTCCGGCGGGGAACGCACGGGGGCGGGTTCCCGGGACCACGATGGCTCCCGCGGGCACCTCGCCCCGGTGCTCGGCCGGCAAGGGCCCGGTGACGTCGATCACCGGGGTCGACCCGGTCAGCACCACATTGGCACCGAGCACGGCCCCCTCCCCCACCAGGACGCCTTCGGTGACCACCGCTCGGGAACCGATGAAGCAGCGGTCCTCGATGACGACCGGTCGCGCCTGGACCGGCTCCAGCACGCCTCCGATTCCGACCCCGCCCGCGAGGTGGACCCCGGCGCCGATCTGCGCGCAGGAGCCGACGGTCGCCCAGGTGTCGACCATGGTCCCGGCTCCCACCCGCGCGCCGATGTTGACGTAGCTCGGCATCAAGATCACGCCCGCCTCGAGGTGGGAGCCGTAGCGCGCGACCGCGGGCGGCACCACCCGCACCCCCGCCGCTTCGTAGTCGTGCTTGAGGGGAAGCCGGTCCCGGTACTCGAAAGGGCCGGTCTCGAGCGTCTCGATCTCGTAGAGCTTGAAATACAGAAGGATCGCCTTCTTGACCCACTCGTTGGCCACCCACTGGCCGTCGCGTTTCTCGGCGCTGCGCAGGCTGCCCTCGTCCAGCCCGGCGATCGTCAGCTCCACCGCCTCCTTATCCTGCCCACCGGCGGCGTAAGCGGCCTCGATGCGACGTTCGAGTTCCTGGCGAGTGGGCTCAGTCATCGCCGACCAGCGTATCCGGTCGGTCGAGATCGAGCTCCCGGTAGCGGTGCACGGCGTCTTGCGGGGCCCGCGCCCGGGTCAGCGTGCCGCGCTCGGTGTACTCGGTGTCCTCGACGACGCCCTCGCGCCGCAGCTGCTCGATGACCCCCTCCCGACCGTACGGGACCAGCAGCCGCACCGGCACCAGGGCCCGTTCATCGGCCTCGACGAGGGCCCGATCGAGCTCCTCGAGGCCGGATCCGGTCTGCGCCGAGATCGGAACCACGGTGCCATACCGGGAACGGAACTCGGGCAGGACGCGCCGGAGGCCGGCCCCGCCGAGCAGGTCGATCTTGTTCAGCGCCACCACGCGCGGTTGTTCCGAGGCGCCGAGATCGGAGAGCACCCGGTCCACGGTGGCGGCCTGCTCCAGCGCCGAGGGCGCGCTGCCGTCGACCACGTGGAGCACGAGGTCGGCCTCGGTCACCTCCTCCAGCGTGGACCGGAACGCCGCCACCAGGTCGGTGGGGAGGTTCTGGATGAACCCGACGGTGTCGCTCAGCAGAAGCTCGCGGCCGCCGGCGGTGCGGTGCCGCCGGGTGGTGGGATCGAGCGTCGCGAACAGCTGGTGCACGGCCGGCACCCCGGCACCGGTCATCGCGTTGAGCAGCGTCGATTTTCCGGCGTTGGTGTAGCCCACGATCGCGACCGTGGTGAGGTCCGCCCGGTGGCGTCCACGGCGCTGCTGGTCGCGCCGGGCACGCACCTGGTCCAGCTCGCGCTCGAGGTCCCGCACCTGGCGCCGGACCCGCCGGCGCTCGATCTCGGTCTGCTGCTCGCCGGGACCGCCGCGGGTGCCCCGGCCGCCCATCTGGCGGTTCACGTCGTACGCACCGACGAGCCGCGGCAGCCAGTGACGCAAACGCGCCACCTCCACCTGGAGGCGGCCCTCCCGGGTGCGCGCGTGCAGCGCGAAGATCTCCAGGATGATCTCGGTCCGGTCCAGCACCGGCACCGACAGCTCGCGCTCGAGGTTTCGCTGCTGGCGCGGGGACAGGTCCTCGTTGCAGACCAGGAGGTCGAACTCCAGCTCGCCACGACGGGCGCGGATCTCGTCCACCTTGCCACGGCCGCAGAACAGCGCCGGGTCGACGGCGGCACGCCGCTGCACGTCAGACACGACCGGGTCGGCGCCCGCCGTCCGGACCAGCTCCGCGAGCTCGGTCATCTGCTCCTCGAGCCGGGCCGGGTCGGTGCCCGGCAGCAGGACGCCCAACAGGTAGGCGCGATCGCGCCGCTCGGCGGTGGTCAGCAACGTCTGGTGGAGGCCGTGTTCAGGAACTGAGGGGCGGTCATCGAAAGGAGCTTGAGAATACGACCGGGCACGTCATCCGTCGCATCCAGCCACCGCAGACGGGGGTCGCGACGGAGCCATCGCAGCTGGCGGCGCGCGTACCGGCTGTTGGCCGCCGCCATCGCTCCCAGCAGCTCGGTCGGGCTCAGGGTTCCCTCCAGGAACGCCAGCGCCTGGGCGTACCCGATCCCCGACAGGACCGGCGCGTCGCGGGGCACCCCTCGCCGCAGGGCCTGCCGCGTCTCCTCCACCAGGCCACGCGCGACCTGCCGGGCCGACCGCCGGCGCAGGCGCCGATCGAGCACGGCCGGCGGCAGCTCGAGGCCGAACCGCTCGACCTCCCAGTCAGGAGGGTTGCGCTCGCGGTGCCGGGCCAGCGGGCCACCCAGCTCCTCCAGGATCTCGATCGCCCGCACCAGGCGCCGTGGGTTCTGCCAGTCGACCTCCGCCTCGGGATCCAGGCGGCGCAGTCGCTGCTGCAGCTCCCCGAGCCCCAGGGATCCCAGCTCCGCCCGCAGTGCTCCGCCGGGAGGGCCGCCGGGCAGGACGTAGCCGTCGAGCAGCGCGTCTGCCCAGAGCGTTGAGCCGCCCTCGAGGACGGCGACGCGTCCGCGGACCGCGATCTCCAGGACCACTTGCGTGGCCACTCGCTGGAAGTCGTGGACGGTGAACGTCTGGCGGGGATCGGCCACGTTCACCAGGTGATGGGGAATCCGCGCCAGCTCGTCCGGGGGCGGTTTGTTGGTCGCGATGTCGAGCTCGCGGTACACCTGTCGCGAGTCACAGACCACGATCTCGGCGCCCAGTCGGGTGGCGAGCGCGTACGCCGCGTCGCTCTTCCCGGCGCCGGTCGGACCCAGGAGCGCGATCACCCGGGGGGAGCGTTCGGCGGCGGATGGATTCCGGTCTCGGTGCTCAATAGTTGCGGCGGAAGTGCCGGCGGAGGTCGGACCAGGAGAGCAGCAGCCGGGTCGGGCGGCCGTGGGGGCAGGTGGTCGAATTCCGGGTCGCCGCCAGCTCTTCCAGCAGGCGCCGCTGCTCTGCGAGCTCCAGCCGATCGCCGAAGCGCACCGCGGAGTGGCAGGCGAGCGAGGCCGCGGCCGCCTCCCAGGTGCCGTCGTGGCCCTCCTCGGCGAGCACCGCCAGCAGGTCGAGCAGCGCTTCGGCGAGCCGTCCTGGAGGGGTCGCCGCGGGACCCGCGAGCAGCCGCACCTGCGAGGGGCCGAACGCCTCCACCTCGAACCCCAGCGCATGCAGGCGGTCGCTCTGATCCTGGGCCGTCGCCACCAGCTCCGGCTCCGCCTCGACCACCTGGGCCAGCAGGAGCGGCTGGGTGACCGTGGTCCCGTCGGAAAGGTCGGCCAGGAACCGGTTGTAGAGGACCCGTTCGTGGGCGGCATGCTGGTCGACCATGATCACCCCGTCCTCGCTCTCGCAGATCAGGTAGGCGTCGTCGACCTGACCCAGGGCGCGCAGCACCCCGGTTCCGCCTTCGCGGAAAGCGGGCACCGGGCTCGGAAGCGTCACCGCGGCCTCGTGCACCATCGGGGTCCGCATCGCCGGCAACGACTGGGGACGTTCCCCGAGCGCGGGTTCGAGCGGCGCCGGCGGCGGGATCTGCAACGCGTAGGGACGGCTTCCCGCCAGCGCTTCCCGCACCGACCGCTGCAGCCGTCCGAAGACCTCCCGCTCGTCGTGGAAGCGGATCTCGCGCTTGGTCGGGTGGACGTTGACGTCGACCGCGTCCGGTGGCAGCTCGAGATCCAGTACGCACACCGGGTGCCGGCCGCGCTCCAGCGAGCCGAGGTAGCACTCCTCCACCGCGTAGGCCAGCGAGCGGGAGGCGATCGGCCGGCGGTTGACCGCGAGCAGCAGGGCGTCGCGGGTGGCGCGGGAGAGGCGCGGCTCGGAGACCAGGCCGGTGAGCCCCTCGCCGCTCACCTCCACCAGGGCATCCACCGCATCCCCGCCGTACACCGCCGCCATCGCCTGCCGGCGGTCGCCCCCGCCCGGCGTTCGCAGCGCGGTGCGCCCCTCCAGGGTCACGCTGAACCGCACCTCGGGATAGAGGATCGCGTACGGCTGCACCGTACGGAGGCAGAGGGACTGTTCGGTCGCCTCCGATTTCAAGAACCTGAGGCGCGCCGGGGTGGCGCCGAACAGATCGCGCACCTCGATGACGGTGCCCGGAGTCGGCATCGCAACCCCGTCCTCGAGCAGCGCACCGGCGCGCAGGCGGACCCGCGCGGCCTGGCTCCGGCACTCGACCTCGGCCACGGCCGCGATCGAAGCCAGGGCCTCGCCCCGGAATCCCAGCGTGGCGATCGCGCGCAGGTCCTCCAGGTCGTGGACCTTGCTGGTGGCATGGCGCTGGAACGCGAGCGCCAGCTGTCCGGGACCGATTCCGGAGCCGTCGTCGGCGACCCGGATCGAAGTTCGCCCGGCTCCCCTCACCTCGACCGAGATCTGACGCGCGCCTGCGTCGAGGGCGTTCTCGACCAGCTCCTTGACCACCGCGGCCGGCCGCTCGATGACCTCACCGGCGGCGATCGCGTCGGCGACCGGCGGCGGCAGGACGGCGATGGTCACCATGCGCGCCGCGCTCACTCCTCGACCTCCTGGTGCAGATCGAACAGCGTCTGCAGAGCGTCCATCGGTGTCAGCCGGTTCGGGTCCACGTCTCGCAACCGCTTCCGCAGGGGATCCTCGGGAGGCGTCAGCGGCAGGCCCAGCTGCTGCTCCGGCGGCTCCAGCGGCCGCTCGCTCTCCAGCTCCGCCAGGAGCTGCCGGGCGCGGGCGATCAGCGGTCCCGGGAGCCCGGCCAGGGCCGCCACGTGGATGCCGTAGGAGCGGTCGGCCCCACCCGGCACCACGCGGTGGAGGAAGCGGATCGTCTCCCCCTCCTCCTGCACCTCCACCCGCTCGTTGCGCACGCGAGGCAGGCGGTCGGCGAGCGCCGTCAGCTCGTGGAAGTGGGTCGCGAACAGGGTGCGGCAGCCGAGACGCGGCGCGTCGTGGATCGTCTCCACCACCGCCTGCGCGATGGAGAGCCCGTCGTACGTCGAGGTGCCCCGCCCGACCTCGTCGAACACGACGAGCGAGCTGCGGGTGGCGTGGTTCAGAATGTTGGCGGTCTCCGACATCTCGACCATGAAGGTGGACATCCCGGCGGCCAGGTCGTCGTGGGCTCCGACCCGCGTGAAGACCCGGTCGGCGAGGCCGATCAGGGCCCGGTCGGCGGGGACGAAGCTGCCGCACTGGGCCAGCAGGACGATCAGCGCCACCTGCCGCAGGTAGGTCGACTTCCCCGCCATGTTGGGGCCGGTGAGGATCACGATCTGGTCCCGCTCCGGGTCGAGGTGGGTGTCGTTGGCGACGAACTCGCCCTGCGCTACCGCCTGCTCCACGATCGGGTGGCGGCCGCCCTGGATCGACAGCTCAAGCCCCTGGGAGATCTCGGGACGGGTCCACCCATAGTCGGCGGCGGCGACCGCGAAGGCGGCCAGCCCGTCCAGCTCCCCCACCGCCTCGGCCGCGCGCAGCAGACGGGGTGCGGCCTCCCGGACCTGTCGCGACAGCTCGCCCAGCAGCTCCTGCTCGCGCCGCAGACGGTCCTGCTGCGCCCCCAGCACCAGCGCCTCGTGCGTCTTCAGCTCGGGGGTCACGTAGCGCTCCCCCGTGGTCAGCGTCTGCTTGCGCTCGTAGTCAGCGGGCACCGCCTGACGATTGGCGTGAGAGATCTCCAGGTAGTACCCGAACACGCGGTTGTAGCCGACCTTGAGGCTCTTGATCCCGGTCCGCTCGCGCTCACGCGACTCGAGCGCGGCCAGCCACTCCCGGGAGCCCCGCGACGCCTCGCTGATGCGATCCAGCGCCTCGTCGAAGCCGTCGCGGATCGCGCCTCCCCCCTCGCGGAGGATGGCCGGCGGTTCCTCGACCAGGGCCCGGCCCAGCTCCTGGGCCACCTCGGGCGCACCCTCGACGACCGCGGCGCGGCGCCGCACGGCGAGGGAGGCGGCCGCCTCCGCAGCTTCCCGCACTTGGGGCAGCGCCTCCAGGCTCCGGCGGAGGGTGACCAGCTCTCGCGGCCCGGACAGGCCCTGGGCGGCACGCGTCACCAGGCGCTCCAGGTCCTGCACGCCGCGCAGCGCCTCGCGAAGCACGCTGCCGGCACCCCCCCGCAGCTCATCGACGGCACCCAGCCGGAGCTCGATCTCCTCTCCATCCCGCAGCGGCGCCCGCAGCCAGCGCCGGATCCGGCGGGCGCCGATCGGGGTCGTCGAGCGGTCGGCGAGACGGGTCAGCTGGTCCAGCTCCAGGTTGCGGACGGTGGCGTCATCCAGCTGCATCGTGGACTCCGGCCAGTACGTGGAGACCCGGAGCAGGCCGGGGGCGACCTGTACCTGGTTCTCGCGCAGGTAGTCGAGGACCACGCCTGCGGCCCCGATCGCGAGCGGCGCCGACTCGGCCCCGATCGACTCCGCCACCGTGATCCCGAGCAGGTCGCGCAGCCGGACGCGGCCGCGCTCGGGGTCGAATCGGTAGGCCTCCACCTCGGGCGGCGTGAGCAGCTCGGCCGGCCGCAGCCGCCCCAGCTCGGACGGAAGCCGCTCGCCCGCCAGCTGGCACAGCTGCAGCTCGCCGGTGGAGACGTCGCAGGCGGCCAGGCCCGCTTCGGCGCCCCGCGAGACCGCCGCCACCAGCCAGTTGGAGCGATCCGGTTCCAGGTACGCGTCCTCCAGCACCGTGCCCGGCGTGAGCACGCGCGTCACCTCCCGACGAACCACGGTGCGTCCGTTCGGCTGCTCCATCTGGTCGCAGATGACGACCTTCTTCCCCGCCCGCAGCAGCTTGCCGGCGTAGGCCTCCCACGCGTGGTGCGGCACCCCACACATGGGCTGGCGGGCGCCCTGCATCGGGCGCGACGTGAGCGCGACGCCCATCACCGGCGCTGCCTCGCGGGCGTCATCGAAGAAGACCTCGAAGAAGTCCCCCATCCGAAACAGCAGGATCGCGTCGGGGTGCTGTCGTTTCGCCTCCCAGTACTGCCGCATGGCGGGCGTCTCCCCGCCCGCGCGCGACATCAGACTGGCTGGGGAACGCTCACCGGCCGGCCGGCGAGCTGGCCGGCCGTCGCTCGTTCGACCTGGACCCGAACCAAAGACCCCGGCTGCACCCGAGGTTGCGGCTCCTGACCGGCCATCGGGAGGGCCAACCCGTCGCGCGACGCGAGGCGGGCTCCGAGCAGCGCGGTGCGCTTGCCCTGCCGCGAACGGCCGAACGGGCGGCCCATCTCGTCGGCCCCTTCGATCAGGACCTCGACGGTGCGCCCGACCCAGCGCTCGGCCCGCCGCCGCGCGATCCCCCGCTGGAGCTCCAGCAGATCGTTGATGCGGCGGCGCTTCTCGTCCGCGGGGACGTCGTCTGGCCAGTGCTCGCCGGCGTAGGTGCCCGGCCGCGTCGAGTACTGGGCCAGGTGGACGACGTCGAACTCGAGCTCGGACAGGAGTTGGCGAGTGTGCTGGTAGCGGTCCTCGGTCTCGCCGCTGAAGCCGACGATGACGTCGGTGTAGAGCCCCAGATCCGGCATCAGACGGCGGGCCTCCTCGATCAGCGCGCGGTAATGACGCACCTGATAGCCGCGGGCCATGCGCTTCAGCATGTAGTCGTCGCCGGACTGGATCGGAAGCTGGAGCTCGTGGGCGACCTTCGGGTTCTCCGCCATCACGCGGAGCAGCCGCGGTTCGAGGTCCTGCGGGTGGGAGGTCAAAAAGCGCACCCGGAGCAACCCGTCGAGTCCCGCCACCGCCTCCACCAGGCGGCTCAGGCCCTCGCCGCTGTCGGGGTCGCGATAGTCGTCGACGTTCTGCCCCAGGAGGATGATCTCGCGCGCCCCCTCACCGACCGCCCGACGGCACTCCTCGACCACTGCCGCCCGTGGTTTCATCACCTCGCGCCCGCGCACCCTGGGCACGATGCAGAACGTGCAGTTGTGGTCGCAGCCCTGGATCACGTTGACGAAATGGCTGATCCCGGTTCGGCCCGCCGCCGGCAGGGGCTCACCCTGGGCGATGTCGTAGCGCGCCTCGAGATCGGCTACGAAGCGGGCGCCATCGCCGATCGGCACCACCGCGTCAAGGTGCGGGAAGCGACCGTGGAGCTCGTCGCCTGCCTTCCCCACCAGGCAGCCGGTGACCGCGATCGTCCGGTCCGGGGTCTTCCATTTGCGCAGCTCCCCGAGCTTGGAGTAGACCTTGTCCTCGCTCGCCTGCCGGACCACACACGTGTTGAGCACGGCGATGTCGGCGCGCTCGAGGTCAGGCTCCTCCTGGAAGCCGGCCGCGAGCAGCTGCCGCGACAGCGCCTCCGAATCGGCGAGGTTCATCTGGCACCCGATGGTCCAGACGTGGAAGCTCCTCCCCCGTGTGGGTCGTGGCATCGTTCCGGCCACTTTACCCGGCCGCGTCGCCCCCGGCTCTGCGGCGCCGCGCTCCTAACCCCGGGACCGAACCTCCACCAGCAGCCGGATCCCGGTGCGCTCCTCGCCGTCGATCGAGATGTCGATGAACGACGGGACGCAGACGAGTTCGATGCCTCCGGGAGCCACGTAGCCGCGCGAGATGGCGATCGCCTTCACCGCCTGGTTGATCGCGCCGGCCCCGATGGCCTGCACCTCCACCCGTCCCTGGGTCCGGATGACGCCGGCGATGGCGCCGGCGACGGCGACCGGCTTGGAGGAGGCTGAAACCTTCAGCACCTCGACCGGGGGCCGGCCGTCCTGAGTCATTGCTGCAACCTCTCCCATCACTCGTTTTCTGTGTCGACGCGCGTAATCGTTGTGGCTTGTCGTTTTGGCTCCCACATCGTAACGAGTACCGAGTTGAATGTCACGGGGCCCGAAGCGACCGGGTTCCGCTGCGGCATCCCGGTGAGGAGGCGAGCGAGCGACGCTTGCGGGACGACACCGATCACGCTGTCGCGCGGTCCGACCATGCCGACGTCGGTCACGTACGCGGTTCCTCGGGGCAGGATTCGCGCGTCGGCCGTCGGCACGTGGGTGTGGGTTCCCACCACCAGCGACGCGCGGCCGTCCAGGTGCCAGCCCATCGCCACCTTTTCCGCCGTCGCCTCGGCGTGCATGTCGACGATCACGTGCGCGGCGTCGGGGTGTTCGTCGAGGATCGCGTCGACGGTCCGAAAGGGATCGTCGAGGGCCTGCATGAAGGTGCGGCCCTGCAGGTTGGCGACCAGCACGCGCCGGCCCCGCACCTCGATCTCCAGTGCCCCGCGGCCCGGCGCGCCGGGCGGATAGTTGGCGGGGCGCACGACCCGGTCCTCGCCCTTGATCTCGTCCACGAACTGTTTGTGGTCCCAGACGTGATTGCCGGTGGTGACCACGTCCGCCCCCGCGTCGCGCAGCTCCCGGACGGTGGCCGCGGTGATGCCGAAGCCGCCGGCCGAGTTCTCGCCGTTGACCACGACCAGGTCGAGCGCCAGCTCCCGGCGCAGGCGGGGCAGCAGCACGGCGAGCGCGTGACGGCCCGGCCGTCCGATCACGTCGCCGACGAAGAGCACCCGCAGTTCGTCCGGCATCGAGCGGTGAGTATGCGGGAGCGCGTGGGCCGCCTTGCGGAATGCCCTGTGCATCTCGCACCGGGAGGAGCCTGATGGAATCCGTCTCCTGGCGTCAGGCGTCGGCCGGAGCCGCGACGCCGAGGCCGGCTCGGATGCGGGCTACCTTGACCGCCTGGGTCAGCGTCTGCAGATCGTAGGCGCCGCGGTGGTGCATGCCGTTGATGAAGAACGACGGGGTCCCGCTGACGCCGCTGAGCTCAGCACCTTCGCGGTCCTGGGCCACGCGATCGGCCCCGGTGCCCTGGTCGAGGTCCCGCTGGAAGCGCTCCAGGTCCAGCCCGAGCTGCTCCGCATAGCGAACCAGGTCGGTGGGCCGCAGCTGGTCCTGATGGTCGAACAGGAGATCGTGCATCGCCCAGAACGCGCCCTGGCTGGACGCCGCCTCGGCCGCCTCGGCGGCCAGCTGAGCTCGCGGGTGGACGTCGTCGAGCGGCAGGTGGCGCCAGACGTAGCGAAGATCACCGAGTTCGGCCAGCAGCGTGCGGATGGACGGTTCGGCCTGCCCGCAGTAGGGGCATTCGAAGTCGCCGTACTCGACCAGCGTGACCGGAGCTTCCCTCGGGCCGCGGACATGGTCGCGAGCCGGGTCGACGGGGTCGGCGAGGTCGGTGATCGAGGTCGAGGTGCCAAGCAACCAGCGGGCCCGGACCGGGCGGGGAAGGAGCTTGACGACGCGGAACAGGATCCAGCTGCTCGCACAGCCGAGCACCACCGTGGTCAGGACGCCGAGCTTCGCCTGCTGCAGCTGCTCGCCCCTCAGCACGATGGAGGCCACCAGGATCGACACGGTGAACCCGATCCCGAGCAGCGTGCCGGTCCCCAGGACCGCGCCCCATCCGACCGGCGGTCGCAGCCGCCCCAGGCTCAGCTTGGCCGTCAGCCACGAGGCGACGAAGGCACCCACCGGCTTGCCGACGACGTATCCGAGGATGATCCCGAGCGTCACCGGGGAGGTGTAGGCGTGCAGCAGGAAGGGCCCGCTCAACGTGATGCCGGCGTTGGCCAGCGCGAAGAGAGGCACCACGACGTACCCGGTCCATCGCTGCAGCCCCACCTGGAGTCGCTCGTTCGGTGAGACCGCCGCCCTCAGGCCCTGCCCGGCGAGACGGGCAAGCTCTGGTGTCGGCTGCTCCCGGAACCCGCGGAACAGGAGCGACGCGCGCTCGAGGTCTGAGCGGGCAGGCGGCGACGCGTACGTGAGCAGCCCCATGGCGAGGCCGACGATGAGCGGGTCGACGCCCGCCTCCTCGACCGCGACCCAGACGGCGATCGCGCCCACCAGGTAGATCCACCCCGGACCCAGCCGCAGGCGCACCGCGAGCACGATGAGGCCGAACAGGACGAGCGCGACCACAAGTGGCACCACGGCCAGATTCCGTGCGTAGACGGCCGTGATGACGACCAGCGTGAGCGCGTCGTCGGCGACCAGCACGGTCACCAGGAACGCCCGGAGGCGCTGGGGGTAGAGCGGTCCGGCGAGCGCCAGCGCACCCAACGCGAAGGCGGTGTCGGTCGACATCGCGGCCCCCCAACCCGGGGCGGACGGATGCCCGGCGTTGAGCGCGAGGAACAGCGCGACCGCGACCGCCATCCCGCCCAGGCCGGCGGCCAGCGGCAGCACCGCCCGCCGGCGCTCACGCAGCTCGCCGACGTCGAACTCGCGCCGGGCCTCCAGCCCGACCACGAAGAAGAACAGGGTCATGAGCCCGCTGTTGATCCAGTCGACAAGGCTCATCGAGAGCCCCCACCTACCGATGCCGACGGACAGTGGCATCTGCCACAGGCCCGCATAGCCCGCGGGGTCGAGGTTTGCCCACACCAGGGCGACCGCGACCGCGGCGACCAGCACGAGGGCGCTCGTGCTCTCGCCGCCGGCGATCTTCGGCCTCGGGGTCTCCGATCGCGACCGCCCGGGGAGCCGCCGTGCGAGCTCGGCCGTCCGGTCCGCCAGCCCCGCGGCGGGTCGTGCCATCGCCGGCCGGTCCTCCATCGGGACGATTATCGGAGCGTCACCCGGATCGCGGAAAAGAGGGACGCACGGCCGGGTCGCTGCCCGCGTAACGCGTTCACCCGCGGCCCCGTCAGGCGGCCACCACCGCCGGCTCGATCTCGTGGATCCGATGCACCAGGGTGGCAAGCGCTTCGAGTCCCGCCGCGTCCCACGGCCGGCCTCCGCCGGGGCCACCCAGGATGACGTGCTCGATGCCGAGCCCCGCAAGCTCCTGGAGGTGCTCCAGCAGGGCGTCACCACCGCGTGCCGAGACGTCGAGGTTGCCGCCCGCCACCGTCTTCTCGATCTCACGATGATCGCGACCGAGCTCGCGGCAGTACTGGCGAAGCACCTCCAGCTTGCGGGGCAGGTCCTGGTGGAAGCGGTCCGGAACGTCGAACAGGTTGCAGGCGTCGGCGTACCGGGCGACCAGACGCAGCGTGCGGCGCTCACCCCCGCCGCCGATCAGGATCGGTGGGTGAGGTCGCTGGAGAGAGTTGGGGGAGTTGAGCGGCCGGTTGAGACGGTAGTAGCGGCCCACGTACGGGCTCTCGTCGCCCTCCCACATCCGGAGCGCGATCTGCAGCGCCTCCTCCAGCTGATCGAATCGCTTGCCGAGGGAGAGGAAGGGGATGCCCAGGCCTCCCGCCTCATGCTGCTCGATCAGGCTGGGCTCGCGTGATGGGTCCGGGTGCAGCGGATCGAAGTCCGGAGCCGAGTAGGGCGCCCCGGCCCCCAGTCCGAGCACCATCCGGCCTCCGGAGAGCACGTCGAGCGAGGTGACCAGCTTGATGAGCGGGCCCGGGTGGCGATACGGCACCGACGTGACCAGCGTGCCGAGACGGATGCGGCGGGTCCGCGCCGCCATGAACGCGAGCGTCGCGTAGGCCTCGAGCATGGGCGATTCCGGAGGCAGTCCGGTGAGGCGGATCTGGAAGAAGTGATCCATCGTCCACAGGCTGTCGAGGCCCATCTGGTCGGCGGTCTCCGCGACGCGCACCACGGTGGGGCCGATCTCGGACGTGGGGATGGCCCACGAGAAGTTGGTGACGCTGAGGCCTAGCTTCACGGCGTATGTCTCCTGGCGTGGGGCGATCGATAGTCGGCTCACAATTTACGTGAGCCGGCTAATGATGTCAATCGCTTACCCTGGGATACCGTGGCCGAGGATCCCACCCGCGAGTTCCAGCCCGTCTTCTGGGCGACCAAACGCGCGCTCGCGCAGGCTTCCGCCCGCGCCTTCTCGCGCCACGGCGTCCACAACGGGCAGCAGTACGTCCTCCAGTGCCTGTGGGACGAGGACGGACTGACGCCCGGCGAGCTGGCCCGCCGCCTGGAGCTGGCCACGCCCACCGTGACGCGGGCGACGCATCGAATGGAGGCCGCGGGCCTGCTGTCGCGCCGCCGCCACGAACGGGATGGTCGCCTGGTGCGCCTGTTCCTGACCGAGCGCGGCCGTGCGCTGGAGCAGGTGATCGAAGAGGAGCGGGAGGCGCTCACCGCGCGGGCCCTCGCCTCGCTCGACCTGCCGCAGCGGGCAGCCCTGGTGCGGGCGCTGATGACCGTCCACCGCAATCTGAGCTGATCCTCACCGCGCTGCCGGGCCGGGGATGAAAAAAGAGGCCCCGCCTGGCGGCGGAGCCTCTTTCATTTCACCGAGCGTATTCGACGGCGCGGGTCTCGCGGACCACGGTCACCCGGATCTGCCCGGGGTAGCTCATCTCGCCTTCGATGCGAAGGGCGATGTCCCGGGCCAGCAGCTGCGACTGGGCGTCGTCGATCTGCTCCGGCTTGACCAGGATCCGGACTTCCCGGCCGGCCTGGATGGCGAACGACTGCTGGACGCCACGGAAGGAGTTTGCGATCTCCTCCAGCTTCGCCAGCCGCTTGACGTAAGCGTCGAGCGTCTCGCGGCGCGCACCCGGGCGTGCCGCCGAGATTGCGTCCGCGGCGATCAGGAGCAGCGCTTCGATCGTGCGCGGCTCCTCCTCGTAGTGGTGCGAACGCACCGCGTGGACCACCGGCTGGGGGACGCCGTGCCGCTGGATGAGGTCGGCGCCGATCACGGCGTGAGATCCCTCGACCTCGTGGTCGATGGACTTGCCGATGTCGTGCAGGAGGCCGGACAGCCGGGCGGTCCGGACGTCGGCACCGATCTCCGACGCCATCATCCCTGCCAGATAGGCGACCTCCTTGGAGTGGTTCAGCACCTGCTGGCCGTAGCTGGTGCGGAACCGGAGTATCCCCAGATGCCGTACGACCTCGGGGTGGAGGCCTTGGAGGCCGAGCTCGAGCACGGCTGCCTCGCCTTCCTCCTTGACCCTCCGGTCGACCTCCTCGCGCGCCTTCTGGACCGTTTCCTCGATGCGAGCGGGGTGGATGCGACCGTCGACGATCAGCTTGTTGAGCGCGACCCGGGCCACCTCGCGGCGGATCGGGTCAAACCCGGAGATGACGACCGCCTCGGGGGTGTCGTCGACGATGAGGTCGATCCCGGTCGCCTGCTGGAGCGCACGGATGTTGCGCCCCTCACGACCGATGATCCGGCCTTTGATTTCCTCGTTGGGCAACGGCAGCACGGAGACCGAGCTTTCCGCCGTCTGATCTGCGGCCACTCGCTGGATCGCCTCGGTGACGATCGAGCGGGCGCGCTTCTCCCCTTCGTCTCGAGCCTGCAACTCGGCCTCGCGCACTTTGCGCGCGATCTCGTTGCGCAGGTCTTGCTCGACCTGCCCCATGACGATGCCCTGCGCTTCCTGGCGGGTCATGTTGGCCACCCGTTCGAGTTCGCGCAACTGGGCTTTCAGCGTCTCGTCGATCTGGGCCCGCAAGTCGTCGACCGACCGTTCGCGGAGGACCAGCTCCCGCTCGCGGTCCTGGATCTCTTCGGTGCGGCGCTCCAGGTGTTCCTCACGGTTGTGCAGGCGTCGGTCGGCGTGCTGGACCTGGGTCCGTGCCTCGCGCGCCTCGTTTTCGGCGGCAGCGCGGATCTTGACCGCCTCTTCCTTGGCCTCGAGCAGCTTCTCCTTGGTCTCACTTTCGACTTCGGCGATGCGCTGCTTCATGCGGGCTTCGGCTTCGGCGAGCTGCAGTCCCTGGGCATGTCCAAGCGCCCGGCGGGCGATGGCGTACCCGATTGCAGCACCGATCAGGATCGCGACGATGGCCACCAACGCGTCAATGACGAATGTCGGCATGGTTGGTTCACCTCGGTATTCGGTTGTGAAGGTGCTAACCGGACGGCCGGCGGCGATGCCGCCGACGTCGGTCAGGTGGGTCCTGAGAAGCCCGCGAACGTTAAGAACGCGGGTCAGTCGGGGATTTTACTCCAGGGTCTGAACCTGCCCGCGGCAACCGTGGCAGCCGCCTGGTACCAGTACCGACCACTACCATGTCTCGAGCGTCCTGTTCAGGCGACTGCAACAATCCGCCGGGACGGTCGACGCGTCGGGCGGATGCCCGGCCCGTCCTTGGCGCAGCGGGACTGATGGAACGCCAGGAGGGAACTCACGCGATGCCAGACACCAAACGGCCGAGCTTCGGGATCGCCACCGCTCCCCAGCAGGTCGGCTACGAAGAGATCCGGCAAGTGTGGTGGGAGGCGGACTCCATTCCCGAGATCGAACATGCCTGGCTGTTCGATCACTTCTTCCCGATCGCCGGCGACCGTCGCGGGCCGATCTTCGAGGGCTGGACTCTGCTCAGTGCCCTGGCGCCGCAGACAGAACGTCTCCGGCTCGGCCTGCTCGTGACCAGCAACCGGTTCCGGCCGCCGGCGATGCTGGCAAAGATCGCGGCAACCATCGATGTCGTCTCCGGCGGCCGGCTCGAATTCGGCATCGGGGCCGGCTCTCGTCCCGCGATCCCGGCAGCCCGCTTGGAGTACGACGCGCTCGGCCTTCCTTACGCTGACTTCGGGCCTTCGGTCGCCAATCTCGCCGACGCGTGCACGGTGATCAAGCGGTTGTGGAGCGAGGACGAGCCGTTCGACTTCGACGGCGCGTCCATCCACCTGCGGGGCGCCTTCACCAGCCCCAAGCCGGTGCAGCGGCCGTATCCCCCGATCCTCATCGCGGGGCGTACCACACCACTCCTGCGCGTGGTTGCCGAACACGCCGACATCTGGAACATCCCCGGCGGCGACCTGGAGGACGCGATCCAGCGCAACGGCGTCCTGGACCGACTTTGCGTGGAGATCGGTCGCGATCCCGCCTCGATCACCCGATCGATGGTCCTGCGCGTCTCGTACGACGACCCCTCGAGTACGCGCGAGGCGATCTCCGCCGCCGCCGCGGCGGGGTTCAATCACCTCGTACTCAGTCTCGCGTCACCCTATCCAGATCGCGTCGTCCGCTGGGTCACCGACGAGATCCTGAACCGGGTCGTCGTGTGATGAGCAATGCGACCTCGCAGTGGAGCGTGCGCAGACTGGGCCCCACCGTCTTGTCCAAGGTGCCCCCAAGGTTGTCCAGTGCTCAGTCCAGCGGGTCCTCGCCCTGCTCGGCCGCGCGCTCCCGCACCACCTGACGCACTGTCACCGCGCTGAATCCCCGCCGCTGCAGGCGGCCTCCCAACCGTGCCGGATCGATGCTCGGCATCCTGGCCGCGACGTCACGCGCCGTACTCAGCTCGACCTCGGCCGTGATCCCGGCCAGCGCGCCGGCGGAGACGGTGCGATCGACGCCGCGTGCGGCCAGGTCTGACGCCAGTGAGATGCGCCCACGCGTACGCGAACGCGCACGCACCAGGCTCTCGGCAAAGTCCGCGTCAGATTGGTAGCCGAGGTCCCGGACCCGCTGCAGCGCGGCGTCGATCTCCTCGGGCGGGCAGCGCCGTTGGCGCAGCTTGCGGCGGAGCTCGAGCGCGCTGTGAGGCCGCAGCGCGAGGAGCCGGACTGCCGCGTCAAACGCGTCCGGGGGCGTGCCGCGCAACATCTCAGACCGGCTGAGCTGCGACCTCGTCCTCGACCGCCGCCGGGGTGGCCGGCGGGCCGCCGACAGCCCCCGCCTTCTCACGCACTCGCCGTTCGATCTCGCCGGTCAGAGTCGGGTTCTCACGCAGGAAGTTGCGCACGTTCTCCCGGCCCTGACCGAGGCGCATGTCCCCGTAGGAAAACCAGGTGCCGCTCTTCTCGACCAGACCCTGCTCGATGGCGGCGTCCAGGATTCCACCCTCCCGCGAGATGCCCTCGTTGAACATGATGTCGAACTCGGCCTGGCGGAACGGTGGAGCGACCTTGTTCTTCACCACCTTGACCTTGACCCGGGATCCGACCGAGTCGAGGCCGGATTTGAGCACCTCGATCTTGCGGATGTCCAGGCGCACCGAGGAATAGAACTTCAGCGCCCGGCCACCCGGCTGCGTCTCCGGGTTGCCGAACATGATCCCGACCTTCTCGCGCAGCTGGTTGATGAAGATCACGGTGGTGCTCGACTTGGAGATCGCCCCGGTCAGCTTGCGCAGCGCCTGCGACATGAGGCGAGCCTGGAGACCGACGTGGGTGTCCCCCATCTCGCCCTCGATCTCGGCTTTGGGTACCAGGGCCGCCACCGAGTCGACGACCACGACGTCGACCGCACCGGAGCGAACCAGGACCTCAACGATCTCCAGGGCCTGCTCGCCGGTGTCCGGCTGGGAGATCAGAAGCTCGTCGATGTTGACGCCGATGCGGGCGGCATAGAGGGGGTCGAGGGCGTGCTCGGCGTCGACGAACGCGGCCACCCCGCCCGGCCGCTGCGCCTCGGCGACGATGTGAAGGGCGACCGTGGTCTTGCCGGCCGACTCCGGGCCGTAGATCTCGACCACCCGGCCGCGCGGCACCCCGCCGATCCCGAGCGCCAGGTCCAGCGGCAGGGATCCGGTGGGGATGACCGAGATCTCCCGGTTGGCCGGCGACTCACCGAGCCGCATGATCGAGCCCTTGCCGTACTGGCGCTCGATCTGCTGGACGGCGGTGCTGAGTGCCCTCTCTTTCTCCACGGATGGGTGCCTCCTGGTTTGCATGTCGTGTGCTGCGGTTGTTGTGCTGATCTTCCGCGGTTCGCCCTCCCGTGTCCCGTCCCTTAACAGGGGTCCCGGCGGCGGCGAAGGGCGACGTTGTCTCGGAGCCATAGTCTACGAACGAGTGTTCGCAGTGTCAAGGCGCGTCGTCTGCTCGACCGCCAGGCGGAGCGCCTCGATCACGGCCTGTCCCCGGTTCTGGGCACGGTCGCCGGGGAACACGAAGCGACGGCCGGCGCCGCGGGCCGGTCCAGCCACCCAGATGTGGGTCAGGCCGACCGGCTTCGAGGAGCCGTCGGCGCCCGGCCCCGCGATCCCCGTGGTGGAGATCGCGTAGTCGGTGTGGAGGGCCTCCCGGGCACCCTCCGCCATCGCCTGGGCGACCTCTGCGGAGACCGCCCCCTTGGTGCGCAGCAGCTCGTCGGGCACCCCTAGCCGCTCCTGCTTGGTCTCGTTCGCGTAGGCGACGATGCCGCCCCGGAAGTAGGCCGAGCTGCCGGGGAGGTCGGTCAGCGCGCCGGCGACCAGTCCTCCGGTGCAGGACTCCGCGGTCCCGATGGTGGCACCCGCCCGCTGCAGCTGCTCGGCCAGGGTCCTGGCCAGGGGCAGCGTCTCGCTCTCCGTGTCCTCGCTCAACGAACCCGTCTTCTGGGCCTCCTCCGCGGCCTGGGTGCCGAACCACACGGCGCGGAACCGCCACAGGTAGTCGATCCCGCTGGCGACGGTGAACACGAGCGCGGCGCCGACCACGATCCATGCCGGGACCTGCAGGATCGGGTAGGGGCGGACCAGGATCAGCAGCACCACGGCAACGATCTGGATCACGGTCTTGGTCTTGCCGAAGGGGGTCGCCGCCACCACCCCGCGGTTGGCACGCAGCGACCGCAGGACCGTGATCAGCAGCTCGCGACTGAAGATGATCACGACCACCCAGGCGGGCACCGCCTGCTCCTGCACGAGGGCGATCAGCACCGAGAGCACGAACAGCTTGTCGGCCAGCGGGTCCAGGAACTTGCCCAGCTCGCTCACCTGATGGCGCGAGCGGGCGAGGTTGCCGTCCAGGGTGTCGGTCAGCGACGCCAAAACGAAGATGATCGCCGCGATCTGATCGTGGTAGGGGAAGGTGACCGCGAGCAGGACCATCAGGATCGGGATCGCGACCAGACGGCTCAGGGTGAGGGCGTTGGGGAGGTTCACGGCTGCCTCACCCCATTGTGGACCCCAGGTCGCCGGCGGTCGGTGCCTTCTCGGCGCCATCCTCCACCGTCCCCGTGGCGCCACCTCCACCGTCCCCGTGGTGCCAGAGTGTCCGCACTCCGACACTACCCGGGCGCGGGTAGGGTCGGAGTGTGGACACTCTGGCGTTTATGGACGTTCCATGGACGATCCGGGCATGGGTTTCGGGGGTTTACAGGGGGGCTGGTCAAGGGTCAGCGCGTGTGGCACCGTGCGGCCATGCCACGAACCTGCGAGGTTCCCCAGGTCCTCACTCGGGGTCCCTTCACCCTGCGCCAGGGGCTGGACGCCGGCCTCACGGCGCGACAGCTACGTACATCGGCCTGGAGGCACCTTTGCTTCAACTGGTACTGCTGGGCCGGCCTGCGACTCACCGACGAGATGCGGCTGGCCACCATCCAACCTGGACTACCCGCGGGTGCCGCGTTCTCGGGCCTCACCGCCGCGCGCCTGTACGGACTCGACCTCCCGTCCCCGCGACGCCCCGAGGTGATCGTGCCCCCCGAACTGGAGATCGCCGATCGCATCGAGGCCACGCTGCGGCGGGTCGAGTTGCACCCGACCGACATCGCCTGGCGCCGGGGCTTCCCCGTGACGAGCCCCCTGCGCACCGCCTTCGACCTCGCCGGGCGGTCGCCGCTGGTTGAGGGCGTGGTCGCGATCGACCTCGCGCTGCAGAACCGTCTGATCGACATGGACGGGTTCGGAGGGTATGTCGGAGGACATGCGCGGCGGCCGGGTGTGGTGCGGGCGCGGCGGGTGCTGGCGCATGCGGAGGCCAGAAGTGAGTCGCCGATGGAGTCACGCCTGCGGATGCTGCTGGTCCTGGCAGGCCTCCCTCGTCCGCTGGCGCAGGTCGACCTGGCGACACCGGAGGGCCAGTTCGTGGCGCGAGCCGACCTCTTCTACCCCGAGGCGATGTTGGCGGTGGAGTTCGACGGCGAGAACCACCGAGCGCGATTGGTGAGCGATGACCGCCGGCAGAACCGGATCGCCGAGCTGGGGATCACGCTGCTCCGCTACACGACTCCTGACCTCACTGAGCGCCGTTCGGCGATCGTGGCCGAGGTCAGGGCGGCACTCCAACGCGGTCGGCGCGGGCAGAGTGTCCGCAGTGAGACCCCAAAATCTGCCGCGTAGGGTCGGAGTGTGGACACTCTGCCCATTTCAGGGCGTGGCGGGGGCGGGCGGGCGGGAGGGGCGGGAGAGGTTATTCCAGGCCCAGGCGCTCGAGGAGGTCGTCGACGTCGAAGGAGGTCATCAGGATCTCCCGCGACTTGGACCCCTGGTAGGCACCGATCACGCGGTGCTCCGCCAGCTGGTCGACGATCCGGCCGGCCCGCGAATATCCGACGTTGAACTTGCGCTGCACCAGCGAGACGGAGGCCGTCCCCTCGGCGCAGATCGCGCGTGCGGCGCGGGCGAAGAGTGGGTCGAGCCGGCGGCCTGCCCCATCCTCCTCATCGCCCGCCTCCCCCACCTGTTCGGTGACCGCCTCCATGTAGTGCGGCTCCGACTGGTGCTTCCAGAAGTCGATCAGGCGCTCCAGCTCGACCGGCCCCACGAACGCCCCCTGGATGCGGGTCGGCTTACCGGCGTCGATCGGCTGGTACAGCATGTCGCCGTGACCGAGCAGCTTCTCCGCCCCCGGCGTGTCCAGGATCACGCGGCTGTCCACCTGCGACCCCACCGCGAACGCGATCCGGGACGGCATGTTGGCCTTGATCAGACCGGTGATGACGTCGGTCGACGGCCGCTGGGTGGCGACCACCAGGTGGATGCCGACCGCCCGCGCCAGCTGGGCGATGCGGCAGATCAGGTCCTCCACCTCGCCTCCTGACGTCATCATGAGATCGGCGAGCTCGTCGATCACGATCAGGATGTAGGGCAGCGGCCGCGCGTCCAGCTGCGCCGCCTTCTCGTTGTAGGCGGCCATGTTCCGCACCGACGCCCCCGACAGGAGCTTGTAGCGCCGATCCATCTCGACCACCGCCCAGCGCAGCGCGGCCGTCGCCTGGTGCGGCTCGACGATGACCGGGACGCTCAGGTGCGGCAGGTCGTTGTAGAACGTGAGCTCCACCCGCTTGGGGTCGACCATCACCAGCCGCAGCTGCTCGGGCGTGGTGCGGAGCAGCAGGCTGGAGACCAGCGTGTTGATGCAGACGCTCTTGCCCTGGCCGGTGGCACCCGCGATCAGCAGGTGCGGCATGCGGGTCAGGTCGCCGACGATCGCCTGCCCTGCGACGTCGTGGCCAAGCACCACCGGGAGCTGGCGGTCACCGGGAAAGTTCGGGGACTCCACCACCTGCCGGAGGGTCACCATCTGCGCCGCCTTGTTGGGCACCTCGATGCCGACCGCCGACTTGCCCGGGATCGGCGCCTCGATCCGCAGCGGCGAGGCGGCCAGCGCCAGCGCAAGGTCGTTCTGGAGCGCCACGATCCGTTTCACGGCCACCCCCGCCGCGGGCTGCAGCGCGTACTGCGTCACCGCCGGACCCGGGTGGACGTCGATGACCCGGGCGTGCACGCCGAACGTCTCCAGCGTGACCTCGATCGTGCGAACGTTGCGCTTGATCTCGTCCTCCAGCCGCTCGCGCTTGGCCCGAACCGAGTCCAGGAGCGAGATCGGAGGCAGCTTCCAGGTGACGCCGTCCCACTCGTCGTCGTCCACCCGCTCCGCCACCACCCGCGTCGGAGGTTGCCGGGTTTGAACCGCCGCCGCGCGGCGCATCGCCATGTCCTCCGCGGCGCTCGGCTCTTCGCTGAGCGGCAGGGCCTCCGGCGAGGGCGAGGGCAAGGGTGAGGGCGAGGGCGGAATCGGGACCGCGGTCGGGGGCGGCGGCGCGAAACCGGCGGCAGTCGCCGGCGGCCCTGGGCCCGGCTCCGTCATCCGGGGGCGGCACGCCCCCGACCTCGGAGGGCGCGATCACCGTGCCCGCCAGGACCGGCTCCATCACCGCCGCCGGCAGGCTCCGGAGAGGGTGCCGGGCCTCGTCGCCGTCGCCCCGGGCCCTGCCCACCAGCGCGTTGAGCCGCCGGCGCTCCTGGTACGCGACCCGGGCGCCGCGGGCCCCCTGGAGGATCACCGCGCCGGGGCTGAAGCGGAAGGCGACGATCACTCCCACCAGGAACACGACGACCAGGACCACCACCGCACCGGGACGGCTGATCAGATCGGCCAGCAGGTTCCCGATCGCGACTCCCAGCGCGCCTCCCGCCTCGTGCGAGGCCAGGCTCAGGAGGCCGAAGATCGAGAGCAGGCTGGCAGCGGCCGCGACCAGGATCCGGGGCGTCGGCAGAGGGACCGAGGGCACCACCAGAATCACGCCGAGCGCGATCACGGCGGCCACCATCAGCGGCCAGCCCACTCCGAACGCACCCAGGATGGCCTCGTTGAGCCCGCGCAGGATCGGCGCGTCCTCGAACAGCATGGCAAGGCCGGCGATCACGCCGAGCCCGGCGAGGAGGACTCCCGCGCCTTCCTGGATCTGGGTCGCGGTGAGGGCGGGGACGGACGGGCGGGAACGACCGGCGCGGGCAGGCTTCTGCCGCGCGCGAGAACCGCCCGAGCGTGGGCGGCGAGCCGGCGGACGCGTTGTGTGATGTGTGCTGCGAGGCATGCTGGGACTGCGGCACCGCCGAGGCACCCCGACGCCAGTATATCGGTGGCCAGGCGACCCGGGGTAGCTGTACCCGGGTGCCGACGTTCGGGCCTCGACCGGGCCCCACCCTCCCCGAGGGCGGCACTCGGGTCAGCTCGTGCTCAGACCTCGGTGATGATCGGCATCACCAGCGGCCGCCGGCCGACCCGCTGGTGGACGGCCCGCGCCACCGCGGTGTGCACACGCTCCCGGAGCACGGCAAGGTCGTCGCGGTCCACCGACCCGCGGAGTGCCAGGGCCGCCGCCTCCGACGCCGCCTCCTCCAGCTCCTCAGCCGACTCGGGCGCGATGACTCCGCGCGAGATCGCCTGCGGAGGCGTACGCACGCGCCCGGTGTCCCGCTCCACCGTGACCGTCACGATCAGCACGCCGTCCTGCGACAGCAGCTGGCGGTCGCGCAGCACCACCTGCTCGACGTCGCCGATCCCGATGCCGTCGATGTAAACCAGGCCCGCGCCCGAGGGACCTCCGTCCCTCAACGACTCCGGGCCCACCTCGAGGATCCGACCGTCCTCCAGGACGTGGATCCGCTCCGGCGGGATCCCCTCCTCCCGGGCGAGCTGTGCGTGCAGGTGGAGCTGCCGGTACTCGCCGTGGACGGGCACGAAGAAGCGCGGCCGCGTCATCCGGATCATCTCCCGCAGCTCCTCGCGGTAGCCGTGGCCGGAGACGTGGACCTTGTCGGTCTCGGCGTAGAAGACCCTGGCCGCGCCGTAGCGGTAGAGGTTGTTGATCGTGTGCTGGACCAGCCGCTCGTTGCCCGGGATCGGACGCGCGGAGAGCACCGCCCAGTCACCCTCGCGCACGTTGACGTCCTTGTGCTGACGCGCGGCGAAGCGGGCCAGTGCCGAGACCGGCTCACCCTGGCTTCCGGCCGTGATCAGGACCAGCCGCGGTTCCTCGCCCGCCTTGGCCAGCCGAACCACCATCCCCTCGGGTACGTCGAGATAGCCGAGCTGCCGCGCCGTGTGGAAGGCGTTGCGCATCGACCGGCCGGCGACCGCGACCCGGCGTCCGTGCTGGGCGGCGAGCTCGATGACGCGCTGCATGCGGTGGATGTTGGAGGCGAACGTGGTGACGATGATCCGCCCCGGCGCCTCCTCGAAGATGCGCTCGAACGCGGGGCCGACGTCGCGCTCGGAGCCGCTGTACCCGGCACGCTCGGCGTTCGTGGAGTCGCTCAGCAGCAGGTGGACGCCGTCCTCTCCGAGCCGCCGCAGCCGCTCCAGGTCGGTGCCGTAGCCGTACGGAGGATCGGTCTCGAGCTTGAAGTCGGCCGTATAGAGAACGCGGCCGACGGGCGTCTCGATCCCGAGCGCGACCGTGTCGGGAATCGAGTGGCAGACCGCGATCGCCTCCACCCGGAAGGGACCCAGCTGGACCCGGTCGCCGGGCGCGATGGTTCGCAGGTCTGCGTCCTTCAGCACCCGGTACTCACGGAGGCGGTGCTGTGCCAGCGCCAGCGTGAGCCGGGTCCCGAAGACCGGGGCGTTCACCTTCTTGAGCAGGAACGGCAGCCCGCCCACGTGGTCCTCGTGGCCGTGCGTGATCACGATGCCGAGCACCCGCCGGCCCCCCTCCAGCAGGTAGCTGACGTCGGGCACGATCAGGTCGACGCCGGGCGTCTCCTCGTGCGGGAACATGAGCCCGGAGTCGACCACCAGGACCTGCTTCTCCCACTCGAGGAGAAACATGTTGAGCCCGACCTCGCCCAGACCTCCCAGCGGCACGTACCGGAGCCGTGGGCCCGCGGCCGGCGCTGCCACGTCAGGCAGGATCGGCGACCGCTAGATCGACCAGCGATCCCGCCTCGCGCACGGCGTCCAGCACGCGGGCCAGCTCGTCCTCGGTGAGCTCCACCAGGGGAAGCCGGAACGATCCCACCCGCTGCCCCAGCGCGCGCAGCGTCGACTTCACCGGGATCGGGTTCGACTGGGTCGTCATCACCGCCTTGATCAGGGGCAGCAGCTGGTGGTGGAGCCGGGCTGCCTTCGCCACCTCGCCCTCCAGATACAGGTCGATCAGCCGGTGCAGCGCCCGGCCCGCGAGATGGGCGGTGACCGAGATCAGCCCGTACCCGCCGACCGCCAGCAGCGGCAGGGTCTTGCTGTCGTCGCCCGACCAGACGCGGAACCGTGCCGGGGCCGCGGCGCAGGTGAAGCTCATCTGGTCGAGGTCGCCGCTGGCCTCTTTGGTGCCGATGACGCCCGGCAGCTCCGCCAGTCGCAGCGTCGTCTCCAGCTGCAGGTTGATCGCCGACCGCCCGGCGATGTTGTAGAGGATCGTGGGCCCGGTCTCGGCGATCGCCCGGAAGTGCTGGTAGAGACCCTCTTGCGAGGGCTTGTTGTAGTAGGGGTTCACCGCCAGCAGCGCGTCGGCGCCGGCCGCCATCGCCTGCTCCGACAGCTCCACCGAGTGTCGCGTGTCGTTGGTGCCGGTCCCGGCCACGACCGCGTGGTCCGGAATCGCCACCCGCACCGCACGCAGCAGCTCCAGCTTCTCGCTGTCGGTCAGGGTGGGCGACTCACCGGTGGTCCCGAACACGACCACGCCCTGGGACCCGTCCTCGACCAGCCGCCGGGCGAGCAGCTGCGCGCCCTCCAGGTCGAGCTCCCGCTCGTCGTCGAAGGGCGTCACCATCGCCGTCAGCAGCCGTCCGATCTCCCGCATGACTAGAGCACCCCCTCCTGGATCGCGCGCTCGGCCACCTGGACCGCGTTGAGCGCGGCTCCCTTGCGCAGATTGTCGGCGACGATCCAGAGCGCCAGGCCGTTCTCCCGCGAGAGGTCGCGCCGGATCCGTCCGACGTAGACGTCGTCGGTGCCGGCCACCGCCGCCGGCGTCGGGTATCCCTGGTGCTGCGGGTCGTCCACGACCATGACCCCCGGAGCGTGCACGAGAATCTGCCGCGCCCGGGCCGGGGTCAGCGGCTCCTCGGTCTCGAGGAACACCGACTCCGCGTGCGAGACCGGGACCGGCACCCGCACGCAGGTGGCGGCGAGAGGCAGATCGGGGAGGTGGAGGATCTTCCGCGTCTCGTTGAGAAGCTTGATCTCCTCCTCGTTGTAGTCCTCGTCCCCCATCGGCCACCCGCCGGGGACCACGTTGTACGCCAGCTGGTGCGGGTAGACCTGATGGCGAGCAGGCTCTCCCGCTGCGACCGCCCGGGTCTGCTCCTCCAGCTCGTCGACCAGGTCCTTGCCGGCGCCGGACGCCGACTGATAGGTCGAGACCACCACCCTCCGGAGCCCCACTCGCCGTCGTATCGGCTCCAGCGCCACCGTGAGCGGGATGGCGCAGCAGTTGGGGTTGGCGATGATCCCCTCCGACTCCCGGATGTCGCCAGGGTTGACCTCCGGCACCACCAGCGGGATGTTCGCCTGCATGCGCCAGGCGGAGGAGTTGTCGACCACCAGCGCGCCCGCCTCGGCGGCGATCGGAGCGTAGTGCAGAGAGGCCGAGGAACCGGCGCTGAACAGCGCCAGGTCGACCCCCTGGAAGGAGGCCTCGGTGAGCTCTTCGACGGCGACCGTGTGCCCGTCGCAGCGAACCTGCGCTCCGACCGAGCGCTTGGAGGCCAGCGCCTTGAGCTTGCCGACAGGGAACGCGCGCTGCTCCAGGATGCGGAACATCTCCCGGCCGACGACGCCGGTCGCGCCCACGACGGCCACGCTCAAGGAACGGGTCGGGTTCGACATCTGGGAGAGAGTGTACGGACGACCTGCGCCGAGGGCCTTGCAGCGCACTCGCGACGGCGACCCGGCACCGGCTGTGACTGCCCTTACAAGCGGGTGATCACCTCGAGCGCGCGGCCGATCTCCTCTTCGGGGTTGTGATAGTGCGGCGACAGCCGCACGAAGGCGCCGCGAAGGCTGGCGATCACCCGCGCCGAGCGGAGCGCGGCCAGGACCTCGGGGGAGCCCACGCGCGGGTGCTGGAAGCACACGATGCCGGCCGCCCGCGACGCCGGCCGGGGCCACGCCGAGGCAAGCCGCATGCCGGCCGCCAGCAGCGCGTCGGAGATCATGGTGGTGCGCCGCAGGACCTCCCGCTCGATCCGCTCGACGCCGACCGTGGTCGCGAGGTCGACCGCGGCGGCAAGGCCCGCCAGCCCTGGCGGAGAGAGCCAGGTCTCCTCGAAGCGGTGCGCGTCCGGCGCCCACTCCGGCCGGTAGTTCGTGAAGTCGAACCGGTCGACCACCGAGAGTGCGCCCGCGATCAGTGGCGGGATGGTCGGGATGAGGTCGGGGCGCAGGTAGCAGAACGCGGTGGCGCCCGGCCCCATCAGCCACTTGACGGCGCCGCCTGCGACCAGGTCCGCCTGCATCGCCTTCACGTCGACGTCGACCGCCCCCAGGCTCTGATAGACGTCGACGCAGAGCAGGACGCCACGCCGCCGGCACGCGGCCCCGATCGCCGCCACGTCGAGGCGGTAGCCGGTCGCGAACTGCACGTGGTTGACGCAGACGACCCGGGTCCGGTCATCGACGTGGCTCAGGATCGCGTCCGGCCCCGCCACCACCTCGGCTTCGGGAACGACGCGCAGCTCGACCCCCCGCTCGGCGAGGCGCATCCAGGGGTAGACGGAGGCGGGATAGTCGCCCTGCGCGGCGACCACGTTGTCCCCCTCGCGCCAGCGCAGGCCGCCCGCGAGGAGGCTGACGCCGTGGGCGGTCGACCGGGTGATCGCCACGCCGGACGGCTCGGCGTTGATCAGCGCCCCGATCTTCTGTCGCAGGTCGTCCGCCAGTGCCAGCGCGTCGGGCCGGTCGGCCGAGGCCATCCCGTCGACGGCCCCCGCCATCGCCACCCTCACCGGCTCCGGGATCGGCGAAGCGGCCGCATGGTCCAGAAAGGCGACGTCCCCGAGAGCGGAGAACAGCTGGTGGTAGCGATCGAGATCCGCCCGTCCCACCGTCATCGTCGCGTTCCGCCTGACGTCCCGCTTCTCCAGTCGCGGAGCCAGCCTTCGAACTCCACCGCCACGATCCGCTCGTCGTGCACAGCCGCCGCCTCTTCGGAAGCGAGCCAAAGGATCGGCGGGCCCATGACCGCCGGCTCCAGGAAGGGACGGCCCTCGGAGGCGGCGCCGGCCGGCAGCATGCCGGTGACGGTCGCGCCCCCGGGCAGGAGGAGGTTGACGGTGACGCCGGTGCCCACCAGATCGGCGGCCATGATTCGTGACAGTGCCTCGCTGCCGGCCCGCGACGGGCCGTAGGGGATGAAGCCGCCACGGTGCATGGTCGAGGAGCTCACCGAGATGTTCACGATGCGGCCGCCGCCGGCCGCCAGCATCCGCGGCGTGATCTCGCGTGCCACCAGGAAGTAGCCGGTGAGGTTGGTCTCGACGACCGCCCGGAAGCCGGCTACCGGCACCTCCCAGAACGGCTGCGGCCGCGTCATGAAATGCGGGTTGACCGTGCGCATGCCGATCCCGGCGTTGTTCACCAGCATGTCGATGCCACCCAGACCAGACCACGCGTCGTCAACCGCCCGCGACACCGACCGCTCGTCTCGAACGTCCAGCTCGACACCGGTGGCGCCCGGCAGCTGGGCGGCGACCGCCCTCGCGTGCTCTCCGGACCGGCCGGTCAGCGCCACGCTCGCTCCCGAGGTGGCGAGAGCGGAGGCCATGGCGAGGCCAAGGCCGCCGGTCCCGCCGGTCACCAGCACGTTCACCGGATCACACCCTTCCCAAAGCCCGGCATGTCAGGAGGCGAGCGCCTCCAGGGCCCGGTCGACATCGGCCCCGGTGTTGTAGAGGTGGAAGGAGAACCGGGTGCGGCCGTCGCGAATCGGGGCCACCACCCCGGCCCGGCGCAACCGCTCCTGGTCGGCGTCCAGCGACACGATCGCCTGACCCCGAGGTGGGCGGCCGAGACCCGCGAGGAAGCGGTCGGCGAGGCCCACGTTGTGCGCGCGTACGGCGTCCAGGTCGAGCGTGGTGAGATACGGCAGCGCGACCGCCGCCCCCGCGTGAGAGATCCAGGCCGGCGACAGGTCATAACGGCGAGCTCCCGTGCGCAGACGAAGTGGGAGACCGTAGGCCGGGTCGTCCGGCGGCTGCGCCGCGTACCAGTTGGCGGCTACCGGCAGACCCCTTTCCGCGGCACCCGGGTGGACCGACAGCCACGCCGCTCCGCGCGGCGAGAGCAGCCACTTGTAGCCGTGGACGGCGACGAAGTCCGCCCAGTCGAGCCGCAGTGGCAGCCAGCCCGCCGCCTGGGAAGCGTCGAGAACCACCATCGCGCCCGCCGCCTCCGCCGCCTGGCGCAGGCGTTCGAGGTCGACGGTCCACCCGTCGCCCGACTGAACGACGCTGATGGCGACCACATCGTGACGGGCGATGCGGTCGTACAGCTCGTCCCGCGCGACCTCGGTCACGGTCACACCCCTGCGGGCGTGGGCGGCGAAGGGAAACGTCACACTCGTGTACTCGCGGTCGAGCGTCAACACGCGGGCTCCGTCTGGCAGCCCGGCCGCGACCGGCGCCAGCAGCTGCGCCACGGTGGCCCCGATCGCGACCCGATCGCTCGCCACTCCGACCAGGCGCGCGAAGGCCTCCCGCGCCTGCTCCACCGCTACGTCGTGGTCGAACGGCCCGTCCGCGGCCCGGCGCCAGCGGTCCACCGCCCCCACCACCGCGTCGGCCACCGCCCGGGACGGTACCCCGATGCTGGCCGTGTCGAGGTAGCCGAGGGGGACGTCGAAGTCGGCGCCGAACGCGTGTCTCACAGCGCGATGCTAGCGTTCGATGATGCTTCGAGACGCCCGGCTCGTCGCCTTCGCCGCCACCACCGACCTGGACCGCGCGGCCGCCTTCTACGTCGACCGGCTCGGACTCGCCCTGCTGGAGCGGACCCCGCTCGCGCTCGTGCTCGACGGCGGGGGCACCCGCCTGCGCGTGACGCGGGTGGAGGAGAAGGCCGCCGCTCCGTACACGGTGCTCGGGTGGGCGGTCGACGACCTCGACGCGGTGGTCGAGAACCTGCGCGCGCGGGGGGTCGCCTTCACGCGCTACCGGGGCCTGGAACAGGATGAGCACGACGCCTGGATCGCACCCGGCGGTGCCCGCATCGCCTGGTTCCGTGACCCCGACGGGAACGTCCTCTCCCTGCAGGAACCGCCGCACCAGGAGGGTGGCCAGTGAGGGCGCCCCAGTAGCTCTGTCCCGCTGCCCAACGTGGGCTGTTGGTGCACCAATCGCCCTGTCCCGCCGCCCAAAGTGGGCTGTTGGTGCACCAATCGCCCTATCCGTCCGAGACCCAGGGCTCGTCTTCCACGCCTCCGGGACGGATCACGATCGTCACGGGATGCCCAGCAGCGCCCCCAGCCCGTCGTAGAAGGTGGTCTCCTTCCGAAGGCGGCGGATCGCGAGCAGCACGCCGGGCGCGAAGGCGTCGCGGGAGGTGGTGCGGTGAGCGATCGTGAGGACCTGTCCCGGCAGCCCGAAGTGCACCTCCTGCTCCGCGATCAGCCCGGGCAGGCGGACCGAGTGGATGGCGATCCCGTCGAGAGCCCCGCCGCGGGTGCCGGGTAGGTTCTCCTTCGACGCCGGCCTGGCCTCGAAGCCCCCGGCGCGGGCCGCGGCGATGGCGCGCGCGGTAGCCAGGGCGGTGCCGGACGGCGCGTCGCCCTTCCCGTCGTGATGCATCTCCAGGATCTCGACGCCGTCGAAGAAGGGCGCGGCGTGCTCCGCCAGCCAGACCATCACGACCGCGCCGACGGCGAAGTTGGGCGCCACGATCCCACCCAGCCGGGCTGCCGCGCAGGCGGTGCGAAGGCGCACCACGTCTTCCTTGCGAAGCCCGCTGGTACCCACGATCGGAACCGCTCCTGCGGCGACCGCGGCGAGCGCGTTGTGCAGGGCCGCTCCCGCGTGGGTGAAGTCGACCAGCATCTCCGGGCGATGCCGCCGCAGGAAGGAGCCGAGATCGTCGCCGCGCCCGACGCCGCCCACGTAGTCGATGTCCGGCGCGGCCTCGAACACCGGCACCAGGGCCTGGCCCACGCGGCCCTGGTACCCGGCGAGCGCTACTCGTGTCATGCCCCTATGATCGTTCGCCGCCGCCGCCGCGCGGCGATCGGATGGCAGGCGAGGTGCCGGCCTCAGTGAACGGCGGGCAGTGGCTTGGCACCCTCGGCGACCGAGGTCGCGGTTCCGCTCTCCGAGACCACCATCGCCCGCACGCCGGTCTTGAGCGCCGCCGCGCTGGTCGCCTCCTTCCCGCGGAACTTGGTGGAGGAAGAGATGTGCACCGTCACCGACTGACCGTCGGGGCGCATCAGCGTGATCGAGGTGGTGGACGCGGACGTGACGTTGCCGCGATCCACATCCACGGTCACCCACTTACCGTCCTGACGGACCTCCAGGGTGGCGTGGTCGGTGCGGGCCAGCAGCCCGCGGTGGCCGGCGGCGGCCTTCGCGGTCGGAGCCGCCGAGGGGGTCGCGGCCGGCACCGCGGGAGTCGGGTTCGACGCCGCGTACACCGTGGCGCCGCCGGCCGCCAGGACCAGCCCGCCGGCCACCGCCGCCGCCGCCATCCAGTGCCTGGGACGAATGAGTTGAGTCAGCACGGCGCAAAGTCAAACAGGAACCACGCATGAGCCGGGTAAAGACGCCCGCCAGGATTCGGTAATAAGCGCCGGTCCACCCCGCGATTACCGCAGGCGAACCTGTGAGGGAACCCCGCTGAACCCGCCGCGCAGCACCTCCCGCCCGTCCTGGTTCACGCAGCTGACCTCGCCGCCGAGTCGCGACCGGGTTTCGTCCCGGTCGGTGAAGCGCACCGTGCAGGTGACGGTGTCGCCCACGAAGACCGGCGCCAGGTACTCGAAGCGCATCTCCGACGCCAGCACCCCGAGCATCCCTCCGATGTGGGTGCACATGGACCCGGTCAGCAGCCCGGGCACGATGCGCCGGCCGAAGCGGCTGGCGGCCGCGAACTCTGCGTCCAGGTGGTAGGGGTTGAAATCCCCGGTGACGCCACAGAACTGCGTGACGTCGCCGTCGGTGAAGGTCCGGCGCCAGACGTAGGCGGCACCGGGCGCGATCGCCTCGAACGCGGCGCGAAACCGTTCCCGCTCGGCCTCGCGCCGGTTCTCGGCGGCCGCCATCACGGCCCGAGGTCGACGAACCTCCTCGCCTTCCATCGAGCCGTCGAAGCCGGGTTAGCCCCGGCGGCCGTTCCCACGCCGCGGCGGCCGCGAGCTGGGCTCGGGCGGCGGCAGCGTCATCGCCTCCGCCACCTTGTCCATGTCGATCTGCTCCGCGATCGGCTCACCACCGGCGGTGAGCTCGTCGAGGGCGGCCTGCCGGCTCAGGTTGAGGCGTCCCTGGCTGTCGATCTCGACCGCCTTGACCATGATCTCGTCGCCCAGATTGACGACCTCTTCCACGCGGCCCAGGTGGTGGTCGGACAGCTTCGAGATGTGGACCAGGCCGTCCTGATTCGGGAGCACCTCGACGAAGGCACCGAAGGGCATGATCCGGACCACCTTGCCCCGGTAGATCCGGCCCACCTCGACCTCGTCGGTCAGGCCCTTGATCCAGTCGATCGCGCGGCGGGCGCCTTCCTGGTCGGTGCTGGAGACGAAGACGCGACCGTCGTCCTCGACGTCGATGTGCGCACCGGTCTCCTCCACGATCTTGCGGATGACCTTGCCGCCAGGGCCGATGATGTCGCGGATCTTGTCGGGGTTGATCTGCAGGGTGGTGATGCGGGGCGCCCAGGGGCTCATCTCGCTCCGCGGCGCCGGGATCACCTCGGCGATCTTGTCGAGGATGAAGAGGCGGGCCTCTTTGGCCTGAGCCAGCGCTTGCGCCATGGTGTCGCGCGACAGGCCCCCGATCTTGATGTCCATCTGGAGCGCCGTGATCCCGTTGCGGGTGCCGGCGACCTTGAAGTCCATGTCACCGAGCGCGTCCTCGACGCCCTGGATGTCGGTCAGGATGGCGTACCTGCCCTCCCTGGTGACCAGGCCCATCGCGATGCCGGCCACCGGCTCCTTGATGGGGACGCCGGCATCCATCAGGGCGAGTGTGGAGCCGCACACCGACGCCATCGACGTCGACCCGTTGGAGCTCAGGATCTCGGAGACGATGCGCATCACGTAGGGCCACTCGTCGATGCCGGGCAGCACCGGCACCAGCGCCCGCTCGGCGAGCGCGCCGTGCCCGATCTCGCGCCGCCCGGGGCTGCGCAGGGGCCGCGCCTCGCCCGTCGAGTAGGGCGGCATGTTGTAGTTGTGCATGTAGCGCTTCTCGGTCTCCAGGCCCAGCCCGTCGATCCTCTGGGCGTCGCCGGAGGTTCCCAGCGTGAGGATGGAAAGCGCCTGGGTCTGGCCGCGCTGGAAGAGACCCGAACCGTGGGTTCGGGGCAGGATGCCGACCTGCACCGACACCGGCCGGATGTCGGTGGTCCCGCGGCCGTCGATCCGGACGCCGTCCTCGATGACACGCTGCCGGACCCGGTCCTTGAGCTGCTTCTCGAAGAGCTCGCCGATCTCCCCGCCGCGATCCGGGAAACGCTCCGCGAGAGCCTCCCGGGTCTCCCTCTTGAGGTCGGAGATATGGTCCTCGCGCTTTGCCTTGTCGGGGTCGTAGGCGGCGGCGTCGAGCCGGTCCGCCAGGTAGCCGCCGACCGCGGCCACCAGGTCGGGGTCGTACTCGATCGGCTCGACCGTCACCTTCTCCCGCCCGGCCTGTTCGCGCAGTGATTCCAGCGCGGCGCAGATCTGACGGATCGTGGTGTGTGCCACATCCAGGGCCTCCACCACGAGGTCCTCACTGACACCCCTGGCCCCCGCCTCCACCATCAGGATCGCATCCTTGGTCCCGGCCACCGCCAGGTCCAGCTCGGAACGCTCCATGTCAGGCATGGAGGGGTTGATCACCAGGTTCCCGTCGACGTAGCCGACGCGGACCGCCCCGATCGGGCCCTGGAACGGGATGTCCGAGATGGTGAGCGCCGCCGAGGCCCCGTTGATGGACAGGATCGAGGGGTCGTGCACCATGTCCACCGAGAGGACGGTGCCGACCACCTGCACGTCGTGCCGGAACTCCTTCGGGAAGAGCGGGCGAATCGGCCGGTCGGTGAGCCTGGCGGTCAGGATCGCCTGCTCGCTGGGGCGCCCCTCGCGGCGCATGAAGGCGCCGGGAATGCGACCTGCGGCGTACAGCTTCTCCTCGTAGTCGCAGGTGAGGGGAAAGAAGTCCACGCCCTCCCGCGGGTGCTTGGACATGGTCGCGGTGGACAGGACGACTGTGTCCCCCACACGCGTGATGACCGCGCCGTCGGCCTGCTCGGCGACCGACCCGGTCTCGAAGGTCACGGTTGTGCCCGCGATCTCCACAGACTTGGTGACTACTGCCACGTATGTTCCTCCGTCGCTTGGGAGGGAGGTCAGGAGCCTAGCAACCGGAGCCGAGGCACTTCGTCAGGAGCGCTCCTGGAACTGGCCTGCGGGGCCGGTTGGTAGGGGCCTGAAGTCCCCCCGAGACAAAAAAACCGGACGTGGAGCGCCTCCACGCCCGATCCATCACCGCCGAATACCCAGCTTCGCGATCAGCGCTCGGTAGCGCTCGATGTCGTTCCGCGCTAGGTAGTTCAGCAGCCGGCGCCGCTTTCCAACCAGCACCAGCAACCCGCGGCGGGAGTGATGATCTTTGTGATTCACCCTCAGGTGCTCGGTGAGCTGCCTGATGCGCTCGGTGAAAATCGCGATCTGCACCTCGGGCGAGCCGGTGTCGGTCTCGTGCGTGCGGTGCTCCGCGATCAGACGTCCTCTAAGTTCGCTGTCGACTGCCAAACCAGCACGAGAGTATACGCAGACACCTCCCGCGGTTCGGCGGTCAGGGCGGTTTTGTGTGGTTTGCAGTTCGCGCCGGCTCGCACCGGTAGGCCCCATCCGTGGTCCAGATGGGGCCTTAGCGGGCGCTGGTAGGCCCCATCTCGGGCTGGCGCCCGAGCGCGTCGCGCACGAAGGTGGAGGGACCGTGCGTGCCGGTTGCGGGCGCGCATTTGACTGACTTGGATGGGCTCGCGCCCCCCAAAGCCGTTGCTTTAAGGACGTCGCGGGGGGAATTCGCGCGGAGCGCCGGGGTGCCGCGGTGCCCGGGGCTCAGCGTCCTCGAAGCCTTTTGGACCGGCACCCTCAGGGCTGTTTCTGCACATTCCGCTCTCTCCGGGTCGGAGATAGCGACGGTTTCTGCAGAAACGACCTAATCGACGGTCGGCAATCGGGCGAATCGGGCGAGCCGGACACCTCAGCCAACCCTCTCCCTCAAGGGCCCAATGCAACGGCATTCGGGCTCGCGCCCCCCTAGCCCCCCGGCGGCACTCGCCGCCGTTCCCTGCCGGGCCTGCAGTTGGAGTGCTCTCGAGAGGGTTGGCACGGGGCTTGCTTCGGGCTGGCGCCCGAGCTGGCGCCCGCTTGTGCGTGTCCACGGGGTTGCTCCCGACCTCAACCGGGGAGCTGGTAGCGGCGGCTGCTGCCGGAGTCCGGGTGCCGGCAATCGGGGAGGGTTGGGGTCAGTGGTCCGAGCGGGCGACGGCGCCGTCCGAGCGGGGGTCGGCGCCGGCGTCCCAGGTGCCGCCGGCGGTGGCCACGATCGCGCTCGCGTGGCCGAACGAGACGTCCCCCGGCGCCAGCGGCACCGCGCCGGGCAGCGAGCGGAGCCAGGCGCGCGCGTGGGGATGGTCCGCCTCCACCCAGATCGTGGTCGCGTCCGCGGCCCGGACCCGCGGCGCCGCGACCGCCTCCTGGGCGCTGCGTCCCCCGTCGGTGAGCTGGAGCAGGACCTGCGCCTGCAGCTGTGGCTGCCCGTCCCCGCCCATGGTCCCGAACGCGATGCGACGGTCCTGCCCCTGGGCCATCGCCGGGATCAGCGTGTGCAGCGTCCGCTTGCGCGGCTCGAGCCGGTTGACGTGGCCCTCGTCCAGGCTGAAGTAGCTGCCGCGGTTCTGGAGCAGGATCCCCGTCCCGCGCGCCACTACGCCGGAACCGAACGAGCCCGACACGCTCTGGATCATGCTCACCAACGTCCCCTCCTCGTCGACCGTGGTGAGCGCGATGGTGTCGCCGTCCGAGAGGGGTTTGCCGGCCCGACCCTCGTCGACGGCCGGGTCGAGGAACGGCTCGCGGGGGGCTTCCGAGAAGTCGGGGTCGGTGATGTAGCGGTCGCGGAGGCCGTAGACGGTGTCGCGTGCGCGACGCAGGATGCCACCGAACGGTTCTCCCAAGAGGTCCTCACCCGTGTATCCGTCGAAACGGCGAAGCAGGCCTGCCGCCGCCAGTCCCTGGGTCGGGGGCGGCATCTCCCACACGCGGAGGTCTCGGTAGGAGAACGGGATCGGCGTCACCCACGAGGCGCGGGTGCGGACGTCGGCCGGGGTCAGGAACCCTCCCCCCTCCCGCACCGTGCCCGCGATCGCGGTCGCCACATCGCCGAGCGCGAAGGCGCTGTAGCCGTACCGGCCGATCGACCGCAGCACCTCCGCCAGGTCGGGATTGCGCAGGGTCATGCCCGGGGCCAGTGAGGGCCAGAGAGCCCAGGTCGCGGGGAGCAGGTGGCGCCAGTCCGCGGTTCGCCTCATCGCCTCCGCGACGCCGGGGGCGACCTCCCAGCCCTCCTCCGCCAGGGACGCGGCCGGCGTCAGCAGAGGTTCCAGGCCCAGCCGCCCGAAGCGTTCCACAAGCCGGCCCCAGGCTTCCACGGTGCCGGGCGACGTCACCGTCATCGCCCCCCGCTCCGGCATGTGAGTGTGCCCCGCCGCCCGCACCGCCTCGATCGTCGCCTCGGATCCGGAGGGCCCGGCACCGGCCAGCCCGTACGGTGCCGGCGCCCCGGCCGGCCACACCAGAGCGAACAGGTCGCCGCCGATCGACGTCATGTGCGGGTAGATCACGCAGAGAGCGGCGTCGGTGGCGACGGCGGCGTCGACCGCGTTGCCCCCCTCGCGAAGGACCTGAGCGCCGATCTCGGAGGCCAGCCGGTGCGGCGAAGAGACGGCTCCCCTCACGGGACGATCAGCTCCAGCGCGCTCGGGATCACCTCGAAGGTGGCCGGCACCTGACCGGGTTGCTCGCCGTCGACGTCCAGACGCACCGGCCCATCGGCCTTCACCGTCACCCGCCGCACCCGCCGGCTGGTGATCGGGAAGCGCCCGTCGAGGTGCGTGCCGGCGCGCAGAGGTGCCATGAGCCGCAGGTTCTGCAGCCGGCCCACGTCTCCCACCAGCACCAGGTCGAGGAGGCCGTCGTCAGGTTCGGCGAGAGGAGCGATGCACATGCCGCCACCGTAGTACCGCGCGTTGGCCACCACCGCCTGCTGCGCCGTCAGCTCGTGGGTCTCACCGTCCGCCTCCACGCGCAGCCGGCGATTCTGCCACGTGAGCAGGCTGACCCCCGAGGCCAGCAGGAACGTCAGACGCCCGGAGCCCAGCCGCACGCCGTGGTTGACGCGATGGACGACCTCGCCCCCCAGCCCGGCGTCGGCGATGTTGCAGAAGATGCGCGCATCGCGGGACCCGTCAAACCGATCGAACGTGACCCGCCCGAGATCGATGCGGCGGCTTCGCCCGGCGCGCAGAACGGCCGCCGCCGCCGCCAGGTCGATAGGGATGTCGAATGTCCGGCGGAAGTCACCACCGGTCCCCAGCGGAACCACGCCGAGCCGGGCGTGAGCGTCGAGGGCGGTCCCGGTCTCGTCGAAGAACCCGTTGACGACCTCGTGGATGGTGCCGTCGCCACCCGTGGCGACCACCAGCGGCCAGCCCTCGGCGAGCGCCTGACGGGTCAGCAGGGTGGCCTCGCCGGGCGCCGTCGTGAGAGCCGAGTCGAACGAGAGCCCGGCTTCGCGCAGCGTGGCCGCGACCACGTGCCAGGTCCGGCCGGTGCGACCGCCGGCGGAGGCCGGGTTCACGATCACCAGAGCGTCCTTCACCGCAGGACACCCTACATCGCGGGAATCAGGCGCCGGTGAAGGTCTGCCAGATGAGGAAGACGTTGAGCGAGACGATCACCGCCACCACCGTGTAGGCCGCGGCGTTGACGACCCGGTTGGTCACCAGCGCCCCCATCACGTCCCGGTTGCGCGTGAAGAGCACCAGCGGGACCAGCGCGAAGGGGATGCCGAAGGACAGGGCGACCTGGCTCAGGACCAGCACCTGGGTCGGATTCAGCCCGATCGCGATCACGAAGAGCGCCGGCAGCATGGTGATGACTCTCCGCAGCAGGACGGGGACCCGCCGCTGGATGAACCCCTGCATCACGACCTGGCCGGCCATGGTGCCGACCGACGACGACGAGAGCCCGGACGCGAGCAGCGCCAGTCCGAAGATCAGGTTGGCGTGAAAGCCGAGCACCTGGCCCAGCGTCGCCGCCACCTGGTTCAGGTCCTGGACGTTGGTCCCGGTCTTCTGGAAGAAAACCGCCGCCGCCAGAGCCAGCATCGCCATGTTGACCAGCCCCGCGACCCCCATCGCCACGATCACGTCGAGCCGCTCGAACCGGTAGATCCGCCAGCGCTGAGCGGCGCTCCGCCCGACCACCCGCCGCTGGGTGAGGGCCGAGTGGAGGTAGATCACGTGTGGCATCACCGTCGCGCCCAGGATGCTGGTGGCGAGCAGGATCGATTGGGGGCCGTCGAACTGCGGCACGAACGTGCCGTGCAGGATGCCGGAGATGGAGGGCCGCGCGAGCACGATCTGCACCGTGAACGCGAGGACGATCACCCCCACCATGGCGGTGATGACCGCCTCCAGATGGCGGACGCCTCGAGCTTGCAGCCCCAGGATCGCGAAGGTGGCGAGCCCAATCAGGAGGGCCGCCGGAAACAGCGGGATTCCGAGCAGCAGGTTGAGTCCAAGGGCGGCCCCCACGAACTCGGCGAGATCGGTCGCCATCGCCACCAGCTCGGCCTGCACCCACAGCGCCCACACCACCGGGCGCGGGAAGCGCTCCCGGCAGACCTCGGCCAGGTTGTGGCCGGTGGCGATCCCGAGCCGCGCCGAGAGCGACTGCACCACCATCGCGATCAGGTTGGCGCCCAGCACGACCCAGAGCAGCAGGTACCCGTAGGTCGCACCCGAGGTGAGGTTGCTGGCGAAGTTGCCGGGGTCGACGTAGGCGACCGACGCGATGAACGCCGGGCCCATGAAGGGCAGCACCGCGCGCAGCCCCCGGAGGTCACCGGTCAGCGAGCGGTGGGCGGCGTCGGCGACCTGCCGTTCACCGGGAAGGGCCGCTGCGGCCTCCTCGGTTGCGCTCGGGATCACGTTCTCGCGAAGGTCGTCCGACACCAGCCGCTCGCGGCCGTGCCCGGTCTCCTCCGCGCTCATCTCCCCACCCCCGCGCCGTGGTCGGCCAGGATCACGCGACGAAGACTCCGCGCGCCGCGCCCAGCGGCACCTCCACCTCGCGATCCTCGGCCCGGACCAGAAGCGGGCCCTCGTAGGCGCTCTCCCGCAGGACCACGACCTCGACGCCGGGGCGCAGCCCCAGCTTGTCGATCAGCCGCAGCCGTCCGGGGTCGGCGTCGGACACTCTGCGCACCGTGTGATGCTCTCCGGGCAGCGCCTCCAACAGCGACGGGTGCCGGATGTCGGTGATGCTTCCCTCCGAGCTCGGGATCGGGTCTCCGTGGCAGTCGACCTCGGGGCGACCCAGCGCCTCGAACATGCGCTCCTCCATGAGCTGCGAAACCACATGCTCGAGGCGGTCGGCCTCCGCGTGGACCTCGTCCCAGGTGTAGCCCAGGATTCGGACCAGGAAGGTTTCGATCAGGCGGTGCCGGCGGATCAAAGCCAGTGCCGCCTGGCGCCCGGTGGCGGTGAGCGCAGCACCCCGGTACCGCTCGTGCGTGACCAGACCCTGCGCCGCCAGCTTGGCCAGCATCTCCGTAGCCGAGGCCGGCGACACGCCGAGCCGTTCCGCCAGGTGTGAACCGGCGACCGGTTCGCCGGCCCCCAGGTGGTAGAGCGCCTTCAGGTAGTCGCCCTGGCTCTGGCTCAAGGTTAAAGTTTGGCCCGCCCCTTCGATAATTTGAGGCATGCCTAAATCATAGCAGCCCCGTGCCTGGCGAAGCCTGAGGACGGGCCGCGCGCGTCGGGACCGGCGAGCGCCACCGGCGTTCGGGGTCCCTCGCAGCCGGCGGTGCAGGCCGGGCGCCGGTCGACCAGCGGGTGTCAGGCGGTTTCGCTCAGGATCCGGCGGGTGTCGATCACGTCCTGCCGCATCGCCCGCACCAGCTCGTCGACGCTCGCGAACTTGATCTCGCCGCGCAGGCGCGAGATCAGCTCAAGCTCCAGCCGGTGCTCGTAGAGGTCACCCTCGAAGTCGAGGAGGAAGGCCTCCACCCGCAGCTCGGTCTTGCCGAACGTGGGCCGGTAGCCGATCGAGATCGCCGCCTGGTGGCGCACCGAAGGATCGTTGCTCAGGTCGCGCGCCCAACCGGCGTAGATGCCGCGCGCGGGCACCAGCTTCCCTGGGGGCACCGCCAGGTTGGCGGTCGGAAAGTCGAGGCTCCTCCCGATCCGGTCCCCCTGCTCGACCGGCCCGCGGAGCGAGTAGGGCCGGCCCAGGAGCACCGCCGCGTGCCGCACCTCCCCCAGCGTGAGCAGGCGCCGGACCTCGGATGAATGGACCTCGTCGCCGCTCGGACCGACCCCCACCGGCGCCACCACCGTCACCTGGTAGCCGTCTTCGCGGCCCTGCTCGCGCAGCCAGGTGAGGTTCCCCGCCCGGGCCCGGCCGAGCGCGAAGTCGTACCCGACCACGAGGCGGCGCAGCTCCATGACGTCGAGCACCCGGCGCATGAACTCCTCCGCCGGCCAGCCCGCCAGCTCACGCGTGAACTCGACCACGATCGCCTCGTCGACCCCCAGCGCCCCGACCTGCTCCAGCCGCTCGTCGAGGGTGGTGATCTGCGGCGGGCAGTTGGCGGGGTCCAGGACGCAGCGGGGGTGAGGGTCGAACGTGATCAGGACCGCCGGGCCGTCAAGCCCGTCCGCGACCTCGCGAAGGATCCGAATCACGGTCTGATGACCGCGGTGCACCCCGTCGAAGCTGCCGATACCGAGGGCACAGGGCCTGCTGATGCGCGGTGGGACGAGGCCGAAGCGTGTGCGCATTCCGGGCGTCACCTCACCTCCAACCCGCGGGAGAAGGCGCCGGCACTGCCCTACGCCAGAACTTTGTCGGGGACGAACGTCCGGTGGAGCGGGTCGGTGTGCCCGATCGCGACCAGTCCACCCTCCTCGTCGAGCGCCCGCAGCAGCCCCGGCGGGGGCGGCGGCAGGACACGCACCGGGCGCCCCGCGCGCACCAAGGCCTCCTGCTCCACCGAAAGGCGCACCGGGCGCATGTCGGGCAGCAGCACCGAAGGCGAGATCGCGACGGCCTCGACCGCCTCGGTCGTCGCCAGCTGGTCCAGCGGGACCGCGTCCTCCACCCGCAGCGGCCCGTAGGCGGTGCGAACCAGACGGCCCAGGTACCCGCCGACCCCGAGGCGCTCGCCGAGGTCCCGGGCCAGAGCCCGCAGGTAGACCCCCGAGTGACAGACCACGTGTATGCGGGCCCGAGCGTCGGGCCCCGCGGTGAACTCGAGCACCTGGGCCTCGACGATCTCGACCATCCGCGGCTCCGGCGACTCCACCTCACCGCGGCGGGCGAGCTTGTACGCGCGCTCTCCGTCGATCTTGACCGCGCTGAAGACCGGGGGCCGCTGCGAGATACGACCGACGAATGCGCCGAGGGCGGTCGCCACCTGGTCCATGGTGAGGCCGCTGGGATCGGCGACGGTCTCCGGTTCGGCCTCGGCGTCGTCGGTGATGGTCGTGGCCCCGAACAGGACCTCGGCGTCGTAGGCCTTGGGCAGCTTGTGGGCCAGATCCGAGAGCCGGGTGGCACCCCCGAGCAGGATCGGAAGGACGCCGGTCGCCAGCGGGTCCAGCGTGCCGGCATGGCCCACCCGCTTCACCTTCGCCACCTGCCGCACCCGGCGGACGACGGCGAAGGAGGTGATCCCCGCCGGCTTATCGATGTTGAGGACGGCCGACCGCATGCTCGATTGCCTCCGTCGCGACTCCCAGCACGGCGTCGATCGCCTCACGCAACGGGATGCGCAGTTCCGCGCCCGCGGCCCGCCGGTGACCACCGCCGCCGAAGCGGGCGCAGATCGCCGCCGCGTCGACGTCGTCGCGGCTGCGCACGCTGATCTTGACCAGATTCGCCGACACCTCTTTGAAGACGATCGCCACCGACATGCCGGCGACCGCGTTGAGACTGTCGATGATGCCCTCCGACTCGGCCATCACGGCGCCCGCCCGGTGCAGCATCTGCCGGGTCACGCGCGCCCACACCATCCGGCCGCCGGCCGCGACCTGCATCGAGCTGAGGCTGATCGACTGCAGCCTCATCGTCGACAGCGGCCGGGAGTTGTAGACCCGGCCCGCGATGTCCGCCGGATCGGCCCCCAGCGCCGCCAGGCGCGCAGCGTCCCGGAGCACCGACTGGTCGGTGTTGGCATGTCGAAACCCGCCGGTGTCGGTGAGGATCGCCGCGTAGAGACAGGTGGCCATGGTGGGCGTGATCTCCCACCCGACCTCGTCGAAGATGCCGAGACACATCTGTCCGACCGCCGCTGCCCCGGGATCGATCAGATTGAGCGTGCCGTACCGGGTGTTGGACTCGTGGTGGTCGATGTTGACGATCGCCGCCCGTTCCTCCAGGTGCGCCGCCTCCTGCTCGGTCCGCTCGACGTTGCTGGCGTCCACGAAAAGCGCGATGCCTCCCCGTACGTCCTCCGGAGGCTCCTCCAGCAGGTCTTCGAAGCCGGGGACCCAGCTGTAGAGCTGGGGATGCGGCGGCGGGATCACCACCCAGGCCCGGTGGCCGCTGCGCCGCAGGCCCTCCGCGAACGCGAGGCCGGAGCCCAGCGTGTCACCGTCCGCGTCCTTGTGTCCGAAGATGACCACATCGCGCTGCTCCGCCAGCAGGCGACGCAGCTGGTCCAGCGACCTCGGGGAAACCGTTCCCACCGTTCCGGCGGGCGACCGCCGCGCGACCCGGGCCGGGATCGCTCACCGGGCCTCCTCGGGCGGCGGTGCGTCGCCGCCTCCTTCGCCGTCTTCGCCGTCCTCCTCGGGCACCAGCTCCCGCAGTCGCTTGGAGATCCGCACCGAGTACTCGATGGAAGGGTCGAGCTCGAAGCGGAGCTCAGGGGAGAAGCGGAGGTTGGTCAGGCGCCGACCCAGCTGATGCCGGATCAGGCCGGTCGCCGAGCGGAGCCCGGTCAGGGTCCGCTGCTGCTCGGTCTCGTCGCCGAGGACCGAGACGCGTACGCGCGCCAGCCGCAGGTCCGGCGACATGCGGACCTGCGTGATGCTGGCGAAGCCGATGCGCGGGTCCTTCAGCTCGCGGCGGATGATCTGCATGATCTCCTCCCGGACCTGCGCCCCGACCTGATCGGTGCGGTGGCCGGCCATGGAAACGGTCAGATCTCCTCCAGCTCCAGGCGGTACGTCTCCATCACATCACCCGGCTCGAAGTCGTCGAAGCCGTCGAGACCGACGCCACACTCGTCGCCCTCCGACATCTCGCGCACGTCGTCCTTGTAATGCCGGAGGGAGCGGATCGGACCTTCCCAGATCTGCTGCCGGTTCCGCTGCAGCTTGACCACGCCACCGCGAGAGACCTTGCCCTCGGTGACGCGGCAGCCCGCGATCCGCCCGATGCGGGGAATCGAGATCGGCATCACGACCTCCACCGACCCCTCGCGGACCTGGCGGTAGGTCGGCTCGCGCATGCCGCGAATCGCCCGCTCGACGTCCTCCACCAGCTTGTAGATGATGTCGTACGTCCGGACCTCGACGTGCTCACGGTCGGCGGTCTTCTCGGCCGGCGTGTTGGGCTTCGAATTGAAGCCGATGATGATGGCCCCCGACACGCTGGCCAGCAGCACATCAGACTCGTTGATGGCGCCGACGCCGCTGCCCACCACCTTGATCGTGACCACCGGATCTTCGATCTTCTGCAGGCTGGAGAGAACCGCTTCCAGGGTCCCCTGCATGTCGGCCTTGACGACCAGGTTGAGCTCCTTGACCTCGCTCTCCTGGGCACGACGGCCCAACTCCTCGAGCGTGAGTCGCGGTCCGAGGCCGGACTCCATCTCCTGCTGCCGGTGTTGCAGCAGCTTCTGCTGGGCGATCTGGCGCGCGGTCCGCTCGCTGCCCACGACCTGGAAGATGTCACCCGCACCCGGCAGGTCGGAGAGGCCCGACACCACCACCGGCGTCGCCGGTCCCGCCTCTTTGATCTGGACCCCGCGGTCGTCCTGCAGCGCGCGGACCCGGCCGAAGATGTGGCCGACCACGAAGTCGTCGCCGACCCGCAGGGTGCCGTTCTGGACCAGCACGGTCGCGACGTGACCTCGTCCCCGCTCCACGTTGGCGTCGACCACGGTGCCGATCGCCGGCCGGTGCGGGTTCGCCTTCAGCTCCAGGATCTCGGCGGACAGCACGATCGTGGTCAGGAGGTCGTCGAGACCCTGGCCGGTCCTCGCCGACACCAGCACGGTCTCGGTCTCGCCGCCGTACTGCCGCGGGACGACGCCCTGCTGCGTCAGCTCCTGGAACACGCGGTCGGGGTTCGCCCCTTCGAGGTCGATCTTGTTGACGGCGACGATGATCGGCACCTCGGCCGCCTTCGCGTGCTGGATCGCCTCGATGGTCTGCGGCATCACGCCGTCGTCGGCGGCCACCACCAGCACCACCAGGTCGGTCACCTGGGCGCCGCGGGAGCGCATGGCCGTGAACGCCTCATGGCCGGGGGTATCGATGAAGACGACTGTGTCCCCCTCGGGCGTGGGCACGCGGTAGGCACCGATCCGCTGCGTGATGCCGCCCACCTCACCGGAGGCGACGTGGGTCTGGCGAATCGCGTCCAGGATCGACGTCTTGCCGTGGTCGACGTGGCCCAGGACGGCGACGATCGGCGCCCGCGGCTCCAGCTCTCCCTGATCTTCCCGTTCGAGGCTGAAGAACTCCGCCCGTGTCTGCGTCACGACTCCGGCCTGGGTGCCGTCCCCGGTCTGAACGGTGTCGGCCACCGGCCGCGGCTCCACCTGGATGCCGAACTCGTCGCCGACGGTCTCGGCGGTGCCGAAGTCGACGGTCTGGTTGGTGGTCGCCAGCACGCCCGACGACATCAGCTTCTTGATGACGTCCGCGGCGTCGACCCCGAACGCATCGGCGAGCTCGCGCACGGTCAGCGTCGGCGGCACCTGGACCGTCCGGGATTGGGGCGGGGCCTTGGTCAGCGTGCCCCCGGACTGGCGGAACTGCGTGCGCGCCGCGTCGATGGCCCGGGGCGGCAGCGGCGCTGCCACGTTGCGAGTCAGCCGCCGTTGGCGCAGGAAGTTGACCAGTTCGGAATGGCTGATATTCAGTTCGCGCGCGAGTTCGTGTGCCTTCATGCTGAAGAGTAGGAAGAACCTCCGTTCAGAGCCGGCGCCGCCGGCGGGCGCGCCGGGGCATGGGCCGCCGGTGCGACCCAGAGAGACAGCAGTCTACGACGGTCGCGGACCCGACGCCGTTTCCAGCGCCGGCCAGAGCCGGTCGGGGATCGGGCAGCGCAGCGCCCTCTCCAGCGCTCTGCGTCGCCGTGCCAGCTGGAGGCACTCCGGGGCGGGGTGCAGATAGGCGCCGCGCCCGGGTGAGCGTCCCCCGCCGTCGACCGTGACCTCCCCGGAAGGGGAGCGGACCACCCGCACCAGCTCCCGCTGGGGGCTCTTCCCGCGGCACCCGACGCAGGTCCGCTCCGGGGCCGCCCTCCCCGCCGGACCCCCGTCACTCACGGCGCACTCCCCATCCGCATAGTCCCGGTTTCGCGCGAAAGCGGTGGTATGGCGACCCCTATAGTCCCGATTTCCTCTGAAAAAGCCCCGCCGAGTGGCGTCATGCAGCAGTCATGCAGCGGGGCTGAGGCTGACGTGGTAGCCGAGAAGCTCGAGACGTCGGACGTTGCGTCGGACCAGGGCCTCGCGATCACGTCGATCGAAGTGGTCGGCACCCAGGTCCTGGTAGTAGGTGCCGTCCTTGAGCAGGTGGTAGATGGTGACCAGGATCGCGTGTGCGACCGCGATCAGAGCGCGCTTGGCTCCCCGCTTGGCCTTGAGGCGGTGATAGAGGGCGGAGAAGTACGAGTCCTTCGCCCGTGCCGCTGCCTGCGCGGCTTCCACCAGCGCGCCACGCAGGAACTGGTTGCCGGCTCCGATCCAGCTCGATCGTCGCTTGCCCGCCGATTCGTTGTTGCCGGGGCAGAGCTTGGCCCAGGAGGCGAAGGCCTTGTCGTTGCGCCAGTAGCGCATGTCAAGACCGATCTCGGCCAGGATCCGTTGCGCGTTGCGTCTGCCGATGCCAGGGATCTGCTCGAGCCTGGCGAAGACCGGCTCAAAAGGGCGCATGCGGGCCTCGATCTCCTGGCTCACCGCGTCGATCTCGCCCTCCAAGAACTCGATGTGCTCGAGCAAGCGCTTGAGCATGAAGCGCTGATGAGGACCCACCGAGCCCTCCAACGCCAGGCTCAGAGAGGCACGCTTGGTTCGCAGCTTGCCCTGTGCCAGCCCCGCCATCTGGTCGCTATCCGTCTCCCCCGACGCCAGCTGCTCGAGCATCATGCGACCGCTTTTGCCGAGCACGTCGGTGGCCACGTCGCCGAGCTTGATGTTTCCCCCCTCCAAGACTTTCTGCAGCCGGCGTACCTCATCCGCACGATCCTCGATCAGGCGCTGCCGGTAGCGCATCGCCTCTTGCAGCTCTCGCTGCGGACGCTCCGGAACTCGACTCGCGGTGAGCAGCCCGTGGCGCAGCAGGTCAGCAATCCATTGCGCATCCTTGACGTCGGTCTTGCGTCCAGGGACCGCCTTCATATGCGCTGGGTTGACCAGCATCAACTCCATCCCCTGTCCTTCCAACAGGTTGTAGACCGGCTTCCAGTAGCTGCCCGTGCTCTCCATCGCCAGCACCCTCACCCGTTCCCGCTGCAGCCACTCCAACAGCCTCAGCAACTCCCGGGTCATGGTGCCGAACCTGCGCACCTGCTCCCCCTCCGGGGTTCGCAGGCAGGCCACCACCGTCTTCTTGTGCAGGTCCAGCCCGCAGCAGCGCTCGACGACCACCTCCATGACCGACCACCCTCCCTGGCTGAAATGGGTCAGCGGGTGAACTGCTCGGAACAGAGTTTCCTCTGCGTGTTCTCGCCCCATCGGGCCACAATCGCGGGTGCCATCAGTTCACCGGCCCAGATTCACGCTCGGTCTCCCGCCGACCAAACACGGTTGCGGGCCACTCGCTGTCAGCCCATTTTCATCCCCTCGGGTGCCGCTCCGCGGCATGCCGATTCACGCGAAAACGGTGGTATCGCCGCTGGGTTGGACTATCCGCGCGGCGCGTCGTCACCGACTGCCTTGATGTCGATCCGCCAGCCCGTCAGCTTGGCGCCGAGCCGTGCGTTCTGCCCGTCGCGACCGATGGCCAGCGAGAGCTGGTCCCGGGGCACCCGTACGTTGGCGGTCCGGGTGTCCGGGTCGACGGTGACGTGGCTCACCCGGGCCGGGCCGAGGGCCGCCGCCACGTACCTCTCGGGGTCGGCGTCGTAGGGCACCACGTCGACATGCTCCTGGCCCAGCTGTGCGGTGAGGGAGCGGTGGCGGACCCCCCGCGGGCCGACGCAGGCCCCGACGGCGTCGACCCCGGGGTCGAGGCTGGAGACGGCGATCTTGGTGCGCAGGCCGGGCTCGCGGGCGATCGCACGCACCTGCACCGTGCCGGCCGCGATCTCCGGCACCTCGGCCTCGAGCAGGCGGAGCACGAAGGCCCGGTTCGCGCGGGACACCCGCACCTGGCCGCGCTGGGTGTTCGCCTCCAGCAGCACCACCGTGAGCGGGCTCCCGGGCTGCAGCCGCTCGCCCGGGACCTGCTCCTCGCGAGGAAGCCACCCCTCGACCTTGCCCAGGTCGATGACCGCCCCCCGCTCGTCGACGCGATCGATGAAGCCGGTCGCGAGGTGGCCGTGCTGCTGGGTCAGCTCCTCCAGCGCCCGGTCGCGTTCCAGGTCGTGGAGATGCCGGAGCACCGCGGCCCGCGCGGTCTGCGCCGCCAGGCGACGGAACTGGTCGACGGGGAGGTCGGTGGTGCTGAGCTCTCCGTCAGGCATGATCTCGGTCGAGGTCGCGCGGAGCTCACCGCTGTCGGCATCGAGCGTCACCTTCACGGTCCCGGCCGTCTCGAACGCGCGCTGGTAGGCCGCCGCCAGCGCCGACTCGACGGTCTCCAGGAGGTCCTGCTTGGCGATCCCGACCGAGAGGCTCAACGCCTCCAGCGCGGTCAGCAGCGACTCCGCCGGCGCCGCGGCGGCACGGCGGCTGCCGCGCGCGGGGCTCACCGCTCCCGCCCCTCGGGGTTTCGGCGGGTCATCACAGCCCGACCGCCGTGCGGGCAGCCTGGATGTCGGGCCACGCGATCTCGGTCCGGAGCTCCTTGATCGCCCTTCCGCCCTTGCGCTGGCCGACCACCGTGATCCCCTGCTCGTCGACCTTCTCCAGGGTCCCCTCGACGACCACCTCCGCCTCACCGCTGCGAGCGCGGACGTTGACCAGAAAGCCCATGAAGCGGAGGTAGTCGGCACGGCTCTTGAGCGGCCGCTCGGCCCCCGGCGACCACACCTCCAGCGTGTAGGAGTCGGGGATCAGGTCCGCCTGGTCGAGGAGCGGGCCCACCAGCTCCGAGACGCGCTGGCAGTCGTCGACCGAGACGACGCCGGAGGTGCGGTCGATGACCAGCCGGAGCGCCTTGCCCGTGCGAGTCAGCTCCTCGACGGTAAAGCCGAGCGAGTCGAGACTCGGCTCGATCAGCCGGCGCACCTCCGGCAGAGGCCAGGAGGGACGGGGGGTCGGTTTCGGGTTCGGGGGAGACACGTCAACGCAATGGCTGCAGGCGGCGCCAGACGACCAGTATCGGCGTTGCGTTGAAGATCGAACTGTAGGTGCCCGACACGATCCCGATCAGGAGGCCGAGCACGAAGCCCTGGATGGTGGCGCCACCGAAGAAAAGCAGCGCCACCAGGACGATGACGACGGTGAAGCTGGTGATGATGGACCGGTTCAGGGTCTGCATCAGGCTCAGGTTCGCGGTCTGCTCGAACGTCAGCCCGCGGGTGGTCAGCAGGTTCTCCCGGATCCGATCGAAGACCACGATCGTGTCGTGGACCGAGAAGCCGACCACGGTCAGCAGCGCCGTCAGGAAAAGGCTGTTGATCTGCCCGATGGGGAGGTTGAGCACCCGCCCCAGGATGGAGTAGATGCCGGTCAGCACGAAGACGTCGTGGAGCAGGGCGATCAGAGCCGACCCGCCGAACTGGAGGCCGGAGCGCCAGCCACCGGGGACCTTGCGGAAGCGGAAGGCCAGATAGCACAGGATCAGAAGCGAGGCCAGCAGGATCGCCGCGAACGCGTTGCGCACCGTGTTCTGGGCCACCGACGCTCCGACCTGGGTGTAGGAGCTCTTCCCCTGATTGATGGGTCCGACCTTGGCGGCCAGCGCCTCCTCGAACGCGGCCTGCTGGCTGGGCGTGAGCACCCGGGTGGTGATCACGAAGCCCCCGGCGCCCGCGCCCCCGGTCGTCTCCTGGACCGTCGCCGAGCTGCCCTCCAGCTCGGTCACGGCGGCCTGTACCTCGGCCAGGTTGGTCTGGTGCTCGAAGTAGACCGTGGCCTGGCTGCCACCCACGAAGTCGACCCCCAGGGAGAACCCCTGGGTGACCATGGAGATGATCCCGGGCACGATGATGATCAACGAGATCAGGAAGAACCAGTTGCGCTTGCCGATCAGGTCCAGCCGGCGCGACTGCACGCGTTGGGTGGTGGCGGTGCCTCCGACCTCCTGCGAGCTAACCACCGACTGGCCGGGCATACGGCACCCCCAGGATCGTGTTCGAGCGCGTCCAGCCCAGGTTGAGCACGATCGCCAGCAGGTTGTGGGTGATGATGATCGAGCTGATCAGGCTGGCCAGCACACCCAGCGCCAGAGTCAGCGCAAACCCCTGCACGTCACCGGTGTTGAAGGCGTAGAGGATGACCGCGGTGATCAGCGTCGAGGTGTTGGAGTCGCGGATCGCCGGCCAGGCGCGCGACACCGCGCGCTCGACCGCGGCGGACATCGTTCTCCCGGCGCGCAGCTCCTCCTTCAAACGCTCGAAGATCAGCACGTTGGCGTCCACCGCCATCCCCACGCTGAGCACGAAGCCCGTCAAGCTGCCCAGGGTGACCGTCACACCGAGCACCTTGAAGACCATCAGCAGGAGCCCGGCGTAACAGCAGAGGGCGAGGCTCGCGAGCAGACCCGGGAGGCGGTAGAGCGAGATCATGAAGATGATCACGATCACCAGGCCCAGGGCGCCTGCCAGCAGACTCTGGTTGACCGACTCCTGGCCCAGCTGGGCTCCCACGTCGGAGGCCGAGATGGGGGTCAGCGTGACCGGCAGCGAGCCGTCGTTGAGGAGGTTGGCCAGGTTCTTGGCGCTTTCCGAGGTGAAGTTCCCCGTGATCTGCGTCTGGCTGGAGCTCGGCTGCTGGACGAAGGCGTCGGTGAGGAGCTTGCCGCCCTGGTTCTGGTTGTAGGTCCCGTACACGGTGTCGCCGACCGTGTTCCAGTTGTCGACGTCCTCCTGCGTCAGGTCGAGCCAGAACGTGACGTGCGCCGGCGCGGCCGCCGCTCCCTGCGACTGACCCGCGGCGTAGGCGGCCTGCGAGACCCGGCCGAACGCGTTGCCTCCCGCCTCGTTGAACTGGAGGTTGACCTCCCAGCCGCTGCCGCTGGAGTTGAGCGCGGCGGTCGCCGACTCGAGATCGGAGCTCTTGAAATCGGTCTGGATCTCGGGCTTGTAGCCGGGGTAGGGCCCGGCGGTGACGCTCTTGTCGGGCACCCAGGTGGTCAGCACCAGCCGGGCCGTGGTCCCGATCTGCTCCTGCGCCTGAGCCGCGTTGATGCCCGCCAGCTGGACGCTGATCTGGTCGTCGCCGACCGGCGTGATGATGGGGGAGGTGACGCCCAGCGAGTTGACTCGCGCCTCGATGACGCCGATCGTCTCCTGCTGCACCTGCTCCTTGGATTGACCCGGCGGGAAGTCGGACATCTGGAAGAGCAGGTCGGAGCCGCCGGTGAGGTCGAGACCCTTGCGGATGAAGAGCTGCTGCCCGAAGAACGAGGGGGGCAGCCCTGAGACGTTGCCGGTCAGGGGATCGTGGTGGATCAGCCGGTACCAGTAGCCCGCGCCGCCCACGAAAAGGGTGAAGAGCAGGAGCGCGACCACGATCACGCGCACCGGCCAGCTCAGGACGAGTCGCAAAACGTAGGAGAATTCTACTGACCCCGGCCAGGAAACCTGGGCTTCAGATCGACGGGAGGCGCAGCCCGACGCCGGCCGCCCTCGACCGCGGGTCGCGGGCGCCGTGAAAGCGGCGTTCAGAAGGGCAGCGCGCCCTGCTCAGGTCCCCCTTCGGGCGGGCGCAGGCCCAGGTGGCGGTAGGCGAGCGGCGTCGCGATCCGGCCGCGCGGTGTGCGCGCCAGGAACCCGAGCTGGATCAGGAACGGCTCGTGGACGTCCTCGATCGTCGCCGGCTCCTCGGCCAGCGAGACCGCGATCGTGTCGAGGCCGACCGGTCCCCCGCCGAACGCGGTGACGATGGTCTCCAGCAGCCGCCGGTCGAGCGGCTCGAGGCCGATCTCGTCGATGTCCATGCTGGCCAGCGCGGCCGTGGTGACCGCCAGCGTCCCCCGGCCGTCCGCCCGCACCTGGGAGTAGTCGCGGACCCAGCGGAGCAGCCGGTTGGCGATGCGCGGCGTTCCCCGGGACCGCTTGGCGAGCTCGGTGCGCGCGGCGCCCTCGATCTCGAAGTCGAGCAGCCGCGCCGATCGGCCGATGATCCGCTCCAGGTCGCCGACCGTGTAGAAGTCCAGCCGGTAGGTGGCCCCGAAGCGATCGCGCAGCGGCGCCGAGAGCAAGCCCGGGCGGGTGGTCGCCCCGATGCACGTGAAGTGGGCGAGCGGAAGCTGGCTCGCCATCGCGCCCGCTCCCTTCCCGAACACGAAGTCGAACGTGAAGTCCTCGAGCGCGGGGTAGAGCGCCTCCTCGACCTGCGTCTGGAGCCGGTGCACCTCGTCGATGAAGAGCACGTCGCGGTCGGCGAGGTTCATGAGCAGCGAGCCCAGCGCCCCGGCGTGGTCGATGGCGGGACCCGACGAGGTCCGGATCTGCACGCCCAGCTCGTTGGCGATGATGTTGGCGAGCGTGGTCTTGCCCAACCCCGGGGGGCCGCTGAGGAGGATGTGCTCGACCGGTTCGCCACGCCGCTTGGCCGCCTCGAGCAGGATGCCCAGGTTCTCCTTGACGGAATCCTGGCCCACGTAGTCGGCCAGCCGGTGCGGGCGCAGCGTGCGGTCGAACTGCTCCTCCTCCGGGCCCTGCTCGCCCGGCCCCACCAGGTCGTTCACCGCCCGCGACTCCCCAGCGAACGCAGCGCCGTCGCCAGCGCCGCCTCGGGCGTGGGCTCGGCTTTCCAGTCGACCGCCGAGGCGCCCGTGCGCGCCAGCGCCGGCGTGAACCCGAGGCCCCGGAGCGCCTCCTCGACCTGGGCCGCGCGCTGATCGGGCGGAGCCTGCGCCCCGTCGGGGACGGTGTGGGGGCGAGGCCCGCCGCCTGCCGCTGCGCGGCGAGCTTGGGCTGGAGGTCGATGATCACCTTCTGGGCCGTTCGGGGGCCCACCCCCGGCGCCTTGCGGATCGGCCCCACCTCCCCCGACAGCACTGCCCGGCGGAGCACGTCCAGGCTGGCCGTCGACAGGATCGCGAGGCCTACCTTCGGCCCCACGCCGTCGACCTGGATCAGGAGCTCGAAGAGGTCCAGCTCGTCGGGGTCGAGGAACCCGAACAGTGCCAGCTGGTCCTCGCGCACCACGGTGTGGATGTGGAGCTCGGCATCGGCGCCCACGCGCCCCACGCGATCCAGGGCGCCGGCCGGCACGCTGACCAGGTAGCCGACGCCGCCCACCTCGACCACGAGCTGCTCGCCGGCACGCCGGACCACCCTGCCGCGCAGGTAGCCGATCACGCGCGGGGCACCCGCGGCCGGGGTTGAGGTGCCGCCCGCCGGGTATCGCGGGCCGCCTCGGCCAGGGTCCGACCGGCCCCGCGACCGCCCAGGCTGCGCAATCGGCGGCTGCGCGCGTGACAGATGGCGATCGCCGCCGCGTCGGCCGCGTGGTCGGAGATCATCGGGCGGTCCGGCCGGGACGAATCCGGGTCGTCGACCTGGGCCGCCACCATGCGCATCACCTGCTGCTTGGGGGCTGCCCCGTATCCCGTCAGCACCGCCTTCACCTGGGCCGGGGTGTACTCGTGGACGACCACGCCGGCGCCGCCCAGCGTCGCCAGGATCGCGCCCCGGGCCTGGGCGACCGCGATCCCGCTGGTGGCGTTCTTGCCCATGAAGAGCTCCTCCAGGGCCGCCTCCCGGACCGGGTAGGGCGCGATCGCGTCGCGCAGCGCTCGGACCAGCTCCACCAGGCGGGGCGCGGTCTCCCCCGGCGGGGTCCGAATGGTGCCCCAGTCGACGATCGCGCGCCCGTCGCGCAGCAGCGCCCAGCCGGTGTTGGCCAGCCCCGGATCGACCCCCAGGATGAGGTCATCCACGGTTACGTCGAGACTCAGACCGACTCCGAGACTCGCTCCAGCACGTCGTCGGGGATGTCGAAGTTGGCGTAGACCTGCTGGACGTCGTCGTCCTCCTCCAGGTACTCGATGAGGCGCAGCACCTGCGCCGCGTGGTCCTCGTCGACGGGCACGGTCTGCTGCGGCTGCATCGTCAGCTCCGCGTTCTCGATCTCGACACCCTGGCCCTGAAGTGCCTCCCGCACCGCCTCGAACGACTCCGGCTGCGTGGTCACCTCGAGATGCCCGTCGTCCGCCTGGATGTCCTCCGCCCCGGCCTCGATCGCCGCCATCTCGACCTCGTCCGAGTCCCTTCCGTTGAGGTTGGCCTCGATGATGCCCTTGCGGTCGAACATCCACCCCACCGAGTTGGCCTCGCCGAGGTTCCCGCCGTACTTGGAGAAGAGGTGGCGGATCTGCGGTGCGGTCCGGTTGCGGTTGTCGGTCACGGCGTCCACCATGATCGCGACCCCGGCCGGCCCGAAGCCCTCGTACCGCAGCTCCTCCAGCGCCTCGCCCTTGGCGGCACCGGTCCCGCGATCGATCGCCGACTGGATCCGGTCCGCAGGCATGTTCACCTCGCGGGCCTTCTGCACGGCGAGGCGCAGGCGGAAGTTGCCGTCGAGGTCGCCGCCGCCCTCCTTGGCCGCGATCGTGAGCTCACGGGCGGCCTTGGTGAAGGTCTGCCCCCGCTTGGCGTCGACGACCGCCTTCTTGTGCTTGATACCGGCCCACTTGGAATGTCCAGACACGTTTGCCTCCGAGGTCGGAGATTACCGGACCGAAGCCTTGACGAAGGTCCGTTTGCCCGCCTTCACGATCTCCCCGTCCCCTACCGGACGGTCGTGGCCCACCTTCTCGTCGCCGACCGAGAGGCCGCCCTGCTCGGCCAGCCGTCGCGCGTGGCTGAGGCTGCGCACCGCGCCCGCCGCGACCAGCAGCTCACCGATCGTGGCCCCTTCGGCCACCACCACCACCGGTACGTCGGCGTGGTCCAGGTCGCGCCGGCGGAACTTGCGGTCGAAGTCCTCCTCCGCCTCCTGGGCAGCCGTCTCGCCGTCCAGGCGTGCCACCAGCGCCCGGGCCAGGCCCGCCTTGGCGTCGCGGGGCGACCGGGCGAGGACCCGGTCCTGCTCGGCCGGCGAGAGCCCGGAGACGAGGTGCACGTACTTCTCCGTCAGGGGGTCGGGGATCGACATCACCTTGCCGTAGATCTCACCCGGCGGCTCCGTGAGGCCGATGTAGTTGCCCAGTGACTTCGACATCTTGCGGACGCCGTCGGTGCCCTCCAGGAGCGGAAACACCATCACGTCCTGCGGCTCCTGCCCGTAGGCACGCTGGATCTCCCGCCCGAACAGCAGGTTGAACAGCTGATCGGTGCCGCCGATCTCCACGTCGGCCCGGATCGCGACCGAGTCGTAGGCCTGGTTGAACGGGTACAGGATCTCGTGGGCGGCGATCGGCGCTCCCTCGCGCAGCCGGTTCTGGAAGTCGTCGCGCTGCAGCACCGCCTGCAGCGTCTGCTTGCTGAGGAGTCGCAGCGTGCCCTCCGCACCCAGCTCCCCGAGCCACTCCGCATTACCGTGCACCTCGGTCTTCGATTCGTCGAGGACCCTGTAGACCTGGCGGAAGTAGGAGCGGGCGTTCTGGTCGACCTGCTCCCGCGTGAGCGCCGGCCGGGTGTCCGAGCGTCCGCTGGGATCGCCGATCAGCGCCGTGTAGTCGCCGACGATGTAGACCACGGTGTGACCCGCGTCCTGGAACGCGCGCAGGATGTCGAGCACCACCAGGTGGCCGATGTGCAGGTCGGGCGCGGTCGGGTCGCAGCCGAGCTTGACCCGAAGCCGGTCGCCACGCAGCAGCCGCTCCTTCAGGTGGCCCGGGACCTGTATCTCCACCGCCCGCTCCCCGAGCAGGGTCCACAGCTCCTCGTTCGTCATCGAAGTCCCTACCGTAGCGCTACCATCGCGCTAGGTGAAGGCGGGAAGGTCGCTCGTGCTGGCCGCGGTGCTGGGGATGCTGCTGACGGCCTGCGGCGGCGCTCCCCCGGCGAACGGACCGCCCCCGGGCGCCGACACCACCACCCCGAACCTCACCGTCAGCGGGTCGTACACCACCCTCGCCCACGAGTGCACCCCGCGCCAGACGGTCCACATCACCGGTACCACCGACCTGATCCAGCTGGTCGAGCCGTGCCGCGCCGTCACTGTCAGCGGCAGCACCAACCAGGTCGTCATCCAGGCCACGGGGACGTTGAGCGTCGGGGGCCAGAACCAGCACGTCACGGTGCAGAAGGTGACGTCGGGGGTGATCCAGCTCGGTGGCAGCGGCAACGAGCTGATCTGTGGCTCCCGCACGCTGGTCCAGGACACCGGCAGCGGGAACCTCACCTCCGGCTGCACGGGGTGAGGCCCCGTCGTTGGTGCTTCGACCGGTCAGGCCCGGGTGGCGCACCAACGGGCGTCCTTTCTACGCGCGGGGCGAGGCGCCGAACTCTTGCTCCAGGGCCTTGCCCACGTCGCGCATCGACCGGTCCACCTCTTTGTCGGTCAGCGTGCGGTCGGCGCTGCGGAAGCGGAGGCGGAACGCGACGCTCTTGCGATCCTGTCCAACCTGCTCACCGTGGTACTCGTCGAACGCGCGCACGGCCTCCAGGAGCTCGCCGGCGGCCACCTTGATCGCCGCCGTCAGCGCCGCCGCCTCCACGTGCTCGGGCACCGTCAGCGCGAGATCACGCTCGATGGCCGGGAACCGGCCCAGTGGCCGGTAGCCGATCGGCGTCTGGAGCTGCACCAACCGCCGCGCGTCGACCTCCAGCAGCACCAGGCGTCCGGGGAGACCGAGGGCCCGCGACCGCAGCGGATGCACCTCGCCCAGCCACCCCGCCTCCTCACCGTCGACCATCACGGCGGCGGCACGACCCGGGTGCAGGAGCGAATCGCCGGTCGTGCGGCGGTAGGTGATCTGGTGCGGACCCAGCGCCAGCGCCGCACGCTCGAACGCGCCCTTGACGCGCAGGAACGCGTCCCTCCCGGCCGCCGCATCTTCGCCGGCCGCGTCCAGCATGGCGACGCGGTAGGGCTCGTCCACCTGCTCGTCGGAGGCGGCTCCAGGACGCCGGAGGTACGCGCGTCCGATCTCGAACAGCCGGAGGTCCCCACTTCGCACCCGCTCCTCGTTGTGCGTCGCCGCCTGCACCAGCGTCGCCGCCAGTGTCGTGCGCAGCGTGTCCTGCTCCTCCGAGATCGGGTTCACGACCCGGACCGCCCGCTCGTCACCGACCTCGCGGAGCAGGGCCGACGGGACGATGGAGGCCCCCACGATCTCGGTGAACCCGGCGCCGGCGAGCGCGTGACGGGCCGCGTCGAGTCTCTGCTCCAGGCTTGGCTCCGGGATCCGCCACGTGGAGCGCCGCCGCCCGGGGAGCGTGGGCGGGATCTTGTCGTAGCCGTAGATCCGCCCCACCTCCTCGGCCACGTCCTCGACCAGGCGGACGTCGAGCCGGAAGACGGACGGGAAGACGTGCAGGACGCCGTCCTCGACCTCCCCCGAGAACCCCAGCCGGCGCAGGATCGCCTCCATCTCCTCCCGCGGGACCCTGGTCCCCAGGATGTGATCGATCCGCTCCGGGCGGAAGCTGACCCGCACCGGCGCCAGCGGAACCGGGTAGACGTCGGTCCAATCGGTGTGGACGCGCCCACCGGCGATCTCGGTGTAGAGGCTGGCGGCGCGACGGGCCCCACCCAGCGCCAGCTCGGGCGACAGGCCTTTCTCGTTGCGGGTCGAGGCCTCGGTGCGCAGCTTCAGCGCCCGGCTGGTGGCACGCACGCTGGGGCCGTCGAAGCAGGCCGCCTCCAGCAGCAGGTCGGTGGTGGCCTCGTCGACCGCGGTGTCGGCGCCGCCGATCACCCCCGCGATGGCCAGCGGGCGTTCAGCGCCGGCGATGACCAGCATGTCGGGCGTCAGCTCGCGCGTCTGGCCGTCGAGGCAGCGCAGCGTCTCGCCCGCGACCCCACGGCGCACCCGGATCACGACCCTGCCATCGGGATCGCGGTCGAGCTTCCCCAGATCGAACGCGTGGAGGGGCTGGCCGAACTCGAGCGCCACGTAGTTGGTGACGTCGACCAGGTTGTTGAGGGGCCGGACCCCGGCGGTGAAGAGTCGGCGGCGCATCCAGGCCGGTGAAGGCCCCATCGTGACCCCGGAGACGACGGCTCCGATGTACCGCCGGCAGAGGTCGGGGGCGTCGATGTCGATCCGCGCCAGATCAACCCCACGGGGCTCGATCCCCCCGGTGAAGGGCGGCATCACGTCGCGCTGCAGCGTCTTTCCGCGCGCCGCGGCCAGCTCGCGGGCCAGATGGAGGTGGCCCAGGCAGTCCGGGCGGTTGGGCTCCACCTCCACCTCGAGCACGGCGTCGTCCGGGATCAGCTCGTCGAGGTGCTGGCCCGGGGTGCCCTCGTCGAGGACCAGGATCCCGTCCACAGGGTCCGGCGGCAGCAGCAGCTCCTCGGCGGAGCAGAGCATGCCGCGACCGGCGACACCGGCGATCTCGGCATCGCGCACGTACTTGCCGCTGGGCACCGTGGTCCCGGGCAGCGCCACCGGAACCAGCGCCCCCGGCCCCGCGTTCGGCGCGCCGGCGACGATCTGTCGCGTCTCACCGCCGAGGTCGACCTGGTGGACCCAGAGCGGGTGTCTCGAGGTCGCGTGTGCCTCCTGGCTGAGAACGCGCCCGACCAGGATGGCGGAGCGGTCGATCCGCTCCACCGAGTCCACGTTGAACCCGGCCATGGTGAGGGTGGTGGCCACCTCGTCGGGAGAGAGATCGTCGATCCCGGCCAGGTCGCAGAGCCACTCGAAGCTGGCCCTCATCAGAACTGCTCCAGGAAGCGCAGGTCGTTGTCGTAGAAGAGCCGCAGGTCAGGGATCCCGTACTTCAGCATCGCGATCCGCTCGATCCCGAACCCCCACGCGAAACCCGAGTACCGCTCAGGGTCGATGCCCCCGTTGCGGAGCACGTTGGGGTGGATCATGCCGCAGCCTCCCGCCTCCAGCCAGCCCGAGCCGCCGCAGGTGCGGCACCCCTCGCCGCCACAGACGCCGCACGAGACGTCGAACTCGAAGCTCGGCTCGGTGTAGGGAAAGTAGCTGGGCCGGAAGCGCACCTTGCGATCGCTCCCCCAGAGCGCCGCCGAGAAGTACTCGACCGTGCCTTTGAGGTCGCCCACGCTGATCCCCTCGTCGACCGCGATCGCCTCCAGCTGCATGAACTGGGCGCCCCTCCGGGCGTCGACGTTCTCGCGCCGGAAGACGCGGCCTGGTGCGGCGGCGTAGATGGGCGGGGTCCGGTACTTCTGCATGGAGCGGATCTGCATCGGTGAGGTGTGCGTGCGGAGGACCAGCGTCTCCTCCTGGTTCAGGAAGAGCGTCTCCTGCATGTCCCGCGAGGCGTGACCGACGGGCAGGTTGAGGGCCTCGAAGTTGTACCAGTCGGTCTCCACCTCGGGGCCGAGCTCGATCGAGTACCCCATCGATTCCATCACACGCTCGACCTCACGCTGCACCTGCGTCAGCACGTGCAGGCGCCCCTCGTCGGGGGGGTCGCCCGGGAACGTGACATCGATCGCCTCCCGATCGGCGAGGTGGGCCAGGCGTTCCTCGTCCAGCGAGCCTCCTCTCTCGGCGAGCGCGGCCTCGATCGCCGTCCGGGCCGCGTTGAACGCCTGGCCGGCGCCTGCGCGCTGGTCGGCGGGCAGGTTCCGGATCGAGCCCGGGATCGCCATCAGCTCCGAACGCTGACCGAGGTAGACGACTCGCAGACGCTCCAGCGTCGCCACGTCGGGCGCGGCGGCGATCTCGGCGCGAGCGCCGGCGGCGATCTCGGCCGGTCGCGAGGCGGCGGTGTCGGTCATCGGGTGGGAAGCCTCCGGCGAAACTCGAAGAGCAGGATGGCGGCGGCTGCCGCGACGTTGAGGGACTCCACCCCCGGTGCGATCGGGATCGTCAGCGGATGGAGATCGTCCCGTCGCAGGCCGTGCGTCTCGCTGCCCAGGCAGAGGAGATCGTAAGCCCCCGGGTCACACTCGTTCGGCGGCTGCCCGCCATGCGCCACCGCGCCGTATCCCGAGTACTCGCGAAGGTCGGCCCAGGTGGCGCGGGCGACGGTGAGACCGAACGTGGCGCCCGCCGCCGCCCGTACCGCCTTCGGGCCGAACGGGTCGGCGGACCCGTCGAGCAGCACCACGGCGGGGGCTCCGGCGGCCGCGGCGGTCCGACAGATGGCGCCCACGTTGCCGGGGTCCTGGATGGCGTCGAGCACCAGCAGCGGCCAGCCGCCTTCCCGGGCTCGCGTCAGCGCGCTGGTCAGGTCGGACCGGGGCTCGTCGGCGATCGCGACCACCCCCTGCGGCGCGACCGTCGCACCCACCATCGCGGTCGCCCGCGGGGTGAGTCGGATCACACGGTCGGCGCGGGCTTCGAAGTCGAGTCCACCGCCGAGCGCGAGCAGCTGCAGGTGCGCACCCTGCCGCACTGCCTCGCGGATCACGCGCGGTCCCTCCAGCAGGACGGCGCCCGGGTCGCGGCGCCTGTGCAGCCGGCGGATCCGCCTCACCTCTTCGCTGCCAGGACCGGCCTCCACCGGCTACTGGTGCTGGCGGGCGACCTCGACGAGCGCCTGGAAGGCACCCTCGTCGCGCACGGCCAGGTCGGCGAGCATCTTGCGGTCGACCTCGACCCCGGCCTCGCGGAGCCCGTGCATGAAGCGCCCGTAGGGCATGCCCGACTGACGGCTGGCCGCGTTGATGCGCGTGATCCAGAGCCGGCGGAAGTCGCGCTTGCGGGCGCGGCGATCGCGAAAGGCGTAGGCGAGCGAGTGGAGGACCGCCTCGTTGGCGGGCCGGAACAGCAGCTTGCGGGAAAAGCGGTATCCCTTCGCCCGGGCCAGGATTGCCTTGTGCCTGCGGTGGGCGACGGTGCCCCGCTTGACGCGTGCCATCCCTCTAGATTCCCAACGAGCGACGGACTTCGGTCACGTCGGCATGAACGATGTTCTTGTCGAGGCGGAAGTTGCGCTTCCGCTTGGACGACTTCTTCTCCAGGTGATGGTCCCGCCAGGCACCGGCGTGTACGAGCTTCCCGGTCCGGGTGATTCGAATCCGCTTGGCCATGGTCTTGCGGGTCTTGAGCTTGGGCATGGTTGCTCTGACGGAGCCTCCTTGGTCGTTTGTGTTGTGGTGAGGCGCGCTACGAGACAGGCGCACCGGCCGGCGCCGGCGTGGGTGCCTGCGGATGCAGGTGCGCCTTGTGCGTCGGAGCCAGGATCATGTGCAGGTTCCGACCTTCCATGATCGGGGCCCGCTCCACCGTCGCCACCTCTTTGGCGGCGTCGGCGACGCGATCCAGCAGCTTACGCCCGAGATCCTGGTGAACCATCTCCCGACCGCGGAACATGATCGTCACCTTGACCTTCTCGCCCTGCTCCAGGAACTGCCGCACACCTTTGAACTTGGTATCGAAGTCGTGGTCCGCGATCTTCGGCCGCAGCTTCATCTCCTTCAGCTGCGTGGTTGCCTGCCGGCGTCGCTGGTCCTTGTCCTTCTTGATGGACTCGAACTTGAAGCGTCCGTAATCCATCAGGCGACAGACCGGTGGGCGAGCCTGCGGCGCGACCTCGACCAGGTCGAGGCCCTTTTCGCTCGCGATGCGCTGCGCGGCCGAAAGGCTGAGCACGCCCAACTGGTTGTTGTTGTCATCGATCAACCGCACCTCCGAGGTGCGGATCTGCTCGTTGATACGAAGTTCCCTAAAGGCGATGGGACGCTACCTCTGCGATCAAAATCTGGCTTGTCAACCTCCGAATACGAAAAAACGGACGGCAAATGTGGGCCATCCGCGATGTCAACCTCGTCGGGCGCGGCCCTGGAGGTGAGGGGCGGAACCCCTTCTTCGCTTGGAAGGGTACCACAGGCGTCCGGGACCCAAACACCGGTACGAACCACCACTTCGGGCGCCCGGAACTCCGATAGCATGACCGCATGGACCGGGGTGAGCACAACCTGCTGCGCGCCATGCAGGACCCGGCGGAAGGGACGCTCCAGGTGGTCGCGGTCTCGGCCTCGGCCGACGCCGGGATGCAGGTCGAGGAAATCCGGCTGACCGGAGTGGTCAGGGTGGCCGACCTTCCCCCCACCGCCGTCGAGTACCGGGGCACCGCGAGCGCGGTCCGCTGGCCGCAGCGGGGCCAGCTCCTGCCGGTGATCGTGGACCGGGCGAACCCCACCCAGGCCGACCACCTGGTGGTCGACTGGGGCCGGGTGCCCACGCACCTCGAGCTCGCCGAGCAGCTGGCCGAGCAGCTGCGGAGGCAGGCCGACAGCGAGGAACCGCCCGGCGTGGGCAGCTCGGACGGGATCTGAGCTACAGCCGGGTGGCCGGCACCCGGGTACCCGGCAGCCCTCAGTCGAAGACGATCACCGAGCGCGCGATGTCGCCGCGTCCGATCGCGTCATAGCTCTCGTTGATCTCCTCGAGCCGGATCTGGCGCGAGACCAGCTCGTCGAGCTTCAGGCGGCCGGCGCGGTAGAGGCCCAGGAGGTAGGGCAGGTCGGTGGGAAAGCGCACCGAGCCCATCGAACAGCCCTGGATCTTGCGCTCGCCGTTGAACGTGCCCGGCGGGAGTGGTATCGGACGCTGCTCGGGGAGCCCGATCAGCGTTGCCGTCCCGCCCGGCCGGAGCAGCGCCGCCGCCAGCTGGTAGGTGTCGACGCGACCCAGGACCTCGAAGCTGAAGTCGACGCCAAGCTCCCCCGGGAGAAGCGCCTCGACCTGCTCCAACGCGTCCCCGTTCGAGTTGTCGACCAGGTCGGTCGCGCCGAAGTCGTGCGCGCGCTCCAGCTTCCCGGAGTCGATGTCGATCGCGACGATCCGCCGCGCCCCCGCGAGCGTGGCTCCCTGGATCACGTTGAGACCGACGCCGCCGCAGCCGATCACCGCGACCGTGGCCCCCGCCGGGACCCTGGCGGTACGGATCACGGCGCCGACGCCGGTGGGCACCGCGCAGCCGACCAGCGCCGCCCGGTCGAGAGGAATCGAGGGGTCGATCTTCACCAGATGGTGCTCGTGGACCAGCATCTGCTCGGCGAAGGCCGCCAGTCCCGCGAACTGATGCAGCGGGGTTCCGTCCGCCAGTCGCAGGCGGGGAGGTTCTTCGGGGCCGCGGTCGAAGTTCTGCCGGCAGAGGGTGGGCCGTCCCGAGAGGCAGTAGTCGCACACCCCGCAGTACGCGGCCAGAAACCCGAGCACGTGATCACCGGCACGTAGCCCCTCGACCCCCGGACCGACCTCGGTGACGGTCCCCGACGCCTCGTGGCCGAGCACGCTCGGAACGTTCTCGTCGATCTGCCCCCGCATCGCGTGGAGGTCGGAATGGCAGAGGCCGCTCGCGGCGACCTTCACCAGCACCTCGCCACGGCGTGGGTGGTCGACCTCGACGTCCTCGATCTGGAGCCGGCCCGGAACCTCGAAGAGAACGGCAGCTTTCATGGCGCCGCTCAGCGTAGAGGCTGCAGCCCGCAAGGTCAGTCCGGGAGCCGCCGCTCGGCGATCTCGGCCAGGAGCTCGACGGCGAAGGACTCCAGGGTCTGGCTCTCCTGCCGCCCATCGCGGCGCCGCACGTTGACCTCGCCGCTCTCCGCCTCGCGCTCGCCGAGCACCAGCATGTACGGGACCTTCTGCTGCTGAGCGCTGCGGATCTTCTTGCCGACGCGGTCGGAGCTGTCGTCGAGCTCGACGCGGACCCGAGCCCGCCTCAGCCGCTCGGTGACCGCCTGCGCGTAGGGCAGCTGCTGGTCCGTGATCGGCAGCACCGCCACCTGGACCGGCGCCAGCCAGGTCGGGAAGGCGCCCGCGTAGAGCTCGATCAGGTACGCGACCAGGCGCTCCATCGCCCCCTGGCCGGCGTGGACCATGACCGGGCGGTGGCGCTCGCCGTCTGCGCCCACGTACTGGAGGTCAAAGCGTTCCGGGTTGTTGAAGTCGACCTGGACCGTGTTGTTGGTGAACTCGCGGCGCTGGGCGTCGCGGATCTGGAAGTCGATCTTGGGGCCGTAGAACGCCGCCTCGCCGCGGCCGACCTTGTACGCGACATCCGCCGCCTCGAGCGCCGAGATCAGCGCCGCCTCCGCGTGGGCCCACTGCTCGTCGGTGCCGATCCACTTGGTGCGGGTGCGATCGCGCACCGACAGCCGGTAGGTGTAGTCGGTGACGCCCAGCGTCGAGAGCAGCGAGCGGTTGAGCTCCAGCGCGGACAGCACCTCGTCCTCCAGCTGCTCCGGGGCCACGAAGAGGTGGGCGTCGGAGAGGGCGAAGGAACGGACCCGGATCATCCCCATCAGCTCGCCCGACTTCTCGTACCGGTAGAGGTTGGCGACCTCCCCGATCCGCATCGGCAGGTCCCGGTAGGAGCGGGGTTCGTGCTGATAGACCATGATGTGGTGCTGGCAGGTCATCGGCCTGAGCTCCAGCTCCTGGCCTTCGGGCGTGACCATCGGCGGGTACATGACGTCGTGGTAGAGCTCGGCGTGACCGCTCTGCCGCCAGACGTCAAGGTCCGCGACGACCGGCGTCATCACGTGCTGGTACCCGCGGGCCAGCTGCTCGTCGATGATCCAGCGCTCCAGCTCCCGGCGGATGGTGGCGCCGCGTGGCAGCCACAGGATGTTGCCCTGGCCGGCGCGCTCGTCGAGCGCGTACAAGCCGAGCTCGCGGCCCAGCTTCTTGTGGTCCCGCTGCGCGGCCTCGCGGAGGGCCTGCAGGTAGTCGTCGAGCTCGGCCTTGGCCGGCCACGCGGTGCCGTAGATGCGTGTCAGCTGCGGGTTGTGCTCGTCGCCCCGCCAGTAGGCGCCGGCGACGCGGAGCAGCTTGAAGAAGCGAAGCTCGCCGGTGTGGTCGACGTGGGGACCGCGGCAGAGGTCGAAGAAGTCCCCCGTCTGGTAGCAGGAGATGATCTCGTCCTCTTTGGCCTCGTTGCCGAGGATCTCCAGCTTGTAGGTCTGTCCCAGCTCCTGGAACCTCGCGATCGCCTCCGCTCGCGGCAGCAGCACCTGACGGAACGGGACCTTGGCCTGGACCAGCTGCGTCATCTTCTTCTCGATGCGGGACAGGTCCTTCTCCGAGACCGGCTCCGGGAACTCGAAGTCGTAGTAGAACCCGTTCTCGACCGGGGGACCGATGGCGTACCTGGTGCCCGGCCACAGCTCGGTGACGGCGGCGGCGAGGAGGTGGGCCGTGGAGTGACGAAGCACGTAGAGCGGCTCATGCCGCTCGGCGGATTCTTCGTCCTCGATCACCACTTCCGCGTCTGCCATTTGAGCGCCCAAGTATAGGTGCCGCCCCCCACCTCACCCGGACCGGCCAGCTGTCGACACGTGGCCCGGAACTCGGGCCTCTGGCGCGACATCTGGCGACAGATGGCCCTACCTCAGACTGGGGGGAGGTCGGCCTCCCGCGCGTAGACGACGAGCATGCCGGCCTCGACGCGCACCGGGTAGGTCTTGACGCGGACGGCGGGATCGACGAGGCACCGCCCGGTCTCGATCTCGAACTCCCAGAGGTGCCAGGGGCAGCGAATGATCTCGCCTTCCCGTACCAGGTCGAGATCGGGGTCCGCCGCCGTCGGGGGGGCGGCGGCGACGACCCGGCCGCTCACGCGACCCGTGCAGAGCGGCCCCAGCTTGTGGGGGCACAGGTTGCGCAGCGCGTGGTAGCGGCCGCCGACGTTGAACACACCGATCCCGGCGCGGCCGCGAAACGGCACCACCAGCCGCCGCTCGCCCGGCCCCAGCGCCTCCGCCGGCCCGACGACGACGCGCAGCGACTCCTCGATCGCCGCCACCGGCTCAGCCCGGCTTCGACCGTCTGCCAACTCGACCTCTGAGGTACCTCTCGAGGTCGGGCTCAGATACCGAGCAGGTCGCAGGCGGTCTCCGCGAACACCCGGCGGTGAAGCGTCTCGGACAGGCCCTCGAACGTCGTCGCGGGGTCGTCCCAATCCCAGTGCGGCCAGTCGGACGAGAAGACCAGGGTCTCCTCCGCGTGCAGCGCCTCCATCATGGCGCCCAGCTGCATGTGGTTCTCGGGCTCCATGAAGGGCTGGGAGCCGACCCGGATATGGCCGCGGAAGTATTCGCTGGGCAGCCGCCGGAGCCACGGGGTCTGGTCGCGGAGCGACTTCCAGTCCGCGTCCATGTGCCACATCAGCCCCACCGCCCAGAACTGGTCGCACTCGACGAACAGCACCTTGAGGCCGGGGTACTTCTCGAACACCCCCTCGGCGATGAACGAGACCGCGTGCGCCATCGCCATCTGCGGCCGTGCCATCCGGGTCTCGATGTAGTAGGTCGGATAGCCGACGCCGGTGGGCGGCCCCGCCATCCCGGCCCCCTCGTTGCCCGGATGGATGCCCACCGCCAGGTGATGCCGCTCGCAGGCCTCCCAGATCGGGTGGAAGAACCGGTTGCCGTACGGCCGTGTCGAGCCCGTCGGCAGCATCACGGCGCGCACCTGCGGGTGACTGCCGATGCGCTCGATCTCGCGGACGGCCAGCGCCGGATCGCTCACGCAGACGCCGATCGCAACCAGGAGCCGCGGGTCCTTCGAGGCCCACTGCTCCAGCGTCCAGTCGTTGAACGCCTGCACCACCGCCGCCGCGAAGTCCGGGTCGGGGACGATCGTCGCGCCGTACGCCGTGGACCCGGTGAGCAGCCCGTAGTCCACCTTCCAGAGGTCGAGGTGCTCGCGGCGGAGCAGGTCGTAGCTGGTGCCCAGCTGTCGATCCTGGCGCGGCCGGTCGCTGCCGTCGACGAGGTCGGTGCGGTGGACGTCGTGGGCGACGTTGAAGTAGCCCGACCCTGGCAGCCGGATGCCCTGCTCCTCCGCCTGCCGTCGATAGACGCGAGGCATGTAAGGGAAGAGCTCCTCGATCTTGCTCGTGCCCTGGTGCACATCGCAGTCCACCAGCGCGACGCCGGTCCTCGACTCACCCGTCCAGCCCGGTGCGGTGATCGGGCGCGCTGCCGCGTTCGTTGCCATAGCCCTCCCCTCGGTGAGGTGGTTGCCGCCTTTCGGCCACCGTACAACCTTCACCCCTGACGTTGATGCGCGACCCCCCTCCCCGCCGCTCGCGCCCGACATGGGCCGTTGGTGCACCAATCGCCCTGTTTGCGCGCGAGGAGTGGGGCGTTGGTGCACCAATCGCCCCCCCTTCTCAGGCGTCGAGCAGGCGCGCGACCTCGTCTCGTTCGGGCCAGGGGATCACTCGCCCCTCCTCGTCCTGCACCCCGGCGCCGGGCTCCGCGAACGCGATCGCGGCCGCGGGGTGACCAGCGTCGCGCAGGTCCCGGATCGCGAGCCCCGCCGCCTCCGGCGCGAACCCGGCCAGCAGCGCACCCGAGGCGAGGGTCGCCCAGGGGTCGGCACCCAGGACGCGGCAGACCTCCACCCCGGGCGGAAACCAGAGCGCGGCCGAGCGGTCGACGCGGAGCGCCACGCGGGAGGCGCTCGCCAGCTCCCACAGCGCCCCCGCCAGCCCCCCCTCGGTCGGGTCGTGCATGGCCGTCGCGCCCAGCTCGGCGGCGAGCAGCGCCGGCGCCACCACGCTGATCCCGGGGTCCTCGATCGCGCGGGTCGCGGCCCGGAGCAGCTCGGGGGCGAGGGTCGGGCCCCGCTCCCCGACCATGCCGGCCAGCACCGCCGCCCCCTCGACCGGCGCGGGACCGATCTGGACCACGACGTCGCCCGGCCGCAGGCCGCCGCTCCGGACCACGCGCGAGGCGAGCCCGAGCATCTGTCCCACCACGACCGGCCGCCGGACGGCGTCGGTCACCTCGGTGTGTCCTCCCACCAGCACCGCGCCGACCCCCCTCAGAGCCTCGCGGATCTCGGCGAACAACCCCGCGACGTCGTCCCGCGTGGATCCCGGGGGAAGCAGCAGCGTGGCCAGGAACCAGGCGGGACGGGCGCCGGTGGCGGCCACGTCGTTGGCGTTGACCGCCACCACCGAGCGACCCGCGGCGGCCCCCGCGAAGGTGATCGGGTCGGTGGCGATCACCAGCGGCGAGGAGCCGCCGACGTCGAGGGCGCAGGCATCCTCCCCGATCGCCGGTCCCAGCGTCACTCCGCCTGCCGGCTCCCCCTCCCCCGCCAGGAGCGTCGCCAACAGCTCCGAGGGCAGCTTGCCGGGCGGGATCACCCGGACCGTCACGCGGCCCGTTCCCCGGTGTCGAACGCCCGGTAGCAGCGCTCCCACTCCTCCAGGTCGAGCGTCTCCGCGCGCCGCTGGGGGTCGACGCCGACCTTTCCCAACCTCTCCAGGACATCGTCCCGCGGGAGGCCGGTGATCTGGACCAGGGATCTTCCCAGCTGCTTGCGCCGGAACTGGAACACCGTCTCGGCGAAGCGGAAGAACGCCGTCAGGTCGGTCACCGAGACCGCCGGCCGCTGGCGCACGTCGAGGCGTGCGAGCGCCGACCAGACACGGGGCGGAGGGTCGAACGCGTCGGGCGGAAGCGTGAACCCAAGGACGGGCACCGTCAACGTCTGCGCCACCACCGTCGACAGGCCCCAACCGCCGATTCCGCACCAGCGCTCGGCGACCTCGCGCTGGACGACGAACGATATCCGTTTGGGCAGGGGCCGGGCGTCGAGCACGCGTCGCAGCAGGGCCCCGGTCAGGTAGTAGGGGATGTTGCCGACCACGATCTCTCCGCCGGCCGGGAACAGCGCCGCCAGGTCGACCTGCAGGATGTTCCCCGCCAGCACTTGAGCCCCGGGCGCGGCCCGGCGCAGCAACGGCAGCAGCCGTTCGTCGAGCTCGACCGCGACCACCCGCCGCGCCAGGGGGACCAGCCGGCGGGTCAGCGTGCCGGGGCCCGCCCCCACCTCGAGCACCTCGTCCTCAGGCTCGATTCCGGCGGCCTCCGCGACCCGGTCCAGCAGCTCGTCGTCGCGGAGGAAGTTCTGACCCAGCCGGTGCCGCGCGGCGGGCCGCCGGCCGGCGACCGGCCCTCTCGCGCCGCCTCTGGAAGGCCGCTTGCCGGCAGACGGCGCGGGGGCCATCAGTGGATCCGCGTGAACACGCGCTCGACGTTGGCCCGCTGGAGCGCGTCGAGGTGCTCCAGCGTCAGGCCCCGTACCCCGGCCACCGTCTCGGCGGTGTCGAGCAGCCAGGCCGGGCGCATCGGCCCTGACCGGCCGCGGGGCGTCCCCCAGGGGGCGTCGGTCTCCAGCACCAGCCGATCCGCGGGCACTCTTCGCGCCACCTCGCGGACCGTCTCCCGCGACGCGCGCGTCACGATCCCCGAGAACGAGAGCACGAACCCGAGGCCCAGGAACCGCTCGGCCCAGTCCCAATCGAGCGACCAGTAGTGCATCACGCCGCGGACGCGCGGGTGGCGGCTCAGGACATCCCAGGCCTCCTGCGCGGTGCCGCGGATGTGCACCGAGACCGGGAGGTCGCACTCCTCGGCCAGGAGCAGGCCCCTCTCGAACCACTCCAGCTGCGCGTCCCAGGGTCCCCGGTGCTCGTCCTCCGCATCGAGCCCGATCTCCCCGACCGCGACCACCCGGGGGTTCCGGGCGAGGCTTCGCAGCTCTCCGAGGTCGGGTCCATGCTGGTTCAGGGGGTGATGCCCCACCGCCGCCCACACCCCGACCAACGACTGCGACCAGGCCACCGCCTGCCGCGAGCTGGGACCGTCCACCCCCATCGCGATCAAGTCGGTGACGCCGGCCGCGGCCGCCTCCTCGACGAGCTCCTGGGTCTCCCCCGCCAGATCATCGAGATGGATGTGGGTGTCGACCAGCCTCACTTGCCCGCGGTCCCGTCATCCACCATGCGCCGCAGCTCCTCCTCCGCCAGCGCGGGATCGAGCTTGCGGTACAGCGCGCTCGGCCGGGCCAGGGCTCGCCCTGCCTCCAGCGTCACCGGGCGCCAGCGATCTCCTTCGGGATACGAGCCGGTGATCACCCGGTGCGGGTCGTCGCCACCGACCTCCTCGATCTCCGGCATCGGGGCCAGCACGTCCTGGTACCCGAGCATCTCGTGCAGGCGCTGCGCCGAGAAGGGCAGGAACGGCGACAGCATCGTCTTCAGGTGGTTGACGCACTGGAGCGCCACGTAGAGCGCGGTGGCGGCCCGCTCCCGGTCGCGCTTCACGACGAGCCACGGCTCCTCCTGCGTGAGGTACTGGTTGACCAGGGCGGAGAGTCGCATCGCCTCCTGGATGGCGGCCCGGAAGTGGTTGTCGCGGATCGACCTCCCCACCGTCTCGAAGCCGCCCGCCACCTGGTCGAGCAGGCCGGTGTCGGCGTCGCGCAGGGGTCCCGGCTCCGGCACGCCCCCGAAGTTGCGCTGGGCGTTGACCAGCGTGCGGTTGACGAGGTTCCCCCAGTTGGCCACCAGCTCGTCGTTGTTGCGCCGGATGAACTCCGCCCAGGTGAAGTCGGCGTCGTGGTTCTCGGGCCCCGCGATCGACAGGAAGTAGCGCAGCGGGTCGGGGTCGTAGCGCTCCAGGAAGTCGCGAACCAGGATGACGTGTCCGCGACTCGTCGAGAGCTGCTTGCCCTCCATGGTCAGGAACTCGGTGGAGGGGACGTCGTACGGCAGGTTGAGCTCGCCCTCCCCGAGCAGGATGGCCGGCCAGATGACGGTGTGGAAGGTGATGTTGTCCTTCCCCATGAAGTAGTAGCCGGGGACCTCGGGGTCGAGCCACCAGGCCTTCCAGGCGTCCGGGTCGCCGGTTCCGCCGGCCCACTCGATGGACGCCGAGAGGTACCCGATGACGGCGTCGAACCAGACGTAGATCTTCTTGTGCGGGTCGTCCTCCCACCCCGGGAGCGGGACCGGAACCCCCCAGTCGAGGTCGCGCGTGATGGCGCGGGGCTTGAGATCGCGTGCCAGCGCCAGTGAGAACTGTCGAACGTTCGTCCGCCAGTGCGTCTGCGCCGTGATCCACTCCTGGAGCCGGCCGGCGAAGCGCGGGAGCTCGATGAAGAAGTGCTCGGTCTCGCGGAACTCGGGCGGCTCGCCGTTCACGCGCGAACGCGGATTGATGAGGTCGGTGGGGTCGAGCTGGTTCCCGCAGTTGTCGCACTGGTCCCCGCGCGCCTCGCCGAAGCCACAGATGGGGCACGTGCCCTCGATGTAGCGGTCGGGGAGCGTGCGCCCGGTGGAGGGGCTGAACGCGCCCAGCTGGGTGCGGGCGGCGATGTAGCCCTTGGCGTAGAGGGTGCGGAACAGCTCCTGGGTGACGCGGTAGTGGTTGCGCGTGGTCGTCCGCGTGAAGAGGTCGTAGCTGATCCCGAGCCGCTGCAGGTCGTCGGTGATGACCGTGTTGTAGCGGTCGGCGAAGACCCGCGGTGCCACCCCATCCTGGTCGGCGCCGTACGTGATCGGCGTCCCGTGCTCGTCGGTGCCGCTGACCATCAGCACCCGCCGGCCACGCAGCCTCTGATAGCGCGCGAAGACGTCGGCCACCGTGTACGGCGCCATGTGGCCGAGGTGACGGGGCCCGTTGGCGTAGGGCCAGGCGACGCAGACCAGGATGCGCTCGGCGTCGGGGTCGGCGGTCGGACGGAGGGCTTGGTCAGGCACTGGAGATGACCAGGGTAAACTCGCCGCGGGCACGATCGCCGAGGTCCTCCAGCACCTCGGTGGGCGTCCCCCGCAGCACCTCCTCGTGGACCTTGGTGAGCTCCCGGCAGACTGCGATCCGGCGATCGGGCAGCGCCTCGCTCATGGCCGCCAGCGACTTCAGGATCCGGTGGGGGGACTCGAAGCACACGGTCTGGTAGGGCGAGTCCCGCGCCGCGGCGAAGAACCGGCCGAGCTCGCCCGGCTTGCGGGGCAGAAAGCCGGCGAACGTGAAGCCCGCGCCCGGGAAGCCGGCCGCCGCCACGGCGGCCGTGACCGCGCTCGGTCCAGGTATCGGCACCACCTCGTGCCCCGCCTCCCACGCCGCCTCCACCAGACGCTGGCCGGGGTCGGACAGGGTCGGCGTGCCGGCGTCCGAGACGATCGCGACGTCGCCGAGCGCGAGCGCCGCCAGCATGCGGGGCAGGATCTTGCGCTCGATCGGGGCCCGGTAGCTCACCATCGCCTTGCGGATCTGGTGACGCTGGAGCAGGCGTGCGGTGACGCGCGTGTCCTCCGCGGCGATCAGGTTGACCTCGGAGAGGATCCGGATCGCGCGCAGCGTCACGTCCTCGAGGTTTCCGATCGGAGTGGAGACGACGTAGAGGGTGCTGATCGGTCCACCGTACAGACGGGGTGGGGGCAGAGTGTCCGCACTCGGGCGCTACACGGCCGCGCGTAGCGCCGCACTGTGGACACTCTGGCGCCGGCGGAGGGGCGAGTCAGCCCTCGAGCCAGGTCTCCATCCGCGATGCCAGCTCGCTCAACGGTGCCTGGAGGGTGGCCGCCTCGGGGAGCGCATCGAGAAAGGCCCGGCCGTAGTCGCGCAGCAGCACCCGCGGATCCAGGATCACCACCGCCCCCCGGTCCTCGCGCCGGCGGATCAGGCGGCCGAACCCCTGCTTGAGCCGCAGCGTGGCCTGGGGCAGCGCCAGCTGGCGGAACGGGTCTCGCAGCCGCTCCGCGCGGGCGGCATACACCGGCTCGGTGGGTACCGGGAAGGGCAGCCGCACGACCACCACGCAGCGCAGCTGGTCCCCAGGAAGGTCGATCCCCTCCCAGAAGGAGGCGGTGCCGAGCAGCAGTCCCCGCCCCGCTTCCGCGAACGTCTGCAGCACCTGACGCCGGGGGCCGTCGACGCCCTGCGCCAGGATCCTCACGTCATCGAGGTCGTCGCGCTGGTGCAGCGCCTCGCTGACCGCCCTCAGCTGGTGGTGAGAGGTGAAGAGCACCAGCGTGCCTCCCCCAGCCCGGCGCGCGATGCCGGCGACGATGCCCGGCAGCGACTCCTCGAAGCGCTCGTCGTCGGGCGGAGGCATGTCGGTCGGGAGGCAGAGCAGCGCCTGACGCAGGTAGTCGAAGGGCGAGGCGACCACCATCGTCTCCGCCTCTTCGCCGATCCCGGTGCGGTATATGAAGTACCTGAAGTCCCCGGCCAGCGCGAGTGATGCCGAGGTGGCGACGACGCTCGTCAGCCCCCCGAAGACCTGATCGCGCAGCAGCGAGGCGACCCCCAGCGGGGCCGAGCGCAGCGACGGCCAATCGGCCCGCGCCGACTGCTGCACCCAGTACACCGTGTTCGCATCCGGTTCCCGGAAGGCGGCGTCCAGCAGCCCGACCGCCTCCGCCACCGCCCCGCGCACGATCTCGATCTCGCGCATCGATTGGTCGGGGCCGCCCCCCGACACCGGGTGCCCGGCTCCGGTCACCCGGCGCAGCGCGGCCTCCAGCGCGGCGAGCGCGGTGGCGGCATCCTGCGCCTGGCCGGCCACCTCTCCCATCCCCGGCTCGGCCCGCACCTGCTCCACCAGCCGAACGGACTCCTCGCGTGGTCCCTCGCCGTCGTTGCGCGCCCGCACCCAGTCGCCGAGCCCGGTGAACCAGACCGCGACCCGCGACCTCGCCCGCAGCGCCAGCCCCTCGGCGTCGGTGAGGTCGTCGATCGACTCGCCCAGGCGAGGTGCGGCCAGAAGGTCGGAGATCAGGCCTCGCCGGCGCACGCCGTCGTCGCTCACCGAGGCCAGCCGGTCGAGGAGGCCGATCAACGCCGAGCGGTCGACATCACGCCGCAGCCCGTCGGTGGCCGCCCCCTCCAGGTGGTGCGCCTCATCGACCACCAGGTGCTGATACTCGGGGATCAGACCGCCCTCCAGCTGAGCGTCGGCCAGCAGGAGCGCGTGGTTGACGATCACGAGGTCCGCCTCCTCCGCCTCCGCCCGCGCCCGGTGGACGAAGCAGTCCTCGGGCGTGCAGCGCACCCCGACACAGTCGAGGGGGTCGGATGCCACGCGCTGCCAGAAGGCCGTGTCCCTGCCCGACAGCCGGAGCTCCGCGCGATCGCCGGTCGCCGTCCCCTCCAGCCACACCATCAGGCGCAACTTGAAGCAGAGCTCTTCCGCGTCGTCGCAGGGCTGGGCCAGGTATCGCCGCCAGCGGCGCAGCGACACGTAGTTGGCACGGCCCTTGAGCAGCGCCACCACGATGTCCCAGGGAAGCCAGGCGCGCAGCGCGGGGAGGTCCTTCAGCAGCAGCTGTTCCTGCAGCGTGTGGGTGTGGGTGGCGATCACGACACGCTCTCCACGGGCCACCGAACGCGCCGCCGCCGGGATCAGGTAGGCCAGGCTCTTCCCGGTCCCGGTGCCGGCCTCGACCACCAGCCGGCGGCCCCGCCACATCGCCTGAGCCACCGCCAGCAGCATCTGGACCTGACCTTCACGGAACTCGAAGTCAGGGAGTGCACGGGCGAGCGGCCCGTCCGGCCCGAGCAGCGCTGCCAGCCGTTCGGGTTCCTCGGGCGGCGACCGCCGCGGCTTCACCGGACGGCGTGCCGCAACCTGGGTGGACCCGCCGTCCGGTGGGCGGCCGGGGGCACCCACCTCCTCCCGGAAGAACTCGGCGATGCGCCAGGGATAGGGCTCGCAGAGCCGCTGCATCTGCTCCAGCAGTCGGGGCGGCAGCTCGCGCGCGCGGCTCAGCAGAGTCAGCAGGAGCTGGCGGGTGGCATCGGCGTCGTCCAGGGCACGGTGGGCACTGGGCTGCGTCAGGCCCAGCTCACGGGACAGCTCGGGAAGGCTGTGGCTGGCCGCGCGGGGGAGCAGGATGCGGGCCACATCCAGCGTGTCCAGCATGCCGTCGGTCAGCTCCGGGTGGCCGGCGGCGGCGAGAAACCCGACCTCCAGCCGGATGCCGTGCCCAACCGGCCGGCGCCCGCGCATGAACCCGGCCAGACGGTCCAGCACCACCTCCGGCGGGGGCTGGCCACGCAGCGAGCGGGGATCGATGCCGGTCAGGCGCTGCACCGCGTCGGGGACCGTTCGCCCGGGATCCGCCAGCGCCGAGAGCCGGTCCTGGACGTCCCGTTCGGTGAAGGTCACGGCCCCCACCTCGATGACGCGGTCGCGACCCGGGTCCAGGCCGGTCGTCTCCAGATCGACCGCGACGTAGCTCATGGACCGGCCAAGTCTACGGTCGGCCTCTCACGTTGCCCCAGAGTGTCCGCACTCCGGCCCTACCGGCGCGGTTTTAGCCCCGGGCTGTGGACACTCCGGGTTGCGACGCTGATGCGGGACCGATCCGCGCGCTCACCCGTAGCGGAGTGCGCGCGCGGGGCCGATGCGCGCCGCGCGAAGCGCGGGCACGATCGCGCTGCACAGGCTCAGGAACAGCGCCAGCAGCACCGTCGCGATGATGATGCCCGCGCTGAGCTCGAACACGTGCTCTCCGATCAGCAGGTTGCCGACCAGGCCCAGGACGAAGGCGAGGACGGGGCCGCCCACCGCCGCCGCGATCCCGATCGTGGTCGCCTCGGCGGCAAAGATGGCCGCGATGTCGCGCGTGCGCGCGCCCAGCGCCTTCAGGACCCCCACCTCACGGGTGCGGTCGATGACGCTCGCCAGCATCGTGTTGACGAGGCCGAAGCCCGCCACCACCAGGGCGATCGCGGCCACCCAGGCGCCCGCGTGCCCCTGGGGCGTCCCGGTCTGCAGCGAGAGGACGAGCGCGGCCAGTGCCACGCCGAGGACGGCCGCGGAGGCGGTGAGGGCCAGGCGGCCCGGCCGGTGCCGCATCCCCTGCAGTCCCATCCGGAACGCATCCCGCAGGACCAGGCGGGTGGGGTCGGGCGCACCCATCGGAGCCCGCGCCGCCTGCCGTCCGCCCCCGGTGTCGGATGACAGCCGCCCGTCGCGGAGGCGGATCGCGCGGTCGGCGTTGCGCGCGACCTCGGAGTCGTGCGTGACCAGCACCACGGTCACGCCCCGGCGGTTGAGGTCGCGGAGCAGCGAGAGCACGTTGTCCCCGGCGAACGAGTCCAGATTCCCGGTCGGCTCGTCCGCCAGGATCAGGCCCGGCTGGTTGGCCAGGGCGCGGGCGATCGCCACCCGCTGCTGCTCCCCGCCCGACAGCTGCCCCGGCATGAACGTGGCGCGGTGGTCCAGGCCGACCAGCCCGAGCAGCCAGCGCGCCCGCTGGTTGCGGTCCTCCTCTCCCACCCCGGCCAGCAGCATGGGCAGCGCCACGTTCTCCACCGCGGTCAAGTTCGGGATCAGATTGAAGAACTGGAAGACGGTCCCGACGCGGAGCAGGCGGTAGTCGTCCAGCCCCCCACCCGGCAGCTGGTCGAGCGGCTGTCCGGCGGCGTAGATGGTCCCGGAGCTGGGCCGGTCGAGCCCGCCGAGCAGGTTGAGGAGGGTGGACTTGCCGCAGCCCGAGGGACCGGTGATGGCGACGAACTCGCCTGGCGCGATCTCGACGGAAAGCTCGTTGAGGGCCGTGACCTCGACCTCGCCCGAGCGGTAGACGCGGCTCACGCTGTCGGCGCGGGCGCCGATCGCCTGGCCGATGAGCCCACGTACCTCGGGTGGACGCTCGCGCTGCATCGGTGGCGGCGCGGCGCCGCCCGTCGCGCGGCGCTTGGAGAGGGCGTCCCCGGTCCCCACCGTCACCGTGGCGCGGTCGGGCTCCGGGTCCGGCGCGGGAGGCGGCGGTGACGCCGGGGTCCAGACCGGCTCGGAGGGAACGTCCCCAGCCGCCTCGGCCCCGGCCGGCGCCGCAGGCGGCGGGGGTGGGCCTGGTGTCCACGCCAGGTCGGCTGCCACCTCGGTCGGCGGGTCGGGCGTCGGCGGCGCCGGGACGGAAGGCGACGGCTGCGGGTGCTGGCCCGGAACCGGAGCCGGGGGCCCCGGGACGGTCGAGGAGCCGTTGGGCGGGAACGGCACTCCGCGGAACTCCGGTTGGCGGATCCCGATCACCGTCCGCGGCGCGGGCGGGGTGGGTCCCGTCGGGGAAGGCCGTGTCGGCCTGAGTTGGACCGCCTGGGTCTCCTCCTCACCAGACACGGGGTTCGGCTCGGGTGGTCTGAGCGGCTGCTGCTCAGGGGGCTGCTCCGCCACGCCAAAAGTCTAGAAGAAGGAGCCTCGACACCTGTCCCGCGCGGTTCGGTTCCCCGTAGGAGCACGACCGGAAAGGCCGGCCGCCGCCGCTACCTGCGCAGCGCCCCCCACTCCAGCCAAACGATCGCCGCCGAGAGGCCGACGCCGCCCAGGAGCAGCCCGCCCAGGACGTCCGACTGCCAGTGGACCCCCAGGTAGAGCCGGTCGAAGGCGATGAGCAGGATCAGGACGGCGGCCGCCGGCAGGACCCAGGACTGCCACCAACCAGGTGGTGCCAGGCGGCGAACGACGAACGCCGCGAGCCCGTAGGCGATCACCGCACGCACCACGTGGCCGCTGGGGAAGGAATACCCCCCCTCGGCGCCGCTCTGGGAGAAGAGCATGGTCAGGCTGGGGCCGTCGGGATGGGCGTAGGTCGCGGGCGGCGGATTCTGGCCGATCACGTGCTTGTAGAGCACCTCGACCAAAAGTGCCAGCGGGAACGCGAGCAGGCCCCACGCCTCGCGCCGGAGCCCGGTCCGCCAGAGCACGAACAGCAGCACCAGCACCACCAGCGTGGTCGCTTCCAGCCCGCCCAACACCGCGATGCCCTGGAACAGCGGAAGCAGGGCCGGCACCCAGATCCGCTCCATGGCGGCGGCGGTATGCACGTCAGCGAGGTCGGTCTCCCCGGTGGCGACCAGGATGCTCTGCAGCACGAAGACGACCGCGAGCACCCCGCAGACCGCGACGGCCCGGCGGGCGGCGGGGATCATCGCTGGCACCACCCGCACCAGACGGTGCTGCGCTGGGAGATGCGGCCTCTGTGGAGGGGGCGGCCGCACCGTACGCAGGGCTCGCCCGCTCGCCCGTAGACCAGGAGTCGATCCTGGTGGGACCCGGTCTCACCCCACACGTCGCGGTAGTCGACGACCGAGCTGCCACGGTTCTGGATCGCCTCCAGGAGCACCTCTCGCAGCGCCGCGGCGAGGCGGCGAACCGCCGGGCGGCTCAGCGTGTTCGCCGGGCGCAGCGGCCGGATCCGGGCGCGGAACAGCGCCTCGTCCGCGTAGATGTTCCCGACTCCGGCCACCACCGACTGGTCGAGCAGCAGGGACTTGATCGGGGCCCGGCGATGGTGGATGCGGTGCCAGAGCAGAGACCCGGTGAAATCGTGCGCGATCGGCTCCGGTCCCAGCAGCGGCATCGCCCTGGCTGCGATCAGCTCGTCCAGCGTGCCCAGCAGCAGCCTGCCGAACCGGCGTGGATCCCGGAAGCGGAGCTCGTCGCCGCCGTCCAGGTGAAGCACCACGTGGAGATGATCGGGCTCCGGCGTCCCCGCCGGCACCAGCCGCAGCTGTCCCGTCATGCCGAGGTGGCAGACCAGCAGCAGCGGCGGGTCGGGACCCTCGCCGTCCGGTCCGACCGGCAGCAGCAGGTACTTGCCGCGCCGCGTCAGCTCCCCGAACCGCAGGTGGGGGAGCACGGCCGCGAACGTGGCGTCGTCCGGGTAGCGCACGACTCCCGGCATCCGGACCTCGACCCGACCGACACGCCGTCCCCGCAGCAGCGGCCGCAGGTCCTGGGCGACCGTCTCCACCTCGGGCAGCTCAGGCATCGCACCCCAGCCTGCGGCGGCCGTTTGGAGACGAACGTCCCTCTCGCTGGTCGCTTTGAGGTCCGTCTGTGTACGAACGGCCGCGTTGCGCGTCAGGCAATGGCTTTCGCCAGGTGCTTCATGTCGGACCAGTTGGCGCCCACCCGGGACTCGACCTCGAGGTGACTGAGCAGCTCGTAGGCGCCCGTCATCACGCGGGGAACCATCTCGCCGAACGTGTCGAGCTCGGTCTCGGGCACCTCGAAGACGAGCTCGTCGTGGACCTGCAGCAGCATCCGACCCGAAACCCCGCGCTCGGTCATCTCGTGCCGGAGACGGACCATCGCGATCTTGATGATGTCGGCGGCCAGCGACTGGATCGGGAAGTTGACAGCCATCCGCTCGGCGGCCCCACGGAGCTGGAAGTTGGGGGAACGGAGGTCGGGGATCGCCCGCCGCCGGCCGGTGGCGCTGATCACGTGGCCCTCCTCCCGCGCCATCTGCCGCACCGAGTCGAGCCAGGCCCGCAGGTGCTCGTACGTCTTCCAGTACTCGCGCAGGAACTCGCGCGCCTCGTCCCGCGGGATCCCCATCTGGACCGAGAGGCCGAACTCCCCCTGGCCGTAGATGGAACCGAAGTTCGCCACCTTGGCGAGCCGCCGCTGGTCCGGGGAGACGTCCTCGATCGGCACCTTGAAGATGCGGGCGGCGGTGGCGGCGTGGATGTCGTCCCCGGTTTCGAACGCGGACAGCATCGTCGGGTCCTCCGACAGGTGGGCGGCGATCCGCAGCTCGATCTGCGAGTAGTCGGCCGCCAGCAGCACCTCGCCGTCGCGCTCCGCTCTGAACGCGCGCCGGATGCGCTGGCCGAGCTCCGTGCGGAGCGGGATGTTCATCAGGTTCGGGTTGGTCGAGCTGAGCCGGCCGGTCGCGGTCGAGGCCTGGTTCCAGGAGGTGTGCAGCCGCCCCGTCCGGGGGTCGACCAGCTCCGGCAGCGCGTCCACGTAGGTCGACTTCAGCTTCGACAGCGACCGGTGCTCGAGGATCAGGTCGATGATCGCGTGCTTGTCGCGCAGCGCCTCGAGCGTGTCGGCGTCGGTCGAATAGCCGGTCTTGGTGCGCTTGCCGACCGGTAAGGCCAGCTCCTCGAACAGGACTTTCGCCAGCTGCTGTGGCGCGTTCATGTTGAAGGGATGGCCGGCGACCTCGCTGATCTCCGCCTCGAGCGCCGCCAGCTGTTCCGCCAGCTCGTCCTGGATACGCCGCAGATAGGGAACGTCGATCGCCACCCCGTGCCGCTCCATGTCGCACAGGACCGAGGAGAGCGGGAGCTCGACCTCGTAGAACAGGTGGTCCACGGCCAGGTTGCGCATCTCGGCCGTCAGCCGGGGCTCGAGGCCCAGGATGGCGGCCGCCCGGGATCCCGCGAAGTCCGCCGCCTCGCCGGGCTCGGCGTCGACCACCGGCCGCGCCTTGCGCCCGCTGCCGAAGGTGTCGGCCAGCGACGCCAGCTGCTGTCCCAGGAACTCCTGTGCCAGGTCCTCGAGCCGGGGATCGCGCGCTCCCGCACCCAGGAGGTAGGCGGCGAGCGCAGTCGAGAAGCGCCACTCCAGAGCCAGCGGGCCCACCCGCCGCTCCAGCGCGACCTGCAGCTCTTTCGAATCGTGGGTCAGCAGTGGCCGCCGCTCCAGCGCCGGGGCGAGCAGCTCCACCAGGGCCGCCGGGAGATACCAGACGGAGGGAGGTCCCTCCCCTGCATCTTCTTCGGAGGACGCGGGAGGTCCGGGCACGGCCAGGCCGAGGCCGGCCAGCGCCCCGTCGCGCGCCGCCCCGTCCCAGAGACCGAAGAGGGCCACCGCCTCCGACCCGGCGATCGCCTCCCCCAGCAGGCCGACCTCGCCAGAGCCCGCGATCCGCACGTCGTGAGCGGGCTCCTGCGGCGCGAAGTCGAGCGTCGGCTGGAGCGGAGCCACGTCCGGCGGCGGTATCCGCGACAGCAGCTGGCGGAACTCGAACGCGTCGAACACGCGCCTGGCCTCCTCGGCGTCGTACCGGAGCCAGCGGGCCGACTCCAGGTCCAGGGAGACGGGGGCGTCGCGGCGGATCGTCACCAGCTCCTTCCCGATCCTGACCGCGTCCTGGTGCTCGGTCAAGGCACGTTTGACGCGGCCCTCCTTCAGCTCGCCGAGGTGATCGAGCAGTGTCTCCACCGTTCCGTACTGGGTCAGCAGCTGGGTCGCGGTCTTGTCACCCACGCCGGGGACGCCGGGCACGTTGTCCGAGGCGTCCCCCCTCAGCGCCTTGAAGTCGATCATCTGGGCCGGCTCCAGGCCGTAGCGCTGGCGGACCTGCTCCGGTCCGTAGGTCATGGTGTCGGTGATCCCCCGCCTCGGCACCAGCGCTTCGGTGCGTGCCGACACCAGCTGCAGGCAGTCGAGGTCTCCGGAGACGATCGTCACCTGCAGCCCCTGTTCCTCGGCCTGGTGGGCGAGCGTGCCGATCAGGTCGTCGGCCTCGAACCCCTCGACCTGCTGGACCGGGATGGTCAGCGAGGCCAGCACCTGACGGCAGAGGTCGAACTGCGGTCGGAGATCGTCGGGCGTCGCTCGCCGTCCCGCCTTGTAGTCGGGGTAGAGCTCGATCCGGAAGGCGGGCCGGCCGACGTCGAAGGTTGCGATCGCGTACTCCGGCCGGGCGCTGAGGACGATCTGGAGCATGTTCGTGAAGCCGTAGGCGGCGTTGGTCACCTGCCCATGCGTGGTGCTCATGGGCGGCAGCGCGAAGAAGGCTCGGTAGATCAGGCTGTGCGCGTCGATCAGAATCAGGCGTCCGCGCCGGGAGCCGCGTGGCATCCCCTTATTCTCCCGCGCCGGGGAGGCCGGTTCCGGGCAGCCGGCTCCGAGCCCGCACGGTAGAGTGAGCTGACGGCACCCTGCCGGGTCGAAGGAGGCGATACACCACGGACGAGCTCATCGAGGTTCAAGTCGATTCGATCCGCGTGCACACGCCGACGGGACAGCACGTCGTCTTCCTGAAGGAGAAGACGTCGGAGCGCTATCTGCCGATCTGGATCGGCCCCGACGTCGCCAACGCGATCGCGACTCGTATCACGAATGTGAAGCCCGAGCGGCCCATGACCCATGACCTGATGGCCTCGACGCTGCAGGAGCTCGGTTGCGTCGTGGAGCGGGTCGTCGTCACCACGGTGTCCGACGACATCTACTACGCGCGCCTCTACGCCCGCTCCGACCGGCGCTCGGTCGACGTGGACGCTCGGCCGAGCGATGCGATCGCGCTCGCGGTGCGCTTCGAGTGCCCGGTCTACGTGGCCACCGACGTGATGGACCGTGCGGGCATCGTGCCCTCGCCGGACGAAGACAGCGAGACGGCGCCGGAGGACCGCGGCGCCGAGCCCATCGACGAAGACCGGCTGGCCGTGTTCCGGAACCTGATCAACAGCCTGGACCTGCCCGAGTTTCCGGACGAACCCGGCCCCGGCCGGGGTCCGGCCTCCTGAGGGCCCGCGGCCGGCCACGATCCGACGCCGGGCGCGCGGGCCGCGGGGAACCCGCTATGGTTCGTGCCGCACGTGCCCAGCGTCGCCATCGTCACCGACTCCACGTCCGACCTGCCGCGGGATCTCGCGGATGAGCTCGGCATCACAGTGGTGCCGCTGACGCTGACGCTGGACGGGACCTCCTACCGCGACGGGGTCGACATCGGGCCCGACGACTTCTATCACAAGCTGGAGCGTTCGGGGGGCGTGGCGACGACCTCGCAGCCGCCGATCGGCGAGTTCTCGGAGGTCTACGAGCGCCTCCTCGGCGACCACGACCAGGTGATCTCCCTCCACATCTCCTCGCGGCTCTCGGGCACCGTCGAGTCGGCGCGTCAGGCGGCGGAGATGGTCGGCGACGGGCGCGTCACGGTGGTCGACACCCGGGTGGTCTCGATGGCGCTGGGGCTGGTGGTGCTCGGCGCCCATCGGCTGGTCGCGGACGGGGCCGATGCACAGCGGGTGGCGGGGCGTACCGAGCAGGTGGTCGAAGGCATGAAGGTCTACTGCATGGTCGACACGCTGGAATACCTCCACCGCGGCGGCCGCATCGGGCGGGCGGGTGCTCTCCTCGGGTCCATGCTGCACGTGAAGCCGGTGCTGGCGGTCCAGGACGGTGAGGTGGTCCCCCTGGAGCGCGTTCGGACCCGGGAGCGGGCTCTGAAGCGGCTCATCGCCCTCACCGAGGAGGTCGGCGACCGGTTGTGCGCGATCGTCGGCCAGGCGGTGGCGCCGGAGTCGGCGACCCGGCTGGTGGACGCCGTCGCGCCCCGCTGCGAGACGCTGATGGAGCTGCCCCTGGGCCCGACCGTGGGCACCCACGCCGGCCCCGGAACGGTGGGGTTGGCCTGCTATCCGGCGGAGCTGCTGCCGCTCGGATTCGGAGTCAGGATCGCCGCCACTCGATCCTGAGCGTCGACGCCTCTTTGATGATGCGTCCTTCGCGGGCCAGCGACTGGAGGTGCGCCAGCCCCTCCTGGAGCGCCAGCCGCTGGTCGTGGATATGGTCGCGGCGGCCCCAGACCGCGATCGCAACCTCCCACGCCGACATCGGCTGCTCGGTGACCAGCTGCTCGATCTGAACCTTGCGCCGGAGGTGGTGGGCGCGCACCGCCGCCGCCCGGCCGCCGGTCCCCACCAGCGGCCGGCCATGCGCGGGAAGGACCAGCGCCGGCTCCAGGTCGACCAGCCGGCGCAGGCCCTCCAGGTAGTCGTCGAGCGGATCCGACGTGCTCTGCGGATGCAGCCCGACGTTCGGGCTGGCATCGGGCAGGATGTGATCGCCCGCCAGCAGGGTGCGGTCGGTGGGGTCGTAGAGACAGACGTGACCCGGCGAGTGCCCCGGCGTCCACTCCACCCGCAGCTGTCGCCGGCCCAGGTGGAGCATCTCGGCGCCGTCCAGCTGAAGCGCCGGTTCGCCGGGATCCACCAGCTGGCGCAGCCACCTCGAGGCGTTCTTCATCTCCGCCGCCTCCCGCTCAGGGACCCCGTTCAGCGAGAGCCACCGACCCACCTCGTCGACCAGGGTGTCCACCTCCTGGTACCGAGGGCTGACCAGCGGCACCTCGAGCCGGTGCAGGTAGAGCTTCGCGCCGTGATGGAGCACGAGCTCGCCGGCGGCACCGAAGTGGTCGGGGTGGATGTGGGTCACGACCAGCGTGCGCAGGTTCCCCTTTGAGCCCCCCACCTCGCGTACCGCCTCCTCGATCAGCGCGATCGAGTCCGGATTGTTGAGGCCGCAGTCGACCATGTCCACGCTCGACCCGTCGGGCAGCAGGAAGCAGTTCACCCAACCCCCTTCCCAGGGGATCGGCAGTCGCAGCTCGAAGATGCCTTCCTGGACTTCGGTCAGACGCATCGGGAGTTCTCCGGGGTGGTGATGAGCGGGCGGGTCGGACCGTTACTATGTGCTGCGCGCGGCCTTCGGCGCCGCGCGCCGGCGTTGCATGGAGGATTCGATGAGCGTCACAGCTGAGCAGCTGTTCATGGAGGAGCTCCCCAAGCTCTTCAAGCCGGATCGGGCGGGGTCGACCAAGGCGACCGTCCAGTTCGACCTGTCGGGCGACCAGGCCGGACAGTATCACGTCGACATCGCGGACGGAAAGCTGGACAGCCAGAAGGGTCCGGCGACCAGTCCCGACCTGACGCTGACGGCGGCAGGAGACGACCTGGTGAAGATCTTCACCGGAGGGCTCGACCCGACCGCGGCGTTCATGAGCGGCAAGCTCAAGATCAAGGGCAACATGGCCCTCGCCCTCAAGCTGCAGTCACTCTTCGCCCGTCCCTAAATTAGCCCGAACAAACTCGACCTTCCGGAGGTTCTTTCGGATCACCGGAGTTCGGCCAGGCGGCCGGGTGCGTTTGGAGGCCAGGGGATGATCGGAGACAACGAAACAGAACAAAACGAGACAGATCAAAACCAGCAGAGGCTGCGGGAGCTGCGGCGGAGCCGCCGGCGTTTGCACGAGCTGTCGATAACCTTCGAGCAGGAGGCGGGGTTGTCGCGGCCGATGGCGGAATCCAACGGCGACGTGATCACCCACGACTACGAGGACACGGACTTCGCCGCGCTCCTCACCGACCGGGACATCTCGGACCGGCTGCTGTCCGTGCTGGACGGCAACCGGGGGCAGGTGGAGCACGCCATGGAGCGGCTGCAGCAGGGCCTCTACGGCATCTGCGAGGACTGCGGAGACGAGATCCCCGCCGAACGGCTCGAGTTCAAGCCCGAGGCGACACGCTGCGTCCGTTGCCAGGGGCGCTGGGACCGCTCCCACCGCCCGCTCAACTAAGACGCGCGCACCTTGCTCGCAAAGTGACGCCATCCCAGCGCGTTTGACGTCACTTCGCTAGCAATCTGCCGTTGTCACTCCTGCTCCTCACACCAGCCCCTGGACGACCGCCTTCTGCTCTGTGTAGTCGAGGAGTGCCTGGATGCCGTGCTCCTTGCCGAACCCCGACTGCTTGGTACCGCCGAACGGCAGCTCGTCGTAGGCCACCTGCAGCGCGTTGACCCACGTGTACCCGGCCTGGAGCTCCTCGACGGCACGCTGCGCGGCGCCGATCGACCGGGTCCAGATCGAGGAGCCGAGGCCGAAATCGGACGCGTTGGCGAGCTCCAACCCCTCGTCCAGGTCCCTGACCGGCACCACCGGCAGCGCCGGCCCGAACACCTCTTCGGTCAGCATGCGGGAGTCGCGGGGCACGTCGATCAGGATCACCGGGTTGATGAAGTACCCGCGTTCGTACCCCGGGCCTTCCGGCCGTCCACCACCGAACACGACGCGGGCGCCGTTCTCGATCGCGTCCTGGACCTGCGCCTCGACGAGCGCGCGCTGGGTGGCCGTGTGCATCGGTCCCATGCGACTCGACTTGTCGAGGCCGTCCCCCGGCTTGAGCCTCGCCGCCCGGGCGGTGAGCCGTTCCAGCAGCGGCTCGACGACCTCCTCCTGCACGTAGAGTCGCTTCACCGCCAGGCAGGCCTGGCCGCAGTTGAAGAACCGGCCGGTGGAGATCGCCTTCGCCGCCTCGTCGAGGTTGGCGTCCGCCAGGACGATGCAGGGGTCGGACCCGCCCAGCTCCATGGTCAGCTGCTTGAGCCGGGGCGCCGCCCCCGCCATCACCTTCCGCCCGGTCGGCGTGGAGCCGGTGAACGCCACCTTGCGGATCAGCGGATGGGCGACCAGAGCCTCGGCGATGTCGGCGCCCTGCCCGATGACGACGTTGACGACGCCCTCCGGGAGCCCTCCCTCCAGCAGCGCCTCCACGCACGCCAGCGTGGCAAGTGGGGTCGTCGGCGAAGGCTTCAGCACGACCGCGTTCCCGGCCGCGACCGAAGGCGCGATCTTGTTCGCTGCCAGGGTGAGCGGAAAGTTCCAGGGCACGATCGCACCCGTGACCCCGAGCGGGCGGTGGACGACCAGCCCGAAGGCCCGAGTCTGGGGCGGGAGCGTGACGTACTCGCCGTGAGCCTTGTCGGCGAGATCCGCGTACCAGGCGATGTTCTCGCCGAAGCGCTCCGCCTCCAGGCGCGATTCGAGCAGCGTCTTGCCTTGCTCGCGGGTCAGCAGCTCCGCGATCTCGGGAACCTTGGTGAGCATGTGCGCCGCCGCCCGATGCAGGATCTCCCGGCGCTCGACCGCTGACCGGCGCCCCCAGTCGCGCTGGGCGTGCGCCGCCGCCTGTGCCGCCCGGTCGAGGTCCTCCGCGCCGCCGTCCGGGACCTCGTCGACGACCTCGCCCGTAGCCGGGTTGCGGATCTCGTAGGTACGTCCGCTGGAAGCCGCGGCACGGTCTCCCTGGATGATCATCGTCGCCATTACGCCACCTTAAAACATTGCGTTGCAAGCCACGACCGTGTGTGAGATTGTAATAAACCATGGCCACACCGACGGCGGCGAACGCGCACGCCGGGGTCCGCGTAGAGCGCGAGGGCGGGGTGGCAAGAATCATCCTCGACCGCCCTCCGGCCAACACCTACGACGTCGACTTCCTCCGCGCCTTCGGCAGTGCGGTCGATGACGTCCGGCTCGACGAGGAGGTGCGCTGCGTCCTCCTGGAGAGCGCTTCGGAGAAGTTCTTCTCGGCAGGGGCGGACGTGGGCGTGTTCCAGCGCTCCTCGGTTCGACGGCGCGCGATGACGGTCCTGATCGCCCACGAGGTGTTCCGGAAGCTCGAGCAGTCGCCGCTGCTGTTCATCGCGGTCATCACCGGTCACTGTCTGGGCGGCGGGTTCGAGTGGGCGCTCGCCTGCGACCTTCGTTTCGCCTCCCGCGGCGAGTACAGGCTGGGGCTGCCGGAGACGTCCCTCGGCCTGCTCCCCGGCTCCGGCGGCACGCAGCGCCTGCCGCGCCTGATCGGCCTTGGCCGCGCCATGGACCTCATCGTCTCGGCGCGCACGATCACGGCCGAGGACGCGTTCGACCTGGGCGTCGTCAACCGCCTGCTCGAAACGCCTGCGGAAGCGCGGGCGGCTGCGCTCGCCTACGCGCAGAAGGTCGCCGGCGCGGCCTCCGAGAGCATCGGGCGGGCCAAGATCGCCACCTCTCTCGGGTGCGGCGAGTCGCTCGATGCCGGATTGGCGCTGGAGCGCGAGGCGATGGTCCGGGTTTTCGAGACCCACGACGCGGCCGAGGGGATCACCGCCTTCGTGGAGAAGCGCCAGGCACATTTCGAAGGCCGATGACCGGGACCACGGGCCTGCCTCCCGCCATGGTCCATCATGGTCGCGTGGGAACGGACATCGTCGTGGACGACGCACCGAACCTCGACTATCCCCTTGACCTCTACCGGTTCGATCGTGTGGCCGACTACGCCGAGGACCTCGACTCGATCGATGCGGGCCACCTCCGCAGCTTCCGTGAGCGTGGGTACCTGGCAATCCGCCATGCCATCGGTCCCGAGGACGTGACCGCGGCGCTGGCCGCTCTGTCCGACCTTACCGTCAGGGCCGACACCGAGCATTTCCCGGGGCTGTTCCTTCAGTACGAGTCCTGGGTGGGCAACCGCGGCGGCGAGATCCCCGAGGAGCAGCGCCTCGACAACATCCGCAAGCTCATGTACTTCACAGGGCACGACGCGCGTCTGGCGAGCGTCGCGAGAGACGGGCGGCTGAGCGCGGTGCTCCGGGCGCTGATCGGCAAGGACGACCTCGTGATGTTCCAGGACATGGCACTGCTCAAGCCGCCCGGAGGGGGCCGGGAGAAGCCATGGCACCAGGACAAGGCGTTCTTCGAGATCGACGTGACCAGCCCGGTGGTCGGCGTCTGGATCGCCCTCGACGAAGCCACGCCCGACAACGGGTGCATGCACGTGATCCCGGGCTCGCACCTGGAGGGTCCCCAGGTGCACTTCAACCGCCGCGACTTCCAGATCTGCGACACCAACGTCGCGTGCGACCGCGACGTGATGGTGCCGCTGGCTCCCGGCGGCTGTCTGCTGTTCGACGGCCTGATCCACCACGGCACGCCGGCCAACCGCACGTCCCTTCGCCGCCGGGCGGTGCAGTTCCACTACTGCGCCGCGGACGCGCCCTGGGGGACCGAGGACCAGCGGCTGGCGCTGTTCGGCAGCGAAGGCAAGGGCGCCACCTGTTGACGTCGGCGTAGCCGGCCAGACGCCCGCGATGCGCCGGGAACGAGAGGCGGGCCGGCTGGGGTGCCGGCGATCCGCCCCTCCATTCGCCAGCGGCTACGCGACGACGACGTTCGTCGGCGCCGTGCTGAGCCCGAGAAGGATCGTGTGGGTGACCTGGTTGGTGGTGGCGTCGATCGCTGACACCGCCCCCGACGTGTTGGAGGTCACCCAGATTGTGGTCCCGGAGACCGTGATCCCGGTCGGGCCGTGGCCGACGGGGATCGTCGCCGTGACCCTGAGCGACGCCGTGTCGATCACCGACACGGTGTCCGAGTTGGTGTTGGTCACGTAGGCCCGGCTGCCGTCGGACGAGAAGGCCACGTTCCACGGCATCTGCCCAACCGCGACGCTGCCCCAAGGCTGCCCCCAGGGCAGGGCGAGGACCGCCACCCGGTTGTTGTCGGAGTCGGCGACGTATGCCGAACGACCATCGGGGGAGACGGCGACGCCGTGCGCGTTGGTGACCGGTCCCGGAAGCCCAAACCCGCGACCGGCCGCGACCTCGATCAGCCATACGGTGCCGGAGGTGGTGACCAGCACCCGCGTCCCGTCAGGCGTGACCGCGGGCACCTGCGGCGCCTGGCCTACGGGTATGGTCTGCGCCACGGTGGTGGTCGCGGTGTCGATGACCGATACCGTGTTCGAGCCGCCGGGGCCGGTGTTCGGCCCGGTGTTGGCGACGTAGACCTTCGTCCCGTCGGGCGTGATCGCCACCCCGTGCGGGAAGGGCCCGACCACGATCGTCGCCGTCGTGGTGCCGGAGGCCGGATCCAGCACCGAGACCGAGTTCGCGCCGGAGTTGGTCACGTAGAGGCTGGCGCCGCCCGGGGTCGCGACGATGCCGTACGGGCTGGTGGGATTGCCGATGCCCTGAACGAGCGTGTAGGTCTGGGCGTTGATGACGGCGACGCTGCCGCCACCGAGGGCGGGCACGTACGCGCTGGTGGGCAGTGCCGGCTGGGTTCCGGCACGCTCCACGGCGGCGGCCAGGATGCCCGGAAACGACGTGTCGCCGGCCGCTCCGTGAGGAAAGTCCGAGCGGTGGGTGGTCCGGCTCTCCTGGAGGCGGCTGGTGGTGCCGCGCGCCGCCCGGGGATAGGTGCCGGCCGGGATCAGCGTGGGCGCGTCCTGAGCAGTCGCGGGCGCGGGCTCCGGCCTCACGCCACCGGTCTGACCCTGCACCGGAGGCGTCTGCTGAGCGCCCGGGGGGGTCGCCACCGGCAGGTTCTCGATTTCGTAGATCGACTGCCAGAAGTCCGGCTTGGTCGGCGGGAGCGGCGGGAACTGGCGCTCCGAGGTGAAGCCCAGCGCGGAGGTGAGATCGCCGAAGGCCTGGCGCCGCCAGGGGGTGATGTTGGGCGCGGTGACGCCGGTCACCTGCTCCAGCAGCTGGAGCACCGAGGTGTGGTCGAACGTTTCGCTGGCAACCCAGCCACCGACCGTCCAGGGAGAGATCAGGATCGCGGGGACCCGGATCCCGCCCCCGATCGGCAGCCCGTTGACGAATTCGTCCGCGGTGCCGGCGGGTGGCACCGGCGGCGGCACGTGGTCGAAGAGGCCGTCGTTCTCGTCGTAGTTGAGGATGTACAGCGAGCTCTCCCAGAGCTCCGGATTCGAGGCCAGGACGTCGAGCTTGCTCGCGATGAAGTCGGCGGAGGCGGCCGGCGTGAACGCCGGATGCTCGCTCTGCTCCGAGGTGGGGATGATCCACGACACCGTCGGCAGCGTCCCGTTGCGGACGTCCTCCTCGAACTGGCCCGGCTGTGAGATCCGCAGCGCCTTCTCGTACAGGGGGGACCCGGGAGCGGCGTCCTGGTACTGCTTGAAGAACTCGAGCACGTTGGTGCCGTAGTCGTCCTCTTCCTGGTAGACGCGCCAGCTGACCCCGGCCGCCTGGAGCGCCTCCGGGTACGTGCTCCAGGTGTAGGGCGAGGGCACCACGTTGGCGATGATGGGGCCGCCGTTCTGGCCCGAGGGGTCGATCGACGCGCTCATCAGGTAGAGGCGGTTGGGCCAGGTGGGTCCCAGCACCGAGCAGTGGTAGCCGTCGCAGATGGTGAAGCTTTCGGCGAGCGCGAACTGGAACGGGATGTCCTGGCGCTCGTAGTAGCTCATGGTGTAGGGGCCGTGGGCCGCGCCGTCGGCGGCCAGGTGGGCCGGCAGCCAGTTGTTCATGGCGCCCGCGTTCCAGGCGCTGTGCTGGACGGTCCAGGCGTGGCTGGTTGAAGGGATCGCCTGGGAGCTTGTGGAGCTGGTGTCCAGGTGCCAGGGCAGGAGGTAGCCGTCCGGGTTCTGCGGGTCGGGCTGGTAGAAGATGGACTTCCCATTGGGCTGCACGATGGCGTTGGGGTCACCAAACCCCCGCACGCCGGGCATGGTCCCGAAGTAGTGGTCGAAGGACCGGTTCTCCTGCATGTGCACGATGACGTGCTTGATGTCCCTGACCGATCCTCTCCGCGGGCCGGCCGCCAGCACCCGGCGCAGATTGGGCGGCAGGAGCGAGGACGCGAGCACACCGCCGGCGGCGGCAGCCGAGAGCCCGAGCATGCGTCGACGCGTGAGCTGAGCCACAGAAACCCCTCCTTTCCCTTGACAAGCCTCGACGGCACCGGCCGCCGCGATCCCTCAGAGCAGCGCCGCTCATGCTCCCCGCGCGTGTGCTAAGAGGGCGTTAGGGGGACGCGACCACCGGGCAAGGGGCAGGCAAAGGGCCCCATAGGGAGCCCGGCAGACTCGGCCCGGCGCGCTCTTGCAGCACCCGCCGGCACCCGCGACCCCCGGTTGGGGTCGGGAGCAACCCCGTCGGCACGCACAAGCGGGCGCGGAGCGCTCGGGCGGCAGCCCGAAGCAAGCCCCGCCCCAACCTCACGAGAGCACCCCAACCGCGGGCCCGGCAGGGCACGGCCGCGAGTGCGGCCGGGGGGGCTTGGGGGGGCGCCAGCCCAGGGCCGGCGCCCCAATGCCGTTGCTTGAAGGGCGTCGCAGCGGGAATTCGGGCGGAGCGCCGGGGTGCCGCGGTGCCTCAGGAGCTCAGCGTCCTCGAAGCCTTATGGGCCGGCAGCCTAAGGCCGTTTCTGCACAAACCGCTCTTTCCGGCCCGGAAAGAGCGACGAATGTGCAGAAACGACCTAATCCACGGCCCGATCGCCGACAACCTCTCGGCACACAAGACGACGCGGGTCAAGGAGTTCTTGCATCTTCACCCCAACGTCAAGCTCCATTTCACGCCGACCTACTCGAGCCGGCTTAACCAGGTCGAGCTCTGGCTGAGCAAGATCGAACGCGACCTCATCGCCCGCGGCAGCTTCACCTCAACTGACGACCTCAGTCGCAAGCTTCTGCGCTACATCCGCGAGCACAACAAAACGGCTCGACCAATCAAATGGAAATACACCGAGTCTCACGACGAATTCGTGCCCCACATCCCACCGTTACGGTCCACTAGTGCTAGCAAAAGGGTGTCATCCGAGCCCGAATAACCCCAGAGTGCTAGCGAAAGGTGAATCCGGGTGATGTTCGGATGCCCTGGGGTCGTCGCCCGATCGGAATACGCCGAGTGTCGGCAATCGGCGAATCGCGCGAGCCGGACACCTCAGCACGCACGGTCCCTAGACGTCGTTCGCGAAGCGCTCGACGCAAGTCCGACCTCTCCCCTCTCGAGACTCTTCTCTCGACAAATCTCTATCGAGAGATTATTCTCGACGCATGCCTATCGATACTCCGGAGCCGCTGTCCGGGTTTCGGGCGGTGGAGGACGCGCGCGAGTTCCGGGCGCTCGCCCACCCGGTCCGCATCGCCCTGATCGAGGCCCTCACGATCGACGGCCCGATGACCGCGACCGAGGCCGCGGAGCGCATCGGTGAGACCCCCACCACCTGCTCCTTCCATCTCCGCCAGCTGGCGAAGTTCGGGTTCGTCGAGGAGGCCGGCGGCGGTAAGGGCCGGGCGCGCCCGTGGCGAATGATCCGGCTCGGGATGCGGGCGGACGCGGTACAGGCCGACCCTGAGGTGGCGATCGCGGCCGATGCCGTGACCCGCCTCACACGCGACCGCCAGCTGGCCCGCTACCAGACCTGGATCGACACCCAGCGCAGCTATCCCGACGCCTGGCGGGAGGCGGCCGCGGAGACCGATCTGATCTTCTGGCTCACCTCCGAGGAGCTGAGGGAGCTGACCATCGACCTCCACCAGGTCCTCGAGCGGCACCTCGACGCCCGTCTCACCAACCCCACCCAGCGCCCACCCGGGACCCTGCCCGTGGAGCTGCTGCTGTTCAGCTTCCCTGTGCGCCCGCCCCGCGCGAGCTGACCCTGGTGGGACCCCCCGGTTCGTGCGAAAGGGTGACCATTGACCGGAGGATGAAGGCCCGTTCCGGGAGATACGGGTGATGGAGAGCCCCGAGCGCGCGAGGTGGTACGGGCTGCTCTACCGCACCGCCTACCTCCTCCACATCAACGTCTGGGACCGGACTCTGCCGCCGCCCGCGCTCGTGGAGCTGATCGAGGGGCCATCCAGGCTCCCACCGCGGCGTGCCCTGGACCTGGGGTGCGGCACCGGGACCGAGACCATCTACCTGGCCCGACACGGCTGGGACGCGACCGGCGTCGACCTGGTGCCCCGGGCCCTGGCCATCGCGCGCCGTCGCGCGGCGCGGGCAGGCGTCTCCCCCCGGTTTCTGACCGGAGACACCACGCGGCTGCGGGAATCCGGCGTCGGGGCGGACTACGACCTGCTCGTCGACTACGGCTGCTACCACACGCTGCCGGCCGACCGGCGGGACGCCTACGCCGACAGCGTCTCGGAAGCCGCCGCCCGGAACGCCACCTTCCTCCTTCTGGGCTTCGCGAACCCGCGCTTTCCGATGCAGGCCGGCATCTCGGCGGACGAGGTGCGCGAACGCTTCGGTGGCCGGGGTTGGGAGGTCGTCCAGGCCGAGCGGCTCGCGGCGGCGGCCATCCCTCCCCTCAAGCTCAGAGCTCAGGTGGTGGCAGCCCGCTTCGGCCTCTGGGCGTACCGTCTGCGGCGGCTGGGCCCCGACGGCTCCTCAGCCGGGTAGATCGAGCTCCAGCCGGACGTCCCCCAGGCCCCGTGCCACCAAGAGACGCGCGGCCCCGAACGCGGCCCACGCGTGCTCCTCGTCGTCCCACCGCCGCATCGCTCGTGGGTCGAGGGGGACGTGAGCGGTGGCCCGTCCGCCCGGCTCGACGGTCACCGGCGCCCAGCCCGCGAGCCGCACCACGTCGTCGGCCGGGCGCACGTAGACCTGCACCACCTCGCGAGATCGCAGGCCGCCGACGTTCTCGACCAGCGACGTCCAGGGATCTGCCATCGGTGCCGAGGCTCGCGTGGTGGTAGACCCAGGCGCCGTACCCGAGGCCCTCGCCGAACCAGAAGAGCGGCTTCTCGCCGAGCCGGTCCCACCCCCGGTAGCCGGCGCCCACGCCCTCGGCGTAGCGGAGCACCCCTCGCGCCGGCGTCGTCGACCAGGCGGGACCCTGACCATCGTGCCGCGGAAACGTGGTGACCAGGCGGCCGGACGGCTCGGTCACACCGAACAGCGCGTCGGCGATCGCGGCCCCCGCCTCCTGGCCCGGGAGACCAGCCCAGAGGACGGCGTCGACGTCTTCCAGCCAGGGCATCAGGACCGGGGTGGCCGCGTTCACGACCACTACGGTGTGGCGCGCGACCTCCGTCACCGCGCGCACGAGGTCGTCCTGGCGCCCCGGAAGGGCGAGGGTCGTCTTGTCCTTGCTCTCGGTCTCCTGCTCGTCGGTGAGTCCCACCACGACGACGGCGACCGGGGCGTCCGCGGCGGCTCGCCGGACCGCGCCCAGGACCGGGTCCGCGTGGCGAGGTACCGGGCGGGCGACGAGGCCGAGACCGAGGACTCGTTCCGGATCCAGGTGCGCACGCGCGGCGACGCGTCCACCCGGCAGCAGCTCGATCGTCGTGGTCCAGGCCGGGGGCTGCATCATGTCGACCTCGCCGGTCGGGTCGAGGGGCGCGACGGCGAACGTGAAGTGGTGCCCGTCGGTCTCCAGCTCGAACTCGCCCGCGCCGCGCACCCCGACCTCCATCGGGGTCGGCGCGTCGAGGTCGACATCGGCGGCCAGCTCGATCAGGGCCGCACCGTCATGCGGTCCACCGCCGACCCCGATCACGATCTGCGCCTCCTCGCTGAACGTCGAGGCCTGCTCCTCGCCGTCGTCGCGGAAGCTCGTGATCCGGATGCCGTGGCGCCCGGTGTCGGGATCGCGCACGGTCGCCGTCTCGGCGATGGGCGGCCGCTCGTAAACCTCCACCCCGTCCACCGCGACCACCGCCTCCCCGCCCAGCGCGCCGGCCAGTGCCTCCTCCAGGCTGAGCACGTACGGAGGGCGGACGTGCGCCGAACCGCCCCCCTGGCCCAGGGTGCGGAGGGCGTGACGGCCTGCCACCACCAGCGGGGTCGCGTCGTCGAACGCGCCGGCGTCCAGCGGCAGCAGGTCGCGGTGGTTCTTGAGCACGGTCATCCCGCGGGCAGCGAGCGTGCGGAGCTGCCAGGCCCGGGTCGGACTGTCGGGAGCCGGCACGTGACGGTGCGCGCGGGCGGTCTGGCCCAGCGCCCCGACCCGGCTCGCCAGACGCAGCAGGCGGTGCACGTGCTCCCGGATCGTCGATTCCGGCACCTCACCCCGTCGCACCGCCGCGAGCAGATGGTCTTCCCAGGGACCGCCGGGGCCGGGCATCACGAGATCGAGGCCTCCATTCGCCGGCTCGGCCGTTCGCCGGGTCGCGTACCAGTCCGACATGAGGAGCCCGTCCCAGCCCCATTCCCGCCTGAGCACCCCATCGTTGAGCTCGACGTTCTCGGTGGCGGCGACGCCGTTGACGTCGTTGTAGGCCGACATCAGCGTCCAGGGGTCGGCGTCCTCGATCGCGATCTGGAACGGGAGCAGGTAGAGCTCCCGGAGAGCCCGCTCACCGATCACCGAGTTGACCGTGCGCCTCTCGGTCTCCGCCTCGTTGCCCACGAAGTGCTTGAGGCAGGCGCCCACCTGGAGCGATTGCATGCCGCGCACGCAGGCCGCCGCCACCCGCCCGCTGAGCAGCGGATCCTCGGAGTAGGACTCGAAGACGCGTCCACCCAGGGGGCTGCGGTGCAGGTTCACGTTCGGGCCGAGGACCACGTGCACCCCCTGGGCGATCGCCTCCTCGGCCAGCAGCACGCCTGCCTGCTCGGCCGAGCCCTCGTCCCAGGCCCCCGCGATCAGAGTCGCGTTGGGAAGGAGCGCGACGATTCGACCGCCGGTGTACTCGAGCCCGCGCACGCCGGTCGGGCCGTCGGAGAAGATCATCGGCCGGAGACCGATCGACGGGTCGCCCCGGAGCTCGAAGTTGGTCGCGCCCGTCAGCAGGCGAACCGCCGCCTCCAGGCTCAGACTGGCGACCAGGTGCGCCAACGGTCCCTCAGTGGTGTCGGTCGAGGTCATGCTTCGCCCACGTCGTGGTTCTCAGCCCGTCCGTTCGCCCGGGGAGAATCGGGGCGGTGGCTCCGTGCCGGCAAGGGGGCGCGCTACCCGGCGGCTTCGCTGACCGCCGTCGCCCAGCGGTCGTGAAGCTCCTCCACGTACTCGGCGAAGTCGGCCACCATGTCGACCTCGGTACCGCGGGCGAACCAGAGGATCTGGAGACCGTCCATGGTCGCGATCGTGCGCTCGACCACGGTCGCAGTGGGCAGCGCGGGGTCCATCTCGCCGCTCCGCTTGCCTCGTTCGATGGCAGCGGTGAGCCAGGCGGTGATGCCTTCGTAGTGGGAGACCATCCAGCGGTGCGCCGGGTGGTCGGGGTCGATCGCCTCCGGCGCTCAGCGTCACGAAGAGGCGGACCAGGCGCGGTTCGGCGGAATTGCGCCGGACCAGATCGACAAGCGCGTCGAACGCGCTCCACCCCATCGCCGGGATGCCGTCGGGGGTCTCGAGCAGATGTCCTTCCAGCTCGTCGCGGTGATCCAGGGCGGCTGCCAGCAGGTCGGCCTTGGAGCGGAAGTGATGCAGCAGGCCGGACTGGCTGAGGCCCGCCCGGTCCGCGACCTGTGCGATCGAGGTACCGCGGTAGCCGCCGGCGGCGAAGAGGTCGAGCGCGACCACCAGCAGACGCTCCCGGGACAGGTCCCCGGCCGCGCTGGTGCGGTCGGTCACCGTGTGCCGGTACTGGGTCGGGAAGGACATGGCAGGGTTCCAGAGGCGCTCGCCGAGCAGGCGACGCAAGGCGACCAGGGGTTGCAGGCGACATCTTCCGCCGGCGCCCGCCTGGACGCAGCAGACGAAACGATCATCGAGATCCTCCGAGACGGCTTCTATCAGGACAGCCGGTGAGGGCCCGGCCGGTGCCGGTGGGCGAGGTCACCCACCGGCGACCGACCAGACGCACCTCAGGCGTTGATCTGCTGGAGGTTCGACTTGATCGCGTTCTGCAGCGTGGTGAGCGCCTCCTTGGCGGTGGTCTGACCACCCAGGACGGACTGCGCGAAACTCAGCATCGCGGGCGTCCCGTCCACCGTGGTGACGCCCAGGAACAGCGAGTCGCTGCCCGGCCAAGCCCAGGTGTGCGAGACCGGCAGCACCTCCGAGATCACCTTGACCATGTTGGGGTCGGCCTTGAACTGAGGTGTCTCGGTGAGGGACTTGAGCACCGGAAGGCCGACGCCCGTGCTCTGGGTCCAGAGCGGCTTCATGTTCTTGTAGTAGTAGGTCAGGAACGCCTCGGAGCCCTTCACACTCGGGGTGTTCTTGTACATCATGATGTTGTTGGGGAAGAACAGCGCCCCCTTCTTGCCCGAGCCGTTCTTCAGAGGGGTCAGCACCTTCAGTCCCGCGCCGACAGTGCCGCCCACGTTCTGGGCCAGGCCGGCCGTGTCCAATCCCATCCCGAACTTCTGGGCGCTCCACTGCGAGTCGACGTTGGCGTTGGTGTAGGACGGGGCCGACGGGTCCACATAGCCCTTGTGGACGCACTCGAGGACGAAGTTGACGGCGTCGATGTTCGCCGTGGTGAGGAGGTTCGGCTGCTGCTCCTTGTTGAAGATCCCGCCGCCGTTGTTGATCATGAAGCTGACGATGGCCTGGTTGCCGATGCCGTTGCCGGTGCCGGCTCCGACGCCGAAGCCGTAGACGCCGATCTTCTTCAGCGCCGCGCAGGAGTTGAGGAAGGACTGCCAGTCAGTCGGTACGCTGGCGCCCGCCTTCTGGAGCAGAGACGGCGAGTACCACATCACCCGCATGTCGAGGTTGTAGGGGACCGCGGCGAAACCCTTCTTGGTCTTCATGGTGTTGAGCAGACCGGGCAGGAAATCGTCGTAGAGCCCATTGCTCTTCCAGGAATCGATTGCGTGGTCGGCGTAGTGGATGAAGCCCTGGGAGCCGAACAGGAAGGCCTGAGTGCCACCGCCCGAGCTGACCGCCGGACCGGTGTTAGAGGAGACCGCCGACGTGTACGTCTGCAGGAAGTTCGCCCACTGGATCACCTGGTAGCTGGCCGCGGGCAGTCCGCCCGAGGGCTTGTAGGCCTGGGTGATCTGCTGGTCCAGCTGGTTGAAGAGCGTGTTGCCCCAGGGCTGGTTCCAGAACTTGATCACGTTGTTGGACGACGACGACGTGAGGCCGGTGCGCCCGCGGGTCGCCAGGACAGGCGCGACCGCCGCCGCCCCCGCCATGCCGAGGAACGCCCGGCGGCTGGGCTTCCGCCACGAGCCTCCCTGGTCGCCGCTCGATCCTTCGTTCTCTTTCATCTACGAGTCTCCATCTAAGTCTGTGGCCGGTGCCGCCGCCCCCGAGGGGCGGTCCTCGCCTGTTGGGAGCGCACCGACCTCGCACGCAAGGCGGGCTCCCCGGACCGTGTACTCGGTCGGGGGAACAATACCAGTGGCCCTATTTACCGTCAAGCGTGAACTCGGTAGCCCCCCGACAGGGGCCTCGGACGGCTGTTGGGAGCCCTTACCGGCAGATGCCGCGTGGCGCCTCGCGTCACGGCCGGCGAGCGGGAAGCGATGCTATCGCGCTCCCCAACGATCTGCGACACCCGAACTTGGATGACCGCTCCGAACCCGGCCTCGCCCGGGCTGCCCGTTATTCTTCGGGCACCCTCACGCTCCGCCTCCGGTCCAGCGCCCGTCCGGGTCGAGGCGCCGCACCTCGCGCAGCTCCTCCGCGGAGGGCTCCGGGGTCGTGCCCGCCCCGCGATCGTGGTGATCGAGCGCCCAGCCGGTCTCGGCCTGCACCTCGTCGAAGGAATGCCGGGCGTGGATCGAAGCCAGTCGCGCGGCTCCACCGTCCTCCGAGAAACGGAACACGCCGAGCGTGGTCACGATGGCACTCGGCCCGCTGCCGGGGAGGCCGTGACGCCGGCGCCAGCCCGGGGTCCCGTCCCCGTGGCCGGGGGAGGTGACGAAGCCCACCCGTTCCACCAGCCGCCGCCGCTCGTGAGCCATGAGCGTCACCCACCGGCGGGACAGGATCGCGATGTCCGCCCCGCCCCCACTTCCGGGGAGCTTCACCGCCGGCTGCTCGGGGTCGCCGATGTAGCTCGTGTTGAGGTTCCCGAAGCGGTCCACCTCGGCGCCACCGATGAATCCCAGGTCGACCTCCCCCTGCGCCATCAGCCCCATAAGGTTCGACATCCGGGTTGCCCAGTGCGCGCCGGTCACGTTCGGGCCATCTCCCATGGTGGCCAGGAACCCGGCCGGCGGGTCCCCTCGCAGGAGCCCGATCTCGTAGAGCGCGAGAGCCCGGGGCGCATGGAGGCGCCGGGCGACCGCGAAGGCGAGCATCGGCAGCCGCATGCCGACGAAGCAGACCTGGCCGTCCTGGATCTCGCGCGCCGCCGCGCAGACCATGGTCTCCCCCGCCGTCGCGTCATTCATCAGGGGCCCCTTCACCCGGGGGCCCCGCGAGGCCGAGCTTGCGAGGCCTCGTGGGGTGGGCGTAACGGAGATCGCGGAGTTTCGTGGGGGATTTCATGCATCGGCATAGTCCACGGGCGCCGACAGCAGACGCCGGCGCACCCGCAGCGAGCGGGTGTCGACCCGCCGCAGGTAGTGGGCCCGATCGGGAACGGCGAGCACGGTCTCCTGCAGCCATTCCCCGAACCCTTCGGCCGTCCGCGTCCGGCGGTGGTAGTCGGCGAAGGCCGCGGTGTCGCGCACCCAGTGACCCTGCACCGGCGATGGATGGGCTGCGCCAGGGACGTGGACGACCGCCGCGACCTTGGTTTCCGGAAGTAGGATCCGGTTCGGGTCGGAGAGCGTGACGGCGGGGTCCACGAGCTCCTCGGTGGTCAGGATCACGCTCTTGGCCGCCAGGCCGGCCTCTTCCGCCACCCCCAGGGGGCCCCACACGTGCGCCCGGCCTTCGGGGTCGCAGCGCTGCACGTGGAGGATGGTCACGTCGGGCCGGACGGCGTGGACGCGGACCAGGTCGCCGTCCAGCTCCAGATCGGGGTTACGCGAGAGGATGTCGCTGCCGAGCAGGGTCCGGGTGGGGATGTACGGCGCCCCCCAGGCGGCGGCCCAGAGCGCCAGGCTGATCGAGAAGTTGCTGTGGTCCCGCACTTCGATCGGTCGCGGGAGGCCGTGCTCGGTGGCGCGCCGAAAGCAGTGGCCGAGACCCTCCGAAACGTTGCCCGTCCACGCGTTGACCGTGCGCGCAACGCAGCCGGCGCCGATCAGCTGGTCGAACAGCATGTCCGAGATGGGGCCCACCAGGGTCAGGTCCCGGCGCTCCTGGCGGATGAGCTCATGCCCGACCGCGAACGGGATCGCCTGCTCGAGCGTGCAGCCGAGAGCCACCGTCGCGCCGTCCGGCACGTGCCGCCGCACCGCCTCCCGCAGCTCGAGGACCTTACTCACCCGCAGGACCTCTCCCCACCCGCACCCCCGCACCACGCATCGGTCAGAAGCCGGTGGGACACCAGGGGGTGGCGTCGGCGGCGAACAGGCGGTCGGCGCGCTCGGCCGCGCCCGGGCGCCGCTCCTCCAGCCGCCCCGCCCGCCGCAGGGTGACGGCGCGGTTGGCACCCAGGTAGAGCCCGGCGAGGGAGCCCGCCTCGAGGACCAGGTCTGGCTCGCGGCCGGTCGGTGTCACCCGCGCCCCTTCACCCTCGGCGGTCAGCAGCACCCGGCCGGTGTTCCAGGGGCAGAACTCGTCGACCACGTCCATCACCAGCTCGCCGCCGGCCGCGTAGGCCCGGCGCTCGAGTGCCCGTCCCACGTCGACCAGCCGGAGCCAGAGCCCGTCCGCGGCGCGCGATCTGCAGGGCCCGGGCGTCCAGCAGGAGGTGGCGCAGCGGCTCGTCGACCGAACGGTTGCGCGCCTCGACCTGCGCGATCAGGTCGACGTCCAGGCAGTAGCGCCACAGGGTGGCGTACGCCTCCGGGGTCAGCGCGTGGAGCTCCAGGACCTCGAGGCTCGACTCGTTCTCGCCATTCGGCCCGCGCTGACGGCGGGTCCGGTAGCAGACGTACCCGTCCGGCCGCTCTCCCTCCTGATGCAGCATGAAATGTTGACGGCTCGCCCCGTGCCGCCAGGCCGGAGGGTCCGAGAACGCTTCCTCCCAGAGCTGCTGGTTCCGGATCACGAACCCGGGCTGACCGGAGGCGGCCTCGGCCTGAAGCATGGGCAAGGTCCTTCGCGCGGCGTCGCGGTCGATCTCGACCACCTGCTTCACCGGAGATGAGCACCGGAACGCCGAGCCCTCACGACGGATGAGGAGACGTGCGCCGTAGGTGCCGAGCCCGTAGCCGAAGCGGGCGTAGATCGCCGCCTCCGAGGCCCAGAGCGCGGCCAGACATTCCCCTCGCTCGTGGAACTCGGTCAGCTGCCTCTGCATCAGCTGCGTCATGATGCCCCGGCGCCGGTGCGTCGCCCGCACGGTCACCGCGGTCACCGCCGCCAGTGGAGTCCGCCCCCCGAACGGCAACATCAGCGCCACCGACACCGAGCCGGCGGTGCCCACGACCAGCGGCCCGTCGTACGCGCCCCAGCACCGCTCGAGGTCGACCTCGGACCGGATCTGGGCGATGGCTTCCAGGTCCCCGCCGTCCCCGCCGAACGTGTCCAGCATGAGAGCCGCCCACGGCGTGTACGAGTCGGCGTCGAGGTGCCGGACCTCGATCATGCCCAGCCGATCCCCGCCAGGTACCCGTCCAGGTTGTGGCGGATCTCGGTCACCGAGTCGCCGCCGAACTTCTCCAGGAACGCGTCGGCGAGCGTGAGCGCCACCATCGCCTCGCCGATCACCCCGGCCGCCGGGACCACGCAGACGTCGCTGCGCTCGAAGTGGGCACGCACCGGCTCCTGGGTGATCAGGTCCGCCGACTGGAGAGGCTTCTTCAGCGTCGCGATCGGTTTGATCCCGACCGTCACCTCGATCGGCTCCCCGTTCGTCATCCCGCCGGTGATGCCACCGGCGTGGTTCGTCAAGTGGTGAAAGCGTCCGTCGCGCGCCTCGATCTGATCGTGAAAGGCGGAGCCCGGCCGCCGGATCCCGGGGAAGCCGGCACCGAACTCGACCGCCTTCACCGCGTTGATGCTGATCAGCGCCTGGGCCAGCCTGCCGTCCAGCTTGCGGTCCCAGTGGACATGGCTGCCCAGACCCGGCGGCAGCCCGGCGGCGACCACCGTGAACGTGCCTCCGAGCGTGTCCCCGGCCTCCTTGGCTTCGTCGATGGCGGCGATCATGGCTGCCGTGGCCTCGGGGTCGGGGCAGCGCACGGGCGACTGCTCGACCACCGCCGGATCGATCTCGACGGGATCCAGGCAGACCTCGCGCGACGTCACCTCCCCGATCGACCGGGTGAACGAGAAGATCGAGATGCCGAACGTCGACAGCAGCTTCCGGGCCAGGCCTCCCGCCGCGACCCGTCCCGCGGTCTCGCGCGCGCTGGAACGTTCGAGGACGTTGCGGACATCCTGGTACCCGTACTTCAGCGCGCCCGCCAGGTCGGCGTGGCCGGGGCGGAGGTGCGTCACCGGTCGCCGCGGCTTGTACGTCTCCGCCTCCGGGCTCATGTCGGCGAGCCAGTGCTCGTGGTCCTTGTTCTCCAGCACCAGCGCGACCGGGCTGCCCAGCGTGACGCCGCCGCGCACGCCGCCGACCAGCCGCGCCTGGTCGGTCTCGATCTGCTGGCGACCGCCGCGTCCGTAGCCCCCCTGGCGCCGGGCAAGGTCCCTGCGGAGCTCGGCGGACGAGACCTCGATCCCGGCCGGCAACCCCTCGACGATGACCGTCACCTGCGGCCCGTGGGACTCACCGGCGGTAAACCAACGCAACACCACGCGAGTCTACTCATGCCGGGGTGGCCCCCCGCAGCTCCCGCGCCGACCCGCGAGCAGTGCTCGTCAGCGGGGATCTGCCATCCTCGCGGTGATGCCGGCCGCGATCCGCTTCCAGGGCGTGAGCAAACGCTTTCGCGGCGGCACCTTGGCGCTCGACGGCGCGACCTGGGAGGTCGAGGAGGGCGCCCGGGCTTGCCTCCTGGGACCCAACGGCGCGGGCAAGTCGACCTCGATCCGCCTCCTCCAGGCCGCGCTGGCGCCGACCGCGGGCGAAGTCACCTTGCTCGGCGCGATCGTCGGGGGTCGCGGCTACGCGGAGGCCCGGCGGCGCTGCGGCATCGTGCCCCAGCAGCCGGGCATGTACAAAGACCTCGAGGCCGGCGAGTATCTGAAGCTGACCGCGCGCCTCTATGGCCGCGAACAGATTCCGGACGTCGTCGACGCGTTCGCGCTCACGCCTCATCTCGGCAAACGGATGACGCAGCTTTCGGGCGGCCTTCAGCGCCGGCTGGTGCTCGCCGCCGCGCTGATCGGGTCCCCGGACGTGCTGCTCCTCGACGAACCCACGGTGGGGCTGGACCCGGTGGCGGCGCGCGACGTCCATGAGTTCCTGCGCCGGTACATGCGAGATCGGACGACGCTGCTCTGCACCCACAACCTGCAGGAGGCACAGGAGCTCTGCCGCGACGTCGTCATTCTGCAGCATGGTCGCGTCATCGTCCAGGGCGACCTCGAGGATTTGCGTCGAGGGGGCCGCCGGCGCCTGCGCCTCACCGCGCGTCAGGGGCCGGAGGCGATCGCCGCCGGGCTCGACGGCCTGCATTCCACGGTCGAGGAGGACGGACGCCACCTGGTCCTCGACGTCGACGACCCCGAGGTCGACGCACCGCGGCTGCTCCGGACCCTGCTCGGCGCAGGCATCGACGTGACCAGCTGCGAGCCGGTCGAGACCAGCCTTACCGACGTCTTCCTGGAAGCCGTCGAGGAGCACGCCTGATGTTCCACCGCGAGATCTGGTTGCTGGTCGGCAAGGAGCTCAGGCAGCTCACCCGCAACCGGAACGCGGCGGTCAGCGCGGTGTTGATGCCGTTCATCTTCCTGCTCCTGGTGCCGTTCATCGAGCTGCGAGCGGTTGGGGCGCGGGGGTCCGGCGGGGGGATCAGCGGGACGCCACTGGCCGGGCTCAACTCGGTGGGCAGCACCGAGGAGGTGTTCCTCTACCTGGTCTTCCCGCTCTTCTACGCGCTGGCCGGGCTGCTCGACCCCCGGAATCTCCGCCACCTACACGATCGTGGCGGAGCGGGAGCAGCACACCGTGGAGCTCCTGATGGCGCTTCCCGTCACGGTCCGCCAGATCCTGATCGCCAAGCTCACGTCGAACCTGGTGGCGGCCATCGCCGTCACGCTCCCCTTCTTCATCATCAACGCGATCCTGCTCCAGGCCCGGACCAGCGCCGGCGCCGCGTACATCGTGTCGGCGCTGGTGCTGCTGCTGTGCGGGCTCGCCTGCTCGGTCGGCATCGGCCTCTTCCTGGCCCTGGTCGCCCGCGACGTTCGCACCGCCGGCAACCTGACCCCGGCCTGGCTCTTCCCGACCATGGCCGTCGTCGGTCTCTGCGTGGTCCTCGTGCCCGGCCTCTGGCGCTTCTACGTGATCGGCGCGATCCTGCTGCTCGGCCTCGCCGCCATGCTCGCCATCTGCCTGCGCTGGCTCACGTTCGAGCGCTTCGTCGCCTGAACCGGGCGGGGGTCTACGCTGGCGGACCGTGAGGGAGGTAACCGCATTCTTCGCCGACGCGCTGTACGACCCCGAGACGGCTGAGACCCAGCGCCATGTCGCCGTCGTCGTCGAGGACGGCCGCATCACCGCCGCCGGCCCCCGCGGCCAGGTTCAGGTGCCGGCCGGCGCACGGACGATCGACGCCGAGGGACTGACGCTCCTGCCGGGCCTGATCGATCTCCACGTCCACCTCTGTTCGACGGGACAAGGGATGGTTCCGGGCGAGATCCTGGCCACGCCGCCGTCGCAGGTGGTGATGGAGGCCGCCCGATCGTGCCGCCTGACCCTGGACGCGGGTTTCACGACGGTCCGCGACGCCGGCGGGACGCCCCACGGCGTTCGCATGGCGGTCGAGCAGGGGCACTTCCCGGGGCCCCGGATGCAGCTCGCGGTCCAGGTGCTGAGCCAGACCGGCGGGCACGCCGACAATCACTTTCCCTGCGGCGTGACCCTCGCGTTCAGCCCGCTTTCCGATCTGCCCAGCCCGATCGTCGACGGCGAGGAGGCGATGCAGCAGCGGGTGCGTGAGCTGATCCGCAACCGTGCCGACTGGATCAAGCTGTGCACCTCGGGCGGCGTTCTCTCGCCCGGCGACTCGCCCCACCACGCGACGTTCACTCTGGGCGAGATCAAGATGGCGGTCCGCGAGGCGGCGACCCAGGGCCGGCGTGTGATGGCTCACGCGCAGGCGGCGCGCGGCGTCAAGAACGCCCTGCGGGGCGGGGTGACCACGATCGAGCACGGGATCTGGCTCGACGACGAGGCGATCGAGCTGTTCGGCGACGACCGGATCCTGGTTCCGACGCTGGTCGCCCCCCAGTGGGTGATCAGGCACAGCGACGCCGGGCGGATGCCGGACTGGGCGGCCGAGAAGTCACGGCTGGTGATGGCGGATCACGTGGAGAGCTTCAAGAAGGCGGCGCAAGCCGGGGTCCGGATCGCCTTCGGGACCGACAGCGGCGTCGGCCCGCACGGCTCCAACGGGGAGGAGCTGCTCCTGATGCGCGACGCCGGTCTCGACGCGGCCGCGTGCATCCGCTCCGCGACCGTGGACGCGGCGCGGGTCCTGCAGTGGGAAGACAGGGTCGGCACACTCCGGGCGGGAGCGTTCGGGGACCTGATCGGTGTGCCGGGCGACCCGCTGCAGCATCTGGAGCTGCTGGCCCGGAAAGAGACGGTCCAGCTGGTCGTCAAGGGGGGCGAGGTCGTGAAGGACCGGGAGACGGCGAATGTCTGAGGTGGTTGCGATCTACGGGGATGCCCTCCTCGACCCGGCCTCGGGGGACGCCACGCGCACCGCGACGGTGCTGATCGAGGACGGGCGGGTGGTGCGCACGGGCCCCCGTGACCAGGTGGCGGTGCCGCGGGACGCGCAGGTGGTCGACGCCGAGGGTCTGACGCTGCTGCCCGGTCTCATCGACACGCACGTCCATCTGCGCTCGCGCGGCAACGGCCGTGACTACGGCGAGCAGCTGAACACCCCGGCCAGCCTCTACGTGCTCAACGCGGTGCCCGCCGCCCGGGCCACGCTGGACGCGGGCTTCACCGCGGTGCGCGACGCCGGTGGCACCCCGGCCGGGGTCAAGCTGGCGATCGACCAGGGCGTGGTCCCGGGGCCTCGCATGAAGGTGGCGGTGACGGCGCTGAGCCAGACCGGCGGCCACACCGACGGGCACTTCCTGTGCGGTGCCATGCTGACGCCCACGCTCCCCGACCTCCCCTCCTCGATCGTCGACGGCGTGGAACCGATGCGCCACCGGGTGCGCGAGGTGATTCGGGCCGGGGCCGACTGGATCAAGCTGTGCACCTCGGGCGGGGTCCTGTCCCCCAACGACGACCCCCACCACGCGACGCTGACGGTGGAGGAGATCTCGGCCGCCTGCGAGGAGGCGGCCGCCCAGGGGCGCAAGGTGATGGCGCATGCGCAGGCGGCGGAAGGCATCAAGAACGCGCTGCGGGGTGGGGTCGCCACCATCGAGCACGGCATCTGGATCGACGACGACGCGATGGAGATGATGCTCGACGGCGGTCAGACGCTGGTGCCCACGCTGATCGCGCCGCTCTGGGTCCTGCGCCACGCCGAGAAGGGCCGGATGCCGGCGTGGGCGACAGAGAAGGCGCGGATCGTGCGCGACGACCACCACGACAACGTCCGGCGGGCGATCGAGGCCGGGGTCAGGGTCGCGTTCGGCACCGACACCGGGGTCGGGCCGCACGGCAGCAACGGTGAGGAGTTCCTCGTCATGCAGCGGCTGGGGCTCGACGCGCTCGAGTGCATCCGGTCCGCCACCACCCTCGCGGCTGACACCGTGGGCTGGAACGGCGAGGCGGGTACCCTGGCGCCGGGAGCCTGGGGCGATGTGATCGGCGTCCCCGGTGATCCGCTCGAGCACCTGGAGCTGCTGGCCAAGGCCGAGACGGTGCAGCTGGTGGTGAAGGGTGGCGAGGTGGTCAAAGAGCGCTCGTAGCCTGTCGCGCCCCCGAGGCTGGCAGACTCCCGCACGTCCTCGGAATAGGCGGTTGGTGCACCAATCGCCCACTTGCGCTGCTCGGAGTAGGCAGTTGGTGCACCAATCGCCCTTTGCATCGCCGGCGGCGGTGGACCGTCATGCGCTCCGGCTGGGTGGCGCTTTGCCGGCGTTGTCCGGGGACGCGTACCAGTCGAGGTTGCGCAGGGCACGGACCGCGTGAGGCTGCAGCCGGGGGCGGTCCGGGTCGGCGGCCAGCTCCTCGAGATAGGCGCGGGCCGGTGGGTGGGCCGTGACCCCCAGGGCCGTCAGCACGAACGGAGCCGGATAGGCCCGGGCGTACCGGAGGAGAGGAGCTCCGGCGGCCCGCTGCGCGGCGGCCAGCGTTCCCGGATTCCTGATCGAGGCCAGCAGCAGACCGAGCGCGTCGGCAGCGTCCCGAGCCACGTGCTCGTCGGGATCCTCCAACCAGTCGATCAGATGAAGGACCGCGGTCGGGCAGGGGCGGGCACGGAGCGTGAAGAGATGAGCCAGGAGCCGCCGCTGGCGGGGGGTCGTCGCGAGGGCCATCGCCTCCACCAGGTCGGCGCAGGTCGCCCGGCGCTCCACCGAGCCGTGTGCCGCCCTCCAGTCGCGGTCCTGCGGCCCCTCGAAGAGTTCCAGGATCTGCCTTGCCGTGGGCGGATCCGGGTGAACCTCCCCGCCGGCCCGCCCCGCCTCGGAATCGGTCCAACGCCCGTGACACCAGCTGCGCCCCCACTCGTCGCGCTCCTGGCGGACCGAGTCCAGGTCATCCGGCAGCGCTGCCAGTGCCGACTCGAAGTCGGCGGGAGGCAGGCAGTACAGAAGATCGACCTCCTCCCCCTCGACGCGCAGGGTGATCGACCTCACCGTTGGGCCTGCCCACTCGGCTGCGGCTCGGAGCACGCACCCCACGGTGGCCATGTCGCCGTCCCCCGACAGCTCGACCCCCCGCCGCCACGGCTCGAGCCTCAGGCCCGGGACACCGCGTCGGTGAAGGATCGGCTCCAGCTCAGCCGGATCCCGATCGGCCGTTGCCGCGACGACAAACCTCATGTGCATGCCAAGAACGCTGGGGTCCCACGAATTGGTCGTCCGATCGTGCGCAGCGGGAATCGCCGGTAGCGTGGCAAGGTACTCCGGGTGAGGGCATTCGCCCGCACGTGTTTGGGAGGAAGGACCGATGACGACTGCTCATGACTTCGAAGTGACCGCCGCCGACGGCGCGACCACTTCGCTCGCCGACTACGCGGGAAAGCTCGTGCTGATCGTCAACGTGGCCAGCAAGTGTGGCCTGACCCCGCAGTACGAAGGTCTGGAGACGCTCTACCGCGAGGACCGCGGGCGCGGACTGGAGATCCTGGGGTTCCCCTGCAACCAGTTCATGGGGCAGGAGCCCGGTACGGACGCCGAGATCCAGGACTTCTGCCACTCCAGCTACGACGTCACCTTCCCGGTGTTCGCCAAGCTCGAGGTCAACGGCCCCGACGCGGCGCCGCTCTACCGCTTCCTGCGGGAGCAGGCGCCCGGCGACTTCGGGCCCGCGCATGGCGGCTTCTACGACGCGATCTCAAAGCTGCGTCCGGAGGCCGGGGGGACCGACGAGATCAAGTGGAACTTCACCAAGTTCCTGATCGGCCGGGACGGCGAGGTGATCAAGCGCTACGAGCCGCCGGTCCCGCCCGCCGACGTGGCGAAGGATCTCGAGCAGTACCTCTGATGGCCGCCCCGCCGTCCCCGGCTGCTACCTCTGGCCGGTGAGGCCGGCGACCGTCGCCACCGTCAGCCCGTCGAGACCGTCGAGCGTCCGCGCCGCCAGAGCGAGCGCGTCCGGCGCGGGTGGATACTCCGGGCGGGGGACCGCGATCACCCAGGCCCCCGCCGCGTGGGCCGACCGGAGCCCGTTCGTCGAGTCCTCCACCGCCACGCACCGTCCCGGCCGGACGCCGAGCCGGCGCGCCGCCTCCAGGTACACGTCGGGAGCCGGCTTGCCCTTCGCCACCTCCTCGGTGGAGACCGTGACCGGGAACTCACCCGCGAGGCCGGCGCGGTCCAGGACCGCGTCGATGAGGATCCTCGGGGACGAGCTGGCCAGGCCGAGCGGCCACCGGCGCGCCAGGCGGTGGACCGCCGCCGCCGCGCCAGGCAGCAGGGGCAGACGCGATCGATAGCGGTCGACCATCCGCGCGATCACGGTCCGCGCTCACCTCGTCCGGGGGCAGGCGGACGCCGAGCTCATGCGCCAGGTAGTGCGACCACTCGGCGGTGCTCATGCCCATCAGCCGGTGCTGGGCGTCGGGCTGCCACCGGCCGCCGCTCTCCGCCACCAGGCCGCGGCGGACCTCTTCCCACACCGGCTCGGAGTCGATCAACACGCCGTCGAGATCGAACACCACCGCCTCGATCCCTTTCCACGCCTTCCGGCCGCGGGGCGGGCCGTCCCGTCGGCTGCACGTCACCGAGTCTGCGCGCTCGAGTCGCGCTCCCGCCGCTCAGCGAGGCGGCGAAGCCAGCGACCGCAGGTCGACCTCCTCGTCGGCGAGCGCGTCGGGCGAGGGCGTCGCGCCCTCCGCGATCAGAGCGACGCAGGCGGCCAGCTCGCTGTCCGGCTCCAGCTCGGGGTCGCCGCCGCGGTCCAGCCCGACGGCGGCCCGCAGCGTCCGCCCGGCCAGGTAGAAACCCAGAAATCGGCGCTCGCGGATGCTGCCACGGACCACGAAGCGGTCCCACCGGGCGGCGTGGCCGACGTACTCCAACGTGTGGTCGTACTGGTCGGACCAGAAGCTGTGCACGTACCCATACGGCGCGTCCGAGCCCAGCATGGACCTGGCGGCGTGGCGTCCCTGCTTCTCCGCGTTGTTGTAGTGCTCGACCCGGATCCGGCCGAAGAGAGGGTGCTGGTGATTCGCCACGTCCCCCGCGGCGTAGATGTCGGGGACGCCGGTCTGGCACCGTCCGTCCACCAGGATGCCGTTGTCGACCGGTACGCCCGCGGTCTCGGCCAGCCGCACCTGGGGCTCGACGCCGATTCCGAGCACCGCCAGGTCGCAGGTGAGCCGCTCACCCTTTTGCGTGATCACGGCTTCCAGGGTGTCGCGGCCTTCGAAGGCGACGGCCTGGTCCTCGGTCAGCACCTGCACGCCACGCTCAACGTGGATCGAAGCGAGGGCTTCCCCGACCTCCGGCCCGACCGCCGACTCCAGCGGGACCCGTCCCGGCAGGACCACCGTGACTCGAAGGCCCATCGTCCGCAGCGAGGCCGCGACCTCGGACCCGATGAACCCCATGCCGACGACGACCGCGTGCCTGCCCGGCAAGGCCGCCCGCCGGATACCCTCACACTCGGCCACCGTACGCAGCTGGTGTACCCCGGGCAGATCGGCGCCCGGAATCGCGAGGTGCCGGTTGCGCGCGCCGGTGGCGATGAGCAGCGCCCGGTAGCCGACGGATTCGCCGGAGGCCAGCGAGACGCGCCGGGCCGTGGTGTCGATGCCGGAGACCGCCGCGTCGGTCCGCAGTTCGACGTCGTGCTCCTGGTACCACTCGGGCGGCCGGACCAGCCAGCCGCTCAGGTCCTCCTCTCCGCGCAGATAGGTCTTCGACAGCGGTGGGCGCCCGAACGGCGGGTTCGGCTCTTCGCCGCAGAGAAGGACGCGGCCGCCGAAGCCCTCCTCCCGCAGCGCGACGGCCGCGTTGCCCCCCGCCATGCCGGCGCCGACGATGACCATCGTGCCGTCCGTTTGCCCCATACCCACTGAAGGATGACGGCTGGCCAGGTCACCTTGCCGGCGATGTGCGGGTATCGGATCGGAATTCGCGTGCGCGTGCGGGAGTTTTGAGCGGCTGATGCGCATCCGGCTGTCGATCCTCGACCTGGCCCCCATCGAGAAGGGGCAGACCGCCACCGAGAGCTTCGCCGCCAGCGTGGCGCTGGCCCAGCGGGCGGAGGCGCTCGGCTACGAGCGGATCTGGTACGCCGAGCACCACAACATGCCGACCATCGCCTCCTCGGCGACGAGCGTCCTGATCGCCCACATCGGAGCCCACACCACCCGCATCCGGCTTGGCGCGGGCGGCGTGATGCTGCCCAATCACGCGCCGCTGACGATCGCCGAGCAGTTCGGCACGCTGGCCGCCATGTACCCGGGTCGGATCGACCTCGGGCTGGGACGGGCGCCCGGGTCCGACCGGAACACGATGTACGCCCTGCGCCGGGACCCGCATTCCGCCGACACCTTCCCGAGCGACGTCGTCGAGCTGCAGGGATACCTCACCGGCAACAGCCATGTTCCGGGCGTGGATGCCGTCCCCGGCAAGGGCTCGGACGTGCCCCTTTACATCCTGGGGTCGTCCCTCTTCGGCGCCCAGCTCGCGGCGGCGCTGGGGCTGCCCTACGCCTTCGCCTCGCACTTCGCCCCCGCGGCGCTGGAGGAGGCGGTCGCGCTGTATCGTCGGGACTTCCAACCTTCCGATCAGCTGCCGCAGCCCTACGTGATGGCCGGCGTCAACGTGATCGCCGCCGAGAACGCCGAGACTGCCGAACAGGAGGTCAAGGCGGTCCGCCGGGCGCGCGCGGTCCGGTTCTTCGGCCGCGCCCGAGGCATCCAGGAGAGCGACCTCGACGCGGTCGACGACGAGCTCGCCGATCAGCTGCTCGCCGGAGGGGCCGCCGCCCATGTCGACCAGATGCTGACCTACATGGCCGCCGGCACCCCGACCGAGGTGAGCCGCCGGCTGGAAGGGTTCCGCGATCAGGTGAACGCGGACGAGCTGATCGCCGTGTTCGCCTCGCCCTCCAGGGAGACCCGGCTCCGGTCGGCCACGCTGCTGGCCGAGGCCATGCAGCCGGTCCACACGTAAGCAGGCTTCAGGCCGCGAAGCGCAGGGCCAGGACCGCGATCACCGGGGCCACGTACACCAGCGGGTACGGGATGTGTGAATACCAGTGCGCCCTGACCACGGTGATCACGGCACCGGTGAAGTAGACGATCAGGGCGGCCGCGGCGGCGACGCCGATCCAGGGCACGAACAGCCCGATCAGGAGCCCGGCCGACCCGGCGAGCTTGGCCACTCCGAGCCACGTCCACCAAGACCGCGGAACCCCGTAGTCGGTGAGGGCCTTCCGAATCCAGCCGGCACGCAGCAGGACCGAGACGGCCGAGAAGCCGACCCAGAGCGCAGCCACGACGGTCACGACGGTGCGGGCGATAGACATCGGTGATGCTCCTTCTTTCGACGGGGGTGTGACGTTGCGTTGACCCGCGCCGGCCGAGGAATGTGACACGGCCACCCAGGTAGGGCCCGTTGGTGCAGCTCCGGGGGCTTCCCGCCCGAGGTAGGGCCCGTTGGTGCACCTCCGGGGGCTACCCGCCACGCGAGCGGCATGGTGCCGCCAGGGTAGGGTGCTCAGGTCTCCCTTGACGCAAATCGGGAGCCGGTCTGAGGTAGCCTCAGCCCTCGTGCAGGAATGGGACGCGATCGTGGTGGGAGCCAGCTTCGCCGGTCTCGCGGCGTCGATGGAGCTCGCCGGACATGGCCGGGTCCTCCTGCTGGACAAGGACCCGATCGGCGAACACCAGACCTCGGCCTGCGCCACCCCCGTCGCCGTCCTGGAGCGGCTCGGCGTCACCGAGACGATCGAGCAGGTCCACCAGGCGCTGGTGATCCACCTGCCGGGCAGGAGGACCCGCACCTACCGCCCGCGCTTCCCCTTCGCGACCTTCGACTACAGGGCGCTCTGCGAGGCGCTGGCCGGCCGCACCGACGCCGAGTTCCGACGCGCCCGCGTGAGCGGCCTGAGGGAGGGGCTGGTCGAAACCCGCGAGGGCACCCACCGGGCCCCGATCGTGATCGACGCCTCCGGATGGCGGGCGGTGACGGCCGCCGCGCTGACGCCGCGCACGTCCCCGGGGCCCGGCCGCACGAACGGGCTGGAGACCGTGCTGTCGGGAGAGCAGGACGGGCTCCATTTCTGGGTCGGCGACCCCCGCGCACCGGACGGGTACCTGTGGGACTTCCCGGCCGGCGGCACCAACCGCATCGGCCTCATCCGCTACGCGTCGGGAGGTGCGTTGAAGCAGCGTCTGGAAGAGTTCGTCGACCGCCCCCTGGCGGGCTCCGACCTCCACGGCGGCGTCCTCCCCGCCGGCCTTCGTCCCGGTATCGCGGGTCGCGTCTTCCTCGCCGGTGACGCGGCGGGACTGTGCCTGCCGCTGACCGGGGAGGGAATCCGGCCCGCCCTCGTCTTCGGCCAGGTGGCGGGCCGGTTGGCGGCACGGGTGGTCGATGGTGGCCTGGCGCTCGATGACGCGCTCGCCACCTACGCCGCGCTGGTGGGAGACCGCCGCCTCGCGCTCAAGTACGGGATCCTGGCGGGGGTGGAGCGCTGGATGCGTCACCTGCCGGCGACGCTCGTCGACGCCACCGCCTGGTACTTCGGCGCCGGGCCGCTGGCCGCCCGCTGCCAGGCCGCCTACTGGCGCGTCGCCCCGGCCGAATGGCTGCGGGCGGGCAGTGTGCGAAGACCCCTGAATTCCGTAAAGTAGTACATACGTATGACTGAGGCGCACGCCGCGACGCCCCAGGAGGCTCACAAGACCGCCCGTGCACAGATTGTGCGCGCGGCCGCCGAAGCCTTGCTCGAGGACGGCTACGCCGATACCAGCGTGCGCTCCATCGCCACCCGCGCCGGCGTCGCGATCGGAAACATCCAGTACTACTTCCCGACCAAGGTGGAGCTGCTGGTCGAGGCCTGGCGCGACCTCACCTCGCGCTCGCTGGAGGAGTTGGAGGCCACGCTCAACGGCCTCGCGGACCCGCTCGAGGTGCTGGAGGTCGGCGTGGCCTCGATCTGGGATTCCCTGCGGCGGCTGGGTGCGGTACAGATGGCCACGTTCGACCTGATGCTGCAGGCCCCCCGCCGCAAGGACCTCCAGGAGTACGTCCCCGAGCTGTTCGCGCGTTATCGGGACGTGATCGAACGTCAGCTCGATCGCATGGAGCGGAGCGGACGTATCCGGATCACCGTCGACCGGCCGGTCCTGGTCCCCCTCGTCCTCAACACGGTGCTCGGCTTCGCGCTCTATTACGTGGTCACCGGCGACGACGAGTCCTGCGTGCTCGCGCTCTCCGCGTTTCGGCAGCTCGCGGCGACCCTGGTGGAGCCGATGGAGCCGGAGGTCGGGGAAAGCCTCGCGCCCCAGCTCGACCCCTCGCTGCGCCCGCAGCTGATGCACCTGGAGTCGCTCTGGGAGGGGTCGCTGGGCGCCGCCTACACGCACTACGCGCCCGTCGCCGCGGCGCCGGTCGCGCTCGCCGCGGCGCTGGTCGAGACTGCGATCGGCGTCCATGGACTCGACGGAGACCCGGCTCGCCCCACCGCGCTGCTGTTGGGTGACCTCTGCCTCGCCCGGGCCTCTGTCCTGGCCGCCAACCACGCTCCGACCGATGTGCAGATCGGGCTCGCCCGCGCCATCGAGGAGTCCACCCGACGCGCGGCCGCGGGCCAGGACGTGGGTCCGCTTCGCGCGCGCTTGACCGAGGTGGTGCGCCGATGACCCACGCCGGGATGATGGACCTGGACCAGGAGCTGATCGAGGCGGAGCTGGTACGCCAGCTGGCCCTCGACGACGAGGGTGTCGGCGAACCCATGCGCCGGCTGGTCGAGGCCGGCGGAAAGCGAACCCGACCGGTGCTGGTTGGGCTGTGCTCACACCTCGGGGAACGCCACGATCCCGGCCGCGCGGCCCAGCTGGGCGCAGCCGTCGAGCTGATCCACGACGCCACGCTGGTGCACGACGACTACGTCGACGAGGCCGCCACGCGGCGCGGCCAGCCCGCCGTGTCCGCCCTGGAGGGGCCGGGCCGGGCGATCGCGGTCGGCGACTACTACTTCGCGAAGGCAACGCGCCTGATCGCGGAGCTGCAGGACCCGGACGTGACGCGCGTCATCGCGGCCGCCATGGAGGCGATCTGCCTGGCGCAGATCGACGACGTGACCATGCGCGGCAGCTATCCCGGCGATCCCAGGTCCTACCGGCAGGTGGTGCGGGGCAAGACGGCGGCGCTGTTCTCGGCGGCGTGCGAGTCGGGAGCGCTGCTGGGCGGCGCCTCGCGCGCGGTGGCCGCGCACGTGGCCGTGTTCGGCGAGCTGGTTGGCATCGCGTTCCAGATGCAGGACGACCTGCTCGACTACTCCGACCGCTCGGGAAAGCCGAAGGGCACCGACATCCGGCAGCGGACGGTCTCACTGCCTCTGATCTACGCGAGCGAGGATCCCGGCATCGGAGACGAGGTGCGCGGGCTGCTGGACGGATGGTTGGACGACGCGGCGGTGGCGCGGGTCCAGGAGCTGGTGGTCCAGAGCGGGGCGCTGGCGCGCGTCGAGGCGGAGGCGGCAGCCGTGGTGGAGGCCGCCATCGCGGAGATCCAGGAGGTCGACATGAACGGCGGCCTCCCGCGCCTGATCAGCGTCGCCCAGGCCGCGATCGGGAGGACCAGCTAGGCGCGGGCCCGGGGTAGGGTCAGAGTGTCCACACTCCGACGCTACCCTGCCCGGGGTAGGGTCAGAGTGTCCACACTCCGACGCTAACCGGGCGCTTGGGTGGGGGTGTGCTTTCCCCAAGGTCCTTACGAGGGGGTGGCGGTCGGGCTGCTCGCAGGCGTCGGCGTCGCGTGGCTCGACGGTGTGGGAGTCGGCGTGGGGTGGTGCGACGGCGTCGAGGTGGGCGTCGAGGAAGGGGCCGGAGCCGACGCGAACGACTGATAGGTGAAGAACGACAGGTCCAGCGCCGAGCTGCTGACGACGTCGAACCTGACCTTGGAAGGCCGGCCATGGCCGGTTCGAACCGCCAGCACACCACCCTTCGCGAGCTGGCTCACCTGGAGCGGCTGCGTCCCCAGGTTGGCCGCCGAGATCTGCGTGGGCGTGATGCTCCCGAAGTCCAGCGCTCCGAGATAGGCGTCCAGGGTGCCCGGAGCCACCGTGAGGACGCCGCCCGAAAAGGCGAGGTCATACGATGACACGTCGACCTGACCGCCGTCCAGGTCCAGGTTGTCGCCACTGTCCAGGACCACGCAGCCTCTGACCCAGACGCCCGGCGCCGCCTGGACGGGGCACGGGGTCGGGCTCGGCTTGGGAGTGGGAGTGGGAGTGGCCGCCGTGGTGCCGCAGGCGGCCATGAACGCCGCCGCCAGAACCAGAGCCGCGCCGCGCATCCAGATCCCCCACCGGGTGCCGGACGAGATCCGTCTCACGATTCCAGCACCACTGCCCAGGTCGTTCCGGCCGTCGGGCAAACGCCCGGTGGGATGCGGGTGCTGTCGACCTGGAGGGCCCAGTTGTTGGTTCCGGGGTTCACCTGCACCTGGCCTTTGCCGCTTGCGGTGAGGCTCAACGCCTGGCCGTTCGACTGCAGGAACGCCGTGCCCTTCAGGGTGTAGGCGTACAGCCCGGGCGGCAGCATCACGGTCAACCGGTCGGTCTGGATCAGCTGATTGACGACGCTCATGGTGCCGAGGTTGTGACCCTCCACGAAGACGTTGATGTTGGAGCTCGTCTCGCAACGCCCCGAGTCCAGCTGCGCCGAGATCACGACCGAGACCGCCTTCGCAGGGGTGGGCGTGGGGTGGGGACTGGGTGTGGGTGTGGAGGAGGTGTTGATCGAGATCGAGCACGCGTTGATCAGCAGCAGGCAGGCGGCGAGCAGGGGGACCGCGGCGGCCCGGCGGAGCCGGGTCATCCCGGTGACTCCGGGGCCGGCGTGGCACCGCCCGACGAGCCCGCGATCTCGACCCGGTGGCGCACGTGCGCTGGTTTGGAGGCCGCGACCAGCGCTTCTACCCGGTCGGCGTCGGCGGCGCCCTCGGGAGCCCGCACGGTGACGACCACCTCGAAGCCGGAGCGGCCGGGAAAGGGCGCGCCGCTGACCGTCGAGGCCGCGGTGCCGCCACTTTCCTCGACTCCGACCTCGCCTCCGGTGAGCACCTCCAGGTAGGCCTCGAGGCCCTGGCGAGTACCCCGGATGCGGTACAGCGCGACCGCCTGGGCGAGCAGCTCCCGGCGACGCTGCGGCGTCCACGAGTCATCCGGGACCGCGGCCACCCAGGTACCCAGCCAGTCGACGAAATCGTCAGGCGCCAGCATCGGGTCGAGGTAGGCGTCGAAGTTGTCCAGGCTGGCGAAGATCGGCGCCAGCTCTCCGTCGAAGGCGGCGGCCAGCCCGAGCGCGAACGCGTCGTCCGACTGGTAGAGCGCCGGGAGGTGCGCGCCAAGAGGGTGCGGGCTCGGCAGGTCCGGGACCAGCGCTCTCATGACGGCTCGTCCACCAGGACCTTGTGCCGGTAGGAGAAGACCAGCTCGTGCGGCTGCAGGGCGAGGTACGGCACGGGCTCAGAGCCTCGCTGGCCGCTGCCGGGATCTGCCTCGTACAGCTCGACGTCCTCGACCAGCTCGGTTCCCGGCAGCGACTGCAGGAGGGCGAACACCTCGCCCGGAATGACGGTGCGGCCGAAGGGCCAGCCTTCGCGTTCGGGACCCACCGCTGACGGGGTTGTAGTAGCGGTAAAGGGCCTCCAGTACCGCCGCCTCCAGCTGCCGCGGATCGGCCCGGCGGCGGGCGCGCAGGCGCGCGGTCACCGTCAACCACCGGTAGTGCGGCGGCTCCACCAGCAACCTGGTCCCGATCAGCCGGCACCGATCGAGCTGCCTGGCGATCTTGTCCACCGTCACCCGCGGCGGCACCAGCTGGTCGGGTGTGAGCTGGCCCCCGGCACTTCGGGCGGCCGGCACCACCAGCAGCCGCACGCCGCCGGCGTCCTCGGTCCCTTCCGCCGCCACGCACCGCACCCGGGCCACCTCGGGCGCGGCCTCCCGCGCCAGGTGCTCGTAGTCCTCCACCGTGACCGCGCGACCCAGCGTCCGGAGCACGATCGGGCCACGCACCTTCGCGTTCTCGATGTCCTCCCCGTCGACGCCTCCGACGGCCGGTCGCCGGTTGATGACGGTGGCGACATACGGTATCGACGAGCGGAGGACCCGGATCACGCCCCGGGCGACATTGCCCTGGAAGCCTCCGCCGGTCCGGTAGGTGCCGAGGCGCAGGTGCGCGCCCTTGGCCGGCGTCCTGCCGTAGCGGCGGAGGGTCCCATCCGGCTCCCGCACGCCCGGGCCCAGATGCACGTCCCCGGCCACCGGGTCGAACGTGAAGTGCCTGTCCTCGGGGCCGCTGCGGCTGAAGTCGGGCACCTCGTTCCACTCCTCCCAGCCCTCGCCCTGGCTGACCTCCATCACCAGCGGGTCGGCGGCGACGACGGGGCTCCGGCTCACGCGGAAGACCTGTCCTGGGACACCCTCCGACGGACCCAGGTCCTCATTCTCCACCGCTTCCGCGTTCACCGCTTCCATCGTGCCCCCGCAGGTGAACGCGCTGATCGCGGTGATGAGCGGCGAGGAGCGGTAGGAAGGCTGGTCCGCTTCGGCGACGGTGACGCGCGCGCGCAGCCAGCCGGCCCGCTCCCGCTCCAGCACCGAGGCCACGTGGGAGCGCGGGACGTGGAGGATGACGTCGCCGTCCCGGTTGAAGCCTCCGGTCCCATCACGCTCGACCTCGCAGGCCTGCCAGCGTGCGCCGTCCCAGGCCTCCCAGGCACGGGGCGGCCAGTCGGGGTTGACGCCCACGCCCTCGATCCGGCACTGCAGCCGGAGCGTGACCGCACACGACGGGACCGCGTCCCTGAGCCCGATCAGCAGCGAGTCTCCGGGAACCGGGGTGGCACTGAAGCAGGCGAACCCGTCGCCACGGCTCAGGTCGTCGCCGTGCTGACGCGGCGGCTCGCCCTGGGGGATGGACGTCGCGGTGAGGAAGGATGAGCTCACGATGTCCAGGCCTTCGACCGTGCTGAACACGATCGCGTCTTCGGTTTCGGTGCGTACCGTCGCCACCTCGGTGCCGGCGGGGATGCGGACCGTGACCGGCTGCGGCGCGGCCAGCCAGAACGTGATCGGCGCTCTGGCGGCGGTGGGCGGGAACAGCCGCACACCGATCAATTCCAGGAACTTGACGTAGTTACGGTCGGGGACCCGATTCAGCCGGTAGATGACCTGGTCCGTCATCCACGCGAACAGCTCGATGAGCGTGACGCCGGGATCGTGGACGTTGTGGTCGGTCCAGTCCCGGCATTCCTGCATCACCTGTCGCTTGGACTCGTCGACGAGGTCCTGGAAGCGACGGTCATCGAGGTTCGGAACCGGCAGCGTCATGGTCAGCCCTCAGGCGGGATCGTGTAGAAGGGACACACTAGATTGCGCGGGCTGTTGGTGTCCGCGACGGAATATCGGATGTCAATGTAGACAAGTCCTTTGCTTTCCGGGTCCGCGGTTACGTGCACTTGCTCCACCGTGATCCGGGGCTCCCAGCGAAGGAGGGATGAGCGCACCGCGACCGCGATCCGGCTGATCATCTCGGGGTCGAGGGTCCCGAACACGTAATCGTGGATCGCACACCCGTACTCGGGACGCATCGGCCGCTCTCCGAAGGCGGTGCCGAGGATCAGATGGATGCTCTCCTCGATGTCCCGCTCCCCCCTGGTCAGCGCAATCCGGCCGGTGGGGTCGGTCCGGATCGGGAAGGCCCAGCCGGCCCCGATGAATTCCTCGCTCATCCGATCAGCACCGTGGCAACCGTCGGGACGAGGTTTCCGGGCACCAGGCAGCAGGTGCATGCCGACTGCGCGGTCGCGGCCGGCTGACCGCCGATCAGCACCGTCGGGCTGCCGCTGAGGACCTGCCCCTTCTGCATCGGCGGGGCCAGGAAGGGGTCGGCCGGGTGCAGTCCGACGTGCGGAGGCGTGTTGAATCCGGAGCTTCCCATGACGGCCGCGGGCTTGCCCCCGACCAGCACCGTGGACACCAGACCCATGGTCAGCGGCGACGAGAACGGGAGCGGCGGCGAGGGCATGGGAGCACCCACCGGGCTCGGGATCAGGTGGTTCGGGCAGATCCCCATCACCCGGTCTCCCATCACGATCGCCGGAGTGCCCATCCCGTCACCTCAGTTGATCTTCACCAGGGCGCCCTGGACCTGGACCTGGGCCGAGCTGGTCAGGCTGGCGCCGGCCTGGCCTTCGAGCTTGAGCTGGCTCTGCGCCTGCACGGTGACGTTCTGCTGAGAGCTGAGCGTGAGATCGCCCTGGGCCTCCAGCACGATCTTCCCCTGGCAGTAAAGGTGGATCTCGTTCTTGGTCTCGTTGAGCGAGACTCGCAGGTTCCCATCGCTGCTGAGGAGCGCGATCCCCGACTTGCCGGCATCGTCGAACAGCACCACCCGGTGACCGCGCCGCGAGACCAGCCCACGCCGTTTTACCTGCCCGTTGTCGAACAGCCCGTCACCGAGGCGGGGCTTGTCCTTGCCGTTGTGCAGCCCTCCGACCACGACCGGTTTGCCTACATCGCCGAACTCGAACGCGACCAGCACCTCGTCGTTCACCTCGGGCAGGAAGCACGCCCCGCTGTCCGGCCCGGCGGCCGCCTGCGTCATGCGTGCCCAGTCCGACTCGTAGCTGTCGGAGAGCCAGGGAAACTTGAGCTTCACCCGTCCCATCCCGTCCGGGTCGGCGTTGTTCGTCACCAGTGCCACGACCACGCCACCGATCGCCGCCGCGGCTGCGGCGCCGTTCTTCCCGCCCCCGCCGGCCACCAGACCGAGGAGCGACCGGTCCTGGCGGCCCGAGACCTCGAACGAGGTGCGATAGCCCTGCGCGTCGAAGAGGTGCCGCGTGTGCGTCAGCGTGTACCGACCGGCGAAATCTTCCGCCACCACCGCGATGCTGACCGCCGCCCCGGCGTGGAGTTTGGGGTTGCCCCGCGCCACGCCCTCGGCCTCCGCCACCGCACTGCCGATCTGCTCGGCGATGGCCTTCGCCTCCGCGTCCACCTCACCCTGCGAGGAGAGAGGGCGATCCACCGATGTGTACGTTGGGTTCCCGAAGGTCTGCGCCATCTTGGCGGGGGTGCTCGCGAGCGCCGCGCTGGTCGTGCCGGCCGGAGCCGATCCGACCACCGCCTCCTTGCGCTTGGGATCCCATCCCCGGACCTGAACCTGCTTCACTTGCTCGGCCGAGCTGACGCGGGGCCGGAACTCGAGCAGGTCGCTCCCGAAGACGAGTTGGAGCGGCGTGCTGGACGTGAGATCGCCTTCGGCAGGGGCCTCGCTCGAAGGACTCGGCTGCCGGAAGTGCAGCTTCCCCTCGCTGACGGCCACCTCGAAGCCGATCTCGGCCGCGCGAGCGTTGAGGAAGTCCCAGTTCGAGAGGTTGACCTGCGAGACCTGATCGTGCGTGGTCCTCGAGTCGTCGATGGTGCCGGTACCGAGGCCGACGCGCTGGGCCACGGTTTTGGCGATGTCGGAGTCCTTGACGTTGCGGTAGGTCTGCGTGGTGCGGCCCCGGTGGAGGCGGTGGGAGCCGTCGTAACCGCGCACGATCGCACGGCTGCCCAGGGCGTCGTACTCGGCTTCCAGCGCGGTGACCTCTCCGTCGATCAGCACGTCCCCCTGGCCGGCCCCGGCCGCGGGGACGGTGACCTTGACCGTGGCGCCGACCTGGAACTGACCTCTCTTCAGCACGTCGCGGCCGGTGTCCCGAAAACGGAGGAGGAACATGTCCGGCAGGTGGAGGTGATCGTCGACCACGACCTGCTCCAACAACACCTCCAGGTCGGCGCCGAGCGCCGTCCCCCCCACCTCGATCTTCGGGCGGACGCCGACGTATGCGTCCGTCATCGGCTGAGGATCGCCGCTTCGTCGGCCGTGGGTATCAGAAGCCGGGTGCCGGGGCGGACGCGGAGCGGATCGTCGATCCCGTTGAACAGGGCCAGCCCACGCCAGAGGGTGGGGTCGTCGAACTCGGCGTAGGCCACCGAGTGGAGGCTGTCGCCGGCGGCCATCACACGGGCACGGCGCGTCATCGGGGATCCGGAGGTCGGGTTCTGCTTCTTCGGATCGTCGGGAAACTCCTCCAGCGCGATCGTGACCGTGGCGCGGACGGGTTTCCCGTCCGAGTTGAACATCGTGTACTTGGCGCTGACGGACTTGAGCACGCCCTTGAAATCGGCGAGAGGACTCGTGTTGCCCCCCTCCAGATGCAGGAGCTGCGGTTGGGGTTTCTTGGTGTCGATCGACTTGTCGGTCGGCTTGAGCCAGCCGAGCAGCGTCTCGATGTCCGCCGAGAGGTCGCCATCCCCTTCCCAGTCGTCGAAGAACAGCTCGAGCTGCACGCTCTGAGGCTGCACCCCGCCGAACTCCGGCTTGGTGCTGCTCTTGGCGCCCTTGTTGGTGGGGCGGTTCCAGGTCGCCGCCTTGGCCAGGGTGTATTCCTTGGGGTTGAAGCGGAACTCCAGGCGCTTCCCGTCCGCGTCCACGAGCTTTGCCTTCACGACGCCCCCCCGCCCCGAAGGAATCCGTTGTGCGCGAGCTCGAGCACCTCGGTCGCGATCTGGTTGCCGGCCGCATCCAGCGTCGGGCCCGTCCATTTGACGGGGCATGCCTGGGCCAGGGTCCAGCTGTAGATCTCGTCGCCGCTCGGATCCAGCGCCGTGATCGTCGCGTTGTCCCGGTGCACCGAGTCAAGCCCGCTCGACAGCCAGCTGGCGAGGTCGGGCGACTGCGCGTCGAGGGGGCGGGTCAGCTTGACATTGGTGTACTTACACCGTCCCGGAAGCCGGTGGACGTACTCGTTCAGGCCCCCCTCCTGATACTCGAAGATCTCGTATTCGACCGCCAGGCCCTCGCACTTGGTCCAGGTGCCCAGGCTTTGATGGTTGTCCAGCGTGACCGAGAAGCGGAGGGTGGTGCCGGGTTCAGACATGGCGCCTTCTCACCGCAGGTCCGTGACCTGGCCGGCCCGCTCGCGGCTGATCAGCAGCTCGGAGCGGAGCCGGGAGCGGATGCGGTCGTAGAGCCGGCCGGCCAGCGCGTCCATGTCTGCCTCCGACCCCGCCGGCCCGGCACCGCCACCGGCGGCGTGGTGGACGGCCTGTTCACCCGCCTCCAGCCCCCGCGAGGCGGTGTCCTGGAGCGCCTGCCGGGATCTCGTGACCTCCCCCGCGGCCGCGGTTTCCGCGGCCTGCCGAGCCGAACCGAGCTCGCTCTCCGCGGCCCCGAGGAGCGCATGGCCGATGCCCCCGGCCCTCTGCACCATGGTCGCCGCCGGCTCCGTGGTTCGAGGAGAAGGTGACGCCAGGATGGGCATGGCGGGCGCGGTCGGCCGGACCGGCGCACCGTGCGGGCTCATGGCCTGGACCGTGAAGGGCGCGGCAAACCGGAGCGCCGGCATCGCGAAGTCGGGCAGGGCGCCGCTCGCCGGCGGCCGTTCGTCCCCGAACGCCGGGCGGTTCGCCGGTGGCGCCGGAGGCCGGGGCATGGCGACACTTGCCGCCTGAACGGCCGGTGCGTCAGCTCGCTGCGCCTGGATCGCGAGCGGCCGCCGGCCGGTGGCCGGCGCCACGAGCGGCGCCACCAAGCCGGTCAGCGGGCGCACGCGCTCGGCGCCGGCGTCCGGCCGCGTCATCCGCAGGGGCGGCGAAGGCTCTACCGGTGGGAGGCCCGCCGACTCGAGCTGCGGGGCGTCCGCCATCCTCCTGGCGAGCGTTCGGGCGCCGGCGGGCTCCACAACCTCATCCAACGAAGCCACGGCGAGGTCGGGCTCACCGGGACGCTCTGCGCCCGGCGAAGCGGCCGCCCCCTGGGTCACCGATGGGATCCCGGCTCCAGGTGTCGTGGCCCTGAAGACGAGTGGTTGAGACGCGGAGGAAACCGGTCTGGCCTCGGGCTCCCGCCCGATCGGTGCGGTCGTCGCACCGCCGCCCGGCCGGGGCACGCCGGTCCCCGACCCCGACGGCGCCGTCGCACCCTCTTCGCGCCCGCCGGCCGGACCGGTGATAACCCCGCCGGGTGATGACGTCGAGGCTTCGGCGGTGGTGACTCTGAACACCAATGGTCTCGGCACGCCGCCCGCCGGCAACCCGGAGGGCGCCGGCCCACCTTCGTCGGCCCCCGTGCCCGGTCCGGTCACGACCACGCCGGCCGCTGGCGCCGTGGTCTCGGACGCGGTCATTCTCGACACCATCGGTTGCCCGCTCGCCGTGCCCGGCAGCTCGGACGGCGCCGGCCCGGCGTCATCGCGGTCGCCGGCGGGTCGGCTCGTGATCTCGCCGGTGGGAGGCCCCTCGCCCGGGACCGGCCGTCCTCCCCCCTCGATCGGTGGAGGTGTTCCGGACGAGAGAGGGGCTGACGGCCCCGCCCCGGCCCCAGGACGCTCGCCGGCGAGCATCGCCGGGACCTGCATGATCGATGGTGCCGGCACATCGGTGACCCGCCGCTGGACCCGTACGATCGGCTTCGTCACCCGGGGGCTCGGCGGCGAAACGGGCTGTCGTCCTTCCCGGGACGGCGCCGGCGCGGTAGGAGCGATCGGCGGCTCCGTCGAGGAGGAGGGGACCTCTCGGGGCCGAGCGAGGATCGGAGCCGTCCTGGCCTGAGCGGTCGAGGCCGTCACCGTCCCCCGCGTTGGAGGTGACTGATCACCGGGCACGCCCCCGCCCTCTTCACGGGAGGAGCGCTGGAGCGTTGGGCCCTCGGGGGTCGGCGCGCCGGGGTCGACCACCCCGGGCGCAGCCGGCGTCGCCGAGGTGTCCGCCGGCGAGGGATCCGACGACGGCCCCTCGGGTGAGCCGGGCCCTGCCGCCGCGGTTCGCGGCTGCACGATTCGCGGCTGCACGAACGGCAGCGCAGGCGAGAGCGACGCGCCCAACCCAAGCCGCCGGGACTGCCCGAGGTTGAGCCGGGGCTCCGCCGGCCGCGCCTCCGGGGCAGACGGCGGCGCAGGCGTCTGCTCGACCGGTCTGGACGGCTGGGGGACGGCACTCGCCGGCGGGCGCGCGAGCTCAGCGGCCAGCGCCTGCGTCAGAGAAGGGATCGTCGGTGACCGGGCCTCCTGGACCGGCACCACGCGCGCCATGCGCATGGCCACCGGTGGCGCAGGGTCTGGCGCAGGGATCTCTGCCTCCATCGGCGGGCCGGTCGCCGGATCGGGCCCCAGGCTCACCTCGGTCTCGGTTTCGGCGGCTTGCGGACCGGCCGGCTGCAGCCACGATCGGGGCCGCAGCAGCTCCAGGAGCCCCGAGCTCGGGGCCCGATACGACGTCGCGGTCGCCCTGGCCACGAGGAGCCCGGCAGGAGCCTCCGGCGAACGGAGGTGCCCGAGGCTGTCGATCGCCACCTCGAGCGGTCGATGACCCGGGAGCGTTCGCGCGAACGTCACGCTCTCCGCCGTCAGCCGGGTAGGGCCGACCACTCGCTGGATGGACGGGAGCGTGGCCCAGTCTCGCCTGGCCACCCTGCCGTGATCACCGCCCGCGGGCGCAGGTGTCGAGGCCCTGTCCCCGAAGGGCCACCATCGCCAGGCCACGGATCAGCGCTCTTCGTTCAGCCGCAGGTTGATGCGGCCGATCTCATCGACAAAGCGCCGGCGAAGCGGATGCTCGAGATCGAGGATCTCGTCCAGCGACCAGTGGAAGTGGTAGGCGATGTACGCGATCTCCTCGAACAGCCGGTCGGTGTCGTACGTCATGCTTCCCCCAGGCCACCGCCCGAGAGGTCGACCGTGAACTCGTGCTTGCAGGAGGGGCAGGTCACCCCGACCTGGGTCTGCCCCTCACTGTTCACGCGGCGGTAGAGGTCTTGCAGGAAGGCCAGGTCAGAGGCGAAGAGGCTTTCGATGGTCGCCGGGGTGATCCGGGTCACGGTGCCGAGCTTGGTGACGACGCGGGAGAGCAGGATGACGGTCAGGTACGCCTCGTTCTCACGAACGCGAGGGTCGCGCTGGGGCAGGATCTCGTCCCGAGCCGTCGCCAGCCGCATCGTGCCCTGGCGGTGGAGTGCCCCCTCGTCGTCGACGTATCCGCGGGGAAGCGAAAAGGCGAACTCCGTCCGCAGGGATTCCGCGAGCCCCGTCGCGCCCTCCCTCATTTGACGCGCTCGACCTCCTCGCAGACCATCGTCACCTCTTCCATCAGCACCTCGTTACCGCCCGCTTTGAGCGAGCCCGCGGAGACCTTGGAGGGCCAGGCGTTCACGAAGTTGTAGCGCCCGACCTCGTTCTGCTGGAAGTCGTAGAGCACGATCGAGCCGTTCTTGCGGGCGCTCGAGACGTTGCCCTCATAGATCTGCTGATGCCACTGCCAGACGTCCATCGAGCTGTCGGTACCGCGCTTGAGCGTGATCGTCGGGGGCTTGCGGTTCCCCGGCAGCTTGTGGATGACGTACTTGCCGTCCGAGGTGTTTTGCTTGAGCTCGATCACGTCCAACTCGGAAGCGATTCCGCTGACTTCTTGAAACTGCGCGATCGTGACGCCGTCGATCTCGATCGCGAAGTGATATCCGGCAAGGGCGTCCGTGGGGAGCCCCGGCAATCCGCCTGCCATGTCTCAGTCGACCTCCTTCGAAAAAACGCGACTACTCCATCAGCGAGGTGCCGCCCGAGAACTGGGCGATGCGGAAGATCACGAACTCGGCGGGCTTGACCGGCGCGATTCCCACCTCGACGACCAGCTGGCCGGCGTCGATCACCTCGGACGGGTTGGTCTCGGAGTCGCACTTGACGTAGAACGCCTGCGACGGTGTCGCCCCGAACAGCGCGCCGTCCCTCCAGACCCGCACCAGGAAGGCGTTGAGCGTGCGCTTCACCCGCTCCCAGAGGGCCATGTCGTTGGGCTCGAAGACGACCCACTGGGTGCCCTCCAGGATCGACTCCTCGATGAAGTTGAACAGGCGGCGCACGTTGAGGTAGCGCCAGGCAGGGTCGCTCGAGAGGGTGCGCGCGCCCATCACGCGGACCCCGCGGCCGGAATAGGCGCGGATGCAGTTGACGCCGACGGGATTGAGCTGGTCGTGCTCACCCTTGGTGATCTGCAGCTCCAGGTCGATCGCGCCCCGGATGACCTCGTTGGCGGGAGCCTTGTGCACGCCTCGCGTGTCGTCATTGCGCGCCCAGATGCCTGCGATGTGCCCGCTGGGCGGAACGAACGCGGGCTGCCCGGCCAGGGGATCGAAGATCTTGACCCAGGGCCAGTAGAGGGTTCCGTACTTCGAGTCGTAGCGCGCCTTGTCCTGCCGCCACTCGCGGATCTGCTGGGCATTGAGGCCCGGCGGCGGGTCCAGGATCGCGACCCGGTCGCCCATCAGCTCGCAGTGCGCGAGCATCGCCAGGTGAACCGCCTGGACGCCCTCCAGGTCCACCGCACCCCGCTGGTAGGCCGCCATCAAGTCCGGGACTGCCAGCATGGTGACGGAGTCGACCGCCTCGAGGCCGGCGAAGCCCGTCCGGTCGGCGGAGTTTCCGACGTAGTCGTCAGGGGTGACGCGGGCGGGCAGGTTCGCGGTGCCCCCGGACAGTGCCGCGCGCGCCTGTGGCACCGGCTCGATCGCGGTTGCGCCGGCCACCTCCTCCAGCTGGATCAGCTTGGATTGGTTCTTCACCACGGTGACGACGTTCTGCTTGCCCCGTTTGGTGGTGACGTTGTCGAAGACTTCCTGGACCTTGCCGGCCTGGCTGATGACCAGCTTGAAGTTGTCGTCCGCCGGCTCGCTGGCCTCCTGGACCTCGACGGTGATATCGTTGCCGCCCGCTCCTTCGGCCAGCGCGGTGACGCGGTAGGGCAGCGCCTTGTCGCGCCCCAGCGGCAGCTCGCCACGGGCTACCGGCGCCGAGCCGTTGCCACCGATCCGAACCACGTAGCAGGAACCGCCGCCGTTCAGGAAGTAGCTGTAGACGGAGTGCGCCAGGTAGGAGCCCTCGATGAAGTCGCCGAAGAGCTGGACGAACTGGCTCCAGTTGGTGATCAGGGTGGGCTGGTTGAACGGGCCGCGCGCGGCGAGCCCGACGAAGGCGGCGACGGCGGTGCCGACCCCCTCGATCGGGCGCGAGCCGGCCTCCACCTCCTCGACGTAGACACCGGGTGACAGGTATTGGGGCATGGGATTCGGTCCTCCTCTGGCGGTGTGACTCCCGCTGAGCCTCGCAGGGGCCGCATTCCCGGACAAGGACCCGCCGGGCCGTCCTTCGGGCAGCGGCGGCGGCACTTTCGGGCGTCATATCGGGCCGCGGGTCCCACGGCCGAACCCGGAGCTGCCCGTCTGGGCACAGGTGGTGACCTGTAAGGGCGGCCGGCGCGACCCTCACGGCTGCCCCGGCGCCGGTTGTACGTTCCCGGGATCTCGGCCAGCCTCTGCGTCAGGATGATCCAGGACCTGGACGAGTCACTCCGCACGCTGGTGCGCCGGGACGCGCTTCAGGGGTCCGATGTGGACATCGCGTTCGACGCCCCGACCCGGGAGTGGTCGGCTCACCGGAACACGCCGACGGTCGACCTGTACCTGTACGACATACGGGAGGACCTGCAGCGTCGAACCGTCGCCTGGGAGCCGGTGCGGGATGAGAACGGCCGGGTCACCGAGCGCCGGGCGCCGGCACGGGCCTACAAGCTCTCCTACCTGGTCACCGCCTGGACGCAGCGGCCGGAGGACGAGCACCGCCTGCTCTCCGCGATGCTGTTGTGCTTCCTGCGCCACGAGCGGATGCCGGACGACGTCCTCGCCGGCACCCTGGCCGGGACGATGGTTCCGGTCCTGACGACGATCGCGCTGCCGCCTCCCCCGGATCGGTCGCTGTCGGACGTCTGGTCCGCGTTGGGCGGCGAGTTGAAGCCGTCGCTGGACCTGGTCGTCACCGCGCCCTTCGACGTCCAGCGGCAGCAGGCGGCCGGTCCCCCGGTGGAGGGTGGCGTCACGCTGCAGATGGGCGAGCACGGGGGCCGGCCGGCCGCAGACGGCGCCTCGCCGGCTGCCGAAGAGCGCGCGCCCCGAGCAAACGAGGGCGCGCCCCACGGACGGGGGCGGACCAGGTCCCGTGCCCGACCGGCGCGCTAGCGTGGACCCCAATCAGCCCGGGGTCGACGCTTCGACGCGGTACCTGCTCGGTCGCCTGGAGGTGGTGGCGCGACGTGTCCGGGCCGCCTGCGAGGCACGGCGGGCCACCGACCCTGACCCTCTCGACCGCTTCCGCGGCCTCCACATCTCGGCCGCGCACGCCGACCGGCTCCTGGAGCACGTGGACACGCCGCCGCCGCCCGACGAGGAGGCCGGCCGGCTGTTGAGTCGCGTCGAAGCCGACGCGGACGCCGCCGAGGGAAGAGGATCGCACCTTCGCCTGCGCCATCTGCAGCGGGCGTTCGGTCTCGACGGCCTGGAGGTCGAGGTGCTGCTGATCGCGCTCGCCCCTGACCTGGAGGTCCGCTTCGAGCCGCTCTACGGCTATCTCCAGGACGACGTGACCCGCCGCCGGGCCGGCATCGGGATGGCGTTCGAGTTGTGCGGCGTGGAGCCGGGCAGCCCGGGGGCCCGAAAGCATCTCGGGCAGGACGCGTCTCTGCTCGCAAACCGTCTGGTGCTGGTGGAGGAGCCGGAACGGCCGTTCCTCACCCGTTCCCTGAGGGTGCCGGACCGGATCGCCGCCTTCCTGCTCGGGGATGACGCGCCGGAGCCGGCGATCGCCCCGCTTCTCTACCCTTGCGAACCGGCAACGGCCACGGACGTCTCCTCGCTGTCGCGGTGGCTGACGTCGGAACGCGGACTCGCCTACCTCCGGGAAGCCCCGGGTGGGGATGCCGCCCCACTCGGCGTCGCTGCGCTGCGTGCCGCGGGGCTGGACGCCGTGGTCGTCGATCTGCGCCGCTTGCGGTCCGACGACGACCCCGCGGCGGTCGCTCCGCTCCTCGCCCGCGAGGCGGGATTGCGTGACGCCGGACTTGTCGCCGGGCCGCTGGAGGCACTGGCGGCGCGGGGGCGGGCAGCCATCCAGGCGATCGCCGAAGCGCCGGCTCCCCTGATCCTCTTCGGGGCCTCCGGCTGGGACCCTGAATGGGCGCGAACGGTGCCCTACTGCTCGGAGGCGCCACCGACCCGAGCCGAGGAGCGCGCGATACTCTGGCGGGCTGACCTCGACGGGGAGGCGGTGCCGGGCCTGGATCCGGCCGCGGAGACGGCACCGTTCCGTCTGACGGCGGACCAGGTACGGCGTGCCGCCCGCGCGGCCCGCCTGCTGGCCGGGGCCGGCGGGCGTCCGGTCGAGGCCGCCGACCTCCGCGCCGGCGCCCGGGCCCAGAACGGCGCAGGGCTGGAGCGGCTGGCGAGAAGGATCGAACCGGCTGTGGCGTTCGAGGACCTGGTCCTGCCGGTTGCGGTGCTGGAGCAGCTGGCTGAGCTCACGGTTCGCGCGCGCCACCGTGACCTTGTGCTCGGCCGCTGGGGCATGGCGGGGGCGGCCTCCAGGCGCCGGGGTCTGACCGCGCTGTTCGCGGGTGCCTCGGGTACCGGCAAGACGATGGCCGCGGAGGCGCTCGCCGGGGAGATGGGGCTGGACCTCTACGTCGTCGACCTGGCCACGGTGGTCGACAAGTACGTGGGGGAGACCGAAAAGAACCTGGACCGCATCTTCGCCGAGGCCGAGCGGGTCAACGGGGTCCTTCTCTTCGACGAGGCGGACGCCCTGTTCGGGAAGCGGTCGGACGTGAGCGACGCCCACGACCGGTACGCGAACATCGAGGTCGCGTACCTGCTGCAGCGGATGGAGCTGTTCGAGGGCATCGCGGTCCTGGCGACGAACCTCCGGTCGAACCTTGACGAGGCGTTCGCCCGGCGCCTGGACGCGCTGATCGACTTCCCGGACCCGGAGGAGGAGGACCGGCTGCGTCTCTGGGAGCGCTGTCTCGGCACCGCAGCGCCGCGAGCGTCCGACGTCGATCTCAAGTTCTTCGCCCGCGCGTTCAAGCTGTCCGGCGGCAACATCCGCAACATCGTTCTGACGTCTGCCTACGCGGCGGCGCAGGACGGTGCGCCCATCGGAATGGCGCACCTGGTGCTGGCGACGCAGCGTGAGTACCGCAAGCTGGGGCGCCTGGTCGTCGAGTCCGAGTTCGGGCGCTGGTTGGAGGTGGTGACCAGGCCGTAGGCCTTCGCGGTCGCCTGGCATCACGCGAATTGGCCGAAGGGAAGATGGTCCTGTAAATGTCCGGAACATACGTTTGTTCTTTAGTAGAATTGATGCATGTTGGCGGAGGTCTCGCCAAGCGCTGAGAAGGTCTGGCTCGGGTCTGACGACGAAGATCTCCAGAAGCTCCTCCGCGACCTCCAGCAGGTCCACCTCCCCGACCACCCACGCCAGGCTTGGGCCCGCCTGCAGATCCTCAACCACATCAAGTACTGCATCAACGCCATCGAGCTCGACCACATCAAGGTCCTGAAGCAGATCGAGAAAGGCGATCCCTACGGCGTCGACAACGCCGCCGACTGGCTCGCCCAGTCCATGCACCTGCGGCCCAACGCCGCCTACGCCAAGGTCTGCACCGCGTGTGAGCTGGAGGAGTTCCCCAACCTCTACCGCAGGGTCCACGAGGGCGAGCTGTCACCGAGGCGACCACCGTCATCCTCCAGACCCTGCGACGGGTCCGCCGCCACCTCACCCCCGAGCACGTCGACGCCGTGGAGCGGGAGATGCTGCACGCGGCCCAGGAGATGGACCACGCGCAGCTGCGAGCCCATGGCTCCAGGGTCTTCCACCTCTTCAACCGGGAAGCTCACCCCGGGGTCCCCGCGAAACGGAGCTTGCGGAGTTCGGGGGGTAGCGAGGTCCTCTACGAGGAGCGGGAACGCCGCTTCTTCGACCTCAAGCGGCGCGTCGACGGCTGGTTCACCTGCAGCGGTGAGCTGGACCCGGAGGGCGGCACCTTCCTGCAGGTCGCACTCAAAGCCATCGCCGCGGAGGACAAGCGCACCCTCCCCTCCGACGACCACCGCACCCCCGGCCAGGCCGTGCCGACGCGCTGGTGGAGCTTGCCGAGCACCGGCTGGCGTTTGGTGACCTGCCCCAGCACGGGCAGGAGAAGCCGCACCTGACGATCGTCGCCAGCGCCGAGACGCTGCGCGGCGAGGACGGTTCACCGGCACCCCAGATCGACTGGGGGACGCCGGTCTCCGGGGAGACGGCAAAGCGCATCGCCTGCGACGCCATCGCCCGCATCGCGGTGGTCGGGGACCGTGGCGACGGGGTGATGGATGTGCTGCACATGGGCCGCGCCTTCCGCACCACGTCCGTCGCGCAGCGCAAGGCCCTCGACCTCCAGGACGGTGGCTGCATCTGGTGCGGCAGGTACGTCAAAGACTGCAGGCCCCATCACTGGGAGGCGTGGTCTCAGGGTGGCGCCACCGACCATGAGAACCTCGGCCTGGTCTGCCCGAGACACCACTTCGCGCTCCACGAGGGCGGCTACCGGACGGCCGAGGTGACGCCCGACCGAGTGGTCATCCTGCGCCCCGACGGCACCGAGTGGGCCACCGTTCCCCGCCACCGTTGGCGCCGCATCCCCATCGGCGGCGGCAGCGGCTAGCTGCGGCTACCGTCAGGCGGCACCATCAGAAACATGGTCGCTCGACCAGGGTGGTGTCTCGCTTCGCATCGCAACCCTTATCGGCCTGAGGCCACTGTCACATCCGATCGTCACTATTTCAGTGGCTTCCCCGCGTCACCGTCAAGGAACGGTTCGCCATCAATCGTCAGACCACCATTTGCGACGAGATCGCTTTGAAAGTCGGTACCAACCCACGGATGGTCCGAATAGTGGAAGCGTTGCTCGTCATTGGTTCCCACGACCACTCCAGCCGACCCCTTGCTTAGGTTGGCCTGAGCGGTTTTCAAGTCCAGATTGTCCAGGTTTCCCGCCTTGTCCCGACGCTCACTGTCGCCAGAGTTGTGGCCCCGCTCTACCCAATGCTGTGCAAGGGAGTATTTGTGATCCACATGGTACTCGACGTTCGCGGTTACCCAGGCGGGCGTGAGAGTGCGCGCCGCGAGGGCGTCGAGTGCCTCGGGCGGGAGCTTATTGTCGCGTACCCATTGTTCGACAATGGCCCGACGCTCCTCCATGGGTGGAGCCGGCCATATATTGAAGAGGTCCAGACCCGGCATCAAGTTATCCATCACGTACCGGTTGATCTCTCCACGCCGCGTTGAGAACCCGCTCCCACGCTCATACAACTTAGGCCGGACATACTCCCCGGTCCTCTTTGAGGTTGGCAGCCAACGCTGCGCAGGGATCGCGCCTCCCGCCCCGATGGTCGTCGGACTGCCAGAGGCTGTTACCGGCGTCGCTGCACTGGAATCCGCCGTCCCGCCGTCCTGACGCTGAACAGGGCGCTGCATTTTGACCACTGTCGGACCCTTCACGAGTGGGCTGTTCGCTCCCTCAAGGTGCACGGTCTCCTTGGAGCCTTCGACAGCGTCGACCACTAGGTCCAGCTTGGCGACCCGATGCTTCGACTTGATGGCCGGCAGCTGTTTCTGGGCTTCGGGCGCCGTTGTCTGGGGATCGTTGACCAAAGCCTGTCCTTCGCCCATCGCGGAATCGAGTGCTGCCTTGCGCTCCGCCGGAGTGCTCTCCGTCTTCTCCCTTCTTGCCGAACAGGCTCTCGATCCCACCCTCGACGGCATCGATGACCGGCTTGATCACGTTCGTCAGCACCCAGTCGATGGCCAGGTTGACCGGCTCGCGGATCTTCTCCAGGATCCCCTTGATCTCCTCACCCAGGTCACCCAAACCGAGCAGCGAGGCGAGGAACCCGATCGCGGTGGGAATCGCACGCGCCAGAGCGTCCTCGACCAGGCCGGCGGCCGCCCCGATGTTCCCGGCCACGATCATGGCCAGGTTGTCGACGACGGCGGTGACCAGCCCGACGATGTCGTTCCAGTGGTGGATGAAGAAGGTCACGATGTCGTAGATCGCCATGCAGGCCTTGATGAAGGCGGAGGCCGGATTGAGCAGGCCGATGATCCACTTGATCCCTGCCGTAATCACCTCATCGATCACCATCCCGCTGATGGCGTCCATCACCTGGCCCTTGATTTCCTCGACCTTGTCCTGAATCAGGTGCCAGACGCCCGCGATCCCCTCGTCCTTGATCACGTTGTAGATCTCGATCGCCTTCTGGATGACGGCCGCGCCCTTTTCGATCAGGCCGACGACCTTGGCGCCCAGGATGTTGACGGCGCGGGCGCGGATGTTCGCCCAGGTGAGCCCCAGAACCTGGGCCAGGAACATGAGGATGCCCTTCAGGTCGAACGTGTCCGGGAGCGTGATGCCCGCCTTCGCGACCTCGCCGAAGAGCCAGGTCAGCAGTCCCTTCTTGAGGTGGGTCCAGATGTTGCCGACGAACTGATCCAGGCCCTGTTTGACCGCGCCGATCAGGTTCTCGAGGAAGCGGATTGGATGGGCGATGATGTCGCCGATGACGCCGGCGACCCGGGCCGCCAGCGAGACCAGCATGTCCTTGATCTTGCCGATGGCTTCGATCATGCCCTTGACCTTGTCCATCGCCTTCTCGAGCAGGCCCTTGTTCTCCTCCCGCATCGCGGCGCAGCGCTCGTCGACCGCCTTCGCCGCCGCGACGTATTTCTGGGCCAGGTCGTTGACCAGGGAGCTCCCCTTGGAGGAGACGTCCTGCTCCAACTGGTCGAACCGGCTCGAGATCTCGGTGGCCGCCTGCTGCGCTGCGGCGCGTAGCTCCTTCGGCTGGCTGGCGACATACCCCGTGATCTGCTGGCGCCCGTCGGCGATGCGCTGCGTGGCTCGAGTGAGCTCGGTCTCGACGATCGTGGCGACCTGGTCGATGACCCCACCCATCCTCGTCTGGTAGAGCTGCTTCGCCTCGTCGATGAAGCCGTTGACCTCGGCCGGTGGACTGAAGAGCTTGTCCTTGAGCCAGCGCGCACCACCGAGGATGCCGCTGTAGCGATCGTCGAAGTACGCGTCCTTCTTGGTCTTGTAGTAAGACTCGAAGGCCTGGCGGGCCTCACTCTCGCCGCTGGTGAAGGCGTCCCCCACCTTCTTGTCCAGCCCACCCAGGATCTCGTCGACGTCCTTCTTGGTGGCCGTGTAGATGGCCTCGATCTCGGTCGAGACCTTTGAGCGCTCGGCCTCGTTCTTGCCTTTCTCCTGGTCCTTGTGCGTGCCGACGTGGCCCAGCGATGAGCCGCGCACCTGGTGCATCTCCGACAGGCCTGCCTGGGCAGAAGCGCCGGCCTGCGACTTCGACTGGTCGAGTGCTCCCTGCTCGTCCTGGCGGAACTGTTGGGGCGCAGCGTCGGCATGCTGGTCGGCATCCTGCTTGGCCGCCATCGCGTCCTGGAACTGAGGCTCGTTCGACTGGTCAACCTGCTCCTGAGTGACCTGTGCCTCATCGAGCTGGCTGTCGGTCGCGCACTTGGTGTAGCCGAGCCCGACCTGGTCTTCGGGCTTCGGGGCGGGCATCGCCTCTTCCGCGCTCACGGCGGCGGGCGCCGTTCCAGGTGTCTCCTGGCCCATCGGCGTGACCGGCTTGGGGGTGGCGTGGCTGGTGTCGGGCGTCGCGTCGCTGGCGGTCTTGACGCCGCTCGCGGCCGCATCTTTGCCCTTACCGACCTCGCCCGCCACCTGCTCCTTCAGCTGGCCGGGCTTCCCGGACGAGCTGAAGTCGTCGACCTCCTCCATGGTCTTCGGCGTCGCCTTGTCGATCGCGGCCTTGACCGCGGTGACGAACGCGGCTTTGTTGAAGGTGCCCGCCTTCTGGCGGCCCATCTGGTCGACCTGGTCGGCGGCTCCCTTGCTTCGCACCTCGTTCGTCGGTCCGCTGGCCGCGCGGTCCGCTTCGGTGACCCGCGAGCGCGCGGATGGGTGCGCCTTCAGCTTCCGCGTGCCCTGGTCCACGCGGCCGGCCACGGTCTGGAACCCCGGGAACTCCCCAGGGGCGGGCGTGGCGAGCGGGGCCGGGGGCGGAGGACAGTCGACGGCCCGCTGAGCCAGCAACGCACCGACGGCGCCGTTGCCGGCGGTCGCCTGCAGACGGAGGATCGTTCCCGCGTCCAGGCCCCCCGAGACCACGTGGAGACCCTGGCCTCCCGGTCTGACGGACGTCGCCGGAGGCTCTCGCGTCCGGCGGGGACTGACCGGGACCTGGGCGGCGGACCGCTGGATGAGCTTGGCCTTCATCGCAGGCTGGCGGCCCGCGTCAGGCCGGCTCTTCCTCCTCTTCCTCGCCTGCTCGTTGGGCGACGAGCGCCTGGGCCGTCTCCTCTTCCTCCTCGCCCTCGCGCTGGACGGCCGGCTGCACTGCCACCGGCCCGCTCATCGCCTCGGTCGCCGTTCGCTCGGCCGCCTGCTCGAAGCGGTCGGAGGGGTCGCTGAGCCGGACGCCGCCGGGTGCGGGGGTCCCGTCCACCGGGCCCGTCCGCTGCTGGACGACGTGGGTGAGCTCGTGCGCCAGTGTCCGCTGGCCGGTTGGGGTGTCGGGGGCATAGTGGCCGGAGCCGAAGACGACGTCGCTGCCCACCGTGTAGGCGACGGCGTTGATCGAGCGGGCCGACTCATCTGCCTTCCCCCCGGTGTGAACGCGCACGTCGGAGAAGTCGTGGCCCAGCCGGTCCTCCATCAGGGAGCGCGTGCCGGACTCGAGCGGGCTCCCGCCGCCCGAGCCGACCACGTCGTGGACCGGGGACGGCTCCTCGTCCTCCAGCAGCGTCTGCACGCTCGCGTTGCCGATCGTGCGCTGCAGATTGAGGATGGTGGACGGCGCCAGGCCGCTGGTGAACCCCGCTGCCGCCGCCTGCCGCGTTGTCGCGTCGAGGCCGGACTGCTCGTGGTCGACGTGCGCGTGCGCAGCGGCGGCCGCGCTCGGTTCGAGCTCGTAAGCCTGCACCCACCAACCATGGTCCGAACCGCGGATCGCGTCAAGGGGCAGCCGCGCACAACGCCTGCCCGAAAGGGCAGCGAGCGCGCGGTATTCAGATGAGACCGTGTCGCAGCGCGTGGGCGACGGCGTGCGTTCGATTGCGCAGGTTGAGCCGGCTGGTCACGTCGTGGACCACGTTCTTGACCGTGCGCTCGGAGAGGAAGAGCTGCCGCCCGACCTCCGAGGTGTCGAAACCGTCGGCCAGCAGCCGCAGCACCTTGACCTCGCGCTCGGTCAGCCCGGAAAACGTGAGGCCGTGTGGGCTCAGGACCTGGCGCTGCAGGCGGCCCACCTGGCCCAGCAGCCGGCCCAGAAGGTCGGGGGGCAGGGATCCCTCGCCGATCCTGGCCGCGTGGATGGACCCGATGAGGTTCTGCGGAGTGCATTCTCCGCGCCGCAGGACACCCTTGGCGCCGGCCTCCACGGCGGCCAGAAGACCGGTGTCGTCGACCCGGGTGGCGATCACGACGATGCTGTCGACGCCGCTCCGGCGCAGCGAGCGGATCTCGCGGCTGGCCTCCTCGTCCAGGTCGTCGACCACCACCAGGGCCACCACGTCTGCATCGAGGCGGCGGTTGTCGACGAGGTCGACTCCCTGCCCGCGCAGCAGGCTGGCGGCGCCGTCGCGAGACACCGGGTCGCCCGCGACCACGCAAACCTGCGTGCGCTCGCGCGCCCTGAGCCCGGGATCCACCACGGAGAGTCCGCCCACCTCTGGCCAGCATCGCGCCGGCCGGTTACCAGCCAGTCAACGAAACGTCAACGCGCCGGCTGAAGACCTGAAAGACCCATCTCGGCCAGCACCGAGTGGTACTCGTGGCGGGCGCGAGACGCGGCCATGCGGTCGCCGGTGCGCTCGTGCGCCAGCACCAGAGACTGCCACAGCGGGTCGTGGAAGCGATCCGCCTGCAGCCCCTGGAGGCAGGCCTGAACGGCGCCTTCGGCCCTGCCCTGCTCGAGCAGCAGCTCCGCCAGGCCCCGGGCGGCCTCGGTGGCCAGCGTCCGCGCGTGCTCCCGGTCGTCGAGCACCCACTCCTCGACGCCGTCCTCGGGCAGCAGCTCCCCTCGGTACAGGTCGAGTGCGGCACGGAAGCCGGCGACCGCACCCGGAGCGTCACCGGCCTCTCGGGCTCGCCGGCCTGCCGCGACATCCCGTTCGAAGTCGAGCAGGTCGACGTGCGATTCGGGCCCCAGCGCCAGGCGGTAGGCATCACCCTCCCGGACCAGGAGCGTCGGCTGCGCGCCGTGCCCGGCAGCCCCTGACCGCCGGAGCGCCAGCCGGACGCTGGACATCGCCACGTTCAGGTTCCGGGTTCCGGCGTCGGCGTCGGCGTCCGGCCAGAGGGCGAGCTGAATGGCACCACGATGAACCGGGCGACCGGCGTGGACGCAAAGAAGGCGCAGGAGCGTCCGGGCGCGGGGCTTGACGTCCTGGAGCTCTACCGCCACGCCATCGACCGTGAGCTCGAATCCCCCGAACAGCCGGACCGTCATGCGGGCCGGTTCGGGTGAAGGTCGCCCCGGCGCGGCCAGCCCGGTGGCTGCTCGCACGGAGGCGGCGAGGGCGGCATACTCGCGGCTCCGGGCGCGATCGGCCTGGGCCAGCGTCAGGTACGCGAACAGCTTGGGGCCCTCCACGCCGCGGGCGTTGGCCAGGCGCTCCGCGTCCAGAGCCAGCCTCATCGCCTGACTATCACTCCGATCGACGGTGGCCAGGGCGAGCAGGGCGCAGGCCCAGGCTTCGAGCACTTCCGCACCCATCCGGTGGAACCACGCCAGGGCGCGTGCCAATGCCGCGGCCGCGGCGCCAGGCTGCGCACCGCCGTCCTGAAGTGCGGCCCAGCCCTCCGCCAGGTCGACCAGCGCGGCACCCCAATGGTCGCCGAGGTGTTCGCAGGTCAGCCGCAGACCGGCCGCCTCGGCACCCGCCTCACCTCCCGGCGGCAGGGACGCGCAGACTTTCGCCAGCCTGGCGAGGAACCCGTGGCCCAGCTGCTCGGCCGCGTCCCCGGTCGTCGCCACGTCGGCGGCACCGTCCACATCCCCCGACAGCACGCGGGCGGCGATGAGCCCGAGCCGGGCCCCAACCTGGACCCCCCCGGCTGCGTCAGGCGCCGCCACACAGCGCTCGAAGGAGCGGGCCGCCGCCCGGACGTCGCCGGCGACCAGCGACGCGGCGCCCGCGATCAGATCTGCGACCGCCGTGCCGGCCGCCCAGGCGTCGCGAAACCGGAGAGGGTCCCTCTGCACCACCAGCCGGAGCACACCCAACGGATCGCCCGGCGGCGCGGGGTTGAGGTTCAGCCAGGCGCCGAGCGCCTGCCGCTCACGATGGCAGGTCGCGGCGGCCTCGGAAGGGCCGAAGCCGCGCTCCGCCTGCTGGAACGCGTTCAGCGCCGCCTCCCACCGTCCTTCTGCCCGGTGGCGGCGAGCGCTTGCGAGCAGCAGCCAGGGGTCGTGGTCGAGCAGGGACGGTGGGAGCGAGTCGATCCAGCGGGCCGAGCCCTCGGCGAGCTGCTCACCGTTCCTTCCCAACAGCCGGTCCACCGCCGTCCAGTTCTCCGCCCGGCAGTAGGAGCGCAGCGCTTCGGGCAGCGCCCCGAACTCCTCCAGGACACGCGCCGACCGGCCGTGCAAATCGCGGACGCCGGGCTCGCCGGCCTCGCGGAGCAGCACCACCTCGAGGTGGGCACGGAGGACTTCGTGGTATCGGTAGTGCCCCTCCTCCTCCAGCGGCTGGACGAAGACCTGGCGCCGCTCCAGGTCGCCGAGCAGGGCCTCGCTGCCGGTGCCCGCCGTAAAGCGGTCGCAGATGGGGCCGCTGAGCCGCCCCAGCACGCAGGTCTGGACCAGGAACTCACGCTGCTCCGCCGGCAGCTGGTCGAGGACGTTCCAGGTCAGGTACTCGTGGAGGAACCGAGAGCGCCGGTCGAGAGCTGCCAGCATGCGCCGCCGCTCCTCCGCCGGCTTGCCCCTGGTCGCCAGGTGGAACAGCTGGAGGCCGGCGGCCCAACCCTCCGTCTTGTGCGCCAGGGTCGCCAGCTCGACCGGCGGCAGCGGATCGCGGTAGAAGTCTCGAAAGAGACGTTCGACCTCCCAGGATCGGAAGCGAAGGTCGTCGCCGCCCACCTCCAGCAGTCCGCCCGAGACGCGGAGGCGGCTGAGGTTGATCGCGGGCCGGGACCGAGACCCCACTGCGAGGACGAGCCAGCTGGGGGCGTACTCGATCAGGCGCTCGAGGGCCTGCTCACCCGGCGTGCCCTCCAGGGCGTGGAAGTCGTCGATGACCAGGAGCGCGCGCTCGCCGGTCCAGGTGTCGAGCGCGTGCGCCATGTCGACGACCGACGTCCAGCCCCCCGGAAGGTCGCCGAGCGCGGAGCGCAGCGCGGCCTCCAGGTGGCTGAGGAAGCTGGAGAGTGAGCCGTCCAGGTTGTCCGCCCGGTACCAGGCGACGGGCGCGTTCGCGGTGGCGGCGACGCGGGCGAGCAGCGTGGTCTTGCCTGACCCGGCGGGAGCCACGACGAGGGCGAGCCGCCGGGACCACAGCCCTGCCAGCAGCGCGTCGACCCGCTCCCTGGCGAGGGCGTCGGATCTGGGAACGCGAAGCTTCGCTGCCACCACCGGGCCACCCATGGCGTCATCCCTGCCATCAAACGCCGGACTTACAACTTGAGCATGTGCTGCGTGCTTGCCAGCCATACCCCGACCGCGGCGGCGGCGAGCACCCCCACCGCGATGAACCAGCCGCGCCGGGGGATGAAGATGAGGAATCCCAGCAGGCCGAGCGCCAGGGCGGCGAGGCTGACGAACGGGATCCCGTAGGTCGTCCTCCCGTTCACGATCGAAAGTGTCATCTGCTGGGTTCCGAGCGCGATCAGCGCACCGATCACCAGGCACGCGACCGCGATCAGGACACGGATCAGGATCGGAGGCCAGCGCCTGGGCTGCCGTGGAGGCGGAACCTGAACGCGCGTCCCCTGGACGGTGACCGCTGGCGCCGTCTGGGAGGTGATCTGGACCTGGAACGGCAGCGGCTGCGGCTCCCGAGGGTGGCGCCGTGGCGACATCCGGAGCCGGACCCGCGCCGTCTCGCCCGGCTCCAGGGCCACCCAGGTAGGCGCCAGCTCGAAGTCGAACGCGCGGCCGGGGTCGGTGGCGGAGAGGGCGGCGTCGACGTGAAGGTTGCCGGTGTTCTGGACGACCACCCACTGCTCGCCGGTTCCGATCCCCTCTGAAGTCGGCGGATCCAGCGTTCCGCCAATCTCGGCGAACAGGGGCACGTACCCCCCCGCGACCTTCACCGGAGCCGATCCGTCGGTGGTCAGCTGCACTTCGAAGGGGCGTGCCTTCCCGCCCTCGGGAGACCACGGCTCCCGAAGGCTGACCCATACCGTCGCGCCGGCGCTCTCCCCAGGTCCGACGATCAGCGAGGCGGGAATCACGCTCAGCTTCAACACGTCGTCCGCGTCGGCCGTCGCGATCGCGACCGCGGCCTGGCGGTTCCCGTGGTTGACGACGGTCAGGGCGTGGTGGGCCTGGCCGCTGGCGCGCGAGGTTCGCGGTTCGAGCGTGGCGGTCATCTCGACGAAGAGCGGGGTGTACGTCCCGTTCAGCTCGACCGGAGTCGTGTCGCCGGCTCGAGCCAGGACCTGGAACGGCAGCGGCGTGCCGCGCGGCTGCCCCGTCCCCTCGGGCCGCTCGGCCTGCTGCCGAAGCCCGACCCAGAGGCGGACGCGGGTGCTGCCACCCGCGTCCAGGGTGAGGTTGGACGGGGTGAGCTGAAAGGTCAGCAGCTGCCCGGGGTCGCTGGCCGAGAGCGTCACCGGCGCCGGCGCGTTGCCTTTGTTGGTGAGCGTCACCCAGTGCTCGGCGGTGCCCGCGCTGCTCGAGGTTTCGGGGTCGAGCTTGGCGTCCAGCTCCACCAGCGTGACGCGCATGTACGCGCCGTCCAGCGTCATATCCGGCGCGCCTGACGCGGTGAGCGTGAGCCGGAACGACTGCGCCACACCCTGCGCCATCTGGTCCGGGTCTCGCGGCGTGACCTGGAGCTTGAGGCTGGCGCCCGCACCGGGCGCCAGGGTCACCTTGTCGGACTCCAGCTGGAAGACGAGCAGATCATCCGGATTCGTGACCGAGATCGAGACGTCGGCCGGCGCGTTGCCTCCGTTTCCGATCTTTATCTGGTGTTCAGCCGTGCCCGTGCTCCGCGAGGTGTTGGGGACGAGCCTCCCGGCAAGTTCCAGGAACGGCTCCACGGTGACCGTCGCCGTGGCCTCGGTGGTGGTGTCGGGATTGACATCCGAGCGGACCTTGACCGTGAACGGGACCTCTCCCGCCTGCACCGCGGGCGACCGGGGAGGACGGAAGTGGATCGCGGCCTCGGCGTTCGTGTTGGGATACAGGTTCAGGGCGGCGGGTTCGACGGTCACCCATTCGGCCAGCTCGGCCGGCAGCTCGAAGCTGAACTTGTCGACGATGGCGCCGCGATTGAAGACCCGGAGCTTCGCGCCCGCGTCGCCCCCTGGGGTGACCGACACCTCCGTCGGCGCCAGCGACGCCATGGTTGCGGACGTGCTCTTGCCACGCCAGACCAGGTACTCGTCACACGCTTCACAGAACTGCCGGCCGTCCGGGTTTTCGTGTCCGCACTTGCCGCAGATGACCATCCAGCAACCTCCCGCCTGGCTCTAATCGTAGGGGGCAGGGCCCTTCCTCTCTCGCGGTTTTTGTCCCGCGTCCCGTGCCGTTCTGTCCCGACTCGACCGGGACTCAGTCCCGATTGTCGCGCCGAAAGACCGGTTCGGCTCAGCGGCGGCCGCTGAGCAGCCCGACCGTGCCCAGGGTGAGCAGCCGGAGCGAGACCTGCGACCAACCCGCGGCGCCGGCCAGCTCCAGCAGCTGCCCTGGCGTGCGGTACGCATCCACGGTGTCGCTCAGGTACCGATAGGCCTGTGGCTCGCCCGAGACCCAGCCTCCGATCCGCGGCAGACCACGGCGCAGGTAGAACCGGTACGCCCTCCCGACCGCGGAGGTGCTGGGCCGCACGAACTCCAGGACCGCCATCCTTCCCCCCGGCCTCACCACACGCCGCATCTCGAGCAGCCCTTGCAGCGGGTCGGTCAGGTTGCGGAGCCCGAACGCGATCGTGACGCCGTCGAACCGGCCGTCGGGGAAGGGAAGCGCGAGCCCGTCACCTCGCACGTAACGCGGCCCCTCCGGCCCCCGCCCGGCGACCTCCAGCATCCCGCTCGAGAAGTCGAGCCCGACCACCAGGCCGGCCGGCGCCTGCCTGCGCAGCGCCAGCGCCAGCTTGCCCGAGCCGCACGCGACGTCCAGAACGCGGTCCCCCGGCTCCCTCACCACCGCCGCCGCGGTGCGGCGCCGCCACCGCGCATCCGCACCCGCGGAAAGCAGCGTGTTGAGCAGGTCGTAGCGACCGGCGATCCGATCGAACATCCGCTCCACCTGGGCGGCGTCGCGTTGCGCCATCGGGCCAGGAGCGTACCAGTTGGCCCCGCTTCGGCCGGCCCGGCGGTCGCCGGAGGGTGCCGGGTATGGTTCGGGAAAACGGGTGACCGCGGCTTCCCGCCCGTGCGAGATGGAAGCCGAGTGGGGGGACTACAGCAACGCATATCGGGATCGCGATCGGGGCGGCGATCTTGGGAGCCATGAGCTTCGGAGTCGCGGCCGCGCTGCAGCACCTGGCGACGATGCACGTGCCGGTGCGGCCGGCGCTCCGGGTGTCTCTGATCGTCGAGCTGATACGGGAGCCGCTCTGGACCGCTTCCCTGGTCCTCAACCTGTTCGGCTCCTCGATGCAGATCTTCGCGCTTGCGAACGGGCCGCTGGCGCTGGTGGAGCCGATCCTGGTCACGGGCCTGCTGTTCGCCACCATCGCGCGCAGCGTCCTCGTGCGCCGGCTGCCGCCGCCTTTCGTGGTCGCCGGCGGCACGCTTACCTGCGCCGGGCTGGCCACCTTCCTGGTCCTCGCACACCCTCCTGCCGGCTCGACCCAGATCGTCGGCGTGACAGCCGTGCTCCCTTACGCACTGGGGCTGGCGGCGCTGCTCGTGGCATGCCTCTACGTCGCCTCCCGGCATCCTGGTCAACCCCGGGCACTGGCGCTGGCCCTCACCTGCGGGGTCTTCTACGGCTGCGCGGCCGGCTCGGCCAAGGTGGCGACCGGTCTCGTCGAGGCCCACGGCATCCTGGCGCTGCTCACCAGCTGGCCCCTGTACGCGATGGCGGTGCTGGGTCCGCTCGGGTTCCTCCTCAACCAGAACGCGTTCCAGGCCAGCCCGGTGCTGGCGCCGGCGCTGGCCGTGATCACGGTCACCGACCCGCTCGTGAGCATCGGGTTCGGCGTGCTCTTGCTCAACGAGACGCTGCGCGGCGGGACGCTCTTCGCGATCGGGGAGATCGCCGGCCTCGCCGTCATGGTGATCGGGGTCTGGCTGCTTGCCCGGGGCGCGCACCGGCTGATCGAAGACCACCGCGAGACCAGCGCCGGCCCGGCTCCGGTCGGGGTCTGACCCCGCAAGCGGTTCCGTCAGACGGGCTGGGCGGCTTCCAGGAAGGCCTGCAGGCTCTCCGCCAGAGACCGGCGACCCGCGTAGTCGGACGCGCCACGATCGAGCACGCCCAGACCTTCGGGATCCTGACGGAGGTCGCGGATCGCGTCGCGGAGCTGTTCGGGACGGTCGTAGATCCGGGCCAGCCCAGCCGCCTCCATGAGCGTCGCGTTGGCTCGCCCGTGAGCGGCGATCGGCCGATACATGAGAACCGCTCGCCCGCAGGCCAGTGCCTCCAGCGCGGTCGCTCCGCCGGCGTTGGTGATCACCACGTCGGCGGCCGCGTAGAGCTGGGGCATGTCGTCGACCCAGCCCAGGGCTCGCAGACGGCCACCCCGGTGCCCCTCCCGAAGCAGGTGCCGGCGCAGGCGCTCGTTGTGGCCGCAGACCACCAGCGCGACGGTGCCGGGCGCCGCGTCGAGCAGCGCCCCGGCTGCCGAGACCATGCCTCCGAAGCCCAGCGACCCGCCGCTGACAACCGCCACGAAGGCTCCTTCGGGGATCCCCAGCGCGTGTCGCGCGTCCTCGCGCGCCATTGGGTGGAAGCGGGCCATCACCGGCGGCGCCGAGACGATGACGTGCGCGCCCGGCACCGACTCCTCCGCCACCGGGATCACCGTCTCGTGCACGACCATCGTCAGGTCGACGTCGCGGAACACCCAGAACGGATGCGGCGCGAAGTCCGAGACCCAGGCCCCCGCCGGCGTCCGGAGCCCTCGATGCAGCCGCAGCCAGGCCACCCCGGCGGTTCCCATGGGGTAGGTCGAGATGATCGCGTCCGGCGCCCAGGCCGTGATCAGACGCTCCATGCGACGGCCGGCCCAGGATCCGATGACGCGCTTGGTGGTTTCGGCGAACCACCGGCGGGCGCGGATCTGGTCGTAGAAGAACTGGTAGAGCCAGGGCGTGTGCTCGACGTTCGCGGTGTAGGCGTGCCGCAGCAACGGACCGACCCCGGGACCCATGACGCGTAAGGTCTGCAGCCATCCAACCTCGACCCCGGGCCAGACGCCCCGCGCCGCCTCTTCCAGCGCCTGGCCGGTCGCGTTGTGGCCGGCCCCCATGTTCGCCGAGACGATGAGGAGGCGTCGCGGTGGTGGCGGGGTGACCCGGGCCTGATCTGACTGGACTCGATGGTCTTCGCGCAGCTGCACGCTGGTCTCCGCAGGAGGCAGACCGCCGCGGCCCGCCGTCCCCGCATCTAGCATAGGAATAGTTGACGGCGGATCAAGGATTGGGGGACTCATGGAGCTCTTGACCTACGTGGCGCCGATCGTCGTGGTCGGCGTGGCGGTGGTCGCGGCGGGCGGGCTCGCGCACCGGTTCCCCGGCTGGCCCTGGCGCCGAGTCGGAATCTGTCTGGCGGTGCTGCTGGTGATCTGCGAGCTCTCGTGGTGGGTGAAGCTGTTCACCATCCGGCCTTTCCATCCCGGCACCGACCTCCCGCTCCAGCTGTGCGACATCACCGCCTGGGTGGCGGCGGCGGGGCTGCTGTGGCGTCGCGAGGTGCTGCAACACCTGACCTACTTCTGGGGCGTCGGCGGCGGGATCCCGGCGCTCTTCCTGCCGGTGCTCGGCGCTCCCTTTCCGGGGTGGTTCTACTTCGAGTTCTATCTTGCCCACGGCAGTCTGATCGTCGCCGGCGTGCTCACGATCGTCGCCTTTGGTGTGCGAATACGCCGCAGCACGATGATCCGCGCCCTGGTCGTCACCGGCGCGCTGGCGGTCGCGATCGGCATCGCCGACGTCGCGATCGGCGGCAACTACCTGTACCTGGTGGCGCTGCCTCCGGCGGCGGGTTCCCTGCAGGCACTGAGCTCCTGGCCCCTGTACCGGGTGGCGCTGTGCGCGGTCGCCGCCCTGGTGATGCTGATGCTGGGCTGGATCGCACGCGACCGGACGACCTCCGAGATGTCTCCGGCGGCAGCGCCGACGCAAACCGGCGGCTGACCGCCCCCTCACGGATCTCCGGTGGACTTGGCCGCCGCCGGCAGACCGTAGAAGACGGAGGCGGCGCGGCGGCTGACGAGGCCTTCGCGGACGTCCTCCCGAACCAGGTCTGGATCGCGGTCGCGAGGATCGCCGAACCCTCCCCCGCCGGGCAGGTGGAGAGTGAAGCGTGCTCCGGGTGGCAGGGGGAGGCTGAGCTTGGGATCTGCCCGCCCGCCGGGCGTCGAGAACCCGGCCCGCGCTCCCGGACCACCACCCGAGTAGCCTCGCGCGCCTTGGTGGAAGCGGTCGGAGAGGACCGACACGACCGACGCAGCGCCCGAGCGGACCTCGACCTCGATCGTCTGCCCGAGACCGCCTCGCCACCGCCCCGGGCCACCCGAGTCACGCCGCAGCTCCTTGCGCCGGATCACGAGCGGTCCGGTCGTCTCGATCACCTCGGCGGGCGCGGTCGCCACCCCGCTCGGGAACGCGGTCGCCGACAGGCCGTCGTGGGCCGGGCGCGCTCCGGTCCCGCCGGCCGCGAAAAAGACGCTGACGAAGCGGTCCTCACCGCGACCGCGCACCGTGGTCAGCCAGATCCCCCCGGCACCTTCGGCGATCACCCGGTCGGGCAGCACGTCTGCCAGGGCGCCGAAGATCGCGTGCGGCACGAAGTGCCCGGCGATCTGCCGGCCCGCCACCGCGGCCGGGAAACGGGGGTTGAAGATCGAGCCCTCGGGAGCCGTCACGTGCACCGGGTGAAAGCTGCCCTCGTTGTGCGGGACGTCGGGGCACAGCGCGCACTTGAGCGCGTAGTTGGTGTAGGCGGCGGTGTAGTTGAGCACCACGTTGAAGGCGCGTTCGACCTGCCGGGAGCTGCCCGAGAAGTCGGCCTCGATCTCGTCCCCTCGCACCCGCAGCGTGACCTCGACGCGCACCGGCTCGTCGAGACCGTCCGTGTGGCAGACCTGGTGATAGTCGCCGTCAGGGACCTCCGCGATCGCGGCCCGCATCGCCCGCTCGGAGCGACCGACGATCTCGTCCGCCAGCTCCTCCAGGTCGGGGAGGTCGAAGTCCTCGAGATAACGGACCAGGCGGTCGGCACCGACCTGGTTCCCCGCCACCTGCGCATGCAGGTCACCCAGCACCTCGTACGGCGTCCGCACGTTGGCCCGCAACAGCCGGAACAGCTCCTCGTTCGCGCTGCCCTGCCGGTAGAGCTTGGTGATCGGGATCTGGAGCCCCTCCTCGAACACCTCGGTGGCGTCGGCAGACAGGCCGCGGCCACCGATGTCGATCGCGTGGCAGCAGTTGCCGAAGAACCCGACCAGACGCCCCCGGGCGAAGACCGGTGTCACGACCGAGAGGTCGTTGAGCTGCCCTGATGTCATCCAGGGGTCGTTGGTAATCAGGACGTCGCCCTCGTGGAGCGTCGGCACCGGGTAGGCGGCAAGGAAGTGACGCATCCCGGTGGCGAGCGCGTTGATGTGGCCGGCGGTGCCGGTGACCGCCTGTGCGAGCATGCGTCCCCGGCGGTCGAACACGGCCGCCGAAAGGTCGCCAACCTCGCGGACGATGGGCGTGAACGAGGTACGCATGAGCGCCGCGGCCTGCTCGTTCGCCACCCCGATCAGGCGTGCCCACAGGATCTCGAGGCTTACCGGGTCGAGCCGGCCCGAGCGCTCACTCATCGACCGTCACCACCAGGTTGCCGCCCGGATCGACCTCGGCCCGGCCCCCCACCCCCACGATGGCGGTCGATTCTTGCTCCTCGATGACGGCCGGCCCGTGCACGACCTGACCCGGAGCCAGGCGGTACCGGTCGATCACACGCGCGTCCACGAACCTCCCCTTTTCGGCCGACCAGATGGCGCGCTCGCCTTTGCCCGCGGGTCCTTCGACCGGCTCTGCCCGGCGCCGGACCGGCGGCTCCGGGCCGCGGACGCGCACCCGCCAGGCGAGGACCTCGACCTCGACGCCCGGCGGCCGGCGACCGTAGAGGCCGGCATACGCGGCGTCGAACGCGGACTCCACCTGGTCCGCCGCCCGCCTCCGGAGCGAGTCGCCGAGCGGCACCGTGAGGGACTCACCCTGGCCACGGTGGCGCAGGTCGGCCGCTACCTCGACGGAGACCTGCTCGGAAGGGACGCCGGTCGCCGCCAGCTGCCCCGCCCCTCGCACCCGCAGCTCGCTGAGCGCCGATCTCACACCTTCCCAGTCCACCTCGCCCAGCAGGCTCGGCAGGCTGCGCGCCTGGTCGAACGCGGGCGGCGCGGTCAGCATGCCGAGGGCGGAGGCGACGCCCGCCGAGGGCGGAAGCACCACCCGTGCCATGTCGAGCGCCTTCGCCACGCCCCAGGCGTGGACCGGACCCGCGCCGCCGGTGGCGACCATCACCAGGCGGCGGAGATCGCGGCCGCGCTCGATCGCGTGCATGCGAGCCGCGGCGGCCATGTTTTCGTTGACCACCCGGTGGATGCCGGCCGCGGCCTCCTCGATGCCGAGGCCGAGCCGCGAGGCGAACCCGGCGAGCGCGGCCCTCGCCCCGTCCAGGGAGAGGCGCATGGCGCCCCCGAGGAAGAAGTCCGGGTCGAGGTAGCCGAGGACCAGGTCCGCGTCGGTGACCGTCGGCTCCACGCCGCCGCGTCCGTAGCACGCCGGACCCGGATCGGACCCGGCGCTGTCGGGCCCGACGCGAGGGAGCCCGAACCGATCCGGCCGGGCGATGCTGCCGCCCCCGGCTCCGATCTCGACCAGGTCCACGACCGGCAGCCGGATCGGAAAGCCGCTCTCCCGGGCGAAGCGGTGAACTCTGCCCACCTCGTGCTCCCGCGCGATCAGCGGCTGGCCCCCTTCGATCAAGCACGCCTTGGCGGTGGTTCCGCCCATGTCGAAGGCGAGCACGTCGGGAATGCCGAGCGCGCGGCCGGTGAAGGCGGCGCTGATCGCGCCCGCCGCGGGCCCCGACTCGGCGAGCCGGATCGGGAACCGGCGTGCGGTGGTCAGGTCCGCCAGGCCGCCGGTCGAGAGCATGACGTGGACGGGGGCCTCGACCCCCACCTCCCGCAGGCGGCCGGCCAGGAGCCCCAGGTAGCGGTCCATCAGCGGCTGGACGTAGGCGTTGGCCACCGTGGTCGAGGTCCGCAGGTACTCCCCCAGCTCCGGCACCACCTCCGCCGAGAGCGACAGGGAAACCTCCGGCAGCGCCTCCCGCAGCGCTTCGCCGACCCGCAGCTCGTGACCGGGGTTCCGGTAGGAGTGCAGCAGCGAGACCGCGACCGCCTCCACCCGCTCCCTCCGGATGCGCCGCGCGAGCCCCCGGATCTGGTCGTCGTCGAGCTCCACGTCCACCGACCCGTCCGCCAGCACGCGCTCGCGAACCTCCCAGCGGCGCCGGCGCGGCACCAGCGGTTCGGGCAGCTCGAGGTTCAGGTCGTAAAGGTCGTACCGATGCTCGCGACGGATCGCGAGCGCGTCGCGAAAGCCGGCGGTGGTCAAGAGCGCCGTGCGGGCGCCGGTCCTCTCGATCAGCGCGTTCGGAACCAGCGTCGTCCCGTGCACTACCTCCCGGACTCCGCCCCCCTCGGCACCGGCACGCTCGAGCAGTGCCTGCACCCCGGCGGCAACCCCCAGCGAGGGATCGCGGGTTGTGGTCAGGACCTTCGCCACCGCGGCCACCCTCCCGCCCTGGAGCAGGACCAGATCGGTGAACGTGCCGCCGATGTCGACGCCGATGCGCGCGTCCCCTCCCGGCATCGCTACCCGTTCGGAGTCCACTTCGCGACCAGATCGGCGACGGGCAACGCCGCGCGGCGCGCGTAGATCGGCGCTCGCACGGCAACCCGCGCCATCGCCAACCATGAACGCGGGTCGCGAAGCTGCGACGGTGCCGGCAGCTCGTGGTCCGGCGCATCGAGGACGACCCGGATCACGGCACCGGCAGCGCTCCTCAACGCTTCCGCCGCCTCCATGTCGACGGTCTCGAAGCCTTTCGCCGCCCACCTCGCCCGGTCGGATCCGCGAAGGATGCTCTTCGCGGTGAGCTGGCGGCCTCCCGCGAGTGGCCAGCCCCTGGCGGTCACCGCCTCACGCAGGCAGGCGACCAGCTCGGGATCGCAGCGCACCGCCGGCCCCCTGGTCTCCGCCACCTCGTCAGGTACCACCACCGTTCCCGGCTCCAGCGGCACCAGCGCGCCGCAGAGCCCGACGACGACGATCGGACCCGCGCCTCCGGCCACCCACAACCGCGCACCGCCCACGCCGATCCGGACCACCTCCACGCCGGCGCCCCGCAGCGCTCGCCGTGCAGCCCCCGCCTCCAGCCGGGTGGCGGCCACCACTACCATCGCGAGGCGGAACCGCCAGAGTGTCCGCACTCCGACCCTACCGCGGTCGTGTTAGGGTCCAACTGCGGACACTCTGCCCTGAAACCAGGCGGCCGCCCGCCACAGGGCCGCCTCCACCGACCCCGGGCGCCAGCCCAGCTCGCGGTCCGCGCGCGCCGCGCTCGCGTGCCAGTGCTGGCCGGACATGCGGGCACCGTCGAGCGGGATCCGGGGCACCGCCTTGGCCAGCCGGGAGCGTCCGTCGTCGACGTGAGCCAGCGTCAGCACCAGCCGGTGCGGCAGGCGGAGACGGGGAGGCCGGTGACCACCAAGCGCGGCCAGATAGGCGAAGATCCGGTCCAGGTCCCAGTCCTCCCCCGCCAGCAGATAGCGCTCGCCCGCCCGTCCACGGGCCAGCGCCAGGAGATGACCGCGCGCCACGTCCTCCACCGGAACCAGGTTCATGCTGCCCGCCACGCCGGCCAGCATCCGGCCGGTGAGCGCGTCCAGCACCATCCGGCCGGTCGGCGTGGGCTTCGTGTCGCGCGGCCCCACCGGGGCCGTGGGAAGGACCTCGACGGCGGGCAGACGCGCCGCCCGAACCGCCCATTCCTGCTCCACCTTGGAGTCGTGATAGCCGAGACCGGAGGCGCCCGAGCGATGGTGCGGCGCTGAATCCTCCTCGGTGGCCGGGCGCCCATCAGGGGCAGGGCCGACCACCGCGGACGACGAGGTGACCACGGCCCGCTCCACCCCGGCCAGTCGCGCCGCCTCCAGCAGGCCGGCGGTGCCCACGACATTTACCCGCCGGATCATCGCCGCGTCGCGAGGAGCGAACGAATAGTGGGCGGCGACGTGGACCAGGTAGCGGCAGCCGTCCAGGGCGCCGGTGAGCGCGCCGGGTCGCAGAAGGTCCCCCACCACCGGCGTCAGCCCCGGGCGGAAGCGCAGCCGGTCGGGATCGCCCCGCACCAGCGCGCGCACCGGGTGCCCCGCATCCAGCAGCGCGTCCAGCACGTGGCCACCGACGAACCCGGTGGCCCCGGTCAGGAAGACGGGCCCCGGGCGAACCCCGACGTCGTTCAATTGCGCTCGGCCACCGCCCGCAGCGCCTGACGGAGCGAGGTCATGGTGGCCACCACGGTGGTCGGCTCGTAGCCGCAGTGCGCCATACAGTTCTCGCACTTGGGGTGGCGGCCCCGACCGTACCTCGACCAGTCGGTCTCCTCGATCAGCTCGCGGTAGGTCGTGGCATAGGGCTCGTCGGACATCAGGTAGCAGGGGCGCTGCCAGCCGTAGACGCTGTAGCAGGGGATGCCCCAGGCGGTGCACTGAAAGTCGACCTTGCCCTCCAGGAAATCGAGGTAGAGCGGGGTGTGATTCAGACGCCACCGCTTGCGCCCGCCGTCGGCGAACGCCTCGCGGAAGATCCGGCGCGTCCGCTCCACCCCCAGGAAGTTCTCCTGGTCAGGTGCCTTCTCGTAGGCGAAGCCGGGTGCGATCTCCATGTTGTCGACCTGCAGGTCGTCGTTCAGGAAGTCGAGCAGCGACTTGATCGACTCGGCGTTGTCAGGCCCGAAGAAGGTGCTGTTGGTCGTGACCCGAAAGCCTCGCTCCTTGGCCAGCTTGATCGCCGCCACCGCCTTGTCGAACACGCCGTCACGGCACACCGACTGGTCATGACGCTCGCGGAGGCCATCGATGTGGATCGACCAGGCGAAGAAGGGCGACGGCTCGAAGAGGTCGATCTTCTTCTCCAGGAGCAGCGCGTTGGTGCAGAGATAGACGTACTTCTTCCGCTTGACCAGCTCTTTGGCGATGAGGTGGATCTCCTTGTGCACCAGCGGCTCGCCCCCCGCGATGGAGACCATCGGAGCGCCACACTCCTCGACCGCCTGAAGGCACTGCTCCACCGAGAGACGCTTTTGCAGGATGTGGTCCGGATGCTGGATCTTGCCGCAGCCGGCGCACGCGAGGTTGCACTGATACAGCGGTTCCAGCTGCAGGACGAGGGCGAACTTGTCGTTGCGCTTCAGGTAGCGGTTGGTGAAGACGTGTTTTGCCACAGTCAAGCCCTGTCGCATCGGTACCGCCATGCTTAGCGCCTCCTTGCATCTGCCATGGCCAGCGCCATGGTCGGAAAAACGTGCCGGTAGAGGTGATAGTTGAGGTAGAAGTCGCGGGGAAACCCGGTTCCGGTGTACTGGGGCTCGTCCCAGGTGCCGCCGCTCTGCCGGTCCCGCAGGAAGCCGAGGCCGGCCTGGGCGGCGGGGTCGTCACCGTGCCCCGCGGCCTGGAACGTGAGCACCGCCCAGGCGGTCTGCGACGGGGTGCTCTCACCGATGCCCGCGAACGAGGGGTCGACGTAGGAGTGGCAGCTCTCTCCCCAGCCACGGTCCGCGTTCTGGGTCCACCGCAGGAACGAGCAGGCCTGTTCCATCATCGCCCGCCCGACGCCCAGCGCCGCCAGGGCCGAGACCGAGCACCAGGTGCCATAGACATAGTTCACTCCCCATCGGCCCCACCAGGAGCCGTCGCCTAGCTGCGTCCGGCGCAGGTAGTCGAGACCACCCTGCACCATCGGGTCTCCGACGCCGGCCCCTTCGCCGGCCAGCATCTCCACGACATGCGCCGTCACGTCCTCGCTCGGCGGGTCGGTCAGCGCCCCGAAGTCGCCAAACGGGATGCGGTACACGAGTCGCGAGGTGTTGTCGCGGTCGAACGCGGCCCAGGCGCCGTCGCTCGAGCGCATGGCACGGCACCACCGGACCGCGCGCGCGATCGCGTGGCCGGCGTCCGGGGCGCCCGCTTCGCGCAGCGCCCGGACCACCACCGCCGTGTCGTCGATGTCCGGGTAGACATCGTTCGCAAACTCGAAGGCCCAACCTCCGCAGTCCTCCAGCTCGGGCCGGCGGACGCGCCAGTCACCGCCGTAGGCGGCGGCGTGCGGAGAGCGCCGGCCCCAGCGCCGCCGGGCCAGGTCCCGATCCCGGGGCGTGCGGCCCGGGATCTGCTCCCGGAGCAGCCAGCGGACGGCCCCGACCACCATCTCGTCCTCCGCCGCCACCCCCGCCGCGCTCAGCGCTCGGAGCGCCCAGGCGGTGTCCCAGACCGGCGACATGCACGCCTGGAGCCGCCAGCCGTGCTCGTCCTCGACCGCGAAGCCCTGGAGGCCGTCGATCCCACGCCGCAGGATCGGGTGGTCCAGAGGCATCCCTTCCAGGTGGAGCGCGATCAGGGAGTAGACCCACGGCGGCTGGATGCCGCCCCAGCTCCCATCCGCCTCCTGCCGCTCGACGATCCACCCCACCACGCGCCGCCGTGCCACCGCGCGGCCCGGCTGCCAGGGGAGCGCCTCGTAGAGCTTCTGGAGCTGGTCCAACCACCAGAAGGCCCCGCTGCCGGGTGGCCGGGCGAGCTCCGCCTCGGTACCCGACGCCACCAGCTCGTCGAGTGAGACGCCGAGCGGCCGCATCGGTTTGCGACTGAGCACGATGAGCAGCGGGGCGATCGTGCCGCGTGCCCAGCAGGAGAAGTCGTAGAGGTTGAGCGGCGCCCAGGCCGGCAGATGGATCAGCTCCGGCGGCATGCTGGGCACCCCACGCCAGGGATAGGCGCCGAACAGCGCGAGCCACATCTTGGTGAAGATGCGCGCCCGGACGACGCCGCCCAGACGGTGGACGACCCGCAGCGCCCGCGCCATCTCGCGGCTCGCCGGGTCGTGCCCGAGCACCTTGAGCGCAGCGTAGGACTCGATCGTCGTGCTCAGGTCGGCGGGACCGTCGAAGTAGAGCGCCCAGGAGCCGTCCTCCCGCTGACCCTCGAGCAGGTGTCGGACCGCGCCCTCACGGATGCGGGATGTGTCGAGCCCGAGGAACCGGCAGAGCAGCACGTGCTCGGCCGTCATCGTGGCGTTGGTGCTCATCTCGCCGCACCACCAGCCGTCAGGAGCCTGGTGCTCCCGCAGCCACTGGACGGCCTCCGCCGCCGCTCTGTCCTCGGTCGCGACCGCGCTCACCCCCGGGTCTCCGCAGCCGGTTGACTCCGGTTTCGCGCGAAAACGGGACTATCAGAGCCCTCATAAGCCCGGTTTCGCGTGAAAACGGGGAACTGGGGCTGCAGCAGGGCGTGGGCCGCGGCCTGCCCGCTGCGCACCGCGCTCTCCATGGTCGCGGGCCAGCCGGTATCGGTCCACGCGCCGGCCAAAACCAGGCCGCGAACGCCGGTCGCCGGGCCCGGCCGCCGCAGCCCGGGCGCAGGTACGAAGGTGGCGGCCGGGTCGCGGGTGGCGCGGCCACGCAGCGGGCGGATGCCGCGCAGCGCCGGCAGCACCCGTGCCAGCTCCGCGTGACAGAGCTCGACCAGGTCTTCCTCCGGCAGACCCACCACCCCGGACGCCGCGCTGAGCGAGCAGCAGAGATAGCCGGGGCGCTTGCGGAAGACCCACTGCACCGGCGAGCCGACGAGCGCCGCGAAGTCCAGCCCCCAGGGGAGCGCCAACCCCGCTGGCTCGTACCAGAGGTGGACGTCCACGATGGGCTGGGAGCGGATCTGGTCCAGCCCGGGGACCAGCCCCGCCGGCAGCAGGCGCGAGGCCGCCTCGGGTGGTACGGCCACCACCACCCCCGCGGCCGGCAGCTCCTCGGTGGCGGTGCGTACGCCGCTGACCGCGCCGTCCTCGATTACCAGCTCTCGGACCGGCTGCCGGAGGCGTACGTCGAGACCGGCCGCGACCGCCTCCGCGATCCGGCCCAGCGGAACCCTCGACCAGCCGATACGCGAGGCGCCCGGCTGCCCCAGAAAAGCGGTGCGGAGAACGAAGAGCCCGGCCTCGGCGTCGACCTCTTCGAGGGCCGCGTTGAGCGCCGGCACCAGGAACGGGTCCCAGAACGTGGCCCGCTCGCGTGGGCCCTGTCCCCGGCGCCGGAGCCAGCCGGCCAGCGTCTCCCCCGGCCGCGCGGATTGCCGTGCGGCGATCATCGCCCGCGCCACCCGGAACCGGCCCCGGGCACCGAGCAGCCGGTTCCCGAGCAGGGCCGGCCCGAGGTGGAGCGGCGATGGCAGGCGCGCGGCGCGCAGCCGCGCCCGGGCACCGTCGGGGGCCAGCAGCGCCACCTCGAAGCGAGGCGGGAGATGCAGAGCGTGCGCCATGCCGGCGTCCGCGACCAGCCCCAGCCAGGCGTCGAAGCAGCCCAGGAAGACGTGCTGCCCGTTGTCGACCTCTTCTTCCACCCCACGGCGAACCCCGGCCACGAAGCTGGTCGCCTTGCCCCCGACCAGGCGCGAGCGCTCCAGCACCGTGACCTGGTGCCCGGCCGCCTGCAGCGCACGGCCGGCGGCCAAACCCGCCAGGCCGGCGCCCACCACGACCACGATCATCGCGTCAGCCGCGAGCGTGCCGCGATGCCGAGCTTGGTCCGGGTGGAGAGTGAGACCCGACCCCCGAGGGTGGCCCGGGGATCGGCGGCGATCCTGTCCAGGATGTGCTCGTAGATCCCGGCCATGGTGCGCAGGCAGGCGGCCGAGTTCTGGGGCACCTGCTGGCAGAGCTGGAGCCCGTCCCCGTAGAGCCCTCGCGCCCGCTCCACCTCGAACGCCACGAATTCCTCCCAGCCGTCGCCTGGGTGAGGAACCCGCGCCAGCAGGTCCTGGGTGGTGAGCCCGTGGCGCCGCAGCTCTTCGAGAGGCAGGTAGACGCGGTCTCGGGCGGCGTCCTCCAGCACGTCACGAAGGATGTTCGTGAGCTGCAGGGCGAGCCCCAGGTTGTCGGCGTGACGGAGCGCCGCCTCGTCCGCGGCGCCGAAGATGCGGGTGCACATCCGACCGACGGCACCCGCCACCCGGCGGCAGTAGCCGCTGAGGTCCTCCCAGCTTTCGTAGCGCGACGTGTGGAGGTCCATCTCGACGCCGTCGATGACCTCCTCCAGCTCGCTGGGCGGGATGTGGAAGCGATCCACCGTGTCCGCCAGGACCTGCATCACCGGATCGTCCTGGTAGCGGCCGCTCAGCCCGTCCCGGAGGCGTGCCCGCTGCCGCGCGATGCCTTCCGCGGCGGCGGCGGCCGAGGTGGCGTTGTCGACCTCGTCGTCCACCTGGCGCGCGAAGCTGTAGAGGGAGTAGATCGCGACGCGCTTGTGGCGCGGCAGCGTGAGGAACCCGAGATAGAAGTTCTTGGCCTCTTTCCGCGTCAGCCGCGCGCAGGCGCGCTCCGCGGTCCGGCGGTCGCGTCTCGCCGCCAGGCTACGCCGTGTGGACGTACTGCTCATCCGCATTCTTCCCCCGCCGGGGCCGGCGCCTGACCGCCGCGCCCAACAGCCGAACCTTGGTCGCCATCGACACCACCGGCCGCACCTGGTCGGTGCGGTACCCCGCCGCCGCGATCGCGTCCAGCACCGCCTCACCACCCGTCCGATACAGCGCCAGCTGCACGCGCAAGCCCCCTCGCGCCGCCGCCTCCAGGGCCTGACCTGACCGGAGCAGCTCCCGAGCGCGGCCGCAGGTCACCTCGACGGCCGCCCGGAGACCGTGCTCGTCGATCTCGGACTGGGGCAGGTAGACCCGGCCTTTTTCCCGGTCGACCGCCACGTCCTGCGCGAAGTTCGCGAGCTGCAGCCCGATGCAGACGTCGTCCGAGGCCCCGAGCAGCTGCGGCCGCGCCATTCCGAACAGATGGAGGACGATCCGGCCCACCGGCGCCGCCGAGCGCCGGCAGTAGTCGAGGAGCGGTCCCCACCCCGCGTAGCTCGTCACCTCCTGGTCCTGGAGATTGGCGTCGATCAGGTCGAGGAAGGGCTCCGCCGGAAGGGCGTGCGCGGCCACGGTCGACCGCAGCGCGATCAGGACCGGATGGGCGGGGCTCCCGCCCGCCCACAGCCGGAGGACGTCCTCCTGCCAGATGAGGAGCCTCTGCCGCGCGTCCTCGGGACCCTGCGACTCGTCCCCCAGATCGTCCACCGTCCGGCAGTAGGCGTAGACGCGGGCCAGGTCCGCGCCGCAGCGAACGCGGGACCAGGGGACCGGAGACCCAGAAGTTCTCGTAGTGCCCCCGCAGCAGGCGGCGGCAGTACGCGTCTTGCGGGGTCATCGGCATCGGGTCATCCCAGAGGAGCCGCCCGCTCGGGACCCTCCAGGCGAGCAGTCCCCCGCAGGGCCCGGACCGAGGCCGCGCCCACGCCGAACATCGCCACCCGGAGAGTCATGGTGAGCTCGAGGCCCAGCTCGACCGCGCACTCGGCGCCGTTGGACGCCGCACGCAGGAACGGTCCCGCCAGGCCCGCCAGATCGGCGCCCAGCGCGATCGCCTTGGCGACGTCGAGGCCGTCCCGCACCCCCCCGCTGGCGACGACCAGCCCGTCGGGGGCGACCCGGCGCGCGCCGACCAGCGCCTCCGCGGTCGGAATCCCCCAACCGGCGAAGGCCGCCGCCACCCGCTGCCGCCAGGGCTCGCCCAGGCGGTGGCGCTCGACCTCACTCCAGCTGGTGCCGCCGGCCCCGGCGACGTCGACCCCGGCCACGCCGGCCTCGAAGAGGGCGTGGACCACGTCCGGCGCCAGCCCCCAGCCCACCTCCTTCGCGATGACCGGCCACTCGAGCGACCGGCACAGCACCTCGATCTGCCGCAACAGGCCACGAAAGCTCGCGTCCCCCTCCGGCTGCAGCGCTTCCTGCAGCGGGTTCAGATGCACCACCAGCGCGTCGGCCCCGAGCGTCTCCACCAGCCGCCGCGCGTCATCGGTCCGGTATCCGCGGTTGAACTGGACGGCTCCGAGGTTGGCCAGGAGCAGCGTGTCCGGCGCGTAGCGGCGCACCTGGAAGCTCCCGCCCACCTCCGGACGCTCCAGCAGCACCCGGCCCGACCCCAATCCGATCGGCAGCCGGAGCTCGTTGGCAGCCTCTGCCAGCGCCGCGTTGATCCTCCCGGCCTCGTCGGTGCCGCCGGTCATGCAGGAGATCAGGATCGGGGCGCCCAGCCTGCGACCCAGGACCGTGACCTCGGTCGCGACGTCGGCAAGGTCGATCTCGGGCAGAGCCGTATGCAGGAAGCGGTACTTCTCGAAGCCGGCGGTCACGCCTTTGGACTGCACGTCCTCGGCCAGGTTGATGCGGATGTGCTCCGCCTTTCGCGACTGGGTCCTTCGGGTGGCGCCGTCTCGCACCGCTGCCTCAGGCTCAGCTGGTCCGTTCGGCGACATAGCGTGCGACATCGCTGAACTCCTCTCTTCGGGTCGCATCCAGTACGCAGCCCTCGACCTCACGCACCGCCGCCCGGGCAGCCTCGGCGGCCGACAGGGCGGTCAGATCAGGGCCGCCCAGCCGCTCCAGCAGGCGGCGGATCCGCGGCTCCTCCTCGGGACCGGATGTCCGGTACAGAGCCAGGAACTCCTCGCGCTGCTCGGGGTCGGCGACCTCGTACGCCCGCACCAGCGGGTAGGTGAGCTTCCGCCGCGCGAGATCGTTGTCCGTCGACTTGCCGGTCAGCTCGGGGTCGCCCCACACCCCCAGCCAGTCGTCCCTGAGCTGGAACGCGACACCCAGCAGGCGGCCGGCGCGGCGCAGGCCCTCCTGGACCGCCGGCGGAGCGCCGGCGACGACCGCGCCCAGCTCCAGGCTGGCCCCGATCAGGGCGCCGGTCTTGGCCTCGACCATCCGGAGATAGGTGGCGGTCGGGGTATCCGGCCGGCCCTCGTGGTGCAGGTCCAGCGTCTGGCCCTCGATGACCTCGATCTCCGCCCGGAGGAGGGCGGATGCCGCCTGAGACCGCCGGAGTCGCTCCGCCGGGTCGGCGTCGGCAGGCCCCAGCAGCTTGATCAGCGCCATCGCCGCGATCGCGTCACCGGCGTTGATCGCCTGCGCCTCCCCCCACACCGACCAGACCGTGGGCCGGCCTCGCCGCAGGCGGTCCCTGTCCTGCACGTCGTCGTGGACGAGCGTGAAGTTGTGCACCAGCTCGACGGCGCAGGCGGCGGGAAGCGCGACCTTCAGGGTTCCGCCGCCGGCCTCGGCGGCCCAGCAGACGAGCGCCGGCCGGATCCGCTTGCCGGCGGGGTGGTCGGCGGGCGAACCGTCCGGCTCCACCCAGCCCAGGTGATAGGCGGTCATCCGCCCCAGCAACCCTTCGGGTTGCGAGACGGCACGCAGCGCCTCATCGATCTCCCGGGTGTGCCGGGTGAGCGAGCTGGGAAATGGTTGCGCCGACACGGGTCGCACCGCCACGTTACCCCCTTCTGGGCCATCCACGAGCCGGGGCGCCCCGCGGGCCCCGGACAGTTGACCTGACGTCAAGAACTATACGTCTCACGGCGGCTCCGAGCGAACGCGTCAGAAGCCTTCTTCGACGCGTTCCCAGATGGTAGCCACTCCCTGCCCGACACCGACGCACATCGTGGCCAGCCCGCGACGCGCGTCACGCCGCCTCATCTCGCGCACCAGCGTCGCAACCAGCCGGGCGCCGCTCGAGCCCAGCGGATGGCCGAGCGCGATCGCGCCGCCGTTCACGTTGAGCCGGTCGTCGGGGATCCCGAGCAGCCGCTGGCAGGCGAGCGACTGGGAGGCGAACGCCTCGTTGAGCTCGACCAGGTCGATGTCCCCGATCGTGAGCCCCGCCTGCTCCAGGGCGGCGCGAGTCGCCGGCACCGGCCCGATACCCATGTAGTCCGGATGCACGCCGGCGGCACGCGCGGCGACCAGCCGGGCGAACGGCCGGAGCGCCCGCCGCCGGGCTTCGCGAGCCGACATCATGACCAGCGCGGTGGCGCCGTCGTTGAGAGGAGAGGAGTTGCCCGCGGTCACCGACCCGCTGTCGCTGAAGGCCGGCCGCAGCTTCGCCAGCTTCTCCAGGGAGCTGTCCTCCCGCGGCCCCTCGTCGTCCTCGACCACGAGGACAGGGCCCCGGCGCTGGGCGACCTCGACGGAAACGATCTCGTCACGGAACCGCCCCTCCCGCTGGGCGGCGACGGCGCGCTGATGGCTGCGCAGGGCGAACGCGTCCTGGTCCTCGCGCGCGACCTCGTAGGCGACCGCCACCCGCTCCGCGGTCTCCCCCATCTGCAGGGTGCCGTAGAGCTCCTGCATCCGCGGGTTCACCAACCGCCACCCGAGCGCCGAGTCGTACGCCGTCTGCGGACCTCGGGGGTAGCCGGTCCCGGGCTTGGGGAGGATCCAGGGCGAGCGCGACATCGACTCCACCCCGCCGGCCACCATGACCTCCGCCGCCCCCACCTGGATCTCGCGGGCCGCGGCCACGATCGCCGTCATCCCGGAGGCGCAGAGCCGGTTCACGGTCTGCCCGGGCACCTCGATCGGAAGCCCGGCCAGCAGCAGCGCCATGCGCCCGACGTTGCGGTTGTCCTCGCCCGCCTGGTTGGCACAGCCCAGGATCACGTCCTGGACGTCTTCCCCGCGCACCCCGGCGCGACGCAGGGCCTCGGCGATCGCGGTCGCCGCCAGGTCGTCGGGCCGCAGACCGGCGACCTGGCCGCCGTAGCGCCCCATCGGCGTGCGCGCGGTCTCGACCACCACCGCGTCCTGGAGGCCGGCGGTCACCGCCTACCCCTCGGTCTTGCCGAACGCGGGAGCGCGCTTATCGAGAAAGGCGGCGACGCCTTCGCGAAAGTCGGGCGCGCCGATCAGGGTGCTCTGGAGCAGGAACTCGAAGGTCACCGTGTCCTCGAAGCTCGCGCCCTCGCCGTAGACCAGCGAGCGCTTCATCGCCGCCAGGGCCGCTCTGGGTCCTCGGGCCAGCCTCCCCGCGAGCTCCCCGACCGCGGTCTCCAGCTGGTCCGGCGCGACGACGCGGTTGAGCAGGCCCCAGCGTTCGGCTTCCTCGGCCCCCAGCCGGCGTCCCGTGTAGCAGAGCTCGAGCGTGCGGGCGGCGCCGATGATGCGTGGCAGCAGCCAGGTGCTGCCACCGTCGACGGTGAGGCCGATGTCCACGAACGCCAGCCGGAAGAACGCGTCCGGGGTGGCGAGGCGGAGATCGCAGCAGAGCGCGAGCGCGACCCCGATGCCGGCCGCCGCCCCGCGGACGGCGGCGATGGTGGGCTTGGTCGCGGAGCGCAACGCCGTCAGCAGCGAGCCGTACTCGTCGGGGAGCGCGCCCAGCCCCTGGATGTCGGCGAACTCGTTGATGTCGGCGCCGGCGCAGAAGGCGGGCCCCTCGCCGGTGATCACCAGAACCCGGGCCGCCTCGTCGCGGGCGCCCTGTTTCACCGCCTGGCCCAGGGCCGCGCGGAGCCGGGCGTCGAGCGCGTTCCGCTGCCGCGGCCGGTTGAGACGGATCCACCCGACCCCGTCCTCCACCCGGTAGGTGAGGACCTCCTGCGTTTCGCTCTGCGCCATCGCCGCTACCGTCCTTTGAACTCCGGCCTGCGCTTCTGGATGAACGCCGCCATGCCCTCTTTCTGGTCTTCGGTGCCGAACAGGAAGTAGAAGCTCTTGCGCTCCTGGGCCAGTCCCTCGGAAAGCGGGGTTTCCAGCGCGCGGTTCACCGATTCCTTGGCCAGGCGGGCGGCGATCGGGGCCTGGCGGCCGGCGCGCCCTGCCAGCTGCACCGCGATCTCGACCGTCACCTCGGCCGGGACCACGCGATTCACGATGCCCAGCTGATAGGCGCGCTGGGCCGGAATCTGCGTGCCCAGCAGGTTGACCTCCATGGCGACGTACTTGCCGGCGGTGCGGGGCCACCGCTGCGTGCCGCCGGCGCCGGGGATGATGCCGAGGTTGATCTCGGGCTGCCCGAAGCGCGCGGAGTCCCCCGCTACGATCAGGTCGCACATCAGGGCCAGCTCGCACCCGCCGCCGAGCGCGTAACCGTTGACCGCGGCGAGCAGCGGCTTGGTGAAGCCGGAGATCCGGGCCCAGCGTCCGGTCTGGTCCCGGGTCAGCTGGTCCACCGACGACTGCTCGGCCATGTCGGTGATGTCGGCACCCGCCGCGAACACGCGCGGACCGCCGGTGAGGACGGCCGCCCCCACCTCGGGGTCCAGGTCGGCGGCCTCCAGCGCGTCCCCCAGCTCTTCGATCAAGGCCGGGCTGAGCGCGTTCAGCGCCCGGGGCCGGTTGAGCGTGATCAGCTCGACCCGACCACGGCGCTCCACGAGAATGTTCTCAAAGGGCACCGCGTAAACCCTACTTTGCCGCACGATCCCCTGCTGCCATAGACGGCGGCAAAGTTGGGTTTATGATCGGGGAGATGGGGAGAGCCCTGCTGGACAGCTACGGCAGGCGCGCCGACGACCTGCGGATCTCGGTCACGGACCGGTGCAACTTCCGGTGCGTGTACTGCATGCCGGCCGAAGGTCTGCGCTGGCTCAAGCGGGAGGACATCCTCCGCTTCGAGGAGATCACCCGCCTCGCGCGTCTTCTGGTGCGTCGCTACGGCGTTCGCACCATTCGGCTGACGGGGGGCGAACCGCTGGTCAGGGTTGGCATCGAGGACCTGGTCGGCATGTTGAGCGAGCTGGCACCCGACCTCGACATCACGATGACGACCAACGGGGTCCTGCTCGGGAAGAAGGCGGAGGCGCTGCGCCGGGCCGGTCTGCGCCGCGTCAACGTGTCGCTCGACACGCTCCACATCGACCGCTTCCGCGACATCGCGCGCCGGGACGCGTTCAGCAAGGTGCTGGAAGGCATCCGCGCCGCCGAGGAGGCCGGGCTGTGGCCGATCAAGCTCAACGTGGTGGTGATGAAGGGCCAGAACGACGACGAGGTGGTCGACTTCGCCCGCCTGGCGCGCGAGAAGGCCTACGACGTGCGGTTCATCGAGTTCATGCCCCTGGACGGCGACAACGCGTGGTCGAACGACCTGGTCGTCCCCAGCCGCCGGCTGCAGGAGGCGATCGAAGACCAGTTCCCGCTGCAGCCGGTGCCGGCGGAGCGCCCTGGACCCGCGGCCTCGTACCGGTTCGCCGACGGGGCACCGGGGAATGTCGGGTTCATCTCCTCGGTCTCCCAGGCCTTCTGCGCGACCTGTAACCGGATCCGGCTGACGGCGGAGGGAGGGCTGCGGACCTGCCTCTTCTCGCTGGGGGAGACGCCGCTGCGCGATCTGATGCGGAGTGGGGTCTCGGACGCCCACCTGGCAGGCGTGATCGAGACGGCGATCTGGCACAAGGAAGAGGGTCACCTGATCAATCAGCCGGGGTTCGTGAAGCCCGCCAAGTCGATGTCGCAGATCGGCGGCTGAGCCGGCCAATCGGGGGCCGTCAGGCGCGCCCGGTGAGCCCGAGCGGTGCCGCGGCGATCTGCGCCGGACCGGGTTCGTCGAACCGCGGCGTCTTACGCTGACCACCGAACATGCTGAGGCCAGAGGAAGCCGAACGTCCCTGGACCGTCACCGAGCTGCAGCAGCGGATCAAAGGGTCGCTGAACCAGATCGGCACGGTCTTCGTGAAGGGCGAGCTGTCGGGCATCCGCCGCAACTCGAGGGGCGCCCTCAGCTTCGATGTCAAGGACGGCGAGAGCCTGATCAAGGGCTGGATCTGGTCCGATGACCTCTGGCGACTCGCGATCCAACCCGAGGAGGGCCAGCAGTACCTGATCCGGGGCCGGCTCGACGTCTGGCGCAACGGCGCCCTGATGCTCTACGTCCGCCAGCTGCAGTACGACGACGTGGGAAGGCTGCGTGCCCAGCTGGAGCTGCTGAAGCGGCGGCTCGAGCTCGAGGGGGCGTTCGCCGCCGAACGCAAGCGGGCGCTTCCTCACCTCCCCCGCCGGGTGGCGCTGGTCACCTCGCCCACCGGCGCCGTCATCCACGACCTGGTGGAGACGATCCAGGACCGCTTTCCGAACATGGAGATCCTGGTCTATCCGGCGCAGGTGCAGGGCATGGCATCTCCCGAGTCGGTGGTCGCCGCGCTTGCCCAGTGCAACGCGGAGCGCCTGGCCCAGGTGGTAGTGGTAGCACGGGGCGGCGGCTCCTTCGAAGAGCTGTACGCGTTCAACACCGAGCCGGTGTGCCGGGCCATCCTCGCCTCCACGGTCCCGGTGGTGACCGCGCTCGGACACACCTCGGACCGCACGCTCGCCGACCTGGTGGCTGATCTCGAGTGCCGCACCCCGACCGAGGCCGGGGCCCGCATCGTGCCTCGCAAGGTGCAGCTGGTCGCGGAGCTGGCCGAGCGCCGCCGCCGCCTCGGGCGCGAGGTGGACCACCGGACGCGGGCGGAGCGGGAGCGGCTTCGAGCGGGGCGGGAGCGACTCGACCGGGTGCTGCCGGCCATGGTGCGCGCTCGCCGCGAACGGCTGGGTGTCTGCCGCGCCCACCTGGCGGGGTTGGCCCCCCAGCGGCAGCTGGAGCGGCGGGCGGAGGCCCTCGCCGAGCGCGGTAGCCTTCTCGGCCGCGCCGCACGCCGGGTTCTGCTCCGGCGTCAGGTCGACCTCGAGCGCCGGCGCGGCCTCCAACGTCTCAGCGCGACGCTCCAGCGCCGGCTGCGGGCGGCGGAATCCACGCTCCGGGAGCGGCGGCGGCGGCTGACCGCCCTCGATCCCCAGCAGGTGCTGACGCGTGGCTACAGCATCGCGTTCGACGAGGAATCCGGCGCGGTGCTGCGGCGCGCCACCGACACCGCCCCCGGGCGCCAGTTCAGGCTCCGCCTGGCCGCGGGCCAGGTGCGGGCGACCACCGAGGAGATCGAACCCCGTGACGACCAATCCTGAGCCAGAGGAGCTCAGCTACGAGCGCGCCGTGGACCTGTTCGACGCTCAGCTCCGGATCCTGGAGGAGGGCGACCTCACCCTCGACGAGGCGATCAAGGCGGTCGACGAGGCCGGCCGGCTCCTCCGGACGGCGGAGCGCAAGCTCGAAGAGGCGAGGACGCGCATCGAGGTGCGACCGCCGGCGGCACCGGAGCCGGGCCCGGCGCTGCGCGACCGTCACGAGGAGGTTCCCCCGCCCGGCGACGACGATGTGCCCTACCCCGAGGAGGAGCTTCCGTTTTGACCCACCCCACGAAACTCCGCCCACGCCCGACCGCCGCGGGCTCGGCAGGCTCCCTCCTGCATGGACCTCGGCTGCGTTTCGCGGGGGCCCCGAGATGAGAAAGTTGGACCCCGGTGAGCAGGTGTTCGGCAGCGACGGAGAGCGGCTGGGCTCGGTGAGCCGGCTGGTGGTCGACGAATCCGCGCACCGGGTCACCCATCTGGTTGTCGGCGATCGTGTCGTCGGAATCGGTCACCTGCGACCATCCCCCGACGGGCGTCTCACCGTCGACCTCGACCACGAAGGGTTTCAGTCGCAGCCCGACATCACGGCGGCCCGCGTCGAGGGGGTCCCCACGCACTGGCAGGCGCCGGAAGGCTGGACCCACAGCAGCTTCGTCCGCATCGCCGGCGCGCTGTTCGGCCAGGCCCCCTACACACCACCGGTCGAGGTCGACGACGACGTCGCCAACGTGCACGAGCTCACCGAGGGCAGCCCGGTCTGGTCCGGCTACACCGAGCTGGGTCGCATTCGCGCGGTCGACGCCGCGGACGACGGGGCCATCAGCCGGATCGTGGTGGAGTCGGAGCGCCCGCGGCGGAAGGTCGTCGTCCCGATCGACGCGGTCCAGGAGGTGGTCGGGAACAACGTCCACCTCAACCTGAGTCCCGACGACTTCGAGAAGCTGCCCACCGCGGACGACCGCTGAGCCACACCAACGCCCGGTTTCGCGTGAAATCGGGACTATGGCGGCCCTCATAGACCCGGTTTCGCGTGAAAACGGAGATTGGTCAGGCTGAGACGCGCTGGTCCCGGGTGACTGCCGCCCGCGCCCGCAGCACCGCCCAGCGCCCCCAGATGGAGGCCCAGATGAGGCCGTTGGGAAACGCCGAAAGGTCTGCCGCGTAGTGCTTGCTGTGGAAGGTCCACATAGCACTGTGGAACGCGAACAGCATCCGGTTGGTCGCCTGGCGCGTCGACTGGCCTTTCAGGTGGACCGCCTGCGCGGTGGGCAGATAGACGACCCGCCAGCCGCCCTCCTTGACCCGGAAGCAGAGGTCCAGGTCCTCGCCGTACATGAAGAAGTCGGGGTCGAAGAACCCGACCTGGTCGATCGTCGAGCGGCGCACGAGGAGGCAGGCACCGGTGCCGGCGTCGATCTCATGCTCCTCCCGTTCGTCGAGGTGGCCCAGGTTGTAGGCGTTGAAGGTCCGAGAATGGCGGAAGAGGCGGGAGAGGCCGGTCACGCGGAAGAACGAGGCGCGCGGGGTCGGGAAGCCGCGCTTGCAGGCCAGGTCGAGGTCGCCGTTGGGGCGGATCAGCCGGGGACCTACCGCCCCCACCTCGGGATGGACCAGGAGGTGGTCGGCCAGCCGGTCGACGCACCGCGGCCGCACCAGGACGTCCGAGTTGAGGAGCAGGATGAACCGCCCGCTCGCCTGCTGCAGGCCGGCGTTGTTGCCGCGCCCGAACCCGACGTTCTGCTGTCGGACCACGATCGCGTCCCCGAACCGCTCCTCGACCGCGTCCGCTGATCCGTCCCGGGACCCGTTGTCGACCACGATCACCTCGTGTGGCACGTCAGTCCCCTGGCCCAGCGCGTCGAGGCACTGGAGGAGGAGTTCGCGGGTGTTGTAGCTGACGATGATCACCGAGACCAGCGGCGCTGACCGGGGGCTGCTCATCCAGCGTGCAAGCATACGGACCGGGGATCCGCCTCCTATAGTCACCCCCGACGTGACCGCCTCCGAAGCAGAAGGCGTCCCACCTGGCGCGGTCCGGATGGGACTCCGCCGCCTCCAGAGCAGCCGGCTGGTCCGGCAGAACGTCCTCCTCTTCATCGGCGGCTTCTCTGCCGGCGTCGGCGGGTTCGTCTACAACGCCATCGCCGGCCGCGTCCTGGGCCCCGAGCAGTACGGCGAGATGGCGTCCCTGTTCTCGCTGTACACGGTCGGACTCTCGATCAACCTGATCCTGATGGTGGTGCTCGCCCGCTATTCGGCGTCGCTCCAGGCCGACGAAAACCTGGCCGGCATCCGCTACCTGGTGCGCCGGACCGAGGTCCGGCTGCTCATCCCCACCGTCTTCTTCGTCATCCTGTGCTCGGCGGCATCATTCCCGATCGCGAGCTTCCTGCACCTGCGCTCGCCGGTGCCTGTGGTGTGGCTTGGGATCGCGCTCGGCTTTTGCTGGTACATGGCTATCCCGCGCGGCACGCTGCAGGGGACCCAGCACTTCGCCGCCCTGTCGCTCAACCAGGCCTCGGAGCTCCTGATCCGGGTGCTGGCCCTGGTCCTGCTGCTGGCCCTTGGACTCGGAGTCAACGGAGCGATGGTGGCCCTGGTCACCGGCTGCGCGGCCTCACTCGTGATCGGGACCATCTCGCTCCGCCGCGTGCTGCCCAGGGAGGGACAGCGGGTGGAGCTGCCGACGATGACCAGCTTCATCATCAACGCCTGCATCGGAACCATCGGCATCACGCTCCTCTTCAACCTCGACGTCGTGCTCGCCAAGCATTTCCTGCCCGCGCACGCGGCGGGCATCTACGGCGGGTTGAACAAGATCGAGGTGATCATCTACTACGGGACGCTCTCGGTCAGCCAGGTCCTGTTTCCGCGCGTGATCGAGGCGGTCGCCCGGCGCGACCACCCGGGTCGGCTGCTCTTCCTCTCCGCCGGCCTGATCGTGGCCGCGGGGCTCGTCGCCCTGGCCTTCTTCGCGCTGTTCCCGCACCTGGTCGTCAACATCCTCTTCGGCCCGGCCTTCCACGACGCCGACGCCTTCATCGTCCCGGTCGGGCTGTCGGGACTCTGTCTCAGCCTGTGCAACCTCCTGGTCCAGTTCTTCATGGCCGTCCACGATCGCTGGTACATCCCGCTCCTGGCGGCCGGGTGTCTCACGCAGGGGCTGCTCATCACGGCCTTCCACGACTCGCTGGGGCAGGTCGTGTTCAGTGTCCTCGGGACGTTCGTGGTGCTGCTCCTGGCCCTGACGGCTCGCGTGCTGCTGCTTCTGCCCCGTCTCCGCCCGGAGATGGTCGAGGACGAGGAGCCGGCGCCGATCAGCGCCTGATGGCGAAGCGCCCGGCACCGCGCGAAGCAGCCGGCGCAGAGTAGGACGATGGCACACCAGCCCACGGCGGTCGAACGCTTCAGCGGGTTCGCCGACCTCTACGACCGGGGCCGCCCGCAGCCGCCGCCGGAGCTGGCGGGACTGCTCAGCCAGTACGCGGGGCAGCAGGCGGGGGGGGCGGGCCCGCGGGTGGTGGACCTCGGGGCCGGCACCGGGCTGTCGACCAGCGTTTGGGAGGGCCGCGCCGGGTTCATGACGGCGATCGAGCCCTCGACCGACATGCGTCAGGTCCTGGAGCAGCGCCTGGCCGGCTGGCGGACCCCCCATCAGGTCCGGGGGGGTACCGCCGAGGCGACCGGCCTCGAGAGCGAGTCGGTGGACGTCGTGACGGCCGGGCAGGCGATGCACTGGTTCGACCCCGAGGCGGCGCTCCCCGAGATCGCGCGGATCCTTCGCCCGGGCGGGGTCTTCTGCGCATTCGACTACGACTGGCCGCCGCTCACCGATGCCGAGGTCGACGCCGCGTTCTACGCCGCCGACGAGCGCTATCGTGCGCTGGAGGAAGAGCAAGGGCTGGTGCCGAGGCGTGCCCCCAAGAGTGACCACCTGCGACGGCTGCGGGGGAGCGGCCTGTTCCGCGTCACCCGGGAGGTCGCGCTGCACCGCCAGAGGCGCGGCGATGCCGGGGACCTGATGGCGCTGGTCGGCACCCAGGGCGGGGTGGTCGCGCTGCGCGACGCCGGGGTCTCCGAGAGCGAGCTGGGCCTGGACGCCCTGCGCCGCGTCGCCGAACGCCGGATCCAGGCGGCGACCACCTTCTGGTGGACCTACCGGCTGCGACTGGGCTGGAAATAAAAAACCCGCCCCTTGAGGGGCGGGATAGAAAGCTCGGCAACGACCTACTCTTCCACCGGGTTACCCCGGCAGTACCATCGGCGCAGAAGGGCTTAACTGCCGTGTTCGGAATGGGAACGGGTGTGACCCCTTCGCCATGGCCACCGAGCGCTAGGCAGCATACCAGAGCAACGGGACCCGGCGCGCCGCCAGGTCCGGCCGGCCGGGAGCTATCGCGACCGCCGGCGGCGGGCCCGGAGGCTCTTGATCTTGCGCGCCTCCGCCGGAGGGATGTAGTGGGCACGGCGGCGCATCTCGCGCACCAGGCCCTGCTCCTGCACCTTGCGGCGGAACTCACGCAGCGCCTGCTCGAACTCCTGCTGGTCCTTGACGATTACCTTCAAGCCTTCACCTTCTCTCTGCTTCTTGTGCTCTGGTCGAGGCCTCCCGCTGGAGGCCAACCCAGGATACGCACCGGGCGCCGGCGAAGCCGCCGCGGTCCGCAACTCGTTCAGGTCGGATTCATGTGGCGCTGGTAGCTTATCGGCGTGGCTCAACGCGTGGCGAAGCGCCCGGCCGATGACGCCGCCGCGCTTCCCAGGCGCGGCGATCGGATCGTGCTCGGGGTCATGGTGGTGCTGGCCGCGATCGGACTCGCGCTCGCGACCTACCTCACCACGATCCACTATGACGGCCAGCAGCTCGCGTGCACGGTCGGCACCTATGTCAACTGCAACGCCGTCACCCACAGCCCCGAATCGCTCGTCTGGGGGACCCAGATCCCGGTCACGGTACCCGGCGCGGTCTGGTTCCTGGTCAGCGGCGGCCTGGCCGCGTGGGCCCTGCTCGGACGGGAGCCGCGCTGGCTGGCCTGGGCGCAGCTGCTGTGGTCGGTCCTCGCGCTGCTCTTCGTCTTCTATCTCGTCTACTCGGAGGTCGCCGTCATCCATCAGCTTTGTGAGTGGTGCACGGCCGTGCACCTGCTCGTTCTGGCGACCCTCTTGCTCAGCGTCCGCCGGCTCCAGACGCGGGAGGAGGGCTGATGGCCCCCAAGCGCTCGCAGTCCCGGCAGAAGGCGCTGCGCCAGGGCGGCGCGACCGCCCGGCCCCGCTCGGCGGAGATGGCGACCGCCGGCGGCTCCGCGGGCGCCCAGACGCGCCGCCAGCCATCCAACTCCTACCGCAAGCCGAAGCGGTCCTTCTGGCGCGGGCCGTACCCCTACCTCGGGGTCATCGGGGTGGTGGTGATCGTGGTGCTCGTGGTCGTGGTCGTCTCCCGGGTCACCTCCGGAGGCTCCCCACAAACCGGGAACATCTCGCAGGCGATCCATGACGTCACCAGCGTCCCCCAGTCCGTTTTCGACGAGGTCGGCAACGGCTCGCTCAACGCGACTCAACTGCCGATCAGCGCGGTCAAGAACCCGACCACGCTGACCGGTTCCAGCGGGAAGCCGGAGGTCCTGTACATGGGCGGCGAGTACTGCCCCTACTGCGCCGCCGACCGCTGGGTGATGCTGACGGCCCTCTCCCGCTTCGGCACCTTCTCGGGTGTGAAGTACATGTTCTCAAGCTCGACCGACGTCTATCCCAACACCCCCACATTCACGTTCGTGGACACGAAGTTCAGCAGTCCGTACGTGGACTTCGTCCCGGTCGAGATGTACTCACGTACGGAGCCCGCCGACGGTCAGCCGAACCTCCAGCAGCCGACCGCCGAACAGCGGCAGCTGATGTCGACCTACGACACCGGCGGTGGCATCCCGTTCCTGCTGGTCGGCGGCAGGTTCGTGGGCTCCACCCCGTACAGCCCCGCGGACCTGGCCGGGAAGACCCAGGCGCAGGTCGCATCCGCGCTTTCCGACCCCTCCCAGCAGACGACGCAGGACATCATCGGCAACGCCAACCTGCTCACGGCGACCATCTGCTCGATCACGCACGGCACGCCGAGCACCGTCTGCCAGAGTCCCGGTGTCCAGAAGGCGGGGCAGCTGCTCGGGATCAATCCCTCCTCATAACCGTTCCAGCGAAGGCGCTCGAGCGGCGCTCGGGTATCGTGGGTCGCTGATGTTCGTACCCGTCGAGGCCGGCCGGCGCTGATGCCGCTGGTCATCACCTTCCCGTTCAGTCCGATCGCGCTGGAGTTCGGATTCATCACCATCCGGTGGTACGGCGTCGGGTACGCGGTGGCGTTCCTGGTCGGACTCTGGCTGGTCGGTCGCTACATGCGCGGGCGTGGCATCCCGGAAGCACAGTGGGGCACCCTGGCGTTCTGGTGCATCGTTCTGGGTCTGGTCGGGGCGCGTCTCTATTACGACGTCCAGAACGGGTTTCACTACTACCTCACCCATCCCCAGGACGTCCTGGCCGTCTGGCAGGGCGGCATGGCCTACTTCGGCGCCATCTTCACGGTGCCGTTCCTGGTCTTCATCTGGACCCGCGTGCAGCGTCTCCCGTTCTGGGTCTTTGCCGACGCCGCGGCCCTCTTCGCCGCCGTGGGACAGCCGATCGGCCGCATCGGCAACATCGTCAACGGCGACATCGTCGGGTACCCGTCGAACCTCCCCTGGGCGATCCAGTACACCAACCCCGAGTCCCTCGCACCTCAGCTCGGCGTCGCCTATCAGCCGGCCGCCGCGTACGAGCTCCTGATCGGCCTCGTCATGCTGGCCGTGCTGCTGCTGGTGTGGCGGGTGCGGCATCCGCGGCCCGGGACGCTGTTCGTGCTCTACCTGCCGATGTACGCGGTGTCGCAGTTCATCGTCTTCTTCTGGCGCGCGAACTCGATCACCGCTTTCGGGCTCAAGCAGGCGCAGCTGTCGGCGATCGTGCTGTTCCTGATCTCGCTCGTGGTCCTGGCGTTGTGGTGGCGGTTCCCCGATCTGAACGCCGGCCCCCGTGAGGCGGTGGAGAGCGCGCACGCTCCGGACGGGGACCTGGCCGAGTCCAGCTCGGAGCAGGCAGCCCCCCTGTCCGGCGAGTAGCCGGCCCCTCGGCCACATCTCCCTCGAAGCTGTCCCGGCGCGCCTTCCCGGAGATGCTTGCATTCGCCGATTACTGTCCGTATATTAGCCTCATCATGTCGGCGATTGACACATCCGAAAAACCTGGTACGCCCCTCGCCGCCGCTCGCGACCTCTGGAGCCGGGCGGTCGCCCAGCTTGACGTGGGAACGCTCTCGCAGCGTGGCTATGAAGCGATCGAGGAGAAGCTGCGCGCGATCCGGAGCACGCTCGAGATGCCTGAGCGAAGCCGTATCGACGTCTACCTGGAGCTCTTACACGAGGCCTGGCAGGACCGGTCGCCGCGACCCTCGCGCCGGCCGCGCCCGTCCCGACTCGTGGTCGACGCGCATCGCGTCGTCGCGTCCGGGTTCGCCGAGGGCGGGGACCGGGACGCGCGCCGCCGGCGCGCGCGGACCGCGCTGCGGGAGCTGGAGCGTCTGGCCACGTTCGCCACCGACGACGCCGAACGCCTCAACGTGGTGCGCCTCGCGGAGCCCCTTCTGCGCCTGCTCTTTGCCCTCGACCGGACGCCGGACGACCAGGTGCTCCAGTGACGGGGATCGGAGCCGGCGAGGAGCTCGTCGGGGTGGCGGCGGCGCGAAGGTCCGCATCGGTGACCGCCGTCGCCGAGCTGTTCGAGCGCCAGGCCGACGACGCCCGAGCGCTCTCCGGCGCCCGCCTGTCGGCCTGGAACGGAAACGTGCGGTGGCTGCCGCGTGAGGGGCGCGTGGAGGGCCGCGGCGTGGTGGGAATCGCGGATTGGGACGGCACCATCTACTACGATCGCGCGTACGTGGAGCGCCCGCTCCAGGCGCTGTTCGAGAAGGGCGGCGGTGGGCTCGAGGGGTACGAGCTCTACCGCGCCAAGAACGCGCTCGCGGTGGTGCTGCACGAGAACTGCCATCTGCTCGGCTCCGAGGCGGGGGATCACGAGATCACGAGGGCCGAGTGGAGCTGGCCGCTGGTCGTGTTCGAAGAGGGCACGACCGAGCTCTTCACGCAATCCCGGCTCGACGCGTACGTTCGTCGCCTGGGGCTGGACCGGATCGCGCCCGGCTTGAAGGAGGTGGAGGTCGAAGCCACCTATCCGCTCTTCGTCCCCGCCGTGCGGACGCTCACGCAGGGCGTCGGCCGCCTCACCCGGCAGCCGGGCTCGGAGGTGCTGCGGAAGGTGATCTGCGAGGCGGGTGGGAGGAAGTTTCAAGCCCTGGGCGAGATCGTCCTCGACGGAAGCGGGCTCGCGGCGAGGATGCCCGCGGCCGACCGACCGGCGGCGGCGGTCGGGATCGGCGATGCGGTTCGGGCGGCGTTCGGTGATGTCGCGCGCCTGGCCCCTTTCCTGACGTCCGAGACCAGCGGCAGGGTGTCCCGGCGCGTGGGTCGCGAGGCGCTGCGCGGACTCCTGATCGAGCTGGAGAAACTGGACGCGTGCTACCCGGGGCGGAGCCCGGAACGGGCGACGGTGGCGCGGTCGCGGTCCGTCCTGCCGGGGGGAATCGCGCCTTCGGCCGCCGGCCGTCGGCGTGCGCCGCTGGACGCCGCCGCCGCACGCGTCGGGGCCGGGCTCACCCGCTGAACGCGCCGCAAGTGGGCGCCGCAAGGGGCGATTGGTGCACCAACACCCCTGTCCGAGCGGGGAAAGCGGGCGATTGGTGCACCAACGCCCGCGTCTGCGATTCGCACCATCGGGCGGGCCGGCACCTCCTCAGGCGATGGCCACCTCGTCGTGCCGGTAGCAGCGCACGAGGTGGTCGTTGACCAGCCCCACGGCCTGCATCAGCGAGTAGCAGATGGTGGGGCCGACGAAGCGGAACCCGCGCCGGCGCAGCTCGCGGCTGAGGGCGGTGCTGGTCGCGTCGAAGGCCGGCGCCTGACTCAGGTCATCCAACCGGTGGTCGACGGGCCGCCCGTCTACGAACGACCACAGCAGCGCCTCGAAGCTGCCCTGCTCGGCCTGCACGGCGACGAAGGCCCGAGCGTTCCCGATCGTGGCCTCGACCTTGGCGCGGTTGCGGATGATGCCGGGATCCGAGAGCAGGGACTGCTGCCGCGCCTCGTCGAAGCGGGCCACCGCGTCGGGGTCGAACCCGGCGAACGCCTCCACGTAGCCGGCGCGCCTCTGGAGGACGGAACGCCAGCTGAGACCGGCCTGCGCGCCTTCCAGGGTCAGCATCTCGAACAGGTGCCGGTCATCGTGCGAGGGGACGCCCCATTCCCGATCGTGGTAATCGCGAAGCAAGGGGTCAGCCGCCCCCCACGAGCACCGCTCGCGCCCATCCTCGAAAGCACTCACGGAGATCAGGTTCCCAGGACCACGCGCAGGTCGACGACTTCCACCTCGTCCTCGAGGGCCAGTGAGCGGATCGCGTCGATCAGTGCCCGCCGCACCAGCCGCCGTGCCGCCGCGGCGCCCTGGGCGTCGCAGCCAAAGCTCAGCACCTGGCCACCCTGGCCGCCGCCAGAGGCGACCACGCCGAGCGTGGGATGCCGGCCGTGGACACGCCGGACGATCTGGGCGACCGTTCGAAAGGGCAGCGAGGGCGGACCCACCGTGGTCCAGACGCGGTAACGCCCGGGTTCGTCGCTGGCGGACTCCGGCTCGACCTCGTCAGCCCACTTCATGGTGTCCTGCTCGCCCGCCGGCCCCGCCTCGGGTGGCCGGTCGAGGACCTGAAGATCCAGCGAGAGCGCCTGCAGGAGGCGCAAGAACCCGGGAAGGCTCACGGCGCCACTCTCGCCCTCCAGCTTCTGGACCACGCTCCGGCCCACCCCGGCGAGCGTGGCCAGGTCCTGCTGGCTGAGGCCGAGCGCGAGGCGCCGATCACGGACGAGGCGGGCGGCCTGGGCCGGGCTGTCGATTCCACGCCCCAGACCGCCCTCCGTCATATCGCCGTCTCGGAGGATAGCGGCCGCCGTGGGGAGAGCAGTGCAAGGTAAGAAAACAGCAGACATCTGCGCCGCTCGTTCTCACACCGCATGTTTGCGGACCCGTCGCTCCGAAGTCATCATCTGGACACAGTCCGAGATCAAGATCGGTCACCATACATCCTTCGGCGGTGCTTGGCCTGGAAACGGAATGTCCTCCACAAAGCGCGGCATGAGAACATGGTCATGGTGAACTCTTACCGATTCCTTGCCCGAGCAGGAATCGCTCTGCTGCTCCTGGCAGCGGTCGCCGCAGTGGGGCTGGGGGTCTCGAATGCGCGCCCCTCGCGCTCACCCACGACTCGCGTGGTCGGCGCGCACACCGTTGGCTGGCGCCTGAGACAGGTCCAGATGGTGCCGGCGGCGCATGGCCGAGACCCGCACACCCTGCGAGTTCTGATCGTGGGTGCCAGCGTCAGTCATGGCCTGGGGGCGTCGACGCCCAGCCATGACTACGCCTCCGATCTCGCCGGGATGCTGCAGCGGCAGACCGGCGAGAGCGTCGAGCTGACCGTATGGTCTCGCTCCGGGGCCCGGATCGCCGCCAGCGACGGCTGGTCCCTGCCGCGGGGGCAGCGCGTCGTGATCGTGCAGCTGATCACCAACGACTTCATCGACGCCACGCCGCTCCTCGTCTACCAGCAGGACCTGGGCGAGCTCATCGACCGCGTCCGCGACACCTCGCCGGGGGCCTCGCTGCTCTGCCTGGGGGCCTGGGAACCGGACTACGCGATCAACCGCGTCGGGGTCCCCGTGTTGGCCTACGACTCGATCGAGCGCCAGTCCTGCGCCGCTCACGGCGGCTTCTACCTCTCCCCCTCCCCGATCTTCCAGCACACGGCGTGGCGGGGACCGGCCGGTCGTCTCACCGCGTTCGGCCGGGGTGACGACTTCCACCCCAACAACCAGGGACATCTGCATCTGGCGCAGGCGATCCTGGCGCAGCTTCGAGAGCGACACGCGCTCGGGGGGTCGGGTGCGCCGGCGCCCACCACCGCGCTGGCGGTGCGGCACCACTCGACGCGGACACCTCGCGCCCCCCCGGCCGGTCCGACCTGCCCCCGCGGACACTGAGCGCCAGGCGAACCGTACCGCTGACACGGAGGCTGCCATCCTGTCGGGGATGACGACCAGGGTCGCGGTGCTCGACGACTACCAGGGCGCGGCCGAGGCGGCACCCCAGTGGGCGGGTCTCCCGGCGGGAGTTGGGCTCACGTTCTTCGGTGATCATCTGAGCGACGAGGACGCGGTGGCCGAGCGCCTGCGGCCGTTCGAGGTGGTGGTCGCGATGCGAGAGCGCACGCCGTTCCCCGCCTCGCTCCTGAGTGCCCTGCCTGGCCTGCGCCTCCTGGTCACGACCGGGATGCGAAACCGTTCCATCGACCTGGCTGCTGCCCGCGAGCTGGGCATCGTGGTCTCCGGGACCGAGGGCAGAACGAGCCACAACACGGCCGAGCTGGCCTGGGGCCTGATCCTCGCCGTGGCGCGGCATCTACCCGCCGAAGCACGTGCGGTTCGAGAAGGCCGGTGGCAGACAACGGTCGGGACCGAGCTCGCGGGCAAACGTCTGGGCCTGCTCGGCCTAGGCCGCATCGGCTCCCAGATGGCCACGATTGGACGGGCCTTCGCGATGGAGGTGGTGGCCTGGAGCCAGCACCTGACCGAGGAGGCGGCGGCCGCGGTGGGGGCGACCCGGGTGGAGAAGCCGGAGCTACTGTCGACGTCGGACGTAGTCTCCATCCACCTCGTGCTCAGCGAGCGTACCCGCGGGCTGATCCAGGCTGCTGAGCTCGCCTCGATGCGCCCCAGCGCCTATCTGATCAACACCTCCCGCGGCCCGATCGTCGACGAGCCAGCGCTGGTCGAGGCGCTCCGGCAGGGCACGATCGCGGGCGCCGGACTCGACGTGTTCGACCAGGAGCCGCTCCCGCTCGACCACCCTCTGCGCGACCTCCCCAACGCGATCGTCACGCCCCACCTCGGGTACGTCACGAAGGAGACGTACGCCGACTTTTTCGAGGGCATCGTGGACGCGATCGCCGGCTGGTCGGCCGGCAGCCCGGTGCGTCAGCTGACCCCGTAGACCTCGACCCGCCCCTCCTGGACGCGAACGCGTGCCTGCGGAAGGGCCGGCAGCTCGAGGTTCACCGAGGTGCCGTCGAGCGAGAACGACTGATATCTGCCCCAGGGACACACGATCCGGTCGGCATCGTCGTCCCAGACCAGCTGGCACGGCTTGTGGGTGCAGATCGACGAGAGCGCGCGGACCTCCTGCCCCTGACGGACCACGAAGACGGGCAGCCCGCCGGCGGTGACCTGCCGCGGCGTCCCCTCGCTCAGATCGCTGAAGGCGACACCGGTGTCGATCCAGGTTGCGGTCGGACGCTCCGGCACCAGCGGTTGGTGCCCGTAGCCTCCGCCACCTGAGGGGCGGCCCTCGAGCACCCGGTCGCCGGCCACGCCGAGCGCGGCCCCACCCACGATTCCCGCCGCCGCCGCGAGCGCCCAGCGCCGGCTCCGCCCGCCTGACCTGGTCGAGTTCAGCTGGGCGGCGAGACGGCGCCGGAACTCGGGATCCATGCGGGGATACGGGTCGCGCGTGCCCGCCAGACGGGAGGCCGCGCGAATGGCCGGCGCCTCCGCGGCGTCCTGCGGCTCGATGCCGGGTCGCCGGCCCTTGCGGAGCCGGTTGATCACCTCGTCCAGGCGCCGGGCGCGCCGATCCTCGTCGCCGTCAGTCATCGATGCCCACCCGAGCGGCCGCGCGCAGCGCGCGCAGCTGCATGATCCGGACGTTGCCGGGCGTGGTGCCCAGCTCGTGGGCCACCTCGCGCGCCGAATAGTTGCGGAGGAAGCGCAGCTCGAGGACCTTCGCGTAGTTCTCGGGGAGACGACCGAGAATTCGCGCCGCGAGGTCGGTCGCGGAGGCGCTGCCCGACTCGACCGGCTGCTCGACGGCCGCGAACACGTCCTCCTCCAGCGACTGCTGGGGCAGTCCGAAGCGTGTGGCCCAGTGCCCCGCGAGCTCGGTGCGGGCGACCCGGAAGAGATAGCCGCGGATCGACTCGCGCGAAGCGTCGGGATCCAGCCGCGACACCGACTTCAGCGCCACCTGCTGGGTCAGATCCTCTGCGTCGGCCCGATTTCCGACGCGACGAAAAAGGAACGCATACACACTCTCCAGCTCATCCAGAGCGATGTCCTGCGCGGACTGGCGCCCGGCGCCCTGCTCGTTTGGCAGTGCCACGATGTTGCCCGTCCGTCGCAGCTTCATTGCTCATGCAGGTTCTACGCCCCCGTGTTACACGCCGCGGTGGGTGGTGTAACAGCCCTCCGTAGTCCTCGGCAGACGGTGTCATGCGGACGTGCGATCGCGGAGGTTCGGCCATGCGGGTGTCAGTTTGGATCAGGCCGGCGTTGGTGACGGGGGTGGCGATCCTCTTGCTCGCCGCGTGCGGCGGCAGCGCGCAGGGAAGCAGTGGAGGCTCGGGCTCGGCATCGAAGTCGACCCCCACGCCCACTCCAGCTGTGCAGAACAGCCCAGTCAAGACGGCGACCGCGACCGTACAGGGGAAGAGCGAGACCATCTTTACGAATGACTCGGGGATGACGCTTTACTACTACATGCCGGACAAGGATTCGTCCGTCACGTGCACCGGCGGGTGCGCCGCTGCCTGGCCGCCCCTGATGGCCGGCTCCAGCAGCCCCGGCACCATGACGGGAGTCACCGGCACCTGGGGGTCGGTCGCCAATCCAGCAGGCGGATCGGTCGTGACCTACAACGGCTGGCCGCTCTACACCTTCGTCAAAGACACCGCTCCAGGTCAGACAACCGGGCAGGGGGTCGGCGGCGCGTGGTTCGTGGCTACGCCCTCGCTGGCGGCCAGCACGACCGGTACCAGCTACTGATCCTCCACTCCCTAGTCGCGGGTGGGGCCCACTCTCCGGGCCCCGCCTGCACTTGTGTCCGGGCCCCTCTGCAGCGCTATCGCAGACGGGTCTGCGCAGGCCGCGCGGCTCCCGCCGGGATGCCTGAGCGCGAGTCGGGCACGGTCTGTGGGGCCGGAGGAGGTGCGGCGTCGTCGGCGACGACCCGCGAGAGCAGGTCCCGGCGCACGACCACGGTGCCGGCGATCAGGTCGTGGAGACCGCGCCTCTGCCGTGTCAGGGCGATCGGGAGGAACTCGATCCCGGCCAGCACCAGGAACGCGAGGCCGACCACACCAACGATCACGGTCGCGACGTCGACGATCCCGGAGATGAGCGCCTGCACGCTCAAGATCAGTGGGAGCAGGCCCAGCGCCAGCGGGATGAACTTCGCGAAGTGGCGTGCGGTGGCACGGGCGAACGATATGCGGCACGCGTACTTGTCGAGCACGACCACTCTCACCGCTCGCTTGCCCAGGGTGGCCTCTGCCAGAGAGCTTTCGAGACCGGCGTCGTAAACCCAGAACACGACGCCGAGGATCACGAGCAGCGCAACCTCGGTCAGGGCGACCTGCTCATTCGACGCCTCCCGGGTCGAGACCGCCGCGATGAACCAGAAGGCTCCGACGACCACGACGACCAGAACCGTCAGCACCAGAGCGAGGACGCCGTCGATGGCCGCGGCGCCAAGCCGGCGCCCGAAGCCCGCGTACGCGACCCGCTCGAAGGTGACGGGTCTGGGCGGCCCCGACGCGAACGCCGGACGCTGGTGGGGCTGGGACGCCGGGACCACCCCGGGCCCGGTCGCCGAGGCCATGACGGTGCCGGTCCCGATCGCGGCCCCCGACCTCGAGAATCCGGATTGGCCCCATCCCCCGGTCGTCCCGGATCCTCCCTGAGGCCACGAGGTTCCAGTCGCGCCGGGGGATGTGGTGCCGGCTCCGGCAGCCGGCTGGTCGACGGCCGCGGAGGCCCGCGCCGCCTCCGCCGCGTGACCGGCATCGCCATCGACCTTCAGGCGGTCGATCGCGACCCGGGCAAGTCGGTGCAGTCGTACCGGGTCCCCACCGAACTCGAGTCGGGCCCAGTCGTACCACTCCGCGTACCCCTGCCGCCACGGTGAGACCTTGGGTATCAGCATGACCGCGGGGCCCGCCACGCTCCTCCGCGCCGCCGCTTCGGCAGCCGTACCATCCGCGCCGGAGCTCAGCGCCTCGGTCGCCGCCTGGGCGACACCGAGGCAGACGCGCGGGTCGGAGGTGACCTCGCGCTTCGCCCAGACATACCACTCGGCAAACAACTCGTCAGAGTCGGGTGGGGGTCCCTCCACGGTGCACCACAGTATGCCGCCGTACGAGCGGGCCCGGCGTCCGCGAGTCCACCTGCCTTTCAGCCTCCCCCCCGGTGCGTCAGTTGCGCGTTTCCGGCTCGCGCGAGGGCCGTGTAGAGTACCCGGGCGGAGGACTGAGCGATGATTGCCTTCTGGATCCTGGCTGCGATGATCTCGGTCTCGGCGCTCGGCTGGGGTCTCCTGTTGATGCACTGGGGCATCATCGGGTCCGTAGTCTTCGCGCTCGCCGCCCTGGTTTTCCTGCGGGGGATCGCGAGCTGGGTGCGCAGGTCGATGGTCCTGCGCGAACGCCTGCCCGAGGAATCGACGACGGATCGCCGGGTGCTGGAGACGAACCGCTACATCTTCTGGCGCCGGTTCACGATGTTCGCGGTCGTCGTCACCCTCTATTTCCTCGTCATGATGTTCGTGTTCGGGCTGGAACCGCTGCGGGCCTTGCTCGTGCTTCCGGGCCTGATCGGGCAGGCGCTGCTGCTGGTCGTGCAGCTGGGCGCGCTCTTCCTGGCCAACTTCGCGCTCTTCTTCGGTCCCTTCCTGCTGTTCGGCCGGATGGGCCGCCAAACGCTGCTGCCGGGTGACGCCAACTACGGGGTGTCGATGGAGGACGTCCGCGGGCAGAAATCGGCCGTCACGGAGATCCGCCGGATCCTGCGCCTGATGGAGCAGGGCAGGTCCTACCGCAAAGCGGGGGGCCAGCCGGAGCGTGGCTTGCTGATGGTGGGCCCCCCGGGCACCGGCAAGACGATGCTCGCGAAGGCGATCGCGACCAGCCTGCAGACGCCGATCATCGTCAGCTCCGGCGCCGCCTACCAGGGCATGTTCATCGGTATGGACATGGTCGCGGTCTGGATGTGCGTGCGCGCCGCCAAACAGAAGGCCAAGCGCTGGGGTGGCTGCATCATCTTCATCGACGAGTTCGATGCGCTCGGCCAGTCCCGCGGCGGGATGATGGGCGGCGGCATGGGCGGCGGCGGCATGGGTGGGATGATGGGCGGCTTCCGGATGGGCCTCAACATGCTGCTGGTCCAGATGGACGGCATGGACAACCCGGGCGGGGTCAAGAAGGCGGTCCGGCGTCTGGTCAACGTCACGCTGGACGGACTCTTCATCCCCCGCCAGATCGGCAGCGTCTCACTGCGCATGCCGAACCTGAAGCCGCCGCGCTACAACGTGTTCTTCATCGGCGCCACCAACCGGCCGTCGGTGCTGGACGAGGCGGTGACCCGGCCAGGCCGGTTCGGGCGCCAGATCCTTTTCCGGATGCCGACCCGGGAGGACCGAAAAGACATCGCCGACCTCTACTTCAACAAGAAGGCCCACGACCCGGACCTCGACCGTGCGGCGCGCCGCGACGAGTTCGCCCGGGTCACCGAGGGATACTCGCCGGCCATGATCGAGCAGGCCCTGTCGATGGCGTTGATGTACGCCTTCGAGGACGAGCGCCCGCAGTTCCGTTGGAGCGATCTCCGCGAGTCGATGGGCAACATCGAAGCCGGTCTGGCGCAGCCGGTCGAGTACAGCGAGAGGGACAAGATCGCGGTCGCGCGCCACGAGCTCGGCCACGCCGTGGCGGCCCACTTCTACAAGCCCGACCACGCCCACGTCAGGATCACGATCAAGATGCACGAGGGCTCCCTGGGATATCACCGCGGCGTGTCCGAGCAGGAGCAGTTCATCCACTTCCGCTCCCAGCTGGCGGCGGAGGTCAGACATGACCTGGGTGCGATCGCGTCCGAGCGCGTCTTCTACGGCGAAAACTCATCCGGCGTGTTCGGAGACCTCCGGATGGCAACCGGCAACGCCGCCGAGATGGTGGGGTTGGTCGGGATGGGCGGCGAGCTCCTCCCCCTGGAGCACGCACGCAAGGCCGTCAGCATCGGCGAGAACCTGATCTCGGTGGCCGAGATGATGCAGGGGCCGATGGAGGGTGGCAGCCTCCCCACGGCGGCCCTGCACAGCCAGCTCGCCCGGCGTACCGCGGCCGAGATCCTGGGCTCCGCCTATATCGACTGCTGGCGGCTCATGTACGTGAACCGGGAGGCCATCGATCGGGCAGTCGAACGTCTGGTGGTGACCGGCGAGCTGGTGGGAGACGAGATCAAGGAAGTGCTCGACCAGGTTGGTCTGCGCTTCCCGACCGACGCCGATCCCTACCCGCCCGACATGCCGGTAGTCCCGCTGTCGTCCGCCGAGGAGGTCGCGTTCTCCCACGCGAACGGAAACGGGCACAGCAACGGGCGCGAGGCGGCGGCGGCTTCGAAGGCCGAGGCCTGAGCCGGATCCGGTCGGCGCGTCTGCCGGCACCCACGCTCCGCACCGATCGCGGTAGGAGGGGGCCCGAGCAGGCACGTGCAATATGCTCGGCGGGATGCCCGGTACGCTTGCCTGCGCTGTTGAAGACGTGTGGGGCTCCAGGTGACCGGTCCGGCCAATAGTGCAATCGCGATCGGAGCCGCCGTGCTGGGGGCGCTGATCGTGCTGTCCGCCGCCTGGAGCGTGTTCGGCACCATCGTGGTGCCCAGGCGGGTCCGAAGCCGTCCGGTCGTCGCCGTCGACTTCGTCTCCTCGGCGTTCTTCCGGCTGCTCCGCGATTCGTCGAAGAAGTACCAGGTGCGTGACCGGCTCGGTGCGGCAGAGGGTCCGACTCTGCTGATCGCCAACCTGCTGCTGTGGCTGGTCATGTTCGAGGCCGGCTTCGCACTCCTACTGTGGTCGTTGGGTGGTCAGTCCTTTGGGTCCGCGCTCGCCGAGACCGGCTCCTCGCTGACGCAGCTCGGCTACCTTTCGATCCCGCGCGGCGACCCAGCCGGTGTGGTCGACGACCTGGCCGGCCTTTTCTCGCTGGTGACGATCGCGCTGCAGATCGGATACCTCCCCACGCTCTACGGGGCGTTCAACCGGCGAGAGACGGAGGTGACGCTGCTGGATGCCCGTGCCGGAGTTCCTTCCTGGGGGCCGGAGCTGCTGGCCCGAACGCACTACGGCCTGGGCACCGGCGTGTCGGCGTTGGGCTCACTACCGGAGGTCTACCAAACCTGGGAACGCTGGGCTGCCGACGTGGCCGAGAGTCATTCGACGTACACGCCACTGGTCCGGTTTCGGTCCCCCCGACCCTTCTCGTCATGGGTGACCGCCCTGGTCGCGGTGCTGGACAGCGCGGCGCTGTATCTGGTCGTCCTCGACAATCCGGTCGATCCGGTCTCTGCCCGGCTCTGCCTGCGGAGCGGCTTTACCTGCCTGAACACGGTCGCCCGCGCGCTGGGCATCGACATCCCGATCGAGGCGGATCCGGCCAACGGTATCCAGCTCACGTTCGAAGAGTTCGAGGAGGCGATCCGCCGTCTCAAGGCGGTCGATGTCCCGGTCCAGCGCTCGGCTGCCGACGCATGGCCCGATTTCGTCGGCTGGCGGGTCAACTACGAGCGCGCCGCGTATGCGGTCGCGATGGCGGTCGACGCGCCGCCGGCGCTCTGGTCCGGTCCTCGCCGGCGGCACATCGATCCGATACCACCCAAGCGGCCGCTCCTGCTCAAGCGGAAGTCAGGCACCGGCTGACGATCCCGACCGGCGGCCGTCGTTGCGCGTCACACAGTCAACCGGCCGCCCCCGCTTGGGACTGCTTTCTTGTGAGGCGTTGCTTTTCGCGATCTCTCTTTGTCCCACAGCGATCGCCTGCGGGGCCACTTACGCTGAACTTCAGCAGCGGCGGCGCGACGCGCCTGGCCGGGCAGGCGGCCCGGCACACACGATTGCCATGTCCGTGCGCACGGTTTTGGAGGGGTTCAGATGCCTTCGGTCTCCGTTTCTGAAACGTTGGACGTGCGGGCGCTGCACACGCAGGCATGGGGCTCTACACCCGCGCCGTCGCCGGCGAAAAGCTGAATCGCGAGATCACACGATGCCCAACGATCACGCAGCCATCCTCAGTGATATCCACATTGGCAACAACGCCAACACGTGCTGGTACCAGAGCAAGGTGCACGAACCCTACCTGGTCGCCGCACTCGACTGGGTCGTGAACAACGCCGCGACGTTCGGGGAGGTCGTTTTGCTCGGCGACCTCGTCGACACGTGGACCTATCCGCCCAGGACGCGACCCCCGTCGATGGCGGACATCATCGCCGCCAACCCCAACGTCCTGGGCCCGGACGGCGCGCTGGCCAGGGTCGTCAAGGCGGTCCCGAAGGTCACGTTCCTCCTCGGCAACCACGACGGGACGCTCACGCAGGGCGACATCACGGCGCTGCAGACGGCCGTCGGCCCGATCCAAAAGGTCGACCCGGTACATGTGCTGACCGGTACCACCGGAACCCGAACCGTCGTCAGCCATGGGCACTACTGGACGATGTTCAACGCGCCTGACGACAGGTCCCCGTGGGACACGCTTCCGGTCGGCCACTTCGTGACCCGTGCGTTCTCCTACCTGATGGACGGCACGCTGCAGCCCGGCCAGACGGTCGCCGACCTGCCGAACATGGGGTATCCGAGCGGGTTCAAGCTCGAAGACCTGCTGAAATCGCTCGGGCCGGACATGAAGCCGGACCTCGCCGGCCTGCTGCTGGACTACGTGACAACCGCCGCCAAGATGCCGCAGGCGGAACCCATCCTCCTCCCGGACGGGAACACCACGACGATCGCGGACGCCAAGCGGATCTACGCCGATCTCTTCACCCGCTGGGTCACCAAGGAGAACGGCAGCGTCCTCAACGCCGCGCGCGCCGCCCTGGCCGACGACTCCGGCGACTACCTCGCCTGGTTCGCTCAGCGACTCGCGATCCAGCAGAACGCGGATCTCGTCGTCATGGGCCACACCCACACGCCGATCGGCGGGCTTACGGTATCGCCGATCAACTACTACAACAGCGGTTTCGAGTGCGTGGCGGTCCCCGACAATCCGCCCAAGGAGTTCACGTTCACGATCGTCGACCTGGAATCGGCATCCGCCGAGCTGATGCAGGTCCAGCACGGCGACTATGCGATCTCCGTCGCGCCCGTCCCGGCGCTGCCCTCGGTGGTGCTGCCGCCGGCGATCGACTTCTCCTGCTACGTCCGGATCCTGAACCACGGCTCAGAACCGCTCACGCTCACGGGCTCGAGTGCCGCCGAGGGCTACTGGGTGGTTCCGCCCCAGACGATTCCGGCTGGGGGCCGCGGTGACGGCTGGTTGCAGGACGACAGCGGCCTGCACGGCAGCGAAGGCACGTTCACGTACAGCCAGGGCGGCACGCCGCTGCAGTTCAGCGTGAGCTGCCCGACCGGCTTGTCCCGGAACACGGCGTCCGGCGCCGGACAGAACTTCGTCGCACGTTCCGGCTCCGGCGACTGGGGGTTGCGGGGCCAGGTCCCGACGGCCGGCCACCCGCTGCAGGTGCTGTTCACGGTGGGAGCTCCCAAGGCGACCTGACCAGCGCCTTGCATCCCGCCGGCGGCGGATGGGTGACGCGTTCACCATCACGAGGGCAAGCGGGGCGATCAAGCTGGACGCGAGCCGGCGGGGAGCGCCGGACTTCTCGGTCACGAATGTCAGCGGGCCGGTGCGGTTGAGAGTCCCGCCCGACCGGCTCCCAGAGCCGCCCCGCGGCCCACTGCCTGAGGGGCCGCGATCCGGCGTGTCGCTGACAGATCGCTTCTGACGCCGGCGCTTGTGAGTTCTGTCACGTGGCCGCAACGCTGTCCGAAAAGAGTTGGGACTGTCCACCGTCCGCCAGTCGAGCTGTCCGGTTCCGCTGGCGGGTTGCACGGGGGAGCGCCACTGACGATCGTGGTTTGGCGGGACGAGCTTCCGCCATACTGCCGCCTATGGGTGACGCGTTCAGCATCACGACGGCGAGCGGAATGATCGAACTGGACGTGAACCGCAAGGGCAGCGCAAGCTTTTCCGTCACGAACGTGAGCGGCCAGGCCCTCCGAGCGCGCGCCGACGTGGTCGCGGAGGCGGTCGCCGCCGACAGTCTGGTCGCCGACCCGGTCGGCGCCGGAGCACGGGAGAGCGCCCCGGCGCCACCTGCACCGCCTCCGCCGGCCGCCGGCTGGTTCGTGATCGCGGGCGAAGCCGAGCGCAGCTTCCCGATCGGTGGGACCGAGGTGTATCGGGTGGACGTGACCGTCCCGGCCTCGGCCGCCCCTCCGCCCAACGCGGCCCCACACACCTACCGGTTCCGGCTCGACGTGCTCGGGACCGACAACCCCGACGAGGACCAGGCGCAGGGTCAGTGGGTTCAGTTCACGGTCCCGCCCCAGCCGGTTCCGCCGCGCCGGATCCCGTGGCTCTGGATCCTGGTGGCCGCGGCCGTGGCGCTGCTCGTGGTGGTGGGGGTCATCGTCGCCGTCGTACTGACGCATCGCCAGGGCACCCTCAGCGCGACACCGGGCACGGTCAACTTCGGCATCGTGCCGGTCTCGACGGTCGCGACCCAGGCCGTCACGGTCAGGGACACGGGTCCGGTGGGCACGACGGTGACCGCGACGATCACCGGCGCCGACGCGGCGGACTTCAGCGTGCAGTCGGCGGCCTGCCTCGGTCACACCCTGAATCCGAACGCCACCTGTGTGTTCAACGTCGCCTTCAAGCCGGCCGGCAAGGGTAACGTCGTCGGCTCGCTCCAGATTACCGGCGATCACGCGGCCACAGAGGTGGTCGCTCTCACCGGGACCGGAGGCCAGGCGATCGCGACGGCCACTCCGTTCACACTGACGCCGATCGGTTCGATCATTGTGATTTGGAGGGGGACGGCGACGATCACAAACACCGGGGACACCCCGCTGCATGTGACGAGCGCCGCCGTCACCACAAACGGCATCGCGATGGTCATTGTCGTCGACGGATGCCTTGGGCAGGCGGTGGCGCCCCAGCAGCAATGCACTGTCGCCCTTCAGAGTGTCGCGGTCTTCCAGGGACCGCCACCCACCGGGAATCTCACAATCACCAGTGACGCGACTGTCAGCCCGCTCCAGATCCCGTTCACCTGACAGAGCCTCCGCCATCGTTCGGGGACAGACTTCCGTCCATACTTGCGGTATATGGCTGAGGCGTTCAGTATCACGACGGCGAGCGGAACGATCGAACTGGACGCAAACCGGCAGGGAAACGCAAGCTTCTCCGTCACCGATGTCAGCGGCCGCGCGATCCGCGCGCGCGCCAACGTGGTCGCCGAGGCGGTCGCCGCGCGAAGAAGTGACCGCGGGAGCGACGCGAAGGCCGCTTCCGGCCCCTACCGCGCCGCCGCCAGGCGGGGGCTGGTTCGCGATCGCCGGGGAAGCCGAGCGCAGCTTCCCCCACGGCGGGACCGAGGTGTATCAGGTCGAGGTGACCGTCCCGGCCACCGCCGCGCCCCCGCCGGGCGCCCCACCCCGCAGATACCGGTTCCGGCTCGACGTGCTGGGCAGCGACAATCCCGACGAGGACCAGGCGCAGGGCCAGTGGGTGGAGTTCGCGGTGATGCCCGAGCCGGTGCCCCCCCGACCCTTCCCGTGGCTGTGGATCATCGTGGCCGCGGCCGCCCTGGTCGTCGTGATCGGGGTCGTCGTCGCCGTCGTGGTCCTGACCCACCGCGAGGGCACGCTCAGCCCCACACCCACGACGGTCAACTTCGGGACCGTTGCGCTCTCGACGACCACGACCCAGGGGGTCACCGTGAAGAACACAGGCTCGGTCGGGACGGCCGTGAACGCGGCGGTTTCGGGGTCGACGGACTTCCAGGTGACGACCGCGGACTGTCTGGGTCAGAACCTCGCTCCCGGCGCGACCTGCGTGATCCGCGTGACGTTCACGCCGGCCGCCAAAGGCAGCGTGACCGGCTCACTCCAGGTCTCCGCAAACCACGCGGCGACGACCACCGTCGCGCTCACCGGGAGCGGAGGCGCTCCCCTCGCCACCGCCTCCCCGACTCCGTTCACGTTGGTTCTCGCGAAGCAAGGCGACACCTCAATCTGGAGGGGTACGACGACGATCACGAACTCGGGGACCACGGCCCTGCACGTGACCTCCACATCGGTCAGCGTCCCCGCCAACGTCCAGAACAGCTGTCTCGGCCAGGCGGTGGCGCCCAATCAGCACTGCACGATCACGGTCACCCTCTTGGTCGCCGCGTTCCCGATCACCCCGAGTGGGACGCTCCTGGTCAACAGTGACGCGACCGGCGGCCCGCTCCAGGTCCCGTTCACATGACCGAGAGCCTGCGGCTGCCGTTCTTTATCGCGGCCCTGGTCTGCCTCGCGCTGGCCGTCCTGGTGGAGCTCGGCAGCCTGGGGTTCGTCAGCTCCGGCCACGGGCACGCTCCGGGCCTCGCGATCGCCTATCTGGCCCTGGTGGACGCCATCGTGCTGTTCACCTTCCTGCTGATGGCCCTGTCCCTCCTCGTCGGCCAGAACCTGTCAGGCCGCATCCAGGGCCTGGCCAGCCTGATCTTCGCGATCGTGGTGATCATCGGCGGGATCGTCGCGATCTTCGTCGCGGTCTACCTGCTGCTGCTGATGGTCGGCCTGCTGCTGGCGGTGCCGTTCGGCACGATCGCCTACCTGATCCTGTTCGGCAACTTCGACCGGGGGACCGCCTCGGCATTGTTGGGACTGATCATGTTGCTGAAGGTCGTCTTCGCGATCTGCCTTCCCCTGGCGCAGCAGAGGTTTCTGAAGATGACGGGCCTGCTGGCGCTCGTGCTGGTGTCGCTCGTCGCCACGGTCCTGGTCGCCTTCTTGCAGGGTCTGCCGCCCGGGGTCCTGGTCAGCGTCACCGACGCCATTGCGGCGATCGTGGTCGGGATCGTGGGCGTGGTCCTGGCCGTCGTGACGCTCGTGTTCGCGATCGTCGCCGTGGTCCGGGCGCTCCGCGTCAGTCCTGGTCTGGCCGCGGGCTGACCGTCAGACGGCGCCCTTCATTACGCAGAACTGCCCGGGACCCAGACAGGTGAGATTCAGCACACCTCCGGCCGCGATCACGTCGAGCGTCTCCGTCTTGGCCGGAATCGAGGTGCTCTGCGCCGAGAACGAGTTGTCCCCGGGGGTGAAGGTGACCGACATCGTCCCCTGCCCGTAGGTCAGCCGCCGGGTGGCAGGACCGGCTTTGGGGACCGTGAGCACACAGGTCCCGCCGGGCGGGATCACCAACTGCTGGCCGACGACGCACGAACTCGGTGTCGCCTTCACCGTCTGGAGGTCGAGCGGCGTGACCAGAACTCCTCCCAGGAGGCCTCCGAGCGGGCCCGCGGTGACGTTGGTTCCGCTTCCGAAGCCGCCGCGGAGGCCGCTTCCGAGCGCGACCACGAACAGGACCACGACCACGGCAAGCACGGCGACAGCGACCTTGGGACTCACGCCGACGCCACCTGCAGCTCGTATTCCAGGTAGGCCGGCTTCTCGGCCTCGATGATCGTGCGCACCATCGTCTCGTAGGGCTGGGCTGCCTTCGGCATCGTGAAGGCGACGAAGAACGGGCGGCCGGGGACGCGCTCGTCGACTGCGAACCCGGAGACACCGGTCGCCAGCTCGAGGAAGCGCACGATTCCCGACGCGGTACCCCGGCGCTGAGCGAGGAACGTGGCCGCCGCCACCAGCTCGCGCAGGCGGCCCACCCCGCTCTGGATGGGCTCGTCCGTCCCGCCCGGAGCGTAGTAGTGCTCGGCCGGCCGGACCAGGACCCAGTCGAGAGCCAGCCAGCGCGCCAGGTAGGGCACGAATCCGTCCGGTGCCCGCCGGGGGTCGAAGTACCGGTCGAGGCTTGCGAGGGCGCCGTCGGCGGGCGCCTGCAAGCCTTCCATCGAGGCGAGCATCGCGTCCAGCGGAGAGCCCGGGACCAGCGTCCGCTGGTACACCCACGGCAGCAGCCCCGCGATGTCAGACGCCCGCATCGGCCTCGACCGTCGTCACGTCGTGCTGGCCCGAGACGAAGAGCCAGGTCGGCGGCAGTGTCACCTCGTCGCTGAACACCACCTGCGAGCAGGTCACGAACGTCGTCCCGGTGTCGGCGGTCAGGAACACACCCTGCGCGGTGCCCGCCATCGCCAGGGAGCCGTCGCGGGCCGCGGCGATCGCGACCACCGGCTGAAAGAGGAAGTTCTCGCGGTCCCGCAGCGGCAGCCCGGAGGTGAGCTGCGAGCTTCGCCAGTCGGTGCCGCCCTGTGCCTGGGTGGGATCGAGCACCAGGACACCGCCGTGATGGGTGGCGGCCAGGACGGTGCTCCCGAGAAACGCCAGGCCCCGGCACGATCCGGCCTTCCAGGAGCCGGCATGCGTCTGCCAGCCCTCCGGAGGGTTGTCCGCGCCCCGGAGCTCCCAGGATTGGCAGCCCTTGCCAGGGTCGTCGACGGCTTCCACGGCCACACCGGCCCAGAGCACCGAGCGCGGACCCACCACCTGCACCTCGAGCACGCGCACGTCCTGACCCTGGAGCCCGATCGAGCGGAACGTCCGGGTCCGGCCGCCCTGGTTGGAGAGGTACACGCCGCCCGAGTTCTGAGTCGCGACCGCGACGGTATCCTCCCCCCGCACCTCCCGAACCGCGGTGACAGCGAAGAAGGCGAGCTGCTGCTGGGCAGGATCCACCAGCACCTGGACCGGGGTGGCGCCGGCCGCGATGCCCAGCTCGTACAGACCCTGATCGGTGGCGAGCAGCAGCGTCGGGGAGCCGTCCCGCCCCGTCCAGGTGAGATCGTTGACGCGGAACGCCAGCGTCTGGACCGCCGCCTCCCAGGACTCGCCGCAGTCCACCGAGAGGCGGATCCGGGAGCCGCCGTCGGTGGTCAGCGTGGAGAGAGCGAGCAGGCCGGGCTGGTCGGGGTGGGTGGCTACCAGGTTCGCCTGCTCGCCGGAGAAGGTGCCGGCCGGCTCCCAGCCCTGCCCATGGTTGAGCGAGCGGAAGAGCGAGGCGCCGCTGGTCGCGTACCAGGTGTCGGGCTGGTGGGCGTCGGTGGTCAGGGCGCGGACGTCCTGCGACGGCGCCGCGTCGACGGACAGCTGAACGCCCTGCACCCAGCGCACCCCGGGTTCGAGCTGGGCCAGGTAGTAGACCTCGGAGGCGCGCAGTGACTGGCCGAACGGCCAGCCGGAACCCGGGTTGTCCGGGCGCGGCAGGGGGCTCACCACCTGGTACAGGCGGTCGAGCACGCGCTGCTTGACGGCGTCCGCGTTCTCCTCGCGCCGCACGCCCAGGCGGGCGTGCACGGTCACGGTCTTGTAACGAGCCCAGCTCACCAGGCACGCGGTCCCGAGGGTCCGGCGGTCGTCGAGCGTGGTCTGGATCTGGTCGCGCGCGTTCGGCGTCTCGTGCTGGTGCAGGACGTCGGCCGTGACCCGCCCGGCGCGCTCGGAATCGCTCAGCTGCGGGACCAGGATCACCTCGACGGTGCCTGGCACCGCAAACGTCCACACCGCGGATCGCGTGAGCGCGTAGGCGCGGCAGACGAACGCCGACTGCTCCGCGAAGAACTCGTAGTCGCGGGCGGTGACGACCCGCTTCAGCGCCAGCATCTCCTGGGGGCCGCGGAGCAGCGCGTTGTCAAGGGGCTCGGCCGCGCTGCCCCCGGTCGCGGCACCCGGGTTGAAGACCGTGATCCCGGGGATCGGGGACCTCAGCACGGACAGACTGCCCGCCGGCACGTTCCCTTCGGGCCCTCCGCCGCGGCGGTACCAGAGACGGATCTCACGTCCCGCGCCGGGCGCCGCGCCCAGCGGCACCGGGTCACCGCCGCCCGCGAGCATCACCGCGGGCGCGAACGTGACCCGACCGGCGAGCCGGTCGCAGACGTACACGAAGTCGCCGGGAGCGGTGGTGCCGAAGTCGCTGACCTCCCGCCACACCTGGTACTGCTTGCCGCCGACCTCGATCGCCGGCAGCCGGTCGCCGGCCGGGTCCTGGGCGGATTCCACCCCCACGATCAGCTCCCGCCCGTCGGCCGTGGGCCCCACGATCGGAGGCCGCTGGACGCTGACGCTCAGACCGGGCCGGCCGGTGCCCACCCCCGCCAGCTCGGCCTCCACCACCTCACAGCAGAGTGCGAGCACCCCGGTCACCTGCTGGGCGCCGGCGGGGATGGTGGCCGCCGCCAGCGTCACGAAGACGGGTCCCGGCCCGCCCGCCGGCGGCTGCGCCAGGGTGACCTGCGTGCCGCCCGGGACCTCGACCGGCGTGGGCCCGGCCTGCTGTCTCGAGAACGTCAGCGCGACGCCGGCGGCCGTGGGCGGCCTGACCTCCACCCCGATCAGCCGCAAGAACTCGTGGAAAGCCTTGTCCGGGAGCAGGTTCAACCGATAGATCAGCACCTCGGTGAGGTGGGCGAAGGCCTCCAGGAGGACCGTGCCCGGGTCGCTGGGAGAGAGGTCGGTCCATCCCGGGCTCTTTTGCTGGACGATCAGCTTGGCCTCGTCGAGGAGCTGCTGGAACGTGCGGTCGTCCAGGTTGGGCGACGGGATCGGCATCCTCAGACCTCCCCCGCCGTGCTGACGGACACGGCCACGAACCCGGGCTGCTGGGTTGCGCGGACGCGGTATTCGAGCATGACGTCGAGCCGTTCCGGGTACTCCGGGTCACGCTGGGCGTCGAGCCTCACCACGTCGACGCGGGGCTCCCATTGCTCGAGCGCCTGACGAACGAAGTGGATGGCGAGCCCGCCTGTCGTGTCGTCGTTGGGCCAGAACGCGAGCCGGTACAGCTCGCAGCCATAGTCGGGACGCATGACACGCTCCCCGAGCCGGGTGGTGAGAAGCAGCAGAATGGCCTGCCTGACGGATTCCTCGCCCTCGACCATCTCCAACCCACCTCCGGGGCCGAGATGGAAGCCGGGCTCCTCCGTCCCCCGCGCGAAGTCGGGGTGCGTGAACCGGAAGGTGCGGTAGGGCGGGGCCGGCATCAGCGGCTTCCCTGGGTCACGTAGTCCTGACCGGCGCGGCGTACGCGGTAGTGGACCGTGCCCGGCGGGGATCCGTCGGTGAGACCGGTGACGCTGTCGAGACAGACACGGTGTCCGTCGACGCGGAGCAGGTCGGAGTAGCCCTGCTGAACGTTGAGGGTGGCCGTACAGGGCTTCATGCCGATCCCGATGTTGTCGCAGCCGGTGATCTGCCGTCCCACCGGGTCCGTCTCGACCAACACCCGCCCGCCGGAGATTCGCACCAGCACCTGGGACGGGCGGTTGTGGACCACCCCGGTGCCGTCGTGGTCGCAGGAGAGGAGGGCGGACTCCACCAGCAGCAGCATCAGGCGCTCTCGAAGTCGATCGCATGGCCGCTGAGCAGGATCCGCTTGCCGGGGGCGGTGATCACCAGGTCCACCTTCGAGGAGAGTCTGACGCCGTCGGGGGTGAGCTCCAGAAAGCTGCCGGTGGGATCCTGCAGGCTCAGCCGCCGGCGTTCGTCATCCAGGGTCACCGTGTGCCCCCCCGGCGTCCGCAGCGAGTAGCGTCGGACCTGGCCGCCGGCCACTCCCGGGTCGTAGGGTCCCTCGGCCCCGTAGAGCCCTCCCAGCACGATCCCGCGGCCCGGGTCCTCGCCCGCGAGCGCCATCAGGACCCGGTCCCCCACCCCGGGCAGGATCACGAAGCCCTTGCCCTGGCCGGCGCCCAGGGAGAGGACCTGGACCCAGTCCGTCTCGACATCGCCGTACGCGGGCAGCTTCACGCGCACCCGGCCGTGGCCATCGGGGTCGTCGACGCTGGTCACCACCCCTGGCGTCAGGCCGGCGCCAGACGTCCCCGGTGCGACCGCGGGCGGTTGGGTGGACAGTTCCGTCGTGAAGCCCGCGTCGCGCTCCACCCGGTGGGTGACGGACGTCAGCACGTAGCGGCCGGCGATGTCCCCGCCGACGCCCGCGACGCGGACCCCGACGCCGGGGGCCAAGCGCGCGTCCCCGTCGGCGATACCCGACATCACGACCTCGGATGCCACGCGCCGATCGAGCTCCCCCTGAGCCAGGTCACGGGCGGCGCCGTCGTCGGCCGCGGCCTGGTCGACCAGGTCGCGGAGGCCATCCCCGCCCACCTGGTCGGCCGACACCCGCGCCTGAATCTCCCGCCCCGATCGGGCCGCACTCGCTTCGCCGTCGTGCTCGGCCGCGTCACGCGGCTGCCACCCGTACACATGCACCTCCCCGGACGCTCGATCGGCGTTCCGCTCGATGTGCACCTCGTGAAGATCGTGACCGAGCTCCAGGCCCAGCTCGTCGCCCGTCCCCTGCAGGGACAAGAGCCGCAGCGCTCCGTTCCTGACCACCCAGTAAAGGCCAGACCGGCCCGCCACCTCGGTGAGCAGCTCGAGGTCCGTCTGCCGGTGCTGGATCAGGTAGCCCGCCGAGGCTCCCTGGTCGTCCGCACTGAGCGAGAGCCCCAGCTCCCCCGCCAGACGGCCCGCCAGGTCCGCGGCGGTGACGGGCCCGAGGGCACGCAGATGCATCCTCTTGCGCAGGCGGTGGCTCACGTCGTACGCGCGGACCCGGACCTCGGATGCGAACGGCCCCGCATAGCTCTCCTCGACCGCCGTGACCTCGCCGTCGAACAGCGGGTCGACGGCGGCGCCGATCCTGACGCGGAGCGTCGCCCCCATCCGGGTCGAGCCGACGCCCGCCACCGGTCCCGGCGGCTCCCGAAAGCAAAGCTCGCATTGGGCCGGCATCGACAGCGCGGACCTTACCCGCACCTCGCTCAGGGCGGCGGCCGGGTCGCCGAGAGGCGTCCCGTCGATCTCGACGACGACCTGAGGAAGCGCGAGCAGCGGCCTCACGACGTCCCTTCGGCGCCGGGCGCGGGCGGAATCTGGAGGACGGTCCCGGGGCCCACCTGGAGCGGATCCGTGATCCCGTTGTAGACGGCGATCAAGCGCCACAGGCCAGGGTTGCCGTAATAGGAGTAGGCGAGGTCGTACAGGGACTCCCCGCCGCCCGCGGCGCCGCCGGCGCCGATGACCTGGTGAACCGCCACGCCTGCCGCCGGCGCCTGGGCCGCCGCCTGCTGCACGTCCGGGGGGAGGACCGGGGCGTCGGAAGCCGGCGTGGCGGGTCGCTCCGCGACGCGCAGCAGCCGCAGCGTCAACCAGGAACGTCGCGCGGCGCCGGCGGACGTGAACCGCTCCAGGCGCTCGGCGACAGCGCTGATGACGCCGCGGACGTTCCAGGACTTGGCCCAGACGAACCGCACGACGGCGGGGCCGCCGCTTGCGCCGGCCCCCTCCGCGGGGTTCTCGGCGAGGTTCCAGAGCGGGGCCGTCAGCTCCCGGACGTCGGATGCCGGCGAGGCGGGATCGGCGAGCTCGACGTCGAACAGCAGGTGGCAGGTCGAGCTCCGTCCGGCCCCCGCCCGTGTAGAGCAGGGGATCGTCCGACAGTCCGGCGCCGGAGAGCCGGCCCCAGGCGGACCGCCTGGTGCTGAGCCCGGCCTGCCGCCGCACCACCAGCGACTCCGGGTTGAGCAGGGCCCCGATACGCTCGCCGGTGGACTCGACCAGGAAGGCGACACGCTCCATCAGCCGTGCTGCTCCCTGTCGAGGCGGCGCTCGTGCTCGTCCAACCGGAATATGGCTCGCGTCGCGATGCGCCCAAGGTCGTCATCCGGCAGCTCGCGATCGGGAAGGTCCGGCCAGCGATGGGGCAGATCGACGACGCTCAGTGGCTGCGCCTTGCCGGGCCGCGCCGTTGCCGGCCAGGTGGTCTGGGCCGGCCGGGGCCAGGTTTCAGAGGCAGTGACCGCCTCGAGCTCCCTGCTGCGCTCCCGGGGTGGGATAGGTTCGAAGGAGGGGGACGGCGTCCCTTCCGACGGTGTGGAGATGCGTGCGGGTTCAGAGTCGACGGGCCAGGGCGCCGGCCTGAGAGGTGCCCGAGGTACGGATCCGACCGGCGCCTCTGTCTGTGGAAGTGGCCGCTCGCCGGCTGCCGCCCACCGCGGGGGCTCGCTCCGCGCCCTGACGGATGGCCAAGCCAGGCCGGATGGCGAAGCCGCCGGATGGCGCGGGCCCGGCGACGCATTCCAGGGTCCAGCGCGACGGAACCCGGACCCCTCACCGGACTCCCATCCCTTCCAATCCGCCCGCGCGGTGACGGACGGCTCCCGCGGTGGCGCGCCCATCCGCCGGCCCGGGGCGGACGCTGCGTCACGACCGGGATGACCAGGGCTCGCTGACGCTCCGCGCGAGCTCCGAGGCAGAGGGGCCTGGGGCGAGGTGGTGACGGGTGCAACCGAAGTGCCCGGCAGATCAGGGCCCGACTCCGGTCCAGCCGGCCTGGCGTCGACCGCCTCGACCGCTCGACGCCCCGGTTGGAGGAGCTGCGGTGCCCCACGGCGCACGCGCGCCAGCCAATCGGCGGGCGGCCCGGCGACCCGCGGTCCGTCCGGCCGTCCGGTTCGAGGCGCGGGCTCGGACGGGGACAGGCGCTCGGCGAGGCTCCGGAGCGCGCTCGCGAGCCGGCGACGCACACGGGCCGCGGAGGAAGGCACCGCTAGGTCGCTCGCTGGACGCTTTCCACCGCCAGGGTCAGAGACTCGACCGCGATCTGCCGGCTCAGCGCGTCGAGCGGGGCGCCCCGCCAGCAGCAGGGCCAGGCGTCGATCAGGTCCCAGCGTAGAACCTCGGTCACGCCGTCGGGATCCAGCAGGACCACCGACACGTTCTTCCGCTGCACCGTGCCTTCGACGGCGCTCATCAGCCAGTCCCAGAGCTGCCGGGAGACCGTCACGCCGTAGCTGAGCGTCACATCCGCGTACTCGACCTGACCCGGGAGCTTGCGCGTGATCGCGGACGTTCCCCCCTCCCGGTAGGTGAGCACGCCGACCCGCACGCCCATCCCCGTGCAGTCGGTGAAGTGACCCTCCGTCACGCCCTGGATCTCGAGCTTGAAGTTGTAGCCCCGAAACGGATCGACCCTGACTCCGGGCTGGGCGCCCCCGCCGGCGGCGGGGGGAGGGCCTGGTGGTTGCTGCGCCATGTCGCTGGTTCCCTCCTTTTGGGCCTAGGCGACCGCCGCGATCGCCGACGCGCCTTCCCACTGCTGCAGGCGGAACACGATGAACTCGGCCGGCTTGACCGCCGCCACCCCGATGACGGTCACCAGCATTCCGAGGTCGATCGATTCCTGCGGATTCGTCTCCTCGTCGCACTGGACGAAAAACGCCTCCTGCGGCGTGCGGCCGACGAGCGCGCCGTCACGCCAGAGGTGGGTCAGAAACGCGGTGCAGTCGCGGATGACGTTCTTCCAGGTCGAGCGCTCGTTGGGCTCGAACACCAGCCAGCGGGTGCTGCGGGCGATCGACTGCTCGATCATGATGAACAGCCGGCGCAGGTTCAGATAGCGCCACTCGCTGCTCTCCTCGTCGAGCGTGCGCGCGCCCCAGACCAGGATGCCGTCCCGATCGAAGAACCGGATGCAGTTGACGCCGGCGCCGTTCAGCTCGCCCTGTTCGGCGTTGGTGACCGCGTAGCTGAGATCCAGCGCACCCCGCACGACCTCGTTGGCGGGCGCCTTGTGGACGCCGCGCGTGGTGTCCGACCGGGCCCAGATGCCTGCCATGTGGCCGGAAGGCGGCACATAGGCGAGGGCGCCGCCGAGAGGGTCCTGGACCCGGATCCACGGGAAGTAGAACGTGCCGAAGCCACCCGGCGAGACCCGGGGTCGCAGGTTCCCCTCGGCCCCGGCTAGGGGCTCCGCCCCCGCCCGCACCGCTGTCCGTGGCCTTGGGGGGCACCATGACCTTGGTCAGGTCGTCGACATCGGTGACCTGCTCAGGGGGGTCGAGGATGGCCACGCGATCCTTCAGCAGCTCGCAGTGGGACAGCAGGGCCTCGTACGAAGGCGCGTCGACGTACCCCGGTGCGGCGACGATGCTGATGTTGTCGAGCTGTTCCAGGACCTGCAGGCCGGCGCGGTCGCGGCCGGTCCCGGTGATCGGGTTGTTCGGGCCCACGTTGACCACGTAGCAGCGGGCGCCACCGTTCAGGAAGAACCCGAAGACCGCGTGCGACAGCGGAGTGCTCGTGATGCTGCCCGACGGAGGCACGAACTCGCGCATGAACTGCGACCAGTTGTTGACCCCGAACGCCTCGTTGACGTGGGCGTCGCCCTTCGGCGCCACGCCGACGAACGCCGGCGTGCTGGTGCCCACCGGCGTGATCGGTCGGAGACCGCCGGCGATCTCCTCGACGTAGACGCCGGGCCAGCTGTAATTGGCCATGTCAGCCCTCCAGTGGGGTGAATCGGATCGTGACCGGTTCTGCCGTCTGCGCGACGTCGACCGCGAGCTCGAGCCCTCGCGCCCGGACGACCAGGTGTTTGACCCCCGGGCCCGCGGGCACCCGCGCGAACTGGAACTGACCTTGCCAGTCGGTCTCGGTCGCCAGACCGAGGGCGGGGAGCTCGACGGTCGCGTCCGCCAGGGCGGTGTCGGCCGGGCCGAGGACGGTGCCGGCCAGCGCCGTCATCGGGGACCACCTCACGGAGAGGTCCCGCACCAGCTTGGTCGCCGGCACCGGCCGCTCCTGTCGCAGCACGGTGACGACGACGAACGCCGGCTGCGGGGGCACCCCGAACGGGGGCCAGACGCTCGCCGGCAAGGCATCCAGATCGACATCGAGGTCGGGATCGGCGATCGCGGCGAGCACCAGCTGACCCAGCAGGCGGTGAGCCTGCTCGGGGGCGTCCGACCAGGTCGTGACGAGGTAGCGGAGCCCGACCTGGATCGGCGGTGGCCCCTGGCCGCCCCGCAGAGGTGGCCGGCCCTGCATGCCGAGCAGGTAGAGGTTGACGCCCGTCCCGGTCCGGGTCGCCGGGGGTCCCAGCGACACCTCGACCTGGCCCGCCACGTTCTGCGCCCAGGCCTTGAGGTTGGCGTCGACCTGGTCGATCAAAACGAAGCGCCCCCTAGGCCGCCGGTGTGCATGCTGAGATCGCGGCGACCGCGCCTACCAGTATCGCGAACGCGCACCCCACGCGTCGCCGGTCCGCGTTCGATCACGCGGCGGGCCAGCGCTACCGCGATCACCCTCCACTCTGCCACCGCCCTTTTCGTATCACGATCCGGGGCGGCGCTCGCTGGGACATTTCCGGAAATTCCCGATGCGCGCGAGCACCCGGTCGGGTAGCCTGCCGTCAACACGTCACCACCGCCTGCGGAGGGTGGTTTCGAGACCTACTTCCCGCAGACCGAGCCACCGTCGTAACACCCGAGAAGGGAGGTCGTGAACATGGACCGCCAGGTCGGCCTGGGAAACGTCAGCGCTCGCGAACAGCTGCAGAAGCCGAGTCCGAAGGTAGGGATCCAGCCGCTGCCAACGCCCTACCGCCCGGGCCGGGTGACGCCGGCCGACCTGGGAATCGCCGATCCTGGAGCGTCGATCAGCTTCTTCGTCCTGGGCGACGTCGGCGGCGTGAAGGCGCCATCACCCCAGAACGCGGTGAGCGTGGCGATGGAGCAGCGACAGGCCGAGGCGGCGTTCGTGCTGATCCTCGGCGACGTCGTGTACTTCAACGGCCAGGAATCCGACTATATGGACCAGTTCTATGAGCCGTACGCGAAGCTGGCCCGTCCGATCGTCGCCTTCCCCGGCAACCACGACGGCGACCCGCTCCCGGGCGACACCTCACTCTCGGGGTTCATGACGAACTTCTGCGACAGCGCCCCGCACGTCCCCAGCGTCGATCAGCAGTTCGAGTTCGGACGGCACACGCAGACGCTCCCCTACTGCGAGTGGACGCTGGAGCTGGAGGCGGCGACGATCATCTCCGTCTATACCAACGTCCCGTCCGGCGGGCATCTGGAGGCGGAGCAGCTGACGCGACTCACCCAGGAGCTGGGCGCCGCCGACAAGGGCAAGCCGGTGATCGTCGGGCTGCACCATCCTCCCTACTCGATCGACGCCCACCACGGCGGGAGCCAGGAGATGGGCGAGGCCCTCGACCAGGCCTTCACGGCGTCCGGCCGCACCCCGGACCTGGTCCTGTCCGGCCACGTCCACGATTACCAGCGGTTCACCCGGACGCTGGGCCAGCGTCAGATTCCCTACATCGTCTCCGGAAACGGCGGCTATCACAACCTGCACGAGCTGGCCTCCGACGCCACTCCTCAGACGCAGATGGTGCCCGGGGTCGTTTTCGAGTTCGGCGATTCCAGCCGCTACGGCTTTCTCAAGTTGACGATCACCGGAGGACGGATCTCCGGCGAATACGTCGGCGTCCGGCCGGGGACCATGCCCGACGGCTCGAACGCGGAGATCACGCCCGCCGTCGACACGTTCTGAGTGCCGGACAGCCCCGCTGGTGCACCTCCGGGGGTCAATCCCGCCGGATAGGCCCCGCTGGTGCACCTCCGGGGGGTCCCTGTTGCCGGCCTGACGTCAACACCCTCCGCCACGGCGCGTCTCATGGGTAGCTCTCGAGGTCCGTTCGGTGTGAAAGGAGAAAGCGGGTGGAGCACGTGACGGTGGAGCAGATGACGTCGGAGTGGCACCCGGTCGACGTGCGGCTCTCTTCCGACGCGGGCTCGGTCGCCTGGGTGGCGGAGCGATACGGCAAAGACGGGGAGCATCCGGAGAGCGATATCTGGGTCGGCCCTATCGATGGCACGCGACCGGGCCGGCGCTGGACCTGGGGCGGGGAGGACCGTGAACCGCGCTGGTCGCCGGATGGGCGGCAGCTCGCATTTCTGTCCGACCGTGCCGAGCGGGGGACGGCGGGACTCTATGTCATGGACGTCGACGGTGGCGAGGCAAGGCCGCTCGTCGTGCGCAAGCGGGCGGTGGCGGGCTTCGCCTGGTCACCGGACGGTGGCCGGATCGCGTTCCTGGCGCCCGATGACCCGACCGACGAAGACGAGCGGCGGGAGCGAGAGCGGGATGACGCCGACGTCTACGGGGAAGGGTGGCGCTATCAGCGACTACGCGTGGTCGAGGTGACCACTGGCGAGACCACGGGACCCCTGACGGGCGACGTCCACGTCACCGAGGTCGTCTGGTCTCCAGACGGGGAGTGGCTCGGCTGCGTCGTGCGGTCGAGTCCGGAGCTCGATACGCGGTTCGACGCCCAGGTCGTCGTGCTGCGGCCGGATGGCCATGACCTGCGAACCGTGTACCGCGGTGATCCGGGGGGGCTCGGCTGGCCGACCCCGGACCGGCTCGTGTTCACCGCGGGGCACGACCCGGGACTCATCACCTCGGGTGCCACGGTGTGGTCCACGACGCCGCAGGGTGGTGATCTACGCGTCATTGGCACCGCACGGGAAGAGCCTCGCTGCTCGTTCAGCCTCGATTGCACACCGCTGCCCACCGCGGTCGCCGTCATGGTCGCCGATGGTCTCACGACGCGCGTCGAGTTGCGGAATCCCGCCGGTGGCGACCGCTGGAGCGTCCTTCACGAGACACGGAGTGCCCTGGGGACCTGCCACGCGGCGGGTGAGCGGTTGGCAGTGATCGAGGCCAGTCGCGACCGGCCGGCGGAGGTGTACGCGGGCTCCCCCGGCAAGCTGGTCCGGCTCAGCGACCACGGCGCCCACCTCGAAGGCCTGCGACTCGGCGTCGGGGAGGAGTTCAGCTGGACGGCACCCGACGGCGTCGCGCTGGACGGCGTCCTGATCCGGCCGCCGGGCGCCACCCGCGGACCGCTCCCCGCCGTCGTCCTTCCCCACGGCGGACCCTACGGGAGGAGCGTCCCCGGGCTGGAGCTGGGATGGCACGCGTGGGGCACCTGGCTTGCCGGCGCCGGGTACGTCGCGCTCCTCCCGAACTACCGGGGCGGCCTCGGGCACGGGCACGATTTCGCCCGGGCGGCGGCAGGGGGCGTCGGGGGCGTCGAGCTCTCGGATGTGCTCTCGATGGTGGACGCGGCCGTCGAGCGGGGGATCGCCGATCCGGGGCGCCTCGCCGTCGCCGGTTGGAGCCAGGGCGGGTTCCTCGCCGCCGCGGCGGTGACGCAGACGCACCGGTTCAGGGCCGCCGTCGTAGGTGCCGGCCCGGTGGATTGGGACATGATGAGCGTGACCAGCGATCTCGGACGCTTCGAGGCGGAGCTCGCGGGTGGGCCTCCCTGGGAGACCGGAGCCAGGCGGGAAGGCGCCGAGCGCTCGCCCCTCCGGCACGCGACCAGGGTCACGACCCCGACCCTGATTCTTCATGGCCAGAAGGACGAGCGTGTGCCGGTCTCCCAGGCGATCGCGTTCTCGCGCGCTCTTCGGGCGAACGGTGTTCCGGTCGAGCTGGTCACCTATCCACGGGAACCGCACGGCATCGGCGAGCTGGGTCACCAGCGAGACGTCCTGGCTCGGGTTCGAGCCTGGTGCGAACGCTGGCTCAAACCGGAATGACCTTCACCCGACCGGACGCCGGGTAGACCCTATGGGGCGGGCAGCCCTAACCAGGGGTCGCCTGCCGGGCTGAGAGGCCGGACACTCCTCGCGGGGATTTGTCTGACCGGAGAGCAAAGCTCCGGCTGACCCCAAGGGTGATGAGGAGGCCCGGCCATGACTGGAACTGTGACATTTGTGGGGCTGGATGTCCACGCTCGCTCGACGCACGCGGCGGCGGTCGACGTGATGACGGGAGAGCTGACCAGGGTTCGGTTCGGTGAGGGGTTGTTGGCCCCCATCACCTGGCTGGGGTCGCTGCCCAGTCCGGTATGGGCCTGCTATGAGGCGGGGCCGACCGGGTTCGGACTCTATCGGGCGGCGACGGAGGCGGGGATCCGGGTCGACGTGATCGCCCCGGGCAAGACCCCGCGCGGACCGGCGGACCGGGTCAAGAGCGATCGCAAGGACGCCGAGCTACTCGCCCGTTGTCTGATGGCGGGCTCGCTGACGCCGGTGAAGGTTCCCTCGCTCCAGGTCGAGGGGGCGCGCGATCTGACCCGTGCCCATGACCGCTGCCGTCGCGATCTGATGACCGCCCGTCACCGGCTGTCGAAGATGCTCTTGCGCTACGGCCTCATCTACCCCAAGCCAACCACCTGGACCCAGAGGCACCGGCGCTGGCTGGTCAGCCAGCAGTTCCCCGACCCGATCAGCGAGCTTGTCTATGCCGACCTGATGGCCGCCACCGACGGGCTCACCAGTCGCAAGGCCGCACTGGCCGAACGCATCTCCCTGCTGGCGCTGGAGAAGCCGTACTGGCCGACGGTTGTTCGCTTGCGCTGCTTCCGTGGGGTGGATACGCTCACCGCCCTCAGCATCCACTTGGAGCTCAGTGCCGACTGGGCCCGGTTCCAGAGAGCTACCCGACTGGGTTGCTGGCTGGGGCTGACCCCATCACGTTCCCAGTCCGGGGAATCCGACCACCAGGGCTCGATCACCAAGACCGGCTCCGGCCTCGCCCGCCGCTTGCTGATCGAGGCCGCCTGGCAGTACGCTCGCCCACCTCGCATCGGAGAGAGGCTGGCCAGCCGGCAGCAAGGCCAGCCCGATCACATCCTTCAGATCGCCAACCGAGCCCAGTACCGGGTCCATCGTGTCTACACACGGATGCGCTCGCGGGGCAAGCCCAACAACGTGATCGCCGTGGCCTGTGCCCGTGAGCTGTCCTGCTTCCTGTGGGCTGCCGCCATCGCTCCCTGACCACACCTTTCCGCACCACGCGTCCGGCCGCGAGGTCGGGGTGCCGGGCCGCGAAGCGGCCAGCACGCGCGACGGCGCTATGGGCAGCCCCCGCCGGGCCACGCCCGATCGGTAGACCCGCGCAAGCTGGCAGCAGGAAACAGGGCCCTGGGGTAACCAACCCCCGCATTTCAGACTGGCACCGCCGATGACGTGCTCGGCACTCCGACCCCTCGACCTCCCCCTATCGACACCTCTATCCGGCCCGCTGCCGCCGGCGATCACCCATGCCCACGAACTACCGACTTGACAAGCGGGTGCACCATATCAGCGCCAGAGTGCGGACACTCTGACCCTACCCGGCGCCCGATAGCGTCGGAGTGTGGACACTCTGACACTACCCTGGGGGACTAGGGGAACCGGCCCGATCCCCGGCTCCTCGGGAAGCAACCGGCAGCCGTCCACCAGGTGCTCACCTTCCGGCAGCAGCCCGCTCTCCAGGAAGACCGCGTTCGACAGCGCCCCCAGCACGTGCAGGTGGGCGCCACCCCCGTGGGACGCGTAAGCGATCCCGAACGCATCGGCAATCACGCCGACCTCGAGGCACTCGGTGAGACCGCCGGCCCGGCGGAGGTCGGGCTGGACGATGTCGAGCGCGCGCTTCTCGAACAGGCGCCGGAAGCTGCGCCGCCCGTACACGTTCTCGCCGGCCGCGATCGGGATCGTGAGGCGCCGCGCGAGAAAAGCCAGCCCCTCCTCGTCGTCGGCCGGGACCGGCTCCTCGAACCAATGACAGCCGACGTCTTCGTAGGCACGGCCGCGTCGCAGGGCCTCCTTGGCGGTGAACACCTGGTTCGCGTCGACCATCAGAAGCGCCCGCTCGCCGATCGCCTCCCGCACCGCCTGGAGACGCTGCAGGTCCTCCTCGAGCGTCGGCGCCCCTACCTTCACCTTCACGCCCCGAAAGCCCTGCGCCATCGCCCGGCGGCACGTCTCGGCCAGCTCCTCCAGGTCGTAGTCGAGCCAGCCGACCATGGCGTACGCCGGCACGCGGTCGCGGGCGCCCCCAAGCAGCCGCCACACGGGCTGGCCCGCGGCTCGACCCAGGACGTCCCAGAGCGCGATGTCGATGGCGGCGATGCCGAGCAAGGCGAGGCCGGTCGACCCGTGGTAGTCGGTGAGGCGCCACAGGTGGTCGCGGATGCCTCGCACCAGGGCGGGATCGCTGCCCACGACCGCCGGAGCGAGCTCGCCGTTGATGAGCGCGGCCAGGACCTCGGGGGCCGCGGGCAGCCGGCCGAAGCCGATGGCGGACTGTCCGCAGACGCCGTCCGAGGTTTCGACTCGAACCCGGCAGGCTCCGTCGGTGTCGAGCGTCTGCAGGGCGTCCCGGACCGGTCGCTTCCGCGGGGCAGCCCTCGCCGTCGCCACCACCGACGTCACTCGCATACCCCTCCCTCCACGTTCATGCGGACTGGTGGGAACCTCCGACCTCGGTAGGCGGCACCACCAGGGTCACCGTCCTCTGCGAGACGTCATACGCGAGGCCGGAGACGAGATACGTGCGAGGAAGGCGGCTCGAGGCCAGGAGCCCGACGTCGAACCGGACCGAGGCCACCGGATCGCCGACCTGACGCGCCTCGAGCTCGCTCTCGTCGATCCCGAGATAGGAGGCGAGCAGCCCGCGGTATTCCGGTCCCAGATGCGAAAGACCGCAGTCGGTGTGGTGCATGACCACCAGCTCCGGCCTCACTCCGGGTCGTGCGAAGCCCACGTGAGCGAGCACTTCGAGGCTCTCCAGAAGGGCCGGCGTGACCCGGCCGCCGGGGTTGCGGAGCACCGCCAGCTCGTTCGCGCCGAGGCCCAGCACGTGTGCGGGGTCGACCCTGGGGTCCACGCAGGTGAGCAGCAGCCCGCCGCGGATCGGCTGGCGGGCCGCATCCGGCGCTTCTCCGGAGGCGAGTCGGGCATTGCGCTCCAGAAGAATCTCGACGTTGTGCACGCTGCGTACCTCCAGGTGTCGGGTGAGAGCGCGGCGCTTCAGGCCTGTGCCGCAACTTCCGGCGCGGGCCCGCCCGGTGCGACCTCCCAACCATCGGCCCGGAACAGCCGCCGCAGCCATGGGGAGAGGGCCGCGAAGAGCGCCATCGCGACCACGAAACAGAGCCCGCTCACCACCATCACCGGGCGCGGCTCGACCACGTCCGCGAGCCCCCCCATCCCCCAGCCGATCAGCGCCATCGGCGTCAGCGTGATGAGCTGGAAGACGCTGGTGGCCCGGCCCCGGAAGCTGTCCTCGACCGAGGATTGGATCAGAGCCAGCGCCATCGACATGAAGACGGCCTGCGTGCCCCCCACGAAGAAGCCCAGGCCGATCGCCACCAGGTTGTCCCGCGCGACGGCCATCGCACTCAGGAAGAGGCCGCTCCCCAACAGGCTGACGAGGAAGATCAGGGCGCGGTGGCGCCCGGTCGCCAGGCCTGCCAGCAGCAGGCTGCCGACCACCGCCCCCAACCCGATCGAGGTGAGGAGCGCGCCGTAGCTCGAGCTGGCGGCGTTGAGATCGTTGCTGACGAACATGGGCAGCATGCCCTGGTACGCCATGGTCAGCGCGCAGTGCAGGGCGACCGCGCAGATCGCGGTCAGCGCCAGCGGCCGGACGCCGAAGTAGCGGAACGAGTCGAGCATCCGCGTCGGCCGGCGGGCGGCACCCGCGGGCATCGCTCGGGCGGGCCCGATGGGAAGGATCAGGAGCGTGGCGGCGGTGTACAGGACGGCGCACACGGTCCAGGCCATGGCCGGGCCGCCCGCCACCAAGAAAGGCGTCGTGAGAGCGGGCCCGATGAACTCCGCCCCCTGTGTCCCGACCTGCGAGAGCGAGACCGCGTTGAGGAGATCGTGAGGCGCGACCAGGCTCGGCACGAGCGTGCTCCGCAGCGTCATCTGGAGTACGAAGGAGACGCCGTAGAGGGTCGCGAGCAGCATCGTCACCGGGAGCGTCAGGTGTCCGCTCAGGGAGAGCAGCGCGAACGCTTCGGTGGCCACGGCCGAGAGCGCGGTGGAGGCGGCGTTGAGCGTGCGCCGGTCGAAGCGGTCCGCCAGCACGCCCGACAGCGGAGCCAGCAGGATGACCGGACCCTGGGTCGCGAACAGCGCAGCCCCCACCCAGAACGAGGAGTGTGTGAGCTCCAGCACCTGGACGCCCAGGATCAGGACCAGAGACCAGCGCCCGGCGGAGCCCGCCAGGTTGCTGAGCCAGAGCCAGCGGTACGCGGGATAGCGGAGGATCGAGGTCAGCATCAGCCGTGAGCGCCGGGCGCAACCTCCCTCATGTCTGGCTGATCCTAACCCCGCGCCCTCCGAGGATGGAGCCGCGGAGGCACCCCGGCCCCTTCGGTCCTCAGCGCTCGCCCGCCACGATCTCGACCGCGCTCGCCAGCATCGGGACCACGCCCAGGAGGGTGATCGCGACCGCACCCGCGGTCGCGAACACGCGCAGCAGATAGCTGGTGCTGAGGTCGCCCCATCGCATCACGGGTGGGCGGAAGGGCACTTCCGACGCGGGTGCCCGGCGGATCGCGACGAAGCCACCCACATAGATGACGGCCATCGGAATCGCGCTGTTCGGGTCGGTGCCGGTCCCGCCGAGGAACCCCAGGTCCTGGACCAGGACCCAGTCGGCGACGCCGAGCACCAGGGCGGTCAGGATCGCGGGAAGAACGAGACGGCTGCGCCCGGAAAGGAACGCCAGCCCGATCGCCGCCAGCGCGACCACCGTCACCAGATTGACCGCCACCGCGTGCGAAGCCGTGAACCCGGCGAAATCCGAGAGCACGCCGGCCAGGAACCGAGGCTGCGGAGTCTGCGCCATCTGCCGCACCATGGTGCTGAGGCTGCCGCCCTCGCCCCGCCAGAAGCCCGTCGACGGCAGGGCCTGCACGATCGCCAGGGCGAGGAAAAGGAGGCCCATCAGCCGCAGGATCGTGCGGCCCAGGCACGCGCCGGCCCAAACGCGGTCAGGCAGTGCGACCAGGACTCCCGCCCACACGTAGAACAGCACCGCACCCGGGGCTCCGGTGAGCCAGCTGACGCCCGGCGCCAGGATGCCGCCCAGGCTCTCACCGAAGATCCAGACCGCAAGGCCCCAGCCGGCGCTCGCCAGGCCACCCGCCTGCGACCAGCGGCCACGAGGGGCCACCAGCAGCCAGAGACCGATCCCGACCTGAATCCAGACCGCCGATGCGGCGGCTTCGGCGGGATGCTCGTTCCAGACCAGCTCTCCCCAGTTCACCAGGTGTTGCAGCCAGACCGGGGACAAGGCTGCGGTGGGCGCGATGACCTGGGAGGGCAGGCCCACCGGCATCTCGGGCTGGGCCTGGAGAATTCCGTCGAAGAGCCAGAGGATCCCGAACGCGATTCGAACGAAGCGGCGGGCGACGGGCTCGGGGTCCGCCACCCGGTCCGCCGGCGACCGGCCGTGCCCGCCGTTCATGGTCGACCGAACGAGCGTCCACGCCAGGCTCAGCGCCACCAGGACCGCGATCGCGATCAGCAGCTCCGTGGCCAGCGTGCTGTGGAAGGCCGCGACGATGCCGGCGTTGGTGGCCTGGTGGCCGGTGTTCATGCCAGGCATCGCGTCACTCCACCTCCATCGTCCGCCAGCGGGTGGTCACGTGCGCGCTTCGTGCGCACCGACCGGCCTGGTCGGCGCGGCCCCCTCAGGAGGCGGTGAAACCCCGTTCGTCCACCGCGGCGGCGAACGCGGAGTCGTCAAGGTCGAGACCGAATCCGGGTGCGTCGGGAACGTGCACCCGGCCGGCCTCGACGCGGTACCCGGCATCGTCGATGCCCGGTGTGGACGCCTCGTCCCACTCGACGAACGCGAAATTCTCCAGGGCCGCCGACAGGTGGGCCGCGACGAAGTTCCCGAGGTGCAGGCCGTAGTGGTGTGGCGCCGAACCTACGACTCGGCCGTCCAGGCGCCGTCCGGTCGCGAGCCAGCGGGTGAACCCGTGGCCCAGGATGTCGAACTGGACCACGTCGATCAGGCCGCGCTCCGCCCACTCGATAATCGACGGCGCGGCCCGGCCTTCACCATCAGCGATCAGCGTGCGAAGGCCCCGTTCGCCCAGCCACCCCCGCAGGTCGGCGTAGAGCACGGGGTCTTCGTGGAACGCCTCCTCGATCCAGTAGAGCCGGCACCCCGCAAGCGCCTCGAGGACATGCTTGGTCAGGTTCAGGTTGTACCCGTCGTTGGCGTCGATCATCAGCTCCGCCTCCGTGCCGACCGCCTCCCGGATGGCCTGGACCACGGCGACGTCCCGGCGTGTCCCCCGATCCAGCTCCATGTGCCGCGCGCCCCGTCCGACCTTGATCTTGAAGTGGCGGTGACCGCGGGCGCGCCCCTCCAGCGCCTCCTCTGCGATGAGCGCGGCCGCCTGGCGATCGTCCTCGACCTGAAGATCGTCGAAGTAGAGGCTCGTGTCGTAGCACCGCGGCCGGACAGGACCGCCCACCGACTGCCCGGTCACCCGCGCCGCCATCGCGTAGGTGGGCACGCCCTCGCGGCGGGAGACCAGATCCCAGAGGGGGATGTCGACCGGCAGCCCACGCGAAGTCGCTCCCTCCCCGGTCGAGAACAGCGCCGAGAGCGGCGACCCGACCAGGTCCTGAGCCTCGGCGCGGGTGGGGCGGGCGAGGCCGAACCCCGAGGTGCCGTCGTCGAGCGAGAGACGAGCCAGGGGGACGCGGACCATCGCGCCGTGCGGGCCCAGCCGGGCGTTGCACCCGGCCGCGCGCGGACGCGACCCCTGCAGCTCGGCCCACTCGATGCGAACCAGCAGCGGATCTCGCACGGTCAGGTCCCGTGCCGCCGGTGTGGGTCTTTCGGATCGAGTTTGGACACTGTCGCGCTCCACTATGATGGCCGCCTCGCCGGCCAAGGCGTCGCGTCGATGACGGGTGCGGGCGAAGGAATCGGAGCAGAGGTGAACGGCATGCAGGTCATCCGCTACTCGGAGCGCCCGGAGCTGTGGGAGGGCACCGAGGCGATCACGCGCGAGATCTGGCCCGAGTACAACCTGCACGGCGACGGCCTCAACCGCCACTGGGGTCGCCTGTTCGACGACTTCCCCGAATTCCAGTTCGTTCTCTACGACGACGAGCGCCAGGAGGTGATCGCCGAGGGCCACACGATCCCGTGCGAATGGGACGGGACGGCCGACGGCCTCGGCGAGGGGATCGACGCGACCATGGACGCCGCCCTTTGGGCGTGGGAGGCAGGCCGGGCGCCGACCGCGTTGTGTGCGATGGCGGCAGAGGTGAGACCGCGCTTCCAGGGCGGCGGCCTCGCCGACCGCGTGCTCGACGTGATGGCCGGCACGGCCCGTCAGGCGCATCTGGTCCACCTCATCGCGCCGGTCCGTCCCAGCCTCAAGGAGCGGTATCCGATCACCCCGATCGAGGAGTACGTCCGGTGGAGGCGCGACGACGGCGAGCCGTTCGACCCCTGGATCCGGACCCACACCCGCCGGGGCGGGCGGATCCAGAAGGCGATCCCCCACTCGATGCGGATCACCGGCACCGTCGCCGAGTGGGAGGACTGGACGGGCATCGCGTATCCCGGCGACGGGCGGTACACCTTCCCGGGCGGGCTGGCGACGGTCGAGATCGACCACGCGAAAGACTCGGGCAGTCTACTGGGAACCGAACGTCTGGATCGTGCACACGGTCACCGATTGACGTCACTCCACGCGTGAGCGGGGCCCCAGAAGCGCGGTCGGAAAAGACCCCAGGGCCTCAGCTCGCCTTCCCCGCGAAGTGCTTGGCGACGAGGTGTTTCGAATGCCTCACGATCGGCTCGACGAGCTCGAAGTCTGTCGCCCCGCCCGCGTAGAACGTCCGCTCTCCACCCTGCATGGCCGCCAGGTCGGCATAGATGCCGTTCCTGATCTGCTCGGTGGTGAAGTGCTGGAAGTAGGTGAACTCGTCGAACGTGTGCCACCGCCCGTGCGTCTCGTCGATCGTGCCGCCGAGCAGCTCGGTCAGGGACTTGACCTCGTCGATGACGTCCCGTTCGCTCTGCTGCCCCACCCGCTGCGTGTAGAACTGCGTGAACATGTTGCCCCGGTCCTGGAACTGGCGGGCGACCGCCGCCGGCGTGCCCGGCTTCGGCAGCGGAAGAATCGGTGCGATCGGCTCCGGCATCTGCATCCCGTCGATCCAGTACGTCGTCATGCAGTACGGGTTGTAGCGGATCGCCTCGGTGATCTTCTGTTCGGCGGGCGTCGGGCTCAGGCGAAGCTCGTGGAGGACGTCCGGCGTCAGCGGGCAGGCAAGCACCAGATAGTCGTAGTTCTCGATCATCGAGACGCGCCTGACCGTGTTCAGGTGCTGCTCGGGATACTTCATGCGGATGACGACCCGATTCGACTCCCGGGAGATCTGCGTGATGTCCACGTTGAGCCGGACGTCCACCCCCCAGGAGACGCGTTCCCACAGCCGCTGGAATCCTTCTGTGAACCGGCGCGGCCAGCTCCCCACGATCCAGCTGATCGGCGGCCGGCCGAAGACCATCGGCAGAAACGTACGCAGTGACATGTACCGCAGCGCGTACGGAGTGGCGATGTCGTCCAGCTGTCCGTATCCCATGATCGTGATCGGGAACTCGAAGAGCGTGGCCAGGTCGACCACGCCGTTCGCCATCAGCCAGTCCTTGAACGACACGCAGAGCTCGGGGTGTTCGTGGATCCGGTCGAGATAGTCGGGGCGGTCGATGACACTGCTCAGCCGGGCACGGACCGCCAGGTACCGCGCCGCCGCGACCAGGAAGCTGAGGAGCGGCACCTTCTCGCCCGTGTACGGGTTGTACAGCACGGCGTCCGTCAGGGGTCGGTACCCGAAGGTCTGCCGGTCGGGCGCCACGTCGATGGATGTATAGGGCCTCTCCGGGTAGGTCTTCGCGCCCACCTCCCTGGCGATGGCGAGCGTCTCCTGGTAGGCCCAGGTGAGGTAGTTCGCGCCGAGGTCATAGCTCATGCCGTCGACGGTCAGGCTCTTGCAGAGCCCGCCGACCTGGCCCAGCTTCTCGAGCACTGTGACATCGGTGTAGCCCTCCCGGGCCAGAAACCACGCCGTGGAGAGCCCGGCCGGGCCCGCTCCCACGATGGCGATTCTCGCGCTCCGGTCGATCGGCATCCTGGCCATCAAAGGCACCTCCAGGCCTCGCCGGGCCGGACACGGCCGGCGGGCCACCCCGCTCGGGCTCGGGCCGCCGCTCTGGAAGGTCGAGCGGCGCGCCGGGTGACGCTGTCAGCCGGCGACCCGGGTACATGGAGCGACGCTACTGCCCGAGCGTCCCACGCCGCCGACCAGGGTCAGGGGTGCTCCGGTCGGTGGCCGACCTGGCGTCGCGTCGATCGTGACGCGCTAGGCTTCGCTCGTGCTCGACCTGACACGCATCCGCAGTGAGACGCCAGGAGTCGCCCACCGCATCCACCTGAACAACGCCGGCGCCGGCCTGCTGAGCGACCGCACACTGCGAGCGATCTCGGATCATCTCCGCCTCGAGGCCGAGATCGGCGGGTACGAGGCCGAGGATCAACGCCGCGAGGCGATCGAGCAGACCTACCACGCCCTGGCGCGACTGCTCGGTGCGCGGCGCGACGAGATCGCGCTCTTCGACAACTCCTCGCACGCCTGGAACGCCGCGTTCTATTCGATCCCCCTCCAGCCTGGGGACCGCGTCCTGACCGGCCACGCGGAGTACGGCTCGAACGTCCTCGCGTATCTGCAGATGGTGCAGCGCCGTGGGATCGAGGTCGACGTCGTGCCCAACGACCGGGACGGCCAGCTCGACGTACGAGCGCTCGCGGACCGCGTCGACGCGCGGACGAAATTGATCGGGATGAGCCACATCCCGACCTCGGGCGGCCTCGTCAACCCGGCGGTCGAGGTCGGCCGGGTGGCCCGGGCCGCCGGTGTGCTGTACCTGCTCGACGCGACACAGACCGTCGGCCAGCTTCCGCTCGACGTCGACGACGTGGGGGCCGACCTGGTCACCGCAACCGGGCGCAAGTTCCTGCGCGGCCCGCGGGGCACCGGGTTCCTCTACGTGCGCAGCTCGGCCCTCGACCGGCTCGACCCGTTCGTGAACGAGATCGCCGCCTCCACCTGGGACGGCGCCTCCGGATTCGAGTGGCGTGCCGGCGCGCGCCGCTTCGAGACCTGGGAGCACAGCTACGCGACGGTCCTCGGGCTCGGCAGCGCTGTCGACCAGGCCCTCGAGGTGGGCATGGAGGCGGTCGCAGAGCGAGCCGTGGCACTGGGCGAGCGGCTTCGCGAAGGTCTCGACGCGATTCCGGGCGTGCGTACGCATGACCTCGGCCGGGTCCGCTGCGCGATCGTGACCGCCTCACTCGAGGGCACGCCGGCATCCGCGTTCGCGGCGGCGATCCGCGCGAGGGGGATCAACGTCTCCCTCACCGACCCCAAAGACAACCAGTTCGACGAGCGGGGGGTCCACCCGCTGGTGCGCCTCTCCCCGCACTACTACAACACCGAGGAGGAGATGGACAGCGCGCTCGGCGCGGTCGCGGAGATCGCCGCGCGCCGGGGCGCCGCCTGAATCAGCCTGGCGTCGGGGACCCCTCACTCGAAAGGCGGGACGGCACGGGAACGAACCCTGGCCATCGTCACCTGGGTCTTGATCGTGGCGGATATCGCACCGGGTCCTGAGAGCGCCTCGCGCAGCTCGGCGTCGAAAGAGTCGCGGGTCTCGGGGTCGTAGTCGAGGTAGACGGCGCGGGTGCGCTCGAGATTCATCACCCGTTCCGGACTGAGGTCCGCCGGTCGCAGGTGGGTCGTCGTCACCGCCGGGCCAAAGAGCCCGGAGGCGGCGATCCGCTCGGCCTGGGTGGGCCCGGCCTTCCTGACCCAGGCTCCGCCGTCAGCGCTGCGGCGCACCCACGCATCCCTGAGGGCGGATTTGAAGGGCTCGTCGTAGACCTCGCCCACCGACGCGATGGCCAGCCAGCCCCCGGGGCGGAGCAGCCACGCGGAGCGGGCCCAGAGGATCTCGGGGTCGATCCAGTGGGCCGCGGTCCCGGACACGATCAGGTCGAACGAGGCCTCAGGGGAGGCGAACTCCTCGAACGACGACAGGGCGAACGTGACTCCGGCATCCCCCACGTCCCGACGGGCGATCTCGATCATCGAGGGCCCGATGTCGATCGCCGTGAGGTGGAGGGGGAACCGGGCCAGCCCGGCCGTCAGCAGCCCGGTCCCGCAGCCGACCTCGAGGACCGACGCTGCCTCCTCCAGCCCGGAGGTCTCGACGATCCAGCGCACCACCGGCTCCGGATATCCCTGACGTGTCTCGCGGTAGGCGGGAGCTACGGCGTCGAACAGTCGACGCCGGCGCTCCCGTGTCGCCCTCTGGTCCGTGGTCTCGCTCACGAATCCATCGTGCTCCGCCCGCGTAAGCCCCATTGGTGCACCTCCGGGCCCTGAATCGGCCCGGTAGGCCCCGTTGGTGCACCTCCGGGTGCTCGCTCTGCGGGATGGAGCGGGCCCCTACACGCGCACGCCGCGCCGCCAGACCTGCCACGTCAGCGGCACCCCCGGCCGGTACGCGAGGTGCACGTGGCTCGGCGCGTCGAGGACCTGGAGATCGGCGCGGGCCCCGGGCGACAGGCGCCCGATATCGTCCCGCCGCAGCGCCCGCGCTCCGCCCGCCGTCGCCGACCAGACCGCCTCGTCCGGGGTCATCCGCATCTCGCGAACGGCGAGGGCGATACAGAAGGCCATACTCGAGGTGAAGGAGGTTCCGGGGTTGCAGTCGGTCGCCAGCGCGACCGTGGCTCCTCCGTCGAGCAGGCGCCGCGCGTCGGGGTAGGCATGGCGGGTCGAGAACTCGGCGCCGGGAAGAAGCGTGGCGACGGTCCGGGAGCCGGCGAGCGCAGCCACATCGGCATCGTCGAGGTGCGTGCAGTGGTCGGCCGACGCCGCGTCGACCTCGACCGCGATCTGCACCCCGGGCCCGTGCTCGAGCTGGTTGGCGTGGACCCGGCGCCCGAGTCCACGAGCGGCGCCGGCCCGCAGGATCTCGCGCGTCGCGGTGCCGTCGAACGCGCCGCGCTCGCAGAAGACGTCGATCCAGCGGGCGTGCGGCGCACAGGCGTCGAGCATCTCGCCCTCGACGAGCGCGACGTACGCGCCAGGGTCGCCCTGGTACTCCTCCGGCACCACGTGCGCTCCGAGGAACGTGACCTCGTCGGTCACCTCCCGGGCGATCGTCAGCGCGCGGACCTCGTCGGCGACGGTGAGGCCGTAGCCCGACTTGGTCTCGATCGTCGTCGTCCCCTGCCGCAACGACTCCCTCACCAGCTGCTGGAGGTTCGCCCGCAGCGAGTCCTCCGACGCCGCGCGCGTCGCCGCCACGGTCGTCCTTATCCCGCCCGCGTGGTACGCCTGCCCGGCCATCCGGGCCGCGAACTCCCGCGACCGCTCGCCCGCGAACACCAGGTGCGCGTGGCTGTCGACCCAGCCGGGAAGCACCGCCCTGCCGCCGACGTCGACACGGTCGTCGGCGGCGGGTGCCGCGCCGGCGTCACCGACCCAGGCCACCCGACCGTCGTCCACGACCAGGGCGGCTCGCTCGCGAAGCCCGAGGCTCCCCGACCCGAGCTCGGTGTCGTTCGTGACCAGCGAGCCGATTCCGTCGAACAGCGTCGCGCTCACATCCTCTCCTCACCCATCTCGGATCTCGAAAACGCTCTCACCGAGCCTCCTCCCAGGCTTGCCGGACCGCGGCGGCCAGTGCCCGGTCGCAGTCCGCCAGCAGCAGGTGCCGGCCGTCGCGCACCAGGTCTCGTCCCCCCGCGACCACCTGACTGACGTCGCCCGCGGTGGCGGCGAACGGTACCGCTTCGAGAGGTACCCCGGCGAGACGGGACCCGTCGAGGCGGATGGTGACCAGGTCGGCGACGCACCCCGGGGCGAGGCGGCCCGCCTCGTCCCACCCCAGGGAAACGTGACCGGAGCGGGTCGCGAAGTCGACCAGCTCGAAGGGGGTCCAGGTTCCGCGGCGCTCCGTCCGCAGCCGCTCGTCGAGCTCCAGCGCCCGCATCTCCTCGAGCAGGTCGATGACGAAATGGCCGTCGCTGCCGAGGGAGAGCGGGCATCCCGCATCGTGCAGAGGGCCGGCAGGCCCGATGCCGTCGGCGAGGTCGCGTTCGGTCGTAGGGCAGAGGCAGACGCTCGTCAGGGCGGCCCCCAGCAGGTTGACGTCGGCGCCCGAGAGATGGGTCGCGTGCACGACCGTGGAGCGGTCGCCCAGGACGCCGAGGTCGGCGAGGAGGCGCGCCGGTGAGCATCCGCAGGCGCGCTCGCAGTCCTCGTTCTCCGCGCGCTGCTCGGAGAGGTGGGCATGGAGCGGAGCGCCGCGGTCGCGCGCCCACCCCGCGACGGTGCCCATCTGGCCGGCCGGGACGGCGCGGACCGAGTGGATCGCGGCACCGATGTGAGCGTGCGGACGGGGACGCAGCACCTCGACGCGCGCCGCCCACCGGTCGGCGTCGCCGTCGGTGAAGCGACGCTGCACGCCCTCGACGGGCCGCCCGAAGCCACCTGCCAGGTAGCAGGTGTCGAGGAGGGTGATGCGGATGCCGGCTTCCGCCGCCGCCTCCAGCAGCATCTCCCCCATCTCATTCGGATTCCGATACGGGTTGCCCGCCGCGTCGTGGTGCAGGTAGTGGAACTCGCCGACGCAGGTGATGCCGGCCAGCGCCATCTCCGCAAAGGTGGCCCGGGCAAGCGCCAGGTATCGCTCGGGCGTCAGCGTCCCCGCCAGCCGGTACATGTGCTCCCGCCAGGTCCAGAAGGTTCCCCGGCCGCTCTCCGTCCGCCCGCGCAGGGCGCGGTGGAACGCGTGGGAGTGCGTGTTCGCGAAGCCGGGAAGGGTGAGGCCCCGGAGCCGCTCGGCGTCTGCCGGTCGCGGTGCGCGGGGGACGACACCCGTGAAGCGGTCCCCGTCCGCCTGGAGCAGGCAGTCGGGCTCGACCGCGCCGTCGACGAGCGCCCACTGCGCGTGCCAGCTGCGCATCGCGGAGACCGATCAGCCCTGGCGCATGGGGACCCGCAGACCCCGCTCGCGGGCGACCTCGTCCGCCCGCTCGTACCCGGCGTCGACGTGCCGCATGACGCCGGTCCCCGGATCGTTGGTGAGGACCCGGTGCAGCTTCTCCCCCGCCAGAGCCGACCCATCGGCCACGCAGACCTGGCCCGCGTGGATCGACCGTCCGATGCCCACCCCGCCGCCGTGATGGATCGAGACCCAGGAGGCGCCCGAGGCGACATTGAGCATCGCGTTCAGCAACGGCCAGTCGGCGATCGCGTCCGAACCGTCCAGCATCGCTTCCGTCTCGCGGTACGGCGACGCGACCGAGCCCGAATCGAGGTGGTCGCGGCCGATGACGATCGGGGCCGAGAGCTCGCCGCTGCGGACCAGGTCGTTGAACCGCTCGCCGGCCCGATCCCGCTCCCGGTACCCGAGCCAGCAGATGCGTGCCGGCAGGCCCTGGAACTGGACCCGCTCCGCGGCCATCCGGATCCAGCGGGCGAGCGCCTCGTTCTCCGGGAAGAGATCGAGGATCGCGCGGTCGGTGACGGCGATGTCGCGGGGATCCCCGGAAAGAGCCGCCCACCGGAACGGCCCCTTCCCCTCGCAGAAGAGCGGCCGGATGTAGGCGGGGACGAATCCCGGAAAGTCGAACGCGCGCTCATATCCCGCCTTCAGCGCCTCGCCCCGAATCGAGTTGCCGTAGTCGAACACCTCGGCGCCCTGGTCCTGGAAGCCGACCATCGCCTGGACGTGCTGCGCCATCGAATCACGGGCGAGCCGCGTGAACTCGTCCGGATCGCGACGGGCGACGTCGTGCATCTCCTCGAAGGGCACCCCGATCGGAAGGTAGGTGAGCGGGTCGTGCGCCGAGGTCTGGTCGGTGACGATGTCGATCGGCGCCTGCCGCCGCAGCAGCTCCGGGACCGCCTCGGCCGCATTGGCGAGCACCCCGATCGAGAGTGGGGCCTTCCGGTCACGCGCGTCGAGGGCACGGCGGAGCGCGTCATCCAGCGAGTCGGCCCGGGCGTCGAGGTAGCCGTGCTCGACACGGCGATCGATGCGCGAGGGGTCGCAGTCGAGGCAGATCGCCACCCCGCCGTTCATGGTCACGGCGAGAGGCTGCGCGCCGCCCATGCCGCCGAGGCCGGCGGTCAGCGTGATGGTGCCGGCGAGCGAGCCGCCGAAGCGCTTGGCGGCGACCGCGGCGAACGTCTCGTAGGTCCCCTGGAGGATGCCCTGGGTCCCGATGTAGATCCAGGAGCCCGCGGTCATCTGACCGTACATGGTCAGGCCCAGCGCCTCGAGCCGCCGGAACTCCTCCCAGGTCGCCCACTCCGGCACCAGGTGGGAGTTCGCGATCAGGACCCGGGGGGCCCACTCGTGCGTCTGGAAGATGCCGACCGGCTTGCCCGACTGGACCAGCAGGGTCTCGTCGTCGCCAAGGGTGCGCAGGGACCCGACGATCGCGTGGTAAGCGTCCCAGCTCCGGGCCGCACGCCCCGACCCGCCGTACACGATGAGCTGGTCGGGATGCTCGGCGACCTCCGGGTCCAGGTTGTTCATCAGCATGCGCAGCGCGGCTTCCTGCGGCCAGCTCCGGCAGGTCCGCTCGACCCCCCGCGGGGCGCGCACGACAGGGGTCGCAGAAGCTTCGCTCATTGCCTGCAACAGTAGCCATCCGGAGGCCGCGTCGCTGAGCGGTCTGGGTGCCGGCGGGTCCCGGGCCCACAATGAACGTCGTCGCGCGGGATTCGGGTGTCAACCGGAGGTGACAGGTGGCGGAAGACAAGGTGGCGGAGGCACTCGACGTCGGACCGCGCTCGAGCCGGAGCACGCCGTCCGAGGTGCGCTCGTGACCGCGCTGGAGCTGAGCGGGGAACCTCTCTCCTTCACCGAGGTGGAGTCGGTCGCCCGATCCGGACGTGGGGTCCGGGTCGGCGAAGCGGCGCGCCAGGCCGTCGCGCGGGGCCGGGCGGTGGTCGACGATCTGGCGGCCGGATCGACCCCGGCCTACGGGGTCTCGACCGGGTTCGGGGCGCTGGCACGCCGCTCGATTCCGCCCGAGCTGCGCGCGCGCCTGCAGCGTTCGCTGATCCGGTCGCACGCGGCGGGGATGGGCGCCCTGGTGGAGCCCGAGGTCGTGCGGGCGATGCAGCTCCTCCGGCTGCGGACCCTGTGCACCGGGATGACCGGTGTGCGCCCCCTGGTGGTGGAGCGCCTGGCCGCGCTGCTCGACCATGGGATCGTGCCCGCCGTTCGCGAGGCCGGCTCCCTCGGCGCCAGCGGGGATCTGGCGCCGCTCGCCCACGTGGCGTTGGTCCTGATGGGAGAGGGCGAGGTGCTCGACGACGCGGGCCACGCGGTCCCCGCCGCTCCGGTGCTGGCGGCCGCCGGCTTGGAGCCGGTGGAGCTGGCGGCAAAGGAGGGCCTGGCTCTGATCAACGGCACCGATGGGATGCTCGGGATGCTGGTGCTCGCCTGCCTGGACCTGGAGCGCCTGCTGAAGGCGGCGGACGTGTCGTGCGCCCTCTCGGTCGAAGGCCTCCTCGCCACCGACCGCGTGTTCGAGCCCTGGGTTTCCGAGCTGCGGCCACACCCGGGCCAGGCCGCGAGCGCCGCCAACCTGCTCCGGTTGCTGGCGGAGTCCCCGATCGTGGCCTCGCACCGCGTCGGCGACCCTCGCGTGCAGGACGCCTATTCGCTTCGCTGCGCGCCACAGGTCGCGGGAGGGGCGAGGGACACCCTGGAGCATGCTCGTCTCGTCGCCACGCGCGAGCTCGCGTCGACGATCGACAACCCGGTCGTGTTGTGGGACGGGCGGGTGGAGTCGAACGGCAACTTCCACGGCGCTCCGGTCGCCTACGTCTGTGACTTCCTCGCGATCGCGATCGCGGACGTGGCTTCGATCGCCGAGCGCCGGACCGACCGGCTTCTCGACGTGACGCGATCCGAGGGCCTGCCGGCGTTCCTCGCCCACGACCCGGGTGTCGACTCTGGGCTCATGCTCGCCCAGTACACCCAGGCCGGCATGGTCTCGGAGCTGAAGCGGCTGGCGGCGCCGGCGTCCGTCGACTCGATCCCCACCTCAGCGATGCAGGAGGACCACGTCTCGATGGGCTGGGGGGCGGCTCGCAAGCTGCGCCGGGCGGTCGACGGCCTGCGTCGCGTGCTGGCGATCGAGCTGGTGGCGGGCGCGCGAGGAGTCGAGCTGCGGGCGCCTCTGCGGCCGGGCAACGGCACCGGCGCCGCCCTGGCCGCCCTGCGGCCGGGTGGTGCCGGGCCCGGGCCCCGACCGCTTCCTGTCCCCTGAGCTGCGGGCGGCGGAAGGAGCTGCTGGCGTCGGGGGCCCTGCTCCGGGAGGTGGAGACAGCCATCGGGCCGCTCGCCTGAGACAACGGGCGATTGGTGGACCAACGCCCCACTTTCAGCCTGGGAAGTGGGCGCTTGGTGCACCAACGGCCGACTCTGCCGTAGGGGCGGAAGCGGTCACACGGGAGTCACAAACCGACCCTACCCTCGGGGTCGTGGCCGTCTCCGCCTGAAGGTGCGTCGGGCCCGCGCACGGAGAGGAGCAAGCGGAGGGACGCGGCCACGGACGGGGTCCGGCCCGCGGGAGACAGGCACTGCAGGTGCGATTCGCCCCCTTCCGCCGGCTCCTGACCGCAGTGCGCTGAACCGCGCAAGGAGAGAGAATGTCGTTTCTGAAACGCAAGCCTGCCAGGCCCGCTGCTGGGCGTGGCAGCCGCGGTCGTAGCGGTGCTGGCGGTCCCGGTGCTCGCCGCCGCGTCGACCGGGAACTTCCCGGTCGAGGGACACGTCTACGTCAACGACAACACGGCCGGCGCGAACACGATCGGGGCGTTCGACCGCCGCGTCGACGGGACGCTGACCCCCGAGCCCGGGTCTCCGTTCGCCGCCGGCGGCGTCGGGACGGGAGCGTCGCTGCCCTCGCAGGGCGCGCTCCAGTCGTCGCCCGACGGCCAGTTCCTGATCGCCGTGGACGCCGGCAGCAACCAGCTCTCGGTTCTGGGGATCAACCCGGACGGCTCCCTGCGGCAGCTGCCCGGGGGGCTCGTCGCTTCCGGCGGTGTGATGCCGGTCAGCATCACGATCCACCGTGACCTGGTGTATGTCGCCAACGCCGGCGCCGGCGGCAGCAACCTCACCGGCTTCCGGCTCAGGAGAGATGGCCGGCTGCTGCCGATCCCCGGCTCGACCGTGTCCCTGGCCGACGGCTCACAGCCCGGCGACGTGCTGTTCAGCGGAGACGGCGGCAGGCTCGCCGCCACGCTCGTCGGCACCTCGCAGATCGCCAGCTTCACCGTCGGCTGGGACGGACGTCTGTCCGCCGCCCCCGGATCTCCATTCGCCGCCCAGGGCCTCGGCCCCTTCGGCAGCGAGTTCCGGCCGACCAACCCGAGCCAGCTGTTCGTGTCCAACGCGCACAACGTGGGTGCGGGAACCGGCACCGTCTCCGCCTTCCGCGACTCCTACCGGGGGACGTTGTCGTCGATCGACTCCTCCCCCTTCCCGGACGGCCAGACCGCGCCCTGCTGGGTGGAGATCAGCCACAACGGCCAGTTCCTGTTCGCGGTGAACACCGCCTCCGGCACCGTGTCCAGCTACTCGATCTCCTTTGACGGTGCGCTGACCCTGCTCGGCAGCGCCCCGGTCACCTCCGCCACCATCAAGACCGGTGCCGAGGACGCCAGGCTGAGCCCCGACGGACGCAACCTGTACGTCGACCTGAGCGCCGCCGGTTCAGTGGCGTCGTTCGCCGTCCACGGCGGCACGCTGTCCCTGCTGCCCTCGTCACCCGCCCAGCTGCCCGCGGGCGCCGCGCCGGCCGGCATCGTCGTGTCCTAGCCCGACCCGAGATCACGACCCGGGGCCGGGAGCAGCCGCTGCTCCCGGCTCCGTCGCGTGGTTGCGGGATGATGCTCTACGAGGTCCCGGTGCCCACGTTCGACGCGTTCTTCCACCGACCGCTCAGGCCGCCGACCATGCCACGATGACCACCATCCTGGTGGTCGACGACGACCGCAAGATCGTCACCCTGATCGATGCCTACCTGAGGCGCGAGGGATGGGACGTCGATTCCGCCCACGACGGGCTCGAAGCCATCCGCATGTTGCGGTCCCGCGAGTACGACGCGGTGGTGCTGGACGTCATGCTGCCCCGAATGGACGGCGTCGGCGTGGCGCAGGAGCTGCACCGATCGTCGTCGGTCCCGGTTCTCATGCTGAGCGCGCTCGGGACCGTGCCGGACCGCGTGCGGGGCCTGGACGCGGGCGCCGACGACTATCTGCCGAAACCGTTCGCGCCCGCGGAGCTGGTGGCCCGGGTCCGTTCGCTGCTGCGGAGGGGTGCCACCCGGCGTCCGCAGGGTCAGGTCGCGTACCTCGATCTGATCCTGGACCTCGACCGTCAGGTGGTGCGCCGTGGCGACGAACGCTGCGACCTGACCCGAATCGAGTTCGACCTTCTCGCCCGGCTGGTCCTTGCGCGCGGGCGGGTGCTCTCGCGTTCCGCCCTGATCGACGCGCTGGATCCCCAGCAGGACGAGCCGATCCTGGAGCGCAGCATCGACGCCTACGTGGGCCGCGTGCGGCGCAAGCTGGGCGACGTGACGAGCCCGGCACGGTACGTGGAGACCGTGCGCGGGGTCGGTTACCGGGCGCTGCTCGATGCCTAGCGTGCTGCGGCGGGCCGACCGGCTCTCGGTCCGCATCGCGCTCGCCGGGATGGTGGGCGCGGTGGTCGCCCTGGCGGTGGTCGCTGCCGGCGTCTCCTGGGTCGGGTACGACCTGTTCCGGGGGCTGATGCTGGCCCACGGCGAGAGCACCGCCACCACGCGGGCGATGTTCTCGGAGTCGACGCTGCGGGTGCTCGGGATAGCCACCGGGGTCGCCCTCGTGGTCTCGATCGCGACGGCCCTGCTGCTCGGACGGGCCATCAGCCGCCCGGTGGTGGCGGTGTCGGCGGCTGCCCGCCGGGTCGGCCAGGGGGCGTACGGGAGTCGCGTACCGCGACCGCACGGCGCCGAGATGGAGTCGCTCGCGGACTCCTTCAACCAGATGGCGGCGGCGCTCCAGGATCAGGAGCGTGAGCGGCGCGACCTGATCGCCAATTTCGCACATGAGCTGCGAACGCCGCTGACGAACCTCGAGGGATACCTGCAGGCACTCCGGGACGGCGTGATGCAGCCCAGCCCCGACCTCTTCAGCTCCCTTGACGAGGAGGTACAGCGCATGCTGCGGCTCTCCCGCTCGCTGGACGTCCTGGCCGGCGGCGCGAGACCGGAAATCGAGCTCGCCCCGTCCGTCGACCTGGTGGAGATCACCGAGGCGGCGGTCCGCCTCTGCCGGCCGGCGTTCGCCAGGAACGACCTCGACCTCGACCTGCGGCTGCCGCCGCTGCTGGAGGTCCGGGCGGACCCTGACCGCCTGGCCCAGGTGGTGCTCAACCTGCTCCAGAACGCGGCTCGCTATACCCCGGCCGGGGGGCGGGTGCGGGTCAGCGCCGCGAGTGCCGGGGAGACCGCCGTGGTCTCGGTCACCAACAGCGGCGCCGGCATCCCCGACGCCGACCTCCCGTTCCTGTTCGAGCGGTTCTACCGCGTGGAGAAGTCGCGGGACAGCTCGCGGGGCGGGGCCGGCCTGGGCCTTTCGATCGTGAAACAGCTGGTGGAGGAGGCGGGCGGCCGGGTGGGTGCGGAGTCGCGCGACGGAGTCACCCGGTTCTGGTTCAGCCTCCCGCAGACCCACCCCTGAGGCGCGGTGACGCCAGGCCGGTGAGACCCCAACCCGCGCACGGTAGCGTCGGAGTGCGGACACTCTGACCCCAAGCCGCGCACGGTAGCGTCGGAGTGCGGACACCCTGACCCCGACCAGGTGTCAGCCTGCCGACAGCACCTCGGCGAGGTCGTAACGGACCGGTTCGTCGAGCTGTGCGTACGTGCAGCTGGTGGGGTCACGGTCCGGGCGCCAGCGCTGGAAGTGGGCGGTGTGACGAAAGCGCGTGCCCTCCATGTGCTCGTACGCGACCTCGCACACCAGGTCGGGCCGCAGCGGTTGCCAGGAGAGGTTCTTCTTCGAGTTCCAGCGGCTGACCGCGCCCGGGAGCCGACCGCCCATGTGCGCCTCGGCCAGCGCCCACTCGCCCCAGGGGTGGCCACTGAAGTCGTCCATCGCGTACGGCCGCAGCTCTTCGACCAGCTCCGCGCGCCGCTTCATGGGAAACGACGCGGCCACGCCGACGTGCTGCAGCCGTCCGGCGCCGTCGTAGAGGCCAAGCAGCAGCGAGCCGACGACAGGGCCCGTCTTGTGCCAGCGATAGCCGGCCACCACGCAGTCCGCCGTCCGCCCGTGCTTGATCTTGAACATCGCACGAACGTCCTGGTGGTAGGTGACGTCGAACGGCTTGGCGACGATCCCGTCCAGCCCCGCCCCCTCGAACTGGTCGAACCAGCGCCGCGCGACGGCAAGGTCGGTGGTCCCGACCGCAACGTGCACCGGCGGCCGGGCGTTCGCAAGCACCGCCTCCAGCCGCTCACGTCGGGTTCGAAACGGCCGCTCCATCAGCGACTCGTCGCCGAGTGCGAGGAGGTCGAACGCGATGAACGAGGCCGGTGTCCGCTCGGCCAGCAGGTTGACGCGGCTGGTCGCCGGGTGGATGCGCTGCAGGAGCGCTTCGAAGCCGAGCCGGTCCCCCTGGACGATGATGACCTCCCCGTCGATGACACACCGTTCGGGGAGGTTCGCCTTCACCGCCTCCACCACCTCCGGGAAGTACCGCGTCATCGGGCGCTCGTTGCGGCTGCCGAGCTCGACCTCGTCACCGTCCCGGAACACGATCGTGCGGAACCCGTCCCACTTGGCCTCGTAGTACATCCCGTCCGGGATGTCGGGGACCGCGCGGGCCAGCATCGGGCTGATCGGCGGCATCACTGGCAGCTGCATGCCCCAACATGATGGTGCCTGCGGACCCGGGGACGGCGGCCCTCGAAGGACAGGGAAGCGGGAACTGTGCTACCCCGTACCTCATGCCAGTGAGAACGCCCACCGTCGAAGAGCTCGACGCGATCGCCCTGGACTACGGGTTCGACCTGTCCCGCGCCGACCTGCAGGCCTATCAGCACCTGATCGCCGGCGAGCTCGCCGGCTACGCCCGGCTCGACGAGCTGGTCGAACCCAGCCTGCCGGTGCGCTACCCGCGCACGCCGGGCCACCGGGCGCGGCCGGAGGACAACCCTCTCAACGCCTGGTACTGGCGTTGCTCCATCCGGGGCCGCGACGAGGGGCCGCTGGCCGGCAAGCGGATCGCAATCAAGGACAACGTCTGCGTGGCCGGAGTCCCGATGATGAACGGCAGCGCGGCTCTCGAAGGCTATGTGCCCGAGGTGGACGCCACCGTCGTCGAGCGCATCCTGGACGCCGGCGGCGAGATCGCCGGCAAGGCGGTCTGCGAGCACCTCTGCTTCTCCGGCAGCAGCTTCACGTCGGACACCGGCGCGGTCCACAATCCACACGACCCGGCCCGCTCGGCCGGCGGCTCATCGAGCGGCAGCACCGCGCTCGTCGTCGCCGGCGAGGTCGACATGGCGATCGGTGGCGACCAGGGGGGCTCGATCCGCATCCCCAGCGCCTGGTGCGGCGCCTATGGCCTGAAACCGACCTACGGCCTCGTCCCGTACACGGGGGCCTTTCCGGTCGAGCTCACGCTGGACCACCTCGGCCCGATCGCCGCGACGGTGAGCGACGTGGCGCTGCTGCTGGAGGTGGTGGCGGGTGAGGATGGCCTCGACCCACGCCAGCGCGGCGTCCGGACGGATCGCTACCTGGACGCTCTGGGCCGGGGCGCCGGCGGTCTCCGCATCGGCGTCGTCCGGGAGGGCTTCGGCCTGGACTCCTCGGAGCCCGCCGTGGACGAAGCGGTGCGGGCGGCGGCCGAGCACTTTGCTCGCGCCGGGGCGACGGTGCGGGAGCTCAGCGTCCCCATGCACCGCGACGGTGCTCAGATCCGGTCCGCGATCTCGAACGAGGGCGCGCTCACGCTCATGGTCCGTGGCAACGCGCTGGGCACGAACTGGAAAGGCCACTACGTCACGTCGCTGCTGGATGCGTTCGCCCGGGGCCGGCGGGCGCGCGCCAACGATCTCCACGAGACGGTCAAGGTGGCGATACTCGTCGGCCAGTACCTGCAGGACGCCTACCACGGGCGCTACTACGCCAAAGCCCAGAACCTGGCCCGGGCTCTGACGGCCGCGTACGACACCGCTTTGCGGGAGGTCGACCTGCTGCTGATGCCCACCATGCCCCGGACCGCGGCGCCGCTGCCCGGGCCGGACGCCTCGTTCGAAGAGCGCTTCAGCCTGGGCGCGCCGATCGCGAACACCGCCCCGTTCGACGCCACCGGGCACCCGGCGATGAACGTGCCCTGCGCCCGCACCGACGGCCTCCCGGTCGGCCTGATGCTGATCGGCCGGCACTGGGAGGACGCGACCGTCCTGCGGGCGGCCCACGCGTTCGAACAGCTCGGCACCTACCAGGTGGAGCCCGCCCGCCCCGCCTCGTAATCGGCTATTGGTGCACCAAGCGCCCTGTTTCGTGCTCCGGGGCGGGCGATTGGTGCACCAACGTCCCTTCCTCGCCCAGCCTCCGCCGGAACCAATCCAGGATCAGCTCCGCACGCTGGATGCGGTGCTTCGGCGACCCGCTGCGCGACAGCTCGTGGCTCTCGGCCGGGAAGCGGTAGTACTCCACGTCCCGCTGCCGGACGTGGAGGGCGGTCCAGAGGCAGTCGGCCTGCTCGGTCGGGCAGCGCAGGTCCTGCTCCGAGTGCAGTATCAGCAGTGGCGTCGTGATCTTCGTGACGTAGGTGAAAGGGGACATCCTCAAGTACTCGTCCGGGTGCTCGACCGGGTCGACGCCGAGGCTCCGCTGGAGGAAGCTCGCGATGTCGGACGACCAGTCCTCGGAGAGCAGGTTGTTGACGGCCCGCTCCGAGCAGGCGGCCGCGAACCGGTCGGTGTGGCCCACGATCCAGGAGGTCATGTAGCCGCCGTAGGAGCCGCCGAGAACGCCCAACCGGGCGCGGTCGATGGCGGGTTCCCGGTCCAGCGCGGCGTCAAGGAAGGCCATCAGGTCCTCGTAGTCGACTCCTCCCCAGCCGGATCCGGGGTCCACCGCCGAGCGTGGCGAGATGATCGCTCGCCCGAACGCCTCGGTCACGCCCGAGGAGCCCCGCGGATTTGTCCACAGCACCACGAAGCCGGCCGACGCCTCCAGCTGGACCTCGTCGAACCAGCGGTCGCCGTACTGGCTCGCGGGACCGCCGTGGATCGTCAGCAGCGCGGGATATCGCCGCGCGCGGTCAAACCCGGCGGGCCTCAGCATCCAGCCGTCGAGCTCGGTGCCGTCGTCTCGCCTGACCGTGAAGCGCTCCGGCTCGAGCGATGGACAGGCCGCCGAAAAGTCGCGCTGATGCCGCGTCAGCTGCTGCTCGGCTCCCTTGCGCAGGCAGAACAGCTCGGTCGGGTGACTGCCGTCGGTGGCGGTGAACACGAGCACACCCACCTGGAAGGACCAGGCGGTGACCGTCCGTGACCCCGACACGGGTCGCGTCACGGAGCCGTCGGGCGAGATACGAAGCAGCTGCACCGTGCCGCGGTCCTCGACCGCGGTCAACAGGTCGTCGCCGTCCCACGCCGGCCCCGAGCCGTCGGCGGGCGACAGGTTCCGGTCGAGTCCCGCGGCCACCCTGGAATCCGTTCCCTGTTCGAGGTCGAGCACGCTCAGCCGGCCGTTGTGGTACCCGACGTCGACCGGCTTGACGTAGAAGGCGAGACGCCGGCCGTCGGCATGGAACGAGGGCGCCGCGTGCGCGCCCTCGGTACGGGTCAGGCGCACCGGCTCCGGGCGATCTTCCGCGGCGGGGTCGAGCTCGATCGACCAGAGGTCGTCCTTCCGGTCGAGGTCGGCGTGCGGGTGGCGTGCCGACTCGAAGACCAGCCTCCTGCCGTCGGGCGCCCAGGCGACCGGCCCGAACGCCTCCGCGCCATCCGTCAGCTGGCGGGGCGCCGAGCCACCGTCGGCCGGCACGACGAAGACCTGGGAGGGGCGGTCGATGGTCCAGCCCTCCCCGTTGACGCGCGAGAACAGCCGGTCGATGCGGCGGGGCTCCTGGGCGCGCTCGCTCTCGGGCTCGTACCGCGGTGCGCGCACGCGGGACGTGAACGCGATCGCCGCACCGTCGGGGGACCAGACCGGAGCCTTGATCGCCTCGTCGCGCTCGGCGACGGTGAGCACCTCGCCGATGCCGTCGACGTGAAGAACGTGAAGCGTGTGGCGAGGTCGCTTACCGGCGTCGCTGCTCGTATGCCTGGTGAACGCGAGGCGTGTGCCGTCGGGCGACCATGCCGGCTGCCCGTCCCCGTGCTCGCCAGAGCTCAGCTGCCGGGGCGGCACCGACCCGTCCGAGGCGGCCAGCCAGATCGCCGAGCGATAGGCGTTGCCCTCGAGGTCGACCCGGGTGACGACGTAGGCGACCGTGGAGGCGTCCGGGGACAGCGTGGGTGAGCCGACCGTGACCTGACGGGCGATGTCCTGCGGTCTCATCTCGCCGAGATCCGGGACGGGGTGTCGAACCTGCGGCACCCGGCCATCCCGAGGCGGTGCGATACGTCATGCTGCGAACTCACTGGCTCCCCTCCCTTGCGCCTGACGGCCACCCTGACCTGCTTACCCTAATCTGCCGTCGGCCGCCTCGTCGCCGGGGAAGCGACACGCAAACCCCGGTCGTCACCCACCCATGCCGGCGATCGCTCGCCGGAGCTCGGCGCTCGACTGCGGTCCTCCGTGTCCCTCGTCGAGAATCACGAGCCGGCTTCGGGGCCACGCCTGGTGGAGGCGCCAGGCGACGATCGCAGGGCCGGAGATGTCCCGCCGTCCGTGGATGAGCACGCCCGGGATGCCGGCTAGCCGGTTCATGCGCGGCAGGATCTGGTCACCGCCAAAACCGGAGTGCGACCAGTAGTGCGTCACCAGCGTCGCCACTACCTCTCGCACCGCGGGGTTCTGCCACCGCGGATCGGGTACCCAGCCGGGGCCCAGCGAGACATGCACGTCCTCCCAGCGGCCCCAGGCTTCCGCCGCCGAGGCACGGGCGGTGGCATCGCCCTCGCGCAGGACGCGGGCGTACGCGTCGACGATCCGCTCCCCGGACCGGCGCGCGACGGCGGCCGCGAACCGGTCCCACTCCTCCGGGAAGATGCGGCCCATCGCCTGCGTTATCCACTCGACCTCCTCGGTCGAGGTATTGGTGACGGCGACCAGCGCGATCCCGGTGACGCGTTCGGGATGGGCCTGGGCGTACGCCAGGCCGAGGGTCGCGCCCCAGGACGCACCGGTCACCAGCCACCGGTCGATCTCCAGATGTCGCCGGAGTGCCTCGATGTCCGCGATCTGTGCCTCTGTGGTGTTCGTCTCCAGCCGGTCGAGACAGTCCGTCACCAGCGGGTGGCTGCGACCGCACCCCCGCTGGTCGAAGCTGACCGACCGCTGCCGAGCGAGGTCGACGCGGCCGCGATGCGCCGTCCCGGTACCGCTCCCCGGCCCACCGTGCAGCCAGAGCACCGCGGGCCCGCGCTGGTTGCCGGCGGCCTCGAAGTAGAGCTGGTTCCCGTCCTCCACAGCGAGGTATCCGGAACGAACCGACTCGACGTCTGGCATGCCTGAACGCTACCCGGCGCCCCGCCCGGCCGGTGTCGCGCCGGACCGTGTGGGCGCCGAGACGATCCCGCGCGGGATCACACCCCCGCCAGTGCTATCTCGACAGGACCGCCTCGATGAGCGTGGGGCCGTCCGACTGGAAGGCGGTGTCCAGCGCCCCTCGCAGCTCCGTGGCATCGTGCGCCACCGCTCCGCGGGCGCCGAACGCCGCCGCCACCTGAGTGAAGCTGGGCGGGTCGAACGTGACGCCGAACGGATCGATATGCCGGGCGACCATGCCCTCTCGAATCTCACCGTAGCCGCGATTGTTCGTGACCACGATCGGGAGCTGCAGCCCGAGGTCGACGGCGGTCGCCAGCTCGGGCAGCGTGAACAGGATTCCGCCGTCGCCCGCCACCGCCAAGGCCCGGCGGTCCGGGCGAGCCATCTTGGCCCCGATCGCGGCCGGCAGCGCGTAGCCGAGGGTCGCGTACCCGGTCGGGTTGAAGCAGGACCGGGGCTGTCTCGCGAACCTCGCCGGCAGGACGCCCTGATAGGTGAGCTGCGTGGTGTCGCAGGCGACGATGACGTCTTGGTGCAAGACCTCGCTCATCCCTTCCATGACCCAGGTCAGGTCCCGAGTCCTGGCGCGGACCTCTTCGTCCGCCCGTCGCCGGGCCTCGCGAGCCCGCGCGGGCCCGTCGCCCTGACGGTCAGGGCCGAGCCCCGCCAGCAGCGCACGCGCGGTGGTGGCGGCGTCGCCCTGGAGCGCCCGATCGGCGGGGAGGTTCATCTGCAGCTGGCCGGGGTCGATGTCGACGCGGATGAGCGTGCCACGCAGGGCGAGGGGGCCATCCTCCAGATCGGTCTCCGCGACCTCGGTACCGATCGCCAGCACCAGGTCGCAGGCGGCGAGCGCGTCGCGTCCCGCCCTCGATCCCAGGGCGGCACCGATCGCCAGCTCATCGTCCTCGGGGAACGCGCCCTTGCCGTTGATGGTGGTGACGACGATCGCGTCGAGGGCGCGCGCCAGGCGCGCCACCTCCGGCGCCGCGTCCTGAGCTCCTCCACCCACGAGCAGCCCGGGACGGCTCGCGGCAGCCAGCAGCGCGAGCGCGTCGCGGACCTCGGCGGCGGAGGCCTGGGGCCGGCGGGCCGCCCGGGGCGGGGGCACCGAGACCACCGCCTCGGCGTCGAGCACGTCGATCGGGACCTCGAGGTGCACCGGCCGGGGCCGGCACGAGGCGAACTCCCAGAACGCGCGGTAGATCGCATCGACGACGTCACCTGGCGACTCCGCGCGATGGCTCCAGCCGACCAGGCTGTCCATGGCAAGCGACAGGTCCTTGGCCTCGTGGAGGAACCCGGTGCCGCGCCGGTAGATCTCGCGCGGCACGCCGGGAGACACGATCAGCATCGGGATGGAGTCGGAGTACGCCTGCGCGGCGGGCGTTGCCAGGTTGGTCACGCCGGGTCCGCTGGTGACGATGCAGACGCCGGCTCGGCCCGAGGCCCGCGCGTACCCATCGGCGGCGAACCCGGATCCCTGCTCGTGACGCGGCAGGATATGACGGATCGGTGACTCCGCGACAAACCGATCGATCGGGAGCGTGTGAGTGCCCGGGATGCCGAACACGACGTCGACCCCGTGGGCTTCGAGCGCCCGCACGACGGCCTCCGCCCCGCTCATCCGGCGTTCCAGCCGCTGCGTTGCCGGCCGCGCACCGGGAACCAGGGTCGGGCGCGTCGAGCCTGGGCCGGGTTTGGAGGCGCTCACCCCGGGAGGTCCTCCGGGCGCTTGGCGGCGAGCCTCCCGTGCAGCAGGCCGGTGGACTGTCCGACCTCGATCAGGTACCCATCCGGGTCCCGCAGGTAGCAGCGGATCTCGGCCTCCCGGTCGATCGGCGGCGTCACGAACTGGGCCCCCCTGGCCTTCCACTCCTGGTAGCGGGCCTGGATGTCGGCGACCCGGAGGTTGAGAAAGATCGACGTCGTGTCGCCCGGCTCGTAGTCGACCACCGTGATCCCCGGCTTGTCCGGGGTCGGCGGCCCGCCGGGATTCATGATGATCCACGAGTTGGCCAGCTTCACGATGCAGGGGTTCTCCTCCAGGACCACCGTGCCGCCCAGGACCCGGGAGTAGAAGTCTCGCGAGGCGGCGACCTTGCGCACGGTGATGAACAACGTCATCACGATGCCGTCGCCGGCGGGCGCGGGGAGGTTGGCGAAGTCGATTCGCGGCGCGGGCTCGGTCATGAGATTTGCTCTCCCGGCGACACCAGGCGGCTGGCGGCTACCCGCTCCACGGTACCGCAGCGTCCGTCGGGCACTCGCGTCACCGGATCAGCAGGGCGGGCTCCTGGAACAGGCCCTTTGCGGCCCGCACCTGGTACACCTCGGGGTTGTAGACGAACTCCGGCCGGCGCCCCGCGAGATCATCCAGGATCGCTTGTGCGGCCGAGTGAGCCACCTGCACCATCGCCTCCTGCGTCTGCCCCGCGACGTGAGGGGACAGGACGACGTTCTCCATCTCCCGCAGTGGCGACTCGGGGGCCAGCGGCTCATCGGCGAAGACGTCGAGCGCGGCTCCCGCCAGGTGCCCCGCCTGCAGCGACGCGGTCAGCGCCCCCTCGTCGACGACCTCACCTCGCGACGTGTTGACCACGATCGCGCCGGGACGCAACGCCGCGAGGGCCACCGCGTCGATCATCCGGAAGGTCGTCGGATTGAGGCGGGGGTGGAGCGTCAGGATGTCAGCCGCTGCCAGGACCTCCTCCAGCGAGCCGAGTCTCATGCCCGGGACAGGCGGCTCCGAGTAGGCGGGATCGCACCCGATGACCTGCATGCCGAACGCCAGCCCCTGGCGGGCGACGCGGCCGCCGATCGCGCCCACGCCGACGATGCCGAGCGTACGGCCCTCGAGTTCGACGCCGGTGAGAGGGCGGCGATCCCAGCCGCCGGCACGCATCAGGCGGTCTGCCTCGCGGACCTTTCGGACGAGCGTGAGCAGCAGTCCGAACGTGTACTCGGCGACCGCCGCCGCGTTGAGCGATCCCGCGGTCGTGACCACGACGCCCTGTTCGGTCGCGGCGTCGAGGTCGACGCTGTCGACGCCCACCCCGTGCCTGGCCACGATGCGGAGGTGAGGTGCTGCCTCGATCACGCGCCGCGTCACCGCCCCCACCCGCGCCAGGACGGCCTGCGCCTCGACGCACGCTTCGGCGTAGCGCTCCTCGGGCGTGTACGCGCCGAGAACCCGCAGCTCGCAGCTTTCGCTGAGGCGGGCGATCGCGTCGGGGTGAACGCTGGGGTCGCTGACCACGATCAGGGGTCGCCGGCTGTCATTCATCCTGCCCTCCTCGTGTCATCTCCGCGGTGCGGACGAGCCTCTTCGTACGAACGGCCGACCGCGCCCGGCTCGGAGCTCATGTCGTCGGCGGCTTCGAAGGTTCCCACCTCGCGCCGCGTGACGCCTCACCCGATGCGCGCGGGAAGCGACTCGACACCGTGGATGAAGTCGCTGAACAGGTAGTCCGGCTCGCCGACCTCCAGTCGCGGCAGACGGGTGAGGACCTCCCGGAACAGCGCTGCCATCTGGGCCCGCGCGACGACGCTGCCCAAGCAGAAGTGCACGCCGCCTCCGCCGAAGGCGACGTGCTGGGAGCGCGGCCGTGACAGGTCGAAGCGGTCGGGGTCGGTGAACACGGTCTCGTCCCGGTTCCCCGAGCAGTAGAAGAGCGCGACCTTGTCGCCGGCGGTCAGCGGCACCCCGTGCAGCGTCGTGTCGCGGGTCGCGGTCCGGGTGAAGACCAGGATCGGGGACGCGTAGCGCACACACTCGTCGAGTGCGCCCTCGATCCGCGACTCGTAGTCCTCACAAAGCCAGGTCCTCTGCTCGGGATACGCCCAGAGCGAGATCAACGAGAGCGTGATCGCCTGCTTGGTGGTCTCGTCTCCTGCCACCACCAGCAGCAGCACGGTGGAGAGGATCTCCTCCTGGGTGAGAGGGCGGCCCGCGATCTGCGCGTGGACGAGCCGGGTCATCAGGTCGTCCGCCGGATGCACGCGCCGGTACGCGGCGAGAGCCCCCGTCATCACCTCGAGGTACGCGACCTGCTGTCCGTGGAATGCCTCCATCGTCATGCCCGGCGGCAGCTCGGCCGGGAAACCCGAGCCGGCGTAGGCGTCGGCGGCGAGCACGAAACGGTCACGCTCGCCGGGCGGAATGCCGAGGAGGTCCGCGAGAGTGTGGAGCGGAAGCTGGGCCGAGATCTCGCGGACGAGGTCGAACTCGCCGAGCGTGGCGGCGCGGGCTACGATCCTCTGCGCGCGCCGGCGAACTCGACCCTCGAGCCGGGCCACCGCTTTGGGCGTGAAGGCGTCGCTCACCAATCGGCGGTAGAGCGAGTGCAGCGGCGGGTCCATGACCAGCATGTTCGGGGACACCCGAAACGGGGCGGGGCGCAGGTTCACCTGACCCAGGCCGGAGCTGAAGAGGTCGTGGTGCCGGCTCACCTGGACGATGTCGTCCACCGTGGTCACCGCCCAGAATCCAGCCTCGTGATGCTTCCAGCCAGGGAGCTCGGGCGTTTCCAGCGGCGTGTGCCAGCTGACCGGAACGTGCCGGCGCAGCCAGCCGAACGACTCGTCGCGCACCTCGAACGGCCGGGACCAGAAGTCGACGCTCGACAGGTCGATGCCGGTGTCGACCGGGTGATGCGTGCCGAACGGCCGCGTGCGCGCCACCGCCGCCCCGTGGTGAGGCTTGCGTGCCGGCCGTGCCGTGTGGTCTGTCACCCGGCGGGACCCGGTTACGGGCGCTGGAGGTCGATCACGGACGTGCTCTCCTCTCGCGATTGATCGAAGACGCGCCCCCACTCTAGGGCCGGGGCGGGCGGGCTGACGACCCGGGTACCGGTCGCGCGACCTCAGAGCACCATCGATTCGACGATCGCGTCGCCCTCCTCGAACCGCGAGAGGCGCAGCGGATGGAGGTCGAACGTGGTGCAGCGCCCACGGGTGACGAGCTCCGCGACCGCCTGCCCCGCCGCAAGCGAGTGCATGATGCCGTGCCCGCCGAACCCGACGGCCTGAACGAAGTTCGGATGGCCGGGAGGGGCGTCGACGATGGCGTGGTGATCCGGGGTCTCGGGGTAGAGCCCGGCCCAACACTTGCGCCGGTCGATCGCGACGGACGCCAGGAACGGGAAGCGGTGTCCGATCCGCGAGGCGAGCGCATCGAGGAACAGGGGGTCGAAGGAAAGGTCGGTGCAGGGATCGTCGTGCGGGTCGGCCCACGCCAGCACAAACCCACCCGCTTCGCGCCGGATCAGAACCCCGGTGTCGGCGTCGATGGACATCGGGATGCGGTCGGGGTACCCGCCGAGTGGTTCGGTGCAGGCCAGGTTCCGCCGGTACGGGGCGACGGGAAGGCGGACGCCTGCCAGGCCGGCGACGGCCGTGGCGTCGGGACCGGCGGCGTTCACCGCCCAACCGGCGTCGACCGTCCACCCTGGGGTCTCGATCCGCACGCCAGGCCCGGTCTCCGCGATCGTCTGGACCTCTTCCCCGAGCAGGTACCGGACCCCCAGCTTCCGGCCCTCGGACCAGAGCGCGGACACCACGCCTCCGGGGTCGAGGATGCCGTCGGTGGGACAGAAGGTGCCCGCCCGCAGGTCTTCGCGCCGGACGAAGGGAGCCAGCTCGGCGACCGCCGCCGGTGACAGCCAGCGGACCGGCACCCCGCATCGGACCTGCAGCTCGAAGCCGCCGCGCAGCGCGTGCTCCGACTCCGGCGTCCCCGCCATGAACAGATAGCCGACCTGGCGCAGCCCGACCAGCCCGCCGGTGACGCGATCGAGCTCGACCAGGCCGTCGATGGTGTAGCGGGAGAACGCGATGTTGACCGGGGTTGCGAATTGGGCGCGGACCCCGCCGTTGGCCCGGCTCGTGGAGCCCTGGCCCGGCACCTGCCCACGCTCGACGACGGCGACCGACGGCACGCCCGCCTGCCGCAGCCGCAGGGCCGTCGCCAGCCCGACCGCGCCCGCGCCGACCACCGCCACCGAGGTCTGGATCCGCCCGCCGCATCACGCCATGTTGCGCCCCGTTGGCTTGAGAGGGCCGTTGGTGCACCAATCGCCCGGTTTCGTGGTCGAGAGGGGGGCCTTGGTGCACCAATCGCCCGGTCTCCCCGGGAGCGATATGATCCATCGATGACCACGACCGGGATCAACCCGTATGAGCGGCTCGGCGTCGCGCCTGTCATAAACGCTTGCGGCATCTACACAGATCTCGGCGGATCCTGCCTGTCGGACACTGTGTGGCGACAGCTGGCACTTGTGAACCGAACCTGGGCTTCGGTCCCAGACCTGCTCGACGCGACCGGCGCCCGCATCGCGCAGCTCGTCGGTACGGAGGCAGCCCGGGTGACGCCGGGGGCGTCGGCCGCGATCATGCTGGGCGTGGCGGCCTGTCTCTCGGGTGGGGACCCCGAGCTCAACGAGAGACTGCCGGGCGGACCACCTCACAGACGGCAGGTCATCATGCAGCGCGCGCACCGCTACAAATACACACGCGTCGCGCTGCTCGCGGGGGCCGACATCGTCGAAGCCGGCGATGACCAGGGCACATCGGGTACCCAGCTCGAGGCCGCGCTCGCCGGCGGCGGCGCGGCGATCCTGCATCCCGCCCACCTCGACGGTCGCAACGGCTCGATACCACTCGCCGAAGTCGCCTCCATCGCACATGCGTGGCGGGTCCCGATCGTCGTCGATGCAGCCTACCTGTCGTTTCCGACGCAGATGCTCACCACGTTCACACGTGACGGCGCCGATCTTGTGTGTTTCAGTGCCAAGTACTTCTGGGGTCCCAACGCGGGCGGTTTCATCGCCGGACGCAAGGAACTTGTCCAGGCTGTCGCAGATCTTGACTTCACGCACTACGAGGGCGGCCCGGTGCGAACGTTCGGCCGTCCTCTCAAGCTCGACCGCACCACGATCGTCGCCACCCTCCTCGCGCTCGAAGAGTGGCTGGCCATGGATCATGACGAGCGCTGGCGGTCATATCGGAGGCGAGTGGACGCTCTGATCGATGCGCTCTCCGACCTGCCCGGGATCCGCACCGAGGCCAAGCAGTTCACCCTGGACGAGCGACTGACGGACGAGGCACCCAACGCGCTGGTCGTGACAGCGAACGGGACGGAGGCTGCGGCCGAGTTGGAGCACGAGCTCGCGGCCGGCGCCCCACGCATCCTGTGCAGCCGGATCGATGAGAGGCTCGTCTTCGCGGTCGAGACGATCGAGCCGGAGGAGGACGGCGTGGTGGCGCGGCGGATCCGCGAGCTTGCCACGGCACGGCCGTGACCGCACCGCGGGGATCCGCGCTGTGATGGCGAGGCTCCCGCGCGGGGGTGAGGGACCGGCTCAAGCGCCGAGCGCCGCCCGGAAGCCGGCCATCTCGACGACCTGACGGCTGTGGCGTGACTCCTCGGCGGCGAACGCCAGCAGGTGACTCTCGAGCGACTCGGCGACGTCGGTTGCCGCATCGGGCCGCTCTCCGCGCAGGACCGCGACGAAATCCTCGAGCAGCCTGCCGTCAGCGCCCCCGTGGCCGCTGGACTGGTCGATACCACCTTCCCAGGGATGGATCGTCTCGGTCTCTCCCGTCAGATGGTCATGGATCAGGAGCCGGCCGGTCGACTGGTCGCCGAGCAGCGTCGCCCGCATACCGTCGATGCGCAGCGTGCGGCCCTCCACATGCGAGGAGCCTTGCATGGTCATGCTGATGGCCAGCCCCTGTCCGAAGTCGAGTGCCACCACCTGGTGGTCGACGACGTCGTTGTCGCACCGGTACACGCAGCGTCCGTAGGGACCGGTACGGAGTCCCTCCAGCATCGCTTCCGGGCTGTGGTCGATCGATACCGGATCCAGCATGAACTCGGGTGTGTCAGGACTGATGTAGACGCGTGGCGCATACCAGAGGCAGGTGTCGCTGTGGGGGCACCCGTCGGTACAGCGGGCCGGCATGTCGGCAAGGGCCCGCTCGGCGGTGAAGTGTGTCAGCGACCCGAACGAGGCGACCCGCTCCGGGCGTCTGCCGATCAATAAGACAAGGAAGTCGAGGTCGTGGCTGCACTTGGCCAGGATCATGGGGGCGGACCGGCCTGAGTTCCCCCAATTACCCCGAATGTAGCTGTGGGCGAAGTGGCGGAACGACAGGTTCTCACGCCAATCGATCGAGACCAGGTCTCCGAGGACGCCTGAGGCGACGATCTCGCGTACCCGGCTGAAATACGGCGCGTAACGCATTTCGTGGCAGACGACGACCCGGCGGCCCGCTTCGCGCGCCAGCCGCACCAGGTCGACACAGTCCTGGGCCCGCGTCGCCATCGGCTTCTCGAGCAGGACGTCGTACCCCGACTCGAGCAGGGCCTCGGTGCTGGCCAGGTGGGTCCTGTCCATCGTCGTGTTGATCGCCGCCCGCGCCAACCGCCCCTTGGCGATCAGCTCCTCCCAGGACCGGAACCGGCCGCTGGGCGGGATGCCGTGCAGGTCCGCGAAGCGTTCCCGCCGATCGTCCCTGGGCTCGGCGACGGCGACGAACCGCAGCTGGTCCCGGAGGTGCTCGGCCGCGTACCGGCCGTAGGCGCGGTGCCCGCGATTGCCCGCCCCGATCATCACCGCGTCGATGCAGTCAGACATGTCTCTCCTCCCTACCCTCTACCCTGGCGCGGCCCGGCCGCGGCGCTCACACGGTCGACCCAAGTGTCGCAGGCTCCCCCTCGCGCGCCGGGCGGGATGGGCGACGGCAGGCTTTGAGGCCCTCACCGCGCCGTCGCTCGATGCTCCGCCAGCCCGCGAACGTCCGCGATCCCAGCCCTGAGGGCCTGCTGGTAGATCCAGAGGTCCCCGCTGTACGCGATCGCGCGGTAGCCCTTGCTCAGCACGAGCTCCGCCTCCTTGCGGCTGGTGACCATGAAGCCCGCCGCCTTACCGTGCCGGAGCGCGGCCTCGGCGACCCGATCCAGGGCCGACAGGTACCGGGGATGGTCGAACTCTCCCGCGATGCCGAGCGAGGAGGTCAGGTCGAACTGCCCGACCCAGAGCACATCGATCCCCGGCACCGCCGCGATCGCGTCCACGTTCTCGAGGCCGGACGCGGTCTCGATCTGCGCGGCGATCATCGATTCCCGGTTCGCGCTTGCCATCTTCTCGTGGACGTCGCCCCCCAGGTAGTCGTCGTGAGCGATGCCGAAAGCTGCGCCCCGACGTCCCTCCGGTGGGTACTTCGCGAACTGCACGATCCGCTCCGCCTGCTCGCCGCTCTCGACCATGGGGAGGATCAGGCCCATCGCGCCGAGGTCGAGCGGCTGGGAGAGGAGGTGGTACACCGTGCCCGCCGGCCGCACCAGGGGCACCAGCCCGGCCGTATGCGCCGCGCCCACCAGGACGCGCACGATGTCGCCGCTCCACCCGGTGTGCTCGGTGTCGAAGAACGCGAACTCGGCTCCCGAGGCCGCGGCGACGCGAGGGGCCCCGGGTGTGCAGAACTCGAAGAACGCGGTCCCGACCGCCAGCTCGCCTCGGGCCAAAGCCCGCTTCACCGGGTTCTCTCTCATTGGATTCCTGCCTCCTTTGTGAGAACGCTCCGACCAGGAGCGCGATCGTGAATGTCCATGAGCGCGATCATGCAATCACGCAGCGCTGTTACCAGGCCCGCTCCTGGCTACGTTGATCGTAGGAGTTGTCCGGGTCACGGCCCGCGCCGCTGTCGCAACGTTCCGCTAGCGGTCGCCGGCCCTCGTCCGACCTGTACAACGCAGGTACCTGACGTCTGCGCTTCGACTGACAGAGGTGCCGCCGATATACTCTGGTCGCCATGGGGGACACTCCGGGGCAGGGCCCCCCGTCTTCGGGAGGTCAGGTTCCACCACCGCCCGGCGGCCCGCGTCCGACCAATATCTGGGGGACACTCGGGAGGCTGCCCTGGTGGGTGAAAGTCGGGGCGCCGGTACTGGTCGTCCTGCTTCTCATCGCCGCCTTCGCGGGAGGGAGTGCTCTGGGCCGTTCCGAAGAGACGGCGTCAGTCGAGGCGACCGCGTCACCCGAGCCGGCAATCAACTCCCCGAGTCCTTCGGCCACGGAGGAAACCACCGAGACGCCGACCCCGATAACCCCCGCCCCCAAGACGCCCACTCCGTCACCTACGGCCAAGACGGAGCCGACGGCGACTGCCGCACCGACGGCCGCGCCCACGCCGACGCCCGCACCGACGTCGACGCCGACGGCGGCGCCGACCCGACCGACTCCGACTGTCGAACCGACCCCGACACCGACGACCGAACCGACGATCGAGCCCACCGGACCCAAAACCACGTTCGGGGACGGCACGCATCTCGTCAACATCGACATCGCGCCCGGGACCTACGTCGCCCCTGGCGGGAAGGACTGCTTCTGGGAGCGCAAGAGCGAGCCGCCGGATGAGGAGGACGACGTGATCGCGAACCAGAACCCCGTAGGTCGCACCATCGTCACGATCGAGGGCGGCGACAAGACGTTCGAGACCGGTGGGTGCGGAGAGTGGACGCCGGCGCCGACGAGCGGAAAGCCCAAGACATCCTTCGGCCCCGGGGCCTACGCCGTCGGAATCGATATCAAACCGGGGACCTACAAGGCAGTGGGAGGGGCCGGCTGCTACTGGGCGCGCCTCAAAGGCTTCGGGGGCACCGAAGAGGAGATCATCGCGGACAGTCACCCGGAGCATTCGGCGACGGTCACCATCCGCCCGACCGACAAGGGCTTCCTCTCAGAAGGATGTGGGGACTGGAAGAAATAGGAGCCGCCCATAAACCCGTTTTCGCGTGGAAACGGCACTATGGGGCCCTCCATAGTCCCGGTTTCGCGTGAAAACGGGGATGGTCGCGCGGGCTATGCTCGCCGGATGAAAGCGGCCATCCTCTACGAGCCGAAGCAGCCGGTCCGTGTCGAGGAGGTCGAGCTCGACGCTCCCCGGGACGGAGAGGTCCTGGTCCGAATCGGGGCCGCCGGCGTCTGCCACTCCGACTACCACTTCATGAACGGAGACCGGTCAGTCAACCTCCCCTGTGTGCTCGGGCACGAGGGAGCCGGGGTGGTGGAAGAGGTGGGCCGCGGCGTGACCTCCGTCGCGCCGGGCGACCATGTGGTGCTGCTGTTCCGGGCCAACTGCGGTCACTGCGAGTTCTGCAGTCAGGGGCGGCCCGCGCTGTGCTGGATGGCAGACCTGCTCCGCAGCACCGGTCACCTGCTCGACGGGACCAGTCGCCTCCATCGGAACGGTGCCGAGATCAAGCACTTCTCCGGGGTCTCCTGCTTCGCCGAACGAGCCGTCGTGCCGGAGCAGGGCGTCGTGCGCATCGACCCGGCGATCCCGCACGAGGTCGCGGCACTGGTCGGCTGCGCGGTGATGACCGGGGTCGGTGCGGTGATGAACACGGCTCAGGTGAAACCGGGCGCGGCGGTGCTCGTGGTGGGTGTCGGCGGAGTCGGCCTGAACTGCGTCATGGGCGCCGCGCTGGTCGGCGCCCATCCGATCATCGTCGCCGACGTCGTCGACTCCAAGCTCGAGACCGCGATGGACTTCGGTGCCACACACGCGGTGAACGCGGCCACCGGCAACCTGGTGACCGACGTACGAGCTCTGACCGGCGACGAGGGCGTCGACTTCGCGTTCGAGGCGATCGGCAACCCGAAAGCGCTGCGACAGGCGTTCGACGCCGTGCGTCGGGGCGGCTCGACGATCGCGGTCGGCATCGCCCCTCAGGGCAGTGAGGCCTCGTTCGACGCGGGAGAGCTGGTCACGTTGGAGAAGACGGTGCGAGGCAGCTATTACGGCTCCACCCGCCCCCAGACCGACATGCCCCACCTGCTCGAGCTGTATCAGGCCGGGCGGTTGCCGATCGATCGACTGATCAGCCGTCGCTATCCGCTCAGCGACGTGAACGAGGCCTACCGCGCTCTGCTCGCCGGCGAGGTTGCGCGCTCGGTACTGATTCCCTCTGACTGAGCCGAAACCCTGCGCGCCGACGAGGTATCGAGCCCTGTGCTGTGAATGGGAGCGCGGGGCCCTTGGGCGGCGCGCTCGGTGGCTGAGGAGGCAAGGTGGTGGCTGACGCAGAGATGGTCCTGTTCAAGAACGCCTCGGTGCTGGATCCGGAGCGGGGTGAGCTGGTTCCCGACCGGTCGGTGCTGGTCGAAGGCGCCAGGATTCGCGAGATCGGCGGCACCGAGCTGAGGGCGGCCGGCGCACGAACCCTGGACGTGCACGGCAGGACGCTGATGCCCGGCTTGATCGATGCACACGTTCATGTCATCGCCGTGACCGCGAATCTCGCCGCGATGGCCGAGTGGTCTCCGATGTACGTGGCAGCCCAGGCAACGCACGTCCTGCGGAACATGCTGCATCGGGGATTCACGACCGTACGCGACGTCGGCGGTGCCGATTACGGGATCGCCGCCGCGGTGGAGGAGGGCTTTCTCGAGGGTCCGCGCATCGTCTTCGGGGGCCGGGCGCTGTCCCAAACCGGCGGCCATGGTGATTGGCGCAGCCCTGGCCGCACGGCCATCTCGACCTGCTCCTGCTGCCCCACGCTGAGCACGATCTGCGATGGACCGGTCGAGGTGCGGCGGGCGGCGCGGCACGAGGTCCGCAAGGGTGCCTCCCACATCAAGGTCATGCTGAGCGGAGGGGTCGCCTCGCCGACCGACCGCGTCGATTCGACGCAGTTCTCGACGGATGAGATCCGCGCCGCGGTCGAGGAAGCGGAGGCAGCGGGGCTCTACGTCGCGGGACACGCGTACACCGCGCAGGCGGTCAACCGCGGGCTTCAGTGCGGCGTCCGCAGCATCGAGCACGGGAACCTCATGGACCAGAGCTCGGTCGAGCTCTTCAAGAGCTCCGGGGCCTTCTACGTTCCGACGCTCGCCACCTACTCAGCGCTCGCCGAACGCGGCCTCCAGTTCGGCCTGCCGGAGCACAGCCATCGCAAGGTGTTCGGGGTCCTCGATTCAGGATTGCGAGCGCTCGACCTCGCGCATCGATCCGGGGTCCCGATCGTGTACGGCACGGACCTGCTCGGAGGAATGCACGAGGACCAATTGACCGAGTTCACGATCCGCTCGCAGGTTCAGCCGGCCGCGGAGATCATCCGATCCGCCACCACGATCGCGGCGCGACTGCTTCGGATGGAGGGCGTGATCGGAGTCGTCAAGCCGGGAGCGGCGGCAGACCTTCTGGTCGTGGACGGGGATCCGCTGAGGGATGTCAACGTTCTGACCGACCCCGCGCGGAACTTGCGACTCATCATGGTGCGTGGACGAATCGCCCGCGACGACCTCGAAGGCTAGTCGGCCGTTGGTGCACCAATCGCCCAGTTGCGGTGCTCGGACAGGGCAATTGGTGCACCAATCGCCCTTTGCCGGCCCACGTGAACCCTATACTGCCGCCACTCTGGGCACGACAGCGCTGGGACGTGAGCCGGACGTCGAGGCCGTCTACCGCGTCTACGCGCTGCGCTACGGTCACCGCGAGGCGCTGCGGGCGGAGCATTTCTACGGGTTCGATCCGTGCGGCGACGCCTCCATGCCCATGGATTACTTCGTCTGGGTGGCGGTCGGCCCGGCTGCGACGGTCGTCGTCGACGCCGGGTTCACCCCAGAGGTCGGACGCCGGCGCGGGCGGACGCATCTCGCGTCCCCCCTCGACCTGCTGGCCGCGATCGGCTCCAGCGCGGCCGACGTGGGCCACGTCGTCATCACGCATCTCCACTACGACCACACCGGCTACCTGTCTTCGTTCCCGGCGGCGCAGTTCGTGCTTCAGGAGGCGGAGATGGCATTCTGGACGGGCCGGCACGCGGGCAGGGGAGAATTCAAGCGTCTCTGCGAGGCGTCCGATCTGGCGTTCCTCGTCGAGGCCAACGTGGAGGGGCGAGTTCGCCAGCTGACCGGCGACCGGGAGATCATGCCCGGCATCAGCGTCCACCTCGTCGGGGGCCACACCCCGGGGCTGCAGATCGTCCGGGTCCGCACCGCCGGCGGCTGGGTCGTGCTCGGCTCCGACGCGGCACACTACCGGGAAAACCTGGAGGCCGACCGTCCGTTCGCCATCGTCCACACGCTGCCGCTGATGTACGACGCGTTCGACCGGCTGCAGGAGCTCGCCGGACCCGGCGGCGTCATCGTCCCCGGTCACGACCCAGCGGTGCTCGAGCAGTTTCCGTCCCGCACTCCCGACTGCGGCGGTTCCATCGTCACGGTCGCGTGACCACCGTCAGGAGCCTAAAACCGGCGGTCAGCCCGAACGTTCACCGGCCGCCGACCTGAGGGCAGGGAGCACGATCGAGCCCAGCTGGCGGAGGGCAGCCGCCGGGTCAGGGCCGAGCGGAGGCCCGAAAGAGATGTGGCGGGCCCCGGCTTCCACCAGCCACCGGCAGCGGTCCGCAACCTCCGAGGCATCCCCGGCGATGCCCAGCGACAGCATCGCGGGGCCCACCAGGGAGGCGGCGCGATCGGGGTCTTCCACCGACATGGCCCGCTGGATCGGTGCGAAGTCGCTGAGCGACAGGCCGGCGGCGGCCAGCAGGTCTGGCGAGAACGAGGCCCCGTAGTAGGCGAGCTTTTGGGCCAGTGCCCAGCGGGCGCGCTCGGCATCGGCGTCGACCGAGCACCAGACGCAAGCGGCGACGTCGATGCCGGCGGGATGGCGGCCGGACCGTCGCGCACCCGCTTCGATCTGCTCCCGCGCGGCCGGCAGGCGCTCCGGCGGGAACAGCAGCGGCAGCGCGCCATCCGCGAGCTCGCCGGCCAGCCGGAGCATTGCCGGCCCCATGCCGCCGACATAGATCGGCGTCCGTGCCTCTCCCGTTCGGAGGTAGGCCTCGCGGCGCCAACCAGGCCCGGCCCCGGCCACGTCGGCGGGGCGCTTGCCCTCCAGCAGGGCACGGATCGCGAGCAGCGCCTCCCGGGTCCGGCGCACCGGCCCGTAGGCGGGTGTGATGCCGGCCCACCCCAGGAACTGGTCGGCCCCCGCGCCGAGCCCGAGGAGAAAGCGGCCTTGCGCCAGCTCCTGCAGGGTCGCCGCATGCATCGCCAGCTCGGCCGGATGGGCAGAGCAGGGATTGGCGACTCCGATGCCGAGACCGATCCGCCGGGTCTGCCGAGCGGCGGCGGCGACCAGTACCGGAGCCGACCGCCAGAAGAGGTCATGCGAGACCCAGATCTGGTCAAAGCCGAGGTCTTCAGCCAGAGTTACCAGCTCGAGCCAGAGATCAGGGCCGATGTCGTTGTTGAGGCGGATGCTGAACCGCGTCACCCAGGCTCCGGGGACGGTCCCGCGACGTCGGCCTCCACCTCGACCTCTACCAGAAAGCCCTCGCCCACCAGACCCTGCACGAAGAGGGTCGTGTTGGCCGGCGCCACGTCACCCAGCAGCTCGCCGTGGACGCGAGCGGCCGCCTCCCAGTCGGCGTCGGGCGCCAGGTAGACACGCGTCCGGATCACGTCATGCCGGGTTCCCCCCAGCCGTTCCACCGCGATCAAGGCTCGCTCCAGCGCCGCCCTCGTCTGGCGACCGGTGTCACCAGGCCACAGGGCGCGGCCGTCAGGCCCGCTGGCGGTGGTGCCGCTGACCTCGATGCGGGTGGCTCGGCGAATACCCCGGGAATACCCTGCCTCCTGCTCCCAGCCGCCACCGTCTCGAAAGCGCATGAACCGTGTCAGAGGCCGGAGCGGGCAACGGCCCCGGCGCGGGAGTCGATCTCTTCAAACCATGCGCCATCCGCTCGGACCCGGGGATGCCTCATCGCCCCATGCTAGGGGTCGGGTCGGCGTGGCGTGCCGCCCTGCCTACCCACGGGCACAGGCCGGCCGGCCGGCGTTCACTTTCCCACTCCCCGATCGGAGCTGCTCGTACTCGACGGGGTCGTGTGCGCTGAAGAGCGTCACATCGTCGTGCCCCGCGAGTGCGGCGAGGACGGAGTGGTTCGTGCGCACGCGCCGGTGATCGAACGCGACGAGACGCTCGACGGCACGCAGCGCCCAGGGCATGCCCGAAGGGTCACCGCTCTGCGTGACGCTGCGGTGGAAGTAGGCGTCGCCACCGTGGATCAGCCAGCCGCGGCCGGTGTCGACCGCGATCGCCGCGTGGCCCTGCGAATGACCGGGCAGCGGCAGCGCCAGAATCTCGGGCGGGAGTCCGTCGAGCTGCCGAACCGCGGGGACGCCGCGCCATGCCTCCCCCACCGCCTGGTACGTCTCCCATGCCGGCCCGTGCGCGAACTGCGACCTCCGGTAGCGCTCCTTCTGGTTCAGCGTCAGTCCCGACAGAGCCGCCTCCTTCTCCTTCGCGTGCACATGGACCACCGCGTGGGGGAAGTCCGGCAGCCCGCCTGCGTGGTCGAAATCGAGATGCGTGAGCACGAGGTGACGCACGTCCTCGCGGTGGAAGCCGAGCGCCTCCACCTGTGCCAGGGCCGGCATCCGGGTCTGCGTCGCGTCGACGGCCATGGCACGGCCGAACAGGGGGCCCAGCCGGCGTGTGTCGCGCACGTCCTCCACCCCGATACCGGTGTCGACCAGCACCAGCCCATGGACATCGGTCTCGATCAGCAAGCAGTGCGAGACCAGCCTCGCGCGCTCGAAAAGGGAGCCCTCACCATTGATCAACGCCTGTCCGCGGGGACACATCGTGCAGCAGTCGAGGTGATGAACGCGCACCGTCAGACGAGCCGCCCAGCGCCTGCTTCCGCCGCCTTCAGGCTGAGCTCCCAGAGTGCCGCTCGATTCTCGGCGGTGTCGACCTTGCTCCTCACCTCTGTCTTCCGTGACCGGGTGAAGTACTGGCCGGAGACCCCCCGCACATCCGGGGATGACGCCAGGTAGACCGATGTTCGTGCACCCACCTCGGGCGAGACCGAAAACGGTAGAGACAGATAGGAGACGACTCGGAGCGCGCCCGGTGCGTGAAGCATCATGTGCGTTCTGACGATCCCCGGATGCACGGCGTTCACGGTGATCGGCGTGGGCCGAAGCCGGATGGCGAGCTGCTCGGTGGACATGAGCACGAAGAGCTTGGTCGCCGCGTAGGTTCCGAGCGCGGAAAACCGCTTCTCACTCTGGAGGTTGCCGGGGTCGAACGTACCCATCGAATAGACACTCGAGCTGAGGTTGATGATCCGACCGTCATCGCTCTTCGCCAGCTCGTCGAGCAGCAGGTTGGTGAGCAGAAAGGGAGACAGATAGTTGATCTGGAACATCCTTTCAAGGCCGTCCACCGTTTCGGTACGGGCGGGCAGGAACACTCCGGCGTTGTTGATCAGCACGTCGAGCCTGGCGTAGCGGCGGCGGAATGTTTCCGCCAGCTCCCGCACCTGGCGCAGAGAACCGAGGTCGGCTTCCACGTAGTCACAGCTCGCCCACGGCGCCGACCGCTTGATCTCGTCGATGAGCGCCACCGCCCTGGCCGCGGTGCGCGCGGCGACGACGACCGTGAAGCCCTTCCTGGCCAGTTCGAGCGCCGTCATCCGGCCGATCCCACCGGTTGCACCCGTGATGAGGCAGATCCTCTGGTTGATCTCCTGACCCCGCCCCGGCACGGGGCGTTGGTAACTCTCGACCCTCGGCATCGTCGCCTCCCAAGGAATGGACTGAGCGGTCCAATCATGCGACAAACGGTTATGGACCGTCAAGTCCAAACTGCGTAAGCTTGCGTCGTGGCCACGACGAGCAAGGGCGAGCGCACGAAGGTCCGGATCGCCGAGGCCGCAGCCGACCTCGTCTGGGATCGCGGCGTAGCCGGGGTGAGCCTCGATGACGTGCGGGCCGCGACCGGCACCAGCAAATCTCAGCTCTACCACTACTTCGCCGATAAGGCGGCCCTGCTCCGCGAGGTCGTGGCCGTCCAGTCGGAGCGCAACCTCGAGGCGCAGAGGCCCACCCTCGAGCGGCTCGATTCGTGGGCGGCCCTCGAGCGCTGGTTTGACGAGATCGTGGCGACCAAGGCTGAACAGGGCTGCCGCGGCAGCTGCCGTATCGGGTCACTTGTCAATCAGCTCGCCGAGACCGACCCCGCCGCCCGCGCGGACCTGGCCGCGGCGTTCGAACGCTGGGAGAGCTATCTGGCGGCGGGCCTGGGTTCGATGCGAGACCGTGGCTCGCTCATTCCGGCGGCGAAGCCGGGGGAGCTGGCGGTGGCGACCATGGCCAGCCTCCAGGGTGGCCTGCTCCTCTCTCAAGCGGCGCGCTCGACCCGACCCTTGCGCCTTGCGCTGGATGCCGCTCTGCGTCACCTCCGGACCTGGGCGCCCTCGCCTCAGAGCTGAACACCGTCCCTGGCGTGAGGGGCCCGCGCCTCGCGCGCGCGGTCGGAACTCAGGCAGCCGCGACTCTGCTTGGAGGCGTGGCGCCCGCGGAGTCAGGCGAAGATGGAACGCGTCATGTCGTGCTCCCACTCGAGCGCGGTCCACTCGTCGGGATCGGGGCCGTCGTAGACGAGGGCGAGCGGTCCCGAGAACCCGGCGTCGCGCAGCACTTCGAGGGTCCGGCGATAGTCGTCGGCATCGGGCCCGGTCGTCTCGAAGTGGCACTTCGCATGGGACGTCTCCGCAAGAGGCGCGATCGACGCCAGCTGCTGGTAGCGATCGTCGCCCTTCCAGTTGGCCAGGTCGACGAGCAGGCCGACCGAGCCTTCGGCGGCGTCGAGCAGCTGATGAACCGAGGCCGCGTCGGGCGTCAGGGCGAGCCAGTTCTCGGTGACGACACGGACCTCGGGGTGCCTGGAAGCGAGCCCGGCGAGGCGCCGACCGCTGGCGCGAATCCGCTCTGGGGTTGGCGACGCCTTGCCCGCGATCACGCGGGCGCGCTGCGCACCCAGCCGCGCGGCGTCGTCGAGCCAGCCCGAGATCCAGGCCTCTTGCGTTTCGGCGTCCTCGGGGTGCACCAGGTCGCCGTCGTCGACCAGCACCGCATCAAGCGTCACCGACGCCTCGGCGAGCGCCGCCCGGAGCTCGTCAAGATAGCTCGCGTCCCGTGTCGGCACATGGAAGTGCACCAGCTGGACGGCGTCAAAACCCCGGCGACCCAGCTCCGCCGGGAGGTCGAGCAGCGGGAGCCCACTCGACGGACGGATGGCGTGAGCGGGGGGCCGGTCAGCCGAGACCGGGTCCACCGACCTGAAGGATCCGAGGGTGCGGTGCAGTGACCAGGTCGAGACGGCTTTGGCTGACATGACGTAACGCTAATACCGAAGTGGCATGCCGACCGCGCCGCTGCTCCGGACTCGCGCTCAGGCAAGCTCACCGGCCTCGCGCAACCTCCTCGATCCACTCACGACCTGGTAGGACTCTCGCGAAGCCCGACTGCTGGGTGACGAGGATGGCATTGTGCAGCGTCGCGCCGTCGATTCGGCCGGCTTCGTTCTCGATGCCCAAGGTGCCGGTCGCATCCGACAGGAACTCCACGCTGAGCCCCAGGTGAGACGCCTGACGGGCGGTGGTGTCGCAGCACATGTGCGACATATAACCGGCGATCGCGACCGTGTCGACATCCCGCGATCGCAAGAAGGTTTCGAGGTCGGTGTCCGTGAAGCTTCCCGGAAGGCGCTTGTCGACCAGATGGTCGGATGGCCGCTCCACGATCTCCGGCCGCAGCCCCCAGCCCGTGGTCCCCAACTCGAACGCGCCTTCTCCCGGCGGTTCTGTGTGACGAATCACGACCACGGGTACTCCAGCGGCGGCAGCGGCTCCCATCGCCTCGAGGATCCGGGGCAGCGTGCCCGGGGGATCCGTCACGGGCAGGGCGCCACCCGCGAAGTACTCGTTCTGGACGTCGATGACGAGCAGCGCACGACGGCGCTCACTATCCGGCATGCTCCCACCTCAACCTGAATCTGCTCCTGCCGGGCCATCACCCCGCGGACTCGCCGTTCGCTCACCCGGCGCTACCTCTGCCACAGCTTCTGGCTTGCGATCTCGGCTCCTTCCACCGAGGTTCACGGACAGAACCTCGTGCGAATTCCATCTACGCGCCCTCGGGGATCTCGAGCTCGCCCATCGAGGACCAGTCGGTGCGGTCCCCGATCTCGACATTGATAATGCGAGGGGTGCGCGCGAGGAGCGGGCGCATGTCCTCCAGGGCCTTCGCGAAGTGGGGAGCCTCGACATGAGCGACGCCGGCGGCGCCGTCCTGGAACGCCTCGACGAGAACGAACTCGTTGGGATCGTCCAGGCTGCGCGACCAGCGGAACCAGAGGTTGCCGGGCTCATCGCGCACCGCCTTGGTGAACGGCTCCACCGTCGCCATCCAGTGGTCGGCCTGGTCGGGAAGCACAGGAAACCGGACGACGATGAAGATCATCGGGCCATCATGCGCCACCGGTCCTGGCCCCAACTGCGTCGGAGCGCACCCGATCCGGAGCACGCGCCGCCGCCGGGGGAGAAGCGCGCGTGGTGCCGGCCTCGACGGGTAGGGGTGGTGGGCGGGGTGCTCTCGGCGTCGACCCAGGTCCTTCCTCCCGGCCGCCTCAGCAGCTAGCCGGCGGGGCCATCTTGACCCGTGTCTGGCAGCGGGGTTGGATCCGATCTTCGTGGATCTGTCCAGTCGGAGCGACGTTCGCCCAGCACCGCCCCGCAAGCCGCGGCGACCACCAGGGTGACACTGAACGCGAAGAGCCAGGTCAGCAACGAGAAGGTCACGCCCACCAAGCCGTAGCGATGGACGTTCGCCGTCATGCTGTGCGGAAGGTAGATATCCGAGCCCACGGTGAACGCCAGGAGCAGGACGGCGCTTGCCAGTCCGCCCGGGGCGAGGACCCGCAGGGGGACGCGGCGGCCGAGCAGGATGAACGGCGTCACCAGCCACAAGATGGTCCCGCCGATGAGGGAAACGATGGTCCCGCTCACACGAAAGCCGTGCTCGTAGAGCAGTCGTGCGAACGGACTCGACAAGGAGAAGTACACGGCGAAGACGACCACCCAGACGCTGCCCCAGGTTATCCGGTGGGATCGGGGGGGTACCAGGTGCCAGGCGTTCTCGTAGATACGCTGCAGCGCCCGCGCGAAGCTGAGCAGCGAGTAGGCGGCGACCAGCAGTCCGATCAAGTTGATCAGGTTCCACAGCCTGCGCCGACGGGACCTCGAACAGCTGCGTCATCGCACTCGCGCCTTCCCCCGTGAGCCCGAAGCCGTCGATCAGGCGCGTCGTAAGGACGTTGGGCTTACCGGCAACGGCCGACAGGAGGATGGAGAGCGGCACGACCGCCGTGAAAAGCTTGGATCCGAGCACCAGACTCCGCTCGAACGGGTTCAACTCGAGGATTCGCTCGATCAGCCTGCCGAGGAGCACTCGATCGAGGCGGTCGCGAACCGACTGGACGTTCATTGATGACTGGCTCCCACTGGCTCTGCGCCGCGCGTTCGCCAACCGGCAATCGCGGGTCGGTGATGATCGCGCAGCGAGCTCTTGACATCACGATCAGCGAGTTCGGGCCTCCCCTCGCGACCCGGCGGATCCGGACGCCGGGCGGAAAGCGGCTGTGATCCGGGTCCTTGGCGGGGGATCGGCGCGGGCACGGCATCGAGAGCCGCCGCAAGCGCGTGTCCAGCATAGAGGGCAGGGCTCACAGGGGCTGCCGGGATCAGATCGGCCTGCCGCTCGCAGCTTGCTCCGCGCCACGACGCGCGGTGCCGGCGAGTCTTGATGCCCACGAGGACTCCGCGCTTGCCCTTGCTACCCGCGCAGCGCTGCTGCTCGCTCTGGGACGGATGCACCATTGCGCGTGCGGAGACCATCCACTACCTTGGCCAGGATTCACTGGTGGGCCGGGTACCGGGCAAGCGAGTTGCGTATCTACTGATATTGAGCGTGGTGCTCCTTGTGGGCATGTTCGCTGCCGTCCCCGCGCGGGCCCAAGCACGGGCCGCACCCCGGGGTCTTGCCGGCAACGCGGCCCGGGCATCCGGGATGCAGGCCCGGGCAACGCCCTCCGTCGGATCGGGTCCACTGGAAGAGCTGACGGTCGCGAGCCTGGGGCTGCCGGCGCAGACGGTCTACGGGTCCCGAGCCACGGTGGATGTCGAGTTCCCGGCTCCGAGCGGGCCGCTCGGGCCTCAAGGCAGCGTCGTCCGCGTCTTCTTTTCACACTCGACCGGATTGGGGCCCGGATCCAACCTCACGGTCGCCGTCAACGGAGACCGCCTCGACCGGATCACGCTCGATGACACGACCGCGCAGGGCGGAGTCTTCGACGCCCAGATCCCGGCCGCCAACCTCCACCAGGACGCGGCGAACGAGGTGGAGGCGGAGTGGACGCTGACTTCGCCGAGTTCAGTCCGGGCCTTCGGGACACTGGCGCCCGAGACGCTTCTGGACTACGCCGTGGCGGGAGACCCGGGGTCGCTCGCAACGTTCCCCTACTCCATGCTCGAGGGACTCCCGGAAACCACCCTACGTCTCGGCGTCGTGCTCCCTCAGCATCCGGACGGCACCGAGATCGGCTCTGCCATGTCTGCGGTCGCGGCCCTGGCGCAAGCCGTGCCCGGTCGGCACGTGGATCCGCAGCTGCTGCCGGCGACCACCTCGGATCCCGCGGGTGAGCCGCTCCTCGTGGTCGGCCGGACCGAAGGCTTTCCGCTGCTGGACCACCTGCTCGCGGGTGCCGGGTTCGAGGTCAACGGAGGAAGCCCCGCCGGCCCCGGTTCGGCCACTCCGGTGCCGGCGCGCGCGGGTGTGCTCGCGACGGCGCTGGTGCCGGCCACCGGCGGTGCCCGCGCCTGGGTCATCAGTGGACAGACGGACCAGGACGTGGAGATGGCTGCGCGGGCCCTGATCGAGAGGCCCGGCGACTACCGGGGCGACGCCGCCGTGGTCGACAGCGACACACCGGCGGTCAGCCCCCCGCTACCTTCCCTGACCGCGTTGCTGGCGCAAGCCCGAGTTACCCCGGGGCAGTCAGAGCAGCGAATCGTGCTCGGGTTTCCCCTGCCTCGACCGTTGGGCGGCGCGGCCACGCTCCACCTGGAGCTGCTGCCCGGAGCAACCCGGTTGGCCACCGACGCGCTTGACGTCTCCGCCAATGGCCATCCTCTGTTCCCGGTTGCCTCGGGCCTCCAACAGGGGGACACAGAACTGGCCGTGAGTGTGCCGGCCGGAGTCCTGCGTCCCGGCTTCAACGGCATCGCGCTCACCCTCCGCGGCACCGGGAGCACCGACGCGGCGCCTCCGCTTGACATCTCCCGCACCCGCCTGTCGCTTCCCCCGCCCACGGCGGGATCCTCCCTCCGCGACCTCCCGGACCCCTTCCTGGGCGGCGCCGGTGGGACGCCCATGGTCGTGCTCGCCAACCATGACCCGGGTCTGGTCCGAGCGGCGCTCGCCGGCGCGGCCGGGCTGGGGAGCCGCTCGCTGCTCTCCCCTCCCGTCTTTCACGTGTCGTCCGCGGCCGGGCGGCTTCACATCGGCGAAGCCGGGCTGATCGTCTTCGGCGTCCCCGGGGGCGGCTCCCAACTCCGGGTCTCGGGCTCGACGGGAGCGCGGATCGATCCGCCGCGATCGTCGTCCGGCGGCGGCTGGGTCGAAGACGTCCGTCTCCCCGGCGACTCCGGCCCGATCCTGTGGGTCGCGGGCGCGAACGCGCCGGCGACGGCCGCGGCGGCGAGCCTCCTCGGCAGCCCACGGCTGGGCGGGATCGCTGCCACCACCAGGTCGCCGGCGCAATCGACCGGTGGTTCGAGCACGGTGGTCGAGGCATCGTCGCTGCCGGGGGCGCTCACGCTCGCGGTTGCGATCCTGGTGGCAGCCTGGCTGGCAGTGGTCGCCTCCCTCGAGCTCTGGCGCCGCCGCGGTGGGCGCCGGACCGGTGCTCGATGAGGTTCGGCGGCCGTCGCGGGTGGCTCTGGTTTCTGATCGCCTGGTGCGTCGTCGCCGGCCTGCTCGGCGCGGTCGTCACGGGCCGGCCTGGGCTCGCGGCGGTCATGTTCCTGGCGGTCACGCTGGTGGCGTTGGAGGCCGGCCTGGCGAGGACGCGCCGGAGACGGGTCGTGACGTTGGTCACCGCCCTCGTGATGGCGACGGTCTTCGTGGTGGCGGCCCTGGTGGCGACGGCAAAGCCCCCTTCCGGCATCATGCTGGGCGGCAACCCGGCCGTCGACACGTTCCAGGTCAACGCCTTCGAGCTGCAGGCAACATCGGCGGCGACTCTGGGTGCGGTCGGGGTCGCCGCGCTGATCGTGGCTTTGCTGCTCGGCCTCCAGGTCTCTCGGACCGGTGCGTTGCGCGCCACCGGCGGGCGCGCTGCCTCTCGTTGGCGCAGCGCGCCGGCTTCGACCAGGACCGGGTCCTCTTCGGCCCCGCCTCGTTCGCGCACCGGCCGACCAGGATCAGCGCCGTCTGCCGAACCCGAGACATTGCCACGGCGGGTCCCCGCGGTGCCGCAAGCGGGGCCCGAGAGAGGCCGGGGCAACGCGCCCTGGAGAGGGGGCACCGGCCGGCTGCCGGCCGACGGGGAGGAGCGGGGGGACGCCACCGCGGGCACCGCGGACGCCGGGCAAACGCTGCTGCGCCCGGGTCCCGCATCCCCGGGGGAGCGCTCGCCGCGGGAGCCAGCGAGTCCAACTCCGGACCGCACGGAGGCGAACGCGCGCGATGCTGCTGAGATCGCGGACGCACCGATTGTCATCTTCGGCGACCCCTCGATCGACTCCGCGGCGGAACAGGCGGTCCGGCCCACCGACCGGCCGGCGGACGAAACAGGGTCCGGGGCGGAGCCGGCCGGGGAAGCTCCAGCGCCCCCGCACGCGCGCGAGGACGAGGCATCAGACACCCCCACGGCAACGGATGAGCCGGAGCCGGCAGCCACCGAGGACGCACCGACCGTCATCTTCGGCGACCCCTCGATCGACTCCGCGGCGGAACAGGCGGTGCGGCCCGCCGACCGGCCTTCGGACGAAACAGGGTCCGGGGCGGAGCCGGCCGGGGGAGCTCCAGCGCCCCCGAACGCGCGCGAGGACGAGGCATCAGACACCCCCACGGCAACGGATGAGCGGGAGCCGGCAGCCACCGAGGACGCACCGACTGTCATCTTCGGCGACCCCTCGATCGACTCTGCCGTAGCAGAACAGGCGGTGCGGCCCACCGACCGGCCAGCGGACGAAACAGGGTCCGGGGCGGAGCCGGCCGGGGAAGCTCCAGCGCCTCCGCACGCGAGCAAGGACGAGGCATCAGACACCACCACGGCCGCGGATGAGCGGGATCCGGCAGCCACCGCGGACGCGCCGACTGTCATCTTCAGCGACCCCTCGATCGATGCCGCCGCGGCAGAACAGGCGGTCCGGCCCACCGACCGGGCAGCGGACGAAACAGGGGCCGGGGCGCAGCCGGCCGGGGAAGCTCCAGCGCCTCCGCACGCGAGCAAGGACGAGGCATCAGACACCACCACGGCCGCGGATGCGCGGGATCCGGCAGCCACCGAGGACGCACCGACCGTCATCTTCGGCGACCCCTCGATCGACTTCGCGGCGGAACAGGCGGTCCGGCCCACCGACCGGGCAGCGGGCGAAACAGGGTCCGGGGCGGAGCCGGCCGGGGAAGCTCCAGCGCCCCCGCACGCGCGCAAGGACGAGGCATCAGACACCCCCACGGCAACTGATGAGCGGGATCCGGCAGCCACCGAGGACGCACCTACCGTCTTCTTCGGCGACCCCTCGAGTGACGTCGGCGTCGTTGCACCCAGGATCCGGCCTCCCGACCGGCCTTCGGACGGAAGGGGCGGCAGCGACGAGCCGGCCAGGGGAGCTCCCGCACAGCCGCCGAACAGGGACGAGGCATCAAACGCCCCCCCAGCGGACCAGGGTCCGGCTGCCACCGAAGGCGCACCGCCCGGCGTCCCCGGCGACCTCTCGATCGACGTTCCAGCGGAGCAGACGGTCCCACCTCTTGACCAGGCTTCGAACGGGACGCGTGGCGGCGAGGAGCCGGCGGGACAGGCTCCAGCCGCGCAGCGGTCGAGCGAGGCCGAGGCCTTCACCGAGCCACCAGAGGACGGGCGGGGGCCGGCCCCCACCGAGCGCGCACCGGCCGGCCTCGCCGGCGACCCCTCGATCGGCGCCCCCGCGGAACAGACGGTGCCACCTCCCGACCAGACTTCCGGCGAAGCCGGCGGCGACGACCAGCCGCACCGCTCGGGCCCGGCTGGGGACGAGGTCGACCGTCTGACCACGCCTCTCGACGAGTGGGCCCGTGCCCAGGGAACGTCATGGGGCGGTGGCGGTTGGCCGCTCGCCGGACGGTTCACGGAAGGCGAACGCGCGATGCGTGCCTCGCTCGGGAGACTCGGTCGCATACGTGACGATCAGAGGCCTGCCGACGTGCGGGGAGCCCTCGACCTGGACCGTCTGGTCTGCCGGTTCGGCACGAGCGGGTCGGTGGGTCCCCTCTCAGCTCGTATCCGCAGCGGTGAGCTGATCATGGTCGTCGGCGACGGACCCGCGAGCCGAACCGAGGCCCTGTTCCGCGTCCTCCACGGAGATCGACCTCTCGTCGGTGGGCAGGCGACGGTCGGTGGCGTCAATCTCAGGCACGTCCGTTCCTACACGGTCCGGCGCCTCCACCGTGTGGTCGGTTTTGTGGAGACCATCGACGGCCGGCTGACCCCTGCGGCCGCGCTCGACGCCAGGCTTCGCGATGTCGGGCTCCGCATGTCCGGCGCCGGTCGGAGCTTCCGCCAGCAGGATGACATGGTCGCCGCGCTGCGGGCGGTCGGCCTGGAGAGCCGGCTGCACACGCAGCTGGCGGACCTGACGTTGCTCGACCAGCGGCTCGTCGCGTTCGCCGCCGCGCTCGTACAGAGCCCCTCGATCCTCCTTGTCGACGAGCCCACGGCGGGTCTCGAGAGGTCGGCCGAGCGCAAGGCGGTGGAGGCGCTGCTGCGACGGCTTCACGCGGCGGACCTGACCGTCGTCGTCGGCACCTCGGACCCACAGCTCGTGCAGCGTCACCAGGGGCGGGTGGTCCACCTGTAAGTCGCGGGCACCGGATGTCGCCCCCGAGCCTTGCATGCAGTTGGCCAGTTGCAAGCTCCACATTCTGTGTGGGACATATGCACCATTGCCACCGACCTCGGAGATTCCTAGTCTTGATGGGCCCTGTGGCCGGCTCGAGGCACGCAACTCATCAAGACGCTGGGGGGTTCCGGGGGACGGTAGGCCTTCTGGTCGCGCCGCTCCGATGCCGGTGGGACGGTTGAATCAGGAAACGATGGCAAGAACGGCGAACCGGGAGGAGGTGGAGTGACATGAGGCGCGCATGTTCCGTGATGGCGGTGGCATTCCTTGCCTCCAGCAGCTTGCTCATCCTGGGGACCGCCGGCGTCAGTGCCGCGACCACCGGCCTGCTCCGGGTCGCGTACCTGGCTCCGGCGGCTCCCAACGTGGACATCTACGTCGACGGTGCGCTGAGCACGTCCAACGCCGCCTACAAGACCGTCACCACCTACACCCCGGTGACTCCGGGCTCGCACACCGTCGCCGTCCGGCAGGCAGGGAGCCCGGCGAGCGCGCCTGCTGCCGCCCAGAGCACCGTTCAGGTCGGGGCGAACGAGCGCTGGACGGTGGTCGTCGGCGGTCAATGGTCGAGTCTGCAGGCCATCTCCCTCCAGGACGACACCTCGAGCGCGCCCGCCGGCCAGGCCGAGGTTCGATTCGTCCACACCGCGCTGGAAGTGCCTGGCGTCGACGTCGCGGTCGAGAACGGGCCGGTCGTCTTTCACAACATCTCGTTCATGCAGGCTTCGCCCTATGCCGCGGTCAACTCAGGGGCCTACGTGCTGCAGTTGAAAGCCACCGGTACGACTGAGGTGCTCTTCACCGCCCCCCAGGTCACCGTCGATTCGGGACAGATCGAAACGCTCGTCGGCATCGGTGGCGAGAACGCACCGGTGCAGCTGCTCACGCTCGACGATGCGGCAGCCGCCGGAGCCGACCCGACCGGCGGGGCCGACACCGGCGGTGGCGGGGCGTCTGGGGCGGTGCACGAGGCCGAGATGCTCGCGGTCCTCGTCTTTCTGATGTGGATCGGTGTGGCGGGAGGGGCGTACGTCGTGGTTCGCCGCCGCCTGGGGAGGAACGCCTCTGCGTGATGGGCTGGTTCGACCGCCAGGTCCGTCTCACAGCGACGCTGGCCGCCGCGGTCCTCGTGGCGCTGGCCTTTGCCGGCAGCGGCAGCATCGCCGCGGGGGCGCCGGCGGCCGCCAGCGCGACCGCGTCGCGTGCGCACGCGGTCGCCCCCCAGCCCGGCGGCAGGCCGATGCCGCTGGCGACCCCGGACGTGGTCCAGGGGGCGGGCGGCGTTCCCGCTCCGGCACCCGTGAGCGGGCCCACGGCGGAGGCGCCCATCCGCATCGACATCCCGTTGATCGCCGTCAGCGCCGGACTCCGCACGGTCGGGCTCAACAGCGACGGCACGATCCAGGTGCCTGGTGCCTGGAATCAACCGGCCTGGTTCGTCGGCAGCCCGACGCCCGGCGCCGTGGGCCCGGCGGTCATCGTCGGACACCTCGACTCCTATGTCGCGCCGGCCGTGTTCTGGAACCTTCACAGGTTGGAGCCGGGAGCGGCGATCGTGATCACCCGCAGTGACGGCAGCCGGCTGACGTTCACCGTGACGAACGTCATCGACTACCCCCAGTCGGCCTTTCCCACTCAGACCGTGTACGGCCAGACCGTGGATCCCGAGCTTCGCCTCATCACGTGCGGCGGCACCTACGAGATCGCCCAGGGTCGCTACGACGAGAACACGGTCGTCTTCGCAACGCTGACCTCGACCGCCGCCGGGTGAGACGTCGCGTACCGTCGTCCCGACGGGCGCGCCTGCCGGCGAAAAGCCGCTCCCTGGTCTCCGGTCCGGGGCGAGGGAGGTCATGAGGAAGGACGCGTACCCGGCTCGAAAGTCCTCTCGTGCCTAAGGCGTGCGCACCGATCCGATTCCGCCGTCAGCCGATGCAAGGAGCAAGGCATGTCGATCCTTATCAAAGGCGGCCGCATCGTGACCGCCTCCGACGACGTGGTCGGCGACATCCTGGTCGAGGGCGAGGTCATCTCGACGATCGGACGCGACCTCGGGACGGAGGCGGACCGGATCATCGACGCACGTGGGCTGTACGTGCTCCCCGGCCTGGTCGACCCGCACACGCACATGGACATGCCGTTCGGTGGAACGGTCACGATCGACGACTTCACGTCCGGGACCACGTCGGCCGCCTTCGGTGGGGTCACGTGCCTCGTCGACTTCTGCATCCAGCAGCCTGGCCAGACGCTGCCTCAAGCGCTCGACATGTGGCATGACAAGCTGAGGCGCAGCCCACCACTGATCGACGTCGGCTTCCACCTCGGCGTGACCGACCTGAAAGAGCATGGGAAGCTGGAGGACCTTGCCGCGGTCCCTGATCAGGGCATCACCAGCTACAAGCTCTTCATGGCCTACAAAGGCGCACTCATGGTCGATGACGAGACGCTGTTCCGGACCATGGAGGTGGCGGCGACCACAGGCGCCCTGGTCATGGTCCACGCAGAGAACGGCGACGCGATCGACGTCCTCGTCAAACGCGCGCTGGACGACGGGAACCGATCGCCGGTCTGGCACGCGCGGACGCGGCCCCCCGAAACGGAGGGGGAGGCGACCAACCGCGCGATCCAGCTGGCACGCGTAGCCGGCTGCGCGCTGTATGTCGTGCACGTCTCCTGCGTCGAGTCACTCGACCCGATCGAGCGGGCACAAAAGGCAGGCTGGAACGTGCTCGGTGAGACCTGTACGCAGTACCTCTTCATCGACGAGACGCGCCTCGACCAGCCCGATTTCGAGGGGGCGAAGTACGTCTACACACCTCCGCCTCGCAACCGCTCGAACCAGGGGCCGCTCTGGCGTGCGCTGGCCAACGACTCGTTGTCGGTGCTCTCCACCGACCACTGTGCCTTCAAGTGGAACGGCCAGAAGACGCTGGGCCGCGACGACTTCTCCAGGATCCCCAACGGCGCCCCCGGCGTCGAGGACCGGCTGCACATGGTTCACGAGTTCGGAGTGCGGCAGGGGCGGCTGTCGCTGAACCGAATGGTCGAGCTGACGGCGACAAATCCCGCCCGCATCTTCGGCCTCTACCCCAAGAAGGGCACGATCGCGGTCGGCAGCGACGCTGACCTGGTCGTCTTCGACCCCGAGAAACGGGTCACGCTGTCGGCGCGAAGGCACCACTCGCGCTGCGACTACAACCTCTACGAGGGGACCGAGGTGCACGGCGGTCCGGAGACCGTGCTCATGCGCGGAAGGGTCGTCGTCGACCACGAAGACCTGATCGGTGAACCAGGGGACGGCCGGTTCGTTCGCCGCGCTCGCACCCGGAAGCGACTGGCCGCGGGGGCCGGCTGAGCCGGAGCCGTAGCCACGGTCTCCGACTTTCGTCTGCCCGACATCCAGTTGCGCTACGCTGCGCGCCGACAGGAGTGAGGGGGAGTGGGAACGGGCGAGGCAGGCCTCGCCTCTTGAGGAATTTCCTGGAGGTCCCGATGAAGAAGGTGTTGCTGGACGAGAGCGAGCTGCCTGACCACTGGTACAACATCCTGCCCGACCTGCCGGCTCCCCCCGCTCCCTACCTCCATCCGGCCACCCTGCAGCCGATGGGTCCGGCCGACCTGGCCCCGATCTTCCCGCAGGCCATCATCGCCCAGGAGGTCTCCCAGGAGCGCTGGATCGAGATCCCCGACCAGGTCCGCGACATCTACCGCATCTGGCGCCCCACTCCGCTCTACCGGGCGGAGCGGCTGGAGAAGGCACTCGACACCCCGGCCAGGATCTACTACAAATACGAGGGTGTCTCGCCCGCGGGCTCTCACAAGCCGAACACGGCCGTCCCGCAGGCGTATTACAACGCCCAGGAGGGTGTGAAGCGGCTGACCACGGAGACCGGCGCTGGACAGTGGGGGTCGGCGATCGCGTTCGCCGGAGCCCTCTTCAACCTCGAGGTGACCGTCTACATGGTGCGGGTCTCCTATGAGCAGAAGCCCTATCGCCGGGCTTTGATGGAGACCTGGGGCGCGACCGTCTTCCCGTCGCCCAGCGACCGCACCAACGGTGGCCGGGGGGTGCTCGCTCGTGACCCGGAGTCGCCGGGAAGTCTGGGCATCGCCATCTCGGAGGCGGTCGAGGACGCCGCCACTCGCGACGACTCCAAGTACTCGCTGGGCTCCGTCGTCAACCACGTGCTGATGCACCAGACCGTCATCGGTCAGGAGGCCAGAAAGCAGATGGAGCTGGTCGGTGCCTACCCGGACGTGGTCATCGGCTGCGTGGGGGGCGGCTCGAACTTCGCCGGCCTGGCCTACCCGTTCCTGGCCGACCGGCTCTCCGGCGCTCACGCCAGGACCCGCTTCGTCGCGGCCGAGCCGGCTGCTTGCCCGACGCTGACCCGGGGCGTCTACGCCTACGACTTCGGCGACACGGCCGGCGTCGGTCCGGTGGCGAGGATGTTCACGCTGGGGCACAGCTTCGTGCCGGATCCGATCCACGCCGGTGGGCTCCGCTACCACGGCGACGCGCCGTCGCTCTGCGTGCTGGTGGAGCACGGCGACATCGAGCCCCGCGCCTACGCCCAGCGCCAGTGCTTCGCCGAAGCGGTCCGGTTCGCCCGAACCGAGGGCTTTTTGCCAGGCCCGGAGCCGTCCCATGCGCTGATGGCAGTGGCAGAGGAGGCGGCGGCGGCCCGGGAGGCCGGCGAAGAGCGCGTCATTCTTTTCGGACTCTCGGGCCACGGCCACTTCGACATGTCGGCGTACGACGCCTATTTCGCCGGCAAGCTGGAGGATGTCGAGGTCCCACAGTCCCGGATCGATGCGGCCGTCGACGAGCTGCCCAAGGTCCCTGCCTGACGTTGTGACACCTGACGCCCGTCGCCGCGGCCCGAGAGCCGCGGCGACGCCCCTCTGACGGCGTCCGGCCCGAGCTCCCGGCCGAAGCCGCTCCTCCGGCCGGTCGCCTCTCGCGGGTTTCAGGTAAGCGTTACCTCGCAGCGGCAGGAATCGTGATCGGTTGGCGTTCGACGGATGAACGGCAGTCAAGGTCCTCCCAACGATGCCGGCGCATGCGATGAGCGGCCGGACAACCCCGTTATGCTCCCACTGCGAGCCCGGCGCGCTGTCAATGCGTGGAGGCTCATCACAGTGATAGGATCGTCCGGTGTCATCTGATCCAACGCCTGTCCTCCGTGTCCTGACAGACATGACCGCAAGCTCGCTGGAGGCCTCGAGCTTGGGCGAGCGTGAGCTGATGCTGGTGCGCCTGGCTGCGTTGGCCGCGATGAGCGCTCCCCCCGGGTCCTACGTGCTGAACATCGGCCCGGCAGCGGATGTCGGCATCACGCTCGAAGATGTGCGTGGGGTGCTCTCGGGGGTGGCGCCGATCATCGGCACCGCCCGCGTGGTAGGCGCCTCCGGGAACATTGCGCGCGCACTTGCGTTCGCCGCCGAGCTCGCCGACGAGCTGGGGGTGGCCGACGTCGACGACGACGCCTGAGGGCATCGTAAGCGCGGAGACCCTGACCGGGTCTCCGCGCTTTTTTTTGCTCGGCGCGATCGGGTTCGGAATGGCTAAGCGATGCTTCCCGTCAGCCCTCGAGGTCGAGGTCACGGGGAACCTGGTCGACGGTGAGGTCCGGGCGGAGCCGGAGGTAGCGGACAGGGTGACGCCATCGATGCCCATCGGTCGCCACGTCGACCCGCGCCTCGACCACCACGTCGGGAGCCACGCGCGTGTACGGGGTGGGTTCACGATGTCCGTAGATGCTGCTGGTCCAGCCCGGTGGGAGCAGGTCCGGCCAGGGATGCCCGCCGGTCGCGGGCCTGACCGCCGGCACCACCTCAGCGGCGGCGGAATCACTCAGAACGCTGCTCCGCGCGACCACCATCAACTCCCCGGTGGCTGACCGGTAGCGGCCGACGATCAGGCTCTCGGGGCGCGCCGGGGTGCCGGTGAATCCTCCGATGATCACCTCCGTCGTCGCGTAATGCTTGATCTTCAGCCAGTCCCGCGCTCCCGGCCGGTAGGCCTGTCCGGCCGCCTTGACGATCAGACCCTCGATGCCGACCGGAGCCAGGCTGTCGAACCACTCCCTGGCCTGAGCCAGGTCGCCGGTCTGCGGGCCGAGCGTCAGCGCGGACGTGCCGAGGACGCCGGCGAGAAGCTGCTCGAGCGCGCGCCGGCGGTCGGCAAGCGGGCGCCCCCGAACGTCGCCGCCGCCCATCTCCAGGAGGTCGAAGACCACGTAGTGGCACGGCTCGGAGCCGGCCAGCCGCGTCGCGGCCCGTCCCGCGTGCAGGCGACGTTGGAGCGCGCCGAAATCCAGTCGACCTTCGCTCGACCAGCGCACGATCTCGCCGTCGACGGTGGTGCCCGCGGGTAGTGTCCGCGCGGCCGCCTCGACGATCTCCGGGAATGCGGCCTCCATCGGCTTCGATCGACGCGAGAGGAGCGAGGCACGGCCGGTCTGGCCGACCCGGGCGATGGCGCGAAAACCGTCCCACTTGGGCTCGTAGCGGCAGCCTCCGGGGCACTCGTCCGGGCGGGGCAGCCGGCCGGCGAGCTTGGCCAGCATCGGCTCAGTCATGTCACCGAGCAATCTAGAGTGTCCCGTCCCCGAGCCTCCGAGTCGGACGTTGGTGCACCAATCGCCCACTTGCGCTGCTCGGAACAGGCAGTTGGTGCACCAATCGCCCTTTGCGCCCTTTGCACGCCGGTCGGCGTAACCGACCGCGGTATCTCCTTGCAGTTTCGCTCGCGCATCTCACGCCACCCCGGTCGGGGCCGGGGAGTCCCCACCGGGACGGCGGCACGAATCCCAGGAGAGATCGATGACCTTCACCTCCCGACACGGCGCCCTTGCCCCGGGCGCAGGGCCGGCAATCGGGCGACGGCAAAGGGTCGGCCGCCGCGCTCTGCGGTGGGGCCCGGCGGCGGGCATCTCGCCCTGGTTGCTGGCCGGGGCGATCGTCTCGGTGGTCATCGTCGGGCTGCCGGTGGTGATCTCTGCGGTCGAGGCCTTCCAGGGCGGGCTGGCGGCCGCGGTCAGTGCGATCGAGGCCACGTCGGCTTTGGGGTTGCTGCTGCACACCAGCCTGGTGACCGCGGTCGCGGTGCCGGTGAGCGGGGCGCTCGGCCTGTTCGCGGCGTGGTTTGTGGAGCGCACGCGTCTGCCGGCGCGGCGGCTCTGGACGCTGCTGCTCGTCGCGCCGCTGACGATGCCGCTGTTCGTCACCAGCTACGCCTGGGCGGGACTGAGCCCCGCGCTGAACGGCTACCTGGGGGCGGCCGGGATCGTCTCCTTCTCCTACTACCCGATCGTGTTCTTGCTGGTGGCGGCGGCCCTCCGGGGCCTCGATCCGGCGCTGGAGGAAAGCGCCCGTTCGCTGGGTCTGTCAGCCCGTCAGACCTTCTTTCGGGTCGTGCTTCCGCAGCTTCGCCCGGCTCTGCTCGGTGGCCTGCTGCTGGTCCTGCTCGACACCCTCGTCGAGTTCGACGCGTTCGTTGCGCTCCAGTACCAGACGTTCAGCCTCAACGTCTACGCCCAGTACCAGCTCAGCTTCAGCTCGTCGGGGGCCGCCGCGCTCTCGCTGCTCTCGATCCTGCTCTGCGTGTTGGTGCTGATCGGCGAGACGCGCCTGCGAGGCGGCGCCGAGTACGCGCGCGTCGGCTCTGGCGCCAGGCGTCCCGCGGTCCGCCTGTCGCTGGGGCCGGCCATGCCGTTGGTTCTCGGCGCGCTGACACTGATCGTGGCGGTGGGGCTCGGGATCCCGGCTGCGCAGCTGGTCCGCTGGTGGATCGAGGGAAGCCGGGCGGCGCTTTCCACCGCGAGCGCGAGCATTCACGACCTCGCACCGGCAACGTTGACCTCGGTCGCGGTCGGCGCGGCGGCGGCGATCGTGGCAGTCGTTCTGGCACTGCCGGTGGCGCTCCTCGCGGTCCGCCACCGCGGCCGGCTGGTGACCGTGCTGGAGCGGGCCACGTACCTCTCGTTTGCGCTGCCGGACCTGGTCGCCGCGACGGCGCTCGCTTACGCGGCGGGTCGCTACGTTCCCTCCCTGTACGGCAGTTTCGCGCTGCTCGTCCTGGCGGACGCCATGCTGTTCGTCCCGTTCGCGATGGTGGCCATGCGCACCACGCTCGGACAGATCGAACCCGCCCTCGAGGAGTCGGCGCGCGCGCTCGGGGCGGGCGCGCTGCGCACCCTCTGTCGAATCACGCTCCCGCTCGCGAGACCCGGATTGGCAGCTGCCGGCGTGCTCGTGTTCGCGTTCGTGCTCGGCGACCTCTCCACCGCCCTGGAGCTGCTGCCTGCGGGCGCCACCACGCTCGGGACCGAGTTCGATGCCAATGCCTCGACCGTTGCGTTCGCGGCGGCGGTCCCGTTCGGCGCCACGCTGGTCGGCCTGGGCCTCGCCTCGACGTACGTCCTGATGGGCCGCTTCGGGCGGGTCCGGGCGATGGAAGGCGGGCGTCCATGACCCAGCTGCAATGCCACGCGGTCGCGAAGTCGTTCGGGAAGCGCGCGGTGCTGCGGGGCGTCGACCTCGAAGTGCCGGCGGGGACGCTGACGGCGATCCTGGGCTCGTCGGGGAGCGGCAAGACGACCCTGCTCCGCGTGATCGCGGGGTTCATCGCACCCGACGCCGGAAGCGTCTCGATCGGCGGCACTCCGGTTGCGGTCGCCGGCCGCAGGCCGGTACCCCCCGACCGGCGCGGGCTCGGGTACGTCGCCCAGGAGGGCGCGCTCTACCCCCACCTCCGGGTAGGCGAGAACGTCGGGTTCGGGCTCCCCCGAGGGGAGCGCAAGAGGTCGACGCGAATCGGCGAGGTGCTCGAGCTGGTCGGACTCGACCGGCGGTACATCGATCGCTTTCCACACGAGCTCTCCGGCGGTGAGCAGCGGCGCGTCGCGCTCGCCCGTGCGCTCGCCCCCATGCCACGGCTGGTGCTGCTGGATGAGCCGTTCTCGGGACTGGACGCTTCGCTCAGAGTCGAGACGCGTGAGGCGGTGCTGCGTGCGCTGGGCGAGGAGGGAAGCACCACCATCATGGTCACCCACGACCAGGCCGAGGCGCTGTCGATGGGGCGCGAGGTGGCGGTCTTGCGCGAGGGAGAGGTCGTACAGACGGCATCGCCCGCGGTTCTCTACCAGACGCCGGCCGACCTCGATCTGGCTCGGTTCGTCGGCGAGGCGGTCGTGCTCAGCGGTGAGACGCGAGGCGGGCTCGTCACCTGTCCGCTCGGCACCCTCGAGGTGCTCCGGCCCCAGCTTTCGGGCACCGTGCTGGTGATGATCAGGCCCGAGCAGATTCGCCTTGCCCGGCCCGCGACCCACGGAGCGTCCGACACCTCCCAGGCGGACACCCTTCCCCCCGCAGCGACGGTTCTCGGTCACACCCGCTTTGGACCGGACACCGTGGTCAAGCTTGCGCTGCACGACTCCGGGAGGGCGACGATCGCTGCCCGGACCTTCGAACGAGAGCTTCCCGAGATCGGCGAGCTGGTGCGCGTCTCGGTGGTCGGACCGGTCGTGACCTACCCCGAGACCACGAAGCACGCCGTCCGGGTGACGGAGCGCGACCACCCCGACGATCTCCGGCGACGCTTGCCGGACGCCGGCCCCAACGTGCTCCTACCCCTGGTCTCGGCGACCCCCGAGGGGCGAACCCGTTGACCAGCGCACTCGCACGGCCATTGATCAATGCCCAAGTCGCGTTCGTCTGCCGCCGGCCGGCCCCGGTGCGGCGATGACGTGCGCACAACGCCGAACAGAGGAAAAAGGATGAAGCTCACCACCGGCCGGGCGGCGTTCGCGCTGCTGGCCGGAATCACGCTCGCCCTCGCCGGTTGCGGAAGCACGGTGGCAGGCTCGTCGTACGGCCAGACCCGGCAGTCCCAGCACGCCAGCGTCAACCCCCCTTCGATCGTGCTCTACAACGGCCAGCACCCACAGCTCACCGACGCGCTGGTGGCAGCGTTCGAGAAGCAGACCGGCGTCAATGTCCAGGTGCGCAGCAACGACGGGGTGGTACTCGCCGACCAGCTCCTCCAGGCAGGTCAGTCGTCACCCGCCGACGTGTACCTGACCGAGAACTCTCCCGAGCTGGTGATGCTCGACCAGCACCGGCTGCTGGCCAGGCTTCCCGCGTCCACGCTGCGCCAGATGCCCCCGCAAGACGAGCCGCCCAGCGGGGACTGGGCACCGGTTGCGCTGCGCATCAGCGCGCTCGCGTATGACCCGAAGCTGATCCCGGAGCCGGCCCTGCCGGCGTCGATTCTCGACCTCGCCCAACCGGCCTGGCAAGGGAAGGTCGCGATCGCCCCCACTGATTCCGACTTTCCTCCGCTGGTCGGCGCGGTGATCGCCGACTACGGAACCCGGGCGGCCGAGAGCTGGCTGGCGGGACTGAAGCGCAATGCACAGACCTTCGCGACCGACGAGGCGGTCGTCGCCGCCGTCAACCGCGGGGAGGTCGCGACCGGCGTGGTCAACAACTACTACTGGTACCGGCTGCGGCTCGAGGTCGGCGACACCGCGATGCACAGCTCCCTCTACTACTTCCCGAACCACAACGTGGGGTCGGTCGAGAACATCTCCGGCGTCGCCGTGCTCGCCTCCAGCAAGCACCAAAAGCAGGCAGACGCCTTCGCCAGCTTCCTGGTCAGCGCCGCCGGGCAGCAGATCCTCGCCCACAGCTACGACTTCGAATACCCGGCGCGGCCCGATGTCTCACCAAATCCGCAGCTCCCGCCTCTCTCAACCCTGTCGCCGGCCACCCTCAGCGTGGTCGCGATCGGAAACGACCTGGCGGCCACCCGATTGATCCAGCAGGCCGGCCTGACCTAGCGGCACCGAACCGCGTCCCCCGGCGCCCTCGGAGTCGGCTGTTGGTGCACCAATCGCCCAGTTGCGGCGTTCGGAATGGGCACTTGGTGCACCAATCGCCCTTTGCATCAGGGCATCGCCAGCGCCCTACGATGATGGCGGCGGGTCACGATCTCCGCTACAGATCGTGGCGCGAGATGTCGCAGCTGGAAACCTGGGTGAGAAGCGCAATGATCGACTCCGCGAGAGCGTCTCGTATCACGCTGGCCACGACTCCGACACCCCTGCAGCAGGCGCATCGGCTTGGCGCGCGTCTCGGGTTGGACCAGCTGTGGATCAAGCGGGATGACCTGACCGGGCTTGCCATGGGCGGTAACAAGGCGCGCAAGTTGGAGTTCCTCCTCTCGGACGCGCTCGCCCAGGGGTCCGACGTCGTGTTGACCACCGGTGGCCCCCAATCGAATCACTGCCGGACGACCGCTGCCGCCGCGCGGATGTGCGGACTGGACGCGGAGCTCGTCTTCATGGGCCGTGAGGTGTCGGCAGTGCAGGGGAACATGGTGCTCGACCTCTTGTTCGGAGCGAGCTGGACGTTCGTCGCCGACGACGCGGCGGCCGAGGCGTGGATCGAACGGCGGGTCAGGGAACTCCGGGACCAGGGGCGGCGGCCCTACGTCATTCCCGGCGGAGGCTCCAACGGACTGGGCACGCTCGGGTACGTGAGCGCCGCCGAAGAGATCGCGCAACAGTGTCGCGCGAACCAGGTCGAGCCCCAGGCCATCTTCTGCGCTGCCGGCTCCTGCGGCACGCTCGCCGGACTCACCCTCGGGGCGGACCTCGTCGGGCTCAACGCTCGACTCATCGGCGTCAGCGTCTCGCGGGCGGTGGCCGACAGGGTCGGTCGCACCGTCGAGCTCATGCGCGCGGCGGCCGGCCTTCTCGGCACGCCTCTTCCCGGCCGCCGGCCGGAAGTCAGGAATGAGCAGGTGGGCGAGGGCTACGGCCTCCCGACGGAAGCCTCACGAGAGGCCTTGAACCTGATGGCGCGCACCGAGGGGATCCTGCTCGATCCCGTCTACACGGCTAAGGCGTTCGCCGCGCTGGTGGGAATGGCACGCAAGGCCGAGCTGGACCCGAGCAGGCCGGTTGTGTTCGTCCACACTGGCGGCACACCCGCTCTCTTCGCCGATCAAGAGCTGTATTGGGGCTGATCCACCAACCGGTCGGCCGGCGGGCAGCTCGGTTGCCACACGATGGTGTCCTCGCGCAAATGTCGTGCGACGCGCGCGCCGACTTCGCTCGTCTCGTCTATCACCCGCCCATGGTAGTAACACCGGTATCCCAATCCGCTACGCCCACGTGGCCAATGCCAACCACTGGTGTCGACGACGCGCAACCCCAGATCGACAGTCAAACCTCTTATCTAGCGCGCAGATGCATTAAGTCAGAGTTAAGGGAATATTTGGAAACTATTGAGGATCGGGGCGAGACGGGTTAGGTAGCACTTCCGTCTCCATAGTGGCTATTGTCAGAGTCGATGTCGGGAGGGGGTAAACGGCAGCCCGGTTCGTCTGCCAGAGTCCCGGTACGGGTGCTCAGCGTGGTCGTCGTCGGGTGCGTGCTGTTAGGTGCAGGCACGATCGCGGTGCTGCACATTGTCAGAGCCGCCAACCCGACACAGGCGACGATCACCGTCTCCAACCAGCAGTGCGGCGCCGGCTGGACCCATCCTCACGGCGGCCAACAGACCCTGTGGGTAAGCGACCAGACTCCGTACGGCGCGGAAGTGCAGCTGGTCGACCCGATGACCGGCACCGTCTTCGCCGAGATAGACGGCATGGGGCCGGGAACCACCGATCCGATGCGGGTCTCGATCGGCAATGGGTACTTCGCGATCCGTTGCGTGGTCGAGGACCAGGATGCGGTGGTCGGGCCGACAGTGAGGATCTCGGGCAGCCATGCCAGGAGCGATCCCGGCTCGGTCCCGGTGACCGAAGCCGACCTGATCCCGCCGACGCTGCTGTACACCCGGTACGTCGAGGCCGGCCTGCAGGTCCTCGCGACGGACACCGACGCGCTGCAGGCCGCGGTGGCATCGGGCAACTCGGGCGCTGCCCGGACTCCGTGGCTGGTCGCGCATCTCGACTACGAGCGGCTAGGCGCCGCGTATGACGCATTCGGCACCTACGACGAGGAGATCGACGGGAGCCAGGCGGGGCAGCCGCTGGGGGTGGACGACCCCCACTGGGAGGGCTTCCTCCGGCTCGAGTACGCGCTCTGGCACGGGCAACCGCAGTCAACTCTGGTCGCGATCGCCGGACAGCTGGATCGGAGCGTGCACGCGCTCCAGGCGTGGTTCCCGACCCAGGAGATCCAGCCGCGTGACCTGGTGCTGCGAACCCACGAGATCATGGAGAACGCGATCCAGTTCGAGCTCACGGACGAGGACGACGAAGGCAGTGGGACCACGCTGGCCACCGCGTTCGCCAACCTCCAGGGCACGGAGGAGCTGCTCTCGGTCCTGCACCCGCTCCTGGTCACGCGCGACCCCGGGCTGGCCGCGATCGAGGGCTCCCTCTCTCTCGTGCAGTCCGACCTGGAAGCGGCGCACCAACCCGACGGGACCTGGACCGCGGTCGCCGCCCTCCCCACTCTCCAACGGGAACAGCTGGACGGCGCCACCGACCAGCTGGTCGAGGAGCTGGCCCCGATCGCCGACCTCCTGGAGCCCCGCCGGTGACCTCGAGACGTGACTTCCTGCTCGGGGCCGGAACCGGGCTCGCCGGCCTGGCGGTGGGTGCCGGTGCAACCAAGGCCGCTCGTCTGGGCCAGGCGGGAGATGCCGACCCGGGCGCGATCCCCTTCCACGGCGAGCATCAGGCCGCGATCCTGCTTTCCTCCCAGCCGCAGGCGGCGATCGTCGCCCTTGACGTCGTCGCCACCTCACGGACCGAGGTGCGGGATCTCTTCCAGACGCTCACGGAGCGCGCTCGCTTCCTCGGCGCCGGGGGCGATCCGGTCGACACCGGGATCACCGAGCCTGCCGCCGACTCAGGCCTTCTGGGCCCGGTGGTGCCGCCCGATCGGGTGACGGTGACGCTCGGTGTGGGCGCCTCGTTCTTCGACGACCGCTTCGGCCTGGCGGCGGGCAGCCCCAGGCACCTGACCCGAATGGTCAGCTTCCCCAACGACAACCTGGACCCGGCGCAGTCCGACGGAGACCTGAGCATTCAGATCACGGCCGGTCATCGCGACGGCGTCCTGCACGCGCTCCGAGACATCACCAAGCACACCCGTGGCGGGATGCAGATCCGGTGGCGCATCGACGGGTTCAGCAACCCACCGCGGCCCAGCGGCACGCCGCGCAACCTGATGGGGTTCAAGGACGGCATCGCCGCACCCTCCGTCGGCCAGCCCTCGGTCGCCCGGCAGCTGCTCTGGGCGGCGGACGACGAGCCTGCGTGGACGCGCGGAGGCAGCTACCAGGTGATCCGGCTGATCCGCATGCTCGTGGAATTCTGGGATCGGGTCTCCATCACCGAGCAGGAGAACATGTTCGGCCGGCGCCGGGACAGCGGGGCCCCGCTCGACGGGAACAGTGAGTACGACCTCCCCGACTACGCGCAGGACCCCAGCGGGGCGGTGATCCCGCTCACGGCCCACATGCGCCTGGCCAATCCCAGGACGTCGCAAACCGCGGACAGCAGCATCCTCCGCCGTGCCTACAACTACGACCGGGGCACCGATCCCGTCGGGGACCTGGATCAGGGGCTGGTCTTCACCTGTTACCAACAAAACCTTCACCGCCAGTTCGAGACCGTACAGACGCGACTCATCGACGAACCGCTGGTCGACTACATCTCCCCCTTCGGGGGTGGGTACTTCTTCGCGTTGCCCGGGGTCCAGAACGCTGCCGACTGGTTCGGCCGCGCGCTGCTCGCCTGACCTCGGGGATGGGTTTGCGTGCGCGGGGCGACGCGCGGTGCGACGGGAGGTGTCGATGCAGTCCGGAACGCAGATGTTGAAGGGGGGGCGCGGCCGTCCCAGAGGCGCGGTGCTCGCCGGCTTGGCGATCGCCCTCTTGCTCGCGGTCGCCATCGGCACGACGACCACCGCGCAGGCGTGGGGCGGCCCGGGCTTCTGGGGCCTGGGGCGGACGACGACGCCGATCAAGCACGTCGTGGTGCTCTTCGACGAGAACGAGTCGTTCGACCACTACTTCGGGACCTACCCCTACGCGACCAACACGGACGGGACCCCGTTTCACGCGAAGCCGGGCACACCCCAGGTCAACGGGCTCACGCCACAGCTGCTCACCGCCAACCCCAACCTTTACAACCCGCAGCGGCTGACCCCGTCCGAGGCGCTGACCTGTGACCAGAACCACTCCTACACGCCGGAGCAGAAAGCGGAGGACAACGGGAAGGCCGACCAGTTCGTCCAGAACACCGAGTCCGACACCTGCACCGGCCAGCCGGTCCTCTTCGGCCAGCCCGGCCTGGTGATGGACTACTACGACGGCAACACGGTCACCGGGCTCTGGAACCTGGCCCAGAACTACGGGATGAGCGACAACTACTACGACACGACCTACGGCCCGTCGTCACCCGGGGCGCTGCACCTGATCGCGGGGACGACCTACGGCGCGGCCGCGCTCAACCCGCAGACGCTGCAGCCCACCACCACCAGCGCCACCACGCTGGTCGATCCCAACGCCCAGGGCCAGGGAACCCTGATCGGTGACGCCGATCCGGCGTACGACCGCTGCTCCGACAGCAACGAGACCACCACCTCGCCCGTGGTGAGCATGTCCGGTGAGAACGTCGGCAACCTGCTCGACAACGACCACATCACCTGGGGCTGGTTCCAGGGCGGGTTTGCGCCCAGCGGCGGCAGCGGCGCGAACATCCAGTGCAGCAGCGAGCACGAGAACATCGGCGGCGTCGAGGTGAACGACTACGTCCCCCACCACGAGCCGTTCCAGTACTACAAGTCGACCTCGAACCCCGATCATCTTGCCCCCAGCTCGGACCGCATGATCGGCAGCCAGGACCAGGCCAACCACCAGTACGACCTGTCCGATTTCGACATCGCCCTCCAGCAGCACAACCTGCCTGCGGTCAGCTTCCTCAAGCCGGCGGCCTACGAGAACGGGCACCCCGGCAACTCCGACCCGCTCGACGAGCAGCGGTTCATCGCCAACACCGTCGACGAGATCGAGAGCTCGCCCGAGTGGAGCTCGACCGCGATCGTCATCACCTACGACGACTCTGACGGCTGGTACGACCACGTCGCGCCGCCGGTCATCGACGGCTCCGACGTTTCCGGCGCCGACACCGCGATGTGCACCGCGGTCGCCGCGATCGGCGGCCAGGAGGGCCGCTGCGGCGAAGGCCCGCGGCTGCCGCTGCTGGTGATCTCGCCGTTCAGCAGGGTCAACTACGTGGCCCGCAACAACACCAACCAGTCGTCGGTGTTGCGGTTCATCGAGAACAACTGGCAGCTCGGACGGCTCGGCGACTACTCGTCCGACGCGACGGCCGGCTCGATCGATGACATGTTCAACTTCTTCGGGGGGCCGCCTGCCCCGCGGATTCAGCTCGACCCGACCACCGGTGCCGTGACCTCGATTCGGCCAGGCCGCTGACAGACCCGGGGTAGGTCAGTGCGTGCCGGGGCGCCGCGCGCTTTTCGCGCGCGGCGCCCTGCGGCCGCGTGGGCGCCGTTTCAGCACCCGGCGCTCGTGAACGCTCGCCGCGCGCTCAGTCGGTGGTGCGCCTGCGGAACAGGTGAGACGCCACCGGCATGAAGATCGCGAGCAGCGCAACCGACCAGCCGAGCGCGGCCCACACCGGATGCTGCATCGGCCAGGCCTGGAGGCCCGCCGAGGGGTTGGGACTGTCCTGCAGGGTGCGAATCGCGGCCGTCACCGCCGAGACCGGGTTCCAGTCGGTGAACGTCTGCAGCCAGCCGACCATGTGGTTGGTCGGGACCAGCGCGTTGGAGACGAAGGACAGCGGGAACAGGACCAGGAACCCGAACACCTGCGCCGACTCGGCGCCCCGTGCCAACATCCCGGCGCAGGCAGCAGCCCACGAGCACGCGTAGGCGAACAGCAGGGCGAGCGCGAAGCCGCCGAGGATGCCTCCGAGCGTGGCCTCGGGCCCTGGTCGCCAGCCCACGAAGAGACCGGTGACGACCACGATCACGGTGCACAGCGCGGATGAGAGGACGTCGGCGAGCGACCGCCCGATGAGGACCCCGGGCATCCACATGGGGAGGATGCGAAAGCGGTCCATCATTCCCTTCTCGAGGTCGGTGGCGAGGCCCACGGCGGTTCCCATCGAAGACGTCGTGAGGTTCAACATGAGCAGGCCGGCGATCGCGAAATCGGCGTAGGAGCCGCCGCCGGGGATCGCGATCCCGGTGCCGAAAACAGCGACGAAGAGCAGCGTGAACAGCACCGGCTGCACGGTCACGTCAAGCAGCTGCTCCGGCTCGCGTCGGATGTGGACCAGGTTCCTCCAGGTCACGACCAGGATGTCCGTAACCGCAGCGGCCAGTGCGGCCAGCGGTGCCGGCCGGTCGCTCCCGGAGCGCAGCGCGGGTGAGCCGATCATCTCGCCACCTCCAGCAGCCGCTCGTCCGTGTCCGCGGCTTCCGGCTCCGCGGGTGCCCCGGTGAGCGCGAAGAAGACGTCGTCCAGGGAGGGTTTCAGGACCTGCACGTCGTCGACCTCGATCCCGGCCCGGTCGAGGGTCCGCACGACGGTCGTCGCGAGCCCGGGCCGTGCGGCCACCGGAGCGCGCAGGCGAAGGCCGTCCTGGCTGACGACGATCTCGCCCTCCGCGAGCGGCGCAAGCGCCAGCAGCGATTCGGGATGGGGACGGGTCAGGATGACCTCGAGACGGGCCTGTCCGGCGCGCCCCTTCAGCTCGGCAGCCGTGCCCTCGGCGATCACCCGTCCGTGGTCGACGACCGCGATGCGATCGGCCAGCTGGTCCGCCTCGTCGAGGTACTGCGTCGTCAGCAGGAGCGTGACTCCCTCGCGGACGAGCTCCCGGATGACCTCCCAGACCCGGCCCCGCGACGTCGGGTCCAGCCCGGTGGTCGGCTCGTCGAGGAACAGCACCGCGGGCCTCGTCAGCATGCCGGCGGCGAGGTCGAGGCGGCGGCGCATTCCTCCCGAATAGCCCTTGACCACCCGGTCGGCAGCATCCGTCAGCTCGAGCCGCTCCAGGAGTTCGGCGGCACGCCGATCGGTCTCCGCCCGGCCAAGGTGGGAGAGCCAGCCGACCAGCTGCAGGTTCTGACGACCCGTCAAGGCCTCGTCGAGCGTGGCGTCCTGCGCGACCACGCCGATCCGGCGGCGAACGGCGGCGGCGTCGCGGGTGACGTCATGACCCGCTACCCGGGCGCTTCCACGGTCAGGCCGCGCGAGCGTGGTCAGGATGCGGACCGCGGTCGTCTTCCCGGCGCCGTTGGGGCCGAGCAGGCCCAACACGGAACCGGGCGGCGCCTCCAGATCCACACCGCGCAGTGCGTGCGTGGAGCCGTAGCGCTTGGTGAGGCCATGGGCCTCGATCATCAGTTCCTTCATCGCGGGTCCTCCGAGGGCCGGCTACTTGCCGGTCGGCCGGTTGATATATCGATATATCGGACTATATCAAATAGCTTACCGGCTGGCAAGTAGAATGGGCGGGACAATGGCGACCGGCACAGCGGTGGAGTCGGCTCGGCAGACCCGCGAACGGATCCTTGACGCGGCGCTCGACCTTTTCGTCGAGAAGGGCTACGAGGCCACCTCGCTGCGTGAGATCGCTTCGCAGGTGGGGATCTCCAAGGCGGCGCTCTACTACCACTTCCCCTCCAAGGGCGACATCCTGCTTGCCCTCCACCTGCGGATGCACGATCTGATCACCCCCGGGATGCTGCCCGCTCCGGACGCGCGACCAAACCTCGCCGCCTGGCGCGGGGGGCTGCGGGAGATGGGCCGGGCGATGCTGACCAACGGAAAGCTGATGACGCTCCAGGTGCGCAGCCACCAGGCGCTGGAGGAGGTGCTGCGGACCCACGACCGCGACCACCGACACGCTGACGCTCAGGAGAAGTTGGAGGAGGGAATGCGGCGCTTCCTCACCAACCCCGACGTCCCCCTCGAAACGCGGATCCGGGTGGCGGCGGGGCTCGGAGTCGTCATCACCCTCAGCATGAACCTGGTGGTGGGAGCCGACTTCGGCGGTGAGGACCTGCTCGAGCCTCTGGATCGAATCCTGGACGACATTCTGGGTCCGATCCAGAGCACCGGGCGACCTGGCGCGTCAGCCTCGCCGGGCCGAACCCCATCGCCCACGAGGTAGCCTTCGGCGGGTGACGACGAAGCGCTATCGCCGCCGGACCGTCGAGACCTCCACTGGGCCGGCCACGTTCGGAGAATGGGCAGGAGGCGGGGTCCCGGTCGTCGCGATTCACGGGATGAGCAGCCAGCACCTCTTGTGGCTCTGGACCGCGGAAGCGCTCCCTGACGTTCACCTTTTCGCCCCCGATCTGCGTGGAAGGGGAGCCGGCGTGGATCTCCCCGGCCCGTACGGCCTGGACCGTCACGCCGGTGACGTCCTGGCACTCCTCGACGCCTGCGGGCTCGACCGCGTGGTCCTGGTGGGAATGTCGATGGGCGGCTTCGTGGCAGTGGCTGTTGCGGATCGAGCACCGGATCGGGTGGCGTCACTGCTGCTCGTCGACGGCGGCGCCCCGATGGCTCTCCCGGAGGGTGCTTCAGCGGAAGAGCCGGTGGCAGACCGTCTCCTCCGCGCGCAGACCAGCTTCGCTTCGTTCGACGCCTACCGGGACGTGTTCCGGGCGGGCGTGGGCGCGATGCTCGACCCGACCGATCCACGGCTCGAGGAGTACCTCGACTACGACCTGGTGCCCGACGGTGACCGCTATCGCGCACGGCTGTCGCCTGAAGCAGTGCTCCAGGACACGGCCGACGTCTTCGGGAGCACCGCTCCGGAGGCGCGCTTTCTGGGACTGTCGATGCCGGTCATGCTGCTGCATGCGCAGTGGTCTGTCGGCGCCGGAAGTCCGCCCGCCTACCCCCAAGCCGCCATCGACGGCTGGCGGGCACAGCTCCCCCACCTCCAGACGGAGCTGATCCCGGAGGTGGATCACGCCGGGACGGTCATGACCGAGCCGGGAGCCGCCGCGGTCGCCGCGACCATCGACCGCGCCACCAACGCGACCTAGCGTCCCCGTCATCGGAAGCGGGTATCGGAAGCGGGCCGTTGGTGCACCAATCGCCCTGTCGCGCTGCCCAACGTGGGCGGTTGGTGCACCAATCGCCCTCACTCGGCCGTGGGATGGGCGACGTCGGGGAGGAAGATGTCCTCCGGTATCCGTTCCGGCAGGTACTCGCCGGCGCGGGTGCGCTCGTGGATCTCCGCGAAGCTCAGGCCTTGTTCCCGTGCCTCCACCAGCTTCTCGGGATCGAACCAGGTGCCGATGGGGTTCGCCGCGAAGTCTCGCGAGCACGAGATCCACTGCGCGGATTCGCGCCAGCTGCCGAACGCGTCGACCTGGATCTCGACCCCGTTGCCATCCGGGTCCTGGTAGTAGAGCGACATCGTGATGCCGTGGTCCAGGCAGAGGAACGGCACCACGCCGCGCTCCCTCAACCGGACGTAGTTGTTCAGCCACTGGTCGAACGTTTCGAACTCGAACGCCGTGTGGTGGATGCCGGTGGTATGACCCTTGTCGACCGGGTGCTCGAGCCCGGGAACGGCGAGCAGCGCGATCCGGTGGTTGGCGCCGTCGTTCGTCAGCCACGCGGCATCCTCGCCGAGGAAGGACGGATACATGCCGAGAGTCAGGCCATACCACCGGACCATCTCCTCGAGCCGCAGCGTTGTGAACGTGGCGTGGTGGAGCTTGGGCGTCGCAATCGGTCGGTCGGTGGCGCGGTTGGACGGCATCGGAGTTCTCCTTCTCGTCATCGGTCGGCGGCGACCGGGGTCGTCGCCGGGGAGGTTGTCGCCGGCTCCGCAACGCCAGGCGCCGGGAAGCCGCGGAGGGCCTGTTCGAGGAGAGCACGAGCATCCGCCATGTCCGGTGCGTTCCCCACCCATGCGATGTGCTGGTCCGGACGCACCAGCACAACCTCGGCCTGGTAGGGCGAAGCATCAGAGCCGGCGACGGTCAGTGGGACGCCGAGGGCGGCGGCGGCCCGGGCCAGACCGGCGACGTCCGGTGCCGATCCGATGACGCTGAACTCGCGCCCGAGAGGGTCGAAGCTGGAGGAGCCGTCGGAGAGCCGGCGGTGCGGGAGGCGATTGCCCGCGGCCGGGATCGGCTGGTAGTCCGATTCCCCGACGATCTGCTCGGCCGCCCGCGGTCCGTAGCCGTAACCGAGCACCAGGCCCAGGCAGTGGAACTCGATGCGTTTCTCCCGCTGGATGCGCTTTGAGACCTCCACTCGAGCGGCCGCGAACTCCTCGTCGCCTGCCATCAGTGCCGGGACCTGGAAATCGCTCGGCAGCGTGCGGGTGTTCCGCGTGGCGATGTCGATCGTCTGCCGGGAGATCGGCCGCCGCTCCGCCTCATAGCTGTCCAGGATCGCCGCCGGCGCCCATCCGTTCAGGACGGCGGCGAGCTTCCAGCCCAGATTGACCGCGTCGCCCACCCCGGTGTTGAAGCCGTGACCGCCCCAGGGCGGGTTCTGGTGGGCGGCGTCACCTGCCAGGAACATGCGCCCGCGCCGGTAGCGGTCGACCAGCAGCGACCTCGCCTGCCAGGGATCGGTCCCGACCACCCGGGGGTCGACGTCGGCACCGATCAGGCCGCGGACGATGTCCGCGGCGTGCGTGGTGTCGCCGGCCGTGCGCCCGGTGGCTATCGCCCACCACACGTCGTCGGCGGGATCCATCGGACCCACCACTCCGGGGGCGGCGGGGTTGAGCACCCAGTAGTGAACGGCCGGCCCGTGCGGGATCCGCTCGGCGAGCCCCGGCAAGCGGAAGACGATCGAGAGGTTCGGCCGTCCGGCGGGCGCACCCTCGTACCGGGCGCCGATCGCCGCCCGGACCACGCTGTGCGCTCCGTCGGCCCCCACCAGGTAGCGGCAGCGCAGCACGCGGGTGCCACCAGAACCGTCATCGATCGTCACCGCGCACCCATCGCCCTGCTCTGACACCGCGGTGGCGCGCCAGCCGAGGAGCAGGGCCGCGCTTTGGGAAGCGAGCACGGCGTCGCGAAGCGTCTCCTCGACCACGTGTTGTCCCACCTGCTGGCCGCCTTCCGCGGTGAGACCGCCGGCGTCGATCCCGATCCCAAGCGTGCCGGTGAATCGCGAGACCTCCCGGCCGGTGACCGACGTGCAGAAGACGACGTCGCTCGAGTAGGCCGGACTGAGCGGGGCACGCGAGCGGATCTCGGCGGCCACACCCCAGCGCCGGAAGAGCTCCATGGTGCGGGCGGAGCTGGTCTTCGCACGCGGCCGTGCGTGCGACACCTCGACGCGGGGCTCCACGACAAGCGAGCGGATACCGTGAAAGTTCAGCTCCAGCGCGACCGAGAGCCCCACCGGTCCACCGCCGATCACCACGACCGGCTCGTGATCGTCGGGGATCACCTGGTCACTCATCGGGGATGTACGAGGCCGGCGGTGATCGGCGACACGACAACGCTACTGTATACGCTATATTCTTCGCCTGGAGCTATCCGCTCCACTGGGCAATTGAGCGAGGAGTTTGGCGGTGTCGATCGAGCCGGCCGTGCGATCGGTTGCGGCACAGAACAGCTCTGCCGTCGACCTGGTGACGGCCGAGATCCGGCGGGCCATCCTCACCGGAGCGCTGCCGGCGGGCCGGCGATTCTCCATCCAGGACCTTGCGCGCCAGCTCGAGGTCAGCCACATCCCCATTCGCGAAGCCTTGCGCCGCCTGGAGGGACAGGGGCTGATCATCCTCCGCCAGGCGCGGAGCGCGGAGGTCGCGTCCCTCACGGTCACCGACCTGGACGCGATCTACCGCCTGCGCCTGCGACTGGAGCCCCAGCTGGCCGGGCAATCGGCACCTCTGCACACCGAGCAGCACCTCGCCAAACTCGCCGAGCTCCTCGAGGACAGCAGATCCCGGGATCCCGAGACCGCCTGGGGCGCGCACTACGCGTTCCACGCCGAGCTCGTCGCCCCGGCTGCCAGCGAGTGGGATCTCCGCATCCTCGGCACGCTCTGGATCGCGGCCGAGCGCTACACACACCTGGTCTTCGACTACACGAACATCACGGAGGACGAGCGCCAGGCCCGGTACGACCGGCATGCGTTGCTGCTCGCCGCGGCCGGCCGCCACGAGTCCCCTCCTGTGGAAGCGGTGTTGACACACCACCTGGTCTTCAACCAGGAGACGATCCGCTCAGCGATCGAGGCGCTGGAGGAGGGGGTGGTTTGAGCCCGTCCCGCCCGAGGCGCTTCCCCCCGGCCGCGATCGTTGACCCCGCCGACTGCCTGATCTGTGCCTCGGAGGGGTTGGATGAGAACGCGGTCGTCTTCCGCGACGAGAGGTGGGCGGCTGAGGTGACGCCCGGCTACGAGGTGCCGGGATGGCTCTTCTTGCGGGCGCGTCGACACGCCCTGGGCTGGCAGGAGCTCGACGCAGAGGAGCTGGCATCCTTCGGGGACCGGGTCAAGCGGCTGGTCGAGGCGATCACCGCCGCGACCGACGCTCCAACCACGTACCTCTTCAACTTCGGCGAGTCCTACGCTCACTTCCACTGCCTGGTTGCGGCGCGGACCGACGACATTCCCGACGACCGCCGCACCGGCAACATTCTCCGGCTGCGCGGCGAGCGGCGCGACCGCGATGCCGCGCTGGCCCTGGTTCCGGCGATCCGGCGCGCGTATCAGGGCGGCACCAGGGCAGGGTGATCGCGGCGCCGGCGGCCGCTCCCACGAGCCCTCTCCCCCACCTATTTGGAGGACTTCAATGTCTGAGGCACCGCCGTCCGGCGAATTCACCCACACGGTCCGGAGGCCGGGTTCGGCGGCAGGCATGGTGTTGACCGGCCTCAGCGCCGGCTTCGCGGGACCACGTCCCGGAAGCGACGTGCCCCTCGTCGTCGCTCTGCATGGCGGGACCTATACGTCGACCTACTTCGACATCCCGGGCTACTCACTGCTCGGCCGGGCCGCGGCCGTCGGCATCCCGATCATCGCCCTCGATCGGCCTGGATACAAAGGCAGCACGCCGGTGCCCGAGTCCGAGTCGATCATCCTCGCCAACGCCGAGGTGCTCGACCAGGTCATCGGTGAGATCTGGGAAGACCATGGCCGGAGCCTCAGCGGAGTCGTTCTCGTCGCGCACTCGATCGGTGGAGCGGTCGCCACGGCACTGGCTGCGCGCCGCCCCTCCTGGCCGCTGCTGGGCCTGGCCACGTCCGGCTGTCTGCTGAAGGTGCCGGGGGACTCACGGGAAGCGTGGCAGGCACTGCCCAAGGTCCCGACGATCGATCTGCCGTCGCCGATGAAGGACCAGGTCATGTTCGGCCCCGCCTGGACCTACACCGAGGGAATGCCCGCCGCCAGCCATCCGGCCGACGCCCCGGTTCCACGGGCGGAGCTGATCGACATCACGACGACCTGGATCGCTCGGGTCCGGGAGACGGCAGCCCAGGTCTCGGTGCCGGTCTTTCACCGGCAGGGCGAGTTCGACGCCTTGTGGGTCACCGACCGGGGTCAGGTCGAGCAGTTCGGTGAGGCGTTCACCGCGGCGCCGTCCGTCGACGCCGCGCTGCAGCCCGGCACCGGTCACTGCATCGACTTTCATCGTCAGTCCGCGGCGTTCCAGCTGGCCGAGCTCGCGTTCGCGCTTCGGTGCGCCGCCCCTTCGAAACCGCCCGCCGAGTAGGTACCGCACGAGGCACGCACAATCGCAGGAAGTCGATCGGAGGGATGCCCGGGATGAGGCTCATCGCAGTCGAGGAGCACGTGCTGCCCCGAGACATCGTCGCGGACCTCGCGATCGACCCCGCGAGTCTGCTCGGCCGGGCCGACGAGGCGGCGGATCTGGGGGAGCGCCGGCTCCAGATCATGGACGCGGCGGGGATCGACGTGCAGGTGCTCTCGGCCATCGGGCGCGCGATTCAGAACCTGGAGCCCGCGCGCTCGCTGGCCGTGTCGCGGGACTTGAACGATCGGATGGCGGCGACCGTCGCCGCCCACCCCGACCGCTTCCGATTCTTCGCCACGCTGCCCATGTCCGATCCCGGCGCAAGCGCCGACGAGCTGGCGCGAGCCGCGCTCCAGCCGGGCTGCGTCGGCGCGATGATTCACGGCCAGACGCGTGGGGTGTTCCTCGACCATCCCTCGGTCGAACCGGTCCTGGCTGCCGCCGAGCGATTGAAGGTCCCGATCTACCTGCACCCCGCGCCTCCTCCACCCGCGGTGCGCGTGGCATATTTCTCCGACCTGGCGCCCGCCGTCGCCGACGCCCTCGCCACGTTCGCCTGGGGCTGGCACGCCGAATGCGGCATGCACGTCCTGCGGATGGTCGTCAACGGGACGTTCGAACGGCACCCCGGGCTTCAGCTCATCGTCGGCCACATGGGCGAGAACCTGCCGTTCTCGCTGGCGCGCGCCGATGGACGGCTCAGCCCGCTGACCGGACTCTCCACGAGCGTCGGTGACACCGTGCGACGCCATGTCCACGTGACGACGGCCGGTTACACGACCTTTCCGCCACTGCTTGTGCGCGATGCTGGTGCTGGGCGTCGATCGAATCATGTTCTCGGTCGACTACCCGTTTTCGGACAGCTCCGAGGCCACCCGGTTCCTGCGCGAGGCGCCGCTGAGCCCGATCGACAAGGAGAAGATCGCCCACGCCAACGCCGAGCGCCTGCTCGGAGTCTGACCACCCGACGACCTCAGGCGAGGATTCCGCCGCCCGCCTCTACCCGTGCCAGCAACGAATCGAGATCCGTCCGCGTGTAAAGCCGGCCGCCACGAACCACGGCGTGGATGCGGTGCAGGTTCCGCACCGCGGCGATCGGGTCCCCATCCAGAAGGACCAGGTCGGCTCGGTAACCAGGTGCGACCGACCCCATCGAGTCCTCCCGGCCGAGGAAGCGGGCGGGAAGCGAGGTTGTCATCTGCAGGATTTTCAGCGCCGACAAGCCCGCCGAGGCGAGCGCGTCGAACTCCTCGTGAAGGGAGAAGCCGGGGACGATCCATCCGCCCCCTTCATCGGTCCCTGCCATCATCAGCGTCTCCGACTCGTCGTAGATCCTCGTCAGCTCGAGTTCGCGCTCGTGCTGCCTTCTGAACGTCGCGTGAGTCTCAGGGGGGAGGCGCTCGAAGATCGCGGTGACCTCCCTCCAGTCGCCCGCGGTGGCAGCCGGCACGTAGCGCAGGTTGGGGTCCTCTGCGTAGTCGGGAAGGTCCGCCATCTCCATCGCCCGCAACCGGACCAGCGTGGGCACCTGCCACGTGCCGTCGGCCCGCAGTGCGTTCGCCAGTGCCAGGGCCTTTTCCTGGCTGAACGTGTCCAAAGCGCGCCGGCGCAGAGTGGCGTCGGCGGCCCTGGTGCGCGCCAGGGGATTGATGGGGAACTTCGCCAGCACGGCGGGGTCGACGCCTTCTCCAAAGGGACGCACGGGCGGCGGTCGCCTCGCCATCTCCTCCGCCAGCGCTGCCTCCTGGCTCGAGCACGCGGTCCATATCGAGTCCCCGGTACCGAGGTGCTCGATGCAGCGAAAGCCCGCGTGTGACTGCGCGATCGGATCGGCACCGTCCTGCAGGTGGCCGGCGACGAGCATCCCGGCGCCGGTAGCTGCCGACAGCGCTCCGAACAGCGCGGCCGGCGGCACCAGGATGAGCTTGATGAAGTCGGCTCCCGCCGCGCGCTGCTCCGCGACGGTACGTGCCGCCTGCTCCGGGGTCCCGGCGTTCATCGCGGTCAAGATGCTGCCCGGCATCGCCAGCAGTTCAGGACCGTCAGGACCCATCTCGAGCGCGCCTCGCCGGCGACGATCGAGCAGGTCGGCCGAGCCCGCCATCTGGCGGATGCCCGTGATCCCGTTCGCGAGCATGAGTGCCAGCGCGCCGCGTGCGTCAGGCCGCTGGAGCGCGTGCACGTGCATGTCATTGAAGCCGGGCACCAGGTACTTGCCGGTGGCGTCGACGCTCGACGCGTCGCGACGGACACCCACCGTCGGGGATGGCGCGACGTCGGTGATGACCCCGCTCTCGATGGTGACCGTCATATCGGGAGCTCCGCTGCCCGATTTGGTGTCGACAACGGTCACGTGCTCGAGGCGCAGGGCCCCGGCCGCCACCGGATCATCAGCTCGCATGGTCCTCCTCCGTCGATCTGCTCACACGGCCGAGTCTCGCTCGGCGCTTTCCCGAAGGGCCTCCAGGTCCGCACCTGAGAGGTGACGACCCCGGCGGACGACGGCGGCGACGCCATGCAGATTGGCGACGCTCTCCAGTGGGTTGCCGTGGAGCACCACCAGGTCGGACGCCTTCCCGACCTCGACCGCGCCGAGCAGGTGGCGCACCTCCCAGGAACTCGGCGTCGTCGACGGTCGTGCTCTGGAGGATGCGGAGCGGCGAGAGACCGGCCTCGGCGAGGAGGTCGAACTCCTGGTCCAGGGCGTAGCCCGGGATCTCCCGGAGAGCACCACCAAGTCAGTTCCGGCCACGATCCGCACGCCTTCCTCCTCGAAAAGTCGGGTCAGTCGGAGATCGAGCTCGAAGGTTCGGTGGTAGGAGGCCCATGGCAGGAGCAGCAGCCGTAGGTATCGATGTGACCCCCCGGCCAGCCGGCGTGGAGCTGCGAGTACACCGGGTACAGCTGGTCGATTCCGGTCCGGCGGTGGTCGAACCCGGCCAGGTCGACGGGATGGCGCGGCGCCGCCTGCTTCACGACCGACCCTCCACCATGGTCGAGAGTCGTTCCAGATCGGACCGCAGCGAGTCGATGAGCTCGGAGGGCTCGCGAGGGGGTGCCGGCGCGGCGACGGAGACGGCGGCGACCGCGAGATCGGCCAGCTGATCGGCGAGCCGGGGAGCGCCCTCGCGCAGCGCGTGGGGCCACCACGCGACCCAGTTGCACATGCCCACCAGGGCGAACACGGTCACCTCGACGTCCCCGGCACGAAAGATGCCGGACGTCTGACCGGCACGAATGATGTTGGTGACGTCCGCCACCACCTCGCGACGAACGGCGCTCTGCCGCTGGGCCAGGACCGGCGGCAGCTCAATTCCCGAGGTGAGGAAGAGCCGGAATCGATGGGGTGCCTCGACGATCGGCTGCAGGAGCGAGCGCACGGCCGACCGGAGCCGCTCCGGCGGGGAGGCCGATCGATTGGCACGCATCTCCCGGAGCGCGCTCTCGGTGCTGGTCAGCATGTCGGTCAGCAAGCGCACGACCAGCGCTTCCTTGCTCTCGAAGTAGTGGTACAGGGACACGCGGTGAAGGTCCACCTCCTTCGCGATCGCTTCCAGGTTGGTGGCCGCGACCCCGCGCTCGGCGAAGGTCCGAGCGGTCACGTCGAGGATCCGCGCCTCCACCAGCCCGCGCCGGAGCCGCCCCTTACCGGCTCTCGCGACCGGCGTCTCGATCGCGCTCGTGGCGCGGCCCGAGGGGGACGGCATCCTTCAACCATATGCAGGTGTAGAACTTTCTTCGGAAGAGTTGAAACGTTCGGGATCCCGGGTGGTCATCCACTTCGCCTCCGCGAATCGGGACCAACGCCGCTTTCAGGACGCCGAATCCTTCGACGTCTCGCGTCCGAATGCGAACCTGCACCTGGGCTTGGGCTACGGGTCCACGACTGTGCGGGGCAGGCGTCGGCCCACATGGAAGGCCACGCCGTGCTGCGTGCGCTGGCACTGAAGGTGGAATGCTTCGACCTGACAGCACCGCCCGTACGCACCTACAACAACCTGGCCCACGGGTGGGCTCGCCTGCCGATCGAGGTGCGTGCGGCGGCCACGTGATGCCTCGCGGCGCGCACTATCTTGCACGCCATGACACCAGCCAACGACCCGGCCGAGCCCGCGGTCGGGTCCCCCGAGGGACGGACGGAGGCCCAGTTCGGACCGCATCGATACGTCGCCGGCGACGGTGGGGGCAGCGAGCAGTTCCGGGGCGCGCGGTTCGACGTCGCCGACCTGCGCGGCGCCAGGTTCACCGACTGCGACCTGACCGGCGTCACGGTCAGGGACGGCTGGCTGGTCGACGTGGACCTCTCGGGCTACCTGAGCAACGTCGCCGTCAACGGGGTGGACGTGACCGAATTCGTCAACGCCGAGCTGGATCGCCGGCACCCGGAGCGAGTGCAGTTTCGCGACTGCAGGACGTCCGATGATCTGCGCGCGATGTGGGTCACCATCGAACGCCTGTGGGCTCAAGCGGTCGCACGGGCTGGGCGGCTGCCTCCCGCCGCGCTGAAGGCGCAGGTCAACGAGGAGTGGTCATTCGCGCAGACCCTGCGGCACTTGATCTTCGTCACCGACGCCTGGGCGAGCCGGACGGTGCTCGACGAGGAGATGCCCTACCACCCGCTCGGCCTGCCGCAGAGTTGGTACCCGGCGGCGAGCGCCGCGGCGCTCGGCATCGACGTGACTGCGCGGCCCTCGTTCGACGACATCCTGGCCGCCCGGGCCGAACGGATGGAGGTGATGCGGCGCGTCGTGACCGGCCTGAACGACGACGACCTCGGAAGGCTCTGCCGGCGCTCGCCCGCCCCCGGCTACCCGGACGAGGAACGCCCGGTGATCGCCTGCGTCGGGGTCGTTCTGGAAGAGGAGATCGAGCACTACCGCTTCGCGGTCCGCGACCTGGCCATCCTGGAAGCCGCCTGAGAAGGAGTCGGCAGTTGGTGCACCAATCGCCCACTGGTGGCGCTCGGAACGGGCAATTGGTGCACCAAACGCCCTTTCGAGATCGAGGTGAGGTACGGGAGAACGGCGGTCACCGGTCCGGCTCGCCGGCTTCGGATGGGTAGAGCAGAACACCTGTCAAGGGTTGCTTCGACTCCGTCAGCTGGTCATAGAGGCGCGCGGCGTCATCGAACTGCGCGGTGAGCCGGGGTAGGCGCGTCAGAACCAGCCGCTGATCGGCGATCAGGCGCAGAACGAACGCCAGGTTCCGACCCTCGGTCCAGCGCACCGCATCCACCGGGAAGTCGACATGGTTCTCTTCGTAGACGGGGTCGTAGCGCCCGGGCCCGTAGGCGACCGCGGGGACCAGCGTGGCGCGCGCCCGAAAGAACCGCCGGCGCTCGATGTTCATCCCGAAGTCACCCAGAGCCACCACCCGCCCCCCCACGCGAAGCAGGTCGAGCGCGGCGTTGACGAGCGTGCTGCTCGGGTCCGCGGCGGCGATGATCGCGGCGTCCGCCCCGAAACCGTCGCTCGAGGCCAGCGCCTGCCGCAGCGAGTCGGGCGACGCGTCACCGATCACGACGGCCGCACCCAACGACTCGGCGAGGCTCCGCCGGGACGGGTCGATCTCGAGCGCGATCGCATCGACGCCGGCCGCCCGCGCGATCTGGATGATCAGCAGCCCGAGCATGCCTGCGCCGAGGACCGCCACCTGCTCACCTATCGAGCACCGTGCAGCCCGGAACGCTTCCAACGCGATCGCGCCCAGCGTCCCGTGTGCGGCCAGTCGAACGTCCAGCCCCGCGGGCACGAGCGCGACCAGGTTCCTGGGCACCACGACGAACTCGGCGTGGTAGGCGCACTGGTTGCCGCAGCAGGCGACGAGGTCCCCTGGGCGCAAGCCGCGCACGGCGGACCCGACGTCGACCACGCGACCGGAGAGGCTGTAGCCCAGGGACGCCGCGTTGGGAAGCGGTCCGCGGGGTCGAGCGGGCATGAGGTCCACCGCGCCGGACCGGATGTGTGGCCAGGTCTGCCCGTGGTCGGGATACTCGTGGCCCGCCTCGCCTCTCCCGGTCGCCGCGATGATCGCCCGCTCGGTGCCCGGGCTGATGACCGAAGCCACGGTCTTCACCAGCACGTCTCCCGGTCCAACCTCGGGGACTGCCTGTTCGATGATCTCGACGCGACCGCTGCGGGCGACCAGCCGTCGGGTTGTGTGCATCGCTCGATTGGTCACACCGATCTCTCCTGTTGGATGAGCTGAGGCGCGGATAACCGGCATCCCCCGCGCGGGCCCGCGGCGGTCGCCGTCAAGATCGACCTAACCGCTTCGGCCGAGTGGTGGCACCCCCTCGCGCATCCGTTCACGCACCTCCGGGTTGACCACGGTGGACGTCCACCCGGTCCGCGCCCACTCCAGCGTCGTCCGGCAGATCTCGATCCGCATGTCGTGCACGGCCTCCTCGGTGGAGCTCGCCATGTGTGGGGTCAGTGCCACCTGCGGCATCGACCGCAGCGGACTGTCTGTTGGCAACGGCTCCACCTCGAAGACGTCCAGCGCCGCCGCCGCCAGGTGGCCATCCTGCAGCGCCTCGATAAGCGCTGTCTCGTCGACCACGGCCCCCCGGCAGGTGTTGACGAAGATCGCGCCCGGCTTCATAGCCGCGAAGGTCTCTCGGTCGAAGAGATGCCGGGTGCCGGCGTTCAGGGGGACGTGGGCGCTGATGTAGTCGGACTCGGCCAGGAGAGTCTGCATCGACACCGGCTCGGCCCCCCGCTCGCGAACCGTCTCCTCCCCGATGAACGGGTCGCACGCCAGGAGGCGCAAGCCGAGGCCGGCGGCGCGCCTGGCGAGGCCTGACCCGATGCGGCCCAAACCGACGATCCCCAGCGTGCGACCGGACATGCGATGCAGGTTCGTCGGCAACGCCTCTTCCCAGCCCCCACGCGCCATCTCCCGCTGTGCGAGGCGGGCCTGGCGGGCGGCCATCAGAAGCAGCAGCAGCGCATGCTCCGCGACGTCGATGGTGCCGTAGGTCGGGCAGTTGGCGACCAGCACCCCCTCTTCGGTGGCGCCTCCGACGTCGATCTGTTCGTAGCCGACACCCCACCGGATGGCGAGGCGCACACGAGGAAGGCTGCGAAGGACACGCCGTGTGATCTCGGGGGTCCATGACAGCCAGAGCACCTCCGCGTCGCCGGCCCGCTCGATGATGTCCCCTTCCGTCCGACAGCCTCCCAGCACGAGGTCGGCGCCGGCATCCGCGAGCGTGCGCCGTTCGTAGTCCCAAGGCGCCAGCAGGTCGTTGTCATCGACCTGAAAGACAGTGAATGCCATTCCCTCCACCAAGTGAATCATGTTCCGTTGTCAATGACCTGTCGAACGCCCTCACACACCGCCGCTCCAGATGGAATGGCGCCTCAATCTCGAAAGACCTTCCCCGGAACGCTCGAGAACTCCTCGGCACCCGGAACGAACGCGAAGTGCCGCTTTACCTGCGCGTCCAACCGAACGCCCAGGCCGGGACCCGCGGGCGGGAGGAGCAATCCGTCCTTGAATTGAAAGGAATCGCCCCAGATCTCGCGGTGGAGCGGGCCCGGAATTGTCGGCAGCTCGACAATGGTGACGTTCGAACAGGCAAACGCCGCGTGGAGGTTTTGCATGATGGAGGCACCCGCCCCGGCCGCGTGCGGGGCAATCTCGAGGCGCTTTGATTCGAACATCCTGGCTACGGCACAGAAGTCTCCGATACCGAGCCACGACGCGTCAGGCTGCGCGATGGCAAAAGCCCCGGCGTCGAGGAACGTCGCGAACTCCTGGGATGTGGTGAGCTGCTCCCCTCCGGCGACGGGCACGTCCGTTCCTCCTTGGAGCGCGTGGTACCCCTCGAGATCGGTGTATGGCAGCGGTTCCTCGAAGAAGAACGGACGGAAAGGCGCAACGGCGCTGAGCACGGCGGCAGCCACCTCCGGAGTCCAACGTTCGCTCTCGTCACAGTGACCCATGTGTCCGTCGAGCAGGATCCGGACGTCCGGCCCGACCCATGAGCGGAGCATTCGCACCTTCTCCGCCTCGACCCCGGCGATCTCATCCGGATCCCCGGGAGCGGGCGGCGTCGCATCGCCGACGGCCTCGTATCCGGCCCCCACCTTGAAGGCCCGATAGCCTCGCGTCAGATATGACGTGACCTTCTCCTCGAAGTCCTCCGCGGGCCAGATCGACGGTCCGGCGCTGGCATACGCGAGCAGATGCTGGTGGCGAGCGCCCCCCAGGAGCTCCAGGACGGAAGCTCCGTGGAGCTTGCCGGCGAGATCCCAGAGGGCAGCCTCGATTCCCGCGATCGCGGCCGGCCCGAGACCGACACGCGCCCAATATCCGGCGCACAGGCGCATCCAGCCGACAAGGTCCCGGATGTCCAGCGACTGGGCGTCGAGAAGAATGGGTTTTACGTAGTCGACCACCAGCGGCACCGCTTCAGGAAAGAAGTAGCCGAGGTAGGTCTCGCCAACGCCCACGACGCCGTCGGCAGTCTGAATCTCGACAAACGCCGCGCTCCTGCGCCGCCGCGAACGGAGCAGCCACGGATCGTCCGAGAAGGGCCCGGTCAACAGGACCGTTCGTACATCCACGATGCGTGTGCCCGGGGGTAGACATACACCGCCCGGCGTCGAATCCGTCGCATCTGTCACTGGTTTCGTTCCTTCATGCTCTGTGCGGGACCCTGCAGACGACAATGCCGTCGATGACACCACGCGGTGCGATCCGGGCGTTGGATGGCCCGCATGTGCATCACCTAACGTGTGAGAAGGCGGACCATCGAGCAGTCCTCGGTGCCGGCGTTTCATCTGACAGCAAATGCCTATTCCCGAACCTGGAGCGCCAGGTCCGCCCTCTTCGTCCAGGTGAGATGACCCAGGCGAGGTCCACGGATCGACCTCGCACGAGGGACCGCCACCCTCCGGCCCGATCATACCTCCGGTCGCCGGCCTCCAAGCATTCTCCGCGGAGGTGCGGCGTGGGGACGCGCCGCGGGCGGGATCACCCTCTGAGGACGAGCGGTCTCAGGCACGACAGTGCAGGATGTGAGCGTGACGTCACCTGACGTGGTCGTCGTCGGAGGAGGTGTGATCGGCGCCGCCTGCGCGCTCGAGCTGGCACGTCGGGGTGCCCGGGTGACGGTCATCGAGCGAGAGCACGACGTCGGGCAGGCGTGCTCCTACGGAAACGCGGGGCTGGTGGGCTCGGCTCTCGGCCTGCCGCTGGCGACGCCGGGTGCGCTGCGCGAGGGGATGCATTCCCTGATCGATCGTGACGCGCCGCTCCATGTGCCCCTGCGCCCTGAGCTGGTGCCCTGGCTCGCCCGGTTCGCCCTGGCGTGCCGGCGCGATCGCTGCGAACGCGCCCTCACGGCACTCCAACCGCTCGGAGCGGATTCGTTTCAGATGCACCTCGCCTACGCGGCCTCGGGCCTCCGCGTCGGGCTGACTCATCGTGGAGCGGTGCTGACCTGGGAATCGGATGCCACCTTCGAGGCCGGGGTCCGGGAGCTCCGGGCGGCTGGTACCTCCTTGACGGTCCTCGACCGCTCACAGACCTCGGAGCTGGTGCCGGCCCTCGGAGACCTGCCCAGCGCCCTTGACCAGGACATCGCGCACTGTGACAGCCGGCGGTGGACCCTCGGCGTCACCGAGGCCGCCGTCGAGCTGGGAGCCCAGGTGAAGCGCGGCACGCAGGTGCGACGCCTGCGCCTCTGGGGTGGTCGCGTCGCCGGCGTCGAGACCGACGATGGTGACGTGACGGCCGACGTGACGGTCATCGCGGCGGGCGTATGGACCGACCACCTGCTGTCCGGCACCGGCGTCCGACTTGGGCTCGAAGGCGGCAAGGGCTACCACGTCGATCTGGACCCGGACGCGCATGACCCGTGTTTGCCGGTGTATCTGCAGGATGCGCACGTCGTCGCGACTCCGCTCGAGGGGCGCCTTCGCCTTGCCGGAACCCTGGACTTCACCGGCCTTGACCCGAGCCTGCACCAGCGCCGGGCCGATGCCGTGGTCGCGTCCGCCGCCCGCAGCCTGGGCGGCATTCCCGAGAGATCTGTCCAGGAGGTGTGGGCCGGGATCCGACCCTGCGCGAGTGACGGCATCCCCGTCATCGGCCGAACGGCACGCGCCGGCGGGCTCCTCATCGCGACCGGCCACGCGATGATCGGGCTCGCCCTGGCACCGGTGACCGGCAAGCTGGTTGCGGAGCTTGCCTCTGGCGGCGCTCCATCGCACGACATCTCAGCGCTCTCGCCGGATCGGTTCCGGCGCGGTCGGGGTGCGAGGTCCAAGCGAAGCGCGATCTCCTCGCTGGCTGCTGCATCTCCGGACATTGATGACGCGGGTCCGTCCGTAGCCGGGTAGGCCTCCCGTGGCACTGACGCCGCCAGGCCTCCACGACATCGAAACCGAGAACCCTCAGGCGGTTGGCTCCACCCTCAGGTGTCGAAGAACGGGAAGAGCGCCCGCACCGTGGCATCTGGCATGGGCGCACCATATTCACAGATTTCGAACGACTCGACATATCGAACGTTGCGGGAACGCTCGTCGCCTATGAAGTCCGCCAGCTTCAGCCGGCGCCTCTCGTCGTTGAGCGCGTAATGAGGCAGGACTTGATCCCGAAGCCATACCCGCCGTTCGGAATCTCCAGCGGGCACCCCGTCCAATGTGCCCCGGTTGTATGGAAGCCATTCATACATCTGTGACTTGTGCTCATGCAGCATGTCGATCTTCTTTTCTACGATCGATCCGATGTCCACCACGACATCCGGGATGAACGGATACGGCTTCTGGAAGTTGTCTTGCACGTACACCATCGCAGGGTTCTTGTCGAGGTGCCGGGTAAGGCCCACGGTCCCGGGGACCGTGATCGAGTAGGCCGCATCCTGGACCAGCTGAGACGTGTATCGATGATCAGGGTGGTAGTCGTTTGGTCGGGGGGTCAGGATCAGGTCGGGTTGGTACTCCCGGATCGTTTGAATGATCAGCCGCCGGTTTTCCAGGCTCGGCAGCAACTCCCCGTCGTGGTTGTCGAGGACCAGGTAATCAATACCCATGACTCGGGCCGCGGCGCGGGCCTCATCCCGGCGCCGGCGGGCGAGCGCCGCGCCGTTCATCTCCTGATGTCCAGCATCACCGTTCGTGACGGACACGAACCTGACCGAGTGGCCCAGAGACGCGTAGAGCCCTGCTACGCCTCCCGCCTTCTCGTCGCAGTCGTCCGGGTGGGCGCCGAACGCCAAGATACGCAGCGGATCGGTCATCGCTTCTCGTTCCCCCTACAGAACCGTCTGTCAATGTGCGGCGCAGTGTCGCCGGCGTCTTTCCACAAAGCGGGGTTTGGCATCAGGATGAGGCGAGCTCCCGCTGGTGGAGATCGAGCATGGCGAGGAGGCCCTGGAGATAGCCCACGGCGTGTGCGCGACCGCGGTGGTTCCAGTCGCTGTCGTCGACCATGTGGGGCACGTGATCGTCGAGGAGGAAGCCCCTGAAGCCGTTCTGCTTGAGGAGCCGCATCACCTCGGGTGCGTCGTAGTTCCCCTCACCGATGAAGCACTCGTCGAACGAGGGCACCGTGCCCTTCACGTCCCGGAAGTGCACGTAGAAGATGCGGCCCCGAGGACCGAAGTGCTCGATCATGGCGCGCACGTTGGCAGCTCCGCCCGCCATCTCGGAGCAGCAGCCGAGGCAGAGGTCGAGCCCCCAGGCGGGACTTTCCTTCGCGAGCTCCTCGCCGCGCTGAAAGCCCTGGACGCTGCGGAACAGTCGCGCCACGCCACCCAGCTCGGGGACCGGAGGGTCGTCGGGGTGGAGCGCCAGGCGCACGCCCGCCTCTTCCGCCACCGGCAGGACCGCATCCAGGAAGTACGCGTAGTTGGACCACATGCGCTCCTCGCCGATCGGGTCCCGCTCCGCGCCCTGAAGCCGCTCCAGCACGTCCACCCGGCCCTGCGAGGTCCGTTCGAGCTGCGCCGACACCACCCGCTCGTCGAGGTCCCGCTCGTGGAACGAGGTGACGAGGGCGCCGCCCCTCCCCGTGCGGGGCGGCGTGCGCCACACCGAGTTCGGCATGAAGTGGTGTCCGAGGATCGGAATGCCGGCCCGCCCCACGTTGCGGATGATCTGGCGGTAGTTCTCGAGCTGCTCGTCACGGCCCGGCAGGCCCAGCATGACCTTGTCGTAGAAGTACACGGGCACGTTCTCGATCGCCTCCAGTCGCAGCCCGTGGGCGGCGGCACGGTCTGAGAGGTGCGCCAGATCCTCGTAGGCCCAGACGGCTTCCCCTGGAATGGACGACCGCAGCAGGTTCATCTGGACGCTGGTGACGCCCAATTGCTCGGCGAACAGCAGCTTCTCCTCGGTCATCTCGTTGAACTGGCCGAGCGCGACACGCATCTTCTCCATGGATCTCACTTTTCAAAGTCCGCGGCCGGCTGCCGCGGGCACGAGCAGCCGGTCGAGGGCCGCGTTCGTCCGCTCCGCGTGCCGCCGGCCGGCGCGCCGAGAAGGCAAGGTGCCCGGAACCGGCAATCAAATCGCGATCTCTACCGATGTGTGCGGAGGCGCTCGTCGAGCACGCTCTTCGCTTCGAGAAACGGCCGGGAGAGATGGGCGATATGGTCGTGGTCGCCGTGGTGATGGGTCACCGTACCCGGCGGGTGCTGCACGCTCATCTCGCGGACATACTGCAACGTCCCCTCCACCAGCGTGAGCATGTACCGCGCGGTCTGCTCACTGAACAGGTGATAGGTATCACTGCAGGCGAGGTAGACCGGCGAAGTGTGCGCCATCAGCCCGCGATGCCAGGCGTCCTCGTGGGCCATGAACTCGTAGTAGCCGGGACCCCCAACCCGCGCGGCGAGCCAGCCGTCCTGCTCGACGGTCACCTTCGCTGCCAACCGCAGCCGCTTGGTTCCTTTGGGATCCTCGCTGGAGGCCACGACGCGGCCGTTGTGGACCAGCTCCAGCCGGTGGACAGGGAGTATCGACTGCGTGTCCGCTTCGACTTCCACGGTTCCGCCGCCCGGGACGCGCACGGTGTCGCCGGGCAGCGCGCCCTCCACCCGCAGTGACAGCAGCGGTCCGCCGCTCAGAAACGTCCGACCCCGTGCCAGATTCCGGCACCAGGCCTCGTAGGTGAACTCCTCGTCATCCGGTATGTGTACATAGGTGCGATAGAGACCGACCGGCACCTCACTGGACATCTTGTCGGTGCCACCCACCAGCGGCAGGCGGTAGCCTCCGTTCAGATACCGGTAGTACTCGGCGTGGTTGTACCGGCTGCCGGCCAGGAACTCCATCCCGTCCACCCGGCCGGTGGCGACCATAGCTGCCGGCTCGCCGTTGGGATTCGGGATATGCGGCAGAATCACCGTGCCGCCCTGCTCGTGGCAGCGATCGGCCCACTCCGACATCGTGATCTCGAGCGAGCCGCCCATCTCGGCCTCGCTCGGGCCGTCGGAGCACCACGGCATGACCGGTCGCTTCAGCCCGAGGAGCGTGAGGTGACCGAGCATGTGCTGCCGGTTCTCCTGCGTCGCGTGCACGATCGTCCGGCCGTCTCGCGAGACCAGGGGCTCGCCCGTGAACTCCTCGGTGTTCGTGAACAGGTGGCCCCACTGCGAAAGGAGCAGGTTGACGACGTTGAGGTCCTCACCGCGGGCTTCCGTCTGCGCCCCCTGCGTCGACAGGAAGTGGACATGGGTGTCACCGCTGAACCAGCGCTCCGCGTTCATGTCGCGCATGCGTCGGAGCTCCAGCCTGAGGTGCTGCTGTCCGGGTTCGATGAGGACCTGTCTCCGCAGCGGCTCGTACTCGAAGCCCCGCGCGATGTCGACCATGACCTCGCCACGCGGCAGCCAGCCCTCGCAGGACCCGTTCACGTACGCGTAGCTCATGCCGCCCAGGCGCACGTCACCGCCGACGTCGATGTGCCAGGTGCCCATGTCGCTCCCGACATGCGCGTGGTGGCCATGCGGAGCGAACGGAATGCCGTCCGAGGACCGGAAGTGGACCCGGCAGGGGATCGGTTGCCCGGATTCAGCATCCACGATCTCGGTGCGCACCCAGTTGCGGCCGCGATCGACCATCTGGATGCGGGCGGAGCCCACCGAGCGCTGATCACCGGCGGTGACTTCCTCCCAGGGGACGCTGCCGAGGCTTTCCTGGCCGCTCCGAACGGTCAGCCGCGCGGAGGGCAGCGCCGACACCTCCGCATAGGCCGGGCTGCTGCCGGGGTTGACGGGCTCGCCGAAGCCTGGCATCGGGCTCTCGAGGAACGCGCCCCTCGATTGTGTCGGGAGCGTGTAGGGGAACGTCGCGACCCCCCGATCGACGCTCACCTCGAGATCGATCGGAGTCCGGTCAGCCAACCGGGGGTCGTCCACGTCGATGCGGAGCGACCTCGCCGCCGGCAGCCGCAGTGGGTGCTCGTCGACCTCTCCGATCGTGAGTGCTGCGATCACAAAGCGCGGACCTTCGGCTTGGATCTCGAGGGCCCGGAGAGGAAGCTCAGGGTGCGGGTTGCGCCAGGCCCACAACCAGTAGCTGTGCGGCCACGCCTGCAGTGCTTCGGTCTGCCGCTCACCACCCGCGGCGAACGGACCCTGATAGCGAGGTGGCAGCCTGTCGTACGCGTCAGGCACCGCGAGAAACGGCAGCTGACCCCAGCTCACGGGCAGGTGCGCGATCTCGAAGCGGTCTCTGATCGTGACCTCTTCCGCGGTCCCGTCCTGATAGCAGAACCGGTACTGGGCGACGGCGCTCCCGACCGGGCCGCCCTCCATGATCGGAGAGTCCAGCAGCCGGTGGCAGAGCAGGAGGTTGAAGGCGGTGCACTGCAGCGGTATCGAGGCGCTGGGGGCGAGGCCCGTTCCCAGGCCGATGAAGCAGCGCCCGGGATCCTCCGAGATCGTGAAGGGGAACCCGCGGAGCGTGACTTCGCCCAGCGTCGTTTGACGCTCTCCGTCGAGGACCTCGGTCCCCAGGTTGCACCGATCGCCCAGAGCGACCGGCCGGTAGCCGTTTGATCCCGTGGCCATCTCGCATCAGATCATGCGGCAAGTGGGACGGGCGTCGGCGGGAAGACAGCACGCGGTAGCTCCGGTGCGGCGACCTCTGCGCTCGCGGAGAGTCGAGGTTTGCGGGTATGGCTGCCGCTGCTGCGCTGATGTTTCCGGTGTGCGGGGAGGTAGGCTCCCGCCAGAGACCGCTCAGGACATCCCGCCGGTCATAGGTATGCGCCGACGCGCGGCCCACTCCGCCAGCTGATCTGCGAAGTGTGGGCTGGCGGGGTCGCCGGAGCTGCCACCCGGAATCACAAAGCTCGCCGACGCTGGATTGGCGAGATCGATCACCTGCCGGTAGACCGACAGGTTCATCACCGTGAAGGGGGTGCCGCGCCGCCAGCCGTAGCTGGCCGCCTGGATGGTGTCGGAGTCCCCGCCCATCGGAGTTGGAGGGAACGGCCCGGCACCCTCGACGCCCGGGACGCCGGCCAGCGGGTGCCGGCGTTCCGCCCGGTGGGCGTCGCCCCAACGCCAGCGCGCGGGGTCAGCGCCGCCGTGGCGGGCGGCGTCCGTCCACGCGGCCGCCAGCGCAGCGGGAGCGGCTGCCAGGACGCGGCGGCCCCGCTCGCCGTTCGAGGGTGCCGGGACCGGGCCGCCCAGGAGTTCCCAGGTGTCGTTCGCCAGCCATCTGGTGACCAGAGTGACCGTCGGCGCGAGAGTCCCCGACGCCACCCAGCGCCAGGTCGTATCGCCGAGGATGGGACGATACAGCGACTCGGCGAGATTGCGAACGAAGCACCCGTAGAGCAGCGCCGGACCGGAGTCCGCGGCCAGGTCGCCGTCCCAGGACGACAGCATCAGCCGCGCCTGCTCGGCCGGGCCGGCGAGCGGGCCGAGCGCGGCCAGCACACGAGTCCAGGAGTGTGCCGCGACCGACACGGTATCCGCCTGCATCCCTGCCAGCTCGCTCACCGTCATCTTTCGGGCGGAAGCCAGGTGCGATCGCAGCCGCTCGGCACGGAAGGGCTGGGCGAACGTGTACGAGATGTACGGTTCGTCGCCGTCGACGATCGCGTTGTTCGCCGTCATGACGAAGCCCGCCGCCGGATCGATGGCCCGAGGCAGGTCCTTGAAGGGAACGGTGCTGATCCACTCGCACGACCCGTCCCACCCCGGTACCGGCAGCATGCGGTGAGCGGGCGACGTGCGGACCGGCAGCTGGCCGCGGCACTGGTAAGCGATCCGGCCATGCACGTCGGCGCAGACCAGGTTGTTGACCGGATCGACCCATCCTTCCTGGGCGTCAGCCATCTCCCGCACCGAACTCGCGGGCAGCATGGCCTGCATGCACTCGAAACCGCGGTCCGGCCGGCAGGTCGCCGTGTACTTGAGCGCCAGGGCGACGCCATCGGCCGGGTCGCCGTGCACGACCGGCCCATGGCGGGTCTCCCAAACCTCCAGCTGAAGAGGATCGGAGTCGAGAACGTCGATTCGCTCCTGGTGACCGGTTGCTTCCGCCCACCCGTCCGGCGTCAGGTATCGCGACCCCTCGAACCGCTCCACGTAGAGGTCCTGGTTGTCGGCGGCGGCGTGTGTGATCGCCCAGCCCACCGATCCATTGAACCCGAAGTGCGGGAACCCCGGTAGCCCCGGAAAGGTCGCCCCCACGACGTCGAAGTCCGGACAGGAGAGATGGCATTGCCAGTAGACGTTCGGTGTGTCGAGCAGCCGGTGCGAGTCGTTGCAGATGACAGCGCCGCCATGCACCGTCCGCGCCCCGCTGACCGCCCACGCGTTGGAGCCGGGTTCGGCCTCGGCGAGAAACCCCAGATGAGAGGTGACGTCCGCGAGCGCTTCGTCGACGATCCGGGTCAGACGGCCGCCGGGCGGAACCGACAGTGCCGATCCCGGCGCGGATCGCGTCTCCAACTTCGAAAACGCGTCCGGCCCGACCCGGGCCAGCAGGACCGCCTGCGCGAGCTTGTGCTGCCACTGCCCCATCAGAACGTGTCGGACCTTGAACACCGCGACCGAGTGCCAGGGCTCCCACGACTCGACGTGGTAGTGGCCGGGGAGAGGAGCCGCTCCATCGGCGACGGCCGCGTTGACACCCCTGGCGTAGGCACGGAATGCGGAGTGGGTCGCGGACGACATCGCTGACACGTCGGTCTTGGCGGCCCTCGCGAGCTGCAGCCGCCGGGACAGGATGTCAGCACCGACGGCGGACGGCCCGGCGATCTCGGCCCAGCGGCCGCAGGCACGCCGGCGGTCGTAGTCGAGCTGGAACAGCCGGTCCTGGGCGCACGCGTAGCCCATGCCGAACCAGGCGTCGACGGCCGCCTGCGCGCGGACGTGCGGCACACCGCATTCGCCTCTGACGATGTCGACAGTGCCTGCCTCTCCGGCGAGGCTCACATGGGGCTGCATCGGAGAAATTATCGCCAGCGCGCCCCGGGTCCTCCGGCAACCCGGTGATGCGGTCCCGGGACGGCACACGTGGACCTGTGCCCCCGACGTCGTGGCGTTCGGCTATGCGGTCGCGACACCGACGATGGGGCCCCCCTCCGGGATTGCCAGCGAGGTCACGGAGAAGAAGACGACACCGGTGTCGGGTGCCAACAGCTCCTGGATGCGCTCTCCGAAGAGATCTCTCAACTCCCCGATCGGTTGGCCCTCCTGGACCACCTCGCCGCAGCGGATGGTGAGCGTGAGCAGCCCCGGGGCGGAGGCCCGAAGCCAGGCGGTGCCGCGATGCAGCTCTACCGGGTGCGCAAACAGCGGCTTACCGGGGAGCATGCCCAGCTGGCGCAGGGCAGACTCGAGACCGTTCAGATGGGCTCGCGTCGACGGCTCGTCGATGATCCCCTGCTGGCCGACCTCGACGATCACGGACGGGACCCCGATCTGGGAGGCGGCGCCGGTCGAGGATCCGGGCACGTCATCGCCGGCGGCGGCGATCAGGTGTCGGAGTCCGTAGGCCCGAGCCAGCCGGTCGGCGCGGCTGTCGAGGTCAGGGTCACCGGTCACCCGGTACATGGCGAACGGCTCGAGCGCCTCGATCAGATCGCCACAGTGGAGGTCGAGGTACGCGTCGGCACCGCGGATCACGTGCTCGAGCAGGAAGTTCACCACCCGCGCCGAGGGCGCGCCGTCGGGAGCACCGGGGAATGCGCGGTTCAGGTTCCGGCCGTCCCGCGGATTCACATAGATGCTGCGCTCGAAGAACCCCGGCAAGTTGACCAGCGAGACCACCACCACGGTTCCGCGGAGTTGGCGCGGATCGAGCGCCCGGGCGAAGCGGACGGCTGCCTCGATCGGCGGGTATTCCGCCGCGTGGACCCCGGCCGTGACGACCAGCGTTGGGCCGTGCTCCGCCCCACGGATAACCCAGGCGGGCATCTCCCACGGCGGTTCGACGCCGGGGACCCGGATCATCCCCCGGACGCTCTCCCCTGCCGCGGGCCGCAAATCGCCCAGCGTTCTGCCCTCTGTCAATGCCATCCGTGTAACTCCTCCCGCGAGCCGGAAACGCCCAAAACCTCAAATGGCCATCGATGCGGACGACCTGCCCGGTTCAGCAGCCGGCCTTTCCGACCCGCAAGGGGCATCCCCCGCGAAGCCTCCGGGCACGGGCCGCTCACCTGCCTCCCCGGACGACCCTGGCCGACGGGGCGTCCTCAGGTTGCTCGACCGAACGACGAATGCCGGCACGCCGACGGCGGTCAGGAGCCTCCGCGGAGACGCGCCCGTGGGCGTCGGGCGCGGACCTGGTCATGGTAGCCATGCTGCCCCAACGATCCCGAGCCAGGGTGGCACCGCCGTCGTGCCCAGGTGGTAGACCAGGCGAACCCGCGTCATCCGACCGGCCAGGCCGCCGCCGCGGAGGGCACCAACAATCCCGCCGATGCAAGGCGATTGGTCACCGATTCCGTTCATCCATGCAAACTCGCTCTATTGCGGAGGCCTCGATGCGGCGAGGCTGGGCGTCTTGGCCAGGATCCCGCCGGCCGGATTCCATGAATATAATGCGTAGGAGGCAAAATAATGTCCGAGGGAAAGCCAGTTGCGGACGCCGCCGGGTGATCGAGGCCAGGGGAGCAGGAAACGCGGACCGTCCGAGGGCGGCTCCGGAGCTTGAGCGGGCCGATCTCATCATCCGACTCCTGGCTCGGACAACGGCCGCCGATGAGCGGCGGTTAGTGGCGCTGTGCTGAAATTCATTGCGTACCGCCTGTTGATGGCGGTGGTGGTGCTGTTCGGCCTGACCATCGTCACCTTCCTGATCATTCATCTGATCCCAGGCAATCCAGCACAGACGTTGCTGTTCGGCTCCAACCCTACGCCGGCCCAGATCCAACACCTGGAAGTTGAGCTTGGGCTTGACAAGCCGCTCTATGTCCAGTACGGCATCTACCTCTGGAACCTTTTGCACGGAAACATGGGCACCTCGTTCCTGAGCAATCAATCCGTCACATCAGAGTTGCTTTCAAGAGCGCCAAGTACATTGATTCTGTCGCTGTCGGCCATCATTTTTGCGGTGCTGGTCGGCGTACCCCTTGGCATCATCGGTGGCGTGGCGCCTGGGTCGCCACAAGACGCGGTAGCGCGCTTTGTGTCCTTCACCGGCACCTCCATACCCTATTTCTGGCTGGCGCTGATTCTGGTACTGATCTTCGCTGTCCACCTGAACTGGCTTCCGGCCATCGACAACGGAACGTTCAAAGCGTTGATTCTGCCGTCGATCGCGCTCGGCTGGGCGTACGCGGCCGTTCTGACGAGGCTGATCCGTGGCCGGCTCATCGATGTCTATCACTCCGAATACATCCGGAATGCGCAGGCCAAGGGCTGCACGCCGTTCCATGTCCTGGTCCATCACGCCCTTCGAAACGCGGCCATCCCAGCCATCACCGTTCTGGGACTCCAGGTCGGGAACATCCTCACCGGTGCCGCGGTGATCGAGGTGATCTTTGCCCGCGCCGGCCTGGGAAGTTACATGGTGAGCGCGATCAATTCCAAAGACATCCCGGTAGTGCAGGCCTCGGTCCTGTTCGTTGGTACAGCGTACGTCATCATCAATCTGATCGTCGATCTGTTCGTGGGTGTCATCGATCCCCGAACCAGGCAGCCGGCCAGTGGATAAGAAACGATCGACTAGCACCGCGAGTTCGGCGATCACCGTCCCCGCCGAGATCGGCGCGGAAGCCGTGTTGTCGGGTCAGAACGTCAGAGCTCGGTCCACCTGGTGGCCGAGTTCGCGCGTCTCGCCGGTGGATGTTCTGATCGGTCTGACGATTCTGTTCTACATCGTCGTCCTCGTGGACCCGGGATTGATCGCGCCCGGAAGTCCGACGGCAATCGCCGGTGTCCCGCTGGCGCCGCCCAGTCTCGCCAACTGGGCAGGCACCGATCAGCTGGGACGAAGTGTCTTCGACCGGCTGGTTTGGGGCGCCCGGCCGGTTCTGCTCGCGAGCGCGGCCGGCATGTGCATCTCGATGGCGATCGGTGTCACGCTCGGTGTCATCGGCGCGATGGGCGGACGGGTCATCAGCGTCGTCGCGATGAGGGTCCTCGACATCTTGCTCGCGCTCCCGATCCTGCTCATCGCTCTCATGGTGATCGCCATCCTGGGACCCGGGATTCAGAGCGTCGTGATCGCCCTCGGGGTCGCGTTCATTCCCGCGTTCGCAAGGGTCGTCTATTCCTCCGTCCGAACTCTTCGCCGGGCGGATTATGTGTCTGCTTCGCGAGCCATGGGCGCCACTCTCCCCTACATCATGGTGCGGCACCTGATACCCAACCTGGCCACCGAGGTCCTCGTGATCGCCAGCAGCGCATTCGGGTGGGCGATTCTGACCGCGACCACACTCAGCTTTCTCGGATTCGGCGTGAAGCTGCCATCGCCTGACTGGGGAATCGATCTGGCGGGAGGGGAACCCTATCTCTCGACGGCGTGGTGGATCTCGACGTTCCCCGGGCTTGCCATCACCGCGACGATTCTGTTCAGCAACTTCCTCGGAGACTACCTGGCCAGGCGGCTTGATCCCCAGGGCCAGGTCCGCGCGATCGGCACCGTTGGGGATCCCGGGGTTGCGGCGCGTGCAATCGAGGAGTGAGCCCGTGACCGACGCCTTGCTGACGGTCCGCTCGTTACGGACGTTGATCGAACGCGGCCCCAGCGTCGTCCGGCCCGTGGACGGGGTCAGCTTTACAGTCGGTCGCGGTGAGACCGTCGGAGTGGTCGGGGAGACCGGCTGCGGCAAGACGATGATGGGCCTCTCCTTGATGCGCCTGCTCCCCCAAGGCGGACGTATCGCTTCCGGGTCGGTCACCCTCGGATCAGTCGACCTCACGCAGTTGAGCGATTCGGAGATGCGACGCCTGCGCGGATCTCGCATCTCGATGATCTTCCAGGATCCGATGACCTCACTGAACCCCACGATGCCGATCGGAGTACAGATCGGCGAGACGGTGCGTATCCATCAGGGACAGTCGAGAGCCGCCTCGACGCGCCGGGCTGCGGAGATGCTCGACCTGGTCGGGATGCCAGATCCTTCGCGCCAGCTTGGACGGTATCCGCACGAGCTGTCGGGAGGGATGCGACAGCGCGCGGTCATCGCGATGGCACTCGCCTGCACACCGGAGCTGCTGATTGCCGACGAGCCGACCACCGCGCTGGACACGACCATCCAGGAGCAGATCCTGGCTCTCCTCGACGACCTCAAGTCGAAGCTCTCGATGGGCGTGGTTCTGATCACCCATGACATGGGAGTGATCGCCGGGCGGGCGGATCGCGTGCTCGTCATGTACGCAGGGCGGCTGGTCGAGGTCTCCCCGACCGACGATCTCTTCAACGATCCGCGGCACCCTTACACAGAAGCCCTGATGCGGGCGATCCCGCAGATGGAGATGGGCCAGGGACAGACGCTGCGGGCCACGCCAGGGAGCCCACCCGACCTTTCCGCGAGGTTGACCGTGTGCCGGTTCAGCCCCCGCTGCCCACGCGCGACCGAGCGATGCTTCAAGGAGGATCCGGCCCTGTCGAAGGACGGGCCGGAACACCTCTTCGCCTGCTTCAATCCAGTTCCTCCTCATCAGGGCTTACAAGCCGCGGCCGTGGATGGCGCGCGCGCCGACCGTCCGGCAAGGTCCGACCGCCAGATCCTGGAGCTCACTGACGTACACGTCGAGTTTCCTGAGGGGGATGGCTTCTTTGCCGGCTCGGGGACGGTGAAGGCGGTGTCCGGCGTCTCACTCTCAGTGGGCACCGGTGAAGTCTTCGGCCTGGTCGGAGAGTCGGGCTGTGGAAAGACCACGCTGGGACGCACGATCGTCGGTCTGCAGCGACCGACGCGCGGCGTCATCAAGTTCGAGGGGACCGACCTGAGCACGCTGCGCGGACGGGCTCTGCGGCGCAAGCGCCGGGACCTCCAATTCATGTTTCAGGATCCCCACGCGGCCCTGGATCCCCGAATGCGGGTGGCTGCGAGTCTGCGCGAACCGCTCGTCGTGCAACGCGTAGGCAGCGCGTCTGAGCGCAGAGAGCGGATCCATCAGGCGGTAACCGACGTCGGCCTGTCGCCCACAGTGCTGAACCGCTTCCCGCACGAGTTCTCGGGCGGTCAGCGGCAACGGATCGGCTTCGCTCGTGCAATCGTGCTGAGGCCCCGGGTCATCGTCGCCGATGAGCCGGTCTCCGCCCTCGACGCCTCCGTCCAGGCTCAGGTCCTCAACCTCATGATCTCCCTGCGCGCCGATCTCGGCCTGACATACATCATCATCTCTCATGACCTCGCGGTCATCAGTTACCTCTGTGACCGCGTCGGCGTCATGTATCTTGGCAAGCTCGTCGAGATCGGCCCCTCTCAAGACATCTACACGAGGCCCGCGCATCCCTACACGGCGGGACTACTCGAAGCCAGCCCCAGTGCCAACCCCGCACTGGCTCGTGCGAAGCGCGAGCCGAGCGTCAGGGGTGAGCTCCCGTCGGCGGTGAACCCACCTACGGGCTGCAGATTCCGAACGCGATGCGCACGAGCGCAGGAGCGATGCAGCGTTGAAGAACCTTTGCCGCGGGCGTTCGATGATGGGCACCTGGCCGCATGTCACTTCCCGCTCCGTGAGCCGAATGTCGCAGGTGTAATCGCCCGGTGAGGGTACGGACCTTGACGGCTGCCTTTCAGGAGGTCCATTGTTTGTCCGATGTGAGCGGCTTGTTGTGATTCGCTAAAGGCTTTACGAGGGAGATCGGGACATGGCGCGGAATGAAGAGAAGCGGGCTTCGACCAAGGAGACGCGACGAGAGTTTCTGACGCGGGCGGGAACAGCAGCCGCCGGGAGCATGGCTTTCGGCGTCCTGCTGCAGCCGCGGCGGGATCCCACCGCCGCGCAGACGGTGACGATGGGCATCTACACGGATCCTTTGACTCTGGATCCGGGGGCGACAGGCGTAGCCGAGACCGCAATGATCGACTTCACCATGTTCGATCCTCTCGTGTGGTGGCTGCCCAACTCAAAAGGCGGCCACTCCTTCTACCCCGGATTGGCCACGAGCTACACCGTCGCACCCGATGCGACGACCTACACGTTCAAGCTCCGGCAGGATGTCACGTTCCACGACGGCACGCACTTCGACGCGACGGCGGTGAAAGCCACGCTGGATCATATCGTCGACCCCGCCACCAAATCACGAAGTGCCGTCGCTTCACTCGGACCCTACAAAGGCACCAACATCGTCGACCAGTACACCGCGGAGGTCCAATTCACCCAACCGAACGCATCGTTTCTCTACGAGATGACGTCAGTCATCTTCGGGATGGCTTCGCCCACGGCACTCGAGAAGTACCCCGGTACGGCTTTTGCGGATCACCTTGTCGGCACCGGCCCGTTCCAATTCGTGGAATATGTTCCGGACAGCCACACCACGGTAAAGCGAAACCCGAACTACAAGTGGGGTCCGACGGCGTTCTTCAGGTCGCCCGGACCGGCAAAGCTCGAATCGATCACGTTCCGAGTGATCCCCGACGCCACGGCGCGGTACAACGCGATGCAGGCAGGCCAGGCGGACATGGCGATGAATCTCGATCCCACCGCCATCAAGTCGATCTCCGGCTCGTCAAATCTCGTCAACTACAACGTCCCGGCGACCGGAACGCCGTATGGGTTCCCGATGAACGTCAAGAAGACGCCGACCGATGACTTGAGGGTACGGCAGGCGATTCTGCATGCCGTCAACCAGAACGAGCTCGTCAAGTCGGTGGAATTGTCGTCGGTCACCGCCGCACACAACGTGCTGACACCATCCACCCCGGGCTACAACCCTGCTGCGAGCCAGCTTTATCCGTACGACTTGAAGAAGGCCGGCCAGCTGCTGGACGCCGCGGGATGGCACACGACCTCTAACGGGACTCGAGAGAAGGATGGTCAAAAGCTGACTCTCGACTTTCTCCTCATAACTGCGGCCGGGTTCGACCTCGCGACTGAGTTCTTCATCAGTGAGCTGCAGAAGGTCGGCTTTACATCGACGGCCAGCGACATGGGCGCCACCGCGGCGTATGTGGCTTTCAACCAGGGCGTTCAAAACTTCGCCGATTTCTATTATTACGACCTCGATCCATCGCTGCTCGGTCTGTGGACCGCATGCGATCAGATCCAGTCAGGGTTCAATTGGGGCCACTACTGCAATCCAACCGTCGACCAGATGATATCCTCGGCGAACGCCGACGCGAACCCGACGACCAGGCTCAAGACGTTTCAGAATGTCGGCAAGATCCTGATGGACGACGCCGTCTACTTGCCCATGTGGGACAACAACGGCGCCTACGGGGCCAAGAAGTCGCTGAAAGGCCTCAAGTTCACTCCGAACGGCTATGCCCTCTTTCACCAAGCGACGAATCAGTGATGGATGTCGAGGCCATCAGCGACGCACCGACTCTCATCAAGGCTGCGCGGCTTTTCGACGGCACGGGCGCACCACCCACCGAACAAGCCGCGGTGCTCGTTTCAGGATCGTCGATACAGTCGGTCTTCCGCGGGCCGGTGCCGGAGAGCGCGCTCCCGCCGGGGACCCGAGTCCTCGACTTCGCCACCGGGACACTCTTGCCAGGGTTGATCGATAGCCATGTCCACCTCAACCTGCCGGCCGACGGCACCCCGTATCTCGACACCGTGGCGGAAGGCGACGGTGTGCTCGTGGCCAGCGCTACACACAACGCCCGCGTCGCGTTGGAATGCGGGATCACCACGCTCAGGGACACCGGCGGTCGTGGGTCGACGACGTTCGAGGTGCGACGGGCGATGACTCTGGGCCTCTGCCCGGGACCGAGCTTGGTGCTCTGCGGGCAACCGATCACGATCACGGGCGGGCACACCTGGCACTTCGGGGGCGAGGCGGACGGCGTCGAGGGAGTCAGGGCGAAGGCCCGGGAGATGGTCCGCCTCGGCGCCGACTTCATCAAGGTCATGGGTTCCGGCGGGGGGACACCGGGCACCATGTCCTGGCTGCCCTCCTACACGAAAGCCGAGTTGGCCGCGGTGGCGGACGAGGCGCATCGCCTCGGCCGGAAGGTCACCGTGCACTGCCTGTGCGCGGCGTCGACCGACTACGCGATCGACGCCGGCGTCGACCAGATCGAACACGCGGGTTTCCTGATCGACGCCGAGGGCAGGCAGCGGTTCGATCCCGTGGTCGCCGAGAAGCTCGCCCGGGCAAAGATCCCCGTCACGAGCACGCTCGCTGTCGGCGAGTACATCCTCTACGCGTTGAGAGGCAAAGGCAAGCTGACGCGTGAAGAAGCCGGATACGAGGACTTCTGGACGCGCATGCGCGAAGACAACATGGTTCATTTGCGGTCGCTGCACGAATCGGGGGTCCCACTGATCGCCGGGACCGATGCCGGCTGGCGCTACACCGCGTTCGACGCCCTGCAGGGAGAGATCCGGTGGCTGCAGGAGGTTGGCCTGTCGAGCCGGGAGGCGCTGGCTGCGGCAACTGGTACGGCGGCCCAGGTGCTCGGATTGGGAGATCGTGTGGGATCGGTGCGCGAAGGACTCGTGGCCGATCTGATCGTCGTCGACGGCGATCCGGTTCAGGACAGCGACGCCCTCCGGCGGCTGCGGCTGGTCATGCACGAAGGGGTCCTCCACCCCCTGCCCCAAGCCGTGCGCTCGGCCGCCGCCGTGAGCTGACCGCGAGCCTGACCCTGGTCGGGGGGGCGGGGTGCCGGCAGCGTCGGACACACCCCGCCTCCATCGCCTCATGCGCTCGAGAGCGATCGGGCGCGGACCTCGTTCCACGCGGTGCGGCGTTCGTACTCGCGACCGATGCGCAGGATGCCGGACTCGTCGAACGGCCTGCCGATGATTTGAAGCCCAACCGGATACCGGCCATCCGCCAGCCCGCAGGGCACCGTCAGAGCCGGAAGGCCGGCAAGGTTCGCGACGATGCCGTGTCGGATCGTGCCTGAGAGATCGACGAGTCCCTCGGTGCCGCCGAGATAGTCGCCGAACGTCTGATCCAGCGGGATGGCCGCCAGTGGAGAGGTCGGCGCGAGCAGCGCATCGAGGCGGTCCCGGCTGAACGCCTCGTCGAGCGCGAGGGCGAACCAGCGCCGAGCGCGCACCGAGGTAGCGTACTGATGGGCCGGGATCATCTGCCCGAACTCGAGGTTGAGACGCGTGCCGGACTCGTAGTCGTCTGCCCGCCGGCGCAGCCGGTCACGGTGGAGGTCGCTAGCCTCCGACTGCAGAATCGTCAACCCGATGACGGCGGCGTGCTCCAGGGCCGGGATGGAGACCGGCACCAGCTCCGCCCCAGCCTGCTCCAGCTCCCGCTCGGCCGCCTCGACGAGAGAGCGGACCCGGGGTTCGACCCCCGGGCTGTAGAAATAGGAGCGCTCGACACCCAAGCGCATGCCGCGGATCCCTCCATCGAGGGCCCCGCGGTAGTCAGTCACCGGCCGGGAGGCGCTGGCCGGATCCAGCGGATCGTGACCGGCGATGCCCTGGAGCAGGATGGCGCAGTCCTCCACCGACTGGGTGATCGGGCCCACGTGGTCGAGAGAGAGGCTCAGTGCCACGACCCCGTAACGGCTGACGCGCCCAAAGGTCGGCTTGAGACCAACCACGCCGTTGAAGTCGGCAGGCTGGCGGATGGAGCCACCGGTATCGGTCCCGATCGCCCCCATCGCCGAACCGACGGCGGTCGCCACCCCCGAGCCGGCACTGGAGCCGCCCGGGCTCATCGACTCGTCCCAGGGGGAGCGGGTGACCGCGATGTTCTGACCGTATGCGAACTCGTGGGTGACGGTCTTACCCGCGATCACGGCCCCTGCTTCCCGCAGCCGCCTGACAACGGTCGCGTCGAAGTCGGTGACGAAGCCCGCCATGGCCCGGGAGCCGGCCTCCGTGGGCACCCCGGCCGTGTAGCAGAGGTCTTTGACGCCGATCGGGATCCCGTGCAGCGGCCCCCGCCAACGGCCCGCCTGAATCTCCCGGTCGGCGGCGCCGGCTGCCTCCAGCGCTTCTTCGGTCATGAGCCGCGCGTACGCGTGGAGCCGGGGTTCGGTCTCTTCAGCCCTCTGAAGGACGGCGGAGACCAGATCTGTCGCGGTGAACCGCCGACCGTGCAAGCCCACCCCGGCCTCGGCGATGCTGAGCTGCCACAGCTCACCCATCCGACCGCGCGTCGAAATTCGCCGAGAGGTCCACGCCTTCGAGATCCAGGTGCTCGACCGCTTCGAACGCGGCGAGGTGGGCCTGGAGCATCCTCGCCAGGACCTCCACGTGGCCTTCCGACGGTGGCGGATCGACGAGGGCCACGACGGCCCGCGCCGCTGACTCGTTCAAGCGCATCAGTCCTCCCTCCCCCCGAAAGAGCGCTGATCGACACGAACCCTTGCGGCGAGATGATCAAGCACGGCGATCTCGTGAATATAATGCCCCTGAGGTCAAAATAATGTCCAATCTGAAGCAGGTCGCCGAACTCCAACCGGGATCGATATGGTCCCTGGCCCTCGGTCGCAAGGTTCGTGCCTTGAGAGCACAGGCCGGCCTCACGGTTGAAGGGCTGGCCGGAAGGGCAGGGGTCAGCGCCGGGCTGGTCGGGCAGGTCGAGCGAGGTGTGGGCAATCCGTCGATCGGAAACGTGCACAAGCTGGCGACCGCCCTCGGTGTATCGGTGTACACGCTTCTCGAGGACCCCGCCCGCCAGGAAGGAGAACAGGGTCCGATCGCAGCGGTGGTGCGCCGGGATCAGCGGAAGACGTTCGCCTTTCCCCGGGAGAACATGGTCCTGGAGCTGCTGACCCCGGACCTCCAGAGGTCGCTGGAATTGATCCGTTGCGTGATGCCCCCGGGCTACGACACCGGCTCGGCGCCATACCGGCATCACGGAGAGGAGTGCGTGCACGTTCTGCGGGGGCAGATCGAGGTTCATGTCGGGACCGAGTCGCACGTCCTCGACCCGGGGGACACGATCACCTACGACGCGAGCCTGCCGCACTGGTGGCGGAACGCCGGTGAGGAGGAGGGAGAAGCGATCGGCGTGACAGTCCCACCTTCTTTCTAGCCGCGCCTCTCCGGGGAGGAGTCGGCAAAGCCCGTGTTGGAGGAATCAGCGACGGCAGACGGATCTTCGGCTTACTACCTGGGCGTCGATATCGGGGGGACCTTCACCGACCTCGCGTTCCACGACGCGGAAGGCGTACTCCATTGCATCAAGGTCCCCAGCACGCCGCGCTCGCCCGGGCGCAGCACGCTCGCCGGCATCGACGAGCTGCGGGCATCGCTGCCGGTCGATACCGACACGTGGAGGGCCATGCACCACACGTACAGCAGCACCGTCGCGACCAACGCCGTCATCGAGAGACGGGGTGCGACCTGCGGCCTGATCACAACCCAGGGATTCCGGGATCTGCTCGAGCTGCAGCGGTTGGCGATTCCGAATCCGATGCAATTCACGTCGCGCCGGCCCCGCCCCCTGATTCCTCGCGCGCTGGTGCGGGAGGTCGTCGAACGCATCTCCGTGGAGGGCGAGGAGCTCACCCCTCTCGACCTCGCCCAGCTGCGTCGAGTCACGCGGGAGCTGGTGGCGGCCGGGGTCGAGATCGTCGTGGTCTGCTTCCTGCACAGCTATCGCTACCCGGCTCATGAGAACGAGGCACGCCGTCTCCTCGAGCGGGAGTTCCCGGATCTCCGGGTGGAGCTGTCCTCGCGGGTCTGGCCCCAGGCGCGCGAGTACGAGCGCGCGACGCTGACCACCCTGAACGCATTCATCCGGCCGGTGGTAGAGGACTATCTCGCCGAGATCGTCGACGGCACTCAGCGACGGGGCGTCGAGGCCTCGCTCCGCGTCGCCCGTTCCAACGGCGGCATGGAGTTGGGGGCCACGATCCGCGAGCGGCCGGCGGTGACACTGCTCTCGGGCCCGGCCGCCGGTGTGGCCGGTGCCGCCGCCGCAGCGCTCGACGCGGGTTGGGCCGCCGCCGACCTGATGACGCTGGACATCGGTGGCACCAGCGCCGACATCGGGGTCATACGCAACGGGCGCTCCGTCCTGAGCACCGAGGAGCACGTGGCTGACTTTCCGCTCTTGATCCCGACCGTCGCGGTGTCAAGCATTGGAGCCGGGGGCGGATCCGTGATCTGGCTCGACAACGCTGCCACGCTCCGGGTGGGGCCTCGCAGCGTCGGCGCCGATCCTGGTCCCGCCAGCTACCGGGCCGACGGGACCGGCACCCCCGCGCTCACCGACGCCTTCCTGCTGACCGGCATCCTGCGGGGCGGCCAGCGGCTCGCGGGGCGGCTCCCCCTCCACGTCGAGCCGGCCCGGCGGGCGCTCCAGGCGCTTGGAGACCGGATCGAGCTCGACGCGGTCGAGGTCGCCGACGGGGCCGTGCAGATCGCCGTCGCCATCACCGCCGCGGAGGCGACCGCGGTCCTCGCCAGGAGGGGAGTCGACCTGCCCGAGTTCCGCATGGTCGCGTACGGGGGCGCCGGTCCCATGCTCGCGGCGCTTGTCGCCGAGGAGGTCTACATCGACCAGGTGCTCATCCCACCCACTCCGGGTGCCCTGAGCGCGCTCGGTGCGGCACAGGCAGACCTCGAGGGGGATCTGGTGCGACCCGTCTACGGGATGCTCGACCAGGTCGGCTCCGATGTCCTCGAGGCAGAGGTAGCGCAGCTGCAGAAGGCCGTGCGGGAGTGGCTCGCGGAGCAGATCGGGGAGCTCTCACTCCTGTCCACAACGATCGATCTGGCCGTCGACATGCGCTACGACGGCCAGGGATACGACGTGACGGTGCCGCTCGATCCAGGGTCGATCGAGCCCGGCCTCGAGAAGGTCGCCGAGCGGTTCCATGCCGCTCACCGCGAAACCTTCGGCCACGCCGACCAGGGCGCCGCGGTCTGGATCAAAGAGCTCCGAGCGCACGTCACCGGGACGGTCACGAAGCCGTCGCCTCCGTCTGCCGCGGTGCCGACGCGACGCGGGAATGGCGAGCAGCGCAGGATCCGCCTGAGGGGCCAGGACCTGGTGGCCACCACGCACTGGCGGTCGGATCTGACGCCTGGAGACCTGGTGGCCGGGCCCAGCATCATCGATCAGATGGACACCACGACTGTCGTGCCGCCGGGCTGGGACGCACGCGTCCTCCCCTCGAACTCGATCGTCTTGCTGAGGAGATCGTGATGGGCGCCCAAACCGCAACCGACGCGATCAGTGTCGAGATCTTCGCAAACCTCTTCCGCGCGATCGTCGATGAGATGGCCTGGATCGTCCTTCGCTCGTCGCACACGACGTTCGTGAAGGAGACGCAGGACTTCTCGACCGGGCTGGTGACGCCGGAAGGCGAGATGTTCGCAGCGCCCTACTCGATCGGAGCGCCCTCGCTCGCCACCGCACCCATGAAGCCCGGGACGACGGCCTTCGGGGTCTGGGAACCGGGCGACACGCTCATCACCAACGACCCCTACACGACGTCGGGCATGGTCATGCACCTGAACGACCTCTACCTGTTCCGCCCGATCTTCGTCGGGGGCCGTCTGCTGTGCTTCGGCTGGGCGTTCATCCACTCGACCGACGTCGGCGGCTCCGCGCCCGGAAGCATCGACATGAAGAACCACGAGATCTTCCAGGAAGGCCTCCGGCTCCGCCCGGTGAAGCTCCACCGGGCCGGCGAGCTCAATCAGGAGATCTGGGACATCCTGGGAGACAACTCTCGCATCCCGAACCTCAACCGGGGGGACATCACAGCACTCCTCTCGGCACTCGACAACGCAGAGCGGCGGATGCAGGCGCTGGCCGAGCGGCGCGGCGCCGATGAGGTCCGGCGTGCGATGTACGCGACCCTGGACCGGACGGAGCGCCAGGCGAGAGCCGTCCTGCGGACCATCCCCGCCGGGTCGTACCGCTTCGTCGACTACTTCGAAGACGACTACGTCTCCGACCTTCCGGTCCGGCTCGAGCTGCGAATGGACTCGGACGGCGAAGGTAACGTCACGCTCGACTATCGCGGCTCCGATCCCCAGGTGGAGGCCGCGCTGAACCTGCCCACCGGCGGACAGAAGCGCCACCCGTTCCTGTCGCTGGGTCTCATCAACTTCATCGTGACGCACAGTCCGGAGATTCACTGCAACGCCGGTTTGATACGGAGCATCGAACTCGTCCTGCCCGAGCACTCCGTCGTCAACGCGTCCTTTCCGGCCTCCGTGGGGATGCGGTACAGCACCGCGCTGCGGTGCCATGACCTGGTACTCGCGGCCCTGGTACAGGCGGTGCCGGAACGAATCCCCGCCGCCGGGTCCGGCGTGGTGATCATCACCTACATCTCGACCTCCACGCTCGGGCGGGAAGGCCGGGTGGTGGTCGCGAACGGCCTGGAAGGCGGGTCCGGAGGTGGGCTGGGGCTGGATGGAATCTCGGGCGTCAGTTACGGCGCGGCGTTCCTCCGCAACGTGCCGGTGGAGGTGCTGGAGTCGGAGGCGCCCGTCATCGTGCATCGCTTCGGAATGCGGGCGGACACCGAAGGCCCCGGCCGCTTCAGGGGCGGATTCGGCATGGAGTACGCGCTGGAGATCAGGCATCCGAGCGCCATCGTCGTGATGCGTGGGAACGACCGGCATCGCTTCAGCGGTTGGGGCGCACTGGGAGGCGGGACGGGCGGCGTCGGAAGCACCGAAGGACACCTCCCGGATGGCGGCAGGTCCGACGTCGGCAAGCTGACGGTGTACCGGCCTCAGCTGGGCGAGATCCTGCACATTGAGCTCGGCGGCGGTGGCGGCCTGGGCAGCCCCTTCGACCGGGATCCGTCGGATGTCGCCCGGGATGTCGAAGACGGCCTCGTCTCGGTGCGGAGGGCCGCGGAGGTCTACGGCGTCGAGCTTGACGGCAGCACCGTCGACGAGGCCGGCACTCGACGGCGCCGTAGTGCCCTTCACGGCGCGGTACGGCCGGAAACGTTCGACGTCGGTGAGGGGCGTCGAGCGTGGGAAGAGCGCTTCGGCGCGACCTCCGAGCGGCTGTCGCGTGAGCTCGAGCATTTCCCCGCCGGGGTCCGCCGGTATGCGGAGCGCGAGGTGTATCGCCTGGTCTCGAGTTCAGGCGAGGGTCCGTACACCGACGACGACGCCGACCGTGCGATCGCGGAGACGCGACGGCGGCTCCGCACGAACCTGCCGGAGTGATCGAACGCAGGGCAGAGGAAGGGATGGTCGAGCGGTACGGGACCGGCTCCCCCACGAGGCGGCGTTTCACCGGCGCGGGCAGCCCAAGGGTGCCCGGAGGGAGGGCGGTCATGAGCAGTGACGCGATCACCAGCGGAGGCTCGAGACCTCGAGGCCTGTGCCCGCTTGGCAGCGGTCCGTGGGGATCATGACGGCCGGGGAGCGGCGGCGCCAACCCGCGATCGAGCCGGTGCCATGACCTCGACCCTCTTCGTCGACGCGAACCTCCTGGATCCGGAGCGAGGGGTGCTGGAGCCGGGCCGTCGAGTTCTGGTCGAGGACGACAGGATCGTCGAGGTGGGCGGGCCCACGCTCAACGCCGGCGATGCGCGCCGGGTCGAGCTGCACGGCATGACGCTGATGCCAGGCCTGATCGACTGCCACGTCCACGTCACTGTGGTCTCGACCGATGTCTGGGGCATGTCGGAGTGGTCGCCGACGTACGTCGCCGCGCGTTCCGGGCGGGTCCTGCGAGGCATGCTCGACCGCGGATTCACGACGGTTCGCGACGTCGGCGGGGCCGACTATGGTCTGTCGGCGGCGGTCGAAGAGGGTTACTTCGAAGGGCCTCGCCTGATCTTCGGCGGCAAGATGCTGTCACAGACCGGTGGCGCCGGCGACTGGCGAGGGCCGGGCCGCATCGCGTACGACGGGCATTACTGCTGTCCCACGCTGGCGACGTTGTGTGACGGCGTCGACGAGGTCCGCAAGGCGGTCCGCGAAGAGGTCCGGCGGGGCGCCCACCACATCAAGGTGTACCTGAGCGGGGCCGTCGATGCGCCAACCGACCGGGTCGACTCGACGCAATTCTCGATGGAGGAGCTCCGCGCCATCGTGGAGGAGGCGGAAGCCGCGAACCTCTACGTCGCCGGCCACGCCTACACCTCCCGCGCGCTCAACCGGGGCCTCGAGGCCGGTGTCCGCACGATCGAGCACGGGAACCTCATGGACGAGAGCAGCATCCCACTGTTCAAGGGACACGATGCGTTCTATGTGCCGACCCTGTCCACCTATCACTCGCTCGCCGCGCGGGGCGCCGCCCTCGGCGTGCCGGCGGACGCGATGCGAAAGCTCGGACCGGTGCTCGAGGGATGCTTCGCCTCACTCGAGCTGGCGCACCGCGCGGGACTCCGCATCGCGTACGGGACCGACCTGCTGGCCGAGATGCACGAGGACCAACTTCGAGAGTTCGAGCTCCGCACCCAGGTGCAGACTCTCGCGGACGTCATACGTTCGGCCACCACGGTTGCCGCCCAGCTGCTCTGCCTCGAGGGCCAGATCGGCGTCGTCAGCCCGGGGGCGCTCGCCGACCTGATCGTCGTCGACGGCGACCCCCTCCGTGAGCTCCAGGCTCTGAGCGACCCGGTCCGGCACCTCAAGCTCGTCATGAAGGCCGGCCGGATCTATCGCAACGAACTCTCGTAGGACCTAGCGGAGGAGCACATGCCCACCACCTTCACCCTGGAACGTGATCTTCCGGTACCCATGCGAGACGGCACGACCCTGCGGGCGGATGTCTACCGGCCGGCCGGGGCGGGACGGTATCCCGCGCTCCTCCAAAGAACGCCCTACGACAAGTCGGCAACCGCCACCATGGCGCGACTGATCCTGCGGGCGACCGAGGCCGGATATGCGGTCCTGGCTCAAGACGTACGAGGGCGCTTCCAGTCCGACGGCGACTTCCACCCGTTCGTCAACGAGAGGGACGACGGCTACGACACACTCTCCTGGCTCGTGGAGCAGCCGTGGTGCGACGGACGGGTGGGTATGTACAACCAGTCGTACATCGGGCTCACCCAGTGGCAGGCGGCGATGAGTGGTCACGAGGCTCTCCGTGCGATCGTCCCGACAGTGACGGCGGCCGACTATCACAACGGCTGGACATACCAGGGCGGCGCGTTCGAGCTCGCGTTCAACTACTCGTGGATCATATCCAACCTCCTCTACGACACCGTGGCGAGGTCGGCAAACCCCGGCCGCAACCTCCTCATCGACCGCTACGCCGATACGCTGGACGAAGGCTACCGGCGGCTCCCGCTCGACATTCCCGCAGACGTCGGGGACGCGGCACCGTACTACGCCGAGTGGCTCGCCCATCCCTCGTACGACGAGTTCTGGCGAGCGCTGGACGTGTCCCGGGCTCACAGCGACCTGGCGGTGCCGGCGCTCAACATCGGCGGCTGGTACGACATCTTCCTGAAAGGGACGATTGACAACTTCTCGGGCATGCGGGCCAACGCTCGCACCGATCGGGCCCGGAAGGGACAGCGACTGCTGATCGGCCCCTGGAATCATTCGGGGATGCGCGCCGGTAACCCGATCGGCGACGCCGACTTCGGGGTGGCCTCGACCGGCGACGCGATCGACGTCGACGGGCTGCATCTGCGGTGGTATGACCACTGGCTCAGGGATGCCGACAACGGCGTCGACTCGGAACCTCCGGTCAGGATCTTCGTGATGGGGGATCGGCGCTGGCGCGTTGCGGATGAGTGGCCACTGCCTGAGACCGACTGGCAAGAGTGGTACCTGCACAGTGGCGGTCGCGCAAACTCTCTCCGGGGGGATGGCTCGCTGAGCCGCGAGCCTTCGAAGACCGCGTCACCGGACCGGTATCTCTACGATCCGCGAAACCCGGTCCCGACTCGGGGCGGCGGACTCTGCTGCAACCACGTCTTCAGCCTGGGGGGTGCCTTCGACCAACGCGAGGTGGAGGCGCGTGAGGATGTCCTCGTGTACACGACCGAGCCCTTGCGCTCGCCGCTCGAGGTCACAGGTCCCCTGAGGATGCTTCTGTACGCGTCGAGCTCGACGCCGGACACGGACTTCACTGCGAAGCTGGTGGACGTCGCACCCTGTGGTTGTGCCCGCAATCTCACCGACGGGATCCTGCGGGCTCGATTCCGCAAGTCGATGAGCGAGGAGACGCTGCTCGAGCCCGGTGAGGTCGCCCTGTTCGACATCGACATGGTCGCGACGAGCAACGTCTTCCTGCCCAACCATCGTCTCCGCCTGGAGATATCGAGCAGCAACTTTCCGCGGTTCGACCGCAATCCGAATACGGGTGAGCAGGGAGGCCACTCGGGAGAGATGGCCACGGCGTTGCAGACCGTGCTTCATGACAACGCGTATCCGTCGCGACTTCTGTTACCGGTGATCCCGGCAGGCCACTAGCGGGGCAAAAGGGGATTGGTGCACCAACAGCCCATTTCGGGCACCGCAACCGGGCGATTGGTGCACCAACAGCCGACTTTCGGAAGGAGTGATGTCGTGGAGTACTTGCACCATCTCGATCTCGCCGCTCTGTCGGCCAGCGCCGGCCGCCTCAACCAGCCGCTGGTCGACGCGACATCGGGCGTAACGGGCTGCGCCGTCAACTGTGTGACCACGCCTCCGGGCGACGGGTCGCCGGCGGGCCTGCACACCCACGCGGTGGATCAGATCTTCTACGTCCTGCAGGGCACGATGAACCTGGAGATCGCCGGCGCCGAATACCAGGCGGGACCCGGCACGCTGATCACGTTTCCGGCCGGGGTGGCACACCGGAACTGGAACCGCGGCCCGGAGCCGACGGTCCATCTGGCGATCAACGCCCCGCAACCCGATCCCCGCCAGCCGTTCTCGCGGACTGCGGAGTGAGCCGCGGTGGGGCCTCGGGAAGGGACGCTGGATGTGGATGAGTCCAGCGCTGACGGCGACCAGCCCCTGTCCGCCATCTTCACTCCGGGCTCGGTCGCGGTGGTCGGTGCCAGCCCGACCAGCGCGGCCGGGCGACACCCCCTCGAGAACCTCTCGTCGCTGGGGTATCCAGGCCGGGTGGCTGCGGTCAATCCCAGGTATGAGGAGATCTCCGGGTTCCCCTGCTATCCGAGCCTGAAGGACCTGCCATTCGTTCCGGACGCGGTGCTCGTCAGTGTCAACCGTGATCGCACGCCATCCATCATCGAGCAGGCGGCAGAGGTCGGAGCTCGTGGCGCCGTCGTCCTGGCGATCGGGTTTGCCGAAGCCGGCCCGATCGGAGGCGATCTGCAGCGGCGTATCACGGAGATCGCCAGAGCGGCGAAGATGGACCTGATCGGGCCCAACTGTCAGGGCGTCATCAACTTCGTCCGTCCCTGCGCCCTGTACCTGAGCCAGGTTCATCCGTACCCGCCAGGGCACGTGGCGCTGTTCTCTCAGTCAGGGAACATCACGACGACCCTCGCCAACAACAGGCGGGGTGTTCGCTGGAGTCATGTCGTCTCCAGCGGGAACGAAGCGATCACGGTCAGCGCCGATCTCATCCATTACTTCATCGACGATCCCGAGACCCGCGTCATCTGCGGGTTCATGGAAACGGTCCGGAATCCTGAGCAGTTCTTCGCCGAGTGCGATCGGGCGCGAGAGGCGGGCAAGCCGGTCGTGGTCCTGAAGTCCGGACGGACCGACGAGGCTCGGAGGGCCGTGACCGCGCACTCGGGGGCGCTTTCAGCGCCCGACCGCCTGTACGACGAGCTGTTTCGACGCCACGGTGTCCTTCGCGTCGACTCGATCGAGGAACTGCTCGAGACCGCGATCGCGCTCCAGTGCACGCAGAGACCGGCGGGCGGGAGGGTAGCCGCCGCAACCGGTTCCGGAGGTCAGATCGAGCTGATGCTGGATGAGCTCGGGAACTGCCCCGCGCTCACGCACCCCGAATTCGAACCTTCGACGAAGGCGTACCTGCGCTCCGAGCTTCCCGAGTTCCTCGCCCCGTCGAATCCCCTGGATTACTGGGGGGTCCCCGACTTCCGAGCCACCTACCCCAAGCTGCTCGGGGCGCTCGCCGATGATGCCAATGTCGACATCGTGGTGGGAGTCGGCGACAACAGCGATTACCCCACCGGTGGCACCGACGAGTGGAAATGGGATGCTGCCGTCGGCCTGGCAGCGCGAACTGACAAGCTGGTCGCGGTTCTGGTTCCGACGGACGGTGACGCCGACCCCGACAGCGTCGAGAGACTGCTCCGCTCAGGGGTTCTCTTGCTGTCGGGATTCGCGAACGGGTTCAAAGCTCTCGACAAGCTGGTCGAGTGGTCTCGACCTGCCGCACCCCGGGCCTCGCGTCCCTCGCTCGACCTGGACGCCTTCCGGGCGGCTCTGGATGCGCATCCAGGTGAGGCCATCTCAGGAGGGGACGCTCTGGGGCTCCTGACGCTGGCGGGTATCCCGACCGCGGCCAGCTTGGAGGTCGAATCGGTGGACCAAGCGCTCGCGGCCGCCGAGACGATCGGCTATCCGGTGGTTGCCAAGGTCGGTGACACCACCGTGGTGCACAAGACAGAGGTGGGTGGCGTCCACCTGGGGCTGAGCGACGCACATGCGGTCGCGGACGCCTGCCGGCATCTGTTCACCATCGGCGCTCACAAGGCTCTCGTACAACCCATGCTGAAGGCGCGTGCCGAGATGATCCTGGGCCTGCATACGGAGGCCGGCCTGGGCTCCTTCGTGTTGGTCGGTCTGGGCGGAATCTGGACGGAGATCATGAATGACGTCAGCCTCCGGCCGGTGGGACTGCGAGAGGGCGAGGCTGCCGCCATGCTCTCCGAGCTGCGTTCTCAGGGACTCCTGACTGCTGGCCGCGGTCAGTCCGCTGTCAACCTCGCCACGCTCACTGACGTGATGACGCGCCTGGATGCCGTCGGGTCTGCGCTCGGCGGCAGACTGGAGTCCATCGATGTCAACCCACTCGTCGTCACCGATGACGGCATCCTGGCCGTGGACGCGTTGATCGTGCCGGCGTCCCCCCACACCTCGGAGCCACGTCACGCCAAGAAAGCTTGAGAGAGGAGAGCACCCCCATGCCCTTTCAGACCATCCTGTACGAAATCGAGAAGAGCACGGCCACCATCACGCTCAATCGTCCTGAGGCGCTCAACGCGATCTCGCCGCTTTTGGAGACTGAGCTTCATCAGGCACTGGACACCGCGGATGCCGACGAGACGGTTCGGGCGATAATCCTGACCGGGGCCGGGCGCGCCTTCTGCTCCGGGTACGATCTCTCCGGCACCGGTTCCGGGCCTCGAGAGCGACCCCCAGAGGTGACGGTGGGTGAGTATCTGAAGGGATGGCACCTCGACAGCATGGACGGGGTGTGGAAGATCATCCATCTCTGGCAGGTCACGAAGCCGATCATCGCCGCGATCAACGGTTGGACCATGGGCGGTGGACTGTGGTATTCGACGGCCTGCGACATCAGCATCGCGTCGGAGCGCGCCGTTTTCGCGCAGCCTGAGGTCCGCGAGATCTCGAACACCACCTACCTGCTCACCGCACTCTGCGGCTGGAAGGTGGCAAACCGATGGGCACTCACCGGGGACCACATGGACGCCCAGGAGGCGCTCCGAGTGGGCCTCGTGAACGAGGTGGTGCCCCACGACGAGCTGATGAGCCGTGCCCGGGGCCTCGCCGATCGAATCGCGATGGTTCCCGAGCCGTCGGTGCGGGTGAACAAGGCGGTGTCCATGCTGGGGCTGCTGACCTCGGGGGCCTTCAACGGGCTGCTGCTCAGCGGACCCCTGAGCGCCATCGTGCAGTCCTCCTTCGGTGGACCGCGCTGGGAGGAGCTGCACCGGGCCCAGGCCGCCGGCGGGATGCGCGCTTTTCTCGACGCTCGCGATGCACCTTTCCGGCCGGAGCCGATGGGCCCGAAGTCCGAACCTCGCCGCGAACCCTAGCCTGCGGTGACCTCAGGACGGTGAGACGCAAGATGATGATGTGCAGCGCCAGAGTGCGGACACTCTGACCCTACCCGGCGCCCGATAGCGTCGGAGTGTGGACACTCTGACCCCACCGCTGCACCTTCGGGGGAGGTCAGAAATCGGGGGCATACCTGCGCACGGCCTCGGGGTCCAGCGCGACCCCCAGGCCGGGCCGGTCGGGGATTGCCAGATACCCTTCCTCGTCCAGACGCCACGGCTCGACCGGCAGCTCGTCGATGTAGGGCGAGCCGGTCTTGTACTCGACGAGATCGGTGTCGGCGAGGGCGGACGCCAGCTGGAGGTCCGCCGCGAGACCGACCGCCGTATTCCAGCCGTGCGGGATCAGGCGCGTTCCCATCTCCTCCGCAAGCCACCCGATGCGGCGCGCCTCGCTGAGCCCCCCCACCTTGGTCACGTCAGGCTGCACGATGTCGAACGCCCGCGCGCGCAGGAACGGGGTGAACGCCTGCCGCCGCGTCAGCACCTCGCCGCCCGCGATGGGCACCGGCGCGGCCGAGCGGAGCGCGACGAAGTCCTCCAGAGCGTCCGGCCGCAGCGGTTCCTCGAACCACGTGACGTCGTAGCCGGCGAGCATGTTCGCGGTCCGCAGCGCCCACTTGTAGTCGCCCGACCAGTACGCGTCGCTGCCCCCGGGATCGACCATCAGCAGGCAGTCCTCACCGATCGTCTCGCGGGCGGCCCTGACGATGCGCTCGTCGGTCGCCGAGTCCACTCGACCGAAGGGTCCCCATCCGATCTTGAATGCCCGGAAGCCCAGCGACCTCAGCTCCTGCAAATACGCCGCCATCGGCGCCGGCTCGTCCATCAGGATCGATGCGTAGGGCCGCACGCGATCTCGATACCGGCCCCCGAGGAGGCGCCCGACCGGCTGTCCGGCGACCTTGCCGAGGATGTCCCAGAGTGCTAAGTCGATGCCGCTGATGGCATGCGTGATCGCGCCGCCGCGCCCCTGCCAGAACGTGTTCTGGTGGAGCTTTTCGGTGACACGCTCGGGCTCGAGCGCGTTCTCGCCGTCGTAGAGGGGAGCCAGCACCCCGAGCGCCGCTCTCACCAGCTCGTCGTTCGTGTACGCGCTCCCGATACCGCGCACGCCTTCGTCGGTCTCGACGACGACCAGGGTATGGACCACGTCGTCGGGCTGGAGCTCGTTGCTCCACCCACCCTTGGGGGTGGCCCCGCGGAGTCCGGCCGCCTGGATCTCGCGAATCCGCATCGCCTAACAGTCTCGGAGGTCACCGGGCGCCGGCGCCGGCGTCGGCGTCGGACGCGGCGGATCCGTCTCGCCCACGACCGACCCGTCGCGAGCGAGGTTCGAGACGCCACTCACTCCCGAATAGAGCACGCCGGACATCGTCGACGTGAAGGCCTCACCTGGTCCCAGGGTTCGTGCCATCCCTTGCTTGACCGCCTCCTCCAGCGCCGGGGGCCCCGCGACCCACGGCTCGACGATGACGTGGTACCAACCCCGAAATCCCCCGAAGACCGTCCACTGCCAAACCGCCCGCTGCACCTGATGATCGAAGACGATCCCGAAACCCCGGCGCCGGGCCGGGTCCGTCACCGCCACCCACCCCGAGCGCAGTCCCTCGTGGATATAGAGCGCGTAGGCGCCCGTCTCCGGCCCCCTCACCTGACGGACGTCGACCTCGCCGCCCCCCTCCAGGTGCAGGATCGGATATCGGAAGCGATCGCCGACCCGGCCGATCAGCCCCCCGCCGGCGTCGTCGATGCGAGTGGTGGTGGCCGGGACGTCGACGCGGTAGCCCGGTGCCACGTCGATCGCCGCATGACTGCCCCAGTTGAAGTCGAAGGGCAGGTGGCCGACATTCTCGATCCGCGTCTCGAGATGGACCAGCGGGTCGTCGCCGTGGACCGAGATGGTCCGGGTCCATTTCGCCGGGGTGATCGGCGTCTGCCCTTCGAGCACGATTCGAGCCGCGGACGGTCCGACCTCGACCAGCCGGCACCGCAGCTCCAGTGTCCAGACCTCGCCGAGGTAGGGCAGCTGGTCGCCATACCGATTGACCGAGGGAGCGCCCGTGGGAAAGGCGTCGTCCCAACCGCCTGGGTAGTGGTCGTCCGCATTCGCCTGCAAGGGAACGGGGTGCGGCAGGACCCGCGGGTTGCGCCACAGCACGTTTCGATCCGCGGCCTTGTCGACCAGGTGGAGGATCTTGCCACCGAGCTGAGGCAGGACGTCGAGGACGAGCGACCGGTTCTGGATGCGAACGACATGGAGGCCGTGATACTGCCAGCGATCGTCGACCGAGACCGTCATGAACGTGCCGCGCGCGCTGCGCCGCCGGAGATGCGATCGGCGGCGGCCTCGAACTCGGCCAGACGGTCGCGATCGAGCTCGACCCCGAGGCCCGGCCCCTCAGGCAGCCGCAACCGCCCCGCTTCGACGCGGGGACCCACCCGGAGGAGCTCTCGCCGCAGCCTCGACTCGGCGAAGGCCTCGGGTACCCACTCGAAATACGGCATGTTCTCGCTCACGACGTTCAGCTGGGCGGTGGCCGCGATCGTGATGCCGGTCTTCCACGCGTGCGGGAACCACCGTCCGCCCCAACCGGCGAGCGAGCGTGCACACCTTGCGCGCCTCGGTGATGCCTCCCACACGCCCCACGTCCGGCTGCGCGATCAGGACCCCACCCCGCTCGAGGAGATCCTCGAACTCGTGCGCGGTGCTCAGCCACTCGCCGCTCGCGATCGGGATCGGGGATCGGCGCGACAGCTCCCGATACCCGGCCAGGTCGTCCGGCCAGAGCGGCGTCTCGACGAAGAACAGTCCGTAGTCGGCCCAGGTCTCGATCACCGCGGAGCGCGTGGTCGACCGATCGCCACGCGTAGACGACGTCTACCATGAGGGTCATCTCGTCGCCGATCGCGCGCCTCACCGCCGCGATCGTCTCGCCCATGGGAGCGTCTCCCACCGCCAGCCCGGTGCTGACGTAGGGCCCGGTGAACGGGAGTTCGAGCTTGACCGCGCGAAACCCGGCATCGCGAGCCCACACGGCCTGCGCGACCAGTGCCTGCTGAAACTCGTCCAGCGTGCGCGCCTGAGGGAGCAGGGATGCGTAGGGGGTCAGCTCCTGGCGGACAGGTTCACCCAGGAGCCGCCAGACCGGGACGCCGCGCGCTTTGCCGGCGAGGTCCCAGATCGCCATGTCGACGGCGCCCATGGCATGGACCAGCGCGCCCCGCCGGCCGGTCATCGCCGTGGCCCGGTACACCCGCTCCCAGACCGCCACCGGATCCCCCGGATCCAGGCCGATCAGGACCTGGCCCAAACCCTGGTCCATGGTGTGGGTTCCGGGCGCCTCGATGCAGGCCCGGGCCACCCACGCGTTGACGTCACTCTCCCCCACGCCGACCAAGCCTTCGTCGGTCTCGATCTCGACCACGATGTCGTCCTGTGCCGAGCTGGTGGCGTCGGCCTCGTAGCCAGGGTCGAGCAGCACGTGGGTCCGGACCGCGGTGATCTTCATCGGGCCGCTCGATTGCGCCCGCCGATCAAGGGCTCACCCGCGAGGGCTCGTCGGGGGTGATGGGGCGTTCGTAGGCAACCTCGCCGGCCCGGATGAACCAGCCCTCCCTCCCGGAGAAGTGGGCGAGGAGGAGCAGCAGACCGCCGAGGGCGAGCCAGCCCAGCACGATCCAGGGCGCCGAGGCGAGCAGACCGGAGAGGCCCTGCAGGGAGAAGTAGGCGACGACGCAGATGGCGGCGGTGGAGATCACGGGGATGGCGATGTGCCAGAACCAGTTGAACTCATCTCGCCGCTCCGTCAGGTAGTAGCGGATGACCCCGATGTTCCCCGCTCCATACACGCCGATCAGTCCCAGCGTGATGACGATCCCGAGCCAGAAGAACAGCTCGGCGGGCCCGACCACGAACCCACCGATGAACACGATCAGCGTCGTGATCACCGTCTGCAGGATGACCGCGTGGCTCGGTGTCTTGTGCTTGGGGTGCACATAGCCGAGCCAGCTGGGCAGGGCGCCCGCCCGGCCCATGGAGAAGAAGACCCGCGTCGAGGCGTTCGAGCAGGCGAGGCCGACCGCGAACGCGCTGTTGAGGAGCGCCAGGAGAATCAGCAGGTACCCGGTTCCCCACAGTCGCTGGCCCAGGTTGAGGAACGCGTTGACGTCCTTGCCCGCGAACGTCTGGTCGAAGGTGTTGATCCCCCACCCCACGGCGAGGCCCCAGGTACAGAAGATGTAGAAGGCGCCCATGAAGAGGAGGGAGATGATCACTGCCAGGGTCAGATTCCGGCGCGGGCTCCGGCTCTCCTCGGCCAGCGGCGCCACCGACTCGAACCCAGTGAACGCGAAGATCGCGAACACGACCCCCAGGGCCAGCCCGTGGACGCCGAATTTTGGGTCCACGGTGAACGTCCTCCCGGTGAACCCGCCGGGCCCCGGTGAGATAAACCCGCTGATCGCGAAGGCGAGCAGAATCGCGATCTCGATCCCGCCCAGGATCATGAGGACCCGGCCGGAGACCTTGACCCCGCGATAGAGCAGGGCCGAGACGAAGATGATCCCGATCGACGCGATCACCCACCAGGGGAGCAGGAAGTGATACCGCTGCTGGAGCGTCTCCTGGGTGATGATCCCGACGATGGTGAAGTTGATCGCGGCGCCTGTCGGGTCGTAGAGGAAGTAGAGCCAGGCGGTCAAAAAACCCAGCCTGGCGTGGAGCGTGCGGCTGACGTACGTGAAGTACCCGCCCGCGGAGGGGAGATGCCGGGTCAGCTGGATCAGGGAGAGGCCGATCGTGAAACAGACCAGGAACGCCAGGAAGTAGGCCAGACTGACCGAGACGCCGGCCTGGCTGGCGATGAACGTCACCCCGGTGAGGAAGCCGAGCGCGGGTGCGATGTGCGTGATCGCCTGGGCCAGCACCTCCCAGAAGCCGAGAGCGCCGGCCTCGAGGCTGGTCTCCGCGACGGTCACCGCGTCTGCACTAGAGCCGGTTCCGGTCACGCTCTTGTCCGACATCTCCAGTCCTCACACGTAGTCATCACACGGACAGAACCATCTGCGCGGCAGCCCCACCATCGACGTGATAGACGGCGCCCGTCGCGTACGAGGCGTCGTCGGAAAGGAGCCAGACCACCGCTTTCGCGATCTCTTCCGGCCGGCCGATACGACGCAGGGGCACCTCCTTGTCGATCGTCGATCTCATCCCATCGAGCTCGTCCGCGGGCGTCGTCGCCCACATCAGTGGCGTGTCAATGGCACCCGGCGCCACCGCATTGACGCGGATCCCGAACGGCGCGTAGTCGACCGCCACCTGCCGCACCAGCGCGTTGATGGCGCCCTTGGAGGCGGTGTACGCGTTGGTCCCGCCTGGTATCGCGACGTGGGCCACCGCCGACGAGGTGCAGACGATCGAGCCGCGCCGGTGCGGAAGCATCCGCCGCAAAGCCTCGCGCAGCACGAGGAAGGTGCCGCGCAGGTTGACCGCGATCACCTCGTCCCACTCGGCGGCCGCCTCCTGGTGGATCAGGCCTTCAGGGCGCGCGATGCCCGCGTTCGAGAAGACGCCGTCGAGCCTTCCGAAGCGCCGGTCGACCTCCTCGAATGCCGCCCGCACCTGGTCTTCCTGGCTGACGTCGGCCCGGATGCTCAAGAGTTCGCCGGCCCGCTGCTGGTCCTGCGGTTCGACGTTGCGATCGACGACCGCGACCGATGCACCGCGCCGCCGCAGCAGCTCGGCGGTGGCGCGGCCCATGCCGGAATTCCCGCCGGTTACCACGACGGTTCGGCCCGACCAGTCCTGACCTGCGGCTTCCACCGTGCTTTCTCCCTGCCTCCGCTGGGATGATATCCCGACGTGGCGCGATGGTCAACCATCTGACCGCCGGCAAGCTCCTATCATCCCCAAGGGCTATGGGGTTGGACGCGCTGCCGAGAGTGTCGCGGGACTCGCGGCGGCAGGCCCTGACGCGTGTGCTGACGGACGCGATGGTGTCCGGTGCTCTGAAGCCCGGGGAGCGGCTGGTGGAGCGCGAGATCGCGGCCCGAACCGGGGTCAGCCGGGGACCCGTCAGGGAGGCCCTCCGCGAGCTCGAGCAGGCGGGGCTGATCGTGACCGTCCCCTACCAGGGGAGCTACGTGGCGGGGATCTCGGATGCCGAGGTGGACGGAATCGTGATCCCGATCCGGCTGGTGCTCGAGACCTTCGCGTGGAAACAGTCGGCGTCCACGCTCGGCGAGGCCGACTTTGCCTACCTCGCCGAGCTCGTGAGCCAGATGCAGCGAGCCGCCGACCTGGGCGATCTACCGGCGCTGGTCGAGATCGACCTCCGGTTCCATGGCCGCGTCATCGAGCGGGCCGGCAACCAGTGTTTTCAAATTTGGAGGACGATCGAACCTCGCGTTCGGGCCTACTTCGTCCGCGACGTCATGCGCCACTCGTCCCTGCAGGATCTGCCTCTGGAGCACGTCGAGCTGTTGGAAGCCATGCGCTCGGACGACGTGGCCAGGATCCTGCCGGTTCTCGATCAGCACATCCGGGAGGGCTCGTTCCTGCGCGGGCCGGCACGGGAGGAGAAGGAGGCGGAAGCGCAGGAACCGGCCGCGGTCGCTGAGGAACCGGCTCCGGTCGCCGCTTCGCGCTGAACGCTCGCTCCGGCGGGATTCCGACAAGCCTCAGTGGGATGCCCGGTCGCTGCGTGGATCCTCTGCAGCCTCGCTCTCCAGGGTCGCGAGATACCCGCTGAGCTCTTCGCCGTCCACACCGATTCGCCAGGGGCGCCGATCACTCAGCTCCGGCAGCAGATACGGCGTCTTCGTCAGGGAAGCCGTCACCAGGCAGACGGCCACCGCATCCGCCGAGATCTCCCCCTCCTCGAGCAACCGCTCGACCGCCGCCGCGCTGAGAGCCGACGCCGGCTCGGCTGCGATTCCCTCGCGGCCCAGCGCCCGGACCGCGGCCATGATCCGCCCCTCCGGGACGGCCATGACGCGGCCTCCCGTGGCACGCACCCCCTTCAGCACTCGCGGATCCGCGGTCGGCTCCTGCGTCGAGAGCGCGACGGTGTGCACCTTGGGCCGCACCGGCACCTCGCCGGATCCTGTGGCGAGTGGGTCACTCAACACGTCGACGCCCGTGGCCTGGCAGGCGACGATGCGAGGCAGCGCCCGGATGAAACCCAGCTTCAGGAGGTCCTCGAAGCCTCGCCAGATGCCGGTGAGCAGCTTGCCCGAACCGACCGGGACCAGAAGCAGGTCGGGCGCATCCCCGAGATCGCGCACGATCTCGTAGGCAATGGTCTTGTAGCCCTCGACACCGAACGGGTTGCGGCCGTCGATGGGGCACCAGCCAGGGTGGGCGAGAACTCGCTCGAGCATCACGGCTCTGGCGTCCCAACCGGTTACCGCCGCCTGGCCTCCGTAGAGGCCCGTGAGGTAGAGAAAGGCGGAGGACATCTCAGGCGGATAGAAGAGGATGGAGCGCAGCCCGGCCGCACTCGCGTAGGCGGCTGCGGCCATGCCGTGGTTACCGGTCGACGTGCCGGCCAGCCCCCGAAACCCCAGGTCACGCGCCATGGTCGCGGCGACCGCCTGATAGCGGTCCTTGTGCGACCAGGTCGGATTGACGGTCTCATTCTTCCAGAGCACCCGACGCCCGAAGCGGTCCCTCAGCCGTTGGCTCGGCACGAGCGGCGTATCCCCCTCACCGATCGAGACCCGGTCGCTCTTCGTCGGGCCAGGCAGCAGGGCCCGATAGCCCCAAATCGTGTGCGGCTGTCCGGCCAGCCACTGCCTTCCCGCCTGCCGAACCGGATCGAGGTCGTACCGAACTTCGAAGCAGCCGCCGCACTGGCGGCAGGTGTGGAAGTAGTCCCCATCGACTCGCGTGCCGCAGCGTTCACACTGCACCGTCCAGCTCACCGCTCACCCCCTGACGTACCACCGGCAAGCGTCGTCGGCGCCGTTCCGCGCCCGGCTCTCATCTCACGGGCCGACCGGTGTGCGCCTCCTTGCTGCCCCGCGACAACCAGGACGGGCGGGCCGTCCCCGGTGCCTCTCGCCACGTTGATCGGGATGGCGACCATCGATCCGTCAGGCGTCCCGGCGACGGGCAGCTGGAAGACTTGCGACGTGCCCCGCGACGGCGCGCAGACACCGTGCCACGGGGCGCCGGCGGCCATACCGCCAATAGCCGCCCCGGGTCGAGCGCTGGAGACAGCGGACATCGCGCGTCCTATTGTCGTGCGTCTTGTCGGGCGGCCTCGGGTCCAGCCTCGGTGATCGAGCAGGCGAAGTCGGGCGTCCTGGCTCAAGCGTCCCGCGCCGGGCCATGAAGCCACGTCGTGCGTGGCCACCGGTATGAAAACCGGCCCCCAATCGGTTACCCTCCACGCAATGCTCGCAGGGGTAGCTGGGCATGCCGTACATCGGTCCAGGCTGGAACGTCTGGACAGAGGCGTGTTTGCGCGCACAGGCCCCCTCATCGAGCTCCGACCCCGCCTCGCAGCCCGCCGTGAGGTTGCCGCGATCCGTTCCTTGAGACTCCTGGCAGCCCTCTTCGCCGCTCTCCTGTTGGGCTCGCTGACGATGCCGACCGCGTTCGCAGCCACCCGTGCCGGGACCCCCACGCCGGGACCAGATCCCAGCGGGCAGCTTTCGACACTGCAGCAGCAGCTGCGCCAGCAGCAGGCGACCATCAACTCTCTCGCGGACCAGGAGGAGAGCGAGCAGGCGTCGGTCGAAGCGCTCGCTTCCAGGGTTGCCGATGACCGGCAGCAGGAGACGGCGCTCAACCAGCAGTTGGATCGGGTGGCCCGCATCGAGTACGAGCGCCCCGCGTTGACTCTGGTCACGGTCTTGAATGCCAGGAACCTTGGGCAGCTGTTGAGTGGGATGGCGCAGGCTCGCGTGATCGCGGAGCAGCAGCAGCACCTCCTCGCCTCGGCGACCGCGCTCAAGGCAAGCGACGAGCGGGATCAGACGGCGGCGCAGGCGCAGCTGCAAAAGATCTCGAGCCAGCAGGCGCAGGCCACTGCGATCGCGGCCAATACCCTGGTCGAGATCTCCACTCTGCAGACGCAGCAGCAGGCCGCCCAGCAGCAGGCGGCGCAGCAGCAGGCGACGCAGCAGAAGCCGGCTCAGCAGCACGCCGCGGCCCCCAGCCAGCCTGCGGTGTCCCGGCAGTCGACCACACCGTCGGTCACCGCCGCTGCCTCGATCACGCTCCGGCCAGGACCGTCGAACCCGAACCGTTTCAGTCCCGGGTACTGCACCTGGTACGTGGCCCAGATCTACAGCATTCCCTGGCTCGGGAACGCCAACCAGTGGCCCGCGGCCGCGGCCGCCGATGGACAGGCGGAAGGTCAGACGCCGGTGGTCGGCGCCATCATGGAGAGCGCTGACAGCGCGTTCGGCCATGTATCGGTGGTGACATCGGTGACCGACGATAACCATTGGACCGTCACCGAGATGAACTACGCCGGAGGTGTCGGTGTCACCGACACGCGCCACGTGACGCGGGCGACCTCGAACCTGGTCACGTTCATCTACTAGAGATAGCCGCCGCGACGGCGGGCGATCTGCTCTCAATGGGGCCTCCCGCCGGCTGACGCTTAGGTCAGCCTCCGTCACCGGACGGAGTAGCGCTCGACGGCCTCCTCGTTCAGTTCGACTCCCAGTCCTGGCGCTTCGGGGACGCCGACGTAGCCGTCGACCGCGCGAAGCGGCTCGCGGACCAGCTCGGTCAGCATCGGGCTCGGCTCGACGCAGAACTCGAGCAGCGTGGTGTGGGGCATGCACGCCAGGAAGTGCAGCGACGCCGCGTGGTTGATGTGCGTGCTGTAGGAGTGATTGATGACCTGGCGGCCACGGTCGTAGGCGAGCCAGCCGATCTTGAGGGCTTCGGTGAGCCCACCCACGCGGCAGAGATCCACCTGCACGACGTCGACGTTGCCGCGGTCCATCAGGTCCAGGTAGGAGAGCCGGTTCGTCTCCTCTTCACCGGCCGCCACCCGCAGCGAGGTGGCAGCGGCGAGCTTGGCGTACCCGTCGTAGTCGTCTGGCCGCAGAGGCTCCTCGAACCAGTGGGGCCGATAGGGCTCCAATCGCTGAGCCATCTGGATGGCGCCCTTTGCGTCGCGGTAGCCGAGCCCGGCGTCCACCATCACGTCCACGTCCGGGCCGACCGCCTCACGAACGGCCGCCATCTGCTCGAGGTCCCGGGCCCAGTCCGAACCCCAGCCATTCCATCCGAACTTGCAAGCCGTAAACCCCTCGGCCACAAACCTCTTCGCCGACTCTGCGGACTCCTCGGGCGTGTCACCCCAGAGGAAGCTCGAATAGGCGCGCACTTTCTTGTGGAAGCCTCCGCCCGCAACCTTGTAGGCGGGCACTCCGAACGCCTTCCCGGCGATGTCCCAGAGGGCCAGGTCGATGCCACTCATCGCCTCGATCGCCGCGCCGCGGCGACCGAAAAAGATGGATCCCTCGTACATCCGCTGCCAGAGGTGCTCTCGCTCGAGCGGGTCCCCACCCAGGACGCACTCACGCAGCCCGCGCGCCAGGAGATGCGAGCGTGGGGCCGTGATCGCTCCCAGGCAGGCGACGGGGCTCGCGTCCACCTGGCCCACGCCGGTGATCCGGGCGTCGGTCTCGACCTTGACGATCAGGGCGTCCTGGCTGGAATCCGCCCGCTCGGTGACTGCGGGCAGCCGGACATGAGCGACGCGAACCTCGGTGATCTTCACTGCTGTTGCCCCCGGGTGGTGTGGATGGGAGACGGACGCTGAGCGGCCCTGGTCACCCGCCGGCAGTCGTGCGGCTTGCCTGGCGGGCCGGGAGACCGGTGGATCGGTGATCGCGTCGAACCGCCCGCTCGCGCCCAATTTTCTCATCGGCCGCGGGCGCGCCCAGGCACGCGTGCTCGTGGACACCTGGGACCTCCACGGTCACCCCGACCGCCCCGGCTCGACACCGGGGACGTCCTTCTTCAGGCCCGTATCAGGGCCGCGTGACGGCTGCGTGTTGCTCTCGCCGCCCAGAACGCGCTTCGCCGCCTCGTTGACGATCCGGACCACGGATGCGTGGTCGCGACCGGCCGCCAGATCCTCGTACGCCTCGAACGACGTCAGGACAAGCAAGAGGTCGGCAGCGGTCTCGACCTCGTCGGGAGCCGGGCTGCCCGTCCGGTCGGAGAGGCGGCGGATGACCGTGGTCAAGGCCTGCCGGCGGCGCGCATCGCGGTTGTACTGGCTGAGTTCGGGGTCCAGTGCGATCACCGCACGAAGCCGGCGCAGCACCAGCCGTTCGCGCTCCCAGAAGCCCGTGAACACCTCGATGACGATTTCGAGTCCGGCCATCGCATCTGTGGCGCGGAAAGCCTGCGGGAGCCTGCCAATGCCGCCGCCTGCCGCCAGATCGTCGGAGAGCGCCTCGACCAGCCCGCGCTTGGAGCCGAACTGGTTGTAGATCGTCATCCGCGCCACGTCGGCGATCTCCGCGATCCGATCGACCGTGAACGTGACCGTGCTCTCGGCGCTCAGGACCGTCCTGGCAGCGGCGATGATCCGCCTCCGGGTCTCGGCCGCCGCGCTCTCCCGAGCTGAAGACCGGTAGGGACGTGGGCTCATCGCTCGCTCAATGTACCAATATTGGGTATACTGACCATACATTTAATTCGAAGAGCCACGCGGTTGGCTCAGACCCAGAGAGGTGGCTTCATGCCCGAGCAGCGCAAGGTTCCCCCCACAAGACGTCTGCAGGCCGCGATCTTTCGCGTCGTCAATGTCCCGATGCGAGCCCTTCTCGGGCTTCCGTTCCCGACTCCGCCAGGGCGCAGCCTGATGCTGCTCTCGCTGCGCGGTCGCAAGACCGGGCGTACCTACCGTCAGCCGGTGAGCTACGTCCGGGACGGCGGCACGCTGCTGACCCCTGGTGGCGGCAGATGGAAGCGGAACCTGATTCCCGGCGCGCCGGTGCGGATCCGGCTCCGGGGGACGGTCATTCAGGCTCGTCCCGAGATCCTCCGAGAGCCCGATGAGGTCGACCGGCTGCTCGGCCTGATGGCGGAGCGCAACCCCATGATCAAGCGCTTCGTCGGCATCCCGCAGGCGGAGGACGGCCACTTCGACAGGGACCGTCTGAGGGTGGCCGTGGACCACGGCTTCCGGGTCGTTCGCTGGCATCCCGAGACGGCTCTCCGATGACTGCTCGCTTCTCGCTCCCTGGAGGCCGCCGGCGCCCGAGGTGGTGACGATTCGCTGTCGTCACCCCGGCTCGGCCGCGGACCTCCGGGTGGCTGTCAGCAGTGCTCACATCGCGGACGATCAGGGAGTGTTTGGGGTACCCGGTGATGGGCAGACTAGGGGCGACGGGTCCGAGCCGAGAGGCACCGGTTGGAATCCGATCAGCCGAGGCCGGCCTCGCGAGCGCGAATCGCAGCCTGGGTGCGGTCGACGACGTGGAGCTTCGCCAACACGTTCGAGACGTGGTTCTGCACCGTCTTGAGCGAGACACCGAAGTGACTCGCCATTTCCTGATTGGTGAAGCCGCGGGCGATCAGGTCCAGGACCTCGGTTTCACGCACGGTCAACTCGGGGAAGGGTGTGGGCGGCCTCGCCCCGACATCGTTTCGAAAGAACGCCGAGAGGCGCCCGGCGACCGCGGGCCCGAAGATGGCATCACCCCGAGCCACAGCAACCAGCGCTCGAGTAATGTCCTCCGAGGTCGCATCCTTGACCAGGTAGCCGCGGGCGCCGGCTCGCAGCGCCGCAAAGACGGACTCCGACTCCTCGTACATCGTGAGCACGACAATCCTCACGTCGGGATGCTCCGCGAGCACCGCCCGCGTCGCCTCGATCCCATTCATCTTCGGCATCCCGATGTCCATCAGGATGACGTCCAGCCCGTGGAGCTCGGACAGCTTGAGCGCGTCCTCGCCCGACGAACCCTCGCCGACCACAACGAAGCCGTCGACGGATTCGAGCAGCTGCCGCATCCCGTCCCGGAAAACGGGGTGGTCGTCGACGATCGCCACCCGCAGCGGCGCCATCTACCCGTCCGACCGGCACGGCAGGAACGCCATCACCCGGCAGCCTCCGCCGGCCGGCGATCCAAGCTCGAAGGTGCCCCCGAGTTCCTCTGCGCGCTCGCGCATCGAACGGAGGCCGATCCCGGGCCGCCGGGTGTCGTCGAGACCGGCTCCGTCATCCGTCACCTCGAGGAGCATGCCGTCGCTGGACAATCCGAGCCTGAGTCGACACCACTTCGCATCGGCGTGTCTGACGACGTTCGTCAGGGCCTCCTGCGCGATCCGGTAGGCGGCGACCTCGACGGCCGCGGGGAGCGGCGGGAGGTGGTCAGGCCGGTCGAACTCGAAAACCAGATTCTGGCCGGGCGCCTCGCCGATCTGGGCCAGCGCGGCGATCAGTCCGAGCTCGTCCAGGGCTGGCGGTCGCAGCGCGTAGACGAGGCGGCGCACATCCGCGATCACCTCCCTGGTCTGCCCGGCGAGGTCCGCGAGCAGCTGACGGAGCGATGTCTGGACCTCGGCGCGATTGCGTGCCGCCTCCAGCTTCAGAGCCAGGCTCACGAGCTGCGGTCCCATCCCGTCATGCAGGTCCCGCCGAAGACGGCGTCTCTCCTCGGCACGCGCGTTGACCAGGCTCTCGCGCGACTCCTGAAGCGCGATCGCGAGCAGGACGGCGTGGACAGCAGCCGCGATATGCACAGCCAGCTCGCGAATCAAAGCCAGGTCTTTCGGCGTGAAGGCGTCGCGGCGACTGCGCTGTGCAACACAGAGCGCTCCCACCTGCTCCCCCTGGTGGACGAGCGGAATATCGACCATATCGAGGGTCTGGCGCGGGTCGCCTTCGGCGGTTGAGAAGACCGCGCCGTCGCGGAGCACAACGGCGGCATAGGGCAGTCTGAGCGCGGTGGCAACGGTGCCCGCGATTCGGGGGAGCACGGTGCTCCCCGCCAGGCTTTCGTCGAGCGCCGCCCCAAGCTGTCGCAGCAGCGCCTGAGGATCGTCGCGGTCCCCGTACATCAACCGGTTCACCGTCCGCTGCAGCAGCTGTCGGAGGGGCTGGAAGGCGACAGCCACAAAGGCGGCACCGACGAGCGAGGGGATAGTCAATCCGCGACCGGTCAAGAGTGCACTGGTTCCGAGGACGATGCCCAAATACGCCGCGGTTAGGATCACCACCACCGCCGCATAGACCGCGGCGCGATTGACCACGAGGTCCACATCCCAGAGGCGGTATCGCGTCACCGCCGCCGCAATCGACAGCGGAATGGCAAGAGACCCGAGCGTGGCGAAGGCGAATCCCAATGGCGCACCGCTGCCGGTCGGAGCGAGGGCCGGCACGAACGCGGATGCCCCCAGTGCCACGATTGCGACGCCCACGCCGAGCAGGACCCACTGCGTCTGAGCCCGCGCCGTCCGGTCCGAAACCTTCAACCAGCGCCACCCGGCGCAGATCAGACCACCCAGGAATCCTGCGAACATCAGCAGGCCCCAGAAGTCTGGCGGGTTGCCCGGAGGGTAGGGTGGCGTGGACAGCATCTCGACGAGAAGGGCACCGGCCCAAATGGCGAAAGGGATTGCAGCCCACCGCGGCGCGGGTCGCCCAGTGGGAAAGATCAAGAGGAACCCCACGACAAGCGCCGGGAGGAGGAAGGTGCCAATACGGGCCGGTACAAACAGCGCGGGGCGCGCTGCCAGTGCATCGGTGTACGGCGCTCCGGAGCCTCCGATCACTGCCACCATGACGGCTGCATAAATCGCCATTGGATCGCGCGACCGGGCCGCTACAGCCGCAGCCACAAGGAAGCAGACCACGGTGAAGACGAGCAGGGTCGCGGTGGCGAAGACCGCGTAGTGCGGCCGTGAGATACCTACCAGCGGAAGCCCGAGAAGGAACAGCCCGGCGGCCAGCAGGGCGCAGAGCGCCCCGCCGACCGCACCAGCTCGAAGGATCCAACGGTTCACGTGGGAATCATGGAGGCTTTGGGCACGAGCGCGGCTCCTCTTCTGAGCGCGAGACTCACGCCGGCCACCGGGACCCAAACGAGTTGCAGGAGCTGGGCCATCTGGCCGAGGTTCACCGGGTCGAGGCAACCGACGAGAGCGGCGACCGAGATCACTATCCCGCTCCAGGCCACCCAGGCCGGCATCGATCGTGCCTGCACGGCCGCGATCCCCAGGCTCGCGAGAAACACCGCCATGCTCGGCCAGCTCAGGAAATAGGTCCCCCAATTCAGGTACGACAGCAGTACGACGCTTTGAGCGTCGAGCCCGTGCCCGGCGCCCGCGTTTCGCGCCGCCATGACACCGAAGGAAACGAAGACTGCGGCAACGTTGACGGTGCCGGCGACCAAGGCCGCGGTTGGAATCAGCCCCGGACCGCCAGGGCGCGCGGCGCCGACGACCGCCCGCACGATGAAGGCGATCAAGAAGAGCGTGGCGACAACCTCGATGGCGAACCCGAGCCAGACCCCGTCGGCATCGGCGTGGCCGCCACCCGCGCCGCCGTGGCGGCCGACGGGAAAATGTCATAGGGAGCCGGGGCTGAGACGCCCCCCACGATCACGCCGATGATCTCCAGTGCCCCGTAGGCAACCCCAGCGAGGGCGCCCCCCGTCCATAACACCCGTTCCGACATCTCGGTACCTCCAGAAAGGTCTAAGTGCCGGTGCCCGTCCGGCCGTTCCCGAGGGTCTGCCCAACCCGGTTCCCATGTCATCGGCGATCTTCCCCATCGCCCGGGAAATCCGCCGGGAACCATTGGTCACCCAGAGATCGGCCGGCAATCTCCTCTGACCATGAACCCGTCCTGTCCCGAGCGGATGAGACACGCCACGGGCGCCACCTGCGCGTACCGAATCGGTTGGCGGCGGCCGTTTGTGCCGCTGGCCAAGCCCGCCGCGCCCCGCGGCGGATTCAAGTCGCTTGCGACCCCGTCGCAGGGGGTTGCAGCCCCGCGGAGCCGGCTGGATCCCCGCAGTAGGATCGGGGCGCCATGACGCCCCCGACGCTGGACCTGCCGCCCCCCTCGTTCGGATTTCAGGTTCGGATTGTTGAGCTGAACGATCCCGTTCCGGAGACTCCTGGTCAAGCCGCCCCCGTCTCTAGTTACCCGAATATCATCACCGTGGCTGGCGTGCAGTCGTGGAATGCGATCTTCCGCACCAACACCAACGCCCCGGGTTTCGAGCCGATTGTCATCAACGTCAACCGGAAGCAGGCCAGCCAGACTATCCATGGCTCGATAGAGAGGGATGGCGACCAGTGGTACTGGGTCGGCGGAGGTCAGCGGATCCCGCTCGCTGCCAATGACCCCTGCGTTACGAGGATCTGGCCCGGAGGCCACTCCATGAGCAGTGACGATTACTCTCACTTCTGCACGACGCGCGTGATTGAAGGTTTTGAAGATACGGTTTGGGCTTTCAACCTCGAGTATGACCTCGCCTCCGAACAGGTTAGCGGGACGGTCGATGGGCCGGCCGGCAAGACCTTCGAACTCCACCACGGCAACATCGATCTCAACTTCGTCATCGATGCCCTGGACTCCCGCAGCTTTGAACGTGACATCCGGCCGCTGTTTCGTGAGGTCGACGTTGCGTCAATGCGTGGACAAGATCTGGACCTCACCTCGTACCAGGCCGTGAAGGCCAGCGCACCGGTCATCTGGAAAGCACTGTCCTACACGCTCCCAGCGCTCCAAATGCCGTGTGACGGTAAGTGGCCGCCGGGGCCTTTGCTGGTCTTTCAACAGTGGATGGCACAGGGAATGCCGGCATAACGAAAGGGCCCACTCCCGATGAGTTCGCCGGGCCCGAGAAGTCGACATCGACTCACAACCACACCGTTCAACTGCGTGCAGCCGGTGAGTTCGAACAGCGCAATCTGGATTGGATGCTTGGCGTTGTGGACGCTTGAGGCAGTTTCGCCCCGCCTTCGGGCAGGCCAGGACGACACCGCCCCGGTGCGTCCTCAACCACCACGCAGAGCCCGCAGTGTCCGACCAACGCCTCCTGCCGGTACACGTCACGAGCGAGGCAGCCGAACCTTCTGACAGGTCGGCTTACCCACGAGCCAGACCGAGGTTCTCCCAGGGTCGCAGCGGACCCGAACACCATGACCAACCAACGGGGTCTGGATCCGGCCTCGGTTTCACTCGCGAGGATTCAGGAGGCCGACGGCTTCGACTGGTTCCTGATCGTGGTCCGGGCGCTGCTGCTCGCGGGGATCACCGAGGAGCTGCTCTCTCGTGGCGTCCTTCTCGGATGGCTGCGGCGCTACCTGCTGGCGTGGGCGACCCTCCTGAATCACCGCCGTCCACTTCATGCTGGAGCACCGACACGCCGCTTCTCGTCGCGGGCCTTGCGCTTCTCGCCGCACACGTTCCGGCCTGAGCGTGTGCTGCCTCAACGACGGCTCAACACCCGATGTGGATCGCCTCGGGGAGCTGACTACCGGGCGGTGCGGAAGATCGGCCAGCCGACCTGTGTTCGCCAGGTCGACGTATCGGGACTCCCAACCAGATCCGTCAGGTAGTACTCACGTATCGGCCCGGGGACGCTCAGGGCGTGCCGGGCCACGTACGCACCGAGCGCACCGTACGTGCGATCGATGTCGTCGTGTGCCCCGACATGAAGAGCGGTTGCGAGCTCGACGGCGGGCACGACGGTTTCGCGAACGCGGCCGGCCGGCCGAACGGTTCCGGAGATGGGAACGAACACGGTCGCCTCGCCGCGCCCCTCGCTGAACAGCTCCTCCGCGAAGATCCCCGCGGGATCCCCCGTCGCGACCGCGTGCTGCGCGGCGAGGGCGGCCCGCAGCTCGGCCAGCGCGCCGAATACCCAGCTGCCGCCGCCCTCCACCGCGATGATCCCCGTGATCGCCGCCGCGGGCGCAGGCGGAAGCGACAGGAAGACCACGTCCGGCGACGGCGAAGGTCCGGGCCCGGCGATGAGCTGACGCAGGGATTCGGCGGCTGTGCGCGTCTCCGCCAGCGCCGTCTCCAGACGCCGCAGATGCGCGGACAACACCGCGTTCCGCGACTCGACGTCCGGTGCGTACAGCACATCGCGCACCTCTTCGAGCGGAACCCCGAGGCCGCGTAGACGACGCACGACAAGCGCCTCACGGATCTGGCCGATGCGGTAGTGCCGATATCCCGTGTTCGGATCGACCGCGGCAGGCTCCAGGAGGCCGATCTCGTGGTAATGGCGCAGCATCTTGATCGAAAGGTGCGTCGCTCTCGCGAAGTCCCCGATGGTGAGCGTGTCCGGCATCCCGGCCCCAGTCTGGACCCTCCCACAGGGGGAGACTCCGCACGTCGCCACTCCCCTTGACCCTCCCCTGGAGGGAGATCGGATGCTGATCGAGCAATCCGTTCCTCTCGCCGTCACGGCGAGCACGAGGAGGTCATCAATGTCCGTTGCCACGCTCTCCGGGGTCCTCGCCGAGCACGTCCGCGCCGTCAACGCGTTCGATCTCGACGCCGTCGTCGGCACTTTCTCCGACGATGCCTACGTCAACGACGCCAACCGTGAGTTCTGGGGCCGCGATGCCATACGCGAGTTCGTCGCCAAGGAGATCGTGGGCGACCATGTCACCATGGCCGTGACCGAGGTCCTCGAGCACCGCGGCGAGATCATCGTCCGCGCAGCGTATGAGGGAGACTTCGACCGGACAAATCTGCCCGACCCGCTGATCCTGACCAACTACTTCCACGTCGTCGACGGCCGCATCGTCAGCCTGATCACGATCCACAACAAGCCGGCGGCCGCCTGACGCCGAGGGGGGAAACGGGAGAGGATCGAGACCAGCCCGGGCACCCTGATCGAACCGCCTGCTTCCAGGTTGTCGCCGACAAATCTCTATGATGGCGGCGGATATGTGGGGTCATCTTTCTCGTCCTCTGTCTGCCTTTCTCGCCCTCGCGCTGGTCGTGGGGGGTGTCGCGCTCCTGGTCAGCAAGGCCCGCGCAGCCGCTGCGGCCCACCTGCCGATCGCGGGCTCCATGGTCTACGCCAACGGCACGGACCTGCCGTGGATCGCCTACGGCAACGATGTCGGCTCGAACGCCTGGGGCAGCTACGGCTTCCATGACGATGCCTTGGCGCTCCAGGCGGACTTCTCGACGATGCACGCGGAGGGAATCACGACCGCCCGGGTGTGGCTTTTCGCCGACGCCAGGGCGGGCATCGTGTTCGACTCCAGCGGCACGCCGACCGGGCTCGACTCGGTCGACTTCTCGGATCTCGACGCGCTGACCTCGGCCGCACAGGCCAACGGCGTCTACCTGAACCTGGTCCTGTTCGACTCCTCGTTCATGGAGAACGCCACCAACCTGGGTAGCGGAGTGGTCGGTGGCGGCCATGCCGGGCTCATCAACACCGGCTCGGGCGGACAGGCGTTGGAGTCGACGGTCGTCATGCCCGTCCTCCAGCACCTCGCCAACAACCCTGCGGTCTTCTCGATCGAGACCATGAACGAGCCCGAGGCGTGCATCTCGAGTGAGGGTGCGGGCAGCAACTGCTCGAACCCGATCAGCGTGTCCACCTTCAACGCCTGGACCACCATGGTCACCTCCGACGTCCACGCCACCGATCCCGGCGTCCTGGTCACCGTCGGCTCGGCCTCAAGCAACTGGGTCGGCCAGTACGAGGGCGACGGGCTCGACTACTACCAGCTTCACTCCTACGGGACGGGCTACGCGCCCGACGTCGAGAACACGCCCGCCAGCAGCTTCGGGCTCAACAAGCCGATCGTGGTCGGCGAGTACGGGGCCAACCAGAACAGCGCCACCTTCAAGCAGCAGATGGACGGCTACTACGCCTCCGGCTATGCGGGCGCCTGGGTGTGGAGCTACGGCAAGGTGGACTCGGTCGGGACCTTCGACGCCGCCACCATGACGGCCTGGAACCTGGCGCACCCGGACACCCAGGTCGGGTCGACGTCGACGGCCCCCACCTCTACACCGACGGCGACGCCAACCGCGACGCCCACCCCCACTCCGACGGCAACCCCCACCTACCCACCAGCACGCCCACTCCGGCGCCCACCGCGACGCCGTCAGCGGGGCCCACATCGGAATCCATCACCAACGTCCCCTGCTGGGTGGGCGGCAAGCGCGGGCACTGCACCGGAACCTTCACCCCCAACTCCTAGGGAGTGCTATCCCCAGCGTCCATCGGAATCGGCTGTTGGTGCACCAATCGCCCAGTTGCGGGGCTCGGCATGGGCGATTGGTGCACCAATCGCCCTTTGCGTCAGGTCAGGGCCCCGCCGGCGGCCATACGGCTCGGCCTCGCAGAGCAGCTGCACGGGGGCTCGGCGGCCGAGGCACACCAATCTCCGTTTTCACGCGAAACCGGGTCTATGAGGCCCGCCATAGTCCCGGTTTCACGCGAAACCGGGGTTTGTGCGCTCGACGATCCTTGCCGCGCCCTCCAGCAACGACGGCTCCAACCTGCCGAACGGGCTCGGGGAGAGGTTCAAGATGCCGTGGGTTGCGCCGGCCGCCGCGTACACACGGAGAGCGTCAGCTATCTCCTCCGGCGCCCCGACCAGCATCCGTTCGCGTGCCGGCGCCGGCCGGCCCGCCGGCCCCGTGCGCGGAAGCAGCCGGTCGGCCCGATCGACGGCGACCTCCAGCTCGGTCCCCTCACCCGGCAGGGCCAAGAACCCCGCGCAGACCTCGACGTCGGACGAGCTCCGTCCGGTCTCCGCAAGCTGCTTGTGGAAGGCTTCCAGTTGAGATCGAAAGCCCGCTGGGTCTGGACCGTGCCAGGCGGTGATCCAGCCCGACGCAGAGGTCGCGGTCAGCCTCATCATGCGTGGGCCGAAGCCGGCGATCCAGATCGGCGGCGCGGGTTCGGTGGTCAGGGTGCTGGCGTCACCGAGGTGAACAAAGTCGTCGCGATAGGTCACGCGTTGCCCACCGAGCAGCTGGGGCAGAACCTTCAAGGTCGACTCCAGGCGACCCACACGGCGCTCGAAGGGAAGGTCGAACGCCTCGTGTTCTCCGGGCTGGGAGCCGCAACCCAGGCCGAGTATGAACCGCCCCGGCAGTGCGTCGGCGAGGGCAGCTGTCTCACGACTGAGCTGGTTCAGGGGCCGGAAACCATTTGCCATCACGAGCACGCCAAGGGTGATCGACGAGGTCACCGCAGCGACGTAGGCAAGCGTGATGTTGGGATCGTGCGCTCCGACACGGACACCATCGCGTTCCAGCCAGTGGTGGTCCATGACCCAGGCCGAATGAAAGCCAAGTGCCTCAGCCCGGCGCGCGTACTCGGCGACCTCCCGGAGTGAGAGCGGCCGGCCCGATTCAAGATCGTAGGTCGGGATCGCGACGCCCAGTTTCATACCCCTCTCCTCCATGTCCGCTGACCGGCAGGCAACCGTGATCGATCGCAGGTCCCCCGGCCCGGCTCAGGTCTGCGAGCCCCTGGTGGGCGGCTCTACCTCCACCGTAACTCGGCACGCCTCCCCCCCGCGGGGGGCACCTGCTTGGTGTCGTCCGCGGCGAAGCTGGTTTGCGATCTCGGCGCCGCTGCGCTGGGAAACCCAATGGGCGGCTATGGTGATGTGCGCCGGCCAAGGAAGGAGGTCGAGGGTCACTGCTGGCCGACCGAGTTGCTTGACATTGCCGATGGGAGTCGAGGTCTGGAAGATGTACGACAAGGTGCTGGTGGCGATCGACGACGGGGAGCCCTCGAGTCGAGCCCTGGAGCAGGCCGGTGGCATAGCCGTCCTCTCCAAGGGATCGGTGCAGGTCCTCAACGTCCGCGAGCACGTGATCGGTCGCCGCGCCGGCGCCGAGTTTTACCTGAGTGAGGAGGAGGACGCCAAGACGCTGGTGGACCACGGCGTTGCGCAACTCCGCGATCGCGGAGTCGAGGCCTCAGGGGTGGTGGTGGGCGCACCTCAGGGTCGGGCGGCGGAAGCGATCTGGGAGCAAGCCGAAGCGATGGGCGCCGACCTGGTGGTCCTGGGGTCCCACGGCAGAACCGCGATCGGCAGCATCTTTTTGGGGAGCGTCGCCTACCACGTGATCCACCTCGCCCGGGGGCCGGTGCTCGTCGTCCGCTGAGAGGGTCTTCGACCCGACCTTCGCTCAGTGCGCCGGGAAAGGCCAGGAATACGGCGGCGTCACAGGCGACGATGACGGCCGGTCGCCGGCCCATCACGAACCAGGGCGACGTCGTCGGGATCGAGGTGCGCGTCGTCTGGTCGCACCCGCGCCCGGTCGCCATCCGGGCAAGATGGCCGCATGGAACGTGTGCTTGGAATCGGTGGATACTTCATCCGGGCCGCCGACCCGCGGTCTTTGGGCGCGTGGTATCGCGATTGCCTGGGGCTGGACGCCGATGAGAACGGCTTGTGGGCCCAGGAGGCCGGGCCGACGGTCTTCGCGACGTTCGAATCCGAGACCGACTACTTCGGGGCACGCTCGCAGCAAACCATGCTCAACTTCAGAGTCCGCGACCTGGATGCCATGCTCGCGCAGTTGCGCGCCAGAGGAGCCGACGTGGCCGGCGAGGCGCAGGACATGGAAGGTGTCGGTCGATTCGGCTGGGTCACCGATCCCGAGGGCACTCGGATCGAGCTCTGGCAGCCCGCCTGACCGAGGGCTCGACTACTGATCCCCACGACGGCGTGCCGTGTCGACGTGAGGCACCACGGACGCACCGAACCGACCCGGCCGGAACGTCGAGAGGGGGCCGGCGAGACCGTCCATCAGGATCTCCTGAGCCGCGAGACGGCCCAGCAGCGGTCCCAACGTGATCCCACTGTGGGTCGCGATCGCGTAGAGGTGACCCGGGTCGCCAAGCCAGCCGCAGATCGTTTGGCCGTCGGCCGGAAGCGCCCGCTGGCCGACGCGGATCTGTTCGATGCGGGCGTACTCCCCGCCCACCAGGGTCCTCGCCAGGCCGTCGCGCAGACGCCCGGCGACCGGGTCCTCAGGCCGGGGTGGCCGCGCCGGGTCGGCAGCCGAGTCCAGCGGTAGATGCTGCAGGACCAGCCGTCCGCCCCCATCCGGGCGGACGGTGACAGTTGGCGCCGTCACGATGCCCCGCAACCGAGCGACCAGGGGGGCGGTCCAGGCCAGGAACCCGACGGTCGCCGAGCCGGCCGCGTCCGGGTCGGCGAGGGGGACTCGATAGCCGGCCAAGGCGAGCAGTCCGGTCGACCAGCGGCCGACGCAGCTCACGGCCACGTCCACCTCCTCCACCAGCCCACCCTCCAAACCGATCCGTGCACCGCGCGGCGTCGGTTCGATCGTCTGCACGGCGGCCGGCGTGCGCAACACCGCTCCACGATCCCTGGCCTCACCCAGCAACCGGCCCAGCAGCACGGCGGGCAGGACATAACCCTCCTCGGGGAACGAGGCAACCTCGGGGACGCCGGCGGGAATCCGCAGGTCCGGCTCGAGCCCGACGGCCTCCTCCCGGGTGATCCAGCGGCTCGGGTAGCCCCAGGCGTCGAGACTCGCGACGCGGCCGGCGAGGTCTGCGGCGTGCTCAGCCTCCTCGGCCCACTCGAGCCGTCCCGTTCGGTGGAACCACCGAGGACCGGTGGCGGACAAGCCCTGGAGCTCTCGGTGCGCGGCCATGCCGAGCACGTTCAGATCGTGGTAGGCGCGGGGCTGCTTGTCCGACGAGTTGACCCACGCGAAGCTCGTGGTGGAGGTGCCCGCGCCAGGGTGTCGCGCCTCGTAGACGGTCACTCGCGCGCCGCGCCTGCTCAACTCACACGCGACTGCGCAACCGAGGCTCCCGGCACCGATGACTGCGATGTGCGGCAAGGCATCAAAGTACGTCGCGCGCGATGAGCGGTGGGAGGTATTGATAGGTCAAAGTGAGATATGATCATGCAAATATCGAGCCGGCTGATCAAGAGGGAGGAGGTTTCGCATGACGGACGGACTGTGGGTGCCGACCAGCACCCGGCCGCTGCTGATGGGAACCCGCCACCTGGTGTCCGCCGGCCATTACCTGGCGGCGGAGGCCGGCAACCGCATCCTCTCCGACGGGGGCAACGCGATCGACGCCGGGGTGGCGGCGGGGGTCTGTATCAACGTGGTGCAGTGCGACCTCACGAACATCGGTGGGGTGGCGCCGATCGTCGTCCACCAGGCCTCGACCGGCCGGGTGGAGACGATCAGCGGGCTGGGCTGGTGGCCCCGGCGGACCGACGTCGACCTCATCCGCCGTGAAGGTCGGGGTCGCCTTCTGGGTGGAGCCCGCAACTCCGTCGTGCCATCCGCGATGGACGCCTGGCTGACCGCGCTCGAGCGCTACGGAACGCGACCTCTGAGCGCGGTCCTTGCGCCCGCCATCGAGATTGCCCGCGAAGGGTTCGCGATGCACCCCGTCATGCATGACACCCTGAGCTCGGGTCTGGGGCACGGGCTGGCCGAGGACCCCTCGATGGCGAAGGCCTTTTTCCGCGACGGAGCGCTGCTCCCGGTGGGCGCGCTGGTTCGGCTCCCCGAGCTCGCTCATACGCTGGAGCTGCTGGTCGAGGCCGAACACGGCGCTTCTGACCGCGAGCAGGGGATCCGCGCGGCGCGAGAGCGCTTCTACCTCGGCGACATTGCCGAGGCGATTGCGAAGACCGCCGCCGCTCACGGTGCCTGGCTCGCGCTCGACGATCTCGCGGAGTTTCGAGTCGAAGTGGAGCCCGCGCTCCGCACCACCTACCGAGGGGTCGAGGTTTTCGGCTGCGGACCCTGGTGTCAGGGACCGGTCGCCCTGGAGGCGCTGACCATCCTGGACGGGTACGACCTGGGCAGCCTCGAGCCGAATGGGGCCGACCTCCTCCACCTCGTCCTGGAGGCGCTCAAGGCGGCCTTCAGCGACCGCGACCGCTACGTCGCAGATCCGCGGTTCGTGGAGGTGCCGATGGACGGACTGCTCTCGGCCGGATACGCGGCGCGCTGGCGGGAGCGCATCGATCCGCGCCGAGCGAGCCCCGGGATGCCCGAACCCGGGGACCCCTGGCCCTTCTCCCAGGTTCCCCACACCCGCCCCGACACCTGGCGGTTCCCGGAGCCCGTCCCCGGGACCCCGCCTCCCGACACCAGCTACCTGTGCGTCGTCGACAGCCAGGGAAACGCCTTCAGCGCCACCCCCAGCGACGGGATCGGGCATGCACCGATCGTGGAAGGACACGGCTTCGCGATCTCGGAGCGCGGCGGGCAGTCGTGGGCGGACGCCTGGCACCCGGCGTCGGTCGAGCCGAAGAAGCGGCCACGCCTCACCCCGGCCCCGGGCCTGGTTCGGTTTCCCGACGGGCGTGTCATGCCCTACGGCACGCCCGGAAACGACGTCCAGCCGCAGGCCATGGTCCAGTTCCTGATCAACCTGCTCGACCACGGAATGAACCTGCAGCAGGCGGTGGAGGCCCCGCGACTCGCCACCTACAGCTACCCCGCCTCCTCGGATCCGCATCCGTACCGGCCGGGGCTGGCGCGCGTCGAAGGGCGGATTCCACAGGCGACGATCGAAGACCTGAGCGGCCGCGGCCACCGGATCGAGGTCTGGCCCGATTGGATCGGGGTCGCCGGCTCGCTGGGGGCCGTCATGCAGAGCGAGGAACGGCCCGTCCTCCATGGTGCCGCCGACCCCCGCCGTACGGCCTATGTCATCGGTCGCTGAACCAGGGCACCAGGTCGAGACAGCAAGGAGAGCATCGCGAGTGGAGAAGATCGTCGTCGTCGGGGGAGGCATCGTCGGTGCCAGCGCCGCCTACGAGCTGGCCTGCCGTGGCGTCGGGGTGACGCTCGTCGATCGTGAGGACCAGGGATACGCGACCCAGGCGGGCGCGGGCATCGTCTCCGGGGTCACCGCCCGGGAGAGCCGGGCTGCGTACGCGGCCTTGACCCATCCCGCGCTGGCGCACTACCCGGGCCTGGTGTCGCGGATGGCCGAAGACGGTGTGGCCGACAGCGGTTTCAGCTGGACCCACGGCCTCCTGGTCGCCCAGCCGGACGAGCAGGAGTCCCTGCGGGGGGCGTTCAAGCGGGTGGTGGACGAGTGGAGCGGCGACCCGAAGCGCGCCGGATCGTTCGAGCTCCTGGCTCCGGGCGACCCCCGCCGCCTGTTTCCGGCGATCGACGAGCGCCTCTCGGCGATCCACATCCGGCACGCAGCCCGCGTCGACGGCCGGGCATTCCGGGCCGGGCTCCGGACCGCGCTGCGAAGCCGGGGCGGGGAAGTGGTCAGCGGCGACGCGACGCTGCTCATCGAGAAGGGGCGCGCGCGGGGCGTTCAGGTCGGCGAGACGCGGATTTGGGGGGACGCGGTCGTGCTCTGTACCGGCGCCTGGGCGCCGGAGCTGGTCCGCGAGCAGCTGCCGCACCTCGGGGTCGCTCCCCAGCGAGGCCAGATCATCCATCTTGCCGTGCCCGGCCAGGAGCCCGGCGGGTGGCCCTTCATCGTCGGGTATCACAGCCACTACCTGTTGCCGTTCGCGGACCGGGTGGTGGTGGGTGCGACCCGGGAAACCGGCGCTGGGTTCGATTACCGGTTTACCGCGGCCGGGGTCGCGCGAGGTGCTGTCGGAGGCCCTTCGCATCGCGCCGGGCCTGGAGACGGCGACGGTGCGCGAGATGCGAATCGGTTTCCGGCCGCTGAGCGACGACCTGCTGCCCGTCCTGGGACCCGTGCCAGGGATAGAGGGGCTGGTGCTGGCGACCGGTACCGGGCCTTCGGGCCTCACCATCGGCCCCTTCTGCGGCGCCGTCGCCGCCGGGCTCGCGCTCGGCGAGCGGCCGCCGCTCGACCTCTCTCCCTACGCCCCTGCCCGGGTCGCGGCGGCCGCCTGAGGCGGGAGGGCGATCAGCAGCGTGCCGCGTAGCGAGGAGGAGGAGCTATGACCAGCAGCAGTCGAGGTTCGCGGCCAGGTGGAGAGATCAACCGGCGCGAGTTCCTGAGCCGGAGCGGAAAGAGCCTCGCCGGCCTGGCACTCGCCGCGCCGGTGGTTGGCCTGCCGATCAACGCGGCCCGCGGATTGCGCGCGCCCGCGATCAGCGCGGGCGGACCGAGGCGAGGTGGCCATCTCGTCTACGGCATGGCCGACATCACCGGCCTCAATCCCGTGATCCTTCACGACACCACCTCGGAAAGCATGGCGCGATTGCTCTTCGATCCTCTGGTCCAGGTCGACAACGAGCAGAATCCGGTGCCTCTCCTGGCCCGCGCGGCGCCGGCGATTTCGGCCGACGGGCTCACGTACACCTTCAAGCTTCGCCCTGGAATCAAATGGTCCGACGGCAATCCGCTCACCACTGACGATGTCGTGTGGACGTGGCAGCTCATATTCGAACCGCAATATGCAGCGATCGCCTACGAGTATCGCGGACAGGCCGAAGAGACGATCGACAGTGTGAGCGCGCCCGACGCAGAGACGTTCGAGGTCAAGACGAAGCAGGTTTATGCGCCGTTCTTGATCACCTTCGGCACCCTTCCCATCCTTCCCAAACACGTGCTGGAGTCGGTGCCGGTCTCACAGTTCAACACGATGCCGTTCAACAGTGCTCCCGACGGTGACATCTGGCCAGTTCAAGTTCGTGAGCTGGCAGCAAGGCTCCGCGCTCACCCTGGAGCGCAACGAATCCTACTATCGAGGTGCTCCGTACCTCGAGGGACTCGTCAACCGGGTCACGGCCGGCGATGCATCCGAGTCGCTGCGCACCGGCGAGGTCGACGTCTCCGATCTCCTCAGCCCGGCCGACATCAGTGCCTTCCAGGGGACTGAGGTAAACGTCGACGTGGCGTCGGAAGACGAGATGCTCTACATGCGTCCGAACCTCGATCCGACGAAGCCCGGATACCAGCTGTTCGGAGACGTCCGGGTCCGGCAGGCACTGATGTGGGCTCTGAATCGGAGTGCGATCGCGCAGGGCATCTTCCTCGATCGCACCGCCGTCGCCGCGCAATCGATATGGGCGAGCGGATGGGCGTACAGCCCTGACGTCACCCCGAAGTACACCCATGACACGTCGAAGGCGGCTTCGCTGCTCGACGCGGCGGGATGGACGAAGGGAGCCGGGGGCGTGCGGGAGAAGGACGGGACTCAGCTCAAGTTCACCTGCATCGTGCCGGCGACAGAGGCCTCCTGGGTGCAGATGGTGGAGGCGATTCAGCAGCAGTGGGCAGCGATCGGCGTCCAGATGTCGATCGAGAGCGTGCAGGGCACAACGTGGATCACGCAGCTCGAGGACACGCGCGAATTCGAGATGATCGTCGACGAGAAGGCGTTTGGACTGTACGATCCCGACCCTTCGGTCATCCTCTCGTCTGCCGCCGCCGCCGTGGGCGGGGAGAACGCAGGGGACTACAAGAACGCTCACGTGGACGACCTGCTGAACCAGGCTCTCCAGACCGTCAACCGAACCAAGCGCAAGCAGATCTACACCGAGCTGGCCGGCTACGTGATGGAACAGCTTCCCCTGCTCCCGGTGGTTTCGATCAATAACATCTGGGGGGTCAATCAGCGTGTCCACGGCCTGAACCTCGGGCCCACCACCCAGTTCCAGAACTGGTACTGGATGAAGGACGTCTGGGTCTCCAGCGGTCAATGATCGGCGGCCGCGGAGGCCTGCGCTAGGTAGGATGATCGCGCTCATGACCCAGGCCGCCTACGCGCTGATCCGGGAGGAGGTTCGAACGCAGATCCTGTCGGGAGCGCTGCCGCCCGGTGCGCAGGTCCCCACCGAGGCGGAGCTGCAGACCACCTACCGGGTCAGCCGCGTCACGGCGCAGCAGGCGCTGCGGGATCTGGCGCGAGAGGGTCTGATCATCCGACATCGGGGACGGGGCAGCTACGTGGCCGAGTGGCAGCGCGAGCAGAACCTGCTGCGGATGATCAACTTCCTGGGCAGCGGGCCGGAGCTGCCGGGTGGACACCAGGTGCTGTCTGCTCGAGTGGTACCGGCCGGCGACCTCGACCTGGGTCGCGTCGAGGCGGATCCGTCAGAGCCCGTCTTCGATCTCGAGCGCAGCAAGGGAGAGGTCGGCAACCTGGTGGCGCTGGAACGCACACACGTTCCCTTTCGCCTCGCACCCCATCTGCTGGGCGAGCCGCTGGAGACGTTCACCACGTACGACTATCTGCGCCGGCAGGGCGCCGCGCTGGCACGGGCCCGCATGTACGTCCGGCCACACCGGCTGACCGAGCGCGAGGCCGAGCGTCCTCGGTGCTGAAGCCGGGTCGGCCTGCTTCGCGTGGGAGCGCATCACCTACCTGGAGGATCACCGCTGGGCGGAGGTGGCGCGCTACACCGTCCTCGCGACCGCGATCGACTTCTTCGTCGAATATCAACTCTGAAGGCGGGTCAGGTCGCGGGGATCATCCCCGCTCAGGCATTGAAGCTGCGACGCTGACTCGTGACCCCTGCCTTCACACAAAGATTCGCTCAACGCTCCCGCGGATCAGCACGCCCAATCCGGCCGGCATCCTCAGGTTCTGGTGCGTGAACACCTCCTCACTCGTTATGGACGAGCCCTGCTGCTCACCCACGATCACCACCTCGTCCCCAGCGCGGGCCTCTGCGAGACCGGTGAGGTCGATCCGTGCGTGTTCCAGGGATAAGCCGAGGAGCCCCTTGCGCCTGCCCCGGACGAGCACCTCCCCGCAGTTGACGTCTCCAAGGCCGTCCCCCAGCCCCATCGGTATCACCCCCACTCTGGTCACGTCTCGCGCCGAAAAGTCCAGCTCTTCGATGAACTCCTCGCGCCGCAGGTCTTTGACTTGAATGAGCCTGGACTTCAGAGACCGAAATGCCGGCCGTAGATCCAGTGTCGCTCCCGCCGGGACCTCAGGGACGATGCCGTAGATCAAGCGACCGGTGTCTACCGCGTTGAGGTTCATCGATCGGGTGAGTCGAACCAGGGGGCTGCTCGCCGCCATCATGGTCGGTAGAACGATCCCTTCCGACCTCAGCTCTTGCAGCACCTGAGAGAACCGATCGAACTGCCAGGAGACATAGTCTGAAACGGGAGAGTGGTCACCGCCCTCGCATGTCCCTTCGACTCGAAGGTGTGCATAAACCCCCAGCACTCGCAGCTTCGGCAGCCGAAGGATCTCACGGATGGTGGTCGCTGCCTCGTCCGCGGGTATCCCCAGTCGTTCCAGCCCGACGTCAACCTCCACGAAGACCCGAATCGACTCCCTGGCAAGCCGAGAGTGCGTGCGTGCCGAGTCCAGGTCGACAACGGTCGCGGTCAGCTCGTATCGCTCCGCCAATTCCACCAACGCGGGATCGCCGAGGGTGCCGCCGTAGAGGAGAATCGGAGCCTCGACGCCGGCCTGGCGCAATGCAATGGCGTCGCTGACGTGGACCAGGGCCAGGGCGTCGGCTCCGCCGGCCAGCGCAGTACCGGCGACCTCCACCACGCCGAGGCCGTACGCATTCCCCTTGACGACGGCGAACAGCTGCACGTCGGGGCCGATGCCGCGACGCACCTCGCGAACGTTGTGGGCGATGGCTCCCAGATCGACTTCCAGCCGATTGAGGCCGGGGTGCCGCATGGCGCTCGGTGGCTTCACCACCTTCGATTGTTCGGTCACCTCACCCTTTGCAACGGCCTTGCGAACCGCCAGTCAAGCCGCTCAATCAACACCCGGTGTGCCGGCGACACCTGAAGGTTGGTGAGCGCCTTCGGCGTCTCCGAGCCGGTCACCGCCCAGGTCAGCCAGGTGGGTCGCCAGGAAGGTCTCGATCTGCCGGTTGTTGTCGATGATCGCGTCCGCCCCGACGAAGACGTGGCCCTCACCGGGATAGACCCTGTATTCGTGCGGGATACCCAGGTCGTGCAGTCGCGTCGACATCTCCTCCGCCTGCTCGACGGGATTCCCGACGTCCTCCTGGCCCTGGATGATGAGCAGCGGTGCGGTGATGTTCTCGGCGTACACGATCGGCGAGCGCGCCCGGGTCAGCTCCGGAACCTCGTGCGGAATGCCGATCGTCCACTTCTGCAGACGCCGGCACCAGGCGAGATGCGTGTGCTCCCAGTAGGAGAACCAATTCGAGGGTGCCGCGATCGCCACCCCCGCCTGGAAACGTCCGGGTCTGAGCCCCAACATCAGAAGGGTCGCGTAGCCACCGTAGCTGCGGCCCATGATGGCGATCCGCTCGCCATCCACCTCCGCCAGCGCGGACAGATAGTCGGCTGCCGCCAGCCAGTCGTCCACGTCGACCCCGGGATTGGAGTGCTGATTGGCCTCCATGAAGCTCTTCCCGTACCCGGTGCTGCCCCGGTAGTCGGGGACCAGGATCGTGTATCCGCGCTGCGCGAAGAACTGCAGCTGCGGCACCCACCCGTTGTAGTTGACCGCGTTCGGCCCTCCCCGCACGTAGACGATGCCGGGACCGGGCTGGTCGGTATCGCTCACGCCTGGATAGAGAAGTGCGCAGATCACGGAGCCGTCCGAACTGGTGAAACTCACGTTCCGCGGCGCCACGAAAGTGATGTCGTCGATGCGGTCGCCGGCCACCCGGGTCAGACGGCGAGGCTCGCCGGCGATTTCTCGGCCCGTCCAGCCCACGATCCAGAGGTCCCCGGGCTCCGACGGCCCTGAGCGGTTGAACAGTATGGTGCGCCCGTCCGGCGACCACCGTGGGGAGACGTTCTCTCCGCCGCTCGCGACGGTCACCGGCGTGCCGCCGTCAGCCGGCATGGCGAGCAGGTCCACGTCGCCATTGCGAAACTGCGTGTAAAGGATCCACCTACCATCGGCGGACCATTGCGGATCGCCCGCATCCTGTTGGGTCCGGGTCAGCTGGCGGACGTCGGAACCGTCGGCGGCGATGGTCCAGATGTCGTCGTGGCCGCCGCGGTTGGAGACGAACACGAGCCGCGTCCCATCGGGCGACCAACGCGGACACCTGTCGTTGCTGTGATCGTCATCCGTGAGCCGAACCGGATGCGACCCCGAATCCAGCGCGATCAGGAACAGGTTGTTCGAATAGCAGTCGACGTCGCTCCGCTGCGAGATGTAGACGATGCGGGTGCCGTCCGGGGACCAGGCGGGTTCCTGGTTGTCCCAGCGGTCATACGTCAGCTGGAGCGGGATTGGCTCCTCCAGCCCCGCCACGCAGATGTCGTCGCGGCCGTACATGGTCTCGATGAAGGCCAGACGTTTGCCGTCCGGACTCCATCGCGGTGTCCGGTCGGAGCCACGATGGTCGTCCGGCACCTCCACCGGGACCCCGCCCTCGCTGGGCAGCAGCCACACACTCCGGGTTCCTGCCCGCCGGCCGGGAGCGGTGTACGCGATCTGCCTTCCATCCGGAGACCACTGGGGGCCGCCAAGCACGTCACGCCGGTCCGTACCCTCGGCTCCCTCCGGGTCGATCGGCCCGGAGTCAATCAGGCGAGCTGTCGCCGGCCCCTCGGGGCTCACCGTCCAGAGCTCCACGCCTCCGTCCTGGTTGGCCATGAAATAGGCGATTCGTGTTCCGTCCGGCGACCAGGTGCCGGCGCCGGCCGGCCTGATCGCCGCCAGGTCCCCCAGCTGCAACCTCTTTGCGCTCATTGTTTCGCTCCGCTCGGTCTTGCCCAGGTGGTGACGAACATCTCGTTCTGCAGCACCGGGATGTTGGCGACGGCCGATGTCGTGAGGATCGGCAGTTCCTGTCGGTAGAGGAAGATCCAGGGGGCGTCGTCCCACACCAGCTGAATTGCCTGGTGGTAGTCCGCGATCCGCTGCGCGCTGTTGGTTTCCTGGCTGGCCTGGTTCAGCAGCGTGTTGAGCGTGGGGTTGTCGTAGCCGTAGTTCAGGTTCGACGCCGAAGGTAACAGCCGGTTGTTCAGAAAGAACCCGGCATCGGGGTAGGTGGCCAGCTGTCCTATCAGGTACATGTCGAACGGACTCTGCGCCGGCGGTTTCTCGATGTCGGCCACGAACGTGGGGTAGTCGGTGGGATCGGGAACCGTCACGTTGAGCCCGACCGCCCTGAGATCCCCCGCCACCGCCTGCGTCACGTCGGTGTCCGCGATGTACCGACCTGCGGGCCCACCCAGGATCACCGACATGTTCGAGGCACCCGCGGCGCTGAGCAGCTGCTTCGCTTTCGAGGGGTCGTAGCTGTAGGAACCGGTGACCTTGTAGCCCGGGATCTGGGGCGGCAGCGGCGAGTTGTTCGGGTGCGCGAGCCCGAATACCACGTGTTTGATGAGGGCTTCCTTGTTGACGGCGTAGTTGAGCGCTTGGCGCACCTTGGGATTGGCCAGCTGTGGAGCTCGTGGGCTCTGCACGTTCAGGTCGATGTAGATCAGGCGGCCGGTATCGCCCGTGATCACCTTGAGGCCAGACTGCCGCTTCAGACTCGCGACATCGTTCGGAGGCGGCGACATCGCCACCTGGGCCTGCCCCGCGCGGACGAGTGACTCCCGTGTCGCCGCCTGCGGGGACACCACATAGGCCTGCTTTGCATAACCGGCCTTGGTGCCCCAGTAGTTGGGGTTCCGGCTGAACGTGATCTGTTCGCCGGGTGTCCAGGTCCCGAACGCATAGGGTCCGGTTCCGACCGGGCGCTGAATCCGGGCCGGCGTGTTGGGCGCAACGCTCGCGGCCGCCGGTGAGGTTATCGCCCAGCGGGGCTCGGACAGCCCTTGAACGATCGCCCCGTAGGGCTGCTTGAGATCGATCCGGACGGTGTAGGTGTCGAGCACGGTGACACCGCTGAGCGCGGCCCCCACGATCAGCCCGAGGGCCTTGAACGTGGTCGGGCTGATGACCCGCTCGACGCTGAACTTGACAGCATCGGCATTGAAGGGCGTGCCGTCCTGAAACTTGACTCCCTGCCGGAGTTTGAAGGTGTAGCTGAGCCCGTCGGATGCGGGTTGCCAGCTCGTCGCGAGGAGCGGAGTCGGGTTCCCCCCGGAATCAAGCCCGACCAGAGTCTCCGCCACCATCGACAGCATCTGTTCCACGATCAGCGTGGACTGTGCTGCCGGGTCGAACGTATCGGCGTCGGTGCCGATCGCGACGGTCAGCGTTCCGCCGGCCGCCGCAGCTTCGACCGGCCGCCCGCGCGCCGAGAGCATGGCCGGTGACAGGAGCCCGAGGCCCACCGCCCCGTACAGGAACTGCCGCCGATCGAGTGGCGGCCGGGCGCCTGGGGGCCCGGCGGGTTGCGAAGCTCGACGCATAACGATTCCCCTCACCGGCGGCGCACGAAGGAGGACGAAGCAGAGCGTCAGCGCCGCCGCCGGCCGGCGCTCACGCTCCCCGGTTCACGGGCGGTCGCTCTGGTCGGTGACCGGTCCGTAGAGAGCGGGGTTGCGGTTGTTGAAGATGTGGCCGCTGGCTCGCGCGGCCCGGGCGGCGCCGACGTCGATGTCGGCGAGGACCAGGTCCTCTTCGTCGAACTTGCCCAGCGCGACAACTCGGCCGGTGGGGTCGACGACCCTGCTGCCGCCGAAGAGGCGGTCACCCCGCTGCACGCCGACCACCGAGCAGACCACGTACCAGGTGGCGTTCTCGACGGCTCGCATGTACGTCCCGTGGACCCAGGTCTCCTCGAACCCGCCCGCCGAGGCGGAGACGTTGATCAAGACCTCGCGCTCCGCGGAGCGCCTGCACTCTCGCCACCTCGGGAAAGCTCATGTCGTAGCAGATGTGGATCCCAAGCCGCCCCAGCCGGGTATCGAAGACCGGCAGGTCCTTGCCCGGCGAGTAGAAGCAGCGCTCCATCGCGATCCCCTCGCTGTAGGGGAAGGCGCCGACGTGGCACTTGCGATAGACACCGATCAAGCCTTCCGGGCCGACCAGGACAGCGGAGTTGTACACGTCGCCAGGCACGAAGTCGCCAAAGGTGGCGACCCCCATGATCACGTGCACCCCGAGCTCGCGGGCGACGTCCACCAGAGCCAGGACGTGCCGGTCCGGAGGGTCGACGGTCGTCGCCCATCGGTGCAGCCACTCGTCGGTTCGGTACCCGGTCAGATAGAGCTCGCCGAACACCACCAGCTGCGCGCCCGCTCCGGCCGCGGTTCGGATGTCGTCGAGTGCGCGCCCGAGGTTGTCGTCACGGGGGTCATGGGTTTCGGTGCCGAGCACCGACGTCCGCTGCACGAGCGCGACGCGGATGCGCCCTTGGCGCGACTCGGCCGCAGCGACGTCAGTCCGCGTTGCCTGGTCGAGCATCAAGCCACCACCTCCGGATCCCCGAGCAGCGTGCCCGCGTCACCGCCGCTGACCGCCCCCAGGTCACGGCCTTTGGTTTCGGGTGCGATGTACGAGGTGATAAAGCCGATGATGCAGGCCGCGCCTCCGAGGATCGCGAACAGATTTCCGAAGTTCCCAGTTGGGGCCAGGACCGAGAGCAGGTAGGGAATGAGCGCCCAGAAGAAGAGGCCGATACCCATGCACCAGCCCACACCGCTCGCGCGGGCCGCCGTCGGGAAGAGCTCGGACAGATAGACGATGAAGTTCCCGAACTGACCGCCCTGCGCGGCGCCGACCACGAAGAACGCGACCCCGATCAACGCGATGTTGGTGAAGAGCCCGAAGCAGACGATCGAGACGGCGCCGAGAGCGAAGAAGAACATCAGCGAGAAGCGGCGGGAGATCCAGTCGGCGATCCAACCGGCGGCGTTGTAGCCGATCAGCAGGCCGATCGAGTTGACCACACCCAGCCAGCCCACCGAGCTGATGTCGAGGTGGCGCTGAAACTTCAAGAACGTCGGCGCCCAGGCGGTGATCCCGCCCCCCGCCGAGTTGCCCATCACGAGCAGGATGGTGCCGATCAGGGTCAGCTTCCACGTCGAGCTGTTGAAGATGGAGGTCCAGGGGAACCGGATCTCCGCGTGCCTGGGCGCTTCCGCGGTCGCTGCCACCTCGGCCGCGGCGGCGGCGATCGGAGCCGTCTCGACCGGGGGCGCCGTCCTCTTCTTGTCGCGGATCGCCTGCCACCGCTTCGACTCCGGCAGCCAGAAGCGGAAGACGACGACGAGGAGCGCCGGGACGGCGCAGATGATGAACAGCGGACGCCAGCCGGCGCTGACCGCGATCGTCGCCTCGAGCAGCGTCGCGAACAGCGCCCCGATCGCGAAGCCGCTCTGCATGAAGCCCATCGCGCGGCCACGGGTCTTGGGGTTCCACTGCTCGGAGATGTAGGTCGCTCCGACCGGCTGCTCGCCACCGACGCCGAACGTGACGACGAATCGGACCAGCGTGAGGAAGAACGCCGTCTGCGCCAGGGCGACCAGCCCCGTGGCCAGCGCGTAGAGCAGGATGTTGGCCATCATCGCCGGCTTGCGTCCGAAGTAATCGGCGAACAGGGGCACCAGGAGGCTGCCCAGGAACGTCCCCTGCAGCGACAGGAAGTAGATGACCCCGGCGGTCGGGATCGCGATGTGCAGGTCGACCAGGATCAACGGCAGGGCGTAGGCGTACAGCGTGTAGTCCATGCCCGCGAAGACCCAGCCGAACCAGACCAGCGTCAGCGCGTACCCGCTCCGCGAGCCGATCAGCGTCATCGAGCTGGGTGCCCTGGCCGCACCGTCGCCGAGGGCACCGGTCCCCTGATTGTCCGTCGACATGTTCCTCCTCTCCTCCGAACCCGCTCGCGGTGACTAGTGGATGACGCCGGTGTCGGCCGGCTGGCTGTGGATCCGCACCATCTCCCCCAGGACCTGCACCAGGTTGGTCGAGACCTCGCCCGCGATTCCGTCGACCTCGTATCGGCGGGTGCAGTGGATCGCCTCCAACCCCCCGGCGTCAAGGCAGTCGAGGATGATCCGCCTCGCCTCATCAGGCGTGTGGGGGAGGTCAGGCTTGCCGAGCAGCATCGCCAGGCACGCCTCGATGCCGTAAGCGCCCCAGTTCGAGACTGCGGCCACCACCAGCACGTCGGCCGGGACGACCGTTGCCATCCCTCCCCCGCACGGGCAGCGGCACACGTCGCCCTCGGGTTGGACATGGCGAACGGTATCCGCGATGCGCCCGAACCCGATCTCGTTTCCGGCGTCGCCGATGCCGATGCTGGAGACCCCGCGACGCGCCGCCCCGGTGAACAGCGGCGCCAGGTCGACGAGGGGGTCCCAGTCCGCCAGGCCGGTGGAACCGTGCACGATGCCGTGGCGGTTTGGCCCGAGTCGCTCGATGGCGATGATCGAAGCCGGTTGGAGATCGTCGAGCAGCGCCTCGGCCCATGACTCGATCTCGCCCTGCGCGGTCGGTGCGGCGACGAGCGCGCCTCCGGTGTGCAGCCGGCGGGCCGTGCTCAGCTCGCGCAGCGTCACACCGGCCGCTTCACAGGACGCGACCACGGGTGGGACGTGCTGGTCTTCGCAGACCAGCACCGGCAGCGCACCCAGTCCGAACTGCACCGCCCGGGCGAGGACCGCGGCGCCGACCGGCCCATCGTTCTCGCCGTTGGGGATCAGGGGTCCGGAGCCCGCCCCGGTCACGATGATGACGATGTCACCGGGCCGGACCGCACCGACCAGCGCCGAGGCGGCCCGGTAGGTCAGCGGCAGCCCCCCTCCCTCCGCCACCGCAGCGTCGTACAGCGGAATGATCTTGCCCGCGGGCATCCCGCGGTTGCGGATCTCGACCGTGACCAGCCGGTCGACGTACTCCGCCATGACGGCAATGTGCGGATCGGCGACCGCCTCGCGAGGTGCCGTCTGCGTCATGACGCCCGGCCCCTTCGCCAGGAACGGCCGGCCGCCCCGCCTCTCTCAGCCACTCTGCACCCCGCGACTTGCACCATCTCCACTCCTCTCCCTGCCGGGGACCGCCGCACGGCGGTTTGTCTAGACATTGAGCCTAATGGCGCCCTGGCGGGCTGTCCAATATTCTTTCGGTCCGGTCGTTCAGACGATCTCGATATGAATCGGCCCGCGCTCAGCGCGCGTCGGCCGCGGCCCGCTGCGCGCGCAGGCGGGATGTTGCCGCGACGTCGAGCAGCAGGGTGGCTGGGTCCACCACCACCCCATAGGCCCGCAGCGCGTGGGCGGGGCTCGTGATCCCGTCGATCACCTCCTCTCCGATCAACTCGGGATCGCGCGTGAGAGGATCTCCGCTTCCCCCGCCCCCCGCGGTGACGTGGCGGATCACATCCCCCTCGCGGAGCTCGGTCGTCACCTTGGTGGGAAGTACCTGAGCCTCGCCCTGGGGGTTGCGGACATTCGTCGAGGGGCTGCCGCTGCCTCCGCCATGGAGGCCGTAGGGCAGAAACCTCCTGCGGTCAGATCGGATCTGGAGTGTGGCCCGATCCGCCAGCAGCCGCAGATCCCGCACCAGCGAGAGACACCCGCGATAGCGCCCCGGACCGGCGGTGTCGGGCACGAACCCGTAGCGCTCCACGCGGACAGGCTGCCGGAGCTCGATCTCCTCCACCGGCACGTTGGCGACGTTGGTGCCGACATGGCTGGTGCCGTCCACGCCGTCTCGATCGGCGCGGGCGCCCCACCCGCCGCAGTAGGTGTCCACGCACACGAACGGCCGGCGCCCTTCGAGCAGGCCCCCCAGCGTGACCATGGTGGCGCCACCTTCTCCGGCCGCCGGGACTCGATCGGGCACTGCGCCCGCCAGCGCGCCGAACAGCGCGTCTATCGCCCGATACCCGGTGAGGCCCCGGGCCGCCCTCGGCGCAGGCCGGAGCGGGTTCAAGATCGAGCCGGAGGGGACCCGCACCGTGATCGGCCGGGTGAAGCCTTCGTTGGCCGGGATGTCGTGGCTGGTGACGCAGCGGAGCGCGACGTAGACGTTGGACTTGGCGAAGGAAAGCGTTCCGTTGAGCGCACCGGTGACCTGGGCCGCCGTGCCCTCGAAATCGACGAAGACGTCGCTGCCGGACACGACCAGCTTGACCTCGATGCGAATCGGGCCGGAACCGAAGCCGTCGTCATCGACGTGATCGACGAAGTGGTATTCGCCGTCGCGCATCGCCTCGATGTCGGACCGGACACGCCACTCGGTGTAGTCGAGGATCTCGTCGCACAGCTCCTGGAGCCCCTCCGCACCGTAGCGCTCGGCCAGCTGCTGCAGCCCCCGCTCCCCGACCTTGCAGGCGGCGATCTGCGCCTGGATGTCGCCTTCCACGATGTCGGGCAGCCGCACGTTGCGAAGCCACACGGCCAGCACGCCCTCCTGCAGGCGCCCCGCCGCGTAGAGCTTGAGCGGGGGCAGCTGCAGGCCCTCCTGAAAGATCTCGGTCGAGTCGACCGCATTTCCACCTGGGACCCGGCCGCCGATGTCCTGGTGGTGCGCGACGACACCGGTATAGCCGATCGCGCTGCCACGCCAGAACACGGGTCTGAACACGAAGACGTCCGGGAGGTGCATCCCGCCGAGATCGGGGTCGTTGAGCACGTACACGTCCTCGGGCTCGATCCTGCCCCGGAAGGTGTCCAGGACGGCGCGCAGCGCGTCGGGTATGGCGCCGACCATGCCGGGGATGCCGACTCCCTGCGCGACGACGCGACCTTCGCGATCGCAGACGGCGGTCGCGAAATCCATCGAGTCACGGATCATCTGGGCGTGCGCGGTGCGCACGATCGTGATCCCCATCTCGTCGGCGAGCGACAGCAGGCCGTTCTTGACCACCTCGAACGTGATCGGGTCTCGCAGCGCGGGCTGGGTCGCGGAGTCAACCATTCATGCAACCTCGATGAGGATGTTGCCGACCTCGTCCCGCACCGCGGAGGCTCCCGGCGGGACGACCGTCGTGGCGTCCATGTCCTGCACGATGAGGGGTCCCGGCTCCGGCCGCGGGCCCAGGTCCAGGCGCTCGACGATCGGCGTCCGGGTGCAGCCGTGGTCGCTCCCGAAGTAGGCCCGGTGATCGCCGTCTGGACCACGTCGCGCGCCTCCGGTGGGGCCCTCGAAGAGGACCGATCGATCGCGCGCCGGCGCCGGGAGGGTCGCCCGGACCCGGAGCGCGGTCAGCTCGATCGCCTGACCTTCGCCGCGATGTCCGTACGTCCGCTCGTGCTCGTCGTCGAACTCGCGCCGCAGCCGCCTCAGGTCCTCCGCGTTCAGAGGCCCAGCCGGCAGCCCGATGCGAAGCTCCGAGGACTGGCCGCGGTAGTGCACGTCCGCGAACCGGATCAGGCGCGCCGTGCCGGGCCGGTGGCCATCTCGTTCGAGCGTCGCCGCCATGCCCGACTCCATCTCCTCCACCACCCGGGCCACCTCGAGGTGGTCCGCGGGCTCACCGACGTAGGTACGTACGTCGTTGTACTGGAGGTCGCCGGCCAGCAGTCCTATCGAGCAGAAGAGCCCGGGATGCGGCGGGACGAGCACGCGGCGCATGCCGAGGGTCCGGGCCATCTCGACCGCGTAGGCGGGCCCGGCGCCGCCGAAGGCGATCAGCACGAAGTCGCGCGGGTCACGACCGCGCTGGCTGCTCACCGCCTTGACAGCGCGGCTCATCGCGTCGATCGCGATCGTGCACACGCCGTGCGCGGCCTCCAGCAGCGACAGCCCGAGCTGCTTCGCGAAAGGATGGAACACCGCCTCTGCCCGCTCGCGGTCGATCGACTGCGCTCCGCCGGCCAGCGACTCCCCGCTCAGGTGGCCGAGCACCACCTGCGCGTCGGTGAGCGTCGGCTGGTCGCCTCCGCGGCCATAGCAGGCCGGCCCTGGCAGGGCGCCCGCCGACCGCGGCCCAACCCGGGGTGAGCCGCCGGAGTCGACCCAGCAGATGCTCCCGCCGCCGGCACCAACCTCGGCGATGTCGATCGACGGGGTGCGCACGACATAGCCGGCGCCACTGCTGAGGCCGTGTCGCGCGTTCATCCCGCCCCCTGCCTCGTACTCCGGCGCCTCGAAGGGGTGCCCGTCTTCGATCAGTGATGCCTTGGCCGTGGTTCCACCCATGTCGAACGCGATCGCGTTGCCGATGCCGAGGACCCCGCCCAGGTAGGCGGCTCCGATCACTCCCGCGGCGGGGCCCGACTCGAGCAGGTGCACGGGCCGCGCGCGGGCGGCCGCCGCCTCGAGCAGGCCGCCGCTGGACTGCATGACCAACAGCGGCCCCGGAACGTCCATCGCGTGCAGCTCGCCTGCCAGGTGTTCTACGTACGTGGCGACGGTCGGCTGCACGTAGGCGTTCACGACCGCGGTGGAGGTGCGCTCGTATTCCTTGATCTCGGGGGAGACGTCCACCGATGCGGTGACGTGCGGCAGCGTACGGGCGAGGCGCGACGCGACCCGGCGCTCCAGGTCCGGCGCGGCGTACGAGTTGACGAGGCAGACGGCGACCGACTCGACCTGCTGCCGGCGCAGTTCGAGGGCGAGCTCGTCCACCTCCTGGTCGCGGAGCGGCTCGGCGACGGCGCCCTGGGGGTCGATCCGCAGCCCCAGCTCCAGCCTTCGTCGCCGTGGCACCAGCGGCCGCGGCTTGGACCAGGACACGTCATAGAGGTGCGGCCTGCGCATGCGCCCGATCTCGAGCACGTCACGGAAGCCGGCGGTGGTGACGAGCCCGGCGCGCGCCCCGCGTTCCTCCAGGATCGCGTTGGCGGCGACCGTGGTCCCGTGCAGCACGGCCTCGACCCGGCGCGTCGGAATTCCGTCCTCCGTCAGCAAGGACCGCAGGCCGGCGATCACCGCGCCACTGAACTGTGGCGGGGTCGAGAGCACCTTGCGCACCCGGACCGAGCCGTCGGAGCCGAGCAGTATCAGATCGGTGAACGTGCCGCCGATGTCGCAGCCGAGCCGGTAGGCGACCGGCTCGGCACCCTCAGCCATGCTCCACCGCGTCCATCGGAACCGTCGCCACCGGCTCACCGGCGGTGGCGAAGTCGTACAGGAAGTCGACGATGAATCGCTGGAGGGCGCGGAGGTCGGCGACCCGCCCGCCGCCGTCGAGCACGACGAACTCGTCCGGCTGGCCGACCCCGCCGCCGTGCCCGATCCCGGTGCCGTGCACCACCGGCAACCCGAACTCGCCGGCGACCCCGGCCCAGGGTCCGCCGTAGCCCTGTCGTGGCCACAGCACCGCGTCCGCACCCGCCCGCCGCGCGGCACGCAGGAACGACTGAGCGAGCGCGCTGTCGGTCGATGTCGACGAGCCCGGGTAGGCGCTCTTGAGGTCGATCTCCAGATCGGGGAAGCCATGCCGGTCCAGGTGCTCCCTGAGCAACCCGAGCAGACGCTCGGGCGGCAGGTCGGAGACCAACCGCGTGTCGAAGCGGGCAGTCGCGCGTTCGGGGATGGTATAGGTGCGGGTTCCGGGCCCGGTGTATCCGGCGTAGATGCCCTGCAGATTGAGCTGTGATCCGTAGACGTACCGGATGAGGACGTCCCTGCCGGTGACATCGCCTGCGAACCGTTCGACGCCCGCGCCGGCCAGCCCGGGGATCGACTCGGTCCACGGCCGACCGTCGAAACGGCGGAGCAGGTTCTCGACGGCGACGGCGTCGGCCTCGGGAACCGCGACCGGCGCAAAGCTGTCAGGCCAACCTCCGATCGCGACCGACCCGTCGGGATGAAACAGCGTGGAGATCGCCTGGACCAGCCGGACCGCCGGATTGTCGACGATGGGGCCGGTCGCGGTGTGGGCGGCGGCAGTCACCGGGCCGCGACCCCAGGCCGCGCCGGTGCAGCGGAGCTCGAACGTGATGAACGTCTTGTAGCCCAGTGACACCGGCATCGCGCCATGCTCGTCTTGCGTGGCCCGGAAGTAGACCCAACCGTCCGCGCCGCGGACGCGGTCACGGTAGCGCTCGAGGAGGCCGGGGAAGGATGGACTGCCCAGGATCTCGTCGCCCTCGGCCAGCAGGGCCAGGTTCACCGGCAAGGTGCCGGTGGTCTCGATGATCGCCCGTACCGCCGACACGAAGGCCATCGTCGGCCCCTTCGGGACGTGGGCGCCGCGGCCGTACAGGACCGCCGGCAGGCCGTCGCGAGCTTCGATCTCCGCGCCGAAAGGCGAGTGCCGCCATCGGTCCGCGTCCCCCGGGGTGCGAACGTCGTACATGTCGTAGACCAGCAGCGTGCGCGGGGCACCTGCGTCGTAGTAGGCCCAAACCCCGGGGTAGGTGTCGGTCTCGACAAGCTCGACCTCTTGAAATCCGGCGGCGCGGTAGTGGTCGGCCAACAGCTCCGCGCACCGTCGCATCGCGGATCCGCCTTCGACGCTCACGCTGGGCTGCCGCACGTAGGCCTGCAGCTGTCCGATCGTCTCCTGCCAGTGCGCGTCCAGGTGGTCGGAGATGGGATTCAGCTCCACCTGTCTCTTCCCCCCGGCGCCAGGTCTGCCCTCGCCGCTCCCTCGACCCTCGGGCCCTTTGGTCGAACCGCGCAACCGCGGGTCACGACACTCGGTTCATCCACACGTTTCGGTGGGCCGCTCGATCCTTCAGGCTGGAACCCGCGTCCGAGCCCTCGGCGGCGGCCGTCATCGACTGCTCCATCTCTCCTCCCGTCCATCCGGCGTTATGTCTAGACAAATGGTATACAGCGCCTAGAAACCGTGTCCAATACGTCCTGCGTCGCGATGTCAGACGTGTTCGATATCAGTCGGTGAGAGCCCACCATGGAACTGCGTCATCTCCGATACTTCGTCGCCGTCGCCGAGGAGTTGAACTTCACGCGTGCCGCCGCCCGTCTCCACATGGCCCAGCCGCCGCTGAGTCAGCAGATCCGCCTGCTGGAGCGGGAGGTCGGGGCACAGCTTCTCGACCGCAGCACCCGGCACGTCGCGCTGACCGTGGCCGGCGCGGCGTTCCTCGACGAGGCGCGCCGGACGCTGGCTCAGGCGGAGCGCGCGATACGGCGCGCCAAGGAGGCCAGCGGCCAGATCACGAGCTCCCTGTCGGTGGCATTCGTGGAGTCGGCCTCGTCGATGTACCTTCCCGAGGTGGTGCGCAGGTTCCGCTGCGGCCATCCGCTCGTGCGGATCGAGCTGCGCCAGCACACCACGAGCGAGATCGCCGCCTCACTCGCCCGCGGTGAGGCCGACGTCGGGCTCCTACGTCCCACCCGGGCGCAGCCCGCGGTCGTGCTCGAGGAGATCGGCAACGATCCGCTCTACGTCGCGCTTCCGGCGGACCACCGCCTCAGCCACCGCAGGCAGATTGCGCTCGCCGATCTGCGCGAGGAAGCGTTCGTGGTGGTCCGCCGCAGCGCCGCGCCGGAGCTTCACGACTATGTTGTGGGCCTCTTCGACGGTCTCGGGTTCGCCCCTCGGGTCGCGGACGAGGCGAGCGAGCGAACGACGCTGGTCAGCCTGGTCGGCGCCGGGCTCGGGGTAGCCATCTTGCCGCCGCCGCCGTCCTCGGTGACCGAGTCGCGGATGGTCTACCGTCCGATCCTCGGCGCCGCCCCGTCGATTCAGATGTGCGTGGGCTGGCATCCTCGCACCGCTTCGAGCGCGGCCCTCGCCTTCGTCGAGGTCGCGCGCGACGCGCGCGACGCCGGCGCCCTGCGGTGGACTCCGTCCACCGAGCCGTCGGGGCCGGGAGTCACAGGTGGATCGGCTGGTACGAGGACTGGTCGAACGCGAGCCGCGCCCGGTAGGTCACCCGCTCGGCCGGGTAGGCGGATGAGCCGACGATGACGGCCGCACCACCCGGTGCCGCGCACATGATCTCGCGACGGAGCACGGTGCCGGCGCGAGCGCAGCCGAGCACGCGCGACTCCTCCGCCGTCGCCGGACGCGCATGGATCTCGAAGCTCATGTCGACGACCTCGAAGCCCTTGTCGACGAGGAGCGAGAACAGCGAGGTCGTCTCCAGCTCGCGGGCGGTGACCTGCTCGCCAAAGGCCGCAGGCAGCCACCGCACGTCCCAGGCCAGCGCCAGGCCGTCGACGAGTCGAAGCCGCTCGACGTAGTACAGCGTCGATTGCGGGGGCACCGCGAAACGCTCTGCGACGTTGTCGGGCGCGGGGCGGAGGCCGAGCGCGCGCATGCGCATCGAGACCTGATGGCCCTGTGCCTCCCAGCGGCTGAGAAAGTCCTCGCTGGTGAGCGTGCTCACGTCCTCCAGGACCCGAACCGAGGCGAAGGTGCCCTTCGAGCGATAGCGAACGACCAGTCCGTCCGCCACCAGGCTGTTGAAGGCCTGCCGAACCGTCATCCGGCTGACCCCGAACCGCTCGGCCAGCTCGACCTCCCCGGGAAGCGGTTCGCCACGACCGGCGCCGCCGGCCAGCAGCTGGCGGAGGTGGCGCTCGATCACCTTGTGGGCCGGTTCCTGGGCTGCCATCGACGACATGCAGTATGTTGGCGCGCCGGGGGCGGTTGAGTGAGCAACGGAACTGACCTGCACCGATCCGGCCCTCGCGATCAGCGGGTACCGGCGCCGACACGACTGCTCGCCGAGGAGACGCGCCCAACGACCCCGTCGGACGCCCCCTGACCGGTTCACCTCATAGCCGAAGCGTCTCGCTGGCACGGCGGGCGCCTTCCACCAGGGAACCGAGCTTCGCCCACACGATGCTCGGGACCACGATCGCGGAGTCGGCGACGCTGCCAAACCCACAGTCGACGCCCCCCATCACCCGCTCCGGGCCCACCACACGGGCATAGGCAAGCAACCGCTGGGCGACGGCGTCCGGGTGCTCGACGTAGTTCGTCGTCGAGTCGATCACGCCGGGCACCAGATACTTGCCGTCGGGGAGCCGGGTCTGTTCGAACACCTGCCATTCGTGCGCGTGACGGGGGTTCGCCGCTTCCAGCACGATCCCCGCCGGCCGCGCTCCAAGAACGACGTCGATGATTTGGGCCAGTTCCACGTCATAGGTGTGCGGCCCCTCGTAGTTCCCCCAGCAGACGTGCATCCGGACCCGCTCCGGCGGCAGCCCCTCCAGCGCGTGGTTGAGCACCTCGACGTCGAACGCCGCCTCTCGTCGGAACTCCTCCACGGAAAGCTGGGAGAACAGCGAATGCCGGCTCATCGCAAGGTCGGGGCAGTCGACCTGGAGCAGGATGCCGGATTCTACGATGAGGCGGTATTCGGCCCGCATCGCCTCACCGAGCGCTTCCAGGAACGCGTGACGCGACGGGTAGTGGTGATTCGCGAAGAAGTGTGAGATGACCCCGGGCGAGGCCGCGGTCAGAAAGAGCCGGTCCTCGCCGAGTCCGGCGGCGGCCCCGGCCTGACGCAGATTGTCGATGTCGCGCTGCGCGTCATCCAGGCCCCGCAGCCGGATCGGACCGGTGCACGCCGGCGTCATCAGCCGCGCTCGGCTCAGTCCCGCCGTCCATACCCGTGCGAAGTCCGGGTGGTCGTCCATCTCCGGCCGCCGGCTCGCCGGCCACTCCGCCTCCCCGTCGAACCCGGTCAGCCGGTCCTTGACATAGGTGGCGTAGCCGATCTTCGACGCCTCGCCGTCATTGATCAAATCGAGGCCGAGGGCCGCCTGCCGCGAGACGTTGGCGGTCACGGCTTGCCGGATCGCCTGCTCGAGCTCGGGCGTGGTCCCGCCCCCGGCGTCAGCCTCGATCAGCTGCGTGCCGAGCCCGTCGGCACGAGGCAGGCTGCCCGTGTGCGTCGTCCGAATTCCCATCGCCGCTTCCTCCCTGGCCTGGTTCGATTGAGGGTGATCTGGTGCGCCGTATGATCGTATGACGGTGGAGTTGGGTCGCATCGGAATCTGGTGCGGACCGCTCCGGCGTGGTGACCGGCGCGGGGCGATCGCGGCGGCGCAGGCGATCCAGCGCCTCGGGTTCGCCACGGCGTGGATGCCGGGCGGCGAGGAAGGCCTCGCCGAGCGGGTCGGCGACCTGCTGGGGGCAACCACCGCACTGCAGCTGGCGACGGGCATCGTCACGGTCTGGGACCACCCCGCGGAGGCCGCGGCGCGGCTGTTCCGGGAGACCGAGGTGCGCTTCCCGGGCCGGTTCCTGCTGGGCGTCGGCATCGGCCACGAGCCGCTCGTCAGCGTCCGCTATCCCGGACGCTATGAACACCCGGTGGCGACCGTGGAACGCTATCTGCTGGACCTGGATCGAGCCGAGGTCCCGGTCCCGATCCCCCGCCGGCTCCTCGCCGCGTTCGGTCCGCGCATGCTGGACCTGGCCGCGCGCCGGACGGCGGGCGCCCACCCCTACCTGGTGACGCCGGGGCACACCCGCTTCGCGCGTCAGGTCCTGGGTGCCGGGCCGCTCCTGGCCCCTGAGCAGCACGTGGTGCTCGAGGGGGACCCGGCACGTGCCCGTGCGGTTGCCCGCGAGTACCTGACCACCTACTGGACCCTCCCCAACTACATCGCGAACTTCCGGCGCATGGGGTTCGACGACGTCGACTTCGAGGGCGGCGGCAGCGACCGTCTGGTTGACGAGCTCGTCGCCTGGGGAGGGCCCGACGTGGTGCTGGATCGCGTCGAGCAGCACTTCGCGGCCGGCGCCGACCACGTGGCGGTCCAGGTCCTGGTGCCGGGACGCGCCGGGTTCCCGGTCGCGGGGTGGGAGGAGCTGGCGGATGCGGTGCGCCGGCGCACGGAGACCTGAGCGAGGGCTCCTGAAAGGCCGGCCGGGGCTGCCGCGCGTCGTCCGCCGATAATCCCGTCATACTGTCTGAGGGCGGAGGGCGGCCGCATCTACCTCGGGGGACGCCCCCACGCGAAACCGGTTTCAGGAGGGAGGTGACGGTGGCAGAGTCCAGCAACAGGATGCCGAACGGCGCGATCTACGTGGAGCGCGACGTGCCGGTGGCGCGAATCGTCTTCGATCGGCCCGAGCAGAACAACCCGATGAACGACGAGTGGCGGAACGACTTCGAGGCCGCGCTCGAGGGTCTGCGGTACGACAACGAGGTCGCGGTCGTCATCGTCAAGGGCAACGGTCGCAGCCTCAGCAGCGGAGGCGACCTGCAGGCGCTCAACTCGGTCTTCGGCGGGACCCGCTACGAGGACCGGCAGAACAGCTTCCGCATCGGCCGCTTCCTCTACCGCACCGTCTGGCAGTACCCCAAGCCGGTCATCCTTCAGGTGCACGGCTACTGCATCGGCGGCGGTATCTCGCTGATGGGCGCCTCGGACGTCGTCGTCATCGAAGAGGGGGCCCGAATCGGCAGTCCCGAGGCTCGGGCCCTGGGCTTCGAGCCGTTCCTCGGCTTCTGGGCGCTGACGCTCGGCCCGCGCTGGGCGAAGCTCCTGCTTTTCTCCGGCGACTCGATCGACGGCCGGACGGCGGAGCAGATCGGCATGGTCACCAAGGCCGTTCCCCATGACGACCTGGAGCCGTACGTGGAGTGGATCGCGCGCCGCATCGCCACGCTTGGGGTGGAGACGCTGTCCATCCAGAAGGAGGCGGTGAACGGAGCCTTCGAAATCCTCGGGATGGAGGCGATCATGAAGTCGACGATGGTGTACAACCACCTCGCCCACTCCACCGATCGCGCCGGCAGCTTTCTGGAGAAGATCCGCGACGACGGTATCCGCGAGGCCGTCTCCTGGCGCGACGGTCCGTTCGGTGGTGCACAGCGGATGGGCGGACCGCTGCCCATCCTGGACGGCCCGCCGAAGGACGGCGCTCCGCCCGCGGAGGGGTGACCGTGAACGCCGGCGACCCGCCCCGATCGCTGCCGGCGTACGACGAGCTGCCGGTGCTGGAGCCACTGGGCCTCCGCCACGCTTGGGGCGTGTTCGGTCCCGATGATCAGCTGGGAACGATCAACCTGCTCACGCCGGAACGGGTGTTGGACGCGGCCCGGCTCGTCCGCACCGGCCGGACCGTCACGCTGACGCGGCCCCTGGACGCGTTCGACCCGCCGTTCTACGGGCGCGAGCGGATGCGCCACACCGTGTTCCGCCTGGACCGCAACTACTGGGACGACCGCGTCGACAACCTCCAGCTCCAGGCATCCACACACTGGGACGGGCTGCGCCACGTCCAGGCCCGCGAGTTCGGGTTTTGGGGCGGGCTGACGGACGAAGCCGCGCTCACGTCCGGCGGCGGACCGCTCGGCGTGGAGCGCTGGGCGCACCGCGGCATCGTGGGGCGCGGCGTGCTGCTCGACCTGGTCCCGCTCCTGGAGGCGGGGCCCGAGGGGTACGACCCCTTCGCGAGCCGCTCGATCGACCCCGACCTTCTGGACCAGGCTGTCCGGCGGCAGCAGGTGGAGCTGCGGGCCGGCGACATCCTCTGTTTGAGATTCGGGTGGATGCAGCGCTACCTCGGCCTGGACGGCGCCGGGCGCGCGGCCGCGGCCGAAGGTCACGACTTCGCGGGCCTGGCCGCCGGCGAGTCGATGGCGCGCTGGCTCTGGGACCGCCACGTGGCGGCGATCGCGGGGGACAACCCGGCGGTGGAGGTCTCTCCCGGGGACCGCCGGGTCGGGTCCCTCCATCGGCGCCTCCTGCCCCTGCTGGGCTTCGCGATCGGAGAGCTGTTCGACCTCGACGCGCTCGCCACCGACTGCGCGGCGGACGGGCGCTGGGACTTCCTCTTCGTCTCGGTACCGCTCAACCTCGCCGGCGGCGTGGGCAGTCCGGCCAACGCGATCGCGGTCCGGTGACCGGTCCGCCGCTCGACGCCACGGTGGCCGGCACCGGTGAGCCCGCGCTGGCGTTGCTGCCCGGCTGGTGCTGCGACCGCTCCACGCTGGAACCGCTGGCGGCGCTGCTGCGCCCGCATCATCGCACCATCACGATCGATTGGCGGGGCTTCGGCGGCAGCCTTCCGCCGCCGCCCGGATATGATCTCGGCGGCACCGTCGAAGACCTGCGCCAGACGCTGACGGCCCGGCTCCCGGACGGCGCGGTGCTGGTGGGCCACAGCCTGGGCGGCCGGATCGCGCTCGCGTTCGCCGTGCGCCACCCGGCGCTGGTGCGTGCGGTGGTCCTGCTGGACTCGGTGATCGACGAAGCCGAGGACCACGTAACCGCGCGGCGGGAGGAGCTCGACGCTCCCGACTGGCGGCGCCGCCTGCGGGAGCGATTCGGTGGGCTGGCCCGAGGTCCGGTAGGCGGCGACGGCGCCGCGCTCGTCGAACGCATCGCCGGGACCCCGCGGGAGGTGGCCCGATCGAGTCTCGCCGCCGCCGACGCGGTGGAGGCGGCGTGCGCGCTCGCGAGCCTGCCGGTCCCGGTGCTCTACGTCGGCGCCACCGAGCCCCGCGCCGAGCCCCGCCGGCTGCGTCACCTGCAAGCGAACCTCGACTACGGGCAGGTGGTTGGCAGCGGCCATTTCGTCCAGCTGGAGGTGCCCCAGCAGGTGGCGCCGATGATCGAACGCTTCCTGCAGCTCCGGGCCCCCACGCCCCCGCCTGCCGCCCGGTCTTCGCGACCGGATGATGGTGCTACCGGTAATATGACCCGGACGAGAGGGCGGCGCGCGGGCGGCGCCGGGGCGTGCTCTCGTGGGGAAGGAGGAACAGAGCGCGAATGTCGGAGCAGCCGCCGGCGCCGGTGGTCCTGTACGAGCGCCGCGGCGCCGTCGCCATCATCACACTGAACCGTCCCCGGTATCGAAACGCGCAGAACTCGGCGCTGCTGTACGCGCTGGATCAGGCGTTTCACGACGCCGCCATGGACGACGAGGTTCGGGCGATCGTGCTGGGCGCGAACGGACCCGCCTTTTCGGCGGGTCACGACACCGGGAGCCCGGGCCGGGACCTCGACGTCTCGTACCCGCGACTCACCATGTGGCCCGACCACGTGGGCAAGCCGGCGATCGAAGGCCGTCTGGATCGGGAGGCGGAGGTCTACGTCGCGCTCTGCCGGCGCTGGCGCGAGCTGCCCAAGCCCACGATCGCCAGGGTCCAGGGTGCGTGCGTCGCCGGGGGCCTCATGCTGGCCTGGGTGTGCGACCTGATCATCGCCTCGGAGGACGCGTTCTTCGCCGAGCCCTCGGTCGGCCAGGGTGGCGCCGGAGTCGAGTGGTTCGTGCATCCGTTCCAGATGGCCCCTCGGTTCGCGAAGGAGTTCCTGTTCCTCGGCGAGCGCATCGGCGCCCAGCGCGCGCGAGAGCTGGGGATGGTGAACCGCGTGGTGCCACGGGACGACCTGGAGCCGGCCACCCTCGAGATCGCGGAGCGGATCGCCGCGATGCCGCCGTTCGGGCTGCGGGTCGCCAAGCGAAACATCAACTTCGCCGAGGACGCGCGCGGGCTGCCGGAGACCGTCGAGCACAGCTTCGGCTGGCACCAGCTGGTGCATGCGTACGGTGAGGCGACCGCCGCCCCGACGAGTCAGCCCGGCGCGCCGGGCACGGGCCGGTAGGAAGCAGGCAGGGGCCTGGGCGCAGCGTGGGCGCGAGGGACCGATCGGAAGCAGCGGAGATGGCGTCAACCGTCGGAACCAGGAGTGCGTGACGTGCAGAAGCTGATCAACCGGCCTGACGACTTCGTGGACGAGACGCTCGACGGAATCCTGCTCGCTCACGGCGACCGTCTGCGCCGGGCGACCGGCGATCCGAGGGCGATCGTCCGCCTGGAAGCACCGATCGAGGGCAAGGTGGGCATCGTGACGGGCGGCGGTTCCGGCCACCTGCCGGTGTTCCTCGGCTACGTCGGCGAGGGTCTCGCGGACGGGGTCGCGGTCGGCAACGTCTTCGCGTCCCCCAGCTCGGACCAGATGCTGGAGACGATGCGGGCGGTCGACGCCGGTCGCGGCGTGCTGCAGATCTACGGCAACTACGGGGGCGACGTCATGAACTTCGGGCTCGCCGCCGAGCTGGCGGAGGCCGAGGGGATGCAGGTGGCCACGGTGCTGGGCGCCGACGACGTCGCGTCCGCGCCGAAAGGGGAGGAGTCACGACGGCGGGGGATCGCCGGCATCCTCTTCCTGTACAAAGCGGCGGGGGCCCGCGCCGCCGAAGGTGCCGACCTGACCGAGGTCACTCGGGTCGCCCAGAAGGCGGCGGACCAGGTCCGCAGCATGGGGGTGGCGCTCGCGCCCTGCACGGTGCCCTCGGTGGGACACCCCACCTTCGAGCTCCCGGAAGGTGAGATGGAGATCGGCATGGGCATCCACGGGGAGCCAGGCGTGCGTCGCGGGCCGCTGGAGCCCGCCGACCAGGTCGCCGACCACCTCCTCGACGCGCTCCTCGACGATCTGCCGCACGATCGGGGGGACCGGGTCGACGTGCTCGTGAACGGGCTCGGCGCGACACCGGTGGAGGAGCTCTACATCCTCTACCGGCGGACCGCCGAGCGGCTCCGGGATGCCGCCCTCTCCGTCAGGCGCACCTGGATCGGGGAGTACGCGACGTCGTTGGAGATGGCGGGAGCCTCGATCTCTCTGCTCCGCGTGGACGACGAGCTGGCCCGCCTGCTGGATGCGCCGGCCCGGTCCCCGTTCTTCGCACATCGATGAGCCGCCTCGAGAGGGGGCTGCTCGGGGTTGCCCGGCGGGTGGAAGCGGAAGCCGAAACCCTGAACCGTCTGGACGCGCAGGCGGGCGACGGTGACATGGGGGTGACCATGAGCACGGCCGCGAAAGCGGTCGAGGGCGTGGTGTCCACGGATGACGAGCGGTCGGCCACCGAGCTCTTCCGGGCCTGCGGCGCCGCGATCGCCCGGGAGGCCCCATCCACGTCCGGGACGCTGGTGGCGACCGGGCTGCTGCGGGCCGCTCGGGCCGCCGACGGGCTGTCGACCGCGGATGCCGCCGCCGTCGCACAGCTGCTGCAAGCGGCCCTGACGGGAATCCTGGAGCGAGGTAAGGCCGAGGTAGGCGCCAAGACGATGCTCGACGCGCTGGCGCCCGCGGCCCAGGCGGCCGCCGACGTGGCCGGAACCGGAGGCGGCGGTGCCTCCGCCCTCCTGGCCGCCGCCGACGCGGCCGACGCGGGCGCCCGTGCCACGACCGGGATGCGCGCCAGGTTCGGCCGGGCGGGCTGGCTGGCGGAACGCTCGTCGGGCCACGAGGACGCGGGCGCACGCCTGGTCGCGATCATCCTCGACGCGGCCGCCGCCTCCTGGACCGAGGGCTAACGGGTGAACGGGGGCGCGCCGGAGGAGCCCCGGCTTCGCGTGACGCGGGAGGGGCCGGTGGCGTGGCTCCGGCTGAACCGGCCCCACGTCCGCAACGCGGTGGACGATGCGCTGCGGGAAGAGCTGGTCACCGCGACCGAGACGCTCGAACGCGACCCGGCGGTGCGAGTTCTGATACTGACTGGTGAGGGCACCGCGTTCTGCGCCGGCGGCGACATCTCGGGGATGCTCCGGCGTCTGGAGGAGCCTCTCACCCAGGTGGCTGCCGCCGGGTGGCACCGGATCCGGCAGGCCGAGCGCCTGGTGCGACTGCTGCACGGCAGCACCAAGACGACGATCGCCGCCGTCAACGGCGCGGCCTTCGGGTACGGCATGGACCTGGCGCTCAGCTGCGACTTCGTGCTCGCCTCCGAGGCCGCCGTCTTCTCCATGAGCTATGTCCAGCGCGGCCTGATCCCGGACGGGGGCGGGCTCTACTTCCTGCCCCGCCGGGTGGGCCTGCCGCGGGCCAAGGAGCTGATCCTCAGCGGCCGGCGGGTCGACGCGCGCGAGGCGCTCGACCTCGGCATCGCCGATCGCCTGGTCCCCGTGGCGGAGCTGGAGGCGGCCGCCGGGGGTTGGGCCCGGGAGCTGGCCGGCAACGGCGCCACCGCGTCGGCGCTCGCGAAGTCGATCCTGGATCGGAGCCTGGAGCTCTCGCTCGACGACGTTCTCGCCCTGGGCGCCCAGGCGATGGCCATCTGTTACACGACGGACGAGCACCGGGACTCCGTGACGAGCTTCCTCGAGTCGCGCCGTCGCAGCGAGGAGAAGCATGGCTGAGGGCACGCTGCCGACCTACGACTACCTGCTCCTGGAACGGGACGGCCCTCTGACCTGGTTGACGCTGAATCGGCCCGAGAAGCTCAACGCGATGAACCAGGCCCTGCTCGAGGAGCTGAGCGACGCGCTTCGCGCTCTGGCCACCGACCAGGCGACTCGGGTGATCGCGATCCGGGGTGCCGGCCGGGCGTTCAGCGCCGGCTACGACATCGAGAGGAAGGACGGCGCGCCGGTCGAGGAACCGGACATCGTCGACGACTACCTGACGCACGCCGGGTATCTCGACCGGTTTCTCGCGATCTGGGATCACCCGAAGCCGGTCATCGCCTGCGTCCACGGGTACTGCCTGGCCGGCGCCACCCAGCTCACGATCTTCTGCGACCTCACGGTCGTCGCGGAGGACGCGGTCGTCGGCTGGCCCTCGATCCCGCTCGGGGGCGGCTACATCAGCCCGCTCTGGGTCCCTCTGGTCGGCCCCAAGCGTGCCAAGCAGATGTCCTACGTACCGGGAAGCCGGATCACCGGGCAGACCGCCGCCGACTGGGGGTGGGCCAACTTCGCGACGCCCGCCGATCGTCTCCAGGACGAGGTGCGCGACCTCGCGCTGCGCATGGCGCGCGTCCCCGCCTCCACGCTGCGCATGAAGAAGATGGCCATCAACCGCGTGGCCGACGCGATGGGGTTCCGGAGCGTGGCACCGATGGGTGCCGAGACCGACGCCCTCCTGCACTACTCGGGCGACGTGAAGCGCCTCGCCCACGCGATCCAGGAGCACGGTCTGAAGGAGACGATCGCGCGGTTCAACGCGGGGACCATCGACGAGGAGCCGGATGAGCGGGCTTGAGTCGTTGCTGCGGCCTCGGTCGGTCGCCGTCATCGGCGCCACCGAGGACATTCGCACGTATGCCGGCGCTCCCCTCCACAACCTTCGCGGGCACGGGTTCACGGGCGCCGTCTACGCCGTCAACCCGAATCGGCAGGAGGTACAGGGGGTCCGGTGCTTCCCGTCGGTGCTCGACATCCCGGGCGAGGTCGACACCGCGGTGATCGCGGTGCCCAGCCGCGCGGTGGTGGCGGTCCTCAGCCAATGTGTCGAAAAGGGGCTCAGGAGCGCGACCATCGTGGCCTCCGGGTTTGGCGAGGACGCGGCCGGGCCCGAAGGTCAGGCCCGGGAAGCCGAGCTTTCCGAGGTCATCCGGCGCAGCGGGATCCGGGTGCTGGGGCCGAACACGACCGGCCTCGCCAACCTCGCCGACGGCTACGTGCCGCGGGCTGCCTTCAACCAGTTCGACCCCGACCGGGTGCGGTCGGGCGCGACCGCGCTGATCTCGCAGAGCGGCGCCTGCGGCAATGTCGTCTTCAATCGCGGGCAGGCCAACGGCCTCGGGATCGGCCTCTCGGTGGCGACCGGGGACCAGGTCGACATCGACCTCTGGGAGATGTGCGAGGCCGTGCTCGCGGACGGCCGCTTTCAGACGCTGATGGTGATCGCGGAGACGATGGGCGACCCGGTGCGGTTCGAGCGGGTGGCGCGCCGGGTGGCGGCGGATGGCAAGCTCCTGGCCCTGCTCAAGCTGGGGCGCTCGGACCAGGGTCGGCGGGCCGTCATGACACACTCCGGCTCCCTGGCGGGGGACTCGGCGGTGCAGTCGGCCGCGATGCGGCAGCTGGGCGTGATCGAGGTCCTGGACCTCGATGACCTCTGGCAGCTGGCCCGCCTGGTCGACGCCTGGGGACCGCCCCCCGAGCGTCCCGGACGGCTCGGCGTGATCTCGCTCTCGGGTGGCGAAGGCGCCCTGACCGCCGATCGGTGCTCCGAGCAGGGGATCGAGTTGGTGCCGCCGAGCGCTTCCTTCGCGGAGACGATCGCGGCCAACTTCTCCTACGCATCCGCGTCGAACCCGTTCGACCCCTCGGGCGAGGTGCTGAGCCGGCCCGACAAGCTGCGCCTGGCGGTGCGGGCCTTCCTGGAGCAGAACGAGTTCACCGAGGTCCTCTTCAGCTCGCCCGTGCTCCGCGACGAACAGGCGGAGCGGCAGCTGGCCGAGGTGCCGGCGTTTCTGGCGCAGCCCCGGCCCAACCTGTGTTTCTCGTTCTGGAGCGCGGGAGACCTCACCCGCGCGCAGGAGCGCATCCTGACCGCGACCGGCCAGCCGGTCTTCGCGGGGTCCGGGAGCGCGATCCGGGCGATCGCCCTCTACCGGCGGGCCGGCGCGCGACGGCGCGTGCTGCCGGCCGCCACGGCCCCCGCCGCGACGGGCGTTCTGGCGAACGCCGCGCGCTACTGGGACGTGCGGGCGGCGGCGGCCGGCATCGGACTGCGCGTGCCACCGGCGCACCTGGTCCGCCGGGCCGAGGACCTGGCGCAGGCGGCGACGGCGGTCGGCTTCCCGCTGGTCATGAAGGCCAACGTCACCAGCTCGGTCCACAAGCTGGCGAACGGCCTGCTCGCGATCGGCGTGGGGTCGCAGGAGGAGGCGGCGTCCTCGTTCGCATCGCTGACCCGCGCGGGTGAGCGCTTCGACGCCGACGGGGTGGTGGTCGAGGCGAGCGCGAAGGGCGGGCTGGAGGTGCTAATCGGGGCGACGCGCGACCCCGACTTCGGCGGAACGCTCCTCTTCGGAAGCGGCGGCTCGGCGGTCGAGTACCTCCGCGACACGGTGATCGGAGTCGCCCGCTACGTCGACTCCGAGGAGGCTCGGGCGCTGGTCGGCCGCACCCGGATCGGAGCCTTTCTCGAGGACCAGGCGCCGGACGCCGCCGCGGAGCTGGCAAACGCCCTGAGGGGGGTCGCGACCTGGTTCGAGGCGAACCGGCAGCTCACCTCGCTCGACCTCAACCCTCTGATCGTGGACGTCGGGTCGGGGACCGTGACGTGCGTCGACGCCCGGGTGGCCTGACGATGGCCGGCGGCGGCTACGACATCGCGGTCGTCGGGGCCGGTTCGGCCGGCGCCATCCTCGCGGCGCGGCTCTCGGAGGACCCGTCGGCGCGAGTCCTTCTCCTCGAGGCCGGGCCCGACTATCCCGACTTCGCAAGGCTCCCGGACGAGCTCAAGTACGGGTACGCAACCGCGAGCTACGTCACCACCCATGGGCACCTCTGGGAGCTCTCCGGCAGGCCTTCCCGGGTGCAGCCGCCGGCGCCGGTGCCCCGCGGCAAGGTCGTGGGCGGGACCAGCGCCGTCAACGGCCAGGTCTTCCTGCGCGGCCTCCGCAGCGACTTCGAGGCGTGGGCCGCCGCCGGCAACGATCGCTGGAGCTTCGAATCGGTCCTGCCCGCGTTCCGGCGGATCGAGCACGACCTCGACTTCGACGACTCCTGGCACGGGCGGACGGGCCCGATCGAGGTGCACCGCTACCCGGCCGGCGAGCAGCTGCCTCCCCAGCAGGCGTTCACGCAGGCCTGCCTGGACCGGGGCTTCGAGGCCTGCCCGGATGCCAACCGGCCGGATGCGCGCGGAGTCGGCCCGATCCCGTTCAACAACGTGGGTGGGATCCGGGCCAGCACGGCGCTCACCTATCTCGCAGCCGCGCGGCGGCGCCCGAACCTGACGCTCCGGGCGGACTGCCTGGTACGGCGCCTCGTGGTCCGGGGATCGCGGGTGGCCGGCCTCGAGCTGGTGGGCCCGGCGGGCCCCGAGCTGGTCGAGGCGGACCGGGTCATCGTCAGCGCCGGCTCGGTCGGTTCCCCCCACCTGCTCCTCCGCTCCGGCCTGGGACCGGCTCGCGACCTGCACGCGGCCGGCGTCCCGGTCGCCGCCGACCTGCCGGGGGTCGGCGCCCACCTCCAGGACCACCAGGTGGTCGACGTGCTCTGGACCACCGAACCCGCCTACGGGATCGCGCCGGCACGATCACCCCGCGTGCAGGTCGCCCTTCGCTACACCGCCACCGGGTCCCGCTTCGAGGACGACATGCAGCTGACGGCGCGGACCCACACCACCCGTCGAGGCCCGGACGGCGAAGAGCGAGGGGTGGTGTCGATGGTTCCCGCGATCGAACGCGCGGTCGGCACCGGCACCGTACGCCTGCTCTCGGACGACCCCGCCGCGCCGCCCGCGATCGACTTCTGCTTCCTCGACGCCGAAGAGGATCGAAGCCGCCTGCGCGAGGGCGTTCGCCTCGCGGTCGAGCTGGCCGCCCACCCGGCGTTCGCCGGGCTGCTGGACGCGCGCGTCGAGCCGTCCCCGGCCGCACTCGCCTCCGACGCCGCGCTCGACGAGTGGCTGCTGCACCACGTGCGAACCTCCCACCACTCATGCGGCAGCTGTCGCATGGGACCGGCGACGGACGCCACCGCCGTGGTCGACCAGGAGTGCCGGGTCCATGGGTTCGGCAACCTCTGGGTCGCGGACGCGTCGGTGATGCCCGAGGTGGTGAGAGCGAACACCGCGGTCACCACGATGGCGATCGCGGAGCGCGCCGCCGAGCTGTTTCGCGAGCGGGTCGGGTGACCGGGGACCCCGGCGTGTCCGCCCGGGCGGTGCGCCAGATCCCGGTCGGCGACGCCACCGTCACGCTCCTGACCCACGTCCACGGCTGGCGTGTCCGGCCGCCCTACGCGGTGTCCGACGCGCAGCTGCGCGCCGCGGCGCCGGAGGCCGACGCAGATGCTCGCCTGCCCCTCGACTGCACCTCGGCGCACGTCGCGATCGGGTCGCTCTCCCTCGTCATCGACCCCGGCCGCGTGACGCCGGAGCTGGCGTCCCGCTACGGCGACGCCGAGCGTCTCCTCGACGTGGCGGCGGCGCTGGAGGCACTGGGTCTGAGGCCCGGGGAGGTCTCGCACCTGGTGCTCACGCACGGTCACCACGACCACGTGGCCGGGGTCGCTGACGACGGCGGCGCGCTGCTCTATCCGGCGGCGAGGCATCTGGTCGCCCGCGCCGAATGGGAGGCGCGGGCCGCCTACGGGGAGCGGATGCGCGAGGTTTTGCGCCCGGCCGCCGCCGGCGGCCTTCTGGACCTCGTGGACGGCGATCTGGAGCTTGCGCCCGGCCTGCGGCTGCTCCGTACTCCGGGTGAGACGCCCGGCCATCTGGCGGTCCGGATCGAGTCCCGTGGCGAGGTTCTCTACTGGGCCGGCGACCTTTTCCACCACCGGCTGGAGCTGGAGCACGCGGACTGGGTCCTCGACGGCGGGGACGCACAGGCGCTCGGGGATTCCCGGCAGCGCGTCCTCGACGACGCGGCCGGCTGCGGCGCGCTGATCGTCTGGGCGCACGCCCCGTTCGGCGGGCCGGTCCGCGTCCACCGGACGGATCGCGGGTTTCGTTGGGGGGACGCGTGAGCTCGCAGCCCTGGCTGAGCGCCGACGAGCTGGAGCAGCGGGCGGCCCTGCAGCTGACCCCGGCCGTCTACGACTACGTAGCGGGCGGGGCGGGTCAGGAGCTGACGCTGGCCGCGAACCGCGAGGGCTTCCGGAGCCTCCGCCTGCGACCGCGCATCCTGACCGGGGTGTCGGAGGTCCACACCGAGCGCACGCTGCTCGGGATGGAGCTGCGGGCACCACTCTTCGTGTCCCCGATGGGAGGTCCTGCCCACGAGCTGGTCCGTCCCGACGGCGTGGCGGAAGCAGCCGCCGGGGCCGGCGACGCCGGCTGCTGCTACATGGTCTCGGCGAGCTCGGTGCCGACCCTGGAGCTGCCCGGTCAGGCTCTGGTCTGCCAGGTCTATCTCTCCGATCGCGCGCAGGCGGCGGACCTGGTCGCCCGCGCCGAGGCGCTCGGCTACCGGGCGGTCTGCCTCACGGCCGACGTTCCCGTCCCGGCGTTGCGACGCCGCAACCTGCGTCACGGCACCGGCCTCCCGGTGGCGTCCGAGGAGCGTACCCGGGGCGGTTTCGCCAACCCCGCGATCTACGCCAGCGCGGTCTCCTGGAGCGACCTCGAGTGGCTGCGCGAGCGCTCGTCGCTGCCCGTGATCCTGAAGGGGGTGATGACCGCCGAGGATGCCCGGTTGGCGGTCGAGGCCGGCGTCGACGCAATCGTGATCTCCAACCACGGCGGTCGCCAGCTGGATCACGCCGGGGGCACGATCGACGTCCTTCCCGGAGGTGGTGGAAGCGGTCGCCGGGCGAGCGGCGGTGCTGCTCGACGGAGGCGTCCGGACCGCGACCGACGTCGCGCTGGCGCTGGCGCTGGGAGCCGGCGCGGTGGGCCTGGGCAAGGCGGTGATGTGGGCACTGGCGGTGAACGGCCGCCGCGGCGTGGCGGACTTCCTGTCCTCGCTGGTGGAGGACCTCGGCCGCACGCTCGCGCTCCTCGGTGCCGGGTCGGTGGACGACCTGAACGCGGCCCACGTCGATCGGCGGGTCCGTCTCTTGCGAGAGCGGACATGAGCGCCCCCGGGCAGATGCTGGCGGGCACCGGGCCGGCGGTGGTGGCACACGGCGCCGCTCGACGGCGCACATTCGAGAGACTGGCGTCCACCGAAGACTTCCGGCGCGCCGCCCAGCGCCGGCTCCCACGAGTGATCTTCGACTTCGTCGACGGTGCGGCCGGCCACGAGCTGACCCGGCGCGCGAACGAGGACGCGTTCCGGCGCTACGCGCTCGTTCCGCGCCTGCTGACCGACCTGACCGGCCGCGACCTGAGCACCACCGTCCTCGGGCAGCGCGTGTCGCTGCCACTGTTGCTGGGACCCTCGGGCATGCAGCGGCTGGTTCACCCCGAGGGAGAGCTGGCAGCCGCGCGGGCGGCAGCCGCGACGGGCGCCGGATACGCCCTCAGCGTCGGCGCCAGCCAGACCCTGGAAGACGTGGCGCGCGCCGGCGGCGACGGGCTGCGCTGGTTTCAGATCTACCTCTGGGAGGGGCGGGAGTGGACCCGCCGGCTCCTGGTCCGGGCCCGGGATGCGGGCTACCACGCGCTCTGCGTGACCATCGACTCCAAGTCGCCCGGATCGCGCAAGTACCGGGACATCCGAAACGGGCTCACCGCGGATCCGCCCCGCGTCGACCTGCGAACCGCGCTCAACACCGCCGCGCACCCGCGCTGGCTGGCGGCGTATCTGCGCGCCCCGGCGATCCGCGCCGTCCATCTGGACGGCGGTGGACGCAACCTCGGCGTGTCGCTGTTCAAGAGCCCGGCGGTGATCCAGCGGCGCATGGACCCGCGGGCCACCTGGGACGAGATCGGGTGGCTGCGGGAATCCTGGCAGGGGCCGCTGGTGGTCAAGGGCGTGCTCACGCCGGCGGACGCGGAGCGCGCGTTCGACGCGGGCGCCGACGCGATCATCTGCTCCAACCACGGCGGTCGGGTGCTGGAGGGGGCGCCCCCGTCGCTGCACGTCCTGCCACGGCTGGTGGAGGTGGCCGCCCGCCGGGGTCGCGAGGTCTTCCTCGACGGCGGTGTGCGTACCGGCGGCGATCTCGTGAGAGCGATCGCGCTGGGGGCCCGCGCCTGTCTCATCGCACGGCCCTTCTGGTGGGGTCTCGCGGTGGGCGGCGAGGACGGAGTGCGGCAGGTGCTGGAGATCTTTCGCAAGGAGCTGGAGACGACGATGACGCAGCTCGGCAGAACGACGCTGGCCGACCTGGACCCGAGCACGGTGGAGCTGCTTCCGGTCCCCTTTGCGAACCCGTCCGGGAGGTGAGCGTGCAGGCGCGCGAGGATCTGCGGCGGCTGTTCGACCCGGTGGGCGTCGTCCTCTGGGGCCGGCTCCCGGACGGTTCGCGAGCCGAGGTCTTCCTGGCCCCCCTGCACCGGCGGTGGGACGGCCGGTTTCACCTCGTCTCCCCGGCGGGGGGGACGTTCGGGGGCATGCCGGTCCACTCCTCGCTGGACAGCATCGCCGGCCCCCTCGACCTCGCCGTCCTGAGCCTTCCCGTGACCGAGGTGACGGAGGCGGCCGAAGCCTGCGGCCGCAGGGGGCTCCGGAGCCTGGTGGTGACCGGCTCCGGGTTCGGCGAGATGGGCGGCGAAGGGCTGCGCGTGGAGCAGGACCTGGTCGTGATCGCACGCCGGTACGGCATGCGGGTGATGGGCCCCAACGTGAATCTGAACGCGTTCGATCCGATGCCGCCGCCCGCGAACGGGCGGATCGGTCGCATCGGCCTCATCACGCAGAGCGGGCACATGGGCCGTGTGATCGCGCAGTCGGACCGCCACGGTGTCGCGTTCTCGCGGTGGATCCCGACCGGCAACGAAGCCGATCTCGACGTCGCCGACTTCGTCGAGTACTTCGCCGCCGACCCCGACACCGCGGTCATCGCCTGCTATCTGGAAGGCTTCCGTGACGGCGCCAAGCTCCGGCGGGCGCTCGCCGCCGCCAACCACGAGGGCAAGCCGGTGGTCGTCATCAAGGTCGGCCGCAACCAGGCCGCGACCCAGATGGCGTCGTCGCACACCGCGCATCTGACCGGATCCGACCAGGTCATCGACGGGCTCTTCCGCCAGTACGGGGTGGTCCGCGTGGACGACGTCGACGAGCTGATCGAGACCGCCGCGCTCTACGCCAAGCTGCGCCCTCACCCACGGGGGACCGGGGTCGCGCTGTACGGCATCTCGGGGGGCGCGCTGGCGCTGATGGCGGACCACGCGGAGTCCCGCGGCATCCCGGTGCCCGCGCTCGCGCCCCGCACGCAGGCCGCGCTGCACGAGATCCTTCCGCCCTACCTGGGGGTCGCCAACCCGGTCGACAACGGGAACCTCTACCGGACCGGGACCGAGGCCGAGCGGCGGCGGATCTTCGAGCTCATCGCCGCCGATCCCGCCGTCGACCTCCTGGTGTGCGCGCTGACCGGCGTGATCCCGGGCCTCACCGACGACTACGCGGGAGACATCCTCGACCACCTCGGGCACGCGCCGCAGCCGGTCGTGCTGACCTGGAACAGCTGGCTTATGGAGACGCCCGCCTACTCGGACCTGGTGGCCAGCGGGGTCCCGATCTTTCGCAGCTTCCGGGGCTGCTTCTCGGCGCTCGCCGGACTCTTCGAGCGCGACCGCCGGGAGACGGTGATCGGATCCCGCGACGGGCTCGACCTGGTGCCCGAGCCGGTGCCCCCGGTGAGCGGCCCGGGACGTCTGCTCGATGCGGCCGAGTCGAGCGAGCTGCTGCGCCGGTACGGTCTCGAGCTGGTCCCCGAGAGGCTGGTGACGAGCGTGGAGGAGGCCCTGGCCGCGGCCACCGACCTCGGCTTCCCCCTCGCCGTGAAGCTCCCCCTGCCGTCGCTCCCCCACAAGTCGGACGCGGGCCTGGTCCGGCTCGGCGTGCAGACGGCGGACCAGCTCCGGGACGTCGTGCTGCAGCTTCGCGAGCGGGCGGCCGCCCTCGATCCCGGGGCGGCGGCCGCGCCGGTGCTCCTCCAGCGGCAGCTCGCGGGCGGCGTCGAGATGGTGGTGGGGGTGATGCGCGATCCGACGCTCGGGCCCGCCGTGCTGGTAGGGATCGGCGGGGTCCTGGCCGAGGTGGACCCCGATGTCAGCGTGCGCCCGCTGCCGCTGACCGAGGCCGACGCCTGGGAGATGCTCGCCGAGCTCCGCGGCTCAGCGGTGCTCGACGGTGCGCGGGGAGCTCCCGCCGTCGACCGCGCCGCGCTGGTGCGCACCATCCTCGCGGTCGCGGCGCTCGCCGGCGCACCGGACGAGCGCGTCGTGGAGCTCGACCTGAACCCGGTCATCGCGGGGCCGTGGGGCGCGGTGACGGTCGACAGCCTGATCGCGGTCGATCGGTGAACGGGAGCGACGCCGGGGCTGTCCTGGGTCGCGCCGACGGTCCGGTCGCTGTCCTCACCCTCAACCGACCCCGGCGTCTCAACGCCTGGACACCGGAGCTGGAGGACCGGCTCTTCACGCTCCTCGACGAGGCGTTCGAGGACCCGTCGGTGAGGGCGGTCGTGGTGACCGGCGCCGGTCGGGGCTTCTGTGCCGGGGCCGACCTCGACCTGCTCGGTGCGGTCGATCCCGAGCACCCGGTCCTGGTCGGTGGCAGGCGCCGGCCGGCGGAGCTGCTCGCGGCACCGAAGCCGGTCATCGCGGCCGTGAACGGACCCTGCGCCGGGGTCGGCCTGCTGCTCGCCGCGATGTGCGACCTGCGCTTTGCGGCCCCCACCGCGACGTTCACCGGGGCCTACACCAGGGTCGGCCTGCCGGCCGAGGGTGGCCTGTCCTGGCGGCTGCCGCGTCTGATCGGCGCGGCGGCGGCGTTCGACCTCCTCGCCTGCTCCCGCACCGTCGACGCCGGCGAGGCGCGAGTGATGGGCCTTGTCGATCGAGTCCTGCCGGCGGCCGACCTGCTCCCCGAGGCCTGCGCCTACGCCGGGCGCCTCGCGGAAGCGTCGCCGCACGCGATCGCACTCGTCAAGTGGCAGCTGGCCGCCCACGCGAGCGCTACTTCGGAGCGGTCGCTGGTCGAGTCGGACCGCCTGGTCGACCGGACCCTGCGGTCGGGCGAGGTCACCGAGGCCCTCCGCGGTCTGCGCGAGCACCGCCCTCCCCCCTTTCCCGCGCTCGACCGGGACCGGCTGGCGGCCGACATCGCAGCGGCGCAGGAGCCGGCGTCCGACCCCTGAGACCAGGTGCTGCGCCCGGTCGCCCGGTAACGCCGGAGTGCGGACACTCCGACCCTACCCCGCGCCCGGTAGCGGCGGAGTGTGGACACTCTGCCTTACTGCGCTAGGCCGGGTCGGGGGCCTGGACCACCTGGAGGACGACACCCGACGAGCTCTGCCGGCGAGTGCGGGCACTGCGGCCGACGCGTCCGGTGCGCACGGGGTCGAGGTCGACACCGGACGCCTGGAGGTCCCCCAGCGTCCGATCCAGGTCTTCAACCGCAACCGCGACGTGCTCGACGTAGCCGGCCACCTCGGTCCCGGACGAATCCGGAAAGCGCAGGTCGCGGCGCTCGTACACCTCGAGCTCGACGTCGCCGAGAGCGAAGAACGCGATCGGCGGCTTACCGTCCGCCGCCGGGACCTCACGCAACAACGGCAGGCCGAGCGCACTCCCGAACAGGGTCTTGGCTGCGTCGAGGTCGGCCACCACGACACCGAGGTGGTCCAGGCGGGGATCTGTCATGCGGAGTCTCCTGCGGTGGCCGGTCAGGTCCGGCGTAGATGAGATGGGCAGCGAACACGGTTCATGAGAGCTTCTCTCGAGGATCGCGCGGGCGGCCCGATAGGCGAGCGCGCCGATCGTGGCAGTCGGACCCGGGGTGCCGTTCTGCGGAAACGCGGAGCCCCCCACCACCCAGACGTTCTCGGCATCCCAGAGCCGGAGGTCGGGATCCACCACCGACCGTCCCGGCCCGGCGCCCATGATCGCGCCTCCCGTGTTGTGCGTCCCCTGGTAGGGGACGACGTCGAAGTGACCGCTGTCGGCCTGGACCGCGATCCGGTCGGGCCGCATCGCGTGCAGGATCTCGGTGATCCGCTCCGCCGCGTAGGCCGCGATCGCCAGCTCGTTCGGGTGCCAGTCGAAGGTGATGCGCAGCAGCGGGTCACCCCAGACGTCGAGGTACCTCGGGTCGAGATCCAGGCAGGTGTCCCGATACGCGAGCACGCTCCCTACCGCGGACACGGTCAGTGAACGGTCGTACCACTCCCGGATCGCGCGACGCCAACCGGAGCCCCAGCTGGGCGTGCCGGGAGGAACCGTGAGGGTCGTGATCGGCGGCGCGCCCGGCGCGACCTGAAGATGGGCGCCACCGATGAAGCCGAGCCCGGTGTGGTCGAAGTTGTCGGCCGCAAAGTCGGCGACCCCGTAGCCGCCGGCGCCGGCGGCCATGTAGTTCTTGAAGCGGCGCCCGGCGAAGAACGCGGTTCCCCGCGCGTGCACGTTGTAGGCGTAGTTCCGGCCCACCTGACCGCTCCCGGTCGCCGGGTCGTAGGGCTCGCCGAGGCCGGAGAGCAGCAGCAGCCGGACGTTGCCGAACGTGTAGGCGGCGAGCACCACCACCCGCGCCGGCTGCTCGACCACGGTGCCGTCGAGCGTCTGGTAGCGGACCGCCCGGGCCCGGCCGCGCTCGTGCACCACGCGCCGGACCTGAGCCAGGGGACGCACCTCCAGCCGCCCCGTCGCCTGGCCGAGCGGCAGCACGGTCGTGGTGGGGTCGGCGCGCGCGGCGACGGCGCACGGGTGATAGGTGCAGTCGCCGCAGTAGGTGCACCGGCCGGGAGGGCCACCCGGCGGCGCGATCTCACCGGACCGCAGCGCCAGCGGCATCGGATAGGGGTGGAGGCCGAGCGAGCGGGCCGCCTCGCCGAAGCAGGTGGTCGCCTCGCCGAGGATCGGCGGCGCCTGCGGGAAGGCGGCACTGCGTGGACCGTCGAAGGGATTCTCTCCCACCTCACCGCTGACGCCGGCGCTCCGCTCGAAGCGGACGTAGTCGGGCTCGAGGTCCCGGTAGGCGATCCCCCAGTCCTCGACCGTCGCGTCGGCGGGCAGCGCGGCCGCGCCGTATCGCGCCCGGGTCCGGCTGGGGAGCTCGAACTCCCACGGTGGAAACCGGACCAGCGAGCCGCCGTAGTGCAGCGCCGAGCCCCCCACCCCGGTCCCGGGGAGGAACGCTCCGAGACGGCGCACCGGGAGCGCGGCCTCACGCGGGTGGTGCCGGAACGTCCAGGTCTCCCGCGCGACGTCCTGCATCAGCTCGTGGCGGACCTTGAACCGGAGCTCGTCATGTTTGGCGAAGAGCGCCGTGGCCTCGCGTGCCGGCCCGCGCTCCAGGCCGACCACCGTCCAGCCCGCCCGCGCCAGCTCGCCGGCCACGATCGCGCCCGCCCAACCCAGGCCGACCACGACCGCGTCCACCTCGGCCAGCACCACGTCGGCGGCCACGTCCCGGCGCCCGCTCACGGCAGCGCCCGCGGCTCCGGTGCGTAGGGCTCGCCGTGGCGGCCGACGTGCGCCGCGTAGTCGCCGTGCATCGCCGCCACTCCCGGATACCCGAGCCAGCGCCACCCGCCGAGCCCGCGGTTGCCGCCGTAGGAGGGATCGGCGAAGAGCCCCTCGATCACGTTCTGGCGGAGCATCGCGAAGAACGTCGCGGGCGTGGGGTCGTCGAGGCCCTGGAGTCGCCCCGCGGCCAGGTCTTCGAGCAGCACGTCGAGCTCACCGTCCGCAAGCCGCGCGAGCTCCCGTCCGTGGGCTCGCAGCGCCGCCGCCTCCAGCGCCGCCAGAGCCACGCGGTACGACTCCGCCGGCGTCAACGGAGATTGCCAGCCGTGTCCGGGATGGTCGGGCCGCTCGTGGGGACCGGCGCGGTACATCCTCCCGCCCTGTCCCCAGGGTCCCGCGAGCTGCCGGTCGAGATAGTCGACGACCCCCAGCTCGAATGCGCCCGGACCCTCCTCGTCACCCGGGAAGATCCGCTCGACCAGGGCAGCCAGCGCCGCCCGCTCCCCCTCGGTCAGGAACGCCGCCACCCTCAGCGCTCGACGACGACCGAGCCGTCCTCCTCCACGTTCACCGGATACGAGCGGACACGCGCGTGTACGGGATCCGCCGGGCAGCGGCCGTCGGCGACGTCGAACTCGTATCCGTGCCAGGGGCACTGCAGCAGGTAGCGTCCGGGTGCCGTCTCGTACTCGCCCGGCCCCGTGCCGTCCACCAGCTCCTGGATCTTCCCCCGCGAGAGCGGCGCCCCCCAGTGCGAGCAGGTGTCACGGAGCGCGTACACGTTTCCGTCCGGAGTTCGGATCAAAGCGATCGCCACCCGCTCGACCAGGACGGAGCGTGTGCTGCCAGGTTCCAGCTCGTCGATGGAACAGACCCGGTGCCTCATCGCACCATCGCCGGGATCCGCGGATACGTGTCGAGCGCGTTCCGATACCGCACCCTCTGCCGGAGGTCGTCCGGGAGCCCGCTCGCAGGCAGCACGCTGGACGCCGAGTCGGCGTCGTAGTGCGGGAAATCGCTCGCGAACACGAACATGGACTGCGCGCGAACCATCTCGACCAGCGTCTGGAAGTCCCGGGTCGTGATGTCGCCCATGGGCTGGGTCGCCACGCGCACGTTGTCACGCATCTGATCGCTGGGCAGCTTGTGGATCCAGGGCACCTCCCGCCGATGCTCTTTGTACTGCTGGTCCAGACGCCACATCAGCCACGGCACCCAGGCCACGCCCGCCTCCAGGAAGACCGCCTTCAGCTCCGGGTAGGACTCGAAGACGCCGTTCGCCAGGAGGCTGACGAGCTGACTCATCGTGCCCTGCGGAGGCGCCAGCGTGTGCCACTCGAAGTAATAGCGCGGATAGCCGAGGACCGTCTTCGTCTCCTGGCCATGGTGAAAGGACAGCGCGAGTCCGTTGCGGACCGCCGCTTCCAGGATCGGACGGAACGCCGGATCCCCGTACTCGGTGTCCGCGACCAGCGGCAGGAAGACCTGGACGATCTGGGGATGGCGGGCCACCCGGTCGATCTCCCGCGCTGCCTGGGCGGGGTCCCGGACCACGACGTGGACCGAGCCCAGCAGCCGCGGGTCGAGCTCCAGCCAGTGCTCGATCTGCCAATCGTTGTAGGCAGTGGCGAGTGCCGCCGCGAATTCGTAGTTGCCGCGCATCGCCGAGAGATGGAAGAAGCCGTTGAGCACCGCGTACGACACGTGCTCCTCCTCGAAGAGCACACGGCGCATCTGCTCGGGGTCGGTCCCCATGGTGCCGTCCGCCAGCTGCCACTCGCCGCGCGTGCCGTGGAACTGATTCGGCGTGCCGTACGAGTGCTGCGCCACCCGCCCCTTGTCCCATTTGAAGTCGGTGATGTAGTGACGCCAGTGGGGCGGGAGGTACGGCAGCAGCTCGGTCGCCGAGTGCAGGTACTCGTGGACGTCGGTGTCGATCAGCAGCGTGTCGGCGGCGACCGCCGCAACCGCGCCCCCGGTTGTATCCGTCGTGGTCATCGAGGTTCACCCTCCCATCGGAATGCCGACCCGAGCCGCCGTCTCGACCGGATCGACGAGGTCCGTCAAGGCCTCCGCGACCTCCGCGGGGTGCGAGAGGACGGCCAGGTGGCCGCCCGGAAGCTCGATCGGCTCCTGGTGGAAGAGCCGGCGAGCAGTGGCGCGAATCGAGGCGGGCGGTATGCAGCGATCTTCGCCGGCGGTCATCACCGAGACCGGGACCCCCGGCCAGGTCGCCAGCGGGGAGACTTCACGAAGCGGACGGCGGCTCTGCAGCCGGAGCCGGTCGAGCGCCCACTCCTGCAGCCCGGGCGCGCAGTCGTGATAGAACAGCTCGCGCGCCAGCTCACGTGAAAACCGGTGCCGGTCGCCGGGCTGGGCCCAGATCGAGAGCGTCCCACCCGCCACGCTCTCCCCGTCCTCCGTCAGCTTCACGTCCACATGGCTGCGGCCGGGCTCGGGGACGGCGGCGCAGAGGAAGACCAGCTGCCGGACCGGCCGGAGCTCGGCGATCAAGGGTATGACCAGTCCGCCCATGGAGTGGCCGACCACGACCACCGGTTCGTCGACCTCGGCCAGGGAGGTGACCACCACCCCGGCGTAGGCTCGGGCGCCGGCGTCGGCGTCCTCGATCGGCAGATCGACCGCGATCGCACGGTGCCCACGAACCTCCAGCTCCGGGATCAACCGCTCGAAGCACCACGCGCCATGCTGTCCGCCGTGGACCAGCGAGAAAACCGCCATCGCCCGATAACGTCCTCCTGCCGCCGGCCTCGGCGGCGCTGCTCGACCGTAATACGATACTATCAGGCGCCGTAGCCGAGGCGAGCGAGGCGTGAAGTCCAGAGAGGGGCACGAGGGAGGACCATGACGAAGCCGTTCCGGTTCGGGGTCACGATGTTTCCGGTCATGTCGGAGCGGCGCGTCTGGCTCGACGCGGCGCGACGCATCGAGGCGGCCGGGTATTCCGCGCTGACCGTCACCGACCACTTCCGAACCTCGGGCGGCGTCTGGTCGTCGCTGGTCGCGGCCTGGGAGGCGGCGCCCTCGCTCCGCGTCGGCACGGCGGTCCTCAACAACGACTTCTGGCGCCCCGCACTGCTGGCGCGCGAGGCGGTCACCGCGGACGTCCTCACCGACGGCCATCTCGAGCTCGGGGTCGGCGCCGGCTGGGACCTCCCCGACTATCACGCGATGGGGCTCCCCCGCGACCTCGCCTCGACCCGGATCGAGCGATTGGAAGAAGCGGTCCAGATCCTCCGCCAGGTCTTCGCGGGTGAGCCGGTCCGCTTCCAGGGCCGGCACTATTCGGTCGACGGCGGCGCACCCTGGCCCAAACCGCGGCAGCCGAGGCTCCCGCTGCTCATCGGCGGCGGGGGTAGGAAGATCCTCTCGCTGGCCGCCAGGCAGGCCGACATCGTCAGCATCCACCGCAAGCTCGAGGTCGGCGTCCAGGCCTCGTGGTCTCAGGAGACGGAGGGGGGCGCACGCCCCGACCGGCGCGTCGACGAGCGGATCGCCTGGGTGCGCGAGGCGGCCGGCGATCGCTTTGCCGACCTCGAGCTGCACGCGCTCCTGCTGCGAACCCAGGTCTCGGAGGACCGGGAGGCGGCGGCGGCCGAGATTGGTGCGCCCAACGGGCTGAGTGCGGAAGACATCCTGTCCTCGCCGCACTTCCTGGTCGGCACCATCGACGAGATGTCGCGGGACCTGGTCGCCCGCCGCGAGCGCTGGGGGATCAGCTACTGGACCGTGGTCGGGAACAACGATCTGGAGGCGTTCGCTCCCGTGGTCAGGCAGCTGAGCGGGCGCTGAGCCCGATTCCGTGGATCAGGTCGTTTCTGCAGAAACCGTGGCTATCTCCGACCCGGAAAGACCGGAATGTGCAGAAACGGCCTCAAGCGTCGGGCTCGCGCGAGTAGTCCTCCTCGTTGAGCGGCAGGCCGGCGGGGAAGCCCGACGCCGCCGCGGCCTCGGCGTCGGGCAGCGACGGGTCCCAGAGGCGCGCCACGAACCGCCTCCCGGTGACGCCGTCCGAGGCCTCCGACGCCAGCCAGCGGACAGGAGGCACCATCACCCCCGCCGGCCAGGATCGCTGTCCGGGGCGGCGCCAGTGCTTGGGGGCCTCGTTTTGTCCCGCCGGTCCGCCGGGGAGCACCTCGTTCACGGTCACACCGGTCCCGGCGAGGTGTGCCGACCACCCGACCGTCATCGCGCCCAACGCCGCCTTGGTCGGCCCGTAGGGGAGCACGCCCGCCATCAGCATCGTGAAGCGGCTCGTCGAGAGGTTGACGACGCGACCCCATCCCTGCGCGACGAGGTGCGGAACCACCGCGCGAGCCATCAGGAACGGTCCGGTGACGTTGACGTCGACGATCCGCCGCCACACCTCGGGTTCGACGTCCACGAAATCCGTGTCGTGGACCTTCGGGAAGGGGTCATGCGCGATGGCGGCGTTGTTGACGAGCACGTCGACACGGCCGAACGCCGCCTGCGCGGTGGATACCGCACGTGCGCAGTCCTCCGGATTGGTGACGTCCCCGTCGACACGGACCCAACGCCCTTCAGGGAAGGGAGGAACCGCCTCCTCGCCCCCGGATCGGGGCCGGCACACCGCGACCACAGCGAGGCCTGACTCGAGAAGTCCCAGGGCCATGGCCCGGCCGAGCCCGCGCGCCGCGCCCGTGACGATCGCGACCCGTTGTTCAGCGCTCACGCGATCACCCCCGCGCGGTACCCGTCCAGGACCGCGTCCTTCGCCCGGCGGTACTCGTCGTCGGACAGGCGCCCCCGGTCCACCAGCTCGGCGAGCACCAGCAGCTGCGCGGCGACCGCGGTGCCGGCGGTCAGGCGCCGGCCCGAAGGCGGCAGGACCACCAGCGCGGGGTCCACCTGCTCGACGTCCCTCACCCCGCACAGCGTCATGGCACCATCCAGCTCGTCTCGATAGATGTCGAGGACGTCTCGTACGCCCTGCTCGCCGTCGATCGCGAGCCCCCAGAAAACGGGCCGGCCGATGAGCACCGCCCTGGCTCCCACCGCCAGCGCCTTGAGCACGTCCGGGCCCCGCCGGAAGCCCCCGTCGACGTACACCTCGAGCTCTGAGCCCACCGCCTCGACCACCTCCGGCAGCGCCTCCAGCGTGCCGCGCGAGTCAGGGAGCGCATGGCCGCCGTGATTCGACACCACCACCGCGTCCACGCCGTGCACCCGGGCCAGCGCGGCGTCCTCGGCCGTCTGGATACCCTTGATCACGATAGGAAGCGACGTCACCGAGCGAACCCACGCCAGGTCGTCCCAGGTGAACGCGCGGTCGAAGTTCATGTGGTAGTTGACGCCATCACTGAGGTAGGTGGCGTCGATCTGCTGGAAGTTCCGCAGCACCCGCGCGGGGTCGATGGTCCGAATCGTGCGGTGCTCGGTGTGGCGAGTGAAGTCGAAGCGAGTCTCCCGCTCCCGGCTGCGGCCGAGCGAATCCACGGTGATCATCAGCGCCCGGTATCCCGCCGCCGCGGCGCGCTCGATCAGATGACGGTTGATCGCGCGATCTCGAAAGAAGTAGAGCTGGAACCAGAGCGGCCCGCCGGAGACCTCGCGTACCTCCTCGATGCTGTAGGTCGAGGCGGTCGAGACCGTGAACACGGTGCCGGCCGCGGCCGCGGCCCGTGCCGTCGCCAGCTCACCCTCCGGATGCGACCGCTGGTGATAGCCGGCGGGGGCGATCAGGACCGGGACGCTGATCGGCTGCCCGAGGACCGTCGTCGACAGCTTGCGCTCCTCGACCCCGACCATCACGCGTGGCCGTAGCCGGGTCGCCGCGAGCGCCTCCATGCTGTGCGTGTTCCCCTCGAACCCGGGGGCGCCGAACCACCCGAACAGCACGTCGAACAGCGGGCGGGGCAGGACCTCCCGCGCCCGCGCCTCGTAATCGGCGATCGTGAGCAGGTCCCGCTCGCCCGCCACGGACTCCGTCTCGTCGCTCTTCCCGCCCATCGCCCCTCCCTACGAGCCGCCTCTCCGACGGTCATATCGTATTACGAACGGGTGCGGTGGCGCGTAAAGGTGATCATCCAGCCAGGTAGCCCCCGTCGACAACCAGCACCGTGCCGTTGACATAGGAGGCGGCCGGGCTGCACAGGTACTCCACCGCCGAGGCGACCTCAGCCGGACTTCCCGGCCGTTTGGCGATCGTGCGGTCGCTGAAGACACGCTGGGTGGTCCCCATACGTTCCGCGAGCCGGGCGCCGAGGGGCGTCTCGATCGGTCCCGGCGCCAGACTGTTGTAACGCGCGCCGCTCATTCCCGTGAGAACCGCGAGGGAACGGCTGAGGGCGCGGCAACCCGCCTTCGCGGCGGCGTAGGGCGGAGAGGTGGCGGAGCCCACGTCGGCGGCGGTGCTGTCCACCACCACGACCGCCGCCGCGTCGACGACGACGCGGTCGTGGAGCGCACAGAGCACATGGGCGGCGGCCATCAGGTCGACCTCGACGATCTCCCGCCAGAGCGGCCATCTCGCCACCCCCGGGGGCGCGGGCTCGACCACCCCCACCGACCACACCAGAGCCGCGATCCGCTCGGGCACCGCGAGCACAGCATCGATCACCCGGGTGCGCTCGCGTTCCACCGACAGATCGGCGCGCAGGTGCTCGCGCTCCCCGACTCCCGGGGCGGGCGCGATGTCGACGGTGAGGAGGGCGTCGTACCGCCGGCTCCCGCGGAGGGCCTCGGCTGCCGCACGGCCGATGCCGCTCGACGCCCCGAACACGATCGCCAGGCCCCGGTCCGAGGAGGTCACCGGGCCTCCTCCAGCCAGCGGCGCAGCGCGTCACCCAGGACCTGCTCGCGCTCGCGAGTCGAGAGCGTCGGATCCTCCGCGAACATGGCCACCGCCTCCCGGTAGGTGCAGGGAAGCCGCGCCAGGTCCGTCCCCCAGAAGACCCGCTCCGGACCGAACGCGTCGACCACTTGACGCACGAGGGGCCGCAGCGACGGGTAGGGATAGGGGTCGGAGGCGAGACAGGGCAGCGCCGACGCCTTGACGGCTGCCCGCGGAAAGCGGGCCAGACCCGTCAGCGCCCGGACCTCGGCCGCCACCTGGGATGCCGTACCGGTCATCGGCAGGTTCAGGTGGTCGATCACCAGCATCAGCGTCGGATGTCGCTCCAGCACCCGCACCAGCGAAGCCAGCTGACCTGGCGCCCACACGAAGACGGGAAGCCGGGCCTCGTCGGCCGCCGGCCACAGCCAGTCCATGACGCCCGTCTCCAGCCAGGAGACGGCCGCTCCCGGCGGAAACACCTGCCGCACGCCGACCAGCCGGGTGCCGGCCGCCCACGCAGCCAGGTCCTGGGCTGATCTGCGGTCTCGGGAAGCGAGCGTGCCCAGGCCCAGAAAGCGATCGGGATGGCGCCGGACCGCATCCTCCACCAGCCGGTCGCCGTCCCGGTCCCAGGCTGCCGGGACGAGCAGGGCCTGCCCGACGCCCGCTCCATCCATCGCGGTCAGGGCCGCGTCGACCCCGAAGGCGGGCCCAGGAGCGTGCTCGCGCCAGCCTGCTCGCCACGGCGTCGATGGCGATTCCGGGTTCCAGATGTGGAGGTGCGCATCGACGACGGTCATTTGGGCGGGGTGCCGTGAATCTTCACATCGAGGGCGACCAGCCGGCCCTTCCGAGGCACGATCGGGTTGCAGTCGACCGCGCGGACCCAGGGCCGCGCCAGCAGCCAGCGCTGGAACTCCAGCACCAGCGTCACCAGGGGCTCGGACAGCTCCGGGGCGCGGGCTCGAGCCAGCTCTCGCGCCGCCTCGGCATCGATGGGGGCCACCCGCACCTCGGCCCGCTCGGCCTCCTCGCCGCCCGCGCCGAACAGCAGGAGCGTCAACCCATGCTCGCGCACCGCCCCCAGGAAGAAGCTCATCCTCGTGCGTCACCTGCTCGGACACGGAGACCGGCCCCGCAAACCGCTCCAGAAGGTAGGCGACGGCGTTGCGCAGGTCACGCTCCGTCGAGACGCCCGTCAGCACCCCTCCTTCGCGCGCGCGGTGGGCCAGTCCCGCCTCCGTCTTGACCACCACCGGGAAGGGGATCGCCCGCGGGTCGAGCTGCTCGGGGCCACCGACCCAGGTCTGCGCGGGCCAGGTCAGCGGCAGGGACTCGAGCTCGCGCACCGCCCGCTCACCGGTCAGAACCTCGATCTCCTCTTCCCGGTCGCCGGGGTCCGGAGCCGGCATCCGATCCGCGGCCGGCTCGGCGCCCTCTCGCTCAGGGCTTGCGGAACCCGCCCAACGCGAAAGAGCGCGGATCTTGATCGCCGACTCCAGCGAGCCCAGGGCGAGGACAGCATGGCGGCCCTGCGGGCGGTCGGCCGCCCGCAGCGGGACCAGGCCGGCGATCACCGGCACCCGGCCCAGCGCGGAGACGGTCGTCGAGAACTCGTCGAGCTGCTCCACGTGCACCGAGTGCTCGGCGACCGCCAGGCCGAGCGGGGTGGCGAACGCGAAGATCCCGTAGCGCGGGTCCGAGGCGACCGTCCGGACGTCGTCGGACTGCGCGGTCAGGTGCCCCATCTCGGCGCTCCCGAAGTCGAAGGGGTTGAGCGTGCCTCCGAAGCGCCCGCCCAGCTTCGCCCGCACGTCAGGGCCGGGCTCCAGGACCGGGACCCCGTGGGCCTCCACGACGTCCGCGAGCACGATCCCGGAGCCGCCCGAGTCGCTGAAGATCGCTACCCGCGGGCCGGCCGGGCGCTCGAACTCGACCTCCTCCAGAGCCTCGAGCGACCAGGCGAGCTCGTCGAGACTGCCGACCAGGAGCGCGCCGTACTGGTCGGCCAGTCCCTTTAGCACGCGCCGAGGGGTCGCCGCCGCCCCACTGTGCGAGGCCGCCGCCCTCTGTCCCACGTCCGAGCTGCCGGCGATCAGCAGGACCACCGGCTTGCCCAGCGCCTGTCCCCGCTCCAGCAGGCGGGCCAGCTCAGGAAGGGACGACACGCCGTCGGCGTGCAGGGCGAGGGCCCGTACCGGCGGGAGCTCCAGGAGGGCGAGACCCAGCGCCGGCGCGGTCAGCATGCACTCGGTCCCGTACTCGAGGCCGGAGTGGATGCCGACGCCACGCTCACCGAAACGCTTCACGATGCCGCCCAGCACGCCACCGCTCTGGGCGAGCACGGCGATCGGCCCCGGCTCCAGGTCTTCGGCCACCGGGATCAGCAATCCGTGCAGGCGCCCGCCGGTCGAGACCAGGCCGTTGGACTGCGGCCCGAGGACGCCCACACCGTGCTCTCGACCCCAGTTGGCGATCTCGTCCTCGTAGCCGCCGGGCTCGCGACTCGCGTCCGGAAACAGCACCACGCCGGATGGCAATCGGGGCAGCGACCGGAGGGCGGGCAGGCAGGCGTCGGGCCGGACGTGGAGGTACACCAGACCGGGCTCGCCGTCGACATCGCCGGGCGCCGCCACACACGGGAGATCGAACAGGCGGCGGTAGTTCGGGTTCACGAGACGGACCGGCCCGTGAAAGCGCAAAGCGCGCCGCTGGAGGTTGCCCAGCAGGTGTTCGGTCAGGTGCCCGTTCGGCGAGGCACCGATGATCGTGACCGCGGGTGGGTGGAGCAGCCGCTGGAGCAACTCTGGCGCCACGGCCCCGGTCATGCCTGGTCCCCGCGCCCCTCTCGCCAGTCCGCCAGCAGCGCCTGGATGCGCACCTCGCGCTGCCGGGCGAACTCCTTCGGCCCCAGCTCCTGCAGCTCCCGGTGGATCACGGCGCTGGCGTCGCTCCCGTGCCCGACCGCATTGCTGAGTGCGCCGGTGAGGAGCGTGGTGCGGAACCCCGCCGCCTCGAAGGCGCGGTTGATCGCCATCTTCTCGAGCTCGATCAACCCGGGAGGCTCGGCCGCGATCCTCATCGCCACCTCGCCCACCACGTCCGCCAGCTCGGCGCCGGGCACCGCGCGGTTCGCCCACCCCCAGCTCGCCGCGACCTCGCCGCTGATCGTCGACGCCGAGAGGAACCCGAACTCCTTGGTCCGCTTGGGGCCCAGCGCCAGCGCCCAGGTGGGCGGAATCAGCCCACCGCCCGCTCGCATCGCCGCGTACTGGATCCGCGTGTCCTCCGCCACGTACGTCAGGTCGCAGAGGTAGGCGAGCTGGACCGCGCCCCCCATGCAGTAGCCGTGCACCTGGGCGATGACCGCCTTCGGGAACTCCCAGACCGACAGCCAGCGTTCGACCAGGCTCCGGTCGTGGTGATACTCGGCGAGGGGGTCGCGACGCCCGTCGGCGGCGTCGGCGGGCTTGTCCATGTCGTACCCCGCCGAAAAGCCGCGACCGGCGCCCCGCACCACCACCACGTGCACCGAATCGTCCGTACGGGCCCGCGCCAGCGCCTCGTCGAACTGTTCGAGCAGCGCCGCGTTCATGGCGTTCGCCCGCGACGGCCGATTCAGCGTCAGGTACAGCAGCGGGCCCGAGGGCTCCGCCAGCACCAGTGGTTCGTCCGTCATCCCCGTCCTCCCACTCTCCTTCAGCGCAGGGCCGGCTCGAGGAGCTTCTGGTACCAGCCGGTGGCCTCGAGGCGGGCCCGGAACGCGTCCTTCTGCGCTTCGGTGAGCGGCTTCAGCGGGGGCCGGACGGTGCCGCCCCGCATCCCCATCAGGTCCATCCAGTACTTGATGGTCGCGATCGGATGGAGCGCGGCCTCCTGGTTCCAGAGCACGGCGTAGATCGAGGACCAGAGGTCGCGCAGTGGCTTCAGCGCGTAGTACTGGCTCCAGGCCCCGGCCAGGTCACCGCGCTCGAGCGAGGCCATGTACTCGTTGATCGGCTGCCGGTGCGGGCTCTGCATGAGGAAAACGGAGGTGGTTCCGAGCATCACCTGCTGGCTGGAGTAGATCGACATCGCGGGCAGGTATTCCTCGAGCGGGTTGCTGACCAGGATCTGGTCGCCCACCGCTCGCAGCGCCTCGATCGTGTGCCCGAAGTCGTTGACCGCGTCCTTCAGTGCCACCACGTTCTCGGCCGCGGCGATGCGTTCGATCGCGGGGATGCTCAGGTTGATTCCCGAGTGGTAGGTGTTGTACGCGAAGATCGGCACCTCGACCTGGCTCGCCACGTAGAGGTACCAGTCGACAGCCATCTCCTCCGTCTTCGTGAACTCGAGAGGCGCCCACAGCATCACCGCGTCGGCGCCGATCTCGCCGCAGTAGCGGACCAGGTTCACGGTCTCGGGAACGCTGTAGTCGAGCGCGTGGACGTAGCAGGGCACCCGTCCGGCGACGGCATCCACGAAGACCCGGAATGCCTCCATGCGCTCCCGCAGCGTCAGGTACCAGGGCTCGGAGAACCCGAAGCCGACTCCCCCGACGTCGAGGGCCACGATGTAGTCGACGTTCCGGCGAATCCCGTCGTGATCGATGGACCCGTCGTCGTTCATCGGGATCATGGGCGTGGTCCAGAGCCCCCTCACGTGCTCCCGCGCCCAGACCTTAGCCTCCGCGTTGCTGACCGGCATTGACCTCCTCCTTCTCGTCTTCGCCACGACGTCGCGCCCTGCGACCGCTCGTTCCGCAGTCCCTGATCCAGCCGGCGATCGCGCCTGCGACCGCCTGCTCTCCGCCCTCGTACCCGTGGGTCACCCCGGGCAGCAGGCGGCTCGTCACGCTCGGCGCTCCGGTCGCCTGGGCGGCGATCCACTCCAGGTCGTCGCGACCGCCCACGTCTCCGCGGTCTCCGAAGTACGCGAGCACCGGGCTTCGAATGGCCCCGAAGCGGTTGGGCGCGTGGGTGAAGAAGCCCGGCGCCACCCGCCACCAGCTGGCATAGGTCTGTGCGCTCACGGTGGTGGTACCGAACCCCCCGGGCCAGCTTCCCGCGGGCAACAGCTCCTCCCCACGCCCGGCGTCGACGAGGGCCCCCGCCTCCCGGGCGGTCCCCGCGTCGAGCCTTCGCAACCCGAAGCTCGGGGAGGCCAGGACCACTCCGTCGACGCCGGCGTCGCCGACCTCGCTCAGGTAGTACACGGCGCGGAGCGCGCCGAAGCTGTGGCCGGCCAGGACGATGCGAGGCGCGCCGAGCCCGCGAGCATGGTCCACCCAGGCCCCGACATCCTGCGCGGACTCCTCGAAAACCTCCCACCAGCTGCCGATACGCACCAGTTCGGTGCCGCCCGGGCGAAGCCGCCACCCGGTCGCCCCGCCGTCGTGGCCGCGGAGATTCCCGGCCACGAAGCCGACGCCGGCGGCCGCCAGCAGCCGCCCGACCCGAACCGTCGGGGGCAGGTCGTAGGTGACTCCGAAGCCGTGGATCCAGACCACGACCGCGTGAGGCCTCGGCCCCGGCCGGATCTCGACGCCCGAGAGGAGAAGGCCATCGGCGGCACGGGCGGCGACCAGTTGCTCGTTCATGAGCCAGCCCAGACGGTCAGGACTCGATCGGTCTCAGCGCGTCGGGGCTGGGTTCGAGAGCCTCGGCTCCGACCGCTTCGCACCATGCCTCGAACCCGTCCTGAAACGCGACCACACCCGCCTCGGGAAGCGTGATCTCCATCGCTTCGAGGATCTCCCGCGGTGTCACTCCGAGGTCCAGCGCGACCTTGATATGGCTCTTGATGTGGTGCTTGGTCGCCCGCATCGCAGTCAGGCTGACGATGAAGATCAGCTCCTTCGTACGCCGGTCGAGGCTGCGCTGCTTCAGGTAGACAGCGTCAATCAGTGAGTTGAACCTGGTCAGCACCGGGTAGTCCGCGTTGGCCAGGTACTTGTGGTAATCAAGCACATAGCCACGGCGGCGAACCATGTCGTCGATGTATTCCTGCTCTTCAGACATCCAGTGCTGTTTCCTCCCTCACCGATCGGTGTGCCGCGGATCGCCGCGGTGACAGTCGCTACGCGTCCGCGGTCGCCGGCCTGGTACGCGCCCAGCGAGCGAGCTCGGTCTGGTCCGCCCCTGACGGCAGCGCCGCCGCCGCCCCCTCCCAGAGCCCCAGCGCAACCTCGCCGAGCGGCATCGCGACACCTTTGAGATGGCCCATCTCGACGGCGGTCCGCACATCCTTCAGCATCAGCTGCATACGGAAGCCGGAATCAAAGGTGCCGCTGAGGACGAACTGTGTGTACTTGGTCGACGTGGCGTTGTTCTGGCCCGAGGATTGATTGAGCACGTCGACCATCACGTGAGGGTCCAGACCGAACCGCTCCCCGACTTCGATCACCTCTGTCGCCGCCGCCTGGCCGATCGCCGACAGGAGGTTGTTGAGCGCCTTCATGGCATGGCCGGAGCCCACTCCCCCCACGTGAACGATGCTCCCCCCCAGAGCCTCCAGCACCGGCCGGCAGCGGACCAGCTCGGTCTCGGTGCCGCCGAACATCACCGAAAGCGTTCCAGCCCGAGCGCCCGCCACGCCGCCCGACACCGGCGCGTCCACCACCTCGCACCCGGCGGCTTTCGCGACGCCCGCGAGCCTGATCGTCTGCGCCGGGTCGGAGGATCCCATGTCGACGATGAGCGAGCCGGGGCGGAGTTCACTCAGCAAGCCGCCGGGGCCTTCGACGACTTCGAGGACCGCCACGCTCGACGGCAGCATGCAGATGACGAGAGAGCAGTCGCCGACGTCCCGAATGGTGGGCGCGGCTCGGATGCCGGCGAGCGGTTCGAGGGCCGACACGCGAGCGGGTTCGACGTCGTACGCGCGCACGCCGAAACCGTGGTTCGCGAGCCGCTGGATCATCGGCGTTCCCATGGCGCCGACCCCGATGAAGCCGACCGCGGACGGACTGTTCACTCCGCCGCCGCCTGCCCTCGCACCTGCTCCTCCTCGACCAGGCTCAGCTGCTGGAAGGCCGCCGCCCCCGCATTGCGGACATGCTCGGCGGCGTACGCGGCGGCCGCGTCGGCATCCCCCTCCTCGATCGCCTTGACCAGATTCGTGAGTTCGGCAAGCGACTCCTGGGCGCGACCCGGCGTACGCAAAGAGACGCCGCGCAGCATCTGCACGCGGAACGTGATGCTCCGCAGCGTCGACGCGATGACGGGGTTGGCGGCCCCCTCGCAGAGCACGCGGTAGAAATCGTCCTTGGCGGTCAGCTCCCCTGGCAGCTCACGCTTTGCGAACGAGAGACCGACCTGCTTCAAGGCCCGCGCCAGCTTCCGCTTCTGCGCCGGCGTCGCCCGCATCGCACAGCAGCGCGCCGCCAGGGACTCCAGCGCCTCGCGGACTTCGTAGAGGTTCCCCGCCTCCACCCTTGACACCGAGGAGACCACCGGTCCGCGGTTGGGTACCAGGCCAACCAGACCTTCCGCCTCGAGGCCGCGGAGGGCCTCGCGAATCACGGTGCGGCTGACGTCGAATCGCTCGCACAGATCGCGTTCGATGAGCCGCTGGTCGGGAAGGTACTCAAAGGATATGATCGCGCTCCGCAACTCCTCGATGACCTGCTTACGAAGCGGTGCAGCGATCACGGTGGGCCGGCGGTTCCGGACGATCATCAGACGATCGCCGCAGACGTCTGGTCGCCGTCGCCGAAGCCGACCGCTTCACACATACGACCGCACAGCTGGTGTCCCATGTATGACAATAATACGCACTGCATCAGGCATCCACCTCAGCCCCGAACGCGACGGCGCCCGGACACACACACCTCGAGCCTGGTGATGTCGACCTCGCGTTCCTCGATCGCCTCGCGCCGCTTGACACCAAGTCCCAGAGGAAGATGCTGGGAAAACAGCCCGTCACGACGGGACTTGGTCAGGTCGAGGAGTCTCATCGTGATGTACCGACGCTGCACAGAGCCTCCCGGGCCAGCCGGTATCTCTCGCGCACCGCGTCCCGACCCACCGTCCACCTGCCGTGCGCGGGGGCGATCGCACTGACCGGAAGCTGATCGAAGACCGCGTCCAGCCGCGCGACGGCGCGGGTGGTGTCCGCCGCCGCCAGCCAGTCGAACTTGGACAGCAGGTGCCGGCGGATTGTCTCGACGTCGCCGGCCGGCCCGTCCCAGGTCGCTCCCACCACGTGCAGGTCGGTGAAGAAGTCCGAGGTGAAGAGCGCACCGGAATCCGCGTCGAAGTACCAGAGCGTCGGAAGCGTGCGAACCGCCGGTTCCACGACCAGCAGCGTCCGGCCGGCGCCGAACGTGATGCGGTCGCCGGGGTGCAGCCCGTTCTCGATTCGAACCTCCGGGTACCCGCTCGAGAGCGGGCCCAGGTAGTCGAGGGGGATCACGTTGGTCTGGCTCGAGAGGCGCACCAGGTGGACGGTTTCGGCCACCTGGTCGAGGTTGCCGAGGCAGTCGGGCTCGACCCGGGTGAACGCCGCGTGGACGGGTCGGGGGAGGGGGGCCAGCCGCCGCAGCTGAGAGAGCACGGCCGCCTGGTGGGCCCGCAGCCCGGTATCGATCAGCTGCGACTCACCGTCGGACTGGATCACGTAGCAGGTCGCGGGGTCGTACCCCTCGGTGCCGGGCGGGACCCAGCTGACCTGGTGCCGCGCCAGGTCGACGAGGCTGCTCAGGGCGAAGACGCCCGGCCCGACCTCTGCGACGCGGCTCGATTCAGGGCCGCCCACGCTCGTTGGCCTCCCGGAACCCGCGCGGCAGCAGCTCCATCATCACGTCCGGGTCGAGGATGAACGAGCCGTGGGCCGGGCCAAAGGCCCGAATCGGGTGCTCGCGCCCGAATGCCTCGATCTTCGCGAACAGCGGCCGGGTGTCGTCGACGTAGCGAGCCCAGTGGAGGGCGGAGCTGATCGTCATCGCGATGTCGTCCAGGTCGGCCGGCAGCTCGACGGACGTCAGCGCGCACTCGCCCGCGTTGTGCTGGTGTGAGTAGGCGAAGGCGTCGGACGTGAACAGCGTCTGGCTGCCCGTGTCGTAGGCCCACAGCGAGTTCGGGATGTCGTGGATCGCGGCCTCCACCAGCAGGAGCCGGCGATCGCCGAGGTCGATCGCGTCGCCCGGCGCTTTGGTCTCGAACCGATCGGCCAGGTCCGGATAGTAGAGGTCGAAGTTCCGCAGGTCGCCGACCGCGCGGGCACCCGGGTACTTCTTGAGCCAGTAGGGCAGGAGACCGTAGTGCACGTACTCGGGGTGGGTCGGCAGCACATAGTCCAGCGGTCGCTCCCCGAGCACCTCCGTCAACTGCTTCTCGATCTGGGGCCAGTGCTGAGGCTGGCCGGTGTCGACGATGGCCGTCGCGCGCGAACCCAGGATCAGGAAGAAGGACTGGTGTGCGTGCAGGATCCCGGTGCCGGCGTCCTTCAGGTATGCCGCCCGGATCCGTGGGAGCACCTCGAGACAGGAGCCCAGCCACCAGAGGCCGGGGAAGATCTCGCGCGGCAGCGTGGGTGCCTCGACGCCGCTTAGCCCGGTCATCGCGGGCTCTCGCGCAGGCGCGCCGGCGTCGCACGCTCCACGTAGACGGTGCCGTCCTCGACCGAGACCGGGTAGACGCGGACCCGGAACCGCTGCGCGTCCGCCGGCGAGAGACCGGTGTCGGCGTCGAACTCCCAGTGGTGCAGAGGGCACCGAACGACCACCCGCCCCTCGGAGAAGGCCATCTCCCCCACCCCGCTACCCACCACCATCGGTTCCAGCCAGCCGTTGGCGAGGGCGCCTCCCTGATGCGGGCATCGGTTGCGCAGCGCATGAAACGAGCCGTCGCTCTTCCGAACGAGCACGATCGAGACGCCTTCGACGTGCACCTCCGTCATCGCTCCCGGTTCCAGGTCGACCTCACGACAGACCGCCTGTCTCACCGGGCGGGCTCCCGCAGGCGCGGATAGAACCGGAGCGCGTTCTCTCCCATGATCCGCTCGCGCGTGGGGGCAGGGATCCCGGGGGGGAGCGCCTCGGTCACCACATCCGAGTCGTAGTGCGGATAGTCGCTCGAGAAGGCGAGCATGGCGTCGCCGCCGATGTCATCGATCAGGTTCATGAATCGCCGTGCGTCCAGGAACTCCATCGGTTGCGTCGTGACGAGGACGTTGGAGCGGAGATGGTCGCTCGGACGCCGCTTGACCCATGGCACCTGATCGCGAAAGGACACGTACTGCTGGTCCATTCGCAGCATGAAGTATGGAAGCCACGTGAATCCGGCCTCGATCGCCACCACGTGGAAGTCCGGGTAGGCGTCGAACACACCGTTGAAGACGAGACTGGCAAGCTGCGCCATCATGCCCTGGGAAGGGGCGAGGACCTTCCATTGAATGTGCTGGCGCGGATACCCGGTGACGGTCCTGGTTCCGTAGCCATGGTGAATCCCCAGCACCAGGCCGTGACGCAGCATGGCTTCCCAGATCGGCCGGTAGCGTGGGTCCCCGAGCTCGATGTCGACCAGCGTCGGCAGCGCGACCTGGACGACCTGCGGATGGTCCCCGACACGGTCGATCTCGCGAGCCGCCTGCAGGGGATCGTCGAGGCTCACGATCAGCGATCCACGCAGGCGGGGCTCGGGGTCCAGCCAGTGCTCGATCAGCTGATCGTTGTACGCGCGCGCCAGGGCGATCCCGAACTCGTGGGATCCCTGCATGAAGGAGACCGGGACCTGCAGGTTGTTGGTGATCGCGATCGAGATCCCCTCCTCATCGAAGAGGTTTCGCCTCATCGTGTCGAGGTCGCTCCCCAGCTCACCGCCGTCGTCCGGGCGCCACTCGCGGCGTGTGTTCCAGGCACGCGTCACCGACCCGCTCGCATAGGGAAAGCCGGTGTCGATCCGGCTGAATCCCCAATCCGCGATCAGAGGCCGCCACACCGCGGGCAGGTATGGCAGCAGTGAACGGTAGCTCTTGAAGTACTCGTGCACATCCGTGTCGACCACCAGGAGCCGGCGTCTGGAGTCACCGACTGACGCGCGCTCGCTCGCTTGTACCATCGAACTCCTCCGAAAGCGCTGCCACGGTGCGAAGTCACCCGTCCAGCTTCACCATGACCCGATCGTCCTCGACATGAACGGGGTAGGTGCGCACGCGTTTGTGTTCCGGGTCGTGCAGCGTACGTCCGGTGAGAATGTCGACCTCCCAACCGTGGTGTGGGCAGCGAAGAATCTCCTCACTACGGCCATAGTGATACTGGCCGAAGTCGGACGGCAGGTTGGTGCCGGTGAGCACACCCTCGGAGAGCCTGGCCCCGTGATGAGGGCAGATGTCGCGCAGGGCGTAGAACCCGCGGTGCGTCCGGCAGAGCACGATCCGGTGCGGCCCGATCTTGAAGCCGCGCCGGTCTCCCGGTGCGAGCTCGCCGGTTCTGCAGAGCACGTGCTCAGGCACCGTCAGCTGACCGCGAGAGGCGGCGCCACCGCGGCCGGCTCGCTGAAGCCGTAGAACTTGCGGGCGTTCTCCCAGAAGATCTTCCGGCGCAGGTCGGCCGGCAGCGCGTGAGGGATCGCGTGCGCCGGCTCGTCGAAGTCCCAATGCGGGTAGTCGGTGGCGAACATGAGCATCTCGTCGCTGCCCAGCATCTCGATCATCTGCACCAGCTGCTTGGTGGTGGGTGGCTCTTCCATCGGCTGAGTCCCGAACCGGACCTGCTCACGGATGTACTCGCTGGGGGGCCGCTTCAACCACGGCACCTCGCGCCGGAGCGCCGCCCACGACTGGTCGAGCTTCCACATCAACCCCGGCACCCACGAGAAGCCCCCCTCGAGAAGGACGACGCTGATGTCGGGGAAGCGCTCGAAGACTCCGTTGCAGACGAGGCTCATGAGCCCGGATTGAAACTGCAGCACGTACTGGCAGCGCAGTTCCAGGTACGAGGTCGCCCAGCCGTTGACGCTGGACGCCCCGAACAGGCCCGCCGGCGGCGAGACGTGCATGGCGACGCGCAGCTGGTTGCGGGTCGCTGCCTCCCAGATCGGGTGGTACCGCTCGTCCCCCCACGGGAGCTGGGGTGATGGCATCGGCAGGTTGACCTGCACCATGCTGGGATGGCCACCGACCCGATCGATCTCCTCTGCCGCCAGGCGCGGCTCCTGCGCCGCGACCGCGACCGAACCTTTGAACCGGGTATCGACCGAAAGCCACCGGTCGATCAACCAGTCGTTGTAGGCCGATGCGAGGGCCGACGCAAAGCGACCCTGGGGCATCGCCGTGAACTGGTGGACATAGGTACCGACCAACATCGCCGCCTCGATCCCGAACGCGTCGAGCAGCTGCTCGCGGACCCGGTCCGGGAACATGTCGTCGCTGGTCATGTCACTGTGGATCAGATCGAGGCGGGTGCCGCCCTGCGGATGCATGTACGGGTGCTTCGCGGGCAGCCGCCCGAGGCTGTCGCGGTTGAAGTACATGTGCCACTCTTCCGGCAGGTACGGCTTCAGCTCGGTGATCGACCGCATGCCTTCGTGGACGTCACAGTCCGCAATCGGCTGTCGATCCGTCCGCTTCTGGTGCTCACTCATGTCCACGCACTCCCACACGATGGCCCGTCGCGCCACCCATCATACGGTATTCCGGTCATACTGCGGTTTCTCGGAGCGGGCGCGCCAGCGCGCGGGCCGGGTTGTCGATCAAGAAGGCATCGATCTGGGCCTGGGGTATGCCGCGCCGCAGCATGAGCGAAGCCACGTTGACCAGGATGTGGTCGTAACCGGGGCCGCCATAGCCCTTGCGGTGGTGCCTCAGGCCCATGTCGCCCGACAGCAGGATGCGCCCGCCGTAGCCGCGCTCCAGAAGATGGAGTGCCCGGCGGACTCGCAGCCCGTCGTTGGGCATGTCGAAGTCCCCGAAGGCGGGAAAGTAGGCGGACTCGTAGCCGAACAGATCCAGCTCGAGATAGCACCCGGTGGCCGCCACCTCGTCGTAGTCACGATCGCAGGCCAGCCGCGCGTCGAGATGGTCGATGATCGTCCGCCCCGGGTCTCCGCCGGCGGCGACGACCGCGCGAATGGCATCCATCGGGGCTTCGGGGTGGCGGCCTGGGTGGATCGTGACCGCGGCCCCCGTCGCCCGCTGCGCCCGGACCGCGGCCCGAAGGACGCGCGCTTCGTCCGGATGAACCGGCCAGGTGAGCCCGATCTCGCCGATGATGCCCGCCACCACGCCCTCGCTCCCGACGGTCAGGTCGGTGATCATCCGATCAGCGAGCTCCTCCTCGGAGGCTCGGGCTACCTCGGGAGGGTGGAAGGCTGCGCAATAGAATCCGCAACCCATGACGACGTGCAGGCCGGTCGCCTCGGAGATCGCGCGGAGCCCGGTGGGATCGCGTCCGATGCCGAGGCTGGTGGCGTCGACGACGCAGCCGCCCCCCGCCGCCGTGAAAGAGCCGAGCTCGGCGGTCGCCTCCTCACGGCTTGTCAGATCGAGATCCAGCCGATAGAGGTCACTGTGGTGTATGACATCGTGAAGGTTTTCGAGGGTGATCGGGAGATCCCATCTGGATCGCTCCAGCGGTGTGCGCCCGGGTGACCTGCGGTCGGGAGGCACCTGACTTGCGAGCAGGTGCTCATGCATCAGTGTTCTGCCCAGACTGTCCGGCGCCACCGGGCCGAGGACGGTCTGGACCAGGGCGGGCTGGACGGTCATGGCGATGCTCCTGGGAACGGGGCGTGACGCACGCCCGTCGTGCCGTCGTGCCTTCGTGCGAACGGTGGCCGGCGGCGGTCCTGCCCTCCCGGACGGAGCCCACGGGGGCCCGCCGTGGCGCAAGAGCGCGCCGCCGGCCTGGTGACGCCGGGCCACTGTCGACTCACACCTGGCGAGGGTGGGCTTGCCGGACGCGGTGTCTACGTCGCCGCCGAGCGGGCGACGCCGAAGTACACCTCCTCGATGATGCTGACATCGGTGATCTCCGATGCTTTGGCTCGGTGGGCGACGCGGCCCAGGTTGAGGACCATGACGTCGTCCGCAATCGTCAAGGCCTGATGGACGACCTGCTCCACGAGCAGGATCCCCTTGCCCTCCGCTTTGAGGTCCGCGATGGTCTTGAAGATGACCTTGACGATCACCGGCGCCAGTCCCGCTGTCGGCTCGTCGAGTATCAGGATGTCCGGGCCGGGCATCAGCGCTTGCGCGATCGCCAGCATCTGCTGCTCGCCGCCGCTCAGTGTCGAGGCCGGCTGCCGGCGCTTCACCCGGAGGACCGGAAATCGATCGTACTGGGCGTTGATCGCCTCCCGCATCTGGCGTCGGCCGCGGAGCGTCGTGTACCCCGCAAGCTCGAGGTTCTCCTCGACAGTGCGACGGCGGAAGACACGCTTCCCCTCCTGCACGAGGGACAATCCGAGCTTCACACGGCTGTACGCGGGCACCCTGGAGATGTCGCGATCCTTCCAGCGAACCCCGCCCGTCCAGAGCGGGAGCAGACCGACGATCGCGCTCAACAACGTTGTCTTGCCGGCGCCGTTGGGCCCGAGGATGACCATGGCGCTGCCGGTCTCGACCCGGAACGAGAGGTCCCACAGCGCCTGGATGTCCCCGTAACCGGTGGAGACGCCGTCGACTTCCAGCACTGCGCTCATTCGACTCCTACCTCCACTTGCTCGCCGAGGTAGCTCTCGATGACGGCGGAGTTGTTTCTGATCTCGCTGGGGGGGCCGGTTGCGATCAGGCTGCCTTCGCGCAGCACGTTGATCACATCTGCGAGCTCCAGCATCATCTGAAAGTTGTGCTCGATGACGATGATCGTCGCGCCGGCGTCGGAGATGTGGCGGATCAACTCCGACAAACGCTTCACCTCTTCCCCGCTGAGCCCTGAGGCCGGCTCGTCGAGCAGCAGCACCGCCGGTCGTGCGGCCATGGCCCGCGCAACCTCCAGCAGGCGCCGGGTTCCCAGTGGCAAGGAGGCTGCCTCGGCGTTCGCCGAGTCCCGGAGGCCGACCGCTCCCAGCAACCGCAGGCCCTCTTCCCTGTCGACCTTGACGCACCTGCGATAGCTGGGCAGCCGCAGAATGGCGGCGAGGATGCCGGCCCGGTCCCTTGCGTATCGCGCCGAGCTCACAACCTGCAGACAGTTGAGGCCGTTCGGGATCGACGGCGTCTGGAACGTGCGCGCAACCCCGTCCAGAGCGATCTGATAGGGCGAAAGCGATTCCAGAGGTCGGTCTCCGAGCAAAACCTTGCCGCTGTCCAGCCGGTAGAACCCTGAGATGACGTTCAACAGGGATGTCTTGCCCGAGCCATTGGGTCCGATGATCGCGGTGACCTTCCCGGGTTCGGCGGTGAGGCTGACGTCATTCACCGCCCGCACTCCGCCGAAGGCCTTGCTGACACCGAGGACCATCAGCGGGCGACCGTCGAAGGTCCCCACCTCACCCGTGAACTCCCGGGGAACCGGCTTCTCGGGCACGATATGCAGGACACGCCGCCGAAACAGGTCGATGAGCGTACCCACGGTTCCGCCGAGCCCACCGGTCAGAACGACGCCGAACACGATGAGCAGCGCCCCATAGACGGGTAGTGCGTAGTTCGTGAACGTCGACGTGTGCAGGGGACCGATCTCCTGAAGAATCACCACCCCGACGATGGCGCCGTAGATCGTGCGCGAACCTCCCAGAACGGAAGCCGCGATGAATCCGATCGAGGTGTAGAGCGTGAAGAGAGCCGGGACTGACGAAGCTGTTCAGGTAGCAGTACAGGCCACCGGCGATACCCGCCGGTATGGCACCGATCACGTATGCGCTGACCTTGATGCGGTAGACCGAGATGCCGAGGGAGGAAGCGAGAATCGGACTCTGTCGCAGTACCTGTAGAGCTTCGCCGTGGCGGGATTTGATGAGATTCCGAAAGACGGCGAAGACAAGGATCGTGCAGATGATCATTGCCCAGTACTGCTGATCCTGGTCCAGCTGCACGCCGAGAAAGGAAGGATTGGGTATCGGCGAGATACCAACCAGACCCCCGGTCTGGGCTGGAAACGCCGAGGCTATGTCCGGAACCAGGAGCACCAGGAAGAACGAGATGTAGGCAAGTGCCCACCCCGCCACCCGAAGCCCCGGAACGGCTACCACGAGACCCACCAGCGCGGCCACCACGCCACTCACCGGGATCGTGATCAACAGATCGGAGATCGAGTGGGGGTAGATCAGTCCCGCCGCCAGAATGCCGGTCGCGTACGCGCCCGCGGCGAAGATGGCCGCCTGCCCAAGCGCCAGCTCGCCGGCGTACCCGTAGGTCAGGTTGAGGCCGACGACAACCATCGAGTAGAGCGCGATTACCTCGAGCTCATGGGTCAATCCAGGGCCGCCGCCGAGTGTGGGAAGAGCAAAGCCGTTGTCGATGAGGGGGGGCATGAGGAGCGCAGCCGCTCCAAGGGCCAGCGCCCAGAAGACCGCGGGGGGCCTGCGACGACCGCGGAGCGCGCCGAGCCACTCCATCACAGCACTCATACGGCGCGCTCCACGCGCTCCCCAAAGAGACCGTACGGGCGAACCATCAGCACCACGAGCAGGAGCAGGAGCAGGGCCAGATTCTCGAGGTCCGAATTGAGGTACCGGCCCACGAACGCCTGTAGAAGCCCCGACAAGAGCCCGCCGATCAGGGCGCCCTTGGGACTTCCGAAGCCCCCGATCGACATCGCGACGAAGGCCTGGATGTTCAGGGTGTCGCCAATCGTGGAGGTGGCATACGTGGTGGTCGCGATGAAGGGACCGACGGCGACGAGGAGCCCGCCGGCCAGCATGTACGCCCCGACCTGCAGCTGACGCACGTTGATTCCGCGGAGGATGGCGGCCGTCTTGTCCTCCGACGTGGCGAGGCTCGAGAGCCCGACCAACGTCTTGCGTGCGACCAGCTCGAACGCGATGACGATCGCCACCGACACGGCGATCATGACGATCTGGTAGGGGTAGATGACGCCGTGGAAGAGTGAGACGGCTGAGTTCGAGGTGATGACACTCGGTACCGGATAGGGATTCGTCCCGAACGAGGCGATCGCCAATCCCTCCACGAGCACCGAGAACCCGACCGTTGTCACCAACTCGCCGTGGACGCTCTGTTTGGGGAGGTACCGAATCGCGACCCGTTCTTCGGTGAACCCGAGCAGTGCCCCGAGAGCGAAACCGAGCGGTATCGCGAAGATCAGGTTGAGGTGCAGGTGGACGAGCGTGATGTACGCCAGCAGGGTGCCGAGCATCGCGTACTGGGCCTGGGCGAAGTTCACGGTGCCGGTGGCGATGAAGACGATGTTGAAGCCGACCGCCACCATCGCGTAGATGGAACCGAGGACCAAGCCCGCATAGATTGTCGTGATCACGAGCAAGCCTCGCGATTCCAAGGCCTCGAGGTCCGCACATTCCCAGCGTCGTGACAATGGCGGCGGAGTCTCCGCCTTCTACCCATCTCTCCTCCCGACAATTCCCGGAGTTTGACCGGAGGCGCGCCGCGCACGCCCCCGGTCACCACCTCACCTGCCCCCACTCGCTAGTTGTTCAGCTTCGGGTAGAGGTCGTTCACGTTGACCGTTATCTGTCCGTCGGTCAGGGGTCCGATCGGTGAGACGACGAACGCGCCTGGGCCCGGCTTCGACAGGTGACCCGTTACCGGGGTCGGCGTCCAACCCCAGCCCGTCGGCGACGTGATCAACGGGCTGTCGGTCTTCGGGATCTTGAGGTGGTCAAGCGCGTCCTTGATCTTGTCCGGGTCCAACGATCCCGCCTGCTTCGCCGCCAGGTTCATGAACATCATGGAGTCCCAGCCCGCGGCATATTGGTGCAGCGGCTCCTGCAGCGAGGTGCCGGCGATCTCGTTCAGGTACTTGAAGAACGTCTTCTCGGGCGCGGTCTGCTGGCTTACCGGACGCGCGATGTCGATGTTCCAGGTGTAGTACTTGACTCCGTTCAGGTTCGACGGCCCGGCGATCGTGTACGCATCTGCGCCGGAGAAGCTGGCGTCGCCCACGAAGGGGACGTTGAAGCCGAGTTCCGTGCGCGCCTTGAGGACGTAGCCGATCCAGGGTCCGCTCTGTGCGGTCGCCACCACCGCATCGGGGTGCTGGGCCTGCATCTGCTGCATTTCCGGGGTCACGTCGATCGCCGTCGCGGGATAGGAAACCTGGACCTCGGAGAGCCCCTGTGACTTGAGGGCAGCGCCGATCGACTGTTCCGAGCTCTGACCGATTGCATTGTCTTCGTAGAAGAAGCCGATCTTCTGGTATCCCTGCGCCTTGAGGTACTTCGCAATCAACTGATCAGAGGCGGCGATGTTGACGCCCAGGATCCAGTGGTACGGGAATACCGTCGGGTTTCCGAGCTGAACCGAGCTCTCGACACCGATACCGGGGACCTTGTACTTCGTGACGGTGGGGAGTTCGGACAGCTGCTCATCGCTGCTCGCGCCCGACTCGATGAAGTTCCACGTCCCGCCGTTCTTGGGTTGCGATTGCAACTCCTGGGTGACAAGGGTAACCGACGTCGTCGGGTCGCCCCCGGTGTCGTGGATCGAGAACTGGATGTTGTGGTTGGTGATGCCGCCAGACTTGTTCAGATACAGCGCCGCCGCCTGCATGCCCTGGACGAAGCCTTCGTTGGCGGGCCCGGCACCGTTCGACAGATCCCCGACGACCAGGACGTTGAAAGGTGGCTCACTTTTCGTCGACTTCGAGTTCGCACTCGCTGTCGATCCACAAGCGGCCAACGCGAGTGCGAGCCCGAGGAGCAGCGCACCCAAGCGAATGGTCTTCGACATCAGCTATCGATCTCCCTCCTGGAATCTGTGCGTTTGTGCCGCACGCCCAAGCCCGCCCGGCCCGGAGCCGTTCGAGCACCAACCAGTTGCCCTGGCGCTACCCACACCGCTTGCGTACTCCCTGCGTGCTAACCAAAGTCATCGCGCGACGCGTCCGCATCTCGATCGCATCACGGTTGGCGGCTAATCTTCGTGCAAGGGCACCTCTCCAAACTTCTGCGGCGCGCTACCCGGTCCGGGACGTTCCGGCGGTCTAGCCATGCTACCGTAATACCGTAATGGTGGCAACCTTCGAGTTGGACTCGCGATGAGGGTGCGAAGACGCTCGGTTCTCGCGGCCGGGGCGTGAAGGCCGCCGTCCTGGCCGCCATCGACGAGCCGCTTCGGGTGATCGAGCTCCAGCCGCTGCCGCTTGGGCCAACCGAGGCGCGGATCCGGGTCCAGGCCTCCGGTGTCTGCGGGTCGGACTTGCACAGGATGACGGGCACGATCCCGGCAGAGCTCCCGATGGTTCTCGGCCATGAGGCGTGCGGAACGGTCCTCGAAGTCGGTCCGGCGGTGCGGACTCTGCGGCCCGGCGACCGGGTCGTGGCCACCTCGAACCCGGAATGCGGATCGTGCTGGTTTTGCTTGCACGGTCAACCGAACCTCTGCGAGCGCACGCGCGAGCTGCGTTCGCGGCACGCCGGACTCGACCCTCGCGGTGGAGTCGTCTGGTCGATGGCCGGGTTGGGGTCGTTCCGGTCGGAGATGAACGTCGATCAGACCATGCTGGTAAAGGTCGAGACCGATCTGCCCGACGAAGAGCTGGCGCTCCTTGGCTGCGGGGTCACCACCGGCCTCGGTGCGGTGTTGAACACGGCAAGCGTGAACCCCGGCGCGTCGGTCGCCATCCTCGGGTGCGGCGGCGTCGGTCTCGCCTCGGTGCAGGGGGCCGCTCTCGTCGGGGCGACCCGGATCGTCGCCATCGACCCGGTGCCCGAGAGGCGGCGGTATGCCGCGGCGATGGGTGCCACGGAGCAGGTCGATCCCGGCGCGACCGACCCGGTGGAAGCGGTGCGCGAGCTCACGCACGGCCGGGGAGTGGACTACGCATTCGAGATGGTCGGGAGCCCGGCCACCATCCTCCAGGCCCGCGCGATGACACGGGCCGGCGGCACCACCGTCCTGGTCGGCGCACCCGCCAAGTCCGCCGAGGTGACGTTCAACGCGTGGGACCTGCACGTGGAAGGCCGGATCCTGGGCTGCAGCAACGGGTCGGCCCGCGTCGGCCGGGATCTGCCCCGCTTTGTCGCGCTGGCCGAATCCGGCCGGCTGAAGTTGGGCCCGATGATCACGGACCGGATCGCATTGGACGATATCAACGACGCTTTCGATCAGCTGAGGGCGGGGAAGGGAATCCGGACGGTCGTCACCGCGCTGGAGTGACGTGCGCCGGGGGGGGGCGATTACGGTGCACCAATTGCCCATTCCGAGCGCCGCAGCGTGGGCGATTGGTGCACCAATAGCCGACTCTCGCACGTGGAGTACGGGGGGAAGAAGGTCCTCCCCCCTCACTCGCCCAGCAGCCGCCGGAGCCAGCCCGTGCGCGCCGCGACCATGGCGCGGCTGACGGAGGCGTCCGGAACCACCGTCTCGGGCCCGTGCCAGGCACCCGGCCAGACATGGAGCTCGCACACGCCGCCGTCCTTCCAGATCCCCGACGCGTAGGCGATGTCCTCGTCCCGGAACACTTCGGCCGAACCGCAGTCGACGAAGGTCGGGGGCAGGCCCGAGAGGTCAGCGGCACGGATGGGCGCGGCGTAGATCGACACCTGATCGGTGAGCCGGCGCTCCCCCAGGAGCGCGTCCCAGCCGATGTCGTTGGTGCCGCGGCTCCAGGTCCCGGTATCCACGTACTGGCGCGAGGACACCGTCTGGTTGCGGTCGTCGAGCATCGGATAGAAGAGCATGGACCCGAGCGGCCGGGGACCTCGACGGTCGCGCGCGAGGAGTGTCACTCCGGCCGCCAGCCCACCCCCCGCGCTGCCACCCACGACGACCAGGCGCTCCCCGTCGAAGCCGAGCTCGTCGGCGTGCGCCGCGGTCCAGAGCAGCCCCGCGTACGAGTCCTCGACAGGCACCGGGTCGGGGTGCTCGGGGGCCAGCCGATACTCGACGGTGACACCGACTGCGTCGAACTGCCGCACCCAGGGGAGCACGGTCTGGATGTCGGTGAACCGGTCGCCCATGATCATGCCGCCACCGTGGATGTAGAACAGCCCGGGTCCCCCCACCTTATGGTCCGGGCGCTGAAAGATCGTGACCTCGATGTCGGCCCCTGATACCCGGGAATCGTCAGGTCGCGGGAGGTCAGGCCGAAATCGGCGGTCAGCTGGTCGAGCGTAGGCGTCAGGTTTCTGATCGTCTCCCGCAACTCACCGATCATGCCGGCCGTCATGGTGAGCGGCCATCCAACCGACCGCATCAGCTCGAGCCCAGGCGCAAGCTCCGGGTCATACGGGGGACGAGCCATGTCCGTGGGTGTCATCTCGTGATGATCCACGATCGACGGCCGGCCGGCATCTCCTTCGACTCCGCTGAGGCGTGGCTCTTCCCGATTGCGAGGGGAAGACCTCTTGATGGGGAGAGACCCGATTCGACTCGAGAAGGGGGCGCGGAGCCCATGTCGAGATTCGAACTCAAGACCTCTGCCTTACTAAGGAAGCGGTGGAAAATCGCGGGCATTTCGGAAGAAGACATGCGCGAGCTGACGCGGTTGTGCGCGGAGGCCGGCGGGAGCGGGCCCAGGTCACGGTCTTTCTCGGACGGCCTGACGAGGCTGCGGTGGAGCGTTGCGCTAAGTACTCGCCCCAGCAATTACTATCACGTAAATTAGCCGCACGTATTGGTCTCGATTCGAGTAGGGTTCGCGTATGCCTCGGTCGAGCCCCTACGAGATCACCTTGAGTGGTGATGAACGTCGCATCCTGGAGGCACGAGCTCGAAAATATACGTTGCCGTATCGCGATGTGTTCCGCGCCAACTTGGTGCTTCTCGCTGCCCGCGGCCTGCGCAACGACCAGATCGCCGAGGGCCTCAACACCCGCCGCGAGATCGTCAGCAAATGGCGCAAACGGTTCTTCGAGCAGCGCTTGGAGGGCCTGGAGGAGCGCGACCGGTCCGGCCGGAGCCGGCTTTTTCCCCCCTGAATTGGTCATCGCGGTCAAGGCGATCGCGTGCGAGCTGCCCGCGCAACTCGGGCTGCCACTCTCCCGCCTCCAGGTTCCCGACATCCAGGCCGAGGTCATCAACCGCGGCCTCGTGGCCAGCATCTCCGGTTCCACCATCTGGCAATGGCTGTCGGAGGACGCCATCCGGCCCTGGCGCCATCGGAGCTGGATCTTCCCCCGCGACCCCGACTTCAGCACCAAGGCCGGTCGGGTCCTCGATCTCTACGCCCGCAAGTTCGAAGGCGAACGACTCGGCCCCGGCGAGTACGTGATCAGCTCCGACGAGAAGACCTCCCTCCAAGCCCGCCTGCGCTGCCATCCAACCGCCCCCGCCGGGCCGCGCCGGCCCCTGCGTGTGGAGCACGAATACACCCGCGGCGGCGCCTGGGCCTACCTGGCCGCCTGGGATGTCCACCGGGCCAAGCTGTTCGGGAGGCTGGAATCGACGACCGGTATCGAGCCGTTCGGACGCTTGGTCGATCAGGTCATGGCCGTCGAACCCTACCGTTCGGCCGATCGCGTCTTCTGGGTGGTCGACAATGGCAGCTCGCATCGCGGCCAGGCCGCCGCGGACCGGCTCCAGGTGGCGCACCCGAACGCCGTCATGGTGCACCTGCCCGTCCATGCCAGCTGGCTCAACCAGATCGAGATCTACTTCTCCATCCTTCAGCGCAAGGTACTCACGCCTGCCGACGCCCTCTCGCTCGCCGACCTCGCAGCCAACATCCTCGCCTTCGAAGCCGGCTACCAGGAGATGGCGGCTCCTTTCGAATGGAAGTTCACCCGCGCTGACCTTGATGCTCTCCTGAACCGGCTATCCGTCCCGCTCGCGGCTTGAATACGTGATCGAACTTTCTGGCTGAAGCACTAAGGCTGGCGGGGACCGTTGCCTCCTGGGCTGGTGCCAGGGCCCCAGCAGATGTCGACTCGTGCCTGAACAGTTGTGCCAACCTGGACAAGAAGGAGTTGGACAGATGCCGCCCGCCTACTATCTGGTGATCGGTGCTGGAGGCCCGGGAGGGTGCCGACCTCATACGGAGGAATCAAACGGGGAGGATCACCTCTTGCAACGCGAGCGGGGTGTCCGATGCTGACCTCGTTTGTTACCATGAGCCGTCGCCGTGGCACACCATGTGGTCAAGAAGGCAGCTTCTGTCCGTTCCTGGCGGCGGCGGGTCGCGTGGAACAGGTAAGGAATGAAGTGTGACACCAGTGGACTCACTTTCGTCTTCGGACCTTCGGCGGGTCTGTACTCGACGATGGCAAGCGTTCTGGCGGGCTTCGCATTTCTCGCGATCACACTTGTCATTGGTGGAACGCACCGTCGCTCAGCGAACCGACCTACAACGGGTGCCGAACACGCGCGTTCTCAGGGGACGGACATCGACCTCCTCATCATTCTCACGATCGCATTCACGGCGTTGATATTGACCTCGATTCAATATGCGGAGATCGCGGGCGAGACAGGGTGCGCCATCACGGACGGGCGATCTGCGTCCGAGCAGTTCCTGGCCGGCGTCTCGTTCGTGTTCTCCGTCCTGCTTCTCTTCTACGCCACTGTGCAGATGATTTCGGCTTCAGGGATCCCGAACGTCGGCCATAGTATTCGGCGACTCGTAGCGGTGATAGGCCCTGCGCTGGCAATGCTCCTCCTTGCTGCCGCCGCCGACGAGGTCGCGTTCACACCGTGGATCGGAGGAAAGGCAACCACCACCGGCCTGGCAGGTTTCATTGAGAGCCCGTGGACGAATCTGGGCTTGGTGGGGTTCGTCTTGCTGCTCTCGTTTGTTATCTGGAGAGTCCCAGTCACATTTCCCGGGTTCGGAGCGAGGGTCCGCGAACGGAGCGAGGGTCGGAACCTGCAGAGGTTGTTTCCCTACATCTCCCTCCTCATCGCGTTGTTATGTGTTCTCAGAGTGAACACGTTCAGTGAGCTTCATCCTACTGACAAGATTGGCGTCCAGGAGCTGGTCGCGTGGCTCGCTTTCTGCGCCGCAGGCCTCCTTGCTCAGAGTGCCTTGCTCTCTTTTCAACGAATCGACCACGTCGCCAACAAGGGGCGCGCTAAATCTGAGGAAGTCTGAGGAGCGGGGCTTGCGGTGTGGGACCGCCTCCGAGGCGGTCCGCAACGGACCGGCCGACTCTGGTGACGAGCCGAGGGCCTCCGGCGAGGCGCACCGGGGTTCACCACCGGCGTGTCGAAGGAACTTAACTCGGGGCCGCGACTTGCATTTTCGGTAGGGCGTCAAAGTCTACACGGTTTCAGCCATTTGCGGGAGTGTGCCCAAAGGAACTGGTCGACCTGGTTCCTAGCCCCCGGCCGTAGGGCGCCCGTTTCCCGCCCGTATCGAGGAGCTGGTTCGACAACGGTCGAGGGATCGCAGCGACACGCCGGATCGCTGCTGTACCCCTTCCCCGTCGCACCAAGGGGATGAAGATGCGACGGAGCGGGGGGCCGTACGAGTTCTCCAGGGTGGATCTCGAGAGGCCGGGTGCCCTGGCCGCGGCAACGTAGCCCTTGACGAGATTTGGGAGCTCGGACCGCTCAGCTGGGTTGCCGGAGGTATTCCTCCATGCAATCGGAAGACTTCTTCGACGGGCTGAAGGAAGACGTGAAGGGCCCGACTTGAACTCCAAAAGGGTGGTGGAGCCCACGTCGAGATTCGAACTCGAGACCTCTTCCTTACCAAGGAAGTGCTCTGCCGACTGAGCTACGTGGGCCGATTGGGACCGGGGTGGAGCGCTGCCCTCCAAACCGTCTTGGGAGGATTACCGAACGTCGGTGACCTGACCCCAAACCGGAGCCAGAGCATACCCGATCCCACCTCGCCGGCTCCCCTTCGGACGCCCGCACGGAAGCCGTGCAGGACCCCTTTCGCTGCGGCGTCCGAAGCACATAGGTGGCGGTTCTGGCCGAGCGCGGCGCCGGGGATTGCCATGTCCACCGTTGGTACGGTGGCCAAGTGCCCTCGGTGCTCGTCATTCATGCGCACCCGGACGACGAGTCGTTCGCGAACGCGGGCAGGGTGGCACAGCTGACGGCCCAGGGGTACGACGCGGTCGGGATCATCGCGACCGGTGGCGAAGCGCCGGAGCTACCCCAGTCGCGCGACATGACGCACGCGCGATCTCGTCGCCTCGAGAAGTACGAACGCGCGTTGGCGGTGCTGGGTGTGAACTCGTGGGAATGGTTGGAGCGCGGCTCGGAGTGGCTTGACGTACCGGAGGGTCCGCTGGTGTCGCAGGCAGACCCCGCGCGGCTGCAGCGTGCGGTGGGAAGGTTGCTCGACGAGCACACCCCCGAGATCGTGCTGACCGTCGGCGCGGACGGTCTGACGGGGCATCCCGATCACATCGCGATCTACCTTGCCGTGCGAGAGGCGGTCCACGACCGAACCATCCCGGGTGGGGTGTGGGGCGCGCGACTCGCAGCCGACGACGTGCGCGCGGGGATGCGGCTTGCCGCGTCGTTCGCCGCTGACCGGCGCATCGGATCCGGCCGGCTGACCGGGACAGACGCGCAGCTGACCGGCTTCGACGTCGCCGCTGTGGAGACCTCCCGGCGCCGCGCCCTTGACATCTACGTGGACGGCCTGGGCACGGGCGACCTTCGCGGCTTGCTCGGCGGCGCCGGCCGGATCGGAGACGGCCTACTTCTGAGAGCCATCTACGACGCCCAGCGGTGGGGGATCGAGCGATACGAGCGAATCGACGCCGCCAGCTGACCGTTGGTGCGGTCGCTCAGTGGTCAGGTCTGCAGCGTTCGCGGGCGGGGTGGCGCCGCTGCCACCGCTGGCTGGTTGACCTCAGGAGCATTCGTCACCATCCGCGCGAAGACCGTCGAGTCTGACGATGACTCAGCCGGCGCTACCCAGCGGTGACCACCAGGCCGGTCGTCATCACGGTCCCCACCGGGCACGGCCAGGAGCACGCTTGCCGGGACCACCCACCCGACTACTAGGCTGGGGACGATGAGCGAAGGCACCAGGGCCCCGGACGCCGTCGACGTCGTGCAGCGACCGTTCGCGTTCGCGGTCGGCGACCTCCCGACGATTGCGACGGGCGCCGAGTTCGTGCGGGCGTGCCGGAGGGTCGAGGAGCTCGGTTACCGGACGCTCGGCTTCTCCGACCACCTGGTCGGCGGAGTGCTTGGGCCCGATCGCCGCGATGGCAACCGCGGCGGCGTCCACCACGACGCTCCGCGTCGGCACCAAGGTCCTGGACAACGACTTCCGCCATCCCGCGGTCCTTGCCAAGGAGCTGGCGACGATCGATCTGCTTTCCGGCGGGCGGCTGGAGATCGGGATCGGCGCCGGCTGGTTGCGATCCGACTACGACCAGAGCGGGATCTCCTACGACCCACCCGCCGCGCGCGTGGAGCGGATGCTGGAGGCCGTCACAATCCTCCGGGGACTGCTGAGCGGGTCCCCGACGACGTTTGAGGGCAAGCACTATCAGATCCGGGAGATGGTCGGGTTTCCGGCACCCGTACAGCGCCCCCATCCCCCCATCTTCATCGCCGGGGGCGGTCGCCGGATCCTCTCACTCGCCGCGCAGACGGCCGACATCGTAGGTATCAACCTGAACCTCCGCGAAGGGGTGGTCGGTGCCGCCGCCGTACGCGACATGAGCCGAGAGGCGATGGCGGAGAAGGTCGCCTGGGTCCGCGAGGCCGCGGGGACCCGTCTGTCCGACCTGATCCTTCAGACCCAGCTCTTCGGCCTCGAGGTGACACCCGACCGTGAGGCCGCAGCAGCAAGGATCGGAGCGCGGTGGGACCTCGGGCCGGCGACGATCCTCGCCTCGCCGCTGTTCCTGGTCGGGACCGACGCCGAGATCGCCGACGACCTCGTACGGCGGCGAGAGGAGTTCGGGATCTCGTACGTGAGCGTCCCGCACGTCGCCATGGAGTCCTTCGCCCCGGTCGTGGCCCGCCTCTCCGGACGCTGATCCCGCCGCTCCCGCCGCTCCCGGCGCGCTCGGAAATGAAATGCGGGCGGATGGTCGCTACCGGGTCCGGGAACCACTCTCTTTCGCCGCCACCCGGCCACCCGGCCGCCCGAACCGAGAGGACGATCTCGAAGGGACAAGAGCATGACTTCGCTGCGCATCCGTGACATTCGAACCATCTGCACCGCCCCGGCGGGCATCCGTCTGGTCGTGGTCAAGGTGGAGACCACCGAACCCGGCCTCTACGGCCTCGGCTGCGCGACGTTCTATCGAAGGGCGGAGGCCGTGGCCCGCGCGGTGGACGACTACCTGCGGCCGCTGCTGGTGGGTCGCGACGCGGGCGCGATCGAGGACATCTGGCAGGCCGGGCACCTGAGCGGCTACTGGCGAAGCGGCCACGTGCTCAACAACGCACTCTCCGGCGTTGACGAAGCGTTGTGGGATCTGAAGGGCAAGGTCGCCGGCCTGCCGGTCTACGAACTGCTGGGCGGGCCGGTGCGGCGCGGCGTTCCCGTCTACACCCACGCCAGCGGGACCAGCTTCGAAGAGGTGGAGGAGCAAGCCCGGGCGTTCGCCGGCGAGGGCTATCGCTACATCCGCTGCCAGGTGGCGATCCCCGATTCCAACAACTACGGCGCGGCGTCGGTGCGCGACGCCCCGTTCGAGGAGGGCGCGTACCTGCGCACCACCCCACGCCTCTTCGACCATCTCCGCAGCCGCCTCGGCGAGGACCTGGAACTGCTCCACGACGTGCACGAACGCGTGAGCCCGCAGCACGCGATCCGCCTCGCCCGTGATCTGGACCCCTACCGTCTGTTCTTCTACGAGGACCCCTTCGCACCCGAGGACAACGGCTGGTTCCAGCGCCTGCGCGAGCAGTCCGCGATCCCGATCGCGATGGGAGAGCTCTTCTCCACCCCCGCCGAGTATCTGCCCCTGGTCCAGAACCGGTTGATCGACTTCATGCGCATGCACATCTCGAACATCGGCGGGCTCACGCCGGCGCGGAAGATCGCTGCGCTGGCCGAGTTCTACGGCGTCCGCACGGCATGGCACGGGCCGGGCGGCGTCTCACCGGTCGGGCACGCGGCGAACCTGCACCTCGACCTCGCGACCCCCAACTTCGGGATCCAGGAGTGGAACCAGCTCACGGATGCGCTGCGCGAGGTCTTCCCGGGTGCGCCAGAGGTGAGAGGTGGTATGGCCTACCCGTCGCCAGGCCCGGGGTTCGGGATCGACGTCGACGAGGCCGCAGCCGCCCGCTACCCCTACCCGGAGGACAGGATCAACGGGTCCTTGCCCACCGTGCGTCGCTGGGACGGCAGCACCGTCCGCCCCTGAACCTGGGGCCGATCGAACCAGCGACCGTTCGGCCGCAGCCGCACGCGACCACGCTCCGGGTCGCAGCTGACCCGTAGCGGGATCCATGGCGCAAATGAAGCGCGGCCTCGGGTGGTTGACGGCGTTTCGGGGGTTGCGCAATCGCAAAATCGTCCGATGCTTGGAAAATCCAATGACCGGCCACTGAGGGGCTGTCCCGCCGGGCCGGGACAACCGGCGTCAAGGTCTGATCCGCGGTACGCCCACAACCGGGGCACCAGGCACCGAACTGTGTCCTGGCTGCATCGCCGGCTCGACGTCCCTCCGAACCCCGAAGGAAGTCGACCACGCCCATCCCAGATCGCAAGGAGCGGTGCCGGTCCCGAGGCTCGGCAACGACGATCAGGACTCCCGGCAGGGGTTGCAGGAGCCCTCATCGAGTTCAGGCGGCGTTCGTGAGGAGCCGGCTTAACGGAGCCTGGAACCTCTCAACGGGAGGTGACGATCGGCATGTCCGGGGTGCGAAAAAGGGGCCTGCACGAACTCCTGGGCCATCTGCCTCATGCCAAGTCCCACAAGGTCACGTGCACAGCCTGGGTTTTTCGAGCATAATAGGTGACGTCGTGAGCGTTATGAGCCCAAAGCTTGGATTTTCGGACCAGGGTGCCGGAGACCCGGTCTCCGTGATCCGGATGCCTGGAGTCTTCCAGGACCAGCACGAGGTCGACGCGGCAAGTGGGCATGCCGAGATCCCGGGAGACCCGGAGACGCGCCGCTGGCTGGCGCGGGAGCTTCACGACACCGTGGGCACCACCCTCTCGGGGATGCTGCTCGAGATGGAGTACCTGAAGCGTCGCGGAGGCGAGCCCGGGCTCCACGACGAGATCGAGGGTCTGCAGAGCTCGACGCGCGAGGTCCTGCAGAGCCTGCGCCGGCTGCTCAGCGGCCTGCGCGACGAGCCCACCCACGTCACGGGTTTCGCCGACATGGTCTACGACACGCTCGCCAGGTTCGAGCGGCAGACCGGGATCCAGACCATGCTGGTTGCGGACGACCACTGGCCGCGCCGGATGGTCGGACGAACCGCGCATCACCTCCTGCGGATCGTCGACGAAGCCCTGCAGAACGTCCGCCGTCACAGCTGCGCGCGATCCGTCGAGATCACGCTCCAGCGCGTCGGCGAGGATGCCGTGCTGACTGTCCAGGATGACGGGCACGGGTTGCAGTCGCTGCCCGACGGCCACGGCTACGGCCTCACGGGCATGCACGAGTATGCGGTGCTCGCCGGCGGCGAGCTGCGCATCGAAAGTTTCCCCGACCGCGGAACTGCGGTCAAAGTTTCACTGCCTCTGGAGAAGAACCGATGACCGTTGCGACCGAAGCACCACCGCGCGTGGTGATCACCGACGACCAGACCCTGTTCCGCTCAGGTCTGGCACGCCTCCTCGAACTCGACGAACGGGTAGAGGTGGTGGGCCAGGCGGCGAACGGCCAGGAAGCCCTCGACCTGGTGGCCACCGTCCACCCCGACATCGTCCTGATGGACATCAAGATGCCCGTCGTCGACGGCGTCGAGGCGACCTCGCGCATCACGCACGAGTATCCCGAGGTCAAGGTGCTCATCCTGACCACCTTCGACGCCGACAACCACTTCATCCAGGCGCTGAAGTCGGGGGCCTCGGGCTACGTGCTCAAGGACTCCGAGCCGGACGCGATCGTGTCCAGCATCCTCGCCGTCATCTCCGGCGAGCGGGTGATGGCGACCGCGGTGGCCAACCGCGTGCTCGACATGCTCACCGGGACGGTGACCCCGAAGGAGTACTACGACGGTCTCACGCCGCGCGAGATCGAGATCCTGAAGCTGCTCGCCACCGGGATGGCGAACAAGCAGATCGCCTACAAGCTGAAGATCTCCGAGAAGACGGTTCGCAACCACGTCAGCAACATGTACGAGAAGCTGGAGATCTACGATCGCTCCCAGGCGGTCCTCTACGCCGTCCGCAAGGGCCTCGTCGAGCCCTAGTCCCAACCGCCCTCGGAGTCGGCCGTTGGTGCACCAATCCCCCACTTGCGCTGCTCGGAAGACGCGGTTGGTGCACCAATCGCCCTTTGCATATCCAGCGGTGTCTCACCGTTCTGGCTTCACCGCGGGCGAGCGGCCCCGCACGACGGCATCGACGAAGAGGTCCCCGACACGGGCTGCCAGCTGCTCCGGATCCTCGACCGTCACCCGGCCCGCGAGCCACCCGCTCGTCCACAGCATTCCCAGTCCGTGCACCAACGACCACGCGGCGAGCGCGACCACCGCCGGATCCCGCCCCGCGAGCATGCCCTCTGCGACACAGTCCTCGATCGTCGAGCTGAGGAGTGCATAGGCGCCATCGGCGGCGCGCGTCAGAGCGGGGTCCCGCATGTCGAGAACGTCCGCCCGGAACATCACTTCGAACAGCGCCGGCTGGGCGATCGCGAATCGGACATACCCTCTGCCGATGGCCGCGAGCCTCGCGGGCCCATCGTCAGGCGCCCGCGCAACCTCGTCCAGGATGACCGCCGCGAACCTCGTGAACCCTCTGACCGCGAACGCGGTAAACATCCCGGCTCGGTTTCCGAAAAAGTGCGCGGGCGACGCATGCGAGACGCCGGCGCGGCGCGCGACGTCGCGCAGCGAAAGCGAGCTGACCGACCCCTCGCGGAGGGCGGCGTCGACGGCGTCGAGCAGGGCATCGGCGACATCCCTCCCGGCCACACCGCATTCTGGCACGGAGGCACTTGACACTGTCAAGTAGCCCCGTTCAGAATGCGAGCCATGGGACGCGACGAGATCGTGCAAGCCTATCGGCCCTTTGTCGAAACACTGCGCGTGGGAGGGTTCGTGGAGCCGGAGAGCGGCTGGAACGCCTCTTTGGTCGCGGCTCACGTGGCCGCCAACAATGAGGAGATCGCGGTCGTGGCCGAGGCTATCGCGGCCGGCGCCCGACCCTCCTACGACAACGCCGAGGTGATCGACGAGGTGCGACTCGGCGAGATCGTTGCAGCCACCGGCGACCTCGACGGGCTGGCGGACTTGATCCAGACGTCCGCCGAACGGCTGGGCCGCGCGTGGGAGCTGCTGGGCCCGGCAGCCGGTGCCACCGAGGTACCGGCCAAGATCACCGACGGGGACCAGGTGGTTCGTGAGGGTCCGATCCCGATCCGCACCTTCATCGAGGGGAATGCCACGGGTCACCTGCAGCTGCACCTGGAGCAGCTCCGGGCGCTTCGGCCGTGACGGGCGGCGAGCCGCCCGAAGCAGCTCCGCCCGACAGCTTCGACGAGTACGAGCTGGTGCTCCTGTGGAGCGGTCCGCGGCGCTCGGAGCTCGAGTCCGCGGATGCCGAGCGTCTCCAGCGGCAGCACCTCGGTCATCTCGAAGCGATGCGCGCGGCCGGCCATCTGCTCGTGGCCGGTCCGTTGATGGAGCAGCCTGACCCGCGACTGCGCGGCATCTGCATCTACCGCACAGGCAGCCTGGCACGGAGCCGGGAGCTGGCGTCGTCAGACCCCGCCGTCGTCGCGGGCCGGCTGGAGGTCGAAACCATGCGCTGGCTCACGCGCCCGGGCGCCCTGCCCCGATAGTCGCACCTCCCGGTCGTCGAGCCTCCTTCTTCAGCCCGGAGCTGCCGGCCCGCCGCGAAGCGCGTCAGCGCTCCGTCGCCAGCATCAGGCCGAGCAGGCCCTCGGCCTCCACCGCCTGGCGCAGCGCTGCCTTCGTCGACGCGTCGATGTCCCGCAGTGGCAGCCGGCACGGACCGCAGTCCACACCCAACCAGCCGCTCATGGCCTTGAACGCGCCCAGGCCGCCATGAGAGATCCCGATCTCGATCAGGCGGCGGGCCTGCGCCTGCAGCCGCGAGGCCAGGGCCAGGTCCCCACGCTGCGCCGCCACGAAGATCGAGCGGTAGTGGCGCCCGGCGAGGTTGTAGGTGGTGCCGACCGCCGCGCGCACGCCAACCGTGATGGCCTGCAGCAGCAGGTCGTCGGGCCCCGAGAGAATGGCCACGTCCGAGCCCGCCACCTCGACCGCACGTCCCATCGCGGCCAGGTCCGGCGACGTGAACTTGACGCCGGCGAACGTCGGGATGCGACGGCGGGCGAGATCGATGAACGCCGGCATGGGCGGGTCGAAATGCGTCAGCTCGGGGACGTGGTAATAAAGGAAAGGAATCCCGGGGGCGGCGGCCGCCACCTCGCCGCAGAAGTCGACGACAGCCTCGAGCGACACCCCCTCGTAGTAGAAGGGTGCCACCGCCGCGATGCCGCCGGCCCCGGCCGCCGCCGCCGCGGACGCCAGCTTGCGAGCTTCGGGCAGGCTGGCGTGCCCGACGTGCACGATAACCTCCAGGCCGCCGCCGACCTCGCACCAGCGGCGGGCGACGTCGATCCGCTCGTCGGACGCCAGGGATGGGCCCTCCCCCGTGCTGCCACAGATGAAGACCCCGTCCACGTCCTGCTGCCGGAGCAGCGAGGCCTGTGCGGGGATGCGATCAAGCGCGACCTCCCCCGTGTCATCAAAGGCCGTGAACGCTGCCGCGATGAGCCGCAGCCGACCCACGCCCGCCTCGGTCCCCTCCACCTCGATTCCTCCTTCCGGGCCGCCGCCCCGACGCGTCCGGACACCCACCACCCTTGACATGGGATGTCCCAACTCCTATCTTCCCCCAAGATGACAGGCCCGGAGGGAGAAGAAGGGTCCGGATGGGGCCTCGCCGTCGGTTTCGCGGCACGGGCGGGGTCCCCGCGACGAATGCGTCGCGACGAGCCGATGACGGTCGTCGTCCTGCAGGAGGAGATCAAGCAGCTGATCCTCGACCGCCACCTCCAACCCGGTGATCCCCTGCCCACCGAGTCCGAGCTGGTCGAGCTGCTGCGGGTTGGCCGGAATTCGGTGCGCGAGGCCTTGAAGAGCCTCCAGGCGCTGGATCTGGTGCAGATCAGGCACGGGTACGGCACCTTCGTCGGGTCGATGTCACTGGAGCCGCTCGCGGACGGTCTCACCTTCCGGATCCATCACAGCATGAGCGACGGCGTTCGCGGCCTTCGCGGGCTTCGCGAACTGCTGGAGGTGAGAGAGGAGCTCGAGGCCTCCCTCATCCGCAAGGTGACCCCGCTCGTCGGCGAGACGGAGATCCAGGGGCTCCGCGAGGCGCTGGACGTCTTCGCGGCGGCCCAGGACACCGACCCGGCGGCCGAGGTCGCGGCCGACCAGAGCTTCCACAATCTGCTGTACGAGCCGCTCGACAATCGACTCGTCGTCCAGCTTCTCGACACCTTCTGGATCGTCTACCAACGGCTCATCCTCGGCCTCAGCCGCTCAGGCCTCGCCAACCCGTGGGACCTGCTGGGCCACCATCGCGCGATCGTCGACGCGCTCGACTGCGGCGACGCGCCCGCCGCCGAGCGGGCGGTGCGCGCTCACTTCGCCGAGATCGAGGAGCGCCTGCGCGCGATCTCACCGCCATCCGCGGATCAGCCTGATGACTGACGCGCGGCCCAAGAGCGGATCCGACCGCTGCACCGGCGCGCGCAGTCCAAGCTTGACGCGCCCGGCGGCACCGAGCGTGACAGTGGCCGCCGTGGACACCCTGCTCATCGCTCCGCCGGTGCAGAGGTGAGCGCGACCAGGTTCTGGCTTGCCTGCTCACAATGCGGGTGGGAGCGGGGCGCCGGCTCGCTCGACTACGCCTGCGCTCGCTGCGGCGCTCAGCTCTCGGTCGTATACGCCGGGCGCTACCAGCCCGACCATCCCGGTCGCGGCATGTGGCGCTATGCCGACCGGCTCCCGCTCGACGACGCGGCACGTGCCGTATCGCTGGGAGAGGGCGACACCCCGCTGATCGACCTCCCCCGACTCCGCGAGGCGCTGGGTGTGGCCTGGCTCGGGCTCAAGTCAGAGCACCTCAATCCGACCGGGTCGTTCAAGGACCGCGTCGCGTCGGTCGGTCTCTCGATCGCGGTCGAACGCGAGCTCGCCGGCTGTATCGGCACCTCGTCCGGCAACGGAGGGGCGGCGGCCACCGCCTACGGGGCACGAGCCGGAAGGCCCGTCTACCTGTTCGTGGCACCCGGCGTCGCCGAGCTCAAGCTGGCCCAGATCCAGGCGCTCGGAGCGCGAGTCTGGCTGGCGCCGGACCTGGGCTCCGACGGAGCCGCGACTGAGCGGACCGCGGTGGCGATCGCCGAGGCGGCGGCCGAGCACCGCTGGTTCCCCATGCTCACCGGAGGCCGCTTCTCGCCGGAGGCCATGGAGGGCGCCAAGACGATCGCGTTCGAGCTCTCTGAGCAGGCCGGCGACGCGACCGCCGTCTACGTCCCGGTCGGCGGAGGCGGCCTGCTGGCGGCGGTCTGGCGCGGCTACGCCGAGGTGCGGGAGACGCTCGCGGGCCCGCCCCCGCGGATGGTCGCGGTCCAGCCCCGGGGATCGGCGACACTCCGCGAGGCGTTGGCCGGTCGGGGGCGGATGCTGCCCGGCCGCGTCACCAGCGCCATCTCCGGGCTGCAGGTGCCGGTGCTCTTCGAAGACCAGGCGGCGTCCGCGGTGACGGCGTCCGGCGGCGCGCTGCGAGAGGTCGACGACGAGGAGGTCTGGGCTGCCCAGCGTCGCCTCGCCCGCGAGGAGGGTCTGCTCCTCGAGGCCGCCGGGGCGACGGCGCTCGCCGGAGCGCTGGCGGACGCCGCGGAAGGACGGCTGGGACCCGCCGACCGCGTCATCGTGCTGGGAACCGGCAGTGGCGTCAAGGACCTCGCCGGCCTGCGGCGGCTCGCCGCCGGTGCCGAGGTGTCCGAAACCGAGCTCGATCGGATCCCCTCGCTCCTCGACCCCTCTCAGTAGGAGAGCCAGCCGCCGTCCACCAGCACCTCGGTGCCGGTGACGAAGCTCGCGTCGGACGAGCAGAGGAACGCGACCACCGACGCGATGTCGTCGGGCCGGCCCCGCCGCCCCAGTGGCGTGCGCCGCTGCCACACGGCCTCGTCGGGCGCGGCGCGCCGTTCGGCGACGGCGGCCCCGGCCTGGGTGGCGATGTCACCGGGTGATACCGCCACCGCCCGGATGCCGTGCCGTGCCAGCTCAAAGGCCAGCGAGCGGGTGAGTCCGACCAGGCCGGCCTTGGACGCGACGTAGGCGGCGGCATCGATCTGTGCCGCATGCGCGGCCACCGACGCAATGTTCACGATGACGCCGCCGCCGGCGCCCGCCATGTGGCGGCCGGCCTCCCGGGCGCAGCGGTAGGCCGCCTTCAGATTGAGATCGATCACCGCGTCGAGGTGCCGGTCGTCGCTGTCCAGGAACGGGACGACGGCCGGCGGACCGGTGACGGCCGCGTTGTTGACGAGGATGTCGATGCGACCGTGCCGCGCCAGGCAGGCGCCGACCAGTGCCCGGCAGCCTTCGCCGGTGGCGAGGTCGGCGGCCGCACCGTCGATCGCGTGACCGTCTCGCCGGAGCGCACCCAGGGCCGGCTCCAGCTCGGCCTGGGTACGCTGGCCGATCATCACCGTCGCCCCTTCGGTGGCCAGCCGCGCGGAGATTCCCGCGCCGATCCCGGTACCACCGCCGGTGACCAGCGCCACCTTTCCCTCCAGCCGCCCGCTCATGCCGGACTCTCCTCGAAAAAGGCCTCGCGGAGGCTCGTGGGGATGGAACCACACCCGGAACGCGGCCTCGAATCGATCATCAGAGGAGGCCCGGAGGCACCTCTTCGTGGTCCAGGTGCGCGACCGCCTGGGCCAGGTGATCGGCGGCTCCGCGGAGGGCGATCTCGCAGTGGCCGGGAAAGAGCATGTCGGGCGCGGTGCCGGCCAGGAGCCGGATGCTGCGGCCGAGCTGCTGGAGATCGCTGTCCGGCGTCCCCAGCAGCACCACGCGACCGCGGGTGAAGACCGCGTCCCCGCTGAACAGCGCAGTCCCTTCCGGAGTCCGGGCAAGGTAGGCCAGATGGCCCGCCGCGTGGCCCGGTGTCTCCAGCACCTCGAGCTCGAGGTCCCCGACCCGCACCGGCGTCGCCGCCGAGAGCTGGCGGGCGATCGGCGTCGGCGCCAGGCGCACCTCCGGCGGATAGAGGCCCGAGGCGCGCCCACCCGTGAGGCCGATCGCGTCCTCGTCGCCCGCGGCGAGTGCGCACGCGGCGACCGGTGAGGCCCAGACCTCGGCTTCAAGCTCTTCCGCGAGGCCGGCGGCGCCGGCGGCGTGGTCGGCGTGCGCGTGGGTGAGGAGGATCCGCGATACCGCTCGGGGCGGGATGCCGCTGCGCTCGACCTGGTCGACCACCAGGTCCGGCTCGAGCCCGCATCCGGCGTCGATCAGCACGGCATCCCGACCCGAGACGACCAGGTACACCGTGCAGTCGAGCGGGTTGGAGAGGCTGAGCCCGAGGTGGCCGCCTCCCACCATGTGGATGTGCTCAGTCAGCCGCATCAGGTACGGGGCCCAGCATCACGATTCCCTCCCCGGCGGACACCCGCGGGTGCCGCCGAACCATTGCCACCAGCGCCGGGCAGGGCGCCGAGATGACCTCCAGCACGCGGCCGCCCTCGTCGACGACCTCGGCGATCACCGTCCCCGCCTGCACGACCGTCCCGGCACCCGCGCGAAGCAGGCAGTAGCCGCTCTGCGTGCACTGGAGCGCCGCGTCGGTGTCCCCGGCTCCACCGTCCAGGATCCGCGGCGGCGCCGGGGCCGGGTCCGCGCCCGTGACCATGCCCAGCAACGCCATCACGCGCCGGATGCCACCCACCATCAGATCGTGTTCGGGACCGTACAGGGTGCCTCCACCCGTCGCTTCAACGTAGATGGACGGGATGCCGAGGGCACGCGCGGCGCTCAGGCTGCGCCCATCGGTGACCCCGGCATGCCGCCAGAGGAACGGCGTGCCGAACGCCGCGGCCGCGGTCGCCGCCTGCTCGGTGAGCGGGCCACCATCGTCTGAATACCCGACGAAGAAGGGCATCTCGTAGCCGGCCCCTCCGGAGTGAAGGTCGATCAGAAGGTCGGCGCCGGCGATGACACGCTCGACCAGAGCGGCCGCGATTCGCTCGGTCACCGTCCCGGCCGGATCACCCGGGAAGACCCGCGCCAGGTTGCGCCCGTCGAGTGGACTCTCCCGGGTTCCGGCACGGGCGGCCGGCGGGTTCGCGGTCGGGGCCGCGACGACCGTGCCGGCGAGCTCGCCGGCGTCGAGCCGGGCGAGCGCCGCACCGATCGCGAGGGTGCCTTCGGGCTCGTCGCCATGAATGCGACCGAGCAGGGCCAGGACCGGGCCGGGTCGCACCCCACTCACCCGCACCACCTCGAGGGGCCCACCGTCGCCGACGTCGACCTGCGTGACGATCACCCGACACCGGCCAGGACGTGGACGCGGCCGGCGTCGTGAGCCACCGCTCGCCCCACCACCAGGGCTGCGGCATCGTCACCCAGGAAGGCGGCCTCCCCCGCCGACCCGAGGACCAGGACCCCGGCCATGCCGCCCGCCGCCAGGTGGTCGTTCAGACGCTCCAGGGACGCCAGGTCGGGGGCGACTCCCGGCGTCAGCGGTGTCACCATCGGGTCAACCCACCTGCCCGGGGAGTTGGTGCCGGGCCGCCGGCGCCTGACGCCGGCGGGTCTTCGTCAAGGTCCCCTCTCCCTCTCCGTCGCCGCCTCCGTCGCCCCCAGTGGTCATTCGACGAGGGCGATGGCCGACGTGGCCGGGTCGATCGCGACCGACCGGTTCGTCTTCGCCGAGAGCTCGGCCGCGTCGAGCATGGCCGCGGTGTGGACGCCGTCATGGCCGCTCACGGCCGGATCGCGGTGCTCACGGACGGCCGCGGCGAAGTCGTTGAGATGGCGGGCGTACCCCTCGAGCCGTTTCGGGTCGGTCGGATCCATGGGATCGAAAGGTCCCTGGGTGAACACGGTCTCCCAGGTGTCTCCGCGACCCAGCCGCACGGCGCCGTAGGAGTCGGCATCCACGATCCCGTCGGTGCCGACCATCAGCATCTGCAAAGCAGAACCAAGGCCGGGGGTGGGGATGTCGTAGCTCATCCAGGTCTGACTGAGCACGCCACTGGCGAAGCGGTAGGTGACCATGGCGCTGCGGTCGGGCGGCGGCTCCTCGGTGTAGTGCTCGAACTGGGCGAACGCGAGCACCGCCTCGCTGCCGGTGAACCAGCGCATCATGTCGCACCCGTGGGCGGCCCAGGACGCGAACGCGGTCTGCTGGGCGGGGTCCAGCTTCCACTGGTCCTGCGCCTTCTCGGAGTCCCACCATCCCATCTCGGGACCCATGCAGCGGACCATGGTGACCCGTCCGATGGCACCTTCGTCGATCAGCTTCTTCGCCGTCATGTCGGAGGCACGGAAACGGTGCTGTGACACCAGCCCGAGCCGCACGTCGGCACGCCGGCATGCCTCGACCATGCGCCGGCACTCGGCGACGTTCTGTGCCATCGGCTTCTCGACGAACAGGTGCTTGCCGTGTCGAGCGACCACCAGCGCCTGCTCTTCATGCCCGGCAGGGGGCGTCGCCAGCACCACCACGTCCACGTCCGCGCGCGCGGCCAGGGACTCGACGTCCGGCTCCAGCGGCACGCCGTAGTCGGCGGCCAGGGCGGGCGCCCGCCGCCCCCCCGCGACGGCGGCCAGGCGCCCACCGGGAACGTACCGATGGGCCACCTCCGACCAGGTCCGGCCCATGAAGCCCGATCCCAGCATCCCGAAACCGATGGTCATCGCTTCCTCCCTCTCAACTGCCGGTTTCGGCTGGCGGAACGGGACGCTTCGGACACCGGCACGAGCCAACGATAAGAAGAGTGCCGTACGCCGGTCAAGCGGAAGGCGCGCCCAGCTCTACCGCCAGGCGCTCCGCCGCCTCACGCAGGGCCCTTGCGATCTCGGGCAGGCGGGCCAGCGGCAGCCGCGCCGTGGGGGCGGACAGGCTGAGACCGGCCTGCAATCCCTGGACGCGAACCGGCACCGCGACGCAGCGGCCGTCGGGCTCGTTCTCCCCGTCGTCGACCGCGTAGCCCTGGTGGCGGATCCGGTCCAGCTCGCGCAGGAACGTGTCGGGGTCGGTGACCGTGCGCGGCGTCAGCTTCGCCATCCCCTCCACCGCGAGGATCGCGCGGACCCGCTCCTCCGGCAGCGTGGACGCGATCGCCTTGCCGAGCGAGGTGGAGTGGATCGGGTCGACAGCCCCCGGGCGGACCGCGAGCCGGACGCTCCGCAAGCTTTCCACGATCTCCAGGTACTGGATCCGGCCGCGATCCAGGATCGCGAGGTTGAGCGTCTCGTCGAACCGTGCGCGAAGCTGCTCCAGGTACGGAACGGCCTGCTGCCGGAGCATCTCGAACCGGTGCGTACGGAGCGGGAGCAGCGCGGTTCCGGCCCGGTATTCCCCGCTCCCCGGCTCGCGCTGCACGTAACGCCGAGCTTCGAGCGAGAGCAGGTACCGGAAGGCGGAGCTCTTGGGCAAGCCGGTGTGTTCGGCGACCTGGGCCAGTGACGTGGTGCCGGGCGCGCGCTGCAGCAGATCGAGGATGTCACACACCCGGTCGACGGCACGGATCGAGTAGGGCCGCTCCCCCGAGTCCTGGCCGGGGCCCTGGGCGGCGGTCACGACGCGGGTTGCTCCGCCATCCCGGTCATCGTACCGGGCGGCGGAGCGACCGTTCCACAGAATGAAACGTGACGCAGACCCGGGATTGACGGTCCGGCGGTGAACCCCGGCCCACCTTCACCCCTAGACTGTTGCAAATGCGGCCAGGCGTCCTCCCGATTGCTGCACGATCCGGTGACGAGGACGCGGAGGCCGGGAGATGAGCGAACTCCGGATAGCCGTCATCGGCTCCGGCAGCATCGCCCGTGATCACGTACCGGCGCTGGACCGGATTCCGGGGGTCCGGGTCACGCACGTGGTGGGAAGCGACGCCCCTCGCGCCACGTCGGTCGCTCGCCTGGCCCGGACCGCGGTCGGGACCACCGACCGGACCGCCGTGCTGGACGACTCCGGGGTCGACGCGGTCCTGGTCTGCACCGCGACCGAGACCCACGCCGCGATCTCGATCGAGGCGCTCCGCCGCGGGAAGCCGGTCATGGTCGAGAAGCCGGTCGCGCTGTCGCTCGCCGATCTCGACGCGATGACGGCGACGGCGCGTGAGCACCGGACCTCGCTGATGGTCGGGCAAACGGCGCGGTTTCAGCCGGTGAACGCGGAGATCCACCGGGCGATCGCGACGGGCGTTGTCGGGCGGCCGCGCCTGCTCAAGGTCACCACCTACCTCGGCTACGTCTGGCCCAACGGCTGGCGGGCCTGGCAGTTCGACCTGAGCAGGTCGGGCGGTCATCCGGTGCACAACGGCGTCCACCCCATCGACCTGGCAGTCTGGCTGACGGGCCGCCGGCCGGTGCGGGTCTTCGCCCGTTCGTTCCGGACCTTCTCCCCTGCCCTGCCGATGCCCGACAGCTTCCACGTGACGCTTCGGTTCGACGACGGGAGCCTGGCGCTCCTCGAGCTCGGCTACGGCCTGCACTCGTTCGGCAGCGACGTCTTGCGCCTGCTCGCGGTCGGCACCGAGGCGACCATCGAGTACTCGACGGAAGGAGAGCCGGGCCTCACCAGCGGCGTCGCGCGGATGGCCCGGCCGGCGTACGACGACGCCATCGACCGGCAGCTCGCCCATTGGGTCGACGTCCTGCGCGGCGATGCCGAGCAGCTGGTGCGGTGGGACGAGGTGCGCGCGACCCTGGCCGCCGCGCTCGGCGCCCAGCGCTCGCTGGAAACGGGCGAGGCGGTGCTGGTCGGGGACGTGACCGGTGCCTGATCGGCGGCCGCTCAGGGCGCTCGTGGTCAGCGGCGTGCGACACGCGGCCGTGTACCTTCCGGTCCTCGCGGGCCGCGCCGACATCGAGGTCCTCGGGGTCTGCGAGGAGCCTGCCGCCGAGCCCTGGATGCGAGCGGAGAGCCGGGCGCTGGCGGAGGCGTTCGGCGTCCCCTACGTCGAGTCTCTGGATCGTCTGCGAGCCCCGGACGTCGACCTCGCCGTCGTCTGCTCGGAGCCGGTGCGCCATGCACGGCTGGCGTTGGAAGCGCTGGGTGCCGGCAAGCACGTGATCGTCGACAAACCGGTGGCGACGACGGTCGAAGACGCCGATCGGGTGGTGCTGGCGGCGGCTGCGGGGCCTGGCGCCTTCACGGTCGTGCACCGGCTCTTCAGCCCCACCTTCCGGCGTGCGCGCGCCCAGGTCGACGCCGGTCACGTCGGGGAACCGCGACACCTGGCGGTGGAGCTGCTGTCCGACGGCGCGCACTTCGCGAGCGCGGTCGAACGGCCGGAGCTGGTGGCCGACCCCCGGCTGTCCGGGGGCGGCGAGCTGATGAACTTCATGTGCTACGCCGTCGACGTGGTCCGGTACCTGAGCGGTTGCGAGCCGGTCTCGGCGTTCGCGGAGACCGGGTCGTTGTTCTTCGAGCCGCACCGTCGCTTCGGGGTGGAGGACGTCGGGGTCGTGTCGCTGCTCCTGGAGCACGACGTGACCGCCACGCTGACGGTCGGCAGGATTCCGCACGCACCCGGGAACGGATCGGGGATCTCGACCGTCCTCTTGATCGGTTCCCACGGCCACCTCACGCTGGACGAATACGCGCCCGCGCTCAACGTCTGGGGACCGGGCGGAGGCGGCGTGCCGCGACCGATCGGGGACGTGACCGCGGACGACCTGATCACACCGCTGGTGGACGACCTGGTGCAAGCGATCGGGGCCGGCGGACGGCCCCTCTACGGCGCGGCGGACGCGCGCGCCGCGGTGGCGGCGATCGATGCCGCGGTCCGGTCCGCGGCGGACGGGAGGCCGGTCCCGGTGGCGCCGCGAGGGGGCGACACCGCCGCCTGACGGACTCCGGGCGGGAGAACGCTCCAGCCGGACTCCGACCTGCCGCCGGTGCCGACCGCTCGCGACCGGCGGTCAGACCAGACGGCGAAAGCCGGTGTGCGCCACCGGGCCCCGCAGGCGCCGGCGCACATCCCCCGCCGCGACCGCCTCGCCGAGGATGCCGAAGACCTCTCCGGCGGCTTCCAGATACGCGTCGATGTGGTGGTCTTGATGCGCGAAGCTGGCGTAGAACCCGCGTCCGGCGAGGAAGCCCCGGTCCAGCATCAGCTGGGTGAACAGCGTCGCCGTCGCCTGGCCGTCGGAACCCTCGAAGGCGAGGGTGGCGAGGGGTGGGAGGCCGCCTACGGTGACTTTCACGTTCGCCGTCGCGCCCAGCCGGCGCCACCCGTCCTGCACCCGGGCGCCGATTCGCACCAGGTGGTCGCCGACCCGGTTGGCCCGGTGCTTCCGCAGCGTGGCCAGCGCCGCCGCGGGCCCGATCCTCTCGGTCCAGGAGGTACTGGACACGAACGCCTGCTGCGCCGCCGTCATCACGCGTCCGACGCCGATCACCGCGCCGATCGGATAGCCGTTGCCGAGCGCCTTGGCGAAGACCGCCACGTCCGGCGTGACCCCGTAGTGAAGGTGCACGCCGCCCGTCACCAGGCGCAGGCCGCTCGTCACCTCGTCGAAGATGAGCACCGCGCCGGCATCCCTTGCGAGCTCCCGGACGCCCGCCAGGAAGCCCGGGGCGGGGTCGCCGCCGCGAGCCGGCTCCATCACCACGGCCGCCACCCGATCCCGGTGTCTCGCCAGCAGGTCCTCCAACTCCCCGAGGTTGTTGTAGCCGAACGGCAGCGCGGTACCGGCGAGCTCGCGAGGCACCCCGGCCGGGTCGAGACCCGGGAGCCAGTGGCCGTCCAGCGCGTCGCCACGCGCGAGATTCGCGGCCAGATACCAGTCGTGCCAGCCGTGGTAGCCGCAGAACACGACCAAGGAACGTCGGGTGACCGTGCGAGCGATTCGCACCGCGACCGCCAGCGCCTCGCCGCCCGCCCGGGTGTACCGGACCATGTCCGCCCAGGGATGCAGCTCGCACAGGAGGTCGGCCAGCTCCAGCTCCTCCGGACAGTTCAGGGTGGCCATCGAGCCGGCGTCGATCGCGCGCCGGGCGGCGTCGTCGACGTCCTGGTCGGCGAATCCGAGCACGCAGGCCCCGATCCCCGTCGAGCTCATGTCCAGGTACTCGTTGCCGTCGAGGTCCCAGGTCCGAACGCCCCGCGCTCTCGAGTAGTAGCGGGGCCACTGACCGGGCGCGAACATCTCCGGCCGCTTGGAGAGCAGCTGCGTGCCGCCCGGTATCCGCCGGAGCGCGCGCTGCTCGAGGTCGGGGTCGGTCACCGGACCGACCCCACGAAGACCTCGGCGTCCTCCACTCCCTCCGGCGTACGGACCGCGCCCGGCAGACGCGCCACCGGGCTCAGGTCCAGCGACTGAAGCCAGCGCCGCTTGAGCGCGTCCGAGCTCGCGACGTAGGCCATCAGGGTGCTCAACCCCTCGCTCTTGGCGGCAGCCACCAGGGGCCGGGCCAGGTCGAAAGGCTGGTACGACTCGGCGATCGCCAGGTCCAGCACGCCGACGTGGGCCTGGCTCCAGCCCGGCCCCGGCGTCAGGGTCCCGAAGCCGATCACCCGGTGCGCCCCCTCGCCGGCCATCACATACATGACGCCGCCGCGCGCGGCCACGTCTTCGCGGACCACCGTGAAGCCCGATACGCAGCGATCCAGCCGCCCGTGCAAGCCGGACGCCAGGCCACGCGGATAGTCGAGGAACACCTGTGGCCAGGGCTGCGCGCACAAGCAGGCGAACCCGGGAAGGTCCCCCCACTCCACCTCGCGCACCGTGGCGCGCTGGCCAGGGGCGAAGAACTCCGCCTCGGGGTCACTGTCGGGTGGCACGGCTCGACGCATGACGACCCCGCTCACGGGGCGGAATCCGGCACGGGCGTACACCTCTCGCCGGGCCGCTCGGGAGCCCAGGTACGCGACCCGGCAGCCGGCGGCCGACGCCACCTCGACCGCCGCGGCGGTGACCGCCGACCCGATCCCCCGACCTCGGTGACTCGGCAGGGTGACCACGTTGGCCACCACGCAGACCTCGGGATCCCGGCGCGGGAAAGCGACAGTGGCCGTGGATACCGGTTGGTCCGCATCGAACGCAACCACCGACACCCACCGCAGCGTCTCGCTCCCCTCACCGCCGAGCGCGCTCAACCACTCGAAGTCCCCTCGCGTCCACTCGGTTCGCCAGAGGCCGGTCAGCATCGCCGCGTCCGCCGTCGAGGCGGGATACTCGATGGCCCGGATCCCGAGCGGGGGCCCGGTCCGCGGCGCGATGGTGCCGGTCGGGTTCACCGGCCGGCCCCTTGCTCGGCCTGGGCCAGCACGTCCAGCACCTCCAGGTCCCGAACAAAGTCGTGCGGAAAGGGTTGGGCGCCGTCGATCGCGGCCAGGAAAGCGGCGGTCTCGTCGATGTACATCTGCTCGCCGATCCGCGGGTCGTAGCCGAGATGCGCGGTGCCCGACTGATAGGGAAGCTCTTCCCACCGGTCGGTGGCGCAGTCGTACAGCATCACCACGTGGCTGCTCCAGTCCCACAGGATCTGCCCGTCATCTCCTGTGATGCGCAGCACCCGGGTGGACGGGCGGGCGACGACGTCGACCACGAGGGAGCCCAGCGCCGGGGCCCAGTCGAGGAGCAGCGAGTAGGTGTCGTCGATGTCCGCGCCCGGCAGGACGATCGTCTGGGCATGCATGCCCGCGACCCGGCGCGGGACTCCCATCAGGCGCATGATCCAGCGCAGCTCGAAGACGGTCATCTCTCGCGCTCCACCCGTTTCGCGCCGGGACGCGTACAGGTCGCCCAACGGCTCCCAGGGGTGCCAGGCGGAGAGGTGGTTGCCACAATGATGGGTGAGACTCGAGATCCGGCCCAGCCGCCCCTCGTCGAGCAGCCCGGCGATCAGCCGGACCGCGGGGTGGAAGAGCATGGTGTTGGAGGGCACCAGCTGCACGCCGGCTTCCCGCGCCGCGGCCGCGACCTCTTTCAGCCCCCCCGCGACCACGCCCGCCTCGACGAAGGCCGGCAAGCGCCGCTCCACCGCCTCGCGCAGGTAACGCAGGTGCAGATGGGGCGGAACGGAGATGCAGAGCACGCCCACCTTCCCCGCCTCGAGCGCGGCCTCCAACCCGTCGTAGGTCGGTATCCCCAAACCCTCCGCCACCTCGTCGCGCCGGTCGGGACGAGGGTCGACTCCGACCAGCCGCGTCTCGCCCAGCGCGGTCAGGCAACGAAGCCGTCGCTTCCCCATCGAACCCAGCCCGACAACCGCCACCCCGTGCTCCACGGGACACTCCTGTTTCATCTAATGGAACGGATGGTTTGCCAGGCAATACAATGACAGGCCCGGAGGGCGGTGTCAATCGCCCACCGCGACCCACGCGCGCTCGATGCTCGAACGCCTCAATGCGAGCGCAACCCGCAGCGCCGCGATAGCGTCGTGCAACGTCACGCGCGGCGGCTGACGCCCGGCCACGACGTCCAGGAAGTGATCGGCCTGCCTCCCCAGAAGCTCGAGGCGTGAGTCGGGCTCACGATATTCCCGGACCATCTCGTCTCCGTGCCCTCGAACCCGAACCAGACCGGCGGGAACGTCAGCGTCCAGGGTCCCGCGGTCCCCGACCACGGTGAGACGCCGCCTGCCGGGCTTCTGGACGTAGTCGAGGTGGAAGCTTCCCGTTGCTCCGCTCGCAAGCTGCAGCGCACCGTCGGCGAAATTCGGATCCTGCACCAGCGGCAGCGAGGAGACCCGGCCGGCCAGGGCGCAGCCCGACCGAATCGGCGACAGGAGCCAGTTGACGTAGTCCCACTCGTGGCTGTAATCGAGGAAGAGCCCGCCCGGAAGGGGTTCGCGGAACCGGTTCCTCGCGACTTCCAACGTCTCGTACGCGCCGAGCATGACCTGGAAGCTGACCGGGACGCCGATCGCCCCGTCCTGCACCAGCGTCCGCACCCGCGCCAGCGCCCGTGAGTGCCTCAGGACGTAGCCGACGAGGACGTGCGTACCGGAGGCGGCCTGGGCCGTGGCCAGCCGCCGGGCCGCTTCGAGATCATCGCTGACCGGCTTCTCGACCAGCACCGGGATCCCCCGTTCGCAGCCCGCCGACGCCTGCTCGACGTGGAACCGGTCCGGGGTCGCGACCACCAGCCCGTCCAGGCCGCTGTCGAGGAGCCGCTCGAAGGAGCCCGTCGACTCCTGATGCGGAACGCCGGCGACGGCTTCCAGAGAGGCCGCCGCGGGATCGTAGAAGACCAGCTCCACGCCGCGTTCTGCCAGGACCCGGGCGTGCGCAGCACCGATCGACCCCAACCCGCTGACGCCGATCCGGCAACGTTTGCCCGCCGCCCCCTGCGGTGCGGCCGTCACCGCGCGCCTCTCCTGGACCGGCACCGCCGGTTGGGGCGGAGACCCACGTCAGTGTGCCGTCCAGCCGCCGTCGACCATGAGGTTGACACCGGTCACGTAGGCGGCCGCGTCGGAGGCGAGAAACACCACCGCGCCCTTGATGTCGTCTTCACCTGCCATGCGCCCCAGCGGAGTGCGCGCGGAGTAGGCCCGGACGAACGCCTCGGGCTGACCGCTGTGCAACCCACCCGGGCTGATGCAGTTCACGCGAACGCCTCGGGGACCGTACTGGCAGGCCACGTACCGGGTGAAGTTCACCATCCCGCCCTTGTCGTAGGCGTAGTAGGCGGGGTTGCTCATGTCGGTCCCGGAGTAGATCGAGAAGTCCGGGCCGACCACCCCGTAGATGGAACCGATGTTGATGATGGACCCGCCCCCCGAGACCGCCATCTGCTCCGCGCACGCCTGCGTGATGCTGAAGAGCCCGAGGCTGTTGATGCGCGAGGTGGCTTCCCAGTCGGCGGCGCTGGTGTGAGTGAGGTCCCCGCCCTGCCGGTGGACGGCGCCGTTGACCAGTACGTCGATCCGTCCGAAGCGCCGCACCAGCTCCGCGCAGAACGCGGCTATCGAAGCGAGGTCGGCGAGGTCGAGATGCAGAGGGGTCGCCTGCAGCCCCCGGGTCAGCAGCTGATCAGCCCAGTCCTCCCGGGCCTCCTGGGAGCGGGAGGCGACGACCACGTGCGCGCCCGCCTCGGCGAGCGCCGCGCACATCGGCCGCCCGTAGAGGCCGGCGCCGCCGGTCACGACGGCAATCCTGCCCTTCAGACTGAACAGGTCGCTGATCGCTGTCATCTGCTGGCTCCTCCGTCCCGGCCGGCGCGCCGGGGATCGGCCCGGCGCTTGACACGTCCCAGTTGGTCTGGCATCGTATCACCTGTTCAAAAGATCGTTTCACTGTACGAAACGACCTCCCAGCGTGGCAAGGAGAGAGGAACCGGGTGCCGAACACGCCGATCCGACTGGCGGCGCTGGGCCTCACGCACGAGTCGAACACGTTCGCGTCGCAGCCCACCGACGTCGCCGCATTCGAGGCGTCCGAGGTCCTCCGCGGGCCGGAGATCTGGACGCAGCTGGCCACCTCCCGCGAAAGCATGGCCGGCTTCCACGACGCACACGACGGTACCTCGGTGGTGGTCGAACCGCTCATGTTCAGCAACGCCAACCCGCGAGGCCCGATCACCCGCGACGCGTTCGAACGGCTCGGCGGCGAGATGCTCGCGCTCCTCCGGGAAGGCGGCCCCTGGGACGGCGTGCTGATGGCCCAGCACGGTGCCGCGGTGAGCGAGGAGCACGTCGACGCCGACGCCGAGCTGGTCGGCCGCGCGCGTGCCATCGTCGGCCCCGGGGTGCCGATCGGCGTGGCGCTCGACCTCCACGGCAACCTCTCGCGTGGGGTCGTCGAACAGAGCACGGTCACCGTCGGGTACCGGACGAATCCGCACGGTGACGCCCGCGAGCGCGCCCGGGAGTGTGCGGAGCTGGTGATACGGACAGTGCGCCGGGAGATCGCACCCGTGCAGACGTGGCTCCCGGTGCCGCTGGTTCCGAACATCCTCAACCAGTCGACGGACCTGGAGCCGATGCGAACCCTCTACGGGGCCGACCTGGAACGTGTGCTGGCCACCGAGCACGTGCTCTCAGCGACGATCATGCAGGGCTACCCCTACGCCGACGTGCCGGACATGCGGATGAGCTGCGTGGTCGTGGCCGACGGCGACCAGCCCGCCGCCGATCGCGCCGCGCGATGGCTGGCCGGCCGGATCTGGGCACGGCGCGCGGAGCTCGACGGCCGCGCCCCGCGACCCGAGGAGGCCGTCGCCCGCGCCGCCGCGGCGGCAGCCGGCCCGGTGGTGCTGCTCGACGTCGGCGACAACATCGGGGGCGGCAGCCCGGGCGACTCCACCGTCCTGCTCGACGAGGCGCTGCGCCAGGGGGTCAGCAGCGTGCTGCTCTCGCTGCACGACCCGGAGGCGGTCCGCGCGTGCGAGGCCGCCGGCGAGGGCGGGCACGTCGCGATCGCGGTCGGGGCGAAGGCCGACGACATGCACGGGCGCCCGGTGGCGGTCGAGGGCAGAGTCGTGCGGCTCTACGACGGCAGGTTCGAGGATCCCGGCCCCACCCACGGCGGCATTCGCTTCTTCGACGCCGGTCCCAGCGCCGTACTGGAGTGCGAGGCCGGCCCGACCATCGTGCTCCAGACGCACCTGATCCAGAACATCAGCCTGCAGGAGTACCGGTCGGCCGGGATCGAGCCGACCCGCTTTCACGTCATCATCGCGAAGGGGGTCAACGCGCCCCGGTTCGCGTACGTGCCGATCGCCTCCGAGCTGATCCAGGTCGACACTCCGGGCGTCACCAGCGCCGATCTACGCCGCTTCAGCTACCGCCATCGCCCGCGACCGCTCTTCCCGTTCGAGAGCGACGCCACGTTGGCGGGAGAGCCCGACGCGTGAGCGGGACCGATCAGACGCAGCGCTACGCTCGGTCCATCGCCCTCCACCGGCGGGCCGAGAAGACGCTGCCCGGAGGCGTCAACAGCAACTTCCGTCTCGGGGGGACGCCGGTTCCGCTCTTCTGGTCATCGGGCCTCGGCGCTCACGTCACCGACGCGGACGGCAACGACTACGTCGACTACGTCCTCGGCATGGGCCCCGCGATCCTCGGCCACCGTCCGGCGGCGGTGGTGGAGGCGGTGGCCGCCTCGCTGAGTCTTGGCCAGACGCTCGCGGGGCAGCACGAGATGGAGATCGAGCTGGCCGAGCTGATCGTTCGCGCGGTGCCGTCCGCGGAGCAGGTCCGGATCGCCTCCTCCGGCTCCGAGGCCGTCCAGCTCGCGCTCCGGGTGGCACGTGCCGCCACCGGCAGACGGCTGGTACTCAAGTTCGAGGGGCATTACCACGGCTGGCTGGACACGATCATGGTCAGCACCAATCCCCCGCTCGCCGAGGCCGGGCCGGTGGACGACCCCAATCCGGTCCTCCAGAGCGTGGGGCAGTCGGCGGCTGCCGCGTCGGAGGTCCGCGTGCTGCCGTGGAACGACGGCGACGCCGTGGAGAGGTTCCTCGCGGCGCACGGCGAAGAGGTGGCGGCAGTGATCATGGAGCCGATCCTCTGCAACACCTCCGTCATCGTCCCCCGCCAGGGCTACCTGGAGAAGGTCCGGGAGCTGGTCACGCGAGCCGGCGCGGTGCTCGTGTTCGACGAGGTGATCACGGGCTTTCGAGTCGGGCCCGGCGGCGCCCAGGGCCTGCTCGGCGTGACGCCCGACCTCACCGTGCTCGGCAAGGCGGTGGGAGCGGGGTTCCCGCTCGCGGCGGTGGCCGGACGGCGCGACCTGATGCAGCTGACCGCAACCGGCGGCGTGGTCCACGGCGGCACCTACAACGCCAACCTGGTGGCCGTGTCGGCGGCGCGGGAGGCCCTGCGGCTGCTGACCGTCGAGGACGGCGACCTCTACCGGCACATGAGCGCGGTCGGTGAACGCCTGATGGACGGTCTGCGGGAGCTTGGCGCCACGATCGACCCCGCCCTCCGCGTCCAGGGCATGGGGAACGTCTTCAATACCGCGTTCTTCGAAGGCGGCGAGGTCGTCGACTACCGGTCGTACCAGCGCGCCGACGCGGGCCGCCAGCGGCGCTTTCTGCGCTCGCTCCAGGATCACGGCGTGCGCGTCACCTCACGCGGCACTTGGTTCCTGTCCTCCGCGCACACGCCCGACGACGTCGACCGCACGCTCGCCGCGGCGGCCGCGGCGCTCCGAGAGGTGTGAACGGGCGGGGTCTCAGCTCAGCCGGCCGCGGGCCAGCAGCGGGATGACACGTTCGACACGGCCGTCCCGCAACCCCAGGAACTGGTCGTGGCGAAAGGTGGTGGTGTCGCTGTAGTCGGGGATGAGTTCGACGCGCCGGCCGATCCGCAGCTCCGGCGCCCCCGGTCCCAGCTCGAGAATCCCGTGTTCGGCGGACAGCGCGGTGACGGCGACGCCGTCCATCCCGACCGGGCGCGGCATCACACCGTCCCGGGAGGAGAGCGCCTTGAACCCGGTGTCGATGATGGCGCGGTCGGGCGCCGGCCGGCTCGTGACCATGGCCAGGACGGTGAGGGCGAATTCGTAGCCTTCCTCGGCGAGGTGGCAGTCGTCGGCGTAGAACAGGTCCATCAGACAGGCCCCACCAGCCTGGATCTCGGTGACTCCGGCCAGCCGCGCGGTTGCCGTGTAGCTTCCGGATCCCCCGCTCGACACGATCCCGACGTCGATCCCGTCCCGCTCCAGCAGATCACGGGTCGCGATCACCCGGCCGATCGATTCGCGAACCGCCGCCTCCTTCCTGGCAGCGGGCCACAGGGTCAGAACCTGCCCCTCGTACGCCATCAAACCGGCGAAGCGGACCCCCTGCCGGCGCTCGATGGATCGCGCCAGATCTCTGGCGGGTGTGCCGGGTGCCACGCCGGCACGATGCATCCCGATGTCCACCTCGACCAGAAGCGGAATCTCGACACCGGCCGCAACGCCGGCGGCGGCGGCCAGGTCGACGTGGTCCTCGCTGTCCGCACAGACCAGCACCTCCGCCCGCTCCTCCAGCCGCGCTACGCGGTCGAGCTTTTCCCGGCTGCCGAGCTGATTGGCGATCAGCACGCTCGTGATCCCGTGCTCGACCATGACCTCGGCCTCGCCGACCTTGGCGCAGGTCACGCCGATCGCACCCAGCTCGATCTGGCGAGCGGCGAGATACGGCGATTTGTGGGCCTTGGAATGCGGCCGCCAGGCGACGCCGGCCGTCCGCAGCGCGGTCGCCAGGCGGGTCGCGTTGCGCTCGAACCGATCCAGATCGAGCAGCAGCGCGGGAGTATCCAGCTGATCCCGGGTCGACCCGATCACCGCCGCGCCGGCCTCGCTCGGCTGCGCCGGCGCCTCGATTCCCTCGGACATCTCCACTGACCCCCCTCTGGAAGCGGTCGCGATCGGCCGGGAGTATAGAGGCTCCGTGGCCCGGCGATGACCCGCGCGGCCCGCGCGCGTTCCGGTTTCCACGCAGCCTCGGCGCTGACATCCGGCGGCGCTGACATCCGGTGGCCTCGGCCTGATCTAGGATGCGGATCGACGTGAGAAACGCAGCTCGAGCTTCGGTCTTTCGCTGATGGCGCGGTACCCCCAGGCGGTTCTGGCCTCCTGCCCCGTGCCCTGGGACGGCGCCGACGCGCTGGTCGAGGACCTGTTCCGCGAGGAGGTCCGCCAGGTCCTTGCTCAAGGCTTCAAAGACGTCTACATCTTCGGGACCGGCGGTGAGGGCTACGCGGTCGACACCACCCGCTTCGAGCAGGTGGTGAACGTCTTCGCCGAAGCGACCGCCGTGCCCGGTGTCCGCTCGATGGTGGGAGTGATCGGCTTGTCGACCCTCGCGATCATCGAGCGTCTCCGGATCGCCCACGCCGCCGGCTTTCGCGCCTTTCAGATCTCGCTGCCGTGCTGGGGAGCGCTCAACGACGACGAGGTGAGCCGTTTCTTTGCCGATGTCTGCGGCGCGTTCCCCGATTCGGTGTTTCTCAATTACAACCTGCCCCGCACCAAGCGCGTCCTGGCCGGGATGGACTACGCACGCATCGCGTCGAGCGTGAAGAACCTGGTCGCGACCAAGTCCACCGGCGGAGGCATCGACTCGGGCGAGGATCTGGTCCGAACGGCCGGCGAGCTGCAGCACTTCCTCGGCGAGGTGAACTTCGCGCACGGCTCGATGGTCGGTCCGTGCTCGCTGCTGGCTTCCTACGCAGAGCTGGCCCCCGCGCGCACCTGGGACTACTTCAAGGCGGCGCAGCGGCGGGACGTGACGGCGATGTTCGAGCTGCAGGCCGGGTTTCACCGTCTGAATGCCGATCTCTGGCGGCAGGTCCGCACCGGCCCCCACATGGACGGGGCCTACGACAAGATGCTGGTCAAGCTGGGCATGCTGCCGGACTTCCCGCTCCGGCTCCTGTCGCCGTACGAAAGCTTCGGGGAGGAGGACTACCGCGCCTGCCGGCACCTGCTCGACACCCGATACGGGGACTGGCTTCGTGGAGACGCCACCGCGCAGTGATCCCACGAAAGGGACCCACGAAAGGGCGATTGGTGCACCAACGACCCGTTCCGAGCACCGCAACAGGGACCGCAACAGGGCGATTGGTGCACCAACCGCCGGGTCCTCGCGCGCGTCTTCCCTCTCAGTGATCGCGCCAGAGAACGCGCTCGGGGTGGACCGCGATGATGACGCGGTCGTGGTCGCGGTCGATCCGTTCCCAATGGGGCAGCACGTCGGGTTCCGCTCGATACTTGCGGATCAGGTCGAGGGTCGGCTCTCGGGCCGCCGGGCCGTGGAGGACGGCTGCCCGCCCGTAGATGGCGACATAGTCACCGCTCACCGGATCGTCGATGCAGAGGCTGACGTTCGGATCCCGAAGGACGTTCCGAACCTTCGCGGTGGCGGCGGTGGTGCTGATGTGAAAGGCGTCGCCCGTCCAGAGGTACCAGTTCGGCGTCAGCTGCGGGCCGCCGGTCCGGCGATTGGTGGCCAGGACGGCGTTGGGCATCGTCCTCAGGAATTCGGCCTGCCGCTCCGGGCCGGGCTTGGACACCGTCCCCTCTACCGCGACCGGGGCTGACGCATCCCAGTCCCGCGTCCGGTTGGCCGTCCGCCACGGCTGCCGTCGCCCACGACCACCGCGCGGACATCGCCCATCGCCGACAATGTACATCCGCCGAGGGCGCGGGCCGGCCCGGGCCAGGCCGGCCCAGCGCGTCACCGGCAGCGGCGAGTGACCCGAGGAGGACACGATGCGACTCGTGCGGTATCAGACGGAGGATCGGCGCCCACACCTTGGTCTGCTCGAGAACGGCCAGGTCTATGACCTCGAGCCGGCGTCGCGCGACCGGGCCACGGGCGGCGATATGAGGGCCCTGCTGGCGCAGGGCAGGCAGGTGATCGACGAGGTGGCGTCCTCCGCGCAGGGGGCGCGGCCGGCTCCCGAGGAAAGGGTGCGGCTGCTCTCCCCGATCGCGAACCCGGGCAAGCTGATCGCCGTCGCCGGCGGCTATTACGAGCACGAGGGGGCAGCGCGGCTAGGGCCGCAAGCCCTGCCGCTGCTGTTCGCGAAGAGGACCGATGACATCAAGGGTCCCGGGGACCCGATCACGATCTGGCGAATCTCGCCTGGCGTGATCGACGAGATCGAGGTCGCGATCGTCATCGGAAGAGAGGGGAAGGACATACCCCGTGAGCGAGCGCTGGACCACGTGTTCGGCTACACGATCTGCAACGACGTCTCGGGCCGCGAGCTCGCGGTGCCCCCACCGGGCCGTCGCGACCAGGAGATGGACGGATTCATCGACTGGCTCAACGGCAAGTGGTTGGACGGCTTCGCGATCCTGGGACCTGCCATCGTGACCGCCGACGAGGCCGGCGACCTGGCAGGGGCTCGGATCATCAGCCGGATCTCGGGTGAGGTCCGGGTGGATGGTTCGACGAGCCACGTCAACATCCCATGGGACGAGCTGATCTCGTTCACCTCACGGCTGATGACGCTCCGGCCGGGCGACGTGCTCACTACCGGGATGCCACACGGAACGGGCGAGGAGATCATGCTCAAGCCCGGCGACTCGGTGGAGGGTGAGATCGAGCATCTCGGCATCCTGCGCAACCCGGTGGTGGGCGAGGCGTGAGAGTCGCGCCGACACCGCCGGCTGGCGGGCGCCGCAGTTGGGCCGGCCAGGAGTGGGGATGCGAGGCGCAACATGACGGCATGCTCCAGGGAGGACCGCCGGCTCCGGCGGGGTGCCGTCGGATCGCCGCGACGGAGGACGCACTCCGTGCGCTGGGCTGCGCTGCGTGCGGTCTCGGGCCCCGCCTGCGCTCAGCTCGGGGTCGACGCGCCGGAGGGTCCCGATGAGCAACGCCACCGAACCGGCGACCGAGAACGGGCAAACCGGGAGAAAGGAGTGGTTGCTGGACGTCTCGAACCTCCGGGTGGAGTTTGCGGGGCGGAAGGTCGTCCACGCCGTCCGCGGCCTGTCATACACGATCGCGCCGGGCGAGACCCTGGGCCTGGTCGGGGAGTCGGGCTCCGGAAAGAGCGTCAGCGCCCTGGCAGTGCTCGGCCTGCTCCCGAACCGCGTCGGACGCGTCACCGACGGCAGCGTGCGCTTCGAGGGCAGCGAGCTGATCGGGCTGCCGGAAAGGCAGCTGCGCCGGGTGCGCGGGACCCGGATCGCGATGATCTTCCAGGATCCCCTGTCGAGCCTGAACCCCGTCCTGACCATCGGCCGTCAAATCACCGAAACGCTGGAGACCCACCGCGGCATGAGTCGCGGAGCAGCCGGCAGACGAGCCGGCGAACTGCTCGAGCTGGTCGGGATCCCGGATGCACGGCGCCGCCTCGACGACTACCCTCACCAGTTCAGCGGTGGCATGCGGCAGCGGGCGATGATCGCGATGGCTCTCGCCTGTGAGCCGGCACTCCTGATCGCGGACGAGCCGACGACAGCCCTCGACGTCACGATTCGGGCACAGATCCTCGATCTCCTCACCCGCCTCCGGATCGACCTGAACATGGCCGTCCTCATGATCACCCACGACCTGGGAGTCGTCGCCGGGTTCGCCGATCGGCTGGCGGTGATGTACGCGGGACGGATCGTCGAGATCGGGCCGACGGAGGACGTCCTGGCTCGCCCGGAGCATCCCTATACGGTCGGCCTGCTGCAATCACTGCCCAGACTTGACCGGCCGCGCCAGGCGAAGCTGACACCGATCGGCGGTGCACCGCCAGACCTGGCGGGGGAGATCGTCGGCTGTCCATTTGCGCCGCGCTGCTCGTGGCGCCTCGAGGTCTGCTGGTCGGTCGATCCGGAGATGCTGCCGGCGGGGAGCGATGCGAACGCTGTCGCCTGGGACGACCCCGGCGTCCACGTGGCGGCGTGCCACGACCGGCCGACCCTGGAGGAGGCCGCCGCCGGACGGCCGGTACGAGAGGACTTCAGTCCGGCACCGGCGCCGGGCGGCGTGGTCGATGCGCTCCACTCGTCGGCCGACCCCTCGGCGGAGGAAACGCTGGTCGTCTTCGACGATCGCACCCTCGATCCGATCGTGGCTGCCGCCGACCTCGAGCGGGCGTCGGAAGACGCGTCGCCGGCCGCGACCCGCAGCCCCGCAGAGGAGCCCTCCTCGCCGGGACCGGGCGAGGCGCCACACGAATCGCCGTAAGCGCCGATCGCTGATGCGGCGCTCGTGGTGCCGGGCCGACCCTCAGTCAGGCCAGGTGAAACAGACGCTGAGCCACCCTTCCCCGCCGGCCGCCACCATGTCGTAGATCGCCGGAGCCTCGGTGTACGGCACCACGTGGGTGATCAGCGGCCGAACGTCGAGCTCACCCCGGCGAATCAGGTCGAGCACGGTAGCGCGGTTGCGCGATCGTGTCCACGGCCAGTAAGGATGGCTCGCCTCGACGCCGGTCTCGTACGAGCCGGCCAGCGAGATCTCACGCCGGAGCAGGACGTCGAGACTGATCGAAACGGTGGGGCCGGGATCGGGCCAGGCCGCGGTCGCCCCGGCGACGACGATGCGGCCCCGATCCCCGGCGGCTTTCAGCATCTGGGGCAGCACGTCGATCTGGGAGGTCGCGTGGATCTGGAGGTCGGCACCCGACCCTGGTTCGAGGCCCGCCGCAGCCGCCCCGGCGAAGCGGCGGGGCACGGGTGTCGCGGCGTGGATGGCGCCGGGGACATCCTGCGACCCGGCGTTTACGACATGAGTCGCGCCATACCGCCGCGACACGGCCAGTCGCTCCTCGACGAGGTCGACGCCGATCAGTGGATGGGCGCCGCTGAGACGTGCCAGACGAAGCGCGATCAAGCCGACCACGCCCTGACCGTGGACGGCGACCGACTCGCCGATCGCGATCTTCCCCCGCCGGACCGCATGGAGAGCCACGTCGCCGAGGATCGCGAACGCCGCCGAGGCGTCGTCGACCTCGTCCGGCACCGGCAGCAGAGCTTCCTCCGACGCCCGCAGGTCCCGGCTTCCCGGCCCCACGGTGGCCAGCCAGTGGCTCGCGTGGGGTCCCTCGCCCAGGACCCGATCACCCGGCGCGAACTGCGCGACCTCGACGCCGACGGACTCGACCACGCCGACCGAGGTGTAGCCGAGGGGGAGGTCACCGGGTCCGCTGAGGTGGCCTCCAGAGCGCCGTCGACGGATGGCGTTCACCTCGGTTCCCGCGCTGACCTGCGTCAGGCGACTTCGGACGAGGACCTGATCCGGGCCGGGGCCGGGCACCTCGAACCGCTCGATCCTGACCTTGCCGGCCGAGTCGAGGATGACCGCCTGGCCCGTGCTCATCAGCCTCTCAGCCTCAGCGCCTGCCGGGGCGACCCGGGGTACGCCTTCGCGCTTCGGGCCGGAAGGTTGGAAGTTGCCGATCCAGGCGTGATCAAAATGCCGACCCTCCGTTGCACGAAAATGAAGTATTGCTGGTGTTGAGATGGATCGGCTCGAGCGGCCCGGCATGGAACGCCGGCAGGGGTTCCCTGGACCCCATTCGAGGCACGCTACCAGGCCCGGCAAATAGAAGTGTTGCCGCTGGAGCGCGCTCCTGATAGGCTTCCGCCAAGCGGTTGGCGGACCTTGGCCGAGCGGGCCATTCCGGCAGCTAGGGAGGAGGAGGTACATCTCGATGAGGGCTCACCTGACGGCTCGCCGGGCACCCAAGGTTGTGACCTTACTGGCAGCCGTGGTCCTGCTCTTGGCGGCGTGCGGCTCTTCCCAAGCGTCGACCACGTCCGGAGGCACGTTTACTGGCGCGTGGGTTGGTCCGTGCTGCGTCGGCATCGCCAATGCCAACCCGCTGATCGCGGGCGGTGACCAGAGCTTTCTACAGCTGATCTACGAGCCGCTGGTCCAGTACAGCGTCGACAAGAAGACGGGCGGCTACGGTGCGCCCACGCCCGCGCTCGCCAAGAGTTGGTCGACGTCCTCTAACGGGCTCACCTGGACCTTCGACCTGCAGCCCAACGTGACCTGGCAAGACGGATCGCCGTTCACCGCCCAGGATGTCATCTTCACACTGACGCTGTGCGAAGACCCGCAGGTGGCCTGCGTCTACGGCGGCGGTATCGGCGACATCAAGGGCGCGGCCGAAATGAAGGCCGGCAAGGCCACCACCCTGTCCGGTGTGTCTGCGCCCAACCCCCACACGGTGACGATCACCACCGTCTCGCCGAACGCAGCGCTGCTGGATGCGCTCTCGGTGATCTGGATCGTCCAGAAGAAGTCACTCAGCGGCATTCCGCACGCCCAGATCGACAAGAGCTCCTACTGGACCACCCCCGGGGAGGCGGTCGGCACGGGTCCGTTCAAGCTCGCCCAGTTCAAGGCCGGGCAGTTCGAGACTCTCGACCGGTACAACGGCTACTGGCGTGGCAAGCCGGAACTCGACAAGGTCGTCCGCCAGGAGTTCACCGATCCGTCGACCGCCCTCCTGGCCTTCGACCGGGGCGACCTCGACCAGACCTACCTCACCGCCGACGAAGTGAAGCGCGAAGAAGGCAACAAGAACGCACGAATCATCGCCGGTCCGTCCCAGGTGGACAACGTGGTGGTCTTCAACCCGCTCGCCAATCCGGCCTTCGGCAACAAGGACTTCAAGCAGGCCATGATGTACGCGATCGACCGCGCGTCGATCATCAAGAACCTCTACGGCGGAGGCGGTGAGCTGCGGTCCTGCCTGTTCGGAAACTCCCAGTACATCGCGTCCAGCACCCCTGCGTACGCCTACGACCCGACCAAGGCGAAGCAGCTCATCCAGGAGTCGGGGGTGGACATGGCCACCCTGCCGACGTTCACGTTCGATACCTATTACGACGACCCGCTTTCCTTGAACGTAATGACGGCGATCCAGAAGGATTGGGCCAACGTCGGCCTCAACGTCAAGATCGACCAGATGGACCCCGCCGCCTGGACCAATCAGTACTACGCGGAGGGCAAGTCACAGGTCTCCTTTATCGGAGCCCAGAACGGTCCCGACGGGAACATCGCCGCCAACTACTTCGCGTCGACCGCGAGCTATGAGTCCGGCGCCGGCGACAACGGCTGGAAGGGCTACTACTACGACAACCCCGAGGTCGACTCGCTGATCAACCAGGGCCGATCGACGTTCGTGCCAGAACAGCGAGCGGCCGCCTATCAGCAGCTCTGCACCGTGCTGGCGACCGACCTGCCGTGGAACTTCCTGTGGCAGACGACCCGCTACTGGATCGTGAACAAGAACGTCAAGAACTTCGTGCTCACCCCGGCCGCCGGCGGAGGCTCCTATTACGACGCAGCCCAGACCTGGTCCATCAGCAAGTCGTAGGAATCGGCCTACCCGCCCCAGCGGCTGATGGCAACGTATGTCGCACGTCGATTCCTGATCGCGATTCCGATCCTGTTCGGGATCTCGGTGCTGATCTTCGTGTTCATCGCCCTGGCTCCGGGCAACGCGGTCGATGCCTATCTGCCTCCCGAGATGGCCGGCAACGCCGCGCTCCGCGACCTGATCACGAAGCAGCTCGGGTTGGACCAGCCGCTCCCGATCCGCTATCTGGACTGGCTGGGTCAGACGTTGCACGGCAACCTCGGGTACTCGGCGGTGACGGGCCAGGCTGTCAGCCAGATCGTCTTGAACGGACTGCTGGCGTCGGGCGTATTGATGCTCACGGCGCTCCTCATCGGAGTCGTCGTGGGCATTCCCCTGGGTGTGATCTCGGCGCTCAACCAGTACTCGCCGCTCGACTTTGGGCTCACCGGAATCGCCTTCCTGGGCATCTCGACGCCCTCCTTCCTGGCCGGCATCGGAGGCCTGTACATCTTCGGCCTGCTGCTGGGGATCGCTCCCATCGGAGGGATGCAGACACCCGGTGTGCCGTTCAGCATTCCCGACTTCCTGGCCCACCTCGCACTCCCCGCTTTGATCGTTGGCTTCGGCTATGTCGCCATCTTCATGCGCTACACACGGGCGGCGATGCTGGAGGTGAACAACTCCCACTTCATCACCACAGCCGACTCGAAAGGCCTGCCCCGGCGTGTCGTCGTCATCCGTCACGCCCTGCGTAATGCCCTGATTCCGATCCTGAGCGTGATCGGCGTCTATCTTCCCGACATGGTGGGCGCGGCCGCGATCACCGAGACCGTCTTCACCTGGCCCGGCCTCGGGCTCCGGGTCGTGCAAGCAGCCAACGGCAGGGACTTCCCCGTCCTCATGGGGATCGCGCTCGTCTTCGCGATCGTGGTCCTGTCGGCGAACCTGCTCACCGACCTGGCGTACGCGGCAGCCGATCCGCGAATCAGGTACTGAGCCACCAGTCATGGCCATCGCCGAAACCGTTGCCCCGCGAGCCGCCCGCGGAGAGTCCCCGCTCCGGCGGACGTTCATCCGGTTCCGTCGTCACCGGTTGGCGATGGCGGGAATCGTCGTGATCGCAATCCTGGTGCTCGGGGCGATCTTCGTTCCGGAGCAGGCGGCATACGCGCTGAACATGTCCAATGCGAACCAGCCACCGAGTGCGCAGCACTGGCTCGGCACCGATGCACTGGGCAGGGATGTCTTCGCGCGGACTCTTCTCGGTGGACGCATCTCGCTGATCGTCGGGCTCACCTCTGCCCTCTTCTCGACCGCGATCGGTGTCACGATCGGCACGATTGCCGCCTACTACCGGCGCTTCGACTTCGCCGTCATGCGCGTGGTCGACGTGATCATGAGCTTCCCGTTGTGGATCCTCATCCTGCTGGCCGCTGCGTTCGTCGGACCGGGCGTGGTCAACATCATCGTTCTCATCGCGCTGGTCACCTGGCCGATCCCGGCGAGGATCATCCGCGGCCAGATCCTGCAGCTGCGCGAGGCCGACTTCATCGTGGCGGCGAAGGTGCTCGGGGTCAGAGACCGCTCGATCGTGGTGAACCATATCGTTCCGAACGCGATCGCTCCTCTGCTGGTCTACACCAGCCTGGCAGTGGCCGCCAACGTCCTGCTGGAGGCGGCGCTGAGCTATCTGGGCCTCGGCGTCCAGGCGCCGACACCGAGCTGGGGCAATCTCCTGAACCAGGCGCGCTCGATCACCGTCCTCGCCGAACAGCCCTGGCAGTGGGCGCCGGCGGCCATCCTGATCGTCCTTTTCGTGCTCGCGGTCAACTTCGTCGGAGACGGCATCCGCGACGCGGTCGATCCCCGGGGTTCGCGCGCTTGACGTCCGGGGCTGACCAGAAGGATCGGGCCAAAGACGGCGACGGGGCGGTCCTGACGGATGGCGCCGGCGAACACACGCACCTCGAGGTCGAGGACCTGCGGGTCTGGTTCCCGGTGACCACCGGGATCCTCCGTCGCACGACCGGCTGGGTGCACGCCGTCGACGGTGTGAGCCTGACCATCAAGCGCGGCGAAACGCTCGGGCTGGTGGGCGAGTCCGGGTCCGGCAAGACGACGGTGGGGCGGACGATCGTCCGCGTGCTCGAGCCTCGGGGAGGGTCGATACGCCTTGACGGAATTGACCTGCTGGCCCTGCGCGGCACCGCGCTGCGGCGTCAGCGACGGCGCTTCCAGATGGTCTTCCAGGATCCGTACTCCTCCCTCGACCCTCGGCAGACGATCGGCGACGTGCTCGCGGAGCCACTCCGGACGCACGACTTCGGGGGCGGCCCGGCGCGAGCGGCCCGGATCGGCGAGCTGCTGCACCTGGTGGGCCTCGACCCCGCGTTCGTCAACCGGTACCCACACGAGTTCTCGGGGGGGCAGCGGCAGCGCATCGGAATCGCCCGGGCCCTGGCCGCCGAGCCCGAGCTCATCGTCTGCGACGAACCGATCAGCGCTCTGGACGTCTCGATCCAGGCCCAGGTCATCAATCTTCTGGAGGAGCTTCAGCGCGAGTTCGGGATCACGTTCCTGTTCATCGCGCATGACCTCGCCGTGGTCCGCCACATCGCGCACCGAGTCGCGGTGATGTACCTGGGGAAGATCGTCGAGGTCGCCTCGGCGGATGCCCTGTACGCACATCCGTTGCATCCCTACTCGGTCGCACTGCTGTCCGCGGTCCCGGTACCGGATGCGCGGATCGAACGATCCCGGCGCCGGATCATCCTGCAGGGCGACATTCCGAATCCGTCGTCGCCACCGGCGGGCTGCCGGTTCCACACGCGCTGCTGGCTGCGCGAACGGCTCGGCAACCCGGAGGACTGCGTCTCGAAGGAACCCCAGCTGGCGAGCCCGGACCCCGGGGAGGCGGATCATGTGGCCGCCTGCCATTTCGCCTCGGAGCTGAGAGAGATGGTCCGGCCGGGTGCGGTCCTGCCCGCGGAGTTCGCGGGCCAGCACCTTCGTGAACCCGGATCCTGAGCCGGGAGCGCCTGGATCGCACCGCGACCTGCGGGCCCCTGCCAGTACCGGGACCCGGCCGTGTCGTCAGGCGACTGCGGGATCGTGTATCAGTGGCTCATCTCAGGCGACGTGGTGACTTGACTCTCCGGCAGGCCTGCCGCCGGAACCGCTCCTTCTGGATACCCTCGCGCGCAGTCTCTCAACGGCCTCGCCCACCTCTTCCTCAGCGGCTCTCAAGGTAGTCACCGAAACCCCTGGGTCGCGCATCGCACGCAGGAGGATCGCCTCGGCGGAGGCGTACTCGTCAAGAACCTGAGGCACCTCATCACAGATCTCGAGCGGGATCGTGACAACACCGTTCCGATCGGCGTGTATCAGCTCGCCCGGCGCGACGGTCAGGCCGCCCACCCGAACCGGGACGCCGAACTCGGGGAGGTGAACGTAGCCGTGCGCACAGATGGCACCGCTCGTCCACACCGGGAAGGCCAGGGCTCGGACCTCGTCCAGGTCACGCCCGGCGCCGTTCGTCACCAGGCCAACCGCACCGAACGCCTGATAGGCGGAGCACATCATGTCACCGAACGTGGCAGCGGCGGGAGGATCGTCAAGATCCTGGATGACCACCATCACGGGGCCCGGAAGATCAGCAAACGACCTCACCTGCTCACTCGTGCGTCCCCCACTCCCCGGAGCCGCACTGCGAAACGTCGCCGTGGCGGCAAATCCGACCACCGGGCCCAGCTCGGGAAAGGTGGCACGGATGCGCTGATCCATGTACCCCGCGGTAGAAGGCCTGACTTCGAAAAGCTCCACCACGTTACAGATCGTGGGGGTGTTGTACTGCGCCAGCTTCGTCAGAACGTTCTCGTCCAGTGCACGTCCAGCAGACCCTACGTTCGCGGCGTCCTGACCCATGACCCGTCTCCTCCCACGTGTGCAGGCTAACCGCTGGGCGCACCCAACCTGATGCGAAGCCGTGCTCGCGGTAAGTGTAAGTCCCGGCGCAGGTGCGTCTGCTCAGCCGGCCACAATGTATGGGCGGATCAAACGTTAGTCGTCAGAGGTGATGTGAGTGTTCGGCAATCCAACGGGAGTCAGGAGCAGTCGTACCTGCGCGATCAGGGTTGACGCGGTGATAACTGTGTTTGCGCGCCGCGCCCGCCGCAGAGCGTGCGCCGCGCGGTGCCGATGATGCCGATGGAGAGCAGCCGCCACGCCGGTGCGGAGGAGGTTCGCTCCTTCCTGGTCGGAATCGTGAGCGCGATGGGTGCGGATCCGGATGTCGCCATCGAGACGGCCGAGCATCTGGTGGGGGCCAACCTGGCCGGACACGACTCCCACGGAGTGCTCCGGATCGTCGACTACGTGGAGGAGCTGGACCAGGGATCCCTGGTGCCCTCGGCGCGGGGGGCCTCGCTCAAGGAGGCCGCGTCGCTGCTGCTCTTCGACGCGCAGCGCGGTTTCGGTCAGTGGTCGACCCGGCGCACGCTGGACTGGTGCCTCGAGCACGCGGCCACCGGCGGCGTAGCCGCGGCCGCGGTCCGACACTCGAACCACATCGGGCGTCTCGGCCACTACGCGGAGGCGGCGGCCCGACGGGGATTCGTGAGCATCGTCGGGCTCGGCCAGGTCGGCGCCGGCATCCGTCCGGTGACGCCGTTCGGCGGCTCCACCACGCTCCTCGGTACGAATCCGTGGTGCTTCGGCGTCCCCGCCGCCGGCCGCCCGCCCTTCGTCGCGGATTTCGCCACCTCGCAGGTCGCCGAAGGCAAGGTTCAGGTGGCTCGTTACGCGGGGCGTCGACTCGCCGGTGGATTGGTGATCGACAGCGCGGGCAAGCCGACCACCGATCCCGACGACCTCTATCATGGCGGGGCCCTCCTACCCCTGGGTGGCCTGCTGACCGGCCACAAGGGCTACGGGTTGGGCATGGCCGCAGCACTGATCGGAGGGTTGGCGGAGATCGAGGACAGCGACCCGGCCTCCGCGAGAGCCGCGCGACCCGCGGGATCGGCGGCCGGACCATCGAACGGCGATCCGCGGATGGCGGGCGTCTTCATGGTCGTCTTCGACCCCGGGTGGTTCGGCTCGGCGGACCGCTTTCTCGGCGAGGTGAAGGAGGTGCTGGAGGCTGCGGAGGCCACGCCACCCGCCGGCGGCGTGGAGGCGGTGCTGGTTCCGGGCGATCCCGAGGCCCGAAGCCGCGCCCAGCGACTCACTCAGGGAATCACGCTCCCGGACTCCCTCTGGGACCGACTGGCCCTCATCGCCGAGCGCTTCGACGTGACGATGCCCGCCGTGCTCGCGACGCCGTAGCATTGCGCGGCCACTGCCGGTGAGCAGGTCTCAGCCGAGCTCGACGCCCGCCGCGCGAAGGTCCTCGATGAATTCGTAGAGCGTTTCGTCCGTGTTCGCCAGACCGGGAACCCCGGCCATCACCCTGCTGAACCCCAGCTCGCGCCAGCGGACGAGCTCCTCAGTCCGGGTGCCCAGCAAGTCGAACTTCTCGGGCGCCATGAAGGCGAACTCTCCCGGCTCCAGCAGGCGCTGTCCGCCGGTGGAGCGGAGGCCCCGGTACGGCATGCTCGGATTGATCCCCGCCGAAAGTCTCAGTGTCCCGGGGTCACGGCCGACCTCGCTGAACCGGTCCCAGAGCACATCCAGAGCGGCCGGCACGTCCGGGGGCAGGAGATCCAGGTTCAGCTCATCGGCATAGCGCGCGACCAACCGAAACGTGAGGTTCGGCCCATGCCCGCCGATCAAGATCGGGATCCGTGGCCGCTGGACGCCCGCCGGATTGTTCGTCAGCTGGTGGACGCGGGCGTGCCGTCCGTCGAACGTGACCGCGTCGTGTCCGGGTACGACCAGCCGGGTGACGATCTCGAGGTGTTCGGCCAGGATCGCCAGGCGATCCGGCAGCCGGGGGTAGTCGAAGCCGAAGCCGGTGGCCTCGACTTCGCGGAATCCCGCGCCGAGGCCGAGCGTCAGCCGCCCACCGCTGATGGTGTCGATGGTGCCGGCAGTCTTGGCCGTCAGCGCGGGGTTCCTGAACGTCGAGTTGAGGACGACGAAGCCGATGCCCACACGCGGCACGGTTGCGGCCACCGCGGTGGCGAGCGCCACGCAGTCGAAGGCGATCGTCCTCGGGTCCCATTTGGAGAGGACGTGCTCGCCGAACCAGATCGATTCGAATCCGAGACGCTCGGCCAGACCCGCGAGCTCCAGGATGCGAAGCCAGGCTTTGGTCGGCTCCCACCCGTCGAACTCGTTGAAGTAGCCCTGCGGCAGTATCAGACCGACGTTCACCTACCCTCCCTTGCGGCACTCAGGCCCGGCGTGGGTCCGGTACGAATTCGAGCGCACCCGTCTGGACGCTGCCACCATACTCCATGGCTCGACGTGCTCCCCTGGCAGGTGGGCGGCAGCCGGCGTGCCTCCGAACCGGCCGCCGGCGGCACCGCCCGCTGCTGAACGGCGACCCGGGTGGTAACGGAGCCATCGGTCATCCGGCTACAGTGACCTGGAACCGCCGCCGGTCCGCGTAGCAGAGCCACAGAGGCGAGGGAGGAGCGCAGATGGTCAGCGTCGAGGAGTCCGGCCTCGTCTACCGCAACCCCCGGCCGCAGCTTCGTGCCGCCCACGCCTGGCATCCGTCGCTGGTTCACCTGGGTGGCGAACAGTGGCTCTGCTCGTACGACGTCGGAGCCGCGCCCGAGAGTCTCGACTATGCCACCTACCTCAGCCGGTCGGAGGACGGCGGTCGAACCTGGACCAGCCCCGCGCGGATCCTGGAGGAGCACCTGGCGCGCCCGACCACACACTCGCTGCGCCTGATCCGGACCGCCGGTGGCACGCTGGTGGGCTTCGGCGGCCGGTATTTCCGCGACGACCCAGACCTCGGGCTCATCAACACGCCCGGGCTCGGTTACACCGAGATGGAGCTCATCTCGCTGCGCAGCGAAGACGCCGGACGCACCTGGAGCTCGCCCCAGGTGCTGGACCCGCCCCTGGAGGGACCCTGCTTCGAAACCTGCCACAGCATGGTCGAGCTGGCCGACGGCACCTGGCTTGCCCCCACCTCGACGTGGATGGATTGGCATGGCCGGGCGCCGAACGGCATGCAGGCGGTGGCACTGCGGTCCACTGATCGGGGAGAGACCTGGCCCTCCTGGATCGATCTCTTCGACCGCTGGTCAGAGGGTCTCATCCACTGGGAGGTCTCGGTCGTCCAGCTCCCTGACCGGCGCCTGCTCTCGGTGGCCTGGGCCCTGGACGCCGCGACCGGCGAGACGCGCCCCAATCCCTACGTGATCCTGGGCCCCGAAGGCGGCGTCCACCGCGGCCAGACCGGGCTGCACGCCCAGACCGCCAAGCTCGCGGTGCTGGCGGACGGTCGCGTGGCCTGCGCCTACCGCCGTCACGACGCACCGGGGCTATGGATCTCGGTGGTCCGGATCGAGGGGGATCGCTGGGTCACCGAGAGCGAGGACGTTCTGTGGGGGCATGCGGCCTCGGGCATGCTCGGCGATGACAGCATCGGCGCCGAGCTCAGCGCCCTTCCCTTCGGCTACCCGAGCCTGATGCTCCGCCCGGACGGCGACCTCTTGCTCGTCTTCTGGTGTCGCGAGGACTGCATCAACAACATCCGGTGGATGCGGCTGGCGATCGGCTGACGGGGAGCCGGCCCACCGGCCGGAATGGACGCCAGGCGCTCAACCGACCGCGACGGCCTCCGCGTTCGGCACTCCATAACGCGCGAACAGCGCGTGCAGCTCAGCGCGGAGGCTCTCGGGTACCGGCAGGCTGGGCGGGATCGGATCGCCGCTCGGGAGGCCGACCTCGTCCATGCCGGCCTTGATGAACGGACCCTCACCCTCGGTGTACTCGGCCACCCGACCGGCCCAGCCCCGCCACTCCCACTTGAACGCGAGCGCATCCCGGAGCGCCTCGAAGTCGCGAGCCTGCATCAGCGACCACAGCTGCCGTGGGTAGGCGGGCCAGAAGTTGCTGATGTGGGTGATGAACCCGTCCGCCCGCATCAAAGAGGCCATCACGTGGTCGGACGCGTTGTCGACGATCGCCAGACGGCCGCCCAGACGCTGATAGCCCTCCCGATACTGCTCCTGCGTCGGTGCCGACCACTTGAGGGCGACGATGCCCTCGATGTCGGTCAGCCTCTCGACGGTGTCCACGTTCATGTTCAACGTGTTCCACCAGTTGTTGTAGATCATGATCGGGAGGCCGCCCTCGCGGGCGACATCGCCGAAGAAGCGTTGGATGTCGGCCGGCGTCGGCTCGTAGTAGAAGGGCGACGAGAGCTGGCCGATGGAGACGCCAGCGGCCTTGGAGAAGCGCGCCAGCTCGATTGCCTCACGCGTGCTGTTCGACTGCAGGCTGGCCGCGACCGGCACCCGCCCGGCGACCACCTCGCAGCTGGTGGCGATCACCTGCTTGCGCTGATCGAGACTGAGCATCGGGAACTCACCCCCGGCGGCGGCGACCAGGAACACGGCGGTCCCCGGGTCGGCGCCGTGAGCGAGCATGAACTCCAGGTTCCGCCGCAGGGTGCCCAGATCGAGCTCGTAGTCGCGGGTGACAGGCGTGGCGACCGAGATCATCGCTCCGGCAACCACGCGCCTGGCTTCTTCGAGCTGCATTCCAGTACCGGTCCTCAGAACTTCTGATGTAGAACGTCCCATATCCTAGTTCAGCCCTCGCCCGGTGACAAGATGTCTGGCTCGCTCGCGGGCGTCGCCGTCGATAGGCCCGTGGTGAACCGGTGTGCCGCGAACCGAGTCATCTGCCGGCAGGCGGTCAGCGGGCGGCCGCCATCTCACGCCGCCCGTTGCGGCGACCGCCGTTGCCGTTCCCGTTGGCGGCAGCCGGCGCCGCACGCGGGCGGACGGTCTCGAAGCGGGTCACCGGGCCGCCGAGCAGCTCGTCGAGGGCCGCCTGCAGCGCGGGGCCGGGTTCGACCCGGAAGCGCTCGCCCGCTTGAACCGTGACGGAGCCGTTCTCCACGGTGAAGTGAAGCAGGACCGGTGCCGGGCCCGGGTGGCTGCTGATCTCCGCGCACACCCGGTCCAGCAGCGCCGGCTCGACCTCGGGGAGGTCCACGTGCACCTCGAACTCCCGGTCCACGGGGACGCATTCGGGGTCGTCCCAGGCCCACACGAAGTCCGGGAGCAGCGCCGCGCGCTCGGCCTCCTCGAGCTGATCCGGGTCGGGGGCCTCTTCCTCTGGACGGTTGCGCGGCCCCCCGCCCCGGGCCGGCTCCACCTTTCCCTGGACGACCACGATTCGATCCGGCTCCAGGACTCGCAGGTACTGCTCGTAGATGGAGGGAAACAGCGTCAGCTCCATCACCCCGGTCAGGTCCTCGACCTGGGCATAGGCCATGATCTGGCCGCGGCGGGTCACCACGCGGCGAACCTCGCGAACCAGCCCCGCGACACGCACCTCGCGACCCACCAGCTCGGTGGTGATGTCGATCGCTTGCGCGTCGGTCAGCTCCGAAAGCCGCGCCTGGAGACGATTCAGCGGGTGGTCCGAGAGGTAGAGCCCGAGCAGCTCCTTCTCGTTCTGGAGCTTCTCCTCGGCGCCCATCGGAGGAACCCGCAGGCCGGCGTCGGAGGGGCCCTCGACGATCTCCTCGACCAACCCGAACAGGGACGTCTGACCCGACTCGCGATCGCGCCGCGCGCGATCAGCCCGCTGCCGCGCCCGCTCGGACGAGGCGAGCACCAGCGCGCGCTCGCCGAACACGTCGCAGGCGCCGCAGCGGATCAACGAGTCGAGGACCCGCGAGTTGAGGTCGGCGAGGCCGGCGAGCCGCTCGCACAGGTCGTCGAGCGACCCAAAGGGTCCGTTCGCCTCCCGCTCGGCCACGATCGCGGTGACCGGCCCCCGGCCGACGTTCTTGATCGCGGCCAGCCCGAACCGGATCTTGTCCTGCTGCGTGATCGTGAAGTCGGGCCCCGACTCGTTGACCTCGGGGGGGAGCACCTCGAGATCGCGGCTCTTGCAGTCGACGATCGCGGCCGCCACCCGGTCCGAGTTGCCCTGCAGGTGGGTGAGCAGCGCCGTCATGTACTCGGTGGGGTAGTTGGCCTTCAGATACGCGGTCTCGAAGCAGACCATCGCGTAGGCCGCCGAGTGCGCCTTGTTGAAGCCGTACTGGGCGAAGCGGTCGATGGCGTCGAACAGCTCCTCCGCCTTGGCGCGGTCGATGCCTCCGCCGACGCAGCCGTCGATGAACTTGACGCGCTGCTGCGCCATCTTGACCTTGTCCTTCTTGCCCATCGCCGAGCGCAGGACGTCCGCCTGACCCAGGGAGAAGCCGGCCAGCTCGCGCGCCGCCATCATCACCTGCTCCTGATAGATCATGACCCCGTAGGTCTCTTTCAGGATCGGGGCCAGGCGCTCGTGCAGATACTGGATCGGTTCGCGGCCCTGCTTCCGTGCCAGGTAGGCGGGAATGTTCTCCATCGGGCCCGGCCGGTAGAGCGCGACCAGCGCGGTGAGGTCGGCGAAGGAGTTCGGCCGCATCTCCTGCACCAGGCGCCGGAACCCGGAGCTTTCGAGCTGGAACACCCCGAACGTGTCGCCGGTCGAGATCATCTCGTAAGTCTTCGGGTCTTCGAGTGGCAGCTTTTGCAGATCCACCTTGACGCCGGCGTGGTGCTCGACCAGCTCGACCGCGGTCTTGATGATGTCCAGGTTCTGCAGGCCGAGGAAGTCCATCTTGAGCAGGCCGATGTCTTCGACCGCCTTCCAGTCGTACTGGGTGATGACGGAGTCCCGGCCGGGACCGTACTGGAGCGGGGTGTAGTTGACCAGCTCGTCGGGGGCGATGACGACGCCCGCCGCGTGCGTGCTGACGTTGCGTGAGACCCCCTCCAGGTTGCGCGCCACGTCGATCAAGCGCTTGACGTCGTAGGGCCGTCCGTCGGGGCCGATCTGCCGCCCCTGGTCGTAGGCGGCGCGGAGCTCGGGCACCGACTCCAGCGTGTCGCCCAGCGACTTCGACCGGCCCTGGTCGACGGGCACCAGCTTGGCCAGGCGGTCGGTCTCCTTGAGCGGCACCCCCAGCACCCGGCCCACGTCACGGATCGCCGCCTTCGACGCCATCGTGGTGAAGGTCGCGATCTGCGCCACCCGGTCCTTCCCGTACTTCTCGGTGACGTAGTTGATGACCTTGGCCCGGCCCTCGACCGAGAAGTCGCTGTCGATGTCGGGCATCGAGATGCGGTCGGTGTTGAGGAAGCGCTCGAAGATGAGGTTGTGCTGGAGCGGGTTGATGTCGGTGATACCGAGGCAGTAGGAGACCAGGCTGCCCGCCGCGCTGCCCCGCCCGGGACCCACCATGACCCCGTTCTGGCGGGCGAAGTTGAAGAAGTCCCACACGATCAGGAAGTACGAGGTGTACCCGGTCTGCTCGATCACACCGAGTTCCATCCCGGCCTGCTCCACCGCCTCCGCCGGGGGCCGGCCTTCGAAGCGCCATTTCAGCCCTTCGTCCACCCGCTCGCGGAGGTAGCTGTGGATCGTGTGGCCGGCCGGCACCTCGAAGGGCGGCAGCAGGTGGTGATCCATGTCGATCTGGACGTCCACCATGGCGGCGATGTCGAGCGTCGCCGCCAGCCCGTCGAGGTGGTCGGGGAAGCGGGCCGCCATCTCCTGCGGCGTCTTCAGGTAGAACTCGTCGGACTCGAAGCGCCAGCGGTTGGGGTCGTCGTAGCTGTTCCCGGTCTGCAGGCAGAGCAGGACGTCGTGCGCGTCCGCATCGTGCTGGTGGACGTAGTGCAGGTCGTTGGTCACCACGCGGCGGAGGCCGAACTCGTCCGACATCCGCGCCAGCGCCTGGTTGACCTTCTCCTGGTCCTCGAGGCCGTGCCGCTGGACCTCGAGGTAGTAGCGCTCCGGCGTGAAGATGTCGCGGTAGGTGGCCACGGTCTCACGGAGCGCGGCCTCGTCCCCGCCGACCGCGTTCTGCGCCACCTCGCCGCCCAGGCACCCGGAGAGGCAGATGATCCCCTTCGAGTGCTGCGCCAGGGCCTCGCGGTCGATGCGGGGCTTGTAGTACATGCCCTCCATCTGCCCCAGAGAGCAGAGGCGCATCAGGTTGCGGTAGCCGTCCGCATCCTGGGCCACCAGCGTCAGGTGGTAGGGGTCGCGGTCGACGCGGCCTTCCTTGGAGTGGCGCGAGCGGGGAGCGACGTAGGCCTCGAATCCCAGGATCGGCTTGATCCCGGCGGCCCGGCACGCCTTGTAGAACGTGATCGCGCCGTACATCACCCCGTGGTCGGTGAGGGCCAGGCCCGGCATCCCGAGATCGGCGGCGCGGCCCACCATGGCCTTGATCCGGCTCGCCCCGTCGAGCAGCGAGAACTCGGTGTGGTTGTGGAGATGGACGAAGGTGTCAGGCGCGCTCGGCATGGCTCTCCGCAGAAGCTACCGGGCCCGAGCAGGATTGGGGGCCCGTCTTCGCATGGTACCTTGCGGGACCCCAGGGGTGGGGGTTGTCTTCTCTGTCAGGCACGACCGGTCGGCCTCCCCCTCGGAAGCCCCGTTTCTGTACACCCCGTGCCCACGACCGGCGTTTTAGGCACGGGGTGTGCAGAAACGTGCCCCATCGGCGGCCCCTCAGAGCAGCGTCTCGACGGCGCCGCGCACGAGCTCGTGCCGGCCCATGAAGTCGGTGCTGTCCGCCCACTGATCGACACTGCCGACCAGCGGGAGCCCGCGCAGGACCGGATCGGTGAGAGTGGCGGCCAGCGCCTCCGCGAAGCGATCGGCCCGGATCACCTGATAGGGGCGGCCGCGGTAGAGCCGGCGACCGGGTTCCACCGTGGGGGCGATCGCGGTCTGGTTGTGCAGGCCGGCGACCATCTCGTAGGCGTCACCGAGCAACCGCTCGCGTGTGGCATAGTCTGCGGCCCCCAGCACGCCAAGCAGCACAGGCCCGAGACCCTGCGCGACCTCGAGCCTGGCGAACGCGCTTCCCAGCCACTTCGTGTAGGGCGCGTAGCGGCGTCCCAGCAGGAGGCAGAGGCGCATCAGGTCCCGCACCAGACGCGCGGCCACCACCGCCGACCCGAGGTCGTCCCGGACCTCGGCACAGCGTCCGACGAACGCCTCCTCCTGGGCGATCCGCTGCCACTGGCAGGCGAGCAGGTAGCGCCAGACCTGATCCGGATACCAGGCCAGCCGGCGGCGGGCCTCGGTCAGGCTGCCGAGGTCGTCGTGGAAGACCGCTCCCCCCACGGCCTCCGCCAGCTTCTGCTGTGGCATCGCCAGCCAATCCCGCAGCGTCGGAGCCTGCAGCCCGGGATCGAGGCCCAACTCCCGATGCAGCCACGCCCCGACGTCGCTCACCCCGACGCGGTGATTGACGGGACCGTCGGTGAGCCGCATGTGCCCTACCGGATCTCTGGGATCGTCGTGATGGAAGTGCGTCGGCCATCCTCGCACCCGCTTCGGCAGGCGCTTTGCCAGCAGGTCCCGGAGAGCGGTGCCGTGCTCGGCTGCCATGTCGGGCGCCAGAAACAGGCTCAGCCGCGGGCCCCACTCGTGGTCCGCCGAGCGCGGGGTGTCGAACCCGAGCACCTCGGACCCGCTGCCGACCCGTGCCGCCGCGTGCGGCAGCCCGGGGTAGGCCTCTTCCAGGATCGGGCGCACCGCCTCCTCGTAGAAGATCCTCGACAGCTCCAGCCCGGGGATGAACGCGGGGGAAGGTTCGGGCACGGTCATCAGGCTCTCACGCGGGGTGCCCGCCGAGCCCCGGAACCGCCGTTTCTGCACACCCCGCGCCTACGACCGGCGTTTTAGGCACGGGGTGTGCAGAAACGTGCCGGAGGGCTACTCGCCCAGGAACTCGAGCGCCACCGCGGACATGGAGGCGACACCGATCGGGATCGCGTCCTCGTCGAGCTGGAACCGCGGTGTGTGGACGGGCTTGGGCTCGGTCCAGGAGGGGTTGCGCACCCCCAGCATGAGCGCCGCACCCGGCACCCGCTGGAGGACGAAGGAGAAATCCTCGGCGGCGAAGTTGGGGTCCGCGTCCAGCACGTGCTCCGCTCCGAGCACCCGCCGCAGCGCCCCCGCCGCCAGCTCCGCCATGGCGGCGTCATTGACCGTGGGCGGGTACCGCATCGAGAAGTCGACCCGGGCGGTGGCCCGCATCGCCTGCGCGACACCCTGCGCGGTCTCGGCCAGCCGCCGCTCGAGCCGGGCCATCAGCTCGTCGTCGTAGGCACGGATGGTCCCCTTGATCACCGCGCGGTCGGGGATGATGTTGTGCGCGGTCCCCGCCTGGAGCAGGCCGACCGTCAGCACCGCGCTCTCGTAGGGTGCGGTCTCACGGCTGACCAGGGTCTGGAGGGCGGTCACGATCTGCGCCGCCACCACGATCGGATCCACCGAGAACTGAGGCCGTGACGCGTGGCCTCCCTGCCCCTCCACCGTGATGGTCCAGGCGTCCGCGCCCGCCAGCACCGGTCCCGGCGCGGTGCCGACGTTGCCGGTGTAGGTGCCGTGGTTGACGTGGAGCATGAAGGCGCCGTCCACCGAGGGGTTGTCGAGAACCCCCTCCTCGATCATGCGGACCGCCCCCGCGCCTCCCTCCTCGGCGGGCTGGAACATGAGCTTCACGTTCCCGGTCAGCTCGGCGCGCCGCCCGTGGAGGAGCCGTGCCGCGCCGAGCAGGATCGCGGTGTGCGAATCGTGCCCGCAGGCGTGCATGCGCCCGGCGTTCTGGGAGCGGAAGTCGAGGTCGTTCTCCTCCTGGATCGGAAGGCAGTCCATGTCCGCTCGCAGCAGCACCGTGCGACCCGACCGGCCGCCCTCGATGAGCCCGACCACACCGGTGCCACCGACGCCGTCGCGGTGCGGGATCTCGAGCTCGTCGAGGCGTCTCCCCACCAGCGCTGCCGTCTCCCGCTCCTGGTAGGCGAGCTCGGGGTTGCGATGAATGGCGCGACGGTCGGCGACGACCTGAGGGGCGATCTGCAGCGCGGCGTCGAGGAGCTCTGACATGCGCCCGAGTATGCAGGGTGGCCCGCCTGCAACCTCGTCCCCTCACGCCTCCCCACAACGCCACCCCCGAAGCACCGCCCGTAGCGCCAGAGTGTCCGCACTCGGGCGCTGATATGGTGCACCCGTTTGTCAAGTCGGTAGTTCGTGGGCATGGGTGATCGCCGGCGGCAGCGGGCCGGATAGAGGTGTCAATAGGGGGAGGTCGAGGGGTCGGAGTGCCGAGCACGTCATCGGCGGTGCCAGTGTGAAATGCGGGGGTTGGTTACCCCAGGGCCCTGGTTCCTGCTGCCAGCTTGCGCGGGTCTACCGATCGGGCGTGGCCCCGCGGGGGCTGCCCATAGCGCCGTCGCGCGTGCTGGCCGCTTCGCGGCCCGGCACGCCGACCTCGCGGCCGGACGCTTGGTGCGGAAAGGTGTGGTCAGGGAGCGATGGCGGCAGCCCACAGGAAGCAGGACAGTTCACGGGCACAGGCCACGGCGATCACGTTGTTGGGCTTGCCCCGCGAGCGCATCCGTGTGTGACACGATGGACCCGGTACTGGGCTCGGTTGGCGATCTGAAGGATGTGATCGGGCTGGCCTTGCTGCCGGCTGGCGAGCCTCTCTCCGATGCGAGGTGGGCGAGCGTACTGCCAGGCGGCCTCGATCAGCAAGCGGCGGGCGAGGCCGGAGCCGGTCTTGGTGATCGAGCCCTGGTGGTCGGATTCCCCGGACTGGGAACGTGATGGGGTCAGCCCCAGCGAGCGACCCAGTCGGGTAGCTCTCTGGAACCGGGCCCAGTCGGCACTGAGCTCCAAGTGGATGCTGAGGGCGGTGAGCGTATCCACCCCACGGAAGCAGCGCAAGCGAGCAACCGTGGGCCAGTACGGCTTCTCCAGCGCCAGCAGGGAGATGCGTTCGGCCAGTGCGGCCTTGCGACTGGTGAGCCCGTTGGTGGCGGCCATCAGGTCGGCATAGACAAGCTCGCTGATCGGGTCGGGGAACTGCTGGCTGACCAGCCAGCGCCGGTGCCTCTGGGTCCAGGTGGTTGGCTTGGGGTAGATGAGGCCGTAGCGCAAGAGCATCTTCGACAGCCGGTGACGGGCGGTCATCAGATCGCGACGGCAGCGGTCATGGGCACGGGTCAGATCGCGCGCCCCCTCGACCTGCAGCGAGGGAACCTTCACCGGCGTCAGCGAGCCCGCCATCAGACAACGGGCGAGCAGCTCGGCGTCCTTGCGATCGCTCTTGACCCGGTCCGCCGGTCCGCGCGGGGTCTTGCCCGGGGCGATCACGTCGACCCGGATCCCCGCCTCCGTCGCCGCCCGATAGAGTCCGAACCCGGTCGGCCCCGCCTCATAGCAGGCCCACACCGGACTGGGCAGCGACCCCAGCCAGGTGATGGGGGCCAACAACCCCTCACCGAACCGAACCCTGGTCAGCTCTCCCGTCATCACGTCGACCGCCGCCGCGTGCGTCGAGCGAGCGTGGACATCCAGCCCCACAAATGTCACAGTTCCAGTCATGGCCGGGCCTCCTCATCACCCTTGGGGTCAGCCGGAGCTTTGCTCTCCGGTCAGACAAACCCCCGCGAGGAGTGTCCGGCCTCTCAGCCCGGCAGGCGACCCCTGGTTAGGGCTGCCCACGCCATAGGGTCTACGCGGCGCCGTTTTAGGGTCGGACTGTGGACACTCTGGCGTTCCCAGCAGGTCCGCCCCCCCACGCATGAGGTGGGAAACTGCCCTGACTCAGTGGCCGGAGGGGACCGCCTCCGGTTGATCCTCCGCGAACGCCCGGGCACGCCGCACCAGGTCTCCCACCACGTCGGCGAACGTGCGCTGCTCGACCTCGCTCATGGTGCGGATGGCCTGGTCGACGGCCGTGCCCCGAAGCATGCCCTGCTCCCCGCCCACCAGGCGCCCCCCCGCCGGCAAGAGGCTCACCGCCACCCGCCGCCGATCGCCGGGGTCGCGCTCGCGCGCGATCAACCCGCGCTCCTCCAGGCGGTCGATGAGGCGGGTCACCGAGGCGGGGCTGAGGTTGAGGAGACGTCCGAGTTCGGTCTGTCCGATCGGCCGCTCGCGGAGCGAACGCAGGAGCCGCGCCTGGGTCAGCGTCAGGTGCGCCTCGCGCCAGAGCTTGGACTGAAAAGACTCCAGGATGGCCACCGCATCCAGGTACGCCATCAACGCAGCCCTGCGTGCGTCCCCGGGAACCGTTGACACGAGCGCAATGGTACTCGGCGCCGCCTCAACCCGCGAATTCACGTTCGGCCGGGTCCCGCCCCCCCTCGCGGGGGACCACCGACCACTCCAGCACCTCGACCGGGTCGCCGACCGCGACCTTCCCGATCGTGGCGGGGATCGCGTTCTCGCCGAACATCGCGCCCCGGTCCCGGCGCCGGATTCGAGCCAGCGTCCGCAGCGGCTCCCGTCCCACCTGCGCCGTCCGCTGGTCGACCGTCGTCACCACGCATCGCGCGCACGACTTGACCAGTGCCAGGTCGACCTGGCCCACCCGCAAGAGGTCGGCGTGATCCTCGGTCCAGGGCGCAGGCCAGCCGTCGACGACCAGGTTGGGCCGGAACCGATTCATCGGCACCGGCGTCTCCAGGTACGTGTTGAGGTCACCCAGCGACGCCGTCGAGCAGACGAGGAGCGGATAGCCGTCGGCGAAGGACACGACGTCCCCTGGCCCGGTTGCGTACTGCTGATCGACCCGCCGTCGCGCCCCTTCCGGCTGCCAGACCAGGCGGCAGGGCCGGCCCAACCACTCGCCGAGCCAGGCTGCGGCGGCGTCCCCCTGGTCGACCGCGAGGCAGGTCCCGGCCCAGAGCTGCACGGTGCGGGCTGCCGCCTGCTGGTCGGTCAGCGCCACCTCGAGCCACGGTCTTCCCGGTGCGCCCAGCCGGAGCCCGCCCCCGACCGGCACCGCGCTGACCAGCGCCAGTCGCGGTGTCTCGCGCTGACTGAGGAACACCCCGTTCCCGTCGACCACCATCCAGCGCCGGTCGCCCTCGATACCTCGCGGAGTCACCCGCCCTTCCGTGAGGTCGATCGCGCGCCCTCCCTTCAGCGGGTAGACGTGGAGCGACCCGACCCGCGCGGACGGCGTCATGCCCGCTCCAGGAGCGCGATCGACTCCACGTGATAGGTGTGCGGGAACATGTCGACCAGGGCTGCCCGTCGCAGGCGGTAGCCACCGGAGACGAGCCGCATCACGTCCCGGGCGTGCGTCGACGGCTCGCAGCTGACGTAGACGATCCGTGGCGGGCCGAGGCGAAGCAGCTCGCCGATCGCGGCCGGCTCCAGCCCCGCCCGTGGGGGGTCCAGCAGCGCCGCGTCGCAGGAACCAGCACGCAATCCCGGGAGCGCGTCCTCGACCTTCCCGGCCAGGAATCGCACGGCGGCCACCTCGTTGATGCGCGCCGCCAGCTGCGCGAGCCGGATCGCCTGCGGATTCTCCTCGATGCCGATGACCGAGCCGGCCTGCCTCGCCGCGGCCAGCGACATCGTGCCCATCCCGCAGAAGAGGTCAAGGACACGGTCCGTCCCCGCGGCGCGCAGCATCTCCAGTGCGGTGCCGTAGAGGATGCCGGTCTGCCGGTGGTTGGTCTGGATGAAGGTGTCCGGGCGCACGCGGAACTGGAGGCCCAGCACGTCGTAGCGCATCGAGCCGTCGAGCAGGACCACGTCCGGCAGCGCCTGCTGCACGGCGGCCACCAGCGCCGGCGTCTGCGTCTCGTGCTCGCGCCTCTGGTACCGGAGCCTCCAGAGAAGCCCCGGCCCGTCCGGCTCCGCGGTCAGGTGGAGGTTGACCAGGCCGTTCACCCCCAACTCGCGGGCGGCCGCACCGAAGGCCAGCAGTCCCCGCTCGATGCGTTGGTGATGAATCGGACACTCGGTGAGGGGCACCACCTGGTGGGAGCGCATGCGGTGGAACCCGAGCACGACCTCGCGGGACCCATCTTCGCGGCGCCGGTAGAGGGCTTCGAACTCTCCGCGGATCCGATAGCGCCAGGGATCCTCCATGCCCAGGATCGGCGTCCGGGGTGGCAGGCGCAGGCCGGCGCGCTCCCAGACCTCCTGGACCACCGCCAGCTTGAGGCGCAGCTGCGCTTCGTACGAGGCGTGCTGCCACTGGCAACCGCCGCAGACGCCGAAGTGAGGGCACCGAGGAGAGACCCGATCCGGCGACGGCGACAGCACCTCCACCGCGCGCGCGAAGGACGCCCCGCCGCGCCGCCCGAGAGGCGCGGTCCGCACCGTCTCTCCCGGGAGTGCCTGGTGCACGAAGACGACGCGGCCTCCGTCGCGCGCGAGGACGGTCCCGCCGTGAACCGCCTTCTCGGCACGCACGATCACCTCCTCCGCGACGGCGCCGGCACCTCTCATCGAAGCCAGTATCCCGCCGGATCGTCGCTGGGGTGGAAGCCGGCCGCCACCGCCACCTCCCCCGCCTCTCGAAAGCCGGCGGCGATCAGCGCCGGGGCGTGCGAGTCAGAGCCGAACGCGAGCGCCCGCCCCCCCTCCTGGTGCCACCAGCGCAGCGTGGTGGGGCCCGGGCACAGGCCGCGACGGTGCTCGATGCCGCGGGTGGTGTTGACCTCCAGGACGCCCTCCCGCCGCACCAGCGCCCGCAAGACCGTCCGGAGCTCCTCCTCGAAATCCTCTTCGCGGAAGGGGACCTGGTCGTGGGGCCAGTAGCGCTTGGGGTAGTCGAGGTGGGCGAGCACCTGGAAGGGGGCGTCGCTCTCCACCAGCCGCAGCGTCTCCTCCAGATGAGCGCGCTCGAATTCGGTCGCGTCGGCGACCGGGATCCGCTGGATCTGGCTGCCGTCCATCAGCCGGTTCTGCCACCAGGCCACGTGGACCGAGCCCAGGATCCGGTCGGGCTCCACCTCGGATAGCGCCTTCGCGACCTCGGCCGGGTACCGGTGGGGCTCGCCCAGCTCGACGCCGGCCAGGATTCGGAGATCCGGGAACTGCCCGCGGCACCGCTCCAGCTCGTCCACGTAGCCGAGGGTGTCGAGTGGTCGCAGACCTTCGTGGACGCCCTGGACGTAGTCGGCGTGCTCGGTGAAGGCGATCGCGGGAAGCCCGATCTCCACCGCCCGGCGGCAGGTGGCCTCCATATCGCCGTGCGGGGCGTCCCACGAGAACTCCGTGTGCACATGGCCGTCGATCCAGATCTCGGGCCGGCCGGGGGTGCTCGGATGCTCGCTCACCGGCGCCGGCACCCGGAGCGTCGCGCGGCGATCACGAGCCCAGGCGCTCTCGCAGGAGCGAGCTGGCGACCTTCATGTTCGCGCGCCCACCGGTGCGCTGCTTGATCTCCGCCATCAGCGCCCCCAGCGCCCGCTGGTTGCCGGCCCGGTAGTCGCGGATCGCCTGCCCGTCCTCGGCGATCAACGCGTCGACGACCGCGGTCAAGGCGCCGGCGTCGCTCTCCTGAGCGAGGCCGCGGCGGGCGACGATCGTCTCCGGCCCCTCGCCGCCGCGCTCCGACTCGCGCAGGACCTCGATGCCCTGGTCGCGGTTGATGGTGCCGGCGTCGACCAGCGACAGCAGGCCCGCCAGGCGCCGCGCGTCCAGTCGCGGGCTCTCGCCGATGATCCAGTTCGCGGTGATCTTGGCGGGCGCGCCGGCGGCCACGGTCGCCTCGAAGAGGTCCGCGGTCTCCGCCTCCTGGACCAGCTGCTGGGCGTCGAACTCGGGGAGCGCGTACTGCTCCTGCAGCCGTCGCCGCCGCAGATGCGGCAGCTCGGGCAGCGCTCGCCGGAGCTGGTCGACCCAGGCCGGGTCGATCACAAGAGGCGGCAGGTCGGGCTCCGGGAAGTAGCGGTAGTCCTCGGCCCCCTCCTTGCCGCGCTGCGAGAAGGTCCGCTGCTCGGCCTCCGACCAGCCTCGCGTCTCCTGGGCCACGGTGCCGCCCCCCTCCAGCTCCCGGATCTGGCGGTCCATCTCGTAGTCGACCGCCCGGTGCAGGGCGCGAAAGGAGTTGATGTTCTTGAGCTCGGTCTTGACCCCCAGGCGCCCGTCGCCGGCGCGCCGCACCGAGACGTTGGCCTCCGCGCGCAGCTGCCCCTTCTCCATGTCGGCCTCCGAGGCACCGACCGCGCGCAGGATCGCCCGCAGCGCCATCGCGTAGTCGCGGGCCTCGTCGGCGGAGTGCAGGTCGGGCTCACTGACGATCTCCATCAGAGGCACGCCCGCCCGGTTCAGGTCCACCAACGAGGACTGCGCGTGCTGGAGCGCGTCTCCCGCGTGGAGCAGCTTCCCGGTGTCCTCCTCCATATGGACGCGCGTGATGCGGATGCGGCGCCCGTCGAGCTCGAGGTACCCGCCGGAGGAGAGCGGCAGGTCGTACTGGCTGATCTGGTAGCCCTTGGGAAGGTCGGGATAGAAGTAGTTCTTGCGATCGAACTTGGTGTGCTCGGCGATCGTGCAGTTGAGCGCGAGCGCCGCCCGGGTCACCAGCTCGACAGCGCGTTCGTTGACCACCGGGAGGGTTCCGGGCATGCCCAGGCAGACCTCGCAGACGTCGCCGTTGGGCGGGAAGGCGAGGTAGTCGCTGGAGCAGCGGCAGAACATCTTGGAGCGCGTCGCCACCTGGGCGTGCACCTCCATCCCGATCACCGCCTCCCAGTCACTCCGCATCCCGGATTACCTCGTAGGCGCGCGCCACCCGCAGCGCACGCGCGTCCTCCCACTGCGGGGCCAGCACTTGGAGGCCCACCGGCAGCGGAGGCTCCCCGGCGCCCGGGTCGGGCGCGAGGGTGTTTCCGCAGGGGACCGAGATGCCCGGCAGCCCGGCCAGATTGCCCCCCAGCGTGAACACGTCGTTGAGGTACATCTGGACCGGGTCGTCCATCTTCGCCCCGAGGCGGAACGCGACGCCGGGGGCGGTCGGGCTGACGATCACGTCGCAGTGCTCGAAGGCCCGCTCGAAGTCCTGCGCGATCAGCGTCCGCACCTTCTGCGCCCGCAGGTAGTAGGCGTCGTAGTACCCGGAGGAGAGCGCATACGTGCCGAGCATGACCCGGCGCCGCACCTCGGGGCCCATCCCCTGCCGGCGCGTGCGGAGGTAGGTCTCCAGGAGGTTGGTCCCCTCCTCGTCACGCCGGCCGTAGCGCACGCCGTCGAAACGCGCCAGGTTGGAGGACGCCTCCGCGGGCGCGATGATGTAGTAGGCGGCGAGGCCGTAGTCGGTGTGCGGGAGGTCGACGTCGACCAGCTCGGCGCCGGCCCGCTCCAGCCGGCGCAGCGCCTCGAGGACCGTGCTGAGCACTCCCGGTTCCGTCCCCTCCACCTCGAAGTACTGCTTGGGCACGCCGAGCCGGAGCCCCTCCAGCCCCGCCTCCAACTCGCCGTGCAGGTCGACCGGCCGGTCGGCGCTGGTGGCGTCCAGGGGGTCGACCCCGGAGATCACGGCGAGGACGTCGGCGGCGTCGCGCACGGAACGCGCGAACGGGCCGATCTGGTCCAGGCTGGACGCGAAGGCGATCAGTCCGCGCCGGCTCACGCGGCCGTACGTGGGCTTCATCCCGACCACCCCGCAGAGGGCGGCCGGCTGGCGGATGGAGCCGCCGGTGTCGGTGCCCAGGGAGAGCACCGCTTCGTGCGCGGCGACCGTGGCCGCGCTCCCGCCCGAGCTGCCGCCGGGCACCCGCGCCGGAGCCAGGGGGTTCCTCGTGGGTCCGTAGCTCGAGTTCTCGGTCGAGCTCCCCATCGCGAACTCGTCACAGTTGGTGATGCCGACGAACACGGCCCCCGCCTCCCGGAGCCGGGCGACCGCGGTTGCGTCGTACGGCGGGTGGTAGCCCCGGAGGATCTGGGATCCCGCCGTGATCTCCGCCCCCTCGACGCACAGCACGTCCTTGAGCGCGATCGGGACGCCGGTGAGCGGCGTCAGGCCCATGCCGTCGCGGAAGGCCCGGTCGGCGGCGGCCGCCTGCTCGCGGGCCAGGCTCTCGGTGTGGCGAAGGAAGGCGTGCACGACGGGCTCGCGCTCGGCGATCACCTCGAGATGGGCGTCCAGCACCTCCGCCGCCGAGACCTCGCGAGCTCGGAGCTTCGGCCGGAGCGACTGGAGATCGAGAGCGGTGATCTCCGTCGCGCTCACGGCTCCGGTTCCTGGATCGCCTTGACGACGAAGAAGCCGTCGGCCGCCTCCGGCGCGCCGGCCAGGGCCTGCTCCTGGGTCAATCCCGGCAGAGCCTCGTCCTTGCGCAGCCTGGCCTGGAGGGGAACCGCCTGCGCGGTGGGCGGGATGTGGTCGACGTCGACCTCCTGGAGACGGTCGATAACGGTCAGGATGCCGTCCAGCTGCTCCGCGTAGAACTGCTCTTCTCCGGGATCCAGGCCGAGGCGCGCCAGAAATGCGACATGCCGAACGTCATCGGCAGAGAGGGGCACCACCGCGATTCTACGATCCCGGCCGATTCCCGGCAGACCCCTCCCTCCCAGCCGGCTCTAGCCCCGACTTGCCGGGAACGGCCCTACCTAGCGGCCCGTTACGTGCGGGCCGGGAACGGGACCTCGCGGGGGCCGGTGTAGAGCTGGCGGGGCCGGGCGATCTTGCGGTCGGGGTCGCTCATCAGCTCCAGCCAGTGCGCGGTCCACCCCGGCGTCCGGCCGACGGCGAACAGCACCGTGAACATCTCGGGCGGGAACCCGAGCGCCTCGTAGATCAGGCCCGAGTAGAAGTCCACGTTGGGGTAGAGCCGGCGTCGGATGAAGTAGTCGTCGTGGAGGGCGATCTGCTCCAGCTCCCCGGCGATCTCGAGCAGGGGGTTGACCCCGGTCACCTCGAACACCGCCTCCGACGCCGCCTTGATCACCTTGGCCCGCGGGTCGTAGGACTTGTAGACGCGGTGCCCGAAGCCCATCAGCCGCCGCTTGCCGCCCTTGACCTCTTCGATGAAGCTCGGGATCCGGTCTTTCGAACCGATCTCGCGGAGCATCAGCAGGACCTCTTCGTTGGCGCCGCCGTGCAGCGGTCCGGAGAGGGCCTGGATGCCGCCCGAGACCGACGCGTAGGGATCGGCCTCGGCGCTGCCGATCACCCGGACGGTGCTGGTCGAGCAGTTCTGCTCGTGGTCGGCATGCAGGATGAACAGCTTGTCGAGCGCGGTCACCACGCGAGGATCGGGCCGCCAGTCGGGGCTGTCGGCGAACAGCATGACGAGGAAGCGCTCTACATAGGGCAGCTCGGGGTTCGGCTGCAGCGCCCGCTCGCCCTGATGGACGCGGTAGGCGGCGGCGGCCAGGGTCGGGATCTCGGCGACCAATCGGCGCGCCTGCAGCTTGTCGTTGTCGGTGTCCTTGACCTGCCTTGCTTCGGGGTGGAACGCACCCAGCGCGGACACCAGGGAACCAAGCAGCCCCATCGGGTGCATGCCGGGGGGCAGCGACTCGAATGCGTGCAGCAGGGTGTCGGGGACCTGGCTTGCTTCGGCGAGGCTCCGGGAGTAGGCGGCCCCCTCTTCCTTCGAGGGCAGGTGGCCCTCGTGGAGCAGGTAGCAGACCTCCTCGAAGGTGGACCGCTCGGCGATCTGCTCGATCGGGTAGCCCCGGTATTCGAGGATGCCCTTGTCGCCGTCGATGAAGGTGATGGCCGACTTGCAGGCCGCGGTGGCGGTGAAGCCGGGGTCGTAGGTGACGAGTCCGAAGTCGTCGGGACCTACCCGGACCTTGTGCAGATCGGCGGACCGGACCGCATCCAGCTGGATCGGCAGCGTGTACTCCTGCCCGGTTCGCTCGTCGGTGACGTGCAACGCCGGTGCCGTCGCGGTGGCGGCGTTCCCGGCCTTGTCGCTCTCCATTTCCTGATACGCCTCCTCAGGTGGTTGAACGTTGAACGATCGGCGCTCACCGCGTTCCGATCGACTCTGATGATCAGCTTGACAGGTTGAGGTCATCAACATCAAGATTGATTTGTAGTCAACGTCGACGAACCTCTCGTGGTGGAGGTTCCGCAGACGGTTGGAGGCCGCACGTGGACCTGCGAGACGGGGGAACCGAGCCCGAGCTGACCCGGGACGAGGCGGTCGCGCGGCTGGGAGTGAAGCCGGCCACGCTCTATGCGTATGTCAGCCGCGGGCTGATCCGGCGGCGCCGCGGCCGCGACGGCCGCAGCCGGTTCTCGCTGGCCGACGTGGAGCGCCTGCGGCAGCGCGGGCGTGCCGCGATCTCGCCGACCTCGATGGCGGTTCGGTCGGTGCTGACGTCGGTCGAGCCGTCGACCATCCGCTTTCGCGGCCGGGATGTGCTCGAGATCGTGCGCGCCAACACGTTCGAGCAGGCGGCGCTCTGGCTCTGGACCGGACGCCACCTGACTCCCGAGTCGCCATGGGAGTCGGATCACGCAGCACTCGCCACCGGGCACGCGGTGCAGGCGGCGCTTCCGGTGGCGACGCTGCCGATGGACCGCCTGCGGGTCACGGTGCCCGCCATCGCGCCCACCGACCCACTCCGCTACGACACCTCGCAGGAGGCGGTGGAGATGTCCGGCCGGCGTCTGATCGCGGCCCTGGTCGACAGCCTGCCGCTGGCCGGCGAGGAGACCACCGACCGCTCCATCGCGGGCCGCCTCTGGCCACGGCTCGCGCCCGGAGTTCCGAGCCGCCCGTTCGTGCGCCTCCTGGATTCGGCGCTGATCCTGCTCATCGACCACGAGCTGAGCCTGTCGACGCTGTCCGCCCGCCTCACCGCGTCCCTGTTCGCCGACCCCTACTCGGTGGTCTCGGTCGGGCTGTCCGCGCTCGGCGGCCCTTTCCACGCGGTCGCCTCGCTCCCCGCCGAGGACCTGCTGGCCGAGGTCCAGCTGCCCCAGCGGGCGGCGTGGACGATCGGAGAACGGCTGCGCCGCGGCGACCGGCTGCCGGGATTCGGCCACCGGTCGCACCGGGCAGGCGACCCCCGCGCCCGCGTCCTCCTGGAGCAGCTGCGGGAGGCGGCAGGAGAAGCTCCCGCGATGCAGGTGGTGGAGGAGATTCTGCGCGCCACGCACGAGCGCGGTCTGCCGCAGCCGAACGTCGATTTCGCGCTGGCCGCCTTCGCGCGGACGGCGGGCATGGTTCGCGGGTCCTCGGAGGCGATCTTCGCGCTGGCGCGCGTCGCCGGCTGGGTCGGCCACGCGCTGGAGGTCTACACCGGGGGCGCGGAGACCAGCCCCAGCTTCCTCTACCTGGGGACGAGCACCGGCCCCGAACGCTGACCCCGTCCTCCAAGGCACCCGGAAAGGGCCGTTCGTGCACCAATCTCCCACTCTCCGAGCCTGGATCGGGCGATTGGTGCACCAATCGCCGCTTTCAGGTCTCGGATCGCCGCCAGATCGCGGTCAGGGCGAGGACGGAGACCGGGATCCCGATCAGCGTCACCATCCAGGCCAGGCAGACGAAGGTGGCCACCACCCGGCCCCAGGGCTGGTTGAACGTGAGCCCGAGCGCGGAGATCAGCTGGGCCGCGAACACGACGAGCAGCGCGACCGCGAAGGTGGTGGCCGACGAGTGCACAGCGGCGTCGCTGTAGCCGGACCCGGGCTGATTCGCGAGATGGGGGTCGGCCGCCGCCACCGTGTACACGAGGCCGAGCAGGAGCAGCACCGCGGCGCCCAGGTAGAGGAGGACCAGGACCCAGGTCGGCACCGTGCGGCGAGGCCGGACCGGGGCCCCCTGACCCGCAGGTCGCAGGCCGGGGACGAATGCCGCCTGCACGTCTGGTGGCGCTCCGGGCGGGGGCACGGGCGGCGGCGGAACGGTCGGCGTCGCGCTCCAGGCCGGCGCCACCGCCACCGCACCTCCGCAGCGCGCGCAGTACTTGGCTCGGGCCGGCAGCTCCTGCCCGCAGCTCGGACACCGGATCATGCGGGCACCACCCGGGCGTGCGGCGACCGTCGCAGCCAGGAGCGCAGCAGGCCGGTGGGCGTGGTGGGGACCTGGATCGGCTGGTTCTCGAGCACCAGCTCGACCAGCCGGGGCGCCAGGCGCGGGTTGGTCCGTGCCATTGCGATCGCCGCCTCCACGGCGAAGCCCTGCAGCGGTCCGCTGCGCCGGATGAACACGGACCGCAGGCGCAGGCAGGTCTCGAAGACCTCCTGGTACCGCTCCCGGAGTGCTGAGTCGTAGGCCCCCAGCCGGCGCGGCGAGAAGTCACCCGCCGAGAACGCCTCGGTCAGGTGCCGCGCCGCCATCCGGCCCGACTCCAGGGCGGCGTCGATCCCCTCCCCGGAGAGCGGGTTGACGAGCCCGGCCGCCTCGCCCACCACCAGCGTGCGCGGACCCACCGTGAGGGATTGGGTGAAATCCGTGCGCAGCGGGTAGCTCGTGCGTCCCCAGCAGACGCCCCCCGCGACCATCCGCCCCAGCGTGGAGCGAGCTCGAAACGTGTCCAGCACGCCTCGCGGCGAAAGACCCGGCTGCTGACGGAAGATGCCGGCGCCCAGGTTGACGGCGTCGTCCGCGATCGGGAAGATCCAGCCGTAGCCCAGCGTCGCGGTCCCGGCGTAACCCATCCGGAGCCGGTGGCCGGGCGCCGACAGACCGCGGACGTACTCGCGCGCGGCAACCATGAAGGAGGGCTGGTGCCGAAGCAGACCGGCCCGTTTGAGGAGCGGGGTGGCGGCACCGGTGGCCACGACCGCCGCGCGGGCACGCTCCGTGCGCGCCCCCCCGGGGTGCTCGACCTCCGCCTCCACCCCATCCGCGCTGGTGCGCAGTCCGCGAACCAGCGCGCTGCCCTCGAAGCCGGCGCCCGCTGCCACCGCACGCCGGCGCAGGATGTCGTCGAGCCGGTACCGCGGCACCACCAGCGCGGTCACCCCGTCCCGCTCCGGCAGCGGTGCGATCGCGACCCGCCCCCGAGGCGACACCACCTCGAAGTCGTCGATCCGGTAGCCCGCCGCCAGGATCTCGGGGAGGGCCCCCATCTCGCGGGCGATGGCCACCGCTCGGTGCGTCAGGCCGTCTCCGCAGGTCTTGTCACGCGGGAACTCGGCCCGATCGAGGAGCAGGACGTCGAGACCCGCCTGTGCGAGCCCGTGCGCCGCCGCCGCCCCACCCGGTCCGGCGCCGACGACCAGCACGTCATGCATCGCCGTCATCCTGGGTGGCGTCCGGACTCGGCGCCGGGAGCTCCCCGTGCTCGACCAGGTGCCAGAACCGGGCCTCGTCCAGCACCGTCACCTTCAGCCGCTGCGCCCGCTCCAGCTTGGACCCCGCACCCGGCCCGGCCACCAGGTAGTCGGTCTTGGAGCTGACCGAGCTCGCGGCCTTGCCTCCCTGCTCACGGATCAGATCTTCCACCTGCGGTCGCGTCATCCGCTCGAGTGAGCCGGTGACCACGATCGTGCGGCCGCTGAAGATCCCCTCCGGACGCGGTGCCTCCGCCTGCGGGCGCACGCCGGCCTCCTGGAGGCGATCGACCAGCCGGCCCCCGTGGTCGTCGAAGAAAGCCCGGATCTCACCCGCCATGTTGGGACCGATCCCCTCCACCGCGTCCAGCTCGTCGGCGGTCGCCGCGCGTACGCGCTCCAGGGTCCCGAACTCCTGGGCCAGGAGCACGGCCGTCGCCTCACCCACCTCCGGGATGCCGAGCGCGTAGAGCAGACGTCCCAGCGGCGGGGTGCGGCTCGCCTCGATCGCGGTGATCAGGTTCTGGGCCGACTTGTGCGCGAACCGCTCCAGGTCCACCACCTGCTCCAGCGTCAGGCGGTAGAAGTCGGAGGGGTCCTCGACCAGGTTCCGGTCGACCAGCTGGACGATGGTGGAGTAGCCGAGCCCGTCGATGTCCAGCCCGCCGCGGGAGGCGTAGTGACGGAGGCGCTCCAGACGCTGCGCCGGGCAGAACGGATTGATGCACCTGTGCGCGACGTACGGCTCTTCCTTCACCACCGGGCTCCCGCAGACCGGGCAGATCTCGGGCATCTTCCAGCCCTGGCGGGGCTCGATCACGCGCACCACCTCCGGGATCACGTCGCCCGCGCGCTGGATGACCACCCGGGCCCCCGCGTACACCCCCTTCTCGTTGACCTGCGCCTCGTTGTGGAGCGTCGCGTTCTGCACCGTGACCCCGGCCACCATGACCGGCTTCAGCCTCGCCACCGGCGTCAGCACCCCGGTGCGCCCGACGTAGCAGACGATGTCCTCGACCACGGTCTCCGCCTGCTCTGCGGCGTACTTGAAGGCGATCGCCCACCGCGGGGAGCGGGAGACGAAGCCGAGCTCCTGCTGAAGGTCGTGACGGTCGACCTTCACCACCATCCCGTCGATGTCGTAGTCGAGGTCCTCGCGTCGGTGCACCCACGAGTCCCGAAACTCGATGACCTCCTCGATCGACTGCACGCGCTTGCGATCGGGGTTGACCCGAAATCCCATCTTGCGCAGCCCCTCGAGGACGTCCCACTGGCTGGTGGTGGGGCCGGCCGGATCGAGCGTGTAGGCGAACATCGAGAGAGACCGCTTCGCGGTCACCTTCGGGTCGAGCTGGCGCAGGCTTCCGGCGGCCCCGTTGCGCGGGTTCATGATCTGCGGCTTGCCCTGCTCCTCCATCTCCCGGTTGAGCCGGGCGAAGGCGGCCCGCGGCATGTACACCTCGCCCCGCACCTCGAAGATCGAAGGCAGGCCGGACAGGGCGTCGAGCGCGAGCGGGATGCTGCGCACGGTGCGGACGTTCGCGGTCACGTCCTCCCCCACCCGTCCGTCGCCGCGGGTCGCCCCGCGCTGCAGACGAGCCCGGCCGTCTCCCCCGTGCTCGTAGGTGAGCGAGATCGAAAGACCGTCGATCTTCAGCTCGCAGACGTAGGTCACCTCGTCGCCGATCACCCGCTTCACGCGCTGGTCCCAGGCGCGGATCTCATCCGGGTCGAACGCGTTCTGGAGCGAGAGCATCGGTGAGCGATGGGTGACCTTCTCGAAGGCGCCTGAGAGCGGCGCCCCCACGCGCTGGGTCGGCGAATCGGGCGTCACCAGCTCCGAGTGCTCCGCCTCCAGGCGCTGCAGCTCCCCGAACAGCGCGTCGTACTCGGCGTCGGTGACCTCCGGCTGATCCAGTGCGTAGTACTGGTGGTTGTGGTGGTCGATCTGCCGCCGGAGGTCGTCGACCCGCTCCGCCGGCGTCGCGCCGGCGCTCATCGCGGTGACCGCTTCCCCGGGGTCCCCGCGGGACGGAGCTTGCGGACCTTGGTGGGGTGAATCATCGCTTTACCAGGGGTGCCAGCATCCCACTCATGATCTTCATGCCGGCGCGGTCGAACTGGATCATCAGCTCCTCGTCGGTTCGCGTCAGCGTGCTCTTGAGGACGGTGCCGGGGCCGAACTTGGGATGGTTCACGAGATCTCCCGCCGCGAAGCGCTGCACCGGCGCGGGGGCGGGAACCGGCTCTGTCTGCCGGGCCAGGAGGCGCTCCCGGTAGGCCGATGGCCCACCCCGGCTGTCCGAGCGCGGCGGTGCCACCGGCGCCGCGCCCTTGCGCGGGGGAGCCAGCAGCTGGCGAGGGATCTCGGCCAGGAACCGGCTGGGCAGGCCGGCCTGAGCCTGGCCGAACAGGTGCCGGCGGAACGAGCAGGTCAGGTACAGCCGCCGTTCGGCGCGGGTGATGCCGACGTAGCAGAGGCGGCGCTCCTCCGGCAGCTCGCGTTCGTCCTCGACCGCCCGCCGGTGCGGGAGCAGGCCCTCCTCCATCCCGACCAGGAAGACGGTGGGGAACTCGAGCCCCTTCACCATGTGCAGCGTGATCAGCGTCACGCCCGGCTCCTGCTCCCCCAGCGAGTCCACGTCCGAGACCAGCGCGATGTCGGTCAGGAACTCCTCGAGCCCAGCTCGGGGGTCCTCACGCACGTCGAACTCGGCTGCCAGGCCCTGGACCTCCCGCAGGTTCTCGATTCGCGCGTCGCCCTGGGGCGTTCCGTCGCGGTGGTGTGCGATCAACCCGACCAGGTCGATCAGATGCTCAACCAGGTCCGACGGCCGCAGGACGCCGACCGTGGCGAGGATGGATTGCAGCTGGTCGTGCAGCGTGCGCGCCGGCCCCTGGGCCGGCTTGGGGAGGCCCGGGACCGAAGCCGGGTCGGCTGCCACCTCGAGGAGGTTGCGGCCGGTCGCCTGCGCCTGCGCCTGCAGCGCGTCCACCGACTTGGGCCCGATCTTGCGGCGCGGCGCGTTGACCAGCCGCGCGAAGCTCACGATGTCGGAGGGGTTGTGGAGGAAGCGAAGGTAGGCCAGAAGGTCTTTCACCTCCGCCCGCTCCCAGAAGCGAACGCCTCCGATCAGCCGGTAGGGGATCCGCCTCCGCCGGAACACGTCCTCGAAGGCGCGGGACTGCGCGTTGGTGCGATAGAGGACCGCCGCATCGCCGTAGCTCATGCCGTCCTGCCGTCGCAGTCGCTGAACCTCGTCGGCGACGTACTCCGCCTCCTCCACCTCGTTGTAGAGCTGGGCGGCGTTGATCTTCTCGCCACCCTGCCTGGCGGTCCAGAGCCGCTTCTCGGCTCGCTCCGGATTGCGCTTGATGACCGAGTAAGCGGCGTCGAGGATCGGTTGCGTCGAGCGGTAGTTCTGCTCCAGCCGCACCACGTGCGCATCCGGGTAGTCCTTCTGGAAGTCGAGGATGTTGCGTACGTCGGCGCCTCGCCAGCCGTAGATGGACTGGTCGTCATCGCCCACCACGCACAGCTGGCGGTGCTCCTCGGCGAGCAGGTTGACCAGCGCGTACTGAGCGTGGTTGGTGTCCTGGTACTCGTCGACCAGCACGTAGCGGAACCGGTCACGCCAGCGTTCGAGCGCCTCCGGGCTCTCGCGGAGGAGCTCGACCGTCTTGCCCAGAAGGTCGTCGAAGTCGAGCCCCCCGGAGACGCGGAGCAGCTCCTCGTAGCGGGTGAAGACACGGCGGACGACCTCGTCCCCGTAGCTGCGCACGGGGTAGTCGTCGGGCGTCACGAGCTCGGTCTTGGCCTTCGAGATGGAGTTCGAGAGCTGAGCCGGCGAGTAGCGCTTGGGGTCGAGACGGAGCTCGTCGAGGACCCGGCGCAGCGTCGCGCGCTGATCGTCGTCGTCGAAGATGTTGAATGAGCGGACGAGACCGATCAGCTCCGCGTCGCGGCGCAGGATGCGAGCGGCGGTGGCATGGAAGGTGCCGACCCAACGGACCGCGTCGCCGCCGACCAGGACCGCCACGCGTTCTCGCATCTCGCGGGCCGCCTTGTTGGTGAAGGTGACCGCGAGCAGCCGGTCCGGCCACACCTTGCGCTCGGCGATCAGGTTGGCGATCCGGGTGGTGAGGACGCGGGTCTTGCCGCTACCGGCACCGGCGAAGATCAGAAGCGGGCCTTCCAGCTGATCGACGGCCTCGCGCTGGCGGTCGTTGAGGCCGGCAATCACCTCCTCGAGGGGGGCGTCACCGACCTGCGTCTGAGGCACCCGGTGAGTGTACGGAGCGACCGCCGGGGCCCAGGCACGCCTCCTCGCCACCGCCTGAGGCCCCGGCCGCTCCTCATCCAGATCTCCGGATGCGGAGGCCGGGAGCGTGATCAGTCGTACATGGAGCAGAAGTCGGCGTTCGTGGTCCAGGCGTCGTAGTTGCCCTTGCCGTACTCCCAGGCCGCCGCCTCAGAGCTGGCGGCGGGGTCGAAGATCGACTCCCCGGCCTGGCCTTGCGGCGTCGTGCCCCAGGTGCCCGGCTCGAACTGGAAGAGCCCATCGGCGCCGCCCTCCCCGGGCTGGATGGCGCTCGGATTGTCACCGGATTCGTGCTGGGCGATGCAGAGGCCCCACTCCTGCGCGGTGGTGCCGAGCGGCGCGAATGCGGCGTCGATGATCGCTTCCACCGACCCCCCCGCGGCCGCCGCGGCCGCGGCGGGCGGCATCAGTGTGGAAGGGGCACTGGCCGTCTGCTGCTGCGCCAATTGCTGCTGCTGCTGCGCGTGCTGCAGGAGGCTGCGCTCGTCGGAGAGCTGCGCCTGCCAGGCGGAGTTCAGATTCCGCTGTTCGGCAGCACGATCAGTCGGCCCCTTGGTCACGGTGCGCGCCGCCGCGGCGCGCCCCAGCGCAAGCCGGCTTCCGATGGTCGACGAGAAAGCCACGGCGAGCACGAGCGCGGCAAGCACAATGACACGAATCGAGTTGCTGCCTTTCAGCACACTGGTTCCTCCCTGACTCGGTTCCCTACCCCAGGAACCGCGGCCCCATGAGCTTCCGCGTCGAGCGGGAAAGCGGGGCCGGCGAACGGCTGCGGCCCCGTGGGGTCAACCCGACGGGCTCAACACATCGAGTTGGTCGACCACTGAGCCTGCTGGCCCTGGCTGTACATCCACGCCGCGGCTTGGGAGCTCGCGGCGGCATCCCAGATGGAGCCGCCGGCCCGTCCCGCCGGCGTGTTGGCGAAGGTCGACGGCATGAACTGGAAGAGCCCCTGCGCACCGCTCGGGCTCTCGGCATCCGGGTTGTCGCCGGACTCGTGTTCGGCGACGCAGAGCCCCCACTGCACGGCGGCCGCACCGAGCGACCCGAACGCCGAGTCGATGATCGACGATATCGATCCTCCGGCAGCGGCCGGCGCGGACGCTGCGCCACCGGACGAGCTCGACGACCCCGCGGCAGGCGCCGGCGGCGCCAGCGTGGACTCGGCGCTCGCGGCCTGCTGCTGCGCCAACTGCTGCTGCTGCGCCTGCTGCAGCTGTGTCCGCTCGGCGGAGAGCTGGTCCTGCCAGGCGGAGTTCAGCCTCAGCTGCTCGACCGCACGCGCACTGAACTCCGGGCTCGCGCTGGTCGCAGGAGTGCCCCTGCCGAGCGCCAGGCGGCTTGCGATCGTCGACGAAAACGCAACCGCCAGAACCAGTGCGGCAAGCACGGCGACACGAATCGAGTTGCTGCCTTTCAGCACGGCGTTCCTCCGTGGCGGTCCCCTACCCCAGGGCCCCGTCATTCCTCTGTGGCGCGGTCCCCTACCCCAGGGGCCACGGCACTCCGAACTCAGATTGGAACGTAAAAAGTATGCAAGCTCGGTGTCGGTCTTCGGACTCCAAGACCCTAACAGAAGTGCGCTGTCGGGCGCCACTCCTGAATTGGAAATCGGTCGCCCCCCCGACAGATCGAGGGCCGGCGAGAACGCCTGGCTTGGGTTTTCAGGGGTTGCATTCCCACTCGTCCTGCCGGCCCTGGCTGTACATCCAGGCCGCCGCCGCCGCGCTCGCGGCCGGGTCCCAGATCGAGTCGCCGGCCTGGCCGGGCGGCGTCCCGGCGAACGTCGAAGGCATGAACTGGAAAAGCCCTGAGGCCCCACTCGGGTTGTGCGCATTGGGGTTGTAGCTCGACTCGCACATCGCTACCGTCAGGCCCCAGTCGACGGCGGCTTGACCCTGCGGCGCGAAGGCGTCGGTGATGATCTGCTGGATCGACGCGGGCGCCGCCGGAGCCGGCGCAGGTGCTGGAGCCGGCGCGGGCGCGGCTGCCGGCGCAGGGGCGGGGGCCGGTGTCGGCGGCGGGCTCGGCGCCGGCGTCGGCGTCGACGCCGGCGCCGAGGGATTGCACGCCCACTCGTCCTGTCGATCCTGGCTGTACATCCAGGCCGCCGCGTCAGCGCTCGCGACCGGGTCCCAGATCGAGTCGCCGGCCTGGCCCTGGGGGGTCTCCGCGAACGTGGAGGGGATGAACTGGAAGAGGCCCGAAGCTCCGCTCGGGCTGGAGGCGCCCGGATCGTAGCTCGACTCGCACCTGGCCACCGTCAGTCCCCAGTCGACCGCCGCCTGACCCTGGGCTGCGAAGGCGTCGGTGATGATCTGCTTGACGGCGACGGGCGAGGGAGGCGGCGGGGTGGTCGCCGCCGGCGCAGCGGAAGGCGTCGGGGCCGGTGAAGGTGCGGGCGCCGGCGCGGCAGCCGGCGCCGGAGCCGCGGGCTGAGCTGCCGCCGCGGCGGCCTGTGCCCGTGCCTGGGCAGCGGCCGCAGCCTGAGCGGCGAGCGCGGCGCGCTGGGCCGCGATCTGCTGCTGCTGCCGTGCCACGATCTCCGCCTGGGTCTGACGCATCGTCACCCCCCATGACACCTGCAGCTGCTCAGATGCCTGCACCTGAGCCGCCGAGACCGCGGCGGGAGTCTCGATCGCGCTCGAGTGGACGGTCTGCACGAGGCCGCCGGACAGGTAGGTCGCGGCGCTTGCCGTGGCCAGAAAGGCAACGCTCCGAAGTACGGGAAGCACTCGCTCCTCCTCCATCCCCACCCCAGGGAAGGTCGAACGAGCCGGGAGCGGGTGGGCGACGTCGAGGGAGGGACGCAGGAGTGCGAATGAGGAGCAACGTAGGCGGTGACGGCTCGGTTACGAACTGTTAGTGAGGAAGGCTAGCAAAGGTTGCCTACCGGCTGTCAAGTGCCAGGTCCGAAATGCGTCGCTCGCCCGCGTAGACGTTCCCGCGGTCCGAGGCGGCGAATCCGACCAGCGTGAGGTCGAATCGGCGCGCGGTCGCGACGGCCAGGCTGGACGGAGCGCCGACCGCGACCACTGCGCAGACACCCGCGGCGACCGCCTTCTGCACCACCTCGAAGCCGGCGCGGCCGCTGACCGCGAGGACCAGCCCGGTCGCCGGCAGTGCGTGCTGCAGAAACAGGCGGCCCACGATCTTATCGACCGCGTTGTGCCGCCCCACGTCCTCGCGGACCAGCAGCAGCTCACCCGCGGCGTCGAACAGAGCGGCCCCGTGCTCGCCGCCGGTCCGCAGGTAGACGTCCTGGACCTCGCGCAGGCGGTCCGGCAGGCCTCCGAGCAGGTCCCATGCGAGCCGCGGACCGGGGGGAATCGCGGGCCATTCCGCGGCCAGCTCGTCCACCGTCACGGTCCCGCAGATCCCGCAGGCCGAGCTGGTGACGAACGCTCGGCGCTGCGGCGCCGGCGCCGTCAGGTCCCGCCGGATGACGTCCACCGTGTTGGACTCGAGCAGCTCTGCCCGGGCCCCAGCGGCCCCGTCGCCGGCCTCGGCGCTGACCAGGACGCGATCGACGGCCTCCGGCGAGCCCAGGACCCGCTCCGACCAGAGGAGCCCGAGGGCCAGCTCCACGTCGTTCCCCGGCGTACGCATGACCACGCTCAACGGGGCCGAGTCGAGCAGGATCTGCAGCGGCTCCTCGGCGGCCACCGGATCCTCGGTGACCGCCCAGGCCCCCTCGCGCAGCCGCCGGATCGGCACCGACAGCGCCTGGGGCCGAAAGGCCGGACGAGTCATGGGCCTGAGCCTACCTCCCCGCCGCCGGCGGGCCTGATCAGGCGACGGCGAGCTCCCGCAGCAGCCCGACGATCTGATCGGTGGTCTCGGCGACGGCGACCCCGGCCGCCCGGAACGCCGCCTCCTTTCCGGCCGCGGTGCCCGTGTTGCCGGAGACGATGGCTCCCGCGTGCCCCATGCGCTTGCCCTCCGGCGCGGTGCGACCGGAGATGAACGCGACCGCCTTGAGCCGGCTGCCGGCGCCGAGCAGCGCCGCCGCATCCTCCTCGTCGGAGCCGCCGATCTCACCGATCACGACCAGGTGGGTGGTCTCGGGATCCTGCTCGAAGATCCGGATGATGTCCACGAACGAGCTGCCGTTGATGGGGTCGCCACCGATGCCGACGATCGTCGACTGCCCGAGCCCGGCCGCCGAGATCGCCGCCATCGACTCGTAGGTCAGGGTGCCCGAGCGCGCCACGATCCCGACGTGGCCCGGGCTCGAGAACCGCTGGGGGATGATCCCGATCTTCGCCTGACCCGGTGTCAGGAGACCCGGGCAGTTGGGGCCGATCAGCCGCGCCTGCGGAAAGTCCTTGAGGAACGACTTGACCCGGATCATGTCCTGGATCGGGATCCCCTCGGTGATGCAGGCGATGAGCGTGATCCCGGCCGCCGCCGCCTCCATGATCGCGTCCGCCGCGAACGGCGCCGGCACGAAGATGCCGCTGGCGGTGGCGCCGGTCTCGCGCACCGCGTCGGCAACGGTGTCGAAGACGGGAACCCCGAGGTGCGTGGTACCACCCTTGCCGGGGCTGGTACCGCCGACCACCTGTGTGCCCATCAGCTGCGACTGTTCGGTGTGGAACGTGCCCTCACGGCCGGTGATGGCCTGCGTGATGACCTTGGTGTCCTTGGTGAGCAGGATCGACATCGGCTACCTCGTCATCTCCACGATCTTCTGCGCGGCCTCCCAGGCGTTGGCGCCCGGCTCGATCCCGTGGTCCTTCAGGATCTCCCGTCCCTCCTCCTCGTTGGTTCCGGAGAGCCGGACGACCAGAGGCAGCGTCATCTGCAGATTGTCCCGCGCCTGGATCAGTCCACGGGCGACCTCGTCTCCGCGGGTGATGCCGCCGAAGACGTTGATCAGGACGCCTTTCACCCGGGGGTTCATGAGGATCACCTGGAGCGCGTTCTCCACCACCTCGGCCTTGGCGCCGCCGCCGATGTCGCAGAAGTTGGCCGCCGAGCTGCCGGCCCGCTGCACCAGGTCCAGGGTCCCCATGCACAGGCCGGCTCCGTTCCCGATGATCCCGATCTCGCCGTCCAGGGCGACGTAGGTCAGGTGGCGCTTCTTCGCCTCCTCCTCGTACCTGTCGCCTTCGATCTCACCGGAGTAGCGGTCGAGCAGGTCCTGGTGACGGTAGTCGGCGTTCTCGTCGGTCTCCAGCTTGGCGTCGCCCGCCACGACCTCCCCGTCGGTCGTGATGACGAGAGGGTTGATCTCGGCGGTGACCGCATCCAGGTCGGGGATCGCCCGGTAGAGCTTCTGGATCACGGGAACCAGCTGGCGCGCATGCCGGCCCAGGCCGGCCTCGAACACCAGCGCGTTGAGCTCGTAGGGAAGTGGCCCGCGCCAGGGATGCGGGTACAGCCTCGCGATCGACTCCGGCGACTCCTCGGCCACCTGCTCGATCTCCATCCCCCCCTGTGACGACAGCATGAGGACGTTGTTGCGCTCCGGCCGGTCGACGGTGAACCCGAGGTAGACCTCCTCACCGATGTCGAGCGCCGTCTCGCAGTAGACGAGCGGGACCCGAAAGCCCTTGATGTCCATGCCGATGATCTGCTCGGCCGCGGCCCGCGCCTCCTCCGGGGTCCGGGCCAGCTTGACCCCGCCCGCTTTGCCCCGGCCACCCACCGGGACCTGCGCCTTGACCGCCACCGGGCCCAGCGCGCGTGCCGCCGCCTCGGCCTCCTCGGGGGTGCGCGCCACCCTCCCCGCCGGGATCGGGATGCCGAGCGAGGCCAGCACCTCCTTGGCCTGGTATTCGAGCAGCTTCATCGACTTCTCCTGTCTCCGATCGCGTGACTTGCCGTACCGCCCAGTGTGGTCCATCCGGCAGTGTCGCCGATCCCGCCGGGGAACGACAGCCGACTGACTGACGGTCATTCGGCTGTGCGCGCCGAGGTGGACGTGTCGTGCGCGCGCGAGACGGTGCGTTCGTGTCACCATCGAACCGCCATGGGAGCACCGAGCCAAACCATCCAGGACTGCACCGCCGCCTACGAGGCATGGCTGGCAGAGCAGGACCCGATCGTGGAGGCGGACCTGGAGGCGAAGCACACCCAAATGGCGCAGGATCCCTTCGCATTCTTCCGGGCGACCTTCTACCGGTGGTGCGAGCGCTGGCCGGAGGTGATTCCCGAGACGATCGCCGGGGCGCCCCGGCTCCGGGCGGTCGGTGATCTCCACGTCGAGAACTTCGGGACCTGGCGCGACGTCGAGGGTCGCCTGGTGTGGGGGGTCAACGACTTCGACGAGGTGGCCGTGCTCCCGTACACCATCGACCTGGTGCGTACGGTGGCCAGCGCCATCCTGGCCGCCCGGGCCGGGTCGCTCGCGATCGACGCCGAGGAGAGCGCGCAGGCGGCGCTGATCGGCTACCGGTCGTCGCTGGAGCACGGAGGCCGTGCGCTGGTGCTGGAGGAGCACGACCGCTGGCTGCGGCGGATGACCACGTCGCGACTGCGTGACCCGGTGGGCTTCTGGTCGAAGATGGAGGACCTCGCAGAGCTGGGATCCCTGCCCGGCGACCTGCGCACCCGATTGGGCCGGACTCTGCCGGCGCGGACGCACGGCATCACGCACCGGTCGCGCCGCGCCGGAGAAGGAAGCCTGGGTCGCTTCCGTGCCGTCGCGCTGGGGACGCTGGACGGGGCGCTGGTCGCCCGCGAGGCGAAGGCGACCGCCCGTTCGGGCTGGTACTTCGCACATCCCCACGAGGTGCCACGGAATCCGCCCACCCCATCGCTCCCCCTCCCCGGGGCGGTGCGCGACCTCGACCCCACGGTGAGCGTCAAGGAGTCGTGGATCATCCGCCGCCTCTCGCCCGACTGCTCACGCCTGGAGCTCTCCTCGCTCGCCAAACGCCGCGACGAGGAGCGCCTGGTCCGGGCGATGGGTTGGGAGACGGGCAACGTGCATCTGGCGACCTCGGAGGCGATCCCCGGGGTCTTGAGCCATCTCGACCGTCTTGGCAAGAGGTGGTTGGAACGAAGCTCGCAGGCGATGGTCGACGACGTCATGCGCGACTGGAAGGCCTGGCGCAAGAATCCGGCCGAACCCGCCATCTCAGGCTCTGCGGGCGCGAGCTGAGTGTTGCACCGGGGGTTCGGGCTGACGCCCGGGCCGTGGATTAGGGTCGTTTCTGCAGAAACCGTCGCTATCTCCGACCCGGAAGGAGCGGAATGTGCAGAAACGGCCCTGAGGCCGCCCGCAACCGGCACGCACGGTCCCTGGCCCTCGTGCGCGGAGCGCTCGCGCGCCAGCGCGAACCACCCGGTGCTACTCCGCTCTCCGCCTCCCGTGCTACTCCAGCGCGCGGGCGAGGCGCACGGGTGCTTGCACGCGGTAGGCGACGCGAACGATCTGATCCACCTCGTCCCAGTCCGGCTCCCCCACCTCGAGGCGCAGCCCGACCCAGCCGGCGGGACCGAGATAGGGCGGGACGAAGAAGCGCTCGGGATCGTGTTCGACCACGTCCGCCTGCGCTCCCCGTGGGGCCTTGGCGACCAGAGCGACCCGCCCGTCACCGTGGTGGTCGACCCACAGGGCCGCGAAGTTCTTGCCCCGGACCCGGAACGCCGAGTGCTCGCCGGCCACGCCCGTTCGGCCGGCCTCGACCTCGGGAAGCGCGGTGCACAGCCCGCTCAGGCGCTCGCGCAGGGCCTCCACCCGCTCGTCGGAGATGGGAAGCGTCACCGAAACCCGACGCCGCCGTCCTTCAGAAACGGGTTGCCGCGGCGCTCATCCCCGATCGTGGAGGCCGGGCCATGGCCGGGGAGCACGATGTCCGCGTCGTCGCGGGTCAGAAGCTCGTCCTCGATCCCCTGCAGGAGCGCGCGCCCGTCGCAGTTGCGCAGGTCGAAGCGCCCGATCGCGCCCTTGAACAGCGCGTCACCGGTGAACAGCAGCGGGCTGAGGACCAGGGTGACCCCGCCCGGGCTGTGACCGGACGTGGGCAGGATCTCGAACGTGAGCGACCCCGCCCGGTAGGACCCGTGGGGCGGCAGGGGCTGGGCATCGGGCTCGGCGGCCGTGGTGAAGGGCATCTCCCCGCGCAGGGGCGTCCCCTCGCGCAGGACCGCGAGCTCGGGCTCGCCGACCGCCACCGGCGGCTGCCCCCAGGCCTCGCGCAGCGTCCGCAGGCCGGCGATATGGTCGAAATCGGCGTGGGTGAGCAAGATCGCGCGGACGGTGACACCACGCTCGGCGACCAGCGCCAGCATCGCCTCCGGGGCCAGGTTGGCGTCGACCACGACCGCGTCGCCGGTGTCCAGGTCCTGCACCAGGTAGGAGTTGGTGCCCATCTGCGGATCGGCGGTGGCGTCGACGCGCACGTTGCCGTCGGTCCGGATATGCATCGGTTCATGGTGCGCCACCGGCTTGACTGGCGCAGACGGTAACTCTATACTTACGGTTCGTGGGGACTAACGAATCCAACGAATGCGGACCGGAGGCCGTAGTGCCCGCCGACCGGACCCTGCAGGGTTCTCTGGCGCCGGACGCCTGGGCGGCGATCGGTGATCCCACCCGGCGGGCGATCCTGGAACGGCTCGCCGAGCGTCCCTGGGCGGTGGGCGAGCTGGCCGGGCAGCTCCCCGTGAGCCGGCCCGCGGTATCCCAGCATCTGGCCGTCCTCAAAGCGGCCGGCTTCGTGACCGAGCGGACGTCCGGAACCCGCCGCATCTACCGCCTCAACCCGGCCGCGGTGGGCGCGCTGCGGGATCAGCTGGATGCGTTCTGGAGGCGCGCCCTGGCCGGGTACGACGACCTGATCGACCGTAGTTCGGAGGAAAAGTCCCAATGACCGAGACCACCGTTCCGAGCGTCCACCGGCAGATCGTGGTGAAGGCACCGCCGGAGCAAGCGTTCCAGGTCTTCACCGAGCGCTTCGGCGACTTCAAGCCCCCCGAGCACAACATCCTCGGCGAACCCCTTGTCGAGGTGGTGTTCGAGCGCCGGGTTGGCGGTCGCATCTTCGATCGCGGTTCCGGGGGCAAGGAATGCACCTGGGCCCGCGTCCTGGCCTACGAGCCGCCGCACCGGGTGGTGTTCAGCTGGGACATCTCTCCGCAGTGGCAGATCGAGGCCGACCCCGACCTGACCAGCGAGGTGGAGGTGCGCTTCATCCCCGAAGGCCGGGACCGCACCCGGGTCGAGCTGGAGCACCGAAACCTGGACCGGCATGGACCGGGCTGGGAGAGCGTCCGCGACGGCATCGCCGCCGACCAGGGCTGGAACCTGTACCTCGAGCGCTACGCCGCCCTGTTCAGCTGACCCTCGATCGCGGGCCACCGGTCCTCTAACGTTCTTTGCTGCGCCAGGCGGCCCTACCGCCCGCGGGGTGGGGCCGCTTGTGCGGCAAACGCGCCCGATGAGGAGATGGTGGATCGATGGACGGTGACTACGACCAGCTGGTAAGGGCGGCGGAGGCGGCTCCGATGGAGGGCTGGGACTTCTCCTGGCTCGAAGGCAGGGCGACCGAGGAGCGTCCGCCCTGGGGGTACCAGACCCTGGTCGCCGGCCGCCTCGGGGCCGTGGCGTCGGTGCTGGACGTCCAGACCGGCGGCGGCGAGGTCCTCGCCGGAGCCCTGACGCGGGCAGCGAAAGCTCCCGGCCTGGTCGTCGCGACCGAGTCCTGGCCGCCCAACCTGGAGGTCGCGCGCTCGCGGCTCGCCGCCTTCGGGGCCACCGTCGAGGCGGCCCCGGACGACGCGCCCCTTACGTTTCCCGACGCCGGTTTCGAGCTCGTCGTGAGCCGCCACCCCACGGTGACGATCTGGGACGAGATCGCGCGGGTCCTCTCTCCCGGCGGCAGCTATCTGTCCCAGCAGGTCGGTCCCGGCACCAACCGCGAGCTCACCGACTTCTTGATGGGACCGCAGCCGGTGGGCGACGCACGCGACCCCGAACGGCACCGCCGGCGGGCGGAGGCGGCGGGGCTCCAGGTGGTGACCCTGGAGCCGGTGCGCCTCCGGGCGGAGTTCTTCGACATCGGCGCCGTGGTCTGGTTCCTGCGCAAGGTGATCTGGACCGTCCGCGACTTCTCGGTCGCGCGGTATCAGGAGCCGCTGCGCCGCCTGGACGCGCAGATCCGGCGCGACGGCTCCTTTCGGACCACCGTCACCCGCTTTCTGATCGAGGCCCGCAAGCAGCCGGGAAGTCCCCGGGCCGGCGGTTGACAGTCGATCACCGCTCCCCTAACGTGAGTCGAGTTCGCAAGTTCGCCGGGGGAGGTGGCCGCCATGACCGATGTTGCCAGCCCGCAGTTGAGCCGAGCGCAGCTGCTCGACGCCTACCGGGTGATGCGGACCATTCGCGAGTTCGAGGAGCGGCTCCACGTGGAGTTCGCGACCGGCGAGATCCCCGGCTTCGTCCATCTCTACGCGGGCGAGGAGGCGATCGCGGTCGGCGTGATCTCCAACCTCAACCCGGACGACTACGTGGCCAGCACCCACCGCGGCCATGGACACGCGATCGCCAAGGGCTGCGACGTGAAGGCGATGATGCAGGAGATCTACGGCCGCGCCGGCGGGCTCTGCCACGGCAAGGGCGGCAGCATGCACATCGCGGACCTGGATCGCGGCATGCTGGGCGCCAACGGCATCGTCGGCGGGGGGCCACCGCTGGTCTGCGGGGCAGGGCTGTCGGCGAAGGTTCGTGGAACCCGTCAGGTCGCGGTCTCGTTCACCGGCGACGGCGGGTCGAACCAGGGGACGACGCTCGAAAGCATGAACCTGGCCAGCGTCTGGAACCTCCCCGTGATCTTCGTCATCGAGAACAACGGGTACGCCGAGTCGACGTCGACGAACTTCTCGGTCAAGGGTCTGGACATCGCCAAGCGGGCCGAGGGCTTCGGGTTCCCTGGCGTCGTGGTCGACGGCCACGACTTCTTCGCCGTCCACGAGGTCGCCGCGGAGGCGGTCGAGCGTGCTCGGCGGGGCGGCGGACCTTCGCTCATCGAGTGCAAGGTCAACCGCTACTACGGCCACTTCGAGGGGGATGCTCAGACCTACCGCGCGGCCCACGAGGTCGAGGACCTGCGGCAGGAGAAGGACTGCCTTCGGCTCTTCGCGCGCCGGGCCACCGCCGCCGGCCTGCTCGCAGACGAGGAGATGGCAGGCGTGGACGCGCAGGCGAGGTCGCTGGTCGAGGAGGCAGTGGCGGAGGCCAGGGCGGCCGCACCGCCGCAGCCGAGTGAGCTGCTGACGGACGTTTACGTCGGGTACTAGGCGGGCGGTGGCGACCACCAGGAGAGAGTGGGGAGGCACGGATGGCGCGCAGGATCAACTTCATGCAGGCGCTGAACGAGGCGCTCGCCCAGGAGATGGAGCGCGACGAACGCGTCGTGGTCATGGGCGAAGACAACGCCGGTGGCGCGGGGGCGCCGGGAGACAGCGATGCCTGGGGCGGCGTCATGGGTGTCACCAAGGGGCTCTACGGCAGGTTTCCGAACCGGGTCTTCGACACGCCGATCAGCGAGTCGGCGTTCGTGGGCGCAGCCGCTGGGGCTGCGGCCGCGGGGTTGCGCCCGGTCGCCGAGCTCATGTTCGTCGACTTCTTCGGCGTCTGCATGGACCAGATCTACAACCAGGCGGCCAAGTTTCGGTACATGTTCGGAGGTAAGGCCCGGACACCGATCGTGATCCGCACCATGTACGGGGCCGGCATCCGCGCCGCGGCCCAGCACTCCCAGAGCCTGTACCCGATCTTCACGCACATTCCCGGGCTCAAGGTCGTGGTGCCGTCCAACCCCTACGATGCCAAGGGCCTGATGATCACGTCGATCCGGGACGACGACCCGGTCGTGTTCTTCGAGAACAAGGTCCTCTACGCGGTCGAAGGCGAGGTACCGGAGGAGCCGTACACGATTCCGCTGGGTGAGGCCGAGTACGTTCGCGAGGGCGACGACGTGACGGTGGTCGCGATCGGGCGCATGGTGGCGATGGCGCAGGAGGCCGCGGATGCGCTGGCCCGGGAAGGGATCGGATGCGAGATCGTGGACCCCAGGACCACCTCGCCCCTCGACACCGAGACGATCTTCGAGAGCGTGGAGAAGACCGGGCGGCTGGTCGTGGTGGACGAATCCAACCCTCGCTGCAGCCTGGCCGCCGACATCTGCGCGCAGGTCGCCGAGCACTCGTTCGACGATCTCAAGTCCGCTCCCCGCATGGTCACGGCACCGCACACGCCGCCGCCCTTCTCGCCGGTGCTCGAGGACCTCTACGTGCCCGACGCCGGGCGGGTCGCGGCCGCCGTGCGCGCCGCCGTCGGGGCGCCGGCGATCGCGTGAGCACCAGGCTGCGTCCCCTCGCCCCGGCCGGAGGGCGACCGCGATGAACGACCCGGCCGCGATCACCCGCCTCCGCATGCCGAAGTGGGGCCTCTCCATGACCCAGGGCACGGTGGTCCACTGGCTGGCGACCGAGGGTGCGGAGCTCACCCCCGGCGACGAGGTGGTCGAGGTCGAGAGCGAGAAGATCAACAACGCGGTCGAGGCGCCCGCGGCGGGCCGGCTGCGACGTCAGGTCGCGGCGGAGGGCGATGTGGTCCCGGTCGGCGGCCTGCTGGGGGTGATCGCCGACATCTCGGTGTCCGACTCGGAGATCGACGGGTTCGTGGAGGAGTTCCGCACCACGTTCGCCGAGGAGGCGGAGGAGGCCGCCGCCCCCGAGCCGCAGATGGTGCAGGTCGGGGATCGGAGGCTGCAGTACCTCCGATTGGGAGCGGGGACCGCGACCCCGCTCCTCCTTCTCCCCGGCTTCGGCGGCGACAAGACGACGTTCGTCTTCAACCAGGAGCCGCTGTCGGCGGACCGGTCTGTGTTCGCCCTGGATCTACCCGGGCAGGGCGGCTCGACCAAGGACGTGGACGGCGGAGACCTGGAGTTCTTCACCGCCACCGTCGCATCGTTCATGGACGCCCTCGATGTGGAACGGGTGCACCTGGCCGGGCACTCGATGGGCGGGCTGATCGCAGCCGCGTTCGCGCTTCATCACCCGCAGCGTGTGGCATCGCTGACGCTGATCTCGAGCGCGGGCCTGGGCGAAGAGATCAACGGGACGTACCTCGAGAGCTTCATCTCGGCGAGCCGGCGGCGGGAGATGCAGCAGGTCCTCGGGATGCTGTTCGCAGACCCCGGTCTCGTGACCCGCCGGCTGGTGGAGGACGTGCTCCGTCAGAAGCGGTTGGACGGGGCCGAGGAGGGGCTGCGAACGGTCGCCGGCACGCTGTTTCCGGACGGCCGCCAGGCCACGGTCCTCGATCTGGCGCCCCTCGAGATGCCCATCCTCGCGATCTGGGGCTCGGAGGACCAGATCGTGCCACCCTCCCACGCCGCCCACCTGACCGCACCGGCTCAGGTCGAGCTCCTGGCGGCAGCCGGGCACATGCCTCAAATGGAGGCGGCGGGCGCGGTCAACCGGCTCCTCTCGGAGTTCCTGGAAGCCGCCCCGCGTTGAGCGACGTCACGGTCGGCGTGATCGCCAACCCCGCCTCGGGGCGGGACATCCGCCGTCTGGTCGCCGGCGCCTCCGTCTTCGGCAACGCCGAGAAGGGAAGCATGGTCTACCGGGTGATGGTCGGTCTCGGCGCCGTGGGCGTCGATCGGGTCCTGATGATGCCGGCCACCTCCGGAGTCGGGGAGGGCCTGCGCCAGCACCTGGTTGGGACCTCGCGCGCCGATGGTGCCGCCCTCCCGGAACTCGAGGTCCTCGAGATGCGGCTCCACCACGATGCGCGGGACACGGCATGTGCGGTCGACCTGATGCGGGCCCGAGACGCGTCGGTCCTGATCGTTCTCGGCGGGGACGGCACCAACCGGGTCGTCGCGCAGCGGTGCGGCGACACACCCATCTGCGCGCTCTCCACCGGCACCAACAACGCGTTCCCCGAGATGCGGGAGGCGACCGTGGCCGGGATCGCGGCCGGTCTCGTCGCCACCGGTCAGGTGGACGGCGTCCTGCGGCGGGAGAAGGTCCTCCGGGTCAGCCTCGACAGCGGTGAGCGCTCTGAGGGGGCGCTGGTGGACGTCGCCGCCAGCCAGGATCGGTTTCTGGGCGCGCGCGCCCTCTGGCGCCCGCGAGAGGTGTCGGAGGTCGTGGTCACCTCGGCCTCCCCGCAGGCCACCGGATTTTCGGCGCTGGCGGGTCTCCTCGAGCCGATCTCGCGGGCGGAACCGGCCGGACTCTACGTGCGCCTGGGCTCCGGCTCCGGTGCTGCCGAGGCGTCGACGATCCTGGTCCCGCTGGCACCCGGTCTGGTGGTACCGGCGAGCGTCACCGCGACACGGCGGCTCCGACCCGGCGAGGCGGTGGAGCTGGAGCGGTTCGACGGCTGCGTCGCCCTGGATGGCGAGCGCGAGATCGAGGTCACGTCGCGCGACCGGGTGACGGTGACCCTGGACGTCGAAGGGCCGCTCACGATCGACGTGGACCGAGCGATGCACGAGGCGGCGATGCGGGGCCTGCTGCGCCGCGACGCTTGACTCAGGCGCCGGGCAGACCGATCAGGTCGGCGTCGAGGAGCGGGCACATGAGCCAGGCGGGTGCCAGGGTCAGGGCCCGGACCGTGCCCAGGACGAGCGCGGCGGTGCCGGTGGCGGCCGGCGCGACCGCGCCGCGACCCCCGAGCTCGATCAGCGGCGCGTCATCCCGCACCCCACCCAGGCGGCGCGCCTCGGCGAGCGCCCGGTCGACCCCGCCGAGCTCGTCGACCAGCCCGCGGGCGAGAGCCTGCCGGCCGGTCCAGACCCGCCCGCCGGCGATCGGCTCGATCTCGCGGACGGGGCGCCCGCGGCTTTCCGCGACGCGGTCCAGGAAGAGGCCGTAGAGGCGGTCCACGATCTCGCGAATCTTCGCGCGCTCGGCGTCGCTGTAGGGGCGGCTGGAATCCTCCATGCCCGAGTAGGTACCGCGCGAGATCACCTGGTGCCCGATCAGCAGCCGGCGCAGAAGGCCTCCGATCGCCACTCTCGTCGTGATCACGCCGATCGAGCCGGTCAGCGTGCCGGGCTGGGCGAAGATGCGGCGGGCCGGCGTCGCGACGTAGTATCCGCCGGAACCGGCGACGGCACCCATGACGGCCACCAGGGGCTTGCGGTCGGCCAGCGCCTGGAGGGCTGCCGCCATCGCTTCCGAGGCGGTCGCGGAGCCCCCCGGTGAGTCGATCCAGAGCACGACCGCCGCCACGCGCCGCGTACGTGCCAGCCGGCGGGCCTGCTGCACGACGGTCAGGTCGCCCGCCTGCTCCTGCAGGAGCAGGGGCAGGGGGATCGGCGGGGAGACCGGCGGATGCTGGCTCTGGCCGTCGATGATCGCGCCCTCGATGCGAAGCAGGCCGACGCAGCGCCCTGGCGGAATGGGGCGCGGGCGCCGCAGACGGCGGCGCGCCGACTCCCACGGCACCGGCTCCGAGCCCAGTCGCTCCGGCAGGTCCTCCTCCGAGCAGATGGCGTCGATCGCCCTCAGCTCGAGCGCCCTGGTGTCCGTGAAGGGAGATTCGTCCAGGAGTGCCTGCGCCTGGGCCGCGTCGAGCCGGCGCCCCGCCGCGATCGTGGCGACTCGCTCCTCGATCTCGGAGTCGGCCAGCCAGTCGGCCATCTCACGGGCTTGCGGGGTCAGCGTCCGGCGCCCCAGCAGGTCGCCCGCCGTTTTGTAGGGGGAGACCTGGATCACGTCGGCCTCCACGCCCAACCGCGTGAGCGCCTCCTTGAGGAACAGGTACGTGCGCGCCAGGCCGAGGGGTCCGATCACTCCGCCCGGCTGCAGCAGCACCTCGTCGGCGGCGCAGGCGACCTGGTAGGTCCCGGCGGTATACCCGGTCGCCCAGCAGACGATGCGCTTGCCGGCGCCCCGCGCCTCGGAGACCAGCCCGGCGAGCGCCGCCGCGTCCGCCGATGCCATGGGAACCGGCCGGAGATGGAGGACCACCCCCTGCACGCGATCGTCTCCCGCCAGCCGGCGGAAGCGGGCCCCCACCTGGCGGAGGCTCGGCCCCCCGCGGGGCATCAGGAAACGCCGCCAGAGCGGCTCCCGGGGAGGGTCGAACGCGGGCAGCGGGCCCTCCACCACGATGTGGATCCAGGCCGGACCCGATCGCCACCTGCGGAGCAGGCTCCCGACTCCCCAGACCACCCAGCTCACGCCGTACACCACCCATCCCATCACGACCTCCACGGGAGACAACGTGCCAGGGGGCTCCGCCGGTACATCCAAAGGGCGATTGGTGCACCAACTCCCCATTTGGGGTGCGCCCAGAGGGCGATTGGTGCACCAACGGCCCCTTCGCCGGCAGGGTAGGCCTGCAGGCGCGGGGTTATGGGGGGCCGGCTACGCCTGCTGCCCGTCGCCGGCCGGCAGGCCCATCGCCGCCATCAGCCGGAGCGCGTTGGTCGAGGTCGCGACCCCGTCCCGCAGGCGGTAGTCGAACGTCATCGTGGTCCTGCCGTCAGGGCCCGAGCCGATCGTCTCCTGCAGATGGACGTTGCGGGCCACGCGGGTCAGCCCGGGATCGGACGCGAGGGCCAGGTCGTGCGTCGAGCAGGCCCCGATCGCGCGCCGGCCGGCCAGCCGCAGCAGGACCGCCCGAGCCGCGGTCGTCCGCTCGGCGGTGTTCGTCCCCTGGAGGATCTCATCGAGCAGGTAGCAGCCGAGCACCGAGGGTTCGTCCGCCGCCAGATCGATCCCGTCGACCACCTCCTTCAGGCGCTGCACCTCGGCCAGGAAGTAGGAGACGCCTCTCGCCAGCGAGTCGTCGATCCGCATCGATGTCCACAGACGCAGCGAAGGCAGGCGCAGGGACGCGGCGCAGACGGGCCCGCCCGCGGCACCCAGGACCGCGTTCACCCCGATCGCCCGCAGCAGCGTCGACTTGCCCGACATGTTGGATCCGGTGACGAGGAGCAATTCGCCGGCAGGGCCCACCCGCACGTCGTTGTCGACGCGGACCGCGGGGTCGATCAAGGGATGGCCAAGCCGGACTCCCGTGATCTCGACGGCATCCGGGACCAGCTCCGGCAGTGCCCAGGCCGGCTCGCGGTGGCGGAGCGCCCCCAGGCTGACCAGCGCCTCGATCTCGCCGAGGGCAAGCAGCCAGCGCCGCACCAGGTGGCCGTTGACGCGGCGCCACCGGTCTGCGAGTGCCGACAGGTGGACGTTCCAGAGGAAGAGGACCTGGAGGGGAAAGAAGAGCAGCGTGGTCGGCGGCACGGAGAAGGAGACGATCCGGCTGAGCGATCGCAGCCGCGCCTCGGCCGGTGCAGTGCCCGACCTGGCCGACTCCGCCAGCCGCCGGAGCAGAGGTGCTTCCCAACCGTGTCGCTGGAAGAGCGAGAGCTGCAGCCCGTATGGAGCAACCCGGCCCTGCTGCAGGCGAACGGGCGCCAGGGTTTGCTCGGCGCCCCCCGAGAGCGCGAACGCGAGCGCGATGTCGACCACGAAGAACACGATCCAGACCGGCCACGGCAGCACACGGACGCCCCACAGCACCAGGGACAGCCAGAAGAGAATCGGTGAGATCACCGCCACCCAGCTCATGATCCGGCCGCCCGCCGGCGTCTGCTCACCCCAGGTCAGGAACGGCTCTGGATCGGGCGCCGCGCCGTCCGCCGTCAGGCGCGCCTGCCGCCCCGCCGCCTCCAGCGCCTGGCAGACCTCGATGGCTCCCGCCAGCTCGCTCACGGCTACCTGGCGCTCCCGGGCTGCCTCCGGAGGCGCGGGGGCGAGCAGCCAGCGTGCGAGCTCGGCCTCCCCCATCGGGCTGGTGGTGGTGTCGACGAGGTGGAGCAGCGAAGCCGGGCCCAGAATATCGAGGTCACGTGCGTAGGCGTGATCCGGGGGCGCGCTGATCGGGGGCGGAGTCGGGATCCCTTCCCAGCGGCGCCCGATGCGAGCCAGCGCCTCCCGCTGGATCGCCGCCATCGTGCCCGCCGTCGCGAGCCGGACACGCAGACCCTGGTGCCACACCACCAGCACCACGAACGCGACCAGCAGCACCACGATCGGGATGCCGAGCCAGACCAGGCGCGCGAACACCGCCACCGCCAGCAGGGCGAGAGCACCCAGGATCGACAGCAGTCGCAGGTTGGACGCCGCCCTCGCCGGCCGCGCCGCGCTCGCCACCTCCGCCTGGAAGCGCTCCTCGCGGGCCCGGTAGAACATCTCCGCGACGCCCCCGGCCTCCCCCAAAGGGCCCGAAGGTGCACCAACGGGGGCTTCCGGGTCTTGCGAAGGGCCCGAAGGTGCACCAACGGGTGATTCCGCGGGTCCGGCCGGTTCGGTCACCCCGCTTCGCGCGCGACGGTGTGCACGTCGCGGACCTGCTCCAGCTTCTCCATCAATCGTGAGAGCTGCGACAGCGAGTCGATCTCCACCGTGGTCGAGACCACCGCCGTCTTGTCTTCGTAGACGGAGACCGCGGCGCGAGACATGTTCACCTTCTGCCCCGCGATCACGGTGGTGATGTCGCGCAGGAGGCCGGTCCGGTCCCAGGCCTCGATCTTGATCGAGACCGGGTAGAGATCGGACGCGTCGACGTCCCAATCGACGGGAACCACCCGGCGCTCGTCGGGCGGGTTGAGCGCGTTGGGGCAGTCCGCCCGGTGCACGGTGATGCCCTTGCCGCGGGTGGTGAAGCCGGTGATCAGATCCCCGGGAACCGGTTCGCAGCAGGGCGCCACGCGGGTCAGGATGCCGCGCTCGCCGCGGACCAGGATCTGCGGGACCGGCCGCGAACGAGGCAGCAGCGGTATCTCCCGCAAATCCCCCGACTCCGGGTTGGCCAGTGCCATCTTCATGACCACGGCGTGCGGGTTGAGGTCGCCGTAGCCGATCGCCGCCAGGAAGTCGTCCGTCGAGTGGTACGAGTAGGTGCCGGCGATCTCGTCCAGCTTGCCGTCCGGGAGCTGACCCAGGGTCAGGCGATGCATGCGGTGCATCTCCTTCTCCAGCAGGTCGCGGCCCTTGGCGACGTTCTCGTCCTTGGCCTGGGCCTTGAACCAGCGGCGGATGCGGTCGCGCGCCGATGCCGATTTGACGAACGTCAGCCAGTCGCGGCTCGGACCGTGGGGCGCCTTCGAGGTCAGCACCTCGACGATCTCGCCGTTCTTCAGCTCGTAGTCGAGGGGCACCATGCGGCCCCCGACCTTGGCGCCGATACAGCGGTGGCCGACCTCGGTGTGGATGCGGTAGGCGAAGTCGACCGGCGTCGATCCGCGCGGGAGGTTGAGCACGTCGCCGCGGGGGGTGAAGACGAACACCTCGTCCTGGAAGATGTCGACCCTCACCGCGTCCACGAACGACTCCGCGTCCTGGACGTCGTTCTTCCATTCCATCAGGAGTCGCAGCCAGGTCAGCTTCTCGTCGAAGCGCCGGTCCGACGACCCCTCTTTGTAGACCCAGTGCGCGGCGATCCCGTAGTCGGCCACCTGGTGCATCTCGTGGGTTCGGATCTGGATCTCGATAGGTTCCCCGGTGTGCGACAGCACCGTCGTGTGCAGCGACTGGTACCCGTTCGACTTCGGCATCGCGATGTAGTCCTTGAAGCGCCCCGGCAGCGGCTTCCACAGCGCATGGACGATGCCGAGGACGCCGTAGCAGTCCTTCACCGAGTCGACCAGGACCCGGATCGCGATCAAGTCGTAGATCTGGCTGAAGTCGCGATGATCGCGCGTCATCTTCTGCCAGATCGAGTAGACGTGCTTGGGCCGGCCGGTGATCTCGGCCGGGATCTCGATACCTTCCAGCTCGCGGCCGAGGATCTCGTTGAGGTCACGCACCAGCGACTCGCGATCCGCCCGCTTGGTGTTGACCCGCCCCACCACGTCCTGGTAGGCCTCCGGGTCGAGCGTGCGGAAGGACAGGTCCTCCAGCTGCCACTTCATCTGCCCGATCCCGAGGCGGTGGGCGAGCGGCGCGTAGATGTCGAGGGTCTCGCGGGCGATCCGCTTGCGCTTGTGCTCGGGGAGGGGATCCAGCGTCTGCATGTTGTGGAGGCGGTCGGCGAGCTTGATGAGGACGACGCGGATGTCCTCCGCCATCGCCAGCAGCATCTTGCGGATGTTCTCGGCGTGGAGCTGCTGGTCGCTGCGGAAGCTGATGCGCGAAAGCTTGGTGACGCCCTGGACCAGCTGCGCCACGTCCGCCCCGAACTCGGCCTCCAGCTCCTCCATCGTGAGCGGCGTGTCCTCGACCGTGTCGTGGAGGAGTGCGGCCGCCAGCGTGGTCGCATCAAGCCCCAGATCGGCCAGGATCTCGGCGACCGCCAGCGGGTGTTCGATGTAGTCCCCGCCCGACATTCGTCGCTGGCCCGTGTGCGCGATCGCGGCACGTTCGTACGCCCGCTCCACCAGCGCCTGCTCCTGAGGCGGCAGGTTGCCGGCGATCCGGAGCAGCTCGGAGATGCTCACGACGCCCCCTCCCTGGCATCGGCCGTCCGCCGCCGATGGCGGCAGGCCGCGACGAGGTCAGGCCCCGCCACAGATGGCCGTCCAGCGGCTTGCATCACACCTTGTTGGTACCACACTCCGACGAAGTTGAACCCGCGCTCAGTACCGGTCGGCCCGGCCCAGGAGCGCAGCCGGGTCTCCGACCACGCTCCTAGTAGCTGCGGGCGAAGACCACGCGCTGCGTCGCCGGGCGGTCGCAGCACAGGCAGGCACCGTCGGGACGCACCTCGGAATCGATCGCGCGGGCCGTCACTCCGCCGGTCTCGTCCTTGACGCGCTCCTCGCATGCGGCGTCGCCGCACCAGGGAGCCCAGACGAAGCCGGTGCCTTCCCGGAAGTGCGCGACCAGGTCCTCCAGGCGGGTCATCTCGTACGTGTTCTGGTCCCGGAAGTCCAGCGCCCGCTGATAGAGGGCACGCTGGAACGCCTCCAGGGCATCCGACAGACGGCGGCCCAAACCGGCGACGGGAGTGGGCACCTTGGCCCGACTCATCCGGTCGACCAGGGTCACCTGCCGCGCCGCGACGTCGCGAGGCCCGACCTCCAAGCGGAGCGGGACGCCCTTCAGCTCCCAGTAGTTGAACTTGCTGCCGGGTCGCTCGTCGCGCCAGTCGACGTGGATCCGGATGCCCGCGGCCCGGACCTCGGGGAGCCAGCCTTCGATGAAGGCCTGGACCTCGGCCCGCGCCTCCTCGGTGCGGGCGATCGGCACCACCACGACCTGCCGGGGCGCCACCCGAGGGGGCAGGATCAGGCCGCTGTCGTCACCATGGGCCATGATCACGCCCCCGATGAGCCGGGTCGAGATGCCCCACGACGTGGTGTGGCAAACCTCCAGCTCGTTGTCGCGGTTGGCGTAGGTGATCTCGTAGGCACGCGCAAAGTTCTGCGCCAGGTAGTGCGACGTACCCCCCTGCAGGGCCAGGCCGTCTCGCATCATCCCCTCGATGGTCAGCGTGTACTCGGCGCCCGGAAACTTCTCGGCCTCGGTCTTGCGACCGGTGACGACCGGGATCGCGAGCCAGTCCTCCGCGATCTCCCGGTAGTACTCGAGGATCAGGTCCACCTCCTCCTTCGCCTCCTCGGCTCCCGCGTGGAAGGTGTGGCCTTCCTGCCACAGGAACTCCGCGGTGCGCAGGAAGAGCCGCGTCCGCATCTCCCACCGCAGGACGTTGCACCACTGGTTGGTGAGCATGGGCAGGTCCCGGTAGGACTGGATGTAGCGGCGGACGATGGTCCCGATGATGGTCTCGGAGGTAGGTCGGATCGCCAGGCGCTGATCGAGCTTTCCGTGGCTCCCGGCCTCGGTCACCCAGGCCACCTCGGGGACGAACCCCTCGACGTGCTCGGCCTCCTTCATCAGGAGCTCTTCGGGGATCAGGAGAGGGAAGTACCAGTTCTCGTGCCCGCTCGACTTGATCTTGTCGTCGAAGGCTCGCTGGATCGCCTCCCAGATCGCGTAGCCGTAGGGCCGGATGACCATGGTGCCGCGGACCGGCGTGTAGTCCGCCAGCTCGGCTTTGCGGACGACGTCGGTGTACCACCGGTCGTAGTCGTCGGACATGCGGGTGAGGTCTTTCACGAAGTCGTCGGTCATGAAGTCGGGTCTCCCGAGTGAGGGTCGGAGCGCGCCGCAGGCGCCGGCTGAACGGTGGGGCCCGCTCGGACTCAGCGCCGGGCGTGAGCCGGAGCGGGCCCTGGCGGCAGCGGGGTCCGGTGACGGTACCCGAGCGACCGCGGGCACCGCACTCGCGACAGCACGTGCGCGTCCGACATGCCCCCATTCTGCCAGGAGGCCGGCTCCGGTACCGGAAGGCGGCGGCCTGACACCCGTCTCGCCCCGGAACGGCTGTCGCCCCGGCTCCGATGGGACCGCTGCGTCGCATCGGGGGAAGCCGCGGGCGACGCTCAGAGCGTGACGGTGCCCTCGATCAGCGACTGCACCTCACCGCCGACCCAGATCGTGTCCCGCTCCTGGTCGACGAAGACGCGGCCCCGGCGCTGCAGCACGGTGCCCTGGCTGGCGACGTAATGGGCCGGCGCCAGGCCGGTTCGGATCATCCACACGGCCAGGCCCGCGTTGAAGCTTCCCGTCACCGGATCTTCCGTCTGGGCTCCCCCGACAAACGTCCGCACCTCGAATTGCGGCTCTCCTCCTTCCCCCCAAGGGGCGAAGACACCGATATCGAGATCTCCCATGGCGGCGTAGTCAGGGTTCAGCGCCAGCACCTCATCCCGGGAGACCAGCGCCACCGCGATCCAGGGGGGACCATTGTCCACATGCTCGGCGGCCAGGATCGCGGAGGGATCCAGGCGCAACCCCCGGGCCACCTGCGCCAGCGTCGCGGCGTCGACCTCACCCGAGCGGCGGAGCGGCGGCGCCGCGAAGGCCAGGCGGCCGCCGTCGCGGCGGATGCGGACCAGTCCGATCCCGCACTCCTGCACGACGTTCTCCGCCTTCGGCTGTCCCCCCCGGGCCAGCCAGACCGCGCAGGTGCCCAGCGTCGGATGGCCTGCGAACGGCAGCTCGCTGGTGGGCGTCAGAATGCGCACCCGGTAGTCGGCCGCCGGATCGGTCGGGGGCAGCAGGTAGGTCGTCTCGCTGAGGTTCGTCCAGCGCGCGAACGTACGCAGCTGCTCGTCGCTCAAACCCTCGGCGTCCGCGACCACGGCGAGCGCGTTGCCGAGCCCGGGCGCGGGCGAGAACACGTCGACCTGGGCGAACGGGAGCTTCATGGTCACGTCCGCCGGCTCAGACCGATGCCGGTGCCGCCGCGGCACCCCGCTCTTCGGCGAGAACGTCGATCTCGTGGAGGAGGACCGGCAGGAGCTCCGCCTGGGGGACGGTTCGGAACAGCTTTCCCTTCTTGAAGATGACGCCCTTGCCGCGCCCCCCGGTGACCCCGATGTCGGCGTGGCGGGCCTCGGCGGGGCCGTTGACCACGCAGCCCATCACGGCCACCGTGATCGGCGCCTTGATCTTGGCGATGTACTCCTCCACCACCTTCACGGTGGGCACCATGTCGTACTCCAGCCGTCCGCAGGTGGGACAGGCGATGAGCGTGGTCCCCTCGTTGCGGAAGTTGAGCGCCTTCAGCACCTCGTAGCCCACCCGGATCTCTTCGGTCGGGTCCGACGTGGCGAGCGAGACCCGGATGGTGTCGCCGATGCCCTCGCCGAGCAGGATGCCGAGCCCCACCGCCGATCGGATCGATCCGGCCTGCACCGGGCCCGACTCGGTGACGCCGAGGTGGATCGGGTAGGGCCGCTCCTGCGCGAACAGGCGGTTCGCCATCACGTTGGTCCAGACGTCGGTCGCCTTCAGCGAGACCTTGACGTGACCGGGGCCGTAGTCCAGGTCCTCCAGGATCTTGCAGTGGCCGATCGCGACGTCGGCCATCCGCCGTGCCGTGGCCATGCGGTCGTCACGGTTGATCGCGTGCTCCTCGCGGAGCGACTTGTGCACCTCTTCCGGCAGCGACCCCGCGTTGACGCCGATCCGGAACGGGATCCCGCGCTCCTTCGCCGCCTCCACCACCCGCACCACCTTCTCGCGGTCCGGGAGGTTGCCGGGGTTGAGACGGAGACCGTCCACGCCGGCCTTGATCGCCATCAGCGCCAGCTCGTGGTTGTAGTGGATGTCGGCGATGATGGGCAGCGGCGACTGCTTGACGATGTCGACCATCGCCTCCGCCGCCTGGTGATCGGGAACCGCCGGGCGTACGATCTCGCACCCCGCGTCCTTCAGGGCGTAGATCTGCTCGACGGTCGCCTTCACATCCCGGGTGTCGGTCTTGGTCATCGTCTGCACGGCGATCGGCGCCGCGCCCCCGACGACCACGTCGCCGACGCGTACCGGGATCGACCGCCGCCGGGCGGGTTGAAGAGTCTCCTGCATCAGCTACCTCAAACTACCGCCGCGAAGCTCTCAGGATCGGGCTCACGGGGATCCTGGAAACGCTCACGTCACCTGACCTGCGAAAACGCACCGGGAACGGTCCCGCACGTCGAAGCTCCCGCATCTCACCTGAGCTGCGGGAACGAACCCGAGACGATTCTCTGTACGTCGAACAGCGCCACCAGCAGCACCAGGGCCAGCACCGCGATGAACCCGGCACGCTGCACGGCCGCCTCCCGGGCCGGATCGAACGCCTGACCCCGGATCTTCTCCAGCAGCACGACCAGGATCCGGCCACCGTCGAGCGCGGGCACCGGGAGCAGGTTGAAGAGAGCCACCGACATGCTCAGCAGTGCGGCCAGCGTGAGCCAGACCGAGAAGCCGTCGGCGGCCGCCTGATAGGCGACGTCACCCACGCCGACCGGCCCGGTGATGCCGTTGGGCCCGAGCAGCCCGCCCGGCACCTTCCCCGTGACCACCATGGCGATGCTGCTCACGATGGCCTGGGTGGCGGTCCAGGGGAACTCGACCCCGGTCCGGATCGCGTCCAGAGGCGTCACCACCCCTTCCTCGCTGATCCCGATCAGGTACGCCTGGTCTGCCTTCTCGTACTGCGGTCGGACGCTGGTCTGGAACGCGGTGCCATCGGGACGGACCACCTCCAGCATCAGCGGCCGCGTGGGGTTCTTCTGCTCCAGGTCGCGGATCTCGGTTCCGCTCTGGATCGGCTTGCCGTTCACGGTCCGGATCGAGTCGCCGGGATGCAGTCCCGCCTGCGCGGCCGGGGACCCCACCGTCACGCTCGCCACCAGCCCGGGGTCCGAGTTGAGCTGCGTGAACCCGATGCAGGTCACCACCAGCATGGCGACCAGCACGTTCGCGGCCGGCCCCGCCAGGAGCGTCGCCAGGCGCGCCCAGGCGGGCCGGGTCCCGAAGGCGCCGGGCGCGTCGTAGTCACCCGGCTCCTGTCCCGCCATGCGCACGTAGCCCCCGATCGGGAGCATGCGCAGCGTGTACTCGGTGCCGCCCCGTTTGGTCTGGAGCACCTTGGGTCCAAACCCGACGGAGAACTCGTAGACGCGGATCTTGACCAGCTGAGCGACCGTCATGTGGCCGAACTCGTGAGGGGCGATCAGGATCAGGAACATCCCGCCGATCGCGACGATGCCGAGCAGGACATGGCCGAGAAGTGGGATCAGAGCGTCCATGCAGGGCTCAGCCTACCGACGTTCGCTCTATCTGCGCACGCGCGTGAGTACGCCCCCACTGGTCGGCCGCGAGGATCTCGTCGAGGGACCCGGCCGGTCCGCCCGGATAGGCATCGAGCGTCGACCGGGCCAGGGGCACGATCTCACGGAAGGCCAGCCGGCGGTCCAGGAAGGCCGTCACCGCCTCCTCGTTGGCGGCGTTGAGTACCGCCGGCCAGGGGGTCCCGCGTCTCACCGCTTCCCGCACCAGGCCCACCGCGGGAAAGCGCCGGTCGTCCAGCGGGTAGAGCTCGAGCGGACCGGTGGCGCCGAAGTCGGTGGGCGTGATCACGCCGCGGAGGCGTTCGGGATAGCTCAGGGCAAGTGCGATCGGGGTGCGCATGTCCGGCCGTCCGACCTGCGCTTTGGCGGTGCCGTCGCAGAATTCGACGATGGAGTGGACGACCGACTGCGGGTTGATCAGCACCTGGACCCGCTCCATCGCGACGCCGAACAGGTGGTGGGCCTCCAGCACCTCGAGGGCCTTGTTCATCAGCGTCGCCGAGTCGACGGTGACCTTGGGCCCCATCGACCACCTCGGGTGCGACAGCGCCTGCTCCACGGTCAGCGTCTGAGGATCCCAGTCCGGGTGCGCCCAGAGCGGCCCTCCGGAGGCGGTGACGGTGATGCGGGTGACGGCATCCGGCGCCTCCCCCCACAGGCACTGCCAGATCGCCGAGTGCTCGGAGTCGACCGGGCGCAGCCGGTCGCCGAGCGGCCCCGCCGCCCCCATCACGACCTCCCCGGCCATCACCAGGACCTCCTTGCTGGCCAGGGCCACGCGCTTGCCCGCCCGCAGGGCGTCGAGCGTCGGCTGCAGCGCGGCTGCTCCCGGGATCGCCATCACCACCAGGTCGACCCGGGGTGAGACCACCAGCTCGCGGAGGCGGGCGTCGAAGTCGCCGGCCGTGCTCTGCAGCATGACCGGGGCCGCGCGGCCGGGCGGGCGACGGCCGCTCACCAGGGCCTCCACCACGAAGCGGTCGGGGAAGCGATCCAGCACCTCCAGCGTCTGGGTGCCGATCGACCCGGTCGCGCCGAGGACGGCCACCCTCATACGCTCACCCATCGTCACCCACCACCCCAACCCGCGCTTCGCACGGAAGCGGCCTCCTTCGGACCGCGCCGGCACCCGTTCCGTGCGGGAGGGGGTGAGCTCCGGGCCGGGGGCGGCTCACAGCAGGTGGAAGGCCGACGCGTAGAGGTAGACCGCGATCGGCGCGAAGAGGAGGGAGTCCATCCGGTCGAGCACCCCGCCGTGACCCGGGATCAGGTGCGAGGAGTCCTTGATCGCGGCCAGCCGCTTCAGCTGCGACTCGACCAGGTCCCCGGCGACACCGGTCACTCCGGCCAGCACCCCCAGCACCAGGCCGTGCCACCAGGGAACCTGCAGCAGGAACATCGTCCCCAGAACCATCACCGCGACCCCGATCACGAAGCCGCCGACGGCTCCCTCCCAGGTCTTCTTGGGGCTGATCTGGGGAAAGAACGGATGCCGTCCGAAACGCCGGCCGGCGAGCAGCGCCGCCGTGTCCTGCAGCATCAGGGCGGCCAGCGTGATCAGGACCCAGAACAGGCCACGGAAGCCGGAGGGCTGGGTGTACAGCAGCACGTAGTAGTTGAGCGGGATGCCGATGTAGACGGCTCCGGCGAGCCCCATCGCCCAGCGGCCGAGGCCCTGCGCCCTCCCCGGTAGGAACAGGAACACGGAAAGCCCGACCACCAGTGCCACCGCCAGGACCACCTCGACCGGCACCCAGCGCAGCTCGGTGCCGCTGAAGATGAAGTACAGCCCGAGCGGGAACAGCAGCCACAAGGGAGCGGTGGCCCGGAACCGCGCCGTGATCCCGCGGAACTCCCACAGGGCGAAGCCTCCGAAGAGGACCGCGATCGCGTAGAGGCCGGGCCGCCCCAGCGCGAGGAGGCCGAACGCGGCTGCGATCAGGACCGCGGCCGAGACGATGCGGACCAAGAGGCCCGAACGCGGAGATTCCACCTCCCTCATCCGCCGGGTCTCCTCGGCGCTCACCGGCCCGCCGTCATCCCGGGGATCACCCGGGGACCTCCACCGGCCGGCCGCCGAACCGGCGTGCGCGGGTTCCGTAGTCGGCGACGGCGCGGGCCAGATCCTCCTCGTCGAAGTCGGGCCACAGCGTGTCGGTGACGTGGATCTCGGCGTACGCGCCCTGCCAGAGGAGGAAGTTGGAGAGCCGCTGCTCGCCGGCGGTGCGGATGATGAGATCGGGGTCCGGGAGCCCCGGATGGTAGAGCCGCCGACGCAGCTCCGCTTCCGTCACCCGGTCCGGCTCCAGACCCTCCCGCAGCAGCTGCCGGACCGCGTCCACGATCTCCGCGCGACCGCCGTAGTTGAGGCAGACGTTGAGGACGCCGTTGTGGTTGCGGCCGGTCCGCCGCTCGGCATCCGCGATGCGCTCCTGGATGCCCGGCTGCAGCTCCGAGGTCCGGCCGCTGACGAGGATGCGGATGCCCCGCTCGTTGAGCTCGTCGAACTCGCGCTGGATCGCCTCGTTGAAGAGGCGCATGAGCGCCCGTACCTCGGCCGTCGGACGCGACCAGTTCTCGGTCGAGAAGGCATACACGCTGAGCACCTCGATGCCCAGGCCCTCGCAGGCGTACATCACCCGCTTCATCGCCCGCACGCCCGCACGGTGGCCGAACGAGTGGGGGCGGTTGCGCCGCCGTGCCCAGCGGCCGTTGCCGTCCATCACGATCGCGACATGGCGCGGGACGGCGTCAGCCATGGCGATCAGGCGCCTGCCGGGGGAAGTGAGGGCCCAGTGCTGTCCAGCACCAGGAGGATGCTGAGGATGATCACCGGATCTCGAACGCCCATGCGGCCCATCTGCGGCGTTGCCGCTTTACGGTGCTCAGTCACGAGTGACGGACGCGCTCCTTCCGCCCGCAGCGGCGCCTTGCATCTGAACCACCTGGACGCCCGATCTCTCGGCGCCCCTCCTCAACACCCTCCTAGACCTCCATCACCTCGGCCTCTTTCCGGTGTACCCGCTCGTCGACGCGACCGACCATCTCATCGGTCAGCTTCTGCAGGCCGTCGGAGATCTTGTGGCTCTCGTCGGCCGGCACCTCCCCCGCCTTCTCCGCGCGCTGCACGCGCTGGATCTCGTCGCGGCGCGCGTTGCGGATGGCCACCCGGCTCTCCTCCGCGCGCTGCTTCGCCAGGCGCACGTATTCGCGCCGCCGTTCCTCGGTCAGCTGCGGGATCGGCACCCGGACCAGCTGGCCGTCGTTGGACGGGTTGAGCCCCAGCCCCGCTTCGCGAATCGCCTTGTCGATCGTGCCTACGTAGGAGCGGTCGTACGGCTGCACCACCAGGAGCCGCGCCTCCGGGGTGCCGATCTGCGCCAGCTGGTTGAGCGGCGTCGGGGTCCCGTAGTAGCTGATCGGCAGGTGCTCGATGAGCGCCGGGTTGGCACGGCCGGTACGGATCGTGCTCAGCTCGTGCTCGAGATGGTCGAGTGCCTTCGTCATCTTCTCGCGGGCCTCGGCGAGGACCGAGGACTGGGTGATCTCGCTCATCCGGCCGCTCCGCCGATCAGGGTTCCGATCGCTTCGCCGCTGACGACCCTCACCATGTTGCCCTCCTTCAGGAGATCGAAGACGACGATCGGGATCTGATTCTCGCTGCACAGGGTGACCGCGGTCGAGTCCATCACTCCGAGCCCGCGCGTGAGCACCTCGAGGTACTCGAGCCGGCCGATCTTCTCGGCGTCCGGGTTGCGCTCGGGGTCGGCGGTGTAGACACCGTCCACCCGCGTCGCCTTCATGACCACCTCACACTCGAGCTCGGCCGCTCGCAGCGCCGCCGCGGTGTCGGTCGACATGAACGGGTTGCCGGTGCCGCCGGCAAGGATGACGATGCGCCCCTTCTCCAGGTGCCGCATGGCACGGCGGCGGATGAAGGGCTCGGCCACCTTCGGCATCTCGATCGCGGACATGGTGCGCGCCTCGAGACCGATCTGCTCCACCCCCTCCTGGAGGGCGAGCGCGTTGATCACGGTGGCCAGCATGCCCATGTAGTCGCCCGTGGAGCGGTCGAACCCGATCTCCGATCCTTCGGCGCCGCGGAAGATGTTGCCGCCACCGACGAGCAGGGCTACCGAGACGCCCAGCGCGTGGACGTCGTTCACCTCGCGAGCGATCCGCTGCACGACCGTCAGGTCGAGGCCGTACGCCCGGGCGCCCCCGAGCGCTTCGCCGCTCAGCTTGAGGAGGATGCGACGGTACTTCGGCTCGGAGGTCATGGCTGGCAACACGGGTGCGCGGTCCCGCTCACCCTTCTTTGATGCTAAACCGGGAGAACCGGCGAACGGTCACGTTCTCCTGCACCGTGGCCACGGTCTGGGCGATGAGGTCCCGGATCCTGGTCTTGGGCTCGCGGACCCACTCCTGCTCCAGGAGCACGTTGTCCTCGTAGAACTTCCGCTCCTGACCGTCGACGATCCGGTCCCAGGCCGCCTGCGGCCGCCCGTCCTGCTCCGCCTTGCGGCGATACAGCTCGCGCTCCTGCTCGAGCAGCCCGGTGGGGACGTCCTCCTTCCGGACCCATCGCGGATTGGCCGCCGCGATGTGCATCGCCAGCTCGCGCGCCAACCTCTTCATGTCGTCGCCCTTGGCGACGAAGTCGGTCTCGCAGTCGACCTCGACCAGCACCCCGATCTGCGGCGGGAAGTCGTCGCTGGTGCGGTGGAGGTAGGACTCGACGAGCCCGTTCGAGGTCTCCCGCCCGGCACGCTTGTCGGCCTTGGCGATCCCCCTCTCGCGGAGCAGGGCAGCAGCCTTGTCGAGGTCGCCGCCCGAGTCCTGGAGCGCCGTCCGGCAGTCCATCATGCCGGCGTTGGTGCGGTCGCGCAGCTGCTTCACCAGGGCAGCCGTGATCTCTGCCATCTCTGCAGTCTCCTCACTATCAGGTCGGGCGGCCCGGCGCCCGATGAGGGAGCCGGGCCGGGGCCGCCGCGCTTAGCGGCGGGCGGCCTCGTCGTTGGCGTCGCGGCCCAGGAAGTCCTCCTCGGTGACGCCCGGGAGGTAGTCCTCCTCGTCGTCCATGTACTCCTCCATGAGGTCGTACCGCGGAGTCTCCAGGAACTCACGCTCCTCCAGCTGCGGCAGCTGCTCGCCGCGCTCCAGCGCCTGCTGCCGGCCTTCCAGGCACGCGTCGGCGACCTTGGTCGTCAGCAGCTTGACAGCCCGGATCGCGTCGTCGTTTCCCGGGATCACGTGCTGGATCTGGTCCGGGTCGCAGTTGGTGTCGGTGATCGCGACGACCGGGATCTTGAGGCGATTCGCCTCGGTCACCGCGATGTGCTCCTTGCGCGGGTCGACGACGTAGACGGCGCCCGGCAGCCGGCGCATGTCGGCGATGCCGTCGAAGTGGTACATCAGCCGGTCGAGCTCGTCCTGGAGCTTCTTGGCCTCCTTCTTCGGAAGCTGCTCGAAGTATCCGGCGTCGCGGAGCTTGCGCAGCTCCTGCAGGCGCTCGATCCGCTTCTTGACGGTCTGGAAGTTGGTCAGCATGCCGCCCATCCAGCGGCGGTTGACGAAGAACATCCCCGAGCGCGCGGCCTCGGTCTGGATCGTCTCCTGCGCCTGCTTCTTGGTTCCCACGAACAGCACCGGGCGTCCGGTGGCCGCGACGTCCCTGACGAAGCCGAGCGCGTCGTCGAGCAGGCGGACGGTCTTCTGTAGATCGATGATGTGGATCCCGTTGCGCGCGGTGAAGATGTACGGGCGCATCCGGGGGTTCCAGCGGCTCGTCTGGTGTCCGAAGTGGACGCCCGCCTCGAGCAGCTGCTTCAGCGTTACCTGTGGCATGTGGTCGTTCTCCTGTTTGCCTCCGCCCGTGCTCGCTCCGCGAATGGGAGACAGGATGCAGCCCGGGCGTGCGTACTCAGCCCTCTGGGGGCCGGCACCGGGATTCTACCGCGCGGCGCGGCTTCGTAAACGCGGTCCCGCTCCTCGGGGTGCCCCGGCCGGGTCGTTCGTAGACAGACGCACCCTAAAACGTCGCCGATGAGGTGCTGTTGTCTACAAACGGCCTTCCGGGGGCGGGTCAGACGGTGGTTTTCTGCCGGCGACGGCTGCCGTTGGTGCCGCCCTTCGACTTCATGCCGCCGCGGCACTTCGGGTAGTCGATGCAGGACTTGAAGGTGCCGTAGCGACCCTCCCGCTCCACCAGCTGCTTTCCGCACTCGGGGCACGTCTCATCGAGGACCTTGGGCTCCGCCTTGACCTTCGGCTGGCCGTCCTTGCCCACGTTCGCACGGTACTTGCAGTCGGGGTAGCGGCTGCAGGACAGGAAGGGCCCGTAACGCCCACTTCGGCGCAGCAGCTCGCCCTGGTGGCACTCGGGGCATTCCATCCCGGTGTGCTCGGGCTCCGCACGATCCTTCTTTATGTACTTGCACTCGGGGTAGCCGGAGCAGCCGACGAACTCTCCGTAGCGCCCATTCCGAACCTGCAGCTGACGGCCGCATTCGGGGCAGGTCTCGTCGAGCAGCTTCGGCTCTGGGGCGTCGCCGTGCAGCACCGCCTGGCGGTACTTGCACTGCGGGTACCGGGAGCATCCCTTGAACGGCCCGTAGCGGCTCGCACGGAGGATCAGCGTGCCCTCGTGACACTCCGGGCACTCCTCCCCGGTGTCCGCGGGCATCGCCTCCTTGGCGTCGCTGAGCATCTTCTCCAGGGGGCCGTAGAAGTCACCGACCACCGGCACCCACTCCACCTGGCCCGACTGGACCTCGTCCAGCCGCTGCTCCATGGCCGCGGTGTACGCGTCGTCGACGATGTCGTGGAAGTGGCCGACCATGATCGTGTTGACCGCCTCGCCGATCTCCGTCGGGTGCAGCCGGCGCTCCTTCTGCTCGACGTAGCCGTGGTCCTGGATCGTCCCCACGATGCTGGCATAGGTCGAGGGCCGGCCGATGCCGCGCTTTTCCAGCTCCTGGATCAGCGAGGCCTCCGAGTAGCGGGGCGGCGGCTGGGTGAAGTGCTGTTCCGGCACCAGGTCCCAGAAGTGGAGCGTCTCCCCCTCCTGCAGCTCCGGTAGGCGCGACTCGGGATCGTCGTCGCGCTCCCAGACCCGGTAGTACCCGTCGAACGTAAGCACCGAACCGGTGGCGCGCAGGACCAGCGGCCCGGCCACGATTTCGGCCGTCGTCCCCGCGTACACGGCGGGGGCCATGCGGCTCGCCACGAACCGCCGCCAGATCAGCTCGTAGACGCGGTACTGGTCGGGTGACAGATAGGCGCGGATCTCCTCAGGACGCCGGGATGGCTCGGTGGGACGGATCGCCTCGTGCGCGTCCTGGGCTCCGGGCCGGGCTTTGTCCTTTCGCGGCCGGCCCAGGTAGCGGTCCCCGAACTGCCCCTTGATCCAGCCCTTGACCTTCCCGTCGGCCTCCTCCGAGATGCGCGTCGAATCGGTACGCATGTAGGTGATGAGGCCGGTCGAGCCCTCGTTGCCCAGCTCGATGCCTTCGTACAGGTCCTGGGCCAGCCGCATGGTGCGCTTGGGCGAGAACCGCAGACGGCTCGACGCGTCCTGCTGCAGGGTCGAGGTCGTGTAAGGCGCGGGCGCCGACTTCCGCCGTTCCTTCCGCTCCAGCGAGCGGACCGTGTAGGCGGCGCCCTGCAGCAGTGCCATCGCCTGCTGCGCAGCCTCCTCGGTCTTCAGCTCCAGCTTGCCTTTGGGGTCGTCGAGGCGCCTCAGGACCCGCGCCCGGAACCGCTCGGCCTCGTCTTGCCCCGCGCCCTGGCGGGAGAGGATGGCGTCGACGGTCCAGGACTCCTCGGGCCGGAAGTGGCGGATCTCCTGCTCGCGATCGACCACCAGGCGCAGGGCGACCGACTGGACGCGACCGGCGCCGATGCCCTTCTGGACCTTGCTCCAGAGGAACGGGCTCAGGCGGTAGCCGACCAGCCGGTCGACGACGCGGCGTGCCTGGTAGGCGTTGACGAGGTTCATGTCGATCTCGCGGGGGCTTCGCAGCGCCCGCTGGACCGCCTCGTTCGTGATCTCGTGGAACTCTATCCGCTTCGGATCGCGAAGGCGCAGCACCTCCGCGAGATGCCAGGAGATGGCCTCGCCCTCACGATCGGGGTCGGACGCGAGGATCACCTCGGTGCCCCTCCGGGAGGCGTTCTTGCGCAGTTCCGAGATCGTCTGCCGGCGGCTTTCGACGACCTCGTAGTGGGGCCGGAACTCGTGCTCGACGTCGACTGCCAGATCCCGCTCCGGCAGATCGCGCACGTGGCCCATCGACGCCATCACCTCGTAGTCGGCGCCCAAAAAGCGCTTCAGCGTCCGCGCCTTTGCGGGCGACTCGACGATGATCAAACGTTCTGCCACGGCGGTGGACTACTCCTCTACCTCAGTTGTCATTCCGCGGCGTCTGCCGCGGCGGTACACCTGACCCGAGCTCCGGGCAACGCTGGAACCGACCTCGGCGGTATGCCGAGGCGGTGGACGATCCCCCGCCGGAGTGCACCTTCTGCTGGTCTCCCCAGCTTGATCCGTTCCTACACGTCCCCCTCGTGGACCGCATGGGCCGGAGGGTTTCGCACGGTACGCCTTTCGAGTCCCATTTGGCACGGGTGGTGACGTACGCCTGCCGGCTGAGCGACGGCTCCCGACCCGACATGGGATCGATTGCGCAGAGCGGTCCCTCACCGGCGTGCGCGATGGTGGACTCTCACGTAGCCGCCGCCCACGCGCCGGACTCGACCCCCGAGCTCCGCCCGGGAGAGCCGGATCAGGACCTGCTGGATGGGCAGGCCGAGCTTCGCCGCCAGCGTGCCCGGGTCGACGGGCAGCGTGTCGGTGAGGTGCCCCAGCAGCGGGTCCTGTCCGGCCGGCGGGAGCTCGACGCCGAGGTGTCGGGGTGGTCCCAGGGGGTCGTCGAGCACCTCGCAAGGCTCTCCGATCTCCCGCAGCACGTCGCGCGCGTTCTGGACCAGCCCGGCTCCGTCGCGCAGGAGCTGGTGGCATCCGACAGAGAGGGGTGAGAACACGCTTCCCGGCACCGCGAGCACCGTCCGGCCGAGCGCGAGCGCGGCTTCGGCGGTGATCAGCGCGCCCGAGCCGACCGCCGCCTCCACCACGACGACGGCCTGGGAAAGCCCGGCGATCGTCCAGTTCCGGCGCGGGAAGTGGTCCCTCCGCGGCGGTGTCCCGTCGGGGAACTGACTGACCACCGCGCCACCGAGCGCGACGATGCGCTGGGCGAGGCCGTGGTGGCGGGCCGGGTAGACGATGTCGACGCCGGTGCCCAGGACCGCGACCGTCGCGGCTCCCGCCTCCAACGCTCCCTGGTGCGCGGCGGCGTCGATGCCCAGGGCGAGCCCCGAGACGATCACCACGCCCGCCTGCCCGAGGTCGGTGGCGAGCCGTTCGGCGACCGCTTCGCCGTAGGGGGTGGGCCGGCGGGCGCCAACGATGGCGACCCGTGGTCCCCGCGGCGGCGGCCAGGTCCCGCGCACACGAAGCGTGGGCGCCCGCCAGACGGCGCCGGTGTCCGGCCACCCCGCCTCCACCTCGCGGACCGGTGCCGGATCCAGGCCGGGATCAGGCGGCACGCTCGGCCAGCCGGTAGCCCAGCGCCTCCAGAACATGCCCCTCACCGATCTCGATCCCACCGTCCAGGTCGGCAAGCGTCCGAGCGACACGCCACGCACGGTGGTAGCCACGCGCGGTGAGCCCCTGCGCCTCGGCCCAGCGCTCGAGCGAGCTCCGGGCCTGGGCGCCGAGCGGCGCATGGACGCGCAGCTCCCGGGCCCGCAGCTCGCCGTTGCACTTTCCCTGGCGGTCCTCCTGCAGGCGGCGAGCCTCGACCACGCGCCCTCGAACCTGGCCCGAGCTTTCGCCGCCGTCACCCTGCAGCGCGCTGAGAGGCAGCCGCGGCACCATGACCTGCAGATCGATGCGGTCGAGCAGCGGGCCCGACAGTGACCGCTGGTAGCGCTCGATTGCCGGCGCCGGGCAGCGGCAGGCCCGCTCCGCGTCGCCCAGATAGCCGCACGGGCACGGGTTGGTGGCGGCGACCAGCTGGAACCTCGCGGGATAGCGAACGCTGCCGGCGGCGCGGGTCAGGTGCACGTCTCCGCGCTCCAGCGGCTGGCGGAGCAGCTGCAGGGTGCGCGGCGCACACTCCGCCAGCTCGTCCAGGAACAGGACCCCGCAGTGGGCTCGCGTGACCTCTCCAGGCATCGCGATCGGCGAGCCCCCACCCACCAGCCCGGGACCGGAGATCGAGTGATGGGGGGCGCGAAAGGGTCGGCGGCAATCGAGCGGTCCTCCGCCGATCGCGCCCCCCAGTTCGCCGAGCACGCTCCGAATCCGGGCCACGACCATCGCCTGCTCGAGGTCGAGCGGCGGCAGGATCCCGGGCAGCGCCCGGGCCAGCATCGTCTTGCCGGTGCCCGGCGGTCCGGTCATCAACAGATGGTGGCCGCCCGCGGCCGCAACCTCGAGGGCCCGGCGCGCAGCCTGCTGTCCGTGTACCTCGGCCAGGTCGAGGTCCGGCACCACCTCGTCCTGGCCATGCGCGACCGTCCGCCGTTGGGGTGGGATCTGCTCTTCGCCGCAGACCTGCGCGACGACCTGCGCCAGGTTGTCGCAGGGGATGATCTCGAGGCCGTCGATCAGCGCCGCCTCGTCGGCGTCGCCGGTGGGCACGTAGAGGCGGCGGAAGAGGCGCTCGCGGGCCCAGGTCGCGGCCACCAGCACGCCCGGCACGTGACGCACCGTGCCGTCGAGGCCAAGCTCCCCCAGGAAGGCGGCGTCGTCCGGGCCCTCCCTACCCTCGCTCGCCAGCGCGACCCCGACCGCGATCGGCAGGTCCAGGCCGGGCTGCTCCTTACGCAGCTGGGCCGGGGCCAGGTTGATGGTGACGTTTCGCTTGGGCAGCGGAAGCCCGGCGTTGCGCATCGCCGCCTCGATCCGCTGGCGGGACTCCTTGACGGAGGCCGAAGCCAGCCCGACCACGGTGAGCTTGGTCTCGAACCCGCCTCCCACGTCGACCTCGACCTCGACGCAGCGCCCTTCGAGTCCTCTGAGCAGCACGCCGACGGTTCTGGTGACCATGTCGGGCACGGTAGTGGGGCCGGGTGCGCTTGGGAACAGGGGGTGTTAAGAGAGGTTCGTCCGGGCCCTCTGGACCTCTTGGGTACTGATGGCCGCCTCTCTTGTTCGGCGTTCCCAATGTGTGAGCGTCAACACAGTGGGTCCCGATCTCCCGCGAACCCGTCACCAGTGACACCTCAGAGGGGCGCCGGCAAAGCCTTCACTGACACGGTCAGGAACGCGTGTCGAGGTTCGACTCCGACAGCACCCCCCTCAGGCGTCCGTACCACGTCCGGGTCGGGCGAACCGCGAGAATGCGACCGTGGTGACCCCGAACGAACATGACACCTCGACCGACGACCTGATCATCGAGGCCGGCGCGGCTGAAAGCTTCGCGCACGCCGTCCTGACCTCGATCGGAGCCGACGACACCGCCGCCACCGAGACCGCTCACCACCTGGTCGGCGCCAACCTTGCCGGCCACGACTCCCACGGGCTTCTGCGCATCGTGCAGTACGTCGACCTGGCCGACCGCGGCCGCCTGCACCCGGGCGCCTGGGGCGCGCCGATCAAGGAATCCCCGTCGCTCCTCCTCTTCGACGCCAAGCGCGGCCTCGGTCAGTGGACGAGCCGGCAGGCCCTCGATTGGTGCATCGATCACGCGAGCCGGACAGGCATCGCCGCCGCCGCCGTCCGCCACTCGAACCACGTCGGGAGGCTCGGCCATTACGCCGAGGTGGCGGCGCGCGAGGGCCTGGTCAGCATCACCACGGTGGGTTCGGTCGGCCCCGGCATCGGCCGCATCGTGCCCTACCACGGACTGGGCCGGCTGCTCGGGACCAACCCCTGGTGCTTCGGTGTCCCCGCCCGTGATCGCACCCCGCTGGTCGCCGACTTCGCGACCTCACAGGTCGCCGAGGGCAAGCTCCGGGTCGCCCGCTATCAGGGCAGGCGGGTCGCGCCCGGCCTGATCATCGACAGCGAGGGCCGACCCACCACCCTTCCCGCCGACTTCTACGACGGCGGCTCCCTGCTCCCCGTCGGCGGAGACCTGACCGGCCACAAGGGCTACGGGCTGGGACTGGCGGCGGCGCTGCTCGGAAGCCTGGCCGTGATCGGCGACGACGACCCGACCACCGCCGGCACCATGTCCGACGTACCTCGCGGGACCGTCTGGACCGCGGGCTTCTTCATGGTGGTCCTGGACCCCGAGTGGTTCGGTGGTACCGACCCCTATCGGGAGACCGTCGCGGAGCTGCTCGACGCCGCCGCCACGCTCCCGCCGGCTCCTGGCTACGACCGGGTCCTGGTGCCCGGCGAGCCGGAGCAGGTCAGCCGGGAACGCCGCCTGTCCGAAGGCCTTCCCATCCCACCCTCACTGTGGGATCAGCTCACACAGCTGGGAGAACGTTTTCACATCCCGGCGCCCCCAGTCGAGAGCGCGTAACCCACAGAACCAAAGCCGCGACAACAGGGGCACAGCGCACATCTGTGCTGTACCATCCCCGACATGCCCCGCTCGATGTGGAAGGGTGCGATCAGCTTCGGCATGGTCTCCATCCCTATCCGCCTCTACGTCGCAACAGAGTCACACTCCGCGTCCTTCCGTCAGCTGTGCTCCGAGCATCTCTCCCCGATCAAGTACAAGCGGTGGTGCGAGGCAGGCGATCACGAAGTCGCCTACGGCGACATCAAGAAGGGCGTCGAGATCTCCAAGTCGCACTACGTCGTGCTCGACGACAGTGACCTGGAGAATCTGCCTCTTCCCACGGCGCACGCGATCGAGATCGAGGAGTTCGTCCCCGACGACGGCATCGAGGCCGGGCTCTATTTCAAGTCGGCCTACTACGTCGAGCCCGACGAGATGGGTCGGAAACCGTACCTGCTCCTGCAGAAGGCGCTGGAGGAGACGTCGATGCTCGCGATCGCCAAGATCGCGTTCCGGGACCGCGAGCACCTCTGCGCGGTGCATCCGAACGGAGGAGCGCTGCTCCTCAACACGCTGCACTGGCCGGACGAGATCCGCGCCACGGATTCGCTCAACGTGGGCGACGAGGACAGCGTCAAGGTCAGCCCTCGGGAGCTGTCGATGGCGAAGAGCCTGATCGAGAACCTGGCGGAGGACCGCTTCGAGCCCTCGCGGTACCACGACGACTACCAGGAGGCCCTAAAGCGTGTCATCGACGCCAAGGTCGAAGGCACCGAGGTGGTGGAAGCCGAGGAGCCAGAGGCCGAGGGCAAGGTGATGGATCTGATGGAGGCGCTCAAGGCCTCCGTCGAGGCGGCCAAGAAGTCTCGTGCGCAGGCTGCGGAACACGACGCCGAGGAGGAGGCCCCGGCGCCCCGTCGCCAGTCGCGCCGGAAGGCAAGCTGACGGCACTCCCCGCAGATCAACTCACCTTCCAGCTGGAGCCGCTCCCGACGCGGCTGCGCCCCATGCAGCCGGTACAGGCTTCGGAGCCTTTCAGCGCCGACGACTATCTCTTCGAGGTCAAGTGGGACGGCCTGCGCTGCCTGCTCTTCGCCGACGACGAAGGCCGGGTGCGGCTGCAGAACCGGGCCCTGGAAGACATCACCGAGGCCGCACCCGAACTCCGGAAGGTCGCCCGGCAGGTGACCCCGGCCAGCGTCTTCGACGGGGAGCTGGTGGCGACCGACGAAGAGGGCCGGCCCGACCGCCAGCTGTTGGAGGACCGGATGCGGGGCCGCGCCGCGCCGGCCCAGGCCCCCCTCAGCTACCTCGCGTTCGACGCCCTCTTCCTGAACCGGCGCCCGCAGCTGCGGCAGCCCCTGCGCCGTCGGAAGGCGCGTCTCAAGCGAGCGGTCCAGCCCGGCAATCACCTGTTCGTCCCCGATCACATCCAGCGCGAGGGGGTCGAGCTCTACCAGGCCTGCCTGGAGCGGGGGCTCGAGGGCGTGGTGGCCAAGCACACCGCCTCGACCTACGTCCCCGGCCAGCGAAGCCCGTTCTGGCTCACCATCGACGCCGTGATGCGCGGAGACTTCGTCGTCCTCGGGTCCACACCCGGCAGCCCCTTCACGGCCCTCCTGGTCGGCGCGTACGAAGACGGGCGGCTGCTCCCCTGCGGATCGCTCACGGGCGGCTTCGACGACGAGGAGTGCTGTGAGCTGGCCGCCGCGCTCCGCCGGCTGCATCAGGACGAGTGCCCGCTCACGCCACCACCGCAGCTGACCGCGCCCGTCGACTGGGTCCGGCCCGAGCTGGTGGTCCGGGTGCGGTACTCGGAGTGGTCCCGCGACGGTACGCTCCGGTTCCCGATCTTCGACGGCCTCCGCCATGACACCCACCCGGCCGAATGCGTGCGCATCCCGCCGCGTGTGGTGCCGTCGGAACCACCTCGGCCCGGCTCACCCGCGTTCGGGTTGACCCGCTTCCCGTTCTGACGGATCAGCTCTCGGCGACTGCTTCGCGCTCGTCCCTCCAGCGGAGGTAGCGGCGCTGGACCCGGGCCGCGACCGGCTCGCCGACACGTGCCACCACCGGGCCGGCCACGGCCATCAGCAGCACGTAGGTGGCGGCGAGCGGGCTCAGCTCGGGCGTCGTCGAGGCGGCCAGCGTGGCGATCACGATGTTGAACTCGCCACGGCTGGCGATCACGGTGCCGGCCCGGACCCGGCCGAGAGGGCCGATGCCCGCACGCCACGCCGCCCACCACCCGGTGGCGATCTTGGTCGCCATGGTGATCGCGCCCAGGATGACTGCCACGCCGAGCACTCCCGGGATCTGGAGCGCGTCGGTGTTGAGGCCGAAGAGGACGAAGAACACGGCCGCGAACAGGTCCCGCAACGGCTCCAGCACCTGCCTCGCGCCCTCGGCGACCCGCCCCGAGAGCGCGATCCCGATCAGGAACGCACCCACCGCCTCCGACACCTCGAGCAGTCCCGCCACCCCGGCGACGATCAGCGCCAGCCCGAGCACCCGGAGGAGCAGGACCTCGTTGTCCTCACTGAAGACGAGTCGGTTGACGACATGGCTGAACCGGAGTGCCACGATCAGCACCACGACCAGGGCCGCGATCGCGACCACCTCTCCTTCCACGCCGCGGATCAGCCCGACACCGGCCACCACGGCCGTCAGGACCGGCAGGTAGAAGGCCATCGAGAGGTCCTCCAGGACGAGCAGCGCGAGCACGATCGGCGTCTCGCGGTTCCCGATGCGCCCGAAGTCCTGGAGCAGCTTGGCGGCGATGCCGGAGCTGGCGCAGTAGGTGACACCACCCATCGCCAGCACGGCCGCAAACGGCCAGTGCAGGATCAGGCCGAGCACTACCCCCGGCGTCGCGTTGAGAACGATGTTGACCCCGCCCGCCGGGGCTTGAGCGCGCAGATTACCGAGCAGCTCGTCAGCCGAATACTCGAGGCCCAGGAGCAAGAGCAGCAGGACCACCCCGATCTGGGATCCGATCTCCAGGAACTCGTGGCTGGCCGACAGTGGCAGGAGGCCGTTGTGCCCGAACGCGAGCCCGGCCAGCAGGTAGAGAGGGACCGGCGACAGGCCGAGGAGGCCGGCCAGCCGGCCGAGCAGGCCAAGGGCGAAGAGGATCGCTCCGAGCTCGACGAACAGCGCGTCCATGCGCTAGGAGGGTGTCGAGCGAGGGCGGCGAGGGATCGGGCGTCCAGGTGGTTCAGATGCAAGGCGCCGCTGCGGAGCGGAGTGAGCGCGTCCGTCCACTCGTGACCGAGCACCGTAAAGCGGCAACGCGTCGCAGATCGGCTGCATGGGCGTTCGGTCGCGCACGCCTTCGCGCGTACCGACCACGACGACGACGTCGCCGGCCTGGAAGCGGAAGTCGGGGGTCGGGGAGATGATGGTCTCCTGGCCGCGGATGACGGCGACGATCGAGGCGCCGGTCCGGGTCCGCGCCTGGGTCTCGCCAAGCGTGCGATTCGCGTACGGCGAATCGGGTTCGATCGGGATCTGCTCGCTGAGCAGACCTTCGACCGGGATCCCGGTGAGCGTGTCCACGATGCGCGGCACGCCGAGCAGCTCGCCAAGCACGGCCGACTCCTCGTCGGTCATCCGCACCGTCTCGCTGCACGCATCAGGGTCCTCGCGAGAGAACACGAGCAGATCGCGACGGCCGGAGCGGTGCTTCAGGACCCCGACCCGCCTCCCCTTGTGCGTCATCAGGTCGTAGCGCATTCCGATCCCCGGCAGCTCCACCTCCTCGACGCGGACGCTGCCCACCGCCGATTCAGACATCGGCCACCTCGTCGGTCATGGGCGCAAGGCTACCGGCGCCGGGCGCTACCGTGGGATGCGCGATGACCGTGACCCCGCCCTGGGCCGGCGCCTCCCTGACGGGTCCCGGCGAGATCGCCGTGGCCCTGCTCGTGGTCGCGTACTGCGTCCTGGCGCAGCCCCTGGTCGGCTACCGGCTCCACCGACTGATGGAGCGCGAGGTCGCCGCGGATTCCGGCCGGCGCTGGCATGGCTACGCCCGCCTGCTGGTCCTGGAGCTCGTGCTCGGCGGTCTCGCGGTGGCGGTGGCGGCGGGCCTGAACGGGATCGGCCTGCAGCGCATCGGCCTGTCGGGGCCTCACCTCACCGGGTCGGGCCTGCTGTTCGGAGTCGGCCTGGCGATCGCGATCCTGGTTTGCGCCGCGATCGTGGCGTCGACGATCGCGATCTGGCGGCTGGACCGACCGATCCCGGTCATCGGCGGCGACCGCGTCCGCATCATGGTGCCGGTGCGGCGTTCGGAACGCGTGTGGTTCCTGGCCCTGTCCGTCGCGGCGGGCGTCTGCGAGGAGCTGCTGTTCCGCGGTCTCCTGCCGGCGCTGCTGTCGGCGCTCCTCCACGGCCCCCCGGCGTGGTTCGTGATCCTGCTGGCGGCGATCGCGTTCGGGGCCGCCCATGCGTATCAGGGGACGGCCGGCGTGGCGGCGACCGCGGTCCTGGGGGCGCTGATGGGGATCATCTACCTGGCCACCGGCAGCCTGTTCGTGGTCATGGTCCTGCACGCGCTGATCGACGCTCGGGTCGGGCTCCTGCCCGCGCGAGCGGTGGGGCGGGCGCCGGGCGACACGGCTCCGGCCTGACCGGCGCCGTGGTGGGCGAGGTTCACGGGAGGTGATGCGATGTGGGTTTTCAACGGCGCCGGAGAATTCCGGGCCGCGGCCGGCCGGCTGCTGGGGTCGAGCGGCTGGATCCTGGTCGATCAGGCCCGGATCGACGACTTCGCCCGCGCCACGAACGACCACCAGTGGATCCACGTGGACCGGGAGCGGGCCCGCTCAGGACCTTTCGGCGGCACCATCGCCCACGGGCTGCTGACGCTCTCGCTGGTCCCGGGCATGAATGGCGAGATCTACCGGGTCGACGGCGTCCGGCTCCTGATCAACTACGGCTACAACCGGATCCGCTACCCGGCACCGGTGCCCGCCGGCTCGCGGGTTCCACCGGCCGCTGGTAGTCCCGTTTTCGCGTGAAAGCGGGACTGTGGAGCGCTCCATAGACCCGGTTTCGCGTGAAAACGGAGTTTGTGGGGGCGGGTCAGAAGGCGTGTTCGAACAGCTCGATGCGGGGGCGCCCGTCGTCGCCGATCGTGATCGCGACCACAGCGTGCGTGATCTCCCCGCGCCACGCGTTGAGCCGGCGGTAGTCCTGCGCCGCGCGCCGGAGCCGCGCCTGCTTCACCGCGTTGACCGCGGCCTCCGGTGCACCCCAGCGGTCGGAGGTGCGGGTCTTGACCTCGGCCATCAGGAGGCGTCCGCCCCGCCGGCAGACGAGGTCGATCTCTCCTCCGCGGGCTCGGAAGCCGTGCCCGATCACCTCCCAGCCCTGCCGTCTCAGGAAGGCCGCGGCCCAGCGCTCGCCGGCGCGGCCGAGCTCGGCGGCCGCCGGGTCGCCGCCGGTCATCCCGCTGTCCCTGCCTCCGGAGCTCCCGCGGGCGTCACGCTGGTCCCGAGAGCTCATCCACCTCGTCCAGCTCCCCGAGCACGGCCCGGATCGGGGCCCAGCTCATCCGGTGGATGGGTGACGGACCGAGCTCGCGCAGGGCCCGGCGGTGAGCCGCCGTGGCGTACCCCTTGTGGATCGCGAACCCGTACCCGGGGTACCGAGCGTCCGCTTCCACCATCAGCGCATCCCGGTACACCTTGGCCACGATCGACGCGGCCATGATCGACGCCGAGGTGCTGTCGCCCTTGACCACGCACATCTGGGGCAGCGGGAGGGCGGGCACGTCCCAGGCGTCGATGAGCAGGTAGTCGGCGGCCACCGCCAGCGACCGCACCGCTCCTTCCATGGCCAGCTCGCGTGCTCGCGTCAGCCCGTCGGTGTCGATCACGGCCGGTGGCACCTCGTGCACGGCCCAGGCGACCGCACGCCGGCGGATGATGCGCGCCAGCCGTTCGCGCTGTGCCGCGGTGAGCTTCTTCGAGTCGTCGATGCCGGGCAGACGGTCGCCCAGCCGGAGGATGACCGCGCCCGCCACGGCGGGACCGGCCAGCGGGCCGAGACCCACCTCGTCGATACCGGCAGGGGCGGTGAACCCCATCGCGAGCGCGCGGCGTTCCGATGCCCAGAGCAGCGGGCGCCGGCGCACCGGGCGGGGGGCGTGGGGAGTCACAGACCCAAGGATGCCGGAGGCCGCGCTCCCCGCCAAGCCCCCGGGTTAAGAAACGGCGACTCCTCAGTCGTCGGGGTTGGTCTCCTGCTCCCTGGCCTTGCGCGTGGTCGGGGCCTTCGCCCGGGCCGGGGCTTTCCCCTTCGCTGCAGCAGCGGCGCGCCCGGCGGCGACATCGCCGCGACGCTCGCGGATGCGCGCCGCCCGGCCGGTGCGTCCCCGCAGGTAGTAGAGCCGCGCCTGCCGGACCTGACCGTGCCGCATCACCTCGATCTTGTCGATGCGCGGCGAATGGACCAGGAACGTGCGCTCGACGCCAACGCCGTGAGCCACGCGCCGCACGGTGACGTTGCGACGCAGCCCCCCGCCGGTGACCCGGATCACGAGACCCTCGAACACCTGGACGCGCTCGCGAGTGCCCTCCACCACCTTGGCGTGGACGCGGACCGTGTCGCCCGGCCGGAGCTCCGGCACGCCCTCCTTCAACTGCTCGTTCTCGAGCTCTTCGACGATGTTCATGCTCTCCTCTCCATGGGGGCCACCGGGCCGCGGGCATGGGCCCGGCGCCAGCGGGCGATCGCGGCATGGTCGCCGGAGAGCAGGGTCTCCGGCACCTCACGGTCGCGCCACCGTGCGGGGCGGGTGTACTGGGGGTAACCGCCGGGCTCCTGCCCGTGAGCGTCTTGCGTCAGAGAGGCGGCGTCGCCGAGGACACCCGGCTGCAGCCTGGAGATCGCGTCGATGAGCACCATACCGGGGAGCTCGCCGCCGCTCAGAATGTAGTCGCCGACCGAGATCTCGCGCGCACGCAGCGCCTCGCGCGCCCGGTCGTCGACGCCCTCGTAACGCCCGCAGACGATGACCAGCCCGGGTTCCCGGGCGAGCTCTCGCGCCAGCCCCTGGGTGAACGGCTCGCCCCAGGGCTCGGTGAAGATCACCGGGCCCGGGTTCCGGGGCCGGATCGCCTCCACCGCGGCCAGGATCGGCTCCGCCATCATCACCATCCCGGCGCCCCCGCCGAACGGCGCGTCGTCGATCTGGCGGTGCCGCGGGTCCGGCGCGAAGTCGCGGAGGTCGTGCGTGATCAGCTGCAGGCGATCCTCACGCAGCGCGCGGCCGACCACGCCCTGGCTGAACACGGGCCCGAACATGGCCGGGAAGATCGTCACCACGTCGAAGCGCATGCCCCGCTCAGGCCTCCTCGTCGTCGAGCAGCCAGTCGGCAATCATGATCTCACCGGCCGCCACGTCCACCGACAGGATCGCCTCGCGAGTGGCCGGGACCAGCGTCTCCACCACTGCCGGACGGTCGCCTGCTGACGGACGCTCGCCACGAACCACCCAGACGTCGTTGGCGGGGCGCTCCAGCACCTCCTCCAGCCGGCCCAACGGGCGGCCGGACTCCGCCCGCACGCGCAGCCCCAGGAGCTGGTCGACGTACCAGGCGCCGGCACCCAGCGGCCGCCGGTCCTCTTCGGGAACCTCCACGTAGGTCCCGCGGAGGCCCTCCGCCGCGGTCCGGTCGTCGAGGCCGGAAAGCTTGAGCACGAGCGCGCCCGCCGCCCGCTGGCGCCACTCGACGGTGTGGGCCACCCCCCGGACGTGCAGCTCGTTGCCGGCGTCGAAGCGATCGTCGAACTCCGTCAAGGGGTACACCTTGACGGCGCCGCGGATCCCGAAGACGCCGCTCACCTGCCCGACCCGGATCATGGACATACGCCGGCTACTGGCGTCCGTCGGTTCGCGGGGTGGTCAGATCCACGAACACCTTGCGATGCTCGCGCAGGGAGGCCACGCGCACCAGCGTGCGCAGCGCCTCGATGTTGCGCCCCGACTTGCCGATCAGGCGACCCACGTCGCTTTCAGCCATCCGGATCTTGACCGCGACCGCTCCCCGACCGCGGTCGTACGTGCTGACGCGGACCTCTTCGGGTTTCTCGGCGACGGATTTGGCGATGAACTCGACCAGTCCCCGGTAGTCGATGCCGGCCACGTTCGGCGTGTAAGGCCGCCGGGGCCGGAAGCCGGCGCCGCCGCGACGGTCACCGCCGGGGCGGAACTCGCTGCGGTATCCGCCCGAGCTAGGCATCGTCGTCCCCGCCGCGCGACGACTCGACCGGCGTCGGGTCGGTCGCCTCGGCGACCGCGGCCGGCGCCTCGGAGGCGGCCGCGCCCGACGCCGTCACCTCGCTCCTGGCACCCGCTCCCCCGAGCACTCCAGAACGTCGCAGGAGCTCACGAGCCGAATCCGACGGCTGGGCACCGCGGGAGAGCCAGCTGCTGACCTTCTCCTCGTCGATCTTGATCGTCGCCGGGTCGGTCAGCGGGTCGTAGTACCCCAGCTGATCGATGAACCGCCCGTCGCGGGGCGACTGCGAGTCGGCGACGATGAGCCGGTAGAACGGCCGCCGCTTGGCGCCCATGCGCTTCAACCTGATCTTGACCAAGTTCTCGAATCCTCCTCACTGGGCCGCCGCGCGGCCCGCTTCCGGATCAGCCGAAGAGCCGGCCCAATCCGCTCAACGCGTTCCCCCGGCGCCGCCCGCCCGCCTGGGGCAGGGCACCGAGACCGAACTGCTTCACCATCTGCTGCATCTGGTCTCGCGCCTTCAGCAGCTTGTTGACGTCCGAGACCTGGGTCCCGCTGCCGCGCGCGATGCGGCGCCGCCGGGAGCCCTTGATGATGTCGGGGTGGGCCCGCTCCTGCCTGGTCATGGAGAGGATGATCGCCTCCATCCGGCGCATCTCCGCCTCCGGGTCGCCCTGCACCTGGCCCATCAGCCGGGTGCCCCCGGGAACCATCTCGAGCACGCTCTGGAGCGAGCCCATGCTGCGGAGCTGCTTCAGCTGCGAGAGGAAGTCGTCGAACGTCAGGTTGCCCTGGCGGAGGTTCCGTTCGACCTGCTGCTGGGTCTGCTCGTCGAGCGTGCGCTCGGCGCGCTCGATCAGGGTCAGCATGTCCCCCATCCCCAGGATCCGCTGCGCCATCCGGTCGGCGTGGAAGATCTCCAGGTCCGCCGGCTTCTCCCCGACGCCGGCGAAGCGGACGGTCTGACCCGTCGCCAGCTTGAAGGAGAGCGCGGCGCCACCGCGGACGTCCCCGTCGAGCTTGGTCAGGATGACGCCGTCGACGCCGATCGCCTCGTTGAAGGTCTGCCCGACCGACACCGCCTCCTGCCCGGTCATCGCATCCGCCACCAGCAGCACCTCGGTGATCGGGAGCGCGGCGCGCAGCGCGCGCAGCTCCTCCATCAGCTCCTGGTCGATCGAGAGCCGCCCCGACGTATCGAGGATCACCACGTCGCAGCCCTGCCGCCCGGCCTCGTCGAGCGCGGCGCGGCCGATGTCCTCTACGGCGCCCTGGCCGCTGAAGAACGCGACCTTTTCGCGCGCGGCCAGGACGCGCAGCTGCTCCACCGCGGCGGGGCGCCGCAAGTCGAGACCGACCACCATCGGGGTGTGGTGCTCGCGCCGCGCGTAGAGGGCCAGCTTGACGGAGGCGGTGGTCTTGCCGGCCCCCTGCAGGCCGACGAGCATCAGAACGGTGGGAGGGCTCTCCGCGTAGACGATCCCGTGGTCGTTGCCACCGAGCAGGTCTCTCAGCTGCTCGTGCACCACCTGTACGACCTGCTGGGGCGGCGTCAGATGGTCCTTGGTCTCCACGCCGACCAGCCGCTCCCGGACCTGTGCGGTGAACTGCTTCACCACCTTGTAGTTGACGTCCGCCTCGAGGAGGGCCATGCGCACCTCCTTGAGGGCCAGGTCCACGTCCTCCGGACGCAGCACGCCGCGGCCGCTGACCCGTTTCAGCACCGCGCTCAGCCGATCGGTAAGGGATTCGAACATCGCCATCGCGCTGTCTATACCCCCGCGACCAGCCGTTCCAACTGGTCCAGCCGTCCTCGCAGCACGCGCACCTCGCGCTCCAGCTGCGCGCGCTGGGCCAGCAGACCCAGTTTCTGCTCCAGGTCCTCGAGCGTCGCGACCGCGCGCCGGATGAGGTCGTGCACCGCGGCGCGGGAGGTCTGCTGCCGGGCCGCTACCTCGGCCAGCGACCAGTCGTCCCGCAGGTAGAGGGTCAGCACCTCGCGCTGGTGTGCGGTGAGCAGCGGGCCGTAGCGCTCGAACAGCTCCACGTGCTGCTCACGCGAAGCCAACCTGTCAAGGACCATTACTTCACAGAGTAGCAGGTCCGGGAACGCTGCCCGAGCCGTATCTCGTAAGACGGCCGAAAGCGGTGGCTCCCTACGCTTAGCATGGGCGATGACCGGCCGGCAGACGGCGGCCGGGGCCCTTCCCGCCACGGCCAAGAGGGAGAAGCTCGATCAGATGGCAGATCCGACGTCGCCGGTCCGAACGTCGGCAGACCCGGTACAACCCGGGATTCACTACAAGTGGATCGCCCTCAGCAACACCACCCTGGGCGTCCTGATGTCCACCATCAACGCGTCCATCACCCTCATCTCCCTGCCCGCGATCTTCCGCGGGCTGGGTCTCCAGCCGCTGGTGGCGGGCAACGTCAGCTACCTCCTCTGGCTGCTGATGGGCTACCTGGTGGTGTCGGCGGTCTTCGTCGTCGCCCTCGGGCGCCTGGGTGACATGCGCGGGCGCGTGCGCATCTACAACGCGGGGTTCCTGGTCTTCACGATCGGGTCGATCGCGCTCGCGCTCGACCCTCTGACAGGCGGCTCGGGCGCGCTGTGGTTGATCCTCTGGCGCATCGTCCAGGGCTTCGGCGGCGCGATGATCGCGGCGAACGCAACCGCGATCGTCACCGACGCCTTCCCGGTCACGCAGCGTGGCCTCGCCCTCGGGATCAACCAGGTCGCGGCGCTGGCCGGGAGCTTCATCGGGCTCGTCGCCGGTGGCCTGCTCTCGGTGTGGGATTGGCGGGCGGTGTTCTTCGTGAGCGTGCCGGTCGGGATCATCGGCACGCTGTGGGCGTACCGGAGCCTGCGGGAGATCGGCGTCACCAAGCGGGCCCGGTTCGACTACCTCGGCAACGGCCTGTGGGCGGTCGGCCTGGTCGCGCTCCTGGTCGCCATCACCTACGGCATCCAGCCCTACGGGCACTCGACGGAGGGGTGGGGCAATCCGTTCGTCCTCGCCGGGCTGGTGGGCGGCGGCGCGGCTCTCATTCTGTTCTGCGTGGTCGAGCTGAGGACCCGGGAGCCGATGTTCAACGTCGGGCTCTTCCGTATCCGCGCGTTCGCCGCGGGCACCACCGCGGGCTTCCTGGCCGCCATCGCGCGCGGCGGACTGCAGTTCATGCTCATCATCTGGCTGCAGGGCATCTGGCTCCCGCTGCACGGGTACTCGTTCGAGGAGACGCCGTTCTGGGCAGGCATCTATCTGCTGCCGCTGACGCTCGGGTTCCTCATCGCCGGCCCTCTCTCGGGGTTTCTCTCCGACCGCTGGGGCGCCCGCTTCCTGGCCACCGCCGGGCTGCTGGTCGCGGCCGCCTCGTTCCTGCTCCTGGCGATGCTGCCCGTGAACTTCGCGTTTCCCGAGTTCGCCGGACTGATCTTCCTCAACGGCGTGGGATTGGGGCTGTTCTCCGCACCCAACATCGCCTCGATCATGAACTCGGTGCCGCCGGGTCAGCGCGGGGCCGCCGGCGGCCTGCAGTCGACCGCCACCTACTCCGGGATGACGCTCTCCATCGGCATCTTCTTCTCGCTCATGGTGGCGGGTCTGGCAGGGCCCATCAGGACGGCGCTCTTCACGGGGCTGCACGGCCACGGGGTCCCGGTCGAGCTCGCCGCCGGCATCGCGTCGATCCCGCCGGTCGGGAGCCTCTTCGCCGCCTTCCTCGGATACAACCCGCTGGGGACGCTGCTCAGCGAGTTCGGGGTCAAGGCGTCGGAGCTGCCGCCGGGCACGTACCACCTCCTCACCAGCAAGGAGTACTTCCCGGGCCTGATCTCGCTCGCCTTCCATCACGGACTGGAGGTGGTGTTCGGGATGGCAGCCGCGATCATGGTTTTGGCGGCGGTCTGCTCGGTCCTGCGCGGTGGCCGGACGATCTACGCCGAGCCATCGGTCGAGAAGCCGGCCGCGGCCGCACCCAGGCCGGACTGACCTCGCTCCCACGCCTGGCGGCACCAGGCCGCGGCGGGAGGACCCAGCCGGGCGGCCGGCGCCGCTACCTCCGCCGTTCCGCGACCACCCAGAAGGAGGAGGCCTCGTCGAGACCCGACGCACCGTCGGTGGCGCCCAGGCGTCTCAGGTACAGCTGGGCCGCGGCGCAGTAGCGGTCCATCTCCTCCGGCCACAGCAGCGGGACCGTCGCCGCCTGCGTGTGGCCCGTCTCGTAATCGATCTCGAGGTCGACCTCGCTTTCCCGGCGGTGTCTCACCCGGACCCCGGCGTGGGCTCCGGACTCCAGCCAGTGCGGGTTGAGCAGCTCGAAGGCCAGGCGGCCGCCCGGGGCCAGGTGCCTCGCGGCGCCGCGCAACAGGGCGCGCGTGCAGAGGATGTTGGAGGGGGCGATCACCCGCTGGAAGCGCTCGGGGAGACGCAGGTTCTCGATCCGCGCCCGGTGGGTCTCGATGCGGGGTTCCCGGAGCTGGAGACGGGCGAGCATGCCGGGATGGCTGTCGACCCCGACCAGCGGCACCCCGGCACGAAAAAGCGGGACCCCCAGGCGCCCGGTCCCGATCCCCAGATAGAGGGTCCGGGTGCCGAGCGGCGCGCAAAAGCCCAGCCAGGGCTCGAGGTCGCCCGCTTCCGGGAGGGCCGCGTAGAGCTCGGCGAAGCCGGGGTCGGGAGCCGCCGGGTCGTCTCGCACCACGCCACCCATCCGCCCCACGGTACCTTGGAGCCAGGCAGGTGCTGAGAAGGATCACCGGTGGGCCGTTGGTGCACCAATCGCCCGGTCCGGGTGACCAAGGTGGGTTGTTGGTGCACCAATCGCCCTGTCCCGCTCCGCCGATGTCCGCGACCTAGATGCTGGAGGTGGCGGTCGAGGCGGCCCGCGCCGGCGCGGCTGTGCTGCGCGCGGCGGGCCTCAGCTTGCGCACGGGTACCGCCAAGGGTCCCGGCGACTGGGTGACCGAGTTCGACCGCGCGAGTGAGGACGCGATCCTCGAGGTCCTGGCCCGCCTCGCGCCCGGCGTCCCCGTGCTGGCCGAGGAAGCCGGCGGACGGTGGCAGCCCACGATGTGGGCAGTCGACCCCCTGGACGGGACGACGAACTTCACGCGCGGCCTCCCCGTGGTCGGCGTCTCGGTTGGACTGCTCCGCGACGGCGTCCCCGAGCTCGGGTGCGTGATCGCACCCTGGCTCGGCCTCGAGATCGCCGGCGGCCGGCGGGAGGGCGCCCGCCTGAATGGGGACGAGCTGCCGCCGCTGGCCGGCGTGGGCGAGCGGCCGATCGCGGCGGCGATCGTCGCCACCGGCGCACCCTTCCGTCACAAAGAGCGCCTGCCGCGCTACGCACCGGTGGCCCTTGGTGCCCAGCAGCGCTTCGAGGACCTGCGACGGCTGGGGGCGGCTGCGGTCGACCTCTCCTGGTGCGGGACCGGTCAGCTGGACGGCTATTTCGAGCTCGGGCTGGGCACGTGGGACCTGGCGGCGGGTGCGGCGGTGCTGCTGGCCGTCGGCGGGCGAGTCACCGACTGGCAGGGCGGCGACGGCTGGGTCCGCTCCGGCAACGTGCTGGCCGGCCGCCCGGCAGTCGTCGAGTCACTGCTCGAGCTGGCCCGTCAGGCGCCTGAGCGGTAGCTCGACCAGGCTGCGGCGCTGCTGCTTGATCAGCTCCCAGGCGGGAACGCTGGCGCGGCGTCCGGGAAGGGGCCGCACGGTGTGCTCGAGCACGCCACGGCGGAAGTCCTCCGCCGAGGTCCCTTCGAAGTCGGTCAGCGCTCGCCCCAAATCGTGGGCCCCGAAGTGGCTGTCGCTCGAACCCACCGCCGCCCCCAGCCGGTCCTCGTGCTCTTCGTAGAAGGCTCGCAGCCGGCGCAGGCGGCCGGCGCCGATGGGAGCGGTGTGGAGAAGCTCGATGCCGTCGACCGTCCGGTCCTCGATGAGGCGGCTCAGCATGCCGGGCTGACAGCTGGCGAAGTAGGTGGGCATGAACGGGTGCGGGATGACGGCCAGGCCGCCCTGGTCGTGGATGGCGTCGACGGTCCACGGCAGGGGCTGCCCGGCCGGGATCGGGCGCTCCAGAAACCACGCCAGCACATGCGTCTGCGCCGGCCAGGCGGTGGTCACCTCCTGACCCTTGATCACCACCAGCCCCACCTCGCCGCCCCGATCGAAGACCTCGTCCGCGGCCGCCATGGTGTCGTGGTCCGAGATCGCGATCAGCCGCAGGCCGAGCGAGACGGCCGCCTCGACCAGCTCTTGCGGGGACACCATCCCGTCACTGGCGGTGGTGTGGCAGTGCGGATCCGCCAGGCTGCGCTGAGCCACCGGACGCGTCAGGCGATCCCGCCGAACACGGCGCGGGCGAACTCGGGAACCGAGAAGGGCGCCAGGTCCTCCAGGCCCTCGCCCGCGCCGATCAATTTGGTGGGCACGCCCAGCGCCTGCTCGATCGCGACCACGGCACCGCCCTTGGCCGTGCCGTCCATCTTCGTCAGCACCAGGCCCGAGATGCCAAGTGCGTCGTTGAAGCCCCTGGCCTGCGCGAGGTTGGCCTGTCCCAGGTTGCCGTCGAGGACGAGCAGTGACTCGTGGGGCGCCCCCGGGAGCGCCCGGCCGGCGACCCGTCCGATCTTGGACAGCTCCTGAAGCAGGTTGTGCTGCGTCTGCAGGCGGCCGGCGGTATCCACCAGCACCACCCCGTATCCGCGATGTCCGGCCGACTGGAGCGCGTCGAAGACGACCGCGGCCGGATCCCCTCCCGCCCGTCCCGCGAAGCAGGGCACCTGTGCCCGCTCCGCCCACACCTGCATCTGCTCGATGCCGGCGGCGCGAAAGGTGTCCGCGGCGACGATCAGCGGGTTGAATCCGTCGCGCTTCAGGAAGTACCCGAGCTTGGCGACGGTGGTCGTCTTGCCGGATCCGTTGATCCCGTAGAGCAGGACGCAGGAGGGTCGGGCACCGATCATCAGGCCGCGCGCCTGGTCGGACATGATCTCGACCAGAGACTGCTCCAGGGCCCCGCCGGCCTCCTGGAGCGTGCGAGGACCCTTCTCACCGACCGCAGCGGTGATGGTCTGGGCCAGAGCGGGGCCGACGTCGCCCGCCACCAGCAGCTCCTCGAGGTCGTCATAGAAGCCTGGCGTGAGCGGCGTGCCGGCCGCGCGGAGACCGTCGGTGAACAGATTTCGGGTGCGCGTGGCGACGCGCTGCCAGAGGGAGGGCATCGAGGCCCATTTTGCACAGAAGGTTGATCTGGGCCGCCTGATTCACTATGATGAGGCACGCGTCTAGGTTTCTAGCGCACAAGTTTCGTCGCGATGTTTCTGGATACTTCACACAAGGAGACGATCCTTCTCATGGCCGGACCGATCAACATCGACCCTTCCAAGCCCCCTCGCCACGACCCCGAGTTCGGCACCGCGACCCATGCCGACGTGGCTCCCTTCCTCGGCATCATGACCGTGCTTCGCGAGCCGACCGTGGCCCCCGCGTTCACGCGGCTCATCACCGGTCGCCTGGAGGAGGCGGACGAAGCGCCGCTGGCTCACCTGTTCGAAGAGATCTGCACGCTGGCCATCCACCGCCTGATCGCCGAAGACCTCCTCTTTGACGCGTTCGCCATCGACCTCTACTGGGACCGGCTGAAGGACACCGTGATGCGCGTTCGCGAGGAGTCGGGGAACGTCAAGTTCTGCGAGAACTTCGAAGCCGCGGCGAGGCTCGCGCAGGCGTACCGCGAGCGGCGTCCGCACAAGCAGCTCGTGAGCGTCTGAGCACGGATACCTCCTCCCTCCAACGGGCGCCGGTCCTGCGGGGCCGGCGCTCTCTTTTTGGGCGCGCCGCACGCGGTCTCCCCATCCGGTCCGACCGCCGGGGCTTCAGCGCCGTGCCGGGTCGCGCCCGCCCGGGAACTTCTGGGGGTTGTACCAGCAGTGGGCGCAGGTGGCGCGCACCGCCGCCCCGGCCACCTCGACCGATGGAATCGGCGGAACCGGCCCCTGGTCGCCCGCCTGCTCGTCCAGCCGCCGGGCGTAGAGCCGGCGGTCGTCGGAGGTGAGGCAGCGGCCGGTCGCGAGCTCGAACTGCCAGCCGTGCAGATCGCAGGTCAGCACCCCGTCCTCGACGTGGCCGAACTTGGTGAGGTCCGCTTTCAGGTGGGGACAGCGGCGCTGGACGCGGTACCCCTCGAGCTCGAAGAACTGCTCCTCGGAGCTCTGCTCCACGTAGAACCCCTCGGCGTACTGCAGGCGCTCCATGGAGAGGCACTTGAAGAAGTTGTAGACGTACTCGTTGTAGGCGCCCTTTCGCTTGGCCTCGAAGCGGCAGGACAGGAACAGCTCGTTGACCCAGTCCTCGGCGTGCACCAGGACGCAGTGCTCGACGAAGGCCCGGTCCATCGCGTAGTAGAAATCCCAGTCCTGGCCCGTCCAGGGCTCGACCACACGCCGGTGGAAGTCGATCGCGATCCCGTCGCCGTCGCGGAAGTCGACGACGACGACGCCGTTGATGCCGGCACAGGTGACGTCGGCGCGCTTCAGCAGGGGCTCGAACCACTCCTGGAGCGCCGGCACGATGTCGACCTGGTGGCGTGGCCAGGCGGCCTTCTCCCCCTGCAGCCGATCGTCCCAGCGCGCCCGGTACTCGTCGAGGTAGTCACCCTTCCGATCGAACATGCGCCGGATCTCGGCCTCCGGGAGAGGGTGTTCGAGGTGCGGACGCCCGCCGTTCAGCTCGATCGTGGTGCCGGGGACTGCCAGCAGCGCGTTGTCGCGGCCCTGCTCCCGCAGGTAGTCGATGAAGGCGGCCTGGTCGGGGAAGCTGTTGGCGGGGTCGCGGTCCAGGTCGTTGATCCAGCGCAGCTCGTCGTCGAGAAAGCAGGGCGGGCCCGCCGAGGGGAAGACCCAACGGGCCTCGAACTCCTCGATGTAGCGGTGCGCCCGCGCCATCTCGTTGGCACGCTTCTTGCGGCCCAGCGCGTCGAGCATCTTGGGGGGATAGTCGTAGACGAACGGGTACCAGATGGCCCCCGAGTACTGGAGGAAGTGTGCGTCGAGGGGACCCATCTCCCGCAGGCGCTCGATGTCGATCGGTCGCGAGTCGTTCTGGTCGAAGATCCGGTGCTCGCCGTCATCGATGATCATGCCGGAGTCCCCGATCGGTCCGTCGGTCGGAGCCACCATCGCCGCCACCGTGAGCCGCAGGCCTCCCACGTCGACCGGCTCCAGGTGCCTCGTCTCCAGGAAGGTGGTGAAGCCCATCCCCTGGAGGCGCTCCCTGAGCAGCGGCAGTGGGTAGGCGGGGAGGATGACCGTCGCCCGCTTGTCGACGTGCTCGGTCAAAAAGCGCACGTCCATGTGGTCGTAGTGCAGGTGTGAGACGTAGAGGAAGTCGGGGTTCGCGATCGTATGCGGATCGATCGCGTCGTTGGCCGGGAACGGGAACCAGGACGCGAAGTAGGCGGGGTTGAACCAGGGATCGCTGAGGATCGTGCCGGCCCTCGTCTCCACGAACAGGCCCGCATGGCCCAGGTAGGTGATCCGCATGCGCTATCGAGTTAACCAGACGGGGAGGCCGCCGCTCAGCGGTGCGCCGACACTCAGGCCGAGTGCGCCACCGCGGCCGGGTGGCTTCGCGCCGGCTCCAGGTCCTGCAGGCGTACCGATACGAGGTGCGAACACCCGCTCTCGTCGAGATGGACGCCGTACAGCACCCCGCAGGCGGCCATCGTCTGGTGGTTGTGGGTGATCACCATGAACTGCCGGTCGGCTCCGAGACGGCGCAGGAGGTCACCGAAGCGGCCCACGTTGGCATCGTCCAGCGCGGCGTCAACCTCGTCGAAGACGGTCACCGGGGCCGGGTTGACCGCCTGCAGCGCCAGCACCAGCCCCAGCGCGGTCAGCGACCGCTCCCCGGACGACAGCAGCGACACCTCCTGCATCCGCTTGCGCGGCGGCTGCACCTGGATCTCCAGTCCCGAGTGGGGTCCGTCGTCGCCGGCGACGTGGCGGAGCGTCGCCCTGCCCCCACCGGTGAGGTCGCCGTAGAGCTCCTGGAAGTTCGCGGCGACCGCGCCGAACACGGCCTCGTACCGCGTTTCCTCCTCCTCGCGGAGCCGGGTCACCAGCCGCTCCAGGTCGGCGCGCGCCGCAACCAGGTCGTCCACCTGCTCGAGCAGGGTCCCGTGACGCTGTTCGAGCTCACGGCACTCGGCGATGGCGAGCTCGTTGACGGGGCCGATCTCCTGGAGGCGACGTTCCAGGTGACGCATCTCCCGCTCGCGCGCTTTGCCCCCCGGCACCTCCTCCGGCGCCCGGCCCTCTGGCATCCGATCGCGCAGCTCCTGAAGCCGCTGCTCGAGGTTCTCGACCTCGCGCCCCTGCAAGTCGAGGTTTCCCTGCAGCTGAGAGAGCCGCAGTCGCGCTTCCACCCGAGCTTCGTCAGCCGCCACCAGCTCCCGCGCCGCCGAGGCCAGCTCCGCCTCCTCCTCGGGTGCGGGTCGCTCCGCCCGGTGCCGCGCCACTCGGGCCGACTCCAGGGCCGCGGTCAGGTCGGGGATCGTCTGCTCGGCGGCGGTCGCCTCGGCCTCCGCCTCGGTGGTCCGCCGCCGGCGCTGATCGAGGGCTCCCTGCACCTGCGCCCCCTCCCGTGCCAGCGCCTCGCGCTGGCGCCCCAGATCTGCCACCCGCTCACGCCGGTGGTTTCGCTCCAGCTCCAGCTCCCGCACCCGGGCCCGATGCTCGGCCAGCCGCCGCTCGAACTCCGAGATCGCCGCCTGCAGCTCGGTGGCCCGGCGTTCGGCGAGCGCCGCGACGCGATCCAGCTCGGGAGCGCGCGCCTCCAGGCCGCTGCACCCCTTCTCAGCCTCGGCGGCCGATCGCTCGAGCGACTCCAGCCGCCGCCCCTGTCGGGCCAGGCTTCTGGTCTCTGCCAGCTCGCGCTCCAGCGTGCGAAGCGCATCCCGCGCCGCCGGCGCCCCGGCGGCCGCCGGTTCCACCTCGGCCAGGCGCTGTTCGATCCGGTGGCGGCGGGCGGCGATCGTGGTTCGCGGGTCCTCTCCCGCTCGCACCAGACCGGGCGCTTCGAAGACGCCGTCCCGGGTCACGTCGCGGCCCAGGACGACCGCCCCCAGGAGCTGGCGACCCAGGGCCTCGAAGCCGGGCTCGACACGGACGTGCTCGAGCAGCGACCCTTCGACGCCGGCCTGGTGAGTCGAGGCGGCGCCGGCAGCTCCGTACAGGACGGTGGTCTGGATCTTCCCGCGGCGCGCGGCAGCGGCTGCCGCGCGCTGATCGCCGGCCGCCCAGGCGTCGACCAGAGGGCCCAGCACGGCAGCCAATGCAGCCTCGTACCCCTCTTCGGCGATCAGCACATCGCCGACCCGGGTCAGCTCGGCCCGCGGCGCCGGTCGCAGCGCCTCCAGTCCCTGGAGCTCCGCCCGCAGCCGGGCCACCTCGGCCGCGGCTTCGGTCAGCTCGCGCTCGGTGCGGCGAGCGGCGGCCCCTCGTTCCTCGAGCTCGGGCAGCGCACGCTCGGCCGGCTCGACCTGGGCGCGCAGACGCTCGGCGGCCTCCCGGTGTGTCTTCGCCTCGGCCCGCGCCGTCATCAGCTCCCGCTCCGCGCGCTGGGCGTCCCGGCGGGCCCCGTCCGCGACGCGCCGGGCCGTTCGAGCGCGCTCCGCATCTCCCTCCTCGGGTGGCCGCGGCGGCTCCGGAACGGACTCCAGCGACGCCTCCGCTTCCGCGATGGACGCCGTCAACGCCGCCTCGCGGTCGGCCAGTGACGAGCGCTGGCGGGAGAGCTCTTCGTGCTCGGTGCGGGCGGCCGCGGCCAGCTCCCGGCGGGTTCGGACCCGCTCGATCGACATCTGCAGCACGTGCTCGGCGTCGGACACCGCCAGCCGTGCGGCGCCCAGCGCCTGCTGTCGCGCCAGTCGCCGGTTCTGCGCCTCGTCCACGGTCCGCTTGCGCTCTTCCCACGCCAGGTCCGCGGCCGCCGACGCGGCCCGGGCATCCTGGAGCCGTCTGGAGAGGGTCTCCACCTGCGCCCTGGCACGCCGCTGCCGGTCGCGGGCCTCCCGCCACTCCTCCCACACGATGCTCCCCCGCAGCATCTCCAGGCGGCGGCGCGCCTGGTCAGCCTCCACCCACTGCGCGGCCTGGGCTCGGAGCGACTCCAGCCGGGGCTCGAGCTCGCTCCGCAGATCCTGCAGCCGCGCCAGGTTCTCCACCAGCCGGCGCATCTCCTCCAGGGCATCGGTCCGCTTCGCCTTGACCCCGCGGACCTGTGCCGCCTCCTCGATGAGAAGGCGTCGCTGTTCGGGGGTGGAAGAGATGATGCTCTCGATGTCGCGCTGGTCGACGATCGCGTAGGAGTCGGTGGTCAGCCCCGTCGACTGGAGCAGGTCCAGGATGTCGCGGCGCCGCACCCGCGAGCCGTTGAGGAAGTAGTCGCTGGTGCCGGTCCGGTCGACGCGACGCCTGATGGCGACCTCCCGGTAGTCGACCGGGAGCCTGCCGTCGGCGTTGTCGATCAGGATCGTGACCTCGGCCGTCGCCGCCCTGGCCCGGTGCAGCCCGCCGCCGTAGATGACCTGCTCCATCTTGGTGCCGCGCAGGTCCCGTACCCGGGCCTCCCCAAGCACCCACTTCAACCCATCGACCACGTTGCTCTTGCCCGAGCCGTTGGGTCCGACGACGGCGGTCAGGCCGACGTCGAAGGAGACTTCGGTGCGCTGCGCGAACGTCTTGAAGCCCTGGAGGGCGATAGAACGCACGTGCACGTTGCGGGGAGCGTAGCAGATGTTGTGGGCGGCGGCAGAGCGGGCCGCAAGCTGTGGCGAGACCCCACGGAGACGGCTGAAGGAGGCGATTGGTGCACCAACCGCCCACTTTGAACACCGCGACAGGGCGATTGGTGCACCAACGCCCCACTCCGATGACCCGTTCCAGGTGGCTCCGGGAGAGGTCCTAGTCGGTGCCCGTCGGCTCGGCAGCCGGGCGGCGGCGGGTGGTGCGGCGGCGCGGTGCCGCCGGTGGCTCGAGTTCCGGCTGGGAGGGGGCGGGCGTCGGTTCCGCCGCCGACGTGGCATCTGCGGTCTTCTTCGCCCGCGTCGAACGCCGGCGGGCGGGTTTCGGCGCTTCCGGCTCGGGCTTGGCACCGGCGTCGGTGCCGGTGTCGGTGTCGCCCGGCGGCGGTAGGTCGGCAGCGGCTGCGGCCGGCGGCGGTACCTCGGTGGCGGCGGCGGTCTTCCGCGGGGCACGGCGGCGAGGCGCGGGTTTCGCGGCTGCCTCGGATTGCGTGGTCTCGCCGGGGACGGTCGCGGGTCCGCTGGCGGCGGAAGTGCGGGAGCTTCGCGTGGTCCGGGACGCGCGCCGGCGCGGGGTTGGCGGCGGCTCCGGTTCCGGCGTGATCTCCGCGACCGGCTGACCGAACTGGCGCGGCGGCGTGACAGCGCTCGCGGACTCGGCAGGGATCCTCGACGTCGCCGGCGCCGCCACCAGGCGTTCGACCTCCGGCGGCCCGGTCACGACCTCGACCTCGATTTCCGCCGCCGGTGCGCCGAACTGCCGGCCGGGTGCGATCTTTGGAGGCGGCGGCGCAGCCGGCGCTTCCGCCACGACCACCGGTTCGGTTTCGCCGGCGGAGGCCGCGGCAGGCGCCGGTGACGGTTCGGGTCGCGGACGGCGGCGCTCAGCGGCGGCGCGTTCGGCAACCTCTCGCCTGCTGCGCCAGCCGCCTCCCGAGGGTTCGGACGGAGGCTCGGCGACCGGCGCCTCCTCGAGCGCCGCCTCCTCGACCGGCGCCTCCTCGAGCGCCGCCTCCTCGACCGGCGCCTGTTCGGGCGCCGCCTCCTCGAGCGCCTCGCGCGCCGTCCTCGAGCGCCGCGCGCACCGCTCCTCGAGCACCGCCTCCTCGAGCGGCGCCTCCGCCTGCGGCTCCTCCGCCGGCACTGCGACCTGCAGCTCCTCTGCCGATGCGGCCTGCGGTGGCTCCTCCGACAGCTCCGCGATGGGCGCTTCCGAAACCGGCGCCTCGTCCGCCGGCGACGGCTCGACCTCCTCGACCGCCGCGAGCGCGGCGAGCACGTCCTCCACCTCGAGGTCCTTGCGAACCGCGTCCGGCAGCTCCGCAGGCCTCCCGGCGGGTACCGCGGCGTCCCCGGTGAGCTTTCGGATCGCTTCCTGCGCGGCCGTCTGCTCGGCGACCTGCTTGGTGCGACCGTGGCCGGTGCCGAGCGGATCGCCGCCCGCGTAGACGACCGCGGTGTATTCCCGGACGCGGCCCGACTGAGCACGGGCGCCGATCGCGTCGTAGACGGGCGTCACCCCGAAGCGATCCTGCACCAGGTGCTGGAGGCGGCCTTTGAAGTTCTCCGGGACCTCCGCGTCGGGGAGCGCCCGGAACCTTTCCATGCAGTAGTGGTAGGCGGCGTCGTAGCCCTGATCCAGGAAGATCGCGCCCAGGACCGCCTCGAACGCGTTGGCAAGCAGCGAGCGCAGGTTGCGGCCACCCCCGCGCGCGATACCCTTGCCGAGCAGGAGGAACTCCCCCATCCCCAGGTCCTCGCTCAGCGCCGCCAGCGCCTGCGTGTTCACCATGGAGGATCGGACCTGGGTCATCTCCCCCTCGGCCGCGCCGGGTCGCCCCCTGAACAGGAACTCCGCGGAGATCAGCTGAAGGACGGCATCGCCCAGATACTCCAGGCGCTCGTTGTCGTGCGGCGAGATCGTGGGGTTCTCGTTCGCGAACGAGGAATGTGACAGCGCTTCCTGCAAGAGCGCCGGACTCTTGAACGCGATGCCGATCTTCTGCTGTAGCTCGTCGAGCCGCCGGGCGATCTCCGCCGGGTCTTTCATACGGATGGGATCTGCCGGCGAGCCCGACGAGCGGCGGCTCCTGGTGCCGCCGCTCCTGGGTGCGGTCCTCTCGGCCGCTGCCGGTTCGTGCACGCTCAGGAGCCAGCCTTCTCCTGGATGTATTCCCAGGCCTGGCCGACCGTGGTGATCTTTTCCGCGTCCTCGTCGGGAATCTGCAGCCCGGTGTTCTCCTCGAACGCGTAGATCAGCTCGACCAGGTCCAGCGAATCGGCGTTGAGATCATCCTGGAACGAGGCGTCCATCGTGACCTGCTCGGGCTCGCAGCCCAGGCGTTCCACGACGATGTTTTTGAAGTCCTCGAAGTCGATCTTGTGGCTGTCCAATGCGTACTCCTCAATCGCGACGGATCGTCGCTCACTGTATAGCATCGCCATGTCCTGAAGGACGGCGACCGTGGTAGTGGATTCAGGCCTGATACTCGGCCACCGCCTGGGGGGTGGCGACCTGGCCCCCGGGTACCCCGGGAACCAGCTCCCGCAGCATGCCGCTCAGGGCGCGGCGAGGTCCGACCTCCAGAAAGCCGTCGCACCCGAGCGCGTGCAGCCGCAGGACGCAGTCACCCCAGCGCACGGGTGAGGCGAGCTGGCGCTCCAGCAGATCCGGCGCCGACGCTCCGTCCGGGTACACCTCGGCGGTGACGTTGGCGACCACCGGCATCGAAGGGCCTGACCAGCACACGCTGTCCAGGACATGCCGCAGCCGGCTCGCGGCGGGCTCCATGAGAGGGGTGTGGAACGCGGCCGCCACCTTGAGCGGCAGGACCCGCCTGGCACCCGCCTCGAGGAGCTTCGGGGTCGCCTCCTGTACCCCCTCCACGGTGCCGCCGACGACGGTCTGAGTGGGGGTGTTGAAGTTCGCCGGCCACACGCCCGTCAGCCCCGGCGATGGCCTCCATCACCTGCTCCGCGCGGAGGCCGAGCACCGCGGCCATCGAGCTGGTGCCATAGGGCGACGCCTCCGCCATCGCGCGGCCGCGTTCGCCGATCGCGCGCATCGCGTCGGGCACCGACAGGGCACCGGCGGCCACCAGGGCGCCATACTCGCCCGCCGAGTGGCCGGCCACCGCGGCGGGCTCGACACCGCGCTCGCGCAGCAGCGTGGTCAGCGCGATGCCGCAGAACAGGAGGGCCGGCTGCGCGTGCTGGGTGAGGGTCAGCTCATCCTCGGGCGCGCCGGTCAGAAGGTACGTCAGGTCGAGATCGAGGACCTCCGAGCACTGATCGGCGAGTGCTGCAAACCGGGGCTCCTGCAGCAGCTCGGCGCCCATGCCTGGCTGTTGCGAACCCTGACCTGGAAAGAGGAACGCGGTGCGTTGCGGCAACCGCTACTCGGTCTTCAGAACCTCGCGGCCGTCGTAGTAGCCACAGGCGGGGCAGATGTGATGCGGCCGGTGCGGCTTCTTGCAGTGCGGGCAAGGCTGCAGCGCGACCGCGGACAGCGCCAGATGAGATCGGCGTGTCCCCTTGCGCCCCTTCGAGAGTTTGACCTTGGGCAGTCCCATGCGGCCGATAAGCATACGTGAGGGCCGACCCCCCCTGCCGTTTGGCGGCGTTGGTGCACCAATCGCCCTGTCTCGCGCTCAGAACACGGGCGTTGGTGCACCAGTCGCCCACTCTCACGCTCGGAACGCGGGCGTTGGTGCACCAACCGTCTTTCGGGTCTTTACAGGGGGGATTGAGGAACCGGGCGACTCGGGCGACCATTGCGCGCGATGACGGCACACGGCTACGTTCCCGACGAGCTCAAGAACATCCCCTTCACCGTCGAGCAGGCTCGCGCTTGCGGGCTCACCCACAAGCAGCTGCAGAGCGCCTCCTGGCGGCGGATCTCCCGCGGATGGTACCGGTGGGCGGGCTGCGCCATGAGCGACGATCTGCGACTGGCGGCGGTCCTGCGCATGGTGCCGCCGGGTTCAGCCTTCGCCGGGCGCACCGCCGCCCGGCTGCTCGGCATCGAAGCCCCCGCGCCGGGCAGGCCTGAGATCCTGGTCCCCAGGCTGGCCGGCGTCAGCGAGCGCGTCGAAGCGCTGGTCAGCCGCGCCCGGCTCGCGCCTGAGGAGATCGTGCAGTGCGGCCCCTTTCCCGTCACCTCCCCACTCCGCACCTGCTTCGATCTCACCGGAACGCTGCCCCTCGTCGAAGGCGTCGTAACGCTCGACCAGACGCTGCACGCCGGCTATTTCGGGCTCGCGGACTTCACGTCCTATGTCTCCAGCCGGGACTTCGTCGCGGGCGTGGTCGGCGCCCGGCGAGCCATCGAATACGCCGAACCGAAGGCCGAGTCCCCGATGGAGACCCGGCTTCGGATGCTTCTGGTCGGCGCCGGTCTCCCACGTCCGGAGGCGCAGGTTCCGATCTTCGACGGGGGGCGCTTCGTCGCCCGCTTGGACTGCTTCTTTGCATCCGCGCGGCTGGGCATCGAGTACGACGGCGAGAACCACCGCGACCGGCTCACGGAAGACAACCGCCGGCAGAACCGTCTCCTGCGCGCCGGCGTCCACCTGCTTCGCTACTCCGGGCCCGACCTCCGCGAGCGCCCTGAACAGGTCGTCGCCGAAGTCAGAGGCGCGCTCCGGAGGTCCAGCAAAGAGGGCGATTGGTGCACCAACCGGCCCATTTGAGCGCTGATACAGGGGAGTTGGTGCACCAATCGCCTTTTCGCGCCCGCGACCGACGGGGTCAACGGGGGTCAGTGCGTGGGGGCGGGCTCGTCGTCGGGGGCCGGGTGCGACGCCTGGAGCGCTTCGATGCCGCGCCGGACCGTGATCAGCGTGCGGCTCAGGTGTGCCTCCAGGTTCTGCAGCTGCTCGGCGGTGTAGGCCTCGGCGTCGCGGATCGTCTGGTCTGCCTTCGACTGGGCGTCGGCGACCGCTCGCTGCGCCTCCAGCTTGGCCCGGCGCGTGATCTCGTGTTCCTGGACCGTGGCTTCGGCTCGCTCGTTGGCGGTGGCCAGGATCCGCCCCGCCTCGCCATGCGCCTCCGCGATCAGCCGCTGCTGCTCCTGGACCGTCCAGTTGGCCTTCTTGATCTCCTCGGGCAGGTTGAACCGCAGCTGGTCGATGAGATCCATGATCTCGTCCTCGTCGACCATCACCTGGCTCGAGAACGGGACGTGCCGCGCGTGATGCACGACGTACTCCATGCGGTCCAGCGTCTCGTCGACCTTCACCGCAGCTTCTCCTTCAGCCGTCTGGCCACCGGTTCCGGAACGAAGGCAGAGATGTCCCGGCCGTACCTGGCGACCTCCTTCAAAATACTGGACGAGAGATAGGCGCGCGACGCCTGCGCGGGGAGGAACACCGTCTGCAGGGCGGCCGCCATCTCACGGTTCATCATCGCCTGCTGGAGCTCGTTTTCGAGGTCGCTGGTGGTGCGAAGGCCACGGACCAGCACCGTCGCCCCCTCCCGCAGCGCGCAGTCGACGGTGAGCCCGGCGTAGTGCACGACGCGCACCCCGGCCTGTTCCGCCAGGGACTCCCGCACCATCTCGGCCCGTTCCTCCGGCGTGAAGAGCGGATCCTTCCCGGGGTTGTCGGAGACGCCGATGACCACCTGGTCGAACAGCTCCACAGCCCGTTCGATAACGTCGACGTGGCCGAGGGTGAGCGGGTCGAACGTGCCCGGGTACAGCGCGCGCCGCGGGCCGGAGCAACCCACTTACCGGGGTCCTCGTGGAATCGAGCCGGCGGGATCCCGCGGGGCGGTCTCGGCCTCCTCGGCCGCCTGCAGGATCGTGACGCGGGTGTCGCCGTAGCGCCGCTCCCGCTCGGGCCGCAGACGGAGCAGGCCCGGCAGCTCGTCCCGCGCCCCATGCTCCACCACCACCACCCCCTCGGCCGGCGTCGCGTGGTCGAGAAACTGGAGCAGGCGCGCCAAGACCGGGTCATTGTAGGGCGGGTCGCAGAAGATCAGATCGCAGCTCCCGATGAGGTCAGGATGCCGCTCGCAGAAACGGACGGCGTCGTCCCGGTGCACCTGGCCCCGCTCGCCGTAGCCCAGGGTCTCCAGGTTGCGACGGATCGACGCCACCGAGCGGGGGCCGCTGTCGACGAACGTCGCGCGCTCCGCTCCCCGGGACAGCGCTTCGATGCCAAGCGCACCGCTCCCCGCGCAGAGATCGAGGACGCCGGCTCCGACCGGCACCTCCCCGAGCATGTTGAAGATGGCCAGCTTGACGCGACCCTCGCTGGGCCGGATGTCCGGTGGTGCGATCAGGCGGCGCCCCCCAACCTCGCCACCGTGCACCCGAAGGCTCGCGCTCAGGACTTGTCCTGGGCTGCGGGTGCGGTGTTTGCCGGTGCCGTCTTTGCGGCTGCCGGGAGGGAGTGCCGGTGCCGGGTTCGGGGGCGCCGGGATCAGGTCAGGGTCGGACGACGGGTTGAACCGCTCCTCCAGGAACTTCCCGTTGGCGAGCAGCTGGTCGGCGTTCTTGCGCTTCAGCTCGGCCGCCACCTCGTCGAGCTTGCGCTCCATCAGGTTGAGCTGGCTCCAGAGCTCCTCCCAGGCCGTCCTCCCGCCCGGCTCCACGGGCTGATTGTGCGAGGTGGGCGGCAGACGGAGGTAGGCGTCCAGCGTCTGAGGCAGATAGTCGGAAGCCGTGTGCTCCACCAGGTAGAGGTCCTCGGAACCGACCGGAAACTCCGCCGAGAACTGCAGGATCGCATCCGCCTTACGCCGGATCTGCCCGATCTTCATCTGGACCGAGGGCGGGAGACGGTTGACCCCCTGCCGAGTCACCTCGGGGGCCGCGGGTTTCGGCTTCGGCAGCGGCGCCGGCTTCGGCTGCGGGCGCGGGGCCGGAATGGTCTGCATCGCCGGAGGCGGCAGCCGCCGCTGCCGCCGGCCGCCACCGATCCAGCGCAGTCCGGTCAGCGTGCCGAGTCCGATCAGTGCCCACTCCCAGCCTGCGAGTGTCACCGTTCCGATCGAGTGCGCTACCCAGAGCCATTCCATCCGGTCGTCCTCAGTTCAGGCGACGCAACCCACCGGGGAGTTGGAGCTCGGCGGACTGCTGTCCGGCATCCGCCGACCGTGCGCGCTCGATGTACGCCTGGGTTCGCGCCACCTCGGTGCTCAGGAGGTCCACCGTCTGCCGCATGTTGTCCAGCGCCTGGTTGCGGAAGCTGTCGATCGAATCCATCGTCGCGTAGATGTTGTTGAACGCGGTCTGGAGCTTGTCCACCGCCACCGTCGCCGACGCGGCCTGCGTCTGGATGTCGGCCGACTGCGTGCGCAGCATCTGGGAGGTGGCTGCGATCAGGTCGCCGGTCGTCGAGTTGAGCGCCGTGATCTGATCCAGGACCAGCTTCTGCGTGTTGAGCGCCGAGGCGGTGATGACCGCGGTGCGCAGCGCCGAGACGGTGGTCGTGGTGGCGCGTTCGACGCCTTTGATGAGCTCGACGTTGTTCTTCCGGATCAAATCCAGCGCCAGGTAGCCCTGGACGCTCACGGCAAGCTGGGTGAGCAGGTCCTGTCGCTTTTGGCGGACGTAGAACAGGACGTCCTCCTTCAGCGAGCGCGCCTCGTCGGGGTCGGTCGTCTCGACCTGCTCGACCTTGGCCGTCAGCGCGTTGTCGAGGCGCTCGGCCATGTAGGCGTACTGCTCCAGGCGCTCCTTCATCTGCCAGAGGTGGACCTTCTCCTGCTCGATCGAGGCGTTGTCGCGGATCAGCTCGTCCTTGCCCCGATAGAGCCCCTGGATGATGGCGTTCAAGTTCGCCTGGGATGACTGGTACTTGTGAAAGTAGTCGCGCGCACGGGTCCCCAGGGCCGAGCGTCCGAAGAATCCGCGCCGTCCGCTCAGGTTCTTCTGCGGGTCCAGGTCCTCGACCTGGCGGCGGAGCTGGATCAGTGCTTGCCCGACCTGGCTGTTGTCCCCCTTGGTGAGGGATGCGGCGGGTCGCTCCAGGAAGCGGTTGGAGACCTCGGAGGAACGGCGGATCTCCTGGTTCCCCATCTGGCTCACCGATGAGACCTTGCGCTGGAACTCGGGTGAGTGGGTATCCATCCCGGCCAGCGAATCGACGAACCCGCCGACCGCCTGATCGATCTGGCGCGCCTGGTCCGGGTCAACCTTGATGGTCGTGGCCGCCTGCTCGGGGGTGACGGCCTGGACGGCGTTCGGTGGCTCGAGTACGAGTTCCTGGGATCCGCCGGTGCCTTGGTTTTGGGTGCCGGTATCGGTCATGTCCATCCTCTTAGTGCCTATCCGTGGATGCACAGATCCCTACCTCTTCGGGGCCTCCACGAAACGGACTTGCGGCATTTCGTGGAGTCGAGGGACGGCGCCCGCGAATCTGCGGCCCAGCCTACCAGTTGGTCCTTGGGACCACCTCCTACAAATGTCATCTACCGCGAACCCGGTCCGGAGAGGGCCGGCGGCCCGATCAAGCGGTCCGGCGCGGCGTGATGGTCGTGGTCCTGCCGTCCTGGGCCGCGTCCGCCGCGCGGCGCGAGGCGGAGAGTGCGGCACCGCCGGCTCGGCGAACCATCGGGGCGGCGATCGCGATCGCCTGGCCGGCCTGGCGGCGTCGTGCCGCGCCGGACCGCGGGTCGAGCAGCCAGACCGCGGCCCCGCCGACCACGACTCCGAGCAGGAAGCGCTTGATCATCGCGAGCGCACCGCCTTCGCCATTCGATCCACGATCTCCTCCAGAACTCGACGCGAGGTGGCCAGGTTGAGACGAACACCGCCCTTGGCCGCCTTTCCGAACATGTCGCCGTCGTTGACGGCCACTCTCGCGTGCTCCAGGAAGAACCTGGACGGCGACTCGAGCTCCAGCCGGTTGCAGTCGAGCCAGGTCAGGTAGGTGCCCTCGGGGGGAAGATATGCGATCTCGGGAAGCTCCCGAGCCAGCAGCTCACCGAAGAGGGCCCGGTTGCGGTCCAGATAGGCCACCGTCTCCTCCAGCCAGGCATCCCCGTGGCGGAAGGCAGCCACGTTCGCGATCATCCCCAGCGTGCTGGCGCCGTGCGCCTCCATCGGGTTCAGCGTCCCCCAGGCCTGCACGTCGGCCTCGGTGTGCAGCGCCGCCTGGGCGCATTTGAGCCCGGGAACGTTCCAACCCTTCGACGCCGACATCAGTGAGATCGTGTGCCCGGCGGCGATCTCCGAGGTGGCGGCGTAGGGCAGCCACGTGTTCCCCGGGTAGGTGAGCGGCGCGTGCACCTCGTCGGCGATCACCCGACCCTGATGGCGATCCACGATCTCGGTGATGGCGGCCATCTCCTCCCGGGTGAAGACGCGGCCCAGGGGATTGTGCGGATTGCAGAGGATGATGGTCCCGGCGCCCGCGGCGAACGCGTGCTCGATCGCCTCCAGGTCCAGCTCCCACCGCGTCTCCGTGCGCAGGCAGGGGACCTCCACCACCTCCAGGTCCACGGCCTGCGAGACGATGAAGAAGGGAGGGTAGCTCGGGGTCGGGATGACGACGGCCGCGCCGGCGCGGTTGAAGAGGCGGAGCCCCAGCTCGATCCCTTTCAGGATGTCGGGCAGCGTATGGATCCGCTCGGGGAGAACCTCGAAACCGGCGGTGCGCCGGTACCACTCGCTCAGCGCCTGCTGCACGTCGGTCTGCATGGCGGGCGAGGGGTAGCCGTACAGCTCCCGTTCGGCCGCGGTCAGGATCGCGCGCTGGATCTCCGGCGACGTCCGGTAGTCCATCTCGGCGACCGGCGCGCACAGGACATCCTCGGGGTACGCGCTCCACTTCGCCGAGCCGCGCGCACGAACCTCGGCCAGGTCCCGCTCGTAGATCTCCTCGACCGTGCTTGCCATGACTCTCCCTCCTCGTGGCTCAGAGTCTGGCCCGGACCTCGGACCAGAGCTGCGCGTAGGCCTCCGCCGCGGTGCTCCGGGGGGCAAACGCGGCCAGCGGCGCCTGGCGTACCGACATTTGCTCGACGTAGGTCGACTGCGGCACGACCGCCGCCGCCACATCGTCTTGGTGGACCATCCGCTCCACCGTCTCCCGATGCAGACGGCGGCGCCGATCCACCATCGAGAAGAAGGCGAGCAGCCGTGGGTGCGGTGGGGACGCTTCGGCGACGAACGCGCGAAGCTGCTCCAGGGTGCGGACCGAGAGGGGACTCGGGATCAGCGGAACGACCAGCAGGTCGGCCGCGTGGAGCACGTTCTCGGAGACCAGGGAGACGCTCGGCGGGCAGTCGAGGACGACCAGGTCGTAGTCATCGGCCAGCGGGTCGAGCAGGCGCCTCAGCCGCTGCGTGGACTTCTTCGCCGCGTCCAGGGCGAGGTCCATCGACCGGTACCGGAAGTCCGCCGGCACGACGTCGAGCCGTTTGAACTCGCTCGCCTGGAGGACGTCGTCGAGCTCCCGCTTGCCCGTGATCAGCGACTTTCCGCCGCCCTTCACCGCCGGGCGGAGCTTGAACAGGTAGGTAGCCGCGCTCTGCGGATCGAGATCCCACAGCAGCGTCCTCTCACCGGCGCCCGCGGCGAGGTAGGCCAGGTTCACCGCCGCCGAGGTCTTCCCGACGCCTCCCTTGATGTTGTACGTCGCCAGGACCTTCACCGGCCCCTCCTGCTCCTCACCGGACGGCAAGTGTAGTCGTGGACGAACGGCGGGCAGCAGATGGTTCAGACGTTGGGATGAATATCGAGATCTGGTCGGACGTCGTCTGCCCCTGGTGCTATCTGGGCAAGCGCCGCCTCGAGCACGCGCTGGACGAATTCGAGAGCAAGGACGAGGTGACGATCACCTGGCGCAGCTTCGAGCTGGACCCGAACGCGCCCCAGGAGGTCGAGGGCGACCCTCTCGAGCGGCTGATGGCAAAGTACGGGATGACCCGTGAGCAGGCCGAGGAGGGCCAGACCCGCCTGACCCGGCTGGCGGCCGCCGAAGGGCTGGAGTACCACCTGGATCGGGCGCTGCCGGCGAACACGTTCGACGCCCACCGGCTGACACGCCTCGCCGCCGGGCACGGGCTGGAGTCGGAGGCGGTGGAGCGCTTGTTCCGGGCCCACTTCACCGAGGGGATCTCGATCGGAGACCCCGGGACGCTGACCGCCCTGCTCACCGAGGTCGGCGTGCCGGAGGCCGAGATCGTCGAGGTCCTGGGCGGCGATCGGTTCACGGACGAGGTCCGCGAGGAGGAGGCGCTGGCGGCGCAGTTCGGCGCTCAGGGGGTGCCGTTCTTCGTGCTCGACCGGAGGTACGCGATGAGCGGAGCCCAGCCACGGGAGGTCTTCGCCGCCGCCCTGCGCGAGGCCTGGGAGGCACGAGCCGGCCAGAAATAGCCGTTTGCCGGCAAGCGGCCGTTCACGAACCGCTTTTCGCGGCCATTCGCCGGCAAAGGGCCCGCTCGCAGACGCGGCGTCCCGGGCGAGCAGTTCCGTCAGCCCCGGTAGCGCTCGTACACCGCGCTCAGCGCCCGGGTGCCGAACTCGAGCGCTGAGGCAGGGACGCGTTCGTCGGCCGCGTGGATGGTGTCGATCGGGAAGTCCCCGCGCAGATCGAGTGGAAGGTAGCCGTAGCCCTGGATCCCGAGCCGTGCGAAGTGGCGAGCGTCGGTGCCGCCGGCCAGCATCGTGGGGACCGCGACCGAGCCCGCGTCCAATTCCTCCACGATCCGTCCCAGGAGCTCGAAGCACGCGTCGAGCCGGGGCGCCTGCCCGGCGGGGCTGTCCTGCAGGACGGTCAGCTCCGGCTCCTCCCCCACCACCTGCCGAATCTCGGAGACGACCTCCTCGGTAGAGCTTCGGGGCAGGACCCGAACGTCGAGCACCAGGTCGGCGCGGGCCGGGATCACGTTGTCCTTGGTGCCGGCGTGCAGGACGGTCACGTTTGCGGTGTTGTGCAGGATGGGGTTCAACGTGATGGCCTGCCTCCCAAGCTCGTCGATGGCCTCCTCGGCGGTTTCCGGGTCGAGCAGCTGGAGCAGGACCGGCGCGACTGCCGGGTCACCACGCTCGGCGTACGTCCGAATCAGGCGCTCCACGATGGGGTCCACGTGCAGCGGCAGGCGCGCCACGTCGAGCGCCGTCAGCACGCGCCCGAGCCGCGCCATGGTGCCTCCGCGGTGAACGCGTGACCCATGCCCGCCGGGGCCGTGAATGGTCAGACCGATCCTGACCACTCGCTTCTCGGCGGCCATGATCGGGTAGGCCACGACGCCGGCGACCTCCTGGCGGACCCCCCCTCCCTCGCCGAGACCGTGGCGGACGCCTTCGAAGAGTGCTGGGTGCTCGTCCGCCAGGTACCCGGCGCCGTAGCGGCCCCCCGCCTCTTCGTCCGCCACAAAGGCGAGGATCAAGTCGCCCGCCGGCGCGGTCCCCTGGTCCAGTGCCCGCAGCACGGAGGTCGCGATCATAGCCACGCCGCCCTTCATGTCGAGCGCCCCACGCCCCCAGATCACTCCCTCGTCCTGATCGCCGCCGAAGGGAGGGTGAGCCCACTTTTGACCCACCGTGGAGACCACGTCGACATGACCCTGCAGGAGGAGAGGAGGCGCCTCGCCACGTCCGGAGACACGGACCACCAGGTTGGGGCGGGCGGGGTCGGCGGCCAGAATCGTCCCTTCCACCCCACGCTCGGCGAACAGGCGGCGGAGGTGGTCCAGGCAGGCACCCTCGCTGCCGGGAGGGTTGGTGGTGTCGAAGCGGATCAACTCCCGCAACAGGCTCGCCGGGCTCGGGGTGGTGCGCGTCTCCATGCCCGCGAGTGTGCACACGCCCCCCCGCCCTTTGCCGGCAAACGACCCTTTCGCACGCGGCAACCCGGGTCTCGCCGGGCCGTCTCGCACCCAGCGGGCGCGTCAGCCTTGGGCGCCAGCCCAAAGCAAGCCCCTCGCCGACCTCGCGAGAGCACCCGGGACCGCCGGCCGGCAGGGTTCCGCGGCGAGTGCCGCGGGGGGTCCAGGGGGCGCGAGCCGCCCCGAGTAAGACAGATGCGCGCCCCCCCACCGGCACGCACGGCCCCTAACGCCGGTGCGCGAAGCCCTCGCGCCAGCGTGAACACCCCGTCAGTTGATCGTGGTCTGCTCCAGCCGGGCGCGGGCACGGGCGGCGAGGACGGGGACGGATCGCAGCCCGGGGTCCCGCTCCAGAAGTTCGGCGATCGCCGCCTGCACCTCGCTCAGCAGCCGGGGATTCGCCATCGCCCGCATCAGCTCGTCGGGGTCGCCGTGCTGCCGAGTACCGATCAGCTCGCCCGGCCCGCGGATCTGCAGATCGGCCTCCGCCAGGCGGAACCCGTCCTTGACCTGTTCCATGAGCTCCAGCCGCTGCGTCACCTTCTCCGACTTCTGGTCGGGCAAGAGCAGGCAGTAGGACTGCAGATCAGACCGCCCGACCCGCCCCCGAAACTGATGGAGCTGCGCCAGCCCGAAGTGCTCCGCACCCTCGATCAGGATCACCGTGGCGCCCGGGACGTCGACTCCCACCTCGATCACCGAGGTCGCGACCAGGATGTCGGCGGCTCCGTCGCGGAACTGCTGCATCACCTCTTCCTTGTTCCGGACCCGCCCATGGACCAGAGCCACGCGGAGGTCCGGGAAGATCTCGGTCCGCAGCCGCTCGAACTCCTCTGTCGCCGCTCGCCCGGTGGAGGTCTCCGAGCCTTCGATCAGAGGGCAGATGACGAACGCCTGGTGACCCTGCTCGACCTCGGCCCGAATCAGCCCGAACGCCTCCTTGTCTTGCTGCAGCACCCGCGTCACGACCGGGACCCGGCCCGAGGGCAGCTCGTCGATCACCGACACGTCCATCTCCCCGTAGTAGGCGAGGGCGAGGGAGCGCGGGATCGGCGTCGCGGTCAGGGCCAGCACATGCGGGCGGAGGTGACCCAGCTTGCCGCGGAGCAATTCCCGCTGGTGAGTGCCGAACCGGTGCTGCTCGTCTACGATGGCGAGCCCCAGGTTCTGGAACTGCACCTCGTCCTCCAGCAGCGCGTGCGTCCCGACCACCAGGATCGAATGGCCGGAGGCGGCGGCGGTCCGCACCCGCCGCCTCTCCGCCGCCGGCAGACCTGAGATCAGGAGGTCCACGCGAAGGTCGGCGAACCCGTGCTCGAGGTAGCCGCGGCACTTGGCCAGGTGCTGACGGGCCAGGATCTCGGTCGGCGCGAGCAGGACCGATTGGTGCCCGGCGGCGCCCGCCATCGCCACCGCGGCCGCGGCGACCGCGGTCTTGCCAGAGCCCACGTCGCCGTCGAGCATCCGGTTCATCGGGCGCTCGTGTTCGAGGTCCTGGTAGACGTCCCAGATCGCCTGCTTCTGCGGGCGGGTGAGCTCGAAGGGGAGGCTTTCCTTGAAGCGGTCGATGACCTCCTGGCGATACGGGATGGAGGCCGCGCGCTCCTGCTCACGAGCTCGCCGCGAGATCGCGAACGCCAGCTGAAGCTCGATCAGCTCCGCGTGCTCCATCCGGGCCACCGCACGCGCCAGGTCCTTCTCCGACTCGGGCTGGTGGGCGAGGCGGAGCGTGTCTCCCAAAGGGAGCAGCTCGAACCGCTCTCGCATCCACCCGGGGATCGGGTCATCGATCTGGTCGGCGTGCTCGAGCAGCCCTTCGACCCAGCCCCGGAGCCGCTTCTGGGTCAGGTCCTGGGTGAGCCCGTAGATCGGCTGGACGCCCCCCACCTGCTCCGGCAGAGGGCGGCCGGCAGGCGCACGCTCCCAGTCCGGGTTCGCCATCTCCGGGCCGTGGTTGCCGCGGTAGCGAACGACCCCGGCGATGGCGATGCGGTCGCCGACCCGGAACTGCCGGGCGAGGTAGTCCTGGTTGAACCAGGTCACGTGCAGCCGTCCACCGCCGTCGGCGTCGACGTCCATGGCCGTCATCGGCAACCGGCGCCCGGTCCGGGCTCGTACGACGCGGGCGTTGACCTGCGCGATCGTGCCCTCCACCCGCGCCCGCTCGCCGTCGGCAAGCCAGCGTTCCTCCCCCGCGTCGACGAACTGCTCGACCTTGCGCGGTAGGTCGAGCAGCAGGTCCTCCACGGTTTCGAGGCCGAGCCGGCGGAGCAGCGCAGCCCCGCGGGGACCGATCCGCGGCACCTCGGCCAGCGCGGTTCGTGGGGTGATGGTGGCCCCCACACGAGCAGATGCGGCCATCGCTCTTCAGGATCGGCCTTCGGCGGAAGCGCGGTCGGCTGCCGGCGGGCTCATCCCCCTCCGCCACCACCGGCGGTGGGTTCCGGTGTGCGGCCCCCGAACACGCCGGTGGCCCGGCGGGTGACCGAGATCGGGACCGACGCACCGAGCAGCGTGAGGGGAAGCGCCACCGATTGCGTGACGGTGACGGTGACCGTGTCCCCGGAGACCGCGCAGGTCGGCTGGGCCGGCAGGTTCACCGCCGTCCGACAGAGCGCCTGCGCCTGGCCGGGCAGCAGCTGCCGGCGGCCGGTCCGGTAGTAGGTGTCGGTGTCGACGGCGGTGGCCCCGGCCTGCGCGCCGACGGTGGCGGCCAACGCGGCCCGGTCGTAGGCGGTGACGACGGCGGCCAGGTCGACGACCAGCGCCAGCAGGACCACCAGCACCAGCATCAGCACGAGCGCGAACATGACCAGCGTCTGGCCCGACTGGCCGGGGCGCCGCGCGGGGTCGAGAGGTCTCATGGGGAACCCGGCGGCTCCTGCGCCCGGTACGCGGAGATATGCGCCTGCGCGGTGGCGCTCAGTTCGACGGACGGCGAGATCGCCGCGAACGGGGTTCCCGAGAGTCCGAGGGTGGCCTGGCCGCTGCAGGTGACGGTGTCGCCGGCGGCGTACGGCCCCACGCAGACCAGCGACGGCTGATCCAGCAGGTCGAAGTGCTTGACCGTGTTCTGGAACGTCGCCTGGGCGTACTGCGTCGCGGCGCGCGGGTCGTTCGCCGGCGCGGTGGCGGCGGCCGCCGCCGCCAGCCCGACCGCGGTCCGGAGGTCGAGGTCGGACTGCACGACCAGCGACACCTCGTAGAAGCCGAGCAGCAGGATGAAGAGGACGGGGATGGTGAGAGCGGTCTCGACCAGCGCCTGCCCGCCCTGCCGCGCGCGCGACGGACCCCTCATGGCTGATACGTCACTCCGTAGCACTCCAGGGTCAGGTCGAGCGTGTTCGGAAGCAGCTGCCCGAAACCGGGGATCAGCGTCGCCGGGTGACCACGGATGGTCTCGGCCACCAGCGCCGGACGGCCCTCGGCGTTCCGGACCGCGGGGTCGAGCCAGACGCAGACATCGACGGTGCCGGCCGGAATCGCGCTCAGCGCGGGGCACGTCTCGCCCGGTGGCATGGCGGCGACGGTCGTGCCCAGCATGGCCGGTGCCAGGAGCTGAAGCGTGGGCCCGACGCCGGCGCTGAGGTCGTCCTGGGTGGGGTCGGAGGGCATCGCGGTGGTCGCCGCGAGCTGGACGCCGGTGGAGGCGGCGGCCTCCGCGACCTCGCGTTCGAAGGCGTTGAGACCGGCCGTCAGCGCACCCAGCAGGGCGAACAGGAACGGGATCACGACGAAGGCGAACTCGACCATGCTCTGTCCGCCCTGGCGCCGGCGCGGCACCAATGCATGGTAACCGGCCGCCTGCGCGTTGACCCGAGTTGGCGCACATTGTCTGCCGTCCGTCCGGCGCCCCACCCCCGTTTTCGCGCGAAGGCCGCCCTCTGGTCCCCTCCATACCTCGGGTTTCACGCGAGAACGCAATCTCGCGACCGGTCAGACTGAGGGGCATGGAGGAGACCGATACCGTGGTCGAGACGCTGCACGGCGTCCGCGTGTCCGACCCCTTCCGCTGGCTCGAAGACGCCGCCTCGCCGCGGGCCCGGGCGTGGACAGAGGAACAGGACCACCTGGCACGGGCGAAGCTGACCTCGCTGCCCGGCCGGGAGGCGCTCCGGCAGCGGATCGAGGAGTCGCTGGGCGGCGGCTCGCTGGGACGCAGCGTCCCCCGCGGTGCGCGGCGCTTCTTCACCCGGCGCGAGCCCGGGCGGGACCAGCCGGCGGTCTGGGTCGCCGAAGCCGGAACCGAACGCAAGCTGGTCGATCCCGGCCAGGGCACCACCGCGCTCGACTGGTGGCACGTCTCGCCCGACGGCTCCGTCCTCTGTTACGGCCTCTCTCTGGACGGCAGCGAGGACTCGACACTCCATCTGCTGCGGGTCGCAGACGGCGGCTTGCTGACGGATCGCATCCCGCACTGCAAGCTCGCCACGGTCGCCTTCGAGCCCGATCTGAGGGCCATCCTGTACACGCGGTACCCGGAACCCGACCCCGCCCACCCCGAACGCGCCCTGTACGACCGCCGCGTGTGGCGCCACCTCCTCGACACCGACGCCGACCAGGACGAGGAGATCTTCGGCGACGGCCTCGAGCAGACCGCCTACCCGGCCATGCTCTCGATCTCCCGCTCCGGGCGGTGGACGGTGGTGGTGGTGGCGCACGGCTGGCAGCGCACCTCCGTCCACCTGCGCGACGCCAGAGGCCCCTTCACCGCCGTCTTCGACGGCCCCGAAAACCTGCTCGAGCCCTGGTTCGCCGGGGACCGGCTCCTCGCCCTGACCAACCTCGAGGCGCCCCGCTTCCGTCTCGTGGAGATCGACCCCGACCGCCCGGCGCCCGAGCAGTGGACCACCCTGGTTCCCGAAGGTGAGGCCACCCTGGTGAGCGCCGGCGTGCACCGGGACGGGCTGGTGGTGCAGCACCTGCGCGACGTGTCCTCGGTGGTCACGCTGTGCGACCCGGACGGCGCGCCCCGGAGGGCGGTCCCGCTTCCGCCCCACTCGACGGTGACCGGGCTCGGCGCCGACCCCCAGACGGCGGGCGCCTTCCTCACCATCGAAAGCTTCGCCCTCCCGCCCCGCACCGTCTCGCTCGGCGGCGAGGTGGTGGACGCGCTCCCTCTGCCCCCGGGTTTCGACCCCGAGAGGTACCCGGTCCGGCAGGTTTGGTACCGCTCCGCCGACGGCACCCGGATCCCCATGTTCCTGGTCGGACGCAGCGAGGGATCGGGGACGGCGTGGCTCACCGGATACGGCGGGTTCAACGTCGCCCGCGTCCCCGCCTGGTCGCCCACCCTGGTCCCGTTCCTGGAGTCGGGCGGCCTCTTCTGCCTCGCCAACCTGCGCGGCGGCGGCGAGTTCGGCGAGGCCTGGCACCGGGCCGGGATGCTGGACCAGAAGCAGCACGTGTTCGACGACTTCCTGGCCGCCGCCCGGTGGTTGATCGACGCCGGCCTGACCACGCCGGGCCGGCTGGGGATCACGGGCGGCAGCAACGGCGGGCTCCTGGTCGGCGCTGCCATGACGCAGCGGCCCGACCTCTTCGGCGCCGTCGTCTGCCAGGTCGCGCTGCTCGACATGATCCGGTACGAGCGGTTCAAGGTCGCGCGCCTGTGGGCTGCCGAGTACGGCAGCGCGGACGAGCCCGAAGGCTTCGAGTGGCTCTACGCCTACAGTCCCTACCACCACGTGCGGGACGGTGCTCGCTACCCGCCGATCCTGCTCACCACCGGCGAGGAGGATTCGCGCGTGGACGGCATGCACGCACGCAAGATGGCGGCCCGGTTGGAGCAGGCGAACCCCGACGGGACCGTGCTCCTGCGGGTCGAGTCGCGGGCCGGGCACGGGCAGGGCAAGCCGATCTCCAAAGTGGTCGACGAGCAGGTCGACATCCAGAGCTTTCTCGCCTGGGCGCTGGGCCGATGCGCTGGCTGATCGCGGGGACGCAGGTCGTCAACGACCCCACCGACGACCAGGTCACCGAGGCGCTGCAGGGGGGCGAGCAAGGGTCCGGAAAAGTGGCTGGAACTCGACCAGCCGACCGATGAAGAGCTGAAGGTGCCGCAGGACGCTCTCGGATGGCACAGCCTGGCGTTGTCCACCTACCAGGGCAGTCACCAGCGACCCGCGGTCGCCAGTTTCGGCTCCTTCCTGACCATGACGCTGATCACCGCGACCTGGTCCCCCGGGCATCGATTGCGACTGATACCCCTGAGCATCTTCCTGGGTCGGAATCTCATCGTCACCGTGCACCGCCGGGAGATCCCCGCCCTGGACGAGGTCCGCGCGCGCCTCGAGGACCCCGAGCGGGGAGCGCCCGGCGGCCTCATCAGCGCGCTCGTCATCGACACCTTCGTGGATTCCGGGTTCCAGGCCCTGGAGACGATCGACAAGGCGATCGACAAGCTGGAGGACGCGATCCTCGCGAAACCCAGCCCTGACGTGCTGCGTGCGCTCTACCGGCTGAGGCACGAGGTCGCGGGCCTGCACACGACGCTCGGCGCTCAGCTCGATGTCTTCCAGAGGCTGCTGCTCTACATGGTCCGGATGGATCGATCGGCGGAGATCGACACCGCCTTCCGTTCGATCTACGAGCAGGTCGTCCGTCAGTACGAGGTGTCCGACTCCTTGCGAGACCTGATCAGCGGCGCCATGGACGTCTACCTGTCGACCGTTTCGAACCGGCTCAACGGCACGATGGCACAGCTCACGGTGGTGGCTTCGGTATTCCTGCCGCTGACCTTCCTGACCGGGTTCTTCGGCATGAACTTCGGATTCGAGGTCGGGCACCTCACCACCCCCCAGGCATTCCTGATCGGGGTTGGGGTGATGGCACTCAGCGTCGGTGTCATGCTCACGATCTTCCGTTTGCGCCGCTTGATCTGAGAGAGCTCGGCCCCTCAGGAGGGGCGGAGCGACGCGACGGTGCGGACCAGGATCACGGTGCCGCTGAGCTCGCGGATCATGCTGGTCAGCCGCGGCGAGACCAGGACCGTCGGCCGATCGGCTTCCGCCAGCGAGCCCAGGATCACCGTCCCGTGGCCGATCGACTCCTCGAGGATGGTTCCCGGCACGTCGCGAGACTGCCGTTCGCGCACCACCGCCTTGGGGTGCCCCGCCTCGTCGAGCAACCGCGCCACCACCATCCGCTCGTGCTCCAGCCGAGCGGGATGGTCGTCCGGCCCGAACACGTGCAGGACCGTCATCTCCCCCTGCCAGTGCTCTGCCAGAGCCGCGCCCACCCGGACCGCGAAGATGGCGTTGGCGCCGCCGCGGACCGGCACCACGATCCGGGGCCGGGCCTCGGTTCCGCCCCGCCCGGGCCGCACCAGCAGCAGGTTGGCGGGCGGTTCCTGGGCCAGGTCCCGGAGCACCCGCCCCAGGGTCCGGGGGCGCCGGCTGCCCGGCCCCGGCCACTCGATGACGACCACGTCGCTGCCGTTTTCGTAGATCGCCTCCCGCAGGCCGAGCGCGACTTCATGGGCCACCCGAACCAGGACGCCCAGGCGGGGTGCGCCCTGCGGCCGGTCGGGGGCGGCCGCGTCGGCGGCAGCGATCCAGCGGAGCAGGTCGCGCTGACGTTCCTGGATCGACACCGCGATCCGCCCCGCTCCCCGAGGGGGCACCTCGACCAGGCCGAGCACGTACCCCCGACTCCCGGTCCGGCCCACAAGCGCGTCTCCGATGTCGATCAGGGGCGCCGCCGCCTGCGCGCGCAGGATGGGTACCAGCAGCGACCATTCGTCCCCGTTACCGGCGCCGATGCGGCCGCCCCGTGCCATCGCCTCGATACGCCCAGCATAGGGAACCCGGCCTCAGCCTCCCACCCGCCACCGCCAGCCGGCGCCGGAATCGAGCGTTCGCGCCGGGCTCAGGCGGTTCAGGAATCGCTCGTCGTGTGAGATCGCCACCACCGCCCCTGTGAACTCGTCGAGCGCCTCCTCCAGCAGGTCGATGGTGGCCAGGTCGAGATGATTGGTCGGCTCGTCGAGGAGGATCAGGTCGGGGCCACCGGCGAACAGACCGGCGAGGACCGCCCGCCGCAGCTCTCCTTCCGACTGGTCGGCCGCCCTCCGCCGCGCAACGTCGCTGAAGAGCACCTTGCCGAGCAGCGGTCGAAGCTCGTCGAGGGGTAGGTCGACCACCGCGGCCACATGGTCCAGGACGCTGGCCCCTCCCGTCTCGGGGACCACCACCTGGGGCAGGATTCCCAGGCGCACCTCGGGGTTGCGCCAGACGCGTCCCGACGCCGGAGGCCTGCCGCCGAGCACCGCCAGCAGGGTCGACTTTCCGCTCCCGTTGGGGCCGACCACCGCCACCCGCTCCCGCGCGCCGATGGCGAGTGAGAGATCCGAAGCGAGCACCCTCCGCCCCCGCTCCAGCCGCACCTCCTCGAGGCGGAGCAGCGTCCCGCTCGTGAGCGCGGGCTGAACCACGGTGAAACGTGGCTGCGCGGGCAGGTCCGGCTCCTCCAAAGTGCGCAGCTCGCGCTCGATTCGGGTCGCCTGCGCGGTGGCGGCGCGGGCCACCTTGGCGCTCTTGCCACGGTAGAAGTCGTTCTGCGATCGCGACTGGAACGATTGCGCCCTGTCCGCGAGGAGCCCCGCCGATCGCGCCAGGCGGCTCCGCCGCCGCTCCTGCTCCTCGTACGCCTGACGGCGCTGGTCGAGAGCTGCGCGGCGGTCAGCCTCGAAGGCTTCGTACCCCCCGCCGAACAGCAGCACCCGCCCCGTCCCCTCCTCGATCTCCAGGATCTCGGTCGCGCGGTCGAGGAGCTCGCGGTCGTGGGAGACCAGGAGGATGGCCGCCGGCGACTGTTCGAGCCACCGGGCGAGGTAGTCGCGAGCGCCGGCGTCGAGGTTGTTGGACGGCTCGTCCAGCAGGAGCAGCTCGTGGTCGGCGAGGAGGAGCCCTGAGAGCGCGACCCGCGTCGCCTCACCCCCGGAAAGTGTGGCGAGCGGCCGCTCGAGCAGCCCCGCGTCCAGTCCCAGCCCGCGCAGGACCTCTTCCCGCCGGGCCTCGTGACCCCAGCCGTCGATCCGCTCCATCTCTTCCAGCACTTCGCCGTAGGCGGCCAGGGTCGGCTCGTCGGTGGCACCCGCGGCGACGCGATCGGCGAGGTCCCGGTAGACGGCCGACGCCTGCGCGGCCGGCCCCCCGTGTGCGTCCAGGTAGCCGGTCACCGATCCCGGATGGGCGAGCTGCGGGCTCTGGGACAGGTACCCGACAGTCAGTCCCGGCGCCAGGCGAAGCTCTCCCTGCAGCGTCACCCCGGGGGGCGGCGACCCGGTTCGCGAGAGCGCCTCCAGCGTCGAAAGCAGTGTCGACTTGCCGCTGCCGTTGCGTCCGACCAGGGCCACCTGACGTCCTCCCTGCACCGAGAACGTCGCCTCCCGCAGGAGCGTGGTGGAGCCGGCGTGCAGCGTGAGGTTGTGCGCGAACGCGCCACGGCGAGCGTCGCCGGCGGGGAGTGAACGGGCAGGGGCGAAAGACGGCAAGGCGCAAGGCTCCGAAACCAGAGTGGGCACGCAGCGGTCGTCGGGAGGGTCTTGCGCCATTCGGTGATGGCGAGCACACCCACTCCCGGCCGGCACCAGACGGTTCGCTGCCGAACCGCTGCGCAGGACGGGGGGACGGGCTCAAACCAACATTGGACGAAGAGGGATCCTACGCGGTCGCGGGGACGGCTGCCGCATCATGGAGGCTGGCGCATCGTGCCGTCACCACCCGTTCTCGAGGAGGTTTCCGGATGGCCATCGACTCTCACGCGACGACGGTTTGGCAGGGCCCGCTGGCAACCGGCAGCGGCATCACGAAGGCGGCGAGCGACGCGTTCGAGCTCCCGCTGACCTGGAAGGCGCGCGCCGAGTCTCGCGAGAGCGGTACCAGTCCGGAGGAGCTGATCGCCGCGGCCCACGCGAGCTGCTTCGCGATGGCGCTCTCGTTCGGTCTCGGGAACGCCGGTCATCCGCCGGAGCGGCTCACCACCAGCTCGACGGTTACCTTCCAGCCCGGTACCGGCATCACCAAGATCCAGCTGACCGTGGCAGGCAGGGTCCCCGGGCTCGACGAGGAGGCGTTCAAGGCAGCCGCCGCCGAGGCGAAGGCCGGGTGCCCGGTCTCGCAGGCGCTGAAGGGCGTCCCCGAGATCACGCTCGAGGCGACGTTCGAGAGCTGACCTCCGGCGGCACCACCGCCGCCGTTGGTGCACCGAGCGCCCACCCCGAGCGCGGAAAGAGGGCAATGCCGTTGCTTTAAGGGCGTCGCGGGGGGAATTCGCGCGCAGCGCCGGGGTGCCTCGGTGCCTCAGGAGCTCAGCGTCCTCGAAGCCTTATGGGTCGGCAGCCTCAGGGCCGTTTCTGCACATTCCGCTCTTTTCGGGTCGGAGATAGCGACGGTTTCTGCAGAAACGACCTAATCCACGGCCCGATTACCTCCGATTCACGCACTAGTGGTAGCAAAAGGGTGTCATCCGAGCCCGAATAACCCCAGAGTGCTAGCGAAAGGTAAATCCGGGTGATATTCGGATGCCCTGGGGTCGTCGCCCGATCGGAATCCGCCGAGTGTCGGCAATCGGCGAATCGCGCGAGCCGGACACCTCAGCCAACCCTCCCCGTCAAGGGCCTAATGCAACGGCATTGCGGAAAGAGGGCGGTTGGTGCACCAACACCCCACTCCCGCTGCTCAAAGAAGGCGATTGGTGCACCAACGCCCTGTTTTGACGGGGTGCGGGCGAGAGCGCCCGCTACTCGGGGGGCAGGGTGCCGGTGCGCCAGTAGACCCCGGCTCGGCGCTGGAGGAACTCTTCGTCGACCAGCATCCGGCGCAGCGTCGCGACGTCCTCGTAGTAGCGACCCAGGACCCGGTTGACCACCGTTTCCGGGTAGCGCTCGGCGGGCCGGAACATATCGGCTGCCCACCGCAGCACGACCAGACGCTTCTTTCGCTTGGCGGGCAGCGTCAGGCGGCCGCCCTCGATAAACGTCTCACGGACCCGCTCTTCGAACTCGGGCACCGCGAGCGAGCGCCGGCGGCTCACCTCGCGTTCCCCAGCGGGGGGCTCACGTCAAAGCTTCCTGCGCCGCGCCCCCCGACTCCAGCGCCCGGGCGCGCTCGATGCGCTTCCAGCCCAGCAGGCCCGCGACGCTGAAGATCGCGAACAGCAGGTACAGCACCGCCGTCAGGTCGAGGTCGCGAACCACGTACAGCACGATGTAGACCAGATTGACGACGATCCAGAGCCACCAGGACTCGAGCAGCTTCCGCCCCATCATGAACGTGGCGATCAGCGAGGCCACGGTGGTCGTGGCATCGAGCAGAGGCGCCGAGTCGTGGACCTGGATCAGCACCGCGATCAGCACCATCGAACCCACCACGCCGATGGCGATCAGGATCCACGCCAGCCGCCAGGTCAGGTGCGCGATCTCCAACCGCTGGTGCCGTTCCCCACCCAGCAGCCACCAGTACCACCCGAGGCCGTAGAGGACGACGTCGATCAGGTTCTCGGTGGTGTCCGCGTAGAGGCGCGCTCCGAAGAAGACGAACACGTAGACGGCGCTCGAAACCAGCTGGATCGGCCAGTTCCAGTGACTCTCGAGCGCCTGCAGCCAGACGCCCCACATGCCGGTCGCGAATCCCAGAGCCTCCAGCCATCCGAAGCCTCCCCAGCCCCGCCAGAGAGCCAGCACCAGCAGGATGGTGATGATCGTGCAGCCGCCGTGGCCCAGGCCGATCAGCAGGCACCGGCGCCAGGACCTATTCGACCGAGAGGATGAAGGGGTAATGGTGCTGCCCGCCCGCCTGGAGATCGACCTCGAGGTCGGGATAGGAGTCGTGGATCGCCGACCCCAGCGTCTTCGCCTCTTCCTCGCTGACGTCGTCGCCGCGGTAGACGGTGACCAGCTCGTACTCCTCCGGCTGCAAGCCCGCGAGCGCCTTCTGCACCACCCCGGCGTAGTCGTCGCCCGACTCCCGGAGCCGGTCGTTGACGAGCGCGATCACGTCCCCCTTGCGCACCCGCTTCCCGTCGGCCTTGGTGTCCCGCACGGCGTGGGTCACCTCGATCGTCTGGATCCGCTCCGTCGCCTCCTTCATGGCTGCCTCGTTGGCGGCCAGGTCGAGCGTCGGGTTGAACGCGATCAGCGCCGAGATGCCCTGTGGCATGGTCACCGTCTCCAGCACCTCGAGACGCTTCTTGGTCAGGCCCCGGGCCTGGTTGGCGGCCAGCACCACGTTCTTGTTGTTGGGAAGCAGGAGCACCTCTTCGTAGGGCGCCTCCTCGATCGCGGCGAGGATCTCCTGGGTCGAGGGATTCATGCTCTGGCCACCCTTGACGACGGCGTCCACCCCCAGGCTCTGGAAGATGTCGATCAGGCCCTGCCCCGCGACCACCGCGACCAGACCGATGCCGTTCTCGCGCGCCGGGCGGGCGCGCCTGGTCCCGTTGGCACCCTCGGCCGGCGCCGGTGCCGCGGGCGCGGCCGGTGCCGCCTGACCTGACGACGGTCCGCCGGCCGCCTCTTCCCGGATCCGGCGGTGCTGCGAGGACATGTCCCCGACGTTGAGCCGGTCGACGCGGCCATGGCCGGAGGCGAGCGAGATCACCCGGGACGGATCGTCGGTGTGCACGTGCACCTTGACCAGCTCTTGGTCCCCGACCACCAGCACCGAGTTGCCCTGAGCCTCGATCTCGTCCCGGAGCCGGTCGACGTCGAGACCCTGGCCCAGGATCAGGAACTCGGTGCAGTAACCCCAGCCCTCCTCCGGAAGGTCGAGCACCGCCTGCGCGGCCGGGTGCCGCTCGCGATCGGAGACCGGCACCGGTTCGCCCTCCACGGAACGCAGCATGCCCTCCAGCATCAGCTGGAGTCCGAAGCCGCCGGCATCGACAACCCCCGCCTCGCGGAGGATCCGGAGCTGGGTCGGGGTCCGCTCCACCGCCTGCCGCGCGGCGCCGGCGGCGGCCAGCAGCACGCTCTGGCGGGTGGCGCCGCCCGCGCGCCCGGCGGTGACGGCGGCGCGACCCGCCTCGCGGGCGACGGTGAGGATGGTTCCCTCGGTCGGCTTGTTGACCGCCCGGTAGGCGGCGTTGGCGGCCTCCTCGAACGCGGTGCCGAGGTCGGCCGGCGTCAGTGCCGCCTTTCCCTGAGCGGCGTTGGCGAAGCCACGGAAGATCTGGGAGAGGATTACCCCGGAGTTGCCGCGAGCGCCCATCAGACTGCCGTGGGCGGCGATGCGAGCCACGCGTCCGACCTCGGTGGCCGGCGACTCCCGGATGTCCTCAACCGCGGACTGCAGGGTGAGCAGCATGTTGGTCCCGGTGTCGCCGTCCGGCACCGGGAACACGTTGAGGTTGTTGACCTCGTCCTGGTGCGCGCTCAACCACCGCAGACTGCCGAGCAGCGCCCGTTTCAGAAGTTGCCCGTCGACCAGCTGGTCGCCGGGGCTAGCTGGCTGCGCGATCCTCGTGGACCCCCTGCACCGTCACGTTGACCTCGATCACCGGGACCTGCACCGCGCGCTCGAGTGCGAACTTGACCGTCTCCTGAAGGTTGTGCGCCACCTCCTGGATCCGCGTCCCGTACTGGACGACGACGTAGAGGTCGATCACGAGACCCTCTGGCAGACGGCGGATCTCGACGCCCCGATGCATGTTTTCGCGCCGGACCAGCGTGAACACGCCGTCGCGCAGATTCCGCGCCGCCATCCCCATCACGCCATAACAGTTGATGGCGGCATGGCCGGCGACCGCGGCCACCGCCGGTTCCAGGACCTCCAGACGGCCCCGCTCGCGGTCCGCGCGAACGGCGACCGCGGAGCGCTGGTCGCTGATGCCGAGAGACATGACGACCCGCAATGGTACAATTCCCCGCCGGCCATATCACGAAATCCGGTGATTGCCCAGCATTCGGGGGGAAGCCCCGAATCCCCTCAAGGAAGAGCTCGAATATGTCCAAAAAGTGCGAGATCTGCGGCAAGGGTCCGCAGTACGGAAACAACGTCAGCCACTCCAAGCGCCGCACCAACCGGCGGTTCCTGCCGAACCTGCAGGTCGGCCGGGTCGAGATCGGCGGCCGGGTGGTGCGGGCCCGCGTCTGCACGCGCTGCCTGAAGGCGCACCCCGCCACCAGCTAGCGGCCCTGATCGTTCCCTACCTGGTCGCCGGGATCCTCACCTTCCTGGCGTGCGGGGCGGCGGAGTACTTCCTTTTCAGCAGGTTGCTGGTGCCGGGGCTGGCACGGCCCGAGCCCGCCGAGAAGCGGCGCACGGTGGTCCGCTGGTTCAGCCTCAACGCCGGCATCTGGGTCCTGGTCGTGCTCGGGTGCATCGCCTACATCGCGGTGTTCCGGCACCAGTCCACCGGCTACGCGTGGATCGTGCCTCCGGTGGCGGCGCTCCTCGGCACCGGCCTCCCGATGCAGTTCTCGGTGATGCGGATTGCCCGCACCGCGCTCACCTGAGCGGCCGCCGGTCTCGCCCGGTCTTCGGCCCCGCTCCTACCGCAGTCCGACCATCGCCTTCGTGATCTGCGTGGCCAGGCGCGGGTTCTCACGCAGCCGGCGCAGCGAGTAGGCGCGCCACTCCCGACCGAAGGGCACGTAGACGCGGACGGGCCGTCCCTCCGCCCGCAGACCGCGCCGGACATCCTCGCGCACGCCGAGCAGCAGCTGGAACTCGGTGTGGGCGGGGCCGGGGTCCCGCCGGTCCAGCAGCTCCGTCGCCTCGGTGATCAAGCGGTCGTCGTGGGTCGCGATGGCGAGATCGAGCCCCGCCGAGATCGCACGCTCGGTGAGCAGGAGGTAGGCTCGCTGAATCTCTCGAAAGCCGGTGTGGGCGATCTCCGGCGACTCCAGATAGATCCCCTTCACGAGCCGGACCGGGATGCCGCCGGCGATCAGCCGTTCCAGGTCGCGGGGCGTACGGAAGAGCCGCGCCTGGAGCACCGCCCCGACCCGGTGGCCGTTGGCTCGGGCCGCCTCCACCAGGTCCAGCGTGCGGTCGACGGTGGTCGCCTCCTCCATGTCGATGCGGCAGAAGCGGCCCGCCTCACGGGCGGCGTCGAGCACGCGCCGCAGATTCTCGGCGCACAGCAAAGGGTCGATGCCGAGCCCGAGCGACGACAGCTTCACCGAGACGCCGCACTCCAGCCCTCGCCCCTGGATCGACCGCAGTGCCTGCTCGAAGGCGGCCGCCATCTCCCGAGCGTCGGCGCCCGTACGCACGTGCTCGCCAAGCACGTCGAGGGTCGCCTGGCACCCCTCCTCCTCGCTCAGCCGCGCCACCACGGCCAGCGCATCGGCGAGGGTCTCGCCCGCGATGTAGCGTCTGGCCACCCGTCCCACCAGGGCGCGCGGCAGGATGGGCACCAGGCCCGCGATGGAGCGATCCAGGACGTTCAATGAAGGACCTCTGCCTTGAGCACGATGATGGCAGCGCCGAGCCCGCCGAGGAGGAACCCGACACCCACCTGCGGCAGCGCGCGAAGACCGGCGAGGCGTGCCGAGCGGAGGCCGTAGCCGATCAGCGAAAGCGTGATCATGCCCAGCCCCAGGTAGCAGGCGGCGTCCGGCGACGCGCCCAGAGCTTCAGCCACCGCCACGACCGCCAGCGGCGGCAGACATGCCGCGGTCATGACGAGCACCCGGCGCAGCTCCCGCCGCGGACGGAAGGGGACCGAGGATTGCTCCGCACCCGCGGGCCGGCGACGGGCCGCCGCCAACCGGCTGCCAATCGCTTCGGCGTAGGCGTCGGCGACCGCGAAGACGAGGATCGTGGTGACGGTCACCACGGCAAGCTCGGCGAGGCTTCTCGTCTCCCCGACCGCCGAGGCCAGCGTGGCGCCCGTGATCACCTGGCCGTAGATCACCGCCGATACGTTGTCCTCAGGCTGGATGGCTACCAGGACACGGTGCCAGGCACGCTGGACCGGGTCTCTCGTCGTGCCGGCGCTCATGCTGTGCGCATACGGTACTTTCCCGGCCCAGCTACGATGAGAACGCGATGGCAGACCAGGTCCCCGCGCGGGAAGCCGAGCACGAGCTCTACGACATGCAGATCGGGCTCTTTCCGAGCGGCAGGGCGGCCGCGGCCGCCATCGCCGGATTGCAGGACCGGGGGTACCCGGATTCGTCGCTCCACCTTCGCCGCCCGGTCGACGCACCCAAGGCCCGCTACGGGATCGGCCTCTCGGTCGGCATCCTGGGCGGCGGCGTTCTCGGCTTGCTGGTCGGCCTCGTCCTCGGCTACCTGATCACCCTCGCCGAGCCACTGGTGGGACCGGTCACCGACACCGTCGGGATCTTCGCGATCGTCGGGATCTTCGCGGTCTTCGGCCTGCTCTCCGGGGCCACCGCGGGCGGTCTCTTCGCGATGGCCGCGGTCGCCGACCCGGCTCACTTCCTGAATCAGGAGCTGGAGTCCGGCCACTACCTGCTCGGGGTCCGCGCGGTGGGCGAGCAGGAGGAGGAGAAGGTCGAGCTGGACCTCGACGCGGTCGGCGCCGACGACGTGATCTTCGTGCCCGTGAGCGAGACGCTGGAGCGGGTGTTCAACGCAACGCCCGCGGGAGGCAGCCACCCGTTGGTACGGGGGGCTGCTCCGCGAGCCTGAGAGCAGGTCCGGCCCGAGGCCCGGTGTCCTAGGCGACCGCGCGGCCCATGGCGCGAGCCGCCACCACGACCGCGATCACGGCGAGCGCGGCCATGATCGCCACTCCCTCGAGCACCGTGCTGGTGGCCACCTGGTCGTTGAAGATGGCCCTTCCCGCATTGACCGCGTAGCTCAGCGGGTTGGCCTTGGCGATGTCCTGCAGCCAGACGGGAGCCAGCGTCAGAGGCAGCAGCACCCCGCTCAGCAGGAGGAGCGGGAGCGTCGCGGTGAAGGTCAGGGGGGCGAACGAGTCCTCGTTCTTCAGCCACAGGGCGAGCGCGTACGAGATGGAGCTGAAGAGGAGGCCGATGAGGGCGACGAGCGCCAGCATGACGACCAGGCCGAGCGGGTGGATGTCGAGGCCGAAGGGAAGCGAGCAGACCACGATGATCAGGGCCTGGACCACGATCGTCAGAATGTCGCGCAAGGAGCGACCGAGCAGAAGCGCGAGCCGGCTCACCGGGGTCACCCGCAGCCGCTCCACGATCCCGAAGCGCAGGTCCGAGATGAGCCCGAAGCCCACGCCCGCGGCGCTGAACAGTCCCAGCTGCACCAGCAGGCCGGGAACGAACACGTTGTAGGCGCCGCCGGAGGGGAACCCGGGCGTCTCGGCGATCGATTTCAGCAGCGGAGCGAACAGGACCAGGTAGAGGATCGGCTGCAGGACCCCGATCAGGACCCACGCCGGGTTGTGGATGAACAGGCTGAAGTAGCGCTGGAACACCAGCCAGGTGTCGCGAAGGAACTTCATGCCGGTGTACCCCAGAAGAGCTTGTGTTGGGGGTCCCCGGAAAGCGGAGCTTGCGGAGCTTTTTGGGGGTGGAGCCAGGTGTCGCGAAAGAACTTCATGCCCGGGTAGCCCCGATGAGCTTGTGATGCGGGTGGAGCCAGGTGTCGCGAAAGAACTTCATCATCGAACCCTCGTTCAGGCCGCCTGATCGCGGAGCGAGCGGCCGGTCTGGCGGAGAAAGACGTCGTCCAGGCTGGGGCGGGTCAGGGAAAGCGTCTCGATCTGGGCGCCGGTGCCGTCGATCAGACGCAGCAGGGCCGGCATCGCCGACTCCCCCCGCTCGACGTAGAGCCGCAGCGTGCCTTCATGTTCCGCCGCCTCGCGGACGAACGGCTGGCGCTCCAGAACCGCCAGCAGCGCCGGTGCGTCGCCGGTCACGCCGATCGTGATCAGGTCGCCCGCGACCTGTCGCTTCAGCTCTGCCGGGCTGCCCTCGGCGACGATGGTGCCGTGGTCGATGATCGCGAGCTGGTCGCACAGCGCGTCCGCCTCGTCGAGGTAGTGCGTGGTGAGGAAGACGGTCACACCGGTCTCGCGGAGGCGCCTCACCTCGTCCCAGAGATGGGCTCGTGCCTGCGGGTCGAGGCCGGTCGTCGGCTCGTCCAGGAATAGCAGGGGGGGCCGGTGGACGAGGCCCAGCGCCACGTCGAGGCGGCGCCGCTGCCCGCCGGAATAGGTGCCGCTTCTGCGATCCGCCGCCTCCTCAAGCTCCACGCTGCGCAGCAGCTCGGCGGCCCGTACCTGTGCTTCGCGCTTGGTCATCCCGTTGACGCGCGCCTGGAATACGAGCTCGGCCCGGCCGGTGATCTGGCGGTCGGTGCCGCCGGCCTGACTCACGTACCCGATGCGACGGCGAACGCCCGCCGGGTCGCGACGGAGGTCGCAGCCGGCCACCGTCGCTTCCCCTGACGTCGGCTGCAGCAGGGTGGCGAGCATGCGCAGTGTCGTCGTCTTGCCTGCGCCGTTGGGCCCGAGGAAGCCGAAGATTTCCCCCCGCCGAACCTGCAGGTCGACGCCGCGGACCGCCTCCACCGGACCTTTGCCGGATCGGAACACGCGACGCAGTGCCTTGGTCTCGATGACCAGTTGAGTGCTCATAGGAGCGTCGTTCTCCTTCTCTTGGCGCTTGCCAGAGCGCCGTCTTGGCGCGGAGGACCGGCGGAGGTGCACGCCTCGAGCGCCGGGCCGGGACCACGGAAACGGGACGGCTCAGGTCATGGGGCGATCTCCTCCTCGCCAGGGCCCTCGGGCCGCCCCGTCTGGGCGGGCCACGCGGGCCAGGTCAGCGTGCCGTCGCCCAGCTCCGCGATCGTCTGCCGGGTCCAGGCCAGCTCCGCCTTTCGCAGCGCCAGCGCGTACTCGACCTCGATCACGAACACACGGGGAAACTCGGTGGCGCGGAAGTCCTCGAGCAGCACCTCACTTTGCGCGACGGCCGCCGCCAATTGGGCCGCGCGCAGCTGGAGCATCTGCCTCACCTGCTGTGGCTCCATGCCGGGCAGGTGAGAGAGCGGAGCGATCACCCTGGGGAAGTCGTTCCCGATCGTCGTCATCAGCTCGTAGGTGCGCGCCTCGACCTCCTCGACCCCGGCCTCCGTGATCCGGTAGACCCGACGCTCGGGGCGGTTTCCCTCTCGCTCCGTCTCGGCGCCCTCGATGAGCCCGGCCCGCTCCAGCTGATGGATCGCGTGATACAGCGAGTCGGTCTTCAGGTTGAGGATCCAGGCCTTGCCCCGCTCGCGCATCAGGCGCTGGAGCTTGTAGGGGTGGGCGGGGCCCTCGCGGAGCTGGCAAAGGACCGTGTAGGCCATCAGGCTGTCTGGACGTCTCGGGGGTGCCAAGGCAATACTTCGTGTGCAGTATAGCAATGGAGGTAGTCCAGGGCGCAACCCCCCACCGGTACGATGGCGCCCATGATCTCGGCCCCGCCGACGCTGCGCGCGCTGCTCCTGGAGAACATCGACGAGCGCGGCGTGCATCTGCTGCAGGGAGCCGGCTGGGAGGTCTCGACGGTGAGCCGGTCCCTGGCCGAAGAGGACCTGCTGGAGCGCCTGGACGGCGTGCAGATCCTCGGGATCCGCTCCAAGACCCGGCTCACCGAGCGCATCTTCGAGCGCGCGCGGGGCCTGATCGCCGTCGGTGCCTTCTGCATCGGCACCGACCAGATCGACCTGGAAGCGGCCTCGCGGGCGGGGGTCTGCGTCTTCAACGCCCCCTTCTCCAACACCCGCAGCGTGGTGGAGCTGGTGCTGGCTGAGATCATCGCGCTCTACCGGCAGCTGCCGGCCAAGATCACCCATATGCATCGCGGCGTGTGGGACAAGGCAGCGATCGGGAGTCACGAGATCCGGGGGCGCACGCTCGGGATCGTCGGCTACGGCAAGATCGGTTCCCAGCTCTCGGTGCTGGCGGAGAATCTCGGGCTGAGGGTCTGCTTCTACGACATCCAGGACCGCCTCGCGCTGGGCAACGCCCGCGGCTGCTCCAGCCTCGACGAGCTGCTGCGCGACTCGGACGCCGTCACGCTCCACGTGGACGGCCGCCCGGGCAACTCGGGGATGTTCGGCGAGCGCGAGCTCTCGCTGATGCGGGATCAGAGCCTCTTCCTGAACCTCTCGCGCGGATTCGTCGTCGACCACGCGGCCCTCCGCCGCCACCTCGAGTCGGGACATCTGGCGGGGGCGGCGATCGACGTGTTTCCGGCCGAGCCCCTGGGCCGGGGGGACGAGTTCGTGTCCGAGCTCCGGGGCCTGGACAACGTCATCCTCACCCCACACATCGGAGGCTCGACCGAGGAGGCGCAGCGGGACATCGGAGAGTTCGTCGCCTCCAAGCTCTGCGATCACGCCGAGCGCGGTACCACCGCGCTGTCGGTCAACTTTCCCGAGCTGGTCCTCCCGGGCGCCCATTCGGGGCGCCGCCTCTGCCATCTGCACATCAACGTGCCCGGGGTGCTGGCCAAGGTGAACAGCATCCTGGCCGCCGAGAACGTCAACGTCGAGGCTCAGCTGCTCGGCACCCGGGGCCATCTCGGCTATTTGCTCACCGATGTGGATCACTCCTGCTCGGCCGGCGTGATCGAGCGCCTCCAGGCACTCGAGGAGACGGTCCGCCTCCGCGTCCTCTAGCACCTGCCGGCCCCGTTTCGCACGGAACGGAGGTCATCGGGCCCGGTTTGGGAACCCTTCCGCGCGAAACGGGCGGCCCCGCCGAGGCGATGTAACGCGATGATTCGCGTTAATCCACGATTCATCCGACCGAGGTAGCGTGCGCGCAGCCGCGCTGTCCGGAGCGATCCGCGCTGGCCCGGCGTGAGGACAGCTCGAAGCCGAAAGGAGGGTCGTCCATTGCTATTCACCTACCTCACCAGAGAGCTGCGACGCCGGTATCGCCAGACTCTCGTGATCTCCATCGGCTTCGCCTTAGGGATCGGTCTGGTGATCACCGTGACGGCCGCTTCCGCCGGCGTCAGTCAGGCTCAGAGCCAGGTGCTGCACGCGCTCTACGGCGTCGGCACCGACATCACCGTGAGCAAGACCGCCACCGCCGGCACCGGCGGTCCATCCCGGTTCGGGTTCCAGGCTCCCAACGCGGGGCAGGCAGGACAGGCCTTCAGCCGTAACGTGCTGACGACCGGCGGGCAGGGGACGCTCGACGCCTCCACCGCCGATTCGATCGCGAAGCTGGATCACGTCGCCGCCGTCTCCAGCTCACTGCAGCTGACCGACCTGAACATCCAGGGGCACTTCTCCTCCACCGGCGCCGCGGGCGGAGGGCGCGGCGGCTTCGGGGGAGGTGGCGGTGGTGCGGGGAGCTCCGGTGTGGCGGCCAGCCCGCCTCCCGTGAGCGTCAACACCACCTCCATCGACGGGGTCTCGGTCGATGCCTCCACCCTGGGGCCGATCACGTCCACCGAGCTGACCAGCGGGCGCTTCTTCACCCCGGCCCAGGGGACGGCAGACGATGCCATCGTCACCACCTCCTATGCCAAGCAGCAGAGCCTCTCTCTCGGCTCGACGGTGGCGGTCGCCGGCACCCCGATGAAGGTCGTCGGGCTCGTCAACGCGCCTGCCGGCAGCGACGTGGAGGTCTACATCCCGCTCGGGGTCGCTCAGAGCCTGGCCGGCATGTCGGGTGAGGTGACCCAGATCTACGTCCAGGCCGCCGGCGCCGGCGACATCTCGACGGTCCAATCCGAGATCGACAAGACCGTCTCCGGCGCGACCGTCACCACCTCCAGCCAGCTTGCGAACGAGATCACCGGCTCGCTCTCCACCGCGTCCACCATCATCACCAAGCTGGGCCTCTGGCTGGCGGTGGCGGTGCTGATCGCGGCCTTCGGCATCGCCATCCTGCTCACGATGTCCGCGGTCACCCGCCGGGTGCGTGAATTCGGGACCCTCAAAGCCCTCGGCTGGCCCGTCCGCCGCGTCGTCGCGCAGGTGATGTCTGAATCTCTGGTGCAAGGGGTCCTCGGCGGGGTCCTGGGGATCGCCCTCGGGTTCGTCGGCGCGGCGCTCGTCACCCACTTCGCCCCCCCGCTGGACGCCGCCCCCGCGACGCCCGCGGCCGCCACCACGCCGAGGGCGGGATTCGGCGGACGTGGCTTTGGCGGTCGGGGCTTCGGCGGTGGCGGCGCCGGCCGGGGTGGCGCGGGTCTGCTCGCCTCGCACACGATCCCCATCCATCTCACGGCCCAGGTCCAGACCGAAGCGCTGATCCTGGCCGTCTGCCTGGCCATCGCCGGTGGCCTCCTCGCAGGTGCGTTCGGCGGCTGGCGCGCCGCCAGCCTGCGACCTGCCGAGGCGCTGAGGAGGGTCGAATGACGAAGGTGAAGCCGGGGCATGCCCCGGGGAGCCAGGCGCCGATGTACCAGCTCAGCGGCGTCAGCAAGCGGTTCAACAAGAAGGTCACGGCGCTCGAGGAAGTCGACCTTGCGCTCGAGGACGGCGATTTCCTGGCCGTGCAAGGGGCCACCGGCGGCGGCAAGACGACCCTGCTGCAGCTGCTCGGCGCTCTCGACCGGCCGACCTCGGGCACCTTGACCTTCGAGGGCAGGAACCTCGGCCGCCTGCGCGAGGGTCAGCTGACCAATCTGAGGGCGCGCGCGTTCGGGTTCATCTTTCAGACGTTCAACCTGATCCCGACCCTGACGGCGCTCCAGAACGTCGAGACGGCACTCGTGCCGCTGCACGTGAAGGCCTCCGAACGGCGTTCCCGGGCCACTCGGGCGCTGGCCGGGGTGGGGCTCGAGGACCGCCTTCACCACCTTCCGTCGGAGCTTTCGGGGGGCCAGCAGCAGCGGGTGGCGATCGCGCGGGCGCTGGTCAAGGAGCCGCGGGTCATTCTCGCCGACGAGCCCACCGGCAACCTCGACGAAGAGACCCGGGACGACATCATCGGCCTGCTGCAGGACCTCTGGCGTCGCGGCGGTCTGACGCTGATCCTGGTCACGCACGACAGCTGGGTCGCCCGCCGGGCACCCCGCATCGCCTGGATCAGCCATGGGAGGCTGACGATGCGGAAGGAGCGGCCGGCCGCCACCGCGGAGGCGGGAGACGCCGGGACGCCTGACGGCGGGGCCCCGGAGGCCGGGCCGCCTCGCGCTGCCGGGCCGCCGCAGGAGTACCAGCCCCCGGGCGGGTGACGGACCAGACGGCTACCCCGCCCCCCGCGGAAAGGGCCGGCCGAGCGCCTGGCCCAGTGCCGTCAGGTCGCTGTCGAGCTGCGCCCAGATGCGGTCCTGCGCGGAGGCCTCCGGCGGGAAGGCCTCCGGGTCGATGAGGTCGTGGGCCGCCTCCGGGCGCTCCACCATCTCGGCGAAGAGCAGCGTCCAGGCTCGCGGCACCACCTCGCGGATCGCGTAGCCGCCACCCCCGAGCGCGACCCATCGCCCGTCGCAGAGCTCGTGCGCGAGCGCGTGGAAGCGTCGCCCGATCACGGGCCAGATCGCGGTCGAGCAGCAGAGATGGGCGAGCGGATCCAGGAGATGGGTGTCGCAGCCGTCCTGGGTGACGAGCACCGTGGGCCGGAAATCGCGCACCAGCGGCAGCACCACCGCCTCGAACGCCGCCAGCCACGGTTCGTCCCAGATGTACGGGCTGAGCGGGAGGTTGGCCGCCGCGCCGCGACCTTCACCGACGCCGGTCTCGTCGACGAACCCGGTCCCCGGGAAGAGGTAGCGGCCGGTCTCGTGCAGGCTCAACGTGAGCACCTCCGGATCGTCGTAGAAGATCCATTGGGTGCCGTCGCCGTGGTGCACGTCGACGTCGACGCAGGCGACCCGGTGGCCCTGCCCCCGAAGGTAGGCGACCGCCGACGCCACGTCGTTGTACACGCAGAACCCGGAGGCCCGGTCCCGCGACGCGTGGTGCAGCCCTCCCGCCGGGTTGAAGGCGTGCAGCGCCTCACCCCGGTGGACCGCCTCGGCGGCGGCCAGACTGGCCCCGCACACCATCGCCGAGGCCGCGTGCATCCCGTCCGCGATCGGGTTGTCCGCGCTTCCGAACCCGTGCTGCGCGCCGCGGACCAGCGCCGCTCGATCGCGGGTGGCTGGGTCGCTCAGCGCCCGGACCAGCTCGACGTAGGACGGTGTCTGGGTCCTCTTCAGCTCGTCGTCGGTCGCCTCCCGCGGAGCGAGTCGCAGCACCCCCCGGTCCAGGCCGCGTCGCTCGATCTCCTCCACCGTCAGCTGGACGCGGATCTGCTGGAGCGGATGGTCCTCGCTCAGCTTGTAGTCGAGCAGGGCAGGGCCCCAGACCAGCGCCACCTGACCCGACATGACCACACTGTAACCCTGCCCATGCCTCCCCTCTTCGAGGCGGTGCCCAACTTCTCCGCCGGGACCGACCCTGTCCTGCTGCGGGCGCTGCGCGGCACCGGTGCCCTCGATCAGCACGCGGATCCGCTCCATAACCGCTGTGTGGTGACGCTGGTCGAGACCGAGGGCTCGCGCCTGCACCGGGCGTTGATGGAGCGGGTCGACGTCGCGCGAGCCCGCATCGACCTCCGCTCCCACCGCGGGCTGCATCCCCGTCTGGGGGCCGTCGATGTGATCCCCGTGGTGCCGCTGTCGGGTGCCACGCTGGAAGCAGCGGGAGCGATCGCTCGCCGGCTGGCTCAGGAGATCTGGGATCGGGACCGCATACCGACCTGGTTCTACGGGGAACTTGCCGGCGGCCGGACGCTCGCCGACCTGCGCCGGGCCGCCGTCCCGCCCTCGTTCGACGTCGGTGATACCTCTCACCCCACCGCCGGGGCCTGCTGCGTGGGTGCGCGGCCGCCGCTGGTCGCCTTCAATCTCGTTCTCCACCGTCCCCGCCGCGATGTCTCGGCGGTTCTGCCCCGCCTCCGTGCGCTGCCGGGGGTGCGGGCGCTCACGTTTCCCCTCCCCGAGGAACGGGTTCAGCTCTCGACCAACCTGACACGTCTCGCCGAGGTCGGAGTCGCGACCCTCGCGCGGACCGTCGCCGAGCTGCTGGGGGAGCCGGGTGAGCCCGAGCTGGTCGGGTTGTGCCCGGCGGCGGCGGCCGGTCCGGGGTGTGACGGGGGTCTGCTCGAGGCCCGGCTGATCGCTCACGCCGCGGGGCGGCTCGGCGCACGGTGTCGCGGCGCCGGCGATGCCGAACGGCGCGAGATGGGAGAACGCCTGGAGCGCCGCGCCACCGAGATCGCAGCTACCACCTTCACCGCCGAGAGCATGCTCGCGGCCGCGGAGGAGGCGGTGAGCTTCCTCCGGCTGCGAGCGGCCCTCGGCGTCGAGGACGAGATGTCCACTGCCTGCCTGTGGGCCGGTGCCGAAGGGCTGCGCCGGGCCCTCGAGTCGAGCCCCCGACCCGCGCTCCGTGACCGGATCGGCCTGCTGGACCGCTGGCTGGCCATGGTGTAACCGAGCTTTGCTGCACGACCTCTGACCCCCGCCGACGGCGGCGAAGTCTGGTTTAGTGGAACGGTTGTGACCGTCCTCCATCCGTCGCGCACGGCCCTCGACCAGGTGCGCACCGCCCCTCGGGCCTTCGACTACGACGATCTCAGCCTCGCCCCCCGCCACGCCTCTGGACTCCCCCACCGCGCCGACGCCCGACCCCGGGTGGCGCTGGGACCGGCGGGCCTCGACGTGCCCCTGCTGGGGTCTCCGATGCCCGACGTGTGCGGGCCCCGGATGTGCCGGGCTCTGGCCGCGGCCGGGGCGCTCGGCATCCTGCACCGGTTCCAGCCCATCGAGCAGCAGGCGGAGCAGGTCCGGGAGCTGGCGGGCGCCACCGAGGGCGCGGTGGCGGCCGCGCTCGGCGTCACCGGTGACTGGCAGGACCGCTTTCGGGCGCTCGAGGAGGCGGGCTGTGCCATCTTCTGCCTGGACACCGCCAACGGCGCCCACGCGCAGGTCGGCCGTGCCATCGACTGGCTGCGGGCCCAGTCGCCGAGCGTGTTCCTGATCGCGGGCAACGTCGCGTCGGGTGAGGGCTTCCGCTGGCTGGAGGAGCACGGCGCCGACGCGATCCGGGTCGGGATCGCCGGGGGGTCGGTGTGCGAGACCCGGACCGAGACCGCGGTCTACGTCCCCACCCCCTACGCGGTGGCCGAAGCCGCTGCGGTCCGCACCCGCGCGCTGATCATCGGCGACGGCGGCGTCCGGATGCCGGCGGACCTCTGCAAGCTGCTGGCGCTGGGTGCCGACCTGGCGATGGCCGGCTCGGCGCTGGCGGGCACCGATGAGGCGCCGGGCCGGGCCATCGCGGTCGAGGGCAAGACGTACAAGATCATGCGCGGCGCGGCGTCGTTCTCGGTCCAGCAGGAGTCAGGCAACCTGGACCCCGAGTACGTCGAGGGTGCCGAGACGCTGGTGCCGACCAAGGGGCCGGTCAGCGCGGTGGTGCGGCGGTACCTCGCCGGGCTGCGCAGCTCGATGGCGTACCTCGACGCCCGCAACCTCGACGAGTACCGCGCGCACGCGAGCTTCCTCCGGCTCTGACCGGCGTCAGGCTTCAGGCGGCGATCCGGGCCTGAGCCCGCGGCCGGCGGATCCGGAGCCGGTTCACGATCGCCGTTCCGACCAGGGCCACCGAGACACCGGCGGCCGCGTAGACCGCGAGCACGAGGAGGTTCTGAGCCAGACCGTGCGAGCCGAAGTACACGATGTCCCGAATCGCGTCGACGGCCCGGCCGTTGGGGAGCACCGGGTTGAGCGTCCGCCAGAACCCCGGCAGGAGGTCAGCCTGGTATGCGCCGCCGGCGCTGGGGTTGCCGAGCACCACCAGGGCCAGGATCGTGATGCCGACCCCGACGCTGCCGAACAGGCTCTGGAGCGCGTTTGCGACCGCGCCGGAGGCGAAGACGACGAGTGCCCCGAGCCACCACAGCTCGACGAAATGGCCGGTCAGGGCGCCCAGCAGCGGGTCGATCACGTAGGCGGCACCGAGGCCGGACAGGACGGCGTACGGAACCAGGGCAAGGAGCCGGAGCAGGGCGTGTCTGACGTTCGCCGGCCGCGCAGGCCGGCAAACCTGGCGGGGTGGGGTCAGAGTGTCCGCACTCCGACGCTACCCGGCGCGGGGTAGGGTCAGAGTGTCCACGCTCCGACGCTACCGGGCGCCCCCGGCTTGGCGCCCCGCTAGGCCTCCGGTTGGGAGGGTTTCGACATCCGGCCGATCTGGATCAGCGGGGACGGTCCCTGCTCGCCGTCCTCCTCGTCTTGCTCGACGTCGTCTTCCTCGCCCCCGTCGGAGTCGCCGCTCTGGAGCCGGCGAACCAGGTTGGCCATCTCGAGGGCGGTCTCGGCCGCCTCCACGCCCGCGTTGCGCTTGGGGCCGCTGCGCGCCAGGGCCTGCTCGCGATCGTAGGTGGTGAGCACCCCGAAGGAGCACGGCACGCCGGTGTCCAGGTTCACGTGAGCGATCCCGGCCGCGGTCTCGGCGGCGACGAACTGGAAGTGCGCGGTCTCCCCGTTGATGACGCAGCCGAGCGCCACGATGGCGTCGATGGTCCCGCTCTCGGCGAGGGTCAGCGCGGCCAGTGGAAGCTCGAGCGCGCCCGGCACCCAGTACGTGCGCACCTCTTCGCAGTGGTGCCGGCGCAGCGCCTCCTCCGCCCCCCGCACCAGCCGCTTCACGATGTCCTGGTTGAAGCGCGAGGCGACGACGGCGACGCGGAGGTCGCTGCCGTCCAGGGCCTCCTCGGAGGGTCGCTCGGTACCGGGTTCTCCCATCGGATCCAGGCTAGCAGCACCCGCCGGGGTGCCCCCCGCGATGGGCCGGCAGCCTCAGGGCCGTTTCTGCACATTCCGCTCTCTCCGGGTCGGAGATAGCGACGGTTTCTGCAGAAACGACCTAATCCACCGTCCGGGGGGTGGCGCCTCTAGAGGAGGTGGCCCAGCTTCTCCCGCTTGGTGGCCAGGTATCGCTCGTTGTAGTGGTTGGGCTCGACCCGGAGCGGAACCTGCTCCACCACCTCCAGGCCGAAGCCTTCGATCGCCACCAGCTTCCGGGGATTGTTGGTCAGCAGGCGCATGCGGCGGACGCCGAGATCGGCCAAAATCTGGTTGCCGATGCCGTAGTCACGCGAGTCGTCGGGCTGGTGGAGCGCCAGGTTCGCCTCCACGGTGTCCATCCCCTCGTCCTGCAGGTTGTAGGCACGCAGCTTGTCCACGAGGCCGATCCCCCGACCCTCGTGGTCGGTGATGTAGAGCAGCAGCCCACGGCCCTCCTCGGCGATGCGGTCGATGGCTGCCGCCAGCTGCGGCCCGCAGTCGCAGCGCTGGCTCCCGAAGACGTCACCCGTCAGGCAGCGTGAGTGGACGCGCAGCAGCACCGGCTCATGGGGATCGATCTCACCGAGCACCATCGCCAGGTGGACGGCGCCGGTGGTCAGGTCCTCGAAGGCGTGGGCCTGCCAGACCAGCCCGTCGATGGGAATCGAGGAGACCACCCGTTCGGCCACCAGCTTCTCGGTCCGGCGGCGGTAGGCGACGAGGTCCCGGATGGCGACGATCTTCAAATCCTGGGTCCGCGCCAGCTGCTCCAGGTCGGGCAGCCTCGCCATCGTCCCGTCGTCGTTCATCACCTCGCAGATCACGCCCGCGGGGGACAGCCCGGTCATCGCGCAGAGGTCGACCGCGGCCTCGGTGTGGCCGGTGCGCACCAGGACGCCGCCCGGGCGGGCGCGCAGGGGGAAGGTGTGGCCTGGCTTCGCGAAGTCGGCGGGCTTCGCCTTGGGGTTGATGAGATGCCGGATGGTGGCAGCCCGATCCTGCGCCGAGATGCCGGTCGTGACCAGGTCCTTGGCCTCGACCGAGATCGCGAAGGCGGTCCCGTAGCGCTCGGTGTTGCGGGTCACCATCGGCTCGATCTGAAGGTCGTCGAGCCGGGACTCGGTCATCGCCGTGCAGATCAGCCCGCTCGCGTGGCGAGCCATGAACGCGATGTGTTCCGGCGTCACCAGGTCGGCCGCGCACATCAAATCCCCCTCGCCCTCGCGGTCTTCGTCATCGACCACGATCACGATCTTGCCCGCCTCCAGATCGGCGAGCACCTCGGGGACCGTCGCCAGCGTCACCTCTGCACCGTGCCTCCACTGCGTCTGAGCAGTCGCGCCACGTACCTCGCCACGACGTCGACCTCCAGGTTGACCAGGCTACGCGGACGGTAGGTGCCGGCGACGGTGACCTCCAGCGTGTGGGGGATGAAGGCAATCCCGAACGAACGATCGTCCACCGTGGTGACAGTCAGGCTGGTCCCGTCCACCGCGATCGACCCCTTCTCAGCCACGAACGGAGCGAGCGCCACCGGGAGCTCGATCCGCAGCTCGCGGCCGAGCTCGACCGGCGTCACCTCGAGCACGTGCGCGGTGCCGTCGACGTGCCCCTGGACCAGGTGCCCGTCGAGGCCCTGGTCGACCCGCAGCGACGGCTCCAGAT
>CAVTSA010000004.1:702500-799832 GCA_963737225.1 Candidatus Dormiibacterota bacterium
CCTTGTTACGACTTCACCCCCCTCACCGGGCACTCCTTCGGCACCTCCGTCCCTTACGGGTTCGGCCAGCGACTTCGGGAGCACCAGACTCGGGTGGTGTGACGGGCGGTGAGTGCAAGGCCCGGGAACGTATTCACCGCCGTATAGCTGACCGGCGGTTACTAGCAACTCCGGCTTCATGCAGGCGAGTTGCAGCCTGCAATCCGAACTGAGACCACCTTTGAGGGATTGCCTTCACGTCGCCGTGTCGGAACCCGTTGTAGTGGCCATTGTAGCGTGTGTGTAGCCCTGGACATAAAGGGCATGCTGACTTGACTTCGTCCCCACCTTCCTCCGGGTTTCGCCCGGCAGTCTCCCCAGAACAATGCAACTGAGGAAAAGGGTTGCGCTCGTTGCGGGACTTAACCCAACACCTCACGGCACGAGCTGACGACAGCCATGCACCACCTGTGCAAGGGTCTCTTGCGAGAGGTCCCGGCTTTCGCCGGGATTGCCCAAACATGTCAAGCCCAGGTAAGGTTCTTCGTGTTGCATCGAATTAAACCACACGCTCCGCTGCTTGTGCGGGCCCCCGCCTATTCCTTTGAGTTTTAATCTTGCGACCGTACTTCCCAGGCGGTGAACTTAATGCGTTAGCTGCGGCACTGACAAGGTCAATCTTGCCAACACCTAGTTCACAACGTTTAGGGCGTGGACTACCCGGGTATCTAATCCGGTTTGCTCCCCACGCTTTCGCGTCTCAGCGTCAGTAACAGGCCAGGCGGTCGCCTTCGCCACTGGTGTTCCTCCCGATATCTACGCATTTCACCGCTACACCGGGAATTCCACCGCCCTCTCCTGCACTCTAGCCAGGCCAGTTCGCAGCGCAGTTTCCGGGTTGAGCCCGGAGATTTCACGCCACGCTTGACCAGCCGCCTACACGCGCTTTACGCCCAGTAAATCCGGATAACGCTCGCCCCCTACGTGTTACCGCGGCTGCTGGCACGTAGTTAGCCGGGGCTTTCTTGGAGGGTACCGTCCATTCTCTTCCCCTCCGACAGTGGTTTACATCCCTAGAGACTTCATCCCACACGCGGCGTCGCTCCGTCAGGCTTTCGCCCATTGCGGAAGATTCCTTACTGCTGCCTCCCGTAGGAGTCGGGGCCGTGTCTCAGTCCCCATGTGGCTGGTCGTCCTCTCAGACCAGCTACCCGTCAAAGCCTCGGTAGGCCGTTACCCCACCGACTAGCTGATAGGCCGCGGGCCCATCCCGTCGCGCCCGAAGGCTTTCTTCACCGACCATGCGATCGGTGACCTCATGCGGCATTAGACCCGGTTTCCCGGGCTTATTCCCCACGACGGGGCAGGTTGCCCACGTGTTACGCACCCGTTCGCCGCTAGGAACTCCCCTCCCTTGCGGGAGAAGAGCCCTCGCTCGACTTGCATGTATGATGCGCGCCGCCAGCGTTAATCCTGAGCCAGGATCAAACTCTCCGTCCAAAGACAGGAACCCAAGGCCTTACAAGCCCTGAGTCTCTTTGACTCTCAGAGTCTTTCCCACTCTTCAGTTGTCAAGGTGCCGGGCGATCCCACATGCCCTCCATCCGGAGGGCGAAGGGGCCTACCGAGGCCGGATCGCGACCGATGGATTATACCCATCGGGCCGGGAGATGTACACCTTCAAGCGTGCTCTGCCGGGCGCCCCCCGCTGCGGGGCGCGAGGAGAGACTATACACCCCAGGGCCGAGCGGCGTCCAGCCGACGTTTTCGGGGGGTCTTCAAGCTCCGGCGACGGGTGGCGGGGTGGGTCAGGCGAGGGCGCGGCGGCCGGCCAGGGCCCGCACCAGCGTCAGCTCGTCGGCGTACTCGAGGTCGCCTCCGACCGGAAGGCCGTGTGCCGGGCGCGTCACCTGGACGTGCAGGGGCTCCAGGGCACGGTAGAGGTAGGTCGCCGTCGCCTCTCCCTCAATGTCGGAGTCGGTCGCGATGATCACCTCCTGGATCTCCTCCCGCGCGACCCGGTCCAGGAGATGCGGCAGGTGGATCTCGTCGGGACCGACGCCGTCGATCGGGCTCAGCACGCCGTGGAGCACGAAGTAGAGCCCCCGGAACTCGCCGGTGCGCTCGATCGCCAGCAGGTGGACCGGTGACTCCACGACGCAGATCACGGATTGGTCGCGTCGGGGGGCGGCGCAGATGGCGCACAGCTCGTCCTCGGCCAGGTTGTGGCACCGGGTGCAGTACCCGATCCGCTCCGTCACGGCCTGGATCGCTGCGGCCAGCGCCAGCGCACGCTCGGGCCCCAGCCGCAGCACGTGGAACGCGAGCCGCTGGGCCGTCTTGGGCCCCACGCCGGGCAGGCGCGAGAGCTCCTGGATCAGGTCCTCGAGCGCCGGGGGCAGCGTGCTCATCTCCCTCGTGATCCCCACAAATGCCAGAGTGTCCACACTCCGGCGCTACACGGCGGCCGGTAGGGCCGGAGTGTGGACACTCTGCCGTTACGCCGAGGTCAGATCAGCCCGGGCGGGAGGCCCAGGCCGGCCGTGACCTCGCCCATTCGCTGCGCGGCGAGCTCCTTCGACTTGTCGCTGGCCTCGTTGACCGCCGCCACCACCAGGTCCTGCAGCATCTCGATGTCGTCGGACAGGTCGGGGTCGATGGTGACCGAGAGCAGCCGCTGGGACCCGCTCACCACCGCCTTCACGGCGCCGCCGCCGGCCGTGGCCTCGATCTCTTCCTTCTCCAGGTCCTCCTGGACCTTGGCCATCCTGGCCTGCATCTTCTGGACCTGCTGCATCATCCGCATCTGGTTCATCGCTCTGGTCTCCCTGTGACGCGCACCACGCGTCCTTCTAGCTTGCGCACCGCCTGCTGTACTGCGGGATCGTCCTCGGGGACCAGGGCCCGGCGGAGGGGCGGAGCGCCGCCCGCCACGCGCCGCTCTTCGTTGAGCCGGAGCTCGACCGTGGTCCCCGGGCCCAGCCAGGCCTGTATCCGGGGCTCCACCTCCGCCTGCGACTCGAGCGCAGCCTTGTGGTGGAACGTATAGGGGAACCAGAGGCGAAAGATCGCCCCCTCCCGCTCCGGGCGGGCTTCGCGGTAGTACGCCTTGACCTTGGGTGGCAGCGCGTCCAGGATGCGCGACCAGCCCGCTTCCAGGTTCCCGTCCGCTGCCGCCGGCTGCGGGGTGGGCGTCGACGCAGACGCCACGGCGGGCGCGGACACCTCCGCTCGCCGGGGGGCCGCCGGGGTAACCGCCGGCGCCGGCTCGAGTGGAGGCCGGCTCAGGGGAGCCGGAGTCCCAGCCGGAGCGATAACCGCAACCGGAGGCGCTGCTGCAGCCGCAGGCGCTGCCGCTGCCGCCAGACGCAGCCGAAGCCGGCGCCGCAGCCGGGCGCGCGGGCCGGCTCCCCACCGCCTCCGAGACATCCCCCACCTCGACCGCGAGCCGAACGAACGTCGCCTCGGCCAGGAAGCGCGGCTCGGCATGGCGGCGGATCTCTCCGTCCAGGTGGAGCAGCCCGTCCAGGATCGCGGCCAGGCGGTGCCGCAGCGAGGCGTCGCGCCTTCCGATCGCGTCCACCAGGCGGTCGCGGCAGCGCTCCATCACTCCGCGGACCACCTGCCGCAGCTCGGCGCCGGCCGCGTACAGGTCCTCCAGCGCCCGCAGCGCCCCGCCGGCGTCACCCGCCAGCACCAGGTCCAGCAGCTCATCGAGCCGGGCGGGGTCGGTCATCCCCAGCATCTCGCGCGCCAGCGCCTCGGTGATCGGACCTGCCGCGAGCGGGATCAGCTGGTCGAGCAACCCGACCGCGTCGCGCATCGTCCCCTGGGCGACGCCGGCGATGATGCGCATCGCCCCCTCCTCGACGGTCACCTCCTCGAGCTCTGCGATGTGGCGGAGCCGGCCGATGATCTGCTCGTCCGTGAAGCGGCGGAACAGGAACTGCTGGCAGCGGCCGATCACGGTAGCCGGGATCTTGGTCGGGTCCGTCGTGCAGAGGATGAAGACCACGTGCTCGGGCGGCTCCTCGAGCGTCTTCAGGAGGGCGTTGAAGGCGTCCGTGCTCAGCATGTGCGCCTCGTCAAGGATGTAGACCTTCCTGGCGCCGGGGTGCGCGGGTGCCAGGTTGACCTTGTCCCGCAGGTCGCGGATCTCGTCGATGCCGCGATTGCTGGCGGCGTCGATCTCGATCAGGTCGAGCGCGGTTCCTTCCTGCACGGCGAGGCAGGACGCGCAGTGGTTGCAGGGCTCGGGGTCCTGAGGGGCGCGACCGGTGCAGTTGAGGGACTTGGCCAGCAGCCGGGCGGTCGAGGTCTTGCCGGTCCCCCGGGTGCCGCTGAACAGGTAGGCGTGGGAGACCCGCCCCGAGGTGATGGCGCCCTCGAGTGCCCGGATCACGGCAACCTGGCCGACCAGGTCGGAGAAGGTCTGGGAGCGGTATTTCCGGTAGAGACTCTGGTAGGTCATCGCTGCGGTCGAATCGAAAGCGGCCGCGCACCCTTCTTCGACCCGACACTCCCGGCGGCATCGATGCTTCCCGCTCCGGCCCGGATGTCTACGGCACCCACGGGCTGCCTCCTTACCGCTGCTTCCTTCCGGACCTGACGGGATTCGGAGACCCGCGCTGCGCAGGTCCCGGCCTTCAACACGTTCCACACCGACCCGGTCCGCGAGGTCTGACCTCACGAAGGGCATTCGACCCGGCTAAGGCGGATTGCCGGTACAGGGAACCGCCATCTCCCCGTCTAGCGCGGCCGCTCAGCAGTCTACCCGGTATCCGCCGCAACCAATCCGCCTTTCCCGACGAATCTTCACGGGCGCCCTCTGGAGCGGACCCGGGCCTGCGTTCAGCCTCGCCGGCCGGAGACCTGGGCCTCTCGGCGGATCACGTGCCAGTTGGTCCAGGCCAGATTCCCCCACGCCGCGAGCGCGGTCACGGGGATCAGGATCTCGGCTGCCAGGATGGGCAAGGTGGTGTCGACCCCGATGCCGCGCAGGAAGGCCACGAGCGCGAAGAGGATCGCGATCAAGGCCGTCGAGAGCTGCCCCAGCGGCGAGTGCCGGAGCGCCGGGTGGAACCCCAGCAGGATCAGCGCGGCACCCGCCACGGCAGGCGCGGCGTAGCGCACCGCGACCACCAGCGCAAGCCAGAGCGGGTAGGCTCCGCCGACCGCCAGGCCGAGGGCGACGGCGCCGAAGAAGATGCCGTCCACCACCGGGTCGAGGCCCCCTCCGAACGAGCTCACCTCGTGGAGACGGCGGGCGATGTACCCGTCGCAGACGTCGCTGGCGGCGCCGAGCGCGACCGTGATCGCAAGGCCCCCGAGCCCCGCCGGCGCGAGGACGTAGGCAAACGCCACCCCCGCCAGGTAGGCACGAGCGAACGTGATCTGATTGGCCACGCCGGGGATGAAAACGCCGACCGCCGCGAGCAGGCAGAACCAGACCAGCACCACCACCCCGAGGTGAGGCCGGCTCAGGTAAGCCCAGAGCCCGACTGCGGTCAACCAGACGGGAGCCGCGATCACTCCGCTCAGGTGAGGGCGCAGGGGGAGGAACTCGAGGGTTCGTCGCCGCGGCGGCCCGGGGGGTGGAGCCTGGAGGGTGCCAGGCGCGTCCGCCAGGCGAGGCCCGCGCTCGCTCATACCTCTATTGTCCGGCGCCGACGCCCGTGCGCGAGGCCGGCGCCGGGTTGGGAGCGTACGTCCACCGAGTCCTCAGTGATGAAGGCCGATCGCCTCCGCCGCCTGGACGGCAAGGTCCGAGATGGGGTTGGCGAACACGACGTAGAGCAGGATGACGACCGCCGCCAGCAGGCCGCCGAGCGCCACCACCGTGCCGGCCGGCCGGTGCTCCTCCGGCTCCGGCTCGATCCACACCAGAAGGAGGACGCGGACCACCGCCCAGGAGCCGAGCGCCGCGGCGAGCAGCAGTGCGCACAGAACCCAGATGAGCCGGCTCTGCACGAGCGTCAGCCCGGCCCAGAAGAGTCCGGCGAAGCCGGCCGCCGGTGGGACGCCGGCGAGGGACAGGAGCGTGACGGAGAGGCCGATGCTGCGGCCCGGCTGCCGTCCGCCGAGGCCTGCCACCCCCGCGCGGGGGCCGTCCAGTCCGGCCGCCAGGAGCGGCGCCGTCGCCCCCGCCACCCCCACCGCGACGACCAAGAAGATGGCGGCGGCGGTGCCCATCTGACTGTGCACGGCCAGCGCCGCCAGCGCCGAGCCGGCACCGCCGAACGCGAGCCAGGCGATCAGGCCGCGTACCGAACGTGCCGCCAGGGCTCCCAGGCCACCGGCCAGGGCGGCCACCACCGCCAGCACCGCCACCAGCGGGCCCCAGAGCGGTCCGACCCGGAACGCGGCCGCACCGATCCGGGCCGCTGCCAGCACCAGCACCACCATCAGGACGCCGCAGAGGAGGCTCTGCAGGCCCGGCTCCAGCCGGTGCTGCGACCGGCCTCGGCCCGACTCGCCCAGCGTCGCCTCCTCGCCGCGTGCGGAGTAGGCGATGCCGATCAGGGGCGCCATCACTCCCGTCAGCGCCAGCATCGCGAGCAGCCCGCCACCCAACGACACCGGAAGGCGCGGGATGCTGACCATCAGCTGCGAGAGCCGCCACGAGTGGAACGACAGCGAGAGCCAGAGCAGGCCCAGGCCGGCTGCTACCAGGCCCGCCAGGGCTGCCAGCTCCCGGCCGTCGCCGTGGTAGCGGCGGCGAGCGAAGAAGGGGATCAGAAATCCACCCAGCGCGAGAAGCAGGCCCACCCACAGAAGGAAGGTCACGGTCGCCGAGCTGACGAGCGCTCCACCCAGCGCGATCAAGAAGCCGAGCGGAAGCAGGCGGTCGTCGAACTCGCGATCGGCCCGCGTGGCGGCCACCCAGAGAGCGAGTGTCAGCGTCACCGCGGCCTTGCCGAAGAGGGCGAACCGGTCCTGCGCGTAGCTGCCATCGCCAAAGGTGGCGAGCCGCGCCCCCTGCCAGAGCTCGACCCCGAACGCCGCCACCGCGAAAAGAAACGAAAGGGCCGGGATCACGCCCCGGAGCGAGGGGCGGCCGAGCAACCCGGTGAGCCCGATCAAGCCACCGATGAGCAGCAGGAGCTCCGGAACCAGCGCCAGGTACTCCATCTAGCTCGGGCTCGCGGAGGGGCTGGGCGCCGGTGTCGGGCCGGCGCTCGGCGAGGCGGACGGCGACGGCGATGGCGACGCGGATGGCGAGGGTCTGGAGAGCGGCGTGGGTGACGTCTGAACGTAGGGCGCGGAGATCGTCGAGGTGTTCTGCGACAGGATGTTCACGAACCCGGGGTCGAAGATGGAGATCCCGGCGACCTTCGGACCGCTGGGCAGGATGCCGACCCAGAGCAGGGCGGCGATCAGGATCCCGGCAAACCAGATCTCAGAGAGCGATGCGTCGCGGATCGTGGGGCGATCGCCGAGCCGGGGCCCGAACAGCACGCGACGCAGAAGCAGCGCGCAGGCGACCGCGGCCACCACCAGAGCCGCGAGCACGGCGAGGGTCCCGACCGGCTGGCCGTAGAAGGAGCCGAGGACGATCATCGCGAGCGCGGGGAAGGTGGCCATGAACGGGATCCCGAGCGTGGCCGCGACGCCGCCCACCGTGAGCCAGGTCAGGCGCGGCAGGCGGGCCGCCATGCCACCCAGCTGGGTCAGACTGCGCATCTGCAGGTGATCGGCGATCGTCAATCCCACGCCGACCGTCACCGCCGAGGCGAGCCCGCCCGCGAACACCATGATCTGGACCCCCTGGATGGCGAGGGGCGTGAGGCCCGCCACGCCGAGCAGCGTCAGGCCACCCGGGACCATCGAGAGATACGCCGCCAGGCGCCGCAGGTCCCGCGTCCCGATGGCGCCGATCGCCGCCCAGACGACGGTGAGCGCGGCGAGCCCGGCCACCACCGGCGCCAGCACCTTGGCCGCCCAGTGATCGGGCCCGATGAAGAGCTCGAGCAGCACGCTGGCGCCGATGCGGGAGGCACCACCCATCAGCACCACCGCGACCGCGGGCTGAGCCTCGGCGAGCGTCTCCCGGATCCAGCCGTGGAGCGGGACGATGGGCAGGCGGGTGGCGCAGGCGACCAGCACCAGGATCGCGATCACGAGCTGGAACTGCCAGGTCGGGCTGCCGCCGGAGAGCGCGATCAACTCGAACGACTGGCCTCCGGTCGCCACCACCAGCAGCAGCACCGCGAGCAGCAGCGCCGCCGAGCCGAGCAGCCAGTAGGCGGCGAACCGTCCGGCGGCGCGCCACCGCCGCTCGACGCTCCACCCGCCGGCCAGCAGGGCCAGCGGGACGGTGGCGGCGGCGAAGAAGAAGACCAGCAGCATCACGTCTTGGGCGGCGATGGCACCGTTGACGGCCCACTGCGTCAGCAGCAGCAGGACGAAGAACTCGCGCTGACGGTCGCGCAGGTTGTAGGCGGCCAGGCAGCCGGCGACCCCGATGAAGCCGCTCAGGACGAGCATGCCCATGCCGGTCCCCGTCACCCCCAGGTGGTACTGGATGCCGACGTCCGGGAACCATGGCAGCTGCTCGTTGAACTGCAGCCCCGAGGCGAACTCGCTGAACTGGCTGTAGGCGATGACGGTGATGACGAGCAGGAGCAGGTTGACCCAGAAGGCGACGCCCAGGTACCTGCGGCTCGTCCCCCGGCGCGGCGGCGGCAGCAGCGCGACCACGATCGCGGTCACGAACGGGATCCAGACCAGCGCCGAGAGCAGGAAGCTGAAGTTGATGATGTTGGCGCCGAACGAGAGCGGCGAGGGAGTCGCGGTGGCGCTCGGCGCGACGCTCGGCAATACCGAGGGCGCGACGCTCGGCACCGGGCTCGGCGTGGGGCTCGACTGCAGCAGCAGATGCAGCTCCGCGATCACCGCCAGCCCCCGATGCCCACCAGGGCGAGCACGACGCCGAGCGCGACGGCAGCCAGCGCGCCGGCGGTCAGCACGCCCGGCCGGCTCAGCGTGCGGCTGAACGCGGTGCTGAGAGCGCGGCCGGTGGCAGACTCCAGGGCCGGCAGCCGGCGCAGCTCGAGCCCGCGCGCGGCGCGCAGACCAGCGCCGGCCACGACCACCCGCCAGGCCTGGCGCGTCCGTCGCTGTGCCAGGAAGACCCCGAACGCGAGCCGGCGCTGGGCGGCGAGCGTGTCTGCGCGCCGGCGCGCCACGGCCACGGTTCCGACGGCGAGGCCGGCGAGGACGGGGGCCCACCAGACGATCAGGGTCCAGAGCGGTGGGGACCCCGGGACGTCGTGCACCAGGAACCGCAGCCAGTACCAGACGAACGTGAGAAGCACGCCGATCACCCCGAGGACGGCGAGAACCGCGGTGACCAGGGCGGCACCCGAGCGCACGTCCATGAGGCGGGAGGCTTCGAAGGCGCGGCGCGCGGGCACCGCCCCCAGCGCGGCACCGGCCCAGGCCCGGGCCAGCGCGGCGGCGACCAGGAGCAGGCAGAGAGCGGGGCCGATCCAGGCCGCGGACGGGTGACGCCAGGCTGACGCGGCGGTGGCGCCCGCGGCGACCGCGAACGCGCCGCCCCCCAGGCCCAGCGTCGCCTGCCGCAGCCGGGTCAGGCCCCCGCCCAGGAACCGGAGGTCGCCGGTCCGCATCTGGTCGGCGACCCAGCCGGCTCCCAGCAGGATGGCTGGGCGGCCGAGGCTGACCGCGACCAGACCGGCCAGCGCGGCGGCGGCCGACCCCGTCTTCAGGATCGCGAGCAGGCAGAGACCGATCGCTCCCGACGACGCGAGCAGCACGGTGCGCCGGATCTCGAATTGTGCCAGCGCAAGCGCCGGCCCGGCCAGCGAGAGGATGATCAGCGCCCACGCGGCGATCCGAGGCGTGCCGGTCCCGGTCGCCGCAAAGAGCGGCAGGTTGAGGAAGATCAGCTCACCGCCGAGAAGCGGCCAGAGCCCGGCGACCAGTCCCGCTGCCGCCGGCGAGGCCTCGACGGTCAACGTCTGCCAGGCCGAGAAGGGCCAGAGGGCGCCACGGACGACCGCCGCCCCCAGCACCAGCAGCGCGGCGATCCCCAGGTAGACCTCGGAGACGCCGGCGGTGTGGCCGTACATCGGGGCGAGCTGTGCGACTTCGGTGACCCCGTACTTGGCGTAGACCATGCCGACGCCGGCGAACAACGCGAGATCCCCCAGAAAGGGAAGCGCGAGCGCCACCGCGGCGCCCCGGCTGGTCCCCTCCCCTCCCCACCGGTTACCGAGCAGAAAGTAGCTGGCGAGCCCGGCGAGCAGCCAGAACCCGCAGAGCGCGATCAGGTCGCTGCTCACCAGCACGCCCCCGCCGGCCAGGATCAGCACCAGCAGCCAGACCTGCGAGCGCACCGGCCCCGGCTCCTGGCGGCTCACCGACCGCTGCCAGAGCACAGCCCCCACCGCCACCAGCAGGGCCACGATGTAGAAGACGAGCACCAGGTGGTCGATCCGGAACGAGAGGTCGATCCCGAAGCTCTGGAATCGAGTGTCACCCGTGAACGCGATCGAGAGGCTGATCCACTGGTAGGTCGCCGTGTAGGGCTCGGTGGCGCCGAAACGAGCGATCAAGACCAGGATCGCGTCGAGCAGCGTCACCACCAGCGTCGCCACCGTCACCATCGCCGCGCCGCGACGGGTGCGCACCCCGCTGAGCATCAGCAGGAGGCCGATCAGTGGTGCGATGAGCAGCGCCGGGACCGACCAGACCAGGGTGTCGGCCGCGGTATAGCTGAATCCGGACCTGGCCTTCGACGCTCCCGAGGCGACGCCGGCCAGCGCAGCCAGCAGCAACTGGCTCACGAGGGGCGGAGTTCGCAGCCGGGCAGGGACGGATCGAGTGACATCGCGCGACATTCTCCCAGAGGCGACGACACCGATGGCGCCACCAGATGGCCGGTCCGCTCAGACCCGGTCGGGTGTTATTCGAGGCTCAGGACGGGGTGATCGCCCCCGGGCTGTGACGGTAGTGGTTGAGGATCGCGTCCGCCGCGCGGTACGCGAGCGCGCCCACGGTGCCGGTCGGGTTCTTGCCCGGGTTCTGCGGGAAGGCTGATGCCCCCACCACGAACACGTTCGGGTAGCGCCACATCTGAAGCCAGTTGTTCACCGTCGAGGTGCTCTGGTCGGACCCCATGATCGCGCCCCCGGTGACGTGCGTCGACTGGTAGACGCTGGTGTCGAAATGCGGCGCCAGCACCCCGCTGGCGACCACCTCGTCGGCACCCATCGCCTGCACGATGGGAGCGCACTTCTGAGCCATGAAGGCCGCCATCTTGCGCTCGTTGTCGGCGAAGTCGTAGGTGATGCGCAGCAGCGGGTTGCCGTACTGATCCTTGTAAATGGGATCCAGGTCGGCCATCCGCCAGTTGTAGGCGATGTTCGACGCCTGGCAGCCAACGGAGGCGACATTGTCGTAGTACTGCTTGATCCCCTGCTTCCACTTGAGGCCGAAGGTCCCGGCCGACTTGGGGGCGGTTGTGCTCTGGATGGGTCGCGCGCCGCTGGCCCCGCACGAGATGTTGCCCCCGTCCATGAAGCCGAGGCCGGTGTGGTCGAAGTTGTCTCCGTAGAAGTCGTCCATGCAGACCGAGTTCGCGCCCGATCCCATGTAGCGCCGGAAGTTGTAGTCCTTGAAGAACCCGGTGGCGCCGCCACCCCCGATCTGGTAGCAGAGGTTGCGGCCGAGGTCGCCCTGGCCGTTGGTGGGGTCGTACTGCGTGCCCATTCCCGACATCATCAGCAGCCTGACGTTGTTGAAGATGAACGCGCCCAGCACGACGATCGGCGCGTTCAGCGTCTGTACGTTTCCCTGCTGGTCGTAGTACTGGACGCCGGTCGCCTGGTTGCCGCTGGTCAGGACCTTGAACACGTTGCAGTTGAACTGCAGGTTGAGCTTGCCCGTCTGCTGGGCCACCGGGAACACGGTCACGACAGGGCTCGCCTTGGCCCCCACCTCGCAGCCGAAGCGCTCGCAGAAACCGCAGTACGTGCAGCTGGCGCGGCTGACGCCGTCCGGGTTGGTGTAGGCCACCGGCAGGTTGGCCGACGGACCCGGGAACGGGTGATAGCCGAGCTTGGAGGCGGCGTACTGGAACAGTCCCGGCGCATGCGGGATGGGCATCGGCGCCACCGGGTAGTCGCGTGATCGAGATGCTTCGAACGGGTTCCCGCCCGAGATGATCTTGCCGTCGATGTTGCCCGCCTTGCCGGCGATGCCCGCCATGTATTCGTACTGGTCGTAGTACGGCTCCATCTGAGCCGCCGTGATGCCCCAGTCCTGGACCGTCACCCCGGGTGGGAGCGCCCCGTAGCGCTGGACCTGGAGCGTGTTGTGCTGGAAGTCGTACTCGGTGAAGCGCCAGCTCTGCCCGTTCCAGTGAACACCGGCCCCGCCCCAGTCGTTGCCGGGCAGCCAGGCGCCCAGATAGCGCATCGGAAGCGCCGTCTCGGTGAGGTCGTGCCGGACCGTCTGGGTCTCCGTCGCCGCGTTCATGAACAGCTTGTAACGGATCGCGTACGCCAGCTCGTCGTGGTCGGTCTGGAAGTTCTCTGTGCTGCGACCCTTCTGGGTTCCCCGCTCCAGCACCGTCACCTGCATGCCGGCCTTGGTCAGCTCGGCGGCGAGGATCCCGCCCACCCAGCCGCCGCCGACGATCAGCACATCCGGATCAGCCATCGTCTCTGTCCCTCGTCAATCTCATCCTCGTCTGTGGGCCTGCTTAGGAGAAGTTGAGCGGTTTGGGTGAGACCGAGTAGTCCAGGTACCAGTCGCCGATGTACTTCTCATAGGGGTCGCCGTAGGCCAGCGGGTTCCCCGGGAATCCGATCCAGCGCCAGCCCACCATGTCGTGGTTGCCCCCGTAGAGCGGGTCGGCGAAGAGCCCTTCCAGCACGTTCTCGTGGAACATGATCCAGAAGTCGAGGGCGTTGGGGTTGGACATGCTCGTGATGAGGCCGCCCTCGAGCGTCGTCAGAGCCGCGTCCTGATCGGACGCACTCAAATTCACGAACGGCTTCCCGTACTTGTTCGTGACAGAGGACTCGAACTGCGTGAGCGCGCTCCGGTAGGCCTGCGCGGGGGTCAGGTCGTACTGCCAGCCGTGACCGCTCGTCGTCGGAGTCGAGAACGGGGCGGAGCGGTACTCGCGCTGACCCTGGCCCCAGGGGCCGTGCAGCTGGCCGTCGATGTAGTTCACAACCTGCGCGTCGGTGGCGCCCGGGGTGCCGTCGTCGGACGGGAAGATGCGCTCCGCCATCGCGGTGATGAGCGCTGCCTGGTCCTCGGTGAAGAACTTGAAGCCCGCCGCGGCGCCCGCCTCCGCGGTCCGGTACTTGACGCGCTCCTTGTACTTGAAGGCCAGCTCCCCCGGGGTCGCCAGCACCACGATGCCGCTCATCCCGGCGGCCAGAAACGTCCGGCGACTGGGGCCCGACGGGTGATGCCCGCCGGTCTCTCCCGGACCTGAAGGTGGTTGTTCGGTGTCAGCCACGGCTATCCCCTCCGACTGCGCTAGGGCACGATCTGCCCCTTGGCTTGCGACTATAGACCGGACGACCGGCAGCGGTATCGGATGTGACCCTCGCCCGCTTCCTTAGACTCGGGGGGTGACCCAGGCTCCCCAGCATCATCGACTGGAGGAAGTCCGCGACATCCGCATCGCGGGGACGCGGCCTCTTGTCTCCCCGGCCCTCCTGGCCGATGAGCTCCCTCTCCCCGACGCCGCGGTCGACATCGTCTTCGGGGGGCGTGAGGAGGTGTCCGCGGTCCTGCGAGGAGAGGACCGCCGTCTGCTGGTGGTGGTCGGCCCCTGCTCGGTGCACGACACCGCCGCGGCCCTCGACTACGCGCAGCGGCTGGCGGACCTCCGGCGAGAGCTCGCGGACCGTCTCCTGATCGTGATGCGGGTCTACTTCGAGAAGCCGCGAACGACGCTCGGGTGGAAGGGCCTGCTCAACGATCCCCGGCTCGACGGTTCCTACAAAGTCAACGAAGGGCTGCGGCTGGGACGCAAGCTGATGCTCGACATCCTGGAGCTGGGCCTGCCGGTGGGCGGCGAGTTCCTGGACCCGATCAGCCCCCAGTACTTCGCCGACCTGGTCAGCTGGGGCTCGATCGGCGCCCGGACCGCGGAGAGCCAGGTGCATCGCCAGCTCTCGAGCGGGTTGTCGATGCCGATCGGGATCAAGAACTCGACGGAGGGCGACGTGCAGGTCGCGATCTCGGCCTGTGCCGCCGCGGCGGCCAGCCACGTCTTCACGTCCATCAACCCGGACGGCGTGGCGGCGATCTTCTGGACCACCGGCAACCCCGACTGCCACGTCATCCTGCGCGGCAGCAACCACGGGCCCAACCACGACGCCAGGACCGTCACCGACACGCTGCGGCGGCTGGGCCGGGACGGGCTGCCTCAGCGGCTCCTGGTCGACGCCGCGCACGGCAACAGCGGCAAGGACTACCGCCGCCAGCCGGACGTGATCCGGGACGTGGCGGCGCAGCGGAGGGCGGGTCGCTCCGGCATCGTCGGCGTGATGCTGGAGAGCTTCCTGGTCGAGGGCCGGCAGGAGCTGGTTCTGGGGCAGGGTGCCGACCTCCGCTACGGCCAGAGCGTGACCGACAGCTGCCTGGGCTGGGAGGACACGGCCTCGCTCCTGCGTGAGCTGTCGGCGGAGGTTCCACTCGCCGCCCTCCCCTTCCGGACCTGACGGGCGACCCCATGCGCCTGGCCACCTGGAACGTCAACTCGGCGAAGCAGCGGATACCCCGTTTGCTCCCCTGGCTCGACCAGCGGCGGCCAGACGTGGTCTGCCTCCAGGAGACGAAGCTCGGCGACGACACGTTCGCCGACCTGCTGGGGGCTCCGCTGGCGGACCGTGGGTACGCGTTCGCGGCCCACGGCGAGGCGCAGTGGAACGGGGTCGCGATCCTGTCCCGGGTGGGACTGGAGGACGTGGTCGCCGGCCTTCCGGGAGGCCCCGGGTTCCCGCACCAGGAGGCGCGGGCGATCGCCGCCACGTGCGCCGGCATCCGCGTCCACTCCGTCTACGTGCCCAACGGTCGGGTACCCGGGTCGGAGCACTACGACTACAAGCTGGTCTGGCTGCACGCGCTGGGCCAGGTGGTGGCGGCGGGCCCCGAGAGCCGCGTCGTCTGCGGGGACATGAACGTCGCGCCCACCGACGCCGACGTCTTCGACCCGCTCGCGTACGCCGGTCAGACCCACGTCACGCCGCCCGAGCGTGCGGCGCTGGCCGACCTGCGGCGCGTGGGCGGGCTCCACGACCTGGTACGCGATCACTGGCCCGACGCGCGGATCTTCACCTACTGGGACTACCGCGCGGGAATGTTCCACCAGGACCGCGGGATGCGTATCGACCTGGTCCTGGGAACGGCGGCGGTGGAGTCGCGGGTGCAGGCGGCGTGGGTCGACCGTCAGGCCCGGAAGGGGACCGGACCCAGCGACCACGCGCCGGTCATGATCGACCTCGACGAGGCGCCCGACGGAGACCTGGGGCCGATGGTGCCTCCGCCCTCCGCCCGCCCCGCCCCCCCGGGGACCTTCAAGCTCCCGCAGGCGTAGGTCGGGCTGGCGCCAACGTCTCCTGTGCTCCCCCGCGCCGGCGCCAGGCCCCCCGGGGTCCCGCCGTGCTCGATTCGCACGAGCGGGTGCGCAGCACTTGGGCGCCAGCCCAATGCAAGCCCCGCTCCAACCTCACGAGAGCACCCCGCACCGCTGGCCCGGCAGGGTTCGGCGGCGAGCGCCGCCGGGGGGGCTTTGGGGGGCGCGAGCCCGCCCAAGTAAGTCAAATGCGCGCCCGCAACCGGCACGCACGGTACCTACACCTCCGTGCGCGGAGCGCTCGGGCGCCAGCCCGACTCAAACGCCAACATTGCTAGCGATGTGACGCCAAGGGCCAGGGTTTGGCGTTGCATTGCGGGCAATGTGACGTCAAACGGCAGGTCAGGGGTCGAGCCGTTGGGTCCGCCAGCCGTCGCCCTCGCGGACGAACACGATCCGGTCGTGGAGGCGGTTGCGCCGCCCCTGCCAGAACTCGATCCAGTCCGGGACCAGCCGGTACCCGCCCCAGAAGTCAGGGAGGGGCGGCACCTCGGCGTCGGGTGCTGCGGGCTCGGGATAGCGCTGCTCCAGCTCCCGGACCCGGCGTTCCAGGTCGTCGCGATCCTCCAGCACTGCGCTCTGGTGGGAGGCGGTGCTGGCGATCCGGCTCCCCCACGGTCGCCCCAGCCAGTACGCGACCGACTCCTCGCGGCCGCTGCGGACCACGGTGCCGGCGGCGCGTACCTGGCGGTGGAGCAGCGGCCAGTGGATCACGAGGGCGGCTCGAGGGTTCGCCTCCAGCTCCTCTCCTTTGTGGCTCTCGTAGTTGGTGAAGAAGGTGAAGCCTCGCGTGTCGGTACGGTGGAGAAGGACCATGCGCACCTGTGGCTGCCCGTCACGCTCCGTGGCCAGGGCCATCGCGTTGGGCTCCGGCTCGCCGGCCGCCCGCGCCAGCTCGAACCAGGCGGCGAAGGCGGCGACCGGGTCGGGCCCCAGGTCGCCCGCGGAGAGCGGCCGGTCGGTGTCGATGGGAGGCCTCGCCATGTGCCCAGCGTGGCACGATTCGCCGCCCGCTCGTGAGGGAACACTCCGCCCATGGAGTTGAACGCCTTGCCGCCGCAGCTGCACTGGGTGCTGACCGCGGCCCAGAAGGGCATCAAGAACCGCGAGCCTGCGATCCAGGAGACGGTGCGGAAGCTGCGGCTGGAGTTCCCGGCCGCGACCGACGGGGAGCTGGCGAGGACCTTGATCGGCCGGACCCGCCGCCGCCTGGCGATGACCGCGGCGGCCAGCGGCGCCGCCGCCATCGTGCCCGGGCTGGGCACGCTGGGCGTGATCGGCGTGGGCACCGTGCAGAGCATGTACGCGCTGGAGCAGGAGCTGGAGCTGGTCCTGGCAGTGGGACTCATCTTCGGGCACCTCCCGGTGGAGCACGACGACCGCACGCTGGAGGCGCTGGTCGTGGTCGGGATCGCGGGCGGGGCGGTCAAGCTCCGCGACGACCTCCTGATCGCCGGGTCCCAGAGGCTGGCCGTGCACCTGGTGACGACGTATCCGCCCCTCCTGCTGTCCCGCGTGGGCAGCGCCGCCCTCACCCGCATCCTCACCGGCGTCATCGGATCCGAGGTGGGCGCGGTGCTGGCACGCGCGCTGCCGGCGGCGGTCGGTATCACGGTCGGCGCCGGCTTCGACTGGATCACGGTGACCGCGCTGGGCAACGCCGCGCTCCGCTACTACGGGCCTGAGGGGCCGGCCTCACACCGGCTACCAGAGCCGCCGCCGGAGGCGCTCCCCCCGCCCACCTGAGCCTTTCCTCTCCCCGAGCCGGTGGGGCAGGGAAGCATCGAACCGCCCCATCCAACGTCATCGGAGCGGGCATCCGGGCCGTTGGTGCACCAGTCGCCCAGTTGCGGTGCTCGGAATGGGCAGCTGGTGCACCAATCGCCCTTTGCACGCAGACGCCCCCCGCGCTCAGGTCGCGCGACATCTGGTGGTCGGGGACCGCCTGTGATACCATATCGTGGCAGCCGGTAGTGTCCGGCGATTTGACGCTGATACGCCCCACCCCAGCCTGGGAGGCCCGCCGCGAGGTGGGCCTCTCGCTTGTCCGGGCACCGGCGCCGCCGCCACATGCTTGCCTGGGCGTGAATCCGACGGGATGCATGGAATGCGCACGCTGCGCGCCTGGTTTCGCTGGCAGTTCTACCGGCGACTGAACCGACGACAAACCCTCGTCGATCACCGCGGACCACGGCGGAACGGAGGGCTCGAGCGATGCTGCAGCTCATCGCGATGTTCGCCACCGTGTCAGCTCTGCTGACGCTGACCCCCGGACCCGACAACCTTCTGGTTCTGCGCAACGGGCTGCACGGGAGGAGACCCGCGATGGCCACCGGCCTCGGGGTCGCCATCGCGTCGATCATCTGGGGGATCGCTGCCGCGTTCGGTCTCGCCGCCCTCCTCCAGCGGTCCCAGCCGTTGTTCGAGGTGGTCAGGGTCGCCGGTGCCGCGTACCTCTGTTACCTGGGCGTGCGCTCCTTCATCGCCGCGGCCCGGAAGGAGCCGAACCTGGAGGGGACCGAGGTGGATGGGACCCGTCCTGCCCGGGGCTCCTGGCAGGCACTTCGTACGGGGCTGGTGACCGATCTCATGAACCCGAAGACGGGACTGCTCTACGTCGCTCTCGTCCCGCAGCTGATCCCCCACTCGGTCCCGGTCTTTCAGGGGATGCTGCTCTTCAGCTGGGTCGACGCGGTCATCGCCGGGGGCTTCCTCGTCGTGATCGGGTGGTTCGCGGCTTCGGCGGTCCGCTGGCTGCGCCGCCCGCGGGTTCGACGGTTGACTGAGGGCGCGGCGGGCATCTCGCTCATCGGCATCGGCGTCCGCACCGCGCTCGAGCACACCTGAGCGCGGCCCGTCGTCGGGTCACGCAGATGACTCCGGCCGCCCCAGCAGGCCGAGCTCGGCGGCTCGTGCGACCGCCTCCGCTCTGGAGCTGACGCCCAGCTTCCGGTAGAGCGCGCGAGTGTGAGATCGCACGGTGTTGAGCGAGACGAACAGCTGGTCCCCGATCTGCCGCGCGGAAAGATCACTCGCCAGCAGCCTCAGGACTCCCAGCTCGGCGTCACTGGGCGGTTCCAGCATCTCCCCGCCGGCCGCGCGTCTGCGTGCGCTCGCGAGCTCGAGGTCGATCTCAGCCAGGAGTGTGGGGAGCCGCCCGCCATCCGTGAGCTCGACGAGCTCGGCTCGAGCGATCTGGAGGCTCGCGTCCGCCTCGACCAGCCGCCCTCGCCGGCAGCGCGTTCGCGCGAGGAGCAGCAGCGCCCAGGTGTGATGGGTGGTGGCGACCTCGTCCTCGAACAGCCCCTCCGCGAGCACGAGATTGCGCTCGGCTTCCGCAAGGTTTCCCTCGGCCGCCAGAACGACGCCGAGGGCCAGGGAGCCACCGGCACCGATCCAGGTGCGGCTGTTACCGATAGCGGCGACGATCGACTGCGCACGCTCGGCGTGAAGCCGGGCGGCCGTGATCCGACCCCGCTCGGCCGCGATGACCGACAAGGTCGCTCGGGCGCCGGCGTGGCCCATGGGCCGGCGTTCTGCTTCCGGGTCCTCGACGGCACGGAGGCTCGACTTCCACGCGTCATCGATCTCACCGGCGAGGTACTGCGCGCGTCCCAGCCGGGCGAGCGCAGGCACGAGGTACTCTCCGGCACCCTGCTCGGCGAACGCAACCGCCCGAACCGCCTCCGCCATCTGCCGACCGATGTCGTCGTCCAGCGCGCCGGTCCGCGCGAGCGCGGCAAACGCCTCGGTGTCGGCGTCGACGTCGCCCCCAGCTCGGGAGCCTGCCGGGGCGCGATCCGCAAGTTGAAGCAAGCGCCGCATCTCTACGGTTCGCCGCCCCAGAACGGCCGTCGCATTCGCGGCCCCCAGGGCGACCTCCGGATGGGACACGAGATAGCTGTCGGGCAACTCCCGCGTCCACTGGATCAGGGTCCGTGAAGCGCCCTGTCTCACGAGGCGAAGGGCGCTATCGCCCAGCAGCGTGGCGAGAAACTCGTAGTCGCCCGCCGCGGCGGCATGGCGGGCGGCCTCCCCGGTGAGCCCTCGGCGCTGCAGCCAGCTCGCGGCCCGGCCGTGGATCTCACCCGCTGCGCCGGGTTCCTGAGAGGCGAGGCGAAAGGTCGCGAACTCGGCGAAGAGCGAGTGGATCCGAAACCACTCTCCGCTCCCGAGGCGGGCGATGAAGAGGTTGGTGCGCTCGAGCCGGCGCAGCATCTTGGTCGAATCGGACCGCCCGAGCGACGCATCACAGAGCTCGGCGGTGAATCGGCCCAGCACCGACGCTCGCAAGATGAACGCCCTCTCCTCCGCGTCGAGGTTGTCGATGACCGCATCGGTCAGATATTCGGCGACGAAGTGATGTTCCCCACCGAATTCCTTGACCGCTTGATGCAGGTCGTCGACCCCACGGAGCCAGAGCGCGGCGAGCGCGAGCGCGGCCGGCCAACCCTCGGTGCGTTCGCGCAGCTCTTCAACCTCGTTCTCTCCGAGGTCCAGTCCCTCACGACCGACCACGAAGTCCCACGCCTCACGGGTGGTGAACGCAAGGTCGGCTGCGCGCAGCTCGGCCAGACTCCCACGAGCCCGCATCTCGGGCACCCTGAAGGGTGGGTCAGACCGTGTCACGATGATCAGGCGCAGCGTCGACGGAAGGTGTTCGAGCGCATAGTCAATGGACGCCAGGGCCTCCTGATCCGTGACCAGGTGCAGGTCCTCCAGGACCATCACCAGCCGGCTGCCGGAAGCGGCGATCTGGTTCAGGAGCTCGTCAACGCTGGCCTCGATCTGCACGGCGGGCGCTCTCAGCCGGTGCAAGGTCGAGCGCCCGATTCCCTGGTGGACGCGGTCGACACCGGTCGCCGCGTAGGTCCACAACCGCACCGCGTCGTTGTCTCCGGGGTCGAGCGTCACCCACACCACCGGGAGCCGCTGCAGGGTGCACCACGCCTCCACCGCAGTCGTCTTGCCATACCCGGCGGGGGCCGCGACGAGCGTCAATGCGGACGGCTCGGCGGCGGAAAGGGACGTCAGCAGCCGAGGTCTGTCGACCAGGCCGGGACGCGACCGCGGGGGCGCGAGCTTGGCCTCCGCAAGCGGTACCGACTCCGCAACCGGTCCGGGGTGCATCCGGCCACTCGCGGGCCAGTACAGCGCCACGTAGTACTCCTCCGGGATGAAAGCGTACGGACTCAGAGGGCGGCGTGCCTCACTGAAGGAGTCGACCTCGTCGGGGCGCACCGTGCCTGCGGGGCGCACCGACTCCAGGGAGCAAGCATCCGAGTCGCTGCCTGGCCGGCGGCCGGCCGGCTCTGACCTCGTCTATACAGTCTTCAGCCGGAGCACCGGTGGTCCTCGCCTTCTGCTACGACTGAGCCTGGCCGTCTGGCTGGTCGGCGCCGACCAGGAGCAGGAGAGGTCCGCTGTCTGAGGCCGCCGGGCAGCAATCGAACGAGAAGAGACCGTGCCGGCGCGAGCCGCGCAGGTTGAGCTCCCAGCCCTGCCGCCGCCGAACCGGGGGTGCGTACGCCTGCACCGCCTTGGCGCGATCGTAAGGATCGACGAAATCGACGAACTTCGAGCCCGCGATGCGACTGGCGAGACGATCCGTGAACTTCGCGAAGGCCAGGTTTGCCCACACCACGCTGCCCTCTTCGTCGAGGACCAGCACAACCTCACGGATCAGGTTGAGGACGACCCGGATCGTATCGCCGATCGCGGTCGGTGGAGGCGTTTCCGGGCGTACCTCGCCCTGGCCCTCTCCTTCGGCGACGGGGACCAGTCCTTGGGCGGTCATGGTGGCCAGACGGAGCGAGAGACGGTGCGCGTGCCGCTCGTACTTGATCTGCCGCAGGTGGGCGACATCCTCGAGGGTGTACCGACGCTGACCCGACGGGCTGCGAGCGGGAGTCAAGGCACGGTGTCGCCGCTCCCACGCCCGGAGGGTGTCGGGTGAGACGCCGAGCATCGACGCGACCTCCCCGGTCGCGAACCAGAGAGTCGTCATACCCCGGCCCGCCGGCGGGCCGGCACACACCCGGCCCGGCCGACTTCCCCGCACGCAGCGCCACCGATGTTCATCCAGAGACTCCTCTTCCGAGCGAAGGCGGTACCCCTACCAGCGCCGGGGTGCCGTGACGGCGTTGGGTGGTCGAACAGATCGGTGAGCACCCGCTGCGAGGGGCGGGTCCGGCCGACGATCCGACCAATCGAGGGGCGGCCGAGGCGATCATGTGCGGTCGCACCGGTGGTCGTCGACAGGGCTGGCACTGATCAGCGTCAAGCCCAGGGCGGAGACGCGCTGGAGGATGCCAAGCAGCTCGGACTGGTCCCGAACGTAGCCGATCAGTTCGCTGTTCCCCTCCGTCCGGGTCAGCGTCATGCCCTGGAAGGCGCCGTTCATGCGGTCGCTGATCTCGCCCCCAACCGTGATCCGGTAGTCACGCCCGGTCATAGCTCAAGGCTAGGCGGCGCACGCAGCGGCGACCGAACATCGATGGGCGATTCACATGGGTGATTACGGTTCCCCGGTGAACGGCCCACCCAGTGGTGGCGAGATTGCTCAGTCACGCGACGCGGGACGGTTCCATTGTAGCTGCTGACTACCGGTACAGCTTCACTCCGATGTCACAATTCACGACCGCGTGACCAAAGGCACCGATCAGGCTGCGGGGAGGTCGATCCCGGGACCAGCCTGATCCGCCCCGCTCACGCCGACGGCCGACGCGAACGTATCGCACGCTTCCGGGTGGGCCTGATCGATGCCCGTCTGCGTCCAGTGCTGGCGCTGCGCAGACGAGCCGTGAGTCCAGCCGGCGTCGTCCATCTCGACTCCTGCGAGCTGTTGCTGATAGTCGTCCCCGACGGCGGCTGCCGCTCGCAGCGCCTCGTCGATCTGAGCCGTCCCGATCAGGTTCCGAGCGTATGCGGTCGATGCCCACACCCCAGCCAGGCAGTCAGCCTGGAGCTCGGTCCGAACCGAGAGCGGGTTTGCATTCTGCGGGACTGACCGTGCTCAGCGCGTTGACGCGGGTGGTGACGCCGAGCAGCGTCTGCACATGATGTCCCAGCTCGTGGGCGATGATGTACGCCCGGGCGAAATCCCCCTCCGCGCCGATGTACTGCTGAAGTGCGGTCAGGAAGGCGAGGTCGATATAGACCGTATGATCCGGCGGGCAGTAGAACGGCCCGACCTCCGACGGGTGTGCCCCACATCCGGTCTCGACGCCACCGCTGAAGGTCACCAGCTGCGCCGGTTGATAGGCGGTGCCGGCCTTCGAGAACTCCCTCGACCAGAAGGTTTGGATGTCGTTGAAGACAAGCGTCGCGAACTGCTGTTCAGTCATTGCCCCGGTGGGAACTGGATTCGCACCGGAGCGGGCTGCGGGTGCCTTCGGCAGCCGCTGGATTTGCGAGCCTTCGACCGCGGCCATCCCGGATGGGCTTGGCGAACTCGATGCGCCGGCGGACGGTGCCCCGGCCCCGCATGACGTCAGTCCTCCGAGCAGCAGAAGAGCCGACGCCAGCGCGGCAAACGCCGACCACGTCCATCGCCGACGAGAGCGCCCCGCCTCCAGGTAACCGACGTCGGTCCACCGCGTTCTTGTGAGATTCATCTGCGATTCGGGCACCTCGTTCGGAACTGCTGTCCATGGGGGCGATACCGACCATCTGGGACGGGCATCCATCGGTTGTGAGCAGCGCCATCACGCGGTTTCATCCGCTGTCTTCCTCCAGGTCGTTGTGCTGGTCGAGCCAATAGAGTAACCCGAGTGAGGGGATCACGATCACAAGGGCGACGACGGTGACGATCAGATACCACTGTTGTGTTGACTGCGCGCCCGCTGCGTGCGCGATCGTGAGCTGCCCTGGCAACAGGTACGGATAGAGGCCGAACCCGAACGCGAGGACGTACGATCCGATCGCGATCACGGTCAGGGTCCGGTAGAACCTGAGCCGGCCGGCGGCGAGCAGGATCCCAACCGCGACCGTCGCCGCCAGGCCGAGGGCGGCGAACGGGACCGCGCGGACCGTCAGCAGCCCATGGAACGAGGAGGCGGCGTCGAAGGTCATCACCACCAGCGCGCCCAGCGCGAGCCCGACGGTGACGATGCCGGCGCCGGCTGCTCGCCGGCGGAAGTAGCGCTCCAGGTCGGGGACCCGATAACGTCTGGCGTCGCCGAGCAGGAAGGCGGCTCCCGTGAACGAGGTGGCCGAGACTCCGACCAGCCCGAAGGCGATCGACGTCGGGTTGAAGCAGGCTTCCCAGACCGGGACGATCGGGCTCGGGGACCCGATGCGACCGGAAGCGATCGAGCCCAGCGCCGCGGCAAAACAGAAGGGCGTGAGGATCGATGCCAGGCCGAAGACCGCGCTCGCCCGCCGCCGGCCGCTGAGGGTGTGCGTCAGCCTCCGGAACGCGAAGCCGGCGCCCCGGAGGACCAGGCCCAGCATCCCGATCGCGAGGAGCGGGTAGAGACTCTCGAAGATCGACTGCCAGAGGATGCGGAAACACGGTCCAGGTCACGACCGCGGCGAAGATCAACCACACGTTGTTGGCTTCCCAGACCGGTTCCATGGCGTGTTCGATCAGGTCGCGGACCGGCTCTCCCCGTTCTACGTCGCCGGCGAACAGGTCCCAGAAACCGGCGCCGTAGTCGGTCCCCGCCCCGGCCGCGTAGGCCGCGACGCTGAGCAGGAGAACGAGCGCGAGGACGTCGGCGAGGGTGATCACGGCCCGCCGCCCTCTCCGCCGGCGAACGTCTCCTCGCGCGGACCGTAGGGCATCGACCGTTCAGGCTCCGCGATCGGCGTACCCAGGCCGAGGTCCGCCCGCCGCCACTGCGCCGAGAGACGCAGCAGCAGGCTCAGGAACACGACGCCGATCGTGATGTAGACGACGAACAGCAAGCCGAACATGACCCAGACGAATCCGGCACTCGCGTCGGTGACCGCCTGCGTAACCCGCATGACGTCGTACACGATCCAGGGTTGCCGTCCGACCTCCGTCGTGACCCACCCCGCCTCGTCGCACAGGTACGCCGCGACACCGGCGAGAGCCGCTGCCCGGAAGAACCAGAGCGAGCGCGGGAGGTTGCGGTGCCGGATCAGCGCCACCACGTACCAGAGCGCAAGCATGAGGAACAGCGGCCCCAGGAAGGCCATGACGTCGAAGGCCCAGTGCACGAGGTTGGCGTCAAGGATGCTCGGCCGGCTACCGGAAGGGAAGGCGGTCAGCCCCTGCACCACCGTCTTGGGGCTGAATCCGACCAGGATCGAATCGCCCGACGGGACCGGGACCGCCAGCAGAACCTTCCCGTTCTGTGTCAGGAACCCGAAGAGATACTCCGGGTTGTGGCTGCGCGTCGTCCACGTGATCTCCATCGCGGCGAATTTCGCCGGTTGATCGTGGCTGACGGCGCGCGCCGACGTGTCGCCCGCCAGCAGCTGGATCGGGAGTGCGATCACCGCGATCGTGAAGGGCACCATGAACCCCAGCCGGTGATAGCGGTCGCGGCGCCCGCGAAGCCAGCCCACCGCGTAGACGGAGGCGACGACGAAGCCCGCGGTGACGTACATCGCGAACATGAAGTGCCAGTACTCGTAGCCGAACGAAGGGGTGAAGACCGCCTGCACCACGTTCACGTTGGTCGGCTCACCGCCGGCCCCGAGCGTGAAGCCGGCGGGTGTGTTCATCCAGGAGTTGGCGGCGATGATGCCGAACGCGCCCAGGAAACCTGCGATCGGGACCGGGATGCCGGTCACGAAGTGCAGGGTCGGACTCAGGCGTTTCCAGCCGAACAGGTAGATGGCGATGAAGATCGCTTCGATGAAGAACGCCCAGCCCTCGACGCCGAAGCCGATGCCGAAGACGTCGCCGAAACGGCCCATCATACGCGGCCACAGCAGACCGAACTCGAAGGACAGAACAGTCCCGGTCACGGCTCCGATCGCGAACTGGATGGCCATCACCACCGACCACCGCCGGGCCAGCTTGAAGGCGATCGCATCCTTGCGGCGAATCGCGATCCAGTTCATCACCAACGTGATCAGCGGAAGGCAAACGCCGAGCGGCACCAGCAGCAGGTGGAAGGCAAGCGTGAACGCCATCTGCTCCCGCGCCGGCAGGAAGGCCGCCGGCACCGCTGCCAGCAGGGGATCGGAACTCATGGCCGCTCCGGCTCCCGGAGTCAGGCTCAGACCTGGTGCGAGGTGGCCCTGAGGGGGCCTGGAACGTGAGCGGATGCGGGCCACGTCACCCAGCGGGAGAACTCGCCGAGCTCCAGGCGCTCGAGGTCGAGGTTGAAGTCGACGCGCGGCGGCCGCTGGCGGGCAGCGCCACGCCCGAGCGAGGAGAGACCGACGACGGTTCACGGGGTGGGGGTCGGAAACCGCCGCCGACCGCCACCGCGCGGCGCGGAACGACGTGATCGGACGGCGGTTCCACGTCCGGCCTACGCCAGGCCGAGCGGCGGCCAGAGCCTCACGCCGGCCCCGCGACCGCGGGCGGCTGCACCGACCCTCCCGAGGGGTCGGTGCGGTACCGGATCGTATGCGTGCGGATGCGTGTCGAGCCACTCAGCTCTGGGCCGGGGCGGCGGCCGCGACGGTCGTGCCCAGGCGCTCGAGGAGATGGTCACCCACCCGGATCGCGTTGGCCATCGCCGTCAGCGCCGGGTTGACGGCGCCGATGCTCGGGAAGAAGCTGGTATCGACGACGTAGAGGTTGTCGACCTCGTGGGCGCGACAGTTGACGTCCAGGACCGAGGTGGCGGGGTCCTCGCCGAACCGGCAGGTCCCGGCCTGATGCGCGCAGCCGGCCACCGGGATGTCCGACCTCAGATAGGCGTGGCGCGGGATCAGATGATGCTGGTGCATGCCGAGGTCCCCGAGCATCGACTTGAACTGCTCGTAGAGCCTCTCCGCCGCGGTCTTGTTCCCGGATTCATAGGACAGACGAACGCCGCCGTCGGATTCGAGCGTGACCCGGTTCTCGGACTTCGGCAGGTCCTCGGTGGACAGCCAGAAATCGACCGAGTGCCCGGCCATGTCGCGCAGCGCCAGGCCGGGCACAGCGGCGGTCTCGAGCGGCTTCTCGCCCCGGAACATCTCCGGCTGGGACTTGCCGAGCATCTGGATGTTGCCCATCGGGTAGTCGAACCCGGGCCCTCGGAAGTAGAAGTCGTTGACCCCGAGCGTCTTCTGGAAGACGGTCGGGTTCGGCTCCCGCGAAAGCGCCAGGACCGCCTGGCTGTTGTGGAACATGTAGTTCCGCCCGACCTGGTCCGATCCGTTGGCGAGACCCCGCGGATGACGGTCGTTGGCGGAGGCGAGAAGCAGCTTCGCCGAGTTGGCGGCTCCGCAGGACACGACCACGATGTCGGCGGAGTAGGTATCGGTGGATCCGTCCCGTTCCACCACCACCTCGGTGACCGTGGTGCCGCTCGAGTTGGTGTTCAGCTTCACGGCACGCGCGCCGGTCAGCAGCGTGAGGTTCGGGTTCTGGAGCGCCGGGCGGACAGCCAGGACCTCGGCGTCAGACTTCGCGTGCACCAGGCACGGAAACCCGTCGCAGGTGGCACAGCGGATGCACTGGCTGAACGGAAGGTTGGCCTCGTCCCGCATCACGCCGCAGGGGGCGTGAAACGGGTGGAAGCCCGCCCGGGCGAGATCGTCGTGCAGCTGCTGGATGCGAGGCTCGTGTGGAAGCGCGGGGTACGGGTAGGCTCCGCCGGCAGGGTCGGTGGGGTCCTCACCACGCGCGCCGTGCACCTGGTAGAGCTCCTCTGCCCGCATGTAGTAGGGATCCAGGTCCTCGTAATCGAGCGGCCAGGCGGGCGAGATGCCGTCGTGGTGGCGAATCTCCCCGAAGTCCTCCTTGCGGAGCCGGTAGAGAGCCGCGCCGTAGAGCTTGGTCGCGCCGCCGACGAAGTAGTGGACCTGCGGCTGGAAGGCTTTTCCAGCCGCGTCGTGCCAGGTGTCGGGCGAGATGTACCGGTTGTGCACGAAGACGTCGGCCGTCTGCCAGTTCTCGATCTCACGGGGCAGCCAGCCGCCGCGCTCCAGCAGCAGGATGCGCTTACCCGACGGCGCCAGCTGGTGCGCCAGCGTTCCGCCGCCGGCGCCGGTCCCGATGATGATGACGTCGTAGTGGTCGCTCATTTGACCAACCACGGACCGCGCCAGCGACCGTGCCCGACGATGAGAGCGTTCGCCGCCTCGGGTCCCCAGGAGCCGGGCTTGTATCCGTGCACCCCCGGCGGGTGGTCGAGGAGCGGCTGCATCACGCGCCAGGTTTCGAGGACGCTGTCCTGCCGCGTGAAGGCGGCACTCTCTCCTGCCATGGCGTCTCCGAGCAGCGCCTCATAGGGAGTCGGTCCTTCACCACCCTCGGTGGCGAACTCCATGTCCAGCTCGATGTTCTCGGCCCCGGGAGCATCCGCGCGCAGGGCCTCCATCCTGATCTGGATGCCGGTGGCCGGATCCAGCTTGACGATCAGCTGGTCCGGGTCTGGCGGACGGCGGCTGGGCGATATGAAGCGGAGCCGCGGCGGACGCTTGAAGACGAGTCGCACCTCGGTCTGCGTCGCCGGCAGCCTCTTGCCCGTACGGATGTAGAACGGAACGCCGGCCCAGCGCCAGTTGTCGATCTCGAGCCGAAGTGCCGTGTAGGTCTCCATGGTCGACCCGGCAGCGACCCCGGGAATCTCGAGATAGCCGTCGTACTGACCCCGGACGTAATGGGCCGGATCGGCCTGCGGCATGCTCCGGAACACCGCGAACTTCGCATCCTTGAGCGTCGAGGCGTCGTCCCCGGCCGGAGGCTCCATCGCAGCCGCCGCGATCAGCTGCATGAGGTGGTTGACGACGACGTCGCGCAGTGCCCCGACCCGATCGTAGAAGTGACCCCGGTCCTCCACGCCGAAGCTTTCCGCCATGGTGACCTCGACGGATTCGACGTAGTGCCGGTTCCAAACCGGCTCCAGGATGGAGTTGGCGAAGCGAAGGTAAAGGAACTCCTGCAGGCCCATCTTCCCCAGGAAGTGGTCGATGCGATAGAGCTGCTCCTCGGAGATGTACTGGTGCAACTCCGTGTTCAGCGCGTCCGCCGAAGGCATGTCGTTGCCGAACGGCTTTTCCACCACCACCCGCGCCTTGCCCAGGAGGTTGGCCTGGGCCAGCCCCTTGACCACGGTGGCGAAGAGGAAAGGTGGGATCTCGAGGTAGAAGACCGGTGCGCTGGCTCCGCGGATCGCCTCCGCCACGCGGCCGTAGGTCGCGTCGTCGGAGAAGTCCCCGCGGACGTAGCTGAGCCGGGCGGCGAGACGGTCGAAGATGCCATCGTCGACCTGCTCCCCGGTGCCTTCGATCGCTTTCCGGGCGTGCTGCCGGAGGTCGTCGAGCGACCAGTCGTCCACCGCCACGCCGACGATCGGACAGTCCAGGCGGCCGCTACGCTCCAACCTGTAGAGCGCCTGGAACGTCATCACCTTGGCCAGATCGCCGGTGATCCCGAACGCGACGAAGACGTCGCAGGGGGTGCCCTCGGCGCTCGCCCGTTTGTGGTGGGCGTTCGCCTGATGTTGTTCCTTCAGCTGCATGGGCGTTTCCTCCGGTTCTGAGACGCTCACGCACGAAGCGTTCACGCCACGATCTCCCTTCTTGACCCTCGTCGACGGGCGCTGCAGCAGGTTTCAGGGGTGTCCCGTCCGCGGTCGCATCCAAGACCAACGAATCACCATGCGGGGGTGAGGGCGGGTCTTGCCGTGTCTACAGGTGGACAAATCCCGGTGAAAGCGCAGGACCGGGCACGGCCTGTCGATGACCGGCGAGAGCGCGCGCCGCGGACCGGGGAACTGTCGAAGAAATCAGTACCTGATTAGGGTGACTCTGTTACAACCCGAGGCTGCACGGCCTCGGGTGGGGCGACCACCATCACCACGACGAAGGCCGCCGCGCTTGGCGACGGGACCGCGGGGTGTGCTCGTCTTTCTGGGCGGGCTGATGCTGTTGCCGGCCGGGACCGCGGTCCTCGCGATCTCACGACGCAAGGACGCACGACGCCGCTGCCGGAGACGCGCGGATCCTGATCTCAGCGAACTCGCAGGCCTTCAGGGCTGGATGCTCTCGAGGTCTTGCAGGAGGCCGGCATGCATCGGCGTCCAGCCGAGCGCTTCTCGCGTGTGGGCGCTGGAAGAGGGCTGGTCGACCGCGAAGATGGCGCCCAGAGGACCGTAGGTTTCCAGTGGCACCGCCTGGACCGGCAGCTCGAGGCGCCGGCCGATGACGGCGGCGATCTCACGCACCGGGTCTCCCTCGTCGGCCACCGCGTGCCAGGAGGTTCCCGCCGGCGAGGTCTCCAGGGCGAGCCGGAAGAGGACTGCGGCGTCGAGCGCGTGCACGGCCGGCCAGCGCTGGGTGCCGTCGCCCGGGTAGCCGGATACTCCGGTGCGGCGTGCGATCTGGGTCAACATGCCCGCGAAGCCGCCGCTGCCGCGGTTGTGGACGGTGCGCGGCAGGCGTACGGCGGCGCTGCGAACGCCTCGCGAGGCGAGGGCCAGGACGGCCATCACGGAGCGGCCACGACCACCGACCGGCCCGTCGATCGGCACCGGGTCGGCCTCGGTGGAGGCCCGTCCCGGCACGTACGGCGTACCGGAGACGGTGACGAAGGGGCGGTCGCTGCCCACCAGCTCTTCGCCGAGAGCCGCGAGGGCCGCGCCCTCCTCCGCGACCGCGCGGGCGATGGCCTCGGGGGTGCTGAAGTCATGACCGAATGCCAGGTGGATCACGCCTTCGGCCTGAGCGGCGCCGATACGGATGGAGTCGAGGTCCGCGAGCTCTCCGCGCAGCGGCTCCGCACCGGCCGCCTCGACGGCCAGCGCGGACGCGTCGGAGCGGGCCAGCACGAGGACGGTGTGGCCGTTGCCGCGGAGCTCGGCGACAACGGCGGAGCCGATCAGGCCGGTGCCACCGGTGATGAAGACGTGCATGGAACGCTCCTCGGGGTTGACGCTCGTCAGGGACTCGGACGGGCAGACATGGGCTCTGGAAAAGATGCCGGTTCCGTCAAGGCGCCGGTCGCGATCCGGCGCGCACGGCCGCCCGATGCCGCCGCTGGAGCACGAGCGTCACCGTGCCGGATACCAGGATCATCGCGACGTTGATGCACAGCACCGCGATCGCAATCAGTGCCGCGCGCCGCTCTCCGACCAGCAGAGCCACACCCGCGTAGGAGATCGCCGGGATGGTGGTTATCGAGATCGCCACCCCGACTGCCGCGCTGGCGCGGGTCTCGAGGGCGAGCATCCCCGCGACCCCCGCCACCAACGCGATCGCAAAGGTCGACGCGTTGATCGTAGGGAGCACGCCCAAGCCACCGTCCCCCAACTCGACGTTCAACGGGGGGTAACCGATCGCCTGCATGCAGGCAGTGGTCGCCCACGCCATGCCCCCGGCCGCTGCCATGCCGAGACCCAGCGTGGCCAGAGCGCGGCCGCTGAGGCCCCACCAGCGCTGGACCAGACCCACGCACGCCGCGGAGATCGGGTAGAAGTCCGGGCTGACCGCCATCGCGCCCACGATCAGGATCGGGCTCTTGTTGATCACTCCGAAGCCTGCGATGACACCCGCCACGGCCATGTAGACGGCGAATCTGACCGAGAGTCGAGCGTTGTCACGAGCGCCCTCGACGACATCCGCCCAGACCATGGCTTCCGTCGTGCCGAGCCACCTGTCTCCTGCGCCCTACGGGGCCCGCCGCGGTCTCGTACTCCAGAGACAGCTCGGAGGAATCGATGCCGAGTCGACCGAAGGCCTCGAAGACCGAGTCGCCAGAGCGGGCTTCGACGTCGGCCGTGACGAGAACGACTCTGTCGTCCGAGGTGCCCGCCCGGATCGCATGGCGCACTCCGTCCATCGCGACGAGGGTGACGACGGCCTCGTCGACTCGGTCCGCCGGGAGATACGCACGAAGCCGGAGCATGGCGATCCTGTCACCTACCTTGATCCACCATCCGGTCGGGTCACTCGGCCGGCTGACGCCAGGGGTGGCGGCGGGACGGGTCGTTGCCTGCGACGTTCCGAGGCCCCCTACCGACCACCGGGGGTCCCCGCGAGGCGCATCACTCCGTCGGGCAGCCCGACCACCAGGTCGGCGAGCTCCAGGGGGGCGGGGCGGTGCGAGATCACGATCGTGGTGCGGCCGGACGCGAAATCGTCAATCGCCCGCAGCACCCGGCGCTCGGTGGCGGCGTCAAGGTTGGCAGTGGCTTCGTCCAGGATCAGAATCGGAGCCTCTCGCAGGAAGACGCGGGCGAGGGCTACCCGCTGGCGCTCGCCGCCGCTCAGCTTCAGGCCGTCCTCCCCGACCCGGGTGTCGAGGCGGTCAGGGAGCGCCGCGACCAGGTCGCCCAGCTGGGCCCGGCGGCACGCATCGAGGATCCGGTCGTCGTCCGCATCGCCGTCCGCCAGCAGCAGGTTGTCGCGCAGCGTGCCGTTGAAGAGATAGATCCGCTGGGGAACCACGCCGATCAGCCCCCGCACCGCCTCCGCCTGGAGGTTCCGGACGTCGCAGCGTCCGACCTCGACGGCTCCCGATTCCGCCTCCCAGAAGCGAAGCAGCAGCCCGACCACGGTGGTCTTGCCGGCGCCGCTGCGCCCGGCGATTCCCAGCCGTTGCCCCGGGGGGACCTGGAAGCTCATGCCGTCCAGCACCAGAGGAGCGTCCGGTCGGTATCGGAAGCGCACATCGCGGAAACCGACGCCGTGGGAAGACGGCACCGGCAGTGGGCGGGCCGGGTCCGTCACCGGGCGCGGCATGTCCACGAGCTCGAGACTCCGCGCGGCCGCGGCGCGGCTGATCTCCGCCTGGCGGAAGGCGTCGCCGAGCGCCAGCACCCCTTCGAACGCAGCGAAAGCCACCAGCGGGACGGCCGCCAGGAGCACGCCCGCGATCCGGCCGCCGCGGACCTCGGGGACCGCCAGGGCCAGCAAGGTCAGCCCGGCGAGACCGGTAAGCGCCGCGCCGACTCCGAGATCCGTGCCCCGAGCCGACGCCAGCCGTCGCTGAGCGGCGCCGATCGGCCGCGAGAACCCTTCGACCCGCGCCGCGATCTCGTCCTGACGGCCGAACGCAATGAGGTCGGCGAGGCCCGCGACGTCCTCGGCGACCGCCGCGTGCAGCCTTCCGCGGCCCTGCGCCAACACCTTCGCCGGCCGGCGGCTGCCGCGCTGGACGATGAGCGGTAAGGCGACGCCGGCGAGCACCAGGAAGACCAGCAACGCCGGCGCCAGCCGCCAATCAAGCAGCGCGAGGGACAGGCAGGCCAGACCTCCGGCCAGAGCGCCGGCCACCGGTGGCACCACCCCGCGGGCGTAGAACTCGTCCAGCGCGTCCAGATCTGCCAGCGCGCGAGCCATCACGTCGCCGCGCCGGAACCCCGCCAGCCCGCCGGGTGCCAGGGACTCGACCGCACGAAAGAGCCAGACCCGCAGCCGGGCCAGGATCCGCAGCGCAGCCAGGTGGGTCACGTACCGGTCCAGATAACGCAGGACCGCCCGGGAGACGGCGAAGGTGCGAACCGCGGTCACCGCCACGGCGATCGACGCGAACTCGGTGACCAGCGCCGCTTTGGAGATGAGGTAGGGCGCCACCGCCATCAGAGCCAGGTTCGCCGCCAGCGCGCCGAAGCTGGCGGCGGCGGCCAGCGCCAACCAGCCCCGGACCGGGCGCGCCAGGGCCAGCGCCCGCACGAGCGGCCGTCCCCGGAACCCTGCCATCACGGCGCGCTCGGGGCGCCGGACATCGCGCCAAATCGCGGAGCGACCACGTCGACCACGCGCCCCGCGTCCATCACGGCGACCAGGTCGACCTCGGCGGTGGCCGGCAGGTGATGCGCGATCAGGATCACCGTCCGCCCGGCCCCGAGTCGCCGCAGAGACTGCAAGACCGACTCCTGGCAAGCCGCATCGAGATGGGAGGTGGGCTCGTCCAGGATCAGCACCGGCGCCTCCTTCAGGTAGGCGCGGGCCAGCGCCAGCCGCTGGCGCTCGCCGCCGCTCAACCGGGCGCCGTCTTCGCCGATCGGCGTGGCGTACCCGGCCGGCAGCGCCTCGATGAACGCATGCGCCTGCGCCGCGCGCGCCGCGGCTACGACCTCACCATCGGTGGCCTGGGGCTTCGCCAGCCGGATGTTGTCCGCGACCGAGCCGTGGAACAGGGAAGGATGCTGTGGCACCCACGCGATGCGGGAACGCCACTGTCCGGGGTCGAGGTCGCCAAGCGGGACTCCTCCGACCTCGACCCGTCCCGCGGCCGGTTCCACGAAGCGCAGCAGCAGGTTGACGACCGTCGTCTTCCCGGCCCCGGTGGGGCCGACCAGGGCCAATGTCTGGCCCTGAGCCACCTCCAATGAGCACCGATCGAGGGCCGCGCGTCCTTCGTAGATGACCTGGACTCCGTCGAGCACCAGGTCGTTGCGTGCCGGGAGGGGAGCGAACCGTCCACGCCGCGCGGGGACCGGCTGACCCAGCAGCGCCTGGATGCGCTGCGCGGCCGCGGCCCCGGCCCTGCCCGCGTGGTATTCCAACGAGAGCTTGCGAAGCGGGAGGAAGAACTCCGGGGCGAGGAGCAGGACCGCCAGGGCGTGGTCGAAGGGCAGGCCGCCGGTCATCACCCGGACGCTGGTCTCGATGGCCACCAGGGCGGTGCCGCCGACGGCCCCCCATTCGAGGACCAACGAAGCCTGGAACGCGACCCGCAGCACGTCCAGGGTCGCGGCACCATGTCGGGCGCTGGCCGCGCGTATGGTCTCCGCGGCGTCCGCGGACCGTCCGAACAGCTTGAGCGTGGGGAGGCCCTGGAGCAGGTCCAGCAGGAGCCCGTTGAGCCAGGCCAGCTCCCGCTCCCGGCGCTCGGTGAGGTCGCGGACCCGGATCCCGATCAGAGCCAGCAGCAGAATGAGGATCGGCCACGCGAAGAGGAGGATCAGCAGCGCCCAGGGGTCCAGTGCGAGGACCAGGAGGCCCACCATGACGGGGACGACGGCGCTCAGCGCGCGCGCCGGCCAGTAGCGGGTGAAGTAGCCGTCCAGCGCCTCGACGGCCTCGCCGGCGACGTAGACCAGCTCGCCGGCCCGCTGCCCCCTGACATACAGGGGCCCCAGGTCCACCAGCTTGCGGGCGATCCGACCCCGGAGCCGTTGCTTGACGCCATCGGCTCCCCGCTGCGCCATCACCTCGGCGGCCCACAGGAGGCCGCCGCGGAGCAGGACCAGCGCCGCCATCAGGAGGATTGGCTCGGTCACCGCGGCCAGTCCCTGCCGGCCGAGGAAAACGGCCGCCACCACCCGGGCCAGGATCACCGCCAGGGCCAGCCAGCAGGCGGCGGCCGCCGCGCCGAAGCCGGCTGCGAGGACCAGGGAGGGCGGCGCACGCAGAATCTCTTGCCAGGGATGCCGTTCGGCTGCGCGCCGGCCGTGAGCCGCGTTCGCCGCGGTCACCCGCTCAGCCACCCTGTTCGCAATCATCGGTCCCGGCGCATCCGGAGGAGCGGAGCGAGCATCGCCAGGGCGAGCGGGAACGCAGCGATCAACCGTGCCGGGGCCGGGTCAGTAGCTGTGATCGGTGAGCTCCACCTTCCCCCGGAAGATGTACTGGGCCCCGGCCGAGTAGAGCAGCACGAACGGCAAACCGATCGCGGCCATGATCAGCATGACGGTCAGCGTCAGCGGTGCCGAGGCCGCGTTGGTGACCGTCATGTTGTCGGCGCTTTTGATGCTCGAGACGAGCAGGTTCGGGTACAGACCCGAGGCGATCGCGCCCAGCAGCAGCGCCAGCATCGCGGCCGAAGAGAAGAAGGCCACGGTTCCCCGGCCCCGGAAGATCATCACCGCAGCCACCAGGAAGGCCACGAACGCGGCGACCGGGAACACGAACGGCCACCGCTCCCGTCGGTAGTCCATCACGAGGATGTCGTTCGAGGCCCACACCCAGACGGCCAGGACGGTGGCGGCGACGACCATGGCGACGAACACCCAGGGGATGGCTCTGCGGACCCGGGCCTGGACGGTGCCCTCGGTCTTGAGATTGAGGTAGAGCGCCCCGTGGAGGGTCAGCATGGCCACGGCGGTCAGGCCGAACCAGAGGGCGAACGGGTGCAGGAGATCGAGGACGCTGCCGATCACGATCTGGCCGCTCGAGTTCAGGGGGACGCCGGAGACGATGTCTCCGATCGCCACCCCGAGCAGCAGGGCCAGGCCCAGCGACGTGAGGAAGAAGATGAAGTCCCAGATCGAGCGCCAGGCCGGCTCCAGTCGCTTGCTCCGGAACTCCACCGCGACCGTGCGCAGGATCAGGGCCAGCAGTACCAGGAAGAAGGCCACGTAGAACCCGGAGAAGAGGGCCGCGTAGACCGGAGGGAAGGCCGCGAAGAGGACCCCGCCGCCGACCACCAGCCAGACCTCGTTGCCGTCCCAGACCGGTCCCACGCTGTTCAGGGACAACCGCCGCTCGCGGTCGTTCCGCGCGACGAAGGGGTGCAGGATGCCGACACCGAGGTCGAAGCCGTCGAGGATGATGTAGCCGGCGATGATCAGGACGAAGAGGGCGAACCAGAGACTGTTTAGCCACATGTGAGTGCCACGCTCCTAGGCGTCCCCGCCCGAGGAGGCGCGGGCCCGGCCGCGGAAGACCTCGCGGAAGGTGTCCGGCAACTCGGCCGGTGCGACCTCGATGGTCGATGATGGCCCCTCTCTGATCATGCGGTCGAGCAGGAACAGGAAGAGGGCGAACAGAATCAGGAAGAGGACGCCGAAGGAGATCAGGGTGAAGAGCACCTCGGGGGTGGTGAGCACCGAGGAGTTCGCGTTCGCCGTCCGCAGCACGTTCCACACCACCCACGGCTGGCGACCGGTCTCCGCCGTCCACCAGCCTGAGATCGTCGCGACCTCGGTGAGCGGAACGGTGACGATCAGGACCCAGAGCAGCCAGGCCGGCATCACCAGCGGCTGGTAGGTATCCCCCGGCCCCCATCGCCCACCTCTCCGCCGCCACCAGACGAAGACACCGACGAGGCCGATCACGGGGAACAGGAAGCCGAGGTCGATCATCAGGTGGTACGCCTGGAACACGACGTTGACCGGCGCCCAGTTGCTCTTGGGGAAGCTGTCGAGCCCGGTGATGGTCGCGTGCGGGTCCTTGTAGGAGAGGATGCTGAGCAGGCAGGGAACCGGGGCCGGAATCCCTCGCAGCGTCTGATTCTGCTCGTTCACCCAGCCGACCAGGTAGAGGCGGGCGCACGACTGGGACTTGAAGACGCCCTCCATGGCCGCGAGCTTCGGAGGTTGGTTGTTGGTGACCTCCACGGCCATGTTCGCGCCGAAGAAGAACATCTGACGAACCGCGAGGACGAAGAACGCGGGCAGGGCGACGGCGAGGTTGCGGGCCGCGAATTCCAGGTGCCTCCGCTTGAGCAGGTACCAGGCGCTGACCGACATCACCAGCGCCGTACCGATCATCCAGGAGGCCACGAAGGTGTGCAGCAGGCGGGGCCAGAAAGACGCAGTCCAGACCACCTGCCAGAAGTTGGTCATCACGGCCTGCATGCCCCACTGGGAGCTGTGCACCACGAAGCCCGCGGGGGTCTGCATCCAGGAGTTCGCCATCAGGATCCAGATCGCGCTGAAGTGGGCGCCGAACGTGACCAGGAAGGTCGCGATCAGCCACATCCGGGGGCCGAGGCGTGATCCGCCAAAGAGCAGCAGGCCGAGGAACCCCCCCTCGAGGAAGAAGGCGAAGACCCCCTCCGCCGCCAGCAGGCTCCCGAAGACGTTGCCCACGAACGCCGAGTACTGAGACCAGTTCATCCCGAACGCGAACTCCTGGACGATGCCGGTCGCGACTCCCAGCGAGAAGACCAGCCCGTAGACCCGCACCCAGAAGAAGGAGGACTGTCGCCAGACCGGATCCTTGGTTCTGAGGTACTTCCACCCCATCCAGGTCAGCAGGATGCCGAGCCCCATCGAGATCGGCGGGAAGATGAAATGGAAGCTGGCCGTCAGCGCGAATTGATAGCGCGAGAGGAGCTCGGCGCTCATTTCGGAGTCGGCGCCGCCTCGGCATCGCCGACAGCGCCAGGCGGCTGGTGAGCGGCTGCGTCCTCCATCACTCGCGTGAAGTCGGAGACGCCGAAGACGCGTCCCCGGCGACTGCCGCCTAACGCCGCGAACCAGCTCATGAGAGCCGCGAATCGGTTCTGGTACCCGGTCAGGAACGTCATGTGGATCCCCGCCCACATGAGCCAGCCCATACCGCCGCTCAGCTTCATTCCCTTGAAGTCCACGATCGCGTGGCCTCGACCGACCATGGCCATGCTTCCCATGTCCACGTAGTGGAACTTCTTGGCCGGTTTGCCGTTCAGCCGGCGCTTGACGGTGTTGGCGGCGTGCAGTCCTGACTGCATCGCCACCTCGGCAACCCCGGGCAGGTCGTCCAGGCACATCAGGTCGCCGACCACGAAGACCTCCGGGTGCCCGGGCAGCGTGCAGTCGGGCAGCACCTTGACGCGCCCGGCCCGATCCACCTCCGCCTCCGACTGGTTCGCGAGCAGGCGGCCGAGCGGCGAGGCGGCGACGCCGGCGGCCCAGATCACCGTCTTGGTGTCGATGTGGTGCGTCTGCCCCGCGTGATCCTTGTAGTCGAGCCCGTCGGCGTCCACGTGCGTCACCAGGGCCCCCATCTGGAGCTCGACGCCTTTCGACTCGAGGACGTGGGTGGCGCGCTCCGAAAGCTTGTCGCCGAACGTCGCCAGGGGCTCCTTGCCGCCGTCCAGGAGCACGACCCGGCAGCTCGTCGGGTCGATCCCCTTGAACTCGCGGCGAAGAGTGTGCTTGGCCTCCTCGCGAATCTGTCCCGACAGCTCGACGCCGGTAGGGCCGGCGCCGACCACGGCGAACGTCAGCCAGGGCCGGCGCCGGTCGGGCTCGTTGATCATCTCCGCGATCTCGAACGCCCCGAAGATCCGGCGACCGATCTCCATGGCGTCGTCGACCGTCTTCATGCCCGGCGCGTGGCGCGCCAGCTCATCATGACCGAAGTAGGACGTGCCGGCACCGGTGCCCACGATCAGCGAGTCGTACGGCACCTCGTCGAGATCCCCGATGGGCGTCCGCGCTTTCACCACGCGGCGTTCGAGGTCGATGTCCATAACCTCCGCGAGCCGCACGCGCATGTTGGCCTGGCGACCGAAGATGGCGCGGAAGCTGGGCGCGATGGTGGCCGGGAGCACCACGCCGGTGGCGCACTGATAGAGCATCGGCTGAAAGACGTGGTTGGCGGAGCGGTCGATCAGCGTCACCGCCACCGGGACATGGCGCAGGTGGCGCCCGGCGAAGAGCCCGGCGAAGCCGCCGCCGACCAGCACCACGCGGTGGACCGACGCGTCCTCGGCTGCAGGTTGCACGGTCGCCTGTTCGCTCCCGGCATCGGGCGCCGCCGCGTCCGCGAGACGCCCGTCGGTGCTCATGATGACCCGGCCCCGATGGCGATCAGCGCGGGCTTCACCGCGCGCACGCCGGGAAAAAGACCGGCGTCGATGGCGTGGAGGGTGCCCGCCTCGTGAGCGCGCCGGTTCACATCCGGGACCAAGCCGGCGGGGTCCGCACCGAAGCGGTAGGTGCCCGCCTGATGTGCACAGCCGGCCACTCGCTCAGACTCTGCGCGTTCATGACATCGACCTCCTTCCTGGCCCTCGTCGGAGTGCGCTGCAGCGGGTTTGAGCGATCACCCAGCCTGGGTCCCACCCGACTTCTCACGCAATCACTCGGCTCGCGTGATTGGTGCCCCTGCCTTGCCGGCAGGTGGACAAATCCCTAGGCCGCCGCCAGACCCAGCACCACCCGTCGATACCGGCAAAAGGGACCAGCAGCGGACACCGGATCCTGTCGAAGGGTGGAGAAGATGATGTGAGCGACTCTGTTATAGCCGGGCGTCCCCCCAGCCACAGCCAGTACGGCATTCGTGTGAATGCTCCCTGGGCCCGAAGTCGCCTGACACCCCGAAGGGCGATATCGATACCGGGCTCGTCGGCGCGCGGCCAGCCATCGAGGATCAGGTCCCATTCGCCCTGGTAGGCGAAGGCCTGGCGGTCGCAGAGGGTGCGCAGCTGAGGTCAGCCGCCCACAAGCGGGCCGGCCCTGGTTTGGCACGACGCCGACGCCATCGATGCCTTTCGGGCCGGAGGTCGGGGAGCCGGGCCGCGGTCGACCGGTGGTAGTCTCACATGCGATTACTGGGCCCATGTTGGACCCGTCCGATCACGGATTGGACCCAGGAGGAGGCCTCCATGGCGACATCGATCGAGCAGCCTGCCACCCGTCCCCTGCTCCCCGAGGTAACCGGGTTCCTGGGACGCACGCCGACCATGTTGGTGGGCGGAACGTGGGTCCCGGCAGCGTCCGGGGAGACCTTCGCGACGCACAATCCCGCCGACGGATCAGTCCTTGCGGAGCTGCCGGCCGGTGACCGCGAGGACGTCGATCGTGCCGTAGCAGCGGCGCGGGCCGCCTTCGAAACCGGCCCGTGGAGCCGCTTCACGCCGGCGGACCGGGGGCGCGCACTCTGGCGTCTTGGGGATCTCCTCAACGAGCACGCCGAAGAGCTCGCTCAGTTGGAAACCTTGGACAACGGCAAGCCGCTCGTCGCGGCGCGTGGCGACGTCGCCAGCAGCGCCGACATGATGCGGTACATGGCGGGGTGGGCGACCAAGATCAACGGCGAAACCATTCCCTTCGGCCCGCCGGAGGCGGTCCACGCGTACACGCGCCGCGAACCGGTCGGGGTGGCGGGGCAGATCATCCCCTGGAACTTCCCTCTCTCGATGGCCTCCTGGAAGGTCGCTCCCGCCCTTGCCACCGGCTGCGTCGTGGTCCTGAAGCCGGCGGAACAGACCCCGCTCACCGCGCTCCGGCTCGGCGAGCTGTCGCTTGAAGCCGGGATCCCGGAGGGCGTGATCAACGTGGTCACCGGCTTCGGCGAGACCGCGGGCGCCGCGATCGCCGCGCACCCTGGCGTGGACAAGGTCGCCTTCACCGGGTCGACCGAGGTCGGACGGCTGATCGTCCAGGCCGCCACCGGCAATCTGAAGAAGGTCTCGCTCGAGCTGGGCGGGAAGTCCCCCAACATCGTGCTCGCGGATGCCGATCTCGAGGCGGCGATTCGGGGCGCGGCCAGAGCCATCTTCAACAATGCGGGTCAGGTCTGCGTCGCCGGCTCCAGGCTCTTTGTCCAGCAGGGCGTGTTCGACAAGGTCCTCTCCGGTGTCGCCGACAACGCCGAGAGGATCAAGCTCGGGCCCGGACTGGCCGACGGCACCCAGATGGGGCCGCTGGTCTCCGAAGAGCAGCTGCAGCGGGTCACCGGGTACCTCGACACGGGCCGCGCCGAAGGGGCGACCGCCGCGACCGGTGGCAAGCGCCACGGAGAGGTCGGCTACTTCGTCGAGCCGACCATCTTCACCGACGTCACCGAGAACATGCGAATCGTCCGCGAAGAGATCTTCGGGCCCGTCGTGACGGCGATCCCCTTCAAGGATCTGGATGAGATCGCGGCGCACGCCAACGACACGGTCTATGGGCTGGCAGCCGGCATCTGGACCCGCGACATCTCGAAGGCCCATCGCCTGGCCGCCAAGCTGAAGGCGGGAACCGTCTGGGTGAACGGCTACGGTGGCGGCGACGCGGCGACTCCCTTCGGCGGGTTCAAGCAGAGCGGGTGGGGCCGCGAGAAGGGCGAGCAGGGCCTCGAGCTCTACACGGAGACGAAGTCCGTCATCGTCTTCCTTTAAGCACCGTAGTCGGCCGTTGGTGCACCAATCGCCCATTTGCGGTGCTCAGGATGGGCGGTTGGTGCACCTATCGCCCTTTGCACCTCCCCCGTTGTCTCACCGTCGTGGGGTCACTGCAGAGTGGCGACTTCGTTCAGGAAGCGGAGCACCGATCGCACCGCCTCCACCCGCCACAGCACCAGGACCCGGTCGAAACCGTGCGCTCGGGTCAGCTGCTGCTCGAGACCCTCTCGTTGTGGCTCCAGACGTTCGCGTTGAGCCTGCAGCAGCGGCCCTGTGTCCCGACCCAGCTGGTCGGACAGCGCAAGCTTCAGCAACAGCGCCGACCGCACGTCGCGAATGTGCGCGACCGGCTCTCTCAGCCACGCATCGACCACCTCACGCCCGCGAGCGGTGATCGCGATCAGACGCCGCTGGGGCCCGATCGCACTCCTTTCCTGACCCTGGACCTCGACCAAGCCCTTCTGAGTCAGGCTTTGGATCGCCCGGTACACGAGCGGCGTGGGTAGGGACCAGACCCGGCCTACCAATCCGTCAGGCTGCAGCCGTTTGGCCAGTGCGAACCCGTGTTCCGATCGCTGTTCGAGCAACCCGAGCACGGCCCACTCGCCATTCGTCGAAGGGGTCCCATACGGCGCGACTCGGCCTTCCACCACGGGCAACGATAGTTCACCGCCCTCCGCTTGGACCCTGGCGACGCGCCTTCGACCAGACCCGAAGCCCGGTTGCTGGCGTCTCAGTCGCCGCCCTCGCCCACCACCAGATCGACCACCATCGACACGTATCGACCACCCTTCACATCGCCATCGGCGACCAGCCGCGGCTGCGCCAAAGCGGCCCCGTTTTCGACGAGCGACAAGAGCAGCGGCCGGCCACCCACGAAGGCCTCGGCCGGCGTCACCACCGCCACGTAGCCGTCCGACCCCACCGCGGCGACCCAGGTCGTGAGCCCGATTGGGAGACGGGCCGCAGCGAGAGCTCCAGTCAGCGGCGGCCCTTCTTCGGTGTCCGTCACGCTGCTGGTTCCAGCGAGAAAGGTGACCGTCAGCGTCTCTTCCGGAAGCCGGCTCAGATCCTGCGACGTGAGCTGGACCTGCCGATTCCCAGACAGCACGTCGATGGCTCCCGACGGGGGCGTGGTCGGGGTTGGATTGACAACGCCGACCGTGATCCCCGAGACCTGGTCGATCCAGCGCAGGGACGTGCTGTCGCCCGGGACCACCAGCGCGGGTGCCCACAGGTGCCGGTCGCCCTCGGCCAGCGCCACCACCGCGGGATGGTCACCAAAGCTCGCATCCAACTCGCCCAGCGCGAACGTGACCCGGCGGCCATCCGCCCCCTGGACCGTCACGATTACACGCAAGAGGGCGTTCTTCGCCGACGGGAGGACCGGGCTCGAGAGGTCGACAAGCGTCTCCAGGCTCACCCCCTGGACCGCGACCGTGCCCCCTCCCGGCCGGTGCGCCGTAGACGTCACGCTCGGCAGCGCGGCCAGCTGGCTCACCGAATACGTGGCCGGGGCCGTCACCTCTCCCCCGACGCGAACCAGCGGGCCGGCCCACGCCATGGCCCTGAACGGCGCCAAAATGATCAACCCGAGCAACGAGATCACCATCGCGCCCATGACAAAGCCCGCCACCCGACCTCTCATCCGAACCACCCCCCGTTCAAATCCACTCATGCGCCCAAAAGATCGGAGGGCCGCCAGGGGCGACCCTCCGTCTGCTGTTCGCCCCCTGACAGGGCCGGTGAGAACCTTCCGAAAGCGAGCCCTGCTATCCGTTCAGGCTGGTGACGACGGACTTGGTCTCGAGGTAGTTCTCGAGCACTGAGTGGCCCATCTCACGACCCCATCCGGACTCCTTGTAGCCTCCGAAGGGCATCGCGGCATCGAACACGTGGTACGTGTTGATCCACACGGTCCCCGCTCGGAGCCGCTTCGCGGTCTTGAGAGCCTTGTTGATGTCGCGCGTGAAGACTCCGGCCGCCAGGCCGTAGTTGGTGTCGTTGGCGGTGCCCACGATCTCTTCCGGATCGCTGAACGGAATCGCGCAGACGACAGGACCGAAGATCTCCTCGCGGACGACCTTCATGTCCGGTGTCGTGTCGGTCAAGACCGTGGGTTGGACGAAGTAGCCCCGGTTGCCGAGGCGCCCGCCACCGACCTGGGCGTGCGCTCCCTGCTCCCGCCCCGATTCCAGGTAACCCAGCACCTTGCCGAACTGCTCGTCCGAGATCAGGGGTCCCATCTGCGAGGTTTCGTCGAGCCCGGGGGCGACGCGGATCTTTTCCGCCACCTCTGACACTCCGGAGACCACCTGGTCGAAGATCCCCTTCTCCACGAAGAGCCGCGATCCGGCGTTGCAGCACTGACCGTGGTTGAAGAAGATCGCGTTCGCCGAGTTGACGATCGCGCTGTCCAGATCGGCGTCGGCATAGACCACGTTGGGAGACTTGCCGCCGAGCTCCAGCGAGACCTTCTTCAAGTTGCCCGCGGCAGCCTGGATGATCAGGCGCCCAACCTCCGTCGACCCCGTGAACGCCACCTTGTCGACGTCGGGATGCGCGGCCAGGGGGGCCCCCGCGCCGGGACCGTCGCCGGTGACCACGTTGACCACGCCGCGCGGCAGGTCCAGCTCCTGAATGAGCTCCGCGAGGCGGAGGGCGGACAGCGGCGTCTGCTCGGCCGGCTTCAGCACCACCGTGCATCCCGCTGCCAGCGCCGGGCCGAGCTTCCATGCCGCCATCAGGAGGGGGAAGTTCCACGGAATGATCTGGCCCACCACACCGACCGGCTCGCGCAGCGTGAACGCGAGGTAGTCGCCGGGACCGGTGATCGCCGAGATCGGGATCGTATTGCCTTCGATCTTGGTGGCCCAGCCGGCCATGTAGTGGAAGAGGTCCGCGGCCAGCGCGACGTCGGCGGCGCGAGCGATCGCGAACGGTTTCCCGTTGTCGAGCGACTCCAGTGCGGCCAGCTCGTCCCGGTGCTCGAGGATCGTGTCACCGATCTTGTGGATCAGCTTTCCACGGTCACTGGCGGTCATGGTGCGCCACGTGGAACCGTCCGCGAACGCCCGGCGGGCAGCCTTGACGGCCCGGTCGATGTCCTCCTTCTTGCCCGCTGCGACGTGCGTCAGCACCTCCTCGGTGGAGGGGTCGATGGTGGGAAACGTCTCGCCCGAGGCGGCTTCCACCCACTCGCCGTCGATCAGGAGCCTGTGCTTTTGGTCGATGAACTCCCGAGCACGCGAATCAACTTCCATTACCGCCATGGCATACCTCCACGCCGCGCAAGCAGCTAGTCGCGAGTGAGACTACCGGACCCGAGCGATCATACTCGCGCCCGTCATCCGACGGAACCACCTCCCCCTTCCGGTAGCCGATAGGCGGCGGCCTGATGCATCATCGAGTGATGGAGCTTTCCGCGCGCAACCAGATCCCGGGGACCGTGACCTCGGTCAAGTTGGGCACCGTGATGGCGGAGATCGCGGTCCGGATCGAGGCGGGTGACGTCGTCGCCGCGATCACCGCCGGCTCTGCAACCGCGCTCGAACTCAAGGAGGGCGACCGGGTCACCGTGGTTGTGAAGTCGACCGAGGTGATGATCGGTAAGTAGTCGGCCCAGCCCGCCCGGCGAGGCAGGGTCGAGCGTGGATCGGCGAGGCGAATCGGGCTGCGGAGGAGGTGGCTCAGGCTTCGTAGGCGGTGATGCCGGCCGCGTCGGCGGTCGCCCAGACGTGGCCTCCTTCGTCGAGGCGAAACTGATCGACGGCCGTGGGCGCGACCTCCGCCATCACGGTCGGGGTCCCCTCGACGCGAACGCGAACGCGATCCCCCATGAGATCGATACCGGCCGCGGTACCGCGCCAGGTATTCGGACCCGGGTTTGCCGGCGCTTCACGCGTGATCGACACCGCCGACGGCCGAACCATGACGAGCACCGGTCCCCCGAGTTCGGTGCGAACCGTCAGCTCGCCTCCACCTTCGAAGGTCACGACGCCACTCTTCGCGGTGCCCCGCAGGAGCGTGACTCCGACCAGATCGGCCACATAGGTCGAACGGGGGCGGTCGGCGACTTGAGCCGGCGTTCCCCGCTGCACGACCAGCCCACCCTCGAGCACGACCAGCTCGTCAGCCATCGCGACCGCGTCGGCCAGATCGTGGGTCACGAGCACGCTGGCTACCCTGGCCCCGCGGAGCACCCGCCGCAGATGGCGGCGCACCTCTACCTTGGTCGATACGTCCAGCGCTGCCAGCGGCTCGTCGAGCAGGATCAGGTGGGGCTCCAGCACGAGCGTCCGCGCCATCGCCACGCGCTGCTGCTGACCACCCGAGAGCGAACCCGGCCGGGCGGCGCCGATCCCGTGCAGGCCGAGACCTTCCAGCGTCGCTTCCGCACGCTCTCGCGCCGCCGCCCGGCGAACGCCGCGCGCCCGCAGCCCAAAGGCGACGTTGTCCACCGCCGTCATGTGGGGAAAGAGCAGGTAGTCCTGGAACATCAGCCCGACCTTTCGGCGTTCGGGGGACACCCGAATATGGCGAGCCGGCTCTTCGAGCACCTGCCCGTCCAGCGCGATCCTGCCGCCCGCGAGCGGCTGCAACCCCGACAGCGCACGGAGGGCGGTGGTCTTCCCCGATCCGTTGGGGCCGACCAGGCCGAGGACTTTCCCCGCCTCGACGCCGAACGCCGCATCAAGGGAGAACCGGCTGAGGCTGACCTTTACATCTGCCTCGAGCAGCGGCCCTTCGCTCACTGCGAGGAGCGCCCGCGCGTGAAGATCATCACGACCAGGCTCACCACGGCGATCACGAGGCTCAGCGCGATCGCCTCGTCCATCCTCCCCGAGGACTGGCTGATGTAGATCGCAAGAGGCGCCGTCTGGGTGACGCCGGGCAGGTTGCCGGCGAACGTGATGGTGGCTCCAAACTCGCCGAGCGCGCGCGACCAGGTGAGCACCGCGCCCGCCACCAGCGCCGGCGCGATCAACGGGAGGGTGACTCGCCGGAAGACCATCAGGCGCCCGGCACCGAGGCTGCGCGCGGCGTCCTCGAGCCGGACATTCATGGACCGCAACCCCGCCTCCACCGTGATCACGAAGAACGGCATGGCGACGAAGGACTCGGCGACGATGACGCCGGGAAAGGTGAACGGCAGCGTGATCCCGGTCAGGGTGTCGAGCGGCATGCCGATGATGCCCCGCCGGCCGTAGGCGAGCAGCAGCGCGATCCCGCCCACCACGGGTGGGAGCACCATCGGCAGGGTGGTCACGCCGCGGAGGAGCGCCTTGCCTCGGAAGTCGATCCGCGCCAGCAGCCAGGCCAGCGGGAACCCGAACAGAAGCGCCAGCACGGTGGCCGAGAGTGAGGCGATGACCGACAGCGTCAACGCGCTCACCGAGGTCGGAGCCCGCAGCAACTCCGGCATCGTCGACCAGGGCGCCCGGATCACCATCCCGATGAGCGGGAAGATGATGAAGAGGCTGGTGATTGCGGCCAGGAGTACGACGAGCGGGGTAAAAACCGACCGCGACCCTCCCATCGTGCCCCTACTCCGGCGCCAGGAAGCCGTAGGACTGGAGGGTCTTCTGGCCCTGATCTCCGAGGACGAAGTTGATGAAGGCCTCGGCCGCCTTATGGTTCGGTGCGTCCTTGAGTTGCACGATCGGATAGGTCGCGTAGACATTCAGCTCCGGGGGAATCGGCACCCCGGTCAACTTGTCGCCGGCCGCCTTGACGTCGGTGACGTAGACGATGCCGGCGTCCGCCTCGCCCAGTGACACCTTGGTCACCACACCGGAAACGCTGGTCTCCTCGCTGACCGGGTTGACCGTGATCCCGGCCTTTTGGAACACCTCGCTCGAATAAGAGCCGCAGGGTACGGTCGGAGCGCACACCACGACCTTGATGTCTGGATTGGCGAGGTCCTGGACGGTCATGATGTTCTTGGGGTTCCCCTTCTCGGCCGCGATCTCCAGCTGATTGCGGGCGAACGTCTGGGGACTGCCCGAGGCGTCGCCGGCGCTGGTCACCTTCTCCATGTTGGTGGTGTCTGCGGAGGCGAAGACGTCCGCCGGGGCTCCCTGCTGGATCTGGGTCACGAGCGACGAGCTGCCCGCGTAGCTGAACTTCACCTGCACCCCCGGATTGGCGTCGTGGAACTCTTTCCCGATCTGGTCGAAGGCCGAGGTGAGCGAGGCTGCCGCAAGCACGACGACGGTGCCGCTGAGCCCGCTGCCACTCGAGGTGGAAGAGCCGGAGCTGCCGCACGAAGCCGCCACCAAGAGGACGGTCGCCATCAGAACCGCTACCCAGCCGGCTCCACGGCGCCGGGACAGGTCGAAGTCGGTGCGCATCGAAGTCACCTCTTGTTGCAGAGAACAGCGTTCGACTAGACCGGCCTGCCCGGCCCCTCCCCCAGCTAGTCAAACTGATAGTAGCCGGGAAATCCGGGGACTGTCCATGTCCCCGAAAGGGGACAGCCGCGTCATGAGGCACGATTTATCACCGTCGAGGCACCCGCCGGACCACGCCCCATTCAGCGATGCCGGGCGATCTATTCGACCGCAGCCCCCACCGAGGGCCTGCAGCCCTGGGCGCCTACGTGTAGCCGGGCCTTCTCTTTTTCGCGAGGATCGCCACGCGGATCATCACCGTCGAATCCAAAGGGCACGATTGTCAACCTGCGTACTCGGTCCACTCGCGGCGGGGGCCAGGGTCGCTCCCGTGGCCGCGGGCGGACTCGCTCCGCACTCGGGGTGGCCTTCCCCCGAGAGTTGGTCGAGGAGGCGGGATTCGAACCCGCGGCCCCCTGGTCCAAACATGTCATCTGTCTAGTTCAACGAACTCGGCCAACTCGCTAAAACGCGCAGGTCACATAACTCATGGCTCTCACACTTTGCTGACGTCTTGCACACTCCAAATCGTAGCGAGGGACGTAGCTGAGTTTGCGGTTGATCGCGAGGATCGGCGCATTCTGTGAGTCGTTGCGGTGCGGATAGCGGGAGACGAGTCGGATGGCCTGCTACGACTCGTTTTGACGCTGCGCGATCCCTCGACCGCGGTAGTCAGGCTCACTGGCAGTGTTGCGGGTGTGCAATGGCCCGCTCGACGGGGTTCGAGGAAGCTCATCGCGACCAACTGATCACCATCGCAGGCCATCCAGAGCCGGTCGAGGTGGAACGAGGGTGATCCATCGCTCCTGGACGGCTGCTCGGTCCGCAACTGTATCGTCCACGGCATGTGGCAGGCCTGGCTGGTTGTTGTACATCCGACAACGGCATCGAGCAGCTGCTTCATGGGCACCCAAAGCCCATGACGCATCACAATCCTCTGTTTCGCCATCGGGCGCGACTCCTGGCGCATCGCCGGTAGCCGATCGCGACCCGGACAGATCGAGCTCCTGCTCGACACGCTTCTGGTGTGCTTGTACCCGGCGGCGACAAAGGCGGCGTTGAGATAGCCTTCATCGTTCCTCGACACCCCTCAATTGCTTCGGATGGCCGAGTGCGAGCGCTTCAGGCGGCCTAGGGTCTCGAAGGTGGCTGCACGGGCTCTGGGCACCAGAACAGATGCACGGTAGTAACACGGCCGGGCCCCGATGTCGCCTCATCAGGGTGCGGAAGCTCGCCACTCCGATAGGCGTCGCCCAGCCAGCACCAGGTGAAGGTGAGGGACCTCTGCGCCCGGGTGGCTCAGGTTGTAGGTGAATGTTGGAGGATCGAGGGCTCCTGCGGGCGAGCGCGGATCTCCAGGTCTGCGGCAAGGCGGGCATCGGCGATGGCGGCGGGTCGCGACTCCAGGGCCATGGAAGGGGGATGCGACGTGCGCGTTTCCCACCGGATCGGGGATACGACGCGCTGAGCGGCCAGCCGGTCCGCGAGGCCGTCCGTAAAGACGATCACATCGCGCAGGCTGAGCCGAGAACAGTGCACACCGCTTGCACCGTGCAAAAGTCGGCTTCCGCTGGCCTGACCATGTCACTGAGCGTGCGGGTCGACGTGAGCCTGCCGTGCGAGCTCTGGACGCGTCCACCTTCGGAGGACGCGCGAGCGATCAGGCGCACCAGGTCAGTCGCGAACGCGCTCCCCGACTCGGGCTCTGAGCTGGGAAGACCAGACAGGTTCTCCACTTTGTTCACGCACGTCTCGTGGAAGCTTTGCTCGTACGCGTACGGAACTCCGGATCGCGGCAGGTGGCGCGGGGATAGCGAGGGCTGAGCTGATTCAATCCACTCGGCCAGCAGCGGTCACTGACATCCCCATAGCAGGTCACGACCATCGCCAGGCTCGGCACGACGGCACGGTCGATCCAGTTGAGCGTGCGATCCACCGACAGGTGGCGCGGCGGTCAACGAACGAGCTTCAGATCTGATCTACGGCGCCTACGAACGGCCCACCAGGGAAGCAGCTTCACGTTCGGGGCGCTATGCGTCCTTCTGTGCGAAGTCCGAACTCACGCAGGCAGCCACACGAACGCGCAACTCAGAGTCGTCGCGCGCCGTTCGAGGAGGCCGACGACGACGGCGTGCGCGTACGCGTCTTTGTCTCCCGCTCGATTGTGTCGGCGCTCGTCTGTCGTAGATGCGAACGCAGCGCCGTGACGATCTACGGCTGACATAGAGCGTGTTGCCTCCGGCCGTTGGACGAGGTCCACGTGTGCATCACGAGACCGTCCGACCCCGCTTGACCAAGAGACTGTCTGGCCAGCCAGGACCGCGCGGTATGCGTCCAGTGGCGGAAGGGGACACTGTCCACGGCCAGGTCAGGCGGACCACGGCGCACGCGACGACAGATCTTCAAGCGGGTCAGCAGTTGCAGGAGCGCATCGACCCTGACCGCGCACGCGTCACCCGGCAGGACTACGTGGACGTTGTCCTCCGCCTTGGACTGGCCTCCGAGAGAAGCGGCACCGAGTACTCGCGGCGCGCCGTAGAACTGAGCGCCACCGGGAGCGTCAACTCTCCACGCCGACCTCCTACGAGATGGAACGCCTCTGACACCAGCTGGGCAACTCGGTCCGCGTCGACACCCCAGATCGTCACGGCAGCCAGTCGATAGACCACCGGGATGCCTGTATCACCAGTGAGGGGCAAAGGGGGCGCGGGCGCCGGCCAGGCTCCGACGAAGTGTCCGTTCCGAAGCACGGCTCGCCTGCGGACCGTCGGGTTCTTCCGGGCTGACGGTCCGCGGCTGAGGCTGCGAGGGGAACTGCACCGGGCTGTCAAGGCTCCCCTTCGGCGCTTGCGGCCTTGACCGCTCTCGCTCGGCGATCGGCCGTTCGCGGGAGGTAGCTATCACCCGGTATGGCGGAACCTCCGACGGCAGCGTTGTCACGATGTCACGCCGCGTCTCCGCTACGGCCGCCCTTCACTGTCTCCGCCCGTGCGGGGCGGCGTAGGCGAAGGCAGACGAGCTTCGGACGGATTGCCACTCAAGCAGCTCCGCGGGGTCGCGCGCCAGGTCTGCAGTCGCTGTGCAGATCCGTGCACGTCCTCGTCGCTGACGTACGGAGCCGCACCGGACAAAGCCCGGACGGCCCTGCACGACCATCGACGCGACGCCCACGTAGGCCGGGTCCTGCAGTGCGACCGGGTTCGCGTCGGGGTACTGACCGGATGACCGCCCAAGCGCTGCACGGCCGCCTCATCTGTCCTCGCGCAAGGACAGCGCCACCGGGCAGACGTCCCGGATCGCCGTCGGGATCGCGTCACCAGTGGACTTCTGGGTCGCGAGCAGGGTCACGATGCAGACGTTGCGACTCTTCTTGACCAGCTCCTCGACCAGCCGCCGGTTATAGGCCGCGAGTGCCATGAGGTCTTTGTCGCCCTTGACTTCGGCGAAGAACGTATGTGCCTCATCGATCACCAGCACAATCAGCGGCCAGCCGCCGACGGGCCGACATGCCACATGTTCTTCACGTTGAGCACGTACCGGATGACCTGCGATCGCCGTCGCCGAACTTCGTTGATGTGCCGGAACAGTCGGTTCGCCTCCCCCAAGTCGTCGCCGCAAATCGCGAAGAAGCGCGCGGCCAGGTCCTCGTAGTCAGCGCCGCCCTTGCCGTCGGCTACTGCGAGCTGCACGGCCGGGGACGGCGCGAGACTCGCTATAAACCGGTTGAGCAGGCTCGTCTTGCCGTAGCCCGGGAGGCCGGCGATGCTCACCCCGGGGACGTTGCTGATCCGCACCCCCACCGGGTCGGCGTACTCGTCGCGGCCGATATCCCACCGCTCGAGGTCGGCCGGGGCCGTCCCCGAGGGCACATGCGAGAACAGCTCGGTCAGGGGATCCCGCCGAACCGCTCGGATGCTCAGACGGCCCGGCTCAGGCTGCGTCACCGCGACGCGCACGCAGCCCCACGCGTTCGCCAGGTGGTCGGCCACCTTGACCCACTCCGCTCGGCCCACACGGGGCAGAGTCCTCGCCATGACCGTCACCCCGTAGCTGTCGGCCCGTACCCGGAGGCGCGGCACCAGCACCGGCGGCCGCGACCTCCCACCCTCGCGCTCCCGGCGGCCCAGGAGCGACGACAGCAGGCCCGGCATGGGATCGACCGCGACCAGGCCCAGCATGCGGCTCAGGCGAGGCCACCGCCACCGGATGAGCCACGCTTGCCCCATCGATCGCCGCGTCTCAGGGTCCGCCCACACGTAGCGCATGACCGGCACCGCGACGATGGCCAGGACGACCACCGCCAGGACCAGGCCCGCACGCATCACCCGACTCCGAGGTGGGCGAACAGCTGGTTTCCAGCGTTCAGCACGACGGCCGTCAAAGTCGCGCTGTGCGCCCCGAGCCACGCGACGACGGTCGAAAACCCCGCCGCGCCGATCGCGAGCAGGACCGCGCCGACGAGCATCGGCCGCGCGTGGTGCCGGGTGAACGGGATGCACAGCAGGATCAGCGCCGCGATCCCGGACACCACCGCCACCTTGGGTGCGATCGCCAGCAGCACCGAGGTCACCTCGCCGAGTGCACTGCCGGCCATCGCCCCGAGCGCAGGCAGCGACGCGAAGATCAGGAAGAGCACGACGATCCCGATCAGCAGGCCCTCGCCTTTCTTGTCCATGGTCACGCCGCCTTGCTGTCCAGGAAGGTGACGCGGTTCGCGACCACCTCCATGCCCAGGTTGTCCTTGCCGTCCTTCCCCGCGTACCAGTTGCCGCGGATCCGTGCCTCGACCAAGACCTTGGAGCCCTTGTGCAGGAACCGCTCGACGTTCTTCGCGGTCTCGTCCCACAAGGTGACACGCACGAAGTCGCGGCCCTTGTCCTTGCCCGGCCGATCCACGGCAACGAGCACCCGTGCCAGTGTGTGATCCCCGCCGACCGCCTTGAGCTCGATGTCCGAGGCGATGTTCCCCTGCAGATTGACGCTATTCATGCCAGTCGCTCCCCGCGCAGTGGCGTGTACCTCAACAGTCGCCGGGACCCCGGATGATCGGGATCAAACATCAGCGCGGCCTCCGGCATCCCGTCCGAGCCCAGGCGGACCAGGAACCCGTACCCGCCCCGACCCAGCAGTGCATCCTGCTCCTCATCCGCGAGCTGGCTGACCAGCTCGTAGATGCCCTCTCCAAACCGCCCCATTCGACTGCGGGCCGTTGCCGGTCGTGCCACATGTTCGTCGGTGAAGTCCATTTGGCTCACCCCCTCTTCACTTCAGTCGCAAGGAGCGACGGGCTTCAACGCGCGTGGTCACCTTCACCTCAAGCAGTTGGACCACCTCTCCGGCCGTCCTCGGTCGGAGCGCCTCCGCTCGCGGGCGGCGCCGTTGCGGCGACTCGATCCGTTCGCGCACGCGATCGGGCGTCAAGTCCGGATGACCAGCCAGAAGCTGCATCAGGGCTTCGAACGTCTCCCGCGCCACGTGCCGTGTGGCACCCGTGCTGCCGGTCATAGGCTCGCTGCCTCCGTTCTCGCCCGCCGCATCTGCCAGCCATCGTACCACGCAGATGCACGCATATGCACGCGTATTCCGCGATAGGCACGCCAATGCCTGCTCGATGCGCTATCGTCGGAGCGTGGACCTGATCAGCGTCCAGGACGCCAGCGACCGCCACGGCGTCGCGCTTCGGACCATGTTCAAGCTGGTCAAGGACCACGGCCTCACCCGCTACAAGAAGGCCGGCGACAAGCGGACCTTCCTCGACAGCGCGGAACTTGAAGAGGCGCTGCGGCCGCGACCGAAGGATTCGCAACCCGTCGTCTCTGCGCCCAAGACGAAGGTTGTCCCTGCCGAGGAGCGCATGACCACCGAGGACGGACGAAACGTGATGGTGTCCGCGGTGATCCCTCACCCCGATGGACTCCCCGTGGTCTTGGTCAGCATTCGTGCAAAGGGCGACGAGAGGATCTATTCCTGGGTCGGCGGCCATGTCCACAGGGACGAAACCCCAGAGAAGGCTGTGATCCGCGAGCTTGAGGAGGAGCTGGTCATCGATTCACCCCGCGTGGTTCGCACCTTGGAACGCATCGACACTCACATCGACGCATCACCCTGGTGGGGCCACCGGTTCGACGACGGCCTCGTCTCCTACAACCTTCTTGTCAGCGTCGGATCGGCCGAAGTCGGCGTCATCGACCACGAGGAGCTGGACGAGGCGTGCTGGGTCCCCATCAGCGTTCTCGTTGAGGAGTGGACGAAGACACTCCCACCCGAGCTCCGCGACCCGGCGATCCGCGCGGCCACCGAGGCGGTGACTCAGCGGCCGGCGGCGGCGGAATCTCGCAATTCGTAAGCCAGACGAGCAGACAACAGCGTCACGGGGCCACGTCCCGCCCGCCCGACCACGAGGAGAAGCAACTGTGCAAGTCCACACCGGAGGGCAGACCTTTCGCGAGGCATGGATCGCCGGAGTAAAGAAGCACTACCCCGGCACGCCGAAGCCTTCATACATCAGCCCTTGGGCGGATATGCCGAACTGGGAACAGCAGAGCGCTACAGCCGTGTACGACCAGGTCCGGCACTTCATCGCGACCAGCGGCGGCGCCGCCTCCAGGCTCACGCGAGCGCAAAAGGGTCGCTTCGTCGCGCTCTGCTGGATCGCCCAGATCTTCAAGCACGTCCCTGACCCCAAGCCGGCCTACGTGGCCGACTGGGACGAGCTTCCCGACTGGCAGCGCGAGACCGACGCCGACATCTTCCAGCGCATCGAGCTGGACAAGGACTGACTGAGCAACCCGCCATCATGCGATCCGTGGGCCGAGCGAAACTCCGTTGGGCTCTTGCGACAATCGGCGTGGCCGCCCTCGCAGCTCTAGCGGCCTGCGGGTCAGACGGAGCCGCGACACCAACCACGTGTCCGCCTCCCGGGGTCGCCATGGCCGCAGCCATCACCAGACCGCCGAGCCCGGCCGGGCCTCCCGGCGGGATCGCGGGGTTGCAGGCCGCCAGCAGGAATGGCGATCAAGCCGAAACTCTGTACCAAACTGCCTGTCGCCTCGTCGCGGTGAACGATCAGCCGCCACCACATTCGGCCATTGCTTGTCCTGCCGACTTTGGAGTCGTGTACAACATCGTGTTTTCCAGCCCAAAGGGCAGACTGGCGACCGCACAGTATGACGCGACCGGCTGCCAGACGCTATCGATGACGATCCTCGCCTCAGGGGGCCACCCGTCCACGTGGATCCTGGGAACAAGGGCGCCTGAACTCGCGCCGCCGTTCCAAGCTGCCATTGTGGACATCACAGGTCAGCCCATCGTCCCGCGGTTCTGACCGCGCACCTGGACGCCGACCACCGCGAAAGCGCTCAGGCCCTATTACCGCTCCATGTCCAAGGCCGGGTTCGCGACCACGAACTCCAGCCATTCCTTGCGGCTCCCGAGGTCGCGCTCCGTGGCGAGCCGAACGTACCGCTGCAGGACCGTGTAGTCCGCGTGGCCCATGGCCGCCCGCAAATGCTCGAGGTTCCAGCCCAGTTGCGTGGCCACCGTCGCGAACGTGTGACGGAACCCATGCGCGTGGACCCGGAACCCTACTCGCCGTTGGAGCCGGTCCATCATCGCATCGACGCCGAACCGCTTGTACGGCTTGGCGAGGCGATTGATGAGCAGGTTCGGGTACTCCACGTCCTTCCGGTACCGCCCCTCGTAGCGTTTGATTGCCGACGCCAGCTTGGGAGTGATCGGGACGCGCCGCGACTTCATGCCCTTGGCGCCGGCATCCCAACGGACCCGCAGCTCAACCCGTCCGCGCTGGAGCGAGTCGAGCATCAAATCCGGGAGCCCGTCGGGGCCTGCGACCGCCAAGCCGCAGAGTTCGGACTCACGCACGCCTGAGCCGACGAGGATCCGCACCGCAAGCCCTTCCTCCGGCCGATCCGGATCGCACGCCTGCAGGATGTCCCGCAACTGCGCGGCGTGGTAGACGGTTGGCTCCGGCACCGGGACCCTGGGCCGTTTCAACTCCAGGATGCGGGGCTGCACGTCGTACCCCTCCGCTCGCGCCGACTTCAGGAACGTCATCAGCGCGGTGTGCGACTCCGCAATCGTCTTCGGTCGAAGCGGTTGCCCAGAGCGCGTCCTCACGGCCGCTGAGGAAGGCCCGATACTCCCGCATCATCCCCACGTCGAGGTCCCCCACGCGCCGGACCTCGGGCCGCTCCTGGACCAGCCGGTGGAGGAACTGGCCGATGCGGTCCTCGGAGTACTCGAGGGTTCGCGGCGACACCAGCTCACCCTGCCGGCCGAGCCGGACTTCCTCATGGGCGGCCTGGAGCGCGGACAGGAGGTCGAGGTGAGGAACCGTGGATCACCCGCATCGGCTGAGTCCGAGTCTCGGCCCGTAGGGCCCGGAAACGGCCGAGCGTAGCCCAGATAGATCGGCACTTTTCCAGGTGGGTTCCACCGTCTCGCCGAGACCTTCCGTCGGACCTGCCGCGGGCTCCCCGGCGAGTTCGAAATGGGCCTCTGCGAAGAAATTGGTCGAGGAGGCGGGATTCGAACCCGCGGCCCCCTGGTCCCAAACCAGGTGCGCTGCCGGGCTGCGCTACTCCTCGACGTGGTGAATTGAAGAGGCGAACCTGTTTTCGCGTTGGCGAGGTTCCGGCGAACCTACCTGCTGCACGCCAATCCGGCGGTAAGTCTAGCGATCTCACCTCCGACGCAGATGCCCGTCGCCGAGATCGCACCGCAGCTGCGAGGGCGCCGGCGAGCTTCTCCGGCAACGTGCGCAACCGTTCTGCGGGAACAACGCAGAGCGCCTGCCTGAGAGGTCATCGGGGATCGGCATGAGTTGCACACCGCGCCTTTACCGAGCACCGGCGCCCTTTCGCCATCCTCTTCCTCAGTGGCGGTTCCGCCCCACCCCGCACTGTGTGAGTGGGTTGTCGCCTTAGTATCACTATAGTTGATACCAGAGCATGTCAGATGCACCTGACAGCACGATCGGGACGCCAGGGACCCATGTCGCCGCGCAGCAAGAACCTCGAGGAGGATGGTCACGATGGCCGGTAGCAACCCGTCGGATGCGATTCGAGTGCTACTCGTCGAGGACGACCCGGAATTTGCCGAGATGTATCGGCTGCGCCTGGAGGCGGATGAGTACGTCGTGGAGTGGGCTCGCAATGGCCAGGAAGGGTTGAGGTTGGTGCACGCCTGGCATCCACAGCTCATCTTTCTCGACGTACGGATGCCGGAGATGGACGGCCTCCAGCTGCTGCACCTACTGCGCGACGATCCAGCCACGGCCGGCGTCCCCGTAGTGGTCTTGACGAACTACGACGACGAGGCCCTACAGCGCGAGGGAGAGGGCCTCGGCATACTCGACTGGCGGTCGAAGATCGACACCACCCCAGGCGGAATGTCGGCCTACGTCAAGCGATGGTCGAGCGCAGCGGCGGAGGACGCGGAGACGCCCTGATCCCACCCGGGCCGAACAGCCGGACGCGTATCGAATAAGGTTCAGCCGCTCGAAGCCGAATGCTCTACGAGCCCTTGAAGATGTCGGCAAAGGTCTCCAGCCGGTACCTGTCGAGCGCTTCGATCTGCTCCCGCGCCCGGGTTTCCAGGGCCTCGAAATCGAAGTCGGCCAGTCGTGGTTCGAAGGCCGACACCCGCTGCAGCATCTGCCAGAGCAGGTGCTTACCGAAGATCCCGCTGAGCAGCGCATCGAGCTCGAGTAGCCGGTTGACGCGTTCGTCAGTGCCCAACGGGAGCTGGAACTTGAGACGGCTCAACTTCTCCGCCACCCATCCGCTCGCGTGCTTGACCTGGCTCATTTCGATGTCCAGCCGCTTCATGACGGCAACCAGCGTGTCGCGGTCCTCCTCGATCTCGGCGATCAGGGTGACGAGATAGGTGGCGAGGGAGGCGCCCTCGTTCTGTCGGCGGCTCTCTTTCGCCAGATCAATCGCAACCGTGGAGCCACCGAGGTGGTCGTTGAGATAACCATCCAGCCGAGCCATCGATGTCATCGGGTCCCGCACTCCAAAGATGCGGGCCGGGGAGCGAGGGGATCGTATGCACCGCTGACGCCGGCGGGTCCCTTGGAAAAGGCCGTTGTGCAGACGCAGGGAGGGGAACCCTTGAAAGGGAGAATTCTATATGTCATCTTATGATCTGATAGCTATAATGATACAGGATAGTCAGAGTTGGACGATGGCGCCTCCCAGGGTTCGGGCGCGGCCGAGCTCGAACCGCGGCATGGCGACGTCCGGCATTAAGGAGGTGGAAAAATGAGGCCTGCAGTCATCGCGGCCATGCTTGGTGGCCTGGCGATGTTCCTTCTCGACCCTGACGCTGGTCGTCGACGCCGGCGGGACCTGGCACGGGTTCTGGGAGAGGCCCGAGAGCCTCTGCAGCAAGCCGGCAAGAGTTCCCGTCGCGCGGCCAGAGACGCACAGAAAGCGTCGCGACAGGCCGCCAAGACCGTTGGCCAGTGGAGACAAGACGCGTCCGGCCGGTCTGCCGGTCCGTCGGCGACCGCGTGGGTTCTCGTCCTGGCTGGTATCGCCGCGGCGGCGGCCACCGGTGTTGCCATCGCGTACGCGTTCGACCGCGAGCGCGGAGCCCAGCGCCGTGGCCGGCTGCGCCAGGCTGCGCAGGACATGCAGGATCAGGTTCGGCAGCAGAGCGCGGAAGCGGCCGCGCTGGCTAAAGAACGGGTCTCGGAGATCCGCGACGAAATACCTCAGCCAGGCGACCAGTGACGGACCGAGGAATTCACGCGCACGAATCGACCATCGAGGTGCCTGCCGGTAAGCGCCGGGTCGTACGGCTGAAGAACGTGGCCTTGATCGGCGTCGGGACCGGTGCGGCCGTGGGGGTCCTGCTGGGGGCAGTCGTAATCCTTCGAGGGGTCGGGCGCCAGCCGACCGGTCGCGAACGCCTCGAGCGACTGGTCCCGCGGCGCCGGGCCGGTCGCATTCGTGTGTCGAGCAGGGGTCGGACGCCAGTCCAGCCCTCCGTAGGCGTTCGCAGGTCCGGCAAGGAGCCCCAACGACCAAGCTGGGAATCCAGTGCTGTCCGGATCGCGGGAACGCTGGGGACCGCAGCCGGCACTGCGCTGGTCGGGACCCTGATTTCGCAGGTGCTGCGCCGTACGCGCGAGCGCGCGGTAGAGTCCGTGCAGCACGCCCTGAGCGAGCCCTGAAGCCCGTCCTCATCCGACCGCCACCGGACCTGGATTCGAGCCGGTCCCTGGCACGACCTCGCTCGGTTCGCGGTCCTCTTGGTCGTACGCATGGCGCTGGGCCGCGTCATCCACGCCGTGATCCTGCTCGCGCTGGCCGGGGTCATCGCCCATGCGATCACGCCGCTGGTTATCGCTGCTGGTGCGTTACGTTCCGTTCCTCCCGCTGGTGGAGCACCTTCCCGACTACATCAATGAGGGGCAAGGCAACGGTTGCAGCAGCCAAGGGCGCTGGCCGTGCTCAGACCGCTCGGTATCGGCGCTCTGCAACGGGCAGCAGTTGCGCGACTCCTTGATCGGTAACGCCGAGACCGCCGGGGGTGCGATCGCCGGCGGCGCTGTATCAACTGTCAGCGCGGTAGGGTCGACAGATGCGACTGGCGGACGCCGGCAGAACCGAGGTCGCTTACGGACGGAGCGCGGCTGTCGCCGGGGAAGGATCCTGGTCGCGATAGGCGCATCTGGGCCAATCATGTCGGCGCTTCGGCAACGGACCGGCCGGCGAGACGGCGGGAGGGAAACGCGCCCGGCGCGTTCCCCTCCCGATACGAAGCCCATTGAAGGGTCACCCTGCTGCTCCCGGACCCGGGCCCGGAATGCTCTCGATCACCGGTGGCTCTTCCCGCGTCGGCCGGCCCTTGCTGACGGCGCAACCGCCGCCACGAAGCCGCCGCGAACGCGGGATCGTCAAGCGCGAGTCGCGCTGGAACGTCCGCGCGTGAAGAGGTGGAGCAGGAGCACAAGAATCACCGCTCCAATCACCGCGACCACGATGCTGCCGACGAGGCCGACCGACGTCCCCGGAAACAGCAATCCGATCACAAAGCCGCCAATCAAGGCGCCAATCAAGCCCACGATCAGATCGCCGATGATGCCGAAGCCACCGCCTCTCATGATCAGTCCGGTGAGCCACCCGGCGATCAGTCCCACGACGATCCAACCGATGAGCCCGCCTGGATTCAATGCCACTGACTTGTCTCCTTTTGAGATGACGATTGACGACAACCCTGGATCGCAACGCTCGTGCTGCCGGGCAGACGTAGCCCCATTCCCAGATTCGTCAAAACTTCCTCCGGGCGGGCACACGTCGAATTCCGGCGAGCTCGCTTCCGATGCTCCACTCGTGTGGCTGCATTCCTGGTCCCATCGATATCATATTATGCCATCATCTCGATGTGGATATGCCCGCATGTCCATCTGGTCCGCCATTCGACCTGGAGTCGTGAACGTAGAGCCACGATCCCATGTGGCAACGCCACCGACCCTGCTGCCCGGCGAGCACCTACTCAGTCGTCCTCAGGCTGTGATCGACGAGCAAAGGACGCCCTAGTAGCTCCGCCTCGACGCGCCGGCGCCACGCCGGCCGCGAAACGTTCCGCGACCATACCCGCGCGGTGACCTCAGCCGGTTCCCCGAAGGCACCTCGAATCCCCGATCGCGAACACGGCCTGAGGTCGTGGCGGGGAGCCGCGCCGCCAGTCCGGGCTGGTTGCTTGAACCAGACCTACGCGGATCGGTTCGGGTGGAAGGCACGATATCCGGTCCCACAGTTGTAAGTACGCTGCGGCGCACAACGTTCGGTGCCCACGTCTCACCCGTGGGGCTCAAGTCAAAAGGGGGAACCACCCGAGTGATATTCCTGGCCCTGGCGCCGTCTCCGAGCTGGCTCGATTCCGGTGACACCGCCTGGCAGCTGACCGCGGCGACGCTGGTGGGGCTGATGAGCGTGCCCGGCCTCGCGATCCTGTACGCCGGCCTGATGAAGCGGAAGTGGGCGGTCAACTCGTCCCTCATGGTGCTCTACGGTTTCGGCGCCACCCTCATCGTCTGGACCTTCTTCAGCTACAAGATGGCGTTCGGCGCGCCCCTCTTCGGGTTCCTGCACTTCATCGGGACCCCGGGCAGCATCCTGAGCCCGGACGGGCTCCAGGGCCAGGCGCAGATCCCACTGCTGACGGGCGCGATCCCGACGCTGCGGTTCCCGCTCTCCACCGTGGCCTACTTCCAGTTCGTCTTCGCCGCCATCACCGTGATCCTGATGGCCGGATCTCTCCTGGGACGCTTCAGCTTCAAGGCCTGGATGCTGTTCGCACCGATCTGGATCGTCCTCGTCTATTCGGTCAACGCGTTCAGCCTCTGGGGCGGCGGGTGGCTGGGTGTCTTTCCGTCGTGGCTGCAGGGCATCGGCGGCGCCGGCGCGGTCGACTTCTCCGGCGGGTACGTGATCCACGTCGCGGCCGGTATCTCGGGCGTCGTCGGGGCGGCAGTGATCGGTCCCAGGCTCCAGGTCGACCGTGAGCACAACCGGCCCAGCAACCTCATGCTCGCCATCACCGGCGGTGGGCTGCTCTGGTTGGGCTGGAACGGATTCAACGGCGGCGACCCCTATTTCTCCGGTGCCGACGCCTCGGCCGCGGTGCTCAACACCAACCTCGCCTGCGCGACGGCGATGATCGTGTGGATGCTGCTCGACGTCTTCATCATGGGTAAGCCCACGGTCGGCGGCATGATCAACGGCATGATCGCGGGCCTGGTCGCGATCACGCCCGGCGCCGGCTACCTCGACGGCTACGGCGCCTTCGTGGTCGGCGTGATGGCTGGGGTGGTCCCCTTCTTCACCTTCAACTACCTGGTCAAGGTCCGGCCGTTCTCCCGCATCGATGACACCCTCGGCGTGATGCACACGCACCTCATCGCGGGTGCCGTCGGCGGCCTTCTGGTGGGGCTTCTCGCCGACCCCAACGTCATCGTCTACCCGGGCACCGGCAGGACCTCAGCGTTCAGTGTGACCGGGGCCTTCTTCGGCAACCCGAAGCAGTTCGTGGCGCAGATCATCGGGCTGGTCTTCATCCTGCTCTATGACGGCATCGCCACCTTCGCGATCCTGAAGGTGCTCGGACTCTTCGTGAAGCTTCGCATCCCGGACGCCGATCTCGAGGTCGGGGACGTCGCGGTCCACGGCGACGTGGCCTACGAGCTGGTGCCGCAGCCGCCCGGGCTGATGATGTCTGACGGGGCCGAGCCGGCGGCGGCGGCGCGGTCAGGTACCGCCGAGACGCGGTCCGGTACCGCCGAGCCGGTGTAGCTCGGTCGGGGAGGCCGGGAGGAGCAAGGGGCGGCCCGGCGTCGGGTCGCCTCCTTCGTTTTCCCGGCGCGGTTGCCGGGTAAAGTCAACCTTGGTCACCATGAACGGAGCCGAACGGAGCCGGATCGAACGTCGGGATCGAGCACAGCGTCGCCGCCGTCAGGGCATGCGCGTGCACGATTCCGCACGCACCCTCGCGTTGCTGCGGCGTGACGCGCTGCAGCTTCGGACGGACCGCGCGGCCGGCACCGACCGGCGTTCGGCCGACCACTAGATCCGGGTCAGGTCTCCGCTTTCCCTCAGGGCGGCCACCGCCCGCGCTCGGTGGCTGAGACGCTGTTTCAGGCGATCGTCCATCTCCCCGAAGGTGAGCCCGACCTCGCCGACCAGGAAGAGCGGGTCGTAGCCGAAGCCGTACCCACGATCCCGTGGCTCGACCACCTCCCCGTCGACGGTCCCGCCATAGGTCGAGATTCGATGGCCTTCGGACACCAGCACCAGTACACAGACGAACCGCGCCCCCCACGGCCGCGGCCGCCCGCGCAGCCGGCCCAGGACGATCGCGTTCCGCTCCTCCTGGCTGGAGGCGATGCGCGCCGAGCGGAGCCCGGGAAAGCCGCCGAGGGCTGCCACCTCGAGGCCGCTGTCGTCACCCAGTGCGACGAGGCCGCTCTCGCGGGCCGCCGCCTCCGCCTTCAGGCGGGCGTTGCCGGCGTAGGTGGTCGAGCTCTCCTCCACGTCGACCGGGCACGCGATCAGCTCCAATCCCGGATCGCACAGCAGCGCCTGGAACTCGCGGAGCTTTCCCGGGTTCGCGGTCGCGATGGCCAGCCGCCGGCCGCTCAGCTTGGGGCCCCCGCGAAACGGACCCGGGGCCCCCGCGGAGTCGAGCTTGCGAGACTCCGTGGGGTGGGGAGCCTGCGAAGCTTCGCGGGGTGACTCACCGCCCTTCGACGGCTCGCTTCTGGGCCGCGATCAGCTCCCGCGTGCCGTGCCGGGCGAGGCCCAGCAGGGAGGCCAGCTGCGAGTCGTCGAACGGTTCCCGCTCCGCCGTGGCCTGGATCTCGATGAAACGCCCGTCGTCGGTGACCACGCAGTTCATGTCGGTCTCGGCGCGCGAGTCCTCGGCGTAGTCCAGGTCGAGCACCGGCCGGCCGTCGACGATCCCGACCGAAACCGCTGCCACGTACTGCCGCAGCGGGTTTGCCTTCAGGACCCGTGCCTCGCGCATGCGCCCCACCGCCTGTTGGAGCGCGCAGAACGCGCCCGTGATGGAGGCGCAGCGGGTGCCTCCATCCGCCTGGAGGACGTCGCAGTCGACCGTCACCGTCCGTTCCCCGAGCGCCTTCAGGTCCACCACCGTCCTCAGTGCGCGCCCGATCAGCCTCTGGATCTCCTGCGTCCGTCCTCCGACGCGCCCGGCGATCGACTCGCGCTGCCCGCGATCGAGCGTCGCACGGGGCAGCATGGCGTACTCGGCGGTGACCCAACCCTGCCCGGTGCCACGCCGGTGGAAGGGCACTCGCTCCTCCACACTCGCCGTCACCCACACCCGCGTCGACCCGCACGAGATGAGGCAGGATCCCTCGGCGTGCTCGTTGACGCCCATCTCGATGGTGACCGGCCGCAGCTGGTCGGAACGCGCGCGACCGTCGGGCCGGGTTTCGCTCACCGCCCGGAGAACTTCAGCACGACGATGGAGCCGAAGTAGAAGATCAGCAGCGGGACCGCCACGATCAGCGGGGTGATCGGGTCGACGCCGGGGGTCATGAAGTTGGACAGCAGCAGCAGGCCCACGATCCACCACACGCGCTTCCGCCAGAGCCAGCCGCTGGAGATGATCCGGAGCATGCCGAGTACGTACAGCACCACCGGAAGCTCGAAGACGAGACCGAAGGCGATGCTGATCCAGAGCAGGAAGGAGAGGAGATCGCTTCCGTTCGGGAAGTACTCGATGACCGTAGGCGGCCCCGAGAAGCTCTGGAGGATGTCCAGGAAGATGGGGAGCGAGTAGAAGGAGACGGCGACGCCAAACAAGAAGAAGATGCTGGTCGCGAAGATCAGGGGGACCGCCACCCGCCGTTCGTGCATGTGAAGGCCGGGCGCGACGAACCACCAGATCTGCCAGATGATGATGGGAGACGCGACCAGCGTGCCCAGGAAGAGCGAAACCTGGAGTCGCAGCATGACCCCACCCGCGGGGCTGAAGTAGACCAGCGCGTGGTGCAGGCCGCCTCGGTGCACCACGAACGCCAGGAAGGGCACGCTGATGAACCAGCACGCGATGCTGGCGAGCAGCCATGAGGCAGCCCCGACCGCCATCGCCCGGCGGAGCGCCCCCAGGTGCTCGAGGATGGACATCTCCGAGTCTTCGACCGTTGCAGCCGATCGATTCCGCGTTAGAAGTCCCATGGGCACGTACTCACGCTCTTACGCCCGTCCGGGGTGGCGGCGGGCCGTCGTGGTAAAGACCAGCGCCTACTCGCCGCTCTTGTCGGTGGCCGCGGCGACGGTGGGGCTGTCCTCCGGCTTGGCGATCACGGTCTTGACCTCGTCGTCGAGTCCCTGCGTCGACTTGCGGAACTCGGTCATGGTCTTGCCGATCGCGCCTCCCAATTGCGGGAGCTTGCTCGGGCCAAAGATGATCAGGATGATGGCCAGAATGATGAGCAGGTACTCCCAGTGAACTCCAAACGGCATAGTCAGCTACCTCTTCAAGTGCAAATTCCGGTCGGCGGGTCGCGGGGTCTCGCCCTCCCACCTGCGAGACACACCATAGGCTACCGACCCGCGATCCGCAACAAACGAGCGTGATCGTCCCCTGCGGGCCCTTTCGGGCTCATCCGTTGGTCACCGTGATGCGCAGGATCTGGTTTGAGCCGGTGAGGCCGGTGACCGCCGAAAAGTTCCCGAGCACGACGCCGAACTGGTTGTAGGAGACCGTCGGGTTGCCGTCCTGCCAGGCGCTGCGCGTGATGAAGAACTGAGACCCCGAGATGCGACCGCCCGTCGTCCTCGCCATGCCCAACGTGCCCGGACTCCACTTCTCGCCGTGGGGGATCGGTGCCGGGGGCAGCGTGTACCCGAAGTTGCGGGAGTCACCGGCGGCGATATACCAGCTCTCCGAGTTCTCGAAGCTCCTGCCGTCGTAGTACCCGTTGAGCGCCAGCACGACGAAGTTGTTGACGGTCTGCGGAGCGCGCGAGGTCTGGAGCAGCACCGTCACGTCCCCCCCGCTGGTGGCGATGGTTGCGTCGAGATCCTGCGTCGGATTGATGCACATCTCGGGTGCGCCCGCGAAGAAGCCGGGCGCCAGCTCGGCCTGCGTCCGGCAGGCGGCGAAGGAGCCGCTCGGACGCACCGCCGTCGTGAGCTGGATGGTGACGCCCACGGCGAGCACCACCACCAGGCAGACGGCGGTGATGATGAGCGTCGCGCGGGTCGACAGAGGGGGGCCGAAGGGCTCGGGTCCCGGGCGGCCCGCCTGTGGCCTGGCTCGTCGTCTCGGTGGCATCTGGCTGACCTATCTACCTATGAGGTGGCCCGCGCCTCGACGATCGCCTGCACCAGTCCGCGGGTGGTGTACTCGCGGGCGGTGATGGCAACCCGCAGCCCCAGGCGCCGGGCGGTGTCGGCGGTCACCGGGCCGATGCAGGCGATGGCCGTCCGCTGCTGGATCGACTCCAGCTGATCCTCCGTGAACGCCCGCGCGAAATGGGTGACCGTGGAGGACGCCGTGAACGTGACCACGTCCGCGCCGCGGGCGCTGAACAGCGCCTGCAGCTTCTCCTCGGTGCCCGGGGGCGAAACGGTGCGGTACACGGGCAGGAACTCGACCTCGGCGCCGCGCCGTGCCAGCAGCTGGGGGAGCGCGTCCCGGGCCATCTGCGCGCGGGGCACCAGGACCCGCCAGCCGCCGATGTCCCAGCCCTCGAGCGCCTCCGCCAGGCCCTCCGCCGTGTACTCGCCGGCGATCAGATCCGGGCGCAGCCCGTGGCTCTTCAGAGTGCGGGCGGTCTCGGGACCGATGGCGCAGACGCGGCATCGGGCGAGGTTCCGACCGTCACGCTCGCCCCGCAGGAGCAGCTCGAAGAAGAGGTCCACCGCGTTGGCGCTCGCGAACACGATCAGGCGGGTCTGCGGAAGCTGGGCCAGCGCGGCCTTGCACTGCGCGGAGTCGATCAGCGGCTGGATCTCGATGGTCGGGATCTCGATCACCGAGGCGCCGAGCCGCACCAGCTCGCGGCGGAACTCGGGTGCCTGGTGCCGGGCGCGCGTCACCAGGACCCGGAGACCGTGCAGCGGGCGTCGCCTGGCCACGTCGAGGCGGTCCGCGAGCTCGACCCCCGATCCCACCACCAGCACCGCCTCCCCGCGCAGGCCGCGCGCGCGGGCGTTCCCGAGCACCTCCTCGAGCGGTGCCGACACCCGGTCTTGCGTCGCCTCGCCGGCATCGCTGAGCAGCGCCGCCGGTGCACCCGGTGCCACGCCCGACCGCCGTAAGAGGTCGACGCCGGCATCCCACCATCCGTCGGCCATCCTCAGCACCCGGGTATCGCCGGCGGCGGTGGCGCCGATCCCGATCGACGCCGCGCGCCGCTCCAGGGTCAGCGGGATGCCGGCGATCGCGGCCGCCGCCGTCTCCACCAGCACCCCGGGCACCACGTCGAGCTCGCCGCCCGCCGCCACCACGTGCTCGGCGAGACCTGCCCCGTCACCGAAAGCGTACGGATCCCCCCGGTAGAGGACCACCACGTGCTTGTCCTCACGCGCCCGGTCGACCACCTCCTGGGCGCTGCTGTAGCGCCCCACGTCGGCAGAATCCGGCGCGTAGGCGACGATCGCCTCGTCACATCCGTCGTGGTAGCGGACGGCGTCGGCCCGGGACAAGACGTCCTGGCCCAGGAGGGTCAGAAGCTGGGGATTGCCCGGTCCGATGCCGACCAGCGTGACTCGCAAGGGACCGGCTAGCGGCTGAAGAAACCGACCCGGCGCTCCGCTCGGTCCGGCTTTTTCGGCTTGCGCAGGATGACCACGTGCTGGTCCTGCGCCTGGACGAGATCCACCAGGTCCCAGCCGTCCGCCGATTCCGTTGCCAGCTTCTCGGGGAGCGTCGTCCCGTCGAGGACTTGCGCCGCGGTCAGTACCTCGGTCCGGTAGTCGAACGCCACGCCCTGGCTTGCCGGCGAGGCCACGACGACCGCCGGCGAGGTGGTGGAGGAGGACGGTTCAGGTTCGGTCTCGGGCTCTTCCGGATCCTCGTCCGCTCGAAGCATGCGGGCCAGTCTACCTGTCAGCCCCGGAGCGCCTGCGCGGCCAGGGCCACGGGCGCCGTTTGCCGGGAGGCGGTCGCCGGAAAGGTGAGGCGAAGGGACCTTTGCCGGCAAACGGCGGGTGGCTGAGTGCGGGTGGTGGGACTCGAACCCACACGCCGGAGCCGGGCTTTTTAAGAGCCCTGCGTCTGCCTGTTCCGCCACACCCGCACGGGTTCGGCCGCCACCGCTCGAACCCTACGTCTTCTGTGGGTAGTCGTAGAACCCTTTGCCGGTCTTGCGGCCCAGCTCGCCCCTCGCGATCTTCTCTTTGAGAACCTGAGGCGCGCCCGAGCCACCCTCCGCCCGCGCGCGGTCCTCCATCGCGCCCACGAAGATGTCGAGGCCTGAGAAATCGAGGAGCTCGAAGATTCCCATCGGCCAGTTGAGGCCCTTCTTGACCGCCGTGTCGATGTCCTCCACGCTGGCGTATCCGCCTTCCAGCAGACGCAGCGCCTCCTCCGAAGCGGCGAACAGGATGCGGTTCGCGATGAACCCGTGGATCTCTTTCCGCAGCACCACCGGGACCCGGCCGATGCTCTCGACGAACGCGACGGCGGCCTCGATGGTGGCGTCGCTGGTCTCGGGCCCACGCACGATCTCGCAGAGCTCCATCACCGTCACCGGGTGAAAGAAGTGCATGTTGCAGCACTGCTCGGGACGGCCGGTGGCGTCGGCCAGGCGTGAGATTGCGATCGTGGACGAGTTGGAGGCGAGAAGTGCCTGCGGCCGGGCCGCGGTTGCAAGCTGTCTCCAGACGGCGAGTTTGATCTCCAGGTTCTCGGGCACCGCCTCGATCACGAGGTCGGCATCCCGGACCGCGTCCTCGAAATCAGAGCTGTACCCGATCGCGGCCAGCGCCGCGCGTCCGGCCTCCTCGGTGCGCCGCCCCCGCTCGATGGCTCGCGCCACCAGCCGCTGGTTCTGACGGTCGGCCCGCTCCAGCTGCTCGGTCAGGGAGTCGACCACGGTCACCTGATAGCGACCGCTGTAGGCGGTCTGCAGCGCGATCTGCGAGCCCATGGTGCCGGCGCCGACCACCACCACCTGCTTGATCTCGGACATGCTTCACTCCATGGTTCGGGCTCAGGTCCCGACGATGCGTGCGGCGGGCGCTCGGGCCTGCTGAGTCACCCGCCGGCCCCTGAGCATAGCGTCGGCGGCCGGCGGTCGGCCTCAGCGCGGACGTGGCGGCAGCTTCACCTGCCGCACCAGCACCGTCCCCACCACGAAGCAGACGATCGCGATCACGAAGATTCCCCGATAGCCTCGGGCGCCCCCACCCAGACCGTCGATCAGAGCGCCGCCGACCAGCGGCACGATCGTCTGCGGCAGGGTGAAGGACGCGTGGAACAGGCCCATGTCCTTGCTCGCGTCGGCAGGGTCGGGCAGCGTGTCCACCGCCAGCGCCCAGTCGACCGCGTAGTAGAGCCCGTACCCGACGCCGAACAGACCGCCAAGCACCAGCACCAGCGGCACCGACTGGGGAAGGATCAGGACCACGAACGCGCCGACCACGACCTGCACTGCGCTCGAGGCATAGACGAACACCTTGCGGCCCACGCGATCCGACATCGCCCCACCCAGATAGCCGAAGGGGGCGCCGCAGATGAAGACGACAAGTAGCCAGAGCCCGGTGAAGGCGCTCGCATTGGGGATGTGGAGAACGGTCGAGAAGAAAGGAGAAAGGAAAAACGAGACGACGGCCACGCCTGCGGTCATGAAGAACCGGGTCGCCAGCACCCAGGCGAAACTGCCGGTCCACAGCGGGGCGAAGAACTCGGCCACGGTGCGCCGGCGGCGGGGCGCCATCGGCACCAGGCCCTCGCCCCATGCAGCCCAGATCACGGGCACGAAGGCGAGCACGATGACCGGCGCGATCACCGCGTACGCGAGGGTCACATGCCCGGTCAGCGCGACCACGGTGGCGACCACGACGCCCAGGATTCCCCCCAGGTTGTAGGCCGCGCCGAGGAGGCCGGACGCCTGCCCCACCTCGCTTTCGGGCACCACGTCCGGAATCAGCCCCGCGTAGGCGGCGGTGGTGCCGCCGTTGAAGAGCTGGATCACCAGGTAACCCACCAAAAGCGCGGCGAAGCTGGACGCGGTGCCCATGATGAGGAGCCCGACCAGGTTCCCCGCCAGTCCGACCACGATGATCGGTCGCCGCCTCCCGAAGGGGGTGGTCAAGCGGTCGGACAGGGACCCCACCAGGGGCGGCACCGTGACGGCGAGGACCCCGCCGGAGGCGGCCACCACTCCGATGCCGATCGCGACGTGGGAGGCCGGGACCAGCGCCGTCACCTGCGCCTGAAGGAGAATGAAGGAGATCGGGAGCCAGTGGAAGTTCAGCCCGAACCAGCCGCAGGCCAGGGCCACCTGGCGCCCCCGACCGATGCGCGGTCGGGTCCCTGCCGGGGGCTGCGCTACGAGATCGTCCACGCTTGCCGACCCCACCAGAGCAGAGGATCACCGGAGCCGATGCCCAACTCCAGCACGCGGCCCACGAACAGCGCGTGGTCCGACACTTGGTGCCGCTCCTCCAATGCGCAATCGAACCAGGCCAGCGCGCCGCGCAACACGGGCCGGCCGCCGCTGGTCAGTGTGTGCGGGATTGTATCCCAGCGTGGCGGCGCCGGGGGCGCGGTGCCGGCGAAGCGCTCGGCCAGGAACTCCTGTTCCCGCGCCAGCAGCGAGACGGAGAATCCGCGCGTGCGCTCGATGACCTCCGCCGTCGTCGTCAGCCCGTCCAGGCTGACCAGCAGCGTGGGCGGATCCAGCGACACCGGTATCAGGCTGGTGGCGGTCAGACCGCGGTACACTGCGCCGTCGGTCGAGGCCACGACAGAGACCGCGGCCGCGTGTCGGGACAACGCCTCTCTCAACTCTTCGCGCGAGGGAGGCATCTTCGGGAGCTATTAGTATCAGGCCAAATGGGCGACGTAGCCAAGTGGTAAGGCAGGGGTCTGCAAAATCCCGATCGCGAGTTCGATTCTCGCCGTCGCCTCCAACCGCTCAACGCGCGCCAGGTGGAGGTTGCCCGGCATGGGTGTGACCCCGGTCAAGATGCCGCAGCTCGGGGAGTCGGTGACCGAGGGCACGGTCGATCGATGGCTCAAGCACGAGGGCGACTACGTGCGCCGCGACGAGCCTCTGGTCGAGGTCGTCACCGACAAGGTCAACGCCGAGGTACCTTCCCCGTTCGAGGGCACGCTGCGCACGATCGACATCCAGGAGGGAACGACGGTCCCGATCGGTGCCACGATCGCGCAGATGGAGGTGGAGGGGCTGGGCATCCCGAGCACTCCGGTCGTGGAACGCCCCCGGCCTCAGCCTGCCCGGGCCGAACCGGTGCCGGCGCCGTCACGTGAGGGGGTCGCAACGGCAACCGTCGCCTCAGGCATCGCCCCGGAGGCGGGGGCGGCACAGAACGGGCCCCGCCCGCGTTGGAGCCCCGCCGTCCGCCGCCTGGCGGAGGAGCACGACCTCGACCTGACGCGGATCGCGGGCAGCGGTCACAACGGACGCGTGACGCGCGACGACGTGCTGGCGGTGATCGCTGCCGGCACCGGCTCCGCCACCTCGGCCCCTCCGCCCGCTCCCGTACCGGCGCCACCGGAGCCGGCGGTGGCCCGGGAGCCGGCGGCGGTCCGGGAACCGGGTGAGCGAGAGGAGCTGCTCCGCCACAACACGATGCGGCGCTCGATCGCCCAGCGGATGGTCCACTCAGTGGTCACCGCGCCTCAGGCCTGGACCGTGGTCGAGGTCGACATGACAGCGATCGTGCGCTATCGCCAGTCGCAGCGCGCGTCCTTCCGCGAGCGGCACGGCGTCTCCCTCACCTACCTGCCGTTCGTGGTCCAGGCCCTCAGCGAGTCGCTGCAATCGAACCCGCTGCTCAACGCGGAGTGGACCGACGACGCGGTCCTGGTCAAGCACTACCTGAACCTCGGCATCGCGGTGGCGATCGAGGGAGGCCTCATCGTCCCTGTCATCCGGGACGCGGACCGGTTGGGGCTCACCGACCTGGCCCTGGCGATCGCCGACCTCGCCACCCGCGCCCGGACCAAGAAGCTCCGGCCCGAGGAGGTGCGCGACGGCACGTTCACCCTCAACAACACCGGCGCCAACGGCTCGGTGCTCTCCCGCCCGATCCTCAACGAACCGCAGACCGGCATCCTGACCACGGAGGCGGTGGTGAAGCGTCCGGTGGTCGTGGAAGGGGACGCGATCGCGGTCCGGGACATGATGAATCTCTGCCTCACCTTTGATCACCGGGTGATCGACGGCGGCGCGGCCGGGGACTTCATGAATGACATGAAGGCGCGCCTCGAGCGGTGGACCCCGGCTGACATCAGGCTCTGAGGAAAGCCGCCGCGCCGGCCTCGAGATGAGCATCTCCCCCCACCTGTCGGCCGTCGAGCTCCAGCAAGTGCTGGAGGCCGCGGGCGTCGGGTACTGGGAGTGGCTGCCGGAGCCGGACCTGCTCTGGGTGGACGAGCGCCTCGCGGGGTGGCTCGGCGCCCGACCCCCGAGCATGGCGGCCTACCGGGCGCTCACCCGCGACCGGCAGCATCGAGACGGCGCCGACTGCTACCGCGCCGGCCGGTTCTGGATCGAGGAACGCGGCGTGCGAACCGGGGACGGGCGGGTGTTCGGCGCCTGCCTCGACGTGACCGATCGCCGGCGCCGGGAGCGGGCTCTGAGCTGGGAGGCGCAGCACGACCGCCTGACCGGGCTGCTGTCCCGGCGGACGTTCGACCGGCTGCTGGAGCAGGCGCTGGCGACGGCGGCCGGCAAGGACACGTCCGTCAGCCTGCTGATGGTCGATCTCGACCGCTTCAAAGCGGTCAACGACCGGCTTGGCCACGCCTCCGGCGACCAGGTCCTGAGCACGATCGCGCAGCGCCTGCGGGCGGTCGTGCGGCGGACCGACCCGGTGGCGCGTTGGGGTGGCGACGAGTTCGCGCTCGTCCTGGAGACCGACGCGCGCGCACCGCGCGCGGGAGGCGTGGCACAGCGCCTGCTGGTCGCCTGCCGCCGGCCGGTGGTGCGCGACGCGGGCGCGATCGCGACCCACGCCAGCATCGGGCTGGCCGTGAGCCGGGTCGCCGAGGACGTGGCGTCCCTCGCTCGCCGTACCGATCACGCCCTTTACGCGGCCAAGAGGGCCGGCGGCGACCGGTGGTGTCTCGAGGGCTGATCACCCTGATCGGCCCCGGCCGGCGCGTCTCGAGCAGTCCCCGCCGGCCCCCGGGAAGTCCTGCCCGGGTAATGGCTCGTTCATGAAAGAGCGTTAGGCTCAGGGAAATCGCAGCCTGGGACGATCGGGGCAATTCCGTCGAGCAACGCCGAGGCCGAATGCGTTCTACTTATGGGACTGCGGCGGTGCTTGTACCAGAAATGGAGGAATAGTTCAACCCCCAGGCGGGTAGAACAAGCGATGGAGGGTTCGGCGGCGGTCGTTGGCCCGCCTCCGCTCCAGCGGCGTCCGATGCCAAATGTGAACGTGAAGATGAACGAAATGCCCGAGAAGGATCAACAGCAACTGGTGACCCTCGACCGAGTGCTGCCCGAAGAGGAAGAGGTCGAGATTCTGCCCGACTTTCCAGCGGAGGTCGGCGGACGGACGGTCTGGGTGACCGCTGTCCTGTCGCGCACGGCGGTGATCGAGCCGTCCCCCGGCGAGCCCAAGGCGCTGGTAAACCGGCGCGACTGCCTGGTCAACCCCGAGCACATCCGGTACGGTGCGATCGCGGCGCGTGCCGCGGCAAAGCGCGGGCGCGAGGCGGCCCGGCGCAACCGGACCCGCTCGCCGCAGAACAACGCGGCCTGAACCGTCCGCGACCACGGCGCCGGGCCTCAGGGTCGGGCGCCGTTTGTTTTGCACATCTGACGGATTCCTCCTAATCCCCGGAAAAGCCCCTGGTACGCTCAGAGGGTTGGCCTCGATGGGGTGGGGCCGCACGCCGAGTTCACGGCTAGGGAGGTTCCGAATGAGCAGCACCGCGGATTTGGTCCCGCTGGCCAGCATCACACCGCCTGCAGACCACGAGGTCGGCGGCGGGTTCGATGGCCTGGTCAACGGTGAGAACGTCCATATTCGCGCGGTGCTGGAGCGCACCGTCGTCGTCGAACACGCCGACGGCGAGCGGAGCGTGGTTCGCAAGGATCTGTGCATGGTGGAGGAGTCCGTGGTGCCGTTCGTGCCCGGCAACCCAGCCACCGGCGTCGGCCCCAGGCAGTGGCGACGCCTTCCCGGCAAGCCCCCACAGGCCCGCTGACCCCGCTTTTCTGAACCCCTGAGGGTCCACCTCGGGCGCAGCGGCCCCGGGGTTTGGCCCCGCGGTGCGGACAATCCGGGGTCCTCGAAGCCGCAGACCCTAGAGGCGCCAGTCGACGGGTGCCGTGCCCTGCTCCTCGAGCACCCGGTTCGCGCGGCTGAACGGCCGCGAACCGAAGAAGCCGGCGGCGGCGGACATCGGGCTGGGGTGCGCCGACTCGATCCGTGGCACGCGGGACCCCAGGAGCGGTGCCGCGTCCCGCGCGTCGCGACCCCAGAGGATCGCGACCAGCGGCGCCTGCCGACCCGCAAGCCCGCGAATCGCCTGCGCCGTCACCTCCTCCCAGCCCCGTCCCCGGTGTGACGCGGGCGCCCCCGGTCGGACCGTCAGCGACCGGTTGAGCAGGAGCACGCCCTGCTGCGACCAGGGAGTGAGATCCCCGTTGCGAGGCGGCGGGTGGCCGAGGTCGTCCTGGTACTCGCGAAAGATGTTGACCAGGCTCCTCGGGAGTGGCCACACGTCGGGAGCGACCGAGAACGCGAGGCCGACCGGGTGGCCAGGCGTCGGGTAGGGGTCCTGGCCCACGATCAGCACGCGGACGTCCTCGAACGGCTGCTGGAACGCACGCAGCACGTTCTGAGGGGCGGGCAGAAAGGTGCGGCCGGCACGCAGCTCCTCGCGGAGGAACGCACCCATCTCGGCAATCCGGTCCTCGACCGGGGCCAACGCGCCGGCCCAGCCCGGGTCGACCGTCTCCTGGAGCGGGCGGGGGCTCAATCCAGCAGGCGGTACGCGGGGATGGTGAGAAATGGGACGAAGTCGTCGGCCAGCGCCACCTGATCGAAGACGGCTCGGGCATCCGCGAAGCGCGACCGGGACCAGATCTCCTCTCCGTAGCCCCGCCGCAGCTTGGCCAGCTCCTCGTCCTCCAGCGTTCGGACCAGCTCTGGCGTGATCGGCCGGCCGTCGTCGAGCGTCGCTTCATGATGGACCCACTGCCAGATCTGCGTCCGCGAGATCTCCGCCGTGGCCGCGTCTTCCATCAGATTGTTGATGGCGGCGGCGCCGTTGCCCCGAAGCCAGCTCTCCAGGTACTGGATTCCAACCGAGACGTCGGTCCGGAGTCCGGCCTCGGTGATCCGGCCGCCGGGCACCTCGGGGGCGGTGAGCTGCGCCGCCTCCGAGTGAACCTCGTCGCGCTTGCGATCGATCTGATTGGGCCGGTCGCCGAGCACCGCGTCGAATGCGGTCATCGCCGTCGCCACCAGGTCGGGGTGGGCGACCCAGGTCCCGTCGAAACCGTCCGCCGCCTCGCGCTCCTTGTCGGCGCGCACCTGCTCCAGGGCGATCCGGTTGACCTCGGGGTCACGGCGGGAGGGGATGAAGGCCGCCATCCCCCCCATCGCGAACGTGCCGCGCCGGTGGCAGGTCTTGACCAGGAGCTCGGTGTAGGCACGCATGAAGGGGACCGTCATGGTGACCTGCGCACGGTCGGGGAGGAGCTTGTCGGAGCGGTCACGGAACGTCTTGATGAAGCTGAACATGTAGTCCCAGCGGCCCGCGTTGAGTCCGATCGAGTGGTCCCGCAGCGCGTACAGGATCTCATCCATCTGGAACGCGGCCCAGATGGTCTCGATCAGAACCGTGGCCCGCAAGGTGCCGGTCCGCAGGCCGAGGCGCGTCTCGGCATGCGCGAACACCTGGTCCCAGAACCCGGCCTCAAGGTGGGACTCCAGCTTGGGGAGGTAGAAATAGGTGCCGAGGCCCTTCTCCCGCCTGCGCTCGGCGTTGTGGAAGACGTACAGCCCGAAGTCGAAGAGGCCGCCCGCGACAGGCACGCCGTCGACCAGGAGGTGCTTCTCGTCGAGGTGCCAGCCCCGCGGACGGACCAGGAGGTAGGCGGTCTCAGGGTTCAGTCGGTAGACGCGTCCGTCCGGGTTGTTGAACGTGATCGTGCCCTCGATGGCGTCGATCAGGTTGACGTGCCCGTCGAGATTGTTGGCCCAGCTCGGAGAGTTGGCGTCCTCGAAGTCAGCCATGAAGACCCTGGCGCCGGAGTTGAGCGCGTTGATCACCATCTTGCGCTCGACCGGACCCGTGATCTCGACACGGCGGTCCAGGAGGTCGGCCGGCGGGGCCGCGGTCTGCCAGCTGCCCTCGCGAATCTCCCGGGTATCGGGAAGGAAGTCCAGCCCGCCCCCTTCCGAGATCCGGCGCTGGCGATCCTGACGCAGCCGGAGAAGCTCCTGCCGGCGCGGTTCGAAGGTGCGGTGGAGGTCGGCTACGAAGTCGAGCGCCTCCGCGCTCAGGATCTGATGCTGGCGGCCCTCCACCGGACCTCTGACGTCGATTCCCTGGGTGGTCGCCATTTCGCGAGGTTACTGGTTCTCCGGTTGAGGGTGCCTCGGGCCGGCGCGGCCTGGAGTCCGTTTCTGCACAACCCGTCGCAAACCGGCGCTCCGAGGGGTCGGATTGTGCAGAAACGGCCCCTTTCCGGCCTACCCGTACACTGCAGAGCCGGCCTGGGGGGCGGTTAGCTCAGACGGTCAGAGCGCCTGGTTTACACCCAGGAGGTCGCAGGTTCGATCCCCGCACCGCCCACCACCTGATCATGCCGACCCGCTGTGGCTACGAGCGGACCCTGCCCACGTAGTCGATGCGCCCGGCGCGGATCGTACCGGCCTCGATCGCCGCTTGCTCGTCGCCTTCGGTGATGTCGTGGAGGTGAGGGAAGAAGTAGGGGCCGGCATCGCAGCGCACGCGGTCGAAGCGCGCATCGAGCTCATGCAGAAGCGTTCTCGGGGAATGAAGCCCGGCTGCCGAGACCCAGCCCTCGAAATAGACATTCCACGGCTGCCCCGACGTCAGCCATCCCTCCCGGTGATGGGTAAGCCAACCATGTTCCGCCGAGGCTTCCAGCCGTTCGAAGCACCACCGCGCGGTGGCCTCGTCGAAGTGCTCCCAGTCCCACTCCACCACGATCATCACGCCGTCCGCCGTCAAGCGCCGCGCGACCTCGTCCAGGGTCCGCCCGGGATCCTCCACGTGATGCAGCGAGGTGGACGCCACCACGGCTTGGGGACGTTGTGACAGCCGGACCTCATCGAAGGTCACCCGGTGATATTCGGATCCTTCGGGCGCCTGGGGATCCACTCCGACCGCGTCGTAGCCCTCGGCGCGCAGCATCGGGACGAAGCCACCCAGCCGGCCGCACCCGAGGTCGACCACCGCCGCCGGCGGCCCGGGGAGGGCCTCCTGGATCTTGGGCCACATGGAAGCCAGCCATCGCTCCTCGGGAGTCACGTTCTGCACCCTGCGAACGCTAGGCGCTCGTCACGGCTTGCCCTCGAGATACGTCAACACCGCCCGGACGCGCCGGTTGGTGTCGGCGTCCTCGTCGAGGCCCAACTTGGAGAAGATCGCCGTCGTGTACTTGCTGATCGCCCCCTCGGAGAGGAAGAGGTGCTGGGCGATGGCGGCATTCGACAGCCCCTCGGCCATCAGAGCCAGCACGGAGCTCTCGCGTTCGGTCAGGTCCGTCAGCGGGTTCCTGCGCTGTGCCCGCCCCAGCAGCTGGGCGACCACGGTCGGGTCGAGCGCGGTCCCGCCGCCGGCGACGCGCTCCAGGGCGTCCATGAACTGCTCGGCATCGAAGACGCGATCCTTGAGCTGGTAGCCAACCCCGCCCTCACCGTCGGCGAGCAGCTCCCGCGCGTACAGCTGCTCCACGTGCTGGGAGAGGATCAACACCGGCAGACCGGGCACCTGCCGCCGCGCCCCGAGCGCGGCCTGCAAGCCTTCGTCCGAGTTGGTCGGTGGCATCCGGACGTCGACGATCGCCACGTCCGGTCGCTCCTGCAGAAGCGCCTCCAACGTCGCCGGCCCGGTGCCCACCGCCGCCACCACCCGGTGGCCGTACGCCTCGACAAGGCGGACCAGCCCGTCCCGGAGCAGGAACAGGTCCTCGGCTACGACAACGCGCACGGCACCGCCACGCCGACGCGAGTCCCACCGCCGGCCGGACTCTGGATGGTCAGTCCTCCGCCGAACGCGGCCAGGCGTCGCTCCATCGCCTGCAGTCCCGACCCTTCGGAGCCGCCAGCGCCGCCGATGCCGTTGTCCATCACCGTCACCTGAAGGGTGCCCCCGGTGTACCCGAACTCGACCGTCGCCCAGGTCGCGCGCGCGTGCTTGGCCACGTTCGTCAACAGCTCGGCCACGGCGAAGTACACGGCCGCCTCGATCGGGCGCTCCGGCCGTCCGGGGAGGCCGCCCGGCACGTCGACCTGGATCGGGGATTCCAGCGCCAGGGCCCGTACCGCCTCGACCACCCCTCGTTCGGTCAGGACCGGCGGGTTGATGCCCCGCACCAGGGCGCGCAGCTCGGCCAGCGCCGCCGAGGACGAGGCGCGGGTCTCACGCAGGATCGCTTTCGCGGCCTCCGGATCACGGTCGACCAGTCGCTCCGCCGCGCCGAGCTCCATGCCGAGAGCGACCAGCCGTGCCTGAGCTCCGTCGTGCAGACCTCGCTCGATGCGCTCCAGCTCGGCCGCCTGAGTCTTGGTCAGGTACGCCTGGGTCGTCAGCAGTGCTTGAACCCGCTCGTCTGAGGCCCGTTCCGGCACCACCAGCAGATGCGGACCGAGAGCCGCCGCCACCCGCCACGCGAGCGGCGCGCAGGCGATGCCGGCCAAAAGCACGACCACCGCCCACGCAAGCGATCCCCGGACCGCCAGGAGAACGCAGGCGGCGACGCCCGCCGGCATCGCCGCGGCAACCGGAAGGACCGTGAGCGCCGAGACGACCAGCCAGGCAAAATCCCAACGCCACTGAGGGTTGGACCGGCGTGAGCGCTGCCACGCCCCCAACCGCGCCTGCCATCGCCGCTTGTCATACTCGTACCCGTTCCACCAGTAGCCGTTCGCCATCTCGGTGAGAACGACGGGGGCGTGATACCGGGTTGGGTACTCGGTTCCCGTCCACGCTCGAAGCACGGACCGCGCGGCCTGAGTCAATGGCCGTGAGAGCAGGAAGACCTCCAACCAGACCACGACCACCGTCCACCAGCCCGCGAGCGCCCACTCCCCGGCCGCCGCCACCAGCACCACCCACGGCCCCGCGACCAGTTGATCCGACCAGGAGGTGGTGAAGCGGGAGCCGAAGAACAGCGTCGCCGCACCGATCAGCGGCCAGAGGCCGGTGAGCCCAACCAGGATCACCGACCTCCGGATTCCGACCGCCACCCCGGTCGCCCAACCCAGGGGGCGCACCATCACCGCGGTCCCACCGGCATCGACTTCATCCTGCCACGGCTCAGCGAGGCGCGAGGATGCGTGCCGGCGGCCAGTTGACGAGCACCGCGATTCCCGCCACCGACAGTCCGGCCACGACCTGCTGGACCTTCATCCACGCCGGGAAGCCGTCAGGCAGTGCGACGAGGACGACGATGATGAGCGGGATCGCGATAGAGAGCATTCGCACCCGGATCAGCGCGCGCCGGCTTCCTTTCTGCGCCCGTACGACAGACAGATACAGGAAACCCGCACTGAGTAGGACAAACCCGTTGCGGATCCAGACAGTGCTGTTGACGAGGTGAGATTGGTCTCTCAACAGAAAGCCGATGAACAGTCCGGCAAGGCCGATGCCGAAGTATCCGAGAACGAGTGCCTTTACCGCGCCTGACCGAAGTATTGGTGCCACCGAGACGCTCCTCCTTGACTGACACCGCTCTGAGAGGTGGCGGTGACACCAATGACGCTAACCCCGTACGGCGATCTCCACTATCCGTGTAGACCCCGATCACCGGTGGGGCTGGGCCCACTCTTTTCGCGCGTCCGGCCTGACCACGCCCGGACCCACCTGATGGCGGGCGGCGGCGGCGATGCCGCGGCGGACAGCTTCGCGACCGGCGGCGGCGAGACCCGGCCGGCCGCGCCGCGATGCCGACGCGATCACTATCGAGGTCCGCGCCTGGCAGCCGGCCGGATCGGAAGTGGACGGCGCCGGATTCTGGGGTTACTATCCCGTCACCGGGAGGGGAGCAGGGGCTTCGGGCCATCCCTCCCCCCAGCGTGAGTAAACGGGGGTACTGCCATTGTTCCGTAGAGTCACTGCCGCGATCGTTTCGATCGGTGCGGTCGTCGCGCTGGGCTGCTGGCCCGCCGTGGCCTTGGCCGAGCCCACGCCGACACCCTCGCCGTCGCCGAGCGCCACGCCGGCCCCGACGCCGACGCCCAGCCCGAGCACGACGCCGAGTGCAGCTCCGTCACCGGCCGCCACGCCCGCGCCGGCCCCGACCGGCACCAGCCCCTCCTCGCCGCCGCGGGTCCGTGAGGAGGTCACCAACGCCTTCTACCAGTCGATCCTGAACGACGTCAAGAGCGGTCAGAAGCTGAATCTTCACGAGACCGACGTTCTGGACTACGGAGTCGCCTCGCTCTGGAAGCAGGGCATCGACGGTGCCGGCACCACGGTCGCGATCCTGCTCTCCAGCCCCGATCCGCAGCTGCCCCAGGTGATCTCGCAGTACAGCACCAGCCTGGGTCTACCTCAGCCCGTGATCACCATGACGCAGTTCCCGGCGTCCAACCCGCCGGCTACGGGCTGCTCCTTCGAGCAGGCCTGCTCGCCCGGTGAGGACCGGCTGGACGCCGAGTCGATTCACACCATGGCCCCGTACGCGAAGCTCCTGTTCGTCTACACGCCGGTGCCGGAGACGCTGGGCATCCAGGGCTGGCCACAGCTCGGGCAGGCCATCGAGTACGTGTCCAGCAACCACCTGGCCGACGTCATCACGATCAGCGAAGGCGACGCGGAAGCCAGCTTCAACCCCGACCCCTCCGATCCTGGAGCCAGCGCGGCGGCCGAGATCCACTCCCTCGACCCGGCGCTGCTGACGGCGGCCGCGAACAATGTGCCGCTGCTCTTCGCCTCCGGCGACTGCGGGACGACGCAGGTCACGCTCCTCAACGAGCAGACCCAGTGCTGGCCGAACACCCCGCAGTCTGCCGGGCACCCGGTGGACAGCCCCTGGGTCACGTCAGTGGGGGGCACCATCCCCAACCCCGGGGTCTCGACCCCGGGCGGACGGACCGCCCCGGACACCCTCTGGAACACCTGCTCGGCGACGGCGTGCGGAAACGGCAGCTCGGTCGGTTACAACTGGGACGCCAGCGGCGCCGGAGTGTCGACCTCCTACTCCAAGCCCTCCTACCAGCAGGACGTGCCGTCGCTCGACGGAGCGAGCGGTAGGTCTGAGCCCGACCTCACGATGGACGGCAGGGACGGGACCTCGCAGGCGTCTCCCACGCTGGCCGGAGTTCTCGCCCTTGCCACGCAGTACCACCACGGCACGTTGGGCACCATCAACCCCGCGCTCTACAAGCTTGGGCCGGAAGGGCCCGCTGCGGGCATCATCCCCCTGCAGCCGGGCGGCAACAACGGGATCGACGGTCTCGCGGGATTCACCGTCGGCCCCAGCGCCTTCAACACCGCCGACGGCTGGGGCACGATCTGGGCTCCCGCCTTCGTTCCCGCGCTTTCGCGCACGGTGAACTTCGAGCCCACTTTCCTGGCGCGGTCCGAGCTGCTGAAGCTGCAGTCGAACACGCAGGTCTCCGATCCCCCCGGTGCCACCGTATCGATCGCGGGCCACGGGTTCGTCCCCGGTCGGATGCCCAACGGCTCCAGCATGCTGATCGGGTTCGGGTTCTACCCGACGCTGCCGGGCGACCCGCTGATTCCGGCCCCCAACTGTCCGATGGGCGAATCGCCGGGCCCATCGCCGACCGCCACTTGTGTCGCGGTGCTGACTGGCACCGAGACCACCCCGGGGCAGCCCTGGGACACGGTTTCGGCCACGCTCTACTCGCTGCACAGCAATCCGCTCTCGACCCCGGTGACCGTGTCCGCGCCGGACGCTGACGGCCACGTCACCGCCGCCTTCTCATCAAGGGGCCTCCCGCCCGGCTTCTACTACGTGAAGATCCAGGGCGACGACCTCACCCAGTACGCCTGGGTCCTCGTGCGGTCCCCCCGAGGGGGCGGCTGACGGGCCCGGGTTCGCTGACAGAAACCATTCGAAGGGGTCCGGCCCGAGGGCCGGGCCCCTTCTCTCACACCTTGTAACGCCGGAACAGCACGGCTGCGTCACAGCCCGCCGCGATGCCGCCGAACTGCGCCATCTCGCGCAGGAAGCGGTCGGGATCGAAGTCGGTTCCGAGGCCGTCCAGGTACTGGCGGTGCTCCTTCAGGGAGGCGACGCCGCGGTGGATCGTGGAGCCGACGTCGACGAAGTGCGTCGGGTCCTCCACCCCGGTCACGTAGACCGCGTGGATGCCCGCCCAGCGAGCACCGAGCTCGGGCCAGACCCAGGTGTTGGCGGCGTCCCGGCAGGCGTCGAGCGTCGCCTCACCCACCGCGCGGTGGTCGGAGTGGTTGACCGCCCCGCTCTCTCCCCAGCTGAGCGCGAAGTTCATCGTGACGACGATGTCCGGGTGGAGCTCGCGGAACGCTCCTGCGATCGCCCGCCGGAGGGCGAGCCCGGGCTCCAGGAGTCCGTCGGGAAGGCCCAGGAAGCGGACAGTCCCCACCCCTACCTGGGCGGCGCTGGAGCGCTCCTCCTCCTCGCGAAGGGGGCGAACCCGGGCCGGCTCGAGTCCTTCGATCCCGGCTTCACCGGAGGTGACCATCACGTACGCGACGTCCTTCCCCTGATCGGTCCAGCGCGCCACCGCGCTCGCAGCGCCGTACTCCAGGTCGTCGGGGTGGGCGACCACGCACGCCGCTCGCTGCCAGTCTTCCGGAAAGGGTTGGAGGGCCATACCGGAACCCTACCCTCCGGGACGTGCCCTCAGGGTGTCTGCACCACGAGGCAGCTGCCGCTGCCCGAGGGGACCAGCTTCCCCCAGTCCGGTCGCGCGTCCTACCCGGAGCCGGGCGGCACGCCGCGCAGACCGTCCCCCGGCGCCCACTAGAATGGATGGCCCGCGCCGAGGTAGCTCAGTAGGTAGAGCACACGACTGAAAATCGTGGTGTCGTCAGTTCGATTCTGACCCTCGGCACCAACCCCTCCTTTGCACCGATTCTCAATTCGGATGCACCGGCGCGTACCCATTCCGATGTATATTCCACGCATTCTCACCGGGTAGCGTCAGGTCTCCTTCAGCGAGGATTTAGCCGTGGATCTCTCCCAGGCGATCGATGATTTCCAGGTCTACTGCCGGGTGCGGCGCCAGCTCAGCCCCCGCACCACGAAGAACTAGTACGGGTATCCACTCCGGCGGATTTTCCTGCCCTGGTGCTTGGAGCGTTCGGTCACCGAACTTGGCGAGCTCACGCCTGATGTCGTCGACGCCTTCACGCTCGCCTTAGAGGAGCGCCGCACCCGCACCGGAGACCTGCTGCACGTCGCCTCACGCCTCGCCTACCTGAAGGCTCTGCGGCACTTCCTCACCTGGGCGAAAGACCACGGCGGCGAGGTGGCGCCCGAGCACGTGGGCTTGCCGCGCCTGCGCCGGGTGAACAAGGATGTCCTCAGCGAGGAGGAGATGCGAACCCTTGAGGACGCCGCCCGCACTGAGCGCGACAAGATCTTGGTTCGGCTCATGGTGGAGACCGGCGCCCGCATCGGCGAGGTCACCAACCTGCGCGTGGAGGACGTCGTTGAGCGCGACCACCGCTACTACTTCGTCACCGTCAGCGGCAAGACCGGGCGCCGCCAGCCGCCGATCTCCGCCCAGCTCTACCGCCGTATGAAGGCGTACGCCGCTGGCAAATCCGGCCGGCCCCGCACGCGCGATCCTCACCTCTTCATCGCCGAGCGCCGCCGGCCAGGCGGTGAGCACGAGCCGCTGACCGACAAAGGCATCTACCACGCAATCCGGGATGCAGCAGAACGCGCCGAGTTGGACCACTCGCGTATCCATCCCCATCTGCTACGCGCTTCGGCGATCACCCGAATGTGCTCCAGGGGGATGCATCCGGCGCTGGTGTCCACGATTACCGGCGTCAGCGTCGCGGTGATCGCCCAACACTATTCCTTCCCCCACCGCGGGCCAGCAGTGGGAAGCAGCCATGAAGGCACTGATGGACTAGCCCTGCCGCGCTCTAATCGCTCAACTAGCCCGCAGGGACCAGGCGTTGCCTCCCTCAACAAGGTCGATCAACTCAGGCACGGGCGCATGCCGCCGAAAGGCCTCCACGAGCTGGAGCGCCGTCAGCCCTCGTACCGGCATGCCTCGCATCGCCCGAGAGACCGTCGCCACGCTGACACCCGCTTCGCGGGCCACCTTCTCCATGCTCCAGCCACGAATCGCCACCTGGTACTGCAGTTCGCTCGACGAGATACGGATCATCCGTTCCCTCCTTGCCAGCCAGGACGAGCGTAAGAAACACTCACGACGCCTCATCTTCTGCCGACGCAGCCGGATCGAGCCAGCTGGTCACGCTCAGGCGGCGGGCCCGCTTGCGGGCCACCTCGGACTCGAACGTCAGCCCCTTCTCGGCGAGATAGCGAGGGATCAGCGTGCCGATGTCCGTCATCGCGTGGTCCCGCCGATCGCAGCCCCGTGCTGCGGCCAGCGAGGTCGCGTACCCCTGGATCCCCTGGAGCAGCTTCAACTCCGACGCCTGCTCGATCCGACGCCGAACCACCCCGGTCATCGTGGGAGCGATTCTTACCTCCCGGACCTCCTCCCACGCCGGGTCGACCGGCCAACGCCGACGCCTCGGGTCCCCAGTTGGAAGTCGGAGCGAGAGCCACTTGACCGTCCCGTAGTGCCACAGGTCCTGCACCGACGCGATCACCTCGTCCACGGTCTTCGTCTGGAAGTCGGCGAGCGCCGCACGGCGGAACTGGAACTCCTCACGCCACACGGGCGAACCCGGGTCGAAGTTCTCGCCCCACAGATCGGGCAGCCAGCTCACCCCGTGCTTCCGGATCTCCGCCGTCTTGTCGTAGATCCGCGCCACCAGGGCGTCCCTGCCGAACATGAAGCCTGACAAACGAGAGCCCGACTGGAACACCTGACGGTTGTCCTCGAACGCCCTCCGGTGCCGACCGTACCCGACGAAGCGATCCAGATCCGCCGTCCGCAGATGCCAGCCCTGCAAGTCCGCGTGCAGGTCGATCCGCGACACCCCCTCTTTGAACGGCCCCGCGAAGAGGTCGAGACGGAGCAGCCGCTCCACCTGGTCCAACGCCGCATCGATCCCCATCGAGTGAAGGAACGGCGAGTGCAGTTCCACGAGCGCCTCCGGAAACCTCGTCGAGCGGCCCATGACCAGCTCGTAGTCCGGCGACGACAGCCAGTACGTGTACCCCCGCCGGCCGTATGGCCGGCACGCGAAGGCCTCCTCGGTCACCGGGAACGACAGGAGCTCCGCCTCCTCCTTATCCTGAGCACGCCGCTGCACCTCCGCCAGCAGGTCCCAGACCGACTCCCGGACCGTCCCACGAATCGACAGGTTCAGCGTGTCATCACCACTCGCAAGTAGTCTCATCGCACCACCTCAGCGACATATCGCAAGGACAGATAGGGCACGGTGATACACGCCCCGTGCGTGCCCTCGGGGTCCACGCGTTCACGCTGCATCGGCATCGTCCTCGACCCGCTCCGGCGCGACCTGCTCTAGCGATGCGTGGAGGCCCGCCAGGACCGCCTGGGCTCTCCCATGCTCGCCGGCAGCCGCCCCTTCACTCCTGTCTTCGCCCCGTGCCGGGGCGGCCTCCGGCGAGGGCAGCACCGGCTTCGTCCGGGCCGCCTCGTCGAGCAAATCCCCCGGGTCACGCACGAGCTCGGAGGTGCCCTCGCAGACCCGCGCTACGTCCTCGTCGCTCACGTACGGAGTCCGCACCCGCACGAACCCCGGCCGCCCCTGGACCACCCTCGAGGCCACGCCCACGTAGGCCGGATCCTGGAGCGCCACCGGGTTCGCCTCCGGGTACTGCCGGATATCCGCCCCGAGCGCCGCCACGGCGGCCTCATCGGTCCTCTGCGCGAAGCTGAGCGCCACCGGGCACACGTCCCGGATGGCGGTCGGGATCGCGTCACCGGTGGACTTCTGGGTCGCGAGCAGGGTGACCATGCCGACCGAGCGCCCCTTCTTCACCAGTTCCTCGACCAGGCGGCGGTTCTCGGCCGCCAGGGGCACGAGCTCCTTGTCCCCCTTGACCTCCGCGAAGAACGTGTGGGCTTCGTCGATCACCAGCACCACCAGCGGCCAGCTCGGCGACGGCCCAACATGCCACATGTTCTTGACGCCGAGCACCGCCCGCATCAGCTGCGAGCGCCGCCGCCGAACCTCGTTGACGCGCTTGAAGAGCCGGTTCGCCTCATGGAGGTCGTCACCGCACATCGCGAAGAATCGGCCGGCCAAGTCCTCGTAGTCCGCCCTGCCCTTACCGTCGACCACAGCGAGCTGCACCGCCGGTGAGGGGGCGAGGCTCGCGATGAAACGGTTGAGCACGCTTGTCTTGCCGTAGCCGGGCAGACCGGCGATGCTCACCCCGGAGACGTTGCTCACCTGCAACCCCACCGGCTCGGCGTACTCGTCGCGGCCGATGTCCCAGCGCTCGAGGTGGGCCGGGGCCAGCCCGGAGGGCATGTGCGAGAACGGCTCTGTCAGCGGATCGCGCCGGACCGCCCGGATGCTCAGACGGCCCGGCTCAGGCTGCGTCACGGCGATGCGCACGCAGCCCCACGCGTTCGCCAGGTGGTCGGCCACCTTGACCCACTCCGCCCGACCGACCCTGGGCAGAGTCCTCGCCGTGACCCTCACCCCGTACTCGTCAGCCCGCACCCGGAGGCGCGGCACGAGCACCGGCGGCCGAGACCTCTTACCCTCCCGCTCCCGGCGGCCCAGGAACACCCACAGAAGGCCCGGCGCGGGGTCGAACCGCGACCAGGCCCAGCATGCGGCTCAGGCGATGCCACCGCCACCGGATCAGCCATGCCTGCAACAGCGACCGCCGCGTCTCGCGGTCCGCCCGCACGTAGCGGATGACCGGCACCGCAACGACCACGGCCAGGACGACCACCGCCAGCACCAGGCCCGCGCGCATCACCCGCCGCCGAGGTGGGCAAACAGCTGGTTCCCACCGTTCAGCACGTCGGCCGTCAACGCCGCGCTGTGCTCCCCCAGCCACGCGACGATGGTCGAGAACCCCTCCGCGCCGATCGCGAGCAGGATCGCGCCGACGAGCATCGGTCGCGCGTGGTGCCGGGTGAACGGGATGCAGAGCAGGATCAGGGCCGCGATCCCGGACACCACCGCCACCTTGGGCGCGATCGCCAGCAGCACCGAGGTCACCTCGTCGAGCGCGCTGCCGGCCATCGCACCGAGCGCCGGCCGCGACGCGAAGATCAGGAAGAACGCCACGATCCCGATCAGCAGGCCTTCGCCTCTCTTGTCCATTGCTCGCAGCCTCCCCCGCTCACGCAGCCCGCTTGCCCGACCGGGGCTCAGCGGGTTCCTCCGGTGCCGCCGCAGGTCGAGCCGACAGAATCTCCACCTGCTCGGCCACGACCTTCATCCGCCGTCGCCTGGTGCCGTCCTTGGCCTCGTACTCCTCGCTCCGCAGATGGCCGGTGATAGCGATCTTCGAGCCCTTGGCGGCGCTCTGAGCCACCTTCACCGCCTCGTCGCCCCAGACCGTGACGCCGCCCCAGTTGGTGCGCTTGCCGTCGTCCCACGCGACCCACAGGTCACAGACCGGGCGGCCCTGTTCGCCCACGTGCCGAAGCTCGGGGTCCCGGCCCAACCTCGCCTCCGAAATCGTCACCGTGCTCCCGTTCGCCATTGCTCACTCCTTCGCCGTCCCCGTCTATGCGAGGACGACTTCTCCCCCGACCAGGCGGACCCGATCGACCAGGAAATTCCGGCTTTCGTAGACCGACAGGTCGTCCTCGACCCAGTGCGTGTCGGGACAGATCCCCGCCGCCACCGGGTAGCTCTGCGGCATCCTTTCGAGTGCCGCGATCACGTCCTCGACGGTCATGCCAACCGCTCCCCCCTCAGCCACCCCGTCTCCGGACAGCGGACCTTCACGAGCCGGTTCGTGTCCGGGACATAGATCACCCCGCTGATCGGCAGCCCGTCCTCATCCAGCTGCACGTAGATCCGGGGCCCGTCGCACCGCCCGAGGCGGTCCAGGTCGACATCGTGGAGCCCCTCGACCATCGCCCGGAGCCGGGCCATGTACTCGTCATCGATCACTGCACAGACCTCCGTCGCTCAACCCGCAGACACCGGCAGCGCCGGTCGACATGGCTCAGCATGCGGGCGATCCAGGGGACGCCAAAACCGTCATTTGGAACTCCTGGGGACGCTTTGACCCCCCAATTCGTCCCCGCGGGCTACCCTCGTTTCAGATGGCGAACAGACGCTTGGCTGATGCCATAGCTCAGCGCGGGTGGATGGTCGATGACCTGGCACAGCGCATGCAGGTCGACGGAAAGACCGTCAGTCGCTGGATCAGCACCGAGCGCGTTCCGCACCCCCGATCCCGCGCGCGTGCGGCAGAGATCCTCGGCGTGCCGGCCGCCGTACTGTGGCCCGAGGCCGGCACCACTCTCTCCGGCCCCGACGACCTGACCGGGTTCTACCGAACGCGCACCGACATCCCGCCCGCCATGGTCCAGTCCCTTCTCGCCGGGGCGACCACCAACGTCGACATCCTCGCGTTCGCCGGCTCATGGCTGTGGGAGACGGTCCCGGGCTTCGCACGCACCCTGATCGCGAAGGCAGAGAGCGGGGTCGCGGTCCGAGTCTGCCTCGGCGACCCGGAGAGCGAGGCGGTCCGCATCCGCGGCGTGGAAGAAGGCATCGGCGACGGCATGGCCGCCCGGTGCAAACTGGCCCTGACCTACGCGCAGCCGCTCGCTGACGCGGCCCCTGGTGCGGTCAGACGATCAGGCGCAACCCTCTACGCCTCGATCCTGCGCTTCGACCAGGACGTCCTGCTCAACACACACCTCTGGAGCGTGCCGGCTGGCGACGCGCCTGTCTTCACTCTCCGCATGCGAGGCCACGAAAGCCTCGCGGGCCACGTCATCGCTTCGTTCGACCGCGTGTGGGAACAGGCTCAGGTGGTGGGGTAGACAAGCACGTTCGCCCAGGCTCCGCAGGCCAAGCCCTCGCCCTCCGGTCCCAGCCCGTCGTTTGAGCGCGCCTTGACGGAGACAGCCTGAATGCCGATCCCCAGAGCTTCGGCCAGATTGGCCCTCATGTCCTCGATGTGCGGCCGCAGCTTGACCGTCCCCAGAACCACGAAGACGTCGATGTTGCCGACCTCGAAGCCCGCCTTCCGCACGTACCCCATGAACTCCCGCACGAAATCGAGGCTCCGAGCGTCCTCCGCATCCGGGTCATCTTCCGGGAAGTGCGTACCGAGATCACCGTCGGCAATCGCGCCGGCCAAGGCGTCAACCAGCGCATGCGAAACCACATCGCCGTCCGAGTGCGTCTTAAAGCCCACGTCGGCGGGAATGTTCACCCCGGCCAACACCAGCTGGTGCCCGGGAACCAGGCGATGCACATCGTGACCGACTCCAACCCGCCCCACTACCTGAACCTGATTGGCCACGTTCCGCCTCCAGTCCAGCCCTGACCGCAGCAACATCGGCCATAAGCAGGTTCCAACTCGATCGGGTTACCTCGTGCACCACGGATCCCGGCGGGTACCGATCCAGAATTCGCTGGAGCCGGTCCTCTGCGCCGCATTCCACTCCGTCCGGGGACGACGTGAGATCCGCCCAGGTCAGCACCGCCAGCGCACCGTCCGGTGGATGAGCGAACTCATCCCCGTACGGCCTGATGCCGCGCAAATCGGCTTCCTTCTTCTGCGTGCGTATGCCATGCGACCAGGCCGGTCACCCGGTCAGACCAGCCTTCGCGACGCAACCAGCGAGCACCGTCAAGCGGATGAAATCCGATCATCGCCGCCTCGGGGCTGTAACCGATGTCATGCACTCAGGCCGCCGCCACCACCGCCGACCGCCAATCCGGGTCGACTAGCGGAAGAGCCAGTTGCACCTGAGAAGCGACTCGACGCGAGTGCGCCAGGCGCGTCCCCGTGCCGCCAAGGGCGCGCGTCGCGGTCTGCTCTGGGTCAAACACCCCCACCATTCTCGGCGCACGACACCCCGAGCGGCCAGGCCGATACGCTTCGGAGGCGCACCCTGTAAAGGCCGAGCGGCTTCGCCGTCGCCTCCAGCGAGCCTTGACAGCGCGCCCCCTCCGCGTCTGCAGCCGCCATGGGGGGCATGAAGCCCCCCAGTGAACCAATCGGTCCCAAGAACCCGACGTTGACCCGGGAGCAGTGGCTCAACGCGTGCACCGACCTGCTCCGGCCACGCCTCGCGGTCATCGGCTCCCCGCTCCCGGACGAGATCGCCGTCTCGTGTGGCTGGCCGTCCCAGAACGGACGGGCTCGCCGGAACCGCGTGATTGGCGAGTGCTGGGAGGTCGAGGCATCCGCAGCCGGTCGCCCGGAGATCTTCATATGGTCCATGCTCGCCGACCCCGTCGAGGTCGGTGCACCTTGAGCGGGCTCCTGTCCTCCGTGATTCACCGTCGACGGGCCCTACGAGCTGCGGACGGCCAGCCCTTTCCGACGGGAAAATGGCGAGGCGCGCTTTCCGTCGCATTCAAGACTTCCTCGGCCGAGCGCAGCAAATCGATCAGCGACGGTTGGCTCAGCCAGTAATAGGACTGACGACCGTCCTCCCGAAGGTCGACAAGGCCGCAATCTCGAAGACGCGCAAGGTGCTTCGACACCGTCGGTTGGGGTAGCTTTAGCTCGGTCACCAGATCGATCACCCGAGCTTCGCCCTGGGCTAGGCGTTGCAGCATCGACAGACGCACTGGGTGAGACAGAGAGTGGAAGAGCGATACGGCTGGCGCCAGCTCCCCACCTGCGAGGCGATACCCCTCTGCCGATGCCATTTCTCAGCGACGAGGTGCTCGAGGCCCTTCGGTCAAGGCGGGTGGGCTCACGACGAACTCTCGTAGAGGAGCAATCTCCCGGACTTGTCGGTCACTTTCTCCAGGGTGGATCGAGCCAACTGGCTGACGTTGTCCGGCAACGGAGCGTAATCGAGAGCCTGCGCTTCGGCTTGACCGCCGGCTTGGGTCAGCCAGTCGAGCATCTTCACCATCGCCTCGCCGGTTTTCGCGTTCGCCTGCCTCTGATACACCAACACCCAGCTGTACCCGCTGATGGGATAGCTCAGATTCCCGGGCTGGTTCACGATCGAGAAGTTGGTCGATGAGATGCTCGGCTTTTGAGCGGCCGCCGTCGACACCGTGTTCAGGATTGGCAGGACGAAGAACCCGCTGCTGTTCTGGATCCTGGCGAAGGTGAAATTGTTCTCGAGCGCATAGGACAGCTCAACGTACCCGATCGCGCCCGGAGTTGCCGCTACCTCGGCGGCGACCCCTGGGTTCCCGGAGCGGCCGACACCAACCGGCCACGCGACGGTCTTCGAGGTCCCTGGCCCAGTTACCCAGGGTTGCGAGACGCTGCTCAGAAAGTCGGTGAAGATGTACGTTGTACCGCTCCCGTCGGAGCGGTGGACCACGGTGATCGGCTCGTCGGGCAATTTCAGGCTAGGGTTCAGGTTTGCGATCGCGGGGTCATCCCACCGCGTGATCTTTCCCAGGTAGATTTCGGCCACGACAGGACCGGTGAGATCCATGCCAGCTGGCACGCCCGGGAGGTTGTAGCTCACCGCCTCGGCGCCCAGGGCGACGGGCACCTGCAGCACGCGACCCCCTCTCGCCTTCGAGATCTCCTTCTGCGTCATCGGGACATCGCTGGCCCCGAAATCAACCGAATTGGCCTGGAAAGCCTGGATACCGAAGCTGCTACCTCGAGATGCGTAGTTGACGGTCACCATCGGACTCAGCTGATGGTATCGGGCGAAGGCCTTGGCGAAGAAAGGCTGGTCAAAGGTCGAACCGGCCCCCTCGATGGTCGCGGCCGGCCCATTGAGGTCGTTGATGGGCGGGCCGCTGGCGTCGACCGAGCCGCACCCGACGATGACCGCAAGGACGCTCAGCAGAGCCACGAACACCCCAACTCGGCTCCCTCGAACCGCTGACCCACGCATCACGAACACCTCTCAATTCGAATTGGCTCAATCTGTCTCGATACGCATCGTAGCATCGCCCAAGCGAACCCGTCGATGCAGATTGATACAATTGGAGCGATGGCAGTTCCCGGCGGCGATTTCCGAAAACTGGTGGCCGACGAGGTCCGGTGGCACCTCCTAGAGGAGCTGGCCCGCAGCGATCGAAAGGTCCAGGAGCTCGTAACGAGCTCGGGCCGCCCCCAGAACCTGGTCTCCTACCACCTCGGCAGGCTTCGGCGAGCGGGGCTGGTGACCGTGCACCGATCGGCGGCCGACGCGCGCGACCTTTACTACCAACTCGACCTTGATCAGTTCACCGATCTCTACACGAGGTCCGGAGCCTCCGTGCAGCCCGGGTTCTCGCTTGTGGGCCCGCTCATCGCCCAGCTTGAGACCCTGCCCTCGGTGTGGACCGAGGCGCTGAGTAACGACTATCGAGTGCTGTTTGTCTGCACAGCCAACAGCGCTCGCTCGCAGATGGCCGAGGCGTTCACCCGTGAACTCAGCAGCGGCCCGCTGCGCTCACTCAGCCATGGGCCGGTCGAAGCTGAAAGTGCGGGAACCGACCCACGGCCCGTGCACCCGATGGCGACGCGGGCCATGAGAGACCTCGGGTTACAGATGCCCGATCCGCGGAGCAAGTCTCTGGAGAACGTGCGCGATCATCGCTTCGATCAGGTCATCACCTTGTGCGACGTCGCGCGCGAGGCCTGCTCTCCGATCCTCGGTGTCGACGATCCGCCGCACTGGAGCCTGCCCGATCCTGCGGCCGCCGCCGGCTCGGACGAGGAGGTCTACGAGGCGTTCCGCACCACGGCTCTGACCATCGCCGCTCGGGTACGGCAACTCCTGATGCAGGTAGGCGCAGCCCGGACCGCCACCGAGCGTGTCAACGAGTAGCCTCGTCCGCCGCGCGGCGGGCGAGTTCCTCGGCACCGCGCTTCTACTGGTGGCGGTCGTCGGTTCCGGCATCATGGCCCAGCAGCTTGAGCCCCGGCCAAACCGGCCTTCAATTGCTGGAGAACTCGATTGCCACCGGCGTTGCGCTCGCGGTGCTCATCGTCATCTTTGCTCCGGTCTCGGGGGCACACTTCAACCCGGCAGTCACCCTGTCAGAGCGGCTGCTGAACCGGTTTCCCTGGCGCGTATGCCTCGTTTACTGGGTCGTGCAGGTCGGGGGCGGCATTGTGGGCGTCATCGCGGCCAATCTCATGTTCTCCCGCGCGCCGGTTGAGATCTCCACCAAGATGCGTTGGGGCCGGGCCTCTGGCTAGGCGAAGTCATCGCCACCTTCGGCCTCCTGCTCGTCATCTTCGCGCTGGCACGTTCAAAACGCACCGCCGTTATCCCGTGGGCCGTAGGCGCCTATATCGCGGGGGCTTACTGGTTCACGTCGTCGACCAGCTTCGCCAACCCGGCGGTGACGATCGCACGCATGTTCACCGATACGTTCGCGGGAATTGCCCCGGCCTCAGTGCTCCCGTTCATCCTGGCGCAGCTGCTCGGCACAGCAGCGGCGTTCTTCGTGGTGCGCTACCTCTACCCGCTGGTAGCTGAGGATCACGATTTGAAGGGAGAGGCCCCCCCTGACAGCTTGTAAGCAGCCGCAACCATCGGCGACGTGAGGAGTCTGAGCATGAGCCGCTTGGTGATCATCGGAGGCAGCGATGCCGGCATCAGCGCCGGCCTCCGAGCCAAAGAGGTCGACCCGACCTCGGACGTATTGCTGGTCGTGGCCGACTCTTATCCGAACTTCAGCATCTGCGGATTGCCGTTCTATCTCTCGGGAGAGACCCCCGCCTGGCGATCCCTCGCCCATCGCACCCGCGCAGATCTTGAAGCCGCGGGCCTGGAGCTGCTGCTCGACCATCGCGTCCTCAACATCGATCCTCAGCGCAAAAGGGTGAGCGGGAATGGACCTGCGGGCGACTTCGACCTTGGCTACGACCGCCTCGTGATCGGTACCGGAGCGACGCCCATCAAGCCGCCGATCCGCGGTATCGATCTTCCCGGCGTGCACCTCCTCCACACGATGGAGGACAGTTTCAGGCTGCACGACCGGCTCCAGCATGTCCATCGAGCGGCGATCGTCGGGGCCGGTTACATCGGACTCGAGATGGTCGACGCGCTCCGCCACCGGGGAATCGAGGTCGAGCTGTTCGAGCAAGCTCCCGCCGTCCTGCCCACGGTCGACGTCGAGTTGGGCAAACGCATCGGCCTCGAGATCCAGCGCCACGGAGCCCGAATCTCGACCGGAGTCGCCGTCCACGAAATCGAACGCGTCGGCGCGCACCTGGTCGTCCGGGATGCGGCCGGCATCGAGGTCAGCGTCGATACGGTTCTTGTGGTGGTCGGTGTCCGCCCAGACACGGCCCTCGGGGTCGCGGCTGGCATCGAGACCGGAGTGAAAGGCGCGCTCCACGTCGATCGTCAAATGCGGACGAACCTGCCAGACGTCTTCGCCGCCGGCGACTGCGTCGAGACCTGGCATCTGCTAACCGAGAGTCCTTCGTACCTTCCGCTCGGGACGACCTCGCACAAGCAGGGGCGCGTCGCTGGGGAAAATGCGATGGGCGGTGACCGCCGATTCGAAGGCTCTCTAGGCACCCAGGTCGTCAAGGTCTTCGATCTCGCGATCGCACGCACCGGCTTCAGAGATGGCGAGGCCACTGCTGCCGGCTTCCGGCCTGAGACCGTCGCATCCTCGCCGAACGATCACAAGGCGTACTACCCCGGCGCTTCCCCTCTCGACATCAGGGTGACCGGGGACGTAACCGACGGCCGCTTCCTGGGTGCTCAGATCGTCGGCGATTACCGGGCAGAGGTGGCAAAACGCATCGACGTCTACGCCACGGCCCTGTTCCACCGGATGACGGTCGATGGACTCTCCGACCTGGACCTCAGTTACACGCCCCCGCTCGGCTCGCCCTGGGACGCGGTCCAGATGGCCGCACAGGCCTGGTCCGCCCAAACGGTGCGTGCACCCGAAACGACGAGGACGGCCTAGATCTCCGAGACAGACGGAGCCCGCGCCGGATGTTGGGCGGGACTGAAAGCCAACCCCGCCCTCCCGCAGAACTATGGCGCGACGGCTCTCCGGCGCGCCCTGATGTAAGCGCTCCCGATCTTCCCCTGATCCGGGATCGCCTGCTCACTGTGGACGTCGATGTCGACGTGTTCGAAACCGGCCGCCTCGAGGTGCGCCCGATATTCGACGGCGGGGATGCTCCCCGAGATGCAGCCGGCCCACTGGTCTATCGCCAGCCTCGCCTCAGCCGACAGCTCCTCGACCTGGACCATGTCGGCGACGGCGAACAGCCCGCCTGGGCGCAGAACCCGAGCCGCCTCGCGGATCACCGCGCCCTTGTCCTCAGCCAGGTTGATGACGCAGTTGGAGATAACCACGTCGACGCTCTGGTCAGCCAACGGGATCTCTTCGATCGTCCCCTTGAGGAACGTCGCATTCTCGACGCCGGACTGCTTCTGGTTGCGGCGAGCAAGGGCCAGCATCTCGTCCGTCATGTCGACGCCGTAGGCCTGTCCACCGGCGCAACCCGGCGGGCGGAGAGCAGCACATCCAGACCGCCGCCGCTACCCAGGTCCAGCACGGTCTGACCGGGCTTCAGCTCGGCGAGCATCGTGGGGTTGCCGCACCCCAAGCTCACACCCTCGCCAACCCCGACCCCCTGGAGCTCGTCAGCTGAGTATGCCGTCCCACACGCGGCACCGCTCTCATTTGCCTCCGCCGTCGAGCAGCAGGCGCTTTCACCACAACACGACGATTGCGTGAGCTCTAGCGCGAACTTCGCGTAGCGCTCCCGCACCGCCTCTCGAACCTCACCACTCATGGTTTTCATGCTCCTCCGTTGTTGCTTCCGAACTCCATCGATGAACGTCGATTCGTTGCCTTGAGCATACCATGCATATCGACGATCGTCAATGCGTTCGCGTATGCTCAAGTCAGCGATGGTCAACCTTCCGGTGCTACGAACTCGAGGGACGTGCTGTGCGATCGAGCCGGCGATCCCGAGCGAGACGGCCGAGGACTCAGCAGAGTTGCTCCGCGTGCTCGCCGACCCCACACGTCTGAGCATCCTGGCTACCTTGCAAAACGCAGCAGAGCCGGTATGCGTTTGCGACTTCGTCGCGGCCTACGCCCTGGCGCAGCCCACCATCTCCCACCACATGGGCAAGCTCCGGCGTGCCGGGCTGGTGACCGCCGAGAAAGAGGGCCTCTGGACCTACTACCAGATCGCCACACCGCTCCCACGCCTCGTCGAATCCGTCCTGGAGGGCGTCGCCGGGGGGCCTGGCTCGCTCCAGGCGGCCAAGGCGACGGCGTCTCGCTAGCGTTTCGCCTCGACGAGGATGAGCGAAAGTTCCGCCCTCACCACGCGCCCGATGGCATCGTCCGATTGGCCTGTTGTCGAGCGAATCTATGCCGCCGGCATCGCCACAGGGAACGCGACCTTCGAGACCAAGACGCCCTCCTGGGAGACCTGGGACGCCGGCCATCGCGCGGATCTCAGGTTCGTGGCAGTCCGCGATGGCAGCGCGGTTGGGTGGGTTGCGGCTGGCCCGATATCACGGCGTCACTGCTACGCAGGCGTGGTCGAGCACAGTGTGTACGTCGCTGCCGAGGAGCGGGGGAGGGGCGTCGGCTTGGTCCTCATGAGCGCCCTTATCGACGCTGCAGAGGCATCTGGCGTGTGGACCATCCAGACCGGCATTTTCCCCGAGAACCACGCAAGCATCGCCCTCCACCAACGGGTCGGGTTCCGCATCGTCGGTCGACGCGAGCGGATGGCCCTCCTTCACGGAACCTGGCGTGATGTCCTTTTGATGGAGCGGCGATCCTAAAAGTCGACTGGCCGATCCTCGCATGGGGGCCTGCTCAACGGCGGCGGAGGCGATAGCTCCAGAGCGAACAGGTCGTCGGCGCGTCGCCCTGCGACGTCAAGTTGGCCAACTGATGACCGGCTGGAGCTGAGTAGCTCCCACGCCTGGCCGAAGCGCCCTTCCACCTCTTGGGTACTCACTCGCGAGTACATAGGAGCTGCCCTCGGAGGTCGAGTAAAGCCATATAGCAGTAGCGTCGCACCAGGCGCCGCGACCTCCGAAACACCCGCTACGTACAGCGGCCTGCGGTCCTCGGGGAGCGTGTGGAAGCAGCCGAAGTCGAGGAGGAGCGTGAACCCGTCACCAACCCCGAGCCCGAAGACGGGTTGCGTCGCCGTTCACGAGACGCGGTGTAACGCCTGCCGTCGCCGCCCGACGATGCGCCCGGACAAGTGCTTTGGCGACCATGTCGAACCGGTGACATCCCAGCCGTGCTGGCTGAGATAGATGCTGTCTGTACCTGTCCCACATCCGACGTCGAGGGCGCGCCCAGGAGATAACGGGGACGGCCCCTCCACCAAATCGACCAACTCC
>CAVTSA010000005.1:0-436315 GCA_963737225.1 Candidatus Dormiibacterota bacterium
GCCCAGATGTTGCACGAAAGATTTCGCCCGCGGGAGGTGCCGGACTGTAGCCGCTGGGAGTTGAGATTCGCGGCCTGAGAGTCGGCCTTGGAGGTTGGTTGGGGCCCCCGGATGTCGTTGACTGAACGCTGGGCGCGATTATCCTGGCTCGCCTGGTGGGCCGGCGGCATCCATGGGTGTGGGGTGTCGATCCCGTTTCAGGACCAGTGAGGGTTCGGAGTCGGACCCCGATCAGGTCGCGGGGAGCTCGCGAATGCGAGCGAAGGCGGTGGCCAGAAGTTCGGTCCAGGGCCAGTTGCGCTGGAGCCGGAGGATAACCCGGCGACCCCGCGTGACCAGGCCCGGCGGTGTGCAGCAGCCGGTAGCGCAGAGCTCCCGGGTCCCAGTGCTGCGCCTCACCGGTGAGGGCGACGCGGCGGAAGTGGCAGAGCAGGTCGTGAGCGGCGAGCACCAACTCGAGCCAGATCTGGTTCTGCACGAAGCCCTGGAAGGGGAAGGCGCGGAGCCCGGTCTCCTTGGCACATCGGATCTGGTCCTCGCAGCGGGCGCGGGCTCGGTGGCGAGCCTCGAGGAGCGCGATGTCCTCTTCCTCCTGGTCGGTGACGAAGACCTGGAAACGCCAGCCCTGGTGATCGGTGAAGGAGAGCTGAGCTCCCGGGTGCGGACGCTCTCGGCGGCAGATGGCGCGGGTGCCCGTCGGCCAGCCCGAGAGGTCGAGCTGGTCGAGCTCGCAGACCTCGGCGCCCTCGCGATCCTCGCCGTCCTGACGGATGGCCGCTTCCCAGGCCTCCTCGGGAACCTTGAGGATGGCTTCGCGCACCTCCTCCCGAAGCTCGGCGCTTCGGACGCTGGACGCTCTGGCTGACGTTCGGAGTTGTAGGGGCACTGACGCTCGGTATCACGGGCCTCGCCGTCCATTTGGGCATCGGCATCCCCAACGCCAACAGCACTCAGATCGCGGATCTGGGTCGCGCGTCAGCGCCGACTCCGGTCTTCGCCGCCTTCCAGGTGACGACCTCGCTGCTGTTGCTCGCCGCAGCCAGCTCCTCATTCCAGGCTGGGCCGGGCCTCCTCAAAGCACTGTCACGACGAACCCTGGCATCGGGTCGCAGAGTCGGGGTGCTCCCCGAATTGCTGGGCGCATCCAACCGTCATCACACGCCTTACTGGGGAGTTGTCCTCTACGCAATCATGTCGGCCGCGGTGATCCTGGCATCCGGCGCCCAGGACCAGGTTCTCGTCCTCTACTACGCGGTCTCAGTCTTTCTGGCGTTCTTGGCGGGGCTGCTCGGGATGGCGCGAATTTCCCTGACCTCTCGCAGCTGGGGATTCCTGGTCGTCAACGTCGCCGGGAGCGTCGCCGTCGTGTTCACGCTCATCGTCGACCTGAGTCGTCTCTACCCGATCGTGTCGCTCGTCGCGGCGATCGGCGTTGGTGCGGCGCTTTATGCCCTCTGGGTTAAAGCCGGCCGCCCGCGCGGCATTGCCAGCGCGCTGGCAGAGGCGGAGGCGGCGCCGTCCTCTGACGAATTGTTGGGTTCTGGGTCCGGGGGATCGCGAGCATGAGGACCTTAGTTGGCGCCCCACTACGTGCACTGCTCGACCAGCCGGTATTCGACTCGGAGGGCCAACTGCTCGGCTATGTGCGGGCGGTCGGTAGCCGCCACGGGCACCTCCGCCGGATCGGCATCGAGAGCCCGGGGTCCGAGCCGGGCCCGCTCCGGTTCGTTACGCGCGAGCGGTTCGCGGTGGAGCCAGACCGCATCGTTCTCATCCCGTGAGGCGAGACCATCGCGAAGGGGCCCCCGGTCGGCTCCCGGACGCAGGGCGCGGGCTCGATCTCGACTTCCACTTCGACTTGCCTTATTGGCCTTGGCCTTCTGTCTCAATTGCTTCGGCTTCAAACTTGATGGCTTCGAGCGTCGCGCGCATCCCGCGTCGGAGCATCCGGCCACGGCCCCACAGGAGACTCCTCGTGATGAACGCAGCGAGCGAACTCACCGTCTCGCATCGCTCGATAAGCTCGCTGCCGTCAGCTGCGTGAGGTAAGAGGCAATACGTCCAACGGGTCGCAAAGCTGTACCCTGGCCCGTCCATCGCGCGCCAGCTGAACAGCCACTCAGCTTCTGCGACGTCGATGACGTTCCTGGTTCGCCACCGGATAGGCCCGACGCGATTGAAGGCACGGAAAGTGCCACCGACCCTCGGAACCGGGTCGCCGAGCCATTGGATGTGATGGAGTTCAGGAGAGAAAGCCGCCATGCGCTCGGGATCCGCGACGAATTCCCACACCCGAGCCGGGGGCACAGCGATGAGTATCCGCTCCTCAAGCAGCATGTCGTCTGCCTTGGCTCGTTACCCAGTCCTCCCACGGTGAGGAGCGGGTTTCTCCCCGCCGCGCCATCGCCCTCCACGAAGACGCGATGCGCACAGGGGGATCATTGCCGGGGCATCGGTCCCGCATCACCTTCCTCTAAGAGGCGTTGGCGCAGCGTGCCCAGGCCAGGCCCTGACAGGTCCTCGAGAGCTGCCCCGCGCCCGGCGATGGCGAGGAGGATCGACGCCATGGGACCCCGGACCTCCGGGCCGGCGCCAGTAGCCCATGACTGATCGATGGCGCGAAACGAGAGCCTGGCGGCGCGCTGGCGACCATGGAGGATCAGACTCGTGTGGCGGTAGGTCTCGGCGACGATAACGAGTGCGGCCTCAGGCACGCGGATGCCGTATCCCAGCGGCTGCGCGATGTCGTACCCGTGGACAACATCCTCGGTCAAGGCGTATCGCGCGTCAAAGTCGGAAAAGTCATGCGTTCGGCTGTCGCTCTGTACTCAGCGAGCAGAGCCGTCGGGCTCATCGGTCGCCACCGCGCCACCCGGCGCTGATTGCGTGCGTCCAGGCTGAAGCCGGCCGTGATCAACTGGACGGGGACATTCCATGGCGCCGCACGGTGGTTCTGGATGCAATGGGCGACCACATCTCTGACCAGCCACCCACGGCACAACGAGTCCGCGCCCCACTCTGTGGCGTCCAGGCCCGCGAGCAGATCGCGAAGCCTTGCTCGCTGTTCGAGGATCAGCGGTCGAAGGTCCCTGGGGCGCCCCATCGCGGTCATGCCGGTGGGTCGGACGTGTGGCCGCCGTCGGGTGCGTCGACCGCGGGTGGCATTGCCCGAGCGGGACGAAAGGCCACCATCGGAAGCGAGGCGAGCAGCTCGACCGCGCTCTCCTCTCGACCGGCCTCGATGGCACCGATCCAGACCAGGATGGGGCGAACCAGGCGCGCTTCCAATCGGTGCGCGCACACGAACTCCTCCGCAACCAACCATGCTTCCTCTGGCGACAGGAGGCGTTGGATCGGGACATAGTCGAGCCTCCCGCTCTGGATCCGAAGGGCTGGCGAGGCCTTGATGCTGAGATACCAGCCGGCCGTTGGGCCGTAGCCGGACAAAACGACGCTCTCTCTCGTTGCCCGGTCGTAATGGATCACCTCGACGACGGTCGTCAACGTCCGCCCACTCCGGCGACCGCGATAGGTGAGCGCGAGCATCCGGTGGGTTAGCAGCCAGCCGAGGTTGCGCTGGTAGACGCCGGACGGCAAGGCGAACAGTGCATGGAGCCGGCCTGGCGGCCGAGGGCGGTGCATGTCCGGACGGCGCGTATCTGAGGCTCCCATGTGTCGTACCTCCTACTGGCCACCACCGTGATCAACCGCGATCGCCCGACGCACACCGTCGATCCGCGATAGCGTCGTCAAGACCGTGAGCCGGTCGCCGTCCTGGAGCTCGTTGTCGCCGGCGGGCGGGAACACCTCCTCGCCGCGACGCACCCCCACCACGAGAGTCGCTGGAGGCAACCAGAGGTCACGGATTCGCGCAGGCGTCTCGCGTCGCTTGGGAACCGTGAATTCCACCAACCGGTACCCAGGGGGCGGAAAGTCGTGAGCCCCGGGTTCGTCGGCTCCCGCAAGGGTGAGCGTGTGGGCGTCGCTCTCGGCAACCGGACGGCCGAGCCGCCGCGCCAGGGTGCGGAGGACGTCCCGATCGGTGACCCATCCGACCGCCGAACGACCATCGTCTCCCAAGACAGGGAGTCCCTCGCGCCCGAAGCGGACGAGGTCCGTCAGCGCGTCTTCGATCGTCTCCTCTGGGTCCAGGGTGCCGGGCGGTCTGCCCTGAAGCTCACCCTGACCGGCGTCCGATCCGCCCCGCGTGGCAACCGCTGCGGCGCGATGGGTGAACGAGTCAGGGGTGGCGCGACCCGCGACCGGGACCATCGCGTCGGCGACGGTGAGCAGCCGGAGGATGGCGCCCGTCTTGGGCCGTTCGATGTCGATGCCCCGACGGAGCAGCTTGGTCGTGTAGATGGTGCCCCGGGTAAGGCGTGCGCTCATTGCCGAAGCCAGCGCGGTGCCCAGCATGACGGGCAGCACCATCCTGAAGTCGCCTGACATCTCGAGCACGCTGGCGCTCGCGGTAAGCGGGGCTCGGGTGCCCCCGGCGAATACCGCGCCCATGGCAACCAGGCCGTAGGCCGCCTCGGGGCTGGCCGCCGCACCGAACACGTGGTGGACGAGCAACCCGTAGGCCATTCCGAAGGTCGCCCCGATGAACAGCGAAGGCGCGAACACCCCTCCCGAGCCCCCGATGCCGATGGTCAAGCTGGACGCCACCACCTTGCCTGCGGCGAGCAAGAGCAGGAACCCGAGCACGTACTCCCCCGACAGCGCGCTCCCCATCACCGGGTATCCCACGCCGTAGAGCTGGGGGATCGCGAGAAGAACCAGCCCGAGCAGGATGCCGCCAACCGCCGGGCGGAGCCACTCCGGCCGCCCGCGCCACAACCGGTCGCAGAGGTCCTCGACGCGATAGAGCACGGTCTTGAAAAGCACCCCGACAAAGCCCGCGAGCACCCCCAGGACAGCGAACAGCACGTAATCGAGCAGACTGTGGCCGCCGCCGGTTGCCAGCCCTCCGAAAAAGGGCGCCGACCCGAAGACGGCCCGGCTGAGAGCGTCCGCCGTCATCGAGGCCACGAGCATCACGGCAATCGCCTCGCCCGAGACCGAACCGAGGATGAGCTCGAGGCCAAAGAGGACTCCGGTCAGCGGCGCGTTGAACGTTGCGCTGATGCCGGCCGCCGCACCGCAGGCGACAAGCAGACGGAGACGATCCTCGTTGACACGCACCATCTGGCCGAGGCTCGAGGCGAGCGCCGAGCCGATCTGGACGATGGGGCCCTCCCGCCCGACCGAGCCCCCCGTGCCGATGCAGATGGCGGACGCCAGCGCTTTGACGACGGTCACCTGGGGGCGGATGCGGCCGCCATTCTCGGCCACGGCCAGCATGACCTCGGGAACGCCGTGTCCGCGCGCCTCGCGAGCGAAGCGCTGGATCAGTGGTCCGAAGATGAGGCCCCCTGCAATCGGTGCCACGAGCAGAAACCATCGCCCCATCCAGGAGACGTGTGAACTCGGCTGACCCGCGGCCAACCCGTACTGCTGTTGCCCAGTGATGACCCATGTCGCGCCGTAGACGAGGTACCGGAAGGCCACTGCGCCGAGCCCGCCGCCCAGGCCGACAACAAGTGCCAGCGCGACTATGCCGGCAGGGGTGTTCCGAAGCTGATCATTGGCGCGACGTGCCCATCGGCATGCCCAGTCGAAGCGGCCCTGCGACGCCCGTGTAGGCGCCAGGGGTCGAGGAGAGTTCACCCGGCTTGCAACCCCGCCAGGATTGCTCCCAACGCGGTCCGGACCCGCTCCCAACGGAAGGCCGACGAGTCTGCCGCCGCATGGAGTAGGAGGCCATCCGAGAGCGCGAGCAGCACTGACGCCAGTGCGTTCGCCGGCACGTCTGCCAGCTCCCCATCCGCGACCCCGGCTTCCACCCACGCGCGCAAGTGCGCCCGCCGGCGCTCGATGGCCTCCGAGAGTCGCCCTCGCACCTGATCGTCGGTGAGCGCTGCCACCCAGAGATCCGCGCGCACCCGAGCGCGCGCGGCGTCGGCCCCACGCTCCAGCATCCATCGCGTAAAGCGCCGTAACCGCTCGGCCTGGGTGAGCTTCCGGTCCTCCAGCTCGTCGATCTCGCGGTCGACCTGGGCCGAGTCGTCGTCGAGCAGCGCGAGCAGCAGATCCTGCTTCGTCTCGAAGTAGACGTAGAAGGCGCCCTTGCTGGCCTCGGCCTCAGCGCAAACGTCGTCCACCGTGATGTCGCGGTAGCCCGTTCGCGCGGCGCAACGCCAGGCCGCATCGACCAATCGTTGCCGGCGCTCGTTCCGATCCGCCTCCTTCAGCCTCGGCACACTTCGACCCTATCAAAAACCGACCAGTCAGTTTGGATTAATTGGATTCCAGGCCAGGGGTCGGCGGTTTGACGCGGCCAGGAACTCGCCGGGGAGCCGGCGCTGGCACCTGTCGTTCTCGCTCCCAGAAACGAGTGAACACCCGGCTGAGGATCTCGAGCCCGGTCATCGCATCCGCGGCCCGGAATGCCTCCAGGAGGCGGCCGATGCCTCCCCGTGCCGGCAGCCCAAGCGGGGATCGGGGCCTCCGGCGTGACTGCCGGTGCCGAGGCCTGTCGTTGACGACTTGTTGACGCTGGGGCTTGCAACGGTATGATCAAAGGCAACGGGCGGCAGGCCGCCGCCCCCTTATAGGCGAGCCGGGAAGTCTGGTCGGCGCGAGGTTCCCTTGGTGCGTCGGCTGTTCGGCAGCGTCCCGGTGCTCTTCTTCGCGTTCGCATTCGCGATCATGGCCGATCCCGTGTCGTCGGTCGCCTATGCGATCGAAGCCGGGCTACGAGCGCTGAACGGCCATTTGGAACTCCTGCTGCCCGCGATGGCGCTCGTCCTCGCGATCATTGCGCTCGTCGATCTCAACTATCACCAGCTGATCGGGCGCTTTCCAGAGGGTGGGGGCGCCGCGGCGGCGGCCGGCGCGGCGTTCGGGGAAGCATGGGCGTTTCTCCCCATTGGAGCGCTCATAGTCGACTACGTGCTGACGATCGGGATCAGCGTCGCCGCTGGAGCCTCCGCGATCATCGCCTACGTGCCCGGCGTCGCGCCCTATCGCGACGCGATTTCAATCGCGTTGCTCCTCGTGGTTGCAGGCCTGACCTGGTTCGGCCATGGCGGCCGCGCGACCTTCGCCCTGATGACGGTCGCGTTCGTCGGGGTCTCAATCGCCGTACTCCTCCGAGGTGCAGCGGTCGGTCGGTTCGAGCATCCGAGCCACATCAGCACGCTGACCCAGGCCGCTCCCCTCGCAGTCGTGCTCGCCTTCCCGGTCGCGATGGCACTGGCGACAGGAACCGAGGCGCCCTCGTCCGCGATCGCCCAACTGGGCCAGCTCGGCGAACGCGGGAAGCGGCGGTTCGGGCGCTGGACGCTATGGCTGACGCTCGGCGTCGTGGGTGCGCTGACGCTCGGCATCACCGGCCTCGCCGTCCACCTGGGCATCGGCATCCCGAACACCAACAGCACCCAGATCGCGGACCTGGGGCGGGCGTCAGCGCCGACTCCGCTCTTCGCTGCCTTCCAGGCGACCACCTCGCTGCTGCTACTCGCGGCGGCAAGCTCATCCTTCCAGGCCGGCCCGGGCCTGCTTAAAGCACTGTCGCGACGGACCCTGGCATCGGGTCGCAGAGTCGGGGTGCTCCCCGAATTGCTGGGCGCATCCAACCGTCATCACACGCCTTACTGGGGAGTTGTCCTCTACGCAATCATGTCGGCCGCGGTGATCCTGGCATCCGGCGCCCAGGACCAGGTTCTCGTCCTCTACTACGCGGTCTCAGTCTTTCTGGCGTTCTTGGCGGGGCTGCTCGGGATGGCGCGAATTTCCCTGACCTCTCGCAGCTGGGGATTCCTGGTCGTCAACGTCGCCGGGAGCGTCGCCGTCGTGTTCACGCTCATCGTCGACCTGAGTCGTCTCTACCCGATCGTGTCGCTCGTCGCGGCGATCGGCGTTGGTGCGGCGCTTTATGCCCTCTGGGTTAAAGCCGGCCGCCCGCGGGGAATTGCGAGCGCACTCGCAGAGGCGGAGGCGGCGCCGTCCTCTGACGAATTGTTGGGTTCTGGGTCCGGGGGATCGCGAGCATGAGAACCTTAGTTGGCGCCCCACTACGTGCACTGCTCGACCAGCCGGTATTCGACTCGGAGGGGCGGCGGCTCGGCCATGTGGAGGCCATCGGAACCCGGCATGGCGAGCTTCGCAGCATCGGCATCGAAAGCACCGGCGGAGGCCCTGCTACGCTCCACTTCGTCGCTTGTCAGCGGTTCAAGGTTGAGCCAGATCGAGTCATTGTCACATCGTGAGGGCGGTGAGTACGGACCGGCGTGATCGGGGGGCGGCCGTCGAACGCGCGCGAACTCGACTCCGGCTTACCGAGCCGGACCTCGGTGATATCGCCGTCCGGCCAAATGCCGGATCACGCGGCCGGCCTCACGTGATCTTCGTCATCGGCGCCACGAAGCCCCGACCCTGCGCAATGCACTCTGCCGCGTGGCTCGGGCGCCGCCTGCGAGCTGAGATGCTGGTGGTCGCCGCGGTCAAGTACCGCCCCCCGCGCGACGACCTGGTTGATCTCCGGGTGGCACAGATGCGCGGTGTGGTGTGGGCGACCACAACGGACCTGGTCAGCGAAGGGGTCGATGCCTGTGGCCATCCGTGCGGACAGCCGGTATCGCTTGCAGTAGTTTGGTGCGCAGAGGGCAGGACTCCCCCTTCCTCACCCGCTGCGGGATGGCGATTCCCGGCGCTGGCTGGTCGAGGCTGGCCTCCCGACGGCCGCCCCGAGGGTTTTCGATCGCGCAACGGGAGCGGCCTGGTCCTGATACCAGTGGTCGGTCCATTCCGAGACGGTATCGATCATATCCACCAACGCATGTCCGTTGGCTGGGAACCTGCCGACCGGGTAGGTGCCGAGGTACCCGTCCTCGCAGATGTTATCGAAGGGAAGCCGCCTTAGCAGGCTCGAACTACTCGCCATACCTGACCTGAACGCGGTTGATTGTGCCGTTGAATTTGAACGGCTTCTTGTCGTAGTAGTCGGCTGACACCGGCGACCCGAGCGCGATGCCGATGTCGAGGCACTCGGTGGCGGTAAAGGCTATCGGCGTACTTATGGGTACGATGCCTTCGGCAACGACGTCGCCATTCACCTTCATCGCCACCTTGAGAGGCCCGCGTGGCAGTTGATTCGGCTCGACCAGGGTCGTTTCGATTTGAATCTTCGCCTCTCCGAACGCAAGCGCTTCCTGGGCGCGGATCTTCGTCCGCTGTATCTCGAAGAGGTTGTATTCGTAACAGAGGATGCCGTTCTCCACGAAGCATGTGAGTCCCGCTGAGAACCCGCCGAGCTTGTACAGCACGCCGTTGGCATCGGTGGGCATGACGGCGTCGATGGTGACGACGTTGGGTCGGGTGCCAAGTTTCGGTGCGGAGAACTCCGGCACGCGGACGGTGTCGCCGAAGAAGGTCCACTCCGTATAGGGCGGCGCAGGCACGAACTCCGGGTGAAACAGCAGAATCCAAAACCCTCCGCCGATCGGAAGTGCCTTGTTCTTCGTGGCTTCGATAAGGAAGAGGTCCTTCATCTGGGCGACCTTTCCAGGCATCTCCGCCGCGAGGTCGCGGGCCTGGGTCCAATCCTCCACCAGGTTGTAGAGCTCCCACGTGTCATTGTCCGGCGTCCACTCAAAGATGCCGGGCGGCACTCCAGTAACCCAGGGGACTCGGGGGACCAAACGTGGAGGCCATCCAACCCTTGTGGTAGATGCCGCGGCTGCCCAGCGTCTCGAAGTACTGAGTCTCCAATCGGCCCTCGGCCGTTGGGTCGTCAAAGGTGTAGGCCAGACTTACTCCGTCGATCGGGTCCTGGGGGACACCGCTGACCTCCAGCGGTGGTGTGATGCCGAGAAGCTCGTAGATCGTCGGCACGATGTCGTTGCAGTGATGGAACTGTGCCCGTACCGTCTCGTCGGCCTTGATCTTCGCCGGCCAGCGGACGCCCATCGGGTTACGCGTCGCCCCGAAGAACCCGGGCAAGCTCATGGTTGCCTTGTACGGAGTGGCGCCGGCCCAGGCCCATCCTGCGTGGTAGATGGGGTCGGTCTTGGGCCCGCCGAGAGCATCGAGGCCGCCGATTTCCTCGAGCGCTGCCATCTGCTGCGCGATGGTAGTGGGGATGCCGTTGTGCGCAGCCAGCTCGCTGATCGTGCCGTTCTGACCCTGCGCCGATGGACCGTCGTCCCCCCAGATGTAGAAGATCAGCGTGTTCTCGCCGTAGCCGAGCTCGTCGAGCGTCGACGATGCGCCCGATCTGAACGTCACAGTGCTCAGCAAAGCCGGCGAGCACCTCCATCAGGCGGGCCTGGAAGGGTTTCTCGTTCTCTGGGATGCTGTCCCAGGACGGCATCTGCTCATGGGGCGGCGTGAGCTGGGCATCGGCGGGAATCCAGCCTTTTTCCTTGGCGCGGCCGAAGACGCGCTCACGGTAGGCATCCCAACCATCGTCGAACTTGCCCTTGTACTTGTCGGCCCACTCCTTCGCGACATGGTGTGGGCCGTGAATGGCGCCGGCCGCCCAGTACATAAAGAGCGGCTTGTCGGGCTGCAAGGTCTTCTGCCTACGCATCCAGGCGATGGCGTCGTCCGCCAGATCCTCGCTGAGGTGGTAGCCCTCCTCTGGCGTCTTGGGCGGCGCGACGTAATCCAAGTTTCGAACCAGGGTCGGCTCCCAGTGCGACGTTTCCGCTCCAAGAAATCCGTAGAAGTACTCGAACCCGACGCCGGTAGGCCAGTTCTGGAACGGCCCAGCCGGGCCGGCCTCCTCGGCCGGCGTATTGTGCCACTTTCCCCACGCACCGGTCGCGTAGCCGTAATCCTTCAGCACTTCTGCCACGAGCGCGCTGCTCTTGGGAATACGCCCGTAATAGCCCTCCCAGTCATTCGCAAACTCGGTGATGATGCCGGAGCCAACCCGATGATGGTTGCGTCCGGTTAGCAGCGACGCTCGAGTTGGCGAGCACAGCGCCGTGGTATGAAACCTGTTGTACGCAATTCCCTCGCGGACGATGCGATCCATCGTTGGGGTGTTGATCTCTCCACCGAAGGTGGACGGCTGGCCCGGGCCACCATCGTCGATCATCACGATCAGAATGTTCGGAGCATCTTCCGGAAGTCGGCGCGGCGTCACCCGTTGGCCGTACACCGACTCCTGCATAGTGCGGCCGGCAACACTGGCCGACGGTGTCGGCGGAAACGGAAGCGACTCCTGTTTTTCCATGCTGTTCCTTCCCATTTGTCTGTCCGTGCCCAGCGTGATCCGGTGGCCACGCTGGTGCGCGAGCCCGGCGCGGCCCTAGTGGACGACGATCCTCGTCCGTTCCTTGTTCGTCGGCGGGAGAGCGAGATGGTGCCCGAGGCGAGCTGTGCAGCCTTGCCGTTGGGGGTCCTGCCGCCGAGCATCTGCGCGACGGCCCCGCCCCGGCCGATGGTCGGCATCGTGCCCTCGTTGCGCCACTTGAAGGGCTTGGGCTCCTTGTCCTCGAGCCACCGTGCGATGCGGTTGCGGACGTGCTCCGCGTGACTGCAGCGCGACCGAGCCCGGCTCCGGGAGGGTTTGCTGTGTCTTCCCGTCGCTGATCGCCTCCATCTCGCCGACAACGTACACCTCAGGATTAGGGGCCCGTGAGATCCCAACCGATGGCGATGCGGTTGCCTAGTTCCAGCTCGAGCCTGAGGGAAGCACGCGGGTTAGGAAACCCACCGATTATTGGGATTTTGCCGGGATTTTGAATTCAGATCGAGGACCGCAGCCTGGTACTGCCCAAACACTGCCCAGCGTCCACTCTTTGTCGGCGTGCTATGGTTGGGTCTATATCCGAGCCGGGCGCGTATCTTGACGTCGTGATGTCCGGGCTGAGCGCTGTACTGCAGACTGGCTCCCTCCGCGAGCTGGCGCCGATCCTCGGCGAGAACGTTTTCTGACAGGGGCCGGAGCCGGAACTCTCATGCAGGGGCCGCGAAGAGGTTCTGAGCGCCATGAGCGGAGGTGCGCCAGGGCCTCTTCGCTTGACCAAGGTGGAGGTTGATGAGGTGGGTGACCGGGTTGTGGTGAGCGTGGAGGGTCCGGGATTACCCGAAAACCCGGCGCTCGCGGCAGGGGCGCCCCGGACTCTTGGTTCACGTTCGCGGACGGAAGAGTCATCCGCATCGAAAGCTTCTCCAGTCGGGATGTCGCGTTGGTCCGCGGCATGGTTTGATCTTCCAGGGAAGCTCGAGCTGGTGGCCAGTGTCGCAAGCGACGTACGGGCTGAGGCCGCACCGAGATCCGCGGCTCGCGCCCCGACCTGAGTGGGCCACGCCAAGTGGTGCTTGATATGACAGGGCCGAGCTGTTGGTGTCGGCTCAGATCGCCGCGAGCTCCTTCGCGGCCTTCTGCAGCCGGTCGAGATGGCCCTGGTAGAGGACCTCGTAGACGATCGACCCGTCGTCCTGCTCGTGCCGCCACGACTCCAGTACCTCGTAGCCGAGCACGGTCAGAGCGAGCGCGGTCCCAGTCGTACTCCTCCGCGGTCTCGTACCACTCGTGGGGCGCCAGATCGGGCATGCCCTGACCGTTGCGGTAGGCGTCGAACCAGGCCAGCTCCTGTGCCCGGCGTTCGTCGTCGCGGGCGTGCATCGCCGCCTCGATAGCCCTGACCAGCCGCTGCTCGCGCCGTGTGCGGCCGCGATTCCAAAGCCGGAGCAAGAGGTAGAGGAGCAGGCCGCCCAGGCTTACCACCAGGACCACCGGCAGCACCAGGTCCAGCAGGAGCACCAGCCACTGGGGCATGACGCCGCCAGGTTATCGCAAGGCGCCCAGAGTGACACCGAGATGGGCGTTCGTCGGGCGGTCGCGCCGCTGGCGGGCGCGCGGCTCGGCACCATGCGTCCCTTCCGCAGTGGACCCCGCGGTCAATGAGGCACTCCGGAACCAAGAAGGAATAGCAGGACCCCATCCATCAACTGGATCACGGCTCGATGAACCCCAGGACGTAGGAATCGTCGGAGGTGCGCTCGTCAACGATCCCCGTGCCCAAGTAGTTCATCTCGCTGACCTCGAACTGGTTGGCCGATTGCACGCCGATTACTACGGCCACATGCCCGTAGCCGTCTGAGCCCGGATAGTTGGGGCCGTAGACCGCGATGTCGCCCGGCGCGGGAACTGACGAGTGACGCGACGTCGGCGAGTTGGCCCACCACTGCCAGGCATTGCCGGACCAGGAGACGGGCACGTTGAGCGCGGCCCACCAAGTGCACTGACCGAATGGGAACCCGGCCGTGGAGTAGGGCGCGCCGGGCTCGACCGGCGTCAGCGACATCACCTTGATCCCATTCACCGCGGCCACCCCGCCCACCACCGCCGTCGCGGCTGCAACCACCGCCTGCGCTGCCATACTGCGCCGCCCAAGACAGCACATCGGTCACGTAGCTCGCCAGGTGGTTGTAGGCGAAGATCGCCTGTGAGAGCGTGGAGGGGCTCCCGCCTCCGTTGGCGCAGAGGAAGCGGGCGGCCGCGTCTGCGGCGTCCTGGATCGAGTTGATGTCGTCCTCGCCCGGAAGGTGATAGGCGGCGAACGTGGCGGGCATGAACTGCATCGGGCCCTCGGCGCCGGCGGCCGATACCTGGGCAGGATTCGTTCCGCCGCCCCCCTGGCCGGTCTCCACCTCGCCGATGCCGGCCAGAACGGTCCAGGAGAGCCCAGGGCAGAGCGTGGCAGCGTGCTGGTAGGCGAGCAGGTAGCTGGCCGGGACGGTCTTCAGGGCCAGCGAGCTGGGCTGCGGTTGTGGGTTGGAGCTCCCGCTCATGCTGGGGGCGCCCAGGAGGACGATGCTGCCGAACAACAGCGCCGCCGCCAGGCCAGCTGCCGCCACCGCGCCTGCGATCACCTTCACGGGTTCACCGTCGCGATCAGGTAACGGTCGTCCTGCTCGACCACGAAGACCTCCACCGCCTGTTCGCTCGCACCGATCAGCGCGTCGACGACGAAACCAAAAGAGCCACCAGTGGCCGGGCCTTCTGAGGTGGCGGTCACGTTGGCGACGGGAGTCCGGATTGGCGTCGACGCGCTCGCCTGCCGGGTCCAGGTTCTCGCCTCAGCCGGGGTGAGGTAGGGCAGCACGTCGCCGCCTTCGAAGTAGGCGGTGCCAAAGGCTACTGCCGCCTCCCGGGCCGCGGCCTCGCTTGGCGCCGAAGAGACGTGCGCCGAGGCGATCCCGGGCGTGACTGTGGGTGTCGGTGCCGGCAGTCTCGCCGGCCGCTGGTAACCCCACACCACCGCCACGAACACAGCCTGTTGTGGCCACGATGGCTGTGACCAGGACGAGAAGCCGAGGGCAGCGGCCGAGCACTGCCAGCAGATTCATCGCTCGGGCCGCTCAACCCGCGGCGGCCGGGTCTTGGGCTTGACCCGCCTGACTGCAGTTTGCTGCTGCGCGGTGCCGTCACTGGCTTTGCGCCCTGGCGGAAGGCTCTTCTTGTCCTCCGCAGGAGGCACGCGTCGTGCCCGCCAGGCCTTGACGCCGCCCAGGGTCACGCGCCCCGTGCTCATCAGCACCGACGGCTCGCCGCGCGCCACGTGGCGCAGCGGCACCTGCCCCGGAGAGGCTGGCGTCCCCAGCGCGTTCGCGACCGTGGCCTGCGTCCGCCGGCGGGCAGCGTCATGTACGCGCAGTGCGCCCTGACCGGCCTTCATCGCCCCAAGCGCGACCACGGCCGCGCCCGCGGTGGCGAAGTTCACCCCGGTTGCCGCGGCCGCGGTGCCGGCACCCTTCGTTACCGCTACCAGGGCTCCCGCCTTGCCCGCCGCCGCAGCCCCTTTCGCCGCCGTGCCACTCTTGGGGGCGCCCGCCCTGCCAGCGCCCATGGTCAGCACGCGGCGTCCGGTGTACGTGTTGATCGGGGTCGCCACCCACTGCCGTCCCCTGGACATCTGGCGGTGCGCCACATGACTGACCAAGCCCGTCTCCTCCACCCGCGGCGCCGGCGCCTGGGGACGGTGCCCGGGCGCCAGCGCCGCCGGTAGGCGGGCCACATGCCGACCGAAGTTGAAGAAGGTCTTGCGAAGCCAAACCGCAATCACGATCAGGCCCACATCGAGCAGGCCGACCGTTACGAGCCCCACGGTGCCCACCAAGAGCGCCACGGCACTCAGCAGCGCCAGCACCAGTACCAGATAGAGCGCCCCGACGGTGCTCACTGCCAGTCCCGCGACGATGCCGCCGAACCACGACATCAGCAGGCGCTGGCCGAAGCCGGGGATGGGCGCCAGCAGCCATACCGGCACCGTCAGGCAGACGAGCACGATCGCAGTGAGGGTGCCCACGATGACCGCCAGGGCAATCAGCAGCGTGAAGATCAGCAGGATGCCACCGAGCAGGACCATGAAGAATCCGAAGACCGCCCTCGGCATCCCCCAGTTGCCGTCCGCCCACTGCTGGATCCACTGCGGCGCGGCCTGAATGTTCTGGTCGTAGCGGTTGGGCTGGCCGTCGTTCTTCTTCAACAGCTCGACGCCGAGCTGGTCGCCATTGACGGTCGGGTCGACGGTGCCGAACTCGATCATGGTCCAGGGGTCGTAGACCGCGACCGTCCACAGCCTATTGGCGAGCAGCCGCACCTCGTAGTTCGCGTCTCCGCCCGGCTGCTCGTAGGAGCCCGGCGGCGTCCCGGGATCCTCTTGGGCAACGCCAACGACTATCGCGTTGGTGACACCATTGGCGAACTGGTCGGCGCCGTTCAGGTACGTGGACGGCGAGGCGAACAACTGCAGTGCCAGGCGACCGTCGAGGCCCGCCCAGAACAGTCCGGTGAGCCCGCGCAGGAAGCGCCGCATCACAAGCAGGGTCCAGCCAGCGATGATCGCGGCCAGCAGCAGCACCAACGGCAGGTAGCGCTGGTACAGGCTGCTCGTCAGGCCTTGCGTGAACAGGTCCATCGCCAGCCCCAGTCGCGAGACTCAGGTTCAGGCTGAACGACCACTCAACGATCCGCGTGGAGACGATGCCGAGCAGGTAGATGGCCGTGGCCTCGCTATCGGCCCAGCCGTTGCCAGCGTCGTTGATTACGTTGAGCCCGACCGACGTCGTGAGTCCAGCGTAGTCAAGCGGACCGTACTGTTCGAAGAGCATCGGCTGGCTGGAGCCCTGGATCGGGCGGCGGCTGCACCAGGGTGTTAATGCCGCCCTCGGCGTTCTGGGGTGGTTGCGCCGACGTTTCGGGCGCCGCTGTCGGGGTCGAAGGATTGGGCGGTGTGCCGGCAGCAAGCGCCGACTGGCCGACCAGCGTGAGCGCCAGGAAGGCGAAGATAGCGACCGCCCGCTGCAGGCGCGCCATCACACCGCCTCCTTGAATTCCTCGAAGCGCGCCCCGGGGGTTGTGTTAAAGGCTCGGATGATTTCGAGCCGCTCCAGGTCGATCTGCACCCGCCCCACGTTGCCGTCCAGGTCCCGCAGCAGGCACTCGGAGTAAGGCGGCGGCTTACCGGGCTGGACCTCCGGACCCAGGGACTGGATCAGCCGGACGTTCTCCTCGGTGGGGGCAATACGCAGCACTCGACAGGCGGCCCTGGCCTCCGCCTCGTCCGGGAGTCGGAAGACCATCGCGATCGCCATGTTGCTGAGCAGCGTGTTCTGCTCTGACTGCGCGTCGCTCAGCAGGTGGGTGACGTTCTGGGAGGCGATGATCGGCGTCTCGTGCTTCTTGCGTCCCCGCAGCACCATGGCGTCGATGGTGCTGCGACCGTCGGGGTTCGCCAGCACCACGTGGGCGTCGTCGTAGAAGCTCAGCTTGGGGTGCTCGGGTCCTCCCACGTCGCTGATGCGGGAGGCGATCGCGACCATCCCGTGCATGGCCGCGGTGGCGATCCGGTGCTGCTCCGTCCACCGCTCAGGCGACACCTCGCGCTTGGGCAGCTTGAGCCCTCGGAACTGGAGCACGGTCAGCGCGTTGGCGAGGTCCAGGTGCTCATCCGACTTGCGGAACAGCATCCTCGCGACCGGCCAGCGCAGACATGAACTCGAGCACGTCGGCAGCTGCCCGGGCACCGGGCGTTGCACCGTGCTCGCTGCGCAGCAGGCGAACCGCCCCCAGCAGGCTGGAGCTGCCCTCATGTAGGGCCGCCTCCTGGCTCACCGCCGCCAGGATCGCGGTCTTGACGTCGGCCGGCTGGCCCCAGGGCAGCAGCGTCTGCAGCACCGTGCCCGCCAGCTGCGCGCCCTCGAATGGGTCGACCATGATCCGATACGGGTCGAGTGACACGTTCCCGCTCTGCCCGTCGTCGTCGAGCCAGATCTCGTTCACCCGACCCGCGCGCCGGCACAGCTCGAGGAAGCCGCTGCGGGCAGCCCTCGGGAGCCACCATCGCCGCCGACGCCCCGCGCAGCCGGTCCCACCACACCGTCTTCATCGCGCAGACCGACTTGCCATGCCCGAGCACGCCGAAGATCCCGATCAGCGTCGGCTCGTTGCGGCGGCTGGCCAGGTGCGGGTCCAGGTGGACGGGCGTTCCGTCCTCGGCCTTCACGCCCAGGTAGGGGCCGATGTCGTCGCCCAGCGAGGTCGCCACCAGCGCCCCTGACGCGGCCAGGGTGTCCAGCGGCATCTCCTGGGTGTAGAGGTCGGAGAGCGCGAACGGCGTCCCCGGGATGCACTCCAGGAACAGCGCCCGCTGGTCGCCCGAGGGCACGTCGACGCGGATCTGGAGCTCGTCGTGGAAGTGGTCGACCGTGGTCTGGACGCGCTCTCGCAGCTGCTCATCGGTGGACGCGGCGATCAGCAGCCGGGGCCAGACCCTGACGATCGAGCGGCGCAGCACCTTGACCGAGTGCTCGATGTCGTCGGTCTCCTGCATCTGCTCCTCGAGCGCCCGAGGGACGCTGAGGTCGGGGATCTCCCGGATGTGGTCGAACTGGTCGCGCACGCGCGAGGTGACGGCCTCGACGGCCTTGATCGCCTCCTGTCGGCCCAGCACCCGGTAGCGCGCCTGGAACTCGACCGGGAAATCGAGCTCCTCGTGCAGGTTCAGCCAGCAGGCGGCGTCATCCATGCGGTCCGGGAGGTAGGAGTACCCGAGCACGGCTACCCAGAACTGGCCCCCGTCGCGGCGCACCACGTGCAGGTGGTGGTACCCGTTCTCGACGTGAGCGCCGCTCAGGAGTTCGTGCGCCTCGCCGCCCCAGGCCGGCCGGTTGGGCTCGCCGAGCGGCATCGTGAGCGATCGCCAGTAGGTCCGGCGCAGCAGCCAGCGGATCTCGCTCGCCGACGCCGGCCGCGCCCCCAGCCCGCCCACCGAGACCCGGCGATACGCCCGCTCCGCGAGCCCCTTTACCTCTTCTAATGTGCTGTTGGTCCGGACGGGGGTCCTCCAGGCCGAGCCACCGGTCGCTCGTCTGAAGGAGCGACCGCATCGACGCTCTCCACGAAGTCGTCTTCTCGGTCGCCAGGCGCACGCCGAGATAGACCTCCTTGCCACTGTCGTGGCCGGAGATCCGCTCCCCGGTCGAGTCCAGCTCCTCGAAGAAGCCGGGGTTGGGGTGGGGAGTGTCGGCCAGCAGTCGCAGCTTCCAGTCGTCGACGCCGTATGCCCGATGGACGCCGATCAGCTGGCAGTCCATCCCGCCCAGCGCCGCCAGCCGCTGCACCTCACGGTCCACCTGGGCCGACCACTCCTCATGACTCAGCAGCTCCTGCCGGTGCATCGTCAGCCGGAACCAGGCCGAGGGCCCGCCACGGTCATGGAACAGGAGCCCGTCTTCGACGTAGAACATCAGCGGTCTCCCGGAGACCAGCAGGAGAGCGCGTCCCGCCAGTGCGCCGGATCCTTTACGCGGTCCAGCTCGCCGACCATGAAGCGCGGTTCGAGGAGCCAGTAGCGGAACTGCGTCCGAAGCCAGACATGCAGGGGTCGGCCCTCGACCATCGGCTGGTTCAGCAGCTTGTAGACGAGGGCCGCGATCCCGAACAGCACTGCCAGGTTGAGCGGGAAGGGCAGGATGTCGGTCCACAGCTTCAGCAGCCCGAACTGGAGCTGCACGAACACCGCTGTCACCGCCCCCACTCCCGGCCAGATCGGGATCGGCCAGGGCGACACCCACTCCCAGATGTGCCAGATCTGGCGCTGCACCCGAAAGCGGCTGGTGTAGACCTCGAGCATTTACAGGCCCAGGTCGGTGAACCAGGTGCTGACATCCTGGATCAGCGTGCCCTTGATCGCGAGGTACACGAGCGCCGCTCCTGCAATGGTGACGATCACGCCCAGGATTCGGTGTCGCGCCATGTGAGTGACCGCCACCAGTCCCGCGACCAGGATCACGACCACCGCCGCCAGCCCCTCCAGGTTGGAGACGATGGTCATCGGATCGGCTACCAACAGCATCATTGCCCTCCCAGCGGCGCCAGGCTCGACACCAGCCATTTGCCTCCCTGCTGCACCAGCGTCAGCTGGTAGGACTCTTCCAACGAGGTCCCCGGCTCGCCCTGCGGCTGCCAGGTCACCTCGGCCGTCGCCGTGCGCTGGTCTCCACCCTGTTCGACGACCAGCTGGTCCAGACCCACGAAGGTGACCGCTGCGGCGAGACTGCCGAGGTTGGAGCCCGGAGTCGTGTAGTAGCCGAGCTGAGCCTGCTGATCGGCGGCATAGACGGCGAAGAATGCACTCAGGTCACCCTGCAGTTGCGTTGACAGTTGCGGGTCCTCGTTCGATAGGGTCGGTGGCGACCACGACGCCTGGGCTGGCGCCGGCAGCAAGGCCGGTGCAGCGACGACCACGAAGGAGTTGCCATCCTCGTGCACCGGCACCCCCAGATAGACCCAGGTCCCGCCTTGGATCAGCACGGCGACCGTCACCTTGTCCACGCCGCCGCCCGACGGTGCGGTCGAGGCCGGAAGGGTCTCCAGCACCTGCTGCGTGCCTTGCCCGTTCCACAACGTCCCCGGGTCGAGGTTCTGGGCTAGATATGGCTGCAGCCGCGACCGATACTGCCCCGGGTTCGACTGGTCGTAGGTCAGATAGGCAGTCGAAAAGCGGGCCGCGAACGCTTCCTCGGCCCCAGCGTTGGCTGGAGCGGCACCGTTACTGCCGGTTGGGGGACGGCTCGTCGACTCATCGGCGCGGTGCAGGCCGACCAGGTAGCCCATGCCAACCAGTAGCAGGGGAATGCCGAAAAGCACAAGCGCGCGAAAGACCCACTTCGCCCACGGCTCCGGTGCCCCGTGGCCGGGTGACGACTTCGAAATGAAGGCTCTGACCATCTGCTGATCTCGTAGCGGATACGTGCGCGGCATGCCAATCCAGTCCGCTCGAGATAGGCGATGGGAGCCTCGATCAGCGCGGGGATCGCCGCTCGAAGTACGGCCACACCCTCGCCACACGCCAGGGTGCCAACTGCCGATTGGCAATGACCGCCTCGTGATCGCCGAGCCGACCGAGGTCGGCAGCCAGCCTCCGAGCGTCCTGTCCCCGCGTAGTGCCGAGCACAGCCCGCTGGGCATCGGCCACCAGCTCCAGCCGCTGGGCGAACAGCATCTGCGTCGCCGCGTTACCCCTGAGTGATATCGGCACGTCGCGAGGGAATTGCGAGGAGAGCAGGACCCCGAGCCCGAACGCTCTCCCCTCGCGCATCACGACCTCCAGAGCTGTTGACTCGCCCAGCCGCCAGGCCTCGTCGAGTCCTAGCATCCAGCGCAGGCAGGGCTCCTGCGGCCGCCGCACCAGATGGTGGTAGAGGGCACGGACCAGGAACTCGCCGACTGCCGCCTTTGTCTGCCCCCGCTCCTCGTCTCCAGGCAGGTGCGAGAGCCTTATCACCGCTCCCCGCTCGAGCAGCGTCCCGAACCCGTTGCCAGACGCGGCGAACAGGTTGAGGCGGAAGAAGCGCGCCAGGCGCGAGAGCGCGGTATCCGCGAGTTCGAGCTGCCGGCGGACATCGTCGAAGGTGGGATAGACGGTGCGGCCGCGTGGTCGAAACACGCCGAGCGGCACCTCGTCCTCCTCGTACGCCCGCGGCGATCGCGTTCGTCAACCGCTGCGCCTGCTGATCGCCGAGCCCCCAGATCCGCTGCAGGAGCTGGGTCACGTCATCAGCATGGTTTTGAGTGTCTGCCTCCCCAAACTCGTCGACGGGCGGGGTCAGCGGGTTGAACGGCAGCTGCAGATGGCCGGCCTTGGGGGCGTAGACGGGAAGATCCAGATCGCGTGCCCAGTCGACGCCGAAGGCATCTGGTGCCGACCAGTCGCCTTTGAAGTCGATCACCAGAGGAGTGATTCCGGCTTCGCGTAAGCCGGGCGAGGATCGCCTTCGCCCCCTGCGTCTTGCCGCTCCCGGTCTGGCCGGTGATCAGCAGATGCGGGTTCTCCAGCCGGCAGCCAGGCAGGTAGGGGTCGAACCACAGCCGCTGACCCGCCGGCGATTCCGAGCGACGCACGAGGGCGGTCATCTCGATCGTCGTCGATCGATCATGGCTCACAGTCGCTGCGGCCTCGCGCCCGCCGCCATCGGGAATCGGAGCGGCTCATCGCTGTGGACGGCCGCCTCCGCCAACCAGTCGCCGCGTAGAAGCCACGAGCGGCGGGGTTCAGAAAGACCCTCGAAGGCCCGCCGGATCGCCTTGGCGTCGACGTGCGTGATTGTCCTCGAAGCTGGCGCGCAGGACGACTCGGTCGTCGGGCGCTCTCCCGCTGCCGCCGTCGAGGAGCCCGAAGCGGCGAGCGATCCACTCCCGGCCAGGGCCATCCGGCGATGCGGCAGCGCGGATCACCGGCTCGGTCTTCCGATCACTCGGACAAAGGTGACTGAGGAGTCGGAGGTACTCCTCCTCGCCGAATGCCGCCAGGTCGTCGACTCCGATCACCTGATAAGCACCAAAAGGCTCGGAGCGACGATGGCTGAGCATCAGCGTCGCACCGGATGAGAACCGCCACCTGCGCCCACCCGCCTCCCACCGGGCATCGCTTCCCGCGAGCCACACGCGGGTCATCGCCAGTAGCGCCGAACCTATCAGTTGGGGGGTGACGAGCAGGCCTGAGCAGTCGGTGCTCTCCAGGCGCGAGAGGACGGCGAGCAACACCGCCGTCGTCTTGCCCGCTGCCGCGGTGCCGGCGAAGAGCGCCTCAGCCCTGGTCGTGGTCAGGTAGGCCGCCTGCTCGAGGGTCGGCTCGACCGGCAGGTAGGGGCTGCGCGCCACCTGTTGCAGCAGCCTCGCCACCCTTTGCGCCTCTCTGGCCTCGGTCGAGCTCGCGCACCAGCCGGATGACGGCAGCGATCTTGGCGGCGGGAATATCGGCATCGGCATCGTTTCTCGGTTCATCGTCAACTTGTTCGCGATCGAGGCGCTGGAGCGCGAGTTTGAGCGCAGCGAGCGGTGCCCGCCAGTCGCCACAGGCGATCGCGACCTCGATCGCACGCTCGGCCATCTCTGCCAGCACCAGCACCTTCCGCCTTCGCGCGCGATAAAGGTGGTCTCGAAAGTCAGGGAACAGCGAAGCATGCCGATGGAAGGTTGCCCGACTGACACCGACCACCATGCAGGCGTCGGTGATCGTGAGCCCCCGCTCGATCGCCAGCATGAGGTCTTGCTCGATCTCGGGCGTGATCGCCGGCGGCCGGCCTGGCGCTCGCTTCTCCAGAGCCTGGTTTTGCTCGACTTGCACTGCCATCTCAGCCGCCCCTTCCGGCGACGACGACGGCCCGCAGCTCGGTATCGAGGTTCGGGCACGGCGGGACGTCCCGCTGGACATCGGGCAGGCCATCCGATCTCTCCAAACCTCGTTCGATCGTGCGCCATGTCTCTTGGCAGCGCTCGAAGGCGCGGCGGCGAGCTCGGATCGCACCTCGGCGACGACGCAGCGACCTGCGTCGCTGAGCAATCTCGCGCTCTTCGATGACCAGCGCCTGCTCCTGCTCGACGAGCTGCGCCTCCACCGCGTGCGCGACCTCGTTCAGGCCCATGGGCTCTCGCGTAGCAGATACGCCCGACAGTTGTGAGTTGATCGAGAATCCGAACTGCGAGGAGGCGCGCCGCCGCCGTCTATCCTCGCTTCGCGGTCTTCCGAGCTCGGGGCCGTTTGGCGACCGCCTGCCTGAGCGTCGCGCCGGGGTTGAACCGCGGCGTCCGAGACGCCTTTACCCTGATCGACTCGCCAGTTCGAGGATTACGTCCAATGTGCGCTGGCCTCTCAACAACGTGGAATTTGCCGAACCCGGTGATCGACACCTCTTGTCCGCGTTGCAAGCCGTCTCGTATCGCATCAAGCACCGTCGCGAGGATCTCACTGGCATCCGCTTTGCTCAGGTTGGTCCGTTGCGCGATATCGTCCACGAGTTCTGTCTTGTTCATCGGTCCTCCAGTCCATGTGTTGCGATGGTGCCGCTCGGGAATTCAGCCGCTTTGGCGCAAACGAACCAGGGCGCAACCGAATGACATCCTCTCATGACTCGTCGGACGATGCCTGTCGAAGGCCTCCTTCAGACGGATTGAGCGGCCGACCGCCGCAGAGGACATGGCCGATCACCTTCCACTCCGTGCCTCAATGGTGCTGAACGACCCTCGTCACCCACCTCCGCCATTTCCTCGGTATGCCAAACGAGTCTCACGATGCCCGCACGAAGGATCGCCGATCACCTGGTGTCGACGCTGAGTCCCTGGCGCAAACCGTCAACTCTGGCCGCGACTCCGCCTCACAGCCACGACCTGCCGGGGGTCGAGGTACTGATCGTGCGACTCGTCGGTCACCCGCAACGACGGCTCGTCGCGGTCCGAGGAGGACACCTCCAACTCCCGCAGCACTCCCATCACCTTCCCGCCATCAGCGAGCGTGAACTCGTATCGGCGACCGACAGCGAGCCGAGTCAGGTCGAAAGAGGCAAACTCTGGGGCTCCGTAGTCGGGATCCGGCTGCTGGTCGGCCGACAACTCGCTGGTCATCTCGGCATCGAGAGCCTCCGGCCGCGGCAGCTTGGTCTCCCCATTGATAAAGGTCGCTGGCCGGCTCCCGCCTGGTGCCGTGCACCCACGCTTGACGCCGGCGAGCAGCTCACGCGCCCGGTCGACCTCGAGAAGCGGCGTCTGGACCTGAATGCCCGAATCGATCCATTTCCAAATGCCGCGTCCCGGGATGCCCGCCGGGATCTGGCTCGCGGTCACGTCGCCAGGACCGAGCAGGATCTGGGACTGGATCGCGTCGCGCGTCCGGAAGGCCAGCGTGGCGCCCATGTTGGACTTCGCCTGGCCCTCGACGATCTCGGCGTCAGGTCGCTGGGTGCAGAGGATCATGTGGATCCCGACTGCCCGCCCCAGCCTGGCGATCTGCGAGATCGCGTGCACCGCCCGCCGGCGCTGTTGCTGTTCCTCGCGGTCCCCGGTTCCCTTGGACGTCACCTCCGCGAGCTCGTCGACGACCACCACCAGGTAGGGCATGCGCTGGTCCGGGTGCTCGCGGTTCCATCGCTTCAGGCTCTCCACCTCACGGTCGCCATAAAGCTTCATCCGGCGTACCAGCTCGGCACCGAGCACCTCCATGGCATCGAGGAAGGCCTCGCGATCGCTGACCACCGGGCAGAAGAGGTGCGGGAGACCCTTTGAAGAGGGTGAACTCCATCCCGCCTTTGAGATCGGCGAGCACGACCTGGAGGCGCTCGTTGGGGCAGGCGATCACCAGTCTGGTAAGCAACCCGCGAAGCAACACCGACTTACCCCCGCCGGTCACGCCCCCCACCAGAAGATGCGGCAGGTCCGTGAGGTCCACCACCAGCTCGCCTTCGCGGGAGACGCCTATCGCGACCGGCAGCTCCTTGCCGGCGATGGCCCCGGCGAGGTCGTCGAAGCCGATCTGCCTGGGGAGTTTGTGGGTCCCGAGGCGGAGCCACACGAGCCCGCCGTCGGCCCAGGTCTGAATCGAGCAGTCGAGATGCTGCTCGAGGTGAGGACGGATCTGGTCGATCGTGATCGCGCTGCCCTTGACCGGCATGCGGAAGCCGAGCAGCCAGACCTCCCTCCCCTCCCGGCTCATCGATCTCAGTTGGGGTCGAATCGGTTTCTCCGGGTTCTGCGGGTTGCGGCCCTCGAGACCAGCCTCGATCAGGGCCCTCGTAACCCGCCGTGCCAGCCGTCGCGTCGACCAGCGACGTAGCCAGAGGGCCAATCCCACAGCGGATAGGAACACAGCAACGATCGCCGACGGGAGAAGCCATGTCGGCAGGGTGACCGTGAGGTGCGGTGCCAACCGACTCGGGACGATCGGTTCATGCTCATGGATGCGCCAGATGATGTAACCGGCGAGGCAGCCCGCGACGACCAGCAGGGCGAGGTGGTCCTGTGAGAGGTTGCCTTCGTTCGGCTCCTCGTCGCGAGCTTTCACGTGGCCCTTGGAACTCATCAAAACCCCGTAACGGATCCACTGAGAGGCATAACTTCAGCGCCACCGAAATGCCCATCATGTCGCGACCGGACGTCGCGGCGTTAGAAGGTCTCCGCGGCGGTGGAATCCACACACCATCTACCTCCCGAGCGATCTCACGCCGCCTCGCCGACCCTCGCGGTGTGCCGCCGGTGATGCTCCCGCACCACCTCGCGCGCGCACTCAATGCAGTACGAGGTCCGATACGCGCGGAACTCGGTCTCACCCTCCCGGCGACCACAGCGCGGGCAGCGTCGGCAGGCACGCGGCGACACCTTGCCGTCGAACCCGAAGCGCAGCTCCTGTCCGGCCGCCTTCCAGCGGGTCGCCGCCGGATCCACGAAGAGCTCCGAAAGGCGGACGAGCGCCCGATCGCCAGCCGACGGTACCTGGCAGCCGACCGGGCAGACGACTGCGGTCCGCTCGAGCACCGCGAGTACCAAGAGCGGTTCCACGCTGGCAGCCTGCGGGGCGCCCACGATGGTGCCCGAGAGCAATGCCTCGAACGGTGTCACAAGGTCGGAACCAGGCTGCGCTGCGTCATCGATCAGGTCGAGCAGCGACACCGCCTCCAGCTGCCGCTTGAGCCGATCGCGACAGCCGCGGAGCTCGACCGCCTGATCGGGCGCCAGATGCAGCGTGCGATCGAGACCGCGCAACGCCGAGGTGATGGTCGCTCGGAGCCTTGCATGTGCCTCGTCGCGGGCCGCGCTACTGATCGTGCGCTGGGCCGCGAATCGGAGGAGGCCACGGACACCAACTCGGCGACCACTGGCAAGACACTCCCGGAGGTAAGCCTCACGACTCTGCGGCTCGATCACCGCCACCTGGTGCCAGCGGAACGCCTCAACCCGATTGATCTCAAGGGCAGCAAGGTTGCGCACGGCAAACTTGCCGCTGGTGTGCTGAGCGCCACGAGGACCGCCGTGCCTCGCCAGTTCGCCTCTCTTTCTCATTGCCGCGATCTGTTGGTCAGCGCGGACCATGGCCTCGATCCACAGGGCACCGGCGAGCGCTGCGCGACGCGGGTCACCTCGACGATCCTTAAGCACCTTGGTGTCGGCCATCACCTCAAGCACGGCGGGCAGAGCCGTGGCGCCATCCAGGCGCCGTCGAAGTAGCTCAACGGCCACCACCTCGCAGGGCGCTTCACCACGCGGGGCGTCTGACATGTCCCTGACCATCGTCGCATCACATGATAGCTCTGCCCACAACATGTAGATCAAGCAATCATTCAACCCACTACCTGTTGTGGTCTGATCCTGATCGATTCCTGCCAGGTGGTCAGCGGTGGGCGACCACCTCGACCACTCGCCAGCCGATCGTTCCCAGGATCGCCAGGGTGACCAGCCCCTCGATCGCCCTGCCCTGCAACGATGCCTCTCTCGCCGCCGGCAACCAACGCGGTCGATACCGGCCCGGCAGCGGCCAGAACAGAGCCTGAGGCATGGGGTTCACTGCATCGGCTGCGAGGTGACTCACGTAGGCAGCACCTGTGACTGCCGCGACGTCGAGGGCAGCCGGGGGAATCCAAGCAGCGGTGACCAGGGCAGCGATCATGGTGGCGGCCGCAGCAGCTGCGGTCGAGTGCGTCATGCCGCGGTGCGGGAGCCCCACTCGCAGATCGATGTCGGGCAGCCGGGCAACGAACGCGCCGAGAAGGACGAGCAACGCGCCACCCAGCACCAGCCCGAGGTTGTAGCTGACGCCCACATCGACGGCGGCCGGCAGGACCACGGGGGCCCTCAGCGGATGCAGCGCCTGCACGCCAAGTCCGATCGCTCCCCCGATGAAGGCGTGTGTGTGGCCGGTGATCGTGTCCCTCCGTCAGCCGACCGCAATCGGCAGCTCGTCCGCGCGCTCCTCCAGCGCCCACAGCTCGATGTGCACGCCAGGCGATTCCCCCTTCCGACAGTACAGCTTGGCAAACCTCCCCCGCACCACCTGACCGTCGTCCTGCCAGACCCATGCCTCGCCAAGACCGTCGAGAATGGCTCTCAAGAGCTTGTCCGAGTCAGGGCGCACCGCCGGCCACCCGGGTGCCGAGGGCCGCAACCCACGCCGACCAAAGTGGCTCTTCGGTCTCGGCAGTCGGATCTCGACTTCGATCCCGACGGGACCGCGCATTGGCGGTCGATCGGCCATGGCCTCGCGCGCATGCCAGATCAGCGCATCGCGCCAGGGCCGCAGCCGGCGGTTGTCGTGGATCACGACCACTTTCCCGCCGCGAACCAGTGGCTTGAGCGATCCTTGTGTCTGCGCAATGCCTGGAACGTCAATGGAGACGAGCGCCGGGCGGGTGGTCGGGAGGGCCACCAACCCGCCGGTTCGACGGTGCACGAGTTCCGGACTCCCCGCAGCGCTCATCTCCATCACAGAGTTAGCAGATACAGGTTCGGTTGGTGCTGCTCTCCGTGGAAGGATGACTTCGGGCAGACCGGCATCGTCGACATCAACATGGAAGTGCTCGCCACCCTCCGCCAGCACCAAGTAGACTCTCCGTCGCGGGCTCGGTCATCAACAGGGTCGCCGAGCCCGTCAAATTGGGCACCAGGTCCGGATTTGGCGAGCCGGCCCATGCGACCTCCGAGCCCGGGAGGCGCGCATGCACGCGCGAGGCTGTCTACGCTTGTGCCCCCGGAACGGGGCCGCCTGGGTCCGCAGTGATGACGGCGGTTCCCTGGTCGGCTGCGACCCCAGCCGTCGGGGCCACTGAGGATGACCCGCCGATGAGACCGAGCCGATTGAGCTCTGCGATCCTGCGCACCGTGAATGGATGCTACAGCGGAAGGTGCGCCACCGTGTTCCAATAGCCGACCTTTTTGCGCGGCTCATCGACGAGGCCCGGGACCCGCACCTCCTGGTAGATGTAGCGCCCTGCCGTCAGGAGCACCAGCCCGTCGCCGCCCGCTGCCTCGACCCACGCTCCATGGCGGTCACAAGAAAGCTCTCGGAGTCTGGAGAGATCCGCTCCGACCAACCCAATCCCATACGGACCCGCGGTAGCTGCAAGATGGATCCCTGCTGACGTGGGGCGTCCTCGCCGCCGGCCGGGCCTGGGATATGCTGTCGTCATCACCGTTGTCATCCTGGCCTCGGGGGCGATACAGCCCCGCCAGGACAGGACTCCGACAACGGTCGGCTCGATCGAATACATCGTCCTTGGTATCGCTGCGCTAGGCCTCGGTGTCTGGACTTGGCTCAGGCACCGATCGGCGGACGCCGACACCATGCCGCCCAAGTGGAGACGGGTCGTCCAGACGAGAGTCCTTGAAGGGATCACTCCATCAAGAGCGCCGGGGTCGCGCTCTCCATCGGGCCCAAAAGCCTTCTCCTGCTGGCCGGTGGAGGACTGGTCATCGCCAGCGCACCCACCGGTGTCTTTGGGCGGGGGGTAGCGGCGGCAATCTTTCGGGGCGTCGCCAGCGCCACGGTCATCGTGCCGGTTGTACTCTGTTACGCCGCCCCGGCCCTCCTCCGGGCCATTAAGGCTTGGTTTGACACCCATACCGCTGCGATCGGTGCGGCACTTTTGACTATCATCGGCGTATTCCTTGGTATAGACGGCGTCCGAGACCTCTCTAGGTAAGGACCCTATTGGTCAGTGCAGATAGACAGCGGCAGCCCTGGAACACGATTGTGCTCGGCAACCCCGGCCCCACTTGCGATCCTCATACCCCGTACCGTCCGCCCCTGGGGCCACCTGAACCGGCTCATTGCCCCGGGTACCCGAGCTCAGCTGCTAGGGGTGGCGCTCGGCGACTTAAGCACGACGATGATGTAGGTCTTACCGCTCCGGTCAACTACCGTCACAGACCCGTTGTAAGGCGCGGTCACCTGCAGCCGGCCAACAAATTGGTTTCCAGTGCCAACGGATCTCGCGCTGGTGCTGGACACATCCGGATTCGATTTGTAATACTCGAATGTCTCTGGCGCCGCCTTGCTTGTCGTGTATACGGCCACCATCGCAGTCGAGGCGGAGCCACCGAGCGAGCCCGAACCGGCGACGTCGGCGCCAGTTGGGATCGGGAAGTCGCTGGGCCAGTTCGGCGGGAGCTTGCCGTCGAGAGAAACTGACACCTGACCGTCGGGGGTACTCACCTCGAAAGTCTTGGACGACGACTGCTGACCGGACGAACTCGGCGAGGACCCGCAGCCGGCGACCAGGAGCAGCGTCACTGCGAGGACCGCGACCCCGCGAACGACCCTGAGCAGCCGGTCAGTTGATTTGGACATCCTTCAACGATCGCACGCAACTCATAGCGCCTGACTTCAGGAACGGTCGGGGCCTAGACGCATCTTTGGCGCCGCCCACGCTGTAACGTTCTTCATCGACAAGTGTTAGGCCGGTGCCATAGACGCCGCGCTCATGGTTCGGGACTGCGACGCCCATTTAGTGATCCCGCGCTCGGGCAGGGGCCAGGGGATCCATCGGCGCTCCGGTAGGTCCGCTCCTCACGGTCGCTCTTCGGTCCGGTACGGAGTCGCTCCACCGGGAGGAGGCGGCGGCACCCCGAGACCCGAACCGGCGTAAGAGGTGGCGGTGCTCCTGGGGAGCAGGGCCCGGGGCGCGGCAGGACCGGCACCCCTCGCAGACGCCTTCAGCAACCGCGCGAGCACGACCCCCGCCGCGAGTCCGAGCGCCGCCACCAGCCACGGCTCCTGACGGGCGTCGGGCTCGGCAAAGCGGGCCTCGGCACACCCAAGTCGTCACCGAACGTGCGCCACTCCCAAGCGCGGGACGATCGTCACTTGAGGGTCCCGGCGAAATACTCGAGGGCTTTCCGCGTCCTCGTCTCCTGCTCGCCGGAGATATCGATCCCGCGCCCGTGCAGAAACGCACGAAGCTCGGCGGCGACCTGGAACGCCTCGCCGGTTGCACAGCGCGTCGAGAGCTCGAGCACGTGCGAGCCGTCCGGGTAGATCCACATCTCGACGACCACGCGGCGGCGCGGGAGCTCGTCCGGCATCAGCCGAAGCTTCAGCACGAAGATCGGTCCCAGGACGGTCAGGTCGTCAAGGGTGATGCCGTCCTTAACGTGCGCGGCGAAGAAGGCGCGTTGCTCCTTCGTGAAGAGCGTGCGGAGTGGACGCTCGCCAGCGGCCGCCGCGCGCACCTCGTCAAGGCTCGGCGTCCCTTTCATCGTCCCCGAGCAGACATAGCCGCCAGGGAGCGCGTCGACCTCTACCCGGAAGCTCCCCGAAAGGCGGATGTTGGCGGGAAGGTCGGCGGGGACGACCGGACGCAACTTGACGATCGAATCGCCCCCCTGCCCTGGACACGGCGCGCGGCTCCGGGGACAGGGATTCACGTCCCTCGCGGCAGTAGAGAGGGACCAATCGAAGGCCGGAAAGCCCAGTCGACGGCCGTCCACCTTGTCCGTGGCAACTCGAACACGCCAACTTGGGTTCGCCGGGGGGCTCGTGCCCGACATCGAGATCGACCCAGCGATCGGATCTCGGGTACCGCATCTTAGGTCTTCGACGGACAGAGCACTTCCCGACATCGCCAACGGCGCTTCGACCAGACCAGTCGCACCGGACGCCCAAAGCAGGGCAGGTCACGCAGTTCGGCGAACATCCGCTCCTGGGCTTGCGCGTGCACTGATCCGGATCAGGTTCTCGACCGCCGTCTTCGAGCACTCCATGGCCAGCCATGCGACCTGCTCCTCGAAGGACCGCGTGAACCCCGACCCGTGCCAGGCCCACGGCACCCGCTTCACCACCACCCCGCGCTCAGGCCAGCTCACTCGGCCCAGCTCCGCTTCCACCCAAGCCCGCCGGCACCCGACATCCAGAGCTGGCCATCGTCGCGGACCGCGAGCGGGGTCGTAGCACGGGCACACCCTCCCGCACCGACCGCAGCGCGGCCCTCGACTCCGCGCCGGCTCCACCCGGCAGATGACGGTGTCGGCCTCCCCACGGACATCAAGGATCTTGACGTTGCCGAGCACAAGAGCACCTCGCCATACTCCGTCTCGGCGCACGTCGAACCCCTCCTACGCATCACCTGCTTGAACACCAAGTGATCGTATTCGGGACGGCGTGCGCCGCAGTTCAATTCGCCTGCTCATCCACCCACACATCGAGCAAGAGACCCGCGGAAACGCCTCATCATGCGAGGTTAGGGGTCGGAACTGCATGGGCCAAACTTCCTAGACGCCAGGCCGGCCAGTTCGGGCAGGATACCTGCGCCGCGACGGTCGGGCTGCGGAAGATCGGGGCTCCACCAGCGGATCGGGAACTGCTGTAAAGCTGAGGGATCCCCTACGGACTCTCTCGTCGTTGTGTCGCGTCTGTCTGGCGGTAAGCAGCAGTTCTGGCCGCCCAGCTTCCGACGGAGACGGTAGGAAGCGGTCATGGTCGCTACAGCAATTCGGCGATGACCTCCGCCGCCCTGGCCGCCGCCCCCGCTTCGACCGGCTCGGAGGGCGGCGCTCTCAGCACGTGCACGAGTGCCGCCGTGATCGAATCCGGCGTTGCCGTTGCGAAGTCGAGGCAGCGGCCGGCGCGGTAGCGCTCCAGCCGGGTCCGCACGTGAAACTGCTGCTCGCAGTGGTCCTGGAGCGGGAAGTACAGGAATGGGCGCTGATAGGCGGCGAGCTCCATCGTCGTGGAGAGGCCCCCTTGCACCATGCCGACGTCACAAGCCGCTAGCAGGCGGTTCAGATCCGGGACGAACCCCCGCACCTCGACACCTTCCACGGGAGGCCGACCCGACAAGTCGATTCGAGGACCCCCCACCGCGATTAAGCGCAAGGCGGGGATGGCTTGGCGGATGCTCGCCGAGGACTCGATGAGTCGCTGCAGCAAAGTGCCGCCCACACCTGAGCCCCCGACCGCGGCGACCGCGATCAGCTCGTCGGCACCGAAACCCAGCTCTCTCCTCAGTGCCGCGCGGTCGACCTGCCCAGGCTCCAGCTCGAGCACGTATCCGTCCGAGAAACGATAGTTGGCCTCAGTCCACTCCCGTATCGAGGGCAATCCGGGGCCGAACCGCCCTGGCACCACGTCGTCTGGCCGGCCGATGAAGATCGAGCGGTCGCGGAGTGCGGGGTACCGGGCCACATGCTCGATCATCTCCGCATTGCAGTCGGCTGTCAGCATCGCCTCGCGCTCGCCCAGCGCGGGCATCGGGAGCCAGCCGACGAAGTCGGTCATCCAGACGTAGGGCGCGCGTTTGAGAGAAGGATTCTCGAACAAGTAATGGTCGACCTCCCAAGCCTCGTCGCCGAGCCATAGGTCATAGTCCTCCTCCTCGACCACGTCCTGAAAGACCATGAAATTGGCGAGCAGAATCTCATCCATTCGCCGCCACGCGTCGAACACGTGCAGCCGGTGCCCTTGCGACTCGTTCTCCAGATGGCACGACTCGCTGGCCAGGAGCCGGCTCGCCGGGTGGATACGCTCGCCGGAACTTTCCAGTAGCGCCGTGACGGGGTCTTGGGCCAGCCAGTCCACGGTCAGTCCGGGAACCATTTCCCGCAGCCGGCGGACGATCGCGAGGTCGCGGCGGACATGACCAAGTCCGATGGGCGAAGAAATGACCAGTGCCCGCCGAGGCCGTGGCAAAGCACGACGACGCCGCCGCGGCGGCCCAGCCGGCACCGCGAAATTCCTGAGCGCCAGATCGACGGTCACCGGATCACGGACGTGCGGGCAGTGCCCAGACCCCTCCATGATGAGGAGGTGCCCGCCGCTCAGCTTGGCGAGCGCGCGCCCTCGTGCGATCGGGCTGATCTCGTCCCGATCGCCGTGGATGACGAGCACCGGGCACCGCACCTCGGAGGCCAACCGCCGTGCCTGTTCGGGGTCGAGGCCGGTTGCCAGGGCGGTGGCCAGCAGCGTCTCCGGGTCAGTATCCAGCCCCCACTGGACGCAGTCTTCGATCGGCTTGGTCGAGTGCGGCTCGTTGAAGGCCTTGTCGAAGAAGAACTCCAGAAACTCGCGGTGATGCTGCTGCCAGTAGCCGGCGTTCACCTTCGCCCAACCCCGGTGACGGTTGCGAACTTCTAGAAAGCGGCGTTCTGCCGCAGTCCTCTGCGGGTTGCCTGGAGCCAGCGGGGCGGCCGGGCCGATGAAGACCGCGCCACTCACCCTCGCCGGGTGCTCGGCGGCCAGGATCAACGCCCAGCGCGACCCCTTCGAGAGCGAGACGAGTACGGCTTGCTCCGTCTCGGTCGCGTCCATCACTGCCAGCGCGTCGGAGGCGTACTCAAAATCGGTGTAGGCAGCAGGCCCGGCGGGCCGGTCCGATCCGCCGTTGCCACGGCCGTCCATGACCAGCACTCGGGCTCGGCGGGCCAGGTAAGGAATCTGGAACTTCCAGTGCCGCGAATGGATTATGGACCAGGTCGGCAGCAGGAAGAGGGTCGTGTCCCCGCTGCCGAATAGCTCCCAGCGGAGCCGTACGCCCCGCCGCAGCGTATCACCGCTTTGGGCTGGCTCAAGAGCTCTCATCGATGTGCACCCGGCATCGCGGTCATAGTGGCACCTGTCAGGGGGGTGGGAACCGAACGGTCCCTCACCCCCTCCCCGTTAAGGCTTGGCTTCGTAGACCGCGTTGGTCAACGACTCACTCGCCCGCCGGAAGCTAGTGAAGCCGCCTTCGGTCACCACGTCTCGGATGCGCGTCTCTCCCGCCTGCGCGCCCAGCGCCAATCCCACTTCCTGCGCCAGCGAGCTCGGCGTGCAGAGGAAGGTGGAGAACGCGTAATAGGCGCGGCCCAAGGGGTTGAGGTTGTCCTGGACCCGGTTGCCGGCGAGCGGCTCGACGATCATCCAGGTGCCGTCTGGGGCCAGCGCCTGGCGGACGTGGCGGGCTGCGCCGACGGGATCGCCCATGTCGTGCAGGCAATCGAACATCGTGACGAAGTCGTAGCCGGAGCCTGGGAAGGTGGCCGCCGACGCGATCTCGAAACGAATGTTGTCTCCCTGCGCGGCTTCTGCCGTCTCCTTGCGCGCCAGGTCGATGGAACCGGGATGGTAGTCGAAGCCGACGAAGGTCGAGCGCGGAAACTCCCGGGCCATGAGCCGGGTGGAGGCGCCAAGGCCGCAGCCGACGTCGGCCACCGTGGCGCCCACGCGCAGCTTCTCGGCCACTCCCTCTAGCGCCGGGACCCAGGTCGAAAGTAAGTTCGCGTTGTATCCGGGACGAAAGAAGCGCTCGCATCCCACATGTACATCCGCGTCGTGCTGGTGCCAGCCGTAGCCCGCCCCGGTCTTGAACGCGTGCTCGATCTCCGACTCCGCTTTGAGCGCGCCCAACGCCAGTTGGAAGGCGCCGCCGACGAACGCAGGGCTCGACTCGTCGGCCAGGAGCAACGCCTGCTCCGGAGTCAGTGAGTACCGCTCGGTGGTTGGATCGTACTCGACGTAGTCACCCGCCGCCTGGGCGTTCAGCCACTCGTGGACGTAGCGCTCGCTGGTAGCCGTGCGCTGGGCCACCTCAGCCGCGGTAGACGGGCCAGCCTCGGAGAGTGCCCGGTAAAGACCAAGACGATCGCCGATGACGATCAGGCCGGCGTTGACGGTGGCACCCAGCTCACCGATCACGTGGCCCATCAAGGCCATCAGCCGGTCTTGGTCGGCGGATTGAGTTTGAACTGCCATGGTGCGTATCTCCTTGGTCGGCTGGTCGTCGTCGAGGCAGACCGTAGCCTCGTGGCTGGAGTCTTCGCATCAGGTGGGGTCCCTGGAATCTGGGCCCTCCCCGCGGCGGCGGATCCAGGTGCGATCCTGAGATCGTGCTCCTGGGACGAGATCCCGAGATCGACCGTATCCGCCGGGCGCTCGCCCAAACCCATCAAGGGGTAAGCTCGACCCTCGTCTTCCGAGGTGACCCGGGCATCGGCAAGACGGTGCTGCTGCGGCAGGCGGCGCAGGAGGCCGCAGGCATGCTGGTGCTCAGCGCACAAGGGGTTGCATTCGAAACTGAGATGCCTTTGAGTGGGCTGCACGAGCTGCTCCGGCCGGCCCTGGGCGTCCTCGGCCGGATCCCTCGGCCGCTGGCCGTCGCCCTCCGGTCGGCCTTCGGGCTCGGCGAGCGCGTGCCCAGTGACCGGCTGGTGATCGGCGCGGCCACCCTGGAGCTTCTGACCGCCTATGCACAGACTCCGCTTCTTGTCTTATTGGACGACGCCCAGTGGCTCGACCGCGCCTCGGCGGAGGCCCTCGCCTTCTCGGCTCGGCGCCTGCTCGCGGATCCAATCGCACTGCTGGTCGCGGTGCGCGAAGGCGAGACATCGCCGTTCCTCGAGAGCGGGTTCGAGGAGTTGCTGGTGAGTGGGCTGGACGAGACGTCGGCCGTCGAGCTTCTGCAGCAGAGCGCTCCGACCCGCCTCCCCGCTCAGGTGGCCGACCGCATTATCGAGGTGACGGCCGGGAATCCACTGGCGTTGGTGGAGTTCGCCGCGGAGGCAGATCGCCTGGACACGGTCGCCGGCTACCTTCCCCTTCCGATTCCGGTCCTGGTGAGCCTCGAGAGGACGTTCCTGCGGCGGGCCAATGGAATCTCGGAGGCCGCGCGCAGCGTGCTGCTGCTACTGGCCGCTGCGGGCTCGGGTGGACTCGAGCTCGTCCGGCGGGCACTGCCTGGGCTCGGCATCGGCGCCGAGGCGGTCGAGGAGGCGGAGGCGGTGGCCGGACTTGTCTCCGGGCGGGGCGACGGCCTCACCTTTGTGCACCCACTGGCTGCCGCTGCTATCTATCACGCCGCCTCGGCGGCACAGCGGCGAGGCGCCCATCGGGCTCTCGCCGCCGCGATCGGCGACCAGGACGCCGATCGTCAAGTCTGGCACCTCGCCGCGGCGGCCGGCGAAGCTGACGAACCGGTGGCCGTCGCGCTAGAGGCGGCGGCCGAGAGGGCTGAGGCGAGCGGCGGCCATGCGGCCGCCGCGGCGGCGTTAGAAGAGGCGGCGCGGCTCAGCGAGTCCGTTCGGGGCCGCAGCCGCCGCCTCCTCGCAGCCGCGGAGAGCGATTGGCTCGCCGGCGAGGCCCAGCACGCGGTCCAGCTCCTGGGGGACGTGAGCTCGACTGCCGGATCTGGCGAGTTGACGCCGGACGTCGAGGTGCTGGCCGGACGCATCGCGCTGGTAGAGGGACGGGTCGAGGAAGGATTCCAACTGATCCGGCGGGCCATCGGCGAGATCGCCGCCCGCGATCGCGTCCGAGCGATTCGCCTGCTGTCGGAGGCCGGCATGACCGGGTTGGGCGCCGGCCGGGTCGGAGACATGCTGACCGCCGGCCGCCGCGCGCTGGACCTGCTCGGTCCCGACGACCCGCATGAGGTGAGGATCGCCGCCCACGCGGCATACGGCTGTGCGGCCGTCCTGGCCGGGCTGGGGGAGGAAGGCCCCGGTCACCTTCGGACGGCGCAAACCTACCTCCGCGGTATCGAGCTGGGCGGTCGTCCCCTGCTGATGCTCTGCGCGGGCCTGGTCGGGCTTTTCTTGCGCGAAGCCGGCGGGGACCACCGGCTGATCGACATGGCGCTCGCCGGCGCCCGTGCGCGCGCTCCAGCGTCGGCCTTGCCGATGGTTCTCTTCTACCTCGGCCGCGACCTGGCCACCACTGACCAGTGGACGGCGGCGCGCGCCCACTACGAGGAGGGCGTTCACCTGGCCAGAGAGAGCAACCAGTACAACGTCCTTTGCGGGAATCTGGCCGGACTGGCTCAGCTCGATGCGCTGGAAGGCCGTTGGTCGGAGCTCGAGATACATTCTGCTGAGGCCGGCGCTCTGAGCGCCCGCTTCCAGATGGGGTTCTTCCAATCCTGGCTGCTCGCAGCCCAGGCCCTGAAAGAACTGGGAAGCGGACAGGCAGAGGCGGCCCTGGACCCTCTTCGCAGGCTCAGCATGCTGCACGCCGAACTCGGCATTCGCGACCCCGACTTGGATCCCACGCCCGATCTAATCGAGGTGCAAGTCCGCCTCGGGCGCCAGGACGTCGCGGCAGCGGAAGCGCAGGCCTTCCGCCGAAGCGCTGACGCCAAGGGCCAGCCGTTCGCGCTCGCGCGAGCCGAGCGTTCGCTCGGGCTTGCGGCACCCGATCCTGCGTTCTGGGCGCACTTCGAGACGGCGCTGAGCTTGCATGCTCGCACGGGCGACGCCTTCGAAATCGCCCGTACTCGGCTCTGCTACGGAGAACGACTTCGGCGGTCGCGGCGACGAGCCCAGGCTCGACGACAGCTCGCCGAAGCTCTGGAAGGGTTCGAACGCCTGGGCGCCATTCCCTGGCAGCGGCGCGCCTTGATCGAGCTAGGAGCGACCGGGGAGGTGCTGGGCCGGCGGGACGAGACCATCCGCCACCGCCTGACACCGCAGGAGCTACAGGTCGCCGTAGCTCTGGCCGAGGGGCGGACTACTCGCGAGGCGGCGGCAATGCTGTATTTGAGCCCGAAGACTGTCGAATATCACCTCCGCAACGTCTATGACAAGCTCGACATTCGTTCTCGAGAAGAACTGCACGCAGTGATTGGTACGTCGACCTAGTGCTCGCTCTTCCTGGCCAAGGTCGCCCTGCGTTACGGGACTAGGTCGAATTCGACGAGGACACCAGCACGCTGGACACCTCAATGCGGGCACCGTCTCCGCCCAAACCGCCCTCGGTGTCGCCGTGAGGCTGCCGCTGCTGGCTTCGATCGACCTCGCGGATCAGCGTCGCCATATCGAAAGAGTTCGGCTGCGCCGGTCTCCCAACCCTCTGCGCGGAGGGCTTTAGCTCGACCCAAGAGGGGTGCCGGCGCTCCCATCGGGCCAGGTCCGGTGCTCTCCGTGTCTCACCGGCTCGGGGACAGGACACACTAAGCGCCCGCTCCCGAGACTCGGAAGTGTCCCGCATGGACCACCACGCGGGACACTTGGGTGACTTGCTGAGCGGCGAGCGCTATTAGCCTGACAGCGGTTCTCGCCGAGGCCCCCGCTCGGTCTCGACGGCTCGGTAGACGGTCGAGCGGGCGACGCCGAACAGGTCGGCGAGCTTGGAGGTCGTGTACTCCCGCGAAGGAAACAGGGAGCGGAGTCCTATTTCCTCGCGAGGCGGCCTCGGAGTGCGAACATGCCCGCCCCGGAGATACTGATGAGCGCGGCGAGCCCCCAAGCGATAGATGGGGCGGGTGTGTCGGGCGCTGGCACGCCGGTGCTGACAGCAGCGACGAGGAATAGGACCGCAACGCCCAGCGCGGTGCCAAGTTGCGCAGCGGTGTTGAGGATTCCGGATGCAGTTGCGCGCGCACTGAGCGTGACGGTGGTACCCAGGCCGGTGGCGGCCACCGAGGAGAGGCCGATGCCGGCGCCGCCAATGGCGACGGCCACCGGTAGGGCCCACGCGCTGGCGGCGGCTGGGATAAGAGCCGCATCGCAGATGGCGATCGCTAGAAGACCGCCGGCGATGACGCGTCGCTTGGGGTAGTGGGTCACTAGAGGCGCGGCCAGAGCGGCGCCCGTGATGACACCGAGGCTGAACGGCAGCAGCATCACCGCCGCCACCAGAGGACTCCGGTGCAGTGTGCTCTGCAGGTACAGCGCGGCCAGCGTGATTGCGGAGCTGGTCGTGAAGGTGTTAAGTAACGCGGCGATCGTTCCCAGGCGCAGGGTTTCCTCGCGTAGCACGAACCTGGGCAGCATTGGTGCGTCCGACCGTTGATCGACTACCACAAACACGGGGGTAAGGACCGCCGCGCCAGCCAACAGGATGACCCCGATGCTCCGCCCTCCCGGTACGGTCAGCAGCGTCGTCGCGAGCACGAAGAGCATCACGACAACTGTGAACATGATCGAGCCGGCCAGATTCAGTGGGAGTGACCGATTCCGGCCGCGGTCCGGCGGCACCGCAAGGACAATGGCGACCCCGAGCCCGGCGGCCAACGGCAACCAGGCCCAGAAGACGGCGCGCCAACCGAGCACGTCAGTGACCACCCCACCGATGACGAAGCCGCTCGCGCCGGCAGCAGCGCCGGCTGCACTCCAGATCGCTATCGCCCTCTGCCGCTGAGCCCCCTCGGCGCTGATCGTCGTCAGCAACCGCAACGCCGACGGTACCGAGGCCGCCGCCGCAGCACCCTGCATACACCGCGCGACGGTCAATACGGCCACCGAGTCGGCGCTCGCCCCAACGCCCGCCGCGACAGCGAACAACAAGAGGCCAGCGAGGATTGTTCGTCGATAACCGAACCGGTCGCCTAGCCTGGCCCCGGTCATCAACAGGCCGCCGAAACACATCGCGTAGCCGGCCGCGATCAAGCTTCCCGCAGAGGCCGGAGCACCCAGGTCCTTGAGCATCACCGGCAACGTGGTCACCACGACGGTGACGCCGAGGACGTCGACGAACTGGATCAGGCAGAGCGACAGCACCCCCAGCCAGAGCCCCGAGGACCGGCGAGCACCTGGGTTGTTTCTAGCAAAAGCGGCCATGGCGGAAACATATCATGCACTGGACGAGCTCGCAACCGGTAAAATCCCTTTTGATGGCAACCGTTCCCGAGGCCGGGCTGCTCACGACGCGCGAGCTCCCGATCGTGGCTGGCCACCTCGCGCTCGACTTCGCGAACACCATTAATGACCCCGCCGGACCCGCGCGATGCGACCACGTCGCTACGTACCCCGGCCTGCTTCACTGGTGTACCCGGGCCGGCGCTCTCTCATCAGAGCATGCCGACAGGCTCGAGTGGATGGCGCGATCCCATCACGAAGAGGCGGCAGCGGCGGTACGCAAGGCCCACAAGCTTCGTACCCTGCTCACCGGCATGTTCGGCGAGATAGCCGTCGACGGCGCACTAACAGCACACTATTGGAATCAACTGCGCCCATGGGCCCTGGACGCGCTCAACCACGCCGAGATCACGCCCTCCAGCGGTCGCTACCGGTTCAGCTGGTCGGAATCCGACGACGATCTGACTGCCATGCTCTGGCCGGTGTCGCACTACGCGGCTGAACTGCTCATTAGCGCGGACCTGCATCGTCTAAAGCGTTGCGCCGGCTGCCCCTGGTTGTTCCTCGACCTGTCCAAGAACTCCAGCCGACGATGGTGCGCGATGAGCGCCTGCGGCACTGACGAAAAGATCCGCCGCTATGTTGCACGCCGGGCCGGACGCCGATCCACGTGAGTCGGCCGCCGTCCGTTGCGTTGGGGGATCCTCGGGTTCCGATCCCCCGCAGGGCCGGTCATCGGGCGGATGTCTGAAGGGAGTCACGCGAAGGTGAGGTCGAGCTCACGCTGCAAATAGCTCCTTACCGCCGCCTCGAAGGGCTCAGGCCATGCGAGATTCAGGTCCTCGTAAGCGCGACGTGCGATTGGCGAGAACCGAGATGCGCCCGCGAGATGGAGGGTTAACCGCAGCCTCTCGCGTCCAGAGCAGCGGCGGCAGGCCGGCCATGCGGGACGCATCGCCCCTGCACCTCTCCGGGCCTGCTGTGATCCGATTGTCCGACCGTCAGCCAATGACCGCTCAGCGACAAATGAACGCGCCCGGGGCGCCCACGATCTCGAACGCCCCTTCAGGGTCGATGACCAACTGCACGCGCCGGCGCACTCTCTCGACCACCTGAGGCCAAGGGAGAGGGGTTTCGTGAGCGTAGGGATCCGCCAGGCTGGCGACATAGCCGGCGGCAATACCTGCATCCCAGATCGAGCTCTCGGAGGCCGGTCCGGCCGGACACACGTGACCGACTCGAAGGCAGCGCTCAGGGATTCGGCACCGTTCTCGAGGGAGAAAGATTGCATCGACTCGCTCCGGATCCGCCACTGCGGAACGTCCTCGCGCACCACGTCCTCGAGCACCTGGCGAAGCGAGCGAAAATGCATCTCGCCGTTGGTGACGGCCACACAGTACCCGCCGGGACGTATCGCGCGGCGGAGCTCGTGAGTTGCGGCCATCTGGGACCGCAACATTCCGAGAGAGGTCGCAGCCGATCGCGAACGCTCCCATCTTGCGCAGCCGGCTCAAGAGTGGGCGTAGAGAGCTCCTCGCGCCAGGTCGTCTACGTCGCTACCGGTCCGGGGGGGGACTCATCCGGCACTCCTGTCGCATGTGTGGGCGAGCGCCTGTTCGGTGCTGAGTTCGAAGGCAATGGATGATGGCTTCCAGAGGACGGTCGTGCCCCTGACGGGGACCGACCACCGGGAACCCGAATCGGCGCGGGTTCCCGGACCCTCCGCGCCGACAGCAGGACAGCCTTCCCGGACCCGTCGACCGAGTTCGAGCTGCGCCACGAACTGCACGAGTTCAACGACGAGTCCCACCCAGATCAGGTTCCTTCAAGTTCGACCCACACATCCAGCAGGAGACCCACTCATCCTCCACGCCGCCCATGACAAGCGGCGAGGGCAGCTCATGTGCCGCCCTCGTCTGGCGGAGGTAACAGACCCTGTGCCGCACCCATCAAATGACTTCGCAGGCACTATAACGGCGATCGCATCGCTTCTTTATCCCTGACCTCTAGTCCGAGTGCCCCTTCCCGTGAGTGGCGCGAGCCTTGAGCGCCGCCTCGTAGAGTTCGACGTACTGGTCACACACCGTGTCCATCCCGCAGAACTGACGTAGTGCCGTTGCATTCTCTTGAACCCAGCGCTCTTCGAGGTCGTGGTCCTCCAGGACCATCACTGTGGCGTCAAGCGCTCGTTGCAGCACATCTTCGCTGAGCAGGTGCAATCCTCCGAAATCGTCCAGTCTGCCCAGATCGGCGCTATCCCCCAGGGAGACATAGTGAGGGATGTGACTGCGCACGAAGCTCTTGAAGACCGGGTACTCGAGGACTGCCAGCGGCCGCTTGGCCCAGACCGTTTCGATTGCCTGGTTGCCGAAGCCCTCGTGCTCAGGCGGATAACACACAAGATCGATAGCCTGGTAGGTGCTGTAGAAGGGATAGGTCTCGCGGTCCCCAGCAATGTACCGCCTATCCGGCACTACGATATGTCCAGCATAGGCCAGTGTAATGCCGGCGTGGCCGGCGTAGGCCGTGAGCCTGTCGAAGTATTCACGGTGCTCATCCAGATCTTCTCCTTGGAGGAGCACCAGGACGATCTTGTCGTCCTTGCCGAGCTTTCGCCTCCTGGCTCCCAAGCCGGCGCGGACACCTTCGAGCTCCTCGCGCCTCCCGTTCAAGCCGGCTACAAATTGGATCGCGAGCTCGATCGCCTTATTGATCGCCACCCTGGCCGGCATGGCCACCACCAGGTCATCCGTCGTGACGGGGGTGCGAACTCCGGTCAAGATCTCCAGACCGCCTCGAAAGGTCGTTTCGTCGACAGCAGCCACTTCGCGGTCGAAGTCGAATCCGTCGGGGATCACCACCCCCTCGATACCCTTCTCTCGTTTCAATGCCTCGGCAGCGATTGGATTGATCAAGACATGCGTGGTGTTGGGCCGGTCAGGGCACATGATCCTGTCGATCAAGGTCGCCACTTCCGGGAAAGGGGTATGGAAGCTCGTCGCGTTTGGCCCCTCCCAATAGAGGTCGTGGTGCTGCAGCACAAAGTGAATGTCCGGCCTCTCTTCGATGAGTTGGTAGAAGGCCAGGGTGGCCGGCAGATTGTACGGCAGCGACATTACGTTACGGACATGCACCAGGCGGATGTCATGTGCGTCGAGGTAAGTCTCGACAGCTCGGCGGATCCGTACGGCACGCTCCTCGATCTGCGCCAAGAGGCCCGACGCTGTTGCTTCCTGATCTTGGACATGCGGTGCCACGGCGGCTGTGAAAACTCGTCGCCGCAACGCCAGCGCGTCGTCCGACTGATACGAGAGGTCGGGTAGCCGCAGTCCTTCGGCCTCACGAGGGACGTCGGAGGCGCAGGCGTGCACACGCCACCCACGGCTTTTGAGTGCTTTGCTCAGCTCCTGCGATTGGAGCGAAACGCCGTCAGTCCCGAACAGCTTGAAGTGGACCTCCATGCTTGTCCCGGGCTTGCCCGCACCAGTGAACGCCTGTTCCTCGGCCTTCGAGGCCGGCCTGACCTCGCGCGGGCCTCAGCCGAGCCTTCTGGCGTCTGGAGTGACCCTTCAACGGCAGCCTGGCCGCCGCTGGGCGAGTGCTCCGCTTTGCCCCCCTGGCGACCACGCAACTCGATCGACCGCTTCGCGAGGATTGCGCGCCTCCTCGCTCCCAGGCCACGCGGTCGGAGGGCGATGGTTGCGGGGCGGATCGATTTCGTGTCGGCACTACTTCTCCCGTCGGGAAGGGCACTTTCACGCGGCGTCTTACTGGAACACCGATCGCTCATTTCGCGGAACGCTCCGGAACCGTCGACGGGACGGGGACGGTTAGCAGCTCCACCGCGCGCCGGAGCTCGCTTGACGGGACGCTCGCTCCTGGATCGCGGCGAACCGGCTCCCCCACCTCGTGAAGGAATCCCAGGATCTCTCGGTAGGACTGAAGGATCGAGGTCTCGGCGTAGGGGATGTCGTGCTCCTGGCAGAACTGCCGCACGATGGTGTGGGCGCGAGCCACGCGGTTGCGCGCCATGGTCGGGAAGAGGTGGTGCTCGATCTGATAGTTGAGTGCCCCGTACCAGACGTCGGTCAGGCGGTTAGGACGCACATTCCGGGAGGTCAGCACCTGACGGCGGAGGAAGTCCACCTTGCCGGCCACCTGCGGCATGCCCTTGTGATTGGGCGCGAAAACGCAGGCCATGTAGAAACCGGCGAAGGACTGCTGAATGACGACGACCGCGAGCGCCCACCAGGGCCCGAGCACGATGACGAAGAAGCCGAGAAGCAGGACGGTATGGATCGCCACCAATGCCACCTCCAGCCACCGGTATCGCGAGCGCTGCTGTCGGAGGAAGGAAAAGGTGTTCAGGTGCATCGCCCAACCCAGCCCAAAAAGCAGCGGGAAGAAGAGCCCCGCTTGGTGTTTGGCGACGAAGCGACGGACACCTGTTGATGCCAGCGCCTGCTCCTCGGAGTACGAGATGACCCCTGGGCCGATGTCGGGGTCCATGTCGACGTGGTTGGGGTTGGCGTGGTGTCGGTTGTGCTTGTCAACCCACCAGCCATAGCTCAGGCCGAGCAGCAGGTCTGCGGTGACGAGACCCACGATGACGTTGGCCCGGCCTTTCTCGAACATCTGGCGGTGGCCAGCGTCATGCATCTGGAAGCCGAGCTGCCCGAAGACGATCGCCAGCGCGATCGTGTTGAGGACAATCGCCCACGGATACGCGCGCAGGAGGACAAAGAGCGCGAGCGAGGCGGCGAGCAGCGCCATCTTGCAGGCGATGGAGCGTAGGTAGAAGCCGCTCTGCCGGTCCAGGAGACCGGCCTCCTGGACTTGGCGTTTGAGGTTCGCGTAGTCGGCGGAGTCGGAGGCTACCTCCCCCGGGCGACAGATGGTAGTGGTCACGGTATCTCCAGGTGTGTCAATTCGGTGTCTTCGCAGGGGTTCCCGCTTGTAGTGCCCGGTTCTGGTAGGTAGTGGGACCTTTGAAGGGGACCCGGTCGTCACTCTGATCTGGCGGCCGCGACGTTAGCGTGACGCCGGCGTGACCGGTCCGACCTTGCCGGTGCCTACCTCGAAGGGACCATGCGATGCCGAGTGGCGCCGCGTAGCGTGCGACGAGGAGACCAAGTGAAAACAAAGATGACCGGCCTGAGCGGCTGGTTGGGCGCGCCAATCGACCCGGGTGTGATCGAAGCGCCACCGCGACTCTGCATGCTCGGCGGGTTTCAGCTCTGGACCGGAGATCTGCCGGCGGCTCTGACCGGTGCGTCGCAACGGTTGCTGGCGCTGCTCGCGTTGCGGGGTCGTCTGTCCCAACGGGCGCAGGTGGCGGGAACGCTGTGGCCCGAAGCGAATGAAGATCGCGCCTACGCGTGCTTACGCTCGTCGCTCGCGCGCCTCGTGGAAACGGACCGAGCGCTGCTCAACGTCACTCCAACCGAGCTGGGACTGGTACGAGACGTTCGCGTGGATCTCGATGATTCGCGGGCGCTCGCCCACCGGCTGCTGGACGGTGCAGGTCCGCTACGCCGTGAGGACACTGCAGCGACCGCTGTGGATGTCCTCTCGATGGACTTGTTGCCCGGTTGGTACGACGACTGGGTACTATTCGAGGCCGAGGGATGGCGACAGCTCAGGCTTCACGCTCTCGAGGCGTTGGCGGAGCGGCTGATCGTGGAGTCTCGATATGGGGAGGCCGTCGTCGCCGCCCTGACTGCGACGAGCGTGGATCCATTGCGCGAGAGCGCGCGCAACGTGCTCATTCGACTGCACCTTGCCGAGCACAACCAATCCGAGGCGCTCCGAGAGTTCGACCGTTATCGGCGGCTCCTGCGGTCGGAGCTCGACCTCGATCCCACGCCGGCGCTGTATGCGCTGCTCGAGGAGGCCGCGCCCGTCACGCTGCGGTGATGGCAGGTCCGGCATGCTGCGAGGATGCCAAGCGCCAGTAGCGGCTTACTCGTCATCCGGGCTTGGCTTGAGGCTGGGTCCAGTTCTCCACTGCGAGCTGAGGTGCGCTTGACGACCGACGTTTCCCGGGGCATCGAAGAAACCTTGAAGCTAACGGACGCAGACTCGATCACAGCCGCAGTGAGCGTCTGGCTACATCAAATGGCCGTGTGAGGGGGTAAGGTCGCCTTTCGTCGAACCTCATCTACTACGGGTGACCGGCAAGGAGCTGCAAGCGTCCATACGGAGCCACGGCAAGCGCGACCCAAGTGACCGAACAGTGTTTACATTCACAATAAGCGGGGTAGGAACAAGGAGCGGTGGGCGCACCGTATTCGAATCCAGTCCACATCCCACACGAGAGGCGATCACCATGACCACGAACACTGGGGTGCGCTGGATCGGACCCCGATCCGATCTCATGACGGTACCCAACTCGCTGGAGCGCCTGTACGATCAGTTCTTCGGCTATCCAATAGTCAGTGAAGGAGACGGCACTCCGACTCACACGCTGCCGGTCGACATCCTGGAGACAGAGGATGCATATGAGCTTTATGCGTCGGCGGCCGGCGTGCCCGAGGATGCTGTCGAGGTCACGTTCGACAATGGCATGCTCAGCGTGATGCTGAAGGCAGTGCCCTTCCAGAGGGAGGGCAGGTTCATTCGGCAGGAGCGTCCGTGGGGCAACTGGAGCCGGAAGCTGGAGCTGCCGAAGGAGGTCGACCCGGCGAATATCGTCGCCGAGTTCGCGAACGGCGGTCTGATGGTTCGCATCCCGAAGGCGACGAAGGCCGAGCCCCAGCGGATCGCAATCGGGGCGGGGGCTACGGCGGAGGCAAGCGAAGGCTAGGGGGTTCCTCCGGGGCCGGGCAACGTGCCGGCCCCGGCTCTTCGATTCCAATGCGTCGCGCTAACCGGACGCCCACGGCCCAACTCTGCCGGGAGAGGGGTGGGGCAAGAGCCCACTCTTGTCCCTCCGGACACGACTACTCGGTCGGTCCTGTGCCCTGCAACCGCAGTGGCCGCTAACGAGCTTCCCCAATAGCCAAGCCCAGAGCGGAACCGCTCCAGTTGAGCCGCGATGACTGGAACGTTGGAGAGCTCGGTCTCGCGCGGGACGGTTTGCGACTGAGCTTCCATGAGTTCGCGGACCCTGGCCATGACGCCCTCCTCCATCGCCAGGATCTCCCGATACTTTCCCCGCCAGAAGAGGGCCTGCTCGAGCGACGAGGAGTCGATGTTCTGCTCCGCCCCCATCGCCTACTCGGTGTCGCCGCCTCGGATCGCGCCCGCGACGTCAAGCCGGTGGTGGTCCTGCTGATCTCGTTGCATGGCCACATCGTGGGCGTGGCTCCGTACAAATAGCACGGAAAACGGGATGTGGACGTTACGGTGACCACGCACAACGAGCATCACTTCGGCTCGTGGAGGGTCGCGACGGATTTGGCGATGTCCACCCGACCTGGCGCTTGGGAAAAGAGTGGCCGCGACGCTTTTGCCGCGGGCGAGAGCTTTCGCGGTGGTTTTACAGACAAACGTCGTTTCCCCTGGACACGAACGCAGGGGCCAGGTCTCAAAAGACCTGGCCCGCCGTTGTTCTTCGGCGGTCCGTCGCGGCCCGGGCAGCATTGACAGCTCATGGGCTTTAGGAAGCCCGTACCTTCACCCCTGGCCTTTCGGCACTAATTGGCGGTGCTGTGTGAGCCTCAGCTATCCCAGCCTCGACGGCGAAAATTGTCCGGCGGATCCGCCATATGGGCGCCTCCCTGACTTATATCCGGTTCCGATGTTGGAAACCAACCAATGTGCTCCATCCGGTCCCAGTGTCGGCGGCAGCAACCGCCGCCTCGACCATTAGAGTCTAACAGGTCCATCCGTAAAATTGGAACTCATTTCGGTGATCAGATCGTAAAGCTGGAATTCGAGGAACGAGAGCCATATGGCAAGAAGGGAGTATGGTGCTCGGGTGCAGCACATCGAACAGGTGACCACCAAGGCCGGGTCTGGCCAGCCCGGGCATGTACGCTTCGTCGCCAGGAAAGGCCCCACCGCGGCTCGTCGAAAACGTGGTCGCATATCCGGGGCTGTCCTGATCATCGAAGCTGATGAGGCCTACCGGGCCGTCATCGAAACCTGCGTGCGCCTGGCTGCCTGCCGAGCCGAAGCAGTCTCAGGCCTTCAGTCGGCGTTGCCGAAGCTCGAGGGCGAGAGCTTCGACGCTTTGATTTGGGGCATCGAGCCAGAAGACGACCGGTGGTCGGAGTTGGTAAGCCAGCTCGGCGCCAGGACGAATGCCCGAGTGCTTCTGCTCGCCGACCACTTCGAGGCGGCCCAGGCTGCCGATCAGGGTGCCATCGACCAGATTCTGCCCAAACCGTTCGTCCCGAGCGCCCTGGTGGGGGCGCTCAAGGCTGCGCTGCGGAGGTCGCCCTCGCTGATGATGCACCTGGCCTCTAGGGTGGAGATCAAAGGCATGACCTTCGACGGTGAGAAGCGAACCCTCACGTTCAACGGTGAGCAAGTCTCGTTCACCGTCCAGGAGTGGGACCTGCTGGCAGTCTTCTTGAGCCATCCCAATCGCTTCCTGAGCGTCCGCGAGATCATTCGCTTGGGCTGGCGAGCCGGCGTTCACGAGGCCGAACAGCTGCGTATCTACGTGCGCCGACTGCGTCTGAAGCTGGAACCGTTGGACATTCCCTGCCGCCTGGTCAGTCAGCACAACCGCGGTTACTGCCTCATCGTCGACTGACCCCCCGGCATCGGGACCTGAATCGTTCTGAGTTTTGCTGGAGACTCCTCGGCTTGGAACTGGGCTCCCGCCAGTGGAGCGGGATTGGGCAGACGGTAGCGAGTCGGGAGCACTTCGATCTCGGCGACACGGCCTCCTCCGATCGACGTCTTCAGCCGTCGGTAGCGATTTCGCCCCAGCTTCTCTTCCAAGGAGCTGCGCCTCCCGCACGGCAACACCTTCAAGTTCGCGGGTGCCGACTTCGGAGTCGTCGCGACCTCGTTCTTCCTGGACCGCGCAAAGCCGGGCGGTGGTCCGCGCCGCACCGACATTCCCTACGAGGAGGTCTGGGTGCTGGAGGAAGGCGAGGTGTCGATCACCGGTTTTCCCCCAACGGACTCCGGGCGCCCGCTCCCCCAAGAGCCGCAGTCAATTTCCGGCGACTGTCTCAGATAGTGCCATACGACAGATTCTCATTTGGGGGTGGCCAATCGTCACTCCCGCCGTGACTCAGCTTGATCGGCTACGCCCGCTGCTCCACAGACCAGCAAGACCTCACCGCCCAGCGGCAGGTCCTCATCGGCCACGGCTGACGGGCGCCACGCGCGCCCACCCCGGCCTGGACCAAGCCCTCGCCGCCGTGCGCGCCGACGATACTCTCGTGGTTCCCAAGCTCGACGGGCTGGCCTGCTCAGACCCCAGGAGGCGCAGTCCGGGGGCCGACGCCCGGCCCTGCCTGCTCGGCCCGCGAGGTCCCGGCCGGCGAAGCCGGGGGTCCCGTTGCCGGAGGAGCGAAGCGGTGGAGGCCGGGTGTGGGACCGGAGTCCGAAGGACGCCGCAAGGCGGGACTTGACCGCTCTAAGCGCCGCTTTTGGCATCTACCGGCACACCTCGGATCGTGGATGCCGGCCAATAACAGTAACAACCGTCTTGTGGGAACCTTTGGAACGTTTTCACCCGATGGGGGTATACACGTAAGCGGACTAGGAACTTGATCCCGCCCGCCAAGGTCGGTGTGCACGGGGGCGTTCGAGGCTCTGGGTGCGCAAACCGCCTCCGATGCCGGGCCGTTGGCCAGTGGGCGACGGTTCGGCGATGAGTTCCAAATAGCGCACCGGCTGGTGGTCGACCGCGAGCTGGAGCAGACGGTGGAAGACAAGTCCCCGGCTGTGAGAACCGCGACGGTTGAAGCGAAAAACGAACTCGTCGAGGTAAGCCTGCAGGTGAGCCGAGTCGACTGAGCCCTGGTGGGTTCCGAGGAGCCACCGTTTGGCGAGTGAATCGACTCGGTGGGCTCCGGCCAGCAGCTGATTCACTTCCTCACCTGCCAGTCGTGCTGCCCTGTGGCTTCGGGGCTGGTGCTGATAGCCAAGCTTTTCCAGGCCGACGTAGCCGGTCCACGCATCGGTGATTACGGTTGCTCCCGCTTCCACGTTCGCGGTTACGAAGGGGTGCAGGGATGCGGCCGACGAGTCGTCGAGAATCGCCATGCGGCAGCGGCCGAACCCATTCGGGGCGTGAACCTCAACCGCGACCCCTACCAGCACCTTGTTGCCTCGATGACGGCCGCCCGAGCCAGCTTCCTCGCCACCAAAGAAGCTCTCGTCGACTTCAACCACGCCCTGCAGGCGCTCTCGACCCGGCCGCACCAGGACGGAGCGGCGACGGTGCAGCATGGCCCAGGCCGTCTGATAACTACCGATCCCCAGGATTCGCTGGAGGCTCTGAGCCGAGACGCCCCTCTTCTCGGTTGCGAATATCCAACAGGCGCAGAACCAGACCGTGAGTGGGATCCGAGTTCGATCGAAGATTGTGCCCGCGGTCACCGAGGTCCGCGCACCGCAACCCACGCATCGGATCCGTCCATCTCCCAAGCGCCACCCGCCGGCATGACCACAGCGCTGGCAGACGAAGCCCGATGGCCACCGGAGCCAGGCCAGGTAGTCCAGGCAATCTGAATCGGTCCCGAACCAGGACCGGAACTCGCCCTCCGAATCCGGGTAGTCGACGCCCTGGACCGGGCCCACGCGACGATTTTAGTCCGGTTACGTGTATACCCCTTTGGGTCGATAATCTCGGTGGTTTGAGTTTAGATTAAGCGGGTTCGTATGTGATCCGCTGCATCTGACCACTAGCCATCGAACCAATGTTGCGCCTTCCGGTTTGGGGAGGCCGGCTTGTGAACGGTTTCGCCCTGCGTCGAGACTCGTATCTCGGCAAGCCAGCTGACCGAGGGGCGCCGCTGCAGGTCAGGGCGGGGGGCTGCCAGTCTTCCTCGTGCGTCGGGGTCAGAGGGTCCGAACATTCTCGGCGATCTGCAGGCACGAGCGCGCCAGCTGGTCTGGGACGACAGCGCGCGCCGAATCGTCTACCCGCGAACCGCGCCCGTCGCCTGATCCGGCCGATTCCGATATCGCCTCACATCGGAGGCCGAGTCTGCGAAACCGGCATTCCAGTTCGGCACGAAAGGGTCCACCCATGTCGATTTCAGGTCAGGCGGCTTGGGCCGCGCCGTCGGTGTAGTGCCCCGGCGTTGCCGTCGCGATTGCGCTCAGCGCCGGGCCCGCGAGGCCTCCGGACACCGTGGCGCGCTGCTGGCCCGCGGTTCACGCTGGCGGGTCATCCTCGCGATTCTCGCGAGCTTGGTCCTCGCCGGTGCGCTCATCGTCCCGTTTGCCAGGCCGATGCTCGGGTGGCGAGCCGGGTTCCTGTTGATCAGTCGTCGCCGATTCCTGCTGGGTCTCCTCCACCGCCTCGCGGGACACCTTGTTCTCCGATATCCTGACTCCTTGTGCGATGACCACTTCACGGTTCGTCCACTGATATCGATGATGTTATGTTATCGATATCGTTTCGCCAAGGACCTGGCTCGCGATCACGGTCCGCCTCGCGAGTGTGACGAACCAGGCGTGGCCGTCGACCGGCGTGGGCTCTGGCCGTTCCGGTCGGGGGAAGCCGGTGAACGCGGCCGAGCTGACCAGCTCCGGTGAATCGAGCCCAGACCGAGCGTAGTCCCGAAACATGCGGCTTGAGTCTGAAGTGCTTCATGGCGCGAGGCTCGGAACGCTGGAGTTCGCGCTGCGCTGAGGTGATGTGGCGGAGTTCGTCCCGGCTCGGCCCCCACCGCCGACGATGTGATGTCCTCCGTGACCTCCAGCCGGAAAGCGTTGGCGTCGGCTTCCACGACTAATTCAAGGGGGACGGTCGGTGCGGGTTTGAACCTCCGGTTGCCTCACCGGGACGGTGGGGTGTTGCGTCCGGGAGTCTGAGCCGGATCTCCCCCGAGCAGGCCCCAGAGATGGCAACGCGAAAGCGTGTCATTCAGCTGCGCCATTGGCGAGAAGCGGCGGGAACCGCTGACCAGAAGAACACCGGGTGGCGAACCCGATGTTTAGCGGCGCTGCCGAGCGGGTAACCCCAGTGTTGCCGCGATCTTCAGAGCTCCCTTTTGCAACCCCAGGAGGTGGTTTGGAGATGTCGATGATGGTTACCGGTTGGGACCCTTTCGGGGACCTGGCAACTGTGCAGCGGACCGTGGACCGGCTTATGAACAGTGCCTACGGTTCGGGCGACCGTGAGCGGAGGGCGCGCAACCTGCCGGTGAACGTGAGGGAGACGCAAAGCGGCTACGAGGTTGAGGCACCCGTGCCGGGCTTCACCTCCGCTGACGTGGACGTGACGTTCGCAGACGGCGTGCTCACGATCAAGGCCGAGCGCGAGGAGCAGAACGAAGTCGTCGAAGACGGTCAGCACCTCGCTCGTGAGTTCGCCTGGGGTAGCGCGGTCCGTCGCCTGACTCTGGCCGGCGATGTGGACCCGGAGCACATCGAGGCCGAGATTGAGAACGGCCTGCTCAAGGTGCATCTGCCTAAGGCGCAGCGCTCTATGCCCAGGCGCATCCCGATTGGCGGGAAGAAGGAGGAGACGCAGACGAGCCCTCAGATCACCAACTCGTCATCCTGACTCCGTCCCGTCTGGGTCCGATCGCGCTCTGATCGCGGCGCGCGATCGGGCCCCTTTTGTATGCCAGCTCGCCGCGGCGTTAGGGTTTCGGGTAGTCGAAGTGGCCACCATCCGCGCCGGCTTGGCGGCCATGTCCAACTTCGTCGAAGTGCACGGGGTGCAGATCCAGCCAGGAGTGATTCTGCAATGCAAGCTCCACCCGGATGGGTCGCCAGTCCGTCTCCACCCCGTACCCGAGTGCGCCGACGACGGCCAGCGCGGTCGGCTCATCCTGGGCGTCGATTGCAAGATCGAGATCCCGTTGGTGCCGGGTCTTGCCCAATCAGCGCGTCGACCCCCCATCCCCCAGCGACCCAGAAACGACAACCCGCCTCGCGTAGTGCCGACCAGGACTTCCGGGACCCGACTTTCCGACATCCCGATGTCGGCGTACTCGGGGCGAAGCACCGTCCTATGGTGCCGGAATTCTGCCCCTCGTTCGTTAAACCGGGACCATGGATGCGCCGACGGTTTTCGAGTTCAGTACGGGAAGCGTGCCGCGTGCTGTTGAAGTTCGGTTGATCTGTGCTCTCGGCCTCGGATTACGGCCGCTGTTTGGCGGATGAGGAACCGCATAGCACACGAGTGGCACACCCGGTAGCCCGGCCTCGTGCCCCCCGCTACCAAGAGCGGAGTAGTTCGTCCTCACCCGACACCATGGCGCCCAGCCGAAGAAGAGCGCGTCCGAGCGCTTGGCGAGCACGCCTCGTGTGCTTCTTGTGGGTTCGCCCGGGCGCGCGAGCCAGCTGATCCCAGGCCGCCTGAGGGCCTCGTCCATGAAGCAGGTACGGCTCGGCATTTGTATCCGGATCGTGAAAAAACATCTCGGTCGGACCTCCTATGGAGGCATCATGTCGGCGCCCGTAGCGGTACGTCATCGGAACGGGGGTCTGATCTTTTGGGGAGGGACGTCGCAGATTTAGGACTCCGGCGATGTACGCTCCGCCTGCGTGAGCGGCCCCCGGCAGCTGTTGGAGCGGAAGCGTGAACTCGCGGAGGTCGACGCGTGTATCGCTACCGTGAGCGATGAAAAGGGCTCGTTCTTCGTCCTGGAGGGTCGTGCAGGGATGGGCAAGAGCGCCTTACTTGCCGAAATCCAGCGGCGGGCCGAGGCGGCGGGATTGTCGATCTGTTCGGCACTCGGGAGCGAGCTGGAGCGCGAGTTCGCGTTTGGCGTCGTGCGTCAGCTCTTCGAGCCGGCCATTGGCACTTTGAGCAAGGAGCAGCGGGCTCGCGTCATGGATGGCGCTGCCGCCCTGGCGAACCCGCTGCTCGACATGGGAGGAGCGCAGGCGGCTCCGGACCAGTTTGCCACCCTCCACGGGCTCTACTGGCTCGCTGCCAACCTCGCTGTTCGGACCCCGCTCTTGCTGGCGGTGGACGACGCCCATTGGGCCGATGTCGCCTCGCTTCGCTGGCTGGCCTACCTCCTCAACCGGCTCGAAGGTCTCCCCATCCTGGTAGCGATCGGGACCAGGCCTGCGCCGTCCGGCCCCGAAAGCGAGGTGCTGACAACCATCCTGGCCCATCCGCGGGTCCGGATACTTGCGGTCGGATCGCTGGGGGAGGCGTCCGTGGCCACACTGATTCGAACCACGCTTGGCACCGAGCCCGATCCAATCTTCACGGCGAGTTGCATGCGAGTAACGGCAGGCAACGCGCTTGGGCTCAGCGAGTTGCTCCGCGAGCTGCGGGCGAGCGGGGTCGAACCGACGAGCGCATCGGCCGTGGGTCTCGACAGGAGGGCCCCAGACCCGATCGCCCGCCGGGTTCAAAGAGATCTGAGGTTGTTGGGAGAGGAGACCGAGCGACTGGCACGCGCGGTCGCGGTAATTGGAGATGGGACGGAGTTGCGCCTGACCGCCCGGCTGGCGGATCTGGAGCCGGAGCGTGCGGCGGAGGCGGCCGACGACCTGATCGCAGCGGACATCCTCGCGTCCGAGCGGCCGCCCCGGTTTGAGCACCCGCTGCTGCGGGCGGCCGTCTACGACCACCTCCCGCAGGGGCGGCGCGAGGCGATGCACCAACGTGCCGCGGATATTCTCCGCTCATCGGGAGCGGATCCGGAGGCGGTGGCCGCCCACCTGCTTCGGTGCGATGCGGGGAGCAGCGCCGAGACGATCCAATCGCTCATGGCGGCGGCGCCTCTGGCCGTGCGTAGGGGAGCCCCCGCGGCTGCTGTCTCGTACCTTCGACGGGCCCTCGCCGAGGATGCGGGTGGGGCGCAGCGGACGGCAGTGCTAGCTGAGCTCGGTAGGGCCGAGCTGTTTGCTGGGGACCCGATGGCCAGAGGTCATCTGCGGGAGGCCGTGAACGGGACGACTGACCACGCGGCTCGAGCCACCATCTTGGGTGATCTGGCCACCGCCGTCAGCGTCCAGGGCGACCAGCGTGGCGGCCGGGACCTCTTAGAACAGACCCTGGAAGAGTTTCGGAGCTGCGACGAGGAAACCGCCGAAAGATTCGAATGCATCTTGTTCAGTCAGACCTTGCCGAATCCCGACAGCCACTATCGACGACTGCGCGAGTTAGCGCTCGGTGGCAGGCCCAGCGCTGAACTCGCACGAGTGACGCTCGCGTACCTCCTCTCGTGGCGCGACGGCAGTCGAGACGAGGTCCTGCCCTTGGTCGGAGTTGATTTCGGAAAGAATGTGCTCTTCAGTGGAAATGAGTTCGACTTCGGGGCTGTCCATCAGGCAATCTTGACGCTGCTCGGGATTGACGAGCTTGATCACACAGCCGACCTATGCGACACCGTGATCGAAGAGGGTCCGGCTCACGGCTTCCCCCACATCGCCGCGATGGGCGTACTGGTATTCAAGGCACAGGCCGAGAGGCGTATGGGCCTCCTCGCCGAGGCCGAGGCTGATGCCGCGGCCGCGCTCGAGTTCACTCAGCAGTACTTTCCCTTCTACGTGCCACTGGCCGGGGCAACTCTCGCCGAAATTCTTTTCGAGCGGGGGCGGCGTCGCGAGGCATACGAATTAATCGAGGGCGTAAGCCTGATGGTGGATCCCGGCATGGAGGCCGGCCTCCGAGAGATCCGTGGACGCCTTCGTTGCGCGCGGGGCTGGCAGCAGCACGGGGTCGACGACCTTCGAACATCTGGCAGGCTGTGCGAAGGCCACAGGCTGCGGAACCCGCTACCCTGGCCTTGGCGCGCCTCCCTCGCATCGGCTTTGCTCCAGGACTGTCCTGGCGAGGCGCTGAAGTTGGCCCAGGAACACCTCGCAAACGCCCGCCGCTCAGGCGTTCCGAGCGCGATCAGCAACGCCCTTCGCACGCTCGCTGGGGCGGACGGTCAGAATTCGGTGGACCTCTTACGGGCGTCTGTCACGTCTTTAGGGGGATCGCCCGGGCCGCTCTACCTAGCCCGATCTCTGGCGGACTTGGGAAGCACGCTCAGGCGCCGAGGGCATCGGGTTGAGGCCAGAAAACCACTTCGCGAGGCACTCGAGATCGCTGCGCGCTGCGGGGCGGTACCCCTCATGGAACAGGCACAGGCGGAACTGCTGGCGGCCGGTGCCCGTCCCCGGCACGCTCGTCTTCGCGGCGTCGAAGCTCTCACCCCAAGCGAGCTTCGAGTCGCTCGACTCGCCGCCGAGGGCCGCTCCAACCGAGAGATCGCGCAGGCCCTGTTCATCAGCACCAGGACGGTTGCGACCCACCTTGGCAGCAGCTACGGCAAGCTTGGCATCACATCGCGCGAACAGCTCGCCAACGCGCTGGGTCTGTCTACGACCACGTAGATGCGGCATTTCCACTGAAGTCCGCCTGAGATCGGCTGGTTGGTACGTCGGACGCGCAGAACCGTCATCGTCGTCGCAGTAACGTGGGCGTTGCCGTCAGCTCTGCGGAATCGCGGGCGTCCGGCTCTGGATGGGCGTGGTGGATCGGTTCGCGGACCAAAGGCTTAAAAGGGTCTGGCAGGGCCAATTCGGGGGGGGGTCAAACCGAGGTTCCTCAGTTCAATGCGTCCCAGTCGGTGCCGTTCGGTCCCGCCCTAGTTGCTGTACTCGTTGCAGTACTACAAGGTCGACGTCGCGACCTTGGAGCGCTCGCTCGGCAAGCTGTGTACGGGTTCGCGGCGCAATGGAAACGGGCGGTGAGAACTTAGGGATTCCGATCCGGCGCCAGTGGACTCGAACGGCAGTTCGTCTTACCGCTTGCGGCCACGGGATCAAGCTCTGGACTTGACGATCGCCGCGGACGAGAGCACTTTTGAAGCAGGCCCGGGCTGCTGAGGCTGCCGCTACTACCCCATGGCCTCCGACGCGACCCGGGCCGCACGTGGCAGTTTGACGCGCTGGAGGGCGAGACGCAAGCCTCGAACGGCCGTCACTGTAGGTACTCGGGTAAAGCGGAAGCGGTCGGGCGACCGAGACAATGAGTCGATCACCGATCGTATGACGGTGGTCGGGACGCTAAACGGGCAGCGGTCTAACACGATGGTTCGCGTTCATCCTCGATTCATCGGGAGGCCGTAGCGTCCGCTCACGCAGCCGCTTCGCCTGAAACCAGCCCGCCGGGTGGGCGGTACGATATTTGGCGGCCGAAAGGAGATCCCGGTGTTATTCACCTACCTCACCCGAGAGCTTCGACGCAGGTATCGCCAGACTCTCGTGATCTCCATCGGCTTTGCCCTCGGGATCGGTCTGGTGATCACCGTAACCGCCGCCTCCGCCGGCGTCAGCCAGGCTCAGAGCCAGGTGCTGCACGCGCTCTACGGGGTCGGCACCGACATCACCGTGAGCAAGACCGCCAGCGCCGGCACCGGTGGCCCATCCCGGTTCGGTTTCCAGGCTCCGAACGCGGGACAGGCGGGACAGGCCTTCAGCCGTAACGTGCTGACGACCGGGGGCCAGGGGACGCTCGATGCCTCCACCACGGATTCAATCGCAAAGCTGGACCACGTCGCAGCCGTCTCCAGCTCACTGCAGCTGACCGACCTGAACATCCAGGGTCACTTCTCCTCCACCGGCTCGGCGGGCGGAGGGCGCGGCGGCTCCGGGGGAGGTGCCGGTGGTGTGGGCAGCTCGGGTGTGGCGGCCAGCCCGCCTCCGGTGAGCGTCAACACCACGTCCATCGATGGCGTCTCGGTCGACGCCTCGGCCCTGGGGCCGATCACGTCCACCGAGCTGACCAGCGGGCGCTTCTTCACCCCGGCCGAGGCGACCACAGACGATGCCATCGTCACCACCTCCTATGCCAAGCAGCAGAGCCTCTCCCTCGGCTCGACGGTGACGGTCGCCGGCACCGCGATGAAGGTCGTGGGGCTCGTCAACGCCCCCGCCGGCAGCGACGTGGAGGTCTACATCCCGCTCGGGGTCGCTCAGAACCTGGCCGGCATGTCGGGCCAGGTGACCCAGATCTACGTTCAGGCCGCCAGCGCCGGCGACATCTCGACGGTCCAGTCCGAGATCAACAAGACCGTCTCTGGCGCAACCGTCACCACCTCGAGCGAGCTTGCGAACGAGATCACCGGATCGCTCTCCACCGCGTCCACCATCATCACCAAGCTCGGGCTCTGGCTGGCGGTGGCGGTGCTGATCGCGGCCTTCGGCATCGCCATCCTGCTCACGATGTCCGCGGTCACCCGCCGGGTGCGTGAATTCGGGACGCTCAAGGCGCTGGGCTGGCCGGTCCGCCGCGTCGTCGCGCAGGTGATGTCTGAGTCGCTGGTGCAGGGTGTCCTCGGCGGGATCTTGGGCATCGCCCTCGGATTCGTCGGGGCGGCGCTCGTCACCCACTTCGCCCCCGCGCTCGACGCCGTCCCCGCCACGACCTCGGCGAGCACCACGCCGAGGGCGGGAGCCGGCGGACGTGGCTTTGGCGGGCGTGGGTTTGGCGGTGGCGGCGCCGGCCGCGGCGGCGCGGGTCTGCTCGCCTCACACACGATCCCCATCCACCTCACCGCCCAGGTGCAGACCGAAGCGCTGATCCTTGCCGTCTGCCTGGCCATCGCCGGTGGCCTCATCGCAGGCGCGTTCGGCGGCTGGCGCGCGGCCAGCCTGCGACCTGCCGAGGCGCTGAGGAGGGTCGAGTGACCAAAGTCAAACCGGAGTCCGCCCGGGCGGCCCAGGCACCCATGTACCGGCTCAGCGGCGTCGGCAAGCGGTTCAACAAGAAGGTCACAGCGCTCCAGGAGGTCGACCTCGCGCTCGAGGACGGCGATTTCCTGGCCGTGCAAGGGGCCACCGGAGGCGGCAAGACGACCCTGTTGCAGCTGCTCGGGGCGCTCGACCGGCCGACCTCGGGCACCCTGACGTTCGAAGGCAGGAACCTTGGCCGCCTGCGCGAGGGTCAGCTGACCAAGCTGCGGGCACGCGCGTTCGGGTTCATCTTTCAGACCTTCAACCTGATCCCGACACTGACCGCGCTCCAGAACGTCGAGACGGCGCTGGTGCCTCTGCGCGTGAAGGGCTCCGAACGCCGTTCGCGGGCCGCTCAGGCGCTGGCCGGAGTGGGGCTCCAAGACCGCCTCCACCATCTTCCGTCGGAGCTTTCGGGGGGCCAGCAGCAGCGGGTGGCAATCGCGCGGGCGCTGGTCAAGGAGCCGCGGGTGATTCTCGCCGACGAGCCCACCGGAAACCTCGACGAAGAGACCCGGGACGACATCATCGGCCTCCTGGAGGACCTCTGGCGGCGAGGCGGTCTGACGCTGATCCTGGTCAGCCACGACAGCTGGGTCGCGCGTCGGGCACCCCGCATCGCGTGGATCAGCCACGGCAAGCTGACGATGCGGAAGGAGATGCCTAGGCCTGCGACCGACGGGCGCGAGCCCCAGCCGCCCCGCTTCCAGGACGACGAGGGCCGTGCGGGCGACCCGAATGCGGCTTATTATCCCGCCCCGAGCGGGAATGGGCGGCCCAGCGCCTGAGCGAAACCTTTCTACATCCGCTCCAAGCGATCGCAGATCCGCGGAGGTGATGCTCGCCGACGCCCCGCGCGACGTTTAGCATGTAGACACGGAAAGCACCGCGTGGCATCAGGCCTTGGTGCGTTCGGGCGGGTGGCCGAGAAGGTCTAGGGTCGATGTGCCCCCGCTAGCGCCCCCGACTCGCTGCCGCCCTCTGGACGGAAGGGCTGCGTGGGTGGGCGCTGGTCCTGGGCAACGACTTTCATCTCTTGGCCCAGGTCGCTCCAGGCTGCCGTCCGTGCTGGGTCCCGGCCCGCACGGCGGGCGGTAACGTGACCAATCGCATCTCAATCCACGGGAGGTCCAATCGAAAGGACCAAACCGCGGACAACCTTGCGGGGCGAGGACCATGCAGTGCCCTCCGGTCCGCGGTCCTGACCGGAGGCACCGTGTGGCTACTGGTGCGAATCGGGGCGGTCCTGTTCACGGTGTTCTGGTGGATGACGGTCTTTCCTCTCACCGGGAAGCAGATCGCGCCCGGAATGCGAGCCCACCTGTCGGCGTACTTGCACAGCTGGACGAACTGGGACGGGGGCTGGTATCTCGCCATCGCGGAAAACGGCTACACCCGGACGTCTGCGGCCTTCGATCCGCTGTTTCCCATCCTGATCCGCGCTCTCGGAACCCTGCTTCACGCGGTGGTCGACCCGCACTTCCCCATCTTCTCTCCGTTCGTCTGGAGCGCGTCCTCCCTGTTGGTCGCCAACGCCTGTGCACTGCTGGCTCTGATCAGCATCGTGTACCTAGTGCACCGTCTGGTTGAAAGGTTGACGGTGCATTCCGGCGAGGATTTGCTCCGCTGATTTCACCCACACGAAGGGCTTCTTGTTCGCGTTCCAGTGATCGAGGAAGAGCTGGATCGCCTCGATCAGAGCCTTGACGCTGGTGAAGACACCGCGCCTGATCGCCTTGCGACTCAGGATCGAGAACCAGGTCTCGACCTGGTTCAGCCAGCTGGAACCGGTCGGCACAAAGTGCAGGTGAACACGACCGTGCGCGGTCAACCAGGCCTCCACCTCCGGCGTCAAGTGTGAGGAGACGTTGTCCACGATCAGATGCAGCTCCCGCCCGGGGTAGACCTTCGTCAGCAGACGCAGGAAGGCCAGGAACTCTTCATGGCGGTGACGTGGGTAACAGGCGCCGGTCACTTCCCCGCTCGCCACCTCCAAGGCCGCGAACAAGCTGGTGATGCCATGCCGCTTGTAGTCGTGCGTTCGACGCTCGACCTGGTGCGGCCTCATGGGCAGTAGTGGCTGCGTACGATCCAGCGCCTGGATCTGCGTCTTCTCGTCCATGCAAAGCACGAGGGCGTTCTCAGGAGGGTTCATGTAGAGCCCGACCACATCGGTGACCTTCTCCTCCAGGTGCGGATCCCGTGAGTACTTGAAGGTGCGGGTGCGATGTGGTTGCAAGCCCATGTCGCGCCAGATCTCATGGATGGTCCCGTGGCTCACCCCCAGGTGGCTGGCAAGGGTTCTGGTGCTCCAGTGAGTGATGCCGGCAGGTGGTTCGCGCAGCGTCGTCGCCACCACCTTCTCCACGAAGTCCTGGCCATAGCTGACTCGCCGGCCTCGCCCGGGGGCATCCTCGAGGCCATCCACACCGGCCACCGCGAAACGTGATCGCCACTTCAGCACCGAGGGTTTTGAGGTCCCGGTCGCGTCCGCAATCACCTGGTTGGCAACACCGTCCGCGGCGAGCAGGATGACGCGGGCCCGTACCACCTGGCGATGAGGGAGGGTCTGGCTCCCAGCCCAGGCTTCCAGGACCACGCGCTGTTCGGGGGTGAGATCCAGAGCAGGGGCCGCGCCGGACATGCCGATATCATCCCACGGCCGCGAATCACCGTCAACTTATTTGGTGGACGCTACACTAGTGCGCCAGGAGGGCGGCGACCAGACTGAGGTGGTTGCGGCCCTCGGGGCTCTGGTCGCGTTTCCCCTCGCGTTCTTCATGGTCGCCGGTTACACGGAGTCGCTGATGGTGGCGCTCACGGCGCTGACGCTCCTCTTCGCGCGCCGCCGCAACTGGTGGGGCGCCGCTGCGGCTGCGTACCTGGGCGCGCTGACCCATGATCTCGGGATTCTGCTCGCCGTGCCGATTCTCTGGGAGTTCGGTGCCTCTAACGGATGGTGGGAGGCACTCGTCCGGAGGGAGATCGTGAGAGTCCCGCGGGCCCCGGGAACTGGCCGCGGGCACGATTGCCGTCTTGGCCGCTCCACTCGGTACAGCGACTTATTTTTCTTACCTCTGGAGCCGTTTCGGAACACCGCTGGCCCGGCTGGATGCCGCACGCACTTGGGGGCGCCATCCGGAAGCTCCTTGGACAACCGTACTGCTCGTCACACACGCGCTGGCTGGCCGCTACGGGTCGTATTGGCGGGCTGTGACTGCGCTCGATGTTGGCCTGTTCCTTCTCGTTGTGGTCGTGCTCGCCCTCTCCCTGCGCCGGATTCCGGTCTCGTTCACGCTGTACGGCTTCGCATCGCTCGCCCTGATCGCAGTGCTGGTCCGGCCGCACTTCGCCGATCCGCTGGAGGCCACCGGGCGCTTGCTGCTCGGCGTCGTTCCGGTCTTCCTGGGCTTCGCTCGCCTGACGCGCCGCCAACCCGGCCTCCAGGTGGGCTGCCTGGTGGCTGGCGCTCTCCTGCAGGGCGCGGTCCTCTCCGTGTGGATGGCCGGTGGCTTGATCGACTAGTGTGTCGAGATGACTTGCCGATCCTGCACTGCAAGGTCCTTATGCCCCGCGCCGCTACCTCTCTCCAGCAGCTCGTGGACGATACTCCTGCGTGAGAGCCAGCTGTCAGGGGATGGCCAAGCCGGTCCCGTGGACACTGCGGTTCGGATGAATCGTCTTGGGGTGCACATCGAGCCGTGGCGGGACAATCGCTTCAGCCCCCGAGGAACGTGGTGACCCCTTGTGCCAATCCCGCCGCGATTGCTTGCTGTCCCGCGACGGACGCCGCCACCGCGGCTTCGTCGGGGTTGGTCAGGAAGAGGGGTTCGACTATCGTCCCTGGCATGTCGCTCGCGACGCTCACCACGCCCGGTGATATGGGGCCCAACTCGATGAGGTGCCCGTAGGCTGCCTCCGCTGGCGTCAAGGCGGGAGCGTCGTCCTGGGTATCGCTCTCCACTCCCCGGTCTGGAATGTCAAACGCGTGGCTCGTGTACTGTCCCATGATCCCCGACTCCACGTCTTGCGCCAGCTGAAGGCTGTTCTGCGCGAAGGGTCGATCGGGGTCATAGAAGGACGTCCCACCGACAGCGGTGGGATCGGTGAATCCATTCGCGAAGATCGCGACGAGGGCCTGCGCGTCGGCCGAGTTGGCGCGAGCACTGCGAGCCTCGATGTCGAGTCTGTCCCCAGCGGCCGTGAGAGTACCGTCCGGGTTCAGGTCCTCTGGAGGCTCCTAGGCAACCGGCTATCCTCAGTCCTCGACACCACAACCGTGAAGCCCTCCGCACGCAGCAGCTGCGCAAGGATGAGCTCCACCGCCAGCGTGACATTCTTTTCGTACACGACGGTGCCATCAGGTGCCGTGCCCTGCGTGCCGGGATCGACGCCCCCGTGGCCCGCGTCAATGAAGACGACCTGATGACGGTTGCCTGAGGTCGGCGGCTCTTCGATGCAGGCATCGGGACTCAGAGAGACGCCAAGGCCGGAGGAGGCGATGCTCACCTGGAAGGGTTGCAGAATCGGGGTGGCAGTCGGAGCCGGGGTGGGAGATGCGACGCGATGCCTGGGGTGGACACGTGCTGCCTCCCCAGCCCGAGCTGAAGCGGTCCCACTACATGCCGTAAGCAACAGCCCAGCCAGGACGAAGCAGCATAGTCCGCGGTGGGATCCCATCGGACCCTCCTTTTGGTTCCGAACGTCCCTAGTCGTGGGGTCGACACCCTTCCGGTGGCGCGGCCCCCTCGATGCACGGTACGTGCAGTCCCATGAACAGGGCATTAACGCGAGGTCCGCGTTACATCGGATTTGCCCCATACGCGCGGCGGAGATGGATTCGGCGTGGCGGCATCAGGCCTCGAACTCGAGGGCAAGCCCGCGTCTCGGTCGCCTGCGCATCATCAAGCGAATCCGCTTTAAGGCCCGTATCGGGGACTCAGGACTGCTCGGACCCAGAGCCGAGCACCGATTGAATTGCAAGTTGACATGGCAGGCGACGCCTCGTAGTCCGATCTGCAGAAACCGACCGGCATCCGACGGCCGCACGCTGGCGGCACGCCCGAATCGCACCGGCGTGAGGCGGTAGAGGGGCTTGCCTACGCCACTAAACTGCTGAATTCGCGACTCGTGGCGCCACGATAGAGTTACCCCAATAACGGTTTTCGAGTTCTCGGAAGCAGGGCCGGACGGTGCTGCTCAGGGCCGCGCCGAATGGAGAGTCGTCCGTCTGGCGTGGCCTCGTGCGGTTCAGGTAGGCCGGTCCGGGAGTCGCGTGCAACACGGATGCAACACGAGCGCGCGCGGTACGGGTTGGCGTCAGGCGTTCCACCCTGCCGGCCATAGCCGAACCGCGACCAACGGATTAGAAGGGTGCGGCAAGGCCAGTTCGCGGGGGATCAAGTCGGGGTCCTTGAGTTCAACACGTACCGGGGTGTAGCCTCCAGTTCCACCCTGGCTGCTGTCACTTGATTGAGGTACTCGCCCGGGTGGCCCGCCGATGGGGCCTGGTCGACAAGGGGCTCGCGGCGGCCGTGACCTCCCGCGTGACCTCGCGCTCGGTCTGAGACCAGCATGGGTGCAGAGGTGGTCCGCCCAGCATCACCAGCTTGCCTCTACTGGCTAGGCCCGCTCGCTGGCGTCAACCTCCCCTCTGCGCTATTCCCGCGATCCCGGCCAAGGACAAAATGGTTGGGCAGGGCTCCCGATCGCCCCTCATCCTGTTGTTGTGGATGGAAGGAGCGCCCCGCGAGCACCGCAATCGTGAGCGGATGCTACGATCCGCGTGCGGTCGTGACTCGGCTGATCGAGGGCTACGCGATATCACAGGCCCTCTATGCGGTCGCGAGGCTTGGAGTGGCTGATGTCATGGCGCCGGGCGAGGCGGTTCCGGTGGGCAACATCGCCGCCCGAGTTGGGGCGAACGAGGACGCGCTCTACCGCGTGATGCGAGCGCTCGCAGCGGAAGGAGTTTTCTTTGAAGGCCCCCGACGTGCGTTCACGCTGACACAGGTCGGCGAGCTGCTGCGCGACGAGATCGACGGAACGGAGCGCTACACCTCGATCTGGAGCGGCGAGCAGCTCTATCCGGCCTGGGCACACGTGCTCGAAGCCGTCCGCACCGGCAGGCCGATAGCGGAACGTGTCTGGGGCAAGCCATATTTCGATCACCTCGCGGAGCGGTCGGAAGAGGCCGAGATCTTCAACCGCGTTATGCAAGGCGGTGCGGCGAGGCGGGTGCATCGGCGCTGTCCGAACTCGACTGGAGCGCTGTTCGTACGGTTGTCGATGTCGGCGGCGGTACCGGCGGGATGCTTCTGGGCGTGCTTCGTCGCGAGCCGCATCTTCGTGGCATCCTCTTCGACCTCGCGCACGTCGCTGAGGAGGCACGAGCCGCCATCGCGGCGGCCGGACTCGACGATCGGTGTGAGTTCGTCGCCGGCAGTTTCTTCGACACCGTCCCTGCGAACGGCGAGGTCTACCTCCTGTCGGGGATCCTGAACGACTGGAGCGACGCTGACGCCAGCCGGATCCTGCGGGTGTGCCGGCGGGCCAGTCGCGTTGGCGCGCGACTCGTGGTGCTGCAGCCGCTGGGAATGGTCCCGGATGGAAATCAGCCACACCCGACGAAGATGGCAGACCTGACCATGCTGCTCGCCCTCGGTAGCCGCATGCGGAGCGAGGGCGAGCTACGGGCGCTACTTGCCGGTACTGGTTTTAGGGTCCAGCGGATCATCGAGGGCGCGGGTGGCGTCGCAGTCGAGACGGTGTCGGTTAAGAGCCGGGGGTTTCTATCGCCCTGAGGAGTTGGGATGAAAAGGAGAGGGTGACGCCATGGAATACCGAACTCTCGGCCGCAGCGGCCTCGAAATGAGTGCGATCTCACTTGGGTGTTGGGCGACGATCGGGGAGCAGCTGGATGATGAGGCCAGCACGCGGCTATTAACGACCGCATACGACCTGGGGATCAACTTCTTCGACAGTGCCGAAAACTATGCCAATGGTGCCTCCGAGGAAGCACTCGGTCGCGCCCTCCAGCGCTTGCGCTGGCCACGTGAAACATATGTCGTATCGAGCAAAGTGTACTGGGGGACCCATGCTCAGAGCCCGAATACCTGGGGGCTCGGACGTAAGCACATCATTGATGCATGCAATACCGCACTACGTCGTCTCGGTGTCGATTATCTCGATTTGTATTTCTGTCATAAGTACGATGAAAAAACACCACTGGAAGAGACGGTCGAGGTGATGTCGGACCTCGTCAGGCAAGGTAAAGTGCTGTATTGGGGTACTTCCGACTTCCCTTCGGACAAGATTTTAACAGCTCATAGGATCGCCGAGGACCACGGTTACGTGCCCCCCAAAGCCGAACAGACGTATTACAACATCTTGAGCCGTGAGAGAGTTGAGGTTCAATACATGCCCCTCAACCGCGAACTGGGACTTGGGATCACCACCTACGCGCCCCTCGCTTGCGGCTTATTGACCGGCAGATACGATAAGGGAATCCTGGCTGGCGGTCGCTTGGGACGTTCCGAGTATGCCTGGTTGCCCGAGTTCCTCCTGGGGGCGAACCAAGAGGAGATGCTTCAGCGTATTCGCGCGCTGAATGGATTGGCACGTGAGATAGGTGCGACACCCAGCCAACTTGCACTGGCCTGGGTCCTTCGGAACTCCGCCGTAGCCTCGGCCATCTCCGGTGCATCAAACGAAATCCAGCTAAGTGAGAACGTGCAGGCGGTGAACTTCATCAGCCAATTGGACGACAGCGTCTGTTCGCGCATTGATGAACTGGTCGGTCTGGCCCCAGGGCCAGAGACCGCTGAAGCGGAGGCTGTGGACCCGGGTGGTGAGTCCCATGGTGTGCAAGGCTAGGGCAGTCGGTAGGGTGGACCTTGCAGTTGACAGCCTCAGGCGCGCAGGTTGGCGAACGGCGCGGCCAGTTCCGGCGCGTATCGCCGTGGGCTCCTGCCGTCCGGGATCGTCCGGCCGGGTTGCTACACCGGTTGCTACAGCTCCGCAGGCATGCGCTGCTCCTGCGGCTGAGTTGTCTTGGATTTTGAACTCGACACCAGCGGCATCGGGGGCATGTTGGTGTTGAGCAGCGCATGCCTGGTGCATCAGACTGGATGCACGGTGGCCCTGGACCGCCGTCATGAGCGAACAGAACTAGTCTGCTGTCCCTGAGATTCGTTGAAGATATGAGCCGAGGGAGCCGAAGATCTCGTCGGCTGACTTGGTCCATACGTAGGGTCGCGGCTCCGCGTTCCAGATCCTGATCCACTCCCGGATCGATGTCTCCAGCTCGCGCACCGAGCGGTGTGTGCCACGCCGTATCCACTTCTCGGTCAGCTCTGCGAACCAGCGCTCGATGAGATTCATCCACGACGAGTAGGTGGGCGTGAAGTGGAGTTCGAAGCGAGGGTGTCGGAGCAGCCATTTCTTGATCTCGGGGGTCTTGTGGGTGCTGTAGTTGTCAAGGACCAGATGCACGCTCAACTCCGCCGGCACCTGCTGATCCACGTGCTCCAGGAACTTCTTGAACTCAGCGGCTCGGTGGCGGCGGTGGGTTTGCTCCATCACCTTGCCACTGGCCAGGTCGAGGGCGGCGAAGAGAGTGGTGGTGCCATGACGCTCGTAGTCATGCGTGCGTCGCTCAGGCAGCCCCGGTCGCATGGGCAAGATGGGCTGGGTGCGGTCCAGGGCCTGGATCTGACTTTTCTCATCCACACACAGAACGGCCGCCGCTTCGGGCGGGTTCAGATAGAGCCCGGTGATGTCCCAGACCTTGTCCACGAACAGCGGGTCGCTGGAGATCTTGAAGGTGTCGGAGCGGTGCGGTTGAAGTTCGAACGTATGCCAGATGCGCTGTACGCTGCTCCGTGACAGCCCGACTTCCTTGGCCATCCCCCGTGTCGACCAGTGGGTGGCGTCCCTCGGCTTCTCCTCCAAGGTCTTGATCAGCACTCGCTCGACCATCTCGCCTGTGATCGTGGGCGGCACTCCCGAGCGGTACTCATCGGCCAACCCCGGCAGACGATCGCGCTGGAAGCGACCACGCCACTTGCACACCGTCTGCGGCGACGTGCCCACCTCCCGGGCCACCGCCTGGTTGGTCTTGCCCTCGGCACAGGCGAGCACGATCCGCGTGCGCATGGCCAGGGACTGCGTGGTGCAAGGGCGGCGTGCCCATCGTTCCAACGTCTGCCTCTCCTCACCGCTGAGTTCCACCGCTACGGTCGGTCTGCCTTGTCTGGCTGCCATGACCACCATCATCATCGGTTACCACAGATTACTCAACCCATCTTTGGGACAGGAGACTAGAACAGCGAGCCGACGGCCAGGATGTTCGTCGAGCAGGCGCTGGTTTCCGCGCTGCCGGTTAAGAACACCCGCAGCGTCCAGTCCTCGTCCCTTGGGGTCAGCACGAGCGGCGTTGGGAAGGGCAGGTGTACGGAGCCTCCTGTGGGCACGGTGACCTGAAACAACGCGTCCAGGTCTCCTCCGGGCGCACCCTGAGTGCCGGGAAGGGCCTCCTGGACCTGGAGGGTGATCGAACCGGCACCCGGGGAGTTGTCCAAGAAGCTCATGCTCCCCACTAAGAGGGACTGGGTCGCCGGAACCTGGATCAGTTCTGCCACGTGCCACTCTGGGTCGAGGGTCACAACGCCGATCCCGTAGACCGGAGTCACGCCCGCGGGAGTCTGCAAGGGGACATTCATGATCCCACCATCATGCAGTTCGGCTGCTAACGCCGATCGCAGAACTGCCACGTCCGATCACCGTCGGATCCCCGACCTCCAGGCTTGCCAGGGCCCGGAAAGGTTGCAGCGCGGCTGCCGGCGGAGTAGCGATCGAGGCGGAGTGGACCCGAGGCACAAGCGTTGGTGGCGGGGGGAGTGATGGGCGCAGCTGCTTTAGCGCGCTTCATCACACCGCTTGGCGACCGCCGGGAGCGAGCTATCAAGTTGCTCCGCCCTCGCCGACCCCGGCTCCCGTTCGACGAGGCGGGCCAGGTGCGCAGCTTGTTGCCGACGATGACGATCGATCAGCGGCGCGCGGGGCTGGAGGCACTGATTGACGTGGTCGGGGTCAGGCCCCACGACCCGAAAGCGCCCCACTCCGGGTGACCTGGAGATAGGGCGGCGGGCAAAGCCGCCGCGGCCGAAACCGATCTACACCACGCCCTATGGCGCACGGCGCGGGGCTCATCCTCGGGAAAGTCCCATGGAATTCGGCGGTCGATTGTGGTATGCCAAGTGAGGCGATGAGGAGGTCCGGGACCCGGTTGGATGAGGCGTCGACGTGGGCGTGCCGGCGATCCGGGTTGTGCCTTTCCTTATGGATTTCAGCCAGCCTTGTGTAAGAGCTGGGAATTGCATCCCGGGGTCGGGCTTGAAGGGATCACCTTGCAGTGCCTGACTTAGCATCTCGCGGACAGAGATTCGCGAGGCCCTCGGCTCGCACAATGTGTCAGACGATCAAATGCATGAGGCGTTCAAGGCTTCGCTGCCCAACCTTCACTGCTCAACGACGATCGACACAGGCTTGGGCAAGAATCAGCGAACGGAGGCGGTCCCGATTGTGTCTCTTTATCGGAGACACGTAGATCCTTAAGCATGGAGGTCTTTTATCATGGCAGACATAGCGAAACCAAGATTGGATGGCCTGGCAGCAGTGCGAAGCGCTAACGCCCTCACGACCGGCGCGGATAAAAGTCAAGGACATGAAATGGTCCGTGACTGGCGGCGATTTCTGACCACAAACTTCGAGCTTACGGAGGACCAGCGCCAGTGGCTTGATTCGGTAGATCAAGAGCGCGAGGCGCGGGTTGCTGAACTCCTTCACGAGACAATCGATAGTAATGGAACCCTCCGGTGGGTGGTTGTCATGGTTGCGGTCCCGTCGCAACCTGGTGGTTTCATTCATCAGCTGCGCCGGGAGTCCACGACGGAGTCGAGGTCTGGTGACCGAAGCAATATTACGATTGCTCATTGCGACGCCAATTGTCAAAATTGGGGTTGGGGCGAGGACTGATGCCTGGGCCGTGACTCTCAGCATCCAGATTAACTTAACTAACCTACAGATTACTGCCGGGGGCGTGCGTGCGGGGTGCGCAACCACCCACCCAAACCGTGGCCCGCGATCCTGCCGAGCGGGCCCCGCCCCAGCGGCCGAGCGAAGAACTGGCAGAGATCACCATCCGGGCCGATCTCATGCCACAATGTGGCCAAAGTCATCGCTTCCCGACTCGCCGACCCCGCGCCTGGTTCCAAGCTTACGGGCGCAAAGGGTTGGCACCAGATGCGGTTGGAAGAAACCCAGGAGGCCGTAAAGGATGAGCAACAGTTTGACGTTGCCGTATTCGGCAAAGGGTGAATCGGCGGTCTTGGGCGGAGCGGGCGAGAACGCGTTCTACGTCACGCTCACCGATGGCGGCGTGGCCATCCGAGGTGATGCGTACGGGAGCGACCACTGGGGCGACAGCGGGACTGGCGTTTACGGCCAGACTGACGTTGGCTCGGCCGTCCAGGGGGTAGCTACGTCGAGCGGGAAGGCCGTGGTCGGAAACGCCATGAGCGGGGTGGCGGTGTCCGGTACCAGCAGCAATCAGATCGGCGTGCAGGGGTCGAGCGGGGGCTGGGACGGAGTCAGCGGAACGACCACCAGCAACCAGCACAGCGGCGTCTTCGGCGGTCACTCTGGATCGGGAAACGGCGTGGCGGGGCACAGCAACACCGGCTACGGAGTTGACGCATACTCCGCAACCGGCACCGCGCTGCACGCTACCGGTGGTGGACTTGCTGCCGTCATCGATGGCACGCTGCAGGTGAATGGAAACCACAACTGCACCGGCACCCTGACCGTGGACGTCGACCTTATCCTCACTAATAACAGCCAGGACTGCGCCGAGGAGTTCGATCTCTCGAGCGGGTCCGAGGCGGGGCCAGGAACGGTGATGGTGCTGAGGCCTGGAGGGTGCCTGGAGCCGTGCAGCTGTGCCTATGACAAGCGAGCGGCAGGAGTGGTCTCCGGCGCCGGCGACTTACGTCCCGGGTTGGTGCTCGGTCACCGACGGGTGCCGGAGGGACCGCGAGCGCCGATCGCATTGATGGGAAGGGTTTTCTGCTGGATCGACGCGGACTATGCGCCGGTCGAAGTTGGTGATCTACTCACCACGTCGCCGACGCCCGGGCACGCGATGAAGGCCTCCGATGCGAGTCGTGCCTTCGGCGCCATCGTGGGGAAGGCGCTGGCGGACGTCCCGCAGGGCAGGGCGCAGGCGCCCATTTTGGTTGTCCTGCAGTGAGCACTCCCAGGCCGCCAGCACCCTCACCGAAACCGCAGCCACCGAAGCCACCTGCGTCGACGACCGCAGACGTGACAGCCCAACTGATCCAGGAGATCCTCAATCAATTGCCCCCGCCTCAGGCAGCCGCGCTGCAGTCCCAGCCTGGTTTCTTCGCTCAGATCAGCGGAGTGGTGAGCTCGGCGGCGGACTACGCGCAACTGCTCGGCACCGCCGCCGGACCGCTCGGGCAATCGGCGGCGGAGACCGCGATCGGTGCGGTCGCGGCAGGGCAAGCGGCCGGCGACATAAGTCCCGGTCTGGCCGCAGAGCTGACGGCGTCGGCCGGCGCGACCACGGCCGGAATCGGGGCGATCATCGTGCTCACCCTGTCGGCGATCCTGGCCGTGTTGACGGCCGATTCCTCGTCCGGCACCAGCGAAGCCGCCGAGCTCGCGCAGCTCGCCCAGACGATCCAAAACATTCAGCAGGAACAGCTAGCCACCTATTGGCAGGCCAACCGCCAGGGGATCATGAGCAACTGGGATTCGCCAACCGGAGGACTCGGTACCGACCTGGACAACCTGGTCAGTGAGGGAACCGGGGGAAGGATGTGAAGGCCGGCGCCGCCGACTATCACAACCATGGCCTGGCCTTCGTCAACAGCCTTGTGCCTCCAATCACACCGCAGATGGAGGCCCAGGTCTACTGGGAGCGTCCCCTGGTCGAAGACCAGGTCCTCCAGATCGGCACCGTCCCCTATCCACATCAAGGCGCGGTGCCCCCGGGGTCCTGGAGCGCCGGCTTGATCACGGGCTGGTTCGGAACCTTTCCGCAACCCGCCGCAGGACCAGCGCTCGGGGGGGACCCTTCGCAAATGGTTTTGGATCCCATTTCTACGTTGCCGTTCCTGCTCACCGGAATCGAGAGCTACCTGACCCTGGAATCGGTGGCCAACGTAATCGACCCCACCCTGCCGACGCTGAAGGACTACGTGACTGAATTCAAGAGCGATCTGACGAACTACGCAAGCTTTCTTGAGTCCCAGTTCGAGCTGCTCGCCAACGGCATCGGCAAGTCCCATCTGCCCGCGGCGGGCGACATCACCAGCTTCCTCTGGTTCATCTCGGCCGTCGTCGGCGGGCATGCGTTCGTCGACCCTGCGCTCTTCTGGGGTGGCTCGGTACCAGACATCACCGCCCAGGTGCCGAGCAGCGGCAACCTCTGGAACGGCGTCTATGGCGCCGCCGACGCTTATCCGGTGTACGGCGACTACAACACCACGTTGCCGATCCCGGTCGGGGACAAGACGCCATCTTGCCTGGTCGACCTCGTCAACACCGAGAGCATGGTCGCCGATTTCCAACCGGTCTTCTCCAGTCCCACCAACCAGGAACAGATCATTCGCCTGTGGACGGTGCCCTGGGTTCAGAATCGGATCATCCTGGGCACGCTGGCGCGTTGGAAGACGATCTTCCTGCTCAAGGGCGGCGATCACCTCTGGTCGGTCATCCAGAACTTGCGCGCACTGGCCGGGGAGGCGCCGCTGCCGAATCCGACGCTGGCGGATGGATCGCTGGCAACCGGCAACTGGTCAATGCGGGAGCTGGCGGGTGCACTCGTCCAGGGCGGCTCGTTGGGATACTTCGAGGGCCTCCAGGGCGTCGGGGACATCTCGGTGACGCGGATGCTAGGCTTCATCGATGAGCTGGCCCGCGGGAACTGGGGGGCCCCGGTGCAGGAAACCACGCAGCCTATGAGCTTGCGCGACCGGATGGCAGCCGTCGCCCTGGCCGTGTGACGATTTCGCAAACCGAGGCTTACATTGGCGATAGAGCTGGCGGAGCATCGGACCCTCGAGGCTGGCTTGACTTCTTTCCAGGCAGCTCACTACGATTCCATCGTCACGCGATTTCACTACTTTTCGCGCTACTTTCAAGATACAAACAGGTGTACCAAACGCGCCACGGTTCAGAATGAACGGCGAATTGCCGACCAAATCCCGGAGCTTCCGACTATCCGACCAGGATCTAGAGCACATGACGCGGCTGCGAACCCGTCTGCCAGGTCGATCGCAAACGGACGTTATCTCGCTCTCGCTGACGCGTCTGCTGGCGTCCATCGAGAGAGACGAGCGCGTGCATCTGACGGCGCCCAGCGACGAGCAACCGGACAATCCGCCGGACCACGGGTAACCAAACTGGCGTCAGATTTGCCGTCACGACCGCGGCCTGAGGTCGTAACTCGGACGTTCTTATCCGAGTATTGAATTCAAAACTGGTGGTGGGCCCGGCAGGGATCGAACCAACGACCAGAGGATTATGAGTGCCTGGCGGGCCGAATTCCAGGTGGGCGCCGGTGGGCTCCGAGAGTTCAACTGGTCCCTGGCCGTACCGGCTGCTCCCGAGCTCGCTGCTGTACCCATTGCTGCACTGGCGCGCGGCGGCAGCCGGATCTTGTCGGCCATGAGCTAGAGGTCGACACGGAGCCCGGCCACCGGGGGCTGTGGCGGTCATTCGACCGGTGAGGGAGATCGTGCACGGTCCCGCAAAATGGTGGCGCGGGTCCGGGAAGGTTCGTGTGTTGTCGCGCGCTGTTGCTCCGATCTCGGAGCAGCCACATGACGTGTCGTGCGGGGGCCCGGCGAGGCTTGCCGTGCCTTTGCGACCGTGACCCACCGCGTTGCCCCCCAACCGATTCCCTACATGGAAATCGGTTGGGTCGGGATCGACCCCTGATCGGGTTGTTCCGGGGTTGCCGGCGGCCGGGACCTGCTTGCTGGCTGGTTACGCGGTGACCAGTTCGGCGAGGTGGGCCAGCGAGTTGGTCAGATGATCTGGGGCAAACGGGGGGAATGGGAATGGGAGTCGCTGGCGGAGAGGGTCGGGGACTGCCGACCAGTCATAGGAGAGGGTGACCTCGGTCCCGGATGATCCGCCAGGGGCCAGGTCGTAACGCCAGATGTGGCCGATGATCTGCGGGCCGCCATCGCCCGTGTCCATACCCGGCTCCCAGGAGATGGCGCGTGGCGGGTCGAACACTTGCACCCGGTTGGCCATCCGGTAGTGGCCGCCGGGGGCGTTGTCGTTGTACATGGCCATCCGGAACACCTGGCCCCTCTCCGTCAGGTGCTGGCTGTCGAGGGGCTCGCGGACCCACCCGGTACCGTCAATCGCGGCGTGCGTAGCGGGGTCGGCGAGGACCCCGAAGATCGCCTCGGCGGGGGCGTTGATGATCGTGGTCGCGCTGATGGTTTCGTCGGTCATAGTGGAGCCTCCTCGTGAACTCAGATGGGTACCGGATCTGACGCCCGGCGCCCGAGTCTGCTTGGTGCTGCCAGTCATCTGCTTCTCCTTCCCTGGGCGATCCGCGAGATCGGGGACTGCTCTTGCACCAAAAGGACGAACGGTGGAGCGGGCACAGGACATATCCGAGGAAAAAGCCAGGCAAGGAAAACGAGAGACCAGAACGCGGTCAGCCGAGCTTGGACCGCACCTTGCGCAGACGGCTCTGCAGGAGGTGCTGTTCGACCTCGCTGGGCGCCAGGGTCACCGCGGCGTGAAGTTCTCCGGCCGCGTCGCTCGCGCGGCCGAGCCGGCACAGGTTGTCCGCCAGGGCGGCGTGCCACAGATGGGAGTACTCCAGGCCGGCGATAGTCTTCAGGGCAGCCAATCCCACCTCGGGGCCGTCGCGCTCGGTAACCGCGACCGCCCGGTTGAGCGCCACCACCGGGCTGGCGGTGATTGACCCGAGCAAGTCGTAGAGGCCGACGATCCGGTCCCAGTCCGTCTCCTGCCAGCTGAAAGCGGTCGAGTGGGCCGCGGCAAGGTGAGCCTGGATCTGATAGGGCCCGGCGACCCCGCCGGACCGGGTCACCGCCTCGGACAGCCACGCCGACCCCTCGGCGATCGCGGCTCGGTTCCAGCGGGTGCGGTCCTGGTCGCACAGGGTCACCGGGTTACCCTCGGCGTCGGTGCGGGCGGGGGTGCGGGCCGAAGTCAGCAGCAACAGGGCAAGCAGGGACAATGCCTCGGGTTGGCCGGGCATCAGGCTGGCCAGCAAGCGAGACAGCCGGATCGCCTCGGCCTCGAGATCGACCCGAGCCACAGCGTTCCCGCCGGTCGGGGCGTGGGCCTCGGTGGCGATCAGGTACACCACCGCCAGCACCGCGGCCAGCCGGCCGGGAAGCTCGGGGTCGGCGGGGATCGCGTAGGGGATGCGGGCCGTGGCGATCTTGGAGCGGGCCCGCACCAGGCGCTTGGCCATGGTGGCCTCAGGCACCAGGAAGGCGCGGGCGATAGCCGGCACCTCGAGGCGGGCCAGGGTGCGCAGTGAGAGCGCCACCTGGGCCTCACGGCCAAGCGCCGGGTGGCAGCAGGTGAAGATCAGGCGCAGCATGTCGTCGCGCAGAGACGTCTCTGGCTCTATTGCCTCGATCGCCTCCTCGATCGGGTCCGGTGTGGCGCCTGTTCCCCACCGGAACGCGGCGGCCTCCTTGGCCGCCCGAGCTGACTCGCGTCGCAGCAGGTCAAGCGCCTTGCGGCAGGCCACCACCGCCAGCCAGGCGCGCGGGTTGTCAGGGATCCCCGTTCTGGGCCAGGCATCCAGGGCGGTGATCGTGGCCTCGGAGAGCGCGTCCTCCGCGACGGCCAGGTCGCCGATGGTCCTGGCCAGCGTCGCCAGCACCCTGGGACCTTCTCCTTTCAGCACCTCGACCAGAGTGCCGGTGGCGTCCATGCCGGAGTGCCTAGGCGTGAGCTGGCGCTACCGGGCGAAGCTCGACCTTCCCCCGCCAGGCGGCCGGGATCTGCGCCGCCCACGCGATGGCCTCGTCCAGGTCAGCCGCGTCCAGCAGGAAGTACCCGGCCAAGACCTCCTTCGCCTCAGCGTAAGGGCCGTCGGTCACCAGGACGTCCCCGCCCTTGCCGCCCGAGACCGTAATGGTGGTCGACATGGTCACCGAGTACAGGGCTTCGCCGCCGCGCATGACCCCGGCCTCGGTAGCCCGCCGGGCGAACTCCGTGTACTCGGGGGTGGACTCCATATCCGGCACCGAGTCCCATTGGTGGTCCCGGTCGTAGTAGCACAAGGCCACATACAGCGTCATCGTCGAGACTCCTTCCCGTTCAGGCGTCCATGCCATACCGCTTCATTTGGACCCGGAAGACGCCACTTTAGTTGTCGGGTAGGAGGCTATGCCAGCCGCCGTCGCGCCTGACCAGCAGCTAGGTCGTGCGCACCAGGCGCTCGCTTGCGACGGCGTTCTGCCCACGGGAAGATGATCCCGTCCTCGCTGACCCCGATGGCCGCGTCGCCAGAAAGAAAGCGGACGTTCACCGGTCGGGCAACCACCCGCGACCCGTTGAGCGGGCCCGCGAACGCCGCAGCCATACTGGTGCGGATCTCCTCACGGTCCTTCTTGTAGACGCCGGGCTGGATCACGCTGGCGTCCTCGGTGTGGTCGGCCGCGAACGTTTCGGCGTCGCCGGCTTCCCACGCCCGGTACAAGCACGCTAGGACGTCAAGAAACGGCCTGCCGGTCGGCGTCGGACCCTGCCGTGGTGGTCTTGCTGGTCATCGGTCTCCTCCTCGTTGCTCTTCGCTTTGGTCGCGAGGGTCACCCGCATCGTTGGCCCCGGCTGCTACACGTGAGCAATCCAGGCGTCCCCGCGTGTTCGGCGTCCACCCCGCAGCAGCCCTTGGCGGCACAACGCCAGGAAGCAGGAGGCGGGCGCGCTTGGTCGGGTAGGCGCACGGTCCCGAAAGATGCGGGCAGGCATCTGCGGTGGCCCGTGGGGTGTCATTCGGTGCCATCCCGGAGTTCGGCCTGCGCTGATTTGGTGTTGTCGGCTGTCGGCTGGTGGTGGGGCTCACCGCGGAGGCCGTGACCTCCCTCGTGACCTCCCAGCGCGGGCGTCCTTCGGAGTTGGCCCTCCCTCCCCGTCGCCACGCGGACGGCTTGACCCGGCCTCGCCGTCAGTCCCGGCGTGTGCCGGCGCCGAGCGGGTCACCAAGATATTCCGGCTATCCTCCTCGCGATGGCAGAAGGAGAACTCGGGACGGAGCAGGTCGCGCTGCGTTTCCGTGAGCGCGGGCGCGAGATCACCCGTCTGGAAGGGTTCAGTGACTGCTCATTCGGTTTCGCCGTCACCCTACTGGTGATTTCCCTTGAGGTACCCGGCTCTTTCGCGCAGCTGCTGCGGCTGATGGCGGGGTACCCGTGTTCGCAATCACCTTCACGATGCTCGCCTATATCTGGTACACGCAGTACCGCTTCTATCGGCGGTTCGGCGTCGAGGACGGCCGGACGGTGGTACTGAATATGGCGCTGCTATTCGTGGTGCTTATCTACGTGTGCCCCCTAAAGTTCATGTTTTCGACGCTGATCCTGCAGCGGCCGGAGAGTGCCTTCGAGGCGCGCGGTCTCTACGTCATTTACGGGCTTGGATTTTTCGCCGTCTTCCTGCTGATCGGATTGCTCTACCTGAACGGGCTCCGCCAGGCTGATCGGCTGCAGCTGACCAGCTTCGAGCGGGTCATGACCCGGGGCTGGATCGAGGACCAGTGGCTCATCGCGTCGGTTGGCCTCATCTCCGTGCTGCTGGCGTTGATCGTGCCCGACTTCCTCCTCTGGCTCCCCGGCGCGTGGTACTTCGCGATCGTGGGGGTGCGGACGGCTAGAGAATTGCGGAGGCGGCGCCAGCGGCGCGTCGCGGTCCAGCAGCGCTAGATCTGGATCACCCGGTGCCGCGGTCGATCTCCGCGATCCGCAGCTCCCTGGAGGTGGATCGACGCGGCGTTCGCGGAAGAGTATTCCGGCCGACAGATGTCGTGCCCGAGGAGCTCGCGCGCTGCCGCCTGGTCGCCGAGATGTGGATCTATCCGGACGGCCAGCGGGTGTTGAAGCGCTCGACCCGCAGCGAACCGGTGAGGCATTCCCAGCTCGCCGCCGAGGTCCGTGCCTTCCTGGGCGGCCGCGGTATCGAGATCTCCGGGGAGCAGCCGACGAAGATGCGGAAGGCGCTCGAATGCTTTCTCGATCTGCGTGCGGTCAAGTTGGACCCTCGTACGCCGTAACGGTATTCGAGTTCAGAACGGGCGGTGTGCCCCGTGCTGCTGAGCTTCGTTTGATCTGCGCTCTCGGCCGGAGGTTACGGCCGGTGTTTGGCAGGTGAGGAACCGTATGGCACACGGATGGCACACCGTTAGCTGCTCGAAGGCGTGCGGAAATAGCTTGCGATAAGTGCGCGCGGTCCTCAACCACCGCCCCGGCTGTCTGGTAGCCGGCGGCTCCCACGTGAGCAGCGGGGGTTGGTTTGATGTCCATGACTCCTGACCGCGCTCCAGGCGCAGTGCTCCAGCTACCAAGAGTGGAGTAGCTCGTAGTCACCGGACACAATGGCGCCGAGCCGAAAAAGAGCGTTTGCGAGCGCTCGGCGAGCATGCCCAATATGCCTCTCGTGGGTTCGCACGGGCGAGCGAGCTAGCCGATCCCAGTCCGCCTGTGGCCCTCGTCCATGAAGCAAGAACGGCTCGGCATTGGTATCCGGATCGTGAAAAAACATCTCGATCAAACCTCCTATGTGGGAATCGTGCCGCCGAGCTGGGCGATGCGTCATCGGAAGAGGGGTCTGATTTTTTGAGAAGGGAAGTCGCAGATTTGGGACTCAAGCGATGTACGCTCCCCCCCACTGCGAGATGGCTAGAGAGGGAGCCTTGAGGAGGCCCCGGCAGACTGCTGGAGCGGAGCCGCGAGCTAGCGGAGGTCGACGCGTGTATGGCTGCCATTACCGCTGAACAGGGCTCCTTCCTCGTACTCGAGGGTCGCGCGGGGATGGGCAAGAGCGCCTTACTTGCCGAAATCCGGCAGAGGGCAGAGGCGGCGGGACTGACGATCTGTTCGGCGCTCGGGAGCGAGTTGGAGCGGGATTTTGCGTTTGGCGTCGTCCGTCAGCTCTCCGAGCCGACGATCGCCAGCCTGAGCAAGGACCAGCGCGCCCGCGTCCTGGAAGGCGCTGCCGCCCTTGCGGAGCCGCTGCTGGACATGGGAGGAGCCCAGGCGGCCTCAGATCAGTTTGCCGCTCTCCACGGGCTCTACTGGCTCGCGGCGAACCTCTCTGCCCCGACCCCGCTCTTGCTGGTGGTCGACGATGCCCACTGGGCGGATCTCGCCTCGCTGCGGTGGCTGGCCTACCTTCTCAACCGGCTCGAAGGTCTCCCGATCCTAGTGGCGATCGCGACCAGACCGGCGCAGTCCGGCGTCGAAGGCGACGTGCTGACAACCATCCTGGCACATCCGCGGGTCCGGATACTCGCGGTCGGATCGCTGGGGGATGGGTCTGTCGCCAACGCTGGTCCGAACCACGCTCGGCACTGACCCGGACCCCATCTTCACCCTGGCCTGCCTGCGGGCTACAGCCGGCGACCCGCTGGGGCTGAACGAGTTGCTCCGAGAGCTGTGGGCGAACAGGGTTGAACCGACAAGCGCATCGGCTGCGAATCTCGAGAAGAGAGCTCCAGACGCGATCGCCCGTCGGGTTCAGAGAGACCTGAACTTGCTGGGGGACGAGGCCAAGCGATTGGCAAGCGCGGTCGCCGTGATTGGAGATGGGACGGAGTTGCGGCTTGCCGCCCGGCTCGCCGACATGGAGCCGGGGCGTGCGGCAGAGGTGGCCGACGACCTGTTCGGAGCGGACATCCTCGCGTCCGAGCGGCGGCCCCGCTTTGCGCACCCCCTGCTGCGGGCGGCCGTCTACGACCACCTCCCGCAGGGGACCCGCCAGGAGATGCATCGGCGGGCCGGGGAGATTCTCCGCTCAGTGGGAGCGGATCCGGAGGCGGTGGCAGCCCACCTGCTGCGCTGCGATGCAGGAATCGATGGGGAGACGATCGAGTGCCTCAGGGCGGCCGCGCCGATAGCGCTGCGCCGAGGAGCGGCCGAAGTCGCCGTCTCGTATCTTCGAAGGGCCCTCGCCGAGGACGCGGGTGGGGCGCAGCGGACAGCCGTGCTAGCTGAGCTCGGCAGAGCCGAGGTTCTTGCCGGGGACCCCATGGCCACACGCGATCTGGGAGAGGCGCTGAACGCTACGACTGACCAAGCGGCTCGAGCCACCATCTTGGGCGATCTCGCGCATAGCGTCCTCGCCCAGGGCGACCAGGCCGGCGGCCGGGACCTCTTAGAACAGGCCGTCGAAGAGTTCCGGCGCTGCGATGAGGAGGCGGCCGAGAGGTTCGAGATCTACTTGATCTCACAGACCTTGCCGTCACTCGACAGCCACTATCGACGATTGCGAGAGGTGGCACATGGTGGCACACCGACCGCTGAACTCGCGCAAGAGACGCTCGCGTACCTACTCTCGTTCCGCGAGGGCAGGCGAGACGAGGTGCTGCCCTTGGTCGGACCTAATTTCGGGAAGAATCTGCTCTTCAGGCACAATGAGCGCGACTTCTTGGCTCCCTACGGGTCAATCTTGGCGCTTCTTGGCATCGACGAGCTTGATCGAGCGGCGGACCTGTGCGACACCGTGATGGGAGAGGTCTTGCTCACGGCCTCCCCCAAATGGCCGCGATCCCCGTACTGGATTTCAAGGCACGTGCCGAGATGCATATGGGTCTCCTCGCCGAGGCCGAGGCTGATGTCTTGGCCGCTCTCGAGTTCAGTCAGCAGTACTTTCCCTTCTTCGTGCCAATGGCCGAGACGGACCTCGCCGAAATTCTCTTCGAGCGGGGGCGGCAGGCCGAGGCATCCGAATTAATCGAGGGCGTAAGCCTGATCGTAGATCCAGGGATACAGGGCTACACCCTAGAGGTCCGCGGGCGCTTTCGCTGGGCCCAGGGTCGGCAACAGCGCGGGGTTGAGGACCTTCGAACAGCTGGCAGTGTGTGCGAAGCCTACAGGCTGCGGAACCCACTCAATTACCACTGGCGAGCCTCACTCGCGTCCGCATTGATCCAGGACTGTCCTGAGGAGGCACGGCAGCTAGCGCAGGAAAACCTCGCAAACGCCCGCCGCTCCTGTATTCCGAGGGCGATCGGCATCGCCCTTCGTACCCTCGCTGGGCAGGATCGCGGGAATTCCGCCGACTTGCTTCGGGCGTCCGTCACTGCTTTAGAGGGGTGGCCAGCGCCGCTGGACCTGGCCCGATCTCTGGCGGACCTCGGGAGCACCCTCAGGCGCCGAGGGCATCGCGTTGAGTCACGGGAACCGCTTCGGGAGGCGCTTGAGATCGCTGCGCGCTGCGGGGCAGTGCTCCTCATAGAACGGGTACAGGCGGAACTGTTGGCGGCTGGAGCCGCGCTCGTCTTCGCGGCGTGGAAGCTCTCACGCCAAGCGAGCTTAGAGTCGCTCGGCTCGCCGCCGAGGGCCGCTCTAACCGAGACATCGCACAGGCCCTCTTCATCACCACGAAGACGGTTGCGACCCACCTTGGCAGCAGCTACGGGAAGCTCGGTATCACATCGCGCGACCAGCTCGCCAACGCGTTGGATCTGTCTACGACCACATAGATGCGGCATTTCCAGTTCGGCACTGGATGGTCCGCCGAGGTACCATTTGAGATCGGCTGGTTCGTCGCGCATCCGTTAGAGAGTGTCCTCGTCGTTGGCCTGCCATCGGCGTTGCCGTCAGTTGCGCGGCTGGCGTCTGGCAGGGGCCTTGGGGGATTCGTGGATCAAGGGCTAGAAGGGTCTGGCAGGCTTAGTTCGGGGAGATCCAGCGGCCGTCCACGAGTTCAATCAGTCTGGTCGAGGCCCAGGAAGGTCTGACCTGGGAGCGCTGGCGACGGTAGTCCAGGACGCCGAGCGGCTCGGCTTCGCATCGACGCCCGAGACGGCGCCCAGACCTCTTCGTTACCAAGGAAGTGCTGGAATATCCGAGTGCCCAAACCGGTGATTCGAGTTCATTAGGAGCGGAGTTGCTGGTGATCTACTCATTAGCACCTCTTCCTTGGAGTCGGACGCAGCAGATGTCGTGACGCCCGGGAGAGGAGCCGCGGAGAGATGTGGTCGGGCCGCTCGCCTCGACTCTGCCGGGGTCGCCCGAGCTCAAGGACGACGATCAACTGGGGTTCCCATTCGAGGGTTGACCGTTTGCCGTTTCTGCTTGCGAGACAACTGCGCCCACCTGGCGACGATGCACGGTGGCGCCAGGCGTGCACCGAGACAAGCGACCCAACGGCTTCACCTCAGCGGACGACGACCAACACCTGCTCGGCGCTTCGAGCGCCGCGCCCATGCGTCCGGGAAACCGCCGAATTGTACTTGTTAACGAGCCCATGGTCCCCTAGGATTGGGAGTTGAGCATGCCGATTGGCGAACCTACTTCGCCGGCCGGGTCTACTCGAACGGAACTTGGCAGGACAATGCAGCGGGCAGGTGATGGGGTGCTCGGGAAGGACCTGAAAACCGCGGATGTCGGCGATCCCGGGCAGCTGCTCTCCTACGGAGACAGCGGAACGCCCGGCAACGTCTCCGACCCGGTCACGGTCGGGCTCGCCGGGTGGCAAGACTTCCTGTTCCTCTTCGCCGGCCAGAACGCCGCCGGGGAGAACCGGATCTACGCCGTGAACCCGCAGGGCGAGCTGCTCTCCTACGGAGACAGCGGAACGCCCGGCAACGTCTCCGACCCGGTGATCGTCGGACTCGGCGGATGGCAGGACTTCCTGTTCCTCTTCGCCGGCGCGAACGCCGCAGGCGAAAACCGGATCTACGCGGTGACCCCGCAGGGCGAGTTGCGGTCCTACGGAGACAGTGGAACGACCGGCAATGTCTCCGACCCGGTGATCGTCGGACGCGGCGGGTGGCAGGACTTCCTGTTCCTCTTCGCCGGCGCGAACGCCGTCGGCGAAAACCGGATCTACGCCGTGACCCCGCAGGGCGAGCTGCTGTCCTATGGAGACAGCGGAACCCCCGGCAACGTCTCCGACCCGGTCATCGTCGGGTCCGACGGGTGGCAATTCCCCCAGTTCCTCTTCGCCGGCCGGAATGACGCCGGCGATAACCAGATCTACGCCGTGACCGACGGGGGCCAGCTGAAGTCATTCCAAGACAATGGAACGCCTGGCAACGTCACCGACGCGGTCATCGTCGGACTCGGTGGATGGCAAGGCTTCCAGTCTCTTTTCGCCGGCCCGAACGCCGCCGGCGAGAATCGGATCTACGCGGCGGTCGGCGTTGGAGTCATGACCAGCTTCGTGGCGGGCCGGCATGGTTGGCACTTCGACAACGATTTCGTCAATCATTTGTTCGGCGGCCTCGTCACAACCTACGGACTGTGCGGTGGCATGGCCTATTCGTCTCTCGACTATTACTTCAATGGCATGCCGATCCCGACGCACCGGACGGGAGACTTCGGCGACTCCGCGCTGACCTGCCCGCCCGACGGCCGACTGCGATCGATGATCTTCAATCGGCTGATCGACACCTACACCGACAACTTCGGCAAATGGTCCTGCATCTATCCCGACCTCGACGCGGCGGTTGCCGCCGCGTTTGGCCTGGTGTTGGACGGCGGGCTCCTCGGTGTCATTCTGGGCGGGGTGGACGGCTGGATTTACGGCCAGCTGCACGAGGCCTTCGCCTGCCCCGGCGGTGGCCCCGCGGGCATGACCAATCAGGAGCTGCCGCACCTCATCAAGGACTTTCTGGACAAGGGACTGCCAGCACCCATCGGCTTGATCTATGACAGCGACATCAGCCATATCGGGGAGAGCCACCAGGTGGTGGCCTACGGCTACGCCGTTGTTCGCGGCACGACACGGATCTACGTCTATGACAACCGCATCCACGACCAGGGATGCATGTTGACCGTCGACCCGCAAAACCCCGGAAAGATCGTGGAAACCCTGGCGAACGGCGGCCCCCTGCCGAACGGCAACAGCGGGAACTGGGAAGGCCTTCTGGTGTCGGACGGCTACCAGAGCCAGGTGCCGTCCTACGGCCAGGACATCGGCATCGCGTCGCCGCAAGCGCTGAACGTGACCCCCCAGCAGGGCAGCTTCGAGCTCACCGACAGCTTCTCGGTGCAGAATTACGGCGAGTTCCAGGCCCACTACCAATCGCTCGGGATCGAAATTGACGCACCCGACGGCAGCGCGAGTTTCGACAGCTCGTGGGCGGCTCAATCCGACAATCTGCTGGCGCCGGGCCAGACCTTGGCCGTGACGATCAACGTCGGCGGATGGGGGAACCAGGTCGGCACGTTCGTCCTCAGCGCCGGCTACAACAGCGTGCCGCTGAACGCCGAAACCTCGAACTGGCTGAAGCCGCTCTACCCGCCCACATCGCAGACGGTTGAGCCCGGCGGTACCACTCCAGTTCCTAACGTGGTCTTGCTGACCCCGGAGGAGGCGATCGCCGCTTTCGAGCGGGTAGGCCTGACTGGCGAAGTAGCTAGGGAGCAAACAGCTGCCGTGGACCTCCCGCAGGTATTTGCGCAAGATCCCACAGCGGCCACCCTCGCACCTCCTTCGAGTACGGTCAAGCTATCAGTCTGGATTCCGAAAGGCGGCCCACCGCCCTAAGCTCAATGAGCGAGCCGCGCACCGCACACGTCAATTGAACTCAGATGACTAACGTTATGACTCGTTTTTTGATGAGTAGGGTTTCTTGCTGGATCAACGCCGTTCACGGGTCGGTCGAAGCCGGTGATCTCCTCGCCACCTCGCCGAGGCCGGGGCACGCATGAAGGCCATGGCCCCGGGCCGAGCCTCTGGGCGGTCGGGGTAATTCGCTGGCGGACGTCCGGGCGGGGAACAAACCGGCTCTTCGGAATCTGACGGGGAGGCCGGTCTCACCGGACCACGATCGAGCCAAGCACGCGCCAGTTCGGCTTGCCGGCGTAGAGCAGGGCGCGGATGCGGTAGTTGTGGAAGTTGCGGAACCCGAACCCGATCCTTTTGATGCGCTTGATCAGGTTGTTGAGGGCCTCGGTCGGGCCGTTGCTCATCCTGGCGAGGTGGTAGTTGCAGATCTTCTCGAACCACTCGCCGATGGTCGCGCCCAGCCTCCGCACCTCGGTCGACATCTCGCGCCGGCAACAGTGGTCCTGGAGGTCGGCCAGCATCGTGCGTGCCTCCTCGAGCCGGGTACAGCGATAGAACTCACGAGCCGTTCCTTGACCCGGTAGGCGCATGCAACCTCGGCGTTGGGGTCTCCGAGTCGAAGCAGGGAGGCGAGCCTGGTGGCCGCTTTCTGGCTGAGGTGCTCCTCGCCCATGAGCAGCACGCGGCGGGCTCGGTAGAGCGGGTCACCCCGCCGGCCGCGATGGCCGAACTGTTCGGCCTGGACGCGGCGGCGGACCTGGTCGAGGCAGCGGTTGGCGAGGGCGATGAGGTGGAAGGGGTCGACGACCTGAGTGGCGGTGGGGAGGGCGGCCGAGTAGACGGCGGCGTAGGCGCTCGACATGTCGAGGGTGCCGAAGCGGATCCGCTGGCGCCAACTGAGCGGCTGGTTCACGATGAAGCGGGTGACGGCGGCGTACTCGCGGGAGGGCAGGATATCGATGATCTGGTGGTGCTCGACGTCGCACACGGTGGTCGCGTAGTCACGCTGTCGGTGGCCCGCGAGATGCACGAACGAGGTCTCGTCCAGGCCTATGGCGCTGGTGTGGTTGAGCCGTCGGCGGTCCGCCTGCAACAGCGCACTCCCGTAGGTGGTGACGGCCTCGTTCACCGTGTGCCAGTCACAGCCCAGCTCAAAGGCCACCTCGGAGACGGTCCTTCCCCCTCCGACCAGGACCGTCGCCCACTTCGCCGTCCGCGTCGTGAGCCGGCAGTTCTTGGCCGCGATGCGGTGGTCGGAGAGCACGAAGCTCCCCTTCGAACACCGCTCGTCGGGGCAGTGCATGCGGTGCTTGCGCCAGGCCAGGTGCATCGGCGTGCCGTAGACGGGAAGGTCGACATAGCGGACCACCGGACGCTCCTTCACCCGTGCCGCGCCACCGCAGGCAGGGCATCGCACCTCGGTCAGGGCTTGTTCGACCATGAGCTCCACCTCGCCGCCACGGCGCTCGAGATGGAGGACGCGAACATCCTTCAGGCCGACCATGGCCTTGAGGATCTCGGTAGCGTCGCTGATGACGAAGGTGCTTCTGGTTTGTAGTCTCACAACCTCAAGCTTGAGGTGCCTTCGTCGCTAACTTCCTCGAGGTAGGTGCCTCGGACCCCGCTACATTCCGAAGAGCCAAAAAACCCCGATACGGCATTTCCAGTTCGGCGCCTGGGGGTCCATGGCGGTTCCGGCGGTACTGCCGCGTGATGGTTGCGGGTGCTGGGAGTCCATGGCGGTCCACCGCCGCCCACCCAGGTTGGCGTCATGGTTGGCGTCAGGGCCGCACGGTCCCGAAAATGATGGCGCGGTTTCGGGCCAGGTCGCGTGGTGTCGCATACCGCTCTTCTGATCTCGGGGCACCGGTTCAAGGTGTCGCGCGGGGGTGTAGCAGGGTTCGCCGTGCCTGTGCGGTTGTGACCAACCCGCGTGCCCCCCCCTCCCCTGCGGCCGCCCGCTCGTTAGGACATATTCAATCTTTCAGCGTGCCGTCCGCTTTCCAGGTCTCGGGGATCTCCTCGAGCTTATTCATGTCCTTGGCTCGACCGCGGATGTAGCGTCGGATCGCTTCCGGAGACTTGTCCCCTCGGCCGACGGCACGGATCGCATGCCGCAAATCTTCGTCGTCATCGATGGGATAGCTGGGATCGCCGTCGGCATTGTGCATGGCGTGGCCTTCATCCAGGAGCTGACGCAGCTGTTCGGCGGAATACTTCGCCATTGTGATAATGATGCTAGCACATTTAGCCATACTGAATGGCCGTATCTAGTTGGTGCCCCATCGTGGCAGACGGTATCCGTGGCGGACGTGAGTAGGACACATTCGAACTGTCCACGGGGCCGGACCGGGACCGTGAACCCTGCGGTTAACAGCTCCCGGCACGCCATCTTTGCCCCGCGGTGCGAATTCCAATCCGCGCCGTCAGAGGGCCTACCACGCCGTGCGGGGCCGTCCGCGCTGCTGTCAGCGATGCTGTCAAACTGACACCCCTCAACACCATCCCCTCCCCGTTCCCGGCGGCGGGGGCGTCCAACGGCCCCCACCCAGCGGCTGATGCGGGGAGTGCTGCTGCCGTAGTCGCTCACGCTCGCCGAGCTCCAATGCACCGACGCGGGCGTCGAAATGGGGTTTCCGCGCGCCTCGAGCTTGTCGATCTCGGCCTGCTTCCGAGCGAGCTACTCCTTCACCGCCTCAGGCTCGGATGCGGTCGCTGCTCGCGGAACTCAGAGGCGACGCCAGTACCGACGAGGTTCACGGCTGCAAGAAGGCGGTCGACCCCGCGGCCAAGACCGCATCGGCGGGTTCCTTGATGGATCTCATCGCCGAGGGTGGTGTCGGTCGGCTTCGAGCCCATTCGCGGACCTGGATGCCGTGCTCTCGCCCTGACGTCGTCCGCAAGGCCCTCTCCATAGGCGACCGGCTTCCTGGCCGGGATGCACGCCATTACGAACGATTGCGGAATCCGGTTCAAGGCGGTCATGGAATCCGGGCGAAAGCGGTCACCCAATCCGGGGCAATCCGGTCACGTCGGAAGGGCTGCAATAGACACCTCCTGAGCGCCGCCAGCGGCGCGTAGACCCGGCGTATTGCCGGACGTTGGCGGGCATGCCCCCAGAGCAGGGGTGGACACGCGGTCTCCTTACTGGAAGTTGCCAGACACCCAGCAGGGAGGGTTCCGCGTGCCCAGGAGGAGATTGTCCATGAGGAAGATCGGCGAAGTGTTACGGCTTCGCGCCGCCGGCCTGAGCCATCGCGAGATCGCTCTGAGTGTCGGTATCGGCCAGACCACGGTGGGCGAGTACCTGGCCCGGGCCCAGGCGGCCGGTCTGAGCTGGCCCCTGCCGCCGGAGATGAGCGAGCCCGCGCTAGGGGAGGCGTTGTTCCCGACGCCGAGCGCGGCGATGGCGGCGAGCAGGCCGGTTCCCGACTGGCGGACGGTCAATCAGGAGCTCAAACGGACCAAGGGGGTGACACTGAAGCTGCTCTGGCTGGAGTGGCGGGAGCAAGAGCCGGACGGCTTCGGGTACAGCCAGTTCTGCTACCACTACGACCGCTGGCTGTCGTGCGGTGACCCGGTGCTGCGGATGGAGTACGCCGGCGGCGAGCGGCTGTTCGTCGACTTCTCCGGCGAGCGGATGAGCTGGTACGAGGCGGAGCGGAAGTCGGCGGTGCCGGTCGAGGTGTTCGTGTCGGCGCTGGGCGCCAGCGGCCTCATCTACGCGGAGGCGACGCCGGGCCAAGATCTGGAGTCCTGGTTGATGGCGCACGTCCACGCCTTCGCCTCGTATGGCGGGGTGAGCGAAGCGGTGGTGCCCGACAACCTGAAGTCGGGGGTGACGCGCGCCTGCTGGTACGACCCCGACATCAACCCCGCCTACCTCGAGCTGGCGCGCAGGTACGACACCGTCATCCTGCCCACGAGGGCGGGAAAGGCCCGGGACAAGGGCGCCGTCGAAGTCGCTGTGCAGGTGGTCGAGAGGTGGGTGATCGCACCCTTGCGCAACCGTCGCTTCTTCAGTCTGGGAGAGCTCAACGACGCCATCCGTGGACGGGTCGACGAGATCAATCGGCGCGCCTTCCGGGGAATGCCGACGAGTCGCCAGGACCTCTTCGAGGAAGTGGAACGGGCGGCGCTGCGGCCGCTCCCCACCCAGCCCTACGAGTTCCAGACCATCAAGCGTGCCACCGTCAACATCGACTATCACGTCGAGTTCGAGGGCCATTTCTACTCCGTCCCCTACCGCCTGGTCAAGGAGAAGGTCGAGCTCTGGAGCTCGCAGTCCACGGTCGAGATCCACCACCGCGGACAGCGTGTTGCCTCCCACCTCCGCGCCTACGGCAAGCAGCGCTTCATCACCAAGGCAGATCACCGGCCGGCATCTCATCGCGCCCACCTCGAGTGGACCCCCAGCCGCATGATCGAGTGGGCGGCCGACAAGGGCCCCTCGGTGGCCGGGGTGGTCGAGGCCATCCTCGATGCCCGACCACATCCCGAGCACGGCTACCGCAGCTCGCTCGGCGTGATGAATCTGGACAAGCGCTATGGCTCAGTGCGCCTGAACAACGCCTGCGCCCGTGTCCTCGCCATCAGCAGCGTGCCGTCCTATACCGCGGTCAAATCGATCCTGGCCGAGAACCGCGACCTCCTGCCGCTGCCCCCAGCTCAGTTGTCGCTGCTCCCGGCGCCGCCGACCCATGCCAACCTGCGCGGCCCCGACTACTACTGCAACCAGAAGGAAGCCTGATGCACATCCAGCCCACCATCGCCAAGCTCGAGCCGATCGGGCTCGGCGCCATGGCCGCCGCCTTCCGTGAGCAGCTCGACAACCCCGGCCCCTACGCCGACCTCACCTGCGAGGACCGCTTCGGTCTTCTCGTCGACCGCGAGGTCGACTGGCGCGAGTCCAGACGCATCCAGACCCGACTCAAGGCCGCCAAGTTGCGCTACAAGGCCGCTGTTGAAGAGATCGACTTCCGCACACCACGGGGGCTCGACCGGGCCACCGTGCTCAGCCTCGCCAACGCCGGCTGGGTCACGCGCCAGCAGAACCTGATCATCACCGGCGCCACCGGATGCGGCAAGTCGTTCCTCGCCTGCGCCATGGCCCACTCAGCCATCCGCCAGAACCACTCCGCCCTCTACGCCCGCACCCCACGACTGCTCGACGACCTCGCTTTCGGACGCGCCGACGGACGCTAAGTGCGGCTCCTCGCGACGCTCCGGCGTGCCGAGCTCCTGGTCCTCGACGATTTCCTCCTCACCCCTGCCTCGGTCGAGCAGTGCCGTGACCTGCTCGAAGTGGTGGAGGACCGTGCGCAGCTGCGCTCGACTCTGGTCTCCAGCCAGATGCCCGTCGACCACTGGCACGCCGCGATGGCCGACCCCACCCTGGCGGAGGCCATCCTCGACCGCCTCCTCCATCGCGCCCATCGCATCCAGCTCACCGGACCTTCCATGCGACGGCGCGACCCCGAAACCGACCAGGATCCCTCGCAACCCCCCGACACTCCGGGTATCAGATGACTCGGACCTTGTCCCCGGCCCGCTATGGCCATCTCAGCACGTCCGTTTCTTGACCAGCGGCCGCTATCCCCTGCTCCGAAGCTCACGCCTGACCGGATGGCCCGGATTGCGTGATCGCTTTCACCCGGAATGGGTGACCGGATTCACCGGAATACGCACCGGGACCCCGGACGTCCAGCTCACCTCCGAACAACTTGCAGATTTGGTGAAGTCCGAACCATCGCATGCCGCATCCGGCTTGGTCACCGTCCGACGACAGCGCACCATGGCCCCTGGGATCAGGCGCCGCCGTCCTCGACGGTTACCCGCAGCTTCTCAGGAGCCGCTGACCCCAGCGCCGCCTTCTTGATGTAAATGCTGCCGACGACAGCGGCGCCGGCATTCGCCTCCACCTCCGTGTAGCGGAAGGTGCCCTTCGTCTCCTTCTCCTTCCGAAATTGAAGTGTCATCCTCTTCATGGCTGATCTCCGTGAGCTCCGGCCCTGGCTCCTGTGCGATAGGAACGTTTGTACGATCGTACACCCGCCACCCGTCGCCCCTGAACTACCGGTGCCCCGCTCACCAGGAGGCCCGGACGAAGCTGATCGAGGCGCTGGCCGCAAAGCTCGAGGTGACCTTTCCTTCAGGCGCGGACGAGCGCCCACCCACCGTTAGCCCGTCAGGCGGTGGCTGCAGACCCCGCGAGGTCCGAACGAAGATCTGGTCCGCTACCGGGAGCAGCTCGAGCCCCACGTCGTGCCCACGCACGGGCGGTGCCAGGTTGACAGGCTGGAGCCCCAGCACGTGGAAGCGCTACTGCGGACGAAACGGGCTCGCATACTCCCCTCGAGGACCTGCAATCACATCCGCACGACCTCCTGAACGTATCTGAACGACGCCTTTCGTTAGGGCATCGTCCGCGGAAACGTCGGCGCCCTGGCCGGACCGATCAAGCAGGACGACCGGCGAGAGAGCATCATCCTCACGCCCGACCAGGTCAGCTCTCTCATCCGAATCGTCTGCAAACATCCCGACGGTCCGTTGTGGCTGGTGGCCCGCGCAACTGGTGCCTCTCGATCTGAGCGTCCTACGTTGGTCCGACCTAGACCTCGAGACGACGGTGCTCCGAATATCCAAGACGCTGCAACGCACTCCTGACGGTTTGGGCAAGTGCTTGCTCGCATCGCTGTACTGCAGCTGCGGCGGATTCGGACGGACAACGGTCAGCTCGTGGTCGGCGCCGAACAAGTCCCTCTACCCCAACGCCTCGGCCGGGCTTTGCGGAAAGGCCAGGGTTCCGCTCGTCTAAGGGCTTTCGCGATAATTAACTGGGCAAATGGGCTACTTGTGATAGCCTCCGGGCATCGAAGCTGAAGCTGCTGTACGCACCCGCTGGGAAGCTGTGGCTCCCCACTTCAATGAGCGCCAGCGTCGTCTGTGGGCGTGTGCCGAAGCCAGGGCCCTGGGCAGAGGCGGAATCTCCAAGGTCTCGCGAGCCACCAAGCTGTCACGCCAAACGCTCTACGACGGGATGAAGGATCTCGACGCTGCGCCGGCGATCGACGGACGTGTCCGCCGACCGGGTGCCGGGCGAAAGTCGCTGACCAAGACAGATCCAGAACTGGCAGCGGCGCTCGACGCACTCATCGACCCGGACGTTCGCGGCGACCCGGAGTCGCCCCTGCGGTGGACGTGCAAGAGCACCGGCCAACTGGCGTTGTCCCTCACTCGCAGCGGGCACCCGGTCAGTCCGAGCACGGTCGGGATCCTGCTCAAGGAGCAGGGCTACAGCCTGCAGGCCAACGCCAAGACCCAGGAAGGGAGCCATCACCCAGACCGCGACGCTCAGTTCCGCTACCTGAACGAGCAGGCGCGTCAGTTCCGGGACGCCGGCCTGCCGGTGGTCTCCGTGGACTGCAAGAAGAAGGAGCTGATCGGCGAGTTCAAGAACGGGGGCCGGGAGTGGCAGCCGAAAGGAGAGCCGGTGCGGGTGAACATCCACGACTTCGTCAGCGAGCAGGGCAAGGCGATCCCCTACGGCGTCTACGACGTCGAGCGCAACGTGGGCTGGGTCAACGTGGGCCAGGATCACGAGACCGCCGCCTTCGCGGTCGAAAGCCTGCGCCGCTGGTGGCGGGGCGACGGCTCGCTCGCCTACCCCGATGCTGACCAGCTCCTGATCTGCGCCGACGGGGGCGGCGGCAACGGCTACCGAGTCCGGGCTTGGAAGCACGAGCTCTGGCGATTCGCGCAGGAGGCCGATTTGGCCATCACGGTCTGCCACCTGCCGCCCGGCACCAGTAAGTGGAACCAGATCGAGCACCGGCTCTTCTCGCACATCAGCATGAACTGGCGCGGCCGCCCACTCACCAGCTACGAGGTGATCGTGGAACTGATCGCGGCGACAACCTCCAAGACCGGCCTCAGCGTGCATGCCGAACGAGACCATGGCACCTACCCCACAAAGGTCCTGATCGACGACGCGAGAATGGACCCCATCGGCCTCCTCCCGCATGACTTCCATGGCGAGTGGAACTACTCCCTGGCACCCCCTGCCTGAGTGGTCAACTCGTCCGGATTATTGCGCCGAGCGCCCTTAGTGTGCAGCGCCGAGGTCGTCGGAGCGTCCGGTTCGCAGGCGCGACCACTGGGCGATGGGGCGCGATCCCGGCGAGGAGCGCGGCGCTGGGGCCTTGCCTCCAACTCCGTTAGTGCGGATGGCGCCAGCGCCGTCCAATTGCCACAGTTGCGGCCAGCCGGGGGGCGAGTCCTCCCACGGCTCCTGGCGCCCGTACACGGTGAGGTCCATGAGTGCGTAGCTGTAGTCCATCGCCTCTGCGCCGCGGCGTTTCGTCCAGTAGGTTTCGAACACCCGGTCGCCGTCCCGCACGTAGCACACAAGGTGGAACAAGCCGACCTGGCGCCCGACGAGGAGCGCCTCGAGAGAAGGGAGCGCCGAGTACCACGGCATCTCCCAGCCCATGAAATCGTGATAGCGGATGCTCTCGTCGTAGGGACCCTGACAAAAGACCGCATAGGTGATGTCTCGAGAGTGGAGATAGGAGAGATCCGCGACCTGGGTGGTTACCCACGTGCAGCCTTCGCACTGTTCGGCGGCGGGGTGGCCAGTGTGCCACATGAAGTAGTAGGCGATAAGCAGCCGCCGGCCTTCGAACGCTCCGAGCAGAGTGAACGGTCCGTGCGGCCCGATCAGCTCAAGGTTTGCGTCCACCTCGACCATCGGGAGGCGCCGCCGAGCGGCGGCGATGGCGTCGCCCTCCCGCGTGTGCGCCTTCTCGCGGACTCGCAACTGGTCCAGTTCGGCCTCGAATGTGGCCCGGTCGACAGCCGCAGGCAGGCTGGCGGTCGGTCTAGGGATGAGCACCATCAGGGGGATAACGCGGCTGGTCTTCCGCGCCGTCTCAGCAAGGCTCGGATAGCGCTCGGCTGCTCTCGCGAACAGGCGGTCGCGGTTGTCGCCCGTCACCTCGTCGGCGAACACCTCCATCGTCTCGCTGCCGATCTCGATCCTCGTGATCGGGTGGACCTTGAGGTTCTGGTACCAGGCTGGATTCTTCGGCGCTCCTCCGTTCGCGGCCCAGACGAGGTAGCCTGCATCGTCAGGCAGGTACGCGAGCGGGCTGACGCGGCTCACGCCAGATTTCGCGCCCGTGTGGTGGAGCAACAAAAGCGGCGTGCCCTCCCACATGCCGCCCACCCGTCCGCTGTTGGCGCGAAACTCACTGATCAGGTTGGTGTTGTACTCCTCGCGTGTCTCAGCCATTAGCGCTCCCCTCCTTGCGGATCCTTCTTTCCTTCTGCATGGGCCGACTCGGCCAGCCTTTTGATCGTGGCGAGGCGCCGGTCCCACTGCGCGGCGAGTTCCGCCATCGCCGTGGTGGCCAGCTCGAGGCGGTCGGCCTCGACCTGGTAAAGGACCTCCCGACCCCGTTTGCGCCGGCTCACCAACCCGGCCTCTTCGAGCACGACCAAGTGCTTGGAAACCGCCTGGCGGGAGAAGGGCACCCGGCCGGCCAACCAGCTGGCGCTGACGTCATCGTTACTGACCAGGAGGTCGAGGACCCGACGACGCGACGGGTCGGCGACGGCCGACCAGAGCTCGTCGTCGGCGTGCGCAGTCATCCCACCCGGCGCGTTGCGAGGACACTGGCGAGGCGGTCGAGGTACTCGCCCCACCCGCCCTGGTGCTCGTCAGCGTAACGCTGTTTCTCCGCCCGCGGCCAGTCGAGCAGCTCGTGGCCGCTCTCGGTCACGCGAAGACGGGTCCGCTCGTCGCCCTCGGGCGTCAGTGTGAACTCGACGAGTATCGAGTTCCCGGCAACTGGGTCCTCCTCGCCAGGGGGGTTCCAGCGAAACGAGAAATGAGTCGGTGGATCGACCGACTCCACGACCACCCGACCGCTCTGGTCGCCGAATCCCAGGTAGCCATGAGCTCCGGGTTCCACGACGAGGTCCACTCGATCGGCGAACCACCGGCTCATCTGTTCGGGCTCGGTGATGGTTCGCCACACCACCTCCGCCGGCGCATCGATCAGAAGCTCCCGCTCAATCACCAGGTCGGGCATCAGGCATCGCCCCTTCCCACACACATCAGCCTGCAACCGATGGTAGCAGGATGTGGGGAACCCCGCAACCTCAGGTTGCACGATGCGCCGTCTTTGCGCAAACCGGGCCCACCAGCGGTGGCTCGAGATGCTGGGCCGGCCCCATCGCCGCAATCGCCCGACTTCCCGGTTTACCTTCTCGACGACGAATCAGCCATACGCGTCTGGGGCGAAATCGGAGACGAGACGGCCGACGTCGTCGGCGAAGGAAGGTGGCGGTTCATCCCGGGCCTGGGCGCGCGTACTGAATGGGTGTGACCTGGCCGCATGTCTGCCCCCGCCGAGTAGTCGCGGTCGAGCGCGTCGCCTGAAGTCGCGTGTGGGATCGCACTCGACGACCAGGAGATCGGGGCCGCCCACGCGCGATACTGTCGCGACGGTCGCACTATCCGGGCGTCCGCCGTGCCCCGTCCACGGCGCCGGCCGACGCCTCTCGTAGCCAGGCCAGGAAGGCGCGCCGCGACCGGCGCTGCTCGAGGAAGTACCGGCGTCGAACACCTGCGGATCGTTCAGGAACCCGGTTTCGAACTGGGCCCGGCGCAGCGCGTGGGCGGATTCGCTGTAGTGACCCTTCCTGGCGGTCCCCAGCTCAGCCAGCACACCCAACACCAGAGAACAGAACCTGCCTGGCGGTCGGGGAACTCCTGCAGCCGTTTGGCCAGGTACGGTCGGTAGGAATCGAGCTTGCTCGCTCGGAGCCGGACGATGGATTCCGGGGGTGGCTGGTGCTGCCACTTGGCCACGGTCGCCCGGTCCAGCCCGAGCTTGCGCGCGATGGCGGCGTCGGACATGCCGAGCTCGCCCAGGACCTGGATCTGCTTCCACTGCTGCATCGTGATCAACCCCTGGTTCCTCCGCTGCGACGTCTGCTGGGTCGCATCGGAGCCTATGACCGCCGCAGCGGCCTCCACAAACGCGGGGTTTCTCGCGATCCCTCTCTACGAATGCTGGGTTTTAAACGATCCTTCTGCGGACTTTCTCGCGATCACTTCTGCTGAAGTCCTGACGATCCGTGACATGCGGGTCGCTTTTATCAGCCGACGATCTGCCACCACGCGAGGCCACGCGTCGAAGGTCTGGTTGCGTCAAAATCTGGGCCATCCTCGACAAATGTGCGCGATCGCGCGCGATTCTATAATGGTCCGGACGATGTTTGGACGGACCTGAGTTCAAATGTGGCTCCGGAGCACGGACTCGAACCGTGAACCTTGCGGATAACAGCGAACCGGTTACCGTCCGGCCCCGTCCGACGGCATCGGAAATCGTTCGGTCCTGAACTCGCGCGGACGGCCTTGCCGTCCGGTGTAGTCCGCCCCCATCCGGCCCCACTGCCCCGCGTTTGTGCGCGATTTGTGCGCGACGCAACGCGTCATAGCCTTTCCGCCGGTCACCGGTCCCCTCCTCCCCGCTCGACCTCGGCCGGCAGCTCCTCGTCGGCCGGGCAGAGCGAGCCCGCAGGATGGCCGAGTCGCTGAAGTCGGCGCCTGCGACCCGCTCAATAAGGATCCCGTCCATCTCGTGATACCGCATGCAGTGTCGGCTGCCGAGCAGATGGGCAGCGTTAATTAAGGTCGCCTGCCAGGTGCTCGACTCAGCGGCTGAACCTTGGGGTCCCGCCGCTCCATACGTGGCGTACCGGATCGCGCAGGGGACTGCGACTAGATCTGGGGTGAGAGACCAAGGGTGGGAGTCCGATCAGCCGAGGCCAGCCTCACGGGCGCGGATCGCGGCCTGAGTACGGTCCACGACATGGAGCTTCGCCAACACGTTGGAGACGTGGTTCTGGACCGTCTTGAGCGAGACGCCGAAGTGGCTCGCCATCTCCTGATTGGTGAAGCCGCGGGCAATCAGGTCCAGGACCTCGGTCTCACGCGGCGTCAGCTCGGGGAAGGGCGCGGGCGCTCTCGACCCAGCATCCACCCGGAAGAAGGCGGCGAGGCGCTCGGCGACCGCGGGGCCGAAGACGGCGTCGCCGCGAGCCACCGAGACCAGCGCGCGGGTGATGTCCTCCGAGGTCGCGTCCTTGACCAGGTAGCCGCGGGCGCCGGCCCGGAGCGCCGCGAAGACGGACTCCGACTCCTCGTACATCGTGAGCACGACGATCCGCATGTCGGGATGCTCGGCGAGCACCGCACGCGTCGCCTCGATCCCGTTCATCTTCGGCATCCCGATATCCATCAGGATGACGTCCGCCGCATTGATCTCGGCCAGCTTCAGCGCGTCCTCCCCCGAGGAACCCTCGCCGACCACCAGGAAGCCGTCGACGGATTCGAGCAGCTGCCGCATCCCGTCCCGAAAGACGGGGTGGTCGTCCACGATCGCGACCCGCACCGGCGCCATCTCAGCCGTCCCCCCGGCAGGGTAGAAAGGCCGCGACGCGGCAGCCGCCGCCGGCCGGCGATCCGACCTCGAAGCTGCCGCCGAGTTCCTCGGCCCGTTCGCGCATGGAACGGAGCCCGATCCCGGGAAGCTGGGTGCCGTCGAGCCCGCCTCCGTCATCGATCACTTCGAGCAGCATGCCGCCGTCGGACATTCCGAGGCTGAGCCGGCACCGCTTCGCATCGGCGTGGCGGACGACGTTGGTCAGGGCCTCCTGCGCGATCCGATAGGCGGCGACCTCGACCGCCGCCGGCAGCGGGGGAAGGGTGTCGGGCCGGTCGAACTCGAAGACCAGGTTCTGGCCGGGTGCCTCGCCGATCTGCGCGAGCGCGCCGACCAGTCCGAGCTCGTCGAGCGCCGGCGGGCGCAGCGCATAGACGAGGCGGCGCAGATCCGCGATCACCTCCCGGGTCTGCTCGGCCAGGTCCGCGAGCAGCTGGCGGAGCGATGCCTGGACCTCGGCGCGATTACGCGCCGCCTCCAGCTTCAGAGCCAGGCTCACGAGCTGTGGCCCCATCCCGTCGTGGAGGTCGCGCCGGAGCCGGCGCCTCTCCTCCGCACGCGCGTTGACAAGGCTCTCGCGCGACTCCTGAAGCGCGATCGCGAGCAGCACGGCGTGGACCGCGCCCGCGATGTGCACGGCGAGCTCCCGGATCAGACGCAGGTCCTTCGGCGTGAAGGCGTCGCGCCGGCTGCGCTGGGCGAGACAAAGCGCCCCCACCGGCTCCCCCTGATGGAGAAGCGGGATGTCGACTACCTCGAGAGGTGGGCCCTCGTCGCCTTCCGCGGTGGAGAAGACGGCGCCGTCGCGGAGCACGACCGCGGCGTAGGGCAGCCGGAGCGCGGTGGCGACGGTACCCGCGATTCGGGGCAGCATGGAGCCCCCTGCCAGGCTCTCGTCGAGCGTCGCCCCGAGCTGACGCAGCAGCGCCTGCGGATCGTCGCGGTCTCCGTACATGACCCGGTTCACCGCCCGCTGAAGCACCTGTCGGAGCGGCTGGAAGGCGACCGCCACAAGGGCCGCACCGACCAGCGAAGGGATGGTCAGACCGCGGGCGCTCAAGAGGGAGCTGACTCCGAGGACGATGCCCAGGTATGCCGCGATCAGGATCACCACCACCGCCGCATAGACGACGGCCCGGTTCACGATCAGGTCCACATCCCAGAGCCGGTATCGCGTCACCGCTGCCGCGATCGACAGCGGGATGGCGAGCGTCCCGAGTGTGGCGAGGGCGAATCCCAGGGCCGCGCCGGCGCTGGTCGGAGCGAGAGCGGGCACGAAGGCAGACGCCCCGAGGGCCACGATCGCGGCGGCCACGCCGAGGAGGACCCACTGGGTCTGCGCCCGCGCCGCCCGGTCCGAGACCTTGAACCAGCGCCACCCGGCGCAGATCAGACCACCCAGGAATCCAGCGAACATCAGCAGGCCCCAGAGGTCTGGCGGGTTGCCCGGAGGGTAGGGTGGGGTCGCCAGCATCTCGACGAGAAGGGCGACGGCCCAGACGCCGAAGGGGATCGCCGCCCAACGCGGGACCGGACGGCCGGTGGGGAAGATAAGGAGGAATCCGACGACCAGAGCCGGGAGGAGAAAGGTGCCGATGCGGGCTGGTACGAACAGCGCCGGCCGCGCCGCCAGCGTATCGGTGTACGGTGCTCCAGTACCCCCGATCACGGCTACCATCACAGCCGCGTAGATCGCCATCGGATCCCGTGAGTGAGCGGTAATGCCCGCCGCCACCAGGAAGCAGACCACGGTGAAGGCGAGCAGCGTGGCGCTGGCGAACACCGCGTAGTGCGGCCGCGAGGCGCCAACCAGAGGAAGCCCGAGCAGGAAGAGCGCAACGGCCAGCAGGGCGCAGAGCGCCCCGCCGACCGTACCGGCTCGCAGGACCCAGCGGCTCACGTGGGAATCATGGACGCTCTGGACGCGACTGCGGCTTCTCTCCTGAGCGCGAGACTGATGCCGGCGACCGGGATCCAGACGAGTTGGAGCAGCTGAGCCAGCTGGCCGAGGTTCACCGGGTCGAGGCAGCCGGCGAGAGCGGCAACGGCGACCACCACCCCGCTCCAGGCCACCCAGGCCGGCATCGAGCGGGCCTGCAAGGCCGCCACCGCCAGGCATCCGAGGAACACCGCCATGCTGGGCCAACTGAGGAAGTAGGTCCCCCAGTTCAGGTACGACAGCAGGACGACGCTCTGGGCGTCGAGTCCGTGCCCGGTGCCGGCGTTGCGCGCGGCCATGACACCAAAGGACACAAACACCGCGGCGACGTTCACGGTGCCCGCGACCAGCGCCGCGGTCGGAATCAGCCCGAGACCACCGGGGCGCGCGGTGCCGACGACGGACCGCACGATGAAGGCGACCAAGAAGAGCGTTGCGACGACCTCGATGGCGAACCCGACCCAAACGCCTGCCGGCATCGGTGTGGCCGCCACCCGCGCGGCCGTACCGGCCGACGGGAAAATGTCATACGGAACCGGGGTTGCGACGCCGCCGACGACCACGCCGAGGATCTCCAGTGCTCCGTAGGCGACCCCCGCGAGGGCTCCCCCCGTCCATAACGTCCGTTCCGACATCTCGGTACCTCCAGGAATCTCTGAGTGCCGGTGTCCGTCCGGCCCTTCCCGAGGGTCCCTCCAACCCGGTTCCCGTGTCATCGGCAAGCTTCCCGACCGCCCGGGAAATTCGTCTGGGAACTATGGTGTCATCACAGAGACCCGCCAGCGATCTCTGAACCGCCCCGGGTTTCCTGGAGACTGCATCTTGTGAGCAGATGAAGTCGATGAGCGGACGGAGGACTCGAACTACCCACCGGAGATGAGGGAGCGGGCGATACGGATGATGGCGGCGCTGACCCCGTCCCGCCGGTCGCACTGGGCGGCGAACGAAGCCGTGGCGTCGAAATTGAGATCGGCTCATGGGAGACGGCCCGCCGCTGGGTGCGGCGGGGCTGAGGTCGACGATGGTCAGCGGCGGGGGGTGACGAGTGAGGAACAGGATGAGGTCAAGCGACTGCGGCGGGAGGACTTCGAGACGCGCCGTACGAATGAGATCCTGAAGACGGCCTCAGCTTTTTCGCGGCAGCCGAGCTCGACCGCCACCCGCGACCGCGATCGACTACATCGATTAGCACCGCCAGCCCTTTCGGGGCAATGAGCACGCTAGCGTGATCATCCCGAGCGTCTCGCAAGTGTGCGAGCACCTTGGCAGGCCCTGGACGTGCCGCGCTCGGCCTAGCGACGGGCGGGCGCTGATAGCTCCCGCCGAGGTCTTGACGATTTACCACCACCTAAAACCATGGTCGACGGCCTCGGTTGCGTCAAAATAGGGCCACTTCTCGACAAATGTGCGCGACCGGGCCTTCGAGACGCGCTAGCCAGGACGATATCCGGACGAATTCGAAACTGGCTCCGGAGCACGGACTCGAACCGTGAACCTTGCAGTAACAGCAAGCCGATTACTGTCCCGACCCGTCCGAGGCTATCCCGATTCGCCCGGGCTTGAACTGGCAACGGGAGTTACGCCGTCCGGCCCTGTCCGCCCCGGTCCGCTCCCACCGGCTCACGTTTGTGCACGACGCGACGCGTCATCCGAAATACCCGCGGTCAGTCGCATCGGATCAAGGAGCTCGGCCGCATCAAAGCCCCCCTCAAGTGAGGTCAACATGATTATCGGAGTGGTCCGCAAGCGCCGACACACCTCAGTCCCGTCGATGCCCAGCAGCATCACGTCCAGCGGCACCACATCAGGTGCACCAGTCCGCGCCAGTCGCAGGCCACTCACGCCATCGCAGGCGTGGAGTGCGTGGTGCCTCGCGGCTTCGAGGTTCAGGCGCAGAAACCGGTCGGACAGCACCACCAGCGCGACCAAGATCAGCGGGCTGAGGACGGAGACGATCCGGACCCGCAGCAGCGCCCGGCGGCTGCCTCCTGTGCCAGGACACGAACCAGGTACAGAAGGCCGCGCGCTGAGCAGTAGCAACCCACTGCGGATCGAGACCGAATTGTTGACCAGTTTGGGCACGTGCTGTCTGCACCCGGCACTCCGCAGCAGATCACATGCTCCAGAGAGCTTGGGTGGGTGACATGCGAGCGGCGCGTAGGGCGGGCCAGAGCCCGGCCACGGCGCCGATCAAGATGGCCGCGCCAATGCCGCCTCCCCAGGCGAGGACGGGGATGACCACGAGTTCGTGTTTGATGGTGGCGTAAATGGCGGTGGACAGGGCGCCGACTCCTACTCCGGCTGCGCCGCCGATGAGCGCGAGGAGGACGGCTTCGGCGAGGAACTGGACCCTGATGTGGCCTCTGGTGGCGCCGAGGGCGCGGCGTAGTCCGATCTCGGAGCGTCTTTCGAGGACCGAGATGATCATGATGTTGGCTATCCCGACCGCTCCGACGAGGAGAGCGACGGCGCCGAGGCCCAAGAAGAGGTCGTTGAAGGCGCCTTGAGCGTCGGCTTGGGCCACCAGGGCGGTTGAGGGTTGGGAGACGTCGACTTCGCCGGGGTTCTCGGGGTTGGCGGTTGCTGCAAGGAGATTGTCGACTTGGTCGACGTAGCTGTTCTGGGCGCGGACGTAGATGGTGGCGGGGTGGCCGTCGAAGCGGAGGTATTTCTCGGCGGCGGGAAAGCCGACCAGGACCGAGGAGTCGATGTCGGGGACGAGTACGGCGGGCTTCAAGATGCCGCCCACGTACAGCCACATGCTGTCGGCCCAGATCCGCTCGCCGGAGTAGACCCGGTCGATCCCGAGACGCTGGGCGGCAGCCGCGCCGAGTACAGCGACGGGCTCGTTTGCGGTCGCCGCGTTGAGGTACCTGCCCTTGGCCACGGTGGCGCCCACAGTGTGAAGCAGCCCGAGGCTGGCGGCGTCGATGGAAAGCGCGTTGGTGTCGATGGACGGGATGAGCGGGGTGCGGAAGACGTCGCCAGTCACCGTGCCGGTCTGTTCGACTTGGGTGACCCCGTTGATGCGACCGATCATCGCGGGGGCGCCCTTGGGGAGCTTGGCGGTGGTGCCGGTGATCGTCTGGCCGTTCTCCACCACGAGCAAGTTGGTGCCGAGGGCCGAGATCTCACTCGACAGGGCTGCAGATGCAGAGGAAGAGAGCCCCAAGACGGCGACGATGGCGGCGACGCCGATGGCGATGCCCAGCGCGGACAGCCCGGTCCGCAGCTTGCGGGTGCGCAACCCGACCGTGGAAAGGCGTCCGACGTCCGACATCCGGAGCTTTCGCGTGGCGAGATTTCCAGTCATGGTCATGACCGGGGGTCCCCCCTGCTCTCCTGGCGGCAAGCCGCCAGCGACGGTGAGGGCATCGAAGCGCTGTCGGAGACGATCCGGCCGTCGAGCATGTCGATCCGCCGGTCCATGCGCACCGCGATGGCTCTTTCGTGGGTGATGACCACGATGGTGACTCCCAGATCGTGGAGCTCTTCGAACAGTCCCAAGATGGCCTGTCCGGTGGCCTGGTCGAGGTTGCCGGTCGGCTCATCGGCCAGCACGATGGCCGGATTGCCGACGAGGGCTCGGGCGATGGCGACCCGCTGGCGCTGACCACCCGAGAGCTGAGTGGGGCGGGCATGCGATCGTCCCTCCAGCCCCACCAAGGCAAGCGCGTCGCGGGCGCGGGCCCGACGGTCGCCCTGGGGGGCCCCGGCGTAGAGAAGGCCGTCGGCCACGTTGTCCAAGGCACTTTGGTGTTCGGCAAGGAAGAACTGCTGGAACACGAACCCGATCCGGGTGGCCCGCAGCGCGGACAGCTTCTTGTCCGACAGCGCCGCCACGTCCAGGCCGGAGATCCGGACGTGGCCCGAGCTGGGCCGCTCCAATGTGCCCATCAGGTGCAACAGGGTGGTCTTGCCCGACCCCGACGGTCCGACGATGCCGACCAGCTCGCCTTTGGTGACGGTGAAGGAGACCTCCCGCAGGGCGGTGACCCGCGGCTCACTCGGGTAGATCTTGGTGACGTGGTCCACTTCGAGAACCGGGCGCTCTCTGCCGGCTACGCCGAGGTCGTTCAAGTCGGCTAGCGTCCGAGTGGTCGTGCCAATGGTCATAGCGCTGGTACCACGACGCGCTGCCCGGCCGTCAAACCGGAGCCGGATACCTGCACAAGTCCGTCGGCGTCGTCGAAGAGACCCAAGGTGACCGGGACCAGGCGGTGGATGCCGTCGAGGCCCACCACCTCCACCGCATAGCCGCCGCCCGCTTGGGCGAGCAGGGCGTCAACGGGCACGACCAGAGCATTGCGGACGCTGCCGGTGGTGATCGTCACGTTCACGGGGGCTTGATCCCAGTCACCGGTCGCGGCGGGGTCGGTCGGGTTCACCAGCACCGTGATCGTGGACGACCCGCCGTTTTGCCCGGCGGTGGCCACGGTGCCGACCGCGGAGATCACCCCAGGGGTGGTCTGGTTGTTGGGAAGGGTGATGGTCACCTTGTCTCCGACGGCCACTTCCGACTGCTGATCTGCGTCCAAAGTGATGGAGACCTGCCGCGTGGTCGAGGTCGCCGACAGCACCGGCTGCTCCGGCTGGGCCGAAGCGCCGAGGGTGGCCGAGACCGAGGTGACCCGAACCGCGGTGGGTTCGAATACTGCCTGACCGAGGCTGAGCGTGCCGTTCTCGGTCACCCCGAAGATGGCCTGGAGCTTGTCCACGCCCACCTCGGTCCAGTAGCCGAACTCGTCCGAAGTCGGGCTCAGCTCTGTGCTGGTCACGTAGCCGAGGGCGACCAGGTCTGCGTTGAGCTCTTCCACATCGGTGCCGATCAGGCCCTCCCAGAGCGACCGGTAGGCGGGGGTCGCCCCGTAGAGGAGCACGACCGGGACGCCATCCACCCGGTAGAGGACCTGACCCTGGCTAACCACCTGGCCGACCAACGGAGACGAGGTGAGGGTCCCTTGGGCCTGGTTCACCACGGAGTAGCTGTCGGCGTAGCCGAGGGTGGCCGGCATCAGGGTCTGTGAGGAGAGATCCTGACGGGTCACCGACTGAAGCCCGGTTGGATCGGCGTTCTCGGCCACGCCCGGGTGGCTCACCCCACTAAAGCCGAAAGGTTTCGTGATCGCCACCGCCATACCGGCCACTACCAGCAGCACCACAACCACCACAATCACCGACAGCGTCTGGTGCCGGCGTTTGGATGGTCTGGGGGTGCCATCTGAGCGGGGCGGCGGGAGTGTTTCGCCGGCGCTCACGAACCGTTACCCGAGCGCGAGCTGCCCTGCACCTCGAGGCCGTGGTCGAGGGTTTGGCAGGCTTGCTGAGCCTCTTTGTACTGGGGTGAGTTCTCGGCGAGGATGCCGGTCGCGTTGGGGATCTGGATCACTCCCTGGCCGTTGGGGTCGGGGAAATCCGGCTCGCCGTGGGACCGCATGCACTGGGAGTACTTGAGTGCGTCCGCCTCCTTGGCGGCCGACGTGTTTCCCCCAAGGTCGGGCAGGTTCCCCCTACAGGCCCGCTGAGCAGCCTGATACTGCGGTGACTGGGGGCTGAGATTGTTGTTTGCGCTGGCATGAATGTTGAAGGTGGGCAGGCCGTTCGACCCCACAGTCGGGTCTGGGAAGTTGGTGAGGCCATGGGAGCGCATGCACTCGGCGTACTTGAGCGCGTCCGCCTCCAACCTCGCTGATGCGGCAGAGCTCGAACAACCGGAGGACGAACAGCCGGCGACAGTCGAGTTCGATGGGTTCGATGAGGCCTTGGGGGACCCGCCCCGCCACGCCGCCAATCCCAGTCCGGCAGCCGCAAGGACGGCAAGCAGTGCGGCCCACCGCCAACGTCGCCGTCCGCTCCTCGACGTCTCAAACGAGTTCTGTTGCCGATCTGGGTCTGTCGTTTGCATCGCTGCTCCTTTCGTCTCGTCGCAGTCAGTACGACCTGATTGCTCAGGGGCAGTTGTACAAAACGGTCGGTGACAGCAGGGAAACACTTTTTGTCACCTGGGTGTTACCGGCGACCTGTCATCCTTCGAACCATCGCCAGGGCATGGCCACCACAGCCAACGCCCCGCCAGCCGGGCGGTTCGGCCGTCCAGGAGTGATGATGAAGCCGTGCGAGTTCTGGTAGCAGAAGACGACGAGGTGTTGGCCAGAGCCGTGGCCGTGGGGCTGCGCCGCGAGGGCATGGCCGTCGACCTGGCCTTCGATGGCGACGACGCTCTCACCAACGCCATGGTCAACGGCTACGATGTGATGGTCCTCGACCGGGACCTGCCCGGCACCCACGGTGACGACGTTTGTCGGGCGCTGGCTGCCGACGGATCGTCGAGCCGTGTGCTGATGCTCACCGCCGCCAGCTCGCTGAAAGACCGGGTCGAAGGACTCGGGTTGGGCGCGGATGACTACCTGCCCAAACCATTCGAGTTCGCCGAGCTCGTGGCCCGGATTAGGGCCCTGGCCCGCCGCCCAAGCGCTCCACAGGCGGCCTGTGTGGAGTTCGGCGATCTGAGCCTAGACCCAGCCCAACGGGTGGCAGTTCGAGCCGGCCGACGACTCGCGCTCACCCCCAAGGAACTGGCCGTCCTGGAATGCCTGCTCGCCGCCGACGGAAGACCGGTCCCCGCCGAGGAGTTGCTCGAACGGGTGTGGGACAACGAGATCGACCCCTTCACCGCCACGGTGAAGACGACCATCCGCCGATTGCGAACCAAGCTGGGCGAACCGCCGATGATCGAGACCATCCGCGAGGCCGGCTACCGCATCGGAGGACCATGAGCCGCTTCCGTCCTTCAAGGCTTACCGCGCCGTCGTGGCTGCGGCTGCCCCGCCGCACCGCCCGCCTGCGCCTCACCCTCCTCTCCGGTGCCCTGTTCCTCCTTTCGGGTGCGACCTTGCTCGCTGTCATCTACGGGCTCTTCCTCTTCGTACGTTCCGGCGGCAGCGGGAGCGCACGGAGCGGACGTTCCTCAGGGGCAGCTGCGACCGCCCAGCGCTTCGCCGACCAGCACGACTTGTTGACCGCCTGCGCGATCGGCCTGGTCATAGTGGCGGTGTTCGCGCTTCTGCTCGGCTGGTTCGTGGCCGGCCGGATGCTGCGCCCGGTCACGGCTATCACCGCCACGGCCCGGCGGATTTCGGCCACCAACCTGGATGAGCGGCTCCGGCTCGACGGCGCCGACGAGGAGTTCAAACAGCTGGGCGACACCCTCGACAACCTCTTCGCCCGCCTCGCGGCCGCGTTCGATGCCCAGCGGCACTTCATCGCCAACGCCTCCCACGAGCTACGCAGCCCGCTCACCCGAGAACGCACCCTGATACAGGTCGCGCTCGGAGATCCCTCCACCTCCGACGTATGGCGCTCGACCGGGCAAGATCTGCTCGCCTCAAATCGGGAGCAAGAGCGCCTCATTGAAGCCCTCCTGGCCCTGGCCAGCAGCGAAAGCGGGCTCGACCACCCAGAGAGGGTTGACCTGGCCGCGACGTGCGAAGACGTCCTGGGGCGCCTCGACCTCCGCGTCGACACGTTCGGACTGCACGTCGAGACGGCGATCGGCTCGGCTCCCCTCTACGGTGACCCCAAACTGATCGAGCGCCTCATCGCCAACCTTGTCGACAACGCCATCGGCCACAACACGCCAGGCGGACAGGTCCACATCTCCACCGCCGTGGTCGACAAAAAGGCCACCCTGTCGGTGACGAACACCGGTCTGATCATCCCGGCGGGCGAGGTCAACCGGCTCTTCCAACCCTTCCAACGCCTCGACCCAAGTCGTACCCACCACAGAGACGGTCACGGCCTCGGCCTGTCCATCGTCCGAGCCATCGCTGCTGCCCACGGGGCGGGCATCACCGCTCGCCCCGGAGTAAAAGGCGGTCTCTCCGTCAGTGTCACCTTCCCATCACCCACGGAGGTACGGGGTAGGTCACCACGAGCTTCGCAAGGAACAATAGGGGCGTACCAGCGGCGGGCCTCGGAGGGCGAGACTCCGAGGTGAGCGGAGATGCAAATCCATGAGAAGCCGGCGTCGCGAGCGTCGGCGACCATGGCGCAGAGCCACCAGTGGGTCTGGCTCACGGGATGGGAATGGCCGACGACGAAGCCTCGCCGCGTCAAAAAATCGGGCACTCTCAACTATGTGCACGATCGTGCGCCACTACCTGATGAGGCGGACGATATACGGACGAATCGCAATTCAAAAGTGGCTCCGGAGCACGGACTCGAACCGTGAACCTTGCGGTAACAGCAAACCGATTGCGGTCCGGCCCCGTCCGGGGCAATCCCAAATCGTCTGGTCTTGAACTGGCGAGGACGCCCTTGCCATCCGATGTGGTCCCCCCCCACTGCCCTGCGCTTGTGCACGATTTGTGCACGACGCAACGCGTTATTGCCTCCCACCCACCCGCGACATTCGTAGCTTGATCCGCGAGGAACCTGACGCGCTAAACGCGGCTGGGTTCCGCACCTCGCGTGCCATCTTCGGCTGCTGCCTTGATCGATTGCAAGGTGGTTCGCATGCCCCTTCGAAGCATTCGGCCCCGCCCCCACAGCAGGGCCCGGGTGATAGAAGCAGCCAGCCAGCTGGCGGTCTCAAAGCGCTCCGTGATCTCGCAACCGCCGGTCTGAGGCTCCAGACGATAGGTCCAGCGACTGACGAAGCTGTAGCCGGGGCCGTCCATCGTGCGCCAGGCGAAGATGCGGCCCGGGTGCGCCACCTCGATCACGTTCCGTGTCCGCCAGCGAACCGGTCCGACACCGTTGTGCCCGCGGAATGCGCCACCCGCGGTCGGATTGGGGGCCCCGACCCACGTGATGCGCCGGAGCTCCGGCGACAACCCTGGCATGCGCGCCGGGTCGCCGATCAGACTCCAGACACGCTCGACCGGTGCGGCGATGAAGAGCCGTTCTTCGATGCGCATCGAGGTGAGATGGATCCCTCCCCAGAAGATTTCAGATGGGCGCGAGAGCAATTCGGGTGCGCCCGGACTCCGCGCCATTCATTTCACACCGCTCGCCGGTGGGAAGATCCTCGTCCGTTGGTCCGCAGGGAGTCGAGTCTGCTTCCCGTCACCGGCGCAGCGGGCATCCGTGCACCCCGGCCCGCAACCGCATGACTCGCCGGCTTGGGACACGTCGAGCCCGGGGATGTCGCAGCAGTCATCTCCGCACCAGGCGTCGACACCCTCCTTCACTGCGAGTGCAGCGACGGCCAGAGCCGCGATCGAGTCGACCCACCACCAACCCAGCAACGTGTTGGCCAGCAGTCCAAGCATCACGGCGCCCGCGAGGTACGCGCACAGCAGGTTCTGCGCACCCTCGCCAGCGGTCGCACTTGAGGACAGACGTCGACCCAGCCGGCGCTTTGCGACGCTGAGCACAGGCATCAGGATCAGACTGCTCGCCGTCACCGCCATGCCCAGAACGGTGGTGCTCGGGTGGGTTCGCGTTAGGAGGCTGTGGACGGCCTCGATTGCCACGTAGGGAGCAAGGATCCAGAAGCTGACCGCGATCGTCTTCTGGGCACGCCCTTCGGCCGTCTCCGAGAGCGTCCGTGAACCGGTGAACCGCCAGATCACGATGATGCTCGCCAGGCCTTCGACGACCGACGAGAGCGCCCAGCCGATCAGGGCCACTGAATCCGCTTCGACCCCGGAAAGCAGGCCAACGCCGCCTTCGATCGTCATCCAGATCAGGCTGGCCCAGGCAAGGCGGCGTGCCCACCGCGCAGCTTGGTGCCAGTCGTCCCCGCGCCGGCTACGCTGCACGATCGGGGCCTCGGTGCTACTCATGCGTCGCGTCCGTAGACGGGGCAGAGGGCGACAGCGGAGCCGGTGGCGTCGAGCAGCGCTTCCGCAGAACGCAGCAGGTCGTTCAGCGAGGGCTGTGTCAGGCGATAGAACGATTGCCGACCCTGGGCGCGGTAATCGACCAACTGACAATCGCGGAGGCACGCGAGGTGCTTGGAGACCGTCGACTGGGAGAGCTCCAGCTCGGTCACTAGGTCGACCACCCGGGCTTCCCCTCGGCTCAAACGCTGGACGATGGAGAGGCGTACCGGATCAGCCAGAGAGTGGAACAGTGAGACGGCGGGTGCGAGCTCGTGCCTCGCGAGCGCCACCCTTTCCGGAGATATCATTCCCACATCGCGATTCTATTCCAATTTCGTGCTTTGCTGTCGGGAACCACGGGCACGGGGAGCCCGCTTGACCGCGGTAAGTCCGAGATCACCTCGGTCCGGAAACGCTCACAGCGCCGGACTGACGGCGCGGCTTCCGAACTCCGCCTCGAGGTGGCGACTCAGGAGCTGAGCCGCTTGGCGAGCCACTCCCCGCGGTGTCCACACTCGGTCCGACGTAAGGTGCCCGTGCTGCGTCAAAATCGGAGCACTTCCCGACAAATGTGCGCGACCGCCCTTCCGGCCATTCCAGTCCGGACGGTACTCGGACCAATCTGAGTTCAAAAGTGGCTCCGGAGCACGGACTCGAACCGTGAACCTTGCGGTTAACAGTTGTCGGCACGCCATCTTTAGACCAGCCGGCCAAATTCCAATCAGCGCCATCAGAGGGCCTACCGTGCCGTTCGGGGCCGTCCGCGCCGCTGTCAGCGTTGCTGTCAACCCCAACACCGTCCCCTCCCCCTTCCCGTCGGCGGGGGGCGTCGATTGGCCCCCACGCAGCGGCTGATGCGGGGACATGCTGCTGCCGGATTCGCCCGGTCTCGCCGAGCTGCCACGCATCGGGCGGGCGTAGAAGTTCACCGCTGCGAGCAGGCGGTCGACCCGCAGCCAAGACCGCATCGGCGATGTCCTCGATGGATCTCATCGCCGAGGGTGGGTGTCGGTCGGGTTCGAGCGCATCAAGGACGTGGATGCCGTGCTCTCGCCCCCCGACTTCCTCCGGCTGCCCCGTCCATATGCAACCGGCTTCCTGGCCGGGAAGTGCTTCCTTCGCTGCCGCCGAGCCGGCGGCGCGAAGGGGTCACCACTTCCCGACTTCTGCTTCGGCGCGCATGCCGTAATCGAAGGCCTATCCGCCTACCGGACCGTGCTCCTCCGGCGGCGCTTCAGCGCCCGCGCAGCACCGAATCGTCGGTTCGGATGTCAAACCGCGGTAGGGCGGCCTTAGAGAGCCCTGCTCGTCCTCGAGCCTGAAGTGCGACTCGTCCGTCATCGGTGATGGCGGTGCGGCCGGGGAGGACCCGGGTGCAACACCTGGAGTCGGTAGCGGCCGCAGACCCATCGCCGGGCCGGAGGCTGGACCGCTGCCGCGGTGAGGCCCGACGGGCGGCGCGGCGGCCGTGCCTGGCTCGTTCGCGTTATGAAATCGTCACGCTCTCGCGCGATCATCCGCACATGCGCGTGCTGGTGGTGGAGGACGAGGATCCCATCCGCGATCTGCTCACACGCGGCCTGACCGAGCACGGGTACGTGGTGGAGGCGACAGGCAATGGCGGCGACGCCTTGCACCTGCTCCGCGTCTATGAGTACGTGGCCGCCGTGATCGACTGGCGGCTGCCGGAGCTGACCGGCGTCGAGGTCATCCGGAAGGCGCGCAGACTGGGGGTCGACGTCCCCGTCCTAGTGCTGACGGCGCGGGACGCGCTGCGGGACCGGGTCGAGGGCCTGGACGCGGGCGCGGACGACTACCTGGTCAAGCCATTCGAGTTCGATGAGCTCCTGGCGAGGCTGCGTGCGCTCCTCCGGCGCCCGGCTCGAGGCCCCCTTGCCCACTTTCAGGTGGGCGGCCTGGTGGTTGACGTGGCGACCAGACGGGCCCAGGTCGCGGGTCGCGACATCGCGCTCACACCGAAGGAGTTCGCGATCCTGGAGCTTCTTGTCAGCCGCTCTCCCGCCGTCGTCACCGCTCGGGAGATCGCCGCCCACGTGTGGCCGGACGAGACCGAGCTGATCGGGTCGAACACGATCCACGTGCACATGGGCCGCCTCCATCGCAAGCTCGGTCGGAAGGCGGTCTGCATCGTCACCGTCCGGGGCCAGGGCTTTCGGTTGGAGGCCGCCCGGTGAAGCCGGTCACTGCCGTCCGCTCGGCCCTGACCAGCGCGCTCGCCGGCACAACGATCGTCGCCATCGTCTTGCTGGGGGCGATGGTCTGGGGCGCAGAGGGACACGACGCCTTGAACAGCTTGATCCGTGTCGGGAGTCGGACCACCGGCTGGACGCTCCCCCTCCCGGCAGCGGTACTGATCGTTGGCCCGCCGGTGCTGATCCTGACGTTCGGGACCTTCTTCGTGATCGGGCGGAGAGCGGCCCGGCCCATCGAGATGGCCCGGCGCCAGCAGCTACAGTTCACAGCCGACGCCTCCCACGAGCTGCGGACGCCGCTGACCGTGATCGAAGGCGAGGCATCGCTGGCCCTCGGTCGGTCTCGCGACGCCGCCGCCTACCGGGAGGCGTTGGAGAAGGTCGCCGGCGAGAGCCGGCGCATGCGACGACTCGTCGACGACCTGCTGTGGCTGGCGCGATCGGAGGCCGATCCGGACCGGCCCCCCGCCGCCGTTCTCGACGTCGGAGAGGTCGCCCTCGCCGCCTGCCGGCGCTTCGAAAGCGTCGGGGCAGAGAAGCAGCTGCGGATCACGGCAGCCGTCATGGGTGATCGCACCCCCCTGCTGGTGGCGCCCGCCGCGTGGCTGGAGCGTCTGCTCGGGGTCCTGCTAGAAAACGCCTGCCGGTACACTCCGGCCGGCGGAGTGATCCGGATCAGCGCCGGGGTAGATGGCGACCAGGTCTGGCTGAGGGTCGAGGACAGCGGCCCCGGCATCCCGGCGGCGGAAGCTGACCGCATCTTCGACCGCTTCAATCGCGCAACTCTCGAGCCGGGCGGGTCAGGACTCGGCCTGGCAATTGCCTCGAAGGTAGTTCAGGGGACCGACGGAACGTGGCGCGTGGCCCGATCCGAGTTCGGCGGCGCGCTGTTCGAGGTCAGCTGGCACCGACGGTACGTCCCACCGGCCGCATTTCGGCGGAAGCTTTAGGGATTCGTCAAAGTCCAGTTCGTAGCGTCCACCGCCGTCATGCAACCGATCGAACTCCTCGTCTTCAGGGGGCCGCTCGGCGTCGTCGAAGCCGCCGCCCTTTGGCTCGCCGTGGTGCTCGTCATCGCCGGTCTCGTGGCCGTCGCCGTCTTGATGGTGCGACGGTGGCGCCAGAGACGTCCGGGGCCTCCGGACGATTGGCGAGAGGATCGTCCGCGATGACGGTGATCGAGGTCCACGGCCTGACGAAGCGGTTTGGTCCGGTGGTGGCGGTCGATGATCTGACCTTCGGGGTGGAGCCGGGGGAGATCGTGGGATTCCTGGGGCCGAACGGAGCCGGCAAGACGACCACGCTGCGCATGCTGCTCGGCCTCGTCCAGCCGACCGCCGGCGCCGCCACCGTCTGTGGCCACCCGTACCGCGAGCTTCGCGATCCTCTGCGGCGGGTCGGGGCGGTGCTCGAGGGCGCCGGCGCGCACCCCGCACGGACCGCTCGATCTCACCTGCGCATGCAGGCCATGGCCTCAAAAAGCGCGATCGCGCGTGTCGACGACATGCTGGACCTGGTCGGCCTCACGCAAGCCGCCGATCGCCGCGTAGGGGAGTTCTCGCTTGGGATGCGGCAGCGGCTGGGCCTGGCGGCGGCCCTCCTCCCCGACCCGGAGGTGCTCGTCTTGGACGAGCCCGCCAACGGGCTCGACCCGCAGGGGGTGCGCTGGCTGCGCGACCTCCTACGTGCGCAGGCTGCCCTCGGACGCACCGTGCTCCTCTCGAGCCACCTCCTCGCAGAGGCGGCCCAATCGGTGGACAGCGTCGTGATCCTCAACCGCGGCCGGCTCGTCACGCAGGCCCCGCTCGAGCGACTCACCGCCGGTGCCGACCCGACGAACCTCGAGGATGCGTTCCTCCGGTTGACGACCCGCCCGCCGGACGGCACCAGCCGCGCCGCCACGACGGGGGAGGCGGCGACCACGGCGGCCGAGGCTCCGCGCACCCGGCGCTGGCTCCTGGCGCCGCTCGTGGCGGCGGCGTTGCTCGTCGCCTTCCTGCTCGGCCGGAGCGTGGGGAGGCGCAGGTCATGACGCTGCTGGTATGGGTCGAGCTCTTCAAGCTGCGCACCACCCGGCTCACCCTCTGGCTGCTGGCCGCGGCGACCGGGCTCAGTGCCGTCCTCGCACTGCTGGAGGCGTCCCGAGCCGCCCGGGGCCTCACCATCCCTCCGCTCTCTAGTGCAGCCGGGCTGACCACGGTGACCACCGCCACCGCGTTCTCCCTGCTCGTTGCTGCCCTCCTTGGGGTGACCGTGACGAGCGGCGAGTTCCGTCACGGTACCGCGACGCTGACCTACCTGAGCTTCCCCAGGCGGGTCCGGGTGCTGGCCGCCAAGGTTGTCGCCGCAACCGCAGCTGGAGGGCTCGTCGGCCTCACGGCAGGAGTGGTCACGACGGGGATCGGGCTGGCCTTCGCGAGCGCCCAGGGGGACGCCATCTCGCTCGGCGCGGGCACGCTCGTCGCCCACGTGGCGGGCGCGTGCTTGGCAGCGGCGTTGCTGGCCGCCGCCGGCGCCGGACTCGGCGCGCTGGTCCGGAGCCAGATCGCGGCGACCATCGCGGTGTTCGCGTGGTCACTGGTCGGCGAGACCGCGATCGGAGCCCTCTTCAAAGACGCGCGGCCCTACCTCCCGTACGATGCGGCGACGACCCTCGCCGGCAGCCCGCTGGGCAGCGCGCTCGGCTTCCTCCGGCTAGCCCCCGGCCCCGATGCGCTTCCCTTCGCAGGGTCCGTTGCTCTGGTGCTCGGCGTGGCGGTCCTGCTCGCGATAGTCGCCGCGGTGGTCACGGTGCCGCGTGACGTTGCGTAGCCGCTCGGCCCGCGTGAGCGCAGAGCCGGGCCGTCGACGATCCAGCGCTCGGCGCCGACGTTCTCGAGCGAGCGCCTGGCTATGACCGCCATCCCCGCCGAGTGCTGGTCCACTCGCAGATGTTCGCGATCGCCCGCGAGGTCGTCGCGCCCCGCCGCCACCATTCTCGCTTCGAGCTCTACGAGGGAGGCGGGTTTGGCGGCGCCCACGCGCAGGACGCCGTGCCGAGCAGTGAAGGTCACATCGCCTTGCTCAACGATCCAGACCTCGTCGTTGGATGCCGGTGCAACGCGGGACCCTCGCCCGGTCCCGATCGTCCGACGATGATAGGGATTGGGATGTCGCCGTGCTCGGAGCCGCGGACAGTGTACCCCCTTCCCTGGTTCTGATCGTTGAAGTCGGTCGCGTCCAGGGCGTGCTGGAAAAGTAGGACGGCATAGTCTTCCGCAGAAGGTCTGGGAAGCCACTGCAGGAGGAGGACTATGCCGTGACGGGAAGGGTAGCGCCGAGCGCGCGTATCGAGGCGGAGACCGAGAGCGTACTGGCGCTGGATGAGCCGGAAGGGTTGGCCGAGCTGGGTCGTCTGGGTGCGCGCCTGGTGCTGCAGCGTGGCCTCGAGGAGGAGGTGACGGCGTTCCTGGTCGGGTGTCTGTCCGCGCCGGTCTGGCTCGCGGCTGGCGAGCGGGAACCGTCCGCGGCGGGTGCAGACGGCCGAGGGCGAACTGGAGGTGGCGGTGCCCAAGATCCGGGGGAGCGACGCTGAGGTGCCCGGCGTTACGGCTCGCAGTGCCAGGTCCGCCTGGTACGCGCCCAGAGCAGGGTCTTTCGCGCCCTTGTCGCCGCTACGTAGAAGACCCGGTGCTCGGTGTCGCGAGCCGAGAGGTAGTTCCACTGGGTGCGCTCGGTGAGCTCGGTGGCGACGACGACGTGGTCTGCCTCCTCCCCCTTATAGCCGTGGATGGTGGCCAGCGTCACCAGGGGGTTCGGGGAAGACGCGATCGTCGGGCGCGCCCTGTATGGGCTCATCGCGATGGTCAAACCGGCGCTCGTCTATAGATGACGTACGCGCGCGAGGAGAGAACTCGCGGCTACGCGTATATAGGCGGCGCAGATACTCGCGATCCTCACGGCCCATCCTGATCGCGACCAGCGGATCCCCGAGGAGCAGGACGTTGAGGCGGGGGGTGGCCCGTCACTAGTGTACCGTCGGATAATTAACTGGCGATTGAGTGGAGAGCAGCACGCCCGCGGCGGACCTTGGCGATGAGCTCTTCGACGGTCGCCGTCCAGATGAACGGCTTGGGGTCATGGTTGTGGCTATCCAGGTACTCCTGGATTGCCGCGATCAACTCCGGGACGGAACCGAAGCTGCCTCGACGGATCGCCTGCTCGGTCAGGAGACCAAACCAGCACTCGACCGTGTTGAGCCAGGACGACGAGGTGGGAACGAAGTAGAGCTGGAAACGGGGGTGCTTCTCTAGCCAGCTCTTCACGTTGGCGTGCCCATGAGTTCCGTAGTTGTCCAGGATGAGATGGACGTCCTGACCCTTGGGAACTTCGCGATCGATGGTTCGCAGGAAGCGGAGGAACTCCCGGTTGCGGTGACGGGGGTGGCACTCGCCGATCACCTTGCCCGTCAGCACGTCGAGCGCCGCGAACAGGGTGGTGGTTCCGTTGCGTTTGTAGTCATGGGTCATGGTGCCGGCACGCCCACGTTTGATGGGGAGCCCGGGCTGGGTCCGATCGAGAGCCTGGATCTGACTCTTCGTGCGCCAAGAGGCGCCATGGGTACCGAGCGACCTGAGATGGTCGCCATTGGCCTGTCGCGGCAGGCGGATGAAGCTGAGGGCAGCCTGACCCTGGGGACGCAGGAGAGGGCGGGAGCAGCCCTGACAAGAGGGGACGGGCGGAAACTTCCGGACCGCCCGGGCCCAGCAAGCGAGACAGAGAGGTGGACGAGAGGAACCAGCGTTTCAAAGCCCCTTCAAGATCCGCCGGCTCCAACCCGGAGGATATGGGCCGGAACGCGACGCACGCCCGCGCTCGGGCGACTCCGAAGCCGTTTGAAGACAACGGTGAGGAGGCCACGGGAAAAGACTGCGGCGTACCCGTGGCGATGTCGCAGGGACAAAGCTGGCCACCCATCCTGTCAATCGGCCCATGGTGAACTTGGGAAGCGCTCCGCGCTCCCCGCTTCCCGGCACGCCACGCCAGGCGCGGGAAGGCTCGTCGCCAGCTGATGGCGTGGGGCGTGGCGGAGTCTGCGTAGTAGTCCGAGGGCGGGAGAGCCGCCTACATGGCGAAGGCAGACAGCGACCTCGCAGTCGACGTGCTGCAAGGGCAGGAGGCCGCCGATGAATATCGGCGCACAGTGGCCGACGCCAGAAGAGGCGGAGGCCACGGTACTGCGGACGCAGACCAAGCTGCACCGATGGGCTGGCGAGAGATCGCCAGTTGACCGGCTGAGGTCGTGGAGAGCCGGATGCTCGGGAACGGGCACGTCCGGTTCGGAGGGCGGGCTGCGGAAACGGGCCGGGAGCAGCCCCGGTACCGCGCCGCAGTTCGACCCTACTCATCCACACACAGAACGGGGCCAGATGCGCTGTACGCTGCTCCGTGACAGCCCGACTTCCTTGGCCATCCCCCGTGTCGACCAGTGGGTGGCGTCCCTCGGCTTCTCCTCCAAGGTCTTGATCAGCGCTCGCTCGACCATCTCGCCTGTGATCGTGGGCGGCACTCCCGAGCGGTACTCATCGGCCAACCCCGGCAGACGATCGCGCTGGAAGCGACCACGCCACTTGCACACCGTCTGCGGCGACGTGCCCACCTCCCGGGCCACCGCCTGGTTGGTCTTGCCCTCGGCACAGGCGAGCACGATCCGCGTGCGCATGGCCAGGGACTGCGTGGTGCAAGGGCGGCGTGCCCATCGTTCCAACGTCTGCCTCTCCTCACCGCTGAGTTCCACCGCTGCGGTCGGTCTGCCTCGTCTGGCTGCCATGACCACCATCATCATCGGTTACCACAGATTACTCAACCCATCTTTGGGACAGGAGACTAGTCTGCTGTCCCTGAGATTCGTTGAAGATATGAGCCGAGGGAGCCGAAGATCTCGTCGGCTGACTTGGTCCATACGTAGGGTCGCGGCTCCGCGTTCCAGATCCTGATCCACTCCCGGATCGATGTCTCCAGCTCGCGCACCGAGCGGTGTGTGCCACGCCGTATCCACTTCTCGGTCAGCTCTGCGAACCAGCGCTCGATGAGATTCATCCACGACGAGTAGGTGGGCGTGAAGTGGAGTTCGAAGCGAGGGTGTCGGAGCAGCCATTTCTTGATCTCGGGGGTCTTGTGGGTGCTGTAGTTGTCAAGGACCAGATGCACGCTCAACTCCGCCGGCACCTGCTGATCCACGTGCTCCAGGAACTTCTTGAACTCAGCGGCTCGGTGGCGGCGGTGGGTTTGCTCCATCACCTTGCCACTGGCCAGGTCGAGGGCGGCGAAGAGAGTGGTGGTGCCATGACGCTCGTAGTCATGCGTGCGTCGCTCAGGCAGCCCCGGTCGCATGGGCAAGATGGGCTGGGTGCGGTCCAGGGCCTGGATCTGACTTTTCTCATCCACACACAGAACGGCCGCCGCTTCGGGCGGGTTCAGATAGAGCCCGGTGATGTCCCAGACCTTGTCCACGAACAGCGGGTCGCTGGAGATCTTGAAGGTGTCGGAGCGGTGCGGTTGAAGTTCGAACGTATGCCAGATGCGCTGTACGCTGCTCCGTGACAGCCCGACTTCCTTGGCCATCCCCCGTGTCGACCAGTGGGTGGCGTCCCTCGGCTTCTCCTCCAAGGTCTTGATCAGCACTCGCTCGACCATCTCGCCTGTGATCGTGGGCGGCACTCCCGAGCGGTACTCATCGGCCAACCCCGGCAGACGATCGCGCTGGAAGCGACCACGCCACTTGCACACCGTCTGCGGCGACGTGCCCACCTCCCGGGCCACCGCCTGGTTGGTCTTGCCCTCGGCACAGGCGAGCACGATCCGCGTGCGCATGGCCAGGGACTGCGTGGTGCAAGGGCGGCGTGCCCATCGTTCCAACGTCTGCCTCTCCTCACCGCTGAGTTCCACCGCTGCGGTCGGTCTGCCTCGTCTGGCTGCCATGACCACCATCATCATCGGTTACCACAGATTACTCAACCGATCTTTGGGACAGGAGACTAGGACGCTGTTGATAAAGGCAGCCTTCGCCGCGGCTTGGGCGGCGCGTTCAGGAAAATAGGGGAAGCCTTCGTCGCCCACGACCACGTCTCACCAGGAGGTGCCCCCCTTGCTCGGAAAGCGGAGCAGTCAGAGCAGCCTGGCGGAGGTGTCGCTGTGGAGCGGCACGGGCCGTCCGTTGGTCGAGCCGGACTCGTTCCACGGCCGCTTCGCCGAGCTACGTCCGGTGCTATTGAGGGACGAGGACTTCGCGCACTGGTATGCGGCCGGCAGGGGCCGTCCGTCGGTGCCGCCGTCGCTGGTGGCGGGCGCGTTCCTGCTCGCGCTGCGGGAGGGCTGCAGCGACCGGGAGGCGGAGCAACGGATGCGTTTCGACCTGCGCTGGAAGTGGGCGTTGGGTCTGGGGGTGGGCGATCACGGCTGCGACCACACCACCATCTGCGTGTTCCGCGGTCGCCTGCTGGCGCACGAGGAAGAGGGGCGGCTGTTCGCGGAGATCGTGAAGCGAGGGGTGGAGGCGGAGTTGCTGCCAAAGCGAGCGGTGCAGGTGATGGACAGCTCGCCGATGCTGGGAGCGGCAGCCGTGCAGGACACTTACAAGCTGCTGCGAATGGCGCTCCACAAAGTGGTCAAGGCCCACGCCAAGCGGCTGCCCGAGGTGCTCCGGCCGCGCTTGAAGCGATACCTGAAGACGGGCAAGCCGGAGATCGACTGGGAGGACCGGGCGGCGCGCAAGCGGGAGTTGAACCAGCTCGTCCGTGACGCCGAACTGGCGCTCTCCGAGCTGCCCGCCGAGAACGAAGGTCCGGCCGCTGAGGGGGCGCGAGAGCTGTTGAGGCGGGTGGCCAAGCAGGACGTCGAAGAGGACGGCGAGGGCGGGGTCAGGATCCGCCAGGGTGTGGCAAAGGACCGGGTGGTCTCGACCGTCGACGCCGATATGCGGCATGGGCACAAATCCTCGGCCGGACGTTGGGACGGCTACAAGAAGCACCTCACGGTGGAGCCGGAGACGGAGCTGATCACGGCAGTGGAGGTGAGCGCGGCCAACGCGAATGACGCGGAGCAGGCGCTGCCGCTGCTCGAACAGCAGGTCGGTGCCGGCTTGGCGCCGGCGGAGGTGGTCGCCGACCATGCCTAGGCGGGCGGAGAGCTGCGGGCGGAGGCCGAGGAAAAGGGCACGATCATGGTGACCAAGGCGGCGGCGCTGCCGGACACCGGCTACTGGCACTAGAGCGAGTTCGCCATCGACCTGGAGGCGGGGATCGTGACCTGCCCTGGCGACCAACAGGCTCACTTCCGATTCCGACGCGGTCACAGCACCGAGGCGGTGTTCGCCGCAGCCACCTGCGCAGCATGTCCCTTCCAGGGGATCTGCGTGCAGACCCCCGGCCAGGGCCGGACCATCACGATCAACGCGTACGAGGACCAGCTGCAAGCGGCCTGCAGGAGGCGTGAGGAGCCCGACTTTGCGGAGCTGATGCCGCACGCGGCCGACGGTGGAACGCAAGCAGTCGCACTGGAATCGGCGTGGTGGCCGCCGCTCGCGTTACTTCGGCCTTCGCAAGACCCGCTTGCAAGCACTCTGGAGCGCGGCTGTGGTCGACATCGAGCGCTTGATGGTGATCGGCGGCGCCCTGGGAGGGGGATCAGCGGGGCGCCCGCCTGAGGCAGGGGCCGACGCTCACCTGTCGTCCGGTCGGCGGTCCTGAGGAGGCCACGGAGTCTCCATCCCGGGCAGGCGCTGGGCGATCATCTCGCCTCCGCGCGCCCTCCGCGCGCCCTCCACGCTCCCGTCGGTCAACCGCCATCGCAGCCCGTCACGTCCGAACCTCCCTTTCCCAACACAGTCCTAGCCGAGCGCCAGACCGTGTTGCTTGAGCCTACGGTCCCATGCCGTGCAGTTTCGCCAGGTCCGATCGAGGGACGCCCGCAAGCTGCCGAAGCGATGAGTAACCCGCGGCCTTCAAAGCGCGGATAGCCGGCGCGCCGATCTTCGGAAGGGCATCCTCTCCCGTTGCCATAGGCGGATGCAAGAACCCGTGTCCGCGCGGCCAGCTGAGAGATGCGATGGAGCAGGGTGGGCTGGAGACGCGGTGAACGAGGGGAGAGGCTCGAACGGATCGACCGTGCTGGCGCGAGCGGGTCCTGACCCGGCGCGTGCCATTTCAGCGCACCCGTCGGCCCGAGACGCCGAGTAAGGCCTCAGCCTGGATGCGGGCGCGTTCCACGCACCCGGGTTCCTGCTTAGACTCAACCGTAGCGGCTCACGTAATCGTAATCCGTGCTGAAACGGTCCGGGGACGAGACTACCTGGGCACCCTCCGCAAACAGCCCCATCACCTCGTGCAAGATGGGGGCTGCGATGCCGGTCTTCGTCGGGCGCGCGCATGAGCTGGCCGAACTCGATGCAGCTGCCGCGGCCGCCCGTTCCGGCCGGCCCCGCGTCGTGCTCGTCGAGGGCGAAGCGGGGATCGGCAAGTCGAGCCTGCTCACCCAGTTCTCGGCCGGGCTCCAAAACGCTTCGGTCCTACGAGCCAGTGGCGACGACGCCGAACTGCGCTTGCCCTATGGCATCGTCGCCCAGATCGTGGGGGGAGCTCGCGGGGCGGGGGCCCAGGTCTCGGCGCTCCTGGCCTCCGGTCCTGCCACGGACGTCGATCCTCTTGCCGTCGGCGCCGAGCTGGTCGCCCTGCTGGGCGAACTCCAGGTCCCTGGAGAACACCTTGCCCTGGCGATCATCGACGACCTCCAGTGGGCGGACGGGGCGTCCGCTCGCGCCCTCTTGTTCGCGGTGCGCCGCCTGCAGGCCGACCGCGTGCTCGTGCTGTTGTCGGCTCGTGGCGAGGGGCTGTCACGACTTGGAGAGGGGTGGCAGCGCTTCCTTGCCGGGGATCCCCGCGCTGGCGTCCTCGGGCTCGCGGGCCTCGACCAGGATGACGTCATAGCGCTCAGTCGTGGGCTCGGTTTGGGGGACCTGTCGCGTGGCTCCGCGGACCGCCTGGTCAGCGACACGGGCGGCAACCCGCTGTACTGCCGGGCCGTCTTGGAGGAGCTCGGGCCGGCGGCCTTCGATCGGTCGGCTCGGGTGCTCACCGCCCCGCGCGCCGTGGCCAATCTCTGGCTCGCGCGACTGTTCTCTCTGACTGACGCGGCGCAGGCGCTTGCCATCTCGGCGGCCGTTCTCGGCCCCCAGAGCGAGCTGCACAGGGCGGCGGCTATGGCCGAGCTGAGCGACCCGATGCCGGCGCTGGAGGAGGCGGTGAAGGCGGGGATCTTGGCCGAGAAGGGCAGCGGTGGCGCGCGTCAGATCGTCTTCACCCATCACCTCGTTCAGGGCGCCATCTATTCCGGCCTCAGCCCCGCCCGCCGGCGCCTCTTGCACGAGCGAGCGGCAGGCCTGGTCGGTGGCGAAGAGGAGCTCCACCACCGGATAGCCGCGGCAGTCGGCCCTGACGACAAACTTGCGGGCGAGCTCGAACTCGCCGCCCGAGAAGCCGCAGGCCGGGGGAGGATCGTCCAGGCGGCTGACTGGCTCGCGCATGCTTCGGCGACGAGCAGCCATCCTGGGCCGAGGGCTCGCCGCCTGCTGGACTCCCTCGAGATGCTGATCGCCTACGGTGAGGTGGCGGAGGCGCAGAGGCTTGTCGCACGCGCTACCGACCTCCCCTCGAGCGCCCATCGAAGTGGCGTGCTCGGCGCGCTGGCTCTGTACGCGGGGCGCACGGAGGAGGCCGAGTCGTACCTGCTGCACGCGTGGGAGCAACACGATGGGATCGAGGAGGCATCCGTGGGAGCGACTGCCGCGCTCTCCCTGGCGCCGCTCTGCCTGAACACGGGGCGGCCCTCCGAGGCGGTCGAGTGGGGCGAGCGAGCCATCCGAGCGGAAACGATCTCGGCCGCTCTCCGCCATCAGGCCCTGGGCACACTCGCGCTGGCCCTGTGTTTCGACGGGCGGTCCTCGGACGGACTTGCCCGATTGGACTTCCTTCCCGCCGCGCCCGCCCGGGTCCCACGCGAGGACAGCGACGCGCTCGTGATGCGCGGCATGGTCAGGGCATTGGTCGAGGATCTGCCGGGGGCGACCGCCGACCTTTCGGCGGGCGCGACGAGGCTGCGCTCCGGAGTCCCGCTCCATTATGCGAGCCAATGTCTGAGCACGTTGGCCGACGCCGAATACCGCTCCGGCGCCTGGGACGACGCCGTGGTTCATGGTGAGCTGGCGGTTTCCCTCGCCCACGACGCGGACCGGGTCTGGGATTTCCCCTTCGTCCACACCTACGCCGCACTGGTGCCCGCGGCGCGCGGAGACTGGGAGGTGGCCGGCGCTCATGTTCGTCTGGCCGTCGAGGGTGCGCAGGGTTCCGGCGATCCAGAACCGATCGCCGCCGCCGTCACCGCGCAAGCCTCCCTGGCCATGGCACAGGCCGACCTGGAGGGCGTCATTGCCGCCGCGGCGAGCGTGCGCACCACCGGCCGCGCAGAGATCGTCGGACGACCCGGGCACTATGACTGGCGAACGCTGGAGATCGCGGGACTCATCGGCCTGGCTCGGTTCGATCAGGCCGAGGCGGCTCTGGCTGAGCTCCAGGCGGTCCTTTCGAGAGGCGCACCAATATCAGCCGTCGTCGCCGCCGCACGGCTGCGAGGCGCATTGGCCACTGCGGGCGGAGACCTGACCGCCGCCACGGAGGCCTTCGAGGCCGCCTGGCGCCACGCCCAGAAGCTTCGCGTCCCTCTCGAGTTCGCACTGCTCGAGATCTCCGATGCTCGCCGCCTGCGCGCCGCGGGCAGGCGAGATCTGGGCGTCTCCCGCCTGCGCTCCGCGCGAGCCCGCCTGGTCAAGCTTCGTGCGCTGCCCTACCTGAAGATCTGCGAGCGAGAGCTCGTGGCCTGCGCCGTGCACATGCAGCCGGAGGTGGCACCGGGCCTCCTCGGCCTCAGCAGGTCTGAGCTGGTGGTGGCGCGGCTCGTTGCCCAAGGCCGCACCAACCGCGAAGTGGCGAGCGAGCTCTACGTCAGCGTCAAAACCGTCGAGTTCCACCTCGGCCACATCTTCGGCAAGCTCGGGATTCGATCTCGTCACGAACTCACCGGCTTGATCGGAGGCTCCGAGAAGTCCCACGAACCAGGGTAAAAACCCGGGAAAACCCTGGCCACTTTGACGCAACGATTCGCGACACTCGCCCTGTGGCGACGACCGGATTGCGATCCTCGGGCTCGGATGGAGAGGTGGTGGCGACAAGGGGCACCACCGACCACGACTACCAGCTCGGCCACGACAACGCCGAGCTCGAGCGCCTGGACCGTCAGGGGCGGATGCTGGCCCCCGCGACCCGCATCATCCTGGAGGCGGCCGGCCTCCGGCCGGGCATGCGGGTCCTCGACTTGGGTTCCGGCATGGGGGACGTCGCCTTTCTCGCCGCCGAGTTGGTCGGGCCGGGCGGCGAAGTGGTCGGGATCGACAGTTCACCCGACACCGTGGCCAGGGCAACGATCAGTGCAGAGTGTCTTGGTTTCAGCCACGTCCGCTTTGTCGCCGGCGACATTCGCGAGGCCGGACCGCCTGGGCTGTACGACGCCATCATCGGGCGTTTGGTCCTCATGTACACGCCGGACCCCGCCGGTGTGCTGAGCACACACGCGGCCCAATTGCGTCCCGGCGGTCTCGTCGTCCCGATCGAGATCGACGTCCCCACCGGGAGTTCGATTCCAGCAACGCCGCTGATGACGCAGGCGGCGTCCTGGATCGCGGAGACGTTAAGGCGGTCGGGTATCGCCACATCGCTGGGGCCGCGTCTGTGGGCAGTCCTTCGAGATGCCGGGTTGCAACCGCTCGGGATGCTCGCAATCCAGCCCTGCTTCGGGTCGGAGGACCCGGACGGACCGGCGGACATTGCCGGCATCGTGCGCGCCATTCTCCCGCTGATCGAACGCGCCCAGGTCGCGACCGCCGAAGAGGTCGGGCCGGACACGCTCGAACAGCGGCTGCGGGACGAACTCCGTGCCGCCGATGCCGTCTTCGCTCATCCGATGCTCTTCGGCGCGTGGGCTGGATGCTCCCGCTGAGTGACACGAGCTCAGGTGCAGCTCGTCCAACCATCCGCGGATGGCGATTGCTTCGTCGTCGCGGAGGATCCCCCGCGCAGTGTCGCGGGACAAGGAAGTGCGGTCGAGCCGAATCAGAGCAACCGGTGGAGGTTCACGTGTGATGACACAGCAACTGCAGGCCGAAGAGAGCGGGTATGCGCTCGGACGTGATCGTGCGGAGACCGCGCGGCTCCGGCGTCAGGCGGTCGAGCTTCGAGAGCAGACCCTCGCCCTCCTTGGGCAGGTGCAACTGCGCCGCGGAGCCAGCGCCCTCGACCTCGGGTGCGGTCCGCTCGGGATCCTCGACCTGCTCTCCGATCGTGTGGGACCGAGCGGGCGCGTGGTCGGGATGGATTCGGACCCCGCGCAGGTGTCGCAGGCTCGCGAGCTGGTGCGCGAGCGCGAGCTCGGAAACGTGGAGGTCATCGAGGGTGACGCCCGGCACGTCGGGTTGCCTCCCTCTTCCTTCGACCTGGTCCACGCTCGCACCCTGCTGGTGACCGTTGCCAGGCCAGAGGAGGTCGCCGAAGAGATGGGCCGCCTGGCCAAGCCAGGCGGCTACGTGGCGCTACATGAACCGGACATCGTCAATCTCGCCTACCCGCCCTGTTCGGCCTGGGACCGACTTTATGGGGTGTTCCGGACTGCCTTCAATGCCCAGGGAGCGGACCTCTCGATCGGCCGCCGGCTGCCCCACATCCTGCGCGGCGCCGGCATGGTTGACGTGAAGGTGGAAGCGCGCGCCGATATGTATGCGCTCGGCCACACTCGACGAACCGTCATGCCCGACCTGGTACGCGGCATGCGGCCCAAGATCGTGGAGCTCGGCCTGATGAGCGAGGGCGACCTCGAGGCGCTCGACCGCGACGTCCGTGCGTACCTTGACGACCCCAACACGCTGGTTTTGCCGCACCTGTTCTTCCTGGCCTCGGGCCGCAAGCCGGTGTGAGCTGGGCCTTCAGGTACCGACCGATGGTCGCTCGCGGCCCAGGGCAGACGACGCTCCTAAGAACGGCGGATCAGGTGGTGGTAGGGAGAGCGGACCAGAAACTCGTCGGCGGCCGCCTTGTTCTGGCCCGTCTCAACAGCGGCGCGCCCGTTCACGTGAGCTAGTGCGCCGAGATCGGTACGCAAAGGGCGAAGGAGGGCCCAAAGAGTCATGCCAACATTCGATCAGGTGACAGTGAAGCCGTCGAGCAGCGGCGACGCCGTCGGATTCCAGGTGGATCCGTCGACCGCGAACCTCGTGGGGCGCGGCGGCGAGATGTCGGGGACCGAGTTCGGCGTCCACGGGATCGCGCTGCCCAGCGGCGGCGCCGCCGGCGTCGTGGGCGACGGCCCGATCAACGGCGTGGTCGGCAACGGCGGCGTTCGCGGGGTCACCGGCAACGGCCCCATCGGGGTCGGCGGCTTTGGAACCGGGAGCTCGGGCATCGGGGTCGCCGGGGTCGGCGCCCAGGGGCCTGAGCCGACCGCCGCACAGGGCACGGTCGGCGTCGTCGGTTGGGGTGGGACCGGCGACGCGGCCGGTGTCGAGGGCCACGGCAGCGGCACCGGCCCTGGCGTCGCCGCCTACGGGGACCCGACGGAGGGGTTCGGTGTCGTCGCGTCCGGGTTGATCGGGCTACAGGCGTCGGGGCTGACCGCGATTTCCGCGGCAGGGTCCGCCGTCAGCGGCTCATTTGGCGTCTACTCCGAGGGATCGACCGGCGTCGTCGGGCACGCCAACGGCGCGGGCGGGAGCGACGGCGCGGGCGTCGTCGGAACCGGCGGGGGCCGCGCGGGGACCGGGGTCGTGGGCTTTGGCGCGGGACAGCAGGGCGAGGCGCCCACCAGCGAGTCGACGGGCGTTTACGGTCAGGGCGCGGTCGGCGTCGTCGGGACCGGCATCGACGCAGGGGTACGGGCGTCCGGCTCCACTGGCCTCCAGGCGAGCTCGACCGGCGGCCAGAACATCGCCATCTTCGCCGTCGGCGGTCCGAGCAAGTCGTCGCCCAGCTACGCCGCCTACTTGGTCGGCGAGCTCTATGTGCACGGCTCGCTGAGCGTGCTCGGCAAGAAGTCTGCCGTGGTGCCCCTGCCCGACGGCACGCTGCGCCGCCTCTACGCGCTGGAGAGCCCGGAGAGCTGGTTCGAGGACTTCGGATTCGGGATCCTGACCGCCGGCCGCGCGCGAATCGACCTCGACGCCGACTTCGCCGCCACCGTCGATACCGACGCCTACCACGTCTTTCTCAGTGAATACGAGGGTGACCACGGGCTTTTCGTTGCAGGGCGCTCGTCGACGGGGTTCGAGGTGCACAGCCGAGCCGAGGATGCAGACGGGGCGCGCTTCAGCTACCGCGTCGTGGCCCGGCGCGCGCTCGACGCGCCCCGACTAGAGGTGGTCACGCCCCCACCTCGCCCGTCGCTGGGATCGGAGGAGGGGTGACGGTGCAATTCTGTCGACCTTTACCAGTACTACGGAAACGGCAAGAATCGTTCGCTCACGTATGTGCAGATGGCTGAGCTCATGCTCTCCGAGGTCCGGCACGGCCGGCGGGTGGTCGGGGTCTTTCACGGCCATCCTGGATACTTCGTGAGTCCCGCGAGACGAGCCCTCCCAATTGCAGCATCGGAGGGGTACCAGACGAGCCTGTTCCCTGGCGTTTCCGCTCCGGACTGCCTCTTCGCCGACTTGCGGGTCGACCCGGGCGTTCGTGGATGTCAGATCCTCATGGCCAGCTATCTGCTCAAGCCGAAGAATGTCGTCGCCACGAGTGGTCACGTCGTCCTTCTCCAGGTGAACGCAGTCGGGGACTCGGGCTTCTCGTTCAACGGGACCCGGAGCAGGCGGTTCCCCGAATTGATCGAGCGTCTTAGCCCCCTCTATGGGCATGAGCACGACTGCGTTTACTACATGGCATCGGTGTACCGAGGCTGTACGCCGGAGATCCATCGCCGGCCCTTGGCCGACTATCGGGATCCTCGCATCGCTGCGACCGTTGGAGCGGGCATGTTCTATCTGCCCCCGCGCGATATGTCTCTACACGACCTGCAGCGCCTACAAGCGTTTGGCGGCCGAGATCCGTACGGTCCACTTGAGCAACAGGCGGTGGAGGAACTGGTTTCTTAGAGTCACGAACTGGAACGTTGATGGCTCGGGAAATACCCTGGGTCTGGCGAACGCGGCGGATCCAATACCGTGCGCACGGCACCGTGAACGATCGAAGACTGGCCCTCCGGCCTCCGGGACAGGCCGGCGGGACCCCCGAGACCAGGGTAGAAACCAGGGATATCCCCTGTTGCCTTGATGGTCGGCCGAGGGGTAGATAACAAGCATGTGTCGGGACCCCGTCCTCCTCGGGAACGTCCAGCGTCGCGAGCCGGCCACCCGGCATTGTCGGCCGGGCGATGGCGCAGACCGGGATACTGTACCGGGGTCCTCAGTCCAATCGATAGTCACCATCAAGGCAGGGGCGTCGGGAAGCTTCCGGATAATCAAGAGACACCGGGGTGAATTCACAATGGCCCTTCCGCCACTACTCGTGGAACTCACATTTACCGACCTTGATCTGACCAACTTTGTCAGCGTCGACTCTCCCCCTAACATGAATATCTACGTGTGGCTGGTCTTCTTCAAGGTGGACGGGGACTCGGTGATCTTGGCCCCCAATACCCATCCGCAATCGGGCCAACCGGTAGTGAATCTGCAGGGTAGCGCGATTTGTTTCGACCGGGCCGGCGATCACGGCGACATTCCAGGCACTGGCTCAGGAGGTGTTGTGGCCATTCCACCAACGCTAGGCCAGTTCCACACGACGCTCAGACCAATCCGCATCGACTCGTCGATCGCCGCTGCGGCCGGCAGCACCGTTCTCCCGGGCGTGGTTGGTTGCTTAGCGCTGATCATGCTGCAACAAGGTACTCCCAACGATGATATCTCGGCAGGTCATACCGCCCTCAATCAGGCCTTTCAACAGCAGCTCAACGCTCTTATCCCAAACCTTGGCTTGGGGCAGGAGAGCATCACCCCTCAGGATGTTAGCGCATTGGAATCTGCGGTCTCAAGCGCAGTAACGGACGGTGTGAAGGGTGCCATGAGCATTTTCAACAAACTCGCCGTTTGGTTCAACCTAGAAGGTCAGGACATGCAGCTTGGGTCTGCCAGCTCGATAGATGCGCCAGAAGGCAACTACGCCTACACAAGAGGCAATGAATACTTTCTTTTCAGTCAGTCCGACCTTGCGGCATCGGGTACGATGCCGATGGAAGCGACGGTCGAACAGGATTTCGGGTCAATTAACTGGACGGGACCCGACGTGATCTCGACCGCGATCCTAAACGGCCAAGTTCGAGCATGGACTCCGTTTTGGCTTCAGGGCTTTGGGAGCATCCAAACGCTAGACGCTGACCATGTGCTCGTCCTCGGGTCGGATCTGAATCTGTGGCTCGAGTACGGCCCCTTCGGCCACGTCCCGCCGCCGCGCAGCCAAGTAGACGGGAACGTCGCGGCCTTCCAGGCGCTCGACACGGCCACCGCATACGTACTCGGAACGGACGGCAACCTGTGGCTCGAACATGGCCCGTTCGACAAGGTCCCCCCACAGCGCAGCCAGGTGGACACGAATGTGGCCGCGTTTCAAGCGCTCGACGCGCAAACGGTGTTCGTGCTCGGAACGGATGGCAATCTTTGGCGGGAACACGCGCCGTTTGGGAACGTCCCCCCCCCCAGCATCGTGAGCAGGTGGACGGGAACGTCTTGGCCTTCCAAGCGCCCGACGACCTCGACAGCGACACCGTCCTGGTGCTCGGGACCGACGGCAACCTCTGGCTCGAGCAGGCGCCCTTCGGCAGCGTTCCACCAGCGCGACAGCATGTCGATGGAGATGTCCAGGCGTTCCAAGGGTCAAGATTCTTTGAGGGCAAGATCTTCGTCCTCGGGACGAACGGCAACCTGTGGTTGGAGCAGCCCCCGTTCGGCAAGATCCCGCCACAGCGGCAGCAGGTCGACGGAAACGTGCAGGCCTTTCGAGCAGCGACCTTGCTTGACTTCGTCTGGGTTCTCGGGACCGACGGCAAGCTATGGCTGGAGCAAGGACCCTTCGGGACCGTTCCCCCGCAGCGCCAGCTCATCGACGCAAACGTGCGCGCGTTCGAGCCGTTGGACCTATCGGACGCGGTGGTGCTCGGAACCAACGGGAACTTGTGGCTTGAGCACGCCCCATTCGGCAAGCTGCCCCCAAAACGCGAGCAAATCGACGGGAACGTGCGCCAGTAGTGATCGGCCAGTCCGACCGCGGCTGCTCTCGACCTCGACCGGCACCCGCTGCAGCAGTTGCTGCATGTCCGCCTCATCACCTCTGCCAGCCAGGCCTCCGCCTCTCAGCCATCGCGCTCGTCGCACTCCAGGACCATCTCGTCGTGGACGTTGAGCACGGGCATCGCACTGGGTACGCGATCGCGGGTCTCGAAGAGCCAGCCCAGTGCCAGCTCGAGGTCGTGGGCCGCCGAGCCTTGCACCGGCGCGTTCTATCTCCCGATGTCGTTGCCGCCTCATCCTCCCGCCTTCGCTGCGGTGCTCAGGGACCTCAACGGCAACCTCGTCGCGTACCGTCAGCACGAGCCGTAGGCGGGGAAGTCACCGTGCCTGTCGAGACCGCTCCCTGGCTTTCGGCACGTCTCCGCCGGTTCCGTCGTTCGTCCTGCCGTACAACTCGCAGAAGGCTGCGGCCACCTCGGCCGCGTCGCCGATCCAGACCGGGCTCACGCCGCCTGGACCGTAGCTACCGGAACGCCTGGAGCCACAAAGCCGCGCTCGCCGGAAGTGGTGGCGACCAATCTCGATCGCCTGGCGCTTGCCCTCCTCGCCGAGTTGCGCAGCCCCGCTGGCCACGACGTGAGCGGATAGAACCGGTGCACGTGGTCGTCCGCCGGGGATTCCTCGGCGGGCACCCGGCCGTCGGTTATCCGGATCCCGGGATCGCCATCCTCACCTCGTGATGGGCTGCTGCAGCTCCATGACGTTGAGCGTCGGGTCCTCATCGTGCCAGTCGTGGTACAGCTCCCGGCAGTCCCCCACCAGGTGATAGCCGCTGTCCTCGATCCAGCGGACCAGCGCCTCCCAAGCGGGCACGATGCCGTTGTCACAGCCCCGGTAGACGCCGGCGGCAACCTCGATCACGGGCAGGTCGACGACCCTTACGGTGTCGCTTTCGGGCACGTGCTGGTCGCCGACCTCGAACCCGGCGTGCAACACGATCTCGCCCTCGGGCGCCGTACCACCCTCGTCCTGGTAGCAAGCGACTGAGATCCCCGGCTTGGCGCCCACCGACTCGAGGTGAGCGATCACCTGGGGCAGCAGCCGCCCGAAGGCTGCGCCAATATCCGCGTGGGTCAGCCCGCCGGCGGAGGCCTGGGCGACTCGGATCGGCTGAGTGTGCTTGATCGCGATCTCTTGGACGTTCATAGCGTCGCTCCTTTCAAGTGCTCGGAAAGGTGGGCCGCGACCTGGCGAAGACACTCCTGCTCTTCCCCGACGGTCTGCTCGATCTGGGCCTGGCGCAGGCGCAGCATCCCTCGCAGCTCATCGATCGGCCGGTCCTCGGCGAGAACGTGTCGGATCTGCTCCAGGGTGAAGCCCATGCCGCGAAGGGCCACGATCCGGTGCAACCGCCCCAGCTGATGGACGCTGTAGGAACGGTAACCGCTGGCCGGATCGACCCCTTCGGGCTCGAGGAGGCCGATCTCGTTGTAGTGGCGGAGCATGCGGGGCGAGACCTGGCCGAGACGGGCGAACCCTCCGATGTTCAACACGACCCATCCATCCAACCCCCTCACACGGTGTGAAGGTCAAGAGGATCTCGACCGGTTGCGCTGACTTCCGGCGACGGGGAGCCCTCCGCGCCGCCCGGAGGGGATCGGAGTGAGACGAGGGCGTCGTGATCGAACGCGGTCAGCGCAACGCCGCCCTCGCACAAGTGGAAGAAATTTCAGCCGATCGTGCTATTATTCGATCGTGCCGACGAGAAGCAGCTCCGGCGGACGAAAAGCCTCGTTCATCGAGGAGGCTAGAAGGGCGCAGCTTGTCGAGTGCGCGATCGAGGCCGTCGCCGAGCTGGGGTACGCGCAGGCGTCGGTGGCAGAGATCGCGAAGCGGGCGCAGATCAGCAAGAGCGTCGTCACGTACTACTTCAACGGCAAGGATCAGCTGATCAGGGAGGTGCTCACCCGGATCTACGCCGACGCGGCCAGGTACATCGGCCCCAGGGTCGGGGCCGAGTCGACCGTCCGGCTCCGGCTCCAGGCCTACATCCGAACCCACGTCGAGTACATCAGCACCCACCTCGAGGAGATGGCAGCGGTGATGGAAATCGCCGCCAACCATCGCACCGAGGACGGCAGGCTTCAATGGGGCCGTTCGGCCGATAGTCCGGTCCGGGCCGCCCTTGAGAAGATGCTCGCGAACGGGCAGGCGAGCGGGGAGTTCGGGGAGTTCGACACCTCGGTCATGGCGGTTGCGATCAGGCGGGCGATCGACGCCCTGCCACCTCTGATGATGGCCGACCCCACCGTCGACGCCGATCTCTACGCACGGGAGCTGGTGGCCCTGTTCGACCGGGCGACCCGGAAGGAGGCAGATGGATGACCACGTTCGCGATCCACGCCTGGGAGGGCCGTGCCCGTGCCAGCCGGGGCTGGAATCCCTTGAAGGAGGAGTTCGAGCGTCGCGGCGTCCCCTGCCGGATCGTCCACTCACCGAAGAGGGAAACCCAGACGCCTAACCAGGACCGAGCCCGAATCATGGTCGACGCCCTCCGCGAGGTGGAGGGGGACGTCGCCCTGATCGGGATCTCCAACCAGGGGCTGTTCATGCCGCTGATCGCCGCTGCCCGACCGGTTCGGCGGATCGTCATGATCAACGCCGTCGTCCCCTTCCCGGGCACATCCTTCCTGGAGGGTGCGAAGGGGCAGCATGTCTTCCGAACCTTCGTCGCGAGGCTGGCCGCGCGGCGGGCTGCGAGCATGTCCGAGGTCTGCCCGCCGGGCGAACTGCCCGATGTGGAGTGGGTCTACGTCGCTGCGGAGAAGGATGAGGCGATCCGCCCCGAGTGGGAGCAATGGGCGGCGCGCGAATATCTGCACGTGGAGCCGGTGGTGGTCGGGGGAACCGGCCACGCGGAGGTCCTGAAGCACGTAGGCGAGGTCGTCGGCGCGGCGACCTCCGGCCTGTGAGCGCGGGCAAGGACGTGAGCGACATGCTGCAACAGCCAGGCGGCATCGGTTTTCGGGTCGCCACCGTCGCCGTTGGCGGCGTGGCCCCGTTGGTCGTCTACTTCGTTCTCCACGGCCAGGGCGTGGGCGACACCGAGGCCCTGGCTCTGGCCTGGTTCGTGCCCGTCCTCTGGACACTGGGCTCCTCGATCTGGCGGCGGAAGATCGACCTCCTCACCCTGGGCGGGGTCCTTACCTACGGCATCGCCGTCGGCGCCGCCGTCGTTCTCGGAGCCGGCTCCCTGCCGCTCAAGCTCCACCGCGCCTTCATCACAGGTGTGGTGGGGTCCGTGTGTCTAGTCTCGTTCGCCATCCGAAGGCCGATAGTCATCGTGCTGGTTCTGAGGGTGGCAAGCAGCCGCGGGGTCGAGGATGCTATCGATGCGGACATGGTGCGCCGGCTCGGCCGCCTCACCCTGATCATCGGCGTCAGCTGCATGGGCGACACCGCCATCCACACGGCGTTGGCGATCCTGCTGCCGACGGCGACCTTCCTGATCTTGAGCATCGTGACCCACGTGGTCGTGTCGGCCGGTGTCCTGGCCAGCGCCTACCTCCTGTTCCGCGCCCGGCTGCGGTCCTCCCGCGCCTCACCGTCGAGCGGGGTTCGAAAGGTGACGGAGGACCACATCGTGACCGCGGCTGATCACGCCACCTCGTGTCCGGGGACGCTTGTGAGCCATGCCCGGCCGCAGTCGCCCTCCCAGGTGAAGGAGTGATGAAGTCATGAGCGCAGCGGCTCCGCGGGAGCGCCGCCGGGGCATGCCCTACCTCCGCATGGTCGCCGCGATCGCGATCGGGATCGTCGTCGGGATGGTGATGGCATTCATCGCCGCGAATCTGACGATGGCGGTCGGTGCGGCCAAGATGGAGACGAGCGCGAACGGCTGGACGACGATCCGCCAGTGTGGCGAGCCCGACAACAACATGGTTCAGCAGGCGTCCTGCGCCGAGGTCGTCCCCGCGATCAACCTGCCGCAGGAGGCGGTGTACTGGTACGCGATCGCGGATTCGGCGGGTCATGCCCTGGACGGACGCAACGACTACGTGCTTCGGTTCCCGTCCGGACAGCTCCCACCCTCCGAGGCGTTCTGGTCGGTGACGCTGACGAAGGCGAGGCCGCGCGGCGTCTTGGTGGCCAACTCGATCAACCGCTACAGCCTTGGTGACAGATCCGACCTCGTCAGGAACGTCAACGGGTCATTGGACATCTACATCCAGAACACACCTCCCGCCGGCCATGAGTCCAACTGGCTGCCGGCGCCGACGGGCGACTTCATGCTCTGGTTGCGCGACTACCAGCCGGGCCCGAGCGTGCTCAGCGGCGCCTACAAGGTGCCCCCGGTCGAGGAGGCGTCATGACCTCACAGACACCCATCCCCGCGAGGTCCCGCTGGAGGGGGCCGCTGCTCGCATTCTTCGTCATCACGCTCCTTACGCTGGTCGTCGGCGGTATCGCCTACATTCACTTCTATCCGGCGCTCGAGTACCGGTCGATGGAGAGAGGCATCATTCAGGACGGCCTCGGAACCGGTTCCCCCATTCCCTACAACACCCTCTATACGGAGCGTCAACTCGCCTCGCCCGCCTCCAAGTCGAAGCTCCTCTCTCAGGGCGGCAACACCGACACTCTCTACACGCTCGGCTGTCTCAACCTCGCGAAGGGGCCTCAGGAGCTTCACGTCCCAGACATGGCCGGCCGCTACTACGCCGTCGAGTTCGTGGACCCATCGGACGGAACCGTGTTCGCGACCGTCGGGCGCCGCACCACCGGCACCGGTGCGGGCCAGTTCCTCATCGTCGGCCCGGGGTGGCAGGGGAGTGTGCCGGCGAGGTCGAGGACGATCGTGTCGCCGAACGACAACGTGCTTGTCATCGGCCGGACTCTGGTCAAGAACCAAGAGGACGTGCCCCCGGGGCAACGCCTCGCCAGGCAGATCGCGCTGAAGCCGTTCAAGGGACGTCGATGACCCCCTCAGCCAGCAACTCAGGTGGCCGGCGGCTCCGAACCGACCACCGATGCCGCGCCCTCGGTGACCCGAAGGATGGGTCCGCTCTGGTGGTCGAGCACTTGACCAAGCGGTTCGCCGAGCGCGTCGCCTTCGATGACGTTTCCTCGAGGTCGGGTGCGGCGAGGTGTTCGGCTTCCTCGGTCTCAACGGGGCGGGGAAGACCACAACCGTGCATTCCGTTGTTCGCTTACTGGGGGATCTGCGCGGCGATTGCGGTCTCCGCCCCGCTCCATGGACGTGCCCGTCCTCGCCCAGCGGCTGAGCGTGCTCGGCAGCGTGCCGCTGCTCGCCATTCCGGGAGCAGCGATCGCCTGTGGATTGAAGGGCATCTCGTCTTCTAACCTGTAGTTAAAGCTGAGAAACAAGAAATGGAAGGAAACGCAATTTTAGTACTTTACATCCTGCTGATGGTAGCCCTCATAGTTGCCGTAGACTTTCTGTTCTTCAGACACCGGTTCGGTGCACGGCTAATCTCTAATATAGCGATCGTGTTGGCGTTTATACTTTTCTACGCAATATTTCTGAGACACACATAAAGAGTAATTGACAATTACCTATGCTTGAATGGACACTATAGGTTCTCCCAGCGCATGAGTGTGTGTATGAAGCGGTGAGCTGAACGACGGCGCACATCGACCCGAATACGATCAGAGCGTGCTGAATTTCGAAGATCGTAAAGGAGCTTCGATGTGCGCCAAGGCCGAGTATGGTGTGGTGCGTTCTTGGTCGGCAACACCAAGGTCTTGGACGTGCGTTTGGAGGCCGATTGCATCGTCAGCCGAGGTCGGTTCACCCGCCGGTCTGGTTTACAGTCGCGCCGACGCCGCCGCGGCCCTGTTGCAGATCGCTGACGACGCAGACCTAACGCGAACAGCCGCCAACGTTGCCGGCCCCTGAAGCGGCTTCACCAACAAGCGGCCGACTCCGTCCCGGTGCCCGATGACCGAACGTCAAACGACCCGGCCGGCGGCCATACGCTCAGGGATCCACTTGCGGACGACGGCGGCGAATGGTCGCTGATGGCGCCTCTACCGGACCCACCATCTTGTGCCCTGACAGGGGAATCGGGACCAGACCCGCTGGCTGGGCCCGGCACACGAAGACAGCTTTGGTTTCCGTGAGGCGGCAGGCGCCGTTCGCGGCGATGACCCCGCCGACACGCTCCGAGACCGTGGCGATCATGCCCGACCAGGTGGTCCCGGGCATGAGGTAGCGCTCCGCCACCTCATGCGACAGGTCCAGCGCGTCGATCACCGGTTGTGCCTCTGTTACCACCATCTCTCCGTCGAAGGTGTGGAGCATCACAGAGTCGAACCACGGATCGAGAAACTGGTGGCCGTTCTCGAGGGAGAAGCGGTTTTCGATTTAGTTCAGGGTGCGAGTTCCTCCTGCATCGAGGAAAAGCTGGTCCAACTCGCCCTGGCTGGTGATCGAATCGTAGATGGCGAGCAGGTGACCGCCCGGCCGCAAAACGCGCCGAAACTCAGCGATCGCGGCTGAGATGTCTGCGACGTGGTAGAGCATGTGCGCACTCAGCACCACGTCGAGGCTCGCCGAGGAGATCGGCATCGACTGCACGTCGCCGGCCACGACCGGGACGCCGGGCGAGCGGCTGGCCACATAGCCGAGCTGGGCGACGGTTAGGTCGAGTCCAATGACCGTTCCTGCGGCACCCGCTCGCGAAGCCATGGGAAGTAAGCGCCGAGACCGCAGCCTGCGTCAAGCACCCGCTCCGCCCGATTCCAATGAAAGTGATCGAGCAGTCGGTGCACCAAATCGAGCTCGGGAGGACGGAACTCGTAGATGCTCTGCCGCTTGGGCCCAGGGTGGGGATCGTACCGACGGCGGATTAGATCCGGATCGGTCCAGGCCGACGAGGCTTCAGGGCCGGTCCAGGCCGACGAGGCTTCAGGGCCGGTTGGCCCGATCCCGGAGGGCACTATCTACCGACCATACCGCTCCTGGAGGGCGTTATTGCCCGCCCCGTGCCGCCCAGCGGGTCATGCGACACCTGGCTTGTAAAGCTCGTGGATCCTTCATCTTTCCCCTCGACTCTCGCCGTCAGGGCGCGACGATCTAGCGTATGCCAATTCTCGTTACCATCACAGGGCCTATCGCCGCCGGCAAGGACACGGTGGCCGACCTCTTAGCCCAGATCTGCGTCCAGACTTGCCGCACCGTGGTGGTTGCCGACGTCGACGACGTCGCCTTCATGGTCCCCCCTGCGGCTCGAACCTCCAGTTTGTGGGTTGGCCGCTCATCGAGCTCACGGCGCACTCGTGGGAGCGTGGATGCGATCCGACATTGACGTCGTCATTGCCGTCGGACCGATCTATGAACCGTAGCGGGTTCGGTGGGGACTTCAATTGGTGGAGGATTGGAGTCGATGGGCAGTCCGAGGACGAGATACCCGGCGGAGTTCCGAGCACGCGCGGTGAGGATGGTCAGAGAGGTGATGCCGCAGCACCCCTCGTCGACGTCAGCGATAACGGCGGTGGCGTCGCAGCTCGGCATCCCTTCGCGGGAGACCTTGCGCAAGTGGGTGGTGCGCGCCGAGGTTGACACCGGTGAACGACCGGGGTTGACGAGCGAGGAACACGCTGAGATCAAGCGCTTGAAGCGCGAGAACTTCGAGTTGCGCCGCGCGAACGAGATCTTGAAGTCGGCCTCGGCGTTTTTCGCGGCAGCGGAGCTCGACCGCCAGCTGCGACCGTGATCAAGTACGTCGACGAACACAAGGCCGAGCACGGCGTCGAGCCGATCTGCCGGAGCCTGGCCGAAGCCGGGCTCAAGATCGCGCCGTCGACCTACTACGCGTCCAAGACCAGGCCGCCTTCGGCACGCAGCCGGCGTGACGCGGAGCTTTCCGCTGAGATCGTGAAGCTGCACCGGGAACACCGCAGCGTCTACGGGGTGCGCAAGATGTGGCACCTGCTGCAGCGGGAGGGGTGGCCGGTGGCGCAGTGCACGGTGACCCGGCTGATGCGCAAGCTCGGGCTGCAGGGCGTGGTGCGCGGTAAGGCCCGCTTCACGACACATCCGGCCGAGGAGCGTGAGGTGGCCATCGACCTGATCAACCGTCAGTTCACGGCGGCTGCTCCGGATCGGACCTGGGTATCGGATTTCAGCTATGTGATCACGTATTCGGGGACGGTTTACGTGGCGTTCGTGATCGACTGCTACAGCCGGCGCATCGTGGGTTGGAAGGCGGCCACCAGCATGCAGACGGAACTGGTGCTGGAGGCGCTGGAGATGGCGCTGTGGGCCCGCGGCCGAGTAGGCCGAGGAGTGGAGGGCAAGGGCCTGATCCACCACTCAGACCGGGGCAGCCAAAGCAGGTTCAGGGGGTCGTTGCAACACCACAGGACCAGGAGGTGTTGCAGTGGGGGCAGGCGGACGTCGACGACGTTCTGGTGGTGCTTTGCGTCCTCCCATGCGGTCGCCGGGGCGGCCTCCGGTGGCTCGGCGCGAGCACCGGCAGCAGTTCTGGCAAGCGATCGCGCGTGGCTTGTCGAGCGAGGAGGCCGGCGTCGCGGCCGGTGTGTCGCCCGCCGTCGGCGTCCGGTGGTTCCGTCAAAGTGGCGGGGTGCCGTCGCTCTCTCCTGCGTCGCTGTCAGGCCGCTACTTGTCCTTCGAAGAGCGAGAGGAGATCTCCCTCCTTCGTGCCCGCTCTGTGAGAGTGCGTGATATCGCCTGGAGACTTGGCCGATCGCCGTCGACGATCTCCCGAGAGCTGCGTCGCAATGCCGCCACCCGTGGTGGTGACCTGGAGTATCGAGCGACAACCGCGCAGTGGCACGCCGACCGGCGCGCCCGGCGCCCGAAGGTCGCGAAGCTGGCGGCGAACGACACCTTGAGGCAGTACGTGCAAGATCGGCTCGCGGGCGAGATCGCGCTCCCGGACGGGAGCGCCGTGCCTGGCCCCAGCGTGCGCTGGGTCGGCAGGCGTCATGGGCGCCGACAAGATCGACGCTGGGCAAGGTCGTGGAGTCCAGAGCAGATCGCCAATCGACTGCCAGTGGACTTCCCTGATGATGAATCGATGCGGGTCTCGCACGAGGCCATCTACCAGGCCCTCTACGTCCAGGGCCGGGGGGCGTTGCGACGTGAGCTCTGTGCCTGCCTGCGTACCGGACGGGCCCACCGAGTGCCGAGGGCTCGGACTCGCGGGCACGGCAAGAAGTTCGTCCCCCGCGAGGTCATGATCAGCGAGCGCCCGGCCGAAGCTGAGGACAGGGCGGTCCCGGGGCACTGGGAGGGGGACCTCGTCGTGGGCCTGCACAGCTCCGCTATCGGGACCCTGGTCGAACGCACCACCAGGTTCACGATGGTGTTCCCACTGCCCCGCATGGAAGGACACGGTGGGCTCAGAAAGCACAACGGTCCTGCGCTGGCGGGCCACGGCGCTGAGGCCGTCCGCGACGCCATCGCATCCTCGATCGCGACGTTGCCGAAGCAGTTGCGGCGGTCGCTTACCTGGGACCAGGGCGCCGAGATGGCACAGCATGCGCAGCTGCGCATCGACACGGGGCTGGAGATCTACTTCTGCGACCCTCACAGCCCATGGCAGCGCGCCACGAACGAGAACACCAACGGCCTGTTGCGGCAATACTTCCCCAAGGGCACCGATCTGGCCCGGCACACCGCGGCCGAGCTGGAAGCGGTCGCCGGCACGCTCAACAGCCGACCTCGCAAGACGCTGGGTTGGAAGACACCGGCCGAGGCGCTGGACAACCATTTACTCTTGCTCGAGCACGGTGACGAGCACCGGTAAGTCTTGTTCTGTGTGATGAAATGAACTCGATTCGTCACAAAGTCGTGACGAAATGACGGTTCCTCCCAGATCTGCGCCCGTATTGCCTCCGGCATACACTGCCTCCGTCGGTCGGCGCCGAATCCGTCGATCCTGCCGTCTGCCGCCGAGCCCACCGTCTGCTGAGGGGCCTTGGTCGCTTATCCTCTGCGGCGTCGGACCAGGCCACGGTTGCGACGATCGGTTGAATCCGCCCAATACACCTCGATCGCGTTCACCGAGCGGCTGCGGGAGGCGGGCGTGGACGCCTCGGTGGGGAGCGCCGGGGACGCCTACGACAACGCCCTGGCGGAGTCGACCATCTCCTTGTTCAAGACCGAGGTGATCAAACGACGTCGATCCTGGCGGAGCTTCGAGCAGGTGGAGTACGCGACCGCGGAGTGGATCGACTGGTACAACCACCGCCGCCTGCACAGCGCGATCGACTACCAGCCGCCGGCGGCCTACGAGGAGGCGCACTACCGGGGTCTGGAACTGGGCGGGTTACTTGAAGAGGGAGCCGAAATAGCACAGAATGTGTGATGAAATGAGATCAATTCATCACAATCTTGTGACGAAATGAGGCGCCCCGACCCGGAGTGCATCATCTGCGGCCGAAAGTGCTCCCAGAAGAGTTCAGGCCGGCGCCGCCGCTACTGCTCCCGCGCCTGTCAGCAGGTCGCCTACCGGATGCGTCTGCGAGCTGGCGTCCGCCGTCCCGCGCCGGACCTCAACGCGCTCCTCGAGCAGGTCATGAAGTCGGACTAGGATCGGTCACTGGGCGACCTTTTTTGAGGGGTCACCTCAGCACTTCCGAGTCTCTACAAAACCCGCCGCGATTCAATCGGCAAGAATGTGATCTTCAGCACCGAAGTGCGCCAAAGTCTCTCTCCACACCCCGGACGCATAGTCTCTGCTCCAGGTCCGCAAGCCATCCAGCACAGGGTGGCCACCGTCCAAACCGGACCACAAAGCCTCCCACGAAGAGATCCCTAGCTCGAGCGCTAGCGCGTGGTCTGGCGCCTCGCGCCAGATGCGTCGTGCCGTGGCTCGCGCGACATCTGCGACCCGTTCGGGGTCCTGGCCAGGTACTAGTGGAATGTAACGGTGGAATGTGGTGCATTGCACGTCGGCGGCGGGCAGGCTCCTGGAGCGCGCGGAGCTTCTCAACTCATCTCGCTCCGCATCGGAGAGGACCAATGGCTGGGACGCAGAGAACATGCAGCCATTTTCCATCCCATGCACTAGAAATGGGCGTTACGGTCCACTAGCTGGGCGGCTTGGACCAGGGAGCGCCGCGCCACTGAGTCTTCTGCTATCAGGGTGTCGTCGAGGTCGAAGACTATTGCGGGATAGGGACAAGGTCGCATCACCTTCCATGGTGAGCGGTCCCGCAGTTCACGCGGCGGCGCACGGTGAGGGATCGGGGGATCCTTCAGCGTACGGAGTCATGCTGCCCAGCGGGCGAGCTTTGCGGCGACGCCGACGAGGCAGTCGAGTTCTCTGGGGAATCGCGCCAGGGCGTACGCCGTCAACCGGAGGTGGCCTTCAAGGCACACAAGATCATCCCGGCTTGGGCCGGCCAGGATAAGAGGCGGGAATACCGCACCCTGTTTGACTGCGTCGGCGGCGCGTAGGAACCGCCCGTTTGGGACGTTGAATACTGTCACACCTGTCTCGATCCGCCGGGCGGCGTCGATCGGCAGGCGACTGCCGCCGGACAGCTCGTTCCAGTACGAATACTCGATGTAGCGTACAAGGGCGAGGTCCGGGGGATTCAGACGTGCCCACACCCAGGGAACGTCCTCCGGGAAGTGTTCAAACATCTCCCGGTCCTCGCCGTATCCGCGAGTGGCCGCGAGCATTGCCCGGCGCTGGCGGTTGCCCGTTTCATCCGAAGGGCCGGGATCCGTCAACAGCTCATAACGCAGATCGCGGGCGGCTAGCTCCGCGCGTATCGCCGGACCAAACCGTTCGCTCGTGATCTCTCCCGCGAGGTAACAAGCAACCATCTCCTCGGCACTGCTCTCCCGCAGAACCTTCATGGAACAAGTATCCCGACGGCACGAGACGGCCGGGAAGCCGCGCGCGCAGTTCGGCATCCATCGTCCCCCAGGAGGAACGATCAGCGGACCCCGGAGGAGACTTGCTCAGCGTCCATACGGGGATCCCCGGGTTCTCGCGGTGATCGCAACACCACCTGCTTAGGAGTTGCGATGCCTGGGTTCAACAAGGCCATGGTGCCCGAGGTCATACAGCCGTTCTGGGAGGCGATGCAGCGCGGGGAGTTCATCACCGACGCGGCGGAGGCGGTCGGGAGCTATCGCGTTCAGGGGCGTCGCTGGATCCACGCCGCGGGTGGCGTGCGCCCACGACGTGGTCGCGATCTGAAGGGACGCTGTCTGACCTTCGCGGAGCGGGAAGAGATCGCCCTCGGGCATGCGGCGGGAGAAGGCGTGCGCGCGATCGCACGGCGGCTGAATCGTGCCCCGTCGACGATCGGCCGTGAGCTGCGGCGCAACGCCGAGGCCGAGGGCTGCTACCGGGCGAGCTCAGCGCACGCTCTGGCCTGGACGCGAGCGGCACGACCCAAGCCGGCCAAGCTGGCCACCAACGCCCGGCTGCGGGCGAAGGTGAGAATGATCTCGGGGAGCGATATTCCCCGAGCAGATCGCTGGACGGCTGCGGGCGGAGTTCCCGACGACCCGGAGATGTGGGTGTCGACCGAGACCATCTACCAATCGCTGTACGTGCAGTCGCGAGGGGCGCTGCGCCGGGAGCTGACGCGGTACCTGCGGACTGGGCGTGCCCTCCGACGGCCCTGCCGCAAGGCCGGGCAACGTCACAACCGGATTCCGAACCCCATCAACATCTCCGAGCGGCCACCGGAAGCCGCGGACCGAGCGGTTCCCGGGCACTGGGAGGGAGATCTGATCATCGGCAAGCGCAACGCGTCGGCGATCGGCACCTTGGTCGAGCGCACCACCGGTTACACGATGCTGGTGCCCCTGCCTGACGGCTACCAGCCGGAGCAGGTGCGGGATGCGCTGGCCGCCACCATCAAGACCCTGCCTGCCGCCCTGCGCCGCAGCTTGACGTGGGACCAGGGCCCGGAGATGCGCGACTGGAGGGCGGTTGCGATCGACGCCGACATCGAGATCTACTTCTGCGACCCCCACAAGCCCTGGCAGCGCGGCACCAATGAGAACACGAATGGGCTGCTACGCCAGTACTTCCCCAAGGGCACCGACCTGTCCGTCCACGACAGGGCGCATCTCGAGGCCGTCGCCGACCAGCTCAATGACCGGCCCCGCAAGCGACTCGGGTTCCGCAAGCCGATCGAGGAGATCGCCGACCTGCTGGCCGCCTGAGCGGCGCTACCGACGGGCGCGCCACGACTGGCGCGTCCATGCGGTAGTCGGCGGGCCATTGCCGGGGAGTTTCACGCGGAGGTCCAAGAAACGGACGCGCTCAGACCACCCCATGACGTCCGTGTCAAGTCGTGAGGTGCTTCTGAGGCGCCGTTGACCATGGCATCGCTGGTGGGCTCCCAGCCTCCTCCCCGCTCCACGTAGCGTGACTGCGGGTTCTGCCCTGCACCCCTCGTTCGAGCTGGAGGGGAGGAGGTGGGAGGCCCCTGGATCTCAGCCGGGTTGTTCCCTAAGGCCAACGGGGTCCTCCCGCCAGCAGATGTGGTCGACAGCACCCGTGGGCTCATGCAGCGGCCGCCTCCGTCGGTGTCCGTCCTCGGGTCGCCAGCTCAGATGAGTACGGCTCGCCCGTGACCGCCATGGCCCACAGGATCCGCAGCAGCTTGTTGGCCACGGCCACCTGCGCCGGCCTTCTCTTCAGCGGCCGTTGCTCGCGAGTGATGAGTTCCCGAAATCGGTTCCCGAAGTCCGGATTGTGGCGGATCAGATTCGACGCCGCCTGCCACGCCAGCGTCCTGAGTGTCGGCCGGCCGCGACGATGAATACCGCCTTGGGCGACCGTGTCGCCGGAGCTGCGGTCGGTGGGACTGCTGCCCGCCAACTTGATGATGCACCCGCTGTCATCGAAGCGCCGAACGTCTCCCGCCAGGCCCATGATGCCCGCCAAAGCGACGTCGCCAAGTCCGGCAATCTGGTGCTGCATCCAGCCCAGCCCGGTCTGCTCGAATGTCGCCAGCATGCGTCCCTCGTAGAGGGCAATCGAGCGGTCCGCGGCGAGGACGCGCTCGGCGGAACACTGCCACCGGAGCGCTGCGGCCTCGCTTTCATCCCAAGGCTTCGCCTGGGTTGCCGCGCTCCAGATCCGCTCGGCGATGAACTCGAGGAATCGGCGTTCCGACTGCTCTCGGCGCAAGAGCCTGATGAACCGACTTCTCGTCATGCTGGCGATCTGCTGAGGGCTCAGACCCAGACGCAGGGTTGCCTGGACGTGAGCCCCTTGCAGGTCGGGAAGTTGCTCGAGAAGCTCCGGCCAGACCAGCTCTAGAAACGACCTCTGCTCTTGGAGGTCGGCGCTCCGGCGGACTCGCTGCTCGTCGCGGGCATCGGCGTAGAGACGAAGTTGCGCCCATGGGCCGTGGTCCAACTTGACATCCGTGAAGCGCCGGTCCGCGGCCAGGTCAGCGATGAGGCCAGCGTCACGCCGGTCGTTCTTGTCTCGGGTCAGATCGTCGAATTCCCGCGCCCGCGACAGCACGAATGACTGGACGATGACGTATTCGACGCCGAGATCCTCGCACGCTCGAGCGGCAATCTTCCAGAGATTGCCTGTCGCCTCCATCGCAACCACCAACTTCGAGAGGCCTTGGGCCTTGAGCAGTCCCTGCCCCCTGGCCACCAGCTGACGGATGCCGACCTCTCCAGGCCGGATGCGGAGATGGTCGACGCGCTGCTTGTCGTCGGCGCGCACGAACATCGCGATGCTGGCTCGCTTCGCCAAGTCGACGCCGGCGACGAGGGTCGGTCCGGAAACAATCTGGGACCGGCGCATCACCTTTGCTGTCCGTCGCTGCATCCCGCGCGTAACGTTCATCGAGAGCTCCTCCTGTCCAGGTTGGTTGGTCCCTTCCTGGATTCTGTGGGAGCGCTCCTCGGCTGACTGTGAGCCTCTATCGGATTACCCGGATTATGTCCGTTCCCCGCCTCCCTTGCAGTCCGCCTCACCGTGCCCCTCGTCGTCAGGCTACGGCCATAGAGGCCCGCAGTGGAGAGCCCAGGTCATCTGATACCCCAGCTCCTGAGGCTTCCGGGCCGGCTGGTCGTCTCCGGGGTCGCGCCGCCAGACACGTTGGTACCGTCATCATCAAAGTCCGCCCGTTGCGACCACTGCAAGAATCCGCCGATCCCCCTGCGGAGGGGCGGCATGCCTGCCGGGTCACGGCAATCCGTCCTCGAAGAGCGCCTCGCGACGGGCCCCTCCGAGCCCATGATCTTCACATGGAAACGCGTGGACTCCTGGAGCTCGTCCTCGAAGTCGCCGACCTGGACCGCTCGGCCACCTTCTATCGAGAACGGCTCCGTATGGCGGAGGTCACACGGTGGAAGGATGATCGGCCGGGCGTCTGGGTGCGGCTCGGCCCGAACGAGGTACTGGGTCTGTGGCCCGGCTCGTCAGGCGGCGCTGGCGTGGGTATCCACGGTGCTCGGGGCGGCGCACACGTTCACTTTGCAGTCTATGTCGAACCGGGGACGCTCGAGCAATGGCGCAAGCAGCTCGATGGCGGCGGCCTTCCCGTAGAGGGACCTGTTCAGTTCGATTCCGGTCAATCACTCTTCCTCACCGATCCGGACGGCAACGTGGTCGAACTCGCCGACTGGGAGTGCGACTGGGAGGGGCGTCCGGTTGACAAGGCTCGTGGCAAGGGGTAGACGCGCTCGTCGTACATGGCTCGTTCCTCACCCTCGGGGGCTGGGAGCGTGCTTCGTCCGCAAGCGCATCCGCGAACCCGACTCGATGGTGCAGGAGCGGTCCCCTCGCCCGACTTGTCGAACCGCTTCAGCAGCGGGTGGCGTAGCGTCCCCGGCAACATGGTCCCCAGTCCTGAGGGCACGTGGGGAGAGCGGCGGCGTGCGAGCGCCATCATGCGGTTCTTCGTTCGGGTCAGCGCTTTCGGCTACCGCCGGGGCCTCGGACGCCGCATGGGGCCGACACCCCTGCTGCTGCTGACCACCGTCGGCGCCAAGAGCGGCGAGCAGCGGACGACGCCGGTGGGCTGGTTCCGAGACGGCGACAACTGGATCGTGGCGGCTACGTTCGCCGGCTCTGCCTCCCACCCCGCGTGGTACCGGAACCTCGTCGCGCATCCGGACGATGTCTGGGTCGAGGTCGGGAGCTCTCCGCCTGTCCCGGTCCACGCTACCCAGCTCTCAGGCGAGGAGCGCGGCGCTTGGTGGCACAAGATCCGCGAATCGGCGAACAACTTCCGTAACTACGAAGCGAAGACCGACCGCCAGTTCCCGATCGTCCGGCTGAGCCCTCTTTGATCTCGGCCATGATTGGCAAGTAGTGGGCGGCACCCCCAACTTGGAGATTCGCAACCTGCAAGAGGCCGAGACCTACGACCTTCGTCGACGGGTCTCAGCCGATAAGCATCGCCCTACCCACATGGCGACCACGACCTGGACGAGATGCCCGGGGCCAGCTACCTCGGCGCCAGGTCCGCCGATCGTTACATGGTCGCTTCCGTGAGCCTGTACCCCGTTGGCTTGCCGCTTTTTCCCAGACGTGTCCCCCCGTCAGGCTCATGTTCACCCGCCGGGCCTGCAGCGCAGCGAGGTTATGGATCGATCCGGTGCCAGCGGCGATAGAAGTGGCGATCAGGTTCGCCACGGCGACGGCATCCTTAATGGCGTGATTGATATCGACACCCGCCAGCGGTATCGCGTGCAACGCGTCGCCGAGGCGATGAACCCTGCCTGATGCCAGGTTCCAACCTGTTGAGCTGGACGAGGTCAGGCGGATCTAGTCCGAAGCCAGAAGCGTGTCGGTGACGGATCCCTGGTTGCCCATTCCGGCGAATCCGGGAGGTCATTCCGCTGAATCCGGGCACCTCCTGGTCGGAGGTCGCGTGAGCGACCGACGCAAGGGCCGTTACCCCTTGATGATCACCTCCTTGTCACTGGTCTCCGGATAGTCTCGCACGCGCTCCGTGGGGAGGTCCCATGGGTCGCGGCAGCCGCTCATCGGCCCTCTACGTGCTTCCTGTCGTCTCGGTCTCGAGGGGTAGACGGAGGGGAGGCATGATTCGGCGGGTTTTGACTGCCGTCAGGGGCACTCCCGGTCGGGGTGACCGCCGTTCTCGAGCCTCTGAGGGACTCGTGACCGCGCAGCTCGATGCGATGCGCGTTGTGGACGAGCCGGTCGAGGATGGCGTCGGCTATGGTGGCATCACCGAGTGCCTCGTGCCAGTGCTTCACTGGCATCTGGCTGGTGATGATGGTCGAGCGGCGTTGGGTGCGGTCCTCGATGACCTCCAGCAGGTCGGCCGACTGCTGGCCGGACAGCGGTTGCATCGCGAAGTCGTCAAGGACCAGGACACCGATGCGGGCCCAGCCGGCGAGCAGCCTGGGCATGCGCCCATCTACGCGTGCGACGGCGAGCTCGTCGACCATGCGAGGGAAGCGCATGTAGAGCGCGGTGTGGCCTTTGCGGATGGCGGCCTCGGCGAGTGCGCATCCGATGTAGGTCTTCCCAAGCCCAGTGGCGCCGATGACCAGGATGTTCTGGTGGGCGTCGACCCAGCGCGACTCCGTCAGCTCAAGGATCAGTGCACGGTTCAGTCCCCGCGGGGCATGGAAGTCGATGTCCTCGAGGCAGGCCTGGTCGCGCAGCCGCGCCGCCTTGAGGTAGCGGCGCAGGCGACGGTTCTCGCGCTCCTGCAACTCAGTGTCGACGAGCATGCCGAGCCGGTCGTCGAAGCCGAGCGCTTGATAGTCGGCGCGCTCCATCTGCTCTTGGTAGGCGCGCGACATGCCGAGCAGGTTGAGGTCGCACAACTTGTCGAGGGTGGGGCTGGTCAGCATCGTGTTCTCCTCCTCACTGGTAGTAGTCGGGGCCACGCAGGTTCTCGTGGTGACGACGGTCGAGGGGTCTGCCACCGCGTTCGGGCAGGGGCTTGCGGTCGAGCCCGTTCTTCAAGATCGACTCGACGCTGCGGTAGCTCAGCGCACGCACGCTCAGGGCCCGACGGCAGGCGGCCTCCAGCCGCGGCTCGCCGTAGCGCTTGCCGAGGCGGATGATGCCGAGGCAGGTGCGGTAGCCCTGCTCGGGATGCGGGCGCGATTCCATGACGCCCTTGACCATGGCGGCGGTCTCGGGTCCGGTCTTCTCGGCCCAGCTGACGATGCGTTCGGGCGGCCATTCGAGATGGCGGCGGTGCGATTCCGGGCGGTGGGCGGGGTCGGTGGTGTGCCGGCCGCGGACGTAGCTCCGCAGGTGGCTGGCGATACGGCGGCCGCGCAGGAAGATCTCGACCACCGAGGCGGTGAGCCGGATATCGACGCGCTCGCCGGTGTGCTGGTAGGGGACCGAATAGTAGTGGCCGTCGACCTCAACGTGATAATCGATGTGCACCTTCTTCCCGCGCTGGAAGACAGCGAACTCATAGGGCCGGGTCGGCAACGATCGCAACGCCGCCCTCTCGACCTCGTCGAACACGCTCTGTCGCGAGCCCGGCAGCTTCTTGAACGGTTTCAGGTTGGCGGTGACCACGAGACGGCGTATCTCGACGTTGAGCCCGCCCAGCGAGTAAAAGCGGTGGTTGCGCAGCCGGGCCAAAATCCAGCGTTCGACCACCAACACTGCCGACTCCGCCTTGGCCTTGTCGCGCGGCTTGTACGGTCTCGCCGGGACCACGGCCACGCCAAAGTGGGCGGCCATGTCGAGGTAGGACTCGTTGACGATGGGCTCGTAGCGGTGGGCCTTGGTGACGCCGGCGGGAAGGTTGTCCGGCACGGCGATCTCCGGGCACCCGCCATAGAAAGTGAAGGCGTGGGCATGAGCGTTCACCCAGGGCACCAGCTGCTGGGACGGCAGCGCTTCCGCGTAGATGTAGTTGCTGGCCCCGAGCACGCTGACGAAGATCTGCGCCTCCATCACCACGGTCTCGGTCTCGCGGTCGTGGATGGGGACGGTCTCGCCGGGGAAGTCGACGAACATCTTTTGCCCCGCCACGTAGTCCTGCCGGAGCACCACATCCAGGCGCCGACGCCAGGCGTGGTAGTGGCGGCAGAACTGGCTGTACTGGTAGCCGTCGGGGTGCTCCTCGAGGTACTCGAGGTGGAGCAACTGCAGGGTCACGCCCTTGCGCCGCAGCTCCTTCTTGACGTACGTCCAGTCGGGCAGCGGACGGGTGAGCGGCGGCGGCCCCGCCGACACGAACATCCGGCGCTCGAGCTCGCGGTCATCGACCTCCTTCGGCAGCGGCCAGACCGCCAAGCCGGCAGCGGCCGCCCGCTTCAGGTAGTCGTAGATCGTCGCCTCGGGGACGCCCGTGATCTGCCTCACTCGGCGCTGACTCAGGCGTTCGCCCAGGGTCAGGCGCAGGACTTCTCGAATCTTCCGCATGACGACGCGGGGACGGGGCATCGGTATCGCTCCTCAACGTTGGCTGGGACGTTGATGGGAGCGTGCCGAGCCCCGGCTACCTCACGCCGGCGCTACGCGAGAGCCTCCTTCCAGGGGTGCCCGGATTCGTCGGAACGGGTGCCCGGATTCAATCGGAACAGGTGCCCGGATTCCGTCGGAATACGCACCCTGGTCGGACACGCGAGACCGGTGATCCCGCTCGAGTAGGTTCGCCTTATGAATCACAGCGTCGTGAGCTTGATCCGAAGCAACGAGCTCGCAGCCCGGGCGCAGTACGCGTATGCCGCGACCGCGCCCGCGGGTGCCCGGCTAATTTTCCTTGCCGGCGCGTGCCCGCTCCGTGCCGATGGATCGATCGCCGCGGTAGGCGACTTCGCCGGGCAGTCGCTGAAGTGCATCGAGAACATGCGGATCGCGCTCAAGGCGGCGGGCGCATCGATCCAGGATGTGATCAGTACCCGTGTGCTCGTCGCGTCCTCCCGTCAAACCGATCTGGTTGCCGCATGGGAAGTCGTACGGGAAGCATTCGGTGAGCACGATGTGCCGAGCACTCTCTTGGGAGTCACGGTGCTCGGCTACACCGACCAACTCGTCGAGATCGAGGCCACCGCGGCGGTAGGGTAAGCGATGCCTTAACGGGCTATGGAGCGCCGCTCGGACCGACCGGGGCCATCGCCGCGCCAGCACTCAACCCGTCACCGATGGGTCCGAGGCATCAAGCTGAGCCAAGGTCCACTCGGCCAATTCGACCCAGACAGCGATCCGAGCGGCGGTGTCGCCGAGAAACAGTGTTCCGAACTTCCCAGCGGCGTCCTGCGGGCCCCGGGAGAGGTCCTGCAGATGAGGGCGGACAGAGCTGCTTGGCGGAACAGGACGGTCATTCGCCGCCCAAAGGCCCTCCATGATCTGCCAAGACGACGTTCCGACCACGAAGGCCGCTTTGAGCGAGTCACCAACCGACGTTGCCGAACGAACTTTCTCCAGTGCGGATCCGAGCCACCAACAGATCCTTGCCCGATCGGCTTGGTTGCACCGGTGAGTCTCGAAACGTCTGCGAGCATACTTCTGCAACTCCTCCAGCACGCCTTCTGGATCGTAAAGGATGCGTCCGTCGAGATAGGCGTAGACGTGCATCGGACGGGCTTCTATGGTCGCTCGCGCTGACGCGGCATCGTCGTACTCCCGCTCGACTCGTACTCCTCGGTCGAGGTCGCTGCGGAACGGCCGCCGAGCACCTGCCACAAGCACATATCGGAGGTCTAAATCGGACCCGGGCACTCCGTCTCCGCGAGCCCAAGACCCCGTGAGTAGCAGGCCCACGACGTCGGCTTCCGTTCGTGCAGCCTCCAGCGCTTCCGAGAGGATCGCATCGTATGCCGCCACGGTTCCTCTACCCACAGCCACTTTCCCGGACATTGGTCTGCACGGAAGCAGTCTCGGCGGGCAGCCGAGTCCGTTGCCTTGCGCCAAGGGGATCCTTGGTCGCAATACGGAGGGGGCAAGGGCCGTACGAAGATGGAGGCCAACGGCGGGATAGCCAGACCACGTATCCCTCTCGAGGCGGTTACCCTGGGCGGCAGAACGGGCGACCGGGACTTTGTCCGTCAGCGTGCCCGCCCCGGTCGCCACGATCATGATAATCAAATCGTCGCCGAGGAGTCGATTTCTGGGGTGACGTAGCGAATCTCCGCCGCGGGCGGGAGCATGGCAGTGGGCTTCTGCTGGCATTAGCTCGATGCCGCAGACCGCGATTACGGCGACGAGACGGTCGGAGCCGATCCCTTAGCGTTCACGCCTTGACTTATTGTCAAGTGCGCGGTCGCGGCCCGGTGGCGCAGAAGAGTGTCCTCCGCCGCGCCGGTCAATCGCCCGAGCGCTCGATCATGCGACCAAACAGTTTTGCAGATCAGACACCTGGCGCCATGGCCGGGAAGCGGCAAGTAGTCGATGTGACCGCAGGCCGGACACGGATCCCAGACCACCAGTGGTTCGCCGGTATCCCGTCCCGCCGCCAGAGGTGCCTCAAACACCTCGCGATCGCAGAGCGCCAAGGGCAAGTCCGGGGCCGGCTGGTCGGCAGACCTGCCCACGCCGTCCGAGTGCGAAAGCCCATACGTAGGGCCTTGAGCTTCTATCCAGGCGGCCTGGCTCATATGCACCACCTCGGCCGGAGGACTCATATCCAGGGTATCTGCGGCTTTGGAAACCTCTAGGTTATCGCCAGAATTCCAAGTGTCGGGTGTTCCTAGAGAAACGAGAAAGGAAAGTGCGCCAGTCAAATTCTGAAATCACTCGACAGATAGATTTGAGGGGAGGCTTGAGTTCAAGCTTTTATAGGTTTGAATTGAAAGAGAGAGATATATAGGTACTCGACACTTACTCGACACTACTCGACACTTGGAACGGTAATCGGAAGAATTGTGTGTGCGAGCCTCTACTTTATTGCCATCGGAGGGCTCGATGCTTGCGATAAGTGCCGTAAGTGTCGAGTAGTGTCGACTTTGTGTCGAGTAACCGCCCTCTCCGTTTTTCGGAGTCTGAGAACTCATGACACGCTCTCCTCGAGCCCGAGGTGGAACTCGATGACCTGGCCGCCGCGGTTCGGATGCTGGGCGATCCTTCCCCACCCCTTGTCTGCAAGGTGCTTGAACACCTCGGCCGCCTCGCTCGCAGTCCTGATCCCTCCGGCCGCTGATCGACACGCCTGCCGCGCAGTGATCTCGTTCTGTGCATGGCGCCGCATCCAGGTCACCAGAGCGTCCCCACGGGCATCATCGCCAGTGCGGCTGAACAGTTGGTGGACCTGCTCTGCGTGTGCCTTGTAGTGGTCGACCAGGGCCCAGCCCATAGCTACGGACCGCTCGTCCACGTCTTCAGGCAGCTGCCGGTCGTCGAGGCGCCTGACAAGGTGGCAGATCAAAGCCAGACGGGCAGCATAGGACTTGAGCTTCTCGTAGTAGCCGAGGAGCCTCACGTCGAGGTCAGGGCTCAGGCGCTCCTCCTCATGGGCGTCGTAGAACCCCGTCCACGCCCGGTGTCCGTTCGCGCCCTTGCGCAGCACCCGTGGTGCTGGCAGATCGAGGCGGTCAGGCTCCATTTCGAGCCTGCGCAGTCGGGCAACCAGCTCGAAATACGCTGTCTGGGTGGAGCTGCTGACCACCGCCTCGGACCAAGGCCGCGCCTCGACCTCAAGGGCCAGATGGAACAGGAAGCGGTCGGTGAAGCCGTCGTCGAGGCCCTGCTCCCTCAGCTCGGCGGCGAGCGCCGGCGGCAATCCGCCGGTGATGCAGAGGAAGGGGCGCCCGACGTAAATCGGCTGAGGCGTGCTCTTGCGGTCTACCCAGATCGGCTGCGAGGACCACATTGAGAGGTAGCGGCTGCGGTCCGAGCCGGTCCCCTTGGCTTTGTACTGGTTGAAGCCACGCATCAGGGCACTGAGCTCGTCGAGGTCCTGGAGCAGTCCGCGCTGATGCCGGGCGAGTAGCGCGCCGAGCGCCTCGGAGGTCACGTCCTGGACCAGGCAGCGGTGGTGCTCCGGCTCCTCGGGAGGTTGACCGCGCTGCTGCCGGGGGAGCAGCTGATGCGCGAGCAGCTCCTGCTCGTACTGCTGACGAAGCCGACCGTACTCTGCGTTGGCTTCGCGCTCGAGCTCCTGCAGGGGCTGGGTCGCGGCCGACTGTGCTGGCGACTTGCCGGATCCAGGGTGCGCGACGGTGGCCGCCCAGATCGTGGGGAGTTCGCGCCATCCGGCCTTGATCTCGATGCTCCGACTCGCCCCGATCGCCGACCCCACGGCCGCCAGAGCAGCGGTCGCGAGCATGCCCTGCGGAACGTGCAGGGCCGCTGCTCCCTCCTCGACCCACGCGGCGAGCCGCTCAGGAAGCGCAACGAGCGGAAACTCCACCGGCCGGCGGCGCGGCGTCCGCGGTTCCTCGTCGGGCTCCAGCGCGCCCTCGATCACCGTGAAGTGGCGGCTTCCTTCCTTCGAGGCTCCGTAGCCGCGCTGCTTCAGGGCCGCGGTTGCCACCTTGAAGTCACCGTCGTGGTGGAGGAAGGCATACACGCGGAACTTGCTCAGCCCGACCTCGGTTGGGAGGCCGGCCGAGGTCGAGAAGACATAGAGGTAATGGTCGTCGGGTGAGATGGTTGCGCTGGTCCAGCCGCTTCGGCCGCCGGCCGCGCGGTACCAATGCTGATGTCCACCGCGCACTCCTGTCCGCGTCCAGCCTGCTGGGCGGAGGACATCTGCTGCCCAGTCGGCTCGTTGGTTGAAGTCGTCGCCGGGACGATCGCCACCGGCCATATCGCTGGGATTGGGGGTCCATTCTGGCTTGGCGCGCTGGTCGAAGCTGCGTGCGAGCGCGAAGAGCGACTCCCGCTCCTCGGCGCTGATCGCCGGAATCCTGGAGAAGTCGCCGTGGATCCGCTCCCAGGGGTTGCCGGTGACATGAACGTTCCCATCTGAGGGGGATATGACGACGAATCCGCCTTCTCCGCGGGTCTCGATGAGGATCTTCCGCCGCTGATCGCCATCGGCGGCGAGTTCGGAGTCCGTGGCGGGTCGCTCCGCCAGGACCGTGTTTCCCGCAACAACGGCGGAACAGCGATAAAAGATATGGACGCCGCCGGAGGGGCTCCGCTCGCTCCAGCCGTTGGCGACGCGCATCAAGAGGCCGCCTAGTCCGGACTGTCGGGCTATGTCATTCAACGCATCCCAGACGTCCTCATCGACTGCGCGTCCTTCGAACTCGAGCATCTCGAGACTGCCGCTGACGGCGCCGCAGATGACCCCGATGCCCAAAGACGGGTCGGCGAACCACAACTCGAGCTCGCTGGGCTGCGCACGCCGGCGCTGGTAGTCGCGCCAGCTGCTGAGTGCCGGCCGCTTGGTCCCATCGGCTTTGACCGGTATGACGCTCAGGCCAGCGGCTTCGGCCAGGAGGGCGGTCTCGAGCGTAGTCAGCCCCGCCGCCGTCACGTCCGACCTCCGGGCCAAGGGTCGTGGCGGTCTTCGATCAGGGCGGGGATCCGCGCCTCGGCGCTATGGGCGATCGCGGCGACGATCTCATCGCCATTCGATTCGAGCCAACGGGTGACCGCCTTGTCGACCGCGTCAAAGAAAGGCTCTTGGGCGCTGATCGGGTGCTCAGCGAGCCAGGAGTAGACCGCGTCGGAGGCGCCTTCGGCGAGTGCTTGCTGGTTCAGGCGAGTCCGCGGGACGGTCATGACCGAACCTCGGTTGCGGAACGCTGGATCGCCGCTTTATATCGCCCGCGGCCGCCACTCGGGATCACAGCATCTCCCGTAGCGGACACGCCGTGGTAATGCAAGGCATGCGTCAAGCCGCTGGCGAGGAGCCTCATCCCCCACCTCCCAGGAACCGCTCGACGTCAGCCGCTGCGCCTTCGGAAATCCCGAGCGTGTTCCCCTCGTCGTCGGCACCACCGGTCAGCAGGGCGTTGCCCGCGACGAGATCGGGGATGCCTCGGCGGCGCAAAAGCGCGGTCGCGCCCAGGTTGACCTCCCACTCGCTCTTGAGCTTCCCCTCCTCGTCGACCCAGAGATCGAGGTCCTCGGTGAGACCGATGCACTCGACCGTTCTGCAATCGATCTCCCGGTACATGGCGTGGAGGTGTCCCATGTGCCCGTCGCTCTGGAGCGCGACCTGGCGGACGTCGCCGTCGACTCCGATGCGGAGGGCCTTGATGTTGTTCATGCCGCACGCCCCGGGTTCGGGTGCGCCGCGTCGAGCAAATCGCCACCGACGGGACCAGCTGTGTAGCTGCGCTCGGCGTCGCGCTCATCGATCAGGTCTGAAGCGCCGGCCGCGCCGAAAACCACCAGTTGTCTTGCCTGGAAGTCCTCGACCACTGCCCACCGGCCCCCGCGGCTCAGCGCCAAGTCGTCGGCGAGATCCTCGGCAGTTGAATAGCTGGACCTCACGAACTCCGTGCCGGATGAAGTGTCCGAGTGACTATTGTCAGCATCGTCGACCACCCAAACGAGTCCTAAGGGCTCTCTCGGCGCATGCTTTCGGGCCCGAGGGCTCGCTTCGAGATCGAGCTTGTGTCGCTGGTGCCACTCCGCTTTCCGCTTTCGAACCTCGGGGCGGGCGTTGTACTCGCGATAGTCCTCCCGGTAGCACTGGATGCAATTTCGTATTCGATATCCCTTGGGGCCCATCTTGTACTTCGTGTTTTCGGGTGTCAAAGCGTGTCCCCGCGGACACTCGGTTGGCCAACGTTGCATCCTGGCGTGGGCCGGCCTTGTGAGGGAAACAAGATGCTCCGGATTCACACAGGACGCCGTGAAACAGAGGTGGTGCAAATCGTCGGGGTGCCATCCGTTGGTCTGGATGAATGCAGCCCTGTGCGCGAGCTGGACTCTGACTCCGTCGATCCGCATGTGGATTCGGCCATATCCCAACGGGTCCTTGGTGCCTTGCCAAAGCCAGCACCCGCCAGGCTGTTTGTCGACCAGCGACCAGAAGGTTTCGGTGTTCAAAAGGGCACTCCGTCCAACTCGACCGTCACGTCGACGGCGCCAGGGAGCCGGATCCGCAGGAGACTGCCTGGCGGCACCTGATGCTCGAGGCCCATGAAGGTCTCCTCGAGCGCGGTGATGATCTGGATCGGGACCTCGTAGTCCCGCTCGAGGTTGATCAGCTGCCCCTCGAGGTGGCTCAGTCTCTTCAGCAGCGGTTTGGTGGCGCGCCGGTCCTCCTCGGCTTCCCGGATGCGCTGTCGTCCGAGCTCGATCCTCCGCCGCACGTCCGCCAGCTGTTCCCCCGCCTCCTCCCGGCATCGACGGCGCAGCTCCAGAGAGATCTCCTTGAGCTGGCGTGGCGCCACGCGCCTGGGTGCCGGGGGAACCGGGGTGGGCGGACTGGGTGCTGGGGTGGTCATGCCGCCGCCTCCTCCCGCGGCTCCGACAGGTGAGCGGCTTCGCCGAGGGGGCACAAGCCCCACCACGAGCAGAACTTGGCGCTGCAATGCCAGCCGTTCGGGTTCGGAACGTAGACGTCCGCCTCGATCGCGGTGATCGTCGGGCGGATGACGTGCTCGAGATAGCGGTTGATCGCCACTGGCTCGTACGGGACCTCGAGGACCTGAACGTCCGTCGTGCCCTTGGGCAGCACGTGGAAGTGGAAGTAGGCTGGCGGCCGCCCGAACGTCTGCAGATAGGCGGCCTGATAGAGCCACGCCTGACCGCGCTTCTCGGCCAGACGCGCCGGCGTCCACTGGCCTGCCGAGGTCTTAACGTCGACGATGCCGCCGTCGTCGGGCAGCAAGTCGGTGACGCACTCAATCGTCCAGCCGCGCGGCCGCTTCAGCTTGATAGTCAGCGAGCGCTCGACGCCCTCGTCGACGGCCGCCATTGAGGGGAACCTGGCCACCCAGGCCCGCACGGTCTGACCGGCGAGGCGCTCGGCCGTCGCCAGGTCGGGGAGCAGCCCGCAGTCGTTCGTGTGGAACTCGCCCTTCTTGGTGATCCGCGGCGGATCGTCCCACCGGATTGGCTGCTCGCCGGATGAATGGCTCAGCTCGACCTCGGTCCGGAGGTGGCGGATGGCGGCGTAGGCGGCCGCCTCCGGACCCTGGTGGTGGAGGACCTGGTGCTCGATCCCGGCGCCGACTGCGGAACCGAACAGCAGGGCGATCCCTCGAGGTCCCTGCGGCGCGCGCTCGCGATGGAATTTGAGCTGCAGGCCGCAGGGGTGGCTCAGCTGCGAATAGCTGAGGCGCTGTTCCGGTGCCCTGCGGATGCGCCTGATCGGGGTCATGATCTAGAAATCGATTCCGTCCGAGCTCGCGCCAGACGCGACGGCAACTCGCTCGGGCCGAGGCTCGGAAACCGAGTCGGAGGGACGCTGCGTCGGTGGGCGGGAGTGCTCGTTCACCTCCGGTTTCCGCGCGGCCTTGAACCGCCGTGGCCGCAGGAACGTGGACTTGCCATCCTCCCCGTAATCGCCGACTACGAAGAGCTGGCGGCCAACCAAGTGCTCGGTGTCGAAGCTCTCCAGCGCGTCGTTGTCGAGCGCAGCGGTCGCGATCTTCGCCAGCGTCGACCGCGGGCTGAACACCGCATTCGCCCAGCCTCGGATCTTGGCACCCGCGAACTCGCCAGCGACAACCTCGAAACGGAAGGCGATCTGGTCCCGCATCTCGTCCGAGCCGTAGGCGCGGCTCTTGGTGATCTCGACCTCGGTGATCTCGCAGAGGAGGGGGGTGTCCTCGGGCAGCTCCGGGTACTCGTCCTTCTGGAAATAGGGCATCTCAGGCCTCCTTGATGTCGTTGGGTGAGCGCAGTTCGGCGCACGCCGCGTCGATCTCAGCGGTGAGCAGGCGCCGCATCGCGGCGAGGTTCTGACGACTGGTCTGGTTCGCATCGGGCGCGGCTTGCATCTCCTCGTCGATCTCCCAGCTCTCGTACGGAGCCGTACGGATCACGCGCCGGACGTGGACGGTGAGGAGGCGCACTTCGGGCCGAGGCGGACGGCCGATCTGGTCCGGGCCACTTTGGGGCCGGCTTCCGTTCGAGCGGGTGATCGCCTCCGTCGTCATCTCGGGATCCCCTTCGGTGTGCAGAGGCGGCAGAGGCGCTGGCCGTCGATCTCGATGCGCGTGGCTCGCCTGCACGTCGAGCAGGGATGCGGCCAAGGCATGGTCGCGATTTCGTGCTTGCGGACGCGCCTGACTGAGACCGGGGCGCCGTAGGCGGGTTCGCCTTTACCTCGCGGGCTCATGCGATCCCTCCGTGGTCGTCGCCGTGGAGGGGGCAGTACCGCACCCAGGTGCCCGCTGGCCCGCGCCGCTCCTCCCGTAGCTGCCGCCCACAGGCGCACAACTCGTCGAGGAGCCGCATGGTCAGCGCGTCATCGCTTCCAACGACCGTCAACTCCGTGACATGGGCGAGCTCGTTTACGTGGGTGACCGCAGTACGCGTCATATCCGAGGGGATCTCGAAGGTCACTCGCGGCATGTCAGTCCTCCTCCTCGCGAACGGGGGTGGCCGCCGATTCCGTTTGTGGACCCGCGACGTGGGTGCCTGGCTGCGGGTGAAGGAGGTCTTGGGGAGTGTGTCGCGGGCCCACAGACGGAAGGGCGGGAGTCGAGTGGTTGGGGGTCATGTGCGAGCCCTCCGGCCGCGCCTGATAAGCGCGATCGCGACCAGCGCTGCGGCGCCGACGGCGAGGGCCACCAGCGGGTGCGCGTAGACGAGGGCGCCGACCAGGTGCCAGATGACGCTTGCGGCGATCAGGTGGAGCAGCCAGTCCGCCAGCGACGAATGACCGCCATGGATAAGGAAGAGGCCGGCCGTCCCGGCGCGGGCGAGCAGCTGATCGATGTGGTCCTCTTCGCGCTCCCAGGCCTCGCATCGGTGGACGGCATCGACCAGGTCGGCGAACGACTCGTGGAGACTTGCCTGGAATTCGGCCGGCGTCTGCTGCATCGAATCGAGCGGGCTGACCTCAGGCCGCGAGAGAAGCTCGGCGACCACCTGGCGGTTGGGAGTCCTCATGACGACACATCCGCTGTCTGCGTAGCGAGGAGCCGCTGAAGCTCTCGCACGCATGTACGGGTCGCACCAATCGCATCGCGTGCGGTCGCGGTGAGGCAGCGATGGCGCGGCTCGGAGGGAACTGCCGGGACTGCGCTACTGAACTCGCGGGTCGCACGGTCGAGCCGATCGGCGGAGGTGCTGAACGTTGACAGCATCCGGTCGAGGGCAAGGCGCCGATCGAGAGACCTCAGGGCCTCGAGCGCTTCGACCGACGGCGCCAGCGGCTCCAGAAGCTTCGTCACCACGCAACCTCCTCGCTCGCCTCGCCGACGAGGCTGTCGGCGACAAGGGCTCCGTCGGGGATCCCCTCCCGCAGCAGCCGTCGCGCCACCCTTTCCTCATGCCAGCAGGGGCGGCCGAAGCTGGCGGCAGTGCAGGTACAGGTGAGGTCGCCGGAGGGCTGGAGCTCGACGTCGTAGCGGTGCTCGCCGTCGCGCGCGATCACCTGGAAGTGGACCGGGTCGACACGCCAGGCTCGGCGCCTGGTGAGCATTTCGTCGGATGGAGTTCGCCGGTCGAACGCGTTAGGCTTCATCGCTGAGACCTCCTTCGGGTGGTTTCTCGCGGGCCGCCGCTGCTTCGCTGCCAGGCTTGGAGCGGCGGTCCTTTCTTCTTGCTCAGGCCGACTGGTGCGGCTGGTTCAGGGAGCGATCACCTCCTCCATCGCCGACGCCGAAGAGCTTGCGTTCGGCCTCTGACGGGCTGTAGCCGAGGGTCCAGAGGATCGGCAGGTCCTCCGTGCGGTCGACAAACAGGTCACCGTGGTCGCTGCGGAGCGCCTCGACCTGTTGGAGCCACCGCTGGTAGCGACCAGCGGCTGCAGGTGCGTAGAGCGGATCCGGACGGGCCATCACATCCGCCTCCCGGCAGGAAGCAGGTCCACGTCACTCCGCCGCCCGCAGGTGTCGCAGGTGAAAGTGGCGTTCGGCCCGAAGGTCTGCACGAGCCCGCGTCGGTCGGTTCCGCAGAACGAGCACCACACGAGCTGGTCTTCCTCGGTGTCGGGTCCCGCGATTTCGGGTTCCTGACCGGTCACGCCAGGCGGCAGGTTCCATCCCCCGGTCACAGCAGACCGTCCTCAGGGAACCCCTCTGCGGCGAGGGCCTCTTGCGCGAACTCGCGCGGCGAGGTTCCCGACTCCCAGGTGTCACGGAACGGCTGATCTGGCAGATCCGAGATCGAGATGCCGGCCAGCTCGAAGGTCGCGCGATCGACTGCGCGCATCCAGGTCCGGAAGCCCTCGGCGCTCACCGGACCGACCCCAGCTCGACGACCTGAGCCGCCGAAACGGCCTCGAAGATCAGCTCAGCGCCGCAGGCCGGGCAGTAGCCGTGCTCCCGGCGAGTCGCGGCGGGCGCGTGGGCGGGCATTCCGAATCCGCAGGCGGCGCACCACGAGGCACCGTGCACCCAGAGTTCCGGTGCGATGTCTGGCTCTTCCGGATCCCACTCCGAGGTGGTGCCCATGATCGCGAAGCGGACGCTGAGGGGGCCAGGTGGCTGGACGAAGCGCCCAGTCCGCGTCGGCGAAAAGGGTGGACGCGCGCGAGAGAGCCATCAGGCCGCCTTCCGCCGAACCGACCGGACGATGGAGGCGACGCGGTAGGTCGTCCCGGGGTCGGTGATGTGGAGCGGGAGGCCCTGCTCGACACGCTGGGCGAGGAGGCGGGCGACGGCGGCGCGGGTAGCAGGAGTCGCGGTTCGCATGACCGCGCCGTCGGCCGCGGTCTTAGAAACTGCCGGTCGGCGAGCTTGCAAATCGTCCCGCATCACGCCCATTGACACAATAGTAGCTGTTTGGCACGACACATTAGCAAGTCTGGGTGTGCCAACTGGCACGTTCCATCGCTACGTTTGGGGCGTGTCGCCAAGCAGCCGTGACTTCAAGCGACGGATCGTTGGCGCTTTGGAGCGGGCGGTGGGCCCCGGCGGCAACGAGGCCGCGTTTAGCCGGCGAATGGGTGAAGTGGTCTCGGATCCTCCTGCACCGTCAACGCTTGGTCGGTGGCTCAGAGGCGAACGGACCATGCCGGCCTGGGCCTTGCTTGCCTCGGCCGAGACAGTCGGACTTACGGTCAGCGAGTTGCTCGAGGAGAACGCCGCCGGCGCAAGTGCGTTTGTCCGTCGCGACGAATTCACCGTCGTGGTTGATGTCCTTGATCAGCTACTCAGCGCGTCTGGCGCGGGCGATGCGATGTCCAAGCGGCTCGAGGATCTTCGGGCTAGGGCGGGCGACGAAAGGGATGCCCAACGAGGTGGACTGATAGCTGACCTCGAGAGAGCCGCACAGACCGTCGAGGAGACCGGGGATCAGCGGTCGTCTGCGTGATGTCGCAGGAGAGCCTCGAGACGTTCGATCCTCGCTAGGAGCGGCCGACCTCCGAACAGCACCTCGATCTCGACATGGGCGACCGCCGCCGCGGCGAGTACGACGTCGAGGGGGGCAGCGCGTTGACCCGATTCCCAATCGATGACGTCCCGAGTGGAACACCGCCGGCCGCTGGTTCTCCCGATTGTCGCGGCGAAGGCACGCGTATCGAGGGCGCACCTCAATCGAGCTCGCGTCATCGCCCGCGCCCCCTGCGCGCGAAACAGGCTGGTGGGCCGAGCCTCGGTCCGATTGCCAACGGTATGCCGCTCCGCCGCCGCCATGTCCCAAAAGCTACTTCGGGAGAAGTCGACCGAACCGCACTTCTGTTCGACGGAACTATCGTTCTGGTCCGCGGGGTTAGGATCAACCGGCATTGGCTAGTCAGATCGGCGCCAATATTCGCGCCGCCCGACGTCGACGTGGCATATCACAGCAGGTACTCGCTGAGCGTGCCGGAATGACCGCGCGCTGGTTGAGCAGCCTTGAGGGTGGACAAACCGATCCGCGCATGTCCAGCGTTCTTGCCCTGGCGGAGGCTCTTGGATGCTCGCTTGACGAGATCGTATACGGCCATCAGGGGCGAGAATCCACGACTACCTCGACCACTCGTCGGCTTACGCCGCGCCAGGTCCGAGAGATCAAGCGGTTTTCAACGCGGTGGGGCACCCAGGTCGGCGACGTCTGGTTTCCGTGGGTCGTCGCAGGCTTCGGGCCGTACTCGCCTCAAAACATCGAATCGTTCTTCGATCCACACGAGTTCGATTACCCTGCCGAGATTCTGCGAATACGAGAAGAGCTCGAGACGGACATTCGAGACCGGAAGACTAGGGGCGACGAGACGCCGTATGACTCCGAGGCGTTCAAATTGGTTCGCTTCCATGTGAGCGATCGGGTCACCCCGCACGAGGAGCCGCGCCTCGTTCTCCACTTTCGGCCGACCACTTACTTCACGATGCTGGCCACCGATCAGCGATTGGATGTGCCGTTCACGGCCGGTGGGCGTACGCAGACGCTCAGAGAGCGATACGCAACGGATGTCGATCTTCGGGTCGCTCCCGTGCAGGAGCTGGCCACACATTGGGGCGTTGGCCTCGCCGTGGTGACCAGGGATGGTCGATTACTCGTGTCGGAACGTGGCAACACGGCCGTAGATCCGAATATCTGCTTTCCTGCCGTAGCCGAATCAGCGTCTCGCGCGATGGACAGCGGTCCCGCTGGTGCGCCTGACCAGTGGTCGATCGCCCAGCGTGGCGTGCGCGAGGAGCTTGGGATCCAGATCTCCCCGGACGAGCTTGCCTGGCTGAGCTTCGGCGCTAACTCGTATCTGTGCGAATACGGCTTGATCGGCCTCGTCCGGTCAAGCGAGTCGTTGGACCAGATCGAGAGGCTGAGATCGATGGGGGCTGCTCAGGACTCGTGGGAAACGCGAAGGCTGCATCGGGTCGATTTCAACCCCAAGGCGGTCGCACGATTTTGTGGCGACTTCGGCCGGCGCTGGTCGGCGTTTGGACTGATAGCGGTCGTCCACGCCCTTATGGCCGAGTTCGGACCCCAGCAGACCCAGGCCGCGTTCGAGGGGATCTCCGTTCACGTGGTTCAGCATCTGCCAGCGGATCTGCCGGAGTTGTGAGCCAACGCTGAGGACGCCCGAAGCCACCTCCTCGATGGTGGTTATAGAAGATTATTGTGAAACGTTATACCGACGCATAAGTTGCTGTATTCGGGATGCATGGACCCTCCGGAGAATCCGTACTCGCCAGGTGCGGGCATCCGGCCGCATGTCCCCGCTGGCCGCGATCGCGAGATCTCCGCGTTTGCCACGGTGCTCAAAACGATTTGCCAAGGAGCGACCCGCCGCGGACAGTGGCGCCGCCCCTGTGGAAAAGGCGGCGGGCGTTTAGCCCGCATCGATGATCCAACGGTTCTCACCTTGTTCAGATTTCGCATCCACCGATAGATCCTGGTTCGCGCATACCATTCGAGTTTCGAGAAGAATCTCTTGGCGACGGCGTACCGGAAGCAGTTGCACCACCCTCTCAGGCGTCGATTGACCGCCTCGACGACATGCCGGGACGCCAACGGGATGCTCCTGTTGGCGAGTCCGCGCACCTTTCTCCGGACTGCTTTTTGGGCCGCCGATGTGCACGTCATCTGTGACAACTACACCACGCACAAGACTCAAGAGATCCAAGCGTGGCTCGCTCACCCCCCCCCCCGCATTCAACTCCAGTTCACACCCACGGGCTGATCCCGGATCAACCAAGTCGAGCGCTGGTTCGGATACCTGACGGATCAGATGCTTCGCCGCGGGCTTCACAAGTCGGTCCAAGCATTGGAAACCGACATCCGCAACTGGCTTGAGATCCGACCCAGGATCCCCATCCATTCGTGTGGATTAAGAGCGCGGAGGAGATTCTCGATTCACTGGCCAAATATATCGATAAGATTCAGACGCACGACACTAGGTGTGACAACCGAGGACGTTGTCCCTGGGATGAGGGGTAGGCGGGAACGGCCTGAAGGGGTGAGCCCCCCGAGCGACACGGTGGTCTTCCATCACGCACAGGCCACAAGGAGGGCTCGACGACCAAGGCAACCCCCCAGCACGCCAACCGCGCCGCACGCCAACGCGCCGCACGCCCCCGCGGCCGACGACGGATGGTCGACTGCGTCCTCGTGAAGAGAGTGGAGCGTGGAGGCCACCCGCGAGTTCACGCGGGCTGAAGTACAGGCCCTAGAGGTGCCCTTTCAGCGCAAGCCGAACCGAGCGACGGACAGGTGATCCAGATCGGGTCGACTTACACCGCCCACCAGATCAGCGGCCGCTTCTCCCATTGCCTGGGCCTGATGAAAGCCATGTCCGGACCCGCCTGCAAGCACGACGACCCGGGGGTGCACCGGATGTGTGCCAACCAGGTAATGATAGTCAGGAGAGTTGGGATACAGGCACGAGGCCGCGGCAACGACTTCGGTCAAGGCCGGGACTCGCTCACTCAAGAAATCGCATACTGCCCCAATGTCTGCCGCAGCCGCGGGCCTGACCGCATCTGGGTCCGTACTGTCCCCTCCATGATGGAAAGCAACCTTCACTCTACCATTCGTCTCCGGCATACCGTAAAGGCTGGTTGCTGGCGGCGCAGCGGGAAACGAGAAGCCAGGGAGACCCATCCCGGGATTGTTGAACCAAACCATGACCTGACGCTCTGCCCAAAGAGGCAGGTCCATCTTCGACAGCCGAGGAGTCCAGGCGCCAAGGGCCAAGACGAGCCGGTCAGCTTCAAACCGCTCATGCGAGGTAGTCACCTCGACTCGCCTGGCGTCGGAATTCCAACCGCGAGCAGCATCGCCATATCGAGTAGCCGCTCCATTGCGCTCCGCCATTTCGAGAGCCGCCATAACGCACGCCTCGGGGTCAAGCACAGCGGCTTCAGCATCGAGGATCCCGACCTCACCCGGCTCCACTCTCAGGGCAGGAAACCGGCGGCGGATCTCCGCCGCGGTGAGCACGTCGGCCGGTGTGCCGATGACGCTCGGCGCCATCCTCTGTGAAGTTGGCAGTCCCACGAAAAGCCACCCAATTCGATCGATCAGGTGGCGACCACTCGACCGCTCGAGCTGCTCCCACAGCTCGTAAGAGCGTACCGCATGTTCCAGGTTTCTCGAAGATGATGCCGGCTTAGTATTGAACAGCCTGCTGTGACCATGCGTAGACCCATGCACATGGGGCGGGTGAAAGGCATCGATTCCGAGTACTGTCAGACGTCGAGAAGCTAGATGCTGAAGCGCAGCGCTACCCCAAGCGCCCAGGCCGATCACTATCGCATCGAATTTCTGCGTTGTCACGTCCTTCCCCTTGGGCGAACCGGCGGACAGTCGATGTCCATGGAATTGTGAGCCGCCGAAACGGTAAAAGGTCAAAGCCTCCAGGCCAGCATGCCAAGTTCTTGTATGAATGGGCGAACCGCATCCCGGGAATCAACATAATGCCGAAGTCTGACCCTCAAGCGACCCTGCAGCAATTCTCTCGAAATCCGTAGTGCCACAGACCCGATCGGTTTCCCTCACATCAGAAACTCGATGAGGGTAGTTCGGATATTCGGCCTGTAGGGGACCCCGCACGCCGACCACGCACCACAGAAATCATGGCGCCAGCTGCAATCCTTGCAGAGTGTAGTTGTATCTTAGTACTTGGTTCGTCACCATGGGACTGAAGGTTAGTCCCCAACTGTCGAGGTACGGTGCTGTTGAAGCCACCCGGACTCCGGACGATCTAGTCGTTTGAGTCGTCACAGTCCCCGCGAGGGTCACGCCGACTAGGCGGGGGCCTGTGTGCTATATTTGGGCAGAAACAGAGTCAGACTCACGCTGTTAAAGCTGTATGTCTCACTCACGGTTCTGCCGGCCGCAATGTCCTGACTGATCGGGCCGGTGAACTCGATCAATGCGTCGCCAATAGCGCCGTTTTCGGCGAGGGCACTGTTATGTGTACGTCGGGCCTCCGCCTCGATGATCAGGTCAAGGACGGCGTCGTGCGCCATTCCGGCGGCTTTCTCGGACGTGATGGTGGAATCGTATGCCGGCACGTCCGCGGGAATCGTCACGACGGGTATTTGGGGCAGGGCCCACTGCGCCGTCGACTCCGGCGTCGGTGCGACGGTCGACCTAGAGGCAGCCGGCCGCCACGTTCCGCTCGATAGTGGGCGATGGGTAGCGAGGCCGGCAGAGATGGGCAGCGCCCCGATGAATACAATCGTGCTGGCGGCTGCCAGCGCACCCGCACACCAGTGGGCTCGGCGGGGCGCAGTCAACGGCCATCCACGGCTCACCAACCGGGCGACCAAGCCCGCCAACGCGAAACGTCCCGGACATGCGAACACAAGGCTGGCGAGGATTGCCGTCTTGGTCCAGAATTCGATCGACGTGGGACCGATCAACAGCGCGGACAGCAGAGCGACCACTACCCCGAAGGCGAACCTAGCGACCTGGCTGTTGGGCACAGTCCGCGGATCCGGGACCATGAATAGCGCGAAAACGAGCAGTTCAGGCGAGGTCACCAACACCGTCCAAAGGTCTCTTCCGCAGATCGGAGTGGCGTGCCAGCTTGCGACCATACAGTGGTTGGGCATCGGGAAAAGCGCAACGGCGGTGAAGGCAGCGAAGGCGGCCATGAACCCCAACTCGAGCCAGAGCAGCTTCAGTTCCCACCCGATTACCAATCCACCAACGGCCAAGACCGCATAGGTCACTATCATCCACGGGCCCATGGGAATCCACCAGAGGTCCTGAGGCTCGGTGAACTTGGGCCCTAAGACAACGAAGGCAAGAACCAGACCGAGGTTAGATGGATTGAATATGTGCGTGCCACGCCAGCGGATCACGTACTTGGAGGTCATGGCAATTCCGACCACCCCAAGGTAGATCCAAATTCCGTTCAAGCTCCACCAGTCGCCATGCACCGTGCCGGGGACCCTGAGGATGATTGCGGTGCTGTTGCCGGTAAGCAAGCCGCTCGCCGGCCACATGATCAACTTGTCTTTGAAGAGGCCAATGGCGAACTCGAAGAGTGCGCCTGCCGCTAGGCAAAGGAGGATTTGGGCCACCGACAGCCTGAACCCAAGGACGGTCTGGCCGAGCAGCTGCACGGTCAATAGCACCGCTGCAACGTGGAGCCGCGGATCCTTGAGACTCGGTAGAAGGACAGTGTACCTGCTGCCCCGAACTACCACAGTCAGAGGGGAGCGCCGGGGTAAAACGCGATTGGTCTGAGGAGGAGCCTGGGCCGACTCTGCCGCGCCAGCGCGAAGAAGCGCGCCCGGGCGGGGTTCGTTCACCGCGGGCCAGCGACGCTGCGCGGTAGTGCGCAGATGGCCCAACGGCTCGCCCGGCCACTTGAAGCGGGTGAGTAAGACCTCATGCCCCTTGAGCAGCTTCTCGGTCGCCTTCGCGAACTTGGCCACCGGAGATGTCCCCGAAGGTGTCGACGGCGACCTCAGCGCCCCCCGTGTTCTCCGTGTCAATAGTGCCGTGCAGCGACGCCTTGGACTTAGGCTGAAAACGGTTCGGCAGCGCGTGCAACCCGCGCGCCCAGCAGCCCAACTCCTTCATCTGCAGAGGGACTCGGCGGATCGCGATCCCATTTCGAGTCAAAGCCGATCCTTGCTCCCAATCACCATGCTCGGCAATGAAGCGACTTTTAAAACCGACTCCAAGCAGTCTCGTTCCTGAACAATCGACGGGTACGTCGCGCTCACAACCCTTGACTTCCAGGTACGGCCCTGCGCCTCCCCAAATAAGCGTGGGAAACACTAGCCCGTCCGCCGGTTAGCAGAGTCGATGTCTGCGAGCGCCTTCTCGGCGACCTCCAGGGTGAACTCAATGTCCTCATCCGAGTGGGCGCCTGAGACAAACCAACATCCTCCTGGGCGCGGCGCGAATACCACTCCGCCCTCGAGCATAGCTGTCCAGAACTCGCGAAAAGCCGCGCCATCACTCGATCGGATAAAGTCTCTGTAGTCCTTGACCTGATGATCTGCAAACACCGGCTGGAGAACCGGACCAACACCTTGAGCGTACGCTTGAATTCCAGTCTCGCTGCACAGCGCGGTGATTCCGTCGGCAAGTCGCTCGCCGAGCGTCGTGATCCTCTCGAAGAAGCCAGGCACGCGCAGCTCCTCCAGGGTCGCGAGGACGGCTGCGAGTGCTATCGGGTTTGCCTGGTATGTGCTGCCCTGAGCAATGTAGCCACTTGTAAATGGTTCAAAGAGCTCCTTTTGTCCCCCGACGGCCGCGACAGGAATTCCGCCGCCCAGAGCCTTCGCGGCGGTCGACATGTCTGGAGTGACTCCATAGAGCTCCTGAGCCCCGCCGAGGGCAACTCGAAATCCAGTCTTTACCTCGTCGAACACCAGCACCACGCCATGATTTCGTGTCAGCTCTCGAAGGAGCTCCAGATAGCCAGGGCGCGGTGAGATCACCGGACTGCAAAACAGGGGTTCGCAGATCACGGCAGCCAACTCATCGCCTAGCTCGGCGAAGGTTTGCCGCAGGACGTCCGGGTCGTTCCATCTCCGGATCACCACACTTTCCGCCAGGGATTTGACAACCCCATGCGTGGCTGGGATGGGGGGGAGTTCAACGGTACTGTCACTCCGAGCTTGCGACTCTTCAACCGTAAAGTAGATCGAATCGCTCCAGCCGTGGAAGTGACCCTCGAATCGGAGCACCTTGGTCCGGTTGGTGTAGGCGCGAGCGATGCGGAGCGCGAGCATGACGGCTTCTGTGCCAGTGTTTGAGAAGCGCATCATTTCCCAGCATGGGACGGCCTCAATGGCAAGGCTCGCCGCCCGGACTTCGAGCTCGTGATTGAAACCGAGGAGCGGCCCGATCTCGTCGATCGTTCTGTGCACCGCTTCGATGACCTTCGTTGGGCGATTGCCGAGAATCATTGGGCCCCACGCCCCGAGATAGTCCACGTAGCGATTGCCGTCGACGTCCTCGAGATAGGGTCCGTAGCCGCGAGCCATGAAGATGGGAAAGGGTTCCCAACCACCTCGGCGCCCACGCTGGTCGCTCCCACCGACCCCGTTCGGCTGCACCTGAAGCGCCCTCTCGAATAGCGCTTTTGATCGGTCTCGATTGCTCAAGTCTCGCCCTCCACGAGAGCCCTACGTCAGGGACTCACACCGGCATTTCGTTCCGCGGTACGGAACGGCATTCGGCTTCTCGATACGAGTGTATTCCGGGCGTACGACGCTGTCAACGTTCACTCGACGGTCTGCCCGAGCATCCGTTGGCGCCGCAGAGTGGCCGGCCGAACCCGAAGGTCCGCGAAGGATCCGAACAACCCGACGGCGTTACCCAGTTCCGGTGTCTCAACGAGCCGTTTCGGGCTTTCAGCGATGCAGGTCCAACCGTGATCCCGCCGGATAGGAGGAAAGAGAGTCCGGCACCCCAGCAAACGTGCGAAGGGGATTCCAGGCCAAAGGGTCTGCGAGTGCATGTACGAATGGAATTTGTCGACCCGAGCCAGGACTAACGATTCTCTTGTCTTCTCCGACGTCGAACGCACCCCTAGTTGGGGGCCCCTGGCCAAGATCACCGTACCGCCAGATTCGCCGTGGAGAGTCTGCGCCGCGAGTGGTCAGGCTGCAATCGCGATGCGTGTTTGGCGCCGAGCGGCTATGCTCATTTCCGGCCAACGGCGCAACGATGGTTACGCCCGTCGAAGATCAAAGCGGCCGGCTCGGTTTGCACGGGATGGTCGGCCCCGTCATCAGCCGACCTGCTGGCGCCAACACAACCCGGCTGACGTGATCCTCGGCTTGTGCTGTCGTCGAGATTTGCCGGTTCTCGATGCATATTGACAAAGGAGTCAAGGCCAATCACTGTGCACCTCGAACGAGCCACGGTTGCTGCGGCTGGCGCCTCGTCCGGTTGCATCCACCGGCCGGAGGTAATTGGGCTCTTCTAGAAATTCTGTGGATGCCGTCGTCGGGGTAGGGGCGTGAGAGGCGACGGTCGGATGATGTCGGCATGGCGAGCAACGACCGTGACATCAGCACCGGCGACCGCGTGCTGGGGCTCCGCGGCTTCCGCATCGTGGACGACGAGTCGACCGACGACGAGCTGATCCTGACCATCGAGACCACCGTGCAGATACCCCCCGTCTGCCCCCGGTGTGGCGCCAAGGCGAGGGTGCTGGGTCGGTATCCGGTCCACTATCGCGACCTGCCGGCGTTCGGGATGCCGGCGCGCTTGATCTGGAGGCGTCGTCGCTGGCAGTGCCCGAACCCAGACTGCTCAACCAAGACCTGGTCGGAGGAGTCGGACCGGATGGCGTCGGGGACAACGTTGACCAAGCGGGCGGCGATGGAGATCACCCGACTGGTCGGCCAGGTGCACTCGGTGCAGGAGGTAGCGGATGAGTTCGGGGTCAGCTGGGAGGTAGCGATGAAGGCGGTGATCGAGTTCGGTGAGCCGCTGTTGGAGGACGAGGACCGGGTGGGCGAGGTGGACGAGCTGGGGGTCGATGAGACCTCGTTCCTGAAGTCGAAGCCGGATCAGCCGACGCAATTCGCGACGGGGCTGGTGGATCTCGGGGCGCGGAAGATGATCGACTTCATCGCGGGCAATTCGGCGGACGATCTGGGGGCGTGGATCGATCGGCAGCCAACCGAATGGTTGGAGCGCATCAAGGTGGTGGCGACCGACCTCACCAACTCCTACCGCGCCGGTCTCTCGCCAGCGCTCGACCATGCGATCCGAGTCGCTGATCTCTTTCACGTGACCAGGCTCGGAGCGCGGACGGTGGACGATGTTCGGCGTCGGGTGCAGCGTGAGGAGCTGGGGCATCGAGGCCGCCGGCAGGATCCGCTGTACAAGATCAGGCGCCTGTTGCTTCGGGGCTCCGAGCGTCTCGACGCCCGGGGCTGGGAGCGGGTACTGGCGGGGATCGAGGTGGGCGACCCCAAGCTGGAAGTGACGATGGCCTGGTTGACCAAAGATGCGTTGCGGGAGGTGTACGGGACGGGTGATGTGGAGACGGCGTCGCTGCTGCTGGACAACGTGATCGCGGCCTGTGAGGAAGAGCAGATCCCTGAAATGCGGCGGTTGGGTCGAACGCTGCAGTCGTGGCGGAAAGAGATCCTGGCGCACCACATCACCGGGGCGAGTAATGGGCCGACCGAGGGCCTGAACCTGATCGTCAAGCAGGTCAAGCGGGTCGCGTCGGGTTCAGGAAGTTCTCCAACTATCGCCTACGCGTGTTGCTCCGCACGTGCGGCGTCCATTGGTGGCGGCGGCCAACCCCGGCCCTCGTCTTTCACTCCGCCACAGGAGTTTGAGAAGAGCCGGTAATTGCCTTTGACCGGCGTTCTAAGTACGGTCACGCCCGCGGCAAATGCTGCTCCCGATGGCTTGGCGCTGCCGGTGATTTCCGGGTCTCCTGCTCGATGTCTGGGTCGATGCGGCTCCTCTCGAACTCGGACGCGGTCTTCTCCGACTTCGCGCAGATCTGTGTGTAGCCCCAACGTGCCATGCGTGCACAGCACGGCCGTCCTTGCGGCGGCGCGGAGGGTCCGGGAACCGGCGCCGGTTTCGGGTTCCCGGTGACGAGCCTCGCAGAGGCCCCCGAGGGCAACCAGCGACGTCGCGCTCGAATTCGGATTCGATGATCTGTTCGCGCACACATATGACAGGAGTGCCTGATTTCCGCTGAAACCCGACGCGGGCGATTGGTCGACAGCAGCGGGTAGGGATGCCTAGCGCATTTGTCGGTCGATTGGATGTGGAGCCGTCGTGGCCTTGCAATGTCAAGGCACATGCGCCGAAAAGCTCCATCGCCGACGCGCGCTCGCCGCGAATAAACTTTGCTAAACTACCCTAAGCAGAGGTCCGATCGAATTCGCGGATCAGGTCACCAAATCAATCGACATGGTTAACTCACGGGCTACGCTCAGCCGGAAACTTGGAGGCCGCCGCGGCGGCCTCATCTGCCGCCTCGCGATGCTGCTGCTGCTCGTCGGAACTACCGGTTGTCAAGGAGGGGCGGTTGCCAGTTCTACGTCACCACAAGCCACGACCAAAACCGCGACGCCCTCAAGTCCGACCCCATCCCAGTCGCCGACGCCGAACGCGAGCTGGCAGCTATACGTCAACGACACCTTCGGCTTGAGCATCGAGTACCCGCCCGGCTTCGTAGTTCAGAGTGTCGTAAATCCGGACGGCGGCCTGCCCCCTGGCAGGTTGGTGGAGATGCGCGCCGTCGATGTGGCATTCGAGGGTGAGTATCCGCCCGGCGAGGTCGACTTCGGCATCTATGTGCGAGATTCCGACTCGCTCACCGGCTGGGTTCAGAAACATACGGGTCCATGTGCATCATCGCTGAGCAGCATGTACTACTGGGATAGCACGTCCAACTTGGTCTCCACGTCGGTGAGTGGTCGGAGTATTGTGAGCTTCGACTGGGTTCATCCCTGCGGTGCGACGTTCCCGCTTCACGAAGCGGTGACATTTCTAGGAACATCGTATGTTCTCAGAATCAACGCGTGGTATTCCAACCCTGATTACGCCGCGACAGCGGAGCAGTATGCCAGCGCAATGCTCGCCAGCGTCAAACAGTAGGGGTTCCCCGTTGGAGCTCGGCCCCGCCTCCCAGCTATCATCCGCGGGGTGATCCCGGAACCCTATATTGCAGCGGGGCCGCGACGGTGGGAACCACAAAGCGATGCTCCAGGGTCCTGTTCGACCAAAGCCACCGGTCAACGATGCAGTTGTGTCTGAATCAACGGAACGCAAAATATTATCGACACTGAACTCGGCGCCGCCCGTGGTTCGGTGAGACACTTGACCCATGGCTCACATCGACCTCAGGAACGTTATCCCCGGTATCGGTGGCCTGCTGGCTTTCCGTCCGGAGACCGCGGGCCCGCTGAGGGCACTCGCCGAAGTTCTATTGCGCGGGGACAGTACACTTTCGCGGGGAGAGCGCGAGCTGATCGCGGCGCACGTGTCCCGGCTTAACAACTGCTGGTTCTGCGCCAGGTCGCACGGCGCCTGCGCGGCGGCGCAACTACCGGGCGGCGCCCGACAGGTCGAGGAGATGCTGGCCGACCCGGACGCCCCACCAATGACCCCGAAGCTCCGTGCGCTAATGCGCATCGCGAGCCTGGTGCAAGAAGGCGGCCAGATGGTGTCCACCGCGGACGTGATGGATGCACACGCAGACGGCGCAACTGATCTGGAGATTCATGACACTGTACTCATCGCGGCCGCTTTCTGCATGTACAACCGATACGTCGATGGGCTCGCAGCACCCACGCCACGCGATCCGAGTCAGTATGCGGCCATCGCCTATCGTCTGACGCACGAGGGCTATCTAGCCGCGACGTGACACGGCAGTATCGTGCGGCCCCCGCCTATTCAAGTCGTCCCTCTCAGCTCAATGAGTCGGCAGCTACCTCGAGATAAGGTGTGTCGGACAAGAGTCGCCGCGTATAGGAGTGGCTCGGTGCTCGGAGAATGTCATTCACCGCTCCGAACTCGACGATGCGGCCGTGGCTCATTACTGCCACGCGCTGTGCAATCGACCGGACGAGAGGAAGATTGTGAGTCACGAACAGAATGGCAAGGCCCAGGTCATGCTGGAGCGTGGCGAGCAGTTCTACGATCGCCGCCTGCACGCTGACGTCGAGAGCGGAGGTCACCTCATCGCAGATGAGAACGGATGGCTCTGTTATGAGCGCCCGTCCAATCGCTACGCGCTGCCGCTCGCCCCCTGAAAGCTGATCGGGGTAGCGGTCAATGTAGTCCGCTGGTAACGACACCCTGTCGAGCATTTCCACTACCCTCGTATCGGCCTGCGCACGCGATCCCTTGTGAAATACCTCCAATGGCTGGCGGATGATGTGCCCTACTGTGCGCCGCGGGTTGAGCGAGCCATACGGGTTCTGAAAGATGTACTGGATCATTCGCCGCTGTTCCCGGGTCCGACGCCGCGCCGACGGGACCAGGGTCACGCCATCAAGCGAGATCCTACCAGTGCGCTCACGATGCAGGCCAGCGACTGACTTGGCTAGCGTTGTCTTCCCGGAACCCGATTCGCCGACCAAGGCCAGGCATTCGTGTCGGGCGAGCTTTAAGTTGACGTCGTGGACCACCACGTCGCCTCTGTAACTGGCCGAGACCCCATCCACGGCGAGGAGGGCAATTTCCCCTATCGGGTCCCGGTCGCGCCGTCCGTTCTGGGTTCGCCTCGCCATCCGACCATGGATCTCCTCTGCCCGTACGCAGCGCACATCGTGCCCATCCGCGAACGCGCGTAGATCGGGCATCACTGTCATGCAGCGCTCCTGCACGAACGTACAGCGCGACGCGAACGCGCATCCTGGAGGCCGCCGTCCAGGAGCAGGTGGCTTGCCGGCGATTCCCGTGAGGCCGCGTCCCCCCGTCAGGTGCGGGATCGCAGCAACGAGCCATTGGGTGTACGGGTGGGCGGCGGCGCGGAACAAGTCATTGACCGGACCGACCTCGACTAACCGGCCGGCGTACATGACGGCCACGCGAGTGACGAGCGTCCCGACGACGGCGAGATCGTGGCTGACGTATAGCGCCGCCACACCATGTGCCGCGGAAAGATCTCGCACCGTTTCCAGAACATGAGCCTGTGTGGTGACGTCGAGGCCGGTCGTCGGCTCATCCAGTACGATGACTCGCGGGCGGCATGCGAATGCCAGCGCCAAGACCACGCGCTGTTGCTGACCCCCGGAGAGCTCGTGCGGATAACGCCTGAGAAAGCTTCTGCCACTCGGCAATGCAACCTCGTCCATCAGCTCGACGATCCGTGCCCGACGCTCCTCAGGCCCCGAACCATAGTCATGCGTTTCCAGGATTTCGCGCAGCCGGGTTCCTATACGCAGGGCGGGATTCAGGGCCGCCGCGGGGTCCTGCGGAACGTAAGAAATCAGACCCCCACGCACTGTCGGGAGCTGATCCGGTTCAAGCTTGAGCACGTCAAGCTCTCCCAACCTGACGGACCCTGCCTGGATTCGAACCCCGCGCCGCGCGTGACCGAGGAGCGCAAGCCCCACCGTGGTCTTGCCCGAGCCTGACTCACCGACGAGCCCGAGTATCTCCCCAGGTGCGATCGCGAAGGAAACGTCATCGACTATGTCTTCGCCCGTGCTGCGAAGGACGACGCGAAGGGCGTCGACGGCAATGGCGGGTAGGCCAGTGCTCATCAGCCGGCCTCCGCGCGATCGATTCCGGCGGCGGCTCGCGCGATGCCGTCCCCGATAAGACCGGTGCCCATGGTAAGCAACGCCACTGCTGCGACGGGCAGCACGACACCCCAGGGCTGGGCCACGAGTGCGATCTGGTTCTCCTGGATCATCAGGCCCCAATCGGCTCCATTCGGATTAGGCGTGAAGCCGAGAAAAGCAATCGATGCGACTATCCCAATGGCGTTAGCTAGACGAATGGTCGACTCGACCATCAGCGGGCTCAGAATGTTGGGCAGAACCTCGCTGATTAAGATCCGCAATCGCGAGACACCGAGCGCCTCGGCGGCGGCGATGAAATCGAGCTGGACGATGGGCTCGGAGGCTCCGCGCACAACGCGGGCCACGCGAGGCATCGTGCTCAAACCGGCGGCGAGGACGATCAGCCAGTCGGAGGCACCGAGTATCGAAATGGCCAGCAGCACGAGGAGAATAGACGGAAAGGCCAGAATCACGTCCATGATTCGCATTATCACGTCGTCTGGAAGGCCGCGGGAGTATGCCGCGAGCATCCCGAGAGTGGTACCAAGCACGAGCCCCAGCCCCGTGGCCAGTACTGCGAGGCTCAGGATCTCAAAGCCGCCGTCCAGGAATCTGCTCCAGACGTCCTGCCCGAGATAGTCTGTGCCGAACCTGGCAGCCGCGCTGGGACCAGCGTTTGGTTGGCCTATGAAGTCCGTTGGACCATGCGGAGCGAACAGCGGCCCAAACACCGCGATCCCGCCGAGTCCGAGCACTAGGACCAAGCCCACCCTGGTGCGCCCGAATCGCAGCGAGGCGCGGAGCACACCGCCGGTCTTGCGAGTGGTGGCTACCGGCCTGGCGTCGACAAGAACCGAACTGGGCGTTGCCATTGCGTCACAAACGCGTTCGAAGCCGAGGCGTGACGATGATTGTCCCGATGTCGGCAAGCATGTTGAGCACGACATACAAGCCGGCGATCAGCATCGAGAGCGACTGGATCACAGGCAGATCGCGCGTCACAATCGCTTCGCGCAAAGCACCACCGATGCCGGGGTAGTTGAACACGAACTCCACGACGATGACGCCGGCCGCAAGGTAGGCGAGGCTCAGGGCGATCACCTGCAATGTGGGGCCCAGAGCATTCGGGAGCGCGTGTCGCCAGATGATAATTCCTTCGGGAAGGCCTTCGAGGCGAGCCATTTCTACATAGTCGCTCTCCAGCACATCGATCATCGATGCACGCATGTACCGTGCCACGTATGGGGTCACCGCCAAGACCAGGGTGACGGTTGGCAGGATGACGGCCACAGGGTCGTCCCACGGCCCACGGCCCGGGGGGAACATCGAGACCGCCGGCAGCACCTGGGTAACGGTCGTAGCGAATAGAACGACCAATGTGATCCCTACTACGAATTCAGGCAGAGCGTTCAATGCCAGCGTGACGAGGGACATGACCGCGTCGAATGGACGATCGCGGCGGAGCGCGGAGTATGCACCGATCACTATCGAAAGCGGGATCGAAATAAGGCCTGCGCATAAGAGTAGAAAGGCAGAGTTGACGATTGGATCGCTGAGCAGTTCCGTCACTGGCTCTCTGGCTGCTAACGAGAAGCCTGCATTACCACGAACGAGGCCGGCGATCCATGAGAGGTACTGGACCAGGATGGGCCGGTTGAGGTGCAATTGCTCACGCAGCGCACGCAAGCTCGTCGGTGTCGCATTTCGCCCCAGAATCGCGCGGGCGGCATCTCCTGGCAGTGCCTGGGTCGCAGCGAATACGACTACCGACACCAGGACCAGGACCAGTATGCCGAGGGCAAGTCGACGTAAGATGAATATCCAGAGCGCGTTGCGGCTTCCGCCCGACCACCAGTGTATACCCGACGGCCGCTCTGAGTTCACCATCGGTCCAGACGTACTAACGACGCGGCGGTCAGATCCGGTGAGCGCTGCCAAGCGACGTCCGGCCCTCCTGATGCCCTCGTCGGCCCGCGCATGCCATAGGAGTGGGTATGACCACTCCGAATGGGCATGGGTCTCCGCAATGGGTGCGGATCCTCGGGCCACCGACGGCTCCGCTGGACGATGGCCCAGACGAAACCGGAAATCCTGCTGAAGTCCTGATCAAGGGCACGGCCCCAAGAGGAGTCGCAGAGCATGAAGTACAAATGATCGTCGCAGCGCCCGGTATGGTGGGGCCCGCGGCTGAGTTCAGGTCCCCTCTCCGCGGACAGATCGACTCGGACGATGTAGGCTCTGAGGTCACTCAGCACCGCGCGATCAATTACGCCGAAGATCGCGCGAACGTTCCCGTTGTGGGACTTCGGGCTGTCGTACACCAGCGGTTCGCCAGGGAATACGTTGAAAACCGCGAAGGGAGCGACGGTGCCATGGATCCCGTAATCGCGGGCCAATGCTCCGAGGCGACCACGATCGAGAACCAGGTCCGGGTCAGCCCGATCCATGGCCTTCAACTGAGTTCGTCTCGCCGACGCTGCAACCAGCCCTTTCTTGGAGAGTTCCAGGTAGGGTTGAGAACGTGGACGTGATTGCCCATATGCTTCCGTGCGTCAGGACCGAGGTCCGTCAATTCGTTGGACGCCTGAGGGTTCTCGTCTATCATGTGAAGAACACGTGTGATGTAGATCGCCACCGCAAGCATGGTTACTTAGGAGCCCACCGCAACCACACACCACTAGCTGTTGAACCAGATCGTCCGGAAACCATGACCGTACGAATCTAGGGTGGGCGGATTTCCAATCGATGACTTAAGGCCTGACACCTTGTTACTGAAGGCGTCGATTGTGTTGTAAAAGAACGCGATAATATGACCACCCTCGTTGTATTCGATCACCTGCATCTCGTGAATTATCTGGCATCGCTTCGAGGGGTCAATCTCGGCCAAGGCTTGATGGTAAAGGCTCAGATATCGGTCGCCGGTCGCATTCTTGGGCGGCCAGTGGGTTGCGTCGAAGTTAGCTGTTGGAATATCCCCCTCGCCAACTTGCAGCAGATACGGGTGCGCGAACCAACAGTCAACCGAGAGCGCAAGATGGAGGTACTGATCGCCATAATAATTGGGGTCATTGTGCACGTTGAGCGTTACGCCCGCGCCTTTTGCCTGCTGCGCGAAGACATATGCCTCGTTGACCATTGCGTCGATGTTCGGGGTTGTATGGAAGTCGAATACCAGGCCCTCTTGCCCGGCGGCTTTGAGCAGCGATTTCGCCTGCTCGAGGTCTTGATGACGTTGCGGGAGGTCGTGCGCATAGCAGGGGTCGAACGGGGAGTACAGATCCTTTGCAACAACGCCATGTCCAGATACCGCCTGCTCTACTAGTTGGGGACGATCTGCGATTAGCCGGAACGCCTGACGCACTCGCACATCATTGAAAGGAGGCATGTCGACCGCCATCTCGATCGGGATCCAGTTGCCGGTGTCCGACTCAAGCACCACGAGGTCCGAATGAGCCTTCACGATCGCGACCTGGGCAGTGGGCAAGTCACTTATAGCGTCGACCTGTCCAGCTAGCAGAGCGTTAACCTTTGACGACGGATCGTTGAACTCGACGATCGTTACCTGGTCGAAGTAAGGCTCGCCCGTGCGCCAGTAGTTGTTGTTCCGGGTGAAGGTGGTCTCAACGCCGGGCGTAAAGCTGACCAGTTTGAAGGGACCGGTTCCGATCTGGGGTGCGGGGTATGCCTCGTATCCGACTGGAACCACGCTGTTGAAGTACTGCGCCATCTGATCAGCGATCGTCGGGTTCGCCTGAGTCAGTTGCAGACGTACAGTCCGGTTGTCCAGTTTCACAATGCCGTTCTGTGGATCCAACCAAGGCGCCAGATCAGAGTAGCCGAAAAGGGCGAGGTCTGGACGGAGGATGCGCTGCAATGAGTAGACCAGGTCGTCGGCTGAAAGAGTCTTGCCGTTGTGGAATTCGATGCCCTGCTTGAGCCGAATCGTCCACTGGTCCGGTTTGTCCTGGGTCAGCGACTCGGCCAAGCCGAGGTCTGTGGTGATCTTGGCCTTTTCGTTGTAGGCCACTAGCGTCTCGAAGCTAGCCATGAGGCGTGCAGTGTCGCCGCCGCCGATGTTATTTTGCCCATCCATGATGGCCTTGGCACCGTCGCCGATAAGGCCGATGCGAAAGTTGCCGCCCCGTTTCGGTGTGTCGGTTGCCGCCGAGGTGGTGGTGGTGCCGGGCCCGCAGGCCGCCAGCAAGCCACTGAGCGCAAGCCCGCCGGCGACTACGCCTGCGCCTTTAATCAGCTCGCGGCGCGTCGTAGCTGGCCCGCGGAGATCCAGTGGCCGGTTGGGCTCTGACTCCATCCGTCCTTCCTCCTACTCGGTAAGTAGCCGCTCGGCTAACTCGACCGGGCAGCGCGGATCCAGCCTTGACCCCGGACCGACGCGGGTCGAAGGCAGCAGTTGAACCCGAAGCTGCCTCCGATCCGTTCCATCAGACGGAACGATGTCTCGCATGGTTGTTCACGAGTGTATTCTTGGCTTCGCGAGGTGTCAAGAAACCAATCGCGGGCGCAAGGTACGCACGACCACCCGACGGGAGCAAAGGAATGACCAGCATGAGAGGCGCGGACGTCATCGCCAGAACCCTCCGTTCGCTGGGGGTCGAGGTCGTCTTCGGCATGTGCGGCCACGGCGACCTGCCCATCCTGGACGCGCTGATCGGCAGCGGAATCAGGTTCATGAGCTTCCACCACGAGCAGGTCGCCGCCCACGCGGCCGACGCCTACTTCCGGGTCTCGCACCGCCCTGGTGTGGTCGTGACCACCCTCGGGCCGGGCATGCTGAACACGGTGACGGCGCTGGGCGACGCTGCCCTGGACGCGTCCGCCGTGGTGGTCATCTCGGGGGACATCCCCGACCGCTTCGAGGGCTTCGGCGCCTACCAGGAAGTCGACCTGAACGGCGGCGACGAGCAGCATTTGGTGTCGCGACCGGTGACCAAGCGGTCGTATCGAGTTGTCGACCCCGCGGCGCTCTCGTACACGGTGGCGAGAGCGTGGAGCGAGTCGCTGTCCGGCTGTCCGGGCCCGGTCCACGTACACGTGCCCTTGAATTTCATGTCGGCGCGGGGGGACTACCCGCTCTTCGAACCGGTCCATGTCGAACCGCCGGCTCTCGCTGAGGGCGTGGCCGCCCGCATTTTGGACTGCATCGCTTCCTCTCGACGGCCGGTGCTCTATGCCGGCGGCGGGGTCCTCACCGCGGGGGGCTCCGAGGCGTTGACCCGGCTCGCCGAGGCCACATCCCTCCCAGTCGCTACCTCGATGATCGCGCAGGGCGCGATCTCCGAGTCACACCCCCTCTCGCTCGGGTTCACCGGCTCGGTTGGTGCTCGGCCCGCGAATCAGGTCGTGCGAGAAGCGGACCTCGTCTTTGCCGTCGGCACCAGATTCTCGGAGATGGACTCCAGCTCCTGGCACGGTGACAAGTTCATCCGCGCGGGGTGCGAGGTCATCCACATCGACATCGATCCGAGACAGATCGGTCGGATCTACCCGCCGGTGATCGGAGCGGTGGCCGACGCCCGGCAGGCGCTGAGTGAACTGGCGGTGCTCGCGGCAAGCACACTCCAGCCACTGCGCGACGACTATCTCCGGGACCTCGACGTTCTGAAGGACGCCTGGCAGGAGGAGATGGAGGAGTTGCGCCGGCAGCGGGAGTGTCCGTTCCAACCGCCCTTCGTGATCGACACACTGCGTCGAGTGCTCCCGGACGATGCCCTCTTGGTCTCCGGCGTTGGGGTCCGGCACATGGTGGGACAGCACTACCCGGTCCGGAGGCCGGGGACGCTGCTCGTTGCCAGCGGCCTCTCCACCATGGGATGGGAGATGGGCGCGGCCGTGGGCGCCAAGGTGGCCCGCCCGGATGCGACGGTGGTCGGGTTCGTCGGCGACGGCGCCTTCAACTCGACCGTCAGCGCGGTTCCAACCGCACTGGCCGAGGATGTCGGGGTCGTCTGGGTGGTGCTCGATAACGGAGGCTACCAGTGCATCGGCGTGTACCAGGACCGCCACTACGGCCGGCGGATCGCCACCGACTGGCAGCGGCTGCCGGGCGGGACGCCCTACCAGATCGACTACGTCGGCCTTGCGCGCGCCTACGGTGTAGACGGCGAGACGGTGCGCGAGGGGGCGGGTCTGGAACCGGCCCTGCGCCGTGCAATCGACAGCAGGGGTAGCTACCTGGTGCACCTACCGATCTCCCAGGGCATCACGTCGCTCCCCAGCGGCGCCTTCGACGTGAACACGATCGCCGCCGGCGACACCGCGCTGTTGCCTGCCGTCCTGGGTCCGAGATGATCGAGGGCCCACTTGAGGGACTCCGCGTCGTCTCATTCACCACTGTGGCCGCCGGCCCTGTGTGCGCGATGATGCTCGCCGACTTCGGAGCCGAGGTCATCAAGGTCGAGCCGCCGGGAGGCGAGCGCTCCCGGGCCTGGGGAACTGGCAGGTACGGGCGCGACGGAGAGTACAGCGCGATGTTCCTGGCCTTCAACCGAAACCAGTCCAGCGTCGTGATCGACCTCCGGAGCGAGGCCGGCCGCGTCGATGCGAGGCGGCTGGTCCGCACTACGGACGTGGTGGTCGAGAACTTCACGCCGGGCATCGCCGACGAGTTCGGGATCGGCTACCGGCAGGCGGCCGCACTCCGGCCGGACATGATCTACTGCAGCATCTCGGCCTACGGCCAGGGGGGCCCGCTGCGCACGCGTCCCGGCTTCGACACAATGATGCAGGCCTACACGGGACACCTCAGCATCACCGGCGAGCCCGACCGCCCGGCCGTGCGCATCGGCCCATCCGCCATCGACGTGCTCACCGGCTCGAATGCGGCCTTCGGCATCATGGTCGCCCTACATCATCGCCAGATGACGGGGGAAGGCCAGTACCTCGAGACCTCCCTCTACGACAACGCGTTGCACCTCATCAGCCACGTAATCGGTGACTTCACGGGCACGGGCGAGCTACCAGGCCGCTGGGGCCCCTACTACCCATACACGGCCCCGTATGGGATCTTCAAGGCGTCCGACCGTGAGCTGTTTCTCGGGGTCAGCAGCCAGTTCTGGGCCCCCTTCTGCCTGGAGGCGGGCAGGCCTGACCTCCTGGATGACTCCCGATTCCGCTCCAATCGGGACCGCCTGGCCAACCGCGATGCCCTCTACCGGGAGGTGGTTCCCGTCATCGCCGCCCGCTCGGCCGGTGACTGGGTCGCAGCCTGCGCCCGCCGAGGGATACCCGCGAGCTTGGTCGAGGACATCGCCGGGGTCGTTTCTCAGGGTCAGGCCCGGAGCCAGGGCCTGATCGTCGACACGGGGGTCGACGGCGTACGCACGGTGGGCCTTCCCGTAAGGCTAAGCGCGACGCCGGGCTCGATCCGGCGCCACGCGCCTTCGCTCGGCGAGGACACCGACCGGGTCCTCGGGCCTCTCCGCACCAGCGAGGGGGCCGGGGGGGACGAAGCGCCCGCGGCGACAACACCCAGTCAATTGAGTGCGCCCCCTCCGAGGAATGCTGGATGAGGCTCGGTGTCTTCGGGCTCACGCCGCCCAAGGGGATCGGCGCAGATAAGGCGCTTGAGTGGTCGATCGACGAGGCAGCCAAGCTCGACGTCGAGCTTCTCGGCGCCGAGGGTCGGGCCATGTTCCGGTGGGGCACTTATCCATTCGACCGTGGTTATTGGCGAGAGCTACGGCAACTGGCCGCCGAACGCGGCGTCGAGATAGAACCGTACGTCCGGTCGCCTTTCGATCTGGTCGGCCCCACCTCGAGTGAGACGCGGTCGGCGATGGTCGACAGCATTCGGGCCTCACGAGAGTTGGGCGGCCCGGTCATGCGAACGGGATACGGCGACCAGACGATCGCACGAACGAGGTACGGATCGATCCCGCTGACCGACCACTTGCGGCTCCTCGAGTCCAATCTGCAGGAGGCGGCCAGGATCGCGGAGAGCGAAGGGATTGTTTTCGCGGTCGAGAACCACACCGACTTCACCGGCCGCGAGTGGGACAGCGTGCTCACGAGCGTCGGCTCGGACCAGATCCGCTTCGCGTTCGACTCGGCCAACGGCATGACGATCTTCGCCAACCCACTGGACGACGTGGCGGCGCTGGCCCGGTGGACGGTCACCACGCACATAAAGGACATGCGTGTGACACAGAACTGGCGTCCGGACGACGGTCCCTCACCTTTGGTCCCCTTCGGTGTGACCGGATGCCCGATCGGCGAGGGCGACCTGGACCTCCGCGCCATCATCAGGCGCCTCGTGGACGAGTCCCCACTGCATGCCGATGTCCCCCTCATCGTTGAGCCGAGCTGGCCTCCCGTCGGTCCGGGTGAGAGCATCGCCACCAAACGCAAGGAGCTGCTCAAGGCGAACCTTGCGGGCCTCCGGCGGATCGTGCGGGAGTTGTGAGGGGGTCATCGGCCAATGAGCACGGGCCTGGTCGTGATCGTCGTCGGTGGAGGTGCCTGGGACAGCGCCGGCGCGCAACACGTCGCGGCGCGCAGGCGTGGGGTGCTGTGCCTCGACCAACCACTGGCCGGCGCACGTCGCGTTCTATCACAGCGGGGAGCCCACCGACCCGGACTAGGTAGGCCCGGTCACCGCCGCCGACCTGGACGCAGGGCACCGAGTGATCCCGGAGCGACTCCGGCCCTGACCAGGATCGGGGAGTTGTCCTCCTGCATGTTCGTGAACATGAGCGCCCACCAGTACGCCATCGGCGCACATCCCGACAGCGCCCGCGTGCTGGTTCTGGCGAGTGGGTTGGGGCGCTGCTTCGATCCGGCACAGATGATCGGCGAGTTCATCACTGATCTCGCTTATGGGCAGGAGCGACCAGACTTCGCGGGGCTGTCGCCGAGCCGCTTCGCCGGCGAGCGCTGAAGAGGAGAGCACCATGGAACAAACCGCCGCGGAGCTGACGGGCGGCGACGGACAGGTCCTGACCCACGGCCGGATCACGCCCGAGGGAATCGAGAAGCTCCGGGGGATGGTCCGCCGCGAGCTCCGGCAGACATTCCGCTTCAACACTGAGGTCACACAGGACAACGTGCGCCACTACTGCTGGGGCATCGGTGACGACAACCCGCTGTGGATGGACCCCGCCTACGCGTCGCGCACTGACTATGGCGGCCCGGTGGCGCCGCCGGGCTACCTGTGGACCCTGCACCCGACCTGGGTGCAGATCGGTCTGCCCGGCGTGCACGGGTTCCATTCCGGGTCGGATTGGACGTTCCACCGCCCGATCCTCTCAGGAGACCGGCCACGGCTGACTGTCTGGCTCGAGGATGTGGTCGAGAAGCAGGGCAAGTTCGGCGGCAACTCGGTGATCCTCTACTTCCGGAGCGTCTTCTCGAACGCACAGGACCAGGTCCTAGCCGACGTGTTGTCGTGGTCCTTTCGGATCGAGCGGCACCAGTCCCGTGCCAGGGATCAGGACCCGCACGCCGGGCTGGAGATGAAGAGCTGGACGCCGGACGAGCTGGCCCCGGTGGAGGAAGCGCAGCTCGCCGAGCGGCCGCGGGGCGCCGAGGACCACCTCTGGGAGGACGTCGAAGTCGGCGAAATCATGGACCCGGTCGTGAAGGGCCCGCTTTGCCTGACCGACATGATCGCCTGGTACACCGGTTCGGCGCCCGTCTACCAGCCGGCGCATGAACTGGCGCTGAGATGGTACCGGCGGCACCCGATGTGGGCCTATCGGAACCCTTCCATCGGGGTGCTGGAGCCCAGCGTGCGCGTGCACGAGGACCTAGCAACGGCCCAGGCGGCCGGCCTGCCGGGGCCGTACGACGTCGGCATCCAGCGCCACCAGTGGCTCTTCCACCTCATCACCAATTGGGCAGGTGACGCCGGCTTCGTGAAGAGTTGTCGCGCCGAGTACCGCGCCTTCAACTTCTATGGAGACGTGCAGTGGATCTCGGGAGAGGTGGCTGGAAAGCGGGTCGACGAGGATGGCGACCACGTGGCAGATCTGCGGCTATGGGCCCGCAACCAGCGGGAGGAGGTCACGATGCCGGCCACCGCGGTGGTCGCGCTGCCGACGCGGTCAGGTCTGCGGCCGGTACGCCAACGGCTCCAGCGGTCGACGCCAGGGGCACACTTCCTGGCCCGCGTCGCTCCGGACCTGGTCACCCTCCCGTGAGTCGGGAGGCTGCCCCCAATCCCTTCGACGGGATCCGGGTGCTCGATTTCACCCATGCCGCCGCCGGTCCCTTCGCGACCATGTGGCTCGGCGACCTCGGGGCCGAGGTGCTGAAGGTGGAGAAGCCGGGGCGGGGAGACGGCTCGCGTTACATGGGAGAGTCGCTAGACGGAACGCCGAACTCCGACTATTACGCCAGCCTCAACCGCAACAAGCGTGACATCCTGCTGGACCTTCAGTCGCCGGAGGGGGCCGGCCTAGCCCGGAAGCTCGCCGCGATGTGCGACGTCGTGGTGCAGAATTTCCGTCCCGGGGTCATGGATCGTCTGGGGCTCGGGTTCGACGCACTGGCGGCCGGGCGCCCCGGACTGGTGTACTGCTCGATCTCGGCCTTCGGCGGCGACGGGCCGTGGCGCGACCGCCCAGCCAACGACATCATCATGCAGGGCGTCAGCGGCCTGATGAGCCTGACCGGCGAGCCCAACGGCGACCCGGTACGGGTCGGCACGCCGATGTGCGACTTCGCGACCGGGCTATTCGCACTGTCGGGAGTCGCGGCGGCGCTGTTCAGTCGCGGGCGGCATCCTTCTGGACAACATGTTCAGGTCAACATGTTCGACAGCACCATCGCAATGATGGCGAACTACGTCCCCGCGGTCCTCAGCTTGGGGAGAACGCTGTCGCGGCAGGGTCGGGGTCACGCGCAGCTCGTCCCGTATCAGGCCTTCCGATGCGGTGACGGCCAGCACCTGATCGTCGGCGCCTTCACGGACGCCTTCTGGCGCCGGCTGTGCAGCGCTGCCGGTGTCGAGTGGCTGCTCGAGGACCGTAACTTCGCGACCAACGGGGACCGCATCGCGCACCGCGACGAGCTGGTACCGGTGCTGGAGAGGGTCTTCGCCACGAGGCCGCGGGAGGAATGGCTGCACATCCTGGAAAGGGCGGACGTCCCGGCCACACCCGTCCTGACCCTCAGGGACGCTTTGAACAGCGAGCAGGCCGAGGCCAACGGCACGGTTGTGGAGCTGCCAGAGACCGACCCTCCCCTCTTCGTTGCCGGTCTGCCGGTGCGTGCGCCGGAGTGGCCGCGGCCGCCGCGCCGGAGCCCGCCGGCCATGGGGGCAGATACTGCCGATATCCTGCGCGGTCTGGTCGGACTCGACGCGGAGGAGATCGAGGGCCTGGCCGCGCGCGAAGTGATCGGCCTCGGGCCGTGATGAACCCTGCCGCCTCTGCTGCCTCCCAAGGTCCCCCCATCCAGGTCGGGATGACAACCTATGGGTATCTGTATCGAGCCACGCTGGAGGCGAGTCTCGACTCGATCGCCAGAGCCGGCTTTCACCTCGTCGAGATCTCCGCCGTCGCACCCCACGTTCCCGCGACGGCATTCGACTGGGACGAGCGGCGGCAGGTCAAGCGTCTCTTGGAAGATCGAGGACTGACCTCTGTGGCGATTAACGCCCCCGAGCTCAACCTGATCAGTCCCAACCGCGAGGTGCGCGACGTGGCCCTGGGCCAGTACCGTCGCTGCATCGGACTTGCACACGACCTCGGGGCGAGGCTGGTCGTGGTCATCCCCGGGAGGCGGGGTCCGCTGATCCCGATGCCGGCGCCTGACGCCACGGAGCTGGCGCTCCTACAGTTGTCGCGAATGCTCGGGGACGCCCGTGAGTATGGAGTTAGGCTGGCGCTGGAAGCCGTCCCTTCCGGCTTCGCCGAGTCCACGCAGGAGCTGCTCGGATTGGTGCGGTCCATCGATGACGAACTGCTGGGAATCACGCTCGATGTCGCGAACTTTTCAGTCGGGAGGACGTGCCGGCAGCGGTCCGGACGACCATGAGCGTGCTTATGCTGGCGCACGTGAGTGACACCAGGCGTGGGTGCAGAGCGCACACCTCGTTGGTCAGGGGCGAGGTCGACGCTCGACAGTTCCTGGGTGCGCTCCGCCAGCACGCTTATGCCGGCCCCGGGCCTGACCTGGTCACCTTGAAAAGCTGGGGGTGCACGGCGTAGCGATGGCTGACGGGCCCGTCCGCGTGATCGAGCGTGTGGTGAACATCCTCGACTGTTTTCTCGACACGCCAGGCGCACTCGGCATCAGCGAGTTGTCTCGCCAGACTCAACTCAGCAAAAGCACGGTCCACCACCTGGTCACCACGCTGGTCCAGACCGGGCTGCTGGCTCCCGACGGACCCAGCAGGCTTTACCGGCTGGGGCCCAAGGCGGCTCAGCTCGGCACCGCATTCACGGAGTCTACCGACCTCCGTGACCTCGTCCTGCCTACGCTCACACAGCTCCGGGATCTGACCGACGAAACGGTGACGCTCCACGTCAAGGTCGATGACCAACGCGTGGTCATGGCCCAGGTGGTAAGTACCCAGGGCATCCGCCGCGTTCTCCAAGTCGGGTCCTCGCGACCGATCCACTTGGGGGCAGTGGGGATGGTGCTGATGAGCGACCTCAGCGATCAAGAGGTGCTCCAGCTGTTGAATCGGGCGCGACCTCAGAAGTGGACGACAAGTACCGTCACCGACCCCAAGCAGATCCTTGACTTGGTCAGGCGCGCTCGGATTGACGGCTATAGCACGCTCAGCGAACAGACGGAGGAGGGCGTCGGAGTAATTGCCCTGCCGCTGCACGACCACCGCGGGAAGGTTCCGGCAGCCATCGTAATATCCGGGCCAATACAACGCTGGAACCCGGTTGCCATAGGGCCACACATCGAAAGCATGGTCGCGATCGTCGAGGATGTGAGCCGACGACTTGGGCGCCGATTCGACGGGCACGCCTAGGTCACGTAAGAGGGACCTCGATCAACGTAGGCCCGTCCGTATCGAAGGCGACGTCCAGAGCCCGGCTTACGTCTGACGCCTTGCGGGCAACCACCCCGGAGGCGCCAAAGGCCTGCGCCACTTGGGAGAAGGTCGGCGGGTCGAAGGTGACGCCGAAGGGGTCGATGCCATGCGCGACCATAGCCTGCCGAATCTCGCCGTACCCGCGGTTGTTAGTCACCACTATCGGCAGTTGCAGTTTCAGGTCGACTGCCATCCCGATCTCTGACAGTGTGAAAAGGATAGCACCGTCACCGGCGACCACCAGGGTCCGGCGGTCGGGCCGGGCGAGCTTGGCGCCGATCCCGGCCGGGAGCGCGTAGCCCAGCGTCGCATAGCCGGTGGGGTTGAAGCAGGAACGGGGTAGCCTCGCGAACCGCGCCGGGAGAACGCCGTTGTAGGAGATCTGAGAGGTGTCGCAGGCGACGACGACATCCTCGTCGAGGGCCATCTGTATCCCCTCCATGACGTCGGCCAGGGCTCCAGCCCGGGTCCGCACCTCGTCATCGAGTCGGACTCGGGCCTCGCGCGCCCGCGCAGCGCCCTCCCCCCCTTGCACTGGGCCAATGCCAGCCAACAACTCCCGAGCCGCGAGGGCGGAATCCCCATGGATTACGCAGTCAGCGCGAAGGTTCATCTGAAGCTGTGCGCGGTCGATGTCGACGCGCACGACGCGGCCCCGCAGGGCGAGAGGCCCATCTTCCAGATCAGTCTCCGCGAGCTCGGTGCCGATCGCCAGCACCAGATCGCAGGCGGCTAGAACCTCCCGTCCGGCCCGCCATCCGAGTGCTGCGCCGACCGCGAGTTCGTCGTCCTCCGGGAATGCGCCCTTACCGTTGATGGTCGTCACCACGATCGCGTCGAGGATCCGCGCCAAGCGGCCCATCTCCGCCGCTGCGTTCTGGGCACCACCCCCCAGGAGCAGCCCTGGACGCCTAGCGGCTGCCAGGAGATGGAGCGCCTCGCGGATGCTCTCAGGGGATGGCTCTGGACGGGCGCCCGGCTTCGGCGGAGGCACCGTCACCATAGCCGTCGCTTCAAGCACGTCGAGTGGGACCTCGAGGTGCACTGGCCGCGGGCGACAAGAGCCGAACTCCCAGAAGGCGCGGCCGATCGTATCGACGATGTCCCCGGGAGACTCCGCACGGTGGCTCCAGGCGACCAGGTTGTGCATTGCCCTCGAAAGGTCCTTTGCCTCGTGGAGGAAGCCGGTGCCACGCCGGTACACGTCCCTCGGCACACCGGGGGAGATAACCAACATGGGGACCGAGTCGGAATAGGCCTGGGCGGCGGCGGTGGCTAGGTTGGTCACCCCGGGGCCGCTGGTGACGATGCATACGCCCGCCTGGCCCGAGGCCCTTGCGTAGCCGTCCGCGGCGAACCCGGCGCCCTGCTCATGTCGCGGGAGGATATGACGAATCGCTGACGGCGCCAAGTACTGGTCGATCGGCAGTGTGTGGGTACCCGGGATCCCGAAGACGATCTCGACCCCATTTGCCTCAAGCGCTCGGACGACCGCCTCTCCACCGGTCATCCGCCGTTCTATCTGGCGGGACATCGGTCCATAATTTGATCTTTCAGCGTATGCCGCCGAATCAGAGGTGTCAACCTCGCCGCGGCAGGCGCAGCCGTCGCTCGACCAGCGGACGTTCTCGCCATCGACGGTTGGGTTCGCAGCCGCAGCGTGCGCTGGCGCGGGAAGCCATGCCCTTGGGCCCGTAGAGGCACCCTCAGGTCGACGCGTCTGGGCGAGGCAGCCGTTGCCGTGTTCGCTCGCCCGGCGCTTGCGGGGTATGCGACTCAGCCCGGCCCCCGCCCTCGCTCGGGGCGGAGATTGCCAAGGACTTCGCAGCCCTCCACGACCCGAAGCGACGTTCGATTGTCCCCATCCACGGGAGGCGCCGTCCGGTTCGGAATGGGGCCGAGGTAGGCTCGCCCGCACGATCGGCCTCCCGTAGCGCCTCCAGGATTTCCTCGTCGCTCCACTGCCGCCGCCCCCCCGAACCGGTCGCTCGATTTACAGGGATACCCGCAGCGACGAGGGCATCGTTCCATGACCCGAAGACGCGTCGAATCGAGGACGCGGCCGGCTGCCCGCGACGGCGAACCTCGAAGTCGGCTATCCGCGGTGCCAGCCCCGTGACCTCGTAGAAGGCTTGGAGCGCGGTAATGCACCGCTCCCTGGTCCACTTCGCCCGAGTTCCTCCGTCGCGTGCTGGGAGTTCGTCCAGCCGAAGCAAGCGCTTCTCAAGAGCTCGCTCGGTCACCTCGCGCTCCAAGCTGATGCTCTCCCGGCGCTGCCGATCTCGGTATCTCCGATCGCTGCCCCGTGTGCGCAGATATGGGGCGCCGGTTTGCTGCTTGCGCTCGGCCGGCCGTCCGTGGCGCAGAAACGGTGTGGTAGGCGGCCAAGATCCCTCCTCAGGCACGATGTCCAAGATCATCCCTCACCGCGGCTGCGACGGCGTCCCGCCGCGCTGTGCCAACAGCAGCGTTAGCGCCCGCCTTCCGCATACGGCCTCAGAACTAGATCGGCGATGAAGCCCCTTTTTGGGCAGCCGCCCTTACGGATTCGGAGCGCGCGGCCGTGCTGTCCAGACTCATCTGTCTTCCGCTTGTCAAAGGCCATTGAAAAGGCCGGGTTTGCGGCCAACGAAAAGTCCGCATCTGCGGCCACGGGGCCGTTCCGGCCGCTGGCCCCGAAAGCCGAGGCGCTGAGGCGGCCGGAGAGGCCCCCGTTCGCCTCCCGGCACAGCGCACCGCTTCCTGGTTGGCGATGTCCAGGTCCTCGCTCTCGAGCGGCGCCGCCAGGTCACGCTGCGCGTATCCGCACAAGTTCTCGACCACCCCCTTCGATTCCGGGTCGCCGGCCTCGCAGAAGTCGGGGTTGAAGCGGTAGTGAGCGGCGAACCGCACGTACTCCGGGTGTGGCACCACCATGTTTGCCACCACCCCCGCCTTGAGGCAGCTCATGCGGTCGGTGAGCACCTTCGTCGGCACCCCGCCCAGCGCCTCGAAGCACTCGGCGAACATGCGCAGCGTGGTCGACCACTGCTCGTCGCGCGCGAAGCGGACGAATCGCCACCGGCTCCAGGGCAGGACCGCGCAGAACAGGTGCAGCCTCCCGTACTGGGTCCAGTCGGCGACCAGATACTCCCCCGCCACCGGCTGCCAGGGACGGTAGCTGCGCTGCTCCCGGCGCCAGGCCGCCTTCGCCCTGGCCACCTCCCGCCGCAGGTTGCGTAGAGAGCCTCGATAGCCCTCCGCCTTGGCCGGCGGCAACGGCCGCTTGGCCGTGATCATGCCCTCGGTGGCCCTGACCTTCTTGGCCACCAGGCTCTTCACGACCGCGGTGTTCTTCACCACCACCGGCCGCGCCCGGTAGCCGAGCTCGCCTGTCTGCTGACGCCCCACAACACGCTTCACAGTCTTATCGCTGGTCCCGCACAGACGCGCTGCCGCCCGGTACGTGCCCAACTCCTCGAAGGCGTTGATGATGTCCAACTGCTGCCTCGTGTTCTTCAATGGGAACGTGCCTCCGGCTGCGGGGTGGTGGGTTCAAGCACCAACACCTTCGCTCAGCCGGGCACGCCGGCCGTTTCAGGTCAGGGCAGCAGTGCGGACTTTTCGCTGGCCACGGATGCGGACGTTACGGTGGCCACGCACAGTCAGCATGCTCGGGGTCAGCAACTACGTTACCCAGAGCCGCTGCGATCCCAATCGCTGGTGCCCTGGGTGAACGCGCCATTAGTACGCAACTCACGCCGCCTGCTGCGCCACAAAGATGCTCCCGACGTGAGCACGCTCGCCCTGCGAGCCCCCGGGCCTTCTGCGGATGGGTTGGCTGCTACCTCCACCCGGGCCGGCTGCTGCCTCCGTGCTGTGTCAGGCCCGCCACTCGATCCGCTGGATTCTGTCCGGATCGAATGCCGGCATCCCACGCTTGAGGACAGGCGAAATGACCACACGTCTGATCGTCGCGTCCAGGATCGCCCGCTTCCCATCGAGGGAGAGTTCGTCCCAGACGTCTTCGAGGCGCTCATCGCGGGCGGCCAGTCGGGTGATCGCAGCCCGCCGCCCAAGGTTGGAGAACGCCTGTCGAAGCTTTGTCAGATCTCCCTCGATGCGGCCGTCTGCACGCTCGAAGGCTGCCAGAGACACCCGCGACGTTGCAAAGCTTTCGGCAAGCCCGGCGCGGCGCTCCTCGAGATCGGCGATCTGCTGGGCGAGTTCGACGGTGTCAGGGTTCTGACCACCCTCGTCCAGGTCGAGGCTGCCAGAACCAAACGCCTGGAAGGCTGCCTCGGTGACGATCGCCTCCACCCCCGCCGCGTCGATGGTGTTGTTCCCGCATCCACGCTTCGGCAATACGAGTGGACATCGCCACACCGGCCGAGTACCGGTCTTCGCGGGCATCGAAGCGCGGACCATGGTGGCGCCGCAGCGACCACATTCGAGCAGGCCCGTCAGAAGCGACCGGCGACGAGGAATGCGGTTTTCGCGATTCGTCAACTTGGCGCGGAGGAGCTCCCACCGGTCCCTCGACACGATGGCCGGCCACTGAGCCGGACCGATGATCTCGATCTCATGGGCATCCTGTCGACGGCCGCCCTCGTCGTGCTTGTGGGGTCGGTAGCCGACCAACGCCGCGTGCCTGGGGTTGAGCACCATCTGGCGGATCCCCGCTGGGGTCCAGTTCGCCTTCCCCGTCTGGGGCTGAGCGATGCCAAAGGCGTTCCATTCGCGAGCGATGCCGATCAAGCTCTCCCCGGCAATTAGTGCCTCCACCGCCTCCGCGAGCCGCCGCGCCTCAGTCGGATTGGGAGTCATCTTGTCCGACCACCCGAACGCCCGTCCGCCGCCCGAAGGCCTGCCCGCCTCGCGGAGCTGACGCTTCTGGCGCCGGATGCGCCGGCTCTTGTCGTCACTCTCCTTCGCCGCGACGCCAACCAGGATCCGAGCGAGGAAGCGACCGTCCGAGTGTCGAGCCGCAGGTCGCCGTTGCTGACGGTGACGACATTCACGTGGCCGGATCCGCCAGGTCGACAGCTCCTCGAGCTCCTTCGGCCTTCGGTAAAGGCGGTCAATGTGATAGGCGACGACCGCTCCACCTCCGTTCCTGATCGCTTCGAGCATCGCCGCATACTCGGCCGGGGCGCGTCCGGCCGCCAAGCGGACTTTCCGTCATCGACGTATTCGACCGAGGATCCCCAATCTGCATGCCGAGCGCACTCGCGGCGGGCGTCCTCGAGCTGACGTGCCATGCCGGCGCCGTCGTTCCGGTCGTCCGAGATTCGGGCGTAGATAGCGGTCGAAGCCTTCGATGTCTGCTTCGCCATGGTATGGAAGTAAGGATAAAAGCTACTGTTGCCGCAAGCTCGCCGGGGGCCTGGCGGGCCGTCGTGGAGTCCCGTCCGCCAAATCCCGGGTACCTTCTAAATTTTACCCGTAAAGGCGGCGATGAAAGCGAGAGCCCCGACCGAACCGACGATCGCCTGGCCGGCGAGGATCCAGTTCTGCAGCACCTGCTGGATCGGCTGCAACTGTGTTGTCATGCTTCTCCGGTGACCTCCTCTCGTTTGTGGCTGGGATGCGACGGGAGGTCACGGTAAGGGGCTCAAGGCGGGAGGGGAACCCCCCTTGTAAAGGCCTTCGCCGGACTTGCGCCCGGACCCCCGAAGGTCCTGGCGATGTCCGGGACATGAAGCCAGAAAGCGGGTGAAAACGAGGGCGGACCCTGACCTCCTTCGTGCCTACCGTAGTGGGAGTAGCCGGCGGCGAACGAGGAGGTTGTCCGTGCCCCCCTACCCCTACCATCTGCTGACCGCACTGATCTCAGAACACCACCGTGAGCTCTACGCGAGAGACCCACGCGCCGCGCGGCGTGACCGGCCCTGCACCCAGGCGGGTGCGGCCCGCCGGCGCCCAATGCTGGTGCGGCTGCTCAACCGGGTCGTCGGGCCCCGCTAGGCCTGACGGCGCCATTTCCAGGAAGCGGAGGTGGTCGAGTTGTTCCCCGATCCGATCGTTGACGCCGCGGTGCTCGAGGTTGAAGAGCGCGTTCGTCAGATGGACGCGCGCCGGCTCGCTCGGGCCTTCGGGCCAGGCCGGACCCGAGTCTCCACACGTCTGCGCTGGGCACTTGGCAGCACCCTGGTTCGACTTGGCACCGCGGTGGCAGGAGAGGGTCGGTGGCTTCGATCCCACACCGTGAGCTGCGACTGATGTGGTCGGGCGTCCGCGTGCCATGCCGCCTGGCGGGCCCCCGCGGCGCCGCCGTCCGACCTGCGAGGTGAGCATGATGGCGGGCGTGGATCGTCCAGTGGATGCTCTCGCACCTGCGCTGCACGCGGCGGGTCCGGCGGCAGGGCACGAGCGGGCGCTGGAGACGTTCGGGCGCTTCGTCGGTTCCTGGCACCTGCGCTGGCACCGCGTGCCGGACGAGCTGGATGCGATCGGGGAGGTGCACTTCGGATGGGTGCTCGGCGGCCGGGCGATTCAGGACGTCTGGATCGTGCCAGGCCCGGGCCGGCCGGGTGAAGGAGTGCCTCCGCACGCCTTCCACGGCTCCACGGTCCGCTTCTACGACCCCGCTCTGGGAGCCTGGCGGTCGACGTGGATCGAGCCCGTCAACGGGCGCGTGAGGAAGTTCATCGGGCGCGAGGAGGCGGGGCAGATCGTGCTGATCAGCCTCGACGGCTCCCCCCTGCTTCGCTGGCGGTTCACGGAGATCCGGGACGATTCCTTCGTCTGGCTGGGGGAGCATTCGATCGACGAGGGTCGGACCTGGCACCTGGAGGAGCGCATGGTCGCCACCCGGGCGCAACCCCCGGACCGGCGCGAGAGCCGGTAACCGCGCCGGCGGGCGCGGTCCACCCACCACCCGGTGGGTCACCCTGACGGCTAGGCCGGCGTCCGAAACCTCCCGAGACGCGGCCCAGCAAGGCAGGTCCGCGCCACCAGTGTCACCCGCCGGGCGCGATGCGGCTCAAGATGTCCGCAGTCGCCGCAACCCCCGCCGGCCCGCTGCCGGACTGCCGCTCAGCTGACCTCGGGGACCTCCAGCGAGTCGAACGTCTTCTTGTCGATGAACTTGTAGAGGGTGACCGGCCCGCCTCCGGCTTCGACCTCGGCGACCGCCGCGTACCGCTCCTGGACGATGCCCCGGCTCGTGGTCCGCTTGGTGCGCCGCTTTTTGATCTGGTCGTCCGGAACCTCGGTCGTCTCCTTCGTCCGCAGGTTGTAGAACTTCATCCCACTTCCTCCTTGGGAGGGTGAACTCGCAGCGCTCGGCCCGAACCCGGCACCCGGCGCGCAGTATAGGCAGCGCCATTTCGAGTTCCTGCAACCATGATGGACCGGTGGCACCCGGCTCCGCTCGGCGACCTCGCCGGCCCACGCTGTTCGAGCTCACGGAACAAGCGCTCAGCTCGACCGAACGCGGCTACGACCTGCTGGCGCCGAACTTCGACTGCAGCTGGTTTCGCACCCCCGACCGGCTGCTCGACGCGGTTCGGGAGGAGCTGCGTGCGGACGGCCCGTGGGACCGCGCCCTCGACCTCGGCTGCGGCACCGGCGCCGGCATGCGAGCGGTGGGATCGCTCGCCTCTCGCGTCACGGGCCTGGATCGCAGCCGGGGCATGCTCGAGCAGGCGCGGCTGGTCCACGGCTGCGAGGCGACCTGGGTCCGCGCGGACGTCCTCGACCTGCCCTTCCACCAGGCTTTCGACCTGATCGTCACTTTCGGCGCGCTGGGCCATATCGTGCCCGCCGACGAGACACGCTTCCTGGACGGCGTGTGGGACGCCCTCCGCCCGGGCGGAACCTTCTGCCTGGTGACCACCTCCATGCCCCCTTTCTTCTCTCCTACCCACCTCGCCGCGCGAACGTTCAACGCGGTGATGCACGTGCGCAACGTCCTGCTGCGCCCGCCGTTCGTGATGTACTACCTGACCTTCCTGCTCCCCGAGGTCACGGAAGAGCTTCGCCGTCAGGGGTTCGACGTCGAGGTGCGTCCGCTGCCCGGGCCCTGGCGTCAGGTCACGCTGGTCGTCGCCCGACGGTGAGCGTGGATCGCCGGACGCGGCGGAGCGTCACGGCGATCACATCCTCGCCCATCAGGAGCGCACCCCCGGAGAGTGCCATCACCAGCAACAGCGGCTCCACCCCCACCCGCTCCAGACCGCCGCCGACCCCGAGCAGCACCGGCAGCCGGTGGGCGTAGATCAGGATCGACAGGAACGAAGCCGCGACCCCGGCCGCTCCGACGGCGATCGCCACCCCGCCGGTGGGCCGGTGCCCCCGAACGTGAAACAGCGCCCACCCGGCGAGCGCCGCCCCCAGGTTGCCGAGCACCAGGCCCGTGATCGCACCCCCCACGTGGACGTAGAAGTGGACGTTTTCGGGGAACAGTCCGACTACCGCCATCCCGATTCCTCCGAGCGACAGTGCGAGCGTGGCGCTGCGGGACCACCAGCACCGGCGCGGGGCCGAGAGGTGGGCCAGCCAGCCGCCCAGCGCCAGGCTCAGCCCGAGCAGCACGAGCGAGGCGTCGAGCAGCCAGAAGAGCGGCGAGCAGAACTGAGGCGTGCAGGTGGTCTGGCCGAGGTCGCTGATCGCATCGACCAGGGGGTTGTACGGCGTCCGCATCGCGAGCTCGGTCACCACCTGCGCGACCAGGCAGACGAGCACCGTGACCCACCCGATGCCGGCCGCCCGCTCCATCCAGCGGCCCCTGCCCAGCCTCATCGCAACGGCAATCTACGCAGGCGCGCGTGGGACAACACGGTCGACCCAGTCCCCGCGAAGGAGCGCGCCGCCGGAGACGATGAGCGCGAGCAGCATGGGATAGGCGGCACCGCGCTCCAGCAGGCCCTGGTAGGGGAGCAGCGCCCCCACCCCCAGATGCGCCGCGCCGAGGACCAGCGTCATCGCCCACCCCAGCATCCCGGCGCCGACCCCGAGGCCCCCCACCACCGTCATCGCGCGCGCCCGGCGCAGCGCCAGGCCGGTCAGCGCGGTGCCCGTATTGCCTCCGCAGATCGCGAACGCGGCGAGCGTGGTGTGGAGCCAGACGATGGTGTCGTTGGGAACCAGCCCCACCCCGCAGGTCCCCAGCCCGGCGAGCGCCAGGATCGCCGCGGCGGTTCGCGAGAGGGCTGTCACGCGCGGGCTCGAGGCCTCGGCGGCGATCGCGCCGCCCGCCATGCACAGGCCGAGAACCAGGAACGAAGCGTTCATCAAGCCGTGCCAGGGCGAGCACTGGGTGGGGGTGCAGGTCAGCCGGCCCAGATCGGAGATGGGGTCGGCGATCGGGCTGTAGGGCACCGGCCAGGCCCGCTGCACAACTGCCTGTACGACGAAGAACTGGACCGCCGCGACCCACATCAGGCCGCCCCAGAACTCGACCGCACGCATCGCCCGGCTCCTGTCGACTGCCATCCGCCGTCAGGATAGACAGGCCGCTGGTGCACCAACCGCCCCTTTCAGGGATCGCGACAGGGCCGCGGTCGCACCAATGCCCCTATCGTGCGCAATGCCGTTGCATTGGGCCCTTGAGGGGGAGGGTTGGCTGAGGTGTCCGGCTCGCGCGAATCGGAGGTAATCGGGCCGTGGATTAGGTCGTTTCTGCAGAAACCGTCGCTATCTCCGACCCGGAAAGGGCGGAATGTGCAGAAACGGCCCTGAGGCCCCTATCGTGCGAGCGGATGAGAACGAACGACATCGGCCGCATCGTCACGGTGGGATCGCCCGCGGTCTCACCGGACGGCGCGCGCGTGGCGTACACGGTGACCCGCGTCGATCTGGACGAGAACCGGTACCGCTCGGCGATCTGGCTGGCCGCGGCCGATGGCAGCACGCCCCCACGTCAGCTGACCACCGGTGAGGGGGGAGACGGCCAGCCCGCGTGGTCGCCGGACGGGACCCGCCTCGCCTTCACTCGCAAGCGCGACCCCGAGGGGGAGGCTCCGCCGGAGCAGGTGCTGTTGGTGGTCCCCGTCGACGGGCCCGGCGAGCCGGTCTCGCTTGCCCATCGCGGGGAGGCCATAGAGCATCCGGTGTGGTCGCCGGACGGGCGCAGCATCGCGTTCACCTCCCGCGTCCGGGCCGCGCGCTACGAGCCCAAGGACGAGGCGGCCCAGCCGCCGCGCAAGATCGATCGCCTCTTCTCCCGGCTCAACGGCGAAGACTGGACCATCGACCGCCCGACCCAGGCCTTCGTGGTGGACAGCGAGGCGGCCGCTGCGCCCCGCCAGCTGACCGAGGGGCCTGAAGTGTCGGGCCCGCTCGCCTGGTCACCGGACTCCGGACGAGTCGCGTTCGTCTCCGCCCGCCAGCCGGACGCCGACCTGAATCCGGTCGACGACCTGTGGACGCTCGACATCAACATCGCCGAGGACGCACGGCCGGAGCCGGTGCGGCTGACGGCGACCGAGGCCGCGCACCTGGGCCCCGCGTTCTCACCCGACGGCGGCCGACTCGCCTACCTCGCCTTCCACGGGGACGCCACCCATCCCGGCTACTACCACTGGCGGCTGGAGGTGCTCGACCTCCTGTCCCGGCAGGTGACGCGTCTGGCACTCGACCTTGATCGCTCACTCTTCCCCTACCCCGAGGGCCGACCGCCGGTCTGGGAGGGCGGCGACCTGCTGGTGAGCGTGGAGGATCGGGGTTCGGTCCATGTCCTTCGGGTCGATGCCGCCGGGAGCTCGACGCGGGCCGTCGACGGCCTGCGCACGGTAACCGCGTGGGATCTCGCGGGGGGCACGCTGGCCTTCACCGGGACCGACGCCACGCACCCGACCGAGCTGTACTCGCTGGTGGGTGGCAGGGAGCGCCGGTTGACGCATCACCAGGAGGCTTTCCTGGGTGCGGTTCCGGCGCTCAGCCCGGAGCGGTTCACGGTGCGCACGAGGGACGGCAAGGAGGAGCTCGACACCTGGCTGCTGCGTCCCCCCGGATTCGAGCCCGACCGGACGTATCCGGCACTGCTCTCGATCCACGGCGGGCCGGCCACCCAGTACGGGGAGCGCTGGTTCGACGAGTTCCAGTTTCTGGCGGCCGCCGGGTTCGTCGTCTTCTGGACCAACCCGCGCGGGGCCTCCGGGGTCACCGAGGCCTTCGGGCGCGCGATCCTGTCCCCCCTCTCCACGGTCGACCCCGGCAGCGGCTGGGGCGGCGTCGACTACGAGGACCTGATGGCGGTGACCGACGCCGCCCTGGAGCGCGAGCCGGCTATCGACCGCGAACGCGTGGGGGTACTTGGCGGCTCCTACGGCGGGTTCATGACCTCCTGGATCGTCGGCCACACCCACCGCTTCGCCGCCGCCTGCTCGGAGCGGGCGGTCAACAACCTGCTCAGTGAGGATTGGTCCAGCGATGCCGCCGGCGGGTTCGCCCAGGAGCTGGGCGTCGATCCGCTGGAGAATCCTCAGGAATACGCACGGATGTCCCCGATCACCTACGTCAAGGTGATCGCGACCCCGCTTCTGATCCTCCACTCGGAGAACGACCTTCGCTGCCCGATCGAGCAGGCCGACTGCCTGTTCGTCGCCCTGCGGAGGCTCGGACGGCGGGACGTCGAGTACTACCGGTTCCCGGCCGAGAACCACGAGCTCTCGCGCGCCGGATCGCCCAAGCACCGGGTGCAGCGCGCCGACCTCATCGTCGAGTTCTTCCGGCGCCATCTGGGGCTGGAAGGGCAGGGGGCCGAGGGGCATGAGGAGGAAAAGGCGGCGTCCTCGCTCAGTCTCGCGGGCCTCTGAGTTCGTACCCTTCGGACCATGCCCGGCACCCCCGGCCGGTCCGGTTCATCGAGCGACCTCGCCGACTATCGCCGCAAGCGCTCGTTCGAGAAGACGCCCGAGCCACGCGGGGACGAGGGCGAGGCACGCACCGACGACCTCCGCTTCGTGATCCAGGAGCACCACGCCCGGCGCCTGCACTGGGACTTCCGTCTCGAGCGGGACGGGGTGCTCGTCTCCTGGGCGCTCCCCAAAGGACTGCCCACCGATCCCAAGCGCAACCACCTCGCGGTCCACGTGGAGGACCACCCCCTGGACTACATCGACTTCGCGGGCAAGATCCCGGGTGGCCAGTACGGCGCCGGCAGCGTCGGGATCTGGGACCACGGGATCTACGAGACCGAGAAGTGGCAGCTGGAGGGGGGCCGCAGCCGGCCCGAGGTCATGGTCACGCTGCATGGGGACCGGGCCGAGGGCCGGTATGTGCTGTTCCAGACCGACGGCAAGAACTGGATGATCCACCGCATGGACCCACCCGCCGGCACGCTGCCTGAGCAGGTGACGCCGATGCTGGCGCGCGCCGTCCCCGAGCTGCCGACCGGCAAGGAGGGCGCGTGGGCCTTCGAGTTCAAATGGGACGGCGTGCGGGCGCTCGCCTACTGCACCCCGGGCGAGGTGCGCCTCCAGAGCCGGACCGGCCATGACATCAGCCGGACCTATCCCGAGATCCTTCGGTTGATGGACCAGGTGGGCGGCCGTTCGATGCTGCTCGACGGGGAGATCGTCGCCTTCGACGACAGCGGGGCACCGCGGTTCGAGCGGATCCAGCAGCGCCTCGGCCTTACCGACGCCACCGACGTGCGGACGGCGATGCGCCGGGTGCCGGTGTCCTACCTGATCTTCGACCTCCTGGACCTGGACGGGAACGACACCATGGGGTTGACCTACCTCCAGCGACGGGAGCTGCTGACCGGTCTCGAGCTCCACGGAAACTCCTGGGCCGTGCCCGAGCACCAGGTCGGCCACGGTGAGGACCTCTGGGCGGCGGCGAAGGAGCGTCGCCTGGAGGGGGTGGTGGCCAAGCGCACCGACAGCCGTTACGAGCCGGGCGCGCGCACCGGTGCCTGGCTCAAGGTCAAGATCCGGCCTGGTCAGGAGCTGGTCATCGGCGGCTGGCAGGAGGGTCAGGGACGCCGGCAGGGCCTCCCGGGATCTCTGCTGGTCGGCTACTACGACGGCGAGATCTTGCGGTACGCGGGCCGGGTGGGGACCGGGTTCACGGATCGGATGCTGGATCAGCTGCGTGATTTGATGCAGCCGCTGACCCGGCCCGACTCGCCGTTCGCGCCCACCCGCAGCCTTCCCCGCAAGGACGTCCATTTCGTGGGGCCGGAGCTGGTCGCCCAGGTTGAGTTTGCGGAGTGGACGGCGGAGGGCCTGCTGCGAGCGCCGAGCTTCCAGGGTCTGCGCGACGACAAGGACCCCAGGGACGTGGTGCGGGAGCTCGTCACATGAGTCTCGCCAGCCGCCATTTTCGCCACGAAACCCCGCCGGCTCCGTTTGGCGGGGATCCCGGGGAAATCGCACCGAAGGGCTGTTGGCCGGGGCGCGACACGGCTCGTTCCGCGCGCTGCGGGGGTTACGAAACGGTGGAGGGGGTGTGCCGATGAGCCCGGAGAAGGCGGTCGAGGTCGAGGTCGATGGACGGTCCCTGCGGCTGACCAACCTGGACAAGGTGTTCTGGCCGCAGGTCGGCTTCACCAAGGGCCAGATGATCGACTACTACACGCGCATGGCGCCCCACCTCCTGCCGCACCTGGAGGGGAGGCCGCTGACGTTGAAGCGGTACCCCAACGGCATCGACGGGGAGATGTTCTATGAGAAGAACTGTCCCCGGCACCGCCCCGAGTGGATGCAGACCGCGAAGGTCTGGAGCCGCGGCAATGACCGCTGGATGTACTTCTGCGTCGTCGACGACCTGCCCAGCCTGGTCTGGGTGTCGCAGCTGGGGACCGTGGAGTGGCACACCTCGCTCTCCACCAAGCCCGACCTGGAGCACCCGCGGACGCTGGTCTTCGACTTCGACCCGGGGCCGCCCGCAACCATCGTCGAGTGCTGCCGCGTAGCCGGCCTGGTGCGCGAGTGGCTGGAAGGCCACAAGTTGAAGGGCTTCTGCAAGACCTCCGGCTCCAAGGGCCTGCAGCTTTACGTGCCGCTCAACGGCGACGCCGGGTACGACGTGACGAAGAAGATCTCACACGGCATCGCCACCAAGCTGGAGCGGGAGCATCCGAAGGAGGTGGTCTCACGCCAGGTCAAGGATCTACGGGGAGGGAAGGTCCTGATCGACTGGAGCCAGAACGACCCCAACAAGACCACCGTCAACGTCTACTCGCTGCGGGCCAGGGACCGGCCCACGGTTTCCACCCCCATCACCTGGGACGAGGTCGCCGCGTGTGCGGAATCCGGCGATCCGAACCGCCTCGTGTTCGACTCGGCCGCCGTCCTGGAACGCGTCGAGAAGCAAGGTGATCTCTTCGAGCCCGTCCTGAAGCTTCGTCAGCAGCTCCCGGAGGAGGTCTGATGCCGACCACCGCCCCCCACTCGAGACCGCAGTCGGTAGTGATCCTGGGCGCCGGCTTCGGCGGGTTGACGCTCGCCCGGCGACTCAGCGGGTCCGCGGCGCGGGTGCTGCTCGTCGACCGCAACAACTACCAGCTGTTCTCGCCGCTGCTGTACCAGGTGGCATCCGCCATGCTCGACCCCTCCGACATCGCGCAGCCGATCCGCAGCCTCCTCCGTGGAGCCCACAACTCCGACTTCATGCAGGCAGAGGTGGAGGGCGTGGACCTGGAGCGGAGGCAGGTCGTCACCAACCGTGGGACCCTCACCTACGACACCCTGGTGATCGCGACCGGGAGCGCGACGAGCTACTACGGTAATCCCTCGCTTCACGACCGCAGCTATCCGTTGAAGCAGCTGGAGGATGGCCTCGCCCTTCGGAACCGCATCCTGACCCAGTTCGAGCAGGCCGAATGGGAGACGGATCCCGAGGTCCGGCGGAGGCTGCTCACCATCGTCGTGGTCGGAGGTGGGCCCACCGGGATCGAGTTCGCAGGCGCCGTCTCGGAGCTGATGAGCCTGATGGTCCGAAAGGATTTCCGCCGCCTGCACCGGGGGGAGATCACGGTCGAGCTGCTGGAGGGGGGCGACCGGCTGCTGGCCGACTTCAACCCCAAGCTTTCGTGGACGACGTTCGACGAGCTGACCAGGAAGGGAGTGCAGGTCCGGTTGCACGCGCTGGTCGAGCGGGTCGACAGGAATGAGGTGGTCCTCCGGGGCGGCGAGACCGTGACCGCCGGGACCGTGGTCTGGACGGCGGGCGTGCACGGGGTCATCGTGGACGGAGATCTGCCGACCAACCATCGGGGGTCCAACCGGATCCCGATCGACGACAGCCTGCGGATCGAGGGCCGTCCGGAGGTCTACGTGATCGGCGACGTCGCGGGCCACCGCGACGACCTGCCGATGCTGATCCCGGTCGCCATGCAGCAGGCCAAGTACGTGGCGGCGGCGATCCGGAGCGGTGGACCCAGGGCCGCGTTCCAGTACCACGACCCCGGCATCATGGCCACCATCGGCCGTGGAGAGGCCGTCGCCCAGGTCGGCCGGGTACGGTTCACAGGGTTCCTGGGCTGGGTCATGTGGCTCGCGGTCCACCTGCTCAAGGTGATGACGTTTCGCGCCCGGTTCTTCGTGCTCGTCAAGTGGGCGTACGAATACGTGTTCACCGACCGTCCGATCCGCATCGCGGTTCGCGCGGGCACCGGACCCAAGGACGCGCCGTCCGACGAGGTGGAGCCTCTGGCCGAGCACGCCCCGCTCGACGCGATTCGAAACCGGGTACCGTAGCGCGGAAATGCTCCAGCCCGACCTAGGCGCCGACTTCTCAGCCGGGCTGCGGGCGTGCATCGACCAGGCGCGGCGGGTCGCCGGCCACCGTGGGGCGGCCGAGGTGACACCGGGCGACCTGCTGGTGGCGGTCGTCCAGAGCGGGGGCGAGGTCGCGACCGCCCTCCGCGAGCTGGGCGCGCAGCCGGAGGCGGTGGTCCAGTCGGCGTGGTCCCGTCTGCCTCAGCTGCCACCGGCCGCTCAGCCGCCGGCGATCGGGGAAGCCGGGCAGCGGGTGCTGGAGGATACCTCGGCCGAAGCGCGCCTGCTCTCCCAGCAGCCGCCGGTTCGGCTTCATCTGCTGGCGGCGCTCGCCTACCGCACCTCCGGCGTCGCCTACGAGACGCTCGAGCAGGCCGGCATCACACTGGTCGACCTGCGTCTTTTCGCGCAGCGCCTGGCGCGTGAGGGGGCCGCCGCGGTCACCCCGGCAGGCGCCGGGGCAGGTGTGGGCCGGGGTTCGCCCGGCCGCGCCGGTGGCTCGAACGTGGTCCAGCTGCCGCGGCCACGCCCTCGAACGAGCTCGCGTCCGGCGAACATGCGACCGAGCCCCGTCATCCTGGTCCCGGCCGCGGCCTTCGTGCTCGGCGGCGTGGGCCTCTGGAGCGGGGTGTCGATCGGGCTGGTGCGCTGGCTGTCGATGCTGCTCTTCGTGCTCGGGGGCTGGATCCTCACCATCTGCGTCCACGAGTTCTGCCACGCGATCACGGCCTACTGGGGGGGCGACCGCTCGGTGCTCGCGTCCGGATACCTGAACTTCAACCCCCTGCGCTACGTCAACCCCCTCTTCTCGATCGTGATCCCGCTCGTGTTCATCCTCCTGGGCGGCATCGGGTTCCCGGGAGGTGCGATCTTCTTCGACCCGCGCAACCTCCGCAGCCGCGGGTGGCAGACCGCGGTGGCGCTGGCCGGGCCGGTCGGAACCGTGATCTGCTTCGTCGTCCTGTCGGCCCCGTTCTGGAGTGGCTTCTGGCTGCGGGCGATAACCGACCAGACGCTTTACTTCTGGGCCGGCCTCGCGGCGCTCTGCTTCCTCGAGATCGCGATCCTGATCCTGAACCTGCTGCCCCTCCCCCCGCTCGACGGCTGGGGAGCGATCGCGCCCTACCTGGCGCCGAGCGTGCAAGTCGCGGCGATGCGGTACGGGACGTTCATCATCCTGGGTCTGTTCCTGCTGCTCTGGATCCCGGGCGTCAACCAGGTGGCCTACGGAGCGCTGTTCAACCTGAGCGACCTGCTCCGGGTTCCCGAGCTGCTGGTCCTGCAGGGCCTGAGCACGCTGCGTCCCGCCGGGCTCTAACCTCCCCCCTACCCCTCCCGTCGTCCCCGCTACGTCCCGGCAGAGTGTCCACAGTCAGACCCTACGTGGCAGCTTTTAGCGTCTCAGTGCGGACACTCTGCCCTTAGCGACGGGGGGTGTCGAGAGGGTGGGCAGGGGTTTGGTCGACCTGCACAAACGAGGGCGGGTAGTGACCTCTTTGGCGCCTAGTGTGAAGGGCGTGGCAAGAGCGCTGAACATCGAGCTTGCGGAGCGCCCACCGGTGGACGCGACGGAGTCCACCGGTGGCGATTCCCACCGGAGTTCGCTCCGCATCGTGGTGCTGGTGGAGAGACCGGACCCGGCCGCCTGGTCGGTCGGACAGGTGGCGCGATTTGCCAGGCGGCTGGAGGCGGAGGTGCTGATCGCCGCCATCTTCGCGCACAGCGGGAGTCTCGACGACCTCGATCGGGCCAACCTCCGGATGCTGACGAACGGTGTGCGAGAGGTGAGGTCGACTCTCGTTCAGCAGGGCGTCCAGGCGACGGCAGAGGTGACTCTCGCCCGGTACGGCGACCAGGCGTTGGTGGCGTCCGACCTGACCGACCGGCTGGACGCGGACCTGGTGATCGTGCTCGCCCGCCGCGGCTCCTGGTTCGGCGTATTCCCGGGGTCGCCTCTCGCCCACGACCTGATCAGGGGGCGCCGGCGCCCGGTGCTCGTCATCCCCGACCATGAGCGCCGGCGCGCCTGGTTCCAGGTCATGGGGGGACCGGCCCGCCCCGCCCGGTAGCTCGGCACCATCGGTCTGACGGTCCAGGTTGCGGTCACACCGCTCGGCGGACCGGCATAAGGTGGGCCAGGTGAGCCAGGTTTGACCACAGATCTCGCCCCACGGCATGGGCGGAACGACCAAGGGAGGCGGACGATGGCGAGCCGAGCAGGCGGGCGCCGGACGGTACCCAGACCGTTCGAATTCCACTGGGGCCGGGGCCAGATCGTGGAGGAGGCGGCCTACGAGGGCAAGTACGTCGAGCCCGCCATCCAGCTCCTCGAGTACGAGGACGGGAACGGAGTCTGCGGGATCCGCTTCTGCTACTACAACCACGAGGGCCGTTTTCAGCGGAGCCCGATGATGATCGACGGCGAGGACTCCCTGGACGGCCTGCGGGCGGCGCTTCAGGAGACTCCTCGGTTGCGAGAGATGCTCCGGCGCCTCGTGGTCTGATCACCCTCGCCGGCGGGTTCTCTCACCCGGCGTGATCGGCGACGGCGGTGATCCCGGTGGCAAGCCGTCGCAGAGCGTCGCGGAGCCCGGGTGGCGCGACCACCTTGAACGGAATCCCCAACGAGACGACGTAGCGCGCCCCCCAGTCGAGGTCGTCGACGCCGACGCGAAGCAGTACGCCTCCGGGAACGGGATCCAGGAGGCCGATACCGGGCGCCACGCCGCGCCGGGCGGTCTCGAGGTCGGTCTCCAGGAGGACCTCGACGTACCGTTCCCACGCCACGGAGGCGAGTGAGCGCGACACCTCTTCGGCGCTGTTGAAGGCGGAGGGCGGCGTGAAGGTCTCCTCGCTCAACGTCGCGCTCGCCATCCGGTCGATGCGGAAGGTGCGCTGCGCCAGGCGCCGGTGGTCCCAACCGACGAGATACCAGCGGCCGGTGTGGAACACGAGGCCGTAGGGGTCGATTCGCCGCTCACTCACCTCTCCGCGGAAGTTGCGGTACCCGACCTCGACCGACCGCCTCCCGTTCGCCGCCAGCGCGAGCGTGAGCAGCACCGGGCTCGCCGCGGGCGAGGCCCTCCGGCGCTGAAGGGTGAACTCCACGGTCCGATCGAGGGAGAGCGCCGCGTCGCGCAGCGCGAGCGGCAAGACGCGCTCCAGCTTCGCCAGGGCCGACTCGCTCGCCGGCGCGGCAGAGGCGAGTCCGATGCGTCTGGCGGCCAGCAGGCCCAGGACGACCGCCAGAGCCTCATCCTCGGTGAGCATCAGCGGCGGGAGGCGGAAGCCCGGCCGGAGGCGGTACCCGCCGTCGCGGCCGATCCGCGCCTCGACCGGAAACCCCAGGTCCCGGAGCGTCGCCATATAGCGGCGAACGGTGCGCCGGTCGACCTCCAGGCGGCGCGCAAGCTCGTCGGCCCCGACCCAACCACGAGCCTGGAGAACCTCGAGCGCGGCCAGCACGCGAGCTGCCGGGTGTTCCATGAAAACGAGGGCGGACCCTGACCTCCTTGGTTCCTACCGTGGAGAGCGTAGTCGATGGCGCACGGAAGGAGGTTGTCGATGCAGCACGATCAGTTCAACGTCATGGCGCGCAATCACCAGCAGGAGCTGCGCCGGGCGGCCCGGGAGACGGCGGCGAGCCGCGGGCTCCGCTCGGCAGAAGCCAGGATCACGCCGCGAGCTCTGCCGCTGCGGTTGCTGGATCGCGTTCTCGGGCCGCGCTGAGTCCGGGCCCGAGCCGGACCCGCCCCGGACGACCGGGTCCCTATCCCTCCTGCAGCGCAGCGAGCAGCTGGGCCGGCGTGAGATTGCCTCCGCTCGCGATCAGCGCCACTCGCCGCCCCCGCAGGCGGTCTCGGAGCTGCAGCGCGGCCGCCAGCCCGGCGCTGCCCGCGGGTTCGACCAGCGTCCGGGTCCCGGCGATCATGGCCCCGGTGGCGCGACCGATATCGCGGTCGTCCACGAGCACGAAGTCGTCGAGCTGCCGCAGTATCCGCTGTGGGAGGTCGAACGACGACCCGGTCGACAGCCCCTCGACCACCGTCTCGTTGGGGGCCGTCCGGGCCTCGCCCGCCTTCCAGGCGAGATGGCCGGCAGGGGACTGGTGGGACTGGACGCCGATGACCTGGATGGCGGGGTTCAGGGCTCGGGCCACCGTGAGCGCGCCGGCGGCGCCGCTGCCGCCACCGATGGGGACGATCAGCGTGTCGATTTGGGGCTCCTCCTCGAGGATCTCCAGCGCGTAGGTACCGACGCCCGCGATCAGGAGCGGCTCGTCCCCCGAGTGGACGTACCGGTACCCGTGTTCGCGAGCCATCCGCTCGGCGTTGGCCCGGGCCTCGTCGAACGTCCGCCCATCGAGGACGGTCTCGGCACCGTAGTCCCGGATGGCTTCGACCTTCAGGGGGTTCGCCTGCTCGGGGACACAGATGATGGCCGGCACCCCGAACCGCTGGGCGGCGAAGGCGATCGACTGCCCGTGATTGCCGCTGGAGGCGGCGATCAGCCCGGCCCGGCGCTCGGGCGGGCTCAGGCGGGAGACGAGGTTGACCCCGCCCCGCACCTTGAACGCGCCGGTGGGGAGGAAGTTCTCGTGTTTGACCCAGACATCGGTACCGACGAGCCTGGAGAGCGCCGGCGTCCGGCGCAGCGGTGTCCGTGGCAGGTAGGGAGCGATCCGGCGCCTGGCGTCGAGGACGTCGAGGAGCGTCGGCGGCTCCAGCCCCTCGCTCATGCGCGCGCGGCTTCCGTCGTGGCCACGGGCTCGTCGGCGGCCCGCAGGAGGGCCTCCAGATCGAGCCGGCGGTTGGACATCGTGAGGTTCCCGGCCTCGTCGCGCGGCCACTCTGCCTCCGGGCGGTCCCGGTAAAGCTCGACACCGTTGCCGTCGGGGTCGTCCAGGTAGAGGGCCTCGGAGACGCCGTGGTCGGCTGCACCGCCCAGAGGCCAGCCCGCGTCCACCAGCCGGCGCAGCGCACGGCCCAGCGCCTGGCGGGTCGGGTAGAGGATCGCGGCGTGATAAAGCCCGGTGGTGCCAGAGGCCGGCGGTGGACCACCCCGGCTCTCCCAGGTGTTGAGTCCGATGTGGTGGTGATAGCCGCCGGCGCTCAAGAACGCGGCCTGGTCACCCCATCGGCTCATCACGTCGAAACCCAGGATGCCGTGATAGAAGGCGATCGCCCGCTCGAGGTCGCTGACCTTGAGATGGACGTGGCCGATGCGGGCACCGCTCTCGATCGGCGTGTACGTGTCGTGCTCGTTCTCATCCATGAGCGCCTCCTACGGTAGCGGGAGCGGATTCCTTCCAACACGATCAGCCGCGGTGCAGCGCGGCTTCGATGCGCGGCACCACGACGTGCTGCAGGTACCAGACGCTGCCCGGGATCAGGATCTGGAGCACGCTGGTCTCGGCCTGCTCGATCGAGCTCACCACGCCGTTGAACTGCTGCAAGTGCTGGAGCAGGGTGGATGCGGTTTCGCCACCCGAGCCCGCCGCGGAGGCAGGCGGGGTCGCGGTGCCGTCCTGCGGCAACCCGATCGGCGTCGCCGCCGGCGTGGGCGTCGAGGACGGCGCCGCCTGCGGCGTGCCGGCCGGCGCGGCGGCGGGCTCCTGCCGCGACTGCCAGACCTGCCACACCGCGATACCGAAGGCGGTGACGACGACCAGTTCGACGATGGCGACCAGGGCCAGACGCCGTCTGGAGATTCCGGTGGGTACGACCTCCATGCCGAGATCGTCGCGCCCCAGCCGCGATCTGCCAACGGGGGGTGTTAAGCCGCGTCGCGGTCAGCCCCGCGGCCGCCGGCCGGCAACGCCCGAGGGTGCACCAACGGGTCCTTTCCGGCGCCTTTAGCCTCCGGAGGTGCACCAATGGGCGCTGCCGCCTCTACGCGCTGAGGATGCCGGCCACGACCCCCGGGTTGAAGTTCCCGCCGCTGAAGACGAGACACGTGGGTCCCTGCGCCCGCGGTACCTTCCCCGCCAGCCAGGCCGCGAGGCTCAGCGCTCCGGTCGGCTCCAGCGCCAGCTTCAGCTGCAGCCAGGCGGCCCGCGTCCCCTCGGCGATCTCCTCTTCGGTCACGCGCACGATGCCGTCGACCAACCGGTGCGTCACCATCACCTCGAAGGTGCGCTGCCCGATCGAGACCGGGCGCACCCCGTCGGCGAGCGTGGTCGGCGAATCCGGCAGACGCTGGATCTGGCCGGTCTCGAACGTCCGAGCGGCATCGTCGGCGGCGGCCGGCTCGACGCCGATGACCTGGATCTCGGGGTTCCGTGACTTGGCTGCGAGCGCGGTTCCCGAAAGCAGGCCACCGCCGCCGACCGGGACCACCACCGTCTGGATGGCGGGGTCGTCGGCGAGGGCCTCGTCGGCGGCGGTCGCCGCGCCGTGGATCACGTCCCAGTTGTCGAAGGGATGGATGACGGTCAGTCCACGCTCCTCGGCAACCCGGCGCAGGTAATCCTCGCGGTTGGCGAAGGTGACGCCTTCCTGCACGACCTCGGCACCGTACGCCCTGGTCGCGGCGACCTTGAGTGGGTTGGCGTCGGCGGGAATCACAATGACCGCCGGAAGCCCGGCGGTGCGCGCCGCGAGAGCCAGGGCCTGTGCATGGTTGCCCGAGGACACGGCGGTCACCCCACGGACCTCCCCCTCCCCGTCCCGCTCGCGGAGCGCCAGCACCGCGTTGAAGGCGCCCCGCGGCTTGAAGGCGCCGGTCACCTGCAGCGACTCGGGCTTGAGCCGGAGCTCGGGATCCAGATCCGTGTGCAACAGCGGGGTGTGGCGCACATAAGGCGCGATCCGCTCCGCGGCCCGGCGGATCTGCTCACGGTGCCTCGCCAGATACTCCTGCCTCGTCTCAGCGGGGCCGTCACTGCTCATGTCCGGCCAGTATGCGGGGATCAATCGATGCGGCTCTCCCAGGGTTCCGTAGAGAGAACCAGGGTGACCGGCCCGTCGTTTATCAGCTCGACCGCCATGTGGGCGCCGAAGCGTCCGGTCCCGACCTGCACCCCGTTCTCTCGGAGAGAGTTCGCGAAGCTCTCGCAAAGAGGCTCCGCGAGCGAGGGGGCCGCAGCGGTGGTGAAGCCGGGCCGGCGCCCACGCCGGGCGTCGGCGAACAGGGTGAACTGGGAGACCACCAGGGCCTCCCCGCCGGTCTCCAGCAGGCTGCGGTCGAAGCGGCCGCGGTCGTCCTCGAAGATTCGCAGGTTGGCGATCTTGCGGGCCAGCCGCTCGCCGCTCTGCACGCTGTCGTCGGGCCCAACCCCGAGGAGGATCAGCAGCCCCACCCCGATCTCGCTCTTCGGTTCCTCGCCAGTCTCTTCCGTCCACGAAACCGAGGCGCCGGACACGCGCTGAACCACCGCCCGCATCAGAGCGGGGCCTGCGTCGCCCAGCTCGCCCGGTACCTCGGGTGCGCGTCCACCACCCCCCGCAGCGAGAGCCGGTGGGGGCTGGTGAGGAAGACGACGTCGGCGCGGAACTCGGTGTCGCCGGTCCAGCCGGCGCTCACCGCGACCGGCGGGCGGAGCCTACGGATCGACGGCAGCTCGGCCCTGGTCCACGTCCCGGGGTGCGCCAGAAAGGTCGTCTCCCCCTCCGGGTGCGCGATCGAAACCTGAATCCCACCGTCCACCGGCTCGGCCCGGATCGTCGACAGCGCCTCGGTGTTCCCCTGCGGCTCGAATGCGACCGGGTGCCCGGGGCCCTGAGAGCGGCTCTCCACGCGGCTTGTGCTCAGGTGCTGCAGCCGCTCGGTGAGTCGGCCCTCGGCGGCGGCGGTCGCGGCGCCCTGCTCCACCCGGTCTCCCAAGGCCGGGAGGATGTGCTTCCAGACCAGATCCAGCTCGGCCTGCATCTCCCCGGTCTGGGCGGTGCAGGCGACCACCGCATCCTGACCCGGGATGACCACGCAGAGCTGTCCGAACGCTCCGTCGCCGCGGAAGGCGTCGACCCGGCACCGCCAGAACTGGAAGCCATAGCCTTGCTGCCAGTCAGGGTTCTCCTGTCGACCCCGGTTGTCGACTTGCGTATGGGTCGCCTGCTCGACGTAGCTTTCCGGGACCACCTGGCGGCCGTCCCAGCGACCGCGCTGCAGATAGAGCTGGCCCAGCTTGGCGATCGACTCGGTCGCGGCGTGGAGGCCCGAGTAGCCCTGCTCGACGCCATCGGGGGAGAGCGTCCACAGCGCCTGGTCGATGCCAAGGGGATCGAAGAGTCGGGGGCGCAGGTAGTCAAGCAACGAGACGCCGCTGAGCCGGCTGACAAGCACGGCCAGGGTGTGCGTGCACCCCTGGTTGTAGGTGAAGACCGTCCCCGGCGCGTGCTCGGGCGGGAGAGCGAGAAACGCGCGAACCAGGTCCGGCGCTCCAGCCATCAGCCGTTGGGCGGTGTCCTCCTCGTGCCCGCTCGCCATCGCCAGCAGGTGGCGGACGCGCATCGCGCGAAGGTTCGGCGACGGGTCGGCGGGTGCCTCGTCGGGGAAATGGTCGAGCACCAGATCGTCGACCGAAAGCAGACCTTCCCCCTCGGCGATCCCGACCGCGGTCGAGGTGAAGCTCTTGGAGAGCGAGTACAGAAGGTGGACCAGGTCCGCGCGATAAGGCTCCCACCAACCCTCCGCGACCACCGCTCCGTGCCGCAGCACCATCAGCGAATGCAGTTCGATTCCGGAACGCTCGATCGCGTCGAGGAAGTCGAGCAGCCCCTGGGCGTCGACGTTTTGATCCGAGGGTCGAGAGCGCGGGAGAGCGATGGCGGTCATGTGGCGACGGTAGTACTCGAGTCGAGCCACGCGAGGAGATCGGCGAATACCTCCTCCCGCCCCCGATCCTGGAACGGCTCGTGCCAGCGGTCGGGATACCGCCGGACGGTCTGACCCACGGCGGCCGCGCGGTCGAACTCCGCCGATGCGCCAGGGTCGATGATCGGGTCCTCCGATGAGAGCAGCAGCAGATAGGGGGTGTGCAGGTCGGGCGCTCGTTCCAGCACCTCCCGGGCGGCCCGCATCCACTCCCCGTACAGGCGCGCCGACAAGCGGTCGTGCACCCACGGATCGGCCACGTAGGCCTCGCCGACGTGCGGGTCGCGCGCGAGCAGGCGAGGATCGATACCGCTCGGCATGGACAGCTGCGGCGTCGCCCGCTCAGCCACCGTCCCCAGCGCTCGCTTCCAGCCCGGCACCGACATCCGGATCCGGAAGGCCGGGTTCGAGAGCACGAATCTCCGCGGCGTCAGGACGCCGCGCAGGACGGCACTGCTCACGACCACCCCGCCGACGGAGTGGCCGAGCGGCACGATCTCCAGGCCGGGCGACGCGCGCTCGATCAGGGCCCAGAGCCGCCGGGCATCGTCCAGCCAGTCGTTCCAGGTGCGCAGCCGGCCCCGTCCGCCTCCGCTCTGACCCATCCCGCGCAGGTCGATGGCCCAGACCGACGTCCCCCGCTCGGCCAGCCAGGTGCCCAGCTTCGCGTAGCGGCCGCCATGCTCACCGAGCCCGTGCACGATTGCCAGCGCGCGCAAGGGTTTCGGGGCCTCCCAAGCGTGAAAGTGAAGCCAGACGCCGCCGGACGAGAGGACCTCGCCCTCTCGGGCGGAGCTCACGCGCCGAGGTGAGAGAGCGCCCGGTGCAGCCGGAGCGCCTCCCGCTCCGCCTCCAGCAGCGTGGGCGCGAAGGCACGGATCGCGCCGACCCGATATCCCCAGCGGACGGGCTGATCGGGATGGCGGGAGTTCAGGGGGTGGGACGGCGCGTAGAAGGCGATCGGGCGCCCGTCCACCTTCTTCGTCATCGGGCGCCGGCTGAGCAGCTGTTCCAGCGAGTTGCCGGAAGGAAGCGCGCCGCCCCTGAACTCGAGGTAGCGGAGCTTGCTGAGCGGGTGGTCCTGGTCGCGGACCGAGATCCGGAGCCCCAGATCGGCACTCAGGTCCCGCAAGAACAGCACCAGGATCAAGACGTCGGTCTCGTCGCCCCGGAGCTCGAAGAAGCCGGCGGCGTCGACGGAGTCGCCCTCCTCCTCCCGGAGGTGGCGGAGAAACTCCATCTCGAAGAGCGAGCGGCTGTTCGGAAGCGCGAGCCAGGGCGGCTCTCCGCGCCAGCTGCGCGATCTGCGCAGCCCCGCGAAGGCAGCGTCCAGGGCCTCCTCCTGACCCTCCCGCAGTCCGTGCACCCGGTACTGGACAACACGCGACATCGCCCATCCAGGCTACGAGTCACCGACCGAAGCCTCAGCCCGCGGACTGGCGCGAGCCGGCGCCGGCGACCCGCGAAGCTGGTTCAGGAGCGCCGCCTGCCATGGCGGAGCGGTCACGCGCAGGGGGATCCGGTCGGTGCCGGCGGCGAGCAGGAACTCTCCACGAGCGGCCTGTTCCAGGCCTGCCCGCTGCCGCTCGCTGAGCTCGAAGTGGCGCTGCACGCGCACCGCCTCGCCGGGGCGCAGGGATCCGAAGAACTGGATCGCCGGGTTGGTCGCGACCACCGCCCCGGCTTCGCTGCTCAGGAGGTCGCCCGGGTTCTGGGTGGCGAAGCAGAGCGACCCGTCGTACTTGCGGATACGCCGGGCGAGCGAGACCACGAAGCCCCGCATCGTCGGATCCTCGAAGAGCAGCCCCAGCTCGTCGACCACGAGCAAACGGCGGCGATCCCGGCGGCGGATGCGGCCCCACAGCGCCTGGGCGAGGAGGAAGTGCACCGGGCCCACCAGCTCCGGTCGCAGCTCGCGCATGCCGAACACGATCAGCGGCGCGGAGAGATCGACGTTGGTGGGGCGGCTGAAGAGGCGGCCGAGGCTCCCCGTGACCCACCGCTGCAGCACGCGCGCGGGCCGGGACGTGGCATCCAGACAAGCCGCGACGTCCCCCAGCAGCGGGGCCGGGTGGTGCGCCACCACCTGGCGGACCGCGCCCTCGACCTCCGCTCGTTCCGCCGGGTCGAGCCCTCCGCAGACGACGTCGCAGAGATCGACGGCGTCCGCGATCCGCGGGGCCAGGCCGTCCGGATCGATGACGCCCTGGTCGAGATCGAGGACGTTGATCGAGACGTCCGAGCCCAGGGCCAGGCGAACGTGATGCCCGCCCAGCAGGTCGGCGAGACCACCGTATTCGTGCTCGGGGTCGACGATCAGCACCTGGATCCCGAGGTCGAGCGCTCCCAATGCCAGCGTGGAGAGCAGATACGTCTTCCCGGCCCCGCTGTGCCCGTAGACGCCGATGTTCGCGTTCTGGTGGCGGCTGTCGTCGAAGGGATCGAGCAGCACCGGCTGTCCGGTGGCGCGACTCACCCCACACAGCAGGCCGCCGGGCTGCTGCAGGTCACCGTCCCACCAGGGCGCGAGGGTGGTGAGCGAGGAGGAGTCCAGCACGCGGCGCCGCCGGAGTGGGTCGAGCCCAACAGGCAGGGTCGCCAGCCGCGCTTCACGCTGGCGGAAGGTGGCAGGGTGCAGGACGGTGAGGGCGGAGCGCGCGGCGGCCTCGATCTGGGTCGCTGCGTGTGCGAGCTGCCGCGGCCCGTGCGTCCGAACGGTCAGGTAGAGGCTGACGTGGAACGCTTGCTCCTGGCGGGCCATCAGCTGGCGCTGCAGCCGCTCCACCGCGGGCAGAGCCCCCTCCACCTCCGGCTCGCCGACATCCCCCCGGTCCAGCTGGCGGGCGCGCAGCCGGATCAGCTGCCGCTGCAGATACTCGACCACCCCCGCCGTGGCCAGGCGCTCCGCATGCCAAGCGAGGCTTATCTCCAGCCCCGCCGGGACGAGCCGGAGGAGCCAGCCCGGATCCAGGTCATGGCCCGGGAAGCGGTCGAGGAACCAGGTCCGGTAGAGGCCGGTCTCGTCCCACCAGCCGGTCGGAGACTCGACACCACGCGGTGAGCCGGCGGCGGCCGCGGTGGCGATCGATCGCGTGACCTGGGGAACGCCGAGGAGCTGCAGACCCCGCTCGACAAGCTGCGCGGCGGCGGGCGTCGTGACCAGCGACACCACCCGGCGCTGCGCCGTCGGGAGGGCGCGGAGGGCAGCGGCGTGGGCCAGGTCGAGGGCCCGGCGCTCGACCAGGGAGGCCGCGCCGAGGTCCGGCAGCACGGTGGGTGGCAGCTCGGGATCTCCATCTCCGACCGCAACGTCGATCACCACCTGGAGCGGAGCATCGAGGCCGTCCAGCAGCTGCCGGAAGCCGCGCGACCAGCGCTCGCGATCCTCCGCCGCGGCGTCCAGAAAGCCGATCGCGCCGGTCGTCAGGACCTGGGCGTCGGGGATTGCGGGCAGGAGCGGTCGCAGCGGGCCGTGCAGCAGGTGCACTTCGATCATTCGCGGTGCTCCGGGAGCGCCGGGGGGCGCGGACGCGATTGCCGGTGGTGTCGCCAGGTGCGCGGGGCGCGCGTGCGGTGTCGCATCGCACCGCGCCGGAGGGCACCGGCGATCCCCGTCGGCCTCCAGCGGAGGCGGAGGTTCTGGCGGAGGAAGACAAGCCCGTCGCCGGTCCACGCGTCCAGCGGCCGTCCCTGCCACCGACCCCAGGCCAGAGCCACCCCGCACAGCACGAGCGGGGCGACGGCCAGCAGGCGCACCGGGGCGGGCGCCCAGGGGATCTTCCACGTGATCCCCGCAGCCAGTGCACCGATCACCAGGTAACCGAACTGGATCGCCGTCAGATTGAAGACCAGGCGGTCCTCCAGGTCGACGTCCTGCGGTACGCGAGCCGGCATGCCACCATCGTCGCGCGGCGATGGCGGCTCGCCAATGGGGGTCGTTAAGAGGCTCAGACCCCGGGGGCGGGCGCGGTGCCGACCCCGGCGGGGGCGCGGTGGGGCCGCTTGCCGGCAAACGGACCCTGAACTGCTGCCAGAGGCGGCCCATTGCCGGCAAAGGGCCAGGGCTCACGGGCACCCCGCGAGGGCCGGCGGGAGGCCCGTACAATCCCTACGCTTGCCCGCGTAGCTCAATTGGCAGAGCAGGGGACTCTTAATCCCAAGGTTCACGGTTCGATTCCGTGCGCGGGCACCACCAGATGTTGGGTGAGTACCGATGCTGCACCCAACATGCTGTAATGTCCACCAGCCGACTCATAGTTGGTGACGCCAATCTTGACGCCAACCTTCATTTGCCGGTCCCATCCTCCGGCACCATCAGGGCAGTTCCGAGGAACTTGCCCATCAGGTCGGCCGCGTCGCGCTCCATGGTCCGGAGCACGTGCGTGTACGTGTTCATCGTCAGGCTGATTTGCGAGTGACCCAGCATCTCCATGACGACCCGGGCCGGCACGCCCTGGGCGAGGAGCACCGTCGCGCACGAGTGCCGGAGGTCGTGGAACCTCCGCCGTGGGACACCAGCCCGCTCCAGCAGCCGCTGGAATCGATGCGTCAGGTTCAAACCGTCGAGAGGGTTGCCCTCAGCGGTCGAGAACACGAGGTCTGCCTCATGCCAGGCCGGACCAACTGCCAAGCGTTCCTCCGCTTGCCGTGCCCGATGGCCCCGGAGCACCTCGCTCACAAACGGCGGGTACATCACAACGCTCCGGCATCGCGGACACGTTCGCTCTTGGCCCGCTCGTCGAGACAATCGGGGGCGAGGTATCCGTCACCGCCGTTCCGTGTGCGAACAGCGGCCTAACCCGACACCCCGCCTTCGGCCGTAGCGTGCGGCTGCTCACCACGTGCCGTGCCTCGGTCATCACAGCGCATACCTCGGCACCGCTTCACCACACGCTGCAGGTCCCCGAGTTTCCATGGCGGGCAGCGCTCGAGGCCCTCCCGGGAGTTCCCCAGGAAACCCGTCATGCACCCGCGGCGAACCGCCAGAACTCAGCACCAGCGATGATTTGCGTACCGCCAGTTGGGTGTGTTTTCCGGAGGCTGTTAACTACCGCCTCCCGGAACTCCGCCCGGTCGGACTCGCCGAGCGCATCGTAGAGCCATCGAGTACCGTGAGTAAGAAGCCACTCCCAGTGCGCCTCGGGTCCTGAAACCGGTAGCGCCACCTGTCGCAGTGTGTGCTCTGAGACAGAAAAGCCAGCCGCACGAGCGCTTGTCTCCCATGACGACGACGAACCTTGAGAGCCTGCCGGAACCGCTGTCCGCGCGGCAAACGCCGCCACGACCTCGTCATAGGCACCCCACCAACCCCCGTCGTCGCTCGGCCCCGGGACGCTGAAGACCAGGAAACCATCCGATCGGAGAACTCGTCGAATCTCCCGAAGGGCGGCCAGTCGGTCCGGCACGATATGCAGGACAAAGCCGGCGAGTACGGCGTCGAACGATTCCTCTGGGACGTCAAGCGAAACCGCACTCAGTTCGCGGGCTTCCACGTTCGGCAACCGCAGCGCGGTTAAACGGTCCACCATCGCAGGGACGAAATCTCCCGCGACGATCCGCCCGTCGGGGCCGACCGACGCCGCAGCCGGGATCGTCACCGCGCCGGCACCTGCTCCCAGGTCGAGCACCGTCTGCCCCTCCCGGATGTTCGCCCAGTCAACGAGTTCGCGCCCAAACGTCGCGAAGAACGGGACCGACTTGTCAAAGACGGGAGCGACGCACTCGAATACGCGACCAACTGGATCCTGCACGCCAGCGAGTTTGCCACAGCCCCCCGCGCGAGGAGGCACCTCCGACGGAACGACTGACGCCAATTCCGACGCCAGTTGCGGGCTCCCGGGCCCGACCCCCCGTGACGCCGTTTACGGTTCGATTCCGTACGCCGGCACCACTGCTCAAACGCCCTGTTTCGAACTCAAATCGGAGCCCAGCGAGCCTCTTGACCCTCAACGTGCGCGGCCCGAAGTCAACCCTTTAGTCAACCATTCCGGGTCGGAACCTGGGTCGGATCGCCTGGCGCCTGCACGGAGCGGAGGAAGGCCTCCATCTTCCGACCCGCCCTCCCGCTGTGTTTCCGGCAGCACCAGGCTGTAGATGTTCATCGTGAGGCCGATCTGCGAGTGCCCACGATTTCCATCGTGTCTCGCGGCGGGACCCCGGCCGCCGCGAGCACCGTCGCGCACGATTGACGCAAGTCATGCAACCTGCGCCGACGAATCCCCGCGTACTCCAGCGGTGGAGCGCCTTCCGACGGATACCGACCCGCCGGCCTGGACTTCGCCTTCGACCAACCTAATGCAAAACACCAACCAGTTCGCCAATGACCACGTTGTGAACCTGGCCACCCATGTCGCTGATCTGGATATCCGTGCTCCTCACGCCACCGGCCGGATTGCCTGACGTCGCGGTGACTGTGCTCCCGAGGAGGTGGTCGTCGTCCAGCCACCCGTCGGCAAAGAATCCCGGCAGCCTGGTCTGCGCGCCGGTAGCCAGGTCGATGAGGTCAGTCGCGGTCTCAGCCGGGCCGCCACCGCAACCCATCTCCCCCATCATGCTGACCTCGACGTGCGAGCCGTCTGGGCTGACAGCGGCCTTGCGGATCGGCAGGTCGTACTGGTAGGTCCCGCTGGCAGAGCCTGCCAGGTAGAGGCTCCAGGAGACAGAGGAAGGGGAGGATCCGTCCACCACCGCCATGGCGACGTGCACGCCGGCGTGGACGTCCAGGGGCGTCTGTCCGGCAGCGAAGAGGGGCGTCTCAACGCCAGTAACCGGATCGAAGAGTGAGGAACCCTCCGGCGTCTCAACCCCGCAAGCCGTATAGACACGAAGCAGGACGATTCCCTCGTCGCTCCACTGGGGGACAGTGAGCTCGTATCCGCTGGGCTCGCTCCAACTCTTGATCTCGCGCGGCGCCTGGTCCAAACCGCCGACCCAGAGACTGTAGACGTTGCTGGAGATGTTGACCCACGCCCATTGCGTCCCGCTCGGGTCAGGGATGATCACCGCCGGGCTGTTGTAGCTGCTTCGGGCCACGACGGCACCGCTTCGGTCCACGACCGCGATGCGGCCACCTTCAGGTTGGGCCCACCCGTACGCGATTAAATAGGGACCCGCACTCACGAACTGTGGATTCGGTACGCCAAGGCTGTCCGGCTGAAAGGACCACAGCCAGCCACCACCCGTCGTCACCGCACCGACCGGTCCGTTCGACGCCATCACCGCAAGCAGCGGCGGAGATGACGTAGTCGGAGTGGTCGAGGGCGACGGCGCGGGGGAGGGCGACGACGCGGCAGCCGCCGGCGCTGCGCTCGGCCTCGCCGCTGCCGGTCCACCCGATCCGCTCCCGCAGGCCGCCACCAAAAGCCCCATGGCCGCGGCGAGCAACATGGCCGCCCATCGGCCGCTCATGGTTCGGCAGCCAAAACAGCGATCGCGGCTCGCCTGGTGTAGTGCGTCGTCAGACTGGACACTTCACCAGGCAGAAACGCTGAAACGATCACGACGGTATCGGGACCTCTCCGGATGGCCCCGTCCCGGGCTGCGTAGCGCTCCTCACGGCGCCGAGACGTACGGGAGCTGACCCGTCGGCATGAGGTCATGTCACCGGACGTCACAAGATCGCCCGCTGCCCGCACCCATCGATGCGGACGGCACCGGCCGAACGCGCACGGGCACCTCCGGATCGCAGGGCAGCGGACGTTCTCTCCGCGGTCATTACCCGAATGAGCTGACCCTGAACGTGGGCCTCCGCGTGACGGCCTCCCGCGCTGCCCGTTTAGGTGGCGTGCGAACCAAGTGGGTGGGGCCCCTGCTGGCGGTTGGCGTCGCGATGCTGGTCGTCGGCTGCGGTGGATCGCCGCCAGTATCCCGCCACACCCCCACTCCGCGCGCCACCGCGACGCCGTGGCCGGCCGGCAGCCCAGTGGCGACTCCGGCCTCCACTACCGCGCCGACGCCGGCGAGCGGCCCGGTCCAAGCCACTCTCACAACGGCCGATCTCGCGAACATGACCAGTGTGTGGGTGAGCTACCGCGAGTCCGGCCAACCTCCGTCCTTCGTGGGGTATCCCGGCCTCTACCCGCCCGGATCGATCACGGTCGGCAAAAGCTCCGCGGCACTCATGCCCGACGGCGGCGAGTGGGCGATTGTGATGTACGCGTTGACCGACCCCTCGGCCGCAACTCAGGATCAACTGGTCAGCATGCAGGACGGGGCGAGCGTAGGGGTCTACTTCCGCACGTCACCTGAGTCGACGTGGACTCTGCGTGGGCTGGAGATCGGGGGCTGCGGCGCGATCCCCGGAATCGGCGTCCCATCCGCTGTCGCGGCGCTGTTGGGCATTCCCGATCCGTGCCACTAAGTCATCAACGCGAATGTCGACGTGTACCTGCTGCGGATGGTTGGGACCGGCCACCGAGGGGAATCCAAACCGGAGCCCGTTGGAACGCCAGCTCGCGCATTCCGGGGTCGCGTCCTATCCCCACTGAGTCCTCGAGATCCTCGTTGATCCTCATGCCGAGGACTGGGGGGCCCGCTGCGGGACCCACTCAACTCGCGGGGACCTGACTCACCGCCTCGAATTAGGCTCGCCCCACCCTTCTAATCCGTTGGTCGGCGGTTCGATCCGGCCGTCGATTCCTTCCGTCCCGAGTCGCCGGCCTCGCGCGTGGCCGGGCGCAAGCTGGTGGATCCCGAGGATTGCTTCAGCTGCAGGCGGCGCGACATGCCTGACCGCCCTCCGCAAGCGCATCACCTTGCCTGATGGTTCGCGGGTCGTCCGTGCCGCCGCGCCCGCGGATAATTGCACTGCGCAGTCCCGACACCTTGACATGGATAAACGCGTTCCATTGGTATGCGAAAGGTGCTTGGATGGTTCGCGGTCGTCGGCCTTGCCCTCATGGCACTCTCGGCGTGTGCGTCGCAGCCTCTCGCCCGCCCTTCCTCCTCGCCGACTCCGCATTCGACACCCATCCCGGCAGCCACCACCCCAGCTTCGGTCGCCGGCGCCACCCAACCCGCCGGTTACACGACGGCCCAGCAAGCGGCGGACGCCGGCGCCCATGCCAGCGGCGCGGTTGGCTGCTCAGATCAGTTCCCCGGCGTGCAGCACATGCTCGTCGATACGATCGGCGTTTTCGTGTACGACACCGGCGCGTGTGGTCCCGGCGGCCATTCGGGCATGTTCGTCTGGGTGGATCGAGACTCTGGCGGGTGGCACCCCTACACCTGGGCATCGACCCAGTCCGCCAACATGCCGACGGGCGACTGGGGCGAGGACATCCCAATGGACACCGGCGGGGGATGCGTGAATGTGCACATGACACCCTCAGTGACTGCGGCTGTCCTGGCTTGCCTCGGCGCCTCGGACACGGTGATCCCCGCTGGCAGCAGTCACTCACCCTGGTATCCGCCCGTATGGGCTGACGGACACCTCTGGTGGTACGTCTTTACGCAGACTGGCGGGACCGGATCGGGGAGCCAAGGCACACCGCTAGGTTGGGTCGACCTTGAATACCTCGTCTGCGGGGACGGCCCCCACGACCTTAACCAGAGCTGCCGAAGCTGAACATCCATCTTCGCGACGCGGGACGGCAGCCCCGAGGTGGCGCCGCCGGCACGTACCGTCGGCGCATGGGAAATCGACGGCCGACAACGTACCCCGGCGGCGCCGGCGGCGAGCTCGTCATGGTTCTCGACTGTGCTGACCTGGAGCGAACAGCGGCTTTCTGGGGCGCCGCCCTGGGGTACTGGTGGAAGCCGTTGGAGAACGCTGACGGTCAGTACCTGTCGCTCCTTCCTGGAAGCAGGGATGGTATCGAGCTCCTGCTCCAGCGAGTGCCCGAGCGGAAGACCGTCAAGAACCGGATGCACCTCGACCTCCGCGTGCGCGATCTGGACGGGGAGATCGACCGGCTGTGCTCCCTCGGGGCGCGACGACTCACCACCGAGCCCGTCCGAGAGTCAGGCTGGGTCTGGCACGTTCTGGCCGACCCAGACGGCAATGAGCTCTGCGTACTCGAGCCGCCCGCGGAATACTGGGACGGGAACTGCTAGCGGCTCGGGCACTCAGCCGCGCTTCCATCAACCATTCGGTCAACCATCCCGACCGACTGCGACCGACTCCAGCGGTCCCCCACACCCCCACACGGAATACGAAGAGCCCGGCCGAGAGCTCCCAGCCGAGACTCTTGGTCCCAAGGGTTACGGTTCGATTCCGGACGCGGGCACCACTGCATCTATGCATGGTACCGGAACCCGCCTGTAGGATCCTCGGCCGCGGGCCCCCCGCAGAGGCCCCTCCATCTCGCCCTTGCTCGCGGACTCCGTCAGGTCGGCGCCGTGGGGTCACGAGCAGATCCACGCGGCCCACCCAGAGTCAGGTCTCCGGCTGTGGACGACAAATCAACACCTTCGACGGCGGGTTCGGCACCACGCTAAAAATCGTTCGCCTGGACCTGGACCGCCTTGATGTTTGCTCGTCCTCGAGAGAGGGTCTTGAGCAGACGGTGATAGCCGTCCAGGATGATCCATCGGTCATTGTGGAAGGTCACATGGATTGGGTACCGAGTGTCGGTGCGCTCTGACTTTTCGTGATGTGCCCGGTACTGTTCAGGATCACTCAGGACATCTTGCATCGAGATCTGCCAACGCCGTCCCCGCCACCGCCACATTGGAAGGTCAAGCAGCCAGGTGAATCTGTCCACTGGGAAGTCCTCGATCGGACGCTCGAGCTTCCAGAGGCCCTCGACACTCCATGCGAATGGGGGCAGCGCTTGCTTCACGTCCTCGGGCATCGACGCGAGCAGCTCCTCACGAGTGACATCCGGGGCGTAGAGAAGGTCCTCGCTGAAGTCCGTGCCACCAGACATGTGCGATCGTTACAACGTACGCGCGCGGGCACCTCAGCATCGACCATGCCGCCCGCTCCAATGCCGCGCAGCCAGGCGGGACCTCGAGCAGAACACGGACCTTCGCGGTTGGGAGCGGCCGCCCAGGAGGCCGATCGCCTTGGGATGCCCTGACCGGCTTGCCCAAATTGTCCACAGGGAGGGGTCGGATGCCTCCAACAATTGAGTAATGGCCCAGATCAGGTGTCCATCCTGACAGACGGCGAGCGTTGTGGAGGCGGGATCGCGGAGCCGATCAAGGGCCACATCTGAACTCACCCCCAATTCACTTGCGTATCTGAGCCCAAAGCGATAGGCCCGAGTCCCGACATCTAGACAATTCTGGAAAACCTACGCAAGCGGGACAGCGAGCATGGCCTACTACGTGCATCAGCGTGATGGCCGGCCTCGTTAGGGCCGGCAGGAGTCGATGGTTCCGGATGGGCGCAACTGAGCCAACATGCCGACTCCAATGTTGGTGCGCCTCCAAGGGGTGTAACGGTTGAAGAAAGTCTGAATGGTGGTGGTGGCAGCGGCGTTGCCCGAGAAGGACGCCGCGTGAAGGCGATCCTCGATGGGCGCACGTGGACCGAGATGCCTTTATCAGTAGCGCCCGTGGAGACAGGTACTTGAGAGCATTTCTGGCAGGAGCGGTGACGTTCGTGGCCGCGGTGAGCATCCTGGCGTTCGCAGCCACACCGGCGGTGGCGTCAGCCAAGTCGACGCCGACGCCCAAACCGAGCGTGCACGCGGTGTCGCACAAGAAGAAGAAGCCCGAGTCGAAGCCGAAGCCGAAGGCGACCCCAAAGCCGGCGGCGGCGGTGACCGTCACCTTCAAGGTCTGGGGCAACGACGCCGGTCAGGGTACCGACATCAGCTACTCCAGCAATACCGACAGCCAGCAGACGACAACCGAGATCGACGGCGCCACCTGGACCGCCACCTTGCCGTACGACTCCAGCGCCGAGTTCTACTCCGTGGACGCAACCTCGCAGGACTTTCAGGACTCGACCAGCAGCGTGAGCTGTTCCGTCACCGTCGACGGCAAGACCGCGACCGGTACTGCCGGCGGTCAGTCCGTGTGCGACGCGGAACTGTCCAACCTCGGGTTGGGCTGGCAGGCCAGCTGACGTGACAGAGCGCGCTTGGCGCTGAACCTGCGGTCTGCCGACGATCGCCGTCCCGAGGACAAGGAACCTCGCCTGCAGGTCCGCGCGCCCGGTGGCAATGGCGAGCGAGGACATGTGAACCACGCTCTGGGATGCGGAAAACGAGGACGGCTTCGGGCGATGGCAGACTCGCTGCCACCGCTCGAGGCCGAGGCCTCGGCGCCGACGGCACTCTGCCGCCCACGGCCGAGGTCCTGGTCAAGACGTCGTGCAACCGGGGGGGTACCAGCGAAACGCTGCCGCCACAACCGCCCGCGGCTCCCGCTCGACCCGACGCCTCGGGTGTGAGTGCGCCGACGGAGCTCTAGTGTCGAGCCACCGAGGAAGGGATGAGGCGCGGAACGACGTTTGAGGCCGCGCGCATCGCGGTCGACGCCGGATCCATGGACCGCCCAGGTTCCGAGCCTGCGACCTTCGATCCCGGTCGCCGATGCCGCCCGTGTCCAGTGCCTTCCTGGGTAAGGTTCTGCGGTGCTCGAATTGCAGCGCCTCCGCCTCGACCACGAGTCCGCAGTTCTTGCTTTCGAGCTCGCAAACCGAGCCTATTTCGCGAGATCGATAAACGACCGCGGGGACGCCTACTACGCCGAGTTTGCACAGCAGCACCGCGCCGCCCTGGCTGACCAGGAGGCCGGCGACGCTCTTTTCCACGTCCTTGTGGATGAGAATGGTGACGTCGTCGGACGCTTCAACCTGTACGACGTCGCGGACGGTAGTGCAGTGGTGGGATATCGACTCGCGGAACGGGTCTCTGGCCGAGGGGTGGCCACGGCTGCCTTACGTGACCTGGTTCGCATCGCGGGCGCCCAGTACGGCCTTCGCGAACTGAGGGCGGTGACCAGCCACGAGAATGTCGCCTCACAGAGGGTGCTGGTCAAGGCTGGATTCATCGCCGTGGGGCCCGCCGACGTTGCCGGCCGTCCGGGAGTGCTGTACCAACTCGACCTGCCAGAGACACGCGACCCGCCTGACCACACCTCCGCCAGGTTTGACGACACCGCACCGCACACGGACGGGTGACGGACAGGAGCGGCGGCGGGCGACGGCGGCCCAAGCCGAATCCAAACCGAACTCAGGTCTGTTTGCGGGCGGTCAGCACACGGGGACGTACTTCGGGTCGTTGGTCAGCAGCTGGGGACCAGCCCACCCGGTCGTGTATCCCCAATCGTGCCAGAGGCCGTCATCCTGACCGATCCAAAAGACGTCGATCGTTTGCGGCTGACTCACTGATGCTCCCGGTGCGGACTGGATGGCGCCGGACGGCAACTGCGCCTGCCCGCTCCAGGTCCCGGCACTCCAGGTCAGTTCCTGCACGTAGGAGTTGAGACCCTTCCAGAACACATCGACCTGACCGGGTTGCGCCGAGACGGCAGAAGGGTCCAGCTCCACGCCCGAACCACCGGTGAACGTCGGGCCTGTCCAGCCGTTCGAATAGTCCTCCGACCAGAGATTGCCGTCGTCACCCCGCCAGAACACCTTGATCTGCCCCGAGTCATAGCTGACCGGAATCGGATCTCCGGCCAGCGGACCCCCGCCCAGGCTCTGCGGCCCGTACCAGCCCCCCACGTACCACTTGTGCCACAGGTTGCCGTCGGTGCCCTTCCAGAACACGTCGATCACCCCCGGCGCAGAGGTCACCGGATAAGGATCGGACGCCAGTGACCCGGCCGGGGCCAGCTCTTCGGGGCCCCACCATTGGCCGTACGCATTGCCCGGCGCCGGCGCGTACCAGGCATGCCAAAGTCCGTTGTCCTGACCGCGCCAGAAGACGTCGATGACGTGCGGTTCGCTCGAGACCGCGTGTGGCGCGCCGCCGAGCGGTCCCATCCCCAGGGATCCACCGAACGGTGGATTGTTCGCCGGAACCACCGAGTGATAGAGATCTCCGCTCGCGGAGTCCTCCCAGAAGACCTCCAGGTCCCCGCCTCCGGTCGCGATCGCCGACGGCGGTCCGGCACCAATCGCCGGGGCGGCCTGCCCCGCCGCCCACCCGTTGGCCGGGGTGTACGTCATCTGCACCAGGCAGACGTTGTCAGCGCTCCAGTAGACGTTCACGTTGCCGTTCGCCTGTCCGATCGCGGACGGCGGCGCGGTGATCAGGCCGGCGGCGTGCGCCCGCTGCGCGCCCCCGAGGGTGGTCCCGAAGAGCAGCAGGACCACGACCAGAGCGATCGGTGCGACCTCCCATCTCAGGGCGAGCCGACTTCTGGATCTGCCCACTCCGCGCGTCCGATGCACGTGACCCGTCGACCCGAGGTGAGGCGTCTCCATACCCGTCCGAACGCTCCACGCGCACCAAACGTATCGCGGGACATGTGCGACCGCTCAGGGGGAGCCCCGAGCGCCTGGCCACCGCCGCGCCCGCGCCAATCCGGACCCCGCGGCGGCACGCTGGGCAACGGAAGCTGAGACGCCGACCGTCGGCCGCCCGCCGCGCACGCGACCGGATCGACCGGCGTCGGCGGTGCTCCGACGAACCAGCGGCGCCGGTTGGGATCCGCGCGGCGGTCAGAGTTGCGCGCCGGGGGGTACATCCGCCGCGAGCACAGCCCGCAGGGTCTGGCGGAACTGTTCGGCCTGCGCGCCGCTCAGTGATGCGAGGAACTCGCGTTCGGCAGCGGCGTAGGCCGCGTCGGCTCGGCGGTAGGTCTCGCGCCCGGTCGTGGTGAACTCGATCGCGTTGCGCCGGCGGTCGGCGAGATCGGGCCTGCGGGTGAGGATGCCTTTGGCTTCGAGCGCGTCGATCAGGCCGACCATGGTGGTCGGGTCGATGCCGAGGTTCGCCGCGACCCGCTGCTGCGACAGCGGCTCGCTTCCGGCGAGCACTCGCAGCACCCCGAACTCTTTGCGGTCGACGCCCAGCGGCTGCAGGGCGGCGTCCGCCAGCGCGCCCAGCCGCTGGTGCGCACGCTTGAGCAGATAGCCGAGCACGTGACTCGGATCCCCGGCCGGGGGCGTCCTACTTCGCATCTCCGAATCATGCCTTATGCTGATCATCAGCGCCACTGACTATTGCAAGGACGGAAACCTTCCGTCGCCGACCGGGAACACCGGACCCGACCTCGCCAAGGAGAAATGCATGAGCATCGAGCTCGAACAGACGCCGGCGCTTGTCGTCATCGACCTCCAATCCGGCATCTTGGGCCAGCCGACCGCACACCCGCTGGACCGGATCATCGACAACTCGGCCAGGCTCGCCGCGGCGTTCCGCGCCAGGGGATTACCCGTCGTGCTCGTGAACGTCGAAGGCACGGCACCCGGCCGCACCGAGCGCGGCAAGGCGTCGGGGCGTTCGGGGGCGCGGACGCTTCCGGCTCCGGCGACGGTGCTCCTGCCCCAGCTCAACCGGCAACCGAGCGACATCACCGTCACCAAGCGGAGCGTCGGAGCGTTCCTCTCGACTGATCTCGACGCGAAGCTGAAAGAGGTCGGCGCCACCCAGATCGTGCTGACCGGCGTGTCGACCACCTCCGGGTGTGGAGGCGACCGCGCGCTCGGCGTACGACCTCGGCTACCACGTCGCCTTCGTCACCGACGCGATGACCGACGTCGCCGAGCCGCACAATGCCTCGATCGCGTACCAGTTCCCAAAGCTGGGCGAGCTGGGCACGACCGCCGAGGTGCTTGCGCTGCTCGCTTCGCGGTAGTCCTTCAGATCCGCCGCGGGTGCGCCTACGACCCCAACCTCGAGAGCCATCGGTGCTCCGGCGCCACCTGTCTCACCAACTTCGCCAGGTAACGACGTCGAGACTGCGCCAGCGTGGGAAGGATCGCTCGGAAGTCGTTCTCGTCGACCTCGCGAAGTCGCAGCGCCTTGGTCAGCAGCACCAGCTCAGGCCTGACGACAGGAATCCCGCTCGCCACCTCCACGCCGATGTCTCGGATAGGGAGTGTCGCGCTCCCACCGTACCTCGACTGCCAGCACTCACCTGCCGTGTCCTGCAGCAGGAACTCGAGGCGATCCCAATCCCCGCTTTCCGGCGTCGCCCAGACGCCATAGACGGTTGGATCGCTTTCAAGTCCCGGCGAAAACTCAGGAAATCCACTGTGATCACTCGTGCCCGGAAGTCCAACCCGGAGATCCCACCCGCTCAGATAGGCTCGCAGTCGAGGTCCATCGCGCCTCAACATCCAGACATCGACGTCGTAGTGAGCTCGTGACCTCCGACCCATGAACAGGTCGAGCGCGACCCCGCCGCCGACCCACCAGGGAACGCCGAACCCGGACAGCAACCTTGTCAGCTCTTGAGAGTCCAGGGGATTCCAACGGCGCGACCGTCCGTCGCGGGCCATCCTTGAAACGATACCTTTCGGCCCGGTCTGCTCTGCCTTGCCGCTGCGTGAAAACCCGGTTTGGAGTAGGCGATCGTCCCGCTCTGCATGGGCTAAATGCCTCTTGAAATCTGAGTCAGGTCTGTCACGCTCGTTCATCGGGCACGCCGTGCGTTCGCCCAGCCCTGCAACCGCTTCCAAAGCAGCTGGACATGGACCCAAGCCTCTCCGAGCCGGATTCGAGCAGCCACGCCATCGTGACGCCTGCCCCCACCGCCACCGGGGCGCGCAGGCGGCACCTGCATGCCGTCGACCTGATGCGGATACTGGCGGTCACCGGCGTGATCGCGGTGCACTCGATCACGCTCGTCGACACCACCGTGAACCCGATCGCCGGCTCCGCCCTGATGGTGCTGCACACGAGCCGTGCGATCTTCCTCACGGTCATGGCACTGGTGCTCGGCTACACCTATCGAGACAGCCTGCTCCTCGCGGGCCGGGCCTGGTCCCCTACGGTGCGGTTCTGGCGCCGGCGCTATCTGCTGGTACTGGTTCCCTACGTGGTCTGGTCCGGGATCTATTTCCTGGCCGACGAGGCCCCACTGCAACCAATCTCCGGCGCGATACGAATCTTCTCCCTGGACTTGTTGACGGGGGCAGCCCGCTACCACCTGTACTTCCTTCTCGTCACCATGCAGCTGTATCTGATCTTCCCGCTGCTGCTGGCCCTCGTCCGCCGCACGCGCGGCTATCACTGGCTGCTCTTCCTCCTGGCACTCGCGTACCAGCTCGTTTTCAGCCAGGCGCACCACGCCGGCTGGCCGCTCCCGGGCATCCTCGGCTTCTGGCTTCAGAATCCGGACAGCCTGCTTCCCAGCTATGTGCTCTACGTCGTAGCGGGGGCGCTGCTCGCAGATCATCTGGACCAGGTGCTGAGGCTGATTCGCCGCTGGTGGCCGATCGCCATCATGGTTTCGATCGCGGGTTCGGTGCTCGCCCTCGCCGTCTACGGTTACCAGTACCAGATCAATCAACAGGTGCCGCTCGAGGCGGCTGAGGTCTTCCAACCGGCGATCACGATCGAGAGCCTGACCGCGATACTCGGGTTGCTCACGCTTGGCGTCGGCTGGGAGACGCTTCTCCGGCCGCGCTGGCTGAGGGCATTGATCAGCGACGGCGCGGAGTCCTCTTTCGGCATCTTTCTGGCCCACCCGCTGGTGCTGCAGGCCGTCGTGGTGGTGCTCACCTCGCTCGGTGTGCTCGGCGCGATCACGAGCCTCCGGTATCGGGACGCGGTCGTGGCGGCGTTGCTGCTGGTGACGCCGGGGGTGCTGACCATCACCTGGGCAATCGTCTTCGTGCTGCGGAGGAGCCCGCTGTCCATGCCGCTGACCGGCCGCCGGCGGACACGCCGGCCCGCCGCTGGGCCACACGCCCGGTCCGCCCTCCGGGTCGGTTCGGCTTTGACCGCGGGCGTCGGTGCCATTGCGGTGGTCTCTCTGGTGGCCGTCTCCTTGATGGCCGTCGACCTGCCCGCGCAGAGGGTGCTGGCCAGCGCCGGCCTTCCCGACCCGACCCGAACCGCCCGCCCACAGCCCACGCCGTCGAAGATTCCCGCTCCACCGCCGGGTGCACAGGAGCACTCGGTGACGGTGACGTCGAGTGGCCTGCAGCGCACGTACCAGGTTCTGGAGCCGGCCGACCCGGACTCGTCGTCGCTGCCGGTGATCGTATTCCTGCAGGGCCTTGACGCCTCGATACCGGAGGAGGAGGAACGGGACGGACTTACGGCCTACGTGACCCAGGGCCGGGCGATCCTGGTCTATCCGGTGGCCGAGAACGAGCAGTGGAATACCGGTGAGGACACCGTGTCGGCGGCAAAGGTCGATGACATGGCGTTCTTGACGACGGTGCTGAAGCAGGCGGCGAGGCTTCCCGAGGCCAACGCGCACCGCGTGTACCTGACAGGATTCTCGCGCGGCGGCAAGATGGCATGGGAGTTGGCGTGTGCTGATCCGAGTCTGATCGACGGCCTGGCGATCGTGGCGGCCACCCCGGTCACACCCTGTGCCACGCCAGGGCCGCCCCTCTCACTGCTCCAGATGGCCGGCACCCATGATTGGGAGGTGCCGTACACGACGGTCCCACCAGAGGTGGCGGCGTGGGCCCAGAAGGACGGTTGCTCTCTCAGCCCAGGGAACGGTAACGGCAGCCCCAGGCTGACCACCTATTCAGGCTGTACCAACGGCACCAAGGTGGTGCTTGCGACCTACGAGGGAGGGACGCACGTCTGGCCCAGCGGCGACGGCGCGGAACGACCAGGCCCCATCATCTGGAACTTCTTCTCCTCGCCCGGATAGGCCTGGCGCGCTCACACTCGCGGGGCCCCTGATCTCGAAGGCCCTCCGCCGCCTTCGATCAGCGCTCTGGTGTCGACCGCACGCAAAGCTGACCGGGACTGCTGCAGCCGCCTGCGCGGCTCAGAGATCGAGGACGGCGTCCTCGGTGGGATGAGAGCAGCAGATGAGGATCGAGCCGGCCGCCGGCGGCTCGAGGGGCTGAGGTTCATAATCGACGGCTCCCGAGACCAGCTGTGTCTCGCACGTGTGACAGACGCCAAACCGGCAGGACCACCGCGTCGGCACGTCGCAAGCCTCCGCCAGCGGCAGCAGGGTCCCGAAATCCGCGCGCCAGCGGACGGTCAGTCCGCTGCGCGCGAACGTGACCTGGGGTCCGGTTCCCGCAGGCCCGGCGGGCGCGTGCGGGGTGCGCGCCGCAGCGCCGACCACGCCCGGATTGATCGGTGGCAGCGACCCGAAGAGCTCGGTGTGGATGCGGCTCGAGTTGAGACCGACCGCGACCAGTGCGTCCTCCATCGCCGTCATGAAGCCGGCCGGCCCGCAGAGGTACGCCTCGGCGTCCGCGGGAACCTTGAGAGCCCTGAGCGCGTCGGCGTTCAAACGCCCCCGGTGGAAGCGCGGATCGGTGAGATCGGTCCCCTCCGGCGGCGCGGTGAAGAAGATGTGTTCCTGGTGGCGGTCGAGCCGGCTGAGCTGCGTCGCGACCTCGTCGGCAAACGCGAGGTCAGCCGGCGTCCGCACGGTGTGGAGCCACCAGACCTCTCGGCTGCTGCCGGATGCGGCCAGCGCGTCAAGCATGGCGAGCACCGGCGTGACGCCGATGCCGCCCGACAGCAGCATCGCCGGTCGATCGGTTTCCGCGGTGAGCCCGAATTCCCCGCTCGGGGGTGCCGCCTCCAACTCCATGCCCACTCGCAGGTGCGCGTGCAGAAAGCCACTGACCAGGCCGTGTGGCTCACGCTTGACGCTGATGCGATAGTGCCCGGGGTCGGGCGACGACGAGAGGGAGTAGCTCCGCACCGGGGGCGGGGTGGCGGCTCCGTCGACGCGGACGGTGAGGAACTGTCCCGGACGGTAGGAGGGGAGCGGCCCCTTCTCCGCTTCGAGATAGATCGACTCCACGTTCGCGGTCTCGTGCACCACCCGCGCCACGCGAAGCCGCCGGAATCCCGTCCAGGCCGGCTCCACCCCGACCGCCGGGCGCTGGGCGGGACGCCCTGACCGTGCCGCGTCCAGCAGCTCGTGAAACGACTGCTGCCACCCCGGGCTGAGCGCCGGGATGTCGATCGCCCTTTCGAGCGCGCCGGGGTCGTGGCCGGGCAGATAGAGGAGCGCATCGATCGCGACGACCGACATCCGGTGCCGCCCGACGGTGGTGCGCGAGATCTCGTCGCCGGCGGTCACCAGCCCCTCGCGAAGGACGCGGAGGTAGAACCCGGGCCGGCGCTCGGACACCAGGAGAGCCGGCATCCGGGGCTCGCCGATCTGAAGGCCTGAGCGGAAGCACGTCACGCGTGGCTGGGTCACCTCGAACTCGGCCTCGCCGATCCGGTAGCGATCCCCGATGTGCACCTCGGCATCGGCGAGGCCGTCGACGGTGAAGTTCTCGCCCAGCTGCCCGAACTTGAGATCGTCACGGTGCAGGAACTCCCGCCAGTACTCGTACGACTGGCGCTGATAGACGAGTACCGCACGCATCTCGCCCCCGTGGCCGGCCAGGTCGCCCTGGCCGTCACCGTCGAGGTTCAGGCGTCGCGCCATGACCGGGCCGGCGACCGGCAGCTTGAGGATCCCCGTATGCACGGTCCGTCCCTGCCAGGCCACGTCTCGAGGCATCCCGACGTTCAGCGAAACCAGGCGCGGGGTCACTGCGGTCATCGTCTGGACGATCCCACCTCGGTATTTCCTGGGCTTCTCATCGGCACCTCGACGAGGTTCACGTGGCCCACGGCCCCGACCGGAGCCGTCGAGGGCGACCGCCTCCGCCCCGCTCAGCCAGCTCGCCGTCGCACCATGGCGAGCCGTTCCCTGCCTCGCTGCGTTGAGGATAGCGCCGGCTCGGTCGTGGGCGCCCAGCCTCTCGTGGCCGCGCCTGGTGGGTTCGGGAGACGCCCTCCTGGTCGCCGGGCCGGCTCTCAGGTCATCGCCGCGGAACCGCGTTCGGCCGGCACGTGAATCGACAGGAACAGGACCGGGATGAGGACCGCGCCGGCTGCGAGGTGCATGCAGAGGAGGGAGATACCGGCCTGGGCGGTGGCCGCCGCGCCAAGTGGCCCGAGCAGCGAAAGCAGCAGCATGACGATCGCGATCACCGCCCAGACCCGCCTCGGATGTCTGGTCACTCTCTCGAGGGCGACCACCAGCAGCACGGCCGCGAGCCCGGCGAGCAGGCAGATCACGACGATCGACAGCACGCCGACCTGCTGGACGGGGCCGTTCGGGGTCAGCCTTACCTCCAGCGGGATCCCTCCGACGACGTGGGCGATGACCCACACCGCCAGCGCCGCGGCCACGGCCCCGAGCACGGCGGCCGCACGGAGCCAGAGCGAGGACGTCGGGGTGGATGCCACGATGCCGTTCTTCATGGTTCGAACGATCACACGTTCGCCCGCTCAGGAGAAGTCACAAGCATCGCGATCCTGCCGTGACGGGCGTCATGGCCGGAAGCCGCCGAACGCGGATACGGTGACGAGCCACTGCCGACGCCTCGAGTTCGCTCCCTGCATGCCGGCGCGCGGCGGCTGCGCGGTTGCCACCCGTGACGGCATCGAGATGCACCTCGGCGTCGTGGCGCGGCGATCCCCGCACGAGTGGGACCTACCTGTTCGTCGAGGACGCCGACGCCCTCGCCGCGCGTGGCGGTCAGCCGGCGCCGAGGTTCACGAGCCCGGGGCAACCACGGGGGGTCGGCACAACGGTCCTGTCTTCGACCCCGACGGCAACTTCATCCGTTCCGCCGGTCAGAGAGACGGCATAGCCCGACGCCAAGCCGGCCCCGACGCGAAGCCGGTGCCCCCCAGCTGCGCAGCGGGACCGCTAGCCGCCAGGGGTGCCGGGCCGGCAGCCGCCGGTTGCCATGATGGCGTTGATATCCGGAGCGACGGCGACGATATGCTGCCCGGACCAAGACTCGCTGCTGCTGCGGCCGGCGCTTCCTCCCGAGCCCATCAGGGCGAAGCTCGTCAACAGAAGCACGGCGCCGATCAGAGCACGCTTGGTACGGGACACATCGACACTCCTCAGAAGCTAGCGATAACCCTTGACAATCCCTCTTCGGCTGATCCTAAGCCGCACAATGGCCATCGTCAAGCCGCCACCTCCCATACCGTCCACACGCGCGAGGGGCGGGCGGCGAACGCCTCGCGGCGGACGGTGAGGTGACGCGTGCTCGAACTGCAGCTCAACATCCGGGCCGCCGACGCGCTCGCGGTGTGCGGTCGCCGCGGCCTCGTGATGGTCAGCCACCGAGAGCTCGCGGGTCGCCCTGGAAGCCATCACTGGCACCTCCGCATGCCGGGGCGCCCAGGCACCCTGGAGCTCAACGAATGGGAGGGGCGTGCCTGGGTAAGGGTTCATCCGCTGCGCGAGGGCACCTGGGTCAGCGAGTTCGCGCATGAGCTCGCGAGGGTGGAAGGCCAATAGGATCAGGACCGGCCGACGGCAGCGCAACCCTTCAGGGCGGCATGCGTTGGCCCTGGATGCCGATCGTCCATCCCGATCCCGGATACTCCCCTCGCGATGGACCCTGAGGACTGCTTCAGCTGCCGGCAGAACGCGGACCGGACACCCGCGCCGCGTGAGGTGATCGCCGTGCGCGGCGGATGGAGGGTCGCCCACGCGATCGGGCCGGCCCTCCTCGGCTGGTTGGTGGTGCTTCCGCGGCGCCACGTCCTTTCGCTGGCGGAGCTGAGCGACGTGGAGTCCGCGGCATTGGGACCGCTGCTCCGCGACGTCACCCGGGCGCTGCAGGCCGTGCTCGACTGCCGGAAGACCTACGTCGCGCTCTTCGCAGAGTCCCCGGGATTCGCCCATCTGCACTTCCACGTGCTGCCCCGGATGGTTGACTGGGCGGACGACCAGCTCGGACCGGCGGCGATCCTGCAGTTCGGGTCGGCTGCCGGCCACCCCGTCCCGGAGAGCGATATGGATGCGCTCGCGCTGCGGCTCCGCCCCCACATCGGGTGATGCCGGGGAAATCGACGAACTCGGAGCCGTCAGCCGAGACCGCTCAAGCTCATCCCCCGTTCCCGCCGGCGGCCACCGCCGTCACGGCCCGCCTTTGCCTCGCGGCCGCCACCAGATGCTCGAGGGCAGGCAGCGCCTCCTCCCAGCGTCGGGTCTTGAGACCGCAGTCCGGATTGGCCCAGAGACGCTCCCGCCCGACACGCTGCTCGGCAAGCACCAGCAGACGGTCGATCTCCTCGACCGAAGGGACGCGCGGGGAGTGGATGTCGTAGAGGCCGGGTCCGATGTCGTTGATCCCTTGGGGATTCCCGCTGAACACGTCGAGCACCTCCATGCCGGAGCGGGATGCCTCGATCGAGATCACATCGGCGTCGAGGCGAGCGATGTGAGCGATCACCTCGTTGAATTCCGAGTAGCACATGTGAGTGTGGATCTGGGTGCCCTCGCCCGCGGGTGCGACGCTGAGTCGGAAGCAATCCACCGCCCACCGAAGGTACTGGTCCTGGGCATGCCCCTGGAGCGGCAGGCCCTCTCGAAACGCCGCCTCGTCGACCTGGATCACCTGCGCCCCCGCCCGTTCCAGGTCCACCACCTCGTCCCGAATCGCGAGGGCTACCTGCCGGCACGTCTCCTCGCGAGGTTGATCGTCCCGGACGAAAGACCACTGCAGGATCGTCACCGGCCCGGTGAGCATCCCCTTGACCGGCTTCTGCGTCAGCGACTGCGCGTGTCGCCACCAGCGAACCGTCATCGGAACCGGGCGCGAGACGTCGCCGAAGAGGATCGGTGGCTTCACGCACCGGCTGCCATAGGACTGGACCCAACCGAACTCGGAGAAGACGAAGCCGCGGAGCTGCTGGCCGAAGTACTCGACCATGTCGGCACGTTCCGGCTCCCCATGGACCAACACGTCCAGGCCCAGGCTTTCCTGCGTCTCGATGACGCGGCCGATCTCCGCCTCCAGGAACCGGTCGTAGGCCCCCTGGTCGACCTTGCCGGTCCGCAGCCGCCGGCGCATCGACCGGATCTCAGCGGTCTGCGGGAAGGAGCCGATCGTGGTCGTCGGCAGCTCCGGAAGACCCAGCGCGGCGCGTTGGGTGACGTGACGCTTCGACGCCGGAGCACTCCGCTCGTAGGCGGCCGGATTCAACGTCTCTACGCGCTGCCGAACGTCCGGGTCGGTGGTGTGCGGGGAAGCACGTCGGGCGGCCAGCACCTCGCGTGACGAGGCGAGCACCCTGGCGCGGACCACGGGGGCGACGTCCAGCACGCCGGCCAGCGTCCGCAGCTCGCCCAGCTTTTCCGCGGCAAACGCCAGCCATCGACGGATCGAAGGGTCGATGCCACCTTCCCGAGATGCGTCGTACGGCACATGCAGCAAGGAGCATGACGGGGCGATCGTGATCCGGTCCGAGCCCAACGCCTCCCATGCGGTATCGAGGACACGGAGCGCCGCGTCGAGGTCGGTGGCCCACACGTTTCGCCCGTCCACCACCCCGAGCGACAGGCGGGTCGGTCGATCGTGGAGACGCTCCAGTGCCGGCGCAAGCTGTCCTGGCCGGCGCACCAGGTCCAGGTGGATCTCGCTCATTGTCAGAGCCAGCACACGCTCAAGCGAACCGGCTCCGTCGAGCCCGTCGAAGTAGGTCGCCAGGCAGAGCTCGACGGCGGCGGCGGAGTGCAGCGCAGCCCACGCGTCCGCGAACGCGTCCAGCTCGCGGGCGGTGCGGTCGAGGACGAGGCACGGTTCGTCGATCTGGACCTCGGACGCACCCGCGGCACCCAGCTCCCGGAGGAGCTGCTGATATGCCGGCACCACGTCGTCGAGAGCGTCGAGCGGCCGTTCCAGCCCCTTCGAGAGCAGAAGGAAGCTGAACGGTCCCAGCACGACGGGGCGCGTTCGGATCCCACACGCCGCGGATTCCCGAAGCGGTCCCGTCCAGTGGTCGGCCTGGGGCACATACGCCTGGCCTCGCCGCAGCTCCGGGACCAGATAGTGGTAGTTGGTGTCGAACCACTTGGTCATCTCGAGCGGCCGCTGGCTCTCGGTTCCCCGGGCGAGCCCGAAGTAGGCCCTCAGGTCCTGACGATCCACCTCGCCGAATCGCTCCGGGATCGCCCCCAGGGCCCACGCCGTGTCGAGCACGTGGTCGTACAGGCTGAAGTCGCCGCTGGGTATCACGTCGATGCCGGCCCGCCAGGCCTTTTCCCAGCCGCTCGCGCGCAGACCGCGTGCGACCTCCGCCAGCTGGTCCTCGTCGCAGCGCCCCGCCCAGAAGGCCTCGAGCGCGAATTTCAACTCCCGGTCCGGCCCGATACGGCCAAGCCCCAGGATGGCGGTACGCGCCATGTTCCCTGCTCCTGTGTCAAGCGACCGTGTTCGCGAGGCCGCGCTGTCAGTGGCTCCGTAGGGCCGAGGCCGCGCGGAGCGGCGCCGGCAGGTCTTCGGGCTCGGACACGATCGAGACGGCGGCCTTCCCAGACCTCCTGGTCCAGTGGCGTGTTCGCCGCCCCGCGGGTCCCTACCGCTGCGCGTCAGCTCCGGATTCTGAACCGGATTCCCTGGCCCAGGGGCACGACCGACTCCGGGGCGATCGTACCGGGTCGATCCCTCATTTGAGCAGCAGCGGGCATGAGAGTGCTCAGAGAAGCCCGAGACCCCATGGGAGGCAGCGCACGATCGGAAGTCTCCCCAGCACGTGGCGGCGGTCAGGACTCCCCATCCAGCCCAAGTCCCGCGAAAGCATAGGGCGGGAGAGGACCCCAAACCCCCCAGGCGACCCTCCCGTGGGTGTCGTCTCGCAGGCCATCGATCACTCGATCCAGCTCGGCGAGCTTGTCGCGCTCCATCAGCACCGAGGCGCGCAGGGCCATCTCAGGCTCCGGCGGTCGTTCGGCAGCGGCAACCGCGACCTGGTCGATCCGCTCCAGGAATCTCCGGCCCTCCTCGGCGCGCCGCTGCTCGACGTCCGCGGCCAACGCCACCGCTTCGTCGAGCTGCTGCATCCAGGCGGTTTCGGCGACCTCGCGGCTCGCTGACGAGAGCCAAGCTCCGTCCTCGTCTCCCGCGTAGACGCCACGAGCGACCATCTCGTCCTCGTACGTCGCGGTGACCTCGACCTCGACCTTCCCGACGAACGTCTCCAACCGATGGGCGCAGCTCCGCGCCACAGTGCTCAGCAGCTCCTGCAGCGCGGCGTCGTCCTGGAGGGCGGTGCCAAGGCGAACCGGCAGCACGGTGCCGTCCTGGAACAGCCGCTCCACGACGTCTCTGTACCGCGTGACATCCCGGTCATCCAGGGGCACCCTGGAACTCAGCTCGCTGACGGCGGCCTGCACGCACCCGATCGGCACCATCCGCACGGCTCCGGGGTCCGGACCGACGCCGGACACCCCATCGATGCCCGGGTGGTCGCCACCCACGATCGCGTACAGGTAGATCATGTTCAGGGGCCGGCCAGCGGAGCGCGAGGCGAGTCGCCGGGTGCAAGGTTCCCGCCAGAAATCGGACTCCGCAACACCATTATTCTCATACATTAGTCCCTTGCTATCAGTAAGTGCGGGAGAGATGAGCGTTCTGGGTGGCTACGGCGCCCGCACGCCGTGGACGAACGCCTCGATCGCCCCATGGGTTCCGCGAAGCGGAGAGCGGATCGTCCGCACCACCCGCCAGCCGGCGCTCGTGATCGCGGTGGCCGCGCGTTCGGTGGCCTCGTCCACGGCCCCGTCGTCGAGAGGTAGCTCCCCCGCCCCGAGTTCGGACATCGGCTTCACCAGCGCGGCCAGCCACGCCACGGGCGCGAACGTGAGCGCGTTCAGCTGTGGGACCCCGGTCGCCAGCGCCAGGTAGCCGAGATCGAGCGTCACCGCGCTGATCGGCTCCGGCACCAGATCCACGGTCAGCGCTCCGACATTGGTGCGCTCGAGGTTGACCACGCGCGGATCCTGACGCAGAGATCCGAGCAGCTGTCCGTACCCGACTTCGACGGCGTAGACGCGTGACGCCCCGCGGTCGAGCAGGACCTGCGTGAAGCCGCCGGCGGCCGCTCCGGCGTCGACCGCGATCACCCCTTCCGCCGAGATCCCGAGCAGATCCAGGGCCCGGGAGAGCTTTTCGTATCCGCGGAACCGTCGCGGCGTCCGTTCGACGCGGATGGAGGCGCCTTCCGTCACCACCGTCCGCACGTTCGTTCGAGGCAGTCCGTCGACGAAGACCTTCCCGGTCTCGATCAGCTCCTCGACCGAGGTCTCGAGCTCCGGCCAGCGCCGGAGGACCTCGTCCCGCAGCTTCCGCTTCCTCACCCTGGGCACCGCCCTCAGTATCCGGTCACCGCTCGAAACACCCCGGGTGCGGCACTCGAGCTCATGCCGGGTCGGCGGCGGAGGAGCGCGGGCCGGCCCGAAGGGTAGGCTCGGGAAGCGATGACGATCCCCCCCGCCCGGCGGCTCCATGCCGTCGTCTTCGACTTCGGTGACACCCTGTTCACCCATCCCGACGGCACCGGCCTGCTGGTCGCCCGCGGGTGGACGGCCGGCGAGGCGGAGGCGGCGATCGAGGACGCGTGGCGTGAATCGAAGACGTCCGCGTCGCTGGCCAAACACCGGGACCGCGATCCCGAGGCGCACCGCCGCGGCTGGATGGAGCTGCTTCAGGGCATCGACAACCGGTCTCCCGGCATGGCGGAGATCCTCTACGAGAGGACGATCCTCACCCCGTCCTGGGTTCCGTATCCAGACACGGCGCCGGTCCTGCTCGAGCTGCGGCGGCGGGGCTTGCCGGTTCAGGTCCTGAGCAACGTGGCGGAGCCGCTGGCGCCGCTCTTCGAGCGGCACGGACTCACCGGCGCGGTCGACGGCTACACCCTCTCCTATCAGCAGGGCCGTGAGAAGCCGGACCCGGAGCTGTTCCGCGTCGCCTGCCGCGCCCTCGGCACCGACCCCCGGGAGACGTTGATGGTCGGAGACTCGTACCTCGCAGACGGTGCCGGCGCTCTGATCGGGATGCCGGTGCTGCTGCTGCCGATGGCGCCAAGGGGTTCGGTGCGGGGCCTTGGCCACGCCGTCGATCTGGTGGCAGCGCCGGGGCTCAGATGAACTCGCGGTCGCGCGCCGCCGCACCCTTATGGCTGCTGCTGGTCAGCATCGTCCCCCTGGGCCTGAACCTCCGCGCCGGAGTGACCAGCGTCCCACCGCTGCTGCCTCAGATGGTGCGAGAGCTTCCCCTGACCGGATTCCAAGCTTCGCTCCTGATCGCGCTCCCCCCCATCTGCTTCGGCGTCTTCGCCTTTGCCTCCACGCCGCTGCGGGCTCGGCTGGGGGACGAGCGGGCGCTCTTTGTGGGGCTGCTGGCACTGGTCGCCGGACTCGGACTGCGCGCCCTCTTCCCGACCAGCCTGCTCTTTGTGGGGACCGTGATCGCCGGCTGCGGGATCGGGCTTCTCAACGTCCTGCTGACCAGCCTGATCCGGCACCGAGCCCTCGCCAACGTCGGCCGCCTGCTGGCGCTGAACATGCTCTGCCTGAACCTGGGCGCCTCGGTTGCCGCCGCACTCGCGGTCCCCATTGCGCAGTGGTCGGGATCGCTCGGCGTGGCGCTCGGGGTGTGGGCGCTGCTCGGCCTGGTCGGCGTCGCCTGCTGGGTTCCGCAGCTGACACGCCCCAGGGCTGAACCTCGTCGCCGGGGCGAGGGGCTGGGGGCGTTCCGCGTGGCGCGCCAACCTCTGGCCTGGGCTCTGGCGCTCTTCATGGGGCTGCAGTCGCTCGCCTACTACGCGACCCTCTCCTGGGCGCCGACGCTGCTGCAGAGCCGCGGCATGAGCGCGGTCCACGCCGGGCTTCTGATCGCGGCGCTCGGCATCGTCGGCCTCGTCACGGCCGTCAGCGCCCCCCTCCTCACGGGCCGGGTCGGGGGCCAGCGCCTGGTGGTCATCGGTGGCTTCCTGCTCGAGGCGGTCGGATTCAGCGGGCTGGTGGTGGCGCCCCTCGCGCTGGCCCCGGTCTGTGCCGTGCTGCTGGCGCTGGGGCAGGGCGGGCTGTTGCCGCTGGCCCTCTACTTCCTGATCGTCCGGGCAGCCGATACCCCGACGGCGGCCGGGCTCTCCGCCATGGGCCAGGGCGTCGGCTACCTGGTCGCGTCCGCCGGTGCGTTCGTCATCGGCCAGCTCCACGACGCCACCGGGAACTGGCTGGTGCCCCTGGCCGCCTTCCTGGTGGTGATCGCGGCGGGCATCACCTGCGGGCTCATGGGTGCCACCGAACGCCAGGTGCCGAGCATCGCCACCCACCGGGAGGGTTTGGGCGAGCGGCTGATGCGCGTCAGGTCCGCGGCGCTCGGGGAGCCCTGACCAGGATCAACAGCGCCAGTGCAAGCTCGACGACCACGCCCCCCAGCGCCCAGAGGTAGACGCCGCTGAGCACATAGATCAAGGCGACGAAGATCGCGAGCGACCCCTGCAGGATCGCGACCCGGTCAGGGGGGAGGTGCCGGACGCTGCCAGGCCGGACCCAGCGCAGCCAGGGCACGACGGTGATGGCCAGCATGATCGCGATGAACAGCACCTTGGAGAACGTGATCTTCCCGAACGCGAGGCCCGCACCCACGGCGAACGCCCAGAGCAGGATCCACGCTACCCACTCGACCACCCGCAGCCAGAGGCTGACGGTGACCGGGCGCTGGGCGGCGCCAGGAGCCGGCGGCTGAACCGTTGAGGACCCCGGCGGCACGGCCGGCTTCGGCTCCCCGGCAGGGTCCGGGGACCCTGCCGGCCGCGGCGACTGGGGCCGGCGCACTCCCCTCCTCGGCGTCGACATATCGCAGGAATCCTACCTCGCGGGAGGCCGGCGAGCGGCCGCCGAGCTACGCGCCCCAGGTCCGCTCCAGCAGGTTGATCCAGTTCTCGTTCCCGATCCGGCGGAGGTCCTCCTCGGAGAAGCCGTGGTCGCGCAGCGCCTGCACCAGCCGGGGGAGGCCGGCGGCATCACCGAGCTCCTTGGGGACGGTGCAGCCGTCGAAGTCGGAGCCGAGGCCGACATGCTCGATACCGATCCGGTCGGCCAGGTAGTCGACGTGACGCACCAGGTCGGTGAGCGGTGTGTCGGCGTCGTGCTTGCCGTCGGGCCGCGTGAAGTCGACGGCGAAGTTGACGCCGACCATCCCACCTGAGTCGCGGATCGCGTCCAGCTGGCGGTCGGTCAGGTTGCGGGTGCACGGGGTGATCGCGTGCACGTTGGAGTGGGTGGCGACCAGCGGCTTGGTCGAGATCTCGGCGACGTCCCAGAACCCCTTCTCGTTGAGGTGGGAGAGGTCGAGCATGACCCCCATCCGATCGCATTCACGGACCAGGTCCTTTCCCAGCGAGGAGAGCCCGGGCCCCGTGTCCGGCGACCTCGGGTAGCCGAAGGGCACGCCCTCGGCGAAGAGGTTGGGGCGGCTCCAGACCAGGCCCAGGGATCGGAGGCCGGCCCGATAGAAGACCTCCAGCGCGTTCAGCCCGGGGTCGATCGGCTCCGCGCCCTCGAAGTGCAGGACCGCGGTGACCGCACCCTCGGCGATGCCCTGGCGGATCTGCGCCGCGTCGTGCGCGATGCGGAACGCGCCCTCCGACTCCCGCTCGAGGCGAAACAGGGTGCCGGTCAGCGAGGTCGCGAGGCGGAGCGCGAACCCGGGATCGACCGGTGCCGGCATGCTCGGATCGGGTCCGTCCCGACCCTGGTCGACCTGGCGCAGGTCGGGGTGCTGGCCGGCCGGGTCGTTGGGGGTCCAGACGGCGAAGAAGCCGCCCGCGAAGCCCCCCTCGCGCATGCGCGGCAGGTCGAGGTGGCCCTCGGTACCGCGCTCGAAGAAGCTGCGCCGGGACCCGCGGCCGGCGGTCCCGTAGTAGGCGTGGATGACGTCGTTGTGGCCGTCGAAGACCGGGACCAGGGGCGCTGCGGCTGCCTGGTTCATGCCGGCACCTTGACGTCGATCTCGCGAAGGCGGGGCAGGATCTCTCTCCCGTACACCTCCAGGAAGCGCTGCTGGTCGTTGCCCGGGGCGTGGAACACCAGGTGGGTGAACCCGAGCTCGAGATAGGGCCTGATCTGCTCCACGTGCTCCTCGGGGTCGCTGGAGACGAGCCAGCGCCGGTGTGCGACGTCCTCCACCGTCTTCGCGCGGCGCTCCATCTCGCGGGGGTCCTCCACGCCGACCTTGTCCTCGGCCGGCAGCGCGAGCGCCGCCCACAGCTTGGTGTCATCGAACGCCCGGCTGCGATCGTGGTCGTAGGAGACCTTGATCTCGAGCAGGCGTTCCACCGAACCGGGGGCCTTGTGCGCCAGCTCCTCGCCTTCCGCGACCGCGGGCAGGAGCGTCTTCGTGTAGAGGTCCATCCCCTTGCCCGAGGTGCAGATGAACCCGTCGGCGCTGCGCCCGGCGTAGCGAGCGGTCTGCTGACCGGAGGCCGCGACGTAGATCGGGACCGGCTGCTCCGGCTTGTCGTAGACGGTCGCGTTGCGGGTGTGGTAGTAGTCGCCGTCGAACGTCACCAGGTCCTCGGCCCAGAGCTTCTTGATCAGGCGCACCGATTCGCGAAGGCGGGCGAACCGCTCCTTCGACTCGGGCCAGTCGATGCCCAGCGCGTGTTCGTTGAGTGACTCGCCGGTGCCGACCCCGAGGACGATGCGACCCGGGAACAGGAGACCCAGAGTGCCAAACGCCTGCGCGACCACACCCGGGTTGTAGCGGAGCGTGGGGGTGAGCACGCTGGTGCCCAGGATCAGGCGCTCGGTGCGCTCACCCACGGCGCCCAGCCACGCCATCGAGAAGGGTGCGTGGCCGTCGGTGTGCTTCCAGGGCTGGAGGTGGTCCGAGATGAAGGCGGAGTCGAAGCCGTTGCGTTCGGCCTCGACGGTGAAGTCCAACAGCTCGCGGGGCCCGAACTGCTCCGCGGACGCTTTGTACCCGAGCTTCAGCATCCCTTCACGGTACGTCCCATCGCTCCCCCGAGTGCCGGCAGCCAGGGGGTAGCTTGCGCCCACACCAGCCCCTCCGGCAGCACCCTCGGCACCCGCAGCCCACAGTTGAGCAGCGTCCTCGAGGCCTTCGGGCCGGCAGCCTCAGGGCCGTTTCTGCACATTCCGCCCTTTCCGGGTCGGAGATAGGGACGGTTGCTGCAGAAACGACCTAATCCACGGCCCGATTACCTCCGATTCACGCACCAGTGCTAGCAAAAGGGTGTCATCCGAGCCCGAATAACCCCAAAACGCTAGCGAAAGGTGAATCCGGGTGATATTCGGATGCCCTGGGGTCGTCGCCCGATCGGAATGCGCCGAGTGTCGGCAATCGGCGAATCGCACGAGCCGGACAACTCAGCCACGCCTCCCCCTCAAGGGGCTGATGCAACGGCATTGGGGCGCGAGCCCAGCCCAAGTGAGTAAATGCGCGCTCGCAACCGGCACGCACGCCCTAAACCTTCGTGCGCGCGGCGCTCGCGCGCCAGCGCGACCTACCCCTCGCCAGTTCAGAGGATGCGCGGCTGCCAGAGCAGCGAGCCGGCGGCGCACAGAAACCCGAACAGCACCGCCAGCCCGATGAAGTACGCGGTCAGCTCCTGGGGGACGGTCTTGAACCCGATCGTCTGGCGCAGGTGGCTGTAGATCGAGTGCAGCTGCGGCGAGGAGGTGGAACGGAAGTACTCACCCCCGGTCTGCTGCGCGATCCGCTGCAGCGCGGGCCCGTCGACCGGCACCGGGGTCGTCTGCCCGTCGATGGTCACCGTGCCGTTGGGCGTTCCCAGCGCCACCGTCGACACCGGCACCCCTTGCGCCTTGGCGTCGCCCGCCGCCTGGTCGTTGGGCGTCCCCATGTTGGTCGCCCCGTCGGAGAGCAGCACAATTGCAGCCGGTGGCGGCTTGCCCCCGTTCTGCGCCTTCACCTCCTTGATCGCCTGCAGGGAGGCGACGATGCCGTCGCCGATAGCGGTCGAGTCGGCGAGCTGCAGCTCCGAGATCCCCTGCACCACCAGGGCGTGCTGCTGGGTGGGCGGGACCAGCACCGAGGCCACCCCCGAGAACGAGACCAACCCCACGTTGAAGGAGGGCGGCAGGTCGCTCACGAAGTCGGTTGCCGCCGACTCGGCCGCCCGCAGCCGGGTCGGCTTGATGTCGGTTGACTGCATGGAGAGGGACACGTCGATGGCGACCATCACGGTGCCCACCTGGGTCGGCTCACGGACCTCCCCGGCCGGCCGGGCGAGCGCGGTGATGCCCCAACCCAGGCAGAAGAACATCAACGCCGCCGCCAGATGCCGCCGCCAGCCGGGGCGCCGGGGCGCGACCGACCGCAGCAGGCTGAGGGTCGAGAACCGCACCGCGTAGCGGCGGCGCAGGAACTGCTGGACCACGTAGACGGCAACCAGCGCTGCGAGCAGGACGAACAGCCAGAGCCAGGCCGGCGCCAGGAACGTGAACCCCTGCCCGGTCTGCGGACCGACGCCGGCGAGGGGGATCATCGCAGTCGCCTCCGCCGCTCCTCGGCGACGTAGCGCACGATATCGAGCACCCAGTCGCGGTCGGTGCGCAGCACGATGTGGCCCGCGCGGGCGTGCTTGATCCGCGACGCGATACGTTCCCGCTGTTCCCGCGCCGCGCTCGCGTACCGCTCACGAACCTGCCGCGAGGACGTCTGCACCTCCAGCTCCTCGCCGGTCTCGGGATCGACGAACTGGACCAGGCCGACGTCGGGCAGCTCCAGCTCGCGAGGGTCGACGATCTCCAGGCAGAGCACGTCCTCCAGCGCCCCCAGCGCGCGCAGAGGCTCCTCCCAGTCATCCTGATCCATGAAGTCGGAGACGACCACCGACAGGCCGCGCCGGCGCGGCGAGCGGCGCAGGTCCTCGATCGCCCGCCCCAACGTGGCGTGGGGACGGCCGGCAGGCGCCGGACGGGTGTTCGCGATCTGCCGCAGCAGGACCCGCGCCGCGGGCATCCCGGATCGGGCCGGCCGCCGCTGGACGGTGGGGCCGCCGGCGAGCAGAGCGCCGATCCGGTTGCCCCCACCGACCGCGAGGATGACGAGCGCCGAGACTCCGGCCAGGGCTACCTCGCGCTTCTCGGCGCGGGCGGTACCGAAGTCCTGGCTGGCGGAGCCGTCGAAAACGACCCAGGTCTCGAGCTCGCGGTCGGCGATCGTCTGGCGGACGTACGGTTCCAGGGTCCGCGCGGTCACCGGCCAATCCATCTGCCGCACGTCGTCACCCGCCACGTAGTGCCGCGACTCCCCGAGCTCGGAGCCATGGCCCGGGATCAGACCCAGGTAGTTGCCGTAGAGCAGGCCGTCGAGGCGGTGCCGCACCGTCAGCTCGAGCTTCCGCAGCAGGCGCTCGGTGGAGTCGGCGGAGTGGTCCCGGCCGGCGACCACACTCATCAGCTGCCGTCCGCAGGCTGCCAACCCGGCGGCGGGCCGCCCGCGCCCGAGGCTCCCCGCGGGGACCCGTAGCCCGGCGGATACGGGGGACCGGCCGGCTGCGCGCGCTGGGGCACCGGCTGTCCCGGGCGCGACATGGCCTGCTGGTGGATGATCTGGGGCGGCGGAACCGTCTGCATCACCCGGGCGATCACGTGCTCCACCGGGACCCCGTCGGCGAGTGCGTCGTAGGAGAGGATCAGGCGGTGCCGGAGCACGTCGGGGATGACGTCGACCACGTCCTGAGGAAGGACGTAGCCGCGCCCCCGAACCAGCGCCAGCGCACGGCCGGCGGCGATCAGCCCCAACGAGGCGCGCGGGCTGGCCCCGTAGGTGAGCCAGGCCCCGACGTCCTCCAGGCCGTGTTCCTTGGGCGTGCGCGTGACCAGGACCAGCCGCACCACGTAGTCGATGATCGCGTCGTCTACGAAGACCCGCTGGGTCAGCCGCTGCAGCTCCAGCAGCTCCTGCGGGGTCAGGATCTGGCGCGCCTGTGGCGGGTCGCCCCCCATCCGGTAGACGATGTCGCGCTCCTCCCGGGCGGTCGGATAGTCGACCGGGATCTTCATCAGGAACCGGTCGCGCTGCGCGTCGGGCAGCGGGTAGACGCCCTCGGATTCGATCGGGTTCTGGGTCGCCAGCACGATGAACGGAAAGGGGACGGTGTAGGTGGTGCCGCCGATCGAGACCTGGTGCTCCGCCATCACCTCGAGCAGGGCCGACTGCACCTTGGCGGGCGCGCGGTTGATCTCGTCGGTGAGCAGGAAGTTCACGAACACCGGGCCCAGCTCGGTTTCGAACTGTTCCCGCCCGGGGCGGTAGATGCGGGTGCCGACGATGTCGGAGGGCACCAGGTCGGGCGTGAACTGGATTCGGGCGAAGGTCCCACCGACGGTGTCGGCCAGCGTCTTGACAGTGAGCGTCTTGGCCACGCCGGGAACGCCCTCGAGGAGCAGGTGGCCCTTCGCCAGGAGGCCGACCAGGGTGCGCTCGATGACACGCCGCTGCCCGACGATCACCTTCTGGACTTCGGTGATGACGGCGTCGAGGCGGGACGCGATCTGCTCCGGCGAGGCCCGTTCGCCCTCCTGCGGGGAGGGCGGCGAACCGTCCGAAGGATGAGCGTGGTGGGGATCGGTCATGCGGAGCCTGGTTTCAGGATGGGGGGGTTCGACAGGGTGCTCGCACCTCTTCCCGGCGCGCGCCCACCCCGTCAGGGTGGCCTGCGGAAAGCGTAGGCGCTGCGCGGCCGAGACCCCGACCCGAGTACACCGAGCGGCGCCCCCGGGGATCAGGAGCGGCCCGACGGGGCCTCGCCTGGCAGGCGCCGGACGTCGTAGGAGGTGTCGAGGATCAAGGCGGTCGCCATCGCCATCGCGACCCGCTCGAGTGCCTCCACGTCCTCGGTGGTCAGGATCGCTACCGAATCCGCGTTGCGCGCCCAGACGATGGTCTGCAGCTTCTCGTGCAGCTCGGGCGCGACCGCGCTCAGCGCCTGCTGGAACTCGGGCATCGAGGTGAGCGAGAACCCGCGCTGCATCTCCCCCGCCACGGCTTCCTCGAGGAAGAGACCGAGCTGGCCGTCCCCCGTGGCGGGCTCCTCGTCCTCGCCGAGGAGGCTCAGCGCGAGCGTCGAGAGCTGCGCCCGCGCCCCCTCCTGGTCGGAGTCGACGAGACGGGCGAGCGCAGTGCCCAGCTGGGGCGGGTGCTCCCGTCGCATGCGTTCGGTGAGCATGCCCAGCGTGAGCCCGAGCATGCGCAGGCGCGCCGGGTCGGGCGGGGCCGGCGCAGCGTTGGGACGCGGCGGCCCCACCGCGAGCTCGGGCTGCATCCCCACGCCGGGCGGTGAGCTCCTGGCGAGACCCAGGTCGCGATCTTCTGCCGCCGCTGCCGCCTGCGCGGCAGCCGCCAGGTCCGCCGGCGAGCGGTGATCGACGTCATCGGGCGTCTGCGTCGTCGAGATGGCAGGGGTGACCGGAGCCTCGCCGGGCATCTCTTCATCCGCCGCCGGGGATGGTGTCGCCAGGGGCGGGACCACCTCCAGCTTGACCGGCGCCGCATCCGGCGACTCAAGCCGGGCCGGCTCCGTCGACTCCGCCGGCTCCGGCTGCTGCGAGCCGGCCGTCGCGCTCTCCGGCCCCTGCCGACCCCGCCGTCGTGGTCTCTTGCTCGGCGGGCTCCGCCGATTCCGCCGACATCGCAGGCGACTCCGGCGGCTGCGACTCGGGCGTCGTGATCCGCGGCTCGGCTGCCGTCGCCGGCGGTTCGAGCGAGGTGGTCCCGGACTCCGGCGAGACCGGCGGCGCGGTGGCCGCGGGAGGCCCGACCGGCGGCCGCGAGGCGAACGCATCGCGCGCGGCGGCCTGCGGGCCGGCAGGCGCCGGGGGAGGTGCAAGCGGGGGCACCGGCGCCGTCGAGGCCACTCGTGCGGCGGACTCGTCCGGCCGGCGCCGCCGCATGAGCATGACCAGCGCCCCCACGATGGCGATGACGACCAGCGCGGCGAGGATCACGAGCACCACGACGAGGACGGATTCCAGGCTATTGGCGGCCAGCACGAGCGACAGCGCCGGGGCGCCGTTCATCAGGCGCGGCCCCGGCGCCGGTCCACCGGGACCCGACGTTGCATGCTCCCATTCTCTCAGTCACCGACCCGGCTGTAGGTCACCGCGCTTGCCTACGAGTGGTCTCCGAACAGCGCTTCCTGCGCTTCCTGGAACAGATTCGTGAGGTGCCCTTCGGCGAGGCGGAAGTCGGTCATCCCACCCGACCGGTGGGAGTCCAGGAGCCCGGCCGAGCGCAGCGACCGGATGTGGGCCGAGACCGTCGGTTGTGACAGGCCGAAGGCTCGTGCCAGGCCGGACACGGACGCCGGCTCCTTGCTGAGGTAGGCGGCGATGGCGAGGCGAGTCGGATCACCCAGCGCCCGGAGCCGCTCGGCGACCCTCGCCGTCCGCCGGCGGGCCGCTTCAACCGAGTCATCGGCCTGCAGACGGACACCGATGAGCATCACCCGGGGCAGGTCGTAGACGATGTCGGGCCCGAGCATGGGCACCACCAGGATGTTCCCGAGGCGAATTCCCTCCTCGACCAGCCCCCGATAGCGGGGAAGCAGAGCGATGTGCCGCGGTGGCAGCAGAGAAGTCAGGTCCTCGCCGGCCTCAAGCCGATCCCGGAGCCAGGCGGCGCGGGCCTGGAGGACGGACAGGTTGGCAACCCACCGGGGGCGGAGTGCCTCCGCGGCGTCGGCCACCAGCGCCACGTACTGCGCTCGGCGCCCCGGATCCTCGCGCAGGATCTGAAGGTGCCGGAGCGTCCGCTCGCGGGTCTCCTCCTGCTCGGTGCGCAGGATGAGAGCCACCGGCGCCCTGGCGGCGAGCTCGGGCAAGGCGGACACGAAGGCGCTCGCGGTGTCTCCGCCCGGAAGGAAACCACCGAGCGCGGCGAGGACCGCCAGCTCGTCGAACGCCATCTGCGTCCCTGGGCCCTCCCCCCAGAAGGTCTCGGCGCGGTCGATCAGCGCGAGGTCGTCGATCTCGCCCCTGACCTTCCCCCGCTCATACCCGCAGCCGCTGAGGAAGGCGTAGAGGTCGACAACGGCCGACACCTCGACCGTGACCTGGGGTGCGGGCGCGGTCGCGTCCGCCGCAAGCGGCATTTCCGAGAACCTTAACACGTCCCACAAAGCCCTGGAATATTCTGAGCAAATTAGCTATATTGCTAAGTACGCTGGTTAGCTACTCGAAGATCGCCGGATCGAAAGGGTCGGCGGAGGTCGGCTGACCGCTGTCGCGCGAAGGAGGTGCTCGGAATGCTGCAGTACGACGTGGCGAAGTTCATGATCAACGAGCGCGTGTCGGCCGCCTCCCAGGCGCGCCTGATTCGTGACGCGCGCGAAGCCCGCGCTCGGCGGCCCCTCCGCGCGGTCATCGGTCACCGGCTGGTCCGCTTCGGGCTGCGGCTGGCCGCCGCACAGGGCTGATCTCGAACTCCACCCCTACCCCAACGAGGGGCCACCTGTCCGTAGGTGGCCCCTTTTTTCACACCCACATCCACCCCCTCACACCCACACCCCACACCCTCACAGCTCACGCCTGACGAAGCCAGAGTGTCATACCCCCAGGCGCTTCCCCCGAGGTCAGCCGGTGCGGTAGCGGTAGCCGACGCCCCACACGGCTTCGAAGCGGTCGCCGAACGACCCCAGCTTGCGGCGCAGACGGGCCATCTGGGTGTCCACGGCGCGATCCATGCCGTCATAGTCGGAGCCCCAGACCCGGTCCAGCAGGAAATCGCGCGTGAACGTGCGCCCGGGATTCCCGACCAGCAGCCGCAGCAGCTCCATCTCCCGCCGCGTGAGCTCGAGCGGGGCTCCGTCCAGCCGGGCGCGGTGCGCGCTGGGTTCCAGCAGGAGGGGACCCTCGGTGATCACGACGCCGTGGGAGTCGGCCGCCGCGCTCGCGGTGTCGAGCGCCACCCGGCGCAGCATCGCCCGGACCCGGGCCATCAGCTCCAGGATCGAGAACGGCTTGACCACGTAGTCGTCGGCGCCCGCCTCCAGGCCCAGGACCCGATCCGACTCCTGATCACGCGCGGTGAGCATGATGATCGGCGCCAGACGGGTCTGGCGCAGCTCGCGGCAGACCTCGATCCCGTCCTTGCCGGGCAGCATCCAGTCGAGCACCACCAGCTGGGGGTCGGTCTGGGCGGCCAGCCGCAGCGCGGTGACCCCGTCGAACGCCTGCGTCACCTGGTGGCCATCGCGTTCGAGGTGCAGTCGGAGCAGGTTGCACAGCCCGACCTCGTCCTCAACGGCCAGGATCCGCGCCATCGCAGTTCGGCTACGACTCGGGGGCTGACGGGGCCGGAGGGGTCGGAGGGGTCGAGGGGGAAGGAGCGGACGGACTCGAGGCGTCGGGCACCGTCGCCGGAGCCGCCTGTCGGAGCAGCACCCGGATCGTGGTACCGATACCGACCTCGGAGGTGGCGGTGATCGTCCCCCCCATCGCCTCCACCAGGTCCTTGGCGATGGCCAGCCCGAGCCCAAAGCCGCCGGAATCCCGGCCTCGTGCCGAATCGGCGCGGTAGAAGCGCTCGAACATCCGGCCCAGCTCGTCCGGGCGCAGGCCGACGCCGGTGTCTGCCACCGCCAGCTCCACCTGCTGAGACCCGCGGGTGGCGGCGCTGACGGCAACCGCCCCGCCGGGTGGCGTGTGGGTGATGCCGTTGCGGGCCAGGTTCATGAGCACCTGCGTGAGCCGACCCGAATCGGCCAGCACCCAGTAGTCGGCATCCGGCTCCCGGCAGACGAGGGTGACATCCCGCTCGCGCTTCGCCAGCGGCTGCAGGGCCGCGACCACGCCCTCCAGCACCGGCTGGACACGAACCGGCACCACGTCGACGCGGAGGTTGTCGGCGTCCGCTCGAGCCAGGATCAGGAGCTCGTCGACCAGCCGTCCCAGCCGCTTCGCCTCCGACGCCGCGGTCCGGACGTATGGTCGCCAGGCCTCGGTGTCGTCGGGCACCGTGCCCGGGACCAGCAGCGTGTCGAGGTGGCCCTGGATGCTCGCGATCGGCGTGCGAAGCTCGTGGGAGACGTTGAGAATCAGCTCCTTGCGACCGCGCTCGGCCGACTCCGCCCGCTGCTCCGCCTGCGCCACCCGGATCTCCTCGTGGGCGGTACTCAGCATGCTGGCCGCGAAGTGGCCCCAGCCCCGACCCATCAGGTCGAGGACGTGGAGGCCGGCGATGAAGAGCGCGGCCAGGGGGATCAGCAGCAGCAGGTGGAAATTGAAGGAGAAGAAGAGCGGGAACACGGTCGGCGGTCCACCGACCGACCGGAAGTCGCTGATGGCCCCCGCGAGCGGAAGGCCGATCAGGACCGCCCCCACGGTCCAGGCGACGGCGCCGAACGGGGCGAGGAGGCACAGGTAGACCATCCCGGTCCAGGTGTTGCGGCGGCGCAGGTGGTGAACCAGCCGTCGCGCCGGGGAGACCGCCAGCGGCTCCGGCGTCGAGATCGGCGGCACCGGGACGCCCAGCAGATGGATGACCAGCTCCCGATCGAAGGCGGCGAAGATGTAAGCCAGGATCAGGGTCACGACACACAGGACGAGCCCGACCAGGACGATCGAGAGCGCCGCACCGCAGAACGCCCCCACCACGAGGACCACGAAATACAGCCCTCCGAGGGGGAGGGAAAGGAACAGGTAGATGGCGCGCGCGTAGGCGCGCGGGTCGACCACGATCCGGCAGAACGTGGCCAGCATCCGGAGCGGGTTCCCCCGGGCCGCCCGCATCTTCGCCCACTCCGGGGGCAGGTAGGCCCCGGGTTCCGCGGGTGGCCACGCCGGTGGCGGCGCGGGCGCCTCGGCGCCGGGCGCGGGACCGGGCAGGGCGGGCCCCGGAGGCGGCGCGTGGAGTGCTGGAGTCGGGGCCGCCCGCTCCTCTGGCCGCTGCACGCGAGGAACGCTACGCCCGAGTTGTCACCGAACCGTGTCGTTCAGATGGGGCTCGTCTCCGCACCCAGGCGCGGCCGCGCCGGCCACGCCGCGCCGGCTCCGGGTGCGCCGTCCGAGGCCGGGTCGAGCACGGCCGCTGCTACACCTTCCAGCTCGCAGTCTCCTGCATGGCGGCGTTCTCGTTCTGGAGGGCCGACAGGCGCGAGTAGTCGTCGGCGATGTTCCAGTAGTAGTAGCGGGAGGACGAAACGACATCCACCCACGCGATCTCGCACAGGTCGGTGCCCTGGAAGTCGTAGCGGAAGCCGGCCTCCTGTCCTGACTTGCCGCCGATCGTCAGACCATGCTGCGCGACGCATTGGCTCACCGCGCCACCGAAGTTCGCGATCAGGTTCGTCTGCAGGTTCTTGAACGCAGTGTCGTCGGAGGAGATCCCGTCCTGCTTGGAGTTGCCGTACCCCACCAGCATGTCGCCGTCGCCCTGGTTCTTGAGCTCGACCTCGCCGCCCCGGGTCTGCGCCTCGCTCCACCCCGTGGCGACCTTGAGCTGCACGAACGATGTGGAGACGGTGGCCCCGTTGGCGGGCGGCACGCGATTGATCAGCGCGTAGACGCCGATGGCGCCGGCCACCAGGACCACGATGACCCCGGCCGCGACCGCGCCCAGGATGATCCAGAGCCGGCGCCGGTGAGCCGGTGCCGGCGCCTGGGCGACCGCCCCGTACGGCGGCGGCGCCCCGTACGCGGGCGGCGCCCCGTATGGCGGGGGCGGACCGTACGCGGGCGCGGCCGCATAGGCCTGGGGCTGGCCCCACGACCCCTGGGCCGGTTGCGGGCCCCAATCGGGATTCCCTCCCGGCGGCTGCTGCGGTGCACCCCAGGCCCCTTCGGCCTGGCGCGACCGGGGAGCCGGCGGCGGCGGCGGTGCCCAGGCCGGCTCCTGGGGCTGGTGCATCTGCGATCCCGGTGGCGGAGGCGGGCCCCACCCCGGCTCATGCGGCTGCTGCGGCTGCGACGCAGAGGGTGACGAGGCGCTGCCCCAGCCCGGGCTGTTGGGGCTCCTGGGGCTGCCGCGGCTCCGCCGGTGGCGGAGCCGCACCCCACGCGGTCGAGGCCGGCGGCGGCGTCTGCCAGTCTCCGGCACCCTGCGTGGGTTCGGACTCCAGGTCCCCCGGGGGAGGGGGTGGCGCCCCCCAGCCCGAGCCGGGCGGCGGCGAGTACTGATCACCCATGGTCGTGCGTCTCCCTCGGAGCGCGCCGGCGCGACCTTCGTGCCCCACTATCGCCGGCAGTCGCGCCGGCGCACCGCCGGGTCGTCCGGCCGGCCTCTGCGTACGTGTCCCACCCGTGCATCACGTTCTCCGCGATGCGGGCCATGCTACCCGCCGCACGCTCGCGCGACGGCCCGACGGCGCCAGAATCGGGTCAGTCCATCAGTGGGGGCAGGCGGGGTGCATGCCGGCGGGTCGGTGCGATCCGCCGTCAGCGGTCCACATCCCGGCCCGTGCTCTCGAGCACGGCCTCCACCGCGGTGCGGGGAAGATCCATCAGGTCGCCTCGGACGGTCATCGAGAGTGCCGCCATCACCACGCCGCGGCGCAGCCCGAGCGGCAGCGTGTTCTCCACCAGACCCCACAGCAGACCGGCGGCAAACGCATCGCCGGCGCCGATCCGGTCGACGATGTCGACCTTCAGACTGGGGCACTCGAACCACTCGCTGCCCAGCAGCAGGGTGGCGGGGTCGGCGCCCCAGGTGCACGCCACCGCCGGGGCCTGAAACCGTGCGCCGAGCCTTTCGGCGACCTCGCGAGGGCCGCCGCGGGCGTCGAACAGGTCGCTCGCGTCCTGGCCCTTGCAGATGACCAGGTCGACGGCTCCGGCCAGCGCCTCCAACGTCCGCGCCGCCTCGGCCGAGGACCACATCCGGGCGCGGTGGTTGACGTCCAGGGAGACGGTGCAGCCGCGCCGGTGAGCCTCGACCACCGCAGCCGAGGCCACCTGGCGGGCGCGCTCCGAGACGGCGAACGTGATGCCCGAGACATGCAGGTGCCGGGCCCGGTCGAGCACCGACCAGTCGAACTGTTCGGGTGTGGCCAGCGCCATCGTGGAGTCGGCGCGGTCGTAGGTCACCGTGGTCGGTCGGGGCGGGCTGCCCAGCTGCACGAAGTAGGTGCCGAGGCGGCCCTGGGTCCAGACCACCGAGTCCACGTCGACCCCGGCCGAGCGCAAGGTGGTCGCCACCCGCTGCCCGAGCGCGTTCGGCGGCAGCACCGACACCCAGGCCGAGCCAACCCCCATGCGGGCCAGGGCGAAGGCGACGTTCGCCTCCGAGCCGGCGACGTGGACGTCGAAGGCGGGCGCCGTCTCGATCAGGTCCCCGGCCCGCACCGAGAACCGGAGCATGGCCTCGCCCAGCGTGACCACGTCGAGCGGGAGCCCGCCCTCATCAGACAAGATGCGCCGGTCGCACCGCCTCCACCATCTCCGCCGCCCGGGCGCTGATGGTGTCCGCGTCCCCGCGGGTGAGGGAGCCGCCGACCCCGACGCCGACCGCCCCTGCGGCGAGCCACCGCGGCGCGGTCTCGGCGGTGATGCCACCGGTGGGCAGCAATGCGACACTCGGCAGCACCGGCAGGATCGCCTTCAGGTAGTCGATACCCAGCACCGAGGCCGGAAACAGCTTGACGATGTCGGCTCCGGCCTCCAGCGCGGTCAGGATCTCGGTGGTGGACGCGGCGCCGGGCAGGGCCGGAACACCGTAGCGGCCGCCGGCCCGGACCACGTCGAGGGCGACATTGGGACTGACCAGGAAACGGGCCCCGGCCCGGATTGCCGCCACGGCGCTCGCTTCGTCGAGGACGGTGCCGGCCCCGACCAGGGCGCGATCACCCAGGTCCCGCGAGAGCCGGGTGATCGCCTCCGGCGCCTGGGGCGTGGTGAAGGCCACCTCGAGCACACGGATGCCGCCTTCGGCGAGCGCACGGCCGACCTCGACGGCTTCTGCGGCACCGCTCGAGCGAATCACCGCCAGCACCTTCTCCTCCGCGATGCGGGCCGAGATCTCCCAGCGGTACGTCGTCACGCCAGCGGGACCCGCCAGCCGTGCGGATCGGCGGCGGTGCCGCGCTGGATCGAGGTGAGCGCGTCGCGCAGGCGCATAGTCGTGGGCCCGGGCTCGCCGTCGCCGATCGTGAACGTGCCGCCGGCGTGGCCGACGCGGCCGACCGGCGTCACCACCGCGGCGGTGCCGCAGGCGAAGGTTTCCGTGATGTCGCCGGCTCGGACCGCCTGCTCCCACTCCTGAGCGGTGATACGGCGCTCCTCGGATCCGTACCCGAGGTCCCGCGCGATCTGCAGCAGCGCGTCCCGTGTGACGCCGGGCAGCAGCGTCCCGGTGAGCTGCGGCATGACCACCTTCGCGTTCGGCCCGCTGCCGTAGACGAAGGCGATGTTCATGCCGCCCATCTCCTCGACGTACCGGCGCTCGACCGCGTCCAGCCAGACCACCTGGTCGTACCCCCTGGCCTGCGCATCCTCCTGGCCGGCCAGGGATCCGGCGTAGTTGCCGCCGCACTTGGCCTCGCCGGTGCCACCGGGCGCGGCCCGGACGTAGTCCTCCGAGATCCACACGCTGACCGGCTTCAGGCTGCCGCCTGCGAAGTAGGTGGTGGCGGGAGCGGCGATGACCAGGTACAGGACCTCCGCCGCCGGGTGGACGCCGAGCCCGGCCGAGGTGCCGAACATCAGCGGCCGCAGGTAGAGGCACTCCTCGCCCCCCGCGGGCGGCACCCAGTCCCGGTCTTCCTGGACCAGCCACCGCAGCGACTCGAGGAACAGGTCCTCAGGCAGCTCCGGCAGGGCCAGGCGGCGCGCCGAGTTGCGGAACCGAACCGCGTTGCGGTCGGGCCGGAAGGCGGCGATCGACCCGTCAGGCTGGCGGTAGGCCTTCATTCCCTCGAAGATGGTCTGCGCGTAGTGGAGGACCATCGCGCCCGGATCCACGGCGAGCGGCGCGTACGGCAGTACGGCGGCGTCGTGCCAGCCGCGCGCTCGATCCCAATGGATCTGGACCATGTGATCGGTGAAGTGAGTGCCAAAGCCCGGCGCGGCCAGGATCTCGGCGCGCCGCGCTGCACTGGTGGGGTGGGGATTCTCCGTTCTGGCGACGGGCAGCACGTCGGTCATAGCTGAAGGGTAGTCGCGCCGCCTCAGCGCGACGGCGAAGGACGTGCGTGCGGGGACGTTCGCGGCGCCGTCGAGGGAGTGAGACGCCGGTGGAGTTGCAAAGGGCGATTGGTGCGCCAACTGCCCATTCCGGCCAGCACAAGTGGGCCATTGGTGCACCAAGGGCCGACTCCGAGGACGGTGGGGGACCCGGGCCGGTGCTTCCCGTTCCCACCGGCTCGGGGACGCCGCCCGGGCGCGCAACGACATCGCCCCATCCCGCGTTACATGAGGTGACGGGTCGTGGTCCTGCGCGACGTGGCCACAGCGTGGGTGCTCAGACGTTGCTTCCTTTTTGGATTGGGCTTGCCAAACACTTACCCTGCTTCTGCTGGCGTAGGTCCTGTGGATCGGCGTCTCGTCCTCGGCGATGAGGCGGGGGTCGGGGCCCCGGGCGGGGACGCCATGCGACCTTTTGGCATGGAAACGAGGCGCCGGCGCTCCCGGCGGCAGGACCCTCTTGACCTGATGGTCGCCGCCGGCGTCGCCGGTGTCGTCAGCGCCCAGGTCGTCGCACAGGCGATCAATGTCCCGAGCGTCGCGTCGGGCGCCGTCCTGGTGCTGCTGCAGGCCGGCGGGCCGGTCTTCGTCGCGCTCTTCACCGTCCTCTTGTTCGGCGCCTGCCGGGAGCTGGTGGGTAGGGCGGCTGCCCGTTGCTGGGCCGTCTGCCTCGGAGCTTCCGTACTCACCTATGTCACGTGGACCGGGATCTACTTCATCGCGGACGGCGGCTGGCCGCGCCCACTGCAGGTGGCAGCCACGGGATTCGCGCAAGATCTCCTGACGGGGTCCGCGCGCCCACAGCTCGGCCTGGTGCTGGTCGCCGTGCAGATCTGCGCTTTGATGCCGGCCGTGCGGTGGCTGATCCGGGTGACGCGCGGGGCGCACCTGACGGTCTTCCTCGTCAGCCTGGTGCTGCAGCTCGCGATCAGCGTCTGCGTCCACTGGCCCCTGCCGGTTCCAGAGATCCCGCCTGGCTGGCTTGCCGGCGCCGCCAGGCTGCTGCCGAGCTACGTGCTGTTCCTCGTCGTAGGCGCCCTCCTCGTCGACGACCGAGACGAGGTCGGAGTCTGGATCGGGCGCCATCTGGGTTGGATCGTCGCGTGCGTGATCGCAGCGATCGTGCTCAGCGAAGCGAGCTATGGCTCCGACATCGCGTGGCGCCACCTGACGCCGGCCCGGGCCGCCCAGCCGATACAGCCGGCGGCGGCGATCGCGGGCCTGGCCGCGCTGACGGGACTCTATGCGCTCGGTATGCGCTGGGCCGCGCGGCGCCGTCCCCGCCCGCTGGTCCGCCTGGTCTCCGGGTGGGCGGACGCGTCCACCGGCATCTACCTCCTGGTTCCGCTCCTCGTTCAAGCGGCCCTGGCGGCGACCTACTTCGCCGGGCTCATCGGCCCGCTGCCGCGCCTCGACGAGGCGAAGACGATCGCGCTCGAGCTGGGGTGCGGCCTGCCCCTCTTGCTCGGCGGGGCCTGGCTGCTGACGACCTGGCTGCGGGGCAGCTCGGTCAGCGTCGTACTGACCGGTCGCGCACGCCTCAGGCCGGCCAGGGTCGCCGGCCCCGACCGGATGACCTGGAGCGCCGGGGCCGGCCTGACCGGCCTCGCGGTCGTCCTCGCCATCGCGCTCGGCGCGCAGCTTTCGCCGCGAGTCTTTGCCGAAGCAGGGCAGGCGATCGGTCCCAGAGCGACGCCGATCGTGGGTACGGTCAGCGCCGCCTCTCCGGTCGCAGCCGCCACCGTCGCCACCATGCACACGATCCCGGTCGGCGGCCTGCAGCGCACCTACGAGGTGATCCAGCCGCAGAAGCCGGCCGCCACCAAGCTGCCGGTGTTCGTGTTCCTCCACGGCATCGACGCCGACATCACGACGGAGGAGGATCGCGACGGCCTGCTGCCGCTGGTGACGGACTCGCAGGCGATCCTGGTCTACCCGGCGGGGTACGAAGAGTCGTGGAACGACGGCGCCTGCTGCACCGAGGCCAACGCACACGGTGTGGACGATCTGGCGTTCCTGACGGACGTCGTCCACGAGGCGGCGACGATCCCCGGCGCCGACCCGGCACGCGTGTACGTGGTCGGGTACAGCGACGGCGGGAAGATGGCATATCACCTGATCTGCCAGGAGCCACGATTGGTCACCGGAGCCGTGATCATCGCCGCGCTGCCGGTGAGCGCCTGTCCACCGGGAGCGCCGGTACCGCTGCTCCAGGTGACCGGCGACAACGACCCGGTCAACCCCTACCAGGACGTGCTCCAGCAGGTCAGCGGGTGGCTGGTGCGGGACGCCTGCACGACTTCGAGCGCGACGCGCACCTACGACACACTGACGCTGCAGAGCTGGTCGACCTGCGCCCAGGGTTCGCGCGTCGAGCTCGCCACCTACGCCGGGGCCGGCCACGGACCCTTCGGTGGCAACGGGTCGCCGCAGCTCGGGCAGCTGATGCTGTCTTTCGTGAATCACTCCCCGCTCGGCGGCTGAGACACGGCGCGGTACGGCACGGCACGGCGTCTGTCCGGATCCTCTCCCGGCCGCCCGGCCGTTCGTGGCCGGTCCGCCGCCCGGCGCCTTCATAGACTCGGGGGATGGGCGAGCTCGCGGTCGAGGTGAGCGGACTGCGTAAGAGGTATGGGGAGCGGGCGGCGCTCGACGGCCTCGACCTCACCGTCCCGGCCGGCTCGCTGACGGCGCTGCTGGGGCCCAATGGCGCCGGCAAGACGACGACGATCGAGATCCTGGAGGGGTTCCGCCGGCCCGGCGGGGGAACCGCGCGCGTGCTCGGGCGCGATCCCGCCCGCGACGGTCGCCGGCTCCGCAGCGAGGTCGGCGTGATGCTGCAGGAGGGGGGCCTCTATCCGACCCTCGCCTGCGTCGAGATGCTCCGGCTGGCCGCCCGCCAGTACGCCTCTCCGCTGCCGGTCGAGCGGCTGCTCTCCGCGCTCGGGCTGGAGGCGGTGGCGGGCACCCGCGTCCGCCGCCTCTCCGGCGGAGAGCGGCAGCGGCTGGCGTTCGCGGTGGCGGTGGTGGGACGGCCGCGCCTGGTGTTCCTGGACGAGCCGACCGCCGGCCTCGACGTGGAGGGACGGCAGCGGACCTGGGCTCTGCTCGAGCGGCTCCGCACGGACGGCGTCACGGTGCTGCTGACGACCCACTACCTGGAGGAGGCGGAACGGCTCAGCGACCAGGTACGGATCGTCGCGCGCGGGCGGCTGGTGGCCGCGGGGACGCCGCAGGAGCTGGCCGCGGCGAGCGCGGAGCCCGGTCTGCGTTTCGTCGCCCGGGCCGGGGTGCCGGTCGCCGAGCTGGCGTCGGCGCTGCCCGGTACGTGGACGGCGAGCGAGCCCTCACCCGGCCACTACCGGCTGCTGGGAATGGCCGGACCGGAGGCGGTGGCGGCGGTGACGCGCTGGTGCACGGACCACGGCATCCTGGTCGAGCAGCTGGAGGTGAACGGCCGGCGCAGTCTGGAGGAGACATACCTGGCGCTGACGGAGGCGGCAAGGTGAGCGCTCTGCCCGAGCTCTCCTTCGCCCCCGCTCCGGGTGCCGCCCCGCTCTGGCGCCGGGTGGCGGCGGCAGCCGGGGTGCAGCTGCGCACGACGCTCGGCAACGGCGAGCAGCTCCTGCTGCAGCTCGCGATCCCGGTGCTGGTGCTGCTGCTCTTCACGCTGGTGCCGATCCTGGATCTCGGCCCCGGACCGCGCATCGCGTTCGTGGCGCCCGGCGTGCTGGCGCTGGCGATCCTGTCGGCGGCGTTCACCGGGCAGGCCATCTCCACCGGGTTCGAGCGCCGCTACGGTGTGCTCAAGCTGCTCGCCGCGACACCGCTGGGACGGACCGGTCTGCTGGCCGGGAAGACGCTCGCGGTGCTCGTCACCGAGCTGCTGCAGATCGTGGTGCTGGTGGTGATCTCGCTCCTGCTCGGCTGGCGGCCCGGCGGTGGGTGGGGTGTCGCGATCCCGCTCCTGCTGCTCGGCACGATCGCGTTCAGCGGGCTCGGCCTGCTGCTCGCGGGCACCCTCCGCGCGGAGGCGACGCTCGGCGCCGCCAACCTGCTGTACCTGCTGCTGCTGGTGCTGGGTGGGGTGGCGATCCCGATTCGGCTCTTCCCGGGGTGGCTCGAGGCGATCTCGTCGGTGCTCCCGATCACCGCTCTGACCGAGGGGCTGCGAAGCGCCTTCTCCGGGTCCGGCGGCGTCCCCTGGGTGGCGGCGCTGGTCCTCGCGGTCTGGGCGGCAGTCGGGCTGGGGGGCGCCGCGCTCACGTTCCGCTGGCAGTAACCCCATCTCACTCCCACTCTCTCCCCACCTCCCCTCTCCTCGCACACCTCCCCGCCCCGCATACCTCCGTTTTCGCGCGAAACCGGGACTATGGACGATGCCATAAGCCCGGTTTCGCGTGAAAACGGGAGTTACCCCAGAGGAAGAGCCGATGCCCGATCGTCGCCGGATTCTGACCACGCATACCGGAAGCCTGCCCCGCCCGGCCGATGTCCAGGACGTGCTGCAGCGGCACTCCCGCGGCGAGCCGATCGACGAAGCCGCCTTCGAGGCGCGCCTTCCCGGCGCGACCGCGGAGATCGTCCAGCGCCAGGTCACGGCCGGCCTCGACGTCATCAACGACGGCGAGGTCGGCAAGGTGAGCTACGCGACCTACGTCGCGGACCGCCTGGAGGGGTTCGGAGGTGAGGGCAAGGGCCGTCCGATGGCGGACCTGGCGGAGTTTCCCGCCTACATGCGCCGGCTCTTCGCCGGTGACCTGGGGGCGGCGCGCATGAACCTCGCCTGCGTGGGCCCGGTCGCGCTGCGAGACCCAGGAGCGGTCGGCAGGGACATCGCGCGCCTCCAGGCCGCCGTCGCCCCCGCCTCGCCGGCACCGGTGGGGGTCTTCATGACCGCGGCCTCACCGGGAGTCATCGCCCGCTTTTTCGAGAACCAGTACTACCCGACCGAGGAGGAGTACGTATGGGCGGTGGCCCGGGCGATGCGGCCCGAATACCGGGCGATCGTGGAGTCCGGTCTGACGCTGCAGATCGACGCGCCCGACCTGGCGTCGGCTCGCAACACGGTCTACGCCGGGCGACCGCTCGAGGACTTCCGGCGCGGCGCCGCGCAGGCGGTCGAGGCGCTGAACTGGGCGCTTGAGGGGCTACCGCCGGAGCAGCTGCGAATCCACGTCTGCTGGGGCAACTACGAAGGCCCGCACCACCGCGACGTCGAGCTTCGGGAGATGGTGGACATCGTGCTGTCGGCGCGTCCGGCCTGGATCTCGGTCGAGGCGGCGAATCCCCGCCACGAGCACGAGTGGGAGGTCTGGTCGTCGGTCACCCTGCCCGAGGGACGGGGCCTGATCCCGGGCGTCATCGACTCGACCACCAACTTCATCGAGCATCCACGCGTGGTGGCGCAGCGGCTGCTTCGGTACGCCTCGGCGGTCGGGCCCGAGCGCGTGATGGCGGGGGTCGACTGCGGGTTCGCCACCTTCGCCGGGCTGAGCCAGGTCGACCCCGACATCGCCTGGGCCAAACTCGGCTCACTGGTGGAAGGGGCTGCCATCGCCTCGCAGGAGCTGGATCCCGTTGTCACGTGAAACCGGGACTATGAATGGTGTCATGAGCCCGGTTTCGCGCGAAACCGGGACTGTTAGCTGGAGGGACGCATGGCCGTTCGCGTGAGCTTCACCCTGCCGAACCGCGGCGTGCTGTTCGGCGTCACCACCGTCGAGGAGATGCTCGACCTTTCGGAGGCGGCCGATCGCTCGGGGCTGTTCGACGCCATCTGGGTGGGCGACAGTCTGCTCGGCAAGCCCCGGCTGGAGTCGATCTCGCTGCTGGCGGCGGTCGCGGCGCGCACCCGGACCGTCCAGCTGGGCCCGGCTTGCATGGCCAGCTACCCGCTTCGCGACCCGGTGCTGCTCGCGTACCAGTGGGCCAGCCTGGACCTCATCTCCGGCGGCCGGACCATCCTGATCGCCTGCACGGGCCTCGTCGAACAGCCCGGCGCGATCGTGGAAGGTGAGCTGTACGGGCTCACCAACCGCGATCGCGTCCGGCGCCTGATCGAGTGGACGCAGATTCTGCGCCGGCTGTGGACCGAGAACGACGTCTCCTACTCAGGCCGGCAGTACCGGTTCGAGCACGTCTCCATCGATCCCAAACCGGCCGCCCGCCCGCACCCGCCGATCTGGTTCGCGAACAACGCCTACGGAGAGCGGGAGCTGGTGGTCCGCACGCTGCGCCGGGCCGCCATTCATGCCGACGGCTGGCAGACCTCGGTCAGCTCGCTGGAGGAGCTCGGGTGGCGCATCCCGGAGCTGAAACGGCTGGTCGCCGAAGCGGGCAAGGACCCGGAGCAGTTCCCGCTCTCGATCTATCACAACGTCAACATCAACGAGGACCGGGAGTTCGCCGTCGACGAGTCCAAGCGCTTCCTCGACACCTACTACCAGCCGCAGGAGTTCTCGCGGGAGCTGGTGGAGGAATGGGTGGCGGCCGGGTCGCCGGAGGAGGCGGTCGAGCACCTGGTGCGCATCGCGGAGCTGGGTGCGACGCAGATCACCCTGCGCATCACCAGCTTCGACCAGCGCGGGCAGTTCAAACGGCTCACCGAGGAGGTGCTTCCCCGATTCTTCGACGCGGTCAAGCAGCCGGCGTGACCACCCCGGGTGGCGGCGCTCGGGACCCCCGCAGGCCGCGCAAGGGCCCGAGTGCCGGCACTCGGGACTGGTGGCACGCTCGGGAGAGGCCTGGGTGCCGGCACTCAGGGGTGTCAGCGCAGCTCGACGGTGTCGCCGCTCGGCGTTTCGACGGTGGCCACCAGCGCCGGCCTGGACGCCTGGCGCACCTCGACGTCGACACCCAGCGCGGCCAGTGCCCGCGCGATGCGATCCGGGTCCGGGTGCTCGATGGCGAGCCGGCGCAGCACCGCACCCTGGGGCGACGTCGTCGAGGGGTGCTGCGCGTCGGCCCAGTCGATCACGAACGGCAGCACGAACTCACCGCCGGAGGCGCTTCTCGTCAGGCGCCACTCGAGCAGCACTCCGTCCGGGCGGCGCCGGCTGAGGTCCTGGATCGGTCCCGGATCGTAGCCGGCGCCACGGGCGCGCGCCACCGTGTCGTCGATGGCGGTCGAACGGGTCGCCCATCCCGCCAGCCTGGGCGCACCGCCCTCATCGAGGTTGAAGGCGCGCGGATGTGGAGGGTTTGGATTGGCCGGGTCTGGGGCAATGATCTCCAGATAGCCGGCGCCGCCCAATCCCAGGAGCGCGTTGTGAGATCCGGTCGACTCGTGCCGGCCGCCCGGTGCGGCGCGCACCCCCAGCCGCTGCTCGATGGTCGCGACTCCCTGGTCGAGGTCGGGTACCGCGTAGACGATGTGGTCGACGGACATGGGTCTGGCTCCTCCAGCGATCGAACTCGGGAACGCGGAGCGTGCCACCGCGGTTCCAGTACATATAACCCGCCGCGCAAGGTCTGCGCGTGCGAACAAAAGGTGAGAAACGTATGACTAGCGATATGGAAGACAAGGTCGTCAAGACCGAGGCCGAGTGGCGGGCCGAGCTGTCCCCGGCGGAGTTCGCGGTGCTCCGGCAGGCGGCCACCGAGCGTCCCGGCAGCGGGCCTCTGCTGCAGGAGCACCGCACCGGCATCTTTCGCTGCCGGGCGTGCGGCAACCCACTGTTTCGATCCGACACCAAGTTCGAGTCGGGCAGTGGCTGGCCCAGCTTCTGGGAGCCGATCTCGAAGGACGCCGTCGACCTGGAGCGCGACCGGTCGCTCTTCATGGTCCGCACCGAGGTCAAATGCGGGCGCTGCGGCTCGCATTTGGGCCACGTCTTCGATGACGCCCCGCAGACCCCGAGTGGCGACCGCTTCTGCATGAACAGCCTGGCCCTCGACTTCAACCCGGCGGATCCGGACAAGCCCACGGCATAGCGAGGAGGAGAAACCGCGAATGTTCTGGTCGAAGACAAAGTCCCAGATGCCCTCACCGGAGAATGCGCTCCCGGGCCGCCCGACGCCGATCGAGGTGCCGGACGGGCACCTCGTGCTGGATGCCACGCTGAAGGGACCGTTCCCCGAGGGCACGCAGCTGGCCACGTTCGGCATGGGCTGTTTCTGGGGGGCTGAGAAGCTGTTCTGGAACCTGCCCGGGGTGGTCAGCACCGCGGTCGGGTACGCGGGCGGGTACACGCCCAACCCCACGTACGAAGAGGTCTGCAGCGGCCGCACCGGGCACGCCGAGGTGGTGCAGGTCGCGTTCGATCCCAGCCGGATCACGTACGCGCAGCTGCTCAAGGTGTTCTGGGAGAACCACGACCCAACCGAGGGTATGCGTCAGGGCAACGACGTCGGCACCCAGTACCGCTCGCTGATCGTGACCCACGGCCCCGAGCAGGCACGCGAGGCGGAGCAGTCGAAGGAGATGTTCCAGGAGGCCTTGAGCAAGGCCGGGCGGGGACAGATCACGACGCAGATCGAGCCGGCCGGCGAGTTCTACTACGCCGAGGACTACCACCAGCAGTACCTGATCCGGGTGCCCAACGGCTACTGCCCGAACCATGCGACCGGGGTCAGCTGCCCGATCGGCCTCGGAGTCTCGGCCGAGGCCTGATCCCCGTCGTCTTCAAGTGGGCCGTCGGTGCACCGATGGCCCACTCTGGCGCCGCGTAGAGGGCTGTTGGTGCACCAACAGCCCTCTACGTGACCCTATGGGGCGGGCTGCGGCGCCCCGGGCTGCGCGACGACGTCTGCGAGGAGCCGCTTGGTGATGCCGTCGAAGCGGTGGCGGTCGCGGTGCGTTCGCGCCACCAGCATCCCTCCCTCGAGAGCCCCGATGATCATCTCGGCCACCTCCCGGGACGCGCCGTCGACTCGTAGGGTTCCGTCGGACCGGCCCTCGTCCAGCACGCCCGAGACCCAGGTCTCGTTGCGGTCGAAGAAGCTGGTCACCGCCTGCCGCATCGGCTTCGGGAGCGTGTCGTAGTCGGAGGCGAGCATCCCGCAGAGACACATCCGCTCCTGCGCGAGCACCCGGCCGTAGAGGTCGACGTACCGCTCCAGCTTGCTCGCGGCGCCGCTGGTGCCGGCGTCGATCGCCTCCAGGGCGTCGATGAACCGGGTCGTGTAGCGGGCCAGGAGCGCCTGCCCAAGCTCTGCCTTGCCGGGGAAGTGGTAGTGGAGGGCGGGCTTGGTGATCCCGAGCTCGGTGGCGACGTCGGCGTACGAAAAGGCGTTGAAGCCACGGGTCTGCACCAACCGCTCGGCGACGTCCAGGATCGCTGACGCCGTGTCTGTCTCCCCGTTCCTGCGGACCGCCATGCTGCCCTCCTTTGCGCCAGCTTAGCCCGTCCCGTTCGGTACGTTGACATTTAACCTACTAGTAAGTCAGAATTGGAGTCCACCGGCGTGGCCTAACGCGAATGCATCCAGGAGGCGTGGCATGCAGCAGACCGAGCATCGGGGCTCCGACACTTCGGGACAGGTCGGAGAGGCGGAGGCGCTGAGCGTGGTGGAGGCGTTCGGGGCGACCTGGGCCGCCCACGACCTGGACGCCGCCCTCTCCATGGTCACCGACGACTGCCTCTTCGACGCCACCGGGCCCGCACCGGATGGCACGCCCTGTGTCGGCGCCGACGCGATCCGGGCCGCCTGGGCCCCGATCTTCGCCGATCCCGGCTCGCACTTCGAGGTCGAGGAGACGATCCTCGCCGGCGACCGGGTGGTACAGCGCTGGCGCTACAACTTCGACGGCGGGCACATACGCGGCGTCGACCTGTTCCGGGTGCGGGACGGCAAGGTCGCCGAGAAGCTCGCCTACGTCAAGGGTTGACGAGGGCGTGATGGACGCGATCGATTCACTGCTCGCCGGGATCGAAGCCGGTGCGGTTCCGCCGGGCGTGTTCGCTGACGACGCCATCCTCGACGCCACCGTGCCGAACTGGAGGTTCAGCACCCGGGGCGCTTCTGCCGTGCACACCGAGCTCTCCCACTGGTACGCGGACCCGGGCTCGTTCCGGGATCTCCGCCGCATCCCGATCCCGGGTGGCGAGCTGGTCGAGTTCACGCTCACCTGGGAAGAGGACGGCGTCCCGCACATGGTCCATCAGGCACACGTCCTTCGCCTTCACGATGGGCGGGTGGCATCGGACACCGCGTTCTGCGGCGGACGCTGGCCGGCGCCGCTGATCGCCGAGATGGAGGCCGCCGCCGCCCAGACCGTCCACTGAAACTCCCGCCTGGGCCGTTGGTGCACCAATCGCCCCATCGGGCCCCGGCGAGTGGGTGTTGGTGCACCAATCGCCCTAACTCGGCGCCTGGATACACTTGGCCGGTGACCGACGTGGCCTCGCTTGCGCGTGCAACCGTCCGGCAGTTCGAGCCGTACGAATGGGAGCTCTCGACCGAGGAGGTGGCGCGGCGTCACGGGCTGACGCCGACGCGGGTGGTGCGCTTCGACCTCAACACCTCCCCCTTTCCGCCCCCGGCCTGGGAAGAGGCGATGGAGGAGTCGCGGCGGGAGGCGATGCCGCAGGAGTACTTCGACACCGCTTACGCGGAGCTGACACCTCTCCTGGCGCGGTACTGCGGCGTGGGAGCGGACCAGATCGTGGTCGGGGCAGGCGCCGACGAGGTCCTCGACATCGTCTCGAAGACGTTTTTGGACAACGGCGACGTGGCCGTCCTCACCCCGCCGACCTACTCCATGTACAAGATCGTCACCGCCCAGATGGGGGGCGTGCTGCGCCAGGTGCCGCTCGGGGCGGGCTTCGTCCCCGACCTGCCGGCGACGTTGGAGGCCGCGCGCGGCGCCAAGCTCCTCTGGCACTGCAATCCGAACAGTCCGACCGGGACCGCCACCCCGCCCGGCCTCCTTCGCCGGCTGGTCGCGGAGGCTCCCTGCATCGTGGTCGTCGACGAGGCCTACGCGGAATACGCCGGGCGTTCGGCGGTGGACCTGATCGCGGACCACCCGAATGTGATCGTGGTCCGCACCATGTCCAAGGCGTTCAGCATGGCCGGGATGCGCCTCGGGTGGGCGGTCGCGGCGCCCGAGGTCGTGGATCTGATGCACCGGGTGCGACCTCCCAACAGCGTCAGCCGCGTCACCGCTCACCTGGGAGCGCTGGCGCTCGGCGACCTGGACGGCATGCGCGCCAACGTGGGGCGGGTGCTGCAGCAGCGGGAGCCGCTGGCGGACGCGCTGCGGGAGCTGGGGGCGACCGTGCATCCATCGGTGACCAACTTCTTGCTCACCGGCTGGGGAACGCCGGACGAGGCCCAGTCGGTGTACGACCATCTCGAGAGACGCGGGATGGTGGTCCGCAACCTGGCTCAACATCCCCTGCTCCCCGGCCACCTGCGGATCACCGTCCGCTCCGCCGAGGAGAACGCGCGGTTGGTCGAGGCGCTGGCCGAGCGGTCTCGATGACGGGCGGACCGACACTCGATCCCGACGCCTTTCGAGCCCTCGCGCATCGCGCCGTCGACCTCGCCGCGGACCACTTCGCCGCGCTGCCCGAGGGACCCGTCTTCAGCCCCATGACGCCGGCCGAGCGCGCGGCGCTGCTCCAGCAGCCGCTGCCGGAGACCGCGACGGATCCGGAGGACCTGCTGGACAGCGTCCGTGAACGGGTCCTGTCGCACCCGATGGGAAACGGGCACCCGCGGTTCTTCGGTTGGGTGAACTCGCCGCCGCAGCCGGTGGCGATCGCCGGCGAGCTGCTCGCCGCCGCCCTCGATCCCAGCTGCGCCGGCGGCGACCACGCGGCGATCTACCTCGAGCACGCCGTGATCCGCTGGCTCATGGAGCTGGTCGGATTCCCGACCCAGGGTTCGGCGGGACTGCTCCTGAGCGGTGGCTCGATGGCGTCTCTGACCGCCCTGGCGGTGGCCCGGCACCGGGCGATGGATCGGCTGGGTCGCGACGTGCGCGCCCAGGGCCTGCAGGGGTCAGGTCCCCGGCTCGTCCTCTATCAATCGAGCGAGGGCCACTCGTCGCTGCGCAAGGCCGTCGAGCTCCTGGGGTTGGGAAGCGAGAACCTGCGCGTCATCCGGGCCGGCCGCGACTGCCGGCTGCCGGTGCCGGCGCTGCGGGCTGCGATCGCGGCCGACCGCGCGGCGGGACTCCACCCGTTCTGCGTCGCCGCGACCGCGGGCACGGTCGCCACCGGTGCTGTGGATCCCCTCGACGAGATCGCGGACCTCTGCCAGGAGGAGGGGCTCTGGTGCCACGTCGACGGGGCGTACGGTGCTTTCGGGGTGCTGGACCCCCGTGGCGCGGAGCGCTTCCGGGGCCTGGAGCGTGCCGATTCCCTGGCTCTCGACCCGCACAAGTGGCTCTCGGTTCCGGTGGAGTGCGGGGCGGTCCTGATCCGAGACGCCGCGGTCATGCGCGCCACCTTCAGCCTGGTCCCGGCCTACCTGCGCACCGAACCCGACCAGGGTTTCGGCGGGCTGCCGTGGTTCAGTGAGTTCGGCTTCCAGCAGACGCGCGGCTTTCGGGCGCTCAAACTCTGGATGGTGCTGGCCGCCTCCGGGCGGGCCGGCGTCGCCGCCCACATCCGGCACGGCGTCGACCTGGCGCGGGCCCTCGCGGCGCGAGTGCGTGCGGTGCCCGACCTGGAGCTGTTCGAGGAGCCTCCGCTCTCCATCGTCTGCTTTCGTCGACGCGGCTCCGACCAGGTGAACCAGCGCTTGATGCACCGCCTGCAGGAGGGAGGCCGCGTGTTCGTCACCCAGGCCGAGCTCGACGGCCGGTTCTGGCTTCGCGCCTGCATCCTCGGCGACGCCACCCGGGAGAGCGACCTGGACCTCCTGGTCGACGAGGTGCAGCGGCTCGGCACGCAGCTTGAGGAGAAGGTATGAACGAGCTCGAGGGCAAGGTCGCTCTGGTCACCGGCGCCGGCGCCGGCATCGGGAAGGCGATCGCGCTCCGCCTGGCGGAGGAGGGTGCGACGGTGGGTGCGCTCGACCTGCAGGCGGAGCGGTCGCACGCGACGGCGGCGGCGATCACCGAGGCAGGCGGCCAAGCGGTGGCGCTGACGGCGGACGTGGCCGAGCCGGCGCAGATGCGCGAGGCGATCGACCGGCTTGGCGAGCGCCTCGGCCATCTCGACCTGGTGGCCGCCAACGCCGGCATCAACGGGGTGTGGGCACCGATCGACGATCTCGAGCCGGAGGAGTGGGACCGCACGGTGGCGGTCAACCTGAGGGGGACGTTCCTGACCTTCCGCTACGCGGTGCCCTGGCTCAAGCGGCAGGGCGGCGCCGGGGTGGTCACGGCCTCCGTTCACGGGACCCGGATCTGGTCCGGCCCCGGAAGTACCGCCTACGCCTGCACCAAGGCGGCACAGCAGACCTTCGCCCGCAAGATGGCGGTGGAGCTGGGCGAGCACCGGATCCGGGTCAACTCCATCTGCCCGGGCTGGGTCGACACGCAGATCCAGGAGAGCACCTTTCCACGCAACCTCGACCAGATCCATCTCCCGGTGCGGTTCGACCGTCCCGCGATACCACTCACGGGCGGGCGCCCGCACCAGCCTCGGGAAGTGGCCGAGCTGGCGCTTTTCCTGCTCTCGCCACGGGCGTCGGCGATCAGCGGCAGCGAGGTCTGGATCGACGGCGCGACCTCGCTCGTCATCGGCTGACCGGAACGCCGGTTACCCGAAGGTGCGGAAGCTCTCGGGATCGATGGTGAGGATGACGCGCACCGCCCGATCGGCGACCTGGGCGTCCTCCCGGCCGCGGTACCGCCGCTGGAGCAGCTTGTAGAAGTCGCCCTCGGGGTCGTCCTGGATGTCGGTCACGGTGCCGCGCAGCGTGAGGTACCGATAACCGTCGTCGGGGTCGATGAAGCAGAGCCCGATCCGCTTCTCCCGCTGCAGCGCCCGATAGTTGCTGCGGACCTTGGTGTGCGTGAGCTTGATCACCTGCCGGTCGGCGTCCCACAGGAACCACATCGGGTTCACCTGGGGAGCGCCGTCGGGGCGCACGGTGGCGAAGCTCGCGAACAGCGGGCGCTCGAGGAGGTCGACGTGCGACGCGGGGGGAGTGGCTGCCATCGGCAACCTCCTACTGGCAGGCGGCCCGACTTGTTCCGCCGCCGGGTTACTGCGCGCGGAAGTGGTCGGGCGTGATGGTGAGGATGACGCGCACCGCCCGGTCGGGGACGACGGGGTCCGCATGGCCCTCGTAGCGGGTCTGCAGCCGCTTGAAGAAATCGCCCTCGGGGTCGTCCTGGATGTCGGTCACCGCGCCGCGCACGCTCAGATAGCGCTGGTCGGCGTCGGGGTCGACGATCAGGAGCGCCACGTGCTTGTCCGACTGCAGCACGCGATAGTTGCTCCTGACTTTGGTGTGGGTGAGCCTGAACACCTCCCGCTCGCCGTCCCACAGGAACCACATCGGGTTCAGCTGCGGCGCACCGTCGGCACGGACGGTGGCGAAGCTCGCGAGCAGCGGCCGTTCGAGGAGGTCGACATGGGCGGCGGGAGGAGTGAGGGCCATACGGCGGCACGTACCGAGCTCACCGCCACTTTGTTCCGCGGCGCGGCCCGGAGTCCTGTCCCCGCGGTCCGGGCCAGGCCGTCCTCGGAAGGTCGCGCTGCTATGGTTCGGCCCTCAGGCGGCCCGGCCTCCGGTTTCCGGAAGGAGACTCCGATGTCACCCAGCGCGCCGTCGGTGGATCAGGTCCTCCTCGACGCGGTCGCGGCGGGGGCGGTGCCCAACGTGGCTGCGATCGCTGCCGACCGCGACGCGGTCATCTTCGAGGGCGGTGCCGGAGCCAGGGTGGCCGGTGCGGAGCCTGGCGCCGTGGTGGGGCTCGACAGCCACTACCGGGTCATGTCGATGACCAAGCTCGTCACCACCAGCGTCGCTCTCCAGCTGGTCGAACAGGGCTTGCTGGATCTCGACGCGCAGGTGGAGCGCTACGCTCCCGACTTCGCCCGGGTTCAGGTGCTGGACGGGTGGGACGGTGACCATCCCCGGCTGCGGGCCCCGGCCACGCCGGCCACGGTCCGTCAGCTGATGACGCACACCGCCGGGTTCAGCTACTGGTTCTGGAACGCCGACATCGTCCGCTGGGAGCGGGCGACCGGAACCCCCAACGTCAGGGCCGGCCTGATGAAAAGCTTCGACGCGCCGATGGTGCACGACCCGGGAACGGCCTGGGAGTACGGGATCAATCTCGACTGGCTGGGCCGCGTGATCGAGGCGGTGGCCGGCGAGACCCTCGACGTGGCAGTTTTGAAGCGGGTCCTCGGACCCCTCGGCATGACCGAGACGGCCTACCGCATGACGCCGACCCAGCGGGCGGACAGCGTGCCCGTGCACCGCCAGGCGGACGGCGGGGGATGGGCGGCCACCGACTTCGACACCGCCCAGAACCCGGAGTACTGGTCGGGCGGGCACGGCCTCTACACGACGCCACGCGACTACATCAAGTTGGAGAGGGCGATCCTGCGGGGCGGGGAACTGGACGGGACCCGGATTCTTTCCGAGCAGACGGTCGAGCAGATGTTCATGAACCAGATCGGTGACCTGGAGGTACCGGCGGAGCTGGCGACGGCCGACCCGCGGTCGACCGACACCTTCCCGCTGGGGACGGGGAACAAGTACGGCTTCGGCGTCCTGCTCAACACCTTGGACGTCCCGGGCCGGCGGCGAGCCTTCAGCGGGGCCTGGGACGGCCTCGCCAACACCCATTTCTGGATCGACCGCACGACCGGGATCGCCGCGTCGACCTACTCCCAGTTCCTCCCTTTCGTGACGCCGCCGTCGATGGAGCTCTACCGGGACTTCGAGCGGGCCCTTTACGCTTCGCTCCAGACATCGGCAGTGTGCTCCCGGTAGCGGTTCGCGTCAGTGCGCGCATCAGCGCTCGCGTCAAAACAGGGCCGGTGGTGAAGAGGAGAAAGGGCTCAGGATCTGGAGCTCACCAAAGCGCTGCCCGGTCTGCAGGTCCTCCGTCAACAGGTAGGTGCAGCCGGCGCGCTGGGCGGCGGCGACGATGAGCGCGTCCCAATGGCTCAGCGGCCAGCTCGAGGCGGCCACCCAGGCTCGCTCCATCAGATCGTGATCCACCGGCTCAGGGGCCCACGCCATGAGCTCCCGAACTTCGTCGCGCGCCTCAACGTCGGTGAGTGATTGCGAGAGCTCCCTGGTCACCGTGACGAAATACTCGTTGAGGACCTGAGCGCTCAGCCTGCCACGCCGGGTCTGCCACAGAAATCGCATCCATTCGCCAGCCTGACGGTGCTTTTCCACGTTCTGTGTGTCCCGTGCGTACACGAGGACGTTGGTGTCAACGAAGACCGGCTCGATCGTGGAGCTCATCGCGACTCGGGTAGGCCTCGTTCGCACGGGACAGCGCCCGCGACGGGCGCGCAAGGTAGGACGCCATCGCCCGCTCGTAAGACTCGTCGGCGCGCATCTGCGCCTCGAGCAGCCCCTTGACGAACCGAGAGACACTCAGATTCCGGTGGGCTGCCTGGACCCTGGCCCAGTGTGCGGTCTCCTCGTCCAGCGTGATGGTGACGTTTCGCAGCACGGTTTCAGCGTAACACTGACTTCGTGTCACCGCTCGTTGTGATTCCCCGGCCTACCCCGCTGAACCGCACCGTTTCTCCATACTTCGGACGCGAGGGCGCCTCGAGGTGTGCAGGCACGGCGTCAGTTGTGCAGGGGAGGGAGTAATGACGAAACGGCAGGGATCGACGGCCACCTACGACGTCCACGCCGAGCGCGGTGTGATGGTAACGATGCGGGACGGGTGCCGCCTGGCCACCGACCTCTACCTCCCCGCGGTCGGCGGACAGTCGCGCGCCCGGCCGGTTCCCGGCCATCCTCGAGCGCACCCCCTACAGCCGGCAGGGGCTGGGTACGGTGGCCGCGGCCAAGTTCTTCTGCCGCCACGGATACGCCGCCGCCGTCCAGGACGTCCGCGGGCGCTACGACTCGGAGGGCGAGTGGTACGCCTTCGCGCTGGAGGCCGAGGACGGCTACGACACCGTCGAGTGGCTGGGGTCGCAGGAGTGGTCCAACGGCAAGGTGGGGACGGTCGGTCTCTCCTACTCCGGCAGCGACCAGCATGCGCTCGCCTCGCTCGCCCCTCCCCACCTGGCCGCCGTCTTCGCCTCTGAGGCGATGTCGAACTATCACACCGGCTCCATGCGCCAGGGCGGCGCGGCCGAGCTCCGCTTCCTGGTCTACGCGCTCATGATGGCCGCGGAATCACCGCAGGCGCTCCGTGACCCGATGCTCCGCGCGGCCGCCCGCGCCGAATCCGATGCGGCGGAGGACTGGCTCCGCCGCACCCCGCTCAAGCCGGGCGTCTCCATCCTGCGCAACTTCCCCTCGATCGAGCGCTGGGTGCTCGACGTGGTGCGCCACGGCGACTACGACGACTACTGGAAGCAGCGCGGCTACAGCATCGAAGAGCACTACGACGAGTACGCGGACGTTCCCGTGTGTCTCCTCAGCGGCTGGTACGACACCTACACGCGCGCGACCGTCGACAACTTCGTCGAGCTGGGACGCCGCAAGCGAGGGCCGGTGCGCATGATCATCGGTCCCTGGACCCACGGCGTCGCCACGCTGGGCGAGAGCTGGTCGGGCGACGCGGACTTCGGGATCGACGCGCCCCTCGACGACTACGACGGGTACCGTCTGCGGTTTTTCGACGCCGCCCTGCGAGGTCTCGACTCGGGGTTTTTCGAAGGCCCCCCGGTCCGGCTGTTCGTGATGGGTGGGGGCAGCGGTCGCAGGCTGCCGAGCGGACGGCTCGACCACGGTGGGCGGTGGCGGGACGAGGAGGAGTGGCCGCTGCGACGGGCGCAGCCCACCGCGTACCACCTGTGGCCGGACGGATCGCTGCGCGTCGACACGCCTCCCGCCGGCCCCAGCTCGCAGACCTACCGCTACGATCCCGAACACCCGGTGCCGACGATCGGCGGCAGCATCTCCGCCGCGACCACGGTGATGCCGCCCGGCGGGTTCGATCAGCGCGGTCGGCCGGGCCTTTTCGGCTGCGAGGACAGGCTCCCGCTCAACGCGCGGCACGACGTGCTCTCGTTCCAGACCGAGCCGCTGCCTCAGGAGACCGAGGTGACCGGGCCGCTCAGCGTGCGAGTCTGGGTCTCGGCCAGCGTGCTCGACACCGATCTGACCGCGAAGCTGATCGACGTCTACCCGCCAGGTGCCGACTATCCGGACGGGTACGCGCTGAACCTGCAGGACGGGATCCTGCGCCTGCGATACCGGAACGATCGATCACACGCCGAGTTGATGACGCCGGGCGAGGTCTACCAGGTCGAGGTCGTGCTCGCCCCGACCAGCAATCTGTTCGGCCGCGGTCACCGCATCCGCCTCGACGTCAGCAGCAGCAACTATCCGCGGTTCGACCTCAACCCCAACACGGGCGGTCCGCTGGGGGTGAGCGGCCCTGCCATCCCCGCCGACGTCACCATCCACCACGACGCCGAGCACCCCTCGCACGTGCTGCTGCCCGTGGTGCCGTAAAGCAAGGACCGGCGTTTCTGCACACCCCGTCGCCAAAACGCCGCACGTAGGCACGGGGTGTGCGGAAACGGCGCCTATCCGGGGATGGTCTCCGTGAGGTTGAGCCGCTTCCAGTCGCTCAGCGGACCGTCGACGTGGACCACATGGGGAAGGCCGGCCTGGCCGAGCAGGCTGGCTGCGATCGCGGACCGGTAGCCGGCGGCGCAGTAGACGGCGACCGGCGCGTCGTGAGCCAGCTCATGGGCGTGATGGGGGACGTCGGCCACGTGGACTCGCAGCGCGCCCGGGACGTGGCCGTGCACCCACTCGTCCTCGTTGCGCACGTCGAGGACGGTCAGGCGTTCCCCGCTCAAGATCCAGGTCGCGAGCTCGGCGACCTCGGCGGATTCGAAGCGGCCCACCTCGCGACCACTCGCGCGCCAGGCGTCGACGCCGCCGTCGAGGGCACCCAGGACCTGGTCGTAGCCGATCCGGAAGAGCTGCCGCTGCGCGTCCTCATGCTCGCGATCGCTGCCACCGGTCAGCACGATGGGTCGCTTTCGCGGCACCAGCCAGCCGACCCAGGCGCTGAAGGCGCCGCCCAGGCCGACGCAGAGGCTGCCCGGAATGTGCTCCCGGTCGAAATCGCGACCGGCGCGCACGTCGACCACGACCGCATCCCGGGCACACGCCTCGGCCACTTCGCCGGGTGTCATCGCGCGCACGGGCGGCAGCTCGCGTCCCGCCAGGCGAACGCCGGCGCGGTTGAGCTCGGTCATCTGGGCGTAGTAGTCCGGGTGGCGGCTCTGGTGCAGGGCGCGCGCCATGAAGGCCATCAGGTCGGTCGTCTGCAGGTAGGGGTTGGTGCGGCGCTCGTCACCCAGCGTCGAGGTCTGGCCGGCGGGCGCGCCGGTGGCGCAGAACGAGCCGCCGCCGTGCGTGGGATAGAGTGCCACCGTGTCGGGCAGGTCGCGGAGCCGGACGTGGAGCGTCCGGTAGGCCTCGAGCGCGAGCGACGCCGCGCGGTCGGGCCCGAACAGATCGGTGCGCGCGATCGCGCCCGCCATCAGGGCGCCCCCGCTGAAGAGCCCGAGCGGACCTCCCGAGCCGGCCAGGAGGTAGCTGACGTGACTCGGCGTATGGCCCGGCGTGGGCCGGGTATCCAGATGCCAGCTCCCGAGCGGGATCGAGGAGCCCGCCCGCAGCGGGAGATGGTCGAAGGAGAGGTGGGCGCCCTCGCCAGCGCCGATCCGTGCCCCCACCTCGCCGGCGAGCTCGCGAGCCCCGGAGATGAAATCGTTGTGCGAGTGGGTTTCCAGCGCGTGGGTGATACGCACCCCGAGCCGGACGGCGGCATCGAGGTACTGGGCGACGTCCCGCATCGGGTCGACGACGACGGCGACCCCGGCGTCGGGATCCGAGACCAGGTAGCTGGTATTGCCGAGCTCGGGGGCGAGGAAGAGATCGACGCGGGGGGCCGGCGTGAGGACGTCCGTGACGGAGCGTGGGGTGGAACCGGGGCGGCGATCGAGCATCGTGGCCTCAGTCTGACCGCCGTTCGATGAACCGAACATGTCCTCCCGGGGCGCCTGGCGAAGAGTCCGGTAAGCGTCCCCGAAGGGTTTGGTGAACCGGATCAGCGGGACGTATCGTTGGCGGGCGAAGGCACACCAGGACGGGCGCAGGCACACAAGGAGGCACAGCAGGGAAGGCATCATGGCGGAGACCAAAGCGGGCAAGGTCGGGGTCGGTGACCGGGCACCCGACTTCACGCTTCCGGATGCGGAGGGAAAGCAGGTCAGCCTGTCGTCGCTGCTGGCTCGAGGTCCGGTGGTCCTCTACTTCTATCCCAAGGACGAGACCAGCGGCTGCACCGCCGAAGCGTGCACCTTCCGCGACAGCTACGACGCGTTCAAGCAGGTGGGCGCGGAGGTGGTCGGGATCAGCTCCGACTCCGAGCAGAGCCACGCCTCCTTCGCCCAGAAGCACGGCCTGCCCTTCGTTCTCCTCGCCGACCGGGGCGGCGCGGTGCGGCGGCAGTACGGAGCCCGTGACCTGTTCGGCCTGATGCCTGGCCGGGTCACCTATGTCATCGACCCCACCGGCACCGTGCGGCACGTGTTCTCCAACCAGTTCAGCCCGACGCGCCACATTCGCGAGTCGCTGTCGATCCTGGAGGGGATGGCGCCCGCCTGAGGGCCGCCTGCACTGCCGGCTCGACCGTCCTGGATCAGTGCCCCTCGAACCTCCAGCGGGTGGCGGTTCCGTGGAAGGTCGCCCCCCGATCCAGACCGCTGTCGTCGGCGATCCACCCGAACGCGAGCCTCGGGAGGACGACGTAGAGCGTCCCCGGCATGGCCCGTGGGTCGACGTCCCACCGGTATTTGCGGTTGTACTCCGCGATCACCCGGTCGATGAGCGCCTGGTCCGAGACCGTGACGGCGGTCCCCTCGACGATGACCACGTCGCTCTCGTTCTCGATGTGGACGGTGATCTCCGGGTTGCCGACCAGGTTCGCGGCGGCCAGCGACCCGGTGCTGAAGAAGAACCGCTGCTCGCGCCACACTCCCCAGACGGGACGGCTGTGCGGCCTTCCGTCCGGACGGGTGGTGGAGATCCAGTAGCGGCGCGCCGCCTGCAGACGCGTCGACGCCCAGTCCCAGGGCAGCCGCAGCGGTTCGAGATGACCCCCGAACATCCGAGGGCGGCTGCCGGAGGGCGGTGACACCTGGCTCGGTAGGTCCATCGTGCAATCGGACCACAGGTCGGTCGGGTAGCGGTCGGGTAGCGGCCGGGTAGCCGTCGGCAGCGGTCGGCAGCGGTCGCAGCGGAACCGAGGAGGGTCGGGCAGACGTTCGCGTTCGAGGTCCCACGGGCGGGTGCCGTCGGTGCACCCTTGGACGCGATGTACGACTCCGCGAAGTATCGTGTCGATCCCGCCGACGCCGAGGCGTTCGTCCAGGGCCAGCACCACGGGATGCTGGTCGCGGTCGGTGCCGAAGGGTGGCCGCAGGTGACGATCCTGCCCTTCGTCAAGACCGGCGATCTCATCGAGCTGCACGCGCTGCAGGCGGACTCGACCTTCGCCGCTGTGCAGCAGAACCCCAACGTCACCTTCCTGGTCGAGGACTACCTGGCCTGGACCCCGCACTTCTTCCAGTCCGAACTCGATGCCGGGCAGGCGTCGCTGCAGTTCCTGGCGGTCGCGTACGAGTGCGAGGCGTCCTGGTCGACCGACCCGTCGGAGGTGGCCGGCGCGCTGTCGCGACTGCTCCATGCCTACGAGGGAGCAGAGGCGACCTACGAGCCGATCGAGGATGGGCAGTTCTACGGTGGCCGGCTGAGACGGCTGGCCACGATCCGGCTCCGCGTCCTGCGCTCGCAGGCGAAGTTCAAGGCCGGCGGCTCGGGCACCGAGGTGAAGCAGAAGACGGTCGCCGGGCTGAGCGCGCGCCGCGAGCCGGGGGACGAGCGCGCGGCGGAGGTGATCGAAGCCACCCTCTAACGCCCCACTCCCCTCCAGCTCCAGACCGCCAGCCCAGGTTTGTCGCCAGAGTGTCCACACTCTGACCTCAAAACCCGCCAGGTAGTGTCTTAGAGTGGACACTCTGGGCGCTCCAGCATCTCCTCAGGCGATGTCCAGCCACCGGAGTCCCGGAGTGCCGAGGCGCCACCGCTGGTCGCGTTCAACCAGCACCATCAGCACCGCCTCGCACCCCTCGCAGCGGAGCACGGCGCCGGGGGCGTTCTCGCCCATGTAGAGGTGGGCTGCGCCGACCGCCCCGACGTGCCCGCACGATGCGCACGACATCATCGCGTTCGTCATCTCGCGGGCGAAGATCTCGCGCAGCCGGCCCGCCAGCGCGTTCCCGTCCAGCCTCAGCTCGCCTTCATCCACCGCCATCAACCTCCAGTCGGGCCGAATCGCTCGGTCCGAATGCGCACTGGATCGTGCCCCTGCTCGACCAGCGTCGCGGCCACCGACTCGACGAGCGCCGTCGGACCGCAGACGAACGTGAGCGGATGGCGGTTCGGCGGCCACGCGAAGTCGCGAAGCATCGAGGCGTCGATCCGCCTGGTGAACCCGGACCACCCCGGTGGGCTGGACCGCGTCAGGGTGTGAACGACCTCCAGGCCTGGGCTCGCCGCCGCCAACCGCTCCAGCTCGTCGCGGTAGATCACGTCCGCCAGGGTCCGGGACGACACCAGCAGCCGGGCCGGGACCTCGCTTCCGATCGCCGCCCGATGCCGGAGCATCGCCATCAGCGGGACGACCCCGGATCCGCCGGCGACCAGCAGGAGGGGCCTCGCCGCCTCGCCGCCCCAGACGAAGTAGCCTCCGATCGGGCCCCGGAGCTCGATCCGATCGCCGACGCGGACCTCGTCGACCAGAAACTCCGAGACCTCTCCGTCGGGCAGACGCTCGACAGTGAGCTGGATCCGGTCACCATCCTCGGGAGGCGACGCGATCGAGTAGCTGCGCTGTGCCTCGTAGCCGTCGGGGGCGGTGAGCCGCACGTCCACGTGCTGACCGGCCAGGTGGCCCGGCCACTCCGGCACGCGGAAGGCGATCGTGCGGACGGTCGGGGTCTCGGCCCGCAGAGCCTCGACGGCCGCCAAGCGCCAGGTCAGTCGCCCTGGTATCGCTGCTCGCGCCACGGATCACCGTACATGTGGTAGCCGTAGGTCTCCCAGAAGCCGGGGTCGTCCTCAGCCATCAGCCGCAGCCCGCGGACCCACTTCGCGCTCTTCCAGAAGTAGAGATGAGGCACCAGCAGCCGGGCCGGACCGCCGTGCTGCGGTGCGAGCGGCTCCCCGTGGTACTCGTACGCCACCCACGCCTGCCTTCCACGGAGGTCGTCGAGCGGGAGGTTGGTGGTGTAGCCGCCGTCGCTGAACGCCATCACGTAGTCCGCCGACGTCTCGACGTTCTCCAGCAGGTGCTCGACCCGAACCCCCTTCCAATCGGTGTCGAACTTGGACCACTTGGTCACACAGTGGATGTCGGTGGTGATCTCCTCCGAGGGGAGAGCCTGGAACTGCTCCCAGGTCCAGCTCACCTCGGCGTCGACCTCGCCGGTGATCGTGAACGTCCAGTCCTCGAGCCGGGGGTGCGGGGTCGGTCCGGCGGAAAGCACCGGGAAGCCGGTGGTGAGGTACTGGCCGGGAGGCAGGCGCGACGCGTCGGCGCCCGCTCGGCGCCGGCCCCTGAATCCGCGCGTTACAAAGCTCATGGTGGCCTCCATGTTCGCTCCGCGTGCCGTCCCCGCGCACGACAGAATGAACCAATGGACCGCATCGCCACGACCCACACCGGCAGCCTGCCCCGTCCCGCGGATCTGGACGACATGCTGGTGGACGAGGCGGCCGGGAAGCAGGTGCCTGGCGTCGAGGAGCGTGCCCGGGGTGCGATCTTCGAGGTGGTCCGTCTCCAGGACGAAGCCGGCGTGGACCTCCTCAACGACGGCGAGCAGGGGAAGCCGGGCTACGCCACCTACATCCGGCAGCGGCTCTCCGGCTTCGACGGGGAGGCTGACACCTACGCGCCACGCCGTCCCGAGCTCGAGGAGCACCCCGACTTCGCGGCCCGCTGGAATCAGTTCCGCACCCGTACGGCGCTTCGCGCTCCCGCCTGCACCGGCGACATCACGGTCCGGGATCACGAGGCTGTCAAGCGCGACATCGCCACCCTGAAGGCTGCCGCGGGGGAGGCCGGCGTCGACGAGGGCCGCCTCTTCCTCAGCGCGGCCTCGCCGGGTGTCATCGCGCACTTCTTCACCGACCAGCACTACGGGAACCGCGACGCGTACCTGGCGGCGCTGGCCACCGCGATGCGCGAGGAGTACCAGGCGATCGTGGACGCCGGGATCCTGCTCCAGGTGGACTGCCCCGACCTCGCGATGAGCCGGAACAGCCGCTTCGCCGACCTCACCCTCGAGGAGTTCCGGCGCGAGGTCCACCGCAACGTCGAGGCTCTCAATCACGCGCTGGCCGGCATCCCCGGCGACCGGGTTCGCCTTCACCTCTGCTGGGGCAACTACGAAGGGCCGCACACCCACGACGTGGACCTCCGCGACATCGTCGACCTGGTCCTGGAGGCGTCGCCGGCGGGGATCTCGCTGGAGGCCTCCAACCCCCGTCACGGCCACGAGTGGAAGGTCTTCCAGGAGATGAAGCTCCCGGAGGGCCGCTACCTCATCCCGGGGGTGATCGACACCACCACCAACTTCGTCGAGCACCCGGACCTGGTCGCGCTGCGGATCCTCAACTACGCGTCGGTCGTCGGCCGGGAGCGGGTGATCGCCGGCACCGACTGCGGGTTCGGCACGTTCGCCGGGATGCAGACGGTCGTCCCCTCGATCGTCTGGGCGAAGCTCCGCACGCTGGCCGAGGGCGCACGCCGGGCGAGTGAGGCGCTGTGGGGGACGCCTGCCGCGGTCTGACGCCCTGAGATGAACGCCCGGAGGTGCACCCACGGGCCCTATTCGGCGGGTTCGGCGGGTTCAGGCCCTGGAGGTGCACCAGCGGGTCGCCAGTCGTACCGGACGTCGGGCGCCCCTTCCTCGTTGTCTCCGTCCGTGGTGGTCGCGGCCACGAACCCGTGCCGTTCGTAGAACCGCCTGGCACCGACGTTGGCCTGGAAGGTCCAGAGGCTGAGCCCTTTCGGCCGCTGGTCCTTGGCCAGCCCGATGAGCCGGGAGCCCACCCCCTTGCCGGCCCACGCCGGCTCGACGTAGAGCTGGTCCACCCAGTCGCCTTCCAGCACCAGCAAGGCGACGATCGTGCAGCCCACCTCGGCGACCCACACCTCGCGGTCCGGAACCACGACCTCCTCGAACCAGGCCTGGACCTCCTCGTCGGAGTGCACCGGTGGCGGGATCCTGGGGACCGACGCCGCTCGGGACCGCAGCCACACCTCCGCAATCCGGAGGCTGTCGTCCTGCCGCGCACGCCGCAGCTCCACGGCGCCATCCTGCCCGAAACAGGGCGATTGGTGCACTAACGACCCCCTTTGGGCGCGGAGATAGGGCGACTGGTGCACCAACGACCCACTTTGGGCACGCAGAGAGGGCGACTGGTGCACCAACGGCCCACTTTGGGCCCGGAGAGAGGGCGACTGGAAGGACTCCAGGTCAGGAGGACTGGCCGAGCGCGAAGGCAACCGCCGACTCGATCTGGGCGGCGACCCGGGAGGGACCCGCGGTGGCGTTGCCGGCGTCATCGAGCAGCGCGTTGGTGGCCGCGGCGGCACCACCGATGAAGGCCCCGGCCAGGGCCGCGGCCAGGGCTGCGTCGAGCTGGTCAGGATAGGCGTCGATGAGGGCACGGGCGATCTCACGCTCGGCACGACGCTGCAGCTGTAGGGCCCGGCCCCGGACCGCGGGTACGGACTCCATCAACCGCAGGCGCAGCCCCGCGGTGGCGCTGGTCAGGTCGTCGCTGACCGGTCCGCCGGCCGCGAGAGCCTTCAGCAAAACCTCGACCGGGCGCTCGCCGGCCGCTCGCCCCGCGATCGCTTCGAGGGCGGCGTCGATGCGGCGATCGTGCTCGGGAAAGAGCAGCTCTTCCTTGCCGCTGAAGTAGCTGAAGAACGTGCGAGTGCCGATGTCCGCCGCGGCTGCGATGTCGGCGATGGTGGTTTCGTCGTACCCGGCGCTCGCGAAGAGCCTGGTTCCCGCCGCCACGATCGCCGTTCGAGTCCGCTCGCGTTTCCGCTCACGGAGGGTGCTGGTCGGGCGCTCCCGAGTGGTGGGCATGCACCCATTGTATTGCGGTCACGGCATTACTGCATTCATTGCATATTGGCATTGAATGCAGTATTCTCGAGACCATGAAGGCGAAGAAATCGATCCTCATCTCGGGCGCCGGCATCGCGGGAGCCACCCTCGCGTACTGGCTCGCGCGCGAAGGATTCGCGCCCACGGTGGTGGAGCTGGGCCGTGGCGCGCGCTCCAGCGGGAATCCGGTCGACGTGCGCGGAGAGGCGGTCGACGTGGCGACGGCGATGGGCGTGATGCCGCGGCTGGCCGAGGCCGCGACCCGCGTTCGCGAGATGCAGGTGGTGGACGGCCGGGGCCGCGTGCGCGCGACGATGGACCTGAGACCCTCTCGACGCAGCTCGGGCAGCGAGGAGGTGGAGGTGCTGCGCAGCCGTCTCGCGGCCGTCCTGATCGAGGCGGCCCGGGACGAAGCCGAGTTCCTGTTCGACGACACCATCCGCGACCTGCGCCAGGATCCCGCGGGTGTCGACGTCACGCTCGCGAGCGGGCGAGAGGGACGGTTCGACCTGGTGGTCGGCGCCGACGGGCTGCACTCGAACGTGCGAGGACTGGCGATCGCGCCCGAGCCCGAGGTCATCCGGCACCGCGGCCTCTTCGTCGCCGGCTTCCAGCTGCGTGAACCCGTCGATGATCCGCGGGTTGTCGTGATGTACAACTCGCCGGGCAGGTCGGCGACCATCCACCCCGCCGGCGGTGACCCCGTCGCCGCCTTCATCTTCCGCGGGGACGCGCGGGCCGATCTCGACCACCGTGACCTGGAAGGCCAGAAGCAGTTCCTCCGTGAGACGTACGCAGGCGCGGGCTGGCGGGTACCGGAGCTGCTGGAACGGCTACAGGCTCTGGACGACCTCTACTTCGACGCGGTCTGCGAGGTGCACATCAGGCGGTGGTCCACCGGGCGCGTGGTCCTGGTCGGCGACGCCGCCTCCTGCGTCTCCCTGTTCGGCGAGGGATCGAGCCTCGCCATGGTCGGCGCCCGCACGCTCTCGCGCGCCCTGCGCGAGTCGGCCGACCACACGCTCGCGTTCGAGCGCTATGAGATGGCCCATCGAGCGGAGGTCCAGAGCAAGCAGCGCCTGGCCCCGGTCGCCGCGCGAATACTGGTGCCCGCCACCCGCCCCGGCATCGCGATCCGAAACCTCACGCTCCGCGCCGCCGCCCTCCGGCGGGCGGATTAGCCGAACAGGGTGACGCAGTCGCGAGCCAGCAGGACCAGCACGAAGACCATGACGAGCGAGTAGAGGACCGTCGCCGTCACCCGGTGTCTGTGGTCCGAGAGCCAGAACCGTCGCATGCCGCGAATGTCGAAGCCGAGAGCGACAAGGCCGATCGGGATGTCGATCCAGGGCTGGATGCCCGGCGCCAGTCCGAGGATCGGCAGCGCGAACGGGAGGATGCCGTACCCCACGATGCAGCGAGTGGCCGACAGGAGCAGGGCGAAGCTGAAGGAGCGCTCCGCCTCAGCCGCGGTCAGCCGGGGCTGCTGCTCCGGAACGCGCAGCGCCCAGCGCATGAACGACTCGCCGCGGCCATACGTTCGCGGCGGCGCCTGAACCGGGCTCGCGCTGTCCATCAAGAGAACGGTACCGCACCCACGGTCACCCGAATGGGATGGAACCCACACGGTGGAACGGACCGATGCCGCCCACCGGGCGCATGCAAGCCACGGGGGCATTCTGCTGTCGATTTCGGATCCATCGGCCAATTCGCTTTCCGTTCTTTGGAAGGAGCCGTAAGCTGTCCTTTCAGTAGCCGCGGGATGGCAGACGAGCTCGCCTGCATGCGATCGCATAGGAGGAATTCCGAGCGATGAGCGACTTCTCTGACGAGGCTGGGCAGGTCTCGAAAAACCAGACTGATCCTGAACTCGGTGTGGATACCCCGAACCACCAACCCGGTCAAGACCCGGCCGGTGACGAGGTTGCCTCAGCCGAGTCAGCCGGCGAAGCTGCGCCTTCGGGAGGCCTACCCTCCGAGGCCATCCAGGCCAGGGGCGACCCCTCCTCGCCGAGTGGTCAGGACCTGGGAGCCGGGATCCCGAGCGCGCAGGCGTTCGAGGAGCGCGGGAGTCAGACCGCGCCTGAAGGGGTCGCTGGCGGCCCTGCGAGTGCCGGCGGCGACTCCGGACACCAGGGTCCAAATGCCACTGCTCAGGGCACCTACGGCACCCAGACCTCGTTTGGCCCGACCGCAGCTATCCCGGTCCCCATGCCGGTCGATGCGGGCGCGCAGCCACTGGGAAAGAAGCGAAATCCCTTCGGCGTCCTGCTGCTCAGCATCATCACGTTCGGGATCTATGGTTTGTATTGGTACGGCAAGATCAATTCCGAGATCCGGCGCCACGATCCGCGAATCCATGTCTCTCCCGGACTGGCGGTCTTAGCCCAGTTCATTCCGATCGTGAATCTCGTTTCCGGCTACAACACCGCGGAGCGAGTCAAGCGACTTGAAATGGCTGATCGAATGCCCAGTCAGATCTCACCGGTTGTGAGCGTGCTTTTCATGATTTTCTTCTGGATCGGCTATCCGATCCAGGTACAGAGCCACCTGAACGCTCAATGGGACCACCACTTGATGGGGCTGAGCACAAGTTGACGCGGCGCCGGGAGAATCGTCGTCGAAGGCCGCGATGACCCGGGATGTGATCGAACCCACACCGGAGCGCACGGTGTGGCTCACGCCGCAGAGGTGATGGCTCCCGACCGCCGTCGCGCCGCGTCGATGGACTTTGCGATGCGTGCCGCCTCGAGGCCGATCGCGGGGAACATGCCCGCCGGCAGGATGTACATGCCGCAGAAGTAGAGGCCGGGGAGCCCGCTCGGCGCGCCTGAGTGCCGGGGAAAGCCCTCCTCGTCGCAGACCTCCCTCCACGCGGGCAGGAACTCCTCGAGGCCGGCCCGATACCCGGTCGCGAGGACGATCGCGTCCACCGCCAGCGCGATTCCGTCGCGGAACACGACCTCGCGCTCGGTGACGTGGTCGATCCCGGGATGAAGGGTGATCCGGCCGGACCGGATCGCGGCCAGCGTCCCCATGTCGAGGAGCGGGATCCTGCGGTCGCGCGCGATCTGGGTGAGCGCTCCGTACGGAAGGGGACGCAGGCCGAGACGGCGCAGGTCCCCCCTCGCGAGCCTCACGATGGGCCAGGACAGCGCGTCGGCCAGCCTCGGAGGCAGCGGGCTCAGGAGCCGCGCCACATGGAGGACCGGGACTGCGCCGAACACGTCCCGCGGCACCGCGTTGACGGGCGAGCGCACGGCCAGGTGCGCCGCCGCGCCGTGCTCGATCAGATCCAGCGCCTGCTCACAGGCAGAGTTGCCGAACCCGACCACCAGCACCGACCGGCCCCGCCACGGCTCGCCGTTCCGGTACTCGCTGGAGTGCACCACCGCTCCGCCGAACCGATCCAGTCCCGGCCACGCCGGACACACCGGGACGCGGGCCAGACCGGTGGCGACCACGACGTTGCGCGAGCGCCAGGCGCCGTCGGTGGTGGACACCCCCCAGCCTCGCGCCAGCCGCTCGACGCGGGTCACCCGCTCCCCGAACCTGGGGCGCAGCCCGAATCGCGCGGCGTACCGCTCGAGGTACTCGGCCACCTGGTCCCGCGAGACGTAGCGCGGCCATCGCCGGGGCATGGGCAGCCCGGGGAGACCCGAGACCGAGCGCGGCGTGTGGAGGTGGAGACGGTCGTACCGGGTCCGCCAGGGTGCCCCCACGTGGCTTTGCGCCTCGACGATCTCGAACTCGAGCCCCCGCCGGCGCAGCTGCGCCGCCGTCGCCAGGCCCGCTGCGGAGGCACCGATTACCAGCGTGTCCGTCTCGCGCATCATCGTCAGGGCCCTCGCGTCCGAGCGTGCATGCGCGGCCCCCGGGTGTCAATGGGACAGGCCGGCGTCCGTCAATCCTTCCAGGAGCAGAAGGTCGAGCGTGGCGAGGCGCTCGGGGTCGGCGATGAGGTCGATCCTCGTGATGCGCGCGCCGGACACGGTGAACGAATAGACGACGCGCGGCCGGCCCTCGATCACCCAGGCCATGGCCGGCCAGCCGTCGAGCAGTGCCGGTGTGCCTCCACGCGCCCACCGGGCCAGCGTGCTGACCACCGGAGCTCCCCGCACCTCGTGCCGCGCGCCCATCGTCACCGCCGTCCGGTCGCCGGTCAGCACCACGTCCGGGTCGAGCAGGGTCAGCAACCGTTCGAACTCCCGCTCCCGGGCCGCGGTGAGGAATGCCTCGACGAGTGTCGCCTGCCGGAGCCGGTCACCCTCTCTGGTTTCGTAATCCTGCCGCACCCGGCGGCGCGCCCGGCTGGCCAGCTGCCGGACGGCCGGCTCCCCGCGTGCCAGAATCGGCGCGATCTCGACGAACGGAACCCCGAAAACGTCGTGGAGGACGAACGCCACGCGCTCTGCCGGACTCAGAGTGTCCAGGACCACCAGCATCGCGAGCCCGATCGAGTCGGCGAGGATGGCCTCGTTCTCGGGGTCCAGGTCGATCTCGTTCGTGGAGGCCGGCGGGGGCCCCGTCTGGTCGAGAGACACCTCCGCGTGGGTCCTCCGCCGTTGCAGCAGGTTGAGGCAGACGCGCGAGACGGTGGTCGTCAGCCAGCCACCCAGGTTCTCGATCGCCGTCGCGTCGGAACGGCTCAACCGCAGCCAGGCCTCCTGGACGGCGTCGTCGGCCTCGCCGGCCGAGCCCAGCATCCGGCGGGCCAGCGCCGTCAGACGCGGGCGCTGCTCCTCGAACCGCGCTGCGAGCCAATCCTGACCACGAGGGTCACGTCTTACGCTGTCCATCGGTCATTCCTCTTGACCGGCAACAAGATGCCGATGTGACTGATCTACACCGATCTGGAGGACTTGCGGAATGAGCGACGTCAGTGCGGATCTGGTTCTGGTTACGGGTGGAACGGGCACCCTCGGACGCGAGGTGGTCGCGAGGCTGCGTAGAGCAGGGCGGCGGGTTCGGGTGTTGAGCCGGCGGGCGCAGGGTGAGGCCGCCGGCGTCGAATACGTCGCGGGTGATCTGGGCACCGGCGAAGGCATCCCGGCGGCGGTGGAAGGAGCCTCCGTCATCATCCACTGCGCGGGCACGGGGACCAACGACGAGCGGCTCACCAAGCGGCTGGTCGACGCCGCTCGTTCGGCCGGATCCCCCCACCTCGTCTTCATCTCCGTGGTCGGCGCGGACCGCGTGCCAGGCGATCGCGGGCTCTCGCGGCTGATGTTTCGGTACTTCGCCGAGAAGCTCGCCGCCGAACGGGTGGTCGTCGCGTCGGGGCTGCCCTGGACGACGCTGCGCGCGACGCAGTTCCACAACCTCATCTTCACGGTGGCGGGGATGCTGGCGAAGCTCCCGATCGGACTCATCCCGGCGGGCTTCCGGTTCCAGCCGGTGGCGGTGGCGGAGGTCGGAGAACGACTGGTCGAGCTCGCGCTGGGCGACCCACAGGGGTTGGTCGACGAGATGGGCGGCCCTCAGGTGCTCACGACCCGCGAGCTGTTCGAGACCTACCTCGTGGCGACCGGGCGCCGCCCCCGCCCCGTCATCTCGATACCGATCCCGGGTCGGGGTGCGCGCGCAGCCCGGGAGGGCGCCAACCTCTGTCCGGAGCAGGCGACCGGCCGGGAGACGTGGGAGGAGTTCCTGGCCGCCGAGGGCCGCCCCGTCGACGCACCCGCCCCCGCCTGACCCGGTCAGACCGGCCGCGGTCCGGGCTCGTTGCGCGCCATCTGCGTCTCGCGCAGGGAGGCGTACATCTCCCACGGCGCCCGCGGCAGCACGTGACCGGTCTCCAGCAGCGACTTGAGGTTCGCGAACACCGCAGGCCAGCCGGCGCCGATCGCGTCCAGGTCCTCCTGGCTGCGGAGGTTCTCGTGGGTGACCGTCAGCCGGATGATCTCGTGGTAGGGCTCGATCTCGAAGGTGACGATCGTCGGGTCGTCCGGATGCGAATCGCTGGGTGCGTCGAACGTGATGGTGAGCTTGCGGGGCGGGTCTGAGGTGAGAACGGTTCCGACGACATCCGCGATCCCCGAGCCGTCGACGCGCTGATGCTCCCAGCGCGACCCCGGCTCCCAGTCGGAGACGTTGCGATGACCCCAGTAGCGCGCCGTCAGGTCCTGGTCGGTCAGCGCCTCCCAGACGCGCTCCGGGGTTGCCTCGATGTAGGTGACGTAGCGATAGGCCGGCCGGTCGCTCATGGTGTCCTCCTTCCCCAGGCGCGCGTCGCCGGGGGTCCTTTCGGCTCGCTGCTTGACGGCGTTCAGGGCGCGCAGGCGCGGACGCTCGAACCGCCCCACCCAGCGCTCCTGCAGCTCCCAGAGCGGGACCGGGTTCAGGTAGTGCAGCTTCTCCCGTCCACGCCGCGTGGTGGTGACCAGGTTGGCGGCCTCCAGGACGGCGAGGTGCTGGCTCGCGGACTGCCGGGCCATCGCCAGCGGGCCGCACAGCTCGCCCAGCGTCAATCCGTCGCGCTCGCGCAGCCGGTCGAGCAGCACGCGCCGGGTGGGGTCGGCCAGAGCCCTGTACACCGCGTCGCCGCCATCCACTGAAACATTATGCAGGTATTTGCCTGCATAATGTCAAGGAGGGCGGAAACTGACCTCGATGGACGCGAGGATGGAGGGCATGGCAACGTTCGCCGTCCTCACCGCCAGGGGACCCAACTGGGACCACCGGGTCGGGATCCGCGAACAGGCCGGATGGGCGGAGCACGCAGCGTTCGCCGATGGCCTGGTGGATCAGTGCGTCACGGTGCTCGGCGGTCCGATCGAGACCGGCGATCCGGAGGTGGTCGCCCTCCTGCTCGCCAACGGGAGCGACGAGGAGGGGGTTCGGGGGGCCTTCGCTCCCGATCCCTGGGTGGCGGCAGGCGTCCTCCACGTAAGGGCGGTGCACGCCTGGACCCTGTGGCTGGACTCGCGCTGAGGGCGATTGGTGCACCAACGCCCCACTCCGCGCGTGAGGACAGGACGATTGGTGCACCAACGGTCCGTCGGGGAGTGCCATCCTTCCGGTGGTGATCTCGGGCGAGCAGGTGCTGGGGGTTGCGCTGGCGTCGATCGTCATCATCGTGGTCCCCGGGCCGGGAGTCCTCTTCATCGTCGGCCGCGCGCTCGCCTACGGCCGCCGGACGGCGATCCTGACCGCACTCGGTCACAACGCCGGGAGCTACGTGGTCGCCGCCGCCGTCGCGTTCGGTCTCGGTGCCCTGGTGCAGCGCTCGGCGGATGTGTTCCTCGTCGTCAAGCTCGCCGGGGCGGCCTACCTGGCCTGGCTCGGGATCCAGGCCATCCGCCACCGGGCACGACTGGCGGACGCTCTGAACACGGCGGCTGACGGCGGCGATCGCCACGCCTTCCGAAAGGGCTTCGTGATCGGGATCACCAACCCCAAGGCCTACATCCTGTTCGGCGCCATCCTGCCCCAGTTCGTCAACCGGGCGGCCGGAGACGTGACCACGCAGATGCTGCTCCTGGCCCTGGTGCCGAACACGATCGGGCTGGTCACGGATAACCTCTGGGCCCTCTCGGCGGGCACGTTCCGGTCCTGGTTCGCCCGCTCGCCGCGCCGGTTGCAGCTGATCGGCGGAGCCGGGGGCCTGGCGATGATCGGGGTTGCGGTGACCGTCGCGTTGACCAACCGCACCGACTGAGGCGACTGAGGCTAACCCGTCACCCCACGCCGACGAAGGCGGCGTCCACCAGCAGCCGCTGGTCGTACTCGCCGGCATTTGGATTCCAGTCTCCGGCGCAGGTGATGAGGGTGACCCGCGGGGCTCCGGTGGTCGCAAACAACCCGACCGGGTGCGAGGTTCTCGAAACCGAGGTCGAATCGGTGACCTTGAAATCGAGCTTCACCCCGCTCTGGCTGACGACGTCCACGGCGTCTCCCACCTGCAGCTGGTTCAGGTAGTAGAACACCGCCTTCGGCACGCCGTACCAATCGAGATGCCCGTCGATGACCGCGTCGCCGCCCTGGCCCGGCGCCACGCCGGGGGAGTACCAACCGACGTCGCTCGGCTTCGCTGGCGCCGCCATGTCGTTGTTGCTGTCCACCGTGACCTGCTCGACGATGGCACGTACGCCGATCCTTGGGATGATCAACGTGCCCGGGACCAAGCGCTCCATCGCCGGGTTGGGAGTGGCCGCGACCGCCGGGGTCGGGGTGGGCCGGCGCTTGGCCCCGGGGGCGTGGGGGCGCGGAAGAAAGTCCACGTGCAGCACCGCCGTCACGAGCACCGCGAAGGTCACCAGGACGGCGAGGCCGGCCAGCGTAAAGCCGACCCGCCGGCGGGTCAAGGCAGCAACCCCCTTGACACGCCGGGAATGCTACCAGTGCATTGGCAAAACCCCTCTCGCGACAATAGAGACAATCACCGTGGAAGGAACTGAGAGGCCGGGGCTCCGCCCTGCAGTCGACTGGCGCCAGGACGGCCTCGAGATCATCGATCAGACCCGCCTCCCTGCCGCCTTCGAGATTCGCCGCCTGGCTACCGTCGACGCGGTACGGCAGGCGATCGCGACCCTGGCCGTGAGGGGTGCCCCGGCGATCGGGGTGACGGCGGCGTTCGGGCTGGTGGTGGCGCTTGACGAGGGCCCAGCGCGAGACGCTCGCGCAGCCCGGGACGTCCTGGGGGAAGCGAGCCGCGCGCTGGCTGCCTCCCGGCCCACTGCGGTCAATCTGCGCTGGGCCCTGGACCGGGTGCGAAAGCAGGCCGCTGGGGGAACGACCGCAGTCGAGATCCGCAAGCGAGCCCTGGAGGCGGCACTCGAGATCCAGGCCGAGGATCGCGAGGCGTGCCGGCGGATCGGTGAACTCGGCCGCGAGGAGCTGGCCGGGGCCCGCCGGCTCCTGACCCACTGCAACACCGGTCGCCTCGCCACGGCGGGTTGGGGCACCGCGCTCGGCATCGTCTACGCGAAGGCTGCCGCCGGCGATCCGGTCGAGGTGCTGGCATCAGAGACCCGGCCGCTTCTCCAGGGTGCGCGGCTGACCGCCTGGGAGCTGGCCGACGCCGGGGTACCGGTCACCCTGCTTGCCGACGGCGCGGCAGCCGCTGCCCTCGCAAGCGGCCGGGTGGACGCGGTCGTCGTCGGCTGTGACCGGGTTGCCCGCAACGGCGACTTCGCCAACAAGATCGGGACCTACGCGCACGCCCTGGCAGCGCGGGCGAACGGCGTCCCGTTCTACGTCGCGGGCCCCCTCTCCTCCTTTGATCCCGACACCCCGGACGGCGGGCGGATCACGATCGAAGAGCGGCCGGCGGCGGAGGTGCTCACGGTGGCCGGGCACCCGATCGCGCCCCCGGTCAGCGTCTTCAATCCCGCCTTCGATGTGACCCCGGCTGCGCTGGTCACCGCCTTCGTCACCGAGGCCGGCATCCTGCGGCCCCCGTTCGAGAGCTCCATCTCCCGGGCGCTCGGTGACGATCGTGAGCGGTTCGGAGGCTGATCACGCTCGTGACGCTCGGCCTGTGCCGGACCAGCGTGCGTGCCCCCGGCGGCGGTTCGGGCCTGCCGCCGCGGGAGTCTCCTGTGCGGTGCTGCCAGCAGCTAGCGAACGGTAGGCGCGGCGAGCCCGACCTCCTGGAGGACGCTGGCGATCTGCTCTGTCTGCTCATCCGTCGCCGGCGCCAGGGGCGCTGCCGTCGTGCGGGAGCAGACCCCGAGCAGGGAGACCGCCGCCTTCATCGCGGCGACGAAGGAGGGCGCGATCGAGTAGATGCGCGTCAGGTCCCCGATCGCTCGCTCGGCACTCTGCGCGGCCACCTGGTCGCCCTCACGAACCGCCCGCAGCAGACGGACGAAGACGGCGGGATCCACGTTTCCGCTGCCTGGCACCAGTCCGTCCGCACCCAGTCGCAGGCTCTCCCCCATCGCCTGCTCGGCACCCTGCAGCACCCGGAAGCTGTGGCGCTCCCGGTGGGCGAGGTGCGACTCGAGGAGCGCCATGTCGCCGCTCGAATCCTTGATCCCCACGACCCGCGGGTTCGGCGCCAGCTCCGCGACCACGGCGGCGGTCAGCAGGTTGTGCGTGCACTGCGGGATGTTGTAAAGGATGACCGGCACGCTGACCGCGTCCGCCACCGCCTCGACGTGGCGGACGATCGCGCCTTCGCCGGCGCCGAAGTAGTAGGGAGCGGCGACGACCACCGCGTCCGCTCCGGCCCGCTCGGCGTCGGCGGCCGCCTCCAGCGTCATCGAGGTCCCTGGCAGCATCACCCCGGCCAGGACGACCGTGCCTTCCTCGACCGCGAGCTCCACCGCTCGCCGGCGCTGCGCCCGCGTGAGCCAGGGCCCCTCGCCGCTGCTCCCGTTCACGAAGACTCCGGTGCAGCCGGCATCCAGGCAGCGGCGGAGCTGGCGCCGGAAGCCCTCCTCGTCGAGCCCCTGGTCGTCGTGCAGGGGCGTGATCAGGGGGGGCAGCACCCCGCGGAGCGCCTCGTCGAGAGTCAGCGTGGTCATCAGCCTATTCAAGTCGAATCCGCACCAGCCAGGGGCCTGATCCAGAAGCGGTTGCCTACGCCTACTCTTGAGGTGCTGTCGTCGATACCGGCTGAGGTGAGTTAGCAGATGAGCGAAAGCGTGGCGGAAGGGACCAGGGAGACCGCGCAGTTCTGGTTCGACCCGCGGTGTCCGTGGGCCTGGATCACGTCCAGGTGGATGCTCGAGGTCGAAAAGGTGCGGCCGGTCGAGACCGAGTGGCGGCTCATGTCGCTGGCGTACCTGAACCTGGTCCAGCACGAGGGCCAGGGGTTGACCGACGAGTACCGGGAGCGGATGGAGCGCGCGTGGGGACCGATCCGGGTCTGCGCCGCCGCGGCTCACGAGAAGGGCGACGGAATCCTGGGTCCCATGTACACCGCGATCGGCACCCGGCTCCACAACCAGGGCCGGCGCGACGACACGGATGTGCTTCCGGAGGCACTGAAGGAGTGCGGCCTGCCGGCGACGCTGATCGACGCCGCGGAGAGCACCGAGTTCGACGAAGAGATCAAGGCCTCCCACAACGAGGCGTTCGACGCGGTCGGGCTGGACGTCGGGACCCCGGTCATCCGGGTGCGCGGCAACACGATCTTCGGACCCGTCATCACGCCCGCGCCGAAGGGCCAGATGGCGGGGCAGCTGTGGGACGGCGTCGTCGCCGTGATGGGGGTCAACGGCTTCTTCGAGCTGAAGCGGACCCGCAACGAGCACCCCACCTTCGACTGACCCCCAACCCCCGGACCCCCACGCTCGCGCAACCCCGGGTAAGGGCAGAGTGTCCGCACTCCGACGCTACAACGCGCTCGGTAGCGTCGGACTGTGGACACTCTGGCAGCTGTCGAGGTCGGGGCGTGGGGTTGAGGCCGGCGGGTGAGGTGTGAGACTGGGAGGGTGCCGGGTCAGGCCCGGAAGACCGAACGGAACAGCCCGCGGAACACCAGCGCCGCCACGATCACGGTGACCTCCGCCCCCAGCGTCGCGCCGACGATCTGGGCACCGAGGATGACGCGGTTGACGTCCACCACCGGCTGCCACCGGACGTCGCCGTTGCGGATCACGTACGCGCCGGCGGCGTGCGCCATACCGCCGTAACCGCCTCCCCACCCCTCACCGTGGGTCGGGAGGTTCTCGCCCTCAGCCTGGCCACGCGTGTGGTGCGCCTGGCCCTGGCCGCCACCGCCGCCACCGAAGATGCGCGCGACCGGGACCAGGGTCACCCCTTCCCGGTCGATGGGGTCGCCGAACACCGTACTTGCCGTGAAGCTGTCCCGGAGCTGCTGGAAAACCTGCTTCGCATCCATGCCGCGACCATACCCAGCCGCAACGTGACGTTGTGCGGGTTCGAGCCGATTCAGGCCCCGGCGGACGGCCTCGGGCGCTGCAGGGCCAGGATCCGCGCCACCGCCGGGCGGTCGGAGACCGTGCTCTGGTAGAACGCCGCCAGGTCCGCTTTCAGCGCGGTCCGCGAGTCACCGTTCAGGTAGATCATGTGCCCTGACGGGAAGTACCGGGTGGTCAGGTTCTGGCGCACGGCGGGGTCGCTGAGCGGCATCTGCTGCAGGTCGGTCGTGGTCTGCGAGAACGGGGTCACGGAATCGAAGTAGCCGTTGGCCGACAGCACCTTCAGATCGACGTTGAGTGCCATCGTCGCGGCCAGATCCCCGGCCGTGTAGAGGACGACGTTGCCGTCGACGTCGATGCCCTTCTGCGCCCCGGTCGGGTCGGTGTGGTGGAAATCCCAGTTCGCGAACGCCTGGTCGTTGAGGTCGGTGAAGGACGAGGTGGCCGTGAACTTCAGCCCGTCCTCCAGGTAGCTGTTCCACATCGCGGTGTAGGCGCCACCGACCGCGGTCATGGTCGCGTCGTTGCCGCCCGACAGCGGGCTGATCGAGGCCGCGATCCCGGTGTCCACACCGAGCACACGCCCGTCGTAGGCGCCCAGGACCTTGCCCTGGTCCTTCATCAGCTCGGTCAGGAAGTGCAGCGTCCCCCTGACATCGGCGTCCCCCACGTTGAGGCCCTCCCAGCTGGTCAGGACGATCTCCGAGATCCCGGTGTCCTGGCTCAGCCGGCGCACGGTCGCAGGGTCCGCGTTGGGGAACGCGGCCAGGGCTTTTGCGTAGTCGTTCTGGGCGAACGGGACCACCTGCTGCATGAACCCCGGCAGGTCGGCCGGCGCCGGGGTGACGGAGATCTTCTGGTGGTACCAGGCGTCCGCGCACAGCGTGGGCAGCAGGCCGACCGGGTCACCGGCCTTCGAGTAGTCGAGGATCGACGACTGCAGCGTCACCCCGTTCAGGTCGACGCCGGCTTCGTGCAGCACGTAGGCGAGCACGCAGCTCCGCGCGGTGCCGTACGACTCGCCGAACAGGAACTTCGGCGAATCCCACCGGTCATAGCGCGTCAGGTAGCGCTTGATGAACTGGCACAGCGAGTTCGCGTCCTGGTCGACGCCCCAGAAGTCCTTGTTGACGTGGGGGGCGATGGCGGCCGAGTAGCCGGTGCCGACGGGGTTGATGAAGACGAGGTCGCTCCGATCGAGCAGGCTGTCCGGGTTCGGTTCCAGCGTGTAGGGGGCGGGCGGCGTGAAGGAGGGCATCGACGTCTTGAGGCGCATGGGGGCGAACGACCCCAGCAGCAGGTAGACGGATGATGACCCGGGGCCGCCGTTGTAGAAGAACGTGACCGGCCGCTCCGTCGCCTGCGGGCCGTCGGCGGTGAAGGCGACGTAGAAGATCGTCGCCTCCGGCTGCGAGCTGCTCGGGTCGACCGTGACCAGGTGCCCCGCGGTAGCGGTGTACGCGATCGTGGCGCCGCCGATGGAGGCGGTGCCGTGGGTGACGGCGGCGTTCTCGAGGCCGTTCGCGACCGAGTCGCCGGGGCCCATCCCGTACGCGATGGTGTCGTTGCAGGTCTGATCGGTGTCGGCCATGTCAATCTCATTCTGAAACCTGCGGGGCGGCCATCTTGTGGGACTGAGCCCCAACTGACACCTGTCGGTCGCCCGGGAAACGACCCCAAACCCGTGACCCGTTCCCCGGTCAGGGACCAGCCTCGCGGCAACCGGCGGCGGCGGAGGCGGCGTGCGTCACCGCCTGCGGATCGTGGAGGCGACGTTCGCGGAGAGGTTCCCGCCGTCGACCGGCAGCACCGAGCCGGTCACCATCCCGGCGGCCGGCGAAGAGAGGAAGAGAACCGGGCCCGCGATGTCCTCCGGCTTCACCAGGCGTCCCATCGGCACCCCGTTCTCGAACTTGTCGCCCAGCCGTCCACCGTCCAGGTCCGTGTCCTCCATCCAGGCGCGCATACCGGGAGAGTCGACCTGCGAGGGCTGGATCGCGTTGGCCCGGATCCCGAGGGCGCCCCACTCGATCGCCAGCTCCTTCGTCATGTGGTTGACGCCGGCCTTGCTCACGCTGAAGACGAAGTTGCCGCGTCCCATCGCGCCCGGGCCCGCGCAGGTGGAGCTGATGCTGACGATGCTCCCGGGGAGGTGGTGGGCGATCAGGTTCCGCCCGAACGCCTGCGCCATCAGGAAGTAGCCGGTCAGGTTGAGCTGGAGGACTCCGGACCACTCCTCGAGCGTGGTCTCCTCGGGGATCTGATGCGATCCCCGGCCGGCGTTGTTGACCAGGATCATGGGCACGCCGAAGCGGTCCTCGACGCGCTCCACGATCGAGGGTGCGCTCGCTGGATCGGTGAGGTCGGCCCCGACTCCCAGGACCTTGGCTCCGGTGGCGGAGAGCTCCGCCTCGAACCGGTCCAGGCGCTCACCGGGAAGATCGACCAGGGCGACCGACGCGCCGCTGGACGCGAACGCGCGAGCGATGGCGGAGCCGATCAGCCCGGCCGCCCCGGTGACGATCGCCGGCGTGCCGTCGAACCGGAACTCCACCTCACTGGGCATCCTCTCCTCCTTCGTCGAACAGTCCGAACGTCCCCCGCACGGCGTCCACGACCGAGGCCGCCGAAGGCAGCCGCGCGTCGAGCAACGGGGTGCTCTCGGGCACCGGTGTGCGCGGCGAGCCGACGCGGCGCACCGGGGCATCCAGGTAGACGAACGCGGCCTCCTGCACCGCCGCCGCGATCTCGGCGCTCGGTCCCGCGAAGACGGGAGCGTCGTCGACGACCACCGCCCGCCCCGTCTTGCGCACGGAGGCGACCACGGCGTCCAGGTCGAGGGGAAACAGCGTCCGAAGGTCGATCACCTCGGCACCGACCCCCTCCCGCTGGAGCCGGTCCGCCGCCTCGACCACGGTCGCCACCGTGGCGCCGTACGAGACCAGCGTGCAGCCGTCCCCCGGACGCACGATCCGGGCCTGTCCGAACGGGACCAGGTCCTCGCCGTCGGGTATCTCACCCCGCTCCCCGGTGAGCCGCTTGTGCATCAGGAAGATCACCGGCTCGTCCGTCCGCAGCGCCGTCTTGATCAGACCTTTCACGTCGCGGGGCGTGCCCGGCACGGCGAGGTTGAGCCCGGGCGCGTGCATGAACCAGCTCTCCAGGCTGTTGTTGTGCTGGGCCGCCCCGTGCGCCACCCCTGAGGTCGCCCGGATCACGAGCGGCACCGGCGCCCCAAGCATGTAGGGGATCTTTCCGGCCTGGTTCATGATCTCGTCCATGGCGCCGAACGCGAAATCGACGAAGTTGAGGTCGACGATCGGATGCATGCCCCGCAGCGCGGCACCGACGCCGGCGGCCACCATCGCCGCCTCCGAGATGGGCGCGTCGAGCACCCGCGTATGGCCGAAGCGAGGGCCGATGCCCTTCACCTGGGCCCAGTGGCCCCCACGCTCGAAGAGATCCGTACCGATGAGGAAGATGTCGGGGTTCCGCTCCATCTCCTCCTCGACGCCGGCCTGGAAAGCCTGCGAGTAGGTCAACGTCCGCGTCATCGCAGGCCTGCCTCCTCCCGCCCCGGCACCGGGAGCGGCGAGTCTTCGGCGAACACGATCGCCGCCCCCACCGTCTCCGCAACCTCCTCCCGCATCGCGGCCAGATCCTCCTCGGGCAGCTCGCGGCGCCGGGTCAGCAGACCAACCAGGCGCGCGATCGGATCCCGGTTGGAGCGCCAGTCGTCGACCTCCGACTGGGTTCGATAGGTTGTCGCCTCTCCCGCGCCGTGGCCGGTGTAGCGGTAGGTCCGAGCCTCGAGAAAGGTCGCACCACCACCCTCCAGGGCCCGCTCCCGTGCGCGCTGGGTGGCCCGAAACATCGCCACCACGTCCTGCCCGTCGACGGACTCGGCGGTCAGCCCGAACCCTTCGGCCCGCTTCACCGCCGAGCCGCCCGCCGTGACGCTGGTGAACTGGGTCTCGACCGCGTAGAGGTTGTTCTCGCAGACGATGACCAGCGGGAGCGACCACGCGCCGGCCAGGTTGGCGGACTCCCAGGTGCGGCCGGTGTTCAGACCGCCGTCCCCGACGAACCCGACCGCGATGCTGTGGTCGTCGCGCAGCTTGGCCGCCAGCGCCGCGCCCAGCGCCAGCCCGACGCCCGCACCCACGATGCCGTTCCCGCCCAGGAACCCCTGGCGCACGTCGGCCAGGTGCATGGAGCCGCTGCGGCCTCCCACCACGCCGGTGGTGCGGCCGAAGAGCTCGGCCATCACCCGCTCGGGTGGGAGGCCGGCGGCCAGGGCATGGTGGTGATCCCGGTGCGTCGCCGCAACTGCGTCATCCGGCTTCAGCGCGGCGGCGACCCCGACCGCCACCGCTTCCTGGCCCACCGCCGGATGCATGCCGCCGGTGATCCGTCCACGCAACGCCAGCTGCTCCGCGACCTCCTCGAAGTTTCTGATCAGCAGCATCTGCCGCAGCCAGCCCAGGAGCAGCTCACGATCCAGGTCGGCAGCGCTGCCGCCCGCCACGTCCGTCATTCCTCCACCTCCTGCAAGACATCCTGAAGCCCGCGGTCGAAGTCACGGAGCAGGCGCGCCGCGTCGATCCCGTCGAGGCTTCGATGGTCGGCGTTGAGCACGGCGTTGAAGGAGGCGCCGACGACCACCTTTCCCGACCGGACGACCGGCTGCTCGAGCACCGACCCGGTGGTCAGGAGCGCCTGCTGCCCGATCGGGATGATCCCCGTGAACCACGACACGCCGAGAGCGCCGATGTTGGACAGTGTCAGGAATGGGGCGGCGCCGTCCGGGGCACCGCGCAGTGCCCGGGCTTCCGCCACCGCACGCTCTCGCGGCTCCGTGATCGCCTCCGGAGTGCTCTCGAGTCCTCGCAGGACCGTCAGGGCCACGCCGGCGCGGGTGGCCACGGCGAGGCCGACATCGGAGGGCCGGCCGGAGGCGCTGAGCACTCGCAGCACCGCGGCGAGGAGGAAGTCGGTGACGGTGAGGTCCGGCTGCCGGCGGCGCAGACGGCGCAGGGCCTCCGGGAGCGCGTCGGCGCCGATCACCCGGCTCACCCCGAAATGCGGGATCTCGCGCCAGGACTCGCCGACGCTGGTGGAAATGACAGACCGCCGCCGCTCCTCGCGCGTGGGGACCGGCGTCGCGGCCGGACGGCCGGCACCGGCGTGCCGCGCGCGGGCGGCGGAAGCGCGGCGATATCGCTCACGAGGGCTGAGCCGGTTCGGCGGACGAGCGCCCGCCGCGCCCGCCGCGCCCGGATTTGCGGCGGCCGCTGGGCCTCCCCCTGCGTCCGACCAGTGGTCGGTGGGCGCGGCCGCGGGCACCGGCGATTCGTCCGCCGAACCCTCCTCGCGCTCTTCCCCGACCAGGACCCGGGCCACCGTCGCGCCCGCCGGAACGGCGTCCCCGACGGCGAAGAGATGGCGCCCCAGGTGGCCGCTGGCGGGGGCGGTCAAGCCGACGGTGCTCTTGTCGCTCTCGACGACGGCCACCTCCTCCCCCGCGGTGACCGGCTCACCTTCCTGCCTCAGCCACTCGACGAGGGTGGCGCTCTCCATCGCCATGCCCATCGCCGGCAAGAAAATCTCCTCCACGCGGTCTCCCTTCCTCAGATCTCCGGATGAACCAGCTGACCATGATCGATCGTCTGGCGTGTCAACCAGGCGGCAGTATCACCGATTGTCCACGCCGCGAGCCTCCGGGCGGAGCGGTCGGAGCTGGCGGCGCAGTGCGGCGTCAGCAGAACGTTGGGCAGATCGAGGAGGGGCGAGCTGTCCGGCAGCGGCTCCTCCTCGAAGACGTCGAGGCCGGCACCCGCCAGGCGCCCCTGGCGGAGGCGGGTGGCCAGCGCCACCTCGTCGACCAGCCCACCGCGCGACACGTTGATCAGCAGCGCCCCCGGCGGCAGCAGCTCCAGCTCCCGCCCGCCGATCAGATGCCGGGTGTCAGCGGTGAGAGGCAGGTGCAGACTGACGAGGTCGCTCGCGCGGAGCAGGGTGTCCAGGTCGGCCACCCGCTCCGCTCCCGGCGGCACCACGACGGCACCGGGGTCGTGAACGACCACCGCCGCGACCGATGGCAGCATCCGCTCCACGAAAGCGCTCCCGATGCGTCCACAGCCAACCACGCCGAGGGTGAGCTCGTCGAGCGGGCGGATGCCGGAGAGGTCGAGCGGGCCGCGCCAGCCCCGGCGCACGAACGCGTCCGACGCCCAGAGCCGGCGCTGCACCGCGTGAAGCAGGGCCACGGCGTGGGAGGCGACCTCGGAGACACCGTACGCAGGCTCACGAAACAGGGCGAGCCCGCCGCGGCGGCGAACCGCCTCCACGTCGATGCTGTCCAGTCCCACGCCGGCGCGCCCGATGACGCGGACGGTCGGTGCCAGCCTCGCGATCGCGGTGGCGTCCAGGCGCTGCAGCGTGACCACCAGCCCGGCGGCACCCCGAGTCGCATCGGCGACGGAGATGTCACGGACTTCGAGCCGCACCTCGTGCGGAAGCGAGGACCGGAGCCACTCCAGGTCTCCGAACGAACCCTTGGCGACGACGATCAGCTCGGGTGCGGGTGCGACGCCGGATCCCCTGAGGCCACGCATCATTGTTGACGATTGACAAGATTACAATATCCCTGCTTATCGATCAAGGGATTGTCGACAATCAACAGAGGAGCCGGGGAATATGAGCGAGCGGCTGGATCAGGCCCTGCGGGGCGTCATTCCTCCTGTTGTGACACCGCTTCGACCGGACGGAGACCTCGACGAGGCGTCCTTCGTGCGCCAGGTCCTGCGCTGTCTGGATGCGGGGTGCGCCGGCGTCTTCGTCGCCGGAAGCAGCGGCGAGGGACCGTGGCTGACGGCGGATCAGAGGCGCCGGGTCGTCGAGCTCGCGGTAGGCACGAGGACCGTGGTGCTGGCCGGGGTGATGCTGCCGGGAACCTCGATGACCCGCGAGGCGGCGGTGGCGGCCGAGACCGCGGGCGCCGACGCGATCGTGGTCAGCGCGCCCTACTACTTCGGCGCCGACGACGACACCATCGTCCGCCACATCCAGGCGGTGGCCGGCGCGGTCCAGGTGCCCACGATCCTCTACAACATCCCCCAGACCACCCACAACCCGATGTCGGCGGCGGCGGTCGCGCGTCTGGCCGCGGATCCGTCGGTGATCGGAATCAAGGATTCCAGCGGTGACCTGGAACTCTTCGCGACGCACCTGGCACTTCGTGACCGGCACTCGTTCCGGGTGCTGCAGGGCGCCGAGTCCGTCATGGGACAGAGTTTGCGCATGGGTGCCGACGGCCTGGTCCCCGGCCTCGGCAACGTCGCTCCGCAGCTTTTCGTGCAGCTGATGGAAGCCGTCGCGGACGGTCGCGAGGCGACGGCGCGAGCCGTCGAGGGTCAGATTCAGGAGCTGCGCGCGATCTTTTCGATCGCACCGACGTTCGCCGCGATGAAGGCCGCGTGCGAGGTTTTGGGTGCCTGCCCCCGCACGACCGCGGCGCCGCTGGCGCCCGCGACCGACGAGCAGGTGTCCCGCATCGCGGGCGTCCTCCACAGCCTTGACCTGGAGGTCGCCACCGCACCCTGAGGGTCGGAGGTCTGAGTGAGGAACGCCGCCCGTCCTCGCTCAGAGGAGGGCGCGGCCCGAGGTGCCACGCGTCGACACCTGACAGTCCCGGTCGCTCGAAGACAGCTCTATCCCTTCACGGACCCGGCCGTGAGGCCCCGAATGACGTTGCGCTGCACCAGCAGGTAGAGGCCGATCGGGATCGCGGCGAAGATGACGCCGGCGCCGATCAGCTCGTACAGGGCGTAGTCGCCCGCGCTGATGAAGGACGCCAGACCTTCGCCCGCGGTGTAGAGCGACCGATCGGTGATGAAAGCGGACGCGAAGAGGTAGTCGTTCCAGGCGGCGAAGTAGGCGATGATGGCGACCGCGACCAGACCTGGCCGCGAAAGCGGTACCAGGATGTAAAGCAGCGCCCTCATCGGTCCACATCCGTCCACCAGCGCGGCGTCATAGATCTCGGGGGGGATGCCGTCGAACGAGGTCTTCAGGATCCAGCACCCGATCGGCACGGTGAACGCTCCGTAGATGAAGGCCAGTGCGTAGAGATTGTTTTCGAGATTGAACGTCCGGTAGATCGTGATCAGCGGGACGATGACGATGGCGCCCGGCATCATCTGCATGAACAGCAGGATGAAGCCGAGTGCCGTCGATCCGAGCCAGCGCAAGCGTGAGAGCAGAAACGCCCCCGGAACGGCGAGCACCACCGTGATCACGACGGCGATCGCCGAGACCAGGGTGGAGTGCCAGACCCAGAGTCCGATCGGGTTCTGCCGGAAGCTGGTCTCGACCGCCTGCAGCGAGAATCCTTTCGGAAGCAATGGCGGAGGCCAGGTCAGCGCGTACTGCTCCGGCTGGATCGTGGTCAGCACCATCCAGTAGATGGGAAACAGGATCACGACCAGCGCGAGAATGATGATCAGGTAGCGGAGGACAGTGGTGAGATGGCGCCGAATGCGGGCCCGCCGCCGGCGCGTCGACCGCGCTGGTTTGAAGTCGGCGATGTCAGACGTGGTCATATGCAACCCCCCTGCGCAGCCTGGAGAGCCCGAGTCATCAGCCGGCCCCCACGTAGTTCGTCTCGACGATCCGCCGCTGGATGAGGACGAACAGCACCGCCGCGGCCACGGCCATGAGCAAGCCGATGACAGCCAGCGCGGCGGCGAAGTTGTAGTTGAAGAACTGGAACGCCTGCAGGTAGATGAGGACCGCCAGAGTCGATGTGTCGATCCCGGGGCCGCCACCGGTTGTCAGATAGATCAATGAGAACTGCTGAAACGCGAAGATGAACGCAAGCACCGAAAGCAGGGAGATGGTCGGGATCAGTGCTGGAATCGTGATCGCAGTAAATCGACGGATGAAGTTCGCGCCGTCGACGGTGGCAGCCTCATACAGCTCGTCGGAGATCGACTGCAGGCTCGAGAGCAGGATCAGCGCGTAGAAAGGCATGCCTTTCCAACCTGCCATCAAGACAATGGAGACAAAGCTGAGGTCGGGTGAGCTGAGCCACGCGATGTGGTGGTTCGTCACCCAGGGCAGCCAGGACACGAAGCGGTTGATGATCCCCACGTTGGGGTCCAGCATGATGCTGAACGTCAGCACGATCGGGATGTCGGGCACCGCCCAGGGGATGGCGAGCAGGGCCCGAGCCAGGCCGCGGCCTCTGAACGACCAGTTCATCAGCATCGCGAGCGCCAGGCCACAGATCAGCCAGATGGCGATCATGCAGGCGGCGAACTGAAGCGTGACGCGGATCGAGCCCCAGAAGTCGGGGTCGGTCAGCATCTGCTGGAAGTTGGCCAGGCCGACAAAGCTGGTGATCCCGCCCTGCGTGAACTGGACGGACATCAGGATGCCCTGCAGGATCGGGTAGAGAACGAAGACACCCTCGACGAGAGCGATCGGGATCAGCAGGCGATAGGCGAGAGGGAAGCGCTCACGGCGGCGCCGGCGACCTCTCGGATTGGGCTCTCGGTTCAGGTTCCACCGGAGGATGAAGCTGCTCAACAGCGCCCGCCCCCTATCGACGGATACGCGGCGGGCGACAGGCCGCCTGGTGCGCGCGCCCGGTCAACGGGGGGCGCGCACCGTGGCAGCCGCCTTTACGCCGACGGCACATGCAGCGTCTCTTTGGCCTCGGTCTGCGCGGCGCCGAGCGCCTCCGACACGGATTGACCGCCGGTGATCGCGTTCTCCAGGTTGCGGCAGATGATGTTCCCGATTTGGGCGTACCGGGAGACATAGTCGCCGAGGATGTCGTATTCGCCGACGAAGTGGGTCAGGTTGAACCCCGTCGCCCACGGCAGGCCCTGGACATAGGGCTCGTACTCGGGCACCTTCTCGGCGAAGTTCGAATAGGGAGCGACAGGGTACCCGTTTTGCTGCAGGACGTACCACAGGTTCTTCGGCTCGACGAACCATTTCACGAGCTCTTGGGCCGCCTCCTGGTTCTTCGAAGACTTGAGGAGCACAACCGGGTGGAGGCGGGAGATCGCTTTCCGGCTCGGCCACGGCGGCGGGGCGGAAGCCAGAGAGGGCCAGAGCTGTGGAGCCTGCGCCTTGAGGGTGGCCGTCCCACCCAGCATGACGTTGAGGTTCATGCCGATCTGGTCCTGAGCCCAGAGCTTGCCGATCGTGTCTTCTGAGCTGCCGGAGACGCCGCTGGCGTTCAGGAGGTCCAGCCAGAGCTGGACGCCCTTGACGTTGGCTTCCGAGTTGATGGTCAGGGTCTTGCCGTTGGCCCACACACCGTCGTAGGGCAGGCAGAAATTCTGGAGCGGGTTCCACCAGTCGGCGGCGGCGGCGACGGTGTTGAGCAGCGCGTTGGCGTAGTACTTCGGCGGCTGGGTGATCTGCTTGCTCATGCTCACCCAGTCGTTGATGGTCGACGGAGGCGACGAGGCTCCGCCGGCCTCCAGCACCGACTTGCTGTACTGAAGGGCGGCGGCCACTTCCAGGATGCCGAGGGCGTACAGCTTTCCGTTCTTCGTGAACTGAGAGTGCTCCGCGTTCGGTTTGAGACCCGCGGCCTGTGCGATCCCGCCGATCGGCTGGCACATGTTGTAGACGGCGATCAGCGTCGAAGCCAGTTCAGGCGGACACTGGACGACGTCGGCCTGCACCAGTCCTGACTGCGCCTGTTCGATGACGTTCTGGTCATAGGTCGAGAACGGCCAGCCCGTCCACTTGACCGTGATGTTGGGGTGTGCGGCCTCGAACTCCTGGACCACCTTCTGCCAGGCCGGGTATTCCGTCGGCTGGTAGATCTCCCAGGACATGAGGGTGAGCTCCGTCTTGCCTTTCGCGGCGGAGCGGACCTTGGGTGCCGGAGCCGACCCGCCGGCGGCCAGCAGCGGTGCGGCGGCGCCGGCCGCCAACAAGGTTGCTCCCGCTTTCAGAATCCCGCGCCGGGTCGGCCCACGCTTGCGGTTGGTCGGCTGCGGCGTCCTGCCATCGAAACCCAGATCTCCCACACCCATGTCGTCAAACCTCGTTCGGATTCCGCTTGGATATCGTCGCTCGTAAATTGTTAACCGTTGGACGACCATAGCAGCAGGTTGAAGCCTTGTCAACATTTCGCTCGATGGCCATTTCGGCGCCCTCGGAGCCTGTCTTGGGGTGGGCGGGGCAGAGCCGCCGGCGCCTCGGGTGACGGAAGGAGTAGCGGTGGAACCGGCACCCTGCAAGGGCTCCACGACCGCGTGAGTCCGTGGCGCGTGGAGTCGGATCTGACCGTCGTCGGCTGAGCATCGAGGTAGGCATGAAGGATCTGTTTTCCGTCACCGGCAAGGTCGTGCTCGTCACGGGCGGTTCCCGGGGCATCGGCCGCATGGTCGCGACCGGGTTCGTGGAGGCGGGGGCGCGGGTGTATCTGTGCTCTCGGGACGGTGACGCTTCCGCCGCCACCGCCGCGAGCCTGGCCGCGAGGGGGCAGTGCTTCTCGCTTCCGGCCGACCTCAGCACGGAAGCAGGCGTCGGGTCGCTGGTCCACGGCCTCGGGGACCGGGAGAACCACCTGGACGTGCTCGTGAACAACGCGGGACGCTCCGCCGGAGGCGGCCTGGACCACTACGACGCCGACCAGTGGGACCAGATTTTCGAGATCAATGTGAAGGGCCTGTTCGCGCTGACGGTCCGGCTGCTCCCTCTGCTGCGCGCGGCGGCGACGCCGGAGGACCCCGCGCGGGTGATCAACATCGGATCCATGGACGGCCTCGTGGTCCCGCCCGTCGAGAACTACGCGTACGCGGCCAGCAAGGCTGCCGTGCACGAGATCACCAGGCAGACCGCCTACGCGGTCGTCGGGCGCCACATCAACGTGAACGCGATCGCGCCTGGCCTGTTCCCGACTGACATGACCCGCTCCGTCTTCAGCGGTGGCGATCCCAAGAACCGGCTGGGCGCGGTTCCGATGGGTCGGGCGGGCACGCCGGAGGACATCGCCGGCACCGCGATCTACCTCGCTTCCCGGGCGTCGGCGTATCTGACCGGCATCGTGCTTCCCCTCGGCGGCGGGTTCGGCACCATCGACCGCCAGGGGTGGTAGACACAACGTACCGATAGGCCCCGATTGCCGGGCAGCGGGGGCTGCGGGTGGCTGGAGTTCGGGGTCTACACTGCGGCGAGATCATGGGGAGGATTGTTGACAGTCGACACGCCGAGGATCCGCTGGCGCCCTCGGAGCACGAGCTGGCGCGAAGCCAATCCTGGGCCGCTCAGCTCTTTCGCGGTCCCGAGAGCCTGCCGATCAGCTTCCGCTATGGCTCGGATCGGTTGGTGGGGATTCCCAGCGGCTGGGACCCGACGACTCAGCGCCATCGCGCCGGCTCGGCGGTGACCGTCACCTCCATCGAAGGTCACGCCGGCGACTCCGGGCTGCACGTTCGGGCGGAGGCGACCGTCTACCTGGATTACCCGGTCGTGGAGTGGGTCGCGTGGCTGCGTAACGACGGAGCCGGCCCCACCCCGCTGCTCGAGCACATCGCCGCGATCGACACCACGTTCGCCGGCGACGCCCCCACCCTCATGCACTGGAACGGCGACTTCAACAGCGAGCTCGGGTACGCCCCCCAGGTGTCACGGCTCAAGGCCGGTGACCGGCTGCGGCAGGCGCCGGTCGGTGGCCGCCCGTGCGACGGCGCCTTTCCGTACTTCCGGCTGCTCTTCGAGGATGGTGGCCTGGCGCTTGCCCTGGGCTGGCCGGGACAGTGGTCGGCCGAGTTCGAAGGCACCGCGGAGGGGGTCGCGGTCCGGGCCGGCCAGGAGACGACCCGTCTGCAGCTCCAGCCCGGTGAGGCGATTCGGACTCCGCGGGTGACGGTTCTGTCCTGGCTCGGGGACGAGGATCGAGGTGTCAACCTCTGGCGACGTTGGTACCGCGCACACGTCCTGCCACGTTCCGTCCGCGGGCCCATGCGGCCTTTGCTCTCGGCCGCGACCACCGACGAGGGCGAGGAGTTCACGGGCGCGACCGAAGACAACCAGGTCCGGTACCTGCGGCGCTTTGGGGAGCGCGGCCTGGATCCGGACGTGTGGTGGATCGACGCCGGCTGGTATCCGTGCTCGACGTCCGAGGGCCACCGGAGCTGGCGGATGACGGGATCCTGGGAACCGGATCCCGAACGCTTCCCGCGCGGCCTGACGCCGGTCTCGCGCGCGGCCGCCGAAACCGGTGCCGACCTCCTTCTCTGGTTCGAGCCCGAGCGGGTGGCGCCCGGGACCCGGCTCGCGCGCGAGCACCCGGAATGGCTGTTGCGTGCACAGACCGGCAGCCCTCAGACATCGACCCAGGCAACCTCGGCGCTTCTCAATCTCGGCGATCCAGCTTGCGGCGCCTGGCTGGCGAGCCACCTCACGCGGGAGATCCAGCGGAACGGGATCCGGGTCTACCGCCAGGACTTCAATTTCCGCCCTCTGCCGTTCTGGGAGGCCAACGACGCCACCGACCGGCAGGGCGTGACCGAGAACCTGCACGTCCAGGGGTACCTCCGTCTGTGGGATGAGCTGCTGGAGCGCAACCCCGGGTTGTGGATCGACTCCTGCGCCTCGGGTGGCCGCCGCAACGACCTGGAGACGATGCGTCGATCGGTGCCGCTCCATTACACGGACTACGGCTACGGCTATCACCGCGTCAAGCTCGCCTTCCACCGGACGCTTTTCGAGTGGCTCCCCTACTTCAAGGAGACGAACGTTTCCTGGTCGGAGAGCCCGACGGAACCCGGAGCCCTCCAGACGGAGCCGCCGGACTCGTTCGCCTTCCACTGCGCCCTGGCCCCGATGCTCTCCCTCGCGCTCGACATTCGCGAGACCGACGCCGACCTGGCGCTGTTCCGCCGGATGTCGGAGATCTGGCGACGAGCGGCCCCGATGATCCTGGACGCCGACTACTACCCGCTGACGCCGTTCAGCAAGAGCGCGGAGGAGTGGGTGGCGTGGCAGTTCGATCTCCCCGCACGTGGCGAGGGTTTCGTGCAGGCCATCCGCCACCGGGAGGCGCAACGAGAGGAATTGACCCTGCACCTGCGAGGCCTTGACCCCACCGCCCGCTACCTGCTCGACGACCCGGAGACGGGAGAACATCGGGAGCTCTCCGGCTCGGCGCTACGAGAAGGATCGCTCCGGGTGGCGCTTCCACCCCGCGCGGGCCGGCTCTGGTTCTACCGCGCCGGTGCGCCGTCGCGATGAACAGGGTGGCAAGCCCTCCCCGGCCCCGCGCTTGCTCCGCCGGTGGTCGGGCTCGACCCGGTGGCGGGGGGCGTGGCCCGGAAGGGAGTTCGCCGCTGAGGACGCGTGTTCCGCTGTGTCGCACCCGCCCGGCTTGCCTACGATGAGCGGCATGACGCGCACGGAGCCGTCCTGCACCCGGCCGGGATGACGCTCCCCTCCAACGCGCGGCAGGCGTGCGCCGCACCGCCCAGCACCGCGGTTCTCTAGAGAAGGAATCGATGGCCGACGAACAAGTTGTGGATCGCAGCCTTTCGCTCAGGCTGGCCCCGGCGGCAAAGCGCATCCTCGCCCACGAGGTGGCGGACCGGCTGCGCGAAGCGATCATCAGGGGACAGTTCGTGGCCGGGGAGTACCTTCGCGAGGAGCAGCTGGCATCGGTCCTCGACGTCAGCCGGGGTCCGGTCCGGGAGGCGCTCGCCCTGCTGGAACGGGAAAACCTGGTGGCGGTGAGACGCAACCGCGGGACGGTGGTGGTGGGCCTCACGGTGGCCGACCTGGACGAGGTGTTCAGCCTCCGCACGGCCGTGGAACGCCTGGCCGCCGAGTGGGCGGCCCGCAACCGGACCGAAACCGACCTCGAGGCCGCGGCCTCGGTCCTGACGGAATTCGAGGTGGCTCTGCGGGGCCCGATCACCGAACGCCAGGCCGCCGACCTCGACGTCCGTTTTCACGACGCCCTCTTCCGTGCCGCGCACCACCGGCGCCTGTGGGCGACCTGGTCGGCAATGCGGGCACAGGTCGAGGTGTTTCTGCTTCGCCGGAACATCGCCAATCAGGACTGGAGATCGCAGATGGCGGAAGGACACCGGGCGATTCTGAAGGCCATCGCCGACCGCGAGCCGGCGGCCGCCGCCGAAGTGGTCGAGGGGCATCTCGACGCCGCCTACCAGCGGTTACGCGCCAGCTTCGCCGAGCCCGAACGGCCGGCCCGCTGAAGCCGGACGTCAACTCGGCGGCGGAGCGGACCGAAAGGGGTTGGGAAGGAGGGCGCCCTACGAGGGAACTATTCGCCGCGCTGGTCGGGGGTGCCGGCCACGTCGTCGAGGCCGGCGAGCAGGTCCCTGACCAGGGCGATCCGCGGGACCGGGACTCGTGCGCGATCAGCCCTGCGGAGCAGATCGCCGAAGACCTCGTCCCACTCCGTCCGGCGGCCCTGGCGGAGGTCATGTCCCAGGGAGGACCAGCTGGCCGTTCGACCCCGGCCGGTCGACGCCGGGGCCGGCTGCGCCAGGCGGCGGACCAGGTCCTCGCGCGGGGTCCGCAGGTACGTGGCCATCGGGAGGTCGGGATAGTCGTTGATCGCCACTCCCAGCGCGCTCGCGACGGATGCGGCCTCCTCGACCAGAGAGAGGTAAAGGCGGACGAAGTGGGGTTCGTGCATGAAGTCGGAGGTCGGAAGCCGGGTGAGCGCCGAAACCCCGAAAACGCCGATAGCGTTGAGCGTCTTGGCCCAGCTCAGTGCTCGAGCGTCGGTGACGAGCTCGCACGGGAGACCCGACTCGGTGAGTGCCGCGGCGAGATCCTCCGCCCGCTGCGCCTGTCCGGCCGCGAACTCACCGAAGAACGTGGTCCCGAGGCCGCTCGCCGTGACGCCGCCGTCAGGCTCCCGCCGCACACCGAAGACGGTCGCCGCCGCCACCACCCGGTCGAAGCCGAAGGCGGCGGCCAGCAGGTCATCCTTCGCGAGCCCGTTCTGAAGTCCGGCGACCCAGTAGGTCGAGGTCGGCGCCGCGCTCCGAAGCGAGGTCGCAGCCTCCCGCAGCTGGTGGGCCTTCGTCGCGAAGAGGACTCCGGAGACGTGGTCGAGGTCGGCGGCATCCGACGTCACGCCGACGCGGTCCGGCCCCCCGCGCCCTGGGGTGACCGGGACCGTGAGCCGAACCGCTCCCGTCACCTGGACCACGCCCGCCGCCAGGAGAGCTTCCGCGGAACGGGGGCGCATGAGCAGCGTCACCGGTCTGCCCGCGCTCGCCAGCACGGCCGCGAAGGCCCGGCCCAGAGCGCCTCCTCCGACGATGCCGTAGGGGGTCGCGAGCTCAGGGGCAGCCGCCGGGACCGAAGTTGCGTCCGCCGGGGAGGTGTTTATAGTCAACAATCAACCAAACCATGAATAGCAGATCTGAGCCTGGCAACCCGGGCCTCGCCGCCCCACCGCGGTCGTCGCAGGACGCGATCCGCCCCCGCGCCCGCGTCACGGAGGGGTGAGCGCATGGCCGGCCGCGTCACCCACCAGGCCGCCCGGCCCGATCTCGCCCCACCGTCCAAGCAGACGCTCTCAGAGGACATCGCCGACCGGATCCGCGAGGCGATCATCCGAGGGCAGTTCACCCCCGGACAGCGTCTGCGCGAGGAGCAGCTGGCTTCCACACTCGAGGTGAGCCGTGGGCCGGTACGGGAGGCGCTCATCTCCCTCGAAGCGGAGCACCTGGTGGTCGTGCGCCGAAACCGCGGCGCGATCGTCGCCCACCTCACCGAAGGGGACCTGGAGGAGGTCTACAGCCTCCGCGTGGCGATCGAACGTCTCACGGTGCGCTGGGCCGTCAGGCACGCAACCGAGGAGGACCTGGACCAGGTGGAGGCGGTCCTGGACGAGTTCAGCGTCGCTCTCGAAGGCCCGGTCGGTGAACACGAGGCGGCAGAGCTGGATGTGCGATTCCACGATGCCGTCTACCGGGCCGCGCACCATCGCCGCCTCTACGCGCTCTGGTCGAGTCTGCGCCCCCAGGTGAAGGTGTTCCTGCTCCGGCGCAACATCGCGAATCCCGACTGGAGGCCGCTCATGGTTTGCGGCCATCAGGCGATTCTGGACACACTGCGGGCGAGGGACGCGGCGGCGGCGGACGCGTGCATCGCGGACCATCTGACCACCGCCTACGATCGCATCCGGGCGGACTTTCACGAGCGGAGGGCGGCGGAGTGAACGGCGGGGGCGAGGGGGCCGGTGCCTGACCCGCGTCGTGTGTGTCGAGAGCCGGCGATACCTCCTCTCGGGGTCCGATTGTGCCATCGATCCGGTGACGAGCGACGGCTGAGAACCCGGAACTCGACGCCACCGCGGGTTCCGTGAATCGGGGAGGGTTGTGACGACCATGAGTGCTACAGAACAGGTGCTGAACCGCTTCGCCTTGGACGGGAAGGTCGCCGTGGTCACCGGGTGCGCCTCTGGGATCGGCAAGACCACCGCCCTGATGCTGGCCCAGGCAGGGGCCGCCGTCGTCGGGCTCGACCGCCAGGCGGTGGCAGGGCGTGCGACGGCCGACGAGATCGAGAAGGGTCGCGGCGAGGCGCTCTTCGTGGAGTGTGACGTGACCGGGACGGCGGCGGTGGAGGAAGCCTTCGCGGCAGCGGATCGGAGGTTTGGACGCGTCGATCTGCTGGTGAACAACGCCGGCGGCGCCACGCACACCCACCCCGAGGACGTCAGCGACGACGAGTGGTCCAGGCTCTTCGAGCTCAACGTCTCGGGCTACTTCCGCTGCGCGCGGGCCGCCGGGCGCCGGATGATCGCGCAGGGCAGGGGCGGGGCGATCGTCAACATCAGCTCCATCGCAGGATCGTCCGCGCTGGGCCGGGGAAACTTCGTGTACAGCACAACGAAGGGCGCCGTGAACCAGTTCACCCGCGAGCTGGCCATCGAATGGGCACCCCACCGGATCCGGGTCAACGCCGTCCAGCCCTGCCAGGTTCGCACCGGGCCACTCCAGCGCCTCGCAACCGACCCTGCCTTCGAGGGCGGCCTGATGCGGACGTTCCTGCACGGAATCCCCCTGGGACGCCTCGCGGAGACCGAGGACATCGCCGCCGCCGTGCTGTTCCTCGCCTCGGACGCCGCGGCCATGGTGACCGGAGTGGTGCTTCCCGTGGACGGCGGCAACCTCGCGCTCAACGCCGGGGGGACGGTCGGATGGTGAGCCTGCACGCGACACCGCCGTTTCTGCACACCCCGGGGCTACCCGCGCCCGCGTAGGGCCGGGGTGTGCAGGAACGGGTGTCTCGGGCCTCTGCTGCCTCTGCGGCCTCTATCGCCAGTCGAAGATGACCCCGAGGTGTGCGTTGGGGTCGGCGGCCAGGCTCCGGTAGATCTCCTGGCACCGCTCGGGGGCGACGACGTCGGAGATCATCCCGTCGGTGTGCAGGCGGCCCTCGCGGATCCAGTGCAGGAGGGTGATCACGGTGTCCTCGAGTGAGGGTCCCCAACCCGCCTCGCTGGCCCGGAACGGAGGCAGCCACTCGAAGGCACCGATGACACTGACGCCTTTGAAGTGGATGTCGCTCAGCATCTGCCCGGCGTCGTCGCCGGGGCCGCGCGGAGTGCCGAGCAGGACCACCTCGCCCAGGTTGCGAGCCATGGTGACCGCCCGGGGCGCGAGGCGGGGGTTGCCGATCGCCTCGATGACGATGTCGGCGGAGTTCCGGATCTCCTCGTCGGGCGGGAGGCCGAGCACCGCGTCGATCCCGTAGCTCCCCGCAAGCTCGACGCGGCGAGGCGCCAGGTCGTACGCCCGCACGTCTGCGCCCGCCAGCCGGCAAAGCTGTGCCGCGAACAGGCCCACCAGCCCGAGACCGATGACGGCGGCCTGGCGCCCCACGGGTGGTCGGTGGAGCGCGCGTATCGCCGACATCGCCACCATCGCCATCCGTCCCAGCAGCACCGCCTGAGGGTCGTCGCCTGCCTCGAGCGCGAACGCCAGGCGCTGCGAAACCTTCGCCGTGGCCACGCTGGAGTGGGGTGTGAAGGAGAACACGGTCGCCCCGGGAACCACGCGATCGCCGCCGCGTCCGTACCCGGCCACCGCGCTGCCCACCGCCAGGACGCGTCCGATCGCGGTGTAACCGGGGACATGGGGATAGGAACCCCAGGCGCCGGGGATCCACACGTTAGGGCTGAGTCCGGTGAAATTCGCCAGCTCGGTGCCGGTGCTGATCAAGGACCAACGGGTTTCCAGAAGAACCTCGTCTTCGGCGACGTCCCGGTTCTCGAATGCGAACCGCTCCAGCCTGGCCTCGTTCGGGGCCGTGAAGAGAACGCGACGTTCACCCTTCTCGACCGGCGGCTCGGCGCCTGGGGACACGTCGCCCATCAGCGGGACCCGGGTACCAACCGAGCGTCTTCGTACACGCTCTCACCGTCCATCCGTGCCCCACCTCCAGTGCGCGCAGCGCGCAGCCCGCCGTCTGATAGGCCGCTACTTTAGGCCGCGGTCAACGGCAGACCCCTTTCCGGCCGACACAAGCCGGCCCTCCCCCCGCGGGGGAGGGCCGATATTGGGGTAGGGGTGGGTGTCGATGTGAAGACCGCGCCGCACCTCGTAGTGAAGCCCCGGCGCACCCAGGCCAGGGCAACGATCGCCCGAGAGTTTCGTAAGGAACGAGCGGTCCCCGGCCAACCGTGGCATGAGCGTTCAGGCGCGCTCGCCGAGAATGCCGTCAGGCAGGCGCCTGATCCAGCTCCAGGTCGAGCCAGCGGAGCTGGTCAGGTTCCAGCTCCACCTCCAGGGCGCGCATCGAGACGTCGGTCTCGATGAGGGCGCGCGGGCCGATCAACGGAAACGTCGGAAACGGCTGACAGAGCACGTAGGCCAGCGCGATCACGATGGTGTCGACGCCTCGCGACGCCGCCAGTGACCTGGCGCGCGCCAGCCGCTCGAAGTTGCCGTCGCTGTACCAGCACCGCACCAGCTCGGCGTCGGTGAGGTCGTCGCGGGACGCGCGGCCGGGGGCGAAGAAGCCGCGAGCCTGGCTCGACCACGGCATCAGCGGAAGCTGGTGGCGCACCAGCCAGGCTTTGGACTCCTCGTCGGATGCCGCGACGCAGCCCGCCCACGGAGGCTCCACCATCCTCGCCAGGCTGAAGTTGTCGCTCAGCGCACTGAAGCCCCGCAGCCCGTGGTCGGCGGCCCAGCGATTGGCCTCGTCCACCCGGTCCAGCGACCAGTTGGAGGCCCCGAACGCGTGCATGCGCCCCGCGTCGTAGTGCTCGTTGAGCACGGAGATGAACTCGCCGACCGGAACCTCCGGGTTGTCGCGGTGGAGCATGTAGATGTCCACGTAGTCGGTCTGGAGCCGCTCCAGCGAGACCAGCAGCTGGCGGGTCAGGTCATCTGGAGTGCAGAACGGGGTGTGCGCCCCTTTGCCGAGGATCACCGCCTGCTCGCGCACTCGCCGCCTCTGCAGCCAGGTCCCGAGCAGCTCCTCACAGCGCCCCGAGCCATAGACGAAAGCGGTGTCGAAGCAGGTGCCGCCCCTCTCGAAGAAGTCGTCGAGGATCACCGCCGCGTGCGGCCAGGTCCGCTGGTTGTCGACCCCCATCACCAGCCGCGACACCGGCTTCCCCACCCCTTCGATGGACCCGTACCGCATACGGTTCGGAGCCTGAACGGCGAGCGGCCGGCCGTGCACCGGCCGCCCCCCGTCTTCGCTCTCGGGGCGCTCCACCTCGTAGACGACGCCGCAGGCCTCCCGCCAGCGGTCGAGGGTTCGCATATTGCCGAGCGTGTCCGCCCACGTCATGGCCGGTGCCTGGCGGTCGCTCAGGTGGGCGGCGACGTGGTCCGCCTCCTCGCCGTAGAGGTCGCCGTCCACCTCGGTGACCTCTTCGCGCACCTCGCGTCCCGAGCGCTTGACGAGGATCGTCGTACGGGGCTTCGGTGTCCAGGGATCGGCGACGCTGATGGAGCCTTCGCTGCCCAGAATTCGAACGATGTTCTCGCCCGCGACCTGGACGCCGCAGAAGAGCTGGGCCAGAGTGCCGCCCGCAAACCCCAGCGACGCGATCGCCCACTCGTCGACGCCGGTCCGCCCCAGGGTCGCCACCCCCTCGAGGTCGATCGGCTCCGCCGCCTCACCGTGCGGTGCCCCCGCGAGCAGCCTTGCCATCGAAGCGGCGTAGCAGCCGACGTCGAGGATGCCGCCACCCCCCAGGTCGCCGGCCAGCAGGCGGTGTTCGGGCCGGAACTGTGTGTGAAAGCTGTACGTCGACTGGATGACGCGCACCTCACCGATCGCGCCTTCTCTGATGAGCTCCACCAGCCGGGCGGTCTGAGGATGGCAGCGGTACATGAACGCTTCCATCAGGAAGACGTCATGCAGGCGTGCGGCCTCGACCACCGCCATCGCTTGCGCGTGGTTCATCGTCAGCGGCTTCTCACAGAGGATGTGCTTGCCCGCTTCGGCGGCCGCGATCGCCACGCGCGCGTGCATGGGATGAGGCGTTGCGATATACACCGCGTCGACCGCCGGGTCGTCCAGAAGCGCCTGGTAGGTGCCGTGGCGGTGAGGAATCCCGAACCGCTCCCCGAAGGCCTCCGCAGTAGCCTGTGCCCGGCTCCCGACGGCGACCAGCTCGCCGGTGCGCGAGCGCTCCAGGCCCTGTGCGAAGCGGCCGGCGATGCTCCCGCTCCCGATGATCCCCCAGCGCAACCGGTCCGCCATCAATCATCTCCTCTGTGCCTACCCGACCCCGAGGCTGGAGTCCCGCGAGGGGTCCAACTGCAAGAATCGAGGGCCGGCGACCGTCATCCCTCCACGCGCTCGTCGGGTTCGATCAGTCTAGGTGATGCACCGCCGCCCCCCGCGCGGGGCCAGCATGCAGTGTCCCCGAGATGCTGAGACACCGGCGGAATGGGGGATTGGTGCAACCAACACCCCACGCTGGGGACCGCGCCGACCCGGGACGCGGTGCCCGGAGTGGCCGCATCAGGCGCCTTGCTGCCGGCGGGCCGGCCTGGTGTCGTCTTCCGCGCGCCGCCGCGCCCGAGCCTGTTCGACGCTGGCGGTGAGGGCCGCCAGGAGCTCTTCCACGCCGGCCGGAGCCGGGGTCCTCTGCTCCGCCTCTTCGACGAACTGCTCGGCGGCAGCGCGGCCTTCGACCAGGGCGAGCACCTTTTCGCGGTACTCGTCGCGATACCGCTCCGGCTCCCAGGGCCCCCCGAGCGTCGACAGCAACAGCTCTGCCATCTCGATCTCCCGATCCTGGAGGTCCTCGGGGAGGCGGGGCTCGAGGCCCTGCGCGGCGACGATCTCGTCGGAGAACAGCAGCGTGGTCAGCAGCATCAGGCGGCCTCGCGGTTGCAGCGCGGCCAGGTGCCGCCGGCTCCGCAGCACGATCCAGCAGACGGCGGCGCGGTTGGTCTGCTGCATCGCACGCAGCAGCACGGCGAAGGGCCTTTGCGAACCGTCCGGCACCACGTAGTAGGAGGTGTCGAGGAAGACGGGGTCGAGGTCACCCCGCGAGACGAACTGCTCGACGTCGATCGTCTTCGTCCTCTCGGGCGCGAGCTCGGCGAGGTCCTCGTCAGTCACCGGGACGTATTCGCCCGGTGAATACTCGTAGCCGCGGACCAGATCCTGACGCTCGACCTCTGATTCGGGCGACCCGGCCGGTGCCGCGGGCGTTCCCTCAGATGGGAGCGCCGACCGGCTTTCGGAAGGGCGCCATGCTGCCGCCTCAGGCGCTGCCGCCTCAGGCGCGCCCTCAGCGCCCTCGCCGGCCGGGTACAGCCGGATCGGTCGCTCGGCCGCGTCGCCATCCGGCACGTGCCAGGCCGGCGCCGGTACCACCCGTTGGTGCCGTACCCGCTGTCCCGTCCTCCGGTCCAGCTCCCGGAAACGGACGCCCCGCCGCTTGATTGCGGGGTACAGGCGGACCTGGACCGTCACCAGCCCGAAGCTGATCGTTCCCCGCCAGACCGCCCGTGGCATACCTCCAGTGTGCGACTACCGAGCCCGCTTGGGAACCACCCGCCGCCCCCCCCGCACGCCACCCCCATCCCGCACGCCACCCCCATCCCGCACGCCACCCCCATCACCCACCTCCCGAACCCCCAATCTCCGTTTTCACGCGAAACCGGGTCTATGGGAGGCTCCATAAGCCCGGTTTCACGCGAAACCGGGGTTTGCGCGGCGGGGGTGGTGGCGTCTCTGTCGAAACCGGCCCTCGCCGTTCGACGGGTGGATAGAGGCCGCCGATCGATCTCGCCCGATGAGGAGAGGTGAAATGACGACACACACGCTCGAAACCGACGACGCCGGCATCGTGTACGACGTCGAGGGTCCGCTGCCGACCGCCGACGGACGTCCGCCACTGTTCATGATCGGGCAGCCCATGGACGCCGGCGGCTTCAGGACGCTGGCCTCCTACTTTTCCGACCGCACCGTCGTGACCTACGATCCGCGCGGCATCGGGCGCAGCGTGCGGAGGGACGGCAGGGTCGACAATTCGCCCACCCTGCAGGCCGGGGATGTGCACGCGGTCATCGGGGCGCTCGGCGCCGGCCCGGTGGAGGTCTTCGCGAGCAGCGGGGGCGCGGTGACCGCGCTCGCGCTGGTGACGGCCTACCCCGAGGACGTCCTCACCCTGGTGGCACACGAGCCGCCTCTGATCAAGGTCCTTCCCGACGCCAAGGCTGCCGAGCGTGCACTGGGCGGGATTCACGATGCGTACCTGGCCCGCGGACGGTGGGCGGGCATGGCCGCCTTCATCGCGATGACGTCCTGGCGAGGGGAGTTCACCGAGCAGTACTTCGCCAATCCGGCACCCGATCCGGCTCAGTTCGGAATGCCTGCCGACGACGACGGCACCCGCGACGATCCCCTGCTTTCGGACCTCGTCTCGGTCCCCGGCTATCAGATCGACGCGGGCGCGCTCACCGAGGCGCCGACCCGCATCGTGATCGCTGTCGGGGAGGAGTCCGAGGGCGTGTTCACCGGGCGCACGTCGGCGGCCGCCGCCGGTTTGCTCGCGCAGCGGGCGACGGTCTTCCCGAGCCATCACGGTGGCTTCGCGGGCCCCGAGTCGGGCTACGCCGGGCAACCCGAGGCATTCGCGCGCAGGCTCCACGAGGTCCTCGACGGCCCCGGCTGAGGCTGCGGTCCGAAGATCTCGAACGCCGGCGCGCGGCTGCCCACCGCGAAGGCTCCGTCCTGTCCTTGACAGTGCGGGGTCGCAGATCGGCCCACCGGATCCGCTCCTCAGCGAGGTGGTGTCGGTCCGCCGGGCTGCGCCGCGTCCGCACTGACCCGGCCAGAGCCTGGAGCGAACCGGCTCAGGCGCCGCGGATTCTCCGCGTTCGTGTTCATGTTCCCGTGCACAGGCGCACGGTGGTGGGCTTCAGAACGCGTGGCGACCGGCGTGATCGACGTCAGTGAGGCCGGCGCGACTGGCACCAGCGCTTCGACGGCCCATCCCCCTCCGGCATCAGGCCCGGCGGCCAGCGTGCCGCCCAGCGCCTCCACGCGCCCGCGCATCCCCTCGAGCCCATATCCCCCGCCGCTCCGCCGCAGCGCGGGTTCCCTCGGGTCGGTCACCGGGGTCGCGGGCCCGTTTGTAACCACCGCCCGAAGCCGGTCCGGCGAGCGCTCGACCTCGATGCTGATGGGAGCGCCAGGGGCGTGCTTCAAGGCGTTCGTCACGCCCTCCTGGACGGTGCGGAAGACCGCGCCGCTCATCGGTCGGGGAAGGTCGTCGACATCGCCGCGGATCCGCAGCTCGACTATCAGTCCGGCCGCGGCCACCCGGTCGCGGAGCTCACCCAGGGCCGCGCCGAGCGGCCGCATGGGGACCCCCGCCCCGTCCTCGTCGAGCAGCTGGACCAGGCGGTGGAGCTCGAGCTTGGCCTGGCTCACGGCATCCAGGATGTTGTCGAAGGACGCCGCCGCTCGCTCCGGCTCCCCCTGCAACAGCCGCTCGCCCGCGTACGCCTGCACGACCATCACGCTGACGCAGTGGGCGACGATGTCATGCAGCTCGCGTGCGATGCGAGCGCGCTCGTAGCGCACCGACTCCTCCGCCAGCAGAGCGGTCTCGGCACGCAGCCTGCGGCCCGTGCGCTCGAGCTCCCCGCTCAGTCGAGACCGGTCGCGCAGGATGAGCCCCGCGACCCAGGCGGCCCCTGGGGCGGCGATGAGGAGCGGATTGAAGCCCCCGGCCGAGACCTGGAGCGCGGCCACGAACACCACGGCCCCCACCAGCGCGGCCCACCAGGGCAGCAGCAGCGCCAGGGAGAAGGCGACCGCGAGGCAGATGAAGATGCCGACCCCGAACCCCACATTGCTGTTGCTGGCGGCCACCAGCCAGCCGGGGCCATAGCTCGTCAGGAGGGCCAGGATGCACGCGATCGCGCCCACCACGACCGCGGCCACCGCCGGAGCCCGTCTACGCATGGGCGGCGAGCGGAACACGGGCGATAGCCTCCCAGTCGCTGCCGCGGTCGACGCTCGTCAGCGTCCCGTGGTGCAGCTCGACGCGGGCCCGAGCGGCGGCGAGTGCTGCCCCGCGGTCCGGAGCGGCCACCGCCGGCCCTCGTACCCGGAGCTCGAGCGCGTCCGACCCGAACGCGACTCCGATCTCGACGCGGCTGCGGACAGCCTGGCCGAACGACGCGAGAAGATGCTCCAGCGTCCGGTATCCGGTGAGCTCCAACCCCGCCGGTAGAGCGCGCGGGACGCCGGTGACCACCACCCGGGGACTCGGCCCTGCTTCCGCCCCCCGCAGCCGATCGAGCTGTCGGAGCGTCGGGAGGGGCTCCAGCCCTCCCTCCGATTCGAGCAGGGCCCCCACCACCTGACGCAGACGCTGCAACGTCGCCCGGCCCTCCTCTCCCACGGTCTCGAACGCGGCCGCGGCGTTCCCCGAGCGGCCTTGAAGCGTGGCACGTCCTTCAGACGCAGCACGCTCCATGGACTCGAGCGCGCCCGCCAGCCAGTGGTCGAGATCGCTCGCGATCCGGGCCCGGTCGGCATCCGCGGCCAGCGCCGCGACCTGTACGCGTTGGCGGTCGAGCTGGTCGTTCCTCTCCCGGAGCGTCGAGACGAGCGCGCTGCGGGACTCGACCAGCCGGCCCATCGCCAGCAGCGCCAGCAGCACCGGCACCATCGCGACCAGGACGCCGGCATCGAGCCGGGGATCGGTGAACGCCTGCAACGCCGACGACAGCACGAGCGCCCCCATTGCCAGCCCGATCGCCCAGTAGGGACGCCGGCGTGGCTGGCGACCCAGCGCGAACGCCGCCAGCATCAGGGCCGGCAAGGCCGGGCCGCACCGCACCATGGGACCGATCACCAGGCAGTTGAGCACGGCACCGCCGCCGAGGACCAGCGCCATGGCGACCGGCCACCGGCGCCGCCAGATCACGGGCAGCGTCATCGAGAGCACGGCCAGCGCTGGAACCGGTGCGAGACGGCCACGGGGGTCGAAAACGCCGGTGACCAGCAGCACGGCGTACACGGAGAGGAAGAGGCCGATCCCGACGTCGAGCGGGGAAACCCGATCCCGGGTCAGCCGTTGCCACCGGTCCTGCACGAAAGGGAGCCGCATCCTTCGCCTCGACGGACATCGTAGGGGTGGTGGGGCCGATCGCGCGTCCTTCTTTGGTGGCGTTCTGCCCGAGACCCTCCTTCTCAAGGAGGAGATACGGCTACGCTCGCTGACGAGCCATGACAGCCGCCGTCGACCGCCCAACCCGAGTGCTCGTCGCCGATGACCAGAGGCTGGTCCGGGCGGGATTTCGAGTCATCCTCGACGGCGAGCCCGACCTGCGGGTCGTCGGTGAAGCAGGCGACGGCGCGGAAGCCATCCGCCTCACGCACGACCTGCAGCCGGACGTGGTGCTGATGGACATCCGGATGCCGACACTGGACGGACTGGAGGCGACGCGGCGACTGGTCGCGTCGGGGGGCACGCGGGTACTGATCCTGACCACGTTCGACGCCGACGAGTACGTGTACGAGGCACTGCACGCCGGTGCCAGCGGCTTCATGTTGAAGGACGCGCCCCCCGAGCAGCTCCTGAGCGCGGTCCGGGCCGCTGCGGCGGGGGACGCACTGATCGACGGCTCGGTGACGCGCCGCCTGATCGCTCGCTTCACCCGGTCGGTGCGACCCTTGACCGGCGTGCCGGAGCGGCTGCGCGACCTCACCCCGCGTGAGCTCGAGGTCCTCCGGCTGCTCACGCGGGGTCTTTCGAACGCCGAGATCGCCTCCGCCTTGACCGTCGAGGAAACCACGGTGAAGACCCACGTCAGCAGCATCCTGCTCAAGCTCGAGCTGCGAGATCGGGTGCAGGCGGTCATCCTGGCCTACGAGTCCGGGTTCGTGCAGCCCGGCTGAGGGCACCCTCCCCCGTCCCGGCTGAGGGCACTCCCCCGTAAGGAGGATGGGGCGCCGGAAAGACCCGCCCTGGGGCCGATGGCGAGCCAGGTCCCGATTTCTACGATCCCTCCCATCGGCCGCCGTGGCGCGGCCCCCAGCCCACCTGTGGAGGATCGAAATGCAGGCAGCGGAGCGGCCGGAAGAGTCCGGCAACAGTTTCTGGAGATGGATCGGCGCGACTCGGGATCGTCTTCGCCGTTCTCTTCGCGATCGGCGCCATCGTCATCGGAGGCAACGCCCCGGACGGCTCCACCGGCGGCGCCGCGGTGGTCCGCTACTTCAACGGCCAGCGTTCGATGAGCGTGGCCGACACCTTCGTCATCGCGGCGGCCGTCATCGTCTTCGCGTTCTTCCTGACCGCCCTGTACCGGGCGCTCGCCGGCCCGGTTGGTGGACAGGGTCATCTGGCGCTGATCGTGGTCGTCGGGGGTGCGGTCTACCTGGGTGGGCTCCTCTTCGGAGCTGTCCTCCAACTGGGCATGCTCGACGCCGCCACCGCCCACCAGTCAGGAGCGGCGGAGACCCTGGCGCTGCTCGACGGAGACGACTGGGTGCCGGTCGTCACCGGCATCGCCATCATCGGCCTCGGTACCGGCGTGGCCGGACTGCGACAGGGGCGCCTGCCCTGGTGGCTGACGGTGCCCTCGATCGTCATCGGACTGCTTGCCGTCGCCGGTCCGCTCGGCGGGATCGCGTTCCTCGCGATGCCGCTTTGGGCCCTGCTCTTCGGCGTGGCCCTCCTGGTACGGCCCTCGCTCGGTGGACGGCATCTCGCTCCGGCGCCTGCTGTGCAGGCGGTGTGAACACTCCCTGACGCCGGGCTACCATCCGCACGCCGGCGTGTCCCCGGTCGGGTTTCGCGCCGGCTTGCGGGCGTTTTGCTTCAGGGGATGCGTCTCGGGACCCGAGGCTGCGAAAGGGCTCTCTGGGCGCTCCGACTCGCATCGGAGGCACCGGGGGGTCATCTGCCGCCACTGCGTCGCGCCGTCGGGCTGCCGGTACTCTCTAACCCGAAGGTGGAGACCCCATGAGCACGCCCGTCATCGTCATCAACGGCTTCACGGTCCCGGTGAAGGAGTCCGAGCAGTTCCTGGAGCGCTGGAGCGAGACCGCCCGGGTCATGGCCCAGCAGCCCGGCATGGTTCGAGCCCGACTGCACCGCTCGCTCATCGCCGACGCGCAGCCGCTGTTCGTCAACGTCGCCGAGTGGGAGAGCAGGGAGGCGCTGAACCAGGCGTTGGCCGTACCGGAATTCGGTGGCTCGACCCAGCGGATCCTGAACGATCCTGACCTGCACGTCACCCCCCACCCGCTCCTGTACGAGGTGGTCCTTGACGTGGAGCCCGAGATCCCGTCCTGAGCGCCGGGGCCGGGGTGGAGCGTTCCCGGGCTCGCGGCGCTCGGCTTCAGCAGACCCTGAAGGGCTGTTTCCGGCGTTCGGCCCCGGCCGTGGTTCCGTACTGCATGAGAACACCAGGGCCCCGCGGTGGCGGAGCCCTGGCGTGACCGAGTCGCGCACCGGCGATGCCGCCGGCGAGCCGCTCACTCGGGAATTGCGAGACCGATCGCTCCTCAGGCGACCGGGGGCGGAGGCGGAGAGGGCGTGCCGGTGGTCGTCGTCGAGGTGCTGGTGCCCGTCGTGGACGCGTCGAGCTGGGCGGCCACCTCGTCGCGGACGGCCTCGGTGACGACGTCGGCGGCCTCCGCACGGAGCTCCTTCTCGAGTTCGGCCACCCAGCGCAGCTCGACGATCGCGACCAGGGCTGAGGTCCCCGGCTTCAGGCCATCGCCGATCTCCTTCAGCCGCGCGTCGGGGAAGCCGGAGTCTCGAAGGCGCTGCGCCAGGGCTCCAACCCCGACGCCACCCAGCGCCAGCCAGCCGACCGGGCCGGCGATGAGGCCGACCACCCCGCCGGCGATCCCGCCGAGGACGGCGCCTTTGCCGACGTGGTGAGACTCCTGGATCTTCAGCTTCCCGTCACTGTCGCGGACGATGACCGCCGCCTCGTCGACGTGCAGCGTGTCACGATCGACACTCTTCAGCTCCTTGAGGGCGGCGGATGCTCCGTCCTCCGTGGTGAATGCCGCGACCACCGCCGCGAGTGGGCTATCGCTCATGGTGAGGTACCTCCATCAGTACTTGTGGAACGCGCCGCGCTCCGATGTTGCGCACCAATAAGTGCTACCTCGGACCGGACCGCGTTCCCGGACCGTCCGGCGACACTGCTAGACAAATTCAGGATTCGCGCCGGGCCGCCGCCCCGCCGGTTCTCGAGAATCCGACGCTATCGCGGCCCGGTGCCGACCCGTTGCCGAGGTAACGCCTGCCTCGAGTGCCCGTGGCTGCGATGATCCGGTGACATGGGCGGGCCGATGTCCTGGTGGCAGGTACCTGACCACGTTCGCTCGGTGGTCGAGTCGTCACTGGGCTCGGAGATTGTGGACGCGGTGACCCCGCCGGGTGGGTTCTCACCGGGGGCCAAGGCCCGCGTTCGCACCCGGGGTGGCGCTCGCGCTTTTGTGAAGGCCCTGAGCGTGGAGCGCCATGCCCCCAGCGTGCGGCTGTACCGCAACGAGGTGGCGGTGATGCCGTACCTGCCAGCGGACCTGCCGGTGCCTCGACTCCTCGATGTCTATGACGACGGCAACTGGGTGGCCCTGGTCTACGAGGACGTCGACGGACGGCCCCCCGCCATCCCCTGGCGCCGTGACGAGCTCGATCGGGTGGCTGGGGCGATCGCCGATCTGGGTGCCGCGCTCGACCCCTCGCCCTGGCCTGATGCGCCTCCGTTCGCCGAGGTCAACGCTGGGGTGATGCGAGCCTGGCGGGACCTGGTCACGTCGCCCCCATCCGATCTCGATCCCTCCATCCGCCGCATGATCGAGAGGCTGGCGGCCGAGGAGGTGGACCTCGCCGAGGTGGTCGCGGGCGAGGTGCTGCTGCACGACGACATCCGTTCGGACAACCTGCTCTTGACGCCCGACGGCAGCGTCGTCTTCGTGGATTGGGGGATGCCCTGCAAGGGGGCTGTCTGGCAGGACTTGATGATGTTCGCGCTGACCCCCGACCTCTGGCAAGGCGCGGACCCGGACCTGCTGGTTCGCAGCCACCCGCTGACCCGAAGCATCCCCGCGAGCAGCATCGACGTGGTGGTGCTTGCCGGGTACGCGGTGGGACGGCTCTGGCGGGGCCGGACCGACGACATGAGCGCCTACCACCTCGCCTGTGCAGAAGCCTCGTTGCGTTGGGTGCGGCGCCGGGCCGACAGCGCGGGCCGACGGTAGCAACCGATCTCTGGGCCCGCGAGGGCTTGGGGCCTCCCGCCGAGGACCGGCAGCCGAGGCCGCCGCAGGCGGTGGCGCGGGGCTCCTGTCAGGCGGCGTTGCCTGAAGTCGAGGGAACTTCCGGAACCCACCGGGGCGATCGCCACCTCGATCCGGGTCTGCTGGGGGAAGTGGGCGGGGGTCTGGAAGGTGAATGCCAGCCGCCGCGACGGGATGACTTCGAGGTACTCGCCGAAGGGGCGTTCGAGGATCGAGAAGCTGCCGCCGACGCGAAGGTCGACGCTGACGTCGACGATCTCGCTGTTCGCGCTCGTGAACAACCACTGACGCATGAGGGCCGGCACGGTCCACGCCTCGAAGACCTGGCAGGCCGTCCCGGCGATGCGCCGGCACAGGCGAACCTCGGGTGACGGAACTCGCTCTCCCATCTCGCGACGATCATCGCTCCCCACCAGAGAACCGGTCAACGAGCCAGGGAGGCGCCAGATCGACTCCTCCCTGGAAGGCTGCGTCCGCAGAGCCTCGGCCTCCCTACCTCCGGTTCGAGACAATCGCGTCACGTTGATCTATCTCATCGGCGGTCCGGCCCGCTGCGGCAAGACTGAGCTCGCCCTGCGCCTCCTGCGAGCTCACTCCCTGCCCATCTTTTCGACCCACGTGTTCGGCGCCTTCATGAAGGACCTCGATGACGGCGTCCCCAGCCGACCACGCGCTGGTCCGACGACAGCGGACCAGGCGGCGAGGCGTCGAGGTACCCGCGAGCGGCTGCGACCTCATCTCCCAAACCTGGTCTGGGGGCTGCGGGGCGTCTACGGCAGCGCGATCCTGGAGGGCATCGAGATCTTGCCCGACTGCGTCCCCCAGCTTGCCGATCGCGGTGGGTGCATGCCGTCTTTCTGGTTCGCCAGCGGGTGCGGATGGAGGACCTGATCGCCCGCTCGGACCGCCATGACTGGTTGACCTGGTTCGGGGAGCCGGTCAAGCGCGCCGTGGTGGCTGAGATCATGAGCCTCTCGGCCGGCATCGCCGAACGATCCGAGCAGCTCGGCATACCGGTCGTCGACGTGTCCGGAGACTTCGGGGCCGCGATGACATCCGCCGCCACCGCCCTCGGCTGCCGCTCGAGAAGCGACGGATAGGCTCTCCGGCCGGAACGGTGTCAGGGCCGCCCGTCCAGGCGTCCCGGGGCGACCGCGGTGGGTCGCACCTTGTTCAGAGCTGCGAGAACCGTGGCGCGCTCCGTCCGTTGGCCGCGACTCGTCAGGCCGCTAGTCTGGCTGGCGTGACCTCATGGCCGGGCCGCCTCCTCGGGGAACTCCGGCTGATCCGCGGCGTCGAGGTGGAGCCGTACGGGTCGGTCGCGGACAACCACGAGCTGGATACGTGGAGCGACCTCGATGTACGGGTTCACCTCTCCGTCCCGGCGTCCGCGGAGACACTGTTCAGCGCGCGGGTCTGGGCCAGTCAGGAGACCGTCGACGATGCCGGTCAGCACGTGCGCCTGGTGTTCCGCGACGGGCGGCGGGTCGATGCGCTGGTCACCGGCACCCATCGTCTGGCGCTGCCGGAACCGGCCTGCGACAACCCCGTCCGCTTCGACGCCGCACTGGCGGCGAGTCGGATCGGCCGGGGAAGTGACCTGATCGGCCTGCACCTCGTGCTCGGCATCCTCCGGGAGGCGCTCGTGCAGCTGATGCTCATCGCCGATCGCGACACCGGGACCAACCACCGCCGGCTCGGCACCCGGCACGACGCGCATGCCGCGGAGGCCGCCGCGATAGCGGCCAGGCGGCTGAGACCCGAGACGGCGCTGGAGGCTTGCGAGCTTTACGCGCGCTGGCGCGGCGAGCTTGAACCGACGTACAGAGCCGACTGGTCCGGGCTGCGCAAGGTGCTCGAGCGGGGCAGCCGGCAGTAGACGGGGCCGTCGAGGCAGGTGCCATGCGCGCGGGGAGTCGGCTGTTGGTGCACCAACCGCCCATTTGCGGTGCCCGGAATGGGCACTTGGTGCACCAATCGCCCCTAGGCCGGGGATCGAAACGCTGGGTAGGTCGGCGGCGGCTTGGCCTCTGGCCACCGTCGGCCAAGCGCGTCACCCAGGCTGCCCAGCAGGCCGGCCAGCGCCGGGACGAGCCCGAGCGCGGCAGCTTGTGCCGCCGACGAGGCCGCGCGCCACTGGAGCATGGCACGCATGCCGACCGGCCCCAGGCCGCCATCCTCCGCCAGGCACTGCTCCAGCAGCCAGCCCAGGTTGAGGATCGCCCAGGTGCAGCAGGTCACCACCAGGTCCTCCTGCTCGATCGGTACCGAGCGGCGGTACGCGGCCAGCACGCGCTCCTCGACGGCCGCCGGCACCCGACCCACGTACCTGCACGTCGGGAAGGGCGCCGCGTAGTACGCCGCGTCGAACAGGCAGTGCCGGTAGGAGCAGAAATCGACGTCGAAGAGCCTGATCGCCGCCCCGTCCCATCGATTGTTGTCCGGGCAGGTGTCACCCAGGCTGAAGGCAAACCCCCGCGCGTCTGAGAGCCTGGCCAGAAACCGGTAGAACTCCTCCTGGGCCCGCATGATGTCGCCATCCACCCCGATCTCGAGCAAGAGTGAGGAGACCCGGGTCCAGCACTCCACGATCTCGGAGGCCGATGGCGAGGGCTCGAGCAGAGTCTCCGGTGCTCCCCGCCGTCGCACCAGCGCCTCCCAGTCCTGGAATCTTCCTCGCGTGGCCGCCGCCAGGCGTCCCAGGGCATCAGCGTGCGCCGTGAGGGCGGCCTCGGCGGCGACCGGGTCGTCTCCCGACAGCACGTCCACCAGGGACGCACCCTGCCCCAGGTCTTCCTGCAGCGTGAACCCGAGTTCAAGGTCAGCCCCCAGCAGCTCCGGGCAGAGCCCGGGGACGGCTTCCTGCACGAATTCCAGGGCGCAGGCGCTCGCCGCCACGTAATCGCCGCCCCACTTCAGAACCGCGCCCGGCGACGACCCACCGTCCACTTCGAGCCGAACCACACGGGAACGGCCGCTTGTGGTCAGCTCCGCCAGCGGACGCACGCGGCCCGCGCCGAGCAGACGCGCGGCCGCATCCAGCGCCTCCCGCGGCAGGGGTGCCGCCTCAGTTGCCAGAGTGTCCACACTCGGGCGCTACGCCGGCGGTTTTAGGGTCGGGCTGTGGACACTCTGTCAATTGGCGCGGGTGCGACGGGACCGCCGCCGCCCCCCGAACAGAGCCAGCAGACCGCCCAGCAGGAGGAGCCCGAACCCGCTCAGGAACCCGATCGAGAGTCCGTCGCCGGTGTCGGCCAGAGAGGTGGCCGAGGTCGTGCCCGAGGCGCCGGTGTTCGCCGCCGCGGCGGGCGCGATCACGATGGTCTCGGTCAAGGTCGCCGGGTCGTTGACCTGGATCGTGAACGTGAAGGTTCCGGCGGTTGACGGCGTGCCCGAGATGATGCCGCTGACCGTCAGCGTCAGGCCGGGTGGCAGCGACCCGCCGCTCACCGACCAGGAGTAGGTGCCGGTGCCCCCGGAGGCGGTGAGCGTCGCCAGGTACGGCACGCCGAGCGTCCCCGCCGGCAGCGAGGTGGAGGTCACCGTGAGCCGGGGTAGGACCGTGACGGCGAGCGTCTGGGTGGCGGGGGTGCCGATACCGTTCTGTGCCGTCACCGTCAGCGTGAACGACCCCGACGAGGTCGGATTGCCCGAGAGCGTCGCGGTGCCGTCGCCGTTGTCGACGAAGGTGAGTCCGCCGACCGTCCCCGTCGCGGTCAGCGCCGGCGTCGGGAAGCCCGTCGCGGTCACGGTGAAGCTCGAGGTGACCCCCACCTCGAACGTCGCCTGAGCAGCGCTCGTGATCGCGGGCGCCTGGTCAACCGTCAGCGTGAAGCTCTGCGTCGCGTCAGTGGAGATCCCGTTGGAGGCGGTGATCGTGAGGCTGTACGCCCCGCCGCTGCCTGCGGCCGGGGTGCCCGCCAGCGTGGCGCTGCCGTTCCCGTTGTCCACGAACGTCACCCCGGACGGCAGCACCCCGGTCTCCATGAGCGCCGGCGTCGGGACGCCGGTCGCGGTCACGGTGAAGGTGCCCGCGGTACCGACGGTGAACGTCGTCGAGCCGCCGCTGGTGATCGCCGGCGCTTCGTCGACCGTGATCGTGAAGCTCTGGGTCGCGTCAGGCGCGATCCCGTTGGAAGCGGTGATCGTGAGGGCGTAGGTGCCGCCGGTACCGGCTGCCGGCGTGCCCGCCAGCGTCGCGGTGCCGTCGCCGTTGTCCACGAAGGTCACCCCCGACGGAAGGGCGCCCGACTCCGTGAACGCCGGCGCCGGCGTCCCGGTGGTCGTCACGGTGAAGGTTCCTGCGGTACCGGTGGTGAACGTGGTGGAAGCGCTGCTCGTGATCGCAGGCGCTTCGTCCACCGTGAGCGTGAAGCTCTGGGTCGCGTCGGGCGCGATCCCGTTCGAGGCGGTGATGGTGAGCGTGTATACGCCGCCGGTGCCCGCCGCCGGAGTACCCGCCAGCGTGGCAGTGCCGTCACCGTTGTCCACGAACGTCACCCCCGACGGTAGCGCTCCCGACTCCGTGAGCCCGGGCGTCGGGACTCCGCTGGTTGTCACGGTGAAGGTTCCGGCGATGCCGGCGCTGAACGTCGTGGAGGCCCCGCTGGTGATCGCCGGCGCTTCGTCGACGGTCAGCGTGAAAGTCTGCGTGGCCTGCGGTACCACCCCGTTGGAGGCGGTGATGGTGAGGGCGTAGGTCCCGCCGGTACCGGCTGCCGGCGTGCCCGCCAGCGTCGCGGTGCCGTCGCTGTTGTCCACGAAGGTCACCCCGGACGGCAGCGAGCCCGTCTCCGTGAGCGCCGGCGCGGGCGCACCGGTGGTCGTAACCGTGAAGGTTCCGGCCGTTCCGACGGTGAACGTCGTGGCGGACGCGCTGGTGATCGACGGCGCTTCCTGGATGGTCAGCGTGAAGCTCTGGGTCGCGTCGGGCGCGATCCCGTTGGAGGCGGTGATGGTGAGGGCATAGACCCCGCCGGTACCCGCGGCCGGGGTGCCCGCCAGCGTGGCCGTGCCGTCACCGTTGCTCACGAACGTCACGCCTGACGGCAGCGGTCCCGTCTCCAAGAGCGCCGGTGCCGGCGTCCCGGTCGTCGTCACGGTGAAGGTTCCGACGGAGCCGGCGGTGAACGTCGTCGCACTTGCGCTGGTGATCGCGGGCGCCTCGTCAACGGTCAGGGTGAAGGTCTGCGTGGCCGGAGGCACCACCCCGTTCGAGGCGGTGATGGTGAGCATGTACGTGCCGCCGGTGCCCACGGCCGGCGTGCCCGCCAGCGTCGCGCTGCCGTTCCCGTTGTCCACGAACGTCACCCCGGCCGGCAGCGCCCCGGATTCGGTAAGCGCCGGTGCCGGCGTCCCGGTCGTCGTCACCAGGAACATTCCCGCCGAGCCGACGGTGAACGTCGTGGCGGCCCCGCTGGTGATCGCCGGCGCCTGCGCCACCGTGAGCGTGAAGGTCTGGATTGCCGGAGGCGCGATCCCGTTGTCGGCGGTGATGGTGAGGACGTAGACCCCGCCGCTGCCGGCGCCGGGCGTACCCGCCAGTGTGGCGGTGCCGTTGCCGTTGTCCACGAACGTCACCCCTGGCGGCAGCGCACCGGACTCCGAGAGCCCCGGCCTCGGGAAGGCCGCGGTCGTCACGGTGAAGGTCCCGGCAGCTCCCGCGGTGAACGTCGTGGAGGTCGCACTGGTGATCGCCGGCGGCCCGTCGACGGTCAGGGTGAAGTTCTGCGTCGCGGAAGGGGTAACCCCGTTGGTCGCGGTCAGCGTCAGCACATAGACGCCCCCGCTGCCCACGCTGGGCGTACCGGAGATCGAAGCCGTCCCGTTGCCGTTGTCAGTGAACGTGACGCCGGGAGGCAGCGCCCCGCTTTCGTGCAGCGCCGGCGCCGGTACCCCGGAAGTGGTGACCGAGAACGAGCCCGCCACACCGACGGTGAACGTGGCCGAGTTCCCGCTCGTGATCGCGGGCGCGGAGCTCACCGTGAGCGTGAAGCCCTGGGTAGCGTTCGGTGACACGCCGTTGGATGCGGTGAGGGTGAGCGGATAGATGCCCGGGACGGTCGGCGTTCCGGCAAGGGTCGCCGTCCCGTTCCCGTTGTCGACGAATGACACCCCTGCCGGCAGCGCTCCGCTCTCACTGAGCGCGGCCGCCGGGAACCCCTGCGTGGTGACCGTGAACGTCCCGCTCTGGTTGACCGGGAAACTGGTCGCGTTGCCGCTGGTGATCGTCGGGGCCTGGTGGACCGTGAGCGTGAAGCTCTGCGTTCCGCTTCCGACCGAATTCTGGGCGGTGATCTGGAGGGGATAGATCCCGCCGGTGCCGGCGCCGGGCGTTCCCGACAGGACTCCGCCGGAGGTCAGCGAGACGCCGGCCGGCAGGGTTCCGGTTTCGGTGAACGTCGGCGTCGGGACCCCGGTGGTCGCGAACGAGAAGCTGTTGGCGGAGCCGGCGGTGAAGGTGGTGCTGTTGGCGTTCGTGAACACCGGCACGATCGCCTGCGTGTAGGTGACCGTGGGGTCGTCCGCGCTGGCAAAGTTATCCTGTCCCCACTCATCGACCGCTACATCCGCGTTCACATGAACGGTGATAGTGCCAGAGGTGGTCAAGGGTCCGACGGTGACCGTATAGGTAGACGGCCCCCCGGTCACGTTCACGGTGCCGCCGGCGGTGTTGGTGACGTCGAAGTCGGCGGCGGTGAGATTCCCGGAACCCGACGGCGCGGGGCCGACCGGCGCGGGCGCACCGTTCGAGGTGAACGCGACCGTGAAGGTGGCAGACGCGGTTCCCGCCAGGGCGAGGATGGAGTTGGTCGGGGTGGTGACCGACGGCGACGCCGGCGGCGGGATCGCGCCGCCTGTCGGCGAGGTCATGATCAGCGACACCTCGGCGGTCAGAGACTCGGTGGCGTCGTCGTTCTGCGGGTAGGTGATCGAGATGCTGATGTCGTTGATAGACGCGAAGTTCGGGGCACCGCTGAAGCAGGTTCCGCCGCTGCTGCAGGAGAAGTTGAGCACCACGTTGAACGGGCCGGTGTTGGAGATCCCGGTCTGGTAGGAACCCGAGTTACCACTCGAGTCGGTGACCGTGATGCCGATCAGAGCCGCGGTCTGACCCTCCTGCCCCTGAGGCACCGGTGTCCGCTCGATGCTCTGGAACTCGAGGAAGAACTGAGTGTTGTTACCCCCGTCCGTGATGTCCTCGTCGTGCATCGCGTAGTCGAGCGTGAGGCTGGCGGCCGAGTTGCCGTTCCCGTTCATGGTGGTGGTCAGGAGGCCGGGGGTCAACGTAAAGGTCGCGGGAGATGTGGTCGAAGTCTCCGGAGCGGGTCCTGGTGTGATCGTGCGGGTCCCGAGCACGGTTCCGTTGAAGTTGTCGATAACGACAGGCCGCCCGACCGCGTGCACCGGCGTCACGAAGTGAGCCGCGAGCGTAGCGGCAAGCAACACCGCGATGACGCAGATCAATGATCTGCGACGAACCACCCCAACGTCTGACATTACGATCAGACCCCTCCTCCTGACGCCACCACCAGCCGGATAACCATAGCGCGGCGCGGGGTCCGGGGGGGGTCCGGATGTCCCACAGGTGTATGGAGGCCCTCTCACAAGACGCGTCGCCACCCGATTGCCCGCGTTCGGGACCAGCGCGGCGGCCGGTGATCCCCGATCGCCGGCATTCGGGAAAGGTGTCAGGTTGGGAGGAACGGGTCTTCGATCAGCTCCTCGAAGGCCCTCAGCGACCTCGAGAAGACCGGCTGTCGCTCTCGCAGCTGTTCGGCCGTGACCGGCCCCTCCATCCCCCGCGCCAGCCCGCGGTAGCGGACCCCGGCCCGGATCGCCTCGACACGCGGGCGCCGTCTCCTTTCGTACTCACGAAGCGCTTCGTCGATGTCGCTGGATCCGCCGATCAGCTCGGCGAGAGTGACGGCGTCCTCGATGGCCATCGCGGCACCCTGCGCCAGCAGCGGGGAGAAGGCGTGAGCGGCGTCGCCGATCAGAAGGATGCGACGGTGGAAGTAAGACGGGGTCTCCACCTCTTCGACGGGCACGAAGACGAGGCGACCGGCGTCGTGATGCTCCTCAATCAGGGGCGAGACATTGCCCCGGAAGGCCGCCGCCAGCTCCTTCAGAAGCTCCAGGCGGTTCTCCCGCGACCCCGCCGGGATCTCGATGAAGTGAGCAAGCAGAAACGCGCACATCAGGTTCCGGCCGACCGGAAAGCTCCCCAGGAACCGTCCGGTCGTGGTGCTGAGACGGAAGACCGCATCGGAGTCCGTAGTGTCCATGACAGTCCGCCACGCGCAGAAGGAGCGATAGGCGGGTGCCAGCTCCGGGTAGAGGACCTTGCGCACGGTGGAGCCCACGCCGTCCGCTCCGACCACGAGATCAAACCGTCCGCTCACCCCATCCGAAAAGGCGACGGTCACCTGACGGGGCGATTGATCGACCTCGGTGACCGTGGTCGAGTAGCGGATCCGCGCCCGCACCGCGGCCGACAGCGTCGAGATCAGGCCGTCCCGCGTGATCCCGAGATTCGGCCCATATCGTGCATTCGACGGACCCAGATCCAGGGGTCTTCAGCCAGGTCCCCCGACGGGTCGCGGTGGACGATCCGCTCGAGTGTGATCCCCCGCTCGATGACCGCGTCCTCCAGACCCACCCGTCGCAGCGCCAGGCAGACGTTGCTCGTGAGCATCAGCGCCAGGCCCCGCGAGAGTGCGCCGTCCGCGATCTCGACGACGGTGGGAGTTATGCCGAAGCGCTCGAGACTCGCGGCGAGCGTCATCCCGGCGATCCCGGCTCCAACGATCAGAATCCGAGGCCTGTCTGAGTCCACGATCCCCACCGGTGCGTCCGGTCAGCGCCGCCGGAGCTGTAACCCCCGACGGTGCTCAGCCCCGGGCCCACCGACGCACGAGAAGCCCCGCGCCCTTCGACTCACTGCGCGTGACCCCGTGACGGGGCGAGGCTCGTCACTGAACGCCCCCCTGTGGGACGGCGCCGGCACCGATCACCGGTCCGCAGCGAACGCCGCCGGCGATGCAGTCCTTCACGTTCCTCGCCATCAGCTCCTGCGACCAGCCGCTGATGAAGTCGACGTGGGCGGTGTCAGTCGAACCCTGCATCGTGGGTGACATCGACAACGTCAGGTTGGCGGCGCTCGCCGTCGGGTAGTTGACGTGAAAGATGATCTGCGGGATCACGACCGGGTGTGCGGCCGGGCACATCCCCCGCACTGGGTAGACGACGTTGGACTGGGCTGCGCCGTTCAGCGTGTGCCCGTCCCAGCAGCTGGGAAACGAAACGATGAGGCGGATCTGCTGACCCGCTGCGCAGTCGTGGGGCGTCGAGGTCGCCGCCCTGGCGTCCGTCACACCGCTGCAAGTCCACCGGACGACGGTGAGGGGCTGCGGCATGGTCGCGGATTCGTCGCCGGCGATCATCTCCATGCCGGCGGGCATCGCGGTCACCGAGGGGGCGAGCCTGCCGGGCTGGCTCCAGTAGATGAGGGCGGCACCCGGCTGCAGCGGCTGGCCGTCCTGGTAGAGGACCGGCGTCCAGTAGGCCGAGGCGTCGGCGGAGGTCGAGCAGGTCGTCGAGCCGCCGAGCAGCGTCTTGGAGGTCGATGAGGCCGAGGTCTGGGTGTTGCCGTAGAAGTCGTGCTGCATCGACTGGCCCGGCTTGCCGGGATAGAGGATGGGATCATCGGCTGCTTGATGACTGAAGGCGCAGCGGTCGGTGAAGATGCCCGCGCCGCGGGTGCCCTTGGGGAAGCCCTGGGTGGAGATCGCCGGAGCCGGGTTTGCGGCGGGTGGCGTGGCTGACGCGTGAACTGAGGCGGCCGGGGCGCTCGCCGGCATCTTCATGACCATCTCCGGGCCGCCGTCCACCAGCGCAACGCTGAGGACGATCCCGCCGATCACTGCCGCGGCAGCCGGCAGCCAGGCCGAGCTGCGGACGTGGAGCTGGTTCCCCCCCGCGGTCACCAGCAGCCAGACGCACCCGACGACGACGAGCACCTCGAGGACGGTGCAGGCGGCGTCGCCGAATCCAACCGCCTCCGGGCCGACAGGGGTAGGGCCGATGACGTCCCCGTACGTCCGCGTGATCACGTAGTAGGTGGCGATCCCCAGGTTGAGCAGGGCACCACCGAACCAGAGCGGCTGAGAGGGCCTGAGCACGGCGGCGACCGAGAACGAGGTCTGCGCCCACGCCGCGACGAGCATGAGGACGCCGAAGAGCCACCACTCCTGGAAGTGCTCACCGGCGACCGCGAAGTGGATGACCGCGGTGACGAAGCTCAAGATCGCAAGGCACCAGCCGATCGCACGGCGCCAGGTCCAGCCGCTCCAGATCCATCGCATGGTGGCGGTGAGCGTAGACGCTGCGTTCTGAGAAGAGGGTGTGAGGCTGGTGAGGATTCGGCTCAGGCCGCCCGCCCTGGACCTCGCCCGGCCGGTGGGTCATGAAGTTGCAAAGGGCGATTGGTGCACCAACCGCCTATTCCGGGCAGCGCAAGTGGGCGATTGGTGCACCAACGGCCGACTTCGACGACGTTGGGGGACGGAACTCGCCCGGCCGGTCAGTCGTACATGGAGCAGAAGTCGGCGTTCGTGGTCCAGGCGTTGTAGTTGCCCCGGCCGTACTCCCAGGCCGCAGCCTCGGAGCTGGCGGTGGCGTCGAAGATCGAGTCCCCCGCCTCCCCCTCCGGTGTCGTCGCCCAGGTGCCGGGCTCGAACTGGAAGAGCCCCTCGGCGCCGCCCGCGCCTGCCTGGACCGCGGAGGGGTTGTCGCCGGACTCGTGAGAGGCGATGCACAGGCCCCATTGCTGGGCGGTAGCACCGAGTGGTGCGAACGCGCCTTCGATGATCGCCTGCACCGACCCCGAGGCCGCCGCCGGAGCGGAGCTGCTCGTCGGAGCGGATGTCGATGGCGCCGGGGTCGGGGTCGGAGTGGCAGCCTTCTGCTGCGCCTGGGCTGCTTGCTGCGCCGCCTGCTGGGCCGCCAGCTGGGCCTGCAGGGTGGCGATCTCGGAGCGGGTGCTGGCCGCGATCGTGGTTGCCTGCGCCTGCTGCTGCGAGATCTTGTCCAGCTGCGACTGCGCTGCCGCCTGGTCCCGCTGGTCGCTCGCTTTCAGCGCCGTCGCCGAGTTGAGAAGCTGCTGCTGCTGCTGCGAGATCACGCGAGCCTGCGCCATCCCACTCAGGAGCTGCCCAAGGTTGCGGGCGTCCATGACCGTGACCAGCGTCAGGGCCGGGCGCTCGTACTCGATACGCGCCACCCGGTTCAGCTGCTGGTTCAGCGACAGTTCGCGCCGCTGGTCGTCGGTGACCTTGGAATCGAGCGCGTCTACCGAGGCCTTCTCGCTCGCCTCCTGGTCCGCGAGCGAGTTGATGGTGGTGAGCTGCTGCTGCAGCTGCACCTGCAGCGTCGACAGCTGCTGGGTCGGATCGCCCCCCGGTGTCGGTACCCCGCTCCGCGTGGCGGCGAACGCGGGCTGAACGGTGAGCGCGCCGAGCACGAGGGCGGCGGCGGCGGCGAGTGACGCGAGCAGTCTCAACCTCACCAGCGGTGCCCCGCACTGCGAGCTGGACCTTGTCTGGAGACGGGCGCGACGGGGTCCATCTCGGGAAGGGTCGGTTTCGGAGGCCCCGGAGCGCGATCGCGCGCGAGACAGGAGTGCGTGTAGACGTTTGGACGCAGACCAATGGCCTACATGCCCATCTACCCCTATGAGCATCGGGATGGAGGATACGGCATCGCGACCGCCCACAGCGTCGACCAACTTCGCGCACGCTCAACTTTGCTGCTGCCGCGAATTCGTTTAGCCGCTCGCTCGGCGAACGAGATCGAGCGCGCGCGCTCCGTGGCCACGTCCTCTGAGGGGTGCTTTGCCGGCGGCCGGTGTGGTGAGCGCCCGAACGGCGACCATCTAGGCTCGCACCCATGCCAACGTTGACCAGACGCGACCGGGAGCTGTTCCTGGCTGAGCCGCATATCGCCGCGTTGTCGGTGGCGGCCGGCCCCAGCCGGGGGCCGCTGACCATGCCCATCTGGTACCAGTACGCGCCCGGTGGGGAGGCGTGGGTGCTGACCCCTACCGCGTCGCGGAAGGTCGATCTGATCAGAGCAGCCGGGCGTTTCACGCTGATGGTCGATCGGCTCGAGCCGACCACCCGCTACGTGTCGGTGGAGGGACCGGTGTCGCGCACGGTTCGGGGAACGGAGGACATGCTTCGGGAGATGGCCGAGCGCTACCTGTCGCCCGAGCATGCCTCGGCGTACGTCGAGTACGCCACGGCGGACTTTGGCGAGCACCTGGCGATCTACCTGCGTCCCGAGCGGTGGCTGTCGGCTGAGCTCGGACCGCCGGAGGGTCCCTGGACCTGAGCGGCCTCGCGAGCCGGGTGGTTGCCAAACCCTGGGGATTCTCCGGATGTCACCCGGTCGCCGGGCGGTTGCGCTTCGGCGAGTGGATGACGCTGCCCCGCGGCGACCTCGACCGGACGGAGCGCGACCACCTCGATCCAGGGGCGGTGCTCCGACGACCCGGTTTGGTGCTAAAGATCCAGCCGGTTGAGCACTTCGACCATCGCCCGTGCGAGGCGTTTTTCCCCGTTGACATTGGGATGCGTGTGGTCGACGGCAGCGTACTTCGCGTCGAGGCGGGAAGGTTCCGTTCTGGAGCGGATCGCCGCGTCAAAGTCCACGAATTCGTGCCCCGGAGGTTCGGATCCACTCGTTCATTGCAAGGCGGAAGCCTTCTCTGAGGGGATCATCCGCGAGCTCGGGGTCGAGTGGCGTGATGGTGGCGAGGATCGACTGAAGTCCCGCCGCGTGGGCTCGATCGACGAGTTCCTGGTAGGCCTCGATCAGCTGAGCGTGCGATGGCATCTCGCCGAGAGGGGTGATTCGGCCAGGAAGGCCCCAATCGTTGCTGTTGTAGGCGATCACCACGTGCGTGACGCCGGTGGTTCCGAGCACGTCCTCATCGAATCGAGACAACCCGGCCCGGCCCCACGATGGGGTCGACGGTGGTGCGTCGAAAAGGATCCGGTTTCCCGCGATGCCTCGATTGAGGACCGCGATCCTGGCCTCTGCGGGAAGCAGGCCGGCGGTGTACTGCGGCCACCCCATGGCGGTGCTGGAGCTGCCGAGGCAGACCATCACGGCGTTTGGCTCGACCCCAAGGACTTCGATGGTGCGCAGAAAAGGGCCCCCCGGAGGGAGAGACCAGCCGGTCCCGTCGGGCGCGGGACCAGCCTCGGCATTGGAGGCCGGGAGCTCGCGCGACTCGTCGATCCCTTCCGGCGACGATCCGTGAAGTGGGAACTCGCGCGATCCGACGAAGTCTCCCGGCGTCGATCGCTCGAACGTGAACCCGTTGGCCGTGGCATAGGGGGTCCGCCGGGGCAGATAGAGATCGACGACAACATCGTCACCATGCTTGACGGTCAACTCGATCGGGTCGGTCCACCGCGATTCGCCGGCCGGGATCTCCGTCGAGCACCGTGCGTCGAAGGCGATGTCGAGCGACCGCTCGCCGACGGTGATCGCCCCCCGTCCGACCAGGACAGACTCGTCCCCAAACCGGTTGCTGAGCTCCGCTCGGACATGGCTGCCGCCGATGCTGGCGGGCACCGCCATGCGCACGGTGACATCGTCGAAGGGCGGCTCCTCATCGTCGCCGCGAAAGTCGGTCATGGCCTGTGTCCACGCCGGCTGCCAGCGCTTGCCGTCCTGAAAGGTCTGCTCGCTCATTTGGACCGTCCCGGCAGCGCGGCGCGCTGCCCGCAGCTCAGCCGACCGGTACGTGCTCCAACGTCGAAACCTTGACCTCGACAGCGGTCGCCGCGGCGACAGTCCTGTAGAGCGGGCACTTCCGCTGATAGACCGCGACGAGCCGTTCGGCGGTGGCCTGGTCGACGCCCTCCAGCATGAAATGGAGCCGAACCACCTGAAACCAGCTCGGGTCGGCTTCGTCTCGGATGCCTTCGATGGTGGCCTCGATGCGGCCGACCCGAACTCCCTCCTCGGCCGCCGTGCGCTCGACGAGCAGCACACCGCAGCCGGAGACACCGCTGAGGAATGCGTCCCCCGGCGCGAGCTCCTCCGCGGGTCCGCCGGAGCGCGCTGCGCCGTCGATCACGAAGTGGTGAGGCCCCACCTGGTTCAGAGAGCGTCCCGGAATGCCGGTGGTGTACGAACGAACCTTGTTGACGAGACTCATTGACAACCCTCCTCAAACTCGATGCGTGTTCCGCGATCGAGGAAACCTGGATGCGGCCCCGCGGTGGGCGTCAGGAGACCCGGGCGTAGACCCGGCCTGCAGATGCGCCTTCGAGGAGACCACTGCTGCAGTCATGCCCCATACTTCATACCGGAGGGCAGGACGTGATGCGGCGCAGGCGCCTCGCGGGGCACCTCGAACTTGCGACACTGGAATGGGGTCGGCCGGCGCCCCGACACAGTGACGTCGCGGTGTGCACGGCATAGCCAGTTCCGGACGCCGAGGAGGCAGTCATGAGCGAGTCCGTCGGTCGCCGCCGTGACGCGGCTGCGAAACCAGGCGTCGAGGGCCTGGACATGAAGCTTGAGGTGGTCGTTGTCCCGGTGTCAGACGTGGACCGCGCAATGGGGTTCTACGCGAGCCTTGGATGGCGCCTCGATGCCGACGTCCGGAATGGCGACTTCCGCTTGATCCAATTCACGCCGCCGGGCGCCGGGTGCTCGATCCAGCTTGGAACTCACCTGACCTCCGCTGCGCCGGGGTCGGCCCAGGGCATGTACCTCGTGGTGTCGGACGTCCAGGCGGCCCGCGATCAACTCCTGAGGCTGGGCATCGGAGTCAGCGAGGTATTCCACGAGGCGGCAATCGGGGATCGGTTCTCTGACGAGGGGAGTGCGAGACGCACCAGCGGCCCGGCGCCTGATGGTCAGAGCTACGGCTCCTTCGCGTCGTTCAGCGATCCTGACGGCAACGGTTGGCTGTTCCAGGAGATCACGTCACGCCTACCCGGCCGCGTCGATGCCTCCGCTACGCGGTTCGGCTCGGCTGCGGATCTGGCGGAGGCGATGCGGAGGGCGTCGGTGGCTCACGGCGACCACGAAAAGCGCATCGGAAAGGCGGACCCCGACTGGCCGGACTGGTACGCCCGCTACATGGTGGCGGAGGAGGCGGGGACAGAGCTTCCCACCTGAGGTCACCAGGCGCGGCCCGGCGACTGTCTGCGACTACCCGGTGAAGTCCTCGATGAGCAGATCCACCGTTTCGTCGGCCTGGTGTTGGAGAGCGGTCGTGACCGGGCCCGCCCCGGGATAGGATCGGTCACGTTGTTGCACCCGGAGACCGCCTCCGGGTGGCGACTTCGATTCGCCGCTCGCGCGGCCAGTTGTGGCGCGTACGTCGTGTCCTCGAGCGTGTGAGCGTGCGTTGAGGAAAGCCTCGCCCGAGCGCGCGAGCCCTCGAACGTCTGCGTTGCGCGCTCGGAAAAGCTGTACGCGGCCCGCAGGATGTCGGCGTCTTACTCGGTGAAGTAGCCCTCCACCGCTTCGAGCACGACACGCGGCCGCGGGGCGGTGTTGGCCGAGTCGAGGTAGGCGACGCCCGTGGCGAAGAACCTCGCCGCGGATCTGCTCCGGCGAGATGACTGCCATCAGCCGCCACGGGGCGGGCGCGAAAGCCGCGGAACAAAAGGCCCTTCACGCCGAATTGAGTGTGAGCGGATCATCGGTCAGACATCTGCGGCAGTGGTCATACTCAGGCGCCCCTCGGGCCTGCCGCAGGCCCCGTCACCCGGACCCGCAGATCGTGTCGCCGGGCGGGAACGTGCCCTGATGCATATGTCTGTAGTATTCCTCTGCATATGTCTGACCCACTGATGCCACATCGGGTCGTTCGTCGCCGGACTCGGCCCTCGACCCCGCGGCCGGGTGCGGGGCCTCCCGGTCGCGGCCTGTCCCGGCCCGCCCACGGCGCGCGCCGCTCGGGCTCTGCGAACGACCGGTGTCCGGCTCCTGGGCCAGAGACCTTGCCGGCGACCCAAGCGGCGCCACGCGCCGTCCTGGAATGCGCGTCCGACCGCAGAAGGAAGAGCTCGTGAAGAATTTGCTTCGACTCGCGTCAGCCGCCGCTGTCGCCGCACTCGCGTCATTCAGCCTCGCGGCCGGCGGTGCCGTCACCGCATCGGCAACCACCGGGTCCGCCCGCATCGGAAACGGAAACGGGAATCCGGTCTACTTCGGCGTGTCCGCCGCAGAGACCGGGCCGTACGCGCAATACGGAGACCAGTTCAAGGAAGCGTTCACGCTGGCGGCCGATCAGGTGAACGCCAAGGGTGGCATCGACGGCCACCCCGTCGAGCTCAAGTACGAAGACTCGCAGTCCGACCCCACACAGTCGGTGACGGTCGCACAGAACTTCGTCTCCGATTCGAGCGTCATCCTCGTCTTCGGGGACTACTCCTCTGCCGCCTCCATTCCGGCCTCTCCGATCTACACCGCCGGCAAGCTCGTGCAGTACGGCTTCAACAACTCGGACCCGGACTTCACGGCAAAGGGGTCGGAATACCAGTGGTCCAGCTCGGAAACCACGAACGAGTCCTACACCTGGACGGCTGACTACATCCATAGCCGCGGTATCAAGTCCGTCGGCGTGACCTATCTCGACACGTCCGACTGGGGCGTTCCCGCCTTCGCCTCGTTCAGGACCGAGGCCAACAAGGTGGGCCTCAAGATCACCGATGCCGAAGCGGTCGACCCGACGTCCGACGACTACCGTCCGGCCCTGATCAAGGCCACCGCCGGGAAGCCGCAAGCCTTCGTCCACATCGGCTACGGACCGGACGCCGCCGAGATCGTGTCCCAGCTGCGCGCGATCGGATACAAGGGCACGTTCTACGGAGGCCAGGACGTGGCGGCCTTCGACGATTCCCCGTCCGCGCAGGGCTCGATCGCCGGCGCCACCTTCATCGCGTCCAGCACCCAGCCGCGGGTGAAGGCGTTCGTCAAGGAGTTCGAGAAGGCGTACCCCAACGCCGGACCGGTGACGAGCTTCGAGGCGGGCGCCTACGACGCGCTGAACGTCGCCGTCGCGGCGGCGAAAAAGGGCGGCACCACCCGCGCCGGCGTCCTCAAGGGCTTCAAGGAGATCAAGGACGTGCCGAGCGTCGTGTACGGGACGATCACGTTCAGCCCCGACACGCGTCGCGTGCAGGCGCCCCAGCTGACGCCCACCATCCTGAAGGACGACGTTTGGATCGGGTACGGCGCCTGATCAGCGCTTTCAATCGCGGCCGACCATGTTCGACACCTTGATCGCCGGCCTGCTCCGAGGGAACGTCTACGCCCTCGGAGCCGTCGGCATCTCACTCGTCTTCGGCGTCATGAATGTCGTCAACTTCGCCCAGTTCTCCTTCTTCGGGCTGGGCGCGATGCTGTCGTGGTTTCTCGTCGCGCAAGAGCACTGGCCCTTCTGGGTGGCGCTGCCCGCGGTCATCCTCGTCTGCGCCGGACTCGGTCTGATCATCAACATCTCGGTCGTCCGGCCGCTGGCGAAGTACCTGCCGCTGGCTGCCATGCTCTCGACCTACGCCGTCTCGCAGATCCTCGACAACGTCTCGCAGATGACGATCAGCCCGCAGGCTCAGGTGTATCCGCAGGTGATGCCGACGGCCAACCTCCGCATCGGGACCATGAGCTTTGGCACTTCGGACATCGTCATGCTGGCCATCACGCTCTCGGTGATGGCGGTGATGTCGGTCTTTCTGAAGTACAGCAAGATCGGCCAGGCCATCCGCGCCACGACCCAGGACCAGGAGGCGGCGCTGCAGGTCGGCATCCCGGTGGGGCTGGTCCAGAACGTTTCGTTCGTCATCGCGTCCGCCCTCGGCGGGCTCGCGGGCATCTTCTTCGCGCTCTACGCGGGGATCGCCGACCCCACCTCGGGACTCGACGTCGGCTTGATCGCGTTCGTGGCGGCGACACTGGGGGGGCTCGGATCGCTGGTCGGAGCCGTCCTGGGCGGGTTCGTCCTCGGCATCCTGGAGGCCTACGGCATCTATCTCTTCGGCGACGCCGCCGACCAGATCATCGTGTTCGCGATCTTGATCCTCGTTCTCATCGTGCGCCCCGGCGGCCTGCTCGGCAAGGTGCCGCTGCTCTCCACCGAGCCTCTCACCGGCACGTTCCTGGGCAGGGGCCGCGAGATCCGCATCCCGCGCTGGGTCTGGCCGGTGGCGTTCGTCGCCCTCGGGATCGCGATCCCTCTGGTGAACAACGACGACGTGCTCACCGCCGGTACCCAGGTGCTGGTCTACGCCGTCATCGCCGCGGGTTTGACGATCACCGCGGGTCAGGCGGGGGTGATGTCGCTCGGCCAGGCCGGACCGGTCGCCGTCGGCGCCTACGCGGCGGCACTGCTGACGCTCTTCCTGCACGTGTCGTTCTGGGCCGCGCTGCCGATCGCCGGACTCTTCGCGGCGGTCATCGCCTCGATCCTGGCCTCGCCGATCTGGGGCGTCAAGGGCCACTACGTCTCGATTGCCACCCTCGGGCTCGGCGTGGCCAGCGTCGCGGCCATTCAGCTGATCGAGCCGCAGGGCCTCTACGACATCCCGATGCCCCAGTGGGGTGGCGTGGTGCTCTCGAGCCCCCGCGCGTTCTACCTCATCGACTTCGGGGTGCTCACGGTGACCTTGCTGGCGATGTGGCGGATCCGTCACTCGCATCTCGGCCGGGTGATCGCCTCCGTCGGCTCCGACGAGATCGCCGCGCTCGCTTCCGGCGTTCGGGTGCGGGATTACAAGGCGCTCGCGTTCGCAATCTCGGGATTCTTCGCCGGCGTCGGGGGATCGCTGCTCGCGCAGCAGTACACGTACATCGATACGACCATCTTCTCGACGTTGATGTCGGTGCTGATCGTCACCATCGTCATCATGGGCGGCGTCAACCTGTCCTACGGCGCGCTGCTCGGATCGCTCATCCTAATCGGAGCGCTGGACCTGCTCCAGTTCACCCAGCAACTTCGGATCATCGTCTACGGCGTGGTGCTGATCCTGGTGGTGAGGTTCCGCCCGGGTGGACTGCTCGTGAGGAACGCGTGACCAACCCGGGGATCCCACCCCTCCGAACTCCACCAGCCGCGTTCTCGGGGACTCCCGGGACGAGCGACGCCCTGCTGCAGGTCAGAACCTGGAGCGCCGCTTCGAGGGCCTGAAGGCAGTCGACGGGATCTCGTTCACGTTCCTGCGGCGTGGCGAGGTGGTGTCGATCATCGGACCCAACGGATCCGGCAAGACCACGACGCTGAACGGGATCTGCGGCACGATCCCGGCGCAGGGAGGCTCCATCACCCTCGACGGCGCTCGCCTCGATCGCGTGGGGGCCGCGCAGATCGCCGAGCACGGGGTCGCGCGCACGCTCCAGAACGGCCGCGTGTTCGCCGTCCTTTCGGTGGCGGACAACATCGAGGTGGACATCCACTCGACTCTGCGTGCGAGCCGGCCGTTTCGCGTGCTCTCGCGCCTCTTCCTGCTGGGCTGGATCTCCCTGCTGGCCGAACTGTTCGTGGCGATCTTGGGCACGCCGGCCTCGCTCCGGGAGCGCAGGCAGATCGGCGCCGTCATCGACACCGAGATCCAACGCTTCGAAGCCCGGCTCGGCCCGCGCCGCGACCAGCCGGCGTACTCGCTCAGCTACGCCAACCGGCGCCGGACCGAGATCGCTCGGGCGCTCGCTCTGCAGCCGAAGCTCCTCGTCCTCGACGAACCGACCGCCGGGATGAATCAGTCCGAAACGGCCGAGGTCCTCGGGCAGCTGCTCGAGCTCAAGGCCGAGGGCCAGGCGATCCTCCTCGTGGAGCACAAGCTCGATCTGGTGATGAGCGTCTCCGACCGCGTCATCGTGATGGACGGAGGCCGCATCATCGCCGAAGGGGACCCGCAGAGCGTGCGTCATGACCCGGCCGTCATCGAGGCGTATCTGGGGCGGCGACGGGGCCTGGTCGGGGAGGCGACGGCATGAGCGAGTCACTGCTGGCACTCGACGGCGTCGATGTCTACTACGGTCACTTCCACGCCCTGCGCGGCCTGTCGCTCGACGTCGGCGACGGCGAGATCGTCTCGCTGCTCGGTGGCAACGCCTCCGGCAAGTCGACGACCATGAAGACGATCCTCGGCCTGAATCGGGTCCGGTCCGGGTCGATCGCCTTCGCCGGCGCGGATATCACCAGGCGGTCGACGCGCGCGCGTGTACGCACCGGCATCGCGTCGGTCCCCGAGGCGCGTCGTGTCTTCCCCCAGATGACGGTGGACGAGAATCTCATCGCCGGCGCGTACACCCGGAACGACCGATCCGGCATCGCCCAGGACCTGGAGCGCATGCGGGAGTACTTCCCGCTCCTTGCCGAGCGGCGCAAGCAGGAGGCGGGGACGCTCTCCGGGGGGAACAGCAGATGCTCGCGTTCGCGCGCGCGCTGATGAGCCGGCCGCGGCTCGTGTGCATGGACGAACCGACGATGGGACTGTCGCCGAAGCTGGTCGACCAGGTGCTCGACGAGATCGCGCGGCTCAACCGCGAGCTTGGCGTTTCCGTGCTCCTCGTCGAGCAGCAAGCAGAGCTGGCACTCTCGATCGCGAGCCGGGGATACGTGCTCGCGACCGGTGAGATCGTGCTCACCGGCTCGGCGCGAGAGCTCCTCGGCGATCCACGGATCCAAGAGGCTTACCTGGGGAGAACCGCTTGATGACGGCACGATCGATACGTCTTCCGCCCGATGACCGCGGGAATGATGGAACCGTGAGGACCCGGCCCCGACTCGGCTTCTTCACGCGGCTGCTCGACGACGCTCCGCCGCTGGTGCGGTACCGCAACGCTCTCGCGCAGATCGCGCGCGCGGAGGAGCTCGGCTTTGATACGGCCTGGGTGGCACAGCATCACTTCCACGCGGCCGAGGGGGGCCTCCCCGCGCCCTTCGTCCTGCTCGCGCAGGCGGCGGCGGGCACGAGCCGCATCCTCCTCGCCACCGGCATCGTCACGCTCCCCCTCGAGACCCCTCTTCGGGTCGCCGAAGACGCGGCGGTGCTCTGGCTGCTGGCGGATGGCCGCTTCGAGCTCGGCATCGGTTCGGGGGGTACCGCGACCTCGTTTCCGCCCTTTGGGCACGAGGCCGAGAATCGACCGGCGATCTATGCCACCCACAAGGCAACCCTCCTGCGCGCGCTGGGCGGCGAGGTGCTCACGACGGATGGAGGAGCGCTGTATCCGCCCGCTCCACGGCTCGTCGACACGCTGTGGGAGGCGACGTTCTCGGCCGGCGGCGCCGAGCGCATCGGCCGCGACGCACACGGGCTGATGCTGTCGCGGACCCAGCCGCGTGGTGAATACACCGGTCATGGTTCTGCCGGCGACCAGATGCCGATGGTCGACCTGCACTGTGCGGCGTGCCCGCCGGGCGTGACCCCAAGAGTGATGGCCTCGCGCTCGTTGCTCGTCGTGGCGACCGATGAGGAGGCGCGGCAGTGGCGGGCAAGAGGGATCGCACGCTCACGACGAGTCCTGTCGGCGCCGGGCCTGAAGGTCCCCGACGGGGTCTCGGACACCGAGCTCGCGGCCTACCTCGACCTCCACGTGGGGACCCCCGACCAGGTGCTGGAGACGCTGGCGAAGGACCCCGTGCTGCCACGCGCGACAGACATCGTGTTTCAGCCGCATCCCGTGGACCCGCCGCACGAGGTCGTGCTCCGGTCACTCGAGCTCATCGCCGAACACGTCGCCCCCGCACTCGGGTGGGTGCCACGGCACTGATCACCGGAATCCATCAAAGAGAGCACCGTGGCCGTCGCCCACGCCGCGCCGAGAACCCCTACTTCCGGCTGCTCGTGCGCGACCCCGACATCCTGGGCGCGCGCGCTCGCACCGACAACGGCTGCATCTTCTGCCCCCTCGGTGCATTCGCGGTTCACGACCACGTGCGGTGGCAAAGGGCGAATGGTGCACCAATTGCCTATTCCGAGCGCCGCAACTGGGCGATTGGTGCACCAACGGCCCACTCTCTGATGTCGTTGAGGCAACGCGGCGAACCTCGGATCAGTCCATCACCCGGGTGACCACCCGCGCTTCGAGCGCGCTGGTGGCCGAGCCGAGGAACACCCCCCGCGTCGGCGCCGCGTCGCGGTAGTTCCGTCCCACCGCAACCCGCACGTAGTGCGCTGGTGGGGTATGCGGATGCGTGGAGTCGTAGGGCGTCCATCCGCGTTCGGGCAGGTACGCCTCGGCCCAGGCGTGCGAGGCGCCCTCGACCATGGTCTCCTCGGAGTCGTGCACGTACCCGCTGACGTAGCGCGCGGGGACGCCGAGCGTGCGGGCGATCGCGATGAACAGGTGCGCGAAATCCTGGCAGACGCCGGTCCGAAGCGAGATCACCTCGTCCACCGCCGTCTGCACGTTGGTGGACTGTGGACGGTATTCGAACTCTCGAGTGATGAGCCGGGCCAGCGCCGACATGCCAAGATCGGTCTCCTCGGCGTCCGCCCCCTCAGGGAGGCGGATCCGGCGCGCCAGGCGGCGTCCTCCGGCGCAGTCCACCACCGGCGGCGCGAACAGGAGGAGATCGAGCGGGGGCAGCGCCTCCAGCGGGTGAGCGGTATCGGTGCCGGTCTCCACCACCGAGACGCTTCGGATCTCCAGCGACTCATGGGCCGGCAGGCGGTCGAAATAGTGGACCACGTTGCCGAACCCGTCCACGTAGCTGCCCAGCCGGACGTCCGGGCGGACGTCGAGCCGGTGCTCCTCGACGCGCTGCCCGTAGCCGTCGAGCGGGCGCAGGCGAAGCTCCATGTGGGCTTCCCTCACCGGCGCCGAGTAGTCGTAGCGGGTGGTGTGGGTGATCTCGAGCCTCACGCGGTCCCTCGCCTCTGTTGCTGCTGTTGCGGGGTCACCGCGATGCTCTCGTCCGCGTGCACGGCCTCGATGGGCTGGAAGTAGCTCTCGCTCAGGGCCTGGCTGAGGCCTACCGCCTCCCGGTCGAACCTGCGGCCGAAGCCCGACGGATCGGCGGTGAGCTGGGCCGGATCCGCGTAGGTCACCAGGGACTGCAGGCGACCCAGGGCACGGTGAGGGGCGCTCAGCCGGCCTTCCCCCTCGATGTTGCGGACGGCGGCCAGCGCCTGGTCGAGGCAGAACGCAACGGCCCGCGGGCTGCGTTCCTCGAGGAGCAGGTGGGCCACCACACGGGAACGGTCCACCGGCTCCGCGAACCGCTGCCGGTAGCTCTCGAACGAGCTGCAGCAGCGAAGCACCGCCGACCAGGTCACCGCGTCCTCGCCGAGCGACTCGAGCTCCACAGCTTCGCGGACCACCAGGCGGGTGGTGCCGAGCGCGCGCGCAAAGTACTTGCTGAGTCGCACGAACTCCCAGGCCTCGTCGTGCGACATGGTCCCGTCGACCAGACCTGAGACCAGCTGTGTCGTCAGCTCGATCGCGTGGAGGTTCTGGTAGAGCCCGCCACCGCGGGTCAACCTGTCCGCGCCCAGCTCCTCGCGCGCCATGTAGTAGAGCCGGTTGATCTGCTCCCAGACCTCGGTCGACAGCTGCGGCCGGATCGACTGCGCAGCCCGGCGCGCCCGCTCGATGGAACGGGCGATCGACCGTGCGTGTCCCTCGGCGGCGAGGCGAATGGCGGCGCCGCCGCCGACCTGGGCGGGAACGCCGTCGCCCGCCAGGTCGGATACGACCAGGAAGCGAGCCCAGAAACCGCGATCCCGGGGCAGCGACCGATCGAGGGAGACCTCGGCGTGCACACGCAGGACCCGCGCCAGGTGCTCCGCCCACTCCAGCTCACGTCCGAAGACGTAGAGCGTGGTTGCGACGCGCGAAAGCAGGGCCATTCGTCACGTCCCCCTGCCCGCGGGCCGCGGTACGCGCGAGGAGTTGGCGCCGGCCGGCCTGGCGGCCGGCAATGAACCGCGACGCAAGGCCGGCAACGCTGCGGGCATCAGTCCACGACCCAGGTGTCGCGCGAGCCGCCGCCCTGCGACGAGTTGACGACCAGTGAGCCCGGACGCAGCGCGATCCGGGTCAGTCCTCCCGGGGTCACCCACTCGGTCTCGCCGCTCAGCACGAACGGCCGCAGATCCTGATGCCGGCTGGTGAGGCGGCCTTCGACCAGGACCGGCTCCATGGAGAGGTTGATCACGGGCTGCGCGATGAAGGAACGCGGGCTGGCCTCGATGCGCCGCGCGCACCTCTCGCGCTGCGCCGCCGTCGACGCGGGTCCGATCAGCATCCCATGGCCGCCTGATTGATCCACCTCCTTGACCACCAGGCGTTCCAGGTTCAGCAGGACGTGGTGCCGTTCGGCCGGGCGGGAGCACAGGTAGGTGGGGACGTTGGGGATGATCGGATCCTCTCCCAGGTAGTAGTGGATCATCTCGCCCACCAGCGGGTAGACGGCCTTGTCGTCGGCGACGCCATTGCCGAAGCCGTTCGCGATTCCGACCCCACCGACCCGGTAGGCGTCGATCAGCCCGGGCACCCCGACCAGCGAGTCGGCGCGGCCGTAGAGCGGGTCGATGAAGTCGTCGTCGACGCGCCGGTAGATGACGTGCACCGGCTGCAGGCCCCGCGTGGTGCGCATGAACACGCGATCCTGGTCCACCACCAGATCACCGCCTTCCACCAGCTCCACGCCCATCTGCTTGGCCAGATACAGATGCTCGAAGTAGGCGGAGTTGAAGATCCCGGGCGTGAGCAGGACCACGGTCGGGCGGTCGCACCAAGCCGGCTTCAGCCGTTGCAGGTTCTCCAGCAGCTGGTGGACCAGCATCTCGACCGGGCGGACCGAGTAGCCCTGGAAGAGCTCGGGAAACGTGCGCCGCAGCACCTGGCGGCCGGCCAGGACGTACGACATGCCGGACGGCGTGCGCAGGTTGTCCTCCAAGACCAGATATTGACCGTGCTCGTCGCGGACCAGGTCGATCCCGGCGATGTGGGCCCGGACCCGGCCTGGCGGCTGGAGCCCCAGGAGCTCGCGCCGGAACCCGGAGCTGGAGAGCACGATCTCGGGCGGGACCACCCCCTGCCGCAGGATGCGCTGCTCGCCGTACACGTCGTCGAGAAATGCGTTGAGTGCCCGGGCCCGCTGCTTGAGGCCTCGCTCCAGCCGGCCCCAGCTCGCCGCGTCGATGATGCGGGGGATGGGATCGAACGGGAACAGCTTCTCGATCCCATGGTCGCCGTGGCTCACGCTGAACGTGATGCCGTGGTCGCGAAAGGCACGCCGGCCGAGAAGGTGCCTGCGGGCCAGCTCCTGGCGGTCCTGATCCCGCAGGGTCTGGCACAGGCGCAGGTACTCGGGCCGCGCCGCGCCGTCGGGTGCCGTCATCTCGTCGAAAGTCGTGCCGGGCCCGGCGATGCCGTTCGCCTCCAGCTGCGTCATCGCCAGGCGCAGTCTAGGTCGAGGCCGGCGGGTGCTCCCTGTGTGGTTGCGCCCATGCGCCCGCGCAGCCGACCGTGCGATGCCCACGATTGCCTCCCGTGCGCTGGCGCCTAGATTGATACAGACGATGGCGCAGGCGGTCCGCGGCACCCGTCGGTTGCAGCTGGGCTGCACATTTCACTACGACGTGGCGGCACCGACACCGGCCATGATCCAGATCGCGGTCGATCCGTCATCCGTGGAGCGCGTGGTCAGCGAAAGCTGGGACCTCTGCCCGGCGCAGCCGATCAGCACCTTCACCGACCTCTATGGCAACGTCAACCGCCGGACGTTGCTGAGCCGCGGGCCGGCCTCGATCACGTATCGCTCGGAGGTCGACGTGTCCGGTATGCCCGATCCTGGCGACCCCCACGCGGGTCAGCAGCCGGTCGAGGAGCTGCCGGGTCGGGTGCTGCACTACCTCCTGGCGTCGCGCTACGTGGAGTCGGATGCGCTCGCGGGGCTCGCCTGGGACCTGTTCGGGGAGACCGAGCCGGGATGGCCGCGGGCACAGGCGATCTGTACCTGGGTCAACCAGAACCTCCGCTTCGAGTACGGGGCGAGTGACTGGTTGACCTCCGCCAAGGACGCCCTCGATGCGGGCAAGGGAGTCTGCCGCGATTTCGCGCATCTCTTCATCGCGTTCTGCCGCGGCATGGCGATCCCGGCGCGCTACGTCTTCGGGTACCTGCCCGACGTGGACGTCGAGCCGCTGAAGGTGCCGATGGACTTCTACGGTTGGGCAGAGGCCTATCTGGGCGGTCGGTGGTGGGCGTTCGACCCTCGGAACGACGCCCGCCGCGTGGGCCGGGTGCGCGTCGGGCGCGGACGCGATGCGTCGGACGTGGCGATGGTCACCACCTGGGGGCCCGCCACCCTTGAGAGGCTGCTGGTCTGGGCCGACGAGGTGGCGGTTTCGTGACGCTCAGCCGCGACCAGGGTATGGTGCAGCAGCTGATCCCGGGCCTCATCGGACCGGCGGACGTGGACTGGGGCCGCGTCCTGCGCTCCCGCTACCTCATCGATCAGACCTTCCGCTATCGATACCCCGCGCCCATCGCCCAACTCCGCCAGCGCCTGGTCATCGAGCCGCCGCACCACCACGGGCGGCAGTGGGGCCGCCGCTCGCGGTTTCGGACCTCGGCGCCGGGCGCCGTCATCTCACGCAGCTGCGACGGCTTCGGAAACACCGTGATCGAGGTGGAGGCTCAGGAGGCCGGCCCGGAGCTGGAGTTCGAGGCGCGGATCGAGGTGGAGCGGGAGCACGACGAGACGCCGGTACCGGAGGATGTCCGCTGGCTGCAGGATGCGCGATTGCTTCGCTGCGAGCGGCTGACGGCGGCCGGGGATCGGGTCCACGCGGCGGCGACAGCGATCGCCCGGGAGCGGCTCTCCGGCCTGCAGCTCGCGGAACGAGTCAATCGCTGGACCCACCACTCCATGCGGTACGAGAGCGGCGTCACGTCTATCTGCACCAGCGCTGAGGAGGCGCTCGGGCTCGGCCGGGGTGTCTGCCAGGACTACGCGCACGTGATGCTGGCTCTGTGCCGGACGCTGGGCCTGGCGGCCCGATACGTTTCCGGGCATCTTCTCGGCGAGGGTGGAACGCACGCCTGGGTGGAGGTGGTGCTGCCGGCGACCGACGGGTTCACGACGGAGCGACCGGAGGCCGCCGAGGTCCACGCCTTCGATCCGACGCATGGGCGGCCGGCCGGCCCGCGGTACGTCACCGTCGCCGTGGGGGCGGACTATTGGGACGTGGCGCCCACTTCCGGCACCTATCACGGTGAGCCAGGCGAACTGAGCGCGAGAAAGCGTGTCGACATCGTCGGCCTTGCCTACGGCTGACGCGGCCGGTGCCTCCGCGGCCGGTCGCCGCCGATCGCGCGCTCAGGCCAGGATGAGCTTTCCCAGCGCGCTGCCTTCACTGCCTTCGCGCGGGACCATCGTGCACTCGGAAGGGAGCCGGCCCGTCACCTCGTAGACGTCCCCGGTCTCCGCGACATAGATCGCGCCGTCCTCTCCGACGGCGATCGCGTGCGGATAGGTGAGCAGGTCGGGTCGAACCCAGGCCTCCTGCACCCGGACCTGCAGGTCGAGGCGCAGCACCGCATTGTCGACACCCGCCGACGCCCACAGCGCGCCGTCTGGCGTCGCACAGAGTCCGTCGAGCGAATGCAGGTCGGGCGCAATGGCTACCAGGCTGCCGTCTTCGGGGTGGAACACCTGGATGCGGTCGTTCTCCCGGTCGCTGACGTAGAGCAGTCCGTTCGCTCCAAGCGCCATGTCGTGGGGAGAATGGAACTCGCTCGGCCCGGTTCCGCGCCGTCCCCAGTCGAAGAGGAACCGCCCGTCCGCGGAGAATTTTGCGATCCGCGAGTTGCCGTAGCCGTCGGAGACGAAGAACTCGCCGGTCGGCAGCACGCAGACCTGCGTGGGCTGGTCGAAGTGGTCGCCATCGCAGCCGGGTACCGAATCCGTGCCGAACGTGCGTCGCAGCACCCCCTCGGGGTCGAACTGCATCACCAGGTGACGGCTGACGTCCGTGATCCAGACGTTGTCCCAGGGGTCGACGTGGAGGCCGTGAAGCCAGTATCGCTCCGGCATCGGCTCGGGGACCGGACCGCCGAGGTCCCACGCGATGCTCTTGTGCAGGTGCTGGGAGCCGATCTCCTGCTCCAGCGTGCCGTCAGGGTGCAGCCGCAGCAGAGGGCGTTCGCCGCGATGCGCGACGTAGATCCGGCCCCGCGAGTCGAGGGCAACGCCCGAGGTACGGTTGAGCTCGACGTCGGGGAGCACCGGCCATCCGGCGACGCGCTCGAGGCGGCGGTCTGAGACCGGGGTTGGCGGCGCGGCGCGCAGCGCGAACATGGTGCCTATTCTCTTGCTTCCGAAGGGCGGACGCAAAGCCTTCGGCGGTGGTTTTCAGGATCTCTTCAGCGGACCTGGCCACAGCCGCCCAGCCCGAAGGGGGCGGCTGAGCAAGAGCCCTGCGCCCAGCCGCCCTCCGCTTCGGTATGCAGCCAGCCACGTTCCAGGAGCGCCTCACGTACCTCCAGCACGAACTGGCTCCGAATCACTGCTACGGGTTTGGCCGGATGTTCTGATTGATGTGGAACAGGTTCTGCGGGTCGTAGTCGTGCTTGACCCGGGTCAGTCGCTCGTAGTTGTCGCGATAGGCGGCTTTCACCCGATCCTGGCCTTCACTCATCATGAAGTTGACGTAGGCCCCGCCGGCGGAATACGGGTGGAGGGCCTGCCAGTAGTCCTTCGCCCACTGTGAGATGAGACCGGCGTTCGCCGGGTCGGGGTCCACGCCGACGATGACCCCGGCCCACCCGCCGTCCCGGTACGCGAAGGCGGTGGCGTCGGACGGAACGCGGCTGGCAGCGCCGTCGATCGGGTAGAGGTGCATTGTCGAGTGCCCCGTCGGCAGCTGTTCGCCGAAGGTGTGATGCACCTCGATCGCGGCGTCCGAGATCTCGCTGAAGAAATCAGCCCGCCAGTACCACTGCAGTCCGGGCGGATAGAGGGCGTCGAAGACGCTCTGGAGGACCGTGAACGGCATCGCCTGGAGACCGACCACGAGGGGAGACCCGAACGTCCGGATCGGCTCCAGAACCTCGTCCGCCCGGTCGTGCGGACCGGTGTAGCACCAGACGATGCCGCAGGCCTTGCGCCCCCAGAGGCTTTCCGGGAAGGGCGGCGCCGGCGGAATCGTGAGCATCGCGATCCACCCGTCCAGCTCTTCCGGCAGCGACGGGACGAGCTCGCGGTACCACCGCATGACCTCGCCGATGTCAGCCAGGTCGTAGAGCACGGGTCCTCCGACGATGGTTCCGTGCTCGCCGATCTCGTAGCAACGGAAGGTGAACGAGGTCACCACGCCGAAGTTCCCTCCCCCGCCCCGCAGCGCCCAGAAGAGATCGGGATGCGAAGTCTCGCTGGCCGTGACGAAGCGGCCGTCGGCGAGCACGATGTCGGCGGAAAGAAGCGCGTCGACGGTGAGGCCGAACCGCCGCGTGAGATACCCGATCCCGCCGCCGAGCGTCAGTCCCGCGACGCCCGTGGAGGAGATGAAGCCGGACGGGGTGGCCATCCCGAACGCGACCGTGGCGTGGTCGACATCGCCCCAGGTGCAGCCCGCGTCGACCCGCACGGTGCGCGCGACGGGGTCGACGGTCGTGCTCCGCAGCTGCGACAGGTCGATGACGAGAGCCCCATCCCAGATCCCGAGGCCGCCCGCGTTGTGGCCGCCGCCGCGGATCGCGATCTCGATGCCGTGCTCCCGACCGAAGTTCACGCAGGTCATGACGTCCGCGACGTCCCGGCAGCGCGCGATCGCCCCCGGGCGTTTGTCGATCATCGCGTTGTAGACCGCTCGCGCCTGGTCATACGCCGGATCTCCCGGCACGATCAGTGCTCCCCGGAGGGAGGTGGACAGCTCCTCGTAGGGGGGAGTTGTCACCGCCGAGGTGGCATGCATCTCTGTCGTCCTCCTTGAACGAGTGGGTAAGCGGAAGCCCCGGTGCCGGCGGCTTCGAGGGGGACGGTAGAGAGCGGGGCGTTCGCGCAGCGTTCGCGAGGCGCCCCCAGGTTATGGAACGCGGGCCGAACGCGGCCTCAGCGGAGGGTGGAGCACGCTTCCAGGTCCCGCTCGCAGCGCCAGAGGAGCGAGAGACTGCGGTGCACGGATGCCAGGTCCGCTGCGTCCTGGAGCCGGCGGAGCCCCCTGCCTTCGTCATCGTAGGCGGCTCGCATCCGCAGTACCTCCGGCAACCACCAGACATCATCGCGAACCCGGGCGGTCACGGTCGCCGCGTCCAGCGTGGCTCGCGCCGCGCCGGGCCGCCCGCACCGCGCCTGCAGGTCAGCGAGCAGCGACAACCAGTACGGCATGCGTCCGAACGCGCCGTGGGACTCGCAGTCCCCGGATACCCTGGCGGGCGCTGAGGATGCCGCCCTCATCCGAGCGCGACCAGCCCGCGAGGATCAGACCCCATTCACTGTAGTAGCCGAACCCATAGCGCTCGCAAAGCGTGTGGAGCTCGGTCACCCTCTCTCTGAGGGCTGCCAGGTCACCGCGAAGCTGGTCCGTCACCGCGGCGTAGGCGAGCGCCACCGCCAGGCTGTACGGGTGATCGATGGTCCGTGCGAGCTGGACCGCGCGCTCGCTGCGGGCGCGGGCGGGCTCCTCCTTCCCGAGCAGCCACTCGGCGTGCGCTGCCCAGGCCATTCCGTGGACGTCGGGTCGCGTCCCGACCGTGAGGAGGAGGGAGCCGCCGCCCAGCGTCGTCGCCAGCTCCAGATGACGCAGACCCTCGGCCGGTCTGCCGAGGCTGAGCGCCGCTCCGCCCATCAGGAAATATGGCTGGCAGGCGAGCTCGGACGTGACCTCGATCAGCGCCAAGGCTTCCTTCGCCACCTGATACGCGTCCCGAGGCCGGCCCTGGACGAAGCGGGACGCGGAGAGCGATGCCATGCCGATCACGGTGGAGTCCCGGCTGCGCAGTGACCCGGCGAGGACGATGCAGCGCTCGAGCGTCTGCTCCAGGTCGGGAGAGGCATAACCCGACCGCGCCGTGAGCGGCGCCGCCATCGCCTCGTAGACGGCGAGCTCCCGCCGGTCACGAGCGTGGCCCGGTGGGAGCGTGGCGATTGAGCGCAGCGCCGCTTGATAGAGCTGAATCGCCTCCGTGTGCGCGAACACGCCGGCTGCGATACCGGCCGCACGCAGGTAGTAGGTGACCGCCCGCTCCGGCCTGCCACCGCGCGAGTACTGGCCTGCGATCTGTGCCGACATGCTGTCCAGATCGTCCGGATGGAGAAGCTCGAGCGCCTGCGCCAGACGCCGGTGCAGAAGCCAGCGTTGTGGCGGACTCACCTGTTCATAGGCGGAGTCCCGGAGGAGATCGTGCGTGAAGTCGTACGCATCGCCGACGTCCCGCAGGATCCGGCGGCGCCACAGCTCGTCGACCGCGCTCACGACAGCGGTCGCGTCGAGGTCGCTCGCTTCGGTCAACAGGTCGAGCCCGAAGTCCCGGCCGACCGCGGCGGCCAGGCCCGCGACCTGGCGAGCTGGAGCGCTCACCTGCTCGAGCCGGTTTCGCAGCACCGCCGTGAGGTCACCGTCGGGCAGGGCGCCGACGCCGGCACGCCCACTGCCACGCATGGCCTCGATGACATAGAAGGGGAACCCGCCCGTCGTCGACTGGAGAAGCTCGACGACCTCCCGGTCCTGCGGGCGCCCGGCGAGCGCCTCCATCAGCTGCGCGGTTTGAACCGCCTCGAACGGCCCCAGCGAAAGCTCTGCGAAGCACCCGGTCGCCCGCATCCTCTCCGCCCAGCCGGCAAGAGCCGCGACCTCTCTCTGGTTGTCGTCCCGCTGGGTGGCGGCGATCAGAAGCTGGGCATCTGGAGCCAGGCCCAGCAGGAACGTGAGGAATTCCAGCGTCTCCTGGTCGCACCACTGGATGTTGTCGAGCACCAGGAGGAGCGGGCGCCCGGCCACCAGCAGCGCGCGTGCCAGGCCCTCGAAGAACCCGATCCGGCGCCACGCGTCAACCATGGCTCGGGAGCTGTCTCGGGATCTTCCGTGGCGGCCGGACGGAACCAGTCGCTCGACCTCCGCCCGCCAGCCCCGATCAAGCGTGGCCAGTGATGAGAAGACGGACGGAGTGCGGATCCAGTCCGCGACCGGCGTCAGGGCCAGACGGCCGGTTCCGAAGCACTGACTGCTCGCTACCACGGCTCCCTCCAGACCGGCCGCCTTCGCGAGCTCGGTGACCAGGCGGGTCTTGCCGACCCCGGCCGAGCCACGCACCAGCACCAGGCGGGGCTGTCCAGCCCTGGCGGCGTCCCAAAGTTCGCGGAGCCGCTCCATCTCGGCGGATCGCCCGATGAACGCCGGAGCGGTATAGGCGGAGCGCGACTGGGCGGGACCGGCCGGCCTGGGCGCCGAGCTCCCGGCCGCAGTCGCGGTCGCCGTCATCAGGCGGTGAAACGCTTGCTGGGTCTCGGCATCGGGTGCGATGCCGAGCTCGCGCTCGAGAACCGATGCGCAGCGGTGGTAGGTGCTGACGGCGCCGGCCCGATCTCCGAGCTCCGATTGAAGCTGCATCAGAGTCCGGTACCCGGACTCTTCCAGAGGCTCCAGCTGGATCCGGCGGCGGGCTGCGTCCGTGGCTCCTGAAAGATCTCCGGTCCGGGTGCGAGCGGCACAGAGGACGTCGCAGAGGCCGGCGCACTGGCGCTCCAGATCGAGCCTGGCATCGACGACCCACTCGTCATCCATCCCGGGCAGGAACTCGCCGCCATACTGACCGACCGCGATGGCAGCGTGCGCGACCGCTTCCCCGTCGTCGCCGGCGGCCGCGGCGGCGAGTGCCGCCTCGCGCTCGCGGGCGAAGACCCTCAGGTCGACGAGGCATGTCTCCGTGTCGCGCCAGCGCAGGTCTACCGGCGCGACCACGAGGGATTGGTCGCGACCGAGAGCCCGGCGGAGGTAATGCAGCTCACGGCGGAGATTGGTCAGCGCCTGCGAGTCTGCCGAGTCAGGCCAGAAGAGCCCGGCGATGCGCTGTCGGGGCTGGGACGCTCCCGCGTGCAGGGCGAGGAGCGCGACCAGGGCGACGCCGCGCGACGAACCAGTGCGGAGATCGCTCTCGTCGTCCCAGATGGAGCTCTCCCCCAGGACATGGACGTTGAGCACGCCTCACGACCTGCCCCGCCGCGTGGCCGAGCGTCCTTGGCGTCGCATTCTGCGAAGAGTCTGGCCCACGCTTGCGGGTTGCGCAAGGGACAGTGAGCTGACTGCTTGTGGGCAAGCTCGTCGACCGCTTGTGTGTGCGGTTCATCTCCCCCTGACACGGCCGGCTCGTAGGCGAGAGATCGTCGCCGTCTCTCACGTGGGCGTCGTTCGCCCGCTGCTGCGGAGCAACGGCCGTCAGGATGATCATCCGATCCACGCGCTGCCCAGCGTGCGGTGCGTTCGCAGGTCGACGAGACGGGACCCCTTCAGCGTGGTGAGCCTCAGGCCAACCAACTCTCGAAGATCGGCCGGCGAACCCCGGCGAATTCAAAGCTTGCGCCGTCCCGCGGTCCTCCCTATCGTGATTCCCGCCGAGTCGGACGATCCGACTCGGAAGAATCAGCGTGAGAAGGAGACCGGGTATTTCCGCTCCATCGTCCCCCGATGGACGTCCCGAACAACGTGCGACGCGGTTCCTGGCCGCCCGCGGGTCGCTGGCGCGCGAGCTGCAACAGGCACGTCGGGACGCCGGTCTGAGCACGCACGAGCTTGCCGCCCGCATCGAGATGAGCCAATCCAAGGTAAGCAAGATCGAGAACGCCCGAGTCGGCGTGTCGGTCGGCGACGCTGCCGCCTGGGCGCGCGCGGTCGGCCTCGATGAGACCGGTGTCGCCGAGGTCTCGAGACGGGCGGGCTACGCGCTGACCGAAACGCTGTGGCGTCGTGACCTGGCGCCCGGGGACATCGCCGTGCGGCAGCGTGACGTGGCGGCGTTCGAGGGTGCCGCAACCTCGATCCACGTTTACGAGACGGCCATCGTTCCCGGGCTGCTGCAGACCGCGGAGTATGCCCGCCGGGTATTCGCGGCTTTGAACGAGCAGCCGGGTGACCTGGCCGTCGCGGCACGTATCGAACGCCAGTCGATCGTGTACTCCCACAAGCAGATGACCTTCTTGATGACGGCCGGGGTGCTGGGCGACATTCCGGGGCCGACACCGCTGGCCCTGGCGCAGCTGGATCGTCTTCGAAATCTGCAGACCCTCCGGAACGTACAGATCGGGCTGGTCAGGCATCCAGGACGAAAGGCCCTCTGGGTAGGACATGCATTTACGCTCTACGAAGGGCTGCAGGACGGCGCCGGTCTGGTCTCGGTTGAGACACTCACGACGCACCTCAACATCAGCGACCAGGTCGACGTCGAGACGTACCGGGGTACCTACCGCGCGCTGATGGCGATCGCCGAATTCGGGCGCCCGGTTGAAGCGGCGATCGAGCGAGCGATGCGCGAGAGGGCGGCCGAGCCCGAGACCCCTGACGGCGGTGAGGTCGTGCGCGGAGGAGGAACGCCTCTGGAGCAGTAGGAATCGACCGGTCGGTGGCTGCCAACGGGAGTTGAAGGGAGTCGGAGTGATAGCGGGGATGAAAATCGGAAACTTGAGCAGCAATCGTCGCCATGTGCCTTCGCTGCTGCTGCCTGCCGTGACGGCGGCGGTCGCGATCGTGCTCATGGCCTTCGGAGGGAGTCCGGTCACTCGCGCGGTCCTGCTCGCCGAGCAGACGGCCAAGCCCTCGGGCACGGTAGCGATCGCAGAGCTGGAGCCGGATTACCTGATTCCGGGCAACGCCCAGCTCGCCTATGACGAGATGCATGCACTGTTTGCGCCCCTCACCAAGGTCAACGACAAGGGTAAGTTGGTCATGGTTCAAGCGGAGTCGGTCACCTCGAACGACGAGAAGACCTGGACGATCAAGATCAAGCCCGGCTGGACGTTCGACAACGGCGAACCGGTCACCGCGCAGAGCTACGTAGACGCCATCAACGCCACGGCGTACGCGCCAAACGCGTGGGGCAACAACGGCGAGTTGAACGAGATCGCGGGCTACAGCGAGCTCAACCCTGCGTCAGGGACGCCGGCCACGGACAAGCTCTCCGGCTTGACCGTCGTAAACACCGACGAGTTCCAGGTCACTCTCACCTCACCCGATAGTCAGTTCCCACTCGAGCTGGCCGGCGACCTCGCGTACGAGCCGCTGCCGAAGGTCGCCTACCAGAACCTGACGCAATACAACCTGGATCCTGTGGGCGACGGTCCGTTTGAAATGGTGCAGCCGTGGCAGAGGAACGTCCAGCTTGCACTCAAAGCATACCCCGGTTACCAGGGCAGCGACAAGCCGAAGGTCGAGAACCTCACCTTCAAGATCTATAGCGACATCGACACTGCGCTTACCGACATGCAGGCAGGCAATGTCGACATCACCAATATTGGGCAGAATCTCTACGGGAAAGCGAAGGAAGATTTCCCCAACGGATTCATCGCATTCAACGCACCGGCGATCGACTATCTAGGCTTCCCGATCTACGATCCACGGTTCAAGAACATCAAGGTGCGCGAGGCGTTCTCGATGGCGATCAATCGAGAGGCGATCAACAAGGCGCTGTTCGACGGCGTGCTGACCCCGGCAACGAACATCACGCCCCCCAGCGAGCAGGGGTCCCCGATCAACGTCTGCCCGTACTGCAAGTACGACCCAGAGGAGGCGCGCAAGCTACTCGCCGAGGCGGGGGGTTGGTCCGGTCCGCTGGTGATCACCTATCCATCGGGCGCCGGGTACGACCAAACCTTCGAGGCCATCGGCAACGAACTTCGACAGAACCTGGGCATTCAGGACGTCACCTATTCAACGGCCCCGTTCCCACAGTTCCTGCAGACCGTGCTCGACCACAAGATCCAGGGCCCGATGCGCGGGCACTGGGGTGCTCTCTACCCGAGCATGCAGAACACACTGGAGTCGCTCTACGCAACGGGCAGCCAGTGGGAGGCGACGACCAACTACTCCAGCCCGCAGGTCGACAAGCTGATCAGCGATGGAAACGGAGCCTCCACGCCGGCCAAGGCGGAGTCCTACTATCGTCAGGCTGAGAAGGTGATCATGGACAACTTCCCGGTTGCTCCACTCTTCTTCGGCAAGTACGTCTATGCTCACGACAGCCACGTCTCCAACGTGATCATCGACACCAATCAGGTCGAGCTCACCGACCTCACAGTGGCGAGCAGCTAGTGCCGCAGACCCTGGACCTCCTCGAGCAGTTGCTCGGGGAGGTCCCCGAATACGATCGGTTCTGGACCGTCGACGAGCAGATCGCCGAGCTGAAGGCTCTGGCCGAGACTCATCCGGCGCTCTCCACGCTCACGCGAATCGGTACCTCCCAGCTCGGCGAGCCGCTCTGGTGTCTGCGAATCGAGGGGGGCCCGAGGCATGCGATCTGCTTTGGATCGCCGCACCCCAACGAGCCGATCGGCTGCCTGAGCGCGCTGCACCTGGCCCGGACGCTCTGCGCCGACCCAGCCTTGCGCGGGCGGCTCGGCATGACCTGGCACTTGATTCCCTGTGCCGATCCGGACGGGATGCGTCTCAACGAGGGTTGGTTCAGGGGACCGCTGACGAGAACCAACTTCGGCCGCCATTTCTACCGCCCGGCGCCGAGCGAGCAGGTCGAGTGGACGTTCCCGGTCGCCTATAAGGATCTCTACTTCGACCGATCGCTGCCCGAGACGCAGGCCCTGATGCGCCTCATCGACGAGCTCCGGCCGGCCCTCCTCTGTCCCCTCCACAACAGCGAGCTGGGAGGTGCCTACTACTATCTGTCGCGACCGGCGCCCGAACTGTATCCGATCCTTCACGACCTGGCTCGACAGTGCTCGATACCGCTCGACCTGGGCGAACCGGAGATGCCCTACATCGAGCCCTACGCGCCCGCGATCTTCCGTATGTCCAGCCCACAGGACGCCTACGAGTTCGCAGTCCGCATGAATGTCGACCCGCTGAAGCGGGCGTCGGGTGGCTCGAGCACCTCGTACGCGGGACGCTGGGGGACGTTCAGCATAGTGAGCGAGACGCCGTACTGGACCCATCGCGAGGCAGCCGACCGGACACCCACCTCGACCTCCTACCGTGAGGTTCTGCGGAGGCGGGGTGAGGCGCTCAAGGATCTGAGCGAGGATCTGGTCGAAGTCTTCACCGAGGTTCGGGCAGACCTTGTGGGAGGTCGCCCGTTCGCCCTCGCCGTCGACGAGTTCGGTGGGTCGCTCGGCCGAATGGGCGTTGCGGATCTGAGGCGCTCCGGTGAATCGCAGGCGCAGCGAGCGGCAACAGTCGCCGAGCGCTTCTCGTGTGCGGATCTGGTGCACTGCTTCCGCCTTCGCTACGGTGGAATGCTGGCGCGGCTGCTGGACGGGCAGCTTGCCATCGGCAACGGGACTCCCCCGATCCGACGTCATCAGCGACGCTTTGCGGCCGTCTACGCCGGATGGTGCGAGGAAGCTGAGGCAGCGACGCCGGCAACTCCGCTTCCCATCCGGAACACCGTCGCCTTGCAGTACGGCGCGATGCTGGCCGCCGCCGCCCACGTAGCGGAGGGCTAGGCCGAGCGATGGGGGGGTATGTCGTCCGCCGCGTCCTTCAAATGATCCTGGTCTTCTTCGGGGTCACGATTCTGATCTACGCCGCCGTCTACGTCCTGCCTGGCGACCCGATCCAGGCGCTGGGTGGTGACCGACCAATGGCGGCCAGCGTGGTTCGAGAGCTTCGCGATCGCTACAACCTGGAAGATCCCCTGCCCGAGCAGTACGTGATCTACATGGTCAACCTGGTTCACGGCAACCTCGGTGAGGACTTCGACGGCCAGAACGTCTCCTCGCTGATGAGCCAGCGCTGGCCGGTCACCATCCAGCTCGGGCTCACCGCCTGGCTGATGCAGGTCGTTGTCGGCATCCCGCTCGGCGTCCTGGCTGCACTTCACCGAGGCCGCATCGGGGACCACCTCGTGCTGGTGGTGACGACGCTGCTCATCTCGGTTCCGGTCTTCGTGCTCGGCTACGTGGCGCAACTCTTGCTGGGCGTACGTATCCACGTCTTTCCGGTCGCAGGCGTGCAGCAGGGCTGGCCGCGGGACTACATCCTTCCGGCGGCGGTGCTGGCAGCGTTCGGGATCGCCGCCATCGCCCGACTTACCCGGACCGCGCTGCTGGAGACACTGCAAGCCGATTACGTGCGAACGGCCACCGCGAAAGGCCTCTCACGGACGCGGGTGTTGGCCCGCCACGCGTTCCGCAATGCCCTGATCCCGCTGGTCACGTTTCTGGGAATCAATCTCGGGTACCTGCTCGGCGGCGCCGTGGTCATCGAGGACGTGTTCAACCTGCCCGGTGTGGGCCAGCTGCTGGTCACCTCGATCCAGCAGGAGGACGGGCCGGTGGTCGTCGGCGTGGGCACCGCCCTGGTCCTGATCTTCCTTGCGGTGAGCCTCGTGGTCGATCTCCTCTACGGCGTGCTTGATCCGAGGATCCGCTTTGAGTAGCCAAAGCCAGGCGACCACCACCGTCACCGCAACCTCCGTAGAGCCGGGGAGTAGCACAGGGCTGTACGGTGACGCCTGGCGGGACCTGCGCCGCAATCCGCTTTTCCTTGGCGCCGGCGTGGTTGTGGTGGTCATGCTGCTGATGGCGGCCTTCCCGCAGCTGTTCGCCGGATGGTTCGGCCACGGGGACCCGTACGTCTGCAACCTGAGCTCCAGCCAGGGGGGTCCCCAGCCCGGCCATCCTTTCGGCTTCGACGTCCAGGGGTGCGACCTGTACGCCAACGTGATCTACGGGGCCCGTTCCTCGATTTCGGTAGGTCTTCTGGTAACGGCCGCTGACGCCCTCTTTGCAGTGGTCGTGGGCTCGATCGCCGGGTATTACGGCGGCATGGCGGACACCGTCATCTCCCGCGTCACCGATATCTTCTTCGCCTTTCCTTTCATATTGGGGGCGCTGGTCATCCTCGCAGTGGTTCCCGCGCGCAACGTGCTGACGGTCTCAATGATCCTGGCACTCTTCAATTGGCCCGTCTTTACCCGCCTCATGCGCTCGGCGGTGCTGGGGACGAAGGGCCACGAGTATGTGATGGCCGCGAAGGCGATGGGGGCCAGCGATCGGAGGCTGCTGCTACGCCACATCATTCCCAACGCGGTCGCACCAATGCTCGTGATCGTGACAATCAGTGTGGGACAGGTGATCGTCGCCGAGGCCACGCTCACGTTTCTCGGGATCGGCCTTCAAGCGCCTGCCATCTCCTGGGGACTCGAGCTTTCCGTGGCCCAGCAATACTTCCAGCAGGCGCCTCACCTGTTGATCTTCCCTGCCGGGCTGCTCACTCTGACCGTGCTCGCCTTCATCGTTTTAGGAGACACGATTCGCGACGCGCTGGACCCCAAGCTCCGATGACCGCTGCGCCCTTGCTCGAGGTGCAGGACCTCCACGTCGAGTTCAGAAGTCGCGAGCGCACCGTCCATGCGGTCAACGGTGTCTCCTACCAGTTGGGCAAGGGGGAGACGCTGGCCATACTGGGGGAGTCGGGCTCCGGGAAGACTGTCTCGGCGATGGCGGTCATGGGTCTCCTGGAGATCCCGCCCGCCCGCATCGTCGCCGGGGAGGTGCGCTACGGCGGCAAGGACCTACTGCGGATCTCTGAGCGCGAGCGTCGTGCCATCCGCGGAAAGCGCATCGCAATGATCTTCCAGGACGCCCTCTCCGCCCTCAACCCCGTGCTTCCAGTCGGCTTCCAGATCGGAGAGCGACTTCGGGCCGGCGAGGGACTCTCGCGTCAGGCGGCGCGCCGGCGCGCCGTCGAGCTCATGAACCAGGTTCGAATCCCGGCGGCGGCGACGCGGATGGACGACTACCCGCATCAGTTCTCCGGAGGGATGCGGCAGCGCGTCATGATTGCGATGGCACTCGCGCTCAGTCCCGAGATCCTCATCGCGGACGAGCCGACCACCGCGCTCGACGTGACCGTCCAGGCGCAGATCATGAGGCTTCTCGCCGAGCTGCAGGCCGAACTGGGGATGGCGCTGATGCTGATCACGCACGACCTCGGCGTGGTAGCCAGCGTGGCGGATCGAATCGCCGTCATGTATGCCGGCCGGATCGTGGAGACCGGACCAGTCGAGGCCATCTATGAGACTCCTTCCCACCCGTACACCAAGGGGCTCCTCGAATCGCTGCCCCAGTCCAGTCGCCGTCGTGGACTACTGACCCCGATCGCGGGTGCTCCACCGAGCCTGGTCGCCATCCCAAGTGGATGTGCCTTTCACCCCAGATGCCCGCTGGTTCGGGATCGGTGCCATCGCGAAACCCCGGAACTCGCCGAGGTCGGTGGGGGCCAGTGGAGTGCTTGCCACTACTGGGAAGAGGTCCGCGGTGCCTGAGCCGATCCTCCAGGTGCGGGACCTGGCCAAACACTATCCGGTCGAGCGCGGGATCATCTTCAAGCACGCAGTCGGTCACGTGCACGCGCTGGACGGGGTCGACCTCGATCTCGACCCCGGCGAGACCTTGGGGATCGTCGGCGAGTCGGGATGTGGCAAGTCGACGTTGGCCCGTCTGCTCGTCGCCATCGAGCGCCCCACGCGCGGAAGCGTTCGATACCAGGGCAAGGACCTCGCCACCATGTCGGAATCCGAGCTGAAGCAGGCCAGGCGGGAGATCCAGATCGTGTTCCAGGATCCGTACGCGTCGCTGGATCCCCGCATGACCGTTGCGAACCTCATCGCCGAGCCGATGGAGATTCATCCCGAGGCGGTGCCTCGGCGGGATCGCGCAGCGCGTGTCGTCGAGATGCTCGAGCGGGTGGGACTCAGCGCGGCGGACGCGCGCCGCTACCCTCATCAGTTCTCAGGCGGCCAGCGCCAACGCATCGGGATTGCCCGCGCGCTGGCCTTGCGTCCCCGAGTGCTCCTGTTGGACGAACCGGTCTCGGCGCTCGACGTCTCCATCCAGGCCCAGGTGCTGAACCTGCTCCTTGCCCTGCGAGAAGAGCTTCACCTCTCCTGCGTCTTCATCTCGCACGACCTCTCGGTGGTTCGGCACGTCGCGGACCGAGTCAGCGTCATGTACCTGGGGCGGGTGGTGGAAACGGGCCCCGAGGAGGAGATCTACGAGCGTGCCACCCACCCCTACACACAGACCCTCCTGGCCGCCGTCCCGGCACCGAACCCGCGCCTCCGCGGCGCCCTCTCTCCAATCCCGATAATCGGCGAGATCCCGAGTCCACTGCAGGTGCCGGCCGGGTGCCGGTTCCGGACCCGCTGCTGGCGCGCGCGGGCCAACTGCGCGAGCGAGGAGCCAACGCTGATCCCACGCCCCGATTCGCGGCACCCGAGTGCCTGCTTTTACGCCGCCCCATTCGATCCCGCCACCGTGAGCTCGACGAACTCGCAAGGAGATGCCGCCAGGTGAAGTTGATGAACACAGAGCTGCTGTCGGATGCCGTCGACTACGCCGCGGGGTGGGCGGGCTACCAACAGCGGACTCGGCGTTTGCCGGGCGTGGCCGTGGCGGTCGCGCACGAAGGGCGGATCCTCCTCGAGCGGGCCTACGGCGTGGCCGATCTGGAGCGCGGAACCCCACTGCGGACCGACCACCGGTTCCGCATCGCCTCTCACTCCAAGATGTTCACCGCATCGGCGGCGATGCTTCTGCACGAGCGGGGACTTCTTGACCTGGATGACCGGATCGGGCGGTGGTTGGACTGGGTGCCGGACGCGGAAGGCGAACTGGGGCGAGTGACGATCCGGCAGCTTCTGAGCCATTCGGCAGGGGTGATCCGCGACGGGGTCGACACCGGCTTTTGGACGCTGCGCAATTCCTTCCCGGACGAGGGGGAGTTCCGCCGGCTGCTTGCCGAGGCGTCCGTCGTCTACGCACCGAACGTCCGGTTCAAGTACTCCAACTTCGGGTTCACGCTCGTGGGCCTCGTGATCGCGGCTGTCGCCGGCATGCGCTACAACGACTTCGTGCGGCGGGAGATCGTGGAGCGGCTGGACCTTCGAGCGACGGGTCCCGAGCCAGGCGAGGCCGAAGACAAGGTCCTGTCACGGGGGCATTCCAGCGATCGGTACGGACGGGAGCGCAGGGTCCTGCCGCACACCGACACCCGGATCATGTCGCCCGCGACCGGGTTCTACAGCACCGTCTCGGATCTCTGCACGTTCGCCGGCGCGCACTTCCTGGGGAACTCGGCCCTGCTCACGGATGAGTCCAAGCGTGAGATGCAGCACGAGCAGTGGCGCATCGGAGGTGAGGAACGAGGCTACGCACTCGGGCTCATCACCTACGACTTCGGCGGCCGCCGCCTGGTCGGCCACACCGGAGGTTTCCCGGGGTTCATCACCTCGACCATGTTCGACCCCGAGCAGCAGCTGGTCATCACGGTGCTCACGAATGCCAGCGACGGCTCGGCCAGTGAGATGTCGGCGGGTATCGTCCGGCTCATCGACCGGGCGCAGGAGGCGTCCCCGGGCGCCGGCCCACGGCGCCGCTTCGCGGGGCGCTTCTTTGCACTCGACTCGACGCTCGACGTGGTGTCGCTGGGTGACCAGCTGCTGGCCGTCGATCCAGAAGCGGCGAATCCCCTTGCCATGACCGTTCGGCTCGAGCGAGATGGGGACGACGCTCTGCGGATTGACGAAGCCCCGGGCTTCGCTTCCCCCGGCGAGCGCGTCGAGTACGACTTCGGCACAGACGGGGCCGCGGCTGCCATCCGGTGGGCCGGAAGCCGGATGGTTCCGGAGGACGCCTACCAGGAGGAGGTCCTCAGCCCTATCCCTACGGGCGACTGGATCGGCCGAGGCTGAGGCGGTGTGGGCTTTGGGGAGCGAATGAGGGGCGCCGTACGCGCTCGCAGGGGCGCTGCGTCAACCGTGCCGACGTGGATCGCTCCAACTCAGCGATTGAAGAGGCGGGATCGACCGATGTGAAGGCGGTGGAGGAGGAACTTTCCCATGGTGACCTCAGTCTTGAGGCCGTAGACCAGGCTTTGGGAGAAGCTTGCCGACGAGGCTTCCGGGAAATACCTGGTCTCGACCGGCACCTCCACGATCCGTGAGCCGAAGTTGACCGCCTGCGCTATCACCTCCGTGTCGAAGACAAAGTCGCTCGAGTTCCGGAGGAATGGGATGGTGGTGAGAAAGTCGCGGCTGTAGGCGCGGTAGCCGGTGTGGAGCTCAGAGAAGCGGCGCCTCAAGACGAGGTTCTCCGATTCCGTCAGGAAGCGATTGGAGATGAACTTGTACAGCGGCATGCCGCCCTGCCTCGCCCCACCTCGGCGCAAGAACCGTGACCCCAGCACCAGGTCTGCCTCTCCGGACAGGATCGGCCGGATCAGATCCGGGAGCAGGGTAGGGTCGTACTGGCCATCCGGGTGAAGCATGACCACGACATCGGCCCCCTGGCGCAGGGCCTCCAGATAGCAGGTCTTCTGATTGCCCCCGTACCCGACATTGTGTGGGTGCTCGATGACCTGCAGATCGAGCGACTTCGCGACCTCGACCGTGTCATCGGTCGAGCCATCGTCTACCAGGATCACACGCTGAACCCACTCCTTCGGGATTCCTTTCCAGGTCTGCCGGACCGTCCGCGCGGCGTTGTAGGCCGGCATCACGATCATGACCTTCCGACCGTCAAGCAGTGCCGCGTCCTCATCCGACAGCCGGGTCTCCGCCGCCCGTGGCTCCGGCCCTACCGGTTGCGCAGTCATCCCATCGCCCTCCTCCCCGCATCCCCCACCGGCGTGCATCTCGGTGCTGCCCGCCGTCCAACGAGGACCGGAGGCAGGACGCGGATGCCCGGATGGATCCGAGCATCACCGCGGCAGGTAGGGGCTCCCCTCGCATCCCGTCCGGCGGGCCGCGACCACAGCATCCTCGAAATCTAGCGGCCGGCGGTGCGGCTTCCGCAAGGCGAGTTGGATTGGTTTCCGATACCCTGGGCCTCCGGTGCCTGTCGCCGTAGTCGCTGCATGCGGGGTTCTGCTGATGTTCATCCCGCCCAGAGGCTGCTTCGCGGTCCCGCTGGCAGCGGCCTGCTTGTGGACCTGGCCCGCGCCGGTGCAGGTCTGGCTGGCTCGAATTGGCTTGCGACGACGGTGGCTGACGGCCACCGGGGTCTCGCTGGCCGGGGCCGCAGCCGTCGTCAGCCTTGCGACCGGCGGCCAATTCGACGGCCACCTGCTGCACGGCGGGGACTTCCAAACCTACTGGCTTGGCGCCACCCTGGGGGTGCGTGACGGGTGGTCGCACATCTTTGACATCGCGCTTCAGAAGGCAGCGTGGCCCGCCATGGCTGGGGCGAACGTGCCGTTCCTGCCCTTCCTCAACACGCCACCGATGGCCTGGCTGGTGGCGCCACTGCTGGCCCTGCCTTATGTGTTCGCCTACGCGCTGTGGGTCGCGCTCATTGTGCTGTGCCTGGTGATCACTCTCGTCCTGCTCGTGCCACGAAACTGGCTCCCTGTGGCGGCACTCATAACGGCCGGGCTCTGGGTGACGCCCTACACGGTGGTGAGCGGCCAGAACGCCATCTTTGGGGCTCTGGCGGTCACGCTGACGTGGCGGCTGCTGAAAGCCGGCCACGAGGAGTGGGCGGGCCTCGCGCTGTCACTCATTCTTCTGCGGCCGACCGCCACGCTGCTCCTCCCTTTCGCGATCCTGCTGGCGGGGTACCGCCGGACGTTCCTCGTCTGGGCCGCGGTCAGCGTGCTCGTCGTAGCCGCCAGCGCGTGGTCGCTCGGACGCACGGGGATCCGCCAGTTCGTGCAGCTGGCTCTCGTTGTTCGCCACTCGCATCCGCATGCGGTCCAGATGACGATCCTTGGCTGGCTGGGACAGAATCCGCCGGCAATCGCGCTGGAGGTCCTCCTCGTCATCGCCGCTCTGGCGGTCGGGTGGTACGCCGGCCGCACACCCGCAGTCGCGATCGCCTGTGGCGTACTCGCCTCTCTTTTCATCACGCCATACATCCACGTCCAGGACTACGTGACGGTGCTCGCGGCCGCAGTAGCCGTTGCGGTGCCGCCAGTGCGGGCCTCGTACGGACTGGTGCTGGTGGCGATCCTCGCCGTCGCACCGCCAGGAGTCGTGTTCGGGGGAGCGTGGGAAGGGGTGCTGCTGGCGGTCGAAGCGGGGTGGCTGCTCTGGCTGGCGTGGGGGATTCCGCGCCTGCGGGAGAGGTTCAGGGCTCGGCCCCGGATCGGCGCGTTGACAGGGTAGCGACTGTGACGGCGACCGCCGCCGGTATCCGCTCTCCGACGCTGACCGATACGAGCTTATCGGCACCATGACGTAGGGCCGCGCCCCTGCGCCGGGGCCGGCCAAGCCGCAGAACCGCTCCAACTACTTCGGGAATGCAATCCTGACTGGTATCTCCCCGATGGGGATGGTCAACTGCCTGACCGCCGTCTCCACTTCCCCTCCCGCATGAGGCCGGTATCGACGCCGAGATGACCGTCGATCGCTACACGACAGTCTTCCGCGGATCGACGCGAAACGTCCAGATGGACGATGTCCAGCGAGTCGCCAAACACCGGGACCAGCTCCGCGAAGCGACGATCAACAGCTTGAAGCTGCTCCTCAGAGACGTATTCGTCAGGAGCCCTCGAGTACCGACGGTGGAGCTCCGCTGCACCCATCGTGAGGACGACGAGGTGGACGTCGGGGAGGTATCGCAAAGACTCGATGAGTGGATCTACGTAGCCATCCCGGTCGGGCGTGTAAGCCCACATGCTGACGAAGCTTCGGTCCAGGATCACCTCAGCCCGGGTGGCGGCCAACAGGCCTACCGTTACCTTCGCAAATGCGATTGTCTCCGCGCGCTCGTCGATCAGATCCCAGCGGATCTTGACGATGGGGATCCGAAGCGCCCGCGAGTAGTGCGTTGCGAGTGTCGTTTTCCCAGCCAGGTCTGCGCCTTCAAATATGAGGACCATTGCGCCTCGGTTCTGCCATACCCGATCCGGACAGCTCCAATCGTTGTGGAAACGAGGAGAGTCGGCAGTGTGCCCGGCATGGGCCCCCGCGCCGGCGGCCGGGGGCTCGGCAACAAAGGCGGCCAAGACCTGCGGTCCGCTGTCCGGCACGCGGGATTTGTGCTGACGCGCCGGCATCACCGTCGTTAGAAAGCGGAGCCACTTGCGTATGTTGCATCCTCGGCTGCGTCCAGTCCGTACCGATGTTGCGGTGCCGGGCGAAGGCCAGCCACGGCGCACTCCCGGGTACTGCGCACTCCCGGACGCGACGCCCGGCGGAATGATCTGGGCCGGTGAGCTCGATCAGACAACCAGCGGCAGGCCACGCGGCCCAACGCTTCAGAGTGCAGCGAGCCGAGCGAGCACGCGCTGCGCCTGCCGCTCGGCAGTCCCGGGGGGGTTCAGGCCCAGCTCTGGATCCTGATCGAAGAGGACCTGCAGCCATGCAACGGCAAAGAGCGCCCGATGGGTGGCCAGCGCGCTCCGCTCCTGGGCGGTGAGGTCGAACCGACGAACGAAGCCATCGGCGTCGAAGGTCGTGTCCACCCAGGCAGAGACGTGTTCGGTGATCTCGGCCAGCTCCGTCGTGAAGTCGCTGCGGCCGGCGTACTCGAAGTCGACGACCCGGACATCCAAGCCGTCCCAGAGATAGTTCGCGAGATTGCCGTCGCCGTTGGTGAAGACCGGACGCGTGGAGGGGAAGGCGGGAGCGGCGAGGAGCCAATCGCGACCGGCCGCGTGAGCTTGCACAATCAGCGCGGCCGTTCCGCTTGGAAGTGGTGTGGCGCACCATGCGCGGGCCGTCTCGATGGCCCATGGCCCTGAAAAGGTCTTTTCGGGGAGCTCGGCAAGCGTGGGAAGGGGCACGGAGTCGAAGACGCGGCCCGCGCACGCCGCCAGCAGTCGTTCCTGGTCGGGCGTGACGCGGCCGCCGCGCAGCGCCTTCCCGGGCACACGGGACATGACGATCCAGGGGGGTGCCTCGTCCAGGTGCGCCTTGTACGGGATCGGCGCCAGGCCAGGCGCATGCTCGGCGAGCTGGATGAGCGCAGTCCATTCCCGTGCCGGGTGCTCACTGGTGCAGCCGCGATAGCGCTTGATCACGTGGCCCCCGTGCAGCTCGAGGTCGTGCTTCATCGTTTCGAGGCCACGCGCTCGAGTATCCAGACCGTGGGCGCTGTTCGCCGAGGGATCTCCGACCCTGACCAGGGTTTTGGATCCGCCGGCCGCTCCGGTGTACGATCACCGCGGCGCAGGTGGGCGCCGCCAGACCCGCGGAAAGGACCGAGTCCACCACCGGAACTTCGGAGTTCGTCGCCATTCGAGCCTCCAGGCTCCTGTCTGCGGGTCGCAGGGTAGCCAAGGAGACACGAATGCGACCCCTCCCGGACCAGCCGAATCTGTCTCAGCTCCGCCGCCAGGCAAAGGAGCTTGTCCGCGCGGCGCGCGCGGGGGAGCCGGCCGCCGCCGAAAGGATCCGAGTGGTGTCGGCGCGGCGCGACCTCGCGGCTGCGCAGCTGGCTTTGGCGCGAGAGTATGGCTACTCCTCCTGGGCGCGGTTGAAGCGGGCCGTCGCGGTGCGGCCGTTGGGCGGCGTTCACGCTCAACCGGGAGGTGGCCCGGTGACAACCTGGGATCCGGAAGGCGCCCGCCAAATCGCGTGTGCCCACCTGGCGAGCCAGCGGCCGGAACGGTGGTCGCACGCGCGAGGGGTCGCCGCTCGCGCCAGGCGGATTGCCCACGCGCTGGACCCGATCGATGGGCCAGTCTTGGTCGCCGCTGCGTGGCTGCATGACATTGGGTACGCGCCGGCCCTGAGGCGAACGGGTGCGCACCAGGTCGACGGTGCCACGTTCCTGCGGGACGCGGGTCAGGAACGTTTGGCAGCTCTGGTCGCTCACCATTCCGAGGCCCGTTTTGATGCCATGAAGAGGGGAGCGGGCCTCCGCTCCCGGGACCAGGGGCAACACTGATCGTGTTCCCGGATCCAAAACGGTCGCCAAGATAGGAGGCCCTCGACATGGTGTACATCGGAGTCGACCTGCATCGCAAGGTCTCGCAGGTAGCGGCAGTGGACGAGCGCGGAGAGATGCTCGGCAACCGGCGAGTGGCCTCCAACTTTGATGAACTGTTCCGAGTCTTCGGTGAACTGGCGCCAGAGCCCCACCAGACGGCGGTGGCCTTCGAGGCGACCTTCGGGTGGGGCTGGTTCGCCGACCTGCTGCGGGATGCCGGCATGGATGCTCACATGTCGCATCCGCTGCTGACCAAGGCGATCGCCAATGCGCGAGTCAAGAACGACGCCGTCGACGCCAAGACGCTGGCACAGCTACTGCGGACGGGCATGCTGCCCGAGGCCTGGATGGCTCCCCCCGAAGTGAGGGAAGCGCGCCGCTTGGTGCGGATGCGGGTGTCGTTGACGCGGATGCGGTCTCGGCTCAAGGCCCAGGTCCACGCACTCTTGGCCGAACACGGAGTCGCCAATCCGATGAGTGATGTCTTCGGCAGACGTGGCCGGCAACTGCTCGAGGAGCTGCGACTGCCTCAGCATTCCCAGGGTCGACTCGAAGCTTGCCTGCGCCTGATCGACGACCTGGGGACCGAGATCGAAATCGCCGACACCGAGATCCTCGCCCTCTATGAGACCGACCCTCGGACTCGGCGACTCCTGCCCATCCCGGGGATCGGCCCGACCACCGCCGCCATCATCCTGGCCGAGATCGGTGACGTCTACCGCTTCCCCGACGCTCGCCACCTCTGCGCATGGGCCGGGCTCACTGCCACCGAGCGTTCCAGTGCAGATCACATCCGACGCGGCCACATCTCCAAGCAAGGCTCACGCTGGCTGCGCTGGATCATGGTCGAGACGGCGACCCACGCCCTCGCCAACCGCCAGCTGGGCTTGTTCTTCACCCGTATCGAGAAGAAACGGGGGGCCAAGATCGCCCGCGTCGCGCTGGCCCATCGGCTCCTCACCCTGGTCTACTACGCCCTTCGCGATGAGTGCGGCTGCCAGGCCTTCCCGGCGCCGTTGGCGCCAACATTGACCACCACATCCCGCGGTCGAGCGCGCTCGTGCGAGTTCATGGCCTCCTGAAGATGGACGGCCGCCATTTTGATTGAGCCGCTAGGCCGCATGTCCACCATGGCAGCAACTGCCGAAAAGATGAATGGTCCGCTGACCCGACCCCCACACCTGGTGATGCGGCGCGATCGCCATCCGAACATGCGTTTCCTTGCCAATCACCCGCCCTGATGGCAACTTGCGATGTCTCATCGCAAGCAGCTCGCGGGGGACTTGACACGCGGGGTCCTCTTCATAGATGAACTCGGCTTGCTGGGGCTTGCTGAGCGCCTCGCGGCCTATCCAGATGAGGACTCGGCCGTTTCCGAGGCCCTGACGTACTGCGACGTGACGACAGGACCGGATGGCTCGCCGGTCGACCTGTGGGAGCGGCTGGACGAGACCCGGCAGCGCTACGGGTCCGAGCATGTTCGTGTACGGGCCCAAGACCTCGCGCGGCCGTACGTCCACCTCGCGGTGGCGGCGACCGAGCTCCGACTTCCCGGACGCCTTCGGACTCCTCCCGCGCCAGAGAAAGCCATTGAAGCGCTGCGACAGTCGCTGGAGGCGGTGGGAGCCTCGCGGTGGACAAGGCGGCTCACCCTGTGGGGGCGCGACCTGGGCAAGGTCGTCCATCCCTACTGCTACACCACGGGAGATGACCCCCTCTATGTGCATCGCCCAGGGTGGGGCGTCATCGCGATGTACCGGGCGGCTGAGATCCAGCACCTCGAAGAGGTGCCGGTTCCCGGAAGAGCGGTGCGTTCGCATCGGTCTGGAGTGAAGGACTGGCGTGTGACCGTCCATGTGCTGGGCCGCGGGGAACCCTATGTGTTTGAGCGGGCACAGCTGTTGTTCGCGGGTGACGAGGGCGGGAGCGCGATCCTGGTCCGCTCCCCCGGGAATGTGCGGTCGGTGTTCCAGGAGGCGGTGGTCAGACGCCTGACCAAGGAGGTGACAGCGATCCGACCCATGACGTGGTCGGATTCGCTCCGGTCGAAAGGCGAGCCGCCGGCGTCGTCCGGTTTGCACCAGCAGATCGCGGCAGAGACGGATAGCGGCGTGACCCGCGTGTTCGCGGACGCGTACTCGGTATGCAGCGCGGACGGGATTACGGTCTGGCACGCGAAATCGGACGCCCCGGACGGACCGGCGCATGACCGGTTGGCCGACTACCGGTACAGCGACGTGCGCCTGCTGTTAGGCGCTCCGTTCGAGGCTTGTGGGTAACCGTCATGGCAGGACTGACCGTCACCATCGGGTCCTGGGCAGGAGTGCCACGGTCAAGGAGGAACTGAGGTCGATGGAGATTCGAGGTTCCGATGGTCCCGGCGCGAAACGTGTCCTGTCGGCCCTCTTCGGCACCGATGGCCTGGACACTCTGGATGGCTATCGGGCCCACGGCGGCTACGAGGCGCTCGAGAAAGCCTTGGGGATGACGCCGGCCGAGATCATCGAGGAGGTGAAAACTTCCGGCCTCCGCGGCCGCGGCGGAGCCAGCTTCCCAACCGGCCTGAAGTGGACCTTCCTGCCGCCGCCGGACGGAGGTCCGCGCTATGTCGTGGTGAACGCCGACGAGTCGGAGCCGGGCACCTCGAAAGACCGTTATCTCATCGAGAACTCCCCGCACATGTTGCTCGAGGGCATCCTTATCGCTCAATACGCGGTCCAGAGCCACCAGGCGTGGATCTACATACGCGGCGAGTACGACCTGCCACGGCGGAAGCTGCTCGCCGGGATCGAGGACCTGAGGAACGTCGGGATTTTGGGTCCGCGGCCCTTCGGGGTGGATTACGAGCTGGACATTCAGCTTTACCCCGGCCACGGCGCCTACATCTGCGGGGAGGAAACCGCCCTGCTCGAGTCCCTGGAAGGCAAACGCGCTCAGCCCCGAAACAGGCCGCCCTATCCGGCGGTACAGGGGGCCTGGGGACGTCCCACACTCATCAACAACGTCGAGACGCTCTCGACGGTGCCCTGGATCATCGTCCACGGCGGCGCTGAGTACGCCAGGAACGCCAGGTGGGGCACCGAGAGGATGAAGGGGACCCGGCTTATCTCGGTCTCCGGGCAGGTACGAAATCCGGGCGTTTACGAGATCGAGATCGGGGCGACCTTCCGCCAGGTGATCATGGATCTGGCCGGCGGTCCACTTCCTCGCAGGGGCCTCAAGGCTTTCTACCCGGGAGGTGGCTCGACCGCGGTACTCCCGGCGTCGGACCTGGACGTGACCACCGACAAGGAGACCCTGCTCACGCACGGCAGCGACTCAGGGTCGGCAGGCGTGATCGTCATAGACGATTCGTACAGCATGGTCGAGGCAACCTATCGCCTTATCCAGTTCTATGCCTGGGAGTCGTGCGGGAAGTGCACGCCGTGTCGGGTAGGGGGCGACTGGGCCGAGCGAACGTTGCGACGGATGCTCGACGGCGAGGGGACGTCGGCGGATCTGCAGCTGCTCCGTTGGATTGCCGAATCGACCCAGGCCGGACGCTGCCTCTGTCTCCTCGGCGACTCGATTGGCGTTGTCCTCAACGCCGCGCTGAAGCACTTCTCCTCGGAGTTCGAGGCGTGCGTCCCCAAACCGGCTCACACGGTGCCGGTCGCAGTTCGGCCGGCGGAGCGAATGCATGAGGGATCGACACGTGGAAGGTGAGTGGCGGACCCGGTTTTCACTCGCCGGCATTCGCCAGGCGACGACGATGCCCCAGGAGGCCCTGCTCCACAAAGCCGTCAGGGCCCTGGAGGCGGACGACCGCGTCAGAGGCGCGTGGCTGGCGGGGAGCTTCGCGGCCGGGCGGGCGGACGCGTTCAGCGACCTCGACCTGCATTGCTACGTTCGCGGGGCGATCTTTGCCCAGTTGGACGTAGAAGCCTGGAAACCACTCGTGCACGCCTTCACACCGACGGTGATGGCTTCGACCTTTCCGGGTGGCCAGGTGGGTGGGTACGCGCTGACACCCGAATGGATTCATATCGACCTGTCGGTGCACAGCGAGAACGATCTTGAGTTCCCGGCTGGGCGGCCGGTGATTCCGCTGTTCGACCGCGTCGCGAGGGTGCCGACCATCCCGGGATCACCCATCGCCGAGGGCGATCCGTACTTTCCCGCCGATGCGGTCGACCTGTACTTCTACCTCTTCGGGAAGATGGTCGCCGTGGTCGCTCGCAACGAGCCACTGTTGCTGAACAACGGGGTGGTCGCCGAGCGCGACCTGTGCCTCACTCAGCTCTTCTATGCGGAACGCGGGTTACGGCACAGCGGAGGAGCGAAGCGAGTGCGACCGTTCCTGACGGCCGAGCAGTACGGCACCTTGGTCTCGCTTCCGGCGATCGACGGGACGCTTGACCGCTGTATCGAGGCATGCCTGGCCCTGGCCCGGGTCTTCGTCGCGCGCGGCCGAGTGCTGGCAGACCGCACCGGAGCCATCTGGCCCTACGGGCTCGAGAGGGCAACGGTGGAGCACGTGGAACGAAACCTCGGGGTATCGACCGGGATTGAGCCACGTGGGAGGGGTGGGTGAGGAGGCGGATCTCCGCACCGCTTGCCGGCGAGGTGATCGACTCCTCGGGCGGCTGAGAGCACGGCCAGCGTCTGCCTTCTCAGATGCGGCCAGCGTGACCCCAGTGGCGGCGTCTGCGGCCGCCAGTCGCGGACGGCAGCCGACATACCTTGAAGGGCGGCTCGGGCATCGAGACCCGCCAAGACGTGGCGCATCACGACGGCGTTCGATTCTTCGAGCGAGAGTCGCGGCAGCGACGCAAAGACCGGAGCGAGCTCCGCTTCGGAAGGGCTTCCCAACGGCACGTGTTCGAACCCGGCTTGCACCACCGCCGCACCTAAGGCCATCGGTGCGGCAACACGCACCTCGTGGCCCGCCGCAACGCACGCCGTCGCGAATGGAATCGTCGGCCCGAAGTGACCAGCCCGCGGTTGTAGCTACAAGAACTCGCATCACGGCCACGCTAAGTGCTTCAGCCAGAAAGTTCGATCACGTATTCAAGCCGCGAGCGGGACGGATAGCCGGTTCAGGAGAGCATCAAGGTCAGCGCGGGTGAACTTCCATTCGAAAGGAGCCGCCATCTCCTGGTAGCCGGCTTCGAAGGCGAGGATGTTGGCTGCGAGGTCGGCGAGCGAGAGGGCGTCGGCAGGCGTGAGTACCTTGCGCTGAAGGATGGAGAAGTAGATCTCGATCTGGTTGAGCCAGCTGGCATGGACGGGCAGGTGCACCATGACGGCGTTGGGGTGCGCCACCTGGAGCCGGTCCGCGGCGGCCTGGCCGCGATGCGAGCTGCCATTGTCGACCACCCAGAAGACGCGATCGGCCGAACGGTAGGGTTCGACGGCCATGACCTGATCGACCAAGCGTCCGAACGGCTCGATACCGGTCGTCGATTCCAGCCTCCCGAACAGCTTGGCCCGGTGGACATCCCAGGCGGCCAGGTAGGCCCAGGCGCCGCCGCGGGTGTATTCGTGCTCCACACGCAGGGGCCGGCGCGGCCCGGCGGGGGCGGTTGGATGGCAGCGCAGGCGGGCTTGGAGGGAGGTCTTCTCGTCGGAGCTGATCACGTACTCGCCGGGGCCGAGTCGTTCGCCTTCGAACTTGCGGGCGTAGAGATCGAGGACCCGACCGGCTTTGGTGCTGAAGTCGGGGTCGCGGGGGAAGATCCAGCTCCGATGGCGCCAGGGCCGGATGGCGTCCTCCGACAGCCATTGCCAGATGGTGGAACCGGAGATGCTGGCCACGAGGCCGCGGTTGATGACCTCGGCCTGGATGTCGGGAACCTGGAGGCGGGAGAGTGGCAGCCCGAGTTGCGCGGGCAGCTCCCACGCGATCGCCTTGACCGCGATGACAACTCGGGGGGAAAAAGCCGGCTCCGGCCGGACCGGTCGCGCTCCTCCAGGCCCTCCAAGCGCTGCTCGAAGAACCGTTTGCGCCATTTGCTGACGATCTCGCGGCGGGTGTTGAGGCCCTCGGCGATCTGGTCGTTGCGCAGGCCGCGGGCAGCGAGAAGCACCAAGTTGGCGCGGAACACATCGCGATACGGCAACGTATATTTTCGAGCTCGTGCTCCAGGATGCGACGTTCATCACCACTCAAGGTGATCTCGTAGGGGCTCGACCGAGGCATACGCGAACCCTACTGAATCGAGACAAATACGTGCGGCTAATTTACGCGAGCCCGCACCCGACCCAACCACCACGTCGCTCTCGATGTCCGGTTCTGCCGGCGCCAGCCGTATGCGTCGCGTCCTTCTGCGATCTCGCCGGCCAACCCGCGGAGGGTCCGCTGTGGCTCCTCCTGTTCGGCACCGGCTGCCGCGTCAGAGAGGACCTGGCGCTGACCTGGGAGCTGGTCGATTCTGCGTCAGACGTCGTCCGTCTCGAGAAGAGCTTCGGCGCGGACGCGCTGATGGAGCGTGGCGGCGCCGTGCTGAAATGAATGGGTATGGATCGGGACAGTGACCGGGCGGCGCCAGGCGCGGCCGCCGTGGACTCCGAAGCGGCCTCGACCGACTTCGACGGTCCTCGGCTGGAACGACGCCGGTCAAGGGCACAAGAGAAAGCCAGGGAGCAGTGATGGGTGCGGAACGTGATCGGGTCGCGGGGTTCGGGCGCCTGGAGGACGGGCTGCTGGAGGCCGGGGAGTGGTACCGGTGGGGACCGTATGTCAGCGAGCGGCAGTGGGGCACCGTGCGGGAGGACTACAGCGCTGACGGCAACGCGTGGGACTACCTGCCGCACGACCACGCGCGCTCCCGTGCGTACCGGTGGGGCGAGGACGGGCTGGCCGGGTTCTCCGACATCCACCAGCGGCTGTGCCTGTCCTTGGCGCTGTGGAACGGGCGGGACCCGATACTGAAAGAGCGTGCCTTCGGACTGACCGGCCCACAGGGCAATCACGGCGAGGACGTCAAGGAATACTGGTGGTACCTGGATGCCATCCCGAGCCACGCCTGGAACCGGTGGCGCTATCACTATCCGCAGGGCGCGTACCCCTACCAGGACCTGATCGACACCAACGCCGGCCGCAACCGTTACCAGCCGGAGTATGAGCTCCTGGACACTGGGGCCTTCGACAAGGACCGCTACTGGGTCATCGAGGTGCATTACGCCAAGGCGGGGCCGGACGATCTGCTGATGACCGTCCAGCTCACGAATAAGAGCACGGACGCCGAGACCGTGCACGTCTTGCCCACATCCTGGTTCCGCAACACCTGGTCTTGGGGAGACGCCGGGGATCGGCCGTCCTTGCGGGCGTCCGGCGACCGGTCGGTGGCCATCGACCATCCGATTGTTGGCGCGATGGAGCTGATTGGTGCGGCGGGACCCGACGCCGCCGACCCGCAGCTGCTCTTCTGCGAGAACGAGACCAATCAGGGGCGACTGTACGGCGCCCCCTCTCACCCCCTATCCGAAGGACGGCATCAACGACCACGTGATTCACGGTGCGTCCACGGTGAATCCGGACCTTGTCGGCACCAAGTGCGCGTTCTGGTACAGGGTCACGGTGGCACCCGGGCAGACCGCCGAGTTGCGACTCCGCCTTCGCCCGACCGGCGGCGGGCAGGCCCGCGGGACGGCCGCAAACGCAGACCCGCTCGGCGCCGAATTCGACGCGGTGATGGCCGAGCGGAAGGCAGAGGCCGACGAGTTCTACGCCGAGCTCACACCGTCCGGCGCCGGCGACGACCACGCCCTGGTGCTGCGGCAGGCGTGCGCCGGCATGCTGTGGAGCAAGCAGCTTTTCTACTACGACGTGTCGCGGTGGCTGGATGGGGACCCAGGTCAGCCCCCGCCGCCGCAGGCGCGCCAGACCGGGCGGAATTCGAGGTGGCGGAACTTCAACGGGTTCGACATCATCTCGATGCCAGACAAATGGGAATATCCCTGGTTCGCGGCGTGGGATCTGGCGTTCCACTGCGTGCCGCTGGCCCACCTCGACCCCGCGTTCGCCAAGTACCAGCTCATTTTGGTGTGCCGGGAATGGTTCCAGAACCCGAACGGGGCGGTGCCGGCCTACGAGTGGGATTTCGGCGATGTCAACCCGCCAGTGCACGCATGGGCGGCGCTGCAGGTGTTTGCCATCGACGGCGGACGCGATCTGGACTTCCTGTCCCGCGTGTTCGACAAGCTCACCTTCAACTTCGCATGGTGGGTGAACATGGAGGACGCGGGGGACAAGAACGTGTTCGAGGGTGGCTTCCTCGGCCTGGATAACATTGGACCGATCGACCGCTCCCACCTGCCGTCCGGGTACACCCTGGAGCAGTCCGACGCCACTGGCTGGATGGGCTCGTATGCGCTGGCTATGGGCACGATCGCCGCTATGCTCGGCTGGTCGGGTCAGCGCCGGGCCCAGGACCTGGTGCTGAAGTTCCTGGAGCACGCTGCCGGCATCCGGGCTGCGCTCGATGCGCAGGGGCTGTGGGACGACGCCGACGGCATGTTCTACGACCGGCTGATCACTCCGTCCGGCTACGCCGTACCGGTCAAGACCCGGTCCATGGTCGGCATTATCCCCGTGCTGGCCGCCGCGGTCATCGACGGGGACATGCTGCAGCAGGCGATGGCCCTCAACAAGACGTTCATGCGGGCCCTGCAGCGTGAAGGGGTCGATGACATCCAGCAGCTGGTTCAGACCCCGCAAGTGCGCGGTGACGGGGCCCACCAGCGAATGCTCCTGTCAGTAGCAAGGCCCAGCCAGCTGGAGCGGCTGTTCGCCAAACTGTTCGACGAGCGCGAGTTCCTGTCCCCGCACGGGCTGCGTGCCCTGTCGGCGTACCACCTCGATCATCCCTACAGTTTCGACGCCGAGGGCTACCAATCCTCGATCAACTACGAGCCCGCCGAGTCGACCACGTCGATGTTCGGTGGCAACTCCAACTGGCGGGGCCCGATCTGGATGCCAGTCAATTACCTGGTGATCGACGCGCTGGAACGCTACCAGCGGTTCTACGGCGATGACCTGCAGCTGGAATACCCGACCGGGTCGGGCCGGCGTCTGGGCCTCGACCAGATCATTGACGACCTGCAAGACCGGCTGATCTCGCTGTTCACGATGGACGCCGGCGGGCGGCGGGCCTGTTTCGGTGGGACGGAAAAGGAGCAGACCGACCCCGCTTGGAAGGACAACATCATCTTCAGCGAGTACTTCCACGGCGACAACGGTGCAGCCATCGGCGCCTTCCACCAGACCGGCTGGACCGGCCTCATCGCCGACCTGATCCTGCGTCGCCACGGTGCGGTCAAGTCCGTCGGCGACGTGGTGCGCGACATGGGCAACCAAGCGCAGCCGGGCACCGCGAGACGGCAATGACCAGCGCGCAGAACACCGCGGTCGGTGCAGTTCCCGCCGCCCTGACCGGGCCGGATGCCGGCACCGCCGAGCTGCCCGGCACACCGTTCCCGCTCGGTGCCACGCCCGGCGAGCAGGCGGGGGTCACGGGGACGAACTTCGCGATCGCCTCGTCCGTCGCAGACAGCGTCACCTTGTGCCTGTTCGACACGACCGGCGCGGAAACACAGGTCCCGGTGCGGGAGAACGACGCCGATGTGTGGCACGTGTTCATGCCGGGGATCGGCCCCGGGCAGGCCTACGGGTACCGGGTCGGCGGGCCGTGGGATCCACCCCGGGGGCTGCGCTGCAACCCGGCCAAGCTGCTGCTGGACCCCTACGCCAAGGCGATCAGCGGATCGGTCGACTTCGGGCCAGAGGTACTCGGCCAGGACGAGACCAACCCGGCCATGCCCAGCGCCCTGGATTCCGCCGGCCACGTGCCACGCAGCCTGGTCGCCGACTCCGGATTCAACTGGCACGACGGGAAGCGGCCTTGGTCCTCCTATGCGGATACGGTCCTCTATGAGGTCCACGTCAAGGGCTTCACCATGCGCCACCCGGACATTCCCCGGGAGCTGCGCGGGACCTATGCGGGGCTGGCCCACGAGGCCGCGATCGAATACCTGACCGGCTTGGGCGTCACGGCCGTCGAGCTGCTGCCGGTGCACCAGAACGTGCCCGAGGAATTCCTGTTCCGGCGGGGCCTGACCAACTACTGGGGCTACAACACGATCGGCTACTTCGCGCCGCACAACGGCTACTCCGCCGCGGTGCGGGCCGGCCGGCCGGGGGGCCAGGTCGCCGAGTTCCAGGCCATGGTCGACCAGCTGCACCGAGCCGGCCTGGAAGTCGTCCTCGACGTGGTGTTCAACCACACGGCCGAGGCCGGCCCGGACGGCCCCGCACTGTGTTTCCGCGGCATCGACAACCTGGCGTACTACCGGACCGTCCCCGGTGACGCCGCCGCGTATGCCGATACCACCGGCTGCGGTAACTCTCTCAATGCCGGCGATCCGATCACGCTGCAGCTGATGCTTGACTCGCTGCGGTACTGGATCACCGCAATGCACGTCGACGGATTCCGCTTCGACCTGGCCCCCACGCTGGCCCGCCAGGAGGGCAGCTATGACAAGGTGTCGGCCTTCCTGGACATGGTCTCGCAGGATCCTGTCGTCTCCAGAGTCAAGCTGGTAGCGGAGCCGTGGGATGTCGGCCAGGAGGACAGCTACGATCTCGGCCGATTCCCGCCGTTGTGGCGGGAGTGGAACGGCAAGTATCGGGACACCATGCGCGATTTCTGGCGCAGCCATCCGGTCGGGATCGGCGAGTTCGCCCGCCGGTTCGCCGGTTCTTCCGACCTGTACGGCACAAGTGGCCGACGGCCCTCCTCCTCGGTCAACCTGATCACCGTGCACGACGGGTTCACGCTGCGCGACCTGGTCTCCTACGACGAGAAGCACAACGAGGCAAACGGCGAGAACAACAGCGACGGGACCAACGACAACGAATCCTGGAACTGCGGCGCCGAGGGCTCAACGGATGACCCTGAGATCCTGGCGCTGCGGGCCCGGCAATCGCGCGCCCTGCTCACCACGCTGATGCTGTCGTTCGGGGTGCCGCTCTTGCTGGGCGGCGATGAGATCGGCCGCACGCAGCAAGGCAACAACAACGCTTATTGCCAGGACAACGAGATCGCCTGGTTCGATTGGGCGAACGCCGACACCGCGCTGCGCGACTTCGCCACGAACCTGGTTGCCTTCAGGCGCGCCCACCCGGTCTTCCGGCGCCGCCGCTTCCTGGCCGGCGTAGAGGCGTCAGAGTTGCAGTGGTTCACCCCTGCCGGCGCGCCGATGAACGCCGGCGACTGGGCGGACCCCAACGCCCGGGCCATCGCCATCTACCTGGACGGGTCGGACGACCCCGACCGGGCCGAGGACGGGACGCTCCTTGTCGACGACGATTTCCTGGTCCTCGTGAACTCCTGGTGGGAGGCCCTCGACTTCACCCTGCCCAGCACCCGCCGCGGCGCCGAGTGGCACGCCGAGATCGCCAGCTACGACCCCGCCGCCCCGGCCAACACCCCCGCCTGCTCCGCCGGCGAGGTGGTAACGGTCGGGCCCCGGTCCGTCGCCGTCCTGCAGGCAGCTGCCCGACGGGCTTGACCGTTGCGCAGTTCGGCCAGCGGACATGGGTCAGGCAGATCCCTATCGGGCGCGTCGGGCGGGCCGACTCTTGATCATGCCGGGCTTACCTTCAGGGGGGGCTACTTTCAGCGGGGATTGCCGCACGGTTAAGGCACCGTGACCTGCGTTCAACCTTGCCGGCGTTGCTGTCACCGTTGCTGCCATTCAGGTCGGCGCCAGAGTCTCCGGCGACGTGGCGTGACCGCGGCCGGTCCTTGACTCACCTCCGCTGGAGCCGCCGAGAGGTTGGAGCCGTCACAAGGTGCTGACCATTCCACCGTCGATCACGAGATCGGTGCCGGTCACGTTTCCGGCGCGCCCGCTGGCCAGTATCAGCACCAGGTCCGCGACCTCGTCCGGACGAGTGAAGCGTCCGGTCACCATCTCCGTCGCCGCCTGCTCGGCGACGGCATCTGGCTCACGCCCAGTGGCCTCGGCCACGGTCGCCGCGACCCCGCCGGCGCCGAGCCAGAGCGCGGTCGAGACCGGCCCCGGGCTGACGGTGTTCACCCGGACTCCTTTGGGTCCAACCTCTTTGGACAGGGCCTTGCTGAAGTTGGCCAGGGCCGCCTTGGCGGCGCAGTAATCGATGACGAGCGGATCCGGCAGGAAGGCGTTGATCGAGCAGACCGACACGATGGTGCCGGTTCCGCGGTCGAGCAGATGGGGCAGCGCAGCACGCGTGGCGCGCACCGCCGCGAAGAAGTCGATGGTCATGGTCGAAAGCCAGTCTTCGTCCGTGACGGATAGGAAGCCTCCGGTGCGGGGCCGCGCCGCCCCCACGTTGTTGACGAGTACGTCCAGGCCTCCGTGCGTTGAGACCGCCTCCGCCACAAGCCGGCCCGGGCCATCCGGCGTGCTCAGATCCACCATCACCGGACGCACCGGGGAGGCCTCCGCAAGCTGCGACAGCTCTCGCGTCATCTCTCGGGCGCCGGCGACCACGCTCACGCCTTCACCCGCCAGCGCCCCGGCAACGGCCAGGCCTATGCCCTTGCTGGCCCCGGTGACGACAGCCACCTTCCCCGACAGGTGCAGGTCCATGTCAAGCTCCTCGATCGATGTCCGATCTCCATCCGCCTTCCTCTACCCGACGAGCCGCCCGAGAACGAGGCCAATCAGCATCGCACTGACTCCGACAGTCACCGCGCGCCCGAATGTCCGGAGGACGCTGGATCGACCCACGCGAGCGCGAACCGCCGAGGTCACGCAAAGGCCGGCGATCGCCGCCGCAAAGATCACCGGCACACGCCAAGCCGTGGGAGCGAACCAAACTGCGAGAAGGGGAACCAACGCGCCCACGGCGAATGCCATCCCCGACGCCACGGCCACCGGAAGCGGATGGACTGACAAGTCGTCCGTCGAGATCCCGTACTCGGCCTCGACGTGCGCGGAAAGCGCATCGTGAGCCGTAAGTTGAGCAGCCACCTGTGCAGCCAGTTCAGCCGTCAGACCCCGCGCGACGTACAACCCCTTGAGCTCCTCCAGCTCTGCATCGGGCAAGCTGGCAAGCAGGCGGCGTTCCTGGTCGAGGGTGGACCTGAGGTCGTCTCTCTGGGCAGCATACTCCGCGTAGATAACCCCACCGAGTGAGAGTCCACCCGCTGCGAGTGTCGCCAGTCCCGCAAGCACAATGATGTTCCCGCTCACGGCACTGGCCGTCAAGCCCTCTACGATAGCCGCCGTAGCTATGATTCCGTCGTTCGTGGCGGTTACGAGCTCTGGAAAAAGCTCACGATCAAAGATCCGCCGTCTCGGGCTCTTAAGCGCCGGTGTCGGGTTGCCCTTCCCGATGGGTCCGGGCCTCAACATAAGGGCCTCATCACCTTAGGGACACTCTTCAGGGGCCCTTGCGTCAGGTCCGATAGTGAGATTGCTGACCAGCCGGCGGGACCGACTACTGGTTGGGTGCTCACGGATACCCTCGACTCGGGCCCAAGCGATACAGCGCCAAGAGGAACACTTGTTCTTGATCAGGCAGGCTTGATTTGGCATGTACTTCCGCCTCGCGCCGCGGTCACGGAAAACACCTCCTGAACCCGTTCGGGCACCATCGGATCGCTGGACGGCCGCTCAGGGGCCGAGAAGTCTGCGCTTTTGGGCAGCGAACTCCTCGTCGGTCAAGAAACCCCGCTCTTTCAAATCGGCGAGCTTCGCCAGCTCCTCTACCACGGACGGCTGCGAAGGCTGCTGCGGCACGGATTCAGCGTCTGCTTGATGAGCCCAGCGAGCCTGCTGACGAGCCGCAACGTGGCCGCTGACCGCCGTTGCCGTGCCTGCGATCAGTGCGGTCCGTCCCATCGTGCGCGCGATCCCACGACTGCGTCGAAACATCGTTCGGAACCTCCAACTCTGACTTATCCATTCGGCACGGCGAGGCCAGCCAGTACCGACTCGATCTCATCGGCCGGAATGCGGCCACCCTCCACCAGCGTGCCGTTCGCCCTGCGGACCGCATCGCCCAGTTCGGCCGCCCACGTGTCCTCCCAGATGATCACGACGGCGGCGGCGTTCGAATGCAGGCCGGCAGCTGCGTAGTCGATGTCCTCCTGGGTGATGACTCCGCCCGCCTCGCCCTGCAGCTTCGCGTAGGGTGCGAGCTCCTCCAACTCATCGAACTCGAATGTGACGACGCTGCCATCGGGCTCCTTGCGGATGAACACCAGATCGATGATGCGCACCGTTCCGGTGTCGATCAGACGGGCCAGCGGCGGCGTGATCTCCCCATGAAAGCGGTGATCGGGAAACTCCAAAACCAGGTATTCGACAGGTCCTACTCTCAATTCAGTCCCTCCTTTGACCGGGTTCGCCGCCCCTGCGATGTGGATCGAGTGGGCGGCAGGACACGCCGGCGCATTTTCCAAGGGCGCGCACTTCAGCGCGCGTTCGACAAGGTCGCCGCCGTACCGCCACCGAGCAGACATGAGAACAGCGTCGGCCGCCCCGCCGGCGCCCGTCACCAGGTGCCCGGGAGTCACGCCCGCGAGAATCATCTGATCCAGGCACTCCCGTGTACATCCTCGCCACACGCGGCCCAACGTCCCGACTAAACCGGCGGACCATCTCGTCGAACCGATAGGTGACATGGTAAGCAACGGGCGTCAGTATCAGGAGCACCGCGAACGCCGCCGCGTAGTCGAACTCGGTCCTCACTCCCCGCTCCCCCACGACTGCGTGTGCGGGCGCCTTTCACGCTTCCGGAGCACCTCGGTTGACCACGTCCTTCCCGTCATCCCCAGGTAGGTCGCGAGGCGCAACACGGCAGAAAGGGTTCCACGGAATCTCAAATCCCCGACCCCCTGCCGCAAATGATCCGGCCCCCCTTTCCGATGACGCAGGCCGAGATCGATGGAACACTGCGGCACATGTCTCAACCGCTGGGCCGCCCCGACGGATCGCAGAGCAGCGCCAGACGGAGGATCTTGTCCACCACGACGACTGGCTCGGCCCTTTCGCCCGACGGGCAATGGCTATGGGATGGAGCCCAGTGGCAGGCCGTCCTCTCGGCCGATCGCCGGAGCAGGTGGAACGGATTCGAGTGGGTGCCCGTCCGCCGGCCACCCAGCACTTACGACCGCGGCCCGAAGCAACTCGGCGCAGCGGGCCTGCCACCGCGGAAGAATGCACCGGAGGTGATCTCGATGATCACGGGCATCGCGGCGTTGGTCTTCGTGCTCGGGTACGGCGTTGAGTTCGGGTGGTGGTTTTCGGGCCAGATTGCCCAGCAGAGCGTTGGGTTCGGGGTCGTGGCACTGATTCCCGCAGGTGGCATTGGCTTCCTGCTCGGGGTCGTCGCATCAGTCACCGCCTCGGTCGGGCTCAAGCGAATCAGTCGATCCGGCGGCACGGGCGGCCGACCTTTCGCGGAAGCCGGCCTGGCCACCGGGGCGTTTGCTCTGGGCCTGGTCTTCATACTCCCGGGCCTCGTGGTCCTGGGCATGGGGGGTAAATCGCCATGAGCAGTCCGGTCTCGCGGCTTGGGCCCCGCCTGGACACCAATCCGTACAGGCAGCAGCCTTCGCCTCCGCGGTGGCCGCCGGAGGACACCTACTGCGGCGGAAGATATGAACGACCACCGACGTATGACCCCTGGCCACCCGGCACCTCTCGCGGGGCTCGAGCGCTGGCAGCACAGCTGAAGAAGGCACTGGCAGTGATCTCGATGATCAGCGGGATCGCTGCGCTGGTGTTCATGTTCGCGGGCGCCGTTGGATACCCAGCCTCGGTCGTGTCAGCGGCGGGTGGCATGTCAGCGGCACGTTACACGCAGTACGGGACCTCGGCATTGATTGACGCGGGCAGCCTTGTTGTCCTGCCCGGGGTCCTGGCATTTATTACGGGCTTGGTCGGGCTCATCTGGATGGGCGTGTCGGGTGGGATGAAGGGCGGACGCGGGATGGCGATCACGGGCCTCACCTGTGGACTCGCCGCCCTGTGTCTGGGCCCGCTCTTCCTCCTCTTCGAGTTCGCGATCGTCGTCGGTGACAGCTGATGCCGAAGCGAAGGCACTCGCCTGGGGGCGTCGCGATCTCGCCCTCAGCGGGCTGATCGCAACTGGGCTGGTCCCGCGCAGCTCCCGGTCGCAGCCCCTCCAAGCGCGCTCCTGGTCCTTTGCCGGGAAACCGCAGCGCGGCTGCTGTTCGAGATCAGCGGCATCGCCGCACTCCTGCTCGGGACAGCGAATGGCATTGGGTACTCGCTCGTGCTGGCGCCTGGGCCATTGGCCGGCGTTGCGTTTTGGCGCGTCTCACTGGGCGTCGAGGGCGGCGTTGTGATGCTGCTCGGGAGCGCGGCATTCATCGCGGGCCTGCTCGGGCACCACCAAATCTTTCGGTCGGGTGCCCAGTAGGGCGGATCGGCGAGGGCGCTCACCGGCATCATCAGCGGGATCGTCGTCTGGACCGTGGGCTCGATCACCATGTTGTTCGAGGTCGCGAGACTGGTGACGGGGTCATGAAGCCCCGCGCCTCGGTCTTGTCCCTGAGCAGCTCCAGTCGCCGGACGGCCTCAGCACGAGGACCTCGTCCGTGACAACGACTGGACCAACCTTTTCGCGGGACGAACGATGGGTGTGGGATGGAGCCCGCTGGCAGCCCGCCTTGTCGGCCGACGGCACTTGGAGATGGAACGGATCCGAGTGGGTACCAGTCCCGCGCCCGCCAGGAGTTCACCGACTGGCCGCGACCTCGATCATCTGCGGCGTCACTGCGCTGGTGACCGTCCCTGGGTAGCCGATCGTGGTCGGAGCCATGGCAACGGCGATGAACCTGTCAGTGGCAAACGGGAGTTACAACGAGTTCGAGGCGTCGGCCTTCCTTCCCGCGCTCTGCGTCGTCTTGATACTTGGAGTCGTAGCAATTGCCGCGGGGTCGCGGGGGCTCACGCAGCTCGGTCGATGGCGCGGCAGAAAGAACCGGCAAGGGATGGTGCGCGCGGGCCGGGTCTGCGGGATCGTCGCGTTGTGCCTCATTCCCCTTCTTCTTTTGGAGCTCGCGATTCTCGCCGACAGTTGATGCCGCCTGGTGTCGCAGATTGTCCTCTCCGGGCCATCGGACTGTCGTCAACGGCGGAGGTACAGCCGGCGATCCAGGACCGCGTTGGGACACACTACGACCTCGGCGGGCGGCCGTAATTGAAAACGCCAGATACGCCCGATCGCGCCTAAGGACCGATTGAATCACTGAATGCCCGACACGGCCCTTGCCTTGACGTTGGCGGCCACCTCTTCTAACTCAATTGATCGCTGCTGACTTGCGTCGCCCTGATGTACACCATGCGGATCGAGCCAGGACGCCTCCTGTTGCGCAGCGGCACCGGTAGCACATGCAGCAACGGGTCCCGAGCGAGCCTCAGGCCCCCCGGGCCGGCTCGTGCTGGGAGGACTCCCCGGCGCGCCGGGATAGGCGCCGCATCAACCAGAACGGCGTGTTGAGGATGAGCAGGACCACTATGCCCAGCCCGATCATGCTGGGGATGTACCAGGGCCACGGTCCGAGCAGGTTGAGCACGCTGGCGGTCGGCGGCGGCTCCCGGAGGTAGAGGTAGTCGCTGCCGGTGAGAAAATCGACACCGGCGATCACTACCAGGTAGCCAAATGTGATCGCTGTTATCCGCGGCACCGCCCACGGGCGAGGCACCAGCTTGAGCCCGACCACGAGGAAGATGGCGGCCATCACGATGCCGCCGTGATTGATGAAGTACTGGAAGTAGAAGTAGGTCGGGAACAGGTTCGACGCGCTGAGCTCCGGAGTGAGCAAGGCCTGGATGGTTCCCCCCAGCCCCCAGAAATAGGTGATCTCGACCAGTATCGGTGTCCGCCACCACAGCGCGGCCCCGGCGACGAAGGTGCCGATCTCGCAGAGGTTGAGCGGGAGCAATTGGAGGGAAAGTGAGTTCCGCTCCACGACGTACCAGCTGAGCTGGTTCGCAACCAGGAACACCCCGAGTGCGCGCGCGAAGATGGTAGTCCACCGACCGGGATACAGACGAGCCGCGATCGTCACCGCCGCGATCGCAACGGCGATTCCGGCGAGTGAGAGGAAGTATTCGGTAGAGAAGATCCGCATCGCTGTTCGCCACCGCTATTCTGCGCCTAGACTTCTCTGCCCGCGCGATGAGTATTCGGGCGGCGTCGTCAGGCGCGAGGGCTGCATGCGTCCTGCCACATCTGGCCGGGATTCCGTTTCACCCCGGATTCGGGATGTTGCGGCGCCGGAGATTGAGGTCGCATCGATGGGCTCGCCAGGGAGATGTTTGACGCTGAGCATAGGGCTCCTCCTTTATCGGACGGGCGGCGGCTACGTCGGCGCTCTCAGTGTTCCACCGGTCCGTGGGATGCGTCATCGGTAAGGTGGGTCGGAACTTTTGCAGACGTGGGTCGGGGATTTGAGATATGCAGCTTTAAGTCCGCGGTGTCAATCCCTTTTTTGGGACAGGCGAGGGGCTCGTCGGGACGTTGAGGTTGGTGCTCCTCGCGGGACGCCAGGCGACTGCCAACTTGATCGCGCCGCCGGCGATGAGGGTGGCGGCGACGTCCTCGTGCCCCAGCGAGCGAATTCCACCGCCCGACCGAGCGCCTGCGGTGAACGGCTCCCGGCTGCGGCTCCGCTCCAGCTCGCGCACTCCCTCTAACTGCAGGCGCAGGCGGGACTGTCGGCACGGCATACCTGCAGAACTTCTTCTCTTCCGGGGGCACCGGTCCGTTCACCTGGTCGGTCGCAGCAGGCCAGCTGCCGTCCGGGGTAACGCTCACCGGCAACCACCTGAGCGGCACCCCGACGACCCTCGGAACCCCCCGATTCACCATCGAGGTCACCGATAGCGCGGGGAGTCACGCCACCGAATCAGGCAGCATCACCATCACAAGCTGATCGGACTCCGGCGCTAGAGACGGCGGCATGGCGACAGCTCCAGCGCTAATCGGTTGCACGCGCCGGAGTTCGCCGCGCCCCTGTGGGAACCCGGTCGAGGCGCCGCCGCACCTATGGGCCGACCTGGTCGTGCGTGCCTCGTCTAGAGCGCTGTGGTCCGAGGGCGGCGCCAAGCCAGGACGATGGCCAGGGACTGGATGACCAGCACGCTCACCGCGATGATGCCGACGGTGATCGCAGCGAAGAGTCCTGGATAGGCGTGAAAGTACGAAGGGACCCGGCGGCTTGGCACGACGACCACGCCGATGGTCGCGGCAACCAGGCCACAGTACGTTCCGATCATGAATCCGCGGTGCCGCCGGACGTTGCCACGCCGCGCGAAGAGCACACCGAGGCTCAGGCTGACGATCGTCCATGCCGCGAGCGCGTGCAGGAATATCCCGAGTGGTTCGACGTAGCCGTGTAGGCCGCCGATGAAGAAGGAGCCGGCAGACACAAACAACATGAAGATCACCCAGGTCCGACCAACGGCTCGATGGAGCCGATCGCCCCGCTTTCGGCGCAACAGGTTGAACCCGCCGAGCACGAGGGCAGCTGTGGCCACAATGGCATGGATGGCGATCACAGGTGTCCAGGGTTGCAACATGACGGCTCCAAGTGTGGTTGATGCGGACCGCGTCGTGAGCATTCCGGCCGAGGTGGTCCGGGAGGAGATGGACTCGCGGCAAAACCGTCGCGAGCGGAGTCTCACCGACTGCCAGCGCCGGATGATCCGCGAGGTCTGTGAGGCCCCGGTTGGCGTACTCGTGATCGAAGGCGGAGCGGGCACCGGGAGGACGGCGGCCGCCGAGTCGCCTGCAGCGCATACGAGAGCTTCGGCCTGACGATCGTGGGCGCCACTCTGCCCGGTCGCGCAGGCGTCCAGCCGGCTCAGGACTCCGGGATCCGCTCGGAGACGATCAAGACCACGCTGCAGTGTTCGGGAGCGCGGCCTCGCGCTGCCTCGAGGGTCCGCGCTCCTGGTCGACGAGGGCGGCATGGTGGGCTCGGCGACCGCGCCAAATCCTCCAATTACGCAGACGAGCAGTGGTCGAAGCTCGTCCTGATCGGTGATCCTGCCCCACTCCAGCCGATTGAAGGTGGAGCCGCGTTCAGGGCGTTGGGGGGATCGCCTCAGTAGAGTCGGCGAAATCATGTCCCGGGCCCGATCGGCTTCGATGGACCTTCCGCCCACCCGGAATCGGACCTACTTCAGGCCAGTCAGGGAAATGCCCTGAATGAAGTACTTTTGGGCCACCAAGAAAACGAATAGCGCAGGGGTAGTGAAGAGAACACTGGCAGCCATGAGTGGGCCCCACTCAACTCCGTGTTCGTTGAAGAATGCCGGCTTGGCGAGAGGCAGCACAACGACGGATCCTGCAACCCTGAGCCAAGCCGAGGTGTACGCCGACCCGCGCTACCCCATCGGCCATCCGCGCAGAGGAGGAATTGATCGTGGGCGCTATCGAAGCGAGGCTCCAGGCGCTCGGCATTGAGCTTCCGACCAAGCTCCACAAGGGCAAAGGGTTGATCCCTGCCGTCCAGCACGGGGATCTGCTCTTCGTCTCGGGCCACGGGCCGGAGGCGAACGACGGGACGCTCCTTTACCGCGGCCGGGTCGGCGCCGAGGTGAGTCCGGCGCAGGCCTACCAGGCCGCCCGTGCGACGGGCATCCAGCTCCTTCGGAGCATCCGCGATCACCTCGGCGACCTGGACCGGGTGGAGCGCATCGTCAAAGTGCTCGGCTTCGTGAACAGCGCCCCTGATTTCCATGACCAACCAGGCGTGATGCACGGCTTCAGCGATCTCATGGTCGACGTCTTCGGTGCCCAGCGCGGCCAGCACGCACGGAGCGCGATCGGCGCCTCCAATCTCCCGAACAATCAGCCTGTCGAGATGATTGTGTCGATCCGCACGTGATGGGATCGGCTACGGTCCCTTGCGTGCCATGCCACGATCTGGCGCATTCGTGACCCACCGGAGTCGTCGCGTCGAATGAACGGTGATTGCCGCAGGTGAACTCGGTCCATCTTCGGCCTGATTGATGTGCAGTTAGTGGCTCTGGGTCGGCGTCCGCGCGATTGCGACGTGACAGCGCCACTCCCGTGAACGCACTCTCGCTAGATCTCCTCGATGCGAGAGCGGCGCCTCGGTTGCAGCAGATTCAGGTCGACACTGGCCAGGGATGGCGACTCGGCGGCAGCGAGTCGGGCGAGACCATACCACGCAAGCTCGACATGAGATCTCCGGCGTGCCGGAAGGTAGACGAGACCCTCCGACGTAGCAGGCCCTCCACTATCAGTTGCAGTGAGGGAGGCGCGTCTCATGCAAGTAGGTTGGCTACAGGCCGAGGTGTTCGGCAAGGCGGTCAAGGTGCCAGCGTTCTGCACCGTAACTCTGGCTTAACGCCAGCGAGTGCTTGATCCAGAGCTGGAGGTCGTATTCGGCGGCGAAGCCGATGCCGCCGTGCACCTGGAGCGAATCGCGGGCGGTGCGGATGGCGGCGCGGTTCGCGTAGAGCTTGGCGAGCGAGACCGAGGCCGACCGACCGGGCCGCCCCCGGGCCACGGCCCAAGCTGCGGCGTAGACCGCCGGCCGCGCGAGCTCGATGGCTACCGCGCTGTCGACCAAGCGGTGCTTCACGGCCTGGAAGGAGCCGATCGCGCGCCCGAACTGGTGCCGCTCCTCCGCGTATGCAATGGCCTGCTCGAGCATCCGCTGGGAAGCGCCCACCAGCTCGGCTGCGGCCGCCAGCGTGCAGCGGTCCCAGGCCAGCCGTAGCTGGTCGCCGGGGATCTGCAGCAGCTCGCCCGCCCCAGGTTCGACCTCCAAGCTGGCGAGATCTCGGGCGGGCGCGAATGAGGGCTGCGCCAGCACGCGGCAGCGGTCGGGAGCGACGGCGCAGACGCCTGCCTCGACCTCGAGCAGGACAAGGCCCGCGACCGAGACGCCCGCCACGTACGGCTGTTCGGCGAGTCCGAGCGCGAGCGTAGCCGAGCCGTCCGCGATCTTAGGAAGCCAGGCCCGGGCCAGATCGTTATCGGCCGCCGCGAGCAGGCCAGCCGCCGCCGCCAGCTCGCCCACGCGGAGCGGTAGCGCGGCACGCCCGCACTCCTCCAACGCCAGCACGAGGTCGAGCTCGTCGCCCCCGAGGCCTCCCGAGGCCTCGGGGAGTGTGATCGCGGTGACCCCGAGGCTCCCGAGCTTTGGCCACAACGCCGAGGGTGGCTCATCGCTCTCCCAGGCTCGCCGCAGCGCAGCGGCAGGCCATTCCCTCTCCAGGAATCCGCGGACGGAGGTGCGGAGGAGGAGTTGCTCCTCCGAAAACTCGAAATTCATCCGCGGGGAAGACCCAGGCCGCGCTCAGCGATGAGGTTGCGTTGGATCTCGCTGGTGCCGGCGTAGATCGTCCCAGCCAGCGAGAAGAGGTAGTCCCGCGCCCAGCGCCCACCGTCCTCGGCCCCCGGCGCACCTTCCCAAAGCTCTGCGGCTGGGCCGAGAAGGCGCAGCGCCAGCTCCTGGAGCCGGATGTCCATCTCGGACCAGGCCAGCTTGTTGATATTCGCATACACGGGCGAGACTTCGCTTCCCCGGTCGCGGCCGGCGTTCCAGAGATTTAGAAACCGATAGGCCTCGGTCGAGGCCCAAGCGTCGGCCAAGTCGCGCCGGACCCCCCCATCGTAGCCCTTCCGCCTACCCAGTGCGAGCAGGCGCTCCGCCACGGCGGTGAACCTCCCCGGGGGACGGAGGAAGGCACTCCTCTCGAAGCCAAGAGTGGCCATCGCCACCCTCCAGCCCTCACCGTCGGCGCCCACCGCATTCCCAACCGGCACGCGCGCCTCATCGAAGAAGACTTCGGCGAATCCCGACCGACCGTCCATCTCCTCGATCGCACGAGTCGTGACGCCCTCGGTGCGGCGCGGGACCAGGAGAAAGGTCAGACCGTGATGGTCCTTGGTCTGGGGATCGACTCGGACCAGCGCGAAATACCAGTCAGCGAAGGACCCTCGCGAGACCCAGGTCTTTTGGCCGCGGAGGATGTACTCGTCGCCATCACGGATGGCGCGGGTGGTGAGTGATGCGAGGTCGCTCCCTGCGCCCGGCTCGGACCAGGCCTGGGCCCAGATCTCCTCGCCGGCTGCCAAGGGTCGCAGGAACCGGTCCTTTTGCGCCGGGCTGCCCAGGGCCATGAGAGTCGGCCCGAGCATGGCCAAGCCGTTCTGATTGACGCGATCAGGTGCACCCGCCCGCGCGTACTCCTCCTCGAAGAGCAGGACCTCGAAAAGGGTCGCTTCGCGCCCCCCAAACACTCGCGGCCAGCCCGGTACGGACCAGCCGCCGCGAAAGAGCTTTTGTTCCCATCGCCGGTGCTCCTCGAAGCCGTCCGCCGTGTCGTGATGCTCGAGCGCCTGCTCGGGAACGTTGGCTCTGAGCCATTCCCTCGCCTCGGCCTGGAAGCTGACCTCAGCTTTGCTGAGGTCGAGGTCAATGCCCGGCATGAGCTAAATGATATAGATGATTGCCACGTGAGCGCGTGAGAGGCCTCTTCCGCTCGGTCGCACCTCGCCCGGCACCTGCCCGCCGCCCCGGGCCTCTGCGCGGCACACCTTACTTGACCAGGATCGTGCCCGATCCATGCCCGAAGAGACCCTGATTGACGGCGAGGCCGACGCGGGCATCCTCGATCTGCCGCGATCCGGCCTGACCCCGGAGTTGGCGGGTCAGCTCGCAGACTTGGGCCAGGGCCTGCGCTGGGACGGCCTCTCCAAAGCTTGCCAAGCCGCCGGACGCGTTCACCGGCACCCGGCCACCAACAGCGGTGGCGCCGCTGAGAAGGAGTGACTCCGCCTCGCCCTCGGCGCACAGCCCGATGTCCTCATACCAGTCCAACTCAAGGGCACTGGAAAGGTCGTATACCTCCGCCAGGGAGAGATCCTCGGGGCCCAGCCCCGCTTCCTCATACGCCGCTCGCGCAATGCTCTTCTTGAAGGTCGCCCCGCTCGTCCCGTCCGCGGTGACCGAGTTCGCGCTCATCTTGGTTGGCACCGGGTCCGTTCCGAGGTTGGGGAGGTCGACGATGCGATTGGGGAACGTCGGCGTGACGGTGGAGACGGCGCGCAGCTTGACCGGGCGTGAGCTCTTCCGCGCTGCGTAATCGAGGCTCGTCAGAACGACGGCGGCAGCGCCGTCGCTGGTGGCGCAGATGTCGAACAGGTGGAGCGGATCGGCAACGATGGGCGACGCGAGCACCTCTTCGACCGTCGGCGGCTTCCGGTAGCGCGCGTTCGGATTCTCGGCTCCGTGACGGCCGTTCTTGACGCGGACTTCGGCAAAGGTCTCGGCGGTCGCGCCGTAGAGGTCCATCCGGCGCCGCGCATAGAGGCCGAAGAAAGTCGGGTTCGTCGCCCCCACCAGGTGAAAGCGCAGCCAGTCGGGATCCGCCTTGCGCTCACCGGCAGTAGGGGCGAGGAAGCCTTTTGGTGTGGTGTCGGCGCCGATCACCAGCGCAACGTCACAGGCCCCCGAAAGGATGTACTCGCGCGCGACGGAGAGGGCCACCGCGCCGGAAGCACAGGCGGCATAGTTGGAGACGATCCGCGCGCCTGTCCAGCCCAGGGCTTGCGCGAAGGTCGAGCCTGAGACAAAACCCGGATAGCCATTTCGGATTGTATTGGCTCCGGACACCAGCTGGACGTCCCGCCAGTCGAGCTGCGCGTCCGCGAGCGCGGCGCGGGCCGCTACCACGCCGTACTCGACGAAGTCCCGGCCCCACTTGCCCCAGGGGTGCATGCCGACTCCAAGGACCGCCACATCCCTCATCGCAACGCCTCCACCGGCCTCCATTTCCAGACCATGTACGCGGTGTCGCCCTCGCTGTAGAGCTCCTCGACCACGAGCTCGACCTCACTTCCGACCTTCAGATCGGGGACTCCGAAACCATCCGCCACCATCCCCAGGACGACGATGCCTTCCTGCTCGAGCTCTACGGCCGCGATCGCAAAAGGCGCGTAGGTATCGCCTCGAGGGACGTATGGCGGCGGCGGCTGATACCGGGCGTCGGTATAGGACCAAACGCGGCCGCGGCGGGAAAGCGCGATCTCCTCGAGGTTCTGGCTCTGGCAATGCGGGTTGCGGCAGTAGAGCGAGGGCTTCGGGAAGTACACGCAGCCGCAGTCCCGACAGCGCTTGCCGAGCAGCCGCGGCTCGTCATCGAGCGTGAACCATCCTTCAACGGCGGGGATACGGATCTTCAGACTCATGAACGCTCGCTACGGCGGTCGGGCCCGGTGGACGACCCCGGGCGGAGCCGGATCGCCGCCGGCTGCTCCCCAGGGCACCTTCCGGGGGTCCCGTCGGCATCCACGCGGAGCACCTGCATGCACTCGGTGGTGGGGGACGAAGCCATGCTTTAAGGTATATCATTAAAATGATTCATCAGTCCAGCGAGGAGCGGGAGGGAAGATGGCTGAGTCGGTGATTGTCGCCGCAGCCCGGACCCCGATCGGGCGGGCCTTCAAGGGGTCATTTGTCGACGCACGCCCGGACGATATGGCCGCGTTCCTGGTCCATGAGGCCATCGGGCGGCTGCCGCCTCTGAATCCCGCCGACGTCGACGACGTCATCATGGGCGCTGCGGTCGGAGCCGGGGAGCAGGGTTACAACCTCGGTCGAGCGGTCGGCCTGCTGGCAGGCCTCCCCGACACCGTGCCCGGGATGACGGTAAACCGGATGTGCGCCTCGAGCCTGCAGGCCATCCGCATGGCCCACCACGCGATCAAGGTTGGCGAGGGCTCCGTCTACGTTGCGGGCGGGGTCGAGAGTGTCAGTCGGACGCGTGAGGTCTCATTTAAGAGTGCCGACGCCAATCCACGCTTCCTCGACGAGGATCGGGAGGACTTCGTAGGCCGCTATTACCTTCCAATGGGCCTGACCGCAGAGAATGTGGCGGATCGCTTTGGCGTTTCGAGGGCGGACATGGACGCCTACTCCAAGCTCTCCCAGGACCGTGCGGTGGCTGCTCAGCTGACCGGCGTGTTTTCGCGCGAGATCGTGCCTTACCCGAAGCCCGACGGAACCATGATCGGAAAGGACGACTGCCCGCGCCCGAACACGACCTTGGCGGCGCTGGCGCAACTGGAGCCGGTCTTCAAGCAGGCGGGCAAGGTCACCGCCGGCAACTCCTGTCCGTTGAACGACGGCGCAGCTGTCGTCGTCGTCATGTCAGACGGTCGCGCCCGCGAACTGGCGATCAAGCCAATCGCGCGGATCCTCGCCTCTGCTGCAAGCGCGGTAGCGCCCGAGATGATGGGCGTGGGGCCGATCGAGGCCGTCCGGAAAGTCCTTGCCATGACAGGTATGACGATCTCCGACATCGACGTCGTCGAGCTGAACGAAGCCTTCGCGGCACAGGTCCTCCCCGTCTGCGAGTCGCTGGGAATCGACATCGACCGACAGCTCAACCCGCATGGCGGGGCGATCGCACTGGGCCACCCCTTCGGGATGACCGGGGCCCGCATCATGACCACGTTGCTCAACGACCTCACCACAAGAGGGCAGACCTACGGGCTTGAAACCATGTGCGTCGGCGGCGGCCAGGGTATGGCCATGATCGTCGAGCGACTCTGACGAGGATGCAATCTGTCCACGGTCGCCGCACCGAGATGGTGCGCGTCGACGAGAAGCTGGTCGATCTCTACACGCGGCTCGGGTTCTGGGGGACTGAGACTCTCACCGACGTGATCCGTCGCCACGGTCGCCAAAACCCGGACGGCGTCGCTTTCGCCGAAGGGGACGAGCGGATGACCTGGCCCGAGTACGACCGACGGTCGAATCGGATTGCAGCGGCGCTGATCCAGGCTGGGTTTTTGCCAGGCGAGCGAGTGGGCATCCAGCTCCCGGATGGACCAGGCGTCCACGCTGCATTCGTCGGGGCCGAGAAGGCGGGCCTGACGGTGGTCGGGCTGGGGGTTCGCGCCGGCAAGAAAGAGGTCGGCCACCTCTTGAGCCGGGGGGAGGCCGTCGGTCTGATCAGCGAGGAGAGTGTTCGCGGCGAACCGGTCCGCCCCTTGTACGACCGCCTGGCCGCCGAGGGCCTGCCCCTTCGCGCCCACCTGCTTCTTTCTGAGCTGGAGGCTGCGCCCGAGGCGGACGCCGGGCTCGTGGACGAGATTGAGCGTCGCCGCATCGGACCAAACGACCTCTACATGCTGAATTCGACCTCGGGGACGACCGGGCTACCAAAGATGGTCATGCAGTTTCAGAACCGCTGGTTCTGCTATCACCGGATGGCAGTCGACGCCGGCGAGCTCACCCCCGACGACGTTTTCATGTGCCTGATCCCCGCGCCGTACGGTTTCGCGCAGTGGACCGGCAAGTTCACGCCCACCTTGCTGGGAGCCACCAATGTGCTGATGTCGCGCTTCAATGCCGAGACGTGCCTGGAGGTGATTGAGCGCCTCCGCGTCACGGTTTTGATGTGCGTTTCGACACAGTTCGTGATGCTTCTCAACTCACCCGACCTCAGTCGACGGGACTTGACCTCGCTGCGGGTCATGTTCACCGGGGGTGAGGCGATACCATACGATCGCGCAGCCCACTTTGAACGGAGCACGGGCGCGAAGGTCCTTCAGTTCTTCGGCTCCAACGAGACGGGTGCATTCAGCTACACCACCACGCGAATGGACCTTGAGACGAGGCTTCGCACGGTCGGAGAGGTAATCCCCTGGATGCAGGTCAGACTTTTTGACGATGACGGCCTCGACGTGACCGCGATCGGTGGCCCTGGACAGCCAGGCTGCAAGGGTCCGGTCACAAGTCTCGGGTACTTCAATGACGAGCAGGCGAACTCCGAGCTTTTCACCAAGGACGGCTGGATGCTGTCCGGCGACCTTTGCCTGCTTGACGGCCGGATGCTGCGGCTGGTGGGCCGCAAGACCGACTTCATCATTCGCGGCGGCAAGAACATCAGCGCGGCGGCGGTGGAAGAGGACATTGGTTCCCACCCGGCGGTGGCTTTGGTCGCAGCTGTCCCCATGCCCGACCCGGTCTTTGGCGAGAAGATCGCTGCCTACATCGTTCTCAAACCGGGCCGGGGTCTGGAGTTAGAGGAGCTGCGCGAGTACCTTCGCGCGCGAGGGACCTCTGTGGAAGCCTGGCCAGAACGCTTGGTCTTTGTCGATTCGCTGCCGACCTCCTCCGGCGCCAAAGTTGCCAAGGGTCTGCTCCGCCAGGACATCAGAGAGCGGCTGGCCTCTGACGGGATCACGGGAAGATGAGCTTTCACAGCTCTGTCGAGGACCGGGTCGCGGAGGTCGTGATGGACTTCCCGCCGGTCAACGCTCTCCCCATCGCGGCCTGGTTCGACCTAGCAGAGATCCTCCAGAAGCTCGGCTCGGACCCCGGCGTGAGCGTGGTCGTGATCTCCGCAGACGGCCGCGGCTGGTGCGCTGGGCCTGACATGCGTGAGCTCGCCTCGAATGGACGCCAAGCTGTGATCGACATCAATCGGGCCTGCTACGCGGCGTTCGCGGCCGTCTTCGACTGCGAGGTCCCAGTGATAGCCGCGGTCAACGGCTTTTGCGTCGGGGGCGGTATCGGGCTGGCCGGCAACGCCGACTTCGTGATTGCTTCGGAGGACGCAGTCTTCGGGCTGCCCGAGGTCGACCGTGGCGCCCTGGGAGCCGCCACGCATCTCTCACGCATGGTGCCGAGACAGCGGATGCGCTCGATGCTCTATACCGGCGAGAACGCGACCGCAACCGAGCTTCACTCATACGGTTCGGTCGTCGAGGTGGCGCCGAACGGCAAGGTGCGGGAGGTGGCCCGGCGCTGGGCAGAGCGAATTGCGCAGAAGCACCCGACCGTAATCCGGAGAGCCAAGGAGTCGGTCAACGGCATCGAGGCCGTCGACCCTCGTCGCAGTTATCGGTTCGAGCAAGGCTTCACGTTCGAGCTGAACCTGTCGGACGTGCCAGATGAGGCCCGACGGGCCTTCGTCGAAAAGCGGAACCCCGACTACGAGGAGCGCCGTGGCTGACAAGCTGACCACCGAAGATGAGATCGTTGCTGAGCTGAAAGACGGGATGACCGTCGGCTTTGGCGGCTGGGGTTCCCGGCGGAAACCAATGTCGGTAGTACGAGCAATACTCCGCTCCCCGCTGAAAGACCTCACTATCGTGTCCTGGGGGGGACCGGATGTCGGCCTGCTCTGCGCTGCGGGCAAGGTTAAGAAGGTGATATTCGCCTTCGTCTCCCTCGACTCGATCCCTCTCGAGCCCCACTTTAGAGCCGCCCGTCAGAGCGGTGCGGTGGAGGCGATGGAGCTCGACGAGGGAATGTTTTACTGGGGTCTCTATGCGGCCGGGCTGCGCCTGCCGTTCATGCCGCTTCGCGCCGGACTGGGCTCGGACGTGATGCGCGTCAATCCTTCGCTGAAGACGGTGCGTTCTCCATACCAGGACCACGAAGAGCTGGTCGCGGTACCGGCTCTCAAGTTGGATGCTGCGATCGTCCATATGAACCGTGCGGACCGCCGCGGCAATGGCCAATTCCTCGGCCCGGACCTCTACTTCGACGACCTTATTCTGATGGCCGCATCCCGCCGCTTCATGACCGCCGAGCGCGTCATCCCCACCGAAGACTTCCTCAAGACGGCGAGTCATCACACACTCAAGATCAGCAGGCTCCTCGTCGACGGCGTCGCCGAGGCCCCCAACGGGGCGCACTTCACCAGTTGCGTGCCCGACTATGAGCGCGACGAGGCGTTCCAATCTCTCTATGCAGCCTCGGCGGAGAGCCCCGAGACTTGGGCGGAGTTCCGTAGCTGCTACCTGGACGGGAGCGAGGCCGACTACCAGCGCGCCGTGAGAGACGCGGTGGTGGTCCGATGAGCGACTTCACGCGCGCCGACAGCTGCGTCATCGCTTGCGCCGAGATCTACCGCGGCGACGGCGAGATTCTCGCCAGTCCAGCGGTCGGCTTCATACCCTTCATCGGCGCCAGGCTGGCCCGTGCGACATTCGAGCCGGATCTGCTCATGACGGACGGCGAGGCGATGCTGGTGGACGGCATGATGCCGTTCGGAATCGCCACTAAGAAGGTGGTCGAGGGGTGGCTGCCATACCGCCAGATGTTCGACGTCGTCTGGTCCGGCCGCCGCCACGTCGTGATGGGAGCGAGCCAGGTCGGCCGCTACGGCGACACCAACATCTCGGCCATCGGATCTTGGGAGCGGCCCCGCGTCCAGCTGATCGGGTCCCGCGGCGCGCCCGGCAACACCGTCAACCACAAGACGAGCTACTGGGTGCCCTCCCACGGTGCAAGAGTCTTCGTCGAGGCCGTCGACTTCATTTCTGGGCTCGGTCCGAGGAGGGCGCGCGAGGCGGGCGGGACACTGCCGCATTACAGCCAGGTCCGTTACGTAGTCAGCGACCTCGGGGTCTTCGATTTCGACGGCGAGGGAGGCGCGATGCGCGTGGTGTCTCTCCATCCCGGCGTCTCCGCGGATGAGGTGCGGAGGAAGACTGGCTTTCCTGTCGCAATACCGGACTCCAGTGCCGGAGACCCGTCGACCCTCTGATGAGGAGCTCCACCTTATCCGCGAGATGTTCGATCCTGAGGGCCTACGGCTCAAGGAGGTCACCGTCTGAGTCCGGAGCGGGGGGCCAAGTGACGCGTTGAGGAATACCGCTCACGGCTCACCTACGGTGGACTCTATAACGCACTTCCGGCGACCCGCCGCAAGGCGCCTATGGCCTCGGCACGGGCCGCGTTCCGGGGATCGTGGTCCTGCCGTATGCGGGCAAATGCTTGCACCGTGACCGTCTTCAATACGCGGTTGACGAAACTCCTCGGGATCCGGTACCCGATCATCCAGACCGGCATGGGCTGGGTCGCGAACCCGCGCCTCGCGGCCGCCACCAGCCAGGCTGGAGGCCTGGGCATTCTGGGCAGCGCGACAATGACCTTAGATGAGGTCCGCCGGTCCCTCGACGAGATCCGATCCCTCACCGATGCCCCTTTCGGGGTCAACTTCCGCTCGGACAACCCCGATGCCGACAGGGTCGTCGACCTGTTGATCGAACGGGGTGTCCGCGTCGCCAGCTACGGCGGGGCGCCGCGGAGGGACCTGGTCGAGAAGCTGAAGGCAGCGGGGGTCGTCAACCTCCCGACCGTCGGTGCCGTCCGACACGCGCAGAAGGTGGTCGAGTGGGGGGTTGATGCGGTGGTGGTGCAAGGGGCAGAGGGGGGCGGCCACACAGGCAACGTGCCAACGTCGCTGCTGGTGCCACAGGTCGTGGATGCCGTCGACGTGCCCGTAATCGCCGCCGGTGGGTACTTCGACGGCCGTGGTCTGGTTTCAGCACTCGCCTACGGCAGCGAGGGGATTGCAATGGGCACACGCTTCCTACTTACCCAGGAGAGCCCCGTGCACAAGACAATCAAGGGCCTGTATTTGAAACAAACCGTCGACGACACCATCGTGACACGTAGCATCGACGGTGCACCCCAGAGGGTCCTCCGAACCTTGACGGTGGACCGGCTGGAGCGCGGCCCGGGCGTCGTTCGGCTGGGTCGAGCGGCCTGGACAGGATTTCGCTCTCAACGTCTGACGAAGGCGGCGTTCGTCCGTAACAGTTTCGCGATGAAGCGAATCCAGGACCTGACTTGGGCCCAGATGATGATGGCACCCAACGCACCGCTGCTGACGCGAGCCTCCTTGATGGAGGGCCACACCGACCCTGGAGTGTTTCCAGTCGGCCAGGTGGTAGGGCTCACACGAGACTTGCCGACGGTGGCCGAGCTGCTCCACCGGATCATGCACGAAGCAGCTACAACCATTGGACGGTTGTCATTGGTGGAATCTGAGGGTAGGCAGGTTTAGAACTTGTGCACCACCAAAGGTGACTTCCAGCCCATCGGAGGTTTCCGCGGCGGCCTCCTTCCCAGGCTTGGCAAGGGTGCTCCTCACCCGGCGCCGGCGCCACCGAGCACCGCGAGCGCACCCCGCCCACGTGAGCTTTCGCTGCCGGCGAAGCCCGGCGTGACCACGTGAGCTCGGAGGGCCGCGCGCAGGCCCGGTCCTTTACCGTTCGACCGAGTCCCCCATGAGTTCTGCGCTCTGCCGCCGGAACTCATCCGAATCCTCGTCCAGGACGTTGAAGCGATTGACGGAGACCTTCTGGGCCCAGCCGTTCATCAACTTCGCGAATTGCATGGACCGTTCATTGTCCATATGTTTCTGCATGAGATCCAGGGACTCCCACCGCTCCAGTACGTGAAGCCGGGCGGGGTTCAGGAGATCCCCGGTGAAAAGGTATTGGTGGCATCCGGGCTCGCTCAGCCCTGCCGACGCGTGGTCGATGCAGGCGGGCACCGCCTCATCCCGCACGCCCTCTTTAAGATCAATCGTTGCATAGATTAGGATCATGACCGAATGGTAGACCAGCGGCGTGCCGTCGGGGCGCGCGAAGAACTCGCGTGCGCGAGCCAAAGCAGCATCAATGCCGCATAGCCGCCCTCGGGCAAGTGCGCTCGGAACCTGCTTCTGCATCTGGTGGCTACGTTCGCGGCAAGCCCGTCGGGTTGCAGCCACCCCGCCGACTAATCCTCCAGCACCAGCGCGGCGCCCCGCTCCCCGATCATCACGGCCGCGGCGTTAGTGTTGCCGCTGGGTATTGATGGCATGATCGAAGCGTCGATTACGCGCAACCTCTCCACGCCGTTGACACGCAGCTTGGGATCCACGACGGCGTCAGGCCCGGCCCCCATGGCGCAGGTCCCAGTCGGGTGGAGGCCCCTATGCGTGTGTGTGCGCAGATGCTCCTCCATGCCTTCGGTGTCAACGTGCGGCCCGGGGCTAACCCGGCGCACGATCCTTCTCGCGAGAGGCGTCTGAGCCGCCAGCTCGGAGGTAGCCTCGATTGCGGTTCTCATCAGCCTGACATCCGACGGATCGGCGAGTTGCTCAAGCCGGATCACCGGTGGATCGGTAGGGTCCGCGGACCTGAGGAGTACCTCACCCCGAGCGTGCGGGTGGAGGCCCAGAGTCACGAGCGTCATGCCCCAGAACTGTCCCCAGCTATCCACCAACTTCGAGACGCTCCGGCCCTTTTCGAGGCCTGGCAGGGCGAACGGGAGGAGATGAACAAGGTAGTCAAGGGGGCCTGAAGCACCAAGCCGAGCGTTGAGTGTGGCGTGTGCGGGTCCGGCGGCCAGGGGACCCCCACGAGTCAAGACCCACTGCCCGCCGGCCCTGATCATCCGTCCCGGCGTGAAGTAGGCGTTGAGGCTGCGCACGTCGACCTCGTAGCTCATCGATAAGGCGATGTGGTCTGCCAGCCGCCGGCCTACGTTTGGTGCGTCATGGACAACTTCGATGCCGTGCTTTCTCAGTTGGGTTGCCGGTCCAATTCCTGAGAGCATGAGGAGCTTCGGCGAGTTGATGGCTCCAGCTGAGAGGACGACCTCCCGCGCGGCGTGCGCGATCCGCGATTGACCGCCTGCCATATACTCGACACCGGCTGCGCGGCCGCCCTCGAAGAGCACTCGCGTCGCAAACGCATCGAGCGTGAGTCTAAAACCGGGAACTCGTCTTACCCGACGTAAGAACGCCCTGGATGTGCTGGATCGCAGACCGTGACCGATGTTGTACTGCGTGCGGCCGGCGCCCTCCATTCGCTCGCCGTTATAGTCCGGATTGAGAGCGTGGCCAGCGCCTTCTGCCGCCTCCAGGAAAGCGTCGGTGAGGGGGTGTTGAAAGGTATTCTCCTTCACGAGAAGTGGCCCGCTGCGGCCTCGGAACGCGCTGTCACCCCCGCCCAGGTACGTTTCGGTGCGCTTGAAGTGCTCCAGCACCGTCGCGTAATCCCAACCCGGACAACCGATCGTTGCCCAGCTGTCGAAGTCCGCAGGGTGGCCGCGCACCCAGACCATGCCATTGATGGACCCTGAGCCGCCCAGCACCTTGCCGGACGCCCAGCCCTCGGCTCGCCCGTTCCGGCTGGAGTCGGGCTCACCGGGGAAGGCCCAATCGTGCGCAGAGGTGAGCTGGAGCTGGAGCACGGCGGCCGGCACCCTGAACTGGGGGCTGCGATCGGAGCCGCCCGCCTCCAGGAGGATCACGGACGCACCGCGCTCCGCCAGGCGCGTCGCGACGGCGCACCCGGCGGACCCTCCGCCCACTACGACGTAGTCGTACTCCGGATCAGTCGCGCGCAACGGGCGTTCTGGTCCTCCGCCGCAGCAGCCGCCCAGCCAGCCTGAAGTAGCCCTCACGTAGTGCCCCCACCACCCCGGATGGCAGCACGACGATGATTGCGACCAGCAACACCCCGTAGACAAGCTGTGCCACATAGGGCTGCAGATGGAGGAACTCAGGCAGATACGTCGTCACGAGCGCGCCGACCATTGGCCCAGCAAGAGTGCCAGTTCCGCCCAGGAGCATCATCAGGCTGTACTGGATGGAAGCTGTGACGGTGAAGTACTGAGGGGCGATGCCGAGGTTGACGAATACCAGGAACGCGCCGGCGAACCCGGCCACGGCGCCAGACAGGGTCAGCGCAAACAACTTGTAGTTGAAGGTATTGAGTCCCAGCGATTGCGCGAGCAACTCATTGTCCCGGAGGGTTGTCAGGAGTGTGCCGAACCGGGTCCGCGAAACCCACCATAGAAAGGCAATAGCGATTACCGTGACCACCAGTACGAGGTAGTAGAGGGGGATCGGGTCACTGAACGAGATCAGGCCGAAAAACGGGTTGGGTGGCGTGGGCAGAACTATCCCCGGAATCCCGCCCGTGACCGTGGCCCAGTTCTCGATCACGATGATCTCAAGTTGGGAGAGCGCGAACAGCATGATCAGGAGGTAAGTGCCGGAGGCGCGCAGCGCCACCAATGCAAAGATCGCGGACACGAGGGCGCCAGCCAGCACGCTGCACGCGATCTGCTCCCAGAAGTTGATGTTGAAGTGGATCGTGAGAATCACTGTCGCATAGGCGCCGGCTCCGAGAAACCCAGCCTGCGCTACTGGAAAGATGCCGGCGTAGCGGAAAACGAACCACATGCTGTAGACCACTATCGCGCTCACGAGCGCAACAGTCGCCAGGTTGAGGTCGCGATACGAGCTCAGCCAGTAGGGCGCCAGGGCGCCGGCGACGAACAACCCGGCCAGCCCGATCTTCGGGCCCGCGGCGACCAGCCGTCCCAGCGGGGTGGTGATGAACTCTCCAGCGAGGCCACCGACTCGGCCAAGCAGATGATCGGCCGAAAGTGGATCTCCGCCAACCTGCTCGGTGCTCTGGAAGAGGCCGTAAGGGCGCCAGAGAATGATCGCGACCATCACCACCAGCAGAAACGCGGACGACCACTCGAGCGAGAGGTACGCGCCGCCCATGGTTTGGGCGAGGGCGAGCAGCAGTGCAGCCACGACAATGCCACGGACGTTTCCGAGTCCGCCCACGATGGCGACGGCAAAGCCAGTCAGCAAGAAATCGGAACCGGAGAATGCGGTAAACGGAAAGATTGTTCCCAACAGGCCGCCCGCCAGTCCGGCCAGACCGCTACCGATGATGAACACTACGGAGATAAGAAGGCCGACCCGTACGCCGAGGACTTGGGCGCCGCGCCTGTCCTCGGAAAGCGCGCGGATGCCGCGACCGTAATGCGTTCGCTCGAGGAACCAGAAGAGGGCAGCGCTGACCACCACCACCACTGCTATGAGTAACACGCTCTCCTTGTCGAACGTCAACCCTCCCACATGCCAAACACCTGGGAGAACGGGCGGGATCGAGTAGAGCGCGTTGGGCCAGCGTAGGGCGTACGCCGCCTCAAGGGCGATAATCAGGCCCAAGGACACGATGAACCCGTTGATCGGGCGTGACAGTGTGCGCCGAAAGACGCCGAGGTCGAGGAGCTCGGACAGCAGCCCGACGATGACACCGGCAAGAAACAGTGCAAACGGCAGCGGCACATGCAGGTTGACCAACGAGAGCGTCACGAAGGCACCGAGCGTTACGAACTCGCCCTGGGCGAAGTTGACGATCCGCGTCAGGCCGAAGACCAGGCTGAGACCGAGCGCGATAAAGAGGTAAATGCCGGCGAGCGAAACACCGTTGAACAACTGTTCAAGGAAGAGAACCAACTGCTCAGGCATCGCTCCCGCCTCCGAGGTAGCCGGCGACCATCTCGTCATCCAGTGTTCGAAGGTCGGCGGGGCCTGACCGGATGACGCGTCCGTGGCTTAATACATACACGCGGCTTGCCACCGCAAGGACCAGCTGCACGAACTGCTCCGAGAGCAGGACCGTCGTCTTCCAGTCGGTGACGATGCGCGGGATGGCCACGGCCAGCTGCTCCACGATCACGGGCGCCAGGCCAAGCGAGGGTTCGTCGAGCAGCAGAACCCTGGGCTTGGTAAGCAACCCGCGCGCAATGGCGAGCATCTGCTGCTGACCGCCCGAGAGCTCGCCGCCGTGGTGCCGCATCTTCTCTTTAAGGACCGGAAAGTAGTCGAGCGTGGCCGTCATGCGATCACGGAAGTCGCCGTCCCCCGATCCAAACTGGGCCAGCAGCAGGTTGTCCCTGACGGTCAGCTGCGAAAAGATATGGCGTCCCTCAAGCACGTGTCCGATGCCTTGGCGCACGACATCTTCGGGCTGGCCACGGACAGGTCGACCCTCGAGGGTGACCTCGCCCTGGTGCGGCACCAGGCGCGAGATGGCGCAGAAGAGCGAGGTCTTGCCCGCACCGTTGGGGCCCAGGATGCCGACGCATTCGCCGTCGTGTGCCTCCAGGTCCACACCCCGCACCGCGGCGACGCTGCCGTAGTAGACGCGGAGGCCCCGGACAACCAGCTCAGCCAAGCGACTCTCCTCGAGATCGATGCTTGCCGAAGCCGGTGCCAAGGTACGCTTCGACGACGGCGGGGTCTCGCCGCGACGACGTCGGGGGTCGCATCCTTCAATATGCGCCCGGTCGCGAGCACAATCATGCGATCAACTAACGGCATCAAGAAGCCCATGTCGTGATCGACCACCGCCAGCGTGACTCCGGTCTTCCGCACGCGCTTGAGGAGCCTCGCCAGCTCCTGGCTTTCGGCGTCGTTGAGGCCGGCGGCCGGTTCGTCGAGAAGAAGCAGCGAGGGCCGCGCTGACAGCGCGAGCGCAATGCCGAGCCGTCGCAGCGAGCCGTGGGAAAGCACGGAACTGGGCGAGTCTGCGAGGTCGCCGAGATCGGTGAAGGCGAGCATGGCGTCGACGTCGCGGGGCACCTCGATGTGCCTGTCGGCCCGGTGCCCCGTGCGCGCGATGTCGATCGCCATCTGGACGTTGCCGCGGACGGTTGCCGATCCAAACGCCATCGATTGTTGGAATGTGCGCACCAAACCCGCCCGCGCGATCCGATGCATCGGCCAGCGTGTGACGTCGGTCCCCTGCCATAGCACCCGTCCCCGGTTCAAGCGGTAGCGGCCGGTGATGCAGTTGAACAGCGTCGTCTTGCCGGAGCCGTTGGGTCCGACCACCCCTAGCAGTTCGCCCTGCCGGATCTCAATGTTCACGCCGGCGAGCGCGTGCACCGCTCCGAACGAACGATAGGCATCGACGACCTCCAAGATCTGGCCGTCGGGCACCTTGAGAATCATAGATGGGCCATGCAATGGCTATGCTGGCGACACGCGGGTGAGGATCTCCCAGGCCCCTACCAGCGACGGAACATCCGGGTAACCCTCCCCGATGAGGTTGATCTGATGCACACCTGCTGCTCTGTACTCCAGCAGCCGGGCGGCTAGCTGAGCGGTGGTCCCGATCATCGTCCCGGGCTCGACCGTCCTCTCTTCGGTGATGCGGAAACGACAGCCGGCGACCACCCCGACCGAGGAGGGATCCCGGCCTTCCTGGCTGACCAGCGCCCGCAGTCGGTCCACCTTCGACCGGATCTGCTCGGGCGATTGATGGAGCGGCATCCAGGCATCGCCGAACCGCGCGGCGCGTCTTAAGGCGGCCTCGCCATTGCCGCCGACCCAGAGCGGCGGCCGGGGCCGCTGTACGGGCTTGGGATTGATGACCACGCCGAGGGTTGAGGGATCGCCTGACCAGAGCTTCTCCAGCACCCGCAGCTGCGTGTCCGCAACCCGGCCACGCTCCTCATAAGGCGGCGCGCCGACCAGCGGAAACTCCTCCTTGAGCCATCCCGTACCCACCCCCGCGATCAGCCGCCCACCCGAGAGGACATCGAGCATGGCGAGCATCTTCCCGTTCAGAAGCACGCTGCGATAGGGCAGCACAAGCACGCCGAAGCCGATCCGTATGCGCTGTACCCGGGCGCTGACGTATGCCAGCGAGGTGAATGGCTCCAGCACGTCCGAATGCACCGCCGCCGGCGAAGGCGTTCGCCCCCCGACCTGGTTGTGGGTACCTGGATCGAACTCCAACGGCCAGGCCACGTGGTCGCCCAGCCAAACCGAGTCGAATCCAAGCTCCTCGGCGGCGACCGCCATCGCAACCAGGTGGTCGGGGACGGCATGACCGCCAGGCGGATAGAGGTAGGCGCCGAGCCTCATGCCAGTCCCAGGTGGGGCGTCCGTACACGGAGGCTGAACCCCGGACGCCCCGCCGCGAGCCACGGCAAGCACAGCTATGACAACGGCTTGAACTGGCCTACTGTCGTGGTCCCGTCCGGCAGTATCTGCGAGACCGCAAGCGGGACGGTGATGCGGTGGGTCGAGTCCCACTGGAACTCAGCGCCGAATTCAGTCAGCGTCACCTGAGTCATCGCCTTGGCCATCTTCGCTGTGTCGGTGGTCGTGTCCGCCTTGGTGATCGCCTTGGCGGTCAGCTGCACCGTGAAGTAGTAGGCGAGCGCGATGCCGATGTCGAATGCGGTGGGGGTGGTACCCAGCTTCGCCTTCAGGGCCGACTTGAAGGCGTTGATCTCGGGCGTGGACTGGAGGCCGGGCTCGACTGGCGAGTACGCGTTCGGGAACACCTGCGGGCGCCCGATACTGGGCGGGAGCTGCGTCGCGTAGCAGAGGCACACCACCGACTTAGGGAGGCCGGCCGCGTCCAGCTGTTGGAGGTCGCTCTGCTCCTCTGAAGGGGAGTTGCCGATCACGACCACGTCCGGCTTGTCGGCCACGACCTTGGTTGCCACGGTCGAGATGTCCGTGGTGCCGGGCGGGTAGGTGAAGTTGCCGGCCGAGATCCCCTGGGCCTGAAGGGCCGCGGTCATCGGCTGCAATGTCCCGTCCTGGGCGCCAGTGAGGAAGTCGACCCTCTTGGTTTTCGGGTAGAAGTGGAGCAATCCGGCGGTCGCCGCCCCCCAGCGGTAGTCGCTCGCGGGCAGGGCCGAGAACAGCAGCGGATACTTGGGCCCGATCAGGCCGAAGAGGTCCGCGCCCAGCGAGACGTTGACCACGTTATGCGCGGCAATCACCGGCGTCGCCGAGATCGCCTCGTTCGCGAGCGGCCCGAACAGAACCTTGATGCCGTCGTCCTGGATCATCTGGGTCGCGTCAGCCACGGCCGTCTGGGGGTCTGACCGGTCGTCGACGTACATCATCTTTAGCGTGTACCGCTTGTTGTCCACGACGATGCCGCCGGCAGCGTTGACGCGGTCGACGGCCACGTTCATGCCGGCCTCGTAGGCTGCCCCATAGGGTCCGAAGACGCCGGAGAGTGCCACCAAGGCGCCCATCTTGAAGTCGCCACCGTTCGTCGGGGCTGCCGAGCTGCCCACGCCGCAGCCGACCAACATCAGCGACAGGCCGAGCAGAGCGACCATTCGGCTCAACCACCGTCTTCCATGGAATTTCACGCGCTGCTCCTTCTCGGGCCCTCCTCCTGCCCCGGCATCCCGGGACCGCATCAGTCGGATCTGTGCGGAGCCCCATTCTTGCACCCGGCGCCCGGGGTGTCAAGTTATCATTGATATGATTGAGAGGAATGCGATGAAAGCTACCCTTAACGCCGCCGAGGAGGGATGATGTGGACGTGAAGGTCGATCCCGAGACGCCGGCCCAGGGGGTCATCGACGCTTGCGTCCACCACCACTGGTCGCACCCAGGGGAGGTGATGGACTACCTGCCCCGGGCGTGGCGCGACTACCTCCGGCCTTCGTCCGACTACACGGTCCCCGTGATTCCATCACATACTTTCGGGCGAATCACGGGCAGCAAGCTCCCGGATGCTCGGGGCGGCACGGACCGGGAAGTGGTCTCAGCGCAACTCGACGCACACGGAGTCGAGCGCGCTGTGCTCACCTACGACACGGGCGTCGAGATCGCCGTGCACCCCGCGCAATACCTGGGCCGTGAGATGGTTCGGGCCGCCAACGACTGGTGCGTCGATCGCTGGCTCGACGGTCGGGACACGCGACTGTACTCGCTGGTCCTGGTCCCAAACCAGTTGCCCGAGGAGGCGGCCAGGGAGATCCGCCGGGTCGGCAGGCACCCCAGGATGGTGGGGGTCGCGATGGGCGTCAACGGTACGGGGCTGCTGAGCGGCCACTCGCACTACTACCCGATCTACGAGGCGGCCGTGGAGCTTGGGCTCCCGATCGTGATCGAGGCGGGTAACGAGTCCAACATCTACACCCTCACCCACCACTCTGCCGGAGGCCCGCCGCTCACTTACTCGGAATACCGCATCCTGTCGAATCAGGCGATGACCAGCCACCTCGGCAGCCTCATCGCGCAAGGCGTGTTCGAACGGTTCCCGGGGCTTCGCGTGCTCGCACTCGGCGCCGGGGCGGACTGGTTGGGAGCGGCGATCGCACGCTTCGACTTCAAGTTCGACAGCCACGCCCGTGAGATCCCCTGGGCACCCCGGCATCCGAGCGAGTACTTCCGTCAGTCGATTCGCGTGTCCACCCACCCCCTCGACCCGGGGACCCAGCCGCAGCAGCTTGTGCGCATCCTGGAGCAGGTCGAGGCAATCGAGGACATGCTGGTCTTCGCCAGCGGCTATCCGAACTGGGACACCGAGTGGCCTTCCGACGTGGGGGCCGCCCTACCGCCGAAATGGCACTCGAAGGTGTTCCGCGATAATGCGATGGATCTTTTCGCGTGGCCTGATCGGCCCCGGCGCGAGGTGACACCCACGGCAGCCGCACCGAACGCGTTGTTGGAGGGCGAGTAGATGCTCCCGGTGATCGACTGCGATGTTCACCACACGTGGAACACAGAGGAGGAGGTCATCGAGTACTTCCCAACGCGATGGAAGGAGCTCGGGCGCGAGCAGATCGGGATCCTACACTACTCGGGCAGCCGTCTCCTGAACGGTGGCGGCTTCCTTGTCTACCCGAACAATGCCGGCCCATTGCGCCGGCCCGACTTCATACCCGAGGACGGAAGCAAAGCGGGTAGCAGCTATCAGGTGATGAAGGATCAGCTGCTCGATCCGCTGAACGTGCAGCGCGCGGTCCTGAGCTTCGACATCGGGCTCCAGACCGGACTCCATAACCCATGGCTAGCCCTCGCCGCCGTGCGGGCCTGTAACGACTGGAACCGCGAGCGCTGGTTGAGCATCCCCGACGACCGCCTGTGCTCCGCGGTCCTGGTGCCGACCCACGTGCCCGAGCAGGGCGCAGCTGAGATCCGACGGATGGCCAAACAGCCAAAGGTCGCGGAGGCGCTGCTGGTAACCAGCGCGCTCGGCAAGAGCTTCGGCGACCCGGTTTACGATCCAATCCACAGGGCGGCCGCGGAGACTGGCCTTCCCATCGCCATCCACCTGGGCGGCGAGCACGTCGGCGACCTCGGGCATGTGTCCGCCGGCGGCGCGCCCGGTACGCGGATCGAGGAAGAATTCACCAACCACGAGCCGGCGGAGCGCCACGTCGTGAGCTTCATCATGAACGGAGTTTTCGAGCGCTATCCCGAGCTGAAGGTAATCATGGTCGAGTTCAGCGTCGCCTGGTTAGTCCCCCTGATCCGAAGGATGGAGGCCAACCTCGCGATCCTGCGAGAGGACAGCCCCTGGGTGAAGCGCACTCCGTCCGAATACGTGCACCGCAACATCCGTGCGTCGACCCAACCTCTAGAGACGCTGACCAGCAAGCAGTTCGGCGCGTTGATGGATATCTATCCGTTCCTCCAGGACGTGCTGCTTTTCGCGACCGACTACCCGCACTTCGACGCGGACGACCCCTTTTACATCACCAAGCGACTACCCAAGTCGTGGACGCGAAAGCTTCTTTACGAAAACGGGTGCGAGACGTACGGGTGGAAGGAGGAGGAGGTCATCGCCTCGAGGCCGACCCCGGACACCCGCCCGGTGGGGTCGTTCCGGTGAGCTCAGACACGTTGGCCGGCCTGGTCCGCGCGGGGCCGGTGTCCTCGTTCGAGGCCGGGGTCCCGCACGTCATGAGCGTCGGGGCGCGCGAGATCGGAGTAGTTCGCTGGGGTGACTCTTTTTACGCGCTGCGGAACCACTGCCCCGACCAGGGCGGCCCACTTTGCCAGGGCGCGGTGCGCCCGCTGCTCTCCAGCGGGACCGTTGGAGTCGGCGTCTCCCTTCAGTTGGAGGAGGAGCGACCGATCATCGCGTGTCCCTGGCATCACTACGAGTTCGACCTGAAGACGGGCCATGAGATCCGGGGTGCGCGGCGGGCGGTTGTGTACGGCGTCGAGGTTATCGACGAGCAGGTATACGTGCGCGCGGGGACCCGCCTGTGACGTATCCCGGAACGGGCGCGTATCGCCGATCGGCGGTCACGGCCAGCCGAGCCACTCCATGACCCCGCGACCGAGTATCCACTCCTGGTCCTGCGTCGAAAGAAACGGAAGACCGCGCACCACGTCGAGCCACTCGACGTATGTGCATGGCAGCCGCGTCAGATCGGAGCCCCAGAAGACTCGCCGAGGGCCGAAGGCGTCCAGCACCATCTCGATCGGCTTGGCAAGCGACCGGTACGGATAGGCGTCCGGAGCCCAGCAAGGCAGAGCACTAACCTTCAGGGCGACGTTCGGCCGCGCCGCGAGGGGCAGAAGCGGCGCGATTGCGGCCGCTAAAGACGGATACGTCTCGCCGGGGTGGAGGTTCAGATGATCCACCACCAGCCGGACGCCCGGGTGCGTGCCGGCGACGGCGTCCAGGCGGGCGGCCAGCCCAGGGGCCAGCACCGTAACCGGAACGCCGGCTGCCTCGGCAGCCGACCAGAACCACTCCAACTCGCCCGCCTCGAGCAGGCGCCGGTTGGGATCACGGAGAAACGCCAGCCTTGTCCCGAGCATCCCGCGCAGTCGAGCGCCACGTCTTAAGGAGCGGCGAACGCTCCGGCCGCCCAACGTCGAACGGCGCCACCACCGCCAGACGGGCCGGCTGCGACATCCTGGCGGCCAGAGCAGCGGCGTTATTTGCCATCTGGTCGTCGCCGGGCGGGACCATCGGGATGATCACGCACCGGTCCACTCCAGCCTCGTCCATCCGCGCGAGCAATCTCGAGACCGGCAAGCCTGGAATCGGTCCCAGCGACGGTGTGTCAGGACAATGCACCTGAGAGTCGCAAACCAAGCCCGGCCGTCGGCATTCACGTCGAAACGTCGATGAGTAGCCGGCCGTCCTCGACGATCGTCTCGTAGCGACGGATGCGCAGGCTCTTATCAACAGTGCACTGGCCGGTGCGGAGCGCAAAGGACCAGGTATGCACCGGGCATACCAGCACGGGATCGGACTCCACCGCCACCAGCTCGCCGACCCGCCCGGCGGGTGAGGTGAACGATGGGCGTATGTGGGCGCAGCCGAAGGATTGGGTCTGGTGCGGGCAGATGTTGCGCACAGCATGGAACTCGCCCCGCCAGCGCACGACAGCGATCTCGCGCCCCTTGACCTTGAAGACCGAGGGCCTGCCCTCCGCGAGATCGTCCACCGCGGCGACGTCTTCCATCAGGAGACGGCCACCTCGTTCCCGAACGCCACCTTGGCGTCGGCCTCCCAATGCATGAGCTCGCAGCCGTTCTCGAAGAAGATCTTGCGGTGCCACTCATCGGGCAACTGGCGGGCAATGTAGTTGGGGTCGTCGAAGGTGAGGTGAGGGTAATCCGTGGAGAAGCAGAGCATGTCTTCCATCCCATCCGCCGACCGGATCAAATCGATCATCCCTCCGGGTACGGAACTCTCCTCGAACGGCTGGGTTGTGACTCGGAGATGGTCGTGCAGATATTCGGAGGGCCACTTGCGGACCCACGGCGACTCGTAGCGCAGCAGCTGGTACTGACGGTCAAGCCCCCACATCACCGAGGGGATCCACGCGGTGCCGAACTCCTCAAAAACGATCTTGAGCGTCGGGTATTTCTCGAACACACCGTGGGCGATGAGGCTGGTCGCGTAGTGCATCGCCCCCTGCGGGATCTGGCTGGAGTAAACGATCCCGGTCGAGATCATGCCGCCCACCTCCGTGATGTGGGGGCCCGGGTCGGTCGGTCGCCACATGGCAAACAAGGTTCTTCCCCATCTCAGCCGCGGCCTCATAGATGGGGTGGTAGACAGGATCACCAAAGGGCTTTCCGAAGCCATTCCCAGCGAGCAGCACAGCCGCCAAGCGGCGGTTGGATCCGAGGCGCCGGATCTCCTTCGCCGCCTCATCCGGCATCGACGTCGGTACCACGATCACTGCATAGAGACGCTCGTCGAGCGACAACCACTGCTCTCTACACCACTCGTTGGCTGCTTTGCAGAGCTCGACACCGAAATACGGGTTCATGTGCTGTCCGTACTCGCCGAGGTCGTGATTGAGCAGCACACGCCAGTAGTTTGGATGCTTATCGAGGATCTGCTCACGCAGCAGGCCAATGTCTGAACCCGGGGGCGAGCCGTCGGCCGGGAATGAGCTGGCGAGCCTCGCGGCATTCGGCAGGAGGGACCCCACCGTCACATTGGGTGGGCGCAGGCCGACGCTGCGCACGGCTCCTTCGACACCGGGCGGCTTGCCTGCGGCCCAGGCCTCGGCATACTCCCGCCATTGCGCTGGAAGGTACTGGTAGACGTCCGACTCGCTTCTCCACTTATTGTGGATGTCGAGGTCGATGATGGGTCCGGTGTAACCAGCCATCAGATCTCCTCCTTGCGGGCGGCCACATCGCCGGCGGCAGATCCGCCGTTCCGCGGCCATCTGTAAAACCGCTCAGCGTTGCCGTACATCACCTTCTGTCGCCAGCTCGTCCGGTAAGAGCGACGCGATCTCCTCAGCGTCCTCGTAGTCCGCGTTCGGCCAGCCGCTCGCGAAGAGGAAGAGATCCTCGCAGCCCGAGATCGTGTTCAGCGCCCGGATCAGCCGCTGAGGCTCTCGGGGCCATTCCCAAGCGTAAGTAGCAATGCGGATGTGCTTCATGAAATATTCGCTGGCCGGCTCCTGCATCCAGGGCGCCTCCAGGCGGTCCGTCTTCCACCACCAGTCCATCCGCCAGAGGTAGCCAGGAAGCCAGGCCACCCCCCCGCCGAACATCAGAACCTGAAGACCCGGGTGGCGGTCGAACACACCCTCGGTGATAAGGCTCACTGCATGCGTCATCATCGGCTGCCCGCCCAGCACTCGATACTCCGAGTACGTGGCCGGCATCCCTCCCGCTACGGGGGGACTGATCTGGTCAGTCATCGCATCGCTGCCGACCTGCATGACCAACGGCAGCCGAAGCTCCGCGGCCGCCTCGTAGATCGGGTGATAGGCGGGGTGTCCAAAAGGCAGACCGAGCCCGTTAGCGCCAAGCGCGACGCCCACCATTCGCTCGTGCCGGCCCACTCGCCGTATCTCTTGCGCGGCTTCCTCGGGCATCCCGCTGGAGACGAGGACCAGAGCGTTGAAGCGGGGGTCGCGATCCAGCCAGCGATCGATCGTCCAGTCGTTCGCTGCTCGAACGGCCGCGCGCGATAGGTAGTGATAGCTGAAGCCGCTGGCGAGCAGGCCCTCGTCATACCCGAGAACCAGGCGGGACCCGGGCCGGGCGGCAAGCATTTCAGGATCTGATCCCGGGACCCCCGTCGTGGGGTACGACGCTGGCGCCTTGTTGCCGTGCATGGGGTTTCGATAAAGCCAATTGGTGGCCAGCCGCAGCGGGCCCCCTCGGTCACCCTTGCGGGTTACCAGTTCCGCCCAGCTCGGCTCCATGTAGGGTGTCAGTGTCAGCGTGGAGCTCCACTCGTGGAACACCATGCCGTCGATCGCCCTTGACGACCAGCCTTCGCTCATAGCCCCTCCGTCAATCGCTCACAGGCCAGGAAGTAAAAGACGCGCTCCGTATCGTCGAACGACGTGTGGAACGTCTCGATGGCCTCGAGGGCCCGGTCCAGCGAACGCCGGACGTAATCCGCCCAGGCTTCGGACGGGAGCTGCCGAGGGAAGGTCTCCCACTCATCCACCATCACCGCCGTGAAAGGACCCCGAGGGATGTACACCTCCCCACCCAGGAGCGCGGATCCGGACGCCGCCAGCCAGGCCGCCGCCTGGCGCGCCGACTCTCGGTTCCAGAGGAGCTCCCCGCCCCCGGTGACATGGGCCCGCGAGCGAATCGCGGGAGGCAGGCCGGACCAACACGGGTCGTAGCTCGCCCCAGCTTCCCCAGGCATGCACGTCCGCTACTTGCGATCTCGCCCAAGCGGCGCGTGCTCGGCCTTGTAAACGCCGATAACCGGCAACGCGTTTCCGTCGGTGGCGACTCCGTTCACCGCTCGGAAGAAGGGCAAGGCCTTCCGGGGGTCACGTACCGGGAAGCCGTGGGTCGACGCGATCACATCCGCTGGGTGAGTCTCCAACAGCTTCTCGAAGCGCCCAAAGGTCATCGCGGGGTCCACGTGGCGCGCCTCGAAGAAAACGAGGCGGAAAATCTGAGCGGCCAGCTCCACGTCCACGCTGGGCAGCTCCTCGAAGAACATGTTGCACTGACCGGGAGTGTGCAAGATTTCATCTGCGCCCTCGAAGGCGGGGTCCGGGTGCGGCACCTGGAAGGCGTCCACCACGAACAGCACCCGCTGCGAGGACTCGTATGCCCAGTAGGTGGTGGCCAGGTCCTTCATGACGGGCTGCAGCAGCTCAACCGCATAGCCGCCACCGAGGTCAAACGTGGTACCCGCCGGTACCTGCGTGAGACGGTCCGCGAGAGAGGGGTAGAAGAGGTGGTAGTCACGAACATCGCCCACGATCGCGGCGTTCGGATACTTGGTGGCGAGCGGCAGTAACGCCGCGGAGTGCGGAAGCTCGGGATGGCTCGGGAAGATGTAGTCCAGCGTCCGGCCTTTGAGGACTGACTCAAGTTGTGCCTCTAGCTCGGGCCACATCCGCGGGAATCCGGTGTCCACCAGCAGCGACTTCTCGGTGCCGACGATCAGGTACTGGTGATTCTCCCCGTGTGCGGGCTTCCCGTTGTAGACGCCCCTGGTGCAGATGCCGAGCCACCAGACCCCCGGCTTGAGCTCGTACGGAAGTTGCCGAATGAGTTCGCTCATCAATCATCTGTCCTCGTGACGAAGGATCCTATGGAAGATGTCAAGGTGCTTTTGTACGAGCGCCGGCCCCCGCAGGATGCAGCCGTGCATCGGGGCAAGGGCCACGATCTCGCGCTCGCGAAATATCGCAGAAACCTTGTCGTCCACGCCCTCGAGGTCAGCTTCTGGCACCCAGGGAAACTTGGAGAGGACGTGCGCGCGAGCCGATTCGAACGTGGTGTCGTCCTCCGCGAGCGAGTCCCTGACCACTGGCGCGTCGGGACTCGATACCGACGTGTGGCCAAAGACGTCAGTCGTGAACAGATACTTGGTCTCCATGTCATAGACCCAGAAGGTGGCCAGGATCCGGAGCGGAGCGGCCAGTACCAGTAGACGGTCGGAACCGCCCATCGGGATCGGCTCCCCGGTCGCCACACGGTCCATGAACGTCTTGTCCCCGAGCCAGTCACCCCGGTTGTTCCACATTTCGATGAAACCGGGGATCTCGTTCCACGCATCGAACATATTCGGCACGCCGCCGGTGATGATGTGATCGATGCCGATTTTCGCCTGGATCGGGCCGATGTTGCCGAGTCCCTCCGGCTCGAGGCGGGTGACGAAGACGGTCAGGTGGGCGCCCTTCGGCAACACCTCCTGGAGCTGGGATACGAACTCGTCCTCGTAAGCGGCAGGGCCGGTGTCGATAAGCGTCGCGCGCATTCCGTCCAACACCAAGTAGCAGTTGGCCGGCTGGTAGCCGCGGAGGTCGCGCGGGACCCAACTGATGCGGCCATCAAGGGGCATCATCGCTCCCAATCGATAGAGCCGGTCCGGGACCAGCTCGATCGGCTGCGTTTTCACCTGGGCCATGACACCTCCTATGGCTGGGCCTCTGGCGAAGCACTCGGACAGCTCGGATTCCGCTCTTTGGAGCCGTCGAACTGCGGCAAACGCGCATCGCCAACGCGGGCGGTCGGAACCGCCTTCCGGCGGGTGAATATGACGCCTGACGTCCCGGGGCAGGTCAGCATGAGCGCACGCGCGACGCTTGGCCCAGGGTGAAGACGTGGTCCGACGTCCGAACGTACCATTCTTATCTGCAGTTCGCGAGCGGGGGATGGATCGAGTGCTCGCAACCCACTCCGAGGTTATAGCCTTGCGTCAAGGCGCCGATGGCCGGACGTGTCATGACCTCATCGACCGGCGATCCAGTCCGGGTGCGCCCCGTCTACGTCGGGCGGGCCGTCCGGCGAAACGGGGGTCCCATGGGCCGGCGCCGAGAGCAGTTCGTCCGGTGGCCAGGATCATGGTGCCCCTTCCTCCCGGTCAGCGGAATCGCTTAGTTTTATCATTAGGATGATAGGAAGGTTTATTATGTCACCTCGGAAAGAGCCGTGACGACTGGAACTGCGGGGAATCGGGCGAACGGCTTGCGTCGCCAGTTGCGGCAGCCGCGGATCGCAGAGCTGGTGGCTGAGAATCTGCGCTCCCGGATCACCGGGGGCATCTTGCGGGAAGGCGACATGCTTCCCAAGCTCGAGGACCTGATGGAGGAGTTCAACGTCTCGAAGCCCTCGCTTCGGGAGGCGCTCAGGATCCTCGAGACGGAAGGCTTGATCACCGTACGCCGGGGCAACATGGGCGGCGCCGCCGTGCATGCCCCGGGCAACCGCGACGCCGGCTACATGATCGGGCTCGTGCTTGAATCCCGGAACGTGACGGTCAAAGACCTGGCAGAGGCGATCAAGCTCTTCGAGCCGGTGAGCGCCGCGTTATGCGCGGAGCGGCCAGACCGGCTGACGACCGTCCTCCCGCGCCTCCAGGAGATCCACGAACGGCAGCGTGAGGCGGCGGAAGACCCGATCGCCTTTGCGGCCACTGGACGCGAGTTCCACGCGGCGCTGGTGGAACTGGGCGGGAATGAGACGATCCGGCTGGTCATAGGGGCTCTTGAGGAGGTCTGGTCTGCCGGTGAGCGTGTCTGGGCTCAACGGGCCGCGACAGCGCACTCGCTGCCCGCGGCAGAAACGAGGGCCGACGGCTTGCGTGCGCATGAGCGCCTGATGCAGCTGATCGCCAAGGGGGACGCCTCCGGGGTCACGCGGGCGGGGCGCAAGCATCTGGACTCGGCGCAGCTCTACGCAGTCGACGACCCTGAGGCACAGGTTCGCGGCAGATGGGACTAGGGAATGCAACCACCCGCTATGTAGGGCTCGAGGGTGCTGGCATTGAGATCGTGGGGGAACGGCGGCCCACCCCGGTGTCGTCGCCACGGAGCCGAGACGTGCGGTTAGGTTCACCGACGTCGCAACACGGATCCGCGAGAGCGCGCGAGAGCAATGGATGGTTCACTCGCCGGCTCGCGGTTGGGGTTGGGGCCGAGAGCCGAGACGCTGGTCGGCAACGGGTGATGGACACGTCACCTCGATGACGCTCTCCACGCCGGTCTCGAGCCTGTCCATCAACGGCCGTATTGCTCGCGAGCTGCTGCGGCACGGCGTCGAGGCCGTGTTCACACTGATGAGTGAGGACACAGCCAGGCTCATCGTTGAGATCGATCGCCTGGGAATTCGACTCTACGGCACCCGCCACGACTCGACGGCCGCGGGCATGGCCGACGGCTACGCACGCGCCACGGGAAGGGTCGGGGTGGCGGTGATTGGACGCGGTCCCGCCCTCACCAACGCCATGAACGCAATCGTCACCGCCGCCAAAGCCGGCACGCCGGTGATAGCCCTGGTCGGAGATAGCGCAAACGGATTTGCCGATCCGACGCGGGCGCGCGCCGCGCGGAGCGAGCGGGTCGGAAAGCACATCGAGCAGGCGGCGCTCCTGCAGGCAGCAGGGGTCCCGGTGCTCGAACTGCGAACACCGGAGACCGCCGTCGACGACCTCGCCGCTGCCTTCGAGCATGCACGGAGGTCGGGTGCGATCGCGGTCAACATGCCAGCGGACGTGCTCGAGGCGGCGGACTCCGGGCGTCCTGGAGCTCCGACCGCACCCGACCCGGCTCCCGAGGCTCCTGACCCGAACGATATCGCGCTGGTGGCCGACCTCCTGGCTGAATCCTGGGCGGCGAGCCGACCGGTGATCCTCGCCGGGCGCGGCGCCGCCGGCGCGCGTGACGAACTGCGGCGTCTTGGTGGTCTCACGGGGTCGCTAATGGCGAACACCTTGATGGCGGACGGCCTCTTCGACGGGGATCCCTACGACATAGGCGTCGTGGGAACGATGTCGACGCCCGTCGGAGGCGAGTTGATGGCGCGGGCGGATCTCGTGCTCGCCTTTGGCGCCTCCCTCAACCCGTACACGACCTACCGCGGCGAGCTCGTGCGGCGCGCCCGTGTCCTCCAGTTCGACTCCTCACCCTTGGCTGGGGGGCGTTATCTCCCGGTGGAGATGGCTATCCGCGGCGATGCCCGCCTGGCCGCAATGGCACTGGTCGATGAGCTTGAGCGTCGCGGCCACCAGGCCGAAGGCTATCGAACGCCCGAGATCGCGGTGCGGCTCCGCCATGCAGCCGAGCCGCTTCAGGATCGCGGCCGTCCGGGCGCCCTCGATCCCCGCCTGGTCATGCGGCGCCTCGACGGGCTTCTGCCCCGCGAGCGCACGCTGGTGCTGGACGGCGGCCACCACTTCGAATGGGGTGCGACGCAGATCCGGGTGCCAGACCCCGGCGCTTTCATACTCACGAATGAGTACTTCTCGGTGGGATGCGGTCTTGCCTGTGCACTGGGCGCGGCGGTCGCCCGACCGGATCGACTCACGGTCCTGGAGGTGGGCGATGGTGGAATGATGATGAATCTCGGTGACCTGGAGACCGCAGTCCGATACCGTCTGCCGATGGTGGTCGTCGTGCTCGACGATGGCGGGTTCGGGTCGGAGATCCACTACCTACAGGTCAACGGGCTGCCCGACCAAACTGCACGCTATGCGAGCCCTTCGTTCGCGGCGATTGCGCGTGGCATGGGGGCACGTGCGATCGAGGTCCAAACGCTGGAAAGCCTCGACAAGGTGCCTGAGGTGCTAGACGGCCTGGATGGCCCGCTGGTTCTCGACTGCAAGGTGTCGTCAGATGTCAGGGCCGCCTGGGTGGATTTCCTTTTCACTCCGCAGCCTGGCTGACCGCCTTCCCAAAAGCCCTCGCCCCGCTCGTCACCCAGGATTCCCAGGACGGCGCCTTGATGATGCGAACGCCCATGCGCAGGTACTTCGTCAGTTCCTGCTCGCGTACGACGGCCGCCACCGGACGACCTTCGGCGACGATCCTACCGACCGCCTGGTCGTACGTCTTGACCACCTCCGGGTGATGGCCCTCGACGCCGTAGCCCATGCTCTGGGCAAGGTCGTAGTGGCCGATGAAGTAGAAGTCGATGTACGGAACCCTGAGGATTTGATCAAGGTTCTCGATTGCTCGGACGTCCTCGACCATCACCCCGACCAGTGTTTCGCGATTCGAGAGCTCCCGAGCCTCGGCTGGGCTTTTTCCGAAGCCAAGGCGCCCTCCGTAGGCCACCCGACTTCCAATGGGTGGGAACCGCGCGGCGTCCACCACCGCCTCCGCGTCGGCCTTCGTCCCGACGTGCGGGACGATCACGCCGTGTACTCCCTGCCCGAGCACGAGCCTGATCTGAGACGCCTCCAGCTTCGGCACCCGCACCAGCGCGGTCATTTCCCACAGGTCCGCTGCCCTGGCGAGACCGGGTAGGCCGGCGACTGTCACCGGTCCGTATTCCATATCAATCCAGACCGCGTCGAAAAGTCCCAAGCTGCCGGTGAAATCGACGAGCGCCTCCGAATCGTGGTTGCCTGAGATGAGCGCCGTGTCTCCCGCCTCGAGCCTTCGCCGTAGCCGATTGCTCATGTCCGTTGGTCGAACCTGCGGCCGAGAAACTCGGAAGCGATCCGGATGCGTTGCATGTTGGGGGTTCCTCCCGCGATCGCCCAGCCGTGCGCGTCGCGGTGCATGCGCTCGACACTGTATTCCACGCTGTAGCCATAGCCGCCGTGGAGCTGTATCGCCGAGTCCGAAACCCGCTTTGCCATCTCATTAGCGAAGCATTTGGCGATGCTGGCCTCGAGCGGCTTTGGCGCGCCTCGGCCGGCATTGTGTGCTGCGCGCCAGATCAGCAGCCGAGCCGCTTCGACCTCCATGAGCATGCTCGCAAGTGTGGAGTGGACCAGCTGGAAGTCGACGACTGAATGCCCGAACTGGGTGCGCTCCTGCACGTAGTTGACGGAGCGATCGAGGCACTCCTGGCCGATCGCGAGCGACATGGTCGCATTGCCCAGACGCTCAATCGAGAAGGCAGTGAAGAGACGCCCGAAGCCGCCGGCGGGGACGATCAGGTTCTCGACCGGGACCTGCACTTCCTCCAGGAACATGTCAGCCGACGCGATGCCGTGGAATCCCATGAGCCGTTCCTGCGGCCCGAATGAAACCCCCGGCGCGTCGCGGTCAACCAGCACGGCACCGATACCCCGGCTGCCCCGAGTATCGCCGAATCGCGCGTACACGAGATACTGCTCGGAACGTCCGGCCCCTGAGCACCAGCGCTTCAGGCCGTTCACGACCACCTGATGGCCACGGATCTCCGCACGGGTCTGGAGGTCGGTCGCCGCGGAGCCCGCGTCCGGTTCAGAAATCGCGACCGCGATCGTCTTCTCGCCGCGCGCTACGGGCGGAAGGAACCGCGCTCTCTGCTCCTCCGTGCCGAAGAGGTCGATGACACGCGCCGGGCCCGTGCTGGCCTCGAAGATCGGGAAGGCCGCGATCTGCGACGCGCGCGCGATCTCCTCGATCACGATCAGTGCGTGAAGCAGGGGCTGGCCTCCACCGCCGTGCTCAACCGGGAGCGTAATACCCAGCAGGTCGAGACCTGCGAGGCGAGTGCGCTCCTCGTCGGGTAGGTGCTCCTCCAGCTCTTCCCACCTCAACGCTTTCGGCGCGTAAACCTCGCGGGCGAGCCGACGCGCCATGTCGCGGATCTCCAGCTGCGCCTCGCTCAGCCCGAACCCGGCCTCGCTCATGCCCCCTCCTCATGGCGCAGCAGCGCTACGACACTCCGCACCGCCTCTTCACGGTGACGGTCGGCCCGCTCGACCAGCCCCCCCGTGTCTCCCTTCGCCAGGGCCTCAAGCATTCCCGCGTGCTCGTCCACGATCCGTTCTCGTGAGGCGGGGATGGAGAGGTATGCAGCTCGATAGGGCTCCGAGATCTGCCAAAGCCGCTCGACCTGTCGCTGGACGAGGTTCAGGGGGGAGAGCGCAAACATTTGGAAATGGAACTGCTGGTTAGCGTGCAGCACGGCAGTGAGATCGCCCTCCTGGGTGAGCGCCTTCATGCGGCGGTTGAGTCCTCGAAGCTCGTTCACCTCGGGGGCCGTTGGAGCGCGCAACGTTCGGAGCAGCTCCGTCTCGAGCAGCCGACGCATCAGGTAGATCTGCTGCAGCTCGGCCGATCGGAGCCGGGCGGCGAAGTACCCCTGGTTCGGCCAGTGCACCACCAGCCCCTCCGACTCGAGCGTGCGGAACGCCTCCCGGAGCGGGCTTCGTGACACCCCAAGATCCTCCGCCAGCACCTCCTGGCGCAGCTGCTGCCCGGGCGAAATCCGCCGGCTGACGATCATTTCGCGGAGTTTCTTCACCGCCCGGCCGGTTGCGTCGAGGTCGGTCAATACCGGAACTCCACAAGGCGGCGCCCGGGAGCCGGCAGCGCGCTGACAAGTGCTGACTCGAACTCATCAAGGCTCGCGGTGGACTTTGCCCACCAGCCCATCGCCTCCGCAATGCCGGCAAACCGAACATCACCAAGTGCGGTCCCATACTCCCTCCCAGGGAATGCCTCCTGCTGGCGGGAGCGGATCGTCCCGTAGGCGCGATTATTGAAGACGATGGCGAGGATGTCCAAGCCCTCGCGGGTGGCTGTCTCCATCTCGCCGGCGGTCATCAGGGCACCGCCGTCGCCGGCCACAGCGATCACCTGGCGACCGGGCCACGCGAGCGCTGCCCCTACGGCGCCGGGCAGACCATAACCCATGGCACCGTTGACCGGGCCGAGAAAGACCCGCTGGCGGTCGAAGCGGAAAGTAGTGAAGAATCCATGCGCAAAGTCGCCGGCGTCGCTGACGACGATCGCGTCTTCCGCCGCAGTGCGGTCCAGGATCGCGAGTGCGCGGCCGGGCGGCGTTTGGTCGGCGTATCCCCGTGGCGGCTTCTCTGGGGCGGTTTCGACGCTGCCGCTGAAGGCCTCTCGCAGCTTCCGCGCAACCGCCGCCGGGTCCCCGAGGATCTGCGTTGTCCGCGCGTTGGTGAGCTGGCGCGCGAGGTCCGCGTGGGGCGCGCCCACCACCTCGACAAAATGGAGCCCAACCCGGTCAAGACGGCCGGCGGTGACAGTGATCTGGTCCGACCGGCCGATCGCGACTACCAGGTCCGAGCCGGCCAGCGCTTCCACGACTTCCGCCGGCGCACCCAGGCCCACCGACCCTGCAAACCGCGGATGACCGTTGTCAAACGCGGAAAACCTACGCCACCCGCAGAACACTGGAGCACCCACAGCGTCTGCGACCGCCGCGATGTCGGCGGCGCACTCGCCTCTCACGGCCTCCGTGCTCACCAGGATGGCAGGCCGTGCGGCGCGGCGCAGTAACTCAGCCAGATGGGTCACCTCGGGCACGCGAGACTCGACGGATTCGAGGATGCTATATGCGCGAGGCGGGGCGAATTGCGCCAGCAGGTCGCTCGGAAGCCCGACGACGACCGATCCAGGTCGGCCCGAAACGGACTCGATGACCGCCTGTGCGATGGTCGGCTCCAGGCTCCCGCGATCGCTGACCATCAGTGTGCGCTTGGCCTGGCTGCTGAACATGGAGAGCAGGTCGAACTCCTGGAACGCTCGACTGCTCTGTTGGGCCGTCGGGATCAGCCCCAGCAGTGCAACCAGAGGAGTTCCGTCGTAGTTCGCGGTCTGGATGCCGATGCTGAGGTTGGCGGCGCCCGGGCCGCGCGTGCCCATGCATACGGCAGGACGACCGGTGACCTTGCCGAACGCCTCCGCCGCGAAGGCGGCACCGGACTCGTGGCGACAGGCGACGAGGCTGATCTGCTTGGACACTCCGGCGGCATCCAGGACGGGCAGGAAGCTCTCGCCTGGGACGGTGAAGAGGTGCGTCACCCCACACGCCTCGAGCACACCAACCAACGCGTGGCCTCCGCTGAGCTTGCTCATCTCGCCAGCAGCTCCGTGCGGTGCTCGTCTGGCTCGGGGGGAGCCAGGTACGCGTCGAGGTGTCTGCCGTCGATCTGGATCGGACTCAGGACCTGCCTTATGGCACCCAGTTGCGGATGCTCCACGGTCGCCACATTCCCGAGCATCTGAACTGATGAGAGCCTCGGCCACACTGCGGACGGTCCCACAAGGGATACCGGCTGCAGCGAGGCTTTGAACCCAATCCTCGGCAGGCTGCGTGCTCAGGTGAGCGTCGAGAGCATGTGTGAGGGCCTCACGGTTCGTAACCCTTTCTGCGTTGGTGGTGAACCGAATGTCCTCGGCGAGATCCGAGCGGCCGATCGCCTCGCACAACGCCAGGTATTGGCCGTCCGATGCGACGGCAATGACGACGTCGCCTGTAGCCGTTCGGAAGACGCCGTACGGCACAACGTTGGGATGGTCATTGCCGAGCGGACCCGGGAGCGAGCCGCACAGCAACCAATTCATCGCCTGGTTGGCGAGAAGGGCGGTAACCGCCTCAACGAGCGAAACCTCGATGCGGGCCCCGTGGCCCGTCGTCCCTCGCGCCACCAGCGCGGCCAGCGCGGCCGTCGCGGCATAGGTGCCGGCTGTGAGGTCGGCGATCGGGACTCCGACCTTTACCCCCCGCCCACCGTGCTCGCCAGTCACGGACATGATCCCGCCAAGGGCCTGAGCGAGCAGATCGTAGCCACGGCGTGTCGGCTGGGACGGCCCGAACCCTGAAATGGTGATGTGCACCGCTTTCGGGTTCACGATCTCAACTGAGTCGGCGTCGACACCGTACGCAGCGGCGTGCTCGGCGGTGAAGTTTTGGACGACGACGTCCGCCAGCGTAAGGAGGCTGTTGAGCTCGGCGCGGCCTTCCTCGGACTTGAGATCGACGACGACGTTTCGCTTGTTGCGGTTGGCCGCGAAGTAGTAGGCCGCGCTCTGGCCGAAGAACGGTGGGCCCCATCGCCGCGTTTCGTCCCCCTGCGGCGGTTCGACCTTGATGACGTCGGCGCCGAGATCGCCGAGGATCATCGCGCAGTGCGGCCCAGCGAGGATTCGCGAGACGTCGAGCACCCGAACCCCGTGCAGCGGACGGCCGGCACTGCGGACGCTGATGTTCCAGCTCACCTCCGTCCCTATGGCCCCGCGACACCCGTGCGCATTGGCGACAACATTGGATGCAATGCTAGCGGAATCGATCGTTCGCAGGTGGTCGAGTCGAGACGGCCGCTCCTTGCTCGACCGCGGAGGGTGCCTCACGCGATGCGGCAGCTCGGGGAACCGGCGGTCTCCAGGGCGGGGAGTTTGACCTCCACCGCGTCACGGGGCATCCCCGGTCAGTTCCTGCCCGAGCACACCGTCACCGTCTCCAACCCGCACCCGCGTTGCCGGCAAGATTGCTGTCATTCAGGACCGCCTGACCGACAAGCATTCCCCGGCGTCAAGCGCAGCCATGAGGGCGGCGGCATCCTCAAGGAAGAAGCGCGCACGACCTCGATGAACCGCCGACGGGTCGTCTGCCCGAAGACCCATCTGGGCCATTTCACGGGAGTTGAAAGCCCACGGGCTTAGCCAGCAGGCATGATGTCCGGGAAACCTCCAGGACCCGTCGAGGATTTCCGATCGTGGTCGGTAGAGCCGCACCATGTAGTTCCAACCGTCGACGAGGGGAAGGACGTTTGCCTGATCGTGAGGCCCACCGAAATGCACGGTTGTCGAGCCGTCCGCGTTCGGCTTTGCGGTGAGGTTGTTGAGGCTGACGCGCCCTCCGGTGTCTTGCGTCAGGTAGCCATCCGCGTTGTACAGCGAGATCGACCAGAATCCATCGACCGGAACGCTTGCGGGGACATCGAGGTGGTATTCGCCAACCGGCAGATGAGGCTCGACGTTCAGGTAGAGAGCTGCTGTGTCGGGAAGGCCGCCCCAAGCCGCGGCACAGGCGATCAGATGCCGCACCGGATCGACTTCGGAACGCGATCCGAATGCGTGCTCGAAGCCGGAGAGCCCACGTGCGAGCTCGATCAGGGCGCCCCGGGTGGCGGCAAACGTGGCCTGGTCATACGACGGCGGAGCGAACGGTCGCGACGACTCTGCCGACAGCTTGACCTGGTCTTGGAGTGCATTCGCTGCCGCTACATCTTCCGGATTGGAAGGGTCGACGAGCACCCTGACCGCAACCATGAGGTACTCGGTCTCGAACACGTCGGTAGTCAGCTCATAGCTGCCGGGATCGTAGAAGACCGCGTTGACGTAGCCATCCTGGTTGATGGGCATGGCGGCGAGGTAACGGCCCTCGCTGTTCGGTAGGGTCAGGGTGGCGCCGCGGCTGATGTCTACGACGGTTCCCGAGTACAGCGTGTCCCGATTCTGTCGAATTACGGGTTGGTGGTCGAGCGGCGTCGGAGTGCGGTTGTGCATCCACTCATTCACGCCACCGCTATCCCCGAGCACACCTTGGAACATGCGGTTGGTCTCGGCGCGCTCGAAGTTGTCCACGTTTACCGGTACGTCACCCATACCCTGATTCTGCCGGTTCGCAAAGAAGTCGTTGGAGGATTCCTGGACATGCTTTCCGCCGATGGTCAGAGCACGCAGGTCGCGTTCCATCCAGGTTCGGATGCGAAGCGCCGGAAGGAAGACCTGACCCAGCATCGCGTAAGGGGGAACGATCGCCGGGCACCGCGGGGGACGCCTGTGGCGCTCCTCGAGCACGGCGATCGCCCCCTCACAGCCGGGGGGTGACGGCCACGACCTCCGACCGCGCGGCCGGCGCACTCAGATGTTCGGGACGATGTTGCTGAGGTAGAAGTTCTGGACGAGGTCGAGCAGGGACAGCCCGGGGAACTCGTCGTTGGGTGTCACCGGAGCGACGGGTGAATTGACGAGTACCACCACCTCAAAGCCTTGCGGCAGGAAGAAGGCGACCGACTGCTCCACCTGATCGGTAGAGTCGACGAAGCCCCCAGGCTTTGCGTAGAGCGTGCCCAACATGGTGGAGGCGATCAGATCAACGCCAATGCCGTTGTCGAGCATCGCCTGGGCCTCCTGAGCACCCAGGATCGGCAGTCTGCCGGTAAGGAACGTCCCCATCACCGAGGCCAGCTCGCCGGCCGTCATATGCCACCCCGCTCCCCCGACCATCGTGGTCAGGTCACCCGAGTCCCAGCCTGGGTACTGGGGTGGGAACGCATAGGCGAGCGCGTCCCCTGCGGGATGGTCAAGGGTCGGTCCGGACACCCCGGCGGGGGCGAACACGTTGGATGTCACCCAGTTCACGTAGTCGGCGATCGTGATCGAATCCCAAACCTGGTCCGTGAGGCTCGCGAGCGAGCCCGTCAGCTCGAAGTCCACCGGGATCTCCCCGCGAACGGTGGCGATGAGAATCCGGCAGAGACCGTAGTCCATGTTCTCGTACCAGTACTCGCCGTTGTGAACCGCGCCGTCGGCGACCTGCGCCTTCATGTACGGGTAGTCAGACCTCGACGACATGACGCCGTAGCCGATCCCCGACGTGTGGGTCAACAGCTGATAGAAGGTGACCTCGCTGATCCCCGGCCCCTTCGTCCAGTACGCCGGGAGGTAGTCGATGATGGGGGTCTCGACCGGGATCAACAGGCTGGTCAGGCACTGCATCATCGCGATCGCGGTGATGATCTTGCTGCAGCTGGCAACATGCATCCGCACGCTCGTGCTCCAGGGCTCGTTGGGCCCTGCGAGCCCCCCAAGGTGTGCGAAAGGCTCCTGCGCCCACTGATATGTGAGCGAGCGAACCGGGTCCCCATCCTGCCGTAGCTCCATCTGGTAACCGGCGACCTGATCCGCAAGCGTGGACTGCAGGTCAGTCACGAACCCGTCGATGTCGAACACGTACTGGGCGAGTGACGACGGCGAAACGGAGTGACTGTCCGGCGGCCCGCCAAGACCTCGATCCGACCTCACTCCCACCATATTGGGTGGGTACATCACATGCGCGCGAATCGCTCCCGGATCGACCGTGATGCCGCCGACCGAACGCAGTGCGTCTGCCAGCGCCGCGTCGTCGCTGTCCATCCCCAGAGTATTGCCAGGATCCGGCGAGCGACAATGTCAGCCGGTGAGGAACCCGCCGACAGCAGTGATCAGCCGACGCGATCGCGCGGTCGGCGTGCCTGGGCGGGCGTCCCCAAGACGACCACGAGCGGACGTGTGACAAGGTCCCGGAACCGTCTCGTTACCGGATGCCTCAGCGGACGGTGTCACCCTGCAACTCGACCCCCGAGGCGAGCAGTGGGTCTACCCCACCCGCTCAGGCTCGGGTGACAACAGCCAGATGATGGCTCGCCAGCTTGATAACGGGCCAGCCGCGTTTCCGGAGCTGCTCGGCCGGGCGACGTTGTCGAGCCAGGCGTCGACCTCTCGCGCGGTACGGAGGATGACCAGCGACCGCCAGGAATCACACGTGTTCGACCCATTCGAACGTCTCGGCGATGACATGGAGGATCGACTCGCGCGCCCGGTAGCCGTGGTCCTCGTAGGGAAGGAGAACCAGCCGGGCCGTGCCGCCGTTGCCCTGGACCGCCTGAAAGAGCCGCTCCGACTGGATCGTGTAGGTGCCCGAGTTGGAGTCGTCCAAGCCGTGGATAAGGAGTAGCGGCCGGCTGATCCGGTCCGCATGCGCGAAGGGTGAAACGCGGTGGTAGACCTCGGGGACCTCCCAATAGGAGCGGCGCTCAGTCTGGAAGCCGAAGGGGGTGAGGCTCCGGTTATAGGCGCCACTGCGGGCCACCCCGGCGCGGAAGAGGTCCGAGTGGGCGAGCAGCGTCGCGGTCACGAAGCCGCCGTAGCTGTGCCCCGCCGCGACGATGCGGCTCCGATCTGCCACCCCATCCGCATCCAGCGCGTCGATCGCGGCGCGCGCGGACGCCACCACCTGCTCGACGAAAGTGTCGTTCATCGTATCCGGGTCACCGACGATCGGCATCGCCGCCGAGAACACCGCCCAGCCGCGGAGCAGGAGCCAGAGAGGGGATGCGCCCTCGAGGCGCGTGAAGAGTCGCTCAGAGCCACGGACCTGGCCGGCGGTGTCGGGGTCGGAGTAATCGAGCGGGTAGGCCCAGAGCAGCACCGGCAGACGGCCCTGCTCAGGCGTCCATCTCGGCGGCAGTTCCAGCAGGCCGCTGAGGGGCACGCCGTCGTCGCGCTGATAGCGGACGATGCGCCGCTCGGCATTGCTCAGCTGCGGGTGGGGGTCGGGCTCACGGGTCAGCGTCCGGCGCCCCTGAGCTTGGACGAGCACCAGGTGCGGCGGCTCGGTACGGCTCTGCCGCTCGAGCACAACACCCCGGTCCACCGACCCCAAGACGGCGACCACGCGCTCATGTGCGTCCGCCGGACTTCGCAGGAGGCGGGTGATCCCGCCGCCGGTGAGGTCAAGGCGGTCGAGGAATGGGCGCTCGCCTTCCGGGCCGGCCCCGGCTCCGGCGAGGAGGATGCCGCCCTCTTCCTCATGCAGCACCAGATGACCCGAGGGCAATCTGTCGTGGAGCGGCGAGCCGGGGTCGCCGTAGGCGTCGTTGATGCTGAGATCGAAGACCAGGCGGCGGTCCTGGGGGGTGTCCACATTGATCACCCAGGTGCGCCTCCACCGCCGGTCTCGGTCCCACTCATCCAGCAGCGCGCGACCGCCGCGTCGGAACCACTCCAGGTCCGTCACGCGGTGCTGGGCGCGCAAGATCTCCTCTGGCTCGCCCGCGAACGGTGCTCGCAGCCGCATCAGCCGATCGCGGTGCGGGACCTCCACCGTGGGGTCGCCGCCGTCCAGGGCTTCGAACCAAATCAGCGTCGCGGGCTCCGACGCCTGCCACTGGATCGAACGCGGGCCGGTGGGCACGCCCTGCCGCGGCACCTCGTCGGCCACCGGTAGGTCGGCGACGGTGCGCACGAGCTGTCCGTCCCGATCCCAGACTTCAGAAGCCCGGGCGAAGAACCGCCAAGGAACTCGGTGAGAGAAGGGGGTGCGGATGCGCTCGACCAGGAGGTGCGCGTCGTCGGGCGAGGGCTCGAAGCGGTCGTACATCCCCGGCTCGCCGAGCTGCTCGACCGTCCCTGCTTCTGGATCGACCCGGACCAAACGGCTCGTCGCGTAGTGCAAAAACCGCGCGTCGTCCTCGTCGCTGGTGAGCATGTCTTGGAAGGTCGCCATCTGCGAACGCTTGCCCGAACTTTCCTCCACGCGCGGCGAGGGCGGGACTGCAGGTACCGGCTGGAGTGACGGAGTGGCAAGAGCAGTGGCGAGCAGCTTCCCGTCTGAGGTCCAACGGAGCGGCGCCGAGGGGCCGCCGCGTCCGGACGGCGTGAGAGTGTCGGTGACGAGCAGGCCCGCAATCCGCCGCACCGATCCGTCGCGGGCCTCCGCCACCCAGACCTCACCGCCCCCATCGCAGTGACGGCTCAGGGCCAGCCTCCGCCCGTCCGGCGACCAAACGGGGTGTGAGAAGGAACGGTCGGGGAGGTCGATGAGCACCTCGCGGCCGGTGGAAACGTCGAGCACGCGTATCGATCGGACGCGCTCCGTCCATCGCCGTCCGCCGGTGCCGGGGTCCACCCTGGTCCCGGCCAGACGGTGGTAGCGGCGCGCAAGCAGGCTCAGCGGCGGGTTGGCCTCGGGCTCGACCAGAGCGATCAGGCTGCGGTCATAGCTGGGGACGGCGACCGGCGTCGGTGCCGCCCCAAGGATGCTGGCGAGATCGTCAGGCGGACGCTTGTACGGCACGGCTGGATTGTAGTGAGGCCCCGATCAGAGAACAGCCATCGTGGGCGCGCCCGGCTGGTGTCCCTCGCCGTGCACGGTCGCC
>CAVTSA010000006.1:0-153195 GCA_963737225.1 Candidatus Dormiibacterota bacterium
CGCTGGTCAGCGTTCTGGACGTCGCGCTCACCACTCGTGGGTTGGGGGGTCGCCCCTTCGCCATCGCGGCCACGGTGCTGATTGCGGTCCCCATCGACGCGCTGCTCGTGACGGTCGTGGGGGCAGTTGGCGCGCTCACCGTGGGCCCGGCGTCGCGTCTGCTGCGGCGGCGGGGGGCGCGGGTGGAGGTGCAGGTGCCGCGTGCAGGGACGGTTGTATAACGGCACGCTCGGCGAGACCTTTGATGCCCGTGCGCAGGGGGATCGGGCCGCACCTAGCGGGCGGCCCAGGCCGATGTGGAGATCCCTCACGCCACTTGACAACGCGAAGCTACCGCCAGGAAGTGCCGGGCAGGAACCGACTAGTTGTGACGAGTAGCGCGCGGAGTTTCCTCGGCGCGAGAAACCGGTAATTCTCGGCCGAGCTGATTGTGGTGGGGGACGGGTGCAGGACGCGGCCGACGAGCGGCTGGTGTCGGGTGCGAGCGGCTATCTGTCCTCGCTGGCGGGCGGCACGAGGAGTGGAAGGGTCTCACGGGGACCTGGCGCACATCCGGCCAATCTTGGTTCGCTATCTAGAGTCGAGGGGCTGCACGCGGGAGGCTTTGGTGGCGGCCAAGCGGGCGAAGAGGATGGACATCACCTCTTGGGCGGACGACCCAGCCGCGGACGTGGACGACGTGGCGTGAGGCGCTCGATCGGATGGACCACGCGGTCGTTGAAGGCGCGGAGCTGGATGGGCTCCCCATACGGTGTCAGCTGGCTGCAGAGCAACTTGATGCGACCGTCGCGCTCCAGCTGAAGCAGCGGGTCGAGCAGGGCTTCGGCGAGGTTGCGCCGCTGGTGCTCTCGCGCGTCGCACAGATCGTCGGGACCGTCGGGCGCGAGATGGCAACGACCGTACCGAACTGGTGTTCGGACGATCACGCTGCGCTCGACCAAGCTGCCTGAGTAGACCGGCGCCGCGCGATCAGCCGTCCCTCGAAGGCCGTTCGCGCCAGTCGGAGAATGCGCGCGTGCGTCTCTTCACGCGCCGTGTCGAACAACGCGCCGGAAAAGCGCGACTGCATACCGTACTGGGACCTAGGAAAGCGATCGGGTCGGCAGAAGGATAAGCGTGTGTTCAAGAGGTATCCGGCCACCCAGCGCAATCACAGGACCAAGCTATGGGATCACGTGGTAACCGTTCGGCTTCTGCTGGAGCGCTTGGATGGCCCGGCGGATCCACGCCATGCTGTCGTCCGTCAGAAGCGTGCCCTGACCAACCAGTTTTCCGTCGACGACGTCGAAGTTGGTGTGCACGGCGATGACCTGCCAGCCCACGGGCGGGTAGAAGAGGGGCGACCCGCTCTCACCTCCGCGCGTGTCAAAGGCATAGCTCAGCTGATTCTTCGAGAAGTCGCAGCCGGTCGGTTGACCAGACGTGCCGTACATCGACCCGACGTTGACGTCGGGATACTCGGAGGGCTGAAGCGAGAGCTTCTGCGCCGGATACCCACCCAGCCAGATGTTCGATCCGCTCTTCGCCTTCCTCACTTCGTTGAGGGCACTCGCCCGGTAGGTCCCCTGGCCCTGCAGATTGAACTGAAACCCCGGTCCCGGCTTGTAGGCAGCAGTGAGCACCGCCAGACCCACGTCCCATCCCTGAGCATTTGAATATGCGTTCGGTATCGCCACGCCAGCGATCTGGACGGTCCGCTTCGCGTTGCCCGAGACATCGCCAGGCACGTTCGCGAAGGTGATCGTTCCGGCCCTCTTTCCGTTCAGGACGTGGGCGGCCGTGAGCACCAGCTGGTCGCCGAAAAGTGCGCCCGTGCCCAGGAGCCAGCTGCCCTTGCCGTCCGTCATCCTCGTCCGCCCGATGGCACACCATGGCGCTTCGTCCGCGGGGTTTGAGACTGGCTCCTTCAGAGGCGGATCGGTGTAGTGAACGGCCATCTCGTCTCCTTCCGCACGCCGCCGGTGCGCTAACACGAGGGGATCAGAATTGACCCCGGAGCCCCTCAACTCGGTGGGCGACACCATTCTAGTTGTAGATCTGGATGACGCCGCCCAGGCCTGACACTCCTGGCCAACCTGAAGGCGGCGGCATACATCGAGGCGAAGGCCGGCTCCAGGCGCAGCCAAGGTTGATATGCCGTGCATGCCTTCAGTTGTGGAACGCGCCACGAACGCCGTGTAGGTGGGATCTTCCTTCCACTCTAGCCGTTGCTCATTGCCCGGGGATCTCGCTTGGTGTCCCGTGTTTTTCCGTGCATTCCTTGTCGAAGTGGATGCCTTCCCCAGAGGTGATCGAAGGGCGCACCCCCTGCGGTACGGTCAGGTCGTGCTACCGAGGGGTTGGTCGGTTAGTGGTACTTGTCGATGCACATACAGACGTATTGCTCGAACTCGTCGTTCGCGGGCCAGCACGATCCTTCGAGCTAGTCCTCCGCCGGGGCGACGCGGGCGTGTTCGATCGCTACTGGCTCCCGAGGCTCGTAGGCGGTGGGGTCGGTGTTCAGGTCTGCCCGCTGTGCGGCGAAGGCGCACGCCGCAGCGACGCTCGTCAGCGGACTCTCGCGCAGGCGGCAGAGTTCGATCGCATCGTCCACAGGAACGCCGAGCGCGTCTGCCTCGTCCGCACGAGAGCCGAACTCGACGACCCGCGCCTGCGGCTCGTTTTGTCGATGGAAGGCGTGGAGCCGCTCGAGGGCGATCCAGGCGCGTTCGCGGAGTGGTGGGCGCGTGGTGTACGTACGGCCAGCCTGACCTGGAACCATCCGAACGAATTCGCGGGCGGAATCGATGAGCCTACCAGGGACTGAGCGACCGGGGCCGAGTTCTCATCCGACGGTTTGCCGAGCTGGACGTAGTCCTCGATCTCGCGCACGCGTCGGAGCAGACCTGGCGCGATGTATTCGCGGAAGGGGCGTCGTTCTCAGTGACGCACGCCGGCTGTCGCGCTGTCTGCGAGCACCCGCGCAACCTCGCCGACTGGCAACTTGAGGCGATCGCGGAGCGTGGCGGCGTCCTTGGCATGATGGTGCTGCCGTTCGTCGTCGACGCCAGCCAGCCGACTCTCTCACGGTGGCTCGATCACTTCGACCACGCGGTCAGGGTGATGGGAGTCGAGCACGTCGGCTTGGGAGCCGACTTCGTCGACCAGGTCGCGGCGATCGAGCAAGACTCTGACCCCGATCACGGACATCCGGAGAGCGCCTCGATCAAGTCGCGTCTCGCGCTCGACGACTTCCGGGGGCCGGACGACTATCCATTGCTGGTCGCAACCCTCGGAGGGCGAGGCTACGAAGGCGACCGGCTCAATGCGATCATGAGCGGGAACTGGCTCAGGATCCTCCGAGAGACGCTTCCGACCTGACGAGCCTGGCCGAGATGAACCGCAGAGCGACGCTCCCGCACTGAGCCGGCTTGGACGCGCCCTACGGTGTTGTGGCGTACGGGCGCTATCTGGTAGATAGCCGCGGTCGACGGCACCCCTGGAGTTGGGGGAGGTGGCTGAGCGTACTTGCGGCCGCGGCGGCCGCGGGCGCGCCCCGCGTGCTTGCAGTTGGAGCGGGTGCTCGGGCTGGAACGTAGCCATGGCCGGGAGTTGGTTCAGAGCGCGCTCGGGCGAGCGGTGGAGTTCGGCCGCTACGGACACGAGGACGTGGCCGCCATACGGGGCACGCGATCAGCTCGCCTATTTGCGGGCCAATATGGGTAAGAACAGGTGCGGATGGCAGAACAGACTGAGCTCGACAAGATTCTTGGCCCTCGGGCAACCCTGGAAATCGGGGACCTGCCTCGGGAGCAGGAGCCGGAGGGCACAGAACTGGCCGAGACCGCAGCGCAGGAGGCACAGCAGGCGCAGGACGCCTGGCTGGACGACTCCGTGCGCATGTATCTACGCAAGATCGGCGAGGTCTCACTACTGACGGCGAAGCAGGAGGTCGAGCTGGCGAAGGAGATCGAGGTCGGTTCGGAACGGGCCCGCCGCCACATGATCGAGGCGAACCTCCGCCTGGTCGTCTCGGTGGCCAAGCGCTACGTAAACCGCGGGCTGCCGCTGCTGGACCTGATACAGGAGGGGAACCTGGGCCTGATACGGGCGGTCGAGAAGTTCGACTACCGGCGGGGGTTCAAGTTCTCGACCTACGCCACGTGGTGGATCCGGCAGGCGATCACGCGCGCGATCGCCGATCAGGGCCGGCTGATCCGGATGCCGGTGCATGTCGTCGACACTCACAACAGACTGGTCAGAATCCAGCGCCGGCTCACCGCCGAGCTGGACCGCGAGCCGTCTCTGCTCGAGCTGTCGATGGAGATGGGCATGACCGACCAGCAGGTCGAGGACCTCGTGCGGGCGGCGCAGCAGCCGCTGTCGATGGCGACACCGATCGGTGCGGACGGGGAGAACGAGCTGGGCGAGTTCCTCGCCGACCGCGACGCGGTCGAGCCCGAAGGTGCGGCCTCGGAGGCGATGCTGCGCCAGGAACTCGAGGATGCTCTCTCTACGCTCAACCCGCGGGAGCGCCGGGTGCTGCAGCTGCGGTTTGGCCTGCTCGACGGCCACCAGCGCACGATCACCGAGGTTGCGCACCGGATGGGCAGATCCCGTGACCGGGTCCACTCGATCGAGCGGCAGGCGCTTGACAGGCTCCGCAAGTCGCCGCGAGCCTCGGCCCGAATGAAGGAGCTCTACCTGGACATGGCCAGGTAAGCCCTCCACGGATCCCAGAGTGCCGGCAGTAGGACCTGGTTCACCGGCCTTTTCGCCGTGGCGCGAAGCCGAAATCGAGCTGCAAAATGCCACCGCTGAGAGAACAACGGAAGATCGCAGCCCACTCTTTTGCCTACGACAACCTCATCGAGAACAACGCCGGCCGAATGGGGGCCCCTTGCCGAAGCTGAATCCGACCCGGGTCGAGCTGGCGGAACGGTTTCAGAAGCTTTTTCGGCGACGACAACGTTAGCAGCATTAATTTCTAAACATTCTTCAATGAGTGGGTTAAATTCAGCCACGCCCTCGATCACGAAGTGGCCCGTGCGCTGTCACCGGGTCTCACGCAAGATCAGCAGGCTGTCTTCGACCTGTTGACCCGACCAGACGCAGCCCTCTCATATGACGTTGAGCGGCAGGTGAATCGCGTCGCGGAACACTTGCTTGCGAAACTGAAATGCGACAAGCTCGTCCTCGACTGGCGCAAGACCAGCAGACGCCAGCGGCGGTTCGTCTTGGGGTGAAGGAAACACAGAGCGTCTGCCTGAAAGGTTCACCAGCCCGCTCTATGCGAAAAAATGCGACACCATGTGCCAGCACGTCTTGGACAGCTATTGGGACGATGGACACTCCATCTACGATCAGGCTGCATAATACTCGTCGACGCGGCTCGCAATAGTGAGCGACGGCCTCCGCCCGTCCCTGCGACGGGGATGCGGCACGAGGCGCGCCGACTCCTTCTCCGCATGCCGCGTACGGAGCAAGGCGACGCGCTGGCCCACGACATGCTCCGCGGCCGCCCCGGCTGCCGACGACGGCGTAGCGTTGCAACCCCCGATGAGTGGGAAAGAAGACCCCGGTCGCTACACCCGGTGCTCCTTCTGTGGGAAGGGCCAGGACCAGGCGCGCAAGCTCGTCGCGGGCCCCGGCGTCTACATCTGCGACCAGTGCATCGTTCTCTGCCACGAGGTCCTGGAAGAGGACAATGGGTCGGCCGGCCGGAAGAAGGCGAAGACCGGGTTCATCCCCAACCCGCAATCCATAGCGGCCCAGCTCGACTCCTACGTGATCGGGCAGGAGAAGGCGAAGCACGTGCTCGCGGTGCAGGTCTACAACCACTACAAGCGGGTGCAGGCCAGCAAGATGGTGGGCGACGTCGAGCTCTCCAAGTCGAACGTGCTGATGGTGGGGCCGACCGGCTGCGGGAAGACGTACCTGGCGCAGACCCTGGCCAAGATCCTCGACGTTCCCTTCGCGATCGCCGACGCGACCAGCCTCACCGAGGCCGGCTACGTGGGCGAGGACGTGGAGAACATCCTGCTCCGGCTGATCCAGGCGGCCGACTTCGACGTCAGCCGGGCGGAGCGGGGAATCATCTACATCGACGAGATCGACAAGATCGCGCGCAAGTCGGACAACCCCTCGATCACCCGGGACGTCTCCGGCGAGGGAGTCCAACAGGCGCTCCTCAAGATCCTGGAAGGTACGGTGGCGAACGTGCCGCCGCAGGGTGGACGCAAGCACCCCCACCAGGACTTCATCCAGATCAACACCACGAACATCCTGTTCATCTGCGGCGGGGCCTTCGACGGCCTGGAGCGTGTTATCGAGCGCCGGATCGGGCGCCGGTCGATCGGGTTCGGGGCGTCGGACGCTCCGGTGACCAAGCAGGAGCGCTCCGAGATCTTCCAATACCTGCAGCCGGAGGACCTGATGAAGTACGGGTTCATCCCTGAGTTCATCGGGCGGCTGCCGATCGTGGTCACGCTCCACCCGGTCAACGAGTCGGACATCGTGCGCATCCTGACCGAGCCCAAGAACGCGCTGGTCAAGCAGTATCAGAAATTCTTCGGTCTGGACAATGTGGAGCTGGTGTTCGAGCCCGACTCGCTGTGTGCGATCGCCGACCGAGCGGTGGATCGCGGCACCGGGGCGCGGGCGTTGAAGTCGATCATCGAGGAAGCGCTCCTCGACGCCATGTACGAGATCCCCTCCAGGCCCGAGATCAAGCGCTGCACGATCACGCGCGCGACGATCGACGGCGAGAGCCGGGCGCCGGTCTACGAGCTCCATGACTCGAACACCGTCGCCGTCATCAAGGAAAGTGCCTGAAACTCCCAGGCATGGGTCCGGCGAATGAGTGATTCCCGGCATCACCGTGTGCGGTATGGCGTCCGGCAGCCTGCACAGGCTCGTCATCCACGAGGTCGGTAGTATCGGGCTTCGTAGTCGGCCTCCCGGTGCGGGACGTCGACTCGTCGCCGTTCTCAGCCGGTGACCGCCTCCGACGGCCGCCACGTGCAGGGGTTGATGAACGACAGCGAGCATTCATGCTCAGCCTTGGCCCGGTGGGGCCCCGAACACGTTCAGCATGCGCCCGAGGATGTCGTCTTCCGGGGTCGTGTGCAACCGCCGCGCCGACAGGCTCTCGCCGCGGGCCGACAACTCCGAGCGATGCACCTCGAGCATGCAAAGCTCGCGGTGCCTCTCGTCGAAGGCCACCATCAGACCGCAACGGACACAGTGGGCGTGAACGCGCGACTCGTCGCGGGTCTCAAACGAGCATCGCCACGACCCTTTTTCCACCACCTGAATCCTATTGGGACGCCGCGACCGCCGCCGTCGTGCCGAGCCCGCCGGCAATCGGTGGCGCTCGCCTCATGGAGGTACCGCCCGCCACCTCCCAATCGGAAGCGGGGGCGTTCCCGCGCGGGTGGCGGAGCCGCGACTCCGGCGTGGTCCTTATCCCGAGTCGAGGCGCGAGCGTCGAGTGCCGGCCGGATTCAGCGCTCGCTTTAGCCTGAACGCCGGCTCCTGTTGCGCGGCGAGGCCGCGCGACCCCGCCAGCTGCCATGCCGGTCCCAGCGCGACCGTTTCCCCTCGAGGTCTTCGGCGGCACCCATCGGGTCGCCTCGGCATCTACCTCCACCACCGCGCGACGGACCAACCACCGGCCCCGGGCACGGGGATCGAAGACGACCCCCATCCGGTCCAGCGTCACCGCGAGTAACAGCTCCTCGTCGCCGACGCGGCGTGCCTGGTCGTGAGCTGGGAGCTGCGTCTCGTGGGCCTCAATCGCTGTCGTGAGCTCCTGCCACACCTCGAGGTCCATGATGCGCCCACTTCCCCTGCGCGGGGCCCGCAGCCATCCGAGTGACCTATGCCGCTCGGTCCGGGCCGGAACCGGACCGGCTGTCTCGCGCGTCTGGTCTCGGAGTTGCCTCCCCAGCTCGACCAGCGACAGATCCTGAACGCTCAGGACCGACCCGACGGGGGCTGCTCGCGCTATTGCTGATGCTTCGCGACCGGCAGCGCCCGCGCGGGTTGGACTCGGCCCCTGCAAGGGAGGACCCGCACTGATCCCTCCAGCCGCACCCGCCAGGGCCGGTCCCAGCGTTCGTCGTACTCGTCGACCAGCACCGCGCGCGGTCGTCGTGGGCGACATTGGCCAAGCGCTGGAGTTGGGTCGTCCGCTTCGGTTTGTGGTCCACCGCCGAGACCAGCGCGTCCCCGTCGAGCGCGAAGCAGAAGGGGACCAGGTGGGGCGTGCCGTCCGGCCGCAGCGTCGCCAGCGTCGCGACGCGGGCCCGAGTCACGCGTCCCCTCGCGTCTTCCGGGCTCATGTCCACGAGTGTGCAAGATCCCCGGCCCCAGCTTTTCCAAAGAGGGATGACAATCGAGTTATGAGGGCGACCCATTCGGGAGCCGGAGCGTTCTCACTCGTGGAGACGTAGCGATGCTGCTGCTCTGGATCGTGGTGGCGCTCGGGTTCGCGATCGCCGAGGTCGCGACCGTCTCTCTGTATGCGGCGTTCGTCGCCATCGGCGCCGTGGTCGCCGCCGTCATCGCGGCCTTCCTTCCCAACCAGGAGCTGCTCCAGTTGAGCGGGTTCGTCGTCGCCTCCGGGCTGGGCGTGATCGCGGTTCGTCCCATAGTCATGCTCCGGCTCCGCAATCCGGTGCCGGCCGGAACACTGAGCGGAGCCCAGACCATGCTCGGCAACGTCGCCGTCATGGTGAAGCGGATCGACGGTGGTCAGCATCGTGGGCACGCTCAGATCTTCGGGGAGAACTGGCCCGCGCTCTCCGCCGAGGGAACGCCGATCGAGGTCGGCACCGAGGTACGCATCGTCAAACTTCGCGGGGCGACGCTGGTCGTCGAACCAGCGCACGCGCCCGCACTGCCGGAGCCCCGGAGGGGTCCGATCACCCCGACCCGGATGATCCGGGTCAGTAGCGCGGCGCGAGCGCCGCATCGGAGGTAGCTGGTGATGGCCTTGGCCAGCTTGGTCATCCTCGCCGTAGTGGTGCTGGTCGGCCTCTTCGTCGTGGTGTCGCTGGCGCGCACCATCCGGGTTGTCAACCAGGGGCTGGTGGGCGTGGTCCTACGGCTCGGGCAGTTCCATCAGGTCCGCAATCCGGGGCTGACGACGCTGATGCCGTACGTGGACCGATTGGTGTTGGTCGACATGCGCGAGACGCCTCGCACCGGTGAGCGCATCGACGTCATAACGAAGGACAACGTGTCGCTGGCGGTGCTGATCACCGTCTTCAGCCAGGTCGTGGACCCCCGGCTGGCGCTGTTCGGGGTCAGCAACTACTTCCTAGCCATCGATCAGCTGGCGCGAACGTCGCTGCGGTCGGTGATGGGCGCGATGAACCTCGACGAGTGTCTCAGCGAGCAGGAGCTCATCAACACCCGGCTGCAAGCCGCGATGGAGTCGGTGACGGACAAGTGGGGCATCCGCGTGAACCGGGTGCAGATCCAGGAGATCACGCCGCCACAGCCGATCCTGCAGGCGATGGCGATGCAGAAGCAGGCCGAGCAGGAAAAGCGCGCCACGATCCTGCGCGCCGAGGGTCAGCAGCAGGCGTCGGTTACGATCGCCGAGGGCGCCAAGCAGGCGGCGATCCGCCAGGCCGAGGGCGATCGGCAGTCCCGGATCCTGCGGGCCGAGGCGGACCGGCAGGCTCTCATCCTGCGGGCCGAGGGCAGCAAGGAGGCGCAGGCCCTGGAAGCGGAGGGACGGGCGGCCGCGATCTCTAAGACCTACGCGGCGATCCAGGCGCAGCATCCGACCAAGGAGCTGATCGCCGTGCTCCAGCTGGACACTTTGGGCCGGGTGGCGTCGAGCGACAACGCCAAGGTCGTGGTCCCGGTGGAGACGGCGGGGCTGCTCGGGGCGACCTCCGCGCTCAGCTCGCTGCTGGGCCCGGCGCCCAACGGGACCGCACCCGACGGTGCCACGTCGCCGGCGCCTGAGCCGGGCCCCGACCCCACTTCGACGAGGCAGTTCTAAGCTGGACTGCGTAAGCATCGCCGAGATCCAGCGCGGGCTCCACGCTGGCCCTGGAACGGCCCTCGACCACTTACCGCTGCGAATACCGCGACCTCGGCGAGTGCCGAACAACGGCTACCGCCGACCGCTGCCCATGCGAGTGTTGTTGGCCTCGGGACTACCGGATCGATTTGATGGTCAACCGAGCAGCTCCGCCTGGAGTCTCAATCGAGAGTCGTTGGCCTCGCGTCTTTCCGATGAGCGCCCGACCAACCGGGCGATCAATTGAAACACGACCGTTAGCCGGATCTGCCTCGAGCCCTCCGACCAACTGGTAGACCACGACCGCGCCGTGGTCGTCTTCGACCTCCACGGTTGACCCCGGCCCAATGACCGGGGTATGTCCGTCCTTGATTATCCCCGCGCCGTCGATTGCGGCTTCGAGCTGCTTGATGCGACCATCGAGTGCTACGAGCTCGTCCTTGGCTTGCTCAAATTCAGGATTGTCTTCGACGTCCCCCGGCTGCAGGGTTTCCCGCAACTGAGGGGCGGCCTCCTCGCGCCGCAAACGTGCCGTATCCAGCTGCCGCTTGAGGTGCTCCAAACCATCCCGAGTGATCAGGACGTGTCGCGACGAATCCATGATCGAACGATGCTACCGCGGCGCCTCGGACCAGGCTGCTGATGGTCTCTTGCGCAACCGGCATCCCCGTCATAAGCCGTCGTGGGCCCGGCGACGTACTCCGTCGCCGACGGCGCGCCTGAGGTCCTGGTGCGGCCGCCCCGGCAACCCCAAAATCCGTTCAAAGTCACCGAGGATGCAGCATTCTGAGGACCGCCGTCGCGGCCGGCAAATGGTGGTTGTAGCTATCAATCCGTGCGTTCAGCTTTCCGCCCTCCCCTCGAGATGCAGCGTGGGGCCGGCGGAAGGTGCAACACATCCTGCGCGGAGCGCGAAGGTGATTGGTCAAGCCGCGGACCGGCCAGGCACCCTTCGGCTTCCGTTGGTGGCGAGAGGGGCTACCTTCGATTGGATGTCACATGGAAGGGGCGGGTTGGATAGAAATCTGGTTAACGTCGCACCGTCCCCGTTGCTCTCGCATCCGTTCGAGTTGCGCGAGAGCGGGAGGGTGGTTCGAATCCGTCTCACTTTCAATGTGGAGCAATCGATCGATCGTCTGGAGGTTCAGGAGGGCGATGACGAAGTCGTCATCACTGCCTGGATCGGCTGGAAGCCAGGCGCGGTGCACCTTCGAAACCCAAAGGTCACAGCGGCCGGCATCGTCACCATGTTCCAGAATGTGGCTCTGTCTGAGCCGGTGGGCGAGCGTCGACTGGTTGACGGGGGCCGTCTGTTCTGAACGGTGGTTACGGCGTGCGATGTTTGAACGGCGCAAGCCGGGAAGCGCGATTGGCCCCGCGGAGCCGCTCCTGAACCCGCCGCGGCATGCACCGATGTCATATCGACCTATCGACGCCGGGCTCGCGCGACGTCGATGATCAGAAGGCATGGTCAGGAGCGGGTCCGGTCAGGTTGTACCCGCGACTGAGCGTTAACTCCAGCATGCCGGCGGCAATGGCCATTCGCCGATCGGCGAGCGAACACGATAAGACCCCGGGACCGATGGCCCGGGGTCTCGCAGATGCCTGACCGCGACTCGAAGCCGCGGCCTACATCATGTCGGGCATGCCCCCACCACCCGGAGGCATCGACTGCTTTTCCGGGATCTCGGTCACGACCGCCTCGGTGGTCAGCACCATGGCCGCGATCGAAGCTGCATTCTGCAGCGCCGAGCGGGTGACCTTGGCTGGATCCACGACACCGGCCTTCACCATGTCGGCCAACTTGTTCTGAAGCGCGTCCCAGCCGTGGCCTGCCTTCGCCTTGCGAACCTGGTCGACAATGACCGAGCCCTCCTCGCCGGCGTTCGTCGCGATCTGGCGGACAGGCTCCTCCAGTGCGCGGCGGACGATCGCGACGCCCGTCGCCTGGTCGCCCTCCAAGCCGAGCCCGTCGTCGAGGGTCTTCTGCGCCTGCAGCAGCACCGTGCCGCCGCCGGCGACGATGCCCTCCTCGACACCGGCCTTGGTCGCGGAGAGCGCGTCCTCCATCCGGTGCTTCTTTTCCTTCTGCTCGACCTCGGTTGCCGCGCCGACCTTGATCACGGCCACGCCGCCGGCCAGCTTGGCCAGCCGCTCCTGCAGCTTCTCGCGGTCGAAGTCCGAGGTCGTCTCCTCAATCTGCGCCTTGATCGCCTTGATGCGGCCCTGGATGTCGGACGCGCTGCCGGCACCCTCGACGATCGTTGTGTCGTCCTTGGTGACCGTGACGCGGCGGGCCTTCCCGAGCTGATCGAGCTGCGTCGAGTCGAGCTTGAGACCCAGATCCTCGCTGATCACCTGGCCACCGGTGAGGATCGCCATGTCCTCCAGCATCGCCTTGCGGCGGTCGCCGAAACCCGGGGCCTTGACCGCGACGACCTGGAAGGTGCCGCGAAGCTTGTTCAGGATCAGGGTCGCCTGCGCCTCGCCCTCGACGTCCTCGGCCACGATGAGGAGAGGATTGCCCTGTTGGATGACCTTCTCCAGCACTGGCAACAGATCCTGGACCGAGGAGATCTCCTATCGGTGATGAGGATCAACGGCTCGTCGAGGGCGGCCTCCATGCGATCCGTGTTAGAGACGAAGTAGGGCGAGGTGTAGCCACGGTCGAACTGCATGCCCTCGACAGTGTCGAGCTCGGTCGCCAGTCCCTGCCCGTCCTCGACCGTAATCACGCCGTCCTTCCCGACCTTGTCCATCGCCTCGGCGATCAGCTCGCCGATCTCCTCGGATTGCGACGAGACGGACGCGATATGGGCGACGTCCTCGTGGCCTTTGACGGGGACCGAGATGCGCTCGATCTCTTCGACAACCCTCTTCACGGCGGCCTCGATGCCGACCTTCAGCTGCATCGGGTTGGCGCCTGCGGCGACGTTGCGAAAGCCCTCGGAGATCATCGCCTGGGCGAGGATCGTCGCCGTCGTCGTCCCGTCGCCGGCGACGTCGTTCGTCTTCGTCGCGACCTCACGGAGCAGCTGCGCCCCGGTGTTTTCCGCGGGATCCTTGAGCTCGATCTCGCGCACGATCGTGACCCCGTCGTTGGTCACCGTCGGCGCGCCGAACTTCTTCTCCAGGACGACGTTGCGGCCCTTCGGCCCGAGCGTGATGCGGATCGACTGGGCAACCATGTCAATGCCCCGCTTCAGGCTTTGCCGCGCCTCGACGTCGAACGCTACTGCTTTTGCCATTGGTTCTGGGTACCTCGTTAGCGCCTTACTTCGACTTGCCGTTCTCAAAGACGCCCAAGACGTCCTTCTCAGAGACGATCAGGTACTCGACCTCATCGACCTTGAACTCGTTCCGGGCGTACTTCGCGTAGAGCACGCGGTCACCCTTCTTGAGCTCCAGGGGCACGGTCGTGCCGTTGTCGAGCAGGCGACCGGTGCCCACCGCCTCCACGACCCCCTCCTGCGGCTTCTCCTTCGCCGTCTCGGGCAGCACGATGCCGCTCTTCTCGCTCGACGGCTTCAGGACGACCCGATCTCCGAGTGGACGTATTGCCATGCTTGACCTCCGGATCTGGAGCATGGATTGGTGAACCCGACGTCCGGTGAAAGGCGTTAGCACTCGGGTCCGGCGAGCGCTAACGGTACGCCATGCGGGGTCTGCACCGAGCGCGGTTAGAGGTGGTGTCACCCGGCCACGGGCGGATTATTCTTCACGCCGTCCCGAGGCCGCCTACCCCGTCGGCATCGACCCTCGTCATCGAAGCCGGAGGAGCCTGTTTACCTTCGGCCCGTAGCGTGCGGATCGAGGCGGCGTCCGTGACGAGCCGCAGCAGCTCCAGGCCGCCGTCATATCGGCTTCGGTGCGAACTGCGTGCCCCAGCGCCATGGCGGGGCGCGGTATCGGATTGGGGGTGGATTTCTTAGGAAACCGGCTCCACGAGCTTATCGCCCTTCGTCGACGATCGCAGCTGGAGCACTTCTTGGCGCTTGGCAGCTGGGGTGGCCCAGGGACAGGCGCTTGGCTGGCGATCTGCAGCCAGCGGCCCGATGCAGACCGCCGGTCTCGTGCGGAGCAGCTTGGCGGGATGAAGCTCAGGACGCCGATGACGATAGCCGGCCTCGGCCGAGCGAGTGATCCGACGGTGACGGAGCCCGGGTCGTAGGTCGACCGTCGAGAAGGCTTCGATAGCCCAGATCTGGTCATGATCGAATCGACGAGTGAAAGCATGAACGAGACGATGACGACCGCGACCGCCACCGAGGCGAGCGACGCCGTGCGGCTGGGCGAGAACCGGTTCTGCACGATCGTCGGTCCCGCTCGGGGGGACGACGATTGTCTGGTGACTGAAGACGGGCTCCCTGCCCACCCCGAGTCGGAGCTCCGTGCGGTCGACGCTCGCTTTGCCGAGGAAGCGGGTGGCGCCCACTGGGAGCGGGCGTGATGCCAGGCCGCAAGGACCTCGAGCGCGACATCGCACGGTTGTACGAACTGCAGGCCCTGGGGGAGAGGCTCGAGGCCATGCTCGGCCTGGAGGAGGGGGCGATCGAGGTGGGACGCAGCAAGCTCTCCCTGACCCCCGACCAGATCGAGCTTTTGCTTGCTCCTTGGAAGGGCGAGCGAGGCCCCGTCAGGCGAGCGGAATTCGATCCGGTCGAGGCAGAACTGGCCGCCCCGAAGCCGCGCCTGATGGACCCGGCGGCCTACCGGACTGCCCGCCGAGCCTGTACCTGCGAGTGCCCCGGCAACGGTCACCGGAACTGCCGGCACTCCGACTGCGCCCAGTCCATCGCTCCGGGAGACCGGTACATCGAGTACGGGGGCGAGTCGGCGGGATACCGGGCAGCCAGCCGCTACTGCCTGGCTTGTGGCATCGATATGTGGGCCGCGGGTCAGTGGTCCGCGGGTCAGCGGGAGGCAGGTCCGATCCCGGACCAGGTCTGGGCGCTGGCCGAGCGCGCGCCAGAGTGTTGTGCCCAGTTCAAGGAGATCGGGGCGATGGGCGAAGCGACCCGCTACTTCCGGGTGATCGATGCGCAGGGCTACTCGAGCTTGCTACCGATCCCGGATGACGAGTCGTGAACCGCCGACGCTGGCACCGCATCCAGGGAGCAGCCCCCCGGACCAGCTTCGCGTCGTCCGGGGCCGCCGTCAATCGGCCGGCATCGCCCGAAAACTGTCAAGCGTCAGGAAGAGTCCCCGCTTTGCGGCATCTGAATTCCCCACCCCACCCGGAGCACTGACGGCGGGTCAGAGGTAGCCGGCGGACCTTTCGTGGGTAGGTGTTGCGGGGTCGCGGAGAGCTCATTACGGGCCTCCTGGGCCGTCTGAGCGCGTCCGTTTTTCCGGAGTCCGCGTACGTCACTGCTTTAGCCTCGCGGAGCCGGTAGGAGTCGCCGCTCATGACCGCGGCCTCACAGCGCGGAGGAGGCAGTCGAGGATGGCGGTGGCGGTGGCAGCGGAAGATGTCAACCCCTACGAGGCGTCCGCTGGTGAGAATCAAGGGGTGTCTTGTGGGTTCTCCTGGTTGGTCTCAGGCTGGTTGATCCACGCCACCTCCGGGATCGTCGGCGGTTGAGGCGGTTTGCGCACGAAGCGTTCGGGGTGTGCCGCGTAGGCCTCGGTGAGCACTCCTGCCCGCGCCCGGCGGACGCCGGCCGCCCGCCCCAGGTGGACGTCGTCCGGCGTGTGGTAGCCGATCCCGGAGTGGTGGTGACGCTGGTTGTACCAAGGGAAGAACTGCTGACAGAAGGTCCGTGCGTCCTCGATCGAGCCGAAACGCTCGGGGAATTGGGACCGGTACTTCAGCGTCTTGAAGTGGGCCTCCGAGTAGGGGTTGTCGTTGGAGCAGTGAGGACGCGAGTGGCTCTTGGTCACCCCAAGGTCGGCGAGCAGCAGCGCCACCGGCTTGGACGCCATCGAGGTGCCGCGGTCGGCGTGGATGGTGAGTTGGTCGCGGTCGACGCGCTCCTTGCGGATGGTCTCCTGCAACAGCCGCTGGGCCAACTCCGCCGACTCCCGCCCGGCGAGCAGCCAGCCCACCACCCGGCGGCTGTAGATGTCGATCACCACGTAGAGGTAGTAGTAGGTCCACTTCTGCGGCCCCAGCAGCTTGCTGATGTCCCAAGACCAGACCTGGTTCGGCCGCTGCGCCACCAGCTCCGGCTTGACCGTTGCTGGAGGGCTCGCCTGGCGACGGCGCTCGCGCACCTCGCCGGCCTCGCGCAGCACCCGGTACATGGTCGAGATCGAACTCAGATAGCGCCCCTCGTCGAGCAGCGTCGCGTACACCGCGGCCGGGCTCTCGTCGCGGAAGCGCTCGGAATCGAGCACCGCCTTGATCTCCACCCGCTCCTGCAGGCTCAGGGCTCGCGGCTGCCGGCGGCGCTCCCCGCGCGGCGCATGCTCCGGCCTCGGGCTCTGCCGGTGACGGCGGTAGTAGCTGGCCTGAGCGACCCCGGTGGCGGCACAGGCAGCCCTCGTCCCGACGATCTCGGCGGCCTCCCCGGTGGCGGCGTCGATCATCTCGTCTGCTCGCTGTCGTCCTCGCTCTCGGCCGCAAGTCCCTCCAAGAGCTCGGATTTCCCCGATGACGCGACGGTGCTGGTCGACAGCGATCTCTGGCCCGGCCCCAAGCAGGTGGCCGCTTACCCGGACGCGGTCCCCCGCCACCTACGGGACTATCCGCGTCGGCCGTGCGTATTCCGACGGAATCCGGGCACCTGTTCCGATTGAATCCGGGCACCCGTTCCGACGAATCCGGGCACCCCTGGAAGGAGGCTCTCGCGTAGCGCCGGCGTGAGGTAGCCGGGGCTCGGCACGCTCCCATCAACGTCCCAGCCAACGTTGAGGAGCGATACCGATGCCCCGTCCCCGCGTCGTCATGCGGAAGATTCGAGAAGTCCTGCGCCTGACCCTGGGCGAACGCCTGAGTCAGCGCCGAGTGAGGCAGATCACGGGCGTCCCCGAGGCGACGATCTACGACTACCTGAAGCGGGCGGCCGCTGCCGGCTTGGCGGTCTGGCCGCTGCCGAAGGAGGTCGATGACCGCGAGCTCGAGCGCCGGATGTTCGTGTCGGCGGGGCCGCCGCCGCTCACCCGTCCGCTGCCCGACTGGACGTACGTCAAGAAGGAGCTGCGGCGCAAGGGCGTGACCCTGCAGTTGCTCCACCTCGAGTACCTCGAGGAGCACCCCGACGGCTACCAGTACAGCCAGTTCTGCCGCCACTACCACGCCTGGCGTCGGCGCCTGGATGTGGTGCTCCGGCAGGACTACGTGGCGGGGCAAAAGATGTTCGTCGACTTCCCCGGCGAGACCGTCCCCATCCACGACCGCGAGACCGAGACCGTGGTGATGGAGGCGCAGATCTTCGTCAGCGTGCTCGGGGCCAGCAACTACATCTACGCGGAAGCGCTGCCGTCCCAGCAGCTGGTGCCCTGGGTGAACGCTCATGCCCACGCCTTCACTTTCTATGGCGGGTGCCCGGAGATCGCCGTGCCGGACAACCTTCCCGCCGGCGTCACCAAGGCCCACCGCTACGAGCCCATCGTCAACGAGTCCTACCTCGACATGGCCGCCCACTTTGGCGTGGCCGTGGTCCCGGCGAGACCGTACAAGCCGCGCGACAAGGCCAAGGCGGAGTCGGCAGTGTTGGTGGTCGAACGCTGGATTTTGGCCCGGCTGCGCAACCACCGCTTTTACTCGCTGGGCGGGCTCAACGTCGAGATACGCCGTCTCGTGGTCACCGCCAACCTGAAACCGTTCAAGAAGCTGCCGGGCTCGCGACAGAGCGTGTTCGACGAGGTCGAGAGGGCGGCGTTGCGATCGTTGCCGACCCGGCCCTATGAGTTCGCTGTCTTCCAGCGCGGGAAGAAGGTGCACATCGATTATCACGTTGAGGTCGACGGCCACTACTATTCGGTCCCCTACCAGCACACCGGCGAGCGCGTCGATATCCGGCTCACCGCCTCGGTGGTCGAGATCTTCCTGCGCGGCCGCCGTATCGCCAGCCACCTGCGGAGCTACGTCCGCGGCCGGCACACCACCGACCCCGCCCACCGCCCGGAATCGCACCGCCGCCATCTCGAATGGCCGCCCGAACGCATCGTCAGCTGGGCCGAGAAGACCGGACCCGAGACCGCCGCCATGGTCAAGGGCGTCATGGAATCGCGCCCGCATCCCGAGCAGGGCTACCGCACCTGCCTCGGCATCATCCGCCTCGGCAAGCGCTACGGCGAGCCGCGGCTGGAGGCCGCCTGCCGTCGGGCCCTGAGCGTGCGTGCGCTGAGCTACCGCAGCGTCGAGTCGATCTTGAAGAACGGGCTCGACCGCAAGCCCCTGCCCGAACGCGGTGGCAGACCCCTCGACCGTCGTCACCACGAGAACCTGCGTGGCCCCGACTACTACCAGTGAGGAGGAGAACACGATGCTGACCAGCCCCACCCTCGACAAGTTGTGCGACCTCAACCTGCTCGGCATGTCGCGCGCCTACCAAGAGCAGATGGAGCGCGCCGACTATCAAGCGCTCGGCTTCGACGACCGGCTCGGCATGCTCGTCGACACTGAGTTGCAGGAGCGCGAGAACCGTCGCCTGCGCCGCTACCTCAAGGCGGCGCGGCTGCGCGACCAGGCCTGCCTCGAGGACATCGACTTCCATGCCCCGCGGGGACTGAACCGTGCACTGATCCTTGAGCTGACGGAGTCGCGCTGGGTCGACGCCCACCAGAACATCCTGGTCATCGGCGCCACTGGGCTTGGGAAGACCTACATCGGATGCGCACTCGCCGAGGCCGCCATCCGCAAAGGCCACACCGCGCTCTACATGCGCTTCCCTCGCATGGTCGACGAGCTCGCCGTCGCACGCGTAGATGGGCGCATGCCCAGGCTGCTCGCCGGCTGGGCCCGCATCGGTGTCCTGGTCCTTGACGACTTCGCGATGCAACCGCTGTCCGGCCAGCAGTCGGCCGACCTGCTGGAGGTCATCGAGGACCGCACCCAACGCCGCTCGACCATCATCACCAGCCAGATGCCAGTGAAGCACTGGCACGAGGCACTCGGTGATGCCACCATAGCCGACGCCATCCTCGACCGGCTCGTCCACAACGCGCATCGCATCGAGCTGCGCGGTCACGAGTCCCTCAGAGGCTCGAGAACGGCGGTCACCCCGACCGGGAGTGCCCCTGACGGCAGTCAAAACCCGCCGAATCATGCCTCCCCTCCGTCTACCCCTCGAGACCGAGACGACAGGAAGCACGTAGAGGGCCGATGAGCGGCTGCCGCGACCCATGGGACCTCCCCACGGAGCGCGTGCGAGACTATCCGGAGACCAGTGACAAGGAGGTGATCATCAAGGGGTAACGGCCCTTGCGTCGGTCGCTCACGCGACCTCCGACCAGGAGGTGCCCGGATTCAGCGGAATGACCTCCCGGATTCGCCGGAATGGGCAATAATCGGCTCCGGGTCAAGAGGCGAGCGCCCAAGGGCTCTACATGCAATAGTCGACGGGGCCGGCCTGGTTGACATCGTGGAGGTTCCACGGTCTTTGTTTCATGGGTTTCTCGTGGAGGTGGGGGCTCGACGTCCGCCTCACTCGCCTTCAGACCCGAGCGAGCTTCGCGTGGCCCGGGTCGCCTCTGAAGGCCGGTCAAATCGGGAGATCGCGCGGTCGCTGTTCATCACCGGGGACGCCGTTCGCGGTGGCGCTCATATCGCGACCCTCGTCTGCGATGTAAACACGTTGCAGCACTATCCCTCTGGGGCGGGCGAGCCGGGAATCTTGCCCGGACCTTCGTCCTCTTGCCCTTCGGCAATCAGCCGGTACGCCAACTGGAGCAACGCTTGGTCAACCACGCTTTCCTCGGGCTCGACCTGGTACGGTCCGCCGACGCTCGCTGTCTGCTGGCGCTCCGCACCCGTGCCACCTTGCCCTGCCATCCTCGAAGCGCTTGGCGCAGGCGCGTCCGCGGCGGACGTTCCGTTCGAACCGCCGCGACCCGTGCCAGTTCCGCCAAGGCTGGACGCCGGCGATGACTGCAGGTAGGCGCGGAGCGTGGTGGCCAGAAGCGCGGTAGCAGCACGCGAGTCCCGACCCTGCCGCCTGGTGCTGACATAGGCGGTGGCGGCGACCAGCACGCGCAGCTTCTCATTCCGCAGCGTGGGGTGCGCGCTTACGTACCTCGTGAGGCCGAGGGCGGAGATCGACCCGATGAGCAGCGCCGCAATCGGGATCAGGAGGGTCGTCCGCATGGCGTCGATGTAGCCGAGCTCGAACACCTTCTGCGCGAGGTGAGCGAGCTCCGCTGCCACCGCCGGCGGGACGTGGGACGATGAACTCGACGGCACGCCACTGTTGAGGACACCGCTGCCGGCGTTGGTAAAAGCGCTGACGAAGGGTGCTCGGAAAGCCGGTGGCAGCGCCGCCGACTGCGTCACCGCCTGGTCGTGGAGTGAGCTGGTCAGCTGCACTTGGAGCACGGCGCCGATCACCGCGCCGCCGATCGCGCCGCCGAGCTGACGGATCGTGTTGTAGAGACCGGAAGCTGCACCGCTCAGTGGCCGGGGGACCTCTCGCATCGCGGTCGTCACCAGTGGTGAGAAGGTGAACCCCATGCCCAGCCCAGCGACGACTGCGCCGGGAAGCACGGTCAGGAAGTTGGTGGAGGTGCTCGCCTGCAAGTCGATGAGGATCATGCCGAGCGCAAAGCCGAACATCCCGCCCATGATCAGATACTTGCCGCCGAAGCGATCTGCGAGACGGCCGGCGAAGGGTGCCGTCACCATGGAGGCCATCGACATCGGCAGCAGCACCAGCCCAGCCTTGATGGCGCTGAACCCAAGCGCCGACTGCAGGAAGATCGCGAAGGGCAGAAACATCCCGATCAAGCCGAAGTTCAACATCGCCGACATGCCCGAGGTGATCGAGAAGTTGCGGTTCTTCAGCAGCTCGTGAGGAACCAGGGGTGACGTCTGGCGGGCGTCCCAGAGGAAGAAGAGGATGAGCAGGGCGGCACCGGCGATCAGGATTTCAGGGATCGTCAGGGGCAGGCCGGCGACGTGGGTCACCGTTCCCCAGTTGTAGCGCTGCCCCTGGATCAGCCCGAAGCAGATGCAGAAGAGGCCGGCTGAGGCGAGCAGCACGCTGACCAGGGCGAGCGGCGAATAGCGCTCCGAGCGCCGGTTGGGGATCAGATAGAGAGCGAGTGCGGCCGTAATCACCCCGATGGGGACGTTGACATAGAAGATCCAGCGCCAGCTGACGTAGGTCACGAGCAGGCCGCCGACGATGGGCCCGACCGTGGTTGCGACGCCGGCGATCGCACCCCAGATGCCGAACGCGGCACCACGTGCCTGCGGCGGGAAGATGGTCGTGATGATGGCCGTCGTCTGCGGCGTCAAGAGGGCGCCACCGATCGCCTGCGCGACCCGGAACCCGATCAGCTCGTCGGGCGTCTGTGACAGACCGCAGGCCGCGGACGACAGGGTGAACACCGCCAACCCGATCACGAACAGGTTCCGCTGGCCGAAGCGGTCGCCGAGGCGGCTGGCGGTGATCAGCAGCACGGCGTAGGTCAAGGTGTAGGCGTTGACGACCCACAGGACCTGGTCGAGCTCCGCCTTCAGGTCCCGGATGATCGAAGGGATCGCGATGTTGACTATCGTCAGGTCGAGCAGGACCATGAAGAACCCGAGACAGAGCACGACGAGGACCGCCCAGGGGTTGTTGCGCAGACTCCTCACTGGGCGACTCCGTCCCGAGCTCGAGCGGACTCTTCGGCGACCCCCGGTTCCGGCGGCCGCCGGGTGTTGGTCAATCGCTCCAGGTCGCGACGGGTGGGCCAGGGGATGTCGCCCCGGTCGATGGCGTCAGCGGTCCGATCGCACCAGGCGGCCTGTGACGTGCAGCTGTCGATCTGGCTGTCGACCTCGAGTTGGAAGAGGAGGGGGAGGCCGTCCTCCAGATTTCCCTGGAGCATTGTCTGATGCTGGATAGCGCGCGCCCGCACGCGGATCGCGCGCTCGCGCAGCAAGCGCACCACCTCGCTCTTCGGCAGATGAGGCAGGTTGACAAGCCCGGCTTCGAAGGCGGTGTACTCGTTGACCGGTTCGCTGATCAACCGCGCCACGCTCTCCTCCAAGACCGCACGCCCTGTCTCGGTGATCCGGTATACGGTCCGCTCGGGGCGGCGCCCCTCTCGCCACACTTCAGCCGGCTCGATCAAGCCCCTGCGGTGCAGCTGTTCGAAGGCATGGTAGAGAGATCCGGTGCGGACCTTGACATAGTCCTTGACGTGGCGCACGCGGAAGTGATAGGTCGCCTCGTAGGGATGCATCGGATGCTCAGCGAGCAGGGTGAGCACCGAGGTCGGGAGCGGTGCCAGGGGAATGTGGTGATCCACTACAAATGTTCCTCGAGGACTATTGTGCCCCTCGTTGGCGAGCTGTCCGAGGTCGAGGTGGATCCCGTGGGTGGGTCCATCCGTCACCGGAGCGAGCGCGATGCGGATCCGGCGGCGCGGCGAGCTGGTTGACGCTCCACGATCGCCGGCTGCGCCTTGCCGAGCCGGGGAAGTCGCCGGCTTCATACGGGGCGAGGACGGGTCGGGCGTAATCGCTGACGAGCGGACACCCTGACGCTGTCGCCAAGGAGGCCCGTGGCGGCTGCTGCTCGAGTAGAGGCGGCGATGACCCTCGCGGATCCGGAGCGGGAGGCCAGGAAATCGCGGGGTCCGGATCGGCTCAGGAGACCTCAGGGCGAGCCTACCTCGGACGCATTCTCTACCGGGCGCCGCCTTCCCTGGATGCCAAGGATCGTGCGCCACTTCGGCTCCTGGATTGTCATGGAATCCTTAGCTTCAGTAGCCGTAGCCCGGTATCTGAATGGAGTCATCGGTTAAGAGTGGCGAACCGTTGGTAGGTCAAACGCTTGGCCCCGCCTACTCCGCATCGGGCTATCGAGCGCCGGATCCGCGGTCTCCTCCTAATCCCCCGGCACGTCGCCTCCGGCCCGCTGGAGAAACCAGTTGATGTAGAAGAGCATCTCCCCGGGGTGCTGAACGCCGTGGAAGATGTCGGCGTTTTCTCGACCTTCACGGAAGACCGCCGCGCCGTCCGAGTACGCCTCGACGTGAAGGATCTTCGCCAGCGGAAACGCAACCGACTTTTGTGTGCCCATGAACGCGAACCGCTGGTTGCTGACCACCACCAAGCCCGTGTCGAGCGTCTTTAGATACTGGGTCTGTGGACTGCCCCAGGATGATTGGAGACTCCTCCGCTTGGGAATGGGAGGAGTTCCATGTCAGAACAGAAGAAGCATCCGAGCCAGCGGCGGTACCCGCTGGAACTGCGGGAGCGCGCAGTCCGGATGGTGCATGAGGCGATCGCTGCCGACGGCACGCGGACGGGCGTCCTCCCGCGGGTGGCGCGCCAACTTGGGATCGGCGTTGAGTCGCTCCGGAGCTGGGTCAAGCAGGCGGAGGTCGACGAGGGTCGGCGTTCTGGGGTGACGAGCGAGGAGCGCCGACGCGTGGCTGAGCTGGAGAAGGAGAACCGGGAGTTGCGGCGCGCCAACGAGATTCTCAGGAGCGCCTCCGCTTTCTTCGCGGCCGAGCTCGACGGCCGACGCATGAGATGACCCGCTACATCGAGGCGCACAAAGACGCCTACGGAGTCGAGCCGATCTGCCAGGTGCTGGAGGTCGCCCCGTCCACCTACTACGCGGCGGTCGCGCGACCGCCGTCGCCTCGACAGCGGCGCGACGCCGAGCTGAAGGCGGAGATCGAGCGTGTGCACGCAGACAACTTCGGCGTGTACGGCATCGAGAAGGTCTGGCGGCAGCTACACCGCGAGGGCATCGATGCCGGTCGGGAGCGGGTGGCGCGGTTGATGCGTGAGCTGGGCCTGGAGGGCGTGGTGCGGGGCAAGACGGCCCGGACCACGATCCTGGACGAACTCGCCGAGAGGCCCACGGATCTCGTGGATCGCAAGTTCACGGCGATGGCGCCGAACCGGATCTGGGTCGCCGACCTGACCTACGTGGGGACTCAGGCCGGCTTCGTCTACGCGGCCTTCCTCACCGACCTCTTCAGCCGCTACATCGTGGGCTGGCGGACCTCCACCTCACTGCACACCGAGCTGGCCCTGGACGCGCTCGAGATGGCACTCTGGCAGCGGGGTCGCCATGATGATCTGGAGGGCCTCGTCCACCATTCCGACCGTGGCGGACAGTATCTGTCGATCCGCTACACAGAGCGGCTGGCGGAGGCGGGCGGGGTGCGGTCGGTGGGCTCCCAGGGCGATGCCTACGACAACGCGGTCGCGGAGAGCGTCCACAGCCTCTACAAGGCCGAGCTCATCAACCGCCGGGGGCCGTGGCGCGGTGCGGTCCAAGTCGAGATGGGGACCGCCGAGTGGGTGGACTGGTGGAACCACCGGCGCCTGCACAGCGCGGCCGACAACCTGCCGCCGGCGGAGTATGAGCAGCTGTGGCGGGAACGGGTCCGAGCGGTCGCCTGAAATGCTGTTCCCCAGACCCTCCACCGAGATGGCTCGGGGGGAGGATGGCCGCGGAGCGGCACACTCAAGGAAGCTCTACCGCTTCCTCTATACTCGATTCTGCGCGGTCATCGCGTGGACATTGCTCCAAGCGCCAAGATCTCCAAAAAACCTGGGGCAATACACTGGACCGCCTGGCCGCTGAAAGCGCCGACACGGTAGCGGATGCCAGTGTGGCCGACGGGGACGCTGAACCCCTGGCTGCCTCCCACATAGTGGGTCCGCTGGGCCATGCGTGCCAGCCGCGCCGGCGTGACGTAGTTGGCCTGCTCACCCCGTCTGGTGACGAGCGGCGAAACAACCGGGTCCAGGCCGTCGGTCTCCGCCTTTGCCGCCAGGTAGAGCGCGTCGAATCCAAGCTGACGCTCCGCCTCGCGACGTCGGGCGAGCTACTCTGAGAGCGTGGAGGCTGCCGCGGCATCCTGATGAGCCCTCTGCGCGCACTCCTGCGAACGTTGAACCAGCGAAGCGGCCTGGCTTCGGAGCTGCTCTACCTCCGGCACGTGCGTCGGGGGCGCGGCTCGGGCGAGCTGGAGGGACAGCTCCTGGAGCTCGTTCGTGACAGGTGCGACCTGCTGCTCCAGCGCTGCCACCTCTTTCCGGTCGTGCATCCGTTGCCGTACGCCGCCGAGGCCCTTGTAGTGCGTTGCCTGTAGGTCCGCGACCTCGCCGTTCAGGTCATGCTCCCTGACCTGGAGCGAGACCATCCTCCGGATCGGGTCGTAGAAGGGCTGCGCCGGCCACGCCTGCCAGCGATACGCGAGCATCACGCCGCTCTGGGCCAGGGTGGCCGTGCTCTGCTCGGCCAGGCCGGAGCTCTCCGTCCGCGCTCTCTGAGCGGTGGCGTTCAAATTCTGGATCAATGACGGCAGCTGGTCGATGGAGATCAGTGAGACCCAGCCACCCTCCAGCTGCGCGCGCTGGATGCCTGCCAGGTCCTGTACGCCGATTGGCGAGCCGCTCATGGGAAGATCCGCACTCTGCTACCCAAACGCACGTTACGCTGCCGGAAGACACCCCAATCCGGACAGTTTGCGAGCCACGCTCGGCGGATCCAATGTCGGTCGTTCGCCGGGTGAGGCGTCGCCGCGACTTGGCTGAGCGGTGCGCTCGCCGGTTGCACCTTGCCCAGCCCGGTAACGGCCTCGTATCGTGCGACGGTGCTCCGGGCGATCACTGATGCCCGCGGGCGGTATCCGGACGCTACGCTGAAGGGGCCGCGGCCCGATTACTGCTCGAGCGGAACGGCGGTGACTGCCGCCGCCGTGCTGGGGCAATTCGCCCGCCGCGCTTAGACGTGGACAGGTAGCGACGATGGGACCACAGGTTCATATCCGGGTCATCAGCTGGAATCTGCGGATGCGCGTTGGACCTGCCGCGGCCCGGCAGGCGGCGTTGGTTGCCAATCTTTCACCTGACATCGCCTGCCTTCAGGAGGTCAACCCGACCTCCATGAAGACGTGGGAGCTCGAATCCGGCCTCGGCTGGCTGACAGCGACGGGCCTAGTCGAACTTCCTGCCCCTCGACGATTGACCTTCGGGGCGGTTGTTGCCGGAGGTTCTCGGACGACTGGGCAACAACTACCGCAATTGGATGTTGGGTTCCCAGAGCGGGTGGCGCGCGCAGTGGTGACGGTCGGCGCGAAAGACTTCACGGTCGCCTCGTACCACGCCCCACCAGGCGTGAGTTGGGGCATCGAAAAGGTCAGGCAGGCGTTGGCCTTCGCCGAATGGCTGTCAGCGGTCGAGGGACCGGCCATACCGGGTGCAGACGCAAACACTCCCGAAGGTGGATGCACTTGACTTCGAGAGGATTCGGACCCACTGGCATACGGGCGATTCACGGCTGAGCGAGCTTCGCGGTGATGACGCGTTATGGGGGCCGGACAAGGTTCACCCGCTGAGGGACGCGCTTCGCGTGTGGCTCGAGGATCATCCCGACCAGTTGCAGGAGCTCCTTGGACAGAGGCCCGACGGTCCGCTCCAGATATCCCACCGGACGGGAGTGCGCCAGGGCCATCCCGGGACGCCCAGACGCTTCGACTCAATCTGGATCCGCGACCATTGGTCGGTCAAGGATGTCCGGTACCTGTACGACGAGGGAATGGCTACCGGGAGTGATCACGCCGTGGTCGTGGCGGACCTGGCCCTGGGGTGAACCCGAAGCGGTGTGGTCATCCACCTCGGCAACGTTGCCGGCGACCGCGTGCACCTCCTCCACGTCCCTCAGCTCCCGTGCCGCGGCCGTGACCCGCTCCTCCGCCACGTCATTCAGGAGCACCCGCGCACCGCGACGAGCGAAGCGCTCCGCTATCGCCTTGCCGATCCCTCTGCCGGCTCCGATGATGGATCCCCATCATCTCCCCGAACTCGAAGGACCAACCAAACCGGGCCAACCGCCCCAGCAACGCCTTCCGCCGCCCGCCCGATGGCATCTTGAGGCTATTTCGCCACCGGCCGGCGCCGGCATGCACACGTATCTCTCGCGCCAAGCTCGGCCTCGGGCGCGCCGTCACACCGGCTCGGCCATCCTGCCAATTGCCGCGCCTACGGACGAGTGTCCTATATCGCGGGCGCCCAATGGTAAATGCGCGTGAGCGTACCTCCCATCAGCCTGGCGCGGTCGCTGTCGGAGAGACGGTCGGTCACGCGGAATGCCTCGACGCCTTGGGCATAAGTCAAGAGGGCGACTGCCCGCGTCCAGTCAGTACCCCACATGCAGCGATCCAGTCCGAAGGCGTCGAAGATGCGCCCGAGGGGATCCCACATATCCGGATACGGGAACCCTGTGCGCGAGAGCGTGCAAGCGCCGCTGATCTTGATCGCGACATTGGAAAAGGCAGCGAGGGCCAGCACCTTGGGCAACTCGGCGAACGGCTCGGAAGGGACCGGCGGTTCGAACGGCTGCTGGAGTCCGAGGTGGTCGATGACCAGGTGCGTCTCGGGATTGGCTGCGGCCAGCCTGCGGACCTGATCGAGCCGACCCCAGGCGAGGAGATTGACCGTAAGGGAATGCCGTGCGGCAGCCCCCAGGACGCGGTTGAGCGCAGCATCTGGAGACCGGTCGCGGTCCAACAAGATGCGAACGCCGACCGTCCCAGGCGTGTTCGCCCAATCGGCAATCGTCTCAGCCACCGCCGGGTCGGTCGGGTCGACCGGCTTGACCAACGCGAAGCGGTCAGGGTGCTCGACCTGCACCTGGAGCGCATAGCTGGCGTCGAAGCCGTACAAGTTGAAGGGCGAAACCAGAATGGCGCCGTCAACTGCGACCTCGTCCATCGCAGCCACCATCTGGTCGCCCGTGACTTCCGGCGGACCCTGCAGGAAGCCGACCCATGGGCGCCCCGCGTGGTTAGGCTCGTAAGCGTGGACTTGCGCATCGATCGTCAGCAATGCAGGTTTAGCCTAACCGCTGAGGAACCTTAGAGACCAAGAGGTCCCCGAGCTCGGACGCCGGCCGGGCAAGTTGGAAAGGGGTGAACCATGTGGAATTCGTTTCGCACTGACGGCCAGGTGTCGATCAGCACCGAGATCATCACGATGGTCGGCGGGAACGGCGACCAGATCCATGCGTATGTGGCCCGCCCTCGGGGCGATGGCCCCTTTCCCGGGATCGTGCTGGCTCACCACATGCCGGGCTGGGACGAGATCTACCAGGAGTTCGCGGAGCGGCTGGCCCGTCATGGGTACAACGTGATCTGCCCCGACCTCTACTGCAGGTTCGGTCATGGTCTTCCCGACGACGTCACGGCGAAGGCGCGCGCTGAAGGGGGCGCGATCGACGATCTCGTCGTCGCTGACTGCCGGGCCTCGATGGAGTGGCTGAAGGCGTTGCCCAACTCCAACGGCAAGGTCGGGATCATGGGGACCTGCTCCGGCGGCCGCCACGCGCTGCTGGTTGCATCCCGCGTGAAGGGCTTTGACGCTGTAGCCGACCTATGGGGAGGCGGGGTCGTGATGGCGGCCGATCAGCTAACGCCCCAACGCCCCGTTGCGCCGATCGACTACACCAGGGACCTCGACGCTCCGCTCCTGGGGCTTTTCGGCAATGACGACCAGTCACCGACTCCGGAGCAGGTCGACACGCACGAGGCGGAACTCAAGAGGCTTGGCAAGAACTACGAGTTCCGCCGCTACGACGGCGCGGGCCATGGTTTTTTCTACTATCACACGCCCATGTACCGGCAGGCACAGGCGATGGATGGCTGGAACAGGGTCTTCGCCTTCTTCGTGAAGAACCTTCAAAACTGAACCACGAGGAGAGTCGGGTCCATGTGCACAGGATTCACGAGCTCAGCTGCGATAGACGGCGTGGGAAAGCGCAACGTCGAATGGTTCCCGGTCACAAAGGCGACAATCGGTTTTGACCATTCGTCTCACAGCAGGAACGAGCACTCGCTGCTGATCGACTTCACCAACTACGATCTGGGCACTGACTCCCGCATCGCGCTCGAGATGGATCTCGCGTCCGGCAAGGCGGTGCTGGAGCTGCTCCGGAAGATGATCCAGACCGCCGAGGCGAGCGGCGTGAGGGAGTAGCGCCGAGTTCGGAGCAACGCGGCAGACGATGTACCGTCACCTCGGTCGGACGTTGGGCCGGGGAACTGGCCCGGTTCGACGTACCGGTGGTCGACGTCAGCCCGCCCAGACAGTCTTGATGTTGACGAACTCGCGGATGCCGAAGGCGTGCAACTCGCGGCCGTAGCCGCTGCGCTTCACCCCGCCGAAGGGCAGACGAGGGTCGGAGTGGGTCATGCCGTTGATGAAGACACCGCCTGTCTCCAGGCCTCGGGCAAAACGGATTCCACGCTCGACGTCCCCCGTCCAGACGTTGCCGCCCAGACCAAAGGCCGAGTGGTTGGCGAGGTCGCGTGCCTGGTCCTCGTCGGAAACCCGGAGCATCGCCGCCATCGGGCCGAAGGTCTCCTCGTCGAAGGCAGGCATACCTGGAGCGCAGCCGGCGAGCACGGCGGGCTCGAAGAACCAGCCCGGGCGGTCCAGGCGCCGTCCACCTGTGAGCAGACGCGCCCCCGCGGCCAGCGACTGTTGGACCTGGCGATCCAGTTCCTCGCGGAGATCCTCGCGGGCCAACGGCCCCATCTGAGTCTCCGAGTCGGTGGGATCACCTACCTGGAGTTGCCGGGCCGCTTCGACGAAGGCTTCCTCGAACCGGTCGGCGACCTGCTCCACCACGATGAATCGCTTCGCGGCGATGCAGCTCTGTCCGCAGTTCTGGAATCGCGACCGCACACCTACCTTCGCCGCCGCCTCGACGTCGGCGTCTTCGAGGACCACGAACGCATCCGAGCCGCCGAGCTCCATCACCGACTTCTTGAGGCAGCGGCCGGCCGACTCGGCCACCTGGGCACCCGCGGCGTCGCTGCCGGTGAGAGTGACGGCGACGATCCTGCGGTCCTCGATGACCGGACGAACCCGTGTGCCTGGGATCACAAGGGTGCGGAATACCGAATCCGGGAAGCCCGCCTCGCGGAAGACAGCTTCGATGGCGAGGGCGCACCCGGTGGTGTTGCTGGCGTGCTTCAGCACTGCGGTGTTGCCCGCCATCAGGGCCGGCACAGCAAAGCGCGTCACCTGCCAGAAGGGGAAGTTCCAGGGCATGATCGCGAGCACCGTGCCGAGAGGCTCGAAGGCCACAAAGCTCCGCGTTCCGTCCGACGGTGCGTCCTGATCGGCTAGGAACTCCGCGGCATGGTCGGCAAAGTGGTCAAAGCTGGTGGCGCATTTCTGAATCTCGGCATGAGCCTCGGTGATCGCCTTGCCCATCTCGTCGGTGATCATCCAGGCGAACTCATCGACACGACTTCGTAGCACGGCCGCGGCCGCGTGCATGAGCTCGGTGCGGCGGGACATGGGGACGTTGCGCCAGCCCGTGGAGCTGCGGTGGACGGAGTCCAGCACCGCGCCGACCTCGGCTTCCGACATAGCGGGATAGCGGTGGATCTCGGCTTCGGTGGCGGGGTTAATGGTGACTATCTCTTCGATAGTGACGGGCATCACAATCTCCTAGGTTGGCCTCCCAGCATGGCCTCTACTGCTGTCGACGCTGCTCCAGCGTCCGGATTGTGCCACAGGGGGCTCAAGATTTCATGTCCCGCTGCGCAACTGCGTTCGGCCATCGCGGCCGGCGGGACGACCCGCTCTACCGAGCCCGCCGCGTGCTGCTCATGGGCGAGGAGCACCTCAGCCAGGAAGCGGCCACCAGGCTCGCCTCCCTGCTTCGACTCGGAGACCCCAACGCCGAGGTTGCATTCGCCTACCGGGTCAAGGGACGGCTACGTGAGTTCTATCGCTGTACCCGGCTCGAGGAGGCACGCACGATGCTGGCCGACCTCCAGGACCACTGTTGCCGGTGCGAGATGTCGCCCCAGGTGCGGAGGCTGGGCGCGACCATCGGCCAGTGGTTCGAGAAGATCTGCAACTACCCCCCCACAAGGATGAGCAACGGCCCAACCGAGGCCCTCACCAACCTGATCAAGCGCATCAAAAGGATCGCGTTCGGGTTCCGCAACTTCCATAACTACCGCATCTACGCCGGCAAGCCGAACTGGCGCGTGCTTGGCTCGATGGTGGTCCGGTGAGACCGGCTTCCCCGTCAGATTCCGAAGAGCCGGAAAAGGAATGGAGTGGGAGACGGGCTTCGAACCCGATGCCATGGCGTCGGAGGGACCCGGAATCCAGTTCAAATCAACGGGATTATTCGTCGTATTTGCTAATTTGACACCACTTTTGACACCAACCGAGGTCGATTTCACGCAGAACGGATGTCCATGCGCCAGCCCTCGCGGTCGGGAGGCTCGATCCCGGACAGCACCAAGTCGTCGCTGCAGCAGCGCCTGAATCAGCGTCGGCGTGAGCGGTGGCCCCAATTGGAGGCGGTCAAGGTCCGGTTCCGCGCGCTGGCTTCGCCTACGTGGACGGGGTGATGCCGGACGGCGACGTGTGGCCGCTCTGCCGGCTTCGCTACGCGGGCTACGCGAGTGAGTGGGGCTTCGCCTTCTATGCCGCCAGCAGCGAAAAGTATGAGGACTCTTTCCTTCCCTCTGGCTCCCCCGTCGGGACGCCCGAGCAGGCCCTCGACTGCGCCTGCGGCACCTATCTCAATGACCCCTCCGCATGGGTCACGGATTAACGCCGGTCAGTACTAGTCTCCTGTCCCAAAGATCGGTTGAGTAATCTGTGGTAACCGATGATGATGGTGGTCATGGCAGCCAGACGAGGCAGACCGACCGCAGCGGTGGAACTCAGCGGTGAGGAGAGGCAGACGCTGGAGCGATGGGCACGCCGCCCTTGCACCACGCAGTCCCTGGCCATGCGCACGCGCATCGTGCTCGCCTGTGCCGAGGGCAAGACCAACCAGGCGGTGGCCCGGGAGGTGGGCACGTCGCCGCAGACGGTGTGCAAGTGGCGTGGTCGCTTCCAGCGCGATCGGCTGCCGGGGTTGGCCGATGAGTACCGCTCGGGAGTGCCGCCCACGATCACAGGCGAGATGGTCGAGCGAGTGCTGATCAAGACCTTGGAGGAGAAGCCGAGGGACGCCACCCACTGGTCGACACGGGGGATGGCCAAGGAAGTCGGGCTGTCACGGAGCAGCGTACAGCGCATCTGGCATACGTTCGAACTTCAACCGCATCGCTCCGACACCTTCAAGATCTCCAGCGACCCGCTGTTCGTGGACAAGGTCTGGGACATCACCGGGCTCTATCTGAACCCGCCCGAGGCGGCGGCCGTTCTGTGTGTGGATGAGAAAAGTCAGATCCAGGCCCTGGACCGCACCCAGCCCATCTTGCCGATGCGACCGGGACTGCCTGAGCGACGCACGCATGACTACGAGCGTCATGGCACCACCACCCTCTTCGCCGCCCTCGACCTGGCCAGTGGCAAGGTGATGGAGCAAACCCACCGCCGCCACCGAGCCGCTGAGTTCAAGAAGTTCCTGGAGCACGTGGATCAGCAGGTGCCGGCCGGGTTGGGCGTGCATCTGGTCCTCGACAACTACAGCACCCACAAGACCCCCGAGATCAAGAAGTGGCTGCTCCGACACCCTCGATTCGAACTCCACTTCACGCCCACCTACTCGTCGTGGATGAATCTCATCGAGCGCTGGTTCGCAGAGCTGACCGAGAAGTGGATACGGCGTGGCACACACCGCTCGGTGCGCGAGCTGGAGACATCGATCCGGGAGTGGATCAGGATCTGGAACGCGGAGCCGCGACCCTACGTATGGACCAAGTCAGCCGACGAGATCTTCGGCTCCCTCGGCTCATATCTTCAACGAATCTCAGGGACAGCAGACTAGCTAGGGATGACGACGACCAGGGTCGTCGTCCCTGGTGTGATGGGGTAGTCGCGCGTCCAACTTTCGGTCCGGTCCCCTCCGCCAGCCGCTCGACCGCTGCTAGGGGGCGGCCGGACTGAGCGGCTGACCTTGACATTGTTGCTGGACCCAAGGGCCGCGCGGGTTTCCCGAAAGCCCACCGTTCAATTGATAGGTCCAAACATGGCCGTCGGTCCCGACAACCTGGAAGACCAGCACGTCTCCGTCGGGTGACCAGACGCACGAGGCCCCGAACCGTGGATCACAACCACCACCGAGGTCCTCCTGACCGAACTGTCCCGAGGTCCCCTGATTGTTCCAACCATGCAGCAGGTGGTTGCTGCCCGCCTCAATGTAAGCGACGTCGAGCCTGAAGCCTTGCGGGCTTGCGGGCGTGCCGGTTCCGCCCGGCCTGAAGGTCATGCCGACGAGGCCCATGCCAGATCCTCCAAGTAGCTGCGAAATTGTGATGGGGACGGCGCCCACCTGGCCGAACTCGGTGGCCATTGCCTGGTCGAGGTCGTAGTCGTCATTCCCGCCCGGCACCTGGCGCAATTGAGCCCGCGCGTCCCACATCCCGTTCGACCAGGCGTACGTCTGCCAGGCGAAGGCGCACACCTCTGCGTCGAGAGCTCGCTTGACGGCCCAGTAGCCGCCGTAGACTCCGATGAACTCGCTGCCACCGAGAGCCGTCGCAGCCCCCTGGAGGTAGGCGTTCAGGGCTGGCTGCTGACTCTCCGTGACATCAAAATCGGCGCTGAAATAGATGACCGTGGGCCAGGCGCCCAACACTCCTGCCTGCCTCCGTGCCTCCGTGCCGTCCTGCTGCCCGGCCGCGTACCCACCGAGCATGCGCTCCGCAGTGTCTTCCCAATTGAGAACGACCCCGATCCCCGAAGCGCGGAGGCCCTGGAACTCGTCGAGCGACAGCACTTTTTCGTTGGGAAGCCAATCCAGATAGCGGCAGACGAACGTGAATCCCTGTCCGCGGAGCCACTCCGGGCTGGGCGGCCGCCACCCAGAGTAGTCAGAGCCACCGTGAGCGGAAACCGGCGCAGCAGCCCAAGCCTCAAGAGCGCAGACGCCATCGCCACGCACCCGCGGCCGAGCCCCCTGCCGCGGCGGCGATCCCACGCTCAGAGCGTACAGCCACCGACCGTTCGCGGGCTCCGGTTCTCCCCAATTCCACAAAATCACCGTCGAGATAGGGCGACCGCCGCGGATTCGTCACGACGCCAGCCGTCCGAGGCGGTCGGGCCGCAGGTCAGACCGCCGGCCGCCAATCCGGCGCCGGCCGGTCACACCTTGCCCGGCCCGAGCACTGGATGCACGATGGGTCGGGCGAGGTGCGAACCGTCGGGGCCATCAGCCTCGTCGTCTCGGATTCGGGGTGAATCGCCTGGATGGCGTGCGCCAGGCTCACGGCACCGGCACCCACCGACGACCCGGCAGGTCCGGGCGGCCTGGCAGCACGAATGCGACGCATCCGGGCGAGCGCTCAGCCGGCCGCACCCACGACGGCGATGATGGCCTCGATAACTTCGGCAACGGTTTTGGCGGCGATCGGAATGTCAGTGAGCAGCATGTTCCTGGGGTCGTAGAAGTGTATGCACTGCAACGACTTCGCCTGCCCGAGGATGGCCGCATCGGCCTGGTTGGCCCAGTAATCCGTGCGATCGTGGGTCCCGACCCACACACCGTCCACGCCGTACTGATGCTTCGTGTCCTGCGGGTTCGGCGGCCAAACAACCTTTCCGTCCGCGCCCAGAAGTACCGCGATCACGCTGCCATGGAATCCCCGCAGATCGACCGTGCACCAAGTCCGCGTGTGACCGGAGATGAGGCCTGTGCTTGCCATCGATGCCCAACTGTGCATCCACATACCGGTGCCGATGTGGACGTCGCCCGAGTCCGTAGTCATCGGATCCCAGTTCTGGACGGTGTTGGAAGCCCACAAGGGAGTGTCATTGGAGCTATAGACGACGAGGTTGCCATCGTCCTGAAGGACGACATATGAGCCGGGATGTTTATCGGTGCCGCTGGCCCAATACGCGTGGCCGCCCGCATCGTAGCAGACGAAGTTGCCGTCCCCCTGCATGATCGCGTGGGTGACTGGTTTGCCGTTCGTGTTCGACGCCCATAGAGCCCGACTGTTATCGTTACGGTAGAGGACGAGGTTGCCATCGCCCTGCATGATGAGGTGCGTCAGACCATTGGGCGCGACAAGTTCCTGATTCACGGCGAGCTGTCCGTTAACCTGCAAACGATCCGTCATTGTTCTGTCTCCTCACTCAGCAAGCAACGATCTCAGCCCTCAATACCGATCCCCGGACCAACCACCCAGCGAAGATGGAGTGTCATGGATTCGCCCGAAGTGCTTCGCCATCTCGGCGGGGTCGATGGGAAGGGGGCGCCCGAGAAGAAGGGGGAGGTTGCATGTGTGCGGCGGGCTCACATGCCCATCGAATGAACATCATGATCCCTGCTGCTGAGTCTGCTTGTAGGCTTGGATCGCCGATATCAAGTCGTGGGTTGGGCTAGCTCCCAATCCGATGATCAGGCCAGTGGCGACCATGCCCCACTGTAAAGTGTGCAGGTTGCTCAACGTCGTGTCTTGGGGTTGGGTGGGTAGCGGCGCATTGAGCGCCGCGTGTATCACATCAAGTCCAAGCCACCAAACCACGACCAATCCTATGAGGGATCCCAAAAACAGGCTGATTACGCGACGACCCGGATTATCAAGCAAAGAACCGATCGATGTCGAAATCCCCTGGATACCCACAGCGGCTGCAGCGACGGCGCCGCTCACTCTCGGGTCGTCGATCACCTTGTCGACGCGATCCAGGGCATTCTTCAGATTCTGCAGTCCGATGGTAGAAGACGGAGTGTTCGCGACAGCGGCGGCGGCTTGTTGCAGCGCACCGACCTCTGCCTGCGCGGCTTTCAGCTGATCACCCGTCTTGGTTGGGTCCTGTGGCCAACCGGCTAGTACCGTTGCGGCCTGCTCGAGGAGAGGCTGCACAATGGGGTCAAGGGTATTCGAAAGATCTTGGAGTTCCCTAGCGGGAGCGTTGAGCGGCCAGAAAGGAGATGACGCAAGCTGGTCGACGAGGGACCAGAACACCTCCAGCACACGTTCCACGCCCACCGCCAGGGCGGGGACGAGCACGACGACTCCCACAGCTGCGGCGGAACTTGTGGTCTGACTGGGATGGCCGAGCACGCCAACCAGGAAAGCAAGGATCCCGACGAGGACGATGCCGACGACCAGCGCGATTGGCCCAGTGATTGGGGTGAGCCTCGCAAGGCCCTTCACCGAGGGTCCCGCTTGTTGGGGAGCCGGCCCCCTTTGTTCGCCGCCTGTCAACGCCTCATCCTTTCGGCGCCTGGCACTCAACCGGTAAGCCATCGGAGGCTTTTTCGATCACTTTGCCCGGCTCTCCGAATGTCATGAACAGATTCTGCGACCGCGCGCATGCCCCCAGCATCAGGGATTTCCCTAGTCCTGGAAAACTCATGGCCAAGGGGTCTCAGTCGTCCAGCGGTGGCGAGCCTCACATTTCGGTCAAGGGCGTCGTCGGAGAGCACAGGCGACGCCACTCAGGGCAGATCAAGCGTGCCGTGGCCGCTGCGACCGATGGTGGAACGGCCCTGGTAGGCGTCGCCAACCTTTGCGGGTGCCCCTCACGGCCCAGATGGGACGGCGATTGATGCCGGGCAGTTCAGAGGAGATTCAAGGACTCTTGAGGTGGGCGGTCCTGGCCGGCCGTTCGTTCTGACGCGCCCGGGCAGTCCGCGGCGACCTTCGCCTCTGTTGCAACAGGTGGACACGGAGGTGGTAGGGGAGATACTCGGACACTCCAATCTCATCGCGTCGAGCGACCGCTACTCGCGAGTGCTGGATTCAGACGAGTAGGGGTGTGGTGGCTCGGCTCGATCTGCTCTGGGAGGAGGCCTGATGAGCGTCACTACATCCCGTTGGTCGGAGCCCGAGGCCGTGCCGGCCATCGGAGAGTCCGACAGCCTCGGCGCCGAGTAGTGAGCGCCGACCGGGCCGGATTCGCGCCCGAGGCAGGCTTCGCGCACCCCGTCGGGCGGAAAGGGGTAACAATTCCGAACCATCCGACGTCGAGTGGCAGTCGCGAACGAGTTCGCCGCCGGCTGAAAAGGCGCTCGGGCATCGATTGACACACCCCCTGCCCCGGTGGAAGGCGCGTCCGTTGGCAGCGGCTTCCAGGGATTGGCTCAACCATGAACTTTTTTGGGAGCTTCCGCGCTGGAAGCGGGGATGGGCGCACGGCTCGAGCTTTCACGCCTGTACGCCTTCCCGACTCCAGCGTCGCTACGTCGTCGCAATCTCGTCTAACTTGGCTGACCACCTCCCGTCACGTAGCCGACGTAGAGCGGGTGGCCGCCGCTCGGGACTGACCGGCTCCACGGGTGGTTCTTGTCCGCCGACTTCGCCCAGGTGGCCCAGTCGGCCTGGCTGGAACTCGCCTGGTTGGAGGCAAATCCCGTGGGGTCCTCGTACCAGAATCCGACGGTCTTCACCAGCAGGTGTGGGTCGGCGTACTTGTAGGTGACACTCCCTTCAGACCCGAAAGGGCTCGGCTTCGGGTCCTGCAGGACGAACCGCCCGAGGGTACCCTTCGGGATCCACGACGGCGGGGCGACCACATAATTGCCATACCTCGCGGAGGCGCCGGTTAGCACCAGGTCAGACGGCCCTTTCGTGTTGTCGATCTCAACGTAGCAGGAGAAGTCGAGCTGCAAACCGAGGTAGCCCTCGATGGCAGTGACCCAGGTCGCGAAGGTCTGCTCAACGCTGCTCAGCCATGCCTCCACAGCGCTTCCGGCGATGGACAGGCCACTGATAAGACCGGTCACGATCGTCGTGATGTCCTTGCCCATCGCGAGTGCAAGCCGGCACGCCGCCAAGCCGTAGCCGTCGGTGAGATGCAGCAGCCCAAGTCCAGCCACGTCGAGGAATTCGGCCTGGACTTTGTTCGGGTCGTTGTTCGGGAAGTGGAGGGCCTGGTACTCGTTGACGATCTGCTGGTCCCACGCCTGCACTTCCGCCAGGATGGGGGCAGGCTTGGGCGGCTGAGGTACGGCGAACGGACGCTGGAACGTGAACGAGACCGTTGTACCTCTGATGCTCAGGTTCTGGTATGAACGTCCGACGATGCCGCTCTCGAACGCTGTCAGCATCGCCTGGTCCTTCAGCGTGATAGCGACATCGACCGTGAGCTGGCTCAGGTCGGCATACCTGCCCCACTTGAACCCGGTCAGCCACCAGTGCGGCTCTGGCCCGCGGGTGAACAACTTCTCTCCGTTGAGTTTCAGGGTCGCCTGCAGCGGCAGTCTGTCGGCATCGGAAGCACAGTCATAGAAGAGATTGTGCGATCGGATGCTGTCGCCGGGCCGCTGCCCGATCGTCGCATCGAGCAAGTCGTAGCCGAGTCCCGAAGATCCGATCGGCCGCGTGTACACCCCGATCTCGCAGCCGACTTCGAGCCCGTACTGCCCCTTCCATAGCTCGATCATCCAGTGCTTGTTGTCGTAGTCGAAGAAGATCGGTTCGCAGTCCAGGTTCATCGACATTCCAAGGGCGGCGGCGTCGTAGCCGAACGCGTAGCCGAGGCGCCGCTGGAACGCGTCCATGCGCGAGTAAATAATGTCCTGATCAGGGTCGTACATGAACCCCGCGGCGTACACCGCATAGGCAAGCTGCGAAGTAGGCGTCCAAGGTGCCGGCATCATTAGCTCCCGACCGTGAAGATGACCTGCAAGGGATGACCCCAAAACGGGACGCTGCCCCGAGACCCCCAATCGCCCGAGCCCGAACGGGCGATGAAGTTGCCCTCCGGCACCCGAAGCGGTGTTGCTCGAGAAACCGGTCGGGCAGTTGACCTTGAACTCGCCCGCACCGCTATAGGTGAACGCTCCTGCGCTGCCCTCCGCGCCGGGGTAGTCCTGCAGCCATCCGTCTCCGCGACCGCCCGCGGGGATCGACCGGGGTGGTGGCGCCGCCCAGTAGCCCTCAGCGGCGCTCGTGCCGCTGAGCTGAAGCGTCTGCCCGGTCCGGTTGAGAATCCGGACATAGCAGGAGAAGTCCATCGCCGGCGGCAAGACCACAGAGGGAAGCGCCGGGATGGGCGCGACCGAGATGGCGTAGTCGCCGTGGTTGACCATCATGATCTCCGCAGACGCCGCCTCGAGGTCGACGACCGTGAAGTTGAACAGCTTCGGTGGGTTGTCCGGGACCGATGCACACTCGAAGCCATTGTTGTAATAGTTGACCGGCGAGATCGAGAGGCCGCCGACCGGCGTATGTGTGTGGCCCATCACGACCAGGTCGGCGCTCTGCTGGATCGCCAGCTGCTGGGCGAACCACGCCAGATATTCGCCCGACCCGTCAGCGAGAGCAGCACGAGCCGCGTTCATGACGCTGCCGTTCTCTTTCGCGACCCAGCGCGTGAACAGGTCGGCGTACTTATCCTTCGCTTCCTGGATCGTCGTCTTCTCGCCGTGCGGGAGGACGATCGGAAGCGTCTCGGGCATCCCGGACGCCGTCGAGGTGTAATCGAGCAGCAGAGCGGCGATGTCGGGCCGCATGGTCGGGCCGAGTGAGCGCAGGAACTGCAGGAAGTCGAATCCGAGCGGGTAGCCCATGTTCGGCTCGTCCGCGACCGTCTTCCCAGGCGGCAGCTTGTTCGCCATCATGTACGAGAACGCACGCGTGACAAAGTGTCCGACCGGAAGGGTGTCCCAGGGCGAGTGGTCATCGGGCGCGTTGAACATTGTCCAGCAGTGCCCGTGGCTGAACACCGTCCGCCGGCCGGTCGAGCCCGAAACGACGTGCACAGAGTCGACCAGCTCGATCGCGCCGACTGAGTGCTGAAGCGCGGCGATATCCCCCCCGGTCAGCGTGCCGTCGTGGTTTCCGAGCAAGAACGTCACCTTCGGAACGGCCTTCACAACCCTCGCGAGCGCGCCGTTCGGTCCGAGCACATTCTCGTTCGCGGCAATGATCTCCGCCATCGACGGCGGTTGAACAGACGGCGGGTACGTCCACGTATCGACAAGGTCGCCGAGCAGAACGACTTCCTGGAACATGCCCGCGTTCTTAACAATCCAATCGAACGCGTGTGTGAGGTATGGCTCGTGAACATGCGCCTGGTACCAGCAGGTTGGCGCGTTGTTGCCGATATGGACGTCACTGAGGACTACTGCATGATTCGCCATGGCAGACGCAACCCTCCTAAATCCTTGTCGTCTAATGACCCTACGCGATTATCATGATTTCGCACACGCACAGACCTGGCGAAGGCAGTTGGTCGTGATCGGGGGACACGCCAAGACAAGGGCACCCGCTAACAGCGCCCTCAGCCCGGAAAACGACTGTCCGAATGTCCGGAGCTGGCTCTCGGAAGCATTAAATGGGCTGAGGTCGTCCCCACCATGACATGAACAGCGATGCAGTCATCCCGCCAGTCGCCCAAAGACGATTGTCCACAGGTTAAGGCAACCACAGCGAACAGCAGTAATCCTTACTCCAGCCGCAGCCCTCCTGCGCCCTAAAGACGCGATTCGCGCATGCCGTTCGGCTTCAGCCAGGGAGGCCGATGGTTGGAGTATAGGGCGACGAGGGCGCGGTTCCGTCAGGAGATTTGTCCCAAGTCCGGGATACGCGCCGCGCCGCCATCTCGTTTTCCACCAGCAGGCCCGGCGTCGATCATCAAGCGGCGAGTCGTGACGAGTCCGAGCGATCTAAGTCGATCGGGGAACGCCGTGGCGGTTAAGAATCAGCACCAAGCGGGAGGGTGCGAGCGACGTTCCGTCGTCGATGGAGCCGGACGGCTTCGACCGCCCATAGCTGTCAGCGGGCAGACAATTGAGAAGGCACTCGGAAAGCCACCGAGAAGGGTTGGCCTCACGCTCACATTCCTCTATCTCTTGGTAGCTGACCAGCGATGGGGACATGTTCACGTGATCCGAGCCGCGGTGTTCGGAACCGCCTTTTTGCGCGTCACTAAGATGATGCTGCTCACCAGGACGAAGATCAGGAACAGGATGAAGCCGAGGAGGTCGAGATACAGCCCGACCGAGGCGACGACACCGCCGAGGCCGAAGCCTTGAACGAAGAGCAGGATCCCGGCGAGAATGGAAACCCATCCAAGCCAGCGCGGCAGGAGACCGCTCCTGATCACGAGCATGCCAGCTGCGAGAGCAGAGAGACTCCCGAAGACGTCCGCGACGCTGTCGAGCGCAAAGGTCAGCAGGTACAGCGTGTAGGGCACGCCCTGATCGTGTTCAGATCCATATGTCGCGAGTTTCGCGCCGACCAATCCCGTGATGCCAATGTCACTCACTGCATGCAAGGTAATCCAGACCACTCCGCCAGCCATCAGCAGTAAGCCGAGCGTCCGCGGCCAATCTGCTTCACCCCGCAGCAGGTTGCTCAGACTGCAGAGATAGATCAAGAACATGGGAGCGTAGACGACGGAGAGATAGGCGATCACCAACAGCCGCTCGCGGTGAATCTGGAGCGCGCTCGCCATTTTCCCCGCGGAGTCGTCCTGGCTCAGTCCGACCCCGATCGCGATCACGGACTCCGCCACGAGCGCGATCACAAAAATGATCCCTGCCAGCCATACATAACGCTCCCACGCTCTCGCGGTCCGCGCTGTTTCCACAACGCGATCTTCCTACCTGGCGTCACGTTTAGCAAGCGTGCCCTTCGGGACTCCTTCCACCTCCAGGGGAGCTTGGCCAGCCGTACCCAACAGCAGATCCCTGGCATGATTGGCAGTGGCATTCTTCCGGCCGGCCTGCTGGACGCGGCGCATCATCGCGATCACGTCGGAGCGCTCGATCTTGGTCAACTGGAGGCGCCCAACTGCGGGAAGGATGTGGAACTTGAGCAGTTCGCCGTACCGTCGGACCGTAGACGGGCGGCGCGCAAGCTGCTGCAGCCAGCGCCCGGCGTAGTCGGCGAAGGTCGGAACGCGGCCTCTCGGGATCGGAGCACCCATTTGGACTTGGCCCTGCAGCTTGATCATCTTCGTGCGCGCTTCGGCCTCGGTCGTGCCGTAGACGCTCTTCTGGACTTGCCGAACACCCTCGAAACCAACGGTGACCCGTGCCTCGTAGCGTCCATCCCGTCGCCGACGGACAGACCCTGCAGCATTCGGACTTTTGCTCGGCTTCTTGCTCCTCATCGACGATCGCCGCGTGACCCTTGCGATTGACCCTTACCGTAAGTCTAGTAAGGGTCAACACGTGGCCCGCCCATGGTCCGCTCGGGGTTCATTTTGGAATTCCGCGCAGGCACATCGGCATCGGTTCAAGTTCATCCGGAAACGTTCGGTAAAACCGCCGTGAAGCTATACCGGTTCGACTCTTGCCCGGCTCACATCTCCGAATCTCAATCGCGTGCGACAGCCGCCCCTATGGATTCGGAGCGTCCGGGACGCTAGAGCATATCCGGCCGATCCTTGTTCGGCACCTGGAGGCGAGGGGACGAACTCGGGAGGCACTCGTGGCGGCCAAGCGTGCCAGGAGGATGCAGGTCACCGGCTGGGCTGATGACCCGGTCGCGGACATGGAGGACATGGCGTGAGTGAGTTGGTTCGTCGTCCGGACTCGCGGATCAACGTGTCGGTGTCAGCGCTCGAGGTGCGTGGCGCGCGGTGGCGCCTGGACCTGGTCGCGCTGGATCGAAATCGCGTCCTCCGGGGTTGGACAAGGGGCCAGTTGGCGCAGAGGTGCGCGAGTGGACCCGAAGACGCTGAGCACGATGTTTCGGGGACACCGGCGCCCCGTTCTCGGCACAGCTCTGGCGGTGGCCGGGCCGTAGGCCTTGGGCTCGAGGATGTCATCGTATTCGATCGACGGCGCTACTTATGCCAGGAGGGATGCGGCGTAGGCGTTGGCGGTACGACTCCCACGAGGTCGGCTCGAACGTGGAGTCGTGCCAGGTTCCGGATGTCCGCAACCGGATCGGCCGACCGGACACCGGGTGCCCACCCGCCGCGCCCACTGGGTGATCGGCTGCGCCAAATCGTTGCCGTCACGGCAAATGCTCGCCCGATCTTGGTAGCGTTGGAGGTGCGCATTGATCCGGCGGCCCAAGAGTCGCCGGCGCGAAGTGGGTCTCTCCTTACGAAGCGGGTGGGGTGAGACGCGTGAGACACGATCGGTTCGGGCGCAGCGACGCCCTGGAACTTGTGCCTCGGAGCATGTGCGGAACGCCTGCGTGACCACGTGCTAGAGGGAGGCATCCGATCTTTCGATCACTCAAGACCCGCAACTACCGTCTCTACGTCAGCGGCCAGATCGTCTCCAACGTCGGCGCCTGGGTGCAGCGCATCGCCCAGGACTGGTTGGTTCTGCAGTTGACGCACAACAATGGCGCCGCGCTCGGGATCACCACCGGCCTGCAGTTCCTGCCCATGCTGCTGTTCGGCCTCTGGGGCGGGTCGTTCGGCGATCGCTTTCGCAAGCGGCGCGTCCTGATGGTGACGGCCACGCTGATGGGCTGTCTGTCGGCAGTGCTCGGCGTGCTGACGGTGATCGGGCTGGTGCAGGTGTGGGAGGTGCTCACCATCGCGTTCCTGATGGGGATGGTGACCGTCGTCGACAACCCGACTCGCCAGACCTTCGTCCCGGAGATGGTGGGGCGGGAGTCGCTGACCAACGCGGTGAGCTTGAACTCGGCCACCTTCAACTTGGCGCGCATCGCGGGACCGGCGCTGGCGGGCGTGCTGATCGTGGCGATCGGCACCGGACCGCTCTTCTTCGTCAACGCCGTCTCGTTCGTGGGGCCAATCCTGGCCCTCGGGCTGATGCGCGCCCGCGAACTGCGTCCGGTCCAGCGTGTGCCTCGCGAACGTGGGCAAATCCGCCAGGGACTGGAGTACGTGCGACACCGGCCGGAGCTGATCCTGCCCATGGTGGTGATCGCGTTCGTGGCCACGTTCGGCATGAACCTACAAGTCACGACGGCGCTCTTCGCAACCGATGTATTCCATCGCGGCGCCGGCACCTACGGCCTGCTGACGACCGCGGTAGCTGTGGGATCGGTCGCGGGAGCGCTGTTCTCCGCCACCCGGCGCCGTCCCAGCCGTCGCCTGCTGGTCGGAGCGGCGCTAGGCTTCGGCGTGCTCGAGGCGACGGCCGCGGTGATGCCGACCTATCCGACGTTCCTGCTGCTGCTGATTCCGATCGGACTCGCCTCGCTGGTCATCATCACGCTCGCCAACAGCACCGTGCAGCTGAACGCTACCGACCAGATGCGGGGCCGGGTGATGTCGCTCTACCTGCTGCTATCGATGGGCGGAGCACCCATCGGGGCGCCGTTCGTGGGCTGGGTCGCCGACACGCTGGGAGCGCGCTGGTCGCTGCTGTTCGGCGGCCTGATCTCGGTCTTGGCGACGCTGTTCGCGGTGGTCCTGTTCTACCTGTTGCGTGATCGGCGGCTGCCCTCACCGCGTGCGCTGTACCAGCGCGGGTTGGCTCCGGGGGGCCGACGCCTGGATCAGGTGGACTCGTTGGCCGGGCGCGGGTGACCGCCCAGCGGGGACGTCCTGCTCCCGATCTTGTCAACGGTCTCAAAGCGGGGCCGATGCGCTCCCACGTATGCCGCCCCGCAGAAATCCGCAAAACGCCCCCCGCTTCAGGAGCAATTCAAACCGCATCTGCAGGTGCCGCGCATCAATCGGCCGCCCCGACGTGGTTCGTGAAGACAAGGGCTATAGGGTTCGGCCCGAGAAAGCAGCGGGTCAATCTTGGCGCCAGCCGGCGACGTTCATGTTGGGTTTAGCCGCAGGCCTCCCCCCGGATTCTGCTTCTGGCTCGGCGGACCGCCGCCCTGGAGCCCGGCGAGGAGGAGGTTGACCGAGTCGTCTGCGAGTCGGTTATTGACAGGCCCCGACTGAAGCAATAGCCGGTAGTAGACCGCCCCGACCAGCATGTCGAGTGCGAGGTCCGCTGGGGCTGGCGACGCGATCTCTCCGCGAGCCTCCGCCCGTCTGAAGGCCTCGCGACTGGCGTCACGTAGGGGGCCGATCGCGAACTCCTTGAGGGCGGTGCGGAACGCCGGGTCGAATTGGGCCTCCGCGATGAGTGCGGTGAGGATCGGCCCCAGCGGAGGACCCCCATATGCCTTGATGGTCGTGCGCATACGCGCGCGCAGGTCGCCCGCGAGCGAGCCCGTGTCGGGCACTGGCACCTGCTCCTCTACGCCGATCAGGAAGGTCTCCAGGGCCAGCTCGGCCTTGGAGTCCCACCAGCGGTAGATGGTGGCCTTGCTGACGCCGGCTCTCTCCGCGACAGCATCCACGGTCATGGCCCGGAGACCCTTCGCGACCAGGATCTCCCAGGCGGCGTCCAGGATTGCCGCCCGCGCCTTCGCACTTCGTGGGCGACCTCGGCGTGGCTCTGAGCCGCCGTCGGGAACAACCGACTTCGTCATGCGGTTCAGGGTAGCATAGAAACTGAACGAATAGTTTCGTAAGTGACGAAAGGAGGTCCGACCGAGATGTTTCCGCTAATCGACACCGACACTTTGCTGTTCGAGCTTGATCAGCGACGCCGTCAAGCCGCGATGTGGCGAGCGGCTCGCGAAGATCATCGGAAGCCAGCGGAGGCTCACCAGGTGTCTTCACCGGCCGCCGGGAGGCGGTCTGAGGGCTGCCCCGCCGCGGCATCGAACGCCCTCTCGGAACAACCGAGTCAGGCATGCGGCTGACGTGAAACTAAACACTATTCGACTAGTTTTGTAAATTCCAACAGAAGGAGGTCAGGTGGAGAGGACTCGAGCGTCTTGCCGGCTCTGCCTGGCCCCTATGACGGAGGGGGTGCCTGCGGGCGTACTTCGTCGAGTCCACGCGGGTACAGATCGTCACAAATGCAGTCACCACCAGGGTCGGCCCAACCAAGATGAGCAGTGAGACGACGACGTCGACGCCGCGAGTCAACTGACCCTGGCCACTCGCAGCGGCCCCCGCCGTTGGGTTCGGCCAATTACAGCCAAAGGGACCCGATGATGAGGGAGCGCCGCGTGTAGGACGGTGACTGCTCCGGCCGCGAGGACGGGAAAGCGCCGCCGGCAGAGAGGCCCTCCGATCCGGGTGGCTCAGCCTGCCGGAGGCCCTTCGCAACGCGCCATCAGCACCGGACACGACCACGCGCCGCGCTGCGGTTGGCTTAAATGAGCAGGTGGCCGTCACCGATTGGTTGCTCACCGCGGGCGGTCGGGGCAACTACGCGAGTGAGGTGGACCGTCGACACGCCGACGGGCTGGCCTGGTCCGGCGGCAACCAGGTCAGGCCTTTGGTGCACGGAGGCAGTTACTTCCCCGAGTTGTTGCGGTGCGTGTCCCTGATGCAGGCCGGCGACCTACTCATGTTTACCGACTGGCGGGGTGACCCCGGCGAGCTGCTCGACGGCGCGGGTACCGCGATTTCCGACGTGTTCAGTGCCGCCGCGTCGCGCGGGGTGGTCGTTAAGGGGCTCATCTGGCGCTCGCACCTCGACCGGCTCTCGTTCAGCGAGCAGCAGAATCGTCATCTCGGTGAGCAGATCGAGGCGGCCGGGGGAGAGTGCCTACTGGACATGCGTGTGCGCCCGGGCGGCTCGCACCACCAGAAGTTCGTGGTGCTGCGGCATCCGGGCCGTCCCGAGCTCGATGTCGCGTTCGTCGGCGGAATTGATCTTTGCCACAGCCGCCACGACACCGCCGCCCACGAAGGCGATCCTCAGGCCGAGCCGATCGCGCCGATCTACGGGCCGACCCCGGCCTGGCACGACATCCAGCTCGCCGTGCGCGGCCCGGCTGTCGGCGATGTCGAGACGGTCTTCCGTGAGCGCTGGGACGATCCGCAACCGCTCACCCGCAACCCGGTCAACCGCGCGAGTGAACGGCTGCACCGCGACGAACGCTCGTCGGGGCCGCTTCCCGATCGGCTTCCCGATCCGCCATCCTGCGGCCGCGCGCACGTGCAGATCCTGCGCACCTACCCCTACCTCGGACGCACCCGCCGCTACCCGTTCGCGCCCAGGGGCGAGCGAAGCGTGGCCCGGGCCTACGACCACGCCGTGGCACGGGCGCACCGGCTTATCTACCTCGAGGACCAGTACTTCTGGTCCTCAGAGGTGGTCGGCTGCTTCACCCGCGCGCTCGACGCCAACCCGACACTGAACCTGATCGTCGTCATCCCGCACTACCCCGACCAGAACGGCCGCATCTCGCTGCCCATCAACCTGGTCGGCCGCGAAGATGCACTGCGCGACGTCTATGCAGCCGGTGGCGACCGGGTGGCGGTGTACGGCGTGGAGAACCACGCGGGCACTCCGGTCTACGTCCACGCCAAGGTGCGCGTCATCGACGACGTGTGGGCCTCGGTCGGTTCGGACAACATCAACAGACGCTCGTGGACGCACGATTCCGAGCTTTCCTGCGCGGTGGTTGACAGCGCCCTGGACGAACGAGAACCGCTCGCGATCGACCGCTTCGGCGACCGCGCGCGTCGCTTCGCCCGGGAGCTGCGGCTCGAACTGGCCCGCGAACACCTCGACCGGGCCGACGGCGACGACGCTGACCTCGTCGATCCGTGCAGGGCCTTCCAGGCCTTGCGCGAGAGTGCGGATCGACTGCAGGCTTGGCACGACGGCGGACAACGCGGCGAGCGGCCGCCCGGCCGGCTGCGCCCCTACGTGCTGTCGCCGATGTCGCGCGGCACTCGCACCTGGGCTGCGCCCCTTTACCGCGCCCTCGCCGATCCTGACGGGCGTCCGCCGAGGCTGCGTCGCTCACGCCAGTTCTGACCAAACTCCCCGACGGGAAACGGGTGGCGAGATCCCCGCAACGACGCGCGGTCGGGATAGCCTCGACCGCAACGCCTAACGTGAGGTATGACGCGCTGCGTAGGGGGAAGGGGGCTTGCTCGGAGAATCTGGCGGTGGGCTGAACTCGCGGTGAATTAAATCCGCCGCGAAAGCTACGCACGATTGACTCCTGGTTAGCTTGCCACCTCCCGGCCTGAAGTCGACAGCGGAACGATCGGCCAGGCTGCGGATTCGAGCGTGCGTCCTGTCGACACTCATTTCCGGTCGGCCGTGGTAGGGCCCATGACGCGGTCCATCGCTTCTGCCGCTTCGCGAGCCAGTTCGGGAGCGACCCGGGTGTAGATGTCCAGCGTCGTGCTCGCGTTCGAATGGCCGAGCACGGCCATGGTGACAGCCACGGGAACCTTCTGGATCGCGAGGAACGTCGCAGTGGCATGCCGCAGGTCGTGAAAACGAATCGGAGGTAAGTCGACCTCAGCAAATGCCCGCTGAAGGCTCCGCGAAAGATGGTTTCCGCTGATGGGGTGGCCGTCGGCCCGGGAGAAAACCAACGCATGGGGCGTCGCGGTCGCCACCTCGTGGCGTAATCGCCCTAGCTCCTTCCAGGCGATGCCGGCCAGCGGTACCGTGCGCGTCGACCGACGGGTCTTGGTGGCTTGCTCCATCCACTCCCCGTGCTCTTCGCGCAGGGGCCGAGGAGTGCGCTGCAGCGTCTTAGAGATCCGGATGACCCTGGTCTCGAGGTCAACGTCGGACCAGCGCAGGCCCAGGAGTTCGGACTGGCGCGCTCCGGTGGCGAGGGCAACCAGCCATAGCGGACCGTCGGGATGATTGCGGGCGATTCGGATGAGGTACCGGACCTGGTCGGAATTGAGGATGATGCTCTCTCGCCGGTCGTCCTGCTTGATCGGCCGGGCCAGGGCAGCGACGTTTCTGCTGACGATGCCCTGGCGAACGGCGTCCGCTAGACACGTTCTGAGGGTCGCGCGGACGTGGTTGCACGTCTTCGAGGAGAGCCCAGCGGTCCGTTTCGTTCGCAGCAGCGCTTCGACGTGCTGTGGCTCAAGCCGGTCCACCTGGAACCGCCCCAGAGTGGGCAGGACGTGGAGCTCGAGCAGCTCGCGGTACCGGACCAGAGTCTTCGGTCGGACATCGCAGGCCTGCAGCCAACGCCTGACGTGCTCTCTGAGTGTGGGCGATCGCCCATGTCTGAAACCAAGCTCACCTCGCGCCCCAGCGGCGAGCGCATCGATCAGTTTGGCCCGCGCCTCCTGCTCCGTTCGCCCGTAAAAGGATTTTCGCGCTGGCAGGCCCGTTTCGGGGTCGGTAGTCGAGTATCGAGCCATCCACCGCCCGTCGGAGCGGAGCACGATCGAGCCAGCTCCGTTCGGGGTCTTAACTCGCCGAGACCTGGCTCTCGCCAAACTTACCGACCCTGCGCTGACACCAAATTTGACACCAACCGGAGTGTGCGATGGATCACCTGTCGGTGTCAACCCAATGCCCATCCGATCTTCAGTTCGAATTCAAATCGAGTTCGGAACGATGCAGGGTTAGGGGAAAGGAAATGGAGCGGGAGACGGGCTTCGAACCCGCTACCTCAACCTTGGCAAGGTTGCGCTCTACCGATTGAGCTACTCCCGCTCGACGGAGACGGGCTAGGAGTATACCGTCGCGCCGGGACGGCGGGCGCTTCCGGGTGCGAGGCCCGCTGGCGGCCCACCACTCGTCCCGGTGCCATCGGCAGTAGTGAAAACCTGACGGAGGGTGTCGGGTTACTACGCGCATCCTGCTCTTATGGACGCTGAATCCCGCCCCTCATCCGCTGCCCAGCCCTCCGCGAAGCCCCCAGACCTGCGGCCCCTTCTGACGCGTGCGTTCGACCAGGCGGAAGCAGTCATCGCATCGGTGACCCCCGACCAGCTGACTCAGCCCACCCCCTGCACCGAGTGGGACGTACGAGCGCTGGTCAGCCATATGGTGCTGGCCGCGCGTCGCAACGCGGCGGTGGCCCAGGGGAGATCGGCGCTCGAGGTGCAGCCGGAACCGATTCCCGACGGCGAGGTGCGGCAGGCGTTCCATGCCGCGCGTGAGGCGGCGGACCGCGCCTGGGCCGATGACGCCGCCCTGACCCGCGAGGTTCAGGTGCCGTGGGGGCGAATGCCGGGCGCGGTCGTGATCGGCGCCTACCTGACTGAGACGGTGACGCACACCTGGGATCTCTGGATGGCCACCGGCGCCTCGACGCCGCTCGATCCGGAGCTGGGAGCGGTGGCCGCCGCGGCCGCCCACCGCGCCGTCCCCGCCGGGCGCGACCAGTTTCCGTTCGCGCCGGTCATCGACGTTCCGGAGGGCGCAGACGGCTATTCCCGGCTGGCGGGGTGGATGGGACGACCGCCCGATTGGCGCCCCACCGCCGGCCGCGAGTAGCGTGGACGAGTGAGGTTCGGGGACTTTGAAATCCACCTTCTGATGGAGGGTGGGTGGCAGCCGGATGGGGGCGCGATCTTCGGCGTCGTGCCCAAGGTGCTGTGGGAACGGCGCCAGCCCGCGGACGAGCGAAACCTGATTCCCTCCGCCTGCATCGGCGCGGTGATCCGGACGGGAGGCCGGACGATCGTCTGCGAGACCGGGATCGGCACCAAGCTCGACGCCAAGCGGGCGCGCGCCTACGGCCTTTGGGAGCCCGAGGGCCTGCTCGCCGGCCTCCAGGCGCTCGGCATCCGTCCCGAGGAGGTCGACCTGGTCCTGACCACCCATCTGCACTGGGATCACGCCGGCGGCTTCACCCGGCGCCAGCCGGACGGCCGCTATCAGGTCACCTTCCCGCGCGCCAAACACATCGTCCAGCGCAGTGAATGGGACTTCGCGCTGAAGCCGGACCCACGATCCAAGGCCGCTTACCTGGAAGAGGATCTGCTGCCGGTGGCGGATACCGGCCTGGTCGAGTTCGTCGACGGCGACGCCGAGATCGTCCCGGGGCTCAGCGTCCGCAAGACGGGCGGGCACTCACCGGGCCACCAGCTAGTCATCGCCCGAGGTGGGGACGGAGAGCTCGCCTGCGTGCTCTGCGGCGACCTGATCGGCCTGCGCCCGCACCTGCGGCTGCCCTGGATCCCCGCCGCCGACCTGGACGTGCTGCGAACGATCGAGGAAAAGACCCGACTGCTCGAAGAGGCGTCGCGCAACCGCTGGCTGCTTTTGCTCGGGCACGACGTTGAACACCCGGCCGGCTATGTCGATGAGGCCGGCGGGTGGGACGTGCACCCGGAGCTCGACGCGGAGGTGCAGGAGGCCCGGAAGCGATGGCCCCAGGCCGCAACGCTGCCCAGACCTGACTGAGCCCCGCCCGAGCCCCGGGGCCCGACCGACCTCAGCCCCGCCCGAGCTCCGGCTCGAGCCCTCAGCCTCGGGCCAGGCTCCGCCGGTAGAGGGCGGCCGGCGTGGGTAGGCGCCGATCCCGGAGCAGGAAGAACAGCCCCACCGCAAACAGCGTCGCCACCACCGAGATCACCCCACCCGAGAGCAGCGACCAGCGAGCCCCAAACGTGTCGGACACCCAACCCACGAAGGGTGCCCCGATCGGCGCCCCGCCCATCGAGACCAGCAGGTAGAGCGCCATCACCCGCCCTCGCATCTGGTCCGTGGAGTTGAGCTGCACCGTGCTGTTGGCCATCGTGATCAGCACCAGCGACGTGAGCCCGATCGGCACCAGCAGCAGCAGGAACGTCTGGTAGGTCGGCATCAATCCGGCCACCAGCTCCAACAGGCCCACGCCCAGCGCGGCCGCAACCAGCATCTTCCGGGTGGGCCGGGTTCGCCTCGCCGACACCAGGGCCCCCATCACCGACCCGACCGCGACGGCCGCCGTCAGCAACCCGTAGGTGCCGGCGCCCTGATGGAAGACGTTGGTCGCGAAGAGCGCCGTCGTCACCTGCATGTTCATCCCGAACGTGGCCACGAACGCGATCACGACCATGGGCAGGATCAGCTCCGGGCGCTCGCGCACGTACTGCAGCCCCTGCTGGATCTTGCCGTCCTCGCGCGGGATCGGAGGCACGCGGCGCAGCTCGGAGGTTCGCATCAGGAGGAGCGCCACGATCGGGCCCACGAACGAGATCGCGTTGACGAAGAAGAGCGGTCCGGTGCCGATCACGACGATCAGGGCCCCGGCCAGCGCAGGCCCCGCGATCCGCGCCAGGTTGAACGATGCCGAGTTCAGGCCCACCGCGTTGGTCAGCAGCTTGGGACCGACCATCTCGACGACGAACGTCTGCCGCGTCGGGTTGTCGACGACCACGACCACCCCGAGCAGAAACGCGACTGCGAAGACCTCCCAGATCTGGACCAGCCCGGTCACCGTGAGGACACCGAGGACCGCAGCCAGGCAGCCCATCAGCACCTGCGTCACCAGCAAGACCCGTCGCTTCGGGAAGCGGTCCCCCAGCGCGCTACCCCAGAGCCCGAACAGCAGAATGGGCAGGAACTGGAGGCCGGTCGTGATGCCGAGCGCCGCTCCGTTGTTGTGGCTCAGCTGCAGGACCAGCCAGTCCTGAGCGATGCGCTGCACCCAGGCGCCGGTGTTGGCGAGGATCTGGCCGCTGACGTAGAAACGGTAGTTGCGGGACCTCAGTGACCGGAAAATAGCGCCCTCCTGAACATGCTTGTCTGGCGGGCGATCCGCACATGCTCCGAGGCACTCCACCGGACGAGTCGCGTCGCAGTTTGTCCCGTCGCACCCGCGCGGTCGACGAGAACGTCTGACACTCCCGATACCTGATCGGCCGCATCAGTTGCGCTCTTACTAACGTACCAACCTTGGCCAACCAATTGCCGTGAAGGCAACGATTCAGGACGACGCCCCCACGATATCGCCGGACGCGGACGCGGTGGGGGCCCGATAGCGCCAGAACGCCGGAAACGCCAGCAGCACAAGCACCATCACGACCACCACCAGCACCCCGCCGCCGGTGATCGTCGCGGTGGTGCCGATGGCGGCGCCGATCGTCCCGTGCAGGAGGTCGGCCAACCGCGGTCCTCCAGCGACGACGACCGTGAACACGCCCTGCATCCGGCCCCGCATCTCGTCCACCGCGGCCTGCTGGAGGATCGCGCCCCGCAGCACCATGCTGACCAGGTCGGCGACGCCGGCCAGCGCCAGGAACAGCACCGCCACCCACAAGGACCGCGAGAGGCCGAAGCACGCGATCGCGACCCCCCACCCGCAGACCGCGAACGCGACCACGATGCCCGGACGCCGGAGTCGCACGAACGATCCCGAAAGAAGCCCGCCGACGAAGGAGCCGATCGGGATCGCCGCGAACAGGAGGCCCAGCGCCAGCCCGCTTCCGTACGGCGCGTAGGTGGTGGCCGCGAGCTGGGGGAACAGCGCCCGCGGCATGCCCAGGACCATCGCGATGAGATCCGCGAGGAAGGACACCAGCAGCACGCTGTGCGAGGCCATGTAGCGGAAGCCTTCGAGGATGGAGGCGATGCCGGCTCCGCTCCGGGACCCCGCCAGCGGCGGGATCGAGGGCAGGCGCCAGATCGCGAACAGCATGAGGGTCAGCCCGACGGTGTCGATCGCGTACAGAACCGAGACTCCGAGGACGGGGATCAGCGCCCCGGCCAGCAGGGGGCCAGAGATCAGCCCGAACATCATCACGGTCGAGTTGAGGGCGTTCGCCGCGGGCAGCTCGTCCAGCGGGACCAGACGCGCGACGGCGGCCGAGCGCGTGGGGTTGTTGATGCCGAAGCAGGCCTGCTGCAGCGCCAGCAGGGCGAAGATGATCAACACCGACCGGTTGCCGGCGAACGACTGCAGCGCCAGCAGGAGGGAGGTGGCCGCGATCCCGCCGTTGGAGAAGAACAGCAGCCGGCGCCGGTCGACCACGTCGGCGATCGCGCCGCCCCAGAGCGCGAAGGCGACGAGCGGCACCAGCGCGACCGCGCCGCTGACCCCCACCATCGCCGAGGAACCGGTGAGGTCGTAGATCTGCTTTGGGACCGCGACCGCTGTCAGCTGGCTTCCGACCCCGGTCACGACCCCGGTCATCCAGAGCCGCCTGAACGCCGGAAAGCGCAGAGGGGCGGTGTCGATGACGACGTTGCCGAAGCGGAAGCGGCGGCGCGCGGGCCCGGCGGTGCCCCCCGGCTCCGCCTCCTCCCTCCTCGCCATGTGCCCCCTCAACGGTAGGCCAAGACGGGGCCCCCAACCGGCATCCCAACCGCCCGAGTGCCGGCACTCGAGCCCTCCAACCGGCGCCCGCAGCCCCGAATGCCGGCAGTCAGGGCTTCAAGATGGGGGCATGAGCGAGTACACCGGACACGTCGAGCCGCACCAGCCGGCCGTGCGCGAGCTGCCCGAGCTCACCATCACCAAGGTCTCGGTGGGGGGCATGGACAACAACGTCTACCTGCTGCGCAGCACGGCTACCGGCGAGGGGCTGCTCATCGACGCCGCGGCCGACGGCAGCTACCTGCTCTCGGTGATCGGCGAGAAGGGGCTGGGTGCCGTCGTCACCACGCACGGCGACGCCGACCACTGGCAGGCATTGGAAGAGGTGGGGAAGGCGACCGGCGCCCGGCTCTACGCCCCGCCGCTCGACGCCGCCCGGATCCCGGTCCCAACCGAGCCACTGGACGAGGGCGACACCGTGTCAGTCGGCCCGGTCGAGCTGGAGGTGCTCCGGCTCCCCGGTCACACGCCCGGCCACATCGCACTTCTGTATCGGGACCCGCAGGGCTCCCCGCACCTCTTCGCCGGCGACTGCATCTTTCCCGGCGGCCCGGGCCGGACCACCTCGCCGGAGAGCTTCGACTCGCTGATGACCGCGCTGGAGCAGAAGGTCTACGGGCGCCTCCCGGACGAGACCTGGGTCTATACCGGCCACGGTGACGACACCACGCTGGGCCGGGAGCGACCGCACCTCGGGGAGTACCGGGCGCGGGGCTGGTGAGGCGGGGCGACGAACCATCCGACCCGTCCCAACCGTCCGAAGCGCCCGTCCCGGCAGGCCTCCGGCGGAGCCAACTCCGGCGCCGCGTCAGCCCCTCCCGCCAATAGAATAAGTGGTCCAGTCATCGCATCTCGCCCGGTGAACCATCACCCTCTGCAACCATCACCCCGTCAATCCGTGACAAAGGGAGGAACGCCGCCATGGCCAGCGTGCTCGACCCGACCTTCTATCGCTCCGCCACGGTCGCCGCGGCCGCGCCGCCGGAGACGGTGGCCTACACCGTCGGCTTCGACCGCAGCGCCAGGCGCCCCGACGCCCTGCTCACCCTGGACGTCGATCCCCGGAGCGAGACCTACGGCAAGGAGATCGCCCGGCTCGAGGTCCCAAACCTGGGCGACGAGCTTCACCACTTCGGCTGGAACGCCTGCAGCAGCTGCCTTTGCCACGCCGACGGCGCCGCCCGCCCCGACGGCTCGAACGGTGAGCACGCACACCATCACCACCAGGAGCGCCGCTACCTGCTGGTCCCCGGCCTCCGTTCGAGCCGCATCTACGTGGTCGACACCAAGCCCGACCCGCGCCGGCCGCACCTGGTCCACACCATCGAGCCCGAGGAGATCGCGGCGAAGACCGGTTACAGCCGCGTCCACACCATCCACTGCGGTCCCGACGGCATCTACGCGTCCGCGCTGGGTACCCCGAACGGCGACGGTCCGGGCGGCATCTTCACGATCGACCCCGACGACTTCCATGTGATCGGGCGCTTCGAGCAGGACCGCGGCGACCAGTACCTGGCCTACGACTTCTGGTGGCACCTGGCCCAGAACACGATCGTGACCAGCGAATGGGGCACGCCGAACATGATCGAGAACGGGATCGTCCCCGAGCTCCTCTTGGGGAACCAGTACGGTCACCGCCTCCACCTCTGGGACCTGCCGCATGGGACGCACCGTGAGACCCTGGACCTCGGCGAGGAGTTCCAGATGCCGCTGGAGCTCCGCCCCGCGCACGATCCCGCCAAGACCTACGGCTTCCTCGGCGTCGTGGTCTCGACCAAGGACCTCAGCGCCTCGGTATGGACCTGGCACAAGGACGGCGAGCGGTGGGGGGTGACGAAGGTCATCGACATCCCCGCCGAGCCTGCCGACCCGGCGGTGCTGCCGCCGCTGCTGCAGGGCTTCGGGGCGGTGCCGCCGCTGGTCACCGACATCAACCTCTCGCTCGACGACCGCTGGCTCTACGTCTCCGCCTGGGGGACCGGTGAGCTGAAGCGCTACGACGTCTCCGACCCGCTCCATCCGCGAGAGGCGGGCAGCATCCGCATCGGCGGGATCACCGGCCGGACCCCGCACCCGGCGCGGCCGGGGGAGCCGCTCGCCGGTGGCCCTCAGATGGTGGAGGTGAGCCGCGACGGCCGCCGGGTCTACCTCTCCAACTCGCTGTACGGGTCCTGGGACGACCAGTTCTACCCCGACGGCGTCGGCACCTGGGTGGTCAAGCTGGATGCGGACACCGACGGCGGGCTTGCGTTCGACGAGAAGTTCTTCGTGGAGGATGACCTGCGCCTCCACCAGATCCACCTCGAGGGGGGCGACTCCTCCTCCGACTCCTACTGCTTCGCCTGAGGGGGACGCGATGAGCGCGTTCAGCTCGCTGTCGAAAATCGAACGCACACGGATCTGGCCGGGCGTGGTGGGACGCCTGGTCAAGGGTCGAAACCTGACCGTCGGGGTGGTCGAGGTGGAGCCGGGCGGCGTCGTCCCCGAGCATCACCATCCGCAGGAGCAGATCGGCTTCGTGATCGAGGGTTCGGTGCGCTGCCGGTGCGGCGGCGAGGAGCGGGAGCTGGGCCCGGGCGACGTGTACCACATCGTCGACGACGTGCCCCACGAGTTCACGGCCGGCCCTTCCGGAGCGGTGCTCGCCGACCTCTTCGCGCCGCCCCGCGGGGACTGGGATGCGCTGGAGGTGCTGCCGGCGGCCGCGCCGCGCTGGCCCCGGCCCTGAGGAGACGCGGGACGAGGAGACGAGGGGACGAGGGGACGCGCTCGCGTCAGTGGGCGCGTTCCCGGCGCCCCACTGTCGTCAGCCGGGAGAAGATCGGCGGCACCAGGAGCAGCGTTACCAGCCAGATCAGGATCGGCAGCGCGACCTGCTTCCCCGGGATCGCCTTGAACAGGAGGACCAGCACGATCGCCGAGCCGATCGACCAGATCGGGGTCGCGATGGCGAGCACCGACATCGTGTGCCGGATGCCCCAGTGGTGCCGGACTCGGAGGGCGAGGCCTGACCCCAGCACCTCGCCCACCCAGGGCGCCAGCAGGCCGAAGACGACCGTGACGACGAACCCCAAAAAGACACTGGTCACGATGTGGGTCATCGTGTGCCCGATCGTCCAGTTGGAGTTCACGCCCTGATAGATGCCGTCGCCGATCGTGTACCCGGCGAGCCCCAGCGCCACCAGAAACCCGATCACCCCGCCGAGGATGGCGCCGATGACGGTGGCAAGGACGCCTCGCCCGTGCGGCGCGTCGCGCCGGTTGACGTCCATCGTCACCTCTGGGCCCCGCTCCGGCCGCGAGCCGGGCTCCGAGGCGTCGGCCACCTCCAGCGCCAGGCCGTAGTCGTCACCCGGCTTGGTGCCCTGCGGCACCGCGACCGCGACGACCACCGTGCCCACCCCGCCCCGGGCCAGCGTCCGCGCGGCCTGCCCGTCGATCGCGAACCACGATGCCTCGCTGCGCTTCTCGGCCACCACCTGGGCCTGCATCCGCACCTCGCGATCGCTTGCGTTCTTGACCCGGAAGTTGACGCGCCCCCTTCCTTCCTTGTCCACGACGAGCCGCGCCGGGCTCGGCTCGACCTCAAACATTTCGCCCATCGGTTTCTTGCTCCTGGTCTCGGCCGGCCGGCTGCTCGCGCCTCGCGCGCGAGAGAACCCGGACACGACTGCGACGTTCGCGGTCCCGCCGGGCGGAGAGTGCTTCCTGCCAACCTGGAGTGTAGGGAAGAAGGCGGGGCTCGAACAGATCCCCTCAGGCGTAGGCGGGGCGGAGTTCGGCGAAGCGGTCGCTCCAGTCTGGGATCGGGGCACCTCCGAGCAGCGCGGCGAGCCGGTCCAGATAGGCATGGGTGCCGGGGATGAAGCCGCGCGCATTGGCCGGGCCCAGGCCGCGGTGGGTGAAGGTGAGCACGGTTGCCGCACCGTCGGACCTCAGCTCGTAGCGGACCACGCCCGCCTCGACGATCTGCTGCATCCATTCGTGCTCGAGGACGCGGGGTGGATCCCAGATCAGGATGCGACCCTGGACGCGCTTCATCGCGTCCGGGACCGGAGGATCGTCGGGCACCGTCTCGATGAGGCCGCCGGCGCGGCCTTCGATGCGCGTGGGTCCGAACCACCGCGCCCGAGCGGCCGGCTCGGTGATCGCGGCCCACACCGCGTCGATCGGGTGCGGCAGCCGGCGTTCGAACCGCAGAGTCGCGGTGCCGTCCTCGACGACCAGCGTGCCGAGGTCGAGCTCGGTTGCGGAGTCGGTCATGGGGTGAGGTCTCCTTCGTCGAGGTAGCGGCTGAGCGCATCCAGCTGCCGCGCCCAGAGGTGGCGGTAGCCGGCGATCCAGCGATCGAGCTCGGCCAGGGTCTGGGGACGCAGCGAGTACACCCGCCGCTGCGCCCTGGGTCGCACGTCGACCAGCCCTGCCTCGCGCAGCAGGCGGAGGTGCCGGGAGACGGCAGGCTGAGTGAGGTCCGACTGCGAGGCGACCAGCTCTCCCGGCCGACCGCGGACCCGCTATCAGCTCGGCGAGGAGCGCGCGCCGGTGGGGTTCGGCCACCGCCTCGAAAACATCCACCGATCAAATATAACCAAGTGGATATATAAGTGAGAGCTGATGGACTGGACAGCCACTACCATCGGTCGTCGTGCCACCGGAGCTGATCGATCTTTCCCCACCCACTCGCGGCGCGCTGCCGGCGGTGACGACGGCCCGTCTCCACCTGCGGCGGCCGCTGCCCGACGACCTCGATGCGCTCGCCGCAGTGTTCGAACAGGAGGCGGTGTGGCACTGGCCGTTCCGGCGCGGGCGAACCCGCGAGGAGACCGCCGCCTTCCTGGATCGCACCGTCCGGCACTGGGACACCCTCGGCTACGGCCTCTGGCTGGTGGTCGACCTGGCGGCCGGCCGCGTGGTCGGATACGCGGGTCTCTCGGTGCCGGCGTTTCTCCCCGAGATCCTTCCCGCGGTCGAGGTGGGCTGGCGCCTGGAACCCGCGGTCTGGGGCCGCGGCTACGCCACCGAGGCCGCGACCGCAGCCCTCGACGAGGCCTTCTCGCGCTCGGTCTGGCCGAGGTCTGCTCGCTGCCCGAGCCCGGCAACCTCGCCTCGGTGCGGGTGTGCGAGCGGCTCGGCATGCGCCGGGACCGCATCTACGCCGTCGCGCCGGCTCCCGGCCGCGGCGCCGTGGAGGCGTTGCAGTTTCTGATCGGCCCCGCCGAGTGGGAGGCGCGTAGTCCGTAGTCCCGGTTTCACGCGAAGCCGGGTCTCTGGGACCTCTCATAGTCCCGGTTTCGCGCGAAACCGGAGTTTTGTGCATGCCGAACTCCACGTGGTATGATCCTCCCGGATTCCTCCAGATGGAGTATTACTGATGGATCAAGGCGCAACCCTCTCGCCACTGGCAACCGTGGTGCTGACCCTTCTCGTCGAGCACCCGATGCACCCCTACGAGGCGACCTACCACTTCCGCGTCCGCCACGTCGAGGACTACGTCAAGGTCCGCACCGGGTCGCTCTACCACTCGTTCGAGCAGCTCCAGCGCAAGGGGCTGATCGAGCCGGTCGAGGTGGAGCGTGCCGGCCGCCGGCCCGAGCGCACGGTGTACCGGATCACGGACGAGGGGCGGGCGGCGTGCGCGGAGGCGGTGGCACGCCTCGTCACCGACCCGGTCAACGAGTACACCCACTTCGAGGCGGGGCTGGTCACGATCGCCCACCTGGGCCGGATCGAGACCATTCGAGCCCTGCGTGAGCGGGCGCTGCTGCTCCGGGCCCGCGCTGCTCAGCACCGCACGATCCGGGACGAGCACCTGCAGCAGAACCTGCCCCGGGTGTTCCTGCTCGAGATCGACTTCGAGGTGGACCGCTGCATCACGCAGGCCGCGTGGTGCGATCGGACCGCCGACGCGCTGGAGAGTGGCGACATCGAATGGCCGGACCGGCTCCCGGAAGAGGTCGAGGAGATGGCCCGCTACCACGACGTCACCCCCGCCGGCCTCGCGGACCGGCGAAACCAGGAAGGCGATCAAAACCAGCGAGACCAGCAACCCGCGCGAGACGAGCCAGACGGCGAGACGAGCGCGACGAACGAAACCAAACCAACGAACGACGCAACGGAGTGATCGGATGATGCGACTACGCGACAACCAGTGGGCCGTGCTGGTCGTGCTCTGCCTCGGCTTCTTCATGGTCCTGCTCGACCTGACGATCGTGAACATCGCGATCCCGGCGATGATCAAGGACCTCAACGCGGGGCTCGACCAGATCCTGTGGGTGGTCAACGCCTACACGCTGACCTACGCCGTCCTCCTGATCACGGCCAGCCGTCTCGGCGACCGGTTCGGCCAGCGCAACCTCTTCGTCATCGGCCTGGTCGTCTTCACCGCCTCCTCGGCCGCTTGCGGTCTCTCGCAGACGCCGGACCAGCTGATCGCGTTCCGGGTGGCGCAGGCGATCGGGGGAGCCCTGCTCACCCCGCAGACGACCGCCATCATCACCACCATCTTTCCGCCCCAGGCGCGTGGGGTGGCATTCGGCGTCTGGGGCGCGATCGCCGGCGTCGCCACGAGCGTCGGGCCGGTCTTGGGCGGCCTGCTCGTCACCGACATCGACTGGCGCTGGATCTTCTACGTCAACGTGCCGGTGGGCGTGGTCGCGATCCTCGCCGCCCTCCTGCTGATCAGCAACCACCGCTCCGAGCGCTACTCCCCGCTCGCCCTGGTCAGCGTCGGGCTCGCCTCGGCGTCCATGTTCTGCATCTGCTTCGGCCTCATCCAGGGCCAGACCTACGACTGGGGGACGATCACCCACGTGGCCGGGATTCCGCTCACCATCCCCGATGTGCTGATCGCCGGTGGCGCGCTGCTGATCCTGTTCCTGGTCTGGGACGCGCGCCAGCCCTCGCCCCTGGTGCCGCACGAGCTGCTCCGCAACCGGAACTTCTCGGTCACCTCGTGGATGGCTGCGATGATGAACTTCGCGATGATCGGCTTCTTCCTGCCGATCGCGATCTTCCTCCAGGCAGCCCTCGGGTTCAGCGCCCTCAAGGCCGGCCTGATCCTGCTCCCGATGCCGCTGGCCTCGATGGTCACCGCTCCGATCGCGGGCCGGCTCGCCGATCGCGTCGGCGGTAAGTACCTGGCGATGGGGGGGATGGCCGGGTTCGCGCTGGGAATGGCGATCATCGACTGGCAGTCGAGCACCTCGACCGGCTTCTGGGACCTCCTGCCGGGCGCGATCATCTCCGGGCTCGGCATGGGATTCACGTTCGCCCCGCTGGTGACGGCGGCGATGCGGGACGTGCCGCGCCCGCTGGCGGGAGCCGCCTCCGGGCTCTACAACACGATCCGGCAGCTGGGCGGTGCGATCGGCGGCGCCGTGGTGGGCGCCGTGCTCGAGGTCAAGCTCTCGGCCTCGCTGCGCGAACAGGCGGTGTCGCAGTCGGCGAACCTCCCGCCGGCGTTCCGGGCCGCGTTCGTGAAGGCGTTCACGAACGCCGGCAGCGGCGTCTTGAAGGGCGGTCCCCCGGCCGGCGTCCCGGGCGCCCACCTGCCGGCCGCGGTCGCGGAGCAGCTCGCGCTGCTGGGCCAGAAGGTTTTCGAGCTCGGTTACCTGAACGCCATGCGCCCGACGCTGCTGGTGCCGATCGCGGCGCTCGTGGCCGGGTCGGTGGCCGCGTTCGCGCTGCGCCGGAAGCCCGCCGCCGCCGTCCCAGGTCGATCGGAGGAAGAGCCGCCGATCGCCGTCGCCGAGTGAGCTCCGGCTGGACGGGTTCTATCCGGCGGCGGAAGCCGGGCCGGCGAGGGAACGAAAGACCGGCACCACGATCAGGTCGACGATCTCCGCGATCCCGGCGTCGCTCGGCGCGGCTCCGGTGAGCAGCACCTCGTGGCGGTTCAAGTCGAGCGGCAGACGCAGGACCCGCGGAGGGATCTCACCCGGCCCCAGCTCGCCCCGCTCGCGAGCGCGCCCCACGATTTGGGGGACGATCGCCGGCGTCAGCAGCTCGCGCTCCCCTGACAGCGCCTCGATGTCGCGGACGAACCCGAAGACCGAACCCGGCGAGACCTCGTTGAGCACCTGCAGGTGGTCGCGGAGGATCTGCAGCGTGGCGACCAGGTCGCCGCGCAGCGACCCGGTGTCCGGCACCGTCTCGGCGACCGGCGTCACCACCCGCCGGAATGCTGCCAGCAGCAGCGGAGCGCGGCCCGGCCAGCGCCGGTAGAGGACGGCCTTCGAGGTTCCAGCACGCTGCGCGACGCCTTCCATCGTCACCCGGTCGTAGCCCACCTCGGAGAGCTCGGACCACGCCGCATCGAGGATGGCTTCCTCCAGCGCGCTGCCGCGACGCCGGCTCCGAGGCGGATCCCGCACTCGACCTTTAGATACCACCGTCTCTTATCTATGCTATCATCGCGAATAAGGAACGATCGTATCTAATGGCTGCAGACATCAACCGTTCCGGCAAGCTCGACCCGGCGCTCATCAAGCTCGCCGCGGTATTGGTCCTGGGCGGGGTCGCGCCCCAGCTTGACACCACGGTGGTCAATGTCGGCCTGCACGCGGTGACGGCGGGCCTGGGCGCCGGGGTGGGCACCGTCCAGTGGGTCGCGACTGCGTACCTGCTCGCGCTCGGGGTCACGGTGCCGCTCAGCGGGTGGATGCTCCGCCGCTGGGGCGGGCGCCGGGTCTGGCTGGCCGGGCTCGTGCTGTTCCTGATCGGGTCCGTGCTGGCGGGCCTCGCACCCAACATCGGCCTGCTGATCGCGTTTCGTGCCGTCCAGGGGGTTGCCGCCGGGATCCTCGCCCCGCTGGTGTTGACGCTGCTCATCCAGGCCGCCGGCGACCGGCCTCTCGGGCGCCTGATCACGGTGGTCACGATCGTCGTCGTCGTGGTGCCCATCGCGGGGCCGGTGATCGGCGGGGTCATCGTCGAGTGGCTGAGCTGGCGCTGGCTCTTCTTCGTCAACATCCCGGTCACGCTCGCGGCGTTCGCCCTCGCCTGGTGGATGCTGCACCCGGCCGGCGGCGGCAGCCGGCAGCGCCTCGACGTGGTCGGCCTGGCGCTGCTCTCGCCGGCCCTGGCGGCAATCCTCTTCGGGCTCTCGGCCGCCGGCGGCGACGTCTCCGGCAAGGTGGGGTTTGCCCAGCCGGTGGTGCTGGCCCCGGTCATCGCCGGCGTGGTGGCGGGGGCCGCCTTCGTGGCCTGGGCGCTGCGGCGCGGCGAGAGCGCCCTGCTCGATCTGCGCATCCTCCATCACCGCCAGTTCGCCGCCGGCACCGCGCTGCTCGGCATCTCCGGCCTCTCGCTCTACGCCGCGCTGCTGCTGCTGCCCCTCTACCAGCAGGTCGTGCGTGGCAACGACGTGCTGGTCGCCGGGCTGCTGCTCGCTCCGCAGGGTGTGGGGGCGCTGCTGGTGCGGCCGGTGGGTCCGCTGGTCGACCGCATCGGCGCCCGGCCCATCGTGCTCGCCGCCACGGCGCTGACGGTCGCCGGCACCATTCCCTACGCGCTCAGCGGTCCGGACACCAGCCAGCTTCTGCTGGCGATCGCGCTGGTGGTGCGCGGCGCCGGCCTCTCGGCGGCCAACATCGCGATGCTCACCGCGTCCCTGTCCGGGCTGGAGGCGCACGAGAAGCCGGCCGCCGGCTCGATCACGCGGATCGTGCAGTACGTCGGTGGCGCCTTCGGGACCGGTGTGCTGGCCACCATCCTGGCGCAGCAGCTGGCGATGCACGGCAGCACCGTGGCCGGTGCATCGGCAGCGTTCAGTGTGACCTTCTGGTGGTCGGTCGCCTTCGCGGCCCTGGGGCTGATCCCGGCCTTGTTCCTCCCCAGCCGCCGCCCGGCCGCAGCCGCGGCGAGCGCCGGCCGGGCGGGATAGCCGGGCGGGCTGATCGCGCGCCACCAGCCGGGACGCGGGGACGGGAACGTCGCGCGGTCCTACGCGGCGTGCACCGCGCCGACCTGCATCATCCCGGCGACCGCGGTCAGGGCGCCGTCCCACTCCCGCTCGAGCTCGTCGTTCCAGTCCGGGACGGCGTCGGCCAGCGTGCGGATCAGGGCGTCCTTGACGTATCCGTACATCTCCGGCTTGACCCGGTACTGCACGGCGTGGCGGGTTCCCAGGGCAGCCAGGTGCGTCTGCAGGTATTCGGCGTCCTCCAGGTGGAGCATGATCTCCGCGAGCTTCTCGCCCAGCGCCCGCTCCTGACCGCCCATGTTCCGCGGGAAATATGCCCTGAGCTCAGGGTGCTCGCCGAAGAGCCGCCCGTAGAAGTGGGCCACGATCTCGTCGTCGTTGTTCAGCGCGTGCTCGAAGCTGGTCCGAAGTAGCTGAACGTTCATTCCGTCTCCTTTCCTGCTCTGGGGCAGGCCAGTCCAGGGCATCGGTCCCCTGGCGCCCCAGAACACCCGCAGTGCCTCCCGCAGCTGCCAGTGGGCATTCTCGACCGCGGTCGCCTCTCCCGCAAACGCGTACCGGCCGTCGTCTCCGAGCGCCTGCTGGATCGCCAGCGCCTCGTCGCGATCAGCGCAGACGTTCGCGAACCAGCGGTCCCCGACCCGCAGCACCACGTAGGTGATGGGGTGCCGCTCGTCGGGTGTTGGGAGGGGCGGGAGGTGCTGGGGGGGTGGCGGCCGCGGGCGGCACCTCGGCGCCGGCCTTCTCCCTGCGCCACCAGAACCACCTCATGTCGGTGGGCCCTGGTCGCGAGCGGGCCGGCGTGCCGTATTCCTTCGCCAACCGCCGCTTCTACCGCTCTGGCGAGCGATACGTCGACTCATCGCAGCGTGCGCGCCCATAGTCTCACCCTCACCTTGGAGGGCGATCGCCCCCCTGCCACCTCACGCAGGCGACAACACCGCCTGTAACCCTTTTCAGCCGGGACCGGACCCTGCCACCAGCGGGCTCTGCGTCGCAGTCCCGATTTCTGAGTCACACGCTAGCAAAGGGTCTCCCACCCGACTACGGGATTTGTAGCCCCCCGGCAACGGGCCCTGGCGGCGCACCCCAGGACAATCGCGGGACGCGCCCCGGGCAAGTTGCCCAGCGCATCTGGGCGAGCGGCAGTCCCTTCCACAACCGTCCCGCGGTGGCGACCGCCACGAGCTCCGGGTGGCCCGGCCACCCCGATCCGGAGGGCCGGCCCGGGCGACTGCTAGGCCGCGTTCTCGGCGCCGGCCAGCATCATCCCGGCGACGGCGGTCAGAGCGCCGTCCCACTCGCGGTCGAGCTCGTCGTTCCACTCGGGAACCGCGTCCGCCAGCGTGCTGACGAGAGCGTCCTTGACGAAGCCGTACATCTCCGGCTGCACCCGGTACTGGACGGCGTGACGGATTCCCAGCGCCGCGAGATGGACGCGCAGGTAGTCGGCGTCCTCCAGGTGGAGCATGATCTCCGTCAACTTCTCGCCGAGCGCCCGCTCCTGACCCGCCATGTCGCGCGGGAAGTACGCCCTCAACTCGGGGTGGTCGGCGAACAGCCGGCCGTAGAAGTGGGCCACGATCTCGGGGTCGTTGTTCACCGCGTGCTCGAAGCTGGTGCGCAGCAACTGGACGTTCATACCTTCTCCTCTTCTGGCCTGGGGCAGGCCCGTCCAGGGCATTGGCCCCGTGCCGCTCCAGAAAACCCGCAGCGCCTCCCGCAACTGCCAGTGCGCCGTCTCGACCCCGGTCGCCTCTCCCGCGAAGCCGTACCACTGGCCGTCCTCGAGACCGCTCAGGACCGCCAGGGCCTCGGCACGATCATCGCAGAAGGTCGCGAACCACCGGTCTCCGACCCGGACCACGACGTAGGTCACGGGGCTCCGTTCGAGCGGAGTGCCGGCGACCGGGGCGGCGCGTGCAAAGCCGGCCGGCTCCTCCTTTCGACGCCGTCGGAACCATCTCATCGCCGAGGCTCGTGATGGCCCGGACCGCGCGCCGGCAGGCGGACGGCCAGGCTCGTCCACCCAGATGGTGTGCTGCTCTCCAGAATCATGTCTCGAACTCGACCCACGCGCCGGCCCATTCCAGACCCCTCTGATGGAGGGACGTACCCTCCGTTTCCCGGGCTACCCTAGCAAATCGGCGCCCGGCCGCCGGGGCCCCGGCGGTCCTGGAGGACGTTTGGCGGTGGGGCGGCGGACTCTCGGACGCGGGGAGAAAGCGGGGTCGCAGGCCGAACTGGCCCTGCCTGCCGGGTGCGTACGATGATGGCGAGGTGAACTACGCGGCCATCATCGAGAACGGACTCTTGATCGTGATCGCGCTCGCCTTCCTCGGGCTCCTGACCGGGGGCTTCGTGAAGGACAACCGGATCCGGGTCGCCCTTCTCCTGGGTATCGGCGTCATCGGGGTCGTGATCTACATGCTGACCGTCAACGGCGGCGGCGGCGAACCCGTCATCTAACACCCGCGTACCGCGCGCGCTGACGCGTGCGTCCATTGCCGGGGCCGGGCGATCAGGTGCGCGGCTCGAAGCCGGCGACCATCATCCCGAAGTAGGTCGGGTGCTCGTAGGAGAGGAGCCGCGGCCTCCAGGCGCCGCCGAGGGCGCCGTGCAGCATCAGCATCTGCCACCAGCTGTCCGCCGCCGCCGCGCGGACCAGGTCCGGGTCCAGCTCCACCAGCCGGTCCAGGCGGTCCTCACGCAGCAACCGCCGCACCTCGTCGTCGAAGACGGCCGACTCGGCCCGGAACCCGTAGGGACCGTCGGCCTGGTGGCCATGGCCGTGGTCGCAGCTGGCGACCACCGCCACCCGCTTCCCGGAGCCGCGGATGGCCTCCGCGATCGCCTCCCCCAGGCGCACGTGCTCGACGGCGGGCCGATCCCGCGCCGGCACCACGACGGCCACGGGCAGCGGCGAGTCGCCACGGCCGCCGAGGTACCAGAGGGGGACCAGCGTCGCCCAGTCCATGGGGTGCGTCGCCGCGGCGGCGTCGTTGGCCCCGTACGACACGGCCAGCATCGGGATCCCTTCCGCCGCCGCCGTCTGATGGATCCGGTGGACCAGCGCCCGGTCGACGTTCGCCCGGAGCTCTATCCCCGAAGCACCCCAGTCCGCGAGCCCGCCCTGGAGCCGGCCGGCGTCGAGGACCGCGAACGTCCCCTCCACGTGCACGTTGTGGGGCGTGAACAGGACCACGCTCTCGGCGCCGCTGGCCCGGAGGGACTCGCCCAGCTCGAGCAGGGCCTGCTGGGTCGGGCGGGCCTGAGCTGGATCCTCGTCCCGCCCGGTGGCGGCGATCGCCATCGCTCCATGGGGCGCGATCGCCGCGAACGCCACCGCCCCCGCTCGTGGAACCGTCATCGTTCCCTCCTTCGACAATCTCCAACTACGCGGCGCCTCCAGCCCCGAGTGCCGGCAGGTAGGGCAGACGAGGCTCGAAAACAGCCCCGGGTGCCGGCACTCGGGGAAGCCCACCGGTCCCGCGCCGGGCCCCTGTTAAAAGGATGGTTCGAATCCCGCGGTCAGGGCTTAGCATCGGCTGAGAGATGCGTGTCGAGACGGCCGTGCCGGCGCGCTTGGGGGGACTGACCGAAGACGAGGTGCAGGAGCGCCGCCGGCGTGGTCAGGGCAACGTTCCGCCTCCGCCCGGCAGCCGCACCTACGGACAGATCCTGCGTGAGAACGTCTTCACCTTCATCAACGACGTCCTCTTCGGGCTCTGCGTGGCGCTGATCCTGGTCGGACGCCCCCTCGACGCCGTCACCAGCCTCGCGGTCATCCTCACCAACGTCGTCGTCTCGGTGGTCCAGGAGGTCCGCGCGAAGCTGCAGCTGGAGCGGATCGCGCTGCTCACCCGGCCGACCGCCACCGTGCGCCGCGACGGTGTCGACGTCGAGCTCTCCCCGGACCTGCTGGTCGTCGGCGACCTCTTGGTGCTGAAGCCGGGCGATCAGGTGGTGCTCGACGGAACCCTCTCTGAGGGCCGGGTGCAGGTCGACGAGTCGCAGCTCACCGGGGAGTCGGACGTGCTGCTCAAGCAGCCCGGCATGCCCGTCTACTCGGGCTCCTTCTGCGTCACCGGTGCCGGCACCTACCAGGTGGAGAAGGTCGGCGCCGACAGCCTCGCGAACCGGATCACGGCCGGCGCCCGGACCTTCCGCCGCGCGCTCACCCCTCTGCAGCAGCAGGTCAACCTGGTGATCCGGATCGTCCTCGTGATCGTCGCCTACATGGAGGTGGTGACGATCCTGTCCTCGGTCGCGCACGATGTCGACCTCCCCGACGCGGTCGCCCATTCGACGGTGCTCGCGACGCTGGTCCCCAACGGACTCTTCATCTCGATCGCCATCGCCTACGCGCTTGGCGCGGTCCGCATCATCCGCTTCGGAGCCCTGGTCCAGCAGTCGAACGCGGTGGAGTCGCTCTGCAACGTCGATGTGCTGTGCGCGGACAAGACCGGGACCCTGACGCTGAACGAGCTGCACCTGGAGGAGGTGTCGGCGCTGGAAGGCGGCGAGCCGGAGTTCCGGCGGCTGCTCGGGGTGCTCGCGGCGTCGAGCCTGAGCGGCAACAAGACCACTGAGACGATCGCTGAGACCTTCCCCGAAGCCGCTCAGGAAGCGCGTGCCGAGGTGCCGTTCTCGTCACAGAGAAAGTGGTCGGCGCTCGCGTTCGACGGGCGCGACGGCCTGCAGGGGACGTATGTCCTGGGGGCGCCGGAGGTGCTGGAGCCGTCCGTCGACGAGGGAGTGGGGCAGAACGCGATCCGGCGCTGGATCGAGTCGCGAACCCGGCAGGGCCGGCGGGTCCTGATGGTCGCCGGCCAGCAGGAGCCGGATGCGATTCCGGAGGGACTCAACGCCGAAGTCGAGCTCCCGCCCCATCTCCGCCCGGTGGGTCTGGTCGCCTTCACCGACACGCTGCGGCCGGGCGCCGCGGAGACCTTGGCGCGGTTCTCGGACAACGGGATCGACATCAAGATCATCTCCGGCGACAGCCCGGAGACGGTGCTGGCGCTGGCCCGCCAGGCCGGCTTGGGGACCGACCTGCGCGCGGTCTCCGGCCTCGAGCTGGAGGCCGAGGATTTCGACGAGGACCGTCTGCGGCGGGTCGCCGAGCGCACGACGGTGTTCGGAAGGGTGACGCCGGAGCAGAAGGAGCGGATCATCCGCGCGCTTCGCGACGGCGGGCACTACGTCGCCATGATCGGTGACGGCGTCAACGACGTGCTCTCGCTGAAGACGGCCAACCTGGGGGTCGCGATCCAATCCGGCAGCCAGGCGGCGCGTGCGGTGTCCGACATGGTGCTGACCAACGATTCGTTCGACGCGATGCTGCCGGCGGTGGCCGAGGGGCGCCGGATCCTGGACGGGATGCAGGCGATCCTGAAGCTGTTCCTCTGCCGCATCGCCACCCTGGCCCTGGTGCTGGTCGCCGGGCTCATCATCGGGGTCTTCCCGATCGAGCTGCGGCAGGGATCGGCGCTGAGCCTGCTCACGGTCGGTGTGCCCAGCGTCTGCCTCGCGTTCTGGGCGCATCCCCGGACCCCGCACCGCAACCTCGCCGCCGACCTGCTCAACTTCGTGGCGCCGGTGGCGCTGCTTTCCAGCCTGCTCGGCCTGATCCTCTACTGCGCTTGCTGGGTGCTGGTGGTCGGCCACCTGCCGGAGACGGTGCCGGCGCACGTGCGACCGGGGTCCATCGAGCGGTCGGCGGAAAGCTGCCTGGTCGCATTCCTGATCCTGACCGGCCTCCTGCTGGTGGTGTTCACGCGGCCGCCGACCAGGTGGTGGGGGGTCGTCGCCCGTCCGGACGGCGATTGGCGGCCGACGATCCTGGCCGCGGTGCTGGCCGTGCTGTTCCTCGCCGCCTGGGTCAGCGCGCTGGGCCATCTCTTCGTCCTGCAGCGGGTCGCGCCGCTGCTGATGGGGCTCACGTTCGGGGCGGTCCTGCTCTGGCTGATCATCATCCGCACCACCTGGCGCCTGGGGCTGGCGCGTCGCACGGTCGGCCTGGATACCTAGGGACCGCCGACGGCTATGAGCGCCGCCGCCCTGGAGGACGCGAACGCGTTGTTCTGGGCTCTGACGGCGGCCGCGCTGATCGCCAACGCCGCCGCCGTCGCGCTGCCCGCTCGCTCCATCGCCTCACTCGCGGTCGGGTTCGGTGCGGCGCTGCTCACGTTCGTCATCGCCGACCTGATCGGGTCGTTCCTCTACCTGGTGCCGGCGGTCGTGGTGGCGGTGCTGGCGGCGCGGGAGTGGAGCTACCGGTGGTGCCTGGTCTCACTGCCGGCGGTCGCGGTCGCCTACTTCCTGTTCGAGGTGCTCCGGCCGCTCCACTGGCCGTTCCTGCTCCTCACCCTCTGCGCCTACGCGATCCCGGTCGTGCACCGGATCCGCCGCCCGCGCCCGCGCCCCCTCTGACGCCCGCACCCCCCAGTCCAACCCCTAAGCCCGTCCTCCACCACCCCCGCCCCCGGCCCCCAAATCGGGGGTGGCGGGGGTGACGAGACGGTTGGGGGTGTGGGGGTGGTCCGGGTCAGGCGGACTCGTCGAGCATGTCGGGCGCGCGCGCGGGCGGCGGGGCCTCCTCCAGCGCCTCCTCCTTCCGGTCGGCCGCGGAGACCCGGCCGTGCACCGTGCGGAGGACGGCCATCGCCAGCAGCAGGGCCGCCGCGCCCACCACGAACGGCACGTGCACCGACCACGCGGCCGCCATCAGCCCGGCGCAGAAGGGAGCCAGGCCGCCGCCGATGAAGCGGACGAAACCGTAGGCGGCGGACGCGACCGGCCGCTCGACCGAGGAGACCAGCATCACCGCCTGCGTGGTGAGCGTGTTGTTGAGGCCGACGAACGCGCCGGAGACGATCACCGCGACGATCAGCACCGTCCGGTTCGAGGTACCCACCGCGATCGCCATGCTGACCCCGGCGAGGAGGAGGAGGTTGACGTACAGCACGTTGACGGTGCCGAAGCGGGCACGCAGGCGCGGAGCCACGAAGACGGCGAAGATGGCGACCATGATCCCCCACCCGGTGAAGACCAGGCCGAGCTCGATCGGCGAGAGGTGCATCGGGAACGGCGAGTACCCGAGGATCGTGAAGAAGCCCCAGTTGTAGCAGAGCGCGACCAGGCTCATCCCCAGCAGGCCCCGGTCCCGGAGCGCGCGCAGGGGGGCGAGGATCGACGTCCGGTGCTCCGGCCGCGGCGTCCTCTCGACCAGCACCACGGTCGCGACCAGCGCGATCGACATCAGGACCGTGACCCCGAAGAAGGGACCGCGCCAGGAGATCGAACCGAGGATTCCACCCACCAGCGGGCCGAGCGCGATGCCGATCCCGAGCGCCGTCTCGTAGAGGATGATGGCCCCGGCGTAGCCTCCCGAGGCCGAGCCCACGATGACCGCCAGCGAGGTCGCGATGAAGAGCGCGTTGCCGAGACCCCAGCCGGCGCGGAACCCGATGATGCCCCCCAGGCTGCCTGAAAGCCCGGCCAACGCCGAGAAGACGACGATCAGCGCCAGGCCCGCGATCAGCGTGGGCTTGGCGCCGATCCGGCTGGAGACGAAGTTGGTGACGAGCATCGCGACCGCGGTCACGGTCAGGTAGCTGGTGAAGAGAAGCTCCACCTGGGCCGGGGTGGCGTGGAGCTGGCCGGCCAGCGACGGCAGGATGGGGTCGACCAGCCCGATGCCCATGAATGACACGACGCAGGCGAACGCGACCGCATAGACGGCTTTCGGCTGCTTCAGCGGGTTGACCCGCTCATGGGCCCCGTGCTCAGCCATGCAGCGCCACCTCCAGGTCTCTCGAGGACTCCCCCGCGAGCGATTCCGTCGCTACCTCCACCAGGTGATCCAGCGCCGGACCCGCGTCCTGCAGCGACGCGCGCTCGCCCTCGTCCAGCCGCGAGATCAGCCCGGCCAGATAGTCGGCGCGCTCCTTTCGGATCCGATCGCGCAGCCGCCTCCCCTGGTCGGTCAGGTCGACCAGCACCGCACGCGCGTCATCGCGGTCCCGGCTGCGCGCCACCAGCCCGCTCCGTTCGAGCCGGATCACCAGCTCGGTGATCGACGGCTGGGCCACGTGCAGGCGCGAGGCCAGGTCGGTGACGCGGAGCGGACCCAGGCGCGTCAGCAGCGAGAGCATGCCCGACGCCGTCAGGCTGAGGCCGGAGGTGGGCCGGCGCATGACGAGGGTGGCCAGTCCGATCAGCGACTCGGGCACCCGCAGATCCGGCTCGGAGGAGGAGGTGACGTTCACAAGAATGCATTCTACAACCTATATAGGCAATCCGATGAAATGTCCCGATCACGTTTCTGGGACCATGACCGTGCGGTGGAGCCGGCCGAGTTTCGACAGCGATTTCCGATCCTTCGCGAGAAGACCTACCTCGCGAGCTGCTCCCAGGGCGCCCTGTCCCGCCAGGTGCGGGCGGCGATGGGCGCGTTCCTCGACTCCTGGGATCGCGACGGGAATCCCTGGGACGCCTGGGTGGAGGAGTCGGAGCGACTGCGTGCCGACTTCGCGGCCCTGATCGGGGCGGGGATCGACGAGGTCGCGATCACGTTCTCGGCCTCGTCGGCGCTCAACGCGGTGGCGACCGCGCTCGACCTGCGTCACCGGCCCCGCCTGGTGGCCACCGACCACGACTTCCCGACCGTGGGGCAGATCCTCCTCGCCCAGGGCCGGCGCGGCGCGGTGGTGGACTTCGTGCCGGAGCGCGACGGGGGGATCGATGCGGTCGACCTGGCGGCGGCGCTGGATGGCCGCACGGCGCTGGTCGCGGCGACGCACGTGGCTTACCGGAGCGGTGCCCGGCTCGACGTCGAGGCGGCGGCCCGGGCGGCGCACGAGGCGGGGGCGCTGTTCGCGCTCGACGCCTACCAGAGCCTCGGGGTACAGCCGGTCGACGTTCGCGCGATGGGCATCGACGTCCTGATCGGGGGTGCGCTCAAGTACCTGCTGGGGCCGGCCGGCGTCGCGTTCCTGTACGTGCGTCGCGAGCTGATCGAGACACTCAATCCCCTGGAGAGCGGCTGGTTCGCCCAGGAAAACCCGTTCGCGTTCGACACCTGGCACCTGCGGTACGCGTCCAACGCGAATCGCTTCCAGTCGGGGTCACCGCCGATTCCGTCCGTCTACGGAGCTCGCGCCGGGCTCGAGCTGGTCGGGGAGGCGGGAGTGGACGCAACCGCCGCGCACGTCGAGCAGCTCGCGTCGAGCCTCATCGAGCGCGCGTCCGCCGCCGGGTACCAGGTGCGGACGCCGCGCGACCCATCCCGGCGGGGCCCCGTGGTGGTGATCGGGACCAGCGACGCGGAGCGCCTCGCGTCGCTCCTGCGGGAGGCCGGAGTCGTCTGCTCGCCCCGGTCCGGCGGGCTGCGGGCCGCGTTCCACTTCTACAGCCTGGAAGAGGACGTCGACCGCCTGCTGGACGAGCTGGCCCGCCACCGGGAGCTGCTCGAGCTACCCCTGCCCGCCTAGACCTGGGGCACCGGCCAGCCCGCGCGTGAACGCGTCCAGGGCCGCCTCGATCGCGTGCTCGGGCGGGGTGCCGTAGCCGACCACCAGCGTGGGCGCGCCGCCGGGCTGCGCCTGGTAGTCGCGAAGGCGCGAGACCGCCACCGATCGGGCGGCCAGGTGCGCCATGATCTCCCCGTCATCGGTTCGCGCCGGCAGGCGGAGCACGGCATGCAGTCCCGCCGCGATGCCGCTCACCCGGACCGCGGGCGTCCGCCGCCCGACCAGCTCCACGAGACGGTCGCGGCGATGCCGGTAGACGTGGCGCATGCGTCGCAGATGGCGGTCGTAGACGCCGGACTCCACCAGCTCCTCGAGCGCCAGCTGGTCGAGCACCGGAGCTTCGCGCTCCGCCAGCGCGCGCTCTTCGGTGAGCCCCTTCAGCAGCGGTGCCGGAGCCACCATCCAGGCCAGCCGCAAGGCGGGGGCCAGGCTCTTGCTGGCGGTGCCCGCGTACAGGACCCGATCCGGGTTGAGGCCCTGGAGCGCGCCGACCGAAGCGCGGTCGTAGCGAAACTCACCGTCGTAGTCGTCCTCGATGATCGCGCCGTCGCGCCGCTCCGCCCACCGCACCAGCGCCACGCGGCGCGCGGGGTGAAGCACCGAACCCGCCGGGAACTGGTGCGCGGGCGCCACCAGCACCGCCCTCGCGGGAGTGCCGTCGAGCGCGTCGACGTCGAGCCCGTCCTCGTCCACCGGCACCGGGTGCACGGTGAACCCGGCGTGACGCAACAGTTGACGCGCCAGCGGCAGCGTCGGCTCCTCGACGGCGACGTGGTGGTGACCCCGCCCGCGCAGCGTGCGGGCCCAGAGTGACAACGCCTGGTTGAAGCCGTTGACGACCAGGACGCGGTCCGCTGTCGCGCTCACGCCGCGTGCGCGGCCCAGGTAGCGCGCCAGCGTCACGCGCAGTACGGGGCTGCCGCGCGGGTCACCGTAGCCGAGCACCGAGGGGGGCGCACCCCGGAGGACTCGCCGCAGTGCCGCGACCCACTCCTGCCGCGGAAAGGAGGTGAGGTCGGGACTGCCGGGCCGGAGATCGTAGTGGGGCGGCGGGGTGGCACCGGCGGGCGGTGGCGCGGGCGGGTTGGGTGCGGGACCCCGTGCCACCCGGGTTCCCGACCCGCGGCGCGCTTCGAGGTACCCCTCGGCGACCAGCTGTTCGTACGCGTCGACCGCAGTGCCGCGAGCGATCCGGAGGTCGCGGGCGAGGGACCGCGTCGACGGCAGCGCCGTGCCGGAGGGGAGACGCCCGGTCTGGATCGCCGTCCGCAGCTGCGCTTCCAGCCCGCGGCCACGGAGACCGTCGGAGTCGAGGAGCAGGTCCAGGCCGCTCCCCGAAGCGGTCCCCCGAGCGGGCATCGATGTGGAGCTTAGCAATGCACCACCACCGGCTCTGGGAGGTGGTGGGAACCCGGCGAGAGATGGGGTGACCCTCCCACGGGGAAGAGACGTGCCGCATGGGCGTTCCAGATCCGTCGGGCCTTTTCGGCCGCGCTCCCTAGGATCGGGGCATGGCGGCAACGACGAAGAGGGCCCCGGTCACCGTCCCCGAGCGCATCAGCGTCTCTCACCTGCAGCCCGAGGCGTACCGGCAGGCACGGGCACTGGCGTCGGCGATCGCGACCGGCGACCTGGAGCTATCCCTGATCGACCTGATCGAGGTCCGCGTCTCCCAGCTCAACGGCTGCGCGTTCTGCATCGAGCTCCACACGTCGAACGCACGGCGTCGTGGTGAGACCGACGCGCGGCTCCACGCGCTGGACGCCTGGGAGGAGGCCTCGGTCTTCACGGCCCGCGAGCGTGCGGCGCTGGCGCTGGCGGACGCGGTCACGCTGATTCGAGGGGGTCACGTCCCGGACGCGGTCTGGGCGGCCGTCACCGAGGAATTCAGCGAAAGGGAACGGGCGGCTCTGATCCTGAACGCTTCGATGATCAACTTCTGGAATCGCGTCGCCATCACCAGCCGCACCACGCCGGGCGGGGCGCTATGACCTCGCTGCTCGACGAGCGAGCCGGGCGCCTCCGCGAGCTGCACCGGCCGGGATCGCCCCTGCTCCTGCCCAACGCATGGGACGTGTGGAGCGCGCGGGCGGTGGCCGCCGCGGGCGTGGGCGCAATCGCAACCACCAGCGCAGGAGTCGCGGAATCGCTGGGCTATCAGGACGGCGAGGCGATGCCGGCCGAGGTCGCGTTCGGTGCCGTCGCCCGCGTCGCGTCGGCGGTCGAGGTTCCGGTCACGGCCGACCTGGAGGCGGGATACGGCCTCGCCCCGGAGCCGTTCGTGGCAGCCCTGCTCGAAGCCGGAGCGGTGGGCTGCAACCTGGAAGACACCGACCACGGCGCCGGCGGCCGGGTCCCGCTCAAGCGTCAGGCGGAGCGGATCGCCGCCGTTGTCGAGGCGGCGGCGAGTCGCGGGGTCCGGATCGTGATCAACGCCCGGGTCGACTGCTTCCTCGACGGGTCCCGCTCGCCGGAGCGTCTGGAGGAGGCGATCAGTCGGGGACGCGCGTATCTGGAGGCGGGCGCCGACTGTGTCTACCCGATCCTGGCGGCGGAGCCTGAGGACCTGGGAGCGCTGGTCCGGGAGCTGGGCGTCATCAACGCCATCAGCTTTCCCGGGGGACCCTCGATCGCGCGACTGCGGGCGCTTGGCGTGGCTCGGATCAGCCTCGGTCCCTTCCTGGCCCGGGAAGCCGGCGGCTGGATCACCGAGCGCGCCCGTGCGCTCACGCGGGAGCTTGAGTAGCCTCAGGGGGAATTGGAACTTCGCTACGGCCTCAACCCCCAGCAGCGCGCGTCGGTCGAGCCGGTCATCCCGGAGCGCTGGCCTTTCGCGGTCCGCAACGGGCGTCCCGGTTACATCAACCTCCTTGACGCGCTGAACGCGTGGCAGCTGGTCAGTCAGGCGAGCCGTGCGCTCGGCAGGCCGGCGGCGACCTCGTTCAAGCACGTGTCGCCGGCGGGCGTCGCGGTCGCCGGGCCCATCGACGAGGTGACGGCCGACCTCTACGATCTCGACCCCCCGGACGTGACGCCACTGACCAGCGCCTACGTCCGGGCTCGTGACGCGGACCCCAAGTCCTCCTACGGGGACTTCGTCGGCCTCTCCGAGCCGGTCGACGAGCAGCTTGCCCGGGTTCTGGCACGGGTGGTCAGCGACGGCATCGTCGCGCCCGGGTACGACGCGCGGGCGCTGGAGATCCTGAGCCGGAAGAAGCAGGGCGGATTTCTGGTCCTGGAGGCCGATCCGACCTACGAGCCGCCGGCGGAGGACGTGCGCGAGGTCTACGGCGTGCGCTTCCACCTGGGGCGGGACACGGTCGAGATCGGCCCCGGCGTGCTGAAGGATCCGCTCGGGCCGCCGCTCACCCCGCCGGTGACGGACGACCTGCTGCTGGGGCTGGTCGTGCTCCGCTTCACGCAGTCGAACTCGACCTGCTACGTGCGCGGCGGGCAGGCGCTCGGCATCGGCGCGGGGCAGCAGTCGCGTGTCGACTGCACCCGGCTGGCGGGGCAGAAGGTCGACACCTGGTGGCTCCGGCGCCACCCTCTGGTGCGCGGGCTGGAGTTCAAGGCGGGGGTGCGCAAGCAGGATCGCATCAACTGGCAGGTGCGGTTCATCGAGGGTGATATGACCCCCGACGAGCGGTCGAGCTTCGGAGACGCGCTGGAGCAGGCCCCGGAGCACGAGCTCACGGCGGAGGACCGCGGTGCCTGGATCGCGCGGCTGACCGGGGTCGCGTTCGCCTCCGACGGGTTCCTGCCGTTTCGCGACAACGTCGACCAGGCCGCCCGCCACGGCGTGGTCGCGATCGCCGAACCGGGCGGATCGGTGCGGTCGGACGACATCCTCGCCGCCTGCGAGGAGCACGGCATCACCCTGGTCCGCACCGGCCTCCGGCTCTTCCACCACTGACGCTCGACCGACCCCGCCGCCGCGTCAGAGCGTGAGCGTGCCCAACGCGTCCGCGTAGACCGGGTCGTCGCGGCGGAAGCGGTCGGGATCGGCACTCAGCACGTCCGCGATCTGGTTGGCCAGGATCTGCATAGGGAGAACGGAGAGGATGGTGGAGAGCGGTTCCGGGGTCTCAGGCAGCGCGAACACGGTCGCGTCCGGTGCGCGGGTCACCGGGTCGCCGACGATCCAGAGGGGGGTCCCGATGTGGGCCAGCACACCCGCCACCTCTTCGATCCTGGTAGCCGATGCCCGGGTCGCGCCTGGGGGATTGATCAAGACCCCGTAGTCATCACGGTTGACGACCACCAGCGGACCATGCAGGAACTGCTCCAGCGGCAGGCCGTCGATCTGAGCGCGCGAGGCCTCGCGGACCTTGATCACGGCCTCCAGCGCGCTGACCGCGCTGGGTCCGGCGCCGGCCGCGTAGATCAGTCGATGGGCGGACTCGCGCGCGACCGGGGCCACCTCTTCCTCGCGACGGAGGATCTCCGCCACCTGATCCGGGATCGCGTCCAGCGCTCGTTGGTAGACCGGCGCCTCCGCGGGGCTGGTGTCGGCGGCCAGCCGCGTCGCCACCTGCGCCAGGACGAACATGGCCGCGGTATGGGATGCGGTGTACGCGGCCGAGGTCTCACGCTCGACGGTGCGCAGCACCAGGGGCGAGCCGGGATGCTCGGCCGTGAGGGATCCGACCGAGACCACGCTCGAGCCCGCCTCGAGCGCCCTGCCGAGCGCGCGGGTGGTCGCGCTCTTGACCCCGGAGTGCGCAAGGATCACGACCCCGTCCTCCGGGCGCAGCGGATAGGCGTCCGGGTAATCCGCGAAGTCAGGGGAGTACACCGCCCGGGCATCGACCCCGATCGACCGCAGCATCCACTCGCCGGCGAGCGCGGCGTGATAGCTGGTGCCGATCCCGACCAGGAAGAGGCGGTCGACGCCCCGGAGGTGGCCCGCCGCCTCCCCGGCCGGGTCCCAGCCCTGCTGGAGCAGGCGGCGCAGCTGTTCGGGCTGACCGTGCATGGTGCGGTACATGGCCGTCTCGGTATTGGTCATGCATGGACGTTAGGGCCGCTGCCGGGTGCCGGGCAAGTGCCAATCAAGTCCGGCGCCGATGCGCCACTCTGAGGAAGCGATGATCGACGTTCGCCGTCTGGACCCCTCCGCCTGGGCCGTGTACCGAGAGGTCCGGCTGGCCGCGCTCGCGGAGTCGCCGCGCGCGTTCGGCACCACGCTGGAGCAGGCGTCGGCGCGCACCGAGGCGGAATGGCAGGCGGCCCTCGCCGACCGCGTCAACTTCGTGGCGTTCGACGAGGATCGACCGGTGGGCCTGGTCAGCGGGATCGCCGGCTCGGTGCCCCACCGCGCCGAGCTGATCTCGATGTGGGTCGCCCCCGAGCACCGCCGCCGGGCGGTCGGCGAGAGGTTGGTGGGGGCGGTGGTGGCGTGGGCTCGGGAGCAGGGCTACCGGGAGCTGCTGCTGGGGGTGGTCGACGACAACGGGGGTGCCCGCGCGTTCTACGAGCGCCTCGGCTTCAGTTCCACCGGGGTGACCTACCCCTATCCCAACGATCCCCGGCGGTGGGAGCTCGAGCTCGTGCTCCCGCTCACCGCACCCGTCATCTGACGCAGGGGGGTAAGGGGTCAGCGCGCGTGAGGCGGTCGGGAGGAGGGCGCTTCGGCTGCGGCGCGGACCGTGGAGAGGAGCCAACGGTCCTCCGCGAGGGCCGGATCCAGCACCGCCAGCAGGCCGCGACATGCCTCGTCCAGCGAGCCCGCCGACGTCGCGCGGAGCCGGTCCAGCTGGGCGTCGCGGAGGGCCGGAGAGGAGCGCACGTGTGCTACCCACGCCCCCAACAGGCCGGCGGACGCCACCGGCTCCGCTCCCTGGTCCCGGGCCGCCTGGATGGTGGGCACGACGCGCTGGCGGAGTTTGAGCGACCCGTCCTGCGCGATCTGCTCCAGGGCATGGGGCAGTCGCGGGTTCATCCACCTGGTCTCCACGGTGCCGCAGTACTCGTCGATTCCGTCCAGCGCCTGGGGCATCATCCAGCGCCGGGCCTCCGCCCACAGAGCGAGGACCGCCGCGCGCAGCTCGGGGTCCGCTTCGGCCTGGTGCACGAACGAATGGCCGGCGGCAAGACCGCGATAGGCCAGCAGGGAGTGGCCCGCGTTGAGGATTCGCAGCTTCCGCTGTTCGAAGGGCGCCACGTCCTCCACGAACCGTGCTCCCGCCAGCTCCCAGGGCGGCCGCGGAGCAAGAAAGTGATCTTCGATGATCCACTCCGACTCCGGCTCGGTGACCGCCACCGCGTGGTCGTCCCAGCCCAGCAGGTCCGGACGACGGCCCGGTCCTTGGACGTGGTGGCGGGTGTGATGCGGTCCACCACCGTGCTCGGGAATGCGCACGACCCTTCGATCCACGACCGCAGCGGGGGCCGGGCGCCGCCCAGGATTGCCGCGCGCAGGGCACCGCCATTGCCGGCCAGGTTGTCGCAAGCGACGATCGTGAGCGGACCCGCCGCCCGCTGCCGGCGCCGGTCGAGGCCCTGGAGCAGCCGGGCCAGCACCGGCGCCCCCGGCTGGTAGCCGGCCTCGGTGACGGTGAGCGTGACCACCGTGATCGACGGATCGGCGAGAAGGTCCGTCTCGCGGGGGTCACCGTGCCCGATCACCTCCGAGATCGATCCCAGCGCCTCTGCCTGGTCACGGTCGGGGCCCCGCGTGAGCAGCGTGTAGCACCCTTCCTGCGGGCCCAGCGTCTCGACAGCCGTGTTGGACCGTCCGGCGACCGCGGCGATGCCCCATTCGGAAGAGGCGTGCGCCGTGTACCAGGCCTGATGCGCGCGAAAGAACGCGCCCGGGCCGATATGAAGGATCCGTGCCGGAGCTGGGGGACCGGCCTGCGCCAGCTCACGATCGAGCCGCGGAAGGTCGCCGCTCACCGGCGCGACCCGACGCCGTAGACCGCCCGCGGCTGCCCGTAGGCGTAGGCCTCCGCCACGGCCCGCGCCTCGTCGAAACTCAAGCGGTGCTCGGCCACCGAGGTCGCGAGGTGCGAGGCGATGGTGCGCCGGGCGACGTCGTGCCGGCTCGGGATGGAGCAGAACGCGCGGGTGTCGTCCACGAAGCCGGTGAGCTTCGCGTAGCCGGCCGACTCGGCGACAGCCGAGAAGTGGCGCGCCATGCTGTCCGGCGCGTCGAGGAACCACCACGGCGCCCCCAGGTAGAGAGCGGGCCAGTAGCTGGCCATCGGCGCCAGCTCGCGGGTGTACGAGGTTTCGTCGACCGTGAACACCACGAACCGAAGGCCGGGCTCGTTGCCGCATCGTTCGAGCAGCGGTCGCAGGGGCCTGACGAACGTGACCGGGAGGGGGAAGTCGGCGCCGATGTCGGGTCCGAAGCGAGCGGCGGAGGGGCGGTCGTGGTCTCGCTGCACCCCGGAGTGGAGCTGCATCACGAGGCCGTCCTCGAGCGCCAGCAGGGCGTTCGCGGTCAGCAGCTGAGCCCCGAGCCGGCGCCGGTCCTCGGCTCCCGCCCGCTCCCGCCGGATGCGGTCGAAGAGACGTCCGGCCTCGCCCTCGCCGAGGTCCTCGGTGTCCGGCCAGGTGTGGCCGTGGTCGGTGGCCACGGCCCCCTGCGCCACGGTTCGCTGCCGCTCGTCGCGGAGGTGCGCGACCAAACCGGCGTAGCTGGTCACTCCGGCGGCGTCGAGTGCCTCCTCCCAGTCGGGTCGCGTGGGGTCGGTGAGCCGATCCGGGCGGAGCGTGGGGACCACGTTGAGTCCGGCGGCGCGGAGTGCCTCGTGCGGCGCATAGGAGCTGCCCGGTGCGTCGGTCGTGGAGAGCAGCTCGAGGCCGAATCGCCGGAACAGCGCCCGGGGGCGGTAGGCGCCGTCGCGCAAGCGGCCGGCGATGAGGTCGTACGAGGTGTCGGCTGGGACCGCGTCGAGCGGGAGAGGTACTTGAAAGAGCGACGTCAGCTCGTCTTCCAGCCAGATCCGGGTCGAGGTGCCGCGAAACGCGTGCCAGTGCTCGCAGAAGAGCCGCCAGACGCTCCGCGGGTCGGCCTCGGGGCGAAGCTCCTCCAACGGAATCCCGATCGAGTGCAGGACCCGGGTCACGTAATGGTCCTTCACGACCAAGAGGTCGGAGGGGTCGCGGAACGGCCGGTCCGCAGCCAGCAGCTCCGCCTCCACGTGGCCATGTACGGAGACCAGCGGCAGCGTGGCGATGTCCTGGTAGAGCCGGCGCGCGAGCTCACGGACGTGCGAATCGGTAGGGAACAGCCGGTCGGGATGGAGCCGGTCGGACTGGGTCGCCTGCCTCGTCACAGACCCTCCTCCTGATTGGTGCCCGCGATCGTCGATCGCGGGTGGCCCGCCGCCAACGTTCCCCCGGGGTCCGAAGACCACGCCCAGGCATCGGGCGAGGTGTCAAGGCTACCCCCAAACGTGACACCGCGAACGCCTTCTACGGTTGACGCGTGACCAAATGGTCACCTACCGTGTAGGCGTCATGGACGACGACGACCTCGTCTTCCGCGCCCTCGCCGACCCGACCCGCCGGCGCCTGCTCGACCTCATCCAGCAGCGCGACGGCCGGACGCTGACCGATCTCGAGCGCGAGGTGCCGGAGCTGACCCGGTTCGGCGTGATGAAGCACCTCCGCGTGCTCGAGGAGGCAGGGCTGGTCGTCGCCCGTAAGCAGGGCCGGTTCCGCCACCATCACCTGAACGCGGTCCCCATCCAGCGCATCGCCGACCGCTGGATCGACCGCTACCGGGCGGGGCGGGCGGCCGCGTTGCTCGACCTGCAGCACGCCCTGGAGGACCATCACGTGACGCCCGCGGCCGATCTGACCCAGGTCTACCGGCTCTACCTTCGTGCCACCCCGGACCAGGTCTGGGATGCGATCACCAATCCCGCCGTGATCCGGCGCTACTTCCACGGCGCTCGCGTCGAGACCAGCGCCCAGCAGCCGGGGGGCCGGATCCGGTCCTTCTCCCCCGATGGGACGCAGGAGTGGGGCGACAACGCGATCCTCGAGTTCGACCCGCCGCGCAAGCTGGTCCACACCTGGCGCAGCCTCTACGACCCGGAGCTGGCGGCGGAGCCCGAGAGCCGGGTCAGCTGGGAGGTGGCGCCCCTGGAGGGCGGCTTCACGAGCCTGACGGTGACCCACGACCGGCTCGACCGCTCACCGAGGACGGCGGCCAGCGTGCGCGGGTGGGCCTACATCCTGAGCAGCCTGAAGTCGGTCCTCGAGACCGGGGAGCCCCTGCCTCCCTACCCCGGCTGAACCGGGTCCCAACGTCCTCGGAGTCGGCCGTTGGTGCACCAATCCCCCATTTGCGCTGCTCGGAATCGGCGGTTGGTGCACCAATCGCCCTTAGGTTCCGCCGGCCTCGCCCGGCTGCGCCGCCGGCTTGTGCTTCCACAGGACGGCGTTGACGTCCGCGCCGACCACAACGATGACGCCGAAGAGATAGAAGTAGACGACCAGGACGATGATCAGCGCCAGGTCGGTGCCGTAGGAGCCGAAGTTTTCCGCCACTGCCGCGTAGAGCGGGAAGAGCAGGCTCAGCAGCTCGAAGCAGACGGTCGCGAAAACAGCACCCGGCCACACCTGGCGGATGCGGTAGGCATGGTTCGGGATCACGCCGTAGATGAACATGAAGACGCCGAAACCGGCCAGCAGGCCGATCACCAGCTGAACCCCGAAGGCCGTGATCGACTCGGCGATCGGGTGCGCCAGGTCCCGGAGGTCTCGGTTGGCGAAGAAGAAGACCGTCGCGCCCGCGGTCCCCACCGAAACCAGACCGATCAGGACGATCAGCACCATGGCCAGCGCCAGGCGGCGCAGGTAGGGCCGGGGTCGCACGCCCGCGATCCGCGAGAGACAGAGCTCGAGCTGGCGGAAGAGGACGGACCCGCGCCAGATGGTGGCGAAGACGGCAATCACGCTGAGCAGGGCGGCATGGAGGGCAACGGCCCGTAGGGCCTCTACCAGCGCGGTCCTCAGGGGCCCGTCGGGGATCAGGGCGGTCAGAAACTGCTGGTCGCCGTGCGTGACGTCCACGCCGACCAGGCGCAGGGCGGCGATGGTGATGATGGGTACCGCGAGCAGCAGAGGCAGCAGCGAGACCAGGCACGACCAGGCGATGAGGGTGGCGTCCCGCCCTCCCCAGTCGTACAGAAACCGCAGCGCCACCTGCCCGGCGAACGAGTCGCGGACGTAGGGCCAGGCCGGGCTGGCACGCACCGCGGCGATCGAGGCGCGCCACCAGGGAGGCCGCTCGACCCGCGCCAGCTCGGCCGGCGAAAAGATCGGCTCCCCCGGGTCGTCGCCGCCTCTCAAGGACAGACCGCCAGAGCCGCGGTCGGGCCGGTCCCCGCCCTCCATGGCGAATCCATTGTGCGGACCAACCGGCCCGCCTGACAAGTTCAGCTTTCCTAGTTGATGGTTCCGCTCGCGCCAGGCTCGTGAGGGGAGGCAGAAGCGACCAGGCTCAGGATCGGGATGTTGTCGACCGTGGTCCGCCGCACCCGGTCGACGGCGACCGGCGGGATCACGTCCTGGTCGCCGTCCACCACCACCGTCTCGTGGGGCCGGATGCTCTTCCAGACGTCGCCTACCGCCTCCCGCCGGAAGGACCCCGGGATGTAGACGAAGCGCCGGTCGCGCGTCACCTTCCGGGCCTCGCGCTCGGCCTGGCGAAACGCCGCCTGGGCGTTGCGGTCCTTCAGGTAAGGATCGGTCACCTCCAGGAACTCGGCCTGCCCGGCCGCGGCCCGGTCGCCTCGGTAGAGGAAGACGACCGGCCGGTTCGCCGCCCGCCGCAGCGCCGTCAAGACGACCGCCTCGGCCGCCGGCAGCTCGTGCGGGAGGACGACCATGATCTGGGCCGGCTCCAGGCTGCGTCCGAGTCCCACCGGCGTGAGCGCAACGCCGCCCCGATGCAGCACCGGGAACACCAGCGGGCGTCGATAGGCATAGGTGGTGAAGCCGATGATCAGGCCCAGGATCGTGAGGCCCCCGCCGAAGACGGTGGCAGCCGGCTTGTTGACCAGGTTGGTGCCCCAGGCGAGGGCGACCAGCAGCGTGGTCAGGACCCCCACCGCGAACATCACGATCCGGCCGGTGTTCCAGCGGCCCGCGTAGTCGAACCAGCGCACCACGTCGAGCGAGCTGCAGGTGAGGACGAAGGCCGCCAGCAGGCCGAACGCGTACAGGTCCCCGAGCGTGCCAACGTTGCCTTGCGCGACCAGCACAACCACCACCGGGACGCCTACCGCGAGCAGGATGGCCAGGGTCGGCGTCTCCCGCCAGTGGTTACGACGCTCGACGGCTCGCGGTAGAAAGCCCATGCGCGCGAGGGCGACGAAGACGTGGTAGGCGCCGATGATCGCGGTGTTGCAGGCGAAGATGAGCAACAGCGCCCCCGTGACGGCGACATAGCCACCCAGGACTGCTCCTGCGACGTGCGTCCCGAGCAGCGAAATGAATTGGTTCGGATTCAGGTTTCCGTGCAGGATCGTCGTCGAGAAGATGGTGAGTGGAGGGCTGGTGAGCGCCATGATGAGCACGACAAAGGCCATCGCTTTGCGAGAGATGCTTTTCCGGGGCTCCCGCATGGAGGGGGCCAGCTGCGCGATCGTCTCCAGGCCTGAGAACGCGAGGAAGGCGCCCGCGTAGCCCTCGACCACGAAGATCGGTGTCAGTGGGTGCCCGTGCCCGAACTCCGCCAGCGAACTCTCGACCCCGCCCACCCGGAGGAACCAAACCGTCGCCGCCACGGTCGCCAACTGACCCCCAATCGCGGCGACCACGAAGACGGCGTTGACGCGCGCCGACTCCTTGATGCCCAGGTAGTTGAGGAAGCCCAGCGCGAGCACCGCGGCGATGGTCACCGGGATCACGATCGGCGTCAGCGCGGGGAAGACGACGCTGAGGTAGATAACGCCGGACACCGAGCTGATGGCAGCGGTCAGATAGTAGTCGACCAGGATGAACATCCCGCCCAGCAACCCGGCGAACGGATGCAGCGCGGTGGAGGCGACGTTGACCACGCCCCCGCCTTCGGGGAAGCGCCAGGTCACCTCGGCGTACTTGATGCAGAGCAGGATGAAGACGAGCATCGTGAGCGATACGAAAAGCCCGGAGCGAGTCCCGTAGCGGGGGAACAGAATGCCCGGCGTGTAGTAGACGGAGGTGCCGATGTCGGCGAGGACGACGGCGGCGCAGAGGAACCAGCCGAGTGAGCCGCCCCGCACTTTGACCGGCCGTCGCGCGCGGTGCGCAGCCCGTGATGATGAGGCGCCGTCCGACCCGGCCGCGGTCGGCGGCTGCGCGCTCACGCGGCGAAGTCTACCTCTCGGTCGCCGGCGATTCAAACTTGCTCGCGAGGGGCTCCGGCCGAACTCTCGTTGCCTCTTTCAACGCGGGATTGTGTAGCCTTCACGCCAACACTGGCTCCCTCCAGAGCCCCGCGATCCACGCGACGCATTCCAAGCCCCCGAGGAGTCAGAAAGCCACCCTGTGCGCACTGTCATACACCTGCCCTCACCCCGCACCATCATCCTGCAAGGCGGCGCCCACCTCCTGGAGACGGCGTTGGTGCCGATCGGCCTCTTCTACGGCGTGCTCGTGATCCTCGGGTTCGGCGACGGCGTGATCGCGGCGATGGCATGGGCGCTGGCGGCGATCGCCTTCCGGCTGTTGCTGCGCAAGAAGATCCCGATCATGCTGCTCGGGACCACAGCCCTGCTGGCGGCGCGCACGGTGCTCGGACTGGCTACCGGGAGCGAATTCCTCTATTTCCTGCAGCCCACGTTGCAGAACTTCGTGCTCGCGCTGATCTTCGTCCTCAGCACCCCGTTCGACCGTCCGCTCCTGGCGCGGCTGGCGGCGGAGGTGTGTTCCTTTCCCGAGGGTCTGGCGGGACATCCACGGCTCCTGCGCTTCTTCCGCCGCGTCTCCATCCTGTGGGCGGTGGTGTTCGGCATCATCGGGACGGGGACGCTGATCGCGCTGCTCAAGGTGGCGGTGGGCGACTTCGTGCTGGTCGCCACGGTCGGTTACTACTCGTTGGTCGGGCTCGGGATCGTGTTCTCGCTGCTCTGGTTCCGCCACGCGCTCCGGGCCGAGCAGATCGTGCTCCGGCTGGGACCTCCCGAGGTGGTGCAGGCGGCCTGAGGGGTTTCCTTCCCTCGGAAAGACGCCCGTTCCGTTCCCGACTGCCGGCACTCAGGCACTGCGGGCGGTGGGACGCCCCGAGTGCCGGCAGTCGGGCAATCGGGCGGGCCGGAGATCCTCAGCGCCCGGGTACGGGGTGCCGGGAGGCGAGCCAGTCCCGCGCCTGGACGACCCCCTCGTAGGTGACGGTGTGGCCCCCGGGGTGGCGGTGCTCCTCCACCTTGGCGCCGGCGTCGCGCAGCTGCGCGACGAGGTGATCGGCCGCCGCGCGGGGCGCCATCGGGTCGTGGTCGCCGTTGGAGATGAAGGCGTCGGTCCCGTCGAGGTCGCGACGCGGCGGATCAGCAAACGGCGCCATGGCGCTGAAGAGGGCGGCCTCGCGCAGCGCGTCTGGCCGCAGCTGGAGCGTGGCGGCGGCGATGTTGGCGCCGTTGGAGAAGCCGACCGCGACGATGGGGCGATCCCCGAGCTGGTGATGGCGCCGGGCGTCGAGCACGAAGCCGGCCAGCTGGTCCGCGCGCAGGCGGATGTCGTCCTCGTCGAACACGCCCTCCGCCAGACGCCGGAACCAGCGGGTGGCGCCGAACTCTCGCTCCGGGCCGCGCGGCGCCAGCGTCGGCGCCTCCGGCAGCAGCAGGTGGGAGATCGGCAGCAGGTCGCGGGGATCGCCGCCGGTGCCGTGCAGCAGCAGCAGTATCGGGCCCTCGGCAGCCCCCTCGCGGTGCTCGTAGGCCAGCTCGGACAGCATGTCCATGGCAGCTACCTTTTCGCGAGCTCGGGGTTGTTCTCGGCCGGCAGCTGGATCGGCGCCACCGCATCCTCGATCTGCGCCCGCCGGCCCTCGAGCCACGACGGGAGCTTCAGCCCGGTGCCGAGCGCGGCCGGCGTCTCGTCGGTGGCGAATCCCGGCCGATCGGTCGCGATCTCGAAGAGGACGCCCCCCGGCTCGCGGAAGTAGATGGAGTGGAAGTACTGGCGGTCTTGGACCGGCGTCACCTGGATCCGGAGCTCGTGGAGCCGGTCGAGCCAGGCCGCCTGGGTCTCGTCGTCCGGTGTGCTCCAGGCGACGTGGTGGACGGTTCCCGAAGCGACGACACCACGCTGCGCACCGGGTGCCTCGACCAGGTCCAGGAACGAGCCGGGGCCTTCGCCGGCCGCGGCGAAGCGAAGGCCGCGCGGTCCGTCGCCCACCTGGCCCATTCCGAGCACATCGAGCAGGGCGATGGTCGGCCCCGAGTCGGCCACGGTCAGGGTCACCGAGTGCAGCCCCCGGATCGCGTGTCCGGCGGCGACGGTGCCCTGGGTCCACCCGAGCCGATCGTCGTTCGCAGCCTCGGCGAACGCGAGCTGGAGCCCGTCCGGGTCTTCGAAGACGAGGGTCTGGCCGTCATTGGAGGCCACCAGATCCGCCGCACGACCCTCTCCTCGCAGACGGGCCTGCCACCAGTCCAGGCTCCCCACCGGCACCGAGAAGGTCGTCGTGGTCGCCTGTCCGGCACCGCGGCGGCCCTGCGGGGCGTCGCCCCACGGAAAGAACGTGAGCAGCGTGCCGGGGTGGCCCAGGTCGTCGCCGAAGTAGAAGTGATAGGTGCCGGGGTCGTCGAAGTTGACCGTGCGCTTCACCAGTCGCAGGCCGAGCGTCTTGACGTAGAACTCGAGGTTGCGCTGCGAGTCGCCACCGATGGCGGTCACGTGGTGCAGCCCCTGGGTGCTGAGGGTCATCGGGTCGTCCTCCGTTGGAATCCGCTGGAATCGCCTTGGGGTGGCCGCCCGCAGCGACCACCTATTGGAACTCTCTCCCTTGATAGATATTTCCGATGCAGAGAGATGCTAGGCTGGCGAGGGTGAGCACGCCGGACGAGGTACCCGCCGGTGCGCCGGGAGCGATCCCGCAGTCCGACCCGGATACAGACCCTGACGACGACGACGCGATCACGCAGTGGGGGGTGGTGATCGAAGGGTTCCTGCCCACGCAGGCGCTGGTGATGGACTCGGTGGCCGCCCGCTTCGGGCTGGCGCCGGCCCCGTTCGACATCCTTCTGCGGCTGCTCCGCACCCCGGGCTGCCGGATGCCGATGACACAGCTGGCCCGCGAGGCGGCGCTCTCCAGCGGAGGCTTTACCAAGGTCGCCGACCGGCTGGTGCGGGTGGGGTGCCTGCGCCGTGAGCCCAGCACCGACGACCGCCGGGTGATCTACGCCGTGCTGACCCCCGAAGGCCGCGCCCGGGCCGAGGAGGCACGGGCGGTCTGCGCCTCCGCGATCCGCGACCACGTGCTGGGGCCGCTGGGACCCGACCGCGCGACCGCCCTGGTGGAGGCGATGCGGGTGCTCCGGGCTCACAACCGCACGTAGCGCATCCCCGTTTTCACGCGAACCCGGGACTATGGGCGGCCTCATAGTGCCGGTTCCGCGCGAAAACGGGCTTATGGGCATCTGCGGGCCAGCCAGAGCTCGCGGGTATCGGTCCGGGTCAACGAGCCGCCGAAGTCGCGGTCGATCAGCGCACCCAGACACCCCAGGAGGCCCTCGCGCGCCTGCCCGTCGAGGCCGAGGACGTTGGAGAACGTGCGCAGCAGGTCGAGGTAGCCCTCGGAGCAGTAACGGTTGACCTGTTCGTAGAGCCGTCGCTGCACCGGCTCGAACGCGGGTGCCTCCTCCAGCTCCGGACGCGTGGAGGGGAGCTCGTCCAGGGTCGGTGGCAGGAAGCCGGGACGGGCTTCGGGGTCCCACCGCAGGTAGCAGTCCTGGCTGCGAACGCTGAACGGGTCCCTCTCCCGGCCGGCGCCCCAGTGCGTCTCCACCACCGCCAGGTACCCGCCCGGCCGCAGCGCCCGCGCCGCCTTGACGACCCGAACCCCGGGATCGATCCAGTGGAAGGCGGTGGCTGAGATCACCAGGTCGAACGGCGTTTGGGGCAGGCGATAAGCCTCGAACGTGCTCTCGAGGACCTGCACCGTGGGATACCCGGCGAGGTTCCTGCGCGCCAGGGCGGCCAGCGCATCCCCCGGCTCGAGCGCGGTCAATCGCACGCCGTGCCGGGCAAGCGGCACCGTCATCTGACCGGTGCCGCAGCCGATCTCGAGCACACGATCGCCCGCCCCCAGGCCGGTGAGGCGGAACACGTCCTCGACCAGCTCCGGCGGGTAGCCCGGCCGGGCACGGTCGTAGAGCGCAGCCACTTCGTTGAACGACTCGGGGCGGCGAGTCACCCTTTCTCCATCTTCGCCACAGCGAACTCCGTTTTCACGCGAAACCGGGTCTATGGGGGCACCCATAGTGCGGTTTTCACGCGAAAACGGAGGTGTCGGGCGCGGGCAGGCATACCGGACGCGAGCAGGGTTTGCGGCCGGGTCAGGTCTATGGTCGAAGGATGAACCGCGCGGAGGCACCGAACGACCGCGAGCTGGCCCTGATCGCGAACCGCATCCGCCAGGATTTGATGGAGATGCTGTCCGCGGCGAAATCAGGCCACTCGGGGGGGCCGCTGGGGATGGCCGACGTGTTCACCGCGCTTTACTTCGCGATCGCGAACGTCGATCCCACCGATCCCGGAAAGCCTGACCGCGACCGCATCCTCCTCAGCAACGGGCACATCTGTCCGGTCTGGTACGCGACGCTGGCGGAGCGGGGCTACTTCCCGACCGAAGAGCTGGTCACGCTGCGCCAGCTTGGTACCCGGCTGCAGGGCCACACCCACATCGGAGAGCCGCCGGGGGTCGAGAACTCGTCTGGTCCTCTGGGGCAGGGGCTGTCGCAGGCCATCGGATTGGCACTCGCGGCCCGTCTCGACGGCGCGCGCTGGCGCACCCACGTCCTCCTTTCTGACGGGGAGCACCAGGAGGGTCAGATCTGGGAGGCGATCCTGTACGCGGGCGCCCATCGCCTGAGCAACCTGACCGCCTGGGTCGACCGCAACTACATCCAGATCGACGGAGACACCGAGGCCGTGCTCCCGCTCTCCGGCCTTGCCGAGAAGTACCGCGCTTTCGGCTGGCAGGTGGTGGACGTCGACGGGCACAACCTCCGGGCGCTGATCGACGCCGCGCATTTCGCCGAGGTGATCGGAGACCGTCCAACAGTTGTGGTCTGCCACACCATCCCGGGCCGCGGAGTGGATTTCATGGAGCGCGACTACCGCTGGCACGGCATCCCGCCGAACCGCGAGCAGGCGGACCGCGCACTGGAGCAGCTGCGCGCCCAGCGAGTCGAGCTGGAGGCGGTGCGATGACTGCGGTCGAGACTCTCCTCACCGTCGACGTCCACGGCGACCTGCCGCGGAAGGGATGCCGTGCCGGCTTCGGCCAGGCCCTGGTCGAGCTCGGTGAGACGAATCCCGACGTGGTGGTCCTCACCGGCGACCTTGCGGACTCCACCCGCGTGGCCCCGTTCGCCAAGGCTTACCCCTCGCGCTTCTTCGACATGGGGGTGGCCGAGCAGAACATGATGGGCGTCGCCGCCGGCCTCGCGATCGGAGGCAAGATCCCGTTTCTGACGTCGTACGCGACCTTCTCGCCCGGGCGGAACTGGGACCAGTTCCGTGTCTCGGTCGCCTACTCGCGCGCCAACGTCAAGGTGGTCGGCGCCCATGCGGGGCTGTCGGTAGGCCCCGACGGAGCCACCCACGAGGCGCTCGAAGATCTGGCCATGGTGCGCGTCCTGCCCGGCGTCACGGTGGTGGTGCCCTGCGACTTCGAGCAGGCCCGGCTGGCCACCCATGCGCTGGCGGCCCACAGCGGCCCTGCCTACATCCGATTCGGACGGGAGGACACGCCGGTGTTCACCAGCGCCCAGACGCCGTTCGAGCTGGGACGCGCGCAGATCTTCCGCGACGGCTCCGACGTGACGTTGTTCGCCTGCGGGCCCCTGTGCTTCGAGGCGCTGGTGGCAGCCGAGACGCTGGGTCGCGAGGGGATCTCGGCCCGCGTCCTCAACGTGCACACGTTGAAGCCGATCGACGTCCAGGCGATCGTCGAGAGCGTCGAGGGGACCGGCGCCGCGGTGACGGTGGAGGAGCACCAGATCACGGGCGGATTGGGCGGGGCGGTGGCGGAGGTGCTGGGCGAGCACCGACCGGCGCCGCTGGAGCGGGTCGGCATGCCGGACTCGTTCGGAGAGTCGGGTACCGCCCGGCAGCTGCTCGAGAAGTGGGGGTTGACGGCACCCGCGATTGCAGACAAAGCACGGCGGGTGGTGGCGCGAAAGCACTAGCGGGAGTAACGTTCCCGGAATGAGCGACCAAAGCGGGGGTGGCGCCGGGATTCTGGCGATTCTGGACGACCGGGAGATCGGCAGCTTTTATATCTTCCTGGCGGTCCTGGCGACGATCGGCGGATTCCTGTTCGGGTTCGACTCGGCGAACATCGGGTCGGCGCTCGTCTTTCTGCCGTTCAAGCTGGGTGACTTCGGGACCGGCATCGTGGTGGCCGGGGCCTCGCTCGGCGCTTTCGTCGGCGCGCTCGCCGCGGGCCCGCTGACCGATCGGTTCGGGCGCAAGGCCCTGCTGCTGGTCGACTCCGCCCTGTTCGCGCTCGGGTCGCTGATCTCGGCGTTCGCGCCGGAGGCGACGACGCTCATCATCGGCCGCCTGATCATCGGTCTCAGCATCGGGGCCGACTCCGCGATCGCGACCGCCTACATCTCGGAGTTCGCACCCAAGGCGCGGCGCGGCTCGCTCGCGATCATCCAGCAGTGGATGATCACCATCGGGATCCTGTCCGCGTACCTGATCGCGGTCATCATCCTGCTCATCGCGCCCAACGCCACCAGCACGGTCGACTGGCGGATCCTGCTCGGGGTCGGCTTCATACCGGCCATCATCTCCCTGCTCCTGCGGACCCGGATGCCGGAGTCTCCGCGCTGGCTGCTCGAAAAAGGCCGCGAGGATGCGGTCGTGGTGGCCATGCACAAGCTCGGGGTCGAGGTGACCAAGGAGCAGGTGCATGCCGAAGCGCAGGCCGTCCAGACCGAGCGGCAGCGGGTCGCGGCGCAGCACAACTGGACGCCGGCGGTGATGCGAGCCCTCGTGATCGTCTGCGTCTTCTTCGTGTTCCAGCAGATCACCGGGATCAACGTCGCCTTCTACTACGGCCCGCACCTGCTCACGCCCTACTTCGCCGGGCCGCACACCTCGGCCGTGCACGCGGAGGTCTCCGGGGTCTACGCGGCAGGGATCCTCGCCATCGTCAACGTCGCGGCCACCTACTTCGCGTTCCGCTTCATCGACAAGGTGGGCCGCCGCCGGCTGGCGATGGGCGCCTACGTGGTGATGGCACTCTTCCTGCTGGTCGGGGCGTTCGGCGCGGCCTTCCTGCACGGCTTCGCGCAGCTGATCGTGATCATGGTCGGGTTCGCCTTCTTCATCTCCGCGTTCGCGATCGGCATCGGCGGAACCGGCTGGCTGCTCCAGGGCGAGGTCTTTCCGACCGCGGTCCGGGGACGCGCGGCCGCCATCGGTGCCGCGGTGGACTGGCTCGCCAACTACATCCTGGTCATCGCCTTCCCGTTCATGCAGTCGGGACTCGGCCTCGCCTGGGCCATGGTCATCTTCGCGTTCCTCTGTATCTGCGGCCTCGTGTTCGTGAACCGCTTCCTGCCGGAGACCAAGGGCAAGTCGGCGGAGGAGGTCATCACGCTGTTCGACGGCCCGGTCAACCACCAGGATCCGGGCCAGCCGTCCCGGCCCGCGACGTCCGCGACCGGCTAGAGAGGGTCCGCGGGGATCGGCTGCTACGATCCCCGCATGCCCTACGACGAGACCCTGGCGGCGCGGGTCAGGGCGCTGCTGGAAGGCGAGGAAGCGATCAGCGAGAAGGCGATGTTCGGCGGCCTCGCCTTCCTTCTCGACGGCAACATGGCGGTCGCCGCCAGCCGCAACGGCGGGCTGATGGTGCGCGTCGATCCTGCCGAGGGCGAGCGTCTGGTGGCCAGCACGGTCGCCGTCCCGATGGTCATGCGCGGGCGCGAGATGGTGGGCTGGTTGCGCGTCGTCGAGGGGCTCGATTCCGACGCTGGGCTGTCGGCCTGGGTGCGTCGCGGCACCGACTACGCGCGGACGCTTCCGCCCAAGGAGTAACGGTGACACCGGGGGGCGGGAACCACGTCACATTGCCGGCGGAGTGACGTCATGCGGGGCTGGACGACGTCGCAACGCCGGCAAGGTGGCCTTCTTCGGGGACCGGCCGGCCGCCGCCGCTCACCAGTCCGAGACGGAGCCGTCCTCCCGGTGGAAGATGCGCAGTCCGGGGAGCTGGAAGGGCTGCGCGAGGGCCGCCTCCTCGTTGAGCTCGACACCGAGCCCCGGTGACCCGCCGGAGTAAAGCTTGCCTCCCTCCAGGCGCATATCGGTGGTGACCACGTTCCCCAGGACGCCGGGCCGCCAGGTCAGCTCCTGGACGGCGAACAGCGGCGTCGACAGGTCGAAGTGGAGGCAGGCGGCGGTCGAGACCGGACCCAGCGGGTTATGAGGCACCTGCTCGATGTAGTGCGTCTCACACCAGCCGGCAAGCTTGCGGGCCTCGGTCAGCCCCCCGCAGATGCAGAGGTCGACGCGGCAGTAGTCGAGCAGGTCGCCCTCGATCAGGTCCTGCCACTCCCACTTGCTGGCCAGCTGCTCCCCGGTGGCGATCGGGACCGATACGTGCTCGCGAAGGTAGCGGAACTCGCGGGGGTTCTCGGCTCGCACCGGGTCCTCGATGAAGAACGGTCGCATCGGCTCCAGCTCCCGTGCCAGCTGGATGGCGTAGGCGGGCGTCGTGCGCTGGTGGAAATCGATGCAGATCTCGACGTCGGGCCCGAGTGCGTCGCGGAGCGAGCCGAAAGCGTCGACCGTCCATCGCAGGGCGCGTGCCTGCTCGAAGACTCCGTCGACCTCCTGGGCTCCGCCCTCACCGACGCCGAAGCGCACGAACCGCCAACCCTCGGCGACGCGCTGTCGGGCCAGCTCCACCATCTCCGCGATCCCGGCGCGGCGGTCGGACGAATCCCCCTCACTGGGCTGCTGCACGTGGCAGTAACAGATCGCGTGGTCGCGGGTGCGGCCGCCGAGGAGGTCGTACACGGGCAGCCCCAGGGCCTTTCCCCGAAGGTCCCAGAGGGCGAGGTCGATCGCGGCCACCGCGGCCGAGTGGACGTGGCCGCCGCGGAAGAACTGACCCCGCCACAGCGTCTGCCAGAGGTGCTCGATCCGGGTCGGGTCCTGACCGGTCAGGATGGGACGGTAGGTTTCGACCAGGCCCTGCAGCGCCAGCTCTTTGCCGTTGATGCCGGCCTCCCCGAGCCCGGTCAGGCCTTCGTCGGTATAGATCTTCACAAACGAGTAGTTGCGCTCGGGGCGCTCGGTGTCGTGGACCAGGAACGTACGGACGTCGGTGATCTTCATGGTCACGCCGAGGATAGACGGGTGGACATCGCCCGGCCCCTGCACGGGTCCGGCCGGCACGCGCGGGCGATGCCCTACCGCGCGGGGTCCGCCCCCCGCCGGCTGTGTGGCGTCCCTCCGCCCGCCTGTCCCCGCAGCTCGTCGAGGGCACGCCCGGCGACACCCTGCTCGGCGAGGAATCCGGAACCGAGCGCATCCTCGAACGAGAGCAGGGGTACCGCGTACGTGTCCGCGGTCCGGTGCAGGAAAGGCGTCCTTTCGCCGGCGGGAGCCAGCGGCACGTCCGTCAACGTCAAGGAGCGCTGGACCCGGTGCCACCACCCCAGCCGGCGAGCGCCGTCCGCACAAGCATCCGCGTCATCCCAGAGCCAGTCGGCGAAGAGGCACACCGGACTCGCGTACTCGGCACGGAAGCCTTCGGTGCCGTGAAGCGCGACCTGGCCCCAGGCGCGCACCAAGCCGATCACCGAAGTGCGGTCCATGACCGTGTCTCGCGCATAGCGGATGCACCGCAGAGGACTGTGGAGCGCCCAGAAGCCGCAGCTGCAGCTCTCACCGGGAGACGAGGCGCAGTGCCGGCTTCCCAGACAGAGCGCATGGTTTACACCCGGTTCCCACTCGTGGCGCACGCCCCACGAAAGCAGGGCGCCGTCGCGCACCCGCCACAATCGCCATCCAAGCAACGGCTCCGCCCCTCGCGACGTTCGTTCGGGGTGGCTCGGCCCCAGCACCCACTCCACCAGGCGCGAGCCCGGTGTCCGATCCTGCGCCCCTTTCATACATCGATGCTATCACTTTATGTTGGTGACTATTGCCGAGGTGTGGCACTGCCGGCTTCCACCTCAGAGGCATCCGTGCTCAGGCGCCGGACGGAGCTTCCATCGCGGCTGCGTCAGCCGGCCGCGGTGGGTCGCATCGTGTCAGATGCGTGCGTGCGAGCTTTCAGGTCCGCCCGGCCGAGGTCGGCGAGAACGCGGGCCGGCACGGCCGATCGATCGGCACGCGGCGGCCGGGGCCTGCCTGGTTCTGCCTGACCGGTGCCCGGGACGTGAAGCTTCCCCGCCCAAGGCGAGGAAGCAGCCACATGGCCACTTCCCCGCTGACGAGGGAGGGAGTACGTGTCGATCCGAATCGGGAGGCGAGCCGATGTCGATGTTTGCTCTGACTCCCGCCTCTCTGAAATCTGATCAGATCATACTACATTAGGCAACACTGATGCTATAAGCAATCACCAGAAGAGGACGGGCTCGGCGGTCCCGAATCCCCGGGCCGCCAGGGAACGGTTCTCGCCGGTCAGCTCGCCGCGGGGGGCAGCGTCTCGAGCCGCACCACCAGACCTTCGCGAAACGTGAAAGCCAGGGTCCGCGGGTCGCCGGCGGCCAGATCCTCGGTCTCCGGCAGATCAGGGCTTTCCGCGTGGACGACGATCCGATCGCCCACCTCCCGGACCTGGATGCCGGTGAGGCGGAGCCCGCCAGAGCCGGCCCGGCTGAGACGGCCCACGATCTCGCCGCGGCCCGCGCAGATCTGCCAGGGCTGGATCCCCTGCCAGACCGCGTCCTCGGCGAAGAGCGCGTTGAGCCCCGCGACGTCCCCGTCCTGGAGCCAGGCCGGGATCGCCCGCAAGACCGTCATCAGGTTGGAGTTGGTTCGGGGCATGGTCGAATCATTCCACGAAGGCGTTTGAATCACTGCCGACAAACGCTTCGACCCCTTCCACGTCCGAGAACGCTGCCGCCAGGTCGGTGACGGAACGCCTGCCGTGGATGCGCAGGCCCACCTCCACCACCGACTCGCCGTCCTTGCGGAAGGTGGGGTGGGTCTCGGCGACCACGACTTCGTCGATGCCGAAGCCCTGCGTGGAAGCCAGCTGGAGGAGCTTGCGCAGCGTGCCGCGGCCGTCGAGATAGCGGACGCGGAGCACGGAGTTAGCGGTCGAAGAGTGAGGCAGCGCCCTGCTGAGGTAGGGGAACGCGATCGTGATCAGGAAGTACATCCCGGTCGCGACCACCGCGATCAACCACAGACCGCCCCCGGCGGCCATGCCCACCGCCGCGCAGACCCAGACCGTGGCCGCCGTCGTCAGCCCGCGGACCGAGTCGCGGCGAACGAAGATCAGCCCGGCCCCCAGGAAGCCGATGCCGCTCACGACCTGGGCCGCGATACGAGACGGGTCGAGCACGATCCGGCCCGGCTCCAGCACGTCGTAGAACGCGAACTTGCTGACCAGGATGAAGAGCGCGGCGCCGACGCCGACCAGGGTGTGGGTACGCAGCCCGGCGTCCTTCTGCCGCATCTCGCGCTCGAGCCCGATCAGCGCACTCAAAACCAGAGCGAGAGCCAGCGCGCCGATCTGCGCCCAGCCCTGCCCGAGTGGTAAAGCCATGGTCTTGCCTCCAGGCCTGGATTGGAAAGCCAGGTGGAGGGAAATGTACGCGCGCTGATACCAGAAACGCTGGGATCGGTAGGTCCCCGTGGGGCCGGGGTCAGCGCAGGGGTCATGGCAGGATCGCGCGCGCCAGGAGGTCGCTTCGCTGTTCCACGAACCGCGCACTGGCCAGCCAAGTGTGCCCGTGCCCGGCATCCCAGAGCGAAGCCCACGGCTGCAGCCCGGTGCGGTGGCCGCGCTCGAGCAGGTCGTACATCGACCAGACCCGCCGGGGCAGCAGCGACACCAGCCTCGAACGCTGATCGTCGTCGGCGCCGTAGCCGTCGACCAGGGAGGCGACGCGGCCGGCGAGGATGTCAGCGTCCAGGGCCGCCTCCGGCGAGAGCGGAACGAAGCCGTTGACCGCGTACGCCAGGTCCCACATCCGCGAGCCGGGCCCGGCGCCGTCCCAGTCGATCAGCACCAGCCGCGTCCCACCGCGGACGAGGTTCCAGGGGGCGGCGTCGTGGTGACAGATGAGCTCCTCGGCGTCGGGAGGGATGGCGACGTTCCAGATCGCCCCTGCGGGCGGGACGAAGGTGGCGGCGGCGTCGTGGAAACGTCGCAGGAGGACGCCGACCTCGCGCAGACGGTCCCGGTCGAGGTCAGCCGGGCTCGCGTCGACTGGTCCTGCGACGAACGACAGCACCTGCCGGCCGCGCTCGTCGTAGCCGAGGGCCTTCGGCGCGCCGTCGAAGCCCGCCCGTTCGAGGTGGGTCAGGAGCGCGTCGACGCTCGCCGACCAGGGTCCAGCCGGGCGGCGCACCGTGTCGCCGACCCGGACCAGGCCGGAGGACACGTTCCCACCGGCCAGCGGCTGTTCGGAGAAGCCGTTCATCGCCGCAAATGCAACCTCATTCGGCCGGGATGGGGGTCGTTGCCTGCGGTGGCACCCGTCCTCGGGGGGTCGCGATTTGCTGCCGTCTTTCGGCTTTCTTTTTCGGTGGACAGCAGGAGGGAGCCGACCCATCCCAACGACTTCTGGATCTCCAACCTGGCCACAGGTATCATCGCGGACGCGTACCCACGGGCGCACGAAGTGGATCGGGCGCCCTTCTCTTTGAGGACGATTACAACATAGCGGGCGAAGACGGCACCACCGCCACAAGCGACGCGCTGTATGCGTGGCTGCAGCAGGCGCTGGACCAGGGGGTGACCGATGAGTGGGGTCGGGGACCAAGGCCACCCCGACACCCGGTTCGGGTGGTCTCCGACACTGATGACGGAGGACCTCCAGCGTTACACCGCACTCGGCCTGAAGGTGGCGATCACAGAAGCCGATGTCCGCACGTTGGTCAACAACGTGACCGATCAGGTGCCGACGGACAACCTGGCTCTCTTCGCGCAGCCGTACGAGCTCTCGGAGATGATGATGTCGTGTCTGGGTGTATCCCAGTGCATCTCCTTCACCGTTTGGGACCTCTCGGACGCGGTGTCGTGGGTTCCCGGCACGATTGTCGCGGAGGGGTACGCCGCGGGTCGTGTCGATTCCTGGCGCCTTCGATCGATGCGGTCGTAGGAGGCCCACCGCGCCCCGCGCCCGCATCCGCGAGGAGGCGCGATCGAGCTGGGTTCTCCAGGTCGAACCGGTCGGGAGCGCGGATCGAAGCCGGGTCCGCCGACCGTGAGTGATCCCGGCGAACAAGATGTGAAGCTGGAGGGGCAAATGCGACGGATAGTGGTGCAGATGGGCATGACGATCGACGGTTACGTGTCCAGCGACAGGGTGCATCCTGGCGGGAGCGTCCCCGAGGACCGCGAACTGGTCGAGTGGAAGCTGGCTCGCGTGTCCGCGGCCGGAACCCACGTCATGGGCCGGGTGACGTACGAGGAGATGGCGTCGTACTGGCCACATTCGACACATCCTTACGCGGCGCCCATGAATGACATCCCGAAGGTGGTCTTCTCCAGCACGCTCGGCGTTGCACCCTGGCCCGTGACCCGGATCGCGCGCGGCGAGCTGGCGGCCGAGATCGCCTCACTGAAGGCGGAGCCGGGAGGGGATGTCATCGTGTACGGTGGCGCCACCCTGGCCGCCGGGCTGGCGGCTCGAGGGCTGGTCGACGAATACTGTCTGGCGATCCAGCCGGTGGCAACGGGTGTCGGGCACCCGCTCTTCGGCGGACTGTCCACCGCCGTTCGCCTGAATCTCGTCGAAGCACGAAGCTTTCCGTGCGGTGTCGTCGTCCATGTCTACCGTCCGCAGGAGCAGGTCGATGAATAGCCCTCCAGCCGGTCACGCGCTGGTCGAGCGAGTGCTGAGATAGCGATTCACCTGCTGCGCTGATCACAATCGGGGGTGGCCGTCGATTGCTGCAAGGGAAGGCGACGGTTGAGGTCAATGGTTCCGTCATTGACGGATGCGCTGCCTGGTGGCATCATTCCGGTGATGGCACAGACTGCGCAAGACGACCCGACCGATATCCTGGGAGTCATCGGCCGCCATTGGGGCTGGGCACTCGCATTTGGCGTGCTCACTGTGATCGCGGGAATCTTGCTGGTGGCCTGGCCACACATCTCGCTCCTGATTGCTGCCGTCTTCTTCGGCATCCAGTTGATCATCACCGCGATCTTTCGCTTCGTAGGGGCGTTCGCCGCTCCCGACGCGAGCGGCTGGGTACGCGTGCTGATGGTGATTGTCGCCATCCTCTCGCTGATCGCCGGCCTGTTCATCCTCCGGGATCCACATCTCGGGATTCTCGTGCTCGCCCTTGTCCTCAGCATCTACTGGATCGCGACCGGCATCGTCGACGTGTTCATGGCGATCGGGAACCGCGAGCTTCAGCGACGCTGGCTGGTCGCGCTGACCGGGGCACTGGGCATCGCCGCGGGTCTCGTGGTGTTCGCCAATCCAGTGTGGTCCCTGGTTTTCCTCGCCTGGGTGCTCGGGATCTGGCTGATCGTGTACGGCATCCTCACGGTGGTCAGGGCGTTCATGATCCGTGGCGCGGCGACCTCCCGGGCGGCCGGCGCAAGCAACGTTCCGAGCCAGGCCTGACAGCCGAGTCCGATCCCGGTTGCTCAGCCCGGATGGAGCGAAGAGCAAGAGGGACGCAGCCGTCAGACATGAGCCCGTGCCGGGTGGCTGCGTTCGACGCTGAGCCACCCGCTTGGCAGCGAGCGGTGCCTGGCTCAGCTTCGGGTGGCGCTGTGACTTCGGTGCGCGCCGACCGGCGCTTCCAGCCGAGCGTCCGGGGCCGCCTCCATCCTGGTTCCGGGCCGTGGGCGGAGCGACGTTTCCTCTGCTGGTGTCGCTTGCGGCACAGACGAACGGACTCACGAGACGCGGCATCCTGTCGATTCCCACGCGTACCCACGCCGCGTCGACCGCGAGCACCCTCCTCGGCGCCGGCCTGGTCAGCAGCTGGGCGTCGGCGCGTGCGCTCGACCTGCACGACCGGGTCGGGGGCGTTCTCTTGACGGCCATCGCCGTGACGCCCCTTATGAGAGGCGGTACCGGCCTGGTCGAGGCCGTGGTGCGCTCGCTTCACTGACCGCCGGCACGGGGTGGCCCGGGCCTTCTGGGCACCCGACGCGCCGGTGCTCCGCCCGGTGCCCGCCGAACGTCGCAGCCCGGCTTCGCCGCCGGTTGCGGTGGCACGAAGCGCTTTGTCATAGTTGACGAACGACCCCCATGCTGCAAGCTGATCCCGCTTTCCGCCCGATCCGGCGCCACGATGGATACCTGCGGCTGGAGGATTTGAGCGTGATCGGGGACGGCGCGACCTGCGCCCTGGTTGGCGTCGACGGCAGCATCAGCTGGATGTGCGTCCCCGAGTTCGATTCGGAGCCTCTCTTCTGCGGTCTGCTGGATCGGGAGCGAGGCGGCCACTTCACGATCGCACCGGAAGACGTGTTCGAGGCCCGGCAGGTGTACCTGGACGACACCGGCGTGCTCGTCACCGAGCTGCGCTGTCCTTCGGGCGTGCTGCGGCTGACCGACGCCCTGGCGCTGCACAACGCGTCCGACATCGCCGACGACGGAAGCTCGGACCGCGCGGAGCTCGTCCGCTCGGCGGTCGTGCTGCAGGGCACGGTCCGGCTCCGCGTGGAGTTCGAGCCGCGCGGAGGCGTCCAGGCCGACCCGGCCTTCGGCGGCATCGCGGTGCGTGCCTTGAAGCGCCCCGACCTCCGGCTCCATCTACGCTCGAACCGGCCCCTCGACGGCCTGCGGGGCGTGTACCCGCTCGAGCAGGGCGAGCGGTTGGACGTGGTGCTGTCCTGGGGTCGCTCCCACCGCCACCACGCGCTGAACGCCGAGGAGACACTTCGCGCCACGGCCGAATCCTGGCGACGCTGGATGCGTGGTTTCCGCTACAGCGGTCCCGAGGAGCCGCTGGTTCGGCGCGCTGCGATCACGCTCAAGATTCTCGACAGCTGGTTCCACGGCTCGGCCGTGGCGGCGGCCACCTCGTCGCTTCCGGCGCCCATCGGTGGTGTGCGGAACTGGGACTACCGCTACACCTGGATCCGCGACGCCTCCTTCACCGTGTTCGCGCTGCGCCGCATCGGGTTCGTCGAGGAGGCGGACGCGTTCCTGGGGTGGGTGCTGGACTCCTTCGAACGGGTGGGCGGACCGCTGGTGCGGATCATGTATTCGATCGAGGGCCGTCCGGTACCCGACGAGCGGGTGGATCCCGACCTGGAGGGCTATCGAGGGTCCGCGCCGGTGCGCTGGGGGAACGGCGCCGCCGACCAGCGCCAGCACGACGTCTACGGCGAGATCCTCGACTGCGCGGACCAGTGGTGCCGGAGCGGCGGCCGCATCGAGCCGCACCTCTGGGAGGGTCTGGCCGAGCTTGCGAACGCGGCCGGCGCCGCATGGCACCAGGCCGACCAGGGCATCTGGGAAGTCCGCAGCGAAGGTCGGGTCTTCACCTATTCGACGGCGCTGTGCCAGGTGGCGCTGGATCGCGCGGCCGCCATCGCCGAGCGCCTTGGATACCCGGGGCCGGTGCAGGCCTGGCGGGCTCAGGCGAAGGAGCTTCGCGACATGATCGTGGAGGGGTCCTGGGACGAGCGCGCGCAGACCTTCAGCGAGCATCTCGACGGCGGCGGCACGCTCGACGCGAGCCTGCTGGCACTCCCGCTGCGACGCGTCGTGCCCTACGACCATCCGCGCATGGTGGCCACCACCAGGGCGGTGGCCGAGCGCCTCTCCGCCGGCGGCGGCCTCCTCTACCGATACCTGCACACCGACTCGCCAGACGGGATCGCCGGCGACGAGGGCGCGTTCATGCTCTGCAGCTTCTGGCTGGTCGACAACCTCGCGCATCAGGGTCGCCTCGAGGAGGCGGCCGAGCTCTACTCGTCGCTGTGCGCGCGGGCCGGCCCGACCGGGCTGTTGCCGGAGCAGATCAATCCCTCGACGGGCGAGTTCATGGGCAACTTCCCGCAGGCGTTCAGTCACATCGGGGTGATCTTCGGCGGGGTCACCCTGGCCGCTGCCGGTTGGCATCCATGATCGACCGGCTCGTGATCTTCGGCGCCACCGGCGATCTCAGCGGCCGGTATCTGCTGCCCGGCCTGGCCGCGCTGGCGGCGGCCGGCCGCCTCCCCCAGGGGTTTCAGCTGGTCGGTGCCGGACGCGAGGACTGGACCGATCAGGACTATCGGCGGTGGGCGGGCGACCGCCTCTCACGCCACGGGGGCGGTGTCTCCTCGGACGCGCGGGAGACGGTCGTGGCCTCGGCTCGCTACGTCCGGGCGAACGTGACCGACGCCGGTGAGGTGGGCCGAGCAGTCGCCGGAGGCGGTCCGCTCGCGGCCTACCTGGCTTTGCCGCCCGCGCTCTTCCCGGCGGCGGTCTCCGCGCTCCACGAGGCGGGCCTGCCGGCGGGCAGCACGGTGGTGCTCGAAAAGCCGTTTGGCGAAAGCCTGGACGAGGCGATCGAGCTGAACCGGCTCCTGGCCGACACGCTGCCCGAGGAGGCCGTCTTCCGCGTCGATCACTTCCTCGCCATGTCGACGGTGCAAAACATCCTCGGAACCCGGCTCGCCAACCGCCTCCTGGAGCCGGTGTGGAACAGCACCCACATCGAGGAGGTCGAGATCGTCTGGGACGAGACGGTGGCGCTGGAGGGCCGGGCGGGGTACTACGACGGTGTCGGGGCTCTGAAGGACCTGGTGCAGAATCACCTCCTCCAGGTCCTGTGCCTGGTGGCGATGGAGCCGCTGGTCAGCCTCAGCGAGCGGGACCTGCGCGACCGCAAGCTGGACGTGTTGCGCTCCGTGCGGCCGCTGGCCGAGCACGACGTCGCCCGCCGTACCCGGCGCGCGCGCTATGCGGCCGGCCGCATCGGCGATCGCACGATCCCGGCCTACGCGGACGAGCCGGGTGTCGACCCCGCTCACGGAACGGAGACCTATGCCGAGGTCGAGCTGGAGATCGACAGCTGGCGCTGGTCGGGCACCATCTTCAGGCTTCGCACCGGCAAGGCGCTGGGCAGGAACCGGGCCGAGGTGGCGGTGCGCTTCCGCCCCGTCCCCCATCTGCCGTTCCACGGGGCGGTGGACCCCGCGCCGAACGTGCTGCGCTTCGGCCTCGACCCGGAGACGCTCGCGCTGGAGCTGACCGGCACCGGTCCCGGGCCCTATGTCGAGCTCACCCCGTTGACGCTTCAGGCGCGCCTGCCGGCGCCCGTGCTCCCGGCGTACGGCCGCCTGTTGCTGGACGTGCTCAACGACAACCCCATCCTCTCCATCAGAGGCGACGAGGCTGAAGAGTCGTGGCGGATCGTGGACCCGGTGGTCGCGGCCTGGTCCCGGGGCCTGGTCCCCCTCGAGGAGTATCCCGCCGGGTCGGAGGGGCCGCCCCGCAAGCCCTCCTGACCGCGGCCCGCGGTCCTCGGCCGGCAACCCTTGGATCGTGGGCGCGGGCGTCGACGACATCGAGGAGGAGCCGGCCAAGGTCGCGGACTGGAAGGCGGCCAACCCGCTGTTCAGCCTGGAGAACATCGTGATCACGCCGCACGCCGCCTACTACTCGGAGGAGTCGATGCACACCGTGCGGGATTTCGCCGCCCGGGAGGTGGTCAGAGTCCTGACCGGAATGGCGCCCCTCTCGCCGGTCAACGCCTGGGAGCTGGCGGCGACGGGCGCCGGGTCCTGAGGCCGGGTCGTCAAGCGCGGCGATTGGTGCACCAACGCCCCACTCCGAGCACTGAAAGCGGGCGATTGGTGCACCAACACCCCACTCCGAGCAAGCCCGACGCCCCGTGGTTCGTAAGGTGCGGAGGTGGATCCCGCGCCGGGCGGTCGCGGGCGGGCCGTCACTCAGCTCGAGCGAGCAGATTCATTTGAGGTCAAGGATGAGCGTCTTTACACCGGCTGAGATCGACTACCTGCGCTCCCAGAGGCTCTGCCGTCTGGCCACCGCCACGCCCGACGGCGAGCCCCACGTGGTCCCGGTGACGTACGTCTACAACGAAGTCGAAGACACCATCGACATCGGAGGGCATTCCTTCGCGACCCGCAAGAAGTGGCGAGACGTGGGGCGAAATCCTCAGGTCGCCCTCGTGATCGATGATCTGCTTTCCGCAGATCCCTGGCATCCGCGCATGCTCGAGATCCGAGGCAATGCGGACCGGTTGAACGAGGGCGGCAAGGAAGCGATCGGCGAGCACGTCGACGCCGAGATGTTCCGCATCCGTCCCCGGCGGATTCAAACGTTCGGAGTCAACGGAACCCACGGTCCCGAGATCGAGTCGCGAACGGTCTGACCGTCGCTCCCGGTCATGAGCGGTGCGAGTGCGCCCTACCCGGGTTCTGATGTCGCCCGCGAACGACCCGGCGGGCCAGCGCAGGTGGGGGCCGCTCCGGCCGGCCGCTGACTATGACCCTTCGGCGACCTCGCGCGCGTGGACGGCGTCGACGGTCCGGGTCCGGACGCGGTAGAGGCTCGTGCTCGCCACCACGTAGAGGTCCCGACCGTCGGGGCCCCCGAAGCACACGTTCGCCACCTTTTCCGGGACCTCGATCGTAGCCAGCAGCTGCGCTTGCGGCGCATACACCCGCACGGAGGGCCCGGCGGAGGTCCAGAGACGGCCCTCCTCGTCCACCCGGAAGCCGTCGGCTGGGTAGGGGCCCTCGAAGTCCATGAACGTACGGCCGGCGGTGGCGACACCTTCCCGAATGTCATAGGCCGCGATCCTCAGAGGCCCCCCGCCGCTGAGGCCCGCGGTGTCGGCGACGTAGAGGATCGACTCGTCGGGAGAGAAGGCGAGCCCGTTCGGGTGGACGAGATCGGTGATCACGGGCGTCAGCGCGCCGGTCGCCGGCTGGTAGCGGAACACGTAGCAGCCGCCGTACTCCTGCTCGCCCTCATGCCCCTCGGGCGTGCCGTGCAGGATTCCGTAGGGCGGGTCCGTGAACCAGATCGTGCCGTCGCGGGCGACCACGACGTCGTTTGGCGAGTTGAGCCTTCGCCCCTCGAACGAATCCACCACCGGGGTCACGTTCCCGTCACGGTCACGCTCAATCCGCCGGCGGCCGTGACTGCACTGGATGACGCTGCCGTCGTGGTCGAGCGTGCGCCCGTTGGTGAAATCAACCCCGGTCGCGTAGTCCCGCGTCCGCCCGGTCGCTGCGTCGAATTCCAGGATCCGGTCATTCGGAATGTCGCTCCAGCGGACCGTCCCGGTCGCGGGTATCCATACCGGGCCCTCGGCCCACACCGAGCCGGTGTAGAGGCGCTCCAGGATTCCGTCGACGAGGTCGTGCTCCCGTGCGTTCTCAGCCATGTTCCGGGCCAGCATACTGGCCGCTACCCCTGAGGCCCCAACGTCGAAAAGGACGGCGGGCGAAGATGTTGCGGTGGGTGCGGGCAGAGACACCATCAAGCCTCACGCCGCCGGGATCCCCGGTACTGCAGGAGAGGCGAGGCAGAGGCGGGCTGATCGGACGTGCCCTTGCGAGGCATCGCCGGCCCGGCCGCCTGATATGCCGCGGGTCCGGCGACCTTGCGTTCGACCTCTCACGCGACTCGTGACATTGTGGGCCGTGACCGGTCAGCACCCCTTCCTGGGTCACCGAGCGGTGTGAGCCGTGCCCGATAGCGGTGGGTTCGTCCGGGATACCGAGCCGTTCCGGCGTGAGCTGCTGGCCCACTGCTACCGCATGCTCGGGTCGATCGAGGACGCGGAGGACGTGGTCCAGGAGACCTACCTGCGGGCGTGGCGATCCTACGGCCGGTTCGAGGGACGTTCCTCGGTGCGTACATGGCTCTACCAGATCGCCACCAACAGGTGCCTGACCAAGCTGGCGGAGCGGGGCCGGAGGTTCCTGCCATCCGGCATTTCCGGCCCCGCACCGGATCCTGATGCGTACCTGGACGAGGCCGGCCCAGAGGTGCAGTGGCTGCAGCCGGTGCCGGATGCGATGGTGATCCCGGACTCGGCGGATCCCTCGACCATCGTGGCCGCGCGCGAGGGGCTGCGGCTGGCGCTTGTCGCCAGCTTGCAGTACCTTCCGCCGAGGCAGCGGGCAGTGCTGGTCCTCCGGGATGTGCTGGCGTTTCCGGCCGGCGAAGTCGCTGCGTTGCTCGGCACGACGGCGGCGTCGGTCAAGAGCGCGTTGCAGCGCGCCCGGGCCCGGTTGGGCGAGCTGGCTCTGGCCGACGGCCAGATCACCGAACCGGCAGCGCCCAACGCGCGGGCTCTCCTCGATAAGTACATCGCCGCGTTCGAGAATGCCGACGTTGCCGCGCTGGAGCGCCTCCTCCTCGAGGACGTCGCCCTGGAGACGACACCGATGCGTACGTGGTTCGCCGGTCGCCACATCTGGATGCCGTTCCTGCGCGACCACCTCCTGGGATCGCCCGGTGACTGGCGCATGCTGGCCACCAGCGCGAACGGGCAGCCGGCCGCGGCGGCGTACACCCGCGACCGGCGGGGGATCTACCAGCCGTACGGAATCTGCGTCCTCACCGTCAGCGCCTCAGGCATTCGCCGGATCTCCTCCTTCGGCGACGGGAAGCTGGTCGCCAGGTTCGGGTTCAGAGCCGGCACTCCAGAGGGGTAGGCCGCTCGGCTCTCCCGATCGCCGGAGACCTGACGGTCGGAGGGGCAGGGATGCAGCGCGGCGGCGGTCATCGTCAGCCCGTCCGCGGGCAGCCTCTCGGACAGCGAGGTGTGCGAGCGATTCCTTTCGAGGTTTCTCGGGGTCTACCGGGGGTGTAGGAAGCCGCCTTCGACCACTCGAAGGCCAAGGAAAGGAAGCGACGTGTCATGAACATCCCCACGACCATGCGGGCCCTCCAGCAGACGACCCTGAACGGGCCACGAGACCTGCGCTTGATCACCGACGCGCGGGTGCCGAGCCCCGGCCGGGGTGAGATTCTGATCCGGGTCACCGCCGCCGGCCTCAACTTCGTTGACATCTCGCAGGCCCGCGGTACCTTCGCGGGCAGCCCCCGGCCGCCCTACCTGGCGGGCATCGAGGGCGCTGGTGAGGTCATCGCCGTCGGCGCCGGGGTGGCCGGCCTGGAGCCCGGCGCCCGCGTGATCGGCGCCGGCATCGCAGGTGGCGCCTTCGCCGAGTACATGGTGCTGCCCGCCGCGGCGGCGCTCCGTGTTCCCGGGGGCTGGGCCGACGAGCAGGCGCTGGGTTTGGCCGTGAGCTCGCCGACCGCACTCGCGGCGCTCAGACCGCTCGGCAGCCTCGTGGCAGGCGAGACGGTGCTTGATCCATGCCGCCGCCGGCGGGACGGGCCAGACCGCGGTCACGATCGCCAAGCACTACGGGGCGACGGTGATCGCGGCCGCCGCGCTGGGCAAGCACGACACCGTGCGGGCGCTGGGCGCAGACCACGTCCTGGACTCTCGCAGCCCCGATCTCGCCGGCGAGGTGCTCCGGTTGACCGGCGGCACCGGCGTCGACCGGGTCCTGGAGTCTGTCGGCGGCGCCACCTTCGAGGCCAGCCGGGCCGTGACCAAGCGGGTGACGGGCCGGGTGGTCGTCTACGGCCTCGCCGGCGGGGACGCCGCCATGACGAATTGGTGATCTGGTCTACAGGCATCCGATACACGTCATCGGCCTGAACATCGGGATCCTGATCGGGGCCGCACCGCAGATCTTCGGAGAGGTCATGGCTGAACTCTTCGCGCTCATCGCGGCGGGGGTCCTCGGCCCAGGCCGGCCCACCACCTATCCTCTGGCGGACGGCTCGAAGGCTCTCGCCGAGCTGGAAGCGCGGACGACCGTGGGAAGATCGGCGCTGCTGCCCTGAGAATCCCCGGCACCGGACCGGTGACGCAGGACACCGAGGTTTCCGCGACGGATGCGGTCGTGAGCCGTGAGCAGCTTCCGATGCCGACTCATGCACCGCGGTCCGCCATGGGGACCCGCCGATGGATTTGTAGCACCCGTCCGGGCGGACGTCCTTCGTTCGACCGACCCCCGTACCGTCGGTGACACCCGAGGACTCCTCTGGTCCCTTCACTCTGGGCCCGGTCCGCGCCGCGCGTACCCCGGGCTTACTTGTCTGATCGCCTATGGGACTCAAAACCTCAACCCCTGGTGTCGCCTTCAGGCTTTCGTTCATGACGGAGTCCAACGAGGTTGCCAGGTCAGGGGTCTCCGCGAGGGCCCGGTGAGATGAGCGGTCTCGATCCTGGTGGCGCGCGGCGGCCGGCCTGGACGGCGGCCGGCCCCGGGTCCTGGGACTGCCCTGGGGTCCAGAGCGTTGACAGCGGGAACGCTTCAGACGCTGCTCTTCATCGGCCTCATCGCGGCCGTCGCGCCGGTGATCGCCGATCTGGGCCGGCGTATCCGCCTGCCGGCGGTGGTGGTCGAGATCTGCTTGGGGATACTCGTGGGCCCTGCCGTGCTCGGCCTCGCGCACCCGGACAGCGTGATCAACGCTTTCTCAGATCTGGGTCTTGGGTTCCTCATGTTCCTGGCCGGATACGAGATCGACCTGGCACGCATCAACGGTGACCCCCTTCGTCGGGCCACGGCGGGATGGTTGCTCTCCCTGGTACTCGCGCTGATTGTCGCGTTCAGCCTGGTGTCGACCGGGTTCGCCCTGAACACGATCGTGATCGGGATGGCTCTCACCACCACCGCTCTCGGCACCATCCTGCCCATGCTGCACGACGCCGGTGTCCTCGAGTCCGGGTTCGGCCGTCACATCCTCGCCATCGGTACGTTGGGCGAATTCGGTCCGGTGGTGGCGATCGCGGTCCTCCTCACCGGCAAAGACCCCTTCGCCACCGCCGCCCTCCTCGTGCTCTTCCTCGTGATCGCCGTCGCCACCGCGTTCCTTGCCATGCGGGCACATCCTCCGGCCTTCGTTTCGCTTCTGCGCCGCCAGCTGCGGACGAGCGCGCAGCTCCCGGTCAGGGTCGCCGTGCTGATGATTCTCGTGCTCGTCTTCATCGCCTCCCGACTGGGTCTGGATGTGCTGCTCGGTGCGTTCGCGGCGGGCGTGGCCGTCCGACTGTTCGCAGTGGGAGAGGACAGTGAGATCATCCGCGGCAAGCTCGAGGCGATCGGCTACGGCTGGCTGGTTCCGATCTTCTTCGTCGTCAGTGGGATGCACTTCGACCTGCACACCTTTGTCGAACGCCCGGTCACGCTGTTCCGGGTCCCACTGTTTCTCGTGCTGTTCCTGATCGTCCGGGGCACCCCAGCGCTGCTGCTCTACCGGGGTCGCATGCCGTTGCGCGAGCGCGTGGCTCTGGCGCTGCTTTCGGCAACCGGGCTGCCACTGATCGTCGTCATCACGACGGTCGGCGTCGCTACCGGCCGCATGTACCCTGACAACGCCGCCGCACTCGTCGGCGCGGGCCTGCTCTCGGTTCTGACCTTCCCGGTCGTGGGACTGGCGCTGCTGGGTCGCGGGACCAACACCGGGGTCCCCGACGAGGTCGCTGCCGGGCATGAGATCGAGCCTGGCGTCGAGGCGTAGGAGGATGGCGCCGGCCGGCGGCGATGGTGGCGCCGGCAGGAGCGCTTCCCCTCGGCGGTGCCGAAGGTTTTGTCTTATGGATGCCGGCCCATGACTCGCGGTGACCTGACCCGCGCTTAAGCTCGCTCCACCGTCATGCCACCCCCAGCCTCGCTTGCCGCAGGTGAGAGTACTGCTGCGCGCTCTCCGCGGGGTCGCCAAGCCGCAGCCGCTGCCCGGCAGCTTCGTGGGCCCACAAACGTAATGAACGTGCGTGGATTGAGAAGTGACTGAAGTGAAGGCTGCTGAGGCGGTCCGCCCAACTCGACAGAGTGGCGCGGCAATGGTGTTGTTCACGCTGGCGGCCGGGCAGTTCTTGATGACGCTCGACAGCTCGGTCATGAACGTGTCGATCGCGACTGTTGCCAAGGACGTCGGAACCACCGTCACCGGGATTCAGGGGGCGATCACCGCGTACACGCTGGTGATGGCCGCGTTGATGATCACCGGCGCCAAGGTCGGGGCGCTGATCGGCCGCAAGCGCGCGTTCGCGATCGGTTGCGTGGTCTATGGGTGTGGGTCCTTCACGACCGCCCTGGCACCCAATCTGCCCGTCCTGCTGTTCGGATGGTCGTTCCTGGAGGGCGTCGGCGCCGCCCTCATACTCCCGGCGATCGTGGCACTGGTGGCGGCGAACTTCGCCGCCGAGCGCAGGCCCGCGGCCTACGGACTGGTGGCGGCGGCGGGGGCGATCGCCGTCGCCGTCGGACCGCTGATCGGCGGCTTCATGACGACCTATTTCTCCTGGCGCTGGGTGTTCGCGGGCGAGGTGCTCGTGGTCCTTATCATCCTGCTGCTGACCCGCCGGATGGCCGACGCCCCTGTCGGGACGCGTCCTCGCATCGACCTGGTCGGGGCCGTCCTGTCCGCTCTCGGCCTGGGGCTCTTCGTGTTCGGCGTTTTGCGGTCGAGCGCGTGGGGCTGGATCCAGGCCAAACCGAACGGTCCTTCGTGGGTAGGGCTTTCACCGACCCTCTGGTTGATTGTCGGCGGCCTCTTCGTGATCTGGCTGTTCTTCCGCTGGGAGGCTCATCGGGAGGCCACGGGTAAGGAGCCGTTGGTGCGTCCGGCCATGCTCCGCAACCACCAGTTGAGCGGTGGTCTGGTGATGTTCTTTTTCCAGTACATGGTGCAGGCCGGGCTCTTTTTCGTCATCCCGCTGTTCCTTTCCGTCTGCCTGGGCCTGTCCGCGCTGGCCACCGGAGCTCGGCTGCTGCCCCTCTCGGTCACGTTGCTCGCTGCCGCCATCGGGGTCCCGCGGCTCTTCCCCACCGTCTCGCCCCGCCTGATCGTGAGAATCGGTATACTCGCGCTCCTGGCCGGGACGGTCGTTTTGCTTGGGGCGCTCTCCACGAGCGCGGGAGCGGCGGTGGTGTTCGTGCCCCTCCTCCTGGTCGGCCTCGGCATCGGAGCCCTCGCGTCGCAGCTTGGCGCCGTGACCGTCTCGGCGGTGTCGGACGAGGAAAGTCCGGAAGTCGGTGGGCTTCAGAACACGATGACCAACCTCGGTGCCTCGCTGGGCACCGCATTGGCCGGCTCGATCATGATCGCGGTCGTCACCTCCGCCTTCCTCGCCGACGTTCAGAAGAGCCCGGCCATCCCGCAGGAGGTCAAGTCCCAGGCGCAGGTGGAGCTCGCCGATGGGGTCCCGTTCGTGTCGGACGCCGACCTCCATGCCGCGCTCGACAAGGCCAACGCGAGCTCCGCCGCGACCGAGGACGCGCTCGAGGCGTACAGCAAAGCGCGAATCGTCGGCCTCCAGGCCGGCCTCGCGATCCTGGCCGTGCTCTGCGTGATCGCCCTTTTCTTCGTCCAGCGGATCCCCGTCATCCAGCCCGGAGCGGCCGGCAAGAGCGACGAGGATGGGGACCAAGGCGGCCGCGCGACACCGAGCGGTGTCGACGACCGCGACCCGGGGAGAGTGGACGGGCTGAGCCAAACGGGCTGAACATTGCCTCGACGGCGACTGGTGCGGTTGCGCGCGGCAGCGGTCGGGCGAGGGGCCCACAGGCCATCAACTGGTCACGTGTTGTCTCATGTCTCGCAATCCGTCCAACCGATGAAGGTTCGAGGCGAACGTCGTCTACGCGGCGGGACTGGTGCAGGGCATCGTGCTGGTGACCTTTCCCGCGGCCAGCACCATCTTCACCGATCCCAAGGCGTACGGCCTGTCCAGCACCCAGTACGGGACGCTGTTCCTGCCCCAGGTCGTCTTCGCTGTCGCCGCATCTCTGCTGGGGGGAACGCTCGCCCGCCGCTTCGGGACCAAGCGCGTCTACCTGGCCGGCCTGGTGGCCGATCTGGCTTCGATGATCTTGCTGCTCGTCAGCCAGCTCTTCGTGGCCGACCATGCGCTCGCCTACGGACTGCTCCTGGCGGCCACGGCCAGTCTTGGCGCCGGATTCGGTCTCACCACACCGGCAATCAACACGCTGACCGGCGCCTTCCACCCCCGGTCGGTGGACACGTCGGTGCTCACGCTGAACGCCCTGCTGGGACTGGGGACGGCGCTCGCTCGGTGTTCGTCGCCCTCTTCGTCGGCCTCGGCTTCTGGTGGGGGCTCCCCGTCATGTCCGCCGTCCTGATCGCGGTCCTGATCGTCGTGAGCGCGCCGTTGCCGCTTCGAGCGAACGTTTCGGCCAATTCCCGACCGGCCCAACGTGGCAGCGGCGTTCCTGCCCGGTTCTGGCTCTTCGCCGCGTTCGCGGTGCTCTACGGCATCTGCGAGACGATGAACGGCAACTGGGCCGAGGTCGACATGACCCAGCACCTTAGTGCCTCCGCCACCCAGGCATCGCTCGCGCTCACCGCGTTCTGGGGAATGGTCACGGTCGGGAGGGTGGTGTTCGCGCTTCTGCAGCGATGGTTACCCACCTGGCGCACCTATCACGTGCTGCCATTCGCACTTTCCGTCGTGTTTGTTCTGATCGCGGTGCTGCCGCACGGATCCGCGTGGCTGGGCGTGCTCGCCTTCGGAGCTGCCGGCCTCGCCTGCTCGGCCCTGCTGCCGCTGACCATCAGCTTCGGGCAGGAGCAGCTGGCCGTGATGTCGGCGTCAATCGCAGGCGGCGTGATCGCCTTCTACCAACTCGGCTATGGCATCGCGGCCTTCGGCGCCGGACCTCTCCAGAACGCAGGACTTCCGCTTCCCGTGATCTTCGGGGCGTCGGCGGGCGCGGCCCTCGTGCTGGGTGGGCTTGCTTTCGCCGTCGGTCGACGCCACCCCGTGCCTGAGCACCTCCACCCCCGGCCATAGACGGCGTGGCGTATCAGGGGGAGGGCGCTTCGACCTGCGCGCTCGGTGGCCCCCGCATCGCCTCCCCCGAAGGTGAAGCCGAGCGCACTCCTGGATTGCCCGGCGACCCGGTCCGCTCGCGCGAGCGGACCGCTCGCACGCGCGGACCGATGCGGGTCAGGAAGAGGCGGGCTGGGCGCCGAGCGTCACCGTTGTCGTCGCGGTGCTGCCGCTGCGCACATATTCGATCTCCACCTTGTCGCCCGGCCGGTCGGTCAGGGTGAGGGCCTGAAGCTGACTGGGGTCAGTGGCGGCCTTGCCGTTGATCTTGGTGATGATGTCTCCCGGCTGGAGCCCCGCGCTGGCGGCCGGCCCTTCAGGCACGACGCCCGCGACGTACAGTCCCTCGCTGGTCCGCGCCTGGGCCGCTGCGGCGGGCGGGATCTGATCGACGGCGATGCCGAAATAGGCATGGTTGACCGTCCCCGTCTCGATGATCTCGTTGGCGACCGACCTCGCGAAATCGGACGGGATCGCGAAGCCCAGCCCGACACTGCCCGCGCTGGACTGCCCGCTGGCATTGGGAACGGTGGCTCCGGCCGAGGGGACGCCGATGAGCTGGCTGGAGCAATTGGTCATGGCTCCGCCGCTGTTGCCTGGATTGATGGCGGCGTCGGTCTGGATGGCGTCCACCAGAAGCGCGGTCTCGCCGTTGTCACCCGGGACCCCGATCGTTCTGTCGGTCGCGCTGACGATGCCGGAGGTAACCGTGCTGGAGAGGCCCAGCGGCGCGCCGAGGACCACGACTGGCTGGCCGACGACGACGCTGCCGGAGGACCCGAACGCGATCGCCGGCAAGCTGCGACTGACGTTGACCTTGATCACCGCGAGGTCGGCCTGAGGGTCACGCCCGGTGATCGTGGCGGGAGCGGTCTGGCCGTCGCTGAACAGCACGCCGACACTGCCGCCGGGGACCGCAGCCACCGAGATCACATGGTTGTTGGTCAGGATGTAGCCGTTACTCCGGATGATCTCGCCCGAGCCGGTGCCGGCGCCCTCGGGGCCGCTCGCAGAGATCGTGACGACGGAGGGAAGGACACGATTCGCCACGGCCGTGGCCGAGCACACGTCGGGGTTGGACGCGGCCGCCGCGGAAGTGGTCGGCGACGTCTTCCCAGTGATGAACCAGCCGGCGAGTCCGCCGGCGACAAGTGCCACCACCACGGCACCTGCCAACCACCACGGAACCCTCCGCCTTGGAGCGTCGACTCGCTGGGTTTGCATGTTGTTCCCTCCGCCTTACCGACCGCGGAACCAGTCGACGGGAAGCCGACGTGAAACAGACCATGCGCCCCGCGACGGTTGCCACTCGAGAATTCCGCCGGCTCGTTTCAAACGCGCCGGCACAGCTCACCCGTGATGATGCCCCGGCTTGCCGCGATCAGAGGACCGAATAGTCAGGCGGGTTAGACAGATGCCAGGCGCACGCCCTGGATGGCTCCTGGACAGCAACGGGGTCGCCGATATTGTTCTTATGGAACCGGATCACATCGACCAGAGGGTCTGGTTAAAGTGGTATGGCGGACTGTCAGGGCGCGGGGAGATATGGGTCGGGAAGCACCGGCAGCGGGCTGCACACGGCGGGGCGTTTGTTGTGGCACCATCATGCGGTGGCTGACTGCCCTGGTGCCGACAACCGGCCGGGCCAGCCTCGCTCGCAACGTCATGCCGGCTTCATCAAGCGGTTCGACGCCTGGATGCAGGTGCCGATCATCGTCTCGGCCATCTTGCCTCTGGTGGTGGTCCCCCAGTCCAACGGGTGGGTCGGCGTTGTGGTTGGCGTCGTCACCTGGCTCGTGTTCCTGACGGACTACGTGGTGCACGCGGTCTGTGTCGACCGCTACTGGCGGACCGGGTTCGGCTGGTTCGACCTCTTCATCGTGATCGCCACCGCCCCCTGGTTCCTGATCCCCGCGGCTCAACCGGGCCAGTTCGTCGTCGTGCTCCGCCTGGCGCGGCTCGCCCGCCTGGTGATTGCGACCAAGGGAGCGCGGCGCCTGCTGGAGCGGCTGGGCGCCGTTGCCCTGGTGGCGGGCGGGGTGGTCGTGACCGGCTCTTTCGTCGCTTACCACGCTGAGCACGCGACGAACCCCGAATTCGCCACCGTTGGCGATGCCTTGTGGTGGGGGATCGTCACGGTGACGACCGTCGGCTACGGCGATATCGTCCCCAAGACTGAGGCCGGGCGCTGGGCGGGGGTTGTGATATGGTCAGGTCGCGACCTTGGGACTGCTCGCCGGCTCCCTGGCCAGCTTCTTCCGGCCGGAAGACGATCGACCAAGCCCCGCTTCGGCGAGGAGCGACGTTGTCCGAGGTCCAGGGATCCTGCCCTGCAGGCGCTGACCACGGAGGTGTCGGCACTGCGGCGCCAGGTGGAGGTCCTGTCTGTGCGGCTGGTGACCGCGCTGGGCGACCTGACCTCGGAGCACGCCGGTCGGACCCTGCGGGCCAGGCGAGCAGCCATAGGATTTGGCCCGACGGTCGGGCGGGGCGCTGAGCCGCGACGGCTTTCCAGCTCTCGGGGGCGTCGGCGGACGGAGTTAAGCAAGGAAGGAGAATGGACGCGATGGACCGGACCCCGGAGGAAAGAGCGTTCACAGGGCCGGACGGGACCAGGTTCGCCTATGTGGACCTTGGACAGGGAAGGCCCCTTGTCCTCTTACACGGTTGGTCCAGCAGCCTTCGCTGGTTCAGTCGCAACCTGGCCGATCTGGCGCGCGATCACCGCGTGGTGGCCCTCGACTTCCGTGGCCACGGCAGCTCCGAAAAGACGGCGTCGGGTCACACGATGGAGCAGTACGCGAGAGACGTCCACGACTTCATCGCGGGCGTCGGCGCCGTGGACTGCATCCTCGTTGGTTGGTCAATGGGCGCCATCGTGCTCTGGAACTACGTCATGCAGTTCGGTGCCGGCCAGGCCGGGGGCATGGTGTTCGTCGGCCAGAGTGCGAGCGACCTGATCACCCCCGAGTACGAGCACGGCGTGTTCTCCGAGGCTGACGTGCACCAGTTCATGTACGACCTGCAGATGACCCGGGAAGGGCGGGTCCGGGGACACATGGAGTCGATGGTCAAGAACCCGCTGTCCGAAGAGGACCTCACGTGGATGACGGAGGACTACCTCCGCTGTCCCGCTCACATCGCCTCGGTCTCCTTCTACCACCAGACGATGGTCGACTCCAGCCCCGCCTTCTCGATCATCGACTTCCCCTCCCAGGTCTACTTCGGTGTCGACCCCAAGATGTACAAGCTCGCCCACGGTGAGTACCTGGCGAGCGTCATCCCCGGTTCCGAGCTGGTCGTGTTCGAGGACAGCGGGCACGTGCCCATGTGGGAGGAGCCCGCGCGATTCAATCGAGAGCTTCGTGCGTTCGCCGCCAGGGTGCTGCCTGGATAGCGCCGGAGCGCAACGGGGCCGGCAGCACGGCATCGAAAAGTCCCATCCGGTCGCTTTGCGTTCGGGGCGATTTCGCGTTAACGTCTACTAACGTGAAAGTGCGCCCGTACGCCATGAAGGCGAGGGCCGCGGCCGCCGCCCGAACGCGCGCCGGCATCGTCGAGGCCTCCATCGCGCTCTACTACGACGGGGCGGGTGCCCGCAGCACGCTGGAGCAGATCGCCGGACGCGCCGGCGTGACCGTGCAGACCGTCCTTCGCCACTTCGGCAGCCGCGCCGCCTTGGGCGAGATCGCGCGGGAGGAGGCGCTGCGCCGGGTGCGGGAGGAGCGGCGCACGCCTCCGGGAGACCCGGAGCGGGCGGTGGGAGCGATCTTCGACCACTACGAACGGCGCGGCCGCAGCGTCTTGAGCCTGTTGGCGCAGGAGACGCTGACCGGGGAGCCCGATCTGTCAGGCGGGCGTCGGGAGCACCGGAGATGGGTCGCCGAGGTCTTCGAGCCGCAGCTCGCCGGGTATGCACCCGACCGGCGCCGAGGAGCTGATCGACGAGCTGGTGGTGACGACTGACGTCTACACGTGGAAGCTCCTGCGCGTCGACGGGCGGCTGAACCGGCCCACGGGCTGAGCGCCGCGTTCGGGAGATGATTGCGGCGCTGCTCGGGACCGCCGGCGAGCAGCAAGGCGGGTGATGTCTGGTTTTCTCTTCGTCACGTGGAGCGGCGGCGGCAACCTGACGCCCGCGCTCGGGATTGCCGGTGCACTCGAGCGGCGAGGCCACCGCGCCACCTTCATCGGCCACGCGGACCAGGCGGCCGCCATCGTCGGGGCCGGCTTCCACTTCCACGCCTTCGAGCGCGGGTGTCTGCGGGCCGCTCGCAGAGGAGAGCCGGAGATGCCGGAGATGCCGGCCGCGACGCAGCACCTACGCGTCTTCACCGACGCGGGGCTCGCACGGGCGGTGGCGGCCCTCGTCGACGCGCAGTCATTTGACCTGATCGTGGTCGACCACCTGCTGTGGGCGGTGCTCAGGGAGCTGTCCGATCGCGACCGTCCGTTCGCGACGCTCGTGACCACGCTGTACGGGCAGCAGCGTGATAGCTGGACTCGCGGCCGGGGTGCTGCCGTCGCGCGGCAGTTCGGGTACAGCCCGGTGGAGCTCTGGCACCGTGGGCGGCTCGTGGTCGCGGTGACGCTGCCGGAGCTCGATCCGCCTGAGCCCGGAGTTCTGATCAGCGGACCCGTCTGGCAGGGAACGCCGCGTCCCGCCCCTCCGCGCGTCGATCCGGCCGTGCTGGTGAGCCTGAGCACGCTCGCGCAAGCCGGGCAGACGCGGGTCATTCAGCGGATCCTGGACGCGCTGGGAGCGCTGCCGGTGCGGGCGACAGTGACGACGGGCCGGGGCGTCGATCCCGCCGCCCTGCGTCCGCCTGCCAACTCTCGGGTGGTGCCGTACGCGCCACATGAGAAGCTGCTGCCCCAGATGTCGCTCGTGATCTCACACGGCGGGCATTCGACGGCGATGGCCGCGCTGGCCCGTGACCTTCCGCTGCTGTTGCCGCCGATGTTCTCACTGAGTGACCAGCCTGCGGTTGCGCGTGCCCTGGCAGACCGGGGTGCCGCCCTCACCCTCCCCAAGGAAGCCGGCTCGCGGGAGATACGGACCGCGGTCGAAACGCTTCTCGGGGACCCCGCCTACCGGACGGCCGCAGCCGCTCTCGGGGCAGCCATCCGGCGCCGGGACGGTGCGGACGTCGCCGCCGACGCGCTGGTGGCCGCGGCGCCCGGGTCGCCTCCAGGACCCATTGGGACGGTCGAGCTTGGTCCGGCGCCGGTCCAGCCTGGGAGACCGAGGGGAGGCCGGCCGAGTCTGCCGAACCGGATCATGGAATTCGAAGGTCGCCAGGTTCTGGAGGAGTAGCTTGAGGCTCCTCACGCCCGCAATTCAGCGATTCGGAGGAAGTCAGATGGCGAGTGCGCAGGGCCAGGGGTCCAAGGAAAGCCCGTGGGAGTTGAAGACGCCGCCCGGCACGTCCCCCTATGTCATGTACAAGGACGAGGCGGCCGACCCGCCGGCGCTGGTCTGCCAGGTCGGTAAGACCCAACTTCGATACCAGCTGCGCTGCATCGACGACCTGCACGCGATGTTGAAGGAGCGAGGGGACTGGGTTCCGCTCGGTGGGGCCGACGAGCAGAAGGACGCGCCTCAGGGGAGCGTCGAGGCCTGGGCGCGCTCGCCGGAGAACCCGGTGGCGGGTTGGTATGGGTTGAAGAAGGGACTGCGCGGGCGTTTCGGAGTTTACGTACCGCCGTTGATGGAGGCTCTCGGGCTCGCCGAGCTGGAGCACAACCGGACCAACAACCGCATGCGGGCGAAATAGCTCTCACCGCCCGCCCGCGGCAGCGGCGCCGGCGTGGCGATCGATCCGCCCCTGATCGCGAGAGAGAAAGGTTCCGATGTCGTCCCATTGCCGAACGGGATGCGTTCGCGTGATGCTAGACGCTGCGGGGACGTGCTCTTCAGGAAGGAGGTGAGACGTGGCTGTCGATCAGACGCGGAACCGGCTGGCGGCGGGAGAGTCGGTGGTGGCGAGGCTCGACCTCAGCGGCCAGCGCCTGACCCTGGGCGGTGACGACGCGCCGACCGTGCTCGACGTCGAGAAGGAGCAGGAGTTCGTGGGCGCGCCCGAGATCGCACCCTTCGAGTGGGGGGAGTCACGCAGCTACGTCGTGCTGACGGAAACAGGCCGTCAGGAGAGTCCACTCGTGTTCGACCCCGTCGAGAAGACGGCGACTCTCTACGACGTGTTCGTCAAGAGCCAGCGGTGGCGGAGCAGGAAGGGCAGCGACAACCAGGAGTTCGTGGAGCGGGCGGGCCTTTTGCCGGCATCCACGGCCACCATCCAGACCCGGTTCTTCAAACTGGTGGATGTCGACCATGTGGACAATATCGCGCTCGCCGGGCTGCGTGCTACCGCGGGGCACATCATGTGGTTCGGCTACTCGGCCGGCACGCAGTACCTCACTCGTGACCTGAAGATTGCCGCCGCGTCGTGGCTGGGGACGACCGAGGATCCGGGCGAGCTCATGAAGCCCGAGCAGGGCGTGTTCGCGACGCTCATGATCGAGGTCTCGACTGCTTTCCGTGACGCGTATCTGAGGGATGTCAGAGCCGTCCTGCAGAACAGGTACGACAAAGGGGACAACGGCGACACAGTCCTCGCCTTCAGCCCGGTTCCCCCCCAAGACATATCCTTCGCCGAGACTCAGCTGGAGGCGATCGGGCGGAAGAGTCTGCTGGGCCAGAGCTTTGCAGACATGTCCCGGCGGACCCGCGGCGCCGCGATAAGAGCCATAGAGGACAGTCAGGGGAAGAAGAGGAAGACGTGACCGCGCCGCTGTGAGGCCCCCGCACCCGTTTGATGCCTCCGCGCGGACTACCCGCGGGCGGCGCCGGGCGGGCCCTGGCGCTTCCGGGGGAAGCTCGGTCCCGGGGTCACGGCTGTCGTGAAATCGGGGCACCGCTGGCTCCTGGTGTGGCATCACGGTGAATACGATCAGTCCAGGATGGATCGACGACAGCGTCCTGAAGACCATCCTGAAGTCGTCCAGACTGGCCTGCGCGAATGGCAAGAACGTGGATGGACTCCCATGGGCCGATTGGGAACCCCTGCCGACATCGGTAACGCGGTGGCGTTGATCTGCTCGCCCGAGGCAGCGTGGATCACGGGTCAATTGATCGATGTGGACGGTGGTGCGTCGTTGATGGATGCACACCTGCCGTTGGAATTCAAGGGGATACCAGAACCTGTGGCACGGATCGGGTGAGGTGCTCTTGCGTTTCCGGGCGCAGACCGCTCGGAGCGGCAAGCGGGGCAAACCGATCCCGTGGGGGCCGGCGACGCGAGCGTTGAGCAGGCTAGGCCGCGGTGCCGGCGACGGCCGGTGAAGTCTTGTGGCGCGCGGTGCCACCCGGCGGCGTCACGGTTTGAAATCGGGCGTGGAGCGCCGGCGTCCGCGGCCGTCCGCCGGTTCGCGTTCACCAAGGTGAATCCGGCGATCCAGGTCAAACAGTGAAGGTGACCGGCGCACAATCGAATTCTGGGATGCGCCTCCGCGAGGCCGGCCAACCGCAGGAGCGACGGTCGGAGAACGATTTCGATCGCCCACTGCGGAGAAAGTTGGCCTTGGGACGGCGGAGTGGATGCTCGAATCGAAGGAGGACCGAAGGATGGCAACTCAGGGTGAGTCCGGCGCGCTGCTGGATGCGCTCGTCTCGATGACCGCGGATTCCATGGAACGATCGTCTCTGGACGCCCAGCGGCTGATGCTCGTCCGAATCGCCGCTCTCGCCGCGGTCGACGCACCGCCGCTCTCCTATCTGACCAACCTGGAGGCCGCGATCGACTCCGGCATCACAGCCGACGAGGTGGAGGCGATTCTGATCGCGGTGGCGCCCATCATCGGAACGCCGAAAGCCGTCGCGGCGGCGAGCAAGATCGCGCGGGCGCTCGGCATCAGGATCGCACTCGAGGCAAGTGCCAACGCAGACGCGGACGACTAAATCCGGCCCCGAAACACCAGCGTGTAACAGAAGGAGATTCGGACATGAGCACAGATGAGGCGAGCGAAGCCCCCGAAATTCAAGAGATGTTCGTGCAGGTTGCGCATGGAGCAACCCGTGCCGACAACCAGCTGATCCTGGAGGCGGTTGCCCCCTCCACCCTTTACTTCGCCGATCGTCCCGACCGCGTGGTCGGCCACCTTTCGACCAGGTCGTTCGTCGATCGGTGGTCCGAGGGCCAGGACAGCTTTGCAACGGACCCGCCCAATGCCGTACTGGCGTACCTGGAGCCAGGCGATGGCGTGCCCGAGGACGCCGTGGTCGTGTTGCGCGACCCGACGTACGACGGCAGCTCGCTCAGGTACTCGATCGAGGTGCTGGAAGGCTCGGTGCCGGCATCCGCCGGGCCGTGCTCTCTCTTCATCGACCCGATCGGCCGGCCGCTGTCGCCGATGTCGATTGCGGGCGTCAGGCGACGCGAAGAGCGGCGCACGTTCGGACGCTAGGAGGAGCCCCGGAGTCGTATTGACCTGAGTGCCGGTACTCGGGGCCGCCGGGGCCCCCAGAAACCCTCGAGTGCCGGCACTCGGGCGGCCGGGGTTCCCGGCGGTCGAGCGCGAATGAGTGCTGGACGCGATTGCTCTAGTCGGACTCTGCCCCGGCCGGCCCGATCGGAACCGGCTCGACCTGCGAGCGCTCGAGATCGCGCGCGGCGAAGAACTCGGCGCCCTCGATGCTGAGGTGAGGGACGGAGCGATCGAGCCATCTCGGCATGTACCAGTTGACCGAGCCCATCAGGATCATCACGGCTGGCACCAGCAGGCAGCGCACGACGGTTGCATCGAGGATGACGGCCACTGCCAGGCCGACGCCGAACTGCTTGATGGTTGGATCGCCATTCAGAACGAAGCTTCCAAACACAAAGACCATGATCAGTGCGGCGGCTGTGATGACGCGGGCGCTCGTGACGAGGCCCGAGATGACCGAGTTGCGGTTGTCCTGGCCGGCCTGGACGTGCTCCTTGATCTGGCTGACGAGGAACACCTCGTAGTCCATCGAAAGGCCGAACAGGATCGCGAACATGAAGAGAGGCACGTAGGAGACGATCGGCACCGGTCCGCTGAGCCCGACCGCACCACTCAACCATCCGAACTGGAAGATCGCGGTCAGGACACCGTACGAGGCAGCGATCGAGAGGAGGTTCATGATGGCCGCCTGCGGCGGGACCGCGACGGTCCGGAAGGCCACGATGAGCAACAGGAAGCTGAGGGCGATGACGACCAGGATCTGGAGTGGCAACCTGCTCGAAATCCTTGATGCAAGATCGTCGTAGCCCGCGGTGCTGCCGCCGACGTAGGCGTGCATGTTGGTGCCGCTTTCAGCATTCGGGATGACGTTCGAGCGCAGCGTGTGGACGAGCGATGTGGTGGCGTTCTCGGCAGGCCCCGTAGTGGGGATCGCATTAAAGAACGCCGTCGTGCCGGCCTTGTCGATCTGAACCGGCGTGACCGCGGCAACCCCAGAGGTGCCCGAGACATCTTTCTGGAGGGCGGTCAGCCGGGGATCGGTCGCCCGGGGATCGGTTCCCGATGAGGTCGACCCGGACGACCCGGACGCAGGCTGCGCCGGCGTACCAAGGGACACCACGATGATCAGGGGACCGTTGACGCCCGCGCCGAAGTACTTGGTGATCAGGTCATACGCCCGCCGGGCGGTGGTCGAGGTCGAGAGGGCCGCTGTGTCCTGCTGGCCGAACTGAAGCGAGAGCAGCGGGATGGACAGCGGGATCAGGATCGCGAGCGCGGCGAGCAAGGCGATGATGGGCTGCTTGGCGATGTCGTTCGCGATCGTGGACCACATCCCCTTCTTCGCCTGCTCATCCGAGGGCGGCGTACGCACCCGCAGCGAGTTGATCCGCGGGCCCAGGATCGCAAGCACCGCCGGCAGGAGGGTGAGTGCCGCCAGCAGCGCCACGACGACGGCGATCGCCGCCATCAAGCCCATCGTCGTCACCAGCGGAATGCGCGCCACGGTGAGCGAAATCAATGCGATGGTGACCGTTCCGCCGGCGAAGAACACCGCGCCCCCCGAGGTGGCGGCGGCCCGAGCTATCGACTCCTCCATCGGTAGCCCGTCGCGTAGTCCCCTGAAGTGCCGGGTCACGATGAACAGCGAATAGTCGATGCCGACCCCGAGACCGATCATGGTCGCAAGCGTCGGCGCCACCGTCGGAACCGTTACGACATGGCTGAGGATCTGGACGATAGAAAGGGTCGAGGCAAGCGCCAGGACCGCGGTGGCAATTGGGACGAGCATTGCGACGGCGGTTCCGAACGTGAACGTCAGAATCACCATCGCCGCGACGATCCCAACCACCTCGCTCGATTCAGTGGAGGGCTTGGAGACCTTCCGACCAAGCTGCCCGCCCGTCTCGACCTGCAAGCCGGCGGCCTCCGCGGGCTTGGCGGCGGCATCGATGATGTTCTGAGCCTCTTCGACCGAGAGCGACCCCGGGCTTACCGCCAGCGTCACGCTCAGATAGCCAGTGCTCTGGTCCTTGCTGAGTGCCGCGGCCCCCTGCGGAGTCAGCGGATTGACCACCGAGGCGACATTGGGCGTCTTCGCCACGTCCGCCGCGGCGGTGTTGACCGCGTCCGCGTACTTCTGATCGGTCAGCTTGCCGCTCGGCGCGTGGAGCACGATGGGACTGGTCCCGTTGGCCTGGGCCGGAAATGCCGCGGACAGGGCGTCGGTCGCCTGCTGGCTGTCGGTGCCCGGCAGCGACAAGTCATCATTCGTGTTGTCGCCCAGTGTTTGTGAGGCGAGCACCAACACGATCGCAAAGACAACCCATGCCGCCAGCACGAAGTACCGTTTCGCGACACAAAAGCGCCCGAGGGAATAAAGAAGCCTGGTCATCTCATCCCACCTATGCCTTCCTCCACCGCCGGGGCGGCAGCTGCCCATTGCTGGGGGCTCTCGTCAAGAATCCAGCCGGTTGCGGCAGCATACCACGGGTATGAAGGTGCGGCCACACCTGAAAGAGGGGGCCCGCTGGCAATAGCTGGAGCGGATTGCGGTCTGGTGACACCTTCTTATCCCAACGTGGCATGTCTCAATGTCGATTTCAACATTCCACTTTTTGTGATCTCAATATTGCCTATTCTGGTCACCAACAAACAGCCGACATGGGTAGTCGATCACACTCAGTGTTGAATCCCCCGCGCTAGTCGATCGGGACCTTGCAGGACGGAGCAGCCTGTCGCTGGTCGAGTCTTGCCGCCGCCGATCGGCGTAGCGGCGGAGGCCACGCGTAAGGCCGGCTGCCGGCACCGTCCTCCATCGTCGGGATCTCGTCGCGTGACGGGGTGTCGGGGGGCGCTTGTGCATGGAGGGCGGGCCGCCGCGGGCCTCGTCCCCTCTCCCTGCCGGCGGGCCCAGAGGAGAAGAGGCGCTTGCCAATGCCGGCTGTCGGTGTAGCTCGGTACGAAAGAGGGTGATTGGAGCGGGTGATGGGAATCGAACCCACGTCAACAGCTTGGAAGGCTGCCGCACTACCATTGTGCTACACCCGCGGGGGAGGCCTGAGAGCCGACTCGCGATCCTAGCACGCGGCTAAGCCACCGCGCCGTCCCGACCCCGCCCACGACGTCTCGCCATCTCGCCCGCGCCGTGTTAGGATGCCCCGAACCCACCTCGGCTGGACTGATGGTGGCGCAGGGAGGAAGAGAAAAAGATGGCCGACATGTCCACGCCCGCGCCGCCCAAGCGGAGGCTGCGTCGCGAACTCCGACTCTGGGAGGCGTTCGCCCTCTCGATCGGCCTCGCGTCACCGATGCTCGCGATGTCCTTCAGCGGCATCGGCGCCGCCGGCTATGTCGGTCGCGCCGTCCCCCTCGCGTTCCTTCTCGCTGGGGTCGTCCTCCTCTTCATCGCCTCCGGCATGGTGATCGTGTCCCGCAACTTCTCACATGCGGGATCCGTCTACGGCCTGACTGGCGCCACGATCGGCCCGCGTGCCGGCTTCTTCTCGGGGTGGGCGCTGGCCGGCTGCTATCTCGTCTTCACGCCGGGTTCGCTGGCCGCCGCGGGCTACTTCGTCGCACTGTTCTGCCAGGACACGGGGATCTGGAAGGATGCGGTTAACCACTTCGTCTGGTTCGCCGTCGGTTTCCTCATCCTCTGCTGGCTCCTCAACCTGGTCCAGGTCCGGAACCTGACCCGCTCGATGCTCTCGATCGAAGGCGTGTCGGTGACCATCCTGCTGATCCTGATGATCGTGATCGTGGTGCGCCTCGCGGTCGGCACCTCGCCCTACCCGGGGGCGACCCTCACGCTGGCCGTCCTGGTACCCCAGATCGGAGGGCTGCACGGTCTTGCGCTGGCATCCGTCTTCGCGTTCATCGCGTTCGCCGGATTCGAGGCCGCGATGAGCCTGGGCGAGGAGACACACGAGCCGAAGCGCACGATCCCGCGTGCCCTCATCATCGCCACCATCGCGATCGGCGTTTTCTACTTCCTCTGCATGATGAGCCAGGCCCTCGGGTTCGGCGCCACGCTGAAGGGCGGCCAGACCTTCGCTGGGTCGACCGGCCCCGTCTTCCAGCTGGCTGCGTCCTACGTGGGGGCACCCATGGCCTGGGCCCTCGAGTTGGGCGCCGCCGTAAGTGCCTTCGGCTCCGCTCTCGCTTCCGCGGCCGGGTGCGCCCGCCTGATCTATGCGATGGCGCGCGACGCGCGACCCGACTCGCGTCTCGCGACGGTGACCCAGCGGACCTCCGCACCCGGCGCAGCCCTGGCCTTTGTCATGGTTTTTAGCGTGCTGGCCCTCCTGATACTGGTCCTGGCAGGGAACACCGGCCTCGACATCTGGAACTACATGGGCACGCTCGGGACCCTGTTGCTTCTGGTGACGTACGCCCTGATCAATGTCGGCGCGGTGCGCCTCGTTCTGACCGGCCGTTCGACCGTGCGGGTCGCTGCCTGTGTGGGCCCGGCGCTGGCGGTGCTGTTCCTCGCGTTCGTCCTGTTCAATCAGGTCTATCCAGCGCCCCCCGTGCCTTTCAACCTGCTCCCCTACATGTGCATCGGCTGGCTGGCGCTGGGGCTGCTGATCGTGCTGATCGTGCCGGGCCTGGCAAAACGGATCGGGCGGGGGCTGGCGGTGGAGGAGGGGCTGATCGCCGACCAGGAGGCCAAGACCGAGGCCTGAAGTCGGTCCAGCTGTCGACAGATGTGCCCACAGACGCGTGTCACCCGGGGCCACATGTCGACAGACGGCGACCACCATTGGCCACCGGATTTTCTGTAACATCCCTCGACCCAAATCGTGTCGAGGTCGTGCTCCGGCGCAACAAGGTCACCCACATCTATGAGCTGATCAAGGCGTTGGGTTCCGCCCGCCAGCTCGAGTCCGACCGGCAGGCTCGGACCTGGCACCGGCGGGAGGCGATCGAGCGCAAGCACGCCTACGAGAGCTCGGTGGACGTGATCTCGGGCACCTTTGGCCCCGGCGTGGCGCACGCGCCCCTGCTCTACCAGTCCGACCCCAGGGTGGATCTTCCGGCCGAGCTGGAATCTCACCTCCGCGAGGTGATCCATGACGCGGATCCCAGGATCGTGGCCGGCTGGCAGCGGGCGGTCGCCCGCTACTGACGGCGCGCGTCCGGGGTGTGCGACGATCCGGCCATGGACCCCGAGGTGAAGAAGGCGCTGGAGAACCAGTCAGCGGCGATCACGACCCTGGCCGAAGCCCTGGAGGAAGCATCGCTGTACATCGAAGGCGGGGTCCAGGTCGACGCCGGCTCGCTTGCCGTCGCGATACGGGCGAAAGCGAGAGAGGCGGTGAAGCTGTTGGACACAGCCATCGCCGACTAGGACAGACCTGCCGGCCGCGCCGGCGGTCGACGCCCTGCGAGCTCTTGGGAGAGGTGGGGCGGCGGCTGTGGAAACGTCGGAGCCGGAGGACCGTCCTGATCCTCGATTAGCGTCGTTCTCTCGAGCCTGATCTACTGCAGGTTCCGAATCGCCCCGATGGTGAGGAAGGCGCCGATGACGATCAGAAGCGCTCCACCGATGGCAGCGGTATGCGCGGACATCCAGGCCTGGATGCCCGCGAGGAGGGTCGGGCCGCGGTCCCCGAGCGCGTAGTACAGCACCACCGGTGCGATGACCGTGGCGCTGGCCACGGCGAGGAAGATGCCGGCGGCGGCCGCGCCCCCGATAACGCCGGTGGGCGCGTTGGCGATGACCAGTCCCCCACCGGCCAGAAGGAGAATGCTCTTCGGCCCGATCGACAGCGCGAAACCGACACCCGCGCTCTTGACCGGTGTGATCCCTTGAACGACCCGCGTCCACCTGGGTGCCGCCTGGGCGGGACGGCTTTTTCTGCGCCCCACCCACGTCCAGATACCGAGGCACAGGGCTGCCACACCAACGACGAGACGCACGATCGGCACGCTCACCGACGGAATCCTGCCGTGGGGCTGGCGTATCGCCCCCGCGGCCAGGATCACGATCGCGATGACGAGCGCGTAGCCCAACACCCGGCCTCCCGCGAACGTCAGGCCGCTCACCCGAGCGCCGCCAGACAGGAGGATGAGGATGACGGCGGTTATCGGTAACGGACTCAACGTAGCCGCCACCGCAAACGGCAGGATGCCGCCTATTGCCTGACCCAAGGTCGACCTACCTCGCCGTGCTCATGCTCGCCGCACCAAAACCCAGCCTGGATGCTGTTGGTCGGGCCGGCGCGATTTGGGAGTAAATCGCAACGGGTGTCACCAACCGTAGTGACCGCTCGGACGAGTGTGCGTGCCCGGGCCTGCAGAGATGCGACAAAACTCTGCGGGTGAGGGCCTGCAGGGGTGCGCATGAGTGGCCCAGACGCCCCTGACGCAGCCCCAGGTGACCAAGTTCGGGTAAGCATCTGGATCGGACGCACACCGCAAGGCCGGATTGAACCTCGGAAAGGGATGGTGGCCCGTGCGGGCTTCGAACCCGCGATCTCCGGCTTGAAAGGCCGGCGTCCTAGTCCTCTAGACGAACGGGCCGCCGCGAGCCAATCAGTGTAAGCGGGCGCCCTCGAACCGAGCCTCCAGGCCGCGTTCAGGGCAGCTGTGACGCAAGCAGCGTGTGGGCCACCCGGCGTCCGTACTCCTCCAGGTCGGTGTCGAGGCCGGGCACCGGGGGTGAGCCATCGCCTCCCAGCAGCGCCGCGAACGCGCGATGCTGGCAAGCCCCGAGTAGCCCGGCCGCGATGAAAGGAAGCTGAGCGTCCTCGCCCAGGCGTCCACACGCCTGCTCCAGGCCCAGGTACCGCACCAGCCCGACCTGGCCCATGGCGGGACCTCCCGCCCGGCCTGTCCGCTGGAGCCAGCCGAGCACGTCGGGGTCGCCAAGCACCGACCCTGCCATCGGGAGCAGGTCCTCGTAGAAGCGCGCCGCTGCTGACGCGAACCGGGCCAGGTTCTCCTCGACGGTGCGCTCTCCGACGGACGCCGCCAGCTCTTGCATCGCCGTACGGATGCCGCTCGAGACGGAGCCGAACGCGGCCCCGAACAGCTCGGTCTTGTTCTCGAAATGGTTGTAGAGGCTCCCCTCGGAGACGCCGGCCTCGCGCGCGATCTCCCGGGTGGTGGCGTTGGTCGCGCCACGCTTCGCCATCACGCGCAGGGCGGCGGCCACGATCCGCTCTCGCATCGCCTGCGGTCTCGGCTCGTCCGGCATCGTGCTGCAGTCTCCACTTGACAAATGAGTGAGCGCTCACCCAGAATGGTTTCCGACGCGGTGAGTGGGCGCTCACTCAGCATAGCGCGATTGCTCGAGACAGGAGGTGGCGAGATGACCACGACCATGGCGATCGACTTCAAAGAGCAGGACGGGGGAAGGGGCTACACGTTCCGGGGCTCGGAGCACGGCGACGTCCCGGTCTCGGTCATCGTGGACCGCTCGCGGCCGGGTGAAGGACCGGCGCTGCACCGGCATCCGTACGACGAGGTCTGGGTGATCGAGCAGGGGGAGGTCACGTTCACCGTCGGGGAACGGTCCTTGCCAGGGGCGCCCGGAACCGTGGTCACCGTGCCCGCGGGCGAGTTCCACGGATTCGAGAACACCGGGAGGGCGCCGCTGCAGATGATCTGCATCCACACCCGGGCGCGGATGGAGACGGAGTGGCTCGACGTGCGGAAGCCGGCGGGATGATGCGTGCCCTCTCGGGACCCCGTTCAGCCGCGACGCCCCTGGCGAGCCGGTGGACGGCGCTCGCCTTCATGGCCCTGGCTCAGCTGATGATCGCGCTCGACGCCACCATCGTCAGCATCGCGCTGCCTTCGGCGCAGCGCGCGCTGGGTGCCTCCGACGCCGAACGCCAGTGGATGCTGACGGCCTACGCGCTCGCGTTCGGGTGCCTTCTCCTGCTCGGGGGTCGGGTCTCGGACGTGATCGGCCGCAAGGCGGCGTTCCTGATCGGTCTGGCCGGGTTTGCGACCGCCTCCGCGGTGGGCGGCGCGGCGCCCGCGTTCTGGGTCCTCGTCTTCGCACGGGCGACGCAGGGCGCGTTCGCCGCCCTCCTCGCGCCGACGGTGCTCTCCCTGGTGGCGGTCACCTTCACCGAGCCCCGCGAGCGGGCCAAAGCCTTCGCGATCTACGGCACGATCGCCGGCACCGGCGCCGCCGTGGGCCTGGTGGTGGGTGGCGTCGTCACCGAGTACCTGACCTGGCGGTGGTGCCTCTACGTCAACGTGCCGATCGCGCTGGTGGCGGCAGCCGGCGGCTGGCTGGCGCTGCGCACGCCTCCGCGGCACCGCCCGGTGGGGGGCCGGTTCGACGCGCTCGGGCTGGCGCTCGCAAGCGCCGGCCTGGCATCCCTCGTCATCGCGTGCACCCAGGCGCTGAGTCAGGGCTGGGCGTCGGCACGCGTGCTGACCCTGCTCGCCCTGAGCGCAACGTGCTTCTTCGTGTTCGTGGTCTGGGAAGGGCGCTGCCGCGTACCACTGGTGCCGTTTTCGATCGTGCTCGACCGGACCCGCGGCGGTGCCTACCTGACCGCACTCCTGGCCATCGCGGGCATGTCCGGCGTCTACCTGATCCTCACCTACTACCTGCAGGAGGTGCTGCGTTACACGCCGCTGCAGGCGGGCCTGGCGTTCCTGCCACTGCCCGCCGCGTCGCAGCTGGTGTCCTGGGCCGTGGTCAGCCGCCTGCTGCCGCGCGTGCCCCCGCGCGCGTTGATGGCGCCGGGCGCGTTGGTGGCGGCGCTCGGCATGGGGGTCCTGACGCTGCTCCCGAGCGGCGGCGCCTACCCGACGCATGTGCTGCCCGCCGAGATCCTGCTGGGGGGCGGCATCTCGGGTCTGATGGTGCCCGCGTTCAGCGTCGCCACGCTCGGCCTGGACCCGCGTCAGGCCGGAGTCGGCTCGGCCCTCGCCAACACCGCCACCCAGGTCGGCGGCTCTCTCGGCACCGCGCTGCTCAACACGGCCGCGGCCGGGGCCACCACGGCATACCTCGCCCTGCACGGCGCGGCGATGACGGCCGCGTTGGTGCACGGATACGCGGTCGCCGCCGGCTGCGGCGCCGCCGTCTTCGCCGCGGCGGCGCTGGTCGCCGCGCTGTTGATCACCGCCGGACCGCCGGCACGCACGGCGGTCCGCCCCACCGGAGGTTCTTTTCGATGACGCACCCCTTCCGTTTCGGCGTGGTGGCCGCGTTCGCCCGGTCGGGCGACGAGTGGACGGAGACCGCTCGCCGTGTCGAGTCGCTGGGCTACTCCACGCTCGTCATTCCCGACAACCTGCGCTACACGCTGGCCCCGATCCCGGCGCTGGCGGCGGCCGCCGCGGCGACCCGAACCCTTCGCGTCGGGACTTACGTCCTCGCCAACGACCTCCGCAACCCGGTGATGCTCGCCAAAGACGCCGCCACCCTCGACGTGCTCTCCGGTGGCCGCCTCGAGCTCGGCCTGGGCGCCGGCCGGCCCGACTCCGCAGCGGAGAACCGGATGCTCGGTCTCCCGTTCGATCGGGGCGGCGTGCGAGTCAGCCGCCTCGCCGAGTCGCTGGCGCTGCTGAAGCAGCTGCTGACCGGCCAGAGCGCGACCGCCCCGGGTCCCTACTACGCGGCATCGGAGGCCCAGGTCTCGCCGGCGCCGATCCAGAAGCCACATCCCCCGATCCTGATCGCCGGCAGCGGCCGGCGCCTGCTGTCCATCGCCGCCCGCGAGGCCGACATGGTGGCCTTCGGCATCGCCCCCACGGAGACCGCGGAGGGCGCCGCGGAGAAGGTGGGGTGGGTCCGGGAGGCGGCCGGAGCCGGGTTCGAAAGGCTGGAGCTGAACCTCAACCTGATGGCGGTCGGCGATCGGGTGCCCCGGTTCGTCTCCTCCCAGATGGGCCTTGACGCCGCGGGTCTGGCCGCAGCCGGCTCGGTGGCGGCGGTGACCGGAAGCACTGAGGAGATGTGCGAGACGTTGCTCCGTCGTCGGGAGCGCCTCGGCTTCTCCTACCTGCTGGTGGCGGACGAACTGATGGACGCGCTGGCGCCGGTGGTGGAGCGGCTCGCCGGCCGCTGAAGGCGGTCCGGCGCCGCGGCGGGCAGGTATCTTCACTTCGGTGATGGCCTCTGCTCGCCGCCGGCTGCCCCCTGCCGTCGCCGGAGGAGACCCGGCGACCGCCGCCGCCGGTCTCGAGATGCTGGCGGCGGGCGGATCCGCGGCCGACGCCGCGGTGGCAATGGTGCTCACCGCCTCGGTCGCCGAGACGATCTTCACCGGGATCGGGGGCGGCGGCTTCGCGACCTATTTCGACGGCTCCACGGGCACCGTCACCTGCCTCGACTTCTTCGTCGCGGTTCCCGGCCTCGACGGGATCCGGCCCGCGGCACCCGAGACGATCGAGATCGTGCTCGGCGCGCAGCCCCTGCCCTACCAGGTGGGGGCGGCGACGATCGCGGTTCCTGGCGTGCCGGCGGGCCTGGCGGACCTGCACCGCCGCTGGGGCCGGCTTCCCTGGCGCGACCTCTTCCGGCCGGCGCGCTCGCTGGCGGTGCGCGGGGCTCCGATCAGCGAGCGGCATGCCGCACTGCTGGTCGAGATCGCACCCGCGATGGCGCGCGGCGAAGGTCTCGACGTCTATACAGTCCAGGACGGCGAAGGCGGCCGCCGGCTGCTCCGCACGGGCGAGCCGGTCCACCATCCGCTGCTCGTCAACGCGCTCGACGCCCTGGCCGAAGAGGGCCCCGGCTCTGCCTACACCGGGTCCATGGCGGAAGCCCTGTGCCGGTTGTCGCAGGAGCGGGGTGGGGCGGTCGGCCCGCGGGACCTGGCGGCGTACCGGGTGCGTGAGCTGGAACCGCGGCACGCCGGCTTCGTCGGCCGCACCGTCCACCTGCGCGGCGACGATCTCGATCACACCGGCGACACCCTCGAGCGCCTGGATGCGATCTTCCGCGCGGCGCCGGGGATCGAGACACCGGTGGCCGTCGTCGGTGCGCTCGATGCCGGCGGGGATCGTGACGGGGATACGTCCAACTGCGCCGCGGTGGACGGGTCCGGGAACGCCTGCGCGGTGACGACCAGCCTGGGCCTCGGTGCCGGCGAGTGGTGGCCGGGGTACGGCGTGCACCTCAACTCGATGCTGGGCGAGGGAGAGCTGCTCCGCGGAGAGCTGACGCCGGGCGACCGGATGGGCTCGATGATGACGCCGCTGGTGGTGACCGACGCGCAGGGTCCGGTGCTGGCCGGCGGCGCGGCCGGGGCCAGTCGCATCCGCTCGTCACTGGCGCAGGTGCTGACGCGCGTCCTCCGTGACGGAACCGCACCGCAGGAGGCGGTCGACGCACCCCGCGTGAACCCGGTGCCGGGACCCCGCATCCACTGCGAGCCGGGCCTCCCGGAGTCGGTGCTCGCCGCGCTGCGCGAGACCGGCGCCGAGGTGGTCGTCTGGCCGGGGCGGCACAGCTACTTCGGTGGCGTCAGCCTGGTTGCGGAGGGCGGTCCCGCGGCCGACCCCAGACGAGGTGGGGGCACCGGCGTCCTCCCCTGACCCGCCTCTCGCGACGCTCCGCGAGGCGCCGCGATGGGTCGTTGGTGCACCAATCGCCCCTTCCGGGCAGCGCGAGTGGGGAGTTGGTGCACCAATCGCCCTTTCGGATCAGTCGTCCTCTCGACCCAGGCGCTCCTCCAGGACCTCCCGGACCACCACCGCCTGGTTGTGCTGCTCGTCGCGGGCGCTGTACAGGAGCGTCAGCGGACCCTGTCGCGCCAGCGCATCCAGCTGGTCGAGCAGCCGCAGCTGAGGCTCTTGAGACAGCTCCTCGCGGTAGCGGCGGCGGAACTCGTCCCAACGCTCGGGCGCGTGACCGAACCACTGGCGCAGCGCGTTGGATGGCCCCAGGTCCCGCAGCCAGAGGTCGGGTGCGAGCCACTCCTTGCGAATCCCCCGGGGCCAGAGCCGGTCGACCAGCACCCGGGAGCCCGGAGACGGTGCTGACGCGGCAGGGTCATAGACTCGCCGCAGATCGATCGGGTGATGCGTGCGTGCCATGGGCGAAGGATGCGACCTCTGCCCATCCCGACGGACCTTGACAAGGTTGTGGTAACGTCATCGACCGATGAACGGCCTCACCGTACAGGACGCCGCCCGGACCACCGGATGGTCGGCTCGGATGCTGCGCTACATCGAGCAGGTCGGGCTGGTGGCGCCCCCTCGCTCGGAGGGTGGCTACCGCCTGTACGGAAGCCGTGATCTGGAGCGGCTTCGGTCGCTGCGCCGGCTGCTGCTCGAGCACGGGGTCCGTCTCGACGATCTCGGGTTCGCGCTGCGTCTGCGCCGCGATCCGCGCCTGCGTGAAGCCGTCGATACCTGGTTCGCCGGGACCGAACCCGCGACGCCCGCCGTCCAGCCCTCGCCGCTCGAGTGGCTGGTCGCCACGCCCCGCAGCCACGAGCGCCTCCGCTACGTGGCGTGACCGAAAAGGAGCACTGCATGAGCATCGCCCCAGCCACCGACTTCAAGGTGAAGGACCTCCAGCTGGCCGAGTTCGGCCGCAAGGAGATCGACCTCGCCGAGCACGAGATGCCGGGCCTGATGTCGCTTCGCGACGAATACCGCAAGGCCCAGCCGCTCGCCGGCGCACGGATCACCGGCTCGCTGCACATGACGATCCAGACCGCGGTCCTGATCGAGACGCTGACCGCTCTCGGAGCGGAGGTGCGGTGGGCGAGCTGCAACGTCTTCTCGACGCAGGACCACGCCGCCGCCGCGGTGGCGGTGGGTCCCGAAGGCACCCCGGAGCACCCACGTGGCGTGCCCGTCTTCGCCTGGAAGGGGGAGACGCTGGAGGAGTACTGGTGGTGCACCAACCAGGCTCTTTCCTGGCCGGGCGACCAGGGTCCGAACATGATCCTCGACGACGGGGGTGACGCCACCCTGCTGGTGCACACCGGGGTCGGGTTCGAGACCGAGGGCGAAGCGCCGGATCCGGCGAACGCAGGCAGCGAGGAGGAGGCGGTTCTGCTGCGTCTCCTCGACGAGTCACTGCGCCAGGACCCGGAGCGCTGGACCAAACGTGCGTCCGAGATCAGGGGCGTCACCGAAGAGACGACGACGGGCGTCCACCGCCTGTACCAGCTGGCGGAGGCGGGCCGCCTGCTGTTCCCGGCGATCAACGTCAACGACTCGGTCACCAAGTCCAAGTTCGACAACAAGTACGGCTGCCGCCACTCCTTGATCGACGGCATCAACCGGGCCACCGACGTTCTGATCGGGGGCAAGGTGGCGGTGATCTGCGGCTACGGCGATGTCGGCAAGGGCTGCGCCGAGTCACTCCGGGGCCAGGGCGCCCGCGTGATCATCACCGAGATCGACCCCATCTGCGCGCTCCAGGCAGCGATGGACGGCTACCAGGTGGCGACGCTCGAGGACGTGGTCGAGACGGCCGACATCTTCGTCACCGCGACCGGGAACCTCTCCGTCATCACGGCCGACCACCTCTCGCGGATGAAGCACCAGGCGATCGTCGGCAACATCGGCCATTTCGACAACGAGATCGACATGGCAGGTCTGGCCAGGCTGCCCGACGTCGAGCGCATCAACATCAAGCCCCAGGTCGACGAATGGCGGTTCGAGGACGGGCACAAGATCATCGTTCTGTCGGAGGGCCGGCTGCTCAACCTCGGGAACGCAACGGGCCACCCCTCGTTCGTGATGTCGAACTCGTTCAGCAACCAGACCATCGCGCAGATCGAGCTCTTCACGAAGCCGGGCGAGTACGACAAGACGGTCTACCGGCTCCCCAAGGACCTGGACGAGAAGGTGGCGCGCCTCCACCTGGCGGCGCTCGGCGTCCACCTCACCGAGCTGACCAGGGAGCAGGCGGACTACCTCGGGGTGCCGGTGACGGGCCCCTACAAGTCAGACCACTACCGGTACTGACCGGCTGAAGGCACGATGCCGGCGGCGCGCCCCCACTTTCGTCGCCATGGGAGCGCGCTGCCGGCAAAATGCTTCGCCTGCCTCTACCCGGACAGCCTGGCTTCGTCGATCGTGGGCTGGAACAGCTCGACCGGATTGCCGGAGGGGTCCTCGATCAGCACCTGCCGCCCGCCGACCCCGTTCACGATCTGATTGCGAAATCGGGCGCCCTGCGCTCGCAGCCTTTCCACCAGGGCATCCAGGTCCTCGACCTCGATCGAGAAGCGGTTCCACCCGCCCGGGCTGGGCAGCGTACCGTCGGGCATCGCCGCGCCGCCGCCCGGCCCCCCACCGGGCGCGCTCAGCACCAGCCGCAGGTCCCCGCGGCTGAGCATCGCGAACTGCGGAGCCGGGTGCATCACCTCCCTGAAGCCCAGGTGCTCGCAGTAGAACGCGATCGCCTGGTCGACGTCGTAGACGATGTAGCGCACGCTCACGGTCGCCATCGGATACCTCCCCCTCGTCCTGCCTGTGGGTCCGCTGCCGCCGGCCGTCCGTTGCCGCCAGCCAAAGGATATGCCGCGCCGGATGACGTCGCCGCTGGACTGGCGGGGGACGCGCGAACGCTCGGCGGACCTCCTCCGCGGCCGGACCGGGGAAGGCGTGGAGACCTGGAACGCGCGTGTCCGCGAAGCGCCGCCCGGGGACGAGGCGGGTGTGCGCGCCTGGCTCACCGAGCGCGACATCACCGGCTACGCGCAGATGCGCCTGGTTTGGGAGAGGTTCGGGTACCCGGAGTTCATGACCGCGACGGCCAGGCCAGACCACCCCATCGGTGTAGCCTTCCCTGGTCGATGCGAGCGTTCGCCCTGGTCCTGCAGATGATCATCCGGGTGCTGTGGGTGGTCAACATCGTCCTCGGCATCCTGTTCGCCACCGGGAACCTCGCAGGGCTGGTCATGCTGCACGAGACGTTCGGTCTCGTGATCGCGATCTGCCTCCTGATCCTCTCCATCCTGGCCATGGCCCGAGCCCGGGCGGTGGGGCTCGGGCGTGGGCGGCATCATCGTCGCCATACTGCTGCCCGTGGTCGGCATGGGGCAGGTGGACGTGCTGGTCGGGAACGGCCATTTCGTGGTCGAGATCGTTCACGTCCTGGTCGCCGTTGCCGCCATCGCGCTGGCCGAGATCCTGGGCCTTCGCTACCGCCGTGCCCTCGCCTCCGGTCGCGGCGCCGCCGCCTGACCGGAACCGGGTGCCCCGCCGCTCAGCCTCCTCAGCTTGGCGAGGGGGAAGGCGAGGGGCTGGCGGCGCTGATCGCCTTCAGCCGGACGATGAAGACCAGTGTTCCCGCGGGGATCCCTGAGGGCGGCGTCTGCCCGTAACCGAGGTCTTGGGGGACGACCACCCGCCGGATCCCGCCGACTCGCATCCCCTCGACACCCTGCACGAACCCGGGGATCAGCGCGCTGGTGCTCAGCTCGGTGGTGAAGGGGCCGTTGCTGGATCCGATGCTGGTCTGCAGGAACTCGCCGCTGGCCGAATAGAGCGTGTAGTCCATGGTCGCGGTGTCGTTGGCCTGGGCGAGCGCCCCGGTGCCGACCTTGATGTTCGCGTAGGCGAGGCCGTTCGGCAGGTGGACCAGCTTGGCGTTCTGGCCCATGCTGAAGGGGTCGCCGGACGGGCTCGCAGTGGCCTGAGGGGTCGATGCCCCGACGCCCGACTGCCCGCCCTGGTTCGCGGCGTAGGGGTTGGGATACCCACAGGCGACGAAGAGCACGAGCAGCGGGGCGAGCAGGATCAAGAGGGGAAGGCGGCGCACCAGGGGCAGCTTGCGGGAGGGACCCCGGGAGGGGCCGGCGGATGGCGGAAACACGGGTGGCTACAATAGGCTCCCGGCTTTTCGGGGCGGCTAGCTCAGATGGGAGAGCGCTAGCTTGACATGCTAGAGGTCGGCGGTTCGATCCCGTCGCCGCCCACCACCATCCTCTTTCGAGTTCAGGTGGCGGCTTTTAAGCCCCCTCCAACGCCTCTTTCTTCCTACGTCACAACGCAGATGCTAGTGGTAATATCAAGCGATATCGTGCAAGAACCGCTACAAGTTTTACTTCGCGATTACCTTACCCATGTTCGAGCCGGAGGCAAATCGCCGAAAACCGTCGAGCTCTACGAGAACCATCTGCTCCGGATCTTCTGGCCGTGGGCCAGGGCCCAGGCGCTGACCAGCCCCGACGACCTGACCTCCCGGACGATTGATCAGCTTCTCGGAGCACCTGCTTACCGAGGGAGGCGCACGAGGGCCGCTCTCGAAGGCAACCGTGCACTCCTACCTGCGCACCGTGAACTACTTCCTATCGTGGGCAAAGAAGGAGGGGGAGGTCGGCGACGCGAAGGCGCAACTCCCGAGGCTGCCCACACGCGACATCGAAATCCTCTCTCGCGACGAGATCGCGAAGTTGGAGAACACTGCCCGGAACGAGCGGGACAAGCTGATCATCCGCGTCCTGGGAGATACCGGCGTGCGTGTGGCCGAGCTATGCGGGCTTCGGACGGGTGACCTCCTCGAGCGAGATCGCCGGTGGTACCTGCGGGTCCGAGGGAAGGGGGACAAGGATCGGCTAGTCCCAGTTCCTGATCTCCACAGGAGAATCTCCCGGTACATCCGCGGGAGGCCGGTCTCACTCAACTCTGACCGACTCCTCTACGGGCTCAAGCGGCGCGCCGGGAGCGATGAGTTGGAACCCCTAACACCCTCAGGGGTTGAACAGATGCTTCGATTGGTGGCTCGCGCCGCGGGTTTCGAGCGACGCGTGTACCCGCACCTCCTGCGGCACAGCTTCGCCACCTGGCAGCTGAGCCGAGGAATGAACCCGATCCTGCTGGCGGACCTCTTGGGCCACAGCAGTTTGGTCATGATCCATCGCGTTTATGCGCACCTCACGCCGAGCGACGCCTACGACGCCATCGTCTCCGCGCTGCGCACCGAGCGGATGTCCTGAGTCGCAGACGAGCGCAAGAACGCAGGGCGGCCACGACCCGCGAACCGCACTCAGCTCGCGCGAACCGACCACGCGTTGCTGGCTTCCACGAGCTGGACCAGCTCAGGCACCGGCGCCGACCGCCGGAAAGCCTGAACCAGCTGCAACGCCGTCAACCCTCGCACCGGCATTCCACGCATCGCCCGCGATATGGTCGCCACGCTAACGCCAGCCTCGCGGGCCGCCTTTTCCATGCTCCAGCCACGGATCGCGACCTGGTACTGAAGCTCGCTCGACGAAATGCGGATCAACAGTCCCCTCCTTGCCGGTCAGCGAAGCCCCCAGAAGCCCTCATGACGCCTCCTTCTCCCCTCCACCAGCCCGATCGAGCCAGCTGGTGACACTCAGATGACGCGCCCGCTTCCGGGATACCTCATCCTCAAAGACGAGGCCCCGCTCCGCGAGGTAGTGAGGAATGAGCGACCCGATGTCCTTCATCGCCTCGTCGCGGCCCTCGTGGCCCCGCACCGCCGCCAGCGAAGTCGCGTAGCCCTGGATCCCCTGCACCAGCCTCAGCTCTGACGCCTGCTCGATTCGCCGGCGCACCACCCCGGTCATCGTCGGCGCGATCCGCACCGCGCGCACCTCCTCCCACGCGGGGTCCAGCGGCCAGCGCCGCCTGCGCCGGTCCTTGGTCCGGACGTGCAAGGACAGCCACTTGACCGTCCCGTAGTGCCAGAGATCCTGCACCGAGGCGATCACCTCATCGACCGTGTTGAAGTGGAACTCGGTCAGCGCCTCGCGCCGGAACTGGAACTCCAGTCGCCACACCGTTGAGCCGGGTACGTAGTCGTCGCCCCACAGGTCGGGGAGCCAACTCACGCCGTGCTTACGGATCTCGGCCGTCTTGTCATACAGACGAGCAAGCAGCGCATCCTTCCCGAACTGGAAGCCGTCGAGCCGCGAACCCGACTGGAACAGTTGCCGGTCGAAGGCTGCCCGGTGCCGCCCATAGCCCACGAAGCGATCCAAGTCGGCCGTGCACAAATCCCACCCCTGCAGATCGGCGTGCACGTCGATCCGCGAGACGCCTTGTTTAAACGCAATACCGTTAACTTAAGACCCCTAGCTGTGGTATCCTGGGGTGCGAGGAGCTACCAGGAGTGCCACGCGCGGGTTGGCGGAAGCCAGAGAGCGAGCAGCGCCTCTCCGATCACATCTCGATCGGCGTCCTGACACGGACCTACCCGCCGGACCTGGTCGACCGCGTGGTTGCCGAAGCAGGACGTACCGAGGCGCGGCACCGTCTACTGCCGGCGCGGGTGATCGTCTACTACGTGATGGCAATGGCCCTCTACTCGGAAGCCTCCTATGAAGAGGTGATGCGCTACTTGGTCGAGGGCCTGTCCTGGTTGACACACTGGCGCCGGGGCTGGCAGGTGCCGAGCAAGGTCGCCATCTCCAAGGGCCGCGCGCGCCTGGGGCTCGAGCCGGTTCGCAAGCTGTTCGAGACCGCGGCCCGGCCGCTGGCAGAGCCTGGTCTGGCGGGGGCCTGGTACCGAGATTGGCGGTTGATGGCAATCGACGGCACCTGCCTGGAAGTCGCCGACACCGAGGCCAACGACAAAGAGTTCGGGCGTGCGGGCACGGCCCGAGGTCGAACCGCCTTTCCGCAGCTGCGGATCGTTGGGCTCGCCGAATGCGGGACCCACGCCATGGTGGCCGCTGCGCTGGGACCTTTCCGTCGCAGCGAGGTGAGCCTGGCCCAAGACGTGTGCAGCCGACTCCGCCCGGGCATGCTCTGTCTGGCCGATCGTGGGCTCTACAGCTATCGGCTCTGGCAGACCGCCCAAGGCCGGCGAGCCGAGCTGCTCTGGCGGGTGGGCGATACCCTCCGTCTGGAACCGGAGCAGATCTTCGAGGATGGCTCCTGGCTGACCCGGATCTACGACTCCGGGGATCAGCGTCGAGAGCGCCCGATTTGGGTTCGGGCCATCGAATACACCCTGGATGATCCTGGACGCCCGGGAGTTGACCGGTATCGGCTGCTGACCACGATCCTGGATCCGCTCCAGGCGCCGGCGCCCGAGTTGGCTGCCGCCTACGCGCAGCGTTGGGAGTTCGAGAACGCTCTGGACGAACTCAAAACCCACCAGCGCGGGGCCAATGTCGTGCTCCGCTCGAGGCACCCCGATGGGGTCTACCAGGAGGCATAGGGCTATCTGCTCACGCATTACGCCGTTCGCGCCCTCATGCACGAGGCCGCAGTTGAGGCCGGCCTCGATCCGGATCGCCTCTCTTTCTTACGCAGCTTGCGCGTCGCGCGTCGTAGCACCTCGGCGGCGGCCAGCGCTTTTTCCCCCTGAGCACCTAACACTGATCTGCCGCCGGGCGATCGCTGAGATCGTCAGTGTCCCGCTCCCATGCCGTCGCCTGCGCACCAATCCTCGCGTGGTCAAGCGAAAGATGTCCAAATTCGGCGTCAAGCGCCCTGAGCATCGTCAGTGGCCTCAGCCCACGCTCGTCCGGGCTGAACGAGTCTTTGGGTCACTAAGTTAACGGTATTTTGTTTAAACGGCCCATCGATCAGGTCGAGGCAAACCAGCCGCTCCACCTGGTCGAGCGCGGGATCGATCCCGACCGAGTGCAGGAACGCCGAGTGCATCTGCACCAGCACGGCCGGGAACTTCTTCGAGCGCCCCACCATGACCTCATAGTCGGGGGAGGACAGCCAGTACGTGTACCCGCGCCACCCATACGGGCGGCACTCGAAGGCCTCCTCGGTGACCGGGAACGACAGCGGCGCCACGTCCTCGTTCGCCCGAGCTCGCAGCTGGACATCGGCCAGGAGATCACAGGTCGGCTCCCGGATCGTCCCCTTGACCGACAGGTTCAGCGTGTCGATACCACTCGCAAGCAGCCTCATATCACCCCCTTCGCGATCTCACGCAAGGACAGATAGGGCACGGTGAGACACGCCGCGTGCCCGCCCTCCAGGCCGACGCGTTCACGCCTCATCGACGTCGTCCCCGACCCGCTCTGCCGCGACCCGCTCCAGCGATGCATGGAGGCCCGGCAAGACCACCCCGGCACGCCCATGCTCACCGGCGGCCGCCCCTCCACTCCTGTCTTCGCCCCGTGCCGGGGCGGCCGCCGTCGAGGGCAACTCCGGCATCGTCCGGGCCGCCTCGTCGAGCAGGTCACCGGGGTCGCGCACGAGGTCCGAGGTCGCCGCGCAGACTCGCGCCACGTCCTCGTCGCTCACGTACGGAGTCCGCACCCGCACGAACCCCGGCCGACCCTGGACGACCATCGAGGCGACGCCCACGTAGGCCGGATCCTGGAGCGCCACCGGGTTCGCGTCCGGGTACTGCCGGATGTCCGCCCCGAGCGCCGCCACGGCCGCCTCGTCGGTCCTCTGCGCGAACGACAGCGCCACCGGACACACGTCCCGGATCGCCGTCGGGATCGCGTCCCCGGTGGACTTCTGGGTCGCGAGCACAGTGACGATGCCGACCGAGCGCCCCTTCTTCACCAGGTCCTCGACCAGACGGCGGTTCTCGGCCGCCAAGGCCATCAGTTCCTTGTCGCCCTTGACCTCGGCGAAGAACGTGTGGGCTTCGTCGATCACCAGCACCACCAGCGGCCAGGCGACTGAGGGGCCGGCGTGCCACATGTTCTTGACGCCGAGCACTGCCCGGATCAGCTGCGAGCGCCGCCGCCGAACCTCGTTGACGCGCTGGAACAGCCGGTTCGCCTCCCGCAGGTCGTCACCACACATCGCGAAGAACCGGCCCGCCAGGTCCTCGTAATCGGCCCCGCCCTTACCGTCCACCACCGCGAGCTGCACCGCTGGCGAGGGGGCGAGGCTCGCGATGAAACGGTTGAGCACGCTTGTCTTGCCATAGCCGGGCAGACCGGCGATGCTCACCCCGGGGACGTTGCTTACCCGCACCGCGACCGGGTCGGCGTACTCGTCGCGCCCGATATCCCACCGCTCGAGGGCGGCCGGTGCCAACCCCGACGGCACATGCGAGAACGGCTCGGTCAGGGGATCTCGCCGAACCGCCCGGATGCTCAGACGGCCCGGCTCAGGCTGCGTCACAGCAACCCGCACGCAGCCCCATGCGTTCGCCAGGTGATCGGCCACCTTGACCCACTCCGTCCGGCCTACCCGCGGCAGAGTCCTTGCCGTGACCTGCACTCCGTACTCGTCGGCCCGCACGTGTATGCGCGGCACCAGCACCGGCGGACGCGACCTCCCGCCCTCGCGCTCCCGGCGGCCAAGGAGCGCCCACAGAAGGGCCGGCGCGGGATCGACCGCGACTAGGCCCAGCATGCGGCTCAGGCGATGCCACCGCCACCGGATCAGCAACGCTTGCAACAGCGACCGCCGGGTCTCGCGGTCTGCCCGCGCGTAGCGGACGAGAGGCACGGCAGCGACCACGACCAGGACGACCACCACCAGGACCAGACCTGCAGTCATCACCCGCCTCCGAGGTGGGCGAAGAGCTGGTTCCCACCGTTCAGCACATCGGCCGTGAGCACCGCGCTGTGCGCCCCCAGCCACGCGACCAGGGTCGAGAAGCCCGCCGCGCCGATCGCGAGCAGGACAGCACCTACGAGCATCCCCCGCGCGTGGTGCCGGGTGAATGGGATGCAGAGCAGGATCAGCGCCGCGATCCCTGACACCACCGCCACCTCCGGCGCGATCGCCAGCAGCACCGAGATCACCTCGTCGAGCGCGCTGCCGGCCATCGCACCGAGCGCTGGCAGCGACGCGAAGATGAGGAAGAACGCGACGATCCCGATCAGCAGGCCCTCGCCCTTCTTGTCCATGCCTCAAACCTCCCCCGCTCACGCTGCCCGCTCGCCCGGGCGGGGCTCAGGGGAGTCCTCCGGCGTCGGCGCAGGTCGCGCCGACAGAATCTCCACCTGCTCGGCCACGACCTTCATCAGCCGTCGTCGGGTGCCGTCCTTGGCCTCGTACCCCTCGCTCCGCAGGTGGCCGGTGACCTTGATCCTGGAGCCCTTGGAGGTGCCCTCGGCCACCTTCACCGCCTCCTCGGCCCAGACCGTGACACCGCCCCAGTTGGTGCGCGGTCCGTCGTCCCAGGCGACCCACAGGTCGCATACGGCGCGCCCCTGATCCCCCACGTACCGAAGCTCGGGGTCGCGGCCCAGCCTCGCCTCCGAAATCGTCACCATGCTCCCGTTCGCCATTGCTCAGTCCTCCTCCGGGGCCGGTGTCGGCCCCGTCACGCAGCCCTCTTCGCGAACGCGCCATGCTCGAACTGGTCGCGCCGGTTCTGCGCGGCCGTCCCAGGCCGCTGGTGGCGCGGGTTGCAGCACAGCGGGTTGTCGCACTCGTGCAGCAGCCACAGCCCGGTCGGCACCGGGCCGACCAGGAGCTCGTAGGCCGCCTTGTGCGCCTGCACCCCACGACCGGCCCCGTCCCTGATCCGGCCGTAGCCGAACCTCGACCGCCCGGCGCCCGTGAAGGGCCAGCACTCCTCCGGCCCGCCCACCTCGACCTTCGCCCACAACCGCTCGGCGACGAGCGTCCGCAGGCCCTTGTTCCAGGGCCGAGGCATCACGCGACCGCCTGCCCCGCGATGGGGAATCGGAATCGCGTGCGACGGTCCGTCTCCGGGTCATACACGACCCCGCTGACGGGTAGCCCGTCCTCGTCCACCAGTGCATAGACGAGCGGCCCACGGCCCCGGTCCATGCGCTCCAGCTGGTCATCCGTGAAGGTGTCCACGAGCGGACGAAGCCGCGTCATCAGCTCGTGTTCGAACGCCGCGCTCACCTGAGCGCCGCCGTGCCGGTGCTCACGCCGCAGCGTGATAGCCTGCATGTCGAAACCCCCGCTGGTTTCACTGGTCGCCCCGTTTTGAGTCCAGGCGCACGGGGCGTCCGCCTACTCCATCACCTCAACTCGTCAGTTCCGGCCGTCCCTCGCATCACCTCCTTCGTCTGGCTCGTTCCTTTGGGCCAGCAGATCGGATTAGATCTAGCTCTATTCCGACAGCATATCACCCGTGGGCCATTAGGGGTAGCAGTATTTCGGTATCGAGGTAGTTCGGCCCTATACTTCTACCCTTAATGCTCGTCTCGATCTCCGGCACTGACCAACCCTGATGGCGAGTCCCGGCACCAGCGGTTATCGAGAGGTCGCAGCACACCTTCGACGCGCCATCATCCGCGGCGACTACCCGCCCGGGACCACGCTCCCGAAGCAAGCTGAGATCGCGACCAGCAGCGGCGTCAACATCGGCACTGTTCGAAAGGCGATCAGCCTCCTCGAGTCCGAAGGCCTGGTCACACCTGTGCGCCGACGAGGAACCGTTGTCCGAGCCCGACCGCCGATGCGCCGGCTCGGAACGGGTCGCTACGCCAAGAGCAAGTGGAAGTTCGGCGACCTGGTCGCATTCGGGGCGGACCGAGAAGCGTCCGGCCAGAACTGGAGTCCGAGCGACCAGACCCAGACGGTTCGCCGCGTCCCGGCGGACCCTCAGGTCGCCGAAGCCTTCGACATCAGCCCCGGTCAGCCGGTCTACGAACGGGCGCGGCTGGTGAAGGACGCCGGTCGCCCAACCCACACCCTCACCAGCTACTACCTGCCGGAGCATGTCGAAGGGACACCCCTCGTCGACGACCGACCCGGCCCCGCGGGGCGCGGCGGCGGTTTCGCAGTGCTCACCCTCCAGGGCCTGGAGCCGCACCACATGACCGAGACGTTTTCATCCCGGATGCCGACCCCCGACGAGATCGAAACACTCCAGCTACCGGCCGGAGAGCCGGTCATGCTCCTGGAGCGCCGCACGTGGACGGAGGATGGCCGCATCGTAGAGTTCGCACGCGGCGTCCATGCCGCAAGCCGGTTCCAGTGGACCTACACCTTCGACGTCCCCGAGTAGCGCGAAGGAGATGACTCGATGAGCACTCAGCTATCCGACATCCCGGCCAGCATCCTCGATGACGTCGCTCTGCTGTTCGATTTCAATCAGATGCACCACCACGTCCGGCCGTCCGCCGTCGGAATCGGGCTCGGGAGCCACGATCCGAACGTGCCGCTGCATGCCGCCGATCTCTACCACCGCGGGATGTTCCCGCTTCTCGTCTTCACTGGTGCGAACGCACCCACCACGACCAGCCGCTTCCCCCGGGGGGAGGCGGTCCACTTCCGCGAGATCGCCACCGACGACGGAGTTCCCGCCCATGCGATCCTCACCGAAACCCACGCACGCAACACAGGCGAGAACGTCACCCTGACACGTGAACTCCTCGCCCAGCACGGCATCGAAGCGCACTCTGCGGTGGTCATCTGCCGCCCCTACCAGCAGAGACGCGCCTACGCCACATTTCGCACGTCCTGGCCCGACCTTGATGTCGTGTGCAGCTCTCGCTCGCTGTCTCTCCCCGACTACATCGCCACCATCGGGGACCCCCACTTCGTCATCGACATGATCGTTGGCGATACGCAACGAGTGATTGAGTATCCAAGCGCCGGATTCTCGGCCGATCAGACCGTCCCCGACTCGGTTGCCGCTGCCTACCGTCGGCTCGTCAGCGCCGGGTTTACATCCCGCCTGATCAAGAACGGTGCGGGTACTCGCCCCCCTCACCACGAGACACCATCTCCCTCAATACGAGGGATCGACCGTTAGCGCCAGCCCAACCGGATACGCTCCGGGGCTGCTCCTCCTGTCAAGCCCGAGCAGCTTCGCTGTCGCCTCCGGCGAGGCTTGACAGCGCACCCCCTCCGCGTACGCAGCAGCAATGGAGGGCATGAAGCCCTCCAGCGAACCATTCGCTTCCCAGGCCGCATCGTTGACGCGGGAGCAATGGCTTGGTGCGATTGCCAGCCTGCTACGCCCGCGCTTTGCGGCGATCGGTTCCCGCTCCCGGACGAAATCGCTGTCTCGCTCGGCTCGCCCTCTCAGAACGGGCGCGCGCGCCGGACGCGCGTGATTGGCGAGTGCTAGAAGATCGAGCATCCACCGCAGGCCCCCCGGGATCTTCATATGGCCCATGCTCGCCGACTCCGTCGAGGTCGGTGCAGCTTCAGCGGGCTCCGTCCTCTGCGCTTCACCCTCGACGGGCCTTCCGAGCCGCGGATGGCCAGCCCTTCCCGACGCGAAAACGGCGAGGCGCGTTCTCCGTCGCATCCAAGACGTCCTCGGCCGAGCGCAGCAAACCGATCAGCGACGGTTGGCTCAGCCAGTAATACGACTGACGACCGTCCTCCCGAAAGTCGACGAGTCCGCAATCTCGAAGACGCGCAAGGTGCTTCGACACCGTCGGTTGGGGTAGTTTCAACTCGGTCACCAGATCGATCACCCGAGCCTCGCTCCGCGTGAGGCGTTGCAGAATCGACAGACGCACTGGGTGAGACAGCGAGTGGAAGAGCAAGGCGGCGGGCGCCAGCTCCGCACTCGCGAGGCGATACCTCCCTGGCGATACCATTTCTCAGCGACGAGGTACTCGAGCTCCGTCCGTCAACTCGGGTGGCCTCACGACGAACTTTCGTAGAGGAGCACTCGTCCGGACTTGTCGGTCACCTTCTCCAACGTGGATCGAGCCAACTGGCTGACGTTGTCCGGCAACGGAGCGTAATCGAGGGCCTGCGCTTGGGCTTGACCGCCGGCTTGGGTCAGCCAGTCGAGCATCTTCACCATCGCCTCACCGGTTTTCGCGTTCGCCTGCTTCTGATACACCAAGACCCAGCTGTACCCGCTGATGGGATAGCTCAAATTCCCGGGTTGGTTCACGATCGAGAAATTGGTCGATGAGATGTTCGGCTTCTGAGCGGCCGCCGTCGACACCGTGTTCAGGATTGGCAGGACGAAGAACCCGCTGCTGTTCTGGATCCTGGCGAAGGTGAAATTGTTCTCGAGCGCGTACGACAGCTCAACGTACCCGATCGCGCCCGGGATGGCCGCTACCTCGGCGGCAACCCCCGGGTTCCCGGAGCGACCGACACCCACCGGCCACGCGACGGTCTTCGAGGTCCCTGGCCCAGTTGCCCAGGGTTGCGAGACGCTGCTCAGAAAGTCGGTGAAGATGTACGTCGTACCGCTCCCGTCGGAGCGGTGGACCACGGTGATGGGCTCGTCAGGCAACCTCAGGCTCGGGTTCAAGTTTGCGATCGCGGGGTCATTCCACCGCGTGATCTTTCCCAGGTAGATTTCGGCCACGACAGGACCGGTGAGGTCCATGCCAGATGGCACGCCCGGGAGGTTGTAGCTCACTGCCTCGGCGCCCAGGGCGACGGGCACCTGCAACACGCGGCCCCCTCCTGCCTTCGAGATCTCCTTCTGGGTCATCGGCACATCGCTGGCCCCAAAGTCGACCGAGTTGGCCTGGAAAGCCTGGGCCCCGAAGCTGCTACCCCGAGATTGCGTAGTTGATGGTCACCTTCGGGTTCAGCTGGTGGTATCGGGTGAACGCTTTCGCGAAGAACGGCTGGTCAAAGGTGGAGCCGGCCCCCTCGAGGGTCGCGGCCCACGCATTACCAATACCTCTCAATCCGAATTGGCTCAATCTGCCTCGATACGCATGGTGGTACCCCAGAATCCAATCCGTCGATACAAATTGATACAATTGGAGCGATGGCAGTTCCCGGCGGCGATTTCCGAAAGCTGGTGGCCGACGAGGTCCGGTGGCGCCTCCTGGAGGAGCTGGCCCGCAGCGACCGAAAGGTCCAGGAGCTCGTAGCGATCTCGAGCCGCCCCCAGAATCTGGTCTCCTACCACCTGGGCAGACTTCGGCGAGCCGGGCTGGTCACCGTGCACCGATCGGCGGCCGACGCGCGCGACCTTTACTACCAACTCGACCTTGATCAGTTCACCGATCTCTACACGAGGTCCGGAGCCGCCGTGCAGCCCGCGTTCTCGCTTGTACTCCCCCTGATCGCCCAGCTTGAGACCCTGCCCTCGCTTTGGACCGAGGCGCGGAGTAACGACTATCGAGTGCTGTTTGTCTGCACAGCCAACAGCGCTCGCTCGCAGATGGCCGAGGCGTTCGCCCGTGAACTCAGCGGCGGCCCACTGCGCGCACTCAGCCATGGGCCGGTCGAAGCTGAAAGCGCGGGAACCGACCCACGGCCCGTGCACCCGATGGCGACACGGGTCATGAGGGACCTCGGAATAGGGATGCCAGACCCTCGGAGCAAGTCCTTGGAAGAGGTGCGCGATCATCGCTTCGATCAGGTCATCACCTTGTGCGACGTCGCGCGCGAGGCCTGTCCTCCGATCGTCGGTGTTGAAGATCCGCCGCACTGGAGCCTGCCCGATCCTGCGGCCGCCGCCGGCTCGGAGGAGGAGATCTACGGGGCCTTTCGCGTCTCGGCTCTGACCATCGCCGCCCGGGTACGCCAACTCCTGATGCAGGTAGGCGCAGCCCGGACCGCCACCGAGCGTGTCCACGAGTAGCCTCGTCCGCCGCGCGGCGGGCGAGTTCCTCGGCACCGCGCTTCTCCTGGTGGCGGTGGTCGGTTCCGGCATCATGGCCCAGCAGCTGAGCCCTGGCCAAACCGGCCTTCAGCTGCTGGAAAACTCGATCGCGACCGGCGTTGCCCTCGCGGTGCTCATCGTCATCTTTGCTCCCGTCTCGGGGGCACACTTCAATCCTGCCGTCACCCTGTCGGAGCGGCTGCTGAACCGGTTTCCCTGGCGCCTCTGCCTCATCTACTGGGTCGTGCAGGTCGGGGGCGGCATCGTGGGAGTCATTGCGGCCAACCTCATGTTTTCCCGCGCGCCGGTGGACATCTCCACCAAGGTGCGCTGGGGGCCGGGCCTCTGGTTAGGCGAAGTCATCGCCACCTTCGGCCTCCTGCTCGTCATCTTCGCGCTCGTCCGCTCAAAACGCACCGCCGTTATCCCATGGGCCGTGGGCGCCTATATCGCGGGGGCGTACTGGTTCACGTCGTCGACCAGCTTCGCCAACCCGGCGGTGACGATCGCACGCATGTTCACCGATACGTTCGCCGGAATTGCACCGTCCTCAGTGCTCCCGTTCATCGTGGCGCAGCTGCTCGGCACAGCCGCGGCGTTCTTCGTGGTGCGCTATCTCTACCCGCTGGTGGCCGAGGATCACGACTTGAAGGGAGATGCTCCCCCTGACAGCTTGTAAGCGGCCGCAACCATCGGCGACCTGAGGAGTCTGAGCATGAGCCGCTTGGTGATCATCGGAGGCAGCGATGCCGGCATCAGCGCGGCCTCCGAGCCAAAGAGGTCGACCCGACCTCCGATGTGAGCTGGTCGTGGCCGACTCTTTTCCGAACTTCAGCATCTGCGGACTGCCGTTCTATCTCTCGGGAGAGACCCCCGACTGGCGATCCCTCGCTCACCGCACCCGCGCAGATCTTGAAGCTGCGGGCCTGGAGCTGCTGCTCGACCATCGCGTCCTCAACATCGATCCTCAGCGCAAAAGGGTCAGCGGGATTGGACCTGCAGGCGACTTCGATCTTGGCTACGACCGCCTCGTGATCGGTACCGGAGCTACGCCCATCAAGCCGCCGATCCGCGGTATCGATCTTCCCGGTGTGCACCTCCTCCACACGATGGAGGACAGCTTCAAGCTGAACGACCGGCTCGAGCATGTCCATCGAGCGGCGATCGTCGGGGCCGGTTACATCGGCCTCGAGATGGTCGACGCGCTCCGCCACCGGGGAATCGAGGTTGAGCTGTTCGAGCAAGCTCCCGCCGTCCTGCCCACGGTCGACGTCGAGTTGGGCAGACGCATCGGCCTCGAGATCCAGCGCCATGGAGCCCACATCTCGACCGGGGTCGCCGTCCACGAAATCGAGCGCGTCGGCGCGCACCTGGTCGTGCGGGATGCGGCCGGCATCGAGGTCAGCGTGGATACGGTTCTTGTGGTGGTTGGTGTCCGCCCAGACACGGCCCTCGGGGTCGCTGGTGGCATCGAGACCGGAGTGAAAGGCGCGCTCCACGTCGATCGTCAAATGCGGACGAACCTGCCAGACGTTTTCGCCGCCGGCGACTGCGCCGAGACCTGGCATCGACTGACCGAGAGCCCCTCGTACCTCCCGCTGGGGACGACCTCGCACAAACAGGGCCGCGTCGCTGGGGAGAACGCGATGGGTGGCAACCGCCGATTCGAAGGCTCTCTGGGCACCCAGGTCGTCAAGGTCTTCGACCTGGCGATCGCGCGCACGGGCTTCAGGGATGGCGAGGCAGCGGCTGCCGGCTTCCGGCCTGAGACAGTCGCATCCTCGCCGAACGATCACAAGGCGTACTACCCCGGCGCTTCCCCTCTCGACATCAGGGTGACCGGGGATGTAACCGACGGCCGCTTCCTGGGTGCTCAGATCGTCGGCGATTACCGGGCCGAAGTGGCAAAACGCATCGATGTCTACGCCACGGCCCTGTTCCACCGGATGACTGTCGATGGACTCTCCGACCTGGACCTCAGTTACACTCCCCCGCTCGGTTCGCCCTGGGACGCGGTCCAGATGGCCGCACAGGTCTGGTCCGCCCAAACGGTACGTGCACCCGAAACGACGAGGATGACCTAGAGCTCCGAAACGGACGGAGCGCGCGCCATATGTCGGGCAGGACTGGAGGCCAATCCCGCCCTCCTGTGGCAACTACGCGGCGACGGCTCTCCGGCGCGCCCTGATGTAGGCGCTCCCGATCTTCCCCTGACCCGGGATCGCCTGCTCACTGTGGACGACGATGTCGACGTCTTCGAAACCGGCCGCCTCGAGGTCCGCCCGATATTCAGCGGTGGAGATGCTGCCCGAGATGCAGCCGGCCCACTGGTCGATCGCCTGCTTCGAGAGCTGACAGCTCCTCGACCTGGACCATGTCGGCGACGGCGAACAGCCCCCCTGAGCGCAGAACCCGAGCCGCCTCGCGGATCACCGCGCCCTTGTCCTCAGCGAGGTTGATGACGCAGTTGGAGATGACCACGTCGACGCTCTCGTCGGGCAACGGGATCTCTTCGATCGTCCCCTTGAGGAACGTCGCATTCTCGACCCCGGACTGCTCCTGGTTGCGTCGAGCCAGGGCCAGCATCTCGTCCGTCATGTCCACGCCATAGGCGTGTCCCCCGGGCGCAACCCGACGCGCTGAGAGCAGCACATCCAGCCCACCGCCGCTACCCAGGTCCAGCACCATCTGACCTGGCTTCAGCTCCGCCAGCATCGTGGGGTTGCCGCACCCCAGGCTCAGACCCTCGTTGATCCCGACCATCCTCAACTCGTCAGCCGAGTACGCCGTCCCACACGCGGCACCGCTCTCGTTTGCCTCTGCCGACGAGCAGCAGGCACTCTCACCACAACACGACGATTGCGTGGGCTCAGCGCGAACTTCCGTAGCGCTCCCGAACCGCCTCTCGAACCTCACCGCTCATGGTTTCCATGCTCTTCCGTTGTTGCTTCCAAACTCCATCGATGAACGTCGATCCGTTGCGCTGAGCATACCATGCGCATCGACGATCGTCAATGCGTTGATGTATGATAAGCGAGCGATGGTCAACCTTCCGGTGCTACGAACCCGGGGGACGTGCTGTGTGATCCAGCCGGCGATCCCGAGCGAGACGGCCGAGGATTCAGCAGAGTTGCTCCGCGTGCTCGCCGACCCCACACGCCAGACCTCCTGGCTACCTTGCAAAACCAACAGAGCCGGTATGCGTTTGCGACTTCGTTGCGGCCTACGACCTGGCGCAGCCCACTATCTCCCACCACATCGGCAGACTCCAGCGTGCCGGGCTGGTGACCGCAGAGAAAGAGGGCCTCTGGACCTACTACCAGGTCGCCACACCGCTGCCCCACGCCTCGTCGAATCCGTCCTGGAGGGCGTGGCCGGGGGGCCTGGCCCGCTCCAGGCGGCCAAGGCGACGGCGTCTCGCTAGCGTTTCGCCTCGACGAGGATCAGCGAAAGTTCCGCCCTCACCACGCGCCCGATGGCATCGTCCGATTGGCCTGTTGTCGAGCGAATCTATGCCGCCGGCATCGCCACAGGGAACGCGACCTTCGAGACCAAGACGCCATCCTGGGAGACCTGGGACGCCGGCCATCGCGCGGATCTCAGGTTCGTGGCAGTCCGCGATGGCGGCGCGGTTGGGTGGGTTGCGGCTGGCCTGATATCACGGCGTCACTGCTACGCCGGCGTGGTCGAGCACAGTGTGTACGTCGCTGCCGAGGAGCGG
>CAVTSA010000007.1:0-242070 GCA_963737225.1 Candidatus Dormiibacterota bacterium
GAAGCTCGGCGCTTCGGACGCTGGACGCTCTGGCTGACGTTCGGAGTTGTAGGGGCACTGACGCTCGGTATCACGGGCCTCGCCGTCCATTTGGGCATCGGCATCCCCAACGCCAACAGCACTCAGATCGCGGATCTGGGTCGCGCGTCAGCGCCGACTCCGGTCTTCGCCGCCTTCCAGGTGACGACCTCGCTGCTGTTGCTCGCCGCAGCCAGCTCCTCATTCCAGGCTGGGCCGGGCCTCCTCAAAGCACTGTCACGACGAACCCTGGCATCGGGTCGCAGAGTCGGGGTGCTCCCCGAATTGCTGGGCGCATCCAACCGTCATCACACGCCTTACTGGGGAGTTGTCCTCTACGCAATCATGTCGGCCGCGGTGATCCTGGCATCCGGCGCCCAGGACCAGGTTCTCGTCCTCTACTACGCGGTCTCAGTCTTTCTGGCGTTCTTGGCGGGGCTGCTCGGGATGGCGCGAATTTCCCTGACCTCTCGCAGCTGGGGATTCCTGGTCGTCAACGTCGCCGGGAGCGTCGCCGTCGTGTTCACGCTCATCGTCGACCTGAGTCGTCTCTACCCGATCGTGTCGCTCGTCGCGGCGATCGGCGTTGGTGCGGCGCTTTATGCCCTCTGGGTTAAAGCCGGCCGCCCGCGCGGCATTGCCAGCGCGCTGGCAGAGGCGGAGGCGGCGCCGTCCTCTGACGAATTGTTGGGTTCTGGGTCCGGGGGATCGCGAGCATGAGGACCTTAGTTGGCGCCCCACTACGTGCACTGCTCGACCAGCCGGTATTCGACTCGGAGGGCCAACTGCTCGGCTATGTGCGGGCGGTCGGTAGCCGCCACGGGCACCTCCGCCGGATCGGCATCGAGAGCCCGGGGTCCGAGCCGGGCCCGCTCCGGTTCGTTACGCGCGAGCGGTTCGCGGTGGAGCCAGACCGCATCGTTCTCATCCCGTGAGGCGAGACCATCGCGAAGGGGCCCCCGGTCGGCTCCCGGACGCAGGGCGCGGGCTCGATCTCGACTTCCACTTCGACTTGCCTTATTGGCCTTGGCCTTCTGTCTCAATTGCTTCGGCTTCAAACTTGATGGCTTCGAGCGTCGCGCGCATCCCGCGTCGGAGCATCCGGCCACGGCCCCACAGGAGACTCCTCGTGATGAACGCAGCGAGCGAACTCACCGTCTCGCATCGCTCGATAAGCTCGCTGCCGTCAGCTGCGTGAGGTAAGAGGCAATACGTCCAACGGGTCGCAAAGCTGTACCCTGGCCCGTCCATCGCGCGCCAGCTGAACAGCCACTCAGCTTCTGCGACGTCGATGACGTTCCTGGTTCGCCACCGGATAGGCCCGACGCGATTGAAGGCACGGAAAGTGCCACCGACCCTCGGAACCGGGTCGCCGAGCCATTGGATGTGATGGAGTTCAGGAGAGAAAGCCGCCATGCGCTCGGGATCCGCGACGAATTCCCACACCCGAGCCGGGGGCACAGCGATGAGTATCCGCTCCTCAAGCAGCATGTCGTCTGCCTTGGCTCGTTACCCAGTCCTCCCACGGTGAGGAGCGGGTTTCTCCCCGCCGCGCCATCGCCCTCCACGAAGACGCGATGCGCACAGGGGGATCATTGCCGGGGCATCGGTCCCGCATCACCTTCCTCTAAGAGGCGTTGGCGCAGCGTGCCCAGGCCAGGCCCTGACAGGTCCTCGAGAGCTGCCCCGCGCCCGGCGATGGCGAGGAGGATCGACGCCATGGGACCCCGGACCTCCGGGCCGGCGCCAGTAGCCCATGACTGATCGATGGCGCGAAACGAGAGCCTGGCGGCGCGCTGGCGACCATGGAGGATCAGACTCGTGTGGCGGTAGGTCTCGGCGACGATAACGAGTGCGGCCTCAGGCACGCGGATGCCGTATCCCAGCGGCTGCGCGATGTCGTACCCGTGGACAACATCCTCGGTCAAGGCGTATCGCGCGTCAAAGTCGGAAAAGTCATGCGTTCGGCTGTCGCTCTGTACTCAGCGAGCAGAGCCGTCGGGCTCATCGGTCGCCACCGCGCCACCCAGCGCTGATTGCGTGCGTCCAGGCTGAAGCCGGCCGTGATCAACTGGACGGGGACATTCCATGGCGCCGCACGGTGGTTCTGGATGCAATGGGCGACCACATCTCTGACCAGCCACCCACGGCACAACGAGTCCGCGCCCCACTCTGTGGCGTCCAGGCCCGCGAGCAGATCGCGAAGCCTTGCTCGCTGTTCGAGGATCAGCGGTCGGAGGTCCCTGGGGCGCCCCATCGCGGTCATGCCGGTGGGTCGGACGTGTGGCCGACGTCGGGTGCGTCGACCGCGGGTGGCATTGCCCCGAGCGGGACGAAAGGCCACCATCGGAAGCGAGGCGAGCAGCTTGATCCCGCGCTCTCCTCTCGACCGGCCTCGATGGCACCGATCCAGACCAGGATGGGGGCGAACCAGGCGCGCTTCCAATCGGTGCGCGCACACGAACTCCTCCGCAACCAACCGTGCTTCCTCTGGCGACAGGAGGCGTTGGATCGGGACATAGTCGAGCCTCCCGCTCTGGATCCGAAGGGCTGGCGAGGCCTTGATGCTGAGATACCAGCCGGCCGTTGGGCCGTAGCCGGACAAAACGACGCTCTCTCTCGTTGCCCGGTCGTAATGGATCACCTCGATCGACGGTCGTCAACGTCCGCCCACTCCGGCGACCGCGATAGGTGAGCGCGAGCATCCGGTGGGTTAGCAGCCAGCCGAGGTTGCGCTGGTAGACGCCGGACGGCAAGGGCGAACAGTGCATGGAGCTGGCCTGGCGGCCGAGGGCGGTGCATGTCCGGACGGCGCGTATCTGAGGCTCCCATGTGTCGTACCTCCTACTGGCCACCACCGTGGATGAACCGCGATCGCCCGACGCACACCGTCGATCCGCGATAGCGTCGTCAACACCGTGAGGCGATCGCCGGCCTGGAATTCGGTGTCGCCGGCGGGCGGGAACACATCGTCGCCGCGATGCACCCGGATCACCAGAGACCCCGGAGGGACCTCAGAGGTCACGGATTCGCGTCTGGCTCTCCCGGCGATCCGGGACCGTGAATTCGACCAACCGGTATCCAGGGGGCGTCAACACGTCAGCCCCGGGCACGTGGCCCCGCAAGGGTGAGCGGAGGGCGTCGCTCTCGGGCAACCGGACGGCCGAGGCGCCGCGCGAGGGCGCGCAACACGTCCCGATTGGTGACCCATCCCACCGCCGAACGACCATCCTCCCCACGACAGGGAGTCCCTCGTGCCCGAAGCGGACGAGGTCCGAGCGCGTCCTGATCGTCTCCTCCGGGTCAAGGGTGCCTGGCGGACCGCCCCGAGCTCACCTTCACCGGCGTCCGATCTGCCTCGCGTGGCAACCGCTGCCGCGCGATGGGTGAACGAGTCGGGTGGCGCGACCGACCGGGACCATGGCGTCCGCGACGGTGAGCAGCCTCAGGATGGCGCCCGTCTTGGGCCGTTCGAGTCGATGTCCCGACGGAGCAGCTAGGTCGTGTAGATGGTCCCGGGCAAGGCGGGCACTCATTGCCGAAGCGAGCGCGGTGCCCAACATCACGGGCAGCACCATCCCGAAGTCGCCTGACATCTCGAGCACGCTGGCGCTCGCGGTAAGCGGGGCTCGGGTGCCCCCGGCGAATACCGCGCCCATGGCCACCAGGCCGTAGGCCGCCTCCGGGCTGGCCGCGGCGCCGAACACGTGGTGGACGAGTACCCCGTAGGCCATTCCGAAGGTCGCGCCGATAAACAGCGAAGGGGCGAACACCCCTCCCGAGCCCCCGATGCCGATAGTCAAGCTGGACGCCAGCATCTTGCCTGCGGCGAGCAAGAGCAGGAACCCGAGCACGTACTCCCCCGACAGCGCGCTCGCCATCACCGGGTATCCCACGCCGTAGAGCTGGGGGATCGCGAGAAGAATGAGCCCGAGCAGGATGCCGCCAACTGCCGGACGCAGCCACTCCGGCCGCCCGCGCCAGAACCGGTCGCAGAGGTCCTCGACGCGTAGAGCACGGTCTTGAAAAGGACGCCGACAAAGCCGGCGAGCAGTCCCAGGACGGCGAACAGGAGGTAATCGAGCAGGCTGTGGCCGCCGCCCGTTGCCAGCCCCCCGAAAAACGGCGCCGAGCCGAAGACGGCCCGGCTCAGAGCGTCCGCCGTCATCGAGGCCACGAGCACCACGGCGATCGCCTCGGCCGAGACGGAACCGAGGATGAGCTCGAGACCAAAGAAGACTCCGGTCAGCGGCGCATTGAACGTCGCGCTGATGCCGGCGGCCGCACCGCAGGCGACGAGCAAACGAAGCCGATCCTCGTTCACGCGCACCATCTGACCAAGGCCCGAGGCTAACGCCGAGCCGATCTGGACAATCGGCCCCTCTCGCCCGACGGAGCCTCCGGTGCCGATACAGATGGCGGACGCCAGCGCTTTGACGACGGTGACCTGTGGCCGGATCGTCCGCCATTCTCGGCGACAGCGAGCATGACCTCGGGAACGCCGTGCCCGCGCGCCTCGCGAGCGAAGCGGTGGATCAAGGGTCCGAAGACAAGGCCCCCGGCAATCGGTGCCACCAGCAGGAACCAGCGCCCCATCCAGGAGAGGTGTGAACTCGGCTGGCCGGGGATCAGCCCGTACTGTTGGTTCCCGGTGACGACCCACGTGGCGCCGTAAACGAGATACCGGAACGCCACTGCGCCAAGCCCGCCGCCCAAGCCGACAACGATTGCGAGCACCACCATGCCGGCAGAGGTGTTCCGTAGCTGATCATGGGCGCGACCCGCCCAACGGCGGGCCCAGCCGAAGCGGTTCCGCGACGGAATCGTAGGTGCCGCGGGTTGAAGAGAGTTCACTCAGGTTGCAACGCCGCCAGGATTGCTCCCAGCGCGGTCCGGACCCGCTCCCAACGGAAAGCGGACGCATCTGCCGCGGCATGAAGGAGCAGGCCGTCCGACAGCGCGAGCAGCACTGACGCCAGGGCGTTCGCCGGCACGTCTGCCAGCTCCCCATCCGCGACCCCGGCTTCCACCCACGCGCGCAGGTGCGCCCGCCGGCGCTCGATGGCCTCCGAGAGTCGCCCTCGCACCTGATCGTCGGTGAGGGCTGCCACCCAGAGATCCGCGCGCACCCGAGCGCGCGCGGCGTCGGCCCCACGCTCCAGCATCCATCGCGTAAAGCGCCGTAGCCGTTCGGCCTGTGTGAGCTTCCGGCCCTCCAGCTCGTCGATCTCGCGGTCGACCTGGGCCGAGTCGTCGTCGAGCAGCGCGAGCAGCAGGTCCTGCTTCGTCTCGAAGTAGACGTAGAAGGCGCCCTTGCTGGCCTCGGCCTCAGCGCAAACGTCGTCCACCGTGATGTCGCGGTAGCCCGTTCGCGCGGCGCAACGCCAGGCCGCATCGACCAATCGTTGCCGGCGCTCGTTCCGATCCGCCTCCTTCAGCCTCGGCACACTTCGACCCTATCAAAAACCGACCAGTCAGTTTGGATTAATTGGATTCCAGGCCAGGGGTCGGCGGTTTGACGCGGCCAGGAACTCGCCGGGGAGCCGGCGCTGGCACCTGTCGTTCTCGCTCCCAGAAACGAGTGAACACCCGGCTGAGGATCTCGAGCCCGGTCATCGCATCCGCGGCCTGGAATGCCTCCAGGAGGCGGCCGATGCCTCCCCGTGCCGGCAGCCCAAGCGGGGATCGGGGCCTCCGGCGTGACTGCCGGTGCCGAGGCCTGTCGTTGACGACTTGTTGACGCTGGGGCTTGCAAAGGTATGATCAAAGGCAACGGGCGGCAGGCCGCCGCCCCCTTATAGGCGAGCCGGGAAGTCTGGTCGGCGCGAGGTTCCCTTGGTGCGTCGGCTGTTCGGCAGCGTCCCGGTGCTCTTCTTCGCGTTCGCATTCGCGATCATGGCCGATCCCGTGTCGTCGGTCGCCTATGCGATCGAAGCCGGGCTACGAGCGCTAAACGGCCATTTGGAACTCCTGCTGCCCGCGATGGCGCTCGTCCTCGCGATCATTGCGCTCGTCGATCTCAACTATCACCAGCTGATCGGGCGCTTTCCAGAGGGTGGGGGCGCCGCGGCGGCGGCCGGCGCGGCGTTCGGGGAAGCATGGGCGTTTCTCCCCATTGGAGCGCTCATGGTCGACTACGTGCTGACGATCGGGATCAGCGTCGCCGCTGGAGCCTCCGCGATCATCGCCTACGTGCCCGGCGTCGCGCCCTATCGCGACGCGATTTCAATCGCGTTGCTCCTCGTGGTTGCAGGCCTGACCTGGTTCGGCCATGGCGGCCGCGCGACCTTCGCCCTGATGACGGTCGCGTTCGTCGGGGTCTCAATCGCCGTACTCCTCCGAGGTGCAGCGGTCGGTCGGTTCGAGCGTCCGAGCCATATCAGCACGCTGACCCAGGCCGTTCCTCTCGCAGTCGTGCTCGCCTTCCCGGTCGCGATGGCACTGGCCACAGGAACCGAGGCGCCCTCGTCCGCGATCGCCCAGCTGGGCCAGCTCGGCGAACGCGGGAAGCGGCGGTTCGGGCGCTGGACGCTATGGCTGACGCTCGGCGTCGTGGGCGCGCTGACGCTCGGCATCACCGGCCTCGCCGTCCACCTGGGTATCGGCATCCCGAACACCAACAGCACCCAGATCGCGGACCTGGGGCGGGCGTCAGCGCCGACTCCGCTCTTCGCTGCCTTCCAGGCGACCACCTCGCTGCTGCTACTCGCGGCGGCAAGCTCGTCCTTCCAGGCCGGCCCGGGCCTGCTTAAAGCACTGTCGCGACGGACCCTGGCATCGGGTCGCAGAGTCGGGGTGCTCCCCGAATTGCTGGGCGCATCCAACCGTCATCACACGCCTTACTGGGGGGTCGTCCTCTACACAATCATGTCCGCCGCGGTGATCCTGGCATCCGGCGCCCAGGACCAGGTTCTCGTCCTCTATTACGCGGTCTCAGTCTTTCTGGCGTTCTTGGCGGGGCTGCTCGGGATGGCGCAAATATCCCTGACCTCTCGCAGCTGGGGATTCCTGGTCGTCAACATCGCCGGGAGCGTCGCCGTCGTGTTCACGCTCATCGTCGACCTGAGTCGTCTACCCGATCGTGTCGCTCGTCGCGGCGATCGGCGTTGGTGCGGCGCTTTATGCCCTCTGGGTTAAAGCCGGCCGCCCGCGGGGAATTGCGAGCGCACTCGCAGAGGCGGAGGGGTCGCCGTCCCCGGACGATTTGTTGAGGCCTGGGTTCGGAGGATCGAAACCATGAGAACCTTGGTCGGTGGCGCCCTGAGCGCTCTGCTTGACCAGCCGGTATTCGACTCGGAGGGGCGGCGGCTCGGCCATGTGGAGGCCATCGGAACCCGGCATGGCGAGCTTCGCAGCATCGGCATCGAAAGCACCGGCGGAGGCCCTGCTACGCTCCACTTCGTCGCTTGTCAGCGGTTCAAGGTTGAGCCAGATCGAGTCATTGTCACATCGTGAGGGCGGTGAGTACGGACCGGCGTGATCGGGGGGCGGCCGTCGAACGCGCGCGAACTCGACTCCGGCTTACCGAGCCGGACCTCGGTGATATCGCCGTCCGGCCAAATGCCGGATCACGCGGCCGGCCTCACGTGATCTTCGTCATCGGCGCCACGAAGCCCCGACCCTGCGCAATGCACTCTGCCGCGTGGCTCGGGCGCCGCCTGCGAGCTGAGATGCTGGTGGTCGCCGCGGTCAAGTACCGCCCCCCGCGCGACGACCTGGTTGATCTCCGGGTGGCACAGATGCGCGGTGTGGTGTGGGCGACCACAACGGACCTGGTCAGCGAAGGGGTCGATGCCTGTGGCACCGTCGTCATCGCCGCACTCGGTCAGGTCGAGATGGCGATCGACGACCTCGCCGAAGAGCGCGAAGCGGATCTCGTCGCGGTCACCTCAGAGCGGCCCTCTGGCTGTGGGTGTTCGCGGGATCGGGGATCGCGCACCACCTACTGCGAGAGGAGCGGTGGCCGGTAGTCGTCATCCCCGACCGCCACCCGGGATTCGGCGCGTGGGTTCTCGCACGGCTCGCCGAACCGTTCAGCGTGTATGCGCAGGGGGGAGGCAACGCCGGCTAACCATGTGCGCAAGTCGCGCCAGCGGATGTCCACCACGCCCACAAGCCAGCGAAACGAACCTGCGCATGTCCTCGACCCTCAGTAGGCCACCCTGCACGTCCGGCGTAGAAATCAACCCGCGACACCGTCGGCTCCAACGCACCCGCCATCATAGCCCGACGCAGCGTCGATTCCACTAGCCGCATTCGCAGTCCACAGGGCAAGCGAGTGCAGGTACGCCGAATGCAGCTGCACCACAAAGGAGGATGGGCCCCCCGGCGCGGGATCACTGTGGATTCGATGGGGCGCCAGGCGCGGTTGGCGAGCCCCAGGATCATGATGGCTTCACTGGCTTCAGCATCGCGTCCGGATCGTCGCGCTTAAACGGCTCTCCTAGAAATTCTGTGGAGGCCCGTCGTGCAGGCATGCGCGTCGGAAGCGGCGGTCGGATGATGTCGGCATGTCGAGCAACGCCCGCGACGTCAGCACCAGCGACCGCGTGCTGGTGCTTCGCGGCTTCCGCATCGTGGGCGACGAGTCGACGCCCAACGAGTTGATCCTGACCATCGAGACCACCGAGCAGACACCCCCTCTCTGCCCGCGGTGCGACACCAAGACGAGGGCGCTGGGTCGGTACCCGGCATCCAAGTTTCGTTACCGTCAGAGTTGGGGCCGACGGCTGGTCCGGGTGCAGTGTGTCGCCGCCCACGTGCTGTCCCAGCGAGGCCTTGGATGAGGCTCTCAGGTGCGAAATCATCGACCAACGAGGCACATCGCCCTGACAATTGCTCTGGGAGTCAAGGCCGCTCGAAACGACCAGTTCGTTCGATTGGAACGATCCGGTAGACGATAGGCATCTCATCGGCTGAGGGATCGAATTGGTGTACCCGCGCGTAACCTGTCCCGACAGTGGTTGGTGGAGTTCTCAGCCAGGGTGCGCCGAGGTTGCGAAAGTGTTCGACGAGCAGGGTTCGTCCCGCTGCAGCCTCGCCTCCTTGAAGTTCCTCGAAGCGTCCCTGGATCACGATGCTCTCCCAGTTGTCCAACGTTTCGAAGTGCTCCACCTCGAAGCAGACCATTGGGTTCTCACGCATCATCCGTAGCTTCATCCCCTCAAATGAGTGGGCATAGATCGCCTCGCCGTCGTACACGTACGTGATCGGTACGATGTAAGTACGTCCCGATGCATGGCACCCGATTCTTCCGACTGTCTCCAGATGTAGGAGGTGGTCGATTCGTTTCGGCCTCAACTCACCCAACATCGGTCCGTCCTCCTGTTGCAGAATCTCCAAGCTGCTCGGGCGCAGCGACCATCCCGAATAGGGCGAGCTAGCATCACCACCATTTTGCGGGGTCTCGGCGGTATATGGCGGGCGTCTCGACCCGAACGCGCGCAGCTCGGAGCCAACGGATGGTAGCCACCGGCATTCTGACCATCATGAACCGTCCCTGGCCCCAGGGATGGAACCATCCCTGACGGCTGACAGCGGTGGCGGGAGGCCCGCTGAGTCTGGGCGCTCGATTCGGTTCCTCGATTGCCCAGACCGTGGGCCCGTGCTGGCAATACCCCGTGCAGGCCGGCGGGCCCCGTTGGATGGCGGACCTCACCTTGGGGCGCGGAATGGGCGCCAGCGGTGGGAGCCAGCGCACCGGTCTTGCCTGGTCGGCCTCGTTTGATTTCGAGCAACTCGCCGGCAGGGGCAAACCGCGTGCTCGGGGGTTTACTTGGGGTTGTGCTCCGCCCATGTCCACCCTCGCCCTCGCCTCTGATCGTCCCTTCATCGGCTCCGTCTACATAGGAGGAGCAACTGGCCTGGCGGCGAAGCTCCGGATCCTCGGCGTTCCCGTCACCGCGGGCCCTTGTAGGCGGGGTCGGTCGGTCCTGCTGTACCGAGTCGTCCGCTCTTGGGCGCTTATGCCGTAGTGGGGATGTTGGGCGCTTTAGCAGTTCAAGGAGCGTCGCGGTGCGGTGAGGGCCGTCCGGACTTCACGCGCGCATAAACGCTGATCGCGTTGGGGGCGTGCGTCCGGTGATGTCGGGGCAGGCGCACAAGGTCTGGTTTAGTTGGGCAATGAAGTACGACGTGGCGGTCATCGGTGGGGGGCCGGCCGGCTCGACCGCTGCAATCCAGGCCGCCCGATTGGGCGCACGCACCTTGCTGGTGGAGAAGAACGGAATGCTCGGTGGGACGACGACCGCGGCTGCAATCGATGTCCCAGGCCTGTTCCACGCGTGGGGGCGACAGGTGATCGCCGGAATCGGCTGGGAGATCGTGCGCCGCGCGGTCGAGGTCGCAGGCGACGAACTGCCGGACGTGGCGTGCTACCACCAGCCTGCAAACCGACTCAGCATCCAGCTGAGACGGGAGATCTACGCAACTCTGCTTGACGAGGCGGTAATCGATTCGGGTGTAGCGCTGCGCCTTCACACAATGATTGGTGACGTTCATCAGAGAGAGGGCGTGCTGGCACCTGACACTCTGCGGGAAGGAAGGCCTTTTCGACACCCAGTGTCGAGTGCTGGTCGACTGCACGGGCGATGCCAACGTAGTTGCCCTGGCCGGCTTCGAGCGGGAGCACAGTGCCCAGCCGCAGCCGGCAACGTACAGCGCCTCCTTCAGCGGGTATGACCCCACGACCTTGGATTACGAGGCGCTGGAGAAGGCGCGTACGGCGGCAGTTTGTTGCGGCCAGCTACAGGCGATCGACTTCAGTATGCACGAGGACGGAATACGTGGGTTCCTTCGCTACCACGGACGCAACTCGATGCACATCGCTGACGTTGACGGCAGCACCAGCGAAGGACGGACTCGGGCGGAGATCGAAGGGCGACGCGGCCTGATGCGGGCCTTCAAGTTTCTCCGTGCCCAGCACGGGCTGGGGAATTTGACGATAGACTACTTCGCGGCCGAGTGTGGAATTCGAGAGTCCTACCGAATCATTGGTAAACGCCGCATCACTATTGACGACTACACCAACGGCCGGGTGTGGGATGACGCGGTGTGCTACAGCTTCTACCCCATCGACTTGCACCGCCCCTGCGGACACGGAATCGACTATCATCCGCTGCGGAAGGACACTTTTCCAACCATTCCTCGCGGGGCCTTGCTACCGCGCGGGAGCACCTGGCTAATCGCAGCCGGGAGATGCGCCGCCGGCGACCAGGAAGCCAGCTCCGCCTACCGGGTGCAAGCCTCATGCATGGCGATGGGGCAGGCGGCGGGCGCGATGGCGGCCCTGTCCGCACGGAGCGACATCGAGCCCGAAGAGCTCGCTCTAGACGCGGTCGGCGGAGCACTCCGCGCGCACGGCGCCATCGTGCCCGGGCACATCATCTAGACGCGCACTTGGCCGCTCCCCGTCCGCACTTGTGAACTCAGCCACCGACCGAGGGCCGCCCCCACGGGGAAGGAGGGAGATCCTGGACGGGGACCGGGGTGCCTTCGGTCGAATAACCCAGGCTGCACGTGGGCCGTATCCTCTGATGGTTCCGCCGCTTAGGTGCCTCGAGGCGAGGATGGTCAGGATGCGCTTTTGGTGATCGGGGCGGGTCCACGGCCGGCCCCACGTCCCTGCGGGGTTAGTCGTCCCGAGAGATCGAGGCTGCCATCGAGGCGGACCATCCGAGTATGAAACCGTTGGCGTTCCGGGGCTTCAGCCCGCGCCGCCTTCGTCAGGGCCCTGGCCTCCTCCCAATGCGATGCTGGGGTCGGAAATGGTTCCGCGCGGGCCGGGTACATCGGCACTCGTCGGATGCCGACCAACGGGCGACGAGGAGGCAATGCAGTACTTGTACTTCGCCCTCATCGTGCTCGCGGCGCTCGTGCTCCTCGGGCTATTGCTGTCCATTCGGATCGTCCAGCAGTACGAGCTCGGGGTGCAGTTCCGGCTGGGCAAGGTGATCGGCGTCCGCAAGCCCGGGCTGCGCCCCATCATCCCGATCTTCGACCGGTTGCACCGCGTGTCCCTGCGCGTGGTCACCATGCCGATCCAGTCTCAGGAGATCATCACGCGGGACAACGTGAGTATCAACGTCTCTGCGGTCGCTTACTTCAAGGTGGTCGACGCGGTGAAGTCGGTGATCGCGATCGAGAGCGTAACGGCGGCCATTAATCAGATTGCGCAGACCACCCTGCGCAACGTCGTCGGCCAGCATACCCTCGATGAGGTGCTCGCGGAGACTGACAAGATCAACGCCAAGATCCAGGAGATCCTTGACATTGCGACCGGTGATTGGGGGATCCAGGTTACGCTGGTCGAACTGAAGGACGTGCAGCTGCCGGAGACCATGAAGCGGGCTATGGCCAAGCAGGCCGAGGCCGAGCGCGAGAAGCGTGCCAAGATCATCAACGCCGAGGGCGAGGCGCTCGCCGCCGGGGCGTTGGGGACGGCGTCCGACATCATCATGGCCCACCCCATTGCGCTTCAGCTGCGAAACTTGCAGACGCTCGTCGAGATCGGTGTCGAGAAGAACACAACGGTCGTGTTCCCGCAGCGATGATGAGCACAATTGCGGAGGTTGGTGCCTTCCTCGCCAAGGAGGGTGCCAGCGCGAAGCCATTGCCCACAGCGCCGCCCTCCACATTGGCCCCAAGCGCGCTGGCAGCGCTCCCCTCCGAGCCGACGAGGCAGAAGATGCCGGCTTCGGTCGCCTAGCCAGTCACCGTTTTGTCAGTGCGCAAACAATCAGTCGAATCGAGCCCGAGGTGTCCCGGGCTCGAAGCGCTCTCGGGACTGGTGAGCGCCGCCTGAAGTGTGGGAACGACTGGCACCACGACGCTGTGCAGATGACGGCGCTTCGTGGGTCTGACTGCCGGAGCCGGCCGGAATCGTGCGCCAGAGCGACCATCTCAAGATCGTCCCGGCTACGAACCAGTTTCAAGAACGGCAAGTCCATGGAGGCCACCTCTAGCCTGGCTAGTGGCGCGACCGGGAAGATCGCTCGCGCGCACTTAACCGAGTTCCCCGACTTGGTCAGAACGGAGACCGGGCCGCGGACCCGTTTGTCCCGCCTGCAGTCTGCGTCAAGCGGCACGAGAGACTCCCCAGCACACCCTGACCTCAGACTCTCGGCCTCGTCCCGGGAAATGCGCCGCAACGCTACCGTCGGGAAGGCACCCTACCCGACGCCGCGTCACCCGGCCTGCCTGCGATCAACCCCATGGAGAGGCAGCTCATCAGGACCACGGCAACATGCATTGCCGCCAGTACCAGGATCGCTTGTGCAGGCTCGTGGAGCACCGCCCAGATGTAGAGAGGGCACCGAGAGGGCTAGCGTGCCCAAGGCGGCGACCCAGCCGTAGATCCAGCCTGGCGATGAATTCAGCCGAGTCAGGATCGGCCACCCAACGCACGCGATCAAGGAGCCAAGCACGGTCAGGCGGCCGTAGTCGGAAAGCTGGAGATGGGGAAACCAGCGAGATCAGGGATCAGCTCATTGTGCCTCCGCCCCGCGCCAACATTCATGGTCTGCGCGGATATAGTATCGTTCCGGCGTGTCCTCCCCTTCAGGATCCCGTGCCCTTCGTCCCGACTGGGCCCCGACGTACCAATCCCCGGGTCCCCATTCCTGAATGGCCGCCTCTCCAGTTGGCGATGCGTTTGAAGAAACTCGACCAATGGCCATGGGATTTTGGGCCTTGATCAGGGACCGAGAACCCAGTCCTTCTGCCCTTTCTGTACCAGGGCAGGCCGACGCTCTCCGGTACTCGAACCACTTACGCAGGACGATACCTGGGGTTGACCATCCCCTTAACGCGCCCAAGCGAGGGCGTAGCGGTCGGGAGCGCCAGTTCGCGTTACTGCGCTGGATCACCAACCTATTAGTTCCGTCTCACCCGCTACTTAACTACCCTCCTAACCTTATAATTAGCTTCATCTCATCCATCGCTTAGACGAACCTCTAACTGACCAAGTCGAACGATCTGGCGACACCCCGTTGACGTGATAGCTTTTGTGGTGTAGGTTGCGCGGCACCGGTACTCACCTCAACCCAACACCAGAGGAAACGGACGCGATGGATCAACCGGCGACATACATCCACGTTGGCTTCATCATTATCTCCGTACCCAACTTGGTGGTGATCGGCTGCATGATCGCGCTCTTCGTGATAGCGCTGCTGGCACCGTTTCATGTTGGCCGCCGGGGTGATCGGGGGTCGCACGAATGAGCGACAGCGAATCGAAGGAACCCGCCGGCAACTGGACGGGGGCCCTGCGGCGCTTCGCAAGCCGCGTTCTTCCCTACGACAGTCTCCTGCCCGATCGTCAGCCGGCCTACGTCGCCTCCTGGGTCTACATCTTCGGCGTCCTCACGATCGCTGCGCTGGTCTGGGTCATCCTCAGCGGTGCCGTGCTCGCTTTCTTCGGCCCGCAGTGGTGGCACGACACAGGTGTCGGCCGGCTCTTCAACAGCATCCACTTCTGGAGCGTGCAGCTCTTCTTCGGGTTCATGGTGGTGCACCTCTGGGCCCAGTACTGGGCCGCCAGCTGGCGCAAGGGTCGTCAGCCCACTTGGATCGTCGGGGTCGTGATCTTTCTGATCAGCATCGTGGCGGCGTTCACCGGGTACTTGTCCCAGCAGAACCTTGACTCGCAGTGGATCGCGGTCAGTGCCAAGGATGCGGTCAACTCCACCGGAGCCGGAGGGTTCTTCAATGTTCTGAACTTCGGCCAGATGTACGGGCTGCACGTGATGTTGATGCCGGTGGCGGTCCTGGTACTGGTCATCTTCCACATTGTGTTGGTACGAGTGCGTGGGGTCGTCCCGCCGATCGAGAGGCCAGGACGATGAGCAACCCTACCCCCGCCGCCGGTCGCAATGGCACGGTCCCCTACGACCTGCTTAAGGAGCTCAGTCTTGCGCTGGTGGGAACGCTGGTGGTGGTGCTGATCCTCGCCGCCGTCCTTAGCTCACCCGACGTCCCAGCAGAGACGATCCAGAGCTGGGCCCGAAGTGATCCCGTCGATTTCACGACCACCGCCGCCCAGGAACTGCAGGGGACGACCATAAGCGCCCAGTACGGCCCGCCCTATAACGACGGCACCGGGTCGGTCCAGAGCCTGGGATTCTTCTCCCCCCAGACCTGGTTCGGGGTGCGCATACCGGTGGATTCAGCTCAGGATTTCGTCCTCAAACCCCTTTCCATCGCTTCGGGGAGCAATCCGGCACTCGCGTCCGCACTGCAGACCTATCAGGCGGCCGCGGCTGACCAGCAGCAGAGCTGGGTGAACGCATACGTTAAAGCTCTGGGGAGCGCCACCGTTCAAAACGGCGCGGTGCTGGTGAAATCGGGGAACTACGGACCGGTTTCGCTCATGCTCAGAAATCTGTTGTCGCTGGCGCAGGCGGGAGCGGTCGACGGCTACCTCCTGAGCAGCGGGCATTTTTACCAGACGGACTACACACTGCCACTCCTGTTCATGGGAGATGGAGGGTATCTCGCATCGCTGGCAGAGAGCCAGCACCTGTCAGGTGATCAGTGGGGCATGATGAACGAGACTGGGAGCTACCCCGGTCAGAGTTGGCTCTGGCTCTACACCATGTGGTATCAGGTCCCACCTTATAGCACTTCGGCTAATGCCGACCTGTTGGTCATTCTTACCATGCTTGTGCTGAGCCTGGCTTTGGTCGCGGTGCCGTTCCTGCCGGTTCTACGGGACATCCCACACTGGATCCCGGTGTATCGCCTTATCTGGCGATCCTACTACCGGACCCATCCGGCGCCGCCTGCCAACCCTGAGCTGGGACACCGACCTCCCGCTGACGTCGGGAAATAGGTAGACGCACGCGATCTGCGCGTACACGGGAGACAAGAGTCCCAGGGTGCAAACTCCCATGGGCTTCCCTGAACCGTGGGACGCCAAACTGAAAATGCGGAGCCCGCTCTCATTCAGAGGTGCGTCAGTGAGATCCTGTGGAAGGCCGCGCCTAAGATGCGATGACCCCAGGATGGTGAGAGACGGTCGGGGTCGTCCAGGACCGCTGCCGGCCGGGCTCGCCGCCCACCAGCTGTTCAGCATCAAGTTAGTCAGGCAGCTAATCGAGGGCTTCGGCTCGACCCAGGGGGGCGCTGGCGGGCCCATCGGGCCAGGTCCGCTGCTCTCCGTGTCTCACCGACTCGGGGATGGGACAGCCTAAGACCCCAAGGATGATGACCGCGACCCAGGGCGGTGCGCGCAGCACGAAGACAATGGCGAAGCTGACCAGCACGCCGGTCGGGATGGACCGAAAGCCGGTGCGCCTGCGCAGTGCGTCCTAGAAAGGAAGAGTTCCGATGGCCAGGAAGAAGGACGGTGCGAAGATCGCGACCAGACCCAGCGCCGCGCTTGGCACGCCGCCGGGCTGCGATGTAGCCGAGATGCGCGCCGAACGGGAAGAGGCGTCCGGGGACGGCCTGGGCGGCTCCGTATTCGGCTTAGGGCGCTCGGCGCAATAATCCGGACGAGTTGACCACTCAGGCACGGGGTGCCAGGGAGTAGTCCCACTCGCCATGGAAGTCATGCGGGAGGAGGCCGATGGCGTCCATTCTCGCGTCGTCGATCAGGACCTTTGTGGGTAGGTGCCATGGTCTCGTTCGGCATCCACGCTGAGGCCGGTCTTGGAGGTTGTCGCCGCGATCAGTTCCAGGATCACCTCGTAACTGGTGAGTGGGCGGCCGCGCCAGTTCATGCTGATGTGCGAGAAGAGCCGGTGCTCGATCTTGTTCCACTTACTGGTGCCGGGCGGCAGGTGGCAGACCGTGATGGCCAAATCGGCCTCCTGCGCGAATCGCCAGAGCTCGTGCTTCCAAGCCCGGACTCGGTAGCCGTTGCCGCCGCCCCCGTCGGCGCAGATCAGGAGCTGGTCAGCATCGGGGTAGGCGAGCGAGCCGTCGCCCCGCCACCAGCGGCGCAGGCTTTCGACCGCGAAGGCGGCGGTCTCGTGATCCTGGCCCACGTTGACCCAGCCCACGTTGCGCTCGACGTCGTAGACGCCGTAGGGGATCGCCTTGCCCTGCTCGGTGACGAAGTCGTGGATGTTCACCCGCACCGGCTCTCCTTTCGGCTGCCACTCCCGGCCCCCGTTCTTGAACTCGCCGATCAGCTCCTCTTCTGCAGTCCACGGAGACCACCGGCAGGCCGGCGTCCCGGAACTGACGCGCCTGCTCGTTGAGGTAGCGGAACTGAGCGTCGCGGTCTGGGTGATGGCTCCCTTCCTGGGTCTTGGCGTTGGCCTGCAGGCTGTAGCCCTGCTCCTTGAGCAGGATCCCGACCGTGCTCGGACTGACCGGGTGCCCGCTGCGAGTCAGGGCCAACGCCAGTTGGCGGGTGCTCTTGCACGTCCACCGCAGGGGCGACTCCGGGTCGCCGCGAACGTCCGGGTCGATGAGTGCGTCGAGCGCCGCTGCCAGTTCTGGATCTGTCTTGGTCAGCGACTTTCGCCCGGCACCCGGTCGGCGGACACGTCCGTCGATCGCCGGCGCAGCGTCGAGATCCTTCACCCCGTCGTAGAGCGTTTGGCGTGACAGCTTGGTGGCTCGCGAGACCTTGGAGATTCCGCCTCTGCCCAGGGCCCTGGCTTCGGCACACGCCCACAGACGACGCTGGCGCTCATTGAAGTGGGGAGCCACAGCTTCCCAGCGGGTGCGTACAGCAGCTTCAGCTTCGATGCCCGGAGGCTATCACAAGTAGCCCCATTTGACCAGTTAATTATCGCGAAAGCCCTTAGGAACTGCGACTCGGTCACCCGCCCGGGAGGCACCAACTGGGCCTGCAGCAGCGGGAGGACGACGTGGCACCACCGAACACGAATGAGGCCACCAACCAAAACTGTATCCGCTAACTCTGTGGCGAGATGAGTGCTGCGTGGAGTCCGGAGCCTGTCGACCCGCCCAACCGTCGGCTCGGGGGCCCTCCCGACGACCCGCCCAGCGCTCGTCTCCATTGACGTTCCGGGCATTGCGCAGTCGCAGGGATCGCTCAAGCCACTCGTTCGCGGCGGGAAGGTGGTCGTGATCCACGACAACCGCCGGCTCCGGCCCTGGCGGGACGTGCTGGCCTGGCGTGCGCAGGCGGCGCTGGCTGGCGGGTCTCCGGTGGTCGGGCCGGTCGGAATCGAGCTCGACATTCGACTGCCCAGACCAAAGGGTCATTTCGGTCGCCGTGGGCTCCGGCCGTCGGCTCCCATGTGGCCAGCGGTGCGGCCCGACACCGACAAGCTCCTCAGAGCCGTCCTCGACGGTCTCACCGAAGCCGGGGTCTGGCGGGACGATGGCCAGGTCGTTCGAGGCGCCTTCACCAAACGCTACTGTCTTGGTCAGCGACTTTCGCCCGGCACCCGGTCGGCGGACACGTCCGTCGATCGCCGGCGCAGCGTCGAGATCCTTCATCCCCTCGTAGAGCGTTTGGCGTGACAGCTTGGTGGCTCGCGAGACCTTGGAGATTCCGCCTCTGCCCAGGGCCCTGGCTTCGGCACACGCCCACAGACGACGCTGGCGCTCATTGAAGTGGGGAGCCACAGCTTCCCAGCGGGTGCGTACAGCAGCTTCAGCTTCGATGCCCGGAGGCTATCACAAGTAGCCCCATTTGCCCAGTTAATTATCGCGAAAGCCCTTAGCCCCGAGCTGGCTCGGCCTTTTAAGGGGCGAGAAGGCCCTCTTGCCCAGAACGAGGAACGTCATATGCCCATCCAACGTCCTCCAGTGGGCAGGCCTCAAGCTTGCCCGCGAACTGCCGCGCGGTCATCGAGGCCGGCCGAGGAGCGCCCCGCCGGCACCCGCCACCAGACTCCTCGCGCACCCGCACTGGGGGTGCTGGTCCCCCGGCTGTTCCCATCGCGTGCGAGTCGGGGCTACGCTTACAACCGGCGGCAAACCGTGGAGCGATCATGGACACGTTGATTTCGGGTGCGGCGCTCGAGTCTGGTCAGCAGATGACTTCTGTTGGTGGCGGGTTTGTTCTCACGGTGCAGGGGGACGGGAATCTCGTACTGTCCACTTCGGGAGGGACGCCTGTTTGGGCCTCTGGTACGGCAGGGGCTGGCGCCGTCAAGGCAATCATGCAGCTGGATGGAAATCTCGTTCTATACAACGCAGCCGGAAAGCCGCTGTGGGCTACAAACACCGCTGGCAACCCGGGCTCGGTTCTGACTTTGGAAACCGAGCCGAACCTCGTGGTGGTTTCTGGCAGGACTTCCGTGTGGACGATGCACACCTTGAACGCCGGCGCAGCGCTGGGAGTCGGCCAGCAGCTGACGGCGGTGTTTGCGGGGTACTATCTGACGTTGCAGGGGGACGGGAATCTCGTGCTGTATGCGGCCACCGGAGCTCCGGTCTGGGCCTCGGATACGGTTGGCAGCGGTGCCATCAGGGCGATCATGCAGCAGGATGGAAACCTCGTCCTCTATGACGAGACGGGAAGGCCCAAGTGGGCGACCAATACTGACGGTAACGAGGGCGCGTACGCCAGCCTGGAGACGGATGGAAGCTTGGTGCTCTATAACCAGGGCGTCCCGCTGTGGACTTCGCGGGCCCGCACCCTTTGGCCTACAGTACAGGACACCTGGGCGATCGTCCTTTGTGACTTCAGCGACAACCAGACAACACCTTTGTTCATCGGTCAAGGGCAAGGCGACGCAGGGTTCTTCCGGGAGCTCTTTGTGACGGGAGGAGGCAGCATTAGTGATTACTTCCTCGCCATTATGTACGGCCAGCGCGATCTAAGGTCGTCCCAGGTGTTCAACTGGGTCACGTTGCCGTACGACTATGCCGACGCCGTGCGAAAAGGGTCGGCTTCTTATGGGGACGCCGTAGCCAAGGCTGGGCTCTCGCCCACACCTGATGGCCATTACACGGATTCCGCAGGGACCGAGTTTGACCAGGTCATCGTTGTGTGGAACTTGCCTTTTCTGTTCGGGGGTGCGCCTGGGTGGATTAATCTCGCCCCAGATGGCAACCAGAGTTCCACCGGTTCCGCCGAGCCCAGCGTGACGTCTTCGTGTCATGAGATGCTTCATGCCATGGGGCTTATTGAGCACTCGTTCGACGATCAGGAGCGGGTTGGTAGTACCGGAGCCCCCGGCGAGTATGGGGACCAGTGGGACATCATGAGCGCGGACGATGTGTTTTGGTTCCAGGGTCTCGATGGCCTGGCGAGTGGCCCGGAGCTGAACGCTCCCTATCGGCAGAAGTTGGGGGTCATGCCCCCCGAGAGAGTCGTGGCGCTGAGGCCCGACGGGTCTAGGTCCCGATCGTCCACTATATCTCTAGTGGCGCTTAACCGGCCTGACCTCGACGGACCATTCATGGTGCAGATTCCGATTTCAGATGGCATCCCGAGGCATTACTTTTCCGTCGAGTTGAGACAGCGGAGCGGATTTGATGTCGGCATTCCGCGCGACGCCGTGCTGGTCCACGATGTGAAGCCGCGTTCGTGGAGTGCCCAACACACGGAGTATGAGGTCCAGCTGGGGACCGAGCCGGTAGTCGTGGCGTACGGCCAGCTCGACGATGTGTCTGAACAGAATCTGCGTATCCTCGTATTTCTACCGGTGACCTTTGGTGACGTCAGTGGTAACGAGCTGATGACTCGGTCATGGGATGGAACGGAGTGGAACTGGTCCGACACCGGCAAGGCGATCGCGGGCCAGCCGGCCGTCCTGTTGAGAGGCGATACGGCTCATCCCGACCAGTCCGGGGTCCGCATCAACCTGTTCGCGCAGGGTGCCGATGGCGAACTCTGGGAGTACTACTTTGATGGCGGGCAGTGGTCATGGAGTGACACCGGGCTCCAGGTGGCCGGTGACCCGCTCGTCAACGCCTGGGGCGACCAGCGCGATCTGAGCGGGGCCAACCTTCGGATCAACGTGTACTGTCGGGATCGCAGCGGCGGGGAGCTCTGGATTCGATCCTGGGATGGAAGATCATGGCAGTGGTCCGCCTCCGGCATCGGGATCGTGGGCCAGCCGGCCGTCCTGTTGAGAGGCGACGTGGCACGCCCCGACGAGTCCGGGATCCGCATCAACCTGCTCGCGCGGTGCACTGACGCCGAACTACGGGAGTACTACTTTGACGGCACGCAATGGTCGTGGAACGACACCGGCCGCGGGGTGGCCGGCGACCCCCAACTCATCTCCTGGGGCGACCAGCGCGATCTGACCGGAGCCAACCTTCGGATCCACGTGTACTGTCGAGATCGCAGCGGCGAGCTCTGGATTCGATCCTGGGATGGTGCGGGCTGGAACTGGTCCAACGCCGGCAAGGCGATCGTGGGCCAGCCGGCGGTCCTGTTGAGAGGCGACGTGGCGCGCCACGACGAGTCCAAGATTCGCATCAACCTGTTCGCGCAGGGCGCCGATAACGAGCTCTGGGAGTATTACTTTGACGGCGCCCAGTGGTCATGGACTGACACCGGGCGCCAGGTGCCGGGGACCCGCGCGTCATCGCCTGGGGTGACCAGAGCGATCTGAGCGCAGCCAACCTTCGGATCCGGGTCTACTGCCGAGATCCCAGCGGCGAGCTCTGGACTCGATCCTGGGATGGAGCAACGTGGCAGTGGTCGAATGCGGACCGTGTCCTGCCGCCTAACGGCAACGCCGTGCCGCTTCTCGTCGGCAACAGGCGGAGCCACAACCTGCGAGACGTCCGGCTTCACCTCTTCGCGGTGAGCGTCGGGGGCCATCTTTGGGAGCGATACTGGGATGGCTCGACGTGGTACGGCTATCGAGACAACTCGACTTGGAATCCGTCGATGGCAGAAGTCAGCTATCTACAGAAATTCCGGAATCCAGATTTTGACGGAGGTCTCACCACGGGAATGGTGTTCCTCCACGAGGAGTTCACCGTATCGGTCAACGAGATCTACTCAGCGGACACCGACCCATTGGGCTCAACCAGTGAGATTACCATTACATACTGACCATTGTGATCACGGACAAGGATTACCGCGCAGGGCTCGAACTGGCGAGCCGCACACGTGGGCGCCGCCCGGCACGATCGGGCGAGCAGGTGCGTCGACGCTCCCGGCGGTCGCGGAGAGGCGCGCCGGTGCGCCGGATCGCGCCCGGGCGGATGACGTTCACCCGGATGCTGTCATCGGCGTGGTCGATCGCCATCGCCCGCGTGAGCGCCCCCTGTCCTCCCCTGGAGGCGCTGTAGGCGACCGAATTCTTGCTGCCGACCAGCGCCTGCTGCGGGGCTGTGGATGATGATCGACCCACAGCCCTGTTCGTGCGTGACCGCGGTGGCCACCATCCGGGCGACGCTTTCGCCGTCCGTGATGTCGGTTTCCTGGAACGAGACGTCGGGGAGGCCCGCCATCGCCGAGCGAGGCGACCAGGACCCGGGCCCCCTGCGAAGCGAAGAGGCCGCTGGTCGCGAGGCCGATTCCCGTGTTGCCCCCGGTGAGGATCGCGACTGAACCAGGCAGCCTCATCGCCATGGCCGGTGTGTCATGAGGCCCGGCCGGAGGTGAGGTCGATGATGCCCCGACAGCCCTCCACAGCGCGTCCCGCGAGGTGGCCAGCGAGATCCTGAGCATTCCCGGCCCGCTGGCGCCGAAGGCTTCGCCCGGCGCGGCGGCGACCCGCTGCTCGCGCAGGAGGTCGCGGGCCAGTGCGTAGCCAAGGTCTCTGGCACGCCCGAGGTCGAGCCACCCTTAACCTAAACGCTCCGGCCGGCTCCAGAACCCCCACCACGGCATCGCGCCTCGCCTGGTAGTCGCGGCGCCAAGCGTCCGGGTCGGCGGCCGGGATGGTCAGCGCGCGCTCCGCCGCCTTCTGGGCCAGCGAGGAGGGGCGGGACACGAGCGGCGGCTCCTGGAGCTCCGTGATCACCGCGCGACACCTATCGTGCTATTCGCCGAGTCGGGCCAAGAAGGCAGGCGCCCGGCCGGCACCGAAGTCGTGGTATCGCGCCCCACTCGGCTCATCCTGGACCTGCCGCTGTGACTCCGGTAACCCTGTCCGATCTGGCCACGCCGCCCTCCCCCGGGGGGTAAATCCAGAGGCCATCGCGGGCGAGCAACCCCTAAGGATCGCGTCGGTGGAGGAGCTGTTCAAGAACCAGGAGGAGATCCTGGCCCGGATCGCGCGGGTGCCGCAGCCGTGGCGGGCACGGTCGGTGAGAGAGTTAGTGGACGAGCGCGCTACGGTAGCGGTGAGTGCACTAACTTGAGTACCATTCGAACACGGGACCGTCCGCCTACCGGTATGCGCCGCCCTCTCGACACGCAGGTGGGGCGCCGGACGCGAAACGCGGCATTTGAGCAGAGCACCGCGGACAGCCGGAGTGCAGACGAAGGTGGCGAGAAGACGAGAGGCAGGGCTGAGGTCCGGTTCGAGGACCTGCTCGTCCAGCAGGCGGAGGCCTTGATCGTCAAGGGCAAGGACCACGGCTTCCTGGCCCCCCACGAGGTTCTCGACGGGCTGCCTGCGATCGCCGCCGACACTCCCGACCAGATCTTCGGCCTCTTCGCCGCCTTCGCAGATGGGAATCGAGATCACCGACTCGGGTGGCGGGGTCGGTGAGGACGAGGTGGACGACGAGCTGCAGCTCGAGGTCGAAATGATGGACTCGGTCTCTCTCGACGACCCTGTGCGCATGTATCTGAACGAGATCGGGCGCGTCAGCCTCCTGACCGCGCAGGACGAAGTCGACCTGGCCAAGCGCATCGAGGCCGGCGACGACATCGCCAAGCAGAGACTCACCGAGGCCAACCTGCGCCTGGTGGTCTCCGTCGCCAAGAAGTACATCTCGCGCGGCATGACCTTCCTCGACCTAATCCAGGAGGGGAACACGGGCCTGATACGGGCGGTCGAGAAGTTCGACTACCACAAGGGCTTTAAGTTCTCGACCTACGCGACCTGGTGGATCCGGCAGGCGATCGCGCGGGCGATGGCCGACCAGGCCCGCACGATCCGGGTCCCGGTCCAAATGGGGGCGATGATCAACAAGCTGGGGCGCGACTCCCGCCGGCTCCTCCAAGAGCTGGGTCGCGAGCCGAGCGAGGAAGAGATCGCGGAGGAGATGGGGATCACGCCCGACAAGGTGCGGGAGATCGTCAAGGTCTCGCAGCAACCGGTCTCGCTGGAGACACCGATAGGGGAGGAGGAGGAGGACGTCCACCTCGGGGACTTCGTTGTGGACAGGGAGGCAATCTCTCCCTCGGAAGCTGCCTCACGCGCGGACCTCCACGAGGAGGTCGAGGACACGCTACGTATGCTCACACCCCGCGAGCGCCGTGTTCTGCAGCTGCGCTTCGGGCTCATCGATGACCACCAACGGACTCTGGACGAGGTCGGGAGGCGCCTGGGGGTGACCCGTGAGCGGATCCGCCAGATCGAGGCCAAGGCGCTGCGCAAGCTCCGCCACCCCTCCCGCTCGAAGAAACTGCGCGACTACCTCGAGTAGCCCGGCTCGCCCGCGAACGCGGGGCCGTCGATAATCACCATCTGCGAGATGGCCCCCGCCTTGGAGATCGATGTTGCAGCTCGTCCAGGACGACCTCGACGCCGAGACTCGTCCGAGTGCGGGGGGACATCCCGCCCCACCGCTCCCCAACCGAGGGATTCTTCGTGACGCTTGACAGAGGAGACACCACATAGCCGAATAGCACACCTCAGATGGTCGGGCGTTGGGGAACGGATGTACGATTCCGGCAGGATGGGAAGCCTGATGCCTCCCGTCGCCGAGCCTGGTGAGATCACCGTAACCGAGGAGGATTGGCCTACGGGACAAGCCCCGACCGCATCAGGTTGTCGTCCGTCCGGGCAGCTTGTACGTGTACCTCACCTCAACTAGTGGGATACCCCGCGAATCGTCGCGCATCGTCACTCCATCGAACACGCCTTCCAGCCAAGGCGGAGCTGGGCGAGTCGATCAAGTTCGGCGTCGAATCGAGTAGTCACCGGCCGGCGTCCCACGCGTGCACGCCCGGCGGCTCATGGACCAGCCTGTAGTCGTCCTCGATGTCGCTCCAATTCGCATCCCGCAAAGCAAAGACCGGGATGGTGCGGGCAGACCGCAGGATCCGATCCTGATTCGACCACCGGCCATACTCCACGACCCAGGCGACGACGGGTATCCGGTCATGCGCCGCTCCCGGATCCTTCGGCAGCGCCCACCAACCGGCCAGCGCAGGGATTATCGCCGTCTGCTGGTACTCCTCGTGGGTGTTCTCGTTTGGAACATTCATCGGTCGATTCTCCTACCTGGGCCAGGAGCTCGGACACAGGGATGGGAATCAGTAAGGGTGCCCGTTCGAGCACAACCGCCGGTTCTTAACGGCATAGGTGAAGCCGGTCGAGCCACACTCCGAGCAGCCCCAGCGGGTGCCCTTGCCCATTTCGCACCACCGACCTGAAGACGTCGACCTGCACCTCGATGTGGCCCTGTCTCGCCCCCGCTGACCAACGCCCTGCGAGCCATCCGGCGGCGTCCGGAAGGGATCCCTCGGCTGTACGGGTTGGCGGCACCCACTTGAAGCCCTAGTCGGTCCTCTAGCGTAACCGGCCGCCTGAAGGCGGAGGAAGCAGCCCGCTCCCACCCGGAGGTGAAGGCGGTGACAGTGGCCGAGGACCAGCCCGACGCGCCCATGTACGATTCCGTCGTGCTCGACGAGGAGCCGCGATTCTGGGGCTCGCCCGATAGGCTGTGAGCATGGCGACCCCCGCGTCCGTGCATGTGGGTCCGTGGACCGAACGCGACCTGCTGGCTTTCCCCGATGATGGGCAGCGCCATGAGGTCGTTGAAGGGAGCCTGCTAACGAGTCCGCCGCCAGCGGGTCCACACCAGGTCTTCTCGTTGAGGCTCGCCCGCTTGCTCGAGGACTGCGCCCCGGCAGAGCTGCAAACGGTCGAGGGCCTGGGCGTCCGGGTGCCCGGCGGGAGCGTCTTGCTCCCTGACCTCCTGGTAGCCAAGCGGGAGGCGGTGCTCAATGACCGGTCGGGGATACTCGACGCGGAGGCCGTGAGGCTCGTGGTCGAGATCGTGTCCCCCGGTTCGGCGACCATGGATCGCCTCACCAAGCCGGTGCTGTCCGCTGGCCGGTAGGTGTTCCGCAGCCACGCCACGAAGCCCTCCTGCTCCGGGGTGACAACGTCCGCGACGCGCCTGCCGATCGGTGTGGTCCTCCTACTCATGGGGCGCGTCTCGCACCGACCCCCGTACCCGATGCATGTCGGCAACAAGGCCGCGCAGATCCGGATTCCGGGCTGCGGGTTTGAGGTCAAGCGGCTCGAAACCGCCCTTGCGGAAGGGACGCCCTGACCCTTCGGCTGCGCGATCTGCGTCGACGCCGGGATGCGCCGGCGCCGCTAGTTACGCACCTTCCTCTCCCGTCCGGGAAGCCTCGTCGTCGGCGCGGCGCCCAGCCAATTGTGTGGTCATTGCAAGCGCCGACAGGCAGAAGATCCGAGGAATTCGTGGGGCGCGAGCGGGGGCAGGGTGGTTTCGGAGGGCCGTAGCCCTTCGGTGAGCAGGGTGAAGTAGCGTGGGCGGCCGGCGCACCGGGATGGATGGTGGCCATGGTCATAACGATCACCGCCATCGCGTCGCCGGCCTCCAACTCTGGTCGCACCACGCCGGCGTCAATGGCGCGGTGGAGCAGGGGTTCCAGGGTGCGAATGAAGCGCTGACCGGTTTCGGCGGCGAAGGCCTGGAATTCGAGGCCAAGGCGATGACAGGCAGGAGCGGGCGCTGTGGGAGGACGCTGCCCACAACTATGAGCGGATCGTCGGCGCCGCCGTCGAGGTGTACCCACCCAGGTCACGCGCAGGGAGTGCACCCCATAGACGGCGCTGAAGATCCGGAAATCCGGTCGGTGTTCGGCTCGGCCAGGCCGAGACGGGGAAACGCTTCAGCAGCGCCGGGAACGCGACGCGCATCTCCATCCGCGGAGTTTTGTGGGCCGCAGTCTGGACGGGGTGCGCAGCGGGGAAGGGCGGCATCGAGCGTCCGGCCCGTTACCTGGGCCTCCGCGAACACCGTTGACGGCTAGTGGTCTGCCTGTGAAATGAGCTGGCTATTCAGCACGGCCCGGCCTCGCTGCACCTTCTCGATGATGTCCTCGGCGCGGGCGTGCCAAATGAAGCGGCTGGGGTTCTGGTTCCAGTGATCACGCCAGGCCTGAATGGCCACGACCAACTCGCCCAGGTTGCTGAAGATGCCGCGCCGCAGCCGGCGCGCGATGAGCTCGTTGAGCCACTGCTCGACCAGGTTCAGCCACGACGAGCTGTAGGGGATGAAGTGCAGATGCCACCGAGCACGTGCCCGGTGATCGAGCCAGCGGGTGACTTCGGGCCCCATATGGGCGGAGAGGTTGTCGAGCACAACGTGAACGCTCAAGTCCTTGGGAACTTGACGGTCGATGAGCCGGAAGAAGGCGAGCACGTCCTCGGACGTGTGTCGCTTGCGGGTATCGCAGATGACCTCGCCGGTGCCAACGTTCAGGGCGGCGAAGAGATCGATGGTCCCGTTCCGCTTGTAGTCGTGGGTCATGGTTCCGGCACGACCGCGCTTCATGGGCAGGCCGGGTTGGGTTCGATCCAGGGCCTGCACTTGCGTCTTCTCGTCGAAACAGAACACGATCGCCTTCTTGGGCGGGGCCAAGTAGAGTCCGACCACGTCGACCAGCTTGTCTTCAAAGTGGGGGTCGTTGGAGAGCTTGAAGTAGTCGACCCGCCACGGCTTGAGCTCGTGGTCACGCCAGATCTGCGCCACCGTGTCCTTGCCGATCTGCAGGTGCTTGGCCAAGGTCCGCGTGGTCCACTGGGTGCCCCCATCGGGAGGTGCCACTTGGCGCGTCACTCGCAACACCTCTGCGACCGTGCCGCCGGGCAGCCACGGCTTACGCCCGCGGCCCTTGGCGATCCGTCCCACGCCGGCGAGGCCTTGGTTGGCGAATCGATGTCGCCAGTGGCGGACGGTATCCGAAGCGACCCGGCAACGTCGCCCGATCTCGTCGTTCGCGACACCCTCGGCGGCCCAGATCAGCGCCTTCGACTGAACCACGGTTCGATGTGGGAGCGAGGTCGACCGGGCCATGCTCTCGAGGGAGGTCCGCTCTTCAGCCGACATGGGAAGAGGAGGTGCGGGGCGACGGCTCATGAGCTGATGATAAATCACCAATCCAATTCACCGACATACCACTAGTCGACGACCGTTTGGTCGTCTTGCGCACCGTCGCCTGGCCTCCCGGCACCAGCCTGGAAATCCATCGGTACGGCGAGATCGTCAACTGTTCGATCACCACCATCGGGGGCATCGCTGTAGGGCGCCGGCTGGTGCGGACGAACGTGAACGCCGACCTCGAGGGCCTCCCTCTCGAACCCTGACAGCCGGGGCTCGAACGGAGGAGCCGACACCGGAGCCGTCTCGTGCGCCTCGCGCATCAGCGGGGAGCGAACGGCTTTGAGGAGGTCCGCTGCCAGCTCGGACAACGAGCTCACGACCCTGGCCCCGCTGCCGGCGAGGGCGTCGGGGTGCCCTCCGCGAACGAGGCCCACGAATCGCGTGCCTGCGGCGCGTGCTACGTCGGCGTCGCGCCGGGTGTCGCCGACGAAGATGACCTCGCGACCCGCGAAGCCGGCGGCGGCGATACCCGACAGGAGCTGCACCGACTTGCTGTGCCCCGGGCTCCAACCGTCAATCGACGCGAACCTCTGGAGCAGCCCGTACCGCTCACAGAACGCACGGACGAGCTCCACCTGCGTGCTGCTGCAGAGCAGCACCGGGACGCCAGCCGCGGCGAGGCGCTGGAGCGCGGGGACGACGTCGCTGAACATCTCGCAGCACCCCATCCATCGCGTCTTCTCCGCCTCGAAGCGGCTCGCCACTTCCGACAGCCGGGGGTGACCGGGAGCGATCTCATCCAGCTGGGTCGCGAACTCGGACCCGGCCGTGGCGAGGTACTGCCGGGCCGCCTCGGCGGGCTGGAAGGCCAACTCATCAACGAGCAATCCGACGGCCAGGTCGGTAAGGAAGCCCATCGAGTCGGCGATTGTGCCGTCGAAGTCGAAGGCGACGGCGCGCGCCTCCGCGTACGGGGAGCCCGGCCCGGCCGCCCACCAGGACCGGTGAAGCCGCACCAGGACGATCCAGGCAGTGAGCAGTCCCACCACCGCAAGGGCGACCAGCAGGGACAATGGCTCGACCCCTGCTGCCAGGGCACCCAAGGCGACTACGAGAAGCCGCAGATCACGGCCCCGGCCGCCGCCGAGCAAGGCGCCGCGGTAGCGGTGGCCGAGGTCCACAGCCGCTTTCGCCGTCGTGTAGCTCACGAGCAGGTGACCGACCAGGACGACGCCACTCACCGCGACCGCGAGAGGCACCTGGGCACGGCCGAGGAGAGCGCCCAGATGTGGGTCGGTAGCGAGGTAGATCGCCGCGCCGGTGAACATCAGGCCGTCGGCCACCCGGTCGAGCACGGCGTCGAGGAACGCGCCGTACGTGGAGGACCGATAGGTGAGCCGGGCGACCTCGCCATCGCTGCCGTCGAGCACGCTGGAAAACGCGATGAGCAGAGCCGCGGGGACCGGAGCCCCCGCCCCGAGGGCGGCCGCCGCCGCCACCATGACGGCAAAGGCGACGAACGTGACCTGGTTCGGCGTGATGGGCGGGAAGAGGGCGAGGAGCGCGGGCGTGACAACCCGCTGTGAGACGGCGCGGTTGAGGTGGGCGGCGATCGCGCCGTCCAATGGCTTCCCGGTGGCTCGCAGGAGGTAGCGGCTGCCGTTGCGGCGGTCGCGCGGCGTGTCAACATCGAACCACCACTCCCCGTCACCCATGGCCAGTGCCCGGGCGACACCCGCATCGGCCAGCACCTGGATGGCACCCGCGAGGCTGGAGTCGCCGGCGGCGACCGCCGTCTCGACGGCATCGAACAAGGCCGGGCCGCAGACGAAGGCACCGATCTCGAAGGCGTCGTACGCCGCGAGTTGCTTGCCGATCGCTCGTATGCGGCCGTCGGCGATGAGAACCTTCATGGCGTCGCCAGGATCGACACCCGCCGCCACACCGAACCGTGTGTCGACCGCCACCACGACCTCGCTCGGCTCCACCGACACCTGCTTCAGCTGCTTCACCAGAGTGGGCGAGAACACGTGGTCGGCCATCACCAAGGCGAAAGGCTCGGAGCCGACCCCGTCTCGCGCCGCCAGCGCCGAGAGCCCGTTCTCCTCCCGGTACCGCTCGTTATGCACGGCCGTCACGGCGATGCCCCGACGGCGGCTCACCTCGAGTACGTGCCGGTCGATCTGGTCAGCGCGATAGCCCGTGACCACCACGACCTCGTCGAATCCAGCTTGCCGGGCGCTGGCAATGGCACGCTCGACGAGGCTGATACCGCCGAGCTTGACGAGCGGCTTCGGGCTCGCCTTGGACCGCAGTCGTGAGCCCATGCCGCTGGCGAGCACGACGAGCCGGGTAGGTTGCATGACCGGGTCAACCTCCTTCATCGGCAGGGCGAGTGTCTCACTCGAGGTTGATGCCGGAGGCAGCCATCCCCGGGGCCGGGAGATGACGGGCGCACCAGCCGCCAGAGCCGCGATGAAAACGGTCCCAAACGGCCCTTCCCCGTGGATAGGCAGGAGCAGCGCGGTCCCCCTCAGAACAGCTGCGCCTTGTCCCTCCTCAACTCGCCGAACCGATCGAACGCAGCGAGACCCCGGGCCAATGCCCGGGGGGTCTCGCCGATGCCAGACCGCGACTCCGAGCCGTGGCCTACATCATGTCGGGCATGCCTCCACCCGCAGGCATCGCCGGCTGCTTCTCGGGGATCTCGGTCACGACGGCCTCGGTGGTCAGCACCATGGCCGCGATCGAGGCCGCGTTCTGCAGCGCCGAGCGGGTGACCTTCGCCGGGTCGACGACGCCGGCCTTCACCATGTCGGCCGACTTGTTCTGGAGCGCGTCCCAGCCGTGGCCGGCCTTCGCCTTGCGGACGATGTCGACGACGACCGAGCCCTCCTCGCCAGCGTTGGTCGCGATCTGGCGGACGGGCTCCTCCAGCGCGCGGCGCACGATCGAGACGCCGGTCGCCTGATCGTCCTCCAGGCTGAGGCCCTGGTCGAGGATCTTCTGCGCCTGCACCAGGATCGTGCCGCCGCCGGCGACGATGCTCTCCTCGACGCCCGCCTTGGTCGCCGAGAGCGCGTCCTCGATCCGGTGCTTCTTCTCCTTCTGCTCGACCTCGGTCGCCGCGCCGACCTTGATCACGGCGACGCCGCCGGCCAGCTTGGCCAGCCGCTCCTGCAGCTTCTCACGGTCGAAGTCCGACGTGGTCTCCTCGACCTGCGCCTTGATCGACTTGATCCGGCCCTGGATGTCGGCCGCGCTGCCCGCACCCTCGACGATCGTGGTGTCGTCCTTGGTGATCGTGACCCGACGCGCGTGACCCAGCTGGTCGATCTGCGTCTGGTCGAGCTTGAGGCCCAGGTGCTCGGCGGAGGGGCGTCTGCACATCCGCAACGGGCTCTAGTGGACCGTAACGGTGGGATGTGGTGCACGAATCCGTCGTGAGACGTCGTTGTACTTCCATTTGATCGGTCGAGCTGTTTTGTTGTACTCGCGGATGTAGCGCAGGAGCTTGCGACTGAGGTCGTCAGTTGAGGTGAAGATGCCGCGGGCGATGAGGTCGCTCGATCTTGCTCAGCCAGAGCTCGACCTGGTTAAGCCAGCTCGAGTAGGTCGGCGTGAAATGGAGCTTGACGTTGGGGTGAAGATGCAAGAACTCCTTGACCCGCGTCGTCTTGTGTGCCGAGAGGTTGTCGGCGATGATGTGGATCTCTTCTTGCCTCGGGCGGCTCGCCACCACGGCGCCCAAGAATGCCACGAACTCCTGGCTGGTGTGGCCGAGGACCGTCTTCCCGATCACCTGACCGGTTCGCGTGTCGAGCGCGGCATAGAGCGAGAGCGTGCCGCGGCGGATGTATTCGAACCCATGCCGTTCGGCGCGGCCGGGGGAGAGGGGCAGTGCTGGAAGGGTGCGATCGAGGGCCTGGATCGCCGACTTCTCGTCGACGCTGAAGATTGCCGCGTGCTGGGGCGGGTTCACGTAGAGGCCAATCACGTCGGCGGCCTTGGTCTCGAAATCAGGGTCGTTGGACGCCACGTAGCGATCAAGGCGATACGGCTTCAGACCGGCACGCGACCAGACCCGGGCCACCCGCATGTGGCTGACCCCGAGCACCTGAGCCAGCTTGCGGGTACTCCAGTGAGTGCTGCCATCCGCCGGCTTCTTCTGGGTGAGGGCCAGGATCTTAGCCTCCAAGCGCTGTGACTCCGAGCTCTTGCGGCTGCCGTGATGGCGACCGTACAGTCCTTCCAGCCCTTCCTCCAGGAAGCGACGACGCCAGAGTCCAACCGTGGTCTGACTGCATCCCAACTTGTCAGCGACGACGCGATAGGAGTTGCCTTCGGCGAGCAGGAGGATGACACGAGCGCGTTGCACATCAGACGCAGGCAGGCTTCGAGAGCGGGCGTTGACCGTCAACTCCGCGCGCTCTTGATCGGACAGCACGAGGGGCTGGGACGTGGAGACCACGCCTCACATTGTACACCAGAAATGGGTGTTACGGGCCACTAGTTGTGACAACCGAGGACGTTGTCCCTGGGCTGAGGGGGTGGGCGGGAGCGGCCTGAAGGGGTGAGCCCCCCGAGCGAAACTGTGGTCTTCCACCACCGACAGATCACAGGGAGGGCTCGATGACCAAGGCTACCCGCCAGCACCCCAACGCGCCGCACACCCCGGCCGGCCGTCAGCGGATGGTCGACTGCGTGATCAAGCAGGGGTGGAGCGTCGAGGCCGCCGCCGAGCGCTTCCAGGTTGATGCCAAGACGGTGCGCAAGTGGGTGCAGCGGTTCCGGCAGGAGGGCGCCGGCGGGCTCCAAGACCGCTCCAGTCGTCCGCGCTCCTATCCCTGGGCCACCTCACCCGCCAAGCGCTAAGAGGTGCTCGAGCTGCGTCGCCAGCGTCGCTGGGGTGCCGACCATATTGCCCACGTCGTAGGGCTGGCGCGGTCAACGGTGCAGTCGATCCTCCGTGCCGCTGGGCTGGGACGCCTGGACCGGGGTGACCGAGCCACCGCTACCGCGGATCCAGTTCGCCGCTACCAGCTCGAACGTCCGGGTGAGCTGGTGCATGTCGACATCAAGAAGCTGGCGGGGATACCCGAGGGTGGCGGCTGGCGCCTGCTCGGTAGAAGTGGGGCCAAGAGTCATTCGGGGGCCGGCTACCGCTACCTGCACACCGCCATTGACGACCGTACTCGCCTCGTCTACTCCGAGATCCACGACGACGAGAAGGTTCTGACCGCTGCCGCCTTCTGGGGACGTGCCGCCGCCTTCTATGCCGACCACGGGATCAAGGTTCAGCGAGTCCTCACCGACAACGGCTCCTGCTACCGCTCCGGACTCTGGTACCGAGCGTGCGCTGGGACCGGGACGGCGGTCAAGAAGACAAGGGTCCGCCGTCCCCAGACCAATGGGAATGTGGAACGTTTCCATCGCATCCTGCTCCAAGAGTGGGCCTACGCCAGGCCCTGGACCTCAGAGCGGGAGCGACGTGAGGGGTACCTCGGGTTCTGCCACTTCTACAATCACCATCGCGGCCACGGTGCCCTCGGATGGCAGACCCCTCTCCAGGTCCTCGCATCCCTCAGCCTGGACAACCTCCCCGCGCGGCACACCTAGACGCGTGACCAGCCGCTGCCTGCCGCGATCCGACCGGTGGCGAGCAGGCTCACCTCGTTGGGTCATCCGACCAGGCTCACGTGCGGTCACGGGTGGGCTCCCGATCGACAAGCTGAGCCCGGACCTATCCCCCGGGTCGGACACCTGTCGTCCGGGGAGAGCGCCCTGACCCAAACCGGGCAGCAGTGCCCAGACCGGCCGGCATTCTGCAATCGGTCTCTCATCAACGCTGAGCACTGCCGATTCGGGGTCGAGCCGATCTGCCGTGTCCTGGAGATCGCCCCATCCACCTACTACGCGGCCGTCTCCCGGCCGGCATCCGCCCGCCAAGTACCCCACCAGGAGTTGAAGCAGGAGATCGAGCGGGTGCACCGGGAGAACTTCGGGTGTACGGGAGCGAGAAGGTGTGGCGGCAGCTGCATCGGGAGCATGTGGAGGTGGGGCGCGACCGGGTGGGCCGGTTGATGCGGGAAATGAACCTGGAGGGGGTTCAGCGCCGCAAGCGGCAGGTCACGACCCGACCGGCGGAGGTTGGTGAGCGACCGGCTGATCTGGTCGAGCGGCAATTCAAGGCGGAGGCTCCGAACCGACTCTGGGTCGCCGATCTCACCTACGTGAGCACGTGGGCGGGTTTCGCCTACACCGCCTTTGTGGTCGACGTCTTCAGTCGTGCCATCTTGGGTTGGCGGGTGAGCGGCTCGCTGCGGGCAGATCTGGCCCTGGACGCCCTGGAGATGGCGATCTGGTCGCGCCGGAGCCAGGACCTGGCGGGCCTGGTGCATCACTCGGACCGTGGCGTCCAGTACCTGGCCATCCGCTACACCGACCGACTGGCAGAAGCGAGGGCGGTGACCTCGGTCGGCTGGCGCGGGGATAGCTACGACAACGCCTTGGCGGAGAGCGTGCACGCCCTCTACAAGACGGAGCTCGTCCGTCGCAAATGGCCCCTGGCGGTCACTGGAGCAGGTCGAGTTGGCCACCGCCCGCTGGGTGGATTGGTACAACCAGCGGCGCCTGCATAGCGCCATCGGTCACCTGCCGCCGACGGAGTACGAGAGCGGATATTGGCGCCAGCTCGAGGCACCGGATGCCGCCTGAATGCCCTACCGCCTTTTCACGCCTGGGTATCAGAAGACCTGGGCCCTTGCCCTCGGGCCTCCAGGGCCGTAGCCTCGCTTTCCAGACGCGACGCGTCAGTCTCGCGTCAATCGGCGGCTGGGCACCCGTCCCAGCCTGCCACCATGGTGGTCTGCCTTCAGCCAAGCGGTCGAGGCGACTTCCAACCCACCGGGTCTCCACTGAACCCCGGGCGATTCAGCCCTGGGGCAATTCAGGTTCTGACCTATGTGGACGCCTCGGGCGCTCGGGGCAAAGCAACAGCTGAGCCGGACATCGTTGAGGCCCGCTTCGTCGATCTCGTCCCTGATGTGCGGGTCGTGCAGACGGTGGATTATCGGCTCGAAGGCCGCCTCTTCGTGGGGGGCGTTGGAGGTTGATCAGACGACTGCGGCCAAGCCGTTGTTCGAGGAGATTGCCGCTTACTGCGCAGGGACACCCTGGACTCTTCATTTCGAGTTGCGCAGCGTCGGATCATAACGCGCCTCGTGTGCTTGGCATCGTCTTCCGACGCCCCAAGCACTGGTCCAGGGCCAGTGATCCCCTCGCGGACCGCTTTCACAGGGAACACTGGCCTTCTGAGCACGCCTACCGCAGTCGCGTTGATGCCCTCTCCGCCTGTCAGGTCTCCAGTTCCTCAAGCGTGGGATATGAGGCCTGCGCTCCCGGCCGCGTCGCTGCGAACGCCGCTGCTGAGAGGCAAACCGGGCGGCGTCCAGCAGTCCGCTTCCCATCGCCAGCCGAGCTGCTACAGCTCCGGTGAAAGCATCCCCGCTGCCCGTCGTGTCGACGGAGATGATGGCGGTTGCCGGGACGACGGTCGCTTCACCCCCCCTCCAAGACGACCGCTCCCTCGCCGCCCAACGTGACAATCAACGTATCAATGCCGCGCTGCGCGAGCTCAGCACCGATACTGGCCCAATCTGATCCGGCGTGGACTGATTGCGTCTGGAAGAGGAAATCGGCTGTCTCAGTGCTGTTCAGGATTAAAAGGTCCGTCACCCGGAGGAGCTCCAAGGGGACCGGAGCCGACGGAGAAGGGTTGAGCAGTACACGAACGCCCCTCGGATCTGAGGTCATGATTTTGCGCTCCCCGACTCAAACGTCGTACAGCTCCCCAGCGGCAATCTCGGAATCACCCGAAGAATGCATCGCACCCATTACAACGCGCCCGGACAACCGCGTCAATGGCACGCCAGGCATCACGACTCCAAACTGATGTTTGATCCGCCTACACCCCGGCTCCCCGATCGGCCCCTCACTCCCAGGGGGGCGCCAGGGCTTATCCCTGCCAGCGTTGAAGGCGGCCGAACATGTCGGACGTCTTCCGCCGGTACCCGGGGACGCGCCACCAACGGAAAGCGTCAGCCAGACGATAGGCCGCTCAAATTCCATGATCTCGGCTAATGGGACCAACTTCAAACCGTGCCCGCGTGTGGGCCGCCCGGTGGCGGACCGCTGCCCGGCGTTGACTGCGGCCAGTTCCATGCCGGGCAGGCCGCGGAGCCCTGGCGGCCGGCGTCGGGAAGGCGTCCCGACCATGAATCGCCCCCACGACATTCCGCCGCCGTGCACGCGTGAGCCGTAAGCGCTATAACGGTGCCGGACCCGGGTGCCGAGCCTGGCCCCTTCGGGGCCCGCCTCGAGGAGCTCTTCCCGAAGCGAGGTCCCTCGAGTACCCACGCCCGAGGCGAACGACGGCGGAAGGAGGCCGGCGGGCAGCGGGCGGAGGTGACCATGGCTGAGCGCTATCTGGGAGCCGTCTTCGACGTCGACGGGGTGCTCGTCGACTCCCCCCACGAGGTGGCCTGGCGCGAGTCGTTGGAAGACCTCTCGACGTCTCCGCAGTGGGCCGATGTGCTGGGGCGAAGTCGATATCGACCCGAGTCGTTCACCTCCGAGGTCTACCAGGCGGTGATGTCCGGCAAGCCGCGCCGTGCCGGTGCCGTGGCCGTCCTCCAATACTTCGGCGTAACCGATGCTGACCGCCTCGCCGACATCTATGGGGAGCGTAAACAGGCCCGACTCGTCGAGCTGATCGACGAGGGCAGCTTCCACGCTTTCCCCGACGCCGTCCGCTTCGCCCTCCGCCTCAAGCAGGGGGGCATCCGGATCGCGGCCGCATCCTCCTCCAAGAACGCGCGGCGTTTCCTGGAGCGCATCTCGGTTGGCGCGGTGGCCGGCGAGCTCGGCTTAACGCGCGACCAGGTGGCCGAGGACGCGACGATGCTTTCGATCCTCGACGGCGATGTCAGCGGGCGGGACTTCCCGCGCGGCAAGCCCGACCCCATGATCTTCCTGGCCGCGGCCGAGGAGCTCGGCTACCGGCCGGAGCGTGGCTTTGTCATCGAGGATGCGGCGAGTGGGATCGAGGCAGCCCGGGCCGGTCGCATGGGTGCGCTTGCGATCAGCCGCGCTGACGACGAGGAACGACTGGTGGCGGCGGGGGCCGACCCGGTCGTGAAGAGCCTCGACCTCGTCGACCTGGGGGTCCTGGCCGAAGGCATGCTGGGGACCGTGCCGGCAGAACGAGCCCAGCCCGGCGGATCTTGAGGCCAGCATGGGCGACGGCACTACTGTGACGTCACCGGCGATCGAGCTTCCGAGCGCGCTCTCTCCTGAGTTCGCGCGAGTCGCCGCGAGCCGCCGGCCGGCCGTCTTCCTCGACTACGACGGCACGCTGACCCCCATCGTCGAGCGTCCCCAGGACGCCGTCCTGTCGGCGCGCATGAGGAGCGTCGTCTCGGCGCTCGCAGAGCGCTGCCCGGTCTGCGTGGTCAGCGGGCGCGACCGCGAGGTCGTGCAGGCGTTGATGGGGATCGGCAACCTCACTGTCGCCGGCAGCTACGGCTTCGACATCTGGACTCCCGATCGCGGTGTGCTCGAGCGCCGGGGGGCCGAGCAAGCGGGTCTGATCAAAAGGGTCACAGAGCAGCTGCGCCGGGACACGTCATCGATCCCGGGGGTCCTGATCGAGCCGAAGGCGGTGTCGGTCGCCGTGCACTTCCGCCAAGTCCCGGACGGCCGCCGCGGGGAGGTGCTGCGCCTCGTCGACGCAGTCCTTCTCGAGCACCCGGGTGAACTCAAGGTGACGCCGGGCAAGATGGTGCGGGAGACCCAGCCGAACGTGGAATGGGACAAGGGGCGGGCGGTCCTCTACCTCCTCCAGATGCTCGGACTCGAATCCGCTGACGTGCTGCCCATCTATCTCGGCGACGACGAGACCGACGAGCACGCGTTCATCGCCCTTGGCGCGCGCGGGATCGGGATCCTCGTTTTGGGTGGCGAGGAACGCGGGCAGTCCACGGCCGCCCGCTTCATCCTTCGAGGTGTCGCCGAGGTGGAGCGGTTCCTGGATAGCGTCGGGGGATAGCGACAACACTATCTCGACGAGGAGCGGCGGATGCAAGGCCTGGGAGACGACCTCGAGCTGGAGCCTGAGAGGAGGCTGCTTTCTTTCCACGGGTTCCTTCCCGAGAGGGAGGGGCTGCGGGAGGCGCTGACCTCAACCGGCAACGGCGTGTTCTGCGCCCGCGGCGCGCTGGAGTGGACGGACGCCGACGAAAGCCACTACCCGGCGACCTACCGCCATGGGGTCATGAACCGCGAGACGACGATGATGGCCGGCGAGCCGGTCCGCAACGAGGACCTGGTCAACCTACCCAATTGGCTCCTGCTCCAGCTGCGGATCGAAGGGGAGGAGCCGCTCCGGCTGGACGCGGTCGAGCTGCTCGACTACCACCACCTATACAGCGTTGCTGACGCGGTGCTGACCCGTCGCCTCCGCTTCCGGGATCGCGCCGGACGCACCACCTCGCTGGTGAGCCGGCGCTTCGCGAGCATGGCCCGGCGCCACCAGGCGGGGCTCGAGTGGACGCTCCTCGCCGAGGACTGGTCGGGGAGCGTGCAGCTGATCAGCGCGCTCGATGGGCGCGTCACCAACCGCGGGGTTGCCCGCTACCAGGAGTTGGAGGGCCGGCACCTGGACCCGGTGCAGACCCGGCAGTCGGGGCCGGACCTGATCTCGCTCCGCTCGCAGACCCGCCAGTCCGGGATTTATGTCGCCGAGGCGGCCCGGACGCGGGTGTTCTCGAACGGGCGTGAGATCCAGGTGAGCCGCTCCGGGTACGAGCTGGAGGACTACGTGCGCCAGGTGCTCGTGTTCGAGGTCCGCCAGGGGCAGCCGGTGCAGGTGGAGAAGATGGTCGCGATCTTCACTTCGCTCGACCAGGCGATCACCGATCCGCAGAGCAATGCCGAGGCCGCGGCGCGCCGCTATCCCTCCTTCGCGCCTGCCCTGGAGCGCCATCGCCGGGCCTGGGGCGAGCTCTGGGCGTCCTGCGACGTGCGGTTCCCCTCCGACCCCGAGGTGGAGCTGCTGCTGCGCTTCCACATCGCGCACATCCTCCAGGTCTGCTCGCCATACACTGCGGACCTCGACGCCGGCGTCCCCGCGCGCGGGCTCAACGGCGAGGCGTATCGGGGTCATGTTTTCTGGGACGAGCTCTACATCTACCCCTTCCTGAACCACCGCCTGCCCCAGATCACGCGGGGGCTGCTTCTCTACCGTTTCCGCCGGCTGGGCGAGGCGCGGGCGCGGGCGCAGGACGCCGGGTATCGCGGTGCCATGTACCCCTGGCAGAGCGGAAGCGATGGGAGAGAGGAGACGCAGACGGTGCACCTGAACCCCGTCTCGGGGCGTTGGGATCCCGATCTGAGCCACCGGCAGCGCCACGTCAACGCGGCGATTTTCTATAACATCTGGCACTACTACCGCGCGACCGGCGACATAGAGTTCCTTCTTGGGTTTGGGGCCGAGATGATGCTCGAGATCGCGCGCTTCTGGGGATCCCTGGCGCACTTCAACCCCGAGCGTGGGCGCTACGAGATCCACGGCGTCATGGGCCCAGACGAGTTTCACGAGACGTACCCGGGAGCTGAAGCGGAGGGCCTGCGCAACAACGCCTACACCAACGTGATGGTCGCCTGGCTGCTCGACGTCGCCGGCCAGGTGCTGCAACGCCTCCCCGAGGGGCGTCGGGAGGCGCTGCGGGCGGCGCTCGATCTCGGCGACGACGAGGTAGGCCGCTGGGAGGACATCAGCCGTCGCATGTTCGTGCCGTTCCACGACGGCGTGCTGAGCCAGTTCGAGGGCTATGAGAGGCTGGCGGAGCTGGACTGGGAAGCCTATCGAGCGCGTTACGGCTCGATCCAGCGGCTGGACCGCATCCTGCGCGCCGAGGGCGACTCGCCCGACCGCTATCGCGTCTCCAAGCAGGCTGACGCGCTGATGCTGTTCTTCCTCTTCTCGGAAGATGAGCTAAGTGAGATCTTCGAGCGGCTCGGCTACCCCTACCCGGACGACACGTTGCGGCGCAACCTCGACTATTACGCCGCCCGCACCTCGCACGGCTCGACGCTCAGCTTCGTCGTCCACGCCTACCTCTTCGCGCAGGTGGACCCCCAGCAATCGTGGGAGCTCTACCGGGAGGCACTTGCGAGCGACACCGGCGATGTCCAGGGCGGGACCACGAAGGAGGGGATCCACATGGGTGTGATGGCGGGGACCCTCGATCTCCTGCAGCGGGCCTACCTGGGCGCCGACGTGCGCGGCCACGTGCTGCACTTCGCCCCGCGGCTCCTGGACCGCCTGCAGGGCCTCGTGTTGCCGATGCGCTTCAGGGGCATGCAGCTACGAGCGGAGATCGAGGGTTCGCAGCTCAGCGTCTCGGCGGGGACGGAGCCGACTGACCGCTCGGCCTTGGTCGCGGCCGGCGGCGAGACCCGCGAGCTGCGGCCGGGGGAACGGCTCACTTTCCAAATCGCAGCACCGACAGTCAGGGCATACAGGTCCCAGGGAAAAACCTGACCAGCTCAAGGGCGTGGTCGATGCCAAGTCTGCGGACTAGATGGGGGTTCTTCCCACCGACTGGCGCTCCGCTCGCTGGAGTTCACGCTTAGCGCGCTGAAGGTCACGCGGGTCGCCCTGCCACTGGACCTGGACCTCGTTGTCCGAGCCGTCCGCGTGGGGGAAGCGGTTGAGCTCCAGCACCTTGTAGCCCATGAACGTCTTGCGCTGCAGGTCCTCCTCCCATTCCCACTCGGTGGTGTAGGTCTCGAAGGGCGCCAAGTCCGGGATCCCGCGCAGGCTCTCCAGCTGCAGCAGCTCGCGCTGCTTGTCGCGGGCAACCATTGCCGCAGCCAAAGCCTCCGCTCGTCGTCGCCGCCGCCACGGGCGAAGGGCGAAGCCAACGATCACCAGCACGATCAGGGCCAACACGACCCACCCAATGACGTCGCCGACCACCTGAATGCCGGCGGTGCCCGGCCCAGGCCCAACCATGACACTCATCATGCGCCCGGCGCGCCCTCCGCAGTCATGGTTTGTTCTCAAATCTTTTCCTTATCTCCGTGAGTGAAACCATCTGCTCTTTTAAGCGATTTCAAGTTCGATTCCGCCTGTTTGCTCGCGAGAAACGGGTTACTCACCGCGCTTGGCCGGGATTTGCTCGCGAGTCTTGATTCCGGCGTGTCCAGGAAACGCCCGGCGGCACCGCTGGTAGGCGGCTCGTTCGGTGATCCCGTAATGCTCCGCGACCTGCTTCCACGTAGAGCCCTTCTCGTAGAGCTCCAGCGCCTCCGCAGCCTGCGCCTTGGTCCAGCCATTGGATCCCTCCTTCTGGCGGCGCTCGACGTCGGCCTCGTCATGGCAGGGGCGGCAGAACCACGCGATATAGGTCGGGTCGCTGTAGTCCCAATGGTGCGGGTAGTCGTAGCGGGTGAGGGCGGTGCCGCACCCGTTCTCGCAGACCGGCGGGCGCGGCCGGACCTCGCCGATCCGAAGGAGCTCCCACGTCCTCTTGCGAGCCCAGGACTGGAGTTGCTTGTCGGAGAGGCCCTCGGGGGGAGCCGCGGGTGCGGCGGCGGCATGTAGCGCCTTCGCGGAGTGGGTCTCCCGCCAATGATTCGTGACCGCCTCGAGGTCCGGGAACGGCTCGCCGCAGACCTTGCAGGGAATGCTCTCGCCCGATTTTCGTGACGGGGGAGCCTCGGTAGGCGGCGGCGTAGGCGGCTCGGAGCCTAGTGGCGGCTGCTGGCCGGCGCGATCCTCCACCACGAGCCGGACCTGATCGGGGAGCATCCGGATGGTGCGGCCCGGGTCCTGCGTCACATCAGAGGTGGGGACCTCGAGGACGGCGATTCCGCGGCCGTCGCGCGGGATCTCATGCGGTCGCCAGCCAGCCGACACGGAGCCGGGACCGAAGATGACCTCTGCATCCGTGCTGACCATGACCCGCAGGCTGACGCGCACCTGAAGCTGGGAGCGCAGCGTTGTCGGGATGACGTCGGCAGACGGCCGCTGAGTGGCGAAGATCACGTGGACGCCGTACTTGCGACCCTTGCGGGCGACCTGAAACAGGACGTCATAGGCGTCGGGGATCCCCACCAGGTCAGCACCCTCGTCGACGAAGACGAAAACGTCTGGTCCATCGACACGGGGATCCCAGATTGGCTCCTCGTCGCGGTCCTGCTTGGCTTTGAGATGGCGAGCCCGCCGCTCGATCTCTTCGTTGATTCGGTCCAGCACCGGCTTGACGTCCTCGTCCTTGTCGGCGTACCAGCCATCAACGAAGAGCCTCCGCCAGCGATGGAACCCGCCGCCCATGACGTCGATCCCTGCCATCACGGCGTCCCGGCAGTAGGCGTAGTTGGCGATCAGGAGGTTGATCAGGGTGGTCTTGCCGTAGCCCGACATGCCGGCGACCAGCATGTTCAGCTGCTGGCCGGGCGCGGGGGTCAGGCAGATCCGCATCGGGACGTCTCGCCCGTAACCGCCAACGACCGCGGGATCCATGCAGGAATGAACTTTCGGGCGCTCCCACGGAATGACGTCCGGCAGCTGGGCGAGCTTCTCCTCCGGTTCCTCGTCCTTGGGTGGCGGGGTCTGGTTGAGCCGCTTGGCGAGCTTCTGCCGCTCTCGCTCGAGCAGACGGTTGGTCATGGTGCTGCCGGCGAATCCGAGCCCCGAGTCGATGCGCGCCTGGCTCTGCTGCAGCTGCTTGATGCGGTCGAGATGGCGTTCGACCTTCTGGTGACGCCAGTGACGCCGGACCAGGAGAACGACCGGGTAGGCGGCTACCAGGGCGACCAGCACCGCCGCCACGATGACCGGCCGCTGGTGCGCGTGGTACCAAGCGTCGATCCGATAGCGGTTGTGCCACTCCGCGCCCACCACCACGCCGAGCACCGCGAGAAGGAACACGACCACCTTCAAGTCGACCGGCAGCGCGGCCCACTCCTTCTGGAGCGACGCCTCGATCCTCAGCATCTCGCCGTTGTGCTTGGTGTGCCAGTTCGGCTCCTTGACCGTCATCCGACGAACCCCAAAACGTCGGCCATCGAACTGGTGCGCTCGTCGACGATGCCTTCCCCGAGGTAGTTCATTTCAGTCACGGCGAACGTCTGCCCGGTGACGGCGATCACCACGGCGACGTGTCCATCACTCGAATAGCCCCCGCCAGCCCCGTAGACCACGACGTCGCCGATCGCTGGTGTCGGGCTCTCCGGCAGACCCGCGGCGGCGGCGTTGGCCCACCAGTCGGCAGCATTGCCGAGGTAGGGGGGAACCGCAGCGTGAAGCGCGGCCCAGTACGTGCATTGCCCGTACGGGTAGGAATCGAAGGTGCTCGGCAGACCGGGCGGCGTGGCCTCCTGCACCACCTGGCCGAGCTGGCCGGCGCTGACGTCGAGCTGGGTGGCCGACGTCGACGGGGAAGCCTGACAGGAGAGCCCCGAGCTGCTCATGTCAGCCACGCCAGCGGCAGCCCAACCCATCCATCCCAGATACTCGCCGCCCGTGAAGGTCGTCCAGGGCGTGAACTGGTCGCCCGCGGCGACGTACTTGGCATATGCGGCTTTCGCGTTGGTGAACGGGTCGAGGTCAGCGGTCGTGCCTGGGGTGATCTGAAAGAGGCCGACGCCGGTCAACGCCGGCGGCTCGTTCTGCTGGACCGCCGAGCTATCGGCGCCGCTCTCTGGCATCGAGATCGCGGTGATGATCGTTAGGGCTCGGCCACGGAAGCCAGCCGCGTAGGCGAATGAGGCGACCTGGGCGGCCGAGAGCTTGCCGGTCGCCGTGGTGGTGGTGCAACTGGTGGTCGTCGTCGAGGCGGCCGGTCCCACGCTGGGGAATAGCACCGAGACAGCGATCACCACCACCATCACGACGGCACCCGCCGTCAAGCCGAGGACAACGCCGACCGTACGGCCGAGGGTCACTTCTTCGGCTCCGTGCGCGTCTTGCCCTTCTGGGTCGTGGTGACGATGGACGGCGCCGGACCGGCATGAACCGGCCCCTTCCCCTCGCCGTCCAGCGGTTTGACGCGCTGCCCCTGGAGCGGCTTGGTGCCCCCCTTGGAGACGCGGTGCAGGTGCTGGCCGTACTGCCACACCGCGTGCGCGACCAGCGGGTCCTTGGCCTCGTGGCGAAGCGGCTGCTCGCCTGGCGCGATGGGGTGGCCGAGGTGACCGGATACCGCCGATACCGTCCGCCGGCGCAGGCCCTCGTAGGCTTGGATCCCCGCCTGGCCAGTTCTGAGCGCGGCATAGGCGGCGACCGCACCGCCCGCGGTGGCGGCTCCCAGCCCAGCCGTCCCCGCCGCGCTCGCTCCGGTCTTACCGGCCACCCCCGCCCCGGATTTCGCGATAGCGGCCTTCCCAGCAGCCGCGGTGGCCGCCTTCTTGGCTCCCGTGGAGACTGCCGCCCGGGCCGCGCCGTTGGAGGTGACCATGGCGGTCGGGGTGGTGGAGCTGGAAGCCGGAAGCGCGGCCTGCGGCTGAGGGTAGAGCGGCTTGATGACGGAACGGCCGGCTGATCCCATGGTGGCGTGCGAGTGACGTACCACCGCGTGGGGAGCGTCGACCTCGTGCCCGGCCTCGCCGGGCGAGACGTTGGCGAGTGCCATCGGGAGCCGCGCGGTGTGCTTGCCGATCGAGAACATGGTCTTGCGGAGCCAGAGCGCGACCACCAGCAGGGCGATGTCGAGCAGCCCCACCGTGATCAGCCCCACCTGCGCCGCCAGGCTGTTCACCGCCCCCAGGAGGACCAGCACCAGGATCAAATACAGAGTCCCGATGGTGGAGACTGCGAAGCCGACCACGATCCCCGCGATCCACTTCATGACCAGGCGCATGCCGAAGACGGGGAGGGGTGCGAGCAGCCAGAACGGCAACGTGAGGCAGCCCATCAGGATCACCGCCAGCTGCGCCACGATGACCGCGAGCGCGATCAGAACCGTCAGGAACAGCATCAGCAGGCCGGACAGGGCGACCGCGCCGGCGAAGAGCATGCGAGGCACGCCTTGGTTGCCGTTCGCCCAGTCCTCCATCCACTGCGGCGCCTGCTGGATGTCCTGGTTGTAGTTGTTGGGTTGCCCGTCGTTCTGCTTGAGGAGCTCGACACCGAGCTGGTCGCCGTTGACCCGCGGATCCACGGAGCCGAACTCGACCATCGTCCAGGGGTCGTAGACCGCGACCGTCCAGAGCTGGTTCGCCAGCACCTGGACCTCGTAATTGGTGGCGTCGGAGGGGTTGTAGAAGCTGTTGGGGTTGGTGCCGGTGTCTTGCGCCGCGCCCATGACGAACGCCTGGGTGACGCCGGTCGTATAGCCGTCGACCTGGTCCAGCATTCCTGCGGGGGAGATGAACAGCTGGGTTGCCAGCGCGACCGCTGCACCCGCCCAGAGGAGCCCCCCGATGCCGCGCATGAAGCGGGTCGTAACCAGCAGCAGGTAGGCGCAGATGGCGGCCGCGATGAGCAGCACAACCGGCAGGTAGGGACCGTAGAACCCACCCTCGAGCGAGTGCGTGAACTGGTCGATAACGCCACCCAGCGAGGACACGATGTCGAGGGAGAAGGCCCACTCGACAAGCCGGGTGGCGATGAAGCCGATCACATAGAGCGACCCGGCCCAGATGGTGGCGAAGATGTTCCCGACGTCGTTAGGCGCGTTGAGCTCGCCGATCCCGCCTGAACCGTTTGCGCCCGTGATTCCGGTGTAATCCTGAATCCCGTACTGCTGGAAAAGCAGCGTCTGGCCCGACTCCGAAGAGGGGGGCTCGATGAAGGTGTTGGCACCGCCTTGCGACGTCGCTGGAGGCCCGGAGGCCGGTGTCGCCGCCAGTGCGTTCTGGATCCCGGCCGACAGGACCAGGAAACCGAGGACGACGATCACCCGGCGGATGCGGTTCATTGCTCGACCACCTGGACCACCGTGTGCAGGAGCATCGGCGGACCAACTCCGAACGCCTCCAGAGTCGCGAACACCAGCACCAACAGCCAGAGGCAGCAAATCATGACCGCGGCGCCGCCAACGAGGATGTCTGAGAGGTAGTCGTCGCGCATCCCGAGCGACATCTGGAAGTAGCTCCCGACGGTTAGCGCACCGCTGGCGATCCACCAGAGGATGAGTCGCGCGATTGCCGCGAGCATCAGGCCACCACCTCCAACTGCGGCGTGGTGTTCAGCGCCTGGCGCAGCTCCTCCCGCTCGATGTCCACCTGGACCTCACCCACGTTGCCGTTGAGGTCGCGGATCAGGCACACCGAGTAGGGGAGCGGCCGGCCGGGCTCGCGGTCCGGGCCGAGCGTCTGGATGTGGCGAACGTTCTCCGGGGTCGGCTCGATGTGGAGCAGCCGGCAGGCGGCCTTCGCCTCCTCCGCGTCCGGCAGACGGAACACGATGGCGATCGCGCAGTTCGAGAGCAGCGTGTTCTGCTCCGAAACCGAGTCCGCGAGCAGGTGGGTTACGTTCTGGGTGGCGATGATCGGGGTCTCGTGCTTTTTCCGACCGCGGAGCACCATCGCGTCGATGGTTGCGCGCCCATCAGGGTTCGCCAGGACGACCTGAGCGTCGTCGTAGAAGCTGAGCTTGGGGTGCGAGGGGCCGCCGACGTCCGAGATGCTGGACGCGATCGCGATCATGGCGTGCATGGCTGCGGTGGCGATCCGATGCTGCTCCGTCCATCGCTCGGGCGAGACGTCGCCCTTCGGCAGCTTGAGCCCGCGGAACTGGAGCACGGTCAGCGCGTTGGCCAGGTCGACCTGGGTGTCGGTCTCGCGGAACAGCATCCGCGCCACTGGCCACCGTGACATGAACTCGAGTACGTCCGCCGCGGCCTTGGTGCCCTCGGTCCCGCCGTGCTCGGCGCGCAGCATGCGGACGGCTCCGAGCAGGCTGGCGCTCTGGCCGTGCGCGGCCGCCTCCTGCGACACCGCGGCCAGGATCGCCGTCTTGACCGCCGACGTCTGACCCCAGGGCAGGAGCGTCTGCATCATGGTCGCCGCCGAGCTGCGCGCCCTCGAAGGCGTCCGACATGATCCGGAACGGGTCGAGCGAGACGTTGCCTGACTGCTGGTCGTCATCGAGCCATACCTCGTTGACGCGGCCGGCCTGCCGGCACAGGTCGAGAAACCCGCGCGGGCAGCCCTCGGGAGCCACCATCGCTGCCGATGCTCCCCGCAAGCGGTCCCACCAGATCGTCTTCATCGCGAGCACCGACTTGCCTCGCCCGAGCACGCCGGCGAGCACCATCAGAGTCGCGGCGTCGGCGCGGCTGGCGTAGTGCGGGTCCAGGTGGACCGGGATGTTGTCGGAGGTGGTGACGCCGACGTAAGGGCCGTCTGGGTCTCCGAGCGCGGTCGCGATGAGAGCACCCGACCCGGCGAGCGTCTTGAGCGCCATCTCCTGGCCGTAGATGCCCTTGTTCACCGCCTCGAAGGGCACCCCGGGCATGCACTCGTAGAAGAGCTTCCGCTGCGCACCCGCCGGCGACTCGAGGTCGATCTCCAGCTCGTCGTGGAAGTGGTCGACCGTGTCCTGGACGCGCTCGGCGAGCTGCTGCTCTGAGGACGCGGCGACGATCAGTCGGGGCCACGCCTTGACCAGCGTCTGGCGTAGCACCTTCACCGAGTGTTCGATGTCGTCCGTTTGCTGGAATTGTTCCTCGAGCGCACACGGCACCGTCGCGCCCGGGATTTCACGGATGTGGTCGACCTGGCCGCGAACGCGGGCGGTGACCGCCTGCACGGCTGAGACCGCCTCAGGGCGTGGCAGGACGCGATAGCGGACCTGGAATTCGACCGGGAAGGAAAGCTCGCTGGCGAGGTGAAGCCATCCGGCCGCCATGTCGCCCTCTGCGCCGTCGCCGAACTGCTCCGGTACACGTGAGAATCCCAGCACCGCGACCCAGAAGTCCTGGCCGTCGCGACGGATGACGTGCAGCGAGTGGTAGTGATTCTCGACCTTGGCGCCGTCTAGCAGGGCGTGCGACTCACCGCCCCACGCCTGGCGGTGCGGCTCCCCGAGAGGCATCGGGAGGGAGCGCCAGTAGGTGCGCCGCAATAGCCAGCGGATCTCCTCCGCGTAGGCAGGTCGCGCGCCGAGAGAGCCCGCCTGGACGCGGTTCAGCGCACGCTGAGCCAGACGGCCGAACTCCCCCAGTTGCTGGTCGGTGGGGCGCGGCATCGTGGCCGTGATCCACTGCGGAGCCTTGTTGAGCCCCAACTTCTGGCGCCAGCCGGTCGCTGCGTTCTCGATCAGTCGCACTCCGAGGTAGACCTCGCGGCCGGACTCGTAGTCCTGGAGCCGCGCGGCCGTTTTCCCGACTTCCTCGAAGTAGCCAGGGTTGGGGCGCGGCGTGGCCGCCATTAGGCGCAGCCTCCACTCGTCAACCGAGTAGGCGCGGTGGACGCCGAGCATCTGGCATTCGGAGCCCATCAGGGCGGCCAGACGCTGCACGTGGCGGTCGGTCATCTGCTCCCACTGGCCGTGCGACAGGAGCTCCTGCCGGTGAGTGGTGAGGCGGAACCAGGCCGTGGGGCCCACCTTGTCGTGGACCATCAGGCCGTCGGCGACGTACCTCATCGCAACTCGCCCCGGGGAGACCAGCAGCGGAGACGGTCTCGCCGGCCGGCCGCCTCCTTCGCCCCCGCGAGCTCGTCCACCATCACCTTCGGCTCGACGAGCCAGGTCAGATTCAGCTGCAGCCAGGTCGTGAGCGGCATGCCGGCGACCTGCGGGCGGTCGAGCAGCTTGTAGACGCCGATGGCCACCCCGGCCATGAGGGAGACGTTGAGCGGGAATGGCAGCACCATCGTGTAGAAGCGCAGCACGAACTGCAGCTGCAAAAAGAAGGCCAGGAACGCGACCACGAATGGCCATACGGTCAGAGGGAACGGGAGGACCAGGTTCATGAAGTGCCAGAACTGACGCTGGATCCGGAACTTCGACGTGAAGACCTGCATCAGAGCCCGATCGACTGCCACCAGCCAGCGACGTCGGTGATCAGGGACCCGTTGATCGCGAGGTAGGCGATGCCCGCGAGCGCGATTGTGATGATGATGCTGAAGACGTTCATCTTCGACAGGTGCTTGAGGACGAGCAGCCCGACGACCAGGACCAGGCAGGCCGCGACCAGCCCCCCCAAGTTCTGGATGATCTGCTGCGGCGTGGTTGCCGCCACTGCCAGAAGGGTCACGATCAACCTCCTTCAATCCGCTCCTTGTGGAGCCGCTCGCCGGCGGCGGTGAGCTCATGGCGGTCTTCGTCGGATTGCACGCGGCGGCCAGCGAACCGGTCGAGGTGGACCAAGAGGTCCTCGAGGTCGGCCCCCAACGCCTGCAAGGCGTCGCGCATCGGACGGGTTCCTTCGACCGGGAGCAGCTCCAGGCGCGACCGCTCCACGGTCTTGATCGCCTCTTTGAGGCTGGATCGGCTGTTCTCCAAACAGCTCATGAGAGCCGGACCTCCTCGCGGACCAGGTCGACGTACTCGACCACGTCCCGCAGCCATCTCGTCACTGCCCCACGCGAACACCTCGGCCAAGACCGGGTAGCTCTGGGGCATCTTCCGCAGATGCTCGATCAAGTCTTCGACATTCATCCCTCGCCCCGGACGCCACCTTGGCGGAGCCACGGTTACGCCACGCGAACTCGCGGCGCCGGATTGTCCTGGATGGGCCGAACCCCGCCGGGGTCACCACTTTTTGGGTTCGAAACCGGGCGCCGAGGTGGTCTTTGACCCAAATGCTGACCCAAACGCGAGAACGGACGCGATCCGGCGCAGCCGTGCGATGACCACCTCCGTCGAATGTGCCCACGGTGGCAGGCGTCTAGTGCGCCGCCTCTAAGTGGACTTGATGGTATCGCCAAATGCGGCAGTTCTTGATATCGTTTATATCAGATTCTCTGACTGGTCCGAGGAGATGACGCGATGCGAATCGGCTACTTCCTCGCCCGCGAGGAGTTCGACCCCCAAGGATCTGGTCGCCCAGGCGTGGTGCGCGCGCCATTCCACCGCGCCGCCGATCTGTGTCTCGGGCTTCGGGCCTCGCTCGGCACGGCTGGCCGCGCGCATCGGTGACGGCTATTGCCTGGTCGCCCCTCGACCGGAGATGGTGGAGCGGTTTCGCACTGCGGGCGGCGGGGACAAAGCCGGTACAGACCGGGCTCAAGGTCTGCTACGGCGCCGACGCCGTGGGCAGCGCTGCCCACCGACCACCGGATCTGGCCCAACGAGCAGCTGCCCGGTGAGCTGGCGCAGGTGCTCCCACGCCGGAGCACTTCGAGCAGGCGTCCAGCCTGGTGACACCCGAGATGGTGGGGGAGACCGTGCCCTGCGGACCGGACCTCGACGGGCACCACGAGGCTATCCGGCGCTTCGCAACGCCGGTGTCGACGAGCTCTACGCGCAGCAGATCGGCGGCACCAAGAGGCGTTCTTCCGCGCCTGCGAGAAGGAGGTGCTGCCCCATTTTCGGCGGCGAGCCTGCGGGCGCCGGCGGAGGAGTGGGAGCGCGACGCTTTGGACGCGCAGCCGCCCGGGATCGCCTCACCTGAGCCGTGGGCCCAATCGCCCAGAATCTGCGGAGCGGCCGGGGTGCCGGGCAGCCCCGAGCAGAATTGCGGTGACCCCGCTGGCCCCGTATCATTCTAGTGGTGATATCAAGTGTAATGCGCGGTCACCGGGGGTGCGTGTGACCCTGCGCAAAGCGTCGCTACCCCAATGCGGACGATTCGCGACCGTCAGCCAGCACGTATGCCGTTCGTCCCCATGTTGACCGATCGCCAGTGGAGCTGGATACGAGCTGTTCTCGTGCCGATCCTGGTGCTGGCCTGGTTTGCCGTCATCTTCGTCGTCGGCATAGCCCTGGGTCGGGTCATCAAGGAGGTGATCTTGGTCGTCCTGGCGGCCGTCATCGCCTACGCGATCACCCCGCTGGTCGGCCTTCTCGGGCGGTTCCTGCCATGGATGCCACGGGGCGTCTCAATCGCCATCTCTTATCTGATCGGCCTGATCGTCATCTTCGGGATGCTTGGGTTCGTCGGCTACACGGCCACTGGTCAGATCGCCCAGCTCGCTCATAACATCCCGTCGTACTTCAATCAGGCTCAGCAGATGCAACCTAGGCTGCTCGCGTTGCTGCGGCCGTTCGGCATCGGTGTCCGGCAGCTCGACGCCGCGCGGGGAGCGGCCATCGATCAAGTTCAGAAGGCAGGAGGCACCATCGCCTCAGGCGCGATCTCGACTGTGACGGAGGTCGCTGACGGGGCCATCAGCGCCATCATCGCGCTGATACTCAGCGTCTACTTGACCGCCAACGGTCCTCGCATTGCACTGCTCATGCGGGGTGCGGGGGCCGGCGTGGGCTGGGGACGGCGCGTCTCCACCTTCATCAGCACGGTTAATCAGATCATCGGCGGGTACGTCCGAGGGACGCTGATCCTCGCTCTGCTGGTGGGCGTCCTGGTCACCATACTGATGTTCGCGCTCGGCGTCCCGTACGCGGTATTGCTGGGGGTGATCGCCTTCTTTATGGAGTTCATCCCGGTGTTCGGCGTCTTCATCTCCGGCGCCATTTGCTTCGGCCTGGCACTGGGCACCGTGGGCCTGCTGAAGGCGATCATCGTGATAGCGGGGTTCATCGCTCTGCACTTCATCGAAGGTGAGTTGGTCGGCCCGCGCATCATGGGTAAGGCGGTCGGCATTCATCCCGCGGTGTCACTGGTTGCGCTCTTGGTGGGTACCGACCTCTTTGGAGTCTGGGGTGCGCTCTTCGGCGCCCCCGCGGCGGGTCTCTTGCAGGCGTTCGTGATCGCGGGCTGGCGGGCGTTACGGCGCTCCGATCTCATCGACACCCCGCGAGCCGAGCCGGGAGCCACCCGGCGGCACAAAGTTCCACCGACAGGCACGGATCCGCTGATCGCCGCCGGCGAAGGTGCTGCTCGCGCGGTGCCACCCCCGGGAGGTGACAACCCCCCGAACGGCATTGGGCCGGTCGAGCCCCGTGATCGGGCCCGGCCCGGGGCGCCCTGAGGTCGGCACCGGCGATCGGCGAAGCGGCCTGCTGAGCACCTCAGCACGGAGTCAGCGCGTTGACCGGGATCCCGAGAGATGAACTTGTGCGCCATGAAGCCGGTCGCCAACGTCACGCCGGAACCTTCGTCGCGGACGCACCGGAGCGAGCGGTGGGACGCGGTTCGTCCCGTCGTCCGTCGTCCGCTTGATTCAGACGATCTTGTTCTGCGACCTCCGCGCCCGACTCCGCCGCCGCCTCACGGCCGAGCTGCCTCTTCGCCCCGCCAGCGACGCCAGATGCCTCGGACTCCTCGATCGCGTCCTGGAACTCGCAAGCCTCCGTCCACACCTCGGTTGCGAACCGGTTGCCGCATTTGTCTTCAATCAGTTCGAACTGCGCGGTTCGAGCCGGTCCTTTTCCGACAGTGCTCAATCACCTGCCCCCCCACTTCTGAAGCCCAGGTCGGCGTCGATATCGGCATTGTGCCGATTCGCCATTCCGAGGGCGGCCGCGCTCAATGAAAGGCGTCGAAGAGTTGGAACCAACATGACGACAGGCCTCGTTCATCGGATCGACGTCACGGCTGCGCCGAGGTGCCGCCCCCGATCATGCGGGTGCGCCGAAACCACACGTAGAGTACGACGCAGGAGGCCAGGAGGCTACCGAGGCCGAAAACGGCGAACACCCAGAACGGGGTTATATGCCCTACCAACCAGCCGAAGTTCATCCCGAAAAACCCGGCGATGAATGACAGTGGCAGGAAGATCGTCGCGATCACGGTGAGTTGCTTCATGGCGTCGTTCTGACGCACGCCAAGTTCGGTCTGGTGAAGTGAGATGACCGCGATGTTGGCCTGCAGGACCGCTCCCAGGGCGTCGCGCTCCGCCGCTGCCTCCTCATCGACGAGTTTGAGGTGGTCGCCGACGTCGCGGAAGAACGGGACCATGGCCTCGTCCACCTGGGCGTAAACGCCGCGCTGGAGGCTGTCCAGCGGACCCAATAGTGGGTGCACCGCACGATAGAAACCGCTGACCTCACCACGTAGGTGATAGATCCGCTCGGTGGTTGCCGCCGACCTTGCGAACACTGTGTCCTCGACCTCATCGAGGTCGTGGTCGAGTGCCTCGATGACGGGGACATAGTCGTCAACCATCTCGTCGAGGATCGCCCAGAGGGCGCTGCTGGACCCGTGGGCGGCCAGATCAGGCCGGTGGTCCAGCCGCAGGCGAGCGCCGTCGAGGTCGCTTGCCGGTCCGCGGCGCACCGAGATCACGAAGTGTCCGGAGAGGAGGATGGAAACCTCGCCGAACTCGACCTCCTTGCGCTCATCAACGTAGGACGCGGAGCGCAGTACCGCGAATAGGATGCCGGGCTGGTCGTACTGCTCAAACTTGGGTCGCAGCTGAAACGCCTGAGCATCCTCGATGGCGCGCCCGTTGAGACCGAATTCCCGCTGAACCGCCACCAGCTCCTCGTCGCTGGGCGCGAATAGGTCGACCCAGACGAAGCCGGTCTCATTCTCGCGGCGGCTCATCTGCGCCGCCCGCTCGACATCCATCGCATCGGTCTGACGATGCCCGTCGCGGTAGTCGGTGCAGTCGACGATCACGTGCAATCCTCCTCCATTCGATGGCCGTCGACGGACGCGGCGCCTGACGCAGGGGAAGGCGATCGAGCTTGCGTCGCGCGTTCGACAGTGAGCGGATCCTGTCAACCTCCGCTCTTATCGATTAGTCCCTATAATGTTACTCAGATGGGCGCAATCATGATACCATCACTGCAACCGTTCGTCCCGTCCGCGGAAACGACACCCTCCCGGTGGCGAGCGGCACAACGGGGCGTCCCGCCGTTGCCTTCGATTTCTCGGTACGCGAAAGGAGACCCATATTCATGCAGCTGAATCCAGGCGGCCTCGTTGGCTGGATCATCGTCGGGCTAATCGCCGGATGGCTTACCGGGCACCTCATGAAAGGTGGCGGCTTCGGGATCATCGGCGACCTGGTCGTGGGCCTGATTGGTGCCCTGATCGGCGGGTTTCTGATCGGCCTTCTGTTCCCCGGGACGTCAGTCGGGCTCATCGGCAGCATCGTGGTTGCCGTCGTCGGCGCGGTGATCCTGGTGCTCATCCTCCACCTGATCACAGGTCGGCGGTCGAGCGGCGCAGCGACGTAACCACGCTCGTTCCCCGCTCTCGCGCGGTGCCGGCAGGTCGGCTCACCGTCTCACAAGGGATCGGCGGATTCTTGCAGCAGCCATCAGGCAGTCGGACGGGGCCGAGACGCGCGCCCGCGTTGCACGCGAACGCAGGACAAGCAAGCGGCGGCTCGCGCGGCTCTGGGTGTCGACCGCGGCTTCAGTGTGTGGCAGTCCGGGCGAGTGCCGTCCTCGGTCTGCTTTACGACGGCATCGCCAGCACGTTGATGCTCCAGTTGCACTCCGAGATGACCGCGATGTGGACGTCGTGCTGGCCGCCGAAGTTGTAGCCGTCCGCGGTGCCGTTCCCCGAAACCGCAAGCCGGTCCACGTCCACGCCGTCCCACTCCGACTGTCCGTTCTGGTCATCGGTGGACATGATGAAGTTGCCCGAGCCCTCGGAGGGGTCGCACTGCCAGGCGTACTGAACCTCGTAGTGCTGGGGCGGAGTGAATGCCTGTGACTCGCCGGATTCAGTACCGCTGGCCGAGAACAGCAGGGTCGGCTGCGGTTTGGGCGTCGATGCGGGCTTCGCAGGCGGCGGCGCGCTGCTCGGGGTGCTGCTCGGCGCTGGTGTCGCGGGCGTGCCGGTCGGCGTCGGCTTGGGGGTCGTCTTTGGTGCTGCCGCCACCGGCTTGCTCCCCGTCTTGTGCTTGTCGCCCCCCGAGCCGGACGAACTGGCGGCCCCGATCGCCGCGACCACGATCAGGAACACGAGCACGCCGCCGAGGATGCTGCCGATCAGCCACGGCGATGTGTTGCTCTTCTTGGGCGGCGGGTAGGGAACCCACGTCTTCCCGTCCCACTGCCACTTGCCGTCTTGGGAGATCGGCTTGGGGGTGTGCGGGAGCCATGTGTGCCCGTTCCATTGCCACTTGCCGTCAGGCGAAAGTTGTCCTTTGTTCTTCATGCGTCTGCATTCAACTTCGCCTGCGGCAGGCGAACGGGCAATGGGCATTGAGGCGGCTGCGGCTGAGAGACACCCAGGCGGCCCTAGGGCGTCTGGGTCAGGCCGACTCGACCGTTACCTCTGGGTCCCGCCCGCGGTCACAGGTTCGGGGGGTCTCCTTCACCCTGCGAGCGAGCGCCGGATTGACCGGCCTCAGCCCGCATCGCCTGGCGCCCGCCGTAGGGCGCGCGGAGCCACGGTGATCCCTCGCTCGGGAGACCGCTGACGCCTGCGAATGGTGGACACCAAAAGGCTGGAGCAGTACGATCCCGCCACGACCACAGGGAGCGGCGGACCGGCGAGCGAGTCTTGGTTACCAGGCGACCCCTCGGACACCGAGAGCGAGGACGAAGCCAGGATGTGGCTTCAGCTCTACACCGATCTCACGGCAGCGCTCGAGCGGTATGAGGCGGACTGCCCGGAGCTGCTCGTCCCGCTTGCCGACAAGTGGCGTCGACGCCGCAACTTCTGGAAGCACAGGCTGACGCGAATCCTGATCCAGCGAAGGACTCGGCCCGAATAGCCCCTCCGTGGGAGCGCAGGTCTCGGCGGCACCGTGCCCTGTTCAGGCCCTGTCGTCGGTGGAAACCCTGGCGCAGGGGACCACCTTCGCGACGCGAACCTCAGCTCAGGGAGTGGGGGATAGCCGCGGTCGGCGGCCGCCCCGCGCCCATCAGCGGAGCACCTCGACCAACAGGACCCAGGCGTCGAACACACCGGAGACGAAGCACCCGAGCAGGGCGGGCACCAGCCAGTACAGCCCGCCTCCGGTTTGCGCGACGAGCGACACGCCGCCGATCGCGAGCAGCAGCATCGGTATCTCCGCCATCGCGATCCGCTGCACCAGCAGCCGGGTGCTCGGGCTGACGTGGCCGCGAACCGCGGCGACATGGATCCGGAGTTGCATTGCCCAGGCGACCGCGGTGACCAGCAGCAGCTCTGCCCCCAACAGTCGCGACGGCTGACCAGGGACCAGGCAGAGCGCGCACAGGATGAGGACGGCCATCAGCAGCTCGATCGCTTCCGCGGCCCGCTCCGGCAGACCCGGATAGCGCAGCACCGCCTGGAGGTTGATGGACACCGCCACGAAGAGGAGCCCGGCGAGCGCGGCCGCCGCGCCGGCACCCGCGGTGAAGAAGCCCGCCCATCCCTCGGCGGTGTAGGCCTGCATCCCCGTCATTTTCGCCGAGGGATGCAGGCGACCGGTCAGACCTCCGCGTCCAGCCGGCGGAAGCCGACGCCGTTCACCACGTTGAAGGGCTCCAGGCCCGCGATGACCCGGCGCAGGTTGGTGCCTACGAACTCGCGCGCACGAACCCTGCACTCTTCGGTGTTGCCGCCGATGTGCGAGGTCAGGAACACGTTGTCGAGCTCGCGCAGAGGGGAGTCCGCCGCCAGCGGCTCGTACTCGAAGACATCCAGCGCCGCGGCCCGGAGGTGGCCGTTCTGCAGGTTCTCCACCAGTGCCGCCTCGTCGACGACCGGTCCCCGGCTCGCGTTGACGAACACCGTCCCCTCGCGCATCGTCGCGAACTCCCGCGAGCCGATAAGGCCCGCGGTGGCGTCATCGAGGGGAACGTGGATCGTGACGATGTCAGAACGCCGCAGCAGCTCAGGGAGCGACACCGCCGCCGCGCCTGGCAGGCTGCGGGGAGCGATGTCGTGATAGAGGATCGAGCTCCCGAACGCGCGCAGCCGGGTGGCGACGGCGTTCCCGACGTTACCGAGGCCGACGATGCCGACGGTCATCGCCCCCAGCTCTCGACCCGTCGCAGGGGCGCCCCAGCCTCCGCCGCGGAGGATCCGGTCCCCCTGCGGCCCGAGGCGGATCACGTTGAGCATCCCCATGATGACCCAGTCGGCGACCGAGTCCCGGTTGTAGCCCGCGCAGTTGGCCACCGGGATGCCGAGCGCGGCGGCCGTGCGATGGTCGATCTGATCGAAGCCGACACTCGGCTGCTGGATCAGGCGGCACCGCCTCAACAGTCTCAGCGTGCGCGCGTCCAGGCGGATCCCGCGACCGCCGGCGATCACCAGGTCGGCCCGTCGGAGCACGTCGTCCACGGTCGCCGGTGGGAGGTCACCATCCAGCATTTCGATCGCAATCCGCGAGGGAGGGATCTCGTCCGCCACCAGCGACCGGACCGCGGCCTCCGACATGGAGCCGAGGCAGGCGATCACAACCTCCCCTTCTAGAGCCGGGGGCCTGATGCTCGGTGCTTCTGTCTCGATGTCCATCTCCCTCCTCGTGACGGCGCCGGATGTTGCCGGACCGCCTGCCGCCGGCCCCGGGGTTCCGCCGCCTGACTCATCCCTCGATCGTGGCCGGGGCGGGGATGTCGAACCGCTCGGCAAGTCCCGCCAGCGCCTCCCAGGTCGGCCCCGGGATCGGGATCCCCGCACGGCGACGCCCGCGGCTGCGGGTCTCGGGTTCCCCGGGCACCAGCACCGCGTCGACGCCGGTCGCCGGCGGCACCTCCTTGAGCGCGGCGAGGCTGCTCTCGGTCCGGGCGCGGTAGGCGGTTGCGTCGCCGAAGGCCGAGGGGTCGACGACCAGCATCCAGACTCCGCCCGCGGAACCCTCCTCGGAGGCATCGGCCGGTTCTGCCCCCTGCGACAGCGCTCCGAACAGTGCTGACCCGAGGCCGAGTCCGTAGCCCTTGTGCCCCGCCACCCGGGCCCCCAAGGGCAGCATGAACCCGTCGTCGTAGAGGTCGTTGGGATTGGTGCTCGGAAGCCCCTCCTTGTCGAGGATGCAGTCCGGCGGCAGCTGTGCTCCTCGGGCCCGGGCCAGCTGCACCTTCCCTTCGGCGACAGTGGTGGTGGCGGCATCGTAGACGTACGGGACGGAGCCGGCGGGGGCACCGAGCGACCAGGGGTTGGTCCCGAGAAACCGGGCCCGGCCTCCGAAGGGAAGCGTCCAGCGCGCGGTCGGTCCCGCGTTGCCCACGGTCACGATGGCGAGGAAGCCCCGGGCCACTGCCCACTCGGTGTACTCACCGAGGCGCCCGATGTGGCCCGACCGCCCGACCGCGACACTCGCCACACCATAGCGAGGGGCATGCTCCAGCGCCCAGTTGATTGCGACCTTGCTGGAGTAATGACCGAAGCCGTGGTGGGCGTCGAACAGTGCGCAGGCTTCGCGCTCCTGCACCAGCTCGGGGCGGGCGTCGACCTTGATGCCTCCCTTGACGGCCGCGTCGACGTAGGCCGCGAGGCGTTGCACTCCGTGAGAGTCATGCCCGGCGAGGTTCGCTCCAATCAGGTGGTGCGAGACCTCGGCCGCGATGTCGGAGGGCGTGCCGGCAGCCTCCAGGACGCCGCTGGTGAAGGTTTGCAGCGATCGAGGGATGACCGTGACTTGCCTCGCGGTGCCGCCCTCCGTCTGTGGCGCCGAGGTCATCCGACGCGCGCGCCCGCCGGCGCGGGCGGCATGCCTCCCTCGCGCTCATGGCGATGGAACTCGCCCGTGTACGAGATCGCGATCCGGATCGCGGGTCCCTCGCCCAGGACCTGGATGTAGTGGCAAACGTCTGCCGGGGCGAGAATCCAGTCGCCGGCGTTCACGACGATCGGCTCCGCCCGGCCCTCCATGGTCCACGAGAGGCTGCCCTCGTAGATGTACCAGCACTCGTCGGCCAGGTGATAGTGCCAGTCGTTCTGATGCCCGGGCGACTGGCAGATGACGACGATTCGGAACCGATCGTTGTCAGTGATCTGCTCGGACCAGGGAGGCGCCCCGTGCTCCTTCTTCAGCGATTCCACACTGAGCGACAGTTGCTCCGGGTTCAGCACACTACTGCTCGACAGCGCCATGGACGTCCTCCCCTCTCTGTCATCGGGACCAGCTAGTTTGCCCAGGCTACACCTGTCAGACTGCCGGTTCGAGGGCGTGGCGGCGTGTATGTTCGGCGCAGGTGCGGCGGGCCTGGGGTCAGTCGCTGCCGGAGCCGGTCGCACGCCCGCGGTGAGATCCGTCATCGACCGCTGGACCGCGCCGTAGACACCACCACCGAGGAGGAACGCAGGATGCACGTGGGTACGATCCCGGTCCGGATGGCGGAGATGTTGCCGCCCGAGCCGACCACGCTCTGGGCGCTCGCGCGCCAGGCCGGCGTCACCGATGCCGTCAGCGGCACCCGGGAGAACCCGTTCGCCGACCACGGTGAGAAGCCCTGGGATCTGATGCCTCTGCTGCGTCTCAAGAATCGGTTCGCCGAGGAGGGATTGACCCTTTCGGTGATGGAGGGCGGTGGCCCTGACCTGAACCGCGCCAAGCTGGGGCTGCCGGGCCGGGACGAGGAGATCGAAGGCTTCCTGACCATGCTCCGAAACCTGGGCCGGATCGGGGTCCCGGTCGTCTGCTGGAACTGGATGGCCGAGTTCGGCTGGATGCGCTCGTCGGTCGGCGTGCATTCTCGTGGGGGCGCGCTGGTCACCGGCTACGACGACAGAGACCTGCAGGACGCTCCGCTCACGGGCGCCGGTGTGGTCAGCGACGAGCAGCTCTGGGATTCCCTCGAGTACTTCCTGAAGGCTGTGGTACCGGTGGCGGAGCAGGCACAGGTGAAACTCGCGCTCCACCCCGACGACCCGCCCCTTCCCCGGATCCGGGGGGTCGCGCGCATCATCCGCAGTCCGGAGTCGATGCGCAAGGCGATCGAGCTGGTGACGAGCCCCTACAACGGCATCACCTACTGCCAGGGCAACTTCGCCGCCATGGATGCGGACATCCCAGCCACCATCCGTCTCTTCGGGCACGATCTGGACCAGATCCACTTCGTGCACTTTCGCGACATCCGCGGCAGCGCGGCGAAGTTCGAGGAGACGTTCCACGACGACGGCAAGACCAACATGCTGGAGGCGATGCGGACCTACTTCGAGGTCGGCTTCGACGGCCCGATGCGGCCCGATCACGTGCCGACGATGGCCGGAGAGCCGAACGATCGGCCGAGCTACGGCGTGATGGGAAGGCTGTTCGCTCTCGGCTACATGAAAGGTCTGATGGAGGCGGCGGCGGACGAGCGGACGGGCCAGGGCCGCGCCTGAGGACTCGCCCCCAGCATGGGGCGCGGCCATCTGTCGACACATGGTCAGAAATCGCGGTCCTGAGCGGGCCATCTGTCGACAGATGGCGAGGGGGGTGGGGCGGACTCGGCCCGGGCCTGCCGCGCCAGACGTCGAGCCTCGCGCAGTGGGGCCGGCGTACGGACGCGCAGCTGGCTCCGGATCACGGCCACCGCGGTGGCGGCGTCGGTGCGCCATGCCGGGTGCACGAGAACCGGCCGCACGCCCGGTGCCGCCTGCACCGGCACCGACCGGGCGGGGTCGATCAGCGCCCGGTCAGTGACGCCGATCGACGGGAGATCGAGCGCCCACCCGAGATGTGTGGCCAGCCCGGCGCTGCGTGGGTGATCCCGCCCGGTCGCGTCCACCAGGACGACGTCGGGCCGGGTGTGCAGAGCCCGCACGGCCTGCTCCAGGAGCCGGCCCTCTCGCAGCGCGAGGAGGCCGGCCTGGTAGGAAGCACCCAGCCGCCCGGAGACGACGGCCTCACCGAGCAGGGATCCGGACCTCAGGAGGGCCGCCGCGGCCCACCCCGGATCGCCCGCATCGCCGGGGCCGGTCAGGTCGCGTGGGCCGGCGACGAAGACGCCCGCCACGCGGAGTCCCCCGACGTCCTCGGGGCTCCAGCGTGGCTGGGCCGGCTCGAGGTCCGCGAGCCACTCCTGAAGGACCGCCAGGGCGGTGGCGTCCGCCGGCCAGGCTTCCACCGGCCGACGATACGGTCTCAGCCGGTGAACGCCTCCCCGTACTCCAGTGGCAGCAGGCGGAGCCCCCGTGCCGAGACCAGCGGCACCTTGTGGCGACGTGCCAGCGCCTCCAGCAAGGGGTGGCCGGAGTCGAGGAGGGCCACCGGCCGGGCGTGCTGGGCCCGCCAACCCTGGCCCCCGTGTTGGACGACACGGCCCCACGCGATCACGGCGCCCGCCACCAGCTGCGTCCGGTTCTCGCCATCCGGCGTGTCCTCCGGAGGGTTCAGATCGCGGAACGCTTCGTCTGGGTTGCTGAACGCGTACAGGCCGCACTCGCAGGACGCCGACGGAATCGGGTGCAGGTTCGCCATCCAGGGGGGGCACCGGCGGCAGCCGGCGTGGGTGGTGCCGAAGTCCCAACTCTCCCGCGTGTGAACGCCTTCCAACAGCGCGCCACCGGCCGTCGGCCGCGCTCTCCAGGTCCGCCAGCCGACGACCGGGACCCGCCACCCGGCCTCCATCAGGCCCTCAGGCAGGGACGGGGTGGGATTCGGGAACTGCTGGATCATGGCTGGGCACCGGGATCTCCACCGGAGACGGCTCGGGGATCTCCCAAAGGTGAGTCGGCTCGTCGGTAAAACGCATCGTGCCGACCACGATGACCTTCCCCAGGGAGAAGCACATCGGGTTTTTCCCCACTTTTGACCCAAGGGTGAGCCCTGTTCGCGCGTCCAGCCGACCTGGCCGTTCGCGCCGGGTAGGATGCGGGGCGCACCCGACGCGATCTCCTGTCGTGTCCGGCCCGGCGAGCGCCGAGGCCGTGGTGGCGACATCGGTGCGGACGCAACTCCGCTGTCATTGGTCGTCGCTCAGAGCGGCGACGGGAGGTTTCATCGATGGCCGAAGGTGAGCCCGTCAGGGGTCCGCTTGACGCGATGGTGGTCCCGCGATTTGCCGGCGCGCCGACCTTCGCCCGTCTCCCCCGTCTCGATGAGGTCGAGCGCTGGGACGTGGCTATCCTCGGCATCCCGTTCGACTCCGGGGTCACGTACCGGCCGGGTGCCCGTTTCGGGCCTCAGGCCGTCCGGCAGGGTTCCCGCCTGCTCCGCCCCTACCACGTCCCGCTCGACGCCGAGCCGCTGACCGCGCAGCAGGTGGTCGATGCGGGCGACCTGCCGGTCAATCCCTTCTCCATCGACACCGCGGTCCGCGAGATCGAGGCGGGCGCGGCGCCCTTCCTGGCCGGCGACGGGCATCTGGTTTCGATCGGCGGAGACCACACGATCGCGCTTCCACTCCTGCGTGCGGTGAGAGGCCGGCACGGTCCGGTCGCGGTCGTCCACTTCGACGCGCACCTCGACACGTGGGACACCTACTTCGGCGCCGCGGTCACGCACGGGACCCCGTTCCGGCGAGCTTCGGAGGAGGGGCTGCTGGCGCCTCACCGGTCGGTGCACGTGGGAATCCGCGGACCGCTGTTCACCCCCCAGGACCTGACTGAGGACCGCAATCTCGGCTTCCACGTGATCCAGACCATGGACGTCGCGGACAGGGGCCCGGCGGCCGTGTCGCGCGAGATCCGGGACCGCGTCGGCGACACGCCGCTCTACGTGTCGGTCGACATCGACGTCATCGATCCCGGGCTCGCGCCGGGCACGGGGACGCCGGAGGCGGGCGGCCTGCTCAGCCGCGAGCTGCTGGCCGTGCTGCGAGGGCTGGCCGGGCTTCGCATCGTGGCAGCTGACGTGGTCGAGGTGGCCCCGGCATATGACCACGCCGAGGTGACCTCGATCGCCGCCGCCCACGTGGTGTACGAGCTGCTCGCCCTCTTCACGAAGGAGGAGGGGCGACGGTAGGTATTCTCGCCAGGGCCGTGCCGGCGTAGCTCAGTCAGGCAGAGCAGGGGCCTTTTAAGCCTTTGGTCCAGGGTTCGAATCCCTGCGCCGGCACCACACTTTTGACCTCGACACAGGCCCGAACCGTGGCGAAGACGGAACGGTCAGATCCCCGACTACAGCAGTAGTACAGCAGTCACGACGGCAACTCCTCTCCAGCAAGCAGCGCATCGACGCAGTCAGCTGCGCTGCGTGCGAGCGTGGGGAGCACGTGCCTGTAGGTGTCGGTGGTCAGCTTGGTCGAGCTGTGTCCTAACAGGTCAACGACCACTCTGGGATGCTCGCCGGCGGCCGGCAGCAGTGAAGCACAGGCATGGCGAAGGTCGTCGAGCCGCGTCTCCGGAGGCCACCCCGCCCTGGCAGCGGCACCCTTGAAGGCCCTCGTCAGCTTGCCCGGCTCCACGAACCCTGATAGCGCCGACCGGGTTGTGCGCGATCACACCGTCCAGCACCGCGAGGTTCAACACACGCCGCTGGATGGAGCGGTGATGGGTGACCAGCCACTGAGTGGGCGAACATGCACGGACCGGTGCATCGATCCGCAGTACGCGAACTCTTACAGTCCTCGGTGGACCCCCAGACGCCAAAGTGGAAATGCCGTGTCCCCGAGCAGAAGTGCTGACGCCGCGTATTCCGACTGGCCGGGCGCAGGCCGGGCATCTCAGGGCCGGTAATCGATTTCTATTCGCGGTCGATTATTCGGCGGTCCGAAGGACGATCTTTCCTCTGCGGTGGCGGGCGCCCTCCAACATCTCGTGGGCGAGACGAGCCTCAGCCAGGGAGAGCACTTCCCCGACTTCCACGGAGAGCCGGCCCGCTTCAATTCGTTCTGTTATTGACGTCAGCCGCTCCCGGGTCACCTCCACGATGAAGAAGGTGGCCGAAACGCCGCGGCGAGCCGCCTCGTCCTGATCGGGCTGCGAGACTGAAGACACCAGGCGTCCACCCGACCGCAAGACCGAGAAGGAACGGGCCTGCGTCTCGCCACCCACCGTGTCGACAACCAGGTCGACGTTAGTGGCGAGATCCTCGAAGCGTTCCGCGCGGTAGTCGAGCACCTCGTCTGCCCCGAGCTCTTTCACTCGGGACACGTCAGCGCCCGCTGCGGTGCCGATCACGGTGGCACCGGCCCCGTGAGCGAGCTGAACCACGCAACTTCCGACACTTCCAGCGCCGCCTTGGACGAGCACCGTCTCACCGGCCGTCAGCCTGCCGTACTCGAAAAGCATCTGCAACGCTTCGACCGCGACCACCGGCACGGCGGCTGCGTGGACGAAGTCGAGATTCCGAGGCATCGGCGCGAGCATCCCGGCGACCGCCACGCAGTACTCGGCGTACCCCCCTGTGAACTGGGGGTTTGTTGACCCGTAGACCCGGTCGCCCTGCCGAAGATCGCTGACACCCGAGCCGACTGCCTCGACCACGCCTGCCACATCGGAACCCGGGATCAGAGGTAGTGTCTGCCGAAGGCCGCTCCGCCCCGTCCTGAGCAGGGCGTCCCACGGTCCGACGCCAGACGCGAAGACCCGGAGCACGACGTCTACCTCGCCTGGGGTCGGTTTTGGCACCTCCTCCTCCACCAACCCACTGGGTGGGCCGTAGCGGTGGACTCGTATTGCCTTCATCCCGCCCGCGCCAGTCTCGCATAGCCAGGTGGGCCGCTGCCCGCGCTCCGGCCAGCATGGCGCCGCCGCAAAGCAGGTGGCCGTGTCTCGCGCCTACTGCGCCATAAAGGCGGTGCCTGACTCCCTCGTGGCAGCAACGCGGCCGCTCACTGCGCTGATCGCTTCACCAGCGGCGGCCCCGTGTCCTGGAGCGGCATCCCCACACGGTCTGCATCTCAGCCTCACTCCAACTTAGGTCATTTCTGGGCGTGGCAGTACACACCGAACAGATCGATTACGAGGAGATAAGGAAGACGTTCAGCACACCGGAAGCTGCAAAAGCCTTTGTCGACGCTACCGGTATCGATACCTTTGCGGCTGCGGTCGGTAACCTGCACGGTAGGTACCCGGTACCTAAAGTGCTTGACCTGGACCTGTTACGGCAGACCCGCAGGGCGATTAATTGCAACATCTCGCTTCATGGAGGCAGCGACATTCCTGGGCACTACTTTGTCAGCGCGGTCGAAATCGGAGTAACGAAGATCAATATTAACTCTGATATGCGATACGCCTATCGAACCACTCTCGAGAAGGTGCTCAGAGAAAACCCAAATGAGTACTCAGTCGCTAAGCTAATTCCGGGAGAGGTAGTCGATGCGGTGCAGGCGGTCGTGGAGAGTAAACTCGGAAGGCTTAACTCAAGCGGTAACGCCGTATAAGATAGGTGTAACGCTCACGACCACCGTCCGCAATCCCACGCCATCACTTGCGTAGCGCGAGCGCGGTGCTGAGTTGATGGCGCGAAGTGATCTCGAGCTTGCCGTAGGTGCTGTTGAGATGATCTGCCACCGTCTTCGCAGTGATGAACAGGTTTTGCGCGATCTCCCGGTTCGATTGCCCTTCAGCAGCAAGCCGGGCGACGCGAAGCTCGCTGGGAGTGAGCGCGTCTACGCCCTGAAGACGGGGGCGACGAGGACGGGCGCCCGCCGCTACGGCTTCAGCCTGCACCCGTTCTACCAGGGGAACGGCGCCACAGCGAGCTGCGATATCGAGCGCTTCCCTGAGCGGCTGCCGCGCCTCCACTCGGTGACCCTGGCGCCTAAGCTCACTACCGAGGTCTGTCAGGGCGCGTGCCCGATCGAGCTGCGCCGGAGATTCCTCCAGCACCTTGATTGCCGCACGGAGCAAGTCGATCCGATTGGACTGATCGAGTCCGGCCAGGGTGCAGAGGGCAACGCCGATCGCTCTCGGGATGCCCGAACGGTGGGCATTGGCGAGGTTATCCTGCGCGAGCTGACGGGCTTCGTCCGGGCATTCCCGGGTCAGCACTGCGGCGAGCGATGACCGCCAGGGCGGATTGATGGGGTTCCGCGCCAGCAGGAGTTCACACAGGCGGCCCGATTCTCGGAGGTCGTCTACGGCGCGTTGTCGCCAACCTCTTGCCCAGCGGAGGCGGCCGCGGATCTCTCGGAGCATGGCCTCCCCCGAATAGGTGACTCCAGGAGTTTGGAGGTCGATGCCCTCGATCGCCTCGTACGCCATGCCCTGCCGACCACGCTCGAAATGTATTTGCGCGAGTAGAGCGGTGGTTGTTGGAACGTAATAAGAAAAGTTCTGTTGACTCATCTCAAACGCTGCGGTGGCATCCGCCTCGGCGTCCGCCAGCAGGCCCATCTGGAATTCGGCCCACGCCTTGTTATTCATCAAGGTCGCCACGGCGAGCGGATAGCCCTCAGCCGCAGCGACACGGATAGCCGTGTCGCAGAAGCGGATGGCGTGGTCGAGCTCATCGATCGCTCCCAACGCCAACACCACCCAGTGGAGGCCGAAGCCGTGTATGGGTCGGCCGTCGTAAAGCACCTTCCAGTCGAAGCCTTTCCCGATCAAACTCAGGGCCTCGTCTCGATTCCCATCGCGCTCCGACAGAAGCGCCGCGAGCGACACTCGGGCGAGCTCCGCGTTGGGCCCACCACTCCGTGCCAAGTCCCGCAGTCTTGGGTAGTAGCCTTCGACAGACGACGCAAGCCGTGGATCCTCACAGCTCAGGACCGCCACGAAGCATTCGAGCCTTTCTGCCGCATCCCGATCGCAGCTCTGAAACTCCCGGATGGCCTCGTTCAGGAGGTCGATGGCGACAGTCCGATCGAGGACTGCCAAGCACAGCTCAGCCAGGATCCCGCCCCGAGCGCGCTTGTCCTGCGTATCGGCGAGCGCCTCCCGCAGGTGACCGGCGGCGGCCAGGTCCCCAGCCGCTAACTCGGTCCAGCCGAGTTGTGCCAGCGCAACCGCCCGCGGCGCCCGGTCGGTCTCCTCAGTGATGGCCCTCCGGAGGTAGGAGATCGCAGTTTCAGGGTCTCCCCGACGGAGGGCCACAGGCGCGGCCGCCGTCAGCCAGTGGACCATCTCGGTGCTCTGGCCCGGCTCGCAGCGCATCAGATGGGCGGCCACAGCCTCGGCCTCGCCCGCCTCTGACGCCAGGATCTCGGCGGACCGCCGATGCAGTCTTTGTCGCGTCCCCGCAGCGAGACGGTCGAACACGGCCGCGCGCAGCAGCGGGTGCGTGAATCGGGGCGGGCTTTCGGGGCCGACCAAGTCCGCCCCGCGCAGATCATCGGCGGCTTCGGCCGCCCGATCAACGTCCAGAGCCGCCAGCCTGGCGACCTGGCGCAACTCTGTCCCGTCTCCAATCACCGCAAGCGCGTTTGCCAAACTCTCAGCCTGGTCTCCCAGCAAGCCGAGATCTCTGACAACTCGTCGAGCGATGGCATCAGGCGCCCTGTGGTCGAGGCTGGCAGCCGCTGCACTGGTCGGTGCGACCCCACGCGCGCGCAGATCGCGGAGCAACTCGTTCAGCCCGAAAGGGTTGCCTGCGGTCGCTTGGAGGCAGGCCGCCGTGAACGTGGGATCCGGGTCAGCGCCGAGCGCGGAGCGGACAAGCGCAGCGACCGAATCTCCTCCGAGCGGCCCAATCTGGACGATCCGGGCTCGAGGGTGCGCAAGGACGGTCGCCAGCACTTCGCCCTGAGGACCGAATTGCGCGGATCTGGTCCCGATCGCGACGAGCATCGGGAGACCCTCGAGGCGATTCAGGACGTAGGCAAGCCACCGGAGCGAAGCCGTGTCGGCCCAATGAGCGTCGTCAACCGCGAGCAGCAGCGGATTATCCCCAGACAGGTTGCCGGCGAGCCAGTAGAGGCCGTGCAGGGCCGCGAACTGACCTCTGGCCGCCGGCTCACCACCGACCCCAAGAACCGGCTCCGCTAGCGCGCCCGCACCTTCGAAGGCATGAGCCCGTTCCTGTTCGCTGAGAGTACTGATGACCGGCTCGAAGAGCTGACGCACGACACCGAAGGCGAATTCGTCTTCGAGCTCGCTCCCCAGCGCCCAACAGGTCGTCAACCCGACCTCGGCTGCCCGCCTGCGGGTTTCGGCGAGGAGGGCGCTCTTGCCCATCCCGGCGCGGCCCTCCAGGACCAGAAAGGAGCCCTCTCCGGCCGCCGCGCCAGCGATGCATTCGTCAATCTCCGCCAGCTCGCGGTCTCGCTCCAAAAGGTGGTGGAGCCTGGTCGGCGCCCGATCTCTGGTCATGCCGCGATGGGCGGAGCGTACCTCCCCGGAGTCCCCAAGACAACGCGCGCACGTGGCTTGACCGAAGTCCCGTGTGCCATCCGTGTGCCAAACGCGTCGTCATCGCCCGAACAAAACGCCGTGCCATCTGACCGGAAGCCCCGATCCTCTGAACATGGACGGCACACGACTCACATCCCGGATGAACTCGAAACTGTCGAAAGTCACGACCAGCCCCGCACTGGAAGCATCACGGGAGGGACGTTCACGCGAGCTTCGGCATCACCTCCGTCGCCAGGAGCTCCAACCCCACGCTGTCGAGCTGTAGGAAATGTTCGAACAGGAAGAGCTCCACCCCTGCGTCGATAAGCGGACGAAGGCGCTCGACAGCCTCGTCGGCGGTGCCGACCGCAGGCCAGTGCCGCTTCGCCACGTCGATGAACTCGTCCGGGTCGCGCTGCGCGGTCTCCCAGCCGAGCCGGGCGAGGAGTGGTGCGCCCTCCATCAGGTTCATCAGTTGCATCGCCCGCTCGCGGAGTTCCCGCCGGCTTCGCCCGAGCAGGAACACTGTCGACAGCGAATGGCGGATCGAGCCTGCGTCCCGTCCGATCGCAGCAGATGCCGAGTCGATGGCGGCGACCGCGTCGCCGTAGGCCGCCGGATCCAGCATGAAGCCGTTCCACTCTTGGGCGTAGCGCGCGATCAGTGGGAGAGCCCGGCGTGGCGCGCCGGTTCCGCCTATCAGCAGAGGCAGCGGCCTCGCGCCGGGGATCTCAGCCCAAAGCCGCTGCATCAGTAGGATCGTGTGCTCCAGACGGTCGAACCGGTAGGTCCAGTTCCCATATGGGATCTCGAAGCGGTCATGTTCGGCGGCGATGCGGCCTGCCCCCAGTCCGAGCAGAAGGCGTCCGCCCGAGAGCTGATCTACCGCCTCCGCCGCCCGGAGCAGTACCCCCGGCTCGTAGAAGGTCACCGGGCTCACTATCGTGGCCAGCTCGATGCGCTCGGTCCACTCCGCCGCCAGGTGAAGCGCCGACCAGGCGGGAAGCCCCGGGCGTGAGCGCGACGGTGTGACAGACTGCAGATGGTCGGAGATGCGGAGCGAGGCGAACCCGAGCCGTTCGCAATCGGCCACCACGTGCCGCCACCGCTCCCACGTCAGTCCTTCCTGCCCTTCGACGACGATTCCGACTTGGGCCATCTTGATTCCTTAGACCAGGTTGCGCATGTCCCATGCGACATACGTCGTCCTACACCGCGGTGGGGGCTCACGGATCCCCGGAAGAGCCCGCGATCTGGCCGGCACCACTGGTCACCCAGGGCGGCGACCACCACCCCGCCGTCAGATAGTGTCGATGTGCTCCTGGCCGGTCGCGCCGTCCCAAAGCACATTCACGACCTTCCAGTCGCCATCGAGTTTCGCCAGGTGGATGTAGTCGACTCCCCAATCGGCGTCTGTTCGCACGCTCGCCATCCTCGGCGTCACGTCGAGGACCTCCACGGAGTACGGAATTGGACGATCCTCGTGGACACTGCGTTCGGCGATCCGCCCCATCTCGCTGTAGGAAATGTTCAACATCAGACTCGACCGCATGTAGGCGGGAGCCCGCTTGACCAAATCCGGGTAGAGCACCTTGTGGATGCGTGCCCTGCGCTCCTCGGCGGTCCCGGAATAGAAGGACGTCAGGTAGTCGGTCGCGGCGGCAACGACCTGGTCGACGTCGGTTTCTTTCGCCGTCTGCACGGTGGCCCTCCCAGGACGAATGGTCTCGAGACGCGCGCCACAGTACGCGGCCCGCCCCGTCATGGCATCCGGGAAATCCCTGGGACTCTGCCTCGAGTTCGGATTAGTCACCGCCACATCGGCGTCGGAGCTCATCTCTGATGCATCTTTCCGGTCACGATCCTCGGTGTGAGCTCAGGCCGGCAGGTTGGTTGCGCGGCTTTCCCGGCATTTCTTTGGTAAGAAAGAAACCCGACCCCTGCCCCAATTGGTCGCATCAGGCTCGACGCGGCCACCGCCGGGGGAGAACTGTGACGGCGAGGCTATGGCACGCCAACCACGACAGACCGTCCGCGACGACGCGGCATCACTTGCCCCAGTCGAGCGCCGCGACCAGCTGCTGCCGCGATGGGATTCCGAGCTTGCTGTAGCTGCTGCTCAGATGGTCGGCCACAGTCCTCGCTGTGATGAAGAGGGCCTGCGCGATCTCGGGGTTGGAACGGCCCTCGGCGGCGAGCCGGGCGACCCGGAGCTCACTCGGGGTGAGCGCATCCACCCCTCGGAGGCGAAGTCGTCGGGGGCGAGCGCCGGCCGCCAGTGCTTCTGCCTGCACCCGTTCTATGAGGGGGACGGCGCCGCAGCGGGCTGCGATCTCGAGGGCCTCCCGGAGCGGCTCCCGCGCCTCAACTCGGTGACCGTGGCGCCTCAGCGCGCCCCCGAGGTCTGCTTGGGCTTTGGCCAGGTCGAGTTGCGCCGGAGATTCCCCCAGGGCGGCGACCGCCGCGCGGAGATGGTCGATCGAATCGTCGTGGTCCAACAGGGCCAACGTGCGAAAAGCAACGCCGATCCCTCGCGGTATGGCGGAGCGGAGGGCGTTCGCGAGGTTTTCCTGCGCCACCTGCCGGGCTTCATCGGGGCAGTCTTGTGCCAGCACCGCGGCGAGCGATGGCCGCCAGGGCCAGATAATGGGGTTTCGGTTCAGCAGGAGGTCGCACAGCCGGCCCGACTCTCGAAGGTCTTCGATACCGTCCTGTCGCCACCCCCTCGCGCAGCGCAGGCGGCCGCGGATCTGCCGGAAGCCGGGTCGAAGAGTGGTTTCGTCGTTGAGGTCGACGGGAGGGATGCCGATGCCCTCGATTGCCTCGTACGCCGCCTGGCGTTGGCCGCGCTCGAAACGTATCTGGGCGAGGGTTGCCCCGATTCCATCCACAAACTGAGGCAGGTGCTGGGGACTCAGCTCGAGGGCGGCGCTCGCATCCGCCTCGGCATCGGCGAGAAGACCCATTTCGAACTCGGCCTCGGCTTTGTGCATCATCGAGATCACCAACGCGATCATGTAGCCGTCGGTCCCGGCGGCTCGGAGCACGGCCTCGCAAAAGCCCGTGGCCTCGTGAAGCTTGTCCATGCCCCTGAGGGCCATCGGCACCCAGTGGACGCCGATGCTGTGCATCAGACGCGCCTCGTAGTGGACCTTCCAGCCGAAGCCGCTCCCGACCCACAAGAGGGCTTCTTCGCGATTCCCGTCCCGCCAGGACAAGAGCACGGCAAGCGTCGCCCGCGCCAGCTCAGCGTTGGGGCCACGACTCCTTGCCAGCTCACGCAATCTCGGGTAGTGGCTCTCGACGGACGGCGCGAGTCGCCAGCTGGAGGCCCTGGAGAAAGCCGTCGCGATGCATTCGAGTCTTGTCGCCGCGTCAGGGTCGCAGGCCCCGAGCTCCACGATGGCTCGATCGAGGAGGTCGATATCTTCGGGGGGCCCTACGGCCATCGCGAGATCGCACAACATCGCGCCGCGAGCATGGCCGTCGGTGGTACCAGTCAGCGCCTCTCGCAAGTGGTCCGCTGCCCCGGGATGGTCCCCAGCCACGTGCTCGGCGCTACCGAGCTCGGCCAGCACGGCCGACCGCATCGGGGCGTCAACGTCCTCGGCGAGGGCGCGTGTGAGATAGGAAACGGCGGTTGCGGGGGCACCTCGACGGAGGGCGAGAGGCGCCGCCGCCCTGAGCCATTTGACCGCATCGGTGCTCCGGCCCGGCTCGCAACGGAGCAGATGGGCTGCCACCACCTCGGGTTCGGCTGCATTCGACGCCAGAATCTCGGCGGCCCGACGGTGCAGATTCTGTCGGGACGCTGCCGGCAGGCCGTCGTACACGGCCGCGCGTAGAAGCGGGTGCACGAAGCGGGGCGGACGCTCCGGCGCGATCAGGTCCGCCGCGAACAGGTCATCGGCGGCCTCGGCCGCCCGATCAACCTCCAGCCCCGCCAGCCTGGCGATCAAGCGTAGCTCTGTCCCATCTCCAATCACCGCCAGCGCGCTCGCCAGTCGCGCAGCCGAATCGCCCAGCAAACCGAGGTCTTTCTGGACGCGTCGAGCGATGGCATCCGGGGCCCTGCGGTCGAGGTTCACCGCCGCATCGCTGGTCGGTGAGACCTCACGTGCCTTCAGATCGCGGAGTAACTCGTTGAGGCCAAGAGGGTTGCCTGCCGTCGCCTGAAGGCAGGCGGCCGTAAAGGCGGGGTCGGGGCGGGCGCCGAGCGCGCTGCGGACCAGCGCAGCCACCGAATCTTTCCCAAGGGGCCCGACCTGGACGATCCGGGGCCGAGGGTGCGCGAGGACGGTCGCCAGCACCTCGCCCTGAGCGCCGGATTGCGCGGGCCTGGTCGCGATCGCGACGAGAATCGGCAGGCCATCGAGCCGATTGAGCAGGTAAGCCAGCCACCGGAGCGAGGCGGTGTCAGCCCAGTGGGCATCGTCGACGGCGAGCAACAGCGGCCTCTCCCTGGACAGATTGACACCCAACCAGTACAGACCATGCATTGCCGAGAACTGGCCCTCGACCGCCGGATCAGCGCTGAAATCCAGGACCGGCTCAGCCAAGGCGGCGGCCCCCTCAAAGATGCCGGCGCGTTCCCGCTTGCTGAGGGCTCTGATCGCAGGCTCGAAGAGCTGGCGCACGACCCCGAAGGCGTACTCACCTTCGAGCTCGCTCCCCACCGCTGACAAGGTCGCAACGCCGGCCTCGGCTGCGCGCCTCCGGACCTCGGCCAGGAGGGAGGTCTTGCCCATCCCAGCGCGCCCTTCCAACACCAGGAACGAGCCTGGTCCATCGGTCGCAGCCCCAATGCACTGATCTATCTCCGCAAGTTCGCGGTCCCGCTCCAACAGCTGCTGGGGCCTGGTCAGCCCCCGATCTCTGGTCATGCCGCGGTGGAGGGAGCGTACATCGCCAGAGTCCCGATTCTCCGTCACCCATCCGCAAAAGATCCGTCACCTGTGAGGATGACGCGCTCCGGCGGACGCTGCAACACTGGCGGCGGTGTGAGGCGGCCCCCGGAAATCGAACCCAGGAGGCCCCCACGTACGGCCTGGAGGTTATTCAGATGGCAAGTGCAACAGGTGTTGGAAGCAGAAGCTCAACCCCCCAGGGCAATGGGGCGCGTGATCTGGACTCGCGACAGCCTGCAGAACAAACCGGCCCTCCTGATCGACCGGTGCATGTCTCAACCGTTCCACCTGAAGGGCACTGGGTAGTCCGAGATGGCGCACTACGAGTAGACCGAATGAGAACGGCACTCCTCCTCACCAGCATCTCCGCATTGATCGCGGCGATCGTGGCCTTGGTGATCTGCGCGCTCTTGGTCGTGGCTGTCGCCCGCCTGGGCGCTGACATGCAGAGCCTCGTGAGCGCGCCCTCCCTGAGCGAGCCAGGAGGGTTTGTGCCCTAGCCGGCGTTCACTCCTCGCATCTCCGCGACCCGGTGCCGCTCGAGCCCGAGTCAAAGGCCCAATGCCAGTACCGCAACGAGTAGTGCAAATACCTTGGGAGCACGGGTTCCGCGCCGGACACGTTGAAGTCGCCGACCCCCGGGCCGCCCCCGCGAATTGGTGCCGCCAATCCCTAAGGCGGCTCTGGGAACCAGCAGACCGCGTCAGAGCGGCACGTGACCCGACGCGCTGCTCGTGTCGCTGGCGGCGGGTGTGCGGCCTCGCCAACCGCCATATCGGTTCCACCCCGACCGCTTGCCTTCGAGTTCTTCGGCGGGCACCCATCGGGTCGCCTCGGCGTCTACCTTCACCGCCGCACGCCCGACCAGCCACCGCCCCCGGGCCGGAGCAACCGGATCGTAGACGACCGCCGTCCGGTCCAGCGTCACCGCGAGCAGCAATTCCTCATCGCCGACACGACATGCCTGGTTCCGAGCTGGGAGCTTCGCCTCGTGGGCGTCGATGGCTGTCGTGAGCTCCTGCCACATGTCAATCGATGATGCTTGACATGGTGAACACGAGCCTTCCTCGAGCGCGGCACACCTGCAGGAACCGGAGAGGCTCCGGTACCTCACTCACCGGGTACCGCCGATTGATGACAGGTGCACCTTGCCAGCTGGGATCAGTTCCGATTTGTGCGCCGCATCGCAGATGTCCTGTGATTCGTCAGTCGCGGCAGCTCCACGACCTCGCCGATGCGGTCTTCGGAGAGCCATTGGCATCGTATCTGTGCACGCCGGATCGCCCAGGTCAGGTGGTCTCGCGCGCTCCGGGCGTCAGGCGCGTTGCACTCGATCTCGCGGTGTGACCCGTTCGACCGGACTCGGACGTTGCCGCTTCGCTCCAGCTCGACATCCATCTGCGAGCGCTGACCGTACGCGAGGTCATCGCTCTTGAGCACTGCACGCCAAGTCGCCACCTCACACCTCCTGACGCCACGCCGACGACCGGTCGCTCACGGCCTGATACCGCCGTCGAAGACCCCTCGGCCGCTGCGGTGGTTGCTCTCGAGGTCGTCCGCGAGTCGTTCCAGCGCCTCCGCGATCCGGGTGAGAGCGGCTAGCTGAGGGTCGGCGCCGCCGATACTGACGACCCCTCGGTCGATGCGGTTCGGTGGTCTGTCGGGAGGAGTGCTGGTCATAACTCAATTCCGTGTTCTCCGAGCGGCTGGCATGGTCCCCGTCTGGCAGCCGCCCGAAGGACCGATCAGCGGTCATCTCGCGGTTCGATCCGGCGCTTCTGATGTGGCTGCGAGCGCCGACAGCTCTTTCAGCTCCATCGCGCGCACTGGCTCGCCTGCGGGCACAATCGCTTCCGGGTCGCGGCGGAGGGGCTCGCCCACCTCGTGGAGGAAGGCCAGGATCTCGCGATATGACTCCAGGATGGAAGTCTCGACGTAGGGGATCCCTCGTTCGTCGCAGAACTGCCGCACGATCCCGTGGGCACGCGCCACGCGGTTGCGCGACATGGTCGGGAAGAGATGGTGCTCGATCTGGTAGTTGAGTGCGCCGTACCACACGTCGGTCAGCCGGCCCGGGCGCACGTTCCGCGAGGTGAGCACCTGCCGGCGCAGGAAGTCCAGCTTTCCGGCCACCTGCGGCATGCCCTTGTGATTGGGGGCAAACACGCTAGCCAGGTAAAAGCCGGCGGCCGACTGCTGGATGACGACAATCGCCAGGCCCCACCAGGGTCCGAGCAGGGCGATGAAGAACCCGAGGAAGAGGACGACGTGGAGTGCGATCAGCGTCACCTCAAGGCGCCGGTAGCGAGATCGCTCACGCCAGAGAAAGGTCAAGCCCTTCCAGTGCATCGCCCAGCCAAGCCCGAGGAGTAGCGGAAAGAACAGGGCCGCCTGACGCTTGGCCACGACGCGGCGAATTCCGCTCGACGCCAGGGCCTGCTCCTCTGAGTACGAGATGACCCCGGGACCGATGTCTGGGTCCATCTCGATGTGGTTTGGATTGGCGTGGTGCCGGTTGTGCTTGTCGACCCACCAGCCGTAGCTGATGCCGAGCAGCAGGTTCCCGGTGATCAGCCCCACGACCACGTTCCACCGGTTGGACTCGAACATCTGGTGGTGTCCGGCATCATGAAGCTGGAAGCCGAGCTGACCGAACACGACAGCGAGGACGATGGCGCCTACCACCAGCACCGGCGGATCGGTCCGAAACACCACGAAAACCGCAAGCGAAGCGGCGAGGGCCACGGTTTTGGCAAGGATGGACCGGAGGTAGAAAGCGGTCTGCCGATCGAGGAGGCCCGCCTCCTTGATCCGGCGTTTGAGGGTGGCGAAGTCGGAGGACGGGGCCGGCTCCGGCGCGATGATCTGTGTCACGGGTGTCTCCAGGTCACGACCTCAACGGAGATCCGCCACCGGCGGGCTCTGCGCTCGGGTCACAGCGGCGATGCCTGGGGCCACGGCGGTGCGTCGCGCACGGCGTCCGGGGTCGGCAGGATGGACAACGTCGACTCCTAACTGTCCCAGGCCGCCGTCACGAGACCGTTATGGCGGCGTGACGAGGGCGCCGCGTACCCGCCGGCCTTCGGCCCGGTCCAGGGGCGCGTACCGTGCGTGGCGGAGCGAAGGCGAGAGAATCCCGATGAGCGAGTTGACCGAAACGACCACGCCATCGGTCGACACCGGCCTTCTTGGACGCCTGCCCCGAGTTTCCATGCTCGGTGGATTCCGGCTTTTCGTTGGAGACACGCCGATCTCGCTGAGCACTGGCTCTCAGCGTCTGCTGGCCGTGCTCGCCCTCCGAGGGCCTACCTCCACGCGGGTGCAGGTTGCCGGCACGCTGTGGCCCGAGTCGTCGGACGAGCACGCGTTCGCGTGCCTGCGGTCATCGCTTGCGCGGCTCCTCAGTGCCGAACGAGGTCTGCTCACGGTGAGTTCCAGTCAGCTGGGGCTCGCCGGCGACGTGCGGGTGGACCTGGACGAATCGCGAGTGCTGGCACGGCGGCTGCTGGATGGCGCGCAGCCGACGCGCCCGGCGGATACCGCCGCAACCGTCGTCGACATCCTCTCCAAGGAGCTGCTGCCAGGCTGGTACGACGACTGGGTCCTGTTCGAGTGCGAGGGCTGGCGACAGCTTCGCCTGCACGCGCTGGAGGCGCTGGTCGATCGCCTGGTCGTTGAGCGGCGCTATGGCCATGCGGTGGTGGCGGCGCTGGCGGCCGTCAGCGTCGATCCCCTCCGCGAGAGTGCCCGCGCCGTACTGATTCGGGTCCACCTCGCCGAACACAACCGGTCGGAAGCTGTGCGCGAGTTCGACCGCTACCGCCAGCTGCTGCGCCGTGAGCTCGACGTCGAGCCAACACCGAGCCTCCAGGCGCTGCTACAAGAGGCCGGCGGCGTCACGCCTTCGTGACGGCGGCCCCGGCACACTTTCCAACGTGCCCGCCGACACCACGGGTCTGCTCGTTGTCCGAGCCTGGCTCGAGACAGGCGCTCGGCCGCCTCTGCGAGCTGAGGTTCGTCTAACGGCGGACGTCTCGCGAGGGATCGACGAAACACTGACGCTCACCGACGCTGACGCCGTGGCGGCCGTCGTTCGGTCCTGGTTGGAGCAATTCGCCCGCTGAATCCGTCCGTCGCGCCAGGTCATGACTTGGCGGCCCGGGGCTGCACCATCGTTCCCGCCGTCAGTCATCCCGATCACCGTCCGGTATAGTCGGGCATGCGCCGGACCCTTCGGCGCGCGCCTTGGTCGCTCCTCCTCTCGAACGGCTTCCTTCAAGCGCCAGTTCGTTCGAGAAAAAGGAGAACCGCCATGCAGAATGGCACGATCAAGAAGCTCGTCAGCGAGCGAGGCTTCGGCTTCATCGCCGCCGACGACGGCAAGGAGTACTTCTTCCACCGCAGCGGGACCGACGTCGACTTCGACACCCTGCTCGGCGGTGAGCACGTCACGTTCCAGGTCGAGCCGAGCCCCAAGGGACCGCGCGCGGCGCAGGTTCGGGTGGCGTGAACCTGGAGCCGGGTCGATCGGCACCACGACCCATTGGGTCGCCTGCGCAGGGTGGAGGCGGAAACGCCTCCTCACCTGCCGGGCTATCACGCGGCGGGCAAGCATGAGACGATGCATCAATGGCCACCAAGAGGGTTGAGATCACCTCGCTGGAAGACTTCCGAGGAGGGTTTCTCGCTCGGGGGGATGAGGTCGCAGATGGAGATCGCGTCGCTCGCGTGTCGTTCGCCGTGGCGCCAAGCTTCGCTCGAAAGCTCCAGGGATGTGTCGATCGCGGCGAACGCGTCAGCGGTAGCGTCGACGATTCGAAGTTTCTGAGCCGGCAAGAGTACTGACCAAAGCACCAGCGGTCCGGGACGCGACCGCCTCCCAGGCTCCCGATTCCAGGGGACCCGTGTCTCGCCCGCTGCCAGATGCGAGCCTGAGCTCGATCGCCAGTCGGTGAACCTCGGATGCGGCACTCCGGAACTCCTTTAGCCGCTGTTGAAGACCCGGCGAGCGCGAATAATCTCCGCGCTGGTGTGCGCTCTCCATCGCGTTGAACGCATCCTTGAGAGCGATGAAACGCTGCTTCGCGCGGGCGACGGCGCCTTCGAGCGCGTCCGCGCGATCCTTATCTTGTCGTCAGTCTCCATCCGGTGGCACCTCGTTCGCCCGAAGGGGCCGGGCCTGGCGCCGACCTCCTCGAACGCTCGTAGCTATACCCCCTTCGCCCCGAGGTACGGCCCCGTGGCACGCGAGTCAGCGGCCGTGGGAGGAGACGGAGTTCGCTTCCGTCATAGCATCAGGTGCCCACGTTGTCGGGCGCGGGTGTGAGACCCAACCAGTGGAGGTACCAGATGGCCGAACTCCCACCCTCTGAGGGAATTGTCCTGACCCATTTCATCGTCTCGGACGACGTCGAGCGCTCTCGGCGCTTCTACACCGAGGTACTCGGCGGCCGCGTGGTCTTCTCCGGCCCGGGGGGGCCGACCAACGTCGCACTCTCCAACAGCTGGATCGTCATCAACGCCGGCGGAGGACCGACCGACGACAAGCCTACGGTCACCCTGGAGACGCCACGCGATCCCGACCGGGTCAGCAGCTTCCTGAATATCCGGGTCAGGGACATCCACGCCGTCTACGCCGAATGGAGCGCTCGGGGTGCCCATTTCCTAACGCCGCCGAAACAGCACCAATACGAGATTCGTTGTTACATCCGTGATCCGGACGGACACCTGATCGAAGTCGGGCAAACGACGGACTCAGAGGGGGACTGGGCGCCTGCTCGCTGGCCATCGAAGATCACCATCGGGGAAACTGAGTGAGTGCTGCGATCGCCGGCGAGTTCCTCACCTGACGGTGACCGCCCTCCCCGGACCCTGAGACTGTTTCGGTTCTACGGTCCCACGCAAGACCTCTTCGACCACAAATGGGCCCTCCCCGACATCGAACGGATCGCCGGCTAACCCAACCCCTTCCTGATCCGTCGGTCGGCGGCTCACGCCTTCATCGCATCGGCGAGCATCCGGTGCCCTTGCTGCTCAAACGCTTCTTCCCCGACCTGATATGCCCAGGCTGCAGTCGCGATGGCTTCGCGAACCTGGCTGCGTCGCCAGGCCGCCTGCTCACGCGGATCTTCGCCGTACCCGGCCAGGAAGGCTGATTCAAGTTCAGGAACAGCCCGAAATTGCTGTGCGGTAAGGCGTCCGAAGTCTGTAAGGGCCGGCCGCAGGGCCGCTCTCCCGAAGTCGATCACGCTCAACGTGTTGTGGTGGACAAGCCAGTTGCGCGGTTGCCAATCCCCATGCGTGGGAACCAGCACGCTCACAGGCGTGGGCCAGACCTCGATGATCTCCCGCAGCCGCGCGGTGGTACACGCCGGAATCCGATGCGGTCTGGCCAACCATCGCAAGGAGTTGGCATTGGCCTGCTCCTCGAACCGTGGGTCCTCGACGCTGAACTGCCCGTGAAACCTGGCGAGCAGGTCGCCAGCCTGTCGGTACACGTCGGGATTCCACTCATCACTGCTGCCCTCGACCAGCTTTCCTGGCAGGTAACGGGTCACCAGGAGCTTGGCGTCCTCGTCCGCATGGACCAGTTGCGGCGCTCGTCCGAGGGAGGTCCACGGTCCGAGCCAGAGACGGTGGGCATGCAGTTCTCGCGCGAGATGGTGATCCTTCTCGTCGCCGGCCTTGGCAATATAGTGGGCGCCGTCCCGGGTCAACTCGAGCACGGTGGTTCCAACCAGCCCCCAGCTATGGTCGTCGAGGATGGTCGCCCCTGGAAACCAGTGCTCCAGCAACTCATGCTGCCGAACGGTGAGTTGCCCCGCCGCTGAGTTCACGGCCCCTATCCTAGAGGCGCGCCAGGTCGGCGACCTTCCCCTCCTTGCAGCACTCGTCGCCGTCCTGACGTGATGAATGCTCACCCCCATGACCTGGGGCGAGCCGGCAAACGCTGGATCGATTCACGGACCGGGGGTAGCTTCGGGCACGCGCCGACGTTTGACCACGCGTTCCCTCGCGATCGACCGGCCGGTGCCGGGTGACCGCCTTCAGAGAGGTCGAAAGCGGAGGGCTGACCAGACCTCGTCAACGGCCACCTGGCGGACGGGCTGCAGGGACGCGTCCGCGACCGCCGCGGCGAGTACGTCCCGGTTCAGGTCAGTACCCAGCTGGCCGCCCTTGGGGTAGGCGATCCAGGCCGGTCGATCCTGCGCGGCGGCGTCCAGCGCCGGCTTCGCGGCCGTCGTCAGTTCCGCGTGCCGGCGAACGAATGCGATGACGACGTCGGCCGTGGCGGGATCGTCCACGAACTCCACCCCGGCCAACAGTCCCTTCGGGACCGGCTGGTCGCCGCCCACCGCCGCCACCCTCTGCCCCGGCTTGATTTGCAGCTTTTCAGCAATGTTCATGGCCACAGTATGCGGTCCTGATCTCTCTCTCCGGGTGCTCATACTGGTAGATGAGAAAAACAGGCTTTCGACGCGCGCTCGCGGAGCTCCACCAGCCCTTGCCTTCCAAGCGTTATCTCTTTTGGTTCTTGACAGAGGTTATGTAGAGGTTGGTCTCTGCCATGATCTCTCCCAAGGCGCAGAACACGTGCGAGAGAACAGTAGCCGGTCTCCGCGAGATCCCCGTCGTAGAGCGCCTGCGCCGCCACACTCGTCGGCGGCTTCTCGAGAAAGCCGGCAGTCATCGTTCGTCGTCCTCAGGCTTGCGGGCCAGATATGCCACGACGTCGAGCTCGGCTCGCAGCGGGAGCCCGTCCCGGAGGTGCTCTCGGGCCTGGCCCACGGCCGCGTCGTGGAATGCTTCTTCGCCGACGTTCTGTATCGCCTCGTAGGCCGGACCGCTGGAGGCCAGCGCTCGAGCGTAGAGCTCCGGATCGGCGAACTCCCAGGCGAACGGGACCTGTGTGCGCCGCACGTCGACGAAGCCGCATGCTCCCAGCAGGGTCTCGCCGGCTCCGGGCCGGCCGAGGGACACCATCGCAGCCTGGTTGTCGACCTTCGCTTCCGCCGCGAGCCGGAAAGGTGCCAGCGCCCACACACCAGGCGAGATCTTCAGGTGGCCCCAGACCGTGAGGCCGACGCGCCCCCCGGTTCGGAGGACCCGGTTGATCTCGCGTACCGCGTCGGGCGTGGTCCCCCAGATGCCACGGAAGCTGGTGACCACGTCGAACGCGCCGTCGCTCCAGGGCAGATCGTGCATGTCTCCGACGCGGACGTCGCTTTCGGGATTGCGGAACCGGGCGACGTCGATAAGGCGCACGGATGCATCGATCCCGGCGCACCACGCCCCGCGAAGGCGCGCGAGCTCGATCGCCAACCCCGAGCCGCAGGCCACGTCGAGCAGCCGGTCGCCGGCGTCGATCCGAAGGAGGTGGTGGAGCGCCACATACTCGCGGCAGTTCGCCGGCTCGCTCAGCGTCGAGAAGTCCACCGCCCGGCGCCCCCAGCCCTCGTCGACTAGGGTCCAGGCGTTCGGATCCCGATCCGGCTTCGACGTCCGTCCTTCTCGTTTCATCTTGTCGTCGGCCCCCTGTTCATGGTGACGGCCTGGCGCTCCCAATGCCGCGAAGAGTGCTGCAAGCAGCGCGGAGACGGCAGCGCACGACGTAGACGCACTCACCTCACGAACCATCGATTCAGGCCCCGCGCGTTGGGCCGCCAGATCGCTACGCGCATGATTCATCACATGGACCACAGCGACCTCGCCGGCTACCTCACCCTGCGGGATCCGCTGGACCGGCTGTCCGGTGGGTCGCGTCAGATCCCGGTGACGACGCCGGCGGGGAACTTCCACGTCTGGACCAAGCGGATCGGCAATCACCAGGACCTGCGAGTCCTGGTCTTGCATGGCGGGCCGGGTTCCACGCATGAGTATCTGGAGGCGTTCGACAGCTATCTGCCCCGCGCCGGGATCGAATACGTCTATTACGACCAACTCGGGTCCGGGCGTAGTGACCAGCCTCAGGAGGACTCGTTGTGGGACCTCGATCGATACGTCGACGAGGTCGAACAAGTCCGAACCGCTTTGGGTCTGACCCGCGAGAACTTCGTGCTCTACGGACAGTCGTGGGGAGGCATCCTGGCGATCGAGTACGCGCTGCATCATCAGCGAAACCTGCGTGGGCTGGTGATCTCCAACATGATGGCGAGCGCGCCGGCCTACAACGCCTACGCGCGCGAGGTGTTGATGCCACCGATGGACCAGCAGGCGCTCGCCGAGATCCAGGCACTGGAGGCAGCGGGTGACACCGCAAACCCGCGGTTCCAGGAGCTCCTGATGGAACAGCACTACGTCCACCACGTGCTGAGGATGCCCGTCGAAGCGTGGCCGGACCCGGTGCTGCGTGGGTTCTCTCACATCAACCCGGCGATCTACGTCCGCATGCAGGGCCCCAGCGAACTCGGCATCGCGGCGGACGCGACCCTGGCGTCCTGGGATCGATTTGACGACCTGGCCCGGATCGAGGTGCCGGCGCTGGTCATCGGCGCCCAGCACGACACCATGGATCCCCGGCATCTTCAGGCGATGGCCCATCGATTGCCCCGCGGCGAGTACCTGCACTGTCCCGACGGCAGCCACCTCGCCATGTACGACGACGCCGAGGTCTACTTCGGGGGCCTGATCGATTTCCTGCAGCGACTCCCCGCCTGACGAAGGCCGGCCGATGGTGGCCATCGCCGGCCCGAGGCACGCACCAGTGACCTCGCGGCGGAGTCACGGCGGCAGAACCCGGCCACCGGTTAGTGTTCGATCGAGGGGCCGGACGCCGCTGCCGGCATTCACGCAGGAGGGAGTACATGCGCATCCAGGTCACGCCCGAGGAGTACGAGGCCCACCGGCTCGACGCTGAGCATCTGGCCCAAGCCGTCGCGGCAATCGCTGACGACGGCTACGTCATCCTCGGCGGCGCGGTCGGTACCTCGACGCTTGACGCAATCAAGCCCAAGCTCGTCGAAGACACAGACGAGCTCCGGCGCCGCGGACGGTGGGGCGGCGCCGGCCACCGGCCGGGACACCTCCAGCAGGCGATGCCTCGAAGCCGCGAGCACATCTACGCCGACATCGTCACCAATCCGCTGATCATCCAGGTCACCGAGGCTGTGCTCGGCGAGGGCGTGCACAACCACTTCTACAACGGAAACACCAATCTCCCGGGCAGCCAGGCGCAGCCTCTGCACCGCGACAGTGGGCACCTGTGGCCCGATGTCATTCATCCCACGACGTCGATCGTCATCAACATCTCACCGGTCGATGTCGATGAGACCAACGGCGCCACCGAGATCTGGCCCGGCACCCACCAGGTGGCCGGTCCGGTGATGGTGCCCGAGGACGAAGAGAACGCGCGCCGGGAGGTCGTCCCGCCGGTGCGCGCGAGCAGCCGGAAGGGTGACGCCGTGCTGCGTGACGTCAGACTCTGGCATCGTGGCGTCCCCAACCACGGGACGGAGCCCCGGCACATGATCGGCATGGTCCACAGCCGGTGGTTCTACGTGCGCGGCACCACGATCGCCGTCACCAAGGACGCGGAGCACTCGTTCGACGATGAGGTGCTCACGACGCGGGTCGCGATCGTCCCCGACGACTACGACTACCTGTCCGAGCTCATCAGGGCGTGAGGCCGGCGCTCTCCAGGAGGACGCGCTCGAACGCACCCAGGTAGCTGCGGTCCCCGCTCTGCGCGCGGAGGACCCAGTACTCGGCCCCCCAGAAGAGGTACGCCCCGAGATCGGCGTCCGCGGCACGGGCCGCACCCAGCGTGTCGTTGTAGACGCGAATCAGGTCGGCCGGGCCGCAGCTGGCCATCGTCCTCCGACCCGGATCGGGGGGTACGGTCACCGCCTCCCAGGGTTCGGCCTGGCCCTCCGACAGCCAGATCCGGCGGCCGCCGGCGGCCGCCCACGCCAGCAGGTCCGACAGGCGTCGGGGTCGGAGCGGGCTCTGTCTCGCGTCCAGGTACGCGGTGAAGGGGCCGACAGCCGCCACCGCGTGCCGCGGGTAGTAGTCGATCCCGACCACGTCGGCCAGCCGCTGGGCCACATCGAGCGAGTCCCCCTGGTCGCGTGTCCGCCACCACTGGAAGAGGCGTACCGCCTGCGAGGTGGGGAGGAAGCCGTTGAGCAGGATCGGGCGGTCGGGGTCGGCAGCGCGCACCGCGGCCACCTCGCCCTGCACGAAGGACTCGGCGAGACGCCACGAGTGCTCGTTGCCGAGCGGGTCGACAGCCTCGTGCTCCACCTGCCAGGCGACGATCTCGCTGTGGCCCCGGTACCGCTCCACCAGACGGTGCAGCAGCTCCTCGGCCGCGGCGAGGAGGTCGGGATGTGACCGCCGGCTGACCAGCGAGCCCTCGGGCAGCGGGGCGGGAAGGCGGTGCGACGGGACGAAGAACTCGGGATACCCGAAATTCTTGACGGCGCCCAATCCCAGGACGACCTGCTTCCCCGCCCGTTCCGCCGCTTCCAGCATCCGGTCCAAGGGGTCGGTCGCCAGGACGCCCGGACGTGGCTCCACCCGGTCCCAGTAGGCGGCGAGGCGAACGAGCGGATAGGGATAGCTGAGCAGCCGCTCGAGCGTGGGCATCGGCTCCAGTCCGAGCGCCTCCGCCTGCAGTGGCCGGAAGCTGATCCCGAGCGCTGTGCTCCCGCGCGGTTGGACCGTCATCTGCCGCCAGGTGTCGTCGAGAGGCCGTGAGGGTGCAGCCAGCCGGAGCTCGAGCGCGAACGGCAGCAGCGCCGCGGCGGCCATGGTGCCGGCGGCGGCGGCCGCCACGGCCGTGCCGCGACCCCGGGATGACCTAGACATGCGCGAACAAGCTGCGTGCCCCGGCAACTCCGGCCGGGCCGCCCGCGATCACGTACCTTTCGACGCCGAACACCAGGCGGCAGAGCGGCGGGATCCGGACCACCATCCCCATCCATCCACCCAGCTGGCTCCGATGGGCGAGGATGGCGGCTCGCTTGCGGGCCATGAAACCGCCCAGGACCGTGTAGCGCACGGTGGTTCTCGGCAGCCCGGGGGCGGAACCCTCGGCCAGGATCCAGGCGGAAGGGCGCAGGCCGAAGGCGAGCAGCCCGTGCACCAGGACCGCCGCGGCGCCGTGCGGGAACGCCACCATCGCGATCGTGGCCGGGGACCAGCCCTCAGACCGCAGCTGATCGACGGCCGCCATCGTCGCGTCGTGGGCGCGGACGTGATCGGGGTGCCCGTAGGTGCCGTCGGGGGTCGCCGTCACCACCACCTCCGGTCGCTCCTCCCGGAGCAGCTCCGCGATCGGCGCCGCCGCCTCCGCCAGCGGGACGGCACTGAACGCGCTCGCCGGCATCGCCGCCGAGCGTGGGCTCAGGCCCGAGTCCCTAAAGCCAAGGAACACCTGCCGGTCGACTCCCAGAAGCGCACAGGACCGCTGGAGCTCCCGGGTGCGAACCAGCGCCGGCGAGGTGGTGCCGTCCCGCCGCTCGTGCCGGGGCCCGGCCCCCTCTTCGCCGCGAGTGGCGGTGGCCAGCACCACCCGCCGGCCCCCGGCGTGCGCATGCAGGATCAACCCCCCGGTGAGGATCGCCTCGTCATCGGGGTGGGGGTGAACCAGCAGGATCGTCATCCGGCGTGCCGGGCCCCGCCCGGGGAAAGCGCGGCCAGGGCCAGGACCGGCCGCACCAGCCAGCGGGGCAGGAGGGGGACCGCCACCTCCGCCTCGAAGGTGCGCAGGAAGCGGGCCAGGGCCCCCGGCGCCGGGAGGCGCAGCCAGAGCAGACGCAGCTCGCGGAGCTGCCCGCTCTCCCAGAAGAGCTCCTGCATGCGCAGTGCGGGACGGACCTCGACCAGAGCGTGGGCTTCTTCGCGGCCGTGGTTCCGAAACCAGTGCGGGGTCCCGGGCGGCACCGTCACGCTCTGGTTCGCCACGGCGTTCAGGACTCGCCGGCCGACCCGGAATCGCAGCTCGCCGCTGATCACGGTGAAGCGTTCGGTCTGGGCGGGGTGGGTATGGCCGGAGGGCACCTTGGCCCCCGGCGGGAGGTAGAGATCGAACGCCAGGAGCTCACCGTGCGTGTCCTCCGCCGTCTGGCGCACGACGATGCGCTCCCCCGACATCGGGTTGGCGATCTCTCTCGGTACGCGCGTCGACTCCATCAGCTCAAGGCTCCCGTACCGTGGCCTCGCCCGGCGTCCGCCGCCGCGCGGATTCTCCGGCTACGCGGGCGCGAGGACAGCGTACGCGAGAGCACGTAGGTCGGGACCGCCTGGGGTCTCCGGCCTCATCCCCGCGCGGGCAGCGGACCGTCCCACGACCACCGCGGAAGGTCCAGGCCCGCGGGCACCTCGTCGGGCGAGCGAGGGTACCGGGCGAGGTCCGCGGTCGCCCAGCGGAACCAGTCCGCGAGCGCGGCGCGCAGCCGCTCGTCGGCGGGCAGGCCGGCGTCGTCCATCGCCAGGGCGAAGCAGTCCTGCGCCCGCGCGTCCATCTCCTGGTGCTCCCCATTGCCCGAATGCAGACGCATCACGTGGCTCTGGTCGCCCAGGGCTTCGGTGTAAGCGGACGGCCCACCCAGCGCCTCGGCCCAGTAGGCCGCCAGACGTGCTTCGTGGTCAGGGTGCAGCCCCGGATGTGAGAAGGCATGGCTGACCACGGGATCGGCGACGCAGCGACGGTGCCACGCGTGAGCCAGGGCATCGATGGCGGGCTTGCCGCCCGCCGCCTCGTACAGGGTGAGGTCGGTCACGATCCTGACCCGCGCTACTCCAGCGCCAGTCCCCACTGGCCCTCGAACCGGCCGCCGGGCTCCAGGCGAAGCAGGCCGGTCCCGCTGCGAAAGGCGTCCGCCGGGCAGGTCATCGGCTCGACCGCCAGGCTGCGACGCCGGAGGGCGGGGTCCAGGGTGTCGCCGGTGAACACCTGGAGAAACCCGAATGCCTCGTCGCACCAGAGCACCACGGTCCGCCCGTCGGCGCCCTGCAGTCTCGCGCGGGCTCTGCCGTCGGGATCGCGATCGAGGTCGGTGAAGCAGCCGTCGAGGACCTCGGCGCCGATCTCCCGGGGCGCCAGGAAGTCCTCGGTGGGACCCGCGACCGGGTGGGTCCCTCCGGTCGGCAGCATCCGCTGGTTCACCTCCAGCCTGGTGTGCACGGGCAGCTGCAGCCGCGCGGCGTCCACCCGCTCGCCGCCCGGGTACAGGTAGGGATGGAAACCGGCCCCGAAGGGCAGCGGCCCAGAGCCCAGGTTCTCGGCCTCGAGCGTCACCGTCAGACCCTCGGGGGACAGGCTGTAGGTCAGCGCCAGCCGGAGCAGGAACGGGTAACCGGGCTCCGGGTGCAGCAAGAGCACCAGGCGGGCCCGTTGCGACTCCTCCTCGACCACCCAGTTGCGCCAGCGCGTCAGCCCGTGGATGGCGTTCCCGAGCTCCGGTTCCGAGATCGGGGTCTGCTGGAGCTCGCCGTCGAAGTCGTAAGCCCCGCCATCCAGGCGGTTCGGCCAGGGGAGGAGCGGCTGACCGTGTGCGCCGGGCGCCATCTCGGTCTCCGGGTAGGCCTCGAGCAGAGGTCGACCTTCCCAGGCGTAGGCCCGAAGCCCGCCTCCCACCTCGACGACGGTGACCTCCTGGTCGTGAGCCCGCAGAGTGACCTGGCGGCCGGACGAAGGGATTGGCATGGCGGGTCTCCTTATGCGCCCAGAATCGAGGCTGCGTCGAGCCGGCCGTCGCCGATGGCGGACCGGAAGGTCGCGATGGTCGCGGCGATCCCCTCAGGCAGCGGCGTGCGCGGGAGGGGGCCGAGACGCGCCAGCACCGCGTCGGGATCGACGGCGACCGAGAAGGGAAGGCTCGCCTCCGCGGCGTCGACCTGCGCGCCCGGCGCCGCCGCCAGGATCAGCTCCACCACCTCGCCCATGCCCGCCGTCTCCACCGGCAGGTTGTAGGTCTCCGCCGGCCCCCCGTCGTCGGCGGCCAGCGCGGCGGCGATGAACCCCGACGCCACGTCCTGCGTGAAGGCATAGCCGCTCCTGCCACCCCACCCGATGTGATACGGACGGCCGGCGGCGGCGGCGAGCATCCCCAGGGTCGGGCTGGAGGTCACGCCCTGGTCGCGCCCGGGCCCGTAGACGGTGAGCGGGCGCAGCCCGATCGACCGCACGCCCCAGTCGGCCGCGTACACACGCGCCAGCCATTCGTCGCAGAGCTTGTGCGCCCCGTACAGCGTGGCCGGGGCGGGGGCGGCATCGTGGGCGAGAGGGCCGGGAGGGTATCCGTCTGCCGGGCCGTAGACGGCCACCGAGCTGGCGAAGGCGATGCCGCGGACCTGCTCCTGATTGCGCCGCGCCGTCTCCAGCACCGCCGTCGTGCCCTCGACGTTGACTCGAGCGCCCAGGAGTGGCCGGGCACGGGCGAAGGGGACCTGGAGCGCCGCCAGGTGGATCAGTCGCGTCGCGCCCTGGTCCACCACCAGGCGGGACAGGGACTCGACGTCGGTCACGTCGCAGTGATGCAGGGGCACCGTCTCTTCGAGGGCCGGATCCAGCAGGCGCCAGCGCTGGCGGTCCTCACCGAGGTCGGTGGCCACGATCCCGAGTCCTCGCTGGTCGAGGAGGTGCACGACCCAGCTCCCGATGCAGCCGAGCGCTCCGGTGACCAGCACGCGCTCTTCCATCCTGTTACCTCCTGTTACCGCCCACGGTATCCGGATTGCTCTGGTGTCTAGAGCGTGATGGGGACGCCGGTGAGCCGCTCGGACACCTCCCACAGGCGGCGGGCCGCGTCCGGGTCGAGCGCGGCCGGAGGCAGCGCCGCCGGCGCCGGGCCCCGGCCCTCCCGGCCCGGGCCCCAGTAGGAGCCGCTCGGGACGCTCATGGTGGCCGCGTAGAGCGTCGGCAGCGTGCCGCGCCGTGGAGAGTCCCCCGCCAGGGCCATGACCGCGGTGCCCAGGCGCCCCACCCAGCGCGGGCCGCCGACACCGGAGGCGAGCCCGGTGGCGGCGAACCCGGGGTGGGCGGCGGTGGCCAGCAACGGGGTCTGCGCCGTCTCCGAGCGGCGCGCCAGCTCGCGCATGAAGAGGAGGTTGGCCAGCTTCGACTGCATGTAGGCTCGCCAGCGGTCGTAGTGCCGCTCTGCCTGCAGGTCGTCGAAGTCGATGCCGGCGTTGCGGGCAGCGTTGCTGGCGACCACCACGACACGCGGGGCCGGTGCCGCCAGCAGGTGCGGCAGCAACCGCCCGGTGAGCGCGAAATGACCCAGGTGGTTGGTCCCCAGCGTGGTTTCGAATCCGTCCCGGGTGCGGCCATACGGGACGAACGCGATCCCCGCGTTGTTGACCAGCAGGTCGAGCCGCGCTGCCGAAGCCGACTCGCGCTCCGCGAACGCCTGCACCGACGAGAGGTCGGCAAGGTCGAGGAGCGAGGATTCGACGTGTGCTCGCGGGACGTCCTCGCGGATACGGGCGACCGCGGCATCCGCCCGGCCGGCGCTGCGCGCGGCGATCACCACCGTCGCGCCGTGGGCGGCCAGGAGCAGTGCCGTCCAGTACCCGAGGCCGCTGTTGCCGCCGGTGACGACGGCGCGGAGCCCGCTCAGGTCGGGGAGTCGGGCGTCCGACCAGCCGCTCATCCCGGGCTCGCCGCGCCGCTGAGCGTGACGCGGAACGCGGGATGGTTCGTCATCCGCCGGCGAGGACCGCCGCTCCGACCGCGCCGGACAGGTCGCCGAGCTCCGTGCCGAGAAACGTGGGTGCGTGCTCGGGCACGAACAGACGCGGCAGAGTGGCCTCCTTGACCGCCTTCACGAACGGATCGCCGAGGCGGTCCCCGAGCCCGCCGCCGATGATGATGGCGTCCAGGTCGAGCAGGTTCTGGGCGTTGGCGAGCGCGATGCCGAGCGCCCACACCGCGTCGTCGATGAGCCCGCGCGTCACCTTGTCCCCGTGCTTCAGCGCGGCTGCGATCACACCCGAGGTGGCCCGGTCGCGGCCCCGGTGGCGCATCAACCGGAAGAGGTCGGTGTCGCGCCCTTTCTCCAGCAGGCGCCGGGCCTCCGCCTCGATGCAGCCGCGCCCCGCGTACGCCTCCAGGTGACCCTTCTGGCCGCAGCTGCAGACGCGCCCGTCGGGCTTGACCGTCGTGTGCCCGATCTCGCCGGCGGCGCCGTGTCCGAGTCGGAGGCGGCCGTCGAGGATCAGCCCGCCACCGACGCCGGTGCCGACGAACACCCCGAGCACGTTGTCGAAACGCCGCCCGGCCCCGCGCTTCCACTCGCCGCGAACCGCCACCCGGACATCGTTGTCGACCTTGACCGGGATCCCGCCGAACTCCTCCGACAGCCGGCTTCCGACCGCGACCGGTGCCCCGTCGAACCCGGGGACGTTGCGCGCGTTCCCGACCATGCCCTCGGCCTCGATGTCGCCGGGGCTGCCGAGACCGATGCCCGAGATCTGACTCGCGGTCGTCTCGGCGGCGTCGATGGCGCCCCGGATAGAGGCCACGATGGTTTTGATGACGTCGTCGGCGCCGGTCTGCGGGGTCGGCACCCGAACGTTCCCGAGGACCTTGCGATCCCCCATCACCACCGTCTCGATCTTGGTCCCACCGAGGTCCACGCCCGCGTGGAGCGACTTCGTCTGCACGCCCCTAAGCGTAGGCACTGGAGGGCGCCCCGGCCACACGAGCGTCCCGCGAAGCCCCGGCCCCCGGGGCGGGGGGAACCGTGCCCCATGAGACAATTCCTTACGCCGCCCGGGCCGGGCCGCCGTTGCCGCCATGGATGACGATGTCCTGATCGGAACCAAGATTCGCTCCTATACCGTCGTCGAGCGTCTCGGCGTCGGAGGTTTCGGGAGCGTCTACCGCGTGCACCACGACGACCTCGATCTGGACCGTGCGCTCAAGGTCCTCCACCGCTCGATCGGCGCCGACCAGGTGCAGCGGGAGCGATTCCTGCGCGAGGCGCGGACCACGGCCAAGCTCCGCGACTCGCACATCGTGGCGGTCTACGACGTGTTCGACGAGCGCGGCCTGCTGTGCATCGTGATGGACCTCATCTCGCCCTCTCGCACGCTGGCCGAGGACCTCCGTCAGCGGCGTGGCCCGCTCCCGCGCCCCGAACTGCTGCGACTGGGCCGTGAGATCGCCGAGGCGCTGGACGTCGCCCACGCGCACGGCGTCGTGCACCGGGACGTCAAGCCGCAGAACATCCTGCTCACGATGCCCAACGGCCAGGCTCTGCTGGGGGACTTCGGGATCGCTCGCACGACGCACGACGTCGGGATGACCGAGACCGGAATCTCTCTCGGAACCCCGACCTACATGTCGCCGGAGCAGTTGGGCTACGGCGACGGTCAGGTGGACGGCCGCTCGGACGACTACTCCCTCGCGCTCGTCCTCTTCGAGGCGGCGACCGGGCAGCAGCCGTACGGCAGCGGCCACAACGCGATCGCCGGACACCTGGGCAGCAAGCCGCTGCCGCGGGCGTCGGTGCTCAACCCGGCGCTCCCGCCGGCCCTGGACGGCGTGTTCGCCCGCGGCCTGGCTCGGGACCCCGCCGCCCGCTTCGTGCGCGCCGGCGATCTGGCAGGGGCGCTGGCGCAAGCTTTCCAGGCACAGCCGGCGACGTCCTGGTCGCCGACACCCGCAGGCCCGGCAGGCCCCGCGCCGCAGCCCCGGCCGGTCTGGACCGGCGCCGGCAGCGCCCCGGCGGCCCCTGCCTACCCGGTCGCGCGCCATCGCCGTCGCCCACGCCCGCGGCGTCGCCCTCGCCCGTCGCCTCCCAGGTCCGCCCCCCGGTCTCCGGCAACGTCCGGGTGAGGGCATCACGGTCGGGGCCACAGCAGATACCGGGCGCCCCGCCGGCCGTCAACTCGCCCTCCCGTGGCGTCCCGACGGCAAGGTCCCGAGGTAGCTACCGGCCTCCGGTGCGGCGGCGCCGGGACCCCCTGCTGCGGGTTTTCGTGATCCTGGGGATCATCGTGGCGGCGATCGTGCTCCTGCTTATCATCATCGACGCCGTCTCGGGGAGCCTCTGAGTCGCGCTCGACGAGGACGGAGACGAAGACCGAGAAGGAGAACACGATGCCGGGAGCCCTTCGGGTCACGCTGCCCAACGGTGGGGGCGTCATCCAGGAGACGACGATCGTCGGTCGCGGATCGCGCGCCCAGCTCGATTGTCCCGACCAGCGGGTGTCGCGCCGTCATCTCGAGCTGCGGCCGGAGGCGACCGGGTGGGTCGCGGTCGACCTGGAGAGCCGGTTCGGCACCTGGCTCGACGGCTACCGGGTGGACGAGATCGAGGTCTCGGAGCCGATCACGCTGCGGCTCGGCGACGCGGAGACCGGTTTCCCGGTCCAGCTGACGCCGCTCGACAATTAGCACCGCTGCGCCGGCGTCCTTGGACGGGGGCCGTTGGTGCACCAATCGCCCGGAATCGGCGCCCGGAGTGGGGCGTTGGTGCACCAATCGCCCGGTTGGCGAGTGCGCGTCCGGCGGGTCGCGCCCGCGTTCGGGGGCGGGGTGGGGAACCACCGTAGACTTCGCGGGTGCCTCGAAGCCAGCCGATTCGCGCCGCCCGCGGGGTCCGCGACCTGCTCCCTGACGCGCTCCCGACCTGGCGTGAGGTGCTGCACGCGGCCAGGTGCCAGGCGGAGCGGTTCGGCTACCAGGAGATCGAGGTACCGGTGGTGGAGCCCGAGGCCCTGGTCGAACGTGGGGTCGGCGGCGACACCGACGTGGTCCGGAAGGAGATCTACCGGATCCAGCCGATGGTGGAGGGGGGTGGCACCCCGCTCGTCCTCCGGCCCGAGGCGACGGCCGGGATCGTGCGGGCCTACTTCGAGGGCAACCTGAACCAGGGGCCCCAGCCGGTCCGGCTCTGGACGGCCGGCTCGATGTTCCGGCACGACCGCCCCCAGGCCGGCCGCTACCGCCAGTTCCAGCAGTTCGACGTGGAGGCGATCGGCGACCCCGGGGCGGCGTTCGACGCCGAGGTGGTGGAGCTCACCTGGGGGTGGTACCGGGACCTCGGTGTGGAGGGACTGACCCTGGAGCTGAACAGCATCGGGGATGCCCGCTGCCGCCCCGCGTACCTGGAGCGCCTGCGCGACTACTTCGTGGCCTACCGCGACCGCCTCGGCGCGGACGATCAGCGCCGTCTGGAGACCAATCCGCTGCGCCTGCTGGACTCGAAGGAACCGGCGCTGGTCGAGCTGCGGGAGGGGGCGCCGCGCATCACCGATTTCCTCTGCGACGAGTGCGCCGCCCACTGGGACGAGGTGCGGTCGCTGCTCGACGCGGCCGGGATCGGGTACCGCCTCAACCCGTATCTGGTGCGCGGCCTGGACTACTACACGCGGACGGTGTGGGAGTACCAGCACGAGTCGCTGGGCGGGGCTCAGAACTCGCTCGGCGGCGGCGGCCGCTACGACGGGCTGGCGGAGGCGCTCGGATACCCGCCGACGCCGGCCGTCGGCTTTGCGGGTGGGCTGGACCGGATCGTGCTGGTGCTCGACGCGCAGCGGGGGGGACCGCGGGGGCGCCCGGCGGCCGACCTGCTGCTGCTTCCCGACGGAGAGGGCCTCGGGGTGGCGGCGGCGACGGTCGCGCGGCATGCCCGCACCGCGACGTCGGTCGCCGCCGACTACTCCCGGCGGAGCCTGCGAGCCAAGATGCGGGCGGCCTCACGCAGCGGTGCGCGCTGGGTCGCGATCATGAACCCCGACGAAGCCGGCCGCCGGGTGGTCCAGCTGCGAGAGCTGGACTCCGGCGAGCAGCGCGAGGTCACGTGGGCCGACCTGCCGGCCGCGCTCGCGCCCGGGACCCATCCAGGAGACCTTGCATGAGCGGATATCGATCACCCCACTGCGGATCGCTGCGCGCCGGGGACGCGGGCCATCAGGTGGAGCTCTACGGCTGGGTCAACCGGCGGCGGGATCACGGGGGGCTGATCTTCATCGACCTCCGCGACCGCTGGGGCCTGGTCCAGGTGGTCTTCAACCCGGAGGTCGCCCCCGCCGCCCACGCCACCGCCGAGAGCCTGCGGTCCGAGTACTGCGTGCACGTGACGGGGCGGGTCGAACGCCGTCCCGAGGGCTCGGAGAACCCGCACCTGGCGACCGGCGAGGTCGAGGTTTTCGCGTCCGCGCTGGAGGTCCTCTCGCCCTCGTTGACGCCGCCCTTCCTGATCGACGGGGAGCAGGAGGCGGACGAGCAGACGCGCCTCCGCTTCCGCTACCTGGACCTCCGGCGGCAGCGGATGCAGCGGATCCTGCAGGTCCGGCACCGCGTGAACCACCTGACCCGGAACTACTTCGACGACAACGACTTCTGGGAGGTGGAAACCCCGATCCTCACCAAGTCGACGCCGGAGGGGGCCCGCGACTTCCTGGTGCCCTCGCGTCTGCAGCCGGGCGAGTTCTTCGCGCTCCCGCAGTCGCCGCAGCAGCTGAAGCAGCTCCTGATGGTGGCGGGCGTGCAGCGGTACTACCAGATCGCCCGCTGCCTCCGCGACGAGGACCTGCGTGCCGACCGCGCGGCCGAGTTCACGCAGCTCGACCTCGAGATGTCGTTCTGCGACGAGGAGGACGTCTTCGAGGTCGGCGAAGGGTGGATCGGCACCCTGTGGAAAGAGATCCTGGGCGTCGACCTGCCGCGACCCTGGCAGGTGATGTCGATGAACGAGACGCTGCTCCGCTACGGCACCGACAAGCCGGACCTCCGCTTCGAGCTCGAGATCGCCGACCTGGGCGAGGTGCTGGCGCGGACGGAGGCGCGGGTGTTCCGCCAGGCCCTGGATTCCGGCGGTGTGGTGCGCGGGCTCGCGGTGCCCCGCGGACGGGACCTGACGCGGCGCGAGCTCGACGAGCTGGTCCAGGTGGCGCGGGGCGCGGGGGGCGGCGGACTCGCTTGGCTTCCGGGCGGTCCACTCGACAAGTTCCTGAGCGCGGAGGAGATCGAGGGCGTCAAGCGCGCGACCGGGGCGGGTGAGGATGACCTGGTCCTGATCGCGGCCGACCGCCGGCGCCGGGCGGAGAAGGTGATGGGCCTGATCCGGACCGAGATCGCGCGGCGCCGGGGTCTGATCCGGGAGGGGGAGTGGCGGTTCCTCTGGATCTACCCCATGAACCTGTTCGAGGAGGACGACGAGGGTCGCCTGACCTACGGGCACCACCCCTTCACGCGGCCGATGGAGGAGGACCTGGAGCACATCGAGACGCGCCCCTACGACGTACGCGCGCACGCCTACGACATCGTCTGCAACGGCTACGAGCTTGCCAGCGGCAGCCTCCGGATCTACGACCGGGCGGCTGCAGGAACGCGTGTTCCAGATCCTGGGGCTGCCGGACCAGGAGATCCAGGATCGGTTCGGCCACCTTCTGCGGGCGTTCGAGTACGGGGTGCCGCCCCACGGCGGGATCGCGCCCGGCCTCGACCGCATCGTGATGCTGCTCGCGGGGACCGACAACATCCGCGACGTGATCGCGTTCCCCAAGACGCAGTCGAACCAGGACCTGCTGATGGACGCCCCGTCCGCGGTCGACGCGCGCCAGCTGGAGGACCTCCACATCCGGATCCAGCTGCCCAAACCCCCGCCCGCCTGAGCGCCGTTTGCCCTCCCCTCTCACCCCACGCCTCTAGGGGCCATCTGTCGACAGATGTCGCACCTTGAGGCCGGAATCCTGGCCATGTGTCGACAGATGGCCGGGGGGCGCGAAGGGGATGGGGTGGGTCAGGGCGGCCCGTACCTCGGCGATGATCTGGTGGGGGCGCTCGCCGAGGTCGGACGCGGTGTAGCGCAGGAGCGAGACGCCGACCTGGTGGAGCCGGTTCTGCCGCCGGTTGTCCGTGATCAGCCGATCACGGTGGTTCTCACCGTCGTACTCCAGACCCAGGTGGGCCTGCGGGTAGTAGAGGTCCGGCCGCCCGGCGAAGAGGCCGTGGTCGTCGTAGAGCGGCACCTGGGCATGCGGGCGGGGGAGTCCGGCGCCGACCAGCAGCATCCGGAGCCGCGACTCCATCGGTGACTCGGACTTCGGCTCCGTGTGCTCCAACGTCCTTCGTGAGCCGGCGACACCTTTGCGGCCGCGGTGGCGGATCACGTACGAGTGCCAGGCTTTGAGATCGATGAGGCCCTGGTGCAGAGCCATGTCGACGATCACGACCGCCTCGACGGGAGAGAGACGGCCGGCGAGGTCGAAGCACGTCCTCAGCGGCGTGGTGACGGGCAACCCTCGACAGGTGGTCAGGTCGTCTCGCGAGACGATGACACGCCGAACCGTGGCACGCGCCCGGACCGCGATGCCGATCTCCGGCGCCACGATGACCTCCGGCCGCTTCGGCACCGGTACGTCGAGTCCGAGGACGCGGGCGGCGCTGAAGCCCGACAGGGCGGCACCTTCGGGCAGCGAGTCCAGCAGGATCGCGAGCGGCACGTATTCGTCGATCTCGAGCGGAGCCCAGCGGTAGCGGTTGTACGTGACGTGGCGCCATCTCGGGGTCCGCAACTCACGACGTCCGACACCCAGTGCGCGCGCCTGACCCAGGGTGAACGTGCCGCTCAGGAGCTCGTCCGGAATTCGTCTCATTCCACCCGGACCTTGCCGCCTCCGCCGCGCAAAGTCGACCCCCGCCGTTAAGCCTTATGCAACACCTCCCGACGTCCGGCCCGGCCAGGGAGGGTGGGGGAGGGGGGTGCGGTAGAATGTTGGAGTCCGCCTGAAATGGGGCCACAGCGTGCGCGTTGCCCAATAGCAAACACGACGGGACCCCGGAGTCCAGGTGTGGACGGCATGCCCGCCGGTGCGGGAAGTCGGTAAGCGCCGAGCAGGGGACCCACCTGAGAGAATCAGGACAACCCACCGGCTCCATTTCGGCGGCATCCCCTCCCCGGGGTGTCACGGGGACCACGCCACACCGTGCATCTTGTCGACGTCGGCGGACTGCTCCGCCCCGGTTACCTGCTGGTCATCCTCCTGATCCTGGCCGTCTCGGCGCTCTGCTACGCCTTCCTCCCCTACCGGCGCCGCCGCTTCCTGCTGATCCTGCTGCTGGCGGCGGTCGGGATGCTGCTCGGCGAGATCTGGGCCGCGCTCGGGTTGCCCGCCCTCAACCTGGGAGACGCCAACCTGATCCCGGGCATCCCGCTCGCCGTCCTGCTGCAGCTGCTCGAGGACCGTCTACAACCCCGTCGAGCCCGCTCCGCCCCGGGACCGCGACAATAGGGACCAACGTCCGACCCATGCTCGTTTCCGAATCGCCCGTGGAGGGTACATAGGTGTTGAACGTCCTCTGGATCGCCCTCGGGGTGGCGGCCTTGCTGGTGGCGCTGGCGCTGTGCAGCGTTCTCCTGCGGGCGCACCGGACCCTGGCGGTGATGGAGCGGACCCTGGAGACAGCAGACGAAGCAATGCAAGAGCTGGTTCCCGAGATGCGGGGAAGTCTGGGCAACGTGAACGACATCGCCGCCGGCGTCAACCTGGCGCTGCGGACGGCGGAGAGCGGCGCCGGACGCCTTACGGGAGAGGTCTCCACGGCCGCCCAGTCGGCATCGGTGTCGGCCGCGGCCACGGCGCACGGAGCCCGCGTGGGCTGGGCGGTCTTCTGGCGCGGCATCCGTGACCGTATCCGCTGACCCAGCATCACACGATCACACGATCAGAAGAAAGACACCAAGACAAGAGCAGCAAGGAGACGGAGATGGCAGTCGAGGACGGCGGGCGCAGCCGCTTTCTGTGGGGGGTTTTGCTGGGAGGCGTGGCCGGGTTCTTCCTGGGCTCCTACCTGGCGACCGAACAGGGCCGGCAGACGGTGTCGCTGCTGCGGCAGCGGGCCGAGGAGATGGCGAACGACCCCGAGGTGCGCCAGCGCGCCCAGGACGCGCTGGGCGTCGCCCGGGACGCGGTCGGCGACGCGGTGAGACAGGGCGTCACGGCCGCCCGCGAGCGGCGGGAAGAGCTGGAGCAGAGCGGCGTCACCTCGATCCCGACCCCGGCCGGTCGCGTCGCACCGGCACCCAAGGAGCCTCGGAGCGATGGCTGAGCGGTCTCTCGACCGCGGCTTTCTGGCCGAGCTCAAGATCCCGGTCCACGCGGACTTCATCCCCGTCGCCAAGATGGTCGCGGCGTCCCTGGGCGGCATGCTCGGGTTCAACCTGGAGGAGATCGACGAGCTGAAGATCGCGGTGGCCCAGGCGTTCGACTCCATCCAGGAGGAGGTCGAGCAGCTGTGGGGCGCCGAGGACACGCTGCTGCGGCTGGTCTACGGCTCCACCGGCGACGGCATCACGGTGGACGTGGAGGCGATCGGGCCCTCCGCGGTGCGCTACCCGGCCCCGCCGCGCTCGAAGGTCCGGCCGGCGACACCGCGGCCCCCGCGCCCGGCCGGCACTCCCGCCTCGGTCGCCGAGAAGGCGCTCCAGCGCGAGATGATCCGGCTCTTCGTCGACGACTTCCGGCAGCAGGTCGACAGCGGCAGCGGTGAGGTCCGCTTCCGCATGGTCAAGTACCTGATCCCGTAAGGCCGTTGAGCTCGGAGCCGCGAACAACCCCGCCTCGCGAGGAGCTGCGAAAGCTACATCGCCGCTTCCACGAGAGCCAGGACCCGCACGAGCGGGATCGCATCAAAGACGAGCTGGTGCGCGCGTACGAGGGCCTCGTCTACTTCCTCGCGCGCCGCTTCCAGAACCGGGGCGAGCCGCTGGACGACATCGCGCAGGTGGGCTTCTTGGGTCTGATCAAGGCGATCGACCGCTTCGATCCCGACCTGGGCAACGAGTTCACGACCTTCGCCACGCCCACCATCGCCGGCGAGATCAAGCGCTACTTCCGCGACAAGGGCTGGTCGATCCGATTCCCGCGGCGCCTGCAGGAGCTGCATCAGCAGGTGGTGCGCACGAACGAGGAGCTGAAGAACCAGCTGAGCCGGCAGCCGACGGTGCAAGAGCTGGCCGACCGGCTCGGGGTCGACACCAACGACGTCCTGGAGTCGATGGAGTTCGGCGCCGTGCACACCCCGGTCTCCATCGACAGCACGATCGACCGGAACGAGGGCGGCGAGGGCCGTCTGCTGTCCGAGACCGTCGGGGGCGCCGACGAGAACCTGGACCGGGTCGAGATGCGCGATGTCCTGAAGCGGGCGATGGCACACCTCTCCGAACGGGAGCAGAGGATCCTCGCGATGCGCTTCATCGACGAGATGTCGCAGGCCGAGGTGGCCAAGCGCCTGGGGATCTCGCAGATGCACGTATCGCGGCTCCAACGCGCGGCGACCGAGCAGCTTCGCGAGCAGATGGCGGCGGAAGCCCAAGAGGTCCTGGAATAGGCACACGCAGGGGAGCCCCCCGTTTGAGGCAGGCCCTCAGGTGGCCATGTTCCGAGTGTCGGCACCCACGAGCTGCTCCACCGACTTCGAGAAGGTACTCATCCATGGCCACCTGACCGCGGCGCCAGCCGCGGGGCCGAAGGCCGAATAAAGAAGGGAATCGTCTTCCCTCGGGGGGCCTCGGGGGGGCGCCCCCGAGATCGTCCGTTAAACTCCGTCCGACTCCCGTGCACGGATCAGAGATTCGCCGACGTTTCCTGCAGTTCTTCCAGGAGCGGGACCATCTCCTCCTGGAGAGCGCGCCCCTGCTGCCCGAGGATGACCCGACCACCCTCTTCATCTCGGCCGGCATGCAGCCGCTGCAGCCCTACTACCAGGGGCTGCGGCAGCCGCCCGCGCCCCGGCTCGTCTCCTGCCAGCGGGTGGTTCGCACCTGGGACCTGGACGAGGTGGGCAAGACCGACCGCCACGCCACGTTCTTCGAGATGCTGGGGAACTTCGCGCCGACCGGCGCCTACTTCAAGGAGACGGCGATCCCGCTGGCGTGGGAGTTCTGCATCGACCGCGAGCACGGGCTGGGGATGGATCCGGAGCGGCTCTGGGTCACCACCCATCCCAGCGACGAGGAGGCGCGCCGGCTGTGGCGGGAGCAGGGGGTGCCCGAGAGCCGGGTCCTGGAGGCGGACGAGAACTGGTGGGGACTCGGTGTGGGTCCCGCCGGTCCCGACTCCGAGCTCTGGTACGACCGCGGCCCGGCGTATGCCTGCGGCGACCCCGTCTGCTACCCCGACCACAAGGAAGGCTGCATCCGCCATCTCGAGTTCTGGAACCTCGTCTTCCCGTCCTTCGACGAGCAGCCCGACGGGACCCGCCGGCCGCTGCCGAACCCTGGCATCGACACCGGGATGGGGCTGGAGCGGGTGACGAGCCTGGTCCAGGAGGTCCCATCCATCTTCGACACCGACCTGATGCGCCCGCTCACGGCCTGGGCCCGCGACCACGCGGACCGGCCCGGCGTGGTCACGGAGCGGGTGCTCGCCGACCACCTGCGCAGCATGACCTTCGTCATCGCCGACGGCGTGCTGCCCGCCAACGAGGGGCGCGGGTACGTGCTCCGCCGCCTGATCCGCCACGCTGCCCTGGAGGCCCGGCGCGCCGGGCTGCGGGTGCCGCTGGCGGACGGCGTGCGCCTGGTGGTCGAACAGATGAGGGACCAGTACCCGTTCCTGGTCGAACGCGAGGCGGAGGTGCACGGCGCCGTCGCCGCCGAGTCGGAGCAGTTCGCGCGCACCCTGGACCGCGGCCTCGAGCTGTTCGACAGGATCGCGGCCGGCGCCCACGACGGGCTGCTGGCGGGCGACCAGGTGTTCCGGCTCCACGACACCGAAGGCTTCCCGGTGGAGCTGACGCGCGAGCTGGCGGCGGAGCGGGACCTCCGTATCGACGAAGACGGCTTCGAGCGCGCGATGGCCGACCAGCGGGAGCGCTCGCGCCGGACCGTCGTTCACAGCTGGGCCGACCTTCGCTCTCTCCCACCCTCGGAGTTCATCGGGTACGACGAGCTGGAAGCATCGGCCGAGGTGGTCCTCCTCCGTTCGGACGGTCACGACGTGGAGGAGGCGGGGGAGGGGCAGGAGGTGGAGGTCTACCTCGACCGCACGCCCTTCTACGGCGAGGCGGGTGGTCAGATCGGGGACACCGGGGACCTGCGGGGACCGGATGGTGCGGTGCGGGTGGAGGACACCAAGCACCCGCTCCAGGGGGTGACCGCCCACCTCGGTCGCGTCACCGTCGGTCGCCTGCGCCGCCGGGATCGGATCGACGCGCGGGTCGACCGCGAGCGGCGGCACCAGATCATGCGCCACCATTCGGCGACCCACCTCCTGAACCGCGCCCTGGAGGAGGTCCTGGGACGGCGCAACCTGCAGCGGGGCTCCTGGGTCGGACCGGACCACACCACGTTCGACTTCCCGCTCGAGCGGGCGCTCACCGACGAGGAGCAGGACCAGGTCCTCCGCCGGATCGATCAGCAGATCCGAGCCGCCCTCCCGCGAGGGGTCCGCCTGCTCCCCCGGGAGGAGGCGGAGGCCACCGGGGCCACCCACCTCTTCGACGAGAAGTACGGCGACCAGGTCCGGGTGGTCTCGTTCGGGGACTGGAGCTCGGAGTTCTGCGGCGGCACCCACGTCGCGACCTCGGCCGACTGCGGTCCGGTCGCGATCCTCGCCGAAAGCAGTGTCGGGCAGGGTCTCCGGCGGATCGACCTGGCGGCCGGTACCGCCGCGGAGGACGCCATCGCGCGGCGCTGGCACGCGTCGACCGATCTCGCGCGGACGTTGGGGACCGCCCCCGAGCGGGTCCCGGAGCAGGTGGAGGCGCTGCGGCGCGAGGTACGCGAGGCGCGCCGCGAGTCGGAGCGGCTGCGCGACGAGCTCCGGACCCAGACCGTGAGGCAGAACGCCGGTGGGGGTGCCGCACCGAGGCAGAGGAACACGCGCGTCCCGGTGATCCTGGAGGAGGTGCCGGCCGGTTCGATGGACGACCTCCGCGGGTGGGCCGATCGCTACCTGGAGGTCCTGGGCGGCTCCGGCGTGGTCGGGGTGGCCAACGACTCCAGCTTCGTGCTCAAGGTCTCGCGCAACCTGACGGCCGACGTGCAGGCGAACCGCCTGGCGCCGCTGATGGGACGCGGAGGCGGCCGGCCCGAGATGGCTCAAGGGCGCCTCGACCATCCCGCGCAGGAGGCGTTCCAGGCACTCGAGGAGGCGCTCGCCTAAATGGAGTCGATGGAGTCGATCATCTGAATGCCACGGGTCCAACTGCTCCGCCGCCGCGACGACTACGAGCGTCACTTCTCGGTCCTGGACCTGGGCACCGATCTGATCAAGGTGCTCACCATGCGCAGGGACGGCGGCGAGGCGATCGTGCTCGGCGTGGGCCGGGAGCACATGCCGGTGCAGGCCCTCCAGGGTGGCGCCGTGGTCGACGTGGACGGCGTGATCGACGCCTGCAACCGGGCCCTGGAAGCCTCGGAGGACATGGCCGGCGTGGTTCCCGGTCAGGTGGTGGTCAGCCTCGGCGGCGAGCTGGTCAAGGGCTTCAGCTCCACCGTCTCGTATCCCCGCGACCGCCCGGACCAGAAGGTGCGCGACCAGGAGCTGCGCAGCCTGCTCCAGCTGGTCGAGAAGCGTGCGCTGCGCGAAGCCCAGAACCTGCTCGAGGCGGAGCGCTCCTACGGGGAGCTCGAGGCGCGGCTGGTGCACTCCTCGATCACCGGCGTGCGCATGGACGGCTACCCCATGATCAGCCCGATCGGATTCCAGGGGCGCAACCTGGAGGTCACCGTGTTCAACGCGTTCGCCCCCCACTCGCAGGTGGGGGCGGTCGAGACCGTGGTGCACGAGCTCGACCTGGAGCTGATGGCGGCCGTGACCGGCACCTACGCGATCGCCCGTGCCTGCGCCTCGGAGGAGACCTGGGAGGGGGGCGCCGTGTACGTGGACGTCGGCGGAGCCTCCACCGAGGTCGCGCTCCTGCGGGGCGGCGGCGTCGAGGGCACCCGGATGTTCAACCTCGGCGGCCGTACGTTCACACGCCGGCTGGCCCTCGCGCTGGGCATCTCGCCGGCGGACGCGGAGGCGCGCAAGCTCCGGCACGGCGACGGCCTCTTGAACCCCGAGCAGGAACGTCAGGTCCGCGAGGTGCTGAGACCCGACGTGGATGTCCTGCTGCAGGGGCTCAACCTGTGCCTGCGCGAGCTGGGCCGCGGCGAGGAGCTGCCACTCGAGCTGTACTTCACCGGAGGTGGTAGCCTGCTGCCGGAGCTGATCGAACGCGCCGCCGAGGGTGCCTGGACCCGCGGCCTGAACTTCGCGGGTCAGCTCGCGGTGGGGCGGCTGCAGCCGGATGACGTGCAGGGCGTCGCCGACGCTTCAGGCCAGATCAGCTCGCCGCAGGACGTGGCCCCGCTGGCCCTTGCCAACCACGCCCTTCGCACCGAGGTCGAGGAGCGCGACGAGGTGAACGGTGTGATGGCCGGCGTACTCCGGAGTATGCATATGTGAGCCGCCCGCGGCCTGACCGGCCGCGGCTTGCGCGCGCACCGAAGAAAGAACATGCCGGACCCGATTCTGGTGCAGCACGACGAGGATGTGAGCGACGTCCTGGGCCGGCTGCGCGACCGCCCTGAAAGAGAGCTCCGCCTGGTGGTGCCGGCGGGCTCAGCCCTGGCGGAGAGCCGGTTCAACTTCCAGCTGCTCGCGATCCACGCCGAGGACACGGGCCGGCGCCTGGTGGTGGAAAGTGACGACGAGCGGGTGCTGGCGCTGGCGGCCGGGGCCGGCCTGGCGACCGCCGGCGCTGCCGGCACCGCGCCAGCGCCGCTGGCAGCCGCCACCGTGCCGGCAGCGGCGGCGGGGCGGGTCTCTCCCGACGAGCCGATCCCTCCCTTCGAGGAGCTGGAAGGGTACCCGGACCAGGACGGTTGGCCCGAAGACGTCGACCAGACCGCGGGCTCGGGTGGCCCCTCGTACCAGCCGCGCTACGGCCCCTGGCGACCGGAGTCGCTCGCCTCCGGGTCGCCACGCGGGGGGCTCGGGGCTCGGGGTACCCGCCGCCTGATCTTCTACGCCGCGGCGGCCGCGATCCTGCTGATCGGGATGGTGGCCGTGGTGCTCCTGGTGCCGTCCGCCACCGTCACGCTCACCACCTCGTCACAACAGTTCTCGACCCCGGTCGACATGGTTGCGCAGCCGAACTCCGCGACCGGTGGCATCACGGTTCGCATGCAGACGGTGGAGAAGCAGATCTCCGGCGCCTTCCAGGCCACCGGCTCCAGGGACACGCCCGGCGCCAAGGCCACCGGCACCGTGAAATACCTGTCCAACTGCGGCCCGCTCGCCCTGCAGGTCAACAAGGGGGCGGTGCTCACCTCGCAGTCGGGCGTGGCCTTCGTCCAGCAGCAGACGGTGACGGTCGGTGCCGAGCAGAGTCAGACGGCTCCGATCCAGGCCCAGTCGGCCGGGGTCAACGGGAACGTGGCGGCGAATCAGATCACCGCCATGCAAAACGCCGGGATCTACGCCTCCTGCTTGAAGATCACGAACCCGGCGGCGACCACCGGCGGCCAGGACGCCAAGCACCAGGCGCTGGTCACGCAGAAAGACGTGGAGGCGGCACAGGCGCAGCTCGCGCAGCAGGCGGAGCAGTCGATCCAGAGCCAGCTCGCGGCCGACGTCCGCAGCGGCGAGAAGCAGAGCGACCAGAACCCCGTTCAGTTCGGAACCCCCGACTTCTTCCCCGACCATCCCGTCGGGAGTGCGGTCGACCACTTCAATGCCACCCTGACGTTGAGTGGGACCTCGACCTACTACCGGCCGGCACAGGTGAGCTCCGCCTTCTGGGCGGCGCTCGAGGCCCGGGTGCCGGCGGGACGGCAGCTGACGCCGGACGACTTCGTCGCGCAGTACCAGACCACGGCGGCTGCCGGCGGCGGTCTCGAGTTCAAGGGTCAGGCGACGGGCCGGACCGCACCCAAGCTCGACCTGGGGGCGATCCAGAAGCGGCTCGCCGGGCGCACCACCGGCTCGGCCGACGCCTATCTGCACAGCCTGCCGGTGTCGAGCTCCTGGATCTCGCAGTCGCCGCTGCCGTTCCCAATGATGCCCCTTCTGGCGAGCCGGATCTCGGTGGACTACGTGATCCAGCAGCCGGTGGCGCCGGCGCCCTCGCCGGGCACCCCGGCCGGTTCAAGCGCGCACTAGTGATGGGCCGGACGATGGCGATCGATCCGGGGACGGTCCGAGTCGGGATCGCGGTCTCCGACCCGATGGGGATCGTAGCCCAACCCCACAGCGCCGTCCCCGCCGAGCCCGAAGCCACGCTGGTCGAACGGTTGGTCGCGCTCGCCCGGTCGCTCGAGGCCGAGGAGCTGGTGGTCGGTCTTCCCTACCGCATGGATGGATCGCAGGGTCCCGAGGCGAAGGCGGCGCGGGTACTGGCCCGGGACCTCCGGGGCAGCTCACGACTGCCGGTCTCCCTGGTCGACGAACGGCTGACCAGCGTCGCCGCCGAGCGGGCGCTGCTGGCGGACGGCAGGCGCCGCCGCGACCGGCGACGGCTCACCGATCAGGTCGCCGCGGCGCTGATCCTGCAGACCCATCTGGATCGCGCCCGCCGTCCCTAGGACACCCCCGCGACCGCGGACCTGCGTGCGGTAGCCTTCTTCACGACAAGTTGAGCTGACAAGCACGCGTTCGCCGGCGGGCCCGTGAACGGGTGCCCGGGAGGAGGGCGCGTGGAGGGTTCCGGCCATGGACGACGTGGGGCAGGTTCTGACCTTGATCGACGATGCCGGTCGGGCCCGCCGGTTCCTCGCGCACGATGCGCTGGACCGTGACGGCTCCACCTACTATTTGGTGGAGGCGCTGGACGACCCCGAGCAGGTCCTGGTGCTTCGGGAGGATGCCGGGACGCTGGAGGCGGTGGCCGGCGACGAACGCGCCATGATCCTGGACGCGTTCGAGGCGGACGACTGACCAGGGTCGGGGACGCCCGCGGGTTCGGCCGGAGGATGCATGAAGAAAGGGATCGCGATCGTGGTCGCGGTGCTGGTGCTGGCAGGGGCGGGGGCTGCCGGCTACGGCTGGATGCGATGGCAGGTGGCGACGCCGGTCTCGTCGACGTCGGAGCCGGTCACGCTGACCATCCGCCCCGGCGAGTCGGAGACGGAGATCGCCGCGGCGCTGCAAGCGGAGGGCGTGATCCGCGACCAGCGCGTGTTCCTCGCCTACCTGCACCTCACCGGTCAGGGAGCGCGTATCGAGGCCGGCCAGGTGACCGTGAACCGGAACATGGCGATGTCCGAGCTGGCGAAGGCGCTGGCGCAGGCACACACGCCGACGCTGGAGGTCCGGCTCGGCGAGGGGTTGACGATCAAACCGATGGCCCAGGAGGCCGCCCAGCAGGGAGCGGGGACCGCCGCCGCGTACGAAGCGCTGGCCGACGACCGGGGCGCCTGGGCGGCGCAGTTCCCGTTCGTCTCCGGGCTGCCGTCGACGGCGCCCAACGACCTCGAAGGGTTCCTGTTTCCGAACACCTATCAGATCCTGCCGTCAGAGGGAGCGAAGGGACTGATCCAACGGCAGCTGACGGCGTTCCAGCAGTCGGTGCAGCCACTGCTGCCCGGCCTCGCCCAGGCGACCTCCGCACGTCCCGCGGAATCGCTCTATCCGGTGCTCATCCTGGCCTCGATCACCGAGAAGGAGGTGAACGCCGGCACGGATCGGTCGATCGTCTGCGGCATCTTCTACAACCGCCTCGCCCAGGGCATCCCCCTGGGCTCCGATGCCACCGTCCTCTTTGCCCTGGGGCGCACCAGCGGGTCACTCTCCGCGTCCGACCTGCAGGTGGACTCGCCCTACAACACCCGCGTCAACCCCGGACTGCCCCCGGGGCCGATCTCGAATCCAAGCCTGGATTCGATCACGGCGTGCGCCAACCCGCAGCCGTCGAATTACCTCTACTTCTTCACGGATCCCAAGGGGGTTGCACACTATGCCGCGACCTACGCCGAGTTCGAGGCGCAGCAGCAGCAGTACGGAGTCGGCACTCCATGAGGGTGGGGAGGCGACGACGCTGACCGCGCCCAAGAAGCCGGCCTCGCGGCGGAAGGCGACCAGCCGCCGCCGGGTCGTGCTGCTCGGTCACGGCATCGCCTATTCGGCCAGCCCGGCGATGCAGGCCGCCGCCTTCCAGGCGGCCGGCCTGGATTGGGGGTACGCGCTGGTCGACGTCGCGCCCGACCAGCTCCCGGCCGCGATCGAGGACGTGCGCGGAGAGGACGTGGCGGGGGCGAACGTGACCATCCCGCACAAGGTGACGGTGATGCGGCTCCTCGACGAGCTGGAGGGCGACGCCCTGGCGGCGGGCGCGGTGAACACGATCCGGAAGGAGGGGGACCGCCTGATCGGCTCCAACACCGACGTCGAAGGGGTGCGCGCGGCGCTCGCCGAGGTGGGCGTGGATCCGGCCGGCGCCAACGTCCTGATCCTCGGCGTCGGCGGCTCGGCGCGGGCGGCGGCGGTGGCGCTGCGGGGTGCCCGCCTGACCTTCATCGCCCGCCGTCCCGAGGCCGGGGCGGGGCTTCCCGGCGAAGTCTTGAGCTGGGACGACTCGGACTGGATGTCGGTCGGGCGTCAGGCCAATCTGGTGCTCAACACGACCCCCGTCGGGCGTCGGGGAGATCTTCCGATCCGGCCCGCCGCCCTCCCGCAGCGAGGAGCTTTGATCGATCTGGTGTACATGGAGGGCGGGACGCCGCTGGTGCGCCGGGCACGCCAGATGGGGCTGCGCGCGGTCGACGGCTGGGGGGTGCTGCTCGCCCAGGGTGCAGCGTCCTTTACCGCCTGGACCGGTCAGGCGGCCCCGGTGGAGGCGATGCGGGAGGCCCTGAAGGGCTCGGAGGGGCTTGCCTGATCGGGCTCTGGCCGGGGTGACGAACCGCTCCGACTGAGGCGGCTGGTGCACTCTCCCTGGATGCCGGCGACGGATTTCCTGCTCCAGGCTCCGGTCGGTCGTGGCGTCGAGCTCTTCCAGGGGGTGTCGGTCGTCGCCGCGAGGTGGCGAGAGGTGTCGTTCGAGATTCCGCTCGCCGGGGCGCCCGGGGCGGCGGTCGCCGGCACCGCCGCCGGCATCGGGCTCGGCTTCGGGATCGTGGCGCTCAACCGGCGGCTGGAGCGCGCGGAGCGCGCCGGCCCCGGCGGAGGGTGGATTCAGCTCTGGGGCCCACCGGCGCTGCTCGGGGTGGTCATCGCGCTCTACGGAGGTGAGCTTGGCTGGCAGACCCTGTTCCTGCTGCACGCGCTGTGGGCGACGGTCCTGGTCCAGGTGCTGTTCTTCGACCTGGCGCATCGGCTGATCCTCGACCGTGTGCTGCTCCCGGCGGCGGTGCTGGCGTTCCTCGCCAGCTTCCTCACTCCCGGCGTCGGCTGGGAGTCCTCCCTCGCCGCCGGCGTGGGGGCGGTGGCGGTGTTCGGGGGTTTCGCGCTGGTCGGGCGGCTGGTCCTGCGCGGCGAGGCGCTGGGTATGGGCGACGTGAAGCTGGCCGGTTTCATCGGCCTCGCCCTCGGCGTCCAGGGGACGGTGGCCGCGCTGGTGCTGGGGGTGCTGCTGGCGGGGGTGGTCGCGGCGGTGCTGCTGGTGGCGCGGGTGCGCTCGCTGCGCGACACGATCGCCTATGGCCCGTTCCTCGCCGTCGGAGCTTTACTGGGGCTCTTCCTGACCGCCCTCCCGGGGCGCTAACATCGTCCGCCAGATGACCACCCAACTCCTTCCCGGTGAACACCTTCGCTGCCTCGCGCGGCCGCACTGGATCGTCCTGGTCCGGTCCTTGACCTGGGCCCCTTTCGTGCTCGCGGCCGCCCTGACCACGGCCTTCGCCCTGCGGTCGGCGCCCCTCCCTGCCGGGGCCGCGATGCTCGCAGCGCCGGTCCTCCTGTTCGCGGTGGCGACGAGCACCACCGCGGCCGCGGCGGCGTTCCTCTCCTGGTCGAGCCGGTTTGTGCTCGTCACCGATCTGCGCGCGATCCAGCAATCCGGGGTGGTGAGGAAGCGGCGGACCATGATCCCGCTGGACCGGATCCAGGATGTGAGCACGGAGCGCGGTCTGCTGGGGACGCTGCTCGACTACGGGGACATCATCGTCACCACCGCCGGGCTGCCGGTCGGATCGGCGGAGCAGAAGCGGACGGCGGAGGTCCGGCGGGGAGGGGCTGGTGGCGCGCCCCTCCCTGGTGCTGCCGCGGGTGCAAGCTCCCGAGCAGGTGGCGCGGTCGCTCTTCGTCAACCCGTCTCGCACCACGGAGGCGTGATGGGAGGTGGAGTGACGGCCGTTCCGTGCGCCGGCGGCTGATTGCGGCATGCTTGACGGCCACATGGGATTCCGCAGACCGCTCGTCCTGCTCGGGTTCATGGGCGCCGGCAAGACGACGGTGGGGCGACGGGCGGCGGAACTGGCGGGTGCGGAGTTCCTCGACCTCGACCAGCTCATCGAGGGTGAGGCGGGACGCAGCATTCCGGACATCTTTCGGGTCGGGGGCGAGGCCGACTTTCGCGCGCGGGAGGCGGCGCGCCTGCGCGATGCGCTCGGGGAAGGCGCCATCATCGCGGTCGGGGGCGGGACGCCGATGGATGACGCCAGCTGGGACCTGATGAGAATGCGGGCGGTCACCGTGTGGCTGGACGCGCCGCTGGGAGAGCTGCTGCGCCGCGCCGACGCGGCGACGCGGCCGATGCTGCAGGGACGCACCCCGGGGGAGGTCGAACAGCTGTACCGGCTTCGGTCGCTCCGCTACGGTGAGGCAGACCACCGGCTCGACGGCACCGAGGCGGTTGAGGATCTGGCCAGGGAGGTGGCGCGACTGTGGGACGCGTGATGGTGCGGGCGCCGGGTGGGGCGTACCCGGTGGTGATCGGCCAGGGTGCCCTCTCCGCGCTCGCCGCAACGATCGCCGGCCTGGCGCCCTCGGGCGTGACGGTGGTCAGCGACGAGAACGTCTTCCGGCTCTGGGGAGAGGACGTGGTGCAGGCACTCTCGGGTGCCGGGATCGACGCCTCGGTCCACCTGCTTGCGGATCGCGAGGAGGCCAAGACCCTGGCTCAGCTCCAGGAGGTCCTCGCGTTCCTGGAGCGCGAGCACCTCGACCGCCGGGGGGTGGTGGTGGCCCTCGGAGGCGGCACGGTCGGCGACGTGGCGGGCTTCGCGGCGGCGGTCTGGCTGCGCGGTGTGCGCTGGGTGGGGGTGCCGACCACGCTGCTGGCGATGGTCGACTCGTCGGTGGGGGGCAAGACCGGCATCAACACCAGGGAGACCAAGAACGGCGTGGGCGCCTTCTGGCAGCCGGCGGCGGTGGTCTCGGACCTCGCGACCCTGTCCACGCTGCCCGAGGGTGAGGTGGCGTCCGCGTTTGGCGAGATCGTGAAGTACGGTGTCGCGATGGATGCCGGCCTGGCGGACCGCCTGCGGCGCGAGTCCGCCCGCCTTCAGGCCAGGGAGGCCGCTCCGTTGGAGCAGGTGGTCGACCGCTGCGTCGAGCTGAAGGCGGAGGTGATCGCGGCCGACGAGCGGGAATCGGGAGGGCGCGCGGTCCTCAACTATGGCCACACCGTGGGGCACGCGATCGAGGCGGCCTCCGGGTACCGGGCCACGCACGGGCGTGCGATCTCGCAGGGGATGCGGGTGGCCGCGCGGCTCGCGGTGGCCCAGCGCCTGTGCGATCCCTCCGTGGTCGAGGCGCAGGAGGGGCTCCTGGACGCGTACCGGCTGCCGGGACCGCTGCCGGCGATCACCGCGGACCAGGTGCTGGCGGCGCTGCCCCGCGACAAGAAGGCGACCGGAGGCCGGATCGGATGGGTGCTGCCCCGACGCCTCGGCCGCTGCCAGGTGGGCGTCGCGGTGCCGGACGATACTGTCGAGCGCGAAGTCCGGCAGGTGATCGGAGGGGGCCTCTCGTGAGCACCCATCCCCGGCGCCTGCTCCTCGTCCACGGCCCCAACCTGAACCTGCTCGGCCGGCGGGAGCCGGGCATCTACGGGACGCGGACCCTGACCGACATCGAGTCCTGGGTGCGCGGGGAGGGTGCGTCGAGAGGCTGGGAGGTGGAGTGCCACCAGTCCAACCACGAGGGCGTGCTCCTCGACATCCTCCAGGAGCGGGCGCCGGGCTCACGCGGCGTGATCCTCAACGCGGGGGCGCTGACGCACAGCTCGTACGCGCTTTACGATTGTCTGCGGGCCCTCGAGGTACCGGTGGTGGAGGTTCACCTATCCAACATCCACGCTCGTCCGGAGCCGTTCCGGCACCAGAGCGTGACCGCGCCCGCGGCGCTGGGGGTGATCGCCGGGCTCGGGCCTCGGGGATACCTTTTCGCGATGGAGTATTTGATTGATCGAGACCAATGACTTCCGGAACGGCACCGCCTTCGAGATGGACGGCAAGCTGCTGACCATCGTCGACATTCAGCACATCAAGCTGGCGCGGGGCTCGGCCGTGATCAAGGCCAAGCTTCGGGACCTGCAGTCGGGGGCCATCTTCGAGCAGAGCTTCCGCAGCGGCGACAAGTACAAGGCGGTCCGCATCGAGAAGTCGGAGGCGACCTACCTCTACAGCGACAACGATCTCTACTACTTCATGGACAGCGAGACCTACGAGCAGTCGGCCCTCAACCGCGAGCAGATCTCCGAGGTCCTCCCTTATCTGAAGGAGGGGAATCCGGTCAAGATCCTCCGCTACGAGGACACCGTGATCGGCATCGAGCTCCCGATCACGGTGGAGCTCCAGATCGTACAGACCGAACCTGGTCACAAGGGGGACACGGTGTCCGGGGCGACCAAGCCCGCGACGCTCGAATCGGGGGCGACGGTGCTGGTCCCCCTGTTCGTCAACCAGGGTGATCGGATCCGGGTCGACACCCGCACCGGGAACTACCTGGAGCGCGCCTAACCGGCCGTCCACGGCCGTCTGGGGCCGCATCCGGCTCCTGTACCATCACCCGCATGGAGGCCACGCAACCCATCGGCTCGGTGCGCGTCGCCAACGAGGTGATCGCCAGCATCGCGGGGATGGCGGCCCGCGAGATCGACGGGGTCGAAGGACTCGACGAGGCGGCGGCCCGCCATCTCGGTGACTGGCTGACCCGGGCGGCGGTGCACCGGGGCGTCCGCGTCGCGGTGGATGCCGACCGTCAGATTCACCTTCAGGTCTTCCTCACCGTCGACTCGCACGCACGGCTGGTCGACGTCGCCGACCGGGTCCAGGCGAACGTGGTGGAAGCGGTAGAGCGGATGCTCGGCCTGCAGGTCGCCGAAGTCGACGTGTTCGTGTCCAGCGTCGCGTTCGTGGACTGACGGCGCGGTTCCGCGCCGGCTCACCGCATTGGCACCTCGGGGACACCGGCACCAGGCGCGGGAGATAGCGCTGCAAGCGCTCTTCCTCCTCGAAAGCGACCCCGACCAGGACCCGGCCGTGGTTCTCGAGTATCTGTCGGTGGAGGCCCAGGCGACGGCACCGACCAGCGCGTTCGCGCGCGAGCTGGTCGACGGCGTGCTCGCCAACCGGGGAGAGCTCGACGCCACCATCCGGGAAGCCTCCACCAACTGGAGCCTGGAGCAGATGGGAAAGGTCGACCGGATGGTGCTCAGGATCGCGATCTACGAGATCGCGATCGCGCGCAACGTGCCCGTGCGTGCCGCGATCAACGAGTCGATCGAGCTGGCGAAGACCTACGGCGAGGCCGACTCGGGCCGATTTGTCAACGGCATCCTGGGCCGTGTCGCCAGCACGGTGTGAGCCGGCCGATCCGGAGGCGGAGGCGAACCCGGCGACGCTGGAGCAGGTGCTGGAGCAGCTGGAGGAGACCGTGCGCCGGCTCTCCGATCAGTCGGCGCCGCTGGGGCGGCTGGTCGCCGACTGGGAGCGGGCCCAGGCCCTGGCCGCCGAGGCCGAGCGACGGCTGGAAGAGGCCGAGCGCAGGCTGGCCCCCCCGCCGGGCGGGAAGAGGGGCGCCGGAGACGCTCTCGGGAGCGGCGGCCCGGCGGCATGACCTACCTCCTGCCGCCGTTCCTGGCCTGGTTCATCGCGCAGATGGCGAAGCTGGCCAACACCTCGATCAGACAGCGCCGTCTGATGCTCCGATCGCTGGCCGACCCGGGCGGGATGCCGAGCTCGCACTCCGCGCTGGTGATGGCCTTGACGACCGAGATCGGGCGCACGCAGGGCATAACGTCTCCCCTGTTCGCGGTCGCGCTCGTGTTCTCCTTCGTGGTCCTCTACGACGCTCAGGGGGTGCGGCGTGCCGCCGGCCGGCAGGCGGAGGCCTTGAACCGGCTCATCGAGGACGTCTTCCACTCCCGCGGCATTCGCGAGGAGCGGCTCCGCGAGGTGCTCGGTCACACGCCGTTTGAGGTGGTGGTGGGCGCCGCCCTCGGGGTGGCGATCGGATTGATTCCGTTTTAGCCTCACGCCCCCAGATCAGATACGGCAAAGTCAGACTGTGAGTAAACGTCCTTGCGGTCACGAACGGACGTTCGGTATGCTGCCGGGCGTGTCGGTTGCCATGACCGCCTGCCCGGATGCCGGAACCTGCCCGGTCCAGCGCCTCTCCAGGGGGTGGCGGCCGTGACCGTGCGCGACGTGGTGGCCGTCCTCCGCCACCCGCTGGTGGAGGCGGAGTCGCAGACCGTGAGCGCCATGCGCGGGGTGCTGGAGGGTACCGGCCTGCGGCTGGTGGAGCTGGACCGCGAGACGCTGGACCGGTCCCCGGCGCCGCTCGACCAGGCGCGGATCCTGCTCACGCTGGGTGGCGACGGGACCCTCCTCCACGCCGCCCGGCTGGCGGCTCCGCTCGGCCTGCCCCTGCTCGGGGTCAACCTGGGGCGGCTCGGCTTCCTCACCGAGCTCGAGGCGAGCCAGGTCGCGGACGGTCTGCGACGGTATCTGGCGGGCGACTACCGGATCGACGAGCGCACGCTGGTGGGGGTCACCGTCACCCGCGCGGAGGCGGTGGTGGCCGTTCAGCTCGGGCTGAACGAGGTGGTGCTCCAGCGCGACGCGAGCCAGGCCATGCTCCGGCTGGGCGTCATCGTCGACGGCCAGACGGTCGGTGTGTTCGACGCCGACGGGGTGGTCGTGTCCACCTCCACCGGGTCCACCGCCTACGCCCTGGCGGCGGGGGGCCCGATCGTGGACCCGCGCATCGAGGGGCTCCTGCTGGCGCCGCTCAACCCGTTCGCGCTCACCGTCCGGCCGATCGTGTTCCCGCCCGGCCAGGCGCTGACGCTGGAGCTGGTCCGCAACGGCGGTCTGTTCTCGGTGGACGGTGGCAGCGGGGTCCGCCTCGAGCAGGGCGACCGGGTCTGTGCGGCGGCCAACCCCGAGCGCCTGCAGCTGATCCGCTTCAGCCCTCCCGAGCACTTCTACACGCTGCTGCGGATGAAGCTCGGGTGGGGCCTGCCGCTGGTGCCGACGGTTCGGCGCAGCGACGGGGAGAGCGAGGTCATCGGGGGGGACCGGTGATGCTTTCGCGCCTGACCGTCCGCGACCTGGCACTGGTCGACCACTGCTCGCTCGAGCTGCGGACGGGCCTGACTCTCCTCAGCGGCGAGACGGGAAGCGGCAAGTCGCTGCTGATCGACGCGCTCGGCCTGGCGCTGGGCGCGCGCGCCCAGACCGGGCAGGTCCGGCAGGGCGCTCCGCAGGCGCTGGTGGAGGCTCGATTCGAAGGGCCCGGGGGGACCCTGTCGCTGCGGCGCACGGTCGGCGCCCGGGGTGGCGCCGCCATCGACGGCTCGACGGTCCCGGTCGCCGAGCTGGCGCAGCGGGGCCGATCTCGCGTGGCCATCCACGGGCAGCACGACCAGCAGGGGCTGGCAGAGCCGGAGGCTCAGGCGCGGCTGCTCGACGCCCTCGCCGGTGCGCTCGCCGAGCGGGACCAGGTGGCGGCGGCGTACGGGGGCTGGGAGTCGGCGCGGGTGCGCCTGGCGGGCCTCCGCCAGGCCTCTGCCCGGGCTTGCGAGGAGCAGGAGTTCGACCTCTGGCGCCTGCGCCGCCTGCGCGAGGTCGACCCGCGCCCGGGGGAGGACGACGACCTCCGCGTGGAGCGCAATCGCCTTCGCAACGCGACGCGGCTCATGGCCGCGATCGCCGCCGCGCAGGAAGGCTTGAACGCCGATCGAGGCCTGTCGCAGGCCGCGGTGGCGGTCGGTGGCGCCGCCGATCTCGATCCCGGCCTGCAAGGGCTCGCCGGGCGCCTGCAGGCGCTGGCCGAGGAGGCCCATGACGCGAGCGGGGAGATCCGTCGCTATGGCGAGACCCTCGAAGCCGACCCGGCGCGGCTGGAGCAGGTGGAGGCCCGCCTCGCGCTGCTCGACGAGCTGAAGCACCGCCACGGAGGGACGTTGGAGGCGGTCCTCGCCGAGCGGGATCGGTTGGAGGCGGCGCTGGGGGACCCGGAGAGTCCGAAGCGAGAGCTGACCCGGGCTTCGGAGGCGGAGGCGGAGGCCCGCCGGCAGCTGGACCGGGGGGCGGCCGCGCTGACGCGGCGGCGGACGCGGGGGGCGCGGACCTTCCAGGAACGGGTCGAAACCGAGCTCCGCGCGCTCGGGCTCTGCGACGCCCACCTGGAGACGCGCCTGGTGCCGCGAGCGGAGCCGGGACCGGACGGCGCCGAGGGCGTCGAGCTCTGGTTCACCGCCAATCCTGGAGAGGCGGCGGCGCCGCTCGCCCGCGTCGCCTCCGGCGGGGAGCTGTCACGGGTCATGCTCGCGATCGAGACGGCGACCGCCGAGGTCAGCGGGACCGGGACGCTGGTCTTCGACGAGGTCGACGCCGGGATCGGTGGCCGGACCGCGCTCGAGGTCGGGCGGCGACTGCGGCGGCTGGCGCGCGACCGGCAGGTCCTGGTGGTCACGCACCTGGCGCAGGTGGCCGCCTTTGCGGACCATCAGCTGCACGTCGAGAAGGTGCGGCGCGGGGGCCGCACCCTGGTCCGGGTGCGGTCGCTGGACACGTTCGAGCAGCGGGTGGAGGAGCTGGCGCGGATGATGAGCGGCGCCGTGACCGAGAAGGCGCTGGCCCGGGCCGAGGAGCTCCTGCAGTCCGCGCGGACGGACCAGGCGATCGCGAAGAAGGCCTCAGACCCAGGGGCTGCGCCGGCCCTCGTCGCCTGATTGCCGGCCCCGCGGTCGCCGCCCGTGAGAGCCCGGCTATCATTCGGCAGCGATGGAGCAGGTCCCCGGCCCCACCGCCGGGCCGCCGGCCGCCGCCGGGATGGACCCAGAGGCGCCCGGATCCGCGGTTGCCCCGCCCGGGGCCTCGCCGCCGCTCGACCGCCGGCCACGCCTGGCCGTCTCGACCCCCGTCTTCGCCGGACCTCTCGAGCTCTTGCTGACGCTGGTGGAACGCGACGAGATCGACCTCTTCGAGATCCGGGTCTCCGACGTCACCGACGCCTACCTGACGGAGGTGACCGCGCTGCGGGACCCCGATCCGGCCGAGATGGCGGAGTTTCTCTGGCTGGCCGCACGTCTGCTGCTGCTCAAGTCGATACGCCTCCTGCCCGGCGAGGACGAGGAACCGGAGGAAGCGGAGCTGCTGGGCTGGGAGGAGGAGGTCCGGCTGCGGCTGATCGAGTACCGCCACGTGAAGGAGGTGGCCGAGCAGCTCATGGAGCGGCAGGAGCAGGACCAGCGCAGCTTCCCGCCCCCGGTGCGGGAGGTGGCGGTGGCCGGCCAGGAGCAGCCGATCGAGATCTCGGCGCTGGTCATCGCGTTCCAGAGCCTTCTCGAGCGGCTGCCCCCGCGTCCGGTGGTGGTTCAAGGCAACGCCTGGACGTTGGAGGACAAGCTGGAGCACCTGACCACCTGGCTCCGGCGCGGTGCGTTCGACCTCGCGGACCTGATCCTGGAGTGCGAGGACAGGCTGGAGGCGGTGGTCACGTTCGTCGCCCTCCTGGAGCTTCTTCGGCGCGGCGCGGTGCGGGTACGGCAGTCCACTGCTTTCGGGTCGATCCTGGTGGAACCGAGGCCGGGGCGGCGCGACTCGCCCGGTGCCGCCGGCAACGCGTCGTGATCGGCGGCCACCCCGAGCCGTCGCTGGCGGCTGCGGTCGAAGCGATCCTGTTCACCTCCAACCGCCCGCTCAAGGTGCGGGAGCTCCAGCAGGCCACGGACCAGTCGCGGGCGGCGATCGAAGACGCGCTGCACGAGCTCCAGGTCGGGCTCGGGGGTCGCGGGGTCATGCTCCAGCGGCTGGATGACCAGGTCCATCTGGTGACCCGCCCGGAGCTCGCCTCCTACGTTCGGCGTGCTCTACGCCCGGAGGCCTCCGGGCGCCTTTCCCCGGCGGCGCTGGAGACGCTGGCGATCGTCGCCTACCAGCAGCCGGTCACCCGCTCGCGCATCGAACGGGTTCGAGGGGTCAACTCGGACAGCGTGCTCGCCAACCTGGAGCTCCGTGATTTGGTGCGGGAGGTCGGCCGGGAGACGTCGCCAGGTCAGCCGCGCCTCTACGGCACCACCATGCGGTTCCTCCAGGTGATGGGGCTCCGCTCGCTGGAGGACCTGCCCCCGCCACCCCCATCGCCACCCCTCTCGGGTCAACCCGAGGAGCCCCCCGTCGGGGACCTGTCCCGCCCCGACCAGGGCGAGCCATGACCGAGCGTCTCAACCGGTTCCTGGCCCGCGCCGGGGTTGCCTCCCGGCGGGGCGCCGACGAGATGATCGCCGCCGGCCGGGTGCGCGTCAACGGCCGCCGGGTGCCGCCCAGCGGGATGGAGATCGACGCCGGGCGCGACCAGGTGACCGCGGATGGCGAACCGGTGCTTCCCCTGAGCCGCCACCGATACCTGGCCGTCAACAAGCCGCTGGGGGTGGTGGTCTCGGCCGGTGACCCCCGGGGACGGCGGACGGTCTTCGACCTGCTGCCACCCGACCAGCGGCCCGATGCCGCCGCGACGCGCCTCTTCGCCGTCGGACGGCTGGACATGGACTCCTCCGGGCTCCTGCTCCTGACCAGCGACGGCGAGCTGTCCAACCGCCTGCTGCACCCACGGTGGAAGGTCCCCAAGGAGTACCGCGTCCGTGTCTCCGGCCGGCCTCCGGAACGCGACCTGAGGCGGCTCCGGCGAGGCGTCGCGCTCGACGACGGGCCGACGCAGCCGTGTCAGGTCGACCTGGTGGGCTTTGCCGGTGGCGTCGCCGAGCTGCGGGTGGTCCTCACCGAGGGTCGCAATCGCCAGGTGCGGCGCATGTTCGACGCCATCGGCCACCCGGTGCGGGCTCTGCAGCGCACCCGCTTCGGCCCGATCGGCCTGGGGCATCTTCACGGAGGCCACGTGCGGGCGCTGCGCCCGGACGAGGTCGCCGTGCTCCGCCGCCTGACCGATCTCGCCCCTGAGGATGCCGCACCCGCCCCTCCCGTCGCCGGCATCGGAGACGAGGCCCCCGGGGCGGTGGGCGCCGGGAAGGACGCATGATCGTGGCCATCGACGGGCCGGCCGGCTCGGGCAAGTCCGCGGTCGGCAGACGGGTCGCGTCCGCCCTCGGCCTGCCGTTCGTGGACAGCGGGCTGATGTACCGCGCAATTGCCTGGCTGGCGGCCGACCGCGGGATCGGCTACGACGACGACCCCGCGCTGACCGGGCTCGCGGGCAGGACGCGGATCACGATCGACGGTCCTCGGGTCCACGTCGACGGTGAGGACCTGACCGGGCAGGTGTACAACCCGCAGGCGTCCGAGGGCGCCTCGCGGGTCGCCCAGGTGGGCGGGGTGCGCGAGGCCCTGGTGCGCCAGCAGCGGCGCCTGGGGGACGGGGGCGTCGTCATGGCAGGCCGTGACATCGGCACCGTCGTCTTCCCCGACACGCCGTACAAGTTCTTCCTCACCGCGAGCGTCGGGGAGCGGGCGCGCCGGCGTGCGCGGCAGATCGAGGCCCGCGGTGAGGTCGCCGACGAGTCGGCCCTGCGGCGGGAGGTGGCCGAGCGCGACCGGCGTGACGCGGGGCGCGCGATCTCCCCCATGCGGCCGGCGGAGGACGCGCAGTCGGTGGCCACCGACGGGCTCGACCTCCAGCAGGTGGTGGAGGTGGTGCTGGACGCGGTGAGGAGCCGGGCATGAAGTACGCGTTCCTGCGCTGGGCGGTCCGCATGCTGTGCCGCACCTACCTGGGAGGGAACTTCCACCTCGAGGGCCGCGACTGGATCCCTGCCGCTGGTGGATACCTCGTCTGCGCCAACCACATCGGGACCATCGACCCGGCCCTGCTCCCGGCCTGGGTCAACCGCGGTGACAGCTGGAGCATGGCCAAAGCGGAGTCGGTAGAGGGGAACGGCTTCGGCACCCTCGTCATCCGCGCCTATCACGCGTTCGGCGTGGTCCGTCACACCGCGGACCGGCGCGCGCTGCGAAGGGCACGCGAAATCCTGGAAAGCGGAGGGGTGCTCTTCCTGTATCCAGAGGGTCACCGGGCCTGGGACGGCCTCCTCCAGCGCGCGGAACCGGGCGCCGGCTTCCTGGCGCGGGTGAGCCGCGTGCCGGTCCTCCCGGTCGCCATCGTGGGCACGAACGACGTCATGGGTAAGGGTCACTCGTTCCCTCGCCGCCGCCGGGTGACGATCCGCTTCGGTCCGCCCTTCCGGCTCCTCGACCACCGGCCGGACGGCTCCCGGGTGAGCTACCAGGAGTCGACCGACGCCATCATGCTGCAGATCGCCGCGATGCTCCCGGAGAGGATGTGCGGCGAGTACGCGGACCGGCGTGACGATCCCAGCCTCCAGGAGGTGACGGTCCCGATCGACAGCCCGCGTCCCGCCTTCCCTCAAGCACGGATCTGACGGCACGAACGATTTGCCGCTCCGCGGATGGATTTCGAAGTCTGGCTAACATCACCACATGCCCTCGATGCAGGCGTCGACGTTTCCGATGCTCGACGTCGCCGACGCCGAGTCCCTGGTGCTGGACCGCATGGAGCGGCTGGGAGTGGAGCGCGTACACGTCGGCGACGCCGGCGGCCGGGTCCTGGCCCAGGACCTGGTGGTCACCGCCGACCTGCCGCGATTCCCGGCCAGCGCGGTCGACGGCTACGCGGTGCGGGCGGCCGACGGCGGCGGCCGCCGCCGGGTGGTCGGCGAGTCGGCGGCGGGCCGTCCTTTCGCGGGTGAGATCGGACCCGGGGACGCGTGCCGGATCCTGACCGGCGCGGTCCTCCCCGCCGGCGCCGACAGCGTGGTGATGGTCGAGGACACCGTCCAGGGCCCGGACTGGGTGGAGGTGCCGGACCGGCTGGCGGCGGGCGCCAACTTCCACGCACCGGGATCCGACGCGCGCGCCGGCCAGGTGGCGATCACCGCCGGCACCGCGCTGGGTGGGGCCGAGATCGGGATCGCGGCCACGCTCGGTCACGCCCAGCTCGACGTCGTGAGGCGCCCGCGGGTGGCGATCCTCTCGACCGGAGACGAGCTGGTCGAGGTGGGGACTGAGCCCGGCCCCGGCCAGATCGTCGACTCCAACCGCTGGGCGCTGGCGGTGGCGGTGCGTGAGGCCGGCGCCGAGGTGACGCTGCTCGGGACCGGCCCCGACCAAGAGAGCGCACTCAGAGCCCTGGTGGTGGACGCGCTCGAGGGCCATGAGATCCTGGTCACCTCGGGCGGGGTGTCGGTCGGTTCGCACGACCTGGTCAAGCCGCTGCTGGCCTCGCTCGGAGAGGTGCACGTAGGGCGGGTCCGTCTCAAGCCGGGCAAGCCGTTCACGTTCGCCACCCTGCCCGCGGGACGCCGGGCCTTCGGACTCCCCGGCTTCCCGGTCTCCTCGCTGGTCACCTTCGAGGTGTTCGTCCGGCCCGCGCTGCGCAAGATGCAGGGCTTCTCGTCCCTGCACCGACCCCGGCTCCCGGTCCGGCTCGGATACGATGCGCGACCCGCCCCGGAGCGCACCGAGTACCAGCGGGTGGTGCTGCGCCGGGAAGGTGGCGAGCTGGTCGCCGGCACCACCGGTTCGCAGAGCTCCTCGCGCCTGCTTTCGGCGGTGGGGGCGCAGGCGCTGGTGCGGGTGCCACCCGGGGAGCGGCCGATCCCGGCCGGGACCGTGGTGGAGGCGATCATCCTCGACCTGCCGGCGGGAGAGCCTGCCTCCTAGGGTGTGTCCTGACCCCGAGCGTCAACAAGTGGGCCGTTGGTGCACCAATCGCCCGATTCCGCTGCCCAGAGTGGGGTGTTGGTGCACCAATCGCCCTGTTCGGCCGCGTCCCCTACGAGCCGAACGGAAGCGGGACCCCGTGGGCCGCGAGCCAGGGGGTCGACCAGCTGTTCGTGACCGCCCACACCAGGATCCCGACCACGATCTGCACCACGCAGAGGATCTGGTAGATCCGGATCGTTCGCCGGGACAGCACCAGGGGTGTGCTGACCAACCCGGCGATCGCCAGCAGTGAGATCGCGAGGTCGGTGTCGACCGGGAGCCCGATCAACAGCAGGGCGGTCAGCGCGCCCGGGATCCAGAGCAGCGCGAGCGCGAAGACCGAACGGCGAAGGGCCCAGATCACCACCGACCCGATCCAGACGGGAGCCGCCACCAGGGCGGTGACCGCGACCCCCAGGCCACTGTGCAGCAGCGGCGCCGGCCCGTTGGGATGCAGCGCCTGCAAGTGGTGGACGACTTCCCGGAACGTGATCAGGACGCCGGTCGTCAGCCAGGCCGAGAGCTCGACCAGGACCACCACCATCACGAGCGGGAAGAGCAGGACGAGCAGTGTGTCCAGGACCTGGATCGACCGTGGGGGCCGCTGGTCGCGGACCTGCATCGCCCAGGGCGCGGCGACCACCGCCAGCAGGCCGAAGACCGGCATCAGCGGACTTGCCAGCGCTCCGAGGCCGAGCCACAGGCCCGCCGAAAACCCCCCGTAGGTGCCTTCCCGAAGGGTGAAGTCCCGGTAGCCGTTGAGGAAGAGCCCAACCGAGAGCAGGACCAGCGCTCGGGGCAGCGAGATGATGACCGACGTCCAGAAGGAAGGCAGCAGGGCCAGCGCCAGGACCATGAAGATCGCGAAGCCCCACCCCCGTCCCACCTCCAGCATGCGGTGGGTGGCGAACACGATGCCGAAGCCGGCGAGGAGGGCGCTGAACAGCATCAGCTTCAGGGAGGACCCCAGGACGTAGGCCAGCAGGACGCCGATCACGCTTCCCGCGAAGTAGGGGGGAGCGCCGGTCAGGCGCAGCTGCTGGGCGGCGAGGAGAAGCTGCTCGTCGGCGGAGCTGCGGTAGCCCGCTTGATAGGAGAGGTACGCGGCAGCGGCGAACGGGAGCGCGCAGAGCACGACGGCGCCCATCTGCAGGAGCGCCCGAGCCGCGGTGCTGACGCCGGCAGCCGGGGCGTCAAGCGTCGCTTGCAGCCGGGCTGGTGATGCCATGCTCCGTCTTCTCCCAGTAGTGCGGACGCACCAGCAGCTGCCACAGCGCCTTGTAGGAGGCGATCGAGTGGAGCAGCCAGTAGATCGGGTTGCACAGCGCCCAGGGCACGAGGCCGTAGCGACGCCGGCGGAAGCCACCCAGCATCGAGAGATAGATCATCAGTCCGTTCCCCAGCACCAGCTCCAGGACGGTGAGCACCTGGAGCCAGGGTGGGAGGAGGGGCGTCGTGGTCCCGGTGAGGCGAATCACCACCAGGACCAGGAACAGGATCCACATCACCGGCGCGATGAGGAAGGTCACCGGCGTGCCTCCGACCAGCAGCGCGAATCCCATCGCCTGGAGCGGTCCGGCGCCCCGCAGCAGCCGCAGGGGGTGCCGCAGGTGCACCAGCGTGGTCTGCATGTAGCCCTTGATCCAGCGGGAGCGCTGCTTGATCCAGGGATGAACGCGGCTGGTCGCCTCCTCCCAGGTGGTCGAGTTGACCGTTCGAACCTGGAAGCCGAGCGCGGCGGCGCGGATCCCGAGGTCGGCATCCTCGGTGACGTTGTGCGGGTCCCACCCTCCGAGCGCGCGGAGGGTCGAGGTCCGGAAGTGGTTGCTGGTGCCGCCGAGGGGGATCGGCAGCCGGAAGTGCGAGAGGCCGGGCAGGAGGTAGTCGAAGAGGTACGAGTACTCGACGGCGAACATGCGCGTCAGCAGGTTCTCGTTCGCGTTCCAGTAGTTCAGCTCGGCCTGGACGCAGACCAGGCGCCGCGGATTCCGCCCGAAGAGAAGCGCCGTCTTGCGCAGCTGGTCGGGCTCCGGCTGGTCCTCGGCGTCGAAGATGACGATCAGCTCGCCGCGCGCCAGCGCAAGGCCCACGTCGCAGGCCTTGGGCTTGGTCTGGGGCGACACCTCGGGCACCACCACGAGCCGGGTCATCGGGCTCAGGTTCGCGGCTCGGGCGGCCTCGATCGTCTCCTCGTCTCCCGCCTCCAGCAGGAGCAGGATCTCGACCTTCTCCGGCGGGTAGTCGAGCGCGTTCAGGTTGCGGACCAGCTGCTCGATCACCCGGCTCTCGCGGAAGATCGGGACCAGGATCGTGTAGGTGGGGAGGTCCCGGTCCTGAGCCATGGCGAGGTCACGGTCGGTGATCGCCTCCAGTCGCTCGAAGCGCGCGCCCTCGAGAGAGACCACGAACCTGAACATGACGTTCGCCGCGTAGCCGACGCCGGTGGCACCGATCAGCACCAGATAGGTCTGGAGCGGCCACCGGGCCAGGCAGGCGAGACCGATGAGCACCGCCACCACCAGGATCACGACCTGAGGTCGGGTGAACGTGCGTGAGGCCGAGAGCTCGGGACGCTCGCGCTCCAGGGTGTGTGCCGCCCGCTCGGCGAGGTCCCGCCCGGAGTGCCGGAGCACCGCGTCCAGCAGGTCTCGCGTGTCGGTCACGCAGAACGCGACCGGCTCATCGCCGACCTGGGCCGCGATCCGCGCCCGGAGCTCGGCGTCAGGCTCGACGACGACCGCGACCAGGAGCGACCCGCCCTCCCGGCGTACCGGGAACCAGCCCTCGCGGCAGGCCAGCGCGCCGTCCACCCGTCCGAGGATCTTGCGATCCACCGCCTCCCGGGACAGACGGACCCAGGGCAGCCCCGTCCGATCGGCCAGCCGGCGGCCCGCCTCCTCGACCGAGATCTCACCCCTCGCGACCGCGGGGTCGTAGAGAACCGGGGCCGGCACCGCGGTCTCGTCCTCCAGGTCGCGCGCCTGATACAAAGGCCGATCGCCGGCCTCCCTCGCCTCCACAGCATCTAGAACGTACAACGGAGAACACCGAACGCACGTTCGACGTAGAATCGGGACATGGCCTCTCCGTTCCGGATCGACGCGCCCTTCGAGCCCCGCGGCGACCAGGGACCGGCGGTGGATCAGCTGGTCGCCGGCATCGACGCCGGGATGCAGGAGCAGGTTCTGCTGGGCGTGACCGGGAGCGGCAAGACCAACGTGATGGCCTGGGCGATCGAGCGCCTGGGGCGTCCGGCGCTGGTCCTGAGCCCGAACAAGACGCTCGCCGCGCAGCTCTGCGCCGAGTTCAAGCACCTCTTCCCCGGCAACGCGGTCGAGTACTTCGTGAGCTACTACGACTACTACCAGCCGGAGGCGTACATCGCGCAGTCCGACACCTACATCGAGAAGGATTCCAGCCGCAACGAGGACATCGACCGGATGCGGCACGCGGCCACCTCGTCGCTGCTCACCCGGCGCGACGTGGTGGTAGTCGCAAGCATCAGCTGCATCTACGGCATCGGCGCCGTCGAGGACTACGTGGGCGAGTCGCTCGATCTGCAGGTGGGCCAGTCGATCCGGCGCGAGATCCTGCTCCGCAAGCTGACCGAGATGCTCTACGAGCGCAACGACTACGACCTCGGCCGCCTGCGCTTCAGGGCCCGCGGCGACATCGTCGACCTGGTGCCGGCGGGCGAGGAGCAGGTGTACCGGATCGAGCTGTTCGGGGACGAGGTGGAGCGGATCCGCCGCCTCGACCCGGTGACCGGGGAGATCCTGGGCTCCCAGCCGTCGCTCAAGGTGTTCCCCGCGTCCCACTACGTGACACCGCGGCAGAAGCTGGAGCTCGCGGTCAAGGACATCGAGGCCGAGCTCGAAGAGCGGTGCGCGTGGTTCGACGAGCACGACCGGCTCCTGGAGTCGCAGCGGCTGCGACAGCGCACGAACTTCGACCTCGAGATGATCCGCGAGACCGGGACCTGCGCCGGCATCGAGAACTACTCCCGGCACCTGCAGCGTCGCGGCCCTGGGTCGCCGCCTTCCACGCTGCTCGACTTCCTGCCCGACGACGCGGTCATCTTCGTCGACGAGTCGCACATCGCGGTCCCTCAGATCGGCGGCATGCTGGGCGGGGACCGCGCGCGCAAAGCCTCCCTCGTCGAGTACGGCTTCCGTCTCCCGAGCGCGTTCGACAACCGGCCCCTCAGCTTCGAGGAGTGGGAGGAGCGGATCGGGCAGCGTACGTACGTCTCCGCCACCCCCGGCGAGTTCGAGCTCCGCCGCGCCGCGCAGACGGTCGAGATGGTGGTCCGGCCGACCGGCCTGGTCGACCCGTCGGTCGAGGTCCGGAAGACCGAGGGGCAGGTCGACGACCTCCTGACCGAGGTGCAGGCTCGAGCGGCCCGCGGCCGGCGGACTCTGGTGACGACGCTGACCAAGCGGTTCGCGGAGGACCTCACCGACTACCTGCGCGAGCTCGGGGTCCGGGTTCGCTACATCCACTCGGACCTCGACGCGATCGAGCGGATCGACGTCCTGCGAGACCTCCGGTTGGGCGAGTTCGACGTGCTGGTCGGGATCAACCTGCTGCGAGAGGGCCTCGACCTCCCGGAGGTTGCCCTGGTGGCGATCATCGACGCCGACAAGGAGGGCTATCTGCGCTCGTTCCGGTCGTTCATCCAGACCATCGGCCGCGCCGCCCGCAACGTCGAGGGCCACGTGATCATGTACGCGGACCGGATCACGGACTCGATGCGGGAGGCGATCGACGAGACCGACCGCCGGCGGCGCAGGCAGATCGCCTACAACGAGGAGCACGGGATCGAGCCCGAGAGCGTGCGCAAGGCGGTCTACCAGCTGGAGATCGAGGAGAAGGAGAAGGAGGTCGATGCGGTCGAGCTGATGGCCGGCGCGGGGATGCCGCGGGCGGACCTGCTGGCCATGGTCCGGGACCTGGAGAAGGAGATGCGCCGGCTCTCCAAGGAGCTCCAGTTCGAGGATGCCGCGCGGGTTCGGGACCGCATCATCGCGATCCGCAAGCGCCTGGCCGGTGAGGCCGGCGAGGGGGAGGCGGATGAGGACGTCGCGCTCGCGATCGCGGCCGCCCCCCACGCGCGGCCTCAGCAGCGCAACTGGCGGCGCTCCCGGCGAGGGCCCTAGTCGCCCTTCCGACCCCGACATCCCGCTGCGAGCGCGCGGGCTGAGAGAATTCCCGAGAGCTGGACGAGCCTCCCTCCGGGGAGGAATGATGGGAGGCAGCGATGCGGGCTCTCGTACTCGAAGACTGGTGGAAGCTCGTGGTGGCGGCCCGGCCGGATCCGACGGCGAGCGAGGGTCGGGTCCTGCTCCAGGTCCACGCCACTGGCATCTGCGGCAGTGACATCCACGGATTCACCGGCGAGACGGGCCGGCGGCGACCGGGACAGGTGATGGGACACGAGACCGTAGGGCGGATCGCGGCCATCGGCGCGGGGGTGCCCGACGAGCTGGGCCTCAAAGCAGGTGACGTCGCCACCGTCAACCCGGTGATGAGCTGCGGGCACTGCGAGGCGTGCCGGAGTGGCAACAACCAGTGGTGCCCGACCAAGTCCATCGTCGGCGTCGACCCCAGCGTGTCCTCCGCGTTCGCCGAGCTCCTGGCCGTCCCCGCCGCGAACGTGGTTCCTCTACCGGGCTCGATGCCGGTGGACTACGGAGCCCTGGTGGAGCCGCTCGCAGTGGGCTATCACGCCGTGCGTCGGGGCCGTGTCGGGCCGCCGGACCGCCTGCTGGTAATCGGCGGTGGGCCGATCGGGCAGGCCTGTGCGCTGGGTGCCCAGCGGCAAGGGGCGACCCGAATCATGGTCTCCGAGCCGAACGCGGCCCGCCGCCGGCTGGTGGAGGCCCTCGGCGTGCCCGCCGTGGATCCCTCCGGCGGCGGGCTGGCGTCGTCGGTAACCTCCGCCCTCGGTGGACCCCCAACGGTCGTCGTGGACGCCGTGGGCCTGAGCGCCACGGTCGATGCCGCCTTCGAGGTCGCTCCCCTTGGCGCGACCATCGTCCTCGTCGGGATGGGCGCCGTTGAGCTCGCCGTCCGGGCCTACGAAGTGTCGACCAAGGAGCGTGCCGTGGTCGGCAGCTTCTGCTACACCGCCGACGAGTTTCGCGCCACGGCCCGCTGGGTGGGCAGCGCGCCGGCTGCGCTGGACGTCCTCATCGAAGACCGGACCGACCTCGACGGCGCGGGCGCCGCCTTCACCGAGCTGGCACGCGGTGAGAACCCGGCCAGCAAGGTCCTCGTACTGCCGCAGAGCTGATGCCACCCCTGGACCCGTCGCAGCGTGTCCCTCTCCGCTCCCTGGGCCTGACCAGGCTGGGCTTCGGCGGTGCCCCGGTGGGCAACCTGACGACCGCGCTCAGCGATCAGCAGGCACGCTCCGCGATGACCACGGCGTGGGAGGCCGGCGTCCGCTACTTCGACACCGCCCCGTGGTACGGCATCGGGTTGAGCGAACACCGGATCGGCGACTTCCTCCGGACCCGGCCGCGAGAGGACTACGTGCTGTCGACCAAGGTCGGCCGCCTGCTCAAGGCCTGGCCGCGGCGCAACGGCGCGCGCATCCAGCGCGGCCCCTGGGTCGAGCCGCTCGATTTCGAAGTCCGCTTCGACTACACCTACGACGGAATCGTCCGAGCGTGGGAGGACAGCCTGCAGCGGCTTGGCCTGCCCGAGGTGGACATCCTGCTGGTCCACGACCTCGACGGCTTCTATCACCAACCCGAAGCGGCGTATCAAGCCCGCCTCGGCCAGCTGTCCAACGGCGGCTTCGACGCCCTTCGTGATCTGCGAGCGGACGGCAAGGTCGCCGCCGTCGGCGTTGGCGTCAACGGCCCCGGGACCATCACCGACATCCTCGACCGCTTCGAGGTCGATCTCTTCCTGGTCGCCGGGCCCTACACACTGCTCGACCAGGCGATCCTCCACACCGAACTCGCGCGGGCCGCCGAAGCAGGCGCCAAGGTGGTCATCGGCGCCTCGCTACACTCGGGGCTCCTCGCCACGGGGAGCCGCGGGCTCGACGCCGAGCGCCGGGCGCAGCTCGGCTCTGACGCGGTCTCCCGGGCGGATCGGCTGGAGGCCGTCTGCGCTCGACACCGGGTGCCGCTGGCCGCGGCCGCCCTTCAGTTCCCGCCCGCCCACCCGGCCGTGGCCTCGCTCCTGGTCGGCGGCATCGACGAGAACCAGGTGCGGCAGGCCCTCGACTGGTTCACCATGCCCATCCCCGGTGATCTGTGGTCCGACCTGAAGGATGAGGGGCTCCTGCCGCTCGACGCACCGGTCCCCGGGTAACCGGCGGGGACAAGGGAGTGGAGGAGCCATCCGTGGGGATCCGCGACGGCTCGCCGAGTACGGCTCGGTGACCGGTCTCGAGGCGCCCGTGGCGCTCCCCGAACTTCGAGGCGTGATCCCGATCCTGGTCACGCCGTTTCGTGCCGACGGCTCGACGGACCTGGAGCAGATGGGGCGCCAGGTCGACTTTCTGGTCGGCTGCGGCATCCGTTGGGCGGGGTTCGGCTTCGGCAGCGAGCTGCCGGCACTGGACGGTGACGAGGCGCTGGACCTGATGCGGTGCACCGTGAGCCACGCGGCGGGCCGCCTGCAGATCATCGGCAACGCGGAGATGACCAGCGTCCGCGCCGGGATCAGCGCCGTGCGACGGTCGGCTTCCACCGGCGTCTCGATGGTCATGGTCCGGCCGTCGGGGTTCGGCGAGGCGACCCAGACCGCCATCTGCGATGGTCTGGCGGAGGTGACCTCGGCGTCGCCGGTCCCCTGCATCGTGCAGGACGCGCCGCAGAGCACAGGGGTCCAGCTCTCGGCCGACACCCTCGCCCGCCTGCTGGTCGAGGTCCCGCGCGTCGCCGCGGTAAAGATCGAGCCCAGTCCCAGCCCGCCCAAGGTCGCGGCCGTCGTCGAGGCGCTGGACGGGCGCGCAGGCACGGTGCTGGGTGGCTCAGGCGCGTCGCAGCTGCTCTTGGAGCTCGATCGGGGGGCGTCGGGGACGATGCCGGGCCCGGCCCTCCCTGACCTGCTGGCGGCGGTCTGCCGGCTTCACGCGGCCGGGAGGAGGGAAGACGCCGCGGAGCTGTTTCGCGATTTCCTGCCCCTTGCCGTCCTCGCCGGCGGCCTGCCGGCGTTTCTCTTCTCGCAGAAGTACCTCCTGTCGCGACGAGGCGTCCTCGACGAGCCTCGGCTGCGCCCGCCTCACGGGCCGATCGACCCCCGGCTGGCGTCCGACATCGAAGCGCTCCTGGAGGCGCCGGTGCTGCGACGTACCCTGGCCGGCGAGTTCCTCCCCGACTCCGCAGGGCAGACCCCCGCCGCGGCTCCATGAACGCGGTGTTTCGAGACCGGCTGGTCGACCCTCATCACCATCTCTGGGACTCCCAGGTCCTCGGATACGGGCGGCCGCTGTCGCCGTCGAGGTACCTGCTTTCCGACTTCCTCGCGGACGCCGCAGGGGTCAACCTGGTTCGCTCCGTCCACCTCCAGGCGGAGGTCGAGCGGGGCTTCTCGGTAGCCGAGACGCGCTGGCTGCAGGAGATGGCCGACCGGCACGGGTTTCCGCACGGGATCGTGGCCTACGCGAACCTGGCCGATCCGAGCCTGGAATGGACGCTGGAGGAGCATGCCGAGGCGCCGAACCTTCGCGGCATCCGCCAGATCTTGAACTGGGATCCCGATCCGCGCGTTAGCCAGTGTGAGCGCTCCGACTACCTCACCGATCCGGCCTGGCTGGCGGGCTACGGACGCCTCAGCCGCTACCGTCTCTCGTTCGACCTGCAGGTGTTCCCCTGGCAGATGACGGACGCGGCCACGGTTGCGGCGACGCACCCCGAGACCTCGATGATCGTGAACCACGCGGGCATGCCGCGGATCGTCGAGGAGAGTGGCTGGGAGGATTGGAGCCGCGGGATGCAGGCCCTGTCCCGGCACCCGAACGTCTTCGTCAAGCTCTCCGGTTTCGGAATGTTCGACGCCGGGTGGACCGCCTCGCTGGTCCGTCCCTACGTGCTGGGCGCGATCGAGATGTTCGGCGTCGAGCGGTGCATGTTCGCGAGCAACTACCCCGTCGACCGGCCTGCCCGCGCCTACGGCGAGATGTTCTCGACCTTCGCCTCGATCGTCGCGGGCTGCTCGCATGCCGAGCGCCGGGCCCTGTTCCACGACAACGCGCTGCGCATCTACCGGCTCCAAACCTGAGGGTCGCCCGGCCGGACCCTCGAGCGGTCCGGCCCTCGTTTCCAAGACTCCCCGGTGTGATCGCGGAGAATGCGTGACGTGACGAACCTGGAGCTGCTTCGCCGCGGCATGGTGGGCAAGGGCCCGCGGGTAGGGTGGGCTCAGACGGTCGGGGCGCGGATCGCCGAGGTGGGGCCGGGCCGGGCGGTGGTGGAGCTGCACGCGTCCGCGGAGCACCGGCACGACGGGGGCGTGGTGCAGGGCGGGATCATCACCCAGATCGCGGACGCCGCCATGGGGATGTCCATCTTCAGCCTGCAGGAGGAGGGGATGGCGAACACCACGGTCGAGCTCAAGATCAACTTCATCCGGCCCGTGGTGGAGGGGTTGATCCGCGCCACCGCGACCGTGGTGTCGATGCGGCCGACGCTCTTCTTCAGCGAAGCCGACGTGACCGACGAGCGGGGTCGCCTGATCGCGCACGCCACCAGCACCTGTCTCGCGATCCCCCAGGCGGTGCGCGCCGCCGCCGCTCACGAGCCGTGAGACGCGATCTGCTCTCCAACGCGGACGAGTCGCCGGTCAACGCCTGGGTCGGGCTGGAGACGATCTCGATGGCCGGCGGGGAGGCCGTGGTCCGGCTTCCCACCCGCACCGAGATGACCAACTATCAGGGGACGGTGCACGGCGGCGTGATCGCGCTGCTGGCGGACGCCACCATGGGCCGCGCCGTGGCGAGCACGCTCGCCGACCGCTCGCGACAGGCGAACTTCGACCTCAAGCTGAGCTTCATCGGGGCGGCACGGGTTGGGTCGGTCCTGCGTGCGCAGGCGCGCCTGCTGCATCGGGGGCGGCGGACCGGGGTCGCCGAGTGCCGCATCGAGGACGAACGGGGCCGCCTGATCGCGACCGCCACCGCGACCTTCGCCTACCGCGACGCGGCCGAACGGGGTGGCTCGTAGGAACCGCCGTCTGCCAGCGGACGGGTCCTACCGGCGTCCCGGAAGGCCCCATCTGCGCCCAGACGGCACTACGGCAGGCATACAAACGGGCGTTCGACGGCGGCCGGCACGTCCTCCTTAGAATGGAGTACGTGCCCACGGATAGCATCGTCATCCGGGGGGCCCGTGAGCACAACCTGAAGGACGTCAGCCTCGCTCTTCCGCGCGACCGTCTGATCGTGTTCACGGGCCTCTCCGGCTCGGGAAAGTCGTCGCTCGCGTTCGACACCATCTACGCCGAGGGCCAGCGCCGGTACGTGGAGTCCCTCTCCGCCTACGCCAGGCAGTTCCTGGGCCAGATGGACAAGCCGGACGTGGACGTCATCGAGGGACTCTCGCCGGCCATCTCCATCGACCAGAAGGGGACCTCCCGGAACCCCCGGTCGACCGTGGGCACGGTGACCGAGATCCACGACTACCTCCGCCTGCTGTTCGCGCGAGTGGGCGTTCCGCACTGCCCGGTCTGCGGCCGGGAGATCCACCGCCAGACCGTGGACCAGATGGCCGACCGCGTCGAGCAGCTGGGCGAGGGCAGCCGGCTGCTGGTGCTGGGTCCGGCGGTGCGCGGGCGCAAGGGCGAATACCACCAGCTGCTCCAGGAGATCCGCAAGCAGGGCTTCAACCGGGTCCGGGTCGACGGCGAGATGTATCTGCTCGACGAAGACCCCGAGATCCCGATGGAGCGCTACAAGCAGCACGACATCGACGTCGTGGTGGATCGGCTGGTCCTGGGACCCGAACAGCGAACGCGGCTGGTGGACTCGCTGGAGACGGCCAGCAAGCTCGGGCAGGGGACGGTGCTGATCGTGGACGCCACTGGCGAGCGCGAGGACCTGCTGATGTCGCAGGCGTACGCGTGTCCCTACGACGGGACCCAGGTCGCGGAGCCGGAGCCGCGGAACTTCTCGTTCAACAGCCCCTACGGCGCCTGCCCGACCTGCACCGGGCTGGGCACGCAGCTGGTCGTCGACCCCGACCTCCTGATCCCGGACCCGGGGCTCAGCCTGCGCGGGGGGGCGATCGCGCCCTGGAGCCGCTCCCAGTTCTTCTACCCGGAGCTGCTGGAGGCGCTGGCGGAGACCCACGGCATCGACCTCGACCTTCCCTGGAGGGACCTCCCCCGCAAGCAGCGGGACCTGGTCCTGCACGGGAGCGGGCGGCAGAAGCTGTCGTTCGCGTATCGCAACCACTACGGGCAGCGCCGCCGCTACCAGGCGACGTTCGAGGGCGTGCTCGACAACGTTCAGCGCCGGTACGACGAGACCGAGTCCGACTTCCTGAAGCAGGACCTGGAGAAGTACCTCGCCGAGCGACCCTGCCCCGCCTGCCGGGGAACCCGGCTCAAGCCGGCCTCGCTCGCGGTGACCGTGGCAGGACAGTCGATCGCCGACGTCTCGGAGCTCACCGTGACCCGGGCGCTCGAGTTCTTCGCCACGCTGCGGCTGAACGAGCGCGACACCACGATCGCCCGCGGGATCCTGAAGGAGATCGGCGAGCGCCTGCGCTTCATGCTGGACGTGGGACTCGACTACCTCACCATGTCGCGCGCATCGACCAGTCTCTCGGGCGGGGAGTCGCAGAGGATCCGGCTGGCGACGCAGATCGGGTCGAAGCTGGTGGGGGTCCTCTACATCCTCGACGAGCCTTCGGTCGGGCTGCATCAGCGGGACAACCACCGGCTAATCGAGACGCTGGTCCGGCTCCGCGACCTGGGCAACACGCTGGTCGTGGTGGAGCACGACGAGGACACCATCCGCGCCAGCGACTGGGTGGTCGACGTCGGACCCGGCGCGGGCGAGCATGGGGGCCACGTGGTGAGCTCGGGACCACTGGACGAGCTGCTCCGGCACCCGACCTCGGTGACCGCCGCCTTCTTGCGTGGCGACCGGCAGGTACCGGTGCCCGCGCACCGCCGGCGCGGCAGCGGGAAGCGACTGACCGTGCGCGGCGCCCGGGCCAACAATTTGAAGGACATCACGGTGTCGCTGCCTCTCGGCACGTTCATCGCGGTCACCGGCGTGTCCGGGTCCGGCAAGTCCTCGCTGATCGCCGACATCGTGTCGCGCAAGCTGGCCCAGCACTTCTACCGCGCGAAGGAGAGGCCGGGGCCGCACGACAGCTTCGAGGGCCTGCAGTACCTCGACAAGGCGATCGACATCGACCAGTCCCCGATCGGGCGCACGCCGCGGTCCAACCCGGCCACCTACACCGGGATGTTCACGCCGATCCGGGAGCTCTTCGCGGCGCTGCCGGAAGCGAAGATGCGGGGCTACAAGGCGGGGCGGTTCTCGTTCAACGTCAAGGGCGGCCGGTGTGAGAACTGCCAGGGCGACGGGATCATCCAGATCGAGATGCAGTTCCTGCCCGACGTCTACGTCCCCTGCGAGGTGTGTCACGGCACCCGGTACACGCAGGAGGTGCAGCAGGTCAAGTTCCGCGGGTACTCGATCGCCGACGTGCTTGACATGACGGTCGACGAGGCCCTGCCGGTGTTCGAGAACGTGCCGCGGATCGCCGCCAAGCTGCGCACGCTGCGTGATGTCGGCCTCGGCTACATCCGCCTCGGACAGCCGGCGACGCAGCTCTCGGGCGGCGAGGCGCAGCGCGTCAAGCTGTCGACCGAGCTCTCCCGCCGCGACACCGGCCGCACGATCTACGTGCTCGACGAGCCGACCACCGGCCTGCACTACGCCGACGTCGAGCGCTTGCTGCTGGTGCTGCACCGGCTCGTGGACCAGGGCAACACCGTGGTCGTCATCGAGCACAACCTGGACGTCATCAAGACCGCGGACTGGATCCTCGACCTCGGCCCCGAGGGCGGAGACCAGGGCGGCCACGTGGTGGCGGAGGGAACGCCCGAGGAGGTCGCGGCCGACCCCGCGAGCTATACCGGTCTGTACCTGCGACCGATATTGGAGCGGGCGGGCAAACGCATCGGCGAGCGGGTCCGGGCGAGCGCCGGTGCCAGACCGCGCCGCCGCAAGACGGAGAAGATCCCGGCATGAGCGCCCTGGAAGAGCTGAAGACCGTCCTCGCCGAGGTGACCGACCTGCAGCGCGTGGCGGGGCTGCTGGAGTGGGACCAGGAGACGCAGCTGCCGCCGGGCGGGGTCGCGGCGCGGGCGCGCGAGCTGGCGCTGGTCAGCCGACTCGCCCACGAGCGCTTCGTCTCGGACCAGGTGCGCTCGCTGCTGGAGCGGGCCGAGGCGGAGACCCAGACGCTCGCCGAGGACGGCGACGATCGCCGCCTGGTACGGGTGACCCGCCGCGACTTCGACGACGCCACCAAGCTCCCCTCGGCGCTGGTCGAGGAGATGGCGCGCGCGCAGGCCGAGTCGCAGCCGGTGTGGGTGCAGGCTCGCCGGACCTCGGACTGGGCGCTCTACGAGCCGCGGATGGAGGTGACCGTCGACCTGGCGCGGCGCGTCGCCGATGCCTTCGGATACGAGGAGCGCCCGATGGACGCGCTCATCTCGCAGCAGGAGCCGGGTCTGCGGGCGGCCGATGTCGACCGCATCTTCGCCGAGCTGCGGGGCACGATCGTTCCGCTGGTGCGCGAGATCGGCACCCGGCCCCAACCCTCGGATCTCCTCGACCGGCGCTTCGAGCCTGCCGACCGTCAGCTCGAGTTCGGCCTCGACGTCGCCCGCGCGCTCGGCTACACGACCGAGCGCGGCCGGCTCGACATCTCCGCGCATCCGTTCACGATCGGGCTGGGTCGCGGCGACGTGCGGATCACGACCCGCGTCGAGCGGGGGCTGACCAGCCTCTATTCCACGATCCACGAAGCGGGCCACGGCATGTACGAGCAGGGCGTGGCACCGGAGATCGATCAGAGCCCGCTCTCGGGCGGCGCCACGCCCGGCGTTCACGAGTCGCAGTCGCGGCTCTGGGAGAACCAGGTGGGCCGGAGCCGGGCCTTCGCGGGCTGGGTCCTGCCCCGGCTCCGGGAGACGTTCGGCGAGACCGTCGACGGCATCGACCCGGAGGGGTTCTACCGCTCGGTCAACATCGTCCACCCGTCGTACATCCGGGTGGACGCGGACGAGGTCACCTACAACCTGCACATCATGCTGCGCACGGAGCTGGAGGGGGAGCTGCTGGAAGGCAAGCTCCGGGTGGCGGAGGTTCCCGAGGCCTGGAATCAGAAGCTGCACGACTACCTCGGGCTGGCGCCCCCTCAGACCACCGCCGAGGGCTGCCTCCAGGACATCCACTGGACGTTCCCGGTGCTCGGTTCGTTCGTCGGCTACACGCTGGGCAACGTGATCGGCCCGCAGCTGCTGGCGACGGCGGAGAGGTCGATCGGGCCCCTCAACGAGCTGGTTGCGAACGGCGACTTCGCCTCGCTCCGGGCCTGGCTGCAGGAGAACGTCTACCGGCACGGCCGCAAGTTCACGCCCAACGAGCTCCTGGAACGCGTCACCGGCGAGCCGATCTCCGCCGCCTACTGGACCCGGTACATCCGGGCCAAATTCGGTGAGCTGTACGGGCTGCGCGAGCCCGGCTGAGCGACCCGGCGGAACGAAGGAGCATTTCGGCGGCGTAACCGCGGGCCGCTCGCGTCACGGCACCGCGGGGTATGCGCCCGGCAGGGTCTGATTTGTCCCACGGCGAGCGCGTGGCTCTTTTGGATGCCGGCGCGTTCACCGAGTGAGATGTTGCTGAGCGAGCGTTTCCCCGCCGTCTACCCGATCAGCGTGCGCGCTCATCGCGCCGAGCGAAGCGCCCGCTGGCTGACCCAACGCGGGCGCTGGGCACGGGTCGACCCCGGTGTGGAGACGCCCCGGCGGGTGACGCGGCACTCGTCCCCCGTGCTGCGGCGGCTGGGCCAGGTCGACATGGTGCTCCAGCACAACAAGGCGACGAACCTGGAGCTCGCGATCCCGACGCTCGACGGCCTCGTGCTGCGCCCGGGCGAGGAGGTCTCCTTCTGGCGGGCGATCGGCTATCCCAGCGCGCGGCGAGGCTTCCTCCCCGGCCTGGTCCTCGTCCACGGCCGGATGGACAGGGCGGTCGGCGGGGGCCTGTGCCAGCTCGCGAACCTGCTGCACTGGATGGTTCTGCACACCCCTCTCGAGGTCACCGAGCACCATCATCACGGCTACGACCCCTTTCCCGACTCGGGCCGCGTCCTGCCGTTCGGGTCGGGCGCGACCGTCTTCTACAACTACGTCGACCATTGCTTTCGCAACGCCGGCCCTCAGACGTACCGCCTGCGCCTCTGGCTCGACGCCGGGCGGCTGCACGGCGAGCTGTGGGCGGATCAGCTGCCGCCGCTCACCTACCACGTGGAGGAGGAGGGGCACCGCTTCGTGACGCGCGGTTCGCAGGTCTACCGGGAGAACCGGCTCTATCGCGTCGGGGTGTCTCGCCGGACCGGCGACCGCGCGGAGCGGACGCTCCTGGCGGACAACTCGTTCCCTGTCCTCTACCCGGTCGACCTCGCGCAGATCGCCTAGGAGTGCGGCCGCTTCAGAACAGCGGCCGCAGGCGCTCCGCCACCTCCTCCGGGCTGACGTCGATCATCGCCTCCCCCTGCAGGCGTTCGAAGTAGGTGGCGTCGCTGCGGTAGACGGGGTCGGGGTTGGACCGGCTGATTACCTTGAGAAGGACCTCGAAGCCGTGGCGGGCGCCCCGCGGTCCTCCGCCGCTGAGGGCGAAGTTGAACGAGACCAGGTTCCACTGCTTGTACGCACCGAGCACACGGGACAGGCCCTGACCGAGGGCGGCGCAGTCGTCCTGCGTCAGATCGACCAGGTCCGCTGCGCCCTGGACCACGCCCCACACCTCGTCGAAGCCGGTGGGCGCGAACGGGGTCAGCCAGGCCACCCGCCCGGTTCGCCCGACCCAGCGTGGGCCGCCTTCCTCCTGATCGATGAGGGTCCGCCAGTAGGGGGTGCCGTTGAGCTCGGACCAGATCCCGGATCGTTCCACGAGCAGGCGCTGCACCGTGAGCCCGCAGGGGTCGTGGGCCGACTGCAGGTGGGGGTGGACGAGGGAGGAGCCCGAGGGCGGGAGGTAGTTGGCGTTGATCGAGCTCCAGACCGCCTCCGGGTCCAGCTTCCGCACCGCCTGGGCGTGCCGCACGACCGCCGCCAGGTTGTCGCCGATGAGTTCGGGCGTCAGCTCGTCGAGGTCCAGGAAGTGCCGCGCCGGGTCATAGATGCCGACCGCGCTGTGGGTCGCGTACGCCATCACGTTGGGGACCACCACTGCGCGGCCCTGGCGGATCCGGCCCTCGGGGGTCACCTCGGGCGGAAACGGGAAGGTTACCTGTTCCAGCACGTCGGCGTCGAAGGGACAGAACCCTCCGGGTGCGGTGAGGGCGGCCAGGTCCGTGCGCTCGGTCGGCTGGAGCTTCTCCCCGGTGACGATGCGGGCGCTCGCGCTGGTGAGGGGATCGCGCCGCCAGCGCAGGGGCACCGGGCGCCACTCACCGCCGGCCGACCGATCCGGCACCCGTGCCTCCAGGTCCCGCTCTTCGAACACGATCGTCATGGCCTCAATCTAGCCTTGCGGGACCGCGCCACTCCGCCAGACCGCCCACGCCGCCCGGCCATCTGTCGACAGATGTCGCGCTTTCGGCCCGGGATCCGGGCCAGGTGTCGACAGATGGCCCGGCGGGCCGATACGAGTAACGACTCGGCGTAGTAGGGGGCAATGGGCTGGTGGCGCCCTCCGGCCAGGGAGAGCTCGGGAGCCGGCTCAGCGCCGACCCGGCCGGCAAGGCTCCGTCGAGTTGCGGCGCTCATCGCATTCTGCCTGGTGGCGCTGCTGGCCACGCTCCTGGTGCAGTACATCTGGACCGGGCTGCTCAGCACGAACCTGCGCGTGTCTCCGGCCGTCCCCTGGTCGGTACTTGTGATGGCGATCCTGCTGTGGGCAGTCTGGCGATACGCCGGGGGTGCCTGGTGGCCCGCGCGTACCCACTCAATTCGCCGTCGGTACCGGCGGGCAAATACGATGCCGGGACCTGTCTTCTGGTGGGCGATGGGCGCCGGCCTGGCCGGATTGGGTGGCTTGGTGGCACTGTGGTTGGTGGTCACTCAACTGATCAGGATCCCTGGCAACCAGACTGCCTCGGAGATCTTCAACTACCCCCTCCCGACCGTGGTGCTGGGCCTTGTGATGGCCAGCCTGGTCGGAGCGATCACCGAGGAGGTAGGGCTGCGCGGGTACATGCTCACACGGCTCGAAGCGTCGCTCAGAGGATGGATTGCGGTGTTGGTGGTCGCGGTGGTGATCTCTCCGGGGCACGCCGGCACCCAGGGCTTTGACTGGGCGACCCTGTTGTGGTACTTCCTGGCGGACCTGATGTTTGGGTCCCTGTCACTCCTGACGAGGTCGATACTGCCGGGCATCACCGTGCATGCGCTCGGCCTCCTGATCTTCTTTTCGGTGATCTGGCCCACCGACAGATACAGGAGCCGGGCGCCGTTGGGGCAACAGAGTCTGACCTTCTGGATCGAGTTGGTGGCTCTCGTCGTTCTGGGGGCGGTGTCCCTGCTCGCGTTCCGGCGACTGGCGTCATTGCCCATCTCGACTCCAACAGGTGAGGCGGTCACCCGACCCTGAACCGGGGCCATCTGTCGACAGATGTCGCGCTTTCGGCCCGGGATCCGGGCCATGTGTCGACAGATGGCCCGGGCGGTTGAGATGGGGGCGGGCGTGAGGGTGGCAGACTGGTCCGGCCGTGCTCCCCGCCTATGAACTCGTCGGCGACGGTCGACCGCTGGTGCTGCTGCCGGGCACGTTCAGCGATCGCCGGGTGTGGCGCCGGGTGGTGGGCTCGCTCCAGCGTCACCACCGGTGCCTGCTCTACGACCCCCGCGGCACCGGCCACACGCCCGACCCCGGGGCCCCGTTCGGCGTCGACGACCTGGCGGACGACGTGCTCCGGCTGCTGGACGAGGTGGGGTGGTCGAGGGCGGACCTGGTGGGGCACTCGCTGGGGGCGGCGACCGCGGTCACGATCGCGGGGCGGCACCCCTCGCGCGTGCGGCGTCTGGTCCTGCTCGACCCTCCGCTGGGCGTGGACCCGTATCTGGCGACGGTCTTCGATCACTGGGAGGCGCTCGCGCGGTCCGATCTCGACGACCGGGCGCTGGCGCGGGCGCTGGTGCTCGACGCGTTCGGCCGCGACGCGTTCGCCCGCATCGTCCCCGCCGTCGTGGCGGACTGGGTCCGCAACCCGATCCCGCGTGACACCATCGTCCGCTTCGTGGCCTGCGACCGCACCCAGGACGTCGCCGTGCTCGCGCCGCGGGTGGATGCCCCGATGCTGATCGTCGCCGGTGCCGAGGACGCGCTGGCGGGCGTGACCATCGCCGAGCGGCTGGCGACCCTGATCCCGGACACGCGGGTCGAGGTGATCGCCGGCAGCGGCCACACGCCTCAGGTGGAGCGGCCGGCGGCCGTGGTCCGGCTCCTGGCTCCGTTCCTGGACGCGTAGGAGCGCGGTCGGCAGGCCAAACGTAGGATCAGAGGGTCATGGCACAGGAGGTCGCCGGCGACCGGACCGAGGAGTTCCGCGAGCGGCTGCGCGCGGTACCCGACGAGCCCGGCGTCTACCTGTTCCGCAACCAGGGCGGCACCGTCATCTACGTCGGGAAGGCGGTCCGGCTCCGCGACCGGCTGCGCTCCTACTTCACGCCCGGCTACGCCCTTCTCAACCCGCGCATCGCCGAGCTGCTCCGCAACATCTGGGACTTCGAGTTCATCCGCGCCGGGAACGAGGTGGAGGCCCTGATCCTGGAGCAGAACCTGATCCAGCACTACCGACCGCGGTACAACGTCCGCCTCAAGGACGACAAGAACTACCTCTACCTGAAGCTGCCGGTCAAGGACGAGTTCGCGCGAGTCCACTACGCACGTCGGGTGCAGAAAGACGGAGCCCTCTACTTCGGGCCCTACACCTCGGCCCAGTCGCTGCGCGAGACCGTCAAGTCGATCCGGCGGCTGCTCCCGTTCCGAACCTGCTCCGACGACATCTTCAAGCAGGGGAAGGTCTGTCTGGACTTCCACATCCAGCGCTGCCCCGGACCCTGCGAGGGCCGCATCTCGGGCGAGGCCTACCAGGCCCGAATTCGGGAGGTCGCCTACCTGATGGAGGGGCGGTCGGACGAGCTTTCGGACGAGCTCCGGATGCGGATGATGATGTCGGCGGAAGCGCTGGACTTCGAGAACGCCGCCGCCTACCGGGACCAGCTGCAGGCGGTCGAGAAGATCGCCGGCCGTCAGAAGGTGCGAACCTCCGGGACGGACGACCAGGACCTGGTGGCCTACGCGCGTCAAGGCCGGGACGTCTACGTCGAGCTGGCGTACTTCCGCGAGGGCCGGATGGTCGGGCACGACGGATTCGCCCTCGACGGAGCCGCCGAGGCGACCGGGCCCGAGCTCCTGCGCGGCTTCGTGGTCCAGTACTACGGCAGTGCCACGCACGTGCCCCGGACGTTGCTGCTGCCGGGACCCATCGAGGAACCCGAGCTGCTCCGCGACTGGCTGGTGCAGCTGCGCGAGGGGGCGGTCGCGCTCGAGGTCCCCAGGCGAGGGCGGAAGCGGCAGCTGCTCGATCAGCTGGCGGAGACGGCGGAGGAGGAGCTCCGCCAGCGCCGCATCCAGGCCGACTACGACCGCAGCCGGACCGAGCCGATGCTGCTGGCGCTGGCCGAGGTGCTCGACCTGCCCGAGCCTCCGCACCGGATCGAGTGCTACGACATCTCCAACATCCAGGGCTCGTCGGCGGTGGGCTCGATGGTGGTCTTCATCGACGGACGGCCGGCCACCGACCACTACCGCCACTTCAGGATCAAGTACACGCCCGGACCCAACGACTTCGCGATGCTGCAGGAGGTCATGCGCCGCCGCCTGGACCACCTGGAGGCCGCCGAGCGTCGCGAGGGGTCGGAGGAGGTGGGGGACCGCTCATTCTCCAGCCGGCCCGACCTGATCATCATCGACGGGGGCAAGGGCCAGCTCTCGGCGGTGATGGAGGTGACCGAGGAGCTGGGGTACGCCGACATCCCGACCTTCGGCCTCGCCAAGCAGCAGGAGTGGCTGTTCGCGCCCGGTGCCTCCGACCCCATCATCCAGGAGCACGACTCGCCGGGGATGTTCCTGGTGCAGCGGATCCGGGACGAGGCGCACCGGTTCGCGATCACCCACCACCGCAAGGTGCGGTCGCGGCGTGCGCTCACCTCGCCGCTCGACTCCGTGGAGGGGATCGGCCCCGCCCGGAAACGCCGCCTGCTGCGGGAGTTCGGCTCGCTGCAGGCGATTCGGGACGCCCCGGTCCAGGACCTCACGTCGCGCGGAGGTCTGCCGGCAGGCGTGGCAGCACGGGTCAAGGAGCTTCTCTGAGGGATGGCCCGTCTGGTCGTGGTGGGGGGCCCGGACGCGGCTGTGGCCGGGTCCGTGTTCCGGGATGCCGGCTGCGAGGTCGAGGTCCTGAACGGCACGGGCGCGGATCGCCTGTTGGCGCTGGATCGGGCGGGGGTGCGCTACCACCTGGTGCACGTCGGGGCCGGCGACACCGGGCCTGGCGGCAGCTTCGAGCGGGCGCACGAGCGGATCGCGGTCGCAGAGGCGGCGGCGGTGGCGGAGCGGGTCCGCCCGCTGGCCCGGCCCCGGCTGCGCTGCCTGGCGTTCGGGTACAAGCAGGGGACGCCGGCGGATGCGACCTGGCTGGTCGACGTCCGCTTCCTCGACAACCCGTACTGGGTCCCGGAGCTCCGCCCGCTCACGGGGCTGGACGAGGCCGTGCGGTGCTACGTGTTGGACCAGCCGGCGGCCGGTGAGCTGCTCGACCGGCTGGTGTCCGCGGTGCGCTGGTCGGCGCCGCTCTATCAGCGGGACCGACTCACGGTCGCCGTCGGCTGCACGGGGGGGCGCCACCGATCGGTCGTGATCGCGGCGGAGCTGGCGCGGCGGCTGGGGGACCTGGAGGGGTTCGACGTGGTGCTGGAGACGCCGGCGGTCTCGACCCACGATTGATTCGGACTGGCGTCCGAGGTACGGGGTGTGGGGGCTCCGGGCTGGCGCCCGGGCGCTGGCGCGCACGAAAGTGTAGGGGCCGTGCGTGCAGGTTGCGGGCGCGCATTTGACTTACTTGGGTGGGGCTCGCGCCCCCCAAGCCCCCCCGGCGGCACTCGCCGCCGAACCCTGCCGGGCCAGCGGTGCGGGGTGCTCTCGTGACGGTGGAGCGGGGCTTGCTTCGGGCTGGCGCCCGAGTGCTGGCGCACCCGCTGGGAGGGGGTCGGGCAGGGGCGCGCACGAATGGTAGGGGCCGTGGCGTGCCGGTGGCGGGCGAGCATTTGACTAACTTGGGTGGGGTCGCGCCCCCAAGCCCCCGCCGGCGGCATGCGCCGCCGAACCCTGCCGGGACAGCGGTGCGGGGCGCTCTCGTGAGGTCGGAGCGGGACTTGCTTCGGGCTGGCGCCCGAGTGCCGGCGCACCCGCTGGGAAGGGTCGGCCAGGGGCGCGCACGAAGGGTAGGGGCCGTGGCGTGCCGGTGGCGGGCGCGCATTTGACTTCTTGGGTGGCTGCGCCCCCAACAAACCCCAGGGCATCCGAATATCACCCAGATTCACCTTTCGCTAGCGCTCTGGGGTTATTCGGGCTCGGATGACACACCCTCTTGCTAGTCTCCTGTCCCAAAGATGGGTTGAATAATCTGGGGGACCGATGATGATGGTGGTCATGGCAGCCAGACGAGGCAGACCGACCGCCCCGGTGGAACTCAGCGGTGAGGAGCGGCAGACGCTGGAGCGATGGGCACGCCGCCCTTGCACCACGCAGTCCCTGGCCATGCGCACGCGCATCGTGCTCGCCTGTGCCGAGGGCAAGACCAACCAGGCGGTGGCCCGGGAGGTGGGCACCTCGCCGCAGACGGTGTGCAAGTGGCGCGGTCGCTTTCAGCGCGATCGGCTGGCGGGGTTGGCCGATGAGTACCGCTCGGGAGTGCCGCCCACGATCACTAGCGAGATGGTCGAGCGAGTGCTGATCAAGACCTTGGAGGAGAAGCCGAGGGACGCCACGCACTGGTCGACGCGGGGGATGGCCAAGCAAGTCGGGCTGTCGCGGAGCAGCGTACAGCGCATCTGGCATACGTTCGAACTTCAACCGCATCGCACCGACACCTTCAAGATCTCCAACGACCCGCTGTTCGTGGACAAGGTGTGGGACATCACCGGGCTCTATCTGAACCCGCCGGAGGCGGCCGCCGTGCTCTGCGTGGACGAGAAAAGTCAGATCCAAGCCCTGGACCGCACCCAACCCATTCTGCCGATGCGACCGGGACTGCCTGAGCGACGTACGCATGACTACGAACGTCATGGCACCACCACCCTCTTCGCCGCCCTCGACTTGGCCAGTGGCAAGGTGATGGAACAGACCCACCGCAGGCATCGGGCGGCCGAGTTCAAGAAGTTCCTGGAGCACGTCAACCAGCAGGTGCCGGCCGGGCTGGGGGTACATCTGGTCCTCGACAACTACAGCACCCACAAGACGCCCGAGATCAAGAAGTGGCTGCTCCGGCACCCTCGATTCGAACTCCACTTCACGCCCACCTACACGTCGTGGATGAATCTCATCGAGCGCTGGTTCGCAGAGCTGACCGAGAAGTGGATACGGCGTGGCACACACCGCTCGGTGCGCGAGCTGGAGACCTCGATCCGGGAGTGGATCGGCATCTGGAACGCAGACCCGCGACCCTTCGTATGGACCAAGTCAGCCGACGAGATCTTCGCCTCCCTGGGCTCATATCTTCAACGAATCTCAGAGACAGGAGACTAGCACCAGTGCGTGAATCGGAGGTGATCGGGCCGTGGATTAGGGTCGTTTCTGCAGAAACCGTCGCTATCTCCGGTCCGGAAAGAGCGGAATGTGCAGAAAGGGCCCTGAGGCTGCCGGGCCGGCGGGGGTGCGGGGGTGGGCGTTACCCGAGCGCTTCGCCGAGGGCGTCTTCCAGCGTGGGGTAGTGGAACTCGTAGCCGTGCTCGATCGCGACCTCGGGGGCGGCCCGGCGGCCGTGCAGCACCAGGTCGGCCTGCATCCCCAGCACCAGCCTCAGGACCGGTGCCGGAACCGGGATCAGGGCCGGTCGGTGCAGCAGCCGGCCGATCAGGTCCGCCATGTCCTCCTGCCGGCGGGGCTCGGGCGCGACGGCGTTGAGCGGCCCGCGCACCGTCTCGTCGTCGATCGCGAGGCGGTAGAGGCCCACCACGTCAGCGAGATGGACCCACGACACCCACTGCCGGCCACTCCCGAGCCGGCCGCCGGCGAAGAACTCGAAGGGGCGGACGATCCGACGGAGGGCGGGGGAGTCTCGAGACAGTACGAGCCCGGTGCGCAGCCGGACCACGCGCACCCCGACCTCCTCGGCGTCAGCGGCCGCCGCCTCCCAGGCGCCACACAGCAGCGCCAGGAACGTGGAGCCTGGCTGGGCCCGCTCGGTGAGGGCGTCGTCGCCGCGATTGCCGTAGTAGTCGATGCCGGAGGCGTTGGCCAGTACCCGGGGCCGGTCGTCGTGCTCGAGCCCGGCCAGGGCGGAGACCAGGAGACGCGTGGTCGCGACCCGGCTCTCCACCAGCTCCTGACGTCGGGGATGGGTCCACGGCCGGGCGCCGATGTTCTCCCCCGCCAGGTTGACGACCGCGGACGCCCCGGCGATCGCCTCCCCGAGTGCCTCGGGACTGCGCGACGGCGGCCAGGTCACCGCCTTGGCGCCGGCGGGAAGCCCGCTCAGCGCGCCGCCCCGGGTGAGCACCCAGACCGGCACGCCGTCCTCGGCGAGCGCGGCCGTCAGGGCTCGGCCAAGGTAGCCGCTGCCTCCCAGGATCGCGACGGCGCCGTGTGGGGCCACCGCCGAACCATACCCCTCCGGACTCAGCTTTGGTACAGCGGATGGTCCCGAAAGGCCGCCATCCAGAACTCGGAGACCATGCGGCCCTCGAGAAAATGGTGGTGCCTCCGCTCCGCTTCGACCACGTACCCCGACTTCTCGTAGGCGCGCCGGCCGCGCTCGTTTCCCGCGAACACCGAGAGCCGCACCTTCTCCAACCCCAGACGGCGGAGTCCGAAGCGGGTGACCAGGCGCACCGTCTCCGTGCCCAGACCGCGGCTCAAGCGCTCCGGCGGCCCCAGCGTGATCGCGAACCAGCAGTTGCGGTTCAGCCAGTCGATGTTGAAAAGGGCGCTGTTGCCGAGGACCGAACCGTCGGCGCGGTCGACCACGGTCCAGCCCACCGCGTCGGGAGACGGGGTGGCGCCGGCATCGATCTCCCGCCGGCGATCCGCCACCGTCTCCGGCAGGAGCAGGCCGGGCCCGGTGTAGCGGGCGATCTCGGGAACCGAGAAGATCGCGGCCAGCGCCTCGGCGTCGTCCACCCGCGCCCGGCGCAGCAGCACCCGTTCGCCGATCAGGTCCATGCGATCCGCTCCACCCAGGGCGCCTCGTCGGCGAACGCCGCCACCACGTCCACGTCGACCAGCTCGCCGTCGTACAGCCGGTTCCGCCGGAGCGTGCCCTCGCTCCGGAAACCGGCCCGTGCCGCCACCGCTCTCGCGCCAGGAAGCGTCGCCGGGACCTCGGCGGAGACCTTGAGCAAGCTCAGGTGGGTGAAGGCGAACGCAGTCGCGCGGACCACCGCCTCGGTGCCCAAGCCCCGCCGCCAGCGCTCTGCCGCCACCACGACCTGGAGGTCGGCGTGCCGGTCCCGAACGTCAATGTTGCCGAGCCAGACCATCCCGGCGAGCGCGGCGTCCGCCCGGTCCTCGATCCCCCAACGGACGAGACCCGGCCCCGCCGGCCCCAGGAGCGCGGCCACGTCCGGCGTGCCGATCGGGCGCAGGGCCCACAGCGCCAGGCCCTGGGTTGCCCGCGGATCGGAAAGAATCGCGATCAGCGGCGACTCGTCTGCCGGGACCAGTCCCCGCAGACGAACCCGCTCCCCCTCGATGACCACGACGAGGGAGCATTCTCGCACGATGTCGTTCGCGACCGAGGTCAAGGGGGAACTGGCGGGGATCGTGCCGGCCCGTGACTCCGCCTGCCTGCAGGAGCTGCGCGGGCTGGCCCTGGGCTGCCGCGCAACGGTCGTGCGGGGCTCCGACGGCAGGCCGGCCCGGGTGCGACTGGCGCCGCTCCGGAACCAGATCGCCCGCACCGCCATGAAGCTGGGGCGGCGGCTGGGGGCCGAGGCCCGGGCGACCCCGGTGCCGGGTGCGACCGAACGCACCCTGGCGGTCGAGCTGCCGCTCCTGGCGCGCCTGGCCCGCTGGCTGCGCCCGGAGCCCCGGCTCCCCGCCGCCCGGGCCGATCGCCGTGCTCTGCTGCGCGGATTCTTTCTCGGCTGCGGCTCGGTCAACGCGCCCAGCGCGCGCTATCACCTGGAGCTGGTGCCGCCGACGGTGGCGTGGGCGGAGGCGCTGCGCCAGGTCCTGGCCGACCACGACATTCACGCCGGGGTGACGGAGCGCGCCCGCCAGCCGCTCCTTTATGTCAAGGACGGGGACGGGGTGTCGTCGACGCTGTCCCTGCTGGGCGCGTCGCGGGCGGTGATGGCCTTCGAGAGTGCCCGCGTGGTGCGCGAGATGTCGGCACAGATCAACCGCCAGCTCAACTTCGAGACCGCGAACCTGGACAAGGTGGCGGAGGGAGCCTCACGACAGGTGGCGGCGATCCGCAAGCTGGAGCGCTCGGGGCGCCTGGCCCGGCTCACACCCGCCCTGCGGCAGATGGCGCGCCTGCGAGTCGCCGAGCCGGAGCTGAGCCTGGAGGAGCTGTCCCTGCGCCTGGGCCTCTCCAAGTCGGGCGGCAATCACCGGCTGCGGCGGCTGATGACCGAGGCACGAGCGCTCGACACCCCGCAGCCGTAAGTCAGGGGTTCTGGTCTCACCGCCTACGATTGGTCCGGTCTGTTCCCGCTTCCAACGAGGAGTCGCATGTCGATCAGAGTCGGAATCAACGGCTTCGGCCGCATCGGTCGCAACATCTTCCGGGCGGCCCAGCAGCGAAACCCGGAGATCGAGATCGTGGCGGTCAACGACCTCGGCGAAAGCGGCACCTTCGCGCACCTCCTGAAGTACGACACCGCCCTCGGCGTCCTGCCCAACCAGATCGAGGCCCAGGGGTCCGGGATCCTGGTCGACGGCCGGCCCATCCACTTCCTGTCCCACCGTGACCCCGCCGACCTCCCCTGGCGCGACCTGGGCGTCGACCTGGTGGTGGAGTCGACGGGTCTGTTCACCGACGCCGAGAAGGCGGCGGTCCACATCGAGAAGGGCGGGGCCCGCAAGGTGATCATCTCCGCCCCCGCCACGCATCAGGACCTGACCGTCGTCCTCGGCGTCAACCAGGACGCCTACGACCCGGCCCGTCACCACGTGATCTCCAACGGCAGCTGCACCACGAACTGCCTGGTGCCGGTGGTCAAGGTGCTCAACGACGCGTTCGGCGTCGAGCACGGCATGATGACCACGATCCACGCCTACACCGCGGACCAGCGGCTGCAGGACCTGCCGCACCGCGATCTCCGCCGGGCACGCGCCGCCGCCGACAACATCATCCCAACCTCCACCGGCGCCAACCGGGCGGTGGCCGAGGTGCTGCCGGAGCTCTCGGGGCGCTTCGCGGGAATCTCGTTCCGGGTCCCGCTCCTCGACGTCTCGGTGATCGACCTGACGGTGGAGCTGGAGCGGGTGATCACGGTCGACGCGGTCAACCAGGCGCTGCAGGCGGCGTCCGCCGAGGGTCCGCTGGTCGACATCCTCGGCTACTCCGACCAGCCGCTGGTCTCGTCCGACTACAAGGGCGACCCACGCTCCTCGATCGTGGACGGGCTCTCGACGCTCGCGCTCGGGGAGCACTCCGTGAAGGTCGTCAGCTGGTACGACAACGAGTGGGGCTTCAGCTGCCGCATGGTCGACCTGCTGGGGCTGCTCGACGCCCGGCGGTGAAGGCTTCCTACGAGTCGGTGGACGTGGAGGGCCGGCGGGTCCTGCTCCGCGAGGACTTCAACGTGCCCCTGCGCGATCGCGCGATCACCGACGACACGCGGATCCGGGCAGCGCTGCCCACGATCCGGAACCTGGTCGATCGCGGCGCCCGGGTGGTGGTGACCTCGCACCTGGGACGTCCGAAAGGCGAGGTGAACCACGAGCTCTCGCTGCGCCCGGTGGCCGACCGCCTGAGCGAACTGCTGGGCCGGCCGGTCGCGTTCGCCGTGGACAGCGCCGGCCCCGACGCGGAGCGGGTGGTGGCGGCACTGCGGCCGGGTCAGCTGGCGCTCTTGGAGAACGTCCGCTTCGAGGCCGGTGAGGAGTCCAACGACCCCACCTACGCCCGCGCGCTCGCGGCCCATGGCGACGTCTACGTCAACGACGCGTTCGCCGCCTCCCACCGCGCGCACGCGTCCGTGGTCGGCGTCGCGGACCACCTCCCCGCCTACGCGGGCGCGCTCATGGAAGCTGAGCTGGCGGCGCTCTCGCGAGCGCTCGACGATCCCCGTCGCCCGCTGGTCGCGATCGTGGGCGGCGCCAAGGTGTCGACCAAGGCGAGAGTGCTCCGCTTCCTCCTGGCGAAGGTCGACGCGCTGCTGGTGGGGGGCGCCATGGCCAACACTTTCTTCAAGGCGCAAGGGCTCGAGGTGGGCACCAGCTACACCGAGGACGAGGCGCTGGAGGAAGCGCGCGAGGTCGTGCGCCTGGCCGGCGAGCGGCTGGTGCTGCCGGTGGACGGGATCGCGGTCCAGCGGCTGGCGGCGGGTCAGCCGGCGGAGGTGGTCGACGTGAACGCGATCCCGGCGGGGTGGATGGTGGTCGACGCCGGGCCACGCACCCGGGATCTGTTCGCCACCCGCGTCCGGGACGCCCGCACGGTGGTCTGGAACGGTCCGGTCGGCGTGTTCGAGATCCCGGACTTCGCCACCGGCACCCGGAGCCTCGGTGAGGCGGTCGCCGGCTCCTCCGCGTTCTCGCTGCTGGGCGGCGGCGACACGGCGGCGGCGGTGGAGCAGCTGGGCCTGGCCGGGCGGTTCTCGCACGTCTCCACCGGCGGCGGGGCGACGCTGGAGTACCTGGAGGGCCGCGTGCTCCCGGGAGTCGCGATCCTGCGGGAGGCCGTCGGATGACCGGGCCGCAGCTGGTGGCCGGGAACTGGAAGCTGAACCCCACCAGCGCCGAAGCGGCACTGGCTTTGGGGCGGGGGGTCGCGGCCGCCGCGGAAGCCGGGCAGGGTCGGGTCGAGGTCGCGGTCTTCCCGCCCACCGTGTGGCTGCGCTCGGTCGCGCTGGAGCTGAGTGGGGGGTTGGTCCAGGTGGGCGCCCAGGACTGCTACTGGGAACCCTCAGGTGCGTTCACCGGGGCGACCTCGGTGGCGATGGTGGCCGGCTGGTGTCAGTGGACCCTGGTCGGCCATTCGGAGCGACGGCAGCACTTTGGCATGACCGACGACGACGTCGCGCGGTCGGCGGCGGCCGCGGTCGCCGCCGGGCTCCGCGCGCTGATCTGCGTCGGGGAGCACGAGGACGACTACCAGGCCGGGAGGACGCGTCAGGTGGTGGCCGGCCAGGTGAGGGCCGCCCTCGCCCGCCTCGGCGAACGGTCAGCCGAGATCGCCTTCGCGTACGAGCCGGTGTGGGCGATCGGCACCGGTCGGACGCCGGTCCCGGAGCAGGTGAAGGAGGTGCTCGACCTGATCCGCGCGCAGGCGGGCGGGATTCTCGGGGGGGACGCCACCACCACCCTGCGCGTGCTCTACGGGGGCAGCGTCAAACCCGACAACATCGCCTCCTTCACCACGCTCGCCGGCTGCGACGGAGCGCTGGTGGGGGGCGCGAGCCTGGACGTGGGCGACTTCTCCAGGCTCGTCAGCATCGTCGCCGAGGAGGAACCGAGATGACGTCCAGCCTGATCCTGGTCCGTCACGGCGAATCGGAATGGAACGCGCTGGACCTGTTCACGGGCTGGGTCGACGTGGGGCTCAGCGACCGCGGCAGACAGGAGGCGACGCGCGCCGCCGAGCTGATGCGTGAGCGCGGCCTGCTGCCCTGGATCGTCCATACCTCGGTGCTCACCCGCGCGATCCAGACGGCGGCGATCGTGCTGACCGGCCTGGACCGCCTGTGGATCCCGACCCGCCGTTCGTGGCGCCTCAACGAGCGGCACTACGGCGCGCTCCAGGGCAAGAACAAGGCGCAGATTCGCGAGGAGTTCGGCGACCGCCAGTTCATGACCTGGCGCCGGTCCTACGACGTTCCGCCGCCGCCGCTCGATCCGGAGGCCGAGCACTCGCAGTTCTTCGATCAGCGCTACGCCGATCTCCCGCCGGACCTGCGGCCACGCACCGAGTGCCTGGCCGACGTGGTGGTGCGGATGCTGCCCTGGTGGTACGACGCGATCGTGCCCGACCTGGCACGCGGGCCGGTGCTGGTCGCCGCGCACGGCAACAGCCTGCGGGCCCTAGTGAAGCACCTTGACGGCATCTCGGACGAGGAGATCCCGGGCCTTAACATCCCGACCGGGGTGCCGCTGCTCTACGAGCTCGACGCCGCCTTCCGGCCGCTCAGGAAGGGTGGCGAGTATCTCGACCCGGAGGCTGCCGCAATCGCGATCGAGGCCGTCAAGAACCAGGGCCGCGCACCCGCCTGAGGCCCGCCTTCCGCACCCGTTGGTGCACCTCCGGGCCCTACGGTGCGGGTTTAGGACCCGTTGGTGCACCTCCGGGCCCTACCGTGCGGATTTAGGACCCGTTGGTGCACCTCCGGGACTCCTTGACTGCTGCCGCGCTGCCGGCTACGGACGGGCTTCGTAGACGATGTTGAAGGGTGTCTCCGTGGCTCGCCGGAACTGCGTGAAGCCGGCCTCGGTGAGGACCGAGCGAATCGCCGCCTCCCCTGCCTGCGCGCCGAGCGCCAGGCCCACGTTCTCGGAGCGGGAGGCCGGCGTGCAGAGGAAGGTCGAAAACGAGTAGTAGACGCTTCCCACCAGGGTCAGGTTCTCCTCCAGCCGGTTGCCGGCGAACGGTTCCACGATCATCCAGGTGCCATCCGGCTTCAACGCCGAGCGGACGTGGATCGCGGCGCCCACCGGATCGCCCATGTCGTGGAGGCAGTCGAAGCAGGCGGCGAAGTCGTAGTCGGTGCCGGGGAATTCCTGGGCCGACGCCACCTCGAAGGTGGCCCGGTCGCCGACCCCGGACGCCTCGGCGCGGCGCCGGGCCTGCTCGATCGAGCCCGTGTGGTTGTCGAATCCGATGAAGCGGGACCGGGGGTAGCGCTCCGCCATCAGGATGGTGGAGGCGCCATGCCCGCAGCCGATGTCGGCCACCAGGGCTCCCCGCTCCAGCTTGTCCACCACGCCGTCGAGAGCGGGCAGCCACCCGCTGATCAGGTTTCCGACGTAGCCGGGACGGAAGAACCGCTCGCAGCCCTCGTGGACCCCGGAGTCCTGCTCGCCCCATGCCATCCCGGCGCCGGACCGGAAGGCCTTCGCGATCCTCGGCTCCGCCTTGACGGTGCCGAGCGCCAGCTGGAACGCGCCGGGCAGGTAGGCGGGACCGCTCTCGTTGGTGAGCGCGAACGCCTGCTCCGGATTCATCCAGAAGCGCTTGGGCTCGGGGTCGTAGTTGACGTAGCCGCTGGCCGCCTGCGAGGCCAGCCATTCGCGCACGTAGCGCTCCTCCAGTCCGAGGCGGCTCGCCAGCTCGGTCGACGTCGCCGGGCCGTCGTCCGCCAGGCTCCTGTAGAGACCGAGCTCCTCGCCCAGCACGACCGTGGCCGCACGGACGGTGGCTCCCACGTCCCCGATCCCCTTGACCATGAACTCCATCAGCTTGGCCTCGTCGATCGGTGTCGTCTCAACGCTCATCTCCAATCCTCCTCGGTGCTACCGATGAATCCGCGACACCTCACCCCGGCAGCCGGTAACGCGCGAGTCCGATGCAGGTGCGATCGCCCCTGCTGACGCCCCCGGCCACGGTCAACCCGTGCGTGTCCGGGTCGTAGACGGCGGCAGTGGCCTGGCCACCGCCCCCGGGGACGGGCGATTCCACGGCGCCTTCGGGTCCGGTCGACAGCGTGTCCACGTCTCCGTCCGCGAGAAAGCGGGTGACCAGGAAATCGCCGTTGAAATCGGAGAGGATCTGAGTCGCCCCGACGCCGATGATCCCTTCATGAGCGCCGGGCTGAAGGACCGCGTCGTTGACACCCTCGAACCCGGTTCCAGGAACGTTCTCGATGTTCCAGCCGAGACGATGCCTCACCCCGCCGTAACGGTTGGCCGGGACCCCGTAGCTCCCGGGGATCAGTTTTCCGAACGTGGGGTCGAGGGCGCCGTTCGGCAGTAGCCGTGCGACCACGATCGCGGTGACATCGCTGTCCAGGCCGGTAGCGGTCGGTGAGCCGACCGTCGCGACGAGGACGATGCGACCGTCCGGCTGCACCAGCAGCGTTGCCCCGCTGACGTAGCCGAAGCCGAGCGTCAGCAGGACCAGGCCTCCCTGGCCGAAGGAGGGATCGTAGGCTCCGTCGGCGGTCATCCGGGCGACCAGGAACTGTCCCCCGTAGTCTCCACCGACCAGGATCCTTCCGTTCTCCTGCATCGCGAGGCAGAGGAAGGCGCTGTTGGGCACCTGGCCCCAGGGATCGCCGGAGGCGTCGAGCGCGGGGAAGATGAGCCTGCCCTGTCGATCGTTGAAGCTGGTATCGCGGCGGCCGTCGAAGTGCAGGCGCACGATCGCGCCGCGACTGCCGTTCGGCTTCGACGCCCAGCCCGCGGCCAGGATTCCCACGCCGGGCTGGACGGCCAGCGCCGTGACGCTCTCGTCGTCGCTGTCCGCCGGCCCGTCGATCGGAGCGACGTCGATCAACGCCGTGCCATCGGTGCCGAAGCGCCCGTCCAGCTGTCCATTCAGCGTGTAGCGCTGAAGAGCGAAGACGTTGTTACCGGTGGCAGGGTCGCCGGCCTGGCCGCCGATCAGCACCATCTCCGCACCGTCCGGCTCCTGTAGGCGGCGAAGGGGTTTCGTCGCCGGCTGCACCGCGAGCGCCGACCCGGTCGCCGCGAGCGTGCTCGCGACTTCGCCGTTCTGACCGAAGCTCCGATCGACATGGCCGTCGGAGTCATAGCCGGCGAGGTAGAAGTGCTCGGTCTGCCCCCTCACTCCGGTGCCCCCGGCAACCAGCTTGCCGCCCGTGACCTGAACCAGCCCCACACTTGCGAACTCGAGCCCGTCAACCGCCGACGGAGTCGTAATCGCGAAGCCGCCGATTCCAAACCTCGTATCGAGGTGAATCTGCGTGCCGAGGTGAACGTGTGTCATCTTCTTGACCTCTCACAGCTGTGTTTGTTGTGTGTCCCACCGCACGGTCAGTGCCCCTGCCAGGCGAGGTGACAATCGGTGAAGACCGGTTCGGTCTCACAGAGGCTGGCCAGCCGGCGATACCAGGCGTCCTGGTCGCCGTCGTGCGCGTTTGCCTGGGCGGCGGCCTCGGACTCGAACCGCGCCACGCTGATGAAGGCGCGGGGGTCGTCGGCGATGCTCAGGAGCTGCCCGTCGACGAACCCGACTGCTCGGGCGCGCCTCGTTCGCTGCCAATCCTCGTGCAGCGCGACGACGGCGTCCTCCTCGCCGGGGCGGGCTCGATACCTGAAGACGGTCACGTACATACTGGCCTCCTGGTGGCCTCGAGGCCTCCTTCTTCGCCTCGAGGTTTCGACGGAGATCAGCCTCTCCAACCGCGGTCCCCTTCCACATCGGGTGAAGCTCCCGATTTCGGACGCGGTGTCGAGAGACGCGGGGGGGAAAGTAGGAAGAACCTCCCCCCGGGGCCTACCGCTGACGGGTGGATCGCGCATACGGGAGCCGGGAGAGGGCCGTGCCGATGCCGCCCGGGCGATGGCTCCTGCCGTACAGGCGGAGCACAGCGCGGCGGGGAAGCTGAGGGCCTACATCCGGGCCAACTGCCTCTTTCTCGACGCGCAGGACCGAGTCGGTGGCGATGTTCGAGATCCTGACCAGCTTCCGGACCGCCGACGGCCTGCGGCTCGACCAGGCGATCGCGCGGTCGGTGGCGGTGAAGTCTCCGCCGTCCGAGATGGCGCTGCTGGACCCCCGGCACATCGTCGAGGAGGGCGTGCGCACTGGGCGAGTTCTCCGGCGCGATCCCCCTTTTCGTCGGGAACGCGATCCGGGGAGCCCTCGACGGCGCCGTCTCGGAGATCGCCCGGAATGCCTCCTACGACGTCCTCGGCTACGGTGAACAGCTCGTCACGATCTTCGACCGCGCCTGGCAGCGCCAGAGTGGGACACCTGCCCCTACCCCGCGCAGGGTAGACCCTATGGGGCCTCAGCGCCGGAGTGTGGACACTCTGCCCCTACCGGCGCCCTCGGGGGCAGAAGGGTTCTAGACCAGGCCGTGGCGCACCGCGAACGCCGCGGCTGCCGCCCGGTTGTCGACCTCCAGCTTGGTGAAGATGCTGGTCAGGTGGTTCGCGATCGTCTTGTCGCTCAGGGCCAGGTCTCTGGCGATCTCCGGGTTGCGCCTGCCCGCCGCGACCAGGCGCAGGACGCTCACCTCGCGGGCCGTCAGGCCCCCCGGAAACCGGGGACCCATCTGGTGCACCGCCTGCAGCTGCCGTTCGGCGGCCCCCAGCTCCGCTGTCATCCCCAGGGCCCGGAAGACCCCGACCGCCTGCTGCAGCAGGTCCTCCGCCCGAGCCGCGCCGCCCTTCCTGCCGCGTGCCAGCTCGAGCTCCGCCAGTCCCACCAGCGAGCTGCCTCGCTCCGGCAGGAGGCGCTCGTGGGTGGCGATCTCGACCGCCATCGACAGGTGCGCCGCTGCCGCGTCCCACTCCCCGCGTGCGAGGTCGACGGTGCCGAGCACCCGGTCGACGAGAAACCAGTGCAGCTCGCCCTGCATCGACAGCAGCTCGGGGTAGTGAACCGCGCACCGCTGAACCTCGCCGAACAGGGTCCAGCCCAGGCCGGCGCAGGTGACGGCTGCCGCCCGCGGCCAGGCGCCGGCCGGACGCGCTGCGAGGATCCTGTCCTGTCGCTCCAGCGATTCCCGCGCCTCGCTCCCGGCGCCCACGCCGAGCTGCGCCAGCGCCAGCAGCCCGAGGAGCCCGAGCAGTGCCGGCCGCCACTCCTGGAGCTCGGGTTCGGTGTCTCCGCTCAGCATCACCGCCGTCTCGAGCTCCCGGACCGCCTGATCCCACACGCCGCGACGAAGAGCCACCAGGCCGCGGAGCTGGCGGAGAAACGACAGCTGCTGAGCCCCGGCCAGCCGCTCCGTCATCGGCCGCGCCACCGCGATCAGCAGCTCGACGTCGCGCCACTCGCCCTGCAGCGCGTGCTGGATCGCCCTCCAGGCGTAGGCGCGGCCCAGATCGGCGTCACGCCGTGCCTGGTTGTGCTCGACCAGGCCCATCGCTTGCATGATCTCGGCTCGTGCCGCCGGCAGGGCACTGAGCTTGCCGTGGCCCAGCCGCTGCGCGTGCACGGCCTGGGCCGCACCGACCGCGTCGCCGTGGAGCTCGTACCAGGTCTGCGCTTCGTCGTACGCCGCCATCGCGCGCGGCTGGTCCCCGGCCAGCAGGGCCGCCTCGCCCAGGTCCCGAATCAGCTCCCCCCGGCCGGGCGCGTCCTCGTCGATGAGCGCCAGGGCGGTACGAAAGTGCGCCATCGCCTCGGCCGGTGCGTAGGTATAGAGAGCCTGCTCGCCCGCGCGCCCGCTGTACAGCGCCGCCTTCGCACGATCCCCGCTGCGGACGAAGTGAAAGGCGAGCGCGGCCACGTCATCGTGCCTGGACGGGTCGGGGGAGGCTTCGAGCGCTTCGCCGATCGCGCGGTGAAGCCTTTCCCGGCGTGATTCGCTGACCTCCGTGTAGAGGCACTCACGCGTCCGGTCGTGGCAGAAGGTGAACGTGTGGGGGTTTTCCCGTCGCACCAGCCGTCTCTCGGCGGCCAGGCTCAGGGAGTCCTCGATCGTCGCCAGGTCCTGCTCCCGGACCGTGGACAGGAGGTCGATGTCAAAGGACCGCCCCACCACCGCCGCCGCGCGCAGCGTGTCGACCACCGGTTGGGGAAGCCGGGTGAGGCGCTGCCTGATCACGCCGATGACGCCCGCCGGGAGGGCCGTCTGGGGGTCGGGGCTGAGCGACCAATCGCCGCCGCTCTGGGTGACGGAGCCGCGGTCGACCCATTCCTGGAGCAGCTCCTCGGCGAAGAACGGGTTGCCGTCGCTGTGGGAATGCAGGTGCTCGGCCAGGTCGGGCTCGATGGCGCCCTCCAGTCGAGCGGCGGCCAGCTCCGCCAGCTCGCCCACCTCGAGCGGGCCGAGTGGCACCGCCGTGAGCAGTCGCTGACGGTGCAGCTGAAGCGTCGCCCGGACCAGCGCGCCGGCGGACGCGGGGTCGTCGTCACGGTGGGCCGCCACGATCAGCAACCGCTCGTCGCGCCGGTGGGAAGCGACGTGCACCAGCAGGTCCAGCGTGGCCGGGTCCGCCCACTGCAGGTCGTCGAGGACGAGAAGGACCGGTCGATCGTCGGCGATCGCCGCCAGGAACGCGCCCACGGCTTCGAACAGCCGGAGCCGGGCCTGCTCGCGCGGCAGGTCACGACCCGTCGGCGGGATCTCACCGAGCCGATCCTCGAGCTCGGGGAAGATCATCGCCAGCGTGTGAGCCACCGCTGCCACCTGCGCCGTCAGCCGGTTCCTCGGCGCCTCGCGGATGTAGGAGCCGAGCGCTTCCAGAAACGGCAAATAGGGGGGCATGCCGTCCGCCTCGGACGCACCCCCCCGCAGGACGACAGCCCCCTGGTTGCCGGTGACGGCGGCCATCTCGTCGAGGAGGCGGGTCTTTCCGATCCCTGATTCGCCCGTCACGAGTGCGACGCCGCCACGGCGGTGTGCGGCGCGCTCGAAGCGGTCCAACAGGATCCTGAGCTCGGCCTGCCTGCCGGCCATCGGGTGCGCGCCATCACGACCGGAGAGATCCGCCCGGCCCATCGCTGCAGCGGCATCATAGCCGCGCTCGGGGCGCTGTGCGCGCCAATCCGGGCCGCGTCGCGCAACCTTTTGTACAGGGTGAGGCCCGGGGGGCCGGCGCTCCAGGCGGAGGGGCGCGTCATGGACATCCTGCTCGTTGCGCGATCGTGCTCGGCATCGGCCTCTGCGCCCTTGGCCCGGCACCCGGCATCGGTCCAGGGGCTCGCCACGCGCTGGACGGCGGTGTCCTCCGGTGATGCGTCCCTCGGTCCTACGACCGACGCGCCACCCCAGCCGGGGAGAGTAGGTTTGAACTCACGGGGCGCGCTGGGGTGCTCCGCGGAAGACCGGATCCGTCAACACCACCAAGGAGTTGTGACCCATGGCGTTCGAGCTTCCTCCGCTGCCGTACGCGTACAACGCGCTGGAGCCCTACATCGATGAGCAGACGATGCAGCTCCATCACGACAAGCACCATCAGACCTACGTCACCAACCTCAACGCCGCCATCGACAAGCATCCGGAGCTGGCGAGCAAGACGGTGGTCGAGCTGATCTCGGACCTGAGTGCTATCCCGCAGGACATCCAGACCGCGGTCAAGAACAACGGGGGCCAGCACCTCAACCACTCTCTGTTCTGGCAGCTGCTGGGGCCCAACGCGGGCGGGCCGGCGACGGGCGCCGCGGCGGAGGCGATCAACGGCGCGTTCGGTGACTTCGACAGCTTCAAGACCGCGTTCACACAGGCGGCGACCACCCAGTTCGGCAGCGGCTGGGCCTGGGCCTACCTGGAGGGCGGCAAGCTCCAGGTCAAGGGGTTTCCGAACGGCGAGAACCCGGCCATGACGGGCGGGGTCCCGGTGCTCGGCATCGACGTCTGGGAGCACGCCTACTACCTCAAGTACCAGAACCGCCGCCCGGAGTACATCGGAGCCTTCTTCAACGTCATCAACTGGAGCACGGTCTCCGGGCTGATCAGCGCCGCCTGACCCCGGACACGTCGCCCGGTGGTGCACCAACGGGGCCTAACCCGCCCGTCCAGGCCCCGAAGGTGCACCAGCGGGGCGTCGTAGACTGCCCGGCGACCGCTGATGGAGAACCTGAAGAACGCCGTCGTCATCATCGAGGTGGTGGTGGCGATCCTGATGGGTGCGTGCATCCTTGCCCAGACGCCGAAGGCAAACGGCCTCGGCGGCACGCTGGGCGGCGGCGACAGCGGGTTCGGGGGCGGCTACCGGACCCGGCGCGGCCTCGAGCGCCAGCTCTACTACACGACCTGGGTCCTCGCCGCCGCCTTCTTTGCCTGCGCGGTCGCCTACATCTACCTGGCTGACCACACTCACTGAGCGCTCAGGTCCCGACCCGGACCGCCGGCAGCGTCACCCACCGGCCCACTGCTAGCATCCGCGTGAGATGGGCGATGCCGCTGCGGGGGAGTCCGGCATCGAGCGAATCCCGCGCGAGGATCTGACTCGCGAAGGCTTCCGGACCACCCGAGGCGGGCGCCTGGTCGCGACCGACGAGACGGCGCGCGCGGCCGGAGGCCTGCCTGCCGTGCGGAGCGGGCTGAAGGGCTTCTTCCTCGGCCGTGCACTGGACACCGAGGCGCAGGAGACGGAGCGCCTGTCGGTGCTCAAGGCGCTCCCCATTCTCAGCTCGGACGCGCTGTCGTCGGTCGCCTACGGCCCCGAGGCCGGGCTCGCGGTACTGATCGCCGCCGGCTCCTCGGCGCTGATCTGGAACGTGCCGATCGCGATCGCGATCGCGGGCCTGATGATCATCGTCACCGTCTCCTACCGCCAGGTGATTCGCGGCTACCCGCACGGCGGTGGCTCCTACGCCGTCGCCAAAGCCATGTTGGGCCCCATGTTCGGGCTGGTGGCCGCTGCCGCCCTGCTCGTCGACTACGTGCTCACGGTCGCGGTCAGCGTCTCCTCAGGCGTCGACGCGATGGCGTCCGCGTTCCCGCTGCTGACGGCCTGGGTGGTGCCGCTGTGCCTGTTCTGCATCGTGTTGCTGGTGCTCGCCAACCTGCGTGGGATGCGCGAGGCGGGCACCATCTTCGCAGGACCCACCTACCTCTTCCTGGTTGCGATGCTGGTGCTGATCGTGGTCGGACTGGTCACCGCCCTGGTCACCCACCGTCCGGCCGGCCACTACCCGCCACGCCCGGCCACCCAGAGTTTGACCCCGCTTCTCCTGCTGACCGCGTTCGCCTCGGGGGCCTCCTCGATGACGGGAATCGAGGCGATCTCGAACACGGTCCCCAGCTTTCAGAAGCCGGAACCCAAGAACGCCCAGCGAACGCTCGCCATCCTCGGCACGCTGCTGGTGGTGCTTTTCCTGGGCATCACCGCGCTCGATCTGTTCTATGGGGCCGTGCCTCACCCCAACGGCAACCCCACCGTCCTCTCCCAGATCGCCGCCTCAATCTTCCATGGCCCCTTCGGGTTCGTCTACTACATCATCCAGTTCTCGACGCTGCTGGTCCTGGTCCTCGCCGCCAACACCAGCTTCAACGGGTTCCCGCGCCTGGGGGCGATCCTGGCCCACGACCGCTACCTGCCGATGCGCTTCGGATATCTCGGCGACCGCCTCGTCTTCTCGACCTCGGTCATCTTCCTGGCGATCGTGGCGATGATCCTGGTCGTCGTCTTCGACGCCAACACCGACGACCTGATCAACCTCTACGCGCTGGGGGTGTTCACCGCGTTCACGCTCGCCCAGTCGGCGATGGCGCGCCACTGGTGGCAGTCGCGGGAGGAGGGGTGGCGCCGGGGTCTGGTGATCAACGGCGTGGGGGCCCTGGTCACGCTGGTCGTGGACATCGTGATCATCATCACCAAGACCCCGCGCGGTGCCTGGATGGTCCTGGTGGTGGTGCCGCTGCTGATCCTGCTCTTCCTCGCGATCGCCCGCTACTACCGCGGCGTCGAGAGCCGCCTGGAGGCGGCCCGGCCCCGCGGGCGGGCCAAGGTCAGGCCCTGGGTGGTCGTCCCCTTTCATCAGCTCGACCGCGCCACCGAAGTCGCGATCGCGTACGCCGGCACCATCTCCGACGACGTACAGGCACTCCACCTGGTCCACGGGGCTCGCCAGGCGGAGGCCGTACGGTCGGGGTGGGAGGGCCGCTGGAACGGGTGGGCGGGCCCCAAGCCGACGCTGGTCCAGGAGCACAAAGGAGCGATCCTGGTGCGCTCCGGGGCGGTGGCGCTCGTCCGGGCTCTGCGCCGCCTCGAAGAAGAGCTGCCGGGACCGCCACCGGACACGATCGGCTGGATCACGCCCGTCGTCCTCCCCGAGTGGGAACCCGGGCGCCTGGCGCAGGCGGCGATCGCCAGGCCTCAGATCGCGTTCATGAAGTGGGTCCTCTACCGGCGTTTCGGCACCGCGGTCGCCAGCCTGCCGAGCCCCGGAGGCGGCGGTATCACCATCGATCCGCTGGGGCCGGAAGCCGGACCCTCGCACGAGAAGCGGGTCGCGATCGTGCCGGTCCTTCGTCTCGAGGCGCCGGCGATGCGGGCGCTCGACTACGCCCGCGAGACCGCCGATCTGGTCATCGCGCTCCACGTGGAGTCGGGGTCGGCGCCGGAAGACCAGGCGCAGGACCACGTCGAGCGCGATCTCGAGACCTGGCGGCGGGAGCGCGGCGCCACCACGGTGCGCATCGTCATCATCGAGTCCCCGACCCGGCTCATCGTGGAGCCGGTGCTCGCGTACGTGGACACCTGGCGGCGGGCACACCCGGACCCGATCTGCACCGTCGTCCTGCCGGAGCTGTACGACGCGCGCTGGTGGGCCGGCCCGCTGCACAATCACCGCGGGCTCTGGCTGAAGGCGGCTCTCCTGCTCCGGCAGACGGTGGCCGTGGCCGACGTCACGTTCCACCTCCGCTACCGAGGCGCCCACACGCTCGAGGAGCAGCCCCAAGTAGGCTAGCCAGCCATGGACTTGAAGCTGCGCGGCCGGCGCGCTCTGGTCACCGCTGCGAGCCGTGGACTGGGACGGGCCTGCGCCCAGGAACTGGCCCGGGAAGGGGCCCAGGTGGTGATCGTGGCGCGGGGACTGGAGGCGCTCGCGGGGACCGCCGACGAGATCGGGGCGGTGGGGCGGAAGGCACTGGATCTGTCGGATCCGGCAGCTCCGGCGGCGGCGGTGCAGGCCGCGGTGGACACCCTGGGGGGCCTCGACATCCTGGTCGCCAACGCCGGCGGCCCGCCGCCCGGGACGTTCGTCTCGACCCCCGCCGACGCCTGGGACGTGGGCTTCCAGCTCACACTGCAGAGCACGGTCCGGCTGCTCCGGGCGAGCCTGCCGCACCTGCGGGACTCCCCGCAGCCGCGAGTGGTCATCGTGACCTCGTCCTCCGTCAGGGAGCCCATCCCCAACCTGGTGCTGTCCAACGCGTTCCGCTCGGCGGTGACGGCGACCGCCAAGACGCTCTCCCGGGAGGTGGGGCCGCTCGGGATCACGGTCAACTGCCTGGCGCCGGGACGCTTCGCCACCGACCGGATCCACGAGCTGGACGACGCCAACGCGAAGCTGGCGGGCAAGACGCGGGCCGAGGTGGAGGCCGCCAGCGTGGCCGCGATTCCGGCCGGCCGGTACGGGGAGCCGGCCGAGTTCGGCGCGGTATGCGCGTTCCTGTGCTCGGAGCAGGCGGGCTACCTGACCGGGCAGACCATCGTGCTCGACGGCGGCGCCCTGCGCGCCACTCTGTGAGGGGCACACGATGACGATTCGATTCGCGGCGCGCATGAGCCGGCTGGGCACGGAGAGCGCCTTCGAGGTGCTGGCCCGAGCCCGGCAGATCGAGGCCACCGGGCGGGACGTGATCCATCTCGAGATCGGAGAGCCCGACTTCGCCACCCCGGACAACGTGGTTGAGGCCGCGGTCTCGGCGTTGCACGACGGCGCCACCCACTACACGCCGGCCGGCGGAATCCCGGAGGTGCGGCAGGCGCTGGCGGGGTTCGTCAGCGGTCGCACCGGCGTCGAGGTGGCGCCTGAAGAGGTGGTGCTGGTACCCGGGTCCAAGAACATCGTCCACTTCACGCTGCTGTCCTGCGTGGAGCCGGGCGACGAGGTGCTCTACCCGGATCCCGGCTACCCCGCGTACGAGTCGCTGGCCCGTTTCGTCGGCGCGCGCCCGGTGCCGGTGCCCCTCCTGGAGGAGCACGACTTCCGGCTCGACCTGGACCGGCTGGCGGCGTCCATCACCGACCGCACGCGCGTCCTGATCCTCAACACCCCGCAGAACCCGACCGGCGGCATGCTCACCAGGGCCGATCTGGAGGAGATCGCCCGCCTCGCCGGCCGGCACGACCTGATCGTGCTCTCGGACGAGATCTACTCCCAGATCGTGTATGGCGCCGAGCACGTCTCGATGCTGTCGATCCCCGGCATGAAGGAGCGCACGGTGCTGCTCGACGGGATGTCGAAGGCCTACGCGATGTGCGGCTGGCGCCTCGGCTACGGCGTTGCCCCGGTCGAGCTCGCGCAGCGGTTCGAACGCCTCATGATCAACACCTCGTCCTGCGCCGCCGCGTTCACCCAGCTGGCCGCGGTGGAGGCCTGGGAGTCCCCCGAGTCGGGGCGGGCGGTGACCCGCATGGTGGAGGCGTTCCGGCGGCGGCGGGACCTCGTCGTGGAGCGCTTGAACCGGCTCCCGGGCGTGCGGTGCCGGGTCCCGCAGGGGGCTTTCTACGCGTTTCCCAACATCGAGGGCACGGGCTTCGACGAGCGCGCTCTGGCCGCCGGACTGCTGGAGGAGGCGGGGGTGGCTGTCCTCGCGGGCACCGCGTTCGGAGCCGGGGGCAAGGGCTTCATCCGGCTCGCCTACACGCAGGCGGAGTCGGATCTGGAGCGCGGCCTGGAGCGCATGGGCGCCTACCTGGAGACACACCGGCCGGCCGCCGTCTGAAAATCTCCACCACCGGGAAGGGGCTTCCAAAAGATTGTGTGCCAACCTCCGGTGGGTGTCGCACAATGGCGGGCAGCGATGGGGTAGGGTCGCGCGGCGTGTGCGTTGAGGAGGGGAATTCCGATGGCTGACGACCGCAGACCGGCGGCGATAATGGCCGACCCGGCCCCCTTGGGACTGGCCGGGTTCGCGCTGACCATGTTCGTGATCAGCATCTTCAACACCGGGTGGGCGCCCAACCTGATCTGGTTCGGGGTGGCCCTCTTCTACGGAGGCGCGGCGCAGTTCGCGGCTGGGATGTGGGAGTTGAAGCGCGGCAACGTGTTCAGCGCCACCGCATTCGGCTCCTTCGGTGCCTTCTGGCTCGCCCTGGCGTGGATGTTCGCGCTGGTGCTGGGAAAGCAGATCCCGATAGCCCAGGTACACACCGACCTGGGCTGGTTCATGCTGTCCTTCGCCATCTTCTGCAGCTACATGCTGGTGGCCAGCGCCCGGGTCAACCTCGCCGTCTTCGGGGTGTTCCTGACCTTTGAGGGGACCTTGCTCGCACTCTTCGCCGGGAACATCGCGAACTTCACCCCGGTGGTGACGATCGGCGGGTACCTGGGGATCATCACCGCTCTGGTCGCGTGGTACGCGTCGTTCGCCGGCGTGCTGGCAGGGATGGGGCATCCCATCCTGCCGCTCGGCGACGCTCTCTGGGGAACCCCTGCGCCCACTCCGGAATCCGCGTCCGAAACTGGGCTAGCGTAGTCGGGTGATGCCGCCGGTCCCTGGCGCAAAGGAGAAGAGAGGCACCTTATGACGTCGAACGAGATGACCGGGCCCGCGATCGAGACGCTGGAGACGGAGTCCCGCACCTATCCACCGTCTCCGGAGTTCGCCGCTCAGGCCGACGCCAAGCCGGACATCTACGAGCGGGACCCGGACGAGTTCTGGCGGACCGAGGGCGAGACCCGCGTCAGCTGGTTCGAGCCGTTCACCGGGCTCAAGCGGTGGGAGCCGCCCTACGCGCAGTGGTACCTGGGCGGCAAGCTCAACGTCTGCTACAACTGCGTCGACCGGCACGTGGAGCGGGGCCAGGGCGACAAGGTCGCCTATTACTGGGAAGGCGAGCCGGACGACGATCGACTGGCCATCACCTTCGCCGACCTGCAGCGCCGGGTCGCCCAGTTCGCGAACGGGTTGAAGGAGCTGGGAGTCAAGAAGGGCACGCCCGTCGGCATCTACATGGGCATGGTTCCGGAGCTGCCGGTCGCCATGCTCGCCTGCACCCGCCTCGGTGCTCCGCACACCGTCGTGTTCGGTGGCTTCAGCGCGGATTCGCTCTCGGACCGGCTCAACGACATGGGCTGTGAGCTCCTGATCACCCAGGACGAGGGCTGGCGCAAGGGCAAGCCGGTACCCCTGAAGCGGATCGCCGATGAGGCAGTGGCCGCCGCGCCCGGCGTCAAGCGCGCGCTGGTCGTCCGCCGGACCGGTCATGAGGTGCCGTTCGACGCGGCTCGGGACGTGTGGTGGCACGACCTGGCGGGCCGGGTCTCCGACGACCCTCGGACGTGTCCCTGCGAGCCGATGGACTCGGAGGACCTGCTCTTTCTGATGTACACGTCGGGCACCACCGCCCGGCCCAAGGGCATCGTGCACACGACCGCGGGGTACCTGGTCGGCGTCGCGACCACGCACCACTACGTCTTCGACGTCAAGCCGGACACGGTCTACTGGTGCGCGGCGGATATCGGTTGGATCACCGGGCACAGCTACATCGTCTACGGGCCGCTGTGCAATGGGACCACGAGCATCATCTACGAGGGGTCGCCGGACTTTCCCGACTACGACCGCTGGTGGGCGATCGTCGAGCGCTACCGGGCCACCGTGCTCTACACCGCACCCACCGCCATCCGCTCCCACATGAAGTGGGGCCCCCAGCATGCCGCCAAGCACGATCTGAGCTCGCTCCGCGTACTCGGCACGGTCGGTGAGCCCATCAATCCCGAGGCCTGGATCTGGTACCGCGAGCACATCGGGGCCGGCAGGACCCCGGTCGTCGACACCTGGTGGCAGACCGAGACCGGGATGCAGCTGATCATGCCCTTACCGGGGGTGACCACGCTGAAGCCGGGGTCTGCGACCACGCCGTTCATCGGCGTGGACGCGGCGGTGGTCGACGAGCAGGGGAACGAGGTGCCGACAGGGGGCGGGGGATATCTGGTCATCCGCCAGCCCTGGCCGTCGATGCTGCGCGGCATCTTCGGTGACGACGCGCGCTACCGCGAGACCTACTGGTCGCGGTTCGGCCCTGCCACCTACTTCGTGGGGGACGGAGCCCGCAAGGATCGGGACGGTGACTTCTGGCTCCTGGGCCGGGTCGACGACGTCATGAACGTGTCCGGGCACCGCATCTCGACCATCGAGGTGGAGTCGGCGCTGGTCGACGACCCCAGCGTCGCCGAGGCTGCCGTGTGCGGCCGTGCGGACCCCATCACGGGCCAGGCGATCGTCGCCTACGTGACCCTGAAGGCGGGGGTCGATGGCACTCCGCAGCGTCTGCACGAGCTGCGGGCGCACGTGGGGGAGCGGATCGGCCGCTTCGCCGCGCCGGCCAACATCGTCTTCACGCCGGAGCTGCCGAAGACGCGGTCGGGCAAGATCATGCGCCGGCTGCTGCGTGATGTCGCCGAGCACCGCGAGCTGGGCGACACCACGACGCTGGCGGATCCCGCGGTGGTGACCGAGATCGCCGAACGTGCGCAGGCGGAAGGGGCCCGAGAAGAAGCGTGAGACAACCCCGATATGCCGCCGTCGATGGCAGCCAGGGGTCGTGAGGCAACGTCGGGTTCAGGTCACGACCTGGTCTCTCGAGATGCGCGACGTGGCGGCGCTGCGACCGGCGCCGCCGCCCCGGCGTCCCGCGGAGATGCGCCAGGCGGTGGTGCCCAGTCCCGAGTTCTCTCGCTTCCTCTACACCGCGGTGGGCGGCGACTGGTACTGGATCGACCGCCTGCCCTGGACCTACGTCGAGTGGCGGCGCTGGGTGGAGCGGCCCGAGCTCTCGACCTGGGTCGCGGCCCAGGAGGGAAGCCCCGCCGGCTACGCGGAGCTGGAAGTGCAGGCGCGCGCCGGGTCCGAGCCGGCGGTGGACGTCGAGATCAGCGCGTTCGGCCTGCTCCCGCAGTTCCGGGGCGCCGGCGTAGGCGGTTGGTTCCTGACCGAGGTGTTGCGACGCGCGTGGGCGACGAACCCCCGCCGAGTGTGGGTGCACACCTGCAGCCTTGACGGTCCGGCGGCGCTCTCCAACTACCAGGCGCGCGGGCTGAGTGTCTACGATCAGCGGACCGAGGAGATAGTCGTTGCCCGAGGGCCCGCCGGGACCCTGGCCGGGCGCACGGAACTGAGCCCGGAGGGGCTGACGGAGGGGCCATGGCACGAACGCTGCGCATCGGAATCTGTACCGACCAGAACATGACCTGGGAGCAGACCGTCGAGCGCTGGCGGCACATCGAGGCCCTGGGGTACGACAGCGTGTGGGACTGTGATCACCTGATCCAGCCCTCGCGCCCGGAAGGGCCGTATTTCGAGGCCTGGACGCTGCTCGCCGGGCTGGCCGCGCTCACTGAGCGGATACGCATCGGCGTGCTGGTGACCTGCAACACGTTCCGCAACCCGGCAGTGCTGGCGAGGCAGGCGGTCACCGTCGACCACATCTCGGGGGGGCGGCTGGAGATGGGTCTCGGCGCGGGCTGGTACGAGCCGGAGCACCGGATGTTCGGCATCGACCTCCCCGAGACGCGTGAGCTGGTCGACCGGTTCCAGGAGGCGGTGGAGGTCGTGGACCGCCTCTTCAGCGAGGACGTGAGCTCGTTCGACGGGCGGTACTACGCACTCAGGGAGGCGCACTCCCGTCCCGGCCCGGTGCAGCGGCCCCGGATCCCGCTCACGCTGGGGGCGTTCGGCCCCCGCATGCTGCGGATCGTGGCCCGGCAGGCCGACACCTGGAACGCGTTCGGCACGCCGCAGGAGATGCTCGAGCGCAATCAGCTGCTGGATCGCGAGTGCCGGAAGCTGGGCCGCGATCCGGACACCCTTCAGCGCTCGCTCTACTACTGGAAGATCTCCCGTGAGGCGATCGATCCCTGGGAGTCCGAGGACTCGTTCGAGGCGATGGTGCGGCAGTACCTGGCGACGGGCGTCAACCAGTTCGTGGTCGACCAGCCCGACGAGGCGCGGCTGGACATGCTGGAGCGGGTCGCTCGCACGGTGCTGCCGCGCCTCCGCCAGGAGACCACCTCGACGCCGCAGGACCCGGCCGCCGTCCCCGGCACCGTCTGGCACGACCCCCGCGACTACGTCTGAACCCTCCCCCGGCGTCCCCCGGGCCATCCGTGCACAGATGCCCCCGTTTCGATGCGCTCAGGCGGCCATCTGTCGACAGATGGCTTTGGGGGCTCACGGTGGCCGGACGGGCAGGTACTTTGGAGCGCGTTATGGAAGACAACGCGAGGATCCTGCTCATCCCGGGTCCGGTGAGCGTCGGCGACGACGTTCTGGAGGCGCTCGGGCGGCCGGTCCCCGCGCACTACAGCGAGGCGTGGGCGCCGTTCTATGCCGACGTCCAGCAGCGGCTGCAGGCGATCGCACGCACCAGCGGGACCGTCTACCCGGTGTTCGGGCCGGGCACCGCGGCCATCGAGATGGCGCTGGCGAGCGTCCTCGCCCGCGGTGACGAGATCCTGGTCGGGAGCAACGGCTACTTCGGGGAGCGCCTGGCGATGGTCGCCCGCGGCATCGGCCTGGTGGCGCACGTGATCGACGCGGCACCGCGGCAGCCGCTCACCGTCGAGCAGCTGCGCCAGGCGCTGGACGACCACCCCCGGGTCAGGCTGTTCGCGGTCGTCCACGACGAGACCTCCCTGGGCCTGCTCAACCCGATACAGGACCTGTGCCCGGTGGCCAAGGAGCGGGGTCTCCTCAACCTGGTCGACGCCGTGGCCTCGTTCGCGGGCGTCGAGCTCGAGATGGACGCGTGGGGGATCGACCTGGTGATCGGGACCATCAACAAGGCCCTGGCGGCTCCGGTCGGGTTCGCGATCGTGGCCGCCGGCAAGGACGCCTGGGCGGCGGTCGACGACGGCCGCGAAAAGGCGGCCGGCTGGTACCTGAACCTCGCCACCTGGCGGGCCGCGGTGATCGAAGATCCTTTGCACCCGAGCCCCACCACCGTCCCCTCCAACGTGTTCGAGGCGCTGGGGGCGGCCCTCGACCGCATCGACCGGGAGGGCGGCATCGAGGCCCACCGTGCGCGCTCGGCACGAGCCGCCGAGCACGTTCGCTCCGGTATGCGAGAGCTCGGGTTCGAGCCGGTGATGACGGGTCCCGCCGCGGCGCCGCTGCTGACCTCGTTCTGGATTCCCGAGGACTTTCCGTACGCCGACTATGCCGCGTTCCTGCGTGGGCGGCACGGGATCCGGATCGGCGGTGGGCTGGAGCCGTACGAGGGACAGATGTTCCGGATCGGACACATGGGGAGGGCCGCCGACCCCGAGGTCATCGATCTCTTCCTGCGCGCCACCGCCGAGTTCCTGGAGGAAAAGGGCCTGCACCCGGGCGTGACCAGCGCGGTGACGGCGACGAGCTGAAAAGCCTTTCCCGGCAAACTGGGCGGCAAGCGCCTCTCCTGGGCCCTGGTTGCCGGGAAGCGGTCGCTTCCGCTCAGCCGCCGAGGCCCTGCAGCGCCGCCTGCAGCTGGGTGTCGGCCTCGTCGCCCCGCTGCGGCGTCGCCACGTCGAACATGTCCTGGGGAGCCGGCAGTGCGACCACGCGGGCCGGCTCCAGGCCCCGGCGCCGGTCGACCGACTGTCCGTTGGGCAGGACCCAGTGCTGGACGGTGAGCTGCAGCGCTCCGCCGTCGTGGAGCGGGAACGTGTTCTGGACCGATCCCTTTCCGAACGTCCTGACGCCCACCAGGTCGGCTCGGTCGTGCACCTCCAGGGCGCCGGCCACGATCTCCGAGGAGGACGCGGTGCTGCCGTCGACGAGGATCGCGAGCGGGACGGTGGGTGCGATCGCGCCGCCCTCGACGTCCGTCACGTAGTTGGCGTCGCGCGACTGGGTCTCGAACACCTCGCCGCTCTCGAGAAACGCGCTGACCACGGTGACGGCAGCGCTGACGAAGCCCCCTCCGTTCTGCCGCAAGTCGAGCACCACGCCTCGGGCCGGCAGGCCCGCCTTGAGCTCGTGGATGAACTCGTCCGCGGTGGTCGTGCCGAACTGATAGATGCGCAGATAGAGGATGTCTCCGGGGAGCCGCGCGGAGACCACGGTCGGGCTGGTGAACGGGCGGCGGTGCATCGAGAGCGACAGCTGGGACGCCCCGCGCTGCACGAGCAGGACGACCTCGGCGTCGGGTGCGCCGCGGATCAGCGCCGACACCTCCGGGGTATCGAGACCGGCGGTGGGATGACGGTCGACGGCCAGGATCGCGTCCCCCGCCTGTACGCCGGCCTGCTGCGCGGGCGAGCCGGGCAGCACCCCGCTGACGACCGGGTGCTCGCCGGCGGAGACCAGCGACACGCCGATCCCGGGCGGATGGCGGCCCTGGTTCGCCTGCTGCTGGGCCTCGTACTGCGCCGGCGTCAGGTAGCGGGTGTTGGGGTCGCCGAGCGCCTGCACCATGCCGCTGACGCTGCCTTCGCTGAGCGCCGTCCCATCCAGGTCGCGGTTCCAGTAGTGCGCCTGGATGATCCGGAGCGCCTGCTGCTGCGTCGTCTGGTCGAGCAGCGTGCGGTTCTGCCCGAACGCGGGCACGTACTCCGGAAACCGCTGGTCGGCCCATGCCCCGGCCCCGAACGCGAGGACGGCGACCAGCAGAAGCGCTGACGCGCCCGCCACCCGGCGAGCCCAGCGAGGCATGCGTGTCATGGGACCAGGATGCGCGCCAGGTCAACCAGCGGAGTGTCCGCACTCCGGGCCTACCCTCACGCGCCTCAGCCCCTGAGCGCGGACACTCCCCGGTCTTGGGGGGCTGCTAAAGGCCGGGCGGGACGACGTCGATACCCGCGCCTCGGAGCAGTGCCGAGGCCTGCTCGGTGTCGCACCTCAGCCCGCGCAGGTCGTTGAGAGACGCGCGCAGCCCGTCGATACGGGACCCGCGGATGTCGCAGCCGGCCCATGATCCGGCCATCAGCACCGCCTCACCGAGGTCGGTGTCGCGCAGCTCGGCCCCGTCGAGATCGCAGTCCTGAAGTGTGGCCTCACGGAGCTGGCAGCCGGTGATCAGGGCTCCGCGCAGGTTCACCTCGTGGAACAGGACGTAGAGTCCGGGGCAGCCGGTCATCACCAACCCCGAGGCCCGGCTTTTCTCGACCTGCGCCCCGGTCAGCCGGCAGCGGAGCAGCTCCACCCGCTCCAGGCGGCAGCGTTCGAACGTCACGCCCGAGAGGTCACAGTCCTCGAACCGGACGTCCTGAAGGTGAGCGAAGCGAAACCCGGTGTTCACCAGTGAGACGCGGCGCAGGCGCCCGTTCTGGATCGTGACCCCGCGAGCCCCTTCGAGGTCGCCGCCCTCCAGGTCGAGATCGGGGTAGATCTCGTCCTCCTCCAGCCGCATAGCGGGCGAGCATAGTGGGTTGGAGCGGGATCCGATCGCCGCGCGGGCATGCGACGACTATCCTGATCGCGATCCAGGCGGCCGGTGATAGCAACGGGAGAGCAAGGGTGGCGATGGGCCAGATCACAATTCCGGGCTCGGTGCTCGGCCACGCGGTGCGCCGCGTCGAGGATCCGCGGTTCATCACCGGCCGCGGGGAGTACTGCGACGATCTCCCACTGGCAGCGGACGGGCTGCACGTGGCCTTCTTTCGTTCGCCGGTGCCGCACGCCAGGATCCTCAGCGTCGACACCGAGTCGGCGGCGGCGATGCCCGGCGTGGTCGGCGTGTTCCGGGATCACGATCTGGGGCTTCCCGCCGACCTCGGCATGGATGAGCTCGACCCCGTCTTCAGCCGCCCCTACCTGGCACGGGACGTGGTGCGCTTCACGGGTGAGCCGATCGTCGCCGTGGTGGCGACCGAACGCGGGATCGCGGAGGACGCCGCGGAGGCCGTCTTCTGCGACTTCGACCCGCTGCCGGCGGTGGGTCACATGGTCGACGCGCTCGACGACGGTGGGCCGTTGGTGTTCCCGGACCACGGCACCAACCGTGCCTACCACGTCCGCAACGGGAGCGAGGACGAGGACGTGCTGGCGGGCGCCGAGGTCAGGGTCAAGGCCCGGATCGTCAACCAGCGCCTGGCCCCGGTCCCAATGGAGCCCGACGTGGCGGTCGCCGAGCCCGACGGCGACGGTATCCGGGTCTACGTGTCATCCCAGAACCCGCATCAGGTGCGGGACAAGATCGCGGCCAGGTTGGCTCTGGATCCGGGGCGGGTCCGGGTGATCGCGCCCGACGTCGGAGGGGGCTTCGGCGCCAAGATCCCGACCTACCCCGAGCACGTGATCCTGGCCGCGCTCGCCCGCCGTCTGCAGCGGCAGGTGCGGTGGGTCGAGTCGCGCAGCGAGAACCTGCTCGGCATGTACCAGGGGCGCGCCCAGATCAACGAGGTCGAGGTCGGCGCCACCCGGGAGGGCCGGATCGTCGGCATCCGAGTTCACGTGTTGCAGGACGCCGGCGGCTACCCCGCCGACGGGGCCTGGCTGCCGACCCTGACCGGCTGGATGATGTCCGGCGTCTACGACCTGCGCAAGATCGACTTCCGCGCCACCTCGGTGGCCACCAACACGACGCCGACCGGAGCCTACCGCGGCGCCGGTCGCCCGGAGGCGGCGCACCTCCTGGAGCGAACGATCGACCTCGTCGCGGCCGAGCTGGATCTGGACCCGGTGGAGGTGCGACGGCGGAACTTCATCCGTCCCGACCAGTTCCCCTACCAGACCGTGACCGGCATCGAATACGACAGCGGCGACTACGACAAACCGCTGCGGCAGGCGCTCGAGCGCGCCGGGTACGAGTCTCTACGTCGCGAGCAGGCGGAACGTCGCGCGAGCGGGGACCGGCGGCTGCTGGGCATCGGCATCGCCACCTACGTCGAGGTCACCGGGCTCGGCCCGGGTACCGAGCACGGAGCCGTCGAGGTGCACCCGGACGGGGAGATCGTGGTCCTGGCCGGTACCTCGGCGCACGGGCAGGGCCACGCCACCACCTACGCGCAGCTGGTCGCGGAGCAGCTGCAGGTCCCGATCGAGCAGATCCGGTTCGTGCAGTCGGACACCGCCCGCATCCCAACCGGCGGGGGCACCGGCGGCTCGCGGTCGATGCAGATGGGCGGGATGGCGATCCACAACGCCTGCGGCGAGGTGCTGGAGCGAGGACGCCAGCTGGCCGCCCAGGAGCTGGAGGCGGACCCGCAGGACCTGGAGCCGGCGCCCGGGGGCTTCAGGGTGCGAGGGGTGCCGCAGTCGGTGGTGACGTGGCAGCAGCTGGCGGTCCGCGAGGGTGGGCCCAAGGGGGTGCACAGCGCGATCGACTTCCAGCAGGGCGGCCTGACCTACCCCTTCGGCGCGCACGTGGCGGTGGTCGAGGTGGACCGCGAGACCGGGGACGTCCGGCTCGCGCGCCACATCGCGGTCGACGACTGCGGTCCGATCCTGAACCCGATGCTGGCGCAGGGTCAGCAGCACGGCGGCATCGCGCAGGGGGCCGCGCAGGCGCTGTTCGAGGAGGTGGTGTTCGACGCCGACGGCTCTCCGCGCTCGGCCTCGTTGATCGATTACCAGATGCCGACCGCGAACGAGCTGCCCACCTTCGACACGTCGTTCACCAAGACCCCGACGCCGCACAACTCGCTGGGTGTGAAGGGCATCGGAGAGGCCCCCACCATCGGGTCCACGCCCGCCATTCACAACGCGGTGGTGGACGCGCTCAGCCACCTCGGAGTCCGGCACGTGGACATGCCGCTGACGCCCGAGAAGCTCTGGCGCGCGATCCAGGAGCACTCCCGTTGACCATTCACTGGACCGGCCGACCGGAGGCGGATCAGCTCCTGGAGTCGGACCCGCTCGCGCTCCTGATCGGGATGCTGCTCGATCAGCAGGTGAAGATGGAGAAGGCGTTCAGCGGTCCGTACGACCTGCGCGAACGGCTGGGCGGAGCGCTCGACGCGGCCGCCATCTCGGCGATGGATCCCGACCAGCTCGACAGCGTCTTCCGGGAGCGGCCCGCGCTGCATCGGTTTCCCGGGAGCATGGCGCGGCGCGTGCAGGACCTCTGCGGGGTGGTCGCCCTGGACTACGGGAACGACGCCGAGGCGATCTGGCGGGACGCGGAGTCCGGGGAGGAGCTGGCGCGGCGGCTGCGCGCCCTGCCCGGCTTCGGAGAGGGCAAGACCCGCATCATGGTTTCCGTGCTCGGTAAGAGGTTCGGTGTCCGCCCTCCCGGTTGGGAGGCCGAGTCGGCCCACTGGCACTCGATCGCGGATGTCGACTCGCCGGAAACCATGGCCCAGGCCCGCGAGGTCAAGCGGGCCATGAAGAAGGACGCGGGTGCCTGAGCCGGAGCCAGGAGCCGTCGCCTTCCCCTTCCTCGACGGGCAGCTGCTGCTGCCCGAGCAGTGGCAGGCGGGGGAGCTTCCGAGCTGGTCCGACCTCCGCGGCCAGGAGCTGGTGGGTCCGCACGACGCCGGCGTCTTCCGGGGCCGGCCGGCGGTTGCTTTGACGGTGGAGGAGAATCCGCCGGGGTACACGGCACTTCCCCTGCGGCGGGTGCTGATGCTGGGGCCCAACGACCTGGCGTCGGCGGCGGCGCTGGCCTCGCAGGTCAACGAGTGGGCGAACGCGCATCGCTTCTGCGGGCGCTGCGGAACGCCGACGGTGTGGCGGCCGGAGGAGCCGCGGGCGATGACCTGCCCTGCCTGCGGGGCGCTGCACTTCGCCCGCCTCAACCCGGCGGTGATCACGGTCGTCCACCGCGGGGACGAGATCCTGCTCGCGCACAACCGGTCGATGGCGGCGGGCTACTTCGCCCTGATCGCCGGGTTCGTGGAGCCCGGCGAGACGATGGAGGAAGCGGTCCGGCGCGAGGTTCGCGAGGAGGTGAAGCTGGAGGTCGGCGACCCGGTCTACCAGTCGAGCCAGCCCTGGCCCTTCCCGAGCCAGCTGATGGCGGGCTTCTTCGCGCCCTACCGATCGGGCGAGATCGAGGTGGACGACTTCGAGATCGGCGACGCGGCCTGGTTCCACCGCGACCACCTCCCCCACACCTCGCACCGGCCCCCGCCTTACACGATCGCGGGTCGCCTCATCCAGCGCTGGATGGAACAGGGCACGGTGTCGGTAGGGACGCGCTAGGATCCCCCGTAGGGCCAGAGTGTCCGCACTCTGACGCTACGGGGCGGGTTAGGGTCAGAGTGTCCGCACTCCGGCGCCACCAGGGGCCTCAGGCTTGGCGATGGAAGGCGCCGGAGGAGAGGAGACCATGTCGGACGCGAGCAGCCAGAGCAACGACCGGTACCTCATGCCACGGCAGCCGAGCGAGGTCAATCGGCTCGACCTGCAGCATTTCGCGCTGCGAGAGCTGCTGGGCACGAACCACCTGGCTCCGATCGGCGAGCCCCGGTCGGTGCTGGACGTGGGCACCGGCACCGGGCAGTGGGCGGTCGAGATCTGCAAGGAGTTCCCCCGGGCGGTGGTCGTGGGTGCGGACCAGGCGGCGCAAGCGGCCCGCCAGGGCGCGGTGCACTACGTCCGGGTCAACCTGCTCCGCGGCCTCCCGTTCGCGGACGGAGCGTTCGAGTACGTCCACCAGCGGCTCCTGCGCGCCGGGATCCCGGCCGCCGCCTGGCCCGGAGCCATCGATGAGCTGGCCCGCGTGACGGCGCCGGAGGGTCTGGTCGAGGTCGGCGAGTCGGGCGAACACTGGGGTAACGCGGGTCCGGCCGCGGCCCGCTTCTTCGGCCTCATGCGAGAGCTGGGGGCACGCTTTGGGATGGACACGCAGGGGCCGCCGGGGCTCGGCCTTCCGCGCTTGCTGGCCGGGGCCGGCCTGGAAGAGATCGGCGAGCAGCAGGTCACGGTCCCGATCGGGGAGTGGGGCGGGCGGGTGGGCTCCTTCATGGCCTCCAACCTGCGGGCGATCGGGCGGACCTTGATGCCGGTGTTCGCCTCCGCCCTCGGGATACCGGAGGAAGAGACGGCCCCGCTGGTCTCGGACATGCTGCGCGAGATCGAGGTGGTTCACATGACCGGTGAGGTGTGGTACGCCTGGGGCCGCAAGCCGGGGTGATCACCGGCGCTCAGCCGGCGTGCGGTTCGCTGACCACGTCCGCTCCACCGCCACCAACGGGATCATCAACAGCCACACCAGCTGCGCGCTGCCTGGACCCAGCACCGGTGTCAGAAGAATCCCGAGCACGCAGATCGGAACCGCGCCGCTCGCCACCACGACCGAGCCGATGGTCCGGGCCTCCTGCCACCCGCCCCGGAAGCCGGCACGGAGTCGCGAGACGCCCGGTCCGACGAACGAGACCAGGGCCCCGATAGTGCCGAACGCGGCGAAGAAGAACTGGTTGCCGAAGATGGTGTCGCTCCAGGCGTCGAAGAAGTCCATCACGAAGGGCACCAGGCAGACCGCGAAGAGGAGGATCAGGTTCCGGCGCAGGATGCTGTGCCTGGTCGAGCTCACCCCGCGCAGCGATCGATGGTGCGCCGTCCAGTAGATGCCGACGATCCCGAACGTGATCCCGTAGGCGATGAGCTGATCGTGGTCGCTGCGCAGCAGGTCCAGCGCGTGCGCCTGGTTGTCCACCGTGCCCACCGCGGGGATCGCGATGTTCAGGACCAGCAGCGTGAGCGCGATTCCGAAGACACCGTCGGACAGCGCCAGCATCCGGCCGACCCCATAGCGATCGGGATCCGGCGACGGCTCCCGGATCCCACGCATCAGGATCCAGCCCACCACGGCGAACAGGACCACGAAACCGAGGACGACCAACGCCGCGGTGCCGGGGATCCAGGTCGCCAGGAGGAATCCGAGAGCGAACACCGGCAGGTCTCCGACCTGGTCGAGATAGATGGCGGCTGCATGCCGCGCGCCCTCCGGTCCTTCGCCCGCCCTCCGCGCCCGCTCCCGCCAGGGGACGGTGAGCGCGGAGATCAGACCGAGGAGGAACAACGCCCCGAGGTAGACCTCGTTGCCCGCCGTGGTGTTCGAGAAGCGCTGGAAGAACGCGGTCACGAACGGCATCAGGCAGACCAGGCCCAGCAGCATCAGGTTGCGGAAGAGCACCCCGCGGGACGCCGCACGCAACGTGCGCAGGCCGTCGACATGATTGAGCCAGTAGACGGCGACCATCACGAAGCTGAACGCGTAGATCCCGAGGTTGGGAAGCTGCTGCTTGAACGCCAGGAAGGCCTCCTGGCTGGTCGGGTTGACCGGCGCCGGCGGCACCTTGATGTCGACCACCAGCAGCGTCATGGCGACGGCGAACACGCCGTCGGAGAGTGCCAGCAGGCGGCCCACCCCGTACTCGTCGGTCGCCTGCCCGGCGCTCGACGCCTTTTCCGCCGCTGTCTCCCCGTGCTCCCGCCCTGTCTCGTCGTCCTCGGACATCGGACTGTACCTTGACATCCTCCCCCGGTTCCCTGGCGGCCGTATGCCGGCGAAGGGCCTCGAGAAGGCCGGTTGGGAGCTTCCCCTGCCGGTAAACGGCCACCTGTTAGACTCGCGGTCCCGACGGCGAGGGGAGATGGAACGGACTGGAATCACGCAGACGGAGCCGAGCGCAGGCGCCACCGCGGCGCTGGCCGACCAGTACCGGTTGATCCCGGTGCATCGGGAGTTGCCCGCCGATCTCCTGACGCCCGTCCGCGTCTACCTCCTGCTGTGCGATCCGGACGAACCCGGCTTCCTGCTCGAGTCGGTGACCGGCGGCGAGCAGCTGGGTCGGTACTCGTTCATCGGGTACCGTCCAACCCCCATCGAGCTGGGTGAAGGCGACCCGCTGGAGCGGCTGGCCGAGGTCCTGGCAGATGCCCCCGCGCCGCATCACGAGCTCCCCCGGCTGATCGGAGGCGCGGTCGGCTACCTCGGGTACGAGGCGGCGCGGCACTTCGAGCGGCTGCCGGCCCCTGAGGGACCGCCGCCGCCGATGCCGGAGTCCGCGTTCCTGCTGGCGGAGAACCTGGCCATCGTCGACCACCTGCGCCAGCGGCTGCATCTCCTCACGCTCCACCGCCCGGGCGCCGAGGAGTACGGGGCGGCGGTGGCACGGCTCGACGAGATGGAGCGGCTCCTGGCCGCCGACCAGATCCCGACCTCGCCCCGCCCGGTGCCCGCGCCGGGGCCCGAGACCTGGACCTCGAACGTGACCCGGGAGCGCTACCAGGAGATGGTGCTGGCGGCGAAGGAGCACATCTACGCCGGCGACGCGTACCAGATCGTCCCCTCCCAGCGATTCCGCAAGCGCTCCCTGGCGCGCCCCTTCGACGTCTACCGGGCGCTCCGGTCGGTCAACCCGTCTCCGCACCTCTACTACCTCAACCTCGGAGAAGGCCGCGTCGTCGCCGGCTCCTCGCCCGAGCTGCTGGTGCGGATCGAGGAGGGGGTGGTCACGGTTCGTCCTCTGGCCGGCACGCGGCGGCGGGGAACCACGGTGGAGGAGGACGAAGGCCTCGAGGTTGAGCTGCGCGAGAATCCGAAGGAGCGGGCCGAGCATGTGATGCTGGTCGACCTGGGACGCAACGACGTGGGTCGGGTGGCGGTCGCCGGCAGCGTCCACGTCGAGAGCCTGATGCACGTCGAGCGCTTCAGCCACGTGATGCACCTGGGCTCGACGGTGAAGGGGACGCTCTCGCCCGACCGCAGCTCGCTGGACGCGATCCGCTCCGCATTTCCCGCCGGCACCGTCTCCGGGGCGCCCAAGATCCGGGCGATGGAGATCATCGCCGAGCTGGAGGCGGAGCGCCGCGGCGTCTACTCGGGCGCGTTCGGCTACGTCGGCTACGACGGCAACGTGGATCTGGCGATCACGCTGCGCACGGTCGTCATCGCGGGCGGCCTCGCCTACGTGCAGGTGGGTGCCGGGGTCGTGGCCGATTCCGACCCCGCCCGCGAATACGAGGAGACCCTGGAGAAGGCGGGCGCGATGTTCCGCGCCATCGAGATCGCGGAGGCCATGTGAACCACCCCATGGAACTCCGCGGGCTCCCCACCCGGCTCCCCACCCCACGAAGCCTCGCAAGCTCGGCTTCGCGGGGGCCCCGGCTTTGTTTCGCGGCGGTTACGGCGTGATGCCGGGCCGCTCGCTCCGGGTCGCCGTGATCGACAACTACGACTCCTTCACCTACAACCTGGTCCAGTACCTGTCCGAGCTCGGCGCGCGGTGTCGCACCTATCGCAACGACGTCGTCTCGCTGGGAGAGCTGGCGGACCACGACGCGCTGGTCATCTCCCCGGGGCCCGGCACCCCCGACGGCGCCGGCGTCACGCTGGAGGCGATCCACGAGCTCAGCGGCCGGCTTCCGATCCTGGGCGTCTGCCTCGGGCACCAGGCGATCGCGCAGGCGTTCGGCGGGCGGGTGGTGCGGGACGAGCCGGTGCACGGCAAGACGGCACTCGTCTCGCACGACGGCAACTCTCCGTTCGAGGGGATGCCGGACCCGTTCGAGGCGACCCGGTACCACTCGCTGATCGTGGAGCGGACCACGGTCCCCGCGGACCTGCAGGTCTCCGCGTGGACCGAGGACGGGATCGTGATGGGGCTCCGGCACGCGTCCCATCCGACCCTCGGCGTCCAGTTCCACCCGGAGTCCGTTCTCACCCTGGGCGGGCGCCATCTCCTGAACAACTTCCTGCGTCTGACCGAGGAGGGGTGAGCCGTGGTCGGCTACCTGGAGAAGCTGATCCGGGGAGAGAGCCTCGACGAGGAGGAGGCCTCCACCGCGATGGAGATGATGCTGCGCGGTGAGGCCACCCCGAGCCAGATCGCCGGCTTCCTGATCGGGCTCCGGGCCAAGGGCGAATCGATCAGCGAGATCACCGGCCTGGCCCGTACCGCGCTCGCGATGTCGACGTCGGTCGAGGTCCCGGGCCAGGTGCTGGACGTGGTGGGCACGGGAGGGGACGGGCTCGCGACGTTCAACATCTCGACGCTCTCCGCGATCGTGAGCGCGGCGTGCGGGGCCCGGGTCGCGAAGCACGGAAACCGCGCGCAGTCTTCGATCTCCGGGTCGGCCGACGTGCTGGAGGCCCTCGGCGTGCGTATCGACCTCGGGCCGGAGGCGGTCGCCCGCTGCGTCAACGAGGTCGGGATCGGCTTCATGTTCGCGACCCGGTACCACCCCTCGTTCCGCTACGTCGGACCCATCCGCCGGGAGCTCGGGATCCGTACCGTGTTCAACATCCTGGGTCCGATCTGCAACCCCGCCCATGCCGGCATGCGCGCGATCGGCGTCGCCGACGTGGAGCTGGTGGAGCCGGTGATCCAGGTGCTGACGCGCCTGGAGGTGCCGCGGGTCCTGGTCTTTCACGGTGCCGGCGGCATGGACGAGCTCTCGACGACCGGTCCCTCCAGCGTGATCGAGGTCCTCGACGGACGCCGGCGCCGCTATCCGCTGGACCCCGCCGACCTGGGGCTGCGGCCCGCCTCGACCCGTGAGATCCAGGGTGGCAGCCCGCAGCACAACGCCGCCATCGCGAGGCGGGTGCTGGCGGGGGAGCGGGGTCCGCAGCGGGACATCGTCCTCCTCAACACCGCGGCCGCGCTGCGGGCGGCCGGCATCGCCTCCGACTGGGAGGAAGGCATCGCGCTCGGCGGTGAGGCGATCGACGACGGTCGCGCCGGAACGCTGCTGGAGCGATGGGCCGAGGTCTCGCAAGAGGTGGAGGTGGCGTGATCCACCCCACCGAACTCCGCAGGCCCCACACCGGGGTCCGTTCCACGTGGGCCCCGGGGTGACGCGGACGCCGCGGGCGAGCTCCGACCTGCTGACCCGGCTGGTCGAGGAGGCGGAGGAGGAGACGGCGCGCCGGCGTGCCATCCGGTCCGAAGAGGACCTGGAGGCGGATCTGGCGCAGGCGCCCCCGGTACGGTCGCTGGCCGGGGCGCTGCGCCAGCCGTCGCTGGCGCTGATCGCCGAGACCAAGCGCCGGACTCCGACCATGGGGCTGCTCGCCGAGACGTACGACCCGGCAGGGCTGGCGCGGGCCTACGTCGACGCGGGGGCGGACGCGATCTCGGTCCTCTGCCAGGAGACCAGCTTCGGCGGGGCACCGGCGCACCTGGCGGCGGTGCGGAAGGTGGCGGGGCCGGCCCCGGTGCTGCGCAAGGACTTCGTGACCAGCGAGCACCAGCTGCTGGAGGGCCGCGTGCTGGGAGCGGACGCGGTGCTGCTGATCGTCGGCGCGCTCGCGCCGAGCCGCCTCGAGAGCCTGCTGCGCACCGCCCAGAACCTGGGTCTGGAGGCGCTCGTCGAGGTTCACGACGAGGGGGAGACCGAGACAGCACTCGCCGCCGGCGCGGCGCTCATCGGCGTCAACCACCGGGACCTCACCACCTTCACGGTCGACCTCGGGATCACCGGGCGGCTCCGGCCCTTGATTCCCGCCGGCCGCCTCCTGGTCGCCGAGAGCGGGATTCACGGACCCGCGGACGCCGCCCGCCTCCGGGCTGCCGGCGCGGACGCGATCCTGGTCGGCGAGCTGCTGATGCGGGCACCCGACCCGGGAGCGATGGTGCGATCGCTGGTCGCGGTGGGGGCGAGCGCGTGACCGCGGTCAAGATCTGCGGCATCGGCGACCGTCTCTCGGCGCTGGCGGCGACCGCGGCGGGGGCCGACCTGCTCGGCTTCCACTTCTGCTCCTCGTCCCGCCGGATCGCGCCCGAGGCGGCTCGCGACATCGTGGCCGAGGTGCGTGCGCTGCCGGGCCGGGTGCCCGAGATCGTCGGCGTCTTCATCGACCCCACCGAGAGCGAGGTGGAGGCCACGGCGCGGCTGGTGGGCCTCGATCGGGTGCAGCTCCACGGCAAGGAGGAGCCCGGCTTTCGCGCCTCGCGGCCGATCGTGAAGGTGCTGCGCGTGCGCGAGACCGGGATCGAGGGTGACGGCAGCTGGCCGGACCCGATCATCCTCGACTCGTGGTCGGCCGACGGGCGCGGAGGCACCGGCAGGACGTGGTGCTGGGACCTGGCGGAGGCGCTGGCACGGCGGCGGGCGGTGATCCTCGCCGGGGGGCTGACGCCGGACAACGTGGCGGACGCGGTGCGCGCACTCCGGCCCTACGGGGTCGATGTCTCGAGCGGGGTCGAAGCGGGGATTCCGGGACGCAAAGATCCGGCGCTGATGACGGCGTTCGTGCAGGCGGTGCGGAGGGTCGATGTCCCGGTTCCTCGCTGAGCAGGTGCGGGGCCGCTTCGGACCCTACGGGGGTCAGTACGTTCCCGAAACGCTGATGGTCGCGGTCGACGAGCTCGAGGTCTCGTGGCGGGAGGCGATGGCGGACCCGAGCTTCATCCAGGAGCTCCGGGGGCTGCAGGCCACGTTCATCGGCCGGCCCACGCCGCTCCATCTGGCCGAGCGGCTCTCCGAGCGTCACGGGGTCCGCGTCTATCTGAAACGCGAGGACCTCTGCCACACCGGCGCCCACAAGCTCAACAACGCGCTCGGTCAGGTGCTGCTGGCGCGGCGCATGGGCAAGCCCCGCATCATCGCCGAGACCGGGGCCGGCCAGCACGGCGTGGCGACCGCGACCGTGTGCGCACGCTTCGGCCTCGACTGCGTGGTGTACATGGGCCAGGAGGACATGCGACGGCAGGCCGTCAACGTGCAGCGCATGCGGCTCCTCGGCGCCGAGGTGCGGCCCGTCACCACCGGCTCCGGCACGCTGGCACAGGCCACCTCGGAGGCGATCCGGGACTGGGTCACGAACGTGCGCGACACCTACTACGTCCTGGGCTCGGCCGCGGGACCGCACCCCTACCCGGCGCTGGTGCGCGACTTCCAGCGGGTGATCGGCGACGAGGCGCGGGACCAGATCCTGACGGCCGAGCGACGCCTGCCCGACGTCGTGGTGGCGTGCGTGGGCGGCGGGTCCAACGCGATCGGGATCTTCACCGCCTTCATCCCCGACCGCGAGGTCCGGCTGGTGGGCGTGGAAGCCGGGGGCCGGGGGCCCAGCCTGGGCGACAACGCCGCCACGCTGGTCCGCGGCCGCCCGGGCATCCTGCACGGGGCGTTTTCGTACCTCCTGCAGGATGGCGACGGGCAGGTCGCGGTCACCCACTCCATCTCGGCCGGCCTCGACTACCCGGGAGTCGGCCCCGAGCACGCTCTGCTGCGGGACGAAGAGCGCGCCGACTACCGCTCGGTCGACGATGCGCAGGCGGTGGCGGCGTTGCTGGAGACGACCCGGCTGGAGGGAATCGTGCCCGCCCTCGAGTCGTCGCACGCGCTGGCCGCGTTGGGCACCTTGAAGGACGAGCTGGAGCCGGGGGCGCTGGTCCTGGTCTGCCTCAGCGGCCGCGGAGACAAGGACCTGGCTTCGGTCGAGGCCTGGCTGGCGGAACATCCCGATTCTCGACCCGCCAGCGGTGGCTGAGCGTCTGAGGCGGGTGCTGGCACCGCGGCCGGGAGGTGGGGTGCACCTGGTGCCGTACCTGATGGCGGGGTCTCCCTCCGCCGAAGAGTCGATCGCGGTCGGGCGCGGCTACGCGGGGGCCGGGGCGGCCGCCATCGAGGTGGGGGTTCCGTTCAGCGACCCGCTGGCCGACGGGCCGGTGATCCAGAAAGCCGGGCAGCAGGCGCTGCTCGGTGGGATGACGGTGCGAGGCTCGATCGGGGTCGCGGGCGCGATCGCGGAGGCGGGGGTTCCGGTGGTGCTGATGACCTACCTCAACCCGGTGCTGGCGTACGGGATCGACGCCTTCGCACGTGACGCGGCGGCCGCCGGGGTGGCCGGCGTCATCTTCCCCGACCTTCCGGTCGATGAGGCGGAACCGTTCCTGGGCCCATTTCGAACGCAGAGCCTGGACACGATCTTCCTTGCGGCCCCGACGTCGACTGACGCACGCATCGCGGAGATCGCGCGCCTGTCGCGCGGCTTCGTCTACTGCGTCGCGGTGACCGGCGTGACCGGCGTGCGCCGCGGCCTGAGCGATGGCGTGTTCGCTTTGCTCGCCCGCATCCGGGCACGTACCACCTTGCCGGTGGCGGTCGGTTTCGGCATCTCGGAGCCCGCCCACGTCGCCCGGCTGCGGGGCCACGTGGACGCGGCCGCGGTCGGGTCCGCCCTCGTCCGCAGGGTCCTCGACGGCGAGGATCCGGTCCCGCTCCTGCGAAGCCTGGTCGAAGCCGGCGCCTGAGCCCTGAAAGGACCCGTTGGTGCACCAGCGGGCCCTGAAACGGCGAAATAGGCCCCGGTGGTGCACCAACGGAGGTTTGCGGCCGGGGATTTGGGGCCGCAGAATTGGCGGATGCGGAGGCACCAGGGAGTCGCGGCCGGAGAGCTTCCCATCGAGGGCATGCTGCCCTCCTTCGACGGTGCCACCCGCTGGCTCAACTCACAGCCGTTGACGCCGGACGGTCTGCGCGGCCGGGTCGTCGTGGTCCAGTTCTGGACCTACACCTGCATCAACTGGTTGCGCACGCAGGCGTACTTCCGGGCCTGGTCGCAGAGGTACCGGGACCTGGGCCTGGTGACGATCGGCGTGCACACGCCCGAGTTCGCGTTCGAGCACGACGTCGACAACGTGCGCTGGGCGGTGGACGCGCGGAGGATCGACTATCCGGTCGCCGTCGACAACGACTTCGCGGTGTGGAGCGCGTTCGCGAACCACTACTGGCCGGCGTTCTACTTCGTCGACGCGCGGGGCCAGATCCGGCATCACCGCTTCGGCGAAGGCGATTTCGAGAGATCGGAGATGGTCATCCGGCAGTTGCTGGCGGACGCCGGCGGGGAGGACCCGGGGCCGGGACTGGCCGTCGTCGAACCCCACGGCGACGAGGTCCAGGCCGACTGGGGTGACCTCAGATCACCCGAGACCTACCTGGGCTACGAGCAGGCGGCCGGGTTTGACGCGGGCGGCGGTGCGGCGTGGGACGAACCTCACGACTACACGGCACCGGCACACCTGCGGCTCAACAGTTGGGGACTCGCCGGCAGCTGGACCTTCCGCTCCGACCGGAGCGCGCTCCACGCGCGTCCGGGCCGGATCGCCTACCGGTTCCACGCGCGGGACGTGAACCTCGTGATGGGTCCGGCCAGCCGGGGCGCGACGGTGAGGTTTCGGGTGCGACTTGACGGTGAGATCGCCGCAGCGGCCCACGGGACCGACGTCGGGTCGGATGGCAGCGGGACGGTCGTCGAGCAGCGGATGTATCAGCTGATCCGGCAGCCGAGACCGATCCGCGAGCGCCGGTTCGAGATCGAGTTCCTCGAACCGGGCGTCGACGCCTTCTGCTTCACGTTCGGCTAGCCCCCGCGGGCCGGGCGCTCGCTACGCGGGCTGCGCGCGCGCCGAGAGCAGGAGCCCGAGGAGCGCCACGCCGGCCAGGATCAGGTCCAGCGTCGCCACCGCCTGGCCCAGACTCAGCACCGCCGCCGTCGACGCCGCGACCAGCGTCCCCTGCAGCGCGATGCAGAGGGAGCTACCGGTGCCGTCGGCGATCTGCAGCGATGCGGTGTTGGTGCCCCGCTCCTCGGGCCGGGAGTAGTCGAGCACCATGACCGAGACCACCGGCATCGCGGTGCCGATGCCGGCCCCGCCCAGGATCCAGACCGGAAACGCGATCCAGGCCGGGGTCTCGGACCACCCGAGCAGCGCCATCCCGGCCGCGGACACCGCGATCAGGAGGAAGCCGATCCGCATGCCGATCCGCCGCCGCTCCTCCGGCTGCCTCCCGATGATCCAGGCCGCCGCCGACCAACCGAGCGATCCGACCATCAGCGGCAGCCCGACGGTCGCCGGCGAGAAGCCGTGCAGCCGGCTCAGGGTGAGCGTGACGGCGGACTCGACCCCGAAGAACGCTCCCGACATGATCGCCCGCAGGATCACGAGCGTGGGAATGCCGCGGCCCAGGCGCAGCGTGCCGGGCGGGAGCAGGCGCGGCAGCCCGAGGCCGATCAAGGCCAGGCCGGCGGCCAGCGGCAGCAGGGAGATCCAGGTCAGCCGTTCGCCGGCGAACTGGAGGAGCGCGATCCCCGCCGCCAGCGCCACCGAGGCCGGCCACCGCCACCGGTCATCCCGCGCCGGCCGCTCGCCGGCCGCCGGCTTCCGCAGACGGCGCAGCGACGGCGCAACCAGTGCCAGCCCCAGGAACGCGAGCGGGACGATGACGAAGAAGACGGCGCGCCAGGAGAGGTACTGCGTCAACAGGCCGGATGCTGCCGGGCCGATCAGCGTGGGGACGACCCAGGCGGCGGAGATCGCGGCCACCGCCCGCGGCCGCAGGTCGGGTGGATAGACCTCGGCGATCACGACGTAGATCGCGACCATGACCAGGCCCGCGCCCAACCCCTGGACCCCGCGGCCCAGCACGAACTGGCCCATGGTGGTCGCGGACCCCGCCACCAGCAGCCCGGCCACGAAGATGAGGACTCCCATCACGGTCGGCAGCGCCGCTCCGCGACGGTCGGACAGCGCGCCCCCGACCACGCTGCCGACCAGCTGCACGATCAGGAACGCGCTGAAGCCCCAGCCGTACCAGCGCAGCCCACCGAGGTCGGTGACCGCGCGCGGCATGGCGGTCGAGACCGCCATGTTCTCGAACGCGAACAGGGTGGTGAGGAGGACACTGCCGACCGTCGCCTGGCGCAGCGGGCCACGCGAGAGCAGGCTTGGCGGGCGCTGCTGGGCCTCCGGGGCCGGGCGCGGTGCCTCCCTTGGCTGGCTGCTCACACCCGCCACGCTACTCGCAGCGGCGGGCACGGCCATCGGCCAAAGGTCGGAGCGCGGGTACGATTTCGTCTGCGATCATCCGGCATCCCCTACGTCTCCCCACCGTGCGTCTGCGCGAGCTGCGTGCGGACGACGCGGGCCTCATCGACCGTCTGGGGTCGCCCGAGGTGTCCGGGCCGTTCGACTACTTCGACGATCCGCCTTCGGACCTGCTGCGGGGTCAGGACTACGGCGGCGGCTGGCGCGTCGTCGAGGACCAGCACCGGCGGGCGGTGGGATCGGTGAGCTTCATCCAGGTCCCTTACGGCCCCAACCGGATGAGCCTGGCCTGGCGGATCGGGATCACCATCCTGCCCGAGTCCCGGCACCGCGGCTACGGTGCCGCCGCCCAGCGTCAGCTTGCCTCCTACCTCTTCGCGACCACGTCCGCGAACCGGGTGGAGGCGGACACAGACATCCAGAACCTGGCCGAGCAGCGGTCTCTGGAGCTGGCCGGGTTCCAGCCGGAGGGGGTGCATCGCGGGGCGCAGTACCGGGGCGGCCGGTGGCACGACCGGGTCCTCTACGCGCGGCTGCGGAACGACTCCTGAACGCCGTCCGCCGCCGGCTCCGGCGGGCGCCGAGCGAGCAAGGTCGTCACCGCGCCAACCGCGACGACGAGCACGATCAGGATCAGCGCCGTCTCGTAGGTACGCGTCCGGTCGTAAAGCGCACCCACCACCAGCGGCCCCGCCGCGGAGCCGCCGAGCACGGCCAGGTTCTGCGCCGCGGTGATCGTTCCGTACGCGCGCCGACCGACCTGACGTGCCATCACGGTCCCGCGCAGGGGCGTCGCCGCACCGTATCCGGCCCCGTACAGCAGGGCGTACGCAACCGTCGGGCGGGCTCCCGTGGTCAGCAGCAGGACCAGGACACCGAGGCCCATCGCGAGCATGGAGAGCGCCAGCAGCCACTCCGGGTGAAGGCGCTGGCCGGCCAGATTGAGGAACAGACGGCCTGGGATGCTCGCCAGGCCGACCACACCGGCCACCGAAGCCGCCGCCACCGGCGTCAGGCCACGCTCGATCAGGTAGGAGACCTGGTTCACCTGCAGCGCGCTGGCACAGAACATGGTTGCCACCCCGCCCGCGGTGATGAGCCAGAACGCGGACCGGCGGAGCGCGGCCGGCAGCGTCACCCCCGTGCGCGGCCCCGGGCGTGCCTCCGCCGCTCCGTCCGGCATCAGCCCCAGATCTTCGGGCCGCCGCCGCACCAGGAGCAGCGTCAACGGGATGGTGACGGCCGCCGGGATCGCCAGCAAGTCGACCGCCGTCCGCCAGCCGTGCGTCTGCACCAGCCACCCCGAGAGCGGGATCATGATCGGCGATGAGAGGCCCCCGATCGTGGTCAGCAGGGCCATCGCGGCCGGACGCCGGCGGTCGAACCAGTTCGCGACCACCACGAACATGAGCGGGTACTGGGTGAGGGCCATCGCGATCCCACCGCCCGCCGCCCAGACGGTGGAGAAGGCGGCCAGGGAGCCCGTCCGGGCGAGGAGCAGCAGTGTGGCGACGTTGACCGCGCCCCCGACACAAAGCAGCAGCCGGGCGCCGATGCGGTCCACCAGCCGTCCGACCGCCAGACCCGCGACCGCGGCCACGACCAGGGCGATCGAGTAGGCGGAGCTGACCTGAGCCCGGCTGCCCCCGAGCGTCCGCGTGACCGGGTCGAGGAGCACGCCGAAGAGGTACTGCGTGGTGCCGTAGCTGACGATGGCGACCACCCCGAGCGCGACCACGATCGGCCAGCCTCGATAGACCCGTCGCTGCACCGTTTGATCACTGTATCGGAAATTCGGAGAAATCCGTAGACTGCGCTGTCGTGAAGAGCGCGGAGCTCCGCCCCACGCCGGCCGAGGCGCGGGCGCTGCCGATGGTGCGAGCGCTGGCCAACCCGACCCGCTTCCGGATGGTGCAAATCCTGGCGGATCGCAAAGACGCCACGTTCTCGCAGCTGGCGGCCGCCCTGCCACTTGCGCCCTCGAGCGTCCACGAGCACCTCACCCTGCTGCGGCGGGTGGGGCTGGTGCAGGCCAGCGGAGCCGTCGACGGGCAGTCGACCTACTTCTGCATCGACCCGGCGGCGTTGGACTTCCTGGCCGGGCTGGTGGCCGGGCTGGGAGGTGAGGCGCGCGAGTGGAGGGGGCTGGTGAGCAAGCAGGAGGAGGCGGGAGTGCGGATTCGCGAGGCCACCCGCGGCGACGCGGCCTCGATCGCCTGGATCTACAACCAGGGCATCGAGGACCGGGTGGCGACGCTGGAGACCGAGCTCCGAACAGTGGAGGAACGCGCGACCTGGCTTGCCTCCCACGACGCCCGGCACCCGGTGCTGGTCTGCGTCGACGGCTCCGACCGTGTCCTCGGCTGGGCGTCGCTCAACGTCTTCAACCCACGCGAGGCCTACCGGCAGGTGGTCGACTTCTCGGCCTATGTGGCGCGCGAGGAGCGGGGCCACGGGGTCGGCGACCTCCTCCTGTCGGCGCTCGAGGTCCGGGCACGGGCGCTGAGCTACCACAAGATCGTGCTCGCGGCACTCCCGTTCAACGGCCCCGGCATGCGCCTTTACGAGCGGCACCAGTTCCGGACCGTCGGCGTCTACCACGAGCAGGGCTTGCTCGATGGCGCGTGGGTGGACACCATCGTGATGGAGAAGCTGCTGCGCTGACGCGCCAAGGGGCGATTGGTGCACCAACGCCCCGTTTTCCAGTAGCGGACCGGGTGATTGGTGCACCAACGCCCCTGTCCGAGGCCGGGGAGCACCGACGGCCGGCGCCGGTGCCCGCATACTTCCCGGGATGCGTGTCGGGATCGTCGGGCTGGGCCTGATCGGCGGCTCGCTGGCACTCGCCCTGCGGGAGCGCCGGCCGTCCTGGGAGCGGCTGGGCAGAGACGCGGATCCGGCCATCCAGCGGGAGGTGCTCGACACGGGTTTGGTCGGTCCCGGCGACGTCCATCAGGCCGACCTGGTGGTTCTGGCGGCGCCGATTCCGGCGCTGCCGGCGCTGTTCGAGGAGTTCGCGGGCCATCGCGGTGTGGTCACCGACGTGGCCAGCACCAAGGCCACCGTCCTGAGCTGGGCGCGGGAGGCCGGCCTCGACCTGGTCGGAGGTCATCCGATGGCGGGTCGGGAGCGGGCGACCCTGGCGAACGCCTGCGCGGACCTCTTCGAAGGGGCGCCTTGGGTGCTGACACGCGACGACCAGGCGGTGCGCGAGCTGGTGGCCGCGGTCGGGGCACACGCGCTGCTGCTGACCCCGGAGCGCCACGACCTGCTGGTGGCCGGGATCTCGCACGCCGCGTTCGCCGTCTCGGCGGCCTACGTGCTGGCGCTGGGTGCGCGGGCGGAGTGGCCCGAGATGGCGGCCCTCGCCGGACCCGGCTTTCGGGACCTGAGCCGCCTGGCGGGTGGCGACCCGCGTCTGCACCAGGCGATCGCCTCCACCAATCGGCAGGCGCTGCTGAGCGTGCTCGACGACATCGAGGACTCCCTGCACCGGGTCCGGGCGGCGGTCCTCGGCGACGGTGAGCTGGGCCCGCTGCTGGAGCGGGCCCGGGACATCCGGGACCGCTGGGCCGGGGAGCACCCCCGGTGATCGCGATCCTGGGAGGCGGTGTCGCGGGCGCGTTCCTGGCACGCGCACTGGCCTCGCTCGGGCGGGACGACGTCGCCGTCTTCGACCCCGCGGCGCCCGGGCAGGGCTCGACGGGGAAGGCGCTCGGGGGCTTTCGTACCCAGCACGGGAACCGGCTCAACATGGAGCTCGCGCTCGCCTCCCGCGACTACTTCGCGCAGCGCGCAGAGCGGGTCGACTTCCGGGCCAACGGCTACCTCTACGTCGCCACCTCGGAGGCGGCCGCGGTGGCGCTTGCCGAGCGCGCTCACTGCCAGCTCGAGTGGGGGCTTCCGATCGAGCACCCACCGCTCCCGGCGCGGGTGCCCTACGCGCGAAGCGATGACGTGGTCGCCACCAACTTCTGCGCGCTCGACGGGCTCTATCGGCCCCCACAAGTCCTCGACTGTGTGATCGAGGAGGCGCGGGAGCTGGGGGTCCGCTTCGACTACGGGCGGGCCGCCACTCCCGAGGACCTGGACGGTGCCGAGGCGGTGGTGATCTGCGCCGGCGCCCGCTCGGCGGAGGTGGCGCGGTCGCTGGGCGTCGACCTGGATGTGCGGGCTGAGCGGCGCGGGGTCTTCCAGGTCGGGCCCTTCCCATGGGTCACCGGCGAGGCGCCGATGCTCCTCGAGGTGGAGTCGGGCTTCCATTTCCGGGAGCGGGACGGACGCCTGCTGATGATGGCCCCGGAGCCGCCTGACGACTGGGTCGCCCATCGCATGCACCTGGTGCATCGGGTTCCGGGCACCTCCTGCGTCACGGAGCCGGAGGGTCACTGGACCGGGGACTACGAGGTGACGTTCGACCACCACCCCCTGGTCGGCCCCACGGGCCGGGAGGGAGTGTGGTCGCTGTGCGGGTTCTCCGGCCACGGGGTGATGCAGTCCCCGGCGGTGGCGGCGTCCCTCGCCGCGATGCTGGTCGGCGCCACGCCGCCGGTCGACATCGGCGCCCTGGATCCGCGCCGCAGCGCGCCGCTGGTGGACACGACGCAGCTCTGATGCCAGGCGCCCCAGAAGAGCAGGTCCTCTGCATCGAGCGGGCGGACGCCTGGCCACGCCCGCCCGAGCCGCAGGGCCTGGTCGCCGAGGACCTGGATCGGCTGCGGGCTGTGATCCGCGAGCGCTCCTTCTTCATGCCGCGCCGCGAGGTGGAGGAGGACCCGACCTACCTCCAGATCATCAGCTTTGTGGTCTTTCGCCACCGGGATCGGTACTTCCTGACGCAGCGGCTGCGGGCGTCCACCGAGCGCCGGCTCCGGCAGCGGTACTCGCTCGGCATCGGTGGGCACCTGAACCCCGGGGACACGCGGGGCGGCGACGTGATCGACGGTGGGATGCGCCGCGAGTGGGAGGAGGAGGTCTGCTATCGGGGTGCGTTCGACGCACGGCTGCTGGGTGTGCTGAACGACGCGTCGGCGCCGGTCTCCCGCGTCCATCTCGGTCTCGTGTTCCTGGTCGACGGATCGACGCCCGAGATCGAGGTGCGGGAGGTGAGGAAGCTGTCCGGCCAGCTGCTCACGCTGGACGAGATGCGGATCTACTACCTGGACATGGAAGGATGGTCGCAGCTGGTCTACGACCGGCTGGCCATCGGAGACGCCTGAAGCCGGCGACGGAGGTACCACCAGCCGCCCGCGCCGAGCACGGTGAGCACGACCACCAGCACGAACCAGCCGTAGGCCTGGAGCCAGGACTGCGACTGCGCGTAGACGTAGGGGTCGCTCGGCTCGACGTAGAGCGTCACCTGCTGCCCGTCGCCGCCCCCGACGCCGGTCACGGTGAAGGTGCGCCCGCCCAGCGAGAACGTCCCCTCGCAGCCGTTCGGCCCGCAGCGGGCGAGCGAGGCGCGGACGTGGGCGAAGCTCGGGTTGTGGGCGTCCGAGAAGGCGGCGTACGCGCGGAACCCGGTGAGCAGCCAGACGCAGGCAACGATCACCACGACGATGACGACTCCGGCCCGGCGGCCTTGCGGTCCCCCGGCGATCACTCTGGCAAGCTACGCGCCATGGCCCAGCAGCAGCAGCAGCAGCAACCCGCGCTCGACCCGCGATGGGTGACGACCGCCTTCGAGATCCGCGGCGCGCGCGTCGCCCGCTCGCTGGGGGTGGTGCGCGGCGTCACGGTCCGCTCCCGAAGCGTGTTCGGCAGCATCGGCGCCGGCTTCCAGGCGATGGGCGGCGGCAACATCACGCTCTTCACCGAGCTGGCCGAGCACGCGCGCCAGGAGGCGTACCTCATCATGTGTGCCCACGGCGCTCAGATGGGAGCAAATGGGATCATCGGGATGCGGTACGACGCCACCGAGATCCAGCAGGGGATCACCGAGGTTCTCGCCTACGGCACCGCGGTCGTCTTCGAAGCCGACCCCGACGTCAAGTAAGGAGCACGCGACCCAGGGATGCGCATCTTCTCCGGCATCCAGCCAACCGGGCAGAAGCATTTCGGCAACTACGCCGGTGGCTTCCGCCAGTACCGTCAGACCCAGGAGGAGGGCGAAGCCTTCTTCTGCATCGTCGATCTCCACTCGATCACGATCGACTACGACCCTCCCGAGCTGCGCTCCTCGACGCTGGACCTGGCGGCGATGCTGCTGGCGACCGGGCTCGACCCCCAGCGGTCGACCATCTTCGTCCAGAGCCAGAACCCGCATCACCCGGAGGGCGCGTGGCTGCTGGGGGCTTCCACCTCCTACGGCGAGCTGACGCGGATGACGCAGTTCAAGGACAAGTCGGAGCACCAGGAATACGTCTCCGCGGCGCTGTTCAACTACCCGGTGCTGATGGCGGCGGACATCCTGCTCTACCAGACCGACGTGGTCCCGGTGGGTGACGACCAGACGCAGCACGTCGAGCTGTCGCGCAACATCGCACAACGGTTCAACAGTCGCTTCGGCGAGATCCTGAAGCTGCCCCGGGGTCAGTACCCGGAGGAGGGCGCGCGGATCATGGACCTGCAGGTGCCGAACCGAAAGATGTCGACCTCCATCGGGACGGATGCAGGACGCATCCTCCTCGTCGACGGGCCGGCGGCGATCCGGAGAAAGATCATGTCGGCGGTCACCGACACCGGCAACGAGATCCGGCAGGCGCCCGACAAGCCGGGGATCTCGAACTTGATCGACATCATGTCGGTGGCGAGCGGGCAGAGCCCGGCGGAGATCGAGCGCGTGTACGGTTCCGGCGGGTACGGGGACTTCAAGCGTGCGGTGGCTGACGCCGTGGTCTCGCTGGTGGAGCCGATCCAGGAGCGCTACAACGCGGTCCGAGGCGACCCCGTCGAGCTGCAGCGGATCCTCACCGTGGGAGCGGAGAAGGCGATGGCGGCCTCCGCTCCCACCCTCCGCGCCCTCTACGACGCGATGGGGTTCCTGGAGGGTCCGCGCTGGGGATAGGGGCGGAGGCCTACCTCGAGTGGAGAGGTTCGGCCTGACGGCCGAGCGCTTCGCGCACGAAGGTGGAGGGGCCGTGCGTGCCGGTTGCGGGCGCGCATTTGTCTGACTTGGGTGGCTGCGCCCCCAAACCCCCCGGCGGCACTCGCCGCCGAACCCTGCCGGGCCTGCCCTGCGGAGTGCTCTCGTGGGGGTGGGATCGGGGCCTGCTTCGGGCTGACGCCCGAGCTTGCGCCCGCTTGCGAGTAACCGCCCGGCGTCCGCGGACCCCGAGTGCCGGTCGGGGCATGCCGGGGGTCAAGGCGTGCCGGGGTCAGGTGCGTGGCGCGGGTGGGCTCAGGACGCGCAGGCTTTGAGCATCTGGTCCTGCGCGCCCGAGCCGCGCCCGTCGTCGTTGCTGGTCAGCAGCAGCACGCAGTTGGAGTTCGCGATCGGAAGCACGTCACGCAGGCGGCCCTGCCCGGTCACCACGGTGTAGGTGGCGGTGACCGCAGACGGGTTGTTGGGGTCGACGATCACCTGCATCAGCGCCTGGCCGTAGAGCTCGGCGACCAGAAGTGACGGCTGCACGTTCGTTGCCGGCGACCACCAGGCGATGCCGGACGGCGCCCAGGTGACGCTGTCGCCGCTCCCCAGGATGGGCTGGATCGTGGCCGGCAGGCCTCCCGGGTCGGCGACCGAGGTGCGCGTGGTGTCGGCGTAGAGCGGCCAGCCGTAGAACCCTCCCTTCTGGATCACCTCCAGCTCGTCCCGGTGATACAGGCCGAGATCGCCGGTGGGTCCGTTGACGGAGGCGTACATCACTCCCGCCGCGGTCCAGGCGATGCCCTGCGGGTTGCGCAGACCGTAGGCCCAGATGGGCGAGTTCGGGAACGGGTTGTCGGCAGGGATGCCGCCCGTGGACGTGATGCGCAGGATCTTTCCGTCCAGGTTGGACAGGTTCATCGCGTTGGTCGGCACGTACGCGTCCCCGGTGGTGATGTAGAGGTCACCGTCGGGCCCGAACCCGATCCGGCCGCCATAGTGGCAGCACTGGGTTGCGATGTTGCCCTCCGGGATCGTGAGCAAATTCGTCTGCGCGCTCAGCTGGATCCCGTCCGGGCCCCCCTGGCTGATCGTGAAGCGTGAGATCTGATCGTTGTTGGCGGTGGTCGTGTAGTCGACGTAGAGGTAGGGCTGGCCGGGGTACTGCGGGTCGAGCGCGAGGCCCAGGACGCCGCTCTCGTCGCCCGGCGCGGCGTGGACCGCAAGAGTGACGAGGGGGGTCGCATCGAGCGTCCCGTTGGCCTGTACGTGGACGATCGGGCCGTAGCGCTCGGACACGATGAAGCCGGCATCGGGAAGCTCCACCACCGACCAGGGCACCGTCAGGCCGGGCGTGAAGGTGGAGACCGTGAAGGAATCCTGCGTCGCCGGCTGCAAAGGGGTGGGGCTGGGAGTCGGCGTGGGGTTGGGGGACGGGGTCGCGGTGGCCGTCGCGGACGGCGAGGAGGAGGGGGAGGGCGGCCGGCGGGCGCTGCCGCCCGCACAAGCGGTCACCAGCACGACCATGGCCACCAGGAGCAGTGTCAGGCGCGCACCGCGCGTGGTCACCGCCTCAGTCTCTCGCTTCCGTCTGCCGCGACCCGCAAGTAAACTCGCACAGATGTCCTCCGCTCCCTCACTCGACCGCACCATCGGCGGGGCTCGCCGCGTGGTCGGGCTGCGCTGCCGGGAGTGCGGTGCCGAGTACCCGGTGCTCGCGACCCACGTCTGCGAGCGATGCTTCGGCCCGCTCGACGTCGCCTATGACTACGACCAGATCCGCGCCACGATCTCGCGAGAGCGCATCGAAGCCGGACCCAAGTCGATCTGGCGGTACCGCGACCTGCTGCCCGTGGAAGACGACGTCGAGCCGGTGACGCTGGGGGAGGGCCTGACCCCTCTGGTCCATGCCCGCCGGCTGGGGGCGGAGCTCGGACTCGAGAACCTGTATCTCAAGAACGACGCCATGAATCCGACCGGCTCCTTCAAGGACCGCGTCGTCTCGGTGGCCACCACCTGGGCTCGGGCCAACGGGTACACGACCCTGGGCTGCGCGTCGACCGGGAACCTGGCCCACGCGGTGGCCGCCTACGGCGCCCGTGCCGGTCTCGATCGCTACGTCTTCATCCCCGCCGACACCGAGGAGCAGAAGATCGGCGCGACCTCGGTGTTCGAGCCCAACCTGGTGCAGGTCCGCGGCAACTACGACGAGGTCAACCGGCTCTGCAGCCAGCTCATCGACGAGGGCTACCCGTGGGCCTTCTGCAACATCAACGTCCGTCCCTACTACGCCGAGGGATCGAAGACGCTGACGCTGGAGACGGCGGAGCAGCTGGGCTGGCGGCTGCCGGACGAGATCGTGATCCCTGTCGGGTCCGGGTGCCAGTTCGTGCGTCACCGGCGGGCGGCGCAGGAGCTGCTCGATCTGGGGCTGGTCGACGGGCCCGGACTGCCTCGCTTCACGGGTGCGCAGGCGCTGGGCTGCTCACCGGTCTACAACGCCTGGCAGGCGGACAGCGACCGCGTCAACCCGGTGCGTCCGGACACCATCGCCAGGTCGATCGCGATCGGAAACCCCTCTGACGGAACCTACGTCGTCCGGATCGCGAAGGAAACCGGCGGCACCGTGGAGGCGGTCACCGAGCAGGAGATCCGGGACGCGATGCGGCTGCTTGCCCGTACCGAGGGGATCTTCACGGAGACGGCGGGTGGGGTCACGATCGCGGTGCTCGCCAAGCTCGCGCGTGCGGGGCGCTGGCGTGGGGACGAGACGATCGCCGCCTACGTCACGGGCAACGGGCTGAAGACCCCAGACGCGGTCGCGGACGGCGAGGCTTCCCGCTTGTTCGAAATAGATCCCAGCCTCCGCGCGTTCCGGGAACAGGTTCGAGCAGCCGGATAGGTGCCCGGCGTGACAGTTTGAGGAGTTCTCCATGGCCACGTTCCGAATCCCCGGTCCGCTGCGCAGCCTGAGCGGCGGCGTCGCCACCGTCGAGGTCGAAGCGACCGACGTGCGGTCGGCGATCGACGCGCTGGATGCCGCCCACCCCGGCTTCAAGGGCCGCCTGCTCGACGAGAAGGGCGAGCCCCGCCAGTTCGTGAACCTGTTCCTGAACGACGAGGACGTCCGGCTCGGTGGCGGGCTCGACGCCAAGGTGTCGGATCGGGACGAGATCGCGATCGTTCCCGCCGTCGCCGGGGGCCGGCGCTAAAACCCGCCGCGGTTCCCCCGCGGCTTCAGTTCGGGAGCGCATCCAGCCCGATCCGGCCGGGGTCCTAGACTGGGCCGACTATGCGTGTGGCGGTGGCCCTCTCGGGCGGCGTCGATTCCAGCGTCTCGGCGCTGCTGCTTCAGCGGCAGGGCCACGAGGTCGTCGGCATCACGCTCCAGCAGTGGCCGCGCGGTGACGAGCAGGAGGCCCTGCGGCATGGCGGCTGCTGCTCGCTCTCGGCGGTCGAGGATGCCCGCCGGGTCGCGGCGCTGCTCGGGATCCCCTACTACGTGTGGAACCTGGAGCGGGAGTTCGGGGAGCGGGTGATCGAGCCCTTTCACCAGGCCTACCTCGACGGCCGCACCCCCAACCCCTGTCTGCGCTGCAACACGTTCGTGCGCTTCGACCTGATGCTCGACCGGGTGCTGCAGCTCGGGTTCGACGCGATGGCGACCGGGCACTACGCGCGGGTGCTGCGAAGCGCGGACGGCGAGCCGCAGCTGCACCGCGGCGTCGATCCCCGAAAGGACCAGTCGTATGTGCTCCACCGCCTTGGCAGGGAGCGGCTGCAGCACCTGATCTTCCCGCTCGGTGACCTGCACAAGACCGAGGTCCGTGCCCTCGCCCAGGAGGCGGGCCTGCCGGTGGCGGCGAAGCCCGACTCGATGGAGCTCTGCTTCGTTCCTCGGGGCGAGACCGCGCGGTACCTGGAGCGCCGGCTGCCAGTGGCCGCCGGCGAGGTCCGTGACACCGGGGGCCGGACCCTCGGTGCCCACCGCGGGGTGGCGCTCTACACGGTCGGGCAGCGTACCGGGCTGGGAGCGCTCTCCGCCCCCGGGCCCTGGTACGTGGTCGCCATCGACGCGGCCGAGAACCGCCTCACCGTGGGGCGGCGCGACGACCTCGGGCGGTGCCGCGTCGACGTCGAGGACATGACCTTCGTCGGGGATCGCCTCGATCGACGGACTGTCTGTGACACGCAGCTCCGTTCGCACGCGGCTCCATGCCCCGGCGTCTTCCACCCCGGTGATGCCCCCCGCATCGAGCTCGACGAGCCATTCCTGGGCCCCGCTCCAGGGCAGGCGGCCGTGCTCTACGCGGGAACCCGGGTCCTCGGCGGGGGGACCATCGTTCCACCCCGCGAAAGTCCGCAAGCTCCGTCTCGCCCACCCCACGGAACTCCGCAGGCTCCCCGCCCGGGTCCGTTCCGCGGGGACCCCGGCAACAGGGAACCCGATATTGGCTCCGCATGAGGGCGAGGTGGTCTTCGAGACCGCCCGGCTGCGCGCCCGCCTGCCCGGTCACCGCGATGTCGCGGCGGTCCTCGCCTACTACCGGGACAACCTGGAGCACCTGCGTCCCTGGTCGCCACGCTGGCCCCCTGACCTCCTGACCCCGCAGTTCTGGCGCGACCAGGTGGTGCGCCGTCAGGCCGAGTCCGCGGCGGGGATCGCGTACGCCACCTTCCTGTTCCAGCGCGAGGACGACCGGCGCGTGATCGGAAACCTCTCGTTGACGCAGATCGTGCGCGGTGCGGCCGAATACTGCGCCCTCGGGTACGGGCTCGCCGCCGACGCGCAGGGACACGGGTACATGGTGGAGGCGGTGCGGGGGGCGGTCGGATTCGCCTTTCGGGAGCTGGGCCTGCATCGGGTCCACGCCAGCTACATCCCCTACAACCGCCGGAGCGGGATGGTCCTGCGGCGGGCGGGTTTCCGCGTCGAGGGCTACGCGCGGGACTACCTGCGCATCGACGGCCGCTGGGAGGACCATGTGATGACGAGCGCCATCAACGACGACTGGGATCCGAACCCCACCCCGGCATGAGCCGGCATATCGTGGGACGGGCGGGGCGCTGACGGCGCTCACGAAAGAGGAGGAGACGGCGATGCGCGTGGCTCTGTGCCAGATGGAGGCGGGGACGGACAAGGCGGCCAACCTGGCCCAGATCGAGGATGCGACCGGGCGCGCGGCGGAGGCGGGCGCGCAGCTGATCGTGTTCCCCGAGTCTGCGATGCTCTACTCGCGCGAGCTGGACGCGAGGCAGCTGCTGGCGGCGGAACGCCTCGACGGGCCCTTCGGTCGCCGGCTGGGAGAGCTGGCGCTGCAGCACCGGATGACCATCGTGTGCGGCGTCTTCGAGCAGGCGGGGAAAGACAGCGTCTACAACACCGTGGTCGTCTACGGCCCTGACGGGCGCCGGCTCGGGCAGTACCGCAAGATCCACCTCTATGACGCGTTCAACCGCCGCGAGTCCGACCTGGTCGCGGCGGGAGAGGGCGACCTGCTGACCTTCACGCAGGAGGGCCTGACGCTGGGAGTGATGAACGCTTACGACGTCCGCTTCCCGGAGCTGGCGCGCGAGCTGGTGGTCGACCGGGGGGCACAGGTGCTGCTGCTGCCCGCCGCCTGGGTTCGCGGCAACCTGAAGGAGGACCACTGGGAGATCCTGGTGCGGGCCCGGGCGATCGAAAACACCGTCTACCTGCTCGCGGCCGACCAGGTGGGGCAGGACTGCTGCGGATCGAGCATGATCGTGGATCCGATGGGCGTGCCGCTGGCGCGGGGCGGGGAGTCGCCTGAGCTGGTGCTGGGCGACGTCCTGGCCGAGCGCGTACGCGAGGTGCGGCGCATGAACCCGTCGCTCGAGAACCGGCGGTTGATCTCGTTCGTGCCGGACCTGGTGGGGGGAAGCTGAACCACCCACAGGTGCCGCTGCCGGCGCTGGCGGCGGAACACCATGTCTGCGCGGCGTGCGGGATCGAGTACGGGAGGATCGGCGTCGAGCAGGCCCGTTCGATGATCGAGTCGCTGCCGCGGCGGTACCGGTCGGCGCTCGAGGAAGTGCCGTTCAGCCGCCTCCGCCGGCGTCCCCTGCCGGACGTCTGGTCACCGCTCGAATATCTCTGCCATGTCCGGGACGTCTTCGTCAGCCATCTGATCCGCCTCTATCGCGCTCGAACCGAGGACGACCCGGCGCTGGAGCCGATGTTCAACGACCTGCGGGCGCGCCGGCTTCGTTACGCGGAGCGGGACGCGGCCGCCACCCGGGAGGAACTGGACGCTGCAGTCGCCGGCTTGCTCGAGGAGGTCGACCGCTTCCGCGCCGAGGACTGGGCACGGCCGGTGCACCGCCTGCCCGGAGAGCGGCGCACGGCCGTCTGGCTCCTGCGCAACGCGGCCCACGAGGGCGTGCATCACCTGGGGGACCTGAGCGGGCCGCCGACGTGAGGGAGGGCCCGCTGGTGCACCACCGGGGGCTACGCGAGTTTGTAGGGCCCGTTGGTGCACCACCGGGGTCAGCCGCAGCCGGTGGTGGCCCCGCAGTTGAGGCACTTGTAGCAAGCGCCGCTGCGGACCGTGATCGATCCGCACTCTGAGCAGGCGGGGGCGTCGGCGTCGGTGGCAAACGTGAACCTGGCTGCACCCGGCGCCGCGAAGGGATGTGAATGCTCGTCGCCGTGCCCGTTGGTGGCCTCCGAAGACGGCCTGGCGGGGACGATCGCCGCCGAGGTGCCGGGCGCCGGGCGGGCAGGATCGTCGTCACGGCGGATCACGCCCACCGCGTCCTGCGCCTCCTCGTCCAGGAAGCGACTCGCGAGCCACCTGAAGATGTAGTCCACGATCGACTTCGCGATCGGGATCTGCCGGTTGCGGGTCATACCGGCGGGCTCGAAGCGCATGTGGCTGAACTTGTTGACCATCACCTCGAGCGGAACGCCGTACTGGAGCGCGACCGACGTCTGGGTTGCCAGCGCGTCCATCAGGCCCGAGATCGTCGAGCCCTCCTTGGCCATCTTGATGAACACCTCGCCAGGCTTCCCGTCGGGATAGACGCCGACCGTGATGTAGCCCTCATGGCCCTGGATCTCGAACTTGTGCGTGATCGCGCTCCGCTCGTCGGGGAGGCGCCGCCGGTAGGGGCGGGGCTCGAGGGCGGGTGGCGCGGCGTGGGTGCCGGTCTCCGGCCGGGTCTCCGACTTCGACTTCTCAGAGGTGGAGAGCGGCTGCGAGCGCTTGCACCCGTCGCGGTAGATCGCGATGCACTTGAGGCCCAGCGCCCACGACTGCTGGTAGACGCCGGCGATGTCCTCGGCCGTCGCGTCGTTCGGCAGGTTCACCGTCTTCGACTGCGAGCCCGAGACGAACGGCTGCACGGCTGCCATCATCCGCACGTGCCCCATAGGCGCGATCGAGCGGCTCCCGTTGAGCGGGCGGAACGCGCAGTCGAACACCGGCAGATCCTGGGGGCGGAGGCCCGGCGCGCCCTCGATCGTGTCGTTGGCGTCGACGAACGCGATGATCGCGCGGACCTGATCCTCGCCGTAGCCGAGCCGCGCGAGGGCGGTGGGTACGGTCGCGTTGACGATCTTCAGGCTGCCGCCTCCGACCAGGGTCTTGTACTTGACCAGGGCCAGGTCGGGCTCGATGCCGGTGGTGTCGCAGTCCATCATCAGGCCGGTGGTCCCGGTGGGGGCGATGACGGTGGCCTGGGCGTTGCGATAACCGTGGCGCTCGCCGAGCGCGGCCGCCGCGGCCCAGACCTCGCGCGCCGCTTCGGCCAGCGGGCCCGCGTCACCGGTGGCCGGCAGCTCCCCCGCCGCCGCCTGGTGTCGCCGTATCACGCCCAGCATCGGTTCGCGGTTCTTTCCGAACTCTGAGAACGGGCCCTTGACCGCGGCCATCCGGGCCGACTGCGCGTACGCCTCCCCCGTCATCAGCGCCGTCACCGCGCCCGCCACGGCACGACCGTCGGGGGAGTCGTAAGCGTGGCCCATCGACATCAGCAGCGCGCCCAGGTTGGCGTAGCCGAGACCCAACGGGCGCAGCCGCTCCGAGTTCTCGGCGATCCGGGGAGTGGGGTAGGAGGCGTTGGAGACGAGGATCTCCTGGGCCGTGAAGCAGATGTCGATCGCGCGCTTCACCCGCTCGACGTTGACCGTCGCGTCTTGATTCTGGAATTTCCTGAGATTGAGACTCAGGAGATTGCACGAGGTGTCATCGACGAACACGAACTCCGCGCACGGGTTGGTGGCGTTGATCCGCCCCGTGTTGGGGACTGTGTTCCAGCTCTGGATGGTGGTGTCGAACTGGACTCCCGGGTCACCGCACACCCACGCCGCGCGAGCCATCTCCCGCCACAGGTCGGCCGCCTTCATGGTCCCCATGGGACGGCCGTCGGTGACCGCGCGAGTTGTCCAGTCGGCCCCCTCCTCGAGGGCGTGCATGAAGCCGTCGGTCACCCGCACGGAGTGGTTCGCGTTCTGGAACTGCACCGAGTCGTAGGCGCCGCCAACCACGTTGAAGCCGGCGTCGTATCCCGCCTCGATCAGCGCCCAGGCCTTCTTCTCCTCCTCCGCCTTGCACCGGACGAACTCGACGATGTCTGGGTGGTCGGCGTTCAGGATCACCATCTTTGCCGCGCGCCGGGTGGTCCCCCCCGACTTGATGGAGCCGGCGAAGCTGTCGTACCCGCGCATGAACGAAACCGGCCCGGAGGCGGTGCCGCCGCCGGCCAGCGACTCGTTGGAGGAGCGCAGCACGGAGAGGTTGCTCCCGGTGCCGGAACCGAACTTGAACAGCATCCCCTCGGTCTTGGCCAGATCGAGGATGGATTCCATGGTGTCCTGGACCGAGTTGATGAAGCAGGCCGAGGCCTGCTGCGCGCGACCCGGGATGCCGATGTTGAACCACACCGGGCTGTTGAACGACGCGTGCTGCGTGACCAGCAGCCAGCGCAGGTCCTGCGCCCAGTTCCCCGCATCCTGCTCGGTGGCGAAGTAGCCGCCTGCCCGGCCCCAGCCGGAGAGCGCGTCGACGACGCGGTCGACCAGCTGGCGGACGCTGGTCTCCCGCTCTGCGGTCCCGAGCCGGCCCCAGAAGTACTTCTGGGCGACGATGTTGCCCGCCAGCTGCGACCAGGCCCGGGGCACCTCGACGTCCTTCTGCTCGAAGAAGACCTGGCCGGCGGCGTTGGTGATCGCGGCCGTCCGCCGCTCCCACTCGACCAGGTCGTAGGCCTCGGAGCCGGCCGGCGTGAAGAACCGCTCGAAGCGCAGACCGGCGGGGTGCGACGGGCGGGTCGAGCCAGGCGCTGACGTTGTGGTGACGTCGGCTGACATGTCGGCCATCAGGTGAAGCCTCTCCAGTTGCGATCAGTGCGCGAAGCCTGTTCGGCGCGGGCCAAGGAAAGTAAGAGAAAGCCCCTGGACCGTGCCCGCCGCTCTCTGGCTCGGGGCCCGAACGCACCCCCAAGGATACGCCGATCGGAAGCTCGCTGCCAATTCAGAAACACCAGCGGTTGTACTTGTTCGAGAACCCCCCCCAACATGTGGAGAATGGGGGCATAGCCTGTGCGCGGATTGGGGACAGGCGGTGCGTCGACGGTGGAAAGCCTGTGGAGCGGGGACGATGATGGGAACGCATGTTCGATTCCGGAGTGTAGCATCCAACCCGGACCAGTACAACCGTTCGCGTACCATGCCGTGGTGATGGCCCTTCCCGTGTTCACCGAGATGCCGCCGGAGCCTGACCGCATCCCGCTGGAAGAGGTCTACATGCGGATGGCGGAGGAGCTCGCGAAGCGCTCTACCTGTGCCCGCAACCAGGTCGGGACCGTGATCACGACCGCCGACCTGACGCAGGTCCTGGGGATCGGCTACAACGGCAACGCGCGCGGCCTGCCCAACCGCTGCGACTCGGATCAGCCCGGCGGCTGCGGCTGCGTGCACTCGGAGGCGAACGCCCTCCTCAAAGCCGGGGCCCAGACCCCCGGCAAGCGCATGTTCGTAACGGTCGCGCCCTGCGTCATGTGCGCCAAGATGATCGTCAACTCGAATGTCGAGCGCGTCTACTACCGGCGGCCCTACCGGATCCAGGACGGTATCCAGGTGCTCCACCTGGGTGGCGTCGAGGTGGAGCACTACGACCGCTGGAGGGGCCTCTGGCGCTGACCGCAAAGTGGGCGATCGGTGCACCAACCGCCCACTTTGAGGCGGCAAACAGGGCGATTGGTGCACCAACGGGCCCTTGGGCCGCGGGTTAGCGTTCCTCGGAGCGCAGCACCCGCTGGACGGCCGGGGGCCTGGTCCGCGCGAGCCGGTCCACGAGCACCGCCGGCTCGGTCTCCACCAGCAGCAGCTCCCGGTGCTCGGGCGCCAGGAACCCTTCGGTGACCTCGTGGTCCAGCAACCGCAGCAGCGGCTGGTAGTAGCCCTCCACGTCGAGCAGCCCGATCGGCTTCTGATGGAGCCCGAGCTGGGCCCAGCTGAGCACCTCGACCAGCTCCTCCAGCGTCCCCAGCCCGCCCGGCAGCACGCAGAACGCATCTGCCAGCTCCTCCATCAGGGCTTTCCGCTCGTGCATCGAGGAGACCACGCGGAGCCCGGCGTGCGCCTCGGCGAGGCCCTCCTCGGAGGCCAGCTCGACCCCCAGCAGGCCGCGCGGGATGATGCCGACCACCTCGCCGCCACCGTCCCGGACCGCCGCCGCCACGGCCCCCATCAAGCCGTGGTCGCCCCCCCCGTAGACGAGGCCGAAGCCGCGCCGGACGAGCTCACGACCAACCGCCACCGCAGCCTCCCGGTAGGTGGGGAGGCGACCCCCACCGGCGCCGCAGAACACGCAGATGCGCGTCATCGGAACAGGGGGGCGGCGTCGTCGGCGACCGTCAGCTGCCCCAGCTCCTCCACGATCCGGGGCATCACCGGTGGTTGCTCGACCCGCCCCCGCAGCCTTCTCAGGAGCGCGCCCGCATCCGTGACCGGAGCCACCAGCTCCAGGATCCGTCGCGTCGCGTAGACCAGCTCGCCGTCCCCGGCGGCCAGGGCCTCGGCGGCCGTCACCCACCGCCAGCCGGACACCTCGCCCGTCGCGGGCATCACCTGCTGCCGGGGCGCCCGGACCACATAGAAGCGGGTGTCGAACCGGCGCCGCACGCCGAGCGGCGTGATCCAGCGGGTGAAGGGCACCAGCCGCTCGGGCGCCGCCGTCAAGCCCAGCCGGGCCAGTGCCGGCCAGAAGCCGGCGCCACCCTCGACGGCTTCCCGGACCCGGTCCGAGTCGGCGGTGGTGGCGAGGTGGCGCCGGCCGGCCCGCCGGCTCCAGGCGAGCAGCAACCCCAGCTCCTCCCAGAGCTCGCGAACCGCCGCCCCCCGGCTACGATCCGGCTGCGCCGCGTCCTCGGCGCCGGTGCTGCCGCCGGGAAAGACCCAGGCGCCAGGGGCGAAGTCGGCCCCACCCGGCCGCCGCATCATCAGCACTCGCCAGGGATCCGTGGTGCCGTCGAGCACCAACACCGAAGCGCTTTCCCGGGGCACGGGAGACTGGCGCTCGTCCACCAGGGCGGCGGCGAATCCGGCGGGCAGGACGGCCCGGGGAGACCCCACTCAGTCGACCCGCCGGGCCACCGGCGTGACGACGGTGTCGAACTCGAGCGCGAACAGATCCGAGAGCTCGCGCGCTGAGCGGAGCGCCGACTCGGGCTCGTCGCGCGCCTCCAGCTCGAGGTCCAACCCGTCCTCGTCCGCCACCAGGGTGGCCCGCTCCACGAGCTGGTAGTGATCGAGATCGAGGGCGTCGGCCAGGCGCAGCAGCGAGCCCAGCCGCCGTACCAGCCGCCGGTCCTCGTCGCTCAGCGCCATGTATTCGCTGTGGTGCCCCGCGGGGAGCGCCTTGCGGTGATAGCGGGCGATGTTCGCCATCAGGCGCCGCTCGCGTTCCGTGAACCCGGCCAGGTCCGCGTTCCCGATGATGTACAGGGAGTGCTTGTGGTGCGCCGACTGCGCGACCGCGGCTCCCACGTCGTGGAGGAGGCCGGAGAAGTAAAGCAGCTGCCGCTCCTCGTCCCCCAGCTGGTGAAGCGAACGCGTCTGGTCGAACAGTGACACGGCCAGGTCGGCGACCAGCCGGGAGTGCGGCTCGTCCCAGCTGTAGCGCCGGCAGAAGTCGAGCACGGCGGCGTGCCTGAGGGAATGGGGCGCCTCGTCGGCGGCGGGTGCCGCGCCCTCCTGGCGTCGCAGCTGGTCGATGATGATGCCTTCCCGCAGGGCCCAGGGCGCGAGCACCAGGTGTGAGAGCCCGAACGCCTGCATGGCGAGCGCGGCCAGCTGCGACCCGGCGACCACGTTCTCCGCCCGCAGCCGTGAGACGCCGTGCATCCGCGACCGCTGCCGGCGCGTCGAGCGGGCCAGCCGGCCGGCGAGGACGTTGATCGTCTCCGCGGTCAGCACCGGCGCCGTGCGGCCGTCGACGCCCGCGAACCCGAAGCGGTCGGACGGGCTCTCGGTCGCGGGCAGCTCCTCGGCCACCCGGGCCAGCGTCCGGAACGTCTTGGACGTCGCGCAGACCAGGTCCCAGGGCCGCTCGCGCACGCGATCGGCCACCTCGCCGAGCAGGTTCAGGCCGTGGACGCGCAGCGCGACCAGTCCCGACTCGGCGGGCGGGTCCTCGCGCAGAAAGCGGCGGGTCAGCCGGGTCACCCCCAGGGGAAGGCTGGCCACCAGCTCCGGCCGTTCCTCGTCACCACCCCCGATCTCCAGGCTCCCGCCGCCGATGTCGAGGATCAGGAGCCGTCGACGGCCGGCTCCCGCCCAGGCGCGGGCGGCGACGTAGGTGAGCCGTGCTTCCTCCACACCGGGGAGCACCCTGACCGGGACTCCGGTCACCTCCCGGACGCGGCCCAGGGCCTGCATGCCGTTCGAGGCCTCGCGAATCGCGGAGGTGGCGAACGCGACCAGAGCGTCGGCTCGGTGCTCGGTGGCGAACCGGCTGAGCGTGGCGACCGACGACGTCAGCCGCTCGATCGCCTCCTCCGGCAGCTCCATCCGGGGGAAGGCGGCCTCGGCCAGCATCAGCACCTCGCGTTCCTCGGCGACCGGCGTGAAGGTCCCGTCGGGCCGGCCGTCCACGACCACCACGTGCACCGTGTTGGACCCGATGTCGAGCACCGCGAGGCGGGTGGTGGCGGACCCCTCGCCGGCGCCCGAAGCCCCGCCGGACGGCCGCTCGAGGTCCGGGCCGGGTGGTGGCGACACCGGGGGCGCCTGGGAGGACTCGGCCACCCACCGAGGTTACCGGCCGGGCCCCGGCCGCGAGCGGGGCGGGGTCAGACCCCCTGGTACGTCTTCTCGATCGGCACCCCGACGGCGTTGCCCCACTCGGTCCAGCTGCCGTCGTAGTTGGCGACGTTCTGGTAGCCGAGCAGCTCGTGGAGGACGAACCAGGTGTGGCTCGAGCGCTCCGCGATCCGGCAGTAGACGACCACGTCCCGGTCCGGCGTCACGCCTTCGCCGTCGTACAGCTCGCGCAGCTCGTCGGCGGTCTTGAACGTGCCGTCAGGGTTTGCGGCCTTGCCCCAGGGGATGCTGCGGGCGCCGGGGATGTGGCCCCCGCGAAGGACCCCCTCCTGCGGGTAGGTGGGCATGTGCGTGACCTTGCCGCTGAACTCGTCCGGGCTCCGGACGTCGACCAGAGCCGCCGATCCGTTCTCCACCTGGGGCAGGGCGTGGAGCACCTGGTCGCGGTAGGCCCGGATCACCTGGTTTCGCCGGCCCACCGGGTGCACGGCCGGCGTGATCTCAGGCACCTCCCTGGTCAGCTCGCGTCCGTCCGCCTCCCACTTGATGCGGCCGCCGTCGAGGAGCCTGGCGCCCGGGTGGCCGCTGTACTGGAAGAACCAGTAGGCGTACGCGGCCCACCAGTTGGACTTGTCGCCGTAGAGGATGACGGTGGTGTCGGGCCCGATGCCCAGCCGGCCCAGCAGCTCCGCGAAGGCGGCCGGGGAGATGAACTCGCGCTCCACCGGGTGCCAGAAATCTCGCTGCCAGTCGATCTCCAGGGCGCCCGGGATGTGGCCGGTGCGGTAGAGAAGCGGATCCTCGTCCACTTCCACCAGCCGGAGGCCAGGGTCGTGCAGGTGCTCCTGCACCCAGTCCGCGCTGACCAGAACGTCTTTTGCGTATCCCATTGGTTCCTCCGTTCAGTCGGCGAGATCTTACCCTAGGCAGATGGCGTCACCACCGCTGCCGGGGAAACTGCAGGAGGTCGTGGATCTGTTCCGCGAGACCCCGAAGCAGGACCGGCTGGACCTGCTCCTGGAATACGCGGAGTCGCTGCCGGAACCGCCGGAGCGTTTCCTCGACGACCCCGAGCTGCTGGAGCCGGTGCCCGAGTGTCAGTCCCCGTTCTTCCTCGCCGCCGAGATTGAGGCGGGCCGGGTGGCGCTGTACTTCAAGGTCCCGCGCGCGACCCCCACCGTGCGCGGCTACGCGGGCGTCCTCCACGACGGCCTCTCGGGCGCCTCGCCTGAGGAGATCCTGGAGGTGCCGGACGCGTTCTACCAGGAGATGGGGCTGGATGAGGTGATCAGCCCGCTCCGGCTGCGGGGAATGGGTGCGATCCTGGCCCGGCTCAAGGGGCGGGTGACGCGGCTGCCGGCGTCTCGAGCGTGAGCCACCCCACGAAACTCCGCGTGTCCCAAGCCACATCACGCGCGGCACGCGCTCGGCTCTGCCCAGTCGCTCGCTCCGTTTCGCGGGGTCCCTGGGGTGACCGCCAACGTCGAGTTCGCGACCCGGCCCGAGCTCGCGGGCACGTTCGGCATGGTCGCCTCCACCCACTGGCTGGCTTCCGCGGCGGGGATGTCGGTTCTGGAGCGTGGCGGCAATGCGTTCGATGCGGCGGTCGCCACCGCGTTCGTCCTGCACGTCGCCGAACCGCACTTGAACGGTCCTGGCGGCGAGGTGCCGGTGATCGGATACGACGCCCGGCGACGCGCCCCGTTCGTGGTCTGCGGGCAGGGGTGGGCGCCGGCCGGGCTGACGGTCGAGCACGTCACCGGCGAAGGGCTGGACATGGTCCCCGGCAGCGGTCTCCTCGCACCCGCCGTGCCGGGTGCGGTCGGCGGCTGGCTGCTCCTGCTGCGGGACCACGGGACCCAGACCCTGCGTCAAGTGTTGGAGCCCGCGCTGGGGTACGCGCGTCATGGCGTGCCGCTGCACCCGCGTGTCGTGTCGACGATCGCGCAGATGGCGGACTTCTTCGAGCGCGAGTGGCCGAGCTCCGCCGCCCTCTGGCTGGACCAGGGCCGGGCGCCGGCCTCCGGGGGCCTCCGGTCCAACCCCGAGTGGGCCGCGACCTTGGAGCGTCTCCTGCAGCAGGCGGAGGCGGTGGGCGGGAACCGCGAGGCCCAGATCGAAGCCGCGCGGCGGGCCTGGTACCAGGGCTTCGTGGCGGAGGCGATCGACGCCTACCTGCGGGAGGCCGAGGTGCTCGACAGCACCGGGAGTCGCCATCGCGGCGTTCTGCGCGGCGAGGACCTGGCCGCCTGGCAGGCCACCGAAGACCGACCCCTCAGCTTCGCGTACGGCGGAGTGGAGGTGCTCAAGACGGGCCCCTGGGGCCAGGGACCGGTCTTCCTCCAGCAGCTCTCGCTGCTGGCCGCCCACGACCTCCGGGGTCTCGACCCCTGCGGGCCGGACCTGGTCCACCTGGTGGTCGAGACCTGCAAGCTGGCGATGGCCGATCGTGAGGCCTGGTACGGCGACCCCGCCTTCACGGCCGACCTGACACCGGACCTGCTGGACTCCGACTACGCCGGAACGCGGCGGCACCTGGTCGGGGAGCGGGCGTCGGGCGAGCTGCGGCCGGGTTCACCCGGTGGTCGCGCGGCACGCCTCCCGCGGGTCGGCTACGCCGATCAGACGGGGACGGTCGCCGATCCCGCCACCGGTGACCCCACGTTCCAGCCCTCGGGCGGCCCCGCGGTACGTGGCGACACCTGCCACCTGGACGTGGCCGACCGGTGGGGCAACCTGGTGTCGGCGACCCCGTCGGGAGGATGGCTCCAGAGCTCGCCGGCGATCCCGGGCCTGGGCTTCTGCCTGGGAACGCGGGCCCAGATCTTCACCCTCGACGCCGGGCATCCCAACACCCTGGCGCCCAGAAAGCGCCCGCGCACCACGCTCAGCCCCAATCTGGCGCTGCGCGAGGGGGAGCCCTGGCTCGCGTTCGGCACCCCCGGGGCGGACCAGCAGGACCAGTGGTCGCTGACGTTCTTCGTCCGGCTGCTGGCCACCGGCTGGGATCTCCAGCGGGTCATCGACCTGCCCATGTTCCATACCAACGCCTTCCCCCGCAGCTTCGCGCCCCACGACTGGGAGCCGCGGAGCCTCCTCCTGGAGGACCGCTTCGATCCGGCCGTGATCGACGAGCTGCGCCGGCGCGGACACCAGGTCCAGGTGCAGGGCCCGTGGTCGCTGGGGCGGCTCTCGGCGGTCGCGAGGGATGACGAGACCGGCCTGCTGCGCGCGGGCGCCAACCCCCGCGGGATGCAGGGCTACGCGGTCGGACGGTAATTCCAGGAGGTATCCGATGCTGCTGCGCTGGGTCGATGCATTCGCCGACCACCACCCGTTCTCCGGCAACCAGGCCGCCGTCTGCCTCTGCAAAGAGCCGCATCGTGTGCCCTGGATGCAGGCGCTGGCGGGTGAGTTGGGCGCGCCGGCGACGGCGTTCGTGGGCCCGCTCGGCGAAAGCTTTTCCCTGCGCTGGTTCACCCCTCGCGCCGAGCTCGAGCTCTGCGGCCACGGAACGCTGGCCGCGGCGCACGTGCTCTGGGCGGACGACTGGCTGGACCCGGCGCGTCCCGCGCACTTCACCACCCGTGCCGGCCAGCTCGTCGCACGCCGCGGTCCGGAGGCGATCGAGATCGACCTTCCCGCGCGGCGGCCCGAGCCGGGGCATGCGCCGGCCGCCGTCCTGAGTGCGCTGCGCCTGCCCGCGGCGGCCGTCCGCCAGGCAGCGGCGTCCCGTTCGACCCTGCTACTCGAGGTGGACGGGGAGAACCGCGTGGCCGAGGTCCGGCCCGACTTCGAGGAGCTGCGGCGCGCGGCGGCCGACAAGATCATCGTGACGGCACCCGCCGGCACCGCCGGCGCCGACTTCGTGTCACGAGTGTTCGCGCCGAAGGTCGGCGTCGACGAGGATGCGGTCACGGGTTCCGCCCACTGCCTGTTGGGGCCCTACTGGGCTCCGCGCTTCGGCCGTGCCGAGCTCGTCGGCAGGCAGCTCTCGGCCCGCGGGGGACGCGTCCTGGTGAAGGTCGGCGGCGACCGGGTCACGCTGGGCGGGACGGCGACCACCGTCTTCCGCGGCGCCATCACCGCTGAGGGCGCGCACGCGGGCGAGCCCGCGCTCGCTCGCTGATGGCGAAGCTCACGCTGGAGGACTTCTCCGCTCTCCCACGGGTCAACGGCCTCCTCCTCTCTCCCGACGGCAGCCGTCTGGTCCTGCAGGTGCAGACCCTGTCGCCGGACGGGACCCGATATCGGTCCGCGCTCTGGGGCGCGCCGTCCGACTTCTCGGAGCCCGCCCGCCGGCTCACGTTCTCCGAGAAGAGCGAAGGTGACGCCGCCTTCCTGCCCGGTGGTGACCTGGTCTTCGCGTCGACGCGAGCGAACGTGGCGGTCAAGGAGGATTCAGGCGCCGGCCGCCTCTTCCTGCTCCCGCGCGGTGGCGGCGAGGCCCGGGCCCTGACCACGCTGCCAGGCGGCCTGGGCGGTGTCGCAGGGGCCCGGCAGACCTCGACGATCGTGGTGTCGGCGCCCTTCTTCGAGACCTCCGACGGTCCCGAAGCGGACGAGAAAAAGGAGAAGGCCCGCAAAGAAGCGGGCGTCACGGCACTCCTCCATGAGGGCTTCCCGGTGCGCTTCTGGGACCACGATCTGGGACCGCGACACCCCCGCCTGCTGCGCCTGGGGCTCGAGCCCGACCCTACGGCGGAGACCTCGTACCGCCTGGCGGGTGACCCCGAGGATCTCACACCGGATGCCGGCGGCGCGCTGCTCGAAGCTTCCTACGACGTCTCTCCTGACGGCAAGCGCGTGGTCACCACCTGGGCCACCGACATCGAGCCTGCGTTTGCCGAGAGGCAGCTGATGCTGCTCGAGGGTGGGCGGCGGCGGCTGCTCGCGTCTGGCGCGGACTTCGGTGCACCCGCGTTCTCCCCCGACGGGACGCGCATCGTCGCCCGGCGGGCGGAGCGGGGAACGCCGGCGGGGCCGGGCCCGGTGACCCTCTGGCTCTTCGACCTGAACACCGGGGAGGCCCGGGACCTGCTGCGGGACTTCGATCGCTGGCCGGGGGGGCCGGTCTGGTCGGCGGACGGCGAGACCGTCCTCTTCGTCGCCGACGACGGAGGGCGGGCACCGGTGTTCGGGGTGCCGGCGACCGGCGGCGCCCCACGCCGCCTGACCGAGGAGGGGTGCTTCAGCTCACTGCAGCCGGCGGCCGACGGGACCCTGTTCGCGCTCCGCAGCGGCTACCTCTCGCCCAACCAGGTGTGCCGCCTCGACCCCGACGGGACGGTGAGCGCGCTCCCCACGCCCGGGCTTCCGCTGGAACTGCCGGGAACGCTGGCCGAGGTGACGGCGCCGGCGTCCGACGGGACGCCGATCCGGGCCTGGCTGGTGTTACCCGAGGGCGCCTCGGCCGAGCATCCGGCACCGCTCGTCCTGTGGGTCCACGGCGGCCCGCTCGGGAGCTGGAACACCTGGTCCTGGCGCTGGTGCCCGTGGCTCCTGGCGGAACGCGGCTATGCCGTGCTGCTGCCTGATCCCGCGCTCTCCACCGGGTACGGGGAGGCGATGATCAAGCGCGCCTGGGGCACCTGGGGCCCGCAGGTCCAGAGCGACGTCGACGCGGTCACCGACGAGGCGCTGCGCCGGCCAGACCTGGACGCTTCACGCACGGCGATGATGGGCGGCTCTTTCGGCGGCTACATGGCGAACTGGATAGCCGGGCACTCGACGCGGTTCCGGGCCATCGTCAGCCACGCCGGCCTCTGGGATCTGCTGCAGTTCTACGGGACCACCGATGTGGGGCCGGTGTGGGAGAAGCAGATGGGGGACCCGCGAACGGAGCCGGAGCGGTACGTGGCCGCATCTCCCGCCGGGTCCGCCGCCGCCATCTCGACACCGATGCTGGTGATCCACGGCGACCGCGACTACCGGGTTCCGATCGGCGAGGCGCTCCGTCTGTGGACCGACCTGCGCAGGCGCGGGGTGGAGGCGAAGTTCCTCTACTTCCCCGACGAGAACCACTGGATCCTGACTCCCGGAAACGCGCGGATCTGGTACCAGACCGTCCTCGCCTTTCTCGGGGAGCACGTGCTGGGCGAGCCCTGGCAGCGGCCCGACCTCCTCTGAGGCGGTCCTCCGGGGCCGGCTGCAGGCGCTCGGGCGGCGGGCCGGGTTCTGGCCCCCGAGCGCCGGCCGTCGGAGCCAGTGAGCGCTTGAGTTGACAGCCGGCAGCGGCGCCGGTTACGATCCGTCGCCGGTCGGGTAATCAGGGTGTCAGAGAGAGAGTCCCCCACTGTCAAACCCCTCCGGAGCATCGCTCGTGAAAGCCTCGCAGAGCAGGCGGCGGCGGAGCTCCGGGAGCATATCGTGGCGAACCGGCTGGCGCGGGGAACGCAGCTGCCGGCCGAGCCCGTCCTCGCCCAGCAGCTCGGGGTGAGCCGGAACGTGCTGCGGCAGGCGGTCGCCTCCCTGCAGACGATGGGGTTCCTGCGCGTCAACCACGGGAGCGGTACGTTCGTCGCCGACCCCTCCGAGAGCGACGTCTTCCAGCAGCTGGCGACCTGGATGGGGCAGAAGCCGGTCAGCGAGGAGGACTACTTCGAGGTCCGGGCGATCTGGGAGCGGGGCGTGTACGAGCTGGTGATGCGCTGTGCCTCCGATTCCGACCTCGACCACCTGGAAGCGATGGCGACGCGGATGGAGGCCGCCGGCGGGCGGGATGAGGCGGAACGGCTGCACGACGCCTACCACGAAGCGCTGCTGCGAGTGACCGGCAACGAGTTCCTGGTCACCATGGGGATGATCCTGCAGCGCTTCTTCTTCGACTTCGTGTACCGGGACGAAGGCGCGCGCAAGCCGCCGGAGCCGCGACTCTGGACCAGTCATCGCCAGATCCTGCGGCTGCTGAGGCGACGCGACCCGGCGGCCATTCCACAAATGGTCGAGCTACATCTGGCGCCGCACCTGACGAGCGACGAGCACCGGGCGGCGACCGAGGCCATAGGTTGACGGCGGGAGAGACCGCCGGAATGAATCGGGAGGGTTCGGAACAATGAGTGAGCGAGACATCGACTGGGGCAAGCTGCCCACTCTGTCGCGCCGCAATTTCCTCGTCGCCACCGGGGCGAGCGGAGCCGCACTCTTGCTCGCCGCTTGCGGCTCGAACGGGAGCTCCAGCGGTCCGAGCGGAGCCGGAAGCAAGAACGCGCTCGGGGCCACGCTGCCCTCGGGTTCGGCCCCCGCAAGCGCCCAGTTCTACTCGCAACCCAACGACTCCACGGGTGCCAGCTACAAGGCGCTCGACTTCTACGAGACCGTCTATTCGCGCGCCCCGCTCGCCGACAACTTCGGTATCCCGCTGGTCCGGATCGACCAGGACTTCAACATCCAGCCGGGTCTGGCCACCAGCTGGGAGCAATCGTCCGACATGCTCTCCTGGACGTTCAAGATCCGGCCCGGCGTCATGTGGTCGGACGGGAACGAGGTGACTGCCGCCGACTGGGTGGAGACCATGCGCTACTCGGCCGACCCCAAGCATGCCTGGGACTTCACCTGGTTCTGGTCGGGCGTGATCAAGAACTACACCGAGGCTACGAAGGGCTCAATGCCGGTCGATTCGATCGGCGTCACCCAGGGCACCGACAAGTACAGTGTCGTGTTCGCGACTGACGGCCCGATCGCTTTCATGCCCTCGGCCTGCCTTTACACGCAGGTGATGTCTGCGGCGGCCCTCAACAAGTACGGATCGGGCACGTACAACATCGACCCCTCCACGGTTGTCACGTGCGGTCCCTACACCTTGACCAAGTTCGACCCCACGGCCGAGGTGATCCTGGGCCCAAACAAGAAGTACACGGGCCCCTTCAAGCCCTGGATCGAGAACCAGGTGGGCAAGATCTACGCCGGCGGAGACATGCTGCCGCGATTCCAGACCGGCGAGATCGATACCATCGGCCTGACACCCCTGGACCTGAAGACCGCGAAAACGAACTCGAAGACGAAGAACCTTCGCCTGTACAAGAACGCAAACGACTTCGAGGTCCAGTATGCGTTCTTCGACGTCACCAAGGCGCCGTTCGACAACATCAAGGTTCGCCAGGCCCTGGCTCACTCGGTCGATCGCGACACCATCATCAAGAGCCTGCTGGCCCCGCTCGCGATTCCCGCCTATGGCTTCATGATGCCCGGCTATCCGTTTGCGGTGACGGACCCCCTGAAGCCGCTTACCAACTACGACCCACAGAAGGCACAGTCTCTTCTGTCAGAGGCCGGATATCCCGGGGGCAAGGGTTTCCCGCAGGTCACGTTCAGCTGGTGGCAGTTCGCGCAGGGGAACTTCGAGTCGGTCGTCCAGGCTTTGACAGCGAACTGGAACAAGGTGCTGGGCATCAACATCCAGCTGCAAGAGCTCGACAAGACGACCTTCTACACGCGCATGAACGCTAAGCCGACCCAGATCGACATGGGCTTCGTCCAATACGGCATGGATTATTTCGACGCTTCGAACATGATGAGCGTCTACAAGGGTGGCGGCCGGCACAACTGGGACAACGCGCAGTACGACGCCCTACTGGCCCAGGGAGCGGCAGAGAGCGACCCCACCAAGCGGGCTCAGATCTACACGCAAGCACAAGTCCTGCTCACCCAACAAGCACCGGCTGTGTTCGTTTTCCACCTCCTCTACGGCTACTACTACCAGCCCTTCATGGACGGAAAGGCGCTGCAGCAGGAGAAGTACGGCTACGACGGAATCCAGTGGCCTGGATTTGCGACGTTGACAACCTCCATGGAGCAGCTCTTCGTCAACCAGAGCGTGAGCGGGTCCGACCGGCAAAGTGTCAGCGGCCTCGGCTCGTGAGCAACGGCTGAGAGAGCGCAATGGTCTTCTACCTCGCGCAGCGTTTCGTGACGCTGTTGACGGTGATGCTCGTCATGACGATGCTCATCTTCGCGCTCATGCACGCGGTGCCGGGTGGGCCGTTCGACATGACACAGCAGCCGCTGCCGCCCTTCGCGATGCACAACATCGAGCACAAGTACGGTCTCGATCAGCCGATCTGGCGGCAGTACCTGAACTGGCTCTGGGCGCTGCTCCACGGCGACTTCGGCATCCCGTTCGAGCAGCCGACGATGACCGTCACACAATTGATCGGGAGGGCCTGGCCGATCACGCTGACGGTCGGGGTCCTCACGATCCTGGTGTCATACGTCTTCGGCATGGCGATCGGGTGCATCGCCGCGCTCAGGCACAACACCTGGATCGACTGGGTGCTGACCTCGGTCGTCTCGACGGCCGGGATCGCGCTGCCCAACTACGTGGTGGGATATCTGCTGATTACGATCTTCGCGGTCGAACTGGGCTGGCTCCCGAGCGGAGGCTGGGGCCAGCCTCAGGACCTGATTCTTCCCGTCCTTGCGTTTGCGCTCTACCCGATGGCGCTGATGGCGCGCTATACGAGGGCGAGCACTCTAGAAGTCACCTACACCGACTACGTCCGGATGGGCCGCGCGCGCGGCCTTCCGGAGTGGCGGGTCACGGTCCATTACATCCTGCGGACGTCGTTGATACCGCTGATCACGATCATGGGACCCAGCATTCCCAACATCCTGACCGGGTCCATCTTCATCGAGGCGACGTTTGCGCTGCCGGGTCTGGGCAGCTACTTCACGACCGCCAGCCTGCACCGTGACTATCCGCTGATCCTGGCCCTGGTTCTGATCGTGGCCGCGCTCTGGGGGACCTGCTACATCCTCAGTGACGTCGCGTACACGATCGTCGACCCGCGGGTGCGACTCGAGGGATTGTCGCAATGAGTGTCACCGCCGCCGCGCCGCAGCCCCTACGCGCCCGCCGCTCCCATGCCGGATACTGGTGGGCGGCCTGGTATCGCTTCCGTCGCAACCGCCTCGCCCTGGTCAGCGGCGTGGTCGCGATACTGATTCTCGTGGTCGCGGTCCTCGCGCCACTGCTCGCTCCCTACGGCTATGCGCAGACCAACCTCAGTCAATCGCTGCAGCCGCCGGGCCCGGAGCACCTCTTCGGCACCGATCAGCTTGGCCGGGACATGCTGAGCCGAGCCATGTACGGGGCGCGCACCTCGATGTTCATCGCCATCGGGGCGCCAGTGATCGGGCTGGTGATCGGGCTGCCGATCGGCATCCTGGCCGGCTGGTTCGGTGGGATCTTCGACTTCATCACGCTGCGGTGGTTCGAGATCTTCACGATGATCCCGACGATCCTGCTCGCTCTGCTCCTGATCTCTCTCTTCGGCAGTGGCCTCCTGAAGCTGACGCTCTTCCTGGGCGTCCTCGGATGGGTGGGGTTCGCGCGTCTTGCTCGAGCGCAGTACCTCATGCTCCGGGATCGCGACTTCGTCCAGGCCGCCCGCGCATTGGGGGTTCCCAGCCAGCGCATCATCTGGATTCACATCCTCCCCAACGCGATGGGCCCGATCGTGGTCTTCTTCGTCCAGCAGATCCCAGCCACCATCTTCGCCGCGGCCGGCTTCAGCTTCCTGGGTCTCGGGGTCCAGGATCCCCTCGCTGACTGGGGCAAGATGATCAACGACGGTGAGCAGTACCTCGCGGTGGCGCCCTGGGTCGCGCTGGTTCCGATCTTCTGCATCGCGCTCGCGACGCTGAGCTTCAGCTTCGCAGGTGACGGGCTGCGTGACGCCCTCGACCCGACTTCGAGGTAACAGGCGGTGACCTCCTCGGCAGACAGACGATCGGTGGCGACGGTCTCCGCGCACGCGGAGCCTGGAGCCGGCAGAGCCAAGGCGCCGCTGCTGGCCGTACGCGACCTGCGGGTGTCATTCCCGCTGCGGCAGAACACGATCTACGCCGTACAGGGCCTCACCATGCACGTTGACGCCGGCGAACGGCTCGGAGTTGTAGGGGAGAGCGGCTCGGGCAAAAGCGTGACCGCGCTGTCGATCATGCGCATGGTCCCGTGGCCTGGGCGCTATGACGACGGCCAGGTCTTGTTCGACGGACAAGAGCTCCTGCACCTTCCCGAGTCGCGCCTCACCCATGTCCGCGGGCGGCAGATCGCCATGATCTCGCAGAACCCTCTCGCCTCGTTGAACCCGGTGCTCACCGTCGAGGCGCACTTCAGGGAGGTGCTGTCTCTCCATCTCGGGCTGTCGGGTGCTGCCGCACACACCCGCATCGTGGAGCTGCTGCGCTCGGTCGGCATCCCGGACCCGGCCACGCGGATGCGCGAGTATCCGCACCGGCTGTCGGGCGGCCAGCGCCAGCGTGTGATGATCGCGCTCGCCATGGCCTGCCAGCCAAGGCTTCTGATCGCGGACGAGCCCACGACGGCGCTCGACGTCACGATCCAGGCCCAGATCCTGGAGTTGATCGACGGACTGGTCCGGAACGCGAATATCGGCTCGATCCTCATCACCCACAACCTCGGCATCGTCGCCGGCCACTGCGACCGGGTGGTCGTGATGTACGCCGGGCGAGTGATGGAGGCGGCGACGGTCGACGACCTGTTCGCCCGTCCTACGCACCCCTATACAGTCGGGCTGCTGCGATGCGTCCCGCGCCTCATGCGAAAGCGGACGCGTTCGTTTTACGCCATCCCCGGCCTGCCGCCTCAGGTGACCCGCGTCGTGACAGGGTGCCCGTTCGCCCCCCGTTGTGAGCGAGCCACCGACCAATGTGTGACCGAGACCCCTCCGTTGGAGGAGTTCCTGCCCGGCCATCCGGTGGCCTGCTGGCACCCGGTCACGGACGGAGTGACGAAGCGATGAACGCTGCCGCGACATCTGGAGCCCCCGCCAACGGCTCGCCGGCCGTCCCGATCCTGGACGTCCGTGACCTGGTAGTTCACTACAACATCCGGGGTGAAGGCGCAATCATCCGCAGTCGAGAGACCGTGCACGCCGTCGACGGAGTCAGCTTCACCCTCGACAGCCGCAAGACGCTGGGCCTGGTCGGCGAGAGCGGATGCGGTAAGACCACGACCGGGCGCACCGTGCTGTTCCTCGACCGCCCGACGGGGGGCACGGTGCGCTTCGAGGGCACCGACCTGGGGCAGATCTCCGCGCGGGATCTGGAGGCCCTGCGCCGCCGCATGCAGATCGTTTTCCAGGACCCGGTCGGCTCACTGAACCCGCGGCTGACGGTCGGAGCGCTTGTCGCTGAGCCCCTTATGGTGCACCAGATCCTTCCGCGGTCGAAGCGTGGGGAGCGGGTGGCCGAGGTGCTGTCCCTGGTCGGGCTGCCCCCGGACGCTGCCGGCCGGTACCCGCATGAGTTCAGCGGCGGACAGTGTCAGCGGATCGGCATCGCCCGCGCGCTGGCCGCCGAGCCGGCGCTGCTGGTGCTCGACGAGCCGGTGTCGGCGCTCGACGTCTCGATCCAGGCACAGATCCTGCAGCTGCTCAGCGACCTGCAGGACCGCCTCGGCCTGTCCTATCTGTTCATCGCGCACGACCTGGCGGTTGTCGGTGAGATGAGCGATCGGGTGGCGGTGATGTATCTGGGTCAGATCGTCGAGCTGGCGGATCGCGACGAGCTCTACGCGACGCCTCACCACCCGTACACGCAGGCGCTGTTCGCCGCGGTGCCGGTGGCGGACCCGGTGCTGGCGCGGGAGCGGGAGCGGGTGGTGGTGTCGGGGGAGGTTCCGTCGTCGCTTGCGCCGCCACCGGGCTGCCGGTTCCATACCCGATGTCCGCTCGCCCAGGATCGGTGCCGCACCGAGGTGCCGGCCCTGCGCAGCGTCGCCGCCAACGGTGCCCTCCACACCGTCGCCTGCCACTTCGCGGAGGACGCGGTGCGCGAGAACCCGTTCCACGTTCCCGAGCTCGAGTAGTCACACTCCGGAGGTTTCGGTAGTCACACCTGAGATGTGTACAACGTCCACATAGGTGTGCTAGCATCCCCTTCCGACACGGCGGTGGTCTGGGAGGCGCGCACATGGTGACGTTGCTGGTGGGGACGAGCAAAGGGCTGTTCCGGGTGGAGGGCGATCCCGCGCGGACCACCTGGCGACTCCGGGAGCCGGTGCACAAGCGAGTGGGAGGTGTATCGGGTGTGGGCGGACACCCGCACCGATCCGCCGACCTTGTGGGCGGGTCTCTCCAATGCGTTCTTCGGAGCCCACCTGGAGCGGAGCACCGATCTCGGCAAGACCTGGGAGCCGGCGCCGAGCCCGGGTTTTCCCGATGGGTCGGACCGGCGGCTGGTCCAGGTCTGGTCCCTGGCGGCGGCACCCGACGGAGGCACGCTGGCAGGGGTGGCAGAGGCCGCCCTGTTCGCGAGCCCGGACGGATCGGAGTGGGAACTGAACGAGGGTCTGGAAGGCCATCCCACGCGCCCGGGCTGGGAGCCCGGCGCCGGCGGGCTCTGCGCCCACTCGATCGTCCCCGACGCGGCGCAGCCTGACCGTCTCTACGTCGGGATCTCCGCCGTGGGGGTCTTCCGGAGCGACGACGGTGGTGCCACCTGGGCAGTCAAGAACGAGGGCGTCGGGGCGCCTGACCCGGAGGAGGCGCCGAAGTATCCCGAGATCGGGAGGTGTGTGCATTCACTGGTGCAGGATCCGATCGACCCGAGCCGGCTCTACCAGCAGAATCACGTCGGCGTCTACCGCTCGCTGGACTCGGGTGACCACTGGGAGCGCATCGAAGAGGGACTACCCAGCCACTTCGGCTTCCCCATGGTGGCGCACCCCCGGCGGCCCGGCACGCTCTTCATCGCACCGCTGGCGGGCGACTCGAACCGCGTCTTCCCTGGTGGGCGGGCCGCCGTCTACCGCACCGATGACGGCGGCGATCACTGGCAGGCGACGGCCAACGGTCTGCGTCAGGGCGTCTACCAGGGTGTGCTGAGGAGCGCGATGACCGTCGACCACGAGGAGGAGCCTGGGATCTACTTCGGCACCACGGGCGGGGACGTGTACGCGACGCTGGACCTGGGCGAGCACTGGCAGGCGCTGCCGGGCCGGCTGCCGCGGGTGCAGTCGGTCTTCGCGCTCGAGACCTGAGCGGTCGATGGCGTCGCTCACCCTTCCGCAGACCCTGGCGTCGTTCTGCGACGGCGAGCGCCGGCTGGCTGCGGAGGGGCCGACGGTCCGGTCCGCGCTGGAGAGGGCATTCTCGCGTCACCCGTTGCTCCGGTCCCAGCTGGTCGACGAAGCCGGTGCGCTGCGCCCGCACCTGCACCTCTTCCTCAACGAGGAGGACGTCCGGAACGCGCTCGACACCCCGCTCACCCCCGGCGACCGCCTGCTCGTCCTCCGGGCCACCAGCGGGGGCTGACCCCTGACCCCCACACAATTCGCCGTTTGCTAGCGGATGGGTCCCATCGAGGCGCCGTTAGCACCCATCCGTGCACGGACGGCGTCACGCACCTCGGCGACGATGGCGGCCGGTCTCTCCCGCAGGTCTGGGGCCGTGTAGCGCAGGAGAGAGACACCGATCTGGTGCAGCCGGTTCTGACGGCGGTTGTCGGCAGTCAGCCGGTCGCGGTGGTTCTCACCGTCGTACTCGAGGCCGAGTCTGGCCTCGGGGTAGTAAAGGTCCGGGCGGGCGACGAACCGGCCTTGCGAATCGCAGAGCGAGACCTGAGCCTCCGGCCGCGGAAGGCCGGCCAGCACCAGGAGCATGCGGAGGCGGGACTCCATCGGCGACTCGCTCTTCGGTTCGAGGAAGCCCAACACGCGCCGGGCATTGACGACACCCTTCACATGGTCATGAGCCGAACACATACCTCCGCAGCTGCTCGTGCGTCAGCAGCTGCGCTTGAAGCGCGGCGTCGATCGCGACCACGGCCTCGGTCAGCGAAAGGCGACTCGGAAGATCGAAGCAGGTGCGTGCGGGGCTGGTCACGGGAACCCCCGCTCTCTGACAGATGTCCTCGGGCCGTAGGTCGATCCGGTGAACAACAGCGTCAACCCGTTCGGTGACGACGGAGTGCGGCGGGACGATCACCTCCGGGCGCCGTCCAGGACGCAGGTCCAGTCCGTACAGGACGGCAGCGGTGATCCCCGAGAAGGCGAAGACCGGTGGCATCCCGCAGGCGATGGTCGCCAGGCAGGAGATCGTCGCTGCCCGGGTACCCCACCCAGCGATACCAGCCGTAGGAGACACGCCGCCAGGCCGAGGTTCGCAGCTGATCGCGGCTCACGCCCGCATCCCGAGCCTGCCTCACGGTGAACACTCCGGACTTCAACGCTTCAGGCACAAAACTTCGTCGTGACACCGGCACACGATCGCCCAACCACGGTCCGCCCACCGTTTCGTTAACGGCGTGCCCCGTTTGCTAGCAGGTGGGTGTCAACCGCGCGGCTCTAGACCCTATTCGCTAGCAAACGGCAGAGGGGGAGGGGGGTCAGATGCGCCGGGTGACCCGCTGGGCCTCGTGGAGCAGGTTCCGGAAGAAGGGCCCGCCCCAGACCCCGATCGAGAGCAGGCCACCGAACGCCGCCACCGCGTCGACCGAGGCGCGGCCCTGCTTCGCCCAGTAGACGTCCTGGAGGTTGAGCCAGAGCGCGAACTCGTCGAGCGTGAGCGCCGCCGCGAACCCGAACACCCCCGCCGTGACCCGGGAGGCGGTCGCGACCCTGGCGATGGTCGGTGCCCACCAGCAGCAGCCACAGGTAGCCGATGCCGAGCAGTCCCCCGATCCCGAACACCATGTGATGAAGGTGCCGGCCGCCGACCTCCATGTTGTGGAAGGGAGGCACGTTGGCCCGGATCATGTGCGTGATCGTGCGGGCGGCGCCGAACCCCAGGAAGAACGCCACCGAGGCCAGGAACATCCGCTCCGCGCGCGGGCTGCCTCCGAAGTGGTCGCGGTAGGCCCGGCTCAGCGAGAACTGGTGCCGTGCGTGCGGGTCGCCCAGCGCGTCCGGGACCTGGGCGGTCGGGACCGATTCGCTCATCGGCTCCTATCTTCCCGCAACCAGTCCCGCGCCCGCACTGTAGATCGCCGCCCCGAGCAGCAGCGACGGGTAGATGCCGAGCGCCAGGGAGAGCACCCCCGACACCACCACCGTCCCCACGGCAAGCCGCGGCGCCGGCACCTCGCGTCTTCCCACCGCGGGCGACCATACGTGCAGCACGACCCGCATGTAGTACGCGACCGAGACCACGCTGGCCAGAACCGCGACCACGACCAGCCAGGTGAACCCACCCTGGATCGCGGCCTGGAACAGGAAGACCTTGCCGAAGAAGCCGACGAAGGGCGGGAACCCACCCAGGGAGAGCATGAAGATCGTGAGCAGGAGGCCCAGCATCGGATGCCGGCGCCCGAGCCCGTCCAGGTCGGTGAAGCGGTCGACGTCCACCTCCGACCCGGAGAGCACGATCAGCACCGCGAAGGCTCCGAAATTCATGAACAGGTACGCGGCAAGGTAGAAGAGCACGGACGAGAACGCCTGCGGCCCGCTCCCGACCAGCCCCACCAGCACGTAGCCGGCCTGGGCGATACCGGAGTAGGCCAGCATTCGCTTCAGACTCTGCTGCACGAGCGCGGCCAGGTTGCCGAGGCACATCGAGACCACCGCGACGAAGGCGAGGATCGCACGCCACTCGTCGGCGGCCCCGGCCAGCGCGTCGTTGAAGACGGTGAGGATCATCGCGAACGCGGCCGCCTTGGTCCCCACCGACATGAAGGCGGTGACCGGCAGCGGCGCCCCCTGGTAGACGTCCGGCGTCCATTGGTGGAACGGCGCGCCCGAGACCTTGTAGCCGAACCCGATCGCCATCAGCGCGATCCCGATCGTCAGCAACGGGTTGTTGAGCGGGTTGCCCATGGCCGCCACCGCATGCACCACCGCCGCCACCTGCAGCGGCCGGTGGCGCCATAGGTGAGCGCGATCCCGTAGAGGAGGAAGGCCGACCCCACGCTTCCCACCAGCAGATACTTGGCGGCCGACTCCTGCGAGTGGGAGTCCCGGCGGGCCCACCCGCAGAGGATGTAGAGCGCGACGCTGAACGTCTCCAGGGAGAGGAAGACGGTGACCAAGGACGTCGCCGCGGCCAGGCCCATCATTCCCACGGTGGCGGCCAGGACCAGGATGTGGAACTCGGGCCCGAGCAGCCTTCGGCGACGGAGGTAGGGCTCGGAGACGATCACGGTCAGGATCCCGAGCACGCAGAAGAAGACCTGGAAGTAGGCGGCGAAGCGGTCGCCGGAGACCATTCCGTAGTAGGCGGAGCCGCCGGTCCCCAGCCCCCAACGGAAGGCGGCGACGATCCCGGCCACGAGATAGGCGAGGAGGCAGATGCCCGCGACCACGGTCGAGCGGAGACCCCGCGGGGTGACCAGGTCGGCCAGGATCGTGACCATGATCGCCAGGATCAGGATCGAGATCGGGAGGATCTGAGAGAGGTCGTGCCACGCCTGGCTCCACGAGTAGCCGGGCACGGCGACCGCGGCGAGTTCCAGCACGCTCATAGCACCTCGCTCAGCTCCATGGGAAGTGCAGGACGAGGCCGAGCGCGCTCATCGCGTGCGTGAGGATGATCGGGAAGAGGCCGATCAGGAACATGAGGCCGATCAGCGGGGCCATCACCCAGCCCTCGCCCCAGGTCAGGTCCGGCATGCGCTCAGGGGCCAGGTAGCTGGCGGGGCGGATGGCCGGGCGGGGGATCCTGTCCTGGCGGAGCGTAGACCGCGCCCTGGAAGGCCCGCAGCAGATAGAGCGGGCCCAGCACCAGGCCGATCGCGGCCACCACCGCCTCCCAGGGCGCCTGCTGCCAGGCCCCGAAAAGCGTCATGAACTCGCCCACGAAGCCCGACAGACCGGGTAAGCCGGCGGCGGCGAACGTGACGACCAGGAAGACCCCGGCAAGCACCGGGATCCGCGGCGCGAGGTTGCTCAGCACCGACCGGTCCCGGGTCCCGGTTCGCCGCTCGATCCAGGACACGATGAGGAACAGCGCGGCGATCGTCAGCCCGTGGGAGATCATGAGGATCACCGCACCCTGGGCACCCTGCTCGGTGAAGGAGAAGATCCCCAGCAGGATGAATCCCATGTGGGAGACCGAGGAGTAGGCCACCAGGAGCTTGATGTCGCGCTGGTTGATCGCCATCAGCGCCCCCCAGAGGATGGAGAAGATCGCCAGCGCGGGCATCACGTCCTGCCAGTTCCACCACAGGACGGGGTGGGGGAACAGAGGCAGCACGATGCGCAGGAGCGCGTAGAGCCCGGTCTTGCCCATGGTCCCGGCCAGCAGCACCAGGAAGCCGATCGGAGCCGCTCGGTATGCCGTCGGAAGCCAGGAGTGGAACGGCGCGATCGGCGCCTTGATGACGAACGCGAGCGTGAAGACGAAGAAGAGGCCGAACTGGATCGCGGGCGTCGGTGGGTGCGCGGCGAGCGTGGCGAGGTCGAACGTGTGCGACCCGTTCCCGGCGAACACGTACTCGCCGATCACGCCGACCAGCATCAAGAGCGATCCGACCAGCGTGTAGATCACGAATCTGAGTGCCGCCCGATCCGGCCGCCTGCCCTCGCCCCAGAGCCAGAGCAGGAAGTAGGCGGGGATCAGCTGCGCCTCCCAGAAGACGTAGAAGAGCAGCAGGTCGGTGGCCAGGAAGACGCCCGCCATCGCGCCCTCGAGCGCCAGCATGAGCGCCACGAAGCCGCGCATGCGCTGGGTGTCGACGGGAGTGACGAACAGCCCGACCAGGGTCAGGACCGAGTTCAGGACGAGGAGCCAGACATTGAGACCGTCCACGCCCAGCGAGTACGAGATCCCGTACTGCGGGACCCAGGGCAGGTCGACCACGAACTGGAAACCGGTGTGATTCGGGACCAGCGCGATCGCCACCGCGAGCGTAAGCGCCAGCTCGACGACCGCGATCGCGATGCCGGCCCACCGAGCGTAGGCCCGAGGCAGCAGGTCGACGAGCACGGCGCCGACCAGCGGGAGCAGCCAGATGGCGGTCAGGAGCATCGCCTACAGCCCCGTCAGGGTGATGAGCACGGCGATCAGCGCCCCGATCACGAACACGACCATATAGCTCCGGAAGTAACCGTTCTCGAGCAGGGAGAACCGGGTCGCGCTGCCGGTCGCCGCGGTGGAGACGGCGGTCGAGGCGCCGTCCAGGAGCGGGATCTCGATCGCGCTGTCGCCGATCTGAGCCATGTCGTCGGTGGTTCGCACGAAGAGCGCGCCGTAGAGCTCGTCGACGTAGTACTTGTGCTCCAGCAGCCTCTGTGCCCAGGGCACCGCGCGCGACCAGGTGGGCCACCGGCGGGGGGCCACATAGAAGAAGTACGGCAGCACGAAGAAGATCGCCGCGACGATCAAGATCGCGATCGTGACGGGGTCTTCGTACGGGCTGTCGGACCAGGAGAGCGTCCCCACCACCGGCTCCAGGTAGGTCGAGATGTCCTGGGGGCCTGCCGTCCCGAACAGCGCGGAGACCTGGAGGAAGCCGCCGACGCAGGTCAGAGCGGCCAGGATGATGACCGGGATCAGCATCACCGGGGGCGCGTCGTGCGGGTGCTCGACCGGGCGCTCGCGACTCGGCTTGCCCATGAACGCGATCCACCACAGCCGGCCGGTGTAGAAGGCCGTCATGAACGCGGTCACCACACCGACCGCCCAGAGGCTCAAGTACAGCGGGCTGTCCCGGCTGAACTCCTCGCCCAGGATCATGTCCTTGGACCAGAACCCCACGAAAGGCAGGATCCCGGAGAGCGAGAGCGCGCCCACCAGGAAACAGATGGACGTGACCGGCAGCTGGCGGAGCAGCCCGCCGTACTTGCGGATGTCCTGCTCGTCGGCCATGGCATGGATCACGTTGCCGGCCGCGAGGAAGAGCAGCGCCTTGAAGAAGGCGTGGGACAGCAGGTGGAACATGCCCGCCGAGTACTCGCTGAGCCCGACCGCCATCACCATGTAGCCGATCTGGCTCATGGTCGAGTAGGCGAGCACGCGCTTGATGTCGGTCTGGACGATCGCGATGCTGGCCGCGAAGATCGCGGTCAGGGCGCCGATGATGGCGACCGTGTCGTGAGCGTAGACGGCGACGTCGTAGAGGATGTGCATCCGCGCGACCAGATAGACCCCGGCGGTGACCATGGTCGCGGCATGGATCAGGGCGGAGACCGGCGTCGGGCCTTCCATGGCGTCGGGCAGCCAGGTGTGGAGCGGTAGCTGTGCCGACTTCGCGACCGCTGCCACCAGGAGCAGGAAGCAGGTCACCTCGAGCCACGGCTTGTCCACGTGGGGGATGGCGGCGAAGACGCCGTGGTAGCTCACCTGGCGGGTGTTGACCCAGATCGAGAAGGTGGCCAGGATCAGGGCCGCGTCTCCGATCACGTTCATGATGAAGGCCTTGCGCGCGGCCACCACAGCCGCGTGGCGCCAGTACCAGAACCCGATCAGCAGGTAGGACGAGAGGCCGACCCCGGCCCAGCCGACGATCAGGAAGACGAAGTTCCCGGCCAGGACCAGCAGCAGCATGGACAGGATGAAGACGTCCATGAAGCAGAAGAAGCGGGCGAAGCTGGTCTCGTCCTCGTGCGCCACGTACCCCAGCGAGTACGTCACGATCAACCCGCCGACCCCGGTCACGATCAGCGCCATGTAGATCGAGAGCCGGTCGACGTAGAGCTCGAACGGAACTACGAAGCGCCCGCTCGCGATCCACGTCCAGTAGGTGAAGGAGTGCGGAGTGGCGTCGGACAGCGAGTTGATGAACAATCCCACCGCGCACAGGAAGGCCACCCAGACCACGCCCGGCCCGATCACTCTGACCGCGGCGCGCGGCAGCCGGCGCCCGAGCAGCGCCAGGACCAGGCCGCCTGCCGTCGGCAGCGCGAGGACCAGCGCAGCCAGCACCCCCAAAGGCATTCGCCCTCCTTAGCCCTTCAATTCGCTGAGATCGTCGACGTCGTCGAGATCGCGGGTCTGGAAGATGTTGACCAGGATCGCCAGCCCGGCCACCGCCTCGGCCGCGGCCACCACGATCACCATCAGGGCGAACAGCTGGCCCTGCAGGTCCTGGAGCTGGCGGGAGAACGAGACCAGCGTGAGGTTGACCGCGTTGAGCATGAGCTCGGTGCAGAGCAGGATCACGATCGGGTTCCGGCGGACCATCACGCCGAGGACCCCGATCGCGAACAGGCAGGCGGCGAGGCCCAGGAACCAGGAGACGGGGATCGACCCGATGACACCGACCTGAATCATGTCGGAGCCGGCCAGCAGCGGCTCAGCCATCCTGGCCCTCCTCGGCGGACCCGGCACCCACCGGTTCCTGCGGCCGTTCCGGCGCCAGGTGCTCGGGGGGCGGCTCGGAGGTGAGCGGAGCCGCCGGGCGGCCCGGAAGGGAAGGGCCACCGCGCACCTGCGCCGGGCCCCGCTCCTGCCGGGCCTCGCGGGCCCCGCGACCGCCGCGACTCAGGTAGATGGCACCGATCGCGGCCACCATCAGGAGCACCGAGGTCAGCTCGAACGGGTAAAGGAAGGGCCCGAACAGACCGGCACCGATCGACTGGATGGAGCCGAAGGTGGAGAGGTCCGCGTGCTTGGGGGTTCGGAAGGTGACGCTGCCGAGGATCTCGTACAGCATGCCGAAGAGGACGATCGCCAGCACCAGCGCCAGCGCCAGGTGCCATCTACCGAGGCGCTGCGTCATCCGCTCGCGGATCGGCCCGAGCAGCGCGACCACGAACAGGAACAGCACCATCACGGCCCCGGTGTAGACGATCACCTGGGCGATGAACACGAACTGGGCCTGCAGGAGCAGGAAGAGGACGGCCAGCGCGAGCATGACGACGACCAGCGCCAGCACCGACTTCACCGGCTGCCGGAATGCCACCATGCACACGCCGCCCACGACCGAGATCGCCGCCAGGACCAGGAAGATGAGCTGGGCCAGTATCATCCCGCGGCACCCGCCAAGCCCACGGGAGTGGGCAGCCTGCAGAGTTTCGTGGAGGGCGTCACGAGTGGCCGCTCTCCCGGTTCTTCTCGGGCGTGCCGGCCGGCGAGTCGGAGCCGGTCGGATCGGGCTCCAGGAGCCGCTCCTTGGTGTAGATGAACTCGTCGCGGCTGGTGTCGGAAAGCTCGTACTCAGGCCCCAGGACGATCGCCTGCACCGGGCAAGCCTCCTCGCAGTAGCCGCAGAAGATGCACCGGAGCTCGTTGATCTCGTAGACCTTCGCGTAGCGCTCGCCGGGGCTGACGCGGTGCTCGACCGTGTTCTCGGCCGCGATCACCAGGATGCAGCCGACCGGGCAGGAGGCCGAGCAGAGCTGGCAGCCGATGCAGCGCTCGAGCCCGTTCTCGTACCGGCGCAGGTAGTGCCGGCCCCGGTACCGCTGGCTGACCGGCACCTTCTCTTCGGGGTACTCGATCGTGATCGGCCGGCTCATCGACTGGCGCAGCGTGGTGCTCATGCCGCGGGCGAGCCCGCGGATGTCCTCGAACACCGACTGCTGGGTCTCGGAGTGGCTGGAGTGGTCGTCGGTCATCCTCTTCCTTAACCTCCCACGGCGACCAGGACGACCGCGGTCACCGCTACGTTGAGCAGGGCCAGCGGGAGCAGAAGCTTCCACCCCAGGCGCATCAGCATGTCGTAGCGGAGCCGCGGGAACGTGCTGCGCAGCCAGAACATGAGGAACAGGACCGCCAGCACCTTGATCAGGAAGGGGATGAAGGCGGGGAACCAGGTGAAGGTGGGGTACCACGCGCCCAGGAAGATCAGCGTGATCAAGGTGGACGCGGTGACCAGGTTGATGTACTCGCCGATGTAGAAGCAGAGGAACTTGAGCCCCGAGTACTCGGTGAGGTAACCCCCGATCAGCTCCTGCTCCGCCTCGGGCAGGTCGAAGGGCGCCCGGTTGATCTCGGAGATCTGCGACATGACGAAGATCACGAAGGACAGCGGGGCCAGGATGATGAGCGGGATCGGGCCCTGATACGGACCCCAGTGGACGGTGTAGGTGGCGATCGACTGGAGCGTCACCGAGTGGGCGATCATGAACACCGGGACCAGCGACAGTCCCATCGCCATCTCGTAGCTCACGAGCTGCGCCGCCGCCCGCAGGCCGCCCAGCATCGAGTACTTGTTGTTCGAGGACCAGCCGGCGAGCAGGATCGCGTAGACGTTCATCGCCGCAACCCCGAAGATGAACAGAATCCCCACGTTGAGGTTCGCGATCCAGTAGGTCCAGCCGTACCAGAAGCCGACCGGGATCACGGCCCAGACCAGCAGCGACGCCGTGACGATCAGCCCCGGCGCCAGCAGGTACAGGACCAGGTCGACGCCGTTGGGGGCGAAGCTCTCCTTGGTGATCATCTTCACCGTGTCGGCCGGGATCTGGAGCGACCCGTGGGGCCCGACGCGGTTGGGGCCGAGGCGAAGCTGCAGCCGGCCCAGCGACACCCGCTCGTACCAGACCGAGTTCGCCACCACGGTGAGCACGATCACCAGCAGGATGATGATCCCCACCACGATGAAGATCCAGTGCCCGACCTCGTTGGTGTAGACGCCACCCGGGTTGGGGCCCCCGTATCCGCCGTCTGCCTGGAGCGGCAGCGCGCCGAGAGCCGTCATCTCGGGCCACCCCGGAGACCGAAACGGCCAGGTTTCGTGCAGCGCGTCATGGACGCGCGGGCCCCTGGAGCACGGCCGGCGGCGGCGCCTCGGGCGCGGGCGGGTCGGCGAGCACCGCGAACTCCGGCACCGCCCGGGCCGCTTCGCGCTGCAGTGGGAAGATGCCGACGAACTCCGGAAGCGTGCTGCCGAGGCGGACGCCCAGCTCCTGGAGGATGTCCCAGGTCTCACGCAGGGGCGGTTCGACCGGCAGGACCGGGCGGAGCCACTGCACGTGGCCCTCGAGGTTGGTCAGGCTGCCCTGCGTCTGCGCGAAGCTCGGGATGGGCAGCACGACGTCCGCCGCCTGATGCTCCGGACGGGGCAGGTGGTCCAGCGCGACCACGAAGTTGACCGAGGAGGGGATGGCCGCGACCGGAGGTCCGACGGTGAGCAGTGCCTGCGCGCCCGCCAGCTCGCGCGGGCTGGGCGCCCAGGCCCAACGCCAGCGCCGCCCGCTCGTTGGTGCTGCGGTAGAGAGGCATGACGCCCGCCCCGGTGGCCCTCGCCAGCTCTTCCACCGCGCTCGCGATGGCTCCCGCGTCGTCGGTTCCTCCCAGGTCCCCGTACAGGATCGCGATCGGGCCGGTGCCCTCGCCGAGCCAGCGGTGTCCGGCGAGCGCCCGCACTGCCGCGGCCGTGCCCTCCGGCCCGGGGCGGACGTGGTCGAGCCGGTCGCGGCTCGCGCGATCCAGGTCCAGCTCGTCGGGGTGCACCAGGATCAGGTTCGCGAAGCGTTTGGTCGACGCCTTCTTTATCCGCAGGTTCAGGACCGGCAGCTCGCGCTGGGTGTCGCTGGCGATGACCACGATCGTCTTCGCAGCGTCCAGATCCCGGATGCGAAGCGTGCGGCCGTCGGGCGCAGGGAGCTGGGTACGTCCCTCGAGCGTCACCCGGGCGCCACGCAGGGGGCCCGCCAGCAGCCGTTTGACCAGAAACAGCTCCTCGTTGGTGGTCTCGCGGCGCAGGGAGATGCCGACGCGCTTGCCACGGAGTCCCGCGGCCGCGGCCGCCAGCGCCTCCTCCCAGGTCGTCGCCCTGCCCTTGACGGTCGGAACCTGCAGACGGTCCTTGTGGTTGACGTCCGTGTACTCGAACCGTCCGCGATCGCAGATCCAGCCGTCGTCGATGTCGTCGTTCTGATGCGAGGTGATCCGGACCAGCTCCCCGCGCCGCTGCCACATCGTCACGTTGCAGCCGACCGAGCACCTGGTGCACACCGACTCCGTGTGGTCCATGTCCCAGGGGCGGGACTCGAAGCGCCACACGCGCGAGGTGAGAGCGCCGACGGGGCAGAGGTCGATGATGTTCCCGCTGACCGACGACTGCAGAGGCTGGTCGAACTGGCTGGTGATGAAGGAGCGGACGCCCCGCTCGTTGACCGTCAGCTCCTGCTCCCAGGTGACCTCGTCGTAGTAGCGGGTGCACCGGTAGCAGAGCACGCAGCGCTCCCGGTCGAGGGCGATCCGCTCCGAGAGCGGGATCGGCTTCTGGAAATGGAGTCGCGGCGCGTCGATCTGGCTCACCGGGTACGCATGCCGGAACGTGTAGTCCTGGAGCGGGCACTCCCCGCCCTTGTCGCACACCGGGCAGTCGAGGGGGTGGTTGGCGAGCTCCATCTCCAGCACGTCGGCGCGGGCGGCGACCGCCATCGCGCTGTTCGTCAGCACGTTCATACCCGGCGCCACCGGGGAGGTGCAGGCAGTCTGCGCTCGCGGAGGACCGGGCGTGATCTCGACCACGCACATGCGGCAGGCGCCGACCGGGTCCATCTTGTGGTGGTAGCAGAAGACCGGGATCTCGATCCCCAGGCGCTTCGCCGCCTCGACCACCAGCGTGCCCCTCGGCACCGTCACCGACCGGCCGTCGATGGTCAGGGTGACGTCTTGCGACGGCGCGTCAGGCACTCGCCAGGACCTCCGTGTTGCGGCGGGTCGTGGCCGGCCACCTGATGGCGGCCTCGAACTCGGGGAGGAAGTGGCGCAGCGCTCCGCCCAGCACCAGACCCACAGAGTCGCCGAGGGCACACAGGCAGCGGCCCCCCTGGGTCGAGACCTCGACCCGGCGCAGGATCTCGATGTCGGCGGGCGATCCCTCGCCGTCGAGAATTCGCTTCAACGTCCGCAGGGCCCAGTTCCCGCCCACCCGGCAGGGGGTGCACTTACCGCACGACTCCCAGGCATAGAACTGGAGCAGGCGGTAGGTGGCCTCCACGATCGACCAGCTGTCGTCGACCACGATGACCCCGCCCGAGCCGGCCATCGATCCGGCCGCGGCCAGCGCCTCGGCGTCGGTGGTCAGACCCAGGTTGGTGGCCGGGATGATCGGCGCGGAGCTGCCTCCCGGGTAGAAGGCCTTCAGCTTGCGCCCCGGAAGCGGGCCGCCCCCAAGCTCCATGATCACGTGCTCGAACGTCACCCCGAACTCGATCTCGTAGACCCCGGGGCGCTGGACATGGCCCGAGACCGAGACCAGGCGCGTCCCCTTCGAGCGCTCGGTCCCGAGCTTGGCGTACTCGGCGCCCCCGTGCTCGATGATCCACGGCACCGTGGAGAGGGTCTCCACGTTGTTGATCAGCGTCGGCCGGCCCCAGGCTCCCTGGACGGCCGGGAACGGTGGCTTGGGCCGGGGCTGCGAGCGTTTGCCCTCGAGCGACTCCAGCAGACCGGTCTCCTCGCCGCAGATGTAGGCGCCGTGGCCGTGGTACAGACGGATGTCCAGCGGATGTTCCTTGCCGAACGGCCGCTCGCCGATGATGCCCGCCTCTCGGAGCTCCGCGATCGCGGCCTCCAGCATCCGGTGGGGGCGGTCGTACTCCCCGCGGATGTAGACCCACGCCTGGTGGCTGTCCACCGCGTACTGCGCGATGAGAACCCCCTCCAGGAACATGTGGGGCGAGTTCTCCATCAGGTAGCGGTCCTTGCTGGTACCCGGTTCCGACTCGTCGGCGTTGACCACCACGTAGCGAGGTCCGCCGTCGGGAGGCGCCATGAACGACCACTTGAGGCCGGTCGGGAACATCGCTCCGCCGCGCCCGCGCAGGCCCGAGGCCTTGACCTCGTCGACGAGTGCGGACTGCTCCATCGACAGCGCCTTCTCGAGCGCGCGATAGCCGCCGAGCGACCGGTAGCCGCTGAGAGTCTCCAGGCCCGGGGTACCGAAGTGGGTCGTGAGAACGATCTTCTCGCCCGGGCCGTGTGACCCGCGGAGCTCGGTCGGCAAGCTACTTTCCCCCTCGATCCGGCTGCGTGCTCGACGGGTCCGCCGGAGTCGCTCCGCCCCGGTCGGTGCGGGCGGCGGCGACCAGCTGGTCGAGCTTCTCGTCGGTCAGATCGTAGTGGTATGCCTCGTCGTAACGCAGCATGGGCGCGTACTCGCAGGCGCCCAGGCACTCGACCTCGGTGACCTGGAACTCGCCGTCCGGGCTCGGCTTCGTCCGATCCGTCGCTCCGGTGACCTGGCGCAGGTGCCTGACGCGGTCGTAGGCGCCGCGGAGCGCGCACGAGAGGTTGGTGCAGACATAGAAGTGGTGGCGACCCTGGGGCGCGAGATGGAAGAGGGTGTAGAACGTGGCGACGCCCTCGACGTAGCCGGGGTCCAGCTGCAGGAGCCCCGCCACCTCCTCCATCACCGAGCGCGGCAGCCAGCCCACCTCCTGCTGGGCCCGGTCGAGCGCCGGCATCACGGCACTCCGGGCCTGCGGGTACCGGGGTGGCAGGGCGGCGATGTCGTTCCGCGCCCTCTCGGACAGCTGGATGCTCTCTATCCGCTCGTTCACCGCAGGGCCCTCCGCCAGACGGAGCTTGCGCAGCTTGCTGGGGAGCTCACCTGTCGACGTCTCCCAGGATGGTGTCGGTACTGCCGATCGTCACGATCATGTCGCCCACCATCTGGCCCACCGCCATTCGCTCCAGCGCCTGCAGGTGCACGAAGGAGGTGGAGCGGAACTTGACGCGACGAGGCTTCATGGTCCCGTCCGACACGATGTAGCAACCGTTCTCACCGCGGCCGGACTCGACCGCCTGGTAGACGTCGCCGGCGGGGGGCGAGTAGCCCTCGGTGAACAGCTTGAAGTGGTGGATGACGGCCTCCATCGAGGTCTCCAGCTCTTCGCGGGGAGGCGCCAGCAGCTTTCGGTCGTCGATGTTGACAGGCCCCCCCGGAAGCCGGTCAAGAGCCTGGCGAAGAATCTTCGTCGACTCGCGGAGCTCCCCGATGCGCACCACGTAGCGACCCCACGAGTCCGCGGAGTCGGCGGTCACGACGTCGAAGTCGTAGTTGTCGTAGCCCGAGTACGGCCGGTCCTTGCGCAGGTCCCACCTGACGCCGGCGGAGCGGAGGATCGGGCCCGACGCGCCCAGGCGCAGGCAGTCCTCGGCCGAGAGGGGCCCGGCGCCCATGGTCCGGGCGCGCCAGATCGGGTTGTAGGTGAGAACCTCCTCGTACTGGTCGACGTGCGCCGGCATTGCCTCGATGAAGGCGTCCAGCATCTCGAGGAAGCGCGGTGTCGCGTCGGCGAAGACACCGCCCGGGCGGATGTACGAGGTGTGGAAGCGGTACCCGGAGATCTCCTCGTTCATCTCGAGGATGCTCTCGCGCTCACGGAAGCAGAAGAAGTAGAGGCTCTGCGAGCCGACCTCCAGGGACGACGTGGCGAGCCACACACAGTGGGAGGCGATTCGCGTCAGCTCGGACATGATCACTCGCAGCGCCTGCGCCCGAGGAGTCGCCTCGACCCCCATCAGCCTCTCCACCGCGAGCGCGTAGCAGAGGTTGTTGATCGGCGGCGAGAGGTAGTCGTGGCGGTCGGTGATGACCACGCCCTGCTGCCAGCGCAGCGCCTCCATCTGCTTCTCGATACCCGTGTGCAGGTAGCCGATCACGGGCTTCACCGAAAGCACGGTCTCCCCGTCGAGCTCGACGATGAGCCGCAGCACTCCGTGGGTCGAGGGGTGTTGAGGGCCGAAGTTGACCACCATGTCGTGCCGGCCGGTGGTTTCGCCGTGCTCGTCGGCGATCGTGATCCCCTGGCCCGGTGGAATGGTGGAGCGCAGTTCCTGGTCGGTCACCTTGGCGCCCCCTCACCGTGGGTCCCCACCAGGCGCAGCTTGCGGAGCCTGGTGAGGTGACTCATGCTTCCGGCGGGGCGGTCTGCCACTTCTCGTGCTCCTCGCTGAAGTCGACCGGCTCGCCGCCCACCGGGTAGTCCCTCCGCAGCGGATGGCCGACCCACTCGTCGGGCATCAGGATCCGGCGCAGGTCGGGGTGGCCGTCGAAGACGATGCCGAAGAGGTCGTAGGTCTCACGCTCGTCCCAATCGGCAGGCGGATACAGGTCCTGCACGCTCGCCAGGTGCGGGTTCTCTTCGGGAAGAAAGGTTCGGACCCGGACCTCGAGGTGGCGCTCCACGTCGCGCAGCTGGTAGACGACCTCGAAGCGTTCCGGCGGGGGGGACGCGACGGGCGTCGCCAGGTGGTCGACCGCGGTCATGAAAAGGATGTTCTTGAAGCCCTGATCCCGCAGCGCCTGCAACGCACGGCGGATCTGTTCGGGAGCGACACTGATCCAGGCGTCCCCCGCGACCACGCCGGCGTCAAGGGCCCAGTCGGGGCGGGGCGCAAGCGCGGCCGCCGTGTCCGGTTCGGTCATCTCGTCGGGAGCCAGCGCAGTCTCGTGGCGCGCTTCATAGCTGGGGCTTGATCCCCTGCGCCTTGATCTTCTCCTGCAGGATCATGATCCCGTTGAAGAGATCCTCGGGTCGGGGCGGGCAGCCGGGGACGTAAACGTCGACCGGCACCACCTTGTCGACACCCTGCAGGATCGCGTAGTTGTTGAAGACACCACCGGTGGATGCGCAGGCGCCCATCGAAAGCACCCACTTCGGCTCCGGCATCTGGTCGTAGATCTCGCGGAGCACCGGCGCCATCTTGTGAGCGACCCGTCCGGCCACGATCATCAGGTCCGCTTGACGGGGCGACGCACGGAACGCCTCCGAGCCGATCCGGGCCAGGTCGAGCCGGGGGCCGGCCGTGGACATCATCTCGATGGCGCAGCAGGCGAGGCCGAACTGCGCCGGCCAGATCGAGTTGCCGCGTCCCCAGCCGACGATCCGGCCCAGGGTGGTGGTGAGGACGTTCTCCCCCAGGAGGTCGTAGAGCTGCTCTACTCCCACTCGAATCCACCCTTCTTCCAGATGTGTGCCAGCGCGATCGCGAGAACCGCCATGAAGATGAACATCTCGATCACGCCGTACCACTTGAGCTGGTGGAGCACGACCGCCCAGGGATAGAAGAAGACGGCTTCTACGTCGAAGATGATGAACAGCATCGCGGTGAGGTAGAACCGCACCGAGAAGCGCTGGCGCCCGGGCGTGTCGGGAACGATGCCGGACTCATAGGTCACCAGCTTGGAGCGGTGCGGCTTTCTCGGTCCCGCGATGAAGGAGAGGCCGAGCAGCACGCTTACCAGCAGCAAGATGAGCACCAGAAAGATGACCACCGGGACGAACTGTCCGAGCACGCAACCTCCAATTCTGGGCTGAGCCCTGCCGGGCCCCGAGGGGAGCGACGGCCAACATCTTAGTCGCCGGGTGCGGCGCGGTAACGATGGGTGATGGGCACCCCCCCGGACAGTGTGGCGTGGACCGGACAGTAGCGCTCACAGCTGTCGTCGAGCGCGCGCCCAACCTTTGCCGGATCTGGTTCGAAGTCCTCCTCCCAGCCGATCACGAACGTGATGCGGATGGCGGTGAACCCCTTCGGCCACTCCTCCGCCTGGTCGCCCTCGACCTCCACCGCCAGGGTCCGGAAGCGCTGCCGGTACTTGTCGAGCAGCAGGACGGCGTTGACGCCGGTGCAGCCGCCGAGCGCGGCCAGCAGCGCCTCCGTCGGCCGCACCCCGGTGTCGTCACCGAAGGGGTCACCGTCGTCGAGGCGGAAACGGTGGTGGGTCCCTGACTCGGCGTCGAAGGCGACCCGGCGCCCGGTCCAGGTGAGCGTCGCGGTCCGCGTGTTCACGCGGAGCCGAGCATAGGCCCGCACCTTGGGAGGGCGGTCGAAAAAGGGCCCGCCCCTAGCCGAAGGTGGCGACGCGCCGTACCTCGAACGGCTCCTCCTCGGTTCGGCGCATCGCGACGTCGATCCCCTCCGCGCCGAACGGACCGACCTCGGGGACCTCGGCGTCGGCCAGCGCGGCCGCCGCGCGGGCCGCCAGCCGCGGCGTCTCCTCGGGCTCGCAGGTGGCGACCGTCAGGTGGGGGATCACGTGCGGGTGCTTGCCGGCGTAAGGGGCGAGCTCGGCGAAGGCCGCGGCCACCGCCTGGTAGACGGCCCACACGGCGTCCCGCGGCTCGGGCCGGAGCCAGACGAAGCCGGGAAACGTGCCCACCTCCCGAAACGTGATCATCAGGGGGCGCAGATCCCGGGTGGCATCCCATACCCGCAGGTGGTCCTCCTCCGTCGGCTCGCGATCGACCCAGGGGTAGAGCACGCTCAGATGCGGTGGCACGTCCAGCCGGGAGCCGGGCAGCGCGGCCAGGCGCCAGGTCTGCACGCCGACCATGAGGCCCGGCGTGGCGAGGATGAGGCCGGTCTGCATGGTTGATTGTTGCGCCCGTGGCGGGGGCCGATGCCGGGACTCCACGGGACTCACCACCGCACGCACAGACCCCCGAGCGCGGCGGGGAGCAGGCGGACGCCTTTAGACTCGGCCCGCGGATGACTTCCTTCGAGCCGGGCGACGAGGTCCTGCTCCACGATCTCCGGGCCCGCCGCTACCGCCTGCGGCTGGCGGCCGGCCAGGTCCACTCGCTCCACTCGGGGGCGATCCCGCACGACGCGCTGCTGGGCCGGGAAGAGGGGGTGGTCGTCACCACCAATCGGGGTGGGCGTCTGCTCGCGCTGCGACTCACCTACGCCGAGGAGGTGACCGAACGGAGGCGGCGCGCTCAGCCGATCTATCCCAAGGATCTGGGGGCGATCCTGTTCGGCGCCGACCTGGCACCGGGCCAGCGGGTCCTCGAGGCCGGGACCGGCACCGCCGCGCTGACGATCGCGGCCTGGCGCGCGATCTCACCAGGTGGGCACCTGACCAGCTTCGAAGCGCGCGAGGAGTTCAGCGCGCTCGCCCGGAAAGCGGTCGAGGACACCCTGGGTGAAGTCCCTGAAAGCCTCGAGCTGCGGGTGGGGACGATCCCCGAAGACGTCAGACCGGACGAGCTGGGCCCGATGGACCGCATCCTGCTGGATCTACCCGAGCCCTGGTCGGCGGCGCCCCTGGTGCACACGATGCTCCGCGGCGGCGGGATCGTGTTCGCCCACTGCCCCAACGTGAGTCAGGTCCAGCGCTTCGCCGATGCGCTCCGCGAGATCCGGGGCTTCGGCCTGATCGAGATCACCGAGCTGCTGGAGCGGCACTGGACCGTGCGCGGCCGCTCCATGCGTCCCGGGCACCGCATGGTCGCCCACACCGGGTTTCTGGTCTTCGCCCGGCGCATCGCCGACGGAGAGGTCTTCGAGGCGGAGCGGGAGGGCTTCTGATGCCTGGATCACAACCCCACGAAACCTCCCGAGCTCCCGCTCGCGGGGGGTCCAGGGGCAAGGGCTGGCGGGTGCACGGCGAGCGGACGATCTACCGGAGCCCCTGGGTCTCGCTGGGACTGGCCGACGTCGAGCTTCCGGACGGCAGCCGGATCGACCACCACCTGGTGCGCTTTCCCCGAATTGCGGCGGCGGCGGTGGTGACGGACCCGGCGCGGGGGGTGCTGCTCATTCATCGCCACCGCTTCATCCCGGACATCTGGGGCTGGGAGACGCCGGCAGGCCGGGTCGAGGAGGGAGAGGAGGTGGTCGAGGCCGCGGCCCGGGAGGCCCTCGAGGAGACGGGCTGGCGCCCCGGGCCGGGCTCCCGGCTCGGCGGCGGCTTCGCCGCCCCGGGCATGGCCGACCTCCGCCACGAGATCGCGATCTTCGACGGTGCGGAACAGGTCGGCGAGCCCGAAGACCCGAACGAGGCCGACCGCGTGGACTGGGTCCCGGTCGCGCGCATCGTGCCGCTGATCGAGACCGGGGAGATCCTGGACGCGTTCACCCAGCAGGCACTCCTCCTCGCGCTCGCCCTCGGTCGCCTGCCGGGGTAGCGGTCCGCCCGGTCCGGATCGCCCAGAATGACGCGCAGAGGACTCACCCAGCTCAGGAGGGACCGAATGTCTCGGTACAAGGTCACGGTCGTCGGCGCCGGCAACGTGGGTGCCACGACGGCGCAACGGCTCGCGGAGCGCGACTACTGCAACGTCGTCCTGGTCGACATCATCGAGGGCATGCCGCAGGGCAAGGCGCTGGACATCGAGGAGGCGGGCCCCGTCTACGGCTACGACTCGCACGTGGTGGGTGCCAACGAATACGGGCGGACGGCGGACTCCGATCTCGTCGTCATCACCTCGGGCATCGCGCGGCGGCCCGGGATGAGCCGTGACGACCTGCTCGACACCAATGCCAAGATCGTCACCTCGGTGACCCAGCAGGTGGTGGCAAGCTCGCCGAACGCGATCCTGATCGTGGTCGCGAACCCGCTGGACGCGATGGTGACGCTGACGCACCGCGTCTCCGGCTTCCCCCGGGAGCGCGTGGTCGGCATGGCCGGCGTTCTCGACTCCGCCCGCTACCGGACCTTCATCGCGCACGAGCTCGGGGTCTCGGTCGAAGACGTCCACGGGTTCGTGCTCGGCGGCCACGGCGACACCATGGTCCCCCTGCCGCGGTACACCTCGGTGGGGGGCGTCCCGCTGCCCCAGCTGGTAAAGCCGGAGCGGATCGAGGAGATCGTGCAGCGCACCCGCGACGGCGGCGCCGAGATCACGGCACTCCTGAAGACGGGGAGCGCCTACTACGCGCCTTCGGCCGCGGTGGTGGAGATGGTGGACGCGATCCTGCTCGACAAGAAGCGGGTGCTGCCGGCGGCCGCGCTGCTGCAGGGTGAGTACGGGATCGACGGCATCTTCCTCGGCGTGCCGGTGTTGCTCGGGAAGGACGGCGTGGAGCGGGTGATCGAGGTCGAGCTGACGGCGGAGGAGACGGCGGCGCTCGAGCACTCGGCGGCCGCGGTGCGTGAGATCTGGGCCGCCACCGAACGGGTCGCCGGCCTGGCCTGAGGGTCCGCTCCTCCTCCCTCACCCCGCAGCTCACCGCTCACAGCGGTGGATGGTGGGGGGTTGGGGTGGGGAGAGAGCTAGCCCCCGAGCTTTTTCCAGGCCTCGTCGACCAGGAGGGCCGCGCCGTGCGGGGTCAGGACATAGGGCGGCGTCCCCTCCACCAGGACGGTGAGCTGCGTCTGCTGATCGGCCCGGATGCACAGGATAGCCAGGCCCCCGGACACCGCGCACTGATCCGGCCCCTCGGTGGTGAACGTCACCTTGTTCGCGCCCACGCTCCCCAGGAACTGCTTGGGGTCGGCGTAGCCGGAGCTGGCGACCAGGAGCACCGGCAGCACCTGGAACGTCTCGGTACGGCCGTACTCGGCGGCGATCGCCGGCTTCCCGGTCGCCTGCCGGAGCGCGTTCCGCTGGCTCTGCAGCAGCTCGACCTGGGACGGCTGGGTGACGCTGAGCCGGTCGAGGCCGCCAAGGGTGTCGGGTGCGTTGAGCGTCCCCGCGCTGTAGGTGCCTGGGTCGACCGGTCGCTGGGTCGGCGGGCGCCGGTTCCGGTACCGCCCGACGGGCCTGTGGCGGTGAGGATGTGGACGCTGCAGACGGCGATCACGACCGCGGCGGCGACGCCCAGAGCGATGGCACCCAGGACCCCGCCCAGCAGCGGGATGGGTCCGACATGTGCTCGCGGTGGGGCCGAGCCTGCACTCCCATGCGCACATGGAACCGCATCGGGCCCCCTCGTGCCGCGTTCCCGTTCAGCCCGCGAGACTCCAGAGCGGGAGGAATCCGCCCGAGTCAGTCAGCCCCGGGCCGGAACGTATCGTGAGGTGGTGAACGCCGACCTTCGCCCGACCTACCCCTTCAGCGCGATCGTGGGGCAGGAGCGGATGAAGCTGGCGCTGGTCCTGAACGCGATCAACCCGGCGATCGGTGGGGTGCTGATCCGGGGTAGAGGGGATCGCGGAGTCGACCGCGGTACGGGCTCTGGCGCGTCTGCTGCCCGAGCAGGAGGTGGTCGAGGGGTGCCGCTTCGGGTGCTCTCCACCCCAGGGGCCCCCGGGAAACGGAGCTCGCGGAGTTTCACGGGGTAGGGACGGGGATCTGTGCTGGGAGTGTGTGGAACGGCTGGAGTCGGGTCCGCTGCCGCGGACGCGACGTCGGATGCGGGTGGTGGAGCTGCCGATCAACGCCTCCGAGGACCGGGTGGTGGGGGACATCGACCTGGAGGCGGCGCTGCGTGAGGGGACCCGACGCTTCGAGCCGGGGGTGCTGGCGGAGGCGAACCGGAACATCCTCTACGTGGACGAGGTGAACCTGCTCGACTACCACATCGTGGACGTGCTGCTGGATGCGGCGGCGATGGGAGTGAACACGGTGGAGCGGGAGGGGGTGTCGGTGTCGGCACATCCCTCGCGGTTCATCCTGGTGGGGACGATGAACCCGGAGGAGGGTGAGCTGCGTCCGCAGCTGCTGGACCGCTTCGGGTTGTGCGTGGACGTGGAGGGCATCCACGACCTCGACCAGCGCGTCGAGATCTCCCTTCGCGCCCGCCGCGTGGCAGCGCCAGGACCCCGATTTCCTGAAGCGCTGGCAATGGGAGGATGCCGTCATCGCCGCCGAGCTGGCGACCGCGCTCCGCCTCCTGCCTTCGATTCAGCTCGGCACCCAGCAGTCGCGGATGATCTCGACCATCTGCCTGCGGGCCCGGGTGAAAGGGCACCGGGGAGACGTGGTGACGCAGCGCGCGACGCGCTCGATCGCCGCCTGGCGGCAGCACGCCAACCCCGACGGCGACGACATCTTCGACGCCGCGTCCCTGGCGCTGGCGCATCGTGCCC
>CAVTSA010000008.1:0-231998 GCA_963737225.1 Candidatus Dormiibacterota bacterium
ACGCATCGACGTCTACGCCACGGCCCTGTTCCACCGGATGACGGTCGATGGACTCTCCGACCTGGACCTCAGTTACACGCCCCCGCTCGGCTCGCCCTGGGACGCGGTCCAGATGGCCGCACAGGCCTGGTCCGCCCAAACGGTGCGTGCACCCGAAACGACGAGGACGGCCTAGATCTCCGAGACAGACGGAGCCCGCGCCGGATGTTGGGCGGGACTGAAAGCCAACCCCGCCCTCCCGCAGAACTATGGCGCGACGGCTCTCCGGCGCGCCCTGATGTAAGCGCTCCCGATCTTCCCCTGATCCGGGATCGCCTGCTCACTGTGGACGTCGATGTCGACGTGTTCGAAACCGGCCGCCTCGAGGTGCGCCCGATATTCGACGGCGGGGATGCTCCCCGAGATGCAGCCGGCCCACTGGTCTATCGCCAGCCTCGCCTCAGCCGACAGCTCCTCGACCTGGACCATGTCGGCGACGGCGAACAGCCCGCCTGGGCGCAGAACCCGAGCCGCCTCGCGGATCACCGCGCCCTTGTCCTCAGCCAGGTTGATGACGCAGTTGGAGATAACCACGTCGACGCTCTGGTCAGCCAACGGGATCTCTTCGATCGTCCCCTTGAGGAACGTCGCATTCTCGACGCCGGACTGCTTCTGGTTGCGGCGAGCAAGGGCCAGCATCTCGTCCGTCATGTCGACGCCGTAGGCCTGTCCACCCGGCGCAACCCGGCGGGCGGAGAGCAGCACATCCAGACCGCCGCCGCTACCCAGGTCCAGCACGGTCTGACCGGGCTTCAGCTCGGCGAGCATCGTGGGGTTGCCGCACCCCAAGCTCACACCCTCGCCAACCCCGACCCCCTGGAGCTCGTCAGCTGAGTATGCCGTCCCACACGCGGCACCGCTCTCATTTGCCTCCGCCGTCGAGCAGCAGGCGCTTTCACCACAACACGACGATTGCGTGAGCTCTAGCGCGAACTTCGCGTAGCGCTCCCGCACCGCCTCTCGAACCTCACCACTCATGGTTTTCATGCTCCTCCGTTGTTGCTTCCGAACTCCATCGATGAACGTCGATTCGTTGCCTTGAGCATACCATGCATATCGACGATCGTCAATGCGTTCGCGTATGCTCAAGTCAGCGATGGTCAACCTTCCGGTGCTACGAACTCGAGGGACGTGCTGTGCGATCGAGCCGGCGATCCCGAGCGAGACGGCCGAGGACTCAGCAGAGTTGCTCCGCGTGCTCGCCGACCCCACACGTCTGAGCATCCTGGCTACCTTGCAAAACGCAGCAGAGCCGGTATGCGTTTGCGACTTCGTCGCGGCCTACGCCCTGGCGCAGCCCACCATCTCCCACCACATGGGCAAGCTCCGGCGTGCCGGGCTGGTGACCGCCGAGAAAGAGGGCCTCTGGACCTACTACCAGATCGCCACACCGCTCCCACGCCTCGTCGAATCCGTCCTGGAGGGCGTCGCCGGGGGGCCTGGCTCGCTCCAGGCGGCCAAGGCGACGGCGTCTCGCTAGCGTTTCGCCTCGACGAGGATGAGCGAAAGTTCCGCCCTCACCACGCGCCCGATGGCATCGTCCGATTGGCCTGTTGTCGAGCGAATCTATGCCGCCGGCATCGCCACAGGGAACGCGACCTTCGAGACCAAGACGCCCTCCTGGGAGACCTGGGACGCCGGCCATCGCGCGGATCTCAGGTTCGTGGCAGTCCGCGATGGCAGCGCGGTTGGGTGGGTTGCGGCTGGCCCGATATCACGGCGTCACTGCTACGCAGGCGTGGTCGAGCACAGTGTGTACGTCGCTGCCGAGGAGCGGGGGAGGGGCGTCGGCTTGGTCCTCATGAGCGCCCTTATCGACGCTGCAGAGGCATCTGGCGTGTGGACCATCCAGACCGGCATTTTCCCCGAGAACCACGCAAGCATCGCCCTCCACCAACGGGTCGGGTTCCGCATCGTCGGTCGACGCGAGCGGATGGCCCTCCTTCACGGAACCTGGCGTGATGTCCTTTTGATGGAGCGGCGATCCTAAAAGTCGACTGGCCGATCCTCGCATGGGGGCCTGCTCAACGGCGGCGGAGGCGATAGCTCCAGAGCTCGAACAGGTCGTCGGCGCGTCGCCCTGCGACGTCAAGTTGGCCAACTGATGACCGGCTGGAGCTGAGTAGCTCCCACGCCTGGCCGAAGCGCCCTTCCACCTCTTGGGTACTCACTCGCGAGTACATAGGAGCTGCCCTCGGAGGTCGAGTAAAGCCATATAGCAGTAGCGTCGCACCAGGCGCCGCGACCTCCGAAACACCCGCTACGTACAGCGGCCTGCGGTCCTCGGGGAGCGTGTGGAAGCAGCCGAAGTCGAGGAGGAGCGTGAACCCGTCACCAACCCCGAGCTCCCGAAGACGGGTTGCGTCGCCGTTCACGAGACGCGGTGTAACGCCTGCCGTCGCCGCCCGACGATGCGCCCGGACAAGTGCTTTGGCGACCATGTCGACACCGGTGACATCCCAGCCGTGCTGGCTGAGATAGATGCTGTCTGTACCTGTCCCACATCCGACGTCGAGGGCGCGCCCAGGAGATAACGGGGACGGCCCCTCCACCAAATCGACCAACTCCGGCGGAGATGCGTCACGCTGCCAAACCGCTAGTCCCATCTGGTAGGCAGCCCGGTACACGAACTCGTACCACCTAAAGTCTCGCCGGCTCCTGCTGCGCAGCCACCAGATTCCACCGGCTCCGAGGAGCCCACCACCGGCAGCCGCAAGCCATCCGCGCCGCCCAATCGGCACCCTCAACCTTCGATCACCTGACATCTTCATATCTCCTGTCATGGCTCAAGCCGAGACGTCTCGTCTATGATAGTGACATATGCCGCCGACGTCACGAGAGGAGGTGATCGCCGCCGTCCGCCTGGCGGCCGCCGAGGGTCGGCAACTGACCATGGACCACGTAGCCGGGGCGGCGGGGATCGCCGTCAGAACGCTCTACCGTCTGTTCGGCAGTCGCGAGGAACTGCTACGAGCCGCCGGCTACGATGAGCCTCCCTCGGCTCGCGAGCGGATCCTCGAGGCCGGCCTTCGGCTCATCGGCGAAGCAGGCCTCGCGGACCTCTCCATGGACCAGATCGCCGAGACGGCCGGCGTTTCTCGGGCCACCCTGTACCGTCTGTTCCCCGGAAAGTCGGCACTTTTCGCCGGGGTGATCGAGGCCTACTCGCCCTGGGAGGCCGTCGCTCGAACGATCGACGCCAACCACGGCGGTCCACCCGAAGAGGTCATGCCGATGGTCGCCGATGCGATTCTCCGTGCCCTCGAGGGCCGCACCGGCCTTCTGATTGGCGTCGTCGCCGAGTTGGTCAGGGGGAATCCCGATACCGCGGAAGGAATGCGCCAGAGCTTCGCTCACGGGCTACCCGACCTGACCCGCTATCTCTCCGCTCAGATGGGGGCCGGACGGCTCCGGAGCATGGACCCAGTTCTCGCTCTGCAGCTGCTCGCCGGTCCGATTCTGGTGCACCTCCTCACGGCGCCGCTGGCCGAGGCCGCCGTGGGACACGCCATCTCGACCGAAGACGCCCTCGGTCAGATAGTTCCCGCGTGGCTCAGAGCCATGACTCCCGAGGAGGAGCCGGATGGCCAACCTACTTGACGCTGTCCGTCAGCTCGTACCCGCCGCCCAGCACCTTCCAATTCTGTTCGTCGCCCTGCTCCTCATTCACGTGTCGGCCGGACTCACTTGCGTCGTCACCGGGGCGGGGGCAGCCATCAGCCCGAAACGACGGCACCGTCATCCCAGATTTGGAACCGTGTACTTCTGGGTTCTCTCCGTGGTCTTCGCCTCGGCGACTGGCCTCGCGATCATGCGCTGGAACGAGGATCGCGACCTCTTCGCACTGGGCACCATTGCCCTTGGATTGGCGACGGTGGGTTACCTGGCCAGGCGGATCCGCTGGCGGGGCTGGAGGAGCTTCCATATCCTCGACATGGGCACCTCATACGCCGTGTTGATCACTGCGTTCTATGTCGACAACGGCCCCAAACTCCCCCTCGTCAACCACCTACCCGCTGTGGCCTTCTGGACCTTGCCGGGCCTGGTCGCTACGCTGCTCCTCGGCCGGGCTCTACGTCGATCCACCCAACCGATGACGGATCTGCAGGCGGTGTTCGTCGCGTTACGTCGCACGGCACAAACAATTGGCGGCCGAGTTGACCAACGGGAAAGCAGCGGTCGGTGTTCTGGTAGCCGAGACCGAAGAGTCGGCGGTGTCAGCCAAGCTGGCCGAGCTTGGAGGCCAGCCCGCGCCGGTGCTCGCCATAAGTGAAGAGGATGTCGCCGAAGCCGACGCGACCGCCCCGGAGGTCGAAGCTGCTGAGAGCGCAGCTCCGACCCAGACCTAAAGGTGAGAGTCAGAGAGCGCGATAGAGTTGGTTGCGCCCGGTAGGGGCGCCCGGCCACACTTGCGGCGGTGGAGGCCGTGGCTTCGACCAGCGCATCCTGCGCGGCGGAGCTGGAAGGGCCGCTCTCGAGCACGCACTTCGACGGGGCGCCGCGACCTCGGCGCAAACGTGCGGCGGTAAACCGGCTCTTCTCAGAATTCTGTGGACCGCCGAAATCGGACAAATATCGAATGACCGCATGGGGACGGCTCGACAGCCCCTCCGGTACGGGCCTCGTCGTCCACGAGCTGGTCTGGCACAGTACGTCAGCTGAGTTCGTCCTTCGCAGCTCCGCAGCACTCACCGCCTCGTCGACCGCTCCGTCCGCCCGACTCGAGGCTGCCGTCCTTGGTCATCAGACGGACCAATCGAAACTCATCGAACATTCGCACGCCACAGGATTTCGTGAAGACCCGGTAAACCAGACGAACAAATGTACCCTCCGGCCGAACAGCATTATGCGTGCAATCAGAACTCGAACCAGTCCATGCCAAGGAGCGTCAAAATCCTCGGGACCACCGCCCCGTGAGTAAGCATGACGGGCGGATCGCGGTTCGAATCCTTCCGGGGGAGCAGCCCAACGCGCTCGGTTTGAGCTCCGCCGCGCGGCAGGCGAGAAAGGTGGGATTGACCTTCCGGGTCTTGCCGGCAACCGCGACCCCGGCGTCCTCGAACAGCGCCGATGACGCCGCAGCGGCCCCCAGGTCCCGCTCAATCCCTAGGACTCGCAGGCAGGATCGCCCGCGCGACGTCCACCACCTGGTCCGGTCCAGCCGAGCGCCGGCCGACCCGGGCGCAACATCGCCCCGGCCGACCCCCAGCTGACAACAAATCTGACAACAATTCCGGCGGACGCCGGCAGACTCCTACAGCACTGGGCCCAAGCCGACGGAACTCGGAGGAGCCCCTCGAAGCGGCTCAGACCAGACTTCTAATCCGTTGGTCGGCGGTTCAGATCCGGCCAGGGCCTCCACCCCGAATCGCTGCCTTGCGCTGGCCCCAGCCTCGCGAGCCGCCCAGGGAGAAGGTTGCGACCGTGATCCAAGGCGCCGGCGTGTCCCGGCCCGTAGCTCGCGGGCCGGTCATGAGGGTCACCTCGCCAGCGGCGGCTTCAATCGGCAGGCTCGGCCGGATGGCCTCGGCGGCTCCATGAAGGGCGCCCGGGCCGCCGAGATGGCCGATGATGAGGTGAGGTACCACGTCCTCGTACGCGCCGCCGTAGGGTGGGCAGGACGGGTAAGCGGCGGATGCCAGTTCCGTTAATTAACGCACGGAACGGAGCCTCGTCGGAGGGGGCCCAACCAGACGACCGCCTCGCCGTACCAGCCGATCCTGTCCAACGTGAACTCGAACGCCGGGAAGCCGGCCAGCAGGCGAGTGAGCGCGGCCAATTCCCCACCGCCGATGCGGTGCGGGGGCAGGAATGGGTACAGGACGGTCAGATGCGCAGGCAGGCCGTCCCGGGCGCTGAGGTCCAGCTGAGCACGGTGCGATCCGACGACCGGATCCGCCGTGGGCACCAGCAAGAGCAGCGCGCTCTCCGACTCACCCAGGTCGCCACTACCGGCCAACACGCTCGACTTCGTCCCAGCGTTGCTCAACGGCGACCTTGGTCCCGACCATGTGCTCTGCCGCCACCGCCACGTCGTGAGCATCATCGACTGGAGCGATGCTCGGGTCGGCGATCCCGCCCTGGATCTTTCCTGGTGCCTGAACGGAACGCCACACAAGTTCGCTGACGCGCTCGCCCGCACCTATGACGCCAACAGCTGCTTCCGCCGGCGCTCGCTGTTCTACCACCAGCTCGGCCCTTGGTACGAAGTGACCTATGGGCTCGACACCGAGCAGAAGCGATTCGTGAAGTCAGGACTCAACGGTGTTCGCTCGCGACTCCCCCTGTGAGCTGTCCCTTGGCGCGCCAACTACCCGATCGGCTTCCCGGAATTCGAAACCCTTCCGACTCTACAGATTGAGGCTGGGGCCGGATCGCCGGGTACCGACTCGGTTTGACAGCGGACAGTCCGTCAAGCACCGACATGTCGGCCATTGGACCAACCGGCCCCGGCGTCCCCCAAGAGTGTCAGCGATGTGTCGGTCGACAGTCCTAGGGGCCCTCCCGCATTCCTTCAAGGTCACTGGCTCGAGGCTTGTAGTCGCTCCGGGCCTCAGGTGATCTAGTGCATCGGGATACGAACGCGTAATAGGCCAGGGTGGGCAAGAGCCGTCGGTCGACAAGAAAAAACCACAAAGCAGCGGCCCCGCGGACCAGCGCGAGGCCGTTGCGTCGTGAAACTGAGGCCCGGCCGACCCGCGCCTCAGCCCGATTTGATTCAGCCGGCGGCAGGCAGTGGGGCCTCGTCCTCGGCAGCGTCGCCCGAGTACGTCTGGATGTACTCTTTGGTCTTCTCCGCGTTCAGGCGCGAGAAGAGCGCCAAGTAGTAGATCACCAGGCAGAACGCGGCCAGCACGAGCATGTCGATCCCGAAGGGCAGGACCTTGCCGGTGCCGCCCTGGATAGTGGTGAAGGGGATGGTGTTCGGGTCCGGTGGTGCCGACTCGAAGGAGCCGAAGAAGGAGATCACAGCAAGTCCGATCAGCCAGGGCGCGATCCAGAGGTTGTTCCTGAGGTCGAGAGTCGGGCGCTCGTTGGCGGGTCGCGTGTAGAGCCCGAGGAGCAGTAGGACGACGCCTACCAGAATCGCGAAGAAGAGCTTCCAGACCACCCCGAAGCCGCTGAAGAGGACCAGCTCATTGGCCACGATGAAGCCGAGCGGAGCCATCACCACCATCCCGGGCAGCTTGAAGGGGCGCGGCCGGTCAGGATCGCTCATGCGGAGCGCCTGTACGGCCGGTGGCAACATCGCGATCGTGATCACACCGGCGGAGGTGGCAAACCCGACCAACTCAGCCCAGCTCGGGAAAGGCGCGAACACGACCAGGCCGACCACAGCGGTGAAGACGATGCCGACGATCGGCGTTCCCTTGCCGTTCAGGTACCCGAAGATGCCGGGGATGTAGCCGTTCCGAGCGAGCGCGAAGGTGTAGCGGGCGTTGATGCCGATCGCCAACAGAGCGGTGCCTCCCGGCGAGATGATGGCGTCGATGTAGAGGACGAACGCGAGCCACGAGAGCCCGAACCCGGTGGCGAGAGCCGCGAACGGCCCGGCGACGTGGGCGGGAAGCGTGAGGTTCGTCCAGCCGTGGACAAGGTCGGCTGGCCGGAGCGCGCCCAGGAACGCGATCTCGAGCCCCATGTAGATGACGAAGCCGATCAGCATCGACCCGATCACCGCGATTGGGATGTTCCGTCCCGGGTCCTTGGATTCGGCTCCGAACGCGATCGCGGCGTCGTAGCCGGAGTAGGCGAAAATAATGCCACCGCTGCTGACCGCAGCCAGCACGCCCTCCATGCCGAACGGGAGGAACCCACCCTGGCCGTGCCCAACCGGACCGGTCCCGGTGAGGTACTGCGGTGTGGAAGGACACGAGGATGATGGCGATGATCGCCAGGACGGGGATCGCGATCTTCCACCAGACTGCGTACTTGTTCACCTCCGACATCCAGCGGATGCCCATCACGTTGATGATGGTGAACACGAGCAGAATCAAGAACGAGACGACGTAGCCAAGGCCAGTGAGTTGTGCCTGGGCATTGACCAGGTTCGGAATGTAGCCGGACGCGTAGGTCAGCATCGCCTCAGTCTCGATCGGCGCCGTCGTGACTCCAGCAATGATGCTGAACCACCCCAGGGCGAACCCGCCAAGGCTGCCGAACGCGAAGTGGACGAAACGCACCTCGCCGCCGGCCAGGTGGTGCATCCCGCCCAGCTCAGCCACGTTGAGGGCCATGATCGCCGTCGCGACCCCGCCGATCACCCACGCTAGGATGGACCCCGGCCCGGCAATCTTCGACGCGGTGTAGGCGCCGAACAGCCAACCCGACCCGATGACGACGCCTACCGAGGCGAAGAGGACGCCGACCGTCCCCATCTGACGGTGCATTCGGCGTTGCGTGCCGGCAGCGACCTCCGATACAGGCGCTGTTTCCGCCATTAGATCCCTCCTGGGCGTGCTGGCCGCGGACTCCTCTGTATGGGTCCCAAAGCGTCATGAGTGTGGCGCTGCCCGCCCGTCGTGTCAACCGAGAAATCAACGACGTATTCGCGGAGAGGGGGATTCGTGGACCGGTCTTCCCTGGTGCCCCTCCATTCAGAGTTCGGGCGCATGCAGCAGACGCTTTACGGACGCCGTGCACGATGCCACCGACGTGGAACGGCTTGGGCAGGTTTTGGGGTCCACGTCCATCCGGTCAGGGCCCTTGGGCCGCGGCAGGCGACTTAACCGCTGCGAAGCCTGCTCGGTGCCAGCAGCTCAGACTCACGGTCAAGGCTCCCCGAGCCGAGCGGACGCCGTCGGCATAGGACCATCCTCCGTGAGCCGGCCAGGATTCTGGTTCATCGCGCCATCGAGATAGCGCTCGAGGGCGGTCCTCGGAATCCGGATTGAGCGTCCGATTTCGGCGGCGTAGAGATGGCCGTCGTGCACCAGCCGAGAGACCTGGCGAGGTGACACGCGCAGGATCTGCGCCACCTCCGGCACCGTGAGGACGCCGTCGAACGGGTCTCGGAGCTCCTCAACCTCGAAAAGATCCTGGACACGGACACCGAGGCGGCGGGCGAAGAGGATCCGGTTCCGTGGCAAAAGCTGGCGCTGGCCCCGCTCCACCAGGCTCAACATCGTTCGGTCGAGGCCGACGATATCACCGATCTCCTGCAGCGAGTAGCCCTTCTCCACGCGCCAGCGCCGGAGGCGGCTCTCACCCTTTCGACCAGGCCTGGCGACCATCCGTGTCACCCTGGCCAGGGAGGTTACGCCGATGTCAACGGGGCCAGGCACCGAACGCACACAACTCAGACTTGTGCTCGCCGACAGTGACAACCGCGCCCCCGCCGAGAACCGCAAGAAGTCCACCAGGATGCTCCAGCTCCAATGCCCGGATGCGGGTACGTGATCCGAACCAGTCTGCTCCTGCGGCGACGACCTTCAAGTAGCGGCGTGAACCTCCCAGTACCGCAACGAGTACAGCATCGAGGGGCGGGACTGAAGGTTACATGCCGGGACGCGTTGAATTCACGGACCCCAGTTCAACGACCGGTCATCTCGATACCTCGTCGCCGGCCACGCTGCTCATACCGATGCAACGCGGTGTCCGCCATCCCGGTCACGGTGGGACACAAGCGACCCGGCTTGACGGCAGCAAGCGACGAAGCATCCCCAACCGATTGGATGTACGTCTGACCCAGGCGGGCCCGGCGTTGCGTTATGGCCGGATCTGCAGCACGATCTTGCCCCGAGTGTGTCAACCCGCGAGCCACGCTAGCGCCTCACGAACCTGATCCAGCGGCAACGGCCCCGTCCACACTCAGAGCTCCCTTTGGCCCAGACGCCGGCTCATATTGCCGGCCACGTCCGAACGACCCCCGCCAGCTCCCGAAACGGTCCCGGCGCGACAGCTTCCCCTCGAGTGCTTCCGCGGGCACGCATCGGGTCGTCTCGACATCTACCTCTACCGCCGCAAGCCCGACCAGCCACCGGCCTCGGTCCGGGGCAAGGGGATCGTAGACGACCGCCATCCGGTCCAGCGTCACCGCGAGCAGTCCTCCTGGCCGACACGGCACACCTGGTCGCGAGCCGGGAGCTGCGGCTCGTGGGGCGTCGATGGCCGCCGTGAGCTCCCTGCCACACCGCAACGTCCATGATGGGCGCTGCTTCGCCTCTACGGACCTCCAGCGATCCAAGTAGAGCCGCCCGATCGCCCATTGCCAGCGACCCGGAGTCAGGCTCAGATATCCGGCTTAGTTATCTCCCACCGGGAGCCTTGCGACGCGTCGTGTCTCGGCATGAGTCTAGTAGGCCCAGTAGCCTTGGGAAACACGACTGAAAATCGCGGTGTCGTCAGTTCGATTCTGACCCTCGACACCAGCCCCTCCTCGGCAAGGCGACCAACCTGCGCGTGGCGGAAACGATCTCGGTATCGGACTCGGGCATCCACAGGCCTGCCTGGCCGGCATCGTCATTGCGCCACTTGAGCCGGTGCCGCAAGGCATCCCGATAGAAACGCAGGCCGTTGTCAAGGTCAGGCACCCTCACCGTAATCGCATCCAACTTTCGCAGCCGGGGAGCATTCGCCATAGCCACGAGTTTGCCCGAGCGCGGCGCGCAACCCCGGGATCTCGCCATCCCCGAGGCACTGCAGACCAGCCGTCTGTCTCGGAGACACCGTGGTGTCGAGGACGGCTCGACGTCGCAGGCAGCCCATCGCAACCCGGCGCTCAGGGTCACCCGACGCGGAGGTACCTGAGTGCGGCCTCGAGATTAGCGTCGCGCCGCTCTGCAGAGTCGATCGTCAGCCCAATCAACGACAAACCACTACCCCCCCGTACCGATCGAGCAGTTCCGTTAGCCTAGGCAAATCGACCCCGTAGCCATCACTAACCGAATCTGGAGGTTCGATGACGACCCTTCCCGACCGACCGCGCCCAAGACCCCGACCGACGTTCCATCCGGTGACAGTCGTCGAGACGCGCGACCTGACGCCTCGCCTGCGTCGCGTGGTGTTCGCCGGCGACACGCTCGACACCTACACCAACGACGGTCCCAGCACCCATTGCAAGCTTGCCGTTTCTCCGGACTCGGCTGCCGACGTAGCGCCTCCGAAGGTCACCTCTGACGGCGTGCAGTGGCCGGCGGATCGCCCACGACCGGTGCTGCGTACCTACACCCCACGGGTGGTCGACCCGGCAGCCAAACGGCTTGCCATCGATTTCGCACTGCACCCCGACGGAGGTCCGGCAACGCGATGGGCGGCCGCCGCGCGACCGGGACAGCAGGTCGTCGTCTCGGGAGGTCGCGGCGCCTACCGGATCGATCCGGCCGCGCCCTGGACGGTGCTGGCGGCCGACGAGACCTCTCTGCCTGCCGCCGGCACCATCCTCGAAGCGGCACCTGCGGGCGCGCGAGTGCTCTTGCTGGGTGAGGTCGCCGATAGCGCCGAGGAGCTTGGCTTCGATACTCCGGCCTCCCTGCAGGTGACCTGGCTGCATCGCGGAGCGGCGCCGGGGCGAGCAGGCCGGCTCGCAGCCCAGGCGATCCGGGAGCTACCCCTCCCGGCCGGTGACGGCAACTTCTGGATCTGCCTCGAGGCGACGGCCATGCGGGAGGCACGGCGGTACCTCCTGCACGAGCGGGGTGTCGGTCGCGAGCGCCTCTACACTCGCGGATATTGGAAGCTGGGTGAGGTTGATCATCCGGATCACGACTCCGGAGACGAGGTCTGATCTCGATTCCGCCCTGCCCATGCCGGCGGCGGCGGTGGTCCTGTCGACGTACTCCAACTCCTTCACAACGGTGATCCGGGCGGCGGCGGGCAGAACCCGTCGGCGCGGCTGGTGCTGCCAATCTGATCACGTCCTGCAGGTGCCTGGCAGCGCCAGCGCACCTCTGGATCTGCGAGAACCCGGTATGCCAGCCGGCAACGCGCCGCGCACGAGTACGTTCTGCACGTTATAGACCGCATCGGCGAGAGCTTCGGCTCGCACCGCTAACCCGCAGTGGTGACCGCCCCGGCGAGACAGGACAGGAGTGAAGACTCCGGCGTCCGTCTGTCTGAGCTGGTAGCTGCGTTCTCGCTGGCAACCGATCTCGGCCTTGGCCAGCCGATGGAGCATGTCCTGCGGACCTGGCTGATCGCGGCCCGCCTGAGTGAGCGCGTCGGCCTCGATGTGAAGGAGCGGGAGGCGCTCTACTACGTGGCCACCTTGGGCTGGGTCGGCTGTGTCGCGGAAACCCCGGAGGTGGCGGCCTGGTTCGGCGACGATATCGCCTACCGGCGCGACAGCTTCGGTGTAGACCGGACTGGACTCTCGATGACGGCGTTCGTGCTTCGCCACGCGGGCTCCGGGGCCTCGGCACTGCATCGCCTGCGCCTGACGACCGCGCTGGTCGCTACCGGCGGGGCGGCCGTCGAGCGCGGGCTCATGAGCCACTGCACGACGACGGCGGTGATGGCCGAGAGATTGGGCCTGGGTGGCCAGGTATGTGATCCGCTCCAGCAGATGTTCACCCGCTGGGACGGCAGGGGCGTGCCGTCGGGGATCGCCGGCGAAGAGATCGCTCCAACCGTACGGCTGTTCCATCTTGCCGACACTCTGGAGGTGATCCACCGCATCGAGGGTCTGGATGCGGCCGTCGAGCTGGCCGAGTCGTGGCGCGGTGGTCAGTTCGATCCGGCGGTTGTCGATGCCTTCCGCGCAGGCCCGGCTGAGGTGCTGGCAGACATCGAGGACGTCAGCGACTGGGACCGGTTGATAGAACGTGAACCGGGACTGCAGCGCCGGCTGATGGGCAGCGACCTCGACGCGGCGCTCGAAGCGATCGCCGATTTCACCGACTTGCGGTCGGCTTCTCGTGCCGGGCACTCACGGGCAGTGGCCAACCTGGCCGGCGTTGCCGGCGAGCTTTGCGGGCTGCCCGCAGCCGAGACCAGGCTGGTACGCCGTGCCGCGCTGGTGCACGACCTGGGGTACCACGGGGTACCGGCCACCATCCTCGACAAGCGCGGTCCTCTGACGGTCAGCGAGTGGGAGCGGGTGCGAATGCACGCCTACTACACCGAACGGATGCTGAACCGGCCGGCAACCCTGGCACGCATCGGCGCGGTCGCGTCGATGGTGAATGAGCGGCTCGACGGCTCCGGCTACCACCGGGGCCTGGCCGGCGCGGCGATCCCTCTAAGTGGGCGGATCCTGGCCGCCGCCTGCGCCTACCAGGCCATGATCGAGCCGCGCTCCCACCGGCCGGCCCACACGGTGAAGGCCGCCACCGACACGCTCCGGGCCGAGGTCCGGTCGGGTCGGCTGGCCTCCGACGCGGTCGAGGCGGTCCTCACCGCGGCCGGGCAGCGGCGAGGCAGACGCCCGAGCGGCCCGGCCGGTTTGACGACGCGCGAGATCCAGGTGCTCGTCCTGATCGCCCGTGGTGCCGCGAACAAGCAGGTGGCACGGTCTCTCGGCATCACGGCGAAAACAGCGGGCACGCACATAGAGCGGATCTACTCGAAGATCGGCGCCTCCTCACGCTCCACAGCGACTCTGTTCGCGATGCAGCACGGTCTGCTCGGCTCACCTGAGCCGCTCGATTTGTAGGGCGAATACCGGACGACTTTTCGGGTGGGGCGGCATACGTTGCTCTTGTCCCAGAGTGAACGACCCCATCTCGAAAGGAGCCTGCTATGACAACTGAGCCATCCGTGGTGAATGTGGATATGGACAAGCTGATGAGCTTCGTCCACCGAGCCGTCGACGAGGTCGGTGCCACGCTCAACAGCGCCCTCGTCGTGATGGGCGACAAGCTGGGCCTCTACCGGGAGCTGGCCGGCGCTGGTCCCCTCACCTCGCGCGAGCTGGCCGAGCGCACGGGCACCGTCGAGCGCTACACCCGGGAGTGGTTGTGCGCCCAGGCCGCGGGTGGGTTCGTCGAATACGATCCAGAGAGCGGCAGGTACAACCTGCCACCTGAGCAGGCAGTGGCGCTCACGGACGATTCGAGCCCTGCCTACCTACCGGGCATCTTCCAGATCGCGATTGGTTCCGTCATCGACTCGCCAAGGGTCATGGAGGTCGCGAGGACCGGTGGCGGGATCGGATGGCATGACCACGTGGCCGACGTGCACGAGGGCTGCGAGCGGTTCTTCCGCCCCGGATACAACGCCCACCTGATCGCCGAATGGCTGCCCGCCCTGGACGGCATGGTCGCCAAGCTCGAGCAGGGGGCGTCAGTGGCCGACGTCGGCTGTGGACACGGGGCATCCACGGTCCTCATGGCCTCCGCGTTCCCGGCCTCCAGCTTCGTCGGCTACGACTATCACGACGGCTCGGTCGCGACCGCCCAGCAGCGCGCTTCCGCCGCCGGCCTCGATACCCGCTTCGAGGTAGCGTCGGCCGCGGGGTTCCCGGGCCAGGGCTACGACCTGGTGACCATGTTCGACTGCCTGCATGACATGGGCGACCCGGCTGGAGCCGCCCGGCACGTGCGCGACGCGCTGGCCCCAGATGGGACGTGGATGATTGTCGAGCCGGCGGCGGGTGATCGCGTGGAGGACAATCTCAATCCAGTGGGCCGCGCGTACTACGCCTTCTCCACCCTGCTGTGCACGCCATGCTCCCTGTCGCAGGAGGGCGGCATGGCACTGGGCGCACAAGCCGGCGAGGCACGCATCTGCGACGTCGTCAGGAGCGCCGGGTTCTCCCGGTTCCGGCGGGTTGCAGAGACGCCGTTCAACATCGTCTACGAGGCCCGACCGTGACAGCCGGCGCTCGAAGCCGATCGGGGCGGGCGTGGGCCGCCACAGCTCTCACCACGCGTCGTCCTTAGAGATGCAGCTCAAGACCGACTATCTGGTCGTAGGGGCAGGAGCGACAGGGCTTGCGTTTGCCGATGCGCTGATCGCTCAGGCGGACGTCAAGGTGACCATGGTGGACCGTCGGGCCGGACCTGGAGGTCATTGGCTGAACGCCTACCCGTTCGTTCGCCTGCACACGCCGTCAGCGAACTACGGCGTGGATTCGCTGTCGCTGGGCGAGGACCGCATCGACGAGACAGGCGAGAACGCCGGGTTCTACGAGCGGGCGTCGGGAGAGGCGGTGTGCGCGTACTTCGCCGAGGCCTCGGCTCGGCTTGTCGGGTCAGGACGACTCCGGCTGCTCGCCGGTCACGAGTACCTTGGCCGGTCTACTGACGGTGAGCAGGTCCGGGACGTGGGAACGGGCGAGACTCACGAGATCGCGGTGGGTCGCAAGGTCGTCGACGCTCGCTATCTGGAGCCGTCGATCCCGGCCACCCACGAAGCTCCCTTCGGAGTGGCCAGGAACGCCTCGATGGTGCCCATCAACGACCTGCCGGTGGCCAGCCGCTCAGCCTCTGGCTACGCGGTAGTCGGCTCCGGGAAGACAGCCGTGGACGCATGTGTCTGGCTGCTCGACAGCGGCGTGGAGGCCGATCGAATCCGCTGGATCCGGCCCCGGGACGCCTGGTTCTATGACCGCCGGCACTTCCAGCCGCTGGAGCAGGTCGGCGCGATCATGGAGGGGATCTCTCTCGATGCCGAAGCCGGCGCCGAGGCGGCGGACATCCAGGGGGTCTTCGAGCAGCTGGAGGAGTCCGGACGCTTCCTGCGCATCGACCCCTCGTGGCCGGCAACGATGTATCGCGGCACGATGCTGAGCAGGCGCGAGCTGGACGCTCTGCGGCAGATCGGGGATGTCGTCAGGCTCGGCCGGGTGCGGCGCATCGAGGTCGACCGCATCGTGCTCGAGCGAGGGGAGATCGAGAGCCGCCCTGACGTTCTGCACGTGGACTGCACGGCATTCGGCCTGAACAACGCGCCCGCCGTGCCGATCTTTCAGCCCGATCGAATCGTGCTGCAGCAGGTACGGCACCTCTCACCCTCCTTCAACGCGGCCCTCGTGGGTTTCGTCGAGGCGAACCGGGAGGAAGATGCGGACAAGAACCGGATCTGCCCGCCAAACCCCTATCCGAGCTGCATCGAGGACTGGCCGCGGATGATGAGCCGGAGCTGGCGTACGGAGGGGCGGTGGCTACGGGAGCCCGACGTCTCGACCTGGGTGGCCGGCAGCCGGCTGAACCTTCTGCGGGCGTTGCCGGAACACGCGGACGAACCGTCGGCGCAAGCGGCGGTCAAGCGATTCCTCACACACGTCACCACCGCCACCGAGCGGCTTCGCAGCTGGAGCGCTCGGGGGGGAGACGCGTTCAGGCCACCCGAGGAGCATCAGCGATCGGATGTGCCGCCGGCGAGGTGACCATCAGGATGACCCGACCGCCCTCAACGTCCTCGGAGTCGGCCGTTGGTGCACCAACCGCCTATTCGCGCTGCTCGGAATCGGCAATTGGTGCACCAATCGCCCTTTGCACGTTCCCTTTGCACGTCCGCTCAGGGCAGCATCGCGAGCGCTGCCTGCAGCTGCGTGTCCTGCGCACCGCTGCGCTGGGGCGTCGCCACGTCGTACATGTCCCACGGCTGTGGCAGCGCGACCACGCGGTTCGGCTCGATCCCGCGGTGGTTGCCGATCCACTTTCCGTCCGGCAGATACCAGTGCATCACCGTCAGGTGGAGGTCGCCGCCGTTGGACAGCGGGAAGTCCTCCTGCTCCGAGCCCTTGCCGTAGGTCCGCTCCCCGACCAGCTCGGCGCGGCCGTGGGCCAGGAGCGACCCGGCGGTGATCTCGGAGGCCGAGGCCGTGTTCTGGTCGACCAGCAATACCAGGGGCGTGCTCGGTGCGATCACGTCGCCGGTGACCTGGGTCCGCTGCACCACGCCCCGCCCCTCGGTCGAGTAGACCTCACCGCTGGCGAGGAAGCTGGAAACGACGGCGACCGCCGCCGACACGTATCCGCCACCGTTCCCACGCAGGTCGAGGACGATCCCCTTCGCCGGCAACCCGGCGCGGAGCTGCTGTGTGAACTCCTGCGCCGTCGAGTCACCGAACTCGTAGATCCGCAGGTAGAGGATGTCGCCGGGGAGTTTCGCCGAAACCACGGTCGGACTGGTGAAGGCCCCCGGCGTCACCGTCTCCGTCAGCTGTTCCGTGCCACGCTGCAGGAGGAGGGACACCTGGCCGCCGGACCCGTCGATCCAGCTCCCGACCTTGGTCGACGCCGCGCCTGTGGTGGACTTGCCGTCGACCGAGAGGATGAGGTCCCCGGCCTCGACACCTGCCGTCTGGGCCGGGGAGCCGGGAACGATGCCGGTAACGACCGGATTGGCTGCTCCGTAGTCGAGGAACACGCCGATCTGCTTTTGGTGCTCCCCGGCGTAGTCCTGCTGCTCGGCGCGGTACTCGGCAGGGGTGAGGTACGCGGTGAACGGGTCGTTGAGCGACTCGACCATGCCCTGGATGGCGCCGTTGGTGAGCGCCTCACCATTCAGATGCTCGGTCCAGTAGTGCGCCTCGATGATGCGCAGCGCCTCCTGCTGGGCGGGCTCGTCCAGCTGGGTCCGGCTCTGTCCCCCGCCGATCACGGGGACGACGTCGGGAAACTGCTGGTCGGTATAGGCACCGGCTCCATAGGCCAGGAACAGGAGCAGCACTGCGACCAGGACGGCGCCCGCGCGGCGGGCCCATCGGGGGATCGTCTTCACCCGGTCAGCATGCCGCCCGCGTGGACGCCGCGCCGGGCGTGAGTTCAGACGCGGACGTACCGGCGGACGCCGATGTAGCTGCCCAGCGCCCCCAGGAGCGCTCCCGCCGCCAGGAGGTAGACACCGAGCACGGTCACGAAGTGGGGGTCATAGGTCAACGGAACGAAGAAGAGCGCCGACTGGAACCGGTTGACGAAGGGGTGATAGCCGATCATCACCACGCCCAGGGCCAGCCCCGCGGCGAGGACCCCGGTCAGAATTCCCTCCAGCACGAAGGGGCCGCGGACGAACCACTCGGTAGCGCCCACCAGCTTCATCACCTCGATCTCGCGCCGCCGGTGGTAGACCGCGGTCCGGATCGTGTTCATGACGATGACGACCGAGATCACCACCAGCACCGCCAGCAGACCCAGGCCGGCGAAGGTGAGCCAGTCGGAGAGCCGCAGCATGTTGCTGATGAACCCACCCTGGTAGTCGGTGGGATCCTGTGGATCGGCGCCGGGCCACTGCCGGGCCACGGTGTTGATCTGCTGGACGGCCTGCAGGTTGGTCGCCTGGACCTGAATCCGCGCCGGCACCGGGTTGCCCTGCACCTGCTGGAGCAACGCCTGGTTCTGCGGGTTGCTCGCCAGCTGCGCGAGCACCTGGTCCTTCGTCTCGAACGTCACGCTCTCGACGTCGCTCCGGGCGCGGAGTTGGGCCTCGAAGTCGAGCACCGAGCTCATGGGCGTGTTGTCGGACACCGAGATGGTGAGGACCGCGACCTGCTGCCGGTAGCTGTTCAGGACCTGGTTGAGGCTCTGCCCGATGAGCAGGTTGATGCCACCCAGCACCAGGATCATCGAGATCGAGACCACCGCGGTCACGGTGACCGTGGCGTTGCGGAAGAAGCTCTGCCAGGCGCTGCTAAGCGCGAAGCGCAGATGCCGGAAGAGTGTCATGGTATCTACCCGTCAGGTCGTCTCGGACGATGCGGCCGTGGTCGATGGCGACCACCCGGCGGCGGAGCACGTCGACGATGTCTCGGTTGTGCGTGGCCATCACGACGGTGGCGCCGGCGGCGTTGATGCCCAGGAACAGCTGCATCAGCTCCCAGGACGTGGCCGGGTCGACGTTGCCGGTGGGCTCGTCCGCCACCAGCAGCTGGGGAGCGTGCACCAGGGCCCGGGCGATCCCGACCCGCTGCTGCTCGCCGCCCGACATCTCGTGCGGGTAGCGCCGCTGCGCCTTCTGGAGACCGACCGTCTCCAACGCGTCCCGGACCCGGTCCCGCGTCCGCCGTCCGGACTCGCCGTGGACGCGCAGGGCGAAGGCGACGTTCTCGTAGACGGTGAGGCGCGGCAGGAGCTTGAAATCCTGGAACACCAGCCCCACCTGCCGCCGCAGCGCCGGAAGTTGGTGGCGCCGCAGCCGGCCCAGGTCGACGCCGTGGACGAAGACCTGGCCCGAGGTCGCCTTCTCCTCCCGCACCAGAAGCCGGACGATCGTCGACTTGCCGGCCCCCGAGGGACCGACCAGGAAGAGGAAATCGCCACGATCGACCTCCAGGTCGATCTGCTCGAGGGCCAGCGCGCCGTTGGCGTAGCGCTTGGAGACACCCCTCAGAGAGATGACCGGATCAAGTCGCGGTTTCGGGACGATCGATTTGTTCGACATTGCTGTGATGTAGGGCGGGACGGATGAGGCGGACGATCGGGGAGCGGTCGGGGAGCCAACGGCAACCCTGGCCGAGTATAGCCAGCGGCGGAGGGGCGGGTCAAACGCCCGCCCGCCGCTCAGGGTGAGGCCCGAAGGTGCACCAACGGGGGTCACCCCGCTCAGGTAGGCCCCGAAGGTGCACCAACGGGGGACGCGGTCTCCCCCAGACGCCAGCGCAACCACCCCTCCAGCAGGAGCTCGATCTCCCCGTCGAGCACCGCCTGGGCGTTGCCGAGCTCGACGCCGCTGCGCAGATCCTTGACCAGGGTGTAGGGCTGCAGCACGTAGTTCCGGATCTGGCTTCCGAACTCGGCCGGGAGCACCTCGCCCCGAAGCTCCGCCCGCTCCTGCGCCGCCTCCTCCTGCCGGCGCTGGAAGAGGCGCGACCGCATCACCTTCATCGCCAGGTCGCGGTTCTTCATCTGCGAGCGCTCGTTCTGCATCGAGACCACGATCCCGGTCGGGAGGTGCGTGAGGCGCACCGCGGAGTCGGTCTTGTTGACGTGCTGGCCGCCGGCGCCCGTGGATCGATAGGTGTCGACGCGGAGGTCGTCCGGATTGATGACGACGTCGGCCTCCTCGGCGTCGTCCAGCTCCGGCATCACCTCGACCAGCGCGAACGACGTGTGCCGGCGGTGCTGCTGATCGAACGGCGACAGGCGCACCAGCCGGTGCACCCCGTGCTCGGCGCGAAGCAGGCCGTACGCACGCCGGCCTCGGAAGGCGAAGGTCACGGACTTGAGGCCCGCCTCCTCGCCCGGCGACGAGTCCAGGATCTCGAACGCACCGCCGGGACGCAGCACGGAGGCCGCGTTGTGCGGCGGCTGTGCCCAGCGCGAGTACATGCGCAGGAGCATCTCGACCCAGTCCTGGGCCTCGACGCCTCCCTGCCCGGCCGAGATCGTGACCACCGCCGGTGAGTCGGAATGGGCGTCGGCGAACAGGAGATCCAGCTCGCGCTGGCGCAGCTCGTGCTCCAGCGGCGCCTCCTCCTGCCTGACCTGCTCCGCCAGGTCGACGTCGTCCGCACCCAGCTCGGCCAGCTCGACCAGGTCCCGGGCTCGGTGTTCGAGGTTCGCCCAGCCGGTTATGTCGTCGCGGAGCTCGCCGGCCTCGCGGGCGAGGGCCCCGGCCGCCTGAGGGTCATCCCAGATACCCGGCTCCGCGAGGCGACCGTCCAGCTCGGCCAGCCTGCGCTCCTTGCTCGGGAGGTCAAAGATGCTCCTTCAGCTGGAGGATCCGGCGAAGGAGTTCGTTCGGGCTCTGGCTATCGTCCATGGCAGTACTTGTACTTCCTCCCTGAGCCGCAGGGGCAGGGTTCGTTGCGGCCGATCTTGCGTCCGGCCCCCACCGCGGCCCGCTCCCGGCGCTGCCCCTTGCCGTCGCGCTCGACGGTGCCGGCCGCTTCGGCGCCCTGCGCCGAGGTCCGGTCCACCCGCTCCGCCTGCGGCGGCGGCTCCTGCGCCATCAACCGCACCTGGAACATGTTGGTGACCACGTCGGCGCGAATCGACGCGGTCAGCTCGTCGAACATCTTGTGCGCTTCGATCTTGTATTCCTGAAGGGGGTCGCGCTGCCCGTACGCCTGGAGCCCGACGCCCTCCCGGAAATGCTCCATCTGGGTCAGGTAGTCGACCCACTTGGAGTCGATCGTGCGGAGCATGACGAAGCGCTCGACCTGGCGCCGCAGGTCCTCGTCGTCGCCCATCTCGGCCTCCTTGGCCTCGTAGGCGCGGACGGCGGCATCGAAGAGATACTCGGTCAGCCCGTCGGTGCCACCGTGGAGCGCATCCTCGGAGATCTCGGTGCCCTCCGCGAGCGGGAAGTACTGCCGCAGGTACTCCACCAGCCCGTCCAGGTCCCAGCCGGCCGACGTCCGTCCCTGGCAGTGGTTCTCGACCCCGGTCGTGATCAATTCGCGGATGTACTCGAGAATGTTCTCGCGGGTGTCGACACCTTCCAGGACACGCGTGCGCTCGCCGTAGATGATCTCGCGCTGCGTGTTCATCACGTCGTCGTACTCGACCACGTGCTTGCGGTCGTCGAAGTGCATCCCCTCGACCTTCTTCTGCGCCCCCTCGATCGAGTTGGCGACCCAACGATGCTCGATGGGCTCGATGTCGAAGCGGTCCATCATCCGGCCGATGCGATCGGCGGCGGGACCGAAGACACGGACCAGGTCGTCCTCCAGGGAAAGGAAGAAGCGGGTCGAGCCGGGGTCGCCCTGGCGTCCCGAGCGGCCCCGCAGCTGGTTGTCGATGCGGCGTGACTCGTGCCGCTCGGTGCCGACGATGTGGAGCCCGCCAACCTCACGCACACCGTCGCCGAGCACGATGTCGGTGCCGCGGCCGGCCATGTTGGTGGCGATGGTGACCGCGCCCTGCTCGCCGGCGCCGGCGACGATCGCCGCCTCGCGCTCGTGCTGCTTCGCGTTCAGGACCTCATGATCGATGCCGCGCCGGTCCAGCATCCGGGAGAGCCGCTCCGACTTCTCGACCGAGACCGTCCCGACCAGGACCGGCCGGCCCTGCTCGTGCATCTCCTCGATCTCGTCGATCACCGCCTCGAACTTGGAGTCGACGCTCTTGTAGATGACGTCGGGGTGGTCCTTGCGGGTGACCGGCCTGTGCGTCGGGACCTCGACCACCTCGAGCTTGTAGATCTTGTCCAGCTCCTCGGCCTCGGTCATCGCCGTGCCGGTCATCCCGGCCAGCTTGGGGTAGAGGCGGAAGAAGTTCTGGAGCGTGATCGTGGCCAGCGTCCGCATCTCCTGCTGGACCTGGAGCCCTTCTTTGGCCTCGATCGCCTGGTGAAGTCCGTCCGACCAGCGCCGGCCCGGCATCGTGCGGCCGGTGAACTCGTCGACGATCACCACCTCGGCGTTTTGGACCAGGTAGTCCCGGTCGCGCTCGTAGAGCGCTTTCGCCCGGATCGCCTGGTTGACCTGGTGCGCCTCGGTGACGTGCTCCAGGTCGTAGATGTTCGGGATCCCGGTCCAGCGCTCCATCTTGGCCACGCCGACGTCGGTCAAGGACGCGGAACGATGCTTCTCGTCCTTCGTGTAGTCGTCCTCTTCCCGGAGGCGGGCCGCCAGCTGCGCGTACTGACGGTACTTGTCGGTGGACTCCTCGCCCTGACCCGAGATGATGAGCGGCGTCCGCGCCTCGTCGATCAGGATCGAGTCGACCTCGTCGACTATGGCGTAGTTGAGGTCGCGCTGCACGCGCTGCGCGAGATCGACCGCCATGTTGTCGCGGAGGTAGTCGAAGCCGAACTCGTTGTTGGTCCCGTAGGTGATGTCGCAGACGTAAGCCTCGTGGCGACTCACCGGCCGCAGGTGGCGGAGGCGATCGTCACTGTGCGCTTCGTCCGTGTACTCGGGGTCGTAGACATAGCTCCCCTCGAGGCCCGTCTGAGGAGAGTGGGTGATCCCGATCGTGAGGCCGAGGGCCGTGTACAGGGGCCCCATCCAGCCCGCGTCCCGGCGCGCCAGGTAGTCGTTCACCGTGACCAGGTGCGCGCCCTTGCCGGCGAGCGCGTTGAGGACCAGGGGGAGGGTGGCGACCAGAGTCTTGCCCTCACCGGTCTTCATCTCGGCGATCTTGCCTTCGTGCAGGACGATGCCCCCCACCAGCTGCACGTCGAAGTGGCGCATGCCGATCGTCCGGCGTCCGGCCTCACGAGTCAGCGCGAACGCCTCGACCAGGAGGTTGTCGAGCTCCTCGCCGTCCCGCGCGCGCTGACGCAGCTCATCCGCGCGCTCGCGGAGCTCGTCATCGCCGAGGGCCTTCAGCTCCGGCTCGAGCCCGCTGATGTCCTGCGCGGTCTTGTTGTGCTGCCGGACCTCCCGCTCGTTCGGATTGAGCAAGCGGGAGAGCAGGGCGGGGGCCATCACCCTCGACTATACCCACCCCCCACCGGGCTCCAATCGCGCACCATGGACGAGGAAACCATGAGCCTGGGCCCGGAGTTGAGTCGCCCCAACGGCATCTCTTATCTGCACCTTCCGGCCACCGACCCGACCGCGGCCGCGCGCTTCTACCAGGCCGCGTTCTCCTGGGCGGTGCACGACCTCGAGGGACCGCGCCCCGGGTTCGAGGACGGAACCGGCCACGTGGCGGGGGCGTGGGTGACGGACCAGGCCGTCCAGCGCGAGCCCGGGCTGCTGCTCTACATCTACGTCGACGACGCGGAGGCGGCGGCGCGCCGGATCGTCGAAGCGGGCGGGGAGATGGTGGAGGGACCACGACCCGAGGGAACGCTTCGCGTGGCGACCTTCCGGGATCCCGCCGGCAACCTGCTCGGCATCTGGCGAGAGACCGCTGTGTAGCGTGTGCTGTCCCGAAGCGGGACTGCGAGCGGCGAGGCGGCAGGGGCGAGGTGATATGACCGACCAGATCACGGGCAAACAGTTCGATGAATCTCCCGGTGTCGAGGACTGGCGCGCCCTGTGGGGTGGCGGGTTCGCCTGCACCTATTTCCGGACCGGGTCCTTCGGCGCCGGCGCCGCGCTGGTTCGCGCGATCAGCGAGCTGGCGGCCGCTGTGGACCACCCGATCGACGTCGACCTGCGAGCTGAAGGTGTGACGGTCCGGCTGTTCACTCACCATCCGGGGGGGCTGAGCAGCCTCGACGTCGAACTGGCTCGAGAGATATCCGCGACCGCACGGCAGCTCGGCGTGGCGGCCGACCCATCCGCGGCACAGCACGTGCAGGTCACGATCGACGCGCTCAACACTCCGCAGGTGCGGCCCTTCTGGCGGGCCGTGCTGGGCTACGAGCTGGTCGGCGACGAGGACGTGTTCGATCCGCAACGCTTTGGGCCGCCCTTCACGTTCCAGCAGATGGACGCGCCACGTCCGCAGCGGAACCGCATCCACATCGACGTCTACGTGCCTCGTGACCAGGTGGAGGCGCGAATCGGGGCGGCTCTGGCCGCCGGCGGGCACATCGTGAACGACACGAACGCGCCGATGTGGTGGACGCTGGCCGACGCCGAGGGCAACGAGGCCGACCTGGCCATCTGGGGATAGCACCGGGAGCGCTGGTTCTCACGCATTGACGCGGGCTACCGAGAGTGCGCGGACGTCCCCGGCGCCGGCCTCGCGCAGCGCCCGGGCGCAGGCCTCGACGGTGGCGCAGGTCGTGATCACGTCGTCGATCAGCAGCACCGGCCGGCCGTCCAGATCGGGCCCCAGCCAGCGAAACGCATCCTCGACGTTGCGGCGGCGCTGAGCGCGGTCGAGCCCCACCTGGGCCCGGGTGTCGCGCCGGCGGACGAGGCGACCCTGGGCACGCCCCACCTCCCAGGCGCGACCCAGCTCGTCGGCCAGCAGCTGCGACTGGTTGAACCCGCGCTGCCGGCGCCGGCGGCGATGGAGCGGCACCGGCTGCAGGATGGCGTCCGGCTGCAGGAACGGCTCGAACCGCTCCGCCAGCAAGCCCGCCAGCGCGCCCGCCAGAGGACGGCGTCCCTGGTACTTGAGACGGTGGATGGCCCGCTCCAGCGGACCCTCGTAGACGGCCGCGGACCGGACCGCGTCCAGCACCCGCAGCCGCCGGCGGCAGGAACAGGCCTCTCCGCGCACCTCCAGCTGCCGCCCGCACCGACCGCAGATGGGCTCCGCGACCGGCTGGATCAGGCTGCGGCACCGAGCGCAGAACCAGCTGCCGAGCGCACCGCAGCCACCGCACCGCGGCGGGAGCACCCAATCCAGCAGCACCCGTACCACCGACCCAGCATCCCGCCGCGGGTCGGCGCCGGCAAGACCCCCGGTTAACGCGCCTGCAGGGCTTCTCTACCGGCGCGGCTGCTGGAGCTGCCAGGAGTTGCCGTCGGGATCGCGAAAGTAGGCATGGCGCGAACCCCACGGTTCGTCCCGGACCTCGGTGATCTCGACCCCCCGTCCGGCCAGCTCGGCGCGCGCGGCTTCGATGTCGGCGACGACGAGGAGCAGTCCCTGGGCAGAGCCGGGAGCGCTCGGGGTGAGCCCGGCGCCGATGACGATGGAACAGGCCGACCCGGGCGGGGTGAGCTGTACGAAGCGGAGTTCCTCGCTGAGGGTGAAGTCGTGGTCGAGGGTGAAGCCGACCTGCTCGACGTAGAACCGCTTCGCGCGGTCCGCGTCGGAGACCGGAACCGGGACAACCTCGAGCTTCATTTCCATCACGACCGTTCCTCCATCGCCTCTTGTGGGGCCGTTTGCCGGCGAGCGGCGCCCACCAGTATCGCCGAGCGGGACGTTTGCCGGGAAGGGGCTCCCGGTCAGTGGCCGGTGTCGGCTTCCCCGGGGTGGTGGACCTCGACGCGGAGCTGGTCGCCGGGGCGGAGCCCGACCTCGCTCGCGCGCCCGGCGGGAAGCTCGACCACGCTCGACGCTCGCCAGACCGGCAGCGACCATGCGCCAGGGACGAAGGCGTTCCACCACACGGACCGCCCGCTGGCGCCGATCCAGGAACACGGCATCGATGGCAAAGCGCATCCCGAACATGTGGATCGAGCGGCAGGGGTGGATCCAGAGCCCGGACCCCGGCTCCAGACCGTCCCGGCCGAGCAGCCCGACCGCCCGGCCCAGCGCGCCGTCTGCCTCCTCCAGCCGCTCGGCGACGACCACACCGGTCGGTTCGTGGCGCAGGCGCAGCACCGGATCAGGCCCTCCCGGGTTGCGCAAGCAGGTGCCGGGAAGTGCTCGCCGGATCTCGAACGCCCATCTGCATCACCTGGACCGATTTCACGCGAAAACGGGACTATGGACCCTCTCTTAGTCCCGGTTTCGCGCGAAAACGGAGTTCTGCATAGGATGGCGGGAATGCCCGACTTCGACGCCGACGGCCTTCGCATCCACTACGTCACCGCCGGCGACCCGGGCGGGCGGCCGATCCTCCTGGTCCACGGGTACGCCAGCGACTACGAGTTGAACTGGGTGGGATCGCGCTGGCAGGAGACCCTGACCGGGAACGGCTTCCGCGTCATCGGCATCGATCTTCGCGGGCACGGACACTCTGACAAGCCGCACGACCCGGCCGCCTACAGCCTGCGCGCGATGGCCGGCGACGCGCTGCGGCTGCTCGACCATCTGGAGGTGGAACGGGCGGACTACCTCGGGTACTCGATGGGCGCCCGGATCGGGCTGCTGCTCTGCCACGACCATCCCGAGCGCTTCGGCCGGGTCGTGATCGCCGGGATCGGGCTCCGCCAGGGCACCTCGGCAAACCCCGGCAAAGCGCGGCTCATCGCTCGCCGGATGCGGGGTGACACCACGGTCGACGACCCGGAGGCGAACATGTTCTACACCTTCGCCAGCGCCCGGCCGATCAACGATCTGGAGGCGCTCGCCTGCTGCATCCTGGGCGACCATGCCGCGCTGCGTGAGGACCAGGTGACGTCGATCGGGACCCCGATCGACGTCATCGCCGGGGACCAGGACGTCATCGCCCGGGACGCCCCCCAGCTGGCGGCGCGGCTCCCCCACGGCCGTTATGACCCGATCCCGGGCCGCAACCACAACAACGCGGTGCCTGCCCGCGACTTCAAGGCCGCCGCCATCCCTTTCCTGCTCGGCGAGCGCTGAGCACGCTGTGGGCGGCGACCCGAAAGCTGCGGTCAGTGGCCGGCGAGCGTGCTGGTGATGTGGGAGAACACGCTCGCGATCTGACCGCCGAGCGCCGTGAGGGCCACGATCACCACGACCGCCACCAGCACCAGGATGAGCGCGTACTCGACCATGCCCTGGCCCCGCTGCGCGGTTTGGCGATCGCCGCCGGACCCGGCTTTGCCGCTGGTGGTGACCACCTGCCCCCGTTTCACGCCACGTCTCCTGTCCTCACCGCTCCTCCTCACGTCGACCCCCGGCACCCCGCGCGATCCTAACACCGCGGCGGGATCGGTTCAAGTCCGGCCATCGTCCGCGGCCATCTCACCTTCTGGGCTCCAGCCAGGCGTCCGACGGACCCAGGTGCCCTGACTGAAGGCGGAGGCGCACCAGGTCTCGCAGCATGGCGGCCGATGCCCGCACGGGGGCGACGGTGGAGGCGCCGGCGTTGAACCACCGAACGGGGACCTCCTCGACGGTCCAGCCGGCGTCGAGAGCGCGGACCAGAACCTCGACGTCATAGGCGAACCCGTCCGTCACCAGGTCCGCGAACAGCCGGTGCGCGACCTCGCCCCGAAAAAGCTTGAACCCGCACTGCGTGTCCCGAAAGCCCGGCAGCAGGAGCGTCTGCACCAACCGGTTGAACGTCTTCCCCATCAGCTGGCGGTGCAGTGGCTGGTCGATCTCGCGGGCGCCGGGAGCCGCACGGGAGCCGATCGCGACGTCGGCGCCCCGCGCCAGCGCCGCCTGCAACTTCGGCAGCTCCTCGATCGGCGTCGAGAGGTCCGCGTCGGTCATCAGAATCTGGTCCCCTCGGGCCACCCGCACCCCCTCGGCGACCGCCCGTCCTTTGCCCCGGTTGGGGGTGATCGCAACCACGCGAATCCCAGGATGGCGCGCCGCCTGGGCCCGCATCAGCGACAGGGTGCCGTCACGGCTCCCGTCATCCACCAGGATCAGCTCTCCCGCGGTGTCGTGGCGGGCGGCGTAGGCGCGGATCAGCCCCAGGGTCGGCGCAAGGCGCCGCTCCTCGTTGAAGCAGGGGATGACGATCGACAGATCCATGGCTGATCGGAGGGCCCATCCTACGGGCCCCGCCCCGGACACGGAACGACCAAAGCGGCGTCCCGGGCGTGGTGCCGACTATCCCCGGAGGCGGTGGTAGTCCAGGCGGAGAAGGTGCTCGCCGGTGGTCGAGCCCAGTCCAAGGCGCGTCACCAGCGTGTAGGCCAGGCCGGTGATTCCCACGATCAGGGTCCAATCGAACAGGCCATCCGGCGCCGGCAGGCCCAGCGGCCCGAGCGCGATCGCCGCGACGACGCCCGCCACGGCGGCCACGATCACGGCATCGATGCCGAGGCCCAGCAGCAGAGCCGGGAGCCGCCCCGGCAGAGCCGGCACGGGGATGCGGCGGCGCCGGCGCAGGTCCGGTAGATAGCGGAGCACCAGGTACCACGCGAACAGCGCCGCGAGCACGGCGAGGGCGGCCAGGCTCAGGCCTTCGGCACGCGCCAGGTAGGGACGGGCCCGGTTACCTACCAGCGCACCCAGCAGCGTGATCACCGAGACCCAGAGGGCTGACGCCGGCAGCATGCCCAGCAGGAACGTCGCCGGCCGCAGGTCGATGAGCCCGGCGGCGAGATTGGTGTAGACCCGGGTCCCGGGGACCAGACGGGTGGTGAAGACGCCCGGTGCGCCGGCTGCCCGCAGCCGGTCGGTCAGGATGGCGATGACGCGGGAGCGCTCCAGCCGCTCGGCCGGGCGGCGCAGCGTGCCGCGCCGCAGCATGCGCACCCAGAGGTACCCCAGGGTGGCGCCGAGCATGTCGACCAGGACCAGGGTTGGAAGCAGGAGCCAGAGCGGGACGGCGCCGCCGGCGGCGAGGACGCCGGCGGCGATCAGCATGCCGTCGGCGGGGAACATCGGCAGCGGCACCCCCAGCTCCTCGACGAACAGGAGTCCGACCAGAGAAGCCGCGAGCAGGGCGCCGGACGGATCCATGGCTGACCAGTAGAGCACCGTGCGCCGGGGCGAGGTGACGCGCCGACTACCGATCCCGGCCGGCCAGGACGAGGATGGCGAACCGCGGCAGGACCGCCATCCGCCGCGCCCGCCAGGGCTCGTGGAGGAGCCGCCAGGCCCACTCCCCGTGCAGGCGGCGCCAGGCTTCGGGAGCGCGCCGCGCATGCCCCGCCAGATAGTCGAAGGTGCCCCCCACTCCAATCGCGACCCCCGCGCCGAGCCTGCCCGCGTTGCGAGCGATCCAGAGCTCCTGCTGGGGGGCACCGTAGGCGACCAGCACCAGATCGGCGCCGGAAACCCGGACCCTTTCCGCCTGCTCGGGATCCTGGTCGGGCCGCGGGGAGCCGGGTTCGGCACCCACCACGCGCAGCCCTGGATGCCCCGCCCGGAGCCGGGCGGCCGCAGCCTCGGCGACGCCCGGACGGGCACCCAGAAGGTACAGGGAGTATCCGCGCTCGACGGCCGCGCCGGCGAGCCGGGGCACGAGGTCGGCACCCGACACCTGGGTGGCCACCTTTCCCCGGCGGCGGAGCGCCCACACCACGCCCCAGCCGTCCGCCAGTCGGAGCGCGGCCGATCCCAACGCGCGCCGGAACGCCGGGTCCCGGCGCGCCCGCATCAGGAACTCGGGATTGACGGTCGCCACCAGTGCCGTGGGCCGCCGGGGGTCGGCGCGGTGCGCCTCGATCAGCGCGACCACGCCCGCCACCGCACCCTCCATGTCGAGGTCGTCGACGGCAACCCCGAGCACTCGCTGCGCCGCCACGGGCCACATCATGCGGCAGGGCAGAATATCGGGATGGCCACGGTGATGGCCCGGGTGGCCTGCTTCCTGCCACCAGGGCCCGAATCACGCCCGACCGGAACCGCCGTCTACGCCGGCTACGTACGGGACCGCCTGGTCGAGACGCGGCAGGTGGTGCTGGTCGACGGCACGGCTCCGAACGACGCCATCCTTTCTCTGGACGGGAGGTTCCGTGCTGGGCGCGGCCAGCCGACGGTGACCGCGGTCGTGCACGCCGGGCACCTGCTGACCAGGCGCGCGCACACGCCGCGCGAGTGGCTCGCGCAGAACTGGCGGGTGGCCTCCGCGGCCCGGCGCTCGACGTCGGTGCTGGTTCCCTCGGTGGCGATGCGCTGGGCGCTGACGGCCCGTCTCGGCGTGTCCGAGGAACGGGTTGTCCTGTTGGAACCGGTCCCGGCGACCGCGTTTCGCCGGGCCGCCCGCGCCGACTTCGAGCGGGTCCGGCTGCGGTACTCCCTTCCCGAGCGGTACTTCGTCTGCGTCGGGTCCCGCGCCCGCCGCAAGAACCTGGCATTCCTGGCCGGGGTCTGGGCCCAAGCCTCGGCCCAGCTCGGACCGGATGTCGAGCTGGTGCTCGCAGGACCCGAGCGCGGCGGACTGGACGGTGCGCCCTGCGTCCGCGACGCCGGCTGGGTGGAGGAGGACGACCTTCCCGCCCTCCTCTCGGGGGCCATCGCCTATCTCAATCCGAGCCTGTACGAGGGCCAGGGGCTGGGCGCGATGCAGGCGATGGCGTGTGGGACCCCGGCACTGGTCGCGGCTACCGGGGCGCTGCCGCGGACGGTCGACCAGGGAGGGCTCATGCTCGACCTTTACGAGCCCTCGCAGTGGTGCGACGCGATGCTGACCGTCGCCCGCCGCCCGGACGTCCGCCGCGAGCTGTCGGCGAACGCGCTCAAGTTGACGGCGGAGCGCCGTGCCCACCCCCCGGATGCCGCGCCTCTCCTGCGGGCGCTGATGGGGTCCGCCCGCCCCACCGCCCCGGACGTCCGAGGCCGGTGAGCCGGCCGGTCGTCGCCGTCGACGCCGGCCCCGCGCTGCGTCCGGGGCGGACCGGGACCGAGCTCGTCGCCTGGGAGCTCTGCCGCCGGCTCCCGGGCATCGCACCCGAGCTCGACTTCCGGCTCTTCGCTCCGGTCAGCGGCACGGATGACCTGCCGGTTACCCGGCTCCCGGCGCGGCGCCTGTTCACCCAGCTCCGGCTTCCGCGAGAGCTGTGGCGGCACCGGCCCGACCTCTTCTTCGCGCCCGCCCACGTGGTTCCGTTCCTGGTCCCAAGCCGGACGGTGGCGGTGGTCCACGACCTCGCGTTCGAACGCCACCCGGAGGCCTACGCGGCGCGGGACCGCGAGTACCTGCGCCTCACGACCCGATGGGCGGTGCGGCGCTGCCGCCTCCTCATCACCCCCTCCGAGGCGACCCGCCAGGACCTGCTCGAGCTGTACCACGTCGCCGCCGACCGTGTGGTGACCGTCCACCTGGGCGGGGGGGAGCGGGTTCCCGAGGTCGACGCGGCCGAAATGGAGCGCCGCCTCGACGCGCTCGGGGTCACGCGCCCCTATGTCCTGCAGGTGGGCCGCGTCGAGATCAAGAAGCAGCCGCAGCTGACGCTGCGGGCAGTCGAGCGCCTGGCCGGCCCGCGCCTGGTCCTGGCCGGCGCCACTCCCGATGCCGTGCTGGCGGGACGGCTGGCCTCGAGCGCGGCTTGCACCCTGCTGGGACGCGTGTCCGACGCGGATCGCGAGGCGCTTTACCAGGGCGCGGCGGCGGTCGCCGTTCCCAGCCTCTACGAGGGGTTCGGATTCCCGGTGCTCGAGGCGATGCGGCGCGGGGCACCGGTGGTCGCCGCAGCGGTCTCGTCGCTTCCGGAGATCGGTGGCGAGGTGGCGCGCTACCTGGAGGACCCCGCCGACATGGCGGCCTTCGCGGCGGCGCTGGCGGGTGCCATCGCGGATCGCCCGCGGCTCGCGATCGAAGGGCGGGCACGGGCCGCCCGCTTCACCTGGGATCGCTGCACCCGCGGCGTGGCGGAGGTGCTGCGCGCGGCGCTCGCGTGAGGCGGGGGCCCCAACCGGGTCGTGCTCAGACCCGCCCGGCGGCCTCCTGGAGGACACGCCAGGTCTCCTTCGCCGTCCGGGTCCAGGTGAACGACGCGGCCCGGGTCCGGCCGCGCCGGCGCAGATCGTTTCTCAGGTCCCGGTCGCCGAGCAGCCGCTCCAGGGCAGCAGTCCAGGCGTCCGGATCGGCGGGGTCGACCAAAAGGCCGGCGTCACCTACCACCTCGGGCAGGGAAGAGCGGTCGGACACGACCACCGGGGTGCCGCAGGCCATCGCCTCCAGCGGAGGCAGCCCGAACCCCTCGTACCAGGAGGGGTGGCAGAGGCAGTCGGCGGCCGAATAGAGGGCGGGGAGGTCCTGGCGGGCGACCGTCCCCAGCCGCTGGACGTCGCCGCGCGCGCGCTCCAGCTTGGCCTCGATCTCCCGGGCCCGCCAGCCGGTCGAGCCGACCACGACCAGGGGCACCCGATGCTCCAGGTGTGACCAGGCATCGAGCAGGACGGGCAGATTCTTGCGAGGCTCGATCGTGCTCACGAAGAGACAGAACCGATCAGGAAGCTCGAGCCGGCGCCGGAGCTCGGCGACCACCTCGGCGGATTGGGGACGGAAGACCGGGTCCACACCCAGCGGGACCACCCGCAGGCGGTCGTGGGGAACCCCGAGGAAGGTCTCGACGTCGCGGGCGGTGGAGTGCGAGACGCACAGCACGCGGTCGGCCCGCCGCAGCGAGCGCGGAACCACGTGCTGCACCGACAGCCACTGCCCGTCGGGGAACCACTCCGGGTTCCGGTAGATGGCGAGGTCGTGGACGGTCACCACCGACGGCATCCCCACGCCTCCCAGGGGAAGCTGGCCGATGCAGCCGAAGAAGACCTCGGCGCGGCTGCGGCGGAGCGCATTCGACCAGATGAGATGGCGACCGGCGAAGGGAAGCCGTGATCGCCGTACACCCGGGATTCCGGCCGGCGGTTCCACGCCCGCCGGCGTGTAGACGGTCAGGTCGGCCGGCGCGACCTCGGCCAGCCCGCGCAGGATCTCCCGCGTGTAGACCCCGACGCCCGCGTCGGGACGCCCGAGCCCGTCCCCGTCCACGGCGACCCGCAGCCGGCGGTCAACGGAGGTAGAGCTGCCGCTCACGAAACACCAGCATCGTCTCCAACGCAGCCACCGCGCCGCGGACAACGCAGGTCTGGGGGTCGGCCGCGACCCGGACACGAAGCTCGAGGCGCTCGGCGAGCAGGCGGTCGAGGCCCCGCAGCTGGGCGCCGCCCCCGACGAGCGTCAATCCACGCTCGGCGACCGTCCGTCGGATCCTGGACGGCACCTCGTCAAACGCGCGGCGCACCTCACCCACGAAGCTGTCCAGCGGTTCCGCCAGCGCCTCCGCGACGTCGCCGGAGGTCACGCGTCGCCAGGTCTGCCGGCGCCCGTCCAGCTCGCCCACCGGGATGTCCGTGCTGAGCGGGTCCTCGAGCGGCAGTGCCGACCCGACCGCGCGCTTCACCTGCTCCGCCACGCGCTGATCCACTCGCAGTGACAGCTTGTCCGCGAAGTGTTCGACGATCGCCCGATCCAGGGCCTCGCCGGCCACGGCCACCGCCGCTTGCACCACGGTTCCGCCGGCGTCCTGCACCGTCAGCTGCGAGGCGCCGGCGCCCACGTCGAGCACGGCGCAGGCCTCGCGCGAGGGGTCGAGGCCGGCGCCCAGCGCCGCGGCGACGCCTTCCTCCACCACCCAGCTGCGCCGGGCGCCGGCCGCGATGGCGGCTCCGAGCAGCGCACGGCGCTCGCCGGTGGAGGCGGCGGGTGGGATCGCGAGGATGACCTGCGGCCGGAAGAGCGAGCGGCCGATACGGCTCGGGTCGACCAGGTCTCCGACCAGCGCGACCGCCGCCGGAAGATCCAGGATCGCCGGCGAGGCGATCGGGCGGGTGATCTGAGCCCCGGCGGGCAGCGAGGCTGCGGCGTCAAGAGCACGGTGTCCGATGGCGATGACGCGCCCGCCCTCTCCGGGAACCCAGGCGATTGCCGCCGGCTCGTCCACCAGCAACCCCTGCCGGCGGGAGTAGACACGCATGCCCGCGGTGCCGAGGTCGACGCCGAGCCGGCGGGTGGGCACCGCGGTCAGGACGTGCGGGGGGCCCGTTCGACCCTCGCGCCGAGCGAGCGCAGCTTGCCGACCATGTCCTCGTAGCCACGATCCAGGTGCCAGGCGTGCTCGATCTCGGTGGTGCCGTCGGCCGCCAGCGCGGCCACCACGAGCGCAGCGCCGGCGCGGATGTCGGGTGAACGCACCGTCGTCCCGTGCAGCCGCGCCGGACCCCGCAGCACCGCGTCGCGCCCGGAGACCTGAACGTTTGCACCCATCCGCACCAGCTCGGAAACCTGCTGGAAACGGTTGTCGTACAGGTACTCGGAGATCAACGTCATGCCGCGTGCCTGCGTCATCAGCGAAAGGTACTGCGGTTGCAGGTCGGTCGGGAATCCAGGATGCACCCAGGTGTTGAGGTCGACCCCTCGGAGCGGCTTCTCGCGATCGCGGCGGATCCGGATCAGGTCCGGGCCGGTCTCGACCTCGACGCCCGCCTGCTCCAACTTCAGCAGGGCGTGAACCAGGTCCTGCGGCCGGCTGCGTTCCAGGGTGACGTCCCCGCCCGCGGCTGCGACGGCCATGGCGTAGGTACCGGCCTCGAGGTAGTCGGAGATCACCTCGTGCTCGCACCCGTCCAGCTCGGACACCCCGTCGATGACGATCTCGTCGCTGCCGGCGCCGGTGATCCTCGCCCCCATCTGGTTGAGACACAGGGCGAGGTCCTGGACGTGTGGTTCGCGGGCCGCGTTGATGATCTCGGTGCGGCCCATCGCCGTCACGCTGGCGAGCATCAGGTTCTCGGTGCCGGTCACCGTCGGGAGGTCGAGCAGCACCCGCGCACCCCGCAGACCGCGCGGTGCCGACGCGTGAAACGCATCGTCGGTCTCCTCGATCTCGGCGCCGAGCGCGCGCAGACCGCGAAGGTGCTGTTCGACGCGGCGCGAGCCGATCTCATCGCCACCAGGGCGGGGCAGATGCGCCTCGCGCGCCCGCGCCAGGAGCGCGCCGAGCAGGACGATTGAGGCCCGCATGCGGCGCGCGAGGTCGTCCGGCACGTGGCCCGAAACATCGGTCGCGGTGATCTCCCACGACCCGTCCTCGCCTCGAGCCTGGCCCCCCATGGCCCGGATGATCTCCGTCATCACCGTGGTGTCTGCGATGTCGGGCACGTTGGTAAGCCGCATCGGGCCGCGGGTGAGCAGACTCGCGGCGAGGATCGGGAGCGACGCGTTCTTGGAGCCGCTCATCGCCACGCGGCCGTGCAGTGCTCGACCTCCGGTGACGCGAATCGGGAGGTCAGGGACCGGAGCGAACACTGCGCGCATGGTATCGGACGGCCGCCGCGACGTCGCGAAGGGCCGGGCCGTCAGCGCGCCTGGTTCTCGAGCCCAAGCTGGGCCTGGAGGACCTGATGGGGCGCCAGGCGCCGGTTGATGCCGAGGAGGCGCCCGTCGGGGGCGAGGACGGCGGTGCTGGGAGCGGTGAAGACGCCGAAGGTGCGGGCGACGTCGACCCGCGCGCCGGCGTCGATCTTCAGCACCCGGACGTCCTGCGCGATCAGCGGCTTCAGCTCTTCGGCCTGCGCCTTGCAGTCCCCGCAGGCCGAGGTCCAGAAGTCGACGATCGTCGCCCGACCGTCGGGCCGGGTTCCGAGGGCGTCCCACAGCTCTTCCTGTGGGAGCCCGTGGAGCCGGCGGCGGCGGTGGCGGCTGTAGAGCCGCGTCAGGACCAGGGCACCGACCAGCACCGCGGTGAAGACGACCAGGGTCAGGACGCGTCCGGCCATCGCGGTTGGGGCGCTCTCCGCCTACGAGGACTTGAGCCGGGCCGGCAGGATCCCGGCGCGGTCCAGGTGCAGGAACACGAAGCAGAGCGCGCAGAAGTCGAACGCGGCGTCCAGCACGATCATCAGCACGATCAACAATGCCACCGCCCAACCGACGACGGGGAGGCCGAGCCAGGCCAGGGCCGCCGCGGCGATCCAGACCACGCCGCCCATCACCCGGGCGATGCGGCGTGTCGTGTGGTCCTCGACGCGCTCCCGTCTCGTGACCAGGTGGCGTGGCTCGAGCACGCGCCAGGTGAGCTGCCGCACCAGGTCGGCCGGCCACCAGAAACGCCCGACCAGCATGATCCCACCCGCCAGCAGCAGCAGGATCGGGCCGAACCGGTTTCCGAGCAGGAATCCCGCCACGACCAGGCCGGCCATCGTCCATTGATGGACCTTCCGCGCGGTGACGTCGAAAACCTCGGTCATGGTGCCCGGCGGGTGATACAGATGGAGCAGAGTTTCTATTCCCCCCTCAAACTCTCCGTTTCGCACACAACGGTCCCCATCCGCCGCCCGAAGCCCCCTTCCGTGCGAGACGGGTGATCGCGCGCTTGCCGAGGGCAAAGGTCCGTTCTCAGCGAACGAAGCCAGCTGTAGCAGATAAATGCGTCGTCTTCCGCGCGGGAGGAATGCGGGGCATCTTGTTTATGCGCTCGCTCCCCGGAACAGCCGGCGTGACGCTGCCAGCATCCCGGCAAAGGTGAGGATCCAGGCAACGGCCGCGAACCAGATGCCGATCCGCGCGATGTCGACCAGGGCGCCGATGTCCGCCACCTTTCCGAACGCCTCACTCGCCGTCGCGTACATGCCAAGCGGGAAGACGATGGCCCAGAGCGACGACTGGTAGGTAAGCCGGACGCGTGCCAGCAGATAGCGCCAGATGCCGAGCGAGATCAGCAGGGGGATCCACCAGGACCCGAACGCCCAGAACAGGAAGGTGACGCCGCCGTCCACCGGTGACGGAACCGGGAGCTGGACGTGGCGAAGGCCGAGAATGTGCGCCCCTGCGAGCACCGTGATGGCGGTCGCCCCCATCGCGATCCAGTAGGGATGCGAGAGCTGCTCGGGGGCCAGGTCCACCAGCAGGAGCCGGGACATGATGATCGCGATCAGGACCAAGTAAAGGACGACGCCGACGGACCACATGGCGGTCGCGACGAAGGCGAAACCGCCCGCCACCGAGGCGTGGAGCGACGCCACATCGGTCGCTGCCGTGGCCACCGACTGGGTGCCCACCGCCCAGAGCAGCCAGGCGCCGCTGGCGGCTCCCAGGCCGGGTTTCCCGGGGACCACCGCAAGGCGTGCGGCCAGCCCGTAGGTGAGGAGCACCCAGGCTGCCGCCGAGAGCCCCATCAGGACCAGCGCGGGAACCTCGAGGCCGGCGCCTGTGAGACTGATCGCCAACACGTTGCCGGCCGCGACGAACGTGAAGAAGCCGAACGCACGCGTCTCCTGCGAGGCGTCGGCGAGCACCCGCCCCGGATAGGCGATCAGCCGCCAGGCGGTGGCGGCGGAGAGGACGAGGTAACCGGCGGTGGCCAGCGGGAGCAGAGGGATCGAGATCCAGGACAGGCCCAGCGCCTTCGCCCCGGTGGCCAGGATCGCGGTCGCCATGACAAAGGCGAAGTCGGAGGGGTCCAGGTTCGCCACCTCGGCACGGAGCCGATCGCCGAAGGTTGCCTCTGCCATCGGATCAGCCGAGCGAGTCCGCCCCGCCGCCGGTCACCGGGCGTAGCCGGAGGACGGTGTCGCCGCCGCAGCCGGTGCAGGTCGCGGCTACCTCGATGAGGTCCGGGGCGACGCTCCCCAGGTCCACCTCGCACCCTCCGGGCGAGCCGCCGCAGCTGGAGCAGCGTCCAGTCTCGACCTGCGGGCGCACCAGGTCGAGCACCAGCCGGCGGACGGCGTCCGGGGTCCCGCTCATCGTCGTGGCAGCGCGGCGAGGCGCCGCCGGCAGAGGATGTACGGTCGCCCCCGGTACTGGAACGGGAGGCTCCAGCCATGCACCAGCCGGCTGAACGGCCACAGCGTCGGACCCACGGTGTTCACGAAGAGCGTTTCGCCGATGCCCAACCCGATCACGATCGGTGAAGATGCTAGCTCACGGAGCTCCCGAGCCGATTCAGTCCCGACTGCCGGCACTGAGGGAGTTCCCGGTGTGATTTCGGCCCCGAGCGCCGGCACTCGCGAGAGTTGCGGGCGGGCCCCAGCCCGGACGTAAAAGGGCGAGTAGACAGGTCGATCGGGAGTCGGCCGGACGTACGTTTCAGGGCCCGCGACGTTCCGACTTTGCCCGTCCGGGACCATCGCATATACTCGACGGGAATAACGTTCGGGCCCCTTTTTCCCGGGGCCGTGAACTCGACCAATCTCATAAGGAGGGTCCTATGGCAGGACACGAGGGATCGGTCACGGGGCGGGGCAAGATCAGCCGTCGAACCTTCCTCGGAATGACCGGGGCCGCGGCGTTGGCCCCTGTCCTCGCGACTCGCGGCCGCGCCGGCTTCTCGGCGCCGGCGTCGAGTAGCGTGATCAAGTTCTGGAACCAGCCCTGGGGTAACACCGAATTCAACCAGTTGGACCAGCAGATCACCCAGGCCTACAAGCCCTCGGGGGGCCTGCCCTCAGCCAGCTACCAGGTGATCCAGTGGGCCAACTTCCTGCAGGTCTACACCTCGGCGGTCTCCTCCAACACCGGCCCCGCGGTGAGCTCAGGCGGCGGCACCCAGGCCTTCCTCTTCGCCTCCCAGGGGTTCATCCACTACGCCGACCACGTGCTCGACCAGTGGAAGAGCAACGGGCTCTACGACGACTTCCTGCCCGGTCTGGTCGAGACCATGAAGACGAAGAAGGGCTACGCGGCGGTCCCCTACAACCTCGACATGCGGGTGATGTGGTACTCGCCCTCCCTGCTCGAGAAGGCGAACGCGAGCGTGCCGACGGATTGGCAGTCGTATCTCAACACCTGCGCGGCGCTCAAGAAGCTCGGCCTCTACGGCTTCGGGGTCGGCGCCGGCGCCGGCGTCTACACCGGTGGCCACATCATCACGAGCTTCATGATCAACAACGGCGGCGGCCTGTTCGACAAGGAGCAGAAGCCCAACATCGTCACCAAGGCCAACATCGAGGCCGTCAACTTCATCCTGGAGTGCGTCAGCAAGGGCTACGTGGACCCGGCGACCCCCTCCTACACGAACGCCAACGTCCAGGCTCAGTGGACCGCGCAGAAGTTCGGGATGGGATGGGACACGGCCGGCCTCGGCGTCAACGTCGCCGGCACCGTCGGGCCCACGCTCAAGGTTGGGAGTCCGCTCAAGGGGCCGACCGGGAAGAAGGGCGCGCTGTTCTTCCCGAACAACATCATGATGTACAAGAACACCCCCACTACCAAGGGCTCGGAGGCTTTCCTGACCTATTACTACAAGAACATGAAGCCGCTCTGGACGCAAAGCACCGGCATCGGGCTGCCTCCCTTCAAGTCATTCACCGAGACGCCGCAGTTCAAGTCCGACCCCAACATGGTCAAGGTGATCCAAGAGTGGCAGCCAATCTCCCGCGTCTGGTCCGCGCCGGGCAGCGACTCGCTGTTCCTGGGAGTCACCACCGTCGACGGGACGCCGGCCATGGTGAACTTCGCCCAGCAGGTCTACGGCGGCCGGACCGACGCCAAATCCGCCCTCACCACACTGCAGAACGCCGTCACCTCAAACCTCCAGCAGACCGGCGGATGAACCACCAGATTCGGCGCACAAGCGGAGGGCTGGAATGTCGCTAGGTTCCGTCGCCGAGGGCCTGGATCGAGCACGGCGCGGCGTGGGCAACGGCGGTCGTGGTCGCCGTTCGGGGCACGGAAGGGGGTCGGTGCTCGGGCGTCGCGGCATGACGCTGACCCTGTTCGTCGCCCCGTCCCTGATCCTGGTCCTGCTCATCAACCTCTTCCCGGTCATCTATGCCGGCTTTCAATCCGTCCACAACGGAAACCTGAATCAGGCCGGCGAGTTCGTCGGGCTCGAGAACTACGCGGCCGTCCTGTTCAACTCGACCCTCACCCCGCTGTTCTGGCACGCCGCGTGGTTCACGCTGATCTTCACGATCACGGGCGTGTTCGGCTCCTGGATCGTGGGGCTCGCGCTCGCCATCCTGCTCAGCACCAAGATCCCGGCGAACGATGTCTTCAAGGTGCTCCTGCTGCTGCCCTGGATCGTCCCAGTGGTGGTGTCGGCGTTCTCCTGGAACTGGCTGGTGGCGACGCCGGAGAGCCCTCTCCCCTATCTCGCCTCCAAGATCGGGCTGGGCGACGTGCTGTTCCTGGCCAACCCGGTCCTGGCTCAGGTCACCGTCTGCGCCTTCAAGGTCTGGATCAGCTTCCCCTTCATGATGATGTTCATGCGGGCGGCCCTGGCCTCGGTCGACAACACCCTGTACGAAGCGGCCAGGGTCGACGGCGCCACCAGCTGGGGCATCCTGACCAGCGTCACGCTCCCGGTCATCTCCCGAACGATCTACATCAGCTGGATCCTGATGACGATCTTCTGTGTCAACGACTTCCCGACCATCTTCCTGCTCACCGGCGGAGGGCCGGTGAACGCGACCAACTCGCTCGCGGTCCTCGCCTACACGACCGTGTTCGAGCAGTTCGAGGTAGGACCCGGGGTGGCGATCGCGGTGATCGCCACGATCGTGCTGATCTTCACCTCCGTCCTCCTCTACCGGCAGATCAGAAAGGCCTCGATGCAATGAACACCCTGGAGTCGCCAACCCTCACCGGAGCTGCCTCGCGGACCCGGCAATCCGAGATCCGGGCTCCGCGCGACCCGAGCCTGCGAGGCCGGTGGTGGCGCTTCGCGCTGGTCGCGCTCATCACCGTCATCGCCATCGTGCCCATCCTGTCGGTGCTCTACCTGGCACTCCTCCCCGGGCTGGGCAGCAAGACGACCGGGCTCACGCTCGAGAACTACGTCCTGGTGTTCTCGCAGACCGGAGTGGCGACCTGGCTCCGGAACAGCGTGCTGGTGGCGGTGGTGACGGTGCTGGTCGCCGTCGCGGTGGCTGCCCCGGCGGGGTATGTCCTCTCCCGGGGGCGCAACCTGATGGTGTCCGGCTACGCCCTGACGCTCTTCATCATTCAGGCGCTGCCCGTCGTGACCGCCGTGATTCCACTGTTCATCCTGTTCGCCAAGATCGGCCTGGTCGACAACCTTGTAGGCGTGATGATCATCTACGTGGGGTTCACGATGTCGGTGGCGATCTGGATGATGGCCGGCTACTACGACTCGATCCCCGTCTCCCTGGAGGAGGCCGCCTGGATCGACGGTGCCAGCATCTTCGGCGGGTTCTGGCGGATCGTGCTCCGCAACTCGCTCCCCGGCGTCCTCTCCACCGCGATCTTTTCCTTCCTGCTGGCCTGGAACGACTACCTGGTCGCGCTGGTCTTTCTGCGCTCATCCAGCAACTACACGTTCCCGGTCGGCCTGGAGTCGTTCTTCCAGCAGAACGCCGTCGACTGGGGGCCGGTCTCGGCCTGCGCGGTGTTCATGATGCTGCCCCCGGTCATCGTCTTTGCCTTCCTCAACCGGTACTTCAGCATCGGTGGTATCGGAGGCTCACTCGCCGGGCAGTAACGACTCGACCCGGCGATCGCGCAAAACGGCCCCCACGACGGGGCCGTTTTCGCGTGAGGCCGGACCCCCGGAGGTGCACCAACGGGGCCTATCCGGCCGGCTTAACCCCCGGTGGTGCACCAACGGGGCCTATCCGGCGCGCGTGGCCCCCGGTGGTGCACCAACGGGTGTCGTCACAGCTAGAGGCCCCTGCGGATCCTCGCCATGCGGAGCCGGGCGTCGGCCACCTCGAGCGCGAGCGACCGCTCCGCCCGCTCCCGTGGCGTCATCTCACCCTGGAGCGCCTGGGCTGCATGGTCCCGCGCCGCCTGCGCCGCCTCTTCGGAGATCTGTTCGGCGCGCTCGGCCACGTCGGCGAGCACCACCACCCGGTCCGGCAGGACCTCGAGGAAGCCGCCGCCACAGAACAGCTCGGTCACCTGGTCACCGTCCCGGATCTCCAGCGTCCCGGGCCGGAGCGTGGTGAGCAGTGGTTCGTGCCCCGGCAGGATGCCGAGGTCACCGTCGGCCCCCCTCGCGACCAGGAAGGGACGGCCTGCACCGTCCACGTCCTGATCGAAGTTGAATCCTTCGGCGTCGACCACCGAGAGCCGGGCCGGCATTACCCGTTGTCCTCGGCGCGCAGCCGCTCTGCCTTCTCAAGCGCGTCGTCGATCGTCCCCACCATGTAGAACGCCTGCTCCGGAAGGTCGTCGTGCTTGCCGTCGAGGATCTCTTGCACCGCTCGGACCGTCTCCTTGACCGGCACGTACGCACCTGGCTGACCGGTGAACCGCTCCGCCACGAACATCGGCTGCGCCAGGTAGCGCTGGATGCGCCGCGCCCGTCCTACCGCCAGCTTGTCGTCCTCGCTCAGCTCCTCCATCCCCAGGATGGCGATGATGTCCTGCAGCTCCTTGTAGCGCTGCAGGGTTCGCTTCACGCCCTGCGCCGCCTCGTAGTGGTCGCGGCCGACGATCCGCGGCTCCAGGAACCGGGATGAGGAGTCGAGCGGGCTCACCGCCGGGTAGATGCCGATCTCGGTCAGGGCCCGGTCCAGCGACACGGTCGCGCCCAGGTGGGCGAACGTGGTCTGGATGGCCGGGTCGGTGTAGTCGTCCGCGGGCACGTAGATCGCCTGAACCGAGGTGATGGATCCCTTTTTGGTGGAGGTGATCCGCTCCTGGAGGGTCCCCATCTCGGTCGCCAGCGTGGGTTGATACCCGACCGCGGACGGCATCCGTCCCAGCAGCGCCGACATCTCGGAACCGGCGAGCATGTACCGGAAGATGTTGTCGACAAAGAAGAGGACGTCCGCGCCTTCGGTGTCGCGGAAGTACTCGGCCATGGTGAGCCCGGTGAGCGCGATCCGCGCCCGGGCCCCGGGCGGCTCGTTCATCTGGCCGAAGACGAGCGTCGTCTTGTCGAGGACGCCGGCCGCGTCCATCTCGAGGTACATGTCCTTGCCCTCGCGGGTCCGCTCGCCCACGCCCGCAAACACCGACCGGCCCTGGTGCTCGGTCGCGATGTTCCTGATCAGCTCCTGCACCAGCACCGTCTTGCCCACCCCGGCGCCGCCGAAGAGGCCGATCTTGGAGCCCTTGGCGAAGGTGCAGATCAGGTCGATGACCTTGATCCCGGTTTCCAGGATCTCGATCCCGGCCGCCTGGTCCACGAGGGCCGGCGCGGCCCGGTGGATCGGCCACCGCTCGATGCCCTCCGGCGTCGGCTCGTTGTCGATCGCATCGCCGGTGACGTTGAACAGACGGCCCAGCGTCTCCACGCCGACCGGCACCTCGATCGGCCCGCCGGTGAGCCGCACCGGGTCACCGCGGCGCATCCCGTCGGTGGTGTCCATGCCCACACAGCGGACGGTGTCGTCGCCGATCTCGAGCTCGACCTCCAGCACCGTCTCCTTGCCGGCCCGGTTGGTCACCACCACCGCGTCGTTGATGTCGGGCAGGTTGCCGTCCGCGAACTCCACGTCGACGACGGCGCCGATCACCTGGGCGATACGTCCCGTCCCCTGCTCCGCGGCCGCCGGGGCCTCTTTGACCTCTGCCATCGTGCTGTCTCGCTCTCCTCTTACTGGCGCAGCGCCTCGGCGCCACTGACGATCTCCATCAGTTCGGTCGTGATCGCCGCCTGACGCACCTTGTTGGCGGTCAGGGTGAGCGACGTGATCATGTCGTCGGCCGCGTTGGTCGCGTTCTGCATCGCGATCATGCGGGCGGAGTGGAAGCTCGCCTGATTTTCCAGCAGCGCTTCGTAGACCTCGGTCTCGACCCAGCGCGGCAGCAGCGCGTCGAGCACGTGTGCCGCGTCGGGCTCGTACTCGTAATCCGAGATCAGACCCTGGCCGGGATCCGGCTCCGGGATCTGAATCGGCAGCAGCGTGCGCAGGGTCGCCTCCTGACGCAGCGTGGTGATGAAGCGCGCGTAGGCGAGCAGGACGGTATCGACCTCGTCATCGTCGTAGGTCTGAAGGGCCGCGCGAACGGCCGGCAGAATCGGCGCGATGCCGGAACGGTCCGGAATGCCGGTGGCGCTGGCGACGATGTCGCGCCGGTAGCGGGCCAGGTAGGACTCCCCCTTGCGCCCGATCGCGACATACCTGGCCTGGCCCCGGTGATGCTCGTTGACGTAGCGGGTGACGGCGCGCAGCGTGTTCGAGTTGAGTGCGCCGCAGAGCCCCTGGTCGGCTGTGATCACGATCACCAGCGCCCGGTTCCCCTCCCGCCGCGTCAGATACGGGTGCTCGAAGTGCGTCGCGCGCTGGGCGGTGCTCGCCAGCACCTCGTCGATCTTGTCGGAGTAGGGACGCGCGCGCCGAACCGTCTCCTGGGCGCCCCGTAGCTTGGTCGCCGACACCACCTGCATCGCCTTGGTGATCTTCTGCGTCGACTGGGTGCTGCGAATCCGGCGCCGGACCTCGCGGAGGGAGGGCATCTAGGAAGCCGCGGCGGCCGCCGGCTCCGGCTGCTTGCCGGCCACGAAGCCCGCCTCTTCGTTGTAGCTCTGGATCAGTGACCTGACGCGCTCCTCGGCCTCGTCGTCCCACTTCTTGTCGCGCTCGACCGCCTCCAGGTAGTCCTGCTGGTTCTGATTCAGCCAGCGGATGACACCGTCCTTCCACTCCCGCACCCGGTCGATCGGGACCTGGTCGAGCTGGCCCCGCGTGCCGGCGTAGATGATGAGGACCTGGGCGCCGACCGGGATCGGCTCGAACTGGTCCTGCTTCAGAAGCTCGGTCAGCCGCTGACCGCGGTCCAGCTGCCGGCGGGTCGCGGCGTCGAGGTCGGATGCGAACTGGCTGAAGGCGGCGAGCTCACGGAACTGCGCGAGATCGCTCTTCATCCGCCCCGCGACCTTGTTCATGGGGCGGATCTGCGCGTCGCCACCGACCCGTGACACCGAGAGGCCGACCGAGATCGCAGGCCGCTGCCCGGCGTTGAAGAGGTCGCCCTCCAGGTACAGCTGGCCGTCGGTGATCGAGATCACGTTCGTCGGGATGTACGCGGAGACGTCGTTGGCCTGCGTCTCGATGACGGGCAGCGCGGTGAGCGACCCGTTGCCGTAGTCCTGCGACATGCGCGCGGCGCGCTCGAGGAGGCGGGAGTGCAGGTAGAAGACGTCCCCCGGATAGGCCTCACGGCCCGGCGGGCGGCGCAGGTTCAGCGACATCTCGCGGTAGGCCCAGGCGTGCTTGGTGAGGTCGTCGTACGCGACCAGCGCGTCCTGACCCTTGTCACGGAAGTACTCGCCGATGGCACAGGCCGCGTACGGCGCCAGGTAGTTGATGGTCGCGGGCTCCGAGGCGGTCGCGGCGACGACGCAGGTGTACTCCATCGCGCCGTGCTCCTCGAGCGCTTCCACCACGCGGACGATGTTGGCGGCGTTCTGCCCCACCGCGCAGTAGATGCAGAAGAGGTCCTTGCCTTTCTGATTGACGATGGTGTCGAGGATGATCGCGGTCTTCCCCGTCGAGCGGTCGCCGATGATCAGCTCGCGCTGACCGCGGCCGATCGGGATCATCGCGTCGATCGCCACGATCCCGGTCTGGACCGGGGTGTCGACGGTCATCCGGGTGATCACGCCGGGCGCGATCTTCTCGACCGGGCTGGTCTCCGTGGTCCCGAGCTCGCCCTTCCCGTCGATCGGCTGCCCGAGCGCGTTCACCACCCGCCCCAGCAGCTGAGGCCCGACCGGCACCTCCACGATGCGCCCGGTGGTCCGGACCTCGTCGCCCTCCTGGATGTGCTCGTAGGGGCCCATGATGACCGCGCCGACCCGGTCCTCCTCGAGGTTCAGCGCCATGCCGGAGACGTTGCCCGGGAACTCGAGCAGCTCCGACGCCATGGCGCCCGAGAGCCCGTAGATCTGAGCGATACCGTCACCGACGGAGATCACGCGACCCACGTCGGCCGACACCGTCTTGGCCTCGAAGTCCCGGAGCCGCTCCCGGATGACCTCTGAGATCTGACCGCTTTCCACTTCTTATTCCTTCCTTCGCTACGCCATCGCGAGCCGCCGCCGCAGCTGTTGCAGCCGGGTCTGGACCGAGGCGTCGATGAGCTGGTCGCCGACCTGGACCACGAGCCCGCCCAGGATGGACGGGTCGACGCGTGTCTGGAGCCGTACCTCTTTTTCAAACCGTTTGGACAGATCCGCCACCAGCCGCTCCCGGTCCCCGTCACTCAACGGCACCGCGCTGGTGGCGACTGCGCGGACGCGGCCGGCTGCCTCGTCGTCCAGCCGGTCGTACTCCTCTCGGATCTCGGGCAGCGCGGGGGTGATATGCGCCTCGATCAGCAGCTTGCCCAGGTTCCGGCCTTCCTGCCCGAGCGCCTGGTCGGCGTCGAGCACGTCCAGGACCTGGAGCCGGCGGTCCGGGGAAACCGCTGGATTGGCGAGAATCCCAGCCACCTCCGGGTCGTCCAGCAGGGCTTGCAGGCGGGCCAGGCGCGCCCGCCAGCCGGCCACGTCTTCACTCTGCTGCGCGACCTCGTAGACCGCCTTTGCGTAGCGCCTGGCCGTGGTGCTTGCCATCTGGTCCGGACCTAGTTCCTCTGGATCGCCGCGTCGCTGCCGACGGACTCGATCGCCTGCTCGATCAGCTGGTGGTGCTTTTCGTCGTCGAGCGAGGTTCCGATCACGCGCTCGGTGGCGGCGACCACGAGGTTGGCGACCTCACCCCGCACCGACTGGATCGCGCGCTGCCGTTCGGCCTCGATATCCTGGGCGGCCGCGGCGGCGATCCGCTGTGCTTCTGACGTTGCCCGGTCGCGAGCCTCCTGCCGGATCTGATCCGCGCTGCGACCGGCGCCGGAGACCACCTGGGCGGCCTGCTGGCGCGCCTGGTCGAGCTGGGCGGTGGCCTCCTTGAGCCGGGCTTCCGCCTCCTGCCGGTCGTGGTCCGCCTGGTCCAGGGCCTGCGTGATCTGCAGCTGGCGCGCGGTCGCGATCCGCGAGATGAACGGGTAGACCCACCGCGCCAGGATGCCCACCATGAGCAGGAACGCGATGATCTCGATGATGAACGTCGCGTTGATGGACAGGATGCCAGCCGAGGCCAGCGGAAGCAGGGTCATGAGCCGGAGCCGATGCTCGTGATGAAGTAGAAGCCGAGCGCCAGGTTGATGAAGTACATGGCCTCGGCCAGCCCGACGATGATGAACATGGTGCCCTGGAGGCGGCCCGAGAGCTCCGGCTGCCGCGCGGTCCCGTTGATGGCGGCGTTACCGGCGAGGCCGTCGCCGATGGCGGCACCGATGGCCCCGCCGCCGAGCGCCAGGCCTGCGGCGATGACAGCGCCGGCGAGGATGATCGCGTGGTTCATGTCAGGCTCTTCTCCTTCAAATTCGTGGTGTTCAGGTCCATGGTGAGTGACCCCTCAGTCGGTTGCGGTCGGTCCGGCTCCGCGTGGCGATGCTCCCCCTCTTCCAGACCCTCGCGCGCCTGGCCGAAGTAGGCGATGGTCAGCAGCATGAAGATGAAGGCCTGGATGGCGCCGATGAAGAGGACGTCGAACGCCTTCCAGATGGCGGTGACGATCGAGCTCACGAAGATGCCTCCGATCGAGAACCCGCCTACCTGGCCCCACGGCAGGCTGCCGAGCAGGACCCCGATCAGATACACCATCACGGCGCCCGCGAAGATGTTGCCGAAGAGCCGCAGCGACAGCGTGATCGGCTTGACGATCTCCTCGATGATGTTGAGGGGCGTCATCGCGATCCGCATCGGCAGGGCCAGGTCGAACGGCTTGGTGAACCGGCGCAGGTAGCCACCGAGGCCGAGCTGCTGGACGCTGTACCCCTGCACCATCAAGAAGACCACGACCGCGATCGCGAGCGTCTGGTTGAGGTCGCTGGTGGCCGGGTCCAGATTGAAGATGTTCAGAGGCAGGATGTCCACCCAGTTGGCGACGAGGATATAGAGGCCGATCGTGCCGGCCAGGGGGATCACGAAGCCGGCGTCGGGCGAAACCGTGTTGCTGACCTCGTTCCGCACGTACCCGTAGAGCCACTCGAAGAGCGCCTGGAGCTTGCCCGGCCGGCCGCTGACCAGGATCGATCGGACGATGAACCCGATCGCGATCGTGATCAGCGCGGAGATGACCGAGACGATGACGGTCTGGTAGTTCACGAAACCGAGGTCGAGCGGCAGCCCCGGGATGAGGTCGATGGCGGGGTGGGTGCCTGGGGTCGCGTCGAGAGGGATCATTTGGGGGTCCCCGCCAGCGGATGGGACGCCCGCACCACCTCGTGGACGGCGACCGCGGCGACGAGAAGCTGTGCCAGTGCGATACCTCCGATGACGAAGGGCAGGGTCGGTACGCCGAGCAGCAGGCCGGCGGCGACCCCGACCAGGGACAAGAGGGTGAGGCGCGCCATGCTCGCGGCTCGAAAGCCGAGCGGCCCGCTGATGCTGCGCTTCGTGAGGAACGCGTTGGTGGAGCCGATGGCCAGGCCGGCGGCCGCGGCCAAGCCGTCCAGCCAATGGTCGCCCACCACTCCCGCGAGCAACGCGAGCACGGCAGCCGCGAGGGCGGCACCCGCCGCCTTCTCGATCACCAACGTCACTCCCTTAGCTACAGGAACCGTCTGACAAACCGGACGTACACGAACAGCACGGATGCCGCGATGCCCAGCCCGAGTCCTACGAGCAGGAACAGCGGGGCGGTCCCCAGTGCCCGGTCGACGAAGATCCCGGCCACGAGGGGCACCACGACCAACGCGGCCAGCCCCACCCCGATGCCGGCCAGATCACCTGGCGACGGGCCATTGGTGGCGGAGCCCATGCCGCCAATAGCTTACCTGTTCCTCATCTTCATCTTCGACGCCGCTTCGTGGAAGTTCGCGCGACGGCGTTATTCCGGCGTCGAGGGTCGCCCCAAGAGGAAGGCGGAAAGGCCTTTCAGGACGCGCGGCGTCGCATTCTGCAGCCGCTCGGCCAGGCCCGTCGAGACGGCGATCACCATCAGGACGATGGCGACCAGGAGGATCTTTTTGTGTCCGAAGACCGTCAGGCCGATGGCGCCCAGGATGCCGGTGACACCGTAGAAGACGATGCAGACCTCCCGCTGCGACAGCCCGAGGTCGAAGACCAGGCGATGATGCACGTGCCGGGTGTCGGCGTGGGCCGCCGAGACACCGCGGCGCTGACGCCGGTAGGCGGACCAGGCGACGTCCGCGATCGGTACCGCGAGCGCGAGGAGCGGCACCGCGAGGGCGAAGACGACAGCGACCTTGGCCACCCCCACGATCGAGAGCAGGCCGACCGCCATCCCCAGGAAGTGCGCACCGGAGTCGCCCATGAAGATCTTGGCGGGGTTGAAGTTGAGGATGAGGAAGCCGCAGCAGGCCCCGGCCAGCGCCGCGCCCAGCACCACCACCTGTGCCTGGTGGTGGCCGGCGGAGGCGGCCGCGACCACCAGCACCAGGGCGACGATCGCCATCACGCCCGCCGCCAGGCCGTCCAGCCCGTCCAGGAAGTTGGCGGTGTTCTGCATCCCGAGCAGCCAGAAGAGGCTGAGCGGAATGGCCAGCACGCCGACGTGGATCGTGTGCACCAGCGGCAGCGTGAAGTAGTCGATCTGGAACTCTCTGCCCAGGAGCAGGATCGCGGCCAGAGCGGGGCCGGCCTGGAACAGCAGCTTCACCCAGTACGGCAGCTGGAGGCGGTCGTCGAGCAGGAACAGGATGGTGGTGACGCCGCAGACACTGAGGATCAGCCAGCGCGCCTCGGTGTCGGGGGCGAAGAGCAGGGCCGCCGCGCAGAAGGAGACGTAGAGGACGACGCCGCCCAGCTGGGGGATCGCCTTCCGATGCATGTCCCGGCCCTCGCCTCGCGGCTGCTTCATCATGCCGGTGAGGCGGGAGACCGGGATCGCGATCACCGACAGCACCACCCCCAGCGCGGCCGCAAGCAGAAACGGGAGCAGCGCCGGCCCCAGGTTCCGCAGCACCACGACCATGGTCGGGTCGAAGGAGCTGAGGATCGAGAGGGTCAGCCGCACCGGTGCCAGGTTACCCCGCGAGGTTGAACCCGGCGGTTGGGAATACCGACCCTCCGCACGAGGGCCTTGTTCGTTCGGCGGTCGTCAGGCACAATCTCCAAGGAAAAGCCTGCCATGCGGCGCCCGCGCCGCCACATCCATCCAGAAGGCGATCGAGAGGGAGAAGCCGCCATGGGCTCGCAGAGCACGGAAACCGTCGGGCCGACGGAGCTGCGTAAGGCGCTGCACCTGCGCCACCTGATCATGCTGGCGGTCGGCGGCGTCATCGCCTCCGGCTTCCTGCTGTTCGCGGGTTCGGCGCTGCAGACAGCGGGCCCGGCCACCCTGATCTCCTATATCGCGGGCGGGATCATCACGTTCGCCGTCATGGCCTGCCTGGCCGAGCTCTGTGTGGCCAAGCCGGTGGCGGCCTCGTTCGCCACCTACGCGCGCGACTCGATGGGCAAGCTGGCCGGATTCCTTACCGGCTGGAACTACTGGCTGGCCTGGGTGATGGGAATGGCCACCGAATCGGTCGCCGCCGGCACCTACCTGCACAGCTTCTACTCCGCGATCCCGATCTGGATCGTGGCCGGGATCATCATCGCGATCGAGTTGATCATCAACGTGCTCGGTGTGCTGATCATGGGCGAGTACGAGTTCGTGCTCTCCAGCATCAAGATCTTCGCGCTCGGCGCCTTCATCGTGATCGGGCTCTGCGCCATCCTGGGGATCGGCTTCCAGCATCCACTAGGGCTGCAGAACTGGACCGTCCACGGCGGCTTCTTCCCCCACGGCGGGGGCGCCGTCTTCGCAGCGTTGTTGGCTGTCTTCTTCGCGTATGCCGGTGTGGAACTCGTCTCGGTCGCCGCCGAGGAGAGTGTCCACCCAGAGCGCGACGTCCCTCGCGCGCTGCTCGGCACCTCGGCGATCGTGATGGTGCTCTTCGTGGTGGGACTGGGGGTGTTGATCGCGGTGATACCCTGGACCGCGGCGGGAACCTCTTCGAGCCCGTTCGTCGACGCGCTCAAGGCCCTTCACCTCCCGGCGCTGGCGGCGATCCTCAACTGGATCGTGATCGTGGCCTCCATCTCGTCGGTCGACGGCGGCGTCTACACCGCCTCACGAATGCTCTTCGCGATGAGCCGGGAAGGGCACTTCCCGCGCTTCCTGGCGTGGGTGCACCCGACGCGTAAGACGCCGATCGTCGCGATCGTGGTGACCGCGGGATGCGCGTTCATCGGCGCCCTACTCGCTTTCTTCTTTCCCACCACGGCGTATCTGTTCGTCGCCGGTCTCTCGGCTTTCGGCTTCCTGTTCGCCTGGGGCATGATCAGCCTCGCCCAACCCCTGCACCGCATTCGTGAGGGGAAGGCGTGGGTGGCCAAGCTGCGCTGGAAGGTGCCGCTGTACCCCGTGACGCCGATCGTCGCCCTCGTCTTCATCGTGATCGCCTTGATCGGTCAGTTCTTCACCGGCGGTTCGGGCACGCCGCTGGGCCCGATCACGATCCCCGGCGGTGGGGTCGTGGTCGTGGCGGGGGTGATCTGGACGGTGATCTGGACCGGCTACTACTACGCGTTCGGCCGCAGATTCACGCACGGCGAGGCCTGGGCGGTCCGCGAGCGCGAGCTGCGCGCGGAGCACGAGGCGGAGCGGTCGGCGCCGTGACGCGTACCGAGGAGTTGAAGGCGCTCGACGACCGCTACCTCGCCGATCCGCTGAAGGTCCGGTTCTTTCCGTTCGCCCTGGCGGCGGCGGAGGGCAACCGGTTGATCGACGTCGAGGGGCGGGAGTACCTGGATTTCTCGGCCGGCTGGGCGGTCGCCAACCTCGGGTACGGCAACTCGCGCGTGCGGGAGGCGGTGATCGAGCAGTTCGACCGCACCTCCAGCGGAACGCTGACCTCCTGGATGAACGAACCGGCGGCGCGCCTCGCGCAGCGGCTGGTCGAGGCGATGCCGGGCGATTTTCCCAAGAAGGCCTGGTTCGGGCTTCACGGCTCGGACGCCAACGACTGCCTGGCGAAGCTGGTCCCGCAGGCCACGGGCCGCAGGCGGATGGTGTCCTTCATCGGCGGCTACCACGGCCAGACCGCGGGCTCGGCGGCGTTGTCCGGTCATACCGCCCAGGCGCGTGCGGGGGGCGGCGGAAACGTGGTCAAGATCCCTTACCCCGACCCCTACCGGCCGCTGTTCGGCGACCGCGAGCCGGGGCAAGCGGTCCTCGACTACCTCGAGCACTACGTGATGCGCACGATCTGCCCACCCGATGACACGGCGGCGGTGATCGTCGAGCCGATGCAGTCGGACGGCGGCGACATCGTGCCACCGGACGGCTTCCTGGAGGGGCTGCAGGCGCTCTGCCGCCGGCACGGCATCCTGCTGCTGATCGACGAGGTGAAGATCGGCTGCGGGCGGTCCGGCCACCTGTTCGCGTTCCAGCACTACGGCCTGGAGCCGGACGCGGTGAGCCTCGGCAAGTCGCTCGGGGGCGGGATGCCGATCTCGGCGGTGGTGGGCCGCCAGGAGCTGCTCGACCAGGGCGCGGCCACCAACATGTACACGATGGCGGGGAACCCGGTGAGCTGCGCGGCCGCGCTGGCGAGCCTGGACGAGATCGAGGAGCGTCAGCTGGCAGCCCGCGCCGGTCGCATCGGGGGACTGCTGCTGGAGCGGCTGCGGGCGCTGCAGCAGGATCACCCGCTGGTCGGTGACGTGCGCGGTCTGGGCCTGATGCTGGGGGTCGAGAACGTGCGCGACCGGAGCACCAAAGAGCCGGCCGACCTGGAGAGCGCCAAGATCGTCTACCGCGCGTTCGAGCTCGGGCTGATGGTCTTCTACGGCGGGATCTTTTCGAACGTCCTCGAGATCACGCCGCCCCTCACCCTGACCGAGGCCGAGGTGGAGGAGGGTGCCGCGATCCTGGATCGGGCGATCGGAGATGTCGAAGCCGGCCGCGTGCCCGACGAGCGCGTCGCCGAGTACGCGGGGTGGTGACGGCGGAGGAGCGCCTGGCCGAGGCCGAGGAGCGGGCGGCGGCCCTCCGCGAGCAGGGGGTGGTCGGGATCGCGCTCACCTTCGTCGACAACGGAGGCGTCACACGCGTGAAGACGATCCCGGTCGGCCGCCTCGGTTCGGCGGTTTCGTCGGGCATCGGGGCCTCTCCCTGCTTCGACCTCTTCTACGGGCCGGACCTCCCCGCCGGCGGCCCGGACGGCGATCTGCGGCTCTTCCCCAGCCTGCACGCGCTGACCGTGCTGGCCGCCCAGCCGGGGTGGGCCTGGGCACCGGTGGACCGGTACGAGCAGGACCGGACCCCGTACGGCTCCTGCCAGCGCACGTTCACCCGCCGGGTCCAGAAGGCGGCCGAGGAGCGCGGCCTGGAGCTGACGGCCAGCTTCGAGACCGAGTTCGTCCTCGGACTCCCGACGCCCGACGGCTCGTTCGTCTCCGGGGCGCAGGGTCCGGCGTACGGAATGAACCGCGTGGTCGAGCGCTCCGACTTCCTTCGCGACCTGATGACCGCCCTCACCGCGGAGGGCGTCGCGGTGGAGCAGCTGCATCCGGAGTACGCGGCCGGCCAGTTCGAGCTCTCGGTGTCACCTCTGGACCTGGTCGGCGCGGCGGATCGTGCCGTGCTCGCCCGCCAGACCATCCGCGGCGTGGCCCAGCAGCACGGGCTCCGCGTGTCGTTCTCGCCCAAGGTGGAGGCGGACGGCCTTGGCAACGGCTGTCACCTCCACATCGGGGTGCGCCGCCAGGGGCGCAACCTGTTCGCGGGGGGTGACGGACCGCACGGGATCACCGACGACGGCGCCTCGTTCCTGGCGGGCGTGCTCCATGAGCTACCGGCCCTGGTGGCGGTCGGTGCTCCCACCCCGATCAGCTACGCGCGCCTGGTGCCCTCGCACTGGGCGGGCGCGTACGCCTGCTGGGGGCGGGAGACACGCGAGTCGGCGATTCGTTTCGTCACCGGGACCAAAGGCACGGAAGAGCGGGCGGCGAACTTCGAGGTCAAGGCCTTCGACGCCGCGGCCAATCCCTACCTGGTCGCCGGGGTGACCGCAGCCGCGGGCGTGGCCGGCCTCGCGCGGGGCGCGAAGCTGCCGCCGGAGATCACCGGCGACCCCGCCACCTGGTCGGAGGCCGAACGCGACGCACGAGGAGTCCGCCGCCTGCCGGCCTCGCTTGCGGAGGCGACCTCCCACCTGGAGTGCTCCGCGGTGCTCCTGGAGGCGCTGGGGAAGCCGCTGGCGGACAAGCTTTTGACCGTCCGGCGCGCCGAGGTGGCCTACGCCGCCCAGCAGTCGGAGGAGGCGGTGGTGGACGCCGCCCGGTGGACCTACTGACGGGAGGAGAGGATGACTGACGACGACTTCGGCCTGGCGACCGCGCCCCTGGTTGATCACCACTGCCACGCGGTGGTCGCCGGCGCTCTCGATCTGGGGGCGTTCGACAACCTGATCGGCGAGGCGGGCCCGGCCGCGCCCGGGAGCACCAACTTCGACACCCCCACCGGGCTCGCGATTCGCGCCTGGTGCGCGCCGATGCTCGACCTGGTGCCGCACGCGTCGGCTGAGCAGTATCTGGCGCGCCGCCTGGACCTGGGGCGGGACGAGGTGGACCGGCGGCTGCTCGGCGCCACCGGGATCGCCGAGCTGCTGGTCGACACCGGTCACCGCTCGAGCGAAATCCTCTCGATGGAGGCGTTCGGCGCGCACTTCGGCGCTCCCGCGCGGGAGATCGTGCGGATGGAGGCGGTGGCCCAGGAGGTGGCGGCGTCCGGCGTCACCGCGGCGGGCTGGCCGGAGGCTTTCGAAGCGGAGCTGCGCCGCCGGGCCGCGGGCGCGGTCGGTTTGAAGTCGATCATCGCCTATCGCTACGGCTTCGACTTCGAGCCGGCACCGCCCGACCGGGCGGAGCTGGAGATCGCGGTGTCGGACTGGTTCAGGGAGGCGGAGGGTCGCGGTAGCTGGCGCCTGGAGCACCCGACCGTCCTTCGGCATCTGCTGTGGACGGGTGCCGAGCTGGGGCTCCCGATCCAGCTTCACGTCGGCTACGGCGACCCCGACATCCGCCTTCACCGCGTGAACCCGGCTCTGCTCCACGAGTGGCTGATGCTGCTGAAGCCGCGGCGGGTCCCGGTGATGCTCCTGCACAGCTATCCGTACATCCGGGAGGCTGCCTACCTGGCCGCGAGCTTCCCGGACGTCTACTTCGACATCGGCGAGGTGCTGCAGTACGTCGGCCGCTCTGCGACCCGCCTGTGGGCGGAGGCGCTGGAGCTGGCACCGTTCACGAAGCAGCTGTTCTCGACCGATGCGTTCGGGATCAGCGAGTTCTACTACCTGGCGACCTTCCTCTTCAAGCGGGCCCTGGGCTCGGTCCTGCGCGAGGCGGTCGACGCCGGCGACTGGTCACGGGCCGACGCCGAGCGCATCGTGCGGTTGATCGGCTGGGAGAACGCCCGCCGGGTCTACCGGCTGGACGGGTAGCGGCACCCTCCACCCAAGGGACGTTTGTATACAGACGGACCCTTCCCGGGGCGTCTTCGCGTGCTCCTGTAGACAAACGGCCTTACGAGGGCGGTGGAGGTCAGTCCAGGTTGTAGGGGACCGGGAAGCGCCGGCAGAGGTCGAGCGTGCGCTCGCGGATGGCGTCCATCTGGGCGTCGGGAGACCCGGCCTGCAGCGCATCCAGGAGGTCGACCACGCAGTCCGCGACCTCCCTCATCTCCCCCTCCTTCATCCCGCGGGTGGTCACCGAGGGGCTGCCCAGGCGGATCCCGGAAGGGTTGAACTTGGAGGCCTCGTCGAACGGGATCGAGTTGCTGTTGAGCGTGATCCCGACGGTGTCGGCGGCGTCCTGCACCTGGCGTCCCTTGAGCCCCAGCGGCCGCAGGTCGGCGAGCATCAGGTGGTTGTCGGTGCCACCGCTGACCAGGCGCAGGCCGCGCTCCGACAGCCGCCCGGCCATCGCTTTCGCGTTGGCCACCACCTGCCGGGTGTAAGCCTTGTAGTCCGGCTTCAGCGCCTCACCGAAGCAGACCGCCTTGGCCGCGATCGCGTGCATCAGAGGACCGCCCTGGGTGCCCGGGAAGACCGCCGAGTTGATCTGTTTCTCGTAGTCCGTGGTCGCTCCCAGGATCATGCCGCCCCAGGCTCCGCGGAGTGTCTTCTGGATCGTGGTCGACACCACGTGCGAGTCCGGGACCGGCGACGGGTAGGCATCGCCCGCGACCAGACCCGCGAAATGGGCCATGTCGGTGAACAGGATGGCGTCCACCGAGTCCGCGATCTCACGCATGCGGCGGAAGTCGATGAACCGCGAGTAGGCGGAGTAGCCGGCCAGCAGCAGCTTCGGCCGCACCTCTTCCGCCTGCTTCTGGATCGCGTCGTAGTCGAGCCGCTCGGTCTCGCGGTCGACCCCGTAGGAGTGGATCTCGTAGAGCTTGCCCGAGAAGTTGGCCGGGCTCCCGTGGGTGAGGTGCCCACCCGCGGAGAGGTCCATGCCCATCACCCGGTCGCCGGGCTTGCAGAACGCCATGTACACGGCCGCGTTGGCCTGGCTCCCGGCGTGCGGCTGCACGTTGACGTAGGTGGCGCCGAACAGCTGCCGGGCACGGCTCTGGGCCAGCAGCTCGACCTCGTCGACCACTTCGCAGCCGCCGTAGTAGCGCTTCCCGGGGTAGCCCTCGGCGTACTTGTTGGTGAGCAGGGAGCCGAGCGCCTCCAGAATCGGCGGGCTGGCCAGGTTCTCGGAGGGGATCAGCTCGAGAGTCTCCGACTGCCGCCGGTACTCCCGGCGGATCAGGTCGGCGACCTCCGGGTCCGCGCGGGTGAGCTCGGGCAGCCCGAGCGTCGTCGAAGAGGCCATAACAGCACAGAGTCTAGGTACCGGCACGGCCTCCACACCACCACCCATCCCCACCACCACCCGGGTCCCCGGCCATCTGTCGACAGATGGCCGGGATCCGGGGGGCGGGGCGGTACATGTGTCGACAGATGGCCCACGACCGTGGGGGTGGGTCAGGTGGTGAGCCAGTCGATGTACGTGTTGTGCCCGTCAGCGTGGGCCAGGGGGATGCCGTCGAGCGAGAGCACGTTGTACGTCCAGTCGCCGCTGGTCGGCGCCTCGAGCGCGACCTCGTGCGCACCCAGCGAGCGGATCAGCGCCGAGAAGCGCTCCCGGTCGGGCGGCGGCAGGTAGGCCGAGACGGCGCTGTGCTGCACCACCAGCGTCGTACCCGGCGGCGCCTCGCGAGCGAGGGCGGACAGATCCCGCAGGACGTCGCCACGCCGCAGCGATACCGGGTGTTCGGCAGCCACCCGCAAAGCCGCCACCAGCCTCTCTCGCCGTTCGCGGTGCTCCGGCCAGACCAGCGCCCGCAGCCAGCCCGCGGTCTCCGGGTCGGCGGGGTCCAGCGGCGCCGCGTCGAGCCCCGCCCGCCACACCACCTGAGGCAGGCCCGGCGGCACGGCGGCACCCGGTCCGCGCAGCTCGCAGCGCAGCGTCAGGGGCGCGTCCTCTGGTCCCAGCGCCCCGATCCCGAACTCATAGCGATAGCGATCCAGCGCCAGGTTGAGACCGGCGCTGCACCCGGCGTCGATCAGCGCCACCGGCCCCGGCACGCGCGCCAGCGCCAGCGCCAGCGAGGCCGATCGCAGCACCTCGTTGGTCTGCGTACGCCGGGTCGCGACCAGCGCTCGCACCGAGTCGGCGTGGTCGAGCACCAGATCGGCGAACGCGTCCGCCGCCGCCGGCGACGGGGGCAGCCCGCCACCCAGATCCGGGTACCAGCGACGCAGGGGATGGTCGACGCCTTCCAGCAGCAGGGCGTGCGCCACGGCCAGGAGAAGGTTCGGCCGGCGCTGGCCCGGCTGCGCGTCGAGGAGCAGCTCGAGCACCTCGGGCCGCTCGGCCACGCCGGCGAGCGACCGCCTGGTACAGCGGGGAGCTGCCCGCCGCCTCGGCCTCGGCAAAGCGCCGGAACCGGTCCGCCAGCAGCGGCAGCAGCAGCGCCGGGCGCGAGATGGGTCCCGCACGGAGGACCTCGGGATCCTCCGCCGCGAGGGTGAGGACGGTGGAGGCCATCCCACCCGGGGCCGGGCCGCCATCCAGCACCGCCGCGACCCCGTCGAGCTGCGCCGCCTGGGGAGCGGTGAGGGCCGGCGGCATGCCGCTGAGGTTCGCGCTGGTGGTGGCGACGGGGCTGCCCACGGCCTGCAGCAGGGCCAGCGCCAGGGCGTGGTCGGGGATCCGCACCCCCAAGGTGGGCTCGTCACCGGAGCGGGCGGGCAGCACCAGCGTCAGCGGACCCGGCCACCAGCGGCCGGCCAGCGCGCGGGCGGCCGGCGTCAGCTGCACGAGCGGGGGAGAAGGCATCGACGTCCGGCGCCATCGCGATCAAGGCCTTCTCGGCGGGACGGCGCTTGACCAGGTAGATACGCTCGCATGCCGCGCGGTCGCCGGCCATCGCCGCCAGGCCGTAGACGGTATCGGTGGGGAAGGCGATCACCTCACCCTCTGCCAGCAGCTGCGCCGCCCGGGCCAGCCCGTTCGGGGACGCGGGCAGCAGCGGCGCCGTCACCGGATGGAGCCCACGCGCGCCTCCAGCACCCGCACGTGCCCGGCCAGGTCTCGGCGCAGCTCGTGCCCGGCGTAGCCGTCGAGCGGGATCAACCGCCCGGCCACCGCTTCGTCGAGCTCCGCCAGCACCACGCCGCCCGCCGCCAGGTGGCCCGGTGCCTCTGCCAGGAGACGGTTCACGAGCGCCGACCCGCCGTCCTCCGCGAACAGAGCGTGGGCGGGCTCGGCGAGCACCTCGCGCGGCAGCTCCGCGTCCGGGGCCACGTAGGGCAGGTTGGCCAGGACCAGGTCGAGGTCCCCGGGCGCCGGCGCCAGCAGATCGCCCCGGACCAGCTTCACCCGATCGCCCAGCTCGTGACGGGCGACGTTGCGCGCCGCCACCTCGAGCGCGGCGTCGTCGTCGTCCGACGCCCACACCCGGGCCTCGGGGACGAAGTGCGCGACCGCGATCGCGATGCATCCGCTGCCGGTCCCGACGTCGGCGATGCGGACCTCGGTCCGGCCGCCGGTCACCAGCGCCCGCGCCAGGGTCACGGCGCGCTCGACCAGCACCTCGGTATCGGGGTTCGGAACCAGCACCGCCGGCGTGACCTCGAAGTCGAGGGTCATGAACTCCTTGTGTCCCAGCAGGTACGCGACCGGCTCACCCCGGGCGCGGCGGGCGCTGAGCTCGCGAAACGGGGCGATCTCGCGCTCCGACAGCGGACGCTCGAACTGCAGGTAGAGGTCGAGGCGGCGGATGCCGAGGGAAGCCGCCAGGAGGAGCTCCGCATCGAGGCGCGGAGACGTGGAGCCGTTCTTCTCCAGGTACCCGGTCGCCCGGCGAAGCAGCTCGAGGAGGGTCATTCCGGGCGCAAGTCCTCGACAGTGCATGGCAGGTCGGGCGCGTCGAGTATCTCGGGGTCACCGGTGAGCAGTGCCGCACCCAACGCCGCGGCATTGGCGATCGCGAAGCAGTCGGCCAGCGAGATGGCAAGACGCGCCTTGAGGCGGGCGACATCCACCATCTGCGTCACTCCGGGCAACGTGACGTCGAGCACATCGCGCAGCTCGGCCAGGCTGCTGTCGGCCTCGGCGCGACCGTGCTGCCGCTCGATCCGGTAGTACACCTCGGCCGCGTTGACCCAGCTCAGCCCCGGCCGGTCGCCTAAGACAGCCATAACGCGGCTGTACGCGGGCTCGTCCCCGTCCAACCAGGACAGCACCGCCCAGGAATCGAGGCAGAGCGTCACCGGGGCTCGCGGGCGCGGTCTTTGAGCAGCTCCTCCGCCATACCGCTGTGGTTGAACCTACCGCCCAGGTCGTCGGCGGGGTGCCGAGCGATGACGACGACGCGATCGCCGTCCAGCCCGAAGGAAACCTCCGTGCCGGGATGAAGGCCGACCCTGTCCCGCAACTCCTTGGGAATCACGACCTGCCCTTTGGCACCCACCCTTTGAGTCATACATCCTCAGTATAACCCGTGGGAAGATTCGATCCACAGACAGTTTGCGGACAACTCAACAACCGCGCAATGCTAGCAATCGCGCCCAATCCCACGCCGGATAACTGCACATCGCTAGCAATGTGAGCTTATCGGGCGCGCGGTCAGACCGGCTCCGACTCGGCCTCCAGCCGCGCCTGCCGGTCGGCCGTCACCAGCGCCGTGGAGAACTCCTCGAGATTGCCCTGCATGACCTGGTCCAGCTTGTACAGCGTGAGCCCGATGCGGTGGTCGGTGACCCGGTTCTCCTTGAAGTTGTAGGTTCGGATCTTTTCGGAGCGGGATCCGGTCCGCACCATCGACTGCCGGGTCGCCGACTGCGCCGCCTGCTGCTCGGCCAGCTTCTGCTCGTAGAGCCGGCTGCGCAGGACCCGCAGCGCCTTCTCGCGGTTCTTGATCTGCGACTTCTCGTCCTGGATCGCGACCACCGTCCCGGTCGGCAGGTGGGTGACGCGGATCGCCGAGTAGGTCGTGTTCACCGACTGACCGCCGGGACCGGTCGAGGTGGAGGTCTCGATCTTGAGGTCCTTCTCCGGCAGCTCGACCTCGACCGGGTCCGGCTCCGGCATCACCGCCACCGTCGCCGCGGAGGTGTGCACGCGGCCCTGCGACTCGGTGACCGGCACCCGCTGCACCCGGTGCACGCCGGCCTCGTACTTCAGCAGCGAGTAGGCCCCGCGTCCGTGCACCTCGAACTCGATCTTGTCGAAGCCTCCGAGCGGCGTCTCCTGCTGCTCCACCACCTCGATCTTCCAGCCCTTCTGCTCCGCCCACCGGGAGTACATGCGGAAGAGGTCGGCGGCGAACAGGGCCGCCTCCTCGCCGCCTTCGGCGCCCTGGATGTCGACCACGACGTCGCGCTCGTCGTTGGGATCCTTGGGCACCAGCAACTCCCGGAGCCGGGCTTCGAGGCCTTCGAGACGCTGTTCCAGCTCCCGCTCCTCCGCCCGCAGGTAGTCCTGCATCTCGGGGTCCCGCTCGGCGCGGGCCAGCTCGCGGGCGTCCGCCAGCTCCTGACGCGCCACCCGATAGCGCTCGTAGGTCTCGACCAGCCCCTCCAGCTCGTGGAGCTCGCGTCCGAGCGCCGAGATGCGCTCGTGGTCGCGCAGCACAGCCGGGTCTGCCATCTCGCGCTGGAGGTCCCGGTAACGCTCTGCGATCGCGTCCAGGCGGTCGATCATCATCTCAACCTCGCCGCCCGGCGGACTCGCCACGGAGCCCCCGCCCCGCTCCCTGGATCCAGGACTCGCGACCGGCCATGGTCTGACCGCCGGCGAGCCTGGCTACCGCGACGTTCTCTTCGCCGCGCGCTTGCGGAACCGCTCGACCTGACCGCCGGTATCGACGATGCGCTGGGTCCCGGTGTAGAAGGGGTGGCAGACGGAGCAGATCTCGGTCTTCAACTCCGGCTTGGTGGAGCCGGTCGTGAACGTGTTCCCACACACGCAGGTCACGACCGCGTTCTCGTAGTAGGTAGGGTGAATAGCCGTCTTCATCAGAGCCTCACATAGTACCTGCCCACTCGCGGGGCTATTTCAAACGGACGGCGCCGCGTCACACTCCCGGCACCGCGCCGCCTGTGCGATCATGTCGCGCACGGAGCAGTAGCAGTCGGCCGGGAGGCGATCGGGGGACGGCGTGACAGGAAGACACCTACAGGACTTGACAACGCCCGCCCTCCTGCTCGAGGCCGACGCGTTCGAGCACAACCTCAACACGATGGCGGCGGCACTGCCGGGATCCCGGCTTCGCCCTCACGTCAAGGCGCACAAGTGCACCTCGCTGGCGGCGCGCCAGGCGGCACTCGGCCACCGCGGGTTCACGTGCGCCACGATCCGGGAGGTCGAAGGGCTCGCCGCGGCGGGGCTCGGCGAAGACCTGCTGCTCGCCAACGAGGTCGTCGACGCGACGCGCCTGGGCCGTCTCGACGCTCGCGTCACCGTCGCCGTCGACTCGGCCGCAACGGTGGCGGCCGCGGCGCGAGGTGGCATCAAGGAGGTCCTGATCGACGTCAACGTGGGCCTGCCCCGGTGCGGCATCCCGCCCTCGGGCGCCGGGGCGCTCGCCGAGCTGGCGCGCGCCGAGGGGCTGCGCGTACGCGGGGTGATGGGCTACGAGGGACACGTGGTCGGGATTCCCGATCGCGCCGTGCGCGAGGAGCGGACGCGGGAGGCGATGGAGATGCTCGTCGCGGCCCACGCCGACGTGGGTGGCGAGGTGATCTCGGGCGGCGGCACCGGCACCTACGACCTGAACACGTGGGTGAACGAGCTGCAGGCCGGGTCGTACGCGCTGATGGACACGGCCTACGCGAAGCTGGACATCCCCTTCCGGCAGGCGCTCCAGGTGCAGGCGCGGGTGATCTCGGTCTCGACGGAGGGCGGGTGGGCGGTCGCCGACTGCGGTCTCAAGGCGCTGGGCATGGACCACGGCAACCCTGACGTGGAAGGCGGCACCGTGTTCTCCGTTTCGGACGAGCACATCTCGTTCGTCCCTGACCAGCCGCTGGCGGTGGGTGACCTGGTCCGCGTGATGCCCGCTCACTGCGACCCCACCATGGCCCTGCATGAGCGGGTTCATCTGGTGTCCGGCGACGACGTGCTGGAGACCTGGGCCATCGACCTCCGGGGGTGGTGAGCATCATGTCCTGGACGAACTGGGGCGGCACCTACACCTGCCACCCGACCCGCATCGTCTCCCCGCGGACCGAGGAGGAGATCGCCCAGCTGGTCGGCCAGGCTCGCGAGCGCGGCGAGCACGTGAAGGTGGTGGGGAGCGGGCACTCCTTCACCGACATCGCGTGCACCGACGGCGTGCTGGTCAAGCTCGACCGGTACAACCTGGTGCTCGCCATCGACCGTGAGGCCAGGACGGTCACGGTGCAGTCCGGCATCACGGTCGTCGACCTGGCCACCGCCATCGCCCCTTTCGGGCTGGCACTGGAGAACATGGGCGACGTCGGCTACCAGACGATCAGTGGGGCGATCTCGACGGCGACGCACGGCACCGGCGAGAGGCTCCGCAACATCCCCAGTCAGGTGGCGGGTCTGCGCCTGGTGCTCGCCGATGGCAGCACGCTCGACTGCTCCCGGGAGCAGGAGCCGGAGGTGTTCGAGGTGGCGCGGGTCGGGCTGGGCGCACTCGGTGTCATCTCCACGGTGACGCTGCGCTGCGTCCCCGCCTACTACGTCCGTTCGGTGCAGCAGCCGATGCGGATCGAGGAGGTCCTCGACACCTTCGACGAGCGGGCGGCTGCCAACGACCACTTCGAGCTCTTCTGGTGGCCGCACACCCCGTGGGCGCAGACGATCACCAACACCCGCACCCAGGAGGCCCCGTCGGAGCAGGCGCGGCGCGCCGGCTGGCGCAGCTGGGTGAGCGACGTCCTGATCGAGAACCACGCGTTCGGTGTCATCCAGCGCGCGGCGGTCGTCAATCCCGACTGGATCCCGCGACTCTCGGCGCTGACGGCGCGGAGCATGACCCCCAAGACCGTGCACGACCGCTCGGACCGCATCTTCGGCAACGAGCGCCTGGTGCGGTTCGCCGAGATGGAGTACGCGGTGCCGAGGGACCACCTGGTCCCGGCGGTGCGCGACGTCCGCGCCATGCTCGAACGCACCGGCCTGAATGTCAGCTTCCCGGTCGAGGTACGCACGGTCGCGGCCGACGACATACCGCTCAGCCCCGCCTTCGGCCGTCCCACCGGCTACATCGCGGTCCACGTCTTCCACCTGCTGCCGTATCACCCGTACTTCCGCGAGGTGGAGGCGATCATGAACGCGCACGAGGGCCGTCCGCACTGGGGAAAGCTGCACTTCCAGACCGCGGAGACGCTTCGGCCGCGCTATCCGCTGTGGGACCGGTTCATCGCGGTGCGCGACGGACTCGACCCCGACCGCCGCTTCGGCAACGCCTACCTGGAGCGCGTGCTCGGGGGAACGACTGAGACCGACCCCGGACCCAACTGATGCCCGATCCCGGCTCCCTGGACGACGACCGGATCAACCAATCGTTCGGTTACCGGCAGGAACTGCGGCGGGCGCTGAAGCTCTTTTCGCTCTACGCGGTCTCGTTCTCGATCATCTCGATCACGACCGGGCTGTCGACGAACTTCGCGGCCGCAGTCGGGGCGCTGGGGCCGGCCTCGATCTGGCTCTGGATCGTCGCCGCGCTGGGTCAGATGCTGATCGCGCTCGTGGTCGCGGAGCTGGGAACCCGCATCCCGCTCGCCGGCTACTCGTATCAGTGGGGGGCACGCCTGGTCAACAGCGCCTACGGGTGGTTCACCGGCGCCATCGGCCTCGCCTACCTGTCGGTGGGGGCGGCCGCCATCAACTTCGTGGTGGTGGCCCCCCTGGTCGCCACGCTGCTCCAGCCGGTCCTCCACACCAATCCTTCCGACCCGACCACCAACCTCGTCATCACCCTCGTCATCTTCGCCGCCAACCTCACGATCAACATCGTGTCGGTGGCGCTCGCCGCCCGCATCAACAGCGTCGCCGTGTTCACCGAGATCGTGGGCATGGTCGGCTTCGCGGTGATCCTGTTCGTGGCCTGGGCGATCCACCCGAACCACTCCTTCGCGTTCCTGCTCGACACCGGCAGCGCGCACACGACGTCCGAGATTCTGGTCGCGCTCCCGGTCGCGGGGCTGATGGGGATCTTCACCATCGTCGGCTTCGAGCTCGCCGCCGACCTCGGGGAGGAGGCGATCGGGGCCCGGATCACGGTTCCCAAGGCGGTCACCTGGTCGGTGGCCAGCTCGGCGGTCCTGGGCATGGTCGCGCTCATCGGCTTCGCGATCGCGATCCCGAGCATCGCCGCCGTCGCCGCCTCGCCGACGCCGCTGGTGCTGATCGTGCAGCACTGGCTGGGGAACGGCATGGCGGCCGCCTTCCTGGTGCTGGTGATCTTCTCGATCTTCGCGCTCGACATCGTCGGGCTGGCGGCCACCGGACGGCTGGTGTTCGCCATGGGGCGCGACAACATCCTCCCCGCCTCGGGCTTTCTGCGCCGGGTCAACGGTCGCACGCGGACGCCGATCCGGGCGCTCTGCACCTCGTCCGGGATCGCCATCGTCTTCACCCTCTGGGGCTATGTCATCCAGCGCACCGGTCAGGGGCAGAGCGCGTTCTTCGCGCTCGTCACCGCCACCGCCAGCCTGCCGTTCATCGTGTACTTCCTGACCGTGCTCGCCTACGTCCTGCGACGGCGGCGGATCGCGGCCCTCCCCGGCGCGTTCAACCTCGGCATCTGGGCCCGCCCCGTGATGTATCTCGCGCTCGGCTGGACGGTCCTGGTGCTCCTCCTGCTGACGATCCCGAGCCCGTTCTGGAGCGCCGACATCGTGATCGCGGTGGTGCTGCTGCTGGCGGCGGCGTGGTACCTGGCCGTGCTCCGGGGCCGGCTCGCGCGCGGCGAGGCCGGGGTGCAGCCCCTGCGAGACACACCAAGCGCGGCCACGGACCAGAACACCGCCGGCTGACGCCGGCCCGGGGGCGGGTGAGCTAGGTCGAGACCGGGGCACTCCCGGCGCCGGCGTCGCGCCCCTGCCAGCTGCAGACGCAGGCCTCGTTGCCCTCGGGGTCGGACAGGACCCAGAAGGCAGGGGCGTGGCGGTCCGAGACCAGCGTGCCGCCTGCCTCGAGCGCTGCCTCGACCCGTCGCTCCGCCTCGTCGTGGGGGACGGAGACGTCGAGATGGATCCGGTTGCGCTGGGGACGGGGCTGGTCCATCTGCTGAAACCAGATCGGCAGGCCCTGACCGAGGGGGTCGACCAGGCTCTCCGGGTCGCCGGGGTCCTCCCGGTATCCCATCACCGCCCGCCAGAACGGGCGCACCCTGGGGATGTCGATGGCGTCGATCGCGATCTCCACCATCTGCACCGATCGAACTCCCTCCAGGCCGGGCTCCAGTCGCCGACCGAGCCCCGCCACCAGGTCCGCGATCCGGCCCGCCGTCTCCACCTCGGCGGCGGTCACCCGCCCCCCGTCAGGCGAACGCAGGCGCAGAAGGGCTGCGCTCGGCCGGAGGTCGACGAACAAGCCGTCGCCGGCATCCCCCGCGAGTCGCACCGCCAGCTCGGCGGCCTCGGCGAGCGAGGCCACGGCGACGGTAGCGCACAACGAGCCCAGCACGTAGCGCCACCCGAGACCGCTGACCGCGTCCGACAGCTCCCGGCGGCTCAGGCTCATTCCCGGATCGTAGCCGACCGCCGATCTGAACTAGGTCGAGATCGATGGACTGCCGGAATCGATGACGTCGAAGTGGTCCCACATGCCCGCCGGCATGTGACCGGGGACGAGGCAACCGATCAGGAACCGGCCGGCTGAACTGGCGGTGAACGTAAAGCTCCCCGACGTGTTGGGCTGCAAGCCGGCGGTCGGATCGCTGGTCGCCGCGCCGGCGAAGGCCGGGCTGGTCGAGCTGGTGTTTCTCACGATCGCGCACGTGTGCGGAAGCGTCGCGTCGTTGTGGCAGTGGACGGTCACCGACCACCCTCGGGGAACGGTCACGGTCATCTGTCCGTTGGAGAACCCGTCGAAGTTGAACCCCGTCATGTTCAGCGTGAGCGTCACCGATTTGCCGGCCTGGTTCACGATCAGGTAGTGGCCGCCGCCCGCGGGAGAGGAGGAGGACGTTGAGCTCCCACACGCGGCCAGCACGACGCCGGCTGCGATCGCGACCCCCAACGTGACGAGTGATCGACCGATCGCGCGACCGCTCCTACCGAACCTCAGCGGGGCGCGGATGTTAGATCACGCCGCCCAGCGCCTGATGTGCTTCGAGCAGCAGCACACCGAGATAGCCGACCAGCACCAGCCACGCCAGGCTCATGGTCACCCTCGCTCGGGCCGGCACCTCGCGGTAGTAGGCGCTGCGGTCGTTGCGGAAGCGGGCCAGGATCGCCGGCAGCGAAAGGATCGCGAAGATGAGGATGATCGGGCTGATTCCGAAGGCCAGCACCGCCACCAGCAAGGCCGCGGCGCCGATCAGCTGGAACCATTTGGAGGCGACCGCCAGGATCCAACCCCCGTCGAACATGCCGAACGGGATCAGGTTGAACAGGTTGATCAGGAAGCCCAGGTAGGCCCAGAGCAGCAGCACCGGCTGATGCGTCCAGAGGTAGAGGCCATATGCCGCCGTTGCCGCCAGCGTTCCGGCGACCGGACCCGCGATGCCGATCCGCGCCTGATTCAACGCGTCGGTCGCGTTCTGTCGCTGGAAGATCGCGGCACCGAAGAACGGGATGAAGAGCGGGGCGGAGGCTCGCATGCCCTGCCGGCGGATCTCGACCACGTGGCCCATCTCGTGACAGAAGATCATGACCACGAACCCGAGCGCGAACCAGGGCCCGAAGAACGCGGCGTAGGCGAGGAAGCTGATCGCCATCGTCCCCAGCGTCAGCAGCGCCGGGAGCTTGAGCCCGATCAGCAGGAGGTACTTCCCCCACGCCAGAAGTGCCACCAGGAAGCCCCCGATGCCACCCCCCCACCACCGTCGATTCCCGCGCCGGGAGGACGCCGGCGCTTGGCCGGGACTACCGGGCGCGGGCGAGGCCGGCCTCCAGTCACCCCCAGGCGCCCATGAGGGCGGCCCGGTTGGAACCGCGGGACGATCGGCCGGCGGCTGGGGGTACGGTCGGCGCGGGTCCGGCAGGCCGTTTTGCGGCGCCGGATCGCTCGGGTACCAGGAGCCCACCCATCGTGTATACGCGCGCGGCCCCGAACTCGCCGCGCCCCGCTCAAGCCTTCCGCCGTTTGCCGGCAAGCGGCCGCGCGGGGGTGCTCCTGCGGGGCGCTTTCCCGGCAAAGGGCCCCGTGTCGTGGTTGGTGGGGTCAGCCTCGGTGGTGGCGGGTGGTGATGCGACGGGCGGTGCCGGTCAGGGTCGAGAGCACGATCGATTCGGTCTCGTCCCACGGCCGGCCCAGTCGCGGACCCCGCAGCAGCAGACCGTCGCTGATGCCGGTGATCGCCGCCTCCACCGGGCCCGGCACCAGGTCGGCGACGCCGTAGATCCGGTTCAGCCCTTCGGAGCCCGCCAGGTCGCGTTCCTCGTCGTTGCGCGGCCACAGCTTGGCCGTGATCTCCCCACCCAGGCACCGCGCCATCCCCGCCTCCACCACGGTCTCCTGGAGCCCTCCGATGCCGACCATGGCGTCCACCCCCCCGGTCCCGCTCGCCGCCAGCACCGCGCCGGCCACCTCGCCTTCCTCGAGCAGGACTATCCGGGCGCCGGCCGACTTGATCTCGTTGATCAGGTCTTGATGGCGGGGCCGTTCGAGGACCGCGATCAGGAGGTCGCCGACCTTCACGTCCTTCGCGAAGGCGAGGCGCCGGAGATTGTCGGCCACGTCGTCGTCGAGGTCGAGCGCGTCGCGGCCCGCCGGCCCGGCCACGACCTTCAGCATGTAGCGGAGCGGCGGGAGGTCGGGGATCCCGTCGGCCGCCGCCGCGTAGAGGATCGAGATCGCGCCGCCGCGCCCATTCGCCGCCAGGCTCGCACCCTCGGCCGGGTAGGCGACCAGGTACCAGGCCGGTTCCTCGCTCTCGCCGGTCAGGACCTCGGTCCAGGCCGCAGTCCCGTGCCGCACTCCGAGGTCCGGCGCGACCTGGAGGCCGGCGGCGTCGAAGGCATGGTCGATGGCGCGCACCGCGCGCTGCCGGAGGTCCTCCGGCTCCGCGCGGCCGGTGCTGCGGGCGGCGGCGAGTGCCGCCAGCTCGGTCGCCCGCAGGAGGACGGGCGCGCACGTCGGGTGCTGGACGCCGCGTTCGACGGTGGCCACAGATGGGTTATTCCAAATTGCCCACGTCGGCAACCGAGGTTCGGCGACCGGATGAGTCGGCTTTGAGCATCGCTAACATCACGTCAACTACCACCTGCGACCACTGATGGTTTGGAAAAACTCATCTATTCGATCGCGGGGACCTCGGGCCGGGACGGGGCGTAGAGCTCCGCCGGCGGTCCTCCTGTTCCAGCTCCATCTGGTCCACGCCGCCGAACTCGATCGCGGCGCCCACGAACGCCCGGAACAGAGGGTGCGGACGCTGCGGCCGGCTCTTCAGCTCGGGGTGGAACTGACTGGCCACGAACCAGGGGTGATCCCGCAGCTCCACGATCTCGACCAGGCGGTCGTTGGGCGACAGCCCGCTGTACACGATCCCGGCCTCGCCCAGCGACTCGCGGTACTCGTTGTTGAACTCGAAACGGTGCCGATGGCGCTCGTAGATGACCTCGGTGCCGTACGCCCGGTGGGCCTTCGACCCGGGGAGGAGCTTGCACGGATACTCCCCCAGCCGCATCGTACCGCCGAGGTTGGAGACATCCCGCTGGTCCGGCATCAGGTCGATCACGGGCGTCGAGGTGAAGGCGGCGAACTCGGTCGAGTTGGCGTCGGGGGCGTCGAGCGTCTCCCGCGCGAAGTCGATGACCGCGCACTGGAGGCCCAGGCAGAGTCCCAGGTAGGGCAGGCTGTGGCGCCGCGCGTAGCGGGAGGCGACCACCTTCCCCTCGATGCCCCGGTGCCCGAAGCCGCCCGGGACCACCACACCGGCAACCCCCACCAGCGGGGAGATACCGGTCTTCTCCAGGTGTTCGGAGGAGACCCACCGGATGTTCACCGAGACGCCGTGGGCGATACCGGCGTGGGTCAGCGCCTCGATCACCGAGAGGTAGGCATCCGGGAGCTCGACGTACTTGCCGACCACGGCGAGCGTGATCTCCCCTCGCGGGTGCTGAAGGCGTTCGACCAGGTCCCGCCAGGGCGCCAGCTCGGGGTCCCTGGCCTTGTGCAGCCTGAAGTGCTCCACGATGAGGCGGCCGAGTCCCGCCTCCTCCAGCATCAGCGGCACCTGGTAGATGGAGCCGACGTCGGGTACCGAGATCACGCCCTCGGCCGGCACGTCGCAGAACAGGGCCAGCTTCTCCCGCAGCTCTTCGCCGATCGGCCGCTCGGAGCGAGCCACGATCGCGTCAGGCTGGATGCCGATCGCCCGCAGCGCCTGGACCGAGTGCTGGGTCGGCTTCGTCTTCAGCTCGTCACCGTGGATGGCCGGCACCAACGAGACGTGGACGTAGAAGACGTTGTCCCGCCCGAGATCGTTCTTCAGCTGACGGATCGCCTCCAGGAAGGGCTGGCTCTCGATGTCACCGACGGTGCCCCCCACCTCGCACACCAGCACGTCCGCCTTCGAAGCGCGCCCGGCCCGGAGGATCCGTTCCTTGATCTCGTTGGTGACGTGAGGGATGACCTGGACGGTGGCTCCCAGATAGTCGCCCCGGCGCTCTTTCGCGATCACCTCCGAGTAGACCTTGCCCGTGGTGACGTTGGAGGCGGCGCTCAGGTCCTCGTCCACGAAGCGCTCGTAATGGCCGAGGTCGAGATCGGTCTCAGCGCCGTCGTTGGTGACGAACACCTCGCCGTGCTGGTAGGGGCTCATGGTCCCCGGGTCCACGTTGAGGTAGGGATCGAGCTTCTGGAGGAAGAGGGAGAGTCCGCGACTCTTCAGGATGTTTCCGATCGAGGCGGCGGTGATCCCCTTGCCGAGCCCCGACACGACGCCACCGGTTACGAAAACAAGCTTCGACAAACCGGAACTAAAGAGTACCGCGCGGGGGTGCCCCCCCGCGAGCCCCCGAGGGAAGACGATTCATTTGCCTGGGACAGCTCGCTGGCGCTCGCTCAGCCGGCCGTGTCGTAAGGCCGCCTCGCGGGGTGGGCGTGGACGGTAGAGAAACGACGGTCTGAACACGGCCGCCTCACGCCCGGCAGAACCCTCACCGGGAGCGGCGTAGGCCCGGAGTGCGGACATATAGGGATGACGAGGGCGTCGTCCTGAGGGTCGGGTCCGGCGATCGGTGCGTTCCCAGACGCCAGCCGCGGCTGCGACACGGTTTGATGTCGGTGGCCCAGCTGGCTTCAAGAGTGGCGCGGCGTTCGTGGACTGAGGAGGATGCGCTGGGCATCCTGCCTCGCGAGAGTGATTGCCATCTCTGAGCCGGCCACGGAAGACCCGGTTAAGGAAAGTGGGCGTATCCCGAGAGATTCGGCCCTTCTGCATATGTTTGGGAGCGTTGCCGGCCCCTCCGTCAGCGTGGGTCCGTGGCCAGGAGCAGCGCCTCCAGTGAGCTCGCTGAGGAAGCCCTGAGCGGGTTCGAGGGAGCGGTGTGATGGCAGAACGGAGACTGGTCGGAATCGACCTTGGGGTGTCGTCCAAGCACACTGTGGTGGTTTTGCGTGGGGACGGCAGCCTGCTCGGTCGGCGCAGCTGTATCCCGACCCAGGAGAGCTTGGTCGACGTCGAGCAGGCCGCGCTCCGCGGCGCCCCCGAGAGAACCCGTCTGGAGGTTGTGATGGAGCCCACCGGCCCGGCGTGGTTGCCGGTAGTGGTGTTCTTCGAGAAGCGCGGTCACCTGGTCTTTCGGGCAAGTTCCGCGCAGTCCGCCGATCTGCGACGGTTCCTCTCCCGCCACGCCAAGTCGAACCGGATCGACGCCGATGCGCTGGCGCGGCTTCCCCTCTTCGTCGACCATCTGAAGCCGGTGCGGCTGCCGACCGGAGACCAGGCGAGTCTTGAGCGGCGAGTTCGATTGTGCGACCGGCTGGTGGCCGAGGCGGGGAGCCGCAAAACCCGGATCAGGGCGTCGGTCCGTGAGATGTTGCCGATGACGCCCTTAGCGGATGACCTGACGAAGGCTGACCTGGCCATCCTGGAGCGGACCGGCGGCAACCCTCGTCGCCTCCTCGAGATGGGGCGTACGCGATTGGTGCGGCTCGTCAAGAAGACCTCTCACGGCCACCTCGGAGAGGACCGAGCGGTGGTTTGGATGGATGCCGCACAGCAGTCCCTGGAGCTGTACGAGCAGAGCCCGGCGATTGCCTTCGAGGACCGCGCGGACGCGGTCAAGACCGAGCTCGCGCTGCTGAAGACGTGCGAGGCAGAACTTGCCAAGCACCAGTTGCAGCGGGAAGCCGGCTATCGCCGGGTGGACCCCGACCAGTTGATGTGCAGCCTGCCCGGTGTGGCCGAGGTCGGAGCACCGGTGCTGTCCGTGTTCCTGGTCCAACCATCCCGCTATCCCAATGGCCGTCACTTCGTCTCCTACACCGGTCTCGTGGCTGAGTCCTCGGAGACCGGAGACTCGATCGCAAAGGTCAAGGGATGTCGAAAGCGGGGCCGGGACTCCTCCGCACGACGCTTGTCCGCGCCGCCAACACAGCCCGCCAGCAGGACCCCCAGCTCGCGCAGATCTACTACCGGCAGATGGTGGAGCGAGGAGCCACTCACCAGAAGGCGCTCTGCGTGGTCGCCGCCCATCTTGCCGAGCGCGCCTATCGGGTCGCCTCCCGAGGCACGCCGTACCAACTTCGAGACCTCGACGGCCACCCCCTCACGCGAGAGCAAGCACGGCTGATCGCGACCACCACCTGGAGAGTGCCGGAGGAGGTGCGGCGCCGGCGGCGGAACAAGAAGACGGGGAAGGCCCCTCAGCAATTCCCCTCAGGGAATGCAAGCGCTCGTGGCGCGACGAGGCGGCCTTCCCCGTCCCACATCCTGGCAGCCGCGACCAGTGCCGGCAACCCTATGCCCCTACGAACAGATGTTCCCACTTGACATCCGTATCCCCCTTAGGGAATCACTCTGGGGTTTCGCCCGGGTGAGGGGACTACGAGGTGCGCGCTTCGAGGACGACCACCTTCATCTCGCCTTCGCCGGACGCGCTGGCCTGGACGTTGAGCCGGTTCTGCGCCTCCACCGACTCCACGCCCATCTCCTTCAGGAAGGGCTCCAGCGGCTCCAGGTCGACCTTCAGCTGGGGCAGCGCGTAGTGCATCGGGATCACGTAGCGCGGCTCCAGGCGGCGCACCACCTCGGCACCCTGGGCGGCCCCCAGCGCGTTGCCGCCCCCGACCGGCACCAGCAGCACGTCGACGTCGCCGATCCGCTCTTCCAGGCTGTCGTCGAGCGACTGACCCAGGTCTCCGAGATGCAAGATGCGGACCTCGTCCAGCTCCACCAGGTAGATCGTGTTGTGCGGCGGCTTCTCCCCCGGGGCGGCTCCGGGCACCGCCTGCCGGGAATCGAGACCGAGCACGGTGACGTCCTGGATCTCGTACTCGCCCGGGCCCCGCACCTGGTAGGGATTGCCTCCCACCGCGTCGGGGAAGTTGTGGTTGGGGGAGGGGTGGCTGATGGTGACCACGTCCGCCTCCAGGCGCGGCGCGCGGCCGCTCAGCGTCGAGGGATAGGGGTCGGTGACCACCGCCGCGCGCTTTCCCCGCAGCCGGAAGCAGGCGTGTCCGTACCAGGTGAGATCCACGTGGAAAGTCTCCTACATGCGATCGGGCGCCGAGACGCCCATCAGCGAGAGTGCGATGTACAGCGTGTTGCGCGCGGCCCGAGCCAGCTCCAGCCGGGCGCGGGTCAGCTCCGGCGAGTCGACGACCATCCGGTACTCGGCCGACGTGTTGCCCTCGTGGTAGAAGGCATGGACGCGCTCGGCGAGGTCGTGCACGTAGGGCGGCAGCCGGTGCGGTTCGCGCAGGCGCGCGGCCACCTCCACCACGTCCGGCCAGCGCGCGATCTCGCGGAGGACCGCCAGCTCCCAGGGCTGCCGCAGCAGCGAGAGGTCGGGCGTCGCGGGCAGCGACGGGTGCCGGGCGGCCGCGTGCTGCTCCACGTTGGCAAGGCGAGCGTGTGCGTACTGCGCGTAGTAGACCGGGTTCTCAGACCCCTCCTTGACCGCGAGGTCGAGGTCGAAGACCATCGCCTGGTCGTGGGAGCGCAGCAGGTAGAAGTAGCGGGCGGCGTCGGTGCCGATGGCGTCCATCAGCTCGTCGATCGTGATGAAGCGGCCCTGGCGCTTGGACATGCGGCCGCCGGTGACCGAGGCCAGCTGGACCAGGATCACCTCGAACGCCGCCGGGTCGAAGCCGAGCGCCGCCACCGCCGCCCGCATCCGGGGCACGTAGCCGTGATGGTCGGCCCCCCAAACCTCGATCTCGCGCTGGAACCCCCGCACCCGGAATTTGCTGAGCAGGTAGCCGAGGTCGGAGGCGAAGTAGGTCGGCTCGCCGTTGCTCCGGACGACCACGCGGTCCGAGTCGTCGGATTCCCAGCCTTCCACAGCAGGCTGGAACCAGACCGCGCCGTCGTGCTCGGAGAGCATGCGGTGCCCGCGGAGGAGCTCGATCGCCTCCTGCGCGAGGCCGTCCCGCCACAGCGTGGACTCGAAATACCACTCGTCGTAGTCGACCCGCATGCGCAGCAGCGAGGCCCGGAGCTGCTCCACCATCCGCTCGATGGCGAACGCCTGGACCCTCGCCACCGCCTGCGCCTCGGCCTCGGCCGCGGCCGCGATCCCGGGCAGCGCGGCCCGCGCCTCCTCGGCGAGGGCCGTCACGTAGTCACCCGCGTATCCCTTCTCGGGCAGCGGGCTTCCGGTGAGCCGCGCATACACCGACTCTCCGAAGAGGCGCGCCTGCGTGTTCTGGTCGTTGACGTAGTACTCGCGTTGGACCTGGTGACCGGTGAACTCGAGGATGCGGGAGAGCGAGTCGCCCAGCACCACGCCGCGGCCGTGACCGACGTGGAGGGGACCGGTGGGGTTGATGCTGCCGAACTCCACCTGGACCCGCTCGCCCCCACCCAGCTCGCTGGATCCGTAGCGCTCGTCGAGCGCGGCGACGGTCGCCAGCCGGTGCAGCCACTCGGCCCGAAGCCGAAAGTTGAGGTATGGACCTGCCACCTCGATCTCGGCCTCGGGCAGCTCGCCGATCCGCTGCGCCAGGCGGGCCGCGATCTGGGGCGGTGCCTCGTGCAGCGCGCGGGCCAGCTTCATCGCGACCGGGCTCGCGTAGTCCCCGTTGCGCGGGTTGCGGGCCCGCTGCAGCTCGAGGTCGGGAACTTCCTCCACGCCCATTCCACGCACCGCCCGGAGCAGGGCCTCTTCCAGCTGAGGGCGGGCGTACGCGAATCCGGTCAGCACGAGGGCACCTCCTGTCCGAGCGTTACCTGGACCTGCTTCTGGGCGCCCGCGCGCTCGTAGCCGACGGTCACCTTCTGTGACGGCTTGAACTGCTGACGGAGCACCACGGACAGCGGAGCCTGCGCGCTCAGGTGTTGGTCGTCGAGCGTGGTCAGGATGTCTCCGGCCTGGATGCCGGCCAGTGCGGCGGGGCCGTCGTCGGTGACGCTGGTGACGTGCTCACCGGGCACGACCCCCTGCTGCTCGGCCTGGATCGGGTTCACGTACTGCGTCGTGACGCCCAGCGAGGCGACCACCAGCTGGCCCGAGGTCACGAACGTCTGCACCTCCTGCTGGACGGCGTCGGAAGGGATCACGAAGTCCGTCGAACCATGGACCAGGACCCCGACCACCTGCCCTCCCAGGTTGAGGAGAGGTCCGCCGCTCCAGGCGGCGCCGAACTGCTGATCGACCTCCAGCGTCCCGTCCAGCTGGTTGGGGGCCGAGGGGTCGGCCGGGTTCGAGATCTGGTTCTGGCGCCCCACCCCGCTGACCAGGCCCTGGGAGGCCATCGACTGGTAGGGAGCCGCACCCCCCAGAAGCACCACGGTCTGGCCGGGGGCAAGGGTGGAGGAGCTCCCGAAGGAGACGGTGGGGAGGTTCTGGGCGCCCGTCACCTGCACGATCGCGAGGCCCGTCTCGCAGTCCTCGGCGACCGGGATCGCCGGCTGGGGGCGGGACCCGTTGGGGAGCATCACCGAGAGCTGCGTGGCGCCCGCGACGGCGTCCACGTTGGTCACCACGAAGCCGTTGCTGGAGACCAAGAAGCCGGACGCGGGCGACGACGACTGCGGAGATCCCAGGATCGACACCACCGCCGGGCTGGCCTGCGAGACGACCTGGCTGACCGCACTCGTCTCGGTGATCGTCACCTGCTGAGCGGGGGGCTGGTTGGGCTTGGTCGGCGCGGTCGTGAGGCGCTGGACACCGAGCGTCACGCCCACGCCGACCAGGCCACCGACCAGGCCGGCGATCACGATCGTCGAGATCAGCGCGGCCCAGCGTGGTGCGGCTCGCCGCTCGTGTACGCCGTATTCGACCGCTGACGACTCGGGCCCCTTGGGCTCGGTCACGCTCGCCAGTTTATCGGCCGCCCCTCCGACCCGGCCGCCGCAGTTCCGGTTTCCTCTGAAAAAGGCCCGCCGAGTGACGTCAGCGTAGTCATGCAGCAGGGCTGAGGCTGACGTGGTAGCCGAGGAGCTCCAGACGTCGGACGTTGCCGCGCACCAGGGCGTCGCGATCACGTCGATCGAAGTGGTCGGCACCCAGGTCCCGGTAGTAGGTGCCGTCCTTGAGCAGGTGGTAGATGGTGACCAGGATCGCGTGTGCGACCGCGATCAGGGCGCGCTTGGCTCCGCGCTTGGCCTTGAGGCGCTGATAGAGCGCCGAGAAGTAAGAGTCCTTCGACGCGTGCCGCTGCCTGCGCGGCTTCCACCAGCGCGCCCCGCAGGGACTGGTTGCCAGGCCCGATCCAACTCGATCGCCGCTTGCCCGCCGATTCGTTGTTGCCGGGGCAGAGCTTGGCCCAGGAGGCGAAGGCCTTGTCGTTGCGCCAATAGCTCATGTCGATGCCAATCTCGGCCAGGATCCGTTGCGCGTTGCGGATGCCGATGCCAGGGATCTGGTCGAGCCTGGCCAGGACCGGCTCAAAAGGGCGCATGCGGGCCTCGATCTCCTGGCTCATCGCGTCAATCTCGTCCTCCAGGAACGCGATGTGCTCCAGCAAGCGCTTGAGCATGAAGCGCTGATGAGGACCCACCGAGCCCTCCAACGCCAGGGTCAGAGAGGCACGCTTGGTTCGCAGCTTGCCCTGTGCCAGCCCCGCCATCTGGTCGCTATCCGTCTCCCCCGACGCCAGCTGTTCGAGCATCATGCGACCGCTCTTGCCGAGCACGTCGGTCGCCACGTCGCCGAGCTTGATGTTCCCGCCCTCCAACACTTTCTGCAGCCGGCGTACTTCATCCGCACGATCCTCGATCAGGCTCTGCCGGTAGCGCATCGCCTCTTGCAGTTCTCGCTGCGGACGCTCCGGAACCCGACTCGCGGTGAGCAGCCCGTGGCGCAGCAGGTCGGCAATCCATTGCGCATCCTTGACGTCGGTCTTGCGTCCAGGGACCGCCTTCATATGCGCTGGGTTCACCAGCATCAACTCCATCCCCTGTCCTTCCAGCAGGTTGTAGACCGGCTTCCAGTAGCTGCCCGTGCTCTCCATCGCCACCACCCTTACCCGTTCCTGCTGCAGCCACTCCAACAGCCTCAGCAACTCCCGGGTCATAGTGCCGAACCTGCGCACCTGCTCGCCCTCCGGGGTGCGCACGCAGGCGACCACCATCCTCTTGTGCACGTCCAGCCCGCAGCAGCGCTCGACGACAACCTCCATGACCGACCACCCTCCCTGGCTGAAATTGGTCAGCGGGTGAACTGCTTGGAACAGAGTTTCCTCTGCGTGTTCTCGCCCCCAGGGCCACAATCGCGGGTGCCATCAGTTCACCGGCCCAGATTCACGCTCGGTCTCCCGCCGACCAAATCCGGTTGCGGGCCACTCGCTGTCGGCCCATTTTCATCCCCTCGGGTGCCGCCCCGCGGCATGCCGATTCACGCGAAAACGGCACTCTGGGAGGCACCATAGGCCCGATTTCACGCGAAAACGGAGATCAGTGGGGCTCGGGGTACCACGTCAGGATCAGCTGCTCGGTGGGAGAGAACCCGGCTCGGCGGTAGAGGCTGACGGCGGGCCGGTTCTCCTGCCGGGTCCAGACGTACCCGAGCGTCACCCCGCGCTCACGGAACAGGTCGACCGCGCGGGCGAGCAGCTGCTCCCCGAGCCGGCGGCCGCGGTGTGGTGCCCGCACGTAGACCTCCGCCACCTCGCCCTCCAGCCCGGTCCCCGGATCGAAGAGGACGACCCAGCAGAAGGCCGCGATCTCCTCCCCCTCACGCGCCACGAAGATGACGTTCTCACCGCGGAAGTGCCCCGAGATGCCGGGCAGCGACCGCTCCAGCTGCCCACGGGTGAGCTGCGGATGGCCCGAGAAGAACGGTTGCTCCTCCACCTCGAGGTCGAGCAGCAGCGGCCGGATCCGGTCGAGCTCGCCGTCGGGCAGCCGCTCCACGCTGATCGCCACCTGCCTCGCGTCCTCCGGTGTGACCGCTGGATGTGATCCCCGCCGGATGGGCCGGCGTGGAGCCGACGCGGGGATTCGAACCCCGGACCTGCCGCTTACGAGGCGGCTGCTCTACCAGCTGAGCTACGTCGGCGGCGCAGGCTGCTCAGTCTACTGAGCCGGACAACCCGCCGCTCACGCCACGCCGGCGGGGGCCGGAGCCCCGGCGGCGGTGCGGGCGACCAGGTCGGAAAAGAGCCGGCGGGCCGCCTCCTGGGTGTCGAAAAGGCGCTCCGGGTGCCACTGCACCGCGATCAGACGCCCGTCAGCCGACTCCACACCCTCGATCACGCCGTCCGGGGCATGAGCGACGACCCGGAGATCCGGCGCCACCCGCCGCACCGCCTGATGGTGGCTGGAGTTGACGGCGAGCCGCGCCGCCCCCAGGATCGAACGCAGTCTGCCCTCCGAGACCGCCACCTCGTGGACGGTCTGGCGGATACGGTCGCGCTGCCGGTGGTTGATCGCCGTGAACCCCTCGGCGGCGAGGTCCAGGCGCAGCGTGCCGCCTCGATAGACGTTGAGGACCTGCATGCCCCGACAGATCGCGAGGACCGGTAGCCCGCGCCGCTCGACCTCGTCGAGGACCTCCCACTCGAGCCGATCCCGTGCCTCCTCTACCTTCACCAACGCCGCGAGGTGGTCCGGCAACGTGGCGCCGAGCCGTGCCGGGCTGACGTCGGCGCCGCCGGTGAGAAGCAACGCGTCCCAGCCGTCGAGGGGAAACCGCTGACCCGGTCGCGCCACCATCGCCTCCGCCCCGGACGCCTCCAACGACTGGACGTAGGCGGTGACGTCGTAGGCGGACCCGGCGGTGACCAGTATTCGCGGTCTCTCCTCGGTGCTCATCGATGTCCAGTAAACAACGAAGGGCGCCACCCCGGGGGGTGGCGCCCTGATCGGTTACCCGGTCGGTCAGTTGACCTCGCGATAGTCGGCGTCGACGACGTCGCCCTCTTCGCCCGACTTCTCGCCGGTGGCAGCGGCCGGCTCCCCTTCGTCAGGTCCGGGCTGGCCGGCGCCGGCCTGGCTGTAGATGTGCTGGCCGACCTGCTGCAGGGACTGGTTGACACCGTCCATGGCGTTGCGGAGCGTCCCCGCGTCTCCGCCCTTGGTCGCCTGCCGCAGGGCCTCGATCTTCTGCTCCAGATCCGATCTCTGCTCGGCCGGGACCTTGTCGCCGTGCTCCTTCAAGGTCTTCTCCGCCTGGTAGATCATCTGATCCGCCTGGTTGTGGAGCTCGACCTCCTCGCGGCGCGTGCGATCCTCGGCTGCGTGCGCTTCGGCGTCGTGCACCAGCTTCTCGACCTCGTCCTTGGAGAGCGTCGAGGAGGCTTCGATCCGGACCGACTGTTCGCGGCCGGTGCCCAGATCCTTCGCCTTTACCGAAAGGATGCCGTTGGCGTCGATGTCGAACGTGACCTCGACCTGCGGCACACCCCGCGGCGCGGGTGGGATCCCGTCCAGGTGGAACTGACCCAGCGTCCGGTTGTCGCGACTGAACTCGCGCTCACCCTGCAGAACGTGGATCTCGACCGAGGTCTGGTTGTCCGCCGCCGTGCTGTAGGTCTTGGCGCGGGAGGTCGGGATGGTCGTGTTGCGCTCGATCACCTTGTCGGTGACGCCGCCCAGCGTCTCCACGCCGAGCGACAGCGGCGTCACGTCGAGGAGAAGGATGTCCTTCACCTCGCCCTTCATGACCCCGGCCTGGATCGCGGCCCCGACGGCCACCACCTCGTCCGGGTTGACGCCCTTGTGCGGCTCCTTGCCACCGCTCAGATCCCGCACCAGCTGCTGGACCACCGGCATGCGGGTGGAGCCGCCGACCAGGACCACCTCCTGGATCTGCTGGGGCGTCAGGTCGGCGTCGCGAAGGGCCGACATGAAGGGGTCACGCAGCCGCGCCGTGAGATCCGAGGTCAGCGTCTCGAACTTGGCCCGGGTGAGGGTCATCTCGAGGTGCTTGGGACCGGTCTGGTCGGCCGTGATGAAGGGCAGGCTGATCGTCGTCTCGAGACGGGACGACAGCTCGATCTTGGCGCGCTCGGCAGCCTCGGTGAGCCGCTGCAGGGCCTGCGGGTCGGCCTTCAGGTCGATCCCGTTCTCCTTGCGGAACTCGTCGGCCGTCCAGTCGACGATCTTGCGGTCGTAGTCGTCGCCGCCGAGATGGGTGTCACCGTTGGTGGCCTTGACCTCGAAGACGCCGTCGCCCACGTCCAGGATGGAGACGTCGAAGGTGCCGCCACCGAGGTCGAACACGAGGATGGTCTCGTTCGACTTCTTCTCCAGCCCGTAGGCCAGGGACGCCGCGGTGGGCTCGTTGATGATGCGGAGCACGTTGAGGCCCGCGATCTGACCGGCGTTCTTGGTCGCCTGCCGCTGCGAGTCGTTGAAGTAGGCGGGCACGGTGATGACCGCGTCGACCACCCGCTCGCCCAGGTACGCCTCGGCGTCGGCCTTCAGCTTCTGCAGGATCATGGCCGAAATCTCTTCCGGCGTGAACTGCTTGCCGACGGACGGGACGTCGACCACGCACCGGTCCTCCGGGCCGTCCTGCACGTTGTAGGGAACGATCCTGCGCTCGGCATCGACCTCGCCGAAGCGGCGGCCCATGAAACGCTTGATCGAGTAAATGGTGTTCTGCGGATTGACCGCCGCCTGGCGCCGGGCAAGGTTGCCCACCAGGCGTTCGCCGTTCTTGGTGAACGCGACGACAGAGGGCGTCGTGCGCGACCCCTCTGAGTTCGGGATGACCACGGGCTCCCCGCCCTCCATGACCGCGATCACGGAGTTGGTGGTACCGAGGTCGATTCCTACCGTCTTAGGCATCTGATCCTCCGATCTTTAGTTGCATCGCTGCTCTTTGTTACTCCTTTCCCTCTCCGGTCACCGACAAAACCCAAAAGCCGACAATCGTTCACGGTGGCAGACATCATCGACTTCGACCCGACCCCCGATTTCGGTGTCGGAACGGTCGGGGAACCGGGCGCGCGCCAGTTCTTTCTACGCGGGGGCAATCGCGACCAGATCCTGGTCCTGGCCTGCGAGAAGGCGCACGTCCAGGGTCTCACCGTGCGCATCCGGCAGCTGCTGCAGGAGCAGGGTGTCGAACTCGGTCTGCCGGACCCGCGCCCACCCCGGCCGGCCGAGGCGTCGGACATCGACTGGCGCGTCGGCGAGCTGGGTCTGGGCTGGCACGATCGGCGCGAGCGCTTCGTGGTCGTGGTTCGCGAAGTCCCCGCGGAGGAGGGCGCGGACCTCGCCGGGGCCCGCTTCTGGCTCACCCAGCAGCAGGTCGTCCGCTTTCTCTCGCAGGCCGAGTCGGTCCTCTCCCAGGGTCGCCCGGTCTGCCCCAACTGCGGCCTGCCCATCGACCCGGGAGGCCATCCGTGCCCCGCGGCCAATGGGTCTCGACCCGTCTTCTGAGCCGGACGCGGTAAGGCGGGAGGATCAGCCCGACCAGGGGCAGGTCCAGCGGCGGCTGCGTGACCTGCCCGAGCTCCACCTGGTCGGCCGGTTCGCCAGCTCCTCCAACGCCACCTTCCTGGCCTGGCTGGGAACCCACGCCCCCGACCGCGGCCTGCTGCGCAAGATCGAGGAGGACCCTTGCTGGGCGTCGCTGGAGGGCGACGGCCTGCTCACCGTCTACAAGCCACGGCGCGGCGAGTCGCCGCTCTGGGACTTCCCCTCGGGGACGCTCTGCCTGCGGGAGGTCGCCGCGCACCACCTGGCGCGTGAGCTGGGCTGGCCACAGATCCCGCCCACCGTGCTGCGCCCCGGCGGGCCGTTCGGGGCCGGCTCGCTCCAGCTCTTCGTGGACGCCCGTCCCGGCATGCGACACCTCGACGACGGTGCCGTCCCGGAGGAGCGCTGGCGGGAGATCGCGGCGTTCGACGTCCTCGCCAACAACGCCGACCGCAAAGGCGGGCACTGCCTGCTCGATGACGAGGGCACGTTGTGGGCGATCGACCACGGACTCACGTTCCACGTCGACGCCAAGCTGCGCACGATCTTCTGGGAATTCGCCGGCGAACCGCTCCCGCGGGCACTGAAGCCGGGTCTGGAACGGGTCGCGCAGAAGCTCAGAGGGGGCCGCTTTGCCCGGGTGCTGGGCCGGTGGCTCGACGGTGACGAGCTGGCGACGCTGGAGCGCCGGGCGAGGCAGATGCTGGAGCCCGGCTGGCGATTCCCTTCTCCGCGCTCGCGCCGAGCGGTACCCTGGCCGCCGGTATGAGGTACCGGTGGGCGGCGAGCCTGACCATGGCCCTGCTCGGAGTCGGGCTTGCGCTCCAGCTGGGTGTCACAGCGGCGTCCGCCGCTCCCCTCCCGCGGCCGGCCCACCACCCGGTGCCGGTGGTGGCCACGCCTCGCGCGCGGAAAGATCCGGCGCCGGACCCCACTCCCACCCCGCCGCTCACACCCCCGGTCGTCAACGTCACACCCACCCAGGCGAGCCCCGGCGACACGGTCACCGTGAGCGGCTCCAGCTTCCCGCCCGGCACCCGCGCCCAGGTCTACCTGGATGGCCCCAATCACCCCCTGGGCCCGTCGACCGTGGTCGGAGGCGACGGGACCTTCAGCACCACCGTCACCATCCCGGCCGGCGCCACGGCGGACCAGCACGAGATCTGCGCCCAGGTGAACACCGAGACGCCCGCCTGTGCGCAGCTCCAGGTCAACGCCGCGGCCACGCCGACGCCGGCCGCCACGCCGACGCCGGTCCCCACCCCGGCGACCCCCGCCCCCACCGCGGTCCCGACCACCCCGGCCACCCCGGCGGAGCAGTCCAACGGCCTTCTTTCGTCGCTCTTCCCCTGGATCCTGATCCCGATCGCGATCCTGATCATCCTGGCCGTGATCGGGATCGTGCTCCTGGTCAGGAACCGGAATGCCAGACAGGGCGGTCCCGGGGTCCCGCCGCCGCCGGTCATGGGCGACCCGCGCGGCACCGGCCAGCCGACCGTCACTCACCGGAGCCCTCGTGGCTACCAGCCCCCGGGCGAGCAACCCGACGCTTCGGCGGCGCGTGGGTACCGGCGCCAGGGCGTCGGCGCGCCGACCCCGGGTGAGCCGCTGCCCGGCAGTGGCCGGCCGCCCGGCCTGACCCCCCCGTACGGCGACGAACCCGGCCTACCCGGAGCCGGCGATCAGCCTCCAGGTCTCCCGGGCGGCGCCCCCGGATCGCTCCCGCCGGGCCCCGACCAGCGCGGACTGCCGCCGCCGGGCGGAGACGATGACGACCCGTTCGCCTCTCCCCCGCGCCGCTGACCTCCACGGGGCCCCGACCCGTGGGCGGTTGGTGCACCAACCACCCTCTCCACGAACCCTCTCCACGCCCGCGGACCGGGGCATTGGTGCACCAATCGCCCTTTGCCGCACGGCCCGGGCGGGTGGGGTCAGCGCTCCAGGTGGCGGCGAAGCGCGATCATCGACCCTCCCGCACCGAGGACCAGGCCGGCCACCAGCAGCGCCAGCGAGGTGATGAGGACCGTCTCCTGGTCCACGCCGGGCGCCAGCACCTGGTTCTGCGTGGCCGCGGCGCGGACGGCGGCACCACCGGCGGCAGCGATGACGAGGGCGGCCGCGAAGCCCCCGATCAAGCCGGTGAGACCGCCCTCGATCAGGAACGGCCCGCGCACCATCCAGCGGCGAGCACCGACCAGCTCCATCACCCGCACCTCGTCGCGGCGCGTGTAGATGGCGGCCCGGATGCTGTTCTGGGTGACGGCGATCGCGATCACGGCGAGCAGGAACAGGAAGGCGGCGCCCCCGATCGCGATCCAGACCAGCCCGGTCAGCACCCGCTGGTAGGCGCCTTCGTCGTACGAGGTCGGAAGGGTCGGGTCGACGGCCGGCGACTGCTCTGCGAGCGAGGCCACAGCACTCATCTCGGTCAGGTTCCTGACGGTCACGTCCAGGCTGGCCGGGAATGGATTCTGGCCGGCCGCCCGCGCGATCCCGCCCAGACCGGGTCGTTGCTCGGCCTCCTTCAGCGCCTGAGCGGCACTCGTGTAGCCGACCCGCGTCACATCGGGGTCTGAGCCCAGCCGCCGCCGCAGCTGTGCCACCTGGGTCTGCGGCGCGCCCGGGCGAAGGTAGACATGGAGCACGTCGGCGCTCTGCACCTGCTGCTCGGCGAGGCCGCGCAGGCCGACCGTGCCCAGCGCCACCACGCCTGCGAGCAGCAGCAGGAGCGTGATCGAGCCGATCGCGGTCGAGTTCGCACCCAGGTGACGGCGCCAGTCCCGCAGGGCGCCCCCGACCACGAGGCGGAACATGTTGCGGAGGACGGTGCGCCTGCGGCCGGGCGCCCGCGGGGTCGTGTTGCCCGGTCCTCCGCCGGCGCTCTTGCCGATCGCCGTCGCCTCCGGCGCCGTCTTTCCTCCCGCTCCGGCCAGAGCCGTCTGACCGGCGCCCCCGTCCGGCGCCGCCCTGCCCTCCGCCCGCTGCGCCACCTGCGCCTCGCCGGGGGGCGTCTTACCCCCCTTCCCGTCGGGCGCCGGCTTGCGCGCCACCTGGTCCGCGGGAGTGATGACCGGCGGTCCGTCAGGCGCCGTCATGTCCGGCGCTCCGCCAGCCGCCCGACCGCCGTGCGTGGCGGGAGCTCGAACGGCCGCTCACCGTCCCACCGGTCCTGATCCCGGTCCCGCTCGTGCTGCGCCACCAGGCGGCCGTCGTCCAGCACCAGGACGCGGCGGCCGACCCGTTGGACCGCGTCCAGGTTGTGGGTCACCACCAGCACCGAATGGCCCAGCCCGGCGAGGTCCGAGAGCAGGGTCATGATGCCGAGCGCGGTGGGCGGGTCGAGGTTACCGGTGGGCTCGTCGGCCAGCAGCAGCCGGGGCCCGGAGACCAGGGCGCGGGCGATCGCCACGCGTTGCTGCTCACCGCCCGAGAGCTCGTCGGGGAACGCGTCGATGGAGCCGGAAAGCCCGACCAGCTCCAGAGTCCTCTCGGCTCGGGTGCGGACGTCACGGTCGGACAGCGCCAGGTTCTGAACCTGTGCCGCGAAGGCGACGTTCTCCCGGGCCGTCAACCGGGGCAGCAGACGGTAGTCCTGGTACACGGTGCCGACCTGGCGGCGCAGGTCGGGAACGCGGCGCCGGGGCAGGGAATGGACCGCCACGCCGTCGACGAAGATCTCGCCCTGCGAGGGCCTGAGCTCGCGGTTCAGCAGCCGGAGCAGCGTTGTCTTGCCCGATCCCGACTGGCCGACCAAGAACACCAATTCGCCGCGCAGCACGATGAGATCGATCCCGCTCAACGCGAGACGATTCCGGTATCGCTTCGTCACCCACCGCATCCGAACCATCGGCACGTGGGTGGCCGGACCGGCCGCCACGGGCGTGCTCACTCCTCTAGGAAGGCACGTTCCAGGTTGCCCGGTCAAGGGCCGTACTGGGTTCGAGCGCCGTCGGAAGGTGCCTTCCCGCGCTCCCGAAAGACCTGTCCGCCGGAACCGGCGACCGCTGGAGGGTTGGAAACCTACCGCCCTGGGTAGAAGCGGGACCATGCCCAACCGGATCTTCTGTCAGGCCTGCGGCGCGCCGCTCTCCGGCGTGGGGGCCGCCTGTACGGCGTGCGGCGCCGGAGCCGCCGCCCCGGCGTACAGCGCCGCTACCCCGGTGTACGGCGCCGCTGCCGGCACGCCGGCGTACGACTGGACCCGCAGCGCATACACAGCACCCAGCCGGCCCCGCAGCACGTTCAAGGCGACCGTGTTGGGGGCGGTCCCCGGGCTCGGGCACCTGTACGCCGGGCACCGCGTGAAGGCGGTCGCCATCTTCTGCGGCTTCGTGGCCGCGGTCGTCGTCGGCACCGACCTCGACATGACGATGGTCGGTGCGGTGGCGGGAGTCCCGATCGACGCCGGTGGTCTGGGACTCTGGCTGTTCAGCATGTGGGATGCCTACTGGACCGTGCACCAGGACAACCGCGTCGTTCAGGCGGCCGCCTCCAGCACACCTTCTTTGAGGTAGGACCGAAGACCCTCGCGTGCCAGCTCGTGCGCCGGATTCGCCTTCCGGCTCACGTAGCGCACCACCCGATGACCCCGCCGGATGCGTGCCCGGACCTCGTCGATGGCCGCCCGGAAAGAATCGCTGGAGGGCTCACGGCTGCGCACGACCGGTGCGCAGTCGGTCCGCACCACCACCCGGTAGAGCGGCCAGCGCGCCGCGGCCAACTCCAGCGCCGCCGCGCAGATGTGGGCCTCGAGCTGCGCAGAGCCGCCGTCGTGGGCGAACCCGAACGACTCCTGGTAGAGGAGTCTCCCCCTCAGAAAGACGGAGAGGCCACAACCGGCCCTGCCGAACCTGTCGAGCGCCGCATCGACATAGAAGACGAGGCAATCTGGCACCTGGGAAGGTCCTCCGCTCATCGACGTGAGGGTCAAGGTTGGGGTGAGCTTAGCAGCATGTGGGGCGGCGCGCTACTGGCTTCCACCAGATGTTGGGTTTCTGCTTCCCTTCCCTTAACGTTCGCGGGCGCCTCAGGGGGCGACCAGCACGTCCGACACGGGCTCGATGCCGGCCAGGGCCGCGGCCTGATCCGCGGACAGGTGGTGGCGCGCCGCGAGCGCCGGGGGCGTCAGGTACGAGACCTGGGTCGTCCCTCCGTCGTCCCAGATCAGGAGCTTCAGCGGAAGGTCGAGGGCAGCCAGCGGGACGGAGGCCATGACCGGGGTGCCCGCCGCCGGACTGCCGAACAGCACGAGCACCGTCTCCCGGAGTGTGAGGCCGGCCGTCTCCGCCTCCGCTCTCTGGTCGATGACGTCGAAGACCTTGAGGTGCCGGGCCTCGAGGAGTCCTCGCAGGCGCTCCACGGTGTCCGGCACCGAGCGCGGGCTGACCTTGCTGCGGATCTCGGAGTCCATGGGTTGATCATGCGCCGCGCGATTCACCCGACCAGACGGCCGTTGGTGCACCACTCGCCCTGTTCCCGCACCCGAGGTGGGCCCCGAGGTGGGGGGTTGGTGCGCCACTCGCCCCTGGCGGCGCCCCCGCGGGGTTCAAGAAGCTGGCGGCGGGGGCAGGTTGGGGAAGCCGACGGCGTGGAAGCCGCCATCCACGTGGAGGATCTCTCCCGTGGTCGCGGTCATGTAGTCGCTGAGCAGACAGCAGGCGGCGCGCCCGACGGGTCGCGCGTCGTGTGGGTCCCAGCCCAGCGGGGCGCGCTCCCCCCAGGCGTCCTCGATGGCGTCGAAGCCGGGCACGCCCTTGGCGGCGATCGTCTTCACCGGCCCCGAGCTGATCGCGTTGACGCGCACCCGCTGTGGCCCGAGGTCTCGGGCCAGGTACCGCACCGTGCTGGCCAGGGCCGCCTTGGCTACCCCCATCCAGTCGTAGGACGGCCAAGCGTTGACCGAGTTGTCGAAGTCGAGCGCCACGATCGAGCCGCCGTGCTCCTGCATCAGCGGCAAGAGTCCGACCGCGATCTCCTTCAGCGAGAACACCGACACCTGGAGCGCGGTCGCGACACTGGGCCAGGGTGCGGTCAGGAAGTGTCCGCCGAGCGCGTCCTCGGGGGCGAACGCGATCGCGTGGACCCAGCCGTCGAGCCGGCCCCAGCGGCGGTCAAGCTCCTCCCGGACGGCAACGATGTCCTCCTCCCTGGTCGCGTCGAGCTCGAGCACATCGGGCTCCACGTCGAACCGCCTGGCCATCATCTTCGTGATCCTGGCGACCCGCCCGAAGCTCGTGAGGACGATCTCCGCGCCCGCCTTCTGCGCTTCGTCGGCGATCGCGAAGGCGATGCTCTTGCGATCGAGGACGCCGGTCACCAGCAGCTTCTTGCCGTCGAGCAACATCGGACGTGAGGGTAGCCGAACCGCGCCGCAGCCGCCCGATGCCGCCCCTTCGCAGCCCCCACGTCAGGTACGGAAAACGGGGTTTACTGAGCGGGGATGGACAACAAGCCCGGGACCGTGACGCGGGCGCCGGCCGACGAGCGGCGCCAGGCGCTGGTCCGCGCCGCCTATCACCAGATTGCAGCCCGCGGGTTCGAAGGGCTCCGCACCCGGGAGGTGGCGCAGGAGGTCCACGTCAACGTGGCCACGCTCCACTACTACTTTCCGACCAAGGAGTCGCTGATCGGCGGCGTCGTGGAGCATGCCATGAGCCGGTTCCAGTCCACGCTGGCTCCGCACGGGAAGCCCGGCGACGAGCTGAGTGCTCACCTGCTGGCGGTGGTCACGCTGCTCCGCCGGGAGCCGGAGCTGGGACAGGTGATGGCGGAGCTGGCCCTGCGGTCGACCCGGGATCCGGGGATCGAGGCCATCCTGGGCGCCACCGCGGAGGGCTGGCAGCACGCCGTCCGCGTCCTCCTGCGCCGCGCCGCCGCCGCCGGCCGGGTACGCCCGGAGCTCGACTCGGAGGCCGGCGCGGCCCTCATCGTGGCCGTGCTGGGAAGCATGACGCTGCCCGTGCTCGGGGACGCCGCGCGCGACGACGGCGCCCTCGGCGAGCTGCTCCGCTGGCTTGGATTGGAATCCCAATCAACTGATTGATGTAGGTGCTAGAGTGGAGGCATGGCACCTCTCAGCACCCCGGGAGCAGCACCCGTGTCGACCCGGAATCAGAACGTCCCGGGCCTGGTCACCTTCGCCAACGGTATCGTCAGCCGGCTGGCCCGGCTCGGATTGCCGCTTGGTCCCAACGTGATGCTGACCGTCCGCGGTCGCAAGAGCGGGGTTCCGCACTCGACGCCGGTCGCCATCATCGAGGTCACCGGCAGGCGCTGGGTCCAGAGCCCGTTCGGGGAGGTCCAGTGGACACGCAACCTGCGTGCCGCGGGCGAGGCGACGCTGAGCAAGGGTGGTCGCATCGAGCACGTCACCGCGACCCGGCTCTCCGAGGACGAGGCGGCGACGTTCTATCGCGACGTTCTCGGGCCCAACCTCAAACGCTCTCCCTTCTCGCTGCTGATCGGTCGCATCCTCGGCCTGACCAAGCTGGTCGCCGACCCGGAGGCTGCCGCGGCCACGCACGCCGTCTTCGAGCTGCACGCCCGCACCTGACGTCGCAGGCGGCGTCCGGCCGGCCGCCTCCCGCTCGCGATCAGCCAGGCCCGGAGCCGGTCTCCACCTCGGAGCCCTCGCGCCGCGACCAGTCGCTCCACGAGCCCGGGTAGAGGCGGCCGCCGGTGAGCCCGGCCAGCTCCATCCCCAGGAGATCGTTGCAGGCCGACACCCCCGACCCGCAATAGACGACCGTCTCGGCACCGGTGGTCACGCCCAGGTCCTGGTAGCGGTGCCGCAGCTCCTCCGGACTGCGGAACCGACCGTCAGGCGCCAGGTTGCCGGCGTAGTGCGCGGATCGGGCGCCCGGAATGTGGCCGGCCTTGGGCTCGACCCGCTCCTCCTCGCCGCGGAAGCGCGCGCCGGACCGGGCGTCGAGCAAGACGGTCTCTGGGCTCCGCCCGCGGACCTCCTCATAGTCCAGGGTCCACTCGACGTGGGGAGGCCCGGCCACGAAATCGCCCGCCGGCGGGGTCACCTCGCCCGTCTCCAGGGGCTCGCCCCAGGCCTCCAGCCCACCGTCGAGCAGGGCCACCGGACCGTGCCCGAAGTAGCGCAGCGTCCACCACGCCCGCCCCGCGACCATTCCCCCCTGATCGTCGTAGGCCACCACCCGGCTCGCGGGACCGATGCCCAGCCGGCGCATCGCGCCCTCGAAGGAAGCGCGTTCGGGAAGTGGGTGACGGCCGCGCCCTTCGACGGCCCCGCTCAGATCGGTGTCCAGGTCGCACCACACAGCACCCGGGATGTGTCCCCCCCGGTAGGCCTCGCGACCCGAGCGACCGTCCAGGTACCAGCGCACGTCGAGGAGTCGAAGGTCCTTGTCGGTCAGATGGTCGCGCAGCCAGCCGACCGAGACCAGGGGTCCAAAGGTGTCCACCCCCCTACTTTGCGCCACCCACCAGGGCACCCACGGCGCAGCCCACCCCTCGCCCCCCCGCAGGCACCTACCTCTCGCCTCTCGTACGCGCGCGTCGCGCCAGAGTGTCCGCACTCCGTCGCTACCTGGCAGCTTTTAGGGTCGGACTGTGGACACTCTGGCAAGTAAAAAAGGGGGGACGGGCGGGAGAACCAGGGTGTGGCGAGAGAAGGACGGCCCGGCGGCCGGGGTCAGACGACGACCGCCCCCACCGCGAGCACCACGAAGAGGACCGCCAGGTAGAGCGAGGAGTACCCGAACAGCCGTCGCGTCCATCCCCGCCCCCGGAGGTCGAGCAGCGTCAGCGCGCACAGTCCCAGGCCGAGCACCAGCGCCCCGGCGAGGTAGATCCAGCCCTCGGTCCCGGTGAAGAACGGGATCACACTGGCGGCCAGCGTGAGTCCCGCGTAGATCAGCGCCCACCGCTGCGTCGTCCGCTTCCCCTGCACCACCGGCATCATCGGCACGCTCGCCCGCCGGTAGTCCTGCGAGATCATCTGCGCCAGCGCCCAGAAGTGGGGCGGCGTCCAGAAGAAGATGACCAGGAACAGCGAGAAGGCCGTCAGATCCAGCCGCCCGGTCACCGCCGCCCAGCCCACCAGGGGCGGCATCGCACCCGCCGCGCCGCCGATCACGATGTTCTGCGGCGTCGAGCGCTTGAGCCACATCGTGTAGACCAGGACATAGATCGCCGCGCCGGCGAGCGCCAGCAGGCCGGCGAGCACGTTGGTGAGCGTCGCCAGGATCAGGAAGGCGAGCGCGTTGGCCACGATCCCGAGCGCCAGCGCATGCCAGGCGGGGATGCGCCCGGCCGGGATCGGCCGGTTGTGTGTGCGCTGCATGAGCTGGTCGATGTCGCGGTCGAACCAGCAGTTGATCGCGTTGGCGCCCGCCGAGGCCAGCGTCCCCCCCACCAGGACCGCGATCGCCTGCTGCAGGGTGGGCAGCCCGTGCGCCGCCGCCACCATGGGCAGAAACGCGGTGCCCACGAGCAGCACCACGATCTTGAACTTGCCCAGGCTCAGGTAGTCACGGAGCACGTCGCGCGGCGTCCGCACGACGGCGAGGGGCTGGGCCGAGCTCACAACCGGAGTGTAGGCCCGGGTCCTCCACCGCATCCCGATCAGGTTCACGAACCGCCGCGACGGCGTCGTGGGAGCCGGTGCCGGTCACCCCGGGGGGGCGGCGGGCCCGGTCCGGAGGCTGGTCCGGTGGCCTCCCCGCCCCCCTCCGGGGGCGTCTCCCCGGCGTCCGCGCCGCCTCCCCGTGAGGGCCGCCTGGCGACCTTGACCCGCAACTCCCGGGGGTGCGGACCGCTGCCCGGGGGACGGGACGGGCGGTGCGGCTGGGCGGCCCGCGCGAGAGGCTGCCAGAGGGGCAGCCGCCGGTACCGGCGGTACCCGATCCAGGCCGCGACGCCGATCGCCAGCCAGACCAGGAAGACCAGGCTCGAACGTTCGACGTCCTGGTACACCAGCTGCAAAAACACGGCGGCGATGGCGAAGAAGCCGATCGCCGACAGTACCGGGATCGAGGAGCGCCCGAAGCGGATGTTGAGCGGGATCTTGAACGGGCGTCGCAGGTCGGGCTCCACGTACCGGAGGCGGATCACCGACAGGTGGGCGCTGCTGAAGGCGAAGGTGGCCGCCAGCGAGTAGACCGCCGCCATCAGCTCGATCTGGTCGGTGAGGAAGAGCAGGCAGGCGACGAGCCCGAAGACGATGATCGCCACGTACGGCGTCTGGAACCTCGGGTGCAGACGGGCGAACGCCTTCGGGAACAGGTCGTGGGAGGCCATCGAGTAGCTCAGCCGGGAGATGCCGATCAGCCCCGCGTTGCTGCCGATGACCAGGATCGTGAAGGCCAGGATCGAGACCCAGACCTGGGCCACCTGGCCCAGCCACGCCGGTTGGAACTGGCCGACGATCGCCGAGACCGGGTCGTTGCGGTGCACGGGGCTCCCGAGGGCGGTCATGTACTGATGGGTCACCGGGTCGAAGTGCACCGGGAACACGGAAACCCCGATGGTCGGCAGCGCCGCCGAAACGATGACCACGGCGATGATCACCAGGAGCGTCGCCCGGGGCACCGTCCGGCCCGGATTCTTCGCCTCCTCGGACATGTTCGAGATGGTCTCGATGCCGGTGTAGGTGACCATCCCCAGCGAGACCGCGACCAGGAAGTTGCCCCAGGTGGGGGCCACCCCCCAGTGAACGTTGCGGATCAGGGTCTCGACGTTGATCAGCAGCAGCACGCCCAGCAGCACCAGGAGAAGCTGCGTGCTCAGGTCGACCAGGGAGAGCACCAGGTTCATCAGGCTCGACTCCTGGATCCCGATCACGTTGAGGGCGATCAGCATCAGCACCAGCACGACCGTGGCCACCACGTGCAGCACCGGCTGGTCGAGGGCCAGCAGCAACGGCACGTAGCGCCCCAGCGCGCCCAGGTAGGCGATCGCCGTGTACGACGAGATGGCAACCGTGGCGGTGTAGTTGAGCAGCTGGACCCAGCCGATGAAGAAGCCGGCGGGAACGTTGAAGGCCCGCCGCGCGAAGCTCGAGCTGCCCCCCGCCTGGGGCATCGCCGCCGTGCCCTCCGCGTAGCAGAGCGCGGTGGTGACGAAGATGCAGCCGGCGAGCACCAGCGCCAGCGGGGTCAGCCCGAGCGCGAACGCCGCCGTGACGCCGAGGCCGTAGTAGATGCTGGAGCCGACGTTGCCGTAGCAGGCGCTGAACAGCGCGCCCGTCCCGAGCTTGCGCGGCAGCTTCGGTCGGCGGCGCACGACCACCCTGGTGTCTCCGGGGAGCTTGCCCCGGCGCTGCCCCCTTTGCTCGCCCATCGGCGCCGGTCAGTCTGCGCCCGGCGGCGGCGCCGTGGCGAGGGCGGCCGCTTCGTCGGGGTCGTCGGTGAGCCGGAGCAGGCTCAGATCGCGCTCCGAGACCACGCCCCGGGGCAGCGCCTCCGAGCGCAGCCAGGCGAGGAGACCGGCCCAGTAGGAGCTGCCCAGCAAGACGATCGGAAAGGGGTCGATCTTGCCGGTCTGGGCGAGCGTCAGTGCCTCGAACAGCTCGTCCAGGGTCCCGAAGCCACCGGGCAGGATGACGAATCCTTGCGCGTACTTGACGAACACGATCTTGCGCACGAAGAAGTAGCGGAACTCGATGCCGATCTCGACGTAGTCGTTGAGCGCCTGCTCGTGGGGCAGCTCGATGTTGCACCCGATCGACCGCCCTCCCGCCTCCTGGGCGCCACGGTTGACAGCTTCCATCAAACCCGGGCCGCCACCCGTGATGACGGCCACCTGGCGCTCGGCGAGGGCACGACCCAGCGCCACGCCCTGGGCGTAGATCGGATCTGAGCGAGGGATGCGGGCGGAGCCGAAGCAGGTCACGGCCGGGCCCTGGTCGTCGAGCGCGTCGAACCCCTCCACGAACTCGGAGAGGAAGCGCAGCACACGCCAGGAGTCGGTGTGGTGGCCGGTGCCCTCGGAGATGTTCAGCAGGGCGCGGTCGGCCGGGGGGCGGGCCGCCGGCAGCACCAGCCGCCCCGAGCGCCGGCGCTCACGCATGGCCCGACGCCCATACCTGCCGACCGCCGACCCAGGTCTCCCGCACCGGGATCCCGGCCAGGGTCTCCGGATCCCCGGTCAGCGGGTCGTCGCCGAGAACCACGAAGTCGGCCCGGTGGCCGGGCGCCAGAGTCCCGTGCTCTCTCGCGTCACCGGTGGCGGCGGCGGCCGCGGTGGTGTACAGCTGCAGGGCCTCGAGTGCCGAGATGCGCTGCTCGAGACCGAGCGGGGCGCCGTCGCCGCCCCGGCGGGTGACGCAGCTCTGCATCCCGAGCAGCGGCTCGAAAGGCCCGCAGGGGTAGTCGGAGGAGCCCGCGACCAGCACTCCCGCATCCAGGAACCAGCGGTGCGCGAACATGCGCCTCACGCGGCGCTCCCCGTACCAGTCGAGGAGCCTGGCGCCGTGGTAGTGGACGTAGCTGCCGAAGGGCACCGCGATCGTCCCCAGGTCGTGCATCCGGCGCAGGATCCCCTCGTCCACGATCGAGCAGTGCTCGATGCGGTGACGCAGTCCCGGTCGGGGCAGCGCCTCCTGCGCCTCCGCCATCAGACCCAGCACGGTGCGGATGGCGCGATCGCCGTTGGCGTGGATGCAGACCGGCATCCCGTCCTCCTGAGCGCGCCGCACCGTGTCGCGGAGCTCGGCGGTGGTGCGCGTCTGGATGCCGAAATCGTCGCTGGTTCCCTCGAACGGCTCGTCCATCAGGCAGGTGCGCCCTCCGATGGCGCCGTCGATGAACGTCTTGATGCCGGCCAGGCGAAGCTCGCTGCCCCGCAGCAGGTTGGGACCGGCGGCGCGGTAGCGGTCGTAGGTGTCGGCGGTGACCAGCAGGTTGAGCCGTAGCGTGAGGTCGCCGTCCCGCTCGGCGGCTAGCAGGAAGGGCACGTCGTCGGCGCCCACCATGGCGTCGGTGGCCGACGTGATGCCGGCGGCGTGGAACCGCTCGACGGCACGGCGGAGACCGGAGCGTCGCTCCGCCTGGCTGCTCCCGGGGGTGACCGTGCGGCCGGTGCGCGAGAGCGCCGGGTACGCGAAGTCGAACAGCGCCTGTTCCACGAGCCGGCCGTCCAGGCGGCCGGTGGCGTCCCGCCCGAAGGCTCCCCCCGCCGGCTCGGCGGTCGCCTCGTCGATCCCCGCCAGACGCAGCGCCGCCGAATTGACCACCCCCCAGTGGCCCGCCACGTGGACCACCAGCACGGGGTGGTCCCCTGCCACCTGATCCAGGTCCCAGCGCGTCACTCCCCGCCCGTCGGTGAGCTTGGCGTCGTCGTAGCGGCTGCCGCGGATCCAGGTTCCGGCGGGCTGAGCGGCTGCTTCCCGCCCGACCACCGCGCTCAGCTCGGCGATGGAGTGGACGGCGCCGGCCGAGAGGTCGAGATGGAGCAGGTCCTCCGCCGTCATCAGCAGGTGAAGGTGGGCGTCGTTGAAGCCGGGGAGGACGACGCCGTCGCCGAGCTCGCGCACCTCCGCCCCGGGATGGAGGTCGCGGAGGTCGGCGAGCGACCCGACCGCCTCGATCAGCCCGTCGCGGACCGACATCGCCTCTCCCTCGCAACCCGGCGTCATGGTGACGATGCGGCGGGGGTGAAGGATCAAGGGAGCGGTCATCGGGTTATCCTGCCGCCTTGTCGGGGCCGCCGTCCAGCGCCGGCCGCCGCCCGCCGCCCGGCACGCCGCCGCCTCGACCATCCGCCGGCGGGCCCGGAGCCGTGCCGACCAGGACCCGGCGCCTGGGGTCGCGATCACTTCGGCTACGATCGACGGGCACACGCCCACCGAGGAGGAAGCCACGAGATGGCAGTGACGACGAGCCGCGAGGGGGCCGGCGAACGGGTTCGCTGGCAGGACCTGCTGATCGTGGACACCGACGTGCACATCCACGACACGCCCAAGGCCCTGATCCCCTACTGCGACATGCCCTGGCGGGTAGCGCTGGAGAACATCAAGGATGCGCACGAGAACTATCTCGACATCCCCGGGTTCTCACCCGGCCAGACGCAGTACCAGCCGTCCTGGCCGACCGGGCACGAGCGGGGCCGCACGGTGGCGACCCCGCAGCAGATGCGGTCCGAGCTCGACACGATCCACGTCGACCTCGCCGCCCTCTTCCCCGACAACCTGCTCAAGCTGCCGGTCCTGGCCCATCCCGAGTACGCGGCTGCGATCGCCCGCGCCTACAACGCCTGGCTGGCGGAGGAGTGGTGCCGGCCGGGGCTGGGACTTCTCGGCTGCGTCTGCGCCTGCCCGCAGGACCCCGAGGACGCCGCCGCCGAGATCCGCAAGTACGCCGACCATCCCGGAATCGTGGGGGTCTTCCTGCCCTGCGCGGGGGTCGACCCGATGTGGGGCAACCGGAGATACGAGCCGATCTACGCCGCCGCGGCCGAGGCCGATCTCGCGGTGCTCCTTCACAGCGTGACCGTGGTGCACCCGGTCTTCCCCCACAACTCCCATGGCTTCGCGACCGACATCGCGCGCCACACCACCTCGCACACGTTCGCGATCATGGCCAACCTGGTCGACATGGTCACCATGGGCGTCCAGGTCCGCCACCCGACGCTCAGGATCGCCGTGACGGAGGCGGGCGTGTCGTGGGTCCCCTTCCTGATGATGCGGCTCGACAAGGAGTACCTGGAGAAGCGGCGAGAGGTGCCGTGGCTGACCGAGCGACCCAGCCACTACCTGAAGAGGTTCTTCTACGCGACCCAACCCATCGAGGAGCCGGAACGTCTGCGAGACGTGGCCACCCTGGTGTCCCTGTTCGACGGCGAGGACCAGGTCGTCTTCGCGTCGGACTGGCCGCACCACGACTTCGACCACCCCTCCAAGGTGAACCAGGTGCCGTTCGCGGACGACGTCAAGCGCAAGATCTTCGGCGCCAACGCCCTCCGGCTGCTCGGTATCGATGAGCAGGGCCGGCGGGTGAAGAGGCCGGCTTGAGCCCGGCCGCCGGCACCGGCTCTCGGGAGCATCCGGTGGGTCCCGTCGGCGAGTTCCCGGAGGGGAGCCACCGCGTGGTCCAGGTCGGCGGCAGAGGCATCGGCATCTTCAACATCCGCGGCCGCCTCTACGGGCTCCCAAACCTGTGTCCGCACCAGCAGGGCCCCCTCTGCGAGGCCCGGCGAGCGCCGCACGGCACCACCGTCGCCAGCGCCGAGACCGGCTGGGAGACCCGATGGGGACTGGAGGGAGAGGTGATCGCGTGTCCCTGGCACGGGATCGAGTACCACGTCCCGACCGGTCAGTGCCTGGCGTTCCCCGAGATCCGGCTCCGCACCTACCCTGTCGAGGTCCGCGAAGGCGAGGTGGTGGTCCGGGTCTGAGCGACCGCCGGACCGGGGCTGGTCCTACTGTTCGACCATGCCCTTCCTGGACCTCCACGTGCCTTCGTTCACCTACCCCGGGCCGCCCGAGGACCTGTTCCCGACCGTGCTCCGGATCGCCTCCGTCGCCGAGCGGAGCGGGTTCAACGCGCTCTCGCTGATGGACCACTACCACCAGATCCAGCCGCAGGGCGCGCCCGACGAACCGATGCTGGAGGCCTACACGACGCTCGGCGCGATCGCGGCGCGCACGTCCGCGCTGCGCTTGCTCACCGTCGTCACCGGGGTCACCTATCGGGTCCCGGCAGTGCTGGCCAAGGAGGTGACGACGCTCGACGTGATCTCCGGCGGGCGCGCCATCCTCGGCATCGGCGCGGCCTGGAACGAAGAGGAGCATCGGGCCTACGGCGTGCCGTTCCCGCCCATCGGCGAGCGCATGAACCGGCTGGACGAGGCCGTGCGCATCTGCCGCGGCATGTTCGACGGGAGGCAGTCGAGCTTCGAGGGCCGCTTCTATCAGACCCAGGACGCGTACAACGTGCCGCGACCCCTGCAGTCGCGGGTCCCGATTCTGATCGGGGGCGGTGGTGAGAGGCGAACGCTCCGGCTGGTCGCGGAACACGCCGACCTCTGCAACGTCATCGGCGACCCCGAGACCGGAGCCCACAAGCTGGAGGTCCTGCGTGGGCACTGCGAAGCGGTCGGCCGCGACTACGCGACGATCGAGAAGACCGCCCACGTCGGGATCGTGGTGGTCGACGAGACCGAAGGCGGGGTCCGGCGCCGGCTGGAGGCGATCGCGGCGGCCCCACCTCCCGCGTTGCGCGGCGCGACCGCGGACGACCTCTCGGCGCGGCTGGTGAGCGGGACCCCTGCCGGGGTGACGGAGCGGCTGCGGCCCTACGTCGAGGCGGGCTTCGACGGGTTCAGCTTCAGCGTCTACGCGGCCTACGAGGAGGGTCCGGTCGAGCTCGCGGGGCAGGCGGCGACGGCGGCCCTGGCCTGACCGGGCGGTTGGTGCACCAACGCCCCCCTCCAGGTGCTCATATGGGGCGATTGGTGCACCAACGGCCTTATGAGCCGTCGGGGTAGCCGCCGCGGTGCAGCACCATCGGGTAGGCGGGAAGTGTGTCGGGAGGCGGCACCTTCGCCCGCCACGATCCCGTCGGCGGCTCCAGTCCCTCCCGCCAACGGCCGCCCCCAACGAGCGCGACCAGAACCTCGCGCAGTCCGGGGGCGCGGGTGGCCCAGGCGACGTCGACCTCCCGCAGCCGGGCGACGTGTGCCTCCCGCGCCCGCCTGCCGAGCGGGGTCAGCCGGACCACCTTGAACCGGCTTCCTTCGGGGTCCTCCCCCACCTCACCGAGCTTCGCGCGCTGGAGGATGCCGAGCGCCATGGCCTGCGCCTCCTTCGACACGCCTGAGCGGGCGGGCAGGTCGCGGACCTGGGTCCCCCGCTCGTCGATCAGGCGCAGCAGGTCTTCGCGAAACGGCAGTCCCGCGCGAGTACCGCGTTCCGCCTCCAGGGTATAGGCGAGCAACACCCGGGCCAGCAGGGCCCCCAGCGACATCACTCGCGAGTCCCTCGCGGGTTGCGGCGCGGATCCGGCGGGCGCCGGTGTCAGGAACGCGTTCGCGGGACCGGTGACAGGCAGGCAGTCGGGCAGGGCCGGGTCCAGGCCGGCCACCGCCTCCGCCAGGACCTCCCGGAGCGCGGCGGCCTCGGAGAACCGCCGCTCCCAGCGCCCGTCGACCTGGGCCGGGAGGCGCGCGAAGATCTCGGCCGCACGGCGCCCGGCCTGAGTCAAGGTCAGCACCCAGGTCGCGCTGTCGGTTCGCGGCCGCTGGATTGTGATGTAGCCCCAACGCTCCATCCCGTCGAGATTGGTGCCGAGCCGCGAGCGGGCCGCGAGCGCCCCGGCGGTGAGAGGGCCGGGGGCGGCGGCGAGATGCCGAAGGCAGTTCCACCACATGACGCTGGAGGTGAGCAAGGGCCCGCGCCCGCCGGGGTCGCGCGTGGTCTGGTGTGGCGCCAGGGCCTCGTAGACGTTGTCGAGCTCGACCGTCCAGGCGATCCAGGCCTGGGAGAGCAGCGCCGAGAGCGGGACCGCGTCACCGTTCTCCGGTAGGCGGTTCGCGGTCGCGGCCGCGGGAGGGCGGGCGGCGGGGCGCGGAACCGCGATCGCGACCGCCTCCGGGGCCAGCACCTCCCGCACCTGAGCGGCGATACGGCCGGCCAGGCGCTGGGCGCCGGTCGCGTCCGCCTCGACCTGGGCCAGGGGACGGTCCCGGTGGGCTGCCGACCAGGCTCCGAACACCAGCTCACGCTCGGCGATCGCCCCGGGTAGACGGTCCAGCTCTTCTTCGGTCAGGGTCACGCTGCGGGCGTAGCGGGAAACCACCAGCTCGACCAGCCGCGGGCGGCCGCCGGTCGCGTAGAGCAGGAAGCCCAGCGGCCAGATCCGGGGCCCTCGCCCGGCGCCGGCCCAGTCGACCAGGACGTGCCCGTCCTGAGGGGTCCGGATCACGTTGGCAGGCACGAAGTCTGGGTGCAGCAGCGCCTCTGGCAGACCGGCGAGGTCGATCTCCTGGAGCCGCCGGCGGAGACCGGCGGACCGGGCCCGGTCGCGCGGTGGCAGGCGCCCCTCCAGGCTCCGGAGCAGGGCCTCGGTGCCGTCCAGCTCCGCCTCCAACCCACCTTCGGGGGCGACGTGGTGCCAGGCGCCGCCCGCCCGCGCCGCAGCGTTGGGCCGAGCGGTCGCGGTGGCCGCGTGCAGGCGGCCGAGCAGGGATCCCAGCGTGGCGAACGTGCGGCCGTCCCGTGTTCGCTCACCCTCGACGAAGGTGGTGACGAGAACCGTCTCGTCCTCGAGGTCGGACACCGGGTCCGGCGTCGCGCAGCGCTCGGCGGGGAAGCCGGCCGTCTCCAGCAGCCGCAGGATGCCGGCGTCGCCCTCCACCGCATCGCGGGGACGCAGCGGGGGAAAGATGCGAGCCACCCAGGGCTGCGCCCCCTCGAGGTCGACCCGGAACACGCCGAGATCGAGAGGGGACACGCGGTCGACGCGGGTCCCGTACCACCGCTCCAGGTGCTCGGCGACGGTCGCCGCCCGTTCCTCCCCAGCGCCGTAGTCCACACTCGAAGTATCGGTGCCCCGTCGCCCCGCGCCGGCGCCTCCACGCTCACCCTGGCCCGCGCGCGGCGACGGGGGGCCGTTGGTGCACCACCCCCGTTCCGACCGACCGAGATGGGGGTGTGGCCCCGTTCCGCCGACCGAGATGGGGCGTTGGTGCACCAATCGCCCAAAAGGATGGTGGAGGCGGCGGGAGGTCGAACCCGCCACCTCACGGGGTAGCTCGCCTGGCTGGTCAGTAGCCTCCCCGAGCGTGTTCCGGGGAGGGCGGGGCCTTACCGCGGGAGAGCTGGCGTCAGGGTGTGTGGAAATCCAGGGGCCGGTCGGCCGCTGGGCAAAAGAAGGACGTACCTTCCGGCCGCCGCCGGTGCTGGGCCCAAAACCCTCGGAACGACTGGAGCATTTCGGCGGAGTGCGCAAAAATCTCTCTCGATGACTCGCGGCGATGTCGCGCGCCTCTACCACCAGCTCACCGCGTACAAGTCGGTTGCCGAATGGCGGGCCCCTGCTGAAGCGCCGCTAGTCCTGGAGAACTTCGAGGTGCTTGTCCTTGAAACGTTCCCGGCTCCTTGCAAGGAATATCCGGCTGGGTTGCAGAGGGTCGAGCTGCCGCGTATCTGGCAGGCGGGCGTTGGCTCCCAGGGCACACTGGACCTCCATCAGCTCGCACGGCTCTGTCACCTGTCCGCCGGGGTCATCCGCACCGCCGAACGTGCCGACGGACGGTTCTACCGGTTTCGCGCGTCCGGGTCGGCGGGTGGGCGCTTCCCGCTCGAGCTCTACCTGGCCGCGCGCGGTTTCGCCGGCCTCCCGGATGGCGTGTACTGGTACGACCCGCTGGGCCACGCACTCGTCAAAGTCGGGCCGGCGCCGGTGGGGGAGGCAGCAACGTTCGTCGTGACGGGTATCCCCTGGCGGACCGGCTGGCAGTATGCGGAGCGTGGCTTCCGGCACCTCTATTGGGACGCGGGGGGGATGCTCGCGAACTTCATCGCGGTGGCCGACGATGCTGGGCTAGAGCCGCGATTACGGAGCGTCTTCCCGGACGATGCCGCGACCCGACTGGTGGGTGCCGACGGCGTGCAAGAATTCCCTCTCGCGCTCGTCACGCTTGGCGACCGAGAGCCCGCGATCCACCCAACCGGCCAGGCCGTGGTCGGTACGGTCGATGCGCCGGTCGAGTTTGCACTCATCACTGAGGCACAGCACGCCGGCGACGGCGACAGCCTGGGGGCACCCTGGCCGCTGTCGGGCAGGCTTGCCGTCTCAGGTGAGCTCGACGAGGTCATCCTTCGTCGCGTCTCTGCTCGGCGCCTCGATCCGTCGCGGTCGGTGGACCGCGCTCTGTTGGAGTGGTCGTTAAGCACATCACTCCGCGGCTGCGGGGTCCGCCACTTTCTCACTGTCCACGCGGTTGAGGGTCTCGAGCCCGGGCTCTATCGCTGGCCGGAGCTCGACGTGCCCATCCGCCGGGGCAACCTCCGCGAGGAGATGTTCGGGGTCTGCATGGACCAAGACCTGGGGCGCGACGCATCGTTCGTGGTGATCTCGGCCTTTGACCCCGGCGAGGTCGACGACCGTGGGTATTGGGACGCTCAACTCGAAGCCGGATTGGTGGACGGCCGCCTGAATCTCGCCGCTTCCGCGCGCGGAATCGGTGCCTGCGGAATGACGTTCGTCGACCCGCAGATCCCGCGGTTGCTCGGTGAGCCGCTGGAGGGGCTGCTGATTACCTGCGTCGGCGTGCCCGCATACCGCCAGCGACCTGGTGGGTGGCCCGCTTCGCCGACCAAAATGCGGCCCCTCAGGCGCTGGACATACAGCCAACTCGGGGCGGAGCCCAGACCGGAAGAGGCTTAACGCCATCCTGGCATCCCCGCGCCCGCAAGGCGAGGGACCGACGGCCGGCGCCGGCCAAAGAGGGTCGCCGCTCAGGGCGGCCGAACGGGGTGGTTGCACCTCACGGTTGCCTGCGGCCCAGTACCAGGCGGTTGACGTGGCCGGATGCGAGCATCAACCAACGGATTAAAAGTCTCGCCCGGCGGATCTGCGCGAGGGTCGCGTGAATTCCACAAGAGCCTGCGTGATGCCGTGGTGGTCGGCCTGGAATGGCTGTCGGATTGGTCGTCAGCCAGGACCGGGGGCAGGGCGAGCTCAGCGCGCGGCGAGGAACCTCAGGACCCGGCGTTTGAGCAACTTGGCCGCCTCCTCGTCGTAGCTCCGAACGGTGGGGTCGGCGAAGTAGTGCTGATCGCCTGGGTACAGAAACAGCTCTCCCTCCGGTGCCTGAGCGACGAGTTCTCGGGCAGCATCAAGGTCGCCCTCACCGGCGAAGATCGGGTCGCGGTCCATCCCGTGCACTTGTACAGGCACCTTCCGCGGCCACGACGACCCGAATGACGAGACTGGGACGCAGGAGTAGAAGAGGAGGGCGCCGATCGCACCCGGTCTGGTCTGCGCCAGCTTCTGTGCAGGCAGAACGCCGAGTGAGAATCCGGCGTAGACCAGGTCGGCGGGCAGTTCCTCGACGGCGCGCTCGCCGCGCCCGATCACTTCACCGGGGAACCCGATCTCTTCTGCGTGCGCCAACCCCGCGTCGATCGAAGGGAACGTACGGCCCTGGAACAGGTCCGGCGTGTGCACGGTGTGACCCGCACCTCGCAAGTCGTCGGCGAACGCGACCACTCCAGGGGTCAGGCCAAGGGCATGATGAAACAGGACGACGGTGGCCATGCCGGAACAGTAGGGGACGAGCCCGCCGAAGCGCCAGGGTCTATCGGTTTACGGCTTCCCGATGGGTGGAGGTCGCCTCGGCACGATGTTGTCCTGGAACGCGTCGTAGACGATCGTGAACAGGGACTGGGCCGAGGGGCCGATGGGAGAGTTGACCAGCACCACCACCTCCATGTCATCCGGGAGGTAGAACAGCACCGACTGCTCGACCTGTCCGTTCTGTCCATAGCCCCCGTTCTTCGCGTAGAGGGTGCCCAGGAGCGTGAACGTGGCGAAGTCGATCGCGAAGTTGCTGTCGAGCATGGTCTGCGCCTGTTCCGGGCTGACGATCGTGCCGGCGCGACGGAAGGTGCCCATGACCTTGAGGACGTCGTCGACCGTCATGTGCCAGCCGATGATCTCGTCAGATCGCCCGAGTTCCAGCCCGGGCCCGACACCGGGAAGTTGTAGGCAAGCGCGTCGTCGGGCTCGTGCACGAACGTCGCATCCGTCACCCCGGAGGGCGCGAAAACGTTGGCCTGGACGTAACGCTGATAGTCCGTGAGGGTGACCAGATCCCACCACCTGTCGTTTGCCTCGGACACTCCCGGGAGGCCCGGCAGTCTCGCGCTCGGCGGGAAGCTGCCGTCGACCGTCGGGATCAGGATGCGGCACAGTCCGAAGTTCAGGTTCTGGTACCAGAGATGCCCGATATGGGTCGTACCGGCCTCGATCTGCGCTTTCATGAACAGGAAGTCCATCTCCGAGGTGTCGACGCCATAAGCGAGGCCGGACGTGTGCGTCATCAGGTTCGCGAACGTGATCTGGTCCACGTTCGGGCCCTTGCCCCAGTAGTCGGGCAGGTAGCCGATGATCGGGGTGTCGGGCGTGAGCCCGGCCTCGTTGAGCGCCCGGACCATGGCCATCGCGGTCGGCTGCTTGCTCAAGCTGGCCACATGCTGCCGGACGTCGGGCGTCCAGGCCTCGGCGGTGTCCCACGGCTCGTGCGCCCAGCCCCAGGCGAGCCTCCTCAACGTCTGGCCGTTCTGGTTCAGCCCCATCGCGTAGCCCGCGACGGAGCCGTTCAACGCGCCCTGGAGCGCGCTGACGAACCCGTCCGGATTGAAGACGAACGAGAGGGACTCCTGGGACAGTTCACCCTCCACCTGCCTGGCAGGGTGAGGTGCGCGCTCGACGTCCAGACCCCGGTCGGAGGTGACGCCGAGGACGTTCGCGGGTCGCATTACATGGGCGCGGATGCTCGTCGCGTCGATCGAGACGCCGCGGACCTGCCTGAGCGCCTCGTCGAGGCGCTCGCTGTCCACGCTCATCGCGGATGGGTCAGTTGTCATCACAGACTCCTTTCGAGATGGGTCTTCACTGTCTCGGATGAGATCACCGTATGACGGCCCACCGCCGAAGTCGTCAGGTATTCGCCCCACAAATCGAGTGGCTCGAGTGAGTCGAGCAGACCGTGCTCAATCGCGACCAGAGTCGTTGTGGAGCGGGATGAAGCTCCGATCTTGGAGTAGATCCGCTCTATGCTGCGGTGCCCGGCACCCTATCCGAAGAAAATGCGGCCGCATACACCGACCTCGGATGCCCCAGTCGTTGGACAGCTGCGCGACTGAGATCAGCAGCCCCCAGGGCCCCGCCCTCTGGACCTCGACCTCGGCCTCGTCTCTCTCGACACCACTCCTGACACCAACCGGATTGTCTCATTCGCCTCGCGTTGGTGTGAACCGCAATCCACCTGCATTTCAGGTTCATTTCGAAGGGCGACGGGGCCCCGAGAAGAAACGGGTGGATGGTGGAGGCGGCGGGAGTCGAACCCGCGTCCGAAGCACCGATCCCCGGGACCTCTACGAGCGTATCCGCCGATTTGCTCTCACCTCTCGGGCTCCCGGCGGCAGGATCCTGAGCGGCCAGCGCCGGTGCGTTCTCGCCCGACCGAGGCCGGCGCACCCTCGGTCAGGCCATCCGGCTTTTTTGTGTTACCGCGGTTCCCGGTCCGCCGGAGAGACCGGGAAGCGGCACCCGGGAGTGAAATCCCGGGACCCGTCCTCAGCTACGAGTTACGCAGCGAGGGCGAGCGTACGGTTGTTGTTGTTGGCAGTTGTGATGCCTGCGCTGTAACGCTCACGCCTTCGGCTCGCAATCCCGAAGCCCGCTTGCCCCGTCGAGACCGGAACGCCCCCATCTCGAGGTATCGAACTTCAGGTCGATCATCATACCGCTCGACCGGCGACGGCGAGGCGGGCCGAGAGGCTCAGGCCGAAGACCGGTCGAGGTCGCCCAGCACGTCGTCCAGCGTGCGCTCGGCCAGCGAGCCGAGCCGCAGGTCGGCGGCGGAGAAGTCGTTGCGCAGCGTCAGCGCTCCCGGAACGGCCACACAGCGGAGCCCCGCCGCCTTGGCAGCGGTGAGGCCGACCCCCGAATCCTCGATCGCCAGGGCCTCGGCCGGCGACACGCCCAGACAGGCCGCCGCCGACAGGTAGAGGTCGGGCGCCGGCTTGGTGCGGCCCTCCGCCACCGAGTCGCGCCCGCGCACGCAGCCGAACGCGGTGACGCCGAGGCGCTCCAGATGCCCCCTCACCCACGCCAGCGACGACGAAGACGCGACGCCCAGCCCCAAACCCAGCTCCTCGGCTCGCGCGATCCACTCCCGGACCCCGGGAAGCACCGGCTTGGACGCGATCAGGTCCAGCTCCCGCGCCCTCCGCGCCCGGTGCAGCTCCTCGCGATCGAGCGGCCTGCCCACCGCCGCCTCGAGTTCAGGGAAGGGGTCGAACCAGCCGCTCCCGTGACCGATGACGCCTGACCAGCGTTCCTCCGTCAGCTCCTGGCCAAGGGACTCGAACAGCGAGCGCCAGCCCTCGAACACCGGGCCCTCGGTGTCGACGATGAGCCCGTCGAAGTCGAAGACGAGGGCGCGGACCCGAGGCGCGCGCGCTGCCGAGCCGGCGACGTCGGGTCGGGAGCTCACCGTCTCATCGCCCGCGCCATGTCGCGCTTTGCGTCCCGCTCCGCCACGGCCTGCCGCTTGTCGTAGAGCTTCTTGCCGCGGGCGAGTCCGACCTCGACCTTTGCCCAGTTGCCCTGAAAGTACATCCGCAGCGGGATCAGTGTGTACCCCTGCTGGCGAACCTGTCCGTACAGCCGGGCGATCTCCCGGTGATGAAGGAGCAGGCGGCGCCGGCGGGTCGGGTCGTGGTTGGTCCAGCTGCCTTCCGCGTAGGGGCTGATGTGGACGTTCTCCAGCCAGGCCTGATCCCCGTCGACCCGGACGAACCCGTCCCTCAGGTTCGCCCGGCCGGCCCGCAGTGACTTGACCTCGGTGCCGGCGAGCTCGATCCCGGCCTCGATCCGCTCGTCGATGAAGTAGTCGTGGAACGCACGCCGGTTCTGGGCCAGATCCCGGTGCGCCGACTGGCGGTCAGGCACGGTGGTGCATTGTCGCTGCTGCAGGGCCCGGCCGTCCGCCCGGGCTCTGCACCTCTTCGAGGACGTAGGAGCCGCTCCCGGCCGCCACTTCCACGCCGTCCCTGGTCGTGCTCAACACGGTTCCCGGCCGGTCGGACCCGGTGCCAGGATGCCCGCGAAGCACCTTGATCCGGTGGCCGGCGAGCTCCAACGTCACGCCCGGCCAGGGATTGAGGGCACGTACGCGCCGGTCGATGTCGATCGCGTCCAGGTCCCACGAGAGGTCGCCGTCCTGGCGCGAGAGCTTGCCCGCGCGGGTGGCGGCTTCGTGGTCCTGCTCCCGGGGCGTGATGGTGTCCAGCTCGGAGATCGTCTCGATGAGCAAACGGGCGCCCAGCTCGGACAGCCGCTCGGTCAGCTCCGCGGCCGTCTCCCGGTCGCCGATCGGCGTCCGCTCCGCCCGGAGGATCGGCCCGTGATCCAGCAGCTCGTCCATCCTCATGATGGTGACCCCGGTCTCCGGGTCGCCGTGCAGGACCGCCGCCACCACCGGCGAGGCGCCCCGCCACCGCGGCAGCAGCGACGCGTGGACGTTGACCACGCCCCGCCGGGGCAGGGAGAGGACGTCGGCCGAGATGATCTGCCCGTAGGCGGCGACCACGTAGAGGTCCGCCGGGAGGCTGCGCAACCGTGCCACCGCCTCCGGCGCTCGGAGCCGCTCGGGTTGAAAGACCTCGAGGCCAAGCTCGCCGGCGGCGATCTTGACCGCGCTCGGCGTCAGACGGAGGCGGTGGGCGGGGCGGTCGGGCTGGGTGACCACCAGCGGTACCGAGTGCCCGGCGGCGACCAGGGCCCGGAGCGACGGCACCGCGAAGGGCGCGGTGCCGATGAAGACGATGTCCAATTAGGAGCGTGCCGGGCAAGGGCGCCGCGAGATCGGGCGTCCAGGTGGTTCAGATGCAAGGCGCCGCCGCGGAGCGGAGGGAGCGCGTCCGTCCACTCGTGACCGAGCACCGTAAGGCGGCAACACCGCAGATGGGCCGCATGGACGTTCGAGATCCGGTGACATTGCTCGGCGCGCTCCTCGCCCTATTCGGCGCCCGCCAGCTCGGGCTCCGCGGACGCGTCTCCTTCGACCGTTTCCTCGACGTGGCGCAGCGTGTCGAGGCTGGTCAACCGGTCGGTGAACAGGACCCCGTTCAGATGGTCGATCTCGTGCTGGTAGGCGCGGGCGGTGAACCCGGATGCACGAACCCGGATCGGTTTACCACGGCGCCCGACGCCCTTGACCACCACTGATTCCGCCCGCTCCACCTCTCCGACCATGCCGGGGATGCTGAGGCAGCCCTCGTACCCGATCTGCGCCCCCTCCGCCTTGACGATCTCGGGGTTGACCAGCGCAACCGGCTGACCCTGCTCTCCCTTGACCACACAGGCGCGCAGCGAGACACCGATCTGCGGAGCGGCGAGGCCGGCACCGTGCGCTTCATACATCGTCTCGGTCAGATCGTCGAGCAGCCTGACCATCGCCTCGTCCACCCGCGGCACCTTCCTCGCCACCTGGCGGAGCACCGGCGCCTCGGACGTGAGGATCTTCCGAACGGACATTGCGGCGAGATTTTACGACCGCCCCTCGTTCATGGTGCGTTCATGGACCGCGTGGAGACTGAACACTGCCGGCGGGCAGTCGCCGGCCACGGTCTTCCTCTGAAGCTCACCACCCCCAATGGGCGGCCGGCGCAAGCCGGCCGCCGCCGGGGGTTTCTTTTTGCCCTCCACCAGGTGCCCGAAGGTGCACCAGCGGGTGCCAAACGCGAGAAATCGGGCCCGGTGATGCACCAGCGGGCCCGCGGCCCCAGGGCTCAGAGACTCGAGGCGGGGGCCGGCGCCTCAAGCTGACGGCCCGCCCGCGCGGCCGGCCACGAGACCTCGAACTGGGCGCCGCCCAGCTGCTCGGAGCGGCCCACCGCCCACTGCCCGCCGGTCCCGCGCACGACGGAGTCGGCGATCGCCAGCCCCAACCCCGCGCCGCCGGGAACGTCGCTCGCGCGGTGGAAGCGCTCGAAGATGTGCTGAGCCTGCTCGGGCGTGATCCCGGGCCCGCTGTCGGCGACCCCGAGCACCACCCGGCCGGAGCGCAGGCCGGTCCAGACGTCGATGCGGCCGCCGTCCGGTGTGTACCGGATCGAGTTGTCGACCAGCACCCCGGCCAGCCGCTCCAGCCACTCGTCGGTGCCCAGGACCAGGGGGGCCGCCTCGGACGGCACGACGTGTCCGACCAGCGTGATCCCGCGGCGGCCGGCGACGGAGACGAAGCGCTCCTCGGTGGTGCGGACCACGGTTCCCACGTCGACCGGCGTCAGCCGGTCCCGATCCGGCTGCTCCTCCTCCACCCGGGCCAGCCAGAGGAGATCGTCCACGATCGTGCGCAGACGTTTCGACTCGCCGGAGATCCGCTCGATCGTCGCCCGGTAGGCCTCGGCAGGCCGCTCTCGGAGCAGCGCCAGCGAGCTCTCGGCCTCGATCACCTGGAGCGGGGTGCGCAGCTCGTGCGACGCGTCGGCGGTGAACGCGAGCTCACGCTGGCGGGCGCGGATCGCCGGCGCGGCCGCGGAGCGTCCGATCCACCAGGCGCCGAAGAAGACCAGAGCGAGCAGGAACGGCGAGATGAGAATCGCCAAACCGGCCACCCGACCGACACTGGCGTAGGTCGGGCCCAGGGACTCGCCGAGCACGGCCCAGGGCACGTCCGAATTCGGGAGATCGAACTTGAGCAGCCGGTAGGGGGTCCCCCCCAGCGTCGCCGTGCTGGGCACGCCGGTGGTCAGCCCCGGGGGCTGCGGGTAAGGGGTACCGGGCGAGGCCTCGACCTGACCCGCCGCGTTGACGCTCCAGCCCACCAGCGGCGGCCGCGCCAGCACCACGCCCGGCCCGCCCACCTGCGCCTGCGCCTGGAGGTCGTGCTCGGCCAGGTAGAGCGACTCGTCGACGGCGCCCATGCTGTTGCTGTACAACGTGGCCACCGCCACCACCGCGACCAGCAGGTAGGCGATGGTGAACGCCAGCGTCGCGATCAGCGCGATACGTAGCGGCGCGCCGCGGACCGCGCTGCGCACGCTCGTCACGTCCGCGACACCAGCCGGTAACCCTCGCCACGTACTGCGATCAGCTCGACGCCGGCACCCTCCAGCTTGCGGCGAAGGCGTGCCGCATGGACGTCGATCGTGTTCGAGCCCTCGATCTCCGACTCGTCGGGCCAGGCGTGGAGGCCGATCGCCTGCCGTGTCACGACCGCCGGAGAGCGACGCAGGAGCAGCTCCAGCATCGCCCACTCCCGGGCCCGCAGGTCGATCGGGCGGTCGCCGACCAGCGCCACGTGCGTCGCCGGGTCCAGGCTCAGATCGCCGAGCGTGAGCACCGGACCCGAGGTCTGAGGCGGCCGTCGCAGCAGCGCCCGCAGGCGGGCCAGCAGCTCGTCGAAGCTGACCGGCTTGACCAGGTAGTCGTCGGCTCCCGAGTCGAGCCCGTGCACCCGGTCCTGCAGCGCGTCCCGCGCGGTCAGCATCAGCATCGGCGTCGCGATCTTGAGCTTCCGTGCCTCGCTGATCACCCGATCGCCGCTCAGCCCCGGCATCCGCCAGTCGATGACCGCGGCCGCGTAGTCGTAGAGGCGCAGCAGGTGCAGCGCGTCGTCGCCGCGGTCGACCGCGTCGACCACGTAGCCGTCTTCCTCGAGGCCCCGCTTCAGGACCCGCTGTACGGGAAGATCGTCCTCGGCGAGCAGGATCCGCACCCCTGCAACGTGTACCACCTGCGCCGGAAGGGTGACGGGCACAGGACTCCCCATGTCGACCCGCAGCCTACGGAGGGAGCATGAACCGGCGGTGAATCGGACACCGAGGGCGGGGCCCCACCCACCCCGGTACCCTTCCCGCCATGGCGCGGCGCCGGCTCCGCGAGCTGGACCTGGAGACGACGATCGAGTGGCTGGCGGTAGTGGGGGCGTTCGCCACCATCCCGCTCACGGTCATCGAGTGGGACCACGAGTCGCTGGTCACCGACGTCTTCGACTCGTTCATCTGGACGATCTTCGTGGCCGAGTCGCTGGTGCTGTACCGGCGCGCCCGGCGGGGTGGCGGCGGGTGGACCTGGTTCGGCGTCTCCTGCTTCGTCTGTCTCGTCACCTGCCCGCTCTGGCTCATCATCTTCCGGCAGTTCGAAGACCTGGCCGAGCTGACCCGGATACTGCGGGTGGCGCGGCTGGTCCGCCTCGGGGGCGTCGGCTTCATCGGCTTCCCGGCGCTGCGGAGGATCGTCCGCCCGGGACTCATCTACGTCGCCGGGCTGACCGCGCTGCTGATCGTCATCGCGGCCGGGATCTTCACGCTGACGGAGCCGGAGGTCCATCACAACTACATGAACGGCCTCTGGCTGGCCACCACCACGGCGGCGACCGTCGGCTACGGCGACCTGGCCCCGAAGACGGTGCTGGGCCGGACCACCGCGGTGGCTCTCATCATCGCCGGCGTCGGGCTCCTCTCCACGCTCTCGGCGTCGATCGCTGCCGCCTTCGTAGGGCAGGAGGAGGTGGCGGAGGAGCGGGAGACCAGGCGCCGGATCGAGGAGATCGAGACCATGCTCAAGGACCGTGCTCCGGGCGGAGACCTCGGGGCCAGGCTCGACCGGATGGAGGCACTGCTGGAAGCCCTGGCGCGCCGGCAGGGCGTCGAGCGGCAGTCCGACGGGGCATCCGCCCGGGAGGTGGGGGCGGCGGCCGAGCGCCCCGAATAGGACCCGCTGGGCACCACCGGGGGCTACACGGCCCGGGAAGGGCCCGCTGGTGCACCACCGGGGGCTACACGGGCCGGGAAGGGCCCGCTGGTGCACCACCGGGGAGTGTGGGTGTCAGGAGAACGGGTCCACGTCGTAGACCCAGCCTCGGCCTCTGGGGAGGTGCGGGCGGATCCGCTCCAGATCACGGCCCTTGAGCGTCAGCTGCCAGCGGTACTCGCCACGCAGACGGTGCAGGAAAGGCGGCGCCGGGCCCAGCAACCGGATTCCCGGCAGGGTGCCGCCCTCCAGCACCGAGCGCAGCCAGTCGCCCGCCTGCCGCGCCTCCTCCGCCGCCCGCCCGGGGTCGGCGTCGCTGAACGTCAGCACCGCCAGGTCCGACGCCGGCGGGAACTCGAACAGCCGGCGGGAGGCGATCTCCTCCTCGAAGAACCGGCGGTAGTCCGCCCGCTGTGCGGCGACCAGCGCGTAGTGGTCCGGGTTCGACGTCTGCACCACCACCAGCGACGGCCGCTCGCTGCGGCCCGCCCGTCCCGCCACCTGGGTGACCAGCTGATAGGTGGTCTCCGCGGATCGGTAGTCGGGGAAGTGCAGCGGCAGGTCGGCGTCCACCACGCCCACCGTGGTCACCGTGGGGAGGTCGAGCCCGCGCGCCACCAGCTGGGTCCCGACCAGGATCTGGGCCCGGCCTGACGTGAACGTCTCCAGGATCTCCAGGTAGGCCTCGGGCCGGCGCACCGCATCCCGGTCCAGCCGTGCCACCACCGACCCCGGCCACAACGAGTGGACGATCGTCTCCAGCCGCTGGGTGCCGACGCCGACGCCGCGGATCTGAGCCGACCCGCAAGCGGGGCAGCGGTCCGGCATCGGCTGCACCGTGTCGCAGTAGTGGCAGGCGAGCCCGCCCAGCTCCGGGTGCTGCACCAGCGAGACCGAGCAGCGAGGACACTGCACGGCCTGGCCACAGGCGCGGCAGAGCACGAACGTCGCCATCCCCCGTCGGTTCAGAAAGAGGATCACCTGCTCCCCAGCCGCCAGCGAGCGGTCGACGGCCCCCACCAACCGCTGCGAGAGCGCGCCTCGCCGCCCGTCCGCCCACTCCTGCCGCATGTCGACCACCTCGATCGGCGCGGAGCGCCCCACCACCCGCCGGGGCAGCTCGGCGAGCGCGACGTGGGGTGTCGCGGGCACGCCCAGTGGCAGGCCGGCCAGTGCCGGGTCGGCCGGCAGCGGCCGGGTCTCGGCGTAGGTGGCCACCGTGGGCGTCGCGGACCCGAGGACCAGGCGGGCACCGGTGACCCGAGCCAGGTCCCGCGCGACGAGCGCGGCGTCGTAGCGCGGCAACCGATCCTGCTTGTAGCCGCTGGAGCCCTCCTCGTCGACCACCACCAGGCCGAGGTCTTCGATCGGCGCGAAGACCGCGGAGCGGCTGCCGACCACCAGCCGCACCTCGCCGCGCCGCACCCGCCACCACTGCTGGGCGCGTTCCAGCTCGGTGAGGCCCGAGTGCAGGACCGCCAGCGGCACGCCCAGCCGGCGCGAGAAGCGTTCGATCAGCTGTGGCCCCAGCGCCAGCTCCGGGACCAGGACCAGGACCCGGCGGCCCTCGGCCAGCACGCGCGCCGACGCCGCCAGGTAGACCTCGGTCTTTCCGCTCCCGGTGACGCCGTGGAGCAGCGTCCGGCGCGAGGCGGCGATGATCTCGACCGCGCGCCGCTGGTCGCCGGTCAGCGCGGGGCCTGGCTCCGGCGAGCCCGCCGGCTGCCCGAAGGCGAGCAGCCGCGAGTGCCGGGTCTGGCGGGAGGAAGGCCCGGCCCCGCTCGACTTGCCGGTGCGCACCCGTGGCGGAAGCATCACCCGCAGGCACTCGATGAGGGGTGCCCAGTAGTGGCCGCTGAGCCGCCGCGCCAGGGTCACCTGGTACGGGAGCAGCAGCGGCTCGGGGTCGGCACGGGCGATCGGCTTGACCTCGATCCCGGGGTCCCCGTCGACGACCGCGATCACGTAGCCGGCCGACTCACGGCGTCCGAACGGGACCCAGACCCGGTGCCCGGGCCGGACAGAGAGGCCGTCGGGGACGGCGTAGGAATAGGTCTCGCGATCGATCGAGCGGGCTGCCTCGACCGCGACTTCGGCGTATCTCACGCAGGCGGCGACGGCGCTGGGGGGCGGCGGCAGCAGCGGCACCAGCTGGTCGAGGAGGACGTTCGCGAGCTCGAGCTTCGGCATCCGGTCGACCACGAATCGCCGGCCCCCGGCCAGCAGCAGCGTGCCCGCGTTCTGGTCGGCCCCGAACGCGATGTCATCGCGCAGGATGTCGTTGACGAAGATCGCGTCCAGGCCCTTGCGTGCGAGCTTGGCGGCCGCGTGCTCCTCCAGGTCCCGATCCTCGGCCGCGAAGCCCAGCCGTACCATCCCCTCGGTGCCGGGATGTTGCCGCAGCTCGGAGAGCAGGTCGGGACCGGCCTCCAGCTCCAGGGTGAGGCCGCTCCTCCCCTCCCGATGGATCTTCTCGCCGGCCGCATGCCGCGGTCGGAAGTCGGCCACCGCGGCCGCCATCAGGAGCAGGTCGGCGCCCGGCGTCGCCTCCCGCAGCGCCTCGAGCATCTCCTGGGAGGTCTCGACCGGGCGCACGTCGATGCCCGGCGCCTGGGGCCGCATGCCGGTGGTGACCAGCGTCACCCGCGCCCCCCGCGAGGCCGCCGCCTCGGCCAGCGCCGCCCCCATCTTGCCGCTCGAGCGGTTGCCGACGAATCGCACCGGGTCGATCGGCTCGCGCGTGCCGCCGGCGGAGACCACCACCCGCCGCCCGGCGAGGTCGGTGCGGCGGGTCAGCGTCTGATCGAGCGCCGCCACCAGCACCGCGTTGGAGACCAGCCGCCCGCCACCGACGTGCCCGCTCGCGAGCCGGCCCGCCTCCGGCCCGACGAGGTTGACGCCTTGAGTACGGAGCCGGGCCACGTTCTCCTGCACCGCCGGTTTGCTCCACATCGCGTCGTTCATCGCCGGCGCCACCACCACCGGCCCGCGGGCCGCGAGCACGGTGGCGAGAGCGACGTCGTCCCCCCGGCCCTGGGCGAGCAGCGCCAGCGTGTTGGCGGTGGCCGGCGCCACCAGCACCGCCTCCGCCCAGTCACCGAGCTCGACGTGCGGTTCGGGGATCGGGCCCGGCTCCCAGAGGTCGGTCAGGACCGGCCGGCCGCTGAGTCCCTCGAACGTCAGGGCGCCGACGAAGCGGGCTGCGGCGGCGGTCAGCGCCACCCGCACCTCGACGCCCGCCTGGGCGAGCAGGGAAACCAGGTCGGCGACCTTGTACGCGGCGATGCCCCCGGTCACCAACACCGCCACCCGGCGCCCTCGCATCCGATCGGGCACCCCCGCCGGGTCCAGCGGGCTCATCCGCGGGAACCGCCGTCTGCGAGCACATGGGTGCCAAGCCCGCCCGGATACCGCCCATCTGCCCGCAAGCGGCGCATCACGCGGGGTCTCGGGTTGCGCGCTCGGCCGCGAGCAGGGTCTCTACCTCGTGGAGCGCCCGCTCCAGGTCGTCGTTGACCACCACGTGGTCGTAGTGACCGGCGAAGGACATCTCCCGGGTCGCGAGCTCCTGTCGGGCCTGCACCACGTCGGGAGGTTCGGCGCCCCGGCCGACCCGGCGGCGCCACAGCTCCTCCATCGAGGGGGGCGCCAGGAAGACGAAGACGCCGTCCGGGCGTTTGGCCCGGACCTGGTCCGCGCCCTGCACGTCGATCTTCAGGATGACGTCGTGACCCGCCTCCTGAAGCTCGGCCACGCGCTCCGCGGAGGTACCGTACCAGTGGCCGTTGACGGTCGCGTGCTCCAGGAACGCCCCCTCGTCCACCATCCGCCTGAAGGTGTCGCGGTCGACGAACGTGTAGTGCTCCCCCTCCACCTCATACGGCCGCCGAGGCCGGGTGGTGTAGGAGACCGAGTAGCGGAGCTCCGGGTGGCGTTCCCGCAGGCGTTCGATCAGCGTGTCCTTCCCGACCGCGCCGGGGCCCGAGATGACGATCAGAAGCCCCGGCTGCATCGGCCGCCTCGCTTGCCACCTGCCATCGCCAACGAGTATGGCGACCCCGTCGGTCAGCGCCCGTCCGCGACCGCCGCCGGGGCCTGCGCCTCCTCGCCGCGGGACCGCTCCTGGGGTTCCAGCCAGCGGTCGAACCAGGCCGTCATCTCCTCCAAACGCACCCGGCGATGGCTGGGGCGGCCGGCGCGGAGGAACCCGTGCGCGGCGCCGGGGAAGCGCACGAAACGAACCGGGGCGCGGCGCATGGCGAGGGCGGCGAACAGCTCCTCACCCTGGCTGATCGGAACCCGCATGTCCGCCTCGCCGTGGATGATCAGCACCGGCGTCTGGATCTCGTTGACGTACGTGATCGGAGACCGCTCGACGTAGAACTCCGGCCTCTCCAGGATCGTGAATCCCCAGCTGAAGGGATAGTTCGTCGCGGTGAGGTCGGTGTTCCCCTGCTGAGAGTAGAGATTGTTCGGCGCCGCCCCGCTGCAGGCGACACGGAACCGGGTGGTGTGGCCGACGAGCCAGCTGGTCAGGTAGCCGCCGTAGCTGTAGCCCTCGACGATGGCGCGCTCCGGGTCCAGCCAGTCCCACCGGCGCAGCGCCTCGTCGAGCTCGGCCAGCACGTCCTGCTGGTCCATGCTGCCCCGGTTGGGCCCCAGCGCCCGCGCCCAGCTCTCGTCGTACCCGGAGCTGCCACGGGGGTTGCCGAAGACGACCCCGTAGCCCCGCCCGGCCCAGTACTGGAGCTCGAGCGCGAACCCGACGCCGTATTGCGAGTAGGGCCCGCCGTGGATGCGCAGCATCACCGGCACCCGCTCGGCGCCGGCGCGGCTCACCGGCGCCAGGAACCAGGCCGGAACCCGCGACCCATCTTCGCTGACCGCGGTGAAGGGCTCGGCCTCGCTCAACCTCACCTCGGCAAGCCAGGCGTCATGCACGTGCGTCACCTGGCGCGCGCCCCCGGACACCTCGTCCTCGAGAAAGAGCTCCGGCGGGAGCGTCATGGAGGAGGCCGCGTAGGCGAGGCTCCGCCGGTCCGGGCTCATCGCCCAGGCAGCGATCTGCCAGGCGCTGTCCGGGCCGCCGGCCACGTGCCGGTCGGACGTCGGGTCGAACCCGGCCCAGGTCACCCGGCCCTCGTGCTCGAAGAGCGCGGCCACGCACCGGTCGGCGAGGAACGCGACGCCGCCCCGCGTCCCCACCACCACCGTCCGGTCCAGCGCGCCGCTGATGCAACGGGGCGATCCGCCGGCTGCCGGCACCACCCACAGGCGCCGGTGCGAGGGCGACGATCGGAGCCGGTCGGTCCCGGCGTAGGCGAGCAGGGCGCCGTCCGGCGACCAGCAGGGCACGTGCACCTGGCCCGAGGTGCGGGTCAGCTGCGACAGCTCGCCGGTGCCGACCTCCAGGACGAAGAGGTCGGCGCCGAGGTCGCGGCCCCGCTCCGGGTGTCGCTCGGACGCGAAAGCGAGGCGCCGGCCGTCGGGCGACCACGCCGGCTCCCGGTCCTGCCAGGGTCCCGACGTGAGCTCCTCCACCCGCTCCGACTCCAGATCGAACACGTAGAGGTGGGAGCTGAGATCGAACGTGAAGCCGACCCCGTCGCTCTTGTACGGCAGCCGCTCGATGACGCGGGGGCGCCTGTCGTCGGGGTCACGCGTGGGGGTGTGGGTCGGGCCGACGAGACAGAGCCGGCGCGAGTCTGGAGCCCATTCGAAGTCCGAGACTCCCTCCGGCAGCAGCCCCGGGTACGCATGCACGTCGCCCTCGGCGCCGCGGACCGCGAGCTCCTGAGGGCCGCCGCCGCGACGCCGCAGAAAGGCGAGCCGGGTCCCGTCAGGCGACCAGGCGGGAGCGGAGCACTGCTCTCCGGTGGGCGACAGGGGTGCCGTCCTGCCCGTCTCGAGGTCGACCAGGCGAAGCTGGTGCCGGACATGGTCGTCGGTCAGGTCGGCCCGGGCGACGGCGATCGCCACCTCCTTCCTGCCTGGACGCCAGGAGACGGCGTCGATGGTCCAGATGCGCTCCAGGTCGTCGATGGCGACCGGACGTTTGCCCTCCATGGCTCCCCTCCCTTATGCCGGTGACCAACTTATGCCGGTGATCAACTCCGCGGCCGGTGCAGCCAAACCTACCCGATGGCCGGCCCCGGCAACCGGGCGAGACCGGCCCAGAAATCGGTGAAGTCCGCGGGAGGCGGGGCTTCGAGCTCGATCGTCTCCCCGGTCCGCGGGTGCACGAAGCGCAGCCGCCACGCGTGGAGCATGGGCCGTGGCGGGTCACCTGGACGAGGCCTGGCATAGACCTCATCGCCCGCGACGGGATGACCGAGCGCCGCCAGGTGGACCCGGATCTGGTGCGTGCGCCCGGTCTCCAGATCGCAGCGCACCAGGGTGTGCCCCCCCCGCCGCTCCACGACCTGGACCCGGGTTCGGGCGGCCCGGCCCCCTTCCACCACCGCCATTCGCAGACGGTCGCGAGGGTGCCGCGCGATCGGGCCCTCGAGCAGCGCGGAGTCCTGGGCCAGCCCGCCCCGCACGATCGCCAGGTAGGTCCGGGAGAGGGTGCGGTCGGCGAGCTGCGCCGCCAGCGCGCGATGGGCGGTGTCGGTGCGAGCGGCCAGGATCAGACCCGAAGTCCCCTTGTCGAGGCGGTGCACGATCCCCGGCCGGGCCGACCCCCACCGAGGACCACGGGCCGCCCAACCCGAGCAGGGCCTGCGCCAGGGTTCCGGTGGCGTGGCCGATCGCCGGGTGCACCACCATCCCCGCCGGCTTGTCGACCACCACCAGGTCGCAGGTCCTGGTAGACGACCGTGAGTGGGATCGCCTCCGGCGCCGGCTCGACCTCCTGCACCTCGGGCACCCGGTAGCTGAGCCGGTCCCCCTCGCGCACGAGGTCCGAGGGGCGGAGCGGCTTCCCCTCACGCAGGACCTTCCCCTGCCGGGCGAGCCGGGTCGCCAGGGAGCGCGACACGTCGGTGTCGAGCGCCGCCAGCACGCGGTCGACCCGACCCTCGACGCCGGTTACGACGACGGTGCGTGGCGCGATGAGATCACGTACTCCAGCAGCAGCAGGATGACGCCGATGGTGACCGCGCTGTCGGCGAGGTTGAAGGTTGGAAACCAGTGCAGGGCGATGAAGTCGGTGACCTCGCCGTGCACCAGGCGGTCATACCCGTTGCCCACCGCCCCGCCCAGGATCAGGCCCAGCGCCAGGGCCGTCCAGAGCCGCATCCGCGACACCACCGCGAAGACGACCAGGCCGACCGAGACCACCACCGAGGCGGCCGCAAAGAGCACGGTCGCGTTGCGCCCGATGCCGAAGGCGGCTCCCGAGTTCTGCCCGTCCTGCAGCCACAGGAAGGGCAGCACCTCGATCTGCCCTCCGAGCGGGATCCGGGCCTGGATCACGAGCTTGGCAGCCCGATCCAGGACGACGACCAGGATCGCGACCCCGAAGAACAGCAGTCGGGCCGGCCAGGCGCGTGAGTCCGGACGCGCCGCGACCCCGGGGGGCGATCCCCCGGCCGGCTCCGGCGCCGGGCCGCCCTGCCGTTCCATCAGCCCGATCTTCTCATTGCCCCGACGCCTCCGCGGCCCGCTCGACCGCGACCGCCAGCCCCGACTTCCGGCGGCGAGCGCTCTCCAGGCCGGGACGCCGGCCCACCGAGCGAGCGAGCGTCTCCTCCGCGATCCAGTCCGACCAGCGTGTCCAGACGTCCGGCCAGTCCCCGTCGCCATCCCAGGCGAGCCGGATCCGATCCTCGATGCGGAGGCCCGCCTCCTTGCGTGCCTGCTGTACCTCGCGCACCGCGTCGCGGGCCAGGCCCTCCAGTCGCAGCTCCCGATCCAGCTCGGTGTCGAGCACGAACGACTCGCCCTGCCGCACCTCCTTGACGTTGAGCTCGTCGGCGACGATCGCCTTCACCTCCTCGCTCAGCGCCGCGGTCAGCGTCACCGAGCGCAGCGGCTGCCGTACTCGAAGCCCGGCCCGGTCCCGCGCCGCCAGGCCCTCCTGGACCGCCGCTCGCGCGGCCGCCATCTCCCGCTCCAGCGCCTCGTCCCGCCGGGCGGGGGCGGCCTCCGGATAGTCGGCCAGGTGCACCGAGGAACCGGTCAGGTTGCGGTGGATGGCGTCCGGGACAAAGGGCGTGAAGGGCGCCAGCAGCCGGCTGGTCGTGACCAGCGCCTCGTAGAGCGTCAGGTACGCCGCCCGCTTGTCCTGGTCGTCGCCCGACTTCCAAAAGCGCCGGCGGGAGCGCCGCACGTACCAGTTCGTGAGGTCCTGGACGAACGCCGCGATCGGCCGCGCCGCGGAGTTGATGTCGTACCGCATCAGCGCCCCGTCGGTGGTGGCCACCAGATCGCTGAGCCGCGAGAGCAGCCAGCGGTCGAGGAGCGGTCGCTGGGCCGGCGGCACGTCCGCCCCCGATTCGGGACGGAACCCGTCCAGCCTGGCGTAGGTGACGAAGAACGAGTAGACGTTCCAGAGGGGAAGCAGGAAGCCGCGCACCACGTCCCGCAGCAGCGTCGGCCCGAGGCGCAGGTTCTCTCCCACCGGGGCCAGGCAGAAGAGCCAGCGCAGGGCGTCGGCGCCGAACTCGTCGAAGATGCCAAACGGGTTCATCGTGTTCCCGCGCGACTTGGACATCTTCTGGCCGTCCTCGTCCAGGATCAGGCCCAGGCAGATCACGTTGCGGTACGCGTTCTGCCCGAACAGCATCGTCGCCTCCGCGAGCAGCGAGTAGAACCAACCGCGGGTCTGGTCCAGCGCCTCGCAGATGAAGTCGGCCGGGAACGTCTCCTCGAACGCGGCCTTCCCCTGGTGCGGGTAGCCGCGCTGCGCGAAGGGCATGGCGCCGGAGTCGTACCAGGCGTCGAGCACCTCGGGCACGCGCCGCATCGTGCCGCCGCAGTGGCAGGACAGCGTCACCTCGTCGATGAAGGGACGGTGCAGGTCCTGATCCTCGTCCAGCCCCAGCTCGGCGGCGCTCTCGACGCAGCGCTGCTCGCCGCAGGCCTCACAGGTCCAGATCGGGACCGGGGTGCCCCAGTAGCGGGTGCGGGAGAACTGCCAGTCGACGTTGTTCTCCAACCAGTCGCCCATCCGGCCGGTGCGGACGTGCGCCGGCTGCCAGTTGGTGGCCAGGTTGTTGGCGACCAGCTGCTCCTTGAACGCCGTGGTCCGGATGTACCAGGCGTCGAGCGCGTAGTAGAGCAGGGGCGTGCTGCAGCGCCAGCAGAAGGGATAGGTGTGGCGGATGGTCTCGGCGCGGTAGAGCAGCCCCCGCTCGCGCAGGTCCTCGGTGATCAGCGGGTCCGCGTCCTTGACGAAGAGGCCGGCGAACTTCGGCACCTGAGCGACGAACCGGCCCCGGAGGTCGACCGTGTGGCGGACGGGCATCCCCACCCGCTGCGCCAGGGCCAGGTCGTCGACGCCGTAGGAGGCGGAGGTGTGGACGATGCCCGTCCCCTCCACGGTGGACACGAAGTCGGCGGCGGCCACGAACCAGGCGTCGCCGCCGTCGGCCGGCGGCAGGATGCGGTAGGGCGGCTCGTAGTGGAGCCCGACCAGGTCGCTGCCCTTCTCGCGCGCGATCACCGTGTACGGACGCTCCAGCACCTCGAGCCGGCCCTCGGCCAGGATCAGACGCTCGGTGGCCGGAGCCTCGCCGTCTGCGCGCGGCTCGCGCTCCCCGGGTGACTCCACCTCGACCGTCACGTAGTCGGCGTCCGGGAGCACGGCCAGGCCGACGTTGCCGGGCAGCGTCCAGGGGGTGGTGGTCCAGGCCAGGAAGGAGGTGCCAGGCCGGCCGTCCACCGGGAACCGCACGTAGATCGAGGGGTCGGGGACGTCGTCCTCGTACCCCAGCGCCAGCTCGTGGCTGCTGAGCGGGGTCTGGCAGCGCGGGCAGTAGGGCGCCACGCGGAAGCCCTTGTAGATCAGGCCCTGGTCCCAGAGCCGCTTCAACGACCACCACGCGGACTGGATGTAGTCGGAGGTCAGCGTCCAGTAGGCGTGGTCGTAGTCCTGCCAGAAGGCCATCCGGTCGGACATCACCCGCCAGTCGTCGACGTACTCGTAGACCGACTCCCGGCACAGCTGGTTGAACTTCGCGATGCCGAACTCCTCGATCTGCTGCTTGCCCGAGATGCCGAGCTTCTTCTCGATCTCCAGCTCGACCGGCAGCCCGTGCGTGTCCCAACCCGCCTTGCGCTCGACGTAGTACCCCTTCATGGTGCGGTGACGCCCGATCAGGTCCTTGACCGCCCGCGCGATCACGTGGTGCACGCCGGGCGCCCCGTTGGCGGTCGGGGGTCCCTCGTAGAAGACGAACCGGGGCTTCCCCTCGCGGTTGGCCAGGCTCTGCTCGAACGTCCCCTCGCGAGCCCACGCGCCGACCAGCCCGCGCTCCAGGTCGGGCAACGACTGGCGCGGGTCGACCTCCGAGAACGTCACTCCTTCCTTCTGCTGCATCGGCCTCGTCCTCACTCGATCCGGGTCGCCGGACACACGCGCGCCGGCAGGTCTACCTCAGGGACGAGCCCGTCTCAGCAGGGGCCCGCGGTACCACCCTGACTTCCTGGCCATCACCAGGCACTCATTGATGGGCCGGCTCGGGAGTGATCTCGGATCGCCGGCTGCCGCCCGCATCCCAGCTGCGCGGGCTCTCTGGGGGCAACCTGCGGCGAACCTACCTGTCTCCGTCGTCGCCGAGCTGAGGCTCAAAAATACCACCGCCCGCCCAAAGTGCCGATTTCGCGCGAAACCGGGCCTATGAGACGCCCCATAGACCCGGTTTCACGCGAAAACGAGAGTGTGAACGGCGGGGGTCAGAACGGGAAGGGCACCACCGCGCCGTACGAGGTCAGGATCCGCAGGATGATGCCGAGTCCGATGAACACGACCAGCACCGAGAGGTCGAGGCCTCCCAGCGGCGGGATCACGCGCCGCACGGGCCGCACGACGGGCTCCGTGACCTGGATGAAGAAGCGGTTGACCCGATTGCGGGGGATGGGCTCGATCCAGGAGAAGACGGCCCGCCCGAGGAGGCAGATTTCGAACAGGACGACCACCAGCGCGACGGCTGAGAGGAGCCCCGAGACAACGACCATGACGCCGTCACGGTACCAGCGCCCGGGGCGTTGAGCGCCCGGGTAACTCAGCCGCGCCGACCGAAGAGGATGGTGCCCAGACGCACCATCGTGCTGCCCTCCTGGACCGCGACCTCGAAGTCCTGGGTCATCCCCATGGAGAGGACGGGCAGCGGCCGGCCGAGCCGGTCCTGGGCCCGCTCCCGGAGCTCGCGGAGGAGCCGGAACGCGGGACGGGGGTCGCCCTCCCGCGGTCCCATCCCCATCAGGCCCGCGACCGTCAGGCGGGAGGCGGCGTGCACCACCAGGTCCAGCGCATCCTCCACCTCGACGCCGGACTTCTCGGCGTCCCGGGAGACGTTCACCTCCACCAGCACCGGCACCGCCGGTGCGCGCTCCGCGAGCGTGTCGGCGAGGCGGACCGAGTCCAGGGACTGGATCAGGGCGAACCGTCCGGCGGCGCGGGCCTTGTTCGTCTGGAGATGACCGATCAGATGCCAGGCGGCTCCGGGCACCTGGTCCATCTTGCTCAGCGCCTCCTGGACGCGGTTCTCGCCCAGCGTGGTGAGGCCCGCGGCCACCGCCGCGCGGCAGGCCGAGGCGTCGTGGAATTTCGTCACCGCCACGATCTCGACGGTGGCGGGGTCCACACCCTGGCCGGCGATCCGCTCACGGACCGCGTGGAGGCGCGTGGCGACCTGGTCGGTGGCGGTGGGGGGTTCCTGGGGGTCACCGCGAGGAGGGGCTTGCGGAGCCTCCTGGGGTTGGTCGACGCTCATCGGAGAGCGACCACCGCGGCGAAGCGGCGACCGTCGTGGTCGCGCCGGTGTGAGGGCAGCTCGGGCGTCTCCCTTGTGCAGGCCGGGTGCCGGTGGATGTGTCGGGGGTCGACGCCCGCCGCGACCAGCTGGAGGCGGTTCACCTCGCCGACGTCGAGCAGGGTGCGGTCGCCCGGTCCCGGTCGCGAGCCCAGGCCCTCGAACCGCACCGCGACCTCGGGGCCCACCTCGTAGCAGGTCCCACAGATCGAGGGTCCGATTCCGCAGACCAGATCACCCGGAACGGTGCCGTAGCGCTCCCGGAGCGCGTCCACCGTCCGGCTTGCGATGCCGATCGCGGTCCCTCGCCAGCCGGCATGGCTGAGCGCGAGCGCGTGGTGACGGGGGTCGTAGAGGAGGATCGGGACGCAGTCGCCGAAGGTCGCCAGCAGCGGAACCGCCGGCTGATCGGTGATCAGCCCGTCGACGCCGGGTACCGAGCCGCGCCGGCCGTCGAGCTCGGCCACGTCGGCACCGTGGACCGCCCCCAGAGTGGTGAGCTCGCCGGCCTGCGGCTCCAGGCCCAACGCCTCCAGCAGTGCGAGGCGGGGCGGCGTCCGCACATCGCCTCCGTCTCGTCGCTCCATCGCACCCAGCCGCAGCGACGAGAATCCGTGGACCAGCCCGGGCTCGGCGTCGAGCGCGCCGATCCGGAACACCAAATGATCCTCGCCGGCGCTCATCTGGTGGGGAGGTTCATGCGACGATCGGTGCGTCCCAGCCCAGGTAGGTGCCGCCCACCTCCTTGTTCCAGCTGTCCATCTGCTCACGCAGCCAGGTGATGACCTTGGCATCGGGGACCAGCGTGATGATCCCGATCACCGTCCAGCTGTCGGCGGCGTCGGCTCGCAGAGAGCACCTGAAGCCCTCCTTGGCGAAGAAGTCCATCGCCTCCCGCGCGGACTTCTCGTTGTCGAAGCGGACGAAGGCCCGGACCGGATGCGGAACCTTCAGCCGCGAGCCCTGGATCCGCAGCTCTTCGATCTGCTCCAGGTCCTCCGGCGTCGGGTCGGAAAGGCTGGCGCGCGGCGGCCGGCGCTTCTTCAGCAGGGACCGGGGGATGACGAGTGCGAACAGGTCCTCCATCGCGTCCCGAGGTTACCGCGACTGTTCAAGAAGGGTGTTGAGGAAAGGCGCCGAGAGATCGGGCGGCCAGGTGGTGCAGATGCAAGGCGCCGCTGCGGAGCGGAAGAAGCGCGTCCGTCTACTCGTGACTGAGCACCGTAAAGCGGCAACGCCGCAGATGGGCCGCATGGGCGTTCGAGATCCGGTGACCTTCCTCACCGTCCTTCTAGCAGCCAGCGGTGCCCTTCCTTTCCGAGTGCCACCGGGTTGCGCAGGCTGCCGACGCCCGGCACCTCGATCTCGACCTCGTCGTCGGGGAGGATCGTGAACGAGAGCGGCGGCACCAGGCCGGTCCCCGTCGAGAGGACGAGCCCGTCCGGGTACCAATCGCCCCGGTACACCACGTTGACCAGGTCCTGGAGCCGGCGCCGGATGCGGCTGGTGGGCGTCGCGTCCTGCCAGACCGGCCGCCCTCCGCGCCAGATCGTCATCCGGACCTCGAGCGCGCCGGCGTCGGGCACCTCCCAGACCGGGCGGATCCCCGGCGCCAGGGCGGTGCTGCCGCTGAACATCTTGGCCTGGGGCAGGTAGAGGGGGTTCTGGCCTTCGATGGCGCGCGCCGTGAGGTCGTTGCAGACCGTGTAGCCGGCGATCTCGCCGTCCGCGTTCGCGACCACCGCCAGCTCCGGCTCGGGCACGTTGTTGTCCGAATCCTCCCGCACCGCGATCGGCTCTCCGGAGGTGACCACCCGCCAGGCGACCGACTTGAAGAAGAGCTCCGGGCGCGGCGCATCGTAGGCCTGCTCGTAGACGGTGCGGGTCGACTCCTGGGTCTCCTCGACCCGCGCCGTCTTGGACACCTCGTAGGTGACACCCGCGCCCCACACCTCGGTCGCCCCGTCGATCGGCGCCAGCAGCCGCGCCCCGCGGATGCCGGGCCCGCTCAGCGCCTGCTCGATGATCTGCGGGAACGCCGCGACGGGCCGGCGGAGCAGGGCTCCGAGCGTGTTCACCCCGGGCAAAGGATGGACGTCTCCCTGCTCGTCGAGCACTCCCGGACGGGGCGCGGCCGCGGCAAGGTCGTGGTAGCGAACGAGGTGCATGGCCTCAGTCTGGGCTCCGGATGTCGAGACCGTCTACGCCCCGCCGCCGCAGGCCGTACACCTCGTCGATGAGCCGGATCCGGAAGCTGCCCGGACCCTGGGCGCCCGCGCCCGCGCGCTGTGCCGCCAGGCCGTACGTGGCGAGCGCCAGCGCCGCCTGCAGCGCCGGGTCGCCGCCGAGTGCCAGGAAGGCCCCGATCGCGGTGGTCGCCATGCAGCCGGTTCCGGTCACCGCAGCCATCAGCGGATGTCCGCCGGCGACGTGATAGACGCGATCGGCGCCGACCACCACGTCCACCACCCCGGTGACGGCCACCGCTACGCCGAACTTGCCGGCCGCCGCCCGGGCCACCTCCAGCGGGTCCTCCTCGCCCACCGCGTCCACCCCTCGCACGCGGCCGCTGCCGACCAGCGCCCCGATCTCACCACGGTTCCCCCGGAGGACCGAGATCGGCAGCTCCTCCAAAAGCTGCGCGGCGGCGCGGGTGCGGAGGCCGGTCGCACCGGCTCCCACCGGGTCGAGCACGATCGGCCGCCCGTTCTCGGCGGCTACCCGCCCGGCGATCAGCATCGCCTCTACCTGCTCCGGGTCGAGGGTGCCGATGTTGATGACCAGGGCGCCGGTGACCGCCGCCAGCTCCGCGACCTCCTCGCGAGCGGGGGCCATCACCGGGGAGGCGCCGTAGGCGAGCGCCAGGTTGGCCTGGTCCTGCGCGGTGACGAAGTTGGTCAGGTGATGGAGGAGCGGGGCTTGGTCGGGAAGCCGGGCGAGCGCCTCACGCGCCAGGGCCGGGTAATCGGTCGTCATTCACCCGATGGTGCACCACCGGGGTGCACCGTTCGCACTTTTAGACCCGGTGGTGCACCATCGGGGCCTTCCCGGCGCTTTTGGGGCCCGGTGGTGCACCATCGGTGGTCAGGGATTCAGCTGCTCCGCCCGCGCTGGGTGCCGAGGCCGAAGTAGGCCACCACCAGACCCACCACGATCAGTCCCAGCCCGATCTCCGCCCATTTCCGCTCGCCGGTCATGAAGCTGCCTGGAAGCACGCCGAATCCCTGCAGCGTGAACACGAGGCCGATCACGATCAGGATCACCGCGGGCGCCAGCAGCAGGCGGCGCATGGTGCCTATCCGAGGTGCGGGATGACTTCGGCCGCGATCCGCTCCATCTGCTCCCGGGGGTCGTAGAGGGTCGTGAAGAGGACCCGCTCGGCGCCGGCGGCGATCACCTCGCGCACGCCCTCCACACATTGGGCGGGCGTGCCGGTGACCGCGACGTCGACCAGGTTGGGGATGGTGAACGCCGAATAGATCTCGTGCAGTCCCCGATCCACGCGCTCGCGGGCCCGCGCGGAATCGTCGTCGACACCGATGTAGACGCGCTTGGCGATCGGGAACGACACGGGATCGCCGCCGCCTGCTCGGACCGCGGAGCGCACGATCGGCACCTGCTCCGCAAAGCGAGCGGTCGTCGTCGAGCCGGCGCCGAAGAAGCCGTCCGCCAGGCGGGCTGTGCGCGCCAGGGCGTCCGGGTGGTTGGCACCGAACCAGATCGGCGGGTGGGGCTTCTGGAACGTGGGGGGCGTCATCGTCTGACCCTGCAGCTGCCAGAAGCGCCCAGGCAGCGTGACCTCGTCGCCGGTCCACAGCGCCTTCATCAGTCGCAGCCCCTCGGTGAACCGCCCCACGAGGTGCTCCCCGTCAAGGCCGAAGGCGCCGGCGGGACGGCGGCCCCCGGTGCCGATCCCGATCTCCAACCGGCCACGGCTCAGCTGGTCGAGCGACGACAGCGCCTTGGCCAGGTGGACCGGGATGTGCAGCGGGGTGACGAAGACGACACAGCCCAGGCGCAACCGGTCGCAGCAGGCGGCCGCGTAGGTCATCGTCTCCAGCGGGCTCAGCTGCGGTGCGGTCCCGAGCACCTGCTCCTGCGTCCAGCCGCTTTCGAACCCGAGCTCCTCGGCGCGCCGGAGGTAGGCGGCGAACGCTCGCGGGTCGAACGTGCCGTCCGGAGTCAGCTGGGGGATGGAGATCGCGTAGCGCACGCGCTGATGCTAGGTCCCGAACCCGAGATGCGGCGACCTGCGTCTACGAGCGGGACGTTTTCGACGCCGGCTCCTTGCGGCCCTGGAGCACGCGCTCGATCTCACGCTTCACCTCGTCCAGCTCCTTGAACTCCCGGTACACGGACGCGAAGCGGATGTACGCCACCTCGTCCAGCTCGCGAAGCTTGTCCATGACCATCGCGCCGATCTCGGACGACGGGATCTCGACGCGGGCCGACCGCCGGAGATCGGACTCGATCTCCCCCACGATGCGATTCAGGCGCTCGGGCGAGATGTCCCGCTTCTCGGTCGCCTTCCGGAGGCCCCCGAAAAGCTTCTGGGGATCGAAGTCCTCGCGCCGGCCATCCTTCTTGGTGACGTAGAAGGGGACCGTCTCGATCCGCTCGTAGGTGGTGAAGCGCTGCCCGCACCTGAGGCACTCACGCCTCCGCCGGATCGCCTCCCCGATCTCGGAGTCCCGGGAGTCGACGACCTTGAGCTCGTGATGGCCGCAGTACGGGCAACGCACGCTGCAAACGTTAGGAGACTTTCGGAGAGCGCTTGGCCACGGCTCCGCCACCCAGCCAGGCGCTAGAACCGGTTCCGCAGGAAGGCCGGGACGTCGAGGTCGTCGGAGCCGCTCGCCGGCGCCGCCGGAGGCTCGCCCTGGCGATGCGTGTACTCGATCGAGGTCGACTCGCTCTCCCGGCGGGTCGAGGCGGTGACGCGCTCCCGCTCGCGATCGCGATCGACTTCACGGGCCGGGGCCATCTCGCGCGACGGGGCCTTGCGGCCGACGTCGAACCCGGTGGCGACGACCGTGATCTTCACCTCGTCCTGCATCCGATCGTCGTTCACGACCCCGAAGATGATGTTCGCGCTCGGGTCGGCCGACGCCTTGATGATCTCCGCCGCCTTCTCGCACTCGAAAAGCGTGATGTCGTTCCCGGCGGTGACGTTGAAGAGGATGCCGCGGGCGCCGTCGATCGACTGCTCCAGCAGCGGACTCGCGACCGCCTGCTTGGCCGCGTCCTCGGCCCGGTTCTCGCCGGCCCCGAAACCGATACCCATGAGCGCCGCTCCAGCGTCCTGCATCACCGCCTTCACGTCCGCGAAGTCGAGGTTGATGACGCCGGGGTTCACGATCAGGTCGGCGATGCCCTGGACGCCCTGGCGAAGGACGTCGTCGGCGATCTTGAACGCCTCCTCGAGGGTGGTCCGCTTGTCCACCACCTGGGTCAGGCGGTCGTTGGGGATCACGATCAACGCGTCCACCTTCTCGCGGAGCACGTCCACGCCCTCCTCCGCCGACTGGGCACGCACCTTGCCCTCCCAGCGGAACGGCTTGGTGACCACACCGATGGTCAGCGCCCCCTGCTCCTTGGCGACCTCGGCCACCACCGATGACGAGCCGGTGCCGGTCCCGCCGCCCATGCCGGCGGTGATGAAGACCATGTCCGAGTCCTTGACCAGCTCCGTCAGCTCGGCGCGACTCTCGTCCGCCGCGTCGCGACCCTTGGTCCAGTCGCCGCCCGACCCCAGGCCACGCGTCAGCTTCCGGCCGATGTTGACCTTGACGTCGGCGGTGCACCGCTCCAGCGCCTGCAGGTCCGTGTTGACGGCGATGAACTCGACTCCCTTCAGGGCCGCCGAGACCATGCGGTTGACCGCGTTGCCGCCACCACCCCCGCACCCGACGACTTTGATCCGGGCGCGCCCGTCCTGGCGTTCCACTCGATCGGCGCTCATCACGTCCTCCTGCTCTCCTGCGCTTGGTTGGGTGACGGGGGATTCCCGCAGCTGTTCATCGGTGAGGTTCCCTAGAAGAAGTCCCGGAACCATCGCGCCGTGCGCTGGAAGGCGCCGGCGAGAGCGGGCTCGCGGTCGTCGTGCACCTCCTCGAGGCGCGGGGTGGTGGCACCGCCCCACTTGACGAGGCCGACGCCCGCGGAGAACGATGGTCCACCGGCCCGATCGGCGAGCCCGCCGACGCCCGCCGGCAGCCCCAGCCGCACACCGGTGTCGAAGACCGCCTCGGCGGCGTCGGTGGTGCCCATCAGACGCGCTCCGCCGCCGGTGACGACCACGCCGGCCGGGAGCAGGCCGTCGTAGCCGCTCCGCCGAACCTGCTGGCGCGCGAGCTGGAAGATCTCGCGCATGCGCGGTCCGATGATCTCCGCCAGGTAACGCCTTGGGGTCGCTACCGGCCGCTCGGCTCCCGCCTGCCGGATGTCGATCCGCTCCTCACGGGGGATCACATCGGGGAGGGTGTGCCCGTAGTTGATCTTCAGTGACTCCGCGTCATCGAGGCTGGTCCGGAGCCCGATCGCGATGTCGTTCGTGACGTGGTTGCCGCCCACCGGCAGAACGCCGAGATGGAGCGCCGACCCTTCGTTGTAGACGACCACGTCGGTGGTTCCAGCGCCGATGTCGAGAAGGCAGACGCCGAGGTCGATCTCGTTGTCGCTGAGCACGCCTTCGCCGCTGGCCAGGCCCTGGCAGACCACGTCCTCGACGTCGAGGTTGGCGGCGTGCACGCACTTGATGACGTTCTGGACGAACGTCTGGGCGCCGGTCACGATGTGGGTCTCGACCTCGAGGCGGCGCCCGGTCATCCCCTGCGCTTCCTTGACGCCGTCCTGGCCGTCGACCGTGAAGGCCCGCGGCAGCACGTGGATGATCTGGCGGTCACTGGCCACCGAGACCGCCTTCGCCGCCTCGATCGCGCGCGCCACGTCACCCGAGGAGATCTCGTGGTTGGCGCCCGTGACCGCGACCACGCCCCGAGAGGTCTGGGACTGCAGATGAGCCCCGCCGATCGAGACCACGACCTGGTCGACACGGGTGCCGGCCATGCGCTCGGCGGCGACCAGCGCCTCCTGGATCGCCTGCACGGTGCGATCGATGTTCACCACCACGCCCTTGCGGAGGCCCTCCGAAGGCGCCTCGCCGACGCCCGCGATGCTGATCTGACCTGATTCGTCGGATTCGGCGATGACAACGGCGACCTTCTGGGTGCCGAGGTCCAATCCGGCGATATGCCTCCGCCTGGACAAGGGTCCTGCAATGCCTCCGAGGATGTGCTTGGGTGATGCTGCTTGGGTTCCGCGGCGACTCCGCCCGCGTGTGTGAGTATAGCCGGTCGGATGCTGCTGGGTCACGAGATTTTGTAGGCAGGCGTCGCCCGGAGCGTATATCTGGTGGTTCTACAGTTTGCTCCAGGTGCGCGTGCCCCCGACCGGCGCCGATCCGGGCTCCGGCGGCGAGGCGGCTCCGGCTAGGAGCAGGCCCCCTGGGCCGCAGGCGTTGGAGAGGGCGAAGTGCTGGGTGTCGCCTTTGGAGTCGGGGTGACGGCGCTGACCGGGCCCGGGGTCGGCGTCGCCGTGGGTTTCGGAGTCGGGGTGGCCGCCGGCGTCGGAGTCGGAGTCGGCGTCGGCGCCACGTCGAGGCCGTGACCGATCGTCACCTCCGACGGATTCTCGAGGTTGACGTAGACGGTGGAGTCCTTGAAGTTCACGTCCGGGGCTACCGACCGCAGCGCCGCCACCTTGCTCTGCAGGGTCGCGTAGTCGGTGGGCGTCAGCATGCGCCCGAACATGGCTCGCCAGCCACTGGCGCCGTACATCGTGAGGTTCCAGCACCGGTCGAGCTGGAAGTGGTTCACCGGTTGCCCGATCAGCCCCGGTAGGCCCTGCTGGATGTTCACCAGGGGCCGCAGCAGCCGGTTGTCGATCGCCAGGTGGCCCGCGGAGGTCCCGGTGTCCGGCCCGTCGATCAGGGCCAGGCCGCCGTGGGCGTTGGCCGAGCCCAGGATCGTGCCCTGCGCCGAGAGATAGACCGCCGTGCTTCCGGTCGGGGTGTAGACGGCGACCGGCTCCCACTCGTCGACCGAGATCCGCACCGTGCCGGGCAGCAGGGTCACCACCGACGAGGTGCGGACCCAGACCTGGCCGTCGAGCCGCTGCGAGATCGCCTGTGAGTTGACGAGGAAGATCGAGGTACCGGACCGGATCCCGGACGCCGTGACCACCGCCGAGCTGCCCACCCGGGTCGCCCCCTCGACCTGGATGTCGCGCACGCGGAACGACGGGCTGAGGCAGGCCGCCACGACGAGCGCCAGGCAGAGGACACCGCTTCCCAGCGCGAGCAGGCGCCAGCGCAGCCGGGCGCGCGCCGGTGGCTCGGGCGGATCTCCGCCCGCCGTCCGTGGACGCGCCTGCTCGCGCTCGGTACGCCGGCGCGCGGGGGCGGGAACGGCGGCCCGCCGGCGGCCGATCGGCTCCTGGCCCTCACGGCGCTCGCCCAGGTCGCCGGGCTGGTCGAGCCCGAACCGGCGACGGCGCCGACTGCGCTCGGAGTCGCCGTCACTCATGGGGCGCACCTCCTCCCGGCGGCATTTCCCGGTTTCGCGTGAAAACGGCACTATGAGGCCCCGCATAGTCCCGGTTTCGCGTGAAAACGGAGGTATACGTGCGCGTCATCGGGGGCCTACCCGCGTCGCGTGGCGCTCGACCGCCCACCGCACCTGTTGGTCGCACAGCTCCGACATCTCGATCCCCGCCGCGCGGGCCCCGTCGGGCAGCAGCGACAGCGCGGTCAGCCCGGGAACCGTGTTCGCCTCCAGCACCCAGGGAACTCCTTCACCGTCGACGATGAAGTCGACCCGGGCCATCCCGTCGCAGCCGAGCGTGCGGAAGGCGACCGAGGCCGCCTCCGCCGCCGCCTCCCGCGCCACCTCGGGAATCCGGGCCGGGATCGTGTGGTGGCTCAGACCGGGCGTGTACTTGGCGGTGTAGTCGTACGCGTCGCCCTCGTAGGTGATCTCCAGCGTCGGCAGCACCTGCACCTCAGGGGTCGCCAGGACCCCGACCGTGATCTCGGTCCCGGCCACGAAGCGCTGCACCAGCAGGCGCCGATCGTAGCGGGAGGCGAGCACCAACCCGGAGGCCACCGCGTCCTCGTCGCGGGCGATCGTGAGGCCCACCGTCGAGCCCTCGCGCACCGGCTTGACGACCAGCGGGAGGCCGTAGTCGCCGACCAGCCGGTCCACCAGCATGCCCTCGACGCCCGCCCGGGCTCGCAGCTCCTCGAACTCGGGAACCGCGAGGCCGGCCGCCTGGAGCAGGCGGTTGGATCGGGCCTTGTCGATGCAGAGCGCCGACGCGAGCACGTCGGAACCCGTGTACGGCAGGTCGAGCAGCTCGCACATCCCCTGCACCGTCCCGTCCTCGCCGAGCCGGCCGTGGAGGGCGATGAAGCAGCAGTCGAACGAGCCGTCACGGAGGTTGTCCCAGACCTGGAGATCGAGCTCCACCTCCACCACCTGGTGGCCGGCCCGCTCCAGGGCGGCTCCCACGTTCGCCCCCGAGCTGCGCGAGACCTCGGACTCCGCCGACCGTCCGCCTAGCAGCACGGCCACTCTCATCTGGGGCTCCAGCGAAGCGGACCCGGGTGGGGAGCCTGCGGAGCTTCGTGGGGACTGTTCATGCCGGAGCCCTCTCCCCCCGGGTCCCCGCGAGGCCGGGCTCGCGGGGCCTCGTGGGGTGGTCCCAGGAGCCGACGCGCTCCACCTCGCACTCGAGCGCGATCCCGAACCTGGCCTCCACCTGCTGCTGGACGCGCCGGATCAGCCGGTCAACGTCGGCCGCGGTGCCGGCTCCGGTGTTGACGATGAAGTTGGCGTGCTGGGTCGACACCTGCGCCGCGCCCTCGCGGGCCCCACGCAGTCCGGCGGCGTCGACCAGGCGCCCCGCCGAGTCGCCGGGAGGATTCCGAAACACGCTGCCGCAGTTCTTGGTGCTGATCGGCTGGGTCGCGTTGCGCTGCTCCGTCCACCGGGCCATCTGCTCCCGCGAGCGGGCGCCGTCGCCCGGTGCGAGCTGCAGGGTCGCGGTTTCCACCAGCGCCCCGCGCAGCGATCCGTCTCGCAGCGCCGAGGTGCGGTAGCCGAGCCCGAGGTCCGCCGGCGTCCAGCGCCGCTCCGCCCCGCCCGCCCAGCCGGTGGCCTCCACCAGCACGTCGCGGAGCTCGCCGCCCCAGCAGCCGGCGTCCTGGTACACCGCCCCGCCCACCGTCCCCGGAACGCCGATCGCCCACTCGAATCCGGAGAGGTCGTGGTCGGCGCAGAGGCGGGCCAGGCGCAGCATCTTCAGGCCGGCCGCCGCGACCACGCGGGTGCCTTCGACGTGGACGGCGCGGCTCACGACCCGGACCACCAGACCCTCCACCCCCCGGTCCGCGACCAGGAGATTGGTCCCCGCCCCGAGCAGCAGGTACGGGATCCCGCGTTGCCGGCAGCCCTCCACGATCTCCCGCGCCGACGCGGTCTGGACGAAGAACTCGGCCGGCCCGCCGATGTTGAACGAGGTGTGGCGCGCCAGCGAATGCCCCTCCTCGACGCCTGGCAGGCCGCGCAGCCAGGCCAGCTCAGCAGGCGTGCGCCAGGGCATGGCCCACCCTCCCCACGTTGCCGGCACCCATCAGCAGCACCACGTCGCCGGGTCGGGCCTCGCGCTCCAGCCAGCGCTGCACCGCCTCCAGGTCGGGTGCGAAGTCGAGTCCCGTTCGGGCCGCCAGCGCGCGCGCGGAAACGGCGTTCGGATTCTCTTCACCGGCGGCGTAGATCTCGGTCAGGAGCGTCCGGTCGGCAGACCTGAGCGGCCCCACGAGGGCATCCTCGATGTCCCCGAACCGCGAGTAACGGTGGGGCTGGAAGACGAGCAGGACGCGCGCGTGCGGCAGCTCCCGGAGGGCCTGAACGGTCGCGGTCACCTGGGCCGGCAGGTGGCCGTAGTCGTCGAACAGCTCCGCACCGTGCCACTCGCCCAGGCGCTCCAGGCGGCGCCTCGCACCCGGGAAGGTGGCCAGCGCCTCGGCCGCCCGCTCTGGATCGATGCCGCGCTCGACCGCCACCGCCAGCGCCGCCGCGGCATCCTGGCGGGTCATGCGCCCGGGCGCGCGAAGGCGCAGCCTGGCCAGCGTCTCCCCGCGGCGCCGCACCACGCCCTCCTCGTCGACCCGGTAATCGGCATTCGCCGCGTAGCCGTAGGTGCGTCGCCGGGCAGCTACGGGCTGCCGGCCGAGCCATGGATCGTCGGCGCAGAGCACGGCGAGCCCGTCCCGGGGCAGACCCTCCAGGAACTCTCCGAACATGCCCCGGACATCGTCCAGGTCCGTGAAGTAGTCGCTGTGGTCGAACTCGACGCCGGTCACCACCGCCGTCCCCGGGTGGTGGAGCGGAAGGCTGCGGTCCGACTCGTCGAGCTCGGCGACGATCACGCAGGAGGCGCCGATGCGGGACGAGGCGCCGTCGCCGATCAGCGCCGACGGCTGCTCCCCCACCACCTCCAGGAGGTGCGCCAGCATCGCGGTGGTGGTCGTCTTGCCATGCGTGCCGGCGACGCCGATCGCATCCGCCTGCCGCAGCACGCGGGCCAGCAGGTGAGGCCGGTCGAGCACCTCCAGGCCCTGCTTCTGCGCCGCCGCCACCTCCGTCCGCGCCGCCGCCGACAGCCGCGTGGTGTGGCAGAGCACGTCCTGACCCTCGACATGGGCCGGGCTCTGGCCCTCGAAGGTGATCCGTGCGCCGCGTGCCAGCAGTCGCTCCGTGACCGCGGTCGGCGCGACGTCGCACCCGGAGACCAGGGCGCCGCGCTCGATCAGCAGCTCGGCGAGCGCGGAGACCCCGGCGCCGCCGATGCCGAGCAGGTGGACGTGACGTTCGCGCAGCTCCATCAGGCCGCCTCCGCCGGCTCCGCCGCTTCGAGGAGCACGCGGACGATCGCCGCCGCGGCACTCGGGCGGCCGACCGCCCGCGACCGGGCGGCCATCTCCCGCAGGCGCTCGGGCGTCAGCCGCCGGACCTCCTGGAGCAGCCGCGGCGGGGTGAGGTCCTGGTCGGCGATGTGGACGCCGGCGCCCTCCCGGTGCAGGCGGTCCGCGTTCCGGATCTGATGGCCCCCTCCGAAGGTGCCCGGGACCACCAGCATCGGCAGCCCCACCGCCGTCACCTCGGCGATGGTCCCGACGCCGGCCCGGCAGAGCACCAGGTCGGACTCCGCGAGGAGGTCGGGAATGCGGTCCGAGAACGCGAACGGGCGGTACCCCGGCCGGCCCAGCGTGGCCGCCTGCTCCTCCCCCTGGCGGCCGGTCTGGTGGACCACCTCGGCAAACCCCGCGAGCAGCCCGTCCAGCGCGCCCCACACCGCCTCGTTGATGCGGTGAGAGCCCTGGCTGCCGCCCAGGACCAGGAGGCGCCGCGCGGGGACCGCCGGGATGCGGGGCAGGAACCCGGGACGCAGCGGGTACCCGGTGAGGACCGTGTGGCGGGTCACGAAGCGGTCGAGGTCACCCGGGAACGTGACACAGGCGGCGGCCGCAGCCCGCCGGAAGAGGCGGTTGGCCAGCCCGTCGGCCTCCGACACTTGCAGGACATAGGGCGTCCGAGTGCGCTGCGCGCCCCACAGGGCCGGCGCCATCACGTAGCCCCCCACGCCGACCACCACCTCCGGCCGGAACTCCTGCAGGATGCGCGTCCCCTCCCGGAACGCTCGCGGCAGCACGACCAGGTGCGCATTGCGGGTCCAGTTGTCGCGGTCGAAGCCCTGAACCTGGAGCGTGCGCAGCGGAAATCCGGCCTCGGGCACCAGCCGCTCCTCGGGACCGCCACGCCGCCCGACGAGCAGGACCTCGGCATCCGGCAACTCAGCTCGAAACGCCTGTGCGATCGCGAGTGCCGGAGACACGTGGCCCCCCGTCCCCCCTCCCGCGATGAGCAGCCGCATGACCTCTCCTTTGACCGCTCAGCGAGGGCCGGGTGCCCTGCGCCGAGATGTTGAGCAGCACGCCGACCCCGATCAGGGTCATGACCAGCGCCGTGCCGCCGTAGCTGATGAAGGGTAGCGGGACTCCGGTCACCGGCAGCGACGCGGTGACCACGCCGATGTTGATGAAGGCCTGCACCGCGATCCAGGTGGTGATCCCCGCCCCGAGCGCGACCCCGAAGCGGTCCGGCGCGCGCATCGCCACCCGGAAGCCGCGGATCGTGAAGAAGACGAAGCCGAGGATGATCAGCGACGCTCCGATCAGGCCGGTCTCCTCGCCGATGATCGCGAAGATGAAGTCGGTCGGCGCCTCCGGCAGCCACTGGTACTTCTCGATCGAGTGGCCCAGTCCGACCCCGGTCAGACCGCCGGAGCCCAGCGCAACCAGCCCCTGGTAGGCCTGGAGCGTCTTGTTCGAGGGGTCGGAGAACGGGTTCAGGAACGTGGTCACCCGACCCACGCGGTAGGGCTCCACGGCCACCAGGGCCCCCATCGCTCCCAGCGCGGCCAGGCCGAGCAGCGCCAGGTAGCGCATGCGGCCCCCGCCCGCGTAGTAGATCGCGACCATCATCACCGTGGTCACGATCAAGGTCCCCAGGTCCTTCTGCAGGATGAGCAGCCCGACCACCACCGCCATCAGAACCGCGTAGGGCAGGAAGCCGTCGACGAAGCTGTCGAGGGAGCGCGTGCGCTTCGACATCCAGCTGGCCATGAACACGGCGACCGTGAGCTTGGCCACCTCCGACGGCTGGAGCTGGATCGGGATGCCCGGGATGTTGAGCCAGCGGGTGGCGCCGTAGGCGGAGGCGCCGACGTGCGGGACCAGCACCGCCAGCATCAGGATGACGGTGACCACGAAGCCGGGCAGCGCCCAGTGGCGCAGGCGGTGGTAGTCGATGCGGCTCGCGATGACGAGACCGATCAGCCCGAGGGTGGCGTAACCCACCTGGTGGAAGAAGACGCTGAAGGTGGAGCCGGTGGTCTCGAGCGAGTACGCGTCGCTCGCCGAGAGCACCATGATCAGTCCGGCACCGAGCAGCGCCAGCGCGATGCCGAGCAGCCACAAATCGCCGGCGGCCCGCTCTCGCGGCAGCACGTGCGGGACGGCGGTCTCCGCCATCAGCAAGCTCCTCCTGCCCGGACCCGGACCAGCTCCTTGAAGAGCCGTCCGCGTTCCTCGAAGTCGTTGAACATGTCGTAGGACTTGTAGGCGGGGCTGAGGACCACCACCCCGCCCCCGGGAAGCATGCGGGCCGCCTCGTCGACGGCCTCAGCCAGCGTCGCGGCGCGGCGGAACGGATGGCCCTCCAGCTCCGCCGCCAGAAGCGGCGCCGACGCGCCGATGAGGACCGCGCCGACGGTGCTCGCGCGCACCTCGCGGGTCCACTCGCGAAGGTCGAACCCGCTGCCGTAGCCGCCCGCGATGACGACCAGCGGCTCGCCGGGGAAGGCGCGAAGGGCGGGCAGGCCGGCCTCCGGGTTGGTGGCCTTGGAGTCGTTGTACCAGCGGATCCCGGCCGCGTCGGCGACCAGCTCCAGGCGGTGCTCGACGCCGGTGAACGTGTCGAGCCCCCTCTGGATCTGGTCGTCGTTCACGCCCACCGCGCGGGCGGCGCCGGCGGCGGCGAGTGCGTCCAGCAGGTTGTGACGGCCGGGCACCTGCAGACGGGGCAGTGGCCGGTGGCGCTCATACCAGATCACCTGCGCCCGCGTGCGGCGGGCGAGCGTACGGCAGTGCTCGTCCTCTCCGTTGAGGACGGCAGTCCCCGCCTCCGGCAGCGCTTCCACCAGACGCGCCTTGGCGTCCAGATAGCGCTCGAACGTGTGATGGCGATCCAGGTGGTCCGGGGTCACGTTGAGCACCACGCCGACGCGGCAGCGAGGGTCGCCCGCCGACTCGAGCTGGAAGCTGGACAGCTCGAGCACCACCAGGTGTTCGGGGGTGATCTCCGGCAGCCGGTCGAGGACCGTCTCGCCGATGTTGCCGCCGACCAGGACCGGGCGGTCGCCCTGCCCGAGGATCGCGCCCAGCATGGCGGTGGTGGTCGTCTTCCCGTTGGTCCCGGTGACACCGAGGATCTCGCCCGGGCAGCGGCGCAGGAAGAGGTCGATCTCGCTGGTGACCGGGATCCCTCGCGCGCGGGCCGCATCCAGCAGCGGGTCGTCCCAGGGCACGCCGGGGCTGGCGCAGACCAGGGCGCAGCCGTCGAGAGCGGTCTCGTCGTAGCCGCCCGTTCGCACCTCGGTTCCGCACTCAGGGCCGGGCAGCTGGGCGAGAGCATCCTCGAGCCGGCCGGCGGGGCGGCGGTCGACGGCGCGGACCGGCACGCCCTGCCGGGCCAGGTAACGAGCCATCGCCAGGCCCGACTTGCCGAGGCCCACGACCAGGGCCCGCTCGCCGGGACACGGCACGGCCGTCACGAGAGCGTGTGCGCGATCCAGCCAGAAACAAGCGCGGCGGCGATCGCGACCCCCGAGAAGGTGAGCGCGATTCGGTTCTCCGACCAACCCTCGAGCTGGAACGTCAGGTGCAACGGGGTCATCTTGAACACTCTCCGGCCACCGGTGGCCTTGAAATAGCTCACTTGAATGATGACAGAAAGGACCTCCACGACATAGACGATTCCGAGGAGGATCAGAAGAACGCCCCAGCCCGCCTGCAGGCAGAGCGCGGCCAGCGCCGCCCCCAGGCCCAGCGCGCCGGCGTCGCCCATGAAGATCCGGGCGGGGTAGCGGTTGTACCAGAGGAACGCGAGCAGGGCGCCGATCAGCGTGAACGCGACGGCCAGGGCCCCGGCCGGCTCGCCCGGAAGGAGGAGGGCGATGCCGAGCAGCGCGACCACCGACGTCGCGCCCGCCAGGCCGTCGATGCCGTCGTTGAAGTTGACCCCGTTGGCGGCGCCCGCGATCACGATCACCGCGAACGGCCAGTAGACCCAGGCCCAGGTGCCGGCCGCCGGCAGCAGGTGCTGCTGCGTGTGAGCGAGATAGGCGACCGGGATCGCGAGCAGGATCTGGAGGGGGAACTTGTAGCGGGCCGGCACGCCGCGCTGCCCGAAGCGGAGCTTGGCCAGGTCGTCCGCGAACCCCAGCAGCCCGAAGAGGAGCAGCGCCGCCACCGCGGGGAGAGCACCGCGGTGGGTGGGGAGCGATGCCAGGCCACCCACGATGCCGAGCAGGACGAACAGGATGCCTCCCCCGGTGGGCGTCCCGGCCTTGCGCTGGTGCTCGGGTGACAGCTCGTGCTGGATCACCTGCCCCACCCCCCAGCGGCGGAGCAGGCGGATCAGGAAGGGATACGCGACCATCGCGATCGCGAACGAGAGGGCGACGGTGATGGCGGCGAACACCAGGGGGGTCACACGCACCGCTCCCGGCATCCTCGCGCGCCCTCAGCCCCCCGGCCGTTGTCGCACCACCCCCCCTTTTCCGCGCTCCACACAGGGCCGTTGGTGCACCAATCGCCCTGTTTCGGGGTCCAAATGGGGTCGTTGGTGCACCAATCGCCCTGTTCCGGGGGGGCCGGGGTCACGGGACGAGGGCCTCGGCGAGCTCGTCCAGGGCGACCCCGTGCGAGGCCTTGACGAGGACCAGGTCCCCGGGACGCGCGTTGGCGCGCACCCAGATGGCGGCGGCCTCGCGGTCCGCGACCACCTCGGCGCCGGCGGCGAGCGCCAGCGTCCGCCCCAGGCCGACCTCCAGGACCGCGACCGCGTCGAACAGCGCAGCCGCCTCCCGGCCGATCTCGCGGTGCTGGTCCTCCGCGTCCGGCCCCAGCTCACGCATCTCACCCAGCACCGCCAGCAGGCGGCCCCGGCGGTCCATCCCCCGGAGGGTGGAGAAGGCGGCGCGCATCGACTCCGGACTCGCGTTGTAGGAGTCGTCGACCAGGGTCCAGCCCCCCTGGGTCGGCCGGCGCTGCAGCCGGTGCGTGGCCTCCACGCCGGAGAGCGCCGCCGCCGCCTCGGTGAGCCCGACCCCCAGCCGGCGCGCCACCACCAGCGCGGCCAGGGCGTTCTGGGCCTGGTGGCGTCCCTCCAGCCGCAGTTGCACCCGCAGGCCCCGCGCGCTGAACTTTGAGCCACCCTCCGGCATCTGATGGAACGCCTCGCCGCGGAGTCCGCCGGGGCCGACCTCCGCCTCGAACCCGTAGCGGGCGACCGGGGCGGCGCTGTGGGCGGCCAGCCGGTCGCCGAACGGGTCGTCGGCGTTGATCACCGCCAGCCCGTCCTGGGGAAGGGCCTCCAGCAGCTCTGCCTTCGCGCGCGCGACCCCTTCACGACCGTCTGCGAAGTTCTCGGCGTGGACGGAGCCGATCGAGGTGACGACGCCGACCGTGGGCCGCGCCAGCGCCGCCAGCCGGGCGATCTCCCCGGCCCGCTGCATACCCATCTCCAGCACCGCCACGTCGTGCTCCGGCTCCAGTGCCAGCACCGTCAGCGGCAGCCCCGTCTCGGTGTTCAGATTGCCGGCGGTGCGGTGGACCCGGTGTCGCATCGCGAGCGCGGCCGCGGTCAGCTCCTTGGTCGAGGTCTTGCCGTTGCTGCCGGTGATGCCGACCACGGTCGGGCGAACCCGCTCCAGCACCTGCCGGGCCAGGGCGAACAGCGCCTCCCAGGTGTCGGCCACCCGAACCACCGCCGCTCCGGAGGTGGCGACCGGGTGCTCCACCACCAGCAGCGCCGCCCCCCTCGCCTGCGCCTGGGCCAGGAAGCGGTGACCGTCGAACTCGGCGCCGCGGAGCGCGAAGAACGCGCCGCCGCCGGTCACCAGCCGCGAGTCGGTGTACCAGGAGGTCACGCTGCGGCCGGGATCGCCGTCGAGCCGACCGCCGATCGCTTCGGCGACCTCGCCAACGGTCAGCTGCATGCGGGCACCAGTTTAGGGACCGTCTCCACCCGGTCCACGCCGCCGAGGAGCGCCGTTTTGCCGGCCAGCGGCCCTCTGCCGGCCACTCGCGCGGCCGCTCCCCGGCAAACGGCCCCGCGCTCCCGCGTGCCGCCGCTCAGTTGGGCTCCGGCGGCAGGTTCTCGGGGGTGATGTGCTCGTCCACGATGATCTTCTGGGCCAGCGCCTTCCACTGCGGCGCCGTCGCCTCGTCGGCCTCGTTGGCGGCCGCCGAGCCGTCCTGCGGGTCCTTCAGCATCATCAGCATCGTGAACTGAGGATTCTGCGAGGGGATGAACCCGGCGAACGTCGACCAGTAGTCGGTCGGGGAGTATTTGCCGTCGATCGGAATCTGTGAGGTCCCGGTCTTCCCCGAGGTGTCGTCCTGGAAGGCCGGGATCCGGGCCAGCCGGCCTTCCCCGTACTGCACGACCGAGCGCATCATCGCCTTCATCTCGTTCGCGGTCTGCGCCGTCACGGCGCGGTGGCTGCCGTAGGTCTGGGTCACCCCGCCGATCGACTGCACCAGGTGCGGCTGGACGTACACGCCGCCGTTGGCGATCGTGTTGATGGCCGCCGCCATCTGCACCAGCGTCACGTCGACGCCCTCGCCGTAGGCCGCCGTGGCCTCCTGCACGCCGCTCAGGTCGGGGAGCGCGACGTTCTGCTCTCCCGACACTCCGACGTCCGTCGGCTTCCCGAAACCGAACGCCTGCAGGTAGTGCACGAAGTTTTTGGTCCCTTCCGCTTCTTCGGCATGGACAGCGCCCACGTTCAGAGACTGCTCCAGCACCTTGGTGTAGCTGACGGTGCCCCAGGGCGCGTTGTTCCAGTCGTTGAGCTGCTGGCCGTCGACCACGATGTAGCCGGGATCGTTGATCGTGTCCTGCGGTGTGATCGCGCCCGAGTTCAGGGCTCCGGACAGCGTGACCGCCTTCATCACCGACCCCGGCTCGTAGACGCTGCCCGCGATCGGGTCGGTGAGGTCCTGGGCCGGGGTGGTGGCGAAGTCGTTGGAGTTGAAGCTCGGATAGGCCGCCCAGCCCATCACGCCGCCGGTCTGGGAATCGAGGATGATGACGCTTCCCTGCTCGGCGTGGTTGGCGGCGACCGCGGCCTGGACCGCCTGCTCGGCCTGGTACTGGATCTGGGCGTCCACGGTGAGCGTCATATCGTCGCCCTGCACCGGGTTCAGCTTCGACTCGGTGGTGGCTGCGATCAGGTTCCCGGACGAGTCCTTGTAGAGCTTTTCCCAGCCGTCCTTGCCCCCGAGCTGCTGGTTGTAGTAGCTCTCCAGCCCGGCTACCCCGAACCCGGCGTAGTTGACGAAGCCCAGGAACTGAGAGCCCAGCGTGTCACCGGTCTCGCCGCCGGGGAGATAGGTTCGTTCCGGTTGTGCCTCCAACGTCACGCCGTCGCCCGCCAGGTCCATCGCCTGGATCCGGTTCGCGGTCTGCTGCGAGACGCGTCTGGCGACATAGGCGTACCGCACCTTGTCCTGGTAGAGGCTCATCACCCGCTCAGGCTGGATGCCGAGTGCCGAGCCGAGGCCCTCGGCCGCGGTCTCCTCGGCCGCTCGCGACACCACCTGGGGAGGCGAGAGCGCGACGTCGTAGACGGTCGTGTTGAGGGCCAGCGGGGTCCCTTGCGAGTCGTAGATGACACCTCGCCGCGCCATCAGCTGCACGGTGGTCGCTCCCTGTGCCTGCGCCTCCGCGCTCAGGAACGCGCGCTCCCCGACCTGCCAGTAGACGAGGTGCCCCCAGAACACGGAGGCCACGATGATGACGACCCCCATCATCCAGAGTGGCCGAGCCCGCGGAATTCCGACGCGGCCTCCGCGCCGCGGCGCGCGGCGCGCCCCGAAGCCGCGGGCCGCGTCGTGGCGGACGGCCATCTACCCGGCCTCCTGGGCCCGGTGAGGGGACACCGTCCCGGCCAGCTCGGCGACGATCGCGCCGGCGAGCTGCTCCCAGGCCGGCGAGTTGTCCGCCGGCCCCTGACCGATGGGCGCGTTGACGTCGAACGTGGCCGGCTGGTAGGGCACCGAGCTCCAGGTGGTCGGCTCCGTCATGCCCTGCTTCTGGGCCGCCACCGCCACCTTGGCCGGCGTATGCAGCATCGCCTCCTGGTAGCTCAGCTCCTGCTGCTGCTCCCGAAGCTGCTGCTGCTGCGCCTGAAGCGTGTCCAGTTGATACGAGACGCTGGTCGTGGCGGCCGAGACCGAGAGGTAGGCGACAGTGACCAGGATCGTGGCCACCGCCAGCACGTAGACCTTCGCGAAGACGCCGAGTCGGAGACGCACGGAATCGACGTGGGCGGCGACGCGAAGGAGGGCGGGACGCGCGCTGCGCCGGCGGCGCGGCGGCGCGGCCGCCTCGCGACGGGTGCGGAGACCGGCTTGCCGGCGCTGGCTGAGGATGCGGGTTGTAACCAAAAGAAGAGAGCCTCGTGAGACGGTGCTGGGTCGTAGACGGGACGGGGGTGGAACGCTTGCGGAGAAGGGGGAGGTCAGCTCGTACGGGGGCCGGACGCGGGCTCCGCGACCGGCAGCCGCTGCGCCGCGCGAAGGCGGGCGGAACGGCTCCTGGGGTTGGCCGAGATCTCCACGGCATCGGGTTGGATCGGCTTGCGGGTCAGAATCCGGAGCCTGGGGCGGTGACTGCAGGTGCAGACCGGTGACTCGGGGGGACAGATGCAGTCGCGGGTCTCGTCACGGAAGCGGCGCTTCACGATGCCGTCCTCGAGGGAGTGGAAGGAGATGACCGCGATGCGGCCGCCGGGGGCGAGCCGCTCGATCGCTCCCTCCAGACCTCGCTCCAGGCTGCGCAGCTCGTCGTTGACCTCGATGCGAAGGGCCTGGAACGTCCTCGTCGCGGGGTCGATACCTCGGGGCCAGGCGCCTCGAGGGATGGCACCTGCGACTACGTCGCGGAGCTCGCCGGTGCGCCGCAGTGGGCGCCTCTCGACGATTCGGCGCGCGATGCGCCGCGACCAGCGCTCCTCCCCGTAGCGCCACAGGAGGTCCGCCAGCTCCGACTCACCGAGTCCGTTGACCAGGTCGGCCGCGGTGACCGGGTCCGCCGGATTCAGGCGCATGTCCAGCGGACCGTCGGCCCGGAAGCTGAGTCCGCGTCCGGGATCGTCCAGTTGGTCGCTGGAGATACCGAGGTCGAGCAGCACGCCCTGTACGGATCCGATGCCCAGTTGGTCGAGGATGTCGGGTAGGGCGGCGAAGTTGCCCTCCACCGCCAGCAGGCGGCGGTCGCCGATCGCTCGCGCCCGGGCGATCGCCGATGGGTCCCGATCGATGCCCACCAGGCGGCCCCGTTCTCCCAGCCTGGAGAGCACCAACCCCGCGTGGCCGGCGGCGCCGAGCGTGCCGTCGACGAAGGTGTCGCCCGGCGCCGGTTCCAGGAGATCTATGGCCGGTTGTGAAAGTACGGACTGGTGCACCGAGAAGCGAATCTACGGTGCGGCGTTGGCTTGTTCAGCGAGATCGGTGTAGCGGTCGAGAGCGTCGCCGGAGTAGTTGCGCCAGCGATCCTCGGCCCAGATTTCGGCGGTCTGCCCGTTCCCGATCACGACCGCCGTCGAACGGGGCTCGATCCCCGCCAGCCGGCGCTGCTCCTGAGACAGGCTCACCCTCCCCTGCTGGTCGAACTCGCAGGCGACCGCGCTCGCGAAGAGGATCCGGGACAGTGCCCGCAGGTCGCGGGAGAGGAAGGGGTCGCGGAGACGATCCGAGATCGCCTCCCACTGCTCGGGCGGGTAGATCGTGAGCGTCGAGTCCTGCCCGATGGAGATGAAGGTCCCCTCCGGCAGCTGGCGGCGAAAAGGGGCAGGGATCGCCAGCCGGCCTTTCTCGTCCACTCGGACCCGATGCGTTCCCGCGAGCATGCACGTCTACCGCTGAGCGCCCCCACGAAAATCGGCAAGCTCCGTTTCGCGGGGACCCTGCTGAACCGCCGGTGAGGGGGCCGGAAACGGGGCCCCCGCCGCGGGGAGAAGTGGCAGGCAAACTGTCTGTTGCGACGTGTGCTGCGTTGGGTGGTGAAGCGTGCTGGTCCGGGTCTGCTGCGTCGGGTGCTGGATCGTTGCTGGGTTCACCACTTCTCCCCACAAATCACCGCGATTCGACACCGAGCATACCCCACCCTTCCCCACGTGTCAACACGGATCACCACCCCGTCGCTTGAAGCCGGCCTTTGCCTCCTTCAGACACTCAACCGGTGGTATCCAAACGAGACTTATCTACTACATAGTGGGGCGAGAGCCGGGTGGGGAATTTTGGGGACCCCGCCGCTTCCTGTCCCAGCCCCGCTCGGGCAGAGAGGCGCATATACTCGCCGCGTGTTGACCTTCGGAGATTCGTTCGGATGGGCCTTCCGCGACCCTCAGTGGGGGCGGAAGCTGATCCTCCAGGGCCTGGTCGGCCTGATCCCGATCGTGGGACAGATCGCGCTCTTCGGATGGGTCATGCAGTGCCTGGACAACCTGCGGAGCGGTCGTCAGGAGCTTCCCGAGCCCGGCTTCCCGCTCGGGCGCGGCATCACCGCCTGGCTGCCCGTCTTCGTCCTGGGACTGATCGCCTACATCATCCCCCAGATCTTTATCGGGATCGGCGGCGGCATGGAAGCGGCCTCCTACTACTCGGGAGGCGCGGGGGCCGGTGCCGGGATCCTGATCGGCTTTGGCGGCCTGCTGCGGTTTGTCCTTTCGCTGATCACGGCGTTCATGCTCGTGCCGCTGTTTGCCTACGCCTATGAGGGCGGCATGGGGGCGGCGTTCAACTACCCCAACGTGATCCGGCGGGCGATCCAGAATCCGGCCGCGTCCGCGCTCGGCCTGGTCGCCGGCTTCATCGCGGGAATCGGCGCCATCCTCTGCTATGTCGGCCTGTTCCTCACCTACGGGTACGGCATGTCGATCATCGCCGGCCTGCTCACGACCCTGGTGCCCGGCGGGGCTCCTCAGGCGGGAGGGCCCGGGTACGCGCCGCCGGGCCAGGGGTATCAGCCCTACGGCCAGCAGCCTCCGCCGTACCAGCCTCAGCAGCCGGGGGCGTACCAGCAGCAGAGCTACGGGCAGCCGCCCGCCACTCCCTACGGCCAGCCCGGGGCGTACGGGCAGCCGCCGGCTCCTCCCTATGGGCAGCAGCCGGGTGGATACGGGCAGCCGCCGGCGGCCCCGTACGGCCAGCAGGGCGGGTACGGGCAGCCTCCCGCGTCGCCCTACGCTCAGCAGCCGGGCGGCCAGCAGCCGGGCGGCTATGGCCAGCAGCAGCCCCCCGCCCCCTACGGCGCCCAACCACCTCCGTACCCGTCGACTCCGGCGGCTCCCTCCTCCGGTCCCTCGCCCTCCGGTCCCTCGCAGTACCCGGGGCAGCCGGCGCCGCCGGCGCCGCAGCAGGGCTACCCGCCCGCGCCGAACCAGACTCCTCCGCCCCCGGGCCAGCCGCCTGCTGCGCCGCCCCCGTCCTGGCAATCGGGCGAGCAGGGCAACGACCAACCGACCGCCAAGGTCGACAACCCGACCCCGCCGCCACCGCCCGACGACCCACCCACGCACTGAAAGCCCGCCGGACTGGCCGCTCCGGCCGCACCCCGGGGGCGCGGCCGGAAGACCCGGCGGACGCGGAACGTCCATACGGCGCGGGTGCCGCGTTGCCGCCGCCGGCGCACGGCCGAGCGGGGATGGTCGCAGTCCCTGCGCTTTTGGGCTGTGCCCTGCATCTGCACCAGCCACCCCGCCAGCAGGCCGGCCCATCTCTCGCCGTGTTGCCGGCCGCACCCCTGGCTTTCGCGTCGGGCGCCGTTCCGCTCACCCGGGGGCGGGGACGGCGTGGTAGCACGGCCGGCTCAGGCGACGCTACGCGTCGAGAGGGCCGGTGCCGTTCGTGGGCCCCGCGGGAACGCATTCCCCGGAGGGCCGCCGGCCGGAGAGGGGCGGCGTCAACCGACGGTGAAGCCCCGCACTCCAACCGGCTCCTGCTCCTCCACCTGGACCCGATCGACGCGCGCGGCGGGCGGACCCGCGCGGCAGAACGCCACCATCCGGTCGACCGCCTCCCGGGGCCCCTCCAGCAGCGCTTCGACGGTGCCGTCGGGACGGTTGCGGATCCAGCCGTCGACACCGGTCGCGATCGCGCGCCGGCGCGTCGCGTCCCGGAAGTAGACCCCCTGCACGCGGCCCGACACGACGACCCGCCGCCGGATGCGATCGCCGGGCACCGACCCAGAGTACGAACCGCCCCGCGCGGTACCGTGGGAGCCGCGAAGGAGCCGGACCCGACCGGCGGCTGCGGCTAAAGCGAAGGAGCTCAGCGCATGACAGACATCACCGAACTGTCCCCGATGCAGCAGCTGGACGAGCGCGGCTTCGTCGTCGTCGAAGGTGTGCTCGATCCCGAGCGCGATCTCCGGCCGGTGCTGGACGAGTACCGCGAGGTGCTGGAGCGGGTGGCCGGCAAACTGCTTGCGGAGGGCGTGGTCAGCAGCACCTACGCGGACCTACCGTTCGCCGAGCGGATGATCCGGCTCACCCGCGAGTCCGGGCGCAGCATGAGCCAGCACTTCGACGTCAGCCTGCCTCAGAACGGCATCCGGTCCGACACGCCGATCCACACCGGCCCCGCCTGCTTCCGCCTCCTGACCAACCAGCGGCTGCTCGACCTCGCCGAGCAGTGGGTCGGCCCCGACATCTCCGTCAGCCCCGTCGGGCACGTGCGCGTGAAGCTCCCCGAGCACACGCTCGAGGCGGGCGCCGACGGGCTGATGTCGAAGATTCCGTGGCACCAGGACAACGGGGTGATCCTCCCCGAGGCAGACCGATCGCGGATCCTCACCGTGTGGATCCCGGTCAACGAGGCGACCATCGAGAACGGCTGCCTGCAGGTGCTGCCGACTCCCCGCACGCAGGAGCTGATCGAGCACTGCCCCACCGGGCCGAGCGGGGTGCACATCGCCGATTCCTACCTCGAGCGGCGGGAGCCGGTCCCGCTGCCGATGGCTCCCGGAAGCGTGCTGTTGCTCCACTCCCGCACCGTGCACAGCTCGCTCGAAAACCAGACCACCGACAGGGTTCGGATCAGCATGGACCTGCGCTACCAGCCCCCGGACCAGCCCACCGGACGTCCCATGTTTCCGTCCTTCGTCGCCCGTTCACGGTCCCACCCCGAGCGGGAGCTGAGGGATCCTGACGAGTGGTCGCGGATCTGGCTGGAAGCGCGGGCGCGCCTGGCGGAGGACCGGCCCAAGGTGTTCAATCGCTGGGACCCGAACTCACCTGCCTGCGCTTGAGCCGGAGCAGCCGAATGAGCACCCCTTCGACCACGCGTCCCAAGTTGAACCGCTCTCGTCTCATCTGTCCGGGGGCGGCGGCCTCAGGGGTCGTCTGGCCGTAACCCGGGCACGCAGCCCGCGACGAGCGGGCCCCGGGTGGACGCCGCGCGGGAGGTGCTGGGCGGGTTGCTCCTCCTCCACCAGCGCTGCCGCCGCGGCCTCCGGGCCCGCCTCCCGGCCTCCGAGCTCGAGCTCGAGCCAGACCTGAGTCAGCGCCAGGTAGATATCGGTCTCGGTCCAGCCCGGAAGGCGGCGCCCGAGGCCCAGATGCGTGGCGGCGTCCATCGTCGGACGGTAGACCGAGTCGTACCAGCCGGCGGCCGCCTCCTTGAGGTCCACCTGCCGTCCCCGCTCGCCGAGGAAGTACCGGTGTCCCTCGATGTGCTCCAGGATCAGGTCGAACCGCCCCAGCTCGCTGCAGTCGAGCCGGGCCTGGGGGCGGGTGTGGTCGAGCTCGGTGATCTCCAGAAACCTGGCGTACTCCGAGGCCCGCAGCAGCTCCTCCGGGTTCACCTCGTCGATCGGGGCCCGGGTCTCCATGTCGATCACGTGCGCCGGGATCGTGAGCCACCCGAGATGCCTCGCCACCGAGACACGAGTGTGGCCGTGGCGGACGAAGTAGGCGTCCCCCACCTGATAGACGTCGATGGGGTCGACCGAGCCTTTCTGCTCCATCTCCTGGAAGACCCGCACCCACCGATCCCGGATGCTGCCCCGGCGGGGTAGGAAGGAGGCGTCGAAATCGCGGGTGGGTCGCTCCACCCCACGGACCCTGGAGAGCGGGATCATGCGTACACCGCGGTCCTCCTCCCGCTCCACCCCCGCCGCCGCGACCACGTCCTCCAACGCCGGTAGCTTCACCGGCTGCCCGCGAAGCTGCTCGGTGAGCCGCTCTACCCGACCCTGTCCCAGCTCCTCCTGGAACTCGACCTCCGCGCGTTCGACGACCCCCAGCGAGGTCAGTCGGTCCCCACCCAGACGGCGCAGGACGCGCGGGATCAGCCGGATGCCGGCCACGCTGCCGGCTTCGGAATCCCAGCTCCAGCCTTCGACGTCGCTGAGCAGCGCGTCGAGTGACGCCGCCAGGGCCAGCGCATGGTGGTCCCGGGGTGCACCCCGGACGAACTCGGCCACCGCCTCGCGGCCCTGTGCGACCTGGTCGGTGGCGTCGTGCCCGGTGAGCCGCGCCTGCACCGCTTCCGAGACGAATCGGCCGGCGTCTCGAACCGGGCCCGCGGCCTCCCCTGCTTCCACCCCCGCCGCGACCATCTCCGCCGCCTGCCGGGCCAGAGCGCGCACGCTCCGATAGAGATAGGAGATCAGGCGTAGTCGGTCCTCGATGCGACTGAGATCGGGGGTGCGCCGGAAGTGCCAGGGGTTCCAGCGCAGGGCCTCCTGGGCCGGCACCACCTCGGCCACGGCCGCGTCGGCGGCCTCATTGTGGTCGCGGATCCGACGCCGGTTCGACTCACCGCGGCCTGACTCGGAGGACGGACCGATGATCAGTTCGATGCTGGCCGTGATGTCCTCCGAGAGCTCCGCACCCAGCTCGCGAGCCCGCTGGCGGAGTCCCCGGATCGGGTTTGGCGGCCAGAGCAGGGCCGCGATCAACACCCCGACCACGCCGCCCAGTACCGTCTCCCAGAGGCGGCTCACGTTCGACACCGTGCCGGAGGCGAGCACCAGGAGGGCTGAGATCGCGATCTGATTGTTGAAACCCTGGCTCGAGATCTTGAGCAGCCCGCCGGCGAGCAGGCAGACGAACATGATCAAAGCCATCGCCAGGGCATTGATCTCGAAGTGGCTGGCGACCACGCCGAGCAGCAGGCCGGCGCCGACGCCGATCAGAAACTGGAGAGCGCTCAGCAGAGAGCCGTAGGCGTTGCCCTGCATCAGGATGATCACCGCCAGGACCGCGTTGTAGGGCCGGGGCAGGCCGACATACGGTCCCAAGAACCACGCGATGCCGCAGCCCAGCGCGACCTTGATGCACTGCACCGCGAGCGGCGGCAGGAATTCGGGGGGCTGGGCGACCCGCCAGATCACGGGCCGCACGGTGAGAGTGAGCCGCCGCCGCAACCGTCGAACCATCAGTGCTGGCCGGAGCCTACGAGTCCCCGGCTCCCGTGAACACCCTACCGGCGGCGGATCAGGGAATCGCGCCTCCCGGGGAAGGGGTTGCCCGCAGCGCGCTGTCGGCCGGTAACAGGGACGCCTTCACCGCCGGCAACGCCAGGAGGACCGCGACGTACACGCCGCGCGCGATGGCGTCGGTCGTCAAGTCCAGGCCCTCACCGACCCGAAAGCCGAGTGGAAAGCTCGTCATGGAAAGCATCGGGAGCCACGATTCCAGAACCGCGTCGATGAGGGCGACGTAGGCCGCGATGCCCAGCAGCTGTCGCCAGTCGCGCCCGCGCATCACGGCGAGCAGGGGGAGCAGCACGATGACGAACATGACCCCCCGGAGGAACTCCTCGGGCCACACCACGTAGTTCGATGCGATCACGGTGTGGGCCTGCGCCGCGAAGGCCCCGCCGTGGTAGTACCTGGCGATCAGCGGACCCCAGAGGATGCCGAACAGCTCCACGAGTCCCGCGAACAGAACCCCCGCCAGGGCTGTCCGCCAGACCCAGGAGAGCAACCGCCTCTCACCGAGGGATTCCCGGATCCCGACGACCGGTCCGTCTCGGGGCGACGCCCTCAGCAGCCAGGCGATCATCCAGGCCAGCAGCAGGTACGGGATGGCGAGGATCAGCGCACCCCCGATGAGCTCGGTTTTCGGCAGGCTCGTATCCACCGCCGCCTCTACCAGGTTGCTCAACAGCCCGATCCAGTACAGCGGCGCCAAGATGGCGACGAACCGCGTCCGCAATCGATACCGGAGCCGGCGTGCCAGCGGCAGCATGACGAGCGCCGAGCAGACGCCGCTCAAGAGCGCGATCGCCAGCGTCGGCGGGTAGGTTGAGGGGCGGGGATTGTTCAAGATGTTGAGCAGCCCGCTCGCGACGGCGTAGACGATGCCGATCACCAGAACACGCCACGCCACATCGGCAACGGATCGGAAGCTGGTCCGGCGACTCACCGATCGCTACCTCCTGAGGGGCGGCCGGTCGAAAGCCGGCGAGGAAGGCGCCGGGAGGCTGAGCCTCGCATCCTGACCGACCGCCTATTCGCGCCGCCGCCCCCACGCCCCCAGGAACACGGCACAGCTGTGAAGCTGCTCGCATTCCCAGAGGGCTGTGGGGATCAACTCCAGGGTCCGCTCTTGGGGAATCGAGAGCCTGGCCTGGAACGCAGGAGCGAGTCGCGTGAACATCGCGCGCAGGTCAGAAGCCAGGAACGACCCCGGGCGGCCGCCCCACTCTCCGAGCGGCAGCTCGATACGGCGTGCGGTCACATCCTCCAACCCGGCCTCGGTCAGCAGGCGGTCGAGGGCGAACACCACACTGCCATCCGTATCCAGGCCTCGCGTCGTCGCCAGCCGGAGCAGGCAACCGAAGAGCTCGGAGGTGGCGGGGCCTTCGCGCATCTGTTCGTTGCCGATCTCGAACAGCTCGATCCACCCTCCGGGTCGGGTGACACGCACGAGCTCGGCGATCGCGTCCGGCCAGGCCACCACGGGAATCCCCGATCGGAGCAGTCGCTGGTGGACGAAATCGAAGCTCTGACCGCGGAAAGGAAGTCCCGCCGTCACATCGCCCCGGACCGGGCCGTATCTGCGATCTGACAGCGGGTTTCCGACCACCACGTCCAGACCGACCGCGAACGCCTTGGGGAATTCGGCGACCATGTCGATGCACCAGCGTCCGGTGCCGGTGCCGACATCCAGAATCCGACGCGGGCGCCCGATCGGCGCCAGGTAGTTGGCGCCCAAAGCCTCACGAAACGCGTAGTGCTGGAGGTCCAGGCGGTTGACCTCACGGGGGTGGCGCGGGAATAGGTACGGTGCCGACGCCGGGCCCGTCCCCTCATGCCGCGTTTCGTCCATCAGCGCAGAAGGCTACGTCAAGAGAACGCCGGCGAAGGGAGGCGCGCAAAGGCGGGGTCCGGCCTTCGATGCGGCGCCGATGCGGGTGCTCAGGATCGACTCAGCGGCCAGCTACACCACGGCAGCGCCTTCGCCAACTCGAAACACCGTCCCTGGTTGATGGCTAAGCCCGGAGTGTGGCGCCGGCACGAGCGTCAGCCAACTGACGCCAACGCGGGCCGATTCAACTCCCTTCAAACCTATGCGACCGACATTCTTGAACTCGGAGTGGCCCCGTCGCGAGCGGTTGCGCGGGTTCGAACCCGCCGGCCTCCCCATCCTTTCGAATTGGGCACCGGACCCAACCGGAGGGGGCGCCGAACGGCGGGTTTGACACCCCAAGGGTCTACCCTGACGCTATCAGCAAGTCGCTGGCGAAAGTGGTTCGTATTTCGCAGGCGGCGGCGCGGGCAGGCTCGGGAGTCAGGAGGAAGCAATGGCCGAAGCCGTAAACATGGTTGGGCATGATCCGCAGAGCCCTGCGGAGTGGCGGGACCACATTCAGACCTACGGGTACGTGATCGTCCATGACGCGCTACCGCAGGAGAACCTGCAGGCCGTCATCGACGACATCTGGAAGCACACCGGGGCGGACCCAAACGATCCCGACTCCTGGTATTCCCGTCCGGAGATCATCCGGCCCGGCGGCATGGTCGAGATGTACCAGTACCAGTCGCTCTGGAACAACCGGCAGAACCCGAAGCTCTACGACATCTTCCGCGCCATCCACGGTACCGACAAGCTCTGGGTGTCCATGGACCGCGTCGGGTTCAAACCTCCGGTCAATCCCAGGCATCCGGACTTCGACCACAAAGGCATGATCCACTGGGACACGGACATCACCAAGTACCCGGACATCCCCTTCCACGTCCAGGGTGTGGTCGCGCTCACCGATACCGAGCCGGACATGGGCGGGTTCCAATGCATCCCCGAGACCTACCAGCACCTGGACGAGTACCTGAAGACCCAGACGCCGGAGAAGCTGGCCTCGCGGAACCCGGACTACACCGGCTACACGATCACCAAGCCCCGGCTCCGTGCCGGCGACATCCTGATCTGGACCTCGCTGCTGCTGCACGGGAACGGCCACAACGTCTCCACCAGGCCGCGGCTCTGTCAGTACCTGAGCATGAATCCCACGCCCGCCGACGCGGTTGAGGCGCGGGAGCCAAGGGTCGAGGCCTGGGAGGAGCACCGCGCCCCCGGGTGGGGCTCGTTCAAGGGCGACCCCCGCAAGATCGAGGAGACTCAGGGACGCCAAGCCGATCTGACCGAGCTCGGCCGGCATTTGCTGGGGGTCGACCTCTGGGGCTGAACCCGGCCGGCGCCGGCACCGGCCGGCCTGTTGAGTGAGAGAGCGGATGGCGGGGAGCGCTCACGGTACGCCGTGCCGGGGACGGTTGGGGCTCCCCTTCTCTCCGCCACGTGAACAGTGGTGAGGAGGGCTCGGTGATGACCAAGACGGTCGTTCAAGGGAGCGGGGGGACGGCATGACGACGCAGGGCCCAGGGGTTGAGGCTGGCGTGGGGCTGCAGGCGCCGGCGCGGGCCGCCGCGGTCGACAGGCGCCGCGGCACGTCGATCCGGGCTCGGCTCTGGCGTGACCGGTGGATGTATCTGTTCATCATCCCCGGGTTCCTGTACTTCGTCATCTTCCAGTACTTGCCCCTGCTGGGGAACATCGTCGCCTTTCAGAATTACTCGCCCTATCTGGGGTTCTTCAACAGTCCCTGGGTCGGACTGGAGAACTTCGGGAATCTGGTCTCCAATCCGCTTGTGATCCAAGCGGTGACCAACACCATCATCATCAACGCTCTGCAGCTGCTCTTCTTTTTCCCCGCCCCGATCGCCCTCGCGCTGCTCCTGAACAGCATCATGAGCCCGTTCATCAAGAGGGGGATCCAGACCGTCGTCTACCTTCCCTATTTCATCGGCTGGGTGGTCCTGGTGAGTGTGTGGCAATCGGTGTTGGGAGGCGAGGGCCTTCTCAATCAGACGCTCCAGGCACACGGGCTGCACACCGTCAACCTGATGTCGAACGCCGCTCTCTTCAAGCCGCTGATTGTCCTGCAGTACATGTGGAAGAACGTGGGTTGGGGCACGATCATCTTCCTGGCGGCGATCAGCAAGGTCGACCCGAACCTCTATGAGGCGGCGGCGGTCGACGGCGCCGGGGGATGGCGGCGCCTCTGGCACGTGACCCTGCCCGGGATCCGCGGCATCATTGTGCTGCTGCTGATCCTCAACCTCGGGAACATCCTCACCTCCAGCTTCCAGCAGATCCTGCTGCAGGAGCCGGCGGTGGGAGCCGCGGCCGGACAGGTCCTCGACACGTTCGTCTACTTCCAGGGCATCGAGGGCGGGAACTGGGGCCTTAGCACGGCGGTCGGAATGTTGAAGGGGTTGGTGGCAACCATTCTCGTGATCGGGGCCAACAGGTTCGCACACATGATCGGCGAGCAGGGGATCTTCTGATGCCGGCGCTTGTCGCGACGCGACCGGTGTGGATGGAGAAGCCGAACCTGGCCCTTCGGGTCTCGAAGTTCGTCATCCTGGTGACGATCGTCATCGTCATGCTCTTCCCGTTCGTCTACATCCTGTCGATCAGCTTCGCCGGCCCGCAGGACATCAACGGCGTCAGTGTGCCGCTCATCCCCCAGCACCCGACCCTGGCCGCCTACGCCTCGATCCTGGCCGGCGGCGTCGTCCTCCGGTCGCTGGAGGTCAGCATCGGGGTCACCGTGGTCGGGACGACCGTCAGCATAGCGATGACGACCACGCTGGCCTACGGCCTGTCGCGCACGCAGACCGTAATCGGCAGCAAGTTCGTGCTGCTGCTGGTGCTGGGATCGCTGCTCTTCAGCCCCGGGATCATTCCCACCTACCTGCTGGTGACGTCCTTGGGGATGCAGAACAACTACGCGTCGCTGATTGTCCCGGTGATGATCAACGCCTTCAATCTGGTGGTCGTGCGGCAGTTCTTCATGAATATTCCCGCCGACCTGGTGGACGCGGCCGTCATGGACGGCTGCAACCCCCTGCAGGTCTTCCGGCACATAATGCTGCCACTTTCGAAAGCGGTGCTCGCGGTGATTGCGCTGTTCTACGGAGTGGCTTTGTGGTCGGACTACTTCAACGCCCTGCTCTACCTCAACAATGCCGCGATGTGGCCGATTCAGCTGGTGCTGCAGCTGTATGTGCTCGAAGGCCAGACGCTGGCGACCACCCCCATCGGGGGTCACCTGCCGCCGGGAGTTTCGATCCAGATGGCGGTGATCGTGATCGCCACGGTGCCGATCGTTGTGGTGTATCCGTTCTTGCAGAAATACTTCACGCAGGGGGTGCTGTCAGGCGCGATCAAGGGTTAGTTGCGGGCTGAGCGGTGAATACATCCAGTGACAATGCGGGAGTGAAAAAGGATGTTGAGATCACACACCGTCATGGGACGGAGGGCGTTTTTGGGCGGAATGGGGATGGCCGGGCTTGGAGCGGCAGGCCTGTTGGCCTCCTGTGGCAGCACCGCGACACAGGCGGCGGCCGCCTGTGTCGGCAGCCTGAAGCTGCCGGTGGTGCAGCCGGATTCCCGCACGGGCGAGGTCCTGTCCAAGGTCGCGAACGTGCCCGCGGCCTGGACGAAGTACCCGGCGCCCTGGAAGTCGTGGACGGGTGACCCGCCGATCTCCAGCGGCCAGCCGGTCACAGTGTTCGAGGTGCTCTGGGGGGCGCCGCCGGCTCCATTGGGTCAGAACCAGTACTGGCAGGAGCTGAACAAACAGCTAGGGGCGGCGTGGAACGTGACGCCGGCCGACGCCAACGACTACGGGACCAAGCTGAACGCGCTGGCCGCGAGTAAGAGCTTCGCCGACATCACGTACATCAACTTCACCGGCGTCGTCCCGTCGGGAGGGGCCTTCGAGAAGATCGTCGACGAGGGCGCGTTCCACGATCTCACCCCCTACCTGAGCGGCAACGCACTCAAGGACTATCCGAACCTCCAGCGCCTTCCCAAGATCTCATGGTCAAACGGCACTTTCGAGGGCAAGATCTACGGGCCGCCGTACCCGATCCCGCCCGTGGACACCCTCTGGATCTACCGTAAGGACTGGGCGCAGAAGCTGGGAGTCGACAATCCGACGAACGCGGCCGAGCTGAAGAAGATGTTCCTCGCGTTCGCCAACGGCAACCCCAACGGAAGTGGCAAGAAGGACACCTGGGCCTTCGGTGCGGTCGATTACCCCACCCTGCTGTCGGTGTTCCACACACCTAACAACTGGCGCCTGAACAAGGACGGTTCACTGACCAGCTACATCGAGACCGATGAGTTCAAAGCCGCGATGGACTTCGCGGCCCAGCTCTGGAAGGGGGGCGCCTACAACCCGGACGCCGTCACCAACACCTACAACCAGAACTACCCGCTGATCGAAAGCGGCCACGTCGGTTTCCAGTATTCCGCGATCGTCGCCGAGATGGGCTCGGGCGGCCTCGTCAGCATGACCGAGCAGCAGGTGCCCGACTCGAACCTGACTCCGATCATTCTGCCCGGAGAGAGCGGCGGTAACGCGGCGCCGCCGCTGGGGTCCGGCGCCTACGGCTTCTACGGCATCCCGACCACGGTGAAGGGCGAGAAGCGCATCCAGGAGCTCCTGCGGGTGCTCGACTGGTGGGCCGCTCCGTTCGGCAGCGAGGAGTTCACGTTCCTCGAGTACGGTATCGAGAACCTGATGTACAAGTTTGTGGACGGAGCGCCGACCCCGGTATCGGACACCGCCCTCACCAACCTCAGCTCAGGCCTCAACTACATGTGCCAGCCGCTCGAGATCAACTTCTTCTATCCAGGCCTGCCGCAGCGCGCGCTTCTCTCACAGCAGATGTCGGAGAAGATGATCGCGCTCTCCGTTGCGGACCCGACGCTTGGGCTCTACTCGCCGACCAACGTCGAGCAGGGCGCCAACCTGGCGCAGGTGATCCTCAACGCCCAGAACGACATTCTGGTCGGGCGACAGCCTCTGTCGTCCGGTATCTCAAACATGATCTCCACCTGGAAAGGCCAGGGTGGGGACCAGGCGCGGACGGAATACCAGAAAGCGCTGTCCAAGTGCCATTGAGATGAGCAGGAGGGGGGCGCCGTCGCGCCCCCCTTCCCGTTCCTCGACCGGTCCGCCGATATGCTGAGCGCTCGGCATCTCGCCCCACCCGCGCCTGACGTTCGAGCATGAGGGAGGAAAAGGAGGGAGCCTGGCATGACGCTCACGATCGTCGTCACGCAGCGCGCCCGTGCCGCGTTCGAGGTTGCGGCGTCGTCGGTCGCCGGGGTCGACATCGACTGGATCACGTACGAGCACGAGGACGAGATCCAGGAGAAGGTGAGCCGGCATCTGGCCGCCGGCCGAGTGGACGGCGTCGTCCTCGGTCTGATGCCCTACGACCGCTGCCGCGACGTCCTGCCCGACGCCGTCACCGTCGGGATCGTGCGGGTCAGCGCCGCCGACCTGGCGGTGGCGTTCGCCCGCATCGCAGCCGAGGGCCGCCCGCTGTACCCAGCCAGCATCGACACGTTCGACCTGGACGTCGTGCAGGAGGTCGCCCGCGCGCTTCGAGTGCCGCTGGACCAAGTGGTCTGCATGCCGCATTCGCCCGAGGACTCGGTCGATGCCCTGGTGGCGTTCCACCGCGAGTTCAACCGCCGTCACCCGGGCGCGTTGGCGGTCACCGGCCGCAGCGAGGTGAGGCGGCGGCTGCGCGAGGAGACCGATCTGACGGTGGTCGACGAGGCCCCGCTGCTCTCCCACGTCCGCTCCGTGCTTCGGGAGACCGCGCTCCGGGTCCAGTCCCGGCAGGCCGGCGACCAGAGCTTCGGGGCGGCACTGGTCCGGGTGCTGAGCCACGGCGACGCCGGCCGGGTCGGCGGCGAGGTGCGCCGCCTCCTGCTCAACCGGGCCGAGTTCGCGGACGCCTGGGTCGAGGATCGCGGCGACCGCGGCGTCGCCGTCTTCGCCCACCGCGCCTTGCTGGAGGTCGCGACCCACCGCTGGGAGGCGGTGCCGTTCGTCGGCGCCGCGCGCGAGGAGCTGGGCCTTACGGTCGCCGCTGGGTTCGGGCTCGGCCCCTCGGCGCGCCTCTGCGTCCGCTTCGCCGAGCAGGCCGTGGCGCGAGCCGAGGAGCAGGGCGGGGGGTGCGGATTCCTGGTCGGCGACCGCGGGCTGGTGGTAGGGCCGATCGGAGCAGGCTCCACGCTCGCCTTCACCTACCGCGAGCACTCGCCGGACCTGGAGGCGCTGGCGCAGGACACCGGGCTCAGCGCCACCACGCTCTCCCGAGTCGCGGCGGCCGACCGCAAGCTGGGCGGGCGCCCGATCTCGCCCGCCGAGCTCGCCGCAGTGCTGGGCCTCACCGAGCCCAGCGCCCGGCGGCTGCTGCGGACTCTGGCCTCCCATTCGGTCGCCATCGAGGCGGGCACCGCGCAATCCAGCCGGCGCGGACGCCCCACGCACCTCTACCGGCTGATGCTCGCGTCAGGTGGGGCCAAGGCAGGGGTGCCGGCGCGGGCCCCCTGACCGGCGCGTAGCAGCTGGAGGTTCGGCGTCACATGACGCGTGCCGGGGTGTCGCATGGTGACGGCGACAGCGATGTCAAGCGTGACGGGCGATGTCGTCCGCATCGCAGACGTCTGGCACGCGTCGGGACTCAGTGCGTTGCGTTGGCCTGGTGTCGAAGGAGCGCCGGCGTCCCGCTGCCGATCAGCTTGGCGGTCGTCTCGTGGCTGGCCACGAAGAGCGGTACGAGTCCCCATGAGCGGCGCTTCTTCCGCACAGTCCTCAAGGCAGACACGATGGCGGAACGGGCGCTGCAGGTGGTCGCGAGCGCGGTCACGGGTTGGTGCCATAGATACTCGGTAGCCGGGGCCAGGCCCGTGCAGGGCGAGACGGGAACCTCGATCGACGGCCGTCTGAAGTACCGCGTCCAGGTCGGCGGCGTCTTGGCTCATGGGGGGACACCCCCCAACGGCGGCCGTGGCCAATGGTGTTACCGATCAGGCAAGAACCAGCCATCGCTGATCGGGGTAACCCGGGCGACCGAGCGAGCCTTGGCACCCCCTCTGGCAGGGCGGGCTTCTGAACCATCCTGGTCCGTCCCGATTCGAGGAGCCGAGTCGGCTTTCTGCGGTCGCTCAGCGATGATCTGATCGCGTCCCTGGGGGAGCCGGCCCCAGGGGCGGCGCGGTCAACTCAGCTCGTGGTGCTCTCTACTCCCGGCCGGCGTCCTGGATACCGGCGAGATCCTATCCACGGCCCGCATCACGAGGGGGGCTACCTCCGCCAGCTGCGTGGCGTTGAACCGACTGTGAGGACCGGAAACCGTGATGGTGCCGATGGCATGTCCGTCTTCGCCGCGTATCGCCGCAGCGACCGCGAAAGCATGAGGTACTCGCTCGCCGAGCGTCCAGGCGAAGCCGCGTTCCCTCGCCTCCGCGACCTGCTCGGCGATGCGCTCGATGGTCAGCTCGGGAGTCCCAATCACCGACCAGTCGAGGTTTGCGCGCCGTACGATCTCGTCCGCCTCGTCCGGTGGAAGCGCCGCGAGGATTGCCTTCCCGCTGGCTCCCCGGATCAGAGGCGTCCGCAAGCCGAGCCGCACCGAGAGCCGGATGTCATGCCTGCTCTCGATCGTCTCCAGGTACACGTAGTCATCGGACTCCCTGATCGTGAGGGTGACCGTCTCCTGCAGCCTCCCGTGAAGGTCTCGCATCTCAGGCAGAGCGACCTGGCGGACCTTCACTTGAGAGAGAACCGCGGCGCTCAGCCGTACCAGGGCCGGCCCCACCTGGTAGCTCGGAGGGTCGAGGCGAGAGACCAGGCCTGCACTCTGAAGACGAGTCAAGATGCGATACGCAGTAGGTCTGGTCAAAGATGTGGCCTCGGCGACCTGCCACAGCGTTAGGGGACCCGGCGAGTGTGCGAGCGCTTCCAGCAAAGCCACGACCCGCCTGAGATACGTCGCACCTGCGAGCGGGGGCTCGTGCGCAACGGGCTTAGGTCGCATGTCGTGCACCGCCTCCTGGGTCGATCTGCCGAGGTCGACGGCCCTCACCACACTCCGCCGGGGACTCGTCGCCCGTGGACCGGGTGATCACGCCGTGCACTTCGAGAACCGGGGAAGGCCGCCGTGACGGCGGACCAGGCCAGGACGATCCCACCGGCCCTCATGGCGCCACGGCGCGGGCCGAGGCCGGCGTCGCGTCGGGTCGGGTCGTCGGGATCGGACGACCATACGTTCACTCCAATACCGTCCCTTGACACAATGCCGGGATCAGCTACCCTGGTTTCGGGTCGCGGAATCCGGATATCGGTTTGCGAAACTCGGTAGATCTTACCGGGCGCGGATCGAAAGGAGGAACCGAGGGGCGTGAGGAAGATTGCAACGGGCGAGCCCAGCGTGGCGGGGGGACCTGCAAGCGCTGAGGTCACCCCCGCGGCGGCCTCCGGGTTTCCCGGAGCTGCCCGCCGGAGCCGGCGGTCGGGGGAAGGCCACTCCGCAACGGCGACCGACGGCACCAACCCGAGCAGCAGGGCGGAACACACGGCCGCGGCCGGCGTCGTTGCTCTGGACACGCCGTCGAGTGGGGCGATTCGACCGTGGCGGTAAGAGAAACCCAACAGTCCTCCCAGAAGGGCCTGTTGGGTTCGCGAGCCGGCAGCCGCGACCGCCGCCGTGTTCATTCGATACCGCTCCGGACACGGATCTGGCGAGAGCGCTGGATGTATCTCTTCATGGCCCCCGGCTTTCTGTTCTTCATCATCTTCTACTATCTCCCACTGCTGGGCAACATCATCGCGTTTCAGAACTATTCACCCTATCTCGGGTTTCTGAACAGTCCCTGGGTGGGCTGGGACAATTTCACCGGACTGTTCACGAACCCTCAGGTCATCCAGGCGACCATTAACACCATCATCATCAATGGGCTGGAGCTGATCTTTTACTTCCCCGCTCCTATCGCGCTTGCGCTCCTGCTCAGCAGCATCCTCAGTCCCACGGTGAAGCGGACCATCCAGACGGTGGTGTATCTGCCCTACTTCATCGGATGGGTTGTGCTGGTCAGCGTGTGGCAGGCGGTATTGGGGGGTGATGGTCTTCTCAACCAGACCCTTGCCGCCCACGGGATCGGCGCCGTCAACCTGATGAACAGCCCGGCCCTGTTCAAGCCGATGATGGTGCTGCAATACGCCTGGAAGAACATGGGATGGGGGACCATCATCTTCCTTGCGGCCATCAGCAGGGTCGACGTCAACCTCTACGAGGCCGCGGTGGTGGACGGAGCCGGAGGTTGGAGGCGTCTCTGGCATGTGACCCTGCCCGGCATCCGGGGGATCATGGTCCTGCTGCTCATCCTTCAGCTCGGGAACCTGCTGACGACGGGCTTTGAGCAGATCGTGATCCAGGAGCCCGCGGTGGGAGCCGCAGCCGGGCAGGTGCTGGATACGTTCGTGTACTTCGAGGGGATCCTGGGTGGCAACTGGGGCCTGGCCGCCGCGGTCGGACTCCTGAAAGGTGTGATCGCCACGCTCTTGGTCCTCGCCGCGAACCGAGTGGCCCATTTGCTGGGCGAGCAGGGGGTGTTCTGACCATGGCAACGTTCGCCGCCTCGCGGCGCCCGGTCTGGATCGAGAGGCCGAGCATCCCGACGATGGCCTTGAAGGTCATCATCCTGGCCATCGTCGTCATCGTGATGCTGTTCCCGTTCGTCTACGTGCTGTCGGTGAGCCTGACCAGCCAGGAGGGCCTCGCCGGCGGGAACGTCTCTCTGATCCCCACACACCCCACCCTGGCGGCGTATCAGCAGGTGTTCGCGGGGGGAGTGGTCACCACGGCCCTCGAGGTGAGCATCGGGATTACGGTGGTCGGGACGCTGGGCTGCATGCTGATGACGACCACCCTGGCGTATGGCCTCTCGCGCACCCGCTACGTGCCCGGCAGCCGTTTCGTCCTGTTCGTCGTTCTGGCCACCCTGTTCTTCACCCCGGGCATCATCCCGAGCTACCTGCTGGTCAGGTACCTGGGACTGCTCAACACGTACGCATCACTGATTCTCCCGGGTCTCATCGTTGCGTTCAATCTGATCGTGGTGCGTCAGTTCTTTATGAACATTCCAGAGGACCTCACGGAAGCCGCGTACATCGACGGCGCCAACCCGCTGCAGGTGTTCCGCCATATCACGCTGCCGCTGTCGAAAGCGGTGCTGGCGGTGGTGGCACTGTTCTACGGAGTGGGAATCTGGTCCAGCTTCTTCACCGCGTTGCTGTACCTCAACAACACCGCCATGTGGCCAATCCAGCTGGTTCTCCGGCTCTATGTCCTTCAAGGTCAAGATCTGAGCGCAGCGCAGGCGCAGGTAGGTCAGCCCCCGCCGCCCTCAGAGTCGATCCAGATGGCAGTGGTCATCATCGCGACCGTGCCAATCCTGTTGGTCTATCCGTTCCTGCAGCGGTATTTCACACAGGGCGTGCTTTCGGGAGCGGTCAAGGGTTGAGATGCAGCCGTCAAAGGGGCTGATATTGTGAGGAGGGTTCGTCGTGGTCGACAGTAGGCGTCTTATTGGGCGCAGGGCGTTTCTTGGCGGTCTGGGCGCGGCTGGCGCCGGTCTGTTGGCCGCCTCGTGCGGGTCATCGGCCGCCTCGTCGGTGGTCCAGTCTTGCGTCTCGGGACTGAAGCTGCCGCTGGCCAAGCCGTCAGCCCGGGCCGGCCAGGAGGTCTCGAAGGTGGCCAACGTCCCGGTCGCCTGGACGCAGTACCCCGATTCTTACACCTCGATGCCGGGTGGCCCGCCAGGAAAGGGCGAGACCGTCTCCACCTTCCAGATCCTGTTCGGCGCTCCGCCGCCGCCGCTGTCTTCGAATCCGTGGCTGCAGGAGTTCAACAAGAGGCTGAACGTCAACTGGCAGGCAGTCCTGGCCGACTCTCCGGACTACGTCGCCAAGCTGAACACGCTGGCTGCATCCGGCTCCTTCCCAGACATCACGTACATCAACTTCAACCAGAATGGGCTCTACAACGGAGCGGGTTTCCAGAAGTACATCTCGGAGGGCGCATTTCACGACCTGACGCCCTACCTCACCGGGAACACCCTCAAGCAGTTCCCGAACCTCACCCTGCTGCCCGAGACGACCTGGAAGGGGTCGTCGTTCGAGGGCCGGCTTTACGGCGTTCCGTACCCGATCGCGGTCGTCAACGGCCAGCTGATCATGATCCGGCAGGATTGGGCGGAGAAGCTCGGAACCGCGAACCCGAAGAACGCTTCCGAGGTTATGAAGATGTTCGTCTCGTTCGCCCAGGGAAACCCGAACGGCAACGGCAAGAAGACCTTCGGTCTGCCGGAGATCTACCAGTCGATCTGGAACGCGATGTACCGGGTCCCGAACAACTGGCTCCTCAACAAGGATGGGTCGCTGACCAAGGACCTGGAGACCGAGGAGTTCAAAGCCGCCACCGATTTCGCCCGACAGCTGTGGGCAAAAGGGGTCTTTCATCCGGACGCCCTCACCATGACGCTGAACCAGGAGGAGTCATTCTTCGAAGGTGGCGTCGTCGGCTCCTTCACTCAGGGAAGCGTGGGTTGGTTCGGCAACCAGCCGAATACGGTTTACACGCTGACCAAAGAGACCGATCCGTCCGCCAACCCGGCGCCTTGGCTCCCACCCGGGGAAAGCGGCGGAGCACCACTCTTCATCCAGACCAGCGGCAACTACGGGTTTGGCGCGATACCGACCACGATCAAGAGCGAAAGCAAGATCATGGAGTTGATTCACCTGATGGAGTGGTGCGCCGCGCCGTTCGGATCCGAAGAGTTCAACTTCTACTACTACGGCATCCCGGGATCGATGTACAACATGGTCGATGGGGAACCAATCCCGGTCACCAACGGCAATCAGAACTGGCCCGACGGCCTCAACTACCTGTGCGGAACCATCGAAGTCAACTATTTCTTCTCCAAGCAGCCGGCAGAGGCCACCCTGATGCAGCAGGAGCAGGCTTATCAGCTACAGAACTCGATCGCCAATCCTACGCAGAACCTCTTCTCCTCCACCTGGGTGGACCAGGCGGCGAACCTGATCATGCTCGAGCAGAACGGATACCAGGACATCGTCACCGGTCGTCAGCCGCTGTCGTATTTGAGCGATCTGATCTCCTCATGGAAGAGCCAAGGGGGTGATCAGGTGCGAAAGGAGTTCCAGCAGTCACTCAAGAAGTGTGGATGATGGTCGAGGCGCACAGGAGGAGTAGATGACCGAAGCGAGCGTGGTGACGCACGACCCCCAGAGCCCCGAAGCGTGGCGAGAACACATCTTGAAGTACGGGTACGTCATCGTTCACGATGTCGTTCCCAAAGAAAATCTCAGTGCGGTCATCGACGATATCTGGAAGCACACCGGGGCCTCGCCGGACGATCCGGATTCGTGGTACAAGCCGGATATCATCAAGCCGTCCGGAATGGTCGAGATGTACCACTATCAGTCACTGTGGAACAATCGAGAAAACCCTCACATCTACGAGGTCTTTCGCGCCATCCACGGGACAGATAAGCTTTGGGTGTCAATCGATCGGGCGAATCTCAAACCACCCGAGAACCCGGGCCATCCCGAATACGATCACAAAGGAATGATCCACTGGGATACCGACATCACCAAGTATCCCGACATCCCGTTCCAGGTCCAGGGCGTTCTCGCGCTGACGGATACGGAGCCCGAGATGGGAGGGTTCCAGTGTATTCCGGAGCTCTACGAGAACCTTGACGGCTTCATCAAGACTCAGACGCAGGAGAAGCTGGAGTCTCGAAATCCGGATTACACCGGCTACACGCCGACTCGACCGAGGATGGCAGCCGGTGATCTCCTGGTCTGGACGTCGTTGCTGCTGCACGGAAACGGGCATAACACGTCGGACAAAGCGCGGCTCTGCCAGTACGTCAGCATGAACCCGGCCAGGGGCGACAACGAGGAGGTGCGAGACCAGCGCGTCGAGTCTTGGCGCACCAACACGCCTCCCCCGGGTCGGCCGTTCCCCGGTGACCCACGTCACATCGAAGAGCAGCGATCCGCCCCGGCCGAGCTCACCCCGTTGGGTCGCAAGCTGCTCGGCGCAGACGCCTGGCAGTAACCCACGGCATCGGACAGCGCGGCAGGGCGCGGGTCGGACGCCGGCCCAAACCGCGCTTCCGGAGCATTGGTCGTAGTGGTGCCAGGTACCGGAGGCAGGTGGTGGTGGGGGTCGTGGTAAGCCGGGTTGACGATCCGAAGAGCGGATGCGCTGAGAGCCACCAGGAGCCCCGTAGGCCGCGGAGATGCAGTAGGACGCCGCTCTGAGGAAGGGGCACTGGGCAACCAGATCCCTGTGGGCGGTCCCGACCTGCCGGCCCCGACGGGGCGCGCCGTGGCGGCACTGATAAAAGCGCGGATGTCTGGAATGGATGCCAGGTCGGACTCCATCCGTTCCAGGATGTGAGGTTCCTGAGCATGCCTGCCCATGCCGGCCGACCGATCTGGATGGAGCGGCCAAACCTGGCCGTCACGGTGGCCAAAGCTGTGATCCTCCTCGTCACCGCCCTCGTCATGCTCTTCCCGTTCGTCTACGTCCTGTCGGTGAGCCTCGGGGGTGATTGGAATCCACTGGTGGGGACCAACTCCCTGATACCGCAGCACATCTCCTTGCGCGCTTACCAGGAGGTTCTTCGTGGAGGCGTGGTCCTTCATTCATTGGAGGTCAGCATCGGCGTGACCCTGGTCGGGACCGTGGTCGACATGGTAATGACGACCACCCTTGCCTTCGGCCTGACCCGCACGGATCAGGTCCCGGGGAGCCGGATCGTGCTGTTCATGGCCCTGGCAACATTGTTTTTCGGCGCCGGCATCATCCCCACCTACCTCGTCGTCCGCGACCTTGGACTTCTCAACCATTACGCTTCGCTGATCCTTCCGGGGTTGATCAGTGCCTTCAACCTCGTGGTCGTCCGCCGATTTTTCATGAACATCCCCGAGGACATCACCAACGCGGCGCTGATCGATGGCGCGACCCCGCCCCAGATCTTCTTCCACATCGTTCTCCCCCTCTCGAAGGCGGTGATCGCGATCGTCGCTCTCTTCTACGCCGTAGCGATCTGGTCGGACTACTTCAGTGCTCTGCTCTACCTCAACAACTCGGCGATGTGGCCGATCCAGATGGTGCTCGAGGCCGAAATGCAGAGCGGCCTCAACGTGGGCACTGCGGCGACCACGATCATTGCGATCGTCCCCATCCTGCTCGTCTACCCGTTCGTACAGCGGTACCTGACCGCGGGCTGGCTGGTTGGTGCGACGAGAACCTGAACGCCCGGGCCCCCGCGGCTCAAGGCGGGCGGTTGGAAGCGGTGCCGGGAGTGGGGCAGGCGCACGTGACCGAGGTCGTCACGCGCCGTCCAGCGCCGGCACGGCCCCGTCTCGCGGTTGAACGGGAAATGAGGCGGCGCCGTCTTGAGCAGCGTCGACAGCCAAGGAGCGCGATCGGCATCGCAAATGTCCACCGGTACAGAGCGAGGTAAGCAATGGGGCAGTTTCGCACCGAGGCGGGCACGTCGAGCACCACCGCCGGCGAGGTAGCGCGAACACTCGAGACGGCGGCCTTCTCCGCGTCCGGGGGGCAGCAGCCGCTCATCTGGGGCGCCCGCGAACGTCCGCTGGATCGGATCGTCGTGACGTGGTCGGCGGGCATCGAGTTTCTGGAGGAAGTCGCGGCGACCGGACCCGCGCTGATCGTGACCAGGGTCCATCCGTTCTTCGCGGCTCCGCAGCTGTGGGACCCGGCGATTCTCAGCGGGGTCGAACTTTCCGGAGGAGCCACGCTCGAGCCTGTGAGTCGGAAGCACCGGTTACTCGAGGAGAGCGGGATCATCCTGGTCTTCGCTCCGGTGGCCTGGGCCGGCTCGCCCGCCGATCGCTCCCGAGCACTCGCCGACCGGATCGGCCTGGGCACACCCGTTGCCGCGCACGAGGATGGGGGGGTCGTGGTCGATCTTCCGAGCCCTCTTCTTGCCCGCGACCTGGCCCGGACGGCGGCTCGGGTTGCCGGGCGGTCGTATGCGCTGGTCACCGGAGGGCTCGAGCGATCGCTGAGCCGGTTCGGCGTCGTCGCGGGTATCGCCTCGCCGCCGACCATCATGCACCTTGCTGGCGCTGGTGCGGGCGAGCTCCTCATCATCGGCTCGACCGTGGAGTGGGAGGGACTGCCCTATGCCCAGGACAGCACCTCCGCGGCACGCCCCGTCACGCTCGTCGCGATCGGGAATCAGGCCTCCGAGGATCCTGCGGGCGAGCGGCTGGCAGCGAGGCTCGGCGAGGTCTATCCGGGCGTTCACGTCGAATGGCGGCCGACTCCGGACGCGACCTGGATCCCGATCCCCGAGGAGGTTGGGAGATGAGCAGCACGAGGCTGACCGCCCGAGAGCTGGTACAGCGCATCCGGGACGACGCCGCTCGCCGCGGCTACGTCTGGGCCGACAAGACGGTGGATACGTTCAAGGCCGGCGATCCGGACGTGGTGCTGTCGGCCGTCGCGACGTCGTGGATGTCGACGACGGAGGCCATACGAGCGGCCGCGGGACAAGGTTGCAACCTGCTGGTGACGCACGAACCCACGTTCTGGAACCACCTCGATGTGCGGCCGAACGGCCACCAGGACGATCCCGTCTACCAATCGAAGATCCGTCTGATCGCCGAGACGGGGATGACCATCTGGCGGTTCCACGACCACCACCATCGTGCGTTCGAGAGTGACCCGATATTCGACGCCTTCTTACGGTCCGTGGGGTGGAAAGAGTCGACACGGCACTCGGGCCTCAGAGCTGAGACCGAGATAGAGGGGACGCTCCGCGACGTTGCCGACGCGATCGCACGCGCGTTGGGGACGCGGGCGGTTCGCATCATCGGAAACCCCGACGCGCCGATTCACCGCATCGGGTACGGCGGTCACATGCTCGGCCCGTCAGTCCTCCGCCCCTACGAATCCTGCGACGCAGTGCTCGTGGGAGAGATCCGCGACTGGGACGCGTTCGAGTTCTTCCGCGACTCGCGGGCAGCGGGGGAGGGGAAGGCGCTCATCATCCTCAGCCATCGTGACCTCGAGACCGCGGGATCGGATGCCCTGGCTTCATGGATCGGTGGTCTTGTCCCGGAGGTGCCGGTGGTCGGCGTCCCCTCGGCGGCCACGTTCGAGGTGCTCGACGCTTCGCCTTGAGCATCACCCAGCGGAGGGGCTGCGCTGCCGCCCTATGGCGCGGGAGCCAGGCACTGGCGAGTTTGACTGTCGAGCGCCGGCAGGGTCCTCATGGACCATTGCGCATCTCGCCAGAGCGGCGGGTTGGTCTCGCCCGCCGCCGGCCCTTGAGGCGGACTGTAACTTCGCGTCAAGAGATGCCATTTCCACCACAGGTGCTGCATTCGCGCCCGGTCAGGCTCGCCGCCGGACGCGAAGTCGCTCCCGTGGGTTCAACCGGTTAGAAGGTGGACCGAGAGCGGGCTGTAAGCCGGGTTCTGTGCACCCCTGAGGGGCCGGCGATCATCTCTCTGGGACGCCGGTTGCCCGGCGCCTCGTGCGACCACGACCCGGGAACTCGGGACGAGCAGCCCCTCCACCGCAACGGCGGCGACGTCCCCCTATTTGGTCTTGCTCCGGGCGGGGTTTGCCTGGCCGGCCGGTCACCCGGCCGCCGGTGGGCTCTTACCCCACCATTTCACCCTTACCGCTCCGCGAGGGGCGGCGGTGTCCTTTCTGTGGCACTTTCCTTCGAGTCACCCCGACTGGGCGTTACCCAGCACCCTGCTCTCTGAAGCCCGGACTTTCCTCCACGTCTCTGACGGCGCAGCGATCGCCCGCCCGCCTCGGTCCGCGGCTCAGCCTACCCCACCCCCAAACAGATTGGCAGGCGTCGCCCCGGAACCCCGACCAGAGGGTCCCGGGGCGGCTCCGACCTGCTCAGCGGTTGGCGCCACGAAGGCCGCGGCCTTCGGCGACGAACAGGGTGGTCATGACGACCACGAACGCCACGATGGCAACGACAGTCACGATTGCAGAAGCGGTCATGCCCTTTGTAACGGATGCTTGACACCTTTTGTTCCAGAATCTTCAGGTCTCGCGTGCCTGCTTCCGCTGCTCGTCCATGGCCCGGTTGGCAAGCGCGTCGGCGCCCGCATTCTGGCTGCGGGGAACGTGGCGCAGCGTGACCTTAGGGAACCTCACCAGCAACCCCTGCGCCTCCACCGCCAGCGGCTTGAGATCGGCGTTCCGGATCCGGTAGCGGCCGTTCATCTGGTGCACCACCAGCTCCGAATCCAGGCACACCTCGAGTTCGTCAGGGGCGAATTCGAGCGCCTTCCGCAGCCCCGCGATGAGCGCCAGGTACTCGGCGCGGTTGTTCGTCATCACCCCGGCGTAGCTGTACCCCGCCCAGAGACGGGCCCCGTCGCGCGCTTCCAGCAGCATGCCCAGCCCAGCCGGCCCGGGGTTCCCGCGGGCGCCCCCGTCGGTGCGTAGACGGAGAAACGGGACAGTCATCGCCCCACCACGATGACCTGGTACAAACGTCGCCTCTCGACCACAAACCCTACCCGTCGTGGAAGAAGCGCGGCCCGCTCCAGCCAGGTCTCCAGACGGTGGTTCTCGGCGTGCGGTCCGAGGACCAGCCAGCGGAGCGCGCGCACCTGCTCGGGTGCTCGCTGCAGGATGCCGGCGATCGTGAGACCCCCGAGACCGGCGATCACACATCCCTCGACCTCGCCCGGCGCCAGCGCCTCGAGCCCGTCTCCCGCGCGCACCTGGAAGCGACCGGCAGCGGCCCCGCGCAGCCGCTCGAGCGCCCCAGCGCTGTGCTCGACCGCGATCACCCGGGCTCCCGATCCTGCCAGCGCGACCGCCACCTGCCCGTCGCCGGCGCCGATGTCGGCGACGCTGCCGGCGCCCTTGGGCACCGCCTCCACCAGGGCCCGCTGACGAGGCGACAAGGACAGCGACCGCGGCCCCGAGCCCGCCCCGGGCGCCCGGCGTTCGGACAGGGCCGCCGCCGGCTCAGCCTTTGCGCGCGCGGACGGCGTCGGTCACCTTGGGGAGGATCTTGAGGGCGTCCCCCACCACGCCCAGATCGGCCATCTTGAGGATCGGCGCGTCGGGGTCCTTGTTGATGGCAACGATGACCCGCGACGCCTTCATGCCCACCGTGTGCTGCATCGCGCCCGAGATGCCGGCGCCGATGTACACCTGCGGGCGGATCGTCTTCCCGGTCTGCCCCACCTGTAGCGCGTAGGGCACCCAACCGGCGTCGACGATGGCGCGGCTCGCCCCCGGGGCCCCTCCCAGCGCGGCCGCCAGGTTCTCCACCAGCACGAAGTTCTCCGGACCGCCGAGTCCGCGACCGCCGGCCACCACGACCGCCGCCTCCTCGAGCTTGACCTGCTCGGCCGCCTCGACGACACGGTCCGTGATCCGGCTGCGGAGGCTGGCGGCGTCGGGTGCCGACGGGATCTGGACCACGTCCGCGGTCCCTCCCACCGCGCTCGCCTCGTACGACTTGGGCCGCACGAGGACGATCGCGGGGCGAGTCGCGGCCCGGTAGGTAGCCACCTTGGCACCACCGAAGTACGGAACCCGAGCCGTTATCTCGTCGCCCTCGACCGTCACTTGCTGCGCGTTGGAGATGACCCCGATGCCGAGACGCGCGGCAAGCCGTGCCGCCACGTCGCGAGAGTCGGGGGTGAACCCGAAGAGGAAGAGGTCGGGCGCGCCCGATTCCACCAGACCGGCCAGGGCGTCGACGGCGGGCTCGGCCAGGTAGTCGGCGTAGGCGGAGTCCTCGGCGAGGTGCACCCGCACCGCACCGTGCTCGCCGAGCACCGCTGCCGCCTCGCCGGCGCCCGGTCCCAGCGTGACCGCCTCCGGTTCCCCGAACTGCCTGGCACAGGCCAGCAGTTCGGTGCTGATCGGGGCAAGCGCCCCCGCGTCAAGCTCCGCGTACACCCAGATCGTCGTCATGGCCACGCTCCTAAATCACCTTGGCCGCGGCCAGGACCCCGAGGATCCGGTCCACGCCCGAGGTGCCGTCGTCCTCGACGATCTCGCCGGCCGATCGCTCCTCGGCGGCGTCGACGGCGACGATCTCCTCCACCGGCGCTCCCTTCTCGATGCCCAGGTCGGCGAAGGAGACCTCTTTCACCTCCTTGCGACGGGCGGCCATGATGCCCTTCAGGGACGCATAGCGTGGCTCGGCGATGGCAGCCGTCACCGAGACCAGCGCGGGGGCCTCGGCCTCGACCACCTGGTGTCCGTCCGCCGTCTGCCGATGGACCTTCACCTGCCGATCCTCGACCTGGAGCGTGGTGGCGAACGTGAGCTGTGGCAGGTGCAGCAGCTCGGCCAGCATCGCCGGCACCACCCCCGTCGACCCGTCGTACGACTCGGTCGCGGTGACGACGAGGTCCGGCGACTCGGGCTCGATCGCGGCCGCCAGAGTCCGTGCCGTCAGCAGCGCGTCGGCGCCTTCCAGCTCGGGATCGGTGATCAGGATGCCGCGATCGGCGCCCATCGACAGTCCTTTTCGAATCGCGTCGCGTGCGCTCGCCGGCCCCATGGAGCAGAGGACCACCTCGCCCTCACCGTCGGCCTCCTTGAGCTGGAGTGCGATCTCGATCCCGCACTCGTCGCCCGGGTCCAGCACCGACTCGCGCTCGCGGGCCACGGTGTTGTCCGGATCCAGGCTCGGCGACACGTTCGGGTCGGGTACCTGCTTCACGGTCACGACGATCTTCAAAATGAAACACCCCTTCAGTTTTGATACTCAATCGGTGAGCCCAAAGGCTGACCGGCATTATGGACGTTCGCCGGCGGGCGGCCAGCCGTCAAGGCTCGTCAGGTCGGCCGGTGTGTTGAGGTTGGTGAGCAGCCGGACGTCCACGTCCTGGAGCCAGACCACGTCCAGCTCCCCCACCACCCGCGCCAGCCGGCGCTCACCGCTCTCCAACGCCCGGTGCAGGTGAGGACCGGCGCCCCGTGCGTAGACGGCACAGGTGGGGTGAGGACGACCGGCGACACGAGGAGCCGCCACCTGGTGGCCGGCGGCGGCGGCGGCCAGTCGACGGGCCAGCTCGAGGCTCGCCAGCGGGAGGTCGCACGCGAGGCAGAACACCCACGCCCGGGTAGCCGCGCGAAGCCCGGCATCGATCCCCGCCAGAGGACCGGCACCAGGCCAGGCATCGAGCACCCGGAGGCGCTCCAAGGAGGTCGGGAGCGGAGAGTCCGGCCCGGTCGCCACCAGGGTCTCGGCGAATGCTCCACCGAGCCGTTCGACCTGCCATTCGGCGAGCGTGATGCCGCCCACCGGAAGCAGCGCCTTCGGCCGTCCCATCCGGCGCGAGGCACCGCCGGCGAGCAGCAGCAGGGACATCCCGTCGAGCAGGTCGGTCGCCGTCTGTAAACGCTTGCCGCGGACGAAATCCGGATTATCTTCGAAAGCCATGACCCCTGTCTTGCCGGCATCGTCGCTGTCCGTCGGGTCGATCGCTCCGGCAGTGCTGCCGCCCCTGTCGACCGGGCCCGGCGACCCCGGCGACCTGCCTCGACAGACGCTGCTGGCGCGGTCGGACGACCTGCTGGACGAGCTCGAGCTCCTGCGCCTTCACGATCGCCGGCTGACGCCGGCGGCCCTGCGGCGGCGCATCGACAGGCTCAGATCGGACGCGCGGCTCCCGGAGCGGCCGGCGCCGCGCTCGCTGGCCGCGGCCCATGACCTGCTCCTCTCCATGCAGCAGCGGTGGCTCAACCTGAACCCCAGGCACCCTGGCGTCAGTGTCCCGCCGCCCGGCGGGGAGAGCGATCGCTGGAAGCAGCTGCCGCTGCCGCCCTGTCCGCCAGGGGGACCGGACGAGCCCTGGCGCGGCCTGGCTCGGGCCACCGTGGAACGTGCGTTCGACCGCTGGTGCTGGGCACAGCATCACGCTACCCGTGCCGCGCGCGAGGGAGGCGACGGCCCGCCGGCTCTGCAGCGCGCAGCCGCCGCCTGGACCAACTACTTCCAGCTGCGGCAGGAGGCGACCCGTCTCGGCGCGTGGGCCGGTTGAGCGGGGCGGACCTCCCCGAGCCCGAGCGCCGACGCCGGCTCGCGGGGGGCACCCTACAATCGCCCTGTTCATGGCAGCTTCAGGGGCAGCCCCGCCGTGATGGCGCTCGACGAACTCGAGCTCCGGCGCGGGTTCGGCCACTTCCCGACCGGCGTCACCGTGGTCTCCTTCGAGGACGAGGGACGAGCGTGGGGTCTCACCGCTTCCAGCTTCGTCAGCCTCTCGCTCCGCCCGCCGCTGGTCATGATCGCCGTCGCGCGCGCGGCGCGAAGCCACGACCGGCTTCGCGGGCGGCCTTTCACGGTCAACCTGCTCAGGGCCGGGCAGGATGAGCTCGCCCGCCGCTTCGCCGGCGGCGACGACGACGCCCGCCTCGAGACGGAATTCACCTGGAGCCCTGCCGGACCGCGCCTGCCCGAAGCGCTCGCCCACTTCGGGTGCGTACCCTGGGACCGCGTCGAGGCCGGCGACCACACCATGGTCGTGGGCCGGGTGATCCTTGCCGACAGCCGGGACGGCGACGCGCTCGGCTTCTTCCGGAGCCGGTTCATCGCGGTTCCCCAGCCGCCTGAGTCGCAGCCCATCACCGCGATCGATCCCAACGATCCCTACGAACTGCCCTACGACTCGGTTTGAGGAGGTTTGACGAATGCCAGCGCGCACCGGAGACGGCTATCTCAGCGACCTCAACTCGTCCACGCGGGACATCCGGGTGCACGGCGAGCGCGTCACCACCGGCATCGGCGAGCACCCTGCCTTCCGGGGGGTCACCCGGTCCTACGCCGCCCTCTACGACCTCCAACACGACCCCCTCTACCAGGAGCGGCTCACCTATCGCTCGCCGACGACCGGCGACCCCGTCGGCTTCTCGTTCCTGCAGCCGCACACCGAGGCGGAGCTGAAGAAGCGAGCGGCCGGCACCAAGCTGTGGTCCGACTCCAGCTTCGGCATGCTCGGCCGGACCGGGGACTACCTGAACGCGGCGTTGATGGCGCTGGCGTCGGCACGACCCTGGTTCGGTGTCGTCGACCGGCGCTACGGCGAGAACATCCAGGCCTACTACGAACACGTACGCGAGAACGACCTCCTCCTGACACACACCCTGATCAACCCGCAAGCCAACCGCGCGGTCGGGCCGTCGGCGCAGCGCGACCCGTACCAGGCGGCGGTCATCGTCGACCGCAACCAGGAGGGGATCCTGCTTCGCGGCGCCCGGATGCTGGCCACCATCGGTCCGATCGCCGACGAGATCCTGGTGCTTCCCTCGACCGTGCTCCAGGCGCGACCCGAGGACGAGGACTACGCGTACGCGTTCGCGATCCCGTGTGACTCCAAGGGACTCCGGTTCCTCTGTCGCGAGAGCCTCGACTACGGCCGGAGCCACTTCGACCATCCACTGGGTTCCCGCTTCGACGAGATGGACGCGGTCGCGATCTTCGACGACGTCCTGGTGCCCTGGGAGCGCTGCTTCATGGTCGGGCATCCCGAGATGCTGACCCGCGGGCGCCTCTACAACGACACCGGTGCGATCGTGCACATGACCCACCAGGTGGTGCTCAAGGATCTGGCCAAGACCGAGTTCCTGATCGGGTTGGTCGGCCTCATCTGCGACGCGATCGGGATCGAGCGGTTCGAGCACGTCCAGGAGAAGATCGCGGAGCTGATCAACGTCCGCGAACTCCTGCTGGCGGTGCTCAGGGCTGCGGAGGCGGACGCGGCACCGAACCAGTGGGGAATCCTGACGCCGGCCTGGAACCCGCTCAACACGGCCCGCAACTGGTTCCCGAGCGTCTACCCGCGGCTCAAGCAGATCGTCTGGCAGCTTGCCGCGTCGGGGCTCTTCGGGCTCCCGACCGAGGCCGACACCCAGGGTGAGACCGGACAGGACGTCGATCGCTTCCTGCAGTCGGCGACCCTGGACGGGATCGACCGCGTGAAGCTGTTCCGCCTCGCCTGGGACGCCAGCGCGTCGGCGTTCGCTTCCCGGCAGGAGGTCTACGAGTTCTTCTTCTTCGGCGACCCGGTACGGATGGCACAGGTCATGGTGGGCGGCTACGACCGCTCGCCGCTGAAGGCCCGTGTGCGGGCGTTCCTGGACGAGCCGGGACCGATCGCACGCCCCACGGACGAAACCGGGCGGACGCCGTCAAAGGTGCAGGCCGGGACCGCCTGAGAGCTCTCCCTGAGGCGCAGTTTCGCGCGGAACGGGGCGAGTTGGATCGCGGGTCGAGGCCCTCCGTGCGAAAGCCCTCGGCGGCGCGGGGTTGGCGGAAGCTGGCGGCTATGCGCCGGCGACCTCGGCGAGCAACCTGGCGGCGAGCGACCGGGCGAGGACGACCGGGCCCCCGAACTCCTCGCGCGCGATCCCTGCCAAGTGGATGCTGAAGCCGAAGCAGTCGAGGAAGAGGACCTTTCCTCCGAGTTCAGCCGCGCGCCGCGCCTGGCGACCCACCTCGACCTCGGCGTCGCCGCCGTACGGGTCGGCGGCGACCAGGATCGGAGCCCTCTCTCCCTGCATTCCCCACCAGGAGCGCGCCTGCTCGGCCTGGTCGAGGGTGGGCAACATCGAGGCCACGCGTTCGGTACCGGCGATGCCCAGCACCGAGCCCCGAAGCGCGGCGGAGGGAACGAGCAGGGGCCGGCGGTGCGCGAGGGGAGGAAACTCGCCCGTGCAGAGGAGGAGCGTCGCCCCCACGCCCTCGTCCTCGAGCTCCGCGATCTTCTCCTCCAGGCGTCCGAGGATCGCGTCCCGGGAGAGCCGAACCGGGGTCCCGTCGGCGAGCTCCGACACGAGGAGCTCGCCTCCAGGGCGCGGGGCGAGCTCGGAGACCTCCCGGTGGGTGAGGCCGTCCAGGGCCCCTCGCTCGATGACCTGGACACGTGCCACCTCAGCGACCTCGGCGCTCATGCCGTCGGCGCGCGGCGACTGCCCGATCGTGAGCACTCCGGCGACGAAGTTGCGTGTCACTCAGCACTCATGCTGCGCCAGTGAACCCCGCAGCGCAATCGGGAAGCCGGACTCAGCGCCCCTCCCGACGCGTGAACTTCGCGAGCGCACGGCGCGAGCGCTTGTCGGGCCGGTGCTCGAAGCGGGGCATCGCGGCAGCCAGCGCGCGCTGCTGGTCCGCCAGCACCTGCCGTTTGGCGACGCTCACGTCCGTCTCCTGGTAGAGCTCCTGAGCGGCCGAAGCCGGGCCGCGCTGCTCGGAGAGGGTGCGCACGACGACCTCGAACTGCTCCTGCCCCCTCCGGATCTCCAGCCGGTCGCCCGGGTTGACCGCTCTTGCCGCCTTGACCCGGGCGCCGTTCACGTGCACCTTGCCACCGTCGACGGCCTCGCTGGCCAGAGCACGCGTCTTGTAGAAGCGCGCCGCCCACAGCCACTTGTCGATTCGAACCCGCCCGGAGTCGGAAGGCATGGCTCGATTATCCGGGAGGGCGGGACCTGAGCCCGGGCCGCAGTCCGCGATCGCATCCAGCAGGGCAGCGGATCCCCTGTCACCCGCTGTGCAGCGTGGCAGCAGGCAAGGCCGACCTCCGCGGCGAGCGCCGCCCTGGGGGCGTCGGCGCCGCGGTGGGCGAGCACGTCGCTCACGGTATCCACGTAGGGACGCTGCTTGGCCAGGCTGCGGGCACGCAGGTCGGCCTGCTTCGGACCGTGTACGTGTTTCGCCACGACTGGCACCAGGGACGGATCGTGCGCGCCGAGGAGTAGGCCAACCCGGTCACCTTCACGCGCACGTTCGGCGTGACCCGGCGGTGACCCGGGGGCCGATCTCAGTCCGCTGACCTACCTGGCGCCTCCCCTCACCAACTCTTGCCGCAGCTGCCACAAACGTGGCTCACGTACGAGTTGTGCTGGTAAAGCCTGCAGCGGCCGGTACAGCGCTCGGGGTTCGCACTCCCTGTAACCTCGCTGTGGTAGTGGTCACAAAGAGGCCGCGACGCCGCTTCCACGGTAGGCACGGTGGCGACCTGCGCGTTGTCGATCGACCCTGTTGGCATAGCGATGGACTCCTCTGATCAGCCGCCTTCCATGGTCCCGAGCATCGACTGGGTTATTTGGGCGTACCTGTTCTCCGTGTCCTGAAGCATCTGCTGCCATGACTTTTGCACGTCCTGGTTCACCTTGTCGTGGATTCCCTGGAGCTCCTGAAGATGCTTCAGCGCGGTCTCGTAGAGGCTCTGGTACTGGGTGATCGCACCCCGGATGTCCGCTTGGGCGGTTGCCACGGTCTGCTGCAGCAGAGGGCGACCGCGGGCGGCCAGCCAGACACCCCAGGGCTGATAGGAGGAGACGGCGAGGTCCGTGTTCGTGAGAAACCCGAGGATCGCGCGGATCTGATCCGGGGTGGCGGTCGAGAACGTCTTGAGCTGCTGGACCGCCGAGCTGAGGTAGGCCTGCAGCCTGGGGACCAACGTCGCTTCAGCTTGAGCCGGATCAGGCCCACCGGTACCGAGCACCATGCTCCGAGGCTAGTTTGAAGGCCAGGTCGGGACCATGGGAATTTTGACCCAGGACGGGGACCGGCCCCGCGAGCGCGGTGCAGCGAAGGGGCTGCCGCGCCGGGTGGCGCGGCAGCCCGAGCGCTACTTCACGGTATAGCTGTACGGCAGCGCCGCGACCTCACCACCGGTGTCGTCGAGGAAGTTCTGGAAGACGAACAGATCGGTGTCGTCGATGTAAAGGGTGCCGCTGACGTGCGCGCCTGCGGGTCCGGTCGGCGTGATGGTCACCGGTATCGTCGCGGTCTGCCCCGGTCCCACGACGACGGGCGAGAACGACTGTGCCACCGACGGATCGACGCTGAGCTGCCACAGGTCGTTCGTCGGGGACGTGATCGCGGGGTCGAACGGCTCGGCGGAGATGTCCATCGTTGTCGAGACCGGCTCACTCGCCGCGCCGGTCGCTCCAAAGGGTCCGGCGACCGTGGGGGCTATGTCCCACACCCCTTGTTCGATGGAGCCGGCCGCGAAGGATGCGCTGACGTCGGCTCCGACCGTGGAAATGACGTCCGGGTCGCCCGACGGGCCCTCCGCGTCGAACTGGATCGGCGTCGTGTCGGTCGTCGTCGCGACACCCGTGAACGCGGTCGTGTGGGTCGGGAACTCATAGATCGGAACCGGCTGGCTGACGGTCAGCGGCACCGTCGTGTCGGGCGTGTTCAGCGCGGTCAGGCTCATCGGCGCGCTGCCCGGGAGCCGTGGGTCCACGAAGTACGCCTCCGGCTCGGGACCGTTGTTGGTGACGTGCACGTCGTAGGTCTGTGGCTTGCCGGCCCGCAGGGGCGCCGACGCGGAGTTCGGCAGGCCGGGCGCCGAGGCGGGCACCGGCCGGTCGCTGGTGCTGACCGTGAACGGCTGAGACAGCGCCGTCCCGGATACCTGCGGGATGAACCCCACGATCAGGGTCCAGGCGCCGGGGGCGGGTGCCAGCACGTGCGCCTGGGCGCCGAACAGGTTGGTGTAGCCGGGCGCCGTGGAGCTCGGCAGCTCGTTGGAAGACTGGGCGAGCGCCTCACCGGTGGGGCTGACCAACCACTCCGTGAAGGGATTGTTCGGGTTGTCGGCCAGCGCCACCGACGCGTTGAGCTCGGGCGTGCCGGCGGGGACGTTCAGCTGGTAGTAGAACGTCTGACCGGTGTTCGCCGCCCGGCCGTTGCCTCCGGTCAGCGTCTGCGTGAAGGCCTGGGACCCGCTCGGGATCAGGCTCCGGAGCGTGACCGGAATCGTGCTCAGCCGCCCGAAGCTTGGCCCGCGGTCGCTGCTGAACACGAGCGCGCCCGCCGCGTCACCCGGGGTCGCGGGTGTCGTCACCGCCATGGTGACGGCTGCCGACTGTCCCGGCGCGAGCGTCACGGTGCTGGGGCTGACGGTACCGAACGGGATGTACTGCGCCACCTGGGCCCCAAACAGGACCGGGCCCTGGGTACCGCCGTCAGCCCCCTCCCGACTCCACACGTACGCGGTCCACCTACCCGGCTGCGGCTCGGTCACCTGCACGTTGCCGTAGTTACCGTCTCCCTGCGGCACGGAGTAAGCGGCCAGGTCGCCGCTCGGGTCTGCCAGCGTCAGGCGGACGCGGGCGTCGAGGTAGCCCAGGTCGACGTCGGTCAGCGCGTTCTGGAACGCGATCGACACGCTGAGCCGGTCCTGAGCGGCGGGGACGTTGAACGTGACGGCCTGGTAGTTGACGGGGACGCCGAGCCAGTCGGTGCTCTTCGGGCTCGACGCGTCGCTGAGTGCGACCGTGGCCGTCTGCGCCGTCGTGTAGGAACCCAGCGCGCGCCCGGACAGCGAGACCGTCTGGGTGCGCGCCCCCTGGTTGGTCACGGTGTCGGTCAGCGTCTGGGTCGCCCCTGGGCGCGCCGTCGCGTTGAGCTGGCCGGTGCTTTGCAGCAGCGTCTCGCCGGCAGGCCGGAATGCCGTCGTCGGCGTCGAGTACGACTCGGCCGCCAGCACCGCCTTGTAGGCGTCGACCAGTCCGGCTCCCTGCTGATCCGCGGGCGAGCCGATGTCGTCGGACGTGCTGACGATGATCTGCTTCACCACCGCCGGCGTCGGGCTGGCGCCTCCGTGCCCCTGGCGGTAGGCCTGGATGACCAGCGCGCCGACTCCGGCGGTGAGTGGCGCCGACTCACTGGTACCGCCGAAGGGCAGCACCGGTGTGGCTTGGCCGTAATAGTTGGTGCAGTCGGAATACATGGCAGTGTCTGTCGAGCAGAGCGCCCAGTTGAGCTCACCGGGCGCGACGACGTCGACTGTCTGCCCATCCTGCTCGAATCCGCCGGAGCTGAGCGAGCTGATGTCGTTGTTGAGATAGCTCTTGATGCCCGGGAACTGCGCCCCACCGTAGCCGTCCTGAAGGTCGCTCCGGTAGGTGGTCGACGCCCCCACCGAGATCACGTTGGGATCGGTGGCGGGTGTGCCGATGGTGCTGGTGACGCCGGCGTCTCCGCTGGACACGCTGACTGTCGTCCCCGCCGCCACGGCGTTGTCATTCGCCTGCTTGATCGCGTCCAGGCTTGCCTGATCGTCCGGGTAGTAGTTGTTGCCCAACGACTCGTTGAGGACGTTGACGTGATCGGTGGCGACGGCGTAATCGATGGCTTGCAGGAACGAAGAGTTAAAGCCCGCGTCCTCGGCTCCGAAGACGTCCAGGCCGACAAGGCTCGACCCGGGGGCGACCCCCTCGATCCGGATGTTGCAGGTGCCGGTCACGGCATGCGGGCCGAAACCCGCGACGCTGTAGACCTCCCGGCCCTGCGCTGCGATCGAGCTGGCATCGCCGAACGCTTCCTCCCCGCCGGTCGGTACGCCGGTGCCCTCCCCGCTGAAATCCTTGTAGTCCACGAACACGGGCTGACCGTTCGCGCGAATGAAGTCCGGGTTGTCGATGTCGAGACCGTCGGCGATGAAGGCGACGGTGACCCCGGCCCCCGTGAAGCCGACTGAGCGCGCGGTCTGGGCGCCCGCCTGGTCGGAGTCGGCGTGCATCGTCTCGAGCGCCTGGGGATCGAGCTGCGCCTGGCCCCGAGGCGCGCAGACGCTGGAGGCGGGCACATTGCTGTTGGCCGGAGCGGCCAGGCCGGTGCCTTCGGCGGGTGCGAGCTGGATCACCTGGTCCGGGATCACCTCGCTGACCGACGGGTTCGACTGCAGCTGCGACTTCTCGGTCGACGAGACGGTCGCCGACACCGCGTTCAGCACCGTGTACGAGTGCACACTGCTCGCTCCGCCGGCCGCCAGCTCCGCGTTGACCGGCGCCTGGATGGCCTGGATCGCCCGCCGGCGCGATCCGACCAGCGCCGGGGTCGCCGGCAGGTTCGGCTCCTGGTCCTTGAAGATGACAATCACCCGCTGCGTGGAGGGTGGAGCTTGAGCCCTCCCAGCAGACGGAACGAACAGTGTCCACGCGACCACCGCTCCGAGTACGACAAACACAGCCAGAACCGCACGTGCGCCCCGCATGCCACGTCCCCTCCGCGAAACCGTCTGCCCCCAGCGGTCGGAGTCTATACAGCACCGCCTGGGGAAAGCAAGCGCATCTCTGCGTGGGATTCGAACCCACCGCACGGCCATGTTGTTGCAAAGGGCGACTGGTGCACCAACCGCCTGTTCCGAGTGGCGCAAAGGGGGCGATTGGTGCACCAACGGCCGACTCCGAGGACGTTGCGGGGGCCGCCAGCCGACCTTAGACTGCGAAGGTCGTGTGTGGAACCGATACCGCTCACAGCCGGCCTCCAGCCTGGACGCCTTCGTACACCGAACATCGGCCAGACCTCAGCGTCCCGCTGAAGCCGGTGGACTCCCTGACCGTGACCACGCTCGTCGATAACGTCTACGACCTCTTCATGCCGGATCAGGGGCCGGCCCACCGAAGCGGCCCCGGGGCGACCACCGGCCGCCTGCCGGTCGCGACCATGACCGGCGGGTTCGGCCCCGACCAGCTCATCGCGGAGCATGGGTTCTCCGTGCTGCTGACGGTGACCACCGCGGGGCAGACCCACCGGCTGCTGTTCGACTGCGGCGTCAGCGCCGGACGGGATGGTGGAGAACATGCGCCGTCTCGAGGTCGATCCCCGCGACCTGGAGGCGATCGTGCTGAGCCACGGCCACTTCGACCACACCGGCGGTCTCGACGGTCTGATCCGCAGCCTCGGTCGGGCGAACCTGCCCGTGCTGATCCACCCGGACTTCTGGAACCGTCGCCGGGTGGTGCTTCCGGGCCGCGATCCGCTCGAGATCCCCACCACCAGCCGGGGCGCTCTCGAGGGCGCCGGCTTCCAGGTCATCGACGAGCGGCAGCCCAGCTTTCTGTTTCAGGACACCGTTCTGCTCACCGGCGAGGTGGACCGGACGACCGGGTACGAGCCGGGATTCCCGGTGCAGGAAGCGTGGCGCGGAGACCGGTGGGAGCCGGATCCGCTGGTCCTCGACGACCAGGCGGTGATCGTGAACGTGCGCGACCGGGGCCTGGTCGTGATCACCGGCTGCGGCCACGCGGGCGTGGTCAACACCACGCGCTACGCGCAGGCCCTGACCGGCGTCGAGCGGCTGTGCGCGGTGATGGGCGGCTTCCACCTCAGCGGACCGATCTTCGAGCCGATCATCGATCGGACGTGCGCGGACCTGTCCGCCCTGAATCCCGAGATCGTCGTCCCCGGCCACTGCACCGGCTGGCGAGGCCAGCACGCGCTGGCGCGGGTGTTCGGCGAGCGATTCGTTCCCAGCTGCGTGGGGACCCGGGTCGAGCTCTGACGTCGATCGAACGGAGGCCAGAGGGGCCGCTCGGGTCGGAGCCCGAACGGCATCGGCAGCCGTCCTGGCTGCTGGAACGCTGTTGAGCACCGAGCAACCCGCCGCGGAGGCGCGTTGCCGCACCTTCGATCACCGCGCCGGCAGCGAGTACGCCGCGACTCCGTCTGGAATCAGTGCCCGGCTGCCCGACCCGACCGCTCGGCCGGCCCCCACCCCCTCCGCGATGGCGTCGTGCAGCCGGCGTGGGGCGATGCAGTCGCCCGCCATCCGGATCTCGAGCCGCGGTCTCGCAGCGTGCAGCTGGTCCTCCAGACCGTGCACCGCCCGCCGGTACCCGACGAAGACGGCAAGGTCGATGTCAGCCACCTCGCGGACCTGATCCGACCACACGTCCCGCAGCCGCACCAGACCGTCCCGAGGAGGCAGCAGGCCCTGATTCGGTGAGCCGGCGACACGATTTCGCGCGAGCCGGCGCATCATCCCTGGCTGCTGCGTGGGGTCCAGGTCCTGACACACGGCAAGCAAGGGCGTCGCCAGCTCAACTCGCACTGCTCCGGTCTCGGCGATGAAGTTGGCGATGCTGCCTCCACGGTTCAACCCCTCGCGATCGAAGACCAGCACGCGCGCGCCGTCGGGAATCGGTACCTGCCCCTGCAGGACGTCCACATCGGTGGCGGTGCGAACCGACAGTCCCATGGCTTCGTCCGGAAGCTGCGTGTCCGCCCCGGTCGCGACGACGACGGCCGCCGGATCGCATTCGAGGACCAGCCGAGCGGTGGCAGGCATCCCCAGCCGGACCTCGACGCCGAGTCGCCTGAGCTCCCGCGTCAACCAGGCGAGATGGCGCCTCAGGTGGGGACGCTCGGGCGCTCGAGCAGCCACGGCGATCTGGCCGCCGAGATCCCCGAGCGCTTCGAACAGGATCACCCGATGGCCGCTTTCCGCGGCCACGCGCGCGGCCTCCATGCCGGCTGGCCCCCCGCCGGCGACGACCACCCGACTCGGCTCACCGGAGGGCACGGCCTCATCGAGATCCGGCCAGGCAATCGCCGGGTTGACCGAGCAGAGCATCGGCAATCCCTGATAGTCCCGGCCGATGCAACCCTCGTTGATCGCGATGCAGGGGCGGATCCGACCGCTGTCTCCGCGCCGGGCCTTGGCGGGCAAGTCGGGATCGGCGATGATGGCCCGGGTCATCGCGACCAGGTCGCAGTCGCCGGCGCCGAGTGCCGCGTCCGCCGTCTCGAGATCAAGGATCCGGCCGGCCGACAGTACCGGCACCGACAACCCTTCCTTCATGCGTCGCGCAAGCGGCAGGAAGCAGGCGGGGGCGAACGTGTCTCCGGGGACGACCGCCGCCTGCGACTCCAGCGTGTTGCCGGTGCCTCCGGAGACGTTGAAGAAGTCGATGCGCCCCAGGGCGTCGAGTCGTTGCGCGATCGCCAGCATGTCCGCCTGATCGAGGCCGATGAGGTCGTAGAGCGGGTCTCCGGTGAGGCGAAACGAGATCAGGAACCGATCGCTGACGGCATTCGCCACGGCGTCGACAACCTCGACCGAAAACCTGACGCGTCCCTCGAAGTCGCCGCCATAGACGTCTTCGCGCAGGTTGACCGTCGGGCTCCAGAACTGTTCGATGAGGTGGCCGCCGAAGGACGTGATCTCCACGCCGTCGAACCCGCTCCGCTCGAGTCTCCTTGCGGCCCCGGCGAAGGAACCGACGATCTCACGGATCTCCGTCTGGCCCAGCACGTGGGGGATCTCACGCCTCACCGGCTGTATGACCTCGGAGGGGGCCTGCAGGGGGCGCCCGGTGATCAGTGAGTTGCCTCGGTGTCCAAGGTGACTGGCCTGGGACATGACGAGCGCACCCTGCGCATGGACGCCATCCGCGAGGCGTCGCAGGGCTGGCTCGTTCTGCGGATCCCACAAACGAATGGAATCCGGAAACGCGCCCGCCCACCGGTGGACGTTGGCGGAACCGAACACCATCACGAGCCCGGCACCGCCTTGGGCCTTCCGCACGTGATAAGCGACGTGCTTCTGCGAGATGAGACCATCCGGATCCCAGTTCGGGTTGTGGGCGGTCGAGACGATCCGGTTATTGATCTCGCGACCGCGCACCGCGATGGGTTCGAAGAGATACGGGTAGGCCACCGCCATGGTCTGGAAGACCCCCTCTTGACCGATATCAGGTGCGCGGTGCGCGAGCCCCACGCCGGGCCACTCGAAGCCGCTCATCCAGTCTGAAGGCCCGCGCCCTGCCGAGGTGCCGTAGATCGCAGGGCGCGTCACTCAGCGTGCCCCGGGGGAGATGCGGGCACAGGTCGCGAGTGATGAAAAGTGATTCCGTCACCGATCCTGCGACCGTGCTGGACGGCGCGAGGCGCGCGGATAATGGGGGCGCACATCGACGCCTTCGCCGCGTCGGGACCGGAGGAGAGAAGGAGCTAGCGCCGTGACTGAGCAGGACTCCGCCGCCAGGACCGAGGCCGGGATGGCGACCAGACCCTTGACGGGTGACGAGTACATCGAAAGCCTCCGCGACGGCCGCGAGGTCTGGATCTACGGGGACCGGGTCAAGGATGTGACCACCCACCCCGCCTTTCGCAACGCGGTCCGCATGACCGCCCGGCTCTACGACTCACTCCACGACCCGGAGAAGCAGAACGTGCTCACCGCGCCCACCGACGGCGGTGGCAGAGGCTTCACGCACAAGTTCTTCCGGACGCCGCGGAGCGTCGAGGATATGGTGGGCGACCGCGACGCCATCGCCGAGTGGGCCCGCCTCACGTATGGGTGGATGGGTCGCAGCCCCGACTACAAGGCCGCGTTCCTGGGCACTCTGGGCGCCAACGCCGACTTCTACGACCCCTACCAGGAGAATGCGCGGCGCTGGTACCGCGAGGCTCAGGAGCACGTCTACTACTGGAACCACGCCATCATCCACCCACCGGTCGACCGCAACCGGCCGCCGGACGAGGTGCGGGATGTGTTCGTGCACGTGGTGGAGGAGACCGACCGGGGGTTGGTGGTGAGCGGTGCCAAGGTCGTGGCCACCGGCTCGGCCATCACCCAGTACAACTTCATCGCCCACCACGGACTGCCGATCAAGGCCCGTGAGTTCGCGCTCATCTGCGTGATACCGATGGGCGCGCAAGGCATGAAGCTGATCTGCCGGCCCTCCTACTCGATGACCGCGGACGTGATGGGCAGCCCGTTCGACTACCCACTCTCGAGCCGGTTCGACGAGAACGACACCATCTTCATTCTCGACCGGGTGCTGGTGCCCTGGGAGAACGTGTTCGTCTACGGCGACGCCGACAAGACCAACTCCTTCTTCCCCCAATCGGGCTTCATCCCTCGCTTCACCTTCCACGGCTGCATACGACTCGCGGTGAAGCTTGACTTCATCGCCGGCCTGCTCCTGAAGGCGCTGGAGGTGACCGGCACCAAGGACTTCCGGGGCGTCCAGACACGCTTCGGCGAGGTGCTGGCCTGGCGCAACCTGTTCTGGGCCCTGACCGACGCCATGGCCCGCAACCCGGAGCCCTGGAAGGACGGCGCCCTCCTGCCCAACCTGCACTACGGCCTGACCTACCGCTGGTTCATGACCATCGGCTACCCGCGGGTGAAGGAGATCATCGAGCAGGACGTGGCCAGCGGTCTGATCTACCTCAACTCCAATGCGGTGGACTTCAAAGTGCCCGAGATTCGGGGCTACCTGGACACCTACCTGCGGGGCTCCAGCGGCTACAGCGCCGTCGACCGGGTCAAGCTCATGAAGCTGCTCTGGGACGCGGTCGGCACCGAGTTCGGCGGACGCCATGAGCTCTACGAGCGCAACTACTCGGGCAACCACGAGGCCATCCGCACCGAGATCATGGAGGCCCAGCGGGGCCAGGGGATGCTGGAGGACTACAAGGGGTTCGCCGAGCAGTGCCTTGCCGAGTACGACCTCGACGGCTGGACCGCACCCGACCTGATCAACCCCGACGACGTCAGCCTGGTCGGCAAGTGGTGAACGAGGCCAGGCAGTCGGCCCCCAGTGCGCCGGCACCTGGACGGATGAGCGCCGCGGATCCGGGATGAATCTCTCGAGACTCCTGGCAGAGCGCGTGTCGGACCGGGAACCCGTACGCGTGGGCGTGATCGGCGCCGGGAAGTTCGCCTCCATGTACCTCGCACAGGCGCGGGACCTGGCCGCGATCCACGTGCTGTGGGTGGCGGATCTGCGGCCGGAGCGAGCGCGAGCTGCGCTGCGGCGGACCGGCTGGCCGGAGGCGAGGTTCGCCGCCGCGACCGTGGAGGAGGCGCTGCGCACGGGCGGCACGCACGTCACCGATGACGCCCAGGCCGCGATCGAGACGCCTGGCCTGGAGGTGGTGCTCGAGGTGACGGGCGACCCGCTCGCCGGGGCCCTGCACGCGAGTCGTGCGATCGCTGCCGGCCGGCACGTCGTGATGGTGAACGTCGAGGCTGACTGCCTGGTCGGACCACTCCTGGCCGAACAGGCCGCCCGGGCCGGGGTTGTCTACACGATGGCGTACGGCGATCAGCCGGCGCTGATTTGCGAGCTGGTCGACTGGGCGCGTACCTCGGGATTCGACGTGGTGGCGGCGGGCAAAGGAACCAAGTACCTCCCGAGCTACCACGAGTCGACCCCGGACACCGTGTGGGACCACTTCGGATTCACCGCCGAGCAGGTGGCGACCGGCGACTACAACCCTCAGATGTTCAACTCTTTCCTGGACGGAACCAAGTCCGCCATCGAGATGGCGGCGGTCGCCAACGCGACCGGGCTGGCTCCCCAGGACGAGGGCCTGACGTTCCCTCCCGCGGGTATCGCGGAGTTGGCCTCGGTGTTGCGCCCTCTCGAGATGGGTGGCGCCCTCGGTCGGCGGGGGACGGTCGAGGTCGTGTCCAGCCTGCGGCGCGACGGGACCCCGATCGAGGGCGACCTCCGCTGGGGTGTGTACGTGACGTTCGAGCCGCGAACGGACTACGCGGTCCGGTGCCTGGCCGAGTATGCGGTCCCAACCGACGGCACCGGACGCATCGGGTCGCTGTACCGCCCGAGTCACCTGATCGGGCTGGAGGTGAACGTCAGCGTAGCGTCGGCCGCCGTGCGCGGCGAGCCGACCGGGGTCGGGACCGAGTTCCTGGGAGATGTGATGACGGTCGCCAAGCGCCGCCTACAGGCGGGCGAGAGCCTCGACGGCGAGGGCGGCTTCACGGTCTACGGCCGGCTCGCGCCCGCTTCCCAGAGCCTTGCCCGCGGGGCGCTTCCGATCGGTCTCGCCCGGGGCGCGCGCTTGCGTACCGCCGTGGAGCCGGGCGCCGTCGTCCGCCGGCAGGATGTGACCATCGACGACAGCTTGGCGGCCCGGCTGCGCCAGGAGTTGGAGGCTCGGACGGTCCGCGGATGAGCGGTGCGGCCGCCCAGGAGTGGCTCGGCCGCGATCACGACGACGCTCGTTCAAACGCCGATCACTGTGAGGAGTGGAACGCATGCTGGCCGATTCGGACAAGGAATTCTTCTACCGGCACGGGTACCTGCACGTGCCCGGCGTCTTCTCCCCGGAGGAGACGCGCGAGCTCGGTGAGGCCCTCGATTGGATCATCGGGACGTGGGCCACACGATCGAGCGGCTGGAGCGGGCCCTGGCGGCAGCGGTACATGACGGCGGAGGTAGAGAAGAGATCGGAGCTCGTCGCGCTCCACGACCTTCAGCTCTATTCAAGCGCATGGTGCCGTGCGGTCACTCATGCACGCCTCACCGAGGCGGTTTCGGACCTCCTGGGACCGGATGTCGAACTGCATCATTCCACGCTGCATGTGAAGCCACCTGAGACCGGTCATCCCTTCCCGATGCATCAGGACGATCCTTTCTATCCGCACACCGACGGTCGCTACGTTGACGTTCTGGTGCACCTTGACGACACCTTTCATGAAAACGGCGAGATCCGATTCCTGGACGGCTCTCACAAGCTTGGCAAGATCGAGCACATCACGCAGACCGAAGCCGGGCCTTGCTCTCCGCACCTCCCCACAGACGAATATCGCCTGGAAGACACGGTGCCCGTACCGGCGAAGGCGGGGGACATCGTCTGCTTCAGCATCTACACCGTTCACGGCTCCTACGTGAACACGACAGATCACAGCCGCCGGCTGGTTCGTGTCGGGTACCGAGACCCGGAGAACACGCAGCTTGGGGGCCAGAGCCATGGTCGGCCGGGGTTGATGGTGCAGGGCTCCCGGAGCCGCGCTGGCGGGCAGGCTGCATTTCCAACCTGAGATGCCTGCCCGGGTGCCGTTATCACCTTTCTGCGGCGGTTGGCATATGATGTTTGGGTCAGTCGGTGCCGGCCAAAGGATCGACATGTCTGTGGGCCGGCATCATCGAACAGATTGCTTGCTGAGCAAAGCCTGGGGTAGGTCGGGAGGCGACAAGCAACGACGGCCTCGGCGCTGTGCCGAGGCCGTCGCGGGGTAGGGAGGGTGGCTGACGATCGTCGAGGGCCAGGCGAAGTCGAACATGGGTGCCACGCTGGCCTTCCGTACGCGCGACGCGATCCAGTCCCAGATCCTGCTCGGTCCTGGCGACGTGACCGCGAGCCAGATCCCGGCGGGCATCCCGGGACGCGGCATTTGGAAATGGATCGATTCGGGCATTCAGGTCCAGACGCCGCTTCTCGAGGTCGACCGGGCGCGTGAGCTGCTCGCCGGCGTCAAGCGTGGGTGCACGGCACCAGACGGAAGCCGGCCAGCGACCTCTACCAATGGGGAGACGACGCTGCCGCGGCCGGAGATTCTCGATGCCGAGCCGACCAGCGAGTTGTCGGCCGGGCAGAAGTCGGATCCCGACTACGGAGCCGCAGAGCTTGCCTCTTTCGACGTGACTCGGCTCACCGTCGGTCGCCGATACGAGTTCACGCTCGCTGGCGGCGGGAAGGTGATGGGAGTGCTTAGGGAGTTGGAGGCGTCCTCCTCAGACCGCGGCGAGCCGTCGTTGCGGGTGACCGACGAGTCGCACGACCAATACCTCGACCCCCGGCAGGTCGTCGCTGTGAGGCGGAGTCGCGGCCAGAGTTGACGGTTTGCGCCAAGGACTGAGCGATCGACTCGAGGTGATCGGCGATGCTTCGTGCGGGCATCGTGAGACTCGTTTGGCATACCGAGGAAATGGCGGAGGTCGGTGACGAGCATGGTTCAGCACCATTGAGGCACGGAGTGGAAGGTGATCGGCCACCTCCTCTGCGACGGTCGGCCGCTCAATCCGTCTGAAGGAGGCCTTCGACAGGCATCGTCCGGCGAGTCATGAGAGGATGTGACCCGGTTGCGCCCTGGCTCGTTTGCGAAGAAGCGGCTGGACTCCCAAGCGGCGCCGTCACAACACATGGACTGGAGGACCGATGAACAAGGCAGAACTCGTGGACGACATCGCGCAACGGACCAACCTGAGCAAAGCCGATGCCAGTGAGATCCTCGCGACAGTGCTCGACGCGATACGAGACGGCTTGCAACGCGGACAAGAGGTGTCGATCACCGGGTTCGGCAAATTCCACGTTGTTGAACGGCCAGCGCACATTGGGCGCAATCCTCGAACCGGCGAGTCGATCAAGGTAAAGGCGTCTCGGACGCCGCGGTTCAACCCCGGCGCGACGCTCAGGCAGGCGGTCGCCAAACGGCCCCGAGCTCGAAAGACCGCGAAGCGAGGATAGACGGCGGCGCCGCGCCTCGTTGCAGTTCGGATTCTCGACCAACTCACAAACTATCGGGCGTATCTGCTACGCGAGAGCCCATGAGCTTGAACGAGGTTGCGCACGCGGTGGAGGCGCAGCTCGCCGAGCAGGAGCAGGCGCTGGTCATCGAGGAGCGCGAGCTTGCTATCCGACGCAGGTCGCTGCGTCGTCGCCGAGGTGCGATCCGAGCTCGCCGCCGCGCCTTCGAGCGCTGCCAAGAGGCGTGGCACACGATCGAACGAGGTTTGGAGGAATCGGATGACCAGCCCGACGTCCAGCGGCACGTCGCGCCGCGCCCGAACGTCGACACCGAGCACCGCGCGGTCGTGGTTGCCGGAAGGGGCGGCTGAGATGGCAGTGCAAGTCGAGCAAGACCAGGCGCTGCAGAAGCGAGCGCCAGGTCGCCCGCCGGCGATCACTTCAGATGTGGAGCGAGATCTCATGCTGGCGATCGAGCGAGGGCTCACGATCTCCGACGCCTGCATGGTGGTCGGTGTCAGTCGGGCAACCTTCCATCGGCATGCTTCGATGTTCCCCGACTTTCGAGACCACGTTTATCGCGCGCGAAGGCGGAAAGTGCTGGTGCTGGCAGAGATGGCCGAGCGTGCGATCGAGGTCGCGATCGCCTGTGGCGACTGGCGGGCACCGCTCGCTGCGCTCAAGCTCGCGCTCCAGCGCCTCGATCGCGAACGAGTGGACGATGAACCGAGAAACGATGCCGATGCCGACATCCCCCCCGACAAGGTCGCTGCCGTCATCCGGATGGTGCGCGAGCTCGACCGAGGCCAGAGAGGCGCAAAGGGTGGCGAGGCTGCTGCAACAGGTGGCGCGCAGCCCCTACCTGCCGGTCGAGCCGACCCTCGAGCAGGCGGCCTTCCTGACCACGACCAGGGCTGAAGCGCTCTTCGCCGGCACCGCTGCGGCGGGCAAGACGGCGGCGGTGTTGCTCGCCGTCCTCTCGCGCCTGGAGAGCACCGACTGCTCGGGCCTGCTCGTCACTCCCCAACTGACAGGTTCGGCGCTGCTGGCGATGACCCGCATCTGGCTCGCGGGAACCGATGCCCGGTGGGACTCGGGTGAGCGCAGGTGGCGCTTCCCATCTGGTGCGACGCTGATGTTCAGCCATCGTCGCTCCGAGCCTGCCGGTGCTTATCAGGTGATCGGAGTCGACGACCTGGCGGCATTCGGCGAGGAGGAGTACCTCCGACTTCTCAGTCACCTTTGTCCGAGTGATCGGAAGACCGAGCCGGTGATCCGCGCTGCAGCATCGCCGGATGGCCCTGGCCGGGAGTGGATCGCTCGCCGCTTCGGGCTCCTCGACACAGCGGCGAGAGAGCGCCCGACGAGCGGGTCGTCGTTCGCGCCAGCTTCGAGGACAACCCGCACCTGGACGCCAAGGTGATCCGGGCGGGCGTTCGAGGGGATCTCCGAGCCGCGCCGCTCGTGGCTGCTGCGTGGGGACTGGGCTGCGGAGACGGCTATCCGCGGCGACGAGCACTCCGATTCCGATGGCGGCGGGCGCCAGGTCGCAGTGAGTGTGAGCCCGAGCGACGACGACGATCGAGATGACCGCCCTCGCGCGTCGCTCGGGATCGCCGGCGGGCAGCAGATGTGGTACGACCCCTACCTGCCTGCGTGCCGGCTGGAGAACCCACATCTCCTGATCACCGGTCAGACGGGGAGCGGGAAAACGCAGGGGGCGAAGGCCATCCTCGCCGGCCTGCTGGAAGCCGGAATCACTCCTCTGGTAATCGACTTCAAAGGCGACTGGTCGGCACCAGATGCCTTCGGCGTCGACTGGGCACGCGATCTGGATCTTCCCGCCTACGCCCCCAAGGCCGGCCATTTGCAGCTGCCGTTCAACCCGCTGGCACCGCCGGTCGACGAGTTTGGCGAGGCAGACACCCAAAACGATGCTGATGACGTGACCCAGGTCCTGCAGCGGATCTGGCGGCCTCGGCGACCAGCAGGCACAGCGGCTGACCCAGGCGGTCGCCGCTGCCTATGAGGAGGACGAGGTGCCGCTCGGCGTCTTCCGACCACGCGGCCGCACCGTCTATCCCACCTTCGACGACGTGCGCGCGCCACCTGGACCCGGGGACACCGCTCTCTCGCGCTTGGCGCGCTTCTTTCGCCTCAACCTGTTCGCCGCGTCCGGCAACGGGTTCGGCGACACTGCTCGAGCGGGGAGCGGTCATCAGGCTGTCGCATCTGCCCGGGGACGAGGAGCGAGGGCAGACCAAGGCCGCGGTCGGCGAGTTCCTGGTCCGTGCCCTCTACCACTACCTTGGTGCGGCGGCCGCAGGAGCCCCGACTGCGCTGGATCTTGGGGCTCGACGAGGCATGGCGGCTGGGTGACTCAACGGCTCTGCAGGTCCTCATGCGGGAGGGAAGGGCGTTCGGTCTCGGGGTCCTGCTCTCCTCGCAGTTCCCTCGCGACGTTCCGATATCACTGAGAGGCAACACCGCGACGCAGATCCTGTTCGCCCAGCGGCTGGAACTGGTGGCCGCGGCGTAAGGCTCATCCTTCGCCTGCGTCTCGGGCGACAGCTTCTCGAACGGCACGATCGCGGGGTGATCCGGCTTGGCCTGGAGCGCCCATGCCGCCCAGGCGTCGTGGACGTCCCGCGCGGTCACTTGTTCGCCCTTCGCCCGGCCGAGCAGGGCATAGATCCGGAACAGAGCCGCGGCGACCGGGCAGACGAGCGCTCGCCATGCCGAAGAACCGTTCACCGTCACTTAAGCCGGTCGGCGTGGATGGTGAGTTGGTCGCGGTCGACGCGCTCCTTGCGGATGGTCTCCTCCAAGTCGCCGATCCCGAAGCGTCCCGACAGGATGCCCGGCGGACGAATCAATCGAGGCCAGGCACATCGTCCGGCCCCTCTGTATGTCCTGGGCAATGGAGCACCTTTGGCCGGTGATCTACACGCCGAAACGCTACGCCGTCCTACCCCTCCCTCGTTCTCGCAACGCGCCCGTCGCCGTCGAGCTCGACCAGACGAGTCTCCCAGTACCCGAGCCGCGAGCGGAACCGCTCCACCTGGGCGGCGATAACGGGGACGTTCGAGAGCTCGACCTCGCGACGCGCGGTCTTGGACCGCGTCGCGATGGTGAGTTCTCGGATGCGTGCCAGGACACCTTCCTCCATGGTGAGGATCTCCTGGTACGTGTCACGCCAGAAGACCGCCTGTTCTAGTGATGCCGTGCGGATCTCCTGCTCTCCCTCCATCGCCTGCTCGGTACGGCGCCGCGTATCGCGGCCGCGACGTCCAACCGCTGCGGATTGTCACCTTTCCTCATGGTGGTGACGATTGTCGGTGCACACCCATACCAAAATCAGTAACAGAACACCCTGCAGTGGCTATGCCTCGGGATGAAAGACGAGGGAGTAGGCCGGCCCAGTCACCGAGCCATCTGGCTCAACACCGCCCTCCTCGCGCGGGCCACGGTTCGCCGGGGCCCGCGCGAGGCTGAGGACCGGCCGGGTTGGTATGGCAGAGCCCCGACCCCGTGGCCGCATCCGCGGGCGATGAGCCGCAGGAACGAACCGGAGACCGCCGCCCTGCGGAGTCAGCGATCAGACCTTTACCGCGATGATCTCAAGCCAGTTGTGCGGAAGGTATGTCAGACCGACGTCGAGGAGGGCCTGCTCGACGGTGGACTGCAGCGCGCGGCAGGCTTCACGGGCGTCCTCCTCGACGGCGTGGAGAGCGCCCATCGCAAACTCCTTATAGCTGCTGATGGCGCAGAGGGCAGCCGGGCCGAGCAGCATGCGGCGCTCGCGCATCTCCCGGATCCGGAACCCGGCGCCGACGATCAGATCCTCGTATTCCCCCGGCGAGAGCCACCGCCTGGCCTGCGCGGCTGCGGCCTTCGTCCTTTGGGGCAGAGAACGGTTCATCTCGGCGACGGCTCGGCGGATCCAGCGACCGTAGAACGGCCGGCTGTCGGTGGGGTAGGCGCCTCCATAGAAGGCACTGTTGACGCCCAGCACGCCCCCGCAGCGCAGGACGCGGCAGGTCTCCACCAGCGAAGCAGCCTTTGCCTGCTCGGACAGCAGGTGTATGGAGTTGGCGAAGATCGCCAGGTCGAACGCCTCCGAGAACGGAAGCCGGTCGGCGGACGCACCGACGTAACCCCTGACGGCGGGAGGAGGACGCCCTTCGCGCGTTCGCACGAGCGTCGGCAGATCGACGTCGAGGAGCACGGAGTCGATCTCGACGTCGATCCTGGTGGCCCTTCTGTGGGCCAGCCGGGTCATCAACCCTGTCGCGGCCGCCATGTCCAGGATTTGGTAACGATGGCGGGCAGGAACGTTCTCGAACATCCGCTCCACCAACTCCTCGTTGACGTGAACATAGGCATCTTCGCTGGCGAACGAGTCGAACGTCTGCGTCGCCGGGCCTACTTGCGTTGCCAAGGTGTGTCCTCCATTTCTCCGGCGCCGTGCTGACACGCCGACTAACGTCAAGCCTCGAACCCGGGCCGTAACAATCTCCGTAACAGCGAGGGCGCGGGGCCTGCGACTTGCGCGTCGGCACCTGCGGCGAGCGACCTGCTGTGCCCGTGGGCCCAGCGTGCCATCGGGATGCGCCTCACGTCTGGGTGCGAACGGCGGCTCCGGCGCGTTCATTGGTACCGCGTTGGCAAAGGCCGGCTCAGCGCGGTTCTGGTCAGGAAGACGAAAAGTCCGCATTCCGGCGCAAGCGTATGTCGAATGGCGTGGGCATGTAAGACAGGGCGATTCCGCCGGTAGGAGAGCTACCGCGGCGGGATTTGGCGAACGTCTGTGCGGCCTCGAACAGGTCCTCGATGGCGATGATCGTGGCACAGTTCTCGCGTTCGGCCTCTACCTGCCTCCAGCGAGCGGCCGGATCACGGCTTGGCGCCAACTGGGCGTCCCTCTGCTCGGCCGCGCTGACCCGGACTCCCCGGGCTTCGATCTGACGCTCGAGGCTCGTCTTGAGCTCGATTGACCCTGTCCGGCTGCCCGAGCAGCTCGTCAACGCGCACGTCAGTTTCTCCTACTGCGATGCCCCGGCCCGTGGCCCGCACGGGCGGGCTGCACATATTGAGGTGACTCGCGCCTGCACGGCGCGATGCCACCGCTTCGGAGCGGGATCGTCCCCCGTGCGAGTTGTCCAGCGCCCGACCGCCGGCGGCGCTGGAGGCATGCTCGGGGAGGCCCGAGCCGCGAGGGCCGAGGCATCGCGGTTATGGACGCTGTTACGCCCGTGTCCCCAACATCAACCCATCGGAGGATCAGGATGGCGCGATGGTCGCGTCGTTCGGTGTTTGCGCCGAAGACTACCTCCCCCCGAGCGGGGGCAGCTCGAGAGCTGCCCTCGCCACTTAGTGCTTCAGCCAGAAAGTTCGATCACGTATTCAAGCCGCGAGTGGGACGGATAGCCGGTTCAGGAGAGCATCAAGGTCAGCGCGTGTGAACTTCCATTCGAAAGGAGCCGCCATCTCCTGGTAGCCGGCTTCGAAGGCGAGGATGTTGGCTGCGAGGTCGGCGAGCGAGAGGGCGTCGGCAGGCGTGAGTACCTTGCGCTGAAGGATGGAGAAGTAGATCTCGATCTGGTTGAGCCAGCTGGCATGGACGGGCAGGTGCACCATGACGGCGTTCGGGTGCGCCACCTGGAGCCGGTCCGCGGCGGCCTGGCCGCGATGCGAGCTGCCATTGTCGACCACCCAGAAGACGCGATCGGCGGAACGGTAGGGTTCGACGGCCATGACCTGATCGACCAAGCGTCCGAACGGCTCGATACCGGTCGTCGATTCCAGCCTCCCGAACAGCTTGGCCCGGTGGACATCCCAGGCGGCCAGGTAGGCCCAGGCGCCGCCGCGGGTGTATTCGTGCTCCACACGCAGGGGCCGGCGCGGCCCGGCGGAGGCGGTTGGATGGCAGCGCAGGCGGGCTTGGAGGAGGTCTTCTCGTCGGAGCTGATCACGTACTCGCCGGGGCCGAGTCGTTCGTCTTCGAACTTGCGGGCGTAGAGATCGAGGACCCGACCGGCCTTGGTGCTGAAGTCGGGGTCGCGGGGGAAGATCGAGCTCCGATGGCGCCAGGGCCGGATGGCGTCCTCCGACAGCCATTGCCAGATGGTGGAACCGGAGATGCTGGCCACGAGGCCGCGGTTGATGACCTCGGCCTGGATGTCGGGAACCTGGAGGCGGGAGAGTGGCAGCCCGAGTTGCGCGGGCAGCTCGCACGCGATCGCCTTGACCGCGATGACCAACTCAGGGGGGAAAAAGCCGGCTCCGGCCGGACCGGTCGCGCTCCTCCAGGCCCTCCAAGCGCTGCTCGAAGAACCGTTTGCGCCATTTGCTGACGATCTCGCGGCGGGTGTTGAGGCGCTCGGCGATCTGGTCGTTGCGCAGGCCGCGGGCAGCGAGAAGCACCAAGTTGGCGCGGAACACATCGCGATACGGCAACGTATATTTTCGAGCTCGTGCTTCCAGGATGCGACGTTCATCACCACTCAAGGTGATCTCGTAGGGGCTCGACCGAGGCATACGCGAACCCTACTCGAATCGAGACCAATACGTGCGGCTAATTTACGTGATAGTAATTGCTGCGGCGAGTACTTAGAGCCGCCACTATTCCCCGCGATCTGCAGTCCATTGTCAGAACGCCGGCACATGTGCTTTTGAGGTTGCCGCGCGCCAAGGTGCAGCCATCGACTACGCCGCCGATGGTGGAAATCTGGCGCTTCACATTTGACTGGGGAGCGGCGGTCTGATGGCTGGCGACCGTGGACGATGTGGCCACTCGACCCCACCCGCGAAGAGGAGCACCCGAAGGCGGTAGTTCCCGAAATGCCGGAACCCGTGTCCACAGCGCTTGGTAGGGTCGGGCTGCGGCGCGGTACCGGCGTTGCCACCGGCCCGTTTCCGCAGACCGCCCTCCGAACCGGACGTGCCCCTTCCAAGGCATCCGGCTCTCCACGACCTCACGGCGCTGGACTGGCGCGCGGCCGTTGCCACAGGTTGAAGATCTGTGCCCCCCGATAGCGATACCTCTCCACCGGTACGCTGCCCGGGAGGAAGAGGACCACGCCATCGACGACGAAGGTCCCGTTCCGGACGAACCGCCTTGCAAGGTCCCGCCACGACATTCCGCCATGGACACGTTGCATCCACCGGCGGACGCGCTGCAAGGCATACCATTCGAGGCTCCCGAAGTCCTGCTTGGCGACCGCGAACCGGAAGTAGTTTGTGAACCCCCTAAGGGAATTGTTGACGCGCCTCACGACCTCCGCTTCTCCGCCGGGCATTGCCCAGCGGATTCGCTCGCGCACCTTTCTTCGGGCAGCCTTGAGGGCCTGCGCAGAGGGGTGCACGTACGTATATCGCTTCTCCGTTCCTCGCTTCTTCTTCCGCTGGATGTGGAAGCCGAGGAAATCGATGCCCTCGTCCAAGTGTGTGATCTTGGTCTTGCTCTCAGAAAGCCGAAGTCCGAGAGAAGCCAGCACCTCCTCTGCCCGTTGTCTCAGGGCCACCGCGTGATCGCGGGTTCCCGAGACCAGCGCGACCCAGTCATCGGCGTACCGGACCAGTCGCCAGTTCCCGTTTCCCCGTTGTCTGCGGAGAGTCCTTTGACGTCGCTCCGCCATCAGCTCCCGCCAGTCTTGGGCGAAGAGGTCGTCCAGCTTGGAGAGCGCGATGTTGGCGAGCAGGGGCGAGAGTATCCCGCCCTGGGGAGTGCCGGTCGGTGTTTCCGACGCCTGGCCGAGTTCGGAGAGAATCCCGGCCTTCAGAAACGCCTTGACGAGCGCGACCACCTTGCGGTCCCCGACGCGATGTCGCACCCGGTCCAACAGGGCCGAGTGGTCGATGTTGTCGAAGCAAGCCTCGATGTCCCCTTCCAGCACCCACTCGTACGTGCGGTTGCCGTAGTAGACGATCTCGGCGATGGCGTCGTGCGCTCGCCGACCTGGCCGGAACCCGTACGAGAAGGGTTGGAAATCCTCCTCGAAGATGGGCTCCAGCACCATCTTGAGCGCCGCTTGCACGACCCGGTCCCGCACCGTCGGGATGCCCAGCCGGCGCAACTTGCCGTTGGCCTTGGGGATCATCCTCTCGCGAACGGGCTGGGGGCGGAACTCCCTTCGGCGGAGTTCCTCCCGCAGGTTGTCGAGGAACGCCTCGACGCCCCGCTTCTGAATGTCTTTGACAGTCATGCCATCGACACCGGCGCTGCGCGTGCCCTTGTTGTGTCTGACCAACTGCCATCCCACGATGAGGAAGGCAGGGTCGCAGACGAGGTTGTAGAGGTCGTTGAACTGGCGATCGTGATCTTCGCTGGCCCAACGCTGCAGCTTGGTCTGCATCCGCAGTACCTTGGCCTTCGCCTCGTCCGGCGTTGGCCATCGTGCGCCGGTGTTCACCGGCGACCTCCTGCCCTTGCAGCACGGTCGCTGCGAGGTCGCTGCCTGCCTTCGCCATGTGGACGGCTTTCCCGCCCTCGGACTACTACGCAGGCTCCGCCACGCCCCGCGCCAACCGGCGACGGGTCTTCCCGCATCCGGCCTGGCAGGTCGGGGAGCGGGGAGCGCAAGGCGCTTCCCAGGTTCACCGTCAACCGATCGACAGGGTGGGTGCCCAACTTTGCCCCTGCGACCTCGCCACGGGTACGCCGCAGTCCTTCCCCATGGCCTCCTTTGCGGCAAAGGCAACCGCTGCAGGAGTCGCCCAGCGCTTGGGCGTGCGTCGCTTCCCGGCCCTCATCCTCCGGGTTCGAGCCGGTGCGTATTGAAGAGGCTTTACAACGCTGGTTCCTCACGTACACCTATCTGTCTCGCTCGCCGAGCCCGCGCCGTCCGGAAGTGCCGGCCCGTCCCGGCTTCGTCAGGGCTGCTCCCGCCCCCACCGGCGTCCCCCGGCTCAGGCTGCCCTCGGCTTCATGCGCCTGCTGCGACAGGCGAATGGCGGTCATCTCAGACCGCTCGGTTGTGTGGCGCTTCCTGGCGCACACCTTCTTCACGCAGAGGTTCATGCCCTCGGTGGGACCGTTGCTGGCGCCCGTGCGGTGGTGGTTGAGGATCTCGAGCCGCCATCGCTGGAGCGTTCGCCCGAGAGCGCGGAGCTCGGGAACCGCATCCTGCCGGCAGCCCACGATCGCCTTGTCGAGGAGGGTCGCCGCCTCCTCCACATCCTCGGTCAGGTAGACGTCACGCACCGACTCCTTGGCCAACCAGGCACCGAGCACCTCCTGGTCGGGGTCGCCGATGCGCAGGCCGAGGAGGAGGCGTTCGTAGCCATACTCGCCCAGGCGTTCGGCGCCGGCGTCGAGCAACTTGCGGATCCGGAAGAGCGGGTCGTGCTTGCGTCCGCGGTGCCCGATGACCTGGTTCTGGACCCGTCGTCGCACCTGGTCTACCGCGCGGTTCGCGAGGCGCACGACGTGGAACGGATCGGCGACGCGGAGAGCGTGGTCGAGGTAGGGAGTGATGCCCGCGCGATAGCTCTCGGTGAGGTCGGTGGCGACTACCGTGATGGCGCGCAGGAACCCGCGCGGCCGGCTCGTACACCAGCGAGCAGATGTCGTCCGCCGAGTTCCCCTCCACCAGATCGATGATCTTGCAGCGATCGAGATCGACCACGCTGGTCACGTACTGCGTCGCATGCTCGGCCATCGGCGGACAGGAACTTGGTCTCATCCAGTCCCGCTGCCCGCACCCGGCTGACACGGTCGGAGGCGTCGACCAGAGGCTGGCCGTAGTAACGCACCGCGCTCATCACCGTCCCCCAGGCGAGGCCGTTCTCGCGTGCGACCGAGGACACCGGGCGCGCCAACTCGCCAACTTGGCGGGTCAGCTCCCTTCCCGCTCGCGCCGTCATCAGCAGCCGCGGCCGTGCCGCCTCGCACTCCTCGGTCCAGGTTCGGTTTCCGCACCAGGGCTCGCGACAACGCCAGCGTCGCTTGCGCCAGACCAGGCGCACCGGGCGTCCGAAGCAGGGCAAATCGCGCAGCTGGACGGACATCCGGTCGTGGGCCTCGGCGCGGCCTCCGCAGCCCCGGCAGAACATGATCTCAGCGGCCAGCGTCTCCACCACCACGCTGAGCTCTGCCGGCTCCTCATACACCGCGAGCACGCGAAACCCCTCGAGACCAAGCAGCGCCTCGGCGAGTCCGATATCGTCAGGCATCGTCGGGGGTTCCCGTCATTAGGTGCAGCACACCCCTGATGATGGCGGGCTCCCGACCCTTCGACGTTCTATGTCCGTGCTACGCGGCTACTCCCCACTTCGTTGTGAAGCGCCGGAAATCTCTCCAGCATCCGCGTCCGTTGATTGTCCATCATCAGTGGCCTCGACTGTCGAAGGAAGTATTGGCGCCCTGTAATATCGGGTCGCATGTCCGTCACCGGCCGGCTCGAATCCCGGGGGCTAGAGGGGGAGGACCTGGAGTCCACTCGCTGGGAGGACGCCCGCCACTGGATCGGGATCTACACGGACCTCCTCCGTTTCAAGGTTGGAGTCTTGGATCGGGTCCGGCGGGAGCTGCCGCGGCTTCGCCCGATTGCCCGAGAAGCGGCCTCCGCGGATCTCGGCATCATCGAGAATCAGATGCATGGCTACGAGGTACGGCTTGACCTCTGGTACCACCGCCTGTGGGAGCTGCGGGGTCTGCGGCTCGAGGCCGAGGGCCCGATGCTCTACCACCGTGGCGAGGAACGGCGGCTGACCAAGCGCGAGTACCAGCTTCTCCAGTTCCTGCTCGATCACCCGAACCGCTTCTTCTCGTCGTCCCAGCTGGTCACCCAAGCTTGGGCCGATGCGGCCCTGTATCCGGAGGAAGCGCGTAACTACGTCCGGCGTATCCGCAAGATCCTTACCGAACTGGACATCCCCTGCGACCTGGTCAATCGTCCGGGCCGGGGCTACTCGTTGATCTACCGCCACGACGGCTAGACCAAGTGCCGTCGACCGGCGGCGGGAACCGTCCACGACATCGGCCCTCGGAGCACCCATCGAATAGCCCCCCAGCCCGAAACACGTACCAGGCTCGGTGCACCCGGAGCGAGCGGACGGTGGCGGTGTTGCCGTGCCGGCACGGCGGGCCGTCTGGGGAACGTGCGGCACCTGGAGGCATTGGCGTTCCGCAAAGTCCCGGCCCGATGCCGGCATCGTCAGCGCTCGATCAGGCCAAGCTCCCCGGCCCGTACCACGGCTTCCATCCTCGAATGCGCGTTGAGCTTCGAGATCAGGTTGCGGACATGGCTACGAACCGTGCCGTAGCGTATCCCAAGGCGCTCCGCCACCTGGCTGTTGTCGAGGCCCTCTGCCATGAGCTTGAGTACCTCCCTCTCTCTCGCGCTCAGCGAGCCCAGCAGCACCGCCTGCTCGCCGCGGTGTGCCAGCAGTTCAGCGAGCACCGATGAGGGGATCAACATCTCTCCCCTGGCGGCTCTACGAATTCCGTCCAACACCTCGGGCGCCGTCCGTGACTTGAGCAGGTAGCCCTTGGCCCCTGCCTCGACCGCAGCCAGAAGTGCGGCCATGGTGTCGACGGCAGAGAGCAAAAGCACCGAAGGTCGCGGGCGCCGGCGACGGACCGCGGCGGCGATGTCAGCGCCGGTTCCGTCAGGCAGCCTGAAGTCGGCCAGGATCACGTCCGGTGAGGCATCGGTGACGAGCTGAAGCGCATCCCGAACGTTGGCAGCCATCGCGACCACCTCCACGTCGTCCTCGCGCTCGAGCAGGGCGCTCAACGCCTCGGCCATGACCGGATGATCCTCCACGATGAGGACCCGAATGAGACGGCCACCGCCAGCCACCATCGGGTCATCCTAACCCGCGATGTACGCCGGCTCGTCCGACAGCGGCTCGATCCCGATTCTGGACAGTGCTCCCCTCCATTTGTATGGTCAACCAGTGGCCTCTCCCAGCGAGCCGGCACTTGCGGGCCTCGTCGCCTTCTCGCTCGACCTATCCCGCCTGCGCAGTACCGAAGGGGTGATGCGGCGAGCCCTGGCCGGTTGCCTGGAGTTGACCGGGTCGGAGACGGGGTTCCTGGACCTGATCGACGAGGAAGGGTCGTTCCCGCCCCGGACTAGGGTCGCGGGTGACGTCGACGCCAACCTCGTCGCCCGCCACCGCCCGAGGCTGCTCGAGCAGGGCGAGCACGAGTTGGCGGTCATCGCGGAAAGGAAATACCTCCTGGCTCGACTCGAGGTGCGAGGGACCCGGATCGGGACAGTGGCCGTCGCGGCGCCGGCGAGCAGGCGTCGCGTCGCCGACCGGCGCCTGCTGCGCAGCCTTGCCAACCAGACCGCGACGATCCTGGACAGCATCGATCTGAGTCGGCGGCAGCGATCGGCGCGGCTTGGGGCGAAGGGCTCCCCCGGCGGCTCACGCCTGCGACGAAAGCAGACCGAAGACGCCCGCCGGCGCGTGCTGGATCAGCTCGTCGCCGCCCACGAAGAGGAGCGACGGCGCATCGCCGACGACATCCATGCCGACTCGCTGCAGGTCCTCGACGCCGCCATATTGCGTCTGGATATGCTGTCGCGGAACACCGACGGGGTAGTCCGCACGGGCCAGTTGGGCGAGGTGAAGGCAGCCGTCGCGGCAGCCGAGCACCGCCTCCGGATTCTGTTGTTCGATCTCCGTCCCGCCGCCATCGAGGCCGAGGACGGCCTTCGCTGGGCAGTGCAGGAGCAGCTGGAGCGGATGGAGCAGACGACGGCGATCGAGTGGAAGCTCGAGATCCGTCCGGGCTTTGAGCTCGGAATAGAGGCGCGGCTGGCCGTCTTCCGCATCGCTCAGGAGGCATTGCGAAATGTGGCGAGGCACGCCAAGGCGCGTTCCGTCCGGGTTCGGTTCGAAAAACAAGGGGGCGGGGTGCTGGCCTCGATCCGCGATGACGGCCGCGGGTTTGTGGCGGCCGACCCGCTCTCACCCGCCGGCCACTTCGGGCTGACCGAGATGGCAGGCAGAGCCGAGCTCGCTGGGGGATGGGTTCGCATCGCCAGCAATCCGGGCCAGGGCACCGCGGTCGAGTATTGGCTGCCGGCGTGACGGCGAGCCCACCGAGTGCCGAAGAGCGGTAGCCACCGCGTTTGTGGCAGACGTGCCTATGACACCCGTACGACGTGCGCCCTTCGCCAGAGCGGGAGGATGGTCATGTCCCCCTCGATCACCATCGCCATCTGGAAGGAGAGAAGAGCCCGTGCAGTCCACGAGGATCCGCGTTGCGGTCGTCGACGATGAGCCGACCATGCGGGCGGCACTCGAAGACCTCATCTCTGGCCACGACGGTCTGGAGCTCGTCGGTTCGGGGGCGTCGGCGAAGGAAGCGGTGGAGCTGGCACGGACCATGCGCCCCGACGTGATCCTGCTGGACGTCCGGCTGCCGGGCGGCGGCCCGGCAGCGGCTGATGGCATCCTCCAGTCTTCACCCGGCACGGCGGTGATCGCCATCTCTGCCTACACGGACCGGGGCACCGTCGGCCGCATGATGGCAGCCGGGGCCGTCTCCTACCTGGCCAAGGGCAGATCCACGATGGTTGAGATCATCTCAGCGATCGAAAGGGCCGCCAACGCCCGGTAGCGGGAACGTAACTACTGCCACATCGGAAGACGTACCCCGGGGCAGTTGTGCTCGCGAAGCCCCCATCCCAGACTGCAGCATCGGCGGAAATCGGGAGACCGGAGGCCGGCGTCGCAAACCCGATTCCGTCGCCGACACCCCGCAGACGTGGGTTCGCCCTCGGCCAGTCCCGTCGCCGGTATGACCGTCAGCGCGCGAAGCCTCGCTCGGGCCGAGTCATAGATCGATCGAGGCACCGGAGCCTATCACCAAGGAGGGGCGACACCCGCCCCGCGACGGGCGATGCTGAGGTCAGGCGTCATGCTCTTGATCTGGATCGTCGTCGCACTGGTCTTCGCGGTAGCCGAAGTGGCTACCTCCGCGTTCTTCGCGGCATTCCTCGCCGCAGGAGCGGTCGCCGCGGCGGCAGTCGCCTTTGCCGGCCAGGGAACGCTCACGCAAGCGCTCGCCTTCGCTGCCGTCTCGCTGCTCGGCATCGTCGTCGCCCGTCCCTGGCTGCGCCGCCGTTTCAATGGGCCGCGTCGCGTAGAGACCATGTCTGGAGGAATCAGCATGATCGGTGAGGTCGCGACTGTGGTGGAGACGGTTGCCGGCAGGAACGTCCCGACGTGCGCGGCAACGGCCATGTTCGCATCTTGGGCGAAGACTGGCCCGCCGCCTCCAGTGACGACTCGGGTCCTGTCCCCGGGGACCCTGGTCCAAATCGTCGACATCGAAGGGTCGACGCTCGTCGTCGAGCGCACCGCACGAATCGGTGGGGTTGCCGCACCACCGGCATTCTCGTGAACAGACCGCAAGCAGAACGGAGTCCATAACAGATGCAAATCGCAATCCTCATAGTCGCCGCAGCCGTCGTGTTATTCGTCGTACTCACTGTGATTCGCACGGTTCGGGTCGTGAACCAGGGATTCGTCGGGGTGGTCAAACGCCTCGGTGAGTTCGAGTCCATACGCAATCCCGGCCTGACGTTGCTGGTTCCTTTCGCCGACCGGATGGTCCAGGTCGACATGCGGGAGACGCCTCGCACGGGGGACCGCCAGGACGTCATCACCAAGGACAACGTGTCGATTGCGGTGAACGCCACCATCTTCAGTCAGGTCGTCGATGCCCAGCCCGCGCTGTTCGCCGTCAGCAACTACTTCGTGGCGGTCGACCAGATCGCCCGTACCTCGCTGCGATCGGTGATGGGCGCGATGACTCTCGATGAGTGCCTCAGCCAACGTGACTCCATCAACACCCAGCTCCAGGTCCAGATGGAAACGGTGAGTGACAAGTGGGGCATCCGGATCAACCGGGTGGAGATCGTCGACATCCTGCCTCCGCAGCAGATTCTGCAGGCGATGGCGCTTCAGAAGCAGGCGGACCAGGAGAAGCGGGCGCAGATCCTGCAGTCGGAAGGCACGCAAACCTCGGCCATCAACGTGGCGGAGGGCCAGAGGCAGGCGGCGATCAAGCAGGCCGAGGGCGAGAAGCAGGCGCAGATCCTGCGCGCGGAAGCCAAGCAGCAGGCGCTGGTGCTGGAGGCGCAGGGTGGGCGGCAGGCGCAGATCCTGGACGCTGACGGGCGCGCGCAGGCCATCGCCAGCGTCTACGGCGCCATCACCGCCGCCCATCCCACTCCGGCCCTGCTCGCCGTCCTCCAGCTCGACACGCTGGGCAAGGTGGCGACGAGCCCAAACGCCAAAGTCGTGGTTCCGGTCGAATCCAGCGGTCTGGTGGGGGCTGCTCAGGCCCTGAAGTCGATGCTCGACAGCGTTCCCATTGCCACTAACGGAGCCGGGATCAAGTAGCCGGAGACCTGGACCTCCTCCGGGTTGAGCGTTGGACACATTAATCACCGTCGGGAGGCCGCGCACCAGGTACCGTTAGCACTTACCGGACCCGAGTGCTAACGGCTCCGACTGAGCGTCGGGTCCACCAATTCATGCGCCAGATTGGAGGTCAAGCATGGCAATACGTCCACTCGGAGATCGGGTCGTTCTGAAGCCCGTCGAGCGAGAGGAGCGGACGAAGAGCGGCATCGTGCTGCCCGAGACGGCAAAGGAGAAGCCGCAGGAGGGGATCGTCGAGGCGGTGGGCACCGGGCGCATCCTCGACAGCGGCACGACCGTGCCCCTGGAGCTCAAGAAGGGCGACCGCGTGCTCTACGCGAAGTACGCCGGGAACGAGTTCAAGATGGACGAGGTCGAGTACCTGATCGTCTCTGAGAAGGACGTCTTGGGCGTCTTTGAGAACGGCAAGTCGAAGTAAGGCGCTAACGAGGTACGCAGAACCAATGGCAAAAGCAGTAGCGTTCGACGTCGAGGCGCGGCAAAGCCTGAAGCGGGGCATTGACATGGTTGCCCAGTCGGTCCGCATCACGCTCGGTCCCAAGGGCCGCAACGTCGTCCTGGAGAAGAAGTTCGGCGCGCCGACGGTGACCAACGACGGGGTCACGATCGTGCGCGAGATCGAGCTCAAGGATCCCGCGGAAAACACCGGGGCGCAGCTGCTCCGTGAGGTCGCGACGAAGACGAACGACGTCGCCGGCGACGGGACGACGACGGCGACGATCCTCGCCCAGGCGATGATCTCCGAGGGCTTTCGCAACGTGGCCGCAGGCGCCAACCCGATGCAGCTGAAGGTCGGCATCGAGGCCGCCGTGAAGAAGGTCGTCGAAGAGATCGAGCGCATCTCGGTCCCCCTCAAGGGCCACGAGGACGTCGCCCACATCGCGGCGATTTCCTCGCAGTCCGACGAGATCGGCGAGCTGATCGCGGAGGCGATGGACAAGGTCGGGAAGGACGGCGTGATCACCGTCGAGGACGGCCAGGGTCTCGCCACCGAGCTCGACACCGTCGAGGGTATGCAGTTCGATCGTGGCTACACCTCGCCCTACTTTGTCTCCAACACGGATCGCATGGAGGCCGTCCTCGACGAGCCGTTGGTGTTGATCACCGACAAAAAGGTCTCCTCGGTGCAGGACCTCCTGCCCGTCCTGGAGAAGGTCATCCAGGTCGGCAAGCCGCTCCTGATCGTCGCCGAGGACGTCGACGGCGAGGCCCAGGCGACCCTGATCCTGAACAAGCTTCGCGGCACCTTCCAGGTCGTCGCGGTCAAGGCGCCCGGCTTCGGTGACCGCCGCAAGGCGATGCTCGAGGACATGGCGACCCTCACCGGTGGCCAGGTCATCTCCGAGGACCTTGGTCTCAAGCTCGACTCGACGCAGATCGACCAGCTCGGGAAGGCCCGCCGCGTCACGGTCACGAAGGACGACACAACGATTGTCGAGGGCGCCGGCAGCGCGTCGGACATCCAGGGCCGGATCAACTCGATCAAGGCCCAGATCGAGGAGACGACCTCCGACTTCGACCGCGAGAAGCTGCAGGAGCGTCTGGCCAAGCTGGCCGGCGGCGTCGCGGTGATCAAGGTCGGGGCGGCGACCGAGGTCGAGCAGAAGGAGAAGAAGCACCGGATGGAGGACGCGCTCTCCGCAACCAAGGCCGGTGTCGAGGAGGGCATCGTCGCCGGCGGCGGGACCGTCCTGCTACAAGCGCAGAAGATCCTCGACGAGGGTCTCGGCTTGGAGGGGGACCAGGCGACCGGCGTCGCGATCGTGCGCCGCGCACTGGAGGAGCCGGTTCGCCAGATCGCGGCGAACGCCGGCGAGGAGGGCTCGGTCATCGTCGACCAGGTCCGCAGGGCGAAGGCCGGCCACGGCTGGGACGCGCTCCAGAACAAGTTGGCTGACATGGTGAAGGCCGGCGTCGTAGACCCCGCCAAGGTCACCCGCTCGGCGCTGCAGAACGCGGCCTCGATCGCGGCCATGGTGCTGACCACCGAGGCGGTCGTAACCGAAATCCCGGAGAAGCAGACGATGCCTCCGGGTGGGGGCATGCCGGACATGATGTAGGCCGCGGCTTCCAGTCGCGGTCAGACATCTGCGAGACCCCTGGGCATCGGTCCGGGGATCTCATGGTGTTCGCTCGCCGATCGGCGTGCCTACGAGAGCCACTGTTGCTTTGGTATCCATCTCCGTCTCCGCCGACGCCGCGGCTGCTCAGTTGGCGGCACCGAATCAACACACGGGTTAGCGCGCCGGTCTTCGAGACCCGAACTCCGACGGCCAAGGTAGGTCCGGCACATGCCGCCATCTCTGGAGGATTGTCGGGCGGAGAGTGGTCCTGGCGCAGCTGGCGTGAACCCGCTTGTGGGGCCCGGAGGTAGTGCAGGGTGCTGGTCAGTACTCCTGCCGTCTCAGAAACTTCGAGTCGTCGATCCGAGGTTTCACGTGCTCACCGCCATCGGCGCATCCCTGGAGCTTTCGACCGAAGGCCGGTGCCACGGCGAACCACACATTAGCAACGCAATTTCCGTCAGCCACCTCTTCCCCTCGAGCGAGAAACCCTCCCGGCAAGTCTTCTACCGAGGTGATGTCCACCTTCTTGATGGCCATCGATGAATCGTCCCAGGTTTCGCTCTCGGCGATCGCTCGCTCAGGGCTCGAGAGCGCTCGACGGCTCGGCCCGTCTCGCCGCCTGCCCGGCTGAATATGTGCTCGGCGTCTCCACCAGGCGCGGTGTGGGGGGGTGCCGAGCATGGGCATCGAAGGGATCGACAAGGCGCAGGCCACGGACCTCGACGATATGGCGAAGACCTTCCGCAGCTGGCCCTTGAGGACGCGCAGTACACCAACCTCTGGATCCACGCGCTCAGCGAGCGCTACCGCGATGGCGGCCGGGTTGTCAAACGTGGCCACCGCAGTGAACCGAGATGGCGACAGGGGCTATGGTTGGCGTCGACATCTTCACGGCTGAGTACCGGGCCGAACAGGACCGGCTTCATGCGTGGCTTGTTCGCGCTTGGGGCTGAGCGGGATGCTGCTGGTCATCTTTGAGGGCCATCTCGCCCTTAAGGAGGCGATCGCGGAGGGTCCGCCGGGGTCGGCCTGGCAGCGTTGCCGGGTCCACTTACTGCGCAACCTGTTGACGCGAGTGCCGAAGTCGGGCCAGACGGTGGTGGCGATGATTGTGCGCTCTATCCCGGACCAGGTCGGCACCGACGCGGTGGCGGAGCCGGACCCATGCCTGGGGGTTTCAGGCACTTTCCTTGATGACGCCCACGATGTTCGGGTCATGGAGCTCGTAGACCGGCGCCCGGCCCTCGCCGTCGATCGTCGCGCGCGTGATCGTGCAGCGCTTGATCTCGGGCCTGGAGGGGATCTCGTACATGGTGTCGAGGAGTGCTTCCTCGATGATCGACTTCAACGCCCGCGCGCCGGTGCCGCGATCCACCGCTCGGTCGGCGATCGCACACAGCGAGTCGGGCTCGAACACCAAGTCCACATTGTCCAGGCCGAAGAACTTCTGGTACTGCTTGACCAGCGCGTTCCTGGGCTCGGTCAGGATGCGCACGATGTCCGACTCGTTGAGCGGGTGGAGCGCGACCACGATCGGCAGCCGGCCGATGAACTCAGGGATGAACCCGAACTTCATCAGGTCCTCCGGCGGCAGGTATTGGAAGATCTCGGAACGCTCCTGCTTGGTCACCGGAGCGTCCGACGCCCCCATGCCACCAGGGTTCGTCCGGTTTTGAACTCGCGACAGCGAGCACGCCGTCCGGTCTCATCCGCCCCTGTCCGCCCCCACTGCCTCGCGTTGTGCACGATTTGTGACGACGCGACGCGTCATGTTCAGCTCCCCCTCCGGTAGCCGACATTCAGGTCGGCGTCGTTCGCGAGGAGGTCGTCGAAGCGTCTTCGGAGGATCCCGCAGGAAGTAGCTGACGAACACCGAGCCGTAGCCGGCTGCGCCAGCGTCGCATTAGCCAAACGAGCCAAACCGGCGTCCGAAGCAGGGTAGGTCGCGCAGCGGGCGGGCATCATCGTGGGGCCTCGGCGCGGCTCCCGCAGGCGCGACAGAACACCAGGTCAGCAGCCCATCGTCTCCACCACCACGCTCAGCTCTGCCGGCTGCTTATGAACGGCGAGCACTCGGGAGCGGTCGAGACCGAGCAGCGCTTCGGCGAGTCCTATATCGTCCAGCATCGTCGGGGGTTCCCGTCATTGGGTTCAGCACACCGCTGATGATGGCGAGCTCCCGACCCTTCGCTGTTCGCCGCTCTAACTGCCCCGCTTGTCAAACGCGTAGCTGAGCTGGTTCTTCGAGGAGTCGGAACCGGTCGGGTGACCCGAAGTGCCGTACATCGTCCCGAGATTGACGTCGGGGTGCGCGGTTGGCGCGAGCAACTCCTGCTGGGATACCCGCTTAGCGCGATGACACCCAACCCTTGCCTTACTTTACCTTCCAGAGGGCCTTGGCCGGTCGTCGCTCTCGCGCTTCAGATCGAACCGATATCCGGGTCTGCAATTGCCGGGGCCTACTATTCCAGGTAGTCGCGCAGGTGTCTCGATCGCGATAGGTGAGCCAGCTTGCGCAACGCCCTCGCCTCGAGGTTGCGGATCCGCTCAGCTGACACCCCTAAATGCCTTCCGGTTTCCTCCAGCGTCCGCTGGTGGTCGTCGATGAGCCCGAAGCGCAGCTGGAGGACGCGGTAATCGCGAGGGCTCAGCCTCTGCAGGATGTCCGCCACCTCATTCTTGAGGATGGCCAGCGAGGCGGCCTCCGAGGGCGACGTGGCCGCCTTGTCCTCGATCAAGTCGCCCAGCTGAGCCTCTCCGCTCGCGTCGATCGGCGTCTCCAGCGACACCGCATCCTGCACCACCTTGACGAGATCACGCACCCTGGCGACCGTGATCCCCAACTCCTCCCCGATCTCGTCGTCAGTCGGCTCTCGAGCCAGCTCTTGGAGCAGCCGGCGCGACACGCGCACGAGCTTGTTGATCGACCCCACCATGTGCACGGGGACGCGGATCGTGCGCGCTTGGTCGGCGACGGCACGCGAGATCGATTGTCGGATCCACCAGGTCGCGTAGGTCGAGAACTTGAAGCCTTTGTGATAGTCGAATTTGTCGACCGCGCGGATGAGCCCAAGGTTGCCCTCCTGGATCAGGTCGAGGAAGGCGATGCCACGACCGTTGTACTTCTTCGCGATGGATACCACGAGCCGCAGGTTCGCCTCGATCAGCGCCCGTTTCGCCCCCTCATCGCCGGTCTCGATGCGCTTAGCGAGGTGGACCTCCTCGACGCCGGTGACCAGGCTCACGCGTGCGATCTCGTTCAGGTATGTGCGCACCGGGTCATCGACCGGTTCAGAGTCGAGCATCGCGACTTCGACCTCGGGCTGCTCATCCAGATCGTCCCTGTCCTCGATGGCGTCGGCACCATCGGAGATCTCCTTGAGGAATGAGGAGGTGTGGAACATCTCGTGGGGGTTCTCGCTCTGCGTTTCGGCGGGGTGGAGCTCCTCCTGGACCGTCGCCCTCATCACGAGCTCCCGCGACCTGCTGTTCGATGCTGGGCTCGATATCGGACGGCCGCAAGTCGTTTCGCCTGAAGCCCCACTTCTCATACCTCCTTTGATGTGGAGGGTGGATACGCCCCATTCGCAACCGCAGCACCGATTGCGATCCGCTGGGGCTCGGCCTTCGTCGCCTTCGGGATGCGAACCATCAGACCGCCGTTCGCGAACTCGCCGACGATATTCGCCGGGTCCACCTCCTTCGGCAGCTCCAGCTTCCGGCTCCAATTGCCCCACGGCGCTCCTGCCGAATGAACCTGCCCTCCCTCTCGAACGGCACTGCCCTCAGCATCACGCTGAGCATGCCGTTGTCGAACGTGACCTCGACAGCATCCTCGGGCACGCCGGCCGCCGATGCATAAAGCTCATATGCATCCCCTGTCTCCAGGATGTCGACGGGCAACGTGTGAGTCGGAGTGCCGTCTCCTTCGCTGACTGTTGGATAGCCGAAGAACTGGTCATACAAGCGCTCCAGCGAGTTAGGTACAGTCATAGGATCGGATCGGGGTCCGATCCAGCGCACCGCAGTGGTCGTGGTCATGGTGATCGCCTCTCGTGCGGGATATGGATTGGAATACGGTGCGACCACCGCGCCCTATACATACCCCGCTTATTGTGAACGTAAACATTGTTGGGTGACTTTGGATCGCGCTGCCGCGGCTTCGTCCGGACGCTGGCAGCTCCTCGCCGGTCGCCCGTAGCACATGAGGGTCCGACGAAGGCGACCTTGCCCTCACACGGCCATGCGGTGTAGCCAGAGGCTCACTGCTGCCGTCATCGAATCTGCGTCCGCCAGCGTCAAGGTTTCTTCGATGCCGCGGGACACGTCGGTCGTCAAGCGCACCTCAGCTCGCAGCGGGGAACTGGACCCCTCCTCAAGCCAAGCTCGTATGACGATTAAACCGGCGCTGGCGCTTGGCACTCTCGCACCATGCCGTACTTGCCATCACCGCAGCGTGACGGGTGCGGCTTCCTCGAGCAGCCCATACAGTCTCGGGGTGGGATCGAGATCGAATTCCGACCGCAGGAGCCGCCGATAGCGGTCGAACTCTCGGAGCGCCTGCGATCTGTTGTGGTCCGCAAGCTGTACTCGAATCAGAGCCGCCCGCGCGCTCTCGCGCAGCGGATCGACTTTGGTCGCGGCCAGCGCGGCGATCGCAGCCTCGCCATATCGACACTCGGTGACCAAGCGATCCGCCAATGCCTCCAGAGCGTGCAGGCCGAGCTGTCTCCATCCCTCAGCCTTGAACAGCACCCAGTCGTCGTACCAGCCGGGCAGCAACTCCGCTGAGAGAACGTCCACAACGGCCGCAGCTGTGTCCTCACGCCGCAGCGATCCGGCATCGCCGAGGAGCCGGTGCGCCAGCGCGCGCGAATCATGCAGGTCCACGCGCATGTCTTGCGCCAGTTCAAGGTCACTCGGGCGGACGTCAAGCAGCCCCCGGTCGGTTCCGAGGAGGCGCGCCAGCGACGACCGCAAGCACGCGGAAGCGCGATCCTCGGTCGCTTCGGGCCACAGCATCCCGGCCACCTGCGTACGTTTGGACGGGCGGCCCTGCAACGCCAGCACCGCCAGCAGCCGCTGCGACCCACTGGTCATAGCGATCGGCAGCTCTCCAGCCCAGAGCTGAAACCCGCCAAGCATCGAGAGCCGCGGCCGCCGCCCCACCAGAGTCGGGTCGATCGGTGCATCCTGCCCATTGTTCAGCCGCGTCATCTCTGTCTTAACGTCATCCTCTCGTGCTACGCGGTCCCCGCCGATGTGGCACTGCACCCACCCTGAGGCCCCACCAGGTCGCCGCTTGGTCCGCGGCGCCATTCGGAGCCGCCGCTGGCGCGCCCGGACGTCCCTCTTCCGGGCCCTCGTCCGGGCCATTGACCTTCACGTCCTGAGCGTGGCTCGGAGGCCATAACAATCTCAGCAACACCGTTGGGTTTCGGCGCTGCCGGCCGAGTTGTCGCATCCTGAATGCGTGCTCGGCGAGACCTCGACGGGACCCCGCGAGCCCGACGGATCACCCGGTTTGGCGGGCGAAGACCTCGGGACCTCGCACTGGGAGGACGCCCGGCACTGGATCGGTATCTACGCCGATCTGCTCCGCTTCAAGGTTCGGCTGCTCGATCGCGTGCGCCGGGAGTTGCCGACCCTGCATCCGGTGGCCCGGGAAGCGGCGTCGACGGATCTCGCCATCATCGAGAGCCAGATGCACGGCTACCAGGTCAGACTCGACCTCTGGTACCGGCGCTTGTGGCAGATCCAGGGGCTACGGCTGGACCCCGAGGGTCCGATGATCCGTCACCGCGGGAGGGAGGCGCGGTTGACGAATCGGGAGTTCCAGCTCTTGCAGTTCTTGCTTGACCACCCCCACCGGTCCTTCAGCGCCACCCAGCTCCTCGCTCGGGCCTGGGCCGATCCAACGCTCTTCCCGGAGGAGGTGCGCAACTACGTACGCCGACTCCGCAAACTGCTCGCCGATCTCGAGATCCCCTGCGAACTCGTCAACCGCAGCGGGCAGGGGTACTCGCTCGTTTTCCGGGAGGACGAGTGACGACCCAGATCAGAGGGCTGTTACTGCTATTTGTACGGAGCCCCACCCACGATGTGACCATGCAACGAGATCAGCAGGACCACCAGCGGCTTGACGTCGCGGCCGCGATCCGTGGCGGCGACACCGAGCAGGCAATGGAAGCGGAGCAGGACATCGACTCCTCGTCGCTCGAGCAGGCCCTCTTCTGGCGGGAAAAGTATCAGGAGATCCTGGCGATGGAGGAGGGCGTTATGGCCAAGGTCCGCGACCTCATGGCTGCCCAATCGGAAACCGTCCGGCGGGAGGCGGAGCTCTCCAACGTGCCAGTCATCGCGGGTCAGCTGGAGCGGTTCCGCTCTCGCCTTGGCTATTGGGAAGCTCGTTTGCGGCTGCTGCGGGTCCACGGCGCAGGACCGACCGAGTAGTCGTGTCCGGAGGGACAAGAGTGGGCTGTTGCCCCTCCAGCGGATTGGTGCGGGCCGCATGAAGCACGACATCGAGCGACTTGAGAGCAGGTGGTCAAGGGATTCGCACGTGCCGGCGAGCGAGTTCCTTGCGGATCGCTGATAGGTCATTGCGCAGCGCGACGCGCCGCTGGAGTCGCGGGCATCGCGGTTATGGACCTTGTTACGCCCGCTCCGCGAAGGTCACCCGATCGAAGGGACCTCTGGGCGGCCCGATCGTGGCGGCGTCCGGCGTTAAGCGCGAACATACCCCCCATTTCCCGAGGCGAGGGCGGCGCGTGAGCTGCCCTGCCTCACCTGCCGGCGACTACCGCTCACCTTCGGCGGTCCGGACTCCGTGGTCGGCAGGGCGGCCCGCATGCCCTTCGCAACGTCGCCGCGCGCTTGGTGCATACATTGGCTGCGCCCTGCGGTGGGTCCAATTCTCTTGACACAAGTGTCCGTTAATTGTCCGTTTCTAGCGTCGCGGGCCCCTGCATTAAGACCAGCGCGCCCAAGCTGAACGATGAGCGTGGAGTCGAAGGGATCGCGGGGGAGCTTGGCTGTCGCTACAAAACAAAACTTGGGTTCTCCCGCCGGTACAGTGCGCCGTCGCACAGTGGGCGGAATGAAGGCCCGGAGCGTGGCCTGCCTTAGAACGTAGCCAGCTTTCGCGCAGCCTGCTGCAGCCGTTCGAGATGGCCCTGGTACAGGACCTCGTAGACGATCGACCCGTCGTCCTGCTCGTGCCGCCACGACTCCAAGACCTGGTAGCCGAGCACCGTCAGGCGGGCACGGTCCCAGTCGTACTCCTGCGCGGTCTCGTACAACTCGTGGGGCGCCAGATCGGGCATGCCTTGACCGTGGCGGTAGGCGTCGAACCAGGCCAGCTCATGTGCCCGGCGTTCGTCGTCGCGGGCGTGCATCGCCGCCTCGATAGCCCTGACTAACCGCTGCTCGCGCCGTGCACGCAGGTGATGGCTCATCATGCGCACGCCGAAGACGGTCAGCCCGACAAGGACCGCGATGCCGGTCAGCGGCGCCAGGGCGATCAAGACCGCGAGGACCTAGGTCATGACGGCGGTCAGCTTATCCCCGGCCTGTCAAAATTGATACCGGAACGGGTGGCGGCCGGTCCACTCAGCCCGCTTGCCGACGAGCGGCCCAACTCCCTACCCATCTGACGCCCACCAGGTAGCTGATGAGCGCAGGATTCTCCCTCACGGCTCGATGAAACCCAGGACATCGGCGGCGTCGGACGTACGCTCGTCCACGGTCCCCGTGCCCAAGTAGTTCATCGGCTCTTCTCAGAATCCTGTGGCGGGGTGAAAGACGAGGGCCGGAGTTGGTCGTCGCCACCAGTGGACCCCACCGGTGCGAAGCAGCACCCGTAGACGATAGTTGGAGAACTTCCTGAAGCCGAAGGCGACTCGCTTGACCTGCTTCACGATCAGGTTCAGGCCCTCGGTGGGCCCGTTGCTCGCCCCCGTGATGTGGTGCGCCAGGATCTCTGTCCGCCACGACTGCAACGTCCGACCCAGTCGGCGCATCTCCGGGATCTGCTCCTCCTCGCAGGCCGCGATCACGTTGTCCAGCAGCAGCGACGCCCTCTCCAGATCGCCTGCCCCGTACACCTCCCGCAAGGCGTCTTTGGTCAACCACGCCATTGTCACTTCCAGCTTCGGGTCGCCCACCTGGATCCCCGCCAGCACCCGCTACCAGCCCCGATCGTCGAGACGCTCGGAGCCCCGAAGCAGCAGTCGCCTGATCTTGTACAGCGGGTCCTGTCGGCGGCCTCGATGCCCCAGCTCCTCACGCTGCACGCGCCGCCGAACCTGGTCCACCGTCCGCGCTCCGAGTCTGGTCACGTGAAAGGGATCAGCCACCCGGATCGCGTGGTCGAGCGCTGGCGAGAGACCGGCACGGTAAGAGTTGGTGAGGTCGGTCGCCACCACCTTGATGCGCTCCAACCACTCGCTCGGCTGCCGATCGATCCACGCCCCCAGAGCGTCCGCCGAGTTGCCCTCGATGAAGTCGATCATCCTCCGCGTCCCGAGATCCACCAGCCCGGTTGCGAACTGCGTCCGCTGATCCGGCTTCGCCTTCAGGGGGCCGGACGCCAGGTATCCGGGGCCGCGATGAGCCGTGCCCTGCGGGTCGGGGGGCCACCTGCCACTGCAACCGGAATTTGGAGCCGGGCTCCCTGCGACCATCCCCACCGTCCCATCGTCCCTTTGCCTACCGCAGAGGCGACCACATGCTCGGACTCGAGCCAGAGCACGGGCGATACCGTCGTCAGGCCGCCTGGCTGGTTCTCTAGCATCGCTGTGTGGAATTGCCACGCGGCCAAACGGGGGGACGCGGTTCCGACTGGATCGATGGAGAATCCGGCTCTGCGGAGTGGGCTAACGTCATCCCGGGAGCGGGCCGATCCGCTGGGCGACATTTCTCCGCCGCTACCACGACGCGGTGACCCTTATCGCCCAGATCCTGCGAGCGTCTGGTCCAGCGGCATTGGTGGTTGCGGGGCCCGGTGAGGTCGTCTGCCACGGCGACTTCGGTCCCTGGAACATTGTCTGGCGAGGTCCCACGTCGTCGGCCTGCTCGACTTCGATCACGCTGGTCCGTCATCGCCGCCTTTCGACATCGCCTACGCCCAGGAGTATGCCGGCCCGTTTCGGGGACGATGAGGAGTCAATACGTTGGCTGGGGTATACCGAGCCGCCCAACCGACGACGACTGAGTGAGATCTTCTGCGACGCGTACGGCGTCGCGGTGCCCGACGACGCAGCCCGGATCGCGGGCGCATCGCGAGCATCCCTCGGCTCAAGGCGAGTGCGCTGTCCGGCGGAGGCGGCGGATCACGGCGTCCAGGCGCCGCGCCCGCCGAGTCTCGTCGAACTCAGTCATGGAAGTCCACCCGAACGCCCGTGCGGCAGAATCGGAGCCGCATGACCGGGACGTCAGCGGTGCGCAACCCCCCGGCGGCCTTCCACAGCGAATCGTTGCACAGGACGCAAAAGTTCATCGCCTCGTTGATGTCTACCCTCCGGCGTTACCACCTCGCCGGGGCGTGTAACACGGCGCTGTAGTTCGCGAAGTCGGCAATGCACACGTTCCCACCCCGGGGGTTCGAACATGCGAGTATCGGCCTGGATCAGGCCCTGGCTGGTGGCAGAAGGGGCCCCACTCCTTCTGGTGGCATGCGGGGCAGCGCGCAAAGAAAGGCCGGCACCTCAGGCTCATCGGCCTCCCCCTCAGGCAGCTCAGGATCCTCAGGTCCTCGACGCCGACACCAGCCGCCCAGAGCGGCTCTGTCATGACCGCCGAAGCAACCGCGAAGGCGCCAGAGCGAGACTACCCTCGTCAACGCCAGGGGGATGACGCTCTACTGCTACACGCCGGGCAAGGACAAGTCCGTGACCTGCCCGGGCGGCTGGCCGCTCTACGGGTTCGCCGGCGACACCGCTCCTAGCCAAACCAACGGCCAGGGCGTACGGGACGTCTGGTTTGTAGCGACGCCCTCCCTTCCGCCGAAGCAGACCGGCACTGGACTCTGAGGGGGGTGCCACGCCCTCGGTTGCGTCAAAATGACGGGCCTCCTCGACAACCGTTCGCAACAGCCTGGGCGGCCCCACTTGATCGGACAATAAGCGGACCGATCTGAATTCAAATCGGTGGCTCCGGAGCACGGACTCGAACCGTGAACCTTGCGGTTAACAGCAAACCGGTTACGGTCCGTCCCCATCCGATGCCATCCGGGATCGTCCAGTTTTGAACTCGCGACAGCCATCGCGCCGTCCGATCTCATCCGCCCCCGTCCGGCCCCACTGCCTCGCGTTTGTGCACGATTTGTGCACGACGCGACGCGTCATAGCCCTCTTCTCCAACCCCCTCACCGGACTCCTCCTCCCGCTCCAGTGAATCACCGAGCGAGGGGCCGCCAGGACCGTCGTTGCTCACGTTGGAAGGACGCCTTGTCGCGCACACCCGATCAGGTCGCCGCTAAGCCTCAGAGCAGCGTCGAGCCCTAAGAACCGAGCCACCACTGAGCGCTCAGGGGCTCAGGCGGCGCCCTCATAAGTGGTGCAGGAGGAGGTCGCGAGCCAGATGCCCGGAATGATCCTCGCAAGGCCGCGGCAAAGGCGCTGCCCAAGCTCGCCGGTCTCGACCGGATGTGGGGCGACCAGGATTGCGCGAGGAGGGGTCCAACGCACTGGCGTCCGCCCTGGGCGGTGCCTGTCAGCTCGCGTCGGCCGTGGGCAGCAGGTCGGGCGGCGTCGTGAGGCGCTCGAGCACGCTCCGCAGTTCAGCCCCGGTGTCGTCGAGCTCCGGCGTCTCCTGACGTTCGAACGCCAGCTGGTCCCGCGCTCTCTCGATCGCCATCAGCACTTCTGGGTCCTGCTCGGCCGCTCCGCGGTGGGCGTTCGCCGCCTCGATCTTGGAATGATCGTCCTCAGCCTGCTGCACCGCGTCCCTCGCCTCGGCGAGCAGCGCTCTCCGCACTTCGCGCATCGCCTCCGCAGTGGCGGCCGCTGCCGCCACCTGGCGTGCGAAGCGCCGCGCGTCACCTTCGTTCTCGCCGCAGGTGATGAGGACGGATCTCAACTCTGTGACGACCAGCAGGTAGGGTGTCGGATCGCCGCTGGCCTCGGCCCGGTGGAGGGCGGCGGCGCCGCTGTCACCCACCACGAAGAGATCGTCCAACGGGCCCGGCTCGGCCACTGTCAGCTCCGCCGCACTGCCGATGACCGCGCGGGCCCCAGCCGTCGGCTCCACCGCGCTGCCGATGACGGCGCGTGCCCCCGACGCCGGCCTCCCCCCATTCGGCATCTCGATCTGCGCGGCGAAAAGGCGGATGGGCCCGAAACTGGCCAGGTGTTCGCCCTTGTGAGGTATGCGCACCTCCGCCAGCCGCCGCCATGCGTCGGCAATCCTTTGCTCGCGCCGCGCCTCCGCCTCACGCACCCCGACCTCGGCTTGCGCGATGAGGGCGTCGTGCCGGGCGATGCATCGCTCCAGGTCGACGGTCGCCGCAGCGACCCGCGTCTGCCAGCCGGCTTGAGCCGCGAGCACCGCCTCGTGGGCGGCCGTCACCTCGCGTGCGGTCGCGGCCAGGTGCCGGGCCGTCTCGAGGACCTCATCCGCCTCGCGGGAGGTGGGCACCGGTGCCTCCCGCCCGATCCGGAGCAGGCGGGGCTCAAGATGCGCGTCGATGTTCCCGAGTTGGACCCGCAACCGCTGCTGATTGTCGTCGCCCGCCAGCAGATCGCCCATCCGTCGTGTTTGACCCTTCAGGCGCCGCTCGGTCGCCGCACGCTGCTCAAGGATCTCGGTCGCCTCCGCCACCGGCTGCGTCAGGTTCGGTGGCACCGGCCACTCGTTGGCGTGGCGCGCGAGCAGCAGACCTCCACGCCGGTAGCGGACATCGGCCAGTTTGTTCAGATCTTCGACCAGCCGCTCCGGTTCCAAGCCCGAATCGACCCGCAGCAGCCAGTCGGTCCCATCCCACCGCCAGAGGCCGTCATGGCTGATGGCCGCGAGCCAGGAGGCGCCGTTCCACCACCACTCGCCATCGGCGGAGAAGCGCGCCCTGGGCGACCGCGTGCTGGGGGTGGCGGTCTCCGCCGATTCCGCCTCAGCATCGGGCTGTGACCTGGCTGGGAGAGCGGCGTTCGGGGCAGCTGGTGCCTCCTGGGTCGCCGCTACCTCCTCTTCCGCCTCCTCTGGCTGCCCGGCCTCGGGGGCAGGATACGGGGGCGCCTCGACCTCTTCCCCCGTCGCCTCAAAGAGCGGCTCGAGCTCAGCCTCTCCTTCAGCCGGGGTTGGATTCAGGTACCGGTCGGGGGGGTCACCGGCGCCGAGCGATGGGTCCCGGCGCCTTTTCATGGCCGCATGATAGGGGGAGGCGGTGCGGGCGCCTGCAACCGGTCCCGGCGCCTTGGAAACGCTCAGCCGTGGGCGCTAACTCATGCGGGCTGCGCGAGTAGTGCCTTCAGAAGGGGGGATCTCGGCCCCCGGTCCACACAGGTCCGAGGGCCTCCCCGACGGCCGGTCTCGGCCCCGGGACATGCAGTGCATGACCTCGGTGAGGGCGAGGCAGCAACTCGACGAGTCGGGGAGAACCGGAGCGTACCACCGAACGCCGCATGGCTAGACCGGCGTCCGCCGCGTCTGCGGTGTCCATCAGCTCGTGCCGGCCGTAGGCAGCGGCTGGGGTGCGGTCGTCAGGCGGTCGAGCACGCCCTGCAGTTCAGCGCCGGTATGGTCGATCCCCGTCGTCTCCCCACGTTCGAGCGCGACCCGATCCCGCGCCGCTTCAATCGACTCCAGCAGTACTGGGTCCTGACCGGTCGCTGTGCGGTGGGCGTTCGCCGCCTCGATCTCGGAACGATCGTCGTCCGCCTGCTGCACCGCTTCCCTCACCTCGGGGAGTCGCCCTTTCCGCGCTTCGCGCATCGCGTCCGCTGTAGCCGCCGCGGTCGCCACCTCGCGTGCGAAGCGCCTCGCCTCGCCTTCTTCGTTCTCGCCACAGGTAACGACGGCCAATCTCGACGTCGTGACGACCAGGAGGAAGGGCGTCGGATCGCCGCTGGCCTCGGCTCGATGGAGGGCGGTGGCACCGCCGTCGCCGACCAAGAAGAGGGCGTCCAGCGCGCGCGGCTCGGCCTCTGTTAGCTCAGCCGCGCTGCCGATGACGGCGCGTGCCCCCCACGTCGGCCCCTCTCCATTCGGCATCTCGATCTGCGCGGCGAAAAGGTGGATGGGCCCGAAACTGGCCAGGTGTTCGCCTTTGCGCGGCATGCGCACCTCCGCCAGCCGCCGCCAGGCGTCGGCGATCCTTTGCTCGCGCCGCGCCTCCGCCTCACGCACCCCGACTTCGGCCAGGCCGATGCGGACATCGCGCCGGGCGATGCACTCCTCCAGGTCGGCCGTCGCGACCCCGACTCGCGCCTGCCAGTCGGCTTGAGCCGCGAGCACCGCCTCGTGGGCGGCCGTCATCTCGCGTGCGGCCGCGGTCAGGTGCCGGGCCGTCTCGAGGACCTCATCCGCTTCACCGAAGGTGGGCACGGGTGCCTCGCGGCCGATCCGGAGCAGGGTGACCTCCAGGTGCGTGTTCAGCTTCCCGAGCTCGACGCGCAACCGCTGCTGATCGTCGTTGCGGCCGGCGACGCGCGCCAGCAGTCCGCCCCTCTGCCGCGCTTTACCGCCAGCCAGCGCTTCCGGTCCCTGCAGGCGCCGCTCGGTCGCCACGCGCTGCTCAAGGATCTCGGTTGCCTCCGCCACCGGCTGCGTCAGGTTCGGTGGCACCGGCCACTCGTTGGCGTGGCGCGCGAGCAGCAGACCTCCACGCCGGTAGCGGACGTCGGCCAGTTTGTTCAGGTCTTCGACCAGCCGCTCCGGTTCCAAGCCCGAATCGACCCGCAGCAGCCAGTCGGTCCCATCCCACCGCCAGAGGCCGTCATGGCTGATGGCCGCGAGCCAGGAGGCGCCGTTCCACCACCACTCGCCATCGGGGGAGAAGCGCGCCCCGGGCGACCGCGTGCTGGGGGTGGCGGTCTCCGCCGATTCCGCCTCAGCATCGGGCTGTGACCTGGCTGGGAGAGCGGCGTTCGGGGCAGCTGGTGCCTCCTGGGTCGCCGCTACCTCCTCTTCCGCCCTCTGTGATTCCCGAGCCGGGGGGGGCGGAGTCGGGGGTTCAACGGCTGCCGCACGGGTCTGCCCCGGAAGTCGGTCGATGTCGCGTCCTGGGGCCTGGGCGATTGAATGCTGGGTGGCCAGCGAGTGGGTCACCACCACCCCCGGCTCGTCGAAGTCGTCCTCTTCATCGTGGTGACCGCGTCCGGTCGGCCGCTGCTGCTCGGGCACCAGGTACTGGTCGGTGGGGTCGCCGGCGTCGCGCGATGGGTGGCGGCGCCTCTTCATGGCCGCATGATAGGGGAGGCGGTGCGGCGCTTCCACCCGGTCCCGGCGCCTTGGGAGGCCTTGCCGCGGCGCCAACGGGCGAGCGCAGGGCATGGGCCGGGGGCGGCTCCGTACCGGCTGCACCGAGGTCCCCAACACGGCCTCGCAGGGTGACCTCGACGGGATTTTCGGGAGTCAGGCGGTGGCGCCGGGCAGATGCATCTGCAGTCGGCTCCCTGGAGGGACAGGTTGCTAGGGTGTGACGACCTGGGACGTTGCGACCCAACTGGCCGAGGCGGCATGCTGGGCCGTGGACTTCGCGGCGTGAGCTGCCGAAGGCCTAGCCGCGGCTAGCCTGCGCGGGCGACCCGGCGGCGAAAGAGTACGGCGGAGAGCACGAACGCGACGATGACGATGGCGCCGAACTCAGCGAGGGTCAACCCGAGGTGATCACCGAGTGGCGCCCCCGCGAGAAGCGCGCGGATGCAGTCGATGGCCTGGCTCAGCGGCTGGTTGGCGACAACGTCGCGCAGCAAAGGGGGCATGGTGTCCGTGGGCACCAAGGCGTTGCTGAGAATCGTCGGGAAAATGATGACAGCGGCCATCTGCTGCACGACCTCGACACTCCGCCCGAGCAGGCCGATGACGGCGGCGATCCACGAGAGCGCGAAGGTGACGAGCAGCGTGATCCCGATAGCGGCGGCCCAGGCGCCGAGGCCGGCGGGGCTGCGAAAGCCGATTGCGAACCCGAAACCGATCGTGACCCCGAGCCCGACAAGGCCGCGTGGAAGGTCTGCGATGACGTGGCCCGAGACGACAGCGGACTTGGCCATGGGGAGCGTGCGGAAACGGTCGACGACTCCTTGCGAGAGGTCCGAGGAGAGACCGACCGCAGTGGTCACAGAGGCAAAGCCGGCCATCACGACGAATAGCCCGGGAACCACGAAGTCGAGGTAGTTCTGCTTTGTTCCTGCCTGAATGGCGCCGCCGATGAAGAAGTTCAACAGCAGCAGGGTTAACACCGGTTGGAGGGTGACCGTCACGAGTTGGTCAGGATCTCGAGCGATGTGACGGAGGCTGGGCTCGACCATCTCCAGGTAGTCGCTGAGCGCCCACCAGGGCGAGCGGGCATGGGGCGTGATAACGGCACTCATGCTCCGACCTCCAGAGCAGCGGCAGGGATCAAGGGATCGCGCCCGGTGAACCGGAAATAGACGTCGTCGAGAGTTGGGGTGCGTACCTGGTAGTCGAGCAGCGGAGCTCCTGCCAGGTCGACAGCGTCAAGCAGCCTCCTCAGGTCTGCCGCCTCGTCGCCAATGGCAATCCGCAGGACTGCGCCGTCGACGGCCGGATGAAAACGGTCCAGCTGCGAAGCCAGCAACATCGCGGGCTGCTGCCCGGCAAGGGTGAGCTCGACGCGCCGTCCGCCCACCTGAGCCTTGAGCTCCCCCGGTGTGCCGCGGGCGACCACATGTCCTTCCTGGATGAAGGTGACCGCGTCGGCGAGCGCATCGGCCTCGTCCAGGTTCTGCGTCGTCAGCAGCACGGTAGAGCCTGAGGCGGCGAGCTTCTTGATGACGCTCCAGAGCGCTTGGCGGCTGGATGGGTCGAGGCCGGTCGTGGGCTCGTCGAGAAAGAGGATCGAAGGCCGGGCCACGAGACTGACTGCAAGGTCGAGCTTGCGCCGCATCCCTCCCGAATAGCTACGGACCGGGCGAGCGGCCGCCTCGGTCAGATCAAACAGCGCAAGCAGGTGCCGAGTGCGCCGGTGCACCACGCGCCAGGGAAGCCGATGGAGCCGACCGAAAAGCAGCAGGTTCTGTGCCCCGCTCAGCTTGTCGTCGATGGTCTGATTGGCGATGCCAATCGACGCCTGCACCAGCTGCGGGTGCGCGACAACGTCGATTCCGTCGATCAGCGCTCGGCCAGCATCGGGGCGCAGCAGAGTGGAGAGGATGCGGACAACCGTCGTCTTTCCGGCGCCGTTGGGGCCGAGCAACGCCATCACCGAACCCCGGGCCACCTGGAAGTCGAGGCCGAACACTCCTGTCTTCGGGCGGAAGGCCTTCGTCAGGCCCTCCACCACGATCGCAGGACCGGTGGTCATCGACGACCGCCCACGCGCGTCAGGAACCCGGCGACGACGCGCTGCCAGCCGATCAAAACCGGCACTCCTGACATTTGTGTGGGTCACGCGGGCCGGCCTGGTAACGCCGGTCGTTGTCCGCCGAAGGAGAGGGTCGCGAGTGCGATCAGGGGTGCTGCGGAGTGGAAGCCGAAAGCGCGCCGTGTGAGCAGCCGGATGCGGGTGTTGAGGGCCTCGACGATGGCATTGGAGAGGTGACGCTCGAGGGTGACCATGATCGCTTCGATGTGGTTGACGACTGTCAATCCGAGTTTCTCGAAGGGCTCGATCTCCGAGTACAAGGCCCACTCGACCCACTCGACCAGGAGATCGAGGGCCTCCTCGAAGGGGAGTTGGAAGACGAGGCGCAGGTGCTCCTTGAGGAGATGGGCCCGGAACAATGGCTGGTTCACCTCCTCGATCCAGGCCAGGCGTTGCTCCTGTTGAGGGGTCAGGTCCTCGGCGTTCTTGGTCAGCGCCCAGCGCGATCGCTTGATGGTGCGGGCCAGCCCTCGGTGCCCGGCGTGGCGGGCCTGATTCCAGACCTCGCGACGAACTTCGTCCACGGCTCGGGTCGCCCACTGAACCGCGTGGAACGGATCCAGCCCGATCACCGCCTGGGGACAGTGACGGCGGACCGGACCGGTGATCCAGGAGGCGCCGTCGGCCGAGACCTCGGTGATGCGCCGGCAGCGTTGGCGTCCGAGCAGTCGGAAGAGGGGCTGAACACCGCGCCGTCCCACCAAGTCGCGGCGGCGAAGAAACTTCGAACTGACTACGCTGGGAGTCCGGGTCGTCGGTCGCCGGGAGCCCACCTGAGCCGCGCATCCGGTGCTCGGCGCCAGGGAGTCGGCAGGGGTCTCGGATCGGGGCCTGGATCTTGAGGTGTCGGTAACCAGCGTCGCAACCGGTCCCAGAACGCGCCCTCAATCCGCCCTTCCACAACTCCCTGCGTCATCTCCAAGGGTTCGCCGACGCCGCGCGGTCCTCAGCGGCCGCCAACTGATCGCTCACACGGGTGCATGCCGGCACAAGGAATCTGGCCGCCGGCTGGGTCAGCCCCCTGGGTCGCGATGATGGGGATGTCTACCGTCATAGATGGAACTCCTTGGGCGGGAAGATCTCGGCCCGGCGCTTCGCACCTGGGGACCAACTCGCCTCCGCTCAGTATCCGCCACCACCGTGACGATGGCGTGACGCGGCGCAGTCCGCCGACTCAGCGCGCCTCCAGGGTCAGATAGCACATAATCACCGGGAGCCAACCGCGGCACGGTCGGCCATCGCCCCTCTGGGAATCCGGAGACCTTGGCGTCATGGGCGCAGAACTCACCCCATGTCTCGACCGTAAACAAGTCAAACCAGTGGGTCCTCGCCATCCCCCGAGCCCCGTCATCACCTCGATGGTAGAGGCCCGCACCGTCTAGAATCTGGCGTCGTGATGGCTGTCGCTATACAATCGACAACCGCTCAAAATGCATGTGTAGCCGAGTTCAAAACTGTGCGATGGGGAGATTCATCAGCCTTTCCAAGATGCAGCCGCTCCCAAGCTCGGCGCAGGCCGCCGGCACGGCCACGCCACGTCCGCCCACATTGTCTCGGCAGCGGCTGACCCCGGGTGACCCGATATCTCTGGCGCCTTCACACCTACTTCACTCGCTCGCCCGAACGTGGGCATTGCGACGGCCTCTGTTAGCCGCTTGCAGGTGTTGCCGCTTGAACTTGTCTTTTGGCCTCCAGCGAAGATCGCCGTCGGCGGTGATCGTGTCGAGCGTCACGAGGTGGCGGGTCCCGTCGTCCGGGCACGACCTCACGACCGCGGTCCTGGTCAATGTGCATTGCAGGATCACCCGCACCTCGCCAACGTAGACACTCTGCTCCGGTACCGGCTCCTCTTCCGGTCGCCTCCGCACGAGATCCGCCAGCGTCATCTATCGTCGTCGTCCGGCGGCGCGCGATCGTCGCTTGGCGCGGTCAGGTGCACCCCGTTCATCGCGCGCGAGCGTCGTGAGCAGGTGCTTGAGCGCGATCAAGAACACATCCGTCTGCGACCGACTCCGGCCTAGTCGATTTCTGATGCGCTCCTCCTTCCGCACGATCCGATCGGCTCCGGTCCGAGGTCACCTGCCCAGCCCCAACCTGCAGCTGGGCGAAGAAACACGGCTCGATGATCACGACGGTCAGCGTGCCGGGAGGCGACGTCCGGATCCGGAATTGGAATGGGCGGAACACGGTCACCAAGGTAGGAGGGTGTGCAGGTCTTCGAGCACTATTAGACCTGCTTCCCAAACCCACCGCGCCGGGGCAACTCTCCGGCGACGCGACCCATGTGGAATTCCCATCCGCGGCCAACACGGACACGGCGGACTCTTGTTCCGGAGGGCCACACCAACAGCATGTGGCGGCCTCCGGGAGCTCAATGCCCCGCTGCCTCGTTCCAGAACTTCTAGTATCCGCGCGGCCGAACCCCATCAGCCACCCCTTATGCGACAATGGGGGCGGAGAGCGGTTCGCTATGTCAACGGCTTTCGCGATCTGGGGGCCCGGTCGCCTCGACGCCGGGCCGCGCACTCCTGCACGCGGAAACAAATGACAGCAACTGCGGGGGACTGATGGGTACATGCCGCGACGCGTTGAACTCACAGACCCCGGTTTGACTGCCCGCGATTTGGCCCCGCCAGACTCTTCTAATCCGTTGGTTGGCGGAGTGAACCGAACACCCGCTCAGGGATCGGCGCGCATAGGGGGGCAGCTCAGAATTTGAAGGACTGAATCCCTGGGTCCGAGCCGGTGCACCCGGCCGAGGTCGAACTCGTGGATGACGACGACTGACGTCCAGGCCCCGGACGCTTGGGCGGGCAGCCCGGCATGCCGTCGCCGAGCCGGGCGCAGACCGCGACCGTCGGCGTCGCTGCCGGTCTTCGGCTGGGGGGAACGGGCCGAGGCTAGCGCCGGTCGAGGACCCGGTCGATTCTTCGGCCGAGGTAGATGGCGAACGTGACAGTGGGGACGACGCCCGCGAGGACGACGCTCCGACCGCGATCGCGAAGGCCGCCGTAGTCATCCCGCCGCCTCCTTGCGTGGTCGCCCGGCGTGCCGTGGCTCTACCCTCAGCCGCTCGACGTCCTTCTCTCGCAGCAGGTACATCCGAGGACCGACTAGCTGCGCCGGTAGCCGACCGTCGCGGATGAGTTGGTGAACGCGCTGCTTGCTGAGGCCGAGGCGGCGTCTAGCCTCGGTGGTACCGATGAAGCCGGACCTCATCGAACCGGCGCACTCGGCCGCATCGTCTTAGCGCGGTTGTCCATCATCGCGAATACGGCCATGGCGGCCAGCAACAGCGCGCCGATCCACGCCGCGACCACGCCACCGCCCGCGATCGGGGCACCGTACTGACCGCCGGACGCGTCGAACCACCCCTGCCACAGCAACGGTCCTCCGAGCAGCAGGCCGCCGATGATGCCTATCGCGATGGCCGGGATATACCAATTGCTCCGGCTTCGGACCTCCTGCTCCGGCGTCGACGTCTCGGTGGTCGGCGCGACCGGCTCCCGCTGAGGGGGCGTCTGGACCTGCTGTAGAGGCGTCGGGACCCATCGCCAGCCATCCCAATAGAACCGGCCATCCGGGCTCACCATTGGCGCCCCGGTACCTGTTCGCGATGGTTCGTCATGCGTTTATTCCTGCCCATAAGGCAAGGGTTCTAAACGGCCGAGCCGACAAGGTCGCCGCCGAATGAAGACCTCCGGCCGATCGACCGGACGGGGCGCAAGAATCGGCCGGGAGTCGCGCCAGAAGGCGACCGGGCGGCACCTTCGCGGCGGGGTGCGGGCTGAACCTCGGGGGTGGAGCTAGATGTGACGACCAAGGACGTTGTCCCTGGGATGAGGGGGTAGGCGGGAACCGCCTGAAGGGGTGAGCCCCCCGAGCAAACTGTGGTCTTCCACCACCGACAGATCACAGGGAGGGCTCGATGACCAAAGGCTACCCGCCAGCACCCCAACGCACCGCTCAGCCCGGCCGGCCCTCGACGGATGGTCAGCTGCGTCGTTGACCAGGGATGGAGCGTGGAGGCCACCGCGGACCGATTCCAGGTCGACGCCAAGACGGTGCGGAAGTGGGTGAGTCGGTTCCGGGAGGAAGGCGTCGGCGGGCTTCAAGACCGCTCCAGTCGCCCGCATTCCTGCCCCTGGGCCACCTCATCCGTCAAGCGCGAGCAGGTGCTCGAGCTGCGTCGCCGGCGTCGCTGGGGCGCCGACCACATTGCCCATGTGGTGGGATTGGCGGTCCACCGTGCAGTCGATCCTCAACGCTGCCGGGGTAGGGCGCCTGGATCGGGGCGACCGGGCCACCACCGCCCCCGGTCCAGTTCGTCGCTACCAGCGCGAGCGGCCAGGCGAGCTGGTGCATGTCGACGTCAAGAAGCTGGCGGGGATACGCGAGGGTGGCGGCTGGCGCATCCTCGGCAGAAGTGCGGCCACCACACACACCGGATCCGGCTACCGCTACTTGCACCGCCGTCGACGACCGCACCCGTCTCGTCTACTCCGAGATCCACGACGACGAGAAAGCGGTGACCGCTGCCGGCTTAACGGCGGCCGCCGAGAGGTCACGGCGACACGAAGGACGCCTCGAGTATGGCCAGACTCCTCGGCGCCAGCAGCGCGCCGCCGATGCCCTGAAGTCCCCGAGCGAGGATCAGGGCCAGGATGTTCGGCGCCGCAGCGCAGAGCGGCGAAGCGAGCCCGACCAGGCCACTCCGATCATGAACATCCGCTTGCGACGGTATCTGTCCCCGAGCGCTCCGCCCAGCAGGAGCAGGCCGGACAAGGTCAGCAAGTAGCCGGTGCTCACCCACCGGAGATCGGCCATTCACACGTTGAACTCACGACCGATGGTCGCAGCGCGATCCCGACGATCATGCCATCGAGGGCGGTCACGCTCGACCCGAGCACGGTGGCGGCGATCACGCATCTTCCCGTGCCGCTCGAGTAGTGCAGCTGGCCGCCGGCCGTCTCTTTCTGCATGCTGATTTCAGATTCTGCGGGCCCGACTGCGGCGCCTGCTCGCGGCGGCGACCCAGATCAGCCTCCTTCGATGTTGCCCTCCATGCCGCCGCAAGTCCGGTCGATGCCCCACAGTTCGTGGAGGACTCGCGCACCCGTCCGCCCGATAGGACATGGGTAGAGAGGGACCGGTCCGGTCGGCGGACAAGCAGCCGCAGGGCTCGCGGAGGAATACGGGTTCCCAGGTCAAGGGAGTACGGCCGGGAGTCTGGACGCGGTGCTTCCTGGCGGGTGGGCCGGGGAGCGCGTGGGGCATCCGGCTGGTGAGCGCGAGGGCGCCTTTAGCAGGCTGACACGCCGCTCGGTGGCCCTCGCGAGGGCCACCGCGGACCAGCACGGGCCCGGCGGCGGCCAGGCGCCGCCCGCTAGAGGTCCGGTGAGGTGACGCTGAACGGTGGGCGCATAGTAGGCAGCCAGTTCGTCCTCGCTTGCGCCGGCCAGAGGCTCGATTCCGATCACAGACCGGCCCAGGGCCAGGCCAAATGATCTGCGAGTTGACTAGGGCCGGCCGGAGCGCGAACTGCGGCACCTGCAGAGCGGTCGTGATCGCCTCACGCGCCTCCGGGAGGGCACAGCAGCGCGCGTGGCCTCGCAGCGCTGGTCAAGCGGACGGGCTTGGCAAGCTCGCGGAGAGCTTGGCGGATAGCGGCGCCGAGATCGACATCGTGGCGGCGGATGCCAGCGACCCAGATGCCCTGGGCGCCCGGATGAACGCCCTCCATGGCGGCCCTGGAGTACCAGGGGTCATCGTGTACAACGCGGTGATCGGAGCTCCGGACCAGCTGTTGAGTTCGAGCGTCGTCCACTACAGACTGCCTGTGAGGCTGACGTGATTGGTGCCTTCGTCGTTGCACAGGTAGCCGCCCGGGCCATGCGAGTCGCCGGCTGCGGGAAGATCCTTCTCACCGGGGCGGCCCCGCCGATCACCCTGTCCGGAGCCTTGCCACCGTCTCGCTCGGCAAGGCGGCCCTCGGTGAGCCGCGACCATAGTCAAGGCAGACCTGGAGCCAATCGGCATCCGGGTGGCCAGCCTGACGATCGCCGGACAGATCGTCGCAGGAACCTCGTTTGCCCCCCCGAATCGCCGAGCGGTGTCGGGGGATCGTCAACTCGCACGGTTCCTGGCAGGCGGAATTCCGCTTTACCGGCGAGTAAGTGCTCGACCAGTCTGCCGGGCAACACCCTCCTCCGTGCGCCCTCGCGCTCGGCGTCCGGGACGTCCACCTCCTCAAGCAGCTGCTGCAAAGCACCCGGTTTGACCTCAAGCTCCTCCTCGGTCAATGGTTGAACAGTCTGTAAAACAAGCACTCGACCGTTCAGGCCCGGATCGGCGAGAACGAGGGCTTGCCCACCTTCGGGGCGGCAGCGCACCGGAAAAGGCGAAGGCCCTGCTCGACGAAGGGGGCCGGTCGCCCGGCCACGTGGCACCGGGTGGTGGTCCTGATTGCCTGGTCCCGGCGCCGAGCGAGGCATCGACGCCGTGCCCCAGCTCCACCGTTCACGGCGGCCTCGATCGGGCTCTTCAAGTCTGGCCTCCTCCAGCGTCGAGTAGCGGTGCGGTGGGTCGGGATCGCGGGTACCAGCGCCCGCCGCCGCCCTCACCGCCTTCGGGGACGGATCCGTCATCACCACCACGTCCGGCCACTGAGCCCTGCCACGCCCGCCGGCGGTACCTTCCGGGCTGTCGAGCGTCTCCGCCGTCACCACGCGCGCCTCCCGCACCGCAGTCAGCGACGTAAGACCCGGGTCCGTCCCGCCCTCTAACAGATTGTGCGAACCACACCGAGTCGAGGGCGCCTCGAGGCGGCGACGATCCGGCGGCCATTACCGTCGTCGACTACGTCGAGCCCGTGGCGGGCTCCGTCTGCGCGCGGCTGGCGGGCGTGAAGTTGCTCGACACCACGGCGGCGATGGGCACGAGGGAACGCCGTCGCTACCCCGGTCCCACGCCTCGACCCAGGCGGGGTGGTCCTTGGCGAGTCGCCCTTCGGGCGCGGGCCACCCAGCACTTGCGACGCCGTTTAGCCAGCCCAGGTCGGGCCTTTGCCGACCCAATCCAGACGTGTGAAAGGAGATGCCTCCGATGCTTCGAATCAACGAGTCCCAGGCCACCATTGGCGCGACGGCGGAACACCCGGTGGCTACCGTCGGCCGGCATCTGGTCAGGTACGCGCTGGTTATCGTGATCGCCTGGATCGGCGCGCTGAAGTACACGTCCTACGAGGCGAGTGCCATACAGCCTCTCGTCGCGCACAGCCCGCTCCTCAGCTGGGTTTACAGCATTCTCAGCGTGCGCACATTCGCCGGCCTGCTGGGCAGCGTGGAGATTCTGGCCGCACTGCTCATTGCGAGTGGGCCGCTGTGGCCGCGCATCTCTGTCGTCGGAAGCGCGCTGGGTGTACTTCTGTTCCTCGGCACGCTGAGCTTCCTGTTCACGACGCCGGGGTGACCGCGGCGTCCGGGTTCCCGGTCCTGTCGGTGCTGCCGGGCCAGTTCCTGCTTAAGGACCTGGTGCTGGTAAGCGCCTCGGTATGGACCCTGGGCGAGTCCCTCGGTGCCGCTCGGCGGCGTGTAGCGCCAACCGCGCCATGAACGGTC
>CAVTSA010000009.1:0-191634 GCA_963737225.1 Candidatus Dormiibacterota bacterium
CTGAAGCGATGCGGGCCCTGCCCTCTACTCATTCGTCGTCTTGTCTTGGTGCACCAATCTCCCATTCCACGCAGGTGGATTCGGGCGGTCGACGCAACACCCGCGGACAGTAGGACCTCACAGTATCGGTTCTGGACCGGTCCATCCGGCGCTTCTCGGCTGAGGGGTGCCCGGAGTTCGAAGAGCGAGGGAATGTCCGAAAAGTGGACGCGCTGAGACGGCCGTAGAGGGCGCAGAGGAGCGGGCTGAGTACCAGAGGACTCAGCCCGGGTCGACGGGATGGCTACCTCAGGCGTTGCTCAGGAGCTCGGCCAATGCCTCGCGGGGTTCGCGCCAGCCCAGGGTCTGGCGGGGACGCGTGTTCATCTGAAGCGCCACGAACTCGAGATCCTCAGCTGTGTACATGCTGAGGTCAGTCCCCTTGGGGAAGTACTGGCGGAGGAGCCCGTTGGTGTTCTCGTTAGATCCCCGCTGCCAGGGGCTCGCCGGGTCGCAGAAGTAAATCTGGAGCCCGGTCGCCACGCTGATCTCGAGGTGCCGGCCCATCTCCACCCCCTGGTCCCAGGTCAGCGTCTTCCAGAGCGTCTCGGGCAGCTTCTTGGTTGCCTCGATCATGGCCTGGGCGACCTGTTCCGGCCCGTGGCCATGGGGCAGGTGGAGCAGGATCAGGTAGCGAGTGGCGCGTTCGACCAGGGTGCCAATGGCTGACCTCCCGTAGGCGCCCTGCAGGAGGTCGCCCTCCCAGTGCCCGGGCACCGCTCGGTCTTCGGCCTCCGCCGGCCGCTGGCTGATGTTGATCATGCCCGGGATCCGGCCACGTCGCTCCACGCTCGTGCGATGCGGCTTGCGCAGCGCACGTCCGGTGCGCAGACGCGAAGCCAGTTCCCGCCGCAGCGAGCCACGGCCCTGCACGTAGAGCGCTTTGTAGATCGTCTCGTGGGACACCCACATCTCCGGTCGGCCCGGGAACTCCCGACTGAGGCGGACCGCGATCTGCCTCGGACTGAGCCTCCACTCCAGCTTCCGTTCCACCAACTGGTGGAGCTCCGTGTTGAGCGCAAGCTTGCGCTCCTTCGGGCGCTGACGGCGAAGCTCGGCTCGGTACTGAGCTGCCAGCGGGTGATAGGCCCAGCGCCGGACTCGGGGTCGTCCCAGAGGAGTGCGCCGGTCAAGGATCCTGCGGGCTCGATACAGCTGGCGCATATTGCGGCGGACTTCCCGAACCACCGTCGAGGGTGCCCGGCCCAGCGTGCGGGCAATGGCGCGGAAGGACTCCCCACCTTCGATGCCGACCAGAATCAGCACCCGTTCCTCAAAGCTCAAGTAGCGCCCGCTCCCTGGCCGGTACGCGAAATCCGGAATCACCCCGCCTCGCCGTACGAACAGCAGACGTCCGCGCTTCCTGCTTAGCTCGAGGGCGGCCGCCGCCTCCACCGGACTCAACCCGGCACGGATGTACTGCCAGAACCGGTTCTCTCTGCACCGCAACATGACCTCCACCTCCTCGGTGTAGGTGTTGCGTCGACCCTTTGACGACAAGGCACCGCAACTGGGCGATTGGTGCACCAACGGCCGACTCCGATAACGGCGCCCGGCGCTACTACCCCATCTTCTCGTAAAGCTCGGTGTCGTAGGGCTCCAGGTTCGTCGGGTAGATGCGATCGAAGACGACCGACACCAGGGCCGGTGTCTGGACGACGCGAGTTCGCGCCGCCTCCCACTCCGCGATGTTGTTCCAGCGCTGGATGGTAGTCACCGAATTGTGCGGACCGTGAAAGCGCTTCCAGATCTCGAGACCGGGGAAGCCGGAGTCCAGCCAGACCTGATGCTTTTCCTGCAGGGTGGCGAGCAGCGCCCTCCCCTCGCCCACCTTCGGGATGTAAGTGTCCTTAACGATCAGCTGCTGCGCCATGGGTGACCTCCCTCGAATCCGAGTTTTGAGACGGGACACGGGCCGGCCCCGCCGCGCTGACGAGCTCCCTTCCCGCGACCTCCGATTCCACCTGTGGCCGTCCGTCGTAGAGGAAGCACCGGGCCAGGCTCCCGCCCTCGGTTCTGTAGAGGGGCGGCGGCTCCTTCCAGCAGCGGTCCATGACCGCCGGGCAGCGGGCGGCGAAGCGGCACCCCGTCGACTCGCGACCCGGCTGGGCGTTCTCACCGGCCCGGGCGTCCAGCCAGCGCTGCTCGCCGTGCACGCGCGGAATCGACGAGACCAACAGCTGCGTGTAGGGATGCTTTGGCCGGCCGATGACCTCATCGACGGTGCCCTGCTCGACGACCGCGCCGCGATAGAGCACGACGATCGTGCGGCACAGCTGGTACGCCGTGGTCAGGTCGTGCGTCACGTACAGGATCGCGACCCCCAGGTCCTCGTGCAGCTGGCGCAGCTCGCCCAGGATGGTCGCGCGAAGTGAGGCGTCGACCATCGAGACCGGTTCGTCCGCGAGCAAAACCTTCGGCCGGGTGAGCCACGCGCGCGCCACCATCAAGCGCTGCCGCTGGCCGCCGCTCAGCTGATGCGGGAACCGGCCCAGGGTGTCCCCGGGTCGGAGGCCGACACGCTCCAGGGCGTCGCGGATCATCGCGTGACCGCTTGCCCGATCGGGCGCCAGGTGCAGGCGCTGCACCGGGACCTGCAGGACGTGGTCAACCCGGTAAAACGGGTTGTAGGCCTCGAAGGGGTCCTGGAAGACCGCTTGCACGTCGCGGTGGAATTGGACCCGGTCGCCCCGGCGCCGGGTCATCAGGTCGCGCCCTCGGGACAGCACCTGTCCGGAAGTGGGACGCATCATCCCCATCAGGTGCCAGACCAGCGTCGTCTTCCCGCTTCCGCTCTCTCCCGCGACGGCGGCCAGCACCGGGGCGCTTGCCGGGATCGTGAGCGAAACCTCATCCAGTGCCGTCGTCGGGCGGCCGCCGCGGACCCCGCCGCCAAACGTCTTGGTGACACGCCGCGCCTCGATCAGCGGTGCCTCCTGCTCAGACACGGTTCGCCTCCGGGGTGGCCTCGGGTGCCGGCGCCGGCTCGATCGTGCCGCGGGGATCAGGCAGGGCCGAGTGTTCCGGATAGAGATGGCAGGCCACGCGCCGACCAGCGCCAAGTTCCAAGGTCTCCGGCATCGTGGCCCGGCAGGCGTCGAACGCGAACGGGCAGCGGGGATGGAATGGACATCCCTTCGGCATGGCCGACAGCGCCGGGGGCAACCCTGGGACGCCCACCATCCGCTGCTTGCGTTCCAGTTCCGGGAGGCTGTCGATCAGCATCCTGGTGTAGGGATGGCGCGGGTTGTCGACAACATCGGCGGCCGGCCCGAGTTCGACCAGCCGGCCACCGTAGAGCACACCGACGGTGTGCGCGAACTGCGCCACCAGCCCCATGTCGTGGCCGATCAAGATCACGGCCGACCCGGCCGCTTCCTGGACCTCGGCCAGGGTCGCGATCACCTGACGCTGGACGACAACGTCGAGCGCGCTGGTCGGTTCGTCGGCGATGATGACCTTCGGCTGCATGGAGGCCGCGATCGCGATCGCGACGCGCTGCTTCATCCCTCCACTCAGCTGGTGCGGGTAGGCTCCGGCCACGGTGGCAGCGAGTCCAACCTGGTCGAGCAACTCCACCACACGCGCGTGAATCTGAGCGGAGCTCTGCCGTCTAGCGTGTGCGGCGATGCCATCACGGATCTGCTCGCCGACCTTCATCACGGGGTTGAGAGAGTTCATCGCCCCCTGCGGGACCAGAGACAGGTCGCGAAGCCGCAGCCGGCGGAGCTCGGTGGGGCTCATCCGCAGCAGGTCGCGGCCGCCAAGCAGCACCCGCCCGGCTGAGATCCGGGCCGGCGGCCGGAGCAGGCGCATGATCGCCATCGCGGTCGTCGTCTTGCCGGACCCGGACTCACCGATCAGGCCCAAGCGCTCGCCGGGACGGAGCGTGAAGGTCACACCGTCGACGGCGGGTGCCAGTCGCGGGCTGTCGGTGTAGTTGACGCGAAGCCCCTCGACGCTGAGGATCGGCTCCTCAGCCACGATTGTTGAGCCTCGGGTTCACGAAACGATCGAGCCCAAGCGAGATCATGAGGAGGCTCAGGAAGAGCAGGACGATGATGATCATCGGCGGCCCGAACCACCACCACTCGCCGCGCAGCACCGCGCTGTAGGTCATCATCCAGTAGATCGCCGAGCCGAGGGAGGTGTCGCCGGTTCCAAGCCCCAGGGCCGCCAGGCCGACCGAGGCGAGCACCGCCGCGCTGACCGCCCAGACCAGGCTGGCAGCGGCAAAGGGCAGGATGTTGGGCGCCACCTCGCGGAACGCGATCTCCAGCTCGCTCTCGCCGCCCATGCGTGCGACGGCGATGTAGGTCCGCTCGCGCACCGAGAGCACCTGCGCGCGCATCAGCCGGGTCGGCACCATCCAGGAAAGGAACGCGATCGCCAGGCCGAGCGAGAGCGCGCTGAGCTGGGTCACGTGGTTGGCGATGACGATCAGGATCGCGATCCCGGGGATGGTGAGGAGTGAGTCGCTCAGGGCTCGGATGACCATGTCGACGGGTCCGCCGAAGAAGCCGGCCAGCAGCGCCAGGACGACACCTATACCGACACCGATAAAGCCCGCGATGAGGCCGATCTTCACCGTCTCCGGCGTGCTGTAGATCATCGCCGCGAAGACGTCGCGGCCCTGGCCGTCCGTGCCCAGCAGGTGGGCGGTCGAAGGGGCAAGGTTGGGGTCGACGGCACCCACCTGCGAGAGCGCCGCGGGAACGAAGAGGGGGCCTACCAGCCCGAAGAGGATGATCGCCAGGAAGAGCAGGACCCCTCCGATCAGCATCCCCGACACCCTCTCGTCCCGGGCGCCGCGCCGCAGCGCCCCGAGAAAACCTCGGGGCCTGTCGTCGCGTTCGCTGCTCGTGGGCAGGGCGACCGTCATGCCTTGCTATACCTCACCCGGGGATCGATGAAGGGATAGAGCAGGTCGACCACGAACAACGTCATGGCGAGGGTGGCGATCAGCACCAGGACGATACCCTGGATCGTGAAGAAGTCCTTCTGCGAGATCGCCTGGAAGAGCAGGAAGCCGACGCCCGGATAGTTGAATACGACCTCGACCAGGATCGCCCCTGAGACCGCGGTTCCCAGAGCGACCGCGAGGCCGGTGATCTGGGGCAGCATGGCGTTGCGGATCCCGTACCAGAGGAAGATGCGCCTGGGCGAGAGCCCCTTCGCCTCCGCGAACAGGATGTAGTCCTCACCCAACACCGACACCATGGTGCCACGCATGCCCACCGCCCACCCCCCGGCGAGCCCGAGGATGAGTGCGGCGGCGGGCAGGATGCTGTGGTACAGGACGTCCAGGATGGTAGGGAGGTCGAATGCCTCCGTCTCGGAGCTGTTGAACGCTCCGCCACCCGGAAGGGCACGAAAGACGGTAGAGAAGACGAAGATCAGGGCCAGCCCGATCAGGAACTGGGGAACCGACCCCAGGACCATGAAGACCGGCCCCAGAGCCTTGATCACCCTGGGCGCGGTCGGCCACGCGAGGGCCGCACCGAGCAGGCAGCCGAGGGCGAACGCGATTACGATGCACGTCCCGAGGAGCCCGAACGTCCAGAAGATGGTGGCCCGGATCTCGGTGCCGACCGTCTCGGGGTAGTTCTGGATCGAGTATCCGAGGTCGAAGTGGGCCAGGCGGTCCCAGTAGTCGGCGTACTGCTGCCAGAGCGGGTCGTTGAGCCCGAACTTCGCATCCAGCGCCTTGGCCACGGCGGCCGCGTTGAACCCCTGGCTTCCCTGGATCGCAGCTCGCTGCGCCAGCTCAGCCTCGATCGGGTTTCCCGGAATCAGTCGTGGGATCAGAAAGTTGGCGGTGAACGCGATCACCACGACCACGATGAGAAGCCCGATCCGCTTCAGGACGTACGAGCCCACGTCAGGTCGTCTCCGCAGCGTCGTCCGTCACGTGTTCGCCTTCTTCAGGGTGTGCACCACCATGTTCCAGGCCTCCCAGCATGGGTAGGGTGCCACATAGGGGTTGGCGGCGTCAGGCCAGCCGGTCCAGTTGCTGTTGTCGACCGTGACCACCCAGCGCTCGTCGGTCAGCATGAGCTGAGGCATGTCCCGCAGATAGATGTTGAGCGCCTGGGCGACGGCGTTCATGTACTGGGTATTGGTCGGCGACCCGGGCACCGAGTCCATGTATTCGATCAGCTTTGTGTATTCCGCGTTTTGGTAGCGGCCGGCGTTGAGAATGCTGGGGACGTTCTGACCGATCGGAGCGTAGTACTGGCTGCTCAGGTCGCGCAGCGTGTCCTCGGGGTCGAACAGGCTGCCGCAGTGGATGCTGATGAAGGTATCGAAGTCGCCGCTCAGCATCGCCGTCGTCGGCACCGTGGAGTTCGCCGGATAGATCGTCTCGACGACCGCGAAGCCCGCGTTCTTCAGCTGCTGACCCACGATCGGCACCAGCGGCGCGAAGCCCTGGTCCGCCTGCACCGGCACCTGCAGCGCCTGGCCGTTTTTCGCCCACTGACCCGAGCTGTTCTTCGAGTAGCCGGCGGCCTGCATGTGCTGCTTGACCAGCGACGGGCTCGGGTTGTCGCGGTTCCACTTCTTGATGACCTTGTCCAGCTGTCCGCCCGATGGAAGCCACTTCTTCGTGATGTAGCCGGAGAACGGGGCCGTGATAGGCGTGTTCGAGGAGGCGTAGGCGACCGACGAGATCTTCTTGCGGTCCAGCGCGTAGTTGACCGCGAGGCGGACGTCCGCGTTGTTCCAGGGCTCCTTGTCGAGGTTGAAGTAGAAGCAGTAGCCACAGCCGTCCGGAGCGCCCCAGATCGGCCCCTTCTTCTCCCAGGTCTGCAGCTTCGCGTTGCGGGGCTGGGCGGCCAGGAAGGTGTTGACCTGGAGCGCGTTCCCGGCGTCGGCCTGGTTCGAGATGTACAGCTGCCCCATCGCCTGGTCGGCGGCGGCCGGGATCAAGATGATCCGCTCCGGCGCCGGCATGGAGGATTTGAACCCGCTCTTGACGCCCCACCATTCGTCCCGGCGCGTGTAGATCTGCTGCTCGGGCGACGACGAGGTGAGCGTGTACGCGCCGGTGCCGATCGGCCAGCCCTTGCTCAGGTCGAAGTTGGTGAAGGTCTGCGGGTTCTGGCCCTGCCAGATGTGGGCCGGCAGCATCACCTCGTGGTTCTCATGACCGAGTCCGAGGTTGTACTCGAAGAAGCGAGGCAGCGGCGACTTGAGGTGGAGGATCGCGGTCAGGTCGTCCACGACCTCGACCTCTTCCAGGCTCTGCTGGTAGATCGTCGAGTACTGGAGCGTCGGCGAGTTGTCGCGCAGCATCTCCAGCGTGTATTTCACGTCGGCGGTCGAGAACGGCTGGCCGTCCGCCCACTCGATGCCGTTCCGCAGCTTGACCGTGACCTGGGTGTAATCGGAGTTGTAGGTAGCAGAGGTGGCCTGCCACGGGATCACCTTGCCCGTGTTCAGGTTCGTGTACATGAGGTCCTCGTAGATCGTCTTGAGGCCGGCCTCACGCTGCGGGTTGTAGGTGATGTCCGCGTAGATGTTGTAGTTGTCGGTCGAGGGGAGGACGGTGTAGAAGCCCCAGGGGGTGAAGATCAGGGTCTGTCCCCGGCTCGGGGTGCGGGTGCTGGCGAACGCGGTCGCGCCGGTCGCCCCGATGGCGTCGAGCAGACCCCCCAGTACCGCGACCGAAAAGCCGAGCTTGGCGCCTCCGGCGATGAACCCGCGGCGACTGAGCTTGCCCCACTCGAAGTCGTCGAGCAGGTTCTCGAGCCTCGCGGCAGGGCCCCGAGGTGCGGGTGGACTGGGTCGGCAGTTCTTACAACTCATGATCTATTTCCCTCGCCCGAACATGTGGAAGAGCCTTCCGATTCGCGGATTCCCGATATATGAAATCCGCTTCAAACAGCGATACGGTGCCATAGTAGGACCGTCGCCCGTTCTGGTCAAGCGCCGAGGTCACCAGGGCCAGCCGACGTTGACGCTCTCCTGAACCTAGGACGCTCGCCCGTTCCGGTCAAGTGCCGAGGTCACCGGGGCAAGCCGACGTTGACGCCGTCCCGAACGATCGCCTATAACGATCCGTGGAGCAAAGATTTCCCAAACATGGAGGAGCGTTCAAATAACGAAAGAGGGCTGGGCACGGTTCGGCGAGCGCTGACGCTGCTGAACTGGGTGGCGGCGCAGCCGGACCCCCCGTCGGTCAGGGATTGCGCGGTGGCGTTGGGGCTCAACCTGACCACCACCTACCACCTGGTCAACACGCTCTCCGACGCCCGGTACCTGCGCAAGGACGCGGACCGGCGGCTCAGCGTCGGACCGCAGATCGCGGTCCTGTACGGGGTGCTCGCCCTCAACGTGCAGCCGGCCCGGGTACTCCTGCCGATGCTGGAGCACCTTCGCGGGCAGACCGGTGAGACCTGCTACCTGTCCTCATGGGAACAGGGGGAGGTCCTGATGCAGATCGTGGTGGAAAGCCCGCAGGCGCTCCGCGTCTCGGGGCTGTACGCCGGCTCCCGGGGTCCCGCGCACTGTCGAGCCTCAGGCAAGGCGATGCTGGCGTTTCTGACTGAGCGCGAGCGCGAGGAGTACCTGGCCCGGGGCCCGTTCCCGGCGGTCACCGGGAGGACGATCACCGACCCGGACCGGCTCCGAACCGATCTGCAGGCGATCGCGGCCCGCGGCTATTCGGTCGACCAGGAAGAGTTCGAGGAGGGCGTCTGCTGCATCGCCGCGCCGTATTTCGATGTGTCCGGCCGGGTTCACGGTGCGGTGTCGGTGTCCATGCCGACGTTCCGGGCGCCGCTGATGGGCGACCGGATCCGACCCGAGGTTCTGCGAGCTGCGGAGGAGGTGTCGCGCGTGTTCGGGTTCGCCGGCGTCTATCCCGTGGCAGAGGCCGCCGCGCCGGCGTAGGTTGCGGGCGGCGCGGCAACCGGCACCAAGACACAAAGAAGGGAGACGACCATGACGATGACCGGAGAGCGCGCTCAGGCGGCGCCGGCGCTCCCGCCCGACGAGCTGCGCGGCCTCCTGACCACGATGCTCGTCATCCGCCACTTCGAGGACCGCGTCTTCGAGCTCTTTGCAAGTGGGAAGGTCGGCGGCAGCACCCACCTCTGCCAGGGCCAGGAAGCCTCCGAGGTCGGAGCCTGCGCGGCACTGCGTGCCGACGACCTCATGGTCTGCACCTATCGCGGCCACGGCGCCTCGATCGCCAAAGGCATGGACGTGAGGGCCGCGTTCGCCGAGATCCTGGGCAAGGAGACCGGCTGCTGCGGCGGCAAGGGCGGCTCCATGCACCTCACCGACGTCGCCCACGGCGCGATGGGATCACTGGCGATCGTGGGTGCCGGAATCCCGCTCGCAGCCGGCCTGGGCTGGGCCGCACGCCTGCAGGGCACGGGGCAGGTCGTCCTCTCCTTCTGCGGGGACGCCGCCACCAACATCGGGGCGTTCCACGAGGGCCTCAACGTGGCTTCGGTCTGGAAGCTCCCGGTCGTCTTCGTGTGCGAGAACAACCTGTACGGCGAGTACTCGCCGATCGCCAGCACGACGCCGATCCAGGACCTCGCCCGTCGCGCCGATGCGTATGGCATGCCCGGACACGTGGTGGACGGCAACGATGTGGAAACCGTCTACTGGGCTGTTTACGAGGCCGCCGGGCGAGCCCGCCGGGGTGAGGGACCGACCCTGCTGGAGTGCAAGACGTACCGGCAGCGCGGTCACTCACGCAGCGATCCCGGCACCTACCGCCCCCCCGCCGAGGTCGAGCACTGGCTGCGCCGTGACCCGATTCGTCTCTTGCGGACGAAGTTGGTAGGCGCCGGCGCGCTGACCGAGGCGGAGGCGGACGCGCTCGACCAAGCCGCCCTCGAGCGGGTGCGGGCCGCCGAGGCCCAGGCCCTCGCCGACGATTACCCGGCTCCTGAGCGGCTGTTCGCCGACGTCTACGCGGAGGCTTGAGTCGCGGTGTCGACGATCGAGACGACGTATCGCCAGGCGGTCCGGCAGGCGATCCACGACGAGATGGAGTCGGACCCCTCGGTCGTGCTGCTGGGCGAGGATGTCGGCGCCGCGGGCGGCGTGTTCAAGGCGACCGAGGACCTCTACGACACCTTCGGCGGTGAGCGGGTCCGTGACACACCGATCTCCGAGCAGGCGATCGTGGGGCTCGCCATGGGTGCCGCCATCCAGGGCCTGCGTCCGGTCGTGGATCTCATGTTCGCGGACTTCGTGGCGGTCGCGATGGACCAGCTCGCGATCGAGATCCCGAAGTACCGCTACATGACCGGGGGCCAGGCGACCCTTCCGCTGGTCGTCCGCGCCGCGGCCGGGGGCGGGCTCGGCTTCGGCGCTCAGCACTCGAGCTGTCCGGAGGCCTGGTTCATGCACGTGCCCGGCTGGCGGGTGCTGACGCCGGCCTCCCCCCAGGACGCGTACTCGCTGCTCCGGGCCGCGATCCGAAGCTCCGACCCGGTGCTCGTGTTCGAGCACAAGGGCCTCTACGCGCGCCGCGGTCCGGTCGACACCGAGCTCCAGCTCGAGATCGGCCGCGCCAACCGGCTCCGGGAGGGCGACGACGTGACGATCGTCGCCAATCTTCTGATGGTGGAGCGGGCGCTGCGTGCGGCCGACCGGTTGGACGGCGAAGGGATCTCGGCGGCGGTCATCGACCTCCGGGGAGTGGCGCCGATGGACGTCGGCACGGTCGCCGCCTCGGTGGAGCGTACAGGCCGCCTGCTCGCTGTCGAGGAGAGCCCCGGCCCGGGAGGTTGGGGGGCGGAGCTGCTGGCCAGGATCGCCGAGGATCACCTGGATTCGTTGGAGGCGGTCCGCCGTTTGACCGGGCCTCCAACACCCATCCCCTACGCGCCGAACTTGGAAGCGGTATGGGTTCCCTCGATCGACGCGGTGGTGCGTGCCGCGCACGAGATGGTCGAGGGCGCCGCGGCCGCCGTCTCCGTAGGAGGTCACTGATGAGCGAACGACCAACCGTCCTGATTGTTCTCGATTCGCGCTGGCGCGACCGCTTCCTGGCGACCGAGGATCTCGAGCGATTGGGGCGGCTGGCGGAGATCGAGTACCTGGACCTTCCAGGAAGGCCTGGGATCGAGCGTTTCTATGCCAGCGAGGATCCAGCCGCCAAGACCGCGCTCCGCGAACGGCTGGAGGGTGTCGACGCGCTGATCGTCTGCCACGGGGCGCCCCGGGTCACCGGCGACCTGATGGATGCGGCTCCCCGGCTGCGGCTGATCGGCGAGCTGGAAGGGGACCGGTTCTCGTACCGGATCGACGCCGAGGCCGCCTGGGAGCGCGGAATCCGGACCGTGGACACGACGAACGGGTCCTCCTACCCGGTCGCCGAGTGGGCGCTGGCGCTGGTCATCCTCTCGCTGCGCAACGCGGCGGCCCACTTCCGGCACATGATCGAGCCGATCACCTACGACGCCGACGACCTGGAGACGAGCTTTCCGGCCGGCGAGCTCTACGGCACCTCGGTCGGCCTGATCGGCTGCGGCCACATCGGGAGGCGGCTGATCAAGTTCCTGAAGGCGTTCGAGTGCCCGATCATGGTGCACGACCCCTACATCAGCAGGGACATCGCGGATGCGCTGGGGTTCCTGCCGACCACCCTCGAGCATGTCCTGTCGGACAACGACGCGGTGGTTTCGCTGGTGCCACAAACACCGCGTACGGAGGGCATGCTGGGCGCGGCGCAGCTTGACCTGCTGCGGCCGGGCTCGGTGTTCGTCAACGTTTCGCGCGGCAAGGTCGTCGACTCCGCGGCGCTGGTGGCACGTCTGCGCCGGGGAGATATCTGCGCCGGGCTCGACGTCTTCGACCCCGAGCCCATCCCCGGCGACCACCCGATCAAGACGCTGCCCAACGTCTTCCTCACGCCGCACATCGCAAGTCGGCAGCAGCGCCAGACGGGCCGCTTCTTCGCGCTCATGGTGGATGAGCTGGAGCGGTTCTTCGCCGGCCACGAGACACTCTTCGACCTGACGCCGAAGACGCTCGCCGATCGCGAGGGGGCTGTCCTGCAGTCCCGGGTCGCGCGCGAGCCGCAGGGCGTGGGATGAGGACCCGGAGGGAATGGGAGGTACGACCATGAAGATCGAGGCCGTCGAGTCGCTGCTGATCGGCGGCGCGCACTTCGTACAGATCCGCACGGACACCGGACTCACCGGGCTCGGCCAGTCGGGTGCCTGGTTCTATCCGGAAGCCTCGGACCAGGTGGTGCGGACGTTCACGCCGTACCTGCTCGGCGGCGACCCGATGCGCATCGAGCACCACTGGAACGCGCTCTACCGGGTCGGCCCGTTCCGCGGCTCGATCCTGTCCGGGGCCCTGAGCGCGATCGACATCGCCCTCTGGGACCTGAAGGGGCAGCGGCTGGGGGTGCCGATCTGGGAGCTGCTCGGGGGGCGCTACCGGGACCTGGTGCGGCTGCACCTGCTGATGGGCGGTGGGTCGCCGGACGAGATCGGGGCCAACGCGCGCCAGGCGGTCGCGGACGGCTTCACCGCGCTCAAGTTCGATCCGCTGCCGGATGGCTACCAGGACATGACGGTGGCCCGGCTCGCCATCACCGTCGAGGAGGCGTTGCGCGCCGCACGCGAGGCGGCCGGGCCCGACGTCGACCTGATCGTCGAGCTCCACCGCAAGCTGACGCCCCTCCTGGCCACCACGGTGGCGGAGGCGTCGGCTCCCTTCCACCCGCTGTTCATCGAGGACCCGATCCAGATCGACAGCATCAGCCTCCAAGCCGACGTGGCGGCCGCCGCCCCGGTGTCGGTGGCAAACGGCGAGCGGATGCACAACATCTGGGAGTTCCGCGAGCTGCTGGAAGGAGGCGTGCAGTACGTGCGTCCCGACCTCGGCCTGGCCGGCGGCATCACCGAGTGCAAGAAGATCGCCGCGATCGCGGAGTCGTACCACGCCGGCGTCGTGACCCACAACTTTCTGGGGCCGGTGCTGACCGCGGCCGCCGTGCACCTCGACGTCAGCATCCCCAACCTGCTCGTCCAGGAATACACGACCCGGGACGAGGGGCCCGCCGCGGCGTCGGTCTTCACCGGGATTCCGGCGCGGCAGGGCGGCTATCTGCCGGTGCCGCAGGCCCCCGGGCTGGGGATCGCGCTCCGGTCCGACCTCGATGTGGAGTCGGCGCCGCGCCTGGCGCCCGGCGAGCGGCGCCGTGCGGAGGTCACGCTGCGGCGCGACGGTTCGGTCGCGGCGGCGGTCTGAGGTCGGGGAGGAGGAACGGACGATGAAGGTTCTGCTGGTCGGTGGCTCGGGCCGGGTGGGCACGTTCATCACGCCCTACCTGCGCCGGGAGCACGAGCTGCGCGTCCTCGACCTGATGCCGCCGCGGCACGAGGGCGTCGAGTTCGTACAGGGGTCGTTGGGTGATCCCGACGTCGCGGCCCGGGCGCTGGAGGGGGTCGACACCTTCATCACGCTGGTCATGAAGGGCCCGCAGGGGGGCTCGGTGACGGATCAGACGATCGATCTGATCAACGACAACTATGAGACCAACACGCGGTCCCTCCACGTCTTCCTCTATGTCGCGCAGCAGCTGGGCGTGAAGCGCGGTGTCTACACGAGCACGATGAGCGTCCACTACCGGGAGCGCGACTGGTACGGGTCGGAGGACGACGTGCCGCTCGACACGCCCAGCGTCTACGGGCTGACCAAGGGGTTCGGCGAGCTCATCTGCCGGTACTTCGCGCGCTGGTTCGACATGAACCTGGTGGCGCTCCGGATCACGGGCCCCAGGGAACGTGCGGCCTGGTTGGAGGAGCGGCGCACCCCCAAGACCCGCCTCTTCGTGAGTGACGAGGAGGACCTCGCCAACGCGTACCTCGCCGGCCTGCGGCTCGTGCAGCAGGGCCACGGCCACTTCGAGGCGTTCTTCATCGCGGGTGACGAGCACGAGCGGGAGCACAACCTGAGCAAGGCGCGGATGCTGCTCGGCTGGGAGCCGCGCACCCATCTGGCCGTGGGCGGCGCCTCGGACCAGGAGCCGGCCGCGGAATCCAGCGCGTCCCGCGAATGATCATCGACGCCCACTGCCACGCCTGGACCTACTGGCCCTACCAGCCGCCGGTCCCAGATCCGGAGCACAGAGGTCGCGTCGAGCAGCTGCTGTGGGAGATGGACCAGAACGGAGTCGATCGGGCGCTCGTCGTGTCGGCCGGCATCGACCACAACCCCGAGAACAACGCCTACGTCGCGAGCTGTGTGGCGGCCAATCCAGACCGCCTCGACCAGCTCGCGGACGTCGACTCGTCGTGGACGGCGACGCACCACCAGCCGGGTGCGGCCGCCCGCCTGAGAGAGATCGCCTCGCGGTGGCCGATCAAGGGCCTGACCCACTACGTGGAGCCCACCAACGACGGCTGGTTCCGGTCGGCGGACGGCGTGGCGTTCTTCGAGGCGGCAGCCGAGCTCGACCTGATCGTGAGCCTCTCGGCCTCACCGGCCTGGCAGGAGGACATCCGGGCGATCGCACGCCGGTTCCCGACCATGCCGATCCTGTGCCATCACCTGGCCGGGCTGCGCGCCGGTGAGGAGCCGCCCTTCGAAGAGCTGCTCGAGGTGCTTCGGTCGGCCGCGCTGTCCAACATCCTGGTCAAGGTCTCGGGCTACTACTACGGATCGCACCGGGCCTGGGACTTCCCGTACTCCGACAGCCTCCACGTCGTGCGCACGCTCTTCGAGCACTTCGGACCGCACCGGCTCTGCTGGGGATCCGACTACCCGGTGGTGCGCCGCGCGATGACCTACGTCCAGGCGCTGGAGATCGTGCGCACGCACTGCTCCTGGCTGTCGGAGGAGGACCGGGGGTGGATCCTGGGGGGAACGCTGGAGCGGGTGCTCGAGACCCGGAGGCCCGTCGGCGCGGGCTGAGCGGCACTGCCGGCCTGGCCCGGTCCAGGTGAGCAGTTTTGGAGTAGCGACCGCCCATCTGCGTGCCTAACCTGCTCCGTGTGCACCGCGACGCACGGGAACCGGCGCTGAGGCCACCCGTTCGCGCGAGCTCGGCATCCGTGAGTCAGGTGGATGACGAAGTCGTTTCTTGCTAGCGACGGCCGGACGCCTGTCCACAGCCTTGTCAAGACCGCAGGTCATCGACACAAGGAGACACGACATGAGAATCAAGGTCACCGGTGTGTACGTCGACGATCAGGAGAAGGCGCTGCGGTTCTACACCGAGGTGCTGGGGTTCGTGAAGAAGACGGACGTCTCCAACGGGCCCTATCGCTGGCTGACCGTGACGTCGCCGGAGGAGCTCGACGGAACGGAGCTGCAGCTGGCGCTGAACAGCAACCCGGCGGCCAAGGCCTATCAAGAAGCGATGTTCCAGCAGGGGCAACCTGTCGTGATGTTCTACGTGGACGACGTTCAAGCGGAATACGACCGCATCAAGGACCTCGGCGCGAATTTCACCATGCCGCCTACCAAGGTGACCGCGTCCACCATTGCGATGATCGACGACACCTGCGGCAACCTCATCCAGATCACGGCGCTGGACCGCTGGAGCTCGTGAGCCGCTCGATCTGCTGAACGACGGTGGGGGGTTTGAGCCGCCTGGCGCAGCTGGCGCCCGCCACCGGCGTGCGGATATCAAGCGCCCGAAGGATCGGCGCCGACGACATCGGCGCGGGTGCTCAGCTGCTCGCCGCCGGCGCCGGCGGCTTCTGACGCGAGGCGAGAACCGCACGGGCCCGGCCCACGACATCGAGAGCGCGAACCAGGTGGGTACCCTGCCCCTGCAGTGTGGTGCAGCGATCCTCGGCGGCCTGCGCTCCCTTCGGGTCCCAGCGCACGGTGGTTGCCAGCTCCAGGTGCGGCAGCTGGGCCGCGAGGGCGCCGCGTACCTCCTGCCGCAGCTCCCGTCCCCGCCGCTCGAGCAGGATCAGCTCGGCCCGCGGCGGCTGTGCCTGCTGCAGGACTCGGATCCCCCGCGCGAGCAGGCCCGGGCTGTCCATCAGCTGCACGAAGACACGGTCCGAGAGCCGGCAGACGGCATCGGCCGCCCGGGCCGGCGAGTCCAGGCCGGCGTGCGACCAGGCGCTGCCCCAGTCGATGACGACATAGCTGAAAGGCACCTGGCTCAGCGCGCGACCCTGCTCCAGCTCCGTGACCAGGCTGTACGCGGCCTTGCCGCAGAGCCCGTTCAGGCCCGCGATGCAATACAGCGCGCGGCGCCTCGGGACCGGGATCGCCTCGTCCCGCAGCATGCCTGCGGTGATGGCGGGGAGGTTGCCGGCGAAGCGTGCCATGCCGCGGGCGCCGGGATCGATGTCGAGCAGATCGGCCAGCGTGCCGGTTCCCGACTGGTCGGCGTCGATGACCAGCACTGGGTGGTCGCGCGCGAGCTCGTACGCGAGCGCCAGCGCGGACGTGGTGACGCCCTGCCCGTCCTTCACCCCTACCCAGCTCATGACGTAGCTCACACCGGTTCCCTCGGCGGCCGGGCGACGGGCGCAAGGCGGTGCCGCTCAGCAGCTCCGGCCGGGGCGGCCCTCGTCATCGGCGCAGCGAGGGGCAGGACCCCGGAGCCATCACCACCGTGCGCAAAGCCTAGCTCAAGGCGACCGGACGCCAACCGGACAACTGCTCCGCAAGGGGGCGGGACCCCCACTCACCTTCCTCTGCCGTACCGTCGTCCCCGCCCCACCCTCATACTTCCGTTTTCGCGTGAAAATCGGCACTATGGGACCCCTCATAGTCCCGTTTTCGCGTGAATCGGCATGCCGCGGAGCGGCACCCGAGGGGATGAAAATGGGCTGACAGCGAGTGGCCCGCAACCGTGTTTGGTCGGCGGGAGACCGAGCGTGAATCTGGGCCGGTGAACTGATGGCACCCGCGATTGTGGCCCGATGGGGCGAGAACACGCAGAGGAAACTCTGTTCCGAGCAGTTCACCCGCTGACCCATTTCAGCCAGGGAGGGTGGTCGGTCATGGAGGTGGTCGTCGAGCGCTGCTGCGGGCTGGACCTGCACAAGAAGACGGTGGTGGCCTGGCTGCGAACCCCGGAGGGGGAGCAGGTGCGCAGGTTCGGCACCATGACCCGGGAGTTGCTGAGGCTGTTGGAGTGGCTGCAGCGGGAACGGGTGAGGGTGCTGGCGATGGAGAGCACGGGCAGCTACTGGAAGCCGGTCTACAACCTGTTGGAAGGACAGGGGATGGAGTTGATGCTGGTCAACCCAGCGCATATGAAGGCGGTCCCTGGACGCAAGACCGACGTCAAGGATGCGCAATGGATTGCTGACCTGCTGCGCCACGGGCTGCTCACCGCGAGTCGAGTTCCGGAGCGTCCGCAGCGAGAGCTGCAAGAGGCGATGCGCTACCGGCAGCGCCTGATCGAGGATCGTGCGGATGAGGTACGCCGGCTGCAGAAAGTCTTGGAGGGGGGAAACATCAAGCTCGGCGACGTGGCCACCGACGTGCTCGGCAAAAGCGGTCGCATGATGCTCGAGCAGCTGGCGTCGGGGGAGACGGATAGCGACCAGATGGCGGGGCTGGCACAGGGCAAGCTGCGAACCAAGCGTGCCTCTCTGAGCCTGGCGTTGGAGGGCTCGGTGGGTCCTCATCAGCGCTTCATGCTCAAGCGCTTGCTCGAGCACATCGAGTTCTTGGAGGGCGAGATCGACGCGGTGAGCCAGGAGATCGAGGCCCGCATGCGCCCTTTTGAGCCGGTCTTCGCCAGGCTCGAGCAGATCCCTGGCATCGGCAGACGCAACGCGCAACGGATCCTGGCCGAGATCGGTCTTGACATGCGCTACTGGCGCAACGACAAGGCCTTCGCCTCCTGGGCCAAGCTCTGCCCCGGCAACAACGAATCGGCGGGCAAGCGACGATCGAGCTGGATCGGAGCCGGCAACCAGTTCCTGCGTGGCGCGCTGGTGGAAGCCGCGCAGGCAGCGGCACGGGCGAAGGACTCGTACTTCTCCGCCCTCTATCACCGCCTCAAGGCCAAGCGGGGAGCCAAGCGCGCTCTGATCGCGGTCGCACACGCGATCCTGGTCACCATCTACCACCTGCTCAAGGACGGCACCTACTACCAGGACCTGGGTGCCGACCACTTCGATCGACGTGATCGCGAGGCCCTGGTCCGACGCAACGTCCGACGTCTCGAGCTTCTCGGCTACCACGTCAGCCTCAGCCCCGCTGCATGACTGCTGCATGACGCCACTCGGCGGGGCTTTTTCAGAGGAAACCGGGACTCCAGGAGTACGGTCGAGGGGCCGCTCGGGTGGGGTACCTGGCTGAGAAGACGGCCACCGCTGCCGAAAGGCGAGGAGTGCGAACCGTGACGACAGACGCCCCGGAGGCTGCCGTGGAGGGGAGCTCGGCGGACGCGAAGGCGCGTGAGGTGGAGCAGCGGATGACGGACGCCGAGCGCTTCTCACTCCTCGTCAGCGTGATGGGCGTGAACGAGGTGGTCACGGTCCGTGACCCCCGGATTCCGGAGGGCGTTCCGATGAGTGCCGGCTACGTGCCTGGCGTGGGCCGGCTCGGGGTCCCTGCCCAGTTGATGAGCGACGCCAGCCTCGGGGTGACGAATCCCGGCTACCGGAAGGGCGACAGCGCGACCGCGTTGCCGGCCGGGATAGCGCTCGGCGCGAGCTTCAACCCCGCCCTGGCGCGTGCATCAGGCGAGATGGTGGGCCGGGAGGCGCGAAGTCGCGGCTTCAACGTGCAGCTGGCCGGGGCGTCAACCTGCAACGCGACCCGCGCAACGGCCGCAACTTCGAGTACCTGTCCGAAGATCCGTTGGTGAGCGCGACACTTGCCGCGGAGTCGATCAACGGCATCCAGGCACAGGGCGTCATCTCGACGATCAAGCACTATTCCCTCAACTGCAACGAGACGAACCGGCACTGGCTGGACGCGATCATCGACCCTGACGCGCACCGCGAGTCGGACCTGCTTGCCTTCGAGATCGCGATCGAGCGCTCTCACCCAGGCGCGGTGATGACGGGGTACAACAAGGTCAACGGCCAGTACGCCGGCGGTAACAGCGGCCTGATCAATGACCTGCTGAAGGATGCCTGGGGCTATCGCGGTTGGGTGATGTCCGACTGGGGTGGCACCCCCGGCTGGGAAAGTGCGCTCGCCGGACTCGACCAGGAGTCCGGCCTCCAGCTCGACATGATGATGTGGAAGCAGGTGTGGTTCACCGACCAGCTCGAGGCCGCTTACGCGAACGGCAAGCTGTCGAAGGAGCGACTCGCCGACATGGTGCGCCGCATCCTGCGCTCGATGTTCGCGGTCGGCGTCGACAGCTGGGGTCCGCCTCCGGAAGTGGACATGGCGGCTCACAACCAGATCGCGCTCGACACTGCTCGACAGGGCATCGTGCTGCTGAAGAACGACGGCGCGCTGCCGCTCACGACCGGCCGGCGGCTGAAGCTCGCGGTGATCGGCGGTCACGCCCAGGTCGGGGTGCCGACCGGGTGCGGTTCGAGCGCGGTCCTGCCGCCGGGCGGTTACGCGGAAGTGATCAGGATCGGTGGTCCCGGGATCATGGGCGTCGGTCGCAACCTCTACCTGTTCCCGTCGTCGCCTCTGGTCGAGCTGAAGAAGCTGCTCCCGAACGCCGAGATCGAGTTCGACCCCGGCATGAGCCCGGGTGAATCGGCGCTGATGGCGAAGCACTCCGACGTCGTCATCGTCTTCGCGATCCGGGTTGACAGCGAGGGCTTCGACGATCCCGACCTGTCGCTGCCCTGGGGCCAGGACGCGGTCATCGACGCCGTCGCCGACGCCAACCCGAACACGGTTGTGGTGCTCGAGACCGGCAATCCGGTGACCATGCCCTGGCGGGACAAAGTGAAGGCCATCGTCGAGGCCTGGTATCCGGGCCAGGCCGGCGGCCAGGCGATCGCCGAGGTGCTCACCGGTGCCGTCAATCCGTCCGGTCGGCTTCCGATCACCTTCCCGGCCGATCTCTCACAGACACCGCGCCCCGAACTGCCGGGATTGGGGATGCCCTGGGGTACTCCGACCACCATCAACTACCACGAGGGCGCCGAGGTCGGATATCGGTGGTTCGCGGCGAACCAGGAACAGCCGCTCTATTCGTTCGGTCATGGTCTCGGCTACACCGGATTCACGTATCGAGATCTGCAGGTGACCGGGGGCGAGACGGTGACCGCGAGCTTTGTCGTCACCAACGACGGGACGCTCCCCGGGGCCGACGTGCCGCAGCTGTACCTGACGGAGGCGGTCGACGAACGGCGGACGCGGCTGCTCGGTTTCGAGAGGGTGGAGCTGGCCGGCGGCGTGTCGAAGGCGGTCACGCTGGTCGCCGAGCCTCGGGTACTCGCCCGCTACGACGGGGGCGCCGGGCAGTGGCACATTGCGGCTGGACCCTACCGGGTGGCTCTCGGTCGCGCTGCCGACTCGCCGGTGTTGAGCGCGGACACAACCCTTGTGGAGCGGCGCTTCGGGCGCTGAGTGGAGCGGCCTCGGACGTGCCCCTCGCGAGCACGGCTCGCCGCCCGATCAGGACCCACAGGACAGTCGGCCGCGCGGGGAGGAGAGTGAGACGCCGCCGGAGATGCAAAGGGCGATTGGTGCACCAGCCCTACTCCGAGCAGCGCAAGTGGGCGATTGGTGCACCAACGATCGGCCGACGCCGAGGACGTTGGGGGACCCGGTTCGGTGCTTCCCTTTTCCCACCCGGGCTCGGAAACACCCTACCCACGCCCGGTCAGCGCCGGAGTGTGGACACATATAGGGATGACGAGGGCGTCGTCCTGAGGGTCGGGTCCGGCGATCGGTTGCGTTCCCAGACGCCAGCCGCGGCTGCGACACGGTTTGATGTCGGTGGCCCCAGCTGGCTTCAAGAGTGGCGCGGCGTTCGTGGACTGAGGAGGATGCGCTGGGCATCCTGCCTCGCGAGAGTGATTGCCATCTCTGAGCCGGCCACGGAAGACCCGGTTAAGGAAAGTGGGCGTATCCCGAGAGATTCGGCCCTTCTGCATATGTTTGGGAGCCGTTGCCGGCCCCTCCGTCAGCGTGGGTCCGTGGCCAGGAGCAGCGCCTCCAGTGAGCTCGCTGAGGAAGCCCTGAGCGGGTTCGAGGGAGCGGTGTGATGGCAGAACGGAGACTGGTCGGAATCGACCTTGGGGTGTCGTCCAAGCACACTGTGGTGGTTTTGCGTGGGGACGGCAGCCTGCTCGGTCGGCGCAGCTGTATCCCGACCCAGGAGAGCTTGGTCGACGTCGAGCAGGCCGCGCTCCGCGGCGCCCCCGAGAGAACCCGTCTGGAGGTTGTGATGGAGCCCACCGGCCCGGCGTGGTTGCCGGTAGTGGTGTTCTTCGAGAAGCGCGGTCACCTGGTCTTTCGGGCAAGTTCCGCGCAGTCCGCCGATCTGCGACGGTTCCTCTCCCGCCACGCCAAGTCGAACCGGATCGACGCCGATGCGCTGGCGCGGCTTCCCCTCTTCGTCGACCATCTGAAGCCGGTGCGGCTGCCGACCGGAGACCAGGCGAGTCTTGAGCGGCGAGTTCGATTGTGCGACCGGCTGGTGGCCGAGGCGGGGAGCCGCAAAACCCGGATCAGGGCGTTGGTCCGTGAGATGTTGCCGATGACGCCCTTAGCGGATGACCTGACGAAGGCTGACCTGGCCATCCTGGAGCGGACCGGCGGCAACCCTCGTCGCCTCCTCGAGATGGGGCGTACGCGATTGGTGCGGCTCGTCAAGAAGACCTCTCACGGCCACCTCGGAGAGGACCGAGCGGTGGTTTGGATGGATGCCGCACAGCAGTCCCTGGAGCTGTACGAGCAGAGCCCGGCGATTGCCTTCGAGGACCGCGCGGACGCGGTCAAGACCGAGCTCGCGCTGCTGAAGACGTGCGAGGCAGAACTTGCCAAGCACCAGTTGCAGCGGGAAGCCGGCTATCGCCGGGTGGACCCCGACCAGTTGATGTGCAGCCTGCCCGGTGTGGCCGAGGTCGGAGCACCGGTGCTGTCCGTGTTCCTGGTCCAACCATCCCGCTATCCCAATGGCCGTCACTTCGTCTCCTACACCGGTCTCGTGGCTGAGTCCTCGGAGACCGGAGACTCCGATCGCAAAGGTCAAGGGATGTCGAAAGCGGGGCCGGGACTCCTCCGCACGACGCTTGTCCGCGCCGCCAACACAGCCCGCCAGCAGGACCCCCAGCTCGCGCAGATCTACTACCGGCAGATGGTGGAGCGAGGAGCCACTCACCAGAAGGCGCTCTGCGTGGTCGCCGCCCATCTTGCCGAGCGCGCCTATCGGGTCGCCTCCCGAGGCACGCCGTACCAACTTCGAGACCTCGACGGCCACCCCCTCACGCGAGAGCAAGCACGGCTGATCGCGACCACCACCTGGAGAGTGCCGGAGGAGGTGCGGCGCCGGCGGCGGAACAAGAAGACGGGGAAGGCCCCTCAGCAATTCCCCTCAGGGAATGCAAGCGCTCGTGGCGCGACGAGGCGGCCTTCCCCGTCCCACATCCTGGCAGCCGCGACCAGTGCCGGCAACCCTATGCCCCTACGAACAGATGTTCCCACTTGACATCCGTATCCCCCTTAGGGAATCACTCTGGCCCCTCCTCCGTCAGGTCTGCCCGCCTCGGTGTCGCACCGGCTCGGGGACAGGGCAGCCTATGGGTCCGGGGTTGCCGCTGGGGTGAGGTGTCGTCGGCTTGCGAACTGGGGAAGCCAGGCAGCCTGTTCTGCGAGCATTTGCTCCGCCAGGCGCTCGATACGCTGTGGTGAGATCGCCGCCGCGGTGAGTGGATCTACCAGCATCGCCTGCCGCAGCGCCTCCACACTGCCAGTGAGCGCAGCCTCGGTCGCCAGCTCCTGCACGCTCACGCAGGCCCGGTTCAACGCTGCGAGCTGAGGTGGGAGGTCACCTACGACGCAGGGCTGAACCCCGGCTCCACCGACCAGGCAGGGAACCTCCACACAGCATCCCGGGGGAAGGTTGGTGATCAAGCCGCGGTTGGGGACGTTCCCATTGACGGCGACGGCGTGGCCGGTCTCGATCGCCTCCAGGATCTGCGACCCGTACTCGTGGCTGCGGGTCGCGGGCAACGGATCGCGCCGGTCGCTCTCGCCCGCTCGCGCGATACAGGTGGCCAGGTAGCCGCCGGTCCGCCCCATTCCGAACCAGGCGCTGCCGGGGTCGCGGAAGCGTGGGATCAGCTCCTCCTCTACCGCTTTCGCGCTCCTTCGAAAGTAGGGCACGTACTCGCTTGCGTGACCGCTGGACTCCGTGACGAAGTAGCCGAAGCGATGGAACAGCTCGACCCGGATCGGCTCTGCACCTTCGATCTCCGGCCTCCGCGTCGCCACTCTCAACGCCGGGTAGAGGTCTTCGGACCCCCGCTCGAAGCGAAGAAAGAATGCCTGGTGGTTGATGCCGGCGCAGACAAAGCGAACTTCTCGGTAAGGCACGTCCAGCCAGGAGGCCAGCATCTCGCTCGTCCCCTGGACACTGTGGCAGAGGCCGACCACGGGCCTCCCGGTGGCCCGGGTGACGGCCCAGCAGTTGATTGCCATCGGGTTGACGTAGTTCAGGAGGAGCGCCCCGGGTGCGGCCACCTCGTCCATGTCCTGGCAGATGTCGAGCAGCACCGGGACGGTCCGCAAACCCCGGAAGACGCCACCCGGCCCGAGCGTGTCGCCCACGCACTGCTCCACCCCAAAACGCGCGGGGGTCTCGATATCCAACCGGTAGGCGTCGAGGCCCCCTTGCTGAAACGTGGTGATGACGTAGTCGGCGCCCGTCAGCGTCTGGCGGCGGTCGAGCGACGCCTCGACGCGGGCCGGAGCTCTCCGCTCCTGCACGATCCTCTCGACCGTTGCGCGAGCACGATCCAGGCGGGCAGGATCAATGTCCATCAGGGCTATCGTGCAGTCGCGCAGGGCTGGTACCAGGAGGATGTCGCTGCACAGGTTCCTGGTGAAAACCCAGCTACCCGCACCGATGAATGAGATTTTCACGCTGGACCTCCGTTGCCCACGACCGTCGCGACCGCGACGGCAATCGTACTCGTCGAAACGGTGGTCACCTGACAGGCGCGACACCGCCGGCCGGCGAGTCAAAGACCCTGCCGCCCCCTGACGCCTAACTCGGGCACGTGAGCCGGCACCCCCGGTCAGCGTTCCCAAACCGGCCGTCTGCCACCACCTTGCGGGCGGCACGGACCCAGCCGCGCCGGGCGCCCACCACACCCGCGATGTTCAGGAGACTGCTTTGATGTTCGAGCTCTACTACCAACCGCCCGCCAGCTGGTTCGGCGACTGCATGCCGTTCTTCAAAAACGGTTGGTTCTATCTCTTCCATCAGCGGGATACGAGAACGCCGGTGCCCTTCGGCGAGCCGTTCGGCTGGTCCCTGGTGAGGACCAGAGACTTCGTCGATTACGAGGATCTCGGGGAGGTGCTGGCACCGGGCGGGGAGGACGCTCCGGATCAGTTCCTGTTCTCGGGCACCGTCTTCCAAGTGGATGGCACGTACTACGCCATGTACACGGGCTACAACCGCGAATACGCGCGGCGAGGCCTCGCGTCACAGGCGCCGATGCTTGCCGTGAGCGACGACCTGATGCACTGGACGAGGTCCGGGCAGCCGGCGGTGCAGCTCCCCGCCGGTTACGACCCCCACGACTGGCGCGACCCTTTCGTGTTCTGGGATGAAACCGAACGCGTGCACGTCCTGGTCCTGGGAGCACGCAAGGTGGACGGCACCAGGAATCTCACGGGACGCACTGTCTACTTCACGTCGCCCGACCTCCGCGCGTGGGAGTTCCGCGGCGATCTCTGGGCGCCGGGCCTCTACTCGATGCACGAGATGCCGGATCTGTTCAGGATCGGGTCCCTCTGGTATCTGCTCACCACCGAGTACAGCGACCGGAGCCGAACGGTCTACCGGCTCAGCGAGTCGTGGCGCGGCCCGTGGGCCTCACCCGTCGACGATGCGTTCGACGGCAGGGCGTACTACGCGGCCCGGACGGCATCGGACGGGCTCCGGCGCTACCTCTTCGGATGGGTGCCGACCAAGGAAGGGGATGACGATCTCGGTGACTGGCAGTGGGGCGGAGCCCTGGTCGTCCATGAGCTGACGCAACGTCAGGACGGATCGCTGGGCGTGGCCATCCCGGGCTCGGTCGCGTCCGCGTTCACGCAGCCGCTGGTCCTGGCACGGTCGAACCTCACCTCGAGGGACACGGTCGCGGAGCGGTACCTGGCGACGGAGACGGGTGACTGCTTCTTGCTGGAGATGACGATCCGGTTCTCGCCAGGAACCCGCAAACTCGGGATCCGGCTGTTCGAAGACCCGGCAACCGGTGTGGCCTACGAGTTCGCGTTCCAGCCCCTGGAGAGACGCTTGACGTTCGACCGGAGTGGGACCTACCGGTGGAACACCTGCAACAACAAGGGGCTCGACAGGCACCTGGACCTCGCCCCGGACGTGGAACACCGCCTTCAGATCGTCGTCGACGGCCAGATCGCGACCGCCTACGTCGAGGGAACGGCGCTCAACGCGAGGATGTACGCCAAGGCGGGGACGGCGCTCGGCTTCGGGGTCGCCGACGGAGCGGTGGAGATCCTGTCCGCCACGCTGAAGCGGCGGTGAGCACGGCCCTCTTTCACCCGTCTCGCGGGGTGGCAGGCGGACGAGTCCGCCCCCCACCGGCGCGCAGGTCAGCCCAGCGAGACCATCCGCTCCAGCGCCCGGCGGGCCCGGGTGGCGACGGGTTCGTCCACTGTCACCAGGTGCCGGTCCTCACGCAGCGACGTCAGCAGCTTGGGGAGGGTGATCTTCTTCATGTGCCGGCACACCGCCCGCTCGCTGATCGCGTAGAAGCGTTTTCCGGCATCCCCGGCGTCCCGGCGGAGGCGGTGCAGCATCCCGATCTCGGTGGCGACGATGAACTCTCTCCGCGGCGACTGGGCGGCGTGCCGCAGCATGCCTTCGGTGGAGAGCACATGGGTGCGAGCGGGGTCGAGGTCGCCGGTCGAGGAAAGGTAGAGCGAGAAGGTGGTACACCCACACTCGGGGTGGATCAGCAGGTCGGCGTCCCCGTGGGCCGCCCGGGCCTGTTCGATGTCCGCACCCCGGATCCCGGCGTGGACGTGGCACTCGCCCGGCCAGACGTGCATCGGCCGGCCAGTCAGGCGCTCCAGATGCGTACCCAGGAAGAGGTCGGGGAGGAACAGGATCTCCCGGTCCTCGGGAATCGCGTCGATCACCGCCCGCGCATTGCCCGACGTGCAGCAGTAGTCGCTTTCCGCCTTGACCTCGGCCGTGGTGTTGACGTACGAGACCACGACGGCACCCGGATGCTCCGCCTTCCAGGCGCGGAGCTGGTCGGCGTCGATGGTATCTGCGAGCGAGCAGCCGGCGCTCAGATCGGGGATCAGGACCCGTTTCTTGGGGTTCAGGATCGCGGCTGTCTCGGCCATGAAGTGCACGCCGCAGAGGACGACGACCTCGGCCTCGGTCTGCGCCGCGGCGCGCGCCAGGGCCAGCGAGTCGCCGACCAGGTCGGCGACATCCTGGATCTCTCCCACCTGGTAGTTGTGGGAAAGGATGACGGCGTTCCGCTCGCGGGCGAGCCGGCGGACCTCGGCCTGCATCGCCTCGACGTCCTCGGGCACGATGCGCGCCCGGTAGTCGAGAGCGTCCTCCTCCAACCCTTCGATCAGCCCGGTCATGTGGTCACCTCCAGCGAGAGGTCGAGCGCCGGCGCCGAGTGGGTCAGCTCCCCGACCGAGATCCGGTCCACGCCGGTGGCCGCGTAGCCGCCTACGGTGGCGAGGGTGACGCCCCCGGACACCTCCAGCACCGCCCGCCTCGCGTTCAGGCGTACCGCCTCGGCCGCCATCTCCACCGGCATGTTGTCGAGCAGCACGACCTCCGGCGGTCCTGCCGCGAGCACTTCCTGCAGCTGCTCGAGCGTCTCCACCTCGATCTCCACCGGGAGCCCGAGGCCGCGCGTCCTGGCGAGCGCCACCCGCACCCCACCAGCGGCCGCGATGTGGTTGTCCTTGATGAGAATGGCCGAGGAAAGGCCCTCGCGATGGTTGGTGCCCCCGCCGACCGCTACCGCGTAGCGCTGGAGCGCGCGCAACCCGGGGACCGTCTTGCGGGTGTTCAGGATCGTGACACCCTCGGCCGCGTCGACATAGCGGCGGGTCAGGGTCGCGACACCCGAGAGCTGTTGCAGGAAATTGAGCGCCGTGCGCTCTGCGCGCAGCACGCTCCGGAGCCGGCCGCGGACGCTGGCCAGCTGCAGACCGCGGAGGACCCGTCCCCCGTCCTCGGCTGCGAACCGGATCTCCACCTCCGGGTCCACCTGCCTGAAGACCTCGATCGCGGCCGGGGCCCCGGCCAGGACGCCATCGGCCTTCGCGATGATCACCGCACCGGACTCGAGTGACTCCGGGACCACGGCGTCGCTCGTGAGGTCGGCGCCGCCGGCGCCGAGGTCCTCCTCCAGCGCCTCGCGCACCTTGGCCCTGAGGACCGGGACCGGGATCGCGTGCGGGTCGGCCATCAGGCGCGTCATCGGGCGGCCAGCGCCGCGATGACGGCACCTTCGTCGCGATGCCAGGGCAGCTCGCGGGCCCAGGTGCCCAGCACCGGGCCGCTGAACCGGTAAAGGTCACCGGGTCGTCCGACCCGGCCGCCGGCGGAGCGGACCCCCACCGGCTCCAGCACACCGGAAGCGAACAGCGCTTTGAACGCCTTCTTGAAGTTCCCCGTATTGAGGCGCAGGAGCGCAGGGTCCAGGATCGCGGCGTAGACCGCGCGCAGCTCGGGGAGCGTGAACGTCTCCGGAAGGAGCTGGAACGCGAGCCAGGTGTACCGGAGCTTGGACTGGACGCGGTTCACGGCCACCCGGACGATGTCGGCGTGGTCGAAGGCGAGGGCCTCCGGCGGCAGGCCGCGGACCGGCACCCAGTTCGCACGCATGATGCCTCCTCCCGGGACCGGGTCGAGGCCCTCGTTCGAGACCAGGGCCATGTGCGCGACCGAGATCACGCGGCCGCGGGTGTCGCGATGCGGGGCGCCAAACGTTCCGACCTGCTCCAGGTACCAGGCTCCGGCGTCGAGCACCGCCTTGTTCTCCAGGGCGCGGCGGGCGGCGGCGTCAAAGGTCTCCTCGTCGTGCACGCGCGCGCCGGGCAGCGACCAGCGCCCCTGGAACGCGGGGTCCTTGGGCTCCACCAGCAGGACCTGCCAGCCGCGCTCCGCCGGTTCCTCGCGGCGCACCGTGAAGAGGACCACGTCGACCGCCACCGTCGCGTTGGGCTGAAGATCCTGCAGCGGGCGCGGCACACTTCGACTATAAACGATTCAAATCTTTCAGATTTGAATCGCTCCCGAACCGGCCTGCCGGAGAGTTCAAGGTCCTTCGACTTCAGCTCCGCGGAGGTCTTTCGCATCTCCGGTGAGCAGCGGGAAGAAGTGGCCCGCGATGTCCCTGAGAACGCCGATGATGAGCCTCGGGGTCAGCTCGGTTCCCGGATCGTCGAGTTCGGCGGGAAGGGTCACCTCCATCTCCCTGGCCCGGGCGATGATGGCCGGCACGAGACCCTTGCCCAGCGCGCTCAGGCCTCTGCCCACCACCTCGGGGTCCATCGTCCAGGGGGGCACGGGCAGGGCCGACGCCGCGACCCAGGTCTTCGGGTCACGGGGCGTGGTGAGCGAGAAAACGTGGTCGAAGGTGCGCGCCGCGGCGTCCCGCTGCGTGAACGGCTCACCGAGTCCCCAGGTCTTTCGCAGGGTGGCGATCAGCGAGGTGTGGCGGTACTCCTCGTTGAACACCGACCCCGCTTCCACCCATGGCGACACGATGATGGCGGGCACCCGGTAACCGGAGCGGGTGAACGTGAACCCCATCTCCCCCGGAGGCGCCGACGGGTCCGGCGCGGGGACCGGTCCCGGAGGGACGTGGTCGTAGGTGCCTCCCGGCTCGTCCCAGCCGATCAGCAAGGCGGTGTTCCAGAGATTCGCCCCGGTCTCCGAGACGGCTGACCGGTAGCCGTTGAACACGCGCTCCAGGAAGGCCTCGCCCGCCAGCATCGACGACGGGCTGTCGAGCTCGATGTCCACCGTGTCTGAAAACGAGCGGCCCATCGCGGGGTGGTAGTCACCGTGGCCCGCCATCATGTTCGGCTCGATCAGTGAGAGGTCCGGCAGCGTACCGGCTGCCGCGTCCTTCTCGAACTCGGCGAAGGGCACGAAGTGGGTGGCCAGCCGGTGTCGAAGCCGTGACAGGTGGATCATCCCGGTGAACGACACCGGCATCGGCTCCATGACATAGACCTTCCACGTCTTGCCGTGAGCCTCCAGCCGCTCGAAGATCGTCTCCGCATCGTTCTCCGTGAGCCACTTCTTGATCGGGCGGTTGACGACGAAGCCCGACGAGGTGGCCGCCGTCCAGAACGACCGGTTCATGAACGTCTGTGACGGCACCTCGCAGAACCAGTGATCGAAGACGCCGAACTCGCGCGCAATGCCGTTGAGCACGGGGAGCTGCTGCGGCGTGCAGCCGGTCATGATGTGGGCGTATTCGTCGTACGTGGGCTGACGGCCGACTTCCCCGGTGAAGGTGGAGATGTAGTCGGTTACGAACCCGTCCATGGTCGGGAGTGCCCCCGGCGCGGGCGCGTTCCATGGCACCGAGACGGCATCACCGATCTTGAACCGATTTTGGTCGTCGATGATGTTGAAGAGCTGGGTATTGGTATGGAAGTACTCCTCACCCGAGTCCGGGTTGGGCGAGTCCATGTCGGTGGCAACGGTGTAGGGAACGACCTTGCGTTCAGCGCCGTGCTCAGCCCACGCGGGGATGGGGTTGCTCAAGTCTTTGCCGAGTACCCCCTCGAAGGTCTTGCCGTCCCCGGGGCCATACAGGTGCCCCAGCACGTTGTCCAGGGAACGGTTCTCGAACAGCACCACCACGATGTGGTCGAGGGCGTGAGATCTATCCGACGTGGCCATCAGCCAGCCTTCCTCGCTTCACGGACGGTCCCTGGCACTGCACCGCAGCGCCTTGCTCGATCAGGGTAGCTGCCGTCACCTCGGTGAGGTCGGGGACGAGTCGTTCGGATCTGGCCTTGGGATGCCCGAGATTTGGTGCAACCTGGGGGGCGGAGGAGTATGCGCCCGGATTCCAGCCGTTCCCGGAACTCTTGCGCCGCACTGCTCGGGCCGCCGACGACAGAGCCCGCGGCCGGCCCCGGGCACCGATCGCCTTACGGATGGCGTTGCCCTCGTTGCCTGATGTGGGCACCCGCAACGGAGGAGACCTGCGCGTCCAGGTATCCCGGCCTCTAGTCCGAGCCGTCTGGACCGCTTATGGCATCGAGCACTCGGGTCGAGGTCTGCGAGAGCACCTCGAAATACCGGGCGTTCCCGTACACGAGTCCCCGCAGGACGGAGGGACCCAGCCCCCGCTCCGCGACCGCCTCAGGTTCGAGCGCCGAGCTCAACGAATGAAATGCCTCCGCCGACGCGTTCGAGATTCCCCGCAGCAGCTCCGCTGTCGCGAGCAGTGACTTTCTCGACACGGCCGTCCCGGCCCGGCCGGTACGACCGAGCGGCTTTCGCCCCTCACCGTCCTTAGGAAGAGTGCCGGAATTCTCGTTCGGGTCGCTCACTCCAGTACCTCCTGCTTCCGCACCATCCGCCGTCTGTTCGCGGCTTGCGCCGCATCCTCGAGATGCTCCATGTTCGGACCTCTCTCGGCCGTCGGTTCGCCGACCCGCCATCGTGGCCCACGAAGGTCGACCGGCCGAGATGATCGTAACCTGCCACGTGGCAACGCACACCTGAAGCCTGGCGGTCGGCGTGGGCCCGGTCGTCCAAGCACCCGGCGAGGAGTCGGCCGGCGTCCGGGTCGCAGCCGGCACAGGCCGTGCACCCTGCGCCGCGATTCAGGGTCGCTCTCCGCCCGCGTCCAGCAAAAGTTGGCCGCGGCCTTTGCACCAGATCACGCCCGCCCAGGGCCTGTAGGCACTTGTCCTGGGCTGGGTCCCCTAACTGTCCCATGGTGCGCCGCCAGATCCCCTAGCCCATCACAAGGGCCTTTGCTAGCGTGTGCGTCAGAAATCGGGACCGAGGGACCCGGAGGCGCGCCGAAAGCAAACCCCGGTTTTCAGGTGAAAGTGAGAGGCGTATCCCGACGCCTGAATCAAGTGACGGGGCTGAAGGGCTCCTTCAAGCGGAGGGTGAGTTATGGGTGAGCCGACTGTGAGAGATCGACCCATCGTTCGCGAGGGCCGCCGCCACTACGGATGGCGGAGTGACGGCGCTCCGCGGGCCACAAGCGACGAAGGCCGCTCGCTATGAGATGGTTCCGCTGGCTTACAGGGCAAACGGCCGGGCAGGCGGCTCCTCCTTCTGCTGCCACCGCCACGCCGACACCGCCCGCCCCGCCAACACCGGAGGAGCGTCACCCTATCACCTACGTCGTGATTCGGGTTGGGGACCGCTGGTTCGCGAACATCTGCGCCAACCGCGAAGAAGCGCTGGCGATTCAACAGGGACTCGGAGACGACGGCCTCTATGCGTTTGCCGGGGAGGCGACCGCGATCGAGACCGCGCACTGGCAGCTCCGGGAGGCACTGCGGGTGTTCTGGGGCGCCAGGGGACCGATGCCCTGGACGGGTCTGCCCCAGTCCAACAAGCGCGAGGGTATGAACGTCCAGCTGCTTCGCACGAGCTTCGAACACGCACTGAACAACGACGACGAGATCGTGGCCCACTTCTACGGGCGACTCTTCAGCGGGCACCCTGAGCTCAGGGCATATTTCCCCCGGAACATGGGCGGACAGGAGCGGGCGCTGGGCGAGAAGCTCGCGGAGATCATGCTCCACCTCGAGGACCCCGACTATCTACGGGTGCATCTGTCCGCGCTTGGAACTCGTCACGCCGTCCAGTACCGGGTCAAGCCGGAGATGTACGGGTACGTCAAGGACGCCCTGATCCGCACCCTGGCCGACGCGGTCCCGGACTGGAACGACGAGCTCGAGCGGGAATGGGACGGCGCTTTGAGCGCGGTCGCCCAGATGATGCAGGCGGGCGCCCTGCGGGTCGCGTAGGACCTCGCGCCGCATCGCGACAGGGGCGATTGGTGCACCAACAGCCCATTTTGGGCATCGCGACAGGGCGATTGGTGCACCAACGGCCCACTCCGAGTGGCGCGGAGATTCCGCCCGCCTTCGAGGTGGCCGAGATTCCCGGGGCAACCGGGACTGGCGCCCACCCGGCGTCTCGAAAGGCCGATGGCCGGCGCGGACGAGGGCGCGGAAGATCTGATACATGAGCCCAGATGGTGCTGGGGGCGCTGCGATGAAGTCTCAGGGCGTGACCGCCAAGGCGGGCGTGATGAGCCTGCGCGATCGCGTGGCCACGATGTGGCAGTCGGCCGAGGACCGCCGTAGCGCCCAGCGATTCAAGATCCGCCGATACCTGCGGGCCCACGGCCCGGCGACCGATTACGTGATCACCAAGGAGACCGGCATCACCGCCTACACAGTGCAGGTGAGGCTGCGCGAGCTGGAGTCGGTTGGCGATGTGACCTGTGAGCGGGAGCCATGGCCGGATGACCCGACGCGGTTCCGCCACCTTTGGAGGATGGACCGGTAAGCGCGGTCAGCGCTCACCGCGTCTGCCGACGGCCTTCGATCGCGACGCAGAGGGCGGCGATGTCGCCCAGCCGCTCCCCCAGGCCGGCGGCCACGATCTCGCAGGCGGCGGCGTTCTCGGGTAGACATTCCTGGTCCACCACCCGCCGAACGACGGGGAGAAGCAGGTCGCCCCAGCGCACGGCGAGGCTGCCGAGCACGACCATCTCCGGGTTGAAAAGGTCGACGAGGTAGGCGACTCCGCGCCCCAGCCAGGTCGCCGACTCGTCGACCACATACCTGGCGAACGCGTCACCTGCCCTCGCACGCGCCAGGATGGTGGCCGCGTCAGCCAGGTCGCCGGCTCCCTGCGCCCCCAGATGGGCCGCCAGCCGAGGAAGGCCCCCGCCGCTGCTCAGCGCTTCCCAGCTCCCGGTCTTGCCGTATGCCTCAGGCCCGTCCGGAGTCATCCGCCAATGACCGACCTCTCCCGCCCTCCCGGTGGCGCCGCGCAGAAGCCGGTCCCCTACGATCACACCCGCGCCGAGCCCGGTTCCCGCCGTCAGGAAGACGACATGGCTCCGGCCCCGGGCGGCACCAAAACGCCATTCCGCGAGCACGCCGGCACGGGCGTCGTGCTCCATGGACGCCGGCACGCCATAACGTTCTCTGAGGAGCCGCGGGAGGGGGATATCGTCCCAGTACGGAAGGTTGGGCGGGGAGCAAACGAGCTCGGACTGGAGGTCGAGGGGCCCGCCGATGCTGATCCCGATCGCGGCCGGGAGGCCCCGGCGGGAGGTCAGGCCGTCGATCAGACCGAGGACACGGCCCCACATGTCCTCGAACCCTCGCTCGGGCTGAGAGGCGATCTCGGTGCGTTCAAGCACGGTCGCGTCGCTCAGCCCCGCCACGGCGGCGGTCTTGGTGCCTCCGACGTCGAGCCCCAACAGCCAGGCCGGATCAGGCCCGGAAGGCGTCATCGATCCGTTCGCAGAGAAGATGCAGGAGGATCAGATGACCCTCCTGGATGCGGGCGGTATCGACTGCGGGAACCCTGAACGCCTGCCCGGCCAGAGCTGCCGCCGCGCCACCGGCGCCACCGGTCAGGACGATGGTGGCCATGTGCCGCGCACGTGCCTCGTCCAGCGCCCGGACCACGTTGGCCGAGTTGCCGCTGGTACTGAAGGCGACCAGCGCGGCCTGACCGTCGAACGCTGCCAGCTGGCGGGCGAAGACCTCCTCGTACCCGTAGTCGTTGGCGATCCCGGTGATGACGCCGGGATCGGCGGAGAGCGCCAGTGCCCGGAGCGGCCGGCGGTCCTGACGAAAGCGGCCGATCAGCTCGGAGGCGAGGTGCTGAGCCTGCAGCGCGCTGCCTCCGTTGCCGCAGCTGAGCACGATCCCGCCCTGGGCCAGCACCTCGATCAGGGCGCCGGCCGCGTCGCTCAGAGGCTGGAGCTGAGCGCGCACGTAGGCCAGCACCTCGGCGGCTCGATCCAGGTCCTCGGCCCAGCCGGGGCTGGCTGCGTGCCAACCGGCGTCTTCAGCCGTCACCGTACCTTCCCGGCGATCCTGCCACCTCTGCAGGCTACTCGGGAGTCCCGGGGACCGCGCCACCCCCCGGCTCCGGGACATACGCCGCCGGCCTGGTTGGCCGCCAGAGCATCTCTGGCAACGTTGGCGTTCGGTTCGGGGTAGGTATCTGACCTGTCGGACTGCAGGCAACCGGGGGATAACCGCAGCTCTTACCCCAGCTTTGGAGATCGGCCGGCCGTCAGCCCCGCCTGTCGAGCGCCTCCACCCCTTCAGCGATCCTCTTCCGCCGGCCCGATCGACCATCCCTCCATCCAGGTCGAGATCTCGGGCGGGGTGGTGTCCATCTTGGAGCGCCAGTCGACGATGCCGAGGCGCTCCCCCTCACTCCTCAGACCCTCGTCCTGGTAGTTCGTAAGCACGACCACCGGAATACCGGAGGTGGCCGGATCGCCGCGCAGCGCGCGTAGGAGCTGGAGCCCGTCCATCTCCGGCATCCGCACATCGAGGAAGATGAGGTGCGGCTCCCAGGCCTGCGCCAGCCGCAGCCCTTCGCGCCCGTTGGATGCCCACTCCACGGCGTAGCTCTCGGCCTCCAGGCGCAGCCGGTACATCTCCGCAAAGTCGGCGTCGTCCTCTACGAGCAGCACTCGCCTCGCGCCCGGCCGATTCCTACCGGCCATGGCGGTCGATCCTCCCCAGGAGGCATCGCGAGATCACGACCCGCGCATGCCCGCCGCGCGTCAGGGACGCCATCGGCGCGAACTATAGGGCCATCAAGGCCGCGGTGCGTAGCATCGTGACGCAAGCAGACATCCGACCCGGTCGCCGCGCGGACAGACAGTCGGTGAAGTCTGCTACGACCCGGCTCGGTGAGGTGCTGGGCAAACCCATCCATCGGCTGCACAGGGGGCCGGCCGCCTTGCTACTCACGACAGCCCACTGGGGGATCTCGGCACGTGCCGCATCTCCCTTTGCACAGTGCTTGTCCTTTCATGCGCGTTCGATAAGCGTCAATCAATCCTTGGACGCGATCTTTCACCGGCCTGGCCTGGTCCCGCACCAGCATCCACTGAGCCAGGAGACGCAGCGACCGGAGAGCAGCAGCCGGCCGTCGAGCCCGCGACTCTCGGCACCAGGCCGGCGGACGGAATCCTGGTAAGTCAAGCGAGGGCCGCCTGACCTACGGTTCCCGCCGAACGGCGCCCGTGCTGGGCGCTTCCTGCTGCCGTTCGTCCGAGGGTACGAAGCGGAAGTGGTACGCCCACCCCAATCGCCGGCCACTCCCGTGGGAGTGTCCTCTGGGAGAAATCGGCCCGCGAGGTGGTACCAGAAATCCATTCGACCGGGACTGAAATCGCGGTGTCATGGAGAGTCATGAAAACCGTGGATCTTCGAGGCGAGTGGTTTCCGTGCAGCCACCTGCTGGTCCTCCTGAAGGAGGAGAAATGAAACCCAAGTGGTTGATGGTGGACGAAGATGGGCTGAGCGTCCAGGACATGGCTCAGAGGGCCACGGACGCTGTTTTCTACTACGGAAAGCAGAACCCGGTCCTGGTCCAGGAGATGTGGTCGCTCATGCTCGAGCTGTTGACCGATCTGATGCATCTGGCGGACCACGCGGGGGTCGACCGGAAGTGGCTGATCGCCCAGGCGAAGTTCGAGCATGGAAAGGACGTACGAGGCGAGGGAATGCACCATCGGGATGACTGACCGGCGCAACGAGGCGATTGGTGCACCAACCGCCCACTTTGGGCACCGCGACACGGCGATTGGTGCGCCAACCGCCCGCGAGCGCCTTACCGCCGCCTCTGCACCCCGGCCGGGTCTACCTCTTCCAGGGTCGGGTAGTCCGTGTAGCCCCGCGCGTCGCCGCCGTAGAAGGTGGCGTGGTTCGGCTCGTTGAACGGGCCACCGAGCGCCAGCCGCCGCGGCAGATCAGGGTTGGCGAGAAAAAGGGCCCCGAACGAGACCAGGTCGGCGAGGCCATCGTCGATCAGCGCCAGCTCGGCCAGGCCCTTGGTCCGCCCGGCGCTGTCGGGGTTGAGTATCAGTGCGCCCCTCCAGCGGCGTCGCAGCCGGGCCGTGAGATCTCGATCGCCTGACTCCGCCACGTGGAGGTAGGCGATCCCGAGCGGGGAGAGCGCGTCCACCAGCTCCGCGTAGGTCTCCTGGTACCGCTCTTCCCGGATGTCGTTGTAGGGGTTGTTGGGCGAGATCCGGAAACCGACGCGGCCGGCGCCGATCCGCCGCGCGACCGCCTGCGTAACTTCGACCGGCAGCCGGATCCGGCCGTCCGCGGGACCGCCCCAGCGATCCGCTCGCAGGTTCGCGTTGGTTGCCAGGAACTGGTGCAGCAGGTACCCGTTGCCGGCGTGCACCTCCACTCCGTCGAACCCCGCCCGGACCGCGTTCTCCGCCGCGTCCGCGAAGTCCTGGATCGTCGCCTCGATCTCGCCGCCGGTGAGCTCGCGAGGCACCTCCAGGGGACGCATGCCCGCGGTGGTAAAGACGCTGCCCTGCGCGGCGACCGCCGAGGGTCCGACCGGCGCCACGCCGTCCGGAAGCAGCGAGGAGTGACTGATCCGGCCGCTGTGCATGAGTTGGACGAAGATGACGCCGCCCGACTCGTGGACCGCATCGGTCACCCGCCGCCACCCGGTGACATGCTCGGGCGCGTGAAGGCCGGGCGTGTTGGGATAGCCCTGGCCGACCGCGCTCGGCTGGGTGCCCTCGGTGACGATGAGCCCGGCGCTCGCCCGCTGAGCGTAGTAGGTCGCCATCACCCCGGTCGGCGCCCCCGAGCGCGCAGCCCGGTTCCGGGTCATCGGTCCCATCACGATCCGGTTCGCCACCCGCACGTCGCCCAGGTCGAAGGGTTGGAAACCGGCTCTCACTCGCCGCGCTCCACGCTAGCGGGACCGACCCGGGACCGCGCCGCTGGTGGCGATCAACGGCACCGTCGCACCCGCTGCCTCCGGCGGCTCGGCGCCGGGTGCCGCCGGCGCCCGCGCCGCTCGATAATGGGAAGCACACCGTCGCCGAACCAGTGGGCCTCCTCCAGGTGCGGGTAGCCGGAGAGGGCGAATTCGTCGATCCCGAGCGCGGCGTACTCCTCGATCCGGTCTGCGATCTCGCGGTGACTTCCGACCAGAGCGGTGCCGGAGGCGCCCATGGCCAGTCCCAAGCCGGCCCAGGGGTTGGGAGCCACCCCCAGACGCTGCGTGGACCCTCCATGCAGCGCCAGCCTGCCCCGCTGCCCTTCCGAGTCGCTCCGGGCGAGGCCCTCCTGCACCTGGTGGATGATGGCCTCGTCGACGTGCTCGATGCGCCGCTCCGTGACCTCGGTCAGCATCGCGGTCGCGATCCAGGCGTCCTCACACCAGGCGCCGGTGGGGTAAGGGCGCGGGCGAAGCCCAAGTGCTCGGCGCTGCACGCGATCTGTCCCAGGTAGTCGATCGAGGTCTGCCCGGATCGCGCCCGCGCTGCCGCTGGAGACGCCATGGCCGCCGCCGATGATGTCGCGACCGTCCCCGCTGGTGGGCAGAAACCAGTGGGACTGCAGCGTCAAGAGGCTTCCGCTTCACAGAAGGCCGTGGTCGGAGGGCGATCGAGGTCGGGTCTGGTGCTCACGAACGGACAATACAACGACTATTGCAGACATCTCATCCTGGCTTCGCTCCTCGCGCTGCCGGATGGGCAGGCTGGTGCCGCTCGCGGAGGGCCGAAGCCGGCGGTCAGGCAGCGTGATCGAGAACTGGCCGGACCCTCGATCCCGTCGACCGAGCGCGGCCCGATCCCAGCGGGGTGGATGGCCGGTGACCTTCGAGGGCATCAGGGAACGCGAGCACGCACGCGAGGGAGGACCTCGCAGCCGATGCGCTCGATCATCTCGAGGTGCGGGAACCCGCGCAGGAGGACGTGGTCGAACCCCATCCCGCACACCTCGGTCAACCGATCCGCCACCTGGTCGGGCGTGCCGACGAGCGCGATGCTGTTGCCGCTGAGAACCCGCGTCAGCCCAGCCCAGAGGTTGGGACCGATGCGGAAGCGCTGTCTTTCGCTCAACTCGACGTAGGCGGCCAGGCGCTGCTGACCCGAGGAATCCACCCGAGCCAGCTGTTCGCTCTGTCCTGAGACTGCGTCGTCCCGCATGCGCTCCAGCATCGTTTCCGCTCGACGCCAGGCTTCGTCCTCGGTCTCGCCCAGGATGACCTGGAAACTCACCGAGTGGCCCGGTCGCCGGCCCACCGCCGCCTCCCGCTCCCGAGCCGCGCTCAGCCAGCGCTCGAGGTCGTCCCAGGGCCCGCCCCAGGTCATGTAAACGTCGGCCTCGCGCGCGGCCAGACTCCGCCCGGATTCCGACTCGCCGGCGATGAAGAACGGTGGCTGGGGACGCTGCACGGGGGTCGGATAGACGAACGCGTCCTGGAGGCGGAAAAACGGTCCCTCATGATTCACCCGCTCGCCCTGCAGCAGCCGGCGCAGCACCCCGACGAACTCCTCCGTACGGCGGTAGCGCTCGTCGTGGGGCAGGAAGTCACCGTCACGGGCCAGTTCCGGCGGGGCGCCGCCGGTCACCACGTTGAGGTCGAGCCGGCCGCCGCTCAGATAGTCGAACGTGGCCGCCTCGCGAGCCGCCACCGCGGGCTGCACGAATCCAGGCCGGACCGCGACCATGAAGCGAAGCCGCGTGGTCCGTGCGGCCAGAGCGGCCGCCGCCACCCAGCCGTCGAGGCAGCCGGTCCCGACCGGCAGCAGCAGGGTCGAGAAGCCCACCGCCTCGGCCACCTCCGCGATGCGGGTGAGGTACTCGAGGGTGGGCTCGCGGTCGGCGCCCGCGGTCCAGTTTCCTGCCGCGGCGGCACCACTCCCAGGGAACTCGGTGTCGCCCGAAGAGGGCGCCATGGTGATGAAGATCGGCGCCATCAGCCGGCCGACCCCGCGGTCTCCCGACGCGCGACCTCGGCCCGCACCAGGCTGATCAGCTCGCCACAGCTCTGGGCGTCGCGGTACGGGTCGTAGCCGCGGATGAGCAGGGTGGTGACCCCGATGTCGATGTAGGCGAGCATCGCGGCCGCGACCTGCTCCGGCGTCCCGACCAGCGCCGTCGAGTTGCCGGCCGCGCCGGTCGCCGTCGCGAGCGGCATGAAGAGGCGCTCGTCCAGCACGTCACCCTGCCGGGCCGCTTCGATCAGGCGACGCGAGCCCACGGCACCAGGTGCGCGCACCGCCAGTCCGCCACCCGCGACCCGGCGCTGGATGCTGTCGAGGATCTCGTAGGCCCGCGCCCAGGCGGCCTCCTCGGTGGCCGCCAGGATGGGCCGGGTCGAGAGGCTGATGCCGATCTCACGTCCGTGCCCCTGTGCCGCCGTCCGCACGCGGTGGATGTGCGCCCGGGCGTCGGCGAGCGGTTCACCCCAAAGCGCGTAGACGTCGGCATGGCGGGCCGCGATCTCGACCGCGATGTCGGAGGAGCCGCCGAAATAGATCGGCAGGTGCGGCTGCTGCACGCATCGGACGTCCGACCAGGCGCCCTCGAAACGGTAGAACCGGCCCTCATGGTCGAGCGGACCGGTGGCGGTCCAGATCGCCTCGAGAATGTCGAGGTACTCGTCGGTGCGGCGGTAACGGTCGTCGTGGTCCAGGTAGTCGCCGTCACGGCGCTGGTCGGCGTCGCTGCCTCCGGAGATGACGTGGACCGCGACGCGGCCGCCCGAGAACTGGTCCAGGGTGGCCAGCTTGCGCGCCGCCACCGTCGGCGCCACAAAGCCCGGCCGGTGCGCGAGGAGCACTGACATCCGGTCGGTGTGGTTCAGCACGTCCATCGCGACCACGAAGCCGTCGACGTCGTTCGAGAAGTAGCCGATCAGCACTCGATCGAAGCCTGCCTGCTCGTGGACCCGGGCGAAGTCCCGCGTGAACGCAGGATCGACGAAGGGCGACCCGCGGGGAATGATCTCCGACGTCAGCTGCGGCTGGATCATGCCGATGAACTCGACCGGCATCAGGGGCGCCCCCGCTCGAGCGCCGATCGGCCCGCACGCAGCAGCACGACGTCGTCCTGCGGCCAGTGGATGCGACTGCACAACACATCCCGGTAGTGACGCTCCAGGGGGTGACTGCGCGAGAGGCCGGGGTTGCCGATCAGCCTCAGGCCGCGCTCCACCGCCTCGATCGCGAGCCGGGTCACCACCATCTTGACCAGGGGAGTGGCGGCGTCGACCTCCGGTGAGCCGCCTTCGGTGTCGAAGCGGGCGGCCATCCCGTACGTCAGCTGCTCGGCCTCGTACAGCGCCGCCTCGATCTCCCCCACCTCGCTCTGGAATCGGGGCAGAGAGGCGAGCGGCGCGCCCAGGTTCGAGGGAGCCCGCTCGTTGAGATAGCGGACCAGCCAGTCGCGTGCGGCCCTCGCGACACCGAGGTAGAGCGCCGCGATCATGACGTTCGCCCGACGGGTGTCTCGCGGGCTGGGTGGGCCGTCCGGGACGCGCAGCGCGGCAACGTGATCGAGCGGGAGCGTCACCTCGTGGAAGAGGACGTCGTGGCTCACGGTGGCGCGCATCCCCAGGTGGTCCCAGGTCTCCCGGATCTCGACGCCGAGGCTCTGTCCCGGGACCAGGAAGGATCCGACGCGCTGGCCATCAGGATCGTTCTCGGTCGCCGCCGAGACCAGCATCCAGCGCAACCCGTAGCTGCCGGTGCTGTAGATCTTGTGGCCGGTGAGCCGCCAGACCGGGGTCCCGTCCTCGAGCTCAGCGCGGAGCGCACGGGTGGCCGGCACCCCGCCCCGCGAGGGGTACCCAGGTCCGGCTCCACATGGAGGACGTTGATCAGCGCCGGGCCGTCGAGCGAGGATTCAACGATCCGCCGCCGCAGGTGCTCGGGCCAGGGCGACTCAGGCTCGGTGAGCAGCGCCAGTTGATTCAGGTGCATGACGAGGATGAGTGCCGTCGAGGCGTCGCCGCCTCCGATCGCATCCACCACCCGGGCCGCCGTCTCGAGCCCGGCCCCGACGCCGCCCAGCTCCACGGGGAGCGTCAGATTGCCGAGCCCGGCAGCCCACAGCGCGGCGACGTTCCTGGCCGGGAAGCCGGCGTCGCGGTCGACCTCCGCGGCGCGAGTCGCCAGGTCGGCGGAGACCGCGCGCGCGGTGGCGACGACGGTATCGGTCCCGCCGGCGCGCAGTCGCGCCTCCGGGGAGACGACTGCTGCAGTCATGCGCCCATTTCACACGATCGGCCGGCTGCGGTGCGAGGTACGAACCTCATACCACGCGCTCGACAATCAGGAACAGGCCAAGTGCCACGAAAGCCACACCTGCCAGCCGCTCCGCTCCCTCCCGCACCCGCTCCCGGATCAGCGCACCGAGCGCGAGCCCCAGCTGACTCGCCACGACGGTCTGAATCCCGATCGCGATGAGAACCGGGACCAGGGGCAGGTTGCTCAGCCCGAGGCTGAAGCCGATCGCGAGCTCGTCGAGGCTGATGCTGACGCCCAATACGGCGGCCATCAATGGGTTGGCGGACAGCAGGCGCGACGCGCGCTTCTCCTCGCCCTCGTCCCGCCGTACCAGAAACCAAACGCCGACTCCGATCAGCACGGCTGCCGCGAGCCATTCGCTCCAGCTACCGGTCAGTGCCCCCATGGTGTGCCCCGCCAGCACTCCGACCAGCGGCATCCCAACCTCGAAGACCACAAACAGCGTCGAGAGGCGGATCCGGGTTCGGATCGGCGGACGCAGCGTTCCCGACCCTGCCGCGAGAGCGAAGGTATCGATGCCCAGCGGCAGAACGAATGCAACGACTCTCGCCGTCTCTGCGAGGGGCGACGCCACCCTCGAAAGCTTGCGCCGATCCCGCGAGGTGTGAGCGATTCCGACGGCAAACGGACGTCTCGGCAGTCCCCGAGCCTGATCAGAGTGGCTGTTGCTCAGCCGTACAGGGCGACTTCGAACGTCTCCAGTCGCAGCGAGGTGAGTCCGGTCACTGAAGCGGCCTGATCATGGATCCCTGCCTCCGTGCCTCGAGCGACCTCATCCATCTGATCCCGGGTCTGCCACAACGAGATGATGCTGAGCTTGCCGGTCTCTTCGTCAGTGAGCAGGTAGAAGCCCTGGAACCCGGGCCGGCTTTGCGCGCTGGGAAGCTGTTGCCGGGCGAGGCGGATGAAGCTGTCGAGCCCTTCTGCTCCTGCCTGGGCGCTGATCACACGTGCGAACATCTTGCTCTCCTTCTGCTTGCTGCTTGCAGGCCGGGTGACTACCCTTCCATCACGGCCCTGATCTCCGCCATCGCGTTGAGGTCCCCCCGCTGGAACGCCTGCGCGTAGGCCGTGTCCTCATAGATCCGCGCCTGCGCCACCTTGCCATCCCGGAACACGTAGACGGCGACGCTGTAATTGGTGTACCTGTGGGCTGGATTGGCCCGGAGAACGGCGTGAGTCTCGGTCTCGACCACCACTCGATCGTCCTCCGCCGTGATGGACCGGACGATCGCTTTGAAGCCGTCTCCCGGACCGTGCTCATCGGGGTACCGCATCATCTCCGTGGCTCGCCCGAGCCCGGAGAGGATCTCGCTTGCCGGGTGGGGCCGACCGGCTGCCGGGTGGCTCGTCGGGTGGGCCACAACGGTGAACTCGAAGTCGTCGGTGACCAACTCGGGGACGAGACCCCCACTCTCGACCATCGTGCCCGCGATACGCTTCATCTCGGTGAGGTCCATGGCTTGTCTCCTTCGGATCGATCTCGGTCCGCCGCTGTCGGATTGACTTACTGATCGATAAGTTAGCAGCTTAATGATCGATCAGTCAAGTATCCTCAGCGCAAGCATGGAGGCTGGGAAGACCACCCGATCGGATACTCGCGCCCAGATCCTGACCATCGCCCGGCGCCTCTTCGTCGGCCATGGCTATGCGGGGACATCGATCGCCGATATCGCTCGGGAGCTGGGAACTACCACCGCGGCGCTCTACTACCACTTCCCCTCCAAAGCGGACATCCTCGCCGAGCTGCTCGCCGGACCGCTCCAGGCCTTCTCACACATCGCCGAGCGTGCCGCCGGGCTTCCGTCCGGAGAGCTGCTGACGGAGGTCGTCGATCTCACGCTGGAGTGGGGCGACCTGATCGGTCTGGTCACCGATGAGCCCTCGGTCCGTGCCGCCCTCGGGCAGGACGCCCCCCGACGCTCGGAGCAGCTCGTGGCGCCGATTGTGGCGGCGCTCGCGGGTCAAAGACCGAGCCGGGCGGCGAAGATCCGCGCGTGGGCCGCGTTCACCGTCGCGCTCGAGGGAACGCTGGCGAGCCTCCGCGACCTGGACGGTCCGGCGGCGCCGGCGGACCGCGGTGAGATCGTGGCGGCGTCGGTTCGAGCCCTGTCAGCATCGCCAGAGTGTCCGCAGTAGCGTGCTACGCGCGCCAGGGTAGGGCCGGAGTGCGGACACTCTGTCCTCCTACTGAGCTTTCGAACTAGGGAAAACCCGGATGCCAGAGGACTGCGCTCGTGCCAGGCTTTGAGGCAGCTCGACGCAATCCGGGCATCGAAAGGAGGGGCGATCATGTCGCTTTACCTGTATCAGGCTGCATACACTTCCGAGTCGATAGCGGCCCAGATCAAGGAGCCACGGGACCGTATCGAGGCGGTACGGCCGGCGGTGGAGGCCATGGGAGCGACGATCGTAGCCGGGGGCTACCCGTTCGGCGACTACGACGTGCTCATCGTTATGGAGGCACCCGACGACACCACCGCCGCTACCGTGGCGCTCGCGGTCGCTGCCGGCGGTGCCGTGAGGTCGGCAAAGACGACCCGCCTGCTGAGCGGCGCGGAGTGGATCGAGGCTCTGACCAAGGCGCAGAGCAGCAGATACCAGCCCGCCAGGTAACGGGATCAGGGCGGGCCCCGACCCGTCTCGCGGTCGCTGCCGCCCGGGTCTCACGTCGAGGTCTCGGGTGGGTTCCGGGTGCGGCGCTTTTCTTGCTTGGCGGGCTCGATGCCAAGGACAGGGAGCGTTTCCAGCCTGGGTGGCCGTGTGTGATCTATCGCAAGCAGACACTCCAACCTTGGAGGACGTTGGTATGGCGCAACAAGGTAGTCTGGGACTGCTCTCCGATCCGGTCGCTGAGGAGCTCCTGAGCTCGGTCAACCCGGCAAGACTCGCCTACACCTGGACCGACGGCAGCCCGAGAGTGGTGCCCATGTGGTTCTACTGGACCGGTGATCAAGTCGTCCTTGCGTCACCTGCGAAGGCGCCAAAACTCAAAGCGCTCGCGGCCGATCCCCGGGTGGCGCTGACGCTTGAAGAGTCGGCCGTTGGTGCACCAATGGCCCGGTTCCGGTGCTCGGAAAGGGCACTTGGTGCACCAATCGCCCTTTGCACCCGCGCCGGTAGCTCGAGGCCGGCGCCCATGTCGACCAGGAACCTGGTGAGTCGCAGGCGCTGCACCAGCACCGCGTCGAGGCCGGCGCTCGGCGCCGAGCCGAGCAAGTCCAAGGGCAGCGCCGAAAGGGCTGAACGGGTGACCAGCGATCCGATGTAACCGGCCCGCACGATGTCGCGTTCGACGTCCAGACCCTCGGCGGCAAGGCCCTCGAGGTAGGCGGGGAGGATGACGGTGTCGATGCCGGAAAGATCGGACGTGTCGACCTGACCTGCGTGCGCCAGGCCCACCAGCAGCTGACCGAGGTCGAAGCCGACGGCAAGCGGGCTTCCGAATCCCCAGTCGATGACGACGACGTCGTCCGCGCCGGCTGCGGGGAGAAGCAGGTTCTGGGGGCTGGCATCCCCGTGGGCATAGGTCTGGGGTAGACCGTCGAGCAGGTCCAGGATCGCTGGGAGCCGCGCGCCCAGGGTCAGCATGTCCGCAGGCAGGTCGAGGATCCTCCACGTGAGCGAGCGCCCGCGCCATGACGGGATGGCCCCACACCCGATCATCTCGCAGCCTGGGGAGGATGCCCTTCAGAATCCGTCCCTCGACGTAACGCCGCAGGCTCGACCCGGGCGCGCTGTCTCGCGACATCGCGGGGAGCAGCCGATTGATCTCCGCCCCTACGCGACGGCGCGCCGCCAGCCTCCCCAGCAGGTGCGCGACGTGGCGGTAGTCTCCCAGCCGCCAGGGTCGAGCCCGCACGGATACGAACTCCCACCAGAGGGCGATGTGGTCGGGGTCGACGTGCTTCACGTGGTGCAGGATCGGGCTCCGCATCCCACCAGGCAAGGTTCGTGAGATGCCCGATTCGTACATGTCCAGCTCGAACCGCCACGGGAAGAACTCGACGAATTCCCGCCGCTGACCGTCGTCCGGGATCTGGGACAGCCCGGGCCACAGACGAGCGTGCCGGAGCAACTTGACGAAGTAAGCGCAGGAGAGCTTCTCTTCCTCCGCCTCGGCTGCGACGTCCACCCGCCACAATCCGGCAGTCGCCGGCGACCCCGCGTCATAGTCGATCGCAGCCCGGGTGACCTCTGTCAGGCGTACATCACGGCCCAGGGCCCGCCGCGTCACCTCCGTCAGCTCGCCCTCCGTCAAGAAGGCATTCTCGAACCCGTCGCCGGTCCTCGCGTCCTGAACTGCTGTCACCGCACCTGCTCCTTCTCGTGAGATTGAGGTCACGCCGGACTCCAGTCCGTGGCGGACCAACCGTCTGCGTTGGGGGCGGTGATCGTGGTGTCGCGGGATGTGCTTGACCGGGCGTCCTGTGACCGCGGCATCGTCCTTGCGCCTCCGGTTGGTAGGCGTTCCCGGGCCATGGAACGTTGTTCCTCGACCGGAAAGTGCCACCGTGGGCGCGGGCGCCGGAATTACCTCACACTGCCTCTGTGGGTGATCCGGGCGCGGGACTCCTGGTCGGGCGCGATCGCGAGCGAGCCGTCCTGGCCCACGCTCTCCGACGGGCGCTGGCGGGCCGGTCTGACCTGGTACTGGTTTCCGGCGAGGCGGGCATCGGGAAGACTGCCCTGGTCGAGGACCTGGTCCGCACCGCTCGAGACCGGAACCTGCGCGTTCTGCACGGCCAGGCCGATGAAGGCGACCCCTCGACGTTCGGGTTGTGGCGGGAACCGTCACATCGGTTGGCCGTCGCCGTGGCGCCCCCGAGCGGGTCGCTTCCGGCAGACGAGCGGCGTTGGGAGGTGCTCGACGAGCTGATCGACGCAATCGGGCGGGCGGCGCCGCTCTGTCTGGTGCTCGAGGACGTGCAGTGGGCGGATGAGCTCTCGCTCTGGATACTGGAGCGCCTACCTCCCCGCCTGACCGGGTCGCCGGCACTGATCGTGGCGACCTGCCGCGTCGACGCCCCGGGCGCTCCGGCACTCCCATCGCTTCGCCCGACCAGCGTGATCCGGCTGGCGGGGTTGACGCCGCCCGACGTCGCCAGGCTGGTGGCTGATCTGCATCCCGAGCGCGAGGTCGATGCGGAGGAGCTCTGCCGGCGCACCGGGGGCAATCCTCTGTTCGTCCGCGAGGTGCTCGCCTGGAGCCCGGAGTTCGGCCGGATTCCACCGGTCGTGGGACAGGCGCTGGAGAGCTCGCTCCAGGCGCTGACGGGGGCCACGCGTTCTGCCCTCGCCGCTTTGGCCCTGGGCGGTCCTGACTGCCCCCTCAGCGTGGCGGCCACCGCGGTCGGTCTGACCACCGGGGAGCTTCGCACGTGCCTGGACGAGGCCCTCTCCGCTCACGTGCTGCTGGCTGGATCCCGCGGACGCATCGAATTCCGGCATGCCCTGCTGGCAGAAGCGGCAATCGCCCTTCTCGGTCCCGACGGCGAGCGGGAGCTCCAGCGAGCGCTCGCCGCCGGCTGGGAGGCCGCGGTGAGCTCGCCGGCACATCTCGGCCGGGGCGCCGCCAGCCTGCTGGCCGCGGTCCCCCTGGTCGACGCCCGGGCCGCCGCCGAGGCCGCGCTTCGCGCTGCCCAGGCGGCTTCGGCAAACGGTGACCCAGCCGGCGGTGCCCACCTTCTGCAGAGTGCCGTCGAGGCCCTCGACATGCACGCCGCCGACGCCGACGGCCTGCGCGCCCGCCTGCTGGTCGAGCTTGGGGAGTGTCGTTCGGCGCTCGGCGATGCGGCCGGCGCCACCGCCGTGTTCGACGCGGCCGCGGAAGTCGCGGCCAGGTCCGGCGACAGCGACCTCAGGGTGCTCGCGGAATGCGGCGCCTGTCGCCACATCAACCCATTCATCGACCACCCCCTCCGTCGCGTCCGGCTGGCTGATGCCGATCGAGCTCTGGAGCCCGGCGATCACCCGTCACGCGTCGTGCTCCTGGGGAGGTTGGCGGTTGCCGGTGCCGCGCGTGCGGACCTGCGAGAGCAGTCGGCACGTCTGGCGGACCAGGCGGTCGCCATGGCCCGCCGTCTTGACGACCCCGTCCTGCTGGCCACCGCCCTGGTGGACCGCCATCTCGTGCCGTCGAGCTCAGTCGACCTCGACGCTCGTAGCCGCGAGGCCGAGGAGATGATCGCCCTCGGGGAGCGGGCGCGCCGGACCGATCTGGTACTGATCGGCTACCAGTGGCTGTACCGGTCACGGCTTGACCAGGGCGATCTGGTCGGTGCTCGGGACTCCCTGGACACCAACGAGATGCTCGCCTCGCTGATGCCGTCTCCGACCTGGCGCCACGCCGTGATGCTCCGGCGGGCCTCCCTCGCGCTGCTCGATGGGGAGCGCTCAGGCGCGCTCGATCTGCTGGACCGGGCGATGCCGCTTGCTCGTGGGGCCCTTCCCGAAGAGGAGACACTCGGCGTCGAGCACGGCGTAAGGACGATCTTCTCTCGCCTCACCGGCATCGCCGACCCCCGGCTGCCGGGCGTTCAGGAGCAGTTCGCACATTCTCTGGGCCGGCTCCCGGTTGCCTTCTTCCAGATCCACCTGGCGGCCAGCAGCCTGGTCCTCGGTGACGAGGCCACAGCCCGACGGATCGTCTCTATCTGGGCGTCCGACCTCCCCCGGGCCGGCGCCGGCCCAGGAGGTCCCAGCAACGTCGCCCTCCTGGGCTCACTCGTCGCCGACCTCGAGCTCACGCACCACGTTCGAGGCGTCCGGACCGAGCTGTCGACCCTCTCGACCCGGTATTCGCCGGAATCTACGTTCACCTTGGAGTTGTCGACCTTCGCGGCGGAGATGCCCATCGACACCATCCTGGGGCGTCTCGCGCTGCTCGAAGGCGACGTCGCCGGCGCCCACCGGCATCTGGAACTGGGCCTTGCGCTGGTCCGATCCATGCCGTCTCCGCTGCTCGAGGCACGCTGCCTCTGGGAGCTGGCTCGGGCACAGGCAGCGGCCGGCGATGCTGTCGTCGCAGAGCAGTCGCGACGAGAAGCGCAGGCACTGGCTGCCGCCATCGGAATCGTGCTGCCTGGCCGCGCGGCCACAACCGCGGTGCCGCCGGCCCGGGGCGCCCACGCGACCATGCGTCGACTGAGCACGAGGTGGCTCATCGAGTCACCGCAAGGCCGCGCGAACCTCGACCACTCGGTCGCGCTCGAGCAACTGGCGCGGCTCCTGGCCGCCGCCCCGTCACCAGTAAGCGCCGTGGAGCTTTCCGGATCGACGCCCGCAGCGACGGCGTCCGACCTTGGCCCTCTGCTCGACGCGGAGGCCAAGCGAGCCTACCGGCGGAGGATCGAGGAGCTCCACGTCGACATCGACGACGCCGACGCCGACGCCGATCTCGAACGGGCCGAACGCGCCCGCTTTGAACTGGAAGCGCTCATCGCGGAGCTGCGTCGCGCTGTCGGGCTGGGAGGCCGGGATCGGCCCCAAAGCTCGGGAGCCGAGCGAGCCCGAATCAACGTTGCCCGCAACCTTCGGCGTGCCGTCAGGACGGTCAGCCACCAGCTGCCTACCCTTGGGGGCCCACCTGGAGGTCTCCATCCGTACCGGCCGCTGGTGCAGCTATTCACCCGATCCCGGCGCCATCATCATCTGGGAGGTCTCCCCGTAGCGGCGGGCGCGCTCATGCGGGCGCGATCGCCTCGAAAGCTGCGCGGGTCGCGTCGGTCGGGACCTCCGAGGCGCGCCTGACCCGTCACCTGGCTCTTTGCTTCGCCCGGGATACACTCGCGATGCTCGCGCCGCCCGGCCCAAGGTCTCGGGTCGAGGTCGTTCGGCGGCGTCAGTCGCTGGGTGAGGTTGGTTCGTCACCAGAGGAGGAGTAGGCATGCCGGAGCAGTCGCACCAGGGGTCGCGCGGTGGCCGGGCCGACGTCACCAACCTGGTCGGCCACGTGCAGGGCAACTCGGTGGGACCACACCGGTTCGCGGATCCGGTCCGCATGTTTGCCGATCCCGAGGCTGGACCCGACGAGGTTTCCTTTCACCAGCCGAACCTGGACGAGCAGTACTACAACTCCGGCACACTCAGGCATCAAGGCGAGGTCCAGCCGTTCCGCGCCGGCGCCGCCCGGCCCATCTGAGCCTGGGTCAGATCCTCGGACCCAAGCTCCTGCAGCCGATCCTGGACTCCCGGTCGATCGCCCTTCATGTGGTCGGAGACTAAGGCGCTTCGACGTCGGACCTCATCCAGGGCGAGCATCGCGTGGCGGACCCGATGGCCGACGACGTGGAAGCCGGCGGCCCCGCGGTCCCAGCCTTTCTCTTCCACCTGGGGGACGTCGTCTACAACTTCGGCGAGGGCCAGCACTACTACGACTAGTTCTACGAGCCGTACCGCCGTTACGATCGGCCGATTTTCGCGATCCCCGGCAATCACGACGGCGCGGTGTACGGGACCGAACGTCGACGTCCCGGTCACCCCCACGCTCCAGGCCTTCCTTCGCAATTTCTGTGCCAACACGCCAGGACCGTCGCCGGACGCCGCGGCCTCTGGACGCGATGACGCGAGCGACCGCCGCCTGGTCTCCATCGACGGCGTGCACGGCAGCTCGCCCATCATGGCCAACGAGATCGACGCGGTCTGCAGCCGGGTCGGTGTCTGGCCGGACATCGTTCTCTCGGGCCATGCGCACCTCTACCAGCGCTTTACACGCTCCCTGGGCAAGAGGGCCATCCCCTACGTCGTCGCGGGAAGCGGGGGCCGTCTCCAGCGGCAGCCCAGCTCTGGAGTTCCTTCCGCGGGCACCAAGCTCGGCAACTACGAGATCGCCGTCGACCCGATCTTCGAACTCGGCTATCTGTCGCTGGAGATCGATCTTGCAGGTGACGACCGGACCATCACCGGCACCTTCCACGCAGAGGCTGACCAACCAACCAAAGATCGGTTCGTGCTGGATCTGGCCGCGGGCACGGTGAGGTCAACCTGAGCGCGCTCGCCTTGCAACAGCCCATAAGGCGAACCCGGGTCGGTTCGACAGATAGGCCGGAATCCCCACGTGTGGAGCACGAGGACGGCGATGGGCGACGTGGCGGCGATCCTGCGATTTCCGCTCTGAGACGTTCCAGGAGGCATCAGGACAGGGACCTGGGGCTGGTCCGTCCGGAGCGCACCGAGCCTGCCGGGCGCAGGTGCCCGAACAGCAGTCAGCCCTCCTCGATCGCGAAGTCGGTCTCAACCTCTGGGACCCCCCGACGCAGGGTCTGCAGCGTCGAGCAGTAGCGGTCGGCCCCCTGGAGCAACCGCTTTACCCGCTGCGGGTCGACTCCCTCCGCGACTCTGACGCGCGTGCGCAGCTCGATCTTGGTGGCTCCCACCGGCACGTCGCGATCGACACCCATCGTCCCTCGGAAGTCCCAATGGATCCGGGCCTCGACGTGGATGTCCTCGAGCTCGAGGTCCATGTTTGCGGCCACCGAGCGCAGCGTCGTCTCCTCACAGATGACGAGCGCGGCAGCCAGGATATCGCCGGAGCACGGCGCGGTCCCGTCGCCCCCAGCCGCGGGGTGCAGACCTGCTCGCAGCACGACGTCCGGAAACTCGGTTGGCGCGACCGAGCAATGGCGCGGATCGGAGAGGTCGCTCGAGACGCTCTGCGCCGCGGTAACCACCCGAGCCGAGTCGCCGTCGGCTCGGTAGCGCTCCTTCAGGGGGGCCTGCACGGCGCGGAGATCCACGTTGTATGCCATTCCCGGATTGTCCTCCCCGCCGGCGCCGGATCGGAGATCCAGCGGACGCCGGCTGCTGTCCTCGATCGCGAGGGTCTCAATCAAAGAGTGGTTCGGGGTTCCCACCCTGGGCGTCAGACGGCTCGGCTGACGGCGGCGTGACCGGTCTGCGGCTGATTGGAGCTGTACTACCTGCCCGCCCTGCTGTCGCCGCGGCGGCTGACGAGAGCGGCGTCGGCAGTCCGGACCGGGAAGAGCCGGGCAGACACCTGGAACATTACCAGTGAGACGACTGCGACCAGCACGATCGCGCCCAGGATGTCGACGACGTAGTGCTCGCCCAGGTACACGATGGAGAAGTAGACGCAGAGAGAGTAGGCGAAAAACGCGGCGCCAAGCTTGCGGTCGACGCTCCAGAGAAACACCGCGGCCAGGGTCGGATAGGCCGCATGCATCGACGGGAAGGCAGCGAACTTGTCGGAGTCGAACGTGAAGATCGGCGACTCGTAGTAGTTGACACCCCACCGGTTGATGATCTCGGGAAGGACATGGTGTACCTGGCGCGGGTACTGGTACCAGGGTGGCGCGGTGGGAAAGAACAGGTAGAAGACGAACGCCACCAGCGACATCACCAGCAGCGTGGCCACGAACATCCAATACGTGCGACGGTCCTTGAGCCAGAGGATGAACCCGGCGCCCACCGGCACCACAAAGTGCATGAAGTAGAAGCCCATCGTCAGCCAGTCGAGGATCGTGTTGTGAGTGGGGTTGTACAAGCGCGACTGGAGCCAGACGTTGGGCAGCGTGCCGCCGAAGAGCGCTTGCTCCCAGGCACCGGTGTCGTGGGGAGCGATCCCGGTCCGGCCGGCCAACCCTCCCAGCTGCTCGTAGGCGAGAAACAGGATCAGAAACGGGACGAAGTCGAAGATGAACTGCTTGCCGCGGCCCAGCGCAAACGCGACCAGCACCAGCGCGAGTACCACGTACTCGGGCTCGATGGAGATGCCACGCCACAGCAGGACGCCGAAGATGACGGCGAGGTAGAGGATGCTCCCGACCAACAGCAACCGGCTCCGCAGAGTCAGGCCGCTGATCGCGACCCACGCCCGCCTGCCGCGTCGCCCAGTGGGCGACGGATGCCGACCCTGCAACGGTGGCCCGCCTTCGACGGGAGAATGTCCGTCGGGGTCAGGCAGGCCTCCCTCAGGCACGCTCATGGCCCGGCGAGTCTACAGAATTACACCTCGCGGTTAATCAAACCATCTGGCCGCCTTCATCTTTGATGGCCCCCGCCTATTCGTCGCGCCTGACTCGTGCCTGACCCCGCCCAATTGAGCGCACGGATCACACCCGGCGCTGTCAGCGACCGGGCGAGGCGGTGGGCAAGGGCACCGGCGTGGCGCCATCAGCCGCGTGGTTCAGGGCCGCGATCGCCTCCTGAATCCCGACCTGGTTGGTCTGTGGGACGCCGACGCCGCTCGTGCGAACGGCAACCAGGGTGACGTCGGCTCCTCGGAGGGCAACCCAGTCCGCCTCGTCGCCGGCCGGCACCCAGACCGACTGCGGAGTGGCGATCACCAGTCCGCGACCGACCTCGGTCACGGCCCCGTCCACCACCGCGTACACGTCGACCTGGTCCCCGCTCGAGAGGCTCGGTGCGGCGGAGAAAGCGACCGGGACCAGCACGTCGGCCTGGTTCAGGATGTCGGAGGGCGTGAGGAGGGTGGAGGCGGCGATCCGGTGCCCGGCGCGGAGACCGGCTGTGATCGGATTCTGGGTGAGGACGGCGAAGGAGGGCGAGGCATCGGGGATGCTGACGCTCTCAACGTTGCCGGCACTGAACTGAGACCCCGCGACCACGTCCTGGGTCACCATCCAGGCCTGCCTGGAGGCGTGCGCCGAGGTGTAGATCTGGAGGTAGATGGCCCCGATCACGGCGAGCATGATCAACGGCGTGCCGATCAGCAGCGCCAGCCGGCCGGCCCTCGTCATCGGCCCCTCGACCGGCGGCGCTCCGGAGTCGTCACCACGGTGCGCAAGAGCCTACCTCATGGCGACCGGACGGCGCCCGGACAACCGCGCCACCTGGCGCGAGGTCGCCGACCAAACCGGTGGCGACCGAATCGAGCATGCCATATGCTGGTGAGGTCGGCCACCTCGGCCGGCCCTGAGCCGTCCTGAAGCAAGGAGGTGGAAGCATGACGGGACCTATCCAAACGCTCGGCCACGTCCCCACCGCCTTCGGGTGTGCTGCTCGCCGCTAGCCGGCCCAGCCGGACCCGCGTCTCCCCGGAGCGGTCGATCTCCGTCGTTCCCGAGGAGAACAGTGTGTCTTCACATCCGTCTGATCGTCGTCGTCCTCCGTCCTGGCTGATCACCGACCCGAAGGCGACCGATACCGAGCTGGGTCTGCTCAAGACCGGGAAGGAGGCCGACACCCGGCTGGTCGAACGGCGCCTGGGCGAGCGCTCTCACCTGCTGGCTCGAAAGCTCTACCGGAGCGTCGAGCATCGCCAGTTCCGCAACGACGCCGCCTACCGGGCGGGACGGCGGACCGGCAACCGCCGTGACGACCTTGCGATGGCCAAGGGGAGCCGGGCCGGGATGCGTATGCGAGCGGAGTCCTGGGCGCTACGCGAGTTCCAGGTCCTGCGCCGCCTGTGGCAGGCGGGGGCACCCGTGCCCTACCCGGTCACCTGCGAGGGCCCGGAGGTGCTGATGGAGTTCATCGGCTCCGAGAAGGAGGCCGCCCCACGGTTGGTCGAGGCCTCGAGGATGCGGCGGCTCGAGGATTCCGACCGCTGGCGCCAGTGTGTCGGGCTGCTCCGGCTCATGGTCCGGAACGGCGTGGTGCACGCCGACCTGTCCCCGTACAATCTGCTCGTCTGGCACCGCCGGCTGATCGCCCCCGACTTTCCGCAGGCGGTGGACCTGGGGCTCAACGACCTGGACCTGGACCTGGAGCTGTTGCAGCGCGACGTCAGGAACCTCTCCGGCTTCTTTGCGGCCCGCGGGGTCCCTGCGGACCCCGACGAGCTGTTCGCGGACCTGATCTCGGTCATCCCCTGGCCGACACGTCCTTGAAAGGCTCGGCTCGCGGTCCTCGGGCCGCCTCACGCCGGCCGGCTCCACCCGGGCGCTTGCCGAGCCCGCCGCCGCATGCTTTGATGCGCGGGTGCAGTCTCCCAGCGCGATGATCACAATGTCTGTGCCGCTGCGCCTCAGGCCGCGACGGCGAGCGTCCCTGAGCCTCCGCGACGGGGGCACACTCCGATTCACCCGGGGGTAGCTGAGCGTGTCCGAAACCGGTTACGACCCCAACGCCTCCCATACCCAGCAGCGCATCGAGGAGGACCTGGTGGAACGGGTGGTCCGCTCGTTCGACGGGGCTCCGTCGCCCCGGCTGCGGGTGATCATGGATTCCCTGGTTCGCCACCTGCACGCGTGCATCCGCGAGGTGCGGCTGACCGACTCCGAATGGGCGGTGGCGATCGACTTCCTGACCCGCGTCGGCCACCTCACCGACGAGCGGCGCCAGGAGTTCGTGCTCCTGTCCGACGTGCTGGGGACGTCGATGCAGACGATCGCCGTCAACAACCAGGCGTACGAGGACGCGACGGAGGCCACGGTGTTCGGTCCCTTCTTCCTGAAGACGGCGCCGCGGATCGAGAACAGCGGTGACATCGGCGGCGGAGCACCCGGTCAGCCGTGCTGGGTCGAAGGCTCGGTGCGCGGCACCGATGGGACGCCACTCCGGCAGGCCCGGATCGAGGTCTGGGAGGCCGACGAGGACGGCCTCTACGACGTTCAGCACGGTGACTCACGGATCGCCGCCCGCGCCCACCTGTTCACGGATCAGGATGGGGATTACCGGTTTTGGGCCCTGACCCCGACGGCCTACCCGATACCCGAGGACGGCCCGGTTGGCGAGCTCCTCGCCGCATCACGCCGCTCACCGATGCGCGCGCCGCATCTGCACTTCATGGTCAGCCACCCGGGCTGGCGGACGCTGGTGACGCACATCTTCGTCGCCGGGGGTGCTTACCTGGACTCGGACAGCGTCTTCGGTGTCAAGGACTCGCTGATCAAGCCCTTCGCGGAGCAGGCGGCGGGCACCCCCACGCCTGACGGACGCGATCTTGGCGATCGCACCTGGACGCGGACCCGCTTTGACATCGTCCTGGCGCCGGCGGTGCCGTGATCCGCACCCGCGGAAAGCCCGACGAGACTCCATGATCTCTCCGATGCCGGCGAACGACTCTGATTTCGTGCTCGGGATCGACTTCGGGGGCACCAAGATCGCCCTCGCCACAGCCCGCCCGGATGGGCAGATCCTCGCCCAGCGAAGGCTGCCAACCCGGGCCGAGGAGGGTGCGTCGGAAGTGCTGCGGCGCACGCTCTCCGAAGGTCGCTCCCTGGTCGGGGAGACCGCGACGCGAGGTGGCAAGCTGGCGGCGGCTGCCGCGGTGACACCCGGCGTCGTCATGGAGGACCGCGTCGAGCTGTCCCCCAACCTCCCTGGGGAGGAGAAGCTGGCGCTGAGGACGCTGCTCAGAGAAGGGTTGGAGATCGAGAGCGTCGGGGTCTCCAACGACGTCAAGGCGGCCGGGGAGGCGGAGGCACGATGGGGAAGCCTTGCCGGAGCCGATCCGGCGCTCTTCTTGAACCTGGGGACCGGGATCTCGGCGGCGGTGATCGTTGGTGGCCGGGTGGTCCAGGGCGCGCACGGAGCCGCCGGCGAAGTCGCCTACACGATGCGCGATACGTTTGACGATCTGGCAGGCCAGGTCGAGCCGAGAGCACCGCTGGAGGCTGTGATCGGCGGGAGAGCTCTGGGCGAGAGGGCGGGCCGCCTCCTGGGAAAACCCATGGCGACGGCCGAGCTGTTTGCGATCGCCGCCTCGGATCTCCGCGCGCGTCTGCTGATCGACGAGGCGCTCGGCGAGCTGGCATTACATCTGGCGAACTGGTCGGTCCTGCTGGACCCGTCGCGCGTCGCCGTCGGCGGCGGCCTCATGCTTTCTCCCGATCTGGTCCTGGGCGTGCTCAGATTCAAGCTTCAGCACCTGGTCCCCTACCCACCGGAAGTGGTGGTGGCACGGTTCGTCGAGGACGGGTCTCTACGCGGCGCGATCGCCCTCGCGGCCCGAACCTTGCAAGCCGGCTCCCGACCGGCCGTCTGACACCGGCACGAGCGGACGGTGCGGCTCCCCCCGGTGAGACGCGGGGCCAGGGACTGGATCGCACGCGCCCGCTGACGCTTACCCTCCGGTCGGTGCGAGTGCCGAGGCCAGGTCCGAGCGCGACGCCACGTCGAGCTTGCCGTAGGCGTTGCCCAGATGGTCTGCGACCGTCTTGGCCGTGACGAAGAGCGCCTGCGCGATCTGACGGTTGGTCCGGCCCTCGGCGGCCAGTCGCACGACCCGCAGCTCGGCGGGAGTGAGGGCGTCGACCCCCCGGATCCGTGCCCTCCGGGGACGGGCACCTGCCAGCAGCGCCTCTTCACGGGCTCGTTGGGCCAGAGGGACGGCGCCGCAGCGGGTGGCGATCTCGAGCGCCTGCCGGAGCGGTTCGCGGGCGGCCGTCAGGTGGCCCAGCCGTCGCAACGCCGCGCCCTGGTCGAGGAGGGCTCGGGCGAACTCGAGCGCGGCCGGTGTCGGGCGCAGGACCTCGACCGCCTCGGCCAGGAGATCCACCGCATTCACGTCCGACTCGAGCGCCGCCACGCTCCGCAGCGCGACCCCGATCGCCCTGGGCAATCCCGCGCGGCGCGCCATTTCGAGGTCAGCCCGAGCGAGGCGGCACGCCTCGTCGGGAGCAGTGGAGGCGAGAGCGATGGCAAGAGGGGACCGCCACTGGAGAGCGATCGGATTCACCACCCGGAGCGCATCGGCCATCTCGCCACAAGCACGCAGATCAGCCACTCCGGCGCCGATCCGCCCGCACGCGCATCGCACCCGACCCCGGACCTCGAGCAGAGACGCTTCCGCCGGGCCCCCGATGTGTCCCGCGGTCAACGGGGTGCCTTCGATCAACCTCTCCGCCGCTGCCAGGTCGCCACGCTCCCACAGCGTCTCGGCGAGAAAGGCCGTCAGGTATGGCAGGGTGACGGGCCCCTGCTGTCGGGCCACCAGATCCGCCGCGCGAAGATCGGCCTCGGCCTCGGCCAGCAGTCCGGCCCTGAGCTCGGCGATGGCCCGGAGGACCGAGCCGGTAACGAAGCCCACCACCGATCCACGCGTCGCCGCCTCGGCCAGCATGTCTTCCGCCCACGCGATCGCTCCCTCCAGATCGTCGATGAAGATGAGCGCCTCGGCGGCCTGCTGAGCGAACCAGGAGTCGGACGTCTCCTCGGCGAGGAAGACTCCGCCGTCAAGACCTGCGGTCACCAGCGACCGGATCTCGTGGCTCGCCGGATCGATGAAGGACAGCGCGAAGGCGAGAGCGACCCGGGCGGCACGGGAGGCCGGACCCTCGCCCCGTGCGAGAGTCCGAAGACGCAGGAGGTAGCCGGGCAGAAGGTGGTCCGGCACCACGCGCGGATGCTGCAGGGCAGTCGCTGTGATCAGGATCTCGAGCCGCGCCGAGACTTCTGGTTCTCGGTCGCCGAGCTCGGCCAGAGCGGTGAGCCTCAGTCCGTGACTCAACGGCTCATCGCCCGCGTGGAAGACCGCGTCCGCGAGGTCGCATCGAATCAGCGCGCGGGCGACCGGATCGGGACAGAGGGCGGCCGCCCTCTGGAGGTGCTCTACGGCCGCGGGGTCGCGCGTCAGCAGCTCGGCTCGGCCCAGCTCAGCCAGTACCGCGACGCGTACCTGGACCTCGGCTGCTGCGACCAGCGCTCTCCGCAGGTAGCCGGTGGCGACGGCCGGGACTCCGCGGCGCAAGGCGGACTGCGCCGCCACTCGCAGATGCTCGACGGCAGCGGGAGCGCCCACAGGTTCGCACTGCAGCAGATGAGCGGCGACAGCCTCGGCGTCCGCACCCTGCGCCGCGAGCAGGTCCGCGGCGCGGGCATGGAGATGCGCACGCGCACCGGGTGCGATGTCGTCATAAACCGCGGCCCGGAGGAGTGGATGGGCAAAACGAAGGGGCCGTTCGGGGGCCAGGAGATCCGCCGCCGCCAGGTCGTCGGTGAGCCCTGGAAGAACGCCTTCGTCGAGGTCGGCGAGCGTGGCCACCAGGTGCTGCTCGGTGCCATCCCCAAGCACCGCGAGCGCCCTGCAGAACCGGCTCGCCGGCTCACCGAGACGGATCAGCTGAGCCAGGACACGCCGTGTGATCGTCTGGGGCGCCTGTTGCTCCAGGGCCGCCGCCGCCGTCGCGGTCGGCTGTACCCCCCGGGCGGCAAGGTCCCGGATCACCTCTCGAAGCGCCAGGGGATTCCCCCCGGTTGTACGCAGGCAGGCCCCGGTGAAGGCCGGCTCGGGTTGCGTACCCAGCGCCCGGCGAAGCATCCGCGTCACCGAATCCGCCCCCAGTGGGCCGAGCTGGAGGAGGTCGACCCCGGGGTCGGCCGTGATGCCCGCGACCGCCTCTGCAGGACCGCCGGACCGAACCGGCCGCGTACTCAGGACGACCACGATCGGCATGCCTTCAAGACGATTGAGGAGATAGGCCAGCCAGCGGAGCGACGGTTCGTCTGCCCAGTGGGCATCGTCAAGCGCCAGCAGGAGAGGGGCCCTCGCCGCCAGGTCTGCGGCTAACCAGTAGAGCCCGTGGAACGCCGCGAACAGACTTCCGGTCGGCTGGGGGCCCGGGAACCCGAGCACGGGCGCCGCCAGGGACGCCGCGCCTTCGAACAGCCGTGACCGCTCCGGTTCGCGGAATCCTCTGATCGAAGGCTCGAAGAGCTGCCGGACGACGCCGAAGGCGAACTCGCCGTCCAGCTGGGTCCCCCGCGCCGAGTGAACCGACATCCCGGCCCGCTGTGCCCGCGCCTTGACTTCGGAGAGCAGGACGGTCTTGCCGATCCCGGAACGGCCCTCGATGACGAGGCAGGCGCCGCCTCCGCCCGGCGAGGCGGCGAGCAGCTGGTCGACCCGCGCCAGCTCACCGCCGCGCTCCAGCAGAGCCGTCCTGCCACCGGATGAGGGACCTTCGGGCACCCCCGGGGACTCCGTTCAGCGGCCGAGGGGCGATACGCAGGTCATCCTTCGCGACGCTCCGACGGCTTCCGCAAGGGTGCTCACGACCCCCTCACTCTCCCACATCTCCCTTTTCACTGCATGGCGATCATCGCGTTCCCGTTCCGGCTTGAGAATGGGACATTTGTCACGCGCACGCCCAGCGAGGGTCGACGGCACGGGGCGGTCAGCCTCCCCACCGCGTGGTACCACCGGGTCCCGAGCATCTGCGGAACGTCAAATCTTCCGCCCCCCTCCCCGAAAAGATCCGACCCCGCCTACCGATGACGGCGCCGGCGGTCGCTGAAACACTCACGCCATCAGTTCGGATCGGATGCCCGCCCTGAGGAGGGCGGGTGCCAGATCAAGCGAGGAGGTGTACGGCGATGGACATCCGGCTTGCGAATCGCCCGCCGGCTGACGAGGCGGGGCCGGCGTCCGGTGCTGCTGGAACCGGATCACGAGCACCGATGGTGCTGGCGCGGTGTGCTGCGCGATCTGGCCCGCGCGCACGCCGTAGAGGAGTGGCGCCCATTGCCATGTGATCGATCAGCACCCAGCGCGTTGATTGTGGCGCGACTGCAAAAGGGTCGCGTCATTCACCAAAACCAATCCGGACAGGAGGCCTGGGATGAGCGTTGACACCACGGAAGCGCAAGCGAAGCCCTTACTCGGCCGATGGCCGCTGGCTGTGGGATGGGCAGCGATGGACACCGGTTGGGGGCGCGGATCAGCCGCTGACCGCCCAGCCGGTGCCGGACCCCTCACGAGCGGACGGAGGGAACGGTGCCGGCCTTGCCCTCGCGTTGGGTATCGGGGCCATCTCGGTTGCTGCCGTGACCGTGATCTTCAGCTTCGTCATTGACGTGAGCAGGGTTGCCGACGCCGTGCTCACCGCCCTGCTGGTGATCGGATTCCTGACCGGGGAGCTGGCGGTCGTGTTCGGCCTGCGGGGGGCGTCGCGCCCGAGGCGCCCGGGCCTGATCGCGGGTTTCGCGTGCGGGCTGGTCGGCATGGGCCTGCTGCTGCTGCTCGTCGCCAGCCTGACGATCAGGTACTGAGGCCGACGCCCTGAATCGTCATCACGGCGTGATGCGCGGACGCCGGTAGCCGTTCCGGCTCCGCGATTGACAAAATCAGGGCATGCCAGGTCCGGACCGATCCGATCGCATCCTCACCACGCATGTCGGCAGCCTCGTGCGGCCGCCGGCGCTGGTCGAGATCCTGGAGCTTAAGGAGCACGGGCAGCCGTACGACGAGGCGGTGTACGAGACCGTGCTCCGCGAGTCGGTGGTAGGCGTCGTTGCCCGGCAGGCGGCAGCGGGCGTGGACGTGGTCAGCGACGGGGAGTACGGCAAGTCCGTCAGCTGGTCGCGCTACGTGCGGGAGCGGCTGGGCGGGTTCGAGCTGCGCCCGGACGAGCCGGGCACCCCGGCCGTCATCGCGGAGGGCACCGACAAGCGCCTGTTCCCGGAGTTCTATGCCGAGTACGAAGGGACGCAGGGATTGGTAGGCACGCTCGGCGTCTGGGTCTGCGTAGGCCCCGCCACGTACACGGGCCAGGCGGCACTGCAGCGCGACATCGCGAACCTGAAAGCGGCGATGGCTGCGGCGGGTGTGACCCGGGGGTTCCTGCCCGTCGTGGCGCCGGCCAGCGTGGTGCCCTGGCGGCGTGACGAGCATTACGCGAGCGAAGAGGAATATCTCTTCGCGGTCGCGGACGCCCTGCATGAGGAGTACCAGGCGATCGTGGACGCCGGCCTCCAGGTCCAGGTGGACGACGCCTACCTGCCGATGATGTTCGACTACGTGGAGGGCGACCGCGCCGCCTACCGGGCCTGGGCCGAGCCGCGCGTCGAAGCCCTGAGGCGAGCGCTGCGCGGCATCCCGGAGGACCGGGTGCGGTACCACGTCTGCTGGGGCAGCTGGAACGCGCCGCATGTGGGCGACGTGCCACTCGCCGAGATCGTGGACCTGATCCTGCGCGTCCCCGCCGGCGCCTACGCGATCGAGCAGGCCAACCCCCGGCACGAGTGGGAGTGGCGGATCTGGGAGAGCGTCGAGCTGCCCCACGGTCGGAGCCTGATTCCTGGTGTCGTCAGCCACGCTACCAACGTGGTCGAGCACCCCGAGCTGATCCGGGAGCGGCTGGTCAGGCTGGCCCGGCTGGTGGGGCGTGACAGGGTCCTCGCCGGGACGGACTGCGGGTTCGCCCAGGGACCCTTCGTCCGCCGTGTACACCCGACCGTGATGTGGGCGAAGCTCGAAGCTCTGGCCGAGGGGGCCCACCTGGCCAGTCGCGACCTCTGGGGATGACGCCGGGCGGGTGCGTTCGGCCCGCACGGTCGGCGGAGGACGAGCCGGAAGAGCGAAACCGGTATTGCCCATGGACACGCGGGGCGACGGGAGATACGCTCCCCCGTGCCCGTGGTGACCAGTGACGTGAATCAGCTCCTGTCAGAGGACAGGCCGGTCACACTCATCATCACGTTCCGGCTGCGGGACGAGGCTGCGCAGGACCGCTTTGTGGCCCTCTGCACCGAGATCGGTACGTTCATGGCTCGCAGATCCGGGTTCGTATCAGCCCACCTCTATCGCGCTCGTACCGGAGCCGAGTCGCGGGAGTTCATCCAGGTCGCCAACTGGACCCACGCGTACCTGCTGGCGGACGCACAGTCTGAACCCGAGATACGGTGGCTCGAGGGAGAGGTGGAGAAGCTCGTCGTCCAACGTCGCCGCGTGCTCTGCAACGCTCAAACCGACCAGCTCGTGCCCCTCGGATGACATCCCTCGGGGCCGGACGGTGGAGGTAGACCACAACCCCGGCGGTACCTGGGCGCGTACGGTTCAGGACCTCATCAGCGCGCGTTCCCGGATCCCCCTCCAGCCGGTAGCCCGCTCGTAGGCACGGCCGATCCGAAGTACCGTCGCCTCGTCGAACGGCCTCCCGATGACCTGGAGGCCGACCGGGGCGCGCCCGGTCGCGAGGCCGCAGGGCACCGTGAGAGCAGGCAACCCGGCCAGGTTGGCAACGATGGTGTGCCGGATCGGCCCGGAAAGGTCGACCAGTGAATCGGTCCCACCCAGGTAATCCCCGACCGACTGTTCGAGCGGGATCGCCGCCAGCGGTGAGGTGGGCCCGATCAGCGCGTCCAGCCGCTGCCGGCGAAAGGCGTCCCGGAGCGCGGACTGGAACCAGCGCCGGGCTCGGACTGCCGTCGCATAGTGCTGGGCGGGGATGAGCTGGCCGAACTCGAGGTTGAGCCGGGTACCCGGCTCATAGTCGCCCACGCGGCTCCGGAGACGGCGGCGGTGGAGGTCGCTGGCCTCAGGCTGCATGATCGTGAGCCCGATCGGCGCCGCCACGCGGAGCGCCGGGATGTCGACCGGCACCAGGGCGGCACCCCCGCGTTCCAGCACTCGGCCGGCTGCTTCGACCAGTTCGCGGACCTCGCTCTCGACGTTAGAACCGTAGAAGAACTCGCGTTCGATGCCGAGCCGGAGCCCATCGACGCCGGCGTCCAGCTGAGTCCGGTAGTCGGGCACCGGCTGACCGGCGCCGGCGGGATCGAGTGGGTCGTCACCGGCGATTGCGGCGAGCACGAGCGCGCAGTCCTCCACCGAGCGAGTGAGCGGACCCACGTGGTCGAGCGAAGGGCTGAGTGCCACCACTCCGTGCCGGCTGACCCGCCCGTAGGTCGGCTTGAGCCCCACGATGCCGTTGAACGCGGCCGGCTCGCGGATCGAGCCGCCGGTATCGGTGCCGATCGCGGCCATCGCGGATCCGACCGCGGTCGCCACGCCCGAGCCGGCGCTCGAACCCCCGGGAGCCATCGCGGCATCCCAGGGATTGCGGGTGACGGCGATGTTCAGCCCATAGGCGAACTCGTGGGTCACCGTCTTTCCGACGATGACCGCGCCCGCTTCGCGCAGCAGGCGGACCACGGTCGCGTCCTGGTCCGGGACGAAGCCCTCCATCGCGCGCGAGCCGGCCTCCGTGGGGACGCCGGCGGTGAAGCAGAGATCCTTGACGCCGACCGGGATGCCGTGCAGAGGCCCGCGCCAGCCCCCCGCCGCGATCTCCCGGTCGGCCAGCGCGGCGTCGTCCAGTGCCTGTTCGCCCATCAGCCGCGCGTAGGCGTGGAGCCGGGGTTCCGTCTCCTCTGCTCGACGAAGGACCGCACCCACCAAATCGACGGCGCGGAATCGCCCAGACCGGAGCGCGTCGGCCGCTTCCGCGATGTCGAGCCGGGCGAGATCATCCATCCCAAAGGGCAGCGAACGTCGCCGACGGTTCGATGCCTTCGAGATCGAGACGCTCGACGGCATCGAAGGCGGCGAAGTGGGCGAGCAGCATCTCCGTCAGCGGCTGGATGTCGGCGTCAGGGGGAGGCGGGTCGACGAACGCCAGGGCGGCCCGGGCGGCGGCGGGGTCGATGTGCCGGACACCGGCGGCTTCCGGCCTACGCCCAGCGCCGACCCGCGTGATCTCGTCGTCAGCCTGTGGTCCCGGCACCTGACTCTCCTCTGCGTTCCCTGGGCCCGGAGCTCGTGTCGACGACCGCGCGGGGCCCCGGTACGACCCACCGCCAGGGGTCAGCATAGCCATCAGAGGGCGGCCCGATACCGTCAGCATGGCCGGTGACTGCCCGTGACGGCGGGATCTGGCGCGCTGCCGCCATAGAGGAGGCTGAAGGTTGGCTACTCAACGCTCAGGTGATCGGACGTGTCGGGCTCGGCCACGACGTACATCGGCTGGTGCCTGGCCACCGGCTGGTGCTGGCAGGGGTTGCCGTGCCGGCGGACATGGGCTTCGAAACGCACTCGGATGGTGACGTGGTGTCGCACGCACTCATCGATGCGCTTGCCGGGGCGGTCGCCGACGGCGATCTGGGGACGCACTTCCCCGAAGACGATCCTGAGACGGCGGAGGCTCGCAGCATCGACTTCTTGCGCGAGTTCGCCGGACATGTTCGCAGGGCCGGCTTCGAGGTCGGCAACGTGGACGTGTTCGTCGTTCTCGGGACCATCAGGTTGCGACCTCACATCGAGCGCATGCGGGCAAACCTGGCCGAGGCCCTGGCGGTGGAGATGGGGGCCGTCTCCGTCAAAGCCCGCTCCAACGATGGACTGGGGCCGGAAGGCGAAGGTCGGGCCTGCGGGGCCTGGGCCAACGTCCTCCTCTATCCGACACCCTGAGCTCGCGCGTCTGGCCGGACCCCCGTGGATCTCAGGCGAACGGCTCGGCCACCGCCCAATGCTCGACGATCTTCCCATCCCGCACCCGGACCAGGTGGAAGCCCGCGAACCGCAACGGCCGTCCGTCGAGCGTGGCACTGGTGGCTATCAGCTGCCCCACCGTGTCACCGCTCTCGATGCTGCGATCGACGCTGACGCTGACGCCGGACATCCGGGCCCGCAGCGCGCGCCGGCGCCCTTCCCACTCCCCCGGCGAATCCCCCGGGAACGTGTGGTCGATCGCGCCGGCCGCCACGAACGCCGGACCGCCCCCTGGGAAGCCGGCCAGGAACTTCTCGGTGGCCTGGCGAAGGACCTCGGTGGGGCGGGGCGAGACGACCTGATCGCTCCGCCCTTCGAACGCGGCCCAGTGCTCGACGATCTTGCCGCTCCGCACCCGGACGATGTGGATCCCTGAGGCCCGCAGCGGCTTGCCGTTGATGGTGCCACGAGCGGCCAGAAGCTGACCCACCGTGTCGCCGTCCTGGATGCTGCGCTCCACCTCGACCGCGAAGTCGGAGATGCTGGCGCGGAACGCCCGACGCCGGCGGTCCCAGGCCGCAAGGTGCTCGGCGGTCCCTGGCACCGTCCCGTCGTCGGCCCCGTGGTCGACGGCACCGAGTTCGGTGAACGCGGCCACGCGATCCATGTCCCCGGCGTTGAAGGCATCGTGGAGAAGGGCGAGCACCCCGGTCGGGCTGACGGTAGTCTGATCGCTCATGAGAGGCTCCTCTTGAAACGGGGACATCTCCCCGGTTAATTCAAGAGGCAGAATACGGAGACAACTCCCCGTTTGTCAAGCAGAGTAGACGATCCATCCCGCCGCCGGCGCGCCGACGCCCGGCGCAACCATGAGCGGCTGCTGGCCGCTGCCCGGGACGCCTTCGCCGAGCACGGGCCGGACGCCTCGCTCGACGGCATCGCGCAGCGCGCCGGCCTCGGTTCAGGCACGCTGTACCGCCACTTTCCGACTCGCGAAGACCTGAGGCGCGCGGTCTACTGGGGCGAGATCGAGGGGTTGTGTGCCCAGGGTCGGGAGCTGGCCACGTCCGCCGCTCCTGGCGATGCCCTGCTGACCTGGCTCCAGCTGCTGGCCGACATGGCGGACCGGAGAGGTCTGGCCGCCGCCCTCTACGAGCGATTCGGCGCCGATCCGCCCTCGCCGTTCCTGCAGTCGGCCAAGGAGGCGATGGAGACCACCGCCTCCACTCTGCTGGAACGCGCACAGCAGTCCGGAGCCATCCGGCCCGACGTGACGGTATCCGAGGTGCTGAAGCTCACGCACGGCGTCGCCCGCACGAGCGATGGTCCTGCCGAGACCCACCGCCTGCTCTCTCTTCTGACGGACGGCCTCACCTCAGCCTGACACCGCATCCCCGGAGGTGCACCAACGGGCCTTTCCCGGCGGGGGTAGCCCCCCGAGGTGCACCAACGGGGCCTACCCGGCGCGGGTCAGGCGAGCACCGAGTGCAGCGCCGAGCGGGACGCGTACCAGCCGCAGAGCCCGTGGACTCCAGGGCCTGGTGGCGTCGCGGCCGAGCAAAGAAAAAGGGAGCGGTCGGACGTGCGGTAGGGGTCCCACCGCGCCGCCGGCCGGGTGAGCAGCTGGCGGAGGTCGTTTCGTCCACCCCCCACGTCGCCGCCGACACAATTGGGCTCCAGCTGCTCCAGCTGGGCAGGCGTCCAGGAACGGCGCGCTCGCACTCGATCGCGGAAGCCGGGTGCGAACCGCTCGACCTGGGCTTCGATCGCGGCCGTCATGTCGCGGTCGGAGCCTTTGGGGACGTGACAGTAAGCCCACGCGACCTGCCGCCCGGGCACGACGCGGGTGCGGTCGAACAGGCTCGGCTGTGTGAGGAGAACGAACGGTCGCTCAGGATGACGGCCCTGACCGACCTCCCATTCGCTTTCCACCACCTCCTCCGCCGCCCCCCCGAGGTGGACGGTGCCGGCCCGCCGGCACTCCTTCGCCTGCCAGGGGATCGGGCCGTCCAGCACCCAGTCGAGCTTGAACACGCCAGGACCGTGCTGGTAGCGCTCGAGCTGCCGCCGATACCGCGGCGTCAGGCGATGGCCCGCGATGCGGACCAGCGCGCGGGGCATGACGTCGAACAGGGCCGCCCGGTGCGGGGGGAGATCATCGACCGACGAGACCCGGCTTCCGCATCGAATCTCCCCCCCGAGCGCCTCGATCCGTCCCACCATGGCGTTCGCGGCCGAAGCCGATCCTCCCCGGACGAACGGCCAGCCGGTGGCGTGCGCGGAGATCAGCATCACCAGAGCTGCCGCCGCGCTGGCGGGCTCGGTCAGGGGGAGCATGCTGTGTGCCGCCATCCCGGCGAGGATCGCCCTCGCGTCGCGGCCATTGAAGGCGACTCCGCCGAGTACCGCGGCAGGCAGCAGGGCGGCGGCGCCGAAACGGGTGAGCAGCAGTGGATGATGTGGGGCCCGGATCGGCCCCAGGGCGGCGTCAAAAACCTCGGTCGCGTGCGCGACCAGTGGGCGAAGGAGGCGCCGGTAGTTCGGGCCGTCCCTGCCCAGGGTCGACGCGGTCGAGCTCACCGACCCTTCGACGAGCGCGGCGGTCCCGTCGTCGAAAGGGTGGGCCATCGCGGCACGCGGCGTGACCAGGTCAAATTGCAGGCCCCTCAGAGCCCGGGAGAGGGGGGCCAACCCCACCACCGTGGCGCAGACGTCGTGGCGGCAGCCGGGCTCCAGCCATTCTTCCGTGCGCAGGCCACCACCGGGTCGCTCAGCGCCCTCCAGCACGAGGACGCGTCGGCCCGCCTCCCCGAGCGCGATGGCGGCGGCGAGCCCGTTCGGACCCGAGCCGACCACGACGGCATCGAACGCGGCTGTGGCCATGCCCACCAGCCTGGCAGACCGTTCGCGCCGTTTTGGCTACGCATTCGGGACGGTTGTGGCGATACTCCTTGATGTCGCTCGCGCGCTTGCGAGGCGGAACGTACCCAGGCAGCAGAGATCCGCATCGGGGAGAAGGTCGTCGTGAGGAGTTACGACTACGTGATCGTGGGCGCCGGGTCGGCCGGATCGGTCCTCGCCAACCGGCTCAGCGAGGAGGAGGCCGCGACCGTCGCGGTGATCGAGGCCGGCGGGCCCGACGAGGCGCAGGAGATCCACATCCCCCTTGCCTTCGGGTATCTCTTCAAGACGCCAGTGGACTGGGACCTGGACAGCGAGCCCGAGCCAGGGCTGAACAACCGCCGCGCGTACCTGCCGCGCGGCAGGGTGTTCGGCGGCTCGAGCTCCATCAACTCGATGATCTACCAGCGGGGAAACCGGCTCGACTACGACGGCTGGGCGGCGAGGGGCGCCACGGGCTGGGGTTGGGAGGACGTCCTCCCCTATTTTCTACGGGCGGAGGACAACGAGCGCGGCCCCGGCCGGCTGCACGGCGCCGGCGGTCCTCTGGCGGTGAGCGACGGCCGGTCCAAGCACCCGCTCTCGCTGGCCTTCCTGGAAGCGGCTGTGCAGGCCGGGCACCCCCGCAACGACGACTTCAACGGTGAACGGCAGGATGGGGTCGGCTGGTATCAGCTCACGCAGCGCGACGGGATGCGCTGCAGCGCGGCGGACGCCTATCTGCAGCCCGCGCTGCCGCGGACGAACGTCACGGTTCTGGCGGGCACCCTCGCCACGCGAGTCCTGCTGGACGGCACCCGAGCGAAGGGCGTCGAGGTCGTCCTGCCGGACGGTGAGACGGAGGTGATCGGGGCGTCGCGAGAGGTGATCCTGTCCGCCGGTGCCTATGAATCGCCGAAGCTGCTCATGCTTTCCGGCATCGGCCCGGAGGGCGTGCTGGCCCCGCTCGGCCTGCCGGTGGTGGCGGACCTCCCGGCGGGCCAGAACCTGCAGGACCACCTGATGGCGCTTCTGAACTACCGGACTGACATGGAGTCGCTGATGACGGCGATGACGCCCGACAACGTGATGCTCCTCTTCAGCGAAGGGCGGGGGCCGCTCTCCTCGAACGTCGCGGAGGCAGGCGGGTTCTTCCACAGCAGGGAGGGGTCGGAGGCGCCCGACATCCAGTTCCATCAGGGGCCGGTGCTGTTCCATCAGGAAGGGCTGGGCCCCCTGGTCGCGCATGCGGTCACGATCGCGCCCGGCCTGATAGCGCCGACCAGCCGCGGCCAGGTGGCGCTTCGCGTCCCGCAGCCGGCGGCCCAACCGCGAGTCTTCCACAACTACCTGGCCACCGAAGAGGATCGCCTGGCGATCCGTCAGGGGGTACGGATCGCGCTCGACATCGCGCGGCAGCCGGCGCTGCAGGCGGTGATCACCGCGCCCTTCCGCGTCCCGGAATCAGACTCCGACGCCGGCATCGCCGCCTTCGTGGCCGAGACCGGAATGACCCTCTACCACCCCACCTCGACCTGTGCCATCGGTTCGGTGGTGGACGCGGACCTACGGGTGCTCGGCTTCGAAGGTCTGCGTGTGGTCGACGCCTCGGTCTTCCCGACCATCCCCCACGGCAACACGAACGCGCCGACCATCATGGTCGCCGAGAAGGCGGCCGACCTGATTCGGGGGCGGTCACCGGCGCCCGGCCCGGAAGCGCAGGAACACCCCGCCCCGGCTTCGAGCTGAGGCAGCAGAAACAAGACGAGCCCCGGGGCCTCAGGCCCTGGGGCTCGCCAGCGCTGCGTCTCAGGAAGGCAGCGGTGCCGGCGCCGGCGCCGGCAGCTCCGCGGTCGGCTCGCGCTGCACCGGGGTGAGCGAGAATCCGTCCTCCGGGTTGTAGTCGATTCGCACCGCGTCCCCCCGCTTGAACCGGCCACGCAGCAGGTCCTCCGAGAGCTGGTCCTCGATGCGCTGGGTGATCACTCGCCGCAGCGGGCGGGCGCCGTACTGGCGGTCGAAGCCCTCCTCGCCGAGCCGGTCGCGGGCGGCCGGTGTGACGACGACATGCACGTCCTGCTCCTTGAGCCGGTCCTCGAGGTGCTTCAGCTGCAGGTCCACGATCTGGCGGATCTGCTCCGGAGTCAGCGGCTTGAAGGTGATCACGGCGTCGATCCGGTTCAGGAACTCCGGCCGGAACGTCTTCTTCAGCTCGGAGTCGATCTTGTCCTTCATGATCTTGTGCCGGCGCTCGGCGTCGGCCTCCTCGCTGACCAGCGCGGGCTGGAACCCGAGCGCGGTCTGCGCCTGGTTGATATCCCGCATGCCCAGGTTGGAGGTCATGATGATCACGGTGTTGGCGAAGTTGACGACCTTGCCCTTGGCGTCCGACAGCCGCCCGTCCTCGAGGATCTGCAGCAGCATGTTGAACACTTCGGGATGCGCCTTCTCGACCTCGTCGAAGAGGATCACCGAGTAGGGCCGGCGGCGGACCGCCTCGGTCAGCTGACCGCCCTCGTCGTAGCCGACGTAGCCGGCCGGCGCACCGACCAGCCGTGCCGTCGTGTGGCGCTCCATGAACTCCGACATGTCGAGCCGGATCAGTGCGTCCTCGGAATCGAACAGGTAGGCGGCCAGCGCCTTCGCCAGCTCTGACTTGCCGACGCCTGTCGGCCCGAGGAAGATGAACGAGCCGATCGGGCGCTTGGCGTCCTTCAGGCCGGCCCGCGCGCGGCGCACCGCCTGGCTGATGGTCGTGATCGCCTCTTCCTGCCCGACCACGCGCTGGTGCAGCTCCTCCTCCATCCGGAGCAGTCGCGCCGTCTCCTCCTCGACCAAACGGTGCACGGGCACCCCGGTCCAGGCCGAGACGATCGAGGCGATATCCTCCTCGGACACCTGGGGCACCGTCTCACCCAGCTTGTCGCGCCAGGCCTGCTCGCGCAGCGAGTAGGTCTCCTTGCGCTTCTTCTCCTCCTCGCGGACCATGGCAGCACTCTCGTAGTCCTGCCGCGCGATCGCCTCCTCCTTGTCGGCCTGCAGCTTCTTGATCTGCTTCTGAAGGTCCTTCAGGTCGTCAGGAGTGGTGGTCAGCTTCATCCGCACGCGGGCCGAAGCCTCGTCGATCAGGTCGATGGCCTTGTCCGGCAGTGCGCGGTCGGAGACGTAGCGGTCGGAGAGGATGGCCGCCGCTCGCACCGCCTCGTCGGTGATCGCCACCCGGTGGTGCTTCTCGTAGAGCGGCTTGACGCCGTGCAGGATGTCGATCGTCTCGCTGAGTGAGGGCTGATCGACGAACACCGGCTGGAACCGCCGCTCCAGGGCGGCGTCCTTCTCGATGTACTTCCGGTACTCGTTGAGCGTGGTCGCGCCGATACACTGCAGCTCGCCACGAGCCAGCGCCGGCTTGAGGATGTTGGCGGCGTCGATCGCGCCCTCGGCGGCACCTGCACCGACCAGCGTGTGCAGCTCGTCGATGAAGAGGACGACCTCGTTCGACGAGCGCATCTCGTCCAGGATCTTCTTCAGCCGCTCTTCGAACTCACCCCGATACTTGGTACCGGCCACCAGCGCGCCCATGTCGAGCGTGAGCACGCGCTTGTTGAAGAGCGACTCCGGCACGTTGCCGAGCACGATCTGCTGCGCCAGGCCCTCGGCGATCGCCGTCTTCCCGACTCCGGGCTCGCCGATCAGGGCGGGGTTGTTCTTGGTCCGGCGCGACAGGATCTGGATCACCCGCTCGATCTCGGTCTCGCGACCGATCACGGGGTCGAGCCCCGACTTGCGCGCCAGGTCCGTCAGATCCCGGCCGAACTGGTCGAGCAGCGGGGTCTTGGACGGCTTCTTCGGTGCCGGCTCGGACTCCTCCACGGTCGAGTCGTGGAGCAGGCGCTCGATCTCGTTGCGGACCTTCTCCAGGTTCGCGCCCAAATCCTCGAGCACGTGCGCCGCGATTCCCTCACCCTCGATGAGCAGGCCCAGCAGCAGATGCTCGGTGCCCACGTAGTTGTGCCCCATCCGCCGCGCCTCTTCGAAGGAGATCTCGATCACCTTCTTCACGCGCGAGGTGGGGATGATCTGCTGGATCACGATCCGCTCGTTGCGCCCGAGGACCGACTCGATGGTCTGCCGGACCTTTCCGATCTCGACGCCCAGATTGCCGAGAACCTTGGCCGCCAGGCCGTCGCCCTCACGAAGCAGTCCGAGGAGCAGGTGCTCGGTGCCGATGTAGCTGTGATGCGAGCGCTCGGCCTCTTCCTGCGCGAGCGTCAGGACCTTCTTCGCGCGCTCGGTGAATCGTTCAAACGGGTACATAGAGGACAAGGGTGGGATGCCTCCTCAGAAATCCGGGCTAGGTGTGGTGAACACCTCCTCGAACGGGATTTGTTGTTGCTCGGGCATTCGGTGCGTCCTCCAGCCCTGACGCCAATCATACCGGCGACGCGTTGGCGTTCCCTCCGCGCCGCTCCATCCGAAAGCGACTCCTTTCGTTGTATATAACCGCCGACCTTGCCCGCTCGTTCCGTCCCCGACGCGGGGGTTGAGATGAACCCTCTGCCGGTCTCCCTGCGGTGGCGGGACCGCGTTCGCGAATGGCTGCCCGCCGTGGTCGTGGGACTGCTGCCGGTGATCTGGTTTCCCTGGATGGTGGACTCCTTTATCCTTCCCCGCGCAGCGGTCGCCGAAACCGGGGCCGGCCTGCTCGTGGGCGCGGGCCTGCTGTGGGGGCGATCTCGAACGGGCGTGCTGGGATGGGCCCTCCTCGCGTGCGCGGTGGTGGCGGGGCTCGCCGCGGCCTTCTCGGCAGATCCCCTGGTGTCGTTGGTGGGCGCCTACTCGAGGTACGAGTCGCTGCCGATGCGCTGGGCCTACTGCGGACTCTGCTGGGGCACGCTGCGCCTCTCTCCTCCCGATTCCGCCGGCCCGGATGCCACCGCTCGCTGGCGCGGCCGGATCGAAGCTCTCTTCGTGGCGGGCTGCGGGGTGGCGGCGGCCGAAGCGATCCTGCAGGCGCTGTTGGGACTTCTGGCACGCCCCGACGGCAACCTGGGCCAGCCGGACCTCCTGGGCGCGCTCCTCGCGATGGCGATGCCGCTCGCCGTCGCGCGTCTGGGGCGCAGCTGGCGGTGGGCGCCGGCGACGGCGCTGCTCGCGGTGGGACTCGGGCTCAGCACGTCGAGAGCCGGTTGGCTGGGAGCCGCGGCCGGCATCGCAGTCTGGCTCACGCTGATCGCCTGGCGCCGGCGACCGCGTTTGGGCCTGCTGGCCGCGGGCGGCGGGGTGGCGGTGCTGGCCTGCGGGGCCGCGGCTCTCCTGTTGACCCCACTGCGGCTCCTGAACCAGGACACCGGAGCCGCCCGGCTCGGGGTCTGGAGTGACGGCCTGCGCATGATTGCCGCGCGACCCTGGCTGGGCTGGGGCGAGGAGACGGTGGGGCTTCACTTCGGCACCTTCCAGTCGGCCAACTGGGAACCGGGGCACCAGTTCGACCGTCTCCACTCGATGCCGCTCGACCTGCTGGCCACCCAGGGGGTGCTGGGTCTTGCCGCGTGCACCGTGCTGTTCTGCCTGCTCTGGCGCGGGGTGCTCCGGCTGCCGGGTGCGGAGGCGATCGCGGGCGCCCTGGCCGCCTACCTGGCCTGGTCGCTGCTCGATTTCGACTGGGTCCCGGCCACCGCCCCCTTCTGGCTGCTGGCCGGAGCCGCGGTGGCGGGCTCCCTGCCTGACCTCCGCGAGGCGGCGCGGCGCACCTGGGTGGTGGCGGCGGGCCTGGCCGCGGTGCTCCTGGGCCTCCTCTGCTCGGTGCCGCCGGTGATCGCCGACACCGCCGCGTACGCGGGCCACGACCAGGTGGCGGTGACTGTCGACCCCCTCCAGCCTCAGTACCACGCGGCCCTCGGGACGCCGGCGGAGCTCGCGGAGGCGGCTCGCCTCGGCTCCGACGACCCACAGGTCTGGGTCGAGCTGGGAAACCACGAGGCGCGGCAGGGAGATCCCGCCGCCGCCCGGCGCTGCTACCGGCGTGCGCTCGCCATCTACCCTTACGACGGGCCCGCCCTCACCGCTCTGCACGCGCTCCGTTGACGCCCCGGGGACGTTTGTCTACAAAGCGACCCCTCCCCGGGCGTTTTGGCGTCCGTTCGTAGACAAAACGCCGGGTGACGGCGGACACCTGAGGAGGGACGGGTATGAGGTTTGGGGTTTGCATCGGCTCGACCGAGCAGTTGAACGTGGCCCGGGTCGCGGAGCTCGACTACGTCGAGGTCTCGGTGGCGCCGTGGGTGATGAAGGGCGACCCCGATGACTTCGGCCGGCTGTGCCGCGAGTTCGACGGCGCCCCTTCGCCGCTGGCCGCGAACGCCTTTCTGTCGCCGCAGATCCGTCTGGCGGGGCCGGAGAGAGATACCGAGCGCGCTGTCGTCTACGCGCGCGAGGCCGTTCACCGTTTGCAGGCACTCGGGGTGGGGCTGCTCGTCTTCGGGTCCGGCGGGCCGCGCCGGATCCCCGACGGCTACGAGCGCCGACGAGGATTGGAGGAGCTCGCCGAGTTCTGCCGCCAGATCGCTCCCATAACGGAGGACGCCGGCATCACGCTGGTGCTGGAGCCGCTGCGACGGGCGGAGTCCAACGTCTGGAACTCGGTCGGCGAGGTGGCGGCCTTCATTCGCGACCGAGACCTCAGGGGCGTCCGGCTGCTGGCCGACCTCTACCACATGCAGGAGGACGGCGAGCCGCTGGAGGCGGTGATCGACCACGCCGAGCTGCTGGCCCACACCCACGTGGCCGGCCCCCTGCGAGTGCCTCCGCGCCCCGATCCGGTGCTGGCCGCCTTTCTCGCCGACGCCGCCGAGGCCCGTCCCGACATCACCTGCTCGATCGAATGCCGCTGGAGGGACTTCGCCGCCGAGCTGGGAGGGGCCCTGCGGACGCTTCGCGACTCCGTTCCCCCCGCTCGCTGAGCAGTCGCCGCTCCGCCGGGTTCGCGGTCATCGTCAGCGCCCGCGCGTCGGACGCCGCCGCCTCCGCCTCCCGACCCAGGTCGCGGAGAAGGGCGGCCCGGGTCGCGTGCAGCAGGTGATAGCCGACGAGCCGGGGCGCCACCGCCTCCACCTCGGCCAGCGCCGCCCCCGGGCCGGCGACGTGCGAGAGTGCGATCGCCCGGTTGAGAAGGACCACCGGCGAGGGATCGAGCGTGGCCAGCATCGAATAGAGCGCGACGATCTGCGGCCAGTCGGTCGCCTGCCAGGTTGGCGCTTCGCAGTGCACGGCCGCGATCGCGGCCTGCACCTGGAACGGTCCCGTCCGTCCCATGGCTGCCGCGCGCCGGATCACGCGCCCCGCGTCCGAGATCGCCGCGTGGTCCCAGCGATGGCGGTCCTGCTCGGACAGCAGCAGGAGCCGTCCGTCGGGCGCGAACCGGCTTGCCCACCGCGCACGGTGCAGACGGAACAGCGCCAGCAGGCCGAGTGGCTCCGGCTCGGCCGGGAGCAGGCCGACCACCAGGCCGGCCAACCACTCCGCGTCCTGCACCAGCTCGGCGCGGGTGGTCTGGCCGGCAGTGGCCAGGTACCCCTCGTTGAAGACCAGGTAGAGGACCGTGAGCACCGCGGTCAGACGCTCTCGCAGCTCGTCGCCCGGCGGCACCCGGTACGGGATGCCGGCGGTCGCGATCTTGCGCTTGGCGCGCACGATCCGCTGACCGATCGTCGCCTCCGGCACCAGGAAGGCCCGGGCGATCTCGCGCGTGGTCAGTCCGGCGACCGCCCGCAGCGTGAGAGCGAGCTGCGCCTCGTGGGAGAGCGCAGGATGGCAGCACGTGAACAGCAGGCGGAGGCGGTCGTCAGGCTCGCGGGCGGGCATCCCCTCCAGGCCGGCGACGAGCGCGAGCTTCTCCCGGCCGCGGCGCTCCCGGCGGAGCCGGTCGAGCGCCTTTCGACGCGCGGTCTGGAGCAGCCAGGCGCCCGGACGGTCCGGCACGCCGTCCCGGGGCCAGTGATCGAGGGCCTCCAGCAACGCTTCCGCGACCACGTCCTCGGCGAGATCGAAGTCGCCGAGGAGACGGACCAGGGCGGCGACGAGACGGCCCGCCTCGTCGCGGTAGACCCGTTCGAGCGCCTCGTGCCGCCCCGCCATCGGTCGCCTTTACATCTCGTCCAGGGGCCGGAGCTCGATCCGTGAGCCGGGGAGCGGCCACGTGCGCGCCAGGCCCAGCGCGGCGTCCAGGTCGGGCACCTCCAGCACCCCGTAGCCGCCGATCCCCTCTTTCGATTCCAGGTATGGACCGTCGATCAACGTCGAGCGGCCGTCCGCGATCACCACGGTGGTCGCCGTCGCCGGCGGCTGCGAGCTGCAGGCCGTCCACGATCACGCCGCTCGCCTGGTGCTCCCCCCACCAGCGCATCACGCCGGCGACCGCGCGCTCCCGCTCGGCAGCTGCCATCTCCGCGGGTGCTTCCCAGTGACTCAGCAACATCATGTAGCGCATCGCTCGGTTCTCCTCCTCACCTCGGACCGTCAGGCGACGGCGGGTCGAACTTCGACCTGACCGTCTGGAACCGGAAAGGTCCGGGCGACCGCGATCGCCTCGTCCGCGTCGCGGGCCTGGATGACCGCGAAGCCACCGATCGCGTCCTTGGACTCGATGAAGGGACCGTCGACGATCGCCGTCTGGCCTTCCTCGACGATCAGCGTGGTCGCCGTGTCGGGGGGCGCCAGCCGGTGGCCGCCGACGATCGTGCCCTCGGCCACCCGCGCGCCCCACCAGGCGCCGATCCGTTGGTACACCGGGTCTCGCTCGGCGGCCGGCCCGTCCTGCCAGGCGCCCCGGGTCAGCAGCAGCACATAGGTCATCGCGCTCTTCCTCCGCGCAGTGTGAACGTGGTCACACCAAGGACGAACAGCGACCCCGCGTTTTCGACCGCCGAGCGGGCCGCCAGGGTCAGGGAGTCCGGCCCTCCTCCGAGAGCGCGGTGGACCAGCGCTCGATCCAGGTCGACATCCCGGCCGGCGTGGTGTCGATCTTGGAGCGCCACTCGAGGATGCCGAGGCGCTCTCCCTCGCGCTGGAGGTCCTCGTCGTTGTAGTTGGTGAGCACGACGACCGGGACGGCGGCGGTGGCCGGATCCTCGCGCAGGGTCCGCAGCAGCTCGAGGCCGTCCATCTCCGGCATGCGAACGTCGAGGAAGATCAGGTGGGGCTCCCAGGCGTGCGCCAGTTTCAACCCCTCGACGCCGTTTCGGGCCCACTCCACGGCGTACTCGTCCGCCTCCAGGCGCAGCCGATACATCTCGGCGAATTCGGCGTCGTCCTCCACGAGCAGCACTCGAATTGCATCCGACGTCTCGCTACCGGCCATCGTGACCCATCCTCCTCAAGAGGTGTTGCGCGGTCACGTCGGGTCCTTGTCGCCCCTCGTCCATACCGCGTGCCGTATCCCAGCTGTCCCGGGCATGCGTTGTGGTGTCAACTATAGTGATACTCAGTCCTCATTGGGTGACCTCGGGTACCGTACGGGCGACGGGTTCGCACGAGCGCGGTGCATGCCCGTCTTGATGCCGTGCCGGGTACGCCGGTGGGAGGCGGATGATGAAGCGGCTTCCTCGGGCGGGTTCCGACTCCACCGAGATGTCGCCGCCGTGCATGCGGGTCAGCTGGCGGGCCAGGTAGAGGCCGAGGCCGGTGCCGCTGATGTGGCTGTTCCGCTTGTTCACGATGCGGCCGAACCGCGTGAAAAGCCGCGTGAAGTCCCCGTCGTCGATTCCGACCCCGTGGTCCTCGACCTCGATCTCCGCCCACGGTGGGGTCCCGGCGGCGCTCAGTCCCACGCGCACCAGGCCGCCGTCAGGCGAGTACTTGCAGGCGTTTTCGATCAGGTTGGCGACCACCCTCCGGATCCGATCCGGATCGACCTGCACCCACACCGGTTCGTCGCCCAGGTCGAGGACCAGCTCATGCTCGGGGCGAACCGCGTGCTGCACCTCGGCAGCCGCCGTGCGCACCAGCTCACGCAGGTCGACCGACTGGAGCTCGAGGACCGGCGGGTGGTCGTCGAGCCGGGCCGTTTCCAGCATCCGATCCACCAGGAGGCGCATCTGATCCAGCTTGCGGGTGGTCACCCGCAGCATCGACTGCCGCTGCGTGCGATCCCAGCGGTCGGGGTCGTCGGCCAGCATCTCGAGGTACCCGCGAGCCACCGCGATCGGCCCCCGCAGCTCATGGGCGGCCAGGTTGAGGAAGTCGGACTTGAACCGCTCCAGATCTCCCAACCGCTGATAGGCGATCGCGTTTCTGAGCGCCATCGCGGAATGAGACGCCAGCGCTTCGGCCACGCGGCGGTCGCCATCCTCGAAGCCACCGGGCTTGTCGAAGAGCGCGAAAAAACCAAGGACCACGTCCTGGGCGTCGACGATGGGCGCGCAGAGCACCTCCCTCACGCCCAGCTCCCGCAGCGTGTGATCGGCCCGGGCGTCGTGAGCGACATCGCTCGCGACGTAGATCGATCGCGACAGCACGCACCAGCCGGGAATTCCATCCCCGGGGGGCCAGGTGTGCTCGAACGGTTCGGTCTCACCGGACCGCAGGAGCTGGTGCGTGACGGCGCCCTCCGGCCTGGCCCGGCCTGCGAACCCGGCGCTCGCTCCGACCAGCTCGAGCGCTCCCGGAACCAGCTGGTCGAGAAGTGTCTCGGGGTCCCTGATCGAGTTGAGCGACTGCCCGAGGTCGAGGACTCGGCCGAGCCTGACCTCGGCGGCGTTCAGGTCGTGCATGGTGTGGCGCAGCCGTTCCACCATTTGCTGGCGCTCGACGACGTTGCCGCACGAGTTGCTGACCACCTGCAGCACGAGGGCGTCGTCGGGTGTGAAGGCCTCCGCGTCGCGAGGACCGTAGGCGCAGCAGACACCGAGCCGGACGCCGCCCGCCCGCCAGATCACCGCCAGGACCTGTCGCTCGGCGCCCTCACAGAACGCCGTGTGGACGACCCACTCGCGCTGACGGAGCTCGACGTCCGCTCGCAGCGCGTCCCCCTCGGCGCTTGCCGGCAGGCGTGAGCGATGGCCGCCGATCAGGACCGCGTCCCCATCGGCGACCCGCCAGTAGGCCACGTCGAACGCGCTGACCGACTCCGCGGCGGCAGCTGTCACGCGGGCCACCAGGTCGTCGAGCCCGGTACTTCGCCTCGCCGCGTCCCCGACCGCCCGCTGGCCGGCAACGACGCGCTCTACGACCTGCTCGCCTCCCAAAGGGACCCTCCGTGACCCGTGGCAGCCACCCATCGGGGGTCGCCGCTGACAGCCCCTAACGATCGCAGAACAGCGCGGTTCCGTCCAGCAATCCGCCCTGTGCGGTGCCGGACGGACGTAACGCTCCCTGCGTGGAGAACTCCTTCGACCTCAAATCCTCCACAAATGGTGATAATAGTGTGTACTGGTAGTGATCGAAGCCGATGCCGCGAGAAGCTCGTGCCGGAGCACCGGGTACCCCCGGGGGCCGGCGGGCTCAGCGAACCACAAAGGAGGTAGGGTGCCTCCCCTCAACGAAGGGTCGTACGGGGACCTGCTGGCGGAGGGTGTCCACGAAACACGGAGACCGCTGGCGCTCGCGCACGGGTACGTCGAGATGCTGCGCGACGGCTCGCTGGGAGCGCTCAACGACAACCAGCGCCGGGCCCTCGACCGCATCGACGAGAAGGTCGCCGAGGCGCGAGGCCAGCTGGAGCGGATCCGCGTCATCTCCCGCCTGCAACGTCACTCGGTAGAGCCGGTCGACGTGGTCCTCGAGGACGAGGTCGTGCAGGCGGTTGCGCGAGGCACGGCCAAGGCCGACCTTCAGGGTGGACAGGTCCATTTCGTCGCCGATGGAAAGACGTGGGCCCATGTCGATCGGGCGCTGCTCACGCAGGTGCTCGACAACCTGGTCGACAATGCCCTCACCTACACCAGCTCTCCGCCATCCGCGTGTATCGAGGTGAGCGCCACACCCCGGCCTTCGGTCCGCGTGCGCGACAAGGGCTTCGGGTTCTCGGACGCGGGCGCCGCACATCTGTTCGAAGCCGGGTACCGCGGACACCCGGACGACAACGGGCGACCGGGGTCCGGCCTCGGCCTCTACCTCAGCCGGCGCGCGGCCGAGAGGATGGGCGGATCGCTGGAGCTGGAGAGCACCCGGCCGGGTGCGGGATCCACCTTCCTTCTCGAGCTGGAACCCATCGCGGAGCCTTTCTGAAAGCCTCCCCGTCACGTCACCGACCGACGCCTCTCGCCCGCTATACGTTATAGTACCGATGTTACATTTAGTGAAGGAGGTACTTGATGCTGATCCCGATACTCATCCTGATCGCCATCATCGTTCTGTTGGGCGGCGGCGGGGTGTTCCTGCACTGGTTGTGGATCGCCGCCATCGTGGCGCTCATCATCTGGCTGGTCGGGTTCTTCATGCGGACCGCAGAGGGCGGCGGACGCCGCTGGTATCGCTGGTAGGCGCTCGAGCCAGACTCTGAGTCACACCGTACCGCCGGCCCGGAACGTCCGGGCCGGCGTGCTTCGTCTGGCGCCGTAGTGGACTGTCTGTCTACCCGCCCGTCACGAAGCAGCCACACCGGAGGCGGATGCCGGCTCCCGACGTGCCTCGCGCACGTCAGGGAGTTCGAGACAGCGATGGCAGAGCCTCCGGGCGGCATTCCGATCGCTGGTTGCGATCACTGCCGAGACCCCCTCGGCCGCCAGCCACTGCAGCCGCTTCGTCAGATGCAGCTTGCCGTCTTCGTCCAGGGCGAGCGTCGGTTCGTCGATGATCAGCAGGTCCGGCGTGTGCGCCAGGGCCTCGACCAGCGTCAGGCGCCTTCGCATCCACGGCGTGTACTGGCGCACGCGAAGGTCTCGCGCACCGTCGATACCCGCCCAGCGGAACAGCTCGCTCAGACGGCCGTCCCGCACCGCACGCGGCACCCCGTGAAGCGCCGCAACGTAGGAAGCGTTCTGCCACCCCGTGAGAGAGGCATAGTGGACGGGGGCGTCGAGCGCGACTCCGATCCGCGCGCGTACGTCGGCGCGCCCGCGGTCGTCAACTCCGAACCACCGGACGCGGCCGCGGTCCGGCGGATCCAGCGCCGCCAACACCCGCAGCAGCGCCGTCTTCCCGCCGCGGTCGCCTCCCAGAAGACCGAGTACCTCCCCTGCACCCAACCGCAGCGAGACATCATGTATGCCGCGGCCGTCGCGGTTCCGCCGCGTCACGTCTTCCGCGATCAGGACGTCGCCAGGCACGGAGGCTGCTTGCATGAGACGGTCAGTCGCCGTGATCGCCGGCCGGGGGCTCGTCGGGATGATTTCGTCCTTTCACGGGCCCACCCAGGAGCGCTGCGTGGTTCGGGAGCTCTTCCACGATGGCGGCGAAACGATCCGACGGAAGCAGGTCTCGGAGTGACAGCAGCACTGCCACCACGCGCACCTCGGCGCCACCCGCGTCTGTCCCCAGCCGCTCGGCGATGATGCGCAGGAACATCTCGGGGCTGTACCGGTTGCCGCCACCCTTGGTGGGTGCCGCCGTGCGCATGGCCCTGGCGGGGGCGCCCGAGAGCTGGTCCGCGACGTTGGAGGCCTCACCCCACGTCAGTGCCTTCCCCAACTCGCTCGCGACTGCCATCAGGGCCGCCTGGGCGGCGTGGGGGGAGAGCCCGGTCCGCCGGACGACTCCTTCCACGAGCGCGCTCTCGTCGATTGCGTTGCGGGCCATCCCTGTCCTCCTGTGACCTCAACGGCCCTGCCGGCGCCTGCTCTTGTCATCCGCGGCCGGTGGAGTCGGACGACCTGTTGTCGCTCTGGGCTCCTAGCGGTCACCCGCCTCGGGCATTCCCTTTCGTCCTGGCATCCTGCCTCCTCCTTTGAGCCAGCTGCCCACATACCAAGTAATTATATCATCACTATCATATTCGATAGGAGTGCCGCCCTCTACACAAGCCTCGACCCGGGCGGAGCTGACTGGTTCACGCTCGATGGCGCGCTCCAGCGGCGGCGGCGGACGGTCAGGAGTGGCGCTGCGCGAACATCGCGCCTGGCCCCGGCGGCGGGAGGGTCCGGAACCTATGCCCGCGAAGGCCCGCGAAGCTCCTCGCGCCGCTGCCGCCAGTAGGCCAGGTGGAGCTGGATGCGTTCGAGCTCGAGCTCCGTCGCCCGCCGGTCGCGTCCCATCTCCTGCTCTGTGTGCACGTGCTCGGCGTCTTCCACGTGCTGGTCGATCTGGGCCAGGAGCTCGAGCTTGAACTCCACCAGCTCGCGGTAGACGGCGACCCAGTGCTCAGCGTCCTCCAGATAGGGGGTCTCGACATCCTCCCCCGCCTGCAGGTGGGCGCTCGGCCCTTCTCCCCCGCCCAGCACCCCGGCTTGCTGCTGCGCCAAGCTCTGGCTGCGTTGGAGCAGTTCTTGGCTCTCCATCTCGATCCGTCCAGTGTAGGTTCAGCCAGGCGCTCCGGCGTGCGCAGAGAGCGGCCCGCTCCACGCGGCCCCGGTGCGCGCTCGCCGGGCGCGATTCAGACGTCGAGCTGGTCGACGTCGACGTCCGCCAGGGCCTCGGGGGCCTCGAGCCCGGCCAGACGAAGCTTCTTCAGCATCGGCAGGATGTAGCGTGCCCCCGCCAGGTTGACGCCGTGCTGCCTGGTGAGCGTCTGGATCGCACGGAGCTTGAGCAGATCCCGCTGCGTGTAGCGGCGCCGGTTGGTCGCGGTGCGACGCGGCTTGATCAGGCCCAGGTGCTCATACATCATGAGTGTGCGGGAGTGCGTATCCAGCAGCTCGGCAGCCACGCTCAGCGTGTAGAGGGGCGTGTCGAGCCCGATCGCCACCGGGTCGGCGGGACGGCCCTTCACCGCCGGCGCCGGATGGTCACCGTCACTACCTGACGGGTGACCGTTCTTGGCCGCGGTCACGACCGGCTCCAAACGGCGACACCGAGGTCCGAAGACAGCAGGTCGGTTCTATGGAGTGCCATCCGATTGCTGGCTATGCTACCAGCGTTGCACTGGTACATAACAGCGAAGACGGTGGCCGTATCTCATCCGGGCCGCCCGGGGGAAAACGAAGAAGGGCGCGGCCCCCTCGAGCCGCGCCCTTTCTGCCCCCGGATCGCCGGCCTAGCCGAAGTCCCAGCGATCTCCCATCTCGTTGCGAGAGCGGCGGTAGCCCGGCCCCGACGTCAGCTGCTTCAAGCTCAGGGACACCCGCCTGCGCGCCGTGTCGACGCCGATCACCTTGACCTGCACCTGGTCGCCGACCTTGAGCAGGTCCTCCGTCTTCTCGACGTGATCCCAGCTGAGCTCGGAGATGTGCAGCAAGCCCTCGATACCCGGTCGCACCTGCAGGAACGCGCCGTACTTCTTGGTCTTCGTCACCACCGCGTCGATCACCGAGCCGACCGGCACCGTCGACACCAGCACGTCCCACGGATCCTGCTGCAGCTGGCGCAGTGACAGTGAGATGCGATTGTTCTCATGGTCGAGCTTGATCACCTTGACCTCGATCTCCTGACCCAGGGTCAGCACATCGGTGACTTTGCTCACCCGGTCCCAGCTCAACTCCGAGATGTGAATCAGGCCATCCGCACCGCCGATGTCGACGAAGGCGCCGTAGCTGGTCAGCCCCGACACCGCCCCGGTCACCACGTCTCCGACCTGCAGATGCTGGAAGAGATCTTCCCGCCGCTTGGCGCGATCCTCGTCCTCGGCCGCCTTCTGGCTGACGATCAAACGGTTCCGCTTGCGGTTGACTTCCAGGATCTTGACCGGGATCCGCTCGCCGACCAGTGCCTCCAGGTTGCTGGCGAAAAGCCGGCCCACCTGCGACGAGGGGAGAAAGCCCCGCAATCCCAGGACGTTGACGATCAGGCCGCCCTTGTTCTGCTCGCGGACCTCCGCGTTGAGCGTCTCGCCCGCCTCCTGCTTTTCAGCCGCCTCGAGCCAGGTGGTCTCGGCGCGGGCGCGACGGAGACTGAGGACGACGTTGCCCTCGTCGTTCTCGGGCTGGAGGACGAAGACCTTCAGATGATCGCCGGGTGACAGCTCGGTGTCCGGGTCCCCCCGGAATCCGAGCTCCTTGCCGGAGATGGTTCCCTCGGCCTTTGCTCCAATGTCGACGAGAACCTCGTCGGCGTCGACCCGCACCACGACACCATCGACGATGTCGCCGTGCTTGGGCGTGCCGAACGCATCCTCGTCGGCGCGGAGAAAGTCCTCCATGGTCATTTCCGAAGTGTCGCGCTCCTCGGTCATGACCGCTGCGTCGTCGGACAAAGTAGGTGAGCCCCCTTAAGGAATATTTGCGCCACGGACGGCCGGATTCAGCGCATACCGCGACGAGTTAGAAGCATACCAGCACGTTCCGGGGAGCCCCCCGAGTTCACTTCGAACGTGGTGGCTGTTGCCCGGCCACGGCCCACCGCGCCTGCCACCGGAGCGACCCGTTGCCGGCAAGCGGTCCACGATGCTGGCGCCGGGCGTACCTACGAGACCTCCGTGTTCAAAGCGGGGATCTCGGTGCCCTGGACGAGCGCCTCCAGCTCCGCGCCGTCGATGGTCTCCACCACCTTCAGTCGCTCCACCACGCGGTCCATCTGGGGCCGCATCTCGGTGAGGATCTGCTTGGCGGTGTCGTAGGCGTGCGAGATGATCGACTTCACCTCTTCATCGATCACCGCAGCCAGCTCCTCGGAGTAGTTGCGCTGCTCGCCGAGGTCCCGACCCAGGAAGACCTGCTCGTCCTTGGTGCCCATCATCACGGTGCCCACGCGGTCCGACATGCCCCACTGGGTCACCATGCGCCGGGCGGTCTGGGTCGCCCTCTGGATGTCGTTCTCCGCCCCGCTGGTGATGTCGCCGAAGATGATCTCCTCCGAGACCCGGCCGCCCATCATCCCTGCGATCTGCTGCTTCAACTCCTCCCTGCTGATCAGGTAGCGATCTTCGGTGGGGAGGCTCATCGTCCATCCAAGCGCCATCCCGCGGCTGATGATCGTCACCTTGTGCACAGGGTCGGAGAGTGGCAGCGCCCGCATCACCAAGGCGTGGCCCACCTCGTGGTACGCGATGATCTCCTTCTCGCGGTCGGAGATGCGCCGGCTCTTCCGCTCGGGACCGGCGATGACGCGCGCGATCGACTCCTCGAGCTCCGGCATCCCGATCGTCTTCCTGTTCTGGCGGGCCGCAAGGATCGCCGCCTCGTTGATCAGGTTGGCCAGGTCGGCGCCGCTGAAGCCCGGCGTCTGACGGGCCAGCACGTCGAGGTCGACGGTCGAGTCGAGCGGCTTGCCACGGGAGTGCACGTCCAGGATCTGACGACGACCGCGCACATCGGGCCGGTCGAGCGTCACGTGCCGGTCGAAGCGGCCCGGCCGCAGCAGGGCTGGGTCGAGGACGTCGGGCCGGTTGGTCGACGCGATGACGATGACCTGGGTGTTGGTGTCGAACCCGTCCATCTCGACCAGCAGCTGGTTCAGTGTCTGCTCGCGCTCGTCATGGCCGCCGCCGAGGCCGGCCCCGCGCTGGCGGCCGACCGCGTCGATCTCGTCCACGAACACGATGCAGGGTGAGTTCTTCTTGGCCTGGTCGAAGAGATCGCGGACGCGGCTGGCGCCGACGCCGACGAACATCTCCACGAACTCAGACCCGGAGATGCTGAAGAAGGGGACCCCGGCCTCTCCGGCGACCGCCTTCGCGAGCAGCGTCTTGCCGGTGCCCGGGGGTCCGACGAGCAGCACCCCCTTCGGGATCTTGGCGCCCAGGGCGACGAACTTCTCCGAATACTTCAGGAACTCGACCACCTCGGCCAGCTCCTGCTTCGCCTCGTCGACGCCGGCGACGTCCGCGAACGTGACCGAGGGTTTGTCGCCGGAGATCATCCGGGCGCGCGAACGCCCGAACGACATCGCCTGGTTGTTGCCGCTCTGCGTCTGGCGCAGCACATACCACATGAAGATGCCGAGGACCACGAGGACGATCAGGTTCGGGATGATCGCTTCCAGGAACCCCGCGCCGTTCGAGCTCGTGAAGCTGAAGTCGACGTTGTGGTTGACCAGGGTCTGGGAGAGCAACCCGTTGTCGCCCTCACCGGTCGCCGGCAGGGTGACGTCGTGCTGCGTGCCGTCCTTGGTGGTCAGGGTGGCCGTGGAGGCGCCGATCTGGGCGTTCTGGACGTTGCCGGCCTTGATCTGGTTGATCGCCTGGTTGTAGTTCCAGTCGCTGCCCCTGCTGCTGCCGGAGAGCGACTGATAGAAGAACCAGAAGATAAGGCCGAACAGGACGACGAGCGCCAGATAGAAGACGGCAGACCGCGGGATACGGTTCAAAGGTAGAGGCTCCTGAGCGTGATGAGGCTTGATACTACCATCCCGTTTTTTTGTTCCCCGGCCTCTCGATCAAGGGACTTTCGACGAGGCTGACGTGCCATCCCGGGTGCCCGGTGGGCATCGTGAGCCCTTCTGCGCGTACCACCCCGGGGACCCACAGCAGCCGGCCATCCGTGCCCGGTGCGGCCGCCTCGAAAAGCAGCGGAAGGGCGTCGCGGTGGCGCCGGGGAACGCCCGCGTCGACCAGCAGATCCTGCAGCTTCCGGGACCCCCTCGCGCCGGCCGGCCGCAGCCGCAGTCCGGGGTTCCGGCGCCGCACCCGTACCCGCGGTGGAGTGCCTCCTCCCGGCAGGTGGACCGCCTCCTCGATCGGAGCCACGCAGCCCTCGCACCAGCGCACCCGCGGCGCCGGGAGCGCCGTGGAGGACTGCGGGGATGGGCGTGACCCGCTCCAGGACGAGATGGTCACGTTCGCGCCACAACCTCCCCGCCGGGAGGTCGAGGCCGTCACCGGTGGCACCCCGCAGCACCAGCCGGTCGACCGCCTCCAGGTGCCGGCGGTTGAGGGCCGGGAGGCCGCCATGGAGCTGGCGGTAGACCTCGTGGCGGACCGCGGGTACCGCGGCCACGAGGTCTTCCAGCCGGGGCCCGCACTCCCCGGCCTCCTGCTCCAGCCGCTCGGTCCAGGCCACCGCCCGCACCGCCACGCGCCATACCCGGTGGTCCACTTCGGGCAGGTGGGAGCGGAGCTCCGGCAGCAGGTGGAGGCGCACGCGCACGCGCGCGTAGTGCTCGGCGTCCTGGTTCGACGGGTCCCGCAGAGGTGTCACACCCGCGGCACGGAGGTACGCCTCCACATCCCGGTGCCAAACCCCCCACAGCGGCCGCAGGGTGCGGCCGTTGCGCGGAGGCATTCCGCGCAGGCCGGGCAGGGCGGCACCGCGGAGCAGGTGGAGGACGACGCCTTCCACCACGTCGTCGGCCGTGTGGCCGACCGCGACGGCGGCCGCTCCGGTCCGGTCCGCCGCCCGCTCCAGAAACGCCAGGCGCAGGGCGCGCGCGGCCGCCTGTCGCGACCCGGCTGCCATCGGCGCCTCCCGCCGCTCGGCCATGCACGGGATCCCGAGGGCCATGCAGAACGCCATCACCTGGTCGGCTTCGGCGGCCGACTCCGGACGCAGGGCGTGGTCGTAGTGGGCGGCGATCACCTTCGCCCCGATCCCCTGCAGCCAGAGCAGCAAAGCTGTCGAATCGGGTCCCCCCGAAAGGGCCACCAGGACGGGACCCGCCGATGGCTCGAGCCGGGCGCCGGGAAGCGGCACACGCGCCAGCGCCGCGAGGGGGATCCTTGGTGGCGCGAGGTGGGCTCGAACCACCGACCTACGGGTTATGAGTCCGTCGCTCTAACCGCCTGAGCTACCGCGCCGCGAGCGCACATTTTACCTGCGGCGCCGGCTGGTCAAAGAGTCGATGACGAGCGCCAGGCCGATCCCGAACATCCACACGTCCTTGGCGATGGCGACGCCTTGCGAGGAGGGGGCGACGCTGCCCTCCTTGTGCAGCGCGGGGGTGCGGAGGTACATACCGAGCAGCGAGCCCGAGAAGAACATCAGCGCGGCACCCGCGATGCCCGAAGGGACGAACGGCGCGAGCAGGCTCGCGCCGAGCGCGATCTCGCCTTTGGAGAGCAGGTCGGCGAACCGCGCCGGCTCGACGTCGGCGAGGTAGGGGTAGGCACCCTTGGCCATGCCGTGCAGGCCTTCGGCGTGGGCCTGCTCGATCCCTCGCTTGCCGAGCCCCGAGTTCAGGATGAAAGCGCCCGTGGCCAGACGAAGCGGGATGTGCGACAACCTCATAGGAGACATGGTGGCAGACCCGCCGCCGAAGGGCCCGGAGGTGCACCAGCGGGGGTCGTTATGTCGCCGGCGTGGGGCCCGAAGGTGCACCAGCGGGCGGTTAACGCGACGATAGGGCCCGGAGGAGCACCGGAATTCGAGGAAAAGGGGCGCCCTGCCATGGGCGCCCCTTTGGTTGGGGTCAGATGGTTGCGAGGCTAGGACTCGAACCTAGAACCTTCGGGTTATGAGCCCGACGAGCTGCCAATTGCTCTACCTCGCGTGCGCCACTATACCCGCATCGCCAGGAGAGGAGAAGCCGGCTGCTCAGCCCGCCGGATTCCCGGTGAGCCAATCCCAGAATCGCTGGACGGGGTTCGGCACCTTTCTCGGCGGGGGCGCCGGCACCGCCTTGGGAGAGGGTGGGGCGGCGACGATGTAAACCCGCTCCCCGGGGCGCGTGTACCCGTCCATGCGCGCCTCTTGCTCGTTCCAACCGCCGGAGCTCACGTTCTGGACGTCCTGCCACTCGCTGTGGTTCTGGGCCGCCAGCTGCGCGTTCTGCTCGCGGAGCTGCGCCGCCGCCGCGTTCATCTGTCCATGGAGCCCGATCTCCTGGACCAGAGCCCAGCTCATCCAGACCGTGGCCACGGCGACCACCAGCAGGACGACGTTCTCTCGTGAGACCTGGACCGGGATGCGCAGGCGCCAGCTTTTAGGCAGCCAGTTCCTGGACGGCAGAGCGAGCGGCGTAAAACGCCGCCGTCGACGTGCCTCGCGCATGGGTTTGGTTGCTCCGACGTGGGCTGAGGTGGTATGGGGACGTGCGCTGGCGGTACTGTAGCATCCCCCGCTCCCGCATCGCGACCCTAAGCTGGACAACGAACAGACGTTTGGAGGCGTTGATCCCATGCCGACCGCCACCGTGCGTGCACTTCACCAACCGTCCGCTCGCGCTCCGATCGTCGTCGAGCCGGGCGAGCGCGTCCGCCTGGGCGAGCGCGACACCACCTGGCCGGCCTTCCGCATGGTCACCAAAGGGGACGGCAGCGACGGCTGGGTGCCCGAAGCCTGCTTCGGGCCGGTGCCTGGTGGCGAGCCCGACGAAGCGGTCACGCTCCGGCGCTACGACACTCACGAGATCGCGCCGCAGCCGGGTGAGAAGGTCACCGTGGTGACCGTCGATGAACCGAGCGGCTGGGCCTGGTGCCGGGACGCCCGCGGCGCCGAGGGCTGGCTGCCCCTCTCCGTCCTGGACACGTGAACCGCCGATTGCCGGGAAAGGGCCACCAAAAACCGTCCTCAGACGCCCGTTTCCCGGCGATCGCCAGCGGGCTGTAGCAGATGGAGGGTCGTCTTCCCTCAGGGGGCGGTTTCGGGGGGCTCCCGCGAGGCCTATTCGGCGGCGGTCCAGGCCTCTTCGACCGCGTCCGCAGGGAGGTCGCGGTAGTCCTTGCCCCGGTCCTTGAGCGCCGCGTCCATCCGCGCGAACCGCTCCCGGTACCGCTGCCCGGCGCCTCGCAGAGCGTCCTCGGGGTTGACCTTGAGCGCCCGCGCCAGGGTCACCACCGCCATCAGCAGCTCACCCACCTCCGCCTCCACCGCGGGATCGCCGCCGGACCGGGCATCCCGCAGCGCCTCGGCCCGGGCCTCCACCGCCTCCACCGGTGCCGCGGTTGGAGCCTCGAAGCCCACGCGGGCTGCGCGCTTCTGCATGTTGTAGGTCCAGGCCAGGGCGGGCAGCGTGGCCGGTACCCGGTCCAGGACCAGCTGGCCGGCTTTGCCGTTCGCCGCCGCGTCGGCCGCCTTCCGGGCCTCCCAGTTGCGCAGCACCTCCTCCGCGCTCGACACCTGGACGTCCCCGAACACGTGCGGGTGGCGCGAGACCATCTTCGCCGCCTCCCCCTCCGAGACGTCGGCCGCGGTGAACCGCCCTTCCTCCTCGGCGATCGCGGCGTGCATCGCCACCTGCAGGAGCACGTCACCCAGCTCCTCGCGGAGGTGGTCGTCGTCGTCCCCGTGATCGATCGCTTCCAGAGTCTCGTAGGTCTCCTCCAGCAGGTAGGGCCGGAGCGAGAGGTGCGTCTGCTCGCGGTCCCAGGGACAGCCGTCCGGGGCGCGCAGGCGGCGGGCGATCTCGAACACCGCGGTGATGCCGTCGGGGTAAGGTGGCTGGGCGTCGGGGTGGTCAGGCACGTGTGCTCTCCATGGTCTTCTCCGGTGTCGCGCTGTCGTACTGCTCGCGCATCGCCTCCAGCAGGCGCACCAGCTCGGCGCGCCACCCCTCGCCCTGGCGGCGCAGAAGGAGACGGTTGGGACGCACCCGCAGGCGCCCGCTGAACTGGCGCTCCAGCTGCTCGGTGTCGAGCAGACGGTCGGGGTCGACCCGGAGCACGACGTCGTGCCCGTCGGTCACCACCCCCCGAAGCTGCAGGCGCTGCGCCAGGAGCTTGACTCGCAATGAGTACACGAGGTTGTCGAGCTGCTTGGGCGGTTCGCCGTAGCGGTCCCGCAGCGAACGGAGGACCTGGTCCAGCTCACCCTCGTCTTCGGCCGCCGCCAGCTGGCGGTAGGCGTCCAGGCGCAGCCGCTCGTCGCGAATGAACGATCGCGGCACGAAGTGGTCGAGGGGTAGGTCGAGCTGCAGCTCGGGTGCCTGCAGGACGTCGCGGACCGCGTCCTCCTCCTGGCCCGAGCGGAGCCTGGCGACCGACTGCTGGAGCATCTGCAGGTACATCTCGAACCCGACCGCGGCGATCGCACCGTGCTGCTCGGTACCGAGGAGGTTGCCGGCACCGCGGATCTCGAGGTCGCGCAGCGCGATCTTGAAACCCTGGCCCAGCTCGTGCAGCCCGGACATCACGTCGAGCCGGCTGTCGGCCGCCTCCGTCAGCGACCGCTTGGGGTCGTACATGAAGTAGCAGTAGGCCCGCTTGCCGGACCGCCCGACCCGTCCCCGCAGCTGGTAGAGCTGCGAGAGCCCGAGATGCTCGGCGCGGTCGACCACCAGCGTGTTCGCGTTCGGGATGTCGAGTCCGTTCTCGATGATCGTGGTGCAGCAGAGGACGTCGGCGCGGTGGGCGGCGAAGTCGACCATCACCTGGGCCAGCTCGTTCTCCGGCATCTGCCCGTGGCCGACGATCACCCGCGCGCTGGGGATGAGCTCCTCGAGCCGCTTTTTGGCCCTCGGCATCGTGCGTACCCGGTTGTGGAGGAAGTACACCTGGCCGCCACGGGCGAGCTCGCGCTCGATCACCTCGCGCACCACCTCGTCGTCGTCGGCGGTGACGTAGGTCTTGATCGGCTGGCGGTCCTCCGGCGGGGTCTGCACCACCGACATGTCGCGGATCCCGCTCACCGCCATGTGCAGCGAACGCGGGATCGGCGTCGCCGAGAGCGAGAGCACGTCGAGGTTGGTCCGCAGGCGCTTCAGGCTCTCTTTCTGCATCACCCCGAAGCGCTGTTCCTCGTCGACGATGAGGAGGCCCAGGCGCTTGAACCGGACGTTCTTCTGGAGAAGCATGTGCGTGCCGATCACGATGTCCACCGCCCCCGCCTTGAGCCCGGCCAGGGTGCGTCGCTGCTCGTCTTCGGTGCGGAAGCGGGAGAGCACCTCCACCGTCACCGGCAGACCGGCCAGACGTTCGGTGAAGACCTGGAAATGCTGCTGGACCAGGATCGTGGTCGGCGCCAGGAGCGCCACCTGGCGGCCGCTCATCACCGCCTTGAACGCCGCCCGCAGCGCGACCTCCGTCTTGCCGAATCCGACGTCGCCGCAAAGCAGGCGGTCCATCGGCCGATCGGACTCCATGTCCGCCTTGATCTCGGTGATGGCCCGGATCTGGTCGGGCGTCTCCTCGTAGGGGAACCGCCGCTCCAGCTCCTCCTGCCACACGGTGTCGGGTGAGAACGCGAAGCCGGGCTTGGCCTCACGCTGGGCATAGATCCGGAGCAGGTCCTCGGCCACGTCCTCGGCGTTGCGCTTGGCCCGAGCGCGCGCACGCTCCCAGTCGCCGGTGCCGAGCCGCTGGAGGACGGGCTTGCCCTCGCCGCCGCCCAGGTACTTCTGGACCCGGTCCAGGTTCTCGACAGGGACGAAGAGCTTGTCACCTTCCGCGTACTCGAGCTCCAGGTACTCGCGCTGGATCGCGGCGCCGTCCTCGTCTTCGGAGTCGATCAGACGCATCCCCAGGAACCGGCTCACCCCGTGGTCGACGTGGACCACGAGCTCGCCGGGCTGGAATTCGAGCTGGACCTTGGGCTGCGGACGGGGTCCGCGCGAGACCCGTCCCGGCGCTCGCCGGACCCGGCCGAACAGCTCGGCATCGGACAGCACGACCAGGCCCGCTCCGGAGTGGGTGAACCCGCTTGCCAGGTCGCGGTCGTGCCACCAGAGCCCCGGCTCCGGTTCCCAGTCGACGTCGAGCTCGACCTCGGCCGGGACCTCTCGGACGTGTGCCTCCTGCAGGAGGGCCTCCGCACGCTCGCGCTGCTCGGTCGCCAGCACGATCGCCGCGTGCTCGGCCTGCCGCCCCAGCAAGCGGATCTGTTCCGGCTGCCCGACGACCGGGGTGGCGTCGTGGAAAGGCAGCTCGAAACCGCCCGGTCGCTCTTCGGTAGCCACCTCGAGGACGTTCTCGCCGAGGTCCTGGAGGCGATCGAGCGGGACCATCGGCGGTGGGAAGGCGCGGGGCAGCTCGCCGTCGCGGGCCTCCGCGGCGGCCAGCATCGTCGTCTCCTGCTCGATCTCGCGGATCGTCGCCAGCTGCCGGGCGCGGTCCAGATCAAGGATCAGAGCACCGGGCGGCAGATGATCGAGGAGCGACGGCAGGCGGGGTTCCAGGTAGGCCGAGAACAGCTCGACGCCGGGGAACGCTCCTCCGGCCTCGAGCTTGGTGAGGTCCTCCTCCCACTCGTCGCGGACGTCGACCCGGAGCCCGTCCAGGATGTCCCCGCCGCGCATGCGGGCGACCGCGGCTGACCCGCGGTCCGGGCCCAACAGGACCTCGCGGCCGGGGACGACCACCACGCGAGGCGTACCCATGATCGAACGCTGGTTTTGCGGGTCGTAAAGGCGCAGCGTGTCGACCACGTCGCCGAAGAACTCGGCGCGGACCGGCGTCGAAGCGCCGGAGGGAAAGATGTCGAGGATGCCACCGCGAAGGGCGAACTGGCCTGGCGCCTCGGCCAGCGGTTCGCGGCTGTAGCCCAGCTCGACCAGGCGGGACGCGAGCTGCACGGGGTCGGCCTGCTGCTCGGGCGCCAGCGTTACGGCGGCGCTCCGGAAATCGTCGGGGTGCATGGTTACCCGCTGCAGGGCGCGTCGCGAGGAGACGACGAGAACCGGATCCACCTGGGCCAGGGCGGCGAGGGCGTCCAGCCGCTGCGAGACCGCCTGATCGAACGCCGGCGGCCGGTCGAGGAAGGAGACCTGGACCTCGCTGAACAGCACCGCCCGCGGGCGCCCCGCCAGCCAGGGCCGGAGCTCGGCCAGGAACCGTTCAGGGTTGGGGGTCAGGAGCAGCACCGGCCGCCGGGCCGTCTCGGCGGTGCGGACCGAGGGCAGCGGCAAGTGCCGGCCAGGCCGCGCGGGGCAGCGACTGCACCGCGCGCGGGCGGCGGTCCGGGCGCTCGATCCAGCCTCGGAGCTCGGTCGGTACCAGGGATTGCCCGACGGTCGTCATACCTCCTGTTCCTCCTGCAGCCAGTCCTCACGGTTGAAGCGGTTCATGGCGCGGTCCAGGCCCTCCTCGACGCCGGTTCGGATCGCCCGGGCCGTGCCCAGGACGACCTGCGACGCGACCTCGGCGTCGCGGCCTCGGAATCCGCCGAGGACGTGGCGCACGCCGGCCACGCTGCCCTTGTAAGCGGCCTTGCCGATACCGATCCGAAAACGCGGGAACCCGTCACCGCCGAGGGCTCCGATGATCGACCGCACGCCGTTGTTTCCCGCCGCCGACCCGCCGACCCGGATGCGCAGACGCCCGAGGGGGATGTCAAGCTCGTCGTGGACCACCCAGACGCGTTCCAGCGGCAGATCGAGGTCATGGAGCGCCTTCTTCACCGAGCGACCCGACTCGTTCATGTAGGTCTGCGGCTCCAGCAGCCACACCCTGGTCCCGGTGATGGTCCCGGTCCCCACCTTGCCCTGCCAGCGCTTGCGCGAGAGCTCGATACCGGAGTCGCGCGCGAACGCGTCCACCGCCGACCATCCCAGGTTGTGGCGCGAGCCGGCGTACTCGCGGCCGGGGTTGCCAAGCCCCACCACGAGCAGGTCGGATGCCGGAGAGGCGGGGAGGGACACGTCGGGATCGGTTCTCCTTTCGGACACCGGGCACACGAAAATGCCGCCGACATGGGTGCCGGCGGGGTGGCGGTGATCGGAACACCGATCCTACGAGGCCTTGCCTAAGGCTCGGGGAGGCGCGCGGTCGCAGGTTGGACGCCGCTGCCGGCGAGGGCGGAGAGCGTCCTCGACGTCATCTCCTTCTCTTCCTCCGGAGTCCGGTGGTCCCAACCCAGGAGGTGAAGGAGTCCGTGTACGGAGAGCAGGGCCGCCTCAGCCTCGGGGGCATGCCCGTACTGTGCCGCCTGGCGCACGACCGCCGGCCAGCAGAGGGCGATATCCCCCAGGTACCCGTCCTGATCGGCACTGCCACTGGGGAACGAAAGGACGTCGGTCTCCTCCGGGTCGTCGAAGAAGTCTCGGTGGAGGCGCCGGATGGCGCGACCGCCCACGATGCGGACCGTCACCTCCGGTGGGCGCTGGGTGAGTCGCCCCAGCGCCGCCGCCACGTCCGGCTCTCGCGCCGCCTCCTGGAGGACGCGGCGCAGCCACGCCGGCGGGAGCGGCGCGAGCACCGTCTTCTGGATGCGGACCGAGAGCGCCACGCCGAGCAGCTTCGCAGACTCGCCAGACTGAGCCGGATGCCTCGCCAGCTGCTGGTCCTGCACGACAGCCTGGGCACCCTGCTCACCGTCGGGGCGACGGCCTTCGGCATCTGGGGGACGGTCAGCTTCTGGCTCCAGCGGAGGGTGGGGCACCGGTTCCGGCTGGGATTCCTGATCGTGACCGGGATAGCACTGCTGCAGGTGGTGCTGGACGTCGCCTTTCTGGCGGTGCGCGGGGCGGCGGGCGGGGGTGGCGGTGGCGGTGGATGGGCCTCCCTCGTCACGGCGGCTGTCGGGTTCCTGCTGCTGGCGGTGCCCTACGTGCTGGCCTCCCGCTGGAGTCGCGAGGGGGAGGCGGCGACGCTCTGCATCGTGCTGTGGCTGGCGGCGATGGTGTTCGCGGGCGGGCTCGCGGTCTGAGGCGACCATCTGTGCACACATGGGTCCTTCGGGGCGTGGTTCAGCACCCATCTGCGCACAGACGGGGCTTACGAGGACCTCTCCTCGCGGTCGCGGTGGCGGATGTAGGCGGCGTACTGGTCGATCAGGTCCTGGACGTCGGCAAGGGGGATGTAGACGAACGCGGCGTCCGCCCACTGGTCGTACAGCGGGTGGAAGATCACCTCGTCACCGGAGACGCGGAAGGCAGATCCCATTCCCGAAATACTCCGCTTCAGGATCATTGGGTCGCGCGAGCAGATCGGGCCAACCAGCGATGAACGAAGTCAAGGTCGACACGGTCGTGGCCGCATCTCGGCGAGCAGCTCCCGCAGCGGAGCCAGTTGACTGGATCTGACAGAGGTGGTTCGCGCGAGGCCTCATCGACGCTCGGCAGTAAAGGTCCAGCGACCGCTCAAATGTCGGGATCCGGGAAGAACGTCGCGGCTCCGCGCCCGTCGCTGCGGCGGTAGCCCGCGACCTGGAGGCCCCGCCCATCAGGCTCCGCCAGCGCAGGGCGACCTTGTCGAGCCGCGCGGCGATAGGCGTGCGCGCCCGCCCCAGGACCTCCTCGCGGCTCCAGTGATCAGGGAACATCATGTGCTCCCCCTTCTTCGGTACCCAGCCGCGTCGCAGGTCCCAGATCGACACGCGGCCCGGTAGGTACCGTCTGCGAAAGCTTCCAGCACCTCGTCGATCCGCCTGCCGGGAGGCGCGACGCCGTTGGGCGCATGGTGGAAGCCGACCGGTCGGCCATACCTGTTGAAATCCCCCGAGCAGGACGTGACGCGCCACCTCCTGCTCGTCCGCCGGCAGGGACGCGACATACTGCTCGACCGAGACCGACCGGAGTGCGCTCACGGCCAGCATCGTAATCCGTCAATCCGGACAATACAAGGACGTTTACATCCGCGCCATATCACCGGGCACGGATGTAGGCAGCGTACTGGTCGATCAGGTCCTGGACGTCGGCGAGGGGCACATAGACGTACCCGGCGTCGCCCCACTGGTCGTACAGCGGTGTGAAGATCACCTCGTCCCCCGAGATACGAAACGTGATGCCGTTGCCCACGTACTCGGCGTCGGGATCATTGGGACGCGCGACGAATCGCGTTCCAGTAATCGTTCAGGAACATTTCTAGAATGTCGGGGTCGTTCCCGATGTCGGCCAGCAGCTCTCGCAGCGGTGCCAGCTGTCGGGCGTCGGAGAGCGGAGGCTCGCGCGACGCCTCGTCGACGCTGGGGATGAAGGTCCACCTCCCTTTCATCGCTGCGGGTCGGGGAAGAAGGTCGCCGGGCCGTCGCGGTCCACGCGCCGGTAGCCACCAACCCGCAGCTCTCGAGCCCGGCTTCTCCAGCGGAGGGCTTTGGCGTTCGGGCGATCCCGATAGGCTTGCCAACCCGCCTCCAGTACTCGATCGCAGGTCCAGTGGTCAGGGAACATGGTGTGCAGGCCTGGCTTCGGCACCCAGCCGCGGCGATCGTCCCACATCGAGACACGGGCCTGGTAGGAACCGTCGGGATAGCGTCTTGAGAACAACATCCACGCGCCGGCCGGGGGGCGCCACACCGTTGGGGGCGTGGTGGAAACCGACGGGTCTTCCACGTTTGTTGAAGCCCCCGAGCAGCACGTGACGCGCCACCTCCTGCTCGCCCGCCGGCAGGGACGCCACATACTCTTCGACCGAGACCGACCCGAGACCGTCCACAAGCGCGATGGTAGCCGGCGATCACGGACGATACAAGGACGTTAACAGACCCCCGCCGGCACCCGCCATATCACCGGTTTCGCGCGAAAACGGGCCTATAACGCCCGCCATAGCACCGGTTTCGCGTGAAAACGGGGTTTGGCGCCCCGTGCACTCCCTGGCCGGGTATCGTGTCACACCAACCTCCGCCCATGGATCCCCTCCGCACCCTGCTCGATACCGGCCATGTGCTCTTCGACGGCGCGATGGGCACCGAGCTGCTGGCCCGCGGAGTGCCGCCCGAGGGGGCTGTCGAGCAGATCAACGTCCGCGACCCGGCCCTCGTCGGCGCCGTCCACCGCGACTACATCGCCGCCGGGGCCGACGTGATCGAGACCAACACGTTCGAGGCGAGCCGGCTGCATCTCGCTCAGCACTACGCGGAAGAGGACCTCCGGGACATCAACCTGACCGGCGCGCGCCTCGCGGTCGAGGCCCGCAACGCCTCCGGTCGCCCGGTGCTGGTGGCGGGTTCCATCGGTCCTCTGGGAAGGCCCATCGAGCCGATCGGCGGGATCAAGCGAACCTCCGCGGAGCGCATGTTCAGCGAGCAGATCGAGCCTCTACTGGCCGGCGGAGTCGACTTTCTCCAATTCGAGACGTTCTCCTCGCTCCACGAGCTCGAGCTGGCGGTCGGAGTCGCGCGGCGTCAGGCGCCCGGGGTGCCGATCGCAGCCAGCATGCGCATCGCGGAAGGCGAGGAACGGGTGCTCGACGCCTTCTGGGAGGCCATGAGAAGTCAGGGAGTGACCCTGGTGGGCGTCAACTGCGGGGTGGGTCCCCGCGCGATCGGCGACTTCGCCCGCCGGTTGGTCGGGATGGGTGCGCCGGCCGTCCTGGCGATGCCCAACGCCGGGCTCCCCGAGCGGCAAGGCGGTCGACTGGTGTACGCGTCCGGCGCCGAGTACTTCGGGAGTGTGGCACCGGACCTGTTCGGGGCCGGCGTGCGGGCGATCGGGGGCTGCTGCGGTACCCGGCCGCTCCACATCGCCGCCATCCGCGCCGCCACCCGGCGTCCGCTGCCGGTCACGACCCCGGTCGAGCCGCCGCGTCCGGTGGAGGCGGCGCGGACCAGCCCTTCCCCTCCCCAATCGCGGCTCGCCAGGCGGCTGGCCGACGGCGGGTTCGTGTTCAGCGTCGAGATGACCCCGCCGCGCGGCATCGACTGCCGCCGCATGCTCCGCGGCGCGCGTCAGCTCGCGGAGGCCGGCGTCGAGTTCGTCAACGTGACGGATGCGGCGATGGCCCGCCTTCGGATGAGCGCCGTCACCTGCGCCACGCTGATCCAGCAGCAGGCGGGATTGGAGGCGATCGCGCACTTCACCACCCGCGATCGGAACGTGGTGGCGATCCAGTCCGAGCTGATCGGCGCCCACGCACTCGGCATCCGGAACGTGCTCTGCATGCGGGGAGATCCTCCCCGGGTCGGCGACTTTCCCGACGCCCATACCGTCTGGGAAGTCTCCGCAACCGGGTTGATCACGATCCTGCGCGGGCTCAACGAGGGGCGGGACGCGAACGGCACCCCGATCGGTGACGGCGCCGGGTTCTTCGTGGGCGCCGCCTTCAACCCGACCGCGGACAACTACGCCCGGGAGGTGCGCCTGCTGGGTCGCAAGATGGAGGCGGGCGCGGGGTTCATCGTGGCCAACGCTGTCTTCGACCGTGAGGTGTGGCTGCGTATGCAGGAGGCGACCGGGCCGTTCGACGTACCCGTCATCGCGGGCATCATGCCCCTGGCCTCGGTCCGCCAGGTCACCTACCTCCGCAACGAGGTGCCCGGTCTCGTCGTCCCCGATCATGTGGCGCGGCGGATCGAGGACGCCGGCGAGCGCGCGGCGGAGGCGGGCCTGGATCACGCGTCGGAGCTCCTGGAGGGCGCTCGGGAATTGGTGCAGGGCGCGTACATCATCCCCTCCGTCGGCCGCTACGACCTCGCCGCCAGGCTGGTCCAGCGCGGCCGGCGTCTGGTCGCTTGACCCCCGCGTATCAGAAACCCCGCTCCACCGAAAGACCCGATTCTGCACACCCCGTGCCTACGCCCGGCGGGGTAGGCACGGGGTGTGCAGAAACGGCCCCCCCCCCGCTACTTCCCCGCCGCGTGCCGGGCCCGCAGGTTCTCCAGGCGCTCGCGCTTCTGAGCCAGTGCCCGTTCCAGCGCCTGCAGCAGCTGGTTGTCGTTCATCGGCACCACTCGCAAACGCGCTTCCAGCTGCTTGACCTCCACCTCGGCCCGGGACAGCTCCAAGTCGATCGTGTTCATCTGGCTCCTCATCTTGCCAGGTGCCGCGCTATGTCCGCGCGCACCGCCTAGTCGATGTTGATCGCCTCGCGCAGCTTCTCGAAGAATCCCTTGCTCACCTTCTCCGGCTTGCCGGTGAGACCGCCGAGGTGCCGGAGATGGTTGCGCTGGTCCTCGTTCAGCGACTTCGGGACCACGACCTTGACGACGACGTACTCGTCCCCCCGCCGGCTTCGCCGCAGGTACGGCATCCCCTTGCCGGGCAGCCGGAACGTCTGGCCGTACTGCGTCCCCGGTGGCACCGTGACCGCCACCGGCCCGTCCAGCGTGGGCACCTCGACGCTGTCACCCAGCGCCGCCTGCACGATGTTGATGCTGAGCTCGTAGCTGACGTCGGTTCCGTCGCGCTTGAGCACCGGATGCGGCCGGACCCGGATCGCCACGTAGAGGTCACCGGGAGGCCCCCCGCGGTAGCCGGCCTCACCTTCACCGTTGAGCCGGATCTGAGCCCCGGTGTCGACGCCGGCCGGGACCTGGAGCTCCAGGTGACGCCGCTGCTTGACCCTCCCCTGGCCCTGGCACTCCTGGCAGGGCGAGCGAAGGATCCGGCCCTCGCCGCCGCAGGTCGGGCAGGCGATGATGTTGACCATCGAGCCGAAGATGGTCTGCGCCTGACGCCGGACCTGACCGGTGCCGCCGCAGCCGGGGCAGGTGTCGAAGCCGGTTCCGGGCTCCGCACCGCTGCCGGAGCAGTGCTCGCAGGTCGCGAGCCGCGGCACCTCGATCTCCCGCTGAGTACCGGTGAACGCCTCCTCGAACTCGATCGTGAGGTCGAGCCGCAGATCGTCGCCGCGGACCGAGCGCTGGCGCGGCCCCCGCACTCCGACGCCGCCGAAGAAGCTCTCGAAGATGTCGCCGAAGTCGAATCCTTCGGGACCGGCGAACCCGGCACTGTTGAGGCCGGCGTGGCCGAACCGATCGTACTGACGGCGCTTCTCCGGGTTGGAGAGCACGCCGTACGCTTCCGAGACTTCCTTGAACTTCTCGGCCGCGTCGGCGTCCTCGGGGTTGCGGTCCGGGTGGAACTGAAGCGCCAGCTTGCGGAACGCGCGCTTCAACTCGTCGGGACTGACGTTCCGGCCGACGCCCAGAACCTCGTAGTAGTCGCGCTTGACCGAGGCCATGGACGGCGCTAGGTGGCCTTCTTGGCCGGCGTGCGCGCCACCGACACCAGTGCCGGGCGCAGGATCCGGTCGTGGATGCGGTACCCGCGCCGCAGCTCCTTGACGACGGTGTCCTCCGGCAGGTCGGCCGACTCCTCGGTGCCGATCGCCTCGTGCAGCTTGGGGTCGAACGGGGCGCCGACCGCCTCGATCGTCTCCACGCCTACCGACTGCAGTGCCTCCTGCAGCTTCTGGGCGGTCATCCGGACGCCTTTGAGCCAGTTGCTGTCGATCCCCTCGGGCGCGTGCTCGAGCACGCGCTCGAAGTCGTCGAGCACGGGCAGCAGGCGCTCGGCGAGCGACGCGGACGCGTACTGAAGCAGCTCCAACCGCTCCTGGCGAACGCGCTTCTTGAAGTTGTCGAAATCGGCGGCCAGCCTGAGGTGGCGGCTGTTCGCCTCCTCGATCAGCTCCTCCGCGTGCAGCATCGCCTCAGCACTCGCCCTGGTCGAGTCATCGCCGCCGGCAGCGGCGGCCGCCCCGGCCGGGTTCTCGTCGACGATTCCGTTCTCGCTGGTCGCCCGTGGGGCTTCGTCTTGCGGCAGGTTCTTCCTGCGGTCAAAGTCGTTGGGCATTTTCTTCCTGATTGATACCGCCGCCGAGGGTACGGCTAAACGGCTCCGATCAATTCTCTCTGAACGCCCCCACCCATTGCGGCCCCGTCCCATACGAAACGGTTCTCATCGACCGCCGAATGCCCGCCGCTCCACGCGAGACAGGCACCATCGAAGGTCAGGACTCGACCATGCGCTCGCTCGCCGACCGCGCCACCGCACGCAGCCGGCCCACGATCTTGCCGTACTCCATCCGGGTGGGACCGATCGCCCCGACCACGCCGCGCAGCCGGCGGCTCGGCCCGTAGGTGGTGAGGACGACCGTGGTCGAGCGAAGCTGCTGCGTCCGGTGCTCGGACCCGATCACGATCGCGAGGTCGGTCTCCCGTGCCAGGTCCTTCAGCAGCGCCGCCAGGAGGCGGGTCTCCTCCAGCACCTCCAGCACCTCGTGCAGACGCATCGCGTCGGCGAACTCCGGCTGCTGCAGCAGGTTGCGCACCCCGTCGTGGACGACCAGCGTGCCCGCCCCGTCGTCGAAGTCACGCAAGGCGTCGGCGAGCCGGCTCAACACCTCCGACTCCAGCGGGTCGAGCGCGAGCGCGCTCCGGTCCTGGACGTCCTGGCGGTCCTTGCCCAGCAGCTCCTGGTTGAAGGCGGCGGCCAGCTCACTCAACCGAGGCTGGTCGGCAGGCGTCTGCAGGGACAGCACCCGCTGCCGGAGCAGGTTGCCCTCGACGAGCAGGATCAGCAGCACCTCGGTGCCCTCCAGCGCGACCAGGTCGACGTGCTTGACCCTCGCTCGTGGGCCGGTGGGCGCGCTGACCACGGCCGCCGTGCCGGTCACGCGTGCCGTTACCGTGGCCATCCGCTCGGTCAGCGCCTGGGGCTCGGCGGGGGCCGACTGGAGCTCAAGCTCGATGTAGGACTCGACGCCCGCCGGGACCGCCTCCAGGTCCATCAGGAAGTCCACGAAGTAGCGGTACCCGAGATCGGTCGGACGCCGGCCGGCGGAGGCGTGTGGCTGCTCCAGGTACCCCCGTTCGACCAGGTCGGCGAGCTCGTTGCGGATCGTCGCAGAGCTCAGCTTGTCGAAGTGGCGGGCGACCAGCGATCGGGATCCGACCGGAACGCCGGACACGGTGAACTCGGTCACCACCGCCTTCAAGACGTCCTGCTTGCGCTGCTCCATGCTGCTCCCGCTCCGATCCTACCCGCGTCCTACCCGCGCGCATGCTAGGGGCAACGCCACGATGCGACCCACCCGGCACCTCTACATCCACATCCCCTTCTGCCGGCACAAGTGCGGCTACTGCGATTTCAACGTCTATGCGCGCCAGGAGCGGCTGATGCCGGAGTTCGTGGACGCGCTCGTGCGCGAGCTGCGCTGGGCGGCCTCCCACCTCGCCTTCGCCCCCCTGCGCACGGTCTACATCGGTGGCGGGACGCCCAGCGTCCTGCCGGCGCCGCTGGCCGCCCGCCTGCTGGCGGCGGTCCCCCAGGTCTTCACCCTGGCGCCGGGTGCCGAGGTGACGTTGGAAGCCAATCCGGCGACCACCGATCCCCAGAAGCTGGAGGTGTGGCGCGAGGGTGGCGTCAACCGCCTCAGCCTGGGCGTTCAGGGCTTCGATCCTCGCGCCCTGGCCGTGCTGGAGCGGAGGGAGGACGGCGCCCAGGCCGTGCGCGCGCTGCGCCAGGCTCGAGCGGCCGGCTTCGACAACGTCTCTCTCGATCTCATCTACGCGGTGCCCGGGCAGTCCGACGCCTCGTGGGTGTCGACCGTGGAGCGCGCCGCGGCCCTGGGCCCTGAACATCTCTCCTGCTACGCGCTCCAGTTCGAGGAGGGGACGCTGCTCTACCGGCGATTGCGGGAAGGCCGCCTGCGACAGGTGCCCGCAGACGGGCAGTGGGACCTCCAGCAGGAGGCGGACACCGTGCTGCGCCGCTACGGCTTCCGCCGGTACGAGGTCTCCTCCTGGGCGCGACCAGGACGCCGGTCGCGCCACAACAGCGCGTACTGGGCTTGCCGGCCGTACTACGGTGCCGGCCCCGGGGCCCACTCCTACGGGCGGACGGGCGGTTCCGCCCGTCGCTGGTGGAACGTGCGGCGCCCGCGCGATTACATCCTTCGCTCCCCCTGGTCGAGGAGGGGCACGAAGACCTGGACGGCGAGGTGGTGCAGGCGGAACGGCTGCTGCTCGGGCTGCGCACCGTCCGCGGCGTGGCGCGGACGAAGGGCTTCGATCCACAGCTGAACCGCCTGGCCGGCGCCGGCCTGGTCCGCCTGAGCCCGGGCTGGGTGGCGCCCACCGAGCGCGGCCTGGATCTCCACAATCAGATCGCCCTCGAGGTCCTCTGAAACCAGCTTCGACAGACGCACCGATCTGATGTGACCCCCATATCAGAACCGTCCGGGTCTTCAGCGATGCTGCGCTCGAGCGCGCGTACGTCGAGTTCGACAGGTGCCGCCCCACCCCTCCGAACCCTTACCTGTCAAAGGTGGTCTTGGGGAATCTCGGGAGGCTACGCTTCTCCCGTGAGCACCACACCTCCCGACAACGAGCTCTCGTCCTCCGACGTCGCGGCGCCCGAGTACCTGGCGCAGGTCATCGCGGCAGCCGGCGAGGCTGCCTCGGGACTGTCCGGCGGGGCCTCGGCCGGGTGGCGCAGGGAGGCCTACAAGATCATCCTCGGAGGCATCCTCCAGGACGCTGTCGACAACGGCACCGCGCCGCCCGACGAGCAGGACACCGAGAACCTGAAGAGCTTCGTCACGGCGGCGAGCGCAGCCGCCTTGGCGGCCCCCGACGACCTGCGCGACGACACGTTCTCGGTGGTGCTGCAGACGCTCACCGACGACTGGGTCGTGAACTGGAACGCCCTCCCCGACGATCTCGCCGATCTGGTGGAGGAAGAGGAAGAGGAGGAGGCGGAAGAAGGGGAAGAGGGCGAGGAGGACGACGACGACCGCGACTGAGCCGCCTGTCCCCGGTTAGGGGGTCGAAGGCGCCGCGGCCTGCGCCGGTGAGGGCGCGGTGGCCGGAGACGACGCCGTGGAGGGGGTTGGCGACGGCACCGTCGTCGGCGTGGCGGTCGGGGACGGCGCGGGGGTGGCGGTCGGGGTCGGCTCCGTGCTCGGGGTCGCGGCCGGGGTGTCCTGACTGTGGGGCGAGGTCGGGGCCGTGCCGCCGCAGCGGCCGATCACGCAGCCTGCGCTGGGCCCGCTGCTGCTGCTCCCGATGCCCCACACGTTGGTCAGGGAGTGCCCACTCAGGAACTGGAAGAGGACGACCGCCATCACCGCGAGGAGGAAGGCCCCCGCGGCCGTCACCACCGCCTTGCCGGCCAGCGGCAGGTCCGCGAACCACGCCTGAGCCTGGTCCAGGCGTGCCCGCCAGCCGCTGCGAGGCGGGCGCGACACTCGCACCGGCACCGGTGGCGCCGTCCTCGGATGCCGGTAGCTCCAGGCTGCGGGAGGCGCCCCGACCGGGGGTGCGCCGGCCACCGTCCTCCCCGAGGGGCGAACCTGCGATGGATCCGCCTGATGGAGGTGCGCGTAGCGCTCCACGCGGCGCCGCGCCTGCCGCATCGTGTGCGCGTACACCGCGACCCCGACGGTGGACACGGCGCTGCCGACCGCGGTGCCGACATACGTCCCCGCGACCCCGAACTTGGACAGAATCACCGCCGAGGTGATCGAAGCCAGGACGGCCGCGGTCACCTGGACCGCGCTGAGCTGGAGTTTGCTGTGCTCCTCGGAGGTGGCGTCGGGTTTTGCGTTTGGCATCAGATCAGTGCGGGCGCACGGAGACATCAATCGGGTGTCGGTACCTGAGCCTACGAAAGTACGGACGCCGTCCGCGCCCGTGAGGTGGACCGGAACGGGCGCGGCTCAGCCGGTGCGCTTCGCCCGGTTCGATCCAGAGGTGCTCGACGTCGTTCGCGCGGGCCGGCTGCCCGACGACGGGCGCTTCCTGGTGATTCCGTCGGTCCCCCCGGCCTCTGGCGGCGCCGGGTCGGGCATGGTCGCTTGCGGCGGCTTCGGTTCCGATTCGGGCGCGAGCGGTTCGATCGGCTCCGCCTCCACCGCAAGGGTCGGGCCGGGTCCCGACGTGCCGGACGTTGTGCGGGTGGACCGGCTGCCTGAGGACGTGCGCTTCCTGGTAGCCCCACCCGCTCCGCCCGCCCGTGTTGGCGCCGAGGCCGGCGCGGGCGGCGCCCCCGGTTCCGATTCGGCCGCGAGCGCCGGCGCTTCGATCGGCTCCGCGTCCGCCGCCGCCGGGATCGGCCCGGAGACCGACGTGCTGGACGAAGTGCGTACGGTCCGGCTCCGCGAGGACGGACGTTTTGTGGTGGCCGCGCCGGCTCCGCGCGCGCGTGAGGGCGTCGAGGCCGGCGTGGGCGGTGGGGCGTCGGTCTCGGGTTCGGGCACCTGGGCCAGCATCGGTTGCGTCGGTCCCGCCGGCGCGACCACCTCGCCCTGCGCCTCCGCCGGCTCCGCCAGAGGGGCCGCACCGCTCGGTGGCGCCGAGGGAGCGGCGCTGCCCGCCGCGCTCGCGATCGACCGGACGAACCCCGCTTGAGCGCGCAGCGTCCGGCGCACCAGCCCGCCCCAGGAGTCCAGCAGCTCCTCCGCCTCGTCGACACCCCCCTGCTCGCGCAGGACCCCGCGCAAGCGCTCGATGTTCTGCTCCGCCTCGCTCACCCGGCTGCCCAGCTGCTCGTACTCCTGGAGGAGCGTCTGGTACTCACGGAGCAGCGCCTCGTAGCGAGCCCGGGGGATGACTCCGAGCAGGCCCAGCACCTGCTCCACCGGCTCCACGCCCTTGCCGGAGGGGGCGCCGGCGCGCGCCAGGAGGCGGGAGACCTCCTCCTTGGTCATGCCGGCAGCGACCGGTACCAGCGCTTCCACCACCTCGGCGGATCCGCGCACCAGCCACAGCATCCGGCGCCACGCGGCGACCACCGCGGGGTCCACGAAGCCGTCCTTGTCCTGCCGGGCCATCAGTCCGTGGGAAGGATACGAGCGGCCCGTCGACGCCTGGGCTGGGGACCTGAGTCATGCGCGAAGATGTGGCCCTGCGTTGATCGGGGAGTCCGCGGCGCCGGCCGAGTCGCGCCCAGGGTGTTCGCGTCGTGCGGGCATGCTCCTGGGACAGGAGCCCGAGCCTCCTCCGCCCGGCGAACGGTTCTGCCTGACTTGCCCACAGGCACGGGCGCCGGTGGTCGTTACCATTCGCGAGGTGACCTTCTGGCAAGCGCTCGTGCTCGCGCTGGTGCAGGGGGCGACGGAGCTCTTCCCGATCTCGTCGCTGGGTCATGCGGTTCTGATCCCGCCCCTGCTGCACTGGTCGTTCAACGAGAGCGACCCCTCGTTCCTGCCGTTTTTGGTCCTCCTCCACCTTGGCACCGCGGTCGCCCTGCTGATCCTCTACTGGCGCGAGTGGGTGATCATCGTGCGCGCCGCCGTCCGGGCCGCCATGCGGGGGCGGATCGAAACCAAGGACGAACGTCTGGCACTTCTGCTGGTCGCTGCCACCATTCCGGCGGGGATCGTCGGCGTCCTGCTGCAGTCGTTTCTCCAGAAGCTGTTCGCGAACCCGGTGGCGACGTCCGTGTTCCTGTTCTGCAACGGCCTCGTCCTGCTCGGAGCGGAAGCCCTCCGGCGGCGCGCGGAGCGGCGAGCCCGACTCACGGGCGAGACCAGGCGTGAGCAGGAGAGTCACTTCCGACAGCTTGAGGAGCTGCATGTGGGCTGGGCGCTCGGCATCGGGTGCTGCCAGGTGCTGGCGCTCATCCCGGGTTTCTCGCGTTCAGGCGTGACCATGGCCGGCGGCCTGCTCGCCAACCTGAAGCACACCGAGGCGGCGCGGTTCTCGTTCCTGCTGGCCACCCCGATCATCCTGGCCGCCGCGCTCGTCGAGATCCCCGACCTCTTCCACCGGGGGGTCCCGCTGGGCATGTACAGCATCGCTGCGGTCGTGGCGGGACTCGCTGCCTACTTTTCAGCCCGTTTCCTTCTCCGCTACTTCGAGTCCGGCCGGCTGGACCCGTACGGGTACTACTGCATGGCGGCTGGAGCGGCCGCGTTCCTGTACTTCACCATTCGCTGACGTTTGGAGGTCCATCCTTGCGAATACTTCTCCCCTCTCTGCTGGTGGTGCTCGGCATCATCCTCATCGTCATCGGGGTGCTCTACGCGCTCGGGGTGGTGCATTGGTTCACCACGCCCGGCGTCCATTACAAGCACGCCATTCTGGCCATCGTGCTGGGCATCCTGGCGTTCGTCGCCGCCAACTTCGCGCGCCGGCGGAGGTAGCCATATGAAAGAGGAAGAGCGTAGAGGCCGACCTCCGCGCTCTTCCCTAATCCCACGCCTGCCGTGGCCGCGTCCCTTCGTGCAGGACGCCCACGCTCGTCTGGGTCCTGATTGGTGCATCCGCCCGAACCGATCGGGCCGATGTGCGCAACAGTATCCGACACGGCTCCCAAATGAGCAACCCCCGAATCGCGGCGCAGACCAATCCCGGCCAATCGAAGGGGGACGCTGAGTTCGGGTTCAGGAGGACACCAGCTCCCGGTAGAGGTCGGCCGTCTGTCCGGCGATGCGGCTCCAGCTGAACCGGTCGAGGACCCGCCGGCGACCGCTTTCGCCCATCCGCCGGGCCAAACCGGGTGATTCGAGCACCTCCGTCAGGCGCGCCGCCAGGTCCCCGACGAAGCGGTCCGGATCGCTCTCCGACCAGTGCACGAGATACCCCGTGTCCGCGGGCACCACGATCTCGGGGATGCCCCCGACGTCCGACGCCACGACCGCGGTTCCGCAGGCCATGGCTTCCAGGTTGACGATGCCGAACGGCTCGTAGATCGAGGGACAGCAGAAGACCGCCGCACCGCTGAGCAGATGGACGACCTCCGCGCGGGGCAGGATGCCGTCGATCCAGACCAACCCCGAGCGCTCCCGCTGCACCTGCTCTCGCAATGCGCCGACCTCGGCCGCGATCTCCGGGGTGTCGGGCGCGCCGGCACAGACGACGATCTGTGCCGTGCTGGGCAGCGCCGACGACGCGGCCAGCAGGTACGACAGCCCCTTCTGGCGGGTAACCCGGCCGACGAAGATCACGTACGGTCGGGCGGGGTCGATGCCGTGGCGGCGAAGCGTGGCCGGGTCCATATCGGGCCGGTAGGCGTCAGGGTCGATCCCGTTGTAGATGACCTGGACCCGGGACGGGTCGAGGGTCGGATAGCAGTCGAGGATGTCCCTCCGCATCCCCTCGGAGACGGCGATCACGCGCGCCGCCCCTTCCAGGCCCGTCTGCTCGCACCAGGAGGAGAGGTGATACCCACCCCCCAGCTGCTCGACCTTCCACGGCCGCTGCGGTTCCAGGCTGTGCGTCGTGACCACGTGTGGAATGCCCCACGTCAGGTGAGCCAGGTGTCCGGCCAGGTTCGCGTACCAGGTGTGGCTGTGCACGAGCTGGACTCCCTTGGTCGGGCCCACCATGGCCAGCTGGACCGAAAGCCACCGCAGCGCCGCCGCCTCCGGCTCCGGCTCGCGCAGCGCCGACCACGGCTGGTGGGCGTGCACACCCGGCTCCTCCCGCGGCGCCCCGACGCATTCGACCTGGACCTGGACCAGGTGGCGGAGCTCACGGACCAGGAACTCAACATGGACGCCGGCGCCGCCGTAGATCTCCGGCGGGTACTCGCGGGTCAGGATCGCGACCGAAAGCGGGTCCTCCATCAGTCGGGGTCCGCCAACACCACCGCGTTCTTCGGGATCGCGACGATGCCGCCCATCGAGACGTGAAAGCGCGCACGATCCCGCGCCGGATCGACCCCGACCCGGGCCCCTTCCGCGATCCGCACGTTCTTGTCGATGATCGCGTTGCGGACGACCGCGTGGCGCCCCACGTCCACACTGTCCATCAGGACCGACCCCTCGACGCTGGCGCCGGTGTGCACGAACACGTCGGGTGAGAGGACCGAGCGGTGTACCCGGGCGCCGCTCACGATGACCCCTGCGGAGACCAGCGAGTCGGTCGCGATCCCGCGCCGCTCGTGGTCGTCGAAGACGAACTTGGCGGGGGGTCGCTGCGGCGCGAACGTGTAGATGGGCCAGTCCTGGTTGTAGAGGCTGAACGCCGGCTCCGGCGAAACCAGGTCCATCGACGCCTCGTAGAAGGTATCCAGGTCTCCCACGTCACGCCAGTAGCCGACCTCTTCACCCGAGACTCCCGGCACCCGGTTCTCCATGAAGTCGTAGCAGTAGGCGTCCCCTCGCTCCACCAGCAGGGGGACGATGCTGCCGCCGATGTCGTGCTTGGACGAATCGTTGGACTCGTCCTGGCTGACCGCGTCGACCAGGGCCTCGGTGGTGAAGATGTAGATACCCATCGAGGCATACGCGACCGAGGGGTCGTCGGGCACCGACGGCGGGTGCTCGGGCTTCTCCAGGAACGACTTCACGCGCCCCCGACGGTCGGTGTCGATGATGCCGAACGCCGGGGCCTCGGCCAGCGGGACGCGGATGCCGGCGAGTGTCAACCCGGCGCCGGTCTCCCGATGGAAGTCCAGCATCTGCCGGGGGTCCATGCGATAGATGTGGTCGGCGCCGAAGAGAAAGATGTGGTCAGGCTTGGCATCGCCGATCAGGTTCAGGTTCTGGAAGACCGCATCGGCCGAGCCCAGGAACCAGCGCGGCCCCACCCGCATCTGCGCCGGCACGGTGGTGACGTAGTTGCCGAGCATCGGCGACAGGCTCCAGGTCTGCGAGATGTGCCGGTCCAGGCTGTGGCTCTTGTACTGGGTCAGGACCGCGATGCGGCGGACGCCCGCGTTGACCAGGTTGGACAGCGCGAAGTCGATCAGCCGGTAGGTGCCGCCGAAAGGGACCGCGGGCTTGGCGCGATCGGCGGTCAGCGGCATCAACCGCTTCCCTTCGCCGCCGGCCAGCACCATGCCCAGTTGATGAGACTGATGCCGCAGCATGGGGCTATCATCGCCCAGCCGTATACCGTCCGCGCAAGCTCACCGCACACATTGGAGGCCCGATGACGCTGCCCGACTTCGCACCGTTCGAGCTCGAGGAGTGGCAGTCACGCTGGGAGCGTGATGTCTCCTACAACCTCGCCGACAGCGGCGTGCGGGCGCCGACCCTGCGTGACCTGGAGGCGCTGGGGGCCGACCTGGGACCGCTGCTCGACGGCTCGCTGCACTATCCCGACGTCCAGGGCACGGGGCGACTGCGCGAGCTGATCGCGGCCCAGTACCCGGGGGCCGAGCCGGACGGCGTGCTGGTCACCGTCGGTGCCGCCGAGGCCGGGATGCTGGCGGTTGAGGCCCTGGCCCGACCCGGCGACGACGTCAGCGTGCTGAGCCCGTCCTATCCGCAGGTGGAAGGCCTTCTTCGCAACCGCGGCTGTCGAGTCCGGACCTTCCGGCTCGACGCCGGCCAGGACTGGTCGCTGGACCTCGCCTCGCTGGAGCATGCGATCCTCCCCACGACCCGCCTGGTGGCGATCTGCAACCCGAACAACCCGACCGGCCGCGTGCTCCGGGGAGTGGAGCTGGACGCGATCCGGGAGCGGACCCGGTCGGTGGGTGCGACGCTCCTGGTCGACGAGGTGTACCGGGGCACGGAGCACGACGGCGTGGAGCGGCCAAGTCTTTTCGAGGCGGACGCGCAGACGGTCGTGCTCGGATCTCTGTCCAAGGCCTACGGAATGCCCGGCCTGCGACTTGGGTGGACGGTGGCCGGACCCGAGCTTACCCAGGCGCTCTGGCGGCGCCACGAGTACGCCGCCATCTCGGCCGCGGGTCCCAGCATGGCGATCGCGGAGCAGGTGCTGGCACCAGGGCTCCGGGCGCGGCTCCTGGTGCGGACGCGGGGACTGATCAAGCAGGGTCTGGGCACGCTGCAGGCCTGGCTCGACGACGACGGCTCGGCCCTCCGGTGGACGCCCCCCGAGGCGGCGGCATTCGCCTTCCTGCAGCTGCCGCCAGGGACCGATGGAGACCGCTGGGCCTCCGAGCTTCGCGATCAGTCGGGCGTCCTGCTGGCGCCGGGCAGCGCCTTCGGGCACCCCGACTTCGTGCGGTTGACCTACGCGCTGGACCCGGATCGCCTGGCCGGGGCGCTGGCCCGGATCACGCCCCACCTCGCCCGGCACCAGGGAAGTTTGACGCGATGACCGACAGCACGGCAATCGAGCACGACTTGTGCCTGGTCGAGGAGGGGACGGACCTCTTCCTGGCCCAGGTGACAAGGCTCGACGGGTCCAAAGTCCACGAGGCCTCCGCGCTGCCGGGCTGGACGCGAGGCCACATCATCACGCACGTCGCCCGCAACGCGGACGGGATGGCACGGCTGGCGACCTGGGCGCGCACCGGCGTCGAGGAGCCGATGTACGGCGACCGGCATCCCCGGGCCACCGACATCGAGGCGGGAGCGCCGCGCGGCCTGGACGAGCAGGAGGCGGACGTGCGGGAATCGGCGGGGCGGCTCGCCGCGGCGTTCGGCGGGCTCTCCGGCGACGCCTGGTCGGCGCCGGTCCGCACCGCCACCCGCGAGGTGCCGGCGTCCTACCTGCCCTGGATGCGGGCACGCGAGGTCTGGCTGCACGCGCTCGACCTGGACGCGGGAGCCACCTATCAGGACCTGGCGCCCGGGTTCGCCGTCCGGCTGCTGGACGACCTGGTCGGGGACCTCTCCGACCGGCCCGGCATGCCGGCCCTGGTGATGGAGACTGGCGAGCGTTCGCTGGAGGTGCCGGGCACCGGCGTCCCGATCCGGGTCACCGGCACCTCTGCCGCCGTCGCCTGCTGGTTGAGCGGACGCCCCGGCCCCGTCACCCGCCCCGACGGCGGCGCCCTCCCCCCACTCCCCGCCTGGCTCTGAGCAACCCGGGCCGTGAATTAGGTCGTTTCTGCAGAAACCGTCGCTATCTACGACCCGGAAAGAGCGGAATGTGCAGAAACGGCCCTAGGCTGGGGCACCGGCCAGCACCGACGCCAGCGTGCCGGCTGCGATGTTGCGCCCGGTCAGCACCAGCACGGTGCGCCCGGCGGTCGGGATGAGCCCCGCCAGCAGCGCGGCCAGCGGGGCGGCACCTGCCCCCTCCAACGTCAGTCCGATCTCGAGCGCGGCGTGGCGGATGCCGCGGATCAGCTGCTCCTCGCTCACCGCCACCAGGTGAACGCCGCCGGCCGCGATCAGCGACGGCGTGATCGAGCCGGGCTCGAGGTTGCCGGCCAGCCCGTCGGCCAGCGTCGGCCTCACCTGCACGTCCGTCACCCGGCCGGCCTTGACCGAAGCCGACACCGCCGGCGAGCACGCCGCCTCGACGCCGACAAGAGTGATCCCCGGCCGGGTGCCGGCCCAGACGGCGAGGCCCGCACACAGGCCACCACCGCCCACCGGGCAGACGACGGTCAGGGGTCCCGGTGGCCGCTGCTCGTCGAGCTCGCTGCCGATGGTCGACTGGCCCGCGATCACATCGGGGTCGTTGTAGGGGGAGACGTAAACACCGCCGGCCGACGCCTGGTCGAGAGCGTGCCGTTCGGCGGCGTCGTAACCGTCCCCGTATTCGGTTACCTGCACGGGATACCGGCGCAGGGCCGCCCGCTTGGCCGCGGACGCGGTGACCGGGATCACGATCGTGGCCGGAACGCCAAGCCTGCCCGCCGCCCAGGCGACGCCCAGGCCGTGGTTGCCGGCGCTGGCGGTCACGGCGCGCGTCTTCGCCGGCAGGCGGCTCAGCGCGCTCAACGCACCTCGGACCTTGAACGACCCGGTCGGCTGAACGGTCTCCACCTTGGCGTAGAGCTCCGCTTCCAGCCGGACCAGGGGCGTCGCGGAAAGGGCTCGCCCGACGGCCTCCCGCGCGTGCGAGAGGTCGTCGGGCGTCGGCGCACGCACCGGCCGCGCGCCCGAGCCCATGCCGGCTAGTAGATGAAGGTGACCAGGTTCGAGTTGGCCCGGGTCTCCTGACGGGTATCGGTGACGTAGGGGCCCAGGTAGTTCATCTCGGTGACGGTCCAGTCGTTGTCGTCCTGCACCGCCGTCACCACGGCCACGTGGCCGAAGCCGCTGTCGGCCTCCTCCTCGATCGCACCGACCACGGGGGTCATACCCTCCGCCTGTCCATCTGCGGCGGCGGCAGCGGGCCACTGGTCCGCGTTGCCCATCCACGGAATCGAGTAGATCTGCGCCACGTACCAGACGCACTGCCCGGGGTCGAAGCGATTGGGATTCGACGGCCCCGGCTGGAGGGTGATCGTGGCCCCCGCCGCGACCGCCGGAGCAGCACTCGCGCTCGCCATCGGCGCGGGCGTCGAGGTGGTCGACGTGGTCGAGCCGGTGGAGGACGCGGCCTGGGCGGCGGCGGCCTGCTGCTGCTGTTTCACCTGGAGATCCGAGATCTCGGACTGCGTGCTGGCGGCGATCGCCGTCGCCTCGTCCTTCTGCTTCGAGATCTTGTCCAGCTCCACCTGAGCCGCCGACTGGTCCTGCTCGTCTTTCGCCTTCAGCGCCCTGGCGGCGGTGAACAGCTGCTGCTGCTGCTTGGCGATGAGGCGCGACTGCGCGACGCCGCTCAGCAGCTCGCCGAGATTCCGGGCGCCCAGGATCGTGGTCAGGGTCAGGGCCGGGCGCTCGTATTCGATGCGAGCCACCTGGTCCATCTGATGATTGACCAGCGCTTCCTGCTGCTTGTCGGCCGAGACCTTCGCGTTGAGCGTGCTCACCGTCGCCTGCTCACCCTCCACCTGATTGGCGAGCGTGTCGACGGTGGCCTGCTGCTGCTTCAGCTGCTGAAGCAGCGTCGAGAGCTGCTGGCTCAGGTCCGGGCCCGGCGTTGGCCCGTTGGCCCTGGTCGCCGCCAGCGCCGGCTGCATGGTGACGGCGCCCAGCATCAGGGCGACCGCGAGCGCCGCGAGCAGTCTCAGGGATCGGATCATCGGGGCAACCTCACGAGCAGACTGCAGATGCCGAGCGTGACCAGACTGCCGACGAGCGTCGCCAGGCTGATCTCCATCAGGGTGAGGTTCGGCGTTGCCATCTGAAGGAAGGGCATGTACGCGTTGGCGCCCGCCACCAGCCGGGTTCCCACCGCCAGCAGCGTGGCGACCGCGATCACGGTGCCGGCCACCGCCAGCGACAGCGACTCGAAGAGCAACGGGAGCCGGATAACCGGTCGCGGCGCGCCCACCAGGGCGAGGATCCGCAGCTCCGCGCGGCGGGACCGGACTTCGGCCCGGATCAGCACCATCGAGATCAGCGAGGCGATGAGGAGGGCCGCGACGCCGATCCCGATCACGATCCCGTTCGCCCAGTTGAGCGCGGCACTGAGGCGATGCGCCTCACGCGGCGTGTAGCTGGTGGGGAGGGACCTGTCGACGGCGGGGCTCTTCAGGGCCAGGGCGGTCACCTGAGCCGATGCGGCCGGATTCTGCAGGTTGACCATGATGCTGGCCGGATAGGGGTTGTCGGCGGCGGACCCGATCTCCGCGATCGCCGGGTTCGCACGCGCCTGTGCCAGTGCCTGGGCTTTGGAGATGTAGTGGACGCCCCGGACGCCGTTCAGCCCGGCGATCTGGTTCTGCAAGGTTTGCACCTGCTGGGCGTTCGCCCCGCCGGCCAGGAAGACCTGGAACTGCGACGCCGAGCGAGCCTGCGCGGCCAGGCTTCGCTGTGCGAGGACCAGCACCAGCTCAGTGTTCGCCGCCACGGCGAGGATGATCCCGATCGCGAGCGTCGTGGCGATCCACGGAAGAAGGCGGGCTCGAAAGCACCGCCAGCAGTAGGCAAGCACGCCCCCGGTGTAACGGGGCGCCCACGTGAACGTGCCCCCTCGGGTGGCCACTAAACCTCGCCCTCCCCTCTCGTTGTCACGTCTCCCTCCCCTGTCGTTTCAACGCACCCCACTCCGCATGCTTCGGTTCGCGGGGATTCCGGGGTTGTCGACCCCCTCACGAGGCGATCCGCTGAGGCAAGGAACCGGTGCGCAGCCGGATCACGCGCGCCGGGTACTTGTCCAGCACCCACTCATCGTGGGTCGCCATCAACACCGTGCTCCCCAGCAGCTCGTTGAGCTGACCGAAGAGGTCCATGATCCCGGCCGAAACCTCACTGTCGACGTTCCCGGTGGGCTCGTCGGCGAGGAGGACCCGTGGCTGGTGCGCGACCGCGCGAGCTATCGCGACCCGCTGCTGCTGGCCCCCTGAGAGGTGGCTCGGCCGCTCGTTCATCTTGTCTTTGAGCCCGACCAGCTCCAGCGCGTCCATCGCGTACCCACGCGGGTCGCGAATCCTCGGGTGCGCCAGCTGCAGGGGGAGCACCACGTTCTCCAACGCCGTCAGGTGGGCGAGCAGCTCGTACTGCTGGAAAACGCAGCCCACCCGACGGCGGATCGTCGCCGTCTGCCAGGCCTTGAGGCGGTGAACCGGGACTCCGTCCACCACGATGGATCCCGACTTGGGCCGGATCACCCCGTAGAGCAGCTTGAGCAAGGTCGACTTCCCTGCCCCCGAGGGTCCTACGACGTATGCGAACTCCCCGGGTTCGATCGAAAGATCAAGCCGCGAAAAAACTGGCGATCGTGCGTAACCAGCGGCGACCTCCTGCAGTTCAACTGCCCCGGGGGCCCCATCGGCCTTAGAGCGAGGTCGCGCCGGAGCGCGGGACAAGAATTTGTGTAGACGTTCGGGCGCAGGTCGATGACCCACATGCCCATCTACCCCTATGAGCACGAGGATGGAGGATACCCGATTACGGGGTTGGTTTTCACGCCGGTAGTCGGTCGCGGCCTCCGGGCCGGCTTCGGCGCCGGACACACGCTGCCCACCCTCCCGCACGTGGGAAGCCCCCGGTTCGAACTCAATTCGGGGGATCCACGGTCCATGCCAGGCCTCGGAAGCGCTTGTAAAGAGTGGCCTGCCGTGTCCGCGGGATTTCCGAAACTTTTCGGGGCTTTGGCATCCCAAGCGGGCGAGGTGAAGCCAGTGGGTAGACAAATCCTGCGCTCCAAAAATCCAAGCAGCATGGCCGGAAGGCCCAGGACGGAGCGCCCGGAAACCTGCGGAGGCTTCCGCTCCTCATCGTAGCCGGTCGTGCGCTCCGGTCGGCGCCCCGCCCCGGCTAAGCGCGGGTGATCACGGGCCAGGCCACCTCTTCGAGCTGACCCGCACGCCGGCCGGCGACCGGAGCCGTCGCCTGGAGATAGTTCTCGGTCACGCCCTTGATCACATCGCCCAGGGTCCGATCCCAGATCGGGTGGAGCAGCCGTCCGGCAAACCGGGCCGCGTAACCCTCGTGCTGGCGGCGGGCCTGCTCGATCAGTTCTTGCGAGCGGGCGTGCGCCACGTCGCGGGGCACCTGGTCCGCGTACCGCGCGGCAGCCGTGCGCGGGCGCGGCGAGAACCGGAAGACGTGGAGGTCCATGAACCGCGCCCAGGAGACCACCTCCTGGGTGGCACGGAAGTCCTGCTCGGTCTCGCCAGGGAAGCCGACCATGACGTCGCCCGTCAGGGCCAGATCGGGCTGCGCGTTCCGGGCCAGCTCAACCGCGTGGCGGAAGCGATCGAGGTCGTACCGGCGGCGCATGCGGGCCAGGACCCGGTCGGAGCCGGACTGCAGGGGGAGATGCAGGTGGGGACAGACGCCGGGGAGCGAGAACAGCGAGGCGACGTCCTCATCGAGGTGGGAAGGGTCGATCGACGAGAGCCGGATCCGCGCCGGCGCGGCGGCGGCGACCAGCCGCCGCACGAGGGGGGCGAGGCCACCGCGGTAGGACCCGAGGTCGATCCCGGTCAGCACCAGCTCCCGGTACCCGGCACGCGCCGCCGCGCGGGCGCGTGACTCCAGGTACGGCAGCACCCTCGAGATCGAGTGTCCCCGGGTCTGCCACACGATGCAGAACGTGCACCGGTTGTCGCAGCCGTCCTGCACCTTGAGCACGTAACGCGAGCGCCGGGTCCCGGGCGGCGGGAGGTGCGCCTCCACGCCGAGCGGCGCGCCCTTCCAGTGATTGGCGATGGCGGCGTCCGCCCCCAGCGTGTCGGCGGGGTGGGCGTCGACGTAGCAGCCGAGCAGCAGCACCGCCGCACCGGGGTGCTCCCGGCGGACGCGGGCCACCGCGTGGCGGGTGTCGCGATCGGCGTTGCGGGTCACGGTGCAGGAGTTGACGACCACGAAGTTGTCCGCGTCCTCGAGCAGCGCGGCCAGCTCGTCGGTTTCGGCCGCGTTGGTGCGGCAGCCCAGGTTCAGGAATTCCCGGGCAGGAGTGGCACCCACGTCAGTCCTCGAGCTGGAGCACGGCCATGAACGCCTCCTGCGGGATCTCGACCGACCCCACCCGCTTCATCCGCCGCTTGCCCTCCTTCTGCTTCTCGAGGAGCTTGCGCTTGCGCGTGATGTCGCCGCCGTAGCACTTGGAGATGACGTCCTTGCGCATCGGCGGGATGTTCTCGCGCGCCACGATGCGGCCCCCGATGGCGGACTGGATCGGGACCTCGAACAGCTGGCGGGGGATGATGGCCTTCAGGCGCTCGACCAGGCGCCGCCCCTGTACGCGCGCGTGCGACTCCTCCACGATCATGGAGAGCGCGTCAACCGGCTCGCCCGCCACCAGCACGTCCAGCTTCACCAGCGGTGCCGCGCGGACCCCGATCAGCTCGTAGTCGAGGGACGCGTAGCCGCGCGAGCGCGACTTGAGCTGGTCGTAGAAGTCGTGGATGATCTCCGCCAGCGGCAGCTCGTACTCCAGCAGGACGCGCCCACCCGCCTGATGCTCGAGGTTGCGGAAGCTACCGCGGCGGTCCTGGCAAAGCTCCATCATCGGGCCGACGTAGTCGGAGGGGGTGACGATCGTCGCCCGCACGTAGGGCTCCTCGATGCGCTCGATCGACATCGGGTCGGGGAGGTGGGACGGGATTGTCGACGGTCATATCCTCGCCGTTGCGAAGCACCACGTGGTACTCGACGGTGGGTGCGGTGGTGATCAGCTCGAGCCCGAACTCACGCTCCAGACGTTCCTGGACGATCTCCATGTGGAGGAGGCCCAGAAATCCGCACCGGAAGCCGAAACCAAGAGCAGCCGAGCTCTCGGGCTCGTACACCAGCGCGGCGTCGTTGAGCTGGAACCGCTCCAGGGCATCCCTCAGGTCCTGGTACTTCTCGGAGACGGTGGGAAAGATGCCGGCGAACACCATCGGTTTGGCGGGCCGGTAACCGGGAAGCGGCTGGTCCGCCCCGCCGCGCTCCTCCGTCACGGTGTCTCCCACGCGGGCGTCCTTGACGTTCTTGATGGAAGCGGTGAGGTAACCGACCTCGCCGGCGCTCAGCGACTCGCCGGCGTGAAGCGTGGGAACGAACCAGCCCACCTCGTCGACCTCATGGATGGAGCCCGTGTTCATCATCCGGACCCGCATCCCGGGGCGGATCTCACCGTCCATCACCCGCACGTAGACGATGACCCCTCGGTACGCGTCGTAGTGCGAGTCGAAGACGAGCGCCTTCAGCGGCTTCGCCACGTCGCCCCGCGGCGGAGGGATCTCGGCGACGATCGCCTCCAGGATCTCGGGGACGCCCTCCCCCGACTTGGCGGAGACGAACAGGATCTTCGACTCGTCGATCCCGGTGAGCTCGACGATCTCCTGCGCCACCACCTCCGGCTGGGCCGCCGGCAGGTCGATCTTGTTGACCACCGGGATCAGCTCCAGGTTGGCGTCGACGGCCTGATAGAGCGTGGCGAGCGTCTGCGCCTCCACGCCCTGCGCGGCGTCGACCACCAGCAGGGCTCCGTCGCAGGCGGCCAGCGACCGCGATACCTCGTAGGAGAAGTCGACGTGGCCGGGGGTGTCGATCAGGTTCAGCTCGTAGGTGCGCCCGTCCCGCGCCGTGTAGCTCATGCGGACGGCCTGGAGCTTGATCGTGATCCCCCGCTCCTGCTCCAGCTCCAGCGTGTCCAGGACCTGCGCGTGCATGTCGCGATCGGGGACCGTGCCCGTCTGCTCCAGCAGCCGGTCGGCGAGCGTGGACTTGCCGTGGTCGATGTGCGCGATGATGCAGAAGTTGCGGATCAGGTCCTGCGGCACGGGCCTCGATTCTAGGTAGGTCCCCGGCGCTGCCCGTCCTGCGCCTGCCGATAGTGCCGTTTTCGCGTGAAACCGGGCCTCTAGGATGTTCCATAGTCCCGTTTTCGCGTGAAACCGGTGAACCGACTCAGAGGTCGCCGGCGACCGCGAGTGCGACCGTGAGGGCGGCGGCGGCGGCGTTCTCGGCCCGGAGGTTCCGGGGTCCGAGGCCGGCGCGGGTCGGGACCAGCGCCCGCTCGGCGGCCGTCCACCCGCCTTCGGGCCCGATCGCGAGCGTGCGCTCGCCCGCGGGTAACGACGCCAGCCGTGCGCTCGCCCCCGCGTCCAGGAGCACCAGCTCTCCAGGTGCGCGCCCGAGCAGCCGTGCCAGCGGCACCGGGCCCGCCACCTCGGGGACACGGAGCCGGCCCGCGAGCATGGCCGCCTCACGGCAGATCGCGGCCCACCTCGCCGCCTTCCCGGCCGAGCGTGCCCGGGCCACGCTGCGCTCGGCCTCCACCAGCAGGAAGCCGGCGGCCCCGAGTTCGGTGCACCGCGCCAGCGACTCCTCCAGCGCCGGAGCGGGGAGCATGGCCAGGGCGAGGTAGGTCGCGGTCCGCGGCTCCGGCCGGTGCGGCCGCGCCCCCACCACGACGCCCGTGACGCGATCAGCGCGGGCGGTCTCGACCTCTACGGTCAGGAGGCGGCCGTTCACGCCGTCTCCCGGGTCGACCGCCTCGATCCGCTCCCCGGGCCGGACCCGTAGGGAGCGCGCCAGGTGCTGCGCATCGCGACCCTCGATCTCCACGCGGTCGCCCTCCGGCGACACGAACAGGTAGGGCATCGGATGCGACCCGCATTGTCCCACCCACGAATCTCCGCAAGCTCCACTGGGTGGAGACCCCGGGGCCGGCCGGTCAGGGCCGGTGTGTCAGGATTCGCCCATCGGACCGTTGACGGCGCTGTTCAACTTCGTTGCCTTCCTGATCCAGCTCGCCATCCTCGCCTGGGCGACCCGACAGCTTCTCGGGATCCCCTTCTCCCTGACCCGGCTGGTGCTCGCCGGCCTCCTGGCGCTGGTTGTCGTCAATCCGATCGTTCGTGCCCTGGTCGGGCACCCCACGACCCTGCAGCCCTACCTGGCCTGGGATGCCGTGCTGGCGCTGGCGGCGGCCCTGCTCTGCGCGATCGTCTTCCTGGCGCTCGCCGAGGTCTTCGTCCCCAATGGATCGGTGCCCGGGCCGGTCGCCATGCTCCGCGCCCTTCCCGGCGCCTGGAGCCGCTATCGCCGCTACCTCCAGGTGAGCTGGATCGTGGCGCGGAACGGCCTCGGCGGATACCTGCGCGGGACCCGGCCCACCGCCGAGGGCGCTCCCGCCTCGAGCCGGCTCGCACGGGCCCTGAGGGAGACGTTGGACGAGGCCGGTGTCGCGTTCATCAAGCTTGGGCAGCTGCTGGCGACGCGTCGCGACCTGCTGCCGGCCGAGTTCACGGATGAGCTGGCGACGCTCCAGGACCAGGCGAAGCCGTTCCCCTGGTCCCAGGTGCGGAACGTGCTCGAGGCGGAGCTCGGCCCTCGCTTCACGGAACTGGCGGAGGTCGACCAGACCCCGCTGGCTGCCGCCTCCGTGGCCCAGGTGCACGCCGCTCGACTGGTCGACGGGGAACGGGTGGTGCTCAAGGTCCGGCGGCCGGGCATCGAGGTGCTGGTTCGGAGGGACCTGCGGATTCTGGACCGGTGGGCCGGGCGCGCCGAGCAGCGGACCGACTGGGGCCGCGCGATCCGGGCCCAAGACCTGGCGCGCGGCTTCGCGGAGTCGCTGCGCTCGGAGCTCGACTTCCGCCGCGAGCTGAAGAACCTGATCGCGGTGCAGGCGGCGCTGGACTCCCACCGGTCCGGCGGAGTGGTCGCGCCGCGCCCCCATGCGCGGCTCTCGACCGAGCGTCTGCTGGTGATGGGCCGGCTGGACGGAACTCCGCTCGGCCGCGTGCAGGCACCCGGCGAGGAGCGGCTGGCCCTCGCGCGCCGGCTCTTGAACACGCTGCTGGAGCAGATCCTGGTCGACGGTGTCTTCCACGCCGACCCGCATGCGGGCAACCTGCTCGTTCTCGATGATGGACGGCTGGGGATGCTCGACCTCGGGTCGGTGGGGCGCCTCGACCGCGGCCTTCGCGAGTCTCTGGGACGGCTCTTGCTCGCGATCGACGCCGAAGACACGGCCGGCATGACCGACGCCGTGTTGGAGATCGCCGACCCACCGGGTGAACTCGACGAGCGGGCCCTCCGGCGCGCGCTGGGCACGTTCCTGTCCCGAAACGTGGGAGCCGGTCGAGGAGGCGGCGGCGAGCTGTTCTGGGACCTGGCGCGACTGGCCACCCGTTTTGGCCTCGCGATCCCCGGCGACGTGGCGGCCGCGCTCCGTGCGCTCGGGACCCTGGAGGGTGTCCTCGACAACCTGTCACCTGGGTTCGACTTCGTCGCCGAGGCCCGGGCCTTCGGCGCGGGAATGCGACTCCCCACTGCGGAGGCGATCGAGCAGGAGTTTCGGCGGGAGCTGGTGCGGGCGCTGCCGGCACTGCGGGCTCTCCCGCGCCGTCTCGACCGCCTGACGTCCGACCTCGAAGAGGGCCGGCTGACGGTGCGGGTGCGGCTCACCGCGTCGGCAGCCGACCGCGGGCGGGCAGCGGGGGTGCTCAACCTCGGAGCCCTGACCGCGCTCTCCGCCACCGCGGGGCTGATGGCCGTCCTCCTGCTGCTGGTCAGCGGTGGACCCCAGGTGACGCCGGCGATCTCGCTCTACCACTACTTCGCGTACTGCCTGCTGATCATCTGCGCGGTGCTGGCCCTGCGGGTGCTGGTGGCCGTGTTCCGGCGGGACCGAGCGACTCCGGCCGAGCGGTAAAAGGTCGGTTCGTACGATGGGTGATGTGAAAACCCCGACTCCGGACGGCGTCCTCGGGGCCCTGCGCGGCCTGATCGACCCCGACCTCGGCCGTGACGTCGTCAGCCTGGGCATGATCCGCGACCTTCAGGTGGACGGCGGCCGGGTCTCCTTCACCTTCGAGCTGACCACCCCCGCCTGTCCCGTCAGGGATCGGTTTCGGAGCGAGGCGGAGCGTCTGGTTCGAGAGGTCCCGGGAGTGGAGGAGGTGGCGGTCCGGATGACCGCCAACGTGCGCCAGGCGGGGATGCGACCCCAGGGTCGCCAGCTGGTGCCGGGCGTGAAGCAGACGGTCGCGATCGCGAGCGGCAAGGGTGGCGTGGGCAAGTCGACCGTCGCGGTCAACCTGGCCGCGGCCCTGGCGCAGACGGGGGCGAGCGTGGGCCTGCTCGACGCCGACATCTACGGTCCCACCATTCCCGGCATGACAGGGGCCGACGAGGCACCCGAGGTGGTGGACGAGAAGCTGGTGCCGCTGGAGCGGTACGGGGTCAAGCTGATGTCGATCGGGTTCCTGGCCGGCGCCGACAAGGCCATGGTCTGGCGCGGGCCGATGGTCTCCAAGGCGATCCAGCAGCTGCTCGGGGACGTGTCGTGGGGTGAGCTCGACTACCTGCTCATCGATCTCCCACCGGGGACGGGTGACGCCTCACTGACGATCGCGCAGACGCTCTCGCTGACCGGCGTCGCGATCGTCGCCACCCCGCAGGACATCGCGCTCGACATCGCGGTCAAGGCATTGGAGATGTTCCGCAAGCTCAACGTGGCACCGCTGGGATTGATCGAGAACATGAGCTGGTTCCGGTGCCCCGACTGCGGGCACGAGCACCACATCTTCGGGCACGGCGGCGCGGCCCGGGCGGCCGAGCGGTTGGGGGTCCCGTTCCTGGGCGCGATCCCGCTCGAGATCCCGATCCGGGACGAGGCCGACCGCGGTGTCCCGATCGTGGTCGCCCGCCCGGAGTTGGAGGGGTCGGCGGCGTTCCGCGAGCTGGCCGGGCAGGTGGCGGCCAGGACCTCGGTCCAGGCGCGGCGGCGCCTTCCCGTCCTCACCGTCTCCTAGGTGCGCGAGCCGGACCCGTTCCCCACCTCGCTGCACCTCGACCGCGCGGCCAACGTCCTCGAGATCGAGTGGGAGGACGGGATTACCTCCCGTCTCGGAGGGGCCGAGCTGCGCTGGGCGTGTCCCTGCGCCGAGTGCCGAGGCGAGATGGGCGTCCCGGGCCGGCTGGACGCGGTCGGCGACCTGCCCGTGGACGAGCTGTCGCTGGACAACGCCGAGCTGATCGGGCAGTACGCCGTGCAGCTGGCGTTTCGCTCCGGCCACGCCACCGGGATCTACACCTTCCCGACGCTCCGGAAGCTGGGCGACTCGACTTGATCAGCCCCCGTTGGTGCACCACCGGGCCCTAATTCTCGGGTTCAGGCCCCGTTGGTGCACCTGCGGGTGAAACGCGGACGCGGAGGTCGCGTCCGCTCAGCCGGCGACCGCCGTCCGCTTCCGGTCGCGAAGGGACTCGACGTACTGAGAGGCCGACACCGCCGCCGTGGTGCCGTCCCCGACCGCGGTCGCGATCTGCTTCGTCAGCTGCTCGCGCACGTCGCCGACCGCCCAGATGCCGTCGATCGAGGTCTTCAGGTCGCGATCGGTCTTCAGGTACCCGGCCGCGTCGTGCTCGGCGTGGGGCTTGAGCAGGCTCGAGTTGGGCTCGAAGCCGACGAAGATGAACACGCCGCCGACCGGTAGGCGCCTGCGATCCCCGTCCTGAACCAGGTCGACGCCGGTTACCACGCCGTCGCCGTCGATCCGCTCCACCTGAGCGCCCAGCACCAGGTCGATCTTCGGGTTCGATCGCGCCCGCTCCTGCAGCACCGGCTGGCCCCGGAACTCGTGGCGCCGGTGTACCAGGTGGACCTTCGACGCGTACCGGGTCAGGAAGTCGCCCTCCTCCAGCGCGGCGTCCCCCCCGCCGATGACCGCCAGCTCCTGGTCCTTGAAGAAGGCGCCGTCGCATACGGCGCAGTAGGACACGCCGCGCCCGGCGAACTCCTCTTCCCCCGGCGCCCCCAGACGCCTGGGCAGTCCACCGGTTGCCAGGATGACGGCCGGAGCATGGAGCTCGTCACCACTCTCCAGCCGGACCACCTTGGTCCCGTCGGGGGCCACGTCGATGTAGTCGATCGGCTCGTATTCACGGATGTCGAGGCCGAAGTGGCGAGCGTGCTCCCCCATCTTCTCGGCCAGCTCCCGCCCCAGGATGGACGGGAACCCGGGGTAGTCCTCGATCAGCTCCGTGTTCAGCAGCTGCCCTCCGATCGGTCCGCGATCGACGAGCACGCTCTTCAGGTTCATGCGCGCGGCGTAGAGCCCGGCGGCAAGTCCCGCCGGCCCTCCCCCGGCGATGATCACATCGAACGTCTCATTCACACCCATAAGAACGCTCTCCGATGCCTCCGCTGTTCCCTCTCGCGATCGCAGCGGCCGGGGCGCCTGCGGCGGTCAGCCCTGCCGGTACTGCACCCCGTAGCCCCCTCGCGGGGAGAAGCAGATGATGTTGTCGTACGGGCACCCGATCGCGCAGGCGCCGCACTCGACGCAGTTGCCGAAGCTCACGATCGTCTCCTGCCTCTCTTCTGACCACTCGTAGACGCCGGCGGGGCAGAAGTAGTTGCAGTACTTGCCGGCGCACCGGTCGCGACACGTCTCCTGATGTGCGACCTCGATGTGACTGTGCCCGGTGTCCTCGACGTAGCGGTTGGTGAAGAGCTTGTCGGTCAGCTTCTCCATTGAGCGCTCAGTGTAGCCTCCGACCACCTGGCCGGCCGGGCCCACCCCGGGTAGGATTTGAACTCCACTCGATGCCCGACACCTACCAGCTCGCGCTGCGCCCGCAGTGGCCCGGCCTGATCGACCTGGACTGGCCGCAGCCGCTGGAGAGGTGGCCGGCCTCGACCTTCGTGGACCTGCCCCGCGGCATCTCCCGGCACACGGTCCGCTTCTGTGAGGTCGACGGTTCGCTGTTCGCCCTGAAGGAGCTTCCTCAGGAGGCGGCCCGGCAGGACTACGCGGGCCTGCGGCGCCTGGAGGACCTGGGCGGATCCGCGGTGCGTGCGGTCGGCCTGGTGACGCGGGAGGGCGATCCCGACAGGGAGACGGGCGCGGTGCTGATCACGCGCTACGCCGACTACTCGTTCTCCTACCGCGAGCTCCTGAGCGGAGAGGGGTTCGGCGAGCGGCGTACGCAGCTGCTGGACGCCTTCGCGTTCCTGCTGGTGGAACTCCACCTCCTGGGCTGCTTCTGGGGGGACTGCTCGCTTTCCAACACGCTGTACCGCTACGACGCGGGGGCCATCGAGACGATGCTGGTCGACGCCGAGACCTCGGAGCTTCACGAGCGCCTCTCGCGCGGGCAGCGCGAGTACGACGTCGAGATCATGCGATTCAACGTCGGAGGCGAGATGGCGGACATCGCGGCGGCGCGGGGACTCACGCTGGACGATGCCGACCTCGCCCTCGGCGACGACATCGCGGGACGCTACGACGCCCTCTGGAAGGAGCTCGCAAGCGACCAGCGACTGCCCGCCGACGCCGCCCAGTACAAGGTGCAGGAGCGCGTCCGGCGCCTCAACGACCTCGGCTTCGAGGTCGACGACATCAACGTCGAGCCGGCTCCCGATCGAGGTCAGATCCGGCTCGGCGTGCGCATCGCCGACCGGCACTTCCACACCAACCGCCTCCAGGCGCTGACCGGCGTCGAGGCCTCCGAGCACCAGGCCCGGCAGATCTTGAGCGACCTCAACTACTACGAGATGAAGAAGGCCGCGGCCGGACCCAAGCGCACCGCCGCGGGCAAGGCCCTGCTGGCGGCACGGTGGCGGGTGGACGAGTTCGAGCCCTGGCTGAAGCGGCTCGTGGCGCAGCTGCCGCGTGGCGCCGACCCCGTGCAGGCGTACACCGACGTGCTGCACCATCGGTACATGCTGTCGGTCGGCGCCGGACGCGACGTAGGGACAGAGGCCGCGTTCCAGCGCTGGCTCTCGGAGGGCCGGCCGGGGTATCCGCTCCCGGCTGCGCCAGAGGCGGTCCAGGTGGAGCGGCCATGATCACGCTGGGAGTGATCGGCGACACCCAGGGCCGCTACCGGTGGCCTCCGCTCCTCGAGCTCGTGGCCCGGCATTTCAGCGCCGTGGACGAGATCTGGCATGCCGGCGACTGGCAGGACCCCCAGGTGCTCGAGGGTTTGCGGGGACTCGGAAAACCACTGGTGGTGGTCAACGGCAACGCGCCTGACGACCCGAGCTTCCCCGAGCGCGTGGAACGGGAGCTGGAGGAGCTTCGGGTCGGGATGGTCCACCGGCCCCCCAAGAGGGGAGACCCCTGGGCCGCCGGGCTGGACCTCGTCATCCACGGCCATACCCACCGCTGGCGCGACGAGGTGGTGGGGACGACGCGGTTCGTCAACGTGTCGACGCCCACCGCCGCCGGGTTTTCCCAGGAGCGGACGATGGGCATCCTGCGCATCCAGGGCCGCGACGCGGAGCTCGAAAGGATCGTCGTGCCGCGCTGAGCCGTGCGCCGGCCTACCCGCCCTCCCGGGCGCGGCGCTCGAACTCTTCCAGGGCCTCCTCCCGGCTCGGCTGGCGGCGCAGGCTGGCCATGAACCAGGCGCCCGGGTAACCCAGGCCCTCCATCGAGTCGAGCGCCGCGGCGACGTCGTACGGAGTCCGCCGGAACTCGTGCCCACCCTCCTCCAGCAGCAGCCAGCGGGCGCCCGGCCCATCCTCGTAGGGCATGCCGACGCTCCCCGCGTTGAGGATCGTGGTGCCGTCGACCCGATGCTCGAACTGGACGTGGGTGTGCCCGCAGACGACGACGTCGGCCCCGGCCGATTCGACCAGCCGCCGCAGCCGGGGTTCAGGACTGCGGGGCGTGAAGATGGTCGTGTCGTCGGCCGGGGTGGCGTGACAGAACAGCACGGTCCGATCCCCCAGGCGGACGGTCCAGGTGGCAGGCCATCCGGCCAGCGCGGTCCGCTGCGCCTCCGTCAGCCGCTCCCGGACCCACCGCGATTCGTCGTCGTCAGACTCCAGCGTCTCTCGCTCTCCGTTGCCCCGGATGGCATGGACGCGATCTCCGAGCGAGGTCAGGCGGCCCACCACCTCTCGCGGTAGGGGACCGGGCACGGCGTCGCCTCCCACCACGACGAGATCAGGCTCGGCCTCCTCCAGTTCGCGCAGCACCGCGTCCAGGGCGGGGAGGTTGCCGTGGATGTCGTAGAGCGCCGCGATCCTCACGCAGGCAGTAAACGCCGCTTGCCTACGGAATCGACCCGCGGTCCACGATCCAGCGGCACTCCTGCCTGGTGACGCCTGCGATCAGATCGAAGTCGCGATCGTAGTGGAGGAGGGCCAGGCCGGCCCGCTCGGCTGCGGCGGCGACCAGCAGGTCGGGGACCTTGCGTCCGCGCAACCTGCGCCGGGCGAGCAGGCGCTGCACGTCGAGGGCCCGGTGTACATCGGCTGGGGTGATCTCGACCGAACCGAACTCGGCGAGGGCCGCCGACAAACGCGCCCACTTCTCTTCGTCGCGCGCCGAAAAGCCGATTTCGAGATCGGAGATCGTGGTACGCCCGGCCTCGCCACGCGCGGCCAGAGGTTCGACGGCCGCCCGGACCGACGGCTGCGCGAGGCGGGTCAGCACGCTGGTGTCGACCAGATAGGCTAACGCCACGCGTCCGACCGATCGTGAAGATCGGCCCGAGCGAGGACATCGAGAGCGCCTTCCACCCTGCCGTCGCGGCCTTTGGTGGCTCGTCTGAGGGCCTCGTTCACCGTCTGCTTGATCGTCTTCGTCCCGAACTCCGCCTGAGCCGCGCTCAGACTCTCCTCGTCAAGATCGACCAGGTGCTTCGCCACCCCACCAATATATCTCCCTCACCCCATATATATCTTTCTCTCCAGATATACCCCCGGCTCCGACAACATGTTGGCCGCTTGCCGGGAAAGGGACCGTTTGGGGCGATTTTGGGGGCCCATTGCCGGCAAACGGCGCACCCGGCGGCGACGGCGCGGCGGCGGCGACGGCGACGGCGCGGTGGCGCGGCGCAGTAAACTCCCCAACCGTTAACGCGGGAGCTCGCCTGAGCGGGCTGAGAGGGCCAAGGGCCGACCGCGGGGCGCCGACTGCGCGCCCGGAACCTGAACTGGGTAATGCCAGCGGAGGGACGAACAGTGGCAACCACTGCCGAACATCGGCGACCGAAGGCCATCTTCCAGGTCGAGCAGCGCGGCATCGAACCGGTGCCGCCCCAGGAGCGGTACGGGCGACCCAACCGCCTCGGCTTTTTGTGGGCGGGGGCGTTCTGCGACTTCGCCTCCGTCCTCACCGCGAGCCTGCTGGCGTCGGTCTACGGCCTCGGCCTCTGGCAGGCCGTCATCGCCCTCTTCGTGGGCACGCTGGTGGGGGCGGTCATGCTCGGCTTGCTGAGCCAGATCGGGGTCGCCACCGGTCTTCCCCAGGTGCCCTTCGCCGAGCGCGTCTTCGGCAACGCGTGGATGCGGGTGGCGGCCGCCCTGACCCTGGTCATCGCGGTCGGGTGGTTCGCGGTGGACACCGTGATCGCGGCCCAGGCCGGCGTCCAGATCGTGACCGCGTTCGGACACCCCGGGCTGGCCGCCAGGCTGGCGTTCCCGTTCGTGCTCCTGGTGGCCGCCATCTCGGTGGTGGTGGCGGTTCTCGGGCACGACACGATCCAGTTCGTCGAGCGCTGGGGCGTGCTCTGCTTCGCGGCCTTCGGAGCGATCGTGTTCGTGACCCTGGTGCCTCAGATGCACTGGACCTATCCGGGGGCCGGCAGCGCGGGCTGGGGCGCCTTCGTGCTCGGCGCGATGGCGTGCTTCGCGCTCGTCGCCTCCTGGTATCCGTTCGCGAGCGACTACTCGCGGTACCTCCCGGTTGGAACCTCGCGGTGGGCGGTCACGCTCTGGCCGGTGGCCGGCATCGGGCTCACGTTCGGCGCGTTCGGGGTGTTCGGCATCCTGCTGGTCGCGCTCGACCCCCGGCAGGCGGCATCGAGCGGCGGCGTCCTTTCCGTGATCACCCACCACGCGCCGGGCTGGGTGGCCGTGCCGTTTCTCGCCTACGTGCTGTGCGGCGAGGTCTGGTCCAACTACCTCGACGTCTACACCGCGGGGCTCTGCCTGCAGGCGGTCGGAATCCGGCTCCACCGCTGGCAGACGGCCCTCCTGTGCGGGATCGGCGGCACCCTCCTCGCGACCTACGCGGTCGTGGTTCAGAACTTCACCCTCGCGTACCAGCAGTTCCTCCTGCTCACCTATCTGTGGATGCCGGCCTGGGCGGTGATCCTGCTCCTCGGCTGGCGCGCGGGTCCCCTCCCGCGCCGGGGTCCGGCGATCGCGAGCTGGGTCGTCGCGACGGCGGTCAGCCTGCTCTTCGTCAACTACCCGAACGTGTTCCCCAGCGTGACCCACGCCTTCAACCAGGCCTTGATCAACGCCCTCGACGGCGCCGACATCTCGGGACTGGTCTCGGGCGTCGTCGCCGGCGGCTGCTACCTCCTGCTGCGACGGGTGTGGGCGGCATGAGACCTCCGGTCGCGCTCACCATCGCGGGGTCCGACTCCGGGGGGGGCGCCGGCATCCAGGCGGACCTGAAGACGTTCGCGGCGCTCGGCTGTCACGGCACCAGCGCGATCACCGCGATCACGGTGCAGAACACGCTCGGCGTGCGGGAGGCGTTCGACCTGCCCACCCCCCTGATCCGCGCTCAGATCGACGCCGTCGCAGACGACCTCCAGCCACGGGCGACCAAGACCGGGATGCTGTCCAGCGCGGCGATCATCGAGGCGGTCGCGCAGGCGGTGCGCGAGCGTGGCCTCGACCCGCTGGTGGTGGATCCCGTGATGGTCGCCAAGGGTGGCGCCAGGCTGCTGGCCGAGGACGCCGTGGCGTCGCTCCGCGAGCACCTGCTGCCGCTCGCCACCGTCGTCACCCCCAACCTGCCCGAGGCGGAGGTGCTCCTGGGAAGGCCACTCCGCACCCGCGAGCAGCGCGAGGCGGCGGCGCGGGACCTGGTTTCCCTGGGCTGCCGGGCCGCGGTGGTGAAAGGAGGGCACGCGGAGGGCGACGCCGACGACGTGCTCTGCGAGGGTGGCCGGGTGGTCTGGCTGGCCGGGGAGCGGCTCGATACCGCAAACACGCACGGCTCCGGCTGCACGTTCTCGTCGGCGATCGCGGCCGGCCTCGCCCGGGGCCAGTCTCTGGAGGCGGCGGTGCGTGAGGCCAAGCGCTTCATCACCGGCGCCATCCTCCGCTCGCTCCAGATCGGTGGCGGCCACGGGCCGGTCAACCCGATGTGGGAGCTCCTGCCCCAAACCCCAACCGTGGGTTGATCCCGGGCCACGCGTAGCCTCGATCCAGGATGGCGGAGAGCCCGGAGACCGAGTTCCACTTCTCGCCGCGCCCCAACCGGGCGGCCGAGATCGGGTGGCGGCCCTGGTCGGAGGAGGCGTTCGCCGAGGCTCGCGCCGCGGACAAGCCGATCCTCCTCTCGATCTCCGCTGTCTGGTGCCACTGGTGCCACGTGATGGACGAGACCACCTATTCCGACCCCGCGGTGATCGACCTGGTGCGCGACGAGTACGTACCGATCCGGGTGGACAACGACCTGCGCCCCGACATCAACCAGCGCTACAACATGGGCGGCTGGCCGACCACCGCCTTTCTGACCCCGGCCGGGGACATCCTGACCGGAGCCACCTACATCCCTCCCGACCAGATGGCGGAGGCGGCGGCGCGCGTCGCCGGCGTCTACCACGAGCGGAAGGATGAGATCGACGAGCAGGTGGAGGAGGGCCATCGCCGCGCCGCGCTGAGCGTCGCGGCCTCCGCAGGCAGCGTCGACCCCCGCCTCGTCGATCGCGTGCTGGGAGCCGCCGAGGGCGCGTTCGATCAGGAGCACGGGGGGTTTGGTTCGCAGCCCAAGTTCCCGATGACCGAGGCGCTGCTCTTCTGCGCCGAGCAGTCGCTCCGGCGCCGCGAGCCGCGGCTCCTCGAGATGGTCCGCTTCACCCTGCAGCAGATGGCCGCCGGCGGGACCTACGACCACGTGGCGGGCGGCTTCTTCCGCTACTCGACCACGGCCGACTGGTCGGTGCCGCACTTCGAGAAGATGCTGGAGGACCACGCCGGGCTCCTGGCGGCGCTCGCACGTACCGGGCAGGAGGCGACCCTCGACGACGCGCTCCGCTACCTGGAAGCCGTCCTGCGCGACCCCGCGACCGGGCTTTTCTGGGGCAGTCAGGACGCCGACGAGGAGTACTACGGGCTCGACGCTGCGGGCCGCGCGCTGCGTACCGCGCCGGCCGTCGATCGCCGTGTCTACGCGTCCTGGAACGCGGAGCTCGCGCTCGCCCTGCTGGAGGCGGACAACCTGCTCGACCGGCCGGACCTCGCGGGCCGGGCGCAGCATCTGCTCACCTCGCTGTTCGACCGCCTCTGGTCCCCAACCGTCGGGCTCGCGCACGCCGACGGTGTGCCGGGCCAGCTCGGCGACCAGGCCGCCGGCCTGCGGGCGGCGGCTGCGGCCTGGGGAGCGGGGTTCGGCGAGGAGTGGCGCCATCGCGCGGTCGCCCTGGTCCGCCTTCTGGACGAGCGCTTCGCCGACCCCGAGCACGGCGGGTACTTCGACCGCGGACCGGGCGACGACCTGGGTCGCCTCGCGCAGCGTGTCAAGCCCCTTGACCAGAACGCGCTCTGCGGTCTCGGCCTGCTCGAGCTGGACGCCCTCCTCGGCGACCCCGGAGCGGGACTCCGGGACCGGGCGGAACGGGCACTGAGCTCGGTCGCCGGAGTCGCCCCGCAGATGGGGCTGCAGGCAGCCGTCTTCGCCCGCGCGCTGGACCGGCTCGGGGCCCCGCCGGTCAAGCTCACCACCGGGACGCCCGGCCTCGCCCGGCACGTACTCGGGAGCTACCCTTACGCGATGATCGAGCGGCGCCCCGACGAGCCGGCTGCCGTTCTGTGTGTCGGCACCACCTGTCTCGCCCCGGAGGCCGACGCCGGCCGGCTGGTCGCGTCGATCCTTCGAGAGGTCGATGGCTGAGACCCGCCGGCACTTCAAGGACCGCGTCGACGCGGCCCTGGCCAACAGACCGCAGCAGCAGGCACTGCGGGCAGGTTTGCCGAACCTGCGCCACCGCCGGGACCAGGCGTTCGAGACCTTCGATTTCGCGGCCGGCCGGAAGGAGCTGAAACGCCGGCGTCAGGCCAACCTGGACCGGCTCCCGGAGATCCTGGAGCGGTTCACCGAGCGGCTTCAGGCCGCCGGCGGCCAGGTCCACCTGGCGCGGGACGCCACCCAGGCGCGGCAGATCATCGGCGATCTCTGCCTGCGCGCCGCCCGCGAAGACGGCAAGGAACCCGGAACCAAGGACGGCGCGCGCCCCATCGTCACCAAGTCGAAATCGATGGCGACCGAGGAGATCGAGCTCAACCACCACCTGGAACACCTGGGCCTCGACGTCTGCGAGACCGACCTCGGCGAGTTCATCATCCAGCGGCTGCACCAGCGCCCCTCGCACCTGGTCGGCCCGGCGATGCACCTAACCGTCGAGCAGTGGGCCGAGAACCTGGAGGTGGAGGCCGACCCCCAGGCGATCATGGCGCGGGCCCGCACCGAGCTGCGCGAGAAGTTCGTCAACGCCTCGGTCGGCATCTCCGGGGCCAACGCCGCGATCGCCGAGACCGGGACCGTGATGATCGTGACCAACGAGGGCAACGCCGACCTCACCATCACGCTGCCGCGCGTCCACGTCGCGGTGTTCGGGATGGACAAGCTGGTCGACAGCCTCGACGACGCGACGGCGATCCTCCGCATGCTGACGCGCTCGGCGACCGGGCAGCCGATCGTCAGCTACGTCAACTGGGTGAGCGGCCCCTCCGGGTCTGCGGACATCGCGGGCGTCTACATCACCGGGGCTCACGGGCCCCGCGAGATGCACTGCGTGATCCTCGACAACGGGCGGCAGCAGATGCTCGACGACCCCGTGTTCCGGGACGCGCTGACCTGCATCCGCTGCGGCGCCTGCTCCAACGCCTGCCCACCGTTCATGGCGGTCTCGGGCCATCAGTTCGGTCATATCTACTCGGGCCCGATCGGGCTCGTGCTGACGCCGTTCCATCACGGCCGGGAGGCGGCGGAGTGGCCGAACTCCCTGTGCGCCCAGTGCAACGCCTGCCAGGAGATCTGCCCGGTAGACATTCCCCTGCCGGCGCAGATCCTGGAGCTGCGTCATCGCGACCACCGGATGACGGCGGAGAAGCGGGCGCTGCTCGGCACCTGGTCGCATCCGGCGGCGGCCCGGTTGGCACTCCGCCTGAGCGCGACCCTGGCCCCCGAGCTCTCGCCGCTGCCGCTCGCCAATCCCCCTTTTCGCTCCCGCGTCAAGACCGGCGGGACCGGTGAGCCGGTGACGATCTTCGCCTCCTGCATGGTCGACCGGATGACGCCCCAGGCGGGCGAGGCACTCGAGCGGATCCTGCACGCGGCCGGCTATCGGGTCGACTTCCCACGCGGCCAGTGGTGCTGCGGGTTGATGTGCGCCAACGCGGGTGAGTACGGGAAGGCGGTCGGGCTGGAGCGGCACCTGATGCGCCGTCTGGCGGGGTCCGAAGGGCCGATCGTCACCCCATCCGCGTCCTGCTTCGGCGCGCTGACCATCGACGCGCCCGGCTGGGGACCGGAGCCGCCGGAGCGGGAGGGCGTCGCCCGCCGGCTGCGCGATTCGACCCGCTTCCTGCTGGACCTGCTGACCGCGCGGCCGGAGCTGGTGCGACCGCCGGTTGGCGACCGGCCGCGGGTCGCCTACCACGACTCTTGCCAGACCAAGCGGCAGCTGGGCCTGGTCTCGGAGCCCCGCCGCGTGCTCGAGCTGGCCGGCTACGACGTCGTCGAGATGCCTGACATCGCTCTCTGCTGCGGTTTCGGCGGGAGCTTCAGCCTCGACTGGCCCGAGGTCGCCGATCGGATCGGGGAGTGGAAGCTGGAGGCGCTGGAGGAGACCGGCTGCACCACCCTGGTCTCGGACAACCCGGGCTGCCTCGCCCACATCGAGTCGACGGCGCGCAAGCGGGGGCTTGACGTCAAGGTCCGGCACGTCCTGGAGCTGGTCGCCGCCCGGCTCGCCTGAAACCCCGACGACCCGCCGTTTGTCGGCGGACGGGGCCTACCGGGCCTCCGGAACCACCCATCTGCCCACAGACGGCCTCATGGCCTCGCCTCAGACGCGCGCGGCGGGACGGTCGGCCCGCACCAGCCCCGCGGTCACCTCGGCGGTGAGCAGCACCCCTGGAATGCCGGCGCCCGGATGCGTGCCCGATCCCACGTGGTAAAGCCCGCGAGGAGCTCGGTACCGGTTGTGCTGCCGGAAGTAGGCGGACTGGCGCAGGAGCGGCTCGGGGCCGAACGCGTGGCCGGCCTCCGCGCCCAGCCGGTCGCGGAAATCGAGCGGCGTCCACCGCTCCTCCACCGCGATCGCCGAGCGCAGGCCGTCGAGCGCCAGCCCCTGGGGCGATTCGAGCGCGTCGAGCACGCGCTCCCGGAGCAGGTCTCCGGTCTCCGGCCACCGCGCGGGTCCGATCAGGTTGGGCACCGGGAGCAGCACGCTGAGCGACTCTCCTCCCGGGGCAGCCATCGCCGGCTCGGTGCGGGACGGCGCGTGGACGTAGAGGCTGACCGTGTCGCCAAGCGTGCGGCGGCGGGTGGTCCGGTCGATGAAGTCCCGGTAGTCCGGCCCGACCAGGAGGGTGTGGTGGTGGAGTTGGGGATACGTGCGGTTCAACCCGAGATAGAGCAGGAAGCAGCTCATGGACAGCCGCTGCCTGGGCGCCGGGAGCCCGGCCATTTTGCGGGTGAGGCCGACGTCGGCGTTGCTCACCACGAGATCGGCCGGCAGGAGCTCTCCGTCGGCGAGGCGGACGCCGCACACGCGCCCGTCCACCTGCTCGATGCGGGTGGCCTCGGCACCGGTGCGGAGGGTCCCGCCGCGCTCGACCAGGTCGCTCAGCGCCCGCACCACCGACCAGATGCCGCCGTCCACGTACCAGGCGCCCCCCGCCACCTGCAGGTACGCCAGCGCCGCGTAGACCGCGGGCACGCGGGCGGGGTCACCACCGATGAACAGCGGATGGAACCCGAACGCCTGACGGACGTGGGGCTCCTGAAAGTGACCGGCGACCAGATGCTCGACCGATGCCATCGCGTGCAGACGGGCCATGGTCGGAACCAGCGCCGCGAAGTCGCGCAGGCGCAGGAAGGGTCGCCGTCCGGCGCCCAGGATGGCCTCCTCGTAGATCCGCCGGGAGCACTCGAGGAAGGTGCCCAGCCGCTCCGCGTCGCCTGCGTCGAAGGCGGCGATCTGCTCGCGCAGCAGCGATTCGGTCCCGAACAGGAACGTCCGTGGCTCGCCCTCCCACGCGATGCGGTAGAAGGGGTCCAGGCGTCGCAGCCTGAGCATCTGCCCCAGCGGCATGCCGGCGATCGAGAAGAGGTCTTCGAGCAGCTCCGGCATCGTCAGCAGCGAAGGGCCGAGGTCGAACCTGAAGCCTGCCCGTCGCAGGCTGCCGGCCCGTCCGCCTGCCGCCGGTGCCCGCTCGATCACCGTCACCCGGCAGCCGTCCGCGAGGAGTCTTACGGCGCAGGCGAGGCCGCCCAGACCGGCGCCGATCACCACCGCCCGTGGCGCTCTCACGTCGTGGGGTGGCCCGCAGCCGCCACGCTGCGTGGGGGACGGGCAGCGGTGTCGCGGCCGAGCAGGCTGTCGACGACCGAGCACAGCTGCGCCGTGAGCACGAGCATGACGGCGGCCGGATGCAGGAGGATCGCCACCGGGCGCTCGCCGCGCGTGGCCGCGAACGCGAGCCGGAGCGCCACCACCGGCAGGCAGGCGGCGAGGCCGACCCACAGCGCCGCGCGATCGCCGAGACACAGCGACAGCAGCACGGTGAGCGGTGGGCCCAGCAGGATGGCGCCCCCACCCAGGACCGAGGCCAGCTCGACACCCAGCGCATGACCGCAGCGCTGGGCGTAGTCGCGCCTCCAGGCCGCCCAGGCGGCGCCGGCGGGCGGGGCGGCACGCCGCACCAGATGCGCGCCGTCGACCACGCGCGGCGGGCACGCGAGGCCGGTTGGGATCGCCAACGGCCGCGGCGCGAAGGGCCACCGGACCAGCCGGCCGCCGGAGACGCGCCGCAGGAAGTGGAGCTGGAAGGCGAGGTCGTACAGCGCCGTGACGCCGTCCACCGCCCGCGCGAGCCCGGTCCCGCCATCGGTACCGGGAACCACCACCACCACCCCTGGCCCGAACCCGCCGGCGGTAGCTTCGTCGGCTCCGCCCGGCCCGGTGGCGCCGCCGACGATCGAAGGCTCGTGGAGGCGATCTCGCAGACCGGCAGGGGGTCGGGTGGCGCGCAGGTTGAGGGTCGAGACCACGAGCGCCCCCCAGGCGATCGCGCCGGCCGCGGCCGCGAGCAGGAGGAGCACGTCCCGGCTGCCCACCCCCCACTCGTGCAGCAGGACCTGCGTGATCACGAACCCGCAAAGCAGGTTGAGGCCGAGGAACCCGCGCCACGCTCGCCGCGCTTGCAGCGGGGACGGGAGAAGGCAGGAGGCGGCGAGCACGACGTAGGTCAGCATCGCCGCCGCCGCGATCAGCGCCGGACCGCCCGCGCCGGCAACGATGAGCGCTGCCGCCGCGTACCCCGCGGTGCACAGAACCGCCGTCCTCCGCCCGCCGAGCCAGGTGCCGATGGAGCGCAGGCCGGCGGCCCGGTCGTACTCGATGTCCTGGATCGACCCCAGCGCCTGGGATGCGATCCCCCAGCAGAACAGCGCCGCGAGAAAGCGCCAGGGGAGCGCATCCAGCGGAGCGCCCGCGACCAGTCCGCCGCAGACGGCCGGCAGGGTGAAGTGCAGCGAGCTGGTGATGGCATCGAGTCCGGGGATGACCTTGGTCCGAAGGGGCGGGGCGGAGTAGGCGATCGCCGTTCCCGCCGTGACCAGAAGGCCGATCTCCGCCGCCGTACCGGCCAGCTGGCCGACGACCGCGAGCAGGGGCACATTGATGACCCCGACCACGAGCCACATCCGTGGCGCCAAGCCGGGCGGCAGAAGCGCCCCCTCGAGCCCCCCCTTGCGGGGGTTCCGGCGATCGGACTCGTAGTCGAACAGATCGTTGACGCCGTACATCAGGAGGTTGAACGGCACCAGGAAGTAGAGCAGGCCGGCGACCACCGCCCAGGAGATGCCGCGCCCGGTGGAGATGGCCACGGCAAGAAAGGGCAGCGCCGTATTGATCCAGTTGAGCGGGCGGCTCGCGACCAGGAGCCGGCGCATCATGCCCACCTCCGGCGCCACCAGGGCCACGCCCAGACGGCGGCCGCCACCAGGTAGAGGGCACAGCCGTACGCGAGATCCTCGACCGGAGCCGCGCCGACATCGACGCCGCTCCGTGGAGCCCGCGCGTACTCGAACACGCCGAGGCGGATCAGGGCGGAGTCGGCGACCACGGTCAGGGCGACGAAGACGGCCAGCCCGACCCAGAGCGCGAGATCGCCGGCGCCGCCCCGGAGCACGGTCAGCGCCACGGCCAGCAGCAGCAGCACCGCCGCCGCCCACGTGTAGGCCATCAGCGGCCTGCGCCGAGCAGCCGTCGAGCCAGCTGCCACAGGACCAACGAGAGCAGGCACAGGAACGCGAGCAGGACCGGTTCTTCGAGGGGAATCCCGGGGGGCACGATCACCGTGTTGCGAGCGGCGCTGGACTGGAACCAGCCCCCCAGGCTCCCCAGCAGATCGAAGATCAGGAACAGCGGGACGGTGATCACGATCACCGCCAGGAGCCGCCGCGAGCGAATCCCGAGGCGGAGCCGCCAGTCCAGGAACAGGACCCCCGCCCATCCGGCAAGCAGGCTCAACAGGTAGAGCTCGCGGTCCACCGCTCAGAGGACGAGCGAACGTGCCAGGAGGAGCGCCCGCCTCCGGGACGAGAGGTGGGCCCGCCAGGGCCGCCGCCTCCCCCACCCGTCGCGGGCCAGCTGGCGCAGCAGGTCGCGATACATGACCGCCGCCACGCGGACCCCCATCCGTCCCTCGGGCAGCAGGTGAAGGCCCGCCAGGCCGCGGTCGTACCACCACTCGGCAATCCCGACCTCGACGCGAAGGAGGAGTGAGCGGTCGTCGAGTCCCAGGTCCTCGACCCCGGCCAGCGCCAGCGACTCACGCGGGAGATAGACCACCCCCCGGGCCCAGTCCTCGTCCACATCCCGCAGGATGTTCGTCCTCTGCATCGCGATGCCGAGGGCGCGAGCCGCCTGGTCCGCCTCGCTGCCGCGGGCTCCCAGCAGGCAGGCCATGATCCGCCCGACGGTGCCGGCGACGCAGTAGCAGTAGTCATCGAGCTCCCGCTCGGTGGCGAACGTCTTGTGATTCAGGTCGCGTTCCTGGCCGCGGCAAAAATCGACGACGGCGTCGCGCGGCAGTTGAGGGTGTCTGGTCGCCAGGGTCTCGAGCCGGGACGCGTCCCGTGACGCGACCGTCCCGCAGGTCGCCCAATCGCGCACGCACCGCAACCGTTCGGCGGCGTCGAGGTCGCGCTCGTCGACCGCGTCGTCCAGTTCCCGGACGACCAGATACAGGAGGTTGACGTCGGCCCGGACGCGTGGTGGGAGCAGCCGGGCGGCGAGGGAGAACGTGCGGGCCGCCCGGTCGATGACGGCCTGCGCCTCCTCTTGCAGCGTGATGTTCGTGCGCTCGGCCAATCTCAAGATATCTCCATTATGGAGAATCTCTACCGCAAATTATCTTTGCTATCGTGACATCGTGGATTGCTGCGTTGCCGGCGGAGGACCGGGTGGCATGGTCCTCACCTACCTCCTCGCCCGGGCCGGACTCGAGGTCACGCTGCTCGAGGCGCGTCAGGACTTCGATCGCCGCTTTCGGGGCGACTCGCTGCACCCCGCGACCTTGGAGCTCCTGGACCAGGTCGGTCTGGCCGATGACCTGCTGCGACTCCCCCACGCGAAGGCGAGGCAGTTCACGTTCCACACCGCGCGCGGAACCTACGTGACGGCGGACTACGGTCTCCTTGCCACCCGCTTCAATTACGTCGGCATCATGCCCCAGGCTCACTTCCTCTCGTTCCTGGCGGAGCGCGTGCAGGCACTCCCCACCGGCCGCGTGCTGACCGGGACCCGCGTGTCCGGGCTGCTCGAAGAGGCGGGCTCGGTGCGGGGGGTGGCCGTGCGTACCGCGGGGGGCGGCGAACAGACCATCCCGGCACGGCTGGTGGTCGGATTCGACGGCCGCAGCTCGAGCTTGCGCCGGTTCGGCGGTTTCGACCTCGAGACGCTGGGCCACGGTAACGACGTCCTCTGGTTCGACCTGCCGCGCGAGGAGGCGGACCCCGAGGATGCCGACCTCTCCCTCTACTTCGGGAGCGACCACTACGTGGCGCTGATCAGCCGCCCCGACGCGTGGCAGGTCGGATACGTGATCCGACCGGGCGGGTACCCGGAGGCGCGCGAGGCGGGGGTGGGGCCGATTCGGGACTTCGTCTCGGGGCACGTGCCCTGGCTGGCCGCGCGCGTTGCCGAGCTTCGAGAGTGGCGCCAGGTCACGCTTCTCAACGTGGAGATCGCCCGCGTCCCCCGCTGGCACCGGGACGGCCTGCTCCTGCTGGGCGACGCCGCGCACGTCATCTCCCCGGTTGGGGGAAACGGCATCCTGATGGCGATCCAGGACTCGATCGTGGCCGCCAATCACCTGATCCCCGCGCTTTTCGGCAGCCAGGGGCAGGTCACCGAGTCCGTGCTCGCCGAGATCCAGGCCGAGCGCGAGCCCGCCATCCGCAAGGTGCAGGCGGAGCAGGTGCGAACGGAGGCGCGAACCCGGCGACTGCTCACCCAGGGCAAGCCCCTGGCCCCCGACGCGGTGTTCCGCCTGCTCGGTCTGATCCCGGGGCTCCGGCGGCGGGCGGCCCACCACAACGGCTACGGACCCGGCATGCCCCGCTTCGACCGGCGTCTCCTGGACAGGAGCGCGTCGCGCTCGGCGGCGTAATCGCGGAGGTTCTGCCGCAGCTCGGTCATGAACCCGTCGATGATCTCGAGCTCCTCGGCGGAATAGTGGTCGAGCATGCCGGCGAACCGCTTGCCGAGTGGGCGAAACGCCTCTCGGCTCTCGGTCCGCGCGTGATCGGTAAGCACCAGGACGCTCCGGCGCCGGTCATGCGGGTCCGGCTCGCGGCGGACGTGTCCGAGCGTCTCCAGGTTGTCGATCAGAGGTGTGGTGGCACCGGTGCTGAGATCGAGGGCGTCCGAAAGCTGCCCGGGAGAGGACGGCCCCCCGCGGAGCAGGTGATCGAGGGCCAGCAGCTGGGTCGGGTGGAGCTCGATCGAGCGCGCCACGCTGCGGCTGACCGCGCCCATCTCCCGCCCCACCCGGCGGAGGTGCTCGGCGACCTTCGCCCGCGCGTCCCGCTCTGCCTCCTCGCTCACGTCGAACATCAAGCCTATCCCGCGCCGACGAGACGCCGTTTGCCAGCGGATCGGTGCTCTACGTTCCGTCGAAGGACCCATCCGTGCACAGACGGCGCCGACCGGGGGCGCAGGATGGAGACATGAGCCTGACGTTTCGGGGAGCCCCACTGGCCAGCCACCTCCCGGAAGAGGTCAACTTCACCATCGACGCCCCGGCCCACCGCCTCTTCATGCACCCCTTCCCCCGCCGTGTCCGCGCCTCCTTCGGCGGCGAGACGGTTTTCGACACCGATCATGGGCAGCTGCTCCACGAGTCGAACCTCCTCCCTCAGCTCTACGTCCCGTGGGAAGACGTCCGGCGGGACCTGCTCACCCCGACCGACCACCACACCACCTGCTCCTTCAAAGGCGTGGCGAGCTACTGGTCGGTTTCGGCCGGCGGTCGCACCGCGGAGAACGCCGCCTGGAGCTATCCGACGCCGATCCCGGAGGTGGAGTGGCTGGCGCCGTACGCAGCCTTCTACTGGGACCCGCTCGACGCCTGGTACGACGAGGAGGAGGAGGTCCAGGGGCACCTTCGGGACCCCTACCACCGGACCGACGTCCGCCAGTCGGGCCGTCACGTCCGCGTCACGGCCGCCGGCGAGGTGCTGGGGGAGTCGCGTCAGGCCAGAATTCTCAGCGAGACCGGGCTGACCAATCGGTGGTACCTCCCGGCGGGCGACTGCCGCCTTGACCTTCTGACGCCGACCGCGACCAGTTCCCACTGCCCCTACAAGGGCTGGGCCTCCTACTACGCGCTCGACGCCCATCCCCGGGGTGGGGATGTCGCCTGGGTCTACCCGGAGCCGTTCAACGGCGTACGCGAGATCGAGGGCCACCTCAGCTTTTACGGCGACCAGGTCGAGGTCGAGGTCGACGGCAAGCCGGTGGACACCGCCTGGCCCCCCAAAAACCGCTGACCGAAAAGGCCGTTGGTGCACCCATCACCCACTCCGCCCACCCGAAGAGGGCGGTTGGTGCACCAACGACCGCTTAGGTGACCACCGCGATCGCGGGGTGGCACGAGCCGTGCCGGGTCGCCCGCTCGAAGGCATGGCCGAGCTGCAGGACGTCCAGGTCGGCGCGCGGCGCCCCCACCAGCTGCACGCCTACCGGCAGACCGCCGGTGGTGAACCCGCCGGGCACCGAGAGGGCCGGGCAGCCGGTGGCGCTGATCAACGCGCAGGAGCGCATCCAGTCCAGGTAGGTCTCCATCCGCACGCCCGCCACCTCGGTCGGGTACTCGATCTCGATGGGGAAGGGAGGGACCTGGCTGACCGGCAGCAGCAGGACGTCGTAGGAGCCGAAGAACGCGACCATCCGCTCGTGGAGCGCGGTGTGCAGCACCTCCGCTCGCCCCAGGTCGGCCCCGCTGAGCTTCCGGCCCTGCTCCGCGTTCCAGCGAATGGTCTCCTTGACCTGCGGCGGATCGGCGTCGAGGAGTGCGCCGAAGGAGACCTCGAACATCCAGGCACGGAGCGTCAGGAACACCTCGTCCGCCCCCGCCAGGTCCGGACACGTCTCCTCGACCTCACAGCCGAGATCGGCGAACACGCTCGCCGCCCGACGCACCACCTCGGCGACGTCCGCCTCCACCGGAACCCGACCGCCGAGGTCGGGCGACCAGGCCACGCGTAGGCCTCGGAGGTCACGACCCAGGGGCGCGTCGAAGAACGATCCGGGGGTCTCCAACGAGATCGGCGCGCGCGGATCCGGTCCCGCCACGGCCGAGAGCAGCAGCGCCGTGTCGGCGACCGTGCGCGCCATCGGACCCTTCACGTTGAGGGTCGTCCAGCCCAGCTGGTTCGGCCAATTCGGAACCCGGCCCGGCGACGGCCGGAAGCCGACCACGTTGTTGAACGAGGCGGGATTGCGGAGCGAGCCCCCGGTGTCGCTGCCGTCGGCGACCGCGAACATCCCGCAGGCGAGGCCGGCGGCCGCCCCGCCGCTGCTACCCCCGGCCGAGCGGGTGGGGTCGTACGGGTTGCGAGTGGCGCCGAAGACGGGGTTGAAGGTGTGGGAACCGGCGCCGAACTCTGGTGTGTTGGTCTTCCCGATCGTGATTCCACCTGCGGCGCGGATCCGTTCCACGATCAGGTCGTCGCGGTCAGGGACGTGGTCCGCCCACAGCGGCGACCCGTAGGTGGTGCGGATGCCCGCGGTGTCGTGGAGGTCCTTGTGCGCGACCGGCAGCCCGCGCAGCGGTCCCAGCCTCTCCCCCGCCGCCAGCGCGCGGTCCACGCCATCGGCGGCGACGAGGGCCTTCTCGGCGACCAGCGTGACGACGGCGTTCACCGCCGGGTTCACGCGCTCGACCTGCTCCAGGTGCGCCTGGACGATCTCGCGGGCGGAAAGCTCCCGGCGGTCCACGGCGGCGCGCAGCTCGAGCGCCGTCCAGTAACAGATGCCCGACATCCCCCCCTTGTAGAGGAATCGGGAGCCGTCTGCCGGGAAGCGGCCGGGTTCGAGGCCGCCGGGCGAGACCCCTTCCCGGCAAACGGCAGAGGCGATCGTCTAGGCGATCGCGGGCGGGCGGGATGGTTTGCCCGTCCGCTCCAGGCTGAGCAGCCATGCCTTGCGCGGCAGGCCGCCCCCGTAGCCGACCAGGTCCCCGCCGGCACCGATCACCCGGTGGCAGGGAATCACGATCGAGATCGGGTTGCGCCCGTTGGCGGCGCCCACCGCCCGGGCCCGGTCCGGACGGCCGACCTGGCGGGCGATCGCTCCGTACGTCCGCGTCGCCCCGAACGGGATCGTGAGAAGCGCCTCCCAGACCGCGCGCTGGAAGGGCGTGCCGGCCGGCGCGAGCGGGAGATCGAACTCGCGGAGCTCTCCCGCGAAGTAGGCGTCCAGCTGCCGCCGGGCCTCCGCGAACAGGCCGTCGTCGCGGATCCACTCGGCGGCGTCCGGGTTCGGGTACGCGTCGGGCCGCATCCAGAGCCCGGTCAGAGACTCCCCATCGCCTGACAGGAGCAGCTCTCCGATCGGCGAGGGGACTCGGGTGAAATGCGTGGGACCCGGCTGCGGCCAGGCCAGCTCCGGGGCCGGTACGGCCGGCGCTTCGAGCGTGGGCGAGAAGAGCATCGTCATGCCCTCCTCAACACCCGTCGCCCGGGCGCCGTTGCGGTCCTCGACGACCTTCTTCACCACGACTCTATGGTGACCGGATGGCACCGACTCCGGAGGAGCTGATCGAGCTGATGCCGTTCGCCCGCCTGGTCGGGATCGAGGTGGTGTCAGCCGGTCCGGAGGAGGTACGCGGACGCCTCCGCTGGTCAGAGCGAAGCTGCACGGCCCGGGGCATCCTGCACGGCGGCGCGCTGCTCACCCTGGCCGATTCTTTGGGCGGGCTCTGCGCCTATCTCAACCTCCCGGAAGGGCGGCGCACCGTGACGCTGGAGTCGAAGACCAACTTCATCCGGGCGGTGCGCGGCGGAGCGGTCGAGGGGACCGCCGGCCCCTCCACGCCGGACGCACCACGATCCTGGTCGAGACCCGGGTGGTGGACCCGGAGGGGCGCCTGGTCTCCCTGACCCTCCAGACCCAGGCCGTCATCGGCTGAGAACTCCGGCTCCTCCAGGTTCGAACTGATGCCCAGCGGCCACAGTGCGCGGTAGTCTTTCGGGAGCGTGCTCGAAGCCATCCATTCTCCCGCCGACCTGCACCGTCTCAACTACGCGCAGCTCGACGAGCTCTGCCAGGAGATTCGGCAGTTGCTGGTCGAGGGGGTCGCGCACAACGGAGGGCACCTTTCGCCCAACCTGGGCGTCGTCGAGCTGACGGTGGCCCTCCACCGGGTGTTCGAAAGCCCACGGGACCAGATCGTGTGGGACGTCGGGCACCAGGCCTACGTCCACAAGCTGCTCACCGGCCGTGCCCAGCTCTTCGACACCCTGCGTCAGGAGGGCGGCATCTCCGGGTACCCGAGCCAGGCGGAGAGCGAGCACGACCTGGTCGAGAACAGCCATGCTTCGACCTCGCTCTCGTATGCGCTGGGGCTGGCCGAGGCGAAGTTGCGCCGCGGCGAAGAGGGGCACGTGGTGGCGGTGATCGGGGACGGCGCGATGACCGGTGGCATGGCGTACGAGGCGTTGAACCAGATCGCCTATCACGAGCCGGGCAACTTGCTGATCGTCCTCAACGACAACGGCCGGTCGTACGCGCCGACCGTCGGCGGGATGGCGCGTCACCTCGCGCAGCTCCGCCTCGATCCGCGCTACGACCGGCTCAAGTCGGAGCTCGATTTCCGCCTCAAGGACCTGCCGGGCGTCGGCGACGGCGCGCACGAGGCGGCCCGCCGGATGAAGGAGTCTGTGAAGCAGCTCCTGCAGCCGAGCAACGTCTTCGACGCGCTGGGCCTGACCTACGCCGGACCCGCGGACGGCCACGACCTGCTCGAGCTCGAGTGGCTGCTGCGGCGGGCCAAGCAGCGGAGGACCCCGACCCTGGTCCATGTGATGACGGAGAAGGGTCGGGGGTACGGGCCCGCGATCGACGACGAGATCGACAAGCTGCACCAGGTGAGCCCGCTCTCGGATCCGCTCACCGGGCGCCCGCGTTCGACCTCGTTGACGTACTCCGACGTGGCGGGTGCGGCCGTGATGGACGCGGCGCAGCGGCATCCCGAGGTGGTCGCGATCACCGCCGCCATGGCGTCCTCGACCGGGCTCCTCGACTTCCAGCGCGAGTTCCCCGAGCGGTTCTACGACGTCGGGATCTGTGAGCAGCACGCGGTCACCTTCGCCGCCGGGCTCGCCCTGGGCGGCTTCCGTCCCATCGTCTGCGTCTACTCGTCGTTCCTCCAGCGCGGGTTCGACCAGATGCTGATGGACGTCGGACTGCACCACCTGCCGGTCGTGTTCCTGCTCGATCGGGCGGGGGTGACCGGCAGCGACGGCGCGTCCGCGCAGGGCACCTTCGATCTCTCCTACCTGCGGATGGTGCCGGGCCTGCGGATTGCCGCTCCCGCCGACGCGACCGAGCTGTGCGCACTGCTCGAGACCGCGCTCACGCTGGACGGACCGATCGCCATCCGCTTCCCCAAGGGCGTCGCGCCCGCCACGCCCGACCTGCCGGTGGAGCCGCTGCCGGTGGGGCACTGGGACTCGGTGCGCCAGGGCGGCCAGGCCGCGATCCTCGCGGTGGGACGGATGGTGGAGGTGGCCGCGGTTGCGTCCGACCTGCTGCGCGAGGAGGGCATCGAGTGCGCGGTCGTCAACGCGCGGTGGATCAAGCCCCTGGATGCCCGGCTGCCGGAGCTCGCCGCCCGCTACCCGGTGCTGGTGACCGCCGAGGACAACGTGATCACGGGGGGGTTCGGGGCCGCCGTCCTGGAAGCACTGGCGCCACATGGACTGGCGGGCCGTGTACGGCTGGCGGCGCTCCCCGACGAGTACCTCGCGCACGCCAGCGCGGCCGACATCCTGGCGGAGCGGGGTCTCGACCCGGAAGGCTTGGCACGCACCGTCCGCGAGTCACTGCGCAGCCTGGGCGACGGGGTCCCGCGGTCGCTGAGCGGGCGGCCCCGTCGAGCCGGCGGGCACTGAGCAGCGGCGGGGGCGGGAGCGAGGTGGAGCGGTGAGGGTCCCCCGCTCCAGCCGGCCCCTGCTCATGCTGGCCGACTCGGACGATCTGACTGGAGCCTGGGCGCTGGGAGCGCTGGCCGCGTTCCTGATCTCTGCCGCCGGCGCCGGGGCGCTGGCGTTCCTGCTGTATCAGACCGTCCAGGTCACCTGGCTCGACGCGCTGGCCGGGCTGTCGGTGACCGTGGTGGCTCACCAAGCGGTGCATGCGCTTGCCGTGCGCGCGCTGGGCGGGCAGCCGCGGGTGCTCTGGGGTGTCCGCCGGCTGGTGCCCTACGTTCACGTCGCCGGCCGGGCCCGGTTGAGCCGGCAGCAGGCTCTGCTCACGATGCTGCTGCCGCTGGTGGTGATCGACCTCGCCGCCCTCGCGCTGCTGCTGGTGCCGGCAACCTCCGGCATCGCAATCGCGATCCTGGTCGCCAACACCGTGGGATCGGTCCCCGACCTCTGGCGCGCCGGCCGGCTGGCCCGGCTCCCGAGGTGGATCCAGTGCGAGCACCGCGGGACGACGCTGCTGATCTGGGCGCCGGCGGATCACGAGCACGCTAAGCTGCACCTCCCATCCGGTCGGCCGCGGGCGGCGCCGCCCCTGGTCGGGGTGCTCGGCACCTGGGCCCTGTGCCTGCTGGTCGCGGAGGCGGTCTGCGCCGGCGGTGTGCGGCTCCTGGCGCAATGGCACCGTGAACTTTCCGTAGGAGGGATCCGGCTGGCGTCGACCGAGCAGTTCGTCTCCGGCCCCGACGTCGTCCTCAACTTCCTGCCGCTGCTGGTGGCCGGAGCCGCGGTGGGCACGCTGGCCGCCGCGGCCTGGATGATCGTGGCCCCGGTCGCGCCACGTGCCGGGCGGCGGCCCCTCCGGGGGCGGCGAGCCGCCTGACGCCACTCATTAGGCAACCGCCACGCGGGGTGGCAACTTTTGTCGAGGGTGGTGGGCGGCCGTCCAACCGGTCGCGCGCGGCCCCCGTATCGTTACCGGGCGACGAGAGCTGTGGAGCCTCTGGATCCGGAGGAGGTGAGCTGATGCCAAAGACAGTGGTCGGATGGCTTGAGTTCCTGGTGGTCGTGATCGCGGGTCTGTACACGCTCGTCCACATCATCCTGGGCGAAGCTCACCCGGTGTCTGACGACGGCTGGGGCTGGGCGCTGCTGGCGCTGTTCGTGATCGCACTGATCCTGGCCTTCATTCGCTACGCCGGGGAGCGGACCAGTTTGAAGCCGCACCCGGACGAGGCGTTTCCCGAGCCGTCGATCTCGCGCTTCTTTCTGGGGTCGGGGTCGTCAGCGCCGATGTGGTTCGTCCTCCGGATGGACGTCGGCGCGACGTGGATCTCATCCGGGTTGGGGAAGATCACCTCACCGGCATGGGGCACCAGCGGCACGGCCATGAAGGGCTTTGTCTCGGGCGCGCTGAAGCAGAGCTCCGGCTCCAACCCGGGCGTGCAAGGTTGGTACGCGTGGTTCCTTCAGCACGTCGTCCTCAACGCACCGGGCTTCTTCTCGTTCCTCATCACGTGGGGGGAGTTCCTGGTCGGCGTCGGGATCCTGCTCGGTGTGTTGACGGGCATCGCGGCTGTCTTCGGTGTGCTGATGAACTTCAACTACATGCTCGCCGGCACCGTCAGCATCAACCCGATCCTGGGCATGTTCGGGATCTTCCTCATCCTCTCCTGGCGGGTCTGCGGCTGGATCGGCGGCGACCGCTGGCTGCTGCCGGCGCTCGGGCTGCCGTGGAAACCGGGAGCGGCGTTTCAGGGGTCGCACCACCCGACGGTCGCCAGTCCCTGATCCCGTCGAGAGGCAAAGGGCGATTGGTGCACCAACTGCCGATTCCGAGCAGGGCAAGTGGGCGATTGGTGCACCAACGGCCGTCTCCGCGGACGTTGGGGGACCCGGTTCGGTGCTACGGCAGGCGGTGCCGGCTCCGGAAGCCGCCGCCCACCGGGTGCCAATGGGTCACCTCCGGCTCGCCCACCCGCCAGCAGAGCTCGACGACCCGTCCCTCACGGATCGAGGGGAAATCGACGACTCCCTCCATGGCGTCCTTGAGGTCGACGCCGGCGCGCCCCAGATCGCGCAGGCTGTCGGCAAGGTCGGATTCGGCCCTGCGCAGATCGGCGGCGGCGAAGGTGACGGCCTCCTGGCTGTCCGCGGGGGCCCCGTACCGGTGCGCCCGGTAGGTGCGGATCCGGAGCTCCTCGTGCAGCTCGGGGAGCCGGCGGCTGCGCTCGACGACCCGTTCCGTCAGGCGGCGTACCTCGGGCAGCGCGGCGTTCGCCTCGTCGACGGAAAACGTGCGGCGAAGCATCCGCTCATGAAACCAAATCTTCGCCGCGGGTTACCCTTCCCACGATGGTCACGGACTCCGCCGACCTCCCCGGCCCCCAGGACGACCCCTACTCGCCGTACGCCGACTTCAGCCGCGAGCAGTGGGCGCGCCTGCGGGCCGCGACCCCGCTGACGCTGACCGATACCGACCTGGCACAGCTCCGGGGCCTCAGCGAGGTCATCTCGCTGGACGAGGTGCGGGACGTCTACCTGCCGCTCTCCCGCTTTCTCAACCTGTACGTCGGAGCGGCGCAGAACCTCAACGTGGTCGCGGACCTGTTCCTGGGCACGCCCGCCCGGCACGTGCCGTTCGTCATCGGCCTCGGCGGCTCGGTCGCGGTCGGCAAGAGCACCACCGCCCGCATCCTGCAGGCGTTGCTCGCACGCTGGCCCAACCACCCGAAGGTCGACCTGGTGACGACCGACGGATTCCTCTACCCCACGGCCTACCTGCGACCGAGGGACCTGCTCGACCGCAAGGGCTTTCCCGAGACCTACGATCTCCGCCGGCTGCTCGGCTTCCTGGCAGCCGTCAAGGGGGGCCAGGAGGAGGTGCTGGCGCCCGTCTACTCCCACCTCATCTATGACATCGTCCCCGGCGAGTACCAGGTCGTGCGCCAACCCGACATCCTGATCCTGGAAGGGCTCAACGTGCTCCAGGTCCCCGACCCTCACGCGGGTGACGGTCCGCACACCTTCGTTTCCGATTTCTTCGACTTCTCGATCTATGTGGACGCGATGGAACGCGACGTCAAGAGTTGGTTCGTTCAGCGCTTCCTGGCTCTGCGCGACTCCGCGTTCCAGAACCCGCGGTCGTTCTTCACCCGCTTCGCGAAGCTCGACGACGAGGAGGCGGTCGCCACCGCGGGCGCCATCTGGGATGGCATCAACGGGCCCAATCTGCGGCAGAACATCCTGCCCACGCGCGATCGGGCGCGGCTGGTGCTGGTCAAGGGGCCCGACCACGGGGTCGTCGAGGTGCGTCTGCGCCGGCTCTGAGGCGAGGGCGGCAGCCCGCACGGCCGCGGACCGGGGGGCATTCGGCCTGCGGGGGTCGTGCCTTACGCTGGCCGCATGAGCCACGATCCGCAGGTGGAAGCGTTCTTGATCCGTCAGGCCGAGGCGGCGGTGCCCTCGTACGCCGACCTGACGCCCGAGCAGGCACGCGCGCAGAACGAGGCGGGCGTGGCCGCCGTGGCCGGCCCCCCGACGCCGGTCGCCTCGGTACGCGACGACACGATCGCCGGCGTGCCGGTACGCGGGTACGATCCAAGCCCGGACGGGGCGCTTCCGACCCTGGTCTACCTCCACGGCGGCGGGTGGGTGATCGGGTCGCTGGACACCCACGACTCGGCGTGCCGGGCGATCGCAGTACGGACACCCTGCCGTGTGATCTCGGTGAACTACCGGCTGGCTCCCGAACACCCGTTTCCGGCCGGGCTGGACGACGGCTGGGCGGTGCTGCGGACGGTCGCGGCGACCGAGCCCGGACCGGTGGCGGTCGGCGGGGACTCGTCAGGGGGGAACCTGGCGGCGGTGCTCGCGCTCCGTGCCCGCGATGCCGGCCTCCGGCTCGCGCTGCAGGTGCTGATCTACCCGGTGACCGACGCCGACCTCCAGACCCGTTCGTATCGCGAGTACGCGAGCGGCCACGGGATGTCGGCCGCCGACATGGAGTGGTTCTGGCACCACTACCTGGGCGACCGCGACCGCTTCCATCCCGAGGCGGCGCCGCTGCGACAGCATTCGCTGGCCGGGGCGGCACCGGCATTCGTGGAACTGTCGGAGTACGACGTGCTGCACGACGAAGGGCTGGCTTACGCGAACCGGCTCGCCGAGGACGGAGTCGCGGTGGAGGTGGTCGAGCAGGCGGGCATGCTGCACGGGTTCATTCGGCAGGCCGGGATCTTCGATCGTACCGCCGTGGCCTGGGATGAGATCGCGGCCGCTCTGCGCGAGGCGTTCGCCACCGCCCGCTAGGGCCGGCTTACCTCCGTATTCGCGCGAAATCGGGTCTTTGGATGCCTCCATAGTCCCGGTTTCCTCTGAAAAAGCCCCGCCGAGTGGCGTCATGCAGCAGTCATGCAGCGGGGCTGAGGCTGACGTGGTAGCCGAGAAGCTCGAGACGTCGGACGTTGCGTCGGACCAGGGCCTCGCGATCACGTCGATCGAAGTGGTCGGCACCCAGGTCCTGGTAGTAGGTGCCGTCCTTGAGCAGGTGGTAGATGGTGACCAGGATCGCGTGTGCGACCGCGATCAGAGCGCGCTTGGCTCCCCGCTTGGCCTTGAGGCGGTGATAGAGGGCGGAGAAGTACGAGTCCTTCGCCCGTGCCGCTGCCTGCGCGGCTTCCACCAGCGCGCCACGCAGGAACTGGTTGCCGGCTCCGATCCAGCTCGATCGTCGCTTGCCCGCCGATTCGTTGTTGCCGGGGCAGAGCTTGGCCCAGGAGGCGAAGGCCTTGTCGTTGCGCCAGTAGCGCATGTCAAGACCGATCTCGGCCAGGATCCGTTGCGCGTTGCGTCTGCCGATGCCAGGGATCTGCTCGAGCCTGGCGAAGACCGGCTCAAAAGGGCGCATGCGGGCCTCGATCTCCTGGCTCACCGCGTCGATCTCGCCCTCCAAGAACTCGATGTGCTCGAGCAAGCGCTTGAGCATGAAGCGCTGATGAGGACCCACCGAGCCCTCCAACGCCAGGCTCAGAGAGGCACGCTTGGTTCGCAGCTTGCCCTGTGCCAGCCCCGCCATCTGGTCGCTATCCGTCTCCCCCGACGCCAGCTGCTCGAGCATCATGCGACCGCTTTTGCCGAGCACGTCGGTGGCCACGTCGCCGAGCTTGATGTTTCCCCCCTCCAAGACTTTCTGCAGCCGGCGTACCTCATCCGCACGATCCTCGATCAGGCGCTGCCGGTAGCGCATCGCCTCTTGCAGCTCTCGCTGCGGACGCTCCGGAACTCGACTCGCGGTGAGCAGCCCGTGGCGCAGCAGGTCAGCAATCCATTGCGCATCCTTGACGTCGGTCTTGCGTCCAGGGACCGCCTTCATATGCGCTGGGTTGACCAGCATCAACTCCATCCCCTGTCCTTCCAACAGGTTGTAGACCGGCTTCCAGTAGCTGCCCGTGCTCTCCATCGCCAGCACCCTCACCCGTTCCCGCTGCAGCCACTCCAACAGCCTCAGCAACTCCCGGGTCATGGTGCCGAACCTGCGCACCTGCTCCCCCTCCGGGGTTCGCAGCCAGGCCACCACCGTCTTCTTGTGCAGGTCCAGCCCGCAGCAGCGCTCGACGACCACCTCCATGACCGACCACCCTCCCTGGCTGAAATGGGTCAGCGGGTGAACTGCTCGGAACAGAGTTTCCTCTGCGTGTTCTCGCCCCATCGGGCCACAATCGCGGGTGCCATCAGTTCACCGGCCCAGATTCACGCTCGGTCTCCCGCCGACCAAACACGGTTGCGGGCCACTCGCTGTCAGCCCATTTTCATCCCCTCGGGTGCCGCTCCGCGGCATGCCGATTCACGCGAAAACGGGATTGGAGTGGGCGCTCAGACAGTGACCGCGATGGCGTGGACGCCGCGGTTCCGGACCAGGTCACCGAGCTTCGCCCCGACCGGCTCCCAGCCGGCACCCGCGTCCTCCGAACGGAACACGCCCCGGTTGTTCGCCGCGTAGAAGGTCCCCCGCCGTGCCGGGTCGGCCGCGAACAGGGTGCGGAGGGTTCCCTTCGGCGCCGGAAGGCCGTCGCGAACCTCGATCCAGGGATCGGTCCGGCTGCGCCGGTAGACGAACGACTCGGCGGCGTACGGGTTGTGTGCGTGCTGGGCGGTGTCCGCCGCGGAAACCACGATCGTGTCCGGATCCGCGGAGTCGACGGCCAGGCCGTAGAGGTAGTGGTGCTCGATTCCCGCGTCCGGCTGGGCCCAGGTGTCGCCACCGTCGCGGCTTTCGTTGTAGCCGTGTCCGGGCATCCCCATCCCGTCGCCGGCCGCCGAGTAGAGGCGCCCCGGCGCGTCCGGGTGCACCGCCAGCGTGTGAGTGTCCCACGGTCCGCCCGGCACGCGGTCGGTCCACGTCCGGCCGCCGTCACTGCTGCGCACCAGGGCGCCGGCCTCGATGCAGACGTAGAGGCGATCGGCCGCCCCCGGCTCGAGCGTGATCCAGCGGACATGGCTGGTGTCGGGACGCGGCGGGAAGCTCCAGGAGGGAGACGACGGCAGCGCGTTGAGGGCGGGCAGCGCCTCCCACCGCCGACCCGCGTTCTCGGTCCGCCACAATGCGCTGGGATCGCTCCCGGCGTAGACGGCCTCCTCGCCCGGCGCCACCGCGACCGCGCTCATGGCCCGGCCGCCCAGCTCGCCGTCCCCCACCGCGAGCCACCCCGCCCCCGCATCACCGCTGCGCCAGAGCCCGGCGCGATCAGTGCCGCACCAGACGCGCTCGGGGTTGGACGGGTCCGCCGCCAGGCACCGCGGGGACATGCCCTCGAGCCGGGGCTCGGCGTTCCAGCCGCCGTCATCGCCGCGCAGGATGAGCAGTCCGTCGTCGAGTGCCACGTGGATCGTCGTCATCTCACACCTCCTGCCGTCGTTCTACCCCCCGAGTGATTTCCTAAGGGGGTAGTGGCTGTCAAGTGGGAACATTTGTTCCGCCCTCGGCAGGGTCGTGGGGAGTCGCGGAAGGTGGCAGTATCGAGGTCGAGGAAGGTCGCCTCGTGATTCCGCGATTGGCGTTGAGTGCAGGTCTCTGTACCTGCTGAGGGGCCTTCCTCGTCGTGCGGCTGCGACGTCGGCGTCGAACCTCTTCGCTCACCGTCCAGTGGGCGGCCACGATCGCCTTGCCCTGCTCCCCTGTGATCGCCCGTCCATCGGTGTCACGGAGTTGGTAGGGGGTCTGCCGAACCATCACCGCGTAGAGACGCCGGGTGAGGTGAGTTGCCACCACGCAGAGCGCCTTGAGGTGGTTGGCACCGCGGTTGGTCATCTGCTCGTAGTAGATGCGCGCCAGCTGGGGGTCCTGAGTGCGAGCGGTGTCGGCGGCTCGAATCAGCGCCGTGCGCAGGAGTCGGGGACCGGCTTTGGACATCGGCTGTCCCTTGCGGTCGCTCTCACCCGTCTGGGAGGCCCGCGGAGCAAGACCGGTGAAGGAGACCAGGCGGCTGCCGTTGCGGAAGCGGCCGACCTCTCCGATGCCGGCGAGCACCGTGGGACCACCGGCTTCGGCCACCCCCGACAGGCTGCGCGCCAGTTGCTCGGGGTCGACTTGCTGATAGGCAGCCTCGCGCCCCCGCTCGTGCTCCACCAGCTCCGCCTGGTACGCCGCCAGCAGGTGCACCTCGGTGCGAATCTCACGGGCACGCTCGGCGAACGCGATCTCCGCCCCCTCCCCGTAAAGCACCCGCGACTGCGCTGCCGCCTCCAGCCAACGTTCCGCTACCTCCACACCCAGGTGCTTGGCCGAGACCTTGCTGATCAGCCTCGTCAGCCGGGTCCGTCCCAGCTTCAGGATCTGGTCGGGGTCCGCCCCCGTGCGCTCCAGCAGCGCCAGCTCGGTCTTGCTCAGCACAGCCCCAAGCGGCGTCATGGGAAGCGACTCCCGGACCAGCGCCCGCAGCCGCACCTTGCTCTGGCTGCTCTGCTTGGTCAGCCGTGCACAGGCTCGCACGCGGCGGTCGAGTGCTGCCTGGGCTCGGCTCGGTGGCCGCCAGGGATAGACCCCCTGAGGGTCGACGAGCGGCAGCCTGGCCAGCGTCTGAGCATCGATGCTGTTGGTCTTGGCGTTCCTGGAGAGCGCCTTACGCAGCGCTGCCGCCTTGGCTGAGCTGACCCGGTACACCCGATGCCCGCGCCGGGCGAAGAAGTACGCCACTGGACCCCAGGAGGGCCCGGTCGCCTCCATCACCACCTCCAGCTGCAGCCCCGGCTCGGTTCCCGCCAGCGCCGCCTGCTCGATCTCGGTCAGGCTCGCCTGGGTCGCCACGCAACTTCTCCGGCAGACGGTGCTGGAGTCTCCCCCTAACACCGCCACCGTGTGCCTCGAGGTAATCCCCAAGTCGATGCCTACCAACCGTCTCTCGCTCACCGCACACCTCCGTGCTCTGGTTCTCCAGCCCGGCACCGACGAGTGGACGCGGTTCCCGACGGCCACGGTCCCAGGACGCGGTTGGAGAAGCCGGCAACGGCTCCCACTCATATCCGGCAGACGGGCCCGATCTCCCGGGATCTGCCCTCTTTCCTCAAACGGGTCTTCCGTGGCCGGCCCAAAGTTGGCAATCACTCGGACGAGGCAGAGACCAGCTCTCTCCTCAGCCGGCAAGCACGACGCCACCCTCCGAGCCAGCTGGGGCTCCTCTCCATGAAACCGCAGCGCCCCACCTGCCTCCCGGCTCCGGCACCCGCTGCCCCCCATCTGCCTGCTCTGCCCATCTCCCCTATATGCCGGCAATTGGGGCTTTCCGGGGCAATCAGCGGCCCCGAGTGCCGACAATCGAGCTCCTTCGGACGGCTAGGGTGGAACACCAGATGACGAGCAACCCACATTCCGGTACCCGCATCCTGGGCAGCCTTCGATCGGCGGACGGCAAAGGCGTCGTGCGCATCGAGGACCGGTACGACACCGACATCGAAACCCTGTGGTCGGCGCTGACCGATCCCGGGCGCCTGGCGGCCTGGTACGGCGACGTCGAGGGCGACCTGCGGCCCGGTGGAACGTTCCGGCTCGTGATCGAATCCGACGGCTGGGAGGGCAACGGGCGCGTGGAAGCCTGCGAACGGCCGCGGCACCTGCGGGTGACGACCCGCGAATCCGACGAGTCCTGGCGGAAGGGACAGGGCGCGGACCCCTTCGACGAGGCCATCGAGGCCACGCTCACCCCGGAGGGCGACCAGACGATCTTGGTCATCGAGGTGCGCGGCCTCCCGCTGGACAAGATCGCGTTCTACGGCGCCGGGTGGCAGATCCACGCCGAAACTCTCGCCGCCCACCTCGCCGGGCGGGAGCGCGGCGACCCCGGGCCGCGATGGGAGGCCCTCGTCCCTCCCTATCAGGACCTGGCGGCGGCCATCACGTAGCCGGCGCCCGCCCTACTCGTCCTCGTCGTCGTCGCCCCCTGACCAGTTCGCGACCCAGTCCTCGAGCAGCGCGCGCAGCACCGCCACGAACGTCGCTTCGCGAAGCTCGAGGGGTGCCGAGGTACCGGCTCCGGCCGCGATGCGAGTGAAGGCGGAGAGGTTGGTGACGTCCTCCTCCACCAGCTCCTCGGTCCCGTTCTTCGACCAGTCGCGGAGGATGGCGATGATCAGCTCCTGGTGCGCGGTCGCATTCCAGCTCGGGGGAGCCTCGACCGGGAGCGCGGCACGCGCGACGTCCTGCGCCACCTGGGTCGCCTGCTGAACCCGACCCTCCATGGTGGCGAAGGCACCCTCTTCGCCGTCCTCGTCCTCCTCGTCCTCGTCCTCCCCGTCCTCGGGATCCGCCGATCGGGTCAGCTGCTGGTCGTCGTCAGGCGGTTGATGGAGGTCGGACAAGGCGGTGCTCCTCAGCGAATGCGCGAAGTGCCAGGACGGGCCGCGGTGCGGTCCCGGCGCCGAATCCTACTCGGCGCCGGGGCCCGGCCGCCTCCGCGGCGCCTCTAGCTGCCGCCCGACCCCGAAGCCGGCTGTCCGGACGCGGGCAGCGCTGCGGTCTCCGGAGCCGTACCGTTGGGCGACGCCGCCGGCCCCAGCAGCGAGCTGAGCGCGGAGGTCGCCCCGAGCAGCCCCGCCGTCTCCACCGGGACCACGACCTTGGCGTTGTCGCTCGACGCCACGCGACCCAGGGTGTCCAGCTGGAGCACGGCGATCAGCTCCTTGGTCGGATGCTGCGCCTGGATCGCCGCGTACGTCTTGGAGATCGCGGCCGCCCGTCCCTCCGCTTCCAGGGCCTGCGCCTCCTTGCTGCCCTCGGCCCGCAGGATGAGAGCCTGCCGCTCCGCCTCCGCCCGCAGGATCCGGGACTGCCGATCGCCCTCGGCCTGGCGGATCGCCGCCTGCTTGGCGCCCTCGGCGATCGTGACCGACGCCTGCTGCTGACCCTCCGCGCGCAGGATCGCGGCCCGCTTTTCCTGTTCCGCCTGCTTCTGCATCGCCATTGCCTGCAGGATCGGCTGTGGTGGCGTGATCTCCTGGATCTGCACCCGGTTGACGCGGATGCCCCACTTGTCGGTCACCGACTCCATCGCGGCTTGCAGCCGGGTGTTGATGAGCTCCTGCTCGCTGAGACACTCGTCGAGGTTCATCGCGCCCATCACCGACCGCAGCGACGTTCGCGCCAGCTGATCGATGGCCAGGAAATAGTTGCTGACCCCGAACAGCGCCAGCCTGGGGTCCACGACCTGGCTGAAGACGGTGATCAGCACCGCCAGCGACACGTTGTCCTTCGTGATGACGTCGATGCGCTCACCGGTGCGGGGTGTCTCGCGCATGTCGACCAACACCAATCGGTCCGCGTACGGCATCAGCGTCGTCAGCCCCGGATTGCGGACCGTATGGAACTGCCCGAGCCGCAGGACCACGCCCACCAGCCCCTGGTTGACAACCCGGATGGTGCGCGCCAGCGACACCACGACGAAGAGGCCGACCAGCACCACTACGGCGAGGATGACCAAGGTGGCCAAGGCCATCACCAGCTACCTCCGATGCGGCGCGCACGCCGCGCTACTGACCCGGATCATCCGGGTCGGGGTGATCGGAGCCCTCCGGGGCTCCGGGAAGTGCGGGCGCGTGCGCTGGTTCGACGACCAGCGTCGCCCCGCGAAGTTCGACGATGCGTACCTCGGTGCCGACCTCGATCGGCGTTCCCTCGGCGGAGAGCGCGGGCCAGTTCTCGCCGAAGATCTGAGCGTGGCCCCGATGCTGACCACCGTCGATCCGCTTGACGATGACGGCGACGTTGCCGAGCATGGTCTGGGCTCCGCTCAGGGTTTCGGCCGGCACCGGATTGCGGAGCCGCCGCATGACGACGGGACGGACCGCGATCACGCCCAGCCCGGAGGCGACGACGAACCCGCTCAACTGGAGCAGCTCCTGGTTGGGAAGGAAGGCCGCGATGACGGCGGCGACCACGGCGCCGATGGCGACGAACGCCGCATACAGGGAGACGGTCGCGACCTCCGCGATCGCGAACCCGAGCGCCACCACGATCCAGAGCAGCAGCATCGCTACGTCTCCACGAGTGAGAACGCTCCGGCTCCCGAATGGGTCGCCCTCATGACTCGATTGTCGTCCCTCTTTGAAAAAGCTGGGGCCGGGGATCTTGCACACTCGTGGACATGAGCCCGGAAGACGCGAGGGGACGCGTGACTCTGGCCCGCGTCGCGACGCTGGCGACGCTGCGGCCGGACGGCACGCCCCACCTGGTCCCCTTCTGCTTCGCGCTCGACGGGGACGCGCTGGTCTCGGCGGTGGACCACAAGCCGAAGCGGACCCCCCATCTCCAGCGGCTGACCAACGTGACGCACGACGACCGCGTGACGGTCCTGGTCCACGAGTACGAAGAGCGGTGGGACCGGCTCTGGTGGGTGCGCCTGGAGGGATCGGCGCGCGTCCTACCCGAGGGCGCGGAGGCGGAGCGGGCGCGGGCGCTGCTGGTGGCGAAGTATCACCAGTACCGCAACCACCCGCCGTCGGGACCGGTACTCAGCGTCACGATTCGTCGCTGGTCGAGCTGGGAGGCGGCACCGCCACCCGCTTCCGGCTGACCAGGCGCCGCGCCGCGATCCCCACCCAGACGCCGGCGACCGCGAGCACGACCCCGACCAGCACCGTCACCGCCAGGGCGACCGCGGCAGGGACGCCCAGGAGCCCGCCGAGCACGCCCGCCACCGCACCCACCGGCTCGGTCCGTGCCTGCCACAGCAGCGGCAGCCCCCAGCCCAGGGCCCCCGTGATCACCGCACCCAACCAGGCCCCGCGACCTCGCATCAGCACGCCGAGCGCGAATCCGGTGACCAGGGGCATCCACCACAGCCCCTCGGGCTGTGTCACCACGACCAGCGCCACGCCGCCCAGTACCGCGACCCAGGCGACCGGCCCCCGGAGCCGCGGCACGGTCACGGCGAGACGGTCCAGAGCGACGATCTGGCATTGCCCGCCGCCGCCCGCTCGGTGCGCGGGAAGGCGAGGTACGTTCCCCGCAACCATCCCTGGACCCGGTCGTCGTAATGCGGAGAAGCCGGGTTCTCACTGGCACCGCCCGGGTAGGCCGCGTACATGGTCCCGCCGTCGCCCCAGTCGACGATCATCCGCCAGCTGGGCCCTGCCGACGAGGGGCTGTCCGGTCCGGCCGGTGCGGCGTTCGGCGTGTAGCCGTCGCCGCCCGCCCGGACGGGCCCATAGCCGAGGCTCGCGAACCCGGCCAGAGACGTGATCTCCCGCGTGTGGACCCGCCCCCACTGCCAGGAACCGGGCGCGCCTCCCAGCCGCCTCGAGAGCCTGCGAACAGCCGCCGCGAACGCCGTACGCATCACCTCCGGAGCGCTGCGTGCCGGGCCTTCCGGCAGGTCGAACGCGGAGTTGTCGGGGTCGCTCGCGGTCCAGGCCTGAAGGTCCTGTGAGAGCGGCGCGGACAGCGTGAGGATCGAGGTCCGGTGCGATGCCTGGGCCTGGTTCCACCAGGGGCCGAAGGTCGCGCTCAGGTAGTCGGTCCAGAACTGGTCCCAGATCGTGGCGGCCGCCGACCCCGCGTCCATCCGCCCGTCCCACCCGACCAGCAGCTTTCGTGCCGCCGCCGCCTCTCCGCCGACCTGGCCGGAGGTCGCCGCCAGCAGGTAGGGAAGCATCTGCACCGCCAGCTGATCCTGCGTGTCGAGCTCGAGGTTCTCGAAGTCCTGCACGGTCAGCGATCCCGGCCGGCTCAGCGCCTCTTCAATCGTCTGCGCCCGATAGCCGGGGTCGAAGTCGAGCGTCGTGCCCAGGGGGTACGGGTAGTCGTCCGGGACCGGCCGCTGGTTCGCGGACCAGACGATGTGGTCCGGCGGGTCGTAGACCGACGGCACCTGGCTCAGCGGGATCGTGCCGATCACGTCCTCGGCGCCGGTCCCGGACAGCGGCAGAAAGGGATCGCCGCTCTCGAGCACCGGGTAGTAGCCGGGCGAGTAGATCCCGATGTCGTCCTGATCGTCGGCGTAGATCCAGTTCTGGATCGGGCCGCCCCAGAGGTCCAGGGACGACGTGAACTGCTGCCAGTCGGCGGCGTGCATGATGCCGAGCAGAGCGTCGAACGCGCGCGGGTCCGGCGTGTTGGCGACCCAGTCCACGGCCAGCGTCTCGCCCATCTGGGTGATGACCGGCCCGTGCACCGAGATGCGGACGGTGTCGGTCACCGGCGCGGAGCCCTTGACCGCGATCTGATAGGTCACGGTTTTGAACGGGGTCCACTGCCCGTCCCAGTAGTAGTCGCCGGGATGCTGAGCGCTGGTCTCCTCCTGGTAGTAGTAGGTCGTCAGCTCCTGCCCGTCGGTGGCTCCCCACGAGATGTGCGCGTTCTCGCCGATCGGAACCAGTGGCTCGCCGGGGATGGTTACGCCGCTCACCTGCAGCCCGGGCGCCGTCATCGAGACCGGGTACCAGATCGAGGGGAGCGTCAGGGAGAGATGCGGGTCGTTCTCCATCAGCGCTCCGCCGGTTGCCGACTTGGGCCCGTTGACGGCCCAGTTGTTGCTGGCGCCCAGGGTCCTGGTCCCCACCAGCAGCGGCTGGACGGTCTCGAGCGCCGCCGTGACCGCCTGCGTCTCGACGTCGCCGACCGCTCCCAACTCGGGGATGGGCGCCGCTCCCTGGTCCTGGTGCGAACGGGCGTCGTACGGCACCTGGGGGTTCGGCGGCAGCACGGGCAGCCACGCCTCCGTCCGCTGCATCCCGAGGGTGCCCGCGAGCTGGGCGCGCACCAGGGGTTCCGTCGAGTAGGAGAGGTCCTCGTTGAGGATGCCGAGGATGATCACGGTGTCGACCGGGCGCCACCGAGCCGGCTGATAGCCGAGCATGTCGACCAGCAGGGGCCAGTCGCCGGAGTCCCGGTCCTGGTCGATGCGCTGGTTGACGCCGGCCGTGAAGGCCAGGACGTCGGTGCGTGCCTCGCCCGGCGGCAGCTGCCGCCACTCGTCGGTGGCGGTGCGCAGGAGCCCGAGGTCGAGCTGGAACTGATCGCTCGAGAGCGCGGCCGGGCCCACGATCGCGGACAGCTGTCCTTCCGCCTGCCGCCGCTCCAGGTCCATCTCGAACAGCCGGTCTTTCGCCTGCAGGTACCCGAGGACCTGCATCGCGTCGCGCTCGCTGTCGGCCGCGATATGGGGCGTCCCCTGTGCATCGAAGGCGACGGTCACCCGGCCCTGGAGCCCGGACAGGTGCGACACCTGGGGTACCTCGGTGGCTGCGTCGGCAGCGGAGGTCCAGATGCCCCGGCCGGGGTCGAGCGCCGGGCCGAGCGCGGGCAGCGGGCCGAGGCCGGCCGACGCGACGAAGATCACGAGGGCGGCGGCCGCCAGCGCCAGCAGCAGGTGCAGGCCGCGGCCGAACGCCCGGGGCAGGCCGTCGCGCACGCTTCAGTCGCTCAGGGGTCGGTCAGCGGGGGGGTCGGCTGCCCGGTGGCCGCGTGGTCTCGAGCGGCGGATCTTGAGCCCAGATCAGAAAGGCGACCGCGGTCGCCAGGCCCAGCGCGGCCATGCCGATGTCCGAGATCAGGACCGTGGGCGCCGCCACCCGGATCACGAAGGAGACGACCAGGAAGATGCCGGCGAGCGTGAACGCGACCCGGAACCGGCGCTTCATCAGGCGCAGCTGCACTCGCAGCCCGCCAGGCCGCAGCGAGAAGACGCCCGTGATGAGCAGGCACCCGAGGACGATCGCGATCAGAAAGCCGCGCATCGACACGCAGTTTCGCACGTCCGCTCGCCGAGGTCGTCGCGTACGCTCGGCTGGCGTGTGGTTGACGTGTTCTGCCCGCTGCGGTGGGGATCTGTTCCGGGCCATGTTCGCCGAGGTCGACGTCGACCACACCGGTGCCTACCAGGATCACCGGATCGTGCAGCAGGGCTATCTCTGCCTCAACTGTGGAGCGCCCGCGATCGACATCGGCCAGGTTCCTGCGGCGATGGACGAGGAGGCGAGCGAAGAGGAGGCGCCGGTGCGCCAGGACGTCCTCTGCCCGCACTGCGAGACGCTGGTCAGCGTGCTCCCTGACGAGGACTGCCCCAACTGCGGGATGAGCCTGGAGCTCTCGCGGCCCTGAGCGCAGCCGGCCCTGGCGGTGGCGTCAACCCGGCGGCGCGGTTGCCGGGAGGTCACCAGAGCCGTCCGAGTTGAGGTCTCGGACCGCGGCGTTGATGCGCTCGATGGCGGCCGTCGGGTCCTCCACCCCGATCACCAGCTTCGAGTACTGCTCGTGGCGCAGCTCGACCGCGATCGCCCCCTCCGGTCCGCGCACGTCCCAGAACACCAGGTCGCCATGCTGGAGGAAGCGTCCCGCGGTCAGGATGTGCGGCACGTCGACCCCCGGCCGGCGCACGCCATGCCACCACCGTCTCGCCTCCACCTCATCCGGCGCCGCGCCCAGCACGTGCGCCAGAGGTACCTCGAGCCGAGTGGTGAGCGCGAGGATCCGGTCCACCCCCCGAACGTGGACCACGATGCGATCCTCCTCGACCAGGATCTCGGCCATCGCACCGAAGCGTAGGCGCCCCGAACCCGACCGGCGGGGTAGCGTCGTAATGGCGATGTCGAGCTGGTGGCCGGACGGTCGGGACGAGGTGGTGCGGGCGGCGGCCGATGCCGAGCACGCCGGTGTGGAGCTCGATCAGCTGTTCGAGGAGCTGGCGCTGGTACTGGAGACGACGCTCCCCGGGAGCTGCGTGGTGACCCGGGCCGGACGCGGCTCCGGTCCCCTGCGGCGGCTCCAGGTGGCGGCGGGGCGGAACAGCCTGCTCTGCGAGCGCAGGCCGGACGGGTCCTGGGCGACGTCGGTGGCGCTCCTCCACGGGAACGTCGTTGGGCAGGCGCGCCCGGTAGCTGCGGCAGTCTGGGTACAGACGCTGCGGCAGTCCTTGCGGGAGCGGGCGCGGGAGCAGGGCGAGCTGGCGGACCAGCTTCGAGGGCTGCTCGGAGAGTAGGCGCCGATGGCGCAAAGGGCGATTGGTGCACCAACTGCCGATTCCGAGCAGCGCAAGTGGGCGATTGGTGCACCAACGGCCGACTCCGAGGACGTCGGGGACAACCCCCGCCATCTGGTCTAGGAGACCAGGGCCGCGTCCCCGAGCAGGATCGAGCCCATCCACCGAGCCGCCGCCACGTCGCGGGCGCGGATCGCGTGGCGCAGCGCCCGGACCGCGCCCCGCACATCAAGATCCGCGTCCAGCGCCGCCGCGAACGCCTCGCTCAGCTCTCCGGGAGGGCGTTGGGCCCCGCGCAGCGGGCTGGGGCCCACCAGCGAGGCGAGTGCATCCACCGTGGCGGCCGCCGGCTCGACGCGGTCCCACCGAAACTCCCAATCGCCGCGATAGTGGTGACTCACCAGCGCCAGGCGCGCCGCGGCAGGGCTCAGCCTCTCGAGGAGCTGCCGGACCACGACCAGGTTGCCGAGGGATTTCGACATCTTCCGGCCCTGGTAGCGGACCATCCCCGCGTGCATCCAGGCCCGGGCGAAGGGCGGATGCCCGCTCATCGACTCCGACTGGGCGCGCTCCGACTCGTGGTGCGAGAAGACGAGGTCCCGGCCTCCGCCGTGGATGTCGAGCTGGGGTCCCAGATAGCGAAGCGACATGGCCGAGCACTCGATGTGCCAGCCCGGGCGCCCCGGGCCGAACGGGGCGCTCCAGGAGGGCTCGTCGGACGCCGACGGGCGCCAGAGCATGAAGTCGAGCGCGTCGCGTTTGGACGTCGGAGAGACCTCGCCGAGCGATCCCTCGTCGCGGAGCTTCATCAGCATCGAGCGGCGTGTGCGGTGGGAGAGGCCGCCGAAGTCCGGGTAACGGGTGGTGTCGAAGTAGACGGCGTCGGTCTGATAGGTGAAGCCCCCGTCGACCAGGCGGCCCACCGCGGCTTCGATCCCCGCGATCTCCTGTGACACCCGGGGCATGTGATCGGGAGGACGCCAGCCGAGCGCGTCCATGTCGCCGGTGAAGGCCCGCACCTCGCGATCCGCGAGGTCATTCCACCGGATCCGGTCGCGCCGGGCTCGCTCGAACAGGGGGTCGTCGACGTCGGTCACGTTTTGCACGTAGCGCACGTGAACGCCCTGCGCCTCGGCCCACCGAACCAGCAGATCGAACGACAGAAACGTGAACGCGTGTCCGAGATGGCCCGAGTCGTAGGGCGTCACGCCACACACGTAGAGCCGGAGCAGCGGCCCGCCGCCCTCCGGGTCCGCCGAGGTGGGCAGCGGCACCCGCTGACGGCGCCGGGAATCCCAGACCTCAGTCCGGATCTGACGACCCTCCCCCACGGTGCCGGCCAGCGATTCCTACAGGGCCGCTTGCAGCGCCTCGACCTTGTCGGTGCGCTCCCAGGGCACGTCCAGGTCGTCACGCCCGAAGTGGCCGTAGGCCGCCGTCTGGCGGTAGATCGGGCGCAGAAGGTCGAGCTTGTCGATGATCGCGGCGGGGCGCAGGTCGAAGGTGTCGCGGACCACCTGCAGCAGCTTGACCTCCTCGATCTCGCCGGTGCCGAACGTCTCGATCGCGATCGAGGTCGGTTGGGCGCGGCCGATGGCGTAGGACACCTGGACCTCGACGCGAGTGGCCAGGCCGGCGGCGACCAGGTTCTTCGCCACGTGGCGCGCGGCGTAGGCCGCCGAGCGGTCGACCTTGGAGGGATCCTTGCCGCTGAAGGCGCCGCCACCGTGACGAGCGACGCCGCCGTAGGTGTCGACGATGATCTTGCGGCCGGTAAGGCCGGCGTCGGCCGCCGGACCCCCGAGCTCGAACCGGCCCGAGGGATTGACGTAGACCTTGAGCCGGTCGTCCACCAAATCCGACGGCAGCACCTTCTCGATGACGGCCGCGCGAACCGCGTCCTGGACCTCCTGCAGCGAGACCCCGGGCTTGTGGTGCGTGGAGATGACGACCGCTTCGATGCGCTTGGGCCGGCCGCCCGAGTACTCGACGGTGACCTGGGACTTGCCGTCGGGCAGCAGCCAGGGCAGCTCGCCCGAGTGGCGGACCGCCGCCAGCCGGCGGGTCAGCCGGTGCGCGAGCGATATCGTCATCGGCATCAACTCAGGCGTCTCGTCGCAGGCGAAGCCGATCATCATGCCCTGGTCGCCGGCTCCCTGCCGCTCGTAGCGATCCTCGGCGTCCTGCGCCCCCTCGCGCTCTTCGAGCGAGTGGTCGACGCCGCCCGCGATGTCGGGGCTCTGCTCCTTCAGGTAGACGCCGAGCAGCGCGTGATCGGGGTCGAAGCCGGTCCTCTCGTCGACATACCCGATTCCGCGCACGGTCTGGCGGATGATCGACTCGATGGGGACGTCGGCGGTGGTGGTGACCTCGCCGATGACAGTCAGGAAATCCTTGGTGACCGCCGTCTCGGCCGCTACGCGGGCGCGGGGGTCCTGCTCGAGGATGGCGTCCAGAATCGCGTCCGAGACCTGGTCACAGACCTTGTCGGGGTGGCCTTCGGTTACGGATTCGGACGTCAGGAGGTACGACTTGGCGTCGCTGAACGAGGTCATGGGCGCTCCAGGCTATGGCTTGGGGAAATCCCCAGCATGCTAGCAGGAGCGCCGGGAGGGGGCGCCCGGAATCCTCGACCTCAGCTGACGGCGTCGAGCTCGGGGGAGGGCCCGAGGATGATCTCCTGGAGGTCGAAGATGTCGTCCAGCACGCGCTGGACCTTGCGACCCTCGAGTCGATGGTCGGGGATCAAGCCTGCCGAGCCGAGAAATGCCCGCAGCTGGGTGCCGAGGCCGGCGTCGACACGGGTCCGCCCGGCCAGCAGCGCGTCCTCCAGCACCTGCAGGCACGCGTCCAGGGATCGCATCCGCATCCGGTTCGAGTTGTTGATCATCGTTACTCTTCCTGCCCCTGCGAGCATGCAGGTGCGGTCCGCACAAAAGCGTTCGTCCTACTCGGTTTAACCATCCGATACTCCCCTGATGTGACGATCTTGCCGGGTCACGTCGTAGGAGTTGTCAACCATCCGTAAAGGACGCCGCAGAGTTCCGTATGCGGCGAAGGAGCAGCGGATAAACTCGCGGCGTGCGACGACGGTCGCGGCCGATGACCTCGACACGGCTTCGCCTGCCGGTCGGCCTGGCTGCCGGCCTGATCGTGGGCACCGCGGTCTCGAATCGGTTTTCGCTTCCCTTCGGCCTGCTCGCGGGCTGGCTCGCGGGGGCTCTGCTCGTCGACGTCTGGCTGTGGGCCACGATCTGGCCCCTCGACGCCCGTGCTACCCGATCCCATGTGAAGGAAGAGGACCCGGGGCGCCGTGTCGGGAGCTTCGTCGGCCTTTTTTGCTCGGTGGCCAGCGTCGGCGCGATCGGCTATCTGCTGCTGCAGCGGGCGCCCACGACGCGCCTGGTCGTCATCCAGGCGGCCCTCTGCGTGATTTCGGTGGTGGTCGCCTGGATCACCGTGCACACCATCTTCACCGTTCGCTACGCGCACATCTACTACTCGGAGCCGGACGGTGGGTTCGATTTCCACCAGCATCAGCCGCCCCGGTACAGCGACTTCGCCTACGTCGCATTCACCGTCGGCATGTCCTATGCGATCTCCGACACCGACGTCGGGAAGTCCGAGATCCGCCGCCTGGTGCTGCTCCATGCGCTGATCTCGTACCTGCTGGGTGCCGTCGTGCTCGGCGCCACCATCAACCTCCTGGTAAGCCTGCCGGGCTGAGATCGCCTGGCTTACCGCCCGACGAAGGCCGGCGCGCGCTTCTCGATCACCGCCCGCAGCCCTTCCGCATGGTCGGCGGTGGCCGCACAGAGCTCTCCCGACCGCCGCTCGTTCCGCAGCGCCGACTCCAGGGACAGGGTGGCGTTCTCGCGCAGGTTCTCCTTGGCCAGCCCGATCGCGACCGTGGGACCGGCCGCCAGCCGGCCCGCCCACTGCTCGACCGTGGAGGCAAAGAGCTCCGGCTCGACGAGCGTGCTCAGCAGGCCGATCCGATCCGCTTCCTCCGACCCGATGATGCGGCCGGTAAAGATCAGCTCGGCCGCCCGCACGGCCCCCACCGCCCGCGGCAGCAGGAAGGACGCGCCACCGTCGGGGCAGAAGCCGATGTTGACGTAGACCGAGCCGAAGCGGGCGTTGGTGGAGGCGATACGCAGGTCCGCGGCGAGTGCCAGGTCGAAGCCCGCCCCTACCGCGACCCCGTTCACGGCCGCGATCACCGGCTTGGGCATCCGGTACAGGCGCGGCATCAGCTGGTGCATCAGCTGCACCCAGTCGTCGTCCTCCGGACTGGCGCCGGCGCTCCACTCCTTCACGTCGGCCCCGGCGCAAAAGCCACGACCGGCGCCGGTCAGCACCAGGCACCGGACAGAGGCATCCCGCCAGGCCCGGGCGAGGACCGCGTCGAGCTCGACCAGCATGGCGGTATCGAGCGCATTCAGACGCTGAGGCCGGTTGAGCGTCGCCGTCGCCACTCCGCGACCGTCGACCTCGAACAGGACCCGCGGTTCAGTCTCCATGGCTTCCCTCCTCGGCCAGCCGAGCGGCCGCAGTCACCGGATGCCGATCCCGTGCCGGAGCAGCGAGCGCGCGATGATCGAGCGCTGGATCTCCGACGTTCCCTCCCAGATGCGCTCGATGCGCGCGTTTCGGTAGATGCGCTCGACTACGGTCTCCCGCATGTACCCCATGCCGCCGAGGATCTGCACCGCGCGGTCCGCGATCCGGCCCAGTGCCTCCGACGCGAACACCTTGACCATCGCCGCGGCGGCATTGACCTCGCGCAGCGGGGCACCTCGATCGACCATGCGCGCCGCCTCGTAGGTCATGGTCCGGGCGGCGAAGAGGTCGACGGCCGAGTCGGCGAGCATGAACTGGATCGCCTGGAAGTCGGCGATCGGGCGGTTGAACTGTCGCCGCTCGAGCGCGTAGTCACGGGCCACCTCCAGGGCGCGCCCGGCCGGCCCGATGCAGCGAGCGGCGGTCATGATGCGACCCTCGCGCAACCAGTCGCGGGCCAGGTCGAAGCCCTTGCCCACCTCCCCCAGCACGTTCTGGTCGGCAACCCGGCAGTCTGAGCAGACCAGCTCCGCCTGCCGGTAGCCGCGGTGGCCCATCGTCTCGTGGATCTGGCCGACCTCGAAGCCCGTCGTGCCCTTCTCGATCAGGAAGGCGGTCACCCGGTCGCGCTCGGCGGACGGATCGGTCACCGCGAAGAAGATCGCGAAGTCGGCGGTGTCGCCGTGGCTGATGAATCGTTTGTTGCCGTTGACCAGCCATCCTCCCGGGACCCGAGACGCGTGGGCCTCCATGCCGGCCGCGTCCGACCCGGCATTCGGTTCGGTCAGCGCAAAGCAGTCCTGGCGCTCCCCCCGCACGCACGGCAGCAGGAACCGCTCCCGCTGCTCGGCGTTGCAGGCGAGCAGGATGTTGGACGGATTCGGAGCCACCTCGGCGAGGCCTGAGCCGGCCCGGGAGAGCTCCTCCTCTACGACCGCCTGACCGAGGGTCGAAAGGCCCCCTCCGCCGACCTCCCGCGGCATGCCCACGGCGTTCAGGCCCAGCTCCACCGACTTGGCGCGCAGCGCCCGCTCGACCTCGTCGGGGAGCCCGTCGTGCCGCTCGATGTGGTCCTCCCAGGGGAGCAGCTCGGTGTCGACGAAGCGGCGAACCAGCGCGCGCAGCTCCTCCAGCTCGGGAGGCAGGTCGTACTTCACCCGGGTTCCTCCTCGGGGCGGGCGAGGACGGCGAGCGCGTCGACGGCGACGCAGCCCCTCCCGCCGGGCCCGGGCAGGATCGGGTTCAGATCCAGCTCGCGCACCTGAGGCAGCTCCGTCAGCAGGTCGCTCATCGCGACCAGGACGTCCGCCACCGCCTCGCGGTCGATCCCCGGCCGCCCGCGATGGCCGTCCAGCATCGTCCGTGACCGCAGCTCGGCCATCATCTCGAGCGCTTCCTGGCGGTCGATCGGGGCCAGCCGGTGGGCCGTGTCCTGGAGCAGCTCGGTCAGCACCCCGCCCGCGCCGACCATCAGCACCGGTCCGAACTGAGGGTCGTTCCGGCCGCCGACGATGAGCTCGACGCCCCCTTCCACCTGCTGTTCCACGAGCACCATTACGTCCTCGAAGCCAGCTCGGCGTCCTCGCTCGGAAAGCTCCACGAAGGCGGCTTTGGCCTGCGCGGCATCCGCCACGCCGAGCAGCACACCCCCGATGTCGGACTTGTGCGCCAAGCCCGGGCCGTGCAGCTTCATCGCCACCGGGAAGCCTAGCTGGCGAGCCTGCGTCTCCGCTGCCGTCGCCGAGGTCACCACCGACCCGGGCGGCGTCGGGATCCCGTAGAGCGCGACCAGGCCCTTCGCGGTCGCTTCGGCGAGCTCCGCGGGGCCACGGTCGAGCAGGCGTCGGGCTCGCTTCTGGCGCGCGGTGTCGACGACCGTACCACCGGGCCGCCGGCGCTCGAGAGCCGCCATCGCCTGCTCGCGGCGGGCGGCATAGGCAAGGGCGGCGAGGGCCGGACGGAGGCCGGCCAGGGGCACCACGCCGAGATCCTCCAGCTCCGCCATGTGCTCGCTGCGGACGTCCCCCACGGTGGCGATGCTGACCACCAGCCGGCTCGTCTCCGCGGCGCCCGCGGCAAGGCCCTCGAGTATGCGTCGCCACGCCCCGTCGTCGGCGGGGGCGTGCGCGGGTCGATCCCCGAGGTGGACAACGACGTCGACCCCGGGGGCACCGGCGAGCGCCACCACGGCGCTGCGGTAGACCGCGGCGTCACCCCAGGTTGCGGCCGTGACGTCAAGAGGGTTGGTGGGAGTGATGAATGGAGGGAGCCGGCCCGCGAGCTCGGCGGCCGACGCCGCCGGCAGCGGCGGGAGCTCCAAGCCTTGCTCTGTCGCCAGATCGGCAAGGAGCGCGCACTCGCCGCCCGAGGTGCTCAGCGCGCCGACCCCGACGCCACGGAGCCGGCGGCCCGAGGTCAGCACCGCACACGTGGCCAGCAGCTCATCGAGGTCGTGTACGTCGACCGCCCCATGGTGCCGGAGAAGCGCGCGCATCAGGTGGTCGGGCCCGGAGAGGCTGCCGGTGTGCGCAAGCGTCGCGACGCGGCCGAGGCGGGTGCGACCCGCCCGCAGCACCACCACCGGGACGTCCTGATCGGCGGCCCGGGCCAGCACCGCAGAGAAGCGATCGAGGTCGGGCACGCCCTCGAGCATGGCCGCGACCACGCTCACGTCTGGCGCGCTCAGCAGCTGCTCGATGAGCTCGGTGGCGGTCACGTCGAGCTGGTTGCCGCAGGACACGATCTTGGTGAAACGCACACCCCGACCGGTGGACAGGACGGTGAGTGGCATGTTCCCGCTCTGGGCCACCAGCCCGACCCCACGGCTGGCGCGCAGGCCCGCGGACGGCAGGACGACCGGCCACAGGGCGCAGCCTTCAGCGAGGTCGATGGTTCCCAGGCAGTTCGGGCCGACCACCCGCAGGCCGTTCTCGCGGGCGGTGTGCCGGACCGCCTCGGCCCACTCGAGCCCGGCGTGGTCGGGGCCCTCGCCCAGGCCGCTGGCGTAGACGATCGCGACCTCGCTCCTGACCGCTGCCGCCGATTCGATGACGGCCGGAACCCGGGCCGCGGGTACCGCCACCACCACCGTCTGGATCCAATCCGGCACCGCCTCCAGGCTGGGATAGCACCGGAGCCCGGCAACCTGCCGGTACGCGGGGTTGATGGGATAGATGGAACCGCGGTACCCCATCGAACGGAGGTTCTGGATCGTGGTCAGGGCGTATCCGTCACGGGGTGAGGCGCCCACCACCGCCACCGACCAGGGATTGAACAGCGCCGCCAGGCTGCCCGTCGACGCCCGGGTCACGGGTCCGGTCTACGAGGCGTGTTATCGACGGGTCCCGTCATCCGACATCGCCTTGAATGCCGCCAGCGGGCTTGGGTGAGCCGGTTGGTAGAGGTGCAGCTCGCCACCGCCGGGGAGGGCGAAGCCGGCCATGCGTCCGAACCCCTCGTCGGCCGCCGGACCCGTGAACTCGACCCCTCTCGCTCGAAGCGCGATCATGTCGCCGGCGAGGTCGTCGCTCATCAGATACATCCGGTGAATCGAGTTCTCGGACCAGGGATGCACTGCGAGCTCGCTCGGGGGCTGAGCGAAGATCAACCAGCCGCCGTGCGCATCCACGTGGTGCCAGCCCAGCACGTCGCGGAAGAACGCACGGTCGGCCTCGGCGTCACGGCTGAAGACGATCGTGTGAACGCCTTTGATCACCCCGCGCGAGTATAGGGACGGCGGGTCCCATCCACGATCGCCGGCTCCCCGGCAGGCGCTACAGACCGGGGATCACCCCCCGGGTGAAGAGCTCGAGGGACCGCAGCGACTGCTCGCGGGTCAGGCTCCCGAAGGCGAAGGCGCCCACGAAGTAGTTGCCGCCCCACATCGCCAGGTACTCCTGCAACCTTCGCCGGACGGTGGCCGGGGAGCCGGCGATCAGGTATCCCTGCTCGGCGAATGCCTCCAGATCAGAGGGCCAGTACTCCTCGCCGCGGTCGCGCAGCCAGAGGTAGTTGAAGCTCTCGAACCACCTCGCCAGCGCCGGCATCGCTTCCGCGCGGGCCTGGGTGTCGGTCTCGGCGACGTAGACGTGCCTCGCGTGTCCGTACAGCGGCTCCGGGACATGCGCGTTCAGGCGGCCCGCGTCCGCGCGGTGCTCGTCCAGCGCTCTCCGATAGATCGAGGTCGCCGCATCAGGCGCCACCCCCTGTCGTGCCAGCAGGAACGCGAACACGGTGTTCAGCCCCTGCTCCCCGGCGAAGGCGACCGACTGGGGGCTCGACGTCGGATACCACAGTGGCGGACAGGGCTGCTGGAGCGGCCGGAGCGGGGTGCTGGCTCGCCGTGGGTAGCGCGGACCCTGGACGTCGACCTGACCGTCGAGCAGCCCCCGGCGCAGGATCTCCCACACCTCGAGGTAGCGGTCGCGGGCCTCTTCCACAGCGATCCCGTAGTTGCCGAGCTCGTACGGGTTGCCTCCGCGCCCGATTCCGACGTCGAGCCGGCCGCGGCACAGGTGGTCGAGCATGCACACCTCCTCCCAGAGGCGGACCGGCTCGTACAGCGGCAGGACGTTGACCAGCGTGCCCAGACGGATCCGCCGCGTGCGCTGCGCGGCCGAGGAGAGAAAGAGGTTCGGTGAAGGTGCCAGCCCGAGCGGTGTGCCGTGATGCTCCGCTAAGTGGTAGCACCAGTAGGGACCGCGGTCGGCGAGCTCGAGCAGGTGGAGGCGGTCGTCGTAGATCTCCTCCGGCGGCCTCCCGGCGTCGTCGAGCCAGTCGAATAAGCCGAAGCGCAGGGCCATAGCGTGTGACTGTAGACCGGGCCGGGGCCACTCGCCCTGTCCTGGCGGAGTGGTCATGGCGCCTGCAGCCGCGACCTGACAGTGTGGGGGCGACTGCTACGTCGTCACCCGAGTGGTCGGGCCTCGGGGCTGGGCAAGCCCGGGTCCGATGGCGGCGCGGGCACCGGCGACAGAGCGGGTGCCGCCAATGGCGACGGTGATGGTTCCGGGCGGGGTTGGATGGCCGCGTATTCGACGCGATGGCATCCGCAGCCGGATCGGCATCGACGAGCGAGCTGACGGTCACGGTGTTGATGACTGCCCCGCCGGCAGCCTGAGGCATGCTCACTGGGACCGTCACGACTGACACTCAGCCCAGAAGCGGAGCCGTCAACCGCTAGCAGTGCAGACCCCTGCACATGATCACTTACGCTTCGAGAAGCCGGCCGCTCTTTGACAGACCGGGATCGGTGCACGAAGAAAGGTCGAAACAGCACGGTCGCCGTTTTCCTCCGTCCATCTTGGAGATCGTCACCTCGACCCGTCGCCGGCGCGTGCCGGGATTCCGGGTCGCGTTCACCCAGCGAACCCATTCCCAACGTGCCATCGGCGTGATCTCTCGCCACAGATCCTGGATACGCTGAGGAGCCGCTGCCAGAGCCGCCTCGAGATCCTGAGGCAGGTTCGGCTCCGGCCATTCTTTCGTTGGTTGGATGTCGATCGTAGCGGTGTCGCCCGGGCCGACGGCGGCGGCTTGTTGAAGGTGGTTGTCAATCCTCATCCAGTGGCCCGAGGAGCCGTCCGGTTCGAGCACAGTCTGGAATTCATGCCCGTTGAACGTGCCTTCTACGGCAACCTGTCCGCGGGAGGGCAGCTGCCGGCTCGCGTCATCCGGGAGCCGCAATATGGTCGAAGTGTCGATCGTGTACAGCGTCGCGACGAAACGAATTGTCGACAGCGCTGCTCCTCGGGCCACGTAACAATGCTACCAGCAGCACGCCGGCGACCAATGACAGGGTAGGGTGGCATTCGAGAGCGGGCAGCTGCCGTCGTTTGCGGCGCTCTCCTCGGCGACCAGCCCCCAATTGGAGCTCAGGCCGCCCTCCGCCTGCGGGCCCAGAGGCCGAGCGCGACGAGTGCAGCCGCGGCCACGACGGCGGCGCCGATCGGGCCGAACGGTGCGAACGGCGGGCTCATGACCGCGGACTGGCTGACGGCGCCGGTGCCGGGTAAGGCCGGGGTCACCGTCAGCGAGGCCGCCACTCCGAGGTTCCCGCCCCCGCATCGGCCGGTGATCGTGTAGGTCCCGGGTGTGACACCCGCCAGGATCGTCGCGACCACGCTGAAGGCTCCGGAGGAGTCAGCGGTGGTCTCGACGTCCGAACCCTGGAAGCTGCCCTGACCGGCGAACGCACCCGAGATCAGCGTCACCGTTCCGGGGAGCTCGCAGCCGGGTTGTCCTCCGGGCGCCAGCACATTGCCACTGACCGTCACCGAGCCGCCCACCGCGACGGTCGATGAGGACACGTTGATGCTCGCGGCGCTGGCGGTGACCACCGCGAAGAGCGTGCCGGCCAGGCCCAGGACGAAGCCCACTACCAGGACTCGCATGCGCATCACACACCTGCTCCCCGGGCCACGCGGATCAGCCCGGGTTCCCTCGAGGGCCGGGGATCACATCTGGACACTGGTTCCCGGCGTCGTGTGGATCTCATGCGCAAATCCTGCGGCGGGCCGGGGGTCGTGGCATCGGGGAAATCCCTAGCTTTGTGCGCGCCGCGCGTTCAGGATCCTGGCGGGCGTGCGGGTGACGCCTGAGCCTGGACAATGCCGATGGCCCGACGACGGGTCGGAGAGACGGTGGGAGCGGCTGATGCCGGGATTCAGTGGACGAGAGGTGCTGGGGTTTTCTCGTGAACCCCTCTCGAGCGAAATGCGTGTGATCTCAAAAACCTGGGGAAAGCTCTGATGCCGCATCTGTCGGGACCGTGCCACACTCGGCGGCCGTGAGAGTACTGGTCCTCGGTGCAGGCGCGATCGGCGGTTACTACGGCGGTCGCCTGCTCGCGGCAGGTCGCGACGTCACGTTCCTCGTACGCCCCGCTCGTCAGGTCGAGCTGGCCACGATCGGGCTGCAAATACGGAGTCAGAAGGGCGAAGTCGACCTGCCGAATCCGCCCGTGGTTACGGCGGCCGGCGTCGTAGGCCCGTACGAGCTGATTCTCCTGGCGTGTAAGGGTTATGACCTGGTGGGTGCGCTCGATGCGATCGCGCCCGCCGTCGGGGATAACACCCTGATCCTGCCCCTGCTCAACGGCATGCGCCACGTCGACGTGCTTGTCGAGCGCTTCGGCCGGCGGAAGGTTCTGGGTGGGCACTGCATGATCTCCGCGACACTCGACCCGGCAGGACGCGTCCTTCACCTACCCGGCCTCGGAGCTCGCGACCTCCTCGGATTCGGCGAGCTCGACGGTGGGATCACACCGCGGGTCGAGGCGGTCAACGACGAGCTCGCAGGCGCCGGGTTCCAGCTCAGGGCCAGCGAGGATGAGCTCCAGGAGATGTGGGAGAAGTGGGTGGGCCTTGCGGTCGGGGCAGGCATGACTTGCCTGATGCGCGGCGCCATGGGCGACGTTGTGGAGGCCGGAGGAGCCGACCTGACTCTGACACTGCTAGCCGAGACGTTGGCGATCGCTGCCGCATCCGGTCATGCGCCCCGGCGAGAGTTTGTGGCGGACATGGAGCCTCGATACACGGAGCAGGGATCGCATCTCACATCCTCACTCCTTCGTGACCTGGAGCATGGAAAACGGGTGGAGACGGACGAGATCCTCGGCGATCTGCTGAGGCGCGCGCCGGAGCCGCAAGCTCGCTCCCTCCTCCGCATCGCGTATGTCCACCTCAAGACGTACGAGGCGCGACGGGCGCGCGAACGTTCGACTACCCCCGTCCCGTCTTGAACAGCAGGCCACGCGCCGGTCACCCTTCTCGACCGTGCCACGCAGCAGCTCCTACTGAGTCGACCTGGAGCGACAGATCTCGCCATCCGATTCGGTCCGCAGCCGTGGCACTCGCGACCAGTCTCCGCACAGGACAAAGCAGCATGGATAGTGTTGCGATGAACTCGAACCTCAAACAGGTCATGTGGGGGGACGTCGACTGGGCAGTGATTCGGCGCATCACGGTGGTGCCGTTCGGTGATGATGTCGCTGGTTGGGTGTTGCCCCTGATCGGGGGCAGGCCGACGCTCCCCTCGGGAGCCATCCGGCCCGGTCAGGAACCGGGTAGCGCACTGCTCGACTTGCTGCTCATGACGGCCGGCTACCGACTGCAGGAGTGGTACCCCTTCGCAGCTGGCGGCGACCACGTGGTGGTGTGGAGCCGCGGAAGAAAGTATGGCGGGAACCGCCCGCACACCGATGTTGCGTGGTGGAGCGGGCCCGCCGAGGACGGCGTCGAGACTCTGATCACCCAGGGCGATGAGGAATGGGGTGCGCTTCTCCATCTGGCCGACGAACGGCGGCGCGACCAGTCGGACGATGAGTTCTACACCTCAAGAGCTTGGGTGCTGGAGCCACTCTATCTTTTGGGCACGACTCCCCAGGAGGGTTCCGGGTTCCGAGGCTCGGACCAGGATTGGTACGACACGAGGTCCATCCTCTGTGATGCCATTCCCGGCGACGGCTCGGTACTCGACGTGGGCTGCGCGAATGGCCATTTGATGGAGTGCCTCGCCACCTGGTGTGCCGAACGCGGGATGAACATCGAGCCATACGGCGTCGACATCTCGGAGAGGCTCGTTGCAGAAGCGCGGCGTCGCCTGCCCGAGTGGGCCTGTCGGATTTGGGTGGGGAACGCCATCGACTGGGTCCCGCCCCAGGGTCAACGCTTCGACGTGGTGCACATCCTGCTCGACTGCGTTCCCTTGCACGCGCGTGGTGCTTTGGTGGAGCACCATCTCGACAGAGTCGTGGCCGATGGCGGCCGGCTCCTCGTCAGCCACTATCTGGACCGGCCGGCGACGATCCTGACGGAATTAGGGTTCCAGATCTCAGGCGAGACCCGTGCAGGGATCAGGTCGGACGGCCGGGTCGAGGCCCCGAGTGCATGGATCGAAAAGACGGATCGTGTGACGTATTGAACTCGCGGACCCCCGAACGGAAGCGCCCGGACCTGCCTCCACCGGTCGAAGGGCTGCTTCGAACGATGGCTGAGCAGGGTGCGATCGAAGCCGCGACTCTGACCGGCTCGCTTACGACCGGCTTTGCGACGCCCGGCTCGGACATCGACCTGTTCGTCTACGTTCGCGATGAAACGGCACTCGATTCGACCAGAGTGCAGCTGGCAAAGAGACACGCCGATGAGAGGAGCCTCGTCGTGATCGGGCAACCGGGCATTCCCAATAACGACATCTGGAGGCTCGAAGGCGCTGGCTGGGTCGACATCACATGGTGGACCTGCCAGTGGGCTCGCGATGAGCTCGATCGGCGCCTGGTCGAGTGTTTGGCGCAGGCCGGCTACACGACTTGCTTCTGGCGCTCCATTCGGGACGGGATTCCGCTGTTTGAACGTAGCGAGTGGCACCGGGACCTGCAGGCGCGGGCACGAGCGCCCTATCCGGAGGCCCTTCGGAGCCGAATTGTCGATCTTAACGGCGCGCTGCTGGGGGAGGAGAACCCCTTCTCCCCACGGGCTCGGGCGATGACGTTCGAATCGTGCTGCTTCGGCTCCTCACCCTGGTCTACTACGCCCTTCGCGATGAGTGCGGCTGCACAGCCTTCCGGCGCCAGGCGCGCAACATAGACCACCACATCCCGCAGGTCGACGCGCTCGGAGAGTTCATGGCCTCCTGAAGGGACGCAGCATTTTAGATTGAGCACGCTAGAGCTCATGTCCACCATGGCAGCAACTGCAGAAAAGATGAATGGTCTGACCCGAACACCGTGATGCGGCGCGATCGCCATACGAACATGCGTTTCCTTCCTACCTGAATCAAATGCGAAATGCGGTTCGGGGAAAAGGATTCGGTGGCGACGCAGCACCGAACGGCGGCCTGGCTCGCGAGCTACTTCGACCTGATCTTCGCCGGCAACCGGGTCCTGCATCCGGGCGAGAAGAGGCTGATCGCGTTCGCTGAGCGCGAGTGTGCATGCCTCCCGGAGGCGCTGGGCGCTGATGTGCGTGCGCTCGTCAAGGAGGCGGGGGGCCGCAGTGGCGATCTGATCGGAGTGGCTGAGGGGATGCTGGACCGCCTCCGCGCTTCCGGCCTGGAGGACACGAGGAATTGAGGTGGAGGGCGGGTGCCGGATGCCACGGCGAAGGTGATCCTTGGGACCGTGCTGTGGTACGTGGACTCGAGAGAGGCGATGTGCACCCGTGAGAGTGGAAGACGGGAGGACGACATGGCCGACGCGGAGCACGTGACCGACGGCGAGCGCCTCGACGGGAGGCGCTCAAGCAGATCCGGGGCGTCACGATCGACGAGGGGTCCATCCGAGCCCATGTGATGCGACCCGCGAACGTCCTCGGCGTCACCTCCGACCGGGTCTCGACGCCGAGCGCCCGCCGACCCCCACCCGGCATGTGGAGGGTGAGGGGCCGCAGGAGTTCCTCGGCTTCGTCGGTGGTGCTCGTCAACTCCCCTATCGGCTCGGCGGCCCAGTCCCTCTTCACGATCGTCTACGACGCGTTCCAGGACAACATCGTCGCGAGGCGACCGCCACCCCGCCAGGCTTGCGATGCCCCCCAGGATCGTGGGACACGGCGGGGGTCGCAAGTTCGGCGGCACAGCTGGGACCGTGAATCAGGGGCGGTCGTGGAGCGTGACCTGGTAGCCATCGGGGTCGGCGAAGGTGAATGTCCGACCGAAGGGGCCGTCGATCGGAGCCGAGACGATGGTGTGACCGTCGGCGACGAGAGCATCGTGAATGGCCTGAACGTCTGTGGCATGGAGCCAGATCGCGGCACCGATGCCGGGCTGAGCTACGGATGCGAGATCGGTGCCGGGAACGATGTCGCGGAGTGCGAACGCGATCGGCTTCGTCTCGAACACGACGGCGTGCGGAGGTCCGGCCTGCGAGCGGACGAGACCCAGGTACTTCTCGTAGAAGGCCTGCGAAGCGTCGAGGTCGCGCACTTGGAGCGAGATGAAGTCGGGGCCGGTGGCGGGCATGATGCTTCTCCTTTTCATTCATGTCAGGATTCTGACACAGACCAGTATACGTCAGAATGCTGACATGAGTCAGGACGGTGTCGGTGTCGACCTGGAGACGTCACTGGGCTATCTGCTGAAAGAGGCGTCGAGCGCCCTCCGCACAGCCATGGAGGAGGTGCTGCGGCCGCTCGGGATGAGCGTGACGCACTACTCCTGCCTCGAGCTGCTGGCTCAACGCCCGGGCTTATCGAACTCGCAGCTTGCGCGCGGCGCGTTCGTGACGCGGCAGTCGATGAACGTGCTGCTCCAGACCCTGGAACGAGACGGTTACGTGACCAGGCCTGCGCAGGCACCCGTCGGGAAGGTTCTTCCCACGCGGCTCACACCTCGCGGCCGACGGAGCCTCAAGAAGGCGTCGGCGGCGGTCCGGTCCGTCGAGGTCAGAATGCTGGCCGGCCTGACCGAGACCGAGCAGTCAGCCGCCTTCCGGATCCTGCAGAGCATGATCCATTCCCTGCGCGAGGGCGACGACGGCGCCTAGCTCGTTCCCCGGGGAACGCCGCTCCGCCCGCGGAGCGGCGCGCGGTCAAGGCTCGCAGAAGGTGACCTGCGCCCTTGCCGGGACTGGGATGCGTCTTGCTCACTCGTTCGAGTCGCGGACCGTGCGGCTCCAGGATCTGCGCCACGGCTTCGCGAGTCTCCTGCTGGCGGCGGGAGAAGCATCCAAAGGTGGTCGCTGACCTGCTCGGTCACAGCACGACCAGGCTGACCGCGGATAGCGACACGCACTTGCTCCAATTGACGCCCTACTACTCGGCCGCGGTGCCGGCGGCCGCCGGCCGACGGCCTCAGCTGTGTATGACTTTGCCGCTGTAGACGACGGTCGAGCCGCGGACCTGCGACGTCTGGCCAAGGTTAAGATTGGTGCCCGAGACGTGGACTGAGCCGTCAACAGTGCCATCCACCTTCACCACTTGGGCGGGTGAAGCCCAAACCCAGAGATCACCGGTCACATGGGCCTGCGAGCCTAGCTCAAGGCCGCTCGCCGAGATGCGAGCTTCGCCGGCGACGTTTCCGCCAAGATCCACTGGGCTGGACAGGTTGTACGTGTCGAGACCCGTCCCTATCCAGGCGCGGGGCTGCACCTGGAGTATTCCCGTCGACTGGAGGACCCCTCCATCCACCCTCGCGGGGGAACCGATGATGATCGAACTCGCTCCGTAGGCATGGAGCCACCCCGTCACGTGGCCAGTCACTGTCACCGTGGCGTGGTTCTGCACGCTCAGGTTGCCGTGGATCGTGCCCTGAATCAAACTCGTCCGGCCGGACACACTGACGTTGCCGTTGCGGGTTTGCGAGGGTGAGATTCCCGCGGTGCCTGGTCTTACCACCAAGATCGCAAGTAAGGCCCCGCCAACGGCCAGTATGACCACACCCGCGAGCAGGACGAAAAGACGGCGCCGTGTCTCAATCATTCAGTCCGTGCCCTCGCCCGGATCCCTGCGCCAGGCAGCCTAGAAGGGAAGGGAGCCGGTGGGTTCAATTGGGCTCCTCCGTCAACGCGAGCAGCTGATGGCGGGAAAGGTATGGGTCCGGACGCCCAAGTCAATTGGACGAGCCCACCAGTCACCAGGGGCCCAAAAGGACCTCGTGCCGGCCTTGGTCATGCCTCCTGCTCCTCGACGACCCAATCGACGATCTCGTAGTGGTTCTCGCCGTCGGATGTGAGTCTCTCCGGCAGCGCCTCCAGCAGCGCCTCCTTGATGTCGTTGGCGATCTTGTCATGGCGACCGAACTTGCCGCTGATGCGCATCGCCTCGGCCTGGACCTTAAAGGTGAATCTCATGGGTCAAGCGAGTCCAAATCCAGCGGGTTCGTGTCGGATCTGCTAAATGTCATTTTTAGCAATCGCTATCGTTTTGCCTCAAGGTTGCGGACGACGGATAGTTGTATCGAGCCGGTGGTGGGTCCGCCAGCTATCAGCCGACCCGGGTTCGGTCGGTAGGTGGGACGATCCTACAAGGGATATCAGCATCCTCATCGATCATGTAACTCGCGCAGATGCGGTGATAACCGTCGGCGACCGTGAGTGCGACGTCGTCGGTCAACGATCCACACACGAGCAGCACCGGCGAGAGCTGGTCGCCTTTCTGGACCTTGTCCAGGTCCTGTCTCACTTCGACGTTGTCCTCTGGGAGCAGCGGGAGCCGGCTGGCTCGGAGCAGGTCCTTCGCCTGCCGGCGCACGACTGGTGATTTGCGAAGCTGTTCGACCAAGGCGCCGGCGTCGCCCGGCGGAAGAAGAAGGCTTAGGTAGTCCCGGGCGGCCGGGTAGTCGTGGTCGTCCGGCTCCTCCTTCCAATGCTCGCTCGGGAGCTTCTTCGGGTTGGGCGGCTTGCTCGACTTTGGCATTTGTGCATGCTCCTTTCGTTCGGGCGGGGAGGACTTGCCTCTGGAGCGCGAATCGAAGTGGATGGCCCAGGGCGGCGGTTACGGGGAGCGACGCGTTCAGGGCCCGGGGGGAACGGAAGTCAGCGAGTACGCAGCATACACCCAAGTAAAGGGACATGATTGCTATAAGGAGACATGGGTCGCCGGTTGTTCCGTTTCGGGCTGTGGCTACCGTCGCCGACGCGCCGCCGGGCGGGCAGACGTGCCGAGCAGGGACCGACCGCTTCCCTTTGGCGCGGGCTCGACCCTGGGTGATCCGCCGCGAAACTGTTGTCAGCGGGCGTCTGCGCGGGTGCGAGGCCGACCGAACGGCCACCCGGGCGGGAAGCCCGCGAGTGGAATTCGGGGCGGGACCGGTGGTGGGCCCGGTTGGACTGGAACCAACGACCAGAGGAGGATCATGGGTGTCTCGCGACGGTTCCGCCCCGCCTTCTCCGGGTGGCGACGCACGCGGAGACGGGAACCCCGATCGTCTCGCGAAGCCGCCCGCCCTCACTCCCGATCCAGGAGCGGCAGGCGGCTCTCCATGAAGGGCTCCACGGACCCGGCGGGCCAGTTGGCCACCCCGCCCCACGCGTAGAGGACGATGTTGGCGGCCAGGTGCAGCCGGAAGGCGTCGAGGCCCGCGATCTGCGCGCCCCGCCGGGCGACCCGGTCCACTGCCGCGGTCTCGGCTTCGAACCAACCGGCGGCCATGACAAACGTGGCCAGGTCGTAGCCGCGGCATCCCCTGCCGAGGCTCTCGACGTCGATGACCGCGACGACCTCGCCGCCCCTCGCGAGCAACTGGCCCTGGTAGAAGTCGCCGTGGACCAGGTCGTCCCGCCGAGTGGCCACGTCTTCCATCCCGGCCACCCGGGCCTCCAGTTCCGTAAGGGCGGCCGCAGCGCGTGCCGAGTGCCGGCGCAATCCGGCCCGGGCGGGGTGGCCGGGCTCAAACAAGATGGCGCGGGCGCGCGCGCTGAAGTCCCCGCCGCCGCGGTTGCCGGCGTCGCTCGGCCTGGCCGCCTGGCTGGGGGCGAGGCCCTTCTGTGAGTCGTTGAGGGCGATGACCGCTTCGACGTGGGCCTCTTCGAACGGCCGCTTCTCGAGGCACTCGCCGTCCACGAAGTCCTGGAGCAGGAAGTACCGGTCGCCGCTCGAGCCCCAGCCCAGCCAACGCGGCGCGGGCCACCCCGCCGCCCGCGCGCGATCGAGCGTCGGAGCCGCCGCGGCGAGCCTGGCCCGCCAGGCCGGGTCGGGGGAGATCTTCAGGACCGCTCTGGTCCTGCCGGCGCCGACCAGGAACGCGCCCTCGGACCGGCCTCCGAGGTGTTCCAGCACGGCCCAGTCCTTGCGCGTGCGCCGCCTCAGCACTGCGAGGACGCCGCCGAGTTCTTGGGTTGTGGGATGCCACGACACGGCAGGGACAACTCCTTCTCTTCACTCCGAGATGGGAGCGCGCCGCGCCTGGTGGTGGGCGGCACGCGGTGACAGGTCTTGCGACCTATCGCGTCAGCGCGTGCCTCAACGGCCGGGTGTCATCTGGCGCCTTGGAGTATCCCACCCGAGGCGCGCCACCGCGGGTGGCGTCAGGACTGCGCCGCTCGGGATCAGGATCATGGGCACCGTCCGGTTGCCCCCACATGGCGCATTAGAACGAGGGACTTCCCGCGCCGTCCCCCGGTTCTTTGACACCTTCGAGGAATGGCGGACCTGGCCCCGGACGACTCGGCCCGCGAATGGTATGGGACGCGGCTCTTGCGCGGCCCTCATCGGGCCAGTGATGCCTCAACGGCCGCCGACGCTGTTACCGAGAAGGGTACTTTGCGAGTTCCAGGACGCGATCGCAAATACCTTGGGGGGAGTCCTCCTCGATCCCGGGCGTTTGTTTGCGTGCTTCCAGCGAAGCGCCACGACGAAGGACCCAACCTTGACACCACCTCCACCGCTGCCCAGCTGGTTCGGGCCAAGGGCCAGCACCGATGACCCCGCGGTCGCGGCGCTGCTGGATCAGGTCGCGCCTGCCAGGACGTGGCAAGACATCGGCGGCGCGTTCAACCTCAACGTCCGGCTCGACGCCGCTGAACCGCTCGTCCTGCGTGTGCATCGACCATGGGCGACGCGCAGCCGTGTGGCGGGGTTGCGCCGGCTGCGCGAGCGACTCCAGCGGGCAGGGATTCGGGTCGCCCAGCCGGTGCCGATCCTCGGCCGGGACCTCGCCAGGGTCGGTGGCCGCTGGGCGGAACTCGAAGAATTTGTCCCGCACGCGCAGCCAAACCCAAGCCAGGAGTCGTACCTACGGCTGTTCGAGGAGCTCGGCCGGCTTCACGGGGGGCTGCGCGCGACCTGGGAGCCGGACCTGCCCCAGCCGCTCGACGACCACCGGACCCACCGCCAGTTGCACTACTGGCTCGGCTTCACGCGTCGCGGTCTGGGCGCTGGGGCCGAGCCTGCGGTGCGCCGCGCCAAGCTCCTCCTCGACGAGCTGGGCAAAGCCCGGCGCGGCGTCCAGCTCCCGCTCGCTCCAATCCACGGCGACTACAAGCTCGGCAACGCGGTCCCACTGTCGGATGGGTCCTGGTTGAATCTCGATCTGGATTTCGTGCGCATCCGGGAGCGGCTCTACGACGTGGCCGGCAGCCTCTACTGGGCATCTGAGAGTGGCGCCAATGTCGACCTCCGCGAGCTCTGCGATGCCTACGACAGGTCCGCTCCCGAACCCGTGACGCCCGACGAGCGCCGGTGGCTGCCGGCGCAGATCACCCTGATTCCCCTGCACTGGGTCGCAACGGCCGGGTTAATGGATGAGACCATCGGAGTAGCTGGAACAGTGGGCGTGCCCGAGGCGGAGAGAGCGATGGACGCCGCCGAGGCGTGGTGGGCACGGCGCGAGGAATTGACCTGGTAGTCCGCCAGCGGTCGACGGCGTCCCTGGAGTGGCCCGGCTCGGACACAGCACGACCAGGCTGCCCTGGACACCTACACGCACGTGCTGCCAGAGCTCACCCGGCAGGCCGGCGACCATCTGTACGCGATCCCTCTCCCGCGAGCGGTTGCTGTAGCTGTTGCAGCACTGGGCTGATCGTGACCGCGTCGGGGGCCGCTCCCGGGGCGGTTCTCAGTTCAAGAAGGTGGTGGGCCCGGTTGGACTCGAACCAACGACCAGAGGATCATGAGTGCCTGGCGGACCGAACTCGCTGCGGTCGCCCGCGGGCTCCGGGAGTTCAATCGGTCCCAGGGCCTTCCGGCTGCCCCCAAGCTCGTTGTGCACCGGCGCGGCGGCTGCCCGATCACGCCGGCCGAGAGCCTGCCCCCTTCCGGAGAGTTCCTTGAGCGCGGCGAGGTCGTGCAGGTCCTTCGGGCCGGGGTCGTAACCACTGTGGAAGCGGACCTGCTGTTCACGCGAAAGGCATGGCGTTACGACGCCGCCGACCAAGCCAGTGGTGAACCCATCGGGTGGGTAGTCGAAGTGGCGACCATCGAGGTCGGCCTGGCGGCCATGTCCAACTTCGTCAAAGTGCACGGGGTGCAGGTCCAGCCAGGCGTGGTTCTGCAAAACCAGCTCCACCCTGACGGGTCGCCAGTCCGTCTCCACCCTGTACCCGAGTGCACCGAGCACGTCCAGCGCAGCCGGCTCATCGTGGGCGTCGATTGCGAGATCGAGATCCCGATGATGCCGGGTCTTGTGCCCGATCAGCGCGTCGACCCCCCATCCCCCGGCGACCCAGAACCGACAGCCGACCTTGCGTAAGGCCGACAGGACCTCCAGGACGCGGCTTCCCGACATCCCGATGTCGGCGTACTCATCGCGAAGCACCGTCCTATGGTGCCGGAATTCTGCCCCTCCTCCCTCAGACGGGACCGTGGATGCAGCAACGGTTCTCGCGTTCTTGGAAGGCGCGGGGGAAGGTCCGGCTCAGGGCTGCGCCGAGCGGAGCGTCGTTCGTCTTGATCGAGCTCGGGGCCAACAGATTAGAGGGGTCTGGCGGGGTCAGTTCGCGAGGGCTAACCAGCGATCCGCGAGTTCAATGTGTCCCGGCGCGTAACCGTCAATCGCGCCCTAGTGCTGTCACTTTGCGATCGCGAGATGCATGTAGTGGAGGGGTCGCTGACCCGGTGCCGTACGAGATGGGTCTCCAACGATGAACCCAAAGCGGCGGTAGAACGGGATCGCGGCATCTCGTGCGGTCGCCCAGAGGACCCGCACGCTCCGAGTTTGGAGGTCGCGGACGATCGAGTCCATCAAAGCACTCCCGACGCCGTGACGCTGCAACTCCGGCTCTACAGCCATAAACCTCAATCGTATGGCGGGACTGAGTTCGGGCAAAGCTGGAAATCGCGCCGGGTAGAGGCTTGCCGTGCCGATGACTTGGCCATCGACCGTGGTGGCACCCACATATCGGGCTCCGGGGAGGTCGTCCAGCTCATCATGCCACGTGGGTAGGACGATGCCGTCGGCTGAAACTCGGTGTCGCAGGTCGTAGGTGTCTGCCTCTTGGAGGTCGTGAATCTCGAAGCGCGGGGTGTCGCCGACCATGTGATCAACTATGACTCCGGGCACGATCCAAGCCCCTCGGTCCCGATGACGCCGTGAAGACGTCAACCTGGGGGCGGCCGAATTAGGGTTACGCGCGTGACACCCGGTTGGGACAGCGAAGAGAATGCGGCCGCGTACGCCGACTTTTGTGGCCGTTTTACGAAGTATGAGGAGACCAGCCACGATCTCGCCGAGCTCGTGCCCATAGCGACATCAGGGTTGGTCGTCGACCTCGCCTGCGGGACGGGGACGACAACAGAGGTGATTCTGCGAGACCTGCCGCCGGATGGGCGGGTCGTGGCGGTCGACGCGTCGAAGGCGATGCTCGACATGGCCTCTCAATCCGTGAAGGACCCACGCGTCAACTGGATACGAACGAAGGCCGAAGAACTGCCCGATCACGTTGACCAATCCGCGGATATAGTGCTCTGCAACTCGACCTTCTGGCAGATGGATATGCCGGCGGTGCTCGGCGCTGTGAGGTGCGCCCTGCGTCCGGGGGTAGGTTCGCCTTCAACATCGGCCGGGAGTTCATACTTCTCCCCCTGACTGATGAGGAGCGTAGCCCTCGTGCGCCAAGCCTGGTTCAGCTGTTGCAGGCGGCCGCCGTCCTCTACCACGGTTTCGTGCCATCGATGTTGCGGCAACGGGGTGGTGGTGAGCCGACGACCTTGGATTCGATTCAATCAATGCTCGAGCGCGCCGGTTTTAAGGCTGAGGAGGTGAAGATCGTCGAGCACAGCGAAAGCGGAGAGAGCCAACGCGCATGGTTGTCTATCCCGATCTTTACCGAGCGACAGTTCAGTCTGCTTCGATACGAGGAACGAATGGCCGCGCTCGGCACGGCCTACGAACGGCTCGGTGGTCGAGATGCGACGACCCGATGGGCGGTATTTGTCGGGGGCGTTCCGGACCCCGCCGACGAGCCTGCAGGCTCACTTCGATGATGCGTCTACTTGGAGGGCCGCCCCGATCTGGAAAGACTCTGATCGCCCAACGGATGGCGAGAACCTACGGCATTGGTTGGCTGTCGACGGACACCGTCAAGTTTCTGCTTCGCGACCACTGGCCAGAGGGTGCTACCCCGAAGTTCGGCGAGCCGCCCGACGCGTGGTGCGACGCCATTTACCCGGCGATTCGCGATGCGGTGGACAGCCAAAACTATATGGCTGAGGATTATTTGATCGAAGGTGGGGACTTCTTGCCTCGACACGCAGCCCGGCTACGGGAGGAGTTCCCAGAGCTTCTGGTCTGTTTCGTGGGATTGTCGACAGACTTGGACACGATCAATGCATATGCGGGGCGGACTCCGTGGCATCTGGAAAGTCTCACACCCACGGAGCAGGACCGCCTACCGTCTTGGATCGAGAAATTCAGCGAATCAGTCAAGCTGGGGTGTTCTCGGCTGGGGTTCCCCTACGTCGACCTGACGGGTGATTATGAGGCCGGTGTCAGGACTGTCATGGAGACCTTGGCCGGTGGCATTGCGCTGAGGTGATCGGACCGGGTGGCGCAGCCTGCGGACTGCGCCGATGCATCTGTAGTCCTCGCCGGCGCGGAGCGTCTCAGCGGTGAGGCGGGTCGTGGTGTGTGCCGCTCGGCATGCGTTGCTCATGCCATGACCTGCGAACCGGCTCCATATCGACTCCCCGACGAGGCGGGCAGGGCAGCATGGCGACGCCTACTACGCGACTTACCTTGTTATCGAACCGCTTGAAGCGGGTTTTGCCCGTCATTTCCACGCTCACGGGATGAGGAGGTTCGTGGAACTTGGAGCGGCCACAGGCCCTATCAGCCGGCTGCTCGCGCCTGGCGGCACCGCCTGCACGACGCTGGACCTTAACCCGCCCCCATCGGCGTTCCGACCCCTCATTCGAGGTGACATCCGGGCGCTCCCGTTTTCGGACGAAACCTTTCAGGGTGTATCGGAGGTCAACTGCCTGTATTTCGTGGGGGAGCCGATCGCGGCCATTAGAGAAGCGCGCCGAGTATTGGAACCGGGTGGCCTGTTCCTGGCCTCTACACCAAGCCGTCACCACGACCCGGAGTTGGCCGATGTGGTGCCTTGGGCTGGCACGAAGGGAACCTTCGACGCCGAGGAGGCCTCCGAACTGGTTTCCAGTGTCTTCGACGACGTCGAAGCCGAGTGGTGGGAGGTGCGAGCCTATTTCCTGCCCGACCGGCAAGCAGTGGTTGATTACATGACCGCGTTCGGGGTGCCGGATGTTGAGACCGCCGCGGATCGAGTCGGTACGCCACTATGGGTGACCAAGTCGGGGGTGAACGTGTGGGCACGCGCCTGAGCTCTGCGAGTTCGCGACCGCGGCACCGCTCGTTGACGGTTGCCTACGTGGCTACCTCGAAGCCCTCTCCGCAGCAACACACGGGAATGTCCGTCGAAGACCTTCAACTCCCGGCGTAGGTGAAGGTCCATCAGACTCGTCAACGGGAGTCGAGCCTGTCGGCGCTGCCGTCGGCTTGGGTCTTCCCGAGCACGGCGGGGACGCGACCTCGCAACGTGGTCCGGACCTTCAAGCGCCTGCTGGTCGAGGCGGGCGTGCCGACCTCGACGCGGCTCTACGATCTGCGCCACGGAGCATCCAAAGGTGGTAGCTGACCTGCTCGGTCACAGGACGACCAGGCTGACCCTGGACACCTAGACGCACGTGCTGCGGGTGCTGCGCGCCCGGCCGCGGCGCACCTGGACGCGATCCCCTCCCGCGAGCGGTGCTGTAGTGGCCTGATCGTGACCGCCTCGGGGGCCGCTCCCGGGGCGGTACTAGTTCAAGAAGGTGGCGGGCCCGGTTGGACTCGAACCAACGACCAGAGGATGACGAGTCTCGGCCGACGCAATTCGCGAAGGGTGCGTTGAGTTCCCGGTGGTGGGTAAAGGTGTCGCCGGAGTCTGTCGGAATCCGCGGGAACTGTTGTCAGAATTGTTGTCAGGCGGCCCTGGTCCGAGCACCGGAACCCGGATGGCCCCACCGGTGCGTAAAGATGCCGTTGGCGAGAACAAAGGCGGCGTGGTCGTGGTCGGGGCCGGCGTGGCTGGTCTGACCGCGGCGCGCGCATTGGCGGGTACAGTGGCTGCCGCCTGGCCGAGCCGGTTGGCTCAACCTCAGCGGACGTACGCACTGGACGCCCTTGCATCTTCTCCACCCGGGGACATGGCCCGCCAAACGTCCCAGAGGCGACGTGGTGGTTCCAGTTACAGTTGAAGAGAGGGAACCTTGACCGCCCACTCGACGTCTGGCAGGGGTGCGGCGATGGATGCTGCCCACGCGCTGTTGCCTCTGGCAGAAGCCAAACTCGCGGCACCCCGGCCTCGTCCGGCACTTGTCGAGCGTCGGCGGCTCTTGACCGCGCTTCGTGCCGGCAGCGGGTCGGCGCTGACACTGGTTGCGGCTCCCCCCGGGTACGGGAAGACGACGGCCGTGCAGGCCTGGTGCGCGAGTCAAGCGTCACCGGTCGCCTGGCTGACGCTCGACCGCGCCGACAACGACCCGGTACGGCTATGGACCTACATGGCAACCGCGGTCGATCGCGTGCGTCAGGGTTTAGGTCGCAGGGCGTTGCAGCAGCTTCGGCTCTCCGGCGGCGCCATCGAGAACCCGGTCGACGAGCTCATGAATCGGGTGGCGGCGTTCTCCAAGCATCTGGTGCTCGTCCTGGACGACTTCCAGGAGGTGACCTCCCCGGATGCGCTGCACTCGGTGCAGTACGCCGTGAAGCACCTCCCCGCCTCGGCGAGCCTGATCGTCGTGACCCGTTCGGATCCCGACCTCGGGCTGGCTCAGATGCGTGCTCAGGGAGCATTGTCCGAGCTGCGTGCTCCGGACCTCGCCTTCACCATCGAGGAAGCGCGGGAGCTCATTGTCGGTGGCCAGCACCTGGACCTCGCCGATGAGGAGATGAAGCAGTTATACGAGCGCACCGAGGGGTGGCCGGCAGCGCTCTACTTGGCTGCGATCTGGCTTCGCGGCGTCGGCGATCCTCATCGTGCGGTACAGGACTTCGGTGGGGACCACCGCTTCGTCGCCGACTACCTGAGCCACGAGGTCATCCGCAACCTCGATGACGACAGTCGCGCGTTCCTCCTCCGAGCTTCCGTTCTGAGCCGCTTCACTGCCCAACTCTGTGATGTGGTGCTCGATCGCTCGGATTCTGCGTTGAAGCTGATCGAGCTTGAGCGCTCGAACTTGTTCGTCGAAGGGCTGGGGAACGGAGACTGGTTCCGCGTGCATCCGCTCTTCGCGGAGTTCGCCAGGTTCCAGCTCGAGGCGCTCGATCCGGGCGCGCGCGTTACTCTGCAACGGAAGGCCGCGGCCGTGCTTCGGGCGCTGGGACTGCCCGACGAGTCCGCACATCACGCCGCGGCAGCCGGGGATCATGAACTCCTCGCCAGCTTGTTGACTGAATATCACCTGCACTTTCTTCGGCACGGCCAGTCGCAAACACTCCTCCACTTCGCGCGAATGCTCCCCGAGCAGGAGCTCATGAAACATCCGGTGTTGGCAGCAGCGGCAGCCACGGCCGCGGCTAACCTGGGCAACCGAGCGCTGGAAGTGCGTCGCTTCGCCCAAGTAGCAGAGCGAGGAAAGACCGCAGATCCGGACCATGAGACGCCTTTCCTCGAGGTGGGCCTAGCCACAGTGCGAGCATTCTCGGTGGACGACGATGTCAGTCGGGCGGTACGTGAAGGGGCACGCGGCGTGGAGATAGCTCAGGCGGCAGTCCACGAGCTCCTGACGGGCGCGCTGGCCGCCTATTCGGCCGCCCTCTATCTGGCCGGTCAGAGCGACGCTGCGCGGACCGCAGCACTTCGCGCCATCGTTCAACCGGACATTACGAAGAATGTACCCGGACATGTGGTGGCGAGGACGACTCTGGCGCTTATCGCGGTCGATCGTCACCTTCTGCGAGCTGCTCGGATGCACGCCGAAAGGGCGAAGGCGATTATCGGCGGTATCGGCAACAGCCGGACCTGGCTCGGTGCAAACGCGTCATTGGCGATGGGCGAGGTTCTCGCCGGCGAAGGCAACCTCGTCGAGGCCGAACGTTATCTCGTGGTGGCTGAAGGATTCTTCGTGGACGAGGTGCCGACGGCACACCACGCATGGGTCCAGACCCTGCTGTCACGAGTCCGTTGCCGTCGGGGTCGTCTCGTGGAGGCTCAAACGGTACTTCGGTCCGCACGAGAAGAACTTGATCAACTGGCGGCCGGCGGCCGGTTGCCCGCTCTGATCACCCAAGTCGAAGTGGAACTTCGGGACGCGCACACGAGGGCCGCGGGCGGCGCGATCCTCGAACCGCCGAGCGACGCTGAACTTGCAGTGCTGCGACTGTTGCCGACCGACCTTTCGGCCCGGGACATCGGAGCCAAGCTGTTCATCTCCCTGAACACCGTGCGCCCACATACTCGTGCGATCTACGCCAAGCTCGGGGTCAACTCGCGGGCGGAAGCTGTTGCCCGCGCCCAAGAGCTTGGTCTCGTGGGGCGATAAGTATCACGCGCGTAGTGGTCTGGCTCGCATAGGGCTTCGGTCGGCTTGCCTCGTGAACGGCCGGAATTGTCCGCGACCGCCCTGGCAGTCGTCGTCATGCCAGCTCTGGGCTGGCGGAAGCGGTCGTTGCGGGCAAGGTGAACAGCGCGGCGCTTCGAGCCGACGCCGCCGAGAGCTTGGCGTGCGCCTATCTCACCCTGGTTACGTTGCTGGGCGTTGTGGTGTTTGGTCGGTGGTGTGCCGAGTACGTAGCGGCCCTGGTCCTCGCCCTCCTGGTCCTGCGCGAAGCTCGGGAAGCGTATGCCGAAGCGCGCGAGGCGGACGAGGGCGAAGACGCAGACAAGTAGGCAGTGGCGCCCCAACCGGGGTGATGGACCATGGTTCCGACGTGTTCGCGCTCTTGCTGGTCGCCGCTTCGCTGTCCCTGAGCAACTTCGCCGCGGCGATAGGGATCGGGCTATCCGGAGTCGACGCTCGGCTCCGGATCCGAGTCGCTGTTGCCTTTGGTCTCTTCGAGGCGGGGATGCCTCTGCTGGGACTGGCCCTTGGTATCGCGTGGCCGGCACTCTCGGATCGCACGCGAACTGGGTCGCTGGCGGCCTGCTCGCAGCGACCGGCATCCTCACGATTGTCACATCCTGGAAGCCGTTGCCATGGATGGTCTCAGGAATTTCGCACTTCGGGATCGGGCGCCTGCTGGTCTCGGCATGCGCATTGAGCATCGACAACTTGATCGTTGGCTTCGCACTGGGGCCTACAGAGTCCCGGTGGTCCTGGCCGCCCTCACGATCGCCGTCGCCAGCGTAGTGCTCTCTCTGCTTGGTCTGGAACTCGGCAGGCGGCGGGGCGAACATGTCGAGCGAAACGCCGAGATCCTCAGTGGAGGTGTGTATTGCCCCAGGTTTTTTGGAGATCTTGGCGCTTGGAGTAATGTCCACGCGATGACCGCGCAGAACCGAGTATAGAGGAAGCGGTAGAGCTTCCTTGAGTGTGCCGCTCCGCGGCCATCCTCCCCCCGAGCCATCTCGGTGGAGGGTCTGGGGAACAGCATTTCAGGCGACCGCTCGGACCCGTTCCCGCCACAGCTGCTCATACTCGCCGGCGGCAGGTTGTCGGCCGCGCTGTGCAGGCGCCGGTGGTTCCACCAGCGACCCACTCGGCGGTCCCCATCTCGACTTGGACCGCACCGCACCGCGCCACGGCCCCCGGCGGTTGATGAGCTCGGCCTTGTAGAGGCTGTGGACGCTCTCCGCGACCGCGTTGTCGGTGAGCAGCCGCCTGGGAGCCCACCTGACCGCACCCCGCCCGCCTCCGCCAGCCGCTCGGCGTAGCGGATCGACAGA
>CAVTSA010000010.1:0-333212 GCA_963737225.1 Candidatus Dormiibacterota bacterium
GCGCGCGCGTTACTCTGCAACGGAAGGCCGCGGCCGTGCTTCGGGCGCTGGGACTGCCCGACGAGTCCGCACATCACGCCGCGGCAGCCGGGGATCATGAACTCCTCGCCAGCTTGTTGACTGAATATCACCTGCACTTTCTTCGGCACGGCCAGTCGCAAACACTCCTCCACTTCGCGCGAATGCTCCCCGAGCAGGAGCTCATGAAACATCCGGTGTTGGCGGCAGCGGCAGCCACGGCCGCGGCTAACCTGGGCAACCGAGCGCTGGAAGTGCGTCGCTTCGCCCAAGTAGCAGAGCGAGGAAAGACCGCAGATCCGGACCATGAGACGCCTTTCCTCGAGGTGGGCCTAGCCACAGTGCGAGCATTCTCGGTGGACGACGATGTCAGTCGGGCGGTACGTGAAGGGGCACGCGGCGTGGAGATAGCTCAGGCGGCAGTCCACGAGCTCCTGACGGGCGCGCTGGCCGCCTATTCGGCGGCCCTCTATCTGGCCGGTCAGAGCGACGCTGCGTGGACCGCAGCACTTCGCGCCATCGTTCAACCGGACATTACGAAGAATGTACCCGGACATGTGGTGGCGAGGACGACTCTGGCGCTTATCGCGGTCGATCGTCACCTTCTGCGAGCTGCTCGGATGCACGCCGAAAGGGCGAAGGCGATTATCGGCGGTATCGGCAACAGCCGGACCTGGCTCGGTGCAAACGCGTCATTGGCGATGGGCGAGGTTCTCGCCGGCGAAGGCAACCTCGTCGAGGCCGAACGTTATCTCGTGGTGGCTGAAGGATTCTTCGTGGACGAGGTGCCGACGGCACACCACGCATGGGTCCAGACCCTGCTGGCACGAGTCCGTTGCCGTCGGGGTCGTCTCGTGGAGGCTCAAACGGTACTTCGGTCCGCACGAGAAGAACTTGATCAACTGGCGGCCGGCGGCCGGTTGCCCGCTCTGATCACCCAAGTCGAAGTGGAACTTCGGGACGCGCACACGAGGGCCGCGGGCGGCACGATCCTCGAACCGCCGAGCGACGCTGAACTTGCAGTGCTGCGACTGCTGCCGACCGACCTTTCGGCCCGGGACATCGGAGCCAAGCTGTTCATCTCCCTGAACACCGTGCGCTCACATACTCGTGCGATCTACGCCAAGCTCGGGGTCAACTCGCGGGCGGAAGCTGTTGCCCGCGCCCAAGAGCTTGGTCTCGTGGGGCGATGAGTATCACGCGCGTAGTGGTCTGGCTCGCATAGGGCTTCGGTCGGCTTGCCTCGTGAACGGCCGGGATTGTTCGTGACCGCCCTGGCAGTCGTCGTCATGCCAGCTCTGGGCTGGCGGAAGCGGTCGTTGCGGGCAAGGTGAACAGCGCGGCGCTTCGAGCCGACGGCGCCGAGAGCTTGGCGTGCGCCTATCTCACCCTGGCTACGTTGCTGGGCGTTGTGGTGTTTGGTCGGTGGTGTGCCGAGTACGTAGCGGCCCTGGTCCTCGCCCTCCTGGTCCTGCGCGAAGCTCGGGAAGCGTATGCCGAAGCGCGCGAGGCGGACGAGGGCGAAGACGCAGACAAGTAGGCAGTGGCGCCCCAACCGGGGTGATGGACCATGGTTCCGACGTGTTCGCGCTCTTGCTGGTCGCCGCTTCGCTGTCCCTGAGCAACTTCGCCGCGGCGATAGGGATCGGGCTATCCGGAGTCGACGCTCGGCTCCGGATCCGAGTCGCTGTTGCCTTTGGTCTCTTCGAGGCGGGGATGCCTCTGCTGGGACTGGCCCTTGGGCATCGCGTGGCCGGCACTCTCGGATCGCACGCGAACTGGGTCGCTGGCGGCCTGCTCGCAGCGACCGGCATCCTCACGATTGTCACATTCTGGAAGCCGTTGCCATGGATGGTCTTGGGAATTTCGCACTTCGGGATCGGGCGCCTGCTGGTCTCGGCATGCGCATTGAGCATCGACAACTTGATCGTTGGCTTCGCACTGGGCGCCTACAGAGTCCCGGTGGTCCTGGCCGCCCTCATGATCGCCGTCGCCAGCGTAGTGCTCTCTCTGCTTGGTCTGGAACTCGGCCGGCGGCTGGGCCAACCTGTCGAGCGGAACGCCGAGATCCTCAGTGGAGGGTGTATTGCCCCAGGTTTTTTGGAGATCTTGGCGCTTGGAGTAATGTCCACGCGATGACCGCGCAGAACCGAGTATAGAGGAAGCGGTAGAGCTTCCTTGAGTGTGCCGCTCCGCGGCCATCCTCCCCCCGAGCCATCTCGGTGGAGGGTCTGGGGAACAGCATTTCAGGCGACCGCTCGGACCCGTTCCCGCCACAGCTGCTCATACTCCGCCGGCGGCAGGTTGTCGGCCGCGCTGTGCAGGCGCCGGTGGTTCCACCAGTCCACCCACTCGGCGGTCCCCATCTCGACTTGGACCGCACCGCACCGCGCCACGGCCCCCGGCGGTTGATGAGCTCGGCCTTGTAGAGGCTGTGGACGCTCTCCGCGACCGCGTTGTCGTAGGCATCGCCCTGGGAGCCCACCGACCGCACCCCGCCCGCCTCCGCCAGCCGCTCTGTGTAGCGGATCGACAGATACTGTCCGCCACGGTCGGAATGGTGGACGAGGCCCTCCAGATCATCATGGCGACCCCGCTGCCAGAGTGCCATCTCGAGCGCGTCCAGGGCCAGCTCGGTGTGCAGTGAGGTGGAGGTCCGCCAGCCCACGATGTAGCGGCTGAAGAGGTCGGTGAGGAAGGCCGCGTAGACGAAGCCGGCCTGAGTCCCCACGTAGGTCAGGTCGGCGACCCAGATCCGGTTCGGCGCCATCGCCGTGAACTTGCGATCCACGAGATCCGTGGGCCTCTCGGCGAGTTCGTCCAGGATCGTGGTCCGGGCCGTCTTGCCCCGCACCACGCCCTCCAGGCCCAGCTCACGCATCAACCGCGCCACCCGCTCCCGACCGGCATCGATGCCCTCGCGGTGTAGCTGCCGCCAGACCTTCTCGATGCCGTACACGCCGAAGTTGTCTGCGTGCACACGCTCGATCTCCGCCTTCAGCTCGGCGTCGCGCCGCTGTCGAGGCGACGGCGGTCGCGCGACCGCCGCGTAGTAGGTGGACGGGGCGACCTCCAGCACCTGGCAGATCGGCTCGACTCCGTAGGCGTCTTTGTGCGCCTCGATGTAGCGGGTCATCTCATGCGTCGGCCGTCGAGCTCGGCCGCGAAGAAAGCGGAGGCGCTCCTGAGAATCTCGTTGGCGCGCCGCAACTCCCGGTTCTCCTTCTCCAGCTCAGCCACGCGTCGGCGCTCCTCGCTCGTCACCCCAGAACGCCGACCCTCGTCGACCTCCGCCTGCTTGACCCAGCTCCGGAGCGACTCAACGCCGATCCCAAGTTGGCGCGCCACCCGCGGGAGGACGCCCGTCCGCGTGCCGTCGGCAGCGATCGCCTCATGCACCATCCGGACTGCGCGCTCCCGCAGTTCCAGCGGGTACCGCCGCTGGCTCGGATGCTTCTTCTGTTCTGACATGGAACTCCTCCCATTCCCAAGCGGAGGAGTCTCCAATCATCCTGGGGCAGTCCAGTGTGCTCATCCTCGTTGGCGTCGTGGTCGCTTTTGGGGTGCCTTAGGATCGAGAGGTCGGTAGTGCTCGCGAGCAGTGGAGGAGAGCGTCGAGTAACGGTTGGGCTGGTCCTGGGCTTGGATTGCACGGCCGGGTTCACCGCGCTGATGCTTTGCGGTCCGGAGATACCCGCGCTCGCCCGTGGAGATGGGGCCGAGTTCCGTACAACGCCCGGGGCCACGAACGGGCCGCCGCAGGCGCTCCGGAAACTGTTGTCAGAACGGTTGTCAACGGGGGTCCGCGCGGGGTCGAGGCTGGACGGTCGGGTCACCCCGCCGGGCGCCCGCGAGTTCAATTGGGGACGAGAACGGTGGTGGGCCCGGTTGGACTCGAACCAACGACCAGAGGATTATGAGTCCCCCGCTCTGACCAGCTGAGCTACGGGCCCCCAAGGACACCCCATGCTATGGGTGCGCGCCGCCGAGGTGCGCCGCGAAGAAGGCCTCGATGCGGCCCCAGGCGTCGGCAGCCGCCTCGGGATCCGGCCCGATCCGGGTCACCCGCAGGAGCGGACGCAGCACCGCGGGTCCTGGTAGCGCGTCGTCGAGAAACGCGTGCCCCGCTCCTGGGTACTCCTTCACGTCGTGCTCGACGCCCAGCCGTTCCAGGGCCGCGGCCAGGACCGGCGCGGCGCCTCGCAGCGCAAGGTCTCGGCCCCCGTAGCTTCCGACCACCGGGCACGCCCCGTCGAGTGCGGCCTCGGGGTCCCGCGGCAGCTGACCGTAGTTCGCGGAGACCGCGTCGAACCCGGCTGCCGCCGTCAGCAGCGCGAAGCCGCCGCCCATGCAGAAGCCGATCACACCCACCTTCTGGGTGCAGCGGGGATCCGCCCGCAGGAAGAGCTGGGCGGTCGTGACATCCATGCAGGGGCGGCCCGCGCCGCGACGCAGAGCCCGCATGGTGGCCACCACGCAGCCCGGCCCGCCGGCGCTGAACAGGTCCACGGCGAGTGCCAGATAGCCGGCGCGTGCCAGCCGGTCGGCGTGGCGCCGGGTCTGCGCGTCGAGGCCCATGATCTCGTGGATGACGACCACCCCGGGCCACGGGCCGGCGCCGTCAGGGATCGCGAGGTAGGCGCTCAGGAGCTGCGATCCGCCCCGCTCCGCGCTCGCCGCCGTCAGGTCGACATTCTCGCATCGCACGTCGCCCCGATCTTGGCAGGACCCGAACCGAGAGGCCGCGAGACGGGGCCGGATCCAAAGGGGGCCGAGGCTATCATGGCCGCGATGGACCAGAAGCCTGAGCTGTCCTTGCCGGCGGTCCCACCTCCGCCCAACGGCGAACGCGTGGAGATCCGCGCGCGCGGGCTGGCCGGGCTCATCGCGGGCCAGGAGAGCGCGGTCGTCTACCACCGCTCAGAACGGCTGACCGCCATGGTCATCGTGATCAACGGCCGGGTTGTCGACGCGGTTGCCGACACCAATGCCGAGGTCGTGAAGGGCGTCGACGTCCTGGACGAGCTGGGCGACATACCGGTGGCGGAGCTGGAGGTGATCGGCGTCGCACCTCGCGTCGCGCGGGCCCTTCCCGTGTACTGGCGTGCGCCCGGAGCGACCAAGGAGCTGGTCGCGACGCTGGTCCAGCCCGGCCGGCGCGGTGCCGTCCTGGCCAGCTCGCCGACCAAGGGGACGGGAATCGTCGTCTTCGACGAGCGGGGGATCGTCACGTCCTTCGTGAACGGCGAGGTGCGGGAGGAAGCGATCGACGAGCTCCTGGACGACCCGGCGACCGTGATCGCGCCGCGGGTCGAGGCCCGCCCCGGCAGCAAGTTGGTGGATCTGCACCCGGCACAGGTCGGGGAGGAGCCGGAGCCCAGCCTGCCGCCGGCCGCAGAGATATCGGCACGGCCCGGGCCGGACGCGTTAGCTCCGGACTCGCCGCCGGCGTCCGCGTTCGACGCTCCGGCTCCCGAAGCTGATCGTTACGCCGGGTTCGCCGGAGCGCCGGCGGCCGGCTACCCGGCCGCCCCCGACCCGCCCGGCTACGGCCCGCCGGGTGAGTTTCACCCTCCCGCGGGCAGCCCGGGAAGCCCGTTCGGCGGGCAGGGCGATCCTTTCAGCGGGTGGGGGCCGAGCGGCTTCGGTGGGACCGGCGCCGGCGCGCCGCCGCCATCTCCCTACGGCCCCCCCGCCGGGGAGGCCGAGCTGGAGCAGCGGCGCCAGGCGATCGTCGATCTCCTTCAGCGTGAGCTGGGCCGGCACGCGGAATCCGTTTCGGCCCCATTCCGGACGGCGCCGACGGTGGATGCCCTGGAGGGGGCGGCACAGGGGCTGGCGGGGGAAACCGTTCGCCTGGTCTCGAGCAACCGGATGCAGAACCTCTCCCTCCAGGCGACCGCCATCGCGCGAGGCGAGCAACCGCCGCAGTAGGCGGCCATGGTGGGCGGACCTGCGCCGCGGAGGGCTTTCGTGCTGCTGCTTGGCGCCGGCCACTCGCGCGCCGCGGCACAGGTCCTGCGGGCCGAGGCCCCCGCCGCGATCATCGTCGAGCCACCGGTGAGTGGTCTCGGTTTCTTCACCGCGGACGGCGACGCCGGCCGCGCGCTGGACGAGTGGTACGCCCGGACCGATCTCGGCGACGCACCGCCCAACCTCCTGCTCTGGCACGACCCGGAGCTCGCGGACTGGGTGCACGGAACCGACGCCGAGTTCTGGGTGGCGGCTCCCGACCAGGAGGTCGCCGACTCGTACCCCGACCATCCCAACGTGCACGCGATCTCGACCTGGGACGCACGCGAGCTCGCCAGGCGAGCGGCGCCGCCCCCCGCCGGTCCGCAGTCCCGGTCATCGGGCGGCGGCCGCGGCGGCACCGGCGGCGCCACCGATCCGTTCGCGTTGCTGGCCGCCGCGGGTCCCCTCGGCGCCCCATCCCCATCCCCGTCGACCGCGATCATCCCGGTTCCGGTCGAGCCGGTGCCACCGCGTTCCGGGTTCCTCCGCCGGGTCCGGGACCGGGTCCGGGACCGTCTCCGGACGAGCGTGGACGCCGGGTCCGGCCAGACCCTGGGGACGCTGCTGATCGCCGCCCCACCCTTCTGCGTCGCCGTGCTGGGTCGCGAAGGCGGGGCCGCCCGCACCGGAAGCGCAGCCTCCCTGGCGATCGTGCTGGCCGAGGCGGTGCGTGCGTTGAGCCGGCCCATCGCGCTGGTCGACGGCCATCTCGGCGATCCCGGGGCCTGGGCCGGACTCTCGCTGAGCGGCAGCCCACCCACGCTGCAGACTCTGGTCAATGCGCTTCGCGACGGCCGGCGCCCGCCCAGCCCCGGGTATGGGGGTTTGTCCTCGCTGCAGGTCTATCCCGACGCCGGCGGCGAGGCCGACGGATATCCACCGGCCGACCTGCACCGCGCGGCTGCGCACCTGCGTCGCGAGCATCTGGCCGTGGTCGTGGATCTGCCACCTTGGGTGCCGGAGACCCTCGACAGCGCTTCGGCGACCGGCGCCGCCTGGCTCGCCGAGGCGGACGTCACGGTCATCGTCGCCGGCTCGGATCAGGAGGGCCTGACCGACGCGCACCGCCGTTTGCAGGCGGAGGTGATGCGGGGCAAGCGAGTGGTCCTCTGCCTGGTCGGCGCGCGTCCTCGGCCGGGGCGCGAACGGCCCGAGATCGTCGCGCTGTTCGAGAGTCTGCGTTCCCACGTGGCCCGCGTGGCCGAGCTCCCCGACGATGATGCCGCCACCGCCGCCCTCCTTCGGCATGGTGGCGCGGAGCCGGTGCGGCCGGCTACCCAGAAGGCCACTACGCGGCTGGCCGAGGTCGTGATCGAGGTCGCGTCGGCACCGTGACCACTCCCGACGCCCAGTGGCAGCGGGAGGGGCCGGCTTTGGTCGACCAGCTGGCCCGCGCGCTCTTGCTGGATCTCTGCGCGTGGCTCGGGGCGTGGCCGGGACCCGTGCCGGCCGAGGTCCCCTACGGGGCGGCGGCGATTCGCGGCGTCGAGGGCGGGCGCGCGCGCCTCGCGCACTACCTCGCGCCCGAACTGCTCCGCCGGTGGGAAGCCTCGCTGAGCCCTCTGGTGGCCGGCGGGCAAACCGTCGACGTGCACCTGGGTTCGCTCACGTTCGAGCCCACCGCTCCCGACGCCGGCCGCGTCGCGTTCACCGACATCACCGGAGGCGCCGACCGCCGCTGGCGGCTGGAGGTCCGGATCGACCGCGGTCACGGGCTGATCCGCGACGCCTGGTTCACCCGGGTCGAAGCCTGACTCCGGCTGAAACCCGCGCCATCCTGTGTCCGGAGGCGTATGCTGATCGTTAGCAATGCTAATTAGGTTGGCGAAGCAATGGCGATAGCCGCCCCCAACGTCGAGCAGCTCGCGATGAGGCTCCGCCAGTCGACCATGCGGCTGCGCCGGAGGCTGCGCACCGAGTTGCCGAGCGGGCTCTCGCAAACGGACTTCTCCGCGCTGGCGACGGTCATCCGGGAAGGCCGCATCGGTCTCGGGGAGCTGGCGCAGAGGGAGGGCGTGAAGCCCCCCAGCATGACCCGGATCGCGGCCGCGCTGGAGCGCGACGCGCTGGTCGTACGCCGGACAGATCCGACCGACCGGCGGCGCGCGTGGCTGGAGGCGACCCCCTCCGGCCGGCGGTTGGTGGAACGGAACCGGCGCCAGCGCGACGCCTACCTGGCAACCGTTCTGCGAGGGCTTTCCCCCGACGACCTGCTGGCCCTGGAGCGTGGGGTGGCGGTGCTCGAACGGGTGACGGATGCGCCTCGGTGAAGGTCTGGGCTCAGTTCAAGCGCACCTTCCAGTCCCTCTCCGTCCGCAACTACCGGCTCTACTTCATCGGGCAGGCGATCTCCGTCAACGGGACCTGGATCCAGACCGTGGGCCAGGCCTGGCTGGTCCTCCGCCTGACCGGGAATGCGGTCGACCTGGGCATCACGGCGGCGCTCCAGTTCCTCCCGGTGCTGATCCTGGGCACCTGGGGCGGTGTGATCGCCGATCGGGTGGACAAGCGCCAGGCCCTCCTCGTGACGCAGGGCGCCTTCGCGGTCAGCAGCGGAGTCATCGCCGCGCTGGTGCTGAGCGGCCACGTGACGATCTGGAGCGTCTGGGTGTTCGCACTGGTCAGCGGCTTTGTCCGCGTGTTCGACAACCCGATCCGCCAGTCGTTCGCGTCCGAAATGGTCGGCCCCAAGCTGATCGCCAACGCGGTCTCGCTCAACAGCTCGCTCTTCACCTCCGCCCGCATCATCGGACCCTCGATCGCGGGCGCGCTGATCGCCCTGGTCGGCACCGGTTGGTGTTTCGCGATCAACAGCGCCAGCTTCGTCGCCGTGCTGATCGCGCTCCTGCTGATGAACCCGGCCGAGCTCTACCGGTCCGCCGCCCACCGGATCCGTTCCGCCGGCGTCCGGCAGATCACCGAGGGCCTGCGCTACATCTGGCACGATCCCGAGCTTCGGGTGCCGCTGATGATGATGGCGTTCATCGGCCTGCTCGCGATCAACTTCAACGTGGTCCTCCCACTCATCGCGACGCGCGTCTTCCACGGCGGGCCGGGTCTCTACGGCGGTCTCTACGCGGCGATGGGGGTGGGCGCCCTCAGCGGTGCCCTCTACATGGCAAACCGCGCACGGCCCACGATGCTGCTCCTGATCACGGCCGCCCTCATCTTTGGGATCGGCCTGCTGGCGGCCGCCGGGATTCGCAACCTGCCGCTGGAGCTGCTGGTGCTGGTGCCGGCGGGCGCCGGGATGACGCTCTTCCAGGCGGGGACCAACTCCAGCCTCCAGCTGCGGGCGAAGCCTGAGTTCCGCGGCCGCGTCCTGTCCATCTACGTCCTCCTCTTCAACGGCACCACCCCGATCGGCGGCCCCCTCATCGGATGGGTCGCCCAGCAGTTCGGCGCCGACGTCGCGCTGGCCGTCGGCGGCGCCACGGCGGTCGTGGCCGCCGGGCTCGCGTACCTCTGGCTCCGCGGGTACCGGCGCCGGACGTCTCTTCAGACCTCCACTACCGGAGCTTCCTGACTCCGGGCAACTGGCGGGCGAAGTAGGCTTCACCTGCGATGGAGCTGGTGGGGATCCCCGCCTCCTCAGGCACAGCCGCGGGTCCGGTGTTCGCACTCGTCGAACCGCCCGCGGCGCCGGTGTTGGCACCCCGGGGGATGGAGAGCGTGCGGGAGGCGATGGTCCGCGCCGCGGCTCAGCTCGAGGAGCTCGCCGAACAGGTTCGGGAGCGCAGCCCTCAGGGCGCCGAGGTCCTCGCCGCCCAGGCGCTGCTGGCGCGCGACGAAGCGCTCGAGCCGGAGATCGAGGCGGGGCTGGAGGACGGTCTGGACGCGGTCATCGCGGTCCGCGAGGCCTACGAGGAGCAGGCCGCTCAGCTGGAGGCGCTGGCCGGTGACGGCTACGTCGGATTCAGAGCCGCCGACCTGCGCCAGGTCGGGCGGGCGGTGGCCGCCGCGCTGGCCGGCGGGCACCCGCATCGCTCGTTGGGGCTGGCCTCGCCGGCCATCGTGGTCGCCCACGACCTGAGCCCGCAGGCGATGCTGGCGGTCGCACCGGAGCTGCTGCTCGGGATCGTGACCGAGGGCGGGGGCGCCACCTCGCACACCGCGATCGTGGCGCGCGAGCTCGGTGTCCCGGCGGTGTTGGGGGCGGCTGGGGCGGTGGCCGCCGCGGCCGGCGCGCGGTGGGCGGCGATCGACGGCGGCACGGGCACCGTTCGGTTCTCACGCGCGACCGCCCGGTCGCGGGCCGGCGAGCGTGGCTCCTCCGCGGCCCCGCCCGAGGCCTGGCTCCCGCTGCGCGCCAACGCCGGCTCGGTGGAGGCGGTGGTGGCGGCCGCGCGTCGCGGAGCGCAGGGCGTCGGGCTGCTGCGGACCGAGCTGTTCTACCTGGGACGGACTACCGCACCGACCGAGGAGGAGCAGCTCGCCGCGCTGCGGGAGGCCTGCGGGGCGATGTCCCCCTACCCGGTCACCGTGCGCACGTTCGACGGCGGTACGGACAAAGTCCTTCCGTATCTGCGCCCGAGTCCCGAGCCGAACCCCGCGTTAGGGACTCGCGGCGTCCGGCTCTGGCTCGCTCACCCCGATCTGGCGGCGGCACAGGTGCGAGCCTTGCTGCGCGCAGGGGCGGAGCACGCCAACCTCCTCGCGATGCTCCCGATGGTGGCGGCCCGGGAGGAGGTGGTGGCCGCTCGCGCGCTGTTCGAGCGCGAGGCCGGCCCACTCCGCCTCGACCCGCCCCCGCTCGGGATCATGGTCGAGACACCGGCCGCGGCGGTCTCGCTCGCCGCCTTTGAGGGGGTCATCGAGTTTGTCAGCCTGGGCACCAACGACCTCGCGCAGTACGGGGCGGCCGCCGACCGAGAGCTGAGCTGGGGAGACGAGCTGCGCGAGTGGAACCCGGGCACGCTTCGGCTCATCCAGCGAGCCCTGACCGACGCACGCGCGCTCGGCATCGACGCGGGGGTGTGCGGGGAGCTGGCAGGGTCGCCGGCGGGGGCGGTCCTGCTGGCAGGCCTGGGAGCCGCCTCGCTGTCGATGAGCGCGGCGTCCCTGTCACCGGTGGCGTGGGCGCTCCGGGCGGTCGGCCCCGACGGGTGTGCTGAGACCGCCGAGGCGGCGCTCGCGGAGCGCACCGCAGCCGGCGCGCGCTCGGTAGTGCTGCGCCGGCTCTCCGACCTCGCCTGACGACTACTCCTCACCCAGGCCGGACTCCACCAGCGAGCACAGCTCGGCGACCGCCCGCGACGCCCCCTCGCCTTCGGCCTCGATCCGGATCCGGTGCCCCTGGTCGATACCGAGCCCGGTGAGCGAGAGCAGGCTGCGGGCAGAAGCACGGCGAGCCGGGTCGCGGGTCAGGTTTGTCACCTGCACCGGCACTCCGAGCGTGGCCGCCAGCCGAACCAACCGCGCCGCCGGGCGAAGGTGCAGGCCGTGAGGATGGGATACCACCACCTCCGCCGCCGCGTCGTTCACCTCACCAGACGTCACCGCGGGCGTCTCACAGCTTCCGGGCCTCGCGTGCCGACTCGGCGGCCGCCACGACCTCCTCCAGGGAGCTGCCGAGCCCCGCCTCGACCACGGCCGCCACCGATCCCTCGACGAACGGGGCGTCGGCGATCCGCACCCGCTCCGCGAATCGCGGCGGCAACAGCTCTCGGGCAGTGTCCGCCGCCAGCACCGCGCTGCCCAGGTCGACCAGGATCACGGCCGATCCGCCGTCCTCTCCACAGGCTTGCTCGATCGCCCGCTCGACGGCGAGGGCGTCGGTCCCCAGGCCGGCGCCCTCGGCCCCCGCGGCGACCACGATCGCAACCTCGCCGCCGGCCAGCTGGCTCAGAAGCTCGACGACTCCCTCTGCCAGCCGGCGGCTGTGCGACACCAGGACCAGACCCACGCTCATCCCGGCACCGTAGTCCGACCTACGCGGGAGGTTCCACCGCCCCGGTCGGTCCGACGCCGGCAGGCCCCACAAAGGAGCTGTCCCCCCGGAGCTCGCCTCCGTTCAGGTAGTGGCACTCCTGACGGGCCTCGTCTTTGGTCTTGAACCAGGTGACCGCTCGCAGCTGGTTCTGGATCGGAAACCCGACCGAGTACCCGCCGTCACCGTTCTCGCGTTCCCAGAACACCCACATCAGGCTTTCTCCTCATAGCTCAACTTCTTTGGATAGCTAGGCTTCAGCCTAAGGATAGGTCGGGGTCGACACTAAATCTGTTAACCGGCCTTTCCGATTTTTCGGAATCAGCGGAGATCCCCGCCGATCACCGACCACAGGAGCTCCACCGGATGGCGGGCGGAAAGGCCCGTCAGATGCTCGATCTGCCAGCGACAGGTCTCGGAGTCGCAGGCCACCAGGTCGGCGTGGTGCTCGTCGGCCCGTTCCCGGATCGGTGCCCCGACGCGCTGGGCGATCGCGTACTTCTCGCGCTTCAGCCCGTAGGTGCCGGCGATGCCGCAGCACTCGACGTTGCTTTCGGCGAGGTCGATGCCGCGCAGATCCTGGAGCAGCTCGGCAGCGGGGACCCCGATCCCGTGAGAGCGCAGCTGACAGGGCGCGTGGTAGAGGACGCGCCGATCCAGCTCGCCCTCGAACGGTGCCAGGCGTCCCGACCAGACCTCCTCGCGAAGCAGCTCCATGATGTCGAACGTGGCTGCCGAGACCTCCCTCGCCTCCGGCGTGTCGAGCCCGAGCACCTCCCGATACTCCGCCTTCAACGTGTAGCCACAGCTGGTCGAGGTGGCCACGATGCGGTCGGCCGGCACGCACTGACGGCAGCAGGTCCTCGATGTTCGCCCGGGCGGCGCGCCGCGCGCTGTCGAACTCGCCGTTGGAGATCATGGGCAGGCCGCAGCAGCGCTGAGCCGGGATCTCGACCGCGATGCCGGCCTGGCGCAGCACCCCCATCATCGCCTCGCCCACCCAGGGCTCGAAGTAGTTGGTGGAGCACCCGTGGAAGTAGGCAACCGTCTCTCGCGGGTTCTCGGCCTGCGGAATCCGCGCGAAGCGCCGGCGGAACGTTCCCCGATGGAAGGCGGGCAGCGGGGCGTCCCGGGCGATCCCCATCACACGCTCGGCGGTGACGCGGCCGAGCCGGTTGGAGAGGGCAAGGTTGGCAAGCGGCGCCAGCGGGTCGCCCAGCCGCCCCAGCAGCTCGGTACGACCGAGCACACGGTTGCGGACCGGGATCCGTTTGCGTTCGTACATGCGGGCGCGGGCGCGGGCGTTGAGCTCCGCCACCTTGACCCCGGAGGGACAGGCCCGGGTACAGGCGCCGCAGCCGCTGCAGTAGTCGACCCATGACTCGACCGGCAGGCCCTCGCGGAATCGCTGCGCCTGCGGGCCGCAGTACTTGGGGCCGGGGAAAAGGTCGGTGGCGGGCAGAACCGGGCAGGCGGTGTTGCAGACATTGCACTTGATGCACCGGTCGGCCGAGAGGTCGATCTGGTCCAGGTCGAGAGGGCTCGGGCTCATGCCGCGGCCATTCCGGGGTCCCCGCCCGGCGCAGCGTCCGGAGCGGGCTGGTGGGTATGCAGCGCCTGGCTGGCGGCCAGGTGACCGGAGGCGACGGCGATCCCGTCCGCCGAACGCTCGACCGGACGCTGAGCGCCACTCAGCAGGCCGCCACAGCAGAACACGTTCTCCACCGGCTCCCCCTCCTCATCGAGCGGATGCAGGTCCTGGTCGAATCGGACCCCCGCCCGGGCGACGGGCTGGGCCGCCCCCAGCAGATCCTCGCGATACCACTCCTCCGCCGGCCCCTCCGGCTGCCGCACCGGCAGCCCCGCCACCGGCTCGCATATCTCCCCCCGCCGCCCATCGACCACCAGACCCCCGGAGGCGAGGCCACCCGTGGCCAGGACCAGACGATCGAGCGGCAGCCGCAGATCGCGCGCGGCCCCGTGGATCCGCAGCGCCGTCGCCCGCCCTCCTCCCCGCTCCAAGGAGAGGCGGGGACCCACCTGGATCCGAGCTCCGCGGGCGCGTGCCGCACGCTCCAGGGCCTGGGCGAGCCGGAGGCCGGGGACCGAGGGAGGGAGGGTCGGCACCTCGACCACCGGAATGCCGAGGTCCTGCTCCAGGGCCGCCACGACACCCGCCGGGTCGTTCAGACCCAGCACCGCGGGCAGGCAAAGCAGGGTCGCACTGCCGACGCGGGCTCGCACCGCGGTCGCCAGCTGGCGCCGAAAGACCTGACCGTCGAAGAGACGGGCCAGGGTCATGCCGTCGAGGTGGTGACGGTGCAGCTGGGGAAGCTCGACCGTGGTGGCACGGGCCCGCACGGTCAGCCCGAGCCTCTCGGCCCGCGCCGGGAGCACGGCCGCGAAGAGCTCCGGCTCGAAGTCGCGGTAGCCGTGGAAACCGACGGCGAGCACCCGCGCCCCCTGCCAGCCCGCGTCCAGAGACTCCTGGAGCAGGCACGCGGGGCGGTAGGTTCCCGCCACGGTCGCCACGCGACGATTCTCGGCCGGCGACCCGACCGCGCCGATGCCCACCGCGCCGAGCGCCCGGCGCACCAGCTCCAGGCCGGCTTCCAGATCTCTCGCGACCGTGGCGTAGGGGTGGTCTGGGACCTCCCGGATCAGCCGCTCGATGGCTTCGGCGGGATGCCGCACCTCAGCGCCGTGCAGGTACCCGAGCACGTCGACGGTGCCGGAACGAAAGTGCGTGGTACCCCAGCCCTTTCCCACGCAGAGCACCCGCGCGCCCTGATCGGCGGCGGTCACGGCCGCGGTCAGGCCGGCGAGCCCGAGACCGGCCACCACGAGGTCATAGGGCGCGGTCTCCCCTGTGCTCACCACGCAGCCCTCACCCCGCAGTGCAAAGTCCCGTTTTCGCGTGAAACCGGGTCTAAGGCCCCCTCCATAGTCCCGGTTTCGCGCGAAACCGGAGTTTTGAAGGGATGGCTCACCGGTCCACCGCCAGCACTTCGCGGTAGATGATCTCGGTGAGCCCGTGCTGCCGTGCCTGGTCTCCCCACAAGATGGGTCGGTTGCCCCGCATGCGCTCCTCCAGGAAATCACGCAGCGGCGCCAGCCCGTCGGCCTCGTCAGGGATCCCGGCGGCACGGATGCCCGCGGCGCGGAGCGCGCAGAAGCAGGCCTGGCAGGGTCCCATCCCCAGCCGCAGCGCACGCAGCGCGTCGTCCAGCGGGGCCCCGGGACGCTCGGCGAAGAAGCGCTCCAGCATCGCGCGGCTGACCAGCTCACACTCGCAGACCAGGTCCGCGTCGGCGCCGCCGCGCGAGGAATCCTCGTTCGCCTCCAGACGGCCGCCCAGGACCCACGAGCGTCCCGACTGGGAACCCGGCAGCGGCTCCTCCGCGGTCCGGCAGGGTGCGGTCAGCCCGAGCTTCCCGGCCACCCGGTCGGCTGCGTCTTCCGCCATCAGCCGGTAGGTGGTCAGCTTGCCACCGACGATCGAGACGAAGTTCTCGACCCCGTGCTCGGCGTGATCGATCACGGTGTGGCTGCGGGAGAGGAAGCGCGAGGGGTCCCCGCTCTGCCTCCCGGCCGGGTCGTAGATCGGCCGCGCTCCGGCGAAGACCCGCAGGACACGGGCTTCCTCGATGGCGGGGATCAGCTCGGCGCTGCCCTCGACCACCTCGCGCACCTCCTGGCGCGTGATCTCGTAGTCCTCCAACCTGTCGAGCGTTCGGTCGGTGCTGCCGGCGATGCAGACGGTCCCCACCGGCACCACGATGTCCGCGTCCCCGGGCGGCCGGCAGCGGTTGACGACCTGCCGGCAGAGCCGCCCGTTCATGATCACCATGACGCCCCATCCGGGGTCCATCGCGATGTCGTCGCCTGCCATCCGGGCGACCGTGCCGGCCCAGATTCCCGCCGCGCCGGCGAGGCAGCCGATCTCGACACGGCAGCTGTCGCCGTCGGCGTCGGTCAATTCGGCGGCAACCACCCGACCCTGCTCGACCACCACGCCGGTAAGTCGCGTCCGGAGCCGGACGGTGGCGCCGTCGGCGACCGCGGCATGCACGTTGGCCGCGGCCAGGTCGAACGACTGGACGGCCGCGTCGGGAACGCGGAAAGCGCGCTGGACCGCGGGGCTGAGCAGGGGTTCCTCGCGGCGGGCGGCGGCGACCGGGATCTCCTCGCACTCGATGCCGGCGGCCCGGCAGCCGGCGACGAACTGCGGCGGGTAGTCCTCGGGATCGTCCCGCAGCCAGGCGAAGATGCCGCCGGTGTCCTCGACACAGCCGGCCGCGATGCGCCGCAGGACCCGGTTTTCGCGAATGCACTCATCTGCCGCGCGAGGATCCCGCGCCACGTAGCGGGCCCCCGAGTGGAGCAGGCCGTGGAAACGACCAGAGGTGCCGTGGCAGAGGTCGCCCTGCTCCACCAAAAGCGCCCGGGCACCGCGCATGGCGAGATCTCTCAGGAGCCCGGCGCCGGTGACGCCGCCACCCACCACGAGGACGTCGTAGCGCTCGCTCATGCCGCGGTGCCGGCGGTGTCAGCCAGCGCGCGGACCAGGATCGACGCCGAGGTCGCGCCCGGGTCTTGATGTCCCGCACTCCGCTCCCCGAGATAGCTCGCCCGGCCCTTGCGCGCGACGAGTGGCACCGTCGCCCGCGCACCCGCCTCGGCCGCGGCGGCGGCCACCGCCGTGGCCGCCGCCAGGCCCTGACCCTGGGCCGCTCGGTACGCCTCGATCGCGGGCAGCAGCGCGTCGAGCATGGTCTTGTCACCCGGCTCCGCCTTCCCGCGCTGGCGGACCCCGGCGACACCCGCCTCCAGCGCCTCGCCGGCAGCTCGCACGTCGAGCGACGGCGCGGCGCCGGCGGAGGTCGCTGCCCGCAGGAAGAAGGTTCCGTACAGCGGCCCGGCAGCGCCGCCCACCGTCGAGAGCAGCGTCATCCCGGCCTGCCGCAGCACCTCGCCCGGGGTGCCGGCCGCCTCCACCAGGACCCGGTCGCGAACCGCGGTCAGGCCGCGGGCCAGGTTCGTGCCGTGATCCCCGTCACCGATTGCGGCGTCCAGCCCGGTCAGCTCCGCCGCCCGCTCGAGGACGCGGTCGGTGGCCAGCCCGAGCCAGCGGCAGACACCCTCCGAGTCGAGCGACTCCGCCATCAGCCCCCCCAGCGCAGGCCTGCGGTGACCACCGGCGCGTCCCACAGCCGGATCATCTCGTCGTCCATCCGGAGCAGGCTTATCGAGCAGCCGGCCATCTCCAGCGACGTGATGTGGTCGCCTACCAGCGAGCGCTCGAGACGGAGCCCACGGCGGGCCAGCACCTCGGCGGCGTGCCGCATCACGACGTAGAGCTCGATCAGGGGTGTGCCGCCCATGCCGTTCACGAAGCAGAGGACGCGGTCGCCTACCCCGAAGGGGAGGTCCCCGAGGATCGGCTCCAGCAGGCGGTCGACGACCCGGTCCGCGGGCTCCGCCGCCATCCGCCGCCGGCCGGGCTCGCCGTGGATTCCGATCCCGAGCTCCATCTCGTCCGGGCCGAGCTCGAAGGTGGGGCGGCCGGCCTGGGGTACGGTGCACGGGGTCAGCGCCATGCCCATCGAGCGCACCGACTCGTTCGCCCGCGTGGCCAGCGCTTCCACCTGTGCCAGCGTCCCGCCCTCCTCGGCGAGCGCACCGATCAGCTTCTCGATCAGCACCGTGCCGCCGACTCCGCGCCGGCCGGCGGTGTGGAGGCTGTCCTGGACGGCGACGTCGTCGTCGACCACCACCGACCGCACCTCGATGCCCTCGGCGGCCGCCAGCTCGCCGGCGATCTCGAAGTTCATCACGTCGCCGGTGTAGTTCTTGACCAGATGCAGAACGCCGGCACCGGCGGCGGCCCTTCGCGTGCAGGCGGCGATCTGGTCCGGCGTCGGCGAGGTGAAGATCTCGCCCGGGCAGGCACCGTCGAGCATGCCCCGGCCCACGTAGCCGGTGTGCGTCGGCTCGTGGCCGGAGCCCCCGCCGGAGATCACCGCCACCTTGCCGGGCCGGGTGCCGCCCCGCCGGACCACGTAGTGCGGCTCGAGGTGCACCTCGAGCAGGTCGGCGTGGGCCACCGCGAGGCCCTGCAGCGCCTCGCGTACCACGTCCTCTGGCGCATTGATCAGCTTCTTCATCGGCTCGCGGTCGGGTGCTCGCCAGCACCTTCTCTGAACCCTACCTGTCGACCCAGCGCCGGGTCCGCTCGATCGCCTTCTTCCACTGCCGGTAGCCCTCGTCACGGGCCCCGTCGGTCCAGGCCGGCTCCCACGTTCGGTCGACGGCCCAGTTCTCACGCAGCTCGTCCAGGGAGGACCAGAAGCCGACCGCGAGCCCGGCCGCGTAGCAGGCGCCGAGGGCTGTCGTCTCGCTCACGGTGGGGCGGATCACGGGCCGTCCCAGCACGTCGGCCTGGAGCTGCATCAGAAAGTCGTTGCGAGTCATCCCGCCGTCGACCTTCAAGGCGGAGAGCCGGACACCCGAGTCGGCTTCCATCGCCTCCACCACGTCTCGCGACTGGTAAGCGACCGATTCCAGGGTCATCCGCGCCAGATGGCGGCGGTCGGTGAAGCGCGTCAGGCCGACGATCGCCCCCCGGGCGTACATGTCCCAGTAGGGCGCGAAGAGGCCACTGAACGCGGGCACGAAGTAGGCGCCCCCGGTGTCCGCGACATCCATCGCCAGCCGCTCCGTGTCGGCGGCGTCGACGATGATCCTCAGGTTGTCGCGGAGCCACTGCACGGCAGCCCCGGTGACCGCGATCGAGCCCTCCAGCGCGTAGGTGACCCGGTTCTTTCCGAGCCCGTAGGCGACCGTGGCCAGCAGTCCGGAGCCGCTGACCACGCGGTCCGACCCGGTGTTCAGGAGCAGGAAGTTGCCGGTCCCGTAGGTGTTCTTCGCCTCGCCGGCGCGGAAGCAGGTCTGACCGAAGACCGCCGCCTGCTGGTCGCCCAGGTCGCCCGCGATCGGGATCGCGGCGCCGAAGGGCCCCCCCGCGGAGGTGGTGGCCAGCAGCTCCGGGTCCGAGCTGGGACGGATCTCGGGAAGCAGCGACCGTGGAATGTCGAAGTAGCGCAGCAGCTCGTCGTCCCAGTCCAGGGTCCGCAGGTCCATCAGCAGGGTCCGCGAGGCGTTCGTGTAATCGGTCACGTGCCCCCCGCCGCGGGCACCGCCGGAGAGGCACCAGATGATCCACGAGTCGGTGTTGCCGAAGGCCAGCTCACCCGCTTCGGCCCGCGCCTGGGCGCCCTCCACGTGGTCCAGGATCCAGCGGATCTTGCCGGCGCTGAAGTAGGTGGCCGCGACCAGGCCGGTCTTCGCCTTGAGTACCGGCTCGAACCCGTCATCGATCCAGCGCTGGACCAGGTCCAGGGTGCGCGTGTCCTGCCACACGATCGCGTTGTGGATGGGAAGGCCGGTCTTCCGATCCCAGATCACGGCGGTCTCACGCTGGTTGGTGACCCCGACCGCCGCGATGTCCGCGGGCTCCGCCCCGGACCGATCCAGTGCGCCGCGGATGACGGACTCCACACGGGCCCAGATCTCGAGCGCGTCGTGCTCGACCCACCCCGGCTCCGGGTAGATCTGGGTGTGCTCGAGGTAGTCGGCACTGACGATGGTGCCCTGGTGGTCGAACAGGATGCACCGGCTCCCCGTCGTGCCCTGGTCGACGGCGGCGATGTACCTGGCGCGGCTCGGCATCGGGCCGGAACGTACCTCAAACCCGGCGAGGTGGCGCGAGGACAATGCGAGCATGAGATTCGACGAGCTGGCGGAGGACCTGGACCAGCTGGAGGCGACGACCAAACGCACCGACCTGGTTCGCATCCTCTCCGAGATCTACGCGCGCAGCTCGCAGGACGAGATCGAGCCGCTCACCTACCTCGTGCAGGGCCGCCTGGCGCCGTTCTTCGTTCCGATCGAGATCGGGCTCGGCGAGCGGCTGCTGCTGAACGCGATCGGGATCGCCTACCACAAGGACAAAGAGGAGGTCCAGGCCACGTATCGCCGCGCCGGCGACCTCGGCGTCACCGCCTTCGGGCTGGCCCCGGACCGTCCCGGCGACCAGCCCTCGCCGACGGTGACCGAGACCCACCGGCGTCTCCTGCAGGTGGCGGAGACGGCCGGCGCCGGCAGCCTGCAGTCCAAGCTGGATCAGTTCTCGAGCCTTCTCGGCGAGATGGGACCCGCAGCGGCGAAACACCTGGTGCGGATCACCTCGGGCCGGATGCGGCTCGGGATCGGTGATCCCACGGTGCTCGACGCGCTCTCGTTCGCGACCCGCGGCGACCGCTCGCTGCGCCCGGTCCTGGAGGGGGCCTACAACCGCACGTCGGATCTCGGTCTCATCGCCCACACGCTCTCGGTCGAGGGCGAGCAGGCGGTGGCGGCGCTCGAGGTCAGGGTCGGCCGGCCCCTCCGCAGCCAGCTCGCGGAGCGGCTCCCGAACCCGGAGGCGGTGGTGGGCAAGCTGGGCCGCATGGGCGTGCAGCCGAAATACGACGGATTCCGGGTACAGATCCACGTGGAGGGCGGGGACGCCAGGATCTTCTCGCGCAACCTCGAAAACATGACGGCGATGTTCCCGGAGCTGGTGGCGGCGGCGGTGCGACTCCCGGTCGAGAGCGTCATTCTGGATGGCGAGGCGATTGCCTACGACCCCGAGTCGGAGGAGTACCTGCCGTTCCAGCAGACGATGGGCCGCCGCCGCAAGCAGGGAATCGACGAGTTCGCTCAGCGCGCACCACTTCGCGCCTTCGTCTTCGACTCGATGTATCACGACGGGGAGGATCTGACCCCCCGTCCGTACGAGGAGCGGCTGGCGACGGTCGACCAGGTGGTGGCGGGATCGGACACGCTGCTCGCGGCACCGCTCGTCGTCACCGACTCGGTGGAGGTGCTCACCCGGGAGCTGCTCGACAACATCAGCCGCGGCCTGGAGGGGGTGGTCGCGAAGCGGATGGACTCGCCGTACCAGGCCGGGGCTCGGAACTTCAACTGGGTGAAGCTCAAGCGAAACACGAGCGGTCAGCTCAACGACACGATCGATGTCGTGCTGCTCGGCTACTACCGCGGCAAGGGGCGCCGAGCGGAGTTCGGCGCCGGCGCGCTGCTGGCCGGCGTCTACGACGCCGAACGCGACGACTTCCCGACCATCAGCAAGATCGGGACCGGGCTGTCGGACATCGGCTGGCGAGAGCTCTACGAGCGACTGCAGCCGCTGGAGGAGGAACAGCGGCCCGCCCGCGTGCGGTCGCTGCTCACCCCGGATACCTGGCTGCGGCCGGAGGTGGTGGTCGAGGTGCTGGCCGACGAGATCACCCCCAGCCCCCGCCACACCGCCGGGATGACCGACGACCGCACCGGCCTCGCGCTCCGCTTCCCGCGCATCGTGTCGTTCCGTTCCGCCGACCGAAGGGCCGAGGACGCGACCACGGTGGAGGAGGTGCTGGAGATGTCCGAGCAGCAGCGTGCCCGGCCCGCGGCTGAGGGTGGGCCGGAGGCGTCGACCTAGCAGCGGGTCGCGCCGCCCTCCGGAAAGCGCCGCGCTCCTAGGATTGATCGATGCCGGAGCTCGACATCGCGCTGGTCCGGGAGCTGCGCTCGATCGTCGGTGACCGGCACGTGATCAGCGATCGCGACGATCTCCGCATCTTCGAGCGCGACGGCTCGATCAGCGGTGCACCGCCCCAGGTGGTGGTCCTGCCGGCGGACGCCACGGAGGTTCAGCGCGTGGTCCGCCTGGCCGCCCGCTTTTCGATCCCGCTGGTCAGCCGCGGCGCCGGCACCGGGCTCTCCGGAGGCGCGGTCACGCTCCACGGCGGGATCGCGATGCAGATGAGCCGCATGCGCGATCTCAGCATCGACCCGCTGACCCGCACCGCGCTGGTCGACCCGGGCGTGGTCAACTGGGACCTGCAGCAGGCGGCCGCCCGGCACGGCCTCTTCTACGCCCCGGATCCCTCGTCTCAGAAAGGCTGCACGCTGGGCGGCAACGCGGCCGAGAACTCGGGCGGTCCGCACTGTCTCTCCTACGGCGTCACCACCAACCACGTCCTGGGCATGGAGGTGGTGTTTCCGGACGGGGAGCGGGCCTGGGTCGGCGGCCAGGGCCCGGACCGGCCGGGACTCGACCTGCTCGGGGTGCTGGTCGGCTCCGAGGGCACGCTCTGCGCGATCACCAGGATCCTGGTCAAGCTGCTGCCGGTGCCGGAGCAGGTGATCACGCTGATGGCCGCGTTCCCGACCATGGAGACCGCCGGCGAGGCGGTGTCGGCGGTGATCGCGGGCGGCGCCATCCCGGCCGCGATGGAGATCATGGACCAGCCCTGCGTGCGGGCCGTCGAGCAGACCTACCGTGCCGGATACCCGACCGGGGCGGGCGCCGTGCTGCTGATCGACGTGGACGGGATTCGCGAGGGGGTCGCCGAGCTGGCCCCGCGGGTGGCGTCCGTCCTTCGCCAGCAGGAGGCGACCGAGGTGCGGGTGGCCGAGGAGGCGGCCGAGCGCGACCTGCTCTGGTCGGGCCGGAAAGGGGCGATGGGGGCGCTGGGCCGGATCAAGCCGAACTACTACCTGCACGACGGCGTCGTTCCGCGGACGCGGCTGCCCCAGGTGCTGCACGAGGTGCGGTCGGTCGCCGCCCGTGAGCAGCTACCGCTGGCCAACATGTTCCACGCCGGCGACGGGAACCTCCATCCCTGCATCCTGTTCGACCTCCGCGAGGGCGGCATCCTGGAGCGGGTCGAAGCGGCGGGGGCGGACATGCTGCGGGCGGTGGTGGAGGCCGGGGGCACGCTTTCGGGGGAACACGGGATCGGGAACGAGAAGAACGCCTACATGCCCTGGATCTTCGGGCCCGACGACCTCGACGCGATGCACCGGGTGAAGGACGTCTTCGACCCCAGCGGCCTCTCCAACCCCGGCAAGATCTTCCCCCCCGAGCGGGACGGTGGGGCCGGCGGCGACGGGGCCGGAGGCCATCACCCCGGAGTGCGGGCCGGCTTCTGCGCCGAGGCACGCTGGTGGTAGCGGCCGTCCAGGAGCCGGTGCCGGCCCGCCGCCTGCGGCCGCGCAGTGCGGAGAGGGTGGCGGAGGCTCTGGCCGAGGCTCGACGGGCGGGCCAGGCGGTGATCCCGATCGGAGGCGGGCGCCTGCTCGGAATGGGGGATATCCCCGAGCGTTGGGACGTGGCGCTGCAGACCCGGGGGTTGAATCGCATCCTGGCGGTGACGCCGGCCGACCTGACGCTGTCGGTGGAGGCGGGCGTGACGCTGGAGGAGATCGACGCCGCGCTCGCCCCGGTCGGCCAGCAGCTGCCGATCGACCCTCCCGGCGGGCCGGGGCAGACCGTGGGCGGCGTGCTCGCGAGTGGGGTCACCGGCCCGCTCCGGCAGCGCTTCGGCGCCCCGCGCGAGTTCGTGATCGGGTTGCGCGTGGCCCTGCCCGACGGCCGGCTCGCCGCCTCCGGCGGTCGCGTCGTGAAGAACGTCAGCGGGTACGACATGGCCAAGCTGCACCTGGGTGCGCTGGGCAGCCTGGGCGTGATCGTGGCGGTCAGCTTCAAGGTCTTCCCGCGACCCGCCGAGGACGTGACCGTGATCTGCGCGGGCCGCGACCCCTGGGCGGAGGCGGCCCGTGCGCTGGCGCTTCCGGGCCCTCCGGTCGCGCTCGAGGTCGAGCGGAGCGGCACGGTTCGCGCCCGGTTCTGGGGGCACGGGCGCGCGCTCGCGCGGATGCTCGAGGAGCTGGGCTGGGAGGCCGTGCGGGATGCCGACTGGAGCCGGGGTCCCGCCGAGCCGGACCAGGTGTGGGCCCGGGTGGCGGTGCCGCCCCGAGCGCTGCGCGAGGTGCTGGATGGCGTGCCCGGCGAGGTGGACTGGTGGGCCTGGCCTGGAATCGGCATCGCGCACCTGCGCGGCCCGCTGGGTCCGCCGGACGTGCGGTGGGTGCGCGGCGCGGCGGAGGCGGCGGGCGGCAGCCTGGTTCTGCTGGCGGCGCCTGCCGACCTCAAAGCGGAGGTCGGCGCCTGGGGCACGCCGCCGGCGACCCTGGCCTGGATGGACCGCCTGCGCGGTGCCTTCGACCCCGAGCGGACGCTGGCTCCGGGTAGGTTCGTGACGCGATGACGGTCGAGTTGGATCTCCGCAACCCATCCACGTTCGCGCAGCCGGCGTTCACCGGCCCGGACGCGCCTGCCGACGACGACCTGGCCCAGTGCGTGCACTGCGGCCTCTGTCTCAACTACTGCCCCACCTACCGCATCACCGGGCTGGAGACGGAGTCCCCGCGCGGCCGGATTGCGCTGATGTCGGAGTGGAAGCGCGGAGGCCTCGAGGTGACCGACGCGCTGGCGGCGCATATCGACCGCTGCCTCGGCTGCCGTACCTGCGAGGCGGTGTGCCCGTCGGGCGTCCCCTACGGGCGCATCATCGAAGGCGGCCGCGCGGAGCTCGACCGGCTGCGGCCCCGGAACCCGGTGCGGGTGGGGGTTCGAACGGTGATGCGCGAGACACTGCCGCACCCCGGCCGGCTGCGGGTGGCCGCGGCGGCGACGCGAGTCGCACAGCGGGCGCACGTGACCGACCTGGTCCCGGCGGGACGCGGGCTGCCGGCGCTGACCGGATCGTTCGTGCCGCCGAGGGGTGGGGTCGCGCCCGCCATCGGCCGGCGCCGCTACCGCGTCGCGTTTCTCACGGGATGTGTGATGCCGGTTCTCTACCGCCGCTCGCATGAGGCGTCGGTGCGGCTGCTCCGGCTCGCCGGGTGCGAGGTGTGGTTCGCCCCCCGGCAGCGCTGCTGCGGCGCGCTCTTCGCGCACAACGGAGACCTCGACGAGGCGCGGCGGCTGCGAGATCTCAACTCCGAGGCCTTCGGTCAGGAGGGGTTCGACGCGCTGGTCGTGAACTCGGCGGGCTGCTCCGCCCACCTGAAGGAGTTCTATCCGAACCTGGGGCCGCGGGTGCGCGACCTGAGCGAGTGGCTGGTCGAGATCGGCCTCCCCACACCCGGCCGCGAGGTGCGGGTCCGGGTCACCTACCAGGATCCCTGTCATCTGGCCCACGCGCAGCGCATCACGAAGCAGCCGCGCCGGGTGCTCACGCAGGTGCCGGGGCTGGAGCTGGTCGAGATGCGGCACCCCGACATCTGCTGCGGTGCGGCCGGCCTCTACAGCACGCTCCAGCCGGGGCTCTCGCGGGACATCCTGCGGGAGAAGCTGGAGGACGTTCGCGAGACCGGCGCGGAGGCGGTGGTGACGGCCAATCCCGGTTGCCAGATGCAGCTCGAAGCGGGCCTGCGGGACAGCGGGATCCCGGTCCTCGACCTGGCGGAGGTCGTCGCCCGGGCCTACGCCTGAGTAACGCCAGAGTGTCCACAGTCCGACCCTACCCGGCGAGGTTTAGGGTCCTAGTGCGGACACTCTGGCGCGTCAGGGAAGCCAGAAGATGCGATCGAGTGTGGACTCGGGCAGAGTGTCGAGAAGGGTGCCGAGCGCGGCGATGAGGTTCCCCGGGTACGCCGCGTTGCCGCGGTAGTAACGCGCTCGCAAGCTGAACACGATGCCTGCGTGGTGCTGTCCCGATACGCTCCGACGGCGTGCGATCCGAGCGAAATCGTCGACATCCTCAGTGACCACCGCTCGGCCGGTGGCGGTGGCGGCGCGGAGGAGATCATCGTCCCGAAGAATCCTCAGCGCCGCATCATTGATTGCCGCGACGACGTCGTACCCCTCGGCTTGAAGGCGTTCCGCCACGGCGGGAGAGTGGTGCCCGTCCAGGAGAAGCTTCACCGGGCCAGGAGCTCTTGCTCCCGGCGCCAAAGTGCCTCCTCTCGCGCCGCGCACTCGTCATTGGCGCGGATCCACGAGTCGATCTCCTCGGTGAACTCAGCGTAGTAGGCGAGCACCGCTTGGACCTGATCACGTCGGAGCCCGAATACGGTGATCGCGCGCTCCACCCGTTGGTCTGGCGGGATGTCGCCACCGACGAGGCCGCCGACGACCTCCCAGATGTCGGGCCCGTCGACCAGTGCGGGACGCCGACCGGCCGCCCCAGCGCGGAAGGTCACCAGGGGGTGACGTCGCATGCGGATGCCCTCGGTGATCAGTTCCTCAGCCAGAGCCGAGAGCGAGGTCCCCGTGGCGTGTGCTTCCATCCTGACCTCGTCGATCACTGCCGGGTCCTGAAACCTGACCGAGATGGGATGCGCCATCACTACATTGTAGTCAGAGCCCGCATGACGGCAGAGTGTCCGCAGTCCGACGCTACCCGGCGCGGTTTAGGGTCGCAGTGCGGACACTCTGACCTCTCCCGCCGGCTGCGGCCAGGGCCGGCGCCAGGTCCCCGCGTGGGGCGACGTGCAACCTCTCGAGGCCCAGCCAGCCCGCGACCAGCTCCAGCTCCTCGCGCAGCGGGTCCGCCACCCGCCCGGGGTCGGCGCCCGCCTCCAGGTGGGCGCTCTGCACCAGCAGCGTGCCGGTGGCACGGTCCGACTTCAGATCCACGCGTGCCACCAGCCGGTCACCGAGCAGGAACGGCAGGACGTAGTACCCGTAGACCCGCTTGGGCGGTGGCGTGTAGATCTCGATGCGGTAGCTGAAGCCGAAGAGGCGCTCGGTGCGCGGTCGGGACCAGACCAGGGAGTCGAACGGCGAGAGCAGCGCCCGCGCCCCTACCGAGCGCGGGCGCCGGGCGGCGGGCCAGAGGTAGGCCGGCGTCCCCCAGCCCTCGACCTCGACCGGCACCAGCTCGCCCGCCGCCACCAGCTCCGCGACTCGCTGCCGGGAAGCGGCGCGAGGGAGGCGGAAGTAGTCGCCGAGGTCGGGTTCGGTGGCCACGCCCAGCGCGCGGGCGGCGATCCGGACCAGCTCTCGCTGGGCCTCCGCGGCCTCGGGCGTGGGCGCGTCCAGGATCCGCGCCGGCAGCACCCGCTCCAGGAGGTCGTAGCGGCGTTCGAAGTTGACCCGTTCGACCGCGCCCAGCCGCCCCGCGTAGAAGAGGTACTCCAGCGCCACCTTGCCCTCGTGCCAGTTCCACATCTCACCCGGCGTGCGGGCGCGGGGGGCGACGCCGGTGTCGTCGGCGCGAATCGGGCCGCGGTCCGCCGCCAGCGCGAGCACCTGCCGCACCAGGTCTGGATGCTCGTTCGCGGTGTGGACGATGCCCGACCAGGCGTAGTCGTCCACCGCCGCCATCCGCCAGCGGAACAGAGGATGCAGCTCGACCGGGATCAGGGACGCCATGTGCCCCCAGTACTCGACCAGCGCCCGCTCACGAGGCGGGCGCGCGCGCCGGGTCCCCGCCGCGATGCCGTTGCGGTGCACCGCGAGCCGGTCGAGGGCGTCGCGGGGATAGGGACCGAGCCGGGCGAAGAACGGGAGGTAATGGGCGCGGCAGAAGACGTTCACCGAATCCAGCTGGATCGCGCCCAGGCGAGCCGCCAGCGCTCGCAGGTGCCGCGCGGTGACGGCACCCGAGGGCCGTGCATCCGCGAACCCCTGAGCAGCCAGCGCGATCCGGCGGGCCGCGGCGGCGGAGAGTCGGAGAGGCTGAGAGGCGCTCACTCGTCGCGCGGCGCGGCCGGCGGCGGCTCCTGCACGCGGATCCCATGGCGCACGGCCGCCTGCACCCCCAGCTGGTCCTCCCGTCTACTCTGGCGGCGCGCCAGCATCCGTGTCACCCAGAACAGGACAAAGGCGACCGCGGCGACCACCAGCAGCGCCACGATCGCCATCCTGTGGGTGGAGGGGATGAACCAGAACACCGGGCGCCACCCTACCGCTCGGCCGGCGTGCTGAGCGGACTGTGCACCCGGACCCGGCCGCTCGCGATGCCGGGCAGCGTCAGATCGACCTCCAGCTCGTGCCCGCGCACCTCGAGCGGCGCCGGGACCTCCACGAAGATCGTGACGTCGCGCTCCAGCGGGAGCTCGACCCGTCGCGGCAGCGGGATCCGGCCCGCCCCGGTGAGGAGCAGCAGCTGCGGGTGGGGCAGCGGGTCGCCGTCCAGCCGTACCTCGCCGAGCGCGCTGAGAACCGCCGGCTGGGTGCGGTTGCGCAGCGTGAACTGGAACCCCTCGGGTGACTGGACCAGGCTGTCCTCGAGCACGATCCGGCCGGCCAGGTACCCCGGGAGCAGCGGCCGCCGGCGGACGTTGTCGAGGCGGTCGGCGATGCGGAAGAGCAGCTCGGTGACCAGCGGCTCGCGGTCGGGGACCCGAAGCTCGGCGGAGAACGTGTAGTCGCCCTCGGCGTCGATCGGGAGGGACAGGGAGTCGACCTGGAGGGCCGGCTCCTCGGCGGTGGGAAGCGTGAGCGTCAGGGTGCCCCCCGACGACTTGCGGCGGAACCCGTCGAAGAGGCGACCCACCCCCCGGCCCTCGAGCGGCTGGTCCCGCGCCACCGTCCAGCGGATCTCGGCGTCGCCCTCCAGGTGCGGGTCGTCGTTGACCACCACCAGACGGACCCCGATCTCGTCTTCCGGGTGCCACCCCACGCCGAACGGAACCAGAGGCGAGAAGTCGACCGGGTCCACGATCAGGCGGAGCGGGCTGAAGGCCTCCCGCACCGCGGCCAGCGCCGGCCTCGGATTGCGCGAGCTGTCGAGAAGTCCGAAGCCGACTCCCGGAAACGGGTCCACCAGCGTGAACACGAGCGCCCCCGAGCAGGGCTCGAACTTGCGCTTGCGGAACTGGTCGATGGCGTACGAGAGGAGCCACGCCTGGTACTCGTGGCTGGCCTCGACGTAGTCCTCCAGGCTGTCGTAGTCCTCGGTGAGCCCGATCCCGTGCTCCGCCCAGTGCGGCGACTGGTAGCCGGAGAAGAGCCATGTCGCGTCGTCGCCGGAGACCGGCCACCGCGCCTGCAGCGCCGCCCAGTCGGGAGATCCCAGGGGCGGCAGGGCCTGCGCTCCGAACGTGCTCACGAACTGGGGCAGGACGTCCGCGAAGTGCTGCCAGCTGCCCTCCCGCCACCCCAGCCAGAGGTGCTGGTCGAACTCACCTGACGCGGCGAGCGCCGGACGCGAGCGGTCGAGCGACTCCAGGGTGGCTTTCACCTCCTGATCGATCGTGTAGTTCTGCCGCACCGCGTGCACATCCCCCAGCGCGGAGTTGGCCTCGATCCAGGGCGGATCGTCGTGCGCCACCCAGAGCGCAATCGAAGGCCGGTTGACGAGCTGCCCCACCATCTCCGGAACCTGGGCCCGCACCGCCTGCTCGAAGAACCGGGTCTCCTCGGCGTCGGCGTGATAGGCGTAGGAGCGGGTGAGCGGGAAATCGGCGATCACCAGCATCCCGACCTCGTCGCAGAGCCGGTAGAAGGCTTCGGGAAGCACGGCCCCGGGGACTCGCAGCAGATCGAGGTTGGTCTCGCGTGCCAGTCGCAGATCGGCCGCGAACGTCGCCTCGGTGAGCTGGTCGAGCTGCAGCGACGGGGTGTAGTCCGCTCCGCGCAGAAAGGCGGGACGACCTCCGACCGTCACCTCCCAACCCTCCGGGCTCGCCGTGGAGCGAGGCGTCGCGAAAGCCGAAGCGGTCGTCCCAGCGGACGCTGACCCGCTCGCGCACCACCAGCGTGAGCCGGGCGGCGTAGAGCGCCTGCTTGCCGAAGCGCCACGGCAGCCAGCGCTCGACGTCCATCACCGTGAGTGCCATCTGCACCGTCCGTTCCGATCCGCCCGAGATGGTGACCTCGCGGCGGAGCCGCAGAGGAGGAGCGCCCGGGGGCTCGAGATCGAACACGAGCTCCCCCGACATCTCGCGGCCGTCGAGGTTCCGCAGGTGGGCCGAGAGCTCGACCCGCCCCACGTCGCCCGCCTCGATGTGGGGGCGGAGGTGAGCGGACTCCAGCACCACGGGCCCCGTGTATTCCAGCTCTACCGGCGCCCAGAGGCCGATCGGGACCCGCCAGCGATACTCATCGGGCAGGCTGAACCAGGTCGAGCTGGGGTAGGGCCGGCTGTCCCCGTCGTTGAAGATGCCCATCACGTGGCGCTTGCGGGTGAGGTCCCGCTCGATCGGCGACTCGCAGCAGATCACGAGCAGGTTCCCGTCGCGCAGGTAGGGCGTGACGTCGAAGCCGAAAGGGGCGAAGTACCCGTAGTGCGAGCCCAGAAAGCGGCCGTTGAGCCACACGTTGGTACCGAGGAACGCACCGCCCACGCGCAGGATGACGCGGCCGTCGACGTCAGGGCGCGGGAAGACGGTGCGATACCAGATCGCGGTCCGGTCCTCCTCCGCCCACTGCTGCTCGGGGACCGCGATGGGTGCCCACCCTTCGCCACCGCCCTTGGCGAGGCCCTCCGCCTCGCCCTCGCCGAGCGGCAGCCAGGTGGCCTCCCAGTTGACGAGCCGGCGTGTCCCTCCGGCTCCCGGACGTGGCGGCAGCTGAAGACAGTCGTTCATCAGGCCGCCTCGCCGCGCGCGTACGGTCCCGAAGCACTCTCGCAGAGGAGGACCGTGCGGTCAGGGAAGGCGACCGCCAGCGCCTCGGTGGCACCCTCGTCGACCAGGGCCACGACGCTGCCACCGAATCCACCCCCCATCTGACGGGCACCGTGGCATCCGCGGAGCCCGGCCACGCGATCCACGATCGCGTCGGTCTCGGGCACCGTCGCCTCGAGGTCGTCGCGGAGGCTCCGGTGCGCCGTCAGCAGCAGGTCCCGGAGTCGCGAGCGGTCGTCGCGCTCCAGCGCCGCGACGAACTCGCCCACCCGGGCGATCTCGGACTCGACATGGCGCCGGCGGCGCGGCATACCCGCCTCGATCTCACGGCGCCGCTGGTTGTACGGCGTCTCGGACAGGCGGTGATGGACGCCGGAGTCGATGACCGCGATCCGCAGCGTCGTCGGCAGCCGGACCGGGCGGAAGTCGAGCGTGGCCGTGTCCAGCAGCAGCGCCGCCCCCCGGATGCCGTTCGCCGCGACGAACTGGTCCATGATCCCGACCTGGACGCCCGTCGCCTCCTGTTCCGCACGCTGGCAGATGCGGGCGATCTCGGCGCCGTCTCCGTCGGGTCGCAGCGCTGCCGCGAACGCGACCAGCAGGGCGGCCGAGCTGCTGAGGCCGTCCCCGACCGGCACCGTCGAGTCGATCGAGACCTCCTGGGGCCCCACCCCCAGCTGCCCGGCCAGGGCCTCCAGGTAGACCTCGCCGCCCGCGGTCCGGCTGCGCACCGACCACCGCTCGGCGGCGTGTCCCTCCAGCGTGACGAAACGATCGATCGCCACCGGCAGCACCGGCCCTCCGACGTAGTCCACATGCTCGCCGATCAGATTGACGCGGCCCGGGGCGCGCCCTCGCCAGGCCGTGGCCTCGATCATGCCGCGACCTGGCGCAGCCTCTCGGCGGCGGCCTCCGGGGTCACGTCTCGCTGGGCCTGCGCCAGCATCTCGTAGCCGACCATGAACTTGCGCACGGTCGCGGACCGGAGCAGGGGTGGGTAGTAGTGGGCGTGGAGGTGAAACGGCAGGGCCTCGCGGGGCCGCTGGTGGATCCCCATCGAGTACGGAAAGGGCACGCCGAAGAGGCGGTCATACGCGGCGACCAGTCGCCGCATGGCACGCGCCCAGTCCCGGCGTGCCGGTGGGTCCAGCTGGGCCAGATCGGCCCGGTGGTTCGGCGAGAGCAGCATCACCTCGAACGGCCACGTCGCCCAGAACGGGACCAGGCAGACGACCTCCCCCTCGCAGAAGACGAGGCGGGAGCCGTCGTCGAGCTCGCCGGCGGCGTAGTCGCAGAGCAGGCAACCGCCTTGCCAGGCGGCGAACGCAGCCTGCTCGCGAGCCGGAATCGTCGGGCTCGTCCCGTCGGCCCAGATCTGGCAGTGAGGGTGCGGATTGCTGGCGCCCATCAGCGATCCCCGGTTCTCGAAGATCTGCACGTGGGCGATGCCGGGGCGCGCGATCAGGTCCCGATACTGGTCGGACCACAGCTCGACCACCTGCTCGACCGCCGCCTCCGGCAGGGTCGCGAGGTGGAGGTCGTGCCGGGGAGAGAAGCAGACCACTCGGCAGATGCCCGCGGCGGGGCGGATCTGGTGCAGCGGGTCCGCCGGAGTCTTCCACCCATGCGACGGCGCCGATCCGGCGTCCAGGGCCGGGAAGTCATTGTCGAACGACCACGGGCCGCGGTACTCGGGGTTGCGGTGCCCGCCTGTGCGTTCGTTGCCGGGGCAGAGGTAGCAGTCCGGGTCGTAGGCCGGCGCGGACGGCGGCGACGGCGCCTCCTGAGCCCCCTGCCAGGGCCGGCGACTCCGCTGCGGGGAAACCGTGACCCACTCCTGGAGGAGCGGGTTGTGACGCTGATGCGGCCGCTCCCATCGTCCCTCGTGGTCTGGATCGTCCCGGGGCCGGAGCATCGGTGCCCGGGAGTATAGGGCGCTCCCGGCCGGGCCCTGACCGCCACCCCGGCACCTATACTGAGGGGGCCGCGGCGGTGCCCGGGGGTGCCACGCGAGTTCAACGCCCGTGTGGCAGAGGAGGTGAGGCCGCGTTGGATATACCGAGTCGTAAAGCCAACCGCCTCGTTTGCCTGCCGGGAGTGCGGGGGGACACCCTCTAAGCGCTCTCGACATTCCACCTCGGACTCCTGGAGTCAGAGGCGGTGGCTTTACGTGAGAGGCTCCGGGCAACCGGAGGGGATACGGCCGGGACCCGAGGGGCCCCGGCCGTTCCTCGTTCAGGGGGGCTTCCACCGGTACGCTTGCGCGGCATGAACGACCCGATCGCAGCCCGGTTGAACGAGCTCGTGCAGCAGGGCTGGGTCGCGGAGCTCGGCCTGCGGCTGGTCGAGGTGACGCCGGACCGGGTGGTCGGCGAGTACGAGATCACCCCCAAACACCACCAGGCCTACGGGATCACCCACGGCGGGGTGCACAGCAGCGTGGTCGAGACGCTGGCCTCGATGGCGGCCGCCCTTTGGGCGGAGCCGCTCGGCCTGTCGGTGGTGGGGCTGGAGAACTCGACCAGCTTTCTGCGCGCGGTTCGCTCCGGCCGCCTTCGGGCCACCGCCACCCCCCGCGCACGCGGCCGCACCACCCAGGTCTGGGACGTCGCGATCGAAGACGAACAGGGCCGCCCGGTGGCCGCCGGCCGGGTGCGGCTGCTGTCCCTCGACCCGGCGCGCGCGCTGGACGGGACCTCGGTCGGCGACCACGGCCTCTGAGCCGGTGCCCCGTGGCTACAATCGCGGACATGGCTGAAGACACCTCCCCGATCAACTCGCATGCCGCGGCGATCAGCCTCGACAGCCGCCTCGCCGCGGCCGAGATCCTCCAGGAGCTGGTCGTCGACGTGACCGACCTCTCCCTGGTCGGCAAGCAGGCCCACTGGAATCTGCGCGGCCGCTCGTTCCGAGACCTGCACCTGCAGCTTGACGAGATGGTCGACGTGGCGCGCGAGGGCTCCGATACGCTGGCGGAGCGGCTGCTTCAGCTCGGTGTCGCCGCCGACGGCCGGGCGGAGACGCTTTACAAGAGCTCACACCTGGACAAGTTCCCGGAGGGGCGGATCAGCGACGACCAGGCGACGGATTTGATCGTGGGCGCGCTGGAGACGGTCTCGCAGGTCGGCCACTCCCGCCTCGGCCAGCTGGGGGAGCTGGACCCGGTCTCGCAGGACCTCGTGATCGCGGTGCTGGAGGGCATCGAGAAGCAGCTCTGGATGTTCGAGGCGCACCGGGAACAGGAAAAGGCGAGGTAGGTTTCGGCTCCGGCGGCTGAGGAGGTCGCAGCCTCAGGGCCGTTTCTGCACATTCCGCTCTTTCCGGCTCGGAGATAGCGACGGTTTCTGCAGAAACGACCTAATCCACGGCCCGGGCTGGCGCCCGATCGTCGAGCGCAGCTTCATCGCGGGCAGTCTACGGACCCCCCAGAACGGGGAGCTCGACCCCCGACGGATGCACCGGGTCGTGGTGGAGGCCGACCGACTGGACCACCATCGTGGTCCCGGTCGCCAGTGGTTCGCCGCTCCCCAGGTTGCGCGCGTACCGGGGATGCGACCCGCTCGACACCTGCAGGCGGACACGGTGGCCGGGCAAAAAGCGGTAGGCGGTCGCGAACAGCTCGACGACCACCCGCTGGACACCCTCGGCATCCAGGACCGCGCCCTCCGGACGGATGCGGACCAGCCCGTCGGTGACGTTGTGGGACCGGCCGCGGCGATCCACGTCGCAGAGCCGCGCGAAGAGGTCGAAGTGCGGGCGGTCGCATTCGACGTACAGGTCCGCGACGACCGCGCCGACCACGGTCAGGGGCTCCCGCAGAGCCCGGCCGGTGAACGTGAGCACGTCGTCTCGGGCTTCCAACCGGCTGTTGTCGCGCCGGCCCGCGCTCGGGGAGAGCATGCTGCCGCCGACGGCGGGCGTGGGATCGGCGGGGTCGTATCGGTAGCGCGACGGCGGACCGGGAGGAGGCGCGTGCTCGTTGAGGGCCCCGTCCGGCCACAGATGCCAGCGGCGGGGCGTGGCGGACGGCCACTCGTCGCTTTCGATCCATCCTTGCCTGGGCTGCAGGGCGAGCCGGACCGGCGGCGCGGGTCGAGGTCGGGGCCGGCCCCGAAGATGCAGGTCGAACCAGTCCAGCGCCTCCCTCAGCTCGGCCAGCATTCCGCGGCCGCTGGTGTGCGTCCAGGGACCGACCACCAGCTGCACCGGCGCGCCGGAGCGGGAGAGCGCCTCCCAGTCATTGAGCTCGTAGGGGAGGAAGTAGTCGTACCAGCCGGCGACGAAGGAGACCGGGAGCTCGAGTTCCGGGATCACCCGCGTGTAGCGCACCGGCTCCCAGTAGGGGTCCCCTGGCTCGGGATGCTCCAGCCAGTCCTGGTAGTACGGCACCCGCTGGCCGGTCAGGGCCAGGTCGGCGTCGCGCAGGGGAAGCACCATCCGCGCGGCCTGACCCCGCGCTCGACCCTCCCGGAAATAGGCCAGCCGTCCATGAGGCTCCTTCTGCAGCGCGATGCCCTGCACCCATTGCAGCGCGGTGTCCAGAGCGAAGGAGCCGCCCGGGTAGTAGGACTCCCGCCGGTTGGAGGCCATGATCTGGATCGCCATCGCGCGCAGCTGCGGTGGCCGCGTCGACGCCAGCGCCCACTGCGTGAAGCTGAGGTAGCTGGGTCCGAAGGTCGCGATCGTCCCGTCCGACCATCGCTGTTCGACGATCCAGTCGGCCACGCTCCGGCCGTCCCCCGCCTCGCTCGGGAAGTGGATGGCTCCCCCCGACCCGAATGTGCCCCGCGTGGACTGAATGACCAGGTTGTATCCCCGCTCGGCGAAGGGAAGCGCGAGAGCCGCCAGGATGGAGGACCGTCCGTAGGGGGTGCGTACCAATACCGTGGGCCGGGCGGCGCCATCCGCCGGCAGGTGGAGATCGGTGAGGAGCTCGACGCCGTCCGGAGCCCGAAGGCGGACGTCGCGCTCGACCAGGACCTCGGGCGTCTCCGGGGAGCGAAGACCGGCGAAGCGCGCCAACGCCCGGCTCAGCACCGTCATCGTGCCCGAACCGTACCGCGTTGCCGCGTGCGGGCCGTGAGCGAGCCCCCCAGGGACACGCCGACTCCCGCTGTCCCCAGCAGCACCAGCAGCAGGCCGGCGCCGGCCAGCGTCTGCGCGGTGCCCAGGTAGGGAATGGTCACGAAGACCGGCACCAGCGCCCCGAGGATGCTCCCGGCCGTCGAGAGCGCGTAGACGCGGCCCGCGGTGTGGCCTCCCGACTCCACTCGCGGCAGCAGGAGCCGGATCGCGAAGGGTGGCGCGCAGCCGAAGAGGACGGTGGGGACGGCGAAGAGCACGATCACGGCGGCGAAGGTCGAAGCCACCGCCCCCCCGAGCGCCTGGAAGGCGTGCAGCGAATCGCCGAGCAGGGGACCGCTGAGGATGGGGACCAGCACCACCCAGGCACCCGCCAGGACCTGTAGCAGGAAGAACAGCCAGGGCCAGGGGCGGCGGTCCGCGATCCGACCCCCGAGGACGTAGCCCAGGCTCAGGTAGAGCAGCACCATCCCGATCAGGACGCCCCAGACGTTGATGCTGTCTCCGAAGAACGGGGCCAGCAGCTGCGACGCCGCCAGCTCCACCGCCAGCGAGCAGGCCCCGCAGCAGAACGTCATGCCCAGGATGGCGAAGCGCATGGTCCTCCTCAGCCCCCGCCGGTCGCGAACTGGAAGATGACGGAGTCGGTCAGCTGTTCGATGGGGTCCAGGTTGTCGGTGTAGACCGGGCCGTGGTACCGCGAGCGGCGGAGATCGCTCTGGAGGAGCACCTCCTGGGCCACCTGTCGCGCCAGCGGGGAGCCGACCAGCCCCAGATTGTGCCGTACCGCCGCCAGGTCGGTGGGGGCGGTGGTGCCGTAGATCTCGGTGTTGGCGGAGTCGGGAGGATCGGCGAGGAACACGTCGTCGAACACGGGGCGCATGGTGCTCGCCAGCGCCGCCACCAGGCGGTAGTCGGTAGCGGTGCGCCCGGCGTTGACCATCACCACCCCGCCCGGCGCCAGGTGCTCGCGCACGAGGCGGAAGAACTCCTCGGTGGTGAGCTGGAACGGTATGTAAGGCTGCCGGTAGGCGTCGATCACGATGACGTCGTAACGGTCGCCGGGCGGTTGGGTCTGGAGCCAGTAGCGCGCGTCGTCGATGTGGATGTGCAGGTTGGGCTCGGTCTCGTGGAAGTAGCGCCGCCCGACGGAGATGATCTCGGGATCCTCCTCCACCCCGTCGATGGCGACCGTGGAGCCGTAGGCCAGGGTCAGCTCCCGGGCGGTGGTGCCGCCGGCCAGGCCCAGGATCGCGACCCGGTGCGGCCGGGATGGGGTCCGCTGCCAGGAGGTGAACGCGGTCGCCACTACCGGGTAATCCCACTCGTTGCCGGTCAGCGGGTTCTGGGGGTCGTAGATCGAGTGGACCGTCTGCGCCTCGTTCAGCGTCAGCTCGGTCTGTGACCCGACCTGGACCACCTGGATGTAGTTGTATTCGGACTCGCCCTCGAAGATCACGCGCCCTGCCACCGGGGGCTTGATGTACGGCGGCAGCAGCAGCGTCGCACCCAGAACCACCACCAGCATCGCCGCCGCCGGCCAGCGCCGCATGGGGTACAGCCCGAGAGCGCTGACGACGACCAGGAGGACGCCGAGCCCGACCAGGGTCGCGCGGGTGCCCCAGGTCGGAATGGTGACGAACACAGGCAGGAAGGTTCCGGTGATGCTGCCCGCCGTCGAGAGGGCGTAGATACCGCCTGCCGTACCGCCCCCGGTGGTCACACCTCGCAGGAGCAGACGGGTGGCGTACGGCGAGGCGAAGCCGAGCACGATGGTGGGGACGGCGAACAGCAGGAGCACGCCGACGCCGGCGACCAGCACCAGTCCCGCCGAGAGGATCGCGAAACCGTGGAGGGCGGTGAGCAGGACGGGGGTGGCGAGGAGCGGGATCAGCCCGATCCAGAAACCCGCCACCAGGTTGATCTGAAAGAAGACCTCGGGGTGTGGCCAGCGGTCGGCCACCCGTCCCCCGATCGCGTACCCGATGCTCAGGTAGAGCAGCACCAGCCCGATCAGGATCCCCCACACGTACAGGCTGTCGCCGAAATAGGGCGCCAGCAGGCGCTCGGCGCCGATCTCGATCGCGAGCGACGACATTCCGCAGCAGAACGTCATCACCAGCACGACCCGGCGCCTGGCGTCGATCACCTCTCGAGGCTACTGGGGGGCAGGTCGGGGAACGCCCCGCGGAACGCCCCTGAGTCCCGGAGCCGGGTTCAGCTCTCCTTGAGGAGCGTCTCCGCAAACCGGCGTGTCCGCTCGTCGAGCGGCACCGGCAGCCTCACGTCGACCTCCGCGAAGAGGTCGCCCGCCGTACCAGCCTTCGCCGCCGGCATCCCCAACCCGCGCAGGCGGAGGCGCTTGCCGTTCTGGGTCTCGCGTGGGATGCGGAGCTGCACGTGGGTCCCTTTGGGGGTCGGAACGTCGACCTCGCCGCCGAGCAGCGCGGTCGCCAGCGGCACCTGAACCACGACCCGCACGTCGTGACCCTCGCGCTGGAAGACCTGGTCGGGGCGGATGCGCACGCGGGCCCGCACGCCGGGGGCGCGCAGGATGGTGCCGTCGGCCACGCCGGGCGGGACGGTGAGCTCGAGTGAGCGCCCGTCGAGCGTCTGAACCCGCCGGTGCGTCCCGACGTACGACTCGTGGAAGCTGATCGAGAGGTCGACCTCCTGGTCCAGCGTCGGCGCTGCCCCGCCCGGGGTCCCCCCACCGTTGCGGTTGAACATGTTCCCGAAGAGGTCGGCGAACGACGCGGAACCGCCGCCTTGACCGACGTTGAAGTTCCGGAACACGTCGCGCAGGTCCTCGGGGTCGAAGTCGACGGTCTGGTACGCAGGCCCCGACGGCCCGCTGGTGGGAGCACCCGCCGCGCCCGCCTGCTGCCACTGGTCGCCGTAGCGGTCGTAAAGCTTGCGCTTCTCGGGATCGGAGAGGACGGCGTGCGCCTGCGACACCTGCTTGAACATCTCCTCGGCCTCTTTGTCGCCGGGGCGTACGTCGGGGTGGTACTGACGGGCGAGGCGCCGGAACGCGCTCTGGATGTCCTTCTGGGTCGCATCCCGCGGGACCTCGAGGGTCTCGTAGAAGTCCTTCGTGGCTGGCATTTGGATAGTTGGTTTGTACCAAAGAATGGCCCGGCTCAATCCACCGGGGTCACGCCGGCCCGGATCCCGGCCTCGTCGATCTCGAGGATCCCCACCGTCGGGCGCTGCACGTCGATCCGGTGCCGGGCGACCTGCAGCCAGGTCCACTCGAACCAACCCGGCCCCCGCTCCAGCCGGCGTCGCGCGGCCGCCGCGTCGACCACGTAGACGGGACCCGGGTTGAACAGCACCGGCCTTGAGGTGGCATCCAGCATCGGCTGGTGCGTGTGGCCGGACACCACCAGGTCGGCATTCGGGAACTGCGCACGGAGCCAGGCGGCGTGGCCGGGAAGCGGGGCGACGAGGCCCAACGAGATCGTACTCACGAACGTCAGCGGCTCCTCGTAGAGGTGACCGTGGTTGCCGTGTACGAGACCGATCCGGCACCCGTCCAGAAGGAACTCCCGGGTCGTCGGGAGCCGCTCCAGGGAGCGGTCGTGGTCGCCGCGGACCGCGATCACAGGCGCGATCCGTTCCAGGTCGCGCAGGGTGACCTCGCCCTCCTCCCCACCCACGTCCCCGGCATGCAGGATCAGCTCGACACCGCCCAGCGCGCGGTACAGACCGGCGGGGAGACGATCCAGGAACTCGGGGCAGTGGGTATCGGCGACCACGCCGATGCGATGCATCCCTCCCATTGTCCCGTTTCGCGCCCACCCCAACCGCCCACAACTCGCGCCTCCCTCTCGCCCAGCCCGCCGTCACTCAGGCCCTTTCAAGCACGCCCGCTTTCCCCCCACTGCCGGCACTCAGTGTCCGCAACCCCGCTCCCGCAGCCCGCTTTCCCCCGCAAGCAACCCGCTCGCGCAGCCCCCTCGCCACCCGCAGCCCACACTCGAGCCCCGTTCACCCCCGGCGGCCACGCACAAGCGGGCGCGCCAGCGCTCGGGCGCCAGCCCGAAACAAGCCCCGCTCCAAACCTCACGAGAGTCCACAAGTGCGGGCCCGGCAGGGACCGGCGGCGAGTGCCGCCGAGGGGCTTGGGGGCGCAGCCACCCAAGTAGATCAAATGCGCGCCCGCAACCAGCACGCACGGCCCCTATGGCCCGTGCGCGAAGCGCTCGCGCGCCAGCGCGACCCATTCCTCACAAAATATCCATCGCACTTGACAAATTGGCATGTCGCCTTTCTAAACTGGCAACATGGAAGATCGAAGAACGATCCTGCAGCGCGTCGCCTCCGGCGAGCTGTCGCCGGAGGAGGCCGCGGAGCAGCTGGACCGCCTGAGCAACCAGCCGCCACCTCCTCCGGCGGCCCCGACGCCCGGCGAGGCGCCCTCGGTGCCGCCGGCCCCGGGCGACGCACCCCCCTTCGAACCGGTCGGCGAAGGGCCGGGAGCGGGCCCCCAGGCGCCGCCGCCGCCCGTCACCACCGGCCTCGCCGCCAGCCCCCTGGAGCGCGTTCGCGTCGTCCGCAACCTCGGCTCCACCCGCATCGTCGGCGACCGCGAGGTGCTGGAGGCCGTCGCCGAGGGGCCGCACCGGGCGGAGCGGCTCCCCCGCGAGCTCGTCATCCACAGCGACTTCGACGAGGAGGGTGGCTTCAACTTCAGCCGCGTCCAGGGGCAGTGGGGACGCTACCGCAACGCCCGGCTCAACGTGCGCATGCGGCCCGACCTCCCTCTCACCGTCCAGGCGCAGGCCTCCAGCGTCCAGGTGCAGGGCGTCACCGGCCGCATCACGGGCGACGTCCAGGCCGGCTCGCTCACCGTTGACGGCTCACCGGGGCCGTTCGACCTGACCGTGCAGGCGGGCAGCCTGACCATCGTCGGTGCCATCAACAAGGGGACCTCGAGGGTGCGCTGCGAGGCGGGGTCCGTCCACGTCGTCCTGCGTCCGGGATCCAGCGTTCGCATCGTCGCCCACTCCACGCTCGGCTACGTGAGCCTGCCGGAGGAGGCCGGACGGCTCGACGACTTCGTGATGGGCGGCGGCACTCGCGAGATCACCGTGGGTTCCGGCGAGGCGCGCCTGGAGATCGAGTCCACGATGGGCTCGGTGCGAGTCACCCAGGAGTGACCAAAGAGCGGCTGGCTCCCCGCGACTGTCCGGTCTGCGGGGAGCGTCTGGCGCTGACCCGGCTCACCTGCCACGGCTGTGGGACCGAGCTCTCCGGGGATTTCGCCTCCTGCGAGTTCTGCGCGCTGGGCGGCGAAGACCGGGAGACGCTCCGGGTGTTCTTGCAGTCGCGCGGCAACATGAAGGAGCTGGAGCGACACCTGGGTGTCAGCTACCCGACCGCCCGCGCCCGTTTCGACGCCCTCCTGAGCAAGCTCGGGCTGGGAACCCCGCCGGAACCGCGCCCGCGCCCGCCGCTCACCCTGCTCAGCCGCCTGGCGCGTGGCGAGATCGGCGTCGACCAGGCACTCCACGAGCTGGGCTGAAGGGCGCCGACTCAGGCGAGGCGGCGGCGGACCGCGGCGCCGACTTCCTGGGTGGAAAGCGTGCCTCCGAGGTCGGGGGTCGTATCCCCCGCCCGGATCGTGTCCCCCACCGCCTGTTCGATGGCGCCGGCCGCCTCGGTATCGCCCAGGTGGTCCGCCAGCAGGCCCGCGGTGAGGATCGCTCCGATCGGGTTGACGACCCCTTTCCCCGCCAGGTTCGGCGCGCTGCCGTGGATCGGCTCGAACAGGCCACGGCCCGTGTCCGGGTTGATGTTCGCCGAGGGAGCCACCCCCATGCCGCCCACCAGCGCGGCGGTGAGGTCGCTCAGGACGTCGCCGAACAGGTTCCCGGTCACGATGACCTCGAACTGACTGGGATCCCGGACCAGCTCCATCGCCGCCGCGTCGGCGTAGAGGTGCCGGGTCTCGATCCCTGGGTGCTGGGCGCGCAGGGCGTGCCACCGGTCCTGCCAGAGACCGCCCGCGAACGCGAGGGCGTTCGACTTGTCGACCATCGTCATCCGCTGCCGGGCCCGGGTGAACGCGTGCTCGATGACGCGCGTGATGCCGAGATAGGTGTTGACGTCCTCCTGGATCGCAACCTCCTGCTCGGTCCCGCGCTTGAACCGGCCTCCCATCCCGATGTAGGCACCCTCGGTGTTCTCGCGCACGATCAAGAGGTCGACGCTGCCCCGCTCGGGGTCCTTCAGAGGGGAGAGGCCAGGCGCGTACAGCTTCGCCGGTCGCAGGTTGACGAACAGATCCAGCTCGAAGCGAAGTTTGAGCAGCACCTGGGCCGCGTACCCGACGTCGGGAACGCGTGGGTCGCCGATCGCGCCGAACAGGATCGCGTCGGCCTCCGAGACCTCCTTGAAGGTCTGGTCGGACATCGCCGGCTCGCCTCGCAGAACCGGACCGGCGCCGACCTCGAACTCCTCGAACGCGTAGTCGAGGCCCAGGTGCTCCAGCACCGCTCGCGCCTCCGGGATCACCTCCTGCCCGGCCAGGTCGCCGGGAACGACCGCGATGTACCTGGTCACCCTCTCTCCTCCTTCGCGCAGTCCGGATTAGTGGTTCAGCGAGCCGCGTAGCGGTGCAGGCGACGGACGACGTCCGCGATCACTTCCTCGCGTTTGCAGAAGGCGAATCGAAGGTACGGCCGGCCGGCGGCCTTGGCGTCGTAGAACACCTGACTCGGAATGCCGAGGACGCCCGCCTGCTCGATCAGCCGGAAGGCGAAGTCGCGTGCGTCGACCTCTCCCAGCGGGCGGACGTCGGCCTGCAGGAAGTAGGTGGCCTGCCCCGGGTGAACCAGGAACCCGGCCTCCCCCAGGCCGGCCGCCAGCTCGTCCCGCCGAGCTTCCAGCCGGGCGCGCAGCCCCTCCACCCAGTCCAGCTCGTGCAGCAGCGCGAAGGCCACCGCCCGCTGGAAGACGCCGTTGACGGCGAAGGTCAGGAACTGCTTGACGGTGCGCACCGCGGCGACCAATTCCACCGGGGCCAGCAACCAACCGACCTTCCAGCCCGTGGCGCTGAACGTCTTCCCCGCCGACGAGATGGAGACGGTGCGCTCGCGCATTCCGGGGAAGGTGGCGATGGGGACGTGATGGGAGCCGTCGTAGGTCAGGTATTCGTAGACCTCGTCGGTCACCACCAGCAGGTCGTGCTCGACCGCGAGATCGGCGATCACCCGCAGCTCCCCTTCGGTGAGGACGGTTCCGGTCGGGTTGTGGGGAGAGTTGAGCAGCAGCAGACGCGTGCGAGGGGTGATCGCGCGGCGCAGCTCGTCAGGGTCGAACGTGAACCGGCCGCCCGGGCGCTCGGGCCGCAGGAGGACCGGGACCCGCCGGGCGCCGGCGAGCGCGATCGCGGCCACGTAGGAGTCGTAGTAGGGCTGGAACAGCACCACCTCGTCGCTGGGCTGCACGAGCGCCAGGATCGCGGCAGACACCGCCTCGGTGGCCCCGACCGTGATCAGGACCTCCGCGTCGGGGTCGTAGTGCAGGCCGTACCGCTCCTCCCGTTGCCGCGTCACCGCCTCCCTCAGGATCGGGAGACCGGCCAGCGGCGGGTACTGGTTCAGATCCTCGTGAAGCGCCGCGGCCGCCGCGTCGAGCATCTCCACGGGCCCGTCCTCGTCCGGAAAGCCCTGCCCCAGGTTGACGGCGCCGGTGCGCTGCGCGACCGCCGTCATCTCGGCAAAGATCGTGGTCGTGAAGTCGCGCATGCGCGTGACGAGGATCTCGGCTGCCACCTCGCCCAGGGTAGCGGAGCGCCGCGACAGGCCCGCTGGTAGCGTCGAGTCGTCCATGCGCGAGGCGACCCTGGAAACGCTCGAGTACTTCAAGATCCTGGAGGAGGCCGCGGGCCATACCTCCTTCTCGGTCGGCCGCGAGCGGGTCCTCGCGCTGCGTCCGATGCTCACCCTGGCGGAGTCGGAGGTGCTGCAGCAGGAGACCGCCGACGCGTACGCGCTGCTCGAGGAGCGCCCGCGAGCGGGGGTCGGCGGCGCGCGCGACGTGCGGCAGCCGGTGGTCCGTGCCGAGCGCGGCGGGGTCCTCATTCCCGAGGCGCTGGGCGACGTGCTCAGCACCCTGCGCGCGATCGCCGAAGTGCGCCGCATGCTGGGCGGGCTCGACCTCGACCGGCTCGCCAGCCTCCAGCAGCTGGAGTCGCGTCTGCCCGACCTGGACGACCTGGCCGGCCGTCTGGAGCGGCTGATCGACGACGAATCCCGGATCCGCGATTCGGCAAGCCCGCGCCTGGCCCACCTCCGGGCAGCGTTGGCCCAGCAGAATCAGCGCCTCCAGGAGCGAGTGCGCAGCCTTGTCTCCCAGCACCGCACGGCGCTGCAGGAGCCGATCGTGACCATGCGCGGAGGCCGGTACGTGATCCCGGTGCGTGCCGAGGCGCAGGGCCAGGTGCGTGGGATCGTCCACGACCAGTCGGCGAGCGGGGCCACCGTCTACATCGAGCCGATGGCGATCGTGGAGCAGAACAACCGGCTCCGTCAGCTGGAGGCCGACGAACGCGCGGAGATCGAGCGCCTGCTCCGCGCCGCCTCCGAGGATGTCGGCGGGCACCGAGCCGCGATCGCGGCTGGGGTCGAGGCGCTGGGTGAGCTGGACGCGCGGCTGGCCCGCGCCCGCCTCGGGGTGCTGTGGCGCGCGTCGCGCCCCCGTCTCAATCGTGAGCGCCGGATCGTCCTCCAGGGGGCGCGCCACCCGCTGCTGGGCGAGAACGTGGTGCCGATCGACTTCCACCTCGACCAGGACCAGTTCATGATCGTCATCACCGGCCCCAACACCGGGGGCAAGACGGTGGCGCTCAAGACGGTGGGGCTGCTGACGCTGCTCGCCCAGTCCGGGCTCTGGGTCCCGGCCGAGGAGGGGAGCGAGGTCGGGGTGATGGACGACGTCTTCTGCGACATCGGCGACGAGCAGAGCATCGAGCAGAGCCTGAGCACGTTCTCCTCCCACCTGGTTCGCATCATCGAGATGCTCCGGGCCGTCGACCGGAAGGCGCGCTCGGGGGCCGAGCCCGACGACCTATGCCTGCTCGACGAGCTGGGGTCGGGGACGGATCCCGACGAAGGGTCGGCACTCGCCCGCGCCATCCTGAGCCACCTGCGTGACCTCCGGGTGCCGACGATCGCCACCACCCACCAATCCGACCTGAAGGCGTTTGCCTACGAGAGCCCGGGCGTGGTCAACGCCTCGGTCGCGTTCGACGTCGCGACGCTCTCGCCGACCTACCGGCTGGAGATCGGGGTGCCGGGACGCAGCAACGCCCTCAACATCGCCCGCCGCCTCGGACTCGACCCCGAGATCGTCCGCCAGGCTGAGGAGCACCAGGGGAGCGCGGGTGTGCGGCTGGAGGGGCTGCTCGGGGACCTGGAGCGAGAGCGGTCGCGGGCACGGCGGGAGCGGCAGCGCGCGGCGCAGCTACGAGCCGAGGTGGATCGGGACCGCGCGGCGGTGGCGGAGGAGCGTGCCCGGCTCGACGACCAGCGGGAGGCGATCCTGGAGGAAACCCGTCAGCGGGCGCGAACCGAGCTGACCGAGGTGGAGCAGGAGCTGCGGCAGATCCGCAACGCCGCGCGGCGCGGTCACGTCGACACCGGCGGCGCCGCCCGCCTCTCGACCCGCGCCAGGCGGGTGGGCGACCGCATCGCGCCCAGCGGCCGGCGCACCGTACGCCACCGGGCGGAGCCGGCGCCGCGGCCGGTCGCCGGCACTCCCCGCATCGGCGACCGGGTCCGCCTGGCGCGGTGGGACCAGGTGGGCCAGCTCCTCGCGATCACTCCGGACGGTCGCGAGGCCGACGTCCAGCTGGGGGCCCTGCGTACCCGGGTCCCGATGACGGAGCTGCAGCGGGTGGAGGGCGGCCCCCCACCGGAGCCGGAGGGCCCGCCGACGGTGGTCCACACCGCGGCTCGCGACGCGCCGTCGTTGCAGATCGACCTGCGGGGTCAGCGGGCGCTGGAGGCGGTGGAGAGCCTCGACCGGCACCTGGATCAGGCCGCTCTGGCGGGGACGCCCTGGATCCGGGTGGTCCACGGCGTCGGCACCGGAGCGGTGAAGGCCGCGGTACGGGAGCACCTGCGGGGCCACCCCCTCGTCGCCGGGGTGGAGGACGCGCCGCAGTCGGAGGGCGGCGCCGGGGCCACGCTGGTCCGGCTCCGCTGACCGCGCAGGCGGTTTCCCGGGAAGCGGACGGCAAAACGGCGACTGAAGGCCCACATTGCCGGGAACCGGCACCGCAGCCTAGAACACCGCCCCCCGCACCAGCTCGGCGGCGAAGTCGGCGGCGCGGATCTCGGTCGCGAAGGGCTGCCCACCGTCCGCGGGCAGTTCGGTCGCCGTCTCGTACACGAAGGCGTAGACGTCGTCCAGATTCCAGTCGCCGTAGCCCCGCACCTGAAGTCGCGACTGGAGCTCCGGGTCCTCCTCGCCACGCCGGAGCAGCGCCTGCGCCTGATCGTAGATCGCCTCCAGGAGCTGGGCCTGCAGCTCCAGGTCCGCGATCAGCTTGGGGTCCTCTTCGGCTTCGACCATCTGCTCGACCTCGGTGCGGAGTTCGCGGATCTCGGCCTGGTACTCGTCCATGACAAGGCCAGGCTAGCGCGCGACCCGCCGGCGTCACCCGGTCCGGGCACCGCGCAGGATCGCGCTCGCCTCGCCCGCAGCCCGGAGTCCGCTCAGGTAGGCGGCCCCCACGGTGTCGGCAATCGGCGTCGAGACGGTGGCCGCGCCCGCCCACACCAGCGCTCCTGTGTCGCGGGCGGCGAGGACTTCACGAGCGCCGACTGCTCCCGGCGGCAGGTAGGTGTACCCGCCGCCGGCATACGGGTCGTCCGGCCAGTCCACCATCCGGGCGTCGAGGACGCGGCGGTGGGGCTCGACCTCGGGAAACAGGCCCGCCAGGTCATCGAGGACGGCTGCCAGCGCCCGCTCCGGGCCGGCCCCGGAGAGTGCCCGCGCCCGGACGCCGGTCGCGTACGCGGTCAGCACCGGCGATCCGTCAAGGCGGTACGACGGGGCCAGTAGAGCGTCACCGGGCCCCGGCCACAGACCAGCTGTCCCATCCGCCGGGGCCAGAACCGCTGGTCGAAGCGCACCAGGACCTTGACCACCGGGCCGGTCCTGATCTTCGCGATCGCTGCCGCTCGGGCCGCGGGGAGCCGGGGCTCGAAGGCAACCGCCCCGGCGGCCAGCACCCCGTGCGGCAGCGTCGAGACGCCCGCCGCGCCGGTGTAGGTCTCGCCGCCGGCGGTCGTCGCCGCCACGCCCCCCGCGCCCCAGACAATGGTGGCGACGGGCTGCTCCAGGCGCACGTCGAGGCCGGAGGCCAGGCGCCGGGGCAGCCGGTCGTAACCGTCGAGCACGCGGTAGTTGCGGCCGGCCTCGAGGTGGAGGACGCCGTCCGCCGCCAGTCCCCGGACCCCGATCTGGTCCAGGCTCCCGGGCAGATGCGCGGTCAACGTGAGCACGGCCAGCTCACGCGCGCGGCCGTGGTAGCCCCTCGCGGCGAGGAAGGTGGCTGCAGTGCGATCGGGCCCCTCGGGACGGCCGAGGGCCCGCAGGATGTCGAAGCTGGGCCAGACCGCCGGCTGCGCGAGGTGAAGGGGGAGCCACCTCGTGCGTCCGCCCAGGTTGAACCAGGAGGCGGACACCTGCGGTACCCGGCGCACCCGCAGCCCCTCGGCGCGGACATCGGGCCAGGTCGCCGCATCCACGCCGTGGATGAACTCCGCTCCTGCCTCGAGCGGGATCGACGCGAAGTCGCGCACCGTCCACACCCGCCCGCCGATCCGGTCCCGCGCCTCGAGCACGATCACCCGCGCCCGCTCGGCAGCCAGCGCACGGGCCGCCGTGAGGCCGGCCACCCCGGCCCCCATCACGATCACGTCCGCGTGCTCAGTTCCGATCGGGCTCCATTGTCACCATGGGTGCAGGTACGGTACAGAGCCCATGCCCGATGCGCCCGAGCTCCTGACGCCCCGCCTCCTGCTGCGCCACTGGCACCCGGACGATCTCGCCCCGTTCGCCGCCATGAACGCCGACCCCGAGGTGATGGAACACTTCCCGGCGCTGATGGCGGCCGCCGAGAGCGAAGCCGCGGCCGACCGCGCGGAAGCCGAGCTGGCGTCGGTGGGCTACGGGTTGTGGGTCCTCGACGAGCGCGCGACCGGTCGATTCCTCGGGTTCACCGGGCTGCACCAGGTGACGTTTGCGGCGCCGTTCGTCACCGGCCCCACAGTCGAGATCGGCTGGCGTCTGCGGCGCGACGCCTGGGGCCGCGGCTACGCGCAGGAGGCGGCCCGGGCCGCGTGCGACGTCGCCTTCGGTTCCGCCGGGCTGGGGGAGATCGTGTCCTTCACCGCGACGACCAACCTGCGCTCGATCCGGGTGATGGAAGGCATCGGCATGACCCACGATCCGGCCGACGACTTCGACCACCCTCGTCTCGCGCCCGGCGACCGGCTGCGGCGGCACGTCCTCTACCGCCTCTCCCCGGCCGCCAACCCCCGTTTTCACGCGAAACTGGGACTATCCGGGGCCCCATAGTTCCGTTTTCACGCGAAACCGGGGTTCTCGGGGCGGATCAGGCGCCGGTGAACTCGGGGGTCTGCCGGGCCAGGAAGGACATGATCCCGATCGCAGCGTCGTCCGTCAGCGCGGCGCTCGCGAAGTGGTCCGCCTCCAGCGCCAGTGCGTCGGCCAGTGGCAGGTCCTGGCCCCGGTTGACCGCGTCCTTGATGAGCGCGAACGCCCGCGTCGGACCCGCCGCCAGCCGCTCCGCCAGACCGCGCCAGGCCTCCTCGAAGGCGTCGGGCCGGGCCGCGACGTCGACCAGGCCGATCGCCAGCGCCTCGGGGGCACCGAGCCGCCGCGCCTCCAGCAGCATCGGCAGCGCCCGGGCCCTCCCGATCAGCCGCACCAACCGCTGCGTGCCGCCGGCGCCCGGGATGATGCCGAGTGCGGACTCGGTCTGGCCGATCTGGGCGTGCCCGTCGTCCACCATCACGCGGTAGTCGCAGCAGAGCGCCAGCTCGCAGCCACCACCAAGGGCGTGGCCGCCGATCGCCGCCACCACCGGCTTGGGGCAGTCCGCGATCGCCTGGTAGCCGCGGTGCAACCGGGTCAGGAACGCGACCACCTGCGCGTGCGCGTCGGGGGCGGAACGATCGACGGCCGCCATCCCGGTCAGGTCGGCCCCCACGCTGAAGGCACGCTCGGAGTCGCTGGCCAGGACCACGCACCGCACCTCGCGGTCGGCGCCCACCGCGGCGAACGCCTCCGCCAGCTCGTCGGTGAGGTCGGCCGCGATCGCATTGAGGCCCCCGCGGTGCATGCGCACACGCGCCACCGCCCCCTCCCGGTCGACGTCGACGTTGGCACCCATCACCCCGGGGTCCTCGCGAAACGGAGCCTGCGGAGTTTCGTGGGGTGGGTCACGCCGTGAACAGGGACATGCCGCCGTCGACCCCGAGCACGATCCCGGTCACGTACCCCGCCTCGTCGCTGCACAGATACGCGATCGCGGCGGCCACGTCGCCGGGCTCGCCGAACCGCTTGAACACGGTCCGGTTCTTGAACCGCTCGTACATCGGGTTCGTCGCCTCCGCCACGCGGGCCGCCTCGGAGAGCGCGATGCCGGGTGCCACCGCGTTGGCCGTGATCCCGTGGCGGCCCCCCTCCAGCGCGGCGGTCCTCATCAAGCCGACCACCGCCGCCTTGGTGGCGGCGTAGCTGGCCTGCCCAAAGCCGCCGATCGAGCCCGCGATCGAGGACATGTAGATCAGCCGGCCCCACTGCTGCTCGACCATGTACGGCCAGACCTCTTTGGTGCAGTTGAAGGAGCCCGTCAGGTTGACCGCGATGTCGCGATCCCAGAGCGCGTAGTCCTGCTTCGGGATCTGGGCGGTGTTGTCCAGGGTGGCGGCATTGTTGACCAGGATGTCGATGCGCCCGAACTCCCGCTTCACCTGAGCGAAGACCGAGCGCACCTGCTCGCGATCGGTGACGTCCATCTTGATCGCGACCGAACGCCGCCCCAGCTTGCGGATCTCGTCCGCGGTCGCGTTCGCGTAGACCCAGCCCTGGGACGCCGCGACCTGCGCCAGGGCGGAGTGCTGCGCCTCGGCGGTGTCCGCCAGCTGCGGGTCGTCCTCCAGCAGGACGTCGGTGATCACCACGTCAGCGCCCTGCCGCCCCAGGGTCAGCGCGTCTTCGCGACCCAGCCCACGCGAGGCGCCGGTGACCACCGCCACCTTTCCGGAGAGATCGATCATCCCAGCACCTCCTCCCGCCGCCGACCGGCACTCACCGGGGTTCGACCGCAGCCCGGACTCCGCTCCGTGGCCTGCCTCACTGCACGACCCGCATCGCCCGCCGCTGCCCGGCGATGGCGCGGGAGATGACGATGCGCTGTACCTCGGCCGTGCCTTCCCAGATCTGATAGATCTTGGCGTCCCGCATCCACTTCTCGACCGGGTACTCGCGGATATAGCCGTAGCCGCCCAGAATCTGCACCGCGTCCACGGTGACGTCCATCGCGGTGTCGGCGGCGAACAGCTTCGCCATCGAGCCCTCGGCCCGACCGAACTCTCCACCGTTCGCCGCCATCCAGCCTGCGCGCCAGATCAACAGCCGGGCGGCGTCGATGCGGGTCGCCATGTCGGCGAGCTTGAACGCGATCGCCTGGTGGTAGATGAGCGGCTTCCCGAACTGCTTGCGCTCCTGCGCGTAGTCGAGCGCGAACTCGTAGGCGGCGCGGGCGATGCCGAGCGCACCCGCCGCCACCCCCGGTCGCGTCGACTCCAGCGTGGTGAGGGCCCCCAGGGCGCCAGGGCCGGCGTCGAGCTCGCCGGGTTCGCCGCCCAGCCGGTGGTCGAGCGGCACGAAGCAGTCCTCGAGCACAACCTGTGCCGTGTGGCTGGCGCGCACCCCCAGCTTCTGCTCCTTGCGGCCCATCGTGAGCCCCTCGGTCCCGTTCTCGACCAGGAAGCCGGCGATCCCGGCCGGCCCCAGCGAGCGATCGGTGTTGGCGAAGATCACGTGGTAGTCGGCGATCCCGCCGTTGGTGCAGAACTGCTTGACGCCGTTGAGGACGTAGCCGGGGACGCCCTCCGCGGTGGTGCGACGCGCGGTCGTCTCCAGCGCCAGCGCGTCCGACCCCGAGTTCGGCTCGGTCAGGCCCAAGCCGCCCAGCACCACCCGGTCGGGGTCACAGAACTCGGGGAGCCACCGCTGCTTCTGCTCCTCCGAGCCCATGGCCGCGATCCCGGTGATGGCGAGCCCAGGGCTGATGATGCAGACCGCGATCCCGGCGCAGCCCCAGTGCAGCTCCTCGGCGACCACCAGCTCGGTCACGCGATCCAGGCCCTGGCCTCCGTACCGCTCGGGAACGAAGGCCGACGGCGTGAGGCCCACGCGCTGCGCCTTGGCGACGATCTCGTAAGGGAACTCCTCGGTCTCGTCGAAATGGGCGGCGACGGGCCGGATCTCCCGTTCCGCGAACTCGTGGGCGAGCGCGCGGATCTCCTCCTGCTCCGGGGTCAGTGAAAAGTCGAGTGGCATCGCAACGACCTATGTTGACCCGGTCGGCCCTTGCGTGCCACGGGCGCTTGCCGGGGAACGGCCCCCCGACAGGACGCCTCGAAGGCGCGTGGCCGGCAAGTCGGACCCGCAAGATAGGGCTGGATGGTGACGAGTGGCCGTGTCGCCGTGATCGGGGGCTCGGTGGGCGGGCTCACCGCCGCCCTTCTCCTCCGAGAGCTGGGGCTGGACGTCACCGTCTACGAGCGATCGGGAGCCGAGCTCGAGCAGCGGGGTGCGGGCATCGGCTTTCTTCCCGACAGCTATCGCTACCTCGTCGAGCGGGCCCGGATCCCGCTCGACGAGGTGAGCATCGCCACCGACCGCGTGCGCTACCTGGACCGGTGCGGGAACGTCGTGCACGACGAGGGGCGGCGCTATCGCTTCAGCAACTGGAATACGGTCTATCGCAACCTGCTCCGCTGCTTCGAGCGTGAGCGATACCTGCTCGGCCGCGAGGCGATCGACCTGACGCGGGCGCCAGACGGGGTTCGGGTGACGTTCGCGACGGGTGACCAGGTCGAGGTCGACCTGGTCGTCTGCGCCGACGGCGTCGGGTCGGCAAGCCGCGCCCGGCTGGTGCCGGAGGCGGTCGCGCGCTACTCCGGCTACGTGGCCTGGCGAGGCCTGGTTCCGGAGCGAGCCCTCCGCGATCGGGGAGCCGCGCTCGTCGACGCCATCACCTACTACGTCTACGCGAACAGCCACGTCCTGGCCTATCCGATCCCCGGCCCCGACGGGTCGGTGGTGGAGGGAGAGCGGCTGATCAACTTCGTCTGGTACCGCAACTACCTCGCGGGCGGCGACCTGGACGGCCTGATGACCGGCGACGACGGTCGCCGGCACGAGATCTCCCTGCCGCCCGGGGCCGTGCGGGCGGAGCACGTGGCGGAGCTCCGCGCCACCGCCGGCGCCCGGCTGCCGGATCGGATCGCCGAGGTGGTGCTCGCCGTGGAGCGGCCGTTCGTGCAGGCGATCCTCGACGTGGAGGTTCCGCGGATGGCGTTCGGGCGGGTCTGCCTGGTGGGCGACGCCGCGTTCGGGGTGCGTCCGCACGCGTCGGCCGGCACCGCGAAGGCCGCCGCCGACGCCTGGGAGCTGGCCCGGGCGCTTCGCGAGCAGCCGGACATCGAGAGCGCGCTCCGCGCCTGGGAGCCGGGGCAGCTCGAGCTGGGAAGGGACCTGCTCGAGCGGACTCGCCGGATCGGCCGCCGCTCGCAGGTCGACTGCACCTGGACGCCGGGCGACCCCGAGCTTGTCTTCGGTCTCCATGAGCCCGGCCGCTGACCCGCGACTCGCCCTATTTGCCGGCACCCGGGTCTTGCGGCGCGCCAAAGCGGGTGATGATGGTGGGCATGGCGCTCGTCAACGTGCGGCGCCTTGCCGCGCTCGACCTGTACGGCCGTGCCGGCCGTCCGCTCCGCCGGCGGCTGGTCGTAGCCGAGTTCGTGGCCGGCACCGTAGCCGGCCTGGCGTTCGGAATCTGGATCCTGATCGCGGACACCAACCCGGCCGGGCGCCTGGTCGGCGCCTGGGCTGCGGGCATCGGGCTCAACTACCTCCCACTGGCCCTCCACGCCGTGGCACTGCTGCGGCCCGGCGCGCTGAGCGCCGAGCTGGCCGGCGTCGATATCGACCGCGAGCTGCGGCGCAACAGCGTGCTGCAGGCGTGGCTCCTGTTGCCGCTCGTGTTCCTCGTCCTCGCGGTGCAGCAGCGGCGCGCGCGGCCCGTGGCGTGAGTGGTGCGCCCGGGGTCAAGCGCCCCCGGTCAGTCCGTTGCGGAAGGCATAGCTCACCGCCTGGGCGCGATCGCGGAGTCCGGTCTTGGCGAGGATGCTGTTGACGTGGCTCTTCACGGTCGCCTCGGTCACCGACAGCCGCTCCTGGATCTGCCGGTTGCTCATCCCTTGCGCGATCAACCCCAGCACCTGCGCCTCGCGCGGCGTGAGCCCGTCCGGGAGGCGCGAGGCACGGGGCGGACGCTTGCCGAAACGATCCAGCAGCCTGGCCTGCACGGCGGGGTCGAGCAGCGCCTGGCCGGCATGCACGGCCTGGATCGCGCGAAGCAGCTCCTCAGGGCCGGCGTCCTTCGTCAGGTAGCCGCGGGCACCGGCCTGGAGCGCCCCGAAGACGGATTCGTCGTCGGCGTAGGTGGTCAGGACCACGACCCGGGTCCCCGGATACCGCTCACGGATGCGCATCGTCGCCTGGACGCCGTCGCAGCGCGGCATGCGCAGGTCCATGAGCACGATCGAGGGGCCCTTCTCGGCGACCAGCTGCACCGCCTGGTCGCCGTCGGCCGCGGCACCCACCACCTCGACCTCCGGCATCAGCCGCAGCATGGTGAGCAGGCCCTCCCGCACCAGCCGCTGATCGTCAGCGACGGCGACGGTAATAACCTGACTTTGGCAGCGTTCCATATCCACTCAGCGGTGGCGGTCAAAGCCGGGTTATGCGGGCAGCCACAGCCTGACCCGCCAGCCGTGCTCGTTGGGGCCGGCCTCCAGGCTGCCACCCAGCAGCTCGGCACGCTCGCGCATGCCCTCGAGGCCGTAGCCCGTGTCCTCGCCGTGTGGGCGCGGCGGTGGCGCTCCGGAGTCCTCCACGGTGAGCTCGGCGCCGGTCGGGTCGTACTGAAGATGCATCTGGACCGGGTTGCCTCGCGCGTGCTTGCGGACGTTGGTGAGGGCCTCCTGCGCGGTCCGGTAGAGCGCAAGCTGCGCGCGTGACGGCAGCTCCACCACCTGTCCTTCCACGGAGAGGTCGCAGCAGCTCCCGGAATCCCGCTCGAAATCGGCGACCAGGCTGGACAGCATCGCGGCGCCCGGGACCCGGTCGCCGCGGAGCGTGCCGACCGCCCTCCGGGTCTCGTCCAGGCCTTCCTGGGCCAGGTGCCGCGCCCGCTGCACCGACTCCAGGGCGTCCTCGGACGCCCGCTCTCGCTGCAGGAGCATGCGGGCGCTGTCGAGCTGGACCACGAGCGCGGTCAGGCTGTGGGCGAGGACGTCGTGGATGTCGCGCGCGAGGCGCGTGCGCTCGGCGACCTTGGCCGCCTCCAGCTCACGCCCACGACTGGCTTCCAGCTCTGCCAGCAGCTGCTGGCTTCGGTACTGCTCCTGGCGCAGGCGCTGCACCCCGTAGAGGACCAGGAAGGCAAAGGCGAAGAAGCCGGCGTTGACGGCACAGTTCAGGTAGCCCCCGCCGGCTGGATTCAACAGTGCGACAACGAGCCAGAAGGCGGCCACCACGCCCGAGAAAAGCGCCGCGACGGGGATGCTGAAGTCCTGGGTTGACTCGAGGATCACGATGTAGACGCCGACCGGAGCCACCGAGACACTCCGCGTCAGCAGCGTCAGGCCGATCGTCGCGGCGGCCATCGCTACGATCCGGGGCAGCGGTGGAACCGCCGCGCCGGCCAGGCCGAGCGCGATCAGCACCAGCGTCAGCACTCCCATCGCCAGGGCATGCGGGAGCGACCACGTCTGCATCTCGCTCACCACCAGCTCGAGCACCAGCAGGGCGCTCAGCACCAGCATCGTCAGCCGGCGCTGCATGTCCGACATCCAGGGCGGAGCCTGCCCCTCCACCTCCGGCACCATATCAGGCGACTTCCGGCTGTGCCTCGTGCTCGGCCGGTTCGCCCAGGTTGAGCCGCTGGTGGAACCAGCGCAGGGGAGCCGGTGCCCACCAGTTGAGATCGCCCAGGAGGCGCATCACCGCGGGCACCACGATCGCCCGCACCAGCGTCGCGTCGACCAGGATCGCGATCGCCAGCCCCAACCCGAGCGCTTTGATCAGGACGGTGCCGGAGCTGAGCCCGAAGCTCGCGAAGACGGCGACCATGATCGCGGCCGCACCGGTGATCAGCCGACCGCTGCGCTGCAGCCCGGTCCCCACCGCGATGCGGGTGTCGTGGGTGCGCAGCCACTCCTCGCGGATCCGGCTCAGCATCAGGACCTCGTAGTCCATCGAGAGGCCGAACAGCATGCAGAACACGAGCACCGCGATGCTCGGGTCCTGGGTCTGTGGGGTGAAGTTCAGCAGCCCGCTCAGGTGCCCCTGCTGGAAGATCCACACGATCGCGCCGAACGCCGCCCCCAGCGAGATCAGGTTGGTCAGGATCGCCTTGAACGGCAGCAGCACCGAGCCGGTGAGGAGGAACAGCACCAGATAGGTGACGCCGACCACGAACGCCGCCGCCGCGGGCGTCCGCGACAGGATCCAGGCCACCTCGTCGACGCTCGCCGCCGTGGTTCCGGTCACCAGCTTGCGACCTCCCGGAGGACCGGTCTCGGCCCGGATCGACGTCACCAGCGACTTCGCCTGGCTGCTGCTCGGCTGGTACGCGCTCTCCACGTTGAGCACCACCAGGTGGGGGGCGACTCCTGCCTCCCGGACCGTGGCGGGGACGCCGGGTGCGAGCGGATTCACCACCCCGATCACGCCGGCCATCTTTCCCATCTTGTCCGCCAGCTGATTCGTGTAGGCGACGCGCTCGGGGGTCAGCGGGCTGCCGGTGCCGTAGTCGAGCACGACCGGGATCGTCTCCTGGTCCTGACGAGGGAAGTTCTGCTGGATCTGCTCGTACGCCTGGCGGGAGGGGGTCTCAGGTGGAAGGAGCTTCAGCCCGCCGCTCCCCAGCTGCAGGTCGTGGACCGGGAACGCCAGCACCGCCAGCACCGCGAGGGCCGGCAGGAGCGCGAGCACCGGCCACCGCATCACCACGTCGGCGAGCAGCCGCCACAGTCCCCGGCCGCCCTGCTCACGACCAACCAGGGGCAGGCGCAGCCAGTTGACCCGGCGGCCCAGGATCGCCAGCAACGAAGGCAGGAGGGTGAGCGCGAAGATCACCGCCGAGAGGACCGCGAAGGTGCCGCCGATCCCCATCGTCGCCAGGTAGGAACCCTGGAAGAAGAGCAGCCCTGACATGCCGATCGCCACCGTCAGGCCGGAGAAGATGACCGAGCGCCCGGAGGTGGAGACGGCCACCTCGAGGCTCCGCTCCGGGCTGTCGCCACGAGCCAGCTGCTCTCGATACCGGCTGACGATGAACAGCGAGTAGTCGATCCCGACGCCGAGGCCGATCAGCGCGGTGAGGTCGGTCGCGTACTGGGAGACATTGGTGAAATGGGCAAGCGCGAAGAGGCCGCCAAGGCCGCCCAGCACCGCCAGCGCGCCCACGCCCAGCGGCAGCACGGCGGCCACCACGGTGCCGAACACCAGGAGCAGCAGGATCGCCGTGATCGGAAGCGAGTACCGGCTCGCGGCCCCCAGGTCATGGGCCAGCTGGGTCTGGAAGGCTGCGTTGATCGCCAGGTCGCCGGTGCCGGTGACCTGGAGCGGCCCGCTCGGCCCCAGCTCGCCTTTGAGGTCTGCGTACGTGGCTTTGTTCGCCTCGGGTGTGTCCTTCAGCGTCACCACCGCCAACGCCTGGTGCCCGGCCCGGGAGACCAGCGCGGCCGCCGCCGGACCGGCGTCGTAGGGCGTCTGCACGGATGCCACGCGGGGATCGTTACGCAGCGGCGCGACGGACGAGAGAAGGGCGGCCTGGAACGCCGGCTGGCGGGCGTCGAGCGTGTCGCTCTGGTAGAGCAGCAGGAGCGTGCTCGCGTTCTGCGCCGGGAACGCCTGGTTGATCAGCGTGTCCGCGGTCCCCGCCTCGGTGCCAGACACCGAATTGGGGTTGTAGCTGGGGCTCGTCCCCTTGACCAGGCAGGTGAGGGCGAGCGCCAGGAGGACGATCGAGAAGACCAGGACCAGCCAGCGCCGGCGATACACGAAACGTCCCCAGGTGGCGAGCATGAGTCCAGTCTGGGTGTCGCCGGTCCCACCCGCATCGCCTCCTGGTATGAACTTTGCGCGCGCCGAGACGTCAACCCGGGGTTGGAGCCCGCGTCCAACCTGACCCCGGGGAGGCCGGCGCTCAGAGCTCCGCCACCTGTGACACCAGCGTCTCGCCGGCGCGGCGAACCGCCTCCGGGTCATAGAGGTCGGGGAGCCGCATGAAGACGGTTTGAATCCCGAGGCCGGCCAGCCAGCGCAGGCTGTCCACCACGCCGCGCAAAGCCCGGTCGTCTGTCGCGCGCACGCCCCACATCGAGGTTCGCTCGATCTCGCCGTAGTCCCGGCCGACGTCCTCGCAGTGCCCCCGCAGCACGTCGAGCTTGTGCGGCAGCTCGGGGCTCGGAAAGAGGTTGCAGGCGTCCGCGTACCGCGCCACCAACCGGAGCGTGCGCCGCTCGCCCCCGCCCCCGATCAGGATTGGGGGATGCGGTCGCTGCAGCGCCTGAGGCGAGTTCAGGGGCCGGTCCAGCTGGTAGTGCGCGCCGGCGTAGGGCGACTCGTCCCCGGTCCACATCCGCTGCAGGATCTGCAGCGTCTCCTCGAGGCGCTCGAACCGTTCGCGCAGCGGTGGAAACGGAATTCCGAGGCTGAGGCTCTCCCGTTCGTTCCAGGCGGCGCCGATGCCACAGAAGGCACGACCACCGGAGACCACGTCGAGCGTGGTCAGGATCTTGGCGAGCAGGCCCGGGTGACGGTAGACGACTCCCGTGACCATCGTGCCCAGGCGGATCGTGCGGGTCGCGCCGGCCAGGAACCCGAGCAGCGTGTAGCTCTCCAGCATCGGGTCCTCTGGAGGCCCCTCGAGAGGGATCTGGAACAGGTGATCCATCGGCGCCAGCGACACGAAGCCGCTCTGCTCCGCCGCCTGCGCCACCTCACGCAGCCGCTCACCGAGCCGGCCAACGTCCGAGACCTTGAACTCTGGAATCGAGAGCGCCAGCCTCATCGGGCACCTCTCAGCGGTAGCGGGCCTGGGCCTTGCTAAGGACGGCCTCGCCGCGCTGGTTGACCGCCGTCAGCGCCGCGCGGCCGTCCTCGCCGTCCGTCGCCGTGAACATCACCGTGTCCCCCGGCGCGACCATGGCCGCGAACCGGCAGGAGAGCCGGGTCAGGGAATGCCCGGCCGGTGCCGCGACACGCGCCAGCAGCCCCATCTGGAGCATCCCGTGGGCGATGATCCCGGGGAGTCCTACCGACCGGGCGAAGGCCTCGTCGACGTGGATCGGGTTGTGGTCGCCCGAAGCCTCCGCGTAGCCGGCGATCTGCTCCTCGGAGAACGTGACGGAAAGCGTGCGGGGCTCACTCATCCCCGGGCCACCTCGCCGCCGGCCGGCGCCCCCTCGGTGATCGCGAACCGGGCCCGGGCGACGCACAGGGGCTCTTCGATCACGCTGCAGGCTGTCTCCAGCGTGACCAGGCGCACGCCCCTGCGGGTCAGGTCGGCGGCGACCCGGGCGACCGCGGTGACCGTCTCCCCGATCTCCGGGTGCCGCGTCCACTCGAACTCCTGCTCCACATGGAGGAGATGCGAGAAGTCGATTGCGGCGTCGGGATCGCCGAACAGCTGCGGAGCCGTCGCCTCCAGGGCGTACACCGCGGCGTAGGTGGGGGGCACCCCGTCCGCAGGGTCAACCCCCAGAGCACGCGCGAAGGCCTCGACACGTTCGCGCTCGATCGGGGTCCGGCAAGGTGGGTAGACGCGTCCAGCGATCTCAGGCACCCCGCGATGCTATCCGGCAAAGGCGCGCCGGCGCACGATCGGGGCTACCTCCCGTCGTTGGGGCCCGCTGGTGCACCACCGGGGTGTCGGCGGTCGTCAGGCGGCAGCCCGCGAGCGACCTGGACGCAGCCGCCGACGCACGGCCGCCCGCAGCAGATACAGGCGGATGATCCCCCACCCCTCTGCCGCAGATGTGGACTGTGGCCCGGTCCCGGGTGGAGCGTAGGCCGCGATCGTCACCTGGTCGGCCAGGGCCTGCGCCGCCGGGGCCAGCGCCGGCACCGCCCGCCCCAATCGCAGGCCGAACTCGCGGGGCGACTCGGCCGGCTCCGCCGGGATGCCGGCCAGCTGTGCCAGCCGCCGCGTGCGGCGCCAGGTCGCGGCCAGGGTCCGCGGTCGCAGCCACCGGACGGACAGCACCAGGGCCACCAGGAGGAGGACCCCGAGACCGCCAAGCACCGGCCACATCCACGGGAACCGGGCGTGCTTTGCCGAGTGCTGGGCGCCGGCTCCCAAACCATGGGTGAGTTGGCCACGCCCTGCGATCGGGTTGTTTCCGCCGATCCCGCTGGTCGCGGCGCCCGAGCCACAGATGTCGCTCGGGCAGGTGGCGGCGGTCCCACCGCGCGGGATCGTCCCGTACCCCGTCTGGGGCGTCGGCTCGTAGGAGATCCAGCCGTAGCCCGGGAAGTACACCTCAGGCCAGGTGTGGGCATCCGAGGCCCGGACCACGAATCGCCCGGTCGACGGGTTGAAGGTTCCAGGGCCGAACCCGTTGGCGAGGATGACCGGGATCCCCAGGGATCGGAGCATGTCGGCCATCGCGGTCGCGAAATACACGCAGTAGCCGCCCGTCTGATGGTCCAGGAACGCCTCGAGAGGATCCTCTCCCTGCGGCACCGGCCGGGGTGTCAGCGTGTAGGTGTAGTTCTCGCGCAGGTAGTTCTGAATCGCGGTCGCCTCGTCGTAGGGGTCCGGCTGCGCCACGGCGATCGCCCGCAGCGCCAGCGTGTGGATCTTGTTCAGCACCGCGCGCGGCAGGTAGGCGGTGTCGAGAGACTGTGCGTAGCGCTTGGCCCAGGTCGGATACACGGTCCCCGCCCGGGCCAGCTGCGCCGCCGTCGCCGTCGAACCGGCCACCGTCACCTGGTACCGCTGCGGGACCCCGTCCGCGTCCTCCGCCTGGTCGACGGCGACCACGTTCTCCGGGGCGACGCCGTAGCGGACCTGGAGCTCGGTGGGGATGGTCGCCTGCTCCAGCTGCCCCGGGTAGAAGATCGTCCGCGGGCTGACTTGCTGCGGCTTCCGCATCGTGACCTGGAACTGCGTGGCCAGCTGCTGCTGCGCCGGGACCTCCCAGGGCAGCTGCGTGTTCTTGCCCAGCACCCCGGTGTCGTCGCTCCCGTCGGTCGGGACCCAGGCGCCGTCGGCGGGGTTGCTCGCGGTGTCCCCGGCGAAGTAGTAGGGGCCCGGGAAGGAGAGGTTGCTGGAGTAGGTGAACACGATCTGGTTCGACTTCTGCAGCGGGCCGAGCAGGCGCACCACCCGGCTGTATCCGATCATGGTTCCGGTGCTCGGTTCGGCGCCCGCCTCGCCGGACGCGGTCTGCCCGGGGTTGTTGCCGGGAAAGAGCGTGTTCTGGAGCGCCAGCGTGCGGTCCACGGTGGAGACCGGAGGTGCGAGCGCGGTGACAGCGAGGACCAGGACGCTCACTGCCACGCCCATCTCCCAGAAGTTCCATCGCACGTCGTCGTGGAGCCAGACGCCGCGGCTGCGGGCGCCACCGACCGAGCGCTCGTAGCTCGTGATGAGGAGCAGCGCGCAGCAGCAGACGACCAGACCCAGCACGTACGTCGCCTGGTCCGCCGGCACGTTGAGGACGTCGGTGAAGATGATCGCCACCGACGGCACCATCGCGATCAGCGGACGCCGAGCCCGGATCGCGAACCAGCCCAGCCACGCCGCGGTGCCCCAGAACGCGAGAAAGAACAGGAAATCCGGGGCGGTCGTGTCGCCCGCGGTGCCGGCCTGGATCATCCGAAGCATCCCGTGCAGCTCGCGGAGGCTGTGCGAGGGCGCCTGCCAGGGGTCCCACCCGGCAGCCATCAGCGAGACCGCGATCCCCGCCAGGAGCGACAGAGGGAGCGCCCAGCGCAGCCGCAGCTTGCTGAGTGCCAGCCCGGCGACGGTGAGCCCGCCGAGGAAGGCGACGGTGGGCAGACCCGACAGCCCCAGGATGTACGCCGCGGTCGCCGCCGACCCGGCCGTGATCGCCGCCAGCAGGATTGCGGCCCCCGCGATCGCGAGCCGGCCCGCCGGACGGGCGGGCACGGCCTCAGACGAAACGGACCGCATCGCGCGTCCTCACCAGCCGGCTCAGGTCCTGACCCCGGCGCACCACATAGAGCTCGACGTCGGCGCCGAGGTCGAAACCGCGGTCGGGCTCCGGCGCGCCGAACGTCGCGGCGTCGATATAGAACGCGATCAGCGCACCACCCCGCTCGCGGACCGTGCGCGCGGCGGCGATCCAGGTGCCGCTGGTGCTGGGGGTAACCACCACCACCGCCCGCCGGTCGAGCTGGCGGAGCTGTTCCCAGACCCGCGACTCGCCGAGCGGGCGCGAGCCATTGGCCTCCGCCAGCGCGAGGTAGTCCATCAGGACGCGCTCGGAGTGCGCGCCGCTCACCGTGTCGAGCACCGTGCCCCGGGCGTCGTTGGCGATCAGGCCCACCCGCCGTCCACGCTTCAGGATCTGCGCCGCGACCGAGGCGGCCACGGTGACCGCGGTGTCCTCGGTGGAGTTGCCGGGCTGCCCCCAGTGCGCCTTCCGTTCCAGGTCCAGCACCAGCCAGACGTCCGCGGTCATCGGCTGCTCGAAGGTCTTCGACATCAGGCGGCCGTGCCGGTACGAGAGCCGCCAGTGGATGCGGCTCATGGCGTCGCCGGGTGCGTACTCCCGGACGCCGCCCGCCTCCGGGGGATAGTCGGCCCAGCTGCCGAGCCGCTCGGCCAGCCCGGAGTGGTGGGCGGCCGGAAGGGCAAGCTGCGGCAGCTGAGACACGCGGGGCCGGACCAGCAGCGAGCGCCGGCCCTCGAAGCGGGTTTCCGACGACCAGATCCCGAACGGGTCCCGCGCCACGATCGAGGTCGGCCCGACCCCCACCCAGCCGCGCTTGAGGTGGATCCCCTGCGCCACCCAGCTCACCCGCTCGCGGCCCAGCGAGACGACGCGTCCCGGATGGTAGCCGGGAATGGTGCCGTGGTCGACGACCTCGATCCAGGGGGCGGGGAGCGGGCCGCGGCGACGGACCACGAACCGCTCCTCGAACGGCTCGCCGACCACCGCCACGCCCTCCTGCAGATGGCGCTCGAGCCGGACGCTGCGGGCCGCCAGGATCGACCACAGAACCGCGATCGCGAAGAGCGCGATCAGCGCGTAGGCAAGGGCGTACGCCTCTCGGACGCCGGTCGAATAGGCGAGCAGGAAGAGGCCGATCAGCACCGCGACCAGGGCCGCCCGCAGCATCGCGCCTGCTCCTCCCCCTAAGCGTCGGTCAGCTGCGGCACCGGCTCCTTGAGCACGATCCCGTGCAGGATCTTCGAGGCCGTCGTGCCCTGAAGGTCGGCGTTGGGCCGGAGGATCAGCCGGTGCGCGAGGACCGGTTCGGCCAGGTCCTTGATGTCCTCGGGGATGACGTAGGTCCTCCCGTCCATCGCCGCCCGCGCCTGGGCCGCGTGGTAGAGGTGCAGCGTCCCTCGCGTCGAAGCGCCGAGCGCCACGTCGGTGTGGAAGCGGGTGGCGGAGACCAGCCGCACCAGGTACTCCCGGAGGGAGTGGGCCACGTGGACGTCGGCCACCGCTTCCTGCGCCTGGCTCAGCTCGTCCGGGGAGATCACCGGCTGGAGCTCACGGAGCGGCGCGTCGACCTTGCTCTTGCCGAGCAGCGCGGTCTCTTCCCGCAGGTCCAGGTAGCCCAGCCGCACCCGCATGAAGAAGCGGTCCAGCTGGGCCTCGGGCAGGGGAAAGGTGCCCGCGTACTCGATCGGGTTCTGGGTCGCCAGCACCATGAACGGCCGCGGCAGGTCACGGGTGTCGCCGTCGACCGTGACCGTCTGCTCCTCCATCGCCTCCAGCAGCGCCGCCTGCGTCTTCGGTGTCGCCCGGTTGATCTCGTCGGCGAGAACGATCTGGGCGAACACGGGGCCCGCCAGGAACTCGAACTCCTGCAGCTTCTGGTTGAAGGCGCGCACCCCGGTGATGTCACTGGGCAGGAGGTCGGGGGTGAACTGGACGCGCTGGAAACTGCAGTCGAGCGACCGCGCGAGCGCCTTGGCCAGCATCGTCTTGCCCACGCCGGGCACGTCCTCGATCAGCAGGTGACCGCGGCAGAGCAGGGTGATCAGGCACTGCCGGACCTCCGGGTCCTTCCCCACGACCGCCCGGCGGACGTTCTCGAGGACCGGTTCGACCACCCGCCGCACGCTCTCGACCGCCTCCTCCTCGACCCTCACCTGGACCCCTCCGTGGCTGGCGGAAGCGTGATCGAGCACATGGTGGAACAACCAGCCTACGAGTGGCCGCCGCGCCGCACAATGGGGCGCGTGCCGACCGCCCCACGAAACTCCTCGGGCGTCGTTTCGCGGGGACCCCATGGTGGAGCCTATCGCGCCCCGTTACGGCGAGGCGGCGCTGGCGGACCTGGTGCCGTCGATGCTGGCGGCGCTGGGAGTCCCGGGCTTCGTCAACTCCCTCGCGATCGGACCCGCGCGGCAGGCGGTGCTGCTGGTCGCCGACGGCCTCGGTTTCGAGCTCATCCGCCGTCACGCGGAGCTGGCTCCCTTTCTGAGCCGGGCGCTGGCGGCGTCCAGGCCGCTGACGACCGGGTTCCCCTCCACCACCTCGGTCAGCCTGAGCTCGATCGGGACCGGGCTTCCACCCGGGCAGCACGGGGTGGTCGGCTACACGATGGCCCTCCCGCAGCTGCCGCGCGCGATGAACACGCTGCAGTGGGCGCTACACGGACGGCCGGCCGACGACCTGCGAGAGGTCGTGGTTCCGGAGACCTTCTTCAAGGGACCGACGGCCTTCGAGCGAGCGGTCGCCGCCGGCGTCTCCGTCGACCTGGTGGGCCCGGTGGAGCTGGCGCACACCGGGCTCTCCCGATCCACGCTCCGGGGTGGCCGCTACCGTGGCACCCGCGGCGGGCGGGCCCTGGTCGACGACGCGGTCGCCGCGCTCCGGGAGCCCGGACCGCGGGGCGCGTTCGTCTACGCCTACCACCCCACGCTGGACGGGCGCGGGCACGCGTTCGGCATCGACAGTCCCGAGTGGCGCGACACGCTGACCGAGGTGGATCAGATCGCTCAGCGGCTGGCGAACGCGATGCCTCCGGACAGCGTCCTGGTGGTGACCGGCGACCACGGGATGGTCGACGTGCCCAAACCGAACCAGATCGACATGGCCGACCACGAGGAGCTCCGAGCCGGGGTTCGGTTCCTGGGCGGCGAGGCGCGCGCCCGTCACGTCTACACCCGGCCCGGCGCCGCGCCCGACGTGCTCGCGACCTGGCGCGAGGTCCTGGGCCCCGATTGGTGGGTGGTCCCGCGTGAGGAGGCGATCGCGGGGGGCTGGTTCGGGCCGGTGCTGGCAGAGGCGGTCCAGGACCGGATCGGAGACGTGGTGGCGGCGGCGCACGGCCCTTACGCGGTGATGCAGCGCGAGGTGTTCCGGCCCGAGACCGCGATGATCGGGCACCACGGCTCGATGACCGCCGACGAGGCGCTGGTGCCGCAGCTGGTCTTCCGCCGCTGACCCGGCGCTCGTGAGGTACCCGACTGACGCCACTCGGGCTCCGCAGGCGTTCGGGGACCTGACTTCCGGCACTCGGGCTCATGGGACAGATTGCCTGTCGTAGAGCGGGACCAAAGGCCGTGGGCGCGGGGCGCCCCGGGGTGGGACGATCGAGAGGTATGCGTTCCCGGAGGAGGCTCCTGGTCGTGGCCGCCGTGGTGATCGTCGTCCTCGTCGTGGCCGGCGCGCTGGCGGGCCGCTCGCTCGACCTGGGGAGTCGCCTGGCGGCCGTCCTGACGACCCCGGTACCGGAGCCGAGCCAGCCCGCCAACACCCCGACCGCTCACACCTATGACGGAACGCCCACGGTGGGAGCGATCTTCGTCAGCGGGCTGCACCAGAACCACACCTGCACCGGCAGTGTGGTCGGCAGCCCGCAGGGCGATGTGATCCTGACCGCGGCGCACTGTGTCGCCGGGGTCACCAGCGAGATCCAGTTCGCCCCGGGCTTCGTGGACGGCCGCACTCCGTACGGGGTCTGGCGGGTGGTCGAGGAGTTCACCGCCCCGCAGTGGGGTGACGGCCCCAACGAGCAGCACTACGACTACGCGTTCCTGCGGGTCGCCGACCAGAACCGTGACGGCGTCCAACGCAGCCTCCAGAGCGTGGTCGGCGCCAACCGGCTGCGGGTGAACCCAGCGATCACGGGTGATGTCACCATCACCGGTTACCCCCTCGGCAAGGGGGGCAAGCCGATCACCTGCACCCACGCGCTCTACCTCTATCAGGGCTTCCCGGCGATGAACTGCTACGGCTACTACCCCGGTGTGAGCGGCTCTCCCTGGCTGGTCGGTGGACCGCCCGGCCAGGCCTCGGTGATCGGCGCGCTGGGCGGGCTGCAGGGCGGCGGGTGCAGCGACTCCCCCTCCTTCGCGTCCTACTTCAACCAGACCACCGAGGCGACCTACCAGCGCGCGATCTCGGGCGCGCCCGGCGCCACCGTCAAGCCGATGGGCTACACGTTTCAGCAGATGTGCTGACCGGTCTCGCTCAGCCGGCCTCTTCCGACTCGTCGACCAGGCGGAGCTGATTCGCCTTCAGCCCCAGCGTGCGGGAGAAGAAGCCCGAGACACGCTCGATGTACAGCGTGCGATCGTCGAAGTAGCCGGCGCAGTGACCGACGCCCTGCAGGGTCCAGATCTCCCGGGGGCCCCGGTAGGCGTCGTAGAGATCGCGCGAGTGGTGGACCGGTGTGGTCCGGTCGTCGGCCCCGTGGATGAAGAAGAGCGGGCGCTTCTCGAGGCCCGACATCACCGGGGGCACGCTGGCGTCGGCAAGCCGGAAACCGTGCCGCAGCCGGGCATAGGCGGCGACCGCCGGTAGGAACACCCATCCCGGGATATGGCCGGTGGCGCGGATGTTCTCCCTCACCACCTGGCGGGCGTCGCGGAAGGGGCTGTCGAGCACGAGCGACTGGACCTCGGGATCGCCCGCCGCCGCGAGCAGGCTCACCGTCGCCCCCATCGAGTACCCGAGGAGACCGATTCGCGGCTGGCGGATCCGGCTGCGCACGAAGGCCAGCCCCGCCGCCACCTCCTGCACCTCGCGGGCGCCCATCGTCACCGGCACCCGCTCGCTCCCCGCCATCCCGCGCAGTGACAGCGCGAGCACGTTGAACCCTTTACGCCAGAGGGCGACCGAGATCGCGAGCGTGTCCTGGCGCCGCGACTTGTGACCGGGGGTGACGATCACGACCTGGGGCGTGCGGGGCTGCCGGAAGTACCAGGCGGCGAACTCGACGCCGTCCGCGGTGCGCAGCTCGACGTCCTCGTGATCGGCCTGAAACTCCACCGGCGTGAACTGCAGGTCCTCGATCACCGTCGGCCGGTGGGGCACGAAGAGTCGCCGGTAGAGGACCACGCAGCCGATCAGCCAGAGCGCCACCGCCAGCACGCCGAGGACTTCCAGGGCGCTGACCGCCACGTCCGCGCTCACGCCCTGACCTCCCGCGCGGGCGCAGCCCGGGTGTGGGCGCGGGCCTCGTCGAAGCGAGCCAGCGCGAACAGCACCAGCGAGAGGCGATTGAGGTATCGGAGCACGGCCCCCTCGCTCGGACGGCGGTTCGCGCTCGAGCAGCTCCAGGCAGCGGCGCTCCGCACGTCGCGTCACCGTGCGCGCCAGGTCCAGCGCTCCCGAGGCCGGGGTCTGACCGGGCAGCACGAAGCCATCCGGCATCGGAGCCTCCGCCTCCAGCTCCCGCAGCAGCCCGTCCAGCCGCTCCACGTCCTGGTTCTCGACAGAGCCGAACGTGACTCCGGCCCTGGGATTGGTGGCGAGCACCGCCCCCAGCCGGTAGAGGTCACGCTGCAGGCCCTCGGCGATCTCCCGCACCCGGGCGTCCGCGGTCAGGGCCTTCGCCAGCCCCAGCGCCGACGACGCCTCGTCCACGGTCCCGTAGGCCTCGATCCGGAGATCGGTCTTCGAGACCCGACCGCCGCCGAGGAGCCCGGTGGTTCCGTCATCACCGGTTCCGGCCAGCTCGTGCAACGCCTTCTGTCGCCGCGGCATGCACGTTAAGTATCCGACCCTGCCCACGCCTTCGGGGGCCCGGCTACGCTTTCCAGGCTATGAGCGGCCACGTGTGGGCGGAGCGGGTGCGGGCGCTGACCCAGCAGCTGGTGTCGATCCCCAGTGTCAACGGGACCGCCGGAGAGGTCGGGTTCCCGGATCGTCTGCGCCAGCTGCTGCTGGAAAGCCCCGCGTTCCGCGACCATCCGGAGCGGGTGCGACTCCTGCCGATCGAGGACGATCCTCTGGGCCGCCGCAACCTGGCGGCGTGGGTTCCCGCACCCGGAACCGATGACCCGCCGGCACGTACGCCCACCGTGGTGCTGACCGGGCACTTCGACGTCGTGACCACCTCCAACCTCGGCGTCCTGGAGCCTTTCGCCTTCGATCCACCTCGCCTCGCGGAGGCCGCCGCGCGCCTCCTCCGCGCGGAGGCGGACGCGGGTGCACCGGACCCGGTTGCGGAATCGGACCTGGCCTCCGGCGACTGGCTGTTCGGCCGCGGTGCGCTGGACATGAAGTGCGGTCTCGCCGCCGGCGTCGCCGTCCTCGAGCGGGCGGCCAGGGAGCCGGCGGGAGGCGGGCTGCTGCTCCTCGCGATGCCCGACGAGGAGGCCACCTCGGTCGGGATGCGGGCGGCGGTGACGGCACTGCCGGGGCTGGCCCGAGAGTGGGGGCTGGAGCCGGTGGCGGCGCTCAACCTGGATATCTCGGAGGACCCTGGTGACGGCTCCACCGGACGCGCCGTGTTCCTGGGTTCGGTGGGCAAGCTCCTGCCCTTCGTGCACCTGGTGGGCCGTGAGGTCCACGCGGGCATGCCGACCGCCGGCCTCAACGCGGCGCTGCTGGCGGCGGAGGTGACCCGTCACGTGGAGCTCAACCCGGCCCTGGTCGACGCCTCCGGTGGAGAGGTCGCCCCGGCACCGGTGACGCTGCATCAGACGGACGGAAGGCGCGGCTACGACGTCACCACGCCGCGTACCGCATGGTGCTACTACAACCTCCTGCGCTACACCGGGAGCGCCGCGGCGGCGTTCGACGCGTTCAGCGAGGTGGTCCGGGCGGCGGTGGCGGAGGCGGCGCGACTCACCCACGAGCGGGCGCTCGCCCACGCCCGGCGCTCGGGGGGCGATGCGCCTCCGCGGTGGGAGCCGCGGGTGCTGACGTTCGCGCAGCTGCGCGAACGGGCCGGTGCCGCGGCGCCGGCATGTGAGGCGGCCGGCGACGCGGCTCCCGATCTTCCCGATCGCGCGCGGCGCGTCACCGAGGCGCTCTGGGAGGCATCCGGGCTGCGCGGACCGGCGGCGGTGGTCGGCCTGGCCGGGGTCCCCTACGCGCCGGTCCACCTGGGACACGGCTACCGCGACCGGCGGCTGCGCGAAGCGGTCGAGCGGCAGGCGGCGGCGGTGGGCGCCGAGCAGGGCACGCCGATCACGCTGCGGCCCTGGTTTGCCGGGATCTCCGACATGAGCTTCCTGGCCGCGGACCAGCCTCCCGAAGACGAGGACCTGCTGGCCCGGAACACGCCTGGCTGGGGGGCCGCGATCCACATCGACACCGCCGCCGCCCGCGAGCTCTCACTGCCGGTGGTCAACGTGGGGGCGTGGGGCCGCGGCGCCCACGGCCGGCTGGAGCGCGTCTTCGCGCCGTACGCGTTCGAGACGGTGCCCGAGCTGGTATGGCGAATCGCGACCGACGTGGTACGCGACGGAAAGGGGGGCCCCGGTGGTGCACCAGCGGGGCTCAAACGGGGCGAGTAGCGCCCGGTGGTGCACCTGCGGGGGTTGGTAGGGGCGCTCAGAGGGGCCAGTCGCCGGCCGGGACGTACTGCGGGCGCCGGAGCAGACGCCACCGCCAGGATGGGACCTGCAGCGGTGCGGACGTCACCAGCGGGGTGCTGTAGGTGCCGTCACCCAGGGTGGCGGTCAGCATCCCGACCTTCGTGCCCGGGACCACCGGAGCGGTCAGCGGCCGCAGGTGAACGGCGATCCGCGCCTCCTGCCCTCCCCACGCCGCAACGGTGAGCGCGTTCAGCGTGGAGATCGGAACGTCCTCGTTCCAGGGAGCCTCCGCGCTTGCGACCAGCGTGCCCGCACCCACGATCGTCCGGACCGCGATCGCCTGCTGCGCCCTACCGGCCAGCGAGACCGCGTCCTGGAGCGCCTGCCCGAGGCTCCCCTCCCCCATCACCGCGCCGACCACCGTCGCGCCCTTCACCGAAGGGTCCTGCGACGCGTAGAGGAAGGCTCCGTTCTGACCTGCGGTGTTGCCGGTCTTGATGCCGACGATCCCCCCCTGCCCGAGGACCGAGTTCACGTTCTTGACCGTGCCCGCCACCGGCAGCGTGACCTCGGACTGCGCCACGATCTGAGCGATCACCGGGTTCTGCACCGCCGCCATGCCGAGCTTGACCAGGTCGGCGGGGGTGCTCACGGTGGTGGGATCGAAACCGCTGGGGTCGGTGAAGTCGGACGATTGAAGGCCGAGGGTCTGCGCTTCCGCCTGCATCGCCGTCAGCGCCGTCGCGGTCGAGCCGAACGCCCAGTCGGCGAGCAGGATCGCAAGGTTGTTGCCGGAGGGGACCAGCATGCCCTGCAGGACCTGGTACTCGGTCAGCGTCTCGCCCGCCACCACCGGGACCGTCGACTCGCCGGCCGCGGCGTCCTCCTCCTGCAGCAGCTGGTCGGCGGCGCTGATCGTGATCGAGGGTCCCTGCTGACCCGCCGCCAGCGGCAGCTTCTGGAGGGCGACCAGCGCCGTCATCACCTTGGCGACGCTGCCGGTGGGCTCAGGTGTCTGGCTCGACGTCTGTGCGAGCACCCCCAGGCCCGCCAGCCCGATCGCGTCCTCGGTCCCGTCCGGCCAGGCGAAGGTCGGCGCCTGACCCATGGTGACGCTCGCCGCCTGGAGCGACCGGGGCTGGAGAACGGGCACCGGACGGACGTAGTTGAGCGCTCCGAGCGCGACCACGGCCACGACGACCACGAGCAGGCCGATGCCCACCAGTCGTAGCACGCCGCGCACGGCGCCGATTTTGCCATCTGTCGACAGATGGCCCGGGTCCGGGGTTCCGTGAGGTGCATCTGTCGACAGATGGCCGGGCGGGTGAAGCGGCCGCGGCCGGGCGCTCGTAGGGGCGCTCGTAGCCTGGAGCGCCATGGACGCCGCGACGCCGACGCTGCTGCTCCGTCTGAGCGGTGAGCTGGGCACCAAGTCCACTCGAACGCGCCGGCGCTTCCTGCAGCAGCTGCTCGACAACGTGCGGCGCGCACTGGCGCGGGACGGGGTCGCCGGGCATGCCCATCACACCTGGAGCCGGCTCTGGGTGGAGACGGCCGACCTCGACCGGGCCGAGCGCGCGCTGCGGGACGTCTTCGGCATCCGGGGGCTGAGCCGCGGCGTCCGGATCCGCTTCGACACGCCCGAGGACCTGACCGACCGCCTGGCGGGCCTGGTGCGGGACCGCGTCCGCGGCCACACCTTCGCGGTCCGCACGCGCCGCATGGTAGGGGCGTCTTTGACCGCCCACGACCTCGACGTCTCGCTCGGCGCGGCCCTGCTCGCGGACTCGGCCGGGGTCAACCTCGACCGTCCCGAGGTCACCGTCCAGATCCTGGCCGGACCGGGCCACGCCTTCTGCTCGGTCGACGCGACCGACGGGGCCGCGGGGCTCCCGCTGGGGACCGGGGGCCGGGCGCTGGCCATGCTGTCCGGCGGCTTCGACTCGCCGGTCGCCGCCTGGCACGTGCTGCGGCGCGGCGTCGAGCTCGATTTGCTGCACTTCGACCTCGGTCCCGGCAGCAGCACCGCGGCGCTGCTGGTGGCGCGGACGCTGATGGAGCGCTGGGCGCCCGGATTCGAGGTCACCGTGCACGTCGTGGATTTCCAGGACCTGGTGCTCGGCCTGCGACAGCGCGCGCCGGCGAAGGTGCGCCAGCTCCTGCTCAAACGGGCGATGTACCGAGGGGCGGGAACGCTCGCTCGGCGCCTCGGCACCGACGCCCTGGTGACCGGCGAGGTGCTCGCCCAGGTGTCCACCCAGACGCTGCGCAGTCTGGCGGTGTGCGAGCAGGCGGCCGGCGAAATCCCCGTGCTGCGCCCCCTGATCGGCCTCGACAAACCCGACATCATCGACCTCTCGCGCCGGATCGGCACCCACGACGCCTCGGCCCAGGTCCAGGAGCTGTGCGGGATCGCGGACGGGGAGAAAGTCGTCACCTGGCCCTCGGTGGAGCGCGCGGAGGCAGCCGAGGCCGCGGTCCTGGGGCTGGGCGACCAGGCCTGGGTCGAACGCCGGCTGGACGCGCGGCTGGTGGTCGACCTGGCGCGGTGGGTTGCGCCCGCACCCGCGGCCGACCTCGATCTCGAGCTCGACCAAATCCCGGAGGGTGCGCTCGTGGTCGACGTGCGAGAGCCGTTCGAGGGCGAGCCGGTCGGGGACCTGCAGCTGCCGGGCAGCGTCGCCCTGGAGCTTCTGGCCCGTCTCGACCCCGGGCCCGCGTACGTCCTGGTGTGTCCGCAGGGCCGGCGATCGCGAGCGCTCGCCGGGGAGCTGCGGAACCGCGGATACAGGGCGTGGAGCCTGCGCGGCGGCCTTGCGACGCACCCGCTGCACCCGCCGGCCGCGGTCCAGATCTAGGCTCGGGGCCCTCTCAAAGCAGCACCGCGGGCGGTGCAGGCGCCGTTGCGGCGTCCCTATCATGCCCCCATGGAGAGCCGCGGCTTCCCCCGGCGCGACCCCGGCGGACCCACCGACGAGCCGGTCGATCCGTTTTACGCCGGCGGAGAAGAGCCCGCACCGGGGCCGCTGTTCGAGGCATCGGGAGACGATCTCGACACGCCTGACGAGCAGCCCCTGAGGGGTCGCGGGCTCGATGACGAAGACGATCAAGGCGATGAGTTCGGCGATCCGCGGGTCACCGTGACCCACTCGCTGCAGCCCCGGCACCCGGGCGGCGGAGAACGGGAGCGCGAGATCGAGGGACCCGAAGCGGAGACGGGCGGGGCGGCGGAGGAGGACGAGGTGACACAGGAGGGTCCGCCGATCGCGAACGCCACCCCCGCTCCGGGACCGCCCACCGCGGGGCCCGATCCCCAGGTCGGGGCGGCCGCCGCCGCCGCGGCAGCACCCGCCCACACGCGCTTCTCTCCCGACGGTGAGTGGTGGTGGAATGGCACCACCTGGCTCCCCGCGGTGAGTCACGACGGCCTCTGGCGGTGGGACGGAGTCAGCTGGATCCTGCAGGTCGCGTCGGGATTGGAGCCGGAGCGGCTGGTCGAGGGTCTGGACGAGCTTGCGGTCGTGCGCTACCGGCGTCGTGGCCTGCTGCTCGCCCGCCACGCGAACGACTGGCCGGTGCCACCCGACCTGACACAGCCGATGGCGGAGGCGACCGAGATCCTGGAGCAGCGCGCTGCGACGGAGCGACGGATGCAGGGCCTGGAGGGGCCGCCGCCTCCCCAAGGGCGCCGGATGGGAGGCCTGCTCTCCCGGGTGGCCGGCTCCGACGACGAGCATCGGCGCCTGCGCACCGAGGTCGCCAACATGAACGCCCACCTGGAGCCCCGCTTGCTCCGGATCGGCCGCGACGCGCCGAGGCCCACGTTCCGCGAATCGGACGAGGTGCTGGAGACGGCCCAGCATCTGGCGGCGGCGGCTCGGGAGGTGACGACCGCCCACGAGGCCGTCCTCGCGGCGCAGGCCGAATGGCAGGCCCGCGTGGCGGCGGCGACCGCCGATCTGGAGCAGCGGATCGCTGAGCGGGACGCCCGGATCGCCGAGGCCGAGGTCGGCGTGCGCGAGGCCGAGGCCCGTCGCGAACACCGGATCGCCGATGCCTGGCGGCGTCTGGCCGAGGTGCGAATGCCCGGCAAGGGGGAACACGTCAGCAGCTTCGGCCCCGTCCACCTCTTCGCCGCCCGGATCGACATGCCCAACGCGGCCGGGCCGACGGCGGGCGCCCGCGCGGTGATCGGGAGCGCGGCGGACCTGACCCGGGCCGAGCCCGGAGCTCTGGAGGACCTCTTCCTGGTCGGCGACGGCGGCGCCGCCGACCTCCACTGGGCCGAGACCAACGGCGACCCGACCCCCTACCTTCTGGTCATCACCGAGTCCGGATCCGCGCTCGTCGCGTGCGGAGAGAACGAGAGTGAGGCGCGCCGCTTCGCGCGTCAGGTGGCGTCGGCCGCCGCGACCGCGGACGCGATGCGAGATGCGCGGCGAGCGCGTCTGGCGGAAACCCGGGACACCGTGCAGCAGGTGGAGGACGATCACTCCGAGATCGAGGTGGCCCAGGCCCACCGGACGGCGGCCGAGCAGGACCCGCAGTTGCTGCAGGCGGTGGAGCAGGCCCGCGACCGGCTGTCTCTGGAGCGCGACGAGACAGCGGAGATCGACCAGACGGGGGCCTCGCTGCAGGAGGTCCTCGACCGCCTGACGACCGCGCCCCAGCCGCTGCCCACCACCGCAGGCTGACCATGAATGGCCGCCGGCGCCTGCCGGTGTGGTACCTGGGGCTGGTTGCGACCTCCGGAGCCCTGCGCCTGATCGAGCTGCGCCGCTCGTCACAGAACGAGCGCGCGATCGGCGCCAGCGGCCGTCCCGCGGCCGGGCACTTCGGGGCGATGGTGGCCCTGCACGCCGGCCTTCACCTGGCCCCGCTCGCAGAGGTCATCGTCTTCCGGCGCCGGGCCCGGCTCCCCTGGCTCTGGGTCGGCGTCCTGGCATCGGCGACCGCGCTCCGATGGTGGTCGATCGCCTCCCTGGGTGGGGCCTGGAACGGGCGCGGCGCCGTCCCGGATTCGTTGCAGGTGGTGACCACCGGGCCCTACCGGTATATCCGCCATCCGAACTACGTCGCGGTCGCCGCCGACTTCCTTGCTTTGCCACTGGCGGGCGGTGCCTGGATCTCAGCGCTGGTGCTGACCGGGCTCGACGTGCTCCTGCTCTGGGAGCGCGTGCGGGAGGAGGAGCGGCGGCTGTTCGCCGTGCCTGCGTACCGCTCGGCGTTCGAGCATCGCAAGCGCTTCATCCCCGGGATCTGGTGACACCCGACTGGCGGCACCGGAGCCTTTGGGGCACTGAACCGGCCACAGGTGCCGGCACTCGGGGCGCAGGAGCGTTACTTCAGCTCGGCGAAGACGACCTCCAGCTCGTGCAGGCGGACATCGTCCGTACCGGCCACCTGTGCTGCCTGCCGGCGCGGGCCGGCGACGGCCTCCGCGCTGGCGGCGCGCGCCTCGGCACTCGCCCAGGTCGTCGTCACGATCGTCCGCCCGGTCATGCGGTTCACGAACGAAGCGAGACTCAGGAAGCCCTCCATCGCGGAGACGGCCGGCAAGACGCTGTCGCGCAGGTGTTCGGTGGCAGCGTCGGCTCGGGAGGGATCGCCATACAGCTCGTTGACGCGGGTAAAGCTCGGGACCGCCATCCCCCGGCGCTCGGCAAGGACCATCTCGAAACGGTCGACGTCCAGGATTTCCGCATCGGTCGCCCCGGCTGTCTGCCGGCGGAGGTCACGACCGGTTTGCTCGGCGGCGTTCATCGCCGCCAGGTCGGACCAGTACGTGCCGGCATAGGCCTCCCCGGAGCCGCGATCGACCATGAGGACGATCCCGGCGTACCCGGCCGCGGCTTGCGCGCCCGGCACGCTCCTCTCCTTGAAGTTGGCGACCGCCTCCTCCAGCTTTGCCGGGTCGGTCCTGACGTGCGTCACCCTCAGGTACACGACGCCCACCTCCTCTTCACGATGGCCGCCGGCGGGTTCACCGTCCGCCTGTGCTCCGACGCTACTCGGCGCCCACGAGGTGTCAATAGGCAAGTCCGGAAGAGCGGGTCGAGGTCTGTCGACAGGGGCCGCGGTCACGCCGGCGGGCTGGCAGCCCTACGCAGGGCGGCTCACCACTGCGGGCCGAGTACGCCGATTCGCGTAGCTCTGAACGCGCGCTCTGACAGACGAACCGGGAGATCCATCGCCGCGAGCATGGGGGTATGTCCGCTGCCGCCAGACAACGCCCCGCGCCCGCCGGCCTCGCCTTACGCGCGCTTTCCACCCTGCTCGCGCTCGGCTACGCGATCCTCTTCATCGCCGGCCTCTCCTTCGTGACCGGGTTTCACGAGAGTCCCGCCTAGCCGGCGCCAGGGGCGGCGATCAGCCAGATCGTCGCCTACTTCGAGCACAACGCCGGTGACGTGCGCACGAGCATCTTTCTGAGCTTCGCCGCGGAGCTGTTCCTGGGCGCGTTCGTGGCCGTCGGCGTGGTCCGGCTCCGGGGACTGGCCCCCCGGGAACCCCTCGTCGAGATTGTCCTCTTCACCGGTATCGCGGTCGCGTTCCTGCAGATGACCTCGCATCTCGCCCAGTGGACGGCCACCTTCCCCGGACTCGGGCGGCCGGGGATCCTGACCGCCTACTACCTTTCCTACGGACTCGGCGGGCCGGCCTTCTCGCTCACCATGGGCCTGTTCATCGGTCTGCTGGCCGCTGCCGGCTGGAGGGCGGGAGCACTGCCCGGGTGGGTGGTCTGCAGCGGTGCCGTGATCGCCTGCATCGGACTGGTCAGCTGGGGCAACCTGCTGGTGCCCGAGGCGAGGTTCTTGACGCTCCTGATCCCCCTCACCCGATTCCCGTCGCTCATTTGGCTGATCGGCGCCGGCGCCACGCTCCGAGCGCCGGCAGTCGGGGCGTCTGAGGCGCCGGAACACCGCCAGGTGCAGGAACTCAGGGATTAGCGGCTGGGTGACCGCGTGAGGCGCGCCAGCTCCACGCTGACGCCGGGACCGAAGGCCAGCGCCAGTCCCTCCCCCGCCGCCTCGCTGCGCTCGATCTCTCGGAGTACGAACAGGATCGACGCCGAGGACAGGTTCCCCGTTCGGAGGAAGACGTCGCGCGAGGGCTGCAGCGCCCGCCCATCGAGGCCGAGCGCCGCGTCCACGGCGTCGAAGATGCGAAGCCCGCCGGCGTGGATCGCCCAGAACGACGGCGCGCCTCCCGGCCAGAAGCTCTCGACGACCTCGTGCAGCCCGCCCTCGAGCAGCCGGGAGATCCCCGGGTCGAGCACGGTGTGGAACCCTCCGTCCCGGAGATCGAAGCCCAGGAACCGCCGGCTGCCGGGGACCAACCGGGTCCCCACCTGGCGCAGCACCAGCCGTCCCGGGGTCTCATCGCGCCCCACCACCGCCGCCCCCGCGCCGTCACCGAAGACGATGGTCGCGGTCAGGTTGTCGATCGAGCGGTCCTCGGGCTGGAGGTTGATCGAGGGCAGCTCGACGGCGACCACGAGGACGTATCCCCGCCCCTCCGACTGGAGGAGCTCGTGGGCGATCCCGAGCCCCGCCAGACCGGCCGAACAGCCGAGCTCGGTGATCGGGATCCGCCGAACGTCCTCCCGCAGCCCGAGACGCTCGATCAGGTCGACGTCGAGCGCGGGTACCAGGTAGCCGGTGCAGGAGGTCGTGATGACGGCTTCGACTTCGGCGGCATCGACGCCGGCCCGCTCGAGCGCCGAGCGCGCCGCCTGCACCGCCAGTTCGGGCGCGTGGGTCCGGTACACCTCCATCGCATCCCCCAGCGTTCGGCCTCCGGGGTCGACCGGGAGCACGGTGTAGCGGGTCACCGATGGCAGCGTGATCCGGCGCAGGCGGGGGAACAGCTCGATCAGAGTCTCGCGGGCGCGCTCGGGTGTCAGCCGGTGCGGCGGGAGCGCCGTACCCAGGCCCAGCAAGGTGGTCGGACGCTGGCCGCTCACCATCCGGCGAGCGCCATCCAATCTCGTGGCCGCAGCGCTGCGAGGCCAGGCGGCCCGGAGGCTGCGAGCAGGAGGCGGTCGATCGCGAGCGGGCGGCGGGCGGCTCCGCGGAGGGCGCGGTCGGCGAGACGGGCGGAGCCGGAAAGACGGCGGGCAAGCGTGCTCACCAGGCGTCGCTGCCGCCACTGGCTCCGCAGATGGGCGCGATAGCACTCCTCAGTGTGCTCCGAGCGGCTGCCCAGGAGGATGGCCAGATGTGATGCCTGCAGGAGTCCTGCCGACATCCCGTCTCCGGTCAGGGGGTCGAGGAAGCCGGCGGCGTCGCCACACAGGAAGGCGCCGTCCCGGGCCACCTCGAGAGGCCGCACGCCAAACGGACCTGACCCGCGCACGGGTCCTGCCAACGGGGTCGTGGCAAGGTCGGGATGGGCGAGGTCGCGAACCGCCAGGTAGGATGCCTCGACGGAGCGACCGGGGTCTCGCAGCATGCCCCGTTCGCCCAGGACGGCCAGCAGGAGCTCGTCCTCACCCGCCGGTGCCAGGTAGGTCTCACGGTCGCCGAGAAGCGTGATCACGATCTCGTGGATGCCGTGCCCGGGGGCTCCCAGGTGACCGACCAGACCGTACCGTCCGCGCGGGAGGGCGTTGCGCTCCCACCCCCACCAGCGCCGCAACGGGGAGCGGAGACCGTCACAGCCGACCACCGTGGGCGCACGCAGGGTGCCGTGCGGGGTCGTCAACACCCACCCTGCGGGCTCGCGGCGCACGCCGGTGACCGGGTTCAGGGTCCGCGCGCGAGCCAGATCGGCGAGATGTGCGTCGAGGTGCAGCCGTCGCACGCCGTACGCGGGACCCGCCAGCCGGCCCCGGACCCACCCCCTGCCGGGCACGCGGAAGCGCGTCGCGTCGACGAGCGGGAAGCCCAGCTCGCCCAAATCCACGCCGGCGGCAAGGAGGACGGCGGCCCCGGCGGGGAGCATCCCCTCCCCGCAGGGCTTATCACGTGGGAAGCGCGCCTTGTCGAGCAGCTCGACGTCGAGGCCCACCCGGCGCAGCAGCAGGGTCAGGGTGCTCCCGACCGGTCCCGCGCCCACGACGACCACCTGCGCATCCACCGCAGTGGACGCTACCAGTCACCCTCTTAGAGGTGGTAGCAATCGGACGGTCGGCAAGGGAACTGGTGCGTGCGGCGCATCCCGAAGCGGTCCTCACGGTGACCGTCCTGGCCGGCGTGCTGGCGGTCGCGGCGGGCCGCGGGTGGGCGGCGCTCGTGGTGGCCGCCGCCGTGGGCCTCGGACACCTGGCGCTGGGGTGGTCGAACGACTGGATCGACCTGCCTCGCGACCGCGAGCGGGGAAGGACCGACAAGCCGATGGCCTCCGGTCAGATCGGAACGCTCTTGGTGGCGATCGCGATCGCGGTCGCGCTGGTGGCGCACCTGGGCCTGATCCTGCTGTCCGGGGTGCCGGCGACACTGGTGCTCCTGGGGGCGGAGGCGGTCGCCTTCTCGTACAACCTCGGGCTCAAGGACCAGCCGGTCTCGGTCCTTCCCTACGCGTACTCGTTCGGCCTGGCCCCGGCCGTGATCACGCTCGGGTTGTCCCCTCCGCGCCTCCCGGCCGCCTGGGCGGTGGCGGCCGCCGCGCTGCTCGGCGTCGCCGGACATCTGACCCAGGTCCTGAACGACATCCCCGCCGACCGCCGCCAGGGGATTCGCGGCCTCCCCCAGATCCTGGGCAGCCAGGCCTCATCGGCGGTGGCGGCGGTGGCGATGGTCCTGGCCGGGGTTTGTGTCGCCGTCGGCGCCCGGCTGTGGGTGGTGGTACCGCTGGCCGCGGTGCCGGCGGCGGCATCCTTCGTCGCGGCTCGCAGCGGACGGCCGGGGCTGGCGTTCCGCTTCACCATGGTCGCGGCGCTGGCGGTCGTGGCCGGGATCCTGATCGGCGGCCCGCGCCTGGTCGCGTGAGGGGGCGTCGCCCTGGGCCCGGGCTACGTGCCCTGCGCGGCCTGCGCGGCCTGCGCGCGAAAGCGGCGGTACTCACCCTCCAGCAACCGCATTCGCAAGTCACTGACCCACCGGCCGTCCACCAGCGCGGTCTCCAGCTCGATCCCTTCGCGCGTGAATCCGCTGCGCTCGTAGCAACGGATCGCCCTCTCATTGGTCTCCAGGACGCGCAGGTCCACCCGGTGCAGGCCCATCACCTCGAACGCGTACCGCACCACGAGGCGGGTCGCCGCGGCTCCGACTCCCTGGCCACGCGCACCCGCCGCGAAGATCGCGATCGCGTAGGTCGCCGAGCGGTGCGTCTCGTCAAGGTGTGAGAATCCCGCGCTGCCCACACACCTGCCTCGCCACTCGATGACCCAGTGCAGCCCGTCGCTCTGACCTGCGTACCAGGCGTCGCCGGCGGCCGGGGTCAGGCGTGGGCACGCGGCCCGCTCGTCTCCCGCAAGGCCGCGCAGGAAGTCCCGATCGAGTCCGGCCGCGATCCGATCCTCGCGATCCTCGGGCCGGGCGGCGCGGAGCACGACGGCACCGTCCTGGAACCTGGGCAGCACGGTTCCATCCTGCGACGTCAGCGCTCCCGGTCGGGGCGCGTTCGTGGTCAGGGTGGGTCAGCGTGATACTCGCCGGCCTCGTCGCGCCACAGCGTCCAGCCCCCCTCGTGACACCTCGTGTGATGCCGCCGGCACAGCTTGGCCCCGTTCTCCACGTCTGTCGCACCACCGTGCAGCCAGTACACCAGGTGGTGACTGCCGCACCAGCGCAGGTCGCGGTCGCAGGAAGGGAATGCGCAGCGCCGGTCGCGGATCGCCATCGCCAACGACTGCTTGGGAGTGAACAGGCGCTGCTTTACCCCACGAAACTCGGCAAGCTCCGTTTCGCGGGGACCCCTGATCTGCGGCCCACCCGCAGCACGTCTCCCTGCTCTCCCATCACGATGGGGGTCAGGACGCAGTCGCACGCGATCCGCTCGGCCCTCCGGCCCGGTACCGGCTGCCCGTTCTGATCCAGGATCGCCGCGTTTCCGGGCTCTCCGCGCAGCGTCGAGTAGTCGACCAGCACATCGAGGTGAGGGCGCTCTCCGTCTTGGCTCGGCAGCTCGCCCTGGTCCAGCACCTTCTGTGCCAGGTCGATCAGCGCCTCCGCCCGCCGCTCCGGCGCCCCTCGCTTGTCGTCTCCGGAGCGAGGGCCCATCGCCGCGTCAAGGGCCGCGGTCACCACTGCCGCCCCTTCTGGCGCCAGCGGCCCCTGCAGATGCAGCATCCCGTCGAACGTGCGGGAGGCTTCGAGGTACTGCTCCCGCTCCTGCCGCTCCCGGTCCCGCAGCGAGCCGTCAGGGTCCAGGCACAGCTTGAGGTGCCGGCTCACCATCCACAGCTCGCCGGGGTTGAGCTTTCCGGCGCTCTCAACCAGCGTCTCCTCGACGTTGCGTGCCTCGCCCGGCTGGCCGCTGTAAGTCGGGGTTGTGTGGTTGCCCACCTCGTCGACCGTGCGGGCGAGGATCGAAGCGTGGGTGAGGCTGAAGTCACCCTGATCGAAGCTCTGGCGGGCGGCAGGCAGCTCTTCCAGGCGGCGCGCCGTGCGCACCTCGTTGCCGGCCTGGCGCCCGGCGAGGTGGCAGTGGTGGCGCAGCCACTGGGTCATCGACAGCGCACCGACGGCGGCGTAGCGCCCCTCACGATCGAAGCGGTCGACCTTTCGAGACGTGAGCGCGGCAACCCGGTTCTGGAAGCGGTGGAGCGCGACAATGAGCTCCCCGTCATCACCGGGGTCCTCGATCCCGTGGACGTCTCGCAGCGCCTGGTCGAGGTCGTGAACAGAAATCCGGCCCTCATCAACGACGACCATCACCCGATGATCAGTACAGATGTTCCGGTCCATTGCCAAGCCGACTACGGTCTCTCAATTGTCCGATACATGGCCGCCGTTCGACCGATTAGCCCCGCCCGGCCAGACCGACTTACCGCACCCCCAGCAGGCGCTCGGCGTTTCCCGCGTAGACGGCGGCCAGGTCCGCGTCCGGCAGGCCGACCGCGTCCAGGTCCGCGATCGTGGCCTCGATGGCGTGCGGCGGGCCCAGAGGGGTGTCGGTGCCGAACAGCACGTGCCCGGGGCCGAAGAACTCGATCACGCAACGGACCGCATGAGGTGCGCCGAAGAGAGCGGTGTCCCCGTAGAACCGGTGGAAGTAGTCCAGGGGAGGCAGCGGCAGGCTGTCCTTCGTCTGCCGGTACCCGGGCCCCATGCCGAGCCGGGCCGAGAAGTGCGGAACCATGCCGCCGCCGTGGTGCGCGAGCACGCGAAGTCCGGGGTGCCGGTCCATCTGGCCGGAGTAGACGAGCCGTGAGAGCGCGGCGGCCGTCTCGTACGGCCAGCCGAGCGACCACCAGAGCCCGAAGTCGGACGCCGGCTCGGTCTTGTAGTCGGGCCAGGTGGCGTTGCGCGTCGGGTGGAGCCAGACCATCCGGTCCAGCGCCTCCATCCGCGAGAGGATGGGGTCGAACTCCGGACCGTCGAGCGGTGCGCCGCGAACGTTGGTGAACACCTGCACTCCGAGCGCCCCGAGCTCGCCGACCGCTCGCTCGATCTCGGCCAGCGACGCCTCCACGTCTCCCAGCGGCAGGGCGGCCGCGAAGCCCACGAATCGCTCCGGGAAGCGCCGCACCAGGTCCGCCATCTCGTCGTTGGCGCGCCTCGCCAGCTCGGCGGCGGCCTGAGGAGGGTCCACCTCCTCGAGCGGCGGGACCGCCAGCACCAGGACCTGCGCGTAGTCGCCGTAGCGGTCCATCACGCGGAATCGGGCGTCAAGGTCAGTGATCACGGGGTCGAAACGGAAGACACCCTCCTGGTAGTAGTGCAGCTGCGCGGCGCTCATCGTCGACGCGAGGTGGCGCTCCAGGTGGTCCAGGTAGCCGGCGGGCAGGATGTGAGCGAACGCGTCGATCTTCCGCATCGGTCCATTCTGGCCCGGCGGCACCCCCGGCTCTAGGGAATGCCGACCAGGTCCGCCAGCCGGGCCAGCTGGTGGTCCAGGAATGCGGCGGGATGATCGACGGAGTTGCGGTACTGCCCGAACAGCTCGAAGCTGACGATCCCGAAGACTGACGTCCACGCGAGGAGACCGGCGGCGAGGCGATCGTCCGAGACCGGGGTCGGGGCCAGTGCCCGGATCCGGTCCAGATCGCGCCGCATGGCCGGAGGCACGGCTGGACCCGGGGGCAGCGGTGGCGCCTCGGCGTCCACCTCCACCACCAGCTGGAGCAGAAGGAGCGCGACGCGGCCGCCGGGGCCGCTGGTTCGCTCGGCCGGCGCCGCGTACCCGGGCACCGGAGAGCCGTAGAGCAGCGCCCACTCCGCTGTATGAGCGACCGCCCAGTGCCGGACCGCACGACCGATCGCGAACCAGCGCCCGCGCAGGTCGCCGCGCCGGCGACGCCGGTCGGCGGCTTCGGCGGCGTCGCCCAGCGCGTTGTAGGCGTCGACGATCAGCAACGTCAGCAGCTCGTCGCGGCTCGGACGTAGCGGTAGATCGCCGAGGAGACGACACCCAGGTCGCGCGCCAGCTCACGCAGCGAAAGGCCCGCCGAGCCTTCCCGGGCGAGCTGCGCGAGCGCCAGCTGCTTCACTTCCGCGATGGTCCGCTCGCGAGCCCTCTGCCGCGGCGTCGGTCGTTTGTCCGCCATGCAGACATTCTCGCACTTTTGTGAGCACTGCTCTTGCTTTTCGGAAGAAGAGCACCTATACTGACCGTCATGGATTCGAGAGCACCGCTCACTAAAAGGAGCATTAACACGATGGCCTCCAAGCCCTGGGTGTACCCCGAAGTCACGTCCAGCGATCGCATCTTCGGACGGGTCATGGTCCTGGCTTCGCGTCTCGGCATCTCGATCGCCGGGTCACGCCTCCTGCGTGTCCGGGGACGCAGCAGCGGAGAGTGGCGTCAGGCGCCGGTCAACCCCCTCCCCTTCGAAGGCCGCACCTACCTGGTGGCCCCGCGCGGCCACGTGCAGTGGGTCCGCAACCTCCGGGCGGCCGGCGAGGGCGAGCTGCAGCGGGGCTGGAGCCGCCGGCGCTTCACCGCCCGCGAGCTCACCGACGCGGAGAAGCCGGCGATCCTGCGCGCGTACCTGAGGAAGTGGGCCTTCGAGGTCGGCCGCTTCTTCGAGGGTGTCGGCGCCGACGCGAGCGACGACGACCTGAGAGCCATCCTCCCCAAGCACCCGGTCTTCGAGATCACCCAGGACCCCCGGTAGCGGGCCTTCCTGCGCAACCCGGTCCTACAGAGGGTGCTGTAGGACCGGATTGTGCAGAGACGGCCCCACCGACCTACCCGACCTACGCGACCTACCTCACCGGCGTCGCGGCACCGGCGATCGCAGCGACCGTCCTGGGCTGGGGGCGGCGCAGGAGCAGGTAGAACGCGGCGCCGTGCGAGATCACCAGCAGCGGCACGTAGATGATCAGGATCGCGTAGCCGGCACCCAGCTGCCCCGCCAGCGCCGGAAGGCCGAGCTGGATCCCGTGGAAGTAGTCCACCAGGATGTCGACCGAGCCCACCACGTTGAACGCGACGACCAGGGCCCAAAAGACCGGCCGGATCCTCACCGTCAGGAGCGCGAGCAGGGCGAGCACGCCGGTGGCGAAGTCTCCGTAGGCCGCGAACGCCGCGAACCCGGCGGGTAGGTGAGGACCCACGACACCCGGCAGCAGAAAGACCAGGCCGAAGAAACGGAAGCCGTTCAGCGTCGCGATGGCGCGGTGCGCTCCGAGGGGGTCCATCGATCTGAGCCTCGGCCAGAGATACACCCCGAAGCAGAGCAGCCACGCGACGTAACCCAGAACCAGCTGCACCAAGAAGATGGTTGGCGGCGACATTCTTCCTCCTCCTGAAGGGGTAGGCGGCGGCGCGCGGACCTGCCCGCGATCGGCGATCGGCGATCGGATCGACCGGCGGTCCCTTGCGTGACGAAAGTGACTCTATCACCATCGACTTGCACGACGCAAGTGACTCCGGTATGGTCGGCGCATGCGGCGTGTCAGCTTCGCGGAGATGGATTGCCCGGTCGCCCGGTCACTGGACGTGATCGGCGAGTGGTGGACGCTGCTCATCGTGCGGGACGCAGTCGGCGGCGCCCGCCGCTTCGACGAGTTCAAGAGCAGCGGGATCGCCGACAACATCCTGTCGGCGCGGCTGAAGGGGCTGGTCGCCGGCGGGGTCTTCGAGCGACGGCGCTACCAGCAGCACCCCGACCGCTACGAGTACCTGCTCACCGAGAAGGGCCGGGCGCTGGGCCTGGTGGTGGCGGCCCTCCGGGATTGGGGCAAGGAGTGGACCAGCGGCGACGACGCCGGACTGCGGCTGATGCACCAGCCCTGCGGCCACGAGGCGTCGGTCCGGCTCTACTGCGAGGAGTGCGACCGAGCCGTCGTGGGCGACGAGATCCGTGCCGAGCAGCCCACCCCGCCCGGACGCTGAAACGCGAGGCGCGCCCCGTCAGCGGGTGTAGTTCGGCGCCTCGACCGTGTGCTGGACGTCGTGCGGGTGCGACTCCGTGAGCCCGGCCGCAGTGATCCGGATCAGCTCGCCGTGGTCCCGAAGATCATCGACCGTCCGCGCGCCGGCGTAGCCCATTCCCGCCCGGAGCCCGCCGATCAGCTGGTGCGTGACCGCCGCCACCGGCCCCCGGTACGGAACCTGCCCTTCGATGCCCTGGGGGACCAGGTCGTCGTCGCGCGCCACGTCCTGCAGCCCGTAGCGGTCCTTGGAGTAGCCCCGCTGCTCGCCGCGCGACCGCATGGCACCGAGTGACCCCATCCCCCGGTACGACTTGTACTGCTTTCCGTTGATGAAGATGAGCTCCCCCGGCGACTCGTCGCAGCCGGCGAGCAGCGACCCCAGCATCACCGTGTCGGCCCCGGCCACGATCGCCTTGGGGATGTCTCCCGAGTAGTGGACCCCTCCGTCGGCGATCAGCGGCACGCCCGCCGGCTTGCAGGCCAGTGAGGCTTCGTAGATCGCGGTGATCTGGGGAACGCCCACGCCGGCGACCACCCGGGTCGTGCAGATGGAGCCCGGCCCCACCCCCACCTTCACCGCGTCCGCCCCGGCGTCGATGAGCGCCTGCGCCCCGGCCCGGGTGGCCACGTTGCCCGCGACGATCTCGGTCACCGTCTCGCGTTTCAGCCGGGCCACCATCTCGAGCACGTCCCGCGAGTGACCGTGGGCGGTGTCGACCACGATGAAGTCGGCCCCGGCATCGATCAGGAGGTGGGCCCGCTGGTAGGAATCCTCGCCGACACCGATCGCGGCGCCCACCACCAGCCGGCCCGCCGGGTCCTTGGTCGCTCCCGGGTACTCCTCCGACTTGGCGAAGTCCTTGACCGTGATCAGGCCCGCCAGGCACCCCCGATCGTCCACCAGGGGCAGCTTCTCGACCTTGTTCCGAGCCAGCAGCGCCAGCGCCTCCGAGCGGCCGATCCCGGGCCGGGCGGTAACCAGCGGCATCCGCGTCATGACCTGGGCGACCGGCCGGCTCAGGTCGCGCTCGAACCGCATGTCGCGATTGGTCACGATGCCGACCAGCAACCCGGCGCCGTCGATCACCGGCAGCCCGGAGATCCGGTACCGCGCGCAGAGCGCCTCGGCGTCGGCCAGCGTCGCCTCCGGCGAGCAGGTGATCGGATTCGAGACCATCCCGGCCTCAGACCGCTTGACCAGGTCGACCTGCACCGCCTGGTCCTGGGGAGAGAGGTTGCGGTGCAGCACCCCGACGCCTCCCTGCCGGGCCAGCCCGATCGCCATCCGGGCCTCGGTCACGGTGTCCATCGCCGACGACACCAGCGGGATCTCGAGGCGCAGCCGGCGCGTCAGCCGGCTCGAGGTGTCGACGTCGCCGGGCAGCATGTCAGACGCGGCGGGCAGGAGGAGGACGTCGTCGAACGTGAGACCGAGTCGGGCGAAGGGTGGCGCGACCAGGGCGTCTTCGCTGCTCGCGGCGACGCCGGTCTCGGTGAAGATGCTCGTCATTGGCCCCTCCTCCTCATGGTTGACCCCCCATCCTACGGGTCGGCCACCGCGGTCCGCTCGAAGGCCCGCAGCAGCTCGTCGGCCGCGGTTCCGGCCGGAATCTCGCCCCGTTCGACGCGATCGGTGAGCTCGGACGCCAGACTCCGTACGCCAGGTGACCGGCGCATTCGGGACACGAGCTCGCTTTCGGCGGAGGCCCACATCCACCGCACGCGCTGGCGGCGCCGGCGGGCCGTCAGGTCTCCCGACGCCTCCAGCGTCCCCCGGTGCCGCTCGACGGCGGCCCACACCTCGTCCAGCCTCCGGTCCTCCAGCGCGCTGCAGGTGAGGACCGGCGGCGTCCAGCCCTCGCCCTCACCCTGCAGCAGGTGGATCGCGTGACGCAGCTCGGCGGCGGCGCTGCGCGCCTCCCCCTCGTGCCCCTGATCGGCCTTGTTGACCGCGATCACGTCGGCGAGCTCGAGGACCCCCTTCTTGATCCCCTGGAGCTCGTCGCCGGAGCGAGCCAGCGCCAGCACCAGAAAGGTGTCGACCATGTTCGCCACCTCGACCTCGGCCTGGCCGATGCCAACCGTCTCGACCAGCACGACGTCGTAGCCACTGCCTTCCAGCAGGGCCATCGTCTCCCGGGTCGCCCGCGCCACCCCGCCCAGGGTCCCGCCGGTCGGCGAGGGCCGCACGAAGGCACGCGGCTCCACCGCCAGACGCGGCATGCGCGTCTTGTCCCCCAGGATGGAGCCGCCGGTCCGGGTCGAGCTGGGATCCACGGCGAGCACCCCCACACGGTGCCCCGCCTTTACCAGCCGCATGCCGAGCGCGTCGATGAAGGTCGACTTCCCCACCCCCGGCACCCCGGTGATGCCCACGCGCCGGGTGGACACCGGGCCGTCGCCCAGGTCCGCGAGCAGCGAAGCGGCGGTCGCGCGGTGGTCGCCGCGGGTCGACTCGATGAGGGTGATCGCACGTCCCAGCGCGGCCCGGTCTCCGGCGCGTACCCGCTGGGCGAGGGGGCCGGCGTCCACCATCAGGTGTCCAGCATCAGGAGGGTTGGTCCAGGCGCTGCCGCAGGTCGCGGAGCAGCAGGAGGGCTGCGTCGGCGATCACGGTCCCGGGCTGGAAGACCGCGCTCACGCCCATCTCCTTCAGCTTCGGCACGTCGTGGTCGGGGATCACGCCGCCGACGACCAGCACGATGTCCGGGCGGCCCAGGGCCGCCAGCGCCTGCTGCAGCTCGGGGACCAGGGTCAGATGGCCCGCCGCGAGGGAGGAGACGCCCACCACGTGGACGTCGTTCTCGACCGCCTGCTGCGCCACCTCCTGCGGCGTCTGGAAGAGCGGGCCGACGTCGACATCGAAGCCCAGGTCGGCGAAAGCGGAGGCGATCACCTTCTGGCCCCGATCGTGGCCGTCCTGCCCGACCTTGGCGACCAGGATCCGCGGCCGCCTGCCTTCCGCCTCGGCGAAGGCCGCGGTCTCCTGGAGCACCCGGTCGACGTTCGAGGCGCGCCCGATCTCCCGGCGGTACACACCCGAGATTGTGCGGACCCGCGGCACGTGGCGACCGAAGACGCGCTCCAGCGCCTCCGCCATCTCACCCACCGTCGCCCGCGCCCGTGCGGCGTCGACCGACAGCGCGAGCAGGTTCTCTCCCAACCCGGCTTCGCGGGTGCCGCCGACCGCCGCCTGCGCCGCCGCCGTCAGCCGGTCCAGCGCAGCACGGGTCCGCGTGCCGTCGCGGTCGCTCCGCAGGTCCCGCAGCTTCTCGAGCTGGCGCGCCAGCACGGCGGCGTTGTCGACCGATCGAACCTCGAGCTCCCCCGGCTCCCGCGAGGGGTAGCGGTTGACACCGATCACCGGCTGCAGCCCGGCGTCGATACGTGCCTGCGTTCGCGCGGCGGCCTCCTCGATTCGCTCTTTCGGCACACCGGCCTCGATCGCGCGCGCCATCCCGCCCAGGCTCTCCACCTCCGAGAGGTGCTGGCGAGCGCGCTCGACGAGGTCGGCGGTGAGGCGTTCCAGGTACCAGCTGCCGGCCCAGGGATCGATGGTCCGGGTGGTTCCCGACTCCTCCAGCAGGAAGAGCTGGGTCTGCCGCGCGATCCGGGCCGAGAAATCGCTCGGCAGCGCCAGCGCCTCGTCGAGCGCGTTGGTGTGGAGCGACTGCGTGCCGCCCTGCGTCGCCGCCATCGCCTCCACGCAGGTGCGGGCGACATTGTTGAACACGTCCTGAGCGGTGAGCGACCAGCCCGAGGTCTGGCAGTGCGTGCGCAGGCTCCGCGAACGCTCGCTGGCGGGCCCGAAGCGGCCCACCGCTTCCGACCACAGAAGGCGCGCGGCCCGCATCTTCGCGACCTCGGTGAAGAAGTGCATGCCGATCGCCCAGAAGAAGGAGATCCGGGGAGCGAAGTCGTCGATGCCGAGCCCGGCGTCGATGCCGCAGCGCAGGTATTCGAGCCCGTCGGCGATCGTGTAGGCCACCTCCAGGTCGGCGGTCGCCCCCGCCTCCTGCATGTGGTAGCCGGAGATCGAGATCGAGTTGAACCGGGGCATCCGCTGCGCGGTGTAGGCGAAGATGTCGCTCACGATCCGCATCGAGGGTCCCGGCGGATAGATGAAGGTGTTCCGGACCATGAACTCCTTCAGGATGTCGTTCTGGATCGTGCCCGCCAGCTTCTCCGGAGGGACGCCCTGCTCCTCGCCGGCCAGGATGTAGAGGGCGAGGACCGGCAGCACCGCGCCGTTCATCGTCATCGAGACGCTGATCTGGTCGAGCGGGATCCCCTCGAACAGCTGCCGCATATCGAGGATCGAATCGACGGCGACCCCCGCCATCCCTACGTCGCCGGGAACCCGTGGATGATCGGAGTCGTAGCCGCGGTGGGTGGGCAGGTCGAACGCGACCGAAAGCCCCCGCTGGCCCTGCGCCAGGTTCCGCCGGTAGAACGCGTTCGACTCCTCGGCGGTCGAGAAGCCCGCGTACTGGCGGATGGTCCAGGGCTGGGTGCGGTACATGGTGGGGTAGGGTCCGCGCAGGAACGGGGGCCGGCCGGGGATGCTGTGCAGCGTCTCCAGCCCGGCGACGTCGGCGGCGGTGTAGAGAACGCGCCGCTCGATGCCTTCCGGCAGCGTCTCCGCGACCCCGTCCGGGCGACGGTCGACGGCACCCTCGAACTCCTTCTCCCAGCGCTCCCGCGAGGAGAGGGCGGTCTGGTGACCGAGTCCGACGGTCGAGAAGTCAGGGATCCGGGTCCGGGAGATCATCCGCGCGCGGCTCCCTCGCCGGCCGGTTCCAGAGCCCGCAGCAGGGCCTCCAGGTCACCCAGCGCGTCCCCACCCTCGAAGAGGAAGCGATCGACGCCGGCCGCGCGCCAGGCCGCCTCCCCCACCCCCGGCCGGCCGGTCATCGCGACCAGCCGCGCACCTTCCTCCTTCAGCGCCTCGGCGAGCGGAACGGCCTGCTCCGCATAGTCCGGGTCGGCGCCGCAGAGGATGGCCACAGGTTGCCGCCGGACCCGGTAGGCGGCGAGGACCTGGGCGGTCCCGCTCGTGGCGCCCGCGGGATCGACGTCGATCCCGCCCGCGCCCAGCAGGTTTCGGGCAAACAGCGCGCGCCGGTTGTGACGGGCGAGCGGTCCCAGGGTAGCCAGGAAAGCCGTCGGACGGAGCCCGGTGGCGGCCAGCCGGCCGTCGGCACGATCACGCAGCGCCTCGAACGGCTGCGCGTAGCGCTGGGCGGGCAACCCGGCCTGCGGGGTAACCTCGCGCGGTCGCCGTCGCACCGGGGTCGCTTCGAGGTCGGGAAAGGTGCTGACACCGGTGATCGGGTCGCGCCGGCGCCGGATGCGGTCGTAGCGGGCGGCACGCGACCGGTTCAGCCGGTCGGCGACCAGTCCGTCCCGCAAGGCGGCGTGCTGGCCACCTGCGCCCTCGATCTCCTGCATCCAGGCCCATGCCGTCTGAGCCACCTGGTCCGAGAGCTGCTCCAGATACCAGGAACCGCCTCCGGGGTCCAGGACGCGGCCCAGCTCCGACTCGTCCTGGAGCAGCGCGGCCGTGTTTCGGGCGATGCGGCGGCTGAACGCGTCGCTGTATCCGAGCGCATGGTCGAACGGAAGCGCGGTCACGGCGTCGGCCCCGCCGACCCCGGCGGCGAAGGTGGCGACGGTGACCCGGAGCAGGTTCACCCAGGGGTCACGCTGGGTCACCATGGCGGGCGACGATACGGCGTGGAGTCGAGGCGCCCGGACCGCTCCGGTGACCTCGGTGACCCTTCCCCAAAGCCGGCGCGCGGCACGGAACTTGGCGATGGTGAGGAACTGGTCGGTGCCCGCCGCCAGCCGGAACTCGAGCTGCGAGGCCGCCTGGGCCGGCGTGAGCCCATGCCCGGCGAGCGCGCGCAGGTAGGCGATGCCGGTCGCGATGGCGCACCCCAGCTCTTCGGTGTCGGTGGCGCCCGCCTCGGCGTACGGGAGCCCGTCCACCACCAGCGTCCGCACGCGCGGATGGGCGGCGGCGACCTCCGCGGCGAGAGCGGCTGCCGCGTCGAGGTCGTGGGGCACCCCACTGCGGGCCTCGAGGCCGAGCGGGTCGAGGCCCAGCACACCGGGCAGGTCCCCCGCGGCGATCCCGCGCGCGCCGGCCAGCGCCAGGAATCGACGGGCCGCCTCGTCGCCGGCCTCGCCCGCCTCCAGCACCACCGGCGCCGCGTCCAGGATCACGTCGGCCAGCACCTCTTCCAGCGCTCCCACGGGGATCGCTCCCGTTCCGAGGCGCAGCCAGACCGAGCGCACGCCGTGCTGCAGGTCGTCGAGCACCGCGGCGCGGGTGGCGGTGAGGTCGGGGTCGTCGTGGAGCTGCCGCACGTCCCAGCCGGCCAAAAGCGAGCCCGCGGGGGTGCCGCCGCGAAGGTAGGGGTCCTGGCCAGGCAGCCCCGCGTCCGGCGCCTGGCCGGGGTCGAGGTAGAGGGCTCGCACCGAGATGCCGTCCGGGAGGTGGGTCAACAGACGTGCCTCGGCGTCCGCCGGGGTCGCATCCTCGCCCAGCGCACCGGACTTCCGGAGGACGCCGAGGGCCAACTCCGCCCAGCGCTGGGACGGGTCAGGTCCGGAATCGGGCGCCATGCGACGATGCTACGTCCCCGCCACCGGACCGCCGAGGGCCCCGGAGGTGCACCAGCGGGCCCTACCCGGCGCGTTTGACCCCCGGAGGTGCACCAACGGGCCCCATCGGTCGCTCGGGACTCGCAAAGTGACAGGCGCCGGTCCGCGAGACCAGCGCCCGTCAGCACGTTGGGGAGGAGAGATGTCGAAGTATCGGATGCACCCGGCGCGGCGCAGCGGCGGGTAGCAAAGGTTCACCGCCTATCCGGCGTCACGACCCAAGCGCCCTGCTCCTCGGTTCCCGTAGCCCACAGCGTCGAAGGGAGGCGAAACGTGCTTCACCCTCTCCCTCCGTCTCCGACTATGTTAGGACATTCTCCCAAACCGCGCAACCATTCGCCCCTCGCCGGAGAGGGCGCGCTACTTCTCGACCAGCGTGATCTCGAACTCGTACAGGTCGGGCCGGTAGCAGTGACGGCCGTATTCGACCGCCTGGCCGGTGGCGCTGTAGGCGGTGCGCTCCATGGTCAGCACCGGCCCGCGCCTGCGGATCTCGAGGAGGATGCATTCCTCCGCGGTGGCCTCCCGCGCGCCGATCTGCTGATGAGCGACGCTGACCGAGGTGCCGCGCGAGCGCAGCAGCTGGTAGAGCCCGTACGACCGCAGCTCGTCGGGCGTGAGGTCGAGGAACTGAGGAGCGAGGTAGTTCTCCATCACGGCCAGAGGCACGTCCCCGCTCAGGCGCAGCCGGCGCACGTGCAGGACCCTCGCCGGCGACGCGATGCCGAGTCGCTCGCAGATTCCGGCGCCGGGGACCACGACCTCGTGCAGAAGCACGTTGGTCGACGGTTCACGACCGTCACCGGCGAGGTCGTCGTAAAGGCTGGTGAGCTCGACCTTGCGCGACAGAGGACGCGGCACCACCTGGGTTCCGATCCCCCGGCGCCGCACCAGGAGGCCCTTGTCCACCAGTTCCTGGATCGCGCGGCGCATCGTGGGCCGGGAGAGCCCGAGGCGCTCGCCGAACGCGATCTCTCCCTCCAGCCGGGAGCCGGGCGGGAGCGCGTTGGACCGGATCGCCGCCTCGATGCGGCTCGCGACCTGAAAATAGAGAGGAACCGGGCCCGAGCGATCGAGATCCATGAACAGGTTCCGAGGGAGCACCCGCGGCGCCGCCGGCGCGGGATCCCCCGCCGGGTCCACCTCGGACACGGCCGCCTCCGCCCCGTGCGAGGCAACCTCTGATGTCACAGGCCCATTGTGCCAGCAACGCTCGCGGAGGTAGTAATGTCATGACAATGCCCGAAGGATCTCGAGCGGCGGCTCCGCCGCACCTCGATCTGATCACCATCGGGCGGGTGAGCGTCGACCTCTACCCACTCCAGGACGCCGTCCGTCTGGAGGACGTTCGTTCGTTCGGCAAGTACCTGGGCGGCAGCGCGACCAACGTCGCGGTGGCCGCCGCGCGGCACGGCGTCCGGTCGGCGGTGATCACCCGGACCGGCGACGACCCGTTTGGACGCTACGTGCACCAGGAGCTCCGCCGGCTCGGTGTCGACGATCGCTTCGTGAGCGCCGTGGGAGGGCTGCAGACCCCGATCGCCTTCTGCGAGATCTTCCCGCCCGACCACTTCCCGCTCTGGTTCTATCGCGCGCCGATGGCCCCCGACCTCGTGATCCACGCCGAGGAGCTCGACCTCGAGGCGATCGAGCAGGCCGGGATCTACTGGTCGACGGCGAGCGGGCTGTCGGCCGAACCCAGCCGGACGGCCCACCACGCCGCCTGGGACGCGCGGGCGCGACGGCCGCTGACCGTCCTCGACCTCGACTACCGTCCCACGTTCTGGGCCTCTCCGGAGCAGGCGTCACAGCAGGTGGGGCCGGCCCTGGAGAAGGTGACGGTCGCAATCGGCAACAGTGAGGAGTGCCAGATCGCGGTGGGCGAGACCGATCCCCTGCGCGCGGCCGACGCTTTGCTCGAGCGCGGGGTCGAGCTGGCGATCGTGAAGCAGGGCGGACGGGGCGTGCTGGGGAAGACCCGGGAGGAGGCGGTCGAGGTCCCCGCCTACCAGATCCGGGTGCTGAACGGGCTGGGTGCCGGCGACGGGTTCGGGGGCGCGGTCTGCCACGGCCTGCTCCAGGGCTGGCCGCTGGAGCGGGTCCTGCGCTTCGCCAACGTCGCCGGCGCCATCGTGGCCGGACGGCGCGAGTGCTCGACCGCGATGCCGACCACCGCGGAGGTGGAGTCGATCCTTGACGGCGCGGCCGGCGATGCCGCGGCGGCGCCTGCTCACGCGACGGCGCCGGATCTGGATTTGGAGGAAGGGCAGCCATGAGCACCGAGACCGAGACCACTCTGACGGAGCTGCCGCACTGGATCGGCGGCGCCGCCGAACCATCGGACGGCGGGCGCAGCGGCCCTGTCTTCGACCCCGCGCTGGGGATCCAGACCAAGCGCGTCGCGTTCGCCGGCAAGCGCGAGGTGGACCGTGTGGTGGCCGCCGCCCGGGCCGCGTTTCCGGGCTGGCGCGAGACGTCCCTGGCCCGGCGCCAGGCGATCCTGTTCCGGTTCCGCGAGCTGCTCGAGGCGCGCAAGCAGGACCTGGCGGAGCTGATCACATCGGAGCACGGAAAGGTGGTCTCGGACGCGCTCGGGGAGGTCAACCGCGGTCAGGAGGTGGTCGAGTTCGCGACCGGCATCGCCCAGCACATGAAAGGCGAGTACGCGGAGCAGGTCTCCACCGGGATCGACGTGTTCTCGCTCCGCCAGCCGCTGGGGGTGGTGGCGATCATCAGCCCCTTCAACTTCCCGGCGATGGTGCCGGCCTGGTTCTTTCCGGTCGCGATCGCGACCGGCAACACGGTGGTGCTCAAGCCGAGCGAGAAGGACCCTTCGGCGGCGCTCTGGCTGGCACGGCTGTGGCAGGAGGCGGGGCTGCCCGACGGGGTGTTCAACGTGCTGAACGGCGACCGCGAGGCCGTGGACGGTCTCCTCGAGCATCCCGACGTGGCCGCGATCTCGTTCGTCGGCTCGACCCCGATCGCCCGTCACGTGTATCAGACCGCGACCGCCAACGGGAAGCGCGTGCAGGCGCTGGGCGGAGCCAAGAACCACATGCTCGCGCTGCCCGACGCGGACCTCGACCTGACCGCCGACGCGGCCATCAACGCCGGTTTCGGCTCGGCCGGGGAGCGCTGTATGGCGATCAGCGTGGTCGTCGCGGTGGATCCGGTCGGGGACCGGCTGATCGACAAGATGGTGGAGCGGATCGGCCGGCTGCGGGTCGGCGACGGGCGGCGGGGGGTCGACGTGGGTCCGCTGGTCACCGCCGAGCACCGCGACCGCGTGGCGTCGTACCTGGACGTGGCTGAGGCCGACGGCGCCACCATCGTGGTCGACGGACGTGGCGTCCAGGCCGACGGAGACCCGAGGGGCTTCTGGCTGGGGCCGTCGCTGGTCGACCGGGTGCCGCTCACCTCCCGCGTGTATCGCGAGGAGATCTTCGGACCCCTGCTCTCGGTGGTTCGCGTCCCCAGCTACGAGCGCGGGCTGGAGCTGATCAACTCGGGCGGGTTCGGCAACGGGACCGCGATCTTCACCAACGACGGGGGCGCCGCACGGCGCTTCCAGCACGAGGCTCAGGTCGGCATGATCGGGATCAACGTCCCGATCCCGGTGCCGGTGGCCACGTTCTCCTTCGGGGGCTGGAGGCAGTCGCTGTTCGGCGACGCGCGAGCCTACGGACTGGACGGCGTCCGCTTCTTCACCCAGAGCAAGGCGATCACGCAGCGCTGGCTCGACCCCAGCCACGGCGGCATCGACCTGGGCTTCCCGCAGCACGACTGAGGGGCACCGTGATCGAGGGCGGCCGCTGGTTCTATCCGCGGGGCTCACTGGAGCGGGATGGCTGCCAGGTGGTGGTGGAGCCCTCGCCTTCCGGCTGGCGCCACACCGGACTGCGGGTGGCGGAGCTGGAAGGTGGCCCGATGGAGCTCCCCGCCGGGCCGCTGGAGCGGGTGGTGGTGCCGCTCGCCGGCTCCTTCGAGGTCGTCCACACCGTGGACGGCGCGGTCGCCCGCGCGGTGCTGGAGGGGCGCCGCTCGGTCTTCGACGGCCCGACGGACGTCCTCTACCTGGGGTGCGGGCAAGCAGCCTCGGTGCGCGGTGCCGGGCGGGTCGCGGTGGCCGAGGCGCCCGCGACCGACCCTCGGCCCCCGCGTCTTCTGCGCCGGGACGAGGTTCCGCTGGAGCTTCGCGGAGCCGGGGCGTCCAGCCGGCAGGTCCACAACTTCGGCATCCCCGACGTCCTCGACGCCGACCGCGTCATCGTCTGCGAGGTGCTCACCCCCTCCGGCAACACCTCGTCGCACCCGGCCCACAAGCACGACCAGAGCCTTCCCGGCCGGGAGAGCCGCCTGGAAGAGATCTACTACTTCGAGGCGGCCGTGACACGCGATGCACCGATCCCGGAGGTGGCCGAGCCGTACGGGATGTTCGCCACCACCTCCTCCGCCGCCGGTGAGATCGCCACCAACGCGCTGGTCCGGACCGGCGACGTGGCGCTGGTGCCCTTCGGCTACCACGGCCCGGCCGTGGCCCTCCCCGGCTACGACCTCTACTACCTGAACGTGATGGCGGGGCCTGACCCGGTCCGGGCCTGGCTGATCCAGGACGACCCCGGCCAGGCGTGGCTTCGCGACACCTGGGCCGGGCAGCCGGTCGATCCCCGGCTCCCCTACCGCGCTGTCTCGCGGCGCCGGCCATGAGGAAGGAGCGCCGGCCATGAGAAGGAGCGTGCGATGACCACCAGGCGCATGACCGTGGGCCAGGCGCTGGCCGAGTTCCTCGCCCACCAGTGGACGGTCGACGGCGACGTCCGCGAGCGGACCGTCCCCGCCGTGTTCGGGATCTTCGGCCACGGCAACGTTGCGGGGCTGGGCCAGGCGCTGGTGGAGCTGAACGCAAAGGACCCGGCGCTGCTGCCCTACCACCAGGCGCGCAACGAGCAGGCGATGGTGCACGAGGCGGTCGGCTACGCGCGCATCCACCGGCGGCGCGCCACCTACGCCTGTACCTCCTCGATCGGGCCGGGCGCGGCGAACATGCTGACCGGTGCGGCGCTGGCGACCGCGAACCGTCTCCCGGCGCTGCTGCTGCCCAGCGACACGTTCGCCACCCGGGTGGCCGATCCGGTGCTGCAGCAGATCGAGCTCCCACACGATCCCGGCATCTCGGTCAACGACGCGTTCCGGCCGCTCTCGCGATTCTTCGACCGGGTGCAGCGGCCCGAGCAGCTGTTCTCGATCGCGCTCGGGGCGCTCCGCGTCCTGACCGATCCGGCAGAGGTGGGGGCGGTGACGATCGCACTGCCGGAGGACGTCCAGGCGGAGGCGACCGAGGTGCCGGTCGAGTTCCTCGCCGACCGCGAGTGGCACCTGCGACGGCCGCTCCCCGAGCGTGATCCGCTGGCGCGGGCGGCGGCGGCGATCCGTGGGGCGAGGGCGCCCTTCCTGGTGGCCGGAGGCGGCGTCCTGTACTCGGGTGCCGAGGGGGAGCTGCGGCGCCTGGTGGAGGCGACCGGCATCCCGGTCGGAACCACCCAGGCGGGAGGCGGCTCGCTCTGCTGGGACCACCCCCAGTACCTGGGGGGCGTTGGCGCGACCGGGAGCACCGCGGCCAACCGCCTGGCTGCGCTCGCCGACGTGGTGATCGGCGTCGGGACCCGGTACAGCGACTTCACCACCGGCAGCCGCTCCGCCTTTCAGCACCCTGGCGTCAGGTTCGTCAACGTCAACGTGGCGCCGTTCGACGCGGCCAAGCACGGGACCTCACTGCCGCTGATCGCCGACGCCAGGGAAGCACTGCGAGCACTTCGCTCGGAGCTGGGGAACTTCCACGTCAGCGAGGATCTGACGCAGCGGATACGGCGCGAGAAAGCGGCCTGGGAGGAGGTCGTGGACCGCGCGCTGGCCCCTTCCGGGCGCCCGGTGCCGGGACAGGCGGAGATCATCGGCGCGGTCCAGGCGGCGTCCGGACCGCGGGACGTCCTGGTCCAGGCCGCCGGCTCCCTGCCGGGGGACCTGCACAAGCTGTGGCGCGTGCGCGACCCGCTCGGCTACCACGTCGAGTACGCGTTCAGCTGCATGGGCTACGAGATCGCCGGAGGCGTGGGCGTCAAGCGTGGGCTGGAGGCGCTGGGCGACGACCGCGACGTGGTGGTGATGGTCGGGGACGGCTCCTACCTGATGATGTCCTCCGAGCTGGCAGCGGTGGCGGCGGAGGGCTTGAAGCTCATCGTGGTCCTGGTCCAGAACCACGGCTACGCGTCGATCGGAAACCTTTCCGAGCGCGTCGGCTCACTGCGCTTCGGCACCCGCTACGGTCCCGTCGACCTGGCCGCCAACGCCCGCAGCTACGGCGTCGACGTGGTGGAGGTGAAGCCCGGGCCCTCCGCGGCGGAGGAGGTGAGGCAGGCGGTCGCGACGGCGAAGACCGCGGAGCGCACCACGGTGATCCACGTCGAGACGGACCCCCTCCTGACGGCTCCCGACGGCGAGGGCTGGTGGGACGTCCCGGTCGCCGAGGTGGCTGAGCTGGAAAGCACAAAACGGGCGCGCCAGGCCTATGAGGAGGAGCGCGCGCGGCAGCGCCCGCTGGTCGGATGAACGAGGAGATCTGATGAGCACATCGACGGGCCGCCTCCGTCTCGGGACCGCGCCCGACTCCTGGGGGGTCTGGTTCGCGGACGACCCGAAGCAGGTGCCATGGCCGCGCTTTCTCGACGAGGCGGCGCGCTGCGGCTACCCGTGGATCGAGCTCGGCCCCTATGGGTACCTGCCGGCGGATCCGGAGCGCCTGCGGGAAGAGCTCGCCGCGCGGGGGTTCAGAGCGGCGTCAGGTGTCGTCTTCACCGGGTTCCACAAGGAGGGCGATCAGTGGCGGCGGGCGTGGGAGCAGGCCGTGACGGTGGCCCGCCTGGCTCGCTCCGTGGGCGCCGAGCACCTGGTCGTGATCCCGGATCTCTGGCGCAGCGACGTGAGCGGCGAGGTGGTCGAGCCCCGCACGCTCGACGCCGGGGGCTGGACGCGCCTGCTCGCGGGTCACGACCAGTTCGGCAAGGCGCTCCTCGAAGAGTTCGGGATGCGGCAGGTGTTCCATCCCCATGTGGACAGCCACGTCGGGACCCGGCGGGAGGTCGAGCGCTTCCTGGAAGGCACCGACCCCGCCTACACCAACCTCTGCCTCGACACCGGCCACTACGCCTTCTACGGCGGGGACAACCTCCGTCTTCTCGGCGAGCACCCGGACCGGGTGCGATACCTCCACGTGAAGCAGTTCGACCCGTCGGTCCGCTTCGACCTCCTGAAGAACGACACGGCGTTCGCGACCGCGGTGATGGAGGGCCTGATGGTGGAGCCGCCGGGCGGCGAGCCCGACCTGCCGCCCATCATCGAGGCCGCGGCCGCGATCGACCCCGAGATGCTGGTGATCGTGGAGCAGGACATGTACGGCTGCGACGTCGACCGTCCGTTCCCGATCGCGCAGCGCACGCGTCGCTATCTGCTGGACGCCCTGAACCTACCGGTGGAGGCCGGCAGATGAGGGGCGAGGGTCCGCTGCAGGTCGCCGTGGTGGGGGCCGGTGCGATGGGGGGTGACCACGTGGCCCGGCTGGCGAGGCGGATCCACGGCGCCCAGGTGGCAGCGGTGGTGGAGCCCGATCCGAGCCGGCAAGAGGCCGCGATCGCCAGAGCGCCCGGAGCGTTGGGCTTCCCCCGGCTGGAGGACGCCATCGAGGGTGTCGGGCTGGACGCGGTCCTGATCGCCAGCCCCGGTCCGGCGCATGAGGCGGCGCTGCTCGCCGCGCTCACAGCGGGGCTCGCGATCCTCTGCGAGAAGCCGATGGCCCCGGACGCGGACACCGCCCGCCGGATCGTGGAGGCCGAGCAGGAGCTGCGGGAGGCGCCGAGCACGCAGGTCGGGTTCATGCGGCGCTTCGACGTCGAATACGGCAGCCTTCATGACCTGATCGCGTCCGGGAGCGCCGGAAACCTGCTGCTCCTGCATTGCGTCCACCGCAACGCGCGGGCGTTCCCCGGGTTCACCGAGGAGATGATGATCACCGACGCGGTGGTCCACGAGCTCGACATTCTGCCCTGGCTGGCCGGCTCGCCGATCCGTTCGGTCGAGGTGAAGCGTGGACGCCGCAACTCGCTCTCGCCGCCGGACCTGGGAGACCCGCTGCTGGTGCTGGTCGAGCTGGAGAGCGGGGTGCTGGGCGACGTGGAGATGAACATGGGGGCGCAGTTCGGCTACCAGGTCACCACCGAGGCGGTCCTGGAGAGCGGGGTGGCGCGGATCGGGCAGCCTGCGGGGCTCGAGCTCTGGCACCAGGGGCGGGCCGCGATCGCCGAGCACCAAGGTTTCATCACCCGCTTCCGCGCCGCCTACGACCGCGAGGTGCAGGCGTGGGTCGACGCTGCCCACCAGGGTGCCATCGGCGGGCCGAGTGCCTGGGACGGGTATCTGGCCGCGCTCGCCTGCGAAGCCGGGGTCCAGGCCCTGCGGTCCGGTGGTGCGGTGCCGGTGCGCCTGCCGGAGCGCCCGCCCTTCTACGCGTAGCCAGGCCTGTCCCCCGCTCGACCGTCGTTGGCCGTTTGCCGGGAAAGGGACCCGCGAGTGCGCCCCCCGCGGGCCGCTTCCCGGCAAAGGGCGGCTGCGACGCCGGGGTCAGGTCCGGCGCAGCACGAAGAAGAGAAACCCGGGCTTCGTCGACAGCTGGCGAAAGTCGTGGGGGAAACGCTGCTCCATCTCGGCCGCGGGGGCGGGCTCGACGATCTGCTCGATCGAGAAGGACGCGTCGAGGAACGCGTTCGTGATCGCCGAAAGCGGGCGGCGGTAGTAGCTGATCGAGACCGCGCGGCCGCCGACCGTCCAGGTGTCCTCCCACAGCTCGGTGGCGAAGTAGTCCTCGCTGCCGGAAAACCGGTAGTCCTGGATCGGATGGTGGGTGGAGGCGACGAGCCGGCCGGCGGGCCGGAGCACGCGCCGGAATTCGCGCAGCGGGCCTGACCAGTCCTCCAGGTAGTGGAGCGTGAGAGAGCAGAGGACGGCATCGAACGCCCCGTCGGGGTACGGCAGACGCTGTGCGAGGTCGACCTGATCGAGCCGGGTGCCGGGTTCCAGCCGCTCCCGAGCGATGGCCAGCTCGGGCGCGCTGCGGTCGCAGCCGGTCACCAGGGCGCCCCGTTCCTGGAGCGCCCGGGCGTGCGCCCCCGGCCCGCAGCCCGCGTCCAGGACGCACTGTCCGGCGACGTCACCGAGGAGGGCCAGAGCCGCAGGGCGCTCGTAGAGCGCGTTGAACGGTTCGGTCTCGTTCTTGTCGGCGTATTCGTGTGCGTACCGGTCGTAGAAGTCCGACATCGCCGAGGAGTATCCCCCACTCCGCGTCCGGCTCACCGGTGCCGGCGCCGGCGGACCGCGATCGGGGCGTCGCGTTGGCGCCCGCCGCCGGAGGCCCCGGTGAACCTGGGGATTAAGATCCGGTGATGCGGGAGCTTCGTTCACCGGCGGGGGTGTCCAGTGCCGGCGTGCGACATCCGGCGCCAGGAGGGATGACTCAGACAACCACCGTCGCCGGCCGGCCCGCGGCCTCGTCGCCCGGAGGCACCGGGGTGCCCGACCGCTACAAGTGGGTCGCGCTGACCAACACCACGGTCGGCGTGACGCTGGCCACGATCGATATGTCGATCATCCTGATCTCGATGCCGGACATCTTCCGCGGCATCGGTCTCGACCCGCTGGTCCCCGCCAACAGCACCTTCCTGCTCTGGATGCTCCTCGGCTACTCCGCGGTGGGCTGCATCCTGCTGGTCAGCCTGGGGCGTCTCGGCGATCAGTTCGGCAGGGTCAAGGTCTACAACCTCGGATTTGTCATCTACACGGTGGCGTCGCTGATCCTGGCGGCCAACCCGCTCACCGGCGCCGCCGGCGCCTGGTGGCTGCTCGGCTTTCGGATCATGCAGGGGGTGGGTGGTGCCTGCCTGGTCGCCAACTCGGCGGCGATCCTGACCGACGCGTTTCCGCGCAACCAGCGGGGCCTGGCGCTGGGGATCAATAACCTCGCCGCGATGACGGGATCGTTCATCGGGCTCGTGGTGGGCGGCCTGCTGGCGCCGATCGACTGGCGGCTGGTGTTCTTCGTGTCGGTGCCGTTCGGTGCGTTCGGCACCGCCTGGGCGTATCTGAAGCTCCAGGAACGCGGCATTCGGACGCCGTCGGCGATCGACTGGGCCGGCAACCTCACCTTCGCCTGCGGCCTGCTGCTGGTCATGATCGCGGTCACCTACGGAGTCCAGCCCTACGACGGACAGCCGATGGGCTGGTCCAATCCCCGCGTCATCGGCGGCGGAGCCGCCGGCGTCATCCTGCTCGGGCTGTTCGCCTTGATCGAGACCCGGGTGGCCCACCCCATGTTCCGGGTCGCCCTGTTCCGGATCCGGCCGTTCGTCTTCGGCAGCCTTTCCACGTTCCTGGCCGCGCTCGCCCGCGGCGGCCTCCAGTTCATGCTCGTCATCTGGCTGCAGGGGATCTGGCTGCCCCTGCACGGCGTGAGCTTCAGCCGCACCCCGATGCTGGCGGGGATCTGCATGCTGCCCACCACCTTCGGAATGGTCCTGGCCGGGCCCATCTCGGGCCGCCTCTCCGACGTCTTCGGAAGCCGCCGGTTCGCGACCGGCGGCATGATCGGGGCCGCCTGCGCGTTCGCCCTGCTGTTCTTCCTTCCCGTCGACTTCAGCTACCCGGTCTTCGCGCTGACGCTGTTCCTCAACGGGCTCTCGATGGGGACCTTCAACTCGCCGAACCGGGCAGGCGTCATGAACAGCCTGCCCGCCCGCTATCGAGGGGTGGGCAGCGGGATGAACTCCACCTTCATGAACTCGGCGATGGTGTTCTCGCAGGGCATCTTCTTCACACTCATGATCCTCGGGCTGTCGGCGGCGCTCCCGGCCGCGATGGCGCCCGGGTTGATCGCCAACGGCGTGCCGCCGGCGGTGGCGACCGCGGTCTCGCACCGGCCTCCGGTGTCGATCCTCTTCGCCACCTTCCTCGGCTACAACCCGCTGCGCGCGCTGCTGGGCCCCCACCTCCTGTCCACGCTGCCGGCCCACTCGGTGAGCGTCCTGACCGGCCGCGAGTTCTTTCCCACCCTGATCGCGGCGCCGTTCAAAGCCGGGCTGCACCAGGTCTTCGCGTTCTCGATCGTGATCTGTCTGATCGCCGCGGTCGCCAGCTGGTCCCGGGGCAAGCGTCCGGTGCCGGGCGTCGAACCCGACGCCGCACCGGTCGCGGTCGCGGGCGGCGCCGAGGGAAGGAACCCCGGCACGTCGGTGTTGCAAGGCAAGTGAGCAGCGTTGTGAACGTTCGTGAGTCCGGAACCATCACACTCGGCGGTGAGCTCACCGTCAACCGCCTCGGCTTCGGCGCCATGCGCGTCACCGGCAGCGGGGTCTGGGGACCACCCCCTGACGAGAACCGGGCGCGCGATCTCTTGCGGCGCGTGGTCGAAGCCGGCGTCAACCTCATCGACACCGCCGACTCGTACGGGCCCGACGTCTCGGAGCGGCTGGTCGGCGAGGCGCTGCGTCCCTACCCGAACGACCTGGTGATCGCGACCAAGGGGGGCCAGGTGCGACCAGGCCCCAACCGTTGGGTGCCGGACGGCCGGCCCCAGCACCTGCGCGTGGCGCTGGAAGGCAGCCTGAGCCGGCTCGGACTGGAGCGGATCGACCTCTACCAGTTCCACCGTCCCGACCCCAAGGTCCCGTTCGAGGAGTCGGTGGGGGAGCTCGTCAGGTTGAAGGACGAGGGAAAGATCCGGCTGATCGGGCTCTCCAACGTTTCCGTCGACCAGCTGCAGGCAGCGCAGACACTGACGCCGATCGCCTCGGTCCAGAACCGCTTCAACCTCCAGGACCGGAGCTCGGACGCGGTGCTGGAGGCGGTCGAGCAGCAGGGCATCGCGTTTCTGCCCTGGGCTCCGCTGGGGGGCACCTCGGGTCGCGTCGGAGGTGCGATCCAGGAGATCGCCGCCGCGCATGGAGCGACCGTCAACCAGACGCTGCTGGCCTGGCTGCTCGCGCTGTCCCCGGTGATGGTGCCGATCCCGGGCACGGGCTCGCTGGAGCACCTGGAGGAGAACCTGCGTGCGGCGTCGCTGCACCTCGGCGAGGACGACCTGGCGAAGCTGAACCAGGCCCGCTAGCGCGTCAGCCGGCCCTGAGTGCCGGCATTCTCGGCGGACGGTGAGCGGGGGGCGGGTCAGGTCGGGGTGTGCTCGCGCTCCCAGTCCTCGCGCATGACCTCGGTCATGATCTCGTCGAACCACCGGCCGTCGCGGTAGAGCTGATCTTTGAGGCGGGCGATCTCGCGGTAGCCGGCCCGCCGTTGGGCTTCGGCGCTGCCCAGATTGCCGTCTGCGTAGCCCGAGTTGAGCTTGTGCAGGTTGAGCTGCCGGAACGCGAACTCGGTGCGCAGCGCCATCGCCTCGGTGGCGATGCCGCGGCGCCAGACCGAGCGATCGCCGACCAGGGTCGCGGTCCACCCGTGGCGCCCGATCCAGTCGATGTGGAAGATCGCCGTCCGCCCGACCAGCCGCCCCTCCCACTCCAGGCCCCAGTGACAGGAGGTGGCGTCGGTGCCTGCTTCCTCCCACCACTTCTTGAGGTCGGAGGGCGCCATCGCGTAGTAGCCGACACCCGCCAGGCGGAGGACCTCGGTATCCGCACCCCAGTCGAACAGCAGTGAGAGCTCCGGCTCCGTGATCGGCCGCAGCAGGATCGAGCGGCCTTGCACCCTTGGGCCCCACATCAGTGCGCCGCCTCCCAGTCCGCTCGCATCAGCTCGGTCACGATCAGGTCGTGCCAGCGCCCGTCCCGGTAGAGGTCATCGCGCGCCCGTCCGACGACGCGGTAGCCGCAGGTCGCCTGCGCCTTGGCGCTGGCCACGTTCGGCTCGTAGTAGCCGGAGACGAGCTTGTGCAGCTGGAGCTGACGGAAGGCGAATTCGGCCCGGAGCTGCATCGCCTCGGTCGCGATCCCCTTCCCCCACGCCGACCGGTCGCTGATCGCCGTGCCCGTCATCGCGTTGCGGCTCGTCCAGTCGATCATATGAATGGAGGTGGTACCGACGACACGCTCGTCGAACTCGAGCCCCCAGTACACCGCGTTGGGGTTGGTGCCGGCCTTCTCCCACCACTCCCGCTCCGCCGCCGGCGCCTGAGCGTAGAACGACTCACCCAGGTAGCGAAGGACGTCGGGGTCGGCGAAAGACTCCAGAAAGATCGGGATCTCGGCTTCGGCAACCGGGCGCAGAAGCACCGACTGACCCTGGATGCGTGGACCCCACATGGGCGCCCGATGCTAACACAGCGTCCGGGCGTCGCGTTTCTCCAAGACCCGCCGCTTCCGACTCCATAACGTGGTTGGCATGAACATCGACAGCACGGCGTCCCTCGCCGGCACCTTCGAGGTCTCCGGTTGGGACTCCCACGACTACGAGTCGGCGGATGGCGTCACCCTGGCGCGGGTGACCCTGAACAAGCGATACGCAGGCTCGCTTCAGGGCACCAGCACAACGACGCTGCTGACGGCCATGGGACCGGGCGGACCGGCAGCCTACGTCGGGCTGGAGCGGTTCACCGGGAGCCTGGAGGGCGAGGCGGGTTCCGCCCTCCTGCGACACAGCGTGGCCGAGCCGCCCGCGACCGCGCTCCTGATCCCGTCCGCCGGGCAGGGTGGGTTCGCGGGCCGGGAGGGGGTTCTCACGATCGAGATCGACGCCGAGGGTACGCACCACTACACCCTCGCTCCCTCCTGACCCCCACTCCCCCACCCCCGGTGGCCATCTGTCGACAGTTGGCCCCGATTCGCGCCCTGCGACGCGACATCTGTCGACAGATGGCCACCCGCCGGGGGGCGGGCGGTGGGGTGTGACGTCGGGTGGAGGCGGTGGGGGGTCAGGCGCCGAGGGCACGCAGGCGGGGGAGTGCCTCCGCGATGAGGTGGGCGGAGCGCGGGGCATCCTGCTCCGGCAGATAGATCATGTGCTCGCTGAACCCTTCTTCGATCGCTGCCTGCAGGTCGGCGATCAGCTGGGCCACTCCGCCGTCGCCGAAGCGGGCCAGCGACGCGAGCCGGATCTCGGAGGGGTCGCGCCCGATCCGCTCACAGGCCTCACGCACCTTCGCCCAGGCCGCTTTCGTGTCCTCGCGGGCGCCGCCGCTCGGGTTCCAGACGTCGGCATAGCGCGCCACCAGCCGGAACATCTGCTCGCCGCCGGCGCCGATCCAGATCGGCGGGTGCGGCTTCTGCACCGGCTTGGGGTTCGCGATGGCATCGTGGAGCTGGTAATACCTGCCTTCAAAGGTCACGCGGTCTTCCTTCCAGACCGAGGTGATGATGCGGAGCGACTCGCTGAGCCGGCCGACGCGGTGGTCGAGGCCCTCCCAGCCGTACATCTGGTGCTCGATCTCGGCCCAGGCGGCTCCGATGCCGAACTCCAGGCGGCCGCCGGAAAGATGGTCGACGGTGGTCGCAAGCTTGGCCAGCACCACCGGGTGGCGGTAGGTGTTGCCGGTGACGTTGCACCCGATGCGTACGCGGGACGTCGCCTCGGCCATCGCCGCCTGCAGCGCCCAGCCCTCGAAGACCGGCAGGTCGGGACCGTTGGGCCCGATCGAGGCGAAGTGGTCGAAATCCCAGAGGTGATCGAACCCGCCCTCGTCGGCGGTCTTCCAGACGGCTCGCAGGTCGGCGACGGTCGTGTTCTGACCGGAAAGCTTGAGGCCGAAGTGCTGCGCGTGCGGAGGCTGCGTGCTCATCGACTCCGAGCCTAGCCGAGTTGCCTCAACCGAAGTCGCCGGGGCCTACTCTGCGGGTTGCGGCGGAACCCCCGATATGCGAACCTTTGTTCGTGGCGACGCCGACGCCGATCCTGCACGCCGACCTCGACTGCTTCTTCGCGTCGGTGGAGATCCGGGACGAGCCCTCGCTCCGCGGACGGCCGGTCATCGTCGGCCCCGGGGTCGTGATGTCGGCCAGCTACGAGGCAAGGGCGGCGGGCGTGCGATCGGCGATGTCGGAGCGGGTGGCGCGGCGGCTCTGCCCGGACGCCGTGATCCGCGAGCCGCGAATGAAGGTCTACTCGCAGGCGAGCAAGCAGGTCTTCGGCATCTTCGATCGCACCTCCCCGGTGGTGGAGGCGATGTCGATCGACGAGGCGTTCCTGGACCTCCACGGGCTGGAGCAGCTCCGTGGCAGCGTGGAGCAGATCGCGCGGAGGCTGCGGGAGACGGTGCGACGCGAGGCCGGCCTTCCGATCACCGTCGGTGCGGCCCGCACCAAATTCCTGGCCAAGGTGGCGAGCGGCGTGGCGAAGCCGGACGGCCTGGTCCTGGTTCCGCCGGAGCGTGAGACGGCATTCCTTTACCCGCTTCCGGTGGAGCGGCTCTGGGGCGTGGGCGCGGTCACCGCCGCCAAGCTCCACCGGCTGGGCGTTCAAACCGTGGGGGATCTCGCCCGGCTGGAAGAGCGAGCGCTGGTGCATACGCTCGGTCCTCACGGTGGGACGCACCTCCACCGGCTCTCGCACGGGCTCGATGCGCGCCGGGTGCGCACGGGCCGCCGCCGGGCGTCGGTCGGCGCGCAGCATGCGCTGGGATGGTCGGCCCGGGCTCAGGGGGAGGTCGACAAGACCCTGCTCGAATTGGCCGAACGGGTCTGCACCCGCCTCCGAGGCGACGGACGGTCGGGCCGCACGGTGGTGCTGCGCCTGCGCTTCGAGGATTTCGGCGTCATCTCCCGCTCGCGGACGCTGGGGCGCGCGACGGCGGAGACGGCCACCGTGCTGCAGGCGGTTCGCGAGCTGTTCCAGGGCGAGCTGGAGATCATCCGCAGACGGGGGTTGACCCTGGTGGGGATCGCGGTCGAGAACCTGGACGCGGGCGCCGAGCAGCTCGAGCTGCCCCTCGATCGGACGTCGAACCTGGCCCTGGACCGCGCCCTCGACCGGCTGCGCGACCGCTTCGGCGAGGATGCGGTGACGCGGGCCTCGCTCCTCGGCCGCGAACGGCGCGACTGGGTGCCCGTGCTGCCGCGGTAGCAGCCCGTGGTAGAAGCCAGGCTGTGGACCCGATCTCGGCCGCTACTCGCAACCACAGGAGCTGGAGCACGGCGCTGGCCGCGGTCGCCGGCGGCACCGTGCGGGAGCTCGGGTCAGGGACCCTGGCCTACCTCCCCACCGGGGGCGGCGATCTCCAGGTTCTCTACACCGACGAGCGGGGCGACGTCGGCGGCTTCGTGGATCGGGTGCTGGAGCAGGCGCGGGAGCTGCGCTCGGTGGGCGAGGTCGGCTGGTGGGCCGCCGGCGAAGGCGGCCGGCTCGGTGGCCGTCTGCTTGCTCGTGGGTTCCAGTGGGGATGGCGGCCGCGCTGGATGGTCTGCGACCTGACACAGTGGTCGGGCGACTGGGCGCCGCCGGCCGGCGTCGTCCTCGACGAGGCCGTTGGGGACGTGGGGTGGAACGCCGCTGACCTCCCGTACCACGACGTCCCATGGGAGGGCCGCTTCGGCGCCCTGCTCCGCCACCGGCCCGGCCGGACCCGCATCCTCTTCGCCCGCCGGCAGGACGCGGTGCTGGGGAAGGTCGTGCTTCACATCCAGCCTGACGGCGCCGTCGCCGGTCTCTACGAGTGCGGCGTAGTGGAGGCGGCACGGCGGCGGGGGATCGGGGCCGCCCTCACCGCGGCCGCCCTCCACGCGGCACAGGAGATGGGCTCGCCGCTGGCCGTGCTCAATGCGACGCCGATGGGCGAGCGGCTGTACACCCGGGTCGGGTTCGCCCCCACCGGCTGGGGGCAGACCTGGTGGCTGCTGGATGGGCGCGCGGGCGGCCCCCCACCCTCATCGAGCCTGGTCGCCCTGGTGGACGCGATCGCGGACCAGGATCTGGACCGATTGCGGGCATCGCTGCTCGCGCTGCGTGCCGGGCGCGACGGTTTCGATCCCGACGGCAGGCTGCCGTGCGGTTGGCGTCCGCTGCGGGTCGCCGCCCAGCTCGGACGCCCCGAATCCGGTCGGGTGCTGGTCCAGGAGGGGGCCCGTCTCGACGTGCTCACCGCGTGGGATCTCGGGTGGCGCGAACGAGCGACGAACCTCGTGCGCGCCGATCCGGGCGCCGCCGGTCGGCCCCGCGGCAGACGGGGCGCGACGCTCCTCCACCGCGCGGTGGAACGTGACGACGAGGCACTCCTGCGTCTGCTCCTCGCCGGGAGTCCCGATCTCGGGGCGCGCGACGGCGTCTATCACGGCACCCCACTTGACTGGGCCGAGCACCTGGGCCGGCCGGGCCTGGCGGCGCTGCTCCGAGAGCGTGCGTCAGGCCCGGCCGGTGGTTGATCCAGTCTCAGCCGGGTTGCACGCCAGGCGGCGTGTAGACCGCCGACAGGCGCTTTGCTTCGGCCAGCCGGTCGTTGATCTCAGCCGCGGGGATCAGCTCATGCGTGACGAACGCGCTGAAAGCGCCGGTGCTGCTGATCGCCAGCGCGAGCGCCGCGACCGCCTTCGAGTCCGGAACCTCGATGATGCCGAAGCCGTCGTACTCGCCGAACATCCAGTAGTAGGACTCAAGATGACCACCGGCCTCGGCGACCAATCGCTCCACCGCCGCGGCACGGTCGGTCGGGGTCTTCATGGCGGCTGCGATGGTTCCGCTGGCGAGCCGGAAGAAACTCGCGTACGTGGGCATGACTTCCTCCTGGGCGAGTGACGGGAAGAGGGTCGACACGCAGTCGAATCTCAATGCGGTTGAGTGCCCGGCGGTGTGTAGACCGAGGCCAGTCGTTTCGCCTCGGCCAGGCGGTCGTTGATCTCCGAGGCCGGTATCAACTCATGGGTACGAATGCCGGTGAACGCGCCGCTGCCGCTCACCGCCAGCGACACCGCCGCAGCGGCTCTGGAGTCCGGCAGCTCCGCGACGACGAGTGCGTCGTACTCGCCGAACATCCAGAAGTACGACTCCAGATGACCGCCCGCCTCACGGCAGAGGCGCTCCGCCACCTGTGCCCGGTCGGTCGGGGTCTCCATGGCAGCGGCTATCGTCTGGCTCGACAGCCGGAAAAACAGCGCGTACTTGGGCATCACGTTCCTCCTGCTCGAACGACTGGATGAGAGGCCGCCCCAACCTCCGGGTGCAGACCGTTGAGGCAACCTCAGTGGGGCTGTGTGCCGGGCGGTGTGTACATCGCAGACAGGCGCTTGGCTTCGGCGAGCCGGTCGTTGATCTCCGAGGCCGGTATCAGCTCGTGTGTGCTGATCCCCGTGAACGCGCCGCTGCCGCTCGCTGTGAGTGACACCGCCGCCGCCGCACTGGAATCCGGAACCTCGAAGATGACAATGCCGTCGTAGTCGCCAAACATCCAGAAGTACGACTCCATGTGACCACCGACCTCGCGGATCAGTCGCTCGACCACCTCCGTTCGGTCGGTCGGGGTCTGCATGGCGGCCGCGATGGTCGCTCCCGACATCCGAAAGAACAGGGCGTACTTGGGCATGGTTTTCCTCCTGCTCGACGCCTGGATGAGCCCGGCTGGGGTCTCAGACGACGCCGACCGTACGACCGCGGATCCTCCAGCGCCATGGGACAACCGTCCCGGCCCAGCCTCCTTACCGTGGCATTCCGGCCGCGCAGCCGCGCAGCCGCCGGGAAGGCCGGCACCGGGACGTCAGATCGCCGCCGCTTTCACGCGAAACAAGGTCCACTGCTCGACGTCGACCGGGGGTATCGTCACCCTGTGGACGCGCGGCGGCGGCTGCGCCGGATCCTTCTTCTGGCAGTGCTCTGCCTCATGATCGCGGGCTGCGGTACGGGCGGGAACTGCTTGCCGCAGCCGGTCCAGCTGATCGGTACCGCCGTCACGTCTTCTCAGGTCGAACGCTCGGTGGGGCTGGTCACCACGTGTCTGCTCCCCGGCGTGGGATGCGAGCGGGGCACCGCATTCCCGATCGGCGCCGGCTACTGGCTGACCGCGGCGAGCCTGGGGGAGAACCCGGCCATGGCGCTCCGCTCCACCTCACCGAGGTGGTCGATCGTGACCGTCACCACCGGCGGCCACCGGTATCGAGCCGCACCGGCGCGGGTCTCCGCCACTCGTGGGTACGCGCTGCTCGACGTCCCGGGGACTGCCGGCGTCCGCGGGCTTCCGCTCGATGCGGGCGCTCCCCAGCCGCTCGATGACGCCACGGTGGTCTGCGCGGAGGCGGCGCGGACCGTCGTCTATTCGGGATCCCTGTTCCTCAACACCCCGCCGCTACCAGACGTGGACCTCTTTCAGGTGAACAGCCCGAGAGTCATCTCCAGCTGCACCGGCGGTCCGGTGCTGGACCGCGGCCTGGTGGTCGGCGTCCAGCTGTTCGCGCTGCGCCAGGGGGCGTGGGCAGCGCCGACGTTCGCGATGACCGATCTGCCCTCGACCTCGACCGCCGTCTGCACCCAGTAGCCCGCGAACGGGCCGTCCTGATCCCGAGCAGAGACGGCCCGGCCCGGACGACTACGACGCGAGGACCTTGGCCTTCAGCCGGTCGTACTCGGCCTGGTCGATGGTGCCGCTGTCGAGCAGCTGCTTCGCGGTCTGAAGCTCGCTGGCGGGACCGCCGGTTCCCGCCGCCTGCTTGACGGCATTCTGGAAGTCCGCCTGTGCCAGCTGCTGGTCCTTCAGGCGCCGCTCGGTCATTCCCCGGTGGTTGAGCAGGAGGTAGAGAAGCACTCCCAACCACGAGAAGATGATGATGACGAGGGTCCAGAGGACCTTGGCAAACCCGGACATCTCACGCCGGAAGATGTCGAGCAGACAGGTGACGGCGACCCAGATATAGAGCACCCAGGCGAACACGATGAGGATCGTCCAGGTGATATCGAGGAGGGGGTACGAATTGGACATCAGAATGCATCCTCTATGCCCGTTAGGTACGGGCTCGGTTGTCGACCCGGTCGCCCACGATCGCGGCCGGCTCGGTCCGCCCCGGCGATCTGGGCCCGTCAATCATGCCACTAATAGTGGCCTGCCGGGGAAAAAGCGACTGATGCCGTAGCTCACCGGCACTGGACTGCGGGGCGAAAGAGCGCTCAGAGCCGGCGGACAGAACGCGTCGTTCGGTCTGACCGACAATGAGCGGGTGGCTTCTCGAAGGCAGGCTCCGGCTCCTCCGCCCAAAATACCGCCCGCCCTGCTCTCCGCGCCGTCGTCCGCCGCCGACAGCAAGGCGCGCGGGCGCGCGGCCCGGGCACAGCTGCCGCGTTCCCGCCACGGGCGCTGGACACCGGGTGAGGACCGTCCGGACCCGGTAGCCCTGCTCGAAGGGCAGGCGCTGACACGGGTCGGCGAGCTGGTCCCCACCCGGTACGGCCGGATGCTGGCCTCCCCCTTCGCGTTCTATCGCGGCGCCGCCCTGGTCATGGCCTCGGATCTGTCGACGCAGCCCCACACCGGGCTCAACGTGCAGCTCTGCGGCGACGCCCACCTTGCCAACTTTGGTGTCTTCGCGTCGCCCGAACGCCAGCTGCTGTTCGACATCAACGATTTCGACGAGACGCTTCCCGGCCCCTGGGAGTGGGACGTGAAACGCCTTGCCGCCAGCTTCGAGATCGCGGGGCGCGAGCGGGGGTTCGCGCCCGACGACCGGCGTTCCATCGTCGAGTCGGCGGTTCGCGAGTACCGCCGGCGCATCCGTCGGTCGGTCAGGTTGAGCACGCTCGAGGTCTGGTATGCACACGTCGCGTCAGCCGACATCCTGGAGCTGATCCGCGCCGAGGTCCGCCACAACCGGCTGGGCAGGGGCGAGGCGCGCGCGATCCTCCGCGATCTCGACAAGGCCCGCAGACGTGACAGCGCTCGCGTCTTCTCGAGACGCACTCGCGACCTGGCGGGGGATCTGGTCTTCGTGCCCGAGCCTCCCTTCATCGTGCCCGTCGAGGACCTGCTCCCGGCGGGAGTGTCCAGGGACCGCAGTGACCAAACGATGCGCCGCCTCCTGCGCGCGTACCGCCGGACGCTCACACACCAGCATCACCCGATCGAGGCGTTCCACTACCTGCATCTGGCGCGCAAGGTGGTCGGGGTGGGCAGCGTGGGCACCCGCTGCTGGCTGCTGCTGATGATGGGGGCGGGCGAGGGCGATCCGCTCGTCCTGCAGGCCAAGGAGGCCCAACCCTCGGTTCTCGAGCGCTTTCTGGGACCGAGTGAGTTCGCGAACCGGGGCCGGCGCGTCGTGGTCGGGCAGCAGTTGATGCAGACGGCGAGCGACATCTTCCTCGGGTGGGTGCGGGTGCGCGACCTCGACGGCGAGATGCGGGACTACTACCTGCGGCAGTACCACGACTGGAAAGGCTCGCTCGACATCGGGACCATGGGGGTGCCGAGCGCCACGCTCTACGGGGAGCTTTGCGGCGCCGCGCTGGCCCGAGCGCATGCCCGCTCCGGCGACCGCATCGCGATCGCCCGGTACCTGGGAAAGGGCGACGGGTTCGATCGGGCGATGGCCGGCTTCGCGGCCGCCTACGGGGACCAGAACGAGCGGGACTACGAGACGTTCACCGAGGCGGTGCGGACGGGCCGGATCGAAGCCGCCCCGGACGAGTGACAGCGTCTCAGCCCGCTGCTTCGCGCTGGTCGGCGGGTCTGAAAGTCGGTCAGATCGAAGACTCCCTGGGCATGTAGGGTTCGGAGGGTCATGGCGGCGGCTCGGAACGACCCCACCACCGCCCGGGGTGCGGGGGGGCCGCACTGGACCTCGAGGATCATCTTCAGGCTGGCCTTCGGAATCCTCACCGCGGTACTGGGAGCCCTGGTGGTGTTCTGGCCCGGCCACCCGGTCCCGCTCGTGTCCGTCCTCTTCGGTGTCCAGCTGATCCTGAGCGCCGTCTTTCGCTTCATCTCCGCCATCGGAACGGGCGGGCGTCAGTGGATGCGGGCCGTCAACCTGGTCGCCGGCGTGATCGCGCTGATCGCCGGGCTCTTCTTCCTGAGACACCCCTACTCCCTCGGGAGCGGGACGCTCGTGCTGGGTCTGGTGCTGGGGATCTACTGGGTGGTGACCGGCGCGATCGACCTCTTCACCGTCATCACCCAGAGTCATCTGCCGCGCCGTGGGATGACCGCCCTGACCGCGATCCTGAGCCTGGTCGTCGGGATCATCGTGCTTGTCGAGCCGTCCGTCTCGATGACCCTCATCGCCTGGGTCCTGGGCGGCTTCCTCTTGGTGGTGGGGGTGATCACGATCGTGCAGGCGCTCCTGCTGCGCCAGCAACCCACGCGCACTGGCGAGGGCTCGCCGGCCCGCTGAGCGGAGCTCGCGCACCGTCCCGACTGGGCGGGCGGCCAGGCCGGAAACTGGCTATTGACAGGCTCCTCGGAATACGGAAAGCTCTCTGAAAACGCTTGGAGGGGCAACCATGGCGAGCACGGCGAGCGAGCAAGGCGCGGGCGGTCCTACGACCCTGGCATCCGGATCGATCGGCCTGCCGCAGGCCCTGTTTCAGGCCATCACCCACATGGGCCCGGGAGCGGCGGTCGCCTTCTCGCTGCTGATCGGGTTCGCCTTCGCCGGCCCGGTGATGCCGCTGTCCGTCCTGATCACGCTGGTCGTCGTGCTCCTGATCGCCAACAGCGTGGGCCAGATGGCGCGCCACGTCCCGGCAGCAGGTGGCGTGTACGCCTACGCGGCGAACGGGGCCGGAGCGGCGCTGGGGTTCCTGGTCGGATGGTTCGACGTCCTGCTCGAGCTCATCGTGCCGCCGGGCATCACGCTGGTCCTGGGCATCATCGTGCAGGACGCGTTCGCCGCGGGTGGCATCAACGCGCCGTGGTGGATCTGGACCGTCGCGATGCTGCTGATCTCGGCCTTCCTCAACTACCGCGGGGTCCGGCTGAGCACCAACTTCGGCGTCTTCTTCGGGATCTTCGAGATGGCCGTCTTCCTGGCGCTCGCCCTTTTCATGATCTTCAAGGCGGGCAGCGCGAACACGCTTCAGGTCTTCAACCCCGCCCACGCCCAGGGTGCGTGGTCAGGCGTCTTCAAGGGCGTCGTCTACTCGATCCTCGCCTTCCAGGGCTTCGAGTGCGCGGCCCCGCTCGGCGAGGAAGCCAGGAACCCCCGGCGCACGATCGTGCAGGCGACGCTCTTCTCGGCTCTCATCGTCGGCGTCTTCTACTTCATCTGCTCGTACGCCGCGGTCATGGGCTGGGGCTTCGACAAGATGGCCAGCTACGCGACCAACTCCAATCCCTGGCAGGTGCTGGCCATGCACTTCTGGGGCATCGGCTGGCTCCTCATCCTGCTGGCTCTTCTCAACAGCGCGCTCGGCAACGCGAGCGGTGGCTTCACCGCGGCGACCCGCATCGTCTTCGCGATGGGCCGGGTCGGCGCGCTGCCTCGCGGCCTGGCACGCACGCACCCGACCTATCGGACCCCCGACGTGGCGGTCATCTTCCAGCTGGTCTTCAGCCTCCTGGTCGTGCTCGTGCTCGGCCTCTGGCTCGGTCCCTTCCCCGCCTTCGAGATCGTCGGGACCGTGCTCACGGTCCTGGTGATCGTGGTCTACATCATCGTGTGCTGCGGCAGCGTCGCCTACTACCTCCGGAAGTACCGACCGGAGTTCAACGTGTTCCTCCACGGCGTCTTCCCGATCCTCGCCTCGCTGATCCTGCTCGCGCCCCTCTACTTCCAGTTCATCCCGGTGCCACCGTCGCCGATCGAGCAGGCGAACTATTTCGCGGTGGGCTGGATTGCGGTCGGCATCATCCTCATGGTGGTTCTGGCCAGGTTCCGACCGCAGGCGCTGCGAGACGCGGGCGCGATCTTCGTCCAGGACAAGCCGGTGGCGGAGGAAGCGCGTGGCACGCCTTGACGGCAAGGCCGCGATCGTCACCGGCGCGGCTCGCGGGATCGGAAAGGCGATCGCGACCCGGTTCCATCGGGACGGTGCGCGGCTGGTGCTCTGGGACCTGCGGGCCGACGAGCTGAGCGCGGCCTGCGCCGAGCTCGAGGGCAGCGGCCCGGACGTGCACGGGGCGGTCGTCGACGTCACCGATCGCCGCGGCGTGGAGGCGGGGGTGACAGAGGCCTATGAGCGGCTCGGACGCATCGACATCCTGGCCAACAATGCCGGCATCGGGGGCTTCACGCCCTTCCTTGAGATGAGCGATCAGGAATGGCAGCGCATGCTCGACGTCGACCTCACCGGTGTCTTCATCTGCTCCCAGGTGGTGGCGCGGCGAATGCGAGAACAGGGGTCGGGCGCGATCGTCAACATGGCCTCGACGAACGGGCTGCTCGGCGAGGCGCTGGAGGCGCACTACAACGCCGCCAAGGGTGGAGTGGTGCTCCTGACCAAGACGATGGCGATCGAGCTCGCCCCCTACGGGATCCGCGTCAACTCCGTGTGTCCGGGCTTCATCCTCACCGACCTCGCACGCGAGGCCGGCCTGCCGCAGGAGGAGATCGACGACTACGCCCGCAAGATCCCGATGGGGCGCACCGGGAGGCCCGAAGAGGTGGCGGCCGCGTTCTCGTTCCTGGCTTCCGACGACGCCTCGTTCATCACCGGGACCGAGGTCGTGGTCGACGGGGGCCAGATCTGCCAGGAGTGACGTCGGGCGAACCGACCGTTGGTGCACCAATCGCCCAGTTGCGCTGCTCGAAATGGGCAATTGGTGCACCAATCGCCCTTTGCACCATCGGCGCCGCCGCGCCTCGCGCTCGGGGTGACGCTGACGCCGGTCCCATACTGGCTCCCGTGGTGGGAGAGCAGCGGCACCAGCCCGTGCCGCAGAGGCCGGCCCCCAGCGGCCGATGACCGCCGCCTCTTCGTCACCCGGTCGACCCCCCTCCCCGGCCCCCGAGCCGGTTGCGGGTCGGCGTCGCTACGTGATCTTCGGCGTCACGACCCTGGGCATCCTGATGGCCTCGATCGACGGCACGATCGTGGCCACCGCCCTGCAGACGATCACCCGCGACCTGCACACCACGGTCGGGTGGAGCACCTGGACGCTCACCACCTACAGCCTGGGCTCGATCGTGGCGATGCCGATCGCGGGGAGGCTCAGCGACAGCCTCGGCCGGCGCCGCATGTTCCTCATCTTCGTCGCGATCTTTACGACCGCCTCCCTGCTGGCAGGCCTGTCGAGGAACATCTACGTGCTGATCGCGCTCCGCTTCATCCAGGCGATGGGCGGCGGCGGATTGATGCCGTCCACGATGGGGACCGTCTCCGACCTGTTCCCGCGCGATCGTGACCGCGCGATCGGTCTCATCAGCTCGGTGTTCCCGCTGGGAGCGTTGATCGGCCCCGCGCTGGGGGGATTCATCGTCAGCAACTGGTCCTGGCGGTACGTGTTCTTCGTCAACGTCCCGATCGGGATCGTGCTGCTGGTGCTGCTGTACGTGCTCCTACCCAGGGATCGCCTGTCGGTGAGGCCGCGGATCGACGTGCTCGGCGCGGTGCTGATGGGGAGCGCGCTGATAACCCTCATGCTCGGCATCAGCAGCCTCGGCCAGGGGGCCGGCCCTGCCGCCTGGTTGGTCGTCGCGCTCGGTGTCGGCCTCGGCGGCGCCTTCCTGTTCGAGCAGCGGCGGGCGTCACAGGCGATCCTGCCGCCCGCGCTCCTGCAGCGGCGGGAGTTCCTGGTGATCAACGGGATCAACGTCTTCTACGGCGCCTGTGCCTTCGGCATCTTCTCGCTGGTGCCTCTGTACGCGGAGATCCGCTACCACCTGAGCCCGCTCGCCGCCGGCACGCTGCTCTCGGTGCGGGCGATCGGGATGGCAGTGCTGTCGGTATCGATCTCGCTGGTGCTGCACCGGATCGGCTATCGCAAGCCGATGATCGCGGGCTTCCTGCTGCTCTCGCTCGGCCTCTTCCTGCTCGCGGTGCCGGCGCCGGGAGAGCAGCCCTTCGTCTGGCTCGGTCTGTCCGCCCTGATCTGCGGTGTCGGCATCGGCACCGCCGGGCCCCCGTCGAACAACGCCGCCATCCGGCTGATGCCGGACCAGGTGGCCGCCATCTCCGGGCTGCGGGCGATGTTCCGCATGACCGGCGGCATCCTGGCGATCACCATCACGGCCGCGGTGATCGGGACCGGCGGCAACGAGGCGGAGGCGCTCGGCCACGCGTTCGCCGTCTTCGGCGCGATCGCGATCCTGGTCGCGCCCGCCGTCCTGGCCGTCCCGGAGCGAACCCCGCGGGCGAAGCCGGACCTCGCCGGCCAGGGATGACCACTCGCGAGTGGGCCGTTGGTGCACCACTCGCCCGTTTGGCATGGGCGAGGTGGGGCGTTGGCGCACCAATCGCCTTTTGCAGCCGTTACAGTGCCGCTCCCCCGTCCACCGTGATCATGGATCCGGTGACCATGGCCGCGTCGTCCGACACCGCGAACAGGCAGACCCGGGCCACGTCGTCCGCCGTCTGCAGCCGTCCGAGGGGCGTCGAGTCAACGCGGCGCGCGTAACTGACGGGGTTCGAGATGCTGGTCCTCTCGTCGTTCGGGCTGTAGGGTGTGTCGTCGCGGATGAAGGGTGTGTCCACGTGTCCCGGAGAGACGAGTACGCAACGAATCCCCTCGGGAGCGAACTCGGCTGCCGCGCAGCGGGTGAGCGCGACCAGGCCGGTCTTCGCCGCCGCGTACCCGGGGCTGCCGCCGGCGGGCCGGATCGACGCCAGCGACCCCAGGTTGACGATCACGCCGCGACCCGCGCGCCGCATCGACGGCACCACCGCCTTGATGCCGAGGAAGGAGCCGGTCAGGATGGTGTCCAGGATCAGGTGCCACTGATCCTCGGTCTGCTCGTCGAACCCGACACGCACGTTGGCGCCGGCGTTGTTGCACAGGATCGTGACGGGCCCATAGACGGTCTCGGCTGCGCGAACCGCCTCCGCCCACCCGGTGGCGCTCCGCACATCCAGGCCCGCGGGGGTCGCCTTCCCTCCTCGACCGGCGATCTCCCCGGCGACCGCGGCCGCCTTCCCCGGCCTCAGGTCCGCGACGACGACGGCCGCCCCCTCACTCGCGAAGAGGCGAGCCTGCGCGCCTCCGATCGCCCCTCCGCCGCCGGTGATCAAGGCAACCCGCCCCTGAAGTCTCACTGTTGGCTCCCCTCCTCCGGTCCCGACGGGCCCGCGACTGGCGGCCCGGTCCTCGATCCTTCGGGGCCACCATAGATCAGGAGATGGGGAGGAACGGGGCGGTCCCGCCGCCGGGGGGCTGAGCTCCCACTCCCAGCACAGGGGACTGGTTAGGATGACGCCGTCCGGACCGGTTCAACGGGGGGAGGGCCCATGAAGATCACCCGCATCGACACCGTCCAGGCGGAGCGCCACGACAACCTGCTGTGGGTTCAGGTCCACACCGACGAGGGGCTGGTCGGCCTCGGCGAAACGTTCCGCGACGCGGACTCCGTCGCCGGCTACATCCACCACACCGTGAGTCCGTACCTGCTGGGTCAGGACCCGCTCGCGATTCAGCGACACGCCGCGGCCCTCGGCGGCACGATGGCGACCCGGGCGATCGGGACCGAGATGCGAGCCCTGTCCGCGGTTGACATCGCGCTCTGGGATCTGTTCGGCCAGAGCGTCGGACTCCCTGTCTACCGCTGCCTGGGCGGGCCGGTTCGGGACGGCATCCGTATCTACAACACCTGCGCCGGGCCGGGATACAACTCGGGCAAGGCCGCGCTGCCGGGCGAGTCGTTCGCGACCGCGTGGGGCCTCGAGGACCAGGCGGGGGGCCTCGAGGACCTGCGCATGTGGCTGATCGAGGGTCGAGCGGGTGAGCTGGCGCGGTCCCTCCTCGATTCAGGCATCACCGCGATGAAGATCTGGCCGTTCGACCAGTTCGCCGACGAGTCCGGCGGGGAGCACATCACCCCCTGGCAGCTCGAGCAGGCGCTGCAGCCGTTCCGGGACATCCGGGAGGCGGTGGGAATGCGGATGGAGATCGCGGTCGAGCTCCACTCACGCTGGAACCTCGCCTCGGCGATCACGATCGCCGAGGCCCTGGAGGAGATCCGCCCGCTGTGGTTCGAGGACCCGATCGTGATGGACGACCCGGACGTACTCGCCACCTTCGCCCGCTCGACCCGGGTACCGACCACGATGTCGGAGACGCTGGCCGGCACCGTCGCCTTCCGGAAGATGCTCGATCGCTCGGCGGTCGGGATCGTGATGTTCGATCCCGGCTGGGTCGGCGGTATCACCGAATCCCGGCGGATCTCCGAGCTGGCGGCGACGTATCACCGGGCGGTCGCGCCTCACGACTGCACCGGCCCCGTCGTCTACGCGGCGGGCACGCACCTCTGCCTGGCGATGACGAACGCCCTGATCCAGGAGGGGGTCCGCGCCTACTACCGGGGGTGGTACCGGGAGGTGGTGACCGAGCTTCCCATCGTCGAGCGAGGCCAGGTGCGTCCGCCGGACGGCCCCGGCCTGGGCACCGCGCTGCGAGCGGAGTTCCTCGCCCGGCCGGATGTCTCGGTGCGCCGCAGCGAAGGGTGAGCCCCCCACCGGAACGCTCTCCGTCGCGACGCTCTCCGTCCAGACGCTCTCAGTCGAGACGCGGGGCGCGGGCGGCGGGAACGGCGCGCAGGACGATTTCGAGCGCATCGGATACGTGCCGCCGGCTCAGGTCCTGCGCCCGAGCGCCGTCTCCCTTCGCGATGGCCTGGGCGATCGACTGGTGGTCGGCGCGTGCCCGCCGGCGGTCTTCCGGTGTGTACAGCACCGCCACCCGGTGATTGAAGTAGTACTGCCGGCTCTGAAAGATGGTGTCGGCCAGATGCCGGTTGCCGGCGGCCGCAATCACCGCGTCGTGAAACGACTCGTTCCAGTGGACGAAGTCGGGATCGGTGCTGTCAGCCGGCGGCCGCTCCGCGGCGTGGCCGAGGATGGCCTGACGCTGCTCGCGGCCGGCACGGCGGCTGGCAAGGTACGCCGCGTACCCCTCCAGGCAAGCTCTTACCTCGTAGATCTCGGAGATCTCATCGGGCGTGTGTTCGTGGATGACCCAGCTCCGCCCCCGGTGCTCGACCAGTCCGTCGGCGGCGAGCCGCTGCAGACACTCCCGGATCGGGGTCCGGCTGACATCGAGCGCTCGCGCCAGATCGGTCTCCACGAGCCTGTCATTCGGGCGCAGATCGCCTTCGACGATCGAGCGGCGCAGACGTTGATAGAGCGATCGACTCCGTGAGTCCTCGTCGAACGCGTTGCGCCGGCTGGTGGTGGCGGCGCGAACGAGTTGACGGATGCCGTCACTGTCAGACGCGGACTCCGTCGCCGGGACCGGCCACAGTTCCGGCATGCCGACCGCCTCACCGAGCTGCACCGCGAGCCGCAGTGACGGTTGTCGCTTGCCACGCTCGATCAGACTCAGATGTGCTGTCGAGATCCGGGCCTTCTGAGCGAGCTGGTCAAGTCTCAGGCCGAGAGCCTGCCGCCGTTCGCGCAGTCTGGAGCCCGCAGGTACTTCGCCCGTGTCCATGCTCACTGTTCACCAGCAGCTGCTGATTGCCGTCTGCGAGGGCCCGACTCACGGTGCTGAGAGCGCATCCCGGTATGGACTCACACCCACCGTCTGCCTGACTGGCTTTCTTGACACCGCATGCTAGTCAGTATACAATCACAGTGAATCGGGAGGTAGTGCCGGCCGGATCGGGAGGGTCTTTCGCGCCATGACTGAGCAGGCGATCGATTTCGCAGTCGTCCATGCAGGTCAGCTGGTGAGAGTCGGGGAGGGCGCTTCCGGCCCCCGCCGGGGAGCAGAGCAAGGTCACCTCGACGTCATCGACGACGGTGCCCTGGTCGCATCCGGCGGGGTGATCGCGGCAGTCGGGACGACCTCCGACATCCGTCGTCGTTACGCCCTGGACAGGGCGCGGGTGATCGACGCCGGCGGCCGGGTCGTGATGCCAGGCCTGGTCGACGCCCACACCCATCCCGTGTTCGCCGGGAGCCGCCACGCCGAGTACGCGGAGCGCCTGGGTGGGGCCTCGATGGCCGAGGTGGCGGCCCGCGGGGGCGGCATCTGGTGGTCTGTCCAGCGGACGCGCGAGACCAGCGAGGATGAGCTCCGGCACCTGGTGGCACGCCACTTCGGTGAACTCCTGGGGTCGGGTACGACCACCATCGAGGCCAAGAGCGGGTACGGCCAGACGACCGAGACGGAGCTCACCCACCTGCGCCTCATCGACGAGGTTGCTCGCACGATGCCGCTGCGGGTGATCCCCACGTTCCTGGGGGCGCACATCGTGCCTCGGGAACAGTCGAGCGCGGATGCGTACGTCGAGGTTGTCGTCGACGAGATGCTGCCCAGGGTGAAGGAGCAGGGGATCGCCGTCTTCTGTGACACGTCCTGCGGGGATTCGTTCTCAGTCCCGCTCGCCGAACGTGTCCTGCGGGCGGCCGCCGAGCTCGGGCTTGGCGGGCGGGTCCACGCTGACGGCGGAACCGTGACCGGCGGCTGGGAGCTCGCCAACCGTTGCGGGGCCGCCAGCGGCGACCATCTCACGGCTCTGAGCCGGGAGCAGATCGAGCGGGTTGGAGCGGGCGACACGGTCGCCGTCCTGCTTCCGATGGCCGAGCTCTACTACCTGTGGCCGCGCGCCGACGCGAGGGCGCTGATCGATACCGGTGTTCCGGTGGCGATCGCGACCGACCACTGCTCCAGCATCCACGCCCCCTCGCTCCTCGGGGCGATGACGATGGCGGCGCCCTGGTTCAGGATGACGCCGGCCGAAGTCATCGCCGCGGTGACGGTCAATGCCGCCTACTCATTGGGCGTGCTCGACCAGGTGGGGACCCTCGATCCGGGCAAGAGCGCCGATCTGCTGATCACGACCGTCGAGGACTACCGGATGCTCGTCTTCGAGTCCGGAACGCCGCTGATCGCCCGGGTCGTGGTCGCCGGCCGGGAAGTCGAGGAGCTAGGAACGTAACAGGGTTGGAAGCTTCTTGATCACCTCGGCGAGCAGCGCCCCCTTGGCCGGTAGGGCATCGGTGTAGACGAACTGTCGATCGCCTTCCGTGGCACCCAGGGCGCCCAGGCCGTCGAGGGAAGGCAAGCCCATGGCGGCCCCGAAATTCCCGTCCGACCCGCCGATGCTCATCGGCGCCTCCGAAACCTCGAGGCCGAGCATGCTGCCGGCCGTGCTGGCGAGCTCCAGCATCTCCAGGCTGCCGTCATTGCGCCCGAAGAGGGGGCGAGTGATGCCACCCTCCATCTCGGTCCGGCAGCCCGGCAGATCGACCCGGGCGGCGATCCGCCGCACTCCGCCGATCAGAGCCTCTCCGTCCTCCTGGCTTCGAGCCCGAAGGTCGACACTGAGCCACGCTCGGAGCGGGAGGGCCTGTCGAGAGGTGCCCGCTTCGACGATTCCGACGCGGATGCGGCTCCCCCGTTCGGGTGCCGACAGCGCCTCCAGGTCGGGGATCTTTCGCGCGGCTTCGGCGATGGCGCTGGTGCCGTCCATCCCGCCGGGAGTGGTTCCCGCCTCGCCGTGCACGGTGAGGTAGATCGCGCCCACCACGCCGCGCGAAACCGTCAGATCCCAATTTCGGGACGGCTCCATGATCACCTGCCAGTCGCAGTCCCGGCAGAGCTGCTCGATGTGAGGCCGCCCCGTCGGGCTGCCCAGCTCCTCGTCGCCGCACATGAAGACCGTCACCTCATCCAGACCGTCCCAGCCGTCCGCGGCGAGTGCTCGGAAGGCTGAGAGAAGGACGACCCAACCGCCCTTCATGTCGAGGATGCCGGGACCGTAGAGTCGATCGCCTCGCTCCTCGATCGGCTCCCCCAGGATGGTCCCCGTCGGTTGGGTGGTGTCGAGATGCATGTGACAGAGGAGGCGGCCACGGCCCTGACCCCCCCGGCGGGCCACGATGTGGTTCCCGGCGCCCTCCTTGGGCAGCACCTCGATCTCGAAACCTTCCGCTCTCCAGGCCTCGGCGGCGAGCAGCCCGACGCGGTCGACACCGTCCTTGTCGCGCGAGCAGCTCTCGATTGCGCAGTATGCCTTCAGCTCCTCGACCGTCTTCGGCAGTTGGCTCTTCAGGAAGTCACGGTAGTCGATGACGGTACCCACGTCTAAGTCCTCACCCAGCTGGTTGATCGACGTCTCAGAGCGGACCGCGGGGTTTGCTCACACTGCCTGCTACGCAACGCCCGAACCCGGACTGAGATAGCTTCCCAGCGCTGCCCGGTCGGTACCGTCGAGCACGGCGTCGGCGACTCGCGCCATGTAGTCGAAGTCCCGATGATGGAGCGTGAACGTCCGGATATCCCGATAGATCATGTCGAACGGAAAGCTCTTGAAAGAGGCTCGGGCTCCGCAGATCTCGAACGCTCGCGAGGACACGCTGAGCGCGACACGCTTCGAGACATGGAGGGCTTGCAGGGCCAACACCTCGGCTTGTTTGACGCGATCCGGGTCCCAGTCGTGAGCCGACGCGTCTTCCCACTGTGCCGCGCAGGCGTACAGGGCAGCCCGTATCACCGCAAGCTCCGAGGAGATGTCCCCGATCGAAAATCGGAGGATCGGATTCTCGGCCAGGTACGGGCGCTCTCTGAGGTAGTCCTTGATGAGCTGGAAGGCGCCCTCGGCAGTGCCGAGGTGGTTGGTCACATAGCCGAGGGTGAACGTGCGGGGATCTGATGCCCAGGCTCCTGGCTTCCCGATGATCGCGTCGTCGGGAACTTCATAGTCCGTCAGCTTGACGGCCCAGCTGACCGTGGCTCGCATCCCCATCGTGTCCCACTCGTCGATGAGCTCGACGCCAGGTGCGTCCCGCGGGACCAGTACCCAGAGCTGCCGTTCAGCCCAGGTTCCCGGACCGGGCACGGCCACCCAGATGAGCATGTAGTCGGCTCCCGGCGCGAGGGAGGCGAAGTGTTTGTGACAGGTCACGCGCCATCCGTCCGGCGTCTCCCTGAGCTCCGCTCGGCCCGCTTCCGCACCCTTCGCGGCGACGTCGGCCTCGCTTCCGACGGAGGCGATCAACAGGCCCTTGCGGAGCACATCAGGGAGGTATTTGTCCCTCTGGGCCGGGGTCGCGTGCCAGGCCAGCATGCCCGCGCCGTGCGTCTGGATCTGATAGAGCTGGGCGGTCGAGCTGTCGACGGCGGCGATCCGTTCATAGATGTCGTAGTAGTCGGTGAAGTTCGTCCACCAGAACCCCTCTCCTCCGAACTCGACGGGAACCGAGCTGCACAGAAGCCCGGCGGCGCGCAGCTCGGCGAAGTTCTCAGACGGGAAAGCGGCCTGCTCGTCGTACTCGCGGCGACGCTCGCGGAACCGTGGGAGCAGGGGCTCCAGCGCAGCCAGGCGCTCCTGCTGATTCTTCGGCCTCGCGACGCTTGCGACTTCCGGCATGTCCCCTCCCTTACATCCGGATGTTGTGGTTGCAATGGTATCCCGCACTGCATACCGTGTCAACCGGACTTGCCGGGGATCGACTCCCGTCCAGCATGCTTGTTTGCCCTGCCAACGATCTAGTGTGTGGCGATGCAGGATGAGACGCTGGTAGAGACGGAGCAGGGGCGGCTCCGCGGTGTGCGGCACGAGGGGGCGGTCCAGTTCCGGGGTGTCCCCTACGCGCTCCCGCCGGTCGGTGAGCGGCGCTTCCGTCCTCCGACCCCGCACCCGTCCTGGAGCGGGGAGCGCGATGCGACACGTCACGGTCCGATCGCACCCCAGCTCCCTTCCCGGCTTGGGACGGTCATGGGGGCCCCCGAGCCGCTGCCCCAGGGCGAAGACTGCCTGACGCTGACGATCTCGACCCCCGGCTCGAACGCCGGCTTGCGCCCGGTGGTGGTCTGGCTCCACGGCGGCGCCTACCTCACCGGCGCCGGCTCGCTGGCGTGGTACGACGGCGGCCGTCTCGCGCGCGAAGGCGGCCTGGTCGTGGTCGGCGTGAACTACCGGCTGGGGGCGCTGGGCTATCTCTGCCGGCCGGGGCTCAGCGACGGGGACGCGGGCGTCGAGGATGTGCTCGCCGCGCTGCAGTGGGTCCAGGCCAACGCGCCGGCGTTCGGCGGTGATCCAGACCGGGTCACCCTGATGGGGCAGTCGGCGGGCGGTGGCATGATCTGCTATCTGCTGGCGCGTGGGCACGGGCCCCGTCTCTTCCGCCGGGCGATCCTGCAAAGCGCTCACCTCGGACGCCCGCCCTTTTCCCGGACCCGCGGCGAAGAGCGAACGGCCCGCCTGGTACAGCTTCTCGGCCTGGAATCGGGGCGCGCCGACGACGTGAGCGCCCGCCTCCGGGAGGTACCGGTCCCGACGTTGCTCGAGAAGACCGCCGCACTGGCCGGCGAGGTCGCCCGGCCCGGTGACACCTCCCCGCCGCTGCTGCCCGTCCTCGACGAGCTGAGCACGGAGGACGCGTTCGTCGATGGGGCGGCGGCCGGCGCCGCCGGAGTCGAGCTCCTGATCGGCACCACCCGCGACGAGATGAGGGCCTGGCTCGGAACGCAGACGTTCCCATCTGACGGGCCGAACCTCGCGCAGGCAACCGAGGCGGCGTTCGGAGCGCCATCTGCGCGCCTCGCGGCGTCCGTCCCCGCCTCCTGGCTCTACCGGTTCGACTGGTCGCCGTCCAGCTCGTCGGTCGGCGCCTGCCACTGCATCGACCTGCCGTTCGTGTTCGGCACCTGGGAGGCCTGGACCGGGGCGCAAATGCTGGCGGGCTCCGACCCTGCGGAGGTGACCGCCCTGACACGCCGCATGCAGGAGGCGTGGATCGCCTTCGCCCACACCGGGGATCCCTCATCCAGCGGCTCGCCCTGGCCGGGCTACCGCCCCGGAGGCGGGGTCACCCGGCACTTCACCGGCGGGCCGGAGGTGGCTCGCGATGTCCGAGAGGGCGTGCCGGCGTGACCGGTTCCCGGGCGCGTGGAGCGCGGCCGGCCTAAACCTCCAATTCGGTTCCGGCGGAGTGCGCGTCGATCTCGAACCCGATCCCGACGATGGGAGGCAGGGACGGGTACCACCGCAGGCCGCGAAGCCCTGCCTGACCGAAGCGCGCCAGGGTGCCGGCGTCGAGGTCGCACGCGTCGCCGTAGACCGTGATCGCCGTGGCCCCATCCCAGGTCGCTCCCAGCTCGCCGAGATGCCCGTCAAGGACGTCGACGATGGAGCGCAGCCGCTCGGCGGTGGTGCCGTCGCTCCGGGTCTCGGTGGCCCCGGACAGGCGGTACGCGACGCCGCGCGGCGCCGCGCTCGGCACGGTGTAGGTGAAGGCCAGGAGCGACGGCTCCGAGACACCGGGCACCGTCGGCGCCACGTTGGTGCGAGTGGCCACCAGGCCCTCGTCGTTGGACAGGCCGAGCTCGGTCATGTGCTTCACGTAGGGGCCGTTGAACGCCGCGAAACCTTCAGCGGTGAGCGGCTCGGCGATACGCAGCTCGAATCCCGCCAGGGAGGTCGCCGGGCGGCCGGCAGCTTGGACGTGCCGGCGGGCGGCGTCGAGCGCCTCGTACAGCGGCCGCGGCGTCGAGAAAACCGCCCGCACCAGGTCGTAGCCGGGATCGGCGACGATGCCGTCACTGAAGGGCCGGCCGGACTTGGTCAGGGACCGATAGTTACCAGGCGCGAATTGGGTGAGCACCCGGCCATGATCGCGCACCGCACCCGCGCCGCGCCACAGAATCCCAGAGTGTCCACACTTTGGGGCTGAACCTGGCGAAGCAGGCCCGGGGTGTGGACACTCCGGGGTTGATCCGGCGGCTGAACGAGGGGGATGGGCGATGGGTCTGGTCGACGAGACGGAACGCTGGCTGCGGGAGGAGCTGCCAGGGCGGGCGTCCGAGCACCAGGTGCCCGGCGCTTCGGTGGCGGTGTTCGCCGGCGGCCGGGCGGTCGAGGCCGCCTCGGGTGTCATCAATCTGCGGACCGGCGTCGAGGTCACCCCGGACGCCTTGTTCATGATCCAGTCGATCACCAAGGTCTGGACCGCGACGCTGGTGATGCAGCTCGTCGACGAGGGTCGGGTCGAGCTCGACGCCCCCATCCGGACCTACCTGCCCGCGTTCACCACCGCCGACCGAGAGGCGAGCGGGCGGGTTTCGGTACGGCACCTGCTGACGCATACCGGTGGGTTCGAGGGGGATTTGTGGGCCGCCACGACCTGCGGGGAGGACGCGCTGCAGCGGTTCGTCGAGGATCTGGTCTCGCAGGCCAGGCAGTACACCGAGCCGGGTATGCGCTACTCCTACTCCAACTCGGGGTACGGGGTTCTCGGCCGGCTGGTGGAGGTGCTGCGCGGAACGTCGTACGCGGGCGCCGTCCGGAGTCACCTCACCCGCCCTCTCGGCATCGACGAGGTCGCCTTCCGCGCGGACGACGCGCTCCTCTTCCGGACCGCCGTCGGTCACGCGAGCCCTGGCCCGGGTGCCGCGCTGCGGCCACTGAGCGTCTGGGCGGTGTTGCCCGCCTCCAACCCGGCCGCCGGCAACCAGCTGGCGATGTCGGCCCGCTCGCTGCTCGCGTTCGGGCGGATGCATCTCGACGACGGCATGGCCCCGGACGGATCCCGGATCCTGTCGCCGGCAAGCGCCCGGGCGATGCGCGAATGGCAGGTCGACATTCCCGCCCTCCTCGGTCCCCGGCGCGGCCACGGTCTGGGTTGGATGCTCGCCGATCCGCCGGGAACGGCGAGCCATGGCGGTGACACCATCGGCATCGTCGCCGACCTGCACCTGGTGCCCGAGCGGGGTGTCGCCGTCGCCGTCCTGACCAATGGCGGCGACGCGGGTGCGCTCATCGGCGACCTCGTCGGCCGGATACTCTCCGATCTCGCCGGGGTGGCACCCGAGCCTCCCCGTCCAACCCCGCCGGCGGACGCCCGGGTGGATCGGCCGGAGCGCTTCGCGGGCCGGTACGAGACCCGGGTCAGCGTCTACGACGTGACGGTCGAGGAAGGCGGTCGACTCTGGGTCACGTACCGCCGGCAGCAGGAGGGCCTGTCGATGTTCGAACGCGCCGGCGTGCCGAGCCCCGTGGATCGGTTCGAGCTGCGTCCGGCCGGCGCCCAGACGTTCCTGCTCGTCGACAGCTCGGGCGCGCCAGGCCCGGCGGTGGAGTTCTTCGATGTCGATCGCACGGACCGGCTGCGGTTTCTCCACCACTCGGGACGCGCCGCGATGCGTGTCGACGCACCCAGGTAGAGCCCGGAGGTGCACCAACGGGGCTTATCCACCTCGGGTAGGGCCCGAAGGTGCACCAGCGGGGCTTACCCGCCCAGGCAGGGCCCGGAGGTGCACCAACGGGGCTTACCGTGCCCGCGCGCAGCACCCCCGGTGTCGACCGTTGGAAAACGCGTCGTCGCGGAATTGGGCCATGCTTGTCCGGTGGAGGCGGTGGGGGGCCTCTTCGGGCCGGTTGCCATTGCTCTCATCTGTACCTTCCTCTTCGTCGAGGAGGTTGGCGCCGTCTGTACGGAGAACATGGTGCGGTCGCCATGAGGCCATGGGGGCTGCCTCCCTCCGCCGGCACCTGAGAGTCTCGTGCCACCGGTGCTGAAGGCTTCGCCGCCATAACTACCGCGTCATCGGGAGGGTTCCGGAAATGCAGCGCAGTACCGCCAAGGACCAACGGGTCGCGATCGTCACCGGCGGTTCCCAGGGCATCGGAGCGGGGGTCGTCGCCGCGTATCGGCGGCGGGGTTGGGCGGTGGTGGCGAACGCGCTGACGATCAAGCCGTCGGACGAGCCGGACCTGGTCGCGGTGGACGGGGACATCGCCGACCCGGCGACCTCGGATCGGATCGTCGGCGCGGCGCTCGAGCGCTTCGGAAGGGTCGACTCGCTCGTCAACGACGCCGGTGTGTTCATCTCCAAGCCGTTCACCGAGTACACGGCCCGCGACTACGCGCTCGCCACCGGGGTGAACCTGAGCGGGTTCTTCTGGATGACGCAGCGGGTCGTCACCGAGATGCTGAAGGGTGCCGGCGGTCACATCGTCAACATCTCGGCGACGGTCGCCGACTACGCGGACTCCGGGTCGCCGTCAGCTCTGGCGGCGCTCACCAAGGGAGGCCTGGCTGCGGTTACCAGGTCACTGGCGATCGAGTACGCCTCTCGTGGCATTCGCGTCAACGCCGTCTCACCCGGGATCATCCAGACGCCGATGCACCCGCCGGAGAGCTATGAGGGACTGGGCGACCGGATGCCGCCGATCGGGCGCGTCGGGCAGGTCGGCGACGTCGTCGACGGCATCATGTTCCTGGAGTCGTCGCCCTACATCACGGGCGAGATCGTGCACATCGACGGCGGCCAGATCGCCGGCCACTGAGCTGTCCTATCCCCAACGTCCTCGGAGCCGGCCGTTGGTGCACCAATCGCCCACTTGCGCTGCTCGGAACAGGCAGTTGGTGCACCAATCGCCCTTTGCATCACCGGCGTCGGGACGCGACACCGGGCCCCCGGCGACGTCCTCAGCTGATGGGGACGGCGGTGACCGGGACCTCTGCGGTGTGGGTGGTGCCGCTCCGGACGTAGGTGATCTTCAGCGTGTCGCCGGGCTGGTGCATTCGCACCTGGACCTGCATCTGATCGACGCTGTTGACGGAGTCACCGTCCACGGCGGTGATGACGTCCCCCACCTGGAGGCCCGCGCGAGCAGCGCCGAAGCCCGGGATCACCAGCTCCACCAGGGCCCCGCGCGGCAGCCCGGTGGTCTTGGATATCTCATCGGTGACGGTCACGCCCTGCACTCCGATCGTGGGGTGGGTTGCCTGCCCGTTTTGAATCAGCTCGTCAGCGATCGAGAGCGCGAAGTCGATGGGGATCGCGAAGTTGAGCCCGATACTGCCGCCGCCGGCGGGCACCGCGCTGGGAACCTGAGCACCCGCTGAGTTGATCCCGACCTGCTGGCCCGAGCAGTTCGTCAGCGGACCTCCGCTGTTGCCCGGATTGATCGAAGCGTCGGTCTGGATCGCGTTGACCAGCAGGGCCGGCGAATCCCCCTGCCCGACATTGATGTAGCGGCTGAGCGCGCTGACGATTCCCGAGGTCACGGTGGAGTTCAATCCCAGGGGGGATCCGAGCGCGACGACCGGCTGCCCGACCACCAGATCGCTGGAGTTGCCGAGCGCGACCGGCGTCAGCGGTCCCGAATATCCCTCGACCTGGATGACGGCGAGGTCCGTCGAGGGATCCTGACCGACCAGTCGAGCCTGGACGCCCTGCGTTCCGCGCGCGAAGTCCACGGTGATCACGCTCGGGGTCCCGGGCGGCCCCACCACGTGGCTGTTGGTGATGATGTCGCCCTCCTTGTTGATCACCGACCCGGACCCGGTGCCCCCTCCGGAGGGAGTTTGGACGTTGATGGTGACCAGCGAGGGAAGGACCTTCGATGTCACGGCGGTGACGTCGCAGCCGATGTTCGAGGAAGCGCTGCCAGAGCTGGGGTGGATCGCGTAGCCGATCAGGCCCCCGATGACCCCCGCCACGAGGGCCAGGATCACGGTGCCGGCGGCGAGCACCCAGGGGATGGACCTGGATGACTGCGGTCGCGGTGCGCGTGGATCCTGGGTGGCGCTGCCGGCGCCACTGTCGTCACCATCCATAGAACGCCTCCCGTCTGCCGTCTTCGCTGACGCTCCCTTGACCTACCCTCGCGCTGATCCTCTCACACCCGGCGGGTCTCTGCAAACCACACCCACCCCTTCCCCCACCCCCCTGGCCATCTGTCGACACATGTCCCGGTTTCCGGGTTCTACAGCGGCCATCTGTCGACAGATGGCCGGGGGCCTGCGTCCTCCGGCGGTTGAGAGTGGGCCTCTCTATTCGGGGTCCGGGGCAGGTGCGTCGACGCGGCAGGTGGCACAGAGCCCCCGCACGGTCAAGTCGGCTCGAAGGGGCAGAAAGTCGTGCATGCCCACCAGCTCCTGGGCGGCAACCTTCAGCGCCAGGTCATCGATGTGGAACACCCGGCCACAGCCGGTGCAGATCGCGTGGGCGTGCGGCGTCTCGGCGATCTCGTATCGGAGACCCGCGTCGTCGAGGCGGCAGGCGGTGGCGTCTCCCGTTTCGAGCATGGTGTCAAGCGCTCGGTAGACCGTGCTCTTCGGGAGCCCGATCTGGTACCTGCTTCGAAGGTACGCGAGGATGTCGTCCGCGGTGTGATGTGGTCCCAGCTCACGCAGCGCTTCCCACACAAGCTGCCGTTGACGCGTTCGGCGCATCCCGGGACTCACGGTCGGTCCCTCGTGTGTTTCCACGCTGCCGTTCATCTCCTGATTGTCCTTTCGCGGATCAGCCTACCACCGCCCTGTCAAGGCGGATCACCGCTTCCCTCGCGAACCCGGGCGGTCCAACGCTCCTCGACCCGCCCGTATTTGAAGTAGCTGAAGGCGCCGACCCAGGTCACGATGAACGCGCCCACGATGACGAGCCCAAGGGTCTCGAAATCGAGGTCGTTGACGAAGGCCCAAAACCCGCCCTGCGCACCCAGCGTGGTGCTCAGGATCTGCATCACCTCGACCAGGCCGACGAAGAGGGCGACGAAGACGGAGAGCGAGGTGACCGTCAGGTTGTAGAAGACCTTGCGAATCGGGTTCGAAAACGCCCACCCGTACGCCTTGGACATGAAGGCGCCGTCGGTCGTGTCCATGACCGACATCCCGGCCGTGAACAGCAGCGGCAGGGAGATCACGGCGAGGAAGTTCAGCCCCTTGGCCGCGGCGCCCGCCGAGATACCCAGCAGCGCGACTTCGGTGGCGGTATCGAAGCCGAGACCGAAGAGCACGCCGATCGGATACATCTGCCAGCTCTCGTTCACGAACTTGAAGAGCCCCGAGAACATCCGGGTGAAGATCCCGCCGGCGACGAGCTGCTCCTGGAGGGAGTCCGGGTCGTAGTGCCCATGTCGCATCCGGCGGTAGACGCGAATGATGTCGAGGAGCACCAGCAGGTTCAAGATCCCGATCGCGATCAGGAAGAGACCCGACACGGCTGTGCCGATCAATCCCCCGACGTCGTGCAGCATCCCGCCGTTCGAGACCACGCTCCTGACGACCGTCCGCACCGTCAGGGCAAGCAGAAGGGCGATCACGAAGACGATCGTCGAGTGGCCCATGGAGAAGAAGAAACCGGCGCCGACCGGCTTCTTTCCCTGCTGCAGGAGCTTGCGGGTGGTGTTGTCGATGGCCGCTATGTGGTCGGCGTCGAACGCGTGACGAAGCCCGAACGTGTACGCCAGCAGCCCCAGACCGACGAACGCCGGGTACTGGCCGGCGAACATGATGAGGAGGCCGAACCCCAGCACGTGGAGGAGGACGACGAGCCCGTAGAAGCCCGCCAGACGCCTGCGTTCTCCCCGGTCGAAAACCTGGGTCCAACTGCGGGCGGTGACAGCCATGAGCCGTTCTCCGGAATCCGGGCCGTCGGGGGCAGCCCGAGGATATCAGGACGCAGTTGCGAAAGGACTGCTCATCTCACCCCTCCGTCTACTCAAGGATGCCGTCGCCCAGGGCAGCTAACTGAAACCATTTACCAATCGATCGGGGCTCTGGGCCGGGCGGCGAAGAGGCGACGGGAGGGCGCCGGTGACCTGATCGAGGCCACCAGCGTCTCCGCTGCGGAGCAGCCGGCGGATGGCCGACCAAGCTCACTCCGCGCTGACCCCGGCACTGACCCGGGCCATCCCGATCCACAGCGCGCGGGGTCGCGGGCCGGTCCCTACTCCGCCGGTTCCAGGAGGTCGGCCGGGCCCCTGGCAAGGTGGGTGCGGAGGGCTCTCTCGGCGGCCGGCACGTCGCCCCCCAGGAGCCCCTCCACGATCTCCTGGTGCTCGACCGCCAGCTCGGGGTAGCGGCGCGTGGTTGCCGGCCGGGTGGAGGTGCGCAGGCCCCGGACGCGGCTGTCCATCGCGGTCCAGATCTCCACCAACAACCGGCTCCCGGAGCCCTCGCAGATTGTTTGGTGAAGGGCCATGTCGGCGTCGACGAAACCCTGGTAGTCATCGGCCGCGGCGGCCCTGCTCAGGTTTCGCAGGTGGCGGCCGAGGTCGGCCCGTTGTCGTGCCGTGGCGCGGAGAGGGAACCGGTGAGCCGCCCACACCTCCAACTCGGCGCGCAGCGAGTAGACATCCTCGACCTCGGTCCGCTCCGGCTGCCTGACGAAGGTTCCGCGACGAGGCACGTACTCGATCAGGTTCTCCTGGACGAGGCGGCGGAGAGCCTCACGGACCGGGGTCTGGCTGGTTCCGAAGTGTTCGGCGAGCGGAGCCTGGAGGAGCCGGGCTCCGGGCGGCAGGCTGCCGGCGAGGATGGCTTCCCGAAGGGCGTCGTGGATCTCGCCTTGAAGCCCGTGACCGTCCACGCGGGGACGCGCGAGGTCCTGGTAAGGGTCGGCACGCATTATCGACAAGCTACCTCCCGTGGAGCCGGATGTTGACGCTCCACGTGCATTATCGATAATATATGGACGCTCAGACATCGCTGCCACCACCCCGGAATGAAGGAGGCCCGACCACATGACGCTGGATCTGCATGGTGTGATCCCACCCCTGGTAACGCCCTTCGATGAGCGGGAGGAGCTCGACGAGGACGCCTTCCGTGAAGAGATCCGGCGGTGCCTGGCCGCCGGCGTCCACGGCTTGACGGTGACCGGCAGTACCGGCGAGGGCCACACGTTGACGGTCGAGGAGTCGGTGCGGGTCGCCGAGATCGCGCTCGAGGAGGTCGGAGGTCGGGTCCCGGTGGTGAGCGGGATCATCCAGGACTCCACGCGGGCGGTGATCCGGTATGGGAAGGCCGTCGGCGCGACCGGCGTCCAGGCCCTCCAGGTCACCCCGGTGCACTACCTCTTCAGTCCCGGACGCGACGGCACGCTCGCCTACTACCAGGAGATCGGCGACGCGGTCGGACTGCCGATCGTGATCTACAACGTCGTTCCCTGGAACACGATCCTTCCCGAGACGCTCCTCCAGCTGGCCGAGCAGTCGCACGTCGTCGCCGTCAAGCAGAGCGGCGGCGACATCCACAAGCTGGCCGACCTGCTGCGCGGAGTCCACGAGACGAAGAGCCCGCTCCGCGTCCTGAGTGCGGTGGACGCGCTGCTGATGCCGAGCTACCTGATGGGTGCTCACGGCTCGGTCGCGGGCATTCTCTCGGTCGTCCCCGACCTCTCCGTGCAGCTCTGGGACGCCTGCCAGGCAGGCGACCTCGGACGCGCACGCGAGCTGCACGAGCGGATGCTCCCGATCTGGCGGATCATCGACCGGCCGGACATGACGGCGCGTCTCAAGTGCGCGATCGAACTGCAGGGACGGCGAGTCGGCCCCGCACGACGCCCGCTGCTTCCAGTGTCTGAGGAGGTCAGGCGGGAGATCAGCACCGTGCTCGCCCACGCGCGTCTCACGGAGGCGATCGCCGTCTGATGCGAGCCGTGGTCCGCGTCAGGCGGCGCTGCCAGGGCCGTCAAGACTAGGGGAAACCCCGATGGCGCGGGCGGGTTGGCGGTGGCAGGCTGTCGCCATGGACCCGGTAGATCTGCCTTCGGATCGGATCGACGTTCCGTTCCAAGCCGGCCCGGTCTGAACTCCATGCGCCCGGCAGCGGTTCCGCGGACCGGGGGTGGCGACGGGGTACGAGCGCGACCGTTTCGCTTCGGGCTCGAAGCCCAGCGTCTCCAGCCGACGTCTCGGGCGGCATGGTGTGACCTGGCCCGCAAGGTCGAGGCGCTGGGTTTCGACACCCTGCTGGTCGACGATCAATCGGAAGGCAGCTTGCCCCGCTCACCGCCCTCGCCGTCGCGGCCGCGGCGACGAACCAGGTCCGGTTGGGCAGCTTCGTCTTCGCCAACGACTTCCGGCATCCGGCCCAGCTGGCGGCCGAGGTGGCCAGCCTCGACGTGCTGTCGGAAGGCCGGATGGAGGTCGGGCTGGGGACCGGATACGCCGCTGAGGACTACTCCCAGCCGGGTGTCACGATGGACCCGCCACTCGTCCGCATCGAGCGGCTGGCGGAGGCGGTGGACCTGGTCAAGGGATTCTTCACCGGGGAGCCGGTGACGTTTCAGGGCCGTTACTACACGGCGCAGGATCTGATCGGCTCGCCACGACCAGTACAACGGCCCCGCCCCCCATTGCTGCTCGGTGGTGGCGGCAGGCGGATACTCGCGCTGGCCGCCCGCGAGGCGGACATCGTGAGCGTGAATGTGCGATCGAGACCGGGTGGCGGGCTTGACTTCACGAACATGACGGCTGAGGCGACCGCCCGCAAGGTAGCGTGGGTCCGCGCCGAGGCCGGAGAGCGCTTCCCGGCCTTGGAGCTGAACATCCTGGTCCCGGTCGTGATGGTGACGGGCGATCCTCGCCGGGCGGCGCAGTCGTTCATCGACATGGCCCGGCAGCGGTATGGGATGCGCCCCGGAGAGGTGACCGTCGAGCAGTTGCTGGAATCGCCACACTGCCTGATCGGGACCGTCGAGGAGATGGTCGAGCGGTTGCGAGCAGTGCGCGAGCGGTACGGGTTCTCCTACATCGCTACCTGGGACAGCAATCTGGACGCGTTCGCCCAGGTGGTCGAACGGCTCACGGGAACGTGAGCTGCACCCGAGGCGGCTGCGGGGCCAAGGCAGCGTCGGAGTGTGGACACTCGGACCCTACCTCGCGCTCGGTAGCGTCGGACTGTGGACACTGTGACCCTACCCCGCGCACCACCTGACCCTGGCGGCCGTAAACCAGGCACCGTCGAACAGGGTTTCGCCGCCCAGCTCACGGCCGAGCTGGCCCGCGGAGAAGTATCGCTTGTAGACCCGATGGCGGGAGCCGTCATTGAGAACCCGGTCCTGCCACTGCTCTGGTTCGATCCCCGGGCGACGGGCGGCGTCGACCACGACCAGCCCGCCGGCCACGCGCCGGGCCTCGCCCAGAAAGGTTTGCCGCTCAACCGGCGAGAGGTGTCCATAGAAGTGGCCGGTGAACACCCGATCGAACGAGTGGTCTGCCACCGCCAGGCGCAAGGCGTCGCCCACGACGGCCGCCCCTCCCGGCAGCCGTGAGCGAGCGATGTCGACCATCGACGGGCTCAGATCCACTCCGACCACGAATCCGCGGAGGTGCCGGGTGAGAAAGCCGGTACCGCAGGCGACATCCAGCGTGCGCGCCGGAGGCAGGTCGTGAACCAGCTCGACCACCCGGGCCACCTCCTCGTGCCAGCCCGGTCGCTCCCGGCGCGCGTACAGGCCTTCCCCCCGTACCACTGGTCGTACTCGGTGGCCCGACGGTCGTAGTACGCCGCAGTCGCGGGATCGGTAGCGAAGGCCGGCTTCGGATGCATGGGGGATAGTCTCCCAAAGCCGCTCCCGAGCCGAGAGGCGCAGCTGCCGGGATCTGTCTGAGGAGGCGGGTCCCCTCACGCGTGTCAGGTGCGGGAGAGGAGATAGTGAGGGTATGACCGGTGATCAGCTCCCGAGCTGGCGTGAGACGGCCGCAAAACAGTCGATCGTCGACTTCGTCCGCGCGGCGACCGACCCTGATTCGGCCGACTTTGTGCCGGCGCCCGATCGCATCGCGGTGTTCGACAACGACGGCACGCTGTGGACCGAGCTGCCCATGTACGCACAGCTCGCGTTTGCGCTCGACCGGGCACAGGAGCTGGGTCACCCGACCAGCGTGGAGCGACTGCGAGCCGGCGGGATGCCGGCCCTGATGGATCTGCTGAAGCTGACGCACGCCGGGATCAGCACCGATGAGTTCGAGGATGTGTGCCGGCGATGGGTGGCCGGCGCCCGGCATCCACGGTTCGGGAGACCGTATCCAGCCATGGTGTATCAGCCGATGCTGGAGTTGCTGGGACTGCTCGACGGCGAGGGGTTCTCCTGCTGGATCTTCTCGGGTGGCGGAACCGATTTCATGCGAACGTTCGCGTCCGATGCCTACGGCCTTCCGCGGTATCGCGTGATCGGCAGCGTGGGCGGCACCGAGTTTCACATGGGCCCCGGCGGGCCGGAGCTGGTGAAGAGCGCCGCCATCCAGGTCGTCAACGACGGACCCCAGAAGCCGGCGTCGATCCATACCCATATCGGGCAGCGCCCGATTCTCGCCGCCGGGAACACGGACGGCGACCTGGCCATGCTCGAGTGGAGCGCGAGCAGCCCGTATCGGAGCCTGCAGCTGGTGGTGGATCACACCGACGGTGAGCGGGAGTATGCGTACCAGCGGGACCCCGTGCTCGGCAGCGGCACCGAGCAGCTTCACACGGCGGCCGCCGAGCACAACTGGACAGTGATCGACATGGCAGCCGACTGGTCCGCTGTGCACCCGCCAGACCGGTAGCGAGCCGCCACGGCGGCTCTACCCGTGAGAGCCGCCGTGACTCCACCGTACTCGCCGCTCGCCGCCCCGGATCGGCGCCGCGATTCGGTTTTGCGGCGGCGGGATCGGGCAGCTGTAGTAATCGGAAAAACCGCAGGGCGGGATGAATGTACGGTTGAAGTCCAGGGTGACCGCGCTCGTGGACTCGGGTGCTGCCAGGCGAAGGAAGCGGCCGGGAGCGTAGCTTTCCACGCCTGTCGTCCCGTCCGAGAAGACGAGCACCAGCATCGCTCCGTCATGGAACGCCAGCAGAGAGTACTGCCGGCCCTCGATGGCAATATCGATGATGCCGGGTACGTGCTTCCTGTGCCCCGAGTCGGAGGCTCGTGTGAAGTCCCAGGGCACCCGCTGCAGCTCCGGGTACGCGTGGTAGGTCCCGCGGACCACGAGGCGGGGATCCTCTGTGTAGTACTCGACGTGATCGAAGCTCGCAAGATTTGGAGCCTGGGAGTCATAGATTCGGAGCTCGTGGTCCGTCCCGTCGAGGGAGAAGACATCCAGGCTGTAGCGACCGCACCTCACGATCGGGGTACCGTCCGGCTGCAGCCGGTTCACGAAGACGGTGCCATCGATGACCTGACCACCGGCGGACACCCCGCTGCCGGCGGCCGCCGTGATCAGCACGCCCCCGCCCGCCTCAGGCAGGGATACCGAGGCGGGAAGCTCGCCAATCGGTTCCGGCTCGTGACCGGTCACCGGCTGGTACCCGACCAGCGCCAGGTTGCCGGTAGGTGACGTCAGGGCAGAGCGCCGCTCACTCTGCCATTCCGCGTAGGTCATGGCCCTCCTGCCACCCCCGATGCTGCCGGTCACGCCCCCGGCACCAGGCGTTCGGGGGGAGGGTCGCCGTAGCGCTCCCAGTAGGCGAGCTCGAAGAGCCTGCGGCTGGGATGGCGAGGCGTCCGCGGAGCGGCGGCCGTGGTGGCGGTCCGAGGATGGCCGACGAGGAGGAGCATCTCCGGTCTGCACTGTGGGGGGAGCCCAAGCACGGTCCGCACTCCCTCCTGGCTGAAGGACGTGGCGGGGCAGGTGCCGAGGCCGAGTGCGTGGGCCTCCGCCATCATCGACATCGCCGCGGTGCCGACGTCGATGTAGACGCTGGGGTCGCGCTCCACTCTCACCTCCGCCCGTACCGCCGCGTCCAGGTCGGTGCAGATCACGATGATCGCCGGCGGCGTCGCCAGGACCCCCGGGGCCAGCGCCTTGGCCCGGCGAATCTGCTCCGGGTCCTGGAGAACGAGGAACCGCTGAACGCGGGTGTTGCCGGCACTCGTCGCCCAGCGTGCGGCATCCAGGAGCAGCAGGAGGTCGTTCTCCTCCAGGGGCTCGGACGTGTAATCGCGGCAGACACGGCGGGTCGCGAGCAGCGCCAGCAGGTCCTTCGGCCGTACCTCTCCCGTCATTCGACCCGGCCCTCCCCTTCTTCGCCGTCCTGATCCGCGATCTCCCGCAGGTGCTCGGCGAGCCGGCGCGAGACCTGCGGGAGGAAGGCGAAGTAGGCGTCGCGGTCGTGCATCATCAGAACCTTCTTCTCATCGATCTCACGCTGCAGGTCTCGCAGCCACGGGTCGTCGAGACCGCCGGCAAGCAGCGCCGCCGAGAGTCGCGATGCGGCGTCGAGCAGGCGGAAGGTGCCGTAGTGGATCGGCTCGGACACGCACAGCTCGGCGCTCGCGGCGAGGTGGCACAGCAGCTCGACGGCCGTCCGCTGGTCGAGCCGGGCGGCATTGTCCTCGGTGATCATCGTCAGAGCCTCCAACCAGCGGTGACAGCGGCGTTCTACGCTCCCGACCGATCGACCGGCCGGTAGTCGAACGAAAATCCGAAAGCACCGGGACCGAACAGCTCGATCCCCTCCGGAGTCCCCCAGCGGGGGTCGAGGGGCGGAGCTCCGATCACCGCGACCTCGAGCCCGGCCTGGATCTCCCCGTTCGTCAGCGGCCGGCCGGTAGGCCGTGCCAGCACCGCGATGATGTCGGGGCTGGTGACCAGGGGTTCCCCATCCACCCACAGCACGTGGTGCTCGTTCTTGACCCAGATCGCGCTCGTGCGTCCCTCGCTGGCCCCCGTCCCCCGAAGGTGATGGGTGCACAGCCTGAACTGATAGCCGCTCCCCGGGTCCTCCTCCGTCCGTTCCACCACCCCCTCGAACGCCAGGACGCCGCCCAGCTGCTCGATCACCGACTCCACCGGATCTCTGCCCGACGCTCGTGCCCGTCGCAGCGTCCGACCCGCCTGGAAGGCGGCTTCACAGGACCCACGGACCAGGCACCTCGCCGCCTCGGCGGCGGGGAGGAGCGAGCGGGCGCTGGCACTCCCGCCCTGCGCGGCGGTGCACAGCTCGCGGCCGATCCGGTCGACCATGGGGGTGCTCGCCGCCTCCGGCAGGTGCACCACGTCCCCCCAGCGATCGAGGAAAACGAGCGGGCAGGGCCCCCTGCCCTCGAGCTCCAGGATCGACATCTGGATCTCCGGCTTGGCGCGGCCGCAGTAGTCGCCGTCGACCAGCGGGATACCCAGGTCCAGCCCCACCAGGAGCGGGATCACGGTGTTCCCGCTGCCAAGCTCGACCGCCACCAGCGCGCCGAGCTCCACACCCGCGAGCTCGGCGAGCGTGCGGGCCGCCGCCACCTGCATGTCCTTGGAGTCACTGAAGACCGGCTCGCCGAGGCGGCACCGCCGCAGGATGGCCGGGTCGGGGCCGCCGGGCGGAGTCCTCCCGCCTACCCCACCGACGCTCACGCACCACGCGTCATCCGGCAGCTCGGAGATGTCGACCCAGCCGATCGATGCCCCGGCTGCACCGGCGGCCGTCAGCCGATCCACGATCGGGGCCGCCGGCCCGCCCCCGCCCCCCGTCCCGTACAGCACCAGCCCGTTCACGAAATCCTCGAGGTCATCTCTGGTTTCCAGCCGGCGGCTCAGCTTCATGACACTTCCTCCGACGCCGTCGGTCCCACCGCCTTGCCAGGGCGCGTCATCTCATCGCCCGGTCGATCGGCACGTACTCACACGCGAATCCCCAGCGGAGCGGATTGAAGATGCGGGCGCCACGCTCGGTGCGCCAGACGGGGGCGCAGGGCACGCCCAGGACCGCGACCTCGCGACCCCACGTCCAGTCGCTCGCCGCGAAGTTCGAGAGGCCCCGCCCGGTCCGGGCGTCGAGGACCGTGACCAGGTCGGGTGACATGACGTAGGGCCGCCCGTCCAGCCACGTCATGTGGTTCTCGTTCTTGTACCAGACGCGAAACGCATGGCCGGCGAACTCGCCGGTGCCTTCGAGACGCTCGTCGCCCCAGATGAACGCCCCCTTGTCCTCGTTCAACTGGGCGAGGACGCGCCCACGGAAGAGAATGTGGCCCCCGGCCGCCTGCGCCGCCGCCGACGTGGGATCGCGGCCGGCGTCGACGGCCTCGCGAATGGCTCGCCCGACCTCGATCGCCTTGGATATGCTTCCCTGCACCGCCCCACGCTCGATGGCATCCCCGCGGAAGGCCGCCATCCCGGACACGCCACCTCCGCACGAGACCGCAACGTGTCGGGCCAGGTCTTCGTACCGCTGCCAATTGAGGACCTTCTCCAGAACCAGCAGGTCGCCCCAGGCTGTCACCAGCACCGCCGGGGTGATCGGCACCTCCGCGACGTTGAGCGACGACAGGGACACCTCGGGTACCGCCCGATAGCCCGCGGTATCCGCGTCTACCACCGGCCGCCCCCGGCCCGCGGAGCGCAGCAGCGTGGCGTAGACCCTCGGCCCGATCTCGAAGGTGATGTCGGCGACGCTCGGCTCGCCGACGATCTCTTCGAGCCTCCTCTCCGCCAGCCCCATCGGATCGGCGGCCGGCCGCTCGGACCAGGTGCACGAAGGATAGAGCCACTCATTTTCCTGAAGCCGTGCGTCGATCCACCTCGCGTGATCGAAGCCTGGTCGCGACCGGGCATCCCACCCCGGATTCGCGAGCCAGACCTCCTTTTCCTCACGGCGAACACCGCCTCCGACGCCGACCCCCATGTACACCAGCCCTTCCTCGGGGACCTCGCTCGCCGGAACCAGAGCCGGCTTCAAGCCGCTCTCCAGGGCCGGCCCGACCTGCGCGTCGAACTCCTCACGGGTGGGCGCGACCCCACCCCCACCCGTCGCCAGGGCGGCGCCACCGAGCACCATGTCCCACAGCTCGTCGACCCCGATCGGCCGTACCGCCATCGATTCAACCTCCTGTCAACCCCCACACCGAAATGGCGTCAGGCGCGCTCAGCCCTCCAACGCGCGGACGGACCCGCGGGAACGTCCGGGGTCACGAGGCGACGCCGGCAACCGGCGTGAGAGGGATGAAGTCGAGGTCGTACCCGAACGCCCGGGGTCCCACCCGCGTCAGCGCCAGCTCCGTCTTGAGCTGCGGCGCGGCCGGGATGCCCAGCACCAGCACCCGCAGCCCGTAGCGGACCAGCTCGGTCGTGATCGGGTGTCCCCGCTCCTGGTCGACCAGCGAAAGGATGTCGGGCACCGTCATCGCCACCTCGCCGTCGATTCGCAGCACCAGGTATTCGTTCTGGAGGTCGATGGTGGCGATGCTGCGCCGGCTCTCGTCCGTCCCTTCCAACCGGATACGACCGAAGTTGTAGCCGCGCTCGACTCGTCGTTCGACGTCGGTCACCTTGCCCGCGAAGAGACGCCGCCCTCTGCCGGCGCGAAGGATCTCCTCCACCGGCTGCCGGTTGCCTCCGCGAGCGCGCAGGACCGAGTCACCCAGATCCCGCGCCCAGCTCAGCGTGGCCGGAATCGCGGTCTCGCGCAGGCGCGCCGCGGTGATCGGGGCGTCCGCCACAAAGACCCGACCTCCGAGCTGCACGCACATGGCCCGGGCCAGCCGCTCCAGCTCGACCGTCCCCTGCACGCCTTCGAAGGTGATCTTCCGATGCCGGGCGTCGACCATGATCGACCGAGCCGGGGCACGGCCGTCGAAGTAGTAGCTGATCATGCTGCCCTCGGGGAAGGCGCGGCCCATCCCGTCGGCGTCGACCGCGGGCAGGCCGAGGTGTCCGCCCACGATCAAGGGGACGACCGAGTTGGTCCCTCCGATCTCGACCGCGACGGTGGCGGCGATCTCGACGCCGTAGCTCTCGGCGATCGCCTGGACCGCGATCGTCGCCTCGTCACCCTTGCCGATCTTCTCGATCCCGAGCGTGGGCGCGCCCATCCCGCCGACCGGGACCACCAGGGCATCGTCCTCGAGCTCGTCGAGACCGACGACCCGCAGCCGCCTGCCCGCCGCCAACTCCCGCAGCGCACGCTGGCGACCCTGCTCAGGGTTGCCGCCGCCGCCCGCACCCAGGATCCCGGCGCCGATCGCGATCCGGTCGAGGTCGCTCGCCGTGACGTCCCAGCTCATCGGGCCATCGCCGGCTCCAGGGGCCGGAAGTCCAGGTCGTACCCGAAGACACGGGGCCCGACGTGACGGAGCGCCTGTTCGGTCTTGAGCTGTGGCGGGGCCGGAATGCCCAGGACCTGGACACGCAGCCCGAAGCGCACCACCTCGGTGGTGACCGGCAGACCTCGCTCCTGGTCAACCAGCGAGATGATGTCGGGAACCGTCATCGCTACCTCCCCATCGATTCGCAGCACCAAGAACTCGTTTTGCACGTCGATGACCGCCGTCGAGCCCCGGCACTCGTCGGTGCCGGCGAGTGTCAGCCGGCCCAGGTTGAAGCCCCGCTCGGTCCGCCGATCGACGTCCGTGAGCCGGCCTCGGAAGAAGCGCCTCCCACCGCTGACGCGGCAGATCTCGTCTACTGGATCGGCGCTGCCGCCCTGCGCTCGCAAGACGGCATCGCCGAGGTCGCGGGCCTGGCTCAGCGTGTCCGGGATCGCGACCTCCCGGAGACGGGCCACCGGGATCGGGGCGTTGGCGACCATCGCACCGCCTCCCAGCGTGGCGACCATCGACCGCAGGATCCGCTCCTGTTCGACCGTCCCCGGGATCTGCTCGAACGTGAACCTCTGGTGCTTCGAGTCGACCATGATCGCGCACGGCGAGGCGACCCCGTCGAAGTAGTAGCTGATCATGTGGTGCTCCGGGAAGGCCCGGCCCATGCCGTCGGCATCCACGGTGACGAGCCCGAGCCGGCCGGCGGCGATCAGCGGCGCGATCGAGTTGCCGCCGCCGATCTCGACCGGTACCGTGGCCGCAACCTCCACCCCGCAGTGGTCGGCCATCGCCTGCACCGCGATGGCCCCCTCGTCGCCCCGGCCCAGCTTTTCCAGGCCCACGCTGGGCGCGCCCATCCCGCCCACCGACACCACCAGGGCATCGTCCGCCAGCTCCTTGAGCCCCGCGACGCGAAGGCGCCGGCCGGCCTCCAGCTCGAGCCGTGCCAGCACCCGCCCACGGGCCGGGTTGCCGCCACCGCCGGCACCCAGGATGCCGGCGCCGATCGCGATGCGGTCCAGATCGGCCGGCGTGACGTCCCAGGTCACTTCGCGACCCCTCCTGCCGGGGTCCCCGCGGGGCGGAGCTCGCGGAGCCTCGTGGGGAAGGCGTAACGGAGCTTGCGGAGTTTCGTGGGGTGAATCATCCCGGGACCTTCTCCGCCACCGGCAGGGGGGTGAAGTCGAGGTCGTAACCGAACGCGCGGGGGCCGACCCACCGCAACGCCGGCTCGGTTTTGAGCTCCGGCGCCGCGGGGATGCCCAGCACCTGCACCCGCAGCCCGTAGCGGACCACCTCGGTCGTGATCGGTAGGCCTCGCTCCTGGTCGACCAGCGTGATGATGTCGGGCACCGTCATCGCGACCTCGCCGTCGATACGGAGCACCAGGAACTCGTTCTGGACGTCGATGGTCGCGACGCTGCCGCGGCTCTCGTCCGTGCCCTCCAGCGTCAGACGGCCGAAGTTGTAGCCGCGCTCCACACGCCGATCGACGTCGGTCAGCTTGCCGCGGAAGAAACGTCGTCCGCCGCTCACCCGGCAGATCTCCTCCACGGGGTCGGCGGAGCCGCCCTGTGCTCGCAGCACCGCAGCTCCGAGCTCACGCGCCTGCGTCAACGTATGCGGGATACCGGTCTCGCGGAGACGGGCGATCGTCAGGGGCGCGTCGGCGACCAGCGCGGTCCCGCCGAACTGGACACACATCGACCGGGTGATCCGCTCCAGCTCGTGGGTGCCGGCAATGCCCTCGAACGTGATCTTCCGGTGCCGGACGTCGATCATGATCGAGGTCTTGGTGGCGTGACCGTCGAAGTAAAAGCTGATCATCGAGGTCTCGGGGAAGGCTCGTCCCATCCCGTCGGCGTCGACGGTGGGGATCCCGAGCTGACCTCCCGCGATGAGCGGCTCGATCGAATTCCCCCCACCGATCTCGACCGGGACGGTGGCGGCGATCTCGACACCGAGGTACTCGCCCATGGCGCGGACGGTGCGCGCCGCCTCGTCGCCCCGGCCCAGCTTCTCCATGCCGACCGTGGGTGCCCCCATGGCGCCGACCGGCACCACGAGCGCGTCGTCGGGCAGCTCGCCGAGCCCGACCACGGTCAACCGACGGCCGAGCTCCAGCTCGCGCAAAGCCTTGAGCCGGCCTTGCTCGGGGTTACCGCCCCCGCCGGCGCCGAGGATGCCTGCTCCGATGGCGATGCGGTCAAGATCCCCCGGGGTGATGTCCCAGCTCATGAGGCTGCGGGGGTGGCCGCGGCGAGCGGCGAGAATGGGAGGTCGTACCCGAAGGCCCGAGGCCCCACCCACTGCAGCGCCTGGTCCGTTTTCAGCTGCGGGGCCGCCGGGATGCCCAGCACCTGTACGCGAAGGCCGTACCGCACGACCTCGGTGGTCACCGGCAGCCCGCGCTCGACGTCGACCAGGGTGATGATGTCGGGAACGGTGGCCAGGACCTCGCCGTCGACAGTGATGATCAGGTATTCGTTCTGCACGTCGATGACCGCGGTCGACCCCCGCCACTCGTCGGTGCCGTCGAGCATGAGCCGGCCGAAGTTGTAGCCGCGCTCGACACGGCGGTCGACGTCGGTCAGCTTGCCGCGGAAGAACCGGCGTCCGCCGCTCACCCGGCAGATCTCGTCGACCGGGTCGCCGCCTCCGTGCTGGGCGCGGAGCACCGCGTCGCCCAGGTCGCGGGCCTGGCTCAGAGTGTTGGGTATCGCGACCTCCTTCATCCGCGCCACCGTGATCGGCGCGTCGGCGACCATCGCGCCGCCGCCGAGCTGCACACACATGGCGCGCATGACCCGCTCCTGCTCGACCGTCCCGGGGATGCCCTCGAAGGTGATCTTGCGGTGCTTGTAGTCGATCATGATGGCCACCGGCGCCTTCCCGTCGAAGTAGTAGCTGATCATGCTGCCCTCGGGAAAGGCGCGGCCCATCCCGTCGGCGTCGACGGTGAATAGCCCAAGCCGTCCGGCGGCGATCAGCGGCGCGATCGAGTTGCCGCCACCGATCTCGATCGGGACGGTGGCGGCGACCTCGACCCCGAAATGGTCCTCGATCGCGCGCACGGCGAGCTCTCCCTCGTCGCCGCGGCCGATCTTCTCCAACCCCACGGTTGGCGCTCCCATGCCGCCCATGGGGACGACGAGCGCGTCGTCGGGCAGCTCCTCCAGACGCCGCACGTGGAAGTGACGGCCGGCCTCGAGTTCCAGCTGCGCGCGAAGGCGGCCGCGTGCGGGGTTGCCGCCGCCGCCGGCACCGAGGATGCCGGCGCCGATCGCGATCCGGTCGAGATCGGCAGGCGTGATCTCCCAGGGCACGACTAAGCCGCTACCGTCGCCAACGCGAGTGGCGCGAAATCGAGGTCGTACCCGAAGGCCCGCGGTCCCACCCACCGCAGCGCCTGCTCGGTCTTCAACTGCGCCGGCGCGGGGATGCCGAGCACCTGCACCCGCAGCCCGTACCGGACGACCTCGGTGGTGATCGGGAGGCCCCGCTCCTGGTCAACCAGCGTGATCAGGTCGGGCACCGTCACCTCGATCGAATCGTCGATGCGCAGGATCAGAAACTCGTTCTGCAGCTCGATCGTCGCGGTGCTCCCGCGGGAGGCGTCGGTCCCCTCCAGCACGAGCTTGCCGAAGTTGTAGCCGCGCTCCACCCGCCGGTCGACGTCGACCACCTTCCCGGCGAAGAAACGCCGCCCGCCGCTGGCCCGGCAGATCGCCTCCACGGGATCCGCCTGGCCGCGCTGCGCCCGCAGGACGGCGTCGCCGAGATCGCGCGCCCAGCTCAGGGTCCTCGGGATGGCCACCTCCTTCAGCCGCCGGACCGAGATCGGAGCGTCGGCCACCTGCGCGGTGCCGCCCAGCTGTACGCACATCGCGCGCGACAGCCGTTCCATCTCGACCGACCCCGCGATCCCTTCGAACGTGATCTTGCGGTGCCGGGAGTCGACCATGATCGCGCACGACGTCGCGTGCCCGTCGAAGTAGTAGCTGATCATGCTGGTCTCCGGGAACGCGCGGCCCATGCCGTCGGCGTCGACCATCGGCAGGCCGAGCTGCGCCGCCGCGATCAGGGGGGAGATCGAGTTGCCGCCGCCGACCTCGATCGGCACCGTGGCCGCGATCTCGACGCCGAAGCGGTCGGCGATCGCCTGCACCGCGATCGCCGAGTCGTCGTCGCGGCCCAGCTTCTCGAGCCCCACGGTGGGAGCGCCCATGCCGCCGATCGGCACCACCAGCGCCTCGTCGGGGAGCTCCTCCAGCGTGACCACCCGGAGCCTGCGACCCTGGTCGAGCTCCTTCAGCGCCTTCAGCTTGCCGCGGGCCGGGTTGCCCCCGCCTCCGGCGCCGAGGATGCCCGCCCCGACCGCGATCCGGTCGAGGTCGGCGCGCGTGACGTCCCAGGTCATGCCGACAGCTCGGCCAGATCGCCCGACGCTCGCACGCGGATTCGGGTGGCGCGGTTCGGCAGATAGGCGAGCGGCACCTCGTGCACCTCGACGATCTCCACCGTCGCCGGGTCGGCCCCGGCGTTGACCGCCTCCTGGCGCGCCAGATCCTGCGCCTGCTCCATCAGCGCCTCACGGGTGGTGCCGTCGAGCGGGAACACACGGTCGATCTCCCCGCTGCACTGGGCGATGGCGGCCCCGATGGCGTTCGCCACGTCGTAGTGGTCGGGACGGTGCACGGTCCCGGTGCCGGCCAGCTTCGAGGGCAGGATCACGCTTCCGCCGCCGACCATGATCACCGGGAGCAGCTCCGCCGACGTACGCATGCGGTCGACCGTGTCTTCGGCCATCTCCCGGACTCGCTCGGTCACCGCAGCGACCAGCGATCGGTCGAGGTCCGCGACCCGCGAGGGGTCGCCCATCCGGGCCTGGCCGGCGGCGACCGCGACGTCGGACGTCGTCAGGGTGCCGCCGCCGAACACCCGGGCCTCGTCGACGATCCGGTAGCCGACACTGTCCGGACCCAGCTGCAGGGCGCCGTCGGCGTGGACGCGAGTGCCGCCCCCGAGCGCGATCGAGAGCAGGTCGGGCATCCGGAAGTTGGTGGCGACGCCGCCGATGTTGACGGCGATCGACGACTCTCGGGGGAAGCCGTTGACGAGCACGCCGACGTCGGTCGAGGTCCCGCCCACGTCGACGACGATCGCATTCTTGAGGCGCGACAGGTACGCGGCGCCGCGGATCGAGTTGGATGGCCCGCTGGACACGGTGAGGATCGGGTACCGCGTCGCGTAGTCCAGCGTCATCAGCGTGCCGTCGTTCTGGCTGAAGAAGAGGCGGGCCTCGATGCCGTGCGCCCGGAGCGCCGCATCGAAGCCACGGGCGGCCGTACGGACCACGTTGACGACGGCGGCGTTCAGGATCGCCGCATTCTCCCGCTCCAGGAGTCCGAGCGCGCCGATCTCACGCGAGTAGGTCATCGGGAGGTCGCCCAGCTCCTCGAGCAGGATCGCCGCCGCCCGCTGCTCGTGCGAGAAGTCGACGCTGGAGAACACGGAGACGACGGCGAGCGCGTCGACTCGGCCGCGGAACGACCTCGCCGCTTCACGCACCGCGGCCTCGTCGAGGGGGAGGATCTCGCGGCCGTCGAACTCGTGGCCACCCTCGACGATGACGGCGGCGTCGCCGACCGCCGCCCGCAGGTCGGCGGGCCAGGCGGTGAACGGCGGGAGCGCCAGCGTCGCCGGCGCGCCGACCCGGACCAGTCCGACCCGGTTCAGATTCCGGCGCTCGAGGATCGCATTCGTGCAGTGCGTCGTCCCGAGCATCGCGTGCGTGATCCGTTGCACGTCGAGCGTCGGGTTCGACTCGACGAGCTTGCCGATCGCGCTCGCGATGCCGCTCTGCAGGTCCTTGGTGGTCGGCGACTTGGCGCTCGCCTGCAAGGAACCCTGTTCGTCGAGGACGACGGCGTCGGTGTTGGTCCCGCCTACGTCGATGCCGAGTCGCAGGCTCACCGGGTGGTTGCTCCGCTCGGAGCCACGGGTCGAAGATTCACGTTTCCTCCCTCGGTCTGGCCGTCGTAGAGGCGGCAGGCGACTGCGTGGTCACCGGCGACGGACAGGAGCGGCACCTCGCCGGCACGGCAGCGCTCCATGACGAACGGACAGCGCGGAGCGAACATGCAGCCGTCGGTGGCGGCCGGCGCCTCGCCCGCGATCTTGGGTTCGAAACGGCGGTCCGGGTCGGGTTCCGGGATCGCCGACAGCAGCGCCTGCGTGTAGGGGTGCTTGGGCTCGTCGAAGAGGCGCGCCACGGGCGCCTCCTCGACCAGGCGGCCGCTGTACATGACTCCGACCGTGTCGCAGATATAGCGGATGACGGCAAGGTCGTGCGAGATGAAGAGGTAGGTCAGCCCGAGTCGCTTCTGCAGGTCGATCAGCAGATGCAGGATCTGCGACTGGACGGAGACGTCGAGTGCCGAGGTGGGCTCGTCGAGCACGATCAGGCGGGGTCCGAGTGCCAGGGCGCGAGCGATGCCGATGCGCTGGCGCTGGCCGCCACTGAACTCGTGGGCGAAGCGCTGCAGGTGCTCCTCGCGGAGCCCGACCAGGGTGATCAATTCCCTGACGCGGTCATCCAGCCGCCGCCCGCTGGCGCGCTTGTGCACCACGATCGGCTCGGCCAGGATGGCCCGCACGGTCTTGCGCGGGTTGAGCGAGGAGTAGGGGTTCTGGAAGACCATCTGCATCTCGGCTCTCTGCTCCCGCAGCTGGCGCGGATTGAGGCGGCCCAGGTCTTCGCCGTCGAGCAGCACCTGTCCTGAGGTGGGCTCGATGAGGCGAAGCGCGAGCCGGCCGAGAGTGGTCTTGCCGGAGCCCGACTCGCCTACCAGGCCGTAGGAGGTGCCGGGCTGGACCGAGAGGTTGACCCCGTCCACGGCTCGCACCACCTCGCCTCGGGCGCCCCCGCGAAGTTGGTACTGCTTGTTGAGGTCGCGAACCTCCAGCCGGGGCGTCACCGAGCCGCCGCCCTGGCCACCAACTCGGGTCGTGCCCCGTCGTCGTAGAGATGGCAGCTCACGTCGTGAGCCCCTCCCAACGGCACCGGCGCCGGGGGCGGCTCGAGCGAGCATTCCGGCATCGCGTGCGCGCACCGCTCGTGGAACCGGCACCCGGACGGGGGGTGGAAGAGATTGGGGATGTTGCCCGGGATCTCCTCCAGAGAGCCACGTGTCGAGTGGGTCCGCGGCACCGCGCCCAGCAGGCCGACCGTGTAGGGGTGCGCGGGGTGCGCGAACATGTCACGAACCGGCCCCGTCTCCACGACGCGGCCGCAGTACATGACCGCCACCCGATCACAGAGCTGGGCCACGATCCCGAGGCTGTGCGAGATGAGGAGGACGGTCAGGTCGAACTCGCGGACCAGACCGGTGATCAGCGCCAGGATCTGCGCCTGCGTCGATACGTCGAGAGCCGTTGTCGGCTCGTCGGCGATCAGGAGGTCCGGGTCGCCGGCCAGCGCCATCGCGATCACGACCCGCTGCCGCATCCCACCGCTGAGCTCGTGTGGGTAGGAACGGATGCGCCGGCTCGCGTCCGGCAGGCCGACCCGGCTGAGCAGCTGCACGGCGAGCTTGCGCGCTTCCCGCCGCTGTTCGCGTCCGCCGCGGGAAAGGCGGCGGAAGGGCATGGCCACGTCCTGGGGATGTCCGGTCCGGCAGAGACAGGCGTCCACCATCTGGTCCTCGATCGTGAACACCGGGCTCAGATTGGTGTCCGGGTCCTGGAAGACCATGCCCACCTTCCGGGCGCGGAGCTGCTGCAGCTCCGCCTGTCCCATGCGGAACACGCTTCGGCCCTCGATGCGGACGTCGCCGCCTGCGATGTTGGACGGCGGCCGGGGCAGCAGGCCGAGCACGGAGAGCGCCGTCACCGACTTACCCGACCCGGTCTCGCCGACCAGGCCGACGACCTCGTTCCGCTCGAGTCTGAGGTCGACGCCCTGCAGGACCCGAGCGGTGCCGTCGAAGGTCGAGAAATCGACACGCAGGTCCTCGATTTCCAGAATCGGCGGGGTCGGAGTTCCCTCCATCAGGCTCTCGACCGCGGATCGAAGACGTCGCGGAGCCCGTCGCCGAGCAGGCTGAAGCCGAACACCGCGAGGGCCATCGCGAGGCCGGGGAAGGTCGAGTACCACCAGACGCTGGGGAGGAACTCGCGGCCGGACGCGATCATCTCGCCCCACTCAGGGGTGGGTGGCTGGGTTCCGACCCCGATGAAGCCCAGCGCGGCGAGACCCAGGATCGCGAACCCGAAGTCGGTCGAAGCCTTCACGATCACGCTCGAGATGGTGTTGGGCATGATGTGCGAGAAGATGATCCGGCCCGGCCTCGCGCCGACGGCACGGGCCGCCTCCACGTAATCCTCCTCGCGCGCTTTCTGTACTTGTCCCTGTACCAGGCGCGCGTATCCCTGCCACCAGGTCAGCGAGAGAGCGGTGACGGCGTGGATGGTGCTGGGGCCGAGCGCCGCGGTGATCGCCAGCGCCAGGAAGATGCCCGGGAACGCCATCGTCATGTCGGTGATTCGCATGATCAGCTCGTCGATCCACCCGCCGAGATAGCCGGCGATGCCGCCCAGGATGACCCCGATCGTGACCGCCACGGCGATGATGATCAGTCCCGACAGCAGGGCGGTCTGGGTACCCAGGACGGTGCGCGTGAAGACGTCGCGCCCGATGTCATCGGTGCCGAAGAGGTGTGCCCAGCTGGGAGCCTCCAGCCGTTCGGCCGGATGCACAGCGCCGAGTCCGTCGGCCGGATACGGCACCCACCAGCGACCGGTCAGGGCGACGACGAGCAGGAACAGGATGATCGCCAGCCCGATGACCGAAAGCCGGTTCTGGAGGAACCGGTAGGCACCGCGCCGAATCTCCTCCAGCCGGGCCTGATGCTCGTCCCGCCAGTGGGCGAACGGGCCGGTCGCGGGGCCGCCTCGGGTGAGAACCCCGTTCGGCTCAGCCATAGCGGATCCTCGGGTCGAGGAAGCCGTAGGCGATGTCGGTCGCCAGGTTGACGACCAGGAACGCGATGCCGATCAGCAGGGTTGCCCCCATCACGGGCTCGAAGTCCAGCGTGAGGGCGGAGTTCACGGAGTAGAGCCCGATGCCCGGCCAGTCGAAAACGGTCTCGATGACGACCGAGCCGGAGAGGGCGAACCCGACCGTGAACCCCAACACGGACACGGTCGCCAGCATGGAGTTCTTAAGGATGTACTTCCAGATCGTGACGCGATTCGGGACGCCGTTTGCATGGAGCATCCGCACCCAGTCGCTGCGCAGGGTCTCGATCACGTCCGAGCGCAGGATCCGGAGCAGGAACGCGATCTGGCCCAGAGCGAGCGTGAACGACGGGAGGATCGTGTGCACGAAGGCGTCCCAAAAGCCACTCCAGTCCCGCGCCAGCAGTGCGTCGATGAGTAGGAAGTGCGTGACGGTGGGCGGGGGCGTATAGAGCGGATTCATCACCCCCCCGACCGGCAGCCACCGCAGCAGCATAGCGAAAGCGATCTGCAGCATGATCGCGACCCAGAAGCTGGGCAGACTCATCGACCCCAGCGACAGGATGCGCGCGACGTGGTCCGGCCACCGGTTCTGCCCTACCGCCGCCCACAGGGCGAGCGGGATGGCCACCGCCACCGTGATGATGGTGGAGATCACGACCAGCTCCACGGTGTTCGGGAAGTAGGTGACGAGATCCTGGGTCACCGAGTGGTGGCTCACGATGGACTGACCCAGGTTCCCGTGAAGCGCGTTCCACAGGTAGTGGAGGTACTGCTCGGGCAGGGGCAGGTTGAGTCCGAACTGCTGCCGCACCTTCTCGATCTGCTGCGGTGTCGCGTTGGGCCCGGCGGCGAAGGCCGCCGGGTCGCCCGGAACGACATGGGAGATCAGGAACGTGATCATCGACAGCCCGATCAGGACGGGCACGAAGAGCGCCAGGCGGCGGAGGATGTAGCGGCGAAGACTCACGGCACCACGTTCGTCAGTCCTGGATCCACAGGCGCCAGAAGTCGACCGAGATCAGACCGGCGTACTGGTATCCCTTGACGCGCTTGTTGAGGCCCAGCAGGTCCGCACTCAGGAAGAGCGGAATGTCGGGGGTCTCCTCATGGACCAGCGTCTGGAGCTCACCATACAGCTTCTTCTGTTCCGACGCGCTGGTCGTCGACCGCACCTGTGAGACCAGCGTGTCGATCTGGCTGTTCTTGGTGAAGGTGCATGAGTTGAAGTCGCCGCCCGTGGGCCGGTTCCACGCCGCCGACGCCCACTGAGAGGAGTACCACTGATCCGGCGTGTTGTACCCGGTGAAAATGCAGTTCATGGGCGCGGCGTCACTGGGGAACTGACAGGACGAGACGATGTCCGGCCACACCTTCTGGACGATGTTGACGCCGATGTTGAACTTCTTCAGCTGGGCCAGCCAGATCTCACCGATCGTCTGCTCCTGCGTCAGCCCGGTGACCATGACGTAGTCCAGGTTGACGCCACCGTGGGGCCATTGCGTCTTGTTGAGATACTCGCGCGCTTTGTTGAGATCGGTCTTGTAGCCGCCCACCGACGAGTCGTAGAACTCGGTGCTGTCCGGCACGACCCCCTTCAGGAGCTCGACGTCACCCCCCAAAGCCTTGATCATGCCCTGGTAGTCAAACGCGTAAGCCAGGAACTTGCGGAAGTTGATGTCGGCCGTCGGACCCTGCTGATCGTTGAGCTTGGTGTAGCAGGTGAGCGTCCCGTAGCCGATGGCGACATGGGTGTCCGCGTTGCTGTTGATCGCGGCCACGTCGCTCGAGCTCAGGTTGTCGGCGACGTCGTACTCACCCGAGATGAGACCGATGCGCTGAGAGGAGTCCTGTCGCACGATCTGCCAGACAAAGCCGCTCAGATGCGACTTGCCGGGATAGCCCTGCCAGTAGCCGTTGTGCCACGCGAGGTCGTAAGCCGTGCCCACGTTCCAGCTGCTGATCGTGAAGGGACCCGAGCCGGCCTCGTGGGAGGACAGCCAGGTCTGGCCGTTATCGCTGCCCAGGTTGTCCTGGACCACCTTCGGGTTCATGATCGGCTGGTCGAGGATCTTGGGCAGCTGCGCGTAGGGCGACGTCAGGGTCATCTTGACCGTGTAGTTGTCCGGCGTCGAGATCGACTGCGCGTTCATGATCGGGAGCAGCAGGTCCGCTCGCGGCAGCTGCAGGTCGAGCGTCCGCTTGAACGAGTACGCGACCGCGTCGGAGGTGACCGGGGTTCCGTCGTGGAACTTCGCCCGCTGGTCGAGGTGGAAGGTCCATTCCTGCGCATCCGCCGAGCCCTCGTAGGTCTTGCAGAGACCGGGATCGACGACCAACGGCCACTTGCGCTCGTACCGGAAGAGGCGATCGTAGAGCTGGGTGATGAGCGCTTCGATGGAGTAGTCGGTACGGTTCGAGGGATCGATGGTGGGCGCGTCCTGGCCCCCCGCGTAGATCAGCTTCTGAGGGGTGAGATCGGGCTCGCCGCTGCGCAGCGCGGGCGCCATGCTGAAGCTCTGGTTCACGCCGGGCTCTCCCGCGCACGCGGCGAGCAGCGCCTGCACGCTGACCAGTCCGGCTACCGCCACCGCCCCCCGGACGAACGTGCGCCGGCTTATCCGGCCCAGGCGATACTGTTCGAACAGCTCTCCAACTGCGTCGATGCGAGAGCTTTCACTCCCATCCATGACTTCCTCCCTTCACTCCCCGCGTCGGGTTTCATTGTCCCAACGCTTGTCACGTCGACCAGAACGTTAGTAAACCAATGGTATGGCTCTCGTTGCACCCTGCGGATGACGATCATCGACCGAAAACCCCTGGCCCACATTCGGCGGATCCGCACGGGCATCGCTGGACGATGGCGTTAGGGTCCGCCCAGCGCCGACTACGTAGACGATGATGCGAACCGGAAAGATCAACGAGGACAGGCAGTTGGCGTAGGCGCACCTCCATTCCGCGAACTCAGACCGTAGTCGACGCACCTGACCTTGGCGATCACTCTCCGACGCCCGCGAGCGATTCCGTTCCGTTGAGGCGATGTGCCGCCCGCATCCTTGGCGGATGCTACATGCACGCCGCTGAATCCGTCAAATTCGCCCTTTTCCATGCCGGATTCGGGCGTTTGCCGGGCCACTGCCGCTGATCCCACGGCCCACCGCGGGGATCTCGCGCCTCAGCGGGGCCCGGACCCTGCGTGGTGGCGCCGGACCAGGCCGACCAGGGAGAGATTCGAAGGCGGCACCCCTCGCGTAGCCAGGCTGGTGCCGTCCAGCGACTACTTCGCGATCATCACCTCGGTCGCCTTGACGACCACGCTGACTCGATCACCCGCTTTCAGGTCCAGCGCCGTCGCCGAGCCCGCGGTGATGGCGGCGACGACGTCACCGGCTTCCATCCGGACCTCTATCTCCGCCATCACGGTCCCCAATTTGACCGAGGTCACGGTGCCAGGGATTTGGTTGCGCGCCGAAAGTTCCATGGCTCGATGATGCACCAAGCCAAGCGGTACTCGCTACTGAGAACACCTGGTCGCTCCCGGAAGAGTGTTCGGCTGTTGCCTCCCGTTCGGGGGAGGTGCCCGGCCGGCGTCACCGATAGGCTCTCGCCTGCAGCTCATAGAGTTCGGAGTAGAGGCCGCCGGCTCGAACCAGCTCCGCATGGCTGCCGAGTTCGAGGACCTGCCCGTTGTCGAGCACGACGATCAGGTCGGCCATGCGGACCGTCGAGAAGCGGTGCGACACCAGCAGCGTGACCATCCCTGACGTGGAGCCTTCGCGGGCGGCACCGGCGAAGCGCTCGAAGAGTGCGTGCTCGGTGGGCGCGTCAAGGGCGGCCGTCGGCTCATCGAGGATGAGCACGAGGGGGTTCGTCCGCATCAGCGCACGGGCGAGCGCCAGGCGCTGCCACTGCCCCCCGGAGAGATCGATGCCGCCCCAGGGCACGCCCAGCTGAGTCTCCGCACCACGCGCGAGGCCGGCCACCACATGGTCGGCGCTGGCACGCTCGAGAGCCGCCGCGACAGCGCTCAGATCGTCGATGCGGGCCAGGTGACCGACGCCCACCGTCTCCCTGGCCAGCAGCTCGAACCGCGCGAAGTCCTGGAATCCGCCGGCGAGCCTCGATCGCCAGTCCGCATAGGAGAAGGAACGGATGTCGGTGCCGTCCGCGGCGATCTCACCTTCGACCGGCTCGTAGAGGCGGCAAAGCAGCTTGACGAGGGACGTCTTGCCGGCCCCGTTCTCGCCGACCAGCGCCACCACCGACCCTGCCGGGAGCTCCAGGTCGACATCCTTCAAGACCCACCGGTCAGTTCCCGGATAGCGGAACGAGAGGCCGGCGACGCTGATCCCGTGGTCGAGTCTGGCGGGCGGGATGCCAGGGGCCCGCGGTCTTCTGACAGCGTCGTTCACTCCCTGCGCATAGGTCATGAGCCAGGAAAGGTCCTTGACGCTGCGCATCGTGAACTGCAGGCGCATGCTGCCGAAGGCGACTCCGCTGAAGGCGTTGCCGACCTGAGCGACTACGAACAAGGCCATCAGCACATCGCCGACCGTGCCTTCTCCGAGGCTCGCCCGCAGCGCGACCACCGCGACCGCGCCCGAGTAGCCCAGGGCCGCGAACACCGAGGTCACGAGCTGCAGGCGGGTCCCGCGCCAGTGCGCGTCGCGTCGCGGCCGTGCGACCCGCCGCACGGCCCGCTCGTGCCGGCTCAGGATCTCCTCCTGAAGGCCCGAGATCAACACTTCCTTGGCCGGCCCCGGCGTGGTGGCCAGCGACTCCAGGTGGTCGAGCGCCCGCAGGTTCTCGGCATCCGATTCCCAGACCTCATTGATCCACCGAAGCACCGCCGCGTCCGCCAGCTGGCGCGGGAACCAGAACACCGGGAGGAGAAGCAGCGGCAGGTAGAGGTGGCCGAGGAGGATCAGTGCGGCTGCCGCGCTGGCCAGGCTTGCCAGCACGGCGAAGATCCCACCCACCGAGTCGCGGAGATAGCGCACGTTCTCCTGCAGCAGGCGGAGCCGGTCGAGGTACTCGGGGCGTTCGTGATGCTCGATCGTCGGTATCCCGGCCGTGATCTCGGCAAGCTGCCGTTCGAACTCCACCCCGGCGAGCTCGCTGATCCTGGTGCGGATCTGATAGGCGGCGCCCATGGCGAGGAAGGCGGCACCGCCCGACAGCGCGAGCAGTCCCGCGGCGAGCAACGTCTGGGTCGCATCGTGTCCCAGGACGCCGTTCACCAGGAACTTCAGCCAGAGGCCGCTCAGGATGGTCAGCGCCTGCGCAGCCGGCAGGAGCAGGAGACCGACCAGGGTCAGCCATCTCGAGGCCTGGAAGGAGACCCGAAGGACGAGGCCCACGCCCCGCGAGATATCGATGATCGCCCTCATCGAAAACGGTCCGCTTGCATCGCGAACATCGCCGCGTACCGCCCTCTCGATCCCATGAGGTCCTGATGCGACCCCTGCTCGACCACGACCCCCTGCTCGATCACGACGATGTGAGCGGCGTGACGAACGCTGGAGAAGCGATGGGAGATGAGGATGGTCGTGAGACCCTCGGTGAGCTCGAGAAAGCGATCGAAGATCTCCGCCTCCGCCCGTACGTCGAGGCTCGCGGTGGGCTCATCCAGGATCAACAGCCCGCCACGCCGGGTCGCCAGCAGCGCCCTGGCCAGCGCGATCCGCTGCCACTGGCCTCCCGAGAGGTCCGTCCCTCCCGTGTAAGCCCGGGAGAGGATCGTTTCCCAGCGCGCTGGGAGGCTGTCGATCAGCTCGGACGCTCCGGCCCCTTGTGCGGCCTTCTCCAGCGCTCCGGGCACCGACGCCACCTCGAGCGCGCCGAAGGCGACGTTGTCGCGCACGGACATCTCGTACTCGGTGAAGTCCTGGAAGACGACCGCCAACCGCCGCCGCCAGGCGCCCGGCTCGAGGGCGGAGAGGTCCTGGCCGTCCACCGTAACCCGGCCCCCGGTTGGATCGTAGAGGCGGGCGATCAGCTTGATCAGCGTCGTCTTGCCCGCACCGTTGCTCCCCACGATCGCGGTCGACCGGCCGGCCGGGATCGTCAGGTCGAGACCGCTGAACACATCGGCGGCCCCTCCCGGATAGCGGAACGCGACCCCTTCGAACCGGATCTCCCCGTGAGGCATGCCGTCCGCCGGCCGCGCTCCGGAGATGTGGGAGACGGGTCCGATCGTGTCGGGAAGTCGGGTGGTCGCCTCCAGGGCCGTCGCCGCCTCCCGGTATTCGAACTCCGCCTCGACCGTGGCCCAGCTGAGGACGCTCTGTACCGCCTGCAGACTCATCGCGAGACCGGCCAGGCCAAGCACCCCCCGAAGCGCGGACCAGCCCAGGGCGACGTACACGATCCCCTCCGAGCCGATGACCGCGGCGACCGTGGCCACCATCAGCCAGGTGACCCGGGTCCGGCGTCGCCAGATCTCGTCGAGCGCCCGCATCGAGTGGCCGACCAGGCGATCGACGATGAATGCACCCAGGTCGAACACGCGAAGCTCTTTCGCAGCCAGGCCGTCCAGCGTGAGGTTGCGGTAATAGGCCGCCCGCCTGGTCTCCTGGATCCCGCCCTGCCTCGCGTCCAGATGAAGCTGGAGCGAGGAGCCCTGCCAACGGCGGAGCACCCACATCGCGCCGGCCAGGACCAGGGGCGCCCACCAGAGGTAATGCAGCAGGATGATGGCCCCTCCGATCGGGATCGCCCACGCGTAGACGAGGTCCCGCATCCGGGCCGGCATGTTCTCCGGCCGCAGCCCGCCGTTGCCGCCCGCGATCGCGACCTGGTCCTGGAACTGCGGGTCTTCGAGATGAGCGATGCCGCCGGGTGCGAGGCTGGTTTCCATCAGCAGCCGGCGCCTGGCCGCGGCGACGCCTTGCTCCATCCCGAGGAGCTCGAACTGGCCAAGCGCCCGATCCAGCAGGATCAGGCACTGCCCGGCCCCGGCGATCAGCAGCAGCACCAGGAGGTGCCGCCCCGCCGGGGAGAGGAGTCCGTCGGCGATCGCAGCCGGGATGGCGCCCACCACCAGTCCGGAGATGATCGTGAAGGCTGTCGGCCAGACCGCCTCCCCTGCGATCAACACCGTGCTGACGGAGGTGTGGAACGGCGCCGCCCGCCAGGTGAAGAGATAGTTCTGGAGAAACTTGTGGATCCCGCTCAGCATCAGTGGCGCCCGGCCACTAGTAAGCGCTTGCTCCGAGATGCGGTGCGGCCGACCGCTTCGCCGGCCCCGGAGGACTCACCCCGGAGCCGGCCAGCGTGCCCGGATATCTCTCAATCCCGTTCCCGTCGTGCAGCGCTGCCGGTGCGCCGAACGACGCGCGTTGGCGGCCGGCCGCCGGGTCACCCCGCCTCAGCGTCGAAAACGCGCTGGGCGGGGGCAACCACCGCCGGCGCTCGGACGACCGGAGCTTCCTCGCCGCCGTGCCGAGCGGCCCAGGAGGGTCGGCTCAGGCCGGCGTGGCGGGAGTGTGGATGAGCTTCTTGTTGACGAACTCGTCGATGCCGAGAGGACCCAGCTCTCGTCCGACCCCGGAGCGCTTCGTTCCGCCGAAGGGCAGGTCGGCTCCCCCACCTTCCGGCTCGTTGATCCAGACCATTCCCGTATCGATCTTGTCCGCGAGCGCGAGGGCGAGCTTCTCGTCCTTGGCGAAGATGGAGGCCCCGAGCCCGAACGGCACGTCGTTCGCGAGCTTGACCGCCTCGTCGGGACTGGTCACGCGGTAGAGGACCGCGGCGGGCCCGAACAGCTCCTCGTGATACGCGCGCATCTCGGGCGTGACGCCGCTCAGCACGGTGGCCTGGACAAAGGCGCCCGGCCGCTCCGCCCTGGCCCCTCCGAGGTGGACGTTGGCGCCCTTGTCGATGGCGTCGTTGATCTGGTCCATGAGTCTTTGGGCGGCCTGCTCTGACGAAAGCGGACCGTAGGTCGTCTCCGGATCGGTCGGGTCGCCCATGACCTGCTCGGCCATCGCCGACGTGAACCTGTCGAGAAACTGGTCGTAGACGGAGTCCATGACGATCATCCGCTTCGACGAGGTACACGCCTGGCCGGCGTTCGACATCCGGGCCGCCACCGCCTTGCGGGCGATGTCGTCGACGTCGTCCGTGTCGAGCACGATGAACGGGTCGGATCCGCCCAGCTCGAGGACGACCTTCTTCAGATGCTGCCCGGCCTCCGCGGCGACCGCGGTGCCCGCGCGCTCGCTGCCGGTCACCGAGACCCCCGCGATGCGGGGATCCGCGATCATGGTCGCGATCTGCTCGTTGGTGGCAAAGATGTTGACGTACGCATCCTCGGTCAGGCCCGCGTCGTGGAAGATCTGCTCCATGGCGAGGGCTGACTCGGGGCACTGGGGCGCGTGCTTGAGCACGACCGTGTTCCCTGCCATCAGGTTCGGCGCCGCGAAGCGAGCGACCTGGTAGTAGGGGTAATTCCAGGGCATGATGCCAAGCACGGGCCCGATCGGGGATTTGCGCACCCATGCGCTTCCCGGTGTCCTCGAGTCGAGCGGCTGGTCCTGAAGAAGTTCGGGCCCCTTCTCGGCGTAGTAGGTGTAGATGGCGGCCACGTAGCCGATCTCGTCCAGGGCCTGGCGAGTCGGCTTGCCCATCTCCCGGGTGATCAGCGGAGCGAGCTGCTCGGCCCGTTCGCGGTAGAGGCCGGCGACGCTGAGCAGGACCCTGGTCCGCTCCGCGAAGGGCGTGGCTTTCCAGGCCTGATAGGCGCGGTCAGCGCGCTGCATGACGTCCGCCAGTGCAGCATCGGTGGCCTCCGGATACTCCTTCTCGAGCTCGCCAGTCGCAGGGTTGACGACCTTGTACATGCTCAACGTGACCATTCCTCCTCTGGAGCGTGTTGTGCTGTCGGGCACTGATGCTCTCGGTCGGTCCCCGAGCCCGAGGCACGGCTGCGCCTTGACGAAAATGGTAGTCGCATCTGAGACTACCCCGCCGATCGAACGCACCCTGTCCAACGCGTGCCTTTCGGGCACCCGCCCTGCAGGTCCGTCCGCTGTCCGGGAAAGAGGCGTCCCGGCTACCGCATCATGGCCGCCGCGCCCAGAGATTCGCCAGCGTATCCCGAGGGCGCCAGCCCAGCACCTGCTGCGCCTTCCGACTCGAGTACTTCCCCTGCGGCAGATCGGCGAGGATATGAAAGGTCTCGAACGGCGAGGGGAGGGAGGGGACCTCGAGCGCACGCCGCATCGCATGCCCGGCGTCCTCCCAGGAGATCGTCATCGGGTTCACGCCGCCGGGACGAGGACTCGCCGTCCGCGGGTTCACGAAGATGCAGAAGTAGAGGGCCGGGACCTCCAGGTCGTACGCCTCCGCGAAGAGGCGGACGATCTCATGCCCGAGGAACTTCGAGTGTCCGTACAACCAGCCCCCCGCACGCCCTGGAGCATCGTCAGGAACGTCGAAGTCCATGCCGTAGCCGGCGGGCCACTCGCTGGACACCTGGAGCGGTCCGGTATGGACGACACGCCGGATGTTGTGTGCGACGGCGGCTCGCATGACGTTGTAGGCCCCGATGCAGTTGACGCGGAACGCCTGCTCGAGGTCAGGCCGGACGACGGTGCAGTTGATGATCGCGTCCATCCCCTCGCACGCGCGCAGCACCTGGTCCGGATCGGTCACATCGACCTGCACCGCTTCATGCGGGGGTTCCGCCCTGACCGGCAGCGGTGCACCGGGTGACTGAGGCTGATCGCGTGCGACGATGTCGTCGATCGCCTGCAGGTCCGTGAGCCGCAGCTGATAGGACGGGGCCAGGACCCGGGAGGTGATGGCGGCCAGGGGGCCCCCCGCCCCGAACACCACCACGCGCCTGATGGCCCGGGAGGCGATGCCGGTCGACGTTCCGAGGACCGAGAGGTCTCCTCGCCGTTCCGCGTCGGTCGGCTCCGGCAGCCTCGCCGGGGCGAGGTCGTGTTGGGGAGCGTACCCGAGCCCTGAGATCGCTCCGGAGAGCGGAACCCGCGTGTTTCCGGCACCCGGTATGTGAAACACGCGCCACCCGTGCGGCAGGCCCTGACCGGGCTCCGCGTTGTCGGTCTTCAGCTGGAGCGGTGCGGTCAGCGCCTTCTCCACCGCCTGCACGGCATCATCCGCGTGAAGCCTGGTCCAATCGGGGACCGCCGTCGCCGTTCCGCCGGCCACGATCTCGCCGAATCGCAGACAGATCACCTGGAGGGGCTCGAAGAAGACGAATTGGCGCGCGGACTGTTCGGTGAGGTGCAGCGCGAGCTGCCGCACGTCGGTCACGTCCGGTCGGGGCTGCCAGTCCTCGCTGACGGCCCACGAAGCGGGATACGCGTGCAACAGCGTGAGGCTGCTGCCGACCACGACCCGGTGGACCCCATGCTCGATGGCTGCCCGAAGCAGCACGTACGTACCCCGGGCGCTGCGGTCGAGAGCGTCGTGGGGGGATCTGGTCGCCAGGTCCGGACCCAGCGCGTCGAGGTGGATCAGGGTCTCCCTGTCCCGCAGCAGCAGATTCGCAGCGGCGGTGTCTCGAGGGTCCCCTGCCAGCGCCCGAACGTCGTGGGCGGGCTCCAGCGCCGCCGTGAGCGCCTGCCCAAGGACCCCGTCCGCACCGGTGATCGCGATTCTCATTTGCCCTCCAGGCCCAAACATCCAGCTCGACGCTCGGCCGCGACCACGGTTCCGGAGTCTCGACCGCGGATTCCGGCGGTCGGTGTGGCTCCCTCGTGATCGGCCCACGCAAGAGATACTCTGGCGCATGGCGACGTTGGGGGGAGGGCGGCCGGCTGCCGGTCCGGGTGTTTTTCGGGGAATCGGATGATCGATCCCGGCACCCGCGCCGCCAGGGAGGTCGTGAACAGGTCGATGCCGCTCGACGGCGTCATCGCCGGTCCCGGCGGCGCGGTGGACCGGGTCTTCGACTTCGTGGCGGTGAACGAGTTTCCGTGGTTCGCGGCGGCCAACGGCGCCAGGTTCGTCGGGCGGCGGACCTACGACGTAAGCCGGCGGGTGGCCGCTCGATCGCACCGGAACCCGCCCTGATAGCTTGGCCCGGTGGGCACCGACTGGACCTGGGACGAGACCCTCTTCGCCGGCGCCGCCCGGTACTACGACCAGGGGCGCCTTCCCTATCCACCTGACCTGGCCGCCACCTTCGCCCGCGTCCTCGGCCTCGGCCTCGACGGCGGCGGTCGTCTGCTCGACGTCGGTTGCGGTCCGGGCTCGGTTGCGCTCCTGCTGGCGAGGCTGTTCGAGGAGGTCGTCGGCATCGATGCGGACCCCGGGATGGTCGAGCAGGCAAGGCGTCTGGCCGCCGAGCGTGGGATCGGCAACGCCCGCTTTCTGCACCGGCGGGCGGAGGAGCTGCCCGGCGGGCTGGGCCGATTCCGGGTGGTCACCTTTGCCGCGTCTTTCCACTGGATGGACCGGCCCCTGGTGGCGGGCCTGGTTCACTCGATGGTGACGTGCGACGGCGCGGTCGTGCACGTCGACGAGCGCCGGGACCTGCCCGAGGCGGATCAGCCGGCCCCCCACCCCGCACCGCCCGAGGCCGGGATCGATGACCTCCTGCGGAGCTACCTTGGTCCCCAGCGGCGGGCGGGGCGGTCGATCCGGACCAGCTCCCCGAGTGGCGAGCCCGCCGTCTTCCAGGCGGCCGGCTTCGACGGTCCCGACGACGTGCCAATCCCAGACGGCAGGATTCTGGAGCGGACCGTGGACCAGATCGTCGCCGACACGTTCTCCCGCTCCTACGCGGCACCCCATCTCTTCGGCGATCGCGTCGCGGCGTTCGAGCGGGACCTCAGGATCACTGCTCCTGGTGGCTTCCCCGGATGGGCTGTTCTCGGTCCGGCGTCCCGACGGCCTGCTCCACGTGTACCGACCCGCTCGGTCGTAGACGCTGATGGGTCGCTGGGCTCCGAAGCCGGTTCTGAGGTCGAATCATCAGGCCCGCGAGTTGGTGGCGCCTCGGCCATTCCACGGCTCAGGCCCCGCGAGCGACGAGCGGCGGACGAGGAGCATCGGCAACGGTGGACGCATCTCGCGCGGCGTCGTCCCGGCGCGCCGCGCCAGGAGGGCCTCTGCCGCCCCCCGGCCGATATCCCATCCGGACTGGTGGACGCTGGTCAGACGCGGGGACCAGAGGTCCGCGAAGAGCGTTCTGTCGTAGCCCACGACGGCGATGTGTTCGGGACCGACACGGCGAGGTAGCGTCAGAGTGTCCCCACTCCGACCCTATCCGGCGCGGGGTAGGGTCAGACTGTCCGCATCGGCGTCGAGCGCATCGATGACCGGCCGGTCGGACCGGTGTTCTGGACCGGTTGGGCGTGGTGATCGACGTTGCTGGTGGACGCGGTCCTGGGAGGAGGGGGCGCGGCCACCGACCCCTGGAGGCGGGCGTTTGGGACACCGAGGCCGGCAGACCTCGCGCGGTAGCGTCAGAGTGTCCACACTCCGACCCTATCCGGCGCGGGGTAGGGACAGACTGTCCGCACTCTGGCGCCCTACGCGGAGCCGGGCCTCGAGCTCGGACGCCATAATGCCGGGGGTGGGAACCGCGGCGGCAGAAAGCCTGAACATGAGCCTTCTGGCCCACCTGGACCTCGCGGGTCACGGGAACGGCGGCGAGGGAATCGCACTCCATGCCGCGGGGGGCCGGCGCACGCTGTACATCGCGCACGAGAGCGCTCCCGTCGACTTCACCATCGTGGACGTCACCGATCCCCGCAAACCGACGCTGGTCGACCAGACACTTCTGCCACATGCGGAGGTCCGCTCCAACTCGCTCCACGTGAGTCAGGGCCTGATGGCGGTGGCGTACCAGACCCGACGGACGGGGATGAAGCCTGCCGGTGTCGCGATCTACGACCTCAGCAGTCCGCAGGATCCGCGGCGTGTCGGCTGGTTCGACGCCTCAGGCCCTCACTCCCGGGGCGCGCACTTCGTGTGGTTCCTGAACGGCACGGTGTGGACATCGACAGGAATGCCCGACTTCCAGCCGTCGAACCCGAAGGACGACCAGATCGTCGTTGCCCTGGATGTCACCGACCCGGAGAAGCCAAGGGAGGCAGGACGCTGGTGGCTTCCCGGCACGCGCCATGGCGACGCCGAGCCGGCGCCGATCCGGCATCCAAGGTTCGATGCGGGCTATCGCTCGCACAACATCAACGTGTATCCCGAGCGGCCCGACCGCGCCTACGTCGCCTACATCGATGGTGGCGTCGTCATCCTCGACATCGCCGACCCGGCCCGCATGCGGCAGGTGAGCCGGCTCGACTACCACCCGCCCCTGCCCGGTTTCACGCACACCGTCCTGCCCCTCCTGAACCGCGGGCTGCTGGCGGTGACAGACGAGGCCGTCCGTCCGGGAGGCGAGGACCATCCGAAGCACCTCTGGCTGATGGACGCCTCGACCGAGGCCAACGTCGTGCCGATCAGCACGGTGCCCACGCCGCCGGCGGAGCTCAGATCGCGCGGCGGGGTCTACGGAACGCACAACATCCACGAGAACGATCCGGTCCCCACCGCGCTGCGCGACGAGTCGACGCTGGTCGGGGCGTTCTTCAACGGCGGCGTTCGGGCCTTCGACATCACCGATCCCTACCAGCCGAAGCTGAGCGGGTGCTTCGTGCCTCCCGCACCCAGCACGTCGCGCGTCGGGGCGATCCAGATGAACGACGTGTACGTGGACGAGGCCGGCCTGGTGTATGCGATCGACCGCCTCGCAGGTGGGCTCTACATCCTCGAGTTCAGCGCCTGGACCTGAGCCTCGCGCTGAGCCAATGGGCCGTGGATTAGGTCGTTTCTGCAGAAACCGTCGCTATCTCCGACCCGGAAAGGGCGGAATGTGCAGAAACGGCCCTCAGGCTGTCGGCCCGCAAGGCCTCGAGGACGGCTAGCATCGTCTCGTGAACCGTCCGATCCGAAACGCCTCTGGCGATTCGCGGGGTCGGACTTGCTCGTGGATGGGAGGGCGGGTTGATGTACGTCCCCAGGGCTGAGGCCTGATGTACCGGGGTCTGATCGTCGACAGCGACGTCCACCACACGTGGCCGCGCGACGGCGACCTGACGCCGTACCTCCCTTCGCAGTGGCGCGAGTACGCCCTCGGCCCAGGCCGCGCCGGGCCTGTCTCCACTTCGATCGACTCCGGATTCAACAATCCGAACGGGGTCTACCGCGACGACTCGCGACCCCCGACAGGAGGGCGTTCGGGTTCGCACTACCCGACGCTCGCCCGGCAGGTCTTCGACGATTACGGGGCCTCTCGGGCCGTCCTCACGTACGGAGACGGCTTGTTCCTGTCGGCGATCCGGCATCCCCAGTTCGTGGCCGCCGTGGCCGGCGCAGCCAACGACTACACGGTCGAGGAGTGGCTGGCGCGTGACCAGCGTTTGATGGGTTCGATAACGATCAGCGCACAGATCCCCGAGTTGGCGGTGGCGGAGATTCGGCGTCATGCGAAGAACCCCCGCATGGTCCAGGTGATAATGGCCGGCAACGGTGTCGGCCAGCCGCTCGGGCACCCTCTGTTCCATCCCATCTACGCCGCAACGGTCGAGGCGGGCAGGCCACTTGCCGTCCACACCTTCGGAGCCGGCGGCATCATGCCGCCGAGCAGCGCGGGCGGGCAACCGTCCTTCTACATCGAATATCACACGCACGGAATTCAGGGGATCATGACCACCCTGGCGAGCTTCATCACGAACGGCGTGTTCGAGAAGTTCCCCAGCTTGAGGCTCTTGCTGCTGGAGCCGGGCGTCGCTTGGATCCCCGGGTTTCTCTGGCGATTCGACAGTGCCTACCGTCGCCTGCGATCCGAGACCCCATGGGTCACCAGGGCTCCGAGTGAGTACTTCCACCAGCATGTACGCCTGACGACACAGCCCCTGGACTCCCCCTCCCGTAAGGAAGATCTTCTCGCCGCTCTGGGTGCGTATGGGGCGGACGATCTCATGCTCTTCGCAACCGACTATCCACACTGGGACGCCGATGACGCCGAATACGTCGCCTCACAGCTTCCCTCGGCTTGGCACGAGAAGGTCTTCTACCGGAATGCGCTCGACTTCTACGGATGGCGGAAATCGGAGGTCACGACCGAACCCGCCGGAGCGCGGCGTTGATCGACGTCGGTTCGACGGACGACTTCAACGAAGGCACGATCACCCTGGTGCAGGCAGGACGGCAGCAGGTTGGCATCATTCGGTGGCGTGATCACTACTACGCGCTTCGCAACTCATGCCCTCACCAGGCCGGACCCGTCTGTGCCGGGACTCTCCGACCCCTGCTGGCGGCTGACCCAGGCGAAGCCCCGAAGATGAAGGCGGACTCCGGCATTCCCGTGCTGGCCTGCGCCTGGCATGGCTGGGAGTTCGATGTCAGGACCGGAGGGGCATTGTGGGATCCGGCCTACCGTGTCCGGGCCTATCCGGTCCTCGTCCGTGGCAATCGTCTGTGCCTTGATCTCAAAGGTCACGTCAAGGCGGCAGACTGATGTACACAGGCCGGCGGTTGGACTGCGACCTCCATCACGCCCCGGCTTCTGAGGAGTCGCTTCTCGCGTACCTGCCGGCGGGCTGGCAGGAGTTCGCAACGGCGGGGGGCAAGGGTCTCATGCCCCACAGCATCAGGTCGAGCTTCCAGAGCCCGATCGACCCCAACGATCCGGCAGCCTACCCTGTGTCCGGCCCCCCCGGTTCTGATGTGGCGACCGTGGTTTCCTATCTGGACACGAACCAGCTGGCGGGCGCGATTCTGACCCACGGCCTGGCTCTCTTCATCGACACCAATCCCAACCCCTACTACGCCGCGGCCGTCGCCAGCGCGTGCAACGATTGGACCATCGACCAGTGGCTGTCGCGTGACAGCCGGTTCTACGGCTCGATACTCGTCTCGAATCAGTTTCCCGACCTCGCCGCGAAAGAGATTCGCCGCCTGGCTGGCGATTCGCGCATGAAGCAGGTTCTGATGGCGGACAACGGGTTGGGCAAGCCGTTCGGCCACCCGACATTCGACCCCATCCACGCTGCGGCGGCGGAGTGCGGCCTCCCCCTGGTGCTGCACGCCCCGAGTTCAGGAGGAGTGACGCCGCCGCCGGCGGCCCAGGGCTCCATCAACTACTTCCTGGAACAGTACGTGCTCCAGCCAGAAGCCTTCATGACCCATCTTGCCAGCTTCATCACACATGGCGTCTTCGAGCGATATCCACAGCTGCGGCTCCTCCTCGTCGAATGCGGCGTCCACTGGTTGGCTCCTTTCTTGTGGCGCTTCGACGCGAACTACAAGGGACTGAGGCGAGAGATCCCGTGGGTCAAGAGCCTGCCGAGCGAGCGCTTCCGCCGGAACGTTCGCGTTTCACTCAACCCGCTGGAGAGGTTGGGCGTCGCTGAGCCGTGGGTGCAACTCCTGGGGAGCATAGGAGGCGACGAGATCCTCATCTATGGGAGCGGCTATCCGCTGTGGGACTCGCTGAGAGTCGCCGACGCGCTGGATTCACTGCCCGAGAGTTGGCTGCCCCGGGTGATGTGGGGAAACGCTGCGGAGCTGTACGGGCTGGAGGCCGCTTCCCGGCCGGCAACTGTCTCCTCTTAGACAGGCGCTCGGGACGACATCGACGAGGTGCAAAGGGCGATTGGTGCACCAATTGCCCATTCCGAGCACCGCAACCGGGCGATTGGTGCACCAACAGCCGACCTAGAATCGGAACGGCACCGTTCCCGGGGCCCTTACGGCCCCTTTTTGACCGAGGGAGAGAGCGCTCGATGGGAGTCACCGGCCGTCTGGAGCATGTTGGCGTCGCCGCCGCACCCGACAAGTTCGAGCAGAACGTCGCCTTCTACACGGGCGTCTTCGGATGGCACGTCATCAAGGAGGCCAAGGGCCAGCTCGCCTTCATCGGCGATGGCGATGGCGGCCGGATCGAGATGCTGTGTCAGGACGCGCCGCCGCTGCCCGGTCCGCACCACCTCGCCTTCGTGGTCGACCCAGGCGCCTTCGACGAGACCGTGACCCGGCTGCGCGATGCCGGAGCGACGGTTGGGGAGCCCTCCTCGAACCCCTTCGGCGACCGGCTCCTCTTCTTCGATGACCCGGCCGGCAACCGCGCTCAGATCGTCGCCCGCCGGCAGCCACTCGAGCCGTGACCGCGGCATAGCGCTGCGCTGAACTCGCAGACAGACCGGTTGGTGGAACTGATCGGGTGAAGAGCCGACCCTACGATGGCGCCGCCGACTTGCGCCTGATGCAGGAGATGTTGATCCGCCACTACGCTCTCACTCACACGCGGATCGGGGACATCGCCTGGCGCGCTCGTTATCACACCCATCACGAACTATCGCTCGAGATCCGGCTCTGGTTTGATGACGCGGATCGACTTGTTGCGTGGACCTGGCTGCGGACCAGAGGCGGGCTCGACCTGGAGGTGGCTCCCGAGCACCGGCGGGACGAGCGCTTGTGGTCCGAGATGCTGGATGCGGTCGAAACGATGGTCGCCGACCGGCTCCGGGCAGGTGACGAGCTGGAAGAGGTCTACACCTGGTTCGTGGACGATGTGGAGCACATGACGGAGCTGCTCCAGGGGCGGGGCTTCATCCCCTCGCAAGGGCCCGGCGGTCCCGTTCTGTTGGCCGAACTGACCTCGGCTCGCGATCCGGAGCCGCTGACCGGTGACTACGTGCTGGCACACGTGGCTGACGATGCCGACGTGGAGGCCCGTGTCGAGTCGCACCGGGCGGCCTTCAGGCCCTCTGACCTGTCAGTCTCGATGTACCGGCGTGTGCGTCGCACCTGGCCCTACCGCGCAGAGCTGGACCGGATTGTGAAGACGTCCGACGGCGAGGTGGTCGCGTGTTGCACGGCCTGGCTGGACGAACGGAACCGAGCGGGTCTTCTGGAGCCGATCTCGACGCACCCGGCGCATCAGAATCGTGGGCTCGGGCGACTGGTAGTCGCCGATGCGCTGCAGGCGCTCCGTCATGCCGGGGCCACGGTGGCGCAGGTCGGCACCTCGGGTCCGGCGGCCCAGGCGGCCTACATGGCGGCCGGCCTCGTCCCCTGGAAACGTGAGGTGACCCTGCGAAGATTCGTGAGGATCAAGGGCTGACCGCGGCGGGGGCCCGCCGCGAGCGTGCGGTCGGGACCCGGGGGTCGCGGGACCTATGCAGGTTTCGAAACGCTGACGATAGGTTCCGGCTGGGAGCATGGGGGGTATGCGTGTCCTGATCGTCGAGGACGAGCCCTACCTGGCGGAGGCCATCCGCGACGGGCTGCGCCTGGAGGCGATCGCCGCCGACATCGCCGGTAACGGAGACGTCGCGCTCGACCTCCTGGCCATCAACGCCTACGACATCGCCGTCCTGGACCGAGACATTCCCGGGCCTTCCGGTGACGACGTCGCCAAGAGCATCGTCGCCTGCGGCAGCGGCACGCCGATCTTGATGCTCACCGCTGCGGACCGTCTTGACGACAAAGCCTCCGGGTTCGAGCTCGGAGCCGACGACTACCTGACCAAGCCGTTCGAGCTGCGAGAGCTCGTGCTCCGCCTCCGAGCGCTCGACCGCAGGCGCGCGCACAACCGGCCGCCCGTGCGGGAGATCGCAGGGCTGCGTCTGGATGCGTTCCGCCGCGAGGTCTACCGCGACGGCAGATACGTCGCACTCACCCGCAAGCAGTTCGCCGTCCTCGAAGTTCTGGTCACGGCGGAAGGCGGCGTGATCAGCGCCGAAGAGCTCCTGGAGCGGGCGTGGGACGAGAACGCCGATCCGTTCACCAACGCCGTGCGCATCACGGTCTCGGCCCTCCGCAAGCGGCTCGGCGAACCCTGGCTGATCGCCACCGTGCCGGGTGTCGGTTACCGCATCGATGCGGCATCCGGCAACGGACGTGACGGAGCGGAGCATGGCTAGGCAGCCTGGCTTGAGCGTTCGCCTCAAGCTCACCTTCAGCTACGCCGGCTTCCTGATGCTGGCAGGGGCCCTGCTGCTCGCTACCGTCTGGGTCTTCCTCCTGCGCTACGTACCCAACCATGAGATCCTGCTGGGGCCGGGCGGGCCCGGTGGTTTCGGCGGTCCTCGCTACATCCCGGACCGTTCCGACCTCCAGAGCGCCTTCGCTCCGCGGGCAGGCGAAGCGATGGCGTTCCTGCTGGCATTCGGTCTCGTCGGAGGGTGGTTTCTCGCCGGCCGGATGCTCGCCCCGCTGACCCGCATCACCCGCGCCACCCGCATGGCAGCGAACGGTTCTCTCTCGCACCGGATCGCAATGGAGGGTCGCAAGGATGAGTTCCGCGAGCTCGCCGACGCCTTCGACACCATGCTCGCCAGGCTCGAGGCGCAGGTCGCCGAACAGCAGAGGTTCGCAGCCAACGCATCGCACGAGCTGCGCACCCCACTGGCCGTCATTCAGACTCTCCTCGATGTCGCCGGCAACGATCCGAACCCGGACACCGAAGAGCTGGTCAGCCGCCTCCACTCCGTCAACACCCGGGCGATCGACCTCACCGACGCGCTGCTTCTGCTGAGCCGGGCCGACCAGCGATCCTTCACCCGGGAACACGTCGACCTGTCGCTGATCGCGGAGGAGGCCACGGAGGCGCTTCTCCCCCTCGCCGAAAGGCGCGGCGTCACCATCGAGGCCTCCGGCGACGTCACCCCGACCCTCGGCTCACACGCGCTCTTGCTGCAGATGACGACGAACCTCGTCCACAACGCGATCGTCCACAACCTGCCGGAAGGGGGCAGGGTATGGGTCACGACCAGCGCTCACCCCGAGGAGGCGGCGCTGACGGTCGAGAATACGGGGGGAACGCTCAGCCCACGGTTCGTTTCCACCCTTGCTGAGCCGTTTGTTCGCGGCAAGGAACGCGTACGCACTGACCACGCAGGTGTCGGGCTGGGCCTGGCCATCGTGAAGAGCATCGCCCAGGCACACGACGGAACCCTCACCCTGACTCCTCGACCCGCTGGGGGCCTCTGCGTCACGGTGCAGCTGCCGATCGCGCCGCCAGACGCCGGGGACGGGGATCCGCGGGATCGCCAGACGACTTCGCGGTCCTCATGGGTCGAACCGGCGTCGCCGGCCGATCACCGCGAGCACGCTCCTCGCCAGGACGGCGTCCGCGCCAGGTAGTCCTGCCGCCGACGCCTGGGCCGACATCGCCACCAGTCGCTCGGGATCGGTGAGCACCGGGATCAGGGTTCCCTCGACCCAGGTGGCGTCGAGGTCGGCGTCGTCCACGAGAAGCGCCCCGCCGGCGGCGACGGCCAACTCAGCGTTCAGCCGCTGCTCACCGCCGCGCAGTGGCAACGGGACGTACGCCGCCGGCAAGCCGACCGCCCCCAGCTCGGCGCAGGTCATCGCCCCACAGCGGCAGATCACGAAGTCGGCCGCGGCGTAGGCGTAGTGCATCTCGGCAACGTACGGGACGACGACGTAGGGCACAGCGGCCCGGTCACCGTGGGGCACCGCGACCCGGTGTTGCGGGCCGGTGATGTGCAATACCTGAACTCCGGCTGCCCGCAGCGCTCCGGCGGCGCCGGACACCGCCGCGTTGATCGCCGCGGCACCCTGCGAGCCCCCGGTGGCCATCAGCACCGGTCCGTCGGGTCGCAGACCGAACCGCCGCCGCGCGACGGCGCGGAGGGCGCGTCGGTCGAGCCCTGCGATCGCCGGCCGCAGCGGGATCCCGATCGCGATGGCGTGAGGAAGACGAACACCCGGCGAGGCCGTGAACACGTGCTTCGTCATTCGCGCTGCCAGCCGGTTCGCGACTCCGGGCCGGGCGTTCGCCTCGTGGACGACGATCGGCAGGTGCCGCCGCCGGGCGGCGAGGTAGGCCGGCACGGCGACGTAGCCCCCGAAGCCCACCACGACCTCGGCCCGCACCCGGTCGAGCACCGCCCCTGCGGCCCGCACCGAGTCGCGCAGCGCTGCTCGGCGTGTGCAGCAGGGTCCGGTTCAGCTGGCGCGGCAGGGGCACCGGTGGGATGAGCTCGAGCGCGAAACCGCGGGCCGGGATCAGCGTGCTGTCAAGGCCGCGCACGGTGCCGAGAGCAGTGATCTCGGCCGCCGGGTCCAGCCGGAGCAGCGCGTCGGCGAAGTTCATGGCGGGCTCGATGTGCCCGGCCGAGTGGCCGCCGGCGATGACGACGCGTGATGCCGTCACGCGTGGCCCCGCTCAGGAGATGGGAAAGTCAAAGTAGGTGTTCGGATAGGGTTCGCGTTTGAGCGTGTAGTGCCACCACTCACACGAGTAGGAATCGAATCCGCAGTCCTCCATGATCGAGCGGAGGTGGTGACGGTTTCTGGCTTCGACCCGGGTGATTCCCGTCGCGCCGTGATGCGACACCGGATCCATGAGGTCGTGGTCGCCACCCATCCGAGCGAGTTCCCCGGTGACCGCATCGTAGAGCGTCAAGTCCACCGTACCGCCCCGACTGTGGCCTGACCTGACGGCCACATACCCTTGTTCGAACATGTCCGGCCTGTCGATGTTCGGATAGTGGCGCAGCTTCGTCCGCCCGTCCTCCGGCAGTTTCGACCAGCGCAGGAAGCAGTCCACGGCTCGTTGAGGCCGGTACCCGTCCCAGACCAGCAACCCAAAGCCAAGCGACGAAGCCTTCTGCCGGACCCTGTCCAGGGCCGAGCACAGAGCCCTGGTGCCGACAATGCGGTTCACCTGGTATCCGTCCACTGGTTTGCCGGTGAAGTTGTCCCACGTCGCATACTTCGCATCCCAGCGTATTCCTGATACGAAGTCATCGACAAAGACGAAGTCGTTATCCATCGTCTCTTCGGTTCATAGCCAGAGAGATGGCCTTGTCGATGACATCGGAGAGTGACAGGCCCGAGGCGGCCATCATTCTCGGGTAGCGGCTGTAGGAGGTCATCCCCGGCAAGGTGTTGACCTCATTGAGTATCACCGATCCGTCCTTGGTCAGGAACATGTCCACTCGCGCGAGACCCGTGCAGCCCAGGGCGCGGTAGACCGCCTTCGCGGTGGCCCGTACCAGCGAGCGTGCCTCGGGGGAGATGTCGGCGGGAACGATGAACGTGGCGTTCTCGGAACCGCGTTCAGGGTCGTTCTCCTGATGGATTCTCAAGAAGCCGTGAGACAGTGCGATTCGGTCCACCTCGCCGGCGATCAGGTCGCACCCGTCCCCCAATACCGCGCATCCCACCTCGCTCCCGACCACGGCCTCTTCGATCAACACCTTCGAGTCGTACCGGTGCGCGGCATCCAGCGCGCTCGGGAGGTCTTCCCGTCTGGACACCTTGCTGACGCCGAAGGACGAGCCCGAGCGCGCGGGTTTCACGAACACGGGATAGGAAAGCTCCTCGAGATCGATCTCCTCCTCCGCGGCGACGGTCCGATACTTCGGCGTGGCGACTCCCGCGCTCGCGGCGACGATGTAGGCAAGGGACTTGTCCATGCACACAGCGGAGCTCTGGACGTCGCAACCGACGTAGGGGATGCCCGAGAGCTCCAGCAGGCCCTGCGTCGCCCCGTCCTCGCCGAACCTGCCGTGCAGAATCGGAACCACCACGTCCAGGCGGATCATCTCGTACCGGTCCTGCTCCAGAACGAGCAACCCGTGGACGCTCCTGTCGGGTGAGACGATGGCCGCACGGCCGGCACCGCTCTCCCACGGTGAGTCAGGGCCGTCACAGAGCCTCCAGGCTCCACTCGTGGTGATCCCGATCCAGAACGGTTCATACTTTTCTGGATCGAGCTCTCTCGAGACCTGGCCGGCCGACTTGATGGAGACGGGGTGCTCTTCGGAACTGCCCCCGAAGATGATGCCAACTCTCAGCCGATCCACGCCGCGTGCTCCTTTTCAAACCCGACACAGTTCAAGACGGTGTTCTCCACGGTGTCGAGCAGGGCGTGATCTGTGTAGTAGGCGGTGTGTGGACTGATGATCACGTTCGGCAGCTGCTGGAGCCGTAACAGCGATCCGTTTTCGATGGATCTCTTCCTGCAGTCGGCGTAGAAGATCCCCTCCTCTCCTTCGAGGACGTCCAGCGCCGCGCCGCCCAGCCGGCCGTCCTCCAGCGCAGCCAGAAGGGCTTCGGTGTCGACGAGTGGGCCCCGTCCGGTATTGACGATCAACGCACCACGTTTCATCTCCTCGATACGTGGGCGGCTGAGGAGATGGTATGTGTCAGGGGTGAGCGGCGTGTGGAGCGTGACGATGTCGCTCCGGTGCACCAACTCATCGAGGGGAACGTAGTCGCCCCAGGGCCTCGGATGAGTGTCATAGGCCAGTGTCGGGCAGCCGAAACCTCGCAGCCGCTCTATGACCGCCGTCCCGATGCGCCCTGTCCCGATAACCCCGACGGTCAGGTCGCGCAGCTCTTTCCCCCGTTCCCCAAGCAGTCTGTAGTCGTGGTTGTCCGTGCGGCGGAGGATGGGCTTGGCCTTGCGGACCGTCATCAGCATCAGCATCAGCGTGTAGTCCGCCACGCTGTGGGGCGAATAGGTGATGTTGCCAACAGTCACGCCAACGCTCTCGGCGTAGTCGACATCGATGTGGTCGCATCCAACGCTTCGTGTGGACACATAGACGACACCGAGACGCCTCAGCGCCAGGAGTGCGGGGCGGGTGAGGCGAGTCTTGTGTCCCACGCTGACACATCGGTTGCCGCGCGCCAGCTCGACATTGGCTTCCGATACCGCTGCCTCGGTGATGGTGGGAATGACGCCAAGGCGCGGCGCGATCTCGCGGAACACCCCGGCCTCATCCTGCCCGCACCCGTAGATGGTTATCCCCACGATTGGCACGTTCGGGGATGCCGAGGACCGCGGCGGTCGGTTCCCGCCGAGCGCCGACCGTGCGGGCGTGCTGTGCATCATGCACTTCAGTCAAGGCAGCCTGTTGTTGCCAGCACGTATCCCCTTCTTGATATGGCGACCATATGCTGTCGGCCGCAGCGTGCTCGCGCATGTAGCCGCCCGTCGCCGGCCTCCGGCTGCGGTGGCTGCGGGACTGGCCGCCGGCGTACCCCCCGACGCGGTGGCCGCGGCGCTGGCGACCACATCGCTGTCGAAGGGGCGCATGGGGCTGCGGCGGCTCGCGGGCGGCGCGACGCTGCTCAACGACTCCTACAACGCCAAGCCCGACTCTCCCCGGGTACCTCGACGAGGTCGCCACCGCGCTCCAGTGATACGGCGGAGGGCCTGAAGGTCGGTGTCGCAATGCCGTTTCATAGACCGCGGCCGGAGCCTGCGAGGACTTTCCGGCGGCGTACCTCGTCGCTGGTGGGCGCTCCCCGGAGAACGATCGAAGCGTGTCCAGGACGAGGTCGCCTCATCGCCGAAGGGCGATCTCCCGCTCCAGGTGGGACAGCTTCTGGGGATTCCGAACGACGTAGACGCCGGTGATCAGGCCACCCTCGATCCGCACCGCCGCCACGGTATCGACCTCGCCGTCGAGCCGAAGGACCAGTGCCGGGTGGCCATTGATCTGGGCCGTGCGCAGCGACCCGCGGGAGGTGATCCTGTGAAACCCTGAGGCGAGCACGCGAGCTACCTTCTCGGCTCCGAGCACTGGCCCCGAAGGAGACCAGGTGACCCCGCCCCCGTCACCCAGCAACACGACGTCGGGGGCCAGGATGTCGAGCATGCTCTGCAGTTCGCCTGTCTCGGCCGCCCGTCGCAACGCCTCCAGCGCGGCTCGAGTCTCGGGGGCGGACACGATCTCCTTTGGCCGGCGTTCAGCCACCCGTGCCCGCGCCCGGTGCGCAATCTGGCGCACCGCCGCGGGACTCTTTCCGACTGCTCCGGCGATCTCCTCGTACGGCAGATCGAACACCTCGCGAAGCACGAACACCGCGCGCTCGGTCGGCGCCAGCGTTTCCAGCACCACCAGCATCGCCATCGAGACGCTCTCGGCCAGCTCGACCTCTTCGGCAACATCCGGCGCAGTGAGGAGGGGCTCGGGTAGCCAGGGGCCGACGTAGGACTCCCTCCGGCGGCCCGCCGTGCGCAGCTGAGCCAGTGCCTGACGGGCAGTGACCCGGACCAGGTAGGCACGCTGATCGCTCACCGTCCCGAGATCGACGGTCACCCACCGCAGCCACGTCTCCTGCAGGACGTCCTCGGCGTCGGCGGCCGAGCCGAGGATCTCGTAGGCCACGGTGAACAGCAGGCTGCGATGGGCGACGAATGTCTCGGTTGCAGGGTCCAGGCGTCCCCTCAACGCGGGCTGCTCTCCCCCGTCCCCTGCGCACGCGTCGCGCCCGCTCTCCATCGGATCCTCCTCGCCGCTCATCGGCTCGACCATCTCATGCATACGAGCCCGCTGCACGCGGCTTTGTGACACCCCTCGGCGTCTCGGAGTCGCCCGCCCGCACCTGTCACAAAGTGCCGGCTCCCGTCATCTGGTGTTCGGCGGGGTACCGGGTGGCGTCGGTCGCCGGCGCTCGGCAGCCGCCGGCACATCTGCGACGAATGCGATATCAGGATCGAGAGGAGGAGCCGAATGTCAACCACTGCTGTCGAGGACCGTCGGGAGACGGTCCCACCCAGAGCGTTCCGCGCCGTCGTCCTGGCGCTCCTGGCTCTCCTGGTACCCCAGTTCGTTCTCGGGATGATCGCGAACCTCTACCTTCCGTTCCCGGGAAAGCTGAATACCGACAAAGCCTGGGGGTTTGCTCTGTCCCAGCCGGTCGTCTACGCCCACATCGCTCTGGGGTCGCTGATCGTGATCCTCGCGGTGGTCGCGATCGTGGTCGGGATCATCTCCCGGCGTCGCCTGGCTGTGGTCACCTCGGTGCTCGGCTTTCTCCTGGTTTCGCTTGCCTGGTTCAGTGGCGAGGAATTCCTGGCCGAAAATCAGTCGAGCCTTCCTTCCGTCAGTATGGCTTTCAGCTTTCTGGCCGCACTCATCGTGTACGCCGTCGGTTACCACCTGACAGGCCGTCGATCACCACACATGACGTAAGGGGGACCGGCCGGCCAGGGGTACCAGGTCAGAGATGTCGTCGACGATGTCTTGCGCCCGGGGCTCCCGCTACGTGGCCACTCTGTAGGTACCGACGCTGACGATCGAGATGTCGCCCGTCGCCGCGTTATAGCGGATGCAGTAGGTGTCCGTCTCTACCTGCGCGGGCGGCTCACCGACCTGCAGGCTGAAGGGTGTGATCGTGGTCCAGCCGGTGCCCCAGATCGCGCGCCACAACTCTTCGGTCCCGCTCCCTGTTCCGTCGACCAGGTCGATAGCCGTGGTGCCGTCGGCCGGCTTGTAGATGAGGAACTCCCGGAGCAGGCCGAACGAGCAGATCGTCGTCGGGCCTGAGGGCCAGGTTCCGGTCCAGAGGTCGATTGTCCCCTGCCCGGCGTCATCTACCCGGTCGATAGAGACCTCACCCGTGCTGGCACAGTAACGGAGCAGGTGCTGCTTCCCTTCGAGGGTGATCGGAATCATGCTTGTCCAGCCCAGATCCCACCGTGCGCGCCACACTTCCGTCGTCCCGGCGCCGCCCCGGTTGATTCGATCGATCGCGACCGTTCCGTCGCCCGCTTTGTATTCCAACAGGTGCGCCTGCCCGTTCAGGTAGAGCGGCACGATGGTTGTCCAGCCGGTGGTCCAGCGGGCGCTCCAGACGGCGTGCGTGGCCGACGCGGCTCCGCCGGCCAGTGGGTAGATCGCCACCGATCCGGAGTAGGCGTCGTATGCGAAGAGGTACGGAGAAGAGTCCAGATACACCGGCTCGACGCTGCTGAAACCAACCGGCCACTCAACGCTCCAGAGAGGCGTCGTGCCCAGTCCCCCCGTGTTGAGGCCGGCGAGCGTGGCCTCGCCGCTCTCGGCCGCGTAGGAGAACAGCGTGCAGTCCCCGCCCGAGGTGATGGGTACGAGGGATGACCAGCCGGGGGCCCAGGTGTCGGACCAGACCTGGTGCACATCCGGCGCGGGTGGTAGCGCACCGGGCCGAATCCGCAGCCGCAACGAGGGGTCGCCGAACAGCGTCATGTAGGTGAGGTAGCATCGCGGCGCTCCGATCGCGTCCTCCTCCTTCTCGTGCATCTGCCAGTAGGAACGCCCGCCCGCCAGCCACATGTCGCCCAGCAGGGTTCCGGAGCCGCGCCAGTCCCTCAGCATTCCGGTGGTGAAATCGGCACCCCAGTTGTCGGGGCCGACCGTGGTCTCGCCGCAGAAGGCGATGCCCCCTCCCTCGCCGTTGAAGAGCCAGTGAAGCGCGAAGCTCTTGCTGGGCTGGTCGAAGTCGTACTCCGCGGGGACCGGAACCGGCACCCGGGGGGCGTTGATGTCAGCCACGCTCCAGGTGATCTGATGCCGGCCATGTGAGCCGGACTGATCGTCGGTGACGGTGAACGCACCCGGGTTGGCGTCCTGGATCGTGGAGTAGGAATGGACGATTCCCTCGTTGTCCTGGTAAGGCGGGTTGTCATCCCCGGGCCCGTTCGGGGCCCAGTTCCCGGTCGAGCAGCCCACAGAGACGACGAAGGGGAGCGTACCACTGGTGAAGCCGTCAACCGCATTGCCACCGAGGAGGGTCGAAGCACCTTCGGTCTCCTTGTCCCAGCTGTCAACCGAGCCGTGACCGAGATAGATCAAGAACGCCCCCTCTCGGGCGGCGTTCTCCGTCAGTGGCGGCGTCCCCTGCGTATAGCCGGCGGGCATCGTATCGTTCGGAGCAAAGCCAAACCCGAGCTTCGCGACCGATAAATCGCCCGCGATCCCGCTTCCACTGACAATCCCATCCATCAGCGAAGGGGGATTCTGATAATGCTTGTCTGCGAGACAGACGACCTGGGCGGGAGCCCCGGGCCCCGTCTCGTAGGCGATCACCTTGTCGACGTACGTTCGCACCTGGTCCACCGTGTGGGCTGGGATTCGCCCGACAGCGACATCCGGGCATCCGTCAACTTGATCAGGGTTCCACTCGTAGACGTCGCTCTTCCAGTGATGCTCGTCATAGAAGCCGTCGCGATTGGCATCCCAGGTGCTGAATCCTGATCCGGGCTCCGCGATCCCGACGCCAACGTGCTTCAGATACAGGTTGGAGTAGTAGAGGTCGGCGACGGTGAACCACTGAGCGTAGGGGCTTCCGTTATACCCCGGGATCAGGGCCGTTCTCCGGTGCCGCACCGGGATCCGGAAGGCATCCCCGACCAGCAGCACGTAGCGCACGTCGCGGTGGTCGCGAGACGCCGTGTAGATGGCGTGCTTGAGCTTCTCGGAGTCGTCTCGGCCGGGCTCCCCGCTGATCCCCTGCGGCAGTTCCAGCGTGTACGCAACCAGTCCGGTCTGCTGCTTGTGGTTCATCAGCCGCGTGCACTCGCCCGCGAAGGCTGTCGGATAGACGATCAGGAGGCTTGCCATGAACCAAACCTTGACGAGCACCGGCGATTCCCACATCGGGTGAAGTTCCCGATTTGCGAGGTGGCTTCCGGGTGGGGACCGAAGGTAGTAGGAAGATCTTCCCGGGAGTCGCAGGCACGCGCCCGGCTCCTTCGAAGGTCCGCGGGCACTCCAGCTCGGCCGGAACGGTAGGGCGCGCCTACCTCGCAGTCGACGCTGAGATGCCACAGTGGCTGACAGCGGCGCCCTCAAGAGCGTCGCGTCGAAGCCCCCGTACTGGACCGGTTGATGACCGCGCGTGCTGACGGCTGACCCGTGAGTCGCCGCTTCCACCCACCGGCCGACTACCGTGAGAACGTCTCCCGAATCGCCGGGGCGGGCGCGAGTTGGTGAGCGTGAGCTCAGTTTGGAGAGGTGGCGACGTGGAACACGCGGTGAGTGACAGTGAGATCGCAGGCCAGATTCGGGAGGTCACCGATGACGAAGTGGCGCTTTACCAGGCTCAGGGCTGGGTCAAGCTCGACCATTTGATCACTCCCGAGTTTGCGGCGGAGCTTCTCCGTGCCGGACGAGCCTGGCACGAGCGCCACGGGAAGAGCACGACCGCATGGAGCGCGATGGCCATCCAGCCCGACGCCGAACCCTTTGGCTCCTTCATGTTCAGCAGCCTCATGGGCCGCAACGCGCAGCGTCTGGTCAACCGGGCGAGGCTCAGCGGCGTCGACGTACCGCTTCGCTACCGCAACGATCATTTCGTGGAACGGGGCAGGGGAAGCAACGGGAGCTCCTACCATCAAGACTCCGCGGAGCACGGTTCAGACCGCGCCGGCGAGCTTCAGTTCTGGCTCGCGCTGGCCGAGGTCACCCCGGAGATGGGGGCGATGCGGTTCGTGACCGGGTCCCACCGGGAAGGACCACTGGGCGCCGTCCTGAAGGACCTCGATGGCGACGGAGACCTCCTCCAGGTGTATCCGAGGCTGACGGACGTGCTCGACCTGTCGCCGCCCCTCCACTACCAGCCCGGCGACTGCACAGTGCATCACGGCTACACGGTGCACGGCGCTCCACCGAACAGCACCGACCAACCCCGCCTCTCCTACATTTTCTCGTACACGCCTGCCGACACCCGCTGGTGGAACGGCGAGGTCAAGAATTGGGGGAGTGAGCGGTTGGTGCTCAGCGATCAGTGGCCGATCGTTTACCCGAGGCCATAAGCAGGCGGCGGCCCCTCGCGCACGACCGGTGCCGGTGCATGAGGATCAACGCTCAGCGGTACCCTCGTGGACCGGATGCTCTCTCCACAAAGCGCGCCGCCCAAGGGCTGGCGGCGTGGCTAACCTGGCCGAGCCGCGCCTCTCGCTCGGAGAAGCCGCCTACCGACGCGTCCGCGGTGACATCATCTCGTGCCGGCTCGGCCCCGGCCAGCGCGTCACCGAGAGGCAGCTCGCCGCAGACCTCGGCTTTGGCATTGCACCCGTGCGCGAAGCGCTGACCCGGCTCAGCCACGAAGGTCTCGTCCACACGCTGCCGCGGAAGGGGTATCAGATCGCCCCCTTGACGCCGAAATCGATCGACGATCTGTTCGTGGTTTGGGAGATCGTGGGCCCGGAGCTGGTCCGGATGGGCATCCGGCAGGCCACGCAGGAGCAGATCGCCGCGGCCCGGACGGCGTTCGAGGAGTTGGACGGGCTGGCCGGCGAAGAGGGGAGAAGCGATACCGTGATGCGTGACATCGAGGTCGTCAACGCAACCTTCGAGGTGCTCGCGGAAGCGACCGGCAACGAGTACCTGGTCACGCTGTTCGGGCGGCTGATGGGAGACATGAGCCGGATCCGGGCATTGCTCCTCACCGCCGACTCCACCGCCACGCTCGCGGGACCGGCGGAGCACTGGATACGCCACATCCTCGACGAGCGCGACCCGGATGCGGCGGCGGCAACCGCCCGCTGTCACATCCAGGAAGTGCATCGCCGCGTCCTCGAGGCCGTGGTCCGGTGGCCGTCGGTCATGAGAAGCGAGGTCGTCGTCCCGCTCACGCGGTGAGCTCGCCGCTCCGTTGCCGTCCAGGTCGGACGGCCGGGCGCCCGGGATGCGGCATCCCGACCAGAGTGGGGCGCTTGATATTTCTCAACGGCATGTGCGATATTTCACAGCCATGATGGCCGCATGCTGGACGGGGGCCCCGAAGGGCACGCTGCGGCCGCTCGCTACGCCCACCCGGCAGGCTCTCGAAGCCGGCTTTCGGGCGGTAATGGCCGGCGTCTGCACACCCGTCTCGGTGGTGACCGCGATGTCGGACGGATTGCCCCACGGCACCACCGTGAGCGCCTTCGCCTCTCTTTCCATGGAGCCTCCGATGGTCCTCGTCTCCCTCGGCCGCGGCTCGGATCTGCTCCCGGTCTTGTGCCGATCGAGAACCTTCGGGCTCAACGTGCTCAGCAGCACCCAATCCGCGCTGGCCACGAGATTCGCCCGTAAGGGCGGCACGGGCAAGTTCACGGGTGTCCGCTGGGGCGTCGACGCCGGCGTGCCCCGCCTGCCCGATGCCACCGGATTCCTCGCCTGCGACGTTGCCGGCCTGGTCGAGGGTGGCGACCACCTCCTGGTGCTCGGTCTGGTCCATGCCGCCGAGACTCTGGGCCGCCCGCCGCTGACCTACCACGCGCGGGCTTACGGCACGCACACAGCCCTCGACGACCGCGATGGAGAGTTGACCAGACAATGACGGCGACAGCGGCAATGCCCTCAGGCGACGCCCGGCTGACCGGGGTGTTCGCCGGTCCGGTGGAGGGACTCAGGTATGAGACCCCCACCATGCGAGGTCAGACGGACCGGCACGGGGAGTTCTCCTACCGAGCGGGCGAGGCGGTGACGTTCCTCGTCGGCCGGCTGGTCCTGGGTGCCGCCACGGGAGCACCACGGCTGGACCTCAGCGACCTCGTCCAGCGAGTGTCGGGCGATATGGACAAGCTGCACGATCCGGCGCTCACCAATCTCGCCCGGCTCGTGCAGACACTGGACTGCGACGGCGACGTCGAGAACGGCGTCACCATCGCGCCGGCGGTGCACGACCTCGTCGGCGGCACCGTCGTCGCGTTCGACCAGCCGCCTGACGCCTTCGCCGCCGATCCCGTCATACATCGACTTCTGGCCGAGTTGAACGGCGGCCCGGACGTTTTCACCGCAGGCCGGCCGAGAACGCTGCGCACGCCTGCCGCCGCCCGCAACGAGCTCCGCCGTAACGCCAGGGGCATCCTGAAAACGACCGACGTCGAAATCCCGACCCGCGACGGCTCGTTCGTCTCGGCCGACGTCTTCCGTCCCGCCGCCGGCGGCCGGTACCCGGTGATCATGAACCTGGGCTTCTACGGCAAAGCCTTCAACCAGGGCGCCATCTGCACCCAGGCCGACGCCCAGCAGAAGGACGAGCTCGAGGATCGATACTTCTCCGGCAATCCGGACGGCCTGCAGTACGAGAACCACGAGAGCGTCAACACCGCCCAGTGGGTGCCCAACGGCTACGTCGTGGTCCGCGTCGACGCCCGCGGCGTCGGCAAGAGCCCGGGCCTGCAGGCGCCGCTCGGCCGCCAGGAGGCAGAGGACTACTACGACGCGATCGAGTGGGCGGCTGCCCAACCATGGTCGAACGGCAGTGTCGGCCTCTGGGGCATGTCCTACTACGCGATGTCCCAGCACAATGTCGCCAGCCTGCGGCCGCCGCACCTCAAGGCGATGATCGCAATGGGCACCGACGCCGACTCATACAACGAATATCTCTACGGCGGCGGCCTGTTCTCCGAAGGCTTCTGGACCTGGTGGTGGAAGCTGCTGACCAGGGACAACTCGTGCGGTCCGCGCCGCGAGACGGACTGGATGGCGCGCCTTCGATCGCACCCCTTCAACGACCCCGCCGTGTATGGCCCGACGGCCGCCACCTTCATGTCCCCGGAGCTCGAGAGGGCGACCGCGCCGGTCTGGATCGTCGGCCCGCAGACCGGCGCGGTCCTGCATCAGTTGGGCAGCAGCGAGACCTACCTCCGGTCCACCGGCGCCCGGGCCCGCAGGTTCGAGTTCGTCGACGCCTGGTTCCCGCGGTCCTACTACCCCTCCACGGTCGCCGAGCACATGCGCTGGTTCGACCACTGGCTGAAGGGGATCGACAACGGGATCATGGACGGTGCGCCGGTGCGCGTTCAGCTGCGGACCGGGAACGCGGCCTACCAGACGTTTGAAGAAGAGGAATGGCCGGTCGCCCGGACCGAGTACCGCCGGTACTACCTCGACGGCTCGGCATCGACCTGGGCCGGCGATGAGCACGGGCGGCAGCTGCTGCGCCTTTCGCCGACCCCACCCGACGTCGAACGTGCCGTCCCCTATGACGCCCAGCTGGATCTCGGGTCGGCGACACCGGCGCCGACCGGCCCGGCGGGAGGGACGCCACGCTGGCAAACGGGAATCTCGTTCGTCAGCGACGCCCTCGAAGAGGACCTGGTGCTGGTCGGTTACATGAAGGCGGGGCTCTGGGTCTCCTCGACGAGCACCGACATGGACATCCACGTCTCGCTGCGCGTCATCGATGAGCAGGACCGCGAGGTCCGCTACGAGGCGGTGGTGCTGCCGATCGACCCGCACCACATCTTCCCGGTCGGCTTCGGCTCGCTGAAAGTGTCGCACCGCAAGCTCGACGAGTCGCGGACCACCAGCTACTGGCCCGTCCACACGCACACCGAGTCGGACTGCGCGCCGCTGCAGGCGGAGGAGATCGTCGCCGTGGAGATCGGGCTGAATCCGAGCTCGGCGCTGATCCGGAAGGGTTGCCGGATCCGGGTCGACGTGCAGCCCGTCACTCCCGCCGGGATTCCATCCCGGGCGTACGACGACAGCTATCACGCCGGCGCCACGAACACGGTGTACACGGGGCCCGCCCGCCCGAGCTACGTCCAGCTGCCGCTGCTCGCGCCACACCGGGCCACCGAAGCAACCGACAAAGGAGGAGAAGCATCGTGGTAGACGTGGAGACCGACGTTTCCACCACCGCGGATGTGGTCGTGCGCAAGGTCCGCGCACTGGGACCCACCCTGCGCGAGCGCGCCCTGGAAGCCGAACGGGCCGGTCGCCTCTCCCAGGAGACCATCGCCGACCTGCACGCGACCGGCGCGTTCGACATCGGGAGCCCGGCGGAGTACGGCGGGTACGAGCTGCCGGTCGCTGAGCAGCTCGACGTGATCTCCGAGGTGTCGAAGTGGGACGGGTCGTGCGGCTGGGCCGTCTGGGCCACGGCGTCGACGAACTGGATCCCGGCCCGGTCTGGCCGGCGCGTCGTGGAGGAGGTGTACGGGACGGAGTGGGTCGGGCCCCGGGTGGCGGCGTCGAGCCACTTCCCTGCCTCGCGCGGCCGGGCGCGCCGTTCCGAGGGAGGCTGGATCGTCTCCGGTGGCCCCTGGACGTTCGGCAGCGATTCACTCTGGGCGCCCTATACGAACCTCGGCTGCATCGCCGACGACGGCGACGGTCCGTACCTGGTCGGAGTGCAGATGCCGATCGGGCAGCTCCGATTCCTCGACGACTGGCACGTCGCCGGGATGTGCGGGACGGGAAGCGTGTCCATGCTCCTTACCGAGGAGGAGGTCTTCGTTCCCGCCTATCGGGGTGTGGTGTTCAGCGACATCCTCGCCGGGACGCTCGAGAACGGTCTCGGCGGGTCGCTCTGGAAGGCGCCGACGCTGGGCTGGGCCTTCTGCCTGATGGCGGGCATGTCGATCGGGATCGCCCAGGGCGCACTGGAGCGGTTCCTGGCGCGATCGTCGGGGCGGCCGATCCGCGGCACCAGCTACAAGAACCAGCTGGAGGCACCGCTGACCCACCTGATGCTGTCGGAGGTGCACGCGAAGCTCCGATCGGCGCGGCTGTCGGCGCGAGCAAACGCCGAGGAGACGGACCGGCTCGGCATGCTGGCGTCGGCCGGCGCCCAGGTGGACCCGTCGGACCTGCAGTACTTCAGCGCCCGCGTGCTGGTTGAGACCGCCTACGCCGCGAAGTGGTGCGTCGAGGCGATCGAGCTCCTGCAGCGGAACTCGGGCTCGACCGCGATCCAGCTGAGCGAGCCGATCCAGCGGGCCTGGCGCGACGCCCGCGTCATCACGCTCCACGGCGCGCTCAACCTGGAGGCGCTGGCGGAGAACCACGGGCGCCTGATGGCCGGCCTGCCGCCGCAGCATTTCGAGGGCATTACGACACTCGATCGCTTCACACCCCCTCCGACAAGGGCGGCTGAGAGCCGGTAGGTGGACGGGGGCGTCGTCGGCGTGGCATTCCAGGAGGGCGTGGACGTGGGCAGCAGCAGGGCGGTCGACCGCGACAAGGCCGAGATCACCGAGCTCTTGAACCTCTACGGGCTGGCGCTCGACGCGCACGCGTGGGAGCTCTTCGACCGCATCTTCTCCCAAGACGTGGTCGCCGAATTCGGACCCGCGGGCGCCGGGTGGGTCGGGTTGGACGAGTTCAAGCGCTCCTTCGCCGACTTCCACCTCCAGTTCGACAACCACCAGCACACGATGACGGGGCAGCTCGTCAACGTCGACGGCGACACGGCGACCGCGTTCAGCTACGGGAACTGGCTGCTGGTGCGGGACGATGCGCCGGGGGGCCCGAGCTGGCAGGGCACCGGCTGGTACGACGACGAGCTGGTCCGGACCGACGACGGCTGGCGGATCACGCACCGCGTCTGCCGCCTCGTGGCGTGGACCGGCAACCCGCTGGTGCCCGAGCCGCATCTCGAGCACCAGCCGGACATGAAGACCAACGTCCTCCGCCGCCACGCCGCCGAGGGTCGGGTCAGGTTTCTCGAGTCGCTCCGGGTCCGCTCGTGAGCACGGGCGCCCTGCGCAGGGGGCGGTTCGCGGGGCCTGTCACCGGCCTGCGCTACGAGACTCCCACCCGATCGGGCGTCACCGACGGGGACGGCCATTTCGACTACCGGGACGGAGAACGGATCGCGTTCTCGGTCGGATCGGTCCTGCTGGGGGCGGCCGATGGCGCCGATCGTCTGACCCTCGCCGACATCGTGGCCCGGGTCGACGGCAGTCCCGACAAGCTGGCCGACCCCGGCTTCACCAACGTCGCCCGCCTCCTGCTGACGCTGGACGAGGACGGGAATCCCGACAACGGGGTCACGCTCACGCGGCGGGTCCACGAGCTGGTCGGCGACCGGGCGATTGACTTCCGCTACCAGATCATGACGCTCGGCCCCCCGCCGGGCGACCTCGTCCAGGCCTTCGGCGAGGACCCCGTGGTCACCGGTCTGCTCGACGACCTGAACCGCGCCGGCGTCTTCACCGCGGCGTCGCCGCGCACGCTCTGCTCCGCCCCCGCCGCCCGCAACGAGGTGCGCCGCCACATCCTCGGCATCCGGCGCTTTCGCGACGTCAAGATCCCGCTGCGGAACGGATCGTTCGTCTACGCGGACGTCTACCGTCCCGACACCGACGATCCGGTTCCCGTGGTCATGAACTGCGGCGTCTACGGCCGTGCGTTCGTCCACCACACCATCTGCGGCCCTGACGACGCCGAGCACCACGAGGAGATGGAGGAGCGCTACTTCCTGGGAAACGCGGGCGGGTACGAGTTCGAGAACCACGAGAGCATCAACACCGCGGCCTGGATCCCTCGCGGGTACGCGCTGGTCCGGGTGGACAGTCCGGGCGCCGGCAAGAGCCCTGGCGTCCTCGGTATCTGGGGCATCGATGAGGCGGAGGCCTTCTACGACGCGATCGAGTGGGCGGGTGTCCAGCCCTGGTCGAACGGGAACGTCGGCCTCTGGGGCATGTCGTACTACGCCGTCAACCAGCACGCGGTGGCAAGCCTGCGACCGCCCCACCTGAAGGCGATGATCGCGATCGGCACCGACAGCGACGCGTACGAGGAGCTGATGTACACCGGGGGCGTCCTCAACGAGGAGTTCTTCCCTTTCTGGTTCCGAAACGGGATCGTGCCCGCCATCTGCGGCGAGCCGCAGGCCAGGGACTTCATGGCCACCGCGCGCGCCAACCCCTTCCGTGATTCGGCCCCGACGGAGATCTTCGGGCCCCGCGCCGCGGTGCTGATGAGCCCGGACCTGAGCCAGGTGTCGGTCCCCTTGTGGGCCGTCGCGGTGACGACACACCCGAGCAGCTTCCATCAGCTGGGCAGCAGCGAGACCTATCTGAACACGCCGACCTCCGACAAGAAGCTGGACTTCTGGGAGGACTGGTTCCTGAAGGCGTACTCGGCGGCGGCGCTCGAGGACCACGTGGCGTTCTTCGACCACTGGCTGAAGGGGATCGAGAACGGGATCATGGACCGGCCGCCGGTCCGCCTCGAGATCCGGAGCGGTCGCGGCGCGTCCTATCTCCAGGAGGAGCGCGAGTGGCCGGTGGCGCGGACCGAGTACGTCCGCTGGTACCTGGACGCGACGCCGCCGACCGAGGGCGGCATGCCCGGCGCCGACCACGTGGGGCGGCTCTCGCGAACCACCCCTGACACCGAGCAATCGGTGACGTACTCGGCGGAGGTCGACCTGACCCGGCCCCGGGTGGCACCGCCGGACGCGATCACGGCACCGTGCTCGCCCGGCGTCACCTTCCTCAGCCCACCCATGCAGGAGGACACCGTCCTCGCCGGCTACAGCAAGGCGGTGCTGTGGGTCGGCTCGAGCAGCGAGGACATGGACCTTTTTCTGGCGCTGCGCGTGCTGGACGAGCACGGCCGCGAGGTGGACTACTGCGGCCCGGCGCTGATCCCCGGCATCGGGACCCGTTTCTACCCCTGGGCACGCGGCTGGCTCAAGGTGTCGCATCGCAAGCTGGACCCCGATCGGTCGACCGAGTTCCGGCCCAAGCACACCCACCTGAAGGCGGACCACGCACCGCTGCGCGACGGCGAGGTGGTGCCGGTGGAGGTGGAGATCATCCCGAACACCGGCCTGGTCCGCAAGGGCCACCGCATCCGCCTCGACATCCAGCCCCACACGGGCATCGGGCACGGCAACCGCCACGCCTACGACGCGAGGTACCACGACGGGGCGCAGAACACGATCGTCACCGGCCCCGAGCACCCGAGCTACGTGCAGCTGCCGGTCCTGCCGGACCGACCGAGCGAGGGAACGAGCTGATGAAGCTCGAAGAGTTGACCGCCCGGGCGGAGATCCAGGACACCCTGCTGCGCTACTGCCGCGGGCTCGACCGGGTCGACATGGGCCTGGTCCGCGGCGCCTTCCACCCCGACGCCTGGGTGCAGTTCCCGGAGAGCCTGCACCAAGGTTCGGTCGACGGCTTCGTCGAGTTCCTGAGCGGGGAGATGCCGCGCTTCGTGCGCACCATGCATCTGCTCGGCAACAGCCTGATCCAGTTCGACGGGCCGCACACCGCACACGTCGAGACCTACCTCAACGCCTACCACCAGGGCTCCGAGCAGCACCACTGGAAGGGCCAGTTCGTCAAGCTCTGGGCGCGCTACCTGGACCGGTTCGAGGAGCGGGACGGCGCCTGGCTGATCGCGCGCCGCCGCCTGCTCGTCGACTGGATGTACCGCTACCCGGCCGAGGGATGGTTCGACGACCACCCGGACGCCTCGGGAGGGATGCGGGACGGGAGCGATCCCAGCCTGCGACCGGTCGCCGGGTTCGACGGAGTCCCCCTCCCGGATGACGTGTGGCCGTGAGCGTGGTCAAGGAAACCGCCCGTCAGCCGGCCGGCGCAGGAGATCCTGAGCCGCGTGATCGAACTCCGACCCTGGCTGCGCGAGCATCAGGCGGCGGCGGAGCGCGAGCGGCGCGTGCCCCAGGAGACGATCGAGCGGCTCGACGCGGCCGGCGTCTTCCGTCTCACCACGCCCAAACGCTTCGGCGGCGCCGACTTCAGCACCCGCGAGCTGCACGACCTCTACCGGGCCCTCGGCGCGGGCTGCGGCGCGACCGCCTGGATGGTGTGGGCGGCAGCCGGCGGCAACCAGTGGAGCCTGGCCTTTCCGGATCACGCCGTGGCCCCCGTCTACCAGTCCCCGTGGGTCGGCAACCGCACGTTCGCCGTCGGGGGGCAGAGCCGGCGCATGTCGGGGAGCGCCCGCCGGGTCGACGGCGGCTGGATGGTCGAGGGTGCGTGGCCCTTCGCGACCGGAAGCGTGCACGCCTCCCACGGCTTCCTCTCCGTCTACTACGACCCGGCCGACGACGCCAAGGTCGGGATGGTGCTCGTCCCCAAAGGGTCGCTGGTGGCGCGCGATGACTGGGACGCGATGGGCATGGCCGCGACCGGCAGTCAGACGGTCGCCACCGACGGTGAGCTCTTCGTGCCCGACGAGCGCTTCAGCACGCCGGACCAGCTGGTCGCGCGCACCGCCGAGCTCACCCGGCAGGGCCTGGGGCCGCGCCGCGGCGGTCTCGCGCGGTCGGAGATCACCGGGACCGGCGTGGCGCTGGGCATGGTCGACCACGCGCTGGAGGTGTTCGTGAGCGCGGTCGGCAAGCGGAACATCCCCTACTCGCCCTATGCCCGGCAGCTCGAGGCGCCGATCACTCACCTCACACTCGGCCGCGCCGCCACCCAGGCCGGGCGGCGGCGATGGTCGCCCGCGACGCGGTGGCCCAGCTCGACCTGCTCGACCGCGAGCACCGGGACCCCTCCGAGCGGGAGACCCTGCAGTTTCACACCGACACCGCTTACGTCTGGGACGCCTGCGCGAGCGCCGTCGAGACGCTCTTCCGCGCCTCCGGTGCGTCGGCCATCGTCAAGCGGCAGCCGCTCCAGCTGATCGCCCGCAACTGCCGGGCGGGCAGCCTCCACGCCGCGCACAATCCCGACACCTGGGAGGAGAACCTGGGTCGGGCGCTGTGCGGCGTCACATCCACGCCGGCCTCGGTGAACGTGCTCGAGCGCCGGTCCTGACCCACCTCACGAGAGAAGGCAGATGGTTGACGACATGAAGGTCTTCGTGCCCTCCTATCCCTACCAGGCGGGCCCGGAGCGCGGCATCCTGAGCCCGTTCGAGCCCGGCATCCGGACGCTGCCGGCGGGCTTCCAGATCGATCCGCGGTTCCGGCCCTTGCCGGTCGAGACGGTGTTCGAGCGCGACGTTCCGGTCACCCTTCGGGACGGCGTGACCATCTATGTCGACGTGTTCCGCCCGGTCGCAGAGACCCCGGTGCCGGTGATCGTCGCCTGGAGCCCGTACGGCAAGTGCCAGGGCACGGCGCCCTCGATCACCGCGCTCTTCGGGCTGGTCGGCATCGACAGCTCGCGGGTGTCGGGGTTGGAGAAGTTCGAGGGCCCCGACCCCGCCTACTGGTGCGCGCACGGCTACGCGATCTGCAATCCCGACGCGCGCGGTGTCGCCCATTGCGAGGGTGACAGCGCGATGTGGGGACGTCAGGAAGGTCGGGACTGCGCGGATGTCATCGAGTGGGTGGCGGCCCGGGACTGGTGCTCGGGCAAGGTCGCGATGAGCGGGACCTCCTACCTCACCATCTCGCAGTGGTTCACCGCCGCCGAGCAGCCGCCCCACCTGACCGTCATCAACCCATGGGAGGGCTTCAGCGACGTCTACCGCGACCTCGCCCTGCGCGGCGGAATGCCCGACACCGGCTTCGCCGAGCGGCTCCGCCACAACTACATGGGGAAGGCTCGCCGCGAGGACGTGGCCGAGGAGGCCGAACGCTACCCCTTGATGAACGAGCTCTGGGAAGACAAGGTCGCGCGCTTCGAGAAGATCTCGATCCCCGCCTACATCGTCGCCAGCTACTCCAACACGCTGCACACGGCGGGCACCTTCCGTGGGTGGCGTCGGATCGCCTCGGAAGAGAAGTGGCTCCGCATCCACGCCGCCCAGGAGTGGCCCGATTACTACGACGAGGGCAACGTCGAGGACCTGCGGCGGTTCTTCGACCACTACCTGAAGGGCGCCGACAACGGTTGGGAGCAGACGCCCCGCGTGCGGTACTCGCTGCTGGATCTGGAAGGCGGGGACCGCATCAACGTCCCGGCGACCCGGTTCCCACCCGAGGACGTCACCTCCGTGCGGTACTACCTCGACGCCCGCACGCGCACGCTGCGTCCGGACGCGCCCGCGGAGGAGGCGGCGGCCGCCTACGACGCCGAATCGGATCCCGGCCTCGTCTCCTTCACCCTGGGCTTCGACCGGGAGACGGTGCTGGTCGGCTATCCCAAAGCGCGTCTCTGGGTCGAGGTGAGGGGTGCCGACGACATGGATCTGTTCGTCCTGGTGCAGAAGCTGAACGCAACCGGCACGGCGCTCCAGCAGTTCACCATCCCAAATCACAGCGCGATGGCCCAGGACGTCACCGAGCGCGGGGCCTCGGTCCTCCGCTACAAGGGGTCCAACGGCCGCCTCCGGGCCTCGATGCGGCATCTCGACCAAGCCCTGTCCACCGACGACGTCCCCGCGCACACCTTCGACCGGGTCGAGAAGCTGGCTCCGGGTGAGATCGCGGCGCTCGAGATCGACCTCTTCCCTCTCGGCCTCGTCTTCTACCCGGGCGAGCAGCTGCGCCTCGTCATCAGCGCCGACAACACCCTCGGCCCGATCATGCCCGCGGTCCGCCGGTACGTCCCCCAGAACCGTGGGCAGCACGTGGTTCACACCGGTGGTGACGACGCCTCGTATCTGCAGCTTCCCGTGCAGGCTGGGTGATGGACGGGGCCAGGCTCAGCGCGGCCGGCAGGGTCGAGATCCTCGACCTCTACGGCCGCTACGGCCTGGCCATCGACGCCGGGGACGGGTCAGGCTGGGCTGTCTGCTTCACCGACGACGGGACCTTCACCGCCTACCGCGGCGAGGGCACGGAACCGCGCCACGTCGGCGGGCGGGAAGAGCTCGACCGGTTCGCGCGCGCCGATCGCTCGGGACCGCACGCCGGCACTCGCCACCACTTCACCAACATCGTGACCGGCCCGGCCCCCGGCGGCGCGTTCGGGCGTGCGGAGATCCTCTCTGTCGAGGGGCGGGAGGTCCTGGGGAGCGGTCTCTACGAGGACGAGCTGGCACAGGTGGAAGGCGCCTGGCGCTCCACCCGCCGGGTCGTCACGCACGAGCGCCTGCGGGCATGACGGGCGTGCTCGCCGCCATCATCGACGCTCCCGGTGCGGAACCGCGACTGGGCGCTGCCAGGCTGCCGCCGCGCACGCCGGATACCACGCTGCTCTCCGTGGTCGCGGCACCGCTCAACCCGCTCGACCTGCTCATCGCCTCGGGAACCTTCCATTCGGGGCGCCATGACGGGCCGTACGTGCCCGGCAGCGAGTGCGTGGGCCGCGTGCTCGAATCCGACCGGTACGCCGCGCGGAACCTGGGTCTACGCCGAGTGTCACGCCTCGCCGAGCACGCCGGGGGCGCTGGCGGCTCGGGTGCTGGTCGCCGACGAGGACCTGCTGCCACTCCCCGAGACCGTCGACCCGTTACCGGCGGCGGCAGTCGGAAATTCGGGCGTCGCGGCGTTCCTCCCTCTGGTGGAGATGGGGCGCCTTCGCGCGGGTGAGACCGTGCTCGTCCTCGGCGCCACCGGCGCGGTCGGTCAGCTCGCGATCCAGGTGGCGCGGCTTCGCGGGGCGGGCCGGGTCGTCGGCGCGGGTCGCGACGCGATTGCGCTCGAGCGCATGCGCACGCTGGGTGCGGACGCCACCGTCCGGCTGCGGGCCGGCGAGGACGAGGAGGAGCTGGCTGCTCGACTGCTCGCCGCCGCCGGCCCGGTGGACGTCATCCTCGACGCCGTGTACGGCGCTCCGCTGCAGGCCGCGCTCCGGGTCTGCGCTGCTCGGGGCCGGATCGTCAATGTCGGCAACCTCGCAGGCCTGACCGCGGAGGTACCGGCCGCGCTCCTCCGCGGCAAGCAGCTCACCTTCTCCGGGTACGCCGGACTGCACACCCCGCTGTCCGAGAAGCGCGAGGCACTGCGCTGGCTCTGGACCGCGCTCACCGCCGGTGACCTGAAGGTCGAGATCCAGCCCTTCTCATTGGACGAGGTCGCCGCAGCCTGGAGCAAGCAGGCGAGATCACCCCACGCGAAGTGCGTGGTGCTGCCGGCAGGGGACCGCGCAGAGATGGGGGCATGACCGCGCGGGGAGGGCCGGCAGCGCCCCGGCCGGCGGTCGACTGCGTCGTTGTCGGCGGGGGACCGGTGGGTCTGCTCAGCGCGATCTTCCTCGGCCAGGCCGGCCTCCGCGTCTCCGTCGTGGAGCGCTGGCCCCGCCGCTACGCCCTGCCACGGGCCTGCACCATCGACCACGAAGCGCTCCGGATCCTCCAGGCCTCGGGGTTCATGGCCGGCCACGCGGACCTGTTCGAGCCCTCGCGCGGGACGCGGGGAGGCTACGAGTTCCGGAACGGCCAGGGGGAGCTCCTGCAGGCGATCGACTGGAACCGGGTCGCCGAGTCGGGGTGGGCGAACACCAACGGCTTCTACCAGCCCGACCTGGAGGCGGCATTGGAGGACCTGGCGGTTGCCACGCCAGGAGTCGACGTTCACCGCGGATGGACCTTTCAGGGCCTGGCGCAGGATGAGGGCGGCGTGTGCGTTCGCGTCGTTCCAACCGAGCGGCCGGCCGAGGCGGCCCGACTCCGGGCGCGCTGGCTGATCGGCGCGGACGGGGCCAACAGCGCCGTTCGTGCGGCGCTGGGAATCGAGGAGGGCGACTCGGGCTTCGAGGCGGACTGGCTCGTGGTGGACTACAAGCCGCTGATCGAAGAGCACTGGACGGCCTTCGTCACGCAGTACTGCGACCCGTCGCAGCCGGCCACCGCGGTCAACAGCGGGCCGGGGCGGCGACGGTTCGAGTTCATGCGGCGCCCGGACACCACGGTCGCGGAGCTCACGGAGGACCGCACGGCCTGGCGGCTGATGGCGCCCTGGGGGGTGACGCCGGCGACCGCGCGCCTGGAGCGGCACGCGGTCTACACCTTCCGCGGTCGCTGGGCGGGGGTCTGGCGCGACCGCAACGCCTTCCTCGCGGGGGACGCGGCCCACCTGATGCCGCCCTTCATGGGGCAAGGGCTCTGCTCCGGCCTCCGGGACGCCCGGGCGCTCACGTGGCGCCTGGCCTTGGTGCACCGCGGGCTGGCGTCGCCGGCGGTGCTCGACACGTACGGACCCGAGCGCACCGGACACGTCCGGGAGATCATCGACGAGGCGGTCGCGGCCGGCCGCGTCATCTGCGAGCTCGACGTCTACCGGGCCGCCGAGCGCGACGCGGCGATGACGCGTCGGGCGCGCGAACCGGGGACCGCCACCCGTGAGCCACCCCATCCTCGCCTGGGCGAGCCGTCGTTGACGATCCCGAGCGGCGGCGCCGAGGGGCGGCTGGCGCCGCAGGGCCAGATCCGGTCCGGCGGCCGCGTCGGGCGCTTCGACGACATCGCCGGCGGTGGCTGGCAGTTGATCAGCGGCGTCGGGGATCCGGCCAGGCTCGTGGGTGATGAGGACCGGGCCTGGTTCCGGCGGCTGGGCGGCGTGATCGCCGACGCCTCGGGCCGGGGCTCGATCGAAGATCTCGACGGCACCTACCGGACCTGGTTCGCCAAGCACAGCTGTGACGCGCTTCTCGCCCGGCCCGACTTCTACGTCTTCGCTGCCGGGGAGCAGCGCGACATCCCCCAGTTCATCCCGCGCCTCCGCCAGGCGCTGGCAGCACCGTCGATCGAAGGAGCGTGAGACGCCGATGGGCATGCACATCATCCGGCTCGCCGACGCCAGGCTTTCGACCCGCCGGGACACCGCGGAGTGCGACCGGTCCGGCTCCAGGGTGGCGACGTGGCACCAGACGCGGGAATCGGGGTCGCGCAGTCGAACGACCTGCCCAGCGGCGAGGCGGCGATGGCTCCCCAACCGTTGGAGAGGGTCCATGTCACGGTGGCCGGTGAGTTGACCATGATCAGCGAGGGGAGGGAGTCGACTCTGCGGCCACTCGACTCGGCGCGCTTCACCGCGGGGACCGTCCGCGGCGAGGCGAATCGAACGCACCTGCCGGCCGGCGCGCCGGTGATCCGGCGGGCGGACCGGGCGGCCGCCCCGGCGGCCCCGGGAGAACGGTCATGACGGACACGTCCCTTCCTCACCCGGGAGGTGAGCTCCCCGGCGCCCACCGACCGCGGCCGGACGGCTCCTTCGACGCGACGCTGATCACCTTCGCGGCGATGGGGCTGTTCGATGCGCTGACCGGTGAACAGCGTGCGCGGGCGCGCCTGGTCTGGGAGACGGCCGACCGGACCCACTGGAACTTCCTGCCGGAGTCAGGGCGGCAGGGCCTGCCACTCGGAGATCTCTCTCGCAGCCAGGAGCTCCTGGCGCACCGGTTGATCGCGGAGTCGATGTCCATCCCGGCCTACGCCCGAGTGGTCCAGGTGATGGCCAACGAGCACGTGCTCCGAGAGCTCAATCAGCCGGTCTTCGGTCATGTCGCGGCCACGTTCCGCGACCCGCGGGGCTACTTCCTCACGTTCTTCGGACAGCCGCAGCCGGACACGACCTGGGGCTGGCGGCTGGTCGGCCACCATCTGTCGGTCAACATCACCATCGTCGACGGGGACCTGGTCAACGCCACCCCGTTCCTGCTCGGCGCCGAACCCGCGCACTTCGGCCCCTTCCGGATCCTTGGAGAGGAAGAAGACGCGGCCTTCGTCCTGCTCGAGAGTCTCACCGACGGTCAGCGGCGGCAGACGATCATTCACTCCCGGCCGCCGGCGGACTTCGTCACCCGTACGGTCGCGGCCGTGGGCGAGGTGGAGTACCCCGCGTACCACGGCGTCGGGCGGCGCGACGCGATGATCACCGACGAGGACCGGAAGGCGCTGGCCTATTTCCGGGACCATCCGCGCGGCGTCCGCGCCGGAGACCTCTCTCCAACCCAGCGGGGCTGCTTCGACGACTTGCTGGCGCGGTTCGTCGAGCGTGCGCGACCGGGCCTGGTCGGCTTCGAGATGGACCGCATCACGGCGGCCGGCGGCGTCGACGAGCTGCACTTCGCCTGGGCCGGCGGTACGTCAATCGATCAGCCGCATTACTTCCGGATCCAGGGCCCGCGCCACCCTCATCGAGTTCGACAACGCCGAGGACAATGCCAACCACGTGCACAGTGTCTGGCGCGAACCCTCCAACGACTTCGGCGCCGACCTGTTGATGCGGCACCACCTGGAGCACGATCACTCCGGGCAGCACCGATGACGGCAGGTGGTATGGCTCAATCAACGACGACGGAGGAAACGCGGCCGTGAACACAGAAGAACAGCTCGAGCTGGTAAAGAACCACTATGCCCTCAACAGCGCCGGCGATTTCCAAGCCGCGCAGGAGCTGCTGACTGACGATCTCTTCATTACCATTCCTCCCTGCATGCCGTTCGCCGGCGTGTATCGCGGGAAGAGCGCTTTCCGGCAGTTGATTCCGATCGTGGTCGAGACGGTGGGCGTGGCCGGCATCAAGCATGTCGCGACGACCGTCGGGGAGGGTTATGCGGTCGACATCGTCGAGTGGACGCTGGCCGAGGACGCCGGTTCGCCGGTGCAGGGCGCCGAGTTGATCAGATTCAGGGGAAATCAAATCTGCGAGGTCCGCCCCTACTATTTCGACCCCGCCCGATGATCGCCGCCGCCGTTCAGCGCAAGTCGACTGCGAAAGCGCGCGGGTAGCGGCGTTCGGAGGTTCTCAGGAGGGAATCCATGAGGGTCATCGGTATCCGACGGTCGCACGGCGGCTCCGGCGTAGAGGTCGCCTCGCTGGCCCCAGGAGGCGAGTCCATCACCGTCATTGCCCCTCTCACGGCCTTTTGGGCAGATCCGCTGGGGCATCTGTCGGGGCTCGCGTCGGGCCCCCCGCTTGACCTGCCTTCCATCGACCTGGTCCCACCCGTACTCCCCGACGCGCGTGTCTTCTGCATCGGGCTCAACTACCTGGAGCATGCAGCGGAAGGCAGCTACCGGGACCAGGAACTGCCGACCCATCCAACGCTCTTCGCCCGGTGGACCCGGTCGCTCACCGTGGGGGGCGCCGAGGTACCCGTGCCGTCCGGAGAGGACGGCATGGATTGGGAGGGAGAGGTCGTCGCTTGGGTGGGCGCACCGCTCATCGACGCCTCGGCTGAAGAAGCTTCGGCCGCGGTGATCGGATACTCGACCTTCGATGATCTGACCGCTCGTAAAGCGCAGAAGCTGACCTCCCAGTGGACGCTCGGCAAGAACGCCGACCGGTCAGGGCCGATCGGGCCGATGGTCCCTGCCTCAGAGGTCGGCGACCTCCGTCAGGGCCTACGGTTGCAGACCCGGGTCAACGGCGAAATCATGCAGGATGCCCGCACGGACCAGATGATCCACACGGTCGGAGAGACGCTGTCGTTCATCTCGCACACGATCTCCTTGCGGCCCGGCGACCTTCTCGCGACCGGTACCCCCGCGGGCGTCGGCTATGCGCGAAACCCTCCTCGGCTGCTGCAGCCGGGGGACACGGTCGAGGTCGAGGTGGAGCGTCTGGGCATACTGCGCAACACCGTCGTGGACAACGATCGTCGGCTGGGCGCCCTCACGCCCCGATCGGAGGTTCCGAGCGGGGACGGGGCGCGCGTTCACGCTAAGTCACGGTCGACGCCGCAGTTGCCTCAAGTCGGGGCCGTGCCCGAGGTTGGCGACAGCCGGACGGCGCTACCCCCGTCCTGCGCTATCTGTGCGCGACGCAAGGCTTCACAGGCGGGCGCCGCCCGGCGGAGCACAGTCGAGTGCCGAGAGCCCGGTCACGGCTGACGCGCGCGATACGATCGGCCCATGCACTGGGAGGTGGAGGGCCTGATCGACGGCTGGGGCCGGCAGCCGGGCCGCGAGGTGATGGTGCGTCCGGGCTTCGACGGCGACCCGTGGGCGGCGCACACGGAGTTGCTCGACGGCGACGGCTGGATCCCCTTGCCGTTGGGCCTCTTTCTGCTGCGCGGCGCCGGACGCGTGATGCTCGTCGATCTGGGCCTGGGGCCGGTCGAGAACCGGCGCAACCGGGGTGGCGCCCTGCCGGACCTGCTCCGTGCCAGGGGAATCTCGCCGGACCAGGTGACCGACGTCCTCTTCACGCATCTCCACGGGGACCACGTGGGGTGGGCCAGCCGCGAGGGGCAGGTGCAGTTCCGGAATGCGCGTCATCGCGTTCACCGGGCCGACTGGGAGCATTTCGTGGCCGGTCCCGGCGCGGCGCCCGACGGGGTTGCGACACTGCGACCGATCGAAAACCTCGTCGAGTTCGCGGAGGACGGCGAGGAGGTGGCACCGGGCGTGCGCCTCCACCTGGCTCCGGGGCATACGCCCGGCCACAGTGTGTTCGAGGTGGAGGGGGACGGCACGCGAACGTGGCTCCTGGGCGACCTTGCACACGCTCCGTTCGAGTTGGAGGAGCCGGGCTGGCAGGTCACCTTCGACGACGCCGGAGAGCATGCGGAGCGGACCCGGGCAGCATTCGTGGAGCGCCTGGCCGCCAGCGGCGACCTGCTCTTTGCCGCGCACTTTCCTGACTTGCGACCGGGCCGTCTCGAACGAACCGAGCGGGGACCTCGCTGGGCACCGGCGGTAGAGGTCCGGTCCCTCCCCGCGAGTGATCTGGGCCGCGAAACCCGACCTCTCTCTGACGAACTCAGACGAATCTGAGTTCGAATCGTGATCCTGGAGCACGAACACCGGCTGCCCGGCCGTCGATCACGGCGAACCACGAGAGGTCCACGCCGTCATCCTGCCGGATCAGCGGTCGACGGATACCGATATCGCTTCTCGGGGGGGCCACCACCGGCGGTAGGGCCGCCGAGCAACCGTCCGCAAGCTCGTCGCTGGTGGGCGCCGCGTCACGACGTTTCCGGCCAGTCGGCTGCGGTGAGGCCGTCCGGGTGGTTCGGTGGCCACTGGACAAGCTCGATCCGTCTGCGGTCGGGATCGGTGATCCAGGCGGTGCGGGGGCTCTCGGGTCGCGTCCAGCGATCCCCCGGCACTGATGGCGATCCCCTTTGCGGCAAGTTCGCCGACGGCGGAATCCAAGGCTTCGACCTGGATCACGAAGTGGCTGAGGCCGCTGCCGATCTCCACTGCTCCCCCGACGGGATCGTGGACGAGTTCCAGCGTGACGAATTCGTCGCGCGCGAGCTTGAGCATGCACAGATGTCCCAGCGGTGTCTCAGGAACCTCTCCGACGACCTCGTACCCGATGGCCGTAGAGAAGGCGAGCGACCGGTGCAGATCCGCCACCCGTAGGCCGAAATGCAAAGTCCTCATGTGACGTTGCCCGGGGCCTGCGATCGTCCACCGTCAGCGCCTGACCGGCAGGCGGAGGTGGGTGACCCGGTCCGACTGAATACAAGTGGTCGGATCGCCGAGTTCGACGCCACTGATCGAGAGCCTGCCAAAGAATGGCCGGCCCTCGCCCATCACGACCGGTACCAGATCGACGGCCACCTCGTCGAGCAGGTCGAGTTCCAAGCACTGCCGAGCGATGGTCCCGGCGGTGACCGCGACGACCCGGTCGCCGGCGATCGCCTGCGCCCGCTCCACCGCGGCCTCGACTCCATCGGTAACGAACGTGAAGGGCGCATCGGGGTGGGCGTCGACCCACGCGACCGGCACGTTGTGCGTGACGACGACGACTGGCACGTCCATCGTGTGCCGTCCGCCCCAGCCATGCGTGAAGTCGAAGAGCGTTCGTCCGCAGATCAGAGCGCCGAGCGAGGAGGTCCACTCGCGCCAGTACGTGGCGCTCTGCGGAGTGAGGTGGAACGTGATCTGGGGGGTCGCGGTCTGGCACTCGACGTCGCCGTTCTGTAACCAGTCGAACAGGTGTCCGATCGTGTTGTCGTGCTTGGCGATGTACCCGTCGAGCGACATCGCCGCCGCCGCAGTGACCTTGCCCATGCTGCATTCTCCTCTGGCTTCAGCGCGGGTCCCAGTCGGCTCGCGTCACCGACTTCCGACCCTCTGTTCAACGGGGTGCCACGTTCGGCATCCTTCAATCCCCGACGTCGAACAAGCACCCAGTGAATCGACATGCGAGTCTCACGATGTCGTACAGCACGCTCACCGAGATCGGGGTCTCAGCCGGGCTGCTCCCAACATTGGGGGCCGCGGCCTTGAGAAGCGGAAGGGCCGGCGAAGCACCGAGCGACTGTCCGCATGAGGATCATCCGACCAGGCACCAACTGGCGCGACTGCCGCCGCCCTGTCCGTGTGTGTTTACCATGGCCGGGAGCATGTCCACGGCCTCGACGCGGCCAGGCCTGCAACCGGCCACTCGCCGGTGGCTCGACCAATTCGAAGGCAAAGAGAGGGAAGGAGAACCAAGGGATGCCGTTCTACGAGAGAGGCAACGTCCGGATCCGCTATGAGGAGGTTGGCAGCGGATTCCCACTGCTGGTAACGCCCGGCGGGGGCCTCAACTCACGGCTCAGCAACTGGCCCAACGCGGTGATCAACGCGATGGAAGCGTTCAAGGACGACTTCCGCTGCATCACCATGGACCAGCGCAACGCCAACGGTGGGGAGTCGACCGGCCCCGTCGACGTCGATGATCCGTGGGGTGCGTTTGCCGATGACCAGCTGGGTCTGATGGACCATCTCGGCATCCGAGAGTTCTTCTTCATGGGCTACTGCATCGGCGGATGCTTCGCTTTGAAGCTCATGGAGCGCGCTCCCGACCGCGTCGTCGCCGGTGTCCTCTGCCAGACGGTCGGGCACCGGCCGGAAAACCCGGACGTCATGTACAACTCCGGTCGAGACGTCTGGGCTCCACAGCTGCTGGCCGATCGCCCCGACATCACCATGGCGACGATCGACGCCTATCTGCACGGTCTCTATCGGCGCAATCCTGATTTCGTCTACAGCGTCTCGCGTGACTTCGCCCGCTCCTGCCTGACACCGATGCTGGTCCTCCCGGACGACGTCCCGGCGCACCCGTTGCAGACCTCGGTCGATGTGGCGACGCTGGCGCCGAACGCCAGATCGACGGTCTACCCCTGGACGGCGCCACCCGAATTGAAGACCAAGACGGTCAACGAGGTCCGCGCGTTCTTCCAGAGCCACCGGCCTCAGGAAACGGCTCCTCGCTGACCGAGGGCCCTCCGCCCCCACTGAATGGCCCGACGCCCGGCGCCGTCCAAGCCGCTCTTGGGCTCGTCACCGCGGCGCCATCGGCGGCAGGTCGGCCGGGTCGGTCACCAGGCGGATCGGCGTGCCGGCGAGGTAGGCGGCCACGTCCTCTGCCATCCGCGACCACGAGGCGCGGAAGCCCTGCTCGGTGACGTAGCCGATGTGGGGAGTGAGGACGACGTTGTCGAGCGAGCGGAACGGGTGATCGGCGGGGAGCGGCTCCCGGTCGAACACGTCGAGGCCGGCGCCGGCCAGGTGCCCGGACCGGAGGGCGTCGATCAACGCCGCCTCCTCGACGATCGGACCCCGGGAGATGTTGACGAGGATGGCCCCCGGCTTGGTCCTGGCGAGATCCTCGGCCCGCAGCGTGTTGCGGGACCGCTCCGAGAACACGAGGAACACCCCCAGCACGTCCGCGGCCGCGAGCAGCTCGTCCTTGGTGACCTTGGTGACGCCCAGCTCGGCGCAGCGCTCCTCGGTGAGGTTCTGGCTCCACGCCACCAGGTCCATGCCCAGCGCCTTGGCGACGGGGACCATGGCTCCGCCGAGGTGGCCGGCGCCGAGCAGGCCGAGCGTCCTGCCGGCCAGCGGGATCGGGAACCCGGTCTGCCAGCCCCCGGCACGGATTGTCCGGTCCTCGATGCCAGTCCGCTTGGCCACCGCAAAGATCAGCGCCCATGCCATCTCCGATGGCGTCGGCAGGCCCGGCCCCGGCTTGGCGACGGCCGAACGCACCGGCGCGGGCTGATCCGTGTCGGCAGTCCCGGCGAGCAGGATCCCACGCTCGATGCGGGCCTGGTGGTCGATCACGTTGCTCGTCCTGCCGTTGCAGACCAGCAGCTTGAGCTTGGGGAGCGCCTCGAGCACGGCGCGAGGGAAGCGGGCCCGCTGCTGGGTGATGACCACGATCTCGTAGTCCCCCAGCTCCTCGATGAGCCGCTGGGGCGGGATCGCCTCACGGTAGACGGTGACCTCCGCGTCGGGGGGCAGCGCGCTCCAGTCGCCGTACTCCAGTGCGACGCCGATGTAGTCGTCGAGGATCGCAATGCGTGTCACGCCTCTACCTTGAGCCGTGAACGGAGAACGAGTCGGAGTGGACCCTCGTCGATCGTCCACATCGGCTGACGCACTCGCCTTGAGCCTCTGTTGCCGCCCACCTCGCGCCGTTCAAGGGGACCAACCACTCCGGTCGGATCGAGGTCAATGCGGTGAGCGTCTGCCCCGGTTACGCACCGGCTTCTCGTAACGGCCGATCCGGAATCCGGCGGCCCAGACCTGGAATCTGAAGCGGCCGCTCGCAACTCAGGATCGGCGGCCGCGTTGGTGTGCGCCCAGCATCAGGATCGGCGACGAGGTGTGATGCCGCAAGCGACCAGCCCGGCCAGGCCCGGATCGATCAGCGCCTGCACCGAATCATCTTGACGCCGCCGATCTTCTCCGATCAGGCTTGCCCTCGGCGCTGGAGGACTGTGCGCACCGCGCGCTCGGTGGCGGTCACCAGCCGTTCCACGTCGGCCTCGGTATGCGCGTAGGAAAGGTGGCTCCGCTTCAGGTTCAGCGGCAGCTCGAGGATCCCATCCTTCAGCTCCTCCCTCCGGTAGCCGACGTACAGGTCGGTGTCGTTCGCGAGCAGGTCGTCGAAGGTCTTCGGAGGATCCTGCAGGAAGTAGCTGACGAACACCGAGCCGTAGCCGGTGACCACCGCCGGCACATCGAGCCGGTCGTAGACCTCCCGCAGCCCCTTGCGAGCGAGGTCGCCGAGCCGGAACACGTGCTCGTGTACGGGCTCCTGCTGCAGCTTCGTGATGGTCGCCAGCGCGGCGGCCGCCATCCCCGGGTGGCCGTTGAACGTGCCGGCGAACCAGGCCGGCCGTCCTGGAGTGGTGTTGAACTGGTCCATCAGATCTGCCCGGCCGCCGAGTGCCGAGACGGGCCACCCGTTCGCCATCGCCTTGCCCAGCGTGGTCAGATCGGGCGTCACGCCGGCGATCTGCTGGTACCCGCCGAGGCCGTGCCGGAAGCCGGTGATGACCTCGTCGAAGATCAGGATGGCGCCGTGCCGGGTGGCCAGCTCGCGGAGCCGCTCCAGGAAGCCGGGTTCGGGCAGGAGAGCACCGACGTTGTGCGGAATCGGCTCCAGGATGATCGCCGCCACCTGGCCCGGATGCTCCTCGAGCAGCCGATCCACGGCGGCCGCGTCGTTGAAGGGCGCGATCAGCGTGGCTTCGACGACCTCGGGCAGGATGCCCCCCGACAGCACGTCCTTGTGGCCGACGCGCTCCGGGCTCGAGATCACGTTCATGGCGACCGAGTCATGCCAGCCGTGATAGCAGCCCTGGAACTTGATGATGTACCGGCGCCCGGTGACTGTGCGAGACAGGCGGAGCGCGTGGAACGTGGCTTCGCTCCCGGTCATCGTCAGGAGGACCCGCTCCACGGACGGAACGAGCTCGCAGAGGCGCTCGGCCAGCTCGATCTCGATGTCGGTGACACCGAGCCCCGGGTTGTCGAGGCGTGAGCCCACCTCCGCGACGGCCCGGTCGACGTCGGGATCGCAGTGCCCGAGGATGGGTGGGCCGAAGGCGGCGTGGAAGTCGACGAAGGTGCGACCGTCCGCGTCGGTGACGGTGCCGCCCCGGGTCTCGGTGATGACCAGGTCCTCGAGGCCGGGGACCTGCCGCTGGCCACTGTTGACGCCGCCGGGGATGACGCGTGACGCCCGCGCGGCCAGCGTCGACAATCCTGCACTCATCGGCCTTCCTCCATTGAGTCATCAAACCCAGCGTCAGGCGGTGATGGCCTGGCGGACCCGCTCGGTGAGGAGCTCCAGGGCGCCGCGGCCGAAGGGAGTCTGCCAGACCTGATAGAGATCGGCCTCGTGGTCGTAGGCTGCGTCCGGCGGCAGGTACCCGTGCCCCGGGCCCCCCGCCACGCCGGCGACGAGCACGGGGCGCCCGGGGACGGCCGCTCGCAGCTCGCGCTGGAACGCCGAGTAGGCCTCGTCGCCGAGGGCGACGAGCAGCGCGTCGCCGATGCGCCAGGTCCGGGTCGTGACCGCGGCGGAGTCGCCTGGGAGCGACGCGAACAGGGCGGCGCGGCGGGCCTCACGCTCGAGTCGGACACGGTCGTCGAGCATCCTCCAGCTCGCTGTGATGCGGTCGATCGAGGCGCGGTCCTTGAGCGGCAGCTCGATCGTCACCGACGACGCGTCCAGCGTGGTGGAGGGCTGGGCCGCCTGGCGCTGCCAGATCGCGAGCGTCGCCCCGGACTCGAGCGGTCCCCGGTAGCCGAGCCCCGTCGCCGGCGGCAGCAGGTTGGAGATCGTGGCCAGCGCGGCCCATCCCAGCGTCTGCCCGTTGCGGTCGGCGACCTTCACGTCTCCGGAGAAGCCCTCACGGGGCCCCAGTTCACCGGACGCGCCCTGCAGGAAGAGGCATGGCGCGCCGCCGGTCGCACCCTCCACCACCTCCCGCGCGGCCCCCACGTAGTCCGGGGAGAGCTGCCGGTTGAGCGGTCCCAGCGTGGTCGGATGGCACGCGTAGTTCAGGACGGTCGCGATGACCCCGCCCCCGGCGTCCGTGACGCGGCCCACGAGCAGCGTGGTGTCGGGACGGCCGTCGGGGTCGTAGCCGCAGACGTAGCGGGAACCGTCGAAGAAGTCGCGGTGAGTGGCCAGGTCGCAGTGGCCCGTCCCCCAGGTGATCACGGCGGGCTCGCGCGAGCTCATCGCCTCGAGGCAGGCGCCCAGCGCCTCCTCCTCCAGCCGCCGCCGGTAGTCCGCAACGAGCTGGCCGCCAGGCTTGTCAGTGTCGCCGCTGAACACCGAAGGACCCGAGTGGGTGTGCGACAGCGCGATCAAAAGCCGATCCGGAGGGAGCTCCGTCGCCTGAGAGAGGTACGTGACGAAGGCGTGTTCGTCGGCGGCCGCCCGCCACCATCCCAGATCGAGGGTGAGAAGGACCAGTGGATCCTCGTCGGCCCGGCTGAGCGCGAGCGCGGTCGCGAGCAAGGGCCGGTGGAGGCCCTCGGCGGTGTCGTGCGCCGCGGCGCCCCAGTTGCGCGAATAGATGCCGACCGGCGGGGTGATGTCGCGGCGGCCCACGCCGACCCAGCCTGCGAATGCCGGCTCAACGACCTCTGGCTGCGTCATTCCGACTCCTCCCTGCCCTGTATCGGGTCCGGCTCTGGCGTCTCACGACCGTACCGGACGCGCATGATCCGGGGATGCCCGTCCAGCTGCATATGCGCCGGACCCTGTCGAACCTGCCCCGGACCCTGGTGCCCGGCAGGTACGTCCTGCGCACGATGACTCGTCGGGACGCGGGCCCGTGGACGTCGCTGCTGGACCGCAACGGCGAGCTCGGTCGCTGGGACCCAGACCGAGCTCGACCGCTGTTCGCGTCCGGCTCGCCGATGCCCCTCGACGGGAGCTTCCTGGTCTCCAGGGACGGCACCCCCGTGGCGACCGCTCAGCTGCACCTTCATACCGCCCCAGACGACGCCTATTCGCCTGTTCCCGAATTGGGTTGGGTGAGCGTGCTGCCTGAACACCGAGGGCTCCACCTCGGACTGACCGTATGCTCGGCGGTCCTGCATTATGCCGCCGAGCGGGGCCACCGCGCGATCTTCCTGCGCACGGACGATCAAAGGCTCGCGGCAATTCGTACCTACCTGAGACTTGGATTCGAACCCTGGATGTACGACGCGTCCGCCCCTGGGCGCTGGCGAGCTGTAATGTGTCACTGGCCCGATCTGACCACTCGAGACTGACCGACGAGGCGGTCTCCTGGACCTCCTCCTTCTCTTGTCGCGTCACTCCGCGCGGGCGTTTGGTGGCCACCAAACCTGCCTACAGAGCTCTGTCACTTGTACTGGCTATGCCGTGGTATCCGCTCTTCTCCCAGATCTCTTCGGCCCACGCCAGCGACTCGGGTTCCGGCACGATCTTCCCTCTCGCGCTGGGCCACGGCTGCCCATCCCTGTGGTCCTCGGGCCAGGGGGACCAGTCGTCTTCCGCAACCGCTCGCCGGGCCTCCTTCGACCGGAAGTCCGGGACCTGGAACGGCTTGCCGTCCTCCAACGCCGATTTCCAGGCGAGGATCGCGACCGCTGACATCGACACCGCCCGGTAGACGTCGAAGTAAGGCTGCTCCTTCGACCGTATCGCCTCCACGAACGCATGCACGGTCCAGAAGTCTCCCCCGCCGTGCCCGGCCATAGTGGCCAGCTCCTCGTGGCTCGGGAACCTCGCCTTGAACTCGACGTGCTCGCGCTCGCCTGGCTCCAACTCCCAATCGTTGCGGCCCACTCTGACGGTGTCCCCATCGACGTTGTCGAGCATCCCCCTGAAGCCGTGCACTCGATAATAGTTTCGCCGCGCACCCAATCCGCCCAGCAACAGACGGAAGATGGCGCCGTTGTCCATACGGCAGACGGTCACGGCCAGGGGGTCGGAGGTGCGAATCCCACCCTTTGTGCCGTTGGAGGCACCGGTCTCATCGGCACCGCCCTGGATGACCAGGCCGTTGACACCGACGGGGACCGTATCGGTTATGTACATCAGAGGCGCCAGTGCATGCGTGCAATAGTAGGTTGGCGCCATGTTGTTGCGCCAGTGCGATGCTCCCGGCGAGATACGGATGGCATCCTCAACCTGCATCGGGTGGGTGTACTCGCCCTCGGCGTACCGCACGTTTCCGACAACGCCCTGCTGGTACAGCCGTCGCATCTCCTGATTGGTGGCGAAATAGGGATAGTTCTCCGCCAGCATGTAGGTGAGGTCGTGACTCTCGACCTCGTTGCACAGGGCCACGGCTTCCTGCAGGGTCTTGGCGGCGGTCGTCTCGCTCATCACGTGCTTGCCGTGACGCAGAGCCTTGATCGCGAACGGCGTGTGTTCGTGAAAGAAATTGGTGAGGACGACGGCGTCCATGTCGAACTTGATGAATTCGTCGAAATCCGTGAACCCCGCGACGTCGGGGCGTTCCTCCTGGAAGGCTTTCAACTTGGCTTCGTTCACGTCGCACACGGCCACCAACCGAGTCCTGAACACGTCCGAATCCTTGGCGAAGGTGCGCCCGCGCCCCAGTCCCACAACTCCGATCCGTATCTCGTCCGTCGGTCTTATTGAAGTCACCTGCTCACTCCTCTTCAATGCCCGTCTCCACCGGGCGGCACGGCCACCACAGCCGCGTGCCCGGCGGCGGACGCGCCATCAGCCTGCGTGGCCTCGGACCGGCATCATCCCGCCCGGAAACGAGCAGGGTCATTTCCCGCGAACCCACTGTCGTGAGTCGGGGACCTCGACCGGTGCGCCGCCAGCCTCCGCCGACGCGATCGCACAGATCCCCGGCAGCGTGTAGTCCAGCGCCCGGTGCACGTCGATCGGCGAACGCCCCCCTCCCCCTACCGCTGCCATGAACTCCGGCAGCAACCAGTACTCGCTCGTCCCGTGACCCCCCAGACGGCTCTCCGCCGGCGCCCCCAGTCGGTCGGGTATGTACCGGCCCTCCTGCTCAGACAGCGCGTGCCACTCCGCCGGCTCCTGGAACCTCGACGGACCGTGCTCGTCCTCCAGCCACACCTTGCTCCGATCCCCCAGTCCACGCCACGCTTCGTAGCTCCCCCGGTCCCCCTGGAGCGAGGAGTAGAGATCTGGCGAGGACGCGGCGACGTGCTGTCCACCCTCACCCGCAGGATGCGACCACCCTCGGTCGTCAGGTGCAGCAGGTGCATCGTCGGCTTCCGCATCTCGTCGTCGAGCATGGCCGGGATCGCCACCGCGCTCACCGTCGTCACACGGTCCTCGAGGATGTAGAGCAGCGGGCCCAGGCTGTGCGTGCAGTACACCCCCAGACCACCTCGCCCACGCCAGGTCAGCGATCCGTCCGCGCTGTGCCACAGCTCACGGCAGTCGTGCAGGTATTCCCCCTCGCCGAAGTACACCTTCCCGAACCTGCCGTCGGCGTAGAGCCGCCGTACCAGCTCCACCTCGTCCAGGTAGCAGCAGTTCTCGGCCATCATGTAGACGGCCGAGCTCTCCTCGGCCGCCGCCACCAGCGCCCTCGCCTGCTCCAGCGTCGAGCACGCCGTGACCTCGCTGAGCACGTGCTTGCCCGCCTCCAGGGCGAGCACCGCCTGCTCGGCGTGCACGGGCAGCGGCGACGCGATCACCACGCAGTCGACCTCGTCGCAAGCGAGCATGTCCTCCAGTGACTCGAAGGCACGCACCCCGAGCTCGCTCGCCGCACCCTCCAGGCGCTCCACGTCGATGTCGTGGAGCGCGGTGACCTCCGCCCCGGGGACCGTACCACAGACCCTGGCGAAGCTCTTCCCGCGACGCAAACCGATGATCCCGAACCGCACGTTCCCCACGTCCACTCCTCCCTGCCGCTCATGCCCCTCCGACAACGTCCTGGCAAGCGACCCACTCACCTTGGCGCCCAGAACCAGAGCACTGGCCGCCCGTCGAGACCATTCCGGCCTCCGTTCGGCGCCAGGGTCCGTGGGCACCCACGGCGTTCTCGGGAGATCGAAGCCAGAAGGCACGATCGCACGCTGAACAGCGAACGAGGTACGAACGTTCATCGGTCATCAGATAACGAGAATCACCTGCTCATCCCTCACCTTCACGTCGAACTTGCGGAGGCGGTGGGTGCGATACGCGAGACATTGACCAGTCACGATGTCGTATTCAAGTGAATGCCAGGGGCACGTCAGGATCCTTCCCTCTCTCTCCCAACGAAGCTCCCACCCGGATGATCTGTCTCTTGTCAGAGTGCCTGTGATCCGGCCCTCGCAAACCGGCCCGAACTGATGGATACAGACGTTCGGCAAGGCATGCAGATCTCCGCCGACGTTGAACACCCCGATCTGAAGACGCCCGTGGGTCACCACGCGACGGGATCCAGGAGCGAGGTCACGGGCACTGCCGATCACATGCTCAGTCGCCACGTCACCGCCCGGTCGGAATCTGGAAGAGGTCCGCGGCATTCGATTCCAGCACTTTTCGCTTGGCCTCGGGGGACATCGGAAGGTCGAAGATCTGGCGCGGATGGTCGAAATCGTGGTGTGGCCAGTCCGAAGCGAAGACCACGTGATCCTCCCCGTCGAACAGGTTCATCAGATCGACGAGGTCACGCTTGCGCCTCGGCTCTTCGATCGGCTGCGTTGCGAAGTACATGTTGGACATGTAGGAGCTCGGCCGATCGTCGTAGAAGGGCAGCTCGCGCCGGCTCTCGTTGTATTCCTTGTCGAGTCTCCACTGTATGAAGGGAACCCACGAGATTCCGGCTTCCGTGAACAGGACCTTGAGCTTGGGAAATCTCACAGGAACGCCTGTCGTCACCATGCTGATCAAGTTTGCCATCATGGAGAAGGTGTGCGACACCGTGTGACGAGCCAGGGCGGTGTCAAACTGTTCGACATTGAAGGGAAAATGGGGATGAACAGCTGAGACACTGTGAAGCGCGACCGGAAGGGACGCCTCCTCAGCAGCCCGGAAGATCGGGTCGTAGCTGCGATGCCCCCAGAGGGGGTGGACGGTGGACGTGGGGAGAAAGACGCAGACCACATGTGGGTCGTCCGCATACCTTTCGATCTCTTCTGCCGCGGCCACGGGATTCTGCGAGGCGGCGATGATCGCGCCGTAGAGACCATGTGCGCCGTCGAGCAACTCGTCGGTGAGCCACCTGTTGTAGGCGGCCGCAAGCGCAACCGCATACTCCGCGTTCGGCAGCCCGGCCAGAGTCAGCAGATGGTCGGGGAACACCACCGCGGCGTCGATCGAGAGCTTCGAGAGTTCCTCGAGCATCTGTTTCGCATCGGCAACCGTTCGGGTCGGAAAGCCACCGGGAAAGGCAGGGGCCATTGCTTCGACACCCCCCTCGGGGAGGTCGTTGTAGCCCCGGATGTGCAGGTATTGACGCGGGGTCGTGCGCATGTTCTCGAGGGCGCGCCGCCATGGCATCGCGCAGTGAGGGGCCAGGGCTTCCGGCGTGTCGTCGATGTGCACATCGCAGTCGACGACAAACGTCTCCTCGAGCGTCTCGCGGCCACCATCTCCCCTCGTCATCTGCCTGCTCCTGCCGGGTGCCATCCGGGTGGCTGGTGGGCTCTACGCGGGGTATTGAGATCGCCGCCGGCCACCGAGCGGAGGATACTCCAACTGCATACCGTTCGAGGGGTGCAACGGCCCGGCATGCCGACCGCGGATACGCCCTTTGGAACTCGGTCGCGGCGAATCCGGAGGTCCAGAGAGGTCAGGGACGCCGGGAAAGCGTATGCGCGTATGCAATACTCCCCGGTGGGCACCGGCCGATACCAGGAACAGGGAGGGGCAACCAGGCGTGCTGCATCAGGATCGTCAGCACAACTGCCGGATTCACGAGTACGGCTGGCGAGGGCACCGGCTCGTGGTGATTGAAAACGAGGTCATACGGGTCTCGGTTGTGGCGACGAAAGGGGCCGATGTCGTCGAGCTGCGGCACAAGGCCTCCGATGTCGACGTCCTCTGGCACTCCCCACACCCCCTGCTTCCGCCCGGTTTGTATGTGCCTTCGGCTCCAGCCCCCGAGGGCTCCTTCTTCGATCAGTATCACGGCGGCTGGCAGGAAAGTCTCCCCTCCGGCAACGGTACCTCCGAGCATGCCGGAGCCCACATCGGGCTTCACGGCGAAGTCGCCTTCCTGCCCTGGGACGTCCAGGTGGAGAAGGATGATCCGGCGTCAGTCGCGGTGCGCTTCTCGGTCCTGGGCCGGCGCACACCGCTCCGCCTGCTGCGGACGATGTCCCTCCGCCGCGCCTCGCCCACGCTCCAGATCGAAGAGGAGGTGATCAACGAAGGCGAGGAAGAAGTCTCGTTCATCTGGGGTCATCACATCGCCCTTGGCGCACCCTTCCTCTCTCCGCACTGCCACATCGAGCTTCCGCCCGCCTCCGCCACAGTCCCTCCCTCCTCCTCCGGGTCCGCGCGGTACGCACCAGGCTCTTACCGGTGGCCGGACCTATCGGATCGTGATGGGAAGGCGGTGGACGCCGGCGCCGTGCCGCCCAAGGACATCCGGACCAACGACTCCCTCTACCTGAGTGAACTTCCGGAGGGCCACCTGACGGTGCGGAACCGAAAACTCGGCCTCGTGGTCGGGCTGTGGTGGGACCTGCAGGTGTTCCCCTACCTGTGGTGCTGGCAAGCCTTCGGAGGTCTCTGGGGCTACCCGTATTACGGCAGGGCGTATCTGCTCGCAATCGAGCCCTTCAGCGCTCCCATCAGCTCACTCGATCAGGCCGTCCGCGACGGGACGGCTAAAGCCCTCGCCCCCGGCGGGCATCTGGACACCAGGCTGTCCGTCCGCATCGACCCCGCGCCTGAGCCCGGCGCCAGGGAGTAGCGCAGCTTGTCGAGAGGCGGGCTTCATTCACTGTAGGGAGGTACTCGTTCAGATGCCAACGCGGTCGGGTGTGAGAATCGGCGTACTCGGTGTCGGGTCCTTCGCGCAGCACTTCATTCCTCTCTACCAGCGGCACCCGCTGGTGGAGTCGGTGACCCTTTGTGACCACGTCCGTGACAAGTTGGAGCGTGCTGTCGAGGTGTTCCACCCGGATCGGACGCTCGACTCCTTCGACGATCTCCTGGAGAGCGACGTCGACTCGGTGGTGATCATCACCCAGCCATGGCTCCACGCCGAACAGGCCGTTAGGGCACTGAGGGCCGGGAAGCATGTCTACTCGGCAGTTCCCACCGGACAGAGCCTGGACGAGGTCCGCCAGCTCGTCGAAGCGGTGACCGCCACCGGGCTGGTGTACATGCTGGGCGAAACGAGTTACTACTACCCCTCCACCATCTACTGTCGCGACCGATTTGCCCGCGGCGGCTTCGGGAAGGTCGTGTACTCCGAAGGCGAGTATCGCCACGACTTCGATCTCGGCCTGTACCAGGTGATGAGAACCCGAGCGGGGGACAGGTGGCGCGAGCTGGGGGGTGCGCCTCCCATGTACTACCCCACCCATTCGGTGAGTCAGATCGTCTCGGTGACGGGGGCACACGCGACGCGTGTCTCGTGCGTGGGGATCCCGGATACCCGGGACGATGGTGTGTTCGACGCCGATACCAACCAGTGGAAGAACCGGTTCAGCAACGAGGTCGCTCTCTTCACGATGTCCGACGGAAGCTGCTGTCGGATCGGGGAGTTCCGACGCGTCGGCTACCCCGAGGTCGTCCGAATGAACATGGTCGGCACGGAAGGCAGCTTCGAGATGGGGCCGTCGGGTGCGATGTGGCTGACACGTCACCGCTCCGAGAGCCAGAACCTGGACGACGACCTGCGCACCGACGGCGTCTCGACTGAGCACGGCCGGTACGAAGGTCTATCGAGGCTGCACGCGATCGACCGCCTGCCGCGCGACTTCGCGGGCCTGTCGAGTGGCCACTCCGGGTCCCATGCCTTCCTGGTGGATGACTTCGTACGCGCCAGTCACACCGGCCAGATCCCGCCCAACAACGTGTGGGCGGCCGCCCGCTACATGGTGCCCGGGTTGATCGCCCACGAGTCTGCTCTCCGTGGGGGCGAGACACTCGACATCCCGGACTTCGGGGACCCATCGGCGATGTGAACCGTGTCACATGGACCACGACGCAGTGGTCGACGAGCCATGTGGGAAGACCACATCTCCGGTTCGGCCGCTCAGGGCTCCGCGGCGGCGGCAGCCACTGCCGGCCCGACGATGTCGATGAACGTCTCCAGGGAGCCCCGGCGGAAAGGCGTCCGCCAGATCTGACAAAGGTCCGCCTCGCGGTCGTACGCGGCGTAGGGCGGCAGGTGGCCGCCACTCGGCCCGCCCGCAAGATTGGGCACCAGAATCGGCCTCGTCGACGGCAGGACCGGCGGTGCACTGGCCGAGTGCGAGGAGGATCAAACGGGGATCGCATGTATCCGCACCTATTGCGAGAGCCGTTACGAAGAATGGACGGTGCACGCCCCGCGGTGTCGTGGGCCGGGACCCCCCAATCGCGCGCGTAGATCCCGACTCCCGGCGTGACGTCTCGCCGGGCGGCCCCGACCACCCCCGCCAGGCCGGCTCCTTGACATGGCCCTCACTCTTCGCCTTTCCCCTTGGCGGTCCGGCGCTACGTCACTTCCCGCGAGCCCACTGTCGTGAGTCGGGGACCTCGACCGGCGCGCCGCCAGCCTCCGCTGACGCGATCGCACAGATCCCCGGCAGCGTGTAGTCCAGCGCCCGGTGCACGTCGATCGGCGAACGCCCCCCTCCCCCTACCGCTGCCATGAACTCCGGCAGCAACCAGTACTCGCTCGTCCCGTGACCCCCCAGACGGCTCTCCGCCGGCGCCCCCAGTCGGTCGGGTATGTACCGGCCCTCCTGCTCAGACAGCGCGTGCCATTCCGCCGGCTCCTGGAACCTCGACGGACCGTGCTCGTCCTCCAGCCACACCTTGCTCCGATCCCCCAGTCCACGCCACGCTTCGTAGCTCCCCCGGTCTCCCTGCAGCGAGTAGTAGGCCATCTGATGCGGTCGCGGCGAGGTGTGGTCCACCCTCACCCGCAGGGTCCGACCACCCTCGGTCGTCAGGTGCAGCAGGTGCATCGTCGGCTTCCGCATCTCGTCGTCGAGCATGGCCGGGATCGCCACCGCGCTCACCGTCGTCACACGGTCCTCGAGGATGTAGAGCAGCGGGCCCAGGCTGTGCGTGCAGTACACCCCCAGACCACCTCGCCCACGCCAGGTCAGCGATCCGTCCGCGTTGTGCCACAGCTCACGGCAGTCGTGCAGGTATTCCCCCTCGCCGAAGTACACCTTCCCGAACCTGCCGTCGGCGTAGAGCCGGCGCACCAGCTCCACCTCGTCCAGGTAGCGATAGTTCTCGGCCATCATGTAGACCGCCGAGCTCTCCTCGGCCGCCGCCACCAGCGCCCTCGCCTGCTCCAGCGTCGAGCACGCCGTGACCTCGCTGAGCACGTGCTTGCCCGCCCCCAGGGCGAGTGCCGCCTGCTCGGCGTGCACGGGCAGCGGCGACGCGATCACCACGCAGTCGACCTCGTCGCAAGCGAGCATGTCCTCCAGTGACTCGAAGGCACGCACCCCGAGCTCGCTCGCCGCACCCTCCAGGCGCTCCACGTCGATGTCGTGGAGCGCGGTGACCTCCGCCCCGGGGACCGTACCACAGACCCTGGCGAAGCTCTTCCCGCGACGCAAACCGATGATCCCGAACCGCACGTTCCCCACGTCCACTCCTCCCTGCCTGCTCGGTGGCCACACCAGGCCGCTCACTCCGACAGGCCGCCCTCTGGCGTAAAGGTCGAGGGCACCAGCAGCCTGGCCGTAAGTCCCCCGTCCACGGTCACATCGGTCCCCGTGACGAACCTTGCGTCACTCGACAGCAGGAACGCCACCACGGACGCGACGTCCTCCGGAAGCCCCCTGCGCCGCAGCGGGTGGGCCTCGGCCACCTGACGCGCGTATTCGCCCGCCTCCGGCTTCCGTCGAAGGTTCGCCTCCCAGATCTCAGTGTCGATGAACCCCGGACTCACCGAGTTCACCCTCACTCCGGCCGGCCCGAGCTCGACCGCGAGTGACCGTGTCAGGCCGCGGACACCCGCCTTCGCCGCGCTGTACGCCTCGTAACCGGCGCTGGTGTGTCGCGCCATCACCGATGAGATGTTCACGACCGCCGCGCCCTCGCCCAGGTGCGGGGCAGCCGCCTTCGTCATGAGGAGCACCGATCGCAGGTCGACCGCGATGACCTCGTCGAACAGTCTCCCCGTCCAGGTCCCGAGCGGCACATGCGTGTCCACCCCGGCGTTGTTGCAGACGTAGTCCAGACGACCAAATCGTGAGACCGCACTCTCGACGGCGGCCTCGATCGACGCCTCGTCGCCCACGTCACACGTGAGGGGCAGCACCGTCCCGCCGCTCCCGAGCCTCTTCGCCGCATCGCCGAGCGCCGCCGCGTCGCGATCCACCGCTACGAGTGCGGCCCCCTCCGCCAGCAGGCGGTGCGCGATCCCGTACCCGATGCCCCGGGCGGAACCGGTGACCAACGCCACCGATCCCGCGAAACGCAGCGACGGCATCCTGCTCAACCCAACCTGGTGGACGTCAATAGTTCCCGCCGGTGAGGGCGATACCCCGCATGATGTAGCGCTGAAAGAGCAGGAACACGATCACGGTCGGCACACTGGCGAGGACCGCCCCGGCCATGAGCAGCTGGTAGTTGGTAATGCCCAATCCGTTGATATTGTTGGCCAGCACCAGAGGAAGGGTGTACAAGCTCTGGTTGTTGATGAGCACCAGCGGCCACAGATAGTTGTTGAACGCTCCCAGGAACGTGAAGATCCCCACCACCGCCAGGGCCGGCTTGATCAGCGGCAGCACGATCCGCCAGTACACGGTCCACTCCCCCGCCCCGTCGATCTTCGCCGCGTCGTAAAGCTCCGTAGGGATGCTGTACATGAACTGCCTGCAGAGGAAGATCCCGATGGACGAGATTGCGGACGGGAGCCAGAGGCCGACGTAGGAGTCTGCAAGACCCAGTCTCGCGAACACGACATACAAAGGTACGAACAGCGTGATGAACGGCACCATGATCGTTGACAGCGCGAAGTAAAAGACAAGGCGTCGTCCCGGAAACCGCAGCCGCGAGAACACGTATCCCCCCAGCGACGAGGTGAACAACACCGAGGTCACTGTGGCGGCACAGACGATCAGACTGTTGAGATACGCGCGAGCGAGGCCAGATTCCTGCCACACCGCCACGTACCCGCCAACTGTCCACTGCTTCGGGAACAGCTGGAGAGGAAGCGCCAAGATCTCAACGTTGGGCTTCAGTGACGACAGCACCATCCAGACCACGGGTGCAAACATGAAGAATGCGCCGATGGCCCCCACCGCTACCGCCCAGAGGTGGTGCCTGCGGATCGTGGCCACCACCTTGGGGCGCCGAACAACTCCCTGCATCAGCACGTCTCCTCAATATTCCCACTGGATGCGGAAGGTTCGAAGCTGGGTAGCGGTCGCCCCGAGCAACAAGACGAACATGATCACCGAGATGGCAGCGCTGTACCCCAGGTCATTCGACTGGAATCCCAGCACATACGCGTAGACGGAAAGCGTCCGCGTGCTGAAGTCCGGGCCGTTCACGAGTTGGAACTGGGTGAAGAGCTGAACCGTTCCGATCACGCTGACGACGAGTTGATACACCAGCACCGGACGGATGAGCGGTACCAAGACATAGATGAAGCTCCGAAGCGGACCGGCACCGTCCAGTTCCGCGGCCTCGAGCATCGATTTTGGGAGGTTCTTGACCGTCGCCAGGAACAGCACGATGCCGCCCCCCAGCTCTGCCCAGAGGATCATGACGATGGTCGACCACAGCGCCTGGTTCGGGCTGTTGGTGAACTGCTGCGGAGGCAGATGGAAGAACCCCAGAATATCGTTGAACAGCCCCCCTTGCGGGGTGTACATCAGCTGAAACAGGAAGACCGTGACGACCGTCGGCATGACGACCGGCAGGTAGTAGATGGCCAGAAGAACTCGCTGAGACGTGCCGGGAATCCGGCTCAGCAGGTAAGCGATCCCCACGGCGAGGGAGATACCGACCACGATCTCCGTCACGCAGAACAGGGCCGTGTTGAGCAGGGACTGCCAGAAGTAAGGGTCGGTGAGCGCCGTCACGTAGTTCTCGAAACCTACGAAGACGGGTGCGCCAATGAAGTCCCAATTATGGAAGGACAGCCAGATGCCCACCCCAAACGGGATCACGAAGATGAATCCGTAGTAGATGACCAAGCAGAGGGAGAAGCCCATCCCCAACTTGCTCTGCTTGCCCCACCAGCGCCCGAAGCTCCTGGAGCCGGCCGCCGGCACATCCGTCCCCCCCGGAGAGGGGGGGCGCGTTGCACGACCGAGCCTCCCTGTCAGGCCTTCGTTCGACATCGACCTACGACTTGAGCCCCAACCGCTGGCGAGCGAGCTTCTCTTGCTGGTTCATGTAGGTGTCGATCGCCGAGAGCGCATCGTTCAACGACTGCTCCTTGCGCAGATAGCTCTCCAATTCCGTCTGGGCAGGAGTGACGGTGGCGACGTGGCCCTGCTGGAATTTCACCCGAGGCCAGAGGGCCTCAGATATCGCCTTCGACCGTTCACCATACTTCATCGACGCGAGACCCTTCTGCTCGTAGACCGCCTTCACGGCTATCGCCCCGCTGTACGTCTCGGGCTGGGCGTACAGCGATGTCGTGAGGAGCTCATGGAGGAGCGCGATCGCCGCCGTCCGTTTCGGCTTGTTCGAGGCCAGTTGTCGTGAGAGGGCCCAACCGCCCTCCTGGTCGGTCTGCAAGATGTCGTTTTTCGCACCCTTGAGGGGCGGGACCGCAAACTCCGCGGTGTGCAGATTCGGATTGGTTGCTTCGTCACTTCCGCCGTGGTACGCACCAATGAAGTCGCTGACCTCAAGCCCACGGACGAACTGCTCGTCTTCGTTGGTGTCGTTGATCAGGTCCCAGCTGGTGACCTTGTCAGTCCACCAGAGATCGTAGAGCTTCTGGGCAGCGGCCTTGCCGTTGGTGGTCGCGAAGTTCCACTTTCCGCTGTCATTGTTGTAGAAGGACCCACCCTGTTGCTGGATGAAGGTCTGCATGAGCAGGAAGGCTTCGTATCCTGTCAGCGCGAGCCCAGCGCGGGTCATGGTGCTCCCGCTCGTGGTGGTCAGTTCCTTGCCGGCGGAGACGAGGTCCTCAAAGGTGTTGATGGTCGTGTAGTCGATTCCCTTCTCTTTGTAAGCATCCGTGTTCACCGTCACGGCGACAGCGTTCATGCCACAACCGGTAGGAACCATATAGTACTGGTTGCCACTAGGAGGGAGAGCCTTGAGCGCACCCGGGAAGACGGTCTTCTCGAGGCCCCCGACTCCTCCCATGTAGGGTGTCACGTTGAGGTAAAGCTCATTGATCGGGACGCTCAGCAACCAGGCGTTATAGACGGTGAAGATGTCCGCTTCGGTACCTGCGGCGGCGGCGGAGATCGCTTTCTCCTGCAAGGTCTCGTAGGGGGTGATCTCCATCTGCACACGAGCCTGGGGGTTCTTCTGGACGAAGGCTTTGGCGCCGAGCGCCGCGCTGTCGACGGAGGGTCCGTAGTTCTGGACCCACATGACTATCGTGAGGCTACCGTTCCCGATGTATTGTGTGATGGTGGGGCTGGGGGTGGGGGTCGGCGGCGCGGCGACTCTTCGACGCCCGGCGTAGGCGGGCAGTGCGACACCCGGGGCCGCGGCGGCCCCCGCAGCCATCATTCGGACAAAGTCACGTCGATTCATGATCTGACACTCCCCTCACTACTTTCTGATGACTACCCTGCAGCTCCCGGGTTCTCGACGCGGGTCAACCCGCCCCGCAGTCCCTACGCACCGTCCCAGCGGATGGCGATTGAAGACGCGGCCAGGCCGCCCCTATCCTTGGCCGCCCCCGCACGCGAGCGCTTCTCCAGGCCTCCGCGTATACGGGGGAGATCATGCCTGCGGATTTTCGAGGATTCTGCATGGATTGTCAAGGGAGGATCGAACGGGGGCTTGACCGCCGTGCTACCCTCGCCATCGTGACCGAGTTCGGAATTTGCGAATCCGCGTATACGCGGGAACACGCTGGCGCCGGACGGTGCCTTGATGGCTAGTCGCCTCGCGCCGCTCCGCACTACCGTGCGTCCGTTTCGTCTCCGAGAGGCGGCGTACAAGGCGATCAAAGAGGCCATCCTGTCGCGCCAGGTCGGTGTCGGGCAACCGCTCCTGGAAGGCACCCTGGCCGAGCTGCTCGAGATCAGCCGCACCCCCGTCCGGGAAGCCCTCGCTTTGCTCGAGCACGAAGGCCTCCTCTCGGCCGGGGCCGCGAGAGGCCTGTGGGTCACCCAGATGTCACAGGCTGAGTTCCTCGACCTCTTCATAGCCAACGAGACTGTCGAACCTTCCCTCGCGCGGCTCGCCGCTATCCGCTCGACTGAGGAACAGGTCGATGAGATGCGCCGGACCCTGGACGCATGCTACGGCCAAATTGACCGTGGCGACCTGGCAGGGCATCTGGCCGGCGGCCGGCGGTTTCACCACCTGGTTGGTGAAGCGGCCGGCAGTGTGGCGTTGACACGATTTGTCGTCCAGAACGAGGAACGTACGGATATGTACATCCTCACGCACTCGTCGGATCTCGCCAGTTGTGCGTGGCGCCCGTCGGTCGATGAGCACAAGGCCATCCTGGAAGCCATTGGTCGACGTGAGCCCGAAGAGGCCGCACGCTTGGAGATCTATCATTCGCAGTCCATTCGTCACCGGCTTGTTCACCTGTTTCGGCCGGAGGATGCGGATTGACGGTGAGGGGCTGACCGCCTGACCAGATGCGAGATAATACCACCGCGTCGTCGTGCGGTCCCGCATCGAGTTCAAAGTTCGTACGAGAGGGTGCAATGGAGTTGGATGTCAATGAGGCGCCGTCATGGAGCGCTCCGGGAGGTAAGCATCCCTCGATCCGGGCCATCCGCACCCTGGTTGTCAACGCACGCATGCGGAATTGGGTGTTCGTCAAGGTGGAGACCGACGAGCCGGAGCTCAACGGCTGGGGTGAGGCGACCCTGGAGTGGAAGACGGCCGGTGTCGTCGGCTCTGTGGAGGACATCGGTCGCTTCCTGATCGGCCAGGATCCGCTGCGCATCGAGTTCCTCTATCAGATGATGACTCGGCAGTACTTCTGGAGACCGGGCATCGAAGGAATGTCCGCGATCAGCGGCATCGAGCAAGCGCTCTGGGACATCAAGGGAAAGTGGTACGGGGCTCCTGTGTACGATCTGCTCGGCGGGCAGGTCAGGGACCGAGTGAGGCTCTACAACCACCTCGGCGGTGGGCGGATGGAGGGCATGTACCAGACTTCCGACGCGAAGAGCGCGGTCGAGGGGGCACTGGCTGTCGTAGCAGCCGGATTCACGGCCTTGAAGTTCATGCCGGTGCCCCGCACCGAGCCGGTCGAGGGCGTCCGATCCGTGGCCGGCGCGGAGAAGCTGGTGGCTGCGGTTCGCCACGCGGTGGGCCCGGAGGTCGACCTCATGGTGGACCTCCACGCACGTACACAGCCGGCCATGGCCATTCAGTTCTGCCGTGCCTTCGAGCCTTATGGACTGCTGTTCTTCGAAGAGCCGTGCCCGACAGAGGACATCGCGGCGACCGCCCAGGTCACTGCGAAGTCGTATATCCCCATCGCCACCGGTGAACGCTTGGTCGGCCGCAGCCAGTTCCGGGAGCTCATCGAGAGCCGGGCCTGCCACATTGTGCAGCCGGACCTGTCTCACTGTGGCGGCTTGTGGGAGGCGCGCAAGATCGCCGCGATGGCGGAGACGTACTCCATGTCTGTGGCACCTCACAATCCGAACGGCCCGATAGCGCTGGCAGCCGCCGTCCACTTCGCGCTGGTAACGCCAAACTGGATAATTCAGGAGATGATCACCGACGATGTTCCCTGGCGCGCCGAAGTCCTGCGCCAGTCGATCGAGGTCGATGCCGGGTACGCGACGACGCCCCGGGTTCCGGGCCTCGGGGTCGAAGTGGATGAACGCGCCGCCGCGCGATACCCCTTCCAGCCGGAGGCCGAGCAGCGTTATTTCCATCCGGACGGGGCTGTCGCAGACTGGTGATCCCGCCGTTGAGGCCGGTGAGGAGCCGCTGAGGACGCCGTCAGGATCATCAAGGCCCCTGCCTGCCTCGCGATCGAGCAACCGTTCCGGATGGCCCAGATCTGTTCCGGAGCTGCCGCCGGTCGTAGTGCCGATGGCAGCGCGGCTCGGAGCTCCCTGATCAGCTGTCGCGGGAGCGTCCCCAGACAGTCTTCCTATTTGGACAGCCGCCCCCCTCGAGTCTCGCCCCGAGCTCGAAACGGCGCCGGGCGATACCGTGGCAATGAATCCCTGCTTTTCGAGTGGTGGACGGCAGAACGAAGACCCGGCGCGTGTCCAGTAGCGGATCTCCTTCTGAGATGGTGAGCCGACACGCACCGTCACCACACCGAGAAACGTGCCGTCAGTCCCTATGACGATCGCGCTGCGGACGCCACGGAGGCCTCCGGTTCGCGTCGCGCGACCCTGACCTGCGCACTCGCGCCGGTGCGGTCTGCTTTGGTCCCTGCCATCATCGAGCGGTGGACGCCTGGGCTGAAGCAGGACTCGGGCTCGATTACGGCGAGGTCCGGCTCAGTAGGACGAACGTGGCATGGCTAAAAGCCGGAGCCGACTTGCGGAACCGAGTAAGGCATCGTCTCCGCGGTGTCGCAGCTGACGTCGAGGTCGTCGGTTCGTCGTCGATCCTGGGGCTACTCGCCAAGCCGATCGTCGACCTGGCCGTCGCCCTCGACACGAGTCACTAGATCCGGCTGGTAGCCGAGAGGCTGCAGACGGATGGCTGGATCTATCGTGGCGATGCCGGCAGTCAGGGTGGACACATATTCGTCCTCGAGACGCGTCCCTGGCATCGCGTCGCACACCTACATGTCGTCGAGAACCGCGGAGTCCAGTGGCGAAACTACCTGCTGTTCCGAGACCTGCTCCGCCGCGACGCCGAAGCACGCAATCGCTACGAAGCGATCAAGCTGAAGCTCGCTCACCAGTACCCGACGGACCGCGGTTCGTACACGACGGGGAAGACTGAAGTCGTCACGTCTCTGCTCGGCGGCGGTTCGTGAGGTCGGCGCCCCAGAGGAGATCCTCCTTTGGACGGACCGGCACCCTCGAGCCCGCGTCTGGCCAGGCATGATGGCGATGTGACCGAAACGGATGCTCGCGTCATGGCCGATTATCGCAAATGGCCCGATGCTCAGCACTACCGCTTCATGACCGAGCGCCTTGGCGAGGATGAGTACGGCGTCTGGCTCGGGATGCCTGCCGGAACGACGTACCGCGGTCCCCGAGTGGGCACCTTCACCACGCACTGTGTTTTGCTCGTGCCCAGGAACGCCTGGTGGACCGCCAAGTTTCGGCCGGCGACCTCCGGGGTGCCGATCTACGTCGACATCTGCACGCCAGCCCGCTGGCACGGCACTCGCGTGACCGCGATCGACCTCGATTTGGACGTACTGCGGCTGGACGATGGTCAGGTCCAGGTCGACGACGAGGATGAGTTCGCACTGCACCAAGTCGAGCTTCGATATCCGCGTTGGCTGATCCAAGGAGCAGTCCGCTCGGCCGAGGAGGTGCGCTCGATGGTCGAAAGCGCAGTGGAACCGTTTGGTCGGGCCTACGAGTCGTGGGTCGACGGAATCGGGTCAGCGTAGAGCGCCCAATCCCGGCGTGCGCGACACCGTTATCCAGCCGTCGCTCCTGAGCGTCGCTCTGCGAGCGGCGGGAATCGGGGAGGGGCGACGCCGCTAGCCGACCCGTGTCACCGTGATCTGCCTGGCGAGCTGGTAGGCGGCGGAGACGTCGTTCTGGTGTTCGACAAGGGTTCGCCCGATGACGAAGACGTTGTTGTCGGGCGACACGATGCGCGGCATCTCCGCCGGCGCACTCCCGTGCCAGTCCGGCCCGACGATGAGGAACTCGCCCGCCTTCGTGCCGGTGGTCCGTCGTCCGACGTAGTGGAAGACCGTCCCGTCGGCGGGGTCGATGAATTCGACGTCGTAGTAGCGGCCTCCCATGTCGGGGACGTGGAGCTCGTCGGGGCCGTCGCGGAGATCGAGGTACCCGATGGTGTAGAGGGTGTCGTGGTTGGCGCCCTGGACCAGCAGTTCGGACTTGGTCGCCGTCGGCGAGGCGAGCTCAGGAACCGTGTAGAGGGAGTTGTCGGGGATCCCCTTGCCGTTGCCGAGCCCCTGCTGCGTGATGACTCTCTCCTCGCGACCGTAGCGCAGTCCTGGAAAGACGTGGAGGTATGCGATGCCGCCGGCGGTCATCACGATGAGGGTCGAGGCGACGAGGATGACGACGTGTTTCACCCAGTTGGGTGTTGCGCGCGAGGGGTCTGGTTGCGTCATGACGCCTCCTCGATCGGAGGCACCTTGTAGGCGCCGCTGAGCACCGAGGGTCCTGGCTGGTAGTCACGTAGCCAGAGCATGAAATCCCCAGTTGGCGCGGGTAACCAGTTGGCCTCGTCTTGCGATGGTTGGTTGGCTTGGAGGTAGATGTCGATCGACCCGTCCCCGTTCCTCGCGAGATTCGAGTGATCGCCGAGGCTGTAACGGTTGATCGAATTCGCGACCATCAGCCCACGCGGCCGGGCCTTGGTCATCGTGATCGACCAGAACGCTCGGGTCGGCGGGAGGTCGCCGGAGGGGAATCGCAGAACGTAGCGGTGGCTTGCGTTCAGGTCCTGCCCGGCGGCATCCACGTTCGCCGTCCAGTAGACCGCCTCCTGGGGCAGGTTCACCCCGGGAAGGACACTGGCACAGGACGCTTGTTGGATGAGGTTGTTGGCGGGTTCGCCGCACTGCCGGATCGTGCTCCACCCATTGACGGTCGTTTGCATGGCGCCGACGCCAGCGTTGATCGCCACCGTGGCGGCGATCAACGCGACCACGAGGCCAAGTGCGAGACCTCCCACCAGGTCGGCGACGATCACGCTCTTACGCAGCCGGCGGTGTGTCGAGGCTCCGGCTCCGACGGTTTCGGTCACGGCGTCACTCCTTCCCGGAGCCGCCTCGCGGCTCGGCGCTGACCTGCCCGCGTCCTGCCGCCCCTCGGTCGTCGCCCGGCGGGCGCAAGCCCAGGAAGCCCGGGCGGAAGCGGAAGATGATCAGCGCGCAGACCGCGATGGCGGCGGCGTTGGCGAGGTGGATGACGGTGCTCGCGATCAGGAAGGTCGGGGTGGGGAGCACGAACGCGAGCACGATGTGCACCGCGGCATCGGCCATGCAGAACGCTCCCACGATCACAGTGAGCCAGCCGAACCTGCGCACCGTCTGAGCGCGGAGGGCGGCGTCACCAAGGCCGCGGCTCCGCGCCGCGGCGCGGACGAGGACGGCGAGGATTGGCCGGCCGACGGCGACCGAGACGAGGCAGACGATCCCGGCCGCCCCGGTGATGAGCGCGCGGTGGAGCTTGAGGGGCAGCGAGCCGGCCCCAAAAAGGACGGCCGCCGCGAGTGCCAGCCCGTAGGCGGCGACCCCGAGAAGGCCGATGGGATCGACTCGCCGCCGCCAGATCGACGAGCCGAGCGTCCACAGCACGGGCAGGAACCAGGCGATGGCCAGCGCCTCGGTGTCACCGACGCCGTGCGCGTGGAAGACGAAGTAGACGACGAGTGGCCCTACGCCGACCATGACCACCGTCATGAGCAGGAAGCGCACCCGGGGGAGTTGTTTCAGCATGTCGCCGTTCCTTCCCGCACGTTTGGGGTCCGCAGGCCGAACGTCGCCGCGTCGATGACCTCGCCCACGTGCTGCAGGATCTCGGCGTGTCCAGCCCCCGCCACCATGATCGGGTCCACGTGCAGGTACTCCCGCGCCGCCCACCGCTCCCACTGCGGGCGGACGGCTTGATCGTGCTCCCCGTAGAGGTAGACCCACTCCACCTTGGGAAGCTCCGTCAGCGGGCACCTCTCCGACATGCCGGGGGCACGCTGCGCGGCCAGGTCGGCGGTGACAGAGCCGAACACCTCCTGACCCTTGGATCCCTCCCGGAACGACCTACCGGGGAAAGGGATGACGGCGTTGATCATGACGATGCGCCGGACCGACCGAGCGGCAGCCACCAGGGGCATGTAGAGGCCCTCGTTCGAGATGCCGGCGAGCGTCACCTCGCCGGGGACGTCTTTCAGCGCCTCGACCATGATTCGGGCGCGATCTTGATGCGGCGTCGTCGTCTCTCCCCTCGGCGAGACCACGATGCGGCAGGGAAACCCGCGCCGCTCCAGCTCCGCCTGGAGCGGGCCCCAGCCACGGCGGGGATCGACTTCAACGTAGCTGTGGATGGCGAAAAGGGATGGATCGCTCATTCGACCTCCTTTTGCGTGGCGCGCGCGAAAAGCGTCAGCGCGTGCGCGGTGAACGCGTCGACATCCAGGTCCGGCTCCGCCCGCAGGTAGAGGGGGAGGCCGTCGATGACGTTGCGGATCGTGATGGCCATCGCATGAGCGTCGAAGTCGCCGAAGTCGCCCTTTACCTGGCCCCACCGCAGGATCCGCTCGAGTGGTTCCAGCGTCTGCGCAATCCCAATCAGGCTGCGCCGCAGCCCACCCTGGCTGCCTCCCTGACGCACCGCGAGCAGCGCGAGCAGCTCCCGGCGGTGGTCGCGGATGAATTCGAGATTGCTCTGCAGGTAGGAGTTGAGCACCGCGGCCGGTTGGCGAGGGGCCTGTGCCAGGCGCTCGGCCATGTAGGCCGCGCCGTCCTCATACACCCGACCCACGACCGCCGCCATGAGATCGTCGCGCCCCTCGAAGTGATAGGAGATCAGCCCGCGCGAGATGCCGACGCGCCGCGCGATCGTCTCCAGGGTCGCCTCGGGGTAGCCGTCATCCGTGAGGACGTCGATCGCCGCGTCGACGATCTGCCGGCGCCGCGCCTCTTCGATAAACGTTCGATCAGATTTCTGGCCTCCTATCAGATTTTTTGGCACGATGCCAGTATCGCACCATTGGCGGAGCGGGCGCAAGGGTATGTCGCTGCCCATGGCTGCGGTCCCGAAGAAAGCGGTGCCAGCAGCGCCATCGATCAGAACACGCGCACCAGGATGTGACGAGCAGTCCCCCAGGGGAATCGAGCCGTTCAGGCTCGGTTAGGCGCGCCGGGTCACGCCGCTCACGCCGCTCATCCCGCGCTTTTGACGATCGCGATGTTGAACTCCCCCTGCCCGAGTGTCTGCCGGATCGCCAGCCAAAGCAGCAGGAAAGCCTCGGTGCCACGCGCGGTCGTCAGTCCTCCGAGATCGAAGATTCGGGCTGCTGGCCAGCCGAATGACTCCAAAACTGGCACTACCTTCGCCTTGGCTCCAGGGTCGTCCCCGCTGACGAATACGACGTGCTCGCCAGGCACGGTGTCTGGCCTGACCATGAGCGCGCAGTTCATCGTGTTCAGTGCCTTGACGACATGGACGGCGGGATAGGCATGCTGGATCTGCTCGGCCAGGCTGTCGGTGTTTGCCACGCTCAGCGCGACTTGGCCTTCGCTGGCTGCTGGATCGATCGGGTTGGCCACGTCGAGCAGTACCTTGCCGGCCAGGTTGGCCGCCCCGGCCTGCGCTAAGGCATCGAGCGAGACGGCGCCTGGGGTCGCGTTGATGATGAGTTCGCCAAAAGTCGCGGCGCCAGCGTAGTCCGACGCACTCGCACCGCGTCCAAGTGCGGCCGCCCATTGTGTGGGGCCTGGATCGGTGCGTGAGCCCATGCGTACGTCGTGGCCGACCTCCACCAGGCGCGAGCCGAGCGTCCTGCCCACCACGCCGCTTCCGAGAATCCCAAAGCGCATCAGCGCACCTCCAGCTGCCTCGCGATTGGTTCGATCGACAGCTGCATCAAAAACAGCAACTCGTCCGAAGGCAAGAACTCGCGCATGCGCGTCACGACTCCCTGCTCCGCCGCCTCCGGGTTTGACCAGTCCGCCGCTCGGATGGATTCCAGGAAGGTGTTGATGTACACCTCCTGCCACCCCAGCACCTCGACTCCACACGGCTCTCGGTGGCCCCGGATGGAGTGTCACCCCGAACGGGAGCTCAGACCGCAGGCGTGCGATGTTCGACAGCCACCGCTGGTGATGGCCATCGGACAGGAAGCAGTGGCGGCGGTCGTAAGCCACGTCGGCGGAGAACACGACGGCCGGATCCTCAGCCAGCGACCAGATGCTGTCGTGGGGTGACTCGCCAGGTCCAAGGTCCGTGACCGAAGGCGAACTCCATCCAAGGCCACAACGGCCCCATCCCTCACCATCTGGTCCGGAAACGCGCGCTCAGTCGCCCACTCGTCCCCGACCATGGGCCGCAGGATCTCTTCCTTGGCCGAATCGTCACGCCGGATCGCGCTTGCCACTCCCTCAGTTGCGAACACCGGGACATCGAGGCCGCGGGTCAACTCCACGAGCCCGCCGTAGTGGTCAGGGTGAGCGTGTGTGATCACGACGCCCAGCAACGGCTTTTCGAACGCGTCCACCTTCCTCCGCAAGCCACGGCCGTCCGACACCGTCAACGTGGCATCGACGACCACGATCCCGGATCGGCCCTCGACCAGATAGGCGTTGACGGGGGTTCCGGCGCCAGTGGCGGCGAAGCGGTGAACCAGATTGCGTGTCATGGCTCTAAGCAAGACACCAAAGGCACCAAAGTACAAGTAGATACTTGAAAGTGCCTATAGGATCTGATAGAACCCTGGATATGGAAGCGACGGCCGAGATCCGCCCCAACGTCCTCGACCAGAACTGCGAGTCGCGCCAGGCGCTCGACCGGCTCGCAGACAAGTGGACCTGCCTGGTCGTCTATGCACTCCTCGGCGGGCCAAGCCGCCACGGCGAGCTCAAGCGCACGATCGAGGGTGTCTCGCAGAAGATGCTCACCCAGACACTCCGCAGCATGGAGGCCGACGGCCTCGTCCAACGCAGAGTGATCGGCGTCATCCCGCCGCATGTCGAATACTCGCTGACACCTCTCGGGCAGTCCTTGTCCGAGCCGTTGGCGGCCATCTGCCGCTGGGCGATGGACCACGTGGTCGACATGCAGCAGGCCAGGGCGCACAACGTCGGGACCGACCGGGAGTGATTTGAGTTCAAATCGTTGGCTCCGGAGCGCGGACTCGAACCGTGAACCTTGCGGTTAACAGCAAACCGGTCACCGTCGGGCCTCGTCCGACGGCATCCGATTTCGTCCGGTTTTGAACTCGGCAAGGCGGCCTTGCCATCCGATGTAGTCCGTCCCCATCCGCCCCCGTTGCCCCGGGGTTGTTCGCAATATGTGCGCGACGCAACGCGTCAATCCCGTTCGCACTCGGACTCGGTCACAGCACCCTGAGCAGCCACGGGAGCCTCACTGAGAGTGTCTCGCTTGGCCTCATGCGAAATGTGGAAAGTCAGCTCCTGCAGGGCCCGCTGAGATGGTGTACCCGGCTCAGCGGTGAACACGATGAGCTGCTGGTCGGGATCGGCGTCCGAGGTGAGCGTCTGCCATTCGAGGGTCAGGTCACCGACAACCGGATGGTTGTAGCGACGCTTCCCGCTGCGGATGCTCGCCACATAGTGGCCGGCCCACCACTCGCGGAAGCGGGAATCCTTGACCGACAGCTCCCCGACCAGGGCGGCGAGCCGGGGATCGTCGGGGTTCTCGGCGGCTTCCATGCGAAGGTAAGCGACATTCATGCGAGCGAGCTCGTCCCACTCCGGGTAGAGCTCGCGCAGGGCAGGCTCGGTGAAGAGCAACCTGACGAAGTTCCTGTCGTTCTCCGGGAAGCGCGAGAAGTCGATCATCAGCGCCGCCGCGAGCGGGTTCCAGAGCAGGATGTCGAAGTTCCGCCGCTGCACCATCGCGGGTGCGTCGGAGATCAGGTCGAGCAATCGCTTCATCTGCGGCCGGACCCTCTGGCGCCCCCGCGCCCGAGGTCGTGAAGGGTTCCGGCCGGCACGTTCGTACATGTAGGCGGCTTGGTCTTCGTTGAGCCGGAGCGCCCGTGCCAGCGTTGCCAGAAGCGGGGCCGAGGCACCGATCCTGCCCTGCTCGACTCGGGTGTAGTAGTCAGTGCTGATCGAGGCCAGCATGGCGACCTCGTCACGACGCAAGCCGGGCACCCGGCGCCGGCTCACACCCACGGGAAGCCCGACGTCATCTGGTCGAAGTTCCGCGCGCCGCGTCCGCAGGAACGCACCGAGTTCCTCTCTCGGATTGCCGGTGGAGCCCATGCTCGCCCATCTTCGCAAGAGAGGCGATGTCCGTGGGTGAGACATTCTTATCCCGGGATCGATCTATCCCAGGATGACTCTCTCTCTTCCTGGCGCGGCCGGGGGGGTGCAACGCTGGATACCGTGCAGATCACCAGGAGCGGCGTCGAGACTGATCAAGGCTCGAGCGACTGGTTGGCCACCCTCGAGATCTGGCCCCGGTGATACGCGCCACACGTGGGCCTTCCGGACCTGGGTTCGGGCCCAATCGACATGGTCAGCCCTGACCCTTCGACGCCGGGCGGCGTGAGCGATCGGCTGCGCGAGAGGGTCGCCGGTGCGCCGGGCCTGAGCCTGACCGCCGCAGTACTCGGGTTCTTCATGGTCACGCTCGACGCCGTGGTGGTCAGCGTGGCTCTCCCCTCTATTCGTCGCGATTTGGGTGGCGGGATCGTCGGCCTGCAGTGGGTGATCGACGGCTACACCTTGATGTTCGCGGCCTTCTTGCTCTCAGCGGGAGCGATCACCGACCGCGTCGGCGCCCGTCGGACCTTCGTCATCGGCGTTACCCTCTTCGCCGTCGCCTCCGCAGCGTGCGGCCTGGCACCCAGCATGGAGGCACTGATCGCCGGCCGGTTCGTCCAGGGCTCCGCTGCGGCCGCAATGATGCCGTCTTCGATGGCCTTGATTGGTCAGGCCTACCCGCAGCCGGCACGCCGGGCGCGAGCAGTCGCGATCTGGGCCATGGGTGGAGCCATCGCTTCGTCGGCGGGTCCCGTTCTGGGCGGGCTGTTGATCCTTGGCTCGTGGCGGCTCATCTTCTTCGTCAACGTCCCGGCGGGCATTGTTGCGCTGCTGCTGATGGCGCAGGTCCTGCCGTCCAGCCGCCGGCAACCTCCGCCGTTCGACTGGCTGGGCCAGGCGACTGCCGTGCTGGCGATGGGAGGAGTCACCTATGGCGCCATCGAGGCCGGGGCAGCCGGCTTCGGCGCACCCACCGTCCTGGTCGCCTTCGTCGTGGCGGCCGCCGCCCTGGCGACCTTCCTGCTGGTTGAGGTCCGTGGTCGCCATCCAATGGTTCCGCTCGAGCTCTTCCGCTCCCAGAACGTTTCCATCGTGGTCGCGGTCGGGTTCGCCTTCGTCGTCGGCTACTACGGTTTGCCGTTCGTGATGAGCCTCTACCTGCAGCAGCAGCGCGGACTCTCGCCGCTCGAGACCGGTGCGGTGTTCGTCCCCATGATGGCGATCGGCGCGTTCCTGACCCCGTTCAGCGCCCGAGTCGCGGAGCGCGTCGGACCCGGAAGGCTCATCACCTGTGGTCTGGGCTTGATGGTGGGCGGGCTGGCGCTGCTCGCAGTCTTCGTCGTCTCGGCGCCGTTCTGGGCGCTCGCGCTTGTCATGGTCTTGGTCGGACTCGGTGGTCCCGCGGTGATGCCCCCCGCCATGGCGGTCCTCCTCAACAGCGTGCGAGTCACGCAGGCTGGGGTCGCCAGCGGCGTCTTCAACACCAGCCGGCAGATCGGTGGCGCTCTCGCCATCGCGGTCTTCGGCGCCTTTCTGGGTCAGCCAGGAGGGTTCGTCCATGGACTCCGGACCAGCCTTCTGATCGCCGCCCTGGTCGCCCTGGTAGCGACCGCGGCGAGCCGGTTGGTGCGGGCGGCCCCGCACGTGCTCGAGTACGCCTGAGGAGGACAAGGAGAATGGCGATCTCTGATCGAGCGGTGCTCGACCTCCACCTGTCCTCATTCACGTACCCGGGGCCTGCGGCCCAACTCTTCCCGACGGTGCTTCGCATCGCCGGCGCCGCCGAGCGCGCCGGATTCAGGAGCGTCTCGGTCATGGATCACCTGCACCAGATCCCGCCGCAGGGAGCTGCCGACGAGCCGATGTTGGAGGCATACACGACGCTTGGCGCGATCGCCGCCCACACCTCAAATGTGCGCCTCCTGACCATCGTGACCGACGTCATGCTGCGGCAGCCGTCACTGCTGGCAAAGCAGGTAACAACCCTGGACGTGATTTCGGGCGGACGCGCGATGCTCGGCATCGGCGCCGGTGGCATCGAGGACGAGCACCACGCCAACGGGATCGCCTTTCCACCCATCGGTGAGCGCCTGCGTAGGGTCGAGGAGGCGGTCCGGATCTGCCGGGCGATGTTCGACGGCCGGCAATCGAACGTTGAGGGCACGTACTACCGGACGCGGAGCGCCTACAACCTCCCCCGCCCGCTACAGACCCATCTGCCGATCCTGATCGGCGGGGGTGGCGAACAACGCACCCTCCGGATGGTCGCTCAGTACGCCGATCTCTGGAACGTCATCGTGCACGACCCCGAAACGGCGCGGCACAAGCGCGAGGTACTCCAGCGGCACTGCGCCGCCATCGGGCGCGACCCCGCTTCGATCGTCAAGACGCTGTACCTCGGGGTCGTGGTCGTCGACAGCAGCGACCAGCGGGTCGGGCGTCGTCTGAAGGCGATCGAAGCGGCGCCCCCGCCAGCCTTGCGGGGAGTGCCCGCCAAAGAGCTCGGGCGGCGCCTGATCAGCGGCACGCCGGAGCGCGTTGCCGAACGCTTGCGGGCCTTCATCGACGCCGGCTTCGACGGGGTGAGCTTCACCGTCCGGGATGCCTACGAGCTGGATCTGGTCGCCCTGGCCGGTCAGGCCGGGAAGCTGGCGCTGAGTTGACGAGACGGATCGTTCGTCCGGCCCTCGGGAGACATGGCGGGTTCGTTGCTGTGGGATCGGAATCAGAAGGGAGTAGGCGAAATGGCAGACCCCGGAGAGCCGTCGGGAGCCAGGAGGACGTACGGGGATTTCGCGCCGGCGCTGGTGCATTTCACCGACGACATCCTCTTCGGTGAGGTGTGGCGGCGTGAGGAGCTGTCGTCGAAGGAACGCAGCCTGGTCACGGTGGCGAGCCTGGTCACCAGCGGTGGCACCGAGCAGCTCGTGTACCACCTCGGCCTGGCCAGGGAGAATGGTGCCAGCCAGCAGGAACTGATCGAGGCCATCACCCATCTGGCCTTCTACGCCGGCTGGCCGAAGGCGATGTCTGCGATGGCGGTCGCGAAGCGGGTGTTCCAGGAATCCTGACTCGTTGAACGGCTCGTCCGGCATCAATCGCACGGCCCGGCCGCCCCCGGATTCAGCGCTCGCGAACGGCAAAACGTGACCCTCCTTGCCGAGAACCCTTGGGCGCTTCGGACAGTGTTCTGCCAGATCTGCTCCGTCAATCGAATCGCAGCTCTGAAGTCTGTTCGACAGGAGTCTCGGGCGCCAGCGAACCAGCCCTGATCGGGGATTGTGGACAGCGTCCACATTGTGTGCTACAATCCCAAAGACGTTGGGCCGTCACCTCATCGAGGACGTGGAGCCGATGGCTGTGCTGATCATTGCCGAACAACCGAGGCCGTCGGGCCGCCGGCCCGCTTTCGAGAACTCGAGGTGAGGTGGACGAGGATGGGTGACGTCTCCGTTACGCGGGCGGTGGACACGGGCGGCGGTGCCACCATCGCGGCCCGGGCCGGTCTCGGACAGCGGACCAGGCTGTTCTACCTCGACAACCTGCGCACGTTCGTGATCGTCTGCGTGCTGATGCACCACCTGGCGGTCACCTACAGCGGTGTCGGGAGCTGGTACTACGAGGACACCCGGGGGCTGGACACCCTGTCGAAGGTCTGGTTCACGTTCTACCTGTCTTTCCAGCAGGCCTACTTCATGGGCCTGATGTTCCTGATCGCGGGCTACTTCGTGGGGGGCAGCTACGATCGCCGGGGGTCCGGGGGCTTCGCGGTCGAGCGTCTGCGCCGTCTCGGCATCCCCACCTTGATCTTCATGGTCGTGGTCGACCCCTTCATCAACCTGGTCGAGCTGCGCAACCCGTTCACCGGCTTCAACCTGGTCGACTTCCTCTCCGCCACCGGGCCGATGTGGTTCGCCGCCGCGCTCCTGATCTTCTCGCTGGTCTACGCGGGCGCGCGCGTTCTCTTTCCCTATGTGCGCATCGAGTCGTTCGCGACCACTCTTCGGCCCAGCTTCAAGAACCTCGCGCTGCTCGCGCTCGGGATCACCGTGCTCGCGTTCCTGATCCGGATCGTGCAGCCGATCGGGACCTCCATCCTCAACATGCAGCTGTGCTTCTTCGGCTCCTACGTGGTCCTGTTCTGCGCCGGGATCGTCGCCTACCGCGGCGGCATCCTCGACAAGCTGAACTACCGCGCCGGGAAGTGGGCGCTCATCGGAGCCCTCGCCATCGGCTTCCCAGTCTGGCTGGCGGTGCTCGTCTATGTCAGCGCCACCGGGCAGGTCTCGACGGTGTACGGCGGTCTGACCTGGGAGAGTGCCGCCTACGCGATCTGGGAGTCCTCGACCGCGGTGGCGGTCGGTTTCGGGTTGATCGTCGTCTTCCGAGAGAGGTTCAACCACCAGGGGCGTCTGGCCAAGGCGATGTCGGACAGCTCGTTCACCGTCTACATGTTCCACCCGCCGTTCCTGGTCGCGATCGCCCTGCTGTTCACCCCGCTGGCGCTGGCGCCGATCGCGAAGTGGGCGATCACCTGCATCATCTGCGTGCCCCTCTGTTTCGCCGCGGCGTACTTCGTGTTCCGGCGGATCCCGCTCCTGAAGTCCGTCCTCTAGGGGAGTCGTCGCCCCGCGTGCCGAGGCTCCTCTGTCAAGCGGCCACGTCCAGCGGGGCGTCGGCGCGAGGGAGACGGTCGCGAGACCGACATCAGCAGCTACGGCGCGTTGTTGCCGGGCCGCACTCCTAGCCTGAGCCGGTGACCGCACCCGAAAGCCAGCGCAGGGCCATCCGACCCCCGATCGCCGAGCGGCGGTCCTTCATCCGCACCCATCACGGCGACACCTTCGACGATCCGTACGAGTGGCTGCGGGACAGGAACGATCCGGCGGTGATCGGTTACCTCGAGGCGGAGAACTCCTACACGGCCGAGGGCACCACGGATCTGGCCGGCCTGCGCGAGGAGATCTTCAACGACATCCGGTCCCGGACGAAGGAGACCGACCTCAGCGTTCCGACCTACACCAGCCATCAGCCGGGGACCTCCGGCGTCTCCTCAGCGTTCTGGTACTACCGGCGCACGCGGGAAGGCGCGGAATATCCGATCCTCTGTCGGGCGCCGGCCACTCGGCCGCACACCCCGCCGGACACCGAATCCGAGATCGCCGGCGAGCAGGTCCTTCTGGACGGCAACGAGGAGGCCGGCGACAGCAGGTTCTTCTCTCTGGGTGCGCTCAGCGTCTCCCCCGGCGGCACTCTGCTGGCCTATGCGGTGGACCTGACGGGCAACGAGAGATTCCAGCTCCGCTTGCGAGACCTGAACACTGGCGGGCAACTGCCGGACGTGATCGAAAACGTCGCCTACGGCCTCGCTTGGGCGGGCGACGAGCACCTCTTCTACACCCGCTCGGACGATGCGTGGCGGCCGTTCCAGGTGCTCCGGCACCGGCTCGGCACCGACGCCGGCGACGACCCGGTGATCTTCGCCGAACCCGACGAGCGGTACTGGACCCACGTCGAGGCCAGCAAGGACCGGTCATGGATCCTGATTCACGCCGGCAGCAAGATGACCACCGAGGTCCGGCTGCTGCCGACGGCCGATCCGACCGCCGAGCCGCGGGTGGTCGCGCCGCGGCGGCAGGGCGTCGAGTACAGCGTTCAGACCGCCGGCGATCGGTTGTTGATCCTGCACAACGACGGTGCCGAGGACTTCGAGCTGGCCCAGGCGCCACTGGATGCGACCAGCCACGAGCAGTGGCAGCCCATCCTGAATCATCAGCCCGGGGTACGCCTGAACGAAATCGACGCGTATCGGGATTTCGTCGTGATCGGCCATCGCCGTAACGGATTGACGGGCGTCCACATCATGCCGCGAGACGGTTCCGGTGACTTCGGCCGGGGCTGGGACGTCGATTTCGCCGAGCCGCTCTACACCGTCGGTTCGTCGCCCGGCAGCGAGTACGACACCCCCCTTGTGCGGCTCTCGTACACGTCTCTGGTCACGCCGAACTCGATCTACGACTACCGGGTGGCCGACCGGGAGCTGATCTTGCGGAAGGTCATCCCGGTTCTCGACCATCCGACCCGGGGACCCTACCGTCCGCAGGACTATGTGCAGGTCCGGGAGTGGGCGACCGCCGGCGACGGCACCCAGATTCCGATCTCGATCGTGTACGCCAAGGGCACATCGCTCGACGGCAGTGCCCCGGCACTGATCTATGGCTACGGCTCGTACGAGGTCTCCACCGACCCGGGCTTCCAGATCTCCCGGCTGTCGTTGCTGGACCGCGGCCTGGTGTACGCCATCGCCCACATCCGCGGCGGCGGCGAAATGGGCCGGGCCTGGTACACGGGCGGCAAGATCATGACCAAGCGCAACACCTTCACCGATTTCGTCGCTTGCGCCCGGCATCTGGTTTCGGCCGGCTACACGTCACCCGACCGGCTGGCCGCCCGCGGCGGCAGCGCCGGAGGGCTGCTGATGGGCGCGATCGCAAACCTGGCGCCGGACGCGTTCCGGGCGATCAACGCGGCGGTGCCGTTCGTGGACGCGCTGACCTCGATGCTGATGCCCGACCTTCCGCTGACCGTCACCGAATGGGACGAGTGGGGCGACCCGCTGCACGACCCGAAGATCTACGCGTACATGAAGTCCTACAGCCCGTACGAGAACGTCGAAGCCAGGGACTACCCCGCGATCCTGGCGACCACCAGCCTGAATGACACCCGGGTCCTGTTCACCGAGCCCGCGAAGTGGATCGCCGCGCTCCGCCAAACCGCCACCAACGCCCCCGACCGGCCGATCCTGCTGAAAACCGAGATGCAGGCCGGACACGGCGGCGTCTCCGGACGTTATCAGGGGTGGAGGGAGACCGCGTTCGAGTACGCCTGGATCATCGATCAGGTTGCCAGGACCGGGGGGACGGTCGGGTAGGAGACCCAGTGTCCGCACTCGGACTGCGCCGCGATTTCGCGTCGTGGTGCGCGGCACTGGGACCCCAAATCAAGCCCGGTGAGCTCGTGTCCACCCGGAAGGATGACGCCCGTGTGGCTGGAGGCCACCTCGCCGGGGTCGCACTCCGAGCCCTGGACGGTGAGGGTCGGCTTGCGTGCAACGTCCCAGGACCGATAAGCCGCCCTCACGTCGCCCGTCAGCGGGACCGTTCAGAACCACCGGTCGAGCGCGGGCTCGAGGCAGCCGTCGGCCGGGGTCCAGGCGGCGATGGCGTCGGGCCGCACAAGGAGTGCGGGGGGAGCGCCGTCCGGCCCGGTGGCGCGCACCACGTCGACGCGACGCTCCACGCCCGGCGGCAGCCGCAGCTTGGCGCCGAGGTCGACGAGGAGTCCCCGCCCGCGACGAAGCAGTTCGTAGAGACGGGTCGGGCCCGCCTCGGTCCGCAGATCGAGGTCGGCGACGCGGCCGGGCGTGTCCAGCCCGGTCATCATTCCCGTCAGGTACCGGTTCGCCTCGGGCAACCGCATCAGCTCCACGAAGAGGTCACGGACAGCCACGAGGTCCTCCGACGCGCCGGGGTCCGTGAGCGCGCGCTGTGCCGAGGTGTGCCGGATCACCCGCTCTGCGGCGGGGTGGCGCTCGGTCTGGTAGGTGTCGAGCAGACGACGCGGGGCGGCTCCCCGGGCGGTTGCGGCCAGCTTCCAACCCAGGTTGATCGCGTCCTGCACGCCGAGGTTGAGCCCTTGGGCGCCGAAAGGCGGGTGGATGTGCGCGGCGTCTCCCGCGAACAGAACGCAACCGTGCCGGTACTGCTCGAGCTGCCGCGTGGCGTCGGTGAAGGTGGAGCGGTTGAGTGCCCGGTCCAGCCGGGTGCCGGCGCCGAACACGGCGGTCAGCATCTCCTGAATCGCCGCGTCGTCCGTACGCGGTTCCTCGGTCTGGCTGGGGCCGACCCGGCCGCCGGTGAGTCGGTAGACGCCACCGCCGATCGGCACCAGCATCGCCCAGTACCCGCCCGCGCTACGCGTCATTTCGCTGAAGTGGCCGATGTGCGTGGGGACGGTGTCGGAGACAGATGAGAGCCGGAGGTCGGCGAGGATGGCGGAGCGGGTTCCGGACCGGCCGGGGAACGGCAGATCAAGCAGGTGGCGCACCGTGCTGTGAGCGCCGTCGCACGCGACCACCCAGGACGCCTGGAGGCGCTCGCCGCCGGCGACTACAACGACCCCGCCGGGCCTCGGCTCGATGGCCGTCACCGGGCGGTTGCGGGACACGACCGCGCCGCGGGCGACAGCGGCCTCCTCGAGGACCTCCTCCAACCGCCACTGGGGCACCGTGAGCGGATAGCGCTCGCGCGTGTCCCAGGCGCCCGCGTCCAATGGGACGGGCAGCCCGGCGAAGTGGCCACCGACCGGATCCCGCTGCAGGGACACTGCCCGCACCCGCTCCAGGAGCCCGCGCGCATCGAGAAGCTCCGACGTGCGGGGCTGCACGCCACCGCCCTTCACCTGTTCCAGCCGCTCAGTGCGCGACTCGACGACACGCACGGAGAGGCCGGCCAGGGCCAGCTCATGTGCGAGGGTGAGGCCGGTGGGGCCGGCTCCCACGACGAGAACATCCATGGTGAACTCCTTCTCAGAAAAGTATATCGAGTGCATATTACCTCTGAGTGCAGGAATCGTACGATGGAGGGATGGCATCAGTCGGCCTCCGCGTGCGGAAGAAACAGCAGACCTGGGGAGCGATCTCCGATGCCGCACTCCGTCTCTTCGGCGAGCGCGGATTCGACGCCGTCTCCATCACAGAGGTGGCCGAGGCGGCGAACGTCTCGCGACGGACGCTATTCGCCTACTTTCCGACCAAGGAAGATCTGATCGTGCAGCGGTTCGCCGATCACGAGGACGAGGCGGGCAGGGTCGTCCGCCAACGGCCGGCGAACGTGGATGCGCTTACCGCATTGCGCGACCACTTCCTGGATGGGGTCAGCCGCCACGACCCGTTCACCGGCTGCAACGACCTTCCACAGGTCCTGGTGCTCTACCGTCTACTCCTCGGAACGCACTCCCTCGCGTCGCGCATGCTCGACTTTTTAGCGAGTGGGGAGCGGGCGCTGACCGAGGCGCTGGTCGAACAGGACGGCACGGACTACGCCACGGCCAGGCTTGTCGCGGCACAGGTCATCGCGGTCCAGCGGACGCTCGCTGAGGCCAACTACCGCAGCATCGCCGAAGGCCGGCCTGCCGACGAGATCGAGCCTGAGGCGCTCGCCGCCGCGGCGCTCGGCTTCGACCTCCTGCGCGATGGCGCCGCCCGCGTTCTTCACTCCTCTCGGCCTGTCCTCGGGCGCCAGTGAACTCGGGGGGTGTTTGGCGAAAGTCACGTCGACGGCGTCATTTCCGAGTGCGACCTGACGGCAGCATCCCTCAGGCGGGCCGTTGGCGATCGCGACTGTACTCGGAGTCAGCGGTTCCAGGACGATTCTCGCGAGCACCGTCGGATTTCTGGTCAGCGCCGGGAGCGCGGCGGTGACGTCGTGGCGGAAGCCGGCCGCGCCGAGCACAATCAGAACCTTCTCGCGTTCGACCGCGATCATGTATTCAGCGGCACAGCTCGAAGGTTCGCGGGAGTGAACGCAGCCGCCTCCTGATCAGCGGGCGGATGTGTGGGCGCCATCGACTGGAATCATCCCCCCGCTGCTCATTGCCCGGTCGCGTCGACGTCGCGCGGTTTGGCGGCCAGTCTGCTCGGCCACCACAGGCGGCGTCCGATGTCCAGTGCGAGCGCGGGAACCAAGACCGATCGCACCAGCGTGGTATCGACCAACACCCCGAAGGCGACGAGGAAGCCGACCTCCGCCAGCGCGATCAGGGGGAGCACGCCTAGCACTGCGAAGGTCGCGGCGAGCACGATACCGGCGGAGGTGATGACCGAGCCGGTGACCGCCAACCCCCGGAGCACGCCCTTCTCGTGGCCACGTAGTCCGACCTCTTCCCGAACTCGGGACATGAGGAAGATGTTGTAGTCGACCCCCAGCGCCACCAGGAAGACGAACCCGAAGATCGGAACCGACGGGTCGAAACCGGGAAACCCGAACAGGTATCTGGTGACCACTGAGGTGACCCCCAACGCCGCGAAGAAGGACAGCAGGACGGTCCCCATCAGCATCACCGGCGCCACCAGGGAGCGCAGGATCAGGCCGAGCATCAAAAGCACCACGACCGCGATGACGGGGATCACCAAGTTGCGATCGTGCGCGGCGGCGACCGCCAGGTCGACGTTGGTCGCCGTCTCGCCACCCACCAGCGCCTTCGATCCGACCGCCGTCGACAGATGCTGTCGAAGCCTCACCACGGCCGCCGCAGCGTCGCTGTCCGAAGTTGAAGGCAATGCGACCTGGAAGGTCACCCCCTCTCCCAAGGGAGCGGGCGGAGAGACGGAGCCGACCCCAGGCGTCTGGCGAGCGGCCGTCTGGGCGTCATCAGCCGCCGAAGCCGGTCGGACCAACACCGTCGCGGTAGGCGCCGCGGTCTCCGGGAAGTCGGCCACCAGGATGTTCTGAGCCGCGACCGAATCCACCTTGCCGACGAATCCGTTGTCCTGGTTGACTCCGCCACGGTAGGTCAGCAGACCGAGACAGCAGATGCCGAGCAGGGCCGCGATCAGGATCCACGCAGCTCGATGATGGGTGCGCAGAACCTCGCCCAGCCGTCCAAAAAGCCCGGACCCCTCGGGCACCTGATCGCCGACGCGGGGTATGAAGGGCCAGAAGACCCGCCTCCCGAGCACCAGAAGCAGCACCGGAAGCACGAAGAGCTGCGCCACCAGCGCGCAGACGATGGCGCCCGCACACGCCGGTCCGAGAGCGGCCACATCGTTGAGCTGAGCGAGGAGGAGGCAGAGCAGTCCGAGTACGACCGTGATCGCCGAGGTCGCGATCGCTGGTCCGGCGCGACCGAGGGCAACCGCCATCGCCTCTTGAGTGTCATCGTGACGCCGCAGCTCCTCGCGGTAGCGGGCGATCAGCAGCAACGCGTAGTCCGTTCCAGCTCCAAAGACGAGAACGGTCAGGATGCCTACGGTCATACCGTTGATGACGAACCCGGCTCGAGCCAGCGCGTAGGCGACGCCCTGTGACCACGCGGCGGCCAGGCCGACCGAGACCAGCGGAAGCAGCCATAGGGATGGACTTCGATAGATCAGCAAGAGCAGGACGGCAACGATGACGACCGTGACGCCGAGCAGCTTGGTGTCGATACCGGCGAAGGCATCGGTCGCATCCGCCGCGGACCCGGCTGGACCCCCGAGCGCCACCCGCAGCTGGTCCGTGCTCCGGGCGGTCGTTGCCGGGGTAGCATCCTTTGCCACCGTCGACCGGATGGTGCTCACATCCTCACCCAGCGCACTCGCCGAGGCCGATCCGGAGATAGGGATCGAGAAGAAGGCCGATCTTCCGTTGGCGGAGAAGATGATGGGACCAGGTGGACCCGCGTTGGGTAGCGATTTGGCGGCAAGCGAAGCGCGGGCGGCCGCGATCGCATTTCGATCCGCGAGCGAAAGCGCTGGTATTCGCTGATAGACGATGATCGCGGGCTGGCTGGAGGCCCCACCGTGGTCCTGCTGGTAGCGCAGGACCTCGGTCGACGCGGCCCCGGCGGGGAGGAAGCTTGTCGGCGAATTGTCTTCCAGAGGCGCCAGCTTGCCGGCCAAGGGTCCCAGTACGGCGGTCAGGACCAGCGCGGCGGCGAGGGTAACCCACCTCGTCCGGCGTCCGGTGATGAACCCGACGACCGCGTTGACGACACCCGCGCGCCGCCTGGGCGGGTAGGCTGGTGTCGAACCTGTCACCCCTCAAACACTACGACAGGGGCTTGACAGAGTGTATAGGAAGTCGCGATGTCGTCCAATTGGTCGGAGATCCTCGAACAGCACCGCGCCCAGCTGCGTCGACAGATACTTGCGGCCGCGCTCGAGCTCCTGCGGGAACGTGGCATGGCGGGCCTCACCATGTCGGCCCTGGCCCAGCGAGCCGGCATCTCGCGTCCGACGCTGTATCACCACTTCGCCGACGTCGACGCCGTCCTCGCGGCTTGGGTGGGCGATGAGATGCAGCGCTCCCTCGACACTCTCTTCCGCGAAGCGACGAAGATCAGCGATCCGCTGGACCGGCTCCGCTACCTGATCGATGCCCAGTTGCACACGTTTGCGAGCCTCGATCACCGGCTGGGAGCGGAGCAGTTCGAATCCGAGGCCAGTCCCCCTTCGGTTCGTCGTGAGGTCTCTCGTCGCATGGCCCCACTCCGGCGCCTGCTCAAGGAGACCATCCTGGAGGCGGAAAGGGCGGGCATCTTCGACTCCGACATCGATGCGGAGCTCGCATCGGACTTCGTGTTGGGCCTTCTGGGGGCAGCACGCCGGCGGCTTGTCAGCGGCACGCTGGCACCGTCCGCCACCACCGATTCCGTCATGCGGCTCTTGCAGGTCGGCTGGGGCCGTCGATAGGCGCATCGACGCGAGGCGATCAGTCTCCTGAGAGCCGCGCGAAGACCACCAGGTTCTGCGAGTACCGACCCAAGGCTGAGCTCCAGGTGCCGGTACAGGTGATGAGCCGAAGCTCGGGCAGCGGGGTGGCTCCGTACACCGCTGACGAGGGAAAGTCGGACTGGTCCACCGCTTCGAGGTTGTAGACGGTAAAGGTCAGGACGGTTCCGTCGGCACGCGTGATGAGGATCGGGTCTCCGGCTTGGAGCTGGCTCAGGCGCCAGAACACCGCTGGTCCGGTGTAGGAATCCAGGTGGCCCGCGATCACGGCCGGGCCTGGTTGCCCGGGCGCCGGGCTGACCGTATACCAGCCGGGAACCATCCATTGCGGCGGTGCCTCGAGCTGGCCGGCGGGGCCGACCGAGAGCTGGACCAACGGAGCGTTGACACCGATCGTCGGGATCTGGATGCGCAGGGGGATCGGCGCCGGGGTGGGTGTGATCGCGGGTGCCGCTGGCCCCGCCGGCCGAGCCGTCGCGGTGGGCACCGGCGCCGGCGTCGCGGGTGCCCTCCTCACCTTCGCGGTGGATTCCCTCCCGCAGGCGGCGAGGGAGAGTATCAGAAGCAGAATGAGCGGGCAAGCGGCTCCGAAGAGGCGCCCCCTGCCCGCACCCGGATACATCAGTCGCTGGCACTCCGAACGCGACGCCCGACCACGGCCAACCCGATCAGCCCCAACAGGAGCACCGCGACGGCGCCCGTAACCAGGATTGTCGCGAGCGGCGAGGACGCCGCGTCATGGGTAGCCAGATAGCCCGCCACCCGTACCCGCTCCGCCGGACATGGCGGCACCCGCCGTGTCATTGACCAGGAGCAGGCCGTAGGGCTGCGCCGAGCCGTTTCCGATCGCGAAGGCGGTGTAAAATGTCGCCCGCGTTCAGCGTCGCGGACGCACTGAAGGCAGCGGCGGTGGAACTCGCGGGCGCGACCCCGAAGGTATACGAGCCGGCCGGCACCGGGGCGTAATTGGTCGCGCTCTCGAACGCCAGGCCGGTAAAGGCCGCCTTGCCATTGGCAAGCACGTCTACCGGAGAGGGAGCTCCGACCGCGGCGTGCACCGCGCGGACCTTGGCGTCACCAGCGGGCGGCGCGCTCATGTCGTCGTTCAGGATGATGCCCTTGATCGAGGCCACCGGCCCCACCGCGGCCACCGTGTAGAAGGCTCCGGCCGAGATCGTGGCGCTGGCCGTGATGACCGCATTCGTGGTGCCGGTCGGGTCCACGGTGAAGGTGTGGGTTCCGGCCGGGACCAGAAGATAGTTGGTGACGGTCTTGTAGGCGATCCCGGTAACCGCCTTGCTGCCATCGACGTAGACGTCGACCGCGGGAGCATCCGGGGAGAGATGGGCGACGCGGACGAAGCCGTCACCCTGAGCGCTCGCCGTCAGGGGGGTGGCCGCCGCCCCGAGGAGCAGGACCACGAAAGCGACTACCGGCATCAGCGCCAACGCGCGCAGACGTGACATGACGTAACCTCCTGCCGGCGGGATGGCCAACGCGCGACCGGCATCTGGGAGACGAACCACGGGGCCTATGGCGGTATTCGTTCCCGGGGGCCGATGCGGTTGCATGCCGAGCCAGGAGGTTGAGTGGCGCCGGTGACCGACGCATTCTCCGATGTGCCCAGCCGAGGTCTTGTCGAGCGGCTGGCCTCTGGGGAGCGGCGAGCCCTCGAGGAGTGCTATGCGCTCTATGGCCGCCGGCTGCGGTACTACCTGGCGACCCTGGTCGGCCCGAACGACGCCGAGGACGTCCTCCAGGAGGTGTTCGCCGATCTCTGGCGGGCGGCTGCCCGTCTGGACCCGGCACGGCCACTGGAAGCCTGGCTGATGACGCACCGGCGTCCACCTGTTCGCCGGCGCGACCACGGTTCAGACCGCGCCCGGCCTGGTCGCGGCGCTCAGCGGCGCCGGCGTGGGCGTGGCAGCGATTCCTCCCGGATCGCTCTACGTCTACTCAGGAGCCGGAGGGCCGGTCGGCAGCTTCCGGTTCCCGGTCACAGGAGGCACGCTCAGCCTGTCGCCGCTGGGTGGCACCATCGACCACCGCGGTGGGATCCGCTTCACCAATCAGGCGACCGGCGCGTCGCTCGAGGTCGGGGACTTCGAGATCGTGCTGAGCGCCACACCGGAGATCACTGGAGAGGTCAACGGCAACCCCGCTGTTCGAGTGCCGGTCTTCGATCTCAATCTGACTTCGGCTCACGTGGTGCCCCTCTGGGGCTTCGGTCTCTACGCCTCCGACATCGGCGTGACCCTGGATCCGGTCGCCGCCGGCGCATTGAACCAGACGCTGGGCACGACCCTGTTCGCGGGCGGCTTGACGATCGGATCCGCCTCCACCTTCGCGTTCGGATACCCGTCCTGATCTCCTCGCGCCTCCGTTAGAACCCTCTTCGGCAACGCGCCGAGCATTCGTGGCGGTGTGCGGGCCTGCGGGTTGGTCCGCGCATCGCCTTGTGCGACCCGGTTCAGCTTCGGGCTTCCGGCACCAGAAGCTGCCAACGCTCGTGCGCGAGCGCGTCGGTCGCAGCACCGAGAACCGCTCCAGCTGGTCGGTGAGCCGGTCCGGTGTCGCCGCGCAGGCAACCGGCTTGATCTCCCGATTGGTTCGATCGAGTCCGGCGAAAGATACGTCGGCCATGCCTCCACACCAAGGGTGATCCCGACGGCCGCGTGATCCCCGGGTAACCCCACCCGGTGACCGTAAGCCGGCGGGAACGGTGGTGATGCGGCCGGCATCACCGTCGTTCGATAGCCGATCGGCTTAGCGGTTCTCTGCGACGAACTGGCTGACGGTGAAGGAGGCGCCGGCCGGATCGGCGAGGACCGCGAAACGAACCCATGGGGCATTCTGCGGCTCGCTGAGCACTGAGCCTCCCAGCTCGCGTGCCCGGGCCGTGATGGCGTCCGTGTCGTCGGCGGCGAAGGTGACGCCCCAGTGCGCTGCGAGGCCGTCGCGCGGCAGGATCCTGGCGACCACGTCCTCGAAGCCCGCGGGCGCGCCCAGCCGCTTCATTCCTGCACGCAGGCCAGGATTGAGCTGCTCGAGGTGGTCGCCGTAGCCGGGCAGGGCCCACATGGGGGAGCCGATATCGACCGTCGTCCAGCCGAACACGGTCCCGTAGAACGCCTTCGCGCCCTCCACGTCGTCAATGTGGAGATCGTTGAAGTTGACCGCCCCGTGCTCGTTGACGGCCGCCGAGCCGCGGTGGGATCTCGGTTGCCAGACGCAGAAGCGCGCGCCCTCCGGATCGGCGAAGCCGGCCATCCGCCCAGAGTCGAAGACGTCAAAGGGCTCGGCGATCACCCGCCCGCCCGCCTCGCGCACGCGGACGGCGGTATCGTCGGCCGACTCGACCCGGATGTAGGTGATCCACTCCGCCTGTGGGGGCGCGCCCGGGGGCAGCGAGGAGATCGCTGCCACGGGCCGGCTACCGATGCAAGCCATGAAGTAGTGGTCCCCCGCGCCGGGGGGCATCGCGTCCTCGGTTTCCCAGCCGAAGAGCGCGGAGTAGAAGCGGGCAGCCTGGGGAGGGTCCGGCTGGTTGGTGTCGACCCAACACGGCACCCCAGGCGGGTAGTCCTCGCGCGTACTCATCACGGCAGGCTACAGAGGTGGCCGTCCCAGCATCTCGGGGCACAAGTCGCAGCGCCACCAAGCGGATCGATGGCCGAGTACCCAGCGTGCGCCGTAGATGTGGTCAGTCGGGCGCCTTGGCGGGGCCGCCAATGCTGCCGCCGTCGCACTGAAACTCGCGGTCATGCCCCGTTCAGCGCCAGCCGCCACGCCGCGGCAGCCACAGTTGGCGCCGCAGTCTTCGGCCCCATCGTCGCCACCATGGCCGGCGGCGCGTGAACAGCCGTTGCTTCACCCGGGCCACGTTTCCCATTCTCCCGACCGGCCTGTCCCGGTTGACGAACCCTTCGAGCCATCCGGCCGGGGGCCCCGGGAGGCATCGACAGCCGGTACCAAGCCGTCCGGACTTCAGGACCTCGGTGGCCGTTTGTTCTGCGACCCCAACGCGAGGCCGTCCCCAGGCGCCGTCGAGTCGTCAGGCCCGCCAGAATGACCCGCATGGGAGAAGCCGAAACCGACCACTCAGTCCAGCTCCGAACCGGGCGCTCGATCCCGATCCTGGGACTCGGAACTTCGCCGATGCGCGGCCGGGAGGCGTACGACGCCGTTCGCTTCGCGCTCGAGGCCGGCTACCGGCTCATCGATACCGCCACCAGCTACCGCAACCAGGAGGAGGTGGGCCGCGCCATTCGCGACAGCGGGCTGGCGCGAGAGGAGATCTTCATCACCACCAAGGTCCCCGGGGAGAACGCCGGTCGCGAGCGGCCAACACTGGAGGACAGCCTGGCGCAGCTCGGCACGGATCACGTCGATCTCTGGTTGATCCACTCGCCCCCGGGCGGCGGTCCCGGAGTTGAGATGTGGCGCGCCCTGCTGCAGCTGCGTGAGGAGGGGAAGGCTCGAGACGTCGGTGTCAGCAATTACAGTCCGGTGCAGGTGGAAGCCCTGATCGACGCCACCGGGGAGGCACCGGTGGTGAATCAGATCCGCTGGAGCCCCGCGCTCTACGACGGTGCGCGGCTCCAGCACAGCCGGCAGCATGATGTGGTGCTGGAGGGGTACAGCCCCCTCAACGCCAGCGACCTGGCGGATCCGGTGATCGGTGAGGTCGCAGCGGCCCACGGGGCCACCCCGGCCCAGGTCATCCTTCGCTGGCACGTGGACACCGGGGTGGTGACGATCCCCAAGTCGGCGCGTCCCGAGCGTCTGCGTGAAAACCTCGACGTTTTCGGCTTCCGCCTCAGCCCGGAGGAGGTCGCCCGCCTCAACGGGCTGGGCGCTTAAAGGTTCCCGGTCCCGCAGAATCCTTGAGCGCTGCGGGCGCGCGGATCGGGGAGCCGCCGCCGATCGAGAACCGAGTGCCTGTGGCCTTGTCGGCCCCTGGCCAGGATCAAGCCGTGGTCGAGAGGCGATCGTGTCGTCTTGGCCCCTGGGCGGGTCTCGAGATGCTCGCCGGGGAAGGACTCCGGCCCTCTTCCAAGGGCGTGCGCATCGATTACACCGGCCCGTCCCCGCGGGTCGTCGACGGCCCCTTCGCCGAGGCCAAGGAACTGGTCGCCGGCTTCTGGATCTTGCAGACCCGGGACCAGGACGAGGCCGTCGAGTGGCTGAAGCGTGCGCCGTTCGCCGACGGGCAGGTCGAGATTGGCCAGATCGCCGAGCCCGGCGACTTCGGCGATGCGCTGACGCCTGAGCTGCGCGAAGCCGACGACCGCATGCGAGGTGAGATTGAGCGGCGGGGCGGGCCCCACAGCTAGCCTGCAGCCGGGCTTCACCTCACACGACGGTTCCGCCGCGTGGCCGGTCACACGTACGAACGAGGCTGCGCTGATCGAGCCGTTCCACCCGCGAGCCGTCGTTGCCAAACGTCACCCGGTCGACAAATTCGCCGTGCACCGAGAGATCGTGCCCGACTTCTCCGTCGAACGTGATGTCACCGTCACCGAAACACGGCAGGAGCAAGCGAAATGGCGAATCCAGTTGTTCACTTCGAGATCAGGTCCTCCGACCCGGATGCGACGCGTGAGTTCTTCGGGAAACTGTTCGGCTGGACGTTCCCCGACGGGGGTTTGCCGGGCTACAGCTACGTCGACACCGCGGTCGACGGGGCTGTGCCCGGTGGCATCAGCCCACTCCAGGGCGGTGCTCCGCTCGTCACCTTCTTCGTGGGAGTGCAGGACGTCGCCGCCACCCTGAATGCCGCGGTCGCCCAGGGCGGCCGAGTTGTCCAGCCCGCAACCACGGTGCCCGGCGTCACCTTCGGGCTGCTCGCCGACCCGCAAGGACAGGTCGTGGGACTCGCCCAGGCCCACGCTTGAGGCTTTTGCCATTCGCCCGGGCGGGCGGGGCACGATAGAGGCGCCGGCTATGTCAGGTCCCATCGACAATGCCCTGCTCGCACAGGCGGCCGCAGGAGACGAGGCAGCCTTCGCAGCGCTGATCGAACCGCATCAGCGCTCGGTATTCCGCCACTGCTACCGGATGCTTGGCTCCGGCGCCGACGCGGAGGATGCCACCCAGGACACCCTCGAGCGGGCATGGCGGCGGCTCACAACGTATGACGGCTCGGGGGCGTTCGGCGCCTGGCTCCAGCGGATCGCCACGAACATCTGCCTCGATGGTCTGCGGGCGAAGCGGACCCGGATCGGCCCGGCGGACTATGGGCCACCCATGGCGCCGGGCTCGATGCCCGGGCCGCCCGACCCGGAGCTGGTCTGGGTGGAACCGGTCGGAGACTCCGATCTTTGCGGGACCGGTGACCCGCAGGAGGAGGTGATGCGGCGGGAGGAGATCAGCCTGGCCTTCGTGGCCGCGTTGCAGCGACTTGCGCCCCGCCAACGCGCCGCCCTGCTGCTGCATGACGTGCTGGGCTTCACCCACGCCGAGACCGCAGAGGTGCTCGGGGTCAGCACCAGCGCCGTCAACAGCCTGCTCTCGCGCGCCCGCGAATCGGTTCTGGCCACGGCCGGCCGGCCCCAGCCGAATATCGATGAACCCCGGGTCCAGGAGCTCCTGGAGCGCTATACGCAGGCCTGGCAGCTCGCTGACGTTGGCATTTTTGTGCAGGTGATCGCCGAAGACATCCGCTTCTCCATGCCGCCGCTCACCGCCTGGTTCGACGGCCGAGAGGCGGCCGCCGCGTTCCTCGAGACCGCCGTCTTCGGCCCCGCCCGCCCGCACGGGGTCACCCTGCGACCCGGTCGGTGCAACGGCCAACCCGCCTTCGCCACCTACGAGCCTGACGGCCAGGGACGCCTTGCCGCCAGCGGCCTGCAGGTCCTTCAGCTCGCCGAGATCGAGGGGCGGCCCCTGATCACAGCGCTGGTGTCCTACCGCGACCCGGCCCTCGCGATCCGGTGCGGCCTGCCGGCCTTACTCCCTTAACGCGGGGAGACCAAGCCGTTGGTGCATGACGCGCCGACCTACGGAAGCTGCTCCCAGAGGCCGGATTCGAGGATCCCGTCACGTACCCCGCCACCGGTGATCCCCTCGACGTGGTCTGCGTCACCTCCCCGCGACCGACCCGCCTGACCCGTCCTCCTCCGCGGTGACAGGCCGGGGCGGGGGGCTGTCCGAGTCCGCCCGCCCCCTCTACGCTGCTCTTGCGACGACGACGGACGGCACCTATACGGTCGCCGAACACTTCTCCGCACGCCGGACGACGCCTGCAGCTCCATCTCTATCATTCACCCCTACCCGAAGCTGTTCCCTCGGGGACGATCTCATGGGAGGGCTCCCGGGCCGCTGCCGTCGCAAGCTACGATCCCCGCATGGCGACGGTCCCGGACGGGCTCACCTCCGAGCAGAGTCAACTGCTGGCGCGCTTGGTTGCGCGTCTGGAGTCCGATGCCAGGGTCGAGGGAGCCTGGCTCGTCGGCAGCCTGGCTCGTGGCCTCGGCGATCGCTTCAGCGACCTCGATCTCCATGCGGCCGTCGATGAAGGGTTGCTCCGGGACGTGGTGGAGGAGTGGCCCGCCCGTGCCCCGTCGGTCGTGGACATCGCTTTCGCTCGACCGGTGTACTCGACAAGAACCAGCACGACCTTCACGCATGTGACCCCGGATTACGTCCGTTTTGACGTCACGTTCATCACGACAAGGAAAGCGCTGATGAGCGCAGGCAGGGGGATCCCACTTCTCAACTCTTCGCCCATCCACCCGCCCATGGCGGAGCCTGACGACGAACCGAGCATTTCCTCCGATCGCATAAGCAAGGTATCGGAGGAGTTTCTGCGGGTCCTTGGTCTGCTTCCGGTCGTCATCGGACGAGGTGAGTACCTGGTCGCCGCGTCGGGCGCCGCCCTCCTCCGCTCGATGCTCATGGACCTCTTTCGCGAGGTGGCTCCCCCAGGGTATCGAGGGGGCGCAATGCGGGCGGAGAAGACTCTCTCGTCAGCGCAACTCGAGATCCTGCGGGGTCTCCCGCCACTGCTCTGGACCCGAGATGCCGCGATCGACCTCAATATGGCATGCGCTCGCCACTTCCTTCCGACGGCCCGGCGAGCGCACGACAATCTCGGGCTGGCATGGCCGCAAGCATTTGAGGATGCAGTCCGGCACCACCTCTACCGCGAACTCGGTCTCACAGTCGGGTGATCCAGAGGTTGCTGCCCGCACGTCCACCTCAGCCGACTCCGGCGCTCGCACTGACTCACAAGCGCCCCGCATGCAATGTGGAATTCTGCCCGTGACCGGACCCGAGGAACACCGCAGTGCGCCTGTAACGCTGAGGGACCCCAGTCGTTACGGGGTCAGCCACGCCTCGGCGTAACCGCCAGTCTGATGGGATGATGAGCCCACGTGGATCTCCCGTTCTGGCTGCTCACCTGCCCGCCGATGCCTCGCGATCACGCCACCAAAGCCTCGTTCGATAGCCTCCTCGATCGCGCGATCGAGGAGGGTCCAGGTCAGTTCATCGATTACACGCTGGCTGCGCCCAGGTGGCAGTTCCTCACGCACGTTGCCGGGCGGCGCGGAATCGTCCTGCACGGCTCGGGCAACCCGAACATCGGCCGGTTAGAGCCCCGCCAGGCGGATGACGTTGATCCGTTCGGGAATCAGGCCGCGGTCTATGCCGCCTCCGAGGGTATCTGGCCGATGTTCTTCGCGATCCTCGACCGCGAGCACTTCGCGACCGGCTTGCTGGTCAACGGGTGCACGTACATTGCTGGCGAGTCCGATCCCTTCTACTTCTTCTCCATCAGCCAGGCGGCTCTGGATCGGCGACCATGGCGGGAAGGGACAGTCTATCTGCTGCCCGCCTCCGACTTCGAGCGCCAGCCGTTCATGAGCGTCGGGGATGTGCCTGTCTCGAGCGGCCAGGTAGCGTCCAGGCGGCCCGTAGTGCCGATCGCGAAGTTGCCCGTTGCCCCAGCGGATTTCCCGTTCCTGGAGCAGGTTCGTGGCCATGACGACGCAGCGACGATCGCGCGGGCTCGGGCCAATCCGGACGGATTTCCCTGGCTGGACCCCGAGTAGGTAGACGGTGTTCGCCTGCTGACAGATTGGACGAGCTGGGAGCAGGGGCCCTGCACACGCAGGAGGTGTCCGCAAGCGGATCGTTGAGCTTTACACGTCGGCCGCCACCCACCTCAGCCGAACGTGCCACCATCGATCCGCTCGCGAAGGAAATCAGCGTGCCCGCAGTGGCCGGCGTACTCCCGGGTCATGTGAAGGTACAGCCACCGCAGGGTCATCGTGCCGAAGCGCTGGTGGGAGTACGTCTGGTCCAGGGTCATATCGGCGACAACCTGTCGACAGACACGCCACTCGTCGAGCAGGGCGGCGTAGTCATCTGGCGCCGTTGCCGGATCCACGAGATCGAAATGAGGATCAAGGTCGCCCGACGCAACGTAAGCGGCCTTGACGACCTCGCCTGCGAAGCGACGGCGAAACCATTTGCGTTCGACGTCTGTCAGGTGACGGATCAAGCCGAGCAAGGACAGGTTTGACGGTGGCACGGCCCGTTGAGCGAGCTGATCGCCACCAAGTCCTGCACACCTCATGAGGAGGCCGGTCCGCTCCCGATCGAGGAATCCTTCCAGCATCAGCCGTTCGTCCCCGTCAGAGGGCTCGTCGACCGGCGTGACCTCTGGCGCTTTCCAAGTCACCGATTCACCCTCTCAGGTGTGGCAGCGAGCTGAGCGACGAACGATCCAACTCAACCAAACCGCTGGCTACCCGGAACCGTCTCGCAGCGGGATCCCCAAGCGTGCAGGTGGCAGACGGGCGTCATGTCGGAGGCCTCGACAGACGAGCACGGTGTCGTTGCCGGATTGCTGCGCCGCCGAGGACGGGTGCCACTCGTGCGGCTCCCGCCCTGGCCCACGTCAGGGTCGTCGGCCAGACTCCTTGTCTCGCTTAGAACCGGTCGGACCCCGTCGGGCCGCCGCACGTTCCCGCCTCTCGATGAGCTCTGACCCTCCCTGGACCCGTCTGCGACGACGAGGGACGAACAGGGCGAGTGCCAACACGAGGAGCCCCGCCAGCACCACCAAACCGATCACACCGATCACTGGCCTACTTGCCGAGGAAGACCCGCGAGTTCAACTAGACGCTGGAGCGGGCACGCCGGCCCCGGAAGAAGAACCCGAAGACCCAGATGGCGAGCGCGATCAGGATGCCGATCCAGAGCAGGTGGATGAGGCCGCCGAGGTGGAAGAAGATGAGCCAGAGGACGAACAGCACCACCGCGACCGCTAGCAACGTGTGAATCATCGCGTTCATCATAGCATGACTATCACCGAACGCCATACCGACGATCGCGCAGCAGCCTCCAGTGCCGGCAATCAGATCAACGCTCGCCTACCGGCAAGCCCACGGCCATTCGGCACATCCACGTATTGACCTTCAACGACGCCGGCCTGATCACCGACCACCTCGCGGTGCGCGATGATCTCAAGCTGTTCCGCCAGCTCGGCGTGCTGGCGCCTTCTTGACCAGGCGTCGAGAGCTCAGCGTCCGATGACCCACCGGCTGGAGGTTCGGCGAGCGCTTTGACGCCCCGAGGTCATCGTGAGCGCGCGGGTCCCGGTGCCCGGGTTTCGATCGACCAGTCTGACGTGGCGGTCGCTCAACGCCACGCTCCGTCCTTCGAGCCGCGCAGGGACGGCGGTCGCATGACGGGTCGGCCCTACACCTCATGTTGCGAGCTCTGGGCCGGCCGGCGCCGGAGCACGGGCTGGACCTTGTTCATGCGGTCGGCGTAACGGATGGCGTCTGCTTCCGTGAGCTCGTGAACAACCACGGCCCCCTGCTGGTTGTCCCAGACCGCCCATCCGAGATCCACCGGCACAAACCTCTTCTCCATCCTGCATCTCCCCAGTACCGGTCCGCTCTGCGCCGCCCCCTTGATTCCAGTCCAGGCGACCCGAAGGCATGCTGACAACACCCCCTTCAGGTAGTTCGGAATTGGGCGCCCCCCGGATTGGTCCCGGCCCCGACGGGTCCAACCGGCGAGAGCGCAGGCCGGCCCACGGTGCCCGGAAGCCGAAACCCCGGGTTCTCGCGCTGATCGCAGCACCCCCTGATTGGGAGTTGCCGTGGCTGTTCAATGTGGCAACGGTGGCCCAGGTCGTGCGGCCGTTGTGGGAAGGGATGCGGCATGGCGAGTTCTAACCGGCGCGGCCATGGAGTCGGGGCCTATCGAGAGATGGGAGGTCGCTGGATCGTCAGGGCTGGCGACGTGCGACCGCGTCGAGGGCGGAACCTGGAGGGTCGCTGCGTCAGCTTCGCTGAGCGTGCGAAGACCGCCCTGCCCGAGCGCGTGGTCGGGGAGTGCGGAAGATCGCCCACCGCTGCCCGGACCTGCCTCGCGAGCGGCGCCTCGTCGGTTTTCCGTCCTTGTGAGGGAATAGCATTTCGACGATGTCGGGGGGCCGGGGCAGGCTGCCGGTGTGGGTGGCCAGGAACGTGTCGACGCTGCCCCTCATTGGTCGCTCAGTCGGCGCCATCCGGCGGCCCAGCCACCGGCCGTGCGAGTAACAGCTTTACAGCACCCCCGATCAAGTCCCCTCAGGAGCGGCTCGCCGGCCTGCTGTCGCCAGTGCCCGTTCGGCCTGGCTTACGATCGCCTCGACAAGCTCCGCCGCCGGCACGATGTCGGTTATCAGGTCGATGGCCTCACTGGCCCAGACGGGGGCAACGGAAAGGTCACCGGAGGCCGCGGCCCGCTCATACGCCTCCCTGGTAGCAGCATTTGTCGCGATCTCCTGCTCGAACTCCTCCTCTCGGCCCCGCCACTGGTCCAGCACTGCGTTGCGGAGGGTACGTGCCCCCCACTTGCGCGGCCAGTCTCCTCCACCCCGCACAAGGTCAGTGACCCGGCTTTGCTCTGTGTCCTCGCCCCGTCCCTCGACAATGGCCCTGGCCCTCCAGGGGGCGATGTTCGCCTCGGAGGTCGCTTCGAAGCGCGTCCCGAGCATTGCCCCCGCGGCACCAAAGGACGAGAGCAGCGGCAAGTCCCCGCCCATCGGCGATGCCTCCGGCGGCGAGCACCGGTGTCGGCCCCGCCACGTCAACGACCGCCGGGACGAACGGCAGGGTGGCGCGGCGGCCGCCGTGGCCGCCGGCCTCGGCGCCCTGTGCGACGATCACGTCGGCGCCGGCGGCGAGGGCCGTTCGGGCCTCCTCCAGATCGGTCACCCCGACAATTAGCAGCGACCCGGACTTGTGTACGAGGTCGGCGAAAGGAGAGGGGTCCCCAAAGTTGAGCATGAGGGCGGTCGGCCGATGGCTCAGGGCCTGTTCGACAACTTCTCGCGTGACAGCCCAGCTCAGAAAGCCGATACCCCAGGGCTTGGTCGACTGTTGAAGCAGCAGGGCGATCTCCGGCTCGAACTCTGCCGGTGACCCCGCGCCAATCATCCCCAGCCCGCCCGCGTTCGACACCGCCGCCGCCAGTCGGCCTCCGGATACGTCACCCATCGGCGCCAAGACGACCGGGTGCCGGATCGAACATAGTTCGGTGAAGGCGGTATTTAGGGTCACGCGGCCTCCTACTAAATGGCCGAGCCGAGCTGCTCAAGCCTCTGCTACCGGAGGGCAAGCCCTGGGATCCGTCGGCTTGGCACCTTCGGTACTGGTCGATGAACCAGACATTGCAGGGTGTGCTCTAGGCGGGCGCGAAGGCGCTCGCTCTGGGGAGGCCGAGAGCCTCGGGGACGTTCAGGCCATACACCTCGTCACGGACGACCTTGTCGCCCTTGACCCATGTGAAGCTGGCGAACGCGGTGTTGAGCGTCCGTCCGGTGGGGGCGACGTGCCTCAACTGGCCTGAAGCGTCCCACTCAGGAGGCCAGCTCAGGATTCCCGTGTGAGTCCCGGTGACGGTTATCCGGCACACCACCAGATCCCCCTGCTGGATGATCTCGTCGATATGAAATTGGGCGTCAGGAACGGCGGTGGTCGCCGCGACGTACCATTTGCCCGCGGCCTCGGACGCCATGGGCGTTCCCTCGGTGTTCAAGACCTCCGGCGCCGAATACCTCAGGTATGCCTCCCGGTCCTTGGCGTTGAACGCCTCTATCTGCCGCTGGACGACTTCGATTGGCGTCATGGTTCTCCTCGTCGTCGGTTGGGAATCGCCGACCTGCCGGGCAGCGCGCTGGATCAGGCCGGTGCCGGCGAATTGCGTTGCGCGGTCACGTCTTCAGGAGCTGAAACCCGGGCACCATGCAGCGTAAGGTCTTCCAGAGGGAATGTCGCACCTCTCCGTTCGTGGTTCACGCTCCCAACAACGCCCGTCCGGGACACGCGGGACGGTACGCTTCGCGGCGCTTGCTGCCATCGGTGAAATCCCTAGGTTGTGCCTCACCGACGGCTGTATCCGCGCCGCGCTCAATCGAACTCGGCAAGGGCCTTGTAGACCGGCTAGCGGGCATAGCGCAGGCGTCCGCGGCGGTGGCTGGACTTGGTGTCCTCGACCCGCAGTTCGAGGAACCGCTCCAGAACCTGAGTGACGGACACCTGCTCGTGCAAAGCCCGATCGAGCTTGGTGCCCAACTGCTCGGCGGCCGCGTTCTGCCTCAGGTAGCCGAGGTGCTCACGCAGCCGCTGTCTGTGCGGGACGGCGATGGCTCGCACCTGGCGCATGCGGCTGCGGACACGGGCGCCCAGTCCGAACCCACGCCGCTTCGAGGTGCGCCGGGATTTGTCTCGCGCCCAGCCCGACATCGCCCCATGAAGAGGGCCTGATGGTGTCTTTCCCATGTCGATCAGCGGACCAGGTGGCCCGGGCATGGACACCGCCCACACTCCCAACCGTGCACGCAGTGTGCACCCCGGGTGCATGGCGTTAGGCGGAACTCCAGCCCAGAGTCGAGGCGGTAACCGGCCGCGTCAGCAGGGCCTGAATGACATTCACCGCCGGGCGGCGAACGACCGCGCGCGCACGTCTGGAGGAAGTCAGGGCAGTTTGGCCAAGCACTCGTCGGGGAGGTGAATTGTTAGAGATGGGCGGCAACTCCGGAATCCCCGCCAGATACCCCAATGAGAGTGTTTTCGTCGCGGACTACGACCCCGGCACGCTTGACACTCCGTTCGACGTGGTCGAGCCGAAGGGCGTCGTAACCGCTTCCATCAAGACCACACGCTACGTGGGCCCGGTTGACGGCTCGGGGTTCCTCGTGTATGGAGATGGGGCAGTCAGGGCTGGCCGGCTGGCGGGAAGCATGCTGCTTACGATCCGCGCCAGGATCACGGCTTTCGACGCGAGCGGCGTCCTGGGCCAGGATGGAGTGAGCGTCCAGGTTGTTCTCCACCCGGGCGAGACGCACCAACGGTCCTTGGGGCCGCTTCACGGTGACTTCGGAACCGACTGGCAGGACTTCGAGCTCACCGTCAGGACCGTCGACCTGAAGTTCCCCGATGATCCCTGCCCGGATCAATCTACGTCGACACCGTGCGGACAGGCACCCGTACCGAGGCCGAATTGGATCTCCTTCGTGTTCGACACCACGGTCTCGCTGACGTTTGAGATCGACTGGATGACCCTCGAGCCCAGGCACTTGCCAGGTCTGGCCTGCCGACCGGTGCTGCTGTTGCATGGATGGGGGCAGAGCGCGGCTGACATGGGCCCGGGGACTGCCTGGGCCGACGCGCTGGCGGCCCGCCACATGCCGTCGTACGCCGTCGATCTGACGCCCAAGGGACTCATCCAGGACAACGGCACCGAGCTGGTCGGGGTGGTCAGCGACCTCATCAAGCGGTTTGGGGTTGAGCGACTCAACGTGGTGGGCTTCGGCAAGGGGGGCATCGACGCGCGTGAGTACGTTCGGCGGAACAAGGGCATCGAAACCGTCATCATGCTGGGCTCTCCGAACGGCGGCAGCTTCGCCGTCGACCTCACGCTCTTCTCGGCCGCGCTGTTGATTACCGATTTTCAGGTCTCCACTCCGTACATGGCTGCGTACAACTCCCTCTATACCCGCAATCACCATGTCCTCTACGTGGCCGTCAGCGCGTACTGCGATTCACCATGGGCTCAATGGTGTGCCCAATGGGTCGGTCTGAACGATGAAGACGTGTCGGTCAACAGTGTCGAGGCGCTGCCGTACGCGTCCGGCGAGCCCCCCTTCAAGACTGCGACGAGCGACGCCGCCAGTCTGGGCGTCACCAGCCATGATTACCTTCGCTACAACGCGACGCTGGTCAGTGTCGAACTCCCGCTTTTTCTGGAGACGCCGGGTGCACCGCTCCCGCAGGGTGACCCGCCGTTGCCCAGGGCGAGGCCCCTCCGGCAGCCCACCCGGTCCCCGACAGAGGGGGGTGCCGGCGCGCCTCAGTGCGTCGCTGCCCAGGCCGCCACGGTCCCGGGCAGCGGTGTTGCCGAGAACCATGAGGTCTACGTGGATGAGGTCGATACCGCGGTCTTCCATGTCTTCACAGGGGGCAACTATCTGACATTCGGGCTCGTCAGCCCCAGCGGGATTGCGCTCGGTCCCGACACCCCTTCGGCGGATCCGTCCGTCGTCTATACGCCACTGCAGAATGCCGAATCCTGTTGGTTCACGGCCTATCAAGTCGCCGCGCCCGAGGTCGGCATCTGGACGCTCGAGGTCACTGGCACGGGCGGGGCGCCGGCGGACAGCCAGTATGGCGTCGCAGCGCTCGCGACCCTGCCCCCGGGCCTCGGTGTGCTGCTGACAATAGGGCTGGACAGCGAGCGTCCCGTTGTCGGCGACGAGTTGACGATAACCGCGGTCGTGACGGCAGATGGCACGCCGCTGACCGACGCGATCGTCACGGCTCAGGTTGTTGAACCTGGTGGAACCCTGGCGACGACGATCGCATTTGCGTATGACCCCACCGCCGGGGAGGGTGAATACCGCGGCTCGTACGGCCCTGCGACACTGACCGGCCTGTACACCGTGGTGGTTTCCGCGGGGGGGACTGTGCCGGCCTTCACTCGTCAGCGGGTGACACAGGTCACCGTCGTACCCTGCGCGACGGGGTTCTCCGGGACCTTCACTGATCGCGGCGTCGACACCGATGACGACGGCCGCTATGACCAGCTGGTCATCGACGTCGGGGTCGAGGTCGATGTGGCGGCCGACTACCGTGTGCTCGGGACGCTGATCGACAGCGCCGGGACGACCATCGAGCAACTGCAGGTCGAGCAGCACCTCGACCCCGGCGCGGGCACCGTGTCGCTGTCCTTCGACGGCGCGCGGCTCTTCGGTCTACGGGTCGACGGCCCGTACATACTGGAGGATCTGACGATCGAGGACGTGGCGACGTCGACCGGGTTGGCCCGCGGACCCGACTACACGACTGCCGCGTACTCTCACGATGCCTTCCAGCGCCCGATTTGCCTGCTCACGGGCCACACCAGCGATCGAGGCGTAAACGCCGATCCCGGTGACCAACTTCCCTACGAGGAATTGCTGATCCAGGTCGAAGTGGACACGCTCGTCGACGCCGATGTGCAGGCGGTGGCTCAGCTCTATGCGGAAGGCGGGACCTTCGTCACGACCGGCCGCACATTCGCTTCAATGACCGCCGGCCTGAACATGCTGGACTTCTACTTCCGCGCTCCCGACATCTTCCGGGCCGGGAAGCCAGGTCCATACAAGCTGCGGCTCTTCAGCATGTGGGAGATCTCGACCGACCAGCCGGCGGTATCGCTGCGTGATCCTCACGTGGTCGCCGTCACGCAGCCCTACGCGCTGGAAGACTTCGCAGAGAGCCCGGTCTACAACATCGGCGGCACGGTGACCGGACTGGAAGGCGAAGGGCTGGAGGTGACCGACTTCGCCTCGTTGGAGAGCGTCGAGCCAGGCGACGGACCTTTCACGTTCGCCCAGCCGAGGTCGATCGGAAGCGCTTACGACGTCCGGGTAACCGCGCAACCGACGAACCCGATGCAGGTATGCAGCATCGTCAACGGCAGCGGGACGGTCGGACCCGCCGCCGTGACCGACATCGCCGTGGAGTGCGTCACGACGATGGTCGAAGCAGGCTTGGATCACACCTTCGGCGGCGGCGGGAAGGTGACCGCGAACCAGGCCGGGGCAACCGGCATCGTGTTGCAGAGCGACGGCATGATCGTCCTGCTCGGAGACCGCACCCTGACGCGCTACGACAGCGGAGGTAACCTCGACGGCACCTTCGGCATCGCGGGGCGTGGTCAACGACGTGCTCGGCAGCAGTTACTCTGCGGTCGCCAAGAGCGTCGCCATCCAGTCCGATGGCAAGATCGTCGTCGCCGGGTACGCCACCTCCGATTCGCAGGGCATGCACTACGACTTCGCGCTCGCGCGCTACACCATCGGGGGCACGCTCGACACCGACTTCGCCGGCGGCGACATCGTCACGACCGATTTTGCCGGAGATACCGACTACGGCCGCTGCGTGTTGATCCAGAGCGACGGCATGATCGTCGTCGCCGGCCTCGCTGTCGGCGACGCCCCCACGCCCGAGGCTCAAGTAGGGGTGGCGCGCTACACCACGGACGGCACGCTGGACCCCACCTTCGGGAGCGGGGGCAAGGTCATGACACCCATGCCCGGCGCCTCCGGGTCAGCCGTGTCGGCGGCCGTGCAGTCGGATGGGAAGATCGTGGTGCTCGCGGCCGTCGACTGGGGGGACGAGTCCCTGGACATCGGGTTGGTTCGCTACACGGTCGACGGCCTCCCGGACCCCGATTTCGGCGGCGGCGGCATCGTCCGGGCAGGATTCGCGGGACCGCAGCCCACCAGCCTCGCGCTCCAGGGGGACGACAGGATCGTGGTGGTCGGATGCGAAGCAGGCCCGTTCGCGGTCGCGTGCTTCGACACCGCCGGCAATCCGGACTCCCAGTTCGCGGGCGGGACCCTTGTGACCACGCCGTTCGCCGGCGGAGAGGCTACCGCCCAGGCAGTGGCCATCCAGGGCGATGGGAGCATCGTCGTCAGCGGCTACACGGCGGCTTCGTCGAGTGACGACTTCGCCGGCGAAGACTTCGCCCTGGCACGGTACACCGCCACCGGCGAACTCGACGACAACTTCGGCGATCATGGGCAGCTCACCGTGGACTTCTTCGCCGACTCCGACCGGGCCAAGTGCATGGCAATCCAGCCGGTTGACGGCAAGATCGTGGTGGCGGGTTCCGCCTCCCGCGGAACCCTGCTCGGCTTGATCAGGCTGTTGCCGTGAGGAAGCCCGGTGGACAAGGCTCTCCCGCTCGAAGACGTGGTCCACTGTCAGGCCGCATGTCCGCGGATCCGGGTGTCCTCGAGTGCGCCGAGTTCCGGATCCCGGATGACCGATGGGGCCGAGGCCGTCCACGCGGTGGTATCCGCGCGGCCCCGAGGGGGTCGCTCAGCGCGGAACAGGTGCGCGATCACTGCAAGAGCCGATCACCTCAGAGGTTCCGCTGGTCGGCGCTTGGTGGACCGTTGAGCACCGTGGGCACGTAGTCAAGGAGTTGGAGGCGGCAGTCGAACGTGCGGTTGGCGACCAGATCGAACACGACATCGGGGTAGTCGTGGTAGATCTGATCCCTGCCGGACCTGTACGTCAAGACGAGAGCTCGGCTTGCCGTCTAGAGCGGACCGCAGGCCTGCCAGCGCCGGGCGGCCGACGTACTCTGATCGCGCCTCCTTCGACTCGTACCTCCCAATCATCGGCAACCGATCGGGCCGCTCGTGCAGCGCATAAAGCTCAACGCACGGTTCCTCGTGAACCTGGGTGATCACGGTCTCGAAAGCCGGGGACACTTCGGCGCCCTGCTCAGGAAGGGGGATGGCCGTGACGACGACAAAAACGCTTGTCCAGTGCGTCCTCCGTTTCCCGCCGGTCGTTCATTCGGCGACGAGCTGCTGCCCACCGTCGATGTCGTACGTCGCACCGGTGAGCGCGGTATTGGTCATGAGGTGGACGGCCAGCGCGGCGACATCGGCGGGTCCGACCACACGGCGGATCGGCAGCGTCGTGCGGAGCTGCTCGCGGCGAGCCTCCAGATCGCCGCCGAGCAGCGAGGCCGAGAGGGCGGTGTCCACGAAGCCGGCGGCGATGAGATTGACGCGGACCGGCGCCAGCTCCAAGGCCAGGCTTGCCGTAAGCGGCGGAAGCATCGCAGTAGCGGTCGGCGCGACCCCGACGCTGGCGGCGCGGCCGCCGGTGCCCCCCATGAAGAGCAACGACCCTCCCGGCCCCATCTTGCCGGCGACGTTCCGGGCGACCCGGATCATCAGCAGCGGGTGCTCGAGGAGGCCTTTGCGTGCGACGTCAAGGTCGATGTCGAGCAGACGGCCGTACACCGGACCGCCGGCGGTGACCAGCACGTGGCCGATCGGCTGCGGCACCTCGCGGAAGAACCGCTCCAAGGCCACGGCGTCGTTGGCGTCGAACGCGGCCGTCCGGGAGGCACCGGTTTCGAGCGCGGCGCTTTCGCAAGCGCTCGGGATCGCGAGCGACGAGCACCACGTTCGCACCCTCACCATGCGCTCGTCGGGCAGTCTCCAGCCCAATGCCCGAACTCCCTCCGATCACGACGACGGTCTGGCCCAGCAGTTCCTGGCCTCGGGCCCCGTGCTCGGTGGTTGGGGTGCTCATGTCTCCTCCTTACATCGTTGTTCCGGGGTTACATCGTGTTCCGGGGTCGCCATCGGTTCAACGGGTGCCTCGAGATCGTCATGGACGTTGACGACCGCGAGCAACGGGTGGCGTCCGCGTTCGTAGATCCCGACCCCCACCTGCGACGACAGCTGGACCGAGCCGGTCAATGAGATGCTCCGACCTGCACAGCCTCACGCCGGCCCGCTCCCTCACCCATTGGTGGAGGCCGTCAGCCCAGTGGGCAGCCGTCCGCGTAACCCGACCAACGCGTGGGCATTATCCGACGCATTCGAGTCGAGTGCTGGCAGCACCTCCCTGGGCACTCACGGACGACTCCTGCCTCGGCGGACGCACCAAGGCCCTGACGCTCTGGGCGGTGGGGCGCGGTGAAGGACCACGTGGACCACGGTGAGGGTCCCCCACCGCCGGAAGGGCTGGCAGGTTCCACCTCAGGATGTTCCGCGTCGGTCTCATCACCCGTCCGGCGACGCAGCGACGCCTCGACCGCCAGGAGGTCCGCCTCCTCGGGCGCCAGGTCTCCGGCTTCCACGGGGCGGGATGCCACACTGCCTGGGAGCCGGCTCAGCGGCGACATTGCCCCGCCCGGGCGCCTGAATCGCGCGGCCCCCGGCACTCGTCAGGCGGCTGTCAGGGACCTGTCGGTGGTGCGCCTCGCCCGGTCAGACCACGCTGGGGGCAAGGCAGATGATGAATGATCCGTACGCCTGATCAGCACCTGCGTGTCTTTGTCAGCTCGACGCTCGAGGAGCTCGCAGCCGAACGCTCGGCGGCGCGGCAGGCGATCACGCAGCTGCACCTGACCCCGGTCATGTTCGAGGGTTCGGCTCGCCCGTATCCGCCGCGAGACGTGTACCAGGCCTACCTCTCGCGAAGCGACGTCTTCATCGGGATCTACTGGCAGCGGTACGGCTGGATCGAGCCCGGTCGTGACATTTCGGGGCTGGAGGACGAGTACCGGCTCTCCGCCGGCAAACCAAGCCTGCTCTACGTCAAGTCGCCGGCGCCGGACCGCGAGGCCGCCCTGGAAGCGCTTCTCGAGCGCATCCGCCACGACGCGTCGACATCCTATCGCCTGTTCACGACGGACGACGAGCTGCGGCAGCAGGTCAGCGACGATCTGGCTCTTCTCCTGACCGACCGGTTCGTGAGCTCTGTCGAGGCCGGCACGGAACCCGTTCGCCGAGCCTCCCCTCCGGCTCTCAGGGAATCCATCCTGGGCCGGGAGGAGGAGCTGGCCGAACTCAGAGCCCTGATAGAGGACCCCGACGTTCGCCTCATCACGTTGACCGGACCGGGTGGGGTCGGAAAGACAACGCTGGCGCTGGCAGCTGCGGCGCAGTCCTCTGGCCGCTTCAAAGACGGAGTCGCCTACGTGTCCCTGGCCTCAACCATGGACCACAAGCTGATCCTCTCGGCGATCGCCGCAGCGGTCGGATTGCCTGAGAACGACGTGCGCTCCCAACGGAGACGCCTGCTCGAATACCTGCAGCAACGAGATCTCTTGTTGCTGGTGGACAACGTGGAACAGGTCATAGGATCCGCACCCCTGGCGCCCCAGACGCTGGAGCTGGTACCCGGGCTCAAGATATTGATGACGAGCCGAGAGCCGCTCCGAGTACGCGGCGAGCGGGTGGTTCCGGTCGCACCGCTGCAGGTGCCGCCGGCCGGGATGAGCGACACCGAGGACCTCGACCGTCTGCGGACCGTACCCTCGGTGGCACTCTTCATCGGACGGGCACGCGCGGCGATGCCCGGCTTCGAACTGACGTCCGACAACGCCGCGGCTGTGGCGGAGATCTGCCGGAAGCTCGATGGCATCCCGCTGGCGATCGAGCTGGCAGCCGCGCGCATCAACGTGCTGACGCCTGAATCGATGCTCGACCGCATGCGGCGAGGACGTCTGCAGCTGCTCTCCCGTGGCCCGCGCGACCTTCCCGAACGTCAGCAGACGTTGCGCTCGACCTTCGATTGGAGCTACGAGCTGCTGGACGATTGGGACCGTGCCGTCTTCGCGCGGCTTTCGGTGTTCGTGGGCGGGTTCACGCTCGATGCCGCTGAGGCGGTGTGTGCACACGATGAGACCGGCGGGGCGGACCTGCTGACCAGCCTGGAGTCACTGGTGGACAAGAGCCTGATCATGCACGGCGACACGGGTGCTCAGCCGGACCGGTTCCACATGCTCGACACCATCCGCGAGTACGCTCGTGACGCCCTCGCGGATCGCAGTGAGGACGAGAGGATCGAACAGGCTCACGCCGCCTATTTCCTCGATCTTGCCGAGAGAGCGTCGGACAAGCTCCGGAGCCGAGAGCAGGCGGTCTGGATGGAGCGCCTTCGAGCTGAGCGCGACAATCTGCGATCGGCGATGGGCTGGTCTCTGCGTGACGTGGCCGGCGCGGCATCCGGGCTGGTACCGGCCCGCAGGCAGCTTGGCGTGCGCATGGCGGCTGCTCTCTGGTACTTCTGGTTCGCGGATGGCGCCCTCGTCGAAGGCCGGCGCTGGCTCGAAGGCTTCGCACCTCCTCAGGGGACCGGGCAGGTGCACGACGGATCCGAGCTAGCGCAGGCCACCGTTGTCGCCGCGGCGGGGTGGCTGGCCAATGTTCAAAACGAAGACGACCGCGCCCTTGCTCTGGCTGAACGGAGCCTCAGCCTCGCCGGATCTGCGGAGCTTGAGGTGACCGCGCTGGCTGGGGCGACCCAGGGATCCGCCGCCATCAACGCGGGGAGGTTCGAGCAGGCGACCGCCGTCTTCGAGCGATCCCTGGAGGTGGCGCGAAGGGCCGGGTCAAGCTGGTGGACGGGGATCTTTCTCGACAACCTCGGGTTTGCCGCCTACCTCAGCGGGGATCTTGACAAAGGCCGGGGTCTCATCGAAGAGAGCGCGGATCTGCGCCGCAGAACCGGAGACCTTCGCGGCCTTGCCAGCTCACTCCTCAACCTGGGGTCGATCGCCTTCGCCGATGGGGACGTCCGACGGGCACACCTCTTGTACTTGCAGAGCCTGAAATTGCTGGTCAGCGGAGGCGGGGCCACGCCAGTCGCGACAGATCTGCTCGAGGACCTGTCCGGCGTGCTGCTGGCGCGTGGCGAGTCCTCGCTGGCGGTGCGGATGTTGGGCGCCGTGGATGCGTTCCGCCGCGCCATCTGCATGCCGGAACCAGGATGGCGTCAGTCGAACCTCGAGCGGATGCTGCGGCAGCTGACACAGGCGGTCGACCCGGAGACCTACGCATCGCTGTGGGCGGAGGGTAGGAAGCTTCGGATCGAGCAAGCGATGTCGGAGGTGCTGGCGAGCTCAGGGCCGGTAGGGCCGGTCGAGGCGGCCTGGGTCAGCCCACCAAATCCTCGTAGCGGATGCTCAGGACCTCAGCGACCGCCTGGTCGATGGAAAGCATCGCGCCCGCGGACCGCGCCGTCTCATAGAGTTCCGGCCCCAGCTCCTCACTGAGTTGGGCGATCACCCGCCGTATCTCGGGCTCACGCCACTCCAGAACCGGTGCCCCGATCCGATCCCGGTATGCCAGGGCACTGCTCAGGACTCTGGCCGCCACCTCGAGGCGGCCCTGGGCGATCAAGACGCCGGCGAAGTCCTCCAATAACTCGGCGGTGAGCGACGTGGATCCCAATCGCTGAACCAGCCGGAGGCCTTCGACATAGTGCGAGAGCGCCGACGGTGCGTTGCCGCGCGCGAACTGGATCGCGCCCTGGTTCAACAAGGACGCGGCGAGACCCACCGGATCACCCCGCGCGCGCTGCTGAACCACAGCTTCCTCGCTAAACCGCGAGGCCTCCTCCAGGTCGCCCCGCCGGTACGCGAGGAAGGCGAGGTTGGTCAGCGACGCACCGATCCACCACTCGAGGCCCGCTCGTCGAGCGAGGTCCAGGGCCTGCTGAAACAGCCGTTCCGCACCCTCGACGTCATTCGTTTCGAGAGCCACGGCGCCGAGGGTCGTCCAAGCGTTCGCGCGTGCCTCCGCATCGTCATCTCCTTCGAGCACCTGGAGGCTCCTGTTGGCGAGCCTGGCGGCCTTCGCGGACTGGGACCGAACGTATGCCAGCCAGCTCGCACCGGCGAGCGCCCGAGCCTGCAAGGTGAGGGACCGCGGCTCTCGTGGTGCCCCATCCAGTCTCGAGAAAAGGGCATCGAGCCAGCGCGCTCCCTCGATCGGCGCGCCGTCCGCATACCAGAAAAACCACAGCGCGGCCACCAGGCGCAGGCCCATCCGAAGCCGGTCGCCCGCACCATCTCCGTCGGCCGCCGTCCCGTGGCTGAGCGACCAAGCGAGGGCCGCGCGCAAGTTGTCGCGCTCCTGTCTGAGCGCGGTCATCCGTTCGATCTGGTGCTCACCCATGAGCTCTGGCTCCGCCGCTTCGACGAGGTCTGCGTAGTAGGCGGCGTGGCGGAGACGAAGCCGGTCTGCCTCGCCAGTCTCGGTAAGCCGTGCCTCCGCGAACTGACGCAGGACTTCGAGCACCCGGTACCGCATGTTGGCGGGCCGACCGGGCTGGACGATCACCAGGGAGTGCTCGACCAGCCCGGTGAGTGGGTCAAGGATGTCGGCGCCGGCAAGGGCTTCCGCCGCCTCCAATTGGAAGCCACCCGAAAACACGGACAACTTCTCGAAGAGCTCGCGTTCGGGCGGTCGGAGAAGGTCGTAACTCCACTGGATCGTGTTGCTCAGTGTTCGATGGCGGGCGACCGTCATCGCCGATCCGCCGGTCAGAAAGCTCGGAGCGTCCCGTAGTCGCTCCAGCATCTGACCCGGCGCCAGCACGCGGACACGGGCGGAAGCCAGCTCGATCGACAGCGGGATGCCATCCAGTCGCCGGCAGATCGCATTCACCGCCGCGGCATTGTCCTCCGTCAGCCGGAACGCTGGATCGGCAAGCGCGGCGCGCTCGACGAAGAGTCTGACCGCCTCGATGCGAGCCACTGCCGCCAGATCCAGCGGGGAGTCGGCGGCCGACACTTGCAGCGAGGGCACCCTCCACGTCACCTCGCTCGGCACACTCAGGACCGTCCGGCTCGTCGCGAGCACACGAATCCTCCGGCACCCGAGGAGCAGAGCCTGGACGAGCACGCCGACCGGCTCCAGCAGGTGCTCGCAGTTGTCCATGACGACCAGGCCGCTCGCATCGCAGAGCCAGGCCACCAAGGTGTGGAGCGGCTGACGATCACCGACTTCGGGGACCCCGATCGCCGTGCACACCACCTGCGGGACCAGGTCGGGCTCGTGACACGCGTCGAGCGGGACGAACCATGCGGGACTCCCCGTCTCGCTGGCCAGCGCGGACGCGACCTCGATCGCAAGCCGGGTTTTCCCCGTGCCGCCCGCGCCGGTCAGCGTGAGCAGACGCGTTTCCCGGAGCCGGTGGCCAAGGTCTACCAACTCTTTCTCGCGCCCCACAAAGCTCGTCAGCTGCACTGGCAACGCGGGTGCCGATGCAGGAGGCGCACTCGGCGGTCCGTGGGCCGGCGCCGGCACACCTGCCTCGATCAATGCGGCCCGATCCGCGGGGTCAAGTCTCAGGGCGTCGGCCAGCAGGCGGATCGTATACGGCCTGGGATGGCGTCGCCGCCCGCGTTCCAGGGCGGCTACCGCATCGGGGCTGAGCCCCGCGCGTTCCGCGAGCGCTTCCTGCGAAAAACCGGCCGCGAGCCGGAGTCGCCGCAGGAGGTCGCCGAACTCGGTGCCGGACCGGTTGGCCACGGCACCATCTTCCCCCTCCCGCAACGTGAGCGCGGCCGCCGAACCCCGCCTATCGTCTTCGGGAAGGCGGCCGCAGGCTAACCGTGCGCCGTCTGGGGACCTTTCTCGGGTTCGTCGCGTTCGCGCGGGTGCGTGTCCGAAGCGGTGCTCGCTTTGCGAGTGACGTGGAAGAGGACGAGCGCGCATCCGACCGGGAACAGCAACTGGTTCACGAGCCACCCGATGAGCAGGACCGGCGTGAGTCTCTGGGTCGTCGCGGTAAGCACCAGCAGGCAGCCGCCGAAGATCAATCCGATACAAAGGCCCGCGCACGCGTGGTGCCGTGCGTGAGCCCAGCGCCGGGTGCGCAGCCACGCGATCAAGACTCCGAAGCACGCGTATTCAATACCTTTCACGCCCGCCGCGACCAGCGGTGGAAGAGTCTGCGTCCCCTTCGCTGCGAAGGCGAAGTTCTCGGCGCCGATCGCGAGCGAGTGCGCCGCAAGCGATGCCAGAGGCGCGATGAAGAGGCCCATGAGCCCGACGGCCAGAGGTCGGGCACGACCCACCATGATCGCGAGCCACAACGCGAAGCAGAGCGCCATCGCCCAGGGCAGCTTGTAGAGGAGATCCTGGAACGCCATCGCCGGCAGATAGTGGCCGCCCGACGCAATGGTGCCGGCCATCTGCAGGGTCTCCAGGAGCGCGACCAGGACCAGATTGAGAACGAGCACTTCCAGGGTTTGGTGGCCGAGTCCCTGGGTGCGGCTTTCATCCTGGTCGTGAGGGTGGCGCCCCAGGACCTGCAGCCATCGACGGCGGCGGCGTTCGGCGCCGACGGTCAGGTCCGCAAGGCGTTCTGTGAACCTGGATTTCATGTGAGTACCTGCCCCGGCGTCCCGCCGGCGGCATGGCCTGGGTTGTTGTGGACCATGAACCCAGATTGCCGGAGTCGCGGCGGTTCAACCAGTGACAGACCCCCGCCAGCTATCTGACAGCACCCGCGCGTTCGCGCGCTTGGTGCATACGCCAGGTCGGTCTCGCGGTCGAATACGCGCATGCCTGGCGGAGCTCGAGCACCTCGCTCAGGACCAACGCTCACTGTAACGCGATCAGCCATCCCTGATCTCCGCATGCGGCCGCCCCTGTAAGGCAAAGGATCGGACGTCACCAACCCGCTGCCAAACGGCGCAAGGAATGGGCTTACATGTGTCGTCCGGCCGCCGACTCAGACCCAATTTGGATGCGGCGGCGCTCACCCGTCGGTTCGAAGCGCCTCGACGTGTCTCGCGACGACATCCTTATATTGCGGCAGGCGAGAATCGGCCGCGATGTCCCGACTCGGACCGTCGCGATACGACTCCAATGCGTCGGCGACGATCGATGGATCTTTGAGATGCGCCATCGCCCAGAGTGCGCCACTTTCCTTAGAGTGCACTTCCCGGGTGGCGAGTGTTGCCCACACCCGAGAGATGGTCAAGACCGCGCAGGTCCGCGTCAGCAGCTCTAAGCAGAGCTGGAAGTCGCCCAGGATCGCAAGCACATAGTCATGCCACGGCACCGTCGGGAAGCAGAGGCGCGGGGGCGGCCCGAATAGCGCTATCCCGCGCTCTCTTGCGACCGTGAAGTGGGCGGCCAGGTCCGTGCTCGGGCCGGGAGACTCCCGCGGCCGGTGGCGCTCGCTGTAGTGCAGCTCATAGCGAGCCGGATGCCGCCAGCCCCGAAGAGTCGGTTCGGCAAGAATCGAGATCTCCAAGGGCAACGGCCGTCGCGAAACCTCGCGGAAGAGCACATCAATGACTTCACGCGCGCTGGCCCGCAACCGGGCGCGGGTCACCACGAGCAGGTCGAGGTCGCTCTGCATTGGATTGCAGCACCCGAAGACGAGGGAGCCGTGCAGGTATGTCCCAACGAGGTCCTCCTGCAGGACGCGCTCGACGCCCTCGGCGATAAGGCGGACCTGCGCATCAACCGCGGCAGGACGATCGCTCCAGCCGACGAAAGCCATCCAGGACAGCGTGCTCCTTGTCGGAGGGCGGCCGGAATGCCAGCGAGCCGTAGGCGGCGCCTGTCTCGTAAACGGATCCCGTTGCGAGCCGCGGACGGAGGACGACACCGCGGCTGCGCTGAGCTGGAGCTTCCAGGCGCTGGCGGAGCGTCCGTGCCGGACGCGATCTTGGGCGGGCCGGACCGGATGTCGATTTCCGAGCATCTCGGTCGACGTTGTCGCAGAGGCTGATCCCGGACGCCGGCGTCGCGATCGCAGAGCACCGACTCTCGCACGAAGGAGAAGACCATGAAGCTCACCGTTGAAACGTTCCTGACACTAGACGGCGTGATGCAGGCCCCTGGGGGACCTGAGGAAGACCCCAGCGGCGCCTTCACCCATGGCGGCTGGCAGGCCCCGTTTCCCGACCCGGCCGTCGGCGAGTACGTCACCGAGCTCAACAGCCACGCCAGCGCGTTCCTTCTCGGGCGCAGAACCTTCGACATCTTCCGCGGCTATTGGCCTGACCAGACTGACCCTGCCAACCACATTGCGGTGGCGATCAACTCGCTGCCCAAGTACGTCGTTTCCAACTCGCTCGGTGAGACCGATGTCACGTGGCGCGGCGAGCACCCTGACACCGTTCGCCTCGTGACGGGCGACATCGTCGCGGCGGTCCAAGCGCTGAAGGACCAGCCCGGCGACGAGCTGCAGGTCTGGGGAAGCGGCCAACTGCTCCAGACGCTGTTGCAGCACGAGCTCGTCGACCGCTTCCGCCTGATGACGTTTCCGCTGGTGCTCGGCTCCGGCCGCCGCTTGTTCAACGATGGCATCCGCCCGGCAACGATGCGCCCCGTCGACCTCACCGTGACCGAACTCGGCATCGTCGTCGGCACCTACGAACCAGCCGGTCCGGTTCGCCACGCCCAGATGTAACCGGCTGGGTTTCGGTCTACGAAAACGCCTCAGGTCGGAACGTCGAATGGTGCGGCTGGCAGCTCGGCGATCACGGAGTCGAGAGCCGCCAGCGCGTGTAAAGCTGTGGGATCCGTAAACGAAGGCGCAGCCTCCCCCGACCGGGTCGCGAGCGCATCGAGCGCGTCGTCCCGGTCGCCCGGCGGGATCGTGTGCCTTCGCGATAAACCAAGCAGGTCCCGCCGCTGCGCGTGGACACTGGCGAACAGCCGTGCGTGACGGACACTACGTCGAACTCAACCGCGATTGAAGCCAGTCGAACATCAGGAGCTGGGTGAGACGCCGTCCCGCCGGCTGGCAGTGGAAATTGGCGCCATCATGGCGAGTGAAAGCGAGCAGCGTGCTGCCCGCCACGAGCTGGTGCATCTGCGCTGACTGGCCGGGCCAGAACTGCTCGTCCTCCGGGTCGGTGATGAGCAGCGGAGTGGTGATCTGGGAGGCCACGTCGCGGACGTGGTACCGGCGGACTTCGGAGAAAACGTCGAATGGATCGGTGATGCCGTAGGGCCGGGCGCGGAAGGCGAAGGTTCGCGCTATCGTCCCGTCGTCGTCTTGCGGCATGCCGGACACCAGCGCCTCGTCGAAGGCGGACTTCTGGCCTGCATCCAGAAGCTCGATGAGTGGCGGCGGGAGGTTACCCAACCAAGACGTCGACACGTCGACGACGCCCGGATCGACGACCGCTGCCTGAAGCCGGTGCTCGAACGCGATCGCGCGGCTGAGCCAGAACCCAGCCTGGCTAACTCCGTATCCGACCAATCTCTCTGGATCGACCTCGGGGCGGGTCAGCAGCGCGTCGATCACGGGGGTCAGGACCGCCTCCCAATCGGGACGGAAGGGGACGTTCCGCTCGAACAGCATCGACTGCTGACCAGGCCCGTCGTAAAGAAAGACGTTCCAACCCCGGGCTAGCGCCTCGGCGGCGCCGTAGCCCATCAGCCCGGGCAGCGAGCCGTCGCTGCCGTTGGTCATGACGAAGGTGGGACGGGACGTCCCGCTGGTGTCCGGCCTCAACAGATAGCCGGGCAGAGTCGCGCCTTCATAAGGCACGTCGAGGGGCACGAAGCGGCCCTCAGAGGCCTGGAGGACGCCTTCCCAGCAGGCCCGATGGGCGCGAAAAGCCGGGAGCAGCCCGCTCTGGTCCGCGAGGCCGTCGATCATGCCAAGCGCCTTGGCGTGGTACTGGGCGGCTGCGAGGAACGCCCAGCTGGCGGTCGCCACATGGCCCTGGGCGAGCGCAGCGCGGCCGCGGTCGGCCAGCGCTCCTGCGGTTGCTGTCCAGGCGTCGAACCAGCCCTGGCAGTCGCCGTCCTCGACGCGATCCAGCGTGGCGAGGACCAGCCCCACATCTCCGATGCCGACGCCGGCGGCCCCGAGGGCGTCTCTCGCCTCGAAATCGAAGTCAAGGCTCTTAAAGAAGCTGCCGGCGGCCGTCCAAGCCGTTCGCTCCATGTCGGTCTGCTCCTCGTAATTCAGACGGGTGGTCAGGCCGATGGCGCCCCAGGGACCTGCTGGCTCCCCTTCAGCCTGACCGCATCGGCGCCGGTTGTCCCCCCGGAAGGTCCCTAATTCTCTGCTTTGGATTGGAGCCGATCAGGAGGTGCACGCTGGCAAAGACAACAGGAGCCTCGGAGGGATGGTTGAGAAGAATGGGTGATTTCGCCGTCGAGGCAGCTCCATACGCGCCGTGGCATCATGCGTTATGCCGCGCGATTCTAGCCTCTTGCCATCCGGGCGAAGCAGGATGCCCGCCCGTGCAGCGGTCTGATCAGGTGTCCATCTTGCGACTATCCCCGATCCGGTAATCGGACTCGGGTAGCTTCCGGCTCGAGTCTCCGATGTCGGAGACCTGGCCCGCGCCTGACCGTCCATAGATTGCGAGCCCGGCTCCCTGCAGGTCAGCCAGCAGGTCGTCCAGCTTGTCCCAGCTGGCCTGCGCGCCATCGTTTGTTTGGAAGTGATCGCCGAGGTTCTCTGGTGCCTTGAAGTCCAGGATGTCTGCGATGGTCGTGATGCCGTCGTGCTCGCTCAGCATCACGGTCTCGACCGCCTCATCGTCCGGCCACCCGTCGAACAGCCAGGTGGCGACGATCCGCGTCGGCGGCTCGATCTCCAGGAACGTGCCCCGAAATGAGCACTCTATGTCACCCGGGGCGTTCCACGCGTAGTGGTATTTGCCACCCACCCTTAGGTCGATCTCGCAGATGTGGAGCGGCGCATCATCCGCGGGGAACCACACTCGGACGTGCTCAGGCTTGGTCATCGCGTCGAAGACCAGCGCGACCGGCGCTTGGAATTTCCGCTGCATCCTGACCGTGCGGTCGGTGAACTCGAATGTCGCCGAGCCGTGTCGAGTCGTTGTCATGGTGCTCCTCGTTGTTGCTTGTCTGGATTTTCTTCCTGACGCTGCAGCTCGCTGAGGTAGTCGTCGAGCCTGTCGAGCCGCTCATTCCACAGCAGCTCGTATTTCGCGACCCAGTCGCCCAGCGGTCGCAGGCAAGCGGCATTCACGCGGTAGATACGACGGCGCCCCACAGCGCGACGCCGAACGAGCCCCACTTGGCTCAGGACCCGCAGGTGCTTGGAAACTTGTGGCTGCGAGAGCCCGAGCGCGTCGACGATCGCCCCGACCGGCCTCTCCCCTCCAACCAGAACGTCGAGGATGTCGCGCCGGTCGGCCTCGGCGATCGCGTTGAAGACGTCGGCAGTGGTGGAAGCTCGAGCCACGTCTCGAATTATATGTTTATATCGGAATATGTCAACCCTGACCCCCCAATCGGACCTCGCAGAAGACGCCTCGGAATTTGCCGACCTCGGATCCGATCGTCGCCGTGCTGCAGCTGTTCGACCCCTTCCGATTCAGCTCGCAGCAGGACGTAGGTCTTATGCAGGCGGTCACTCGCTCGAGCGCGCGCATCACGTCGACGAGCAGCGGCCCGAGGGCGTGAGCGACGAGCCAACCATGGCGCCCATGCGCAGAGGACAATCCGTCCCGTGACGGCCGAGTTCACCGGAGATGTCGCTGACTACTACTCGCGATATCGGCGTGGCTACCCCGATGCAGTGGTGAGCTCGCTCGCTGATGCTCTGGAACTCGATCTGGCAGACGTTCTCGTGGACCTCGGTTGTGGCACCGGGCAGCTCGACGGTGCCGCTTTCCCGCAGGGTGAGGCAGACGATCGGTGTCGACCCGGAACGGGACATGCTTCGTCATGCCGGAGTCGCCGCCGACCGAGCCGGGATCCACAACATTGAATGGGTCTCAGGAAGCGTCGAGAAGCTCGACTCGATCGTGGCCCGGTATGGCCCGCTGGGCGCGATCACCCTCGCGAACGCGATCCACCTTGTCGACCGAACGCAACTGTTCCGGGCCGCCCGGGCCGCGCTCAAACCAGGTCGAGGGCTCGCCATCGTCGCCAATGGCACCCCTCTATGGCTTCAACCCACCGCCTGGTCGCAGTCCTTGCGGACCTTCCTCGAAGGCTGGCTCCACACAAGCCTGACCAGTTGCTGCGGGACGGATGACGAGACACGTCTGCAGTATCGAACCGAGTTGACTGAAATGGGATATCGCGTCAGTGAGATCCGCACGGACTACACCGACACGCTCACTCTTGAACATGTCGTCGGTGGCGTCTACTCGGCGATGGGCAGCCGACTGCCGGCCCGGAACGAGCGTCCGGCCTTCGAAGGCCGGTTGGCCGACGCGCTCGCGGACTCGGCCCCCTACGTCGAGCACGTATCGGTGCGCTCACTCGTTGCACGGGTTCAATAGTGGATCCTCCTGGGGCCGAGTTGGGCCCTGGCTTCGTCCACAGTCGCCAGCATTGCGGGCCGTTCCGAGCGGCCCGTGTGCTGGCGTGGTTTGGCTTCTCGGGGGCCTGGCGAGCTAGCGTGCGAGGCATGTTGCACTGGTACAGGTTCGTGGGTCAGGTGTGCTGGAGCAATGAGCAAGCTGGACCACCTGGCACGCCTGCACGCCAGGTTCGCCGTCCGCGGGCCGAAGTCGTCGACTTTGCGGAGCATGGCACAAGGTCGAAGGTCACCAGCATCGAAACGTCTGACTCTCGGGTAAGGCCGCCACGCTTATGATGGTCGCGGTGAGCACCCCTCCAGCCGGCACTCAGGCTCAGTCCGCAGCGGATTCCGGGCACTGCGAGGGGGCGAGGACGGGGTCCAGATGACCGTTGGAAGGCGCCTGCGACTAGGAGTGGTTGGCGCAGGTGTGATCTCAAGCAGCCCCGAATTCGGGTGGTTGGCGGGGATCCAATCTCTCCGCGACCGCGTGGATGTGGTGGCGATCGCGGATCCCCTGTTGGACCGGGCACGCCGAGCCGCTGACACATTCCTTATCCCGCACGTCTTCGCCAGTGTCGACGACATGCTTGACAGAGTCGAAGTTGACGGCATCGTCAACATCACGCCCATCCCTCTACACGGCGAGATATGTCGCAAGGTGCTCGAGGCCGGCAAGCATCTCGTCACCGAGAAGCCCTTCGCGACATCCATGGAGGATGCCGACGCGATCGTTGAGCTAGCTTCGACGAAGGGCCTGATAGTGGTTTGTTGCCCGACGACTGGAATCGACCCGTTCACACTGGAGGCTCGGCGCCTCATCCGCGAGGGGTGTATCGGTCGGATTGCCTTCGCCCGCGTCAGGGCCTCGAATGCAGGACCGGCCGCCGGCGGAAGGGGGAGTGATCCCACCTGGTTCTATCAGCGTGGGGCGGGTCCTCTGTTCGACATGGGTGTGTATGGGCTCCACACGATCACGATGATCCTGGGGCCGGCGAAGAGGGTGGTCGCGCTCTCGGGGATCACCGAGCCCACGCGTGTCGTGCAGGGCGGCCCGTACAAGGGCGATGTCATCGAGGTTACGGCCGACGACAACACTTTGCTCATGCTCGATTTCGGCGGCTCTACCTATGCTGTGGTGGACGCCACCTTCAACGTGAGCGCCGCGCGAGGGCCGCAGGTCGAGATATTCGGCCGCGAGGGGACCATCAATCTGGAGCTTGGAGCCGCCCAGAACACTGAGGCTGGGCCGCTGGAGATCTTTCGCGTCGATGCCGTGCCCGGTCTCAGTGGTTGGATCCGCCCAAACCTCGGAGAGATCACCCGGGTCGCGGAGAGCAGGCGGCGGAGCGGCAGGGCGTATCCGGTAGCCCACCTTCTGGACTGCCTCGATGAAATTCAAGTGCCTCCACTCACCGTCGAGCACGCACGGCACGTTCTCGAGATCATGCTGAAGGCCCAGGAATCGGCGCGCGAAGGGCGCGCGCTCGACCTCACGACCACCTTCTCTACAGAGGACTCCGGCACCCGCTTCGATCGAGCCCGGCCAGTGGCGAGGCAGGGTGGCCGAGCGTCGTAGCTGGGGCGATATTTGCTGAGCGAGCAGACGGCGCGCGGTGGGCGCGGTGCGGAGATTGGGTGGCTCTTGTTTGAGGATTCTGTAACGGGTGTGGCTGGGGTAGCTTCTCTGGATGGGAGAGGGACTTATCCTCAAGGTCGGTCTGACTGAGGCGGTGCACGCCGAGGGCGGCGGTCATCTGGTGTCGGTCTGGCGTTGGCACGAGCAAGCCCCGATGCCCGTCAATGACGCCGCGCACCGCCTCAACTACCGAGCGTCCTGCGAGGCCTTGAAGAAGCGCGCGGCGGCCCAACCGGCACCGCCACAGGAATAGAGGGAGTAAAGCATGAGGGACCGGCCATTGAAGATCGGCGTGCTCGGTGCCGGCGTCATCGCCACCGCAGATCATGGGGTGCTGTCGCACCTGGGCCCGATTGGAGATGAGGTCGAGGTGGTTGCGATCGCCGACACACTTTTCGATCGGGCCGAGCGAGCGGCACGCGAGTTCGGCATCCCAAGAGCGTTCGGGCGCCTTGAGGACATGCTCGACGGCGCCGATCTGGACGCGGTGTTGAACCTGACCGCAATCCCCGCTCACGGCTCGACCAACCGCGCGATCCTTGCGGCGGGAAAGCACCTGGCCACGGAGAAGCCGCTCGCCACCACGATGGAGGACGCGGACGCCATCCTGGAGATCGCCTCTCGCCAAGGTCTGGCGGTGGTGGTATCGCCGCCGAACATGCTGTATCCGACCCGCAGCGAGGCGCGCCGCCTCGTCGCCGCGGGCATCGTCGGCAAGGTCGCGTTCGCCCGGGTCCGGGCGTCACACGGCGGACCCGCGAGCGGAGCCTGGCCGACCGATCCGACCTGGTTCTACCAAAAGGGTTCGGGCCCGCTCTTCGACATGGGTGTGTACGGGATCCACGAGATAACCGGAATTCTGGGGCCGGCGCGCCGCGTCGTCGCGTTCTCCGGCATCACCGAACCCGTCCGAACCGTGCACGGAGGCCCCTACCGGGGGAAGCGGATCGAGGTCACTGCCGACGACAACACGCTGCTCATGCTTGATTTCGGAGGCGCCACGTTCGCGGTCGTCGACGGCACGTTCAACGTCAACGCGGCGAGGAGCCCGAAGATCGAGATCTTCGGGCGCGAGGGCACGATCAACATCGGGGACATTCGTGAGGAGTCGGCGCCGCTTGAGGTCTTCCGGGTCGATGCCGTGTCCGGGCTGTCTGGATGGGTCGCGCCCACGCTGCGTGAGCACGCGGCGACCGAACGTCGGCTCGGCGCGCTCAGGCGGGCGGTTCTCGTCGACCATCTGATCGACAGCATCGACGGTGCCCCTGTCGTCCTCAGTGGGGACCACGCCCGACACGCCCTGGAAATCATGCTCAAGGCGGATGAGTCCGCCCTGACTGGTCGGGCGCTGGACCTGGTGACCACGTTTGACTTTCCTGATGTGGTGCCCGAAGACGGCGGGGTCCTCGCCAAACGATGACGCGCGTGCGCCGCACCGGCGTTCGCCGGCTCTGAGGTCGAGCTCTGGTTCGTGTGGACGCGATCGAGCCCGATCTGAGGCAAGTCGGCGCACAAGATCGGCGAGTACCTCCGCCGGCAGGCGGCTTTCAGGCCGTTAGGCGCAGCTGCCGGTTCTGGGGGATCCGGCTCACGGGCATCGGCACGGGCGCAACAGATGGCGGCGACGTGATCCCCACCGGTGCCTCCGGCGTCGTCTTGGGCCGAGTGATCTCGTTCCGCCTCCTTCAGCCCGGCGTCCCGACGGCGCTATTGAGGACGGCGGAGGCGAAACCTCACCCCAACGCCGGCAAGGGCAGCGGAAGCAGGACCGGCCGGCCGCTGCGAGCCGAGCGCAACGCCGCGTCGAGGACCTCGGCCACGTCGCGGTGGTGGTCGATGCGGCTCCAGGGCACAGGCGTCCGGCCTTCATCCAAGCAGCGGAGAAGGTGGGCGCAGAGGCTGGGCTCTGGTGTTGCCTGCGGCAACTCACTGGGCTCGAGCGATCGCCCCCTGGGGCTGGCCTCCTCAAAGAGCTGAGCACCGTCGGCACCGAGCGCAATCGTGCCCCGCTCGCCGGCCAGGTGGACCAAGGCCGGAGTTGAGCCATAGGCTGACCAGGTGGCCGCGACCTCAGCCACGCCTCGCGGGTAGGAGAGGAGCAGCCGGGCGTTGTCATCCCCGACGAGATCGTCGCGGACCCAGCGCCCAGCCACTGCGAACACCGATACCGGCTGGCCGAGTACCTCACAGGCGACGTCCACGCCGTAGCAGCAGTAGTCCACCAGGGCGCCCGCACCGTTCTCGGCCGGGTCGTAGAGCCAGCGGAAGAAGAGATTGGCGTCGGCCGCCCGGGGTTTGGGTCCACCGGCCCGGTAGCGCACGTCGTAGATACGGCCGAGGGCTCCGCGGCCGGCGTGTGTCAGAACGCTCTGCAACAAGCCACCCGGCCAGCGCGAGGGATAGGTGGTAAGCACGTGTACGCCGTAGGTATTGGCGGCAGCGAGCATGCGGTCGGCGTCTGACAACGAGGGGCTGAGTGGCTTCTCCACGATGCAGTGGACGCCGCGCTCCGCCGCTGCTCACCACCGCCTCCGCGTGGCGCATGGTTTGAGTGCAGACACTGATCACCTCCAGCCGCTCGCTGTCCAGCATCTCGGCGATGGTGTCGTAGCGATGAATCCCCTCCAAATGGAAGCGGCGCAGGTAACCGTCGCGCTCCTCGCGGTTGGGGTCGGCGACGGCGACGACCTCGGCATCCTCGGTCTCGGCCCACTCGCGCAAGTGGGCGGCGACGTGGCCGTGGACGACCCCCGCAATCCCGACTCTGTGCTGCGCCATCGTCTCCCTCCGCCGTAACCGGCTGCCGACTCACTTGAATATAAGTAGCCTGCCGGCCCAGCCGGGTCGGCACAGCGGTGCTCGCATCGGTATCCAGAACGGACGGAGTCAGGAACGCTAAGCGGTCCTATCCCGAGCGGGTGAGACACGGAGACCACCTCACCCAGCCCCGTAGGGAGGTGGCGGCGCTCACCTTGGGGCACTCCTGTCGTATCTGTGGGCGAGCACTTGTTCGACGCCGAGTTCAACACCGCGTTCACGGGTCCTCCGGTGGAAGATGTTGCCTCTGGCCGAGACAACCATCGGGAACCCGAATCGGCGCGGGTTCCCGAACCCTCCGCGCCGCCAGCAAGACGGCGCTCCCGGACCCGTCGACTGAGCTCGGGGTGCACCACGAGCTGCACGAGTTCAACCGGCCAGCCGGCTGAGATCGGATTCCTTCGAGTTCGACCCACACTTCGAGCAGGAGACCCCACCTTGGGCCAGGCGCGGAACCTGCAGCACGTGTGGCGAGGTTCGCGCTGCCCAGCTGAATGCGCAACGACGTTGCTGCAGCCTGATCGCGACGGCGGCGCCGGCCTGCCACACAACTTCGACCGTGTCTCATCGTCCTGGGGTTACTGCAAGCTAACTCCGTGCCGCGTCCGGAAGGGATCCTCCTGCGGACGCCCCCGCTGAGGGAGGGTCGCGTTCTCGCGAGGCGTCCGACAATTGCGCTGTGGGCGCTCAGCAATTAGGTTTGCGGCCCGCGGCAGCAGACCTCATCGCTCGGCTTCACGGTGATGCGGGAACTCACTGGCTGCAAAGAGCTGCCAGGGCTCGTCTTGCACGCCGAGCGCCGCTGGGGCCTGCGTACAGGTGGCGCCTACTCCGGCTGCACCGATGCCTTCGCCGCTCCCGCCCGGGCCCCGATGGAGGCCCGGGTCATCGAAGGGTACCGATTCCTGAGGAAGCGCTGCGGAGGCGGCCGCTCTCGAGCACTGGCGCGGGCAGCTGGCGCCCCGTCTACTTGAGTTCGATGGCGACAGGGGCATCCTGCTCCTCGAGGCCGTGCAGCCGGGTCAGGCGGCCGAATCCGGATCCGCACGCGACCAGTGGGCGAGGATCGCGGGAGGCGTCGCTCAAGGGCTTTGGGCGAAATCACCGACGGTCGGCACAGAGTTCCCGACCGTGACGACCGTGCTCGACGACCTGACAACTGAGATCGAGGCATGGAGTGGCGAGGTAGGCGCAGATCTGAGCCTCGCCGAGTTCGCCGTTCAGTTGAGCCGCCGGCTGGCAGCACGCGAGCGGACGGCAACCCCGCTCCTCGTGCATGGCGATCTCCATCCAGGAAATCTCCTTTGGGCCTCGAACAGAGGCTGGGTCGCAATCGACCCGCAGCCCGTCGTCGGCGACGCTGCCTACGACGCCGGCGCCGTTCTCCGCTCGGTCATGCCGTCTGCACCGTCCACGAGCGAGGCGTTGCGCGCCGTGCGCTCGGTAGCCCGCGCGATGGAACTCGACGAGGAGCGCGTTCTGGCTTGGGGACTACTGCGCCACCTGACGGCAGCGGCACGGTGGGCGAGATACGGGTTGGCGGACACGCCTCCCGATCTAAGTGCCGCCCGAGCGTTGAAATCTGCCGCGACCTGATGACGCGCGCGCCAGCCGTAAGCCGATCCTCTAATGACACATCCGTTGCTCGGGGCCTTGTACCCAGGGAAGCAGCATGAGCATCCCTCGGTACGTTCCGCTGGCCGAGACCAGGCGTGGCGCGTGCGGACTTGGTGGCATCTGAGGTGAGGCATGACTCCATGATCGATTGAAGGTCGGGCCGAGGCGGCCATCGCTGGTGGCGAGACCCAGAGTCTCGTCGTCGTCACATGGGACGGGGACGATCTGCGCATCGGGCTGTACGGCACGACGAGCCCGGGACGGCCGCCGCCGACCGCGCGCTCCGTCTACCAGCTGGGGTCTGTCACGAAACCCTATACGGCGATGGCGATCCTGCGTCTTGTGGTCGAGGGCAGCCTCACCCCTGATGCTCCTGTCGCAAGGTGGCTCCCCGATCTGCGCCGATGCGCGGGGGACCTTGGATCGACCCTGCTGGTGCGCCACCTCATCAGTCACTGCAGCGGCCTGGTCGGGGACTGGGTTCTGGACCGGGACCCCGGCATTGGCGACGGTCCCGACAGCCTGATCGAACAGATCCGCCGGATCCCGGAGGCTCCGGTTTTCGCTGCGCCGGGTGAGCGCTACTCCTACAGCAACGTCGGAGTCATCATCGCCGGACGGCTGCTCGAGGTTGTCACTCGACGGAGCTACGAGGTCGCGATGCACCAGCTCGTCCTGGATCCGCTGGAGCTGAGGTCGACTGGCTTCCCTGACGATCCCGGCATCCTTGAGGGGACCGTCCCCGTCCATGTCCGGGTCGATGGGACCATACGACTGGGTGAGCTGCAACCGGAGGACAACACCTGCCCCCGGATTCACCGTCCATCGGGTGGCCTGTCCACGAGCGGGGAGGACTTCGCGAGGTGGCTGCGGTGCCATCTGACGGCGGGTCGCAGCACGCGCCCAGCCCGAGCTGTGGAGCAAGGTGGTTGCGCTGATGCGGGAACCGCAACCGCTGAGATTCGGTCCGAAAGCGAGCGCCGTCGGGCTGGGCTGGTCAATGGTGAGTGCCGACCCCCTCGTGGTGCGGCACGGTGGCGGCATGCTCGGCTTCGTCGCCAGCTGCGCGATCGCCGCTGCGCAGGGTGCTGGGGTGGGGGTCCTATCCAACGTGGAGGGGTCGGCCGTTCCCGTCGTTGACATCGAGCGCCTTTGGATCGAGCGGGTGGCTCCCCGACATCTACTCGCCGCCGGCGAGGCGCGGCGCCGCTCCGGAACCGGGCGCGTACGAGGGGACCTTCCTGGTGCGGCCCGAACGCATCTTCTCCATCACTCGGCGCAGCGGAAGGCTGTGAATGAGCACCGGGCATCAGGCGCCTGTCGGCACGGGGTCGGAGCTTCAGCTGGTGGAGAGGGAGTGGGGCGTCCTTCTGGGTGATTCGCCTTGGCCCACCGTCGTTCCCTTCGAGCTGGGCCCTGACGGAAGGGCCGAGTGGGTGACGATTGGTGGTAGAGCGGCGAGAAGGATCGCCTGAGCGCTTCGGGTTTGTGACAACCAACTGGGACGGACTACCCATCACTCCTGATCCTCCCCACGGGGCGGCAATCGCCGTTTGGCGTGGGGCCGACACCGGCGTTGAGTGGCTCCTCCTTCATCAGGACCCGCACGGGAACCAGCGATGTCTGCGTCTCGGACCTCGTCGTCCCCAGCGTGGCCTGGCGAGTCCCTCGCGGCGCCACGCCGAGGACATCGTGCGGACGGTAGGCAGGCCGATTTTCGGCAGATCCCGGGAGCAGGCGCTACGCTGATGGCGCAATGGCTTCCGTGACCTACGACCACGTCAGCAAGAGATACTCGAACGAGTCGATGGCCGTCAGGGACCTCAATCTCGACATCAAAGACACCGAGTTCATGGTGCTGGTCGGTCCGTCCGGGTGCGGCAAATCGACCGCTCTGCGGATGCTGGCCGGACTGGAAGAGATCACCGGCGGTGACATCCGGATCGGCGAGCGCGTCGTCAACGACGTGCCGGCGCGAGAGCGTGACATCGCGATGGTGTTCCAGTCCTACGCGCTCTACCCGCACATGTCGGTCTACGACAACATGGCGTTCGGGCTCAAGATGCGGGGCACCCCGAAGGCGCAGATCCAGGCCAAGGTCGCCCAGGCGGCGCAGACCCTGGGGCTCGAGGAGTTCCTCCAGCGGAAGCCGCGTCAGCTCTCCGGCGGCCAGCGCCAGCGCGTCGCCCTGGGCCGTGCCATCGTGCGCAACCCGCAGGTCTTCCTGCTCGACGAGCCATTGTCGAACCTGGACGCCCAGCTTCGGGTCGAGACCCGCGTCAACCTGCAGAAGCTGCACAAGGAACTCGGGACCACGTTCATCTACGTCACCCACGACCAGGTCGAGGCGATGACGATGGGCGACCGGATCTGCGTGCTGCGCCTCGGGGTGCTGCAGCAGGTGGCGCCTCCGCGCGAGATCTACGATCACCCGGCCAACATGTACGTGGCGGGCTTCATCGGGAGCCCGAAGATGAACTTCCTCAACGCGAAGGTCGCGGGTGACGAGGCGACCACCTCGGGTTTCTCGATCCGGCTGCCGCAGGCGCCGAACATCACCGAAGGTGTGCTCGGCATCCGCCCCGAGGACCTGAGCGATCACCTGGTGGAGGGTCGCCCCCAGGTGCAGCTTCGAGTCGACGTGGTGGAGGTCCTGGGCTCCGACCAGTACCTCTACGGCAAGCTCGGGGACGACGACGTGATCGCCCGTGTCGATCCGCAGCACACGATCGCCCACGGGGATCTGGTCACGCTGGCCATCGACCAGGCCCGGATGCACCTGTTCGACGCCAAGACCGAGGCGGTTGTCTTCTAGAGACGATGTCGAGGGGCATCCGATGGCAGCGGTCCTGACGAGGTCCCCACTAGCCGACCAACTGTTCTGACTGGCGGCGTCCCCAGGAAGGCCAGTTGAATCAAGCAGAGTTCCCACTGCTGAGCCGACAGATCGGGCTGAACAACTGCGGGCCGCGGATCAAGCTGGTCGATCTTGCCAGAAGGACTGGTTACACGGCGGCGGAGCGGAAGGTCGGGGACTCTAGCCAGGGGCATCATGAACTGCCGAATCGGTGGTCCCGAGACCCTCCGACTTAAGGGGTCTCTTGCTCGATGTATGGGTCATCGAAGGGCTGATGTGAACGGCGACGTACGCCTGCCGCGGGGGCGGTGCGGTGGTCCGCCGGACTGCCAGGCTCAGCTCGAGCCTCTCTTCGTGCGGGCCCGGATCCCGCCTGCCCGCGATCGTATCGAGCAGCAGCCGGGCGCCACGCTCGCCGCTGTACTCCAGGGGTTGCCGGACCGTCGTCAGACCCGCGAAGGTCGCGGCTTCGATGTCATCGAACCCGATCACCGAGAGATCCTCGGGCACCCGCATCCCCGCAGCCGCGGCGGCCGCCAGCACACCAAATGCCTGTGTGTCCGACGCCGCGAAGATTGCCGTCGGAGGTCGGGGGAGGCCGAGGATCCGGGTCGCGAGTTCCATGGCCGCCTGCTGGCTGTGTTCGCCTTCCGCGACCGCCGGGCCTCGGCACCCGGCCGCCCGCATCTCTTCCTCGAAGCCGCGACGGCGGTGGGCACTGGAGGTGAAGCGGAAAGGGTTCCGGCTCACGTCGCCGACGAACCCCGCTCGTGTGTGTCCGAGCTCGAGCAGGTGCCGAGCGGCGATCCGGCCTCCCTCCAAGTCGTCCGTGAAGATCTGCGGGAGGTCCGGATATCGCACGTCGATGAGCACGATCGGGAGCTGTCTCGCGAGCTCTTCGATCTGCGCCGGAATGGGGGGTGACGAGATGACGAGAAGCCCGTCCGCAGCCGCCGCTCCGGCGTTCCTGAACTGCTCCGGCACCTGGTGCGGCGTGCTGACATTGTGGAGAAGGATGTCGTAGCCGGCGCTCGTCAGCACCCGCTCGGCGCCTCGCACTCGCTCGACCGCCGAAGGCCGCACGAAGAACGGAACCACGATGCCGACTGCGGTCGCATGGCCCCGCGAGAGGCTGCGCGCGATGCGGTTGGGCCGATACCCGAGGTCCCGTATGGCCTGCTCGACGCGGCGGCGCGTCGCCTCGCGAACCATCGGACTGCCGTTCAGCACTCGCGAGACGGTGCCGGCGCCGACACCGGCTCGCTGGGCCACGTCGGCGAGAGTCGCCGCTGCCTGACCGTACCCGAACCTATCGCTCCGGGCGCGCTCGCTCGGCCGCGACATAGCTCATCACGATACTCCGCGTCGACCGCTCCTCAACACCGCGGCGAGCAGCCTTGAGTCGCCGGCGCGCACCGCACCATACCGCCCGGCCGCGCGAAGACGGGCGCGAGCAGGGTGGTGCCCGGCCGCGCTGGCCCCTGGCGCGGAATGCGCCGGCGGTTGAGAACGGGCCTACGCGGACCTAGACTCTGCCCACGGTTTGGAAGCGGTTCCATGGTTCGATGGCAGCAGGGGCGTGAGGAGGCGCACGTGCGAGAGGGCAGGCCGGATTATTTGAGTCGGCGCAGCTTCTTGAAGGGAGCCGGCACCCTGGCGGCGACCGTTCCGCTGGGTATGGGTGGCGCATTCCGAGCGCGTCCGAAAGCGAGGTCCCGCGCCTCAACCAAGATCGTCTTCAGCATGCAGAAGCAGGAAGTCATCCCCTACTTCGAGAATCTGGTTGCCAAGTACGCAGCGGCCAATCCAGGGGTCGCCATCACGCTGGACACCGAGAGCAACCAGACCGTCGACCTCGTCCGCAACGACCCTCCCGACCTCTCCCTCAACAACTATGGAATCGCCTCCGGCAACTATTGGCGAGCGGGCGTTCTGGGCAGTCTGGCCGGCACGGCGGCGGCCGCGAATGTGAGCCCCAAGGTGCAGGCGCTGACGAACTCCTTCGGCTCGATCCAGGGGACGCTCTGCGCGGTGCCATTCTCGAGTGCTGCCGCGGGCGTCGTCTACGACCGCGGGATCTTCGCCAAATACAACGCGAAGATCCCGAAGACCTGGTCCCAGTTCGTCTCCCTCTGCGAGATGTTCCAGAGCAAGGGGGTGACCCCGATCTACGGCACCTACCAGGACGCCTGGACCGTGATGCAGGGCATGGCCGACTACTCCATGGGCGGGATGATCGGCACCTCGTCCGCCCCCAACCCGGGTGGCATCACGAGCGAGGCCGCGTGGGTGGCCAAACTCAACGAGATCGGGGCGGACCTGACACCGGACAACCCTTACTCGTTCTCCAAGATGCTGCCGCCGGTCTTCGATCGCGTGTTTCAGATCATGAAATACGCGAACAAGGACGCGGATTCGCAGCACTACGCCAACGGCAACACGGCCATGGCCGCGGGTCAGGCGGCGATGTACTTCCAGGGTCCCTGGGCGATCACCGAGATCGAGGTGATCAACCCCAAGGCGAGCATGGGGTCCTTCGCCTTTCCGGCGACCGACGACGCCCGCGACACGAAGGTCTGGATCGACGTCGACCTGGGCGCGTTCATCCCCGAGCAGACGGAGCATCGCGACGAGGCGATGAACCTCATGAGCTGGCTGTTCGAGCCTGCCCAGATGTACGCCTACAACAAGGTCAACTGGTACTTTTCCCCGGTCCGCAACCCTCCCAGCCAGCACTCCCCGGAGGTGTCGGACCTGTCTCCCTCCTTCCTCTCGGGCCGCGTCTACCTCGGCGGGGCTTGGGCGTTCCCGACCGACGTGGAGTGGGTCAACATCTGTCAGGAGTGCGTGCTCAACCAGTCGTATGAGGGGCCGCTGCGGACGCTCGACAACAACTGGGCCCGTGTCGCGCTGCGCAAGGGCGCATAGAGAGCGAGGAGGGAAACATGGCAGTCGCGACCGTCACCCCCCGGCCTGCTACCAAGCGGGCGGCGACGGGGAGAGACAGGACCTCGAGGGCCGACCGCATCACCTACAACCTGATGGTCCTGCCGGCGACGATTCTCTTCACGATCTTCATCACCGTGCCGGCGGTGGTCGGTCTCATCTTCAGTTTCACGAACTTCCAGGGTTACGGCAGCTGGAAGTTCATCGGCCTCGCCAACTACCAGTCGCTGTTCAGCGACATCGCGATCCTCGACGCCTACATCTGGACACTGGGGTTCGCGATCGTGTGCGTGATCGGCACGAACGTGCTCGGCATGGTCCTGGCGATCGGCCTCGCCTCCAAAATCAGGATGCGGTCGCTTTACCGGGGAATCTACGTGGTCCCGATGGTCCTGTCGGCCCTCGTCATCGGCTATGTCTTCCAGTTCATATTCAACATCAGCATCCCGACCTGGGCGGCCGACCTGAAGTTCGCCCCGCTGGCGACCAGCCTTCTGGCGAACCCGACGTTCGCCTGGGTCCCGGTGGCCCTGGTCACGATCTGGCAGAGCACGCCGCAGGCCGTGCTGCTCTACCTCGCGGGCCTGTCCTCGATCCCGACAGACGTCTACGAGGCCGGGAGCATCGACGGCGCGGGCGTATGGCGCCAGTTCTGGTTCATCACGTTCCCATTGCTCGCCGGGTTCGTCGTGATCAATACCGTCCTGACCTTCAAGAATTTCCTCGGTGCCTACGACGTGATCGTGGCGCTGACCGGCGTCGGCGCAGGGGTCGCCGCGCCCTACACCACGAGTGTCGCGATGACGATCTATAACGGCATGTACTCCGGCGACTACTCCTACTCTCTGGCCAACGGCATCATCTTCTTCCTCGTCACCGTGCTGATCTCGGTCGGACAGCTGACGATCATGCGGCGCCGGAGCGGAGGTTTCGGACTCTGATGGCAACGCAAGTCGCACCGCCGCAAGCAACCACCCGGCCCCGTCGACGCGGCGGGGGTGGCGGAGGGATCGAGGAGAGCGGGCGGACCAACTGGCTGGTCATGGTTCTGCTGGGGATCGGCGCCCTGCTCATCCTGCTGCCGCTCTACCTGACAGTCGCGATGGCGTTCAAGAGCAACGCCGAGGCGCAGATCCCGGCGGACGGCTGGAAGTTCCCGTGGCCGATGCACTTCGAAAACCTGGTCACGGCGTGGAACCTGACGCACTTCGGGACCGCGGGTTTCTATTCACTGTTGATCGCGGCCATCGCGATCGTCGGCGACGTGTTCTTGGCTTCGGTCCACGCGTTCGCCGTCGCCCGCAACTGGGAGAAGAAGCACTTCCGGTATTCGTTCTATTACCTGCTCGGCGCGATGTTCATCCCGTTCCCCGTGGTTGCGCTGTCCCAGGTCAAGATCATGGCGCTGATCGGCCTCACCAACCCGGTCGGTGTCGGCATCCTGCACGTCCTCTTCGCGATGCCGTTCAACGTGCTGATCTATGTCGCCTTCATCCGCGGTCTGCCCCTGGATCTGGACGAGAGCGCTCGAATGGACGGTTGTTCGACGTTCGGGGTCTACTGGCGCATCCTGTTCCCGCTGATGGCACCCATGACCGCGACGGTCGCGATCTTCGGCTTCCTGCAGTCTTGGAACGACTTCCAGATGCCGCTGTTCATCACCTCGGATCCCAACCAGCAGACGATCCCCGTCATCCAGAACCTGTTCCAGAACCAGTTCCTGACCGACTTCAACGTCGCGTTCTCGTCCTATCTGATGGCGATGATCCCTGCCCTGCTGGGATATGTCATCGCGCAGCGGTGGGTCATGAGGGGCCTCATGAGCGGGGCGGTGAAGTAGCGGAAACCGGCAACTGGAACCCGGCCTCGGACGTCCCCTTTGTGGTGGGTGCTTGTCTTTTCCGTCGTGACGGTCGCCTCCCCCACCCGGCTCCCCCGGGCCGGCGTCCACAGGCGATCCCTCAGCGTTGCGGCGAACCCTCCGCCCCGACGCCTCCAGCCCCCAGGTCGAATCCTGGGATTGCCGACCCCGATCGAGAGCGCAGAGCTGATCAACGAACTCAATGCTCGAACCGGTTGGTGTTTGACGATGGCGGGCGTCGCCGAAAACGGGGAGTCTGACCGAGCGCCGGCGCGACCGCCCTGCCCAGAATCAGTAGCCCGTCGTCAGGTCAACGACGTTGAGCATCTCCTCGTCGCGTGAAAACCGCCGAAGATTGTCTAAAAAGATGTCCACGGCCCGCTGTCGAGTCTGCGGCGTGCTGGCGCCGTTGTGTGGGGTCACGATGGCATTCGGAAGATCCCAAAATGGGCTGTCCGCCGGGAGCGGCTCTTGGGCGTGGACGTCGAGGCCGGCTCCTGCAATCCAGCCTTCTCGGAGGGCCTGTAACAGTGCTCTGTCGTCCGCGATGCCCCCACGCGAAAAGCAAACATAGAGGGCGGTGGGCTTCATCGCTCGAAACTCCTGCTCTCCGAACATGCCAATCGTCTCGGATGTGCGCGGAACCGTGACCACCACGACGTCGGAGCGCGCGAGGAATTCCCGAAGCCGGTCGCGAGGATAAAGTTCCTGCACTTCGGGGGTCGGGCGATAGGTGCGCCGCAGACCGATCACCTGCATGTTGAAGACCGCAGCCTTCCGCGCGACCTCGAGGCCCGAGTGCCCAAGCCCGACTACACCGCAGGTAAGCCCATTCAGTTCGCTGTGCATGAACTGGTCCCACCGATGTTTGCGCTGCGCTTCAATCGACCGCACTGCGTTGCGATTCAGCATCAACATGAGCATCATGGCATGCTCGGCCAGCGGGACGGCGCCATTCCCCTTGGAGGAAGTCACAACAACCCGTCCATCGCCCAGCTCGGGAACCATCGCCCCATCCACTCCGGCCGCCCAGAGGTGAATCCAACGTAAGCGAGAAGCGCGCCGCAACCTCGCGCTCGTTATCTGGCCGGGCGGCACAGCAAGCACGATCGCGTCCCCGATGCGATCGTCGATCTCTGCTGGGGTCTCCAAGATCTCCATACCGTTGCCTGCCGAAGCCCGAATCTGAGCAACCTGGGCGTCAGTGAGCCTCCCGGCGGTAGACCCGAACACGATGATTCTTCCCGCGTCGCAACGAGTCACCGATATCTCCCCCGTACAAAACAGCTGGTGGCTTCCGGACGGAGTATCGGCGAACCGGCGTACCCCATAACCGGCGCCCCCCTCGGTGGGAGACAGCCGTCTCCCGGAGCGGGATCAGCCTTTGCTTCGGGTCACCGATTGGCCCAGGCTGCCAACGACGCTCAACTCCGGGCCCGGTTACGACCAACGACCCCGGCGACATCGAAGCTGCCGGCGCGACGCAGCGCAGTCCGAAGCGGTGCGCGCAGTCCGCACTCAAATCGTCGCGGCGACGAGCCGTATCGGCGTGCGTTGCTGCATCGCAAGCGACGATAGAGCTGGCCGATCCTCCTTCAGGAGACAGACTTCCCGCCGCGCATCTCGATGGCGATCTGAGATGCGTCGAGACTCGCCAGCGCGCTCGCGAGGACGTCCGAGTCGAACGTGCCGTTGTCGCGTGCGTCGAGCAGCACCGAGCGCTGCGCCGCGATGATCGCGAGCTGGTGACTGTTCGCCGCATTCCATCCCTCCTCGGTGGGGTCGCCCTCCGCCGGCGGCGATACCGGGACCGTCTCGGCAGTCGTCTTCAGAAGTTCGAGGATCCTGGTCCGCTCGGCCTTGGTCTGCTCGTCGCTCACAGCTTGATCGACCTTCGGCGTGATGAGGCGTAGCAGCGGGCCTATGGTGCCCCTCTGGACGAGGAGCGACATCGCCGCGACCGCGAATGCAATGAGCACAAGAACCGACCGCTGAGGGTGTCATCGGGGAGCGTCTGCGCTGCTGCCACTGTCACTGCCCCGCGCATGCCCGCCCATACCACCACTGTTCCTTCACGCCACCCGAGCGGCTCGCGGAGGAAATAATCGATGTCAGCGAGGACCCGGGTGACCCGGCGTGCGAACCGGTCAAGATCGCGCCCCGAGGTGGCCCGGCGGCGTGTGTTCACCTCCTCGAACGCCTTTTGTTTACCTTCAGGCGTACTCAACTTCCCCTGCATGCCCTGGAGCTGCGTCTGCATCTTCGCACCGTGTCGGGACCAGCTTCCGAGGACGCCCAGCAACGGGGCCACGTACGCCGCCCGCACCAGGACCGCAAGCATGAGGGCGCCGACCGCTACGAGCACGGCTGCCCCGATCCCGGCGTGGTCGTGTTGAACGTTCGTCACGATCGATTTGATCTGCACGCCCATCGTCAGGAACACCACGCCCTCGAGGAGGAGCTCGATCGTGCGCCAGTTCTGCGAGTCCGACAGGCGGTTCTGCGGTGAGAGATCGCGCGGCGCGCGGATCCCCGTGACGAGGCCCGCGACGACGGCCGCGACGAGACCCGAGGCTCCGAGCACCTCTGCGGGCACGGAGGCGGCGAACGGCACCACGAACGAGATGACCGTGTTGACGGTCGGATCCGTCACACGTTTGCGGACCACGAGGTTCAGCCATCCGACGATCAAGCCGATCACGACCGCGATCACGACCGAGTACGCGAACGCACCAACCGCGCCCCAGAAGGAGAACGACACGACGGTGGCGACGATCGCGGTGCGCAGCAGCACGAGGGCGGTCGGGTCATTGAGGAGGCTCTCGCCCTCGAGCATCGCAACGACGCGCTTGGACACCGGCGTCTGTTTAATGATCGACGCCGCCAAGGCATCGGTCGGACTGACGATTGCACCGAGAGCGACACCCCAGGCGAACCCGAGCCCAGGTATGACGAGCATGAAAAACAGGCCGAGTAGGAGCGCGGTGGCGGCCACGAGGATCACCGACAGGCCACTGATCGCTCCGAACTCGCGCCGGAAGTTCATCGCGGGCATCGACACCGCGGACGAGTACAGCAGTGGCGGCAGAACGCCCTCGAGGACCAACTCGGGCTCGATGCGCGCCGACGCAAACACCGGCAGGAAGCTCGCTGCGACGCCGATCCCGACGAGCACAAGTGGCGACGCAATCCCCAGGCGGGGACCGACAACGGCCGCGGCGGCGATCACCACAAAAGCAGCGACGATCACGACGAGCAGTTCGGTCACGCTTCCGGACTCGTGCCAAGCCGGCTCGAACGGAGGATGATGACGCCCCCCGGCGCAAACCTGCTCAACGGCGGGCGACGCTTCCGGCGCGGCCTCTGGCTACGAATCCGGCCATGAATGCCTCGACGACGTCGGCCACCCGGGGCCCGATCAAATTGTCGCCACCGGTCCGGAGGTTGGATTGGGTGTGAACGCGCCCTGTTCTCGTACTTGCGCAGCGATCTGAAGCTGGATCCCATCACCTTTGAAATAGTTCCGGCCGTTCCGATGCCGCAAAGTGCCGGCCCCGATCAAGCTTGCTGTAATGGGTGAGGTTGTGGGGTAGACGCGCTTCGCCCGGCCCGGGGGGGCCTGGTAGGGCTCGCCGGGAAAGACGCTGATGGCGAAAGGGATGGTGATGCTATTGGCGTCGAACGAGTCGGCCTTGTTCGTACCAACGTCGCGAGTTATCCCGCATGGCAGGGTGACTCCGCGGCCACCGGCTGCCGCCCCTCGTACTGGGGCTCGCCGCAGGCCGGGGAATAGCGATCGCCCGTATTCAGTGCAGCCGTCCGCCATCAAGGAGTCGGCGCTGTCCCAGCGGCTCTGACAGATCCACGTTTTGAAAATTGATGACGGTACCGGCTGCGGTGACCCTTGGGTTCGAGAGGTGCACGGCGCCCGGCTTCCATCCGACCCAGGCCGTGATCACGACTTCGTCGTCGCCCTCCTCAACCTCCAGGCGGTCCAGCGCTTGGTCGACGTTGAACGTCACGCGCACTCGAACCATCCTTCCGCCCTCACGGAGTTCGAAGGGATGCGAGAACAGCGGGGCCGCTCCAACGTTCACAAGCCTTCTGCCCGCCTCTCTCTGATACCACATCCCATCGCAGGGTAGGCCTATCGAAGGAACCGGACATGGCGGCCTGGCCAGCCAGAGCGATCTCCTCACACTTCGGTGAAGGTGAGATCCTGCCCTTTCAGGTTCCGGCGTCGACGTGGCCGTACGCTCTTTGCCGCGGGGCCCCAGCGAACCTCTCGCTGCGGAACGTTTCGACTTCTCGAACGCCTCCCGGGTCCCGGAAAGTGGATGCGGACGGGGAGGGCCGGCGGCGACCCCCGGAGCGACGGCCCGCAGAATCCTGAGGGAGGGACCGTCTCGGCGACAACCTCCACCCCCCCTGGCTCGTCGGAGGCCGAGAGACGACTCGACGCCCCCTTCGTCTCCGAGGTGACCCATGCACCGACCGGCTCGTGAGCCTCGCTGATCAACCGGCCGGGTCAGTTCCCGCTGAGCTCCTCCGATCGACCGGGAGTCGAGCGGCACTTCGTCGATGGAGTCGTCCTCATGCGTGACCACGCCGTGATGTCAAGGTTCGCCTGCATCAACTGAACCTCGATTGGGCCCTTGGTGCGTTTCATAGCCGCTCCGACTCGGTCTCCGCACGGTCGTAAACGGCCGCAGTTGCCGGAACCGGTGCCGGGAGCTCACCTAGCAACTCGACCGCGCGGGGACGTGCCGGTGCGACAGTACCCGCTCCGATGCCCTCCCGCAGCGGCGCTCCGACTTCGTGGAGAAAGTGGAGGATCTCTCGGTATGACTGCAGGATCGATGTCTCGGAGTAGCTGATCCCCCGCTCCGTGCAAAAATCAAGCACGATCCTGTGCGCGCGGGCAACGCGGTTGCGCGCCATTGTCGGGAACAGATGATGCTCAATCTGGTAGTTGAGGGCGCCGTACCAGATGTCTGTCAACGGGTGCGGGCGGACATTCCGAGCGGTCAGCACTTGGCGACGCAAGAAGTCGACCTTCCCGCCGACCTGGGGCATGCCCTTGTGGTTGGGGGCAAAGACGAGTCCCATGTAGAAGCCGGCGCAGCATTCGACAATGACGATGACTGCCACGCCCCACGCGGGACCCAGCAGCAGTATGAAGAAGGCGACCATAGCCAGCGCGTGGACGCTTAGCAGAGTGACCTCCAGCAGTCGGCGAGACGAGGGGCCCTGCCGCAAAAAGGTAATGCCTGCCAGTTGCATCGCCCAGGCCAGGCCGAAGAGAAGAGGAAAGAACAGCGCGGCTTGATGCATGGCGACCACGCGACGTGCGCCTCTAGCCGCCAAAGCCTGCTCCTCGGAGTAGGAGATCATGCCTGGGCCGATGTCCGGGTCCATGTCGACGTGGTTCGGATTGGCGTGGTGCCGATTGTGCTTGTCGACCCACCAGCCGTAGCTGATGCCAAGGAGGAGGTCGGCGGTAAGAAGACCGACGACGACGTTCCACCTCCCGCTCTTGAACATCTGTCGGTGTCCGGCGTCATGCATCTGGAAACCGAGCTGTCCCAGGACGATCGCAAGCGCGACCGCGTCGGCGATCATGACCCACGGTTGCCCACGGAGCAGGACGAAAAGGGTCAGCGAGCATGCGAGCAACGCCAGCTTGCCCGCGATCGATCGCAGGTAGAACCCGCTCTGGTTCTCGAGCAGGCCCGCCTTCTGAATGCGACCCTTGAGAATTGCGTAGTCGGAGCGCATGGCATCGCTCCTCAGCCGTTGTTGCGGCATTGAGGTCATGTCTGCTCCTGAGGTGAGGTCCACGGAGTTGAGTTCAGTGCCCATCCGCGTCGGAACCGAAGGGACCCGTGCCGCTCGAGCCGCCGCAGCGGGCATCGATCGGGAAGAGTCGAGCGGAGGGTCAGCGCCGGCAGCGCTGCGACGACGATCACGACGACGACGAGGGTGGTCACGTTGATGATCTCCTTGGAGCCATCGGGGTGGAGATCCGGCGGTTGGCTAGCGACGTGTTCTGAGCTTTGACGCGATGGCGTGACGGCGACGTGATCGGCGCGTGACGCCGGCGGTCGACGATTCGGAAGCGGGGCGTGCGACGGGCGGACCTGTCAACCGCAGTGAGCGGGCGGCGGGTAGTGCGCGTGGGGAGCCCGCAGGCTGCGCGCCTGGCAGGATGATCAAAATCGGTTCGTCGCGCTGGAGGCTCCCGCGATTCGGTCAACCGCCGACGGCCGTTTCACAGAGGCGGTGGTGGCAGCGGTTGGGCGATCCGGGTTGACCCGTTCCGGGAAGCGGGCGGGCGGCGCTAATCCGGGTGCACTTCGCCGAGCACACTCAGTCAGAGGCGCGGCGCGAAGTTCAGCAGCTACCGTCGGATGCTGCATTCGGAGTTGGGTCTCGGAGCTACCCCCCGCCTCGCTCGGCTCGTCGAGGAGATGCAACCGGTCACGCCACGGTGACGAGGCGGGGATCACGTTTATGCGATGCCTCTGGACAGCCCCGGCCTCCTCATTATCCGGGCTCGTCTCGAACAGGGCTCATCTTCACCTCTCCGAGCTGAGGTCCGGTTCACAAAGGCCGTCTCAGGTGGATTCAAGGGCACCGTCAACCTGAGCGACGTGGACGCCGTGGTTGGGACGGTGCGCGAATGGCTGCAGGATGTCGTCCAGTACGGATCCTCCCAACTCAGTCCGACCGACACCGACGTCGCCGGCGACCGGGCGCGCCCTTCCTCGACAGTCGAGGAGGAGCCTTGAGCGCATCAGGTGACGTGGTTCTCCAGCTCGAGGCCCCGCCGTTCTGGGGCTGCGGCGGCGTGCTCTCTCGTACTCGATGCACAGCGCACGGAGGGTACCGCGCGTCTCGTCGTGGTACGGCGTACCGACTTGTTGCAGTGGAATGCGCAGTGCTGAACGGGACTGCTCTGCGCTGCGGAAGTGCGACCACGAGTTCGACGCCGATCGAAAAGCGAGTTCGACTGGGCGCCGCAAGGGCCCGCGCTGTCCGTCGGAGTCCGATCCGGCGGATTCACCGCGCGTCACGCCACCGTCACGACAGTCGCGGATACTCTGTGAGAGCGAGCCGGTCCCAAGGTGCCAAGCCGGGCTGAGACCTTCCCGCTCAAGAAGGCCCATTCAATGACAACACTGGCATCACCATCATTGCGATCGAAGCAGCACAGGGCGTTCATCCTGCCGGCCGCCAGATTTCCTTTGGTGGTGCCCACGGAGGCGAGCGATCGGCTGCCGGCGGCTGGCCACCGCCTGGCGTTGGCGAACGGTGGCGGATCCTGCAGGGAGGTTGTGAGCGTCCAACTGCGAATTGGGGGCCGGTTCTGGGACCGGTTGCGACGCTGGTTGCCGACGCCTCGAAATCCAGGCCCTGATCCCAAACCCCTGCCGACTCCCTGGCGACGAGCCCCCGATGCGCGGCTGAGGAAGACTCCCGGCGGCCGACGATCTGGGCTCCCCGCGTAGTGAGTCCGGAAGAGCTCTCGGACCGGCCGGACTTGCTGGAACGTTGCACTGTTCTGGTCGTCATGAGGCGAGGTGGTTCGGATGAACCGAGCGCGTGCTGAAGAGCGCCGTAAGCAGATAGAGCGGACAGAACAGGCGCCACTTCGCACACTGAGGATCTCGGACCGGGTCAAGGACCAGCATGCCCAGGGACCGAATTGGGGTCAAGGAGCTGGTCGTAGTGGCTGAGGTTGTCTATACCCGGTGGTGGGATCGGCGGACGAGCGCTTCGGGCTTCGACAGTGGTCAACGTCGTGGCAACGCTCAGATCTTCGGCGAGAACTGGCCCGCGCTCTCCGCCGAGGGAACGCCGATCGAGGTCGGCACCGAGGTACGCATCGTCGAACTTCGCGGGGCGACGCTGGTCGTCGAACCAGCGCACGCGCCCGCACTTCCCGGAGCCCCGGAGGGCTCCGATCACCCCGACCCGGATGATCCGGGTCAGTAGCGCGGCGTGCGCGCCGCATCGGAGGTAGCTGGTGATGGCCTTGGCCACCTTGGTCATCCTCGCCGTAGTGGTGCTGGTCGGCCTCTTCGTCGTGGTGTCGCTGGCGCGCACCATCCGGGTTGTCAACCAGGGGCTGGTGGGCGTGGTCCTGCGGCTCGGGCAGTTCCATACGGTCCGCAATCCGGGGCTGACGACGCTGATGCCGTATGCGGACCGATTGGTGTTGGTCGACATGCGCGAGACACCTCGCACCGGTGAGCGCATCGACGTCATCACGAAGGACAACGTGTCGCTGGCGGTGCTGATCACCGTCTTCAGCCAGGTCGTGGACCCCAGGCTGGCGCTGTTCGGGGTCAGCAACTATTTCCTGGCCATCGATCAGCTGGCTCGAACGTCGCTGCGTTCGGTGATGGGCGCGATGAACCTCGACGAATGCCTCAGCGAGCAGGCGCTCATCAACACCCGGCTGCAAGCCACGATGGAGTCGGTGACCGACAAGTGGGGCATCCGCGTCAACCGGGTGCAGATCCAGGAGATCACGCCTCCCCAGCCGATCCTGCAGGCAATGGCGATGCAGAAGCAGGCGGAGCAGGAAAAGCGGGCCGCGATCCTGCGCGCGGAGGGTCAGCAGCAGGCGTCGGTCACGATCGCCGAGGGCGCCAAGCAGGCGGCGATCCGCCAGGCCGAGGGCGATCGGCAGTCCCGGATCCTGCGGGCGGAGGCGGAGCGGCAGGCTCTCATCCTGCGGGCCGAGGGCAGCAAGGAGGCGCAGGCCCTGGAAGCGGAGGGACGGGCGGCCGCGATCTCCAAGACGTACGCGGCGATCCAGGCGCAGCATCCGACCAAGGAGCTGATCGCCGTGCTCCAGCTGGACACTTTGGGCCGGGTGGCGTCGAGCGACAACGCCAAGGTCGTGGTCCCGGTGGAGACGGCGGGGCTGCTCGGGGCGACCTCCGCGCTCAGCTCGCTGCTGGGGCCGGCGGCGTCGCCCAACGGTACGGCTCCGGAGACCGCAGCGCTGCCCGCGTCCGGACAGCCGGCTTCGGGGTCGGGCGGTCACCAGGCGGGGAAGCAGTAGGCTGGGCCTCGGCGCCGAGTGAGGATTCGGCGCCGACGCCGCTCTGCGGCTCTTCCCCCTGTCAGCGGACAACAAATCCGACAACAGGTGTCCCAAACGATGGCAGACTCCACAATCTCCGATTCTCAGATCGTCTTGGAAAGCGCCCTCGCTGAGACTCGTAATCCCCCCTCCACTCGGGTCTGACCACACGTCTGGCGAACGCACCGCCGCCCATCCTGGAGGATCACGGCGAAGATTTGCCAACCCAACTCCGAATTCCCCTCATCCCACCATGCGGCCGGCAACCGCAGACTTCACCTTTTCCGATGCCGTCCAGCGCACCTGGATCTGACCGAACGCCTGCTCATGTCACGGGCCGAGTCCGCGCGCCCCGCCAAACGCCATATCGGTTCCACCCCGACCGCTTGCCTACGAGTTCCTCGGCGGGCACCCATCGGGTCGCCTTCGCGTCCACCTTCACCGCCGCACGCCCGACCAACCACCGCCCCCGGTCCGGAGCAAACGGATCGTAGACAACCGCCGTCCGGTCCAGCGTCACGGCAAGCAGCAATTCCTCATCGCCGACACGGCATGCCTGGTCTCGAGCTGGGAGCTTCGCCTCGTGGGCGTCGATGGCTGTCGTGAGCTCCTGCCACACGTCAATCGCGATAACCCTTGACACAGTGCTCACCAGCTTCCCTCGAGCGCGGCCAACCTCGGAAGCCGGAGAACCTCCGGTACCTCACTCACCTGGTACCGCCGATTGATGAAGGGTGCCAACCTCGCCAGCTCGGACCAGCCCCGACGTGAACGCCACGTCATGCGGGATCCCCGTGATGCGTCCGTCGTGGCAGCTCCATGACCTCACCGATTCGGTCTTCGGAAAGCCACTGACACTGCATCTGCGCACGCCGGATGACCCAGATAAGGTGGTCTCGCGCGCTCCCGGCGTCAGGCGCGTTGCACTCGATCTCCCGGTGCGACCCATCCACCCGGACCCTGATGTTGCCGCCGATCCGCTGCAGCTCGGCGTCCATCTGCGAGCGCTGACCGTAGGCAAGGTCGCCGGTCTTGAGCACTGCACGCCAGGTCGTCACGTCACCCCTCCTCACGCCACGCGGGCGACTGGCCGCTCATGGCCGCGTACCGGCCTGGGAGACCCGTCGGCCGCCAGGGTGGTTGCAAGCTTTTGCTTTACGAGGGCCCGACTGCTGAGCCTCTCATCCATGGGCTCCTGCGCGGGAACCTCGCGCGGTGTGGTCTGCGCGATTTGTGAGGTGGCCTGGGCGTAGTCATAGACGGGAGTAGTCGCCGCCCGCGTGTCCAGGACCTGGAAGAGGATCACGGCCTTGACATTGACGGTTACGTTGTCGGAGGTGATCACCTCTTGCGGGGGCACGTCGAGTGTGCCCACGCGCGGCTCCACTTTCGTCAATCGATGCACTCGGAAGAGAAACCTGCAGAAATGGGCCGGGCCCCGAAGGTCGATCAAGCGGCCAAAGCGAAACACGACGCCCCGTTCATACTCTCCGGCGATGCGACGATTGCAGAGTCCCACCACCAGCAGGAGGAGCACCAGGGTCACGATCACGAAGATCGCCACGTTCATCGGACTCTCCTCGGCCCGAGCTACCATGATCACCGAGGGCTCGGGCTCAGGAGCGCTCGACACCCGTCACCCTACGCCTCCGGGCCCCAATCCGCACCATGTCAGCGACAAGACGCGGAGTTCACTGATCTGAGCCCGCGTCACCCACCCCCGCCGCCCCAGGTCTCTGGTTCAGGTCGAGGTCGCGCAAGCCCTCGATGCCCTCTGCCTTCAGTCCGCGACCGGACCCCGTTCCTGAACTGCTCTTGTGGGATCTATCTCGACCATCCCCTATGCGGGGTCACAAAGTAACGCCGCACAGGACTGGTGCAGACGAGAGCGCCCCACTGGGATCCATAGAGCCGCGTGGACTCGTGCCGACGCGATCGGAATCCTACCCGGCATGCCCTGATGTCATAGCAACCCATCGACGCCGGGCTCGCGCGACATCGACGATCAGAACGCATCGTCGGAAGCGGGTTCGGCCGGGCTGCGAGCGAACGCTACGAGACCCCGGACCAATGACCCGGGGTCTCGCAGATGCCTGACCGCTACTCCAACCCGCGGCCTACATCATGTCGGGCATGCCCCCACCCGGAGGCATCGTCTGCTTTTCCGGGATCTCGGTCACGACCGCCTCGGTGGTCAGCACCATGGCCGCGATCGAAGCTGCATTCTGCAGCGCCGAGCGGGTGACCTTGGCGGGGTCTACGACGCCGGCCTTCACCATGTCAGCCAACTTGTTCTGGAGCGCGTCCCAGCCGTGCCCTGCCTTCGCCTTGCGAACCTGGTCGACAATGACCGAGCCCTCCTCGCCGGCGTTCGTCGCGATCTGGCGGACAGGCTCCTCCAGTGCGCGGCGGACGATCGCGACGCCCGTCGCCTGGTCGTCCTCCAACCCGAGCCCGTCGTCGAGGGTCTTCTGCGCCTGCAGCAGGACCGTGCCGCCGCCGGCAACGATGCCCTCCTCGACACCGGCCTTGGTCGCGGAAAGCGCGTCCTCCATCCGGTGCTTCTTCTCCTTCTGCTCGACCTCGGTCGCCGCGCCGACCTTGATCACGGCGACGCCGCCGGCCAGCTTGGCCAGACGCTCCTGCAGCTTCTCGCGGTCGAAGTCGGAGGTCGTCTCCTCGATCTGCGCCTTGATCGCCTTGATCCGGCCCTGGATGTCGGACGCGCTGCCGGCACCCTCGACGATCGTTGTGTCGTCCTTGGTGACCGTGACGCGGCGGGCCTTCCCGAGCTGATCGAGCTGCGTCGAGTCGAGCTTGAGACCCAGATCCTCGCTGATCACCTGGCCACCGGTGAGGATCGCCATGTCCTCCAGCATCGCCTTGCGGCGGTCGCCGAAACCCGGGCGCCTTGACCGCGACGACCTGGAAGGTGCCGCGAAGCTTGTTCAGGATCAGGGTCGCCTGCGCCTCGCCCTCGACGTCCTCGGCCACGATGAGGAGAGGATTGCCCTGCTGGATGACCTTCTCCAGCACTGGCAACAGGTCCTGGACCGAGGAGATCTTCTTGTCGGTGATCAGCACCAACGGCTCGTCGAGGACGGCCTCCATGCGATCCGTGTTGGAGACGAAGTAGGGCGAGGTGTAGCCACGGTCGAACTGCATGCCCTCGACGGTGTCGAGCTCGGTCGCCAGTCCCTGCCCGTCCTCGACCGTAATCACGCCGTCCTTCCCGACCTTGTCCATCGCCTCGGCGATCAGCTCGCCGATCTCCTCGGATTGCGACGAGACGGACGCGATATGGGCGACGTCCTCGTGGCCTTTGACGGGGACCGAGATGCGCTCGATCTCTTCGACGACCCTCTTCACGGCGGCCTCGATGCCGACCTTCAGCTGCATCGGGTTGGCGCCTGCGGCGACGTTGCGAAAGCCCTCGGAGATCATCGCCTGGGCGAGGATCGTCGCCGTCGTCGTCCCGTCGCCGGCGACGTCGTTCGTCTTCGTCGCGACCTCACGGAGCAGCTGCGCCCCGGTGTTTTCCGCGGGATCCTTGAGCTCGATCTCGCGCACGATCGTGACCCCGTCGTTGGTCACCGTCGGCGCGCCGAACTTCTTCTCCAGGACGACGTTGCGGCCCTTGGGACCGAGCGTGATGCGGACCGACTGGGCAACCATGTCAATGCCCCGCTTTAGGCCCTGCCGCGCCTCGACGTCGAACGCTACTGCTTTTGCCATTGGTTCTGGGTACCTCGTTAGCGCCTTACTTCGACTTGCCGTTCTCAAAGACGCCCAAGACGTCCTTCTCAGAGACGATCAGGTACTCGACCTCGTCCATCTTGAACTCGTTCCCGGCGTACTTCGCGTAGAGCACGCGGTCGCCCTTCTTGAGCTCCAGGGGCACGGTCGTGCCGCTGTCGAGGATGCGCCCGGTGCCCACCGCCTCGACGATCCCCTCCTGCGGCTTCTCCTTTGCCGTCTCGGGCAGCACGATGCCGCTCTTCGTCCGCTCCTCTCGCTCGACGGGCTTCAGGACGACCCGATCTCCGAGTGGACGTATTGCCATGCTTGACCTCCAATCTGGCGCATGAATTGGTGAACTCGATGCCCGGTCGGAGGCGTTAGCACTCGGGGCCGGCGAGCGCTAACCGTACGCCGTGCGCGGCCTGGGCGCGGGCACGGTGTGCCCTGCAGCCGGGTCAGGAAGACGGCCTTCTCCCGCGTGGCACCCGGCCGTATCTCACCATCCTGGGGATCACTGCAGGCTAAGGCAGGGGCCGACTGCCGCTTCCGCGGACGAAAAAGGTGCCGCGACGGACGACCTCGAAGCCCGCCTTGATGTACGTGGCCGCGGGTGCTGCCTCGGCCGCTGCCCGAACGCGCTTCTTTCCTCCATCGCGCCGCCAGCCGGCGACCTGGTAGAAGCGCCAAGCCCGGTCGTGCGTGTCCAGCACCCGAGGGTCGCCGGGGAGACTCAGTCAGCTCCGAAACGCTCTAGCGCGGCGGGCACGACCTCGCGTCCAACGCCCCTTCGCCACACCTATGGTCCGCCGCCGATCGACGTCGAGTCCGTCGAGGTACCCCTGCGAATGAGTCCCGCGTATGCGGGGTGCCACGCCCGCACGCGCACCTCGGCAATCGCCCGCGCATGGTCTGCGGCCCGCGACTCGGATCGTCACGGCCGCGTCACGCATTCCGATTGAGACTCCGCCCCGTAGTCCGAATCCCTCGGCGATCACCTCCATGTTTCGCTGGGCGGCTACCGGCTCGGAAGCGATCGCGGTAGCCCGAACCATTGCAGCACGTCGGCCTCGAAGCGGACCATTGCGCAGATCCGGTCGCCGGCCAGCGTCAGTACGTACAGGCCCGTCCCGTGGGGTGCGCGATCGGGGACGCGCACGTAAGCACCGAATGCGGGTTGGCCGTTCGCCCGCGCCGGCACGAGGTCGAATCTGCGCCCCCCACCGAGCAGGATGGCGCAGAAACCGGCGACGGCGTCAGGGCCCTCGTATTCGAAGGGTATCGGCGGCATCGAGATGAACGCGTCATCGGTTAGCAGGGCCACCAGCGCGTCCAGATCGGCGGACTCCCACGCCAAGGCGAATCTGGCCAGGATCGCCTCCTCGGTGGGGGATCCGGCGGCGGGAGGCGGATCGCGTTCGTGGCCTGGCGTCAGGCGACTTCCCAAGCTGGCGCGGGCCCGTTTGAGGGCGCTGGTGACCGATCCGACGGTCGTGTCCAGCATGTCCGCCACCTCGCTCGCATGAAATCCGAGGACGTCGCGCAGGAGGAGCACCGCGAGTTGGCGGGGTGGCAGCACCTGAAGGGCGGTGATGAATGCGAGCGAGATGGCTTCGCCTTGCTCGTAGTGAGCTTCCGGGCCGGCCTGCGAGCCCGACACCTCCTCCAGGAGGTGGTCGGGATACGGCTGCAGCCAGACGACCTCGCCGAGCCGCGTCGGCTCGGGCGGCTGCACGCTGGGTACGTCCCACTCCTTCGCCGTCCGTCGGCGGGCCGAGCGCAGGGCGTTGAGGCAGCGGTTGGTGGCGATCCTGTACAACCAGGTGCGCAGCGAGCCGCGTTCTTCGGTGAAACCGCCGAGGCCCTGCCAGGCGCCCAGAAATGTGTCCTGCACGGCGTCCTCGGCATCTTGGATCGATCCGAGCATCCGATAGCAGTGCACCTGCAGCTCCCGCCGGAACGGCTCGGTCAGCTCGCGGAATGCCTCGCCGTCCCCGGCCCGCGTCCGCGCGATCAGGTCGGATCCCACCAGCTCCATACGCGTCACCTTCCTCCATCCCCATCCGCGTAACCGGTGTATCTGCACCGACCGGGGGTCGAACTGGGCGGTGCGCCGCCCAGTTTCGGCGCACCTTGGTGTACCTATCATCGACCGCCCGGACGAACCGGGCGCTGGCACTCATCGACCTGGACCTCGCACAGGCTCCGGCAGTGCCGGCTGATAAGACCGGCCGAAAGGGGAAATCGAGATGGGAAAGATCGTCCTCAGTACGAACATGTCGCTCGACGGAGTGATCCAGGACCCCGACGGTGAGGAGGGCTTCAGCCGTGGCGGCTGGTTCGTCCGGAATGGGGGCACCGATCTCGAAGAGTGGGGCAAGGTCGAGCACGCCGAGGCGCTGGGCACCGCGGCCCTGCTGCTGGGCCGGCGCAGCGACGAGTGGTTCGGGAAGCGGTGGGCGTCCCGGCCTGGGGAATGGGCGGGCCGCCTGAACAGCCTGCCAAAGTACGTTGTCTCCTCCACCCTCCAAGATCCCAAATGGACCAATGTCACCATCCTGACAGGCAATGCCGTCGACGAGGTGAGGCGGCTGAAGCGCGACCTGGACGGAGACATCGTCGTGTACGCCAGCTATCAGCTCGGCCGCGCGCTGCTCGACCACGACCTCGTGGATGAGCTGCGGCTGTTCCTTTTTCCGGTCGTGATCGGGGACGGCGAGCGCCTGTTCGACGAAACCGACGGCACCAAGCCGTTCCGCCTCGCCAACAGCCGGATCGTCGGTAATGGCCTCGTCTTCCTGACCTACGAGGTAGTCCGGGCCGCCTAGCAGGCACCGGGAAGCGCCCGCGTCCGAAAGCGGGCACCGGTCTCACTGTGCCTTGATCTTTGGAGTCGATTGCAGATGGGGAAGTTGATCGAGTACACGCTCGTCTCAGCGGATTGGGTGTTCGAGGATCCCGTGGAGATGGGCGTTGGCAGGTATCAGGATGATGCTTACCTCCGAGACGGCCTGAACGTGCTTATGGCGTGCCGCGCGCTCCTCTTCGGCCGAGGGACGTATGAGGCGTTTGCCCGACTCTATGGCGTGGGCGGGACGCACAAGCCAATGTGGGCGAACCGGCTCGGCGACATGCGTAAGTACGTTTTCAGCTCGACCATGGAGCAGCCGAGTTGGCGCAACACTGCGATCATCCGATCAGAGCCAGTCGCGGAGGTTCAGAGGTTGAAGGACGAGGCTGAAGGAGACTTGCTGATCCTGGGTCACGGGCAGCTCGCGGAGGCGCTGCTCCGTCGAGGTCTGACGGACCTGATTGACCTCACGATCTACCCATTCTTTCGTGGTAAAGGCAAGTCCTTCTATCGCGAGGGCCAAGCAGCGCGTTTGGACCTCGTGACGACCAAGGTCTTCTCAAGCATCGTGAAACTGACCTACGCCGTTCACGCGCCGGCTTAGAAGGCACCAAGGCATGGCGGCCGTGCCGGTTTGGGCGAGAGATCGCAGGGGGCGGTCGTGTCCAGCTACTTGACCAGCAGTGAGATCAGAGCACGGCCGGCCCGGGACCTGGTCCTCGCCGCGAACGCGGACCACCCGGCGCCACGCACGGACGGGCCGCCCGCGGTTGCCGGCCCCAGTTTGAGCAGGCGCTCCGCGTTCCCGTGCGCGAACTGCTCACGCTCCTGGGACGAGAGGGCGGCTTTGCGCAAGAAGTCCGTACTCACGACATTGTCCTGGAAGGGATAGTCGACCGAGAACAAGAGATGGTCGATACCGAGCATGGCCACGGCGCAGTCGAGGACGGGCTGGTCGAACACGCCGCTGCTCGTGACGAACACATTCTGGCGAAGGTAGTAGCGGACGCTCTTCTGCATCGTCCGTCCCGAGCTGCCACCGACCTTCCGCTCCTGGTCGGCGACCAGCCAGTTGCCGAACGTAAGCGCGAGGTTCAGCCGGGTGATGCAGTACGGAAGCAGCTCCCCCATGTGTCCGACGACAACCTTCAGTCGCGGATGCCGGTCAAACACGCCGGCGCACATCATTCGCAAGAGGTGCGTCGCGGTCTCCACCGGCCATCCCCAACCGGTCACGAGAGGCAAGGTGCAGCGCGGGTAGTACGCGTCGACGACCACCTTCGGCGGATCCGTCGGGTGGAGATAGATCGGGACGTCCAGTGCCTCGGCGCGATCGAAGAGGATCGAGAACGCGTCGTCGTCCAGATAGTTGCCGTTCGTGTGTCCGTTGATCAGCGCGCCACGGAACCCCAGCTGGGTCACCGATCGCTCGAGCTCCTCCGCCGCGGCGCTCGGCGACTGCGTGGGCAGGGTCGCGAAGCCGGCGAACCGATCAGGGTGCTTCTGAACGACGTCCGCCAGCCAGTCGTTGACCTCCCGGGAGACGTCGACGGCCAGCCCTGGATCCCCGAGGAACTGAACTCCCGGCTGCACGAGTGACAGAACCTGGAGGTCGATGCCGGCCGCGTCCATGAGGCTGATCCTCCGCGCGCCCACCTCTGACAGCTGGTCCTTCAGGACCGCGTACTGGGATCGCAGAGCGGCTGGAAAGAGTTCCCACACCCGAGGGTGCAGGAACGCTTCCTCCAGCGCGATGGTACGGGTCATGGCCTGTCCCCCATGGAGTAGCGCTCCGCTGACCCAGCCTCCCCCGTGGCCGGCGCCGAGACCGGGGCGAGCAACCGCTTGTAGGTATCGAAGACGAGGTCTGCGTGCGCGCGAACATCTTCCCTGCCGTTTTGAGAGGCGTAGATGGCGTCCAGCGCTGCGTCGTTGACCTGGACCAGTCGCGCCAGCGCCACCACTGACAGATCTGTTCGCACGCACCCCAGGCGCTGGCCTGTCTCAATGACCGCTCGGTAGAGCTCGGTCGCTTTGTCGAGGACCTCCGAGATCCGGGGACTCCGACGCTGCTCTTCGGAAAGTCGGGCCACCGCCCTGACCAGATCCCGCCAGCGCCCGGCATCGACAGCCCAGGCGTTCACCAGGCGCTCGAATGCCGCCCAGAACTCGTCCGGGTCGACGACGTTCAACTCCGAGACCGGATGGTCTGCGAGCACGGTCTCGACCACTCGCTCGATGACGGTCGCGAAGAGGTCCTCCTTGTCGTCGAAGTAGTAGTAGTAGGCACCCTTACTGAGCCCGGACTCCGCGAGAATGCGGTTCAGCGAGGCGACCTCCAATCCGTCGCGGCTGAAGTGCTCGGCGGCGATGTCGAGAAGTTGTTCGCGGTCGTGCGCCGCCAAGTTGGCGAAGCGTTGTCGGGGCATCTGGACCGATAGTCCAGACCATCGGTCCGACCGGCGGTCTCAACTCCGGCCCAGCATGAGCCTCGATGTGCGCTCTCAGCACGCCCACCGAGGTCTGCAGCGCCGAGACCTGCCAGGTGGTCGCGGTCCCCGGGGATCATCCCGGTACTGCGACCACGAGTGATACACCTCAGATCTCCTGTTATCGGATCCCCTTGCCCCGCTGGCTGGCTGGTCGAACCCTCCGCTCGCCCGCGCCCGCGCTACACGTGCAGCGCGCACTCGGCGTCGACGAAACCGCTTCTCACCTGTCGCGTCGGCATGCGCTCTGCGAGCCGAGCGAGCAGCCGCGCCGAGGTCCTGCCGCTTCCAAGCGCTACGTCGGGGCCAATCCGACACAACCAACCTGGTGTGGTCACGTCCGCGTTCCCGTCGAGCAGGTCACCTATCCACGGGAACCCCCACGGAATCTCCGAGCTCGGTCACCACGGGTCGAGGCGGAGGCTGCGACGCGCGACGCCTCAATCCTCCGAGCCAGCCCTGGCAAGCCCGCTCCGGCGGATGCCCGACCTCCAACGGTCCGGAATCCATGCCCACCGTCACTGACCGACATATATCTCGGGGGCCAGCTTCGCTCGCGGCCCAGATCCTGGCCGGGAGCGCAGCGCGTCTTCGTCAAGATCAATCCCCAATCCGGGCCGATCTGGCAGCAAGATCCGGCCGTCCTCGACGGAGAACGGGTCAACCGCAATCGAGTTGGAGGCTTCAACCGCGTTCACGAAGTACTCCGTGATCAAGAAGTTGGGCAGAGAAGCTGCGACGTGCAGTGTCGACGCCAGCCCGACCGAGGTGCTGTTGTAATTATGAGGAGCTACCCTGACGCGATAGGCGTCGGCCAACGAACCGATCTCGAGAAGTCCCCCGATGCCCGTTGCGCAAACATCGGGATTGACAATGTCTGCTCCCCGGGCCGCCAACACGGGGAGGAACTCGTCCTTCGTATACAGAGTCTCTCCGGTGACTATTGGGATCGACGAGACTCGCCGAACCTCGACCAAAGAGTCGAGGTTCTGTACGTCAACCGGCTCTTCGTACCAGAAGGGATCATATTTCGACAGCTTGCCCGCTAGCCGGGAGCCGGTTATCGAATCAAACCTTCGATGCGCCTCAATCAGCAAGTCGACACCGGATCCGACGGCCTCTCTGACCGCAGCTATCCGGGCCACTGCCTCCGATTCCTCATCGGGGGACAGCTGCTCGCGCCAGAGATCGGGAAAGGGGTCGAACTTGAGGGCATCGAATCCCAGCGCTACGGTCTGCCGCGCACGATCAGCCAAGTCGCTCGGGGTCGTGGCGCCCTGCGTCCAGCCGTTTGCGTAGACACGTACTGTCTCCCGACAAGGGCCACCGAACAAGTTGTAAACGGGCTGGTCCAGCGACTTGCCGACGATGTCCCAAAGTGCTTGCTCCAGTGCGCTGCGCGCGGCGAACAGGTCCAAGGACGGCCGGCGCCCACCAAAGTCCACGTACATCGACAAGACAAAGGTCTTGATGTGGAAAGGGTTCTTACCTTCAAGCTGTCGCGCCATGGCGTCCACGTAAGCCTGAACACTCCGATCCCTGTCGACATACGTGTAGGCCTCCCCCCACCCGTGGATTCGATCGTCCGTTTCGACTTTGACGAACAGCCAGTTCTTGCCTGCGCCCGAGTCTACTCTGTAGCTTTTGACGTTCACAACGCGCAATTTGATCCAGCCTCGCTCCGTAACTATGTGGGGGGTTGGCCGGCCAGTGCAGACTCGATGCTGGTGGTGAAGGCCTCGAAGACGGTGGGAACCGGGGGCATGACCTGGGTGAGCAGGACGGCGGCGGTGTCGTGCTGGGGCCATGACCACCAGAGGGTGCCGAGTCCTCCGGCCCAGCCGTAGCGGCGGCCGCCAGGGGTGTCGGCAACGCCTATGCCGTAGCCCCAGCCGCCGCCGTTCAGGAATGGAGCCGCCGAGGGGGCGGCGCGCTGCGCCGGCGTCAGCGCGTCGGCTGTCATCGCCCGCACAGACGCCGTCGACAACAGCGGCGCGCCGCCCGCCAACAGGACGCCGGCGAAGCGCAGCAGATCCGACGCCGTCGAGATCAGGCCCCCGCGGGCGTCCGGAAACACGGGCGCGACCGTCCAGCGGCTGGCCCGACCGCCGCCATCGAACAGCGCCAGCGTGCCGTCGTCTTCGAGGCGGTAGGCGGGCGGCAGTGCTTCCGCCGAGGCCTGAAATGCAGTGTCGGATAGGCCGAGCGGGTCCAGGAGACGCTCCCTCAGCAGCAGGTCCAGCGGCATTGCGGTGGCCCGCGCCAACAGCACGCCGAGCACGGCGAAGGAGATCTCATAGCGCCATGTCGTACCCGGCTGGTCAAGAAGTGGCAGCGCGGCGAACCGTGCAATCCACTCGTCGGGCGGCAGCGGGGCTGTCGGGTCCGGCGGTCCGAACCCCAGGCCGGCCGCGACGGCAGCATCGACTGCCGGGCTCGGGCCGTCGAGCACATGCCCAAACCCCATACGCATGGTCAGTAGATCCTCGACGGTGATCGAGCGTTGCGCCGGCATGGTGTCGTTGAGATCGGCGCCCGGACGACGCAGCACCCGGCGGGCAGCCAGCTCGGGCAGGTACCTCTCGACCGAGCCTTGGAGATCGAGCACGCCTTCCTCGATAAGCACGACGGTCAGCGCAGCGATGAAGGGCTTCGTGTTGGAGCTGATCCGCATGACACTGTGGGCGGCGAGCGGTGTCGAGCCGCCCGGCTCGGTCGCTCCTACTGCCGCCACCTTCTCGCGGCCGCCGTCGAGGATGCCGATCACGGCGCCGGGCACCACACCGGTCTCGACGTGCGGGCGCACGGCATCGACGACCTGCTCGACGTTCACCGCGTCAGCGTAGCCACCGTCCCGAACGATGGGCAAGCTGCGTGTACGGAATTGCGACCTTCCTGGGCGCGGCCGAAGGTCCGCGCCCCAGGATCCCGCCATGCATATACCGTCCATCCTCTCCCAACGTCGCTGACGCGGCGTCAACCGATCGTCGTCGAGTACCTGTCGCGTGTAGAGCACCTTCGCGCCGAGTGCCATCGCTTCGCCAGCGAACGTGTTTGCCGGTAGAGCGGTGGCCGCATTGTGCGCACTCGTGGCGGGTCGTGAGCGCGAAGCTTTGGGGCTGTAGAAATCGTTCTGGAAGTCGACGAGCAAGATCGCGACGCGGTTCGGCGCGAGATCGAAGAAGTCGTGCGTCCGCTCGGACCACCCTATCCATCGGACGAATCGGCACCGCCCCGACCCCGGCGACGCGGCGGTCGAAGTTCGCGCGTCCGATCAGGTGGGCTGCGTGGGCCCGGTAGGGATGCTCCCGCCGAGCGAGGTGCCATCGGGGCCGGACCGCAGGCAGATGCTGCCCCCGAGCGCCTCCACCCGGTCGTGGATGTTCTCGAGGCCGGACCCACTGGCCGATTTCGCCGAGTCGAAGCCACGCCCGTCGTCGCGCACCTCGAAGGTCAGCCTCCCGTTCCGATCCTCGATCGAGAGCCATGCGTGGTTCGCGCCGGCGTGCCGCGCGACATTCTGGAGGGCTTCCACACAGCAGAAGTACACTGCCGCCTCGAGCTCACGGCCAAAGCGGTCGGAAGACGCACTGACCTCGACCGGAAGCGGCAGGCGGCGAGCATGTGCGGTCAATGCCGAGGCCAGCCCCTGCGACTCGAGCAGCGGGGGAAAGAGCCCCCGGCCGAGGCGGCGGATGGTCTCCAGGGTCTCCGCGGTGTCTTGACCCACTTCGCGGATCAGGGTCGCCAGCTCCGAGCACGATCCCGAGGTCAGCGCTTCGGCCCGGCCCAGCTTCATCCGAAGAGCTACCAGGCCCTGCTGGGCGCCGTCGTGCAGGTCGCGCTCGAACCGGCGACGCTCCGCGTCCTGGGCGGTGACCAGGCGCAGGCGAGAGGCCTGGAGCTCCTCCAGGCGCTGCTCCAACTCCACAGTCAGGCTGGAGTTGTGGAACACCAGCCCAGCCTGGTGTGCCAGGTCGAGGAGAAGGCGCCGCTCGGTCGCGTTCAGATCCTCGCCCTGGTGCGACCAGAGCGCGAGGGTGCCGAGGTGTTCGCCGGCGTGCGCAACCTCCACCGAATGGTCCGGTACCTCGACGGGCAGAGGCGCTCCGTCAGGCCAGGCAGCCCCGACCCTGGGGCCGGAACCATTTCCGAGGGTCACGGACGCCGCTCGTCCACGGATGCCTTCGCCGAGCGCCTGCGCCATCCGCGGCAGCACGCGCTCGATCGAGTAGCTGTCCGCGAGGTGACGCGTGAACCCGGCAAGCGAGTCATACGGGGTCTGACGCCGGCCGTAGACCAGTCGGTTCGCCGCCCGCTGAAGGCCGAGCCGCAGTGGCTGGAACAGCACGGCGATGATCGCTGTCGCCACCAGCGACAGAAAGAGGTCCCGGCCGGCGGTGCGACCCACGAGGGCGCCGAGCCCGACCACGACGCCGATATAGAGTGCGGTGGCGGCAGCGGCCAGGGCGCCGTATGCGAGGCCCCGGCTGATGATCAGGTCGATGTCGTAGAGCCGGTGACGAAGAATGGCGATCGCGATGGCCGCCGGGACGGAGACCAAGCCGACGAACTCCAAGAAATTGGAGAACGCCACCAGTGGGCTCTGGACGTCGCTCTGTGGCGCCACCGCACTGCCCACGCCGTTGACAGCCAAGCACAGGACCAGCACCAGGGCCCCGAGCCCGAACCACTTGACCTGCTGTCGGAGCACAGGGCCCCCCCGGCGATACCGGACCACGATGGCCGCCGCGGCGATTGCAAAGAAGATGGCGACCAGGTTGAAAGACGTCAAGGGGTCAAGGACCCTGGCGATGGCCGGGTTGGCCAGGGGGCTGGCCGGCAGACCCGTCAGGGGCGGGGTAGGGGTGATCAGCGAGTCGGCCACCACCGCAACCACGACCACGGCCAGGGCCCGTTCCACCCATCGCCACCGGCGGGAAGGCAGGGCGCCGTCCGGAAAGCGCAGCAGGACCTCCACCACCAGAAAGAACGCCAGCGGACTGGTCGGCGTCATCAGCAGCAGGAGCCAGGCCGCGGCGTGGTGCCAGGATGGCGTCACATACAGGAGGTGGATAGCGCTCCCCCATGCGCTGCTGATCCCTTGGAGGAAGCCGATGCCAACCAGGAACCAGCCGATCCGGTTGGCGGGCCGAAGGACAACGATCAGCCCACCGATGGCCGCGAAGGCCAACCAGGTGCCTGCCCAGATCAGCACATACCAGAACGGGACCGGCTGCGCACCTCCCCCGGCGCCTGTCTGGAGGAACAGGATTACGTCCGAGGTCCAGGCCAGGGCGGTGCATGCGAGCAGCGCCCAGCCGGCGATCGTCAGCCGCCTCATCCCGCCGCGGTCCCGTGGGAGAGGTAGATCAGGACCGCCTTGACCCGCCGATGCACGTCCGGCTCCTCGCCCAACCCCAGTTTGGAGAAGATCGCGTTGATGTGCTTTTCGACCACCCGCACGGAGACGAAGAGCGCGGCCGCGATGGCATCGTTGTTCTTCCCCTGCGCCATCTGGCGAAGCACGTCCAGCTCGCGCTCGCTCAGACCGCGTAGCGACGAGCTGGCGAACCGGTTCCGCGCCGCCACCAGGCTCTCCACCACCTGCTGGTCGATGACCGAGCGACCGGCCGCGACCTCCCGTACGGCGTGAAGCAGGGCGCCGGCGTCGAAGAGCCGGTCCTTCAGAAGGTACGCGCGCCCGTCGGCGCCGCGGGCCAGAAGCTTCAGCGCGTACTCGGGTTCGTCGTACTGACTCAGGACCACCACGCCGACCCGCGGATGTCCCTCGCGGAACGCGGCGGCTGCCTGGATGCCCTCGTCGGTATTCGTTGGGGGCATTCGGATGTCTGTCACGACCACGTCCGGCGCGTGCTCGTCGACGGCGGCAAGCAGGGACGGCAGATCCTCGGCGGTGGCCACCAGCGCCACCGAGTCGCCGCCCTCCAGGAGCCGGCTCACGCCCTGACGCATCAGGTAGCTGTCCTCGGCGAGCACGACCGCGAGCGTCACGGCGGAAGTGTCGCACGGCCCGCCGGATCTGAAAAGGAAGCTGCTACCCAGATCCTCAGGGTGTGCTGGCCTACCCCGGCTGGGGGTGCTGGGATCCACCGAGATTGGGTGCCGTCCGGCTGGCCCCGACCGCGGGCGTGGCGAAAGACTGTTTGCTACTGGCCGCCGAGCGCGGCACAGCAAACACCCACCCCAAGGAGGGCATTCGCCATGAGTCAGTCGTCAGAAGTCAGAGCCGCGGGCGGAGCCGTGCCACTCGTCACGGCCCCGGCCTCCAACCGCCAAAGCCAGGTTCGTGGCCGGGTCGCCGCGGTCGCCACCGCGCTCGTCTTCACCATCGGTTTTGGAGGATCGCTGTTCCTGGGGCCGCCTGGCGGAGGCACGACGTCAGAGACCGCCGTGACCGACTATTACCGCTCCACAGGCAACCTGGTGACAGGAGCCATCTTCGGGCTGATCACAGTGGCCGGCTGCCTGCTGATGATGTGGTTCTTCACCGAGCTCAGCTCGCGGCTGGCCGACACGATGCTGACTCGGGTCGGGCACACGATCGCGATCGTGGGCTCGGCGCTCATCATCGTCGGGACCGAGATCCTCCTGGCGCCGACCGGGGTCCGGCTCTTCACCGGTGCGAGCTTCGGCGGCGGGACCTTCGTGGGGGTTTCGTCGGCGATCACGGCAGGACAGGCCGGTATCGGCGTAATGCTCTTCGGCGGCGTCTATTCACTCGCCACGGCGATCTTCCTGCTCAGCCTGGCGGCCCGGCGCCAGCGCACAGCCCTGCCCGGCTGGCTCGCTGTGGCCGGCATGGTGATCGGCGTGCTGCTGGTCGCGTCCGTGATCGGGACTCCCGCTCTCCTCCTGGTGGTCTGGCTGCTGCTGGTGGCGGCGACCGGTTTCCGGAGTGGCATGGCCACCCGCTCTCGTTAGGTGCGACACCGTGGAGGTCGGAGGGCACTTCTCTGGCCTCCACGGATCTACGCCGTCGGGAGCGTTCGGCGGCGAGGGGGATGTCGCTGGTCGCACTTGCTGTGCAAATGGCCGCGCCGGCTCGACTTCCGAACCAGCCCGAAGCATGCTTCGGGCGTTCACGGACGGATTCCGGCTTCCCGTTGATCGACGCAACGCATGCGGTTGGTGTCGCGGAGCCGGCCCATTCGAAGACGTTGCGCCCGGGTCACTCGAGGATCAGGGCGCTCAGTCAAGTCGCGGGAAACCACCGTTGGACGGACGATCGCCTGCCTCACGGCGCGGCGTCGAGCGTAGCCCTGGCCGCCGCGAAACGCGCGATCGGCACCCGGTAGGGCGAGCAGGAGACGTAGTCCAGCCCCAGCCTTTCGAAAAGCTCGATCGAAGTCGGGTCGCCGCCGTGCTCGCCACAGACACCCAACTTGAGGCTCGCGTTTGCAGATCGACCCCGTTCAACCCCGATGCGAACCAGTTGACCAACGCCTTCGACGTCGATCGAGGCGAACGGGTTGGTCGGAACAATGCGTTCATCGATGTAGGCCGCGAGGAAGGCACCCTCCGCATCGTCCCGAGAGATACCGATCGCGGTCTGCGTCAGATCGTTCGTGCCGAAGGAGAAGAAGTCGGCGTGAGCCGCGATCTCGTCCGCGCACAGCGCCGCTCGGGGCAGCTCGATCATGGTCCCGACGGTGTAGGCGATGCTCCTGCCGGCCCGGGTGAACTCATCGGTGATAGTGCGGTCCACGATCTCGCGCATCCGCCGCAGCTCCTCGACGTAGGCAACCAGAGGCACCATGATCTCGATCCGTGGATCGCCTCCGCGGTCAGACACCGCCAGCGCGGCCCGGGCGATGGCGCGGACCTGCATCTCGGGGATCTCCGGATAGAGCAATGCCAGCCGGACGCCCCGGGTCCCCAGCATGGGATTCTGTTCGGTCAATCTCTGGATTTGCTTGAGGAGTTCTGACGCCGTCGCCAGCGTCATCTCGTCCCCATGCTCGATCTGCAGCCGCTGAACCTCCAGTGCCTGCTCGAGGAGCGACGGCAGGAACTCGTGAAGCGGCGGGTCGAGCAGTCGGATGGTGACGGGGAGCCCGCTCATCGCGGTAAAGATCTCCTCGAAGTCTGACTGCTGCATGGGCAGGATCTCCGCGAGTGCGGAGACACGGGCGCTCTCGTCGTCGGCCAGGATCATGCGGTGCACCGCCGGCAACCGATGGGCATCCATGAACATGTGCTCGGTACGGCAGAGCCCGATGCCCTGAGCGCCGAGCTCTCTGGCCCTTCGCGCGTCGGCCCCGGTGTCGGCATTGGCGCGCACTCCGAGGCGCCGGTACTCGTCGGCCCAGCCGACCACGGCCTGGAAATCCTCGTTGACCTGCGGCGGGATGAGGGGCAGTGCTCCCTGGAAGACCTCGCCGGTCGACCCGTCAAGCGTGATGACGTCCCCCTCACGGAGGACCGTATCGCCGACCACCAAGGTCCTCGTGTCGCGGTCGACCCTGATCTCCGAGGCGCCGGCGACGCAGGGCTTGCCCATCCCGCGGGCGACCACGGCTGCATGAGAGGTCATTCCACCGTGCGCGGTCAACAACCCCTGTGCCGCGATAACACCGTGGATGTCGTCGGGCGTCGTCTCCCAGGTGACCAACACGACCTGCCGACCGGCGTGTGCCCACTCCTCGGCGGTATCAGCGTCGAAGACGATGCCACCAACGGCCGCCCCCGGTGAAGCATTGAGGCCGACTGTCAGCGGCGTCTTCTTGGCCCTGGGGTCGATGCCCGGGTGCAGGAGCTGGTCGAGCTGCTCCGGCTCGATCCGCCGCAGCGCTTCGCGGCGGTCGATCACTCCCTCCTCGACGAGGTCGCGGGCGATCTTGATCGCCGCCGGTGCGGTGCGCTTGCCGTTGCGAGTCTGGAGGAGGTAGAGCTTCCCCTCCTCGACCGTGAACTCGATGTCCTGCATGTCGCGGTAGTGCGACTCCAGGCGCTGCATTGTCTGGCGCAGCTGTCGATACGCGTCCGGCAGCTGCGACTCCATGTCCGCGAGTGGCCTCGGGGTACGGGTTCCCGCGACCACATCCTCCCCCTGTGCGTTGATCAAGAACTCCCCGTACTGCTCCCTGGCGCCGGTCGAAGGGTTGCGTGTGAAGCAGACACCGGTGGCCGACGATTCGCCACGGTTGCCGAAGACCATCTGCATGATCGACACCGCCGTTCCGAGGTCATCGGGGATGTGATTGATGCGCCGGTACACCTCGGCACGGGGATTGAGCCAGGACCGGAACACCGAGTCGACGCAGCGCCGCAGCTGCTCGCGGGGATCGGTGGGGAGCTCCTCGCCTGTGTGCCGGCGGGACAGCTCCTTGAACGTCCGCACCAGCTCCCTCAAGTCGTCGGACCCGAGCTGGGTGTCCTCGGTGAAGCCACGCCGGTGCTTGAGGGAATAGAGCGCGTCCTCATAGACGTGGGATGGGACTGACTCCACGACCTCGCCGTACATCTGTAGGAACCTTCGATAGGAGTCCCACGCGAACCGCGGATTGTCCGACTCCGCTCCCAGTGCCGCGACCGATTCGTCGGAGATCCCGAGATTAAGGATGGTGTCCATCATTCCGGGCATCGAGATGGCGGCGCCAGAGCGAACGGACACGAGAAGCGGCCTCTCAGCGTTGCCGAGCCTGCGACCGGTCCGCATCTCCAGGCGGTCCAACCCGCCCTGGATCTGACCCCACAACACCTCGGGCCAATTTCCGCCCCGCTTCATGGCTTCCACGCTGGCCGTCGTCGTGACGATGAACCCGTCCGGCACCGGCACCCCGATGCCGCGCATCTCGGCGACGTTCGCCCCCTTGCCGCCGAGCAGATCCCGCATGCTCGCGTCGGCCTCAGACAGGTCGTACACGTACTTCGTTTCGGAGTCGCTCACCCGAGATCTCCCCCTTCGGTGTTACGGATCGGCTTCCAGCTCCGGCAGGCGGTTGCCGCTTGCGCTCACTGATATGCCCGCTTGCGATCGCCGACGAGCTCAGTCACGCGCTCCGCGGCCTCTTCCAGCGCAAGGCTCGTGGTGTCGATCACGGGACAAGCGAGCCGTTGCAGGACCCGGCCGGCCTCGTGCAGCTCGTCGTAGATGCGAATCAGCTCTGCGTATCCGTCCCGGCGCCCGGGCGAGCCTACGGCCGCGACCCGGCGCCCGCGGATCGTGGCCAGGCGCTGCGCGTCGATGGTCAACGCCACGATCTTCCAGCGGTCGATGCTGAAGAGCTGACGGGGTGGGTCAATGCCGCGGACCAGAGGCACATTCGCCGTCTTGTGACCCAGGTAGCCGAGGTACATGGACAGTGGCGTCTTCCCAGCGCGCGAGACGCCGACGAGGACGATGTCGGCGCTCGGCAACTCGCCCGGGAACTGCCCATCGTCGTGCCGCACGGCGAACTCCATGGCGGCGATCCGCTTGAAGTAGTCGCGATTGACCGCCCCGACGATCCGGGCGACGACGTGCTCGGCCCGATCCCCACTGGCCAATTCAACCGCCGCCAGCGCCGGGCCGAGCAGGTCGAAGTGGGGTATGCCCTGTTGCGAGCAGAGCTCTTCCACGAGGCCGCGCAGCGCATCATCCACGAGCGTGTAGAAAACGGCGACGCCGAGATCGGGGCGGAGGGAATCGGATTTGGGATGTATGGTCTCGAACGCTCCCCGAACCGAGGCCTCCGTTGTGACTCTGGGGTGGCGAACGATCGTCGTCTCATGTGATTCGAACTGGGCAGCGGTGGCTCTGGCGACTCGGGCTGCGGTATCACCCGTCGAGTCCGCGATGATGTGAATCTCGATCGCGCGACGCGACATCCGCCCAGCTTATCCAGTCGGCTGCCAGGCAGGGTATTTCACTTAGCGTGACTTGACACCCCGGCCGATCAAACCTCCTCACCTGCGCAACCGCCTCAAGCGAGGTCCCTGTGCCCCGCAGCTTCAGGAGCCGGACGTGCGCGCCGACTTAAACGCCACCGCGACTCCGCCTGAGGGCGGCTAGGTTCCGACTGTCCAAGTAGTGATCTCGCGAGTCGCTGGTCACCCACATCGGGGGCGCGCCGGCTCCGTCAGCCTCACCCGGCACCTCGAGTGCTCGCAGTACGCCGACCACCCTGGCGCCGTCCGAAAGGCTGAACTCGTAGCTGCGGCCCGACCGCCAGCCGCGTTACGTCGGAGGCCGCGGGCGAAGGCGCCGATCGGGCCGCGAGCGCCGGCGGGACTACCTCGGGTGAGGATGGAGCGCGACCCTCCCCTCCCCTCTCGTCGTTTTGAGTGGCTTTGGGCATGGTGCCGGTCGTCGGAGTCGACTCGCGGCGCCGGATGCCGAAGAGCAGCTGACGAGCCCGATCGGGCTCGAGAAACGGGGTTTGCACCTGCTTGTCAAACGCGGGCATCGCCACTCCGCATGAGGTGCTGTTGCGATCCTCCGAGGAGCCGGAGACATTTCTCCTACGGCCGTTCGGACCGAAGTTGTCAGGAATCGCCGAAAGTGGCACGACCCACCCGCCCGCCCAGGACCAATGGGGATGTGAAGTGCGCAGCCACGTCGACCTTGGACCCGGAGCAGCGAGCGATGGTCGCGGTGGTGGCCCGCGCGCGTTCAGCTTCCGTTGGTGGACGGTGCGTTCTCGCGGTCCCAGAGCCGGCTCGTGATGCGAGATACGCCCTGAGTGAGATGGCGCCGGTAGGTACTGGAGGGCAAGTCCAGCAACTCGGCGGCGATTTCCTGCGTGGGAGCGGGCCGCAAATAGGTGCGGTCGATGGCGCGGTGGAGCTTCTCGTCCCTAGGGTGTTGACGTAGCAGCTCGGCGGCCTGCTCGATGAGTTCGACGAGCGCCGTGGTCGGCGGTTGCCCCTGGGCGGTGTCGATGACGAGGCGGCAGCTCAGCAGGGGGTTACGGACCAACAGGTCCGGTCGGCCTAGATCGCGCAGCGCTTGCCGTACGGCCGCGTCGAACTCCGCTCGCCCAAGGCGCGACCTGGACAGCGGCGCGATAACGTCATCGGCTGGCGGGTTCGAGATGCGGCATCGCGATCGATGTGTAGTACATCTCCTGGGACAAGGTCGTGGCTTCCCAGCGGTAGAAAACGCGCATTCCCTGCTGGGCAGGCACACCCGGCCCGATGCCCGCCTCGTTTGTCGTCTACCGCTCCGGCGCCGAGGTGCAGGGGTTCCTGGCCATCCTCTCGTTGCACAACGCCGCCGCCTGCTGTGGATTTCCGGAGGAGCCCTGGTGCTTGGCGGTCACCGTGCCGTCGGACTGATGGCCACTCACGACAACCCGATCCAGACCACCAACTCGATCGCTTTCACCATCGATACGATCGACGATACGTTTGCACTGACCGCGTTCACGCTGATCGGCGCCGGAATGCTCAGCTTCCCAATCGCCGCACTCCAACGACGTCCTTCGCGGCGCGTGTGGCCTGGCTACACGATCATCGTCGGGTTCGTGATGTTGGTCACCGCCGCCTCCTACGCAGCCGACAACGACAAATTCTCCGACCTGATGCTGTTCATCTCAGGCGCGGCGGTGCTGCCGCTCTGGCTGGCCTGGACCGACCGCAGCAGCGCATCCTGCTGCGACCTTCCACTGACACCGTTGGCTAGCTCGACTTCATCAAGGAATCGCGCTGAAAGGCTCTGACGGTGGCTTGGATGGCGCCACCTGAACTCGAAGTGGGTGTAGCCAGGCCGAGCCTTGGTCGTCAGTCGTCCCGGCCGGAGGGAAGCCGCGGCCCTCGCCAGGGGTAAACGTCAGCATGAGGGAGTTTACCGAGCAGGTCCTGGAGGCGGTCGCGCGGGAACCGGAGGTCGAATTGACAACCTATGGGCGCAACACCGGCCGCCCTCACCGGACAGTTATCTGGGTCTGGGGCGATGGTCGCGGGTGTTCATACGGTCCGGCCGCGGCATGAGCAGCGACTGGCCTCAGAACCTTCTAGCCCGGGGCCGAGGGATGCTCCACGTGGGCGGGCTCGACGTCCCGGTGGTGCCACGGCACGTAGCCGACCTCGAGGAGGCTCGATCGCTACAACGGTTGGCCGAAGGGAAGTATGGAGTCGCGGCCCAGCGCATGGTGGAGCAGAGATACGGACTCGCGGCCCAGCCCTCCCTCGGAGCCGACGCTGCTACGCCGGCTGAACTGGCAACCTTCGAGCTACTGCCCGCCCCACAGCAACCATGATTGCAGTACGTCCGAGATAGTGAGACACGTGCCGGCGTCATGAGGGCCAGAGGTTCACGCTTCCCGAAGGGGCTCTGACATCCAGCCTCTCGGCCAGGTGCAGACTCAACTTCGTTGCCTCTTGTGCCTCCAGGCGTGAGAGGGCGCGGTGCGGCCGATCGAGCATCAGCCACCAGTCCCAAACGGCCAAATTCCGCAATCGCCGACGCGCGAGTCGAGCGGACCTTCGCCTTCCGAGCGCGACCGTACGGCATCCCAGACCTCTTCGACCTGCTCCGCGAGGTCCGGCGCTACAAACTACGCGACGTCGTCGCACAGATCAAGACGCGTTCCTAATCACCAACACCGAGATCTTCGATCGGCTGGAGTCGCGTTCAGCCCAGTGGCCGATGTTTCACCGACTTGGCCCATGTTGAGAAAACGGATCTCGGATAGCGATCGTCACCTCCGTGGAGATGCTACAGCCGCCCGGCCCCGACACCTGATAATAGGGCCGGGCGGCGCCCTGGAGCCGGAGCCCCCGAGCTCCTCAACATGGTAGATTTCGTGCCATTCAGGCGTCCTCAGGCAAGGGCTGTCTCTCGAAGAACTCTATCATGGCGTCGATCGCGTAAGGCGTTATGTAGTGCCCCGTGTTGGGAAGGACCGCCAGCTCGCCGTTGGACAGCATCCGGTACGCCTGGACACCCTCCTCGACGCTGCAGAACCCGTCTCGGTCGCCGACCAGGATCAGCGTGGGGACGCTGATCTCGCGGAAGTCCACGAGTGTATAACCCGGTGATCGCGTGGTCCGATCGAACGCCAGTGTGAGATAGGTTTTCCAGTAGTTCGGCCCTTGCGCCCGATCTTGATCGGCTCGCATCATGTCGAACGAGGCACGCATTTCCTCCGAAGCTCCTGCGCCGCGCATTGCGGCCTCCGGGTCGGCCTTGGTTGCCTCCGGGCTCCCTCCGAGCATCCCCCGCATGATGCTGAAAGTGGGTGCGGATGGGTTGAAGACGTCATGGCCTGCGTGGTTTACGATCGCGCGCACCGACCCGGGATGACGAATGCCGACGAGCGCCGATTGGATGCCCCCGTCGCTGAATCCGGCGATCATCGGACGGTCCAGAGAGAGTGCTTGGATGAAGGCGGCAACGTCGTCGGCGAGCTGCGAATAGGAGATGGTGCCACCTGGATGGGTGGTTCTGGCGCAACCCCGGCATTCAGGCGCGATGACCCGGAAGTGCTGAGCCAGCTTCGCCATGTGGGAGACATAGGCGAAGGGGTGCCCATCCCACATGGGGCTCGTCGAAACCAGACCCCCGTGGAGAAGGACCAACGGCGGACCGGCTCCGGCCTCCACGTAGTAGATGTCGATGCCATTCGCGCGTACGAACCTTCCTGTGCTGGCGGTGATCGAGCTGTCGAGTGTCATGAGCTCAACCGTAGGAAGCGATCCGGCATGGGTCATGAGGCGTTCACCTCATTTTTCCCTCTGCCCGGGAGCGCGGTAGCCTGAATGCGTGAGGCGCGATCCTCAACCCGGAGGCGTGCGTTTGGCGGAGCTGGTGGCGGCGCTTTCGCTTGGGATCGACCTCGGCTTCGGCCAGCCGATGGAGCACGTGCTGCGCCAGTGCCTCATATCGCTTCGGCTCGCCGAGCGATTGGGCATGGACGAGCGTGCCCGAGCGGCCGTGTACTACACCGCTCTGCTCGTCAACGTCGGTTGCCATGCCGACGCCCACGAACAGGCGAAGTGGTTCGGAGATGACATCGCCCTGAAGTCGGGGAAATACGGTCATGACGCTCACACCGTCGCGGCCGCACTCTCGACTCTCCAGATGGTCGGCGCGGGCAATCCACCCCTTCATCGGCTCCGCGTCGGGCTCGAGTTCGCGGTCGCCGGGCGCCACGAGCTGGACGGCATGCTCGCCACGCACGCTCGGATTGCGGCCCTGCTGGCGGAGCGGCTCGGTCTCGGGCGCGATGTGTGTGACAACCTTCGGGCCGCATATGAGCGCTGGGACGGACGCGGGTGGCCCAGCGGGCTAAAGGGCGAGCAGGCACCGGCGGGAGCGCGACTGGTGCAACTCGCCGAGTTCATCGAGGTCGCCCAGCGGGTCGGCGGCCGCGATGCCGCAACAGCACTGGCGTGCCAACGCAGCGGCACCCAGTTCGACCCAGCGATGGCCGAACTGCTGTGTGAAGGTGCTGAGGCGATCCTGGGAGATCTTGACGGGCCGTGGGATGCCGTAATCAACTCCGAACCCGCCCTGGCGGTCGTGCTCTCAGAAGCAGAGTTCGACGATGCGCTGGAGGCGATCTCTGACTTCGCTGATGTCAAATCGCCCTACATGCTGGGTCATTCGCGGGCGGTCTCCAACCTCGCCGCGGCCGCAGGTCGACGGATGGGGCTGTCGGACGACGAAGTAGGCACGCTGCGGCGTGCAGGGTTGGTGCATGACCTTGGCCGGCTCGGTGTGTCCAATGCAATCTGGGACAAGCGCGGGCCGCTCGGCGTAGGGGAATGGGAGCGGGTTCGGATGTATCCCTATTTGACCGAACGCATGCTGCACGGAGCACCGGCCCTTCGGTCACTGGGTGCCCTCGCAGCTCAGCATCGAGAGCGCCTGGATGGCTCCGGTTATCCGAGGGGACTCTCAGGCGCTGCGATAACCCCGTTGGCCAAGGTTCTGGGTGCGGCAGACGAGTACCAGGCGATGCGGGAACCCCGCCCGTATCGACTGCCCAAATCGGCGGAGGCAGCGGCAGCGGAGCTTCTCGGTGACGTCAAGGCTGCACGCTTGGATGCCGAGGCCGTCGATGCCGTGCTCGCGAGCGTCGGCCATCGCGTACCCAAGCGCCGCGAGGGTCCGGCAGGCCTCACTCGCCGCGAAGTGGAGGTTCTCAGGCTCCTCGTCCGGGGTATGTCCACCAAGGAGATCGCTCGGAGCTTCGTGATCGCTCCCAAGACGGTGAGCAATCATATTGAGCACATCTACACCAAGATCGGGGCTTCGAGTCGGGCCACAGCGAGCCTGTTCGCGATGCGCTACGGGCTGTTGCCTGCCGAGGAATACCTGGATCCGGTGGGTGTCGATCGCGATCACAAGCGATAACTGCCAAGATCCCAGCGAGGCGGCCCGTCAGAAGTGCCTCCTCAGCCAGTTCGCAGGGTCCCGAAGTGTGTCGCTGACCGTGGCGGCGCTTTCGGTTCCTCGTCAGTCCTGACCTCCCGGTGCAGGGTCCACGGCGCCGAGACGGCGAGGCGGCGATGTGGAGAAACAACCTTCAGCCTGACCTTTCAGCGCGATACCCGTGCCAGGCCACGGCACCCGCTCCACCACCACCCCGTGCTGGGGGCAGCTCACCCGACCCACCTTCGCCTCCGCCCAAGCCCCGCCGGCACCCGAGATCCAGGGCTCCCCATCGTCGCGGGCCGGGTCGTACCACGAGCATACCCTTCCACAACCACCGGAGCTTGACGTTTCCGAGCACCAGAGCACCACGCCAAACTCCATCTCGGCGCACGCCGAACCCCTCCTACGCATCTCTGCTTGAACATCAAGTGATCGTATTCGGGACGGCGTGCGCCGCACTTCAACTCACCTACTCATCCACCCACACATCGAGCAGGAGACCCGAGCTTCCCGCTCTCCATCAAGGCCGTGGTCTTGGGGCCGGCGGGCCAACTCGGAAACCGCCACCGGCTCGATTCCCAAGCTCTTGGCGGCATTCGCCGGACTGGGCTGGTGCCGAGATGGGCGAATAGCCACCGCTCCGACCGTATGGGCCGTTGCAAAGCGCCAAGCCGACACTTGCAGGTCGGCTCACCGCTCACAAGGGGGTGGTATTAGGCGCGAGTGCCCGAGCTCGGGGTCCGCACGCTGCTGGGCGAGCGCGAACGCGAAGAGCGCGGCGCCCACCGGGAGCAGATCCAGATCGATGCTGATCAGAACCAAGCCACCAAGAAACGGCACGGGGCTCCACCAGGGAAGGCGGCGGGGCCGCAGCACCGCGAGCTGGATCAGGAGCGCGGCCAGACCGACCTCGAAGAGCAGTGGACCAAGGCTGTAGAACGCGGCCGGCAGCACCCCGGAAAGTCTCCGATCTGTCCGTAGAGCGTGTCCATTGCTTGGTGGTCCGCCGCGCGGAGCCCGACAACCAGATCGATGAGCGCTACACGAACGAAGACGAGGAGACCAACACCGGCGACCGTCACGGTCACGAGCGCGGCCAGCCGGCGCGCTCGGCTGGTGGTGGGCACCAGGTGGTACAGGCCCAGCAGAACGGGTGCGAACAGCAGGAGCCCGGTCAGGAAGAGGAGGTGGCCGACCGTCCAGGCCAACCCGGGACCGTACCTGCCTTGGGCCTGCCCTACCAGGCGTACCACTCCGTATGCCGCCTGGAATGCGGGCGCGGCGACGAACCTATAAGGTGTCGACCCAGGCCGACTCCGGCACCACGACGGTGGACGTGCCCACCGACCCGTCGTCGCACAACGTGATCTCCGCGGTCGACCAGTCCGGGGACATCCGGATCCAACCCGATCCGGGCTGAGCGGGCCCTCGGGGTGAACCTTGACCGGTACCCAGATGCCGCGTCGTCCGGCTTGCGTAGCGTGCAACGCATGCCATCAAACTCGAGAACGTCGGCATCGCCGTCCGCGACCTTGAAGCGGCGATCGTCTTCTTCGCCGACCTCGGGCTGACCCTCCTCGGCCGTGACACGGTCAGTGGAGAGTGGACCGACACCGCCGTCGGCCTCGACGGCAACCACGCCAACATCGCCATGCTCCAGACGCCAGACGGCAACGGTCGCCTCGAGCTCTTCGAGTACATCCACCCCGACGCGATCGAGACCGAGCCCACCCGGCCTAACGAGATCGGCATGCACCGTGTCGCTTTCTCAGTCGATGACATCGACGCGGCCCTGGAGATCGCCGCCAGGCACGGCTGCCACCCGCTGCGCGGCGTGGCGACCTACGGGGACGTGTACAAGCTCACCTACGTTCGCGGCCCCAGCGGCATCATCGTGATGCTCGCCGAGGAGCTGAACAAGAGCTGACGGCAGAACGATCCTTCGCTCAGACGGTCAGCGCGAATCTAACCGTCAACTGGCCGCGTGTCCGCCCGTCGATGAGCTACGACCTGGCGTGTTGCCGTGTATCCCGGTCGACCGTAGAAGGATCGCAGCTAGTTGTGAAAGAAGGCCGTGACGATCATCCCGCCGCCCAACTCCTCATGCAACGCGCGGACCAGGCGGCCGCCGATTCCGTGGCGACGATGGTCCTGACCCACGACGACATCCTCGATGTAAGCCCGACACCCGTCATCGGTCACCGCGCGCGCGAAGGCGACGACCTCGTGTCCACGCCAGCCTGCGACGGCAGGTCCGGACTGGAGGAGTCGCGCGAGCTTGCTCTCGTCGCGTTCGGGCCACCGTCCCTCTCCGTCGAAGAGCAAACGAATGGGCGGCTGGTGGGATCGGACGAGTCCGATTGGCTACGACTTCGACGTGCCCTGAGGGCATGTTCACGGCTTGATGTTGGTCCTCGGAAAGTGTGATGCCGGCTCAACCCGCGCCTTGCCCTCACTGTTCGCGCACGATCTCCGAGAGCCAGGCCAGCGGGCCGTCGGGCCGCAGCGTGATGTCGAGCCTGGCCGGCTCGATCGAGACCACTCGCCAGCCACTTTCGAAGGCTGCGCGGATCTCGGCCTGGCTGACGCGACGCGGACCGTCCCCACCCGGCTCCAGGTCGCTGAAGCAGAGCATCAGATACCGGCCACCGCGAGCGACAGCGACGCCGAGGCTCTTTACGTAGCGGGTCCGAGCTTCATCGTCGAAGACGTGGAAGAGGCCTGAATCGAGCACGGTGTCGAACCGTTCCCCGAGCGCGCCCAGGTCGAGCGCGTCCCCAACCAGGAATCGGACCTGGAGGCCGCGAGCTTGTGCCTTCTCCCGCGCGATCCGGATCGCCGTCGGCGCTCCGTCGAGACCTGTCGCCTCCAGACCCATGCTGGCCGCGAGCAGCGCATGCTCGCCGGTGCCGCAACCGACGTCAAGGACCCGTCCCCCGATCCTCCCCGCGCTAGCGAGTGTGAGGAACGCGGGTTGCGGGCGCCCGATGTCCCAGGGTGGTGTGCCTGCGTAAGCGGGCTCGAATCGACCGATGGGCTGTGGCTCCGGGGTCGGGTCGGCGGTGTCCACGACGGTTCAGACGCTACGCGCAGGCGTCCTGCTCGATCGACCACACAGCGTGCCCCCCCAAGCGCCCGCCGCACGTGCCCCTGTTGCATCTCCTCGGGGTAGCCCCTCCCGAGCGAGCCCGATCAGAGACCCGCATTGCAGCCGACGGCCCGGGCGCGGCGACTACCCTGACGACGATGTCCGAACGGATGATCCCGGATCGCTTCGAACCCGCGGTCAACGCTGTTCGAGCACTCCAAAACCACCCGCGCTACCTCGGAGCGCTGATCTTCGGGTCCGTGGCGGAAGGCGACAGCGACCACCACAGCGACCTCGACGCGATCGTCCTTATCGACGAGGACAACCGCTGTCCCAACATCAATCACCCGGGATACTGGGGACACAAGGTCGACATTTCGTTCCGCTCGATACGGCAGATTGCGGATTTGGCTGAGATGTGGCATCGCAGTGGGGCCCGACGATCCACCCTGGCCCGTGCCGTGATCCTCTTCGACAAGACCGGCGACCTGCAGCGGCTCCAGGAGCGACTCTTTACGGAACGCCGAGCACGGGCGACGCAGGATGACCGGCAGGACGCAGCGGCGTTGGTCTATCACATCGATGACAAAGTCCGCCGCAACCTGCGCGAGGATCCAAACACCGCGCTGTACTGCATGCACGTAGGCGTAGGTGAGCTTCTGGAGCAACACTTCCGCCTCCACGGGGAGTGGTGGTTCGGCAGCAAGAAGGTGCTTCGTGCGCTTGATCGGTGGGATCCGCCGTGCGCTGACCTGGTTCGCAACTTCCTGGCCACTGCCGCCCTGGACGTCAAGTTCGACGCTTGGTCCGCTGTCGTGGACTACGTTCTAACTCCTCTCGGGGGGCGCCGCCCGATCGCCGAGAACAATTGCGACTGTCCGGTCTGCACGGTCGATCTGACCGCCCTTCGTGACGCCCTTGCCTGACCGCGGGGCGCCTTCGATCTCACGGTACTGGCCGCCTGTCTCGAAGTTGCAACGGCTCGGCGTGCTTCCATCCCGCATCATCGCCCTGGAAGCGATCGCCAAGCTTGCCTCCGACGGGAAGCTGCGGATGCCGATCGAAGCAGAGTTCCCCCTGACGAGTGCGCGAGCTAGGAAGAGACCCCGGCTGGTCATTTCGATTGGCGCCGAAGCTTGTGTGATGTACCGTCGAGGCCGTCGCATAGCGTCATGAACGAAGGACCAGATGAGCCATGGACCGTGAGGCCATTCGCGTCGAACCGCTTTCGAGTCATCTCGAAAGGTTGAAGTCGCCTTCTTCGATGGCCGTACGCCACGGCGACACACTATACGTGTCGAGTATCGCGCCTCTGGATCCTGAGACGGGCGAAGTCGCGGTTCACGCTCCCATCGAACGGCAGACTCAGCTGGTGATGGATCAGATGAAGCTGTGTCTCGAGAGCGCGGGCTCCGGGATGGACAAAGTCCTCAAGTGCAACGTCTACTGCACCTCTGTCAAGCATCTGTCAGCGGTAAATCAGATCTATGCCCGATACTTTTCAGCGGACCCGCCGGCTCGCACCTTTGTCAATGTCCTTTCCTGGCCTGGCGAATTTGACATCGAGATCGACTGCATCGCGGCTCTCTAGCAAAACCATGAAGTGAGCCGAGCCTGAAGGCCCGAGTCGATAGGACGGCCATGGCGTCGGTGCCGCCCTGATCAGTGCGGCCGAAGCTCTGGCGCGGGAACGAGCCCGTAAGCGCGTTGGCCTTGCCGTGGAGCTGAGGAATCCGCGCTGCGCCCCTCAGCCGAGGCCTCATCACGTCGATCACCCGTCAGACAAAGAGGTGGCCGGCATCCGGCTGAGAAGCCCCTTGGTGACCGAACGTAGGCTACGTGAGGGATGCCCGTGCCCGAATACCGGGCGTTGTGTTTCGAAGCTCAGGAGACGAAGGCAATGACCGCACCGATGCCGCCGACCTCGACCCCAGTCCGGCCGTTCACCGTCTCGATCTCGGATGCGGAGATCGACGAATTGAAGCAGCGACTGGCCAGAACTCGATGGCCGGATCCGGAAACGGTGGGCGACTGGTCGCAAGGGGTTCGCGTAGAGAACGCCAGAACTCTGGTCGACTAATGGGAGCGCGGCTACTCCTGGCGGCGCTTCGAGTCCGAGCTCAATCGCTTCCCCCAATTCCTGACTGAGATTGACGGGCTGGACATCCACTTCATCCACGTCAGGTCCAAGAGTCCCAACGCGATGCCGCTGATACTCACGCACGGATGGCCGGGCTCGATCGTCGAGTTCCTGAAGCTGATCGGCCCGCTGACCGATCCGGTTTCCTTCGGAGGAGCCGCCGCCGATTCATTCGATGTCGTCGTCCCGTCGCTCCCCGGGTTCGGGTTCTCCCAGAAGCCCCCGGAGACCGGGTGGACTGTATCGCGCATCGCAAGCGCGTGGGTGGAGCTGGTGAAGCGTCTCGGCTACACGAGATGGGCCGCGCAAGGCGGCGATTGGGGTGCCGTCGTCACCACCGCCCTCGGGGCCATGCAACCTGAGGGGCTTCTCGGAGTTCATCTGAACACTCAGTACGCCTTCCCCGCTCAGATACCCGACACCTTGTCGCCCGAACAGCGCTACGCCGTGGAGACCCTCGCCCTCTACACCGGCGATCTCGGTGGGTCGAGCCACGTTCAGGGCACGAAGCCGGAGACTGTCGGATTCGCGCTGGCGGACTCTCCCGCTGGTCAGGCAGCCTGGATCTACGAGAAGTTCCAGTCCAAGACCGACAACCACGGGCTCGCCGAGGACGCCCTCAGCATCGACGACATGCTCGACGCGATATCCCTCTACTGGTTCACCAACAGCGCAGCATCGTCCGGGCGCATCTACTGGGAGAACAAATCGGCCACTTTCGCCGGCCCGAAGTTGACGCTCCCGGTCGCGGTGACCGTCTTCCCGAGGGACATCCCGCGCCTGCCACGAAGCTGGATCGAAGACACCTACAGCAATCTGATCCACTACGGCGAGGCCGACAAGGGCGGGCACTTCGCGGCCTTGGAACAGCCCGAGATCCTGATCAGCGAAATCCGGACCGGCCTGCGCACGCTTCGTTCCTGACGCCAACGCGAGCCTCACGACAGGCACACGCCTGGGGCCAGGCAGTCTACTTCCGCTGGCGTCCCAGTCCCGCGTCCCGGGCTCGGATGATGGCCTCGGCGCGGTCCGCGACCTGAAGCTTGTTGAAGATGCTGGAGACGATGTTCCTCACCGTCTTCGGGCTCAGAGCGAGGCGATCGGCGATCACCGGGTTGGTCAGGTGCTGGGCGATCAGCTCCAGCACCTGATGCTCCCGCGGCGTCAGCTCGGGGAAGGCTGGAGCCGCCTCCAACCGGGTCACGGAGAAGTAGTCGATCAACCGCCGGGCGAGTGCGGCGCCGAAGATGGCCTCGCCCGCGCTCACCCCCCGGATCGCGCGCAGGATCTCGGCTTTGGGCGCACCCTTGAGGAGATAGCCGCGGGCACCCGCTCGGATGGCGGCGAATACCGAGTCATCGTCCTCCAGCATGGTCAGCATGAGCACGCCGATGTGTGGGCTTGCCATCACTATCCGCCGGGTCGCCTCCACGCCGCTCACGTCGGGCATCTTGATGTCCATCAGGATCACATCCGGCTGTAGGCGGTCGGCCAGGATCGCCGCCTGACCCCCACCGGTAGCCTCGCCGACCACTGAGACGTCAGGCGTCGACGCGAGCAGAGCCCGGAGTCCGCGGCGGAACCCCGCATTGTCGTCCACCAGCAGCACCCGGACCGGTTCGTCAGTCACCGCCCGGCCTCGCCCGCGGCAGGCTCGGAGTGGGTGCGGAGAGCGAGTGGTATCTCCACCACGATCCGGGTGCCACCGTTCGCCGGCTGTTGGATCCGGCAGGTACCTTCCAGCTCCTCGGCTCGCTCCCGCATGGATGACAGTCCGACGCCGGGCCGGCCGGCGCTCGCCAGCCCGATGCCGTCGTCCCGGACCTCGACCCCCAGGACCTGCGTCGCCGGGTCTATCGAGATCGCGACGCGGCAGGATGAGGCGCCCGCATGCCGGACGACGTTGTGCACCGCCTCCAGGATGATGCGGAAGGCCGCGACCTCGACGGCGGCGGGGAGCGGAGGGATCGAGTCCGGCGCCTCCAGCACCATCCGGGTCCGGCTGGAGTCGAAGCGGAGCAACTGGCTCCGGACGGCTTCCACGAGGCCCAGGTCGTCGAGGGCCGGAGGTCGAAGCTCATGCGCCAGCCGGCGGATCTCGGCGGTCGCCTCCTGGAGCTCTCGCGTCAGATCGCCCAGCAGAGGATCGGCTCGCGCGGGATCCTCGACCAGAGTCTCTCGCGCCAGCTCACTCCGCATCGCCATCGAGGCCAGGGCGGGCCCGAGCCCGTCATGGAGGTCGCGGCGGAGCCGACGCCGTTCCTCCTCACGAGCGGTCACCAGCGCCTCGCGTGACCGCCGGAGGTCGGCGACCAGCAGCACCGTGCGAGCCGCGGCCCCGGCCTGCTGAGCGAGGTCCCGCAGCAGACGGCGATCGGCAGCCGAGAACGCGGATTCGCCGAGACGGTGGCCCAGCACCAGATCCCCGACGCGTTCCCCCTGATGCAGCAGAGGTATCCGTTCGGGCTCGCCGTTCAGGGTGCCGGCGGCGGCGCTCGGACCCGGCCCCCCGTCCCCGCGCAGCTCGATGCCCGTGAACGGCAGGCGCAGCGCGTCGGCCACCGTCTGCACGATGGTCGGCAGCACGGCCTCCGGCGCCAGTGTGCCCTGGAGGCGGTCGCCGAGGCTCGAGATCACCGCGTAGGGCTCGTCCCGGCGGCCGTACAGGAGCCGGTTGACGCCACGCTGGAGCACCAGCCGCAGCGGCTGGAAGAGGACGGCCGCCACACCGGTCGCAAGGAGGGACAGCAGCAGGTCGAAGCGGCCCTGCAGCAGTTGCCCGGCGCCTCCCACGATGAGGACGTACAACGCGACGATGCTGACCGTCAGCGCGACGTAGACGACCGCCCGGTTGATGATCAGGTCGATGTCCCAGAGTCGGTAGCGGAGGATCGCGATGGCGAAGGCGACCGCGACGAACGCGAAGCCGCACCCGGTGACGGTGATGCTGCCCAGGTCGTAGAGAACGGACCCAGCGGGGGGGAGTCGGGCCCAGAACCCCGCGTTACCGAGCAGCCCGGCTAGGGCGAACACGGCGATCGCGATCACGAGCGCGAACACGACCCACTTGGTCTGCTCGCGCTGGGCTGGGGTGGAGATCCGTGCGTACCGGTAGATCGGGCCGACCAGCACCGCTCCCAGGACGACCAACAGGATCAGCACCGAGACCGCGGTCGAAGCCGGACTCGAAGGCAGCGACACCACCTCGGACAGGACATCGAGTACCGCGAGCAGCGCGACCAGCACCGCTGCCGCGACCGTCCAGCGGGGCACGAAGCGACCGTCCGGGAAGAGCATCGGGATCAGGAAGAAGGCGTAATAGGGGAGCTGTCCGTACGCTGCCACCGCCCACCCCCATGCGCCGTAGGCCTGCTGGAGCGCCGCCAGGTCGTTGTTGGTCGCGGTCATGCCGAGGCCGAGCATGGTCAGCGAGATGAAGAGGGCGATCCACTCGTCCGATCTCCGCACGAAGATGAGGACCGCTATCGCCGCCATCACCCAACCGATGACGGCCATCACGACCGTGGTGTATGCGGCGTAGAAGGTGGGCGAGAGGCCCAAAGCGGTCAACCCATCACGCCACTCCTCCGGAAGCCGTGTCATGCAGCAGTTGGCGTTCGAGAAGACCAGCGCGCTGTGGTAGTAGACGGGAAGGTCGAAGGCCCAGGTCACGACGCCGGCGAGCGCGATCGCGATCCAGAGACCGCGTGCCACAAGCAGGCGGCGTCCCTGAAGCGTCGCCTCGACCCGAGAGGATGGATCGGCGCGTCCGTCCATGGCTGAGGTGCGGAGCATGACAGATGGGGCCCGCCGCGGTAGGCCGAGTTGGGTCACCGCGGCGAGCCCACCCTCCTCACCCCGGCACCACGTCCGGCTTGGTCGCGCGGGACGCGACCGGGGTGGAGATGGAGCGGCGGATGAGGATCACGCTCACGGCGATCAGCCAGCCCACGAAGAGGAACTGCCCGATCACCCCGATGTTGGAGATGTTCCCGATCGGCCCCGTCGGGTCAAGCATGCTGATGTTGCTCGTAAGCAAGAGCGCGCCGCCGCACGCGCCCACGATGCCGACCCAGAGCGGGAGCGCCCGGGTCACGATCATGGCGAGCGACGCGGCTCCGAGAAGGGCTCCGATGAACAGGAAGTTGAGCTGATCGACGTTGTATTCGAGCGCGATGAGGAGCCGCTCTTCCCCCTGGGTCGACTGTCCCGCGACCAGCGCGAGAGCCGCATTGACGGCGCCGAAGACCGAGAGCCAGACGAAGCAGCCGACGGCGGCCCCGAACGTGATCGTGGACAGCAGGTCATCCTCGCCTTCCCGCCGGCGCAAGACGGTGCGGATCCCGGTGCCAAATACGAGGACCGGGAGACTGAGGAGCAGGAAGAGGGTGACGCTGAGGAGCGCCTCGCCCCGGTGTCCGACGTAGTACGCGTTGGTGAGGTGGATCGGGTCGGTGTACTGGGGATTGCCCCAGGTCGCCAGCCCGGCAACGACCAGGATCACGATGGCGATGCCCGCCATCGCAGTGATCCGCTGCACGGCTCGTTCCGTCACGGGTAGGACTCCTTCTGGGTGGTGGTCGCGAGAGACCTGTCGGGTGGTGGTGTTTGGCCGGCCACCACGGAGGTTAGGGAGCGACCGTCCCTGCCGTCATGAGACCGAGTCCCGCGGAGCCGGGAAGGTTGTCCCCTGGGTCCGGGACCACCATGGTTCCCTTCACCGGCGGTCGATCAGGAGCGCTCGGCGGGCGCGAAATTGGCACAAGGTTTGGGTCGTGGCCGCCCTCCTCGGCGCGATGGTTGGTTCGGTGGTCAACGCCTGGGCTTTACTCGGCGAGATCCTGCGTTGAGCGCACCGTCTCATGCGACATGCGCCGGTCGGCTTTATCGGCCGTTGGCAGCTCCGGGCCATCGCGGCGCAGTTGGGGTCGGGTACCGGACGGACAGTTTTCGGCCAGACATGCTGCGTCAAACAAGGAACAGCATCGAGCCCGTTCGCAAGCAGGTCATCGGATGCGTTTTACGAGGACGATATCCGGG
>CAVTSA010000011.1:0-166065 GCA_963737225.1 Candidatus Dormiibacterota bacterium
CGGGAGCGTCCGTCTTGGCCTGGCGGAGCGGGTCATCACGCTAGTCCTCATCAACTACCGAGAGACTGCTTGCTGCCAATTTGCTGCCATCTGGTAGCCCGAGGATGCTCTGCATGCGCTTCGCCACCTCGACGTGGAGCGCCGGCACCACGTGCGAGTAGGTGTCCAGCGTCAGCGTGATCGAGCTGTGCCCGAGCAGCTCCTGGACCACCTTGGGATGATGCGACGCTCAGCTCTGGCAGCTCTGGTTGAGATTCTTGGGCCCCCGTCCGCAGACCAGGTATTCAAGGGCGACCCACCCCAGCGGGGTTCCCTGGCTCCCAGAGCCGGCGCCGCCCGTGAGCCGGAAGACGAACCACCAAACGTGTCCGTCTGCCCAGACCGGCGGGTACCAGGGGGCGTGATTGCTGCCGGCGGGGATGACTGCGTCCGCTGCGCCCAAGCAGGCAACAACGGCGGCGGTGGTAGATGGCTCCTGGTGAGCATTGACGCAGCCTCCTCCCGTTTCCATCGTGATCTGAGATCCCCAGCCGGAGGTCGGCAAATCGGCGACCTGGGTGGACGCCCATGTAAATGTGTGCCAGCCCCCGAGGCCACGGTATACCCAGACGAACAGGCCGGAGTGACCACCAGCGCCGCACCCGCCAGTGTCGTAGACGAACACGCCGACTGAGTCGACCAATAGGTCTCGGGCCCCGGGCACTGCGCGGAACAGGTGACGGCGCCGCTAGCCTGGGCGCCGGCGTCCGCCGCTTGCTGTGCCGTCTTGTACGTCCTGCCTGGGGTGGTGGCGGCGGGTGCTGGAGTCGACGCTTGCGTCGACGCGGAAGTTGGAGGCGATGCTGGCATAGAGGTCGGAGCCGGAGTCGACCGTGCCACCGGCGTCGCTTGCGACGGGGGCGAGGAGGAGGGACGGGCGGTAGGTTGAGAGGCGCAGGCCGCGAGTCCAACCAGGGCAAGACCGAACACCTCGAACCATCCGGACACCTTTCACATTGCATCAGTGAAACGGGCTCACGTGTCCCGTGGTGTCGCGTCGTCATTCACGATCATCCCCTCGTGCCGCCCCGTGACGCTCCGGTGCGGCGAGGCGCCGTCCCGAGTCGACCTTTAGGGGAGCGCCTCTGGCCCAGGTCCCCGACGTGCCTCCGTTCTTCTTCGACCCCGGCGCGGCGAGAGGGGCAATGAGACTGCTGAAGCTGAGCCGGCTGGAGGTCGACTAGACCGTCCGGCTGACCCCTACATTGACCCCCGGCGCCGGGGTCAGGGGTTCGCGGACGCCGACCGATGTCCCTCGTAACTCCTGGTCTCCGACCCACGTTCACCGGAATATGAGAAGGGGGTGCGCGTGGTTCCTGTCGGCGGTTGGGGTCGTGCTGATCCTCGCCGGGTGCTCTTCCTCGCCACCGGTCTCCCGGCACACCCCCACGCCTCAAGTCACCACGCCAGCCCCAACGTCCACGGCAACGCCGGCGCCGGTTGGAACCCCGGAGGCGACCCCTTCTGCCACTCCGGTCGTCACGCCGGCTGCTGCGCCCGCCCCAGCCAGCCTGAGCTCCACCGATCTCTCGACCATGACCAGCGTCTACATCAGCTATCGAGACTCGGCTCCAGGCGAAGCGGACCTCTTCGCAACGGGATCCGTAACGGTCTCCAAAAGCTCCGGGGCTGGCATGCCCGAGGGCGGCGAGTGGGCGTACGTGCTCTTCACCCCGAGCCCCACCGCGACCTTTCAGGATCAGGTCGAGATGCAAGAAGGCACTGGCCTGGCCTACTACATCCGGGTATCTCCGAACTCGCCCTGGCTCCTACGTGGCGTTTTCCACGCGGGTACCTGCGTGACTACGGACTTTGGGGTACCGCAGGCCGTGCTCACGCTCTGGGGCATGAACCAGGGGGTTTGCTCCTAGCGCGGCTCGCGCCGCCTCCTCCAACACGCCCAGCGGCAGCATGCCCCTCCATCGATACTGCCAATTTGCTGCCAATCGCTTGATCGGCCATGACCGACGATGGCCGATCCCGCCCACATTGGCGGGGTCCGACCAGATCGAGCCTCGCTTCACAGACCTCGATAGACCTCGCGGTCTCGGTCTCGAAAACCGTTATAGGGGCAACTCTATCGTGGGTTCGAATCCCACCCTCTCCGCCACGGTTTGGAGTTCAACACTGTCCGTTTCGCGCAGTGACCCGATGCTCCGCCAGAGGCGCGTTCGCGGGCTCGATGTAACCTCCGTAGAACCGCCACGCCTCAGGCATGGTAGTCAGGCAGCAGCCGAAGCCCAGCCCATTGCCCGGGATCGTGGCCGCATACGAGAAGAGCATCACCCTCTCGCTTGGCGAGATCCACCACTTTGCGGGTGCTGGCCCGCACCCCTGCTTCGTCCATGTCGTATGGCTCCATCCAGCGTCCGTCAGGATCCATAAGCAGGGAATGCGGTATGGCATCGATCGCTAGCAGCACCGGGCCTGTCGCAGGCAGCCTGATCAGCACGGCTTGATGTCCAGGGACATGGCCGCCGTATTCGATCAGCTCGATGCCCGGCAACAACTCCGCGTCGCCCTCCACGAACCGGCGGCGCTGCGCAGGCAGGTCCCAGTGCTCCCGTGTCCGCTCGAGGCGCGGAAGTGTCTGTGCCGCCTCGTGGTGGACGCGTTGCACCACGGCATCCGCATTGGGGAAGTCCTCGAGGTTGCCGACATGATCCAAGTCGTAGTGGGTACAGACCACATAGGCGACGTCCTTCGGCGCCACACCGATCCGGGCGAGCTGGCCGACGGCGTAGTCCTCCTGGTCCATGGCGAACACCGCCTCCGGCGAGCTCCCGTAAGCCCCGATCATTGCCTTCGGGACGCCCGTGTCGGACCTCCATAAAACGCCGGGCATCCCGGGATCGACCGCCACACTAGCAGAGCGCGTGCGGGTGCGAATTGCTCGGTCACTCCCGGGAGACCCTGGCGTTGACCACATATGGCCATCTACGGCCGGCGGGGACCGCGAGGCGGCGGAAGCTCTCCGGCGGTTACGCGCCGCTGGAGGGAAGGGGCGAAGGGACCGCCGGAATCCCGGTGATTCACTTGGTCCGCCCTGACGCGTGGTGGATCGCTACCTTCTGGGCTCCGGGGGAGACTCCCTGGTCCCTGACCTTCGACCTCTGCCGGCCCCCGGTCCTTGATGTGGTCGTGATACCTCCGACTGGAAGGCACGCGCCTCACGCACACGACCTCAACACGAAAGGTTGAGGTTGTGTGGGCCCTCGCCGCAGACGAGATAGGGCAACGCCACCCAGCCTTGGGGCTGTTCGAGCGTCCCAAAGGTTGCTGAGTTGATTGGCCCAGTGGTGGCGACATACCACCAATAGTTCTGCCCATCCCAGACTGGGGGATACCATGGCTGATTGTTGGGGCCGAGCGTCACGACCCAGTCGGACGCCGTCAGGCATGAGAGGATGGTTGCGGACGTGCTGGGTGCGGACCGCAGGTTGACGCAGCCAGAGCCGGTGTTCATGTGCACCTCGATCTGGGTTCCCTGGGGGAGGTTGGGCTGCTGAGATCCCGCCCACGTGTAGGGGAACCAGCGGCCGCCCTGCTGATACACGTAAACGAAGAAGATACTGCTGCCAGCCCCATCGTCGGGCCCGGACGTGAATTGGTATTCGGCCGTACTTGCGGCTGTGAACACCACATGGCCGGCGGAACCCTGCGCGCTGACTATTTGCCCGCTCACCTCGGCGCCGGCGGTGGCGGCGCCGGCTGAGGTCGCGTACCCGCTGGACGACGCCGTCTGCCGGCAGAACGTGTTCAGGTCAAGTGGACCCGTTCCACAGACGAGGTAGGGCAGCTCGACCCAACCCAGCGGCATTGGACCGCCGGCCGCCCCTGTGTCGAGTGACACGTGCCACCAGATCGCGCCGCCGGCAAAGACAGGAGGGTTCCACGTGCCGGCCTCCCCTCCAGCCGTCGTGTCCGCAGCCACATAGTCCGAGGAATCGAGGCATCGCACGACCGGGGCGTCAAGCGAGGGAGCGGCGTGCACGTTTACGCATCCGCCATCGGTGTCCATCGGTATCTCGGGATAGCCATCGCCGGTAGGGCCGAAAGCGTTCGCCGCCCAGGTGTAGAGGTACCAGGCGCCCCCCTGTTGGTACACCCAGACGGCCAGACCCTCACCGCCGCCGGGGCTGCCGCACGGAGGTACGACGTACGTGAACGCGGCCACAGTAGCACTGTCGACGCCCTCCTGAACGGGCGTAGAGCAGAGCGTCAAGCCGCTTGCCTGAACTCCGGCCTCGGCCGCTTGTGACGCAGTCGCGTAACCGGTTGTGGGCGCCGTTGGCGAAGGCGATGGGGGTGGCGTGATCGATGGAGTCGCGGAGATCGATGGAGCGGGTCGCAGTGTTGGCGTTGGGTGGGCTGGCGACGGTGCACGTAGCACACCGAACGCAAGGGCTACAACCGTGATCAGAACCAACATGGCGACGGCGAGAGCCGTCGCCAGGGTGGCCTTCTGCGCCCGGCCGCCGAGGACGCGCCAGCTCGGCTCCCGCGGCGCGGTCGTCGCGGTCTCGAGAAGGTGACGGCGCCTGGCGTACGAGAGCTTTGCGTCGCCGACCTCCTGCGCGAAGGCGGCCTTGACGCCGGCGTGCAGATCGTCGTCCCTCACCCCTCCACCTCCTTCTCGAGCGAGGCGCGAAGACGGCCGACCGACCGGTAGACACGCCCTCGTGCAGCGGAGACGCTGATACCGAGCACCGCGGCCACGTCCTCCATGGGGAGGTCGAGGTAGTAGAAGAGCGCGAGCGGCAGCCGATCCTGGATACCGAGCGACCGCAATGCGCGCCGAACATCCATGTGCTGCTCGCTGACGTCCGGGGGGAGAACAGACGCGATCGACTCGACTTCACCGGTCTTCTCGACCGACTCCCAACGATTGCGCTTCATTCCCCGAACTTCGTTTGCGACGATGGCGAGGAACCACGTTCTGGCGGCCCCGCGATCTCGTAGGCGGGAGAATCCGCGCCAGGCCCGAATGGTGGCTTCCTGAAGGACGTCGCCGGCCGCGTCGCGATCACGCACCATGGCCAGGGCCAGGGAGTAGCCCTCGTCGAGGAGCGGCTCCACGAGCTGCTCGAAAGCGGGTGCGCCGCTCGTCACGCTCAGCGGAGGGAGCGTGGGTTGCGAGGCGCACCGGCCTGGCGGCCGGTCGGGGGCGCCGCGGGACCGGACAAGCGGGTGGTACCGGCCACGAGCATCGGTAGGGGAGACAACGCAGGTACGCGTAAGGCGCCGGGCCTAACCTTGGTCACCCGTCGCACCTGCCACCACGGGGTGAACCTCAAGCTCGTCTCGACAGTAGTCGAAGCTTCCTCCGGGAGGAGTGAGTCGGGAGGTCGTTGTGGTGTTCGGCGGCGTTACGAGGAAAGTGGAGAACTTGGGGCACGTCGAACCGCTGGTGGGGTTGTCGGAGCCTTCGACGATGGCAGACGCGACTTGGGTGGGTGCTAAGGACAGGATGGGGATGCTTCCGCTCCGTATTCCCCCGATGAACCCAGCGATCGTTCGCTGCGCGTGGACCGGCGATCCGTCAGGCAGCAGTCCGTCGACCCCGGGGTAGCCGCTGATCTGACACGGGTCTGATCCCACGTTCCTGATCAGGAGGATATCGGCGACGTGTCCGGTCGCCACACCGTCGGACACCACTGAGACTGACAGCTGAAAACCCGGGCACCCGGAGGACGAAACGGTTGCGCCGGATGGCGAGGTCACGGGTGAGGTGGCTGGTGCAGCGGACGCCGGAGGAGTGTGACCTGCACCTCCAGGAGAGGCCGGAGGGTGAGGAGTTGGAGTGCTGCTCGCCTCTACGCCTCCGCAGCTCACCAGGAGCAGACTCAGTCCGAGCGAAGCCACCAGGCCCATCACCCCCCGCATCCGGAGGAGAGGCGCCGGAGGACAAAATGGCGAGACGGCTCGCCCCATTTCGACAAACATTCAGTCCTCCTCGGAACAACGAAAGGCTGGCTTCGCCGACCATCTGAACTCGGGGGTCGGGCAAGGAAGCCGGGGGCCCGCGGCGCTGTCCACGTCGTTAGGACCCGGAAAAGCCGAGTTTCGTTACGCAGGGTCTCCGGCATCTCGCACGATGTCGACGGCCAGGCAGCGGTGGTCTTCGGTAACCGGTAACCGGCAACCGGCTGACCCGCGGCCGCCGAGGCTATCTCTCGTCACCGGCGGCGATGCACCCCGAGTGGAGGCGATGCACCCCGAGTGAAACGGACTCGCGGACTCGCGGCGGCGCGCCCGATCCTGTGCCGCTATCTCCGAACGCCGCGAGGACGTGGTCAACTGAGTTGCCGCGGAAGCAGGGCAGGCGCCCGCACATGGAGTGGGGAGTGAGGATCGGGTTCGACGCCGACGCGGCGTTCGGCCTGCTCGGGGTGCCGGCGCCCATCGGGCGCTGCGTGAGCTATCCGTTGGGCAGGATGGTCAGTCGGTTAAGTCGGTGACGCTATAGTGCTTGCCGCGAGGATGAACATGCAAGTGGCTGGATCGGTTGGTTCACGGTGGCGACACTCCCAAACACCCGGCGAACGGGTGTGGTCGGGCGGCGCGACGTCGTCCTCCGCGCAGCCTGCCTGCCCGCCGTTCTGCCGTAGCTGATGGCTAAGCCTTCTGTCACACACGTGACCATGGGTGATTCAGATTAGCCATAGCAAGATGGGAAAGACGGGATGTACCATGCGACTGATGCGCACCCCATCGGCAGCGTTGGTCATAATGCTGATGGCTTTGGTGGCCTGCAGTTCCTCGGCGACCTCTTCAACCCACTACCTCACGCTGCCAACGTCCCCGAGCAGTCACCAGGGGATCGGGATGAATGCACTTCTCACCGGCAAGCTGATGGGGCGGTCTGAGGCCGGACAGGGACGAGCCTGCCTCTGGATTGGCAGCGGTTCTGATCCCGCGGTACTCCTTTGGCCGAGCGGTTACGTGGCGGTTGATGATCCGCTGCGAGTCCTCGACCGGTCTAAGCACGTTGTAGGACAGGTAGGCGCGAAGGTTTCGCTGGGCGGAGGAGGAACCCCGCTCAGTCAGATGCCCGCTAATGTCCAGGCGTGCGGCCATCCGACGCCCACGCATGGCTGGATCGTCGCACCCACGACGCCAGGGCGCTGAAACGATGAACGCTGGACATCCGTGGCGACGGTCCCACCCCATGCCTTGCCGGACGCATGCCTGTGCGAACGGGAGGGCAAAGATCAGGTCGACCACGACGAGAGTTAGGGAGCTGCACGCGGCCGCTGGAAGTGCGACCGCCTCCAGGACGACGAACCTGCTGGTCATCCGCAACATAGGCCGGCGACGACTGACAATTTCTTCTTCTGGTGCCTGCAGCGAAGGGGTGGGGGTGGCCGAGGTGCTCCTTCCTATGATCGGCCTGTTGTCGTTCACGGTGTTATCGGTGGGCCCAGTGGCGGATTGGAGCCTCGAGAGGCGATGGGTGCTCCCAGCAATCTCGTGAGAGAGAGCACGACCGACGCACGATGGCGACAGCGGCTCTTCGTCTCGCTCACGCTGCTGACCTGGATTGCCATCCTGCTCCTTGTCATCTGGCTGCTCAGTCATGTGGTACTCGCGATCCTTCTCTTCGTGATCGCCGCCGTGGTCAGCTACGCAGTGACGCCTTTCGTTGATCTCCTCTGTCGCTGGTTGCCGCGCGGCCTGGCGATCGCGATCTCCTACGTGGTCGGGGTTGTCATCCTCCTGGGCCTGGTCGTCGTGGTCGGGTACACGGCCAGCACCCAGGTCGTGGTGCTGGTGCGCGCGCTCCCCGGATACTTCGACAAGGCCCGATATCTCGAGCCGCGGCTACTCTCGACGCTCAATCCGCTGGGTATCGGCTCCGGGCAGCTCGACGGTGCTCGCGCCCTGCTACTCGATCAGGCGCATGCGGCGGCTTCGAGCATCGCGGCGGGTTCGTTCGCCGTAGTGAAGGGCACCCTCAGCGGGTTCTTGAGCGCGATTCTCGCATTCATGATCAGCATTTACCTGACGGCTAACGGGCCGAGGGCGAGGCACCGGCTCATCGAGGCCGCAGGCCGGCTCCGGTATGGCGAGCGCATCGCGGATTGGGTGGTGACCGTCAACCAGATCGTGGGCGGCTACGTTCGGGCGACGCTGACTCTGGCCGGGATGGTCGGGGTGCTGGTCGGCGGCTCGATGGCGGTGCTCGGATTGCCCTACGCGCTGCTTCTCGGAGTTATCGCCTTCTTTATGGAATTCATCCCGGTCATCGGCGTGATGATCTCGGGGGCGATCTGCATTCTGATCGCCCTAGGGGTGCAGGGGTGGCAGAAAGCGCTCATCGTCTGGGGCGTCTTCGTCCTCGTTCACGTTCTGGAGGGTGACGTCGTCGGACCGCGCGTCCGGGGCAAGGCGGTCGGCATCCATCCAGTCACCGCCCTGCTCGCCCTCGTCGCCGGAACCGAGCTCTGGGGGGTGTGGGGTGCGCTCCTCGGCGCGCCAATCGCGGGCCTGCTGCAGGCATTCGTCGTGGCCGGCTACCGCTCGTTCGCCGGCACTGATGAGCTGATGACGGAGGAGGGGAGGGATCCCATCGACAATTGATTCGCGAATCGACTGTCCTTAGCTGCGCTGACTATGCGTGCGAACCGACCCGTCCCGGTCGACAGCCGCGGATGGCGCGGGTCTATCCGAGTCGAGTGGTGGCCCGTCCCCATCGGCCTCGCCTCGAGCTCTCCGAGAGCGTCCTCCGTTGCATCTTGCATCGCCGTCGGGCATGAAGCCCTCCAGCGACCCATTCGGTTGCGGCCGCGGTCAGGCGCGAGACACGCCACTGGCGCGGCGGTCCAGCCATCGCCGGAGCACCAGGCCGAGGAGGATCCAGCCGCCGAGAGCCGTCACAATCCAGACGAGGACCGGCGTCACGATCCACGCCGTCACTCCGTCGATGGTCAGGCCACCCGGGAACCGGCTCGCCACGAAGAGCGCAAGGAGAGTGCTGACCAGGCCGATACCCCCGAGCATGGCCGCGGCATACTGGCGAGCCATGTTGAAGACGAATGGGGAGAGGATCGCTTGCGCCCCTGCGAACACGAGCACGGCGACTAAAAAGCCACGGGGCTGCACCCGAACGTCCGGGACGACCGCAGCCGCGACGAGCAGCGCGATCGCGGCGAGCGCGACCGTGGCGACCAGGTTGATGGCGAAGCGGATCATCTGTCGGCAACTCTCCTGTGGCCACTCCCACCGCGGGGCCGGGGGACGACCGCAGGGGCAGTATATCCGCGCCGTGGGCGACCGCCTAAAGCCCGCGAGCCACGCGCGTCTGGCCGGCGCTGGACTGACCGATCTGCTCGTGTGACAACCGGTCACGGTGCCTGGTTGCGCCGGGATGGAGCGTCGGCACCCTCGGTGTGGTGCGCCCGCTGCCCGCCGCGCGGCAAAGGGCGTGAAAGGCAGTCGAGGCTCATCCCGCGGCGCGGTGTTAGAGATCATCCCTGTCGGCCTGACGGCTGCGCTCGGCGCGCCCTACATCCACATCGATGGGAAGTTGGCGACCAATGTGTCGCCCCCATTCGGGGCGCACCGAGCGCGATTGTCTTGAAGGGTGTGAGCCCACTGAAGCGGCGCCGGCTGAGGTCGATTAGATTGTCCGGATGACCCCTGCGCCGGGGTCATGCCATGCGTTTCGATGTGCCTCCCGTGTGTTCAGATGCACCCTCGCCGCCGGCGCTCTGAGTTCAACCGAGGAGCACCTTTCCGAGCGCGTCGAGCAGGCCGGCAGTGCCGGACTCGCGACCGGCCGCGGCATCCGGCCCGGGACCGTGCACACCGTCGAGGTGGACGCCCTGCTCGGTAAACGTGAGCCTGGTCTCCGGGCCGGCGCCGCCCTCGGCGGGCTCGAACACGATCGTCGTGATCGACGTCGAGGCATGCACCCCGTCGAGCCACATGTCGTACGTGTAGACAATCCGCTCGTTGGGCGTGATGTCGGTGTATGTGGCGCGGAACTGGGACAGCGGGCCGCCTTCTCCCTGACGCCCGTCGTCAATCGCCACGCCGCCGACACGGAAGTCGTCGCTGCGCTCGACGTCGACGAAGTCGTCGCCGCCGAACCACTGGCGCTTGATCTCGGGGTCGGCGAAGGCGGCCCACACGCGCTCAACTGGGACCTGGTACTCGCGCTCGAGCACGAACGTGGCGTGGGTCTGGGTGCGCTCGGTCATGTCAGTCCTCCTGTCTCGGGTGACGATTGGTCAGGTACTCGCCCAGGCGGTCGAGTTGGCGTTCCTGCGGGCGGCGGTGGGCCACGATCCAGGTGTTGGCCGGGACCAGCGCGTCGGGCACGAGTAGGTAGGTGCGTATCCGACCGACCTTCTCGGACGCTACGATCTGCGCCTCCTCGAGCACCCGGAGGTGCTGGACGATGGTGGGCAACGCCATGCCGAACGGTTCGGCGAGCTGGCTCACCGAGGCCGGCCCGTGGACCAGCCGGGCGACCATCGCCCGGCGGGTGCCGTCTGCCAGTGCTCGGAACATCCGGTCGAGCCCCGCGTCACCGTCGGTCTCGCCCGAATACTTAGGCATATGACTAAGTATACGATCACGGCAGGTGAGGATGTCAACGGGGCCGCTGGGATCTGATGCCGGCGGTCGCGCCGCGCGGGGACCGGATGTCACCAGCGGTGCTCGTAGTGGTCTTGCTCGTCGGCGGGGTGGGGGGTGGCCCGGACCTTCGAAATTGTCCGGATTGTAGCCGCGGGTCGACTTCTCAGGGCGATTCGGGTCATCGAGGTCGAAGCGTGTTGAGAATCCCCGTCAGGTCTGCGCTGCGACGCCCGGGCGATGAGGAGGGTCTCGCACGGAGGCGCGCGTCCGATCCGGTGGGGATCGCTATGAGTGGGCTATTGCGCCGCCGCCCAGGCCTGTGCAGCGAGGCCGACGCGCAGCCGCTGTCAGCGCGCCAGCCGATCAAGCTGCCCGGTCTGCTGGAGCAGAGCGAAGCGATCGGGCACTCCCCAGTGCTCGACGATCCGGCCATCGGCGACACGGGCCATGTCGAACACGGTGATATCGATGGGCTGGTTGCTGGGCGGGCCGAAGAAAGGCCCCGTCGCGGTGCCGCGCGCCCGGACGCGCACCCAGATCTTGTCCCCCTGCTCGGCGGAGTCCTCGATGGAAAACGAGATGTCCGGCACCGCGCGGTGGACGTCGCGGATGGCGGCCTTGAGGTGCTCGTGGGCTTGCGCGCCGACCGCGGCCAGGCCGAATTGATGCTCCACGAGGTCGGCCGAGCACACCTCGTCCACGATGGACGGGTCCCCTGTGGCAAAGCCCTCCTGGAAGATCCGGCTCATCACGTGGTACGGCAGGGTGTCGCGGTTAACGGCGTCGGTGCCCATCGAGCCTCCTTCAGTGTTACTGCGGTCACTGCAGTACAACTGCAGTGACATAGCAATATTCTGGAGGTAGTGACCAGCCCTGTCAAGCCCCGGTCCACCTATCGCCAGCTGCAGGCCCAGGCCACCCGCGAGCGCATCGCCGAGGCGGCCCGCCGCTTGTTCGGCACCGGCGGCTACGGTGCGACCAGCATGGAGGCCATCGCCCGCGAGGCAGGCGTGGCACCCCGCACCGTGTACGGAGCGTTCGGGACCAAGCGGGAGATTCTCTCGCTCATCTGCGAGCGCTGGTTGGAACAGGCCGGCGCCCGGGACCTGGCCGGCAAGGTCCTCGCCGAAACGGATCCGCTAACCCGGCTGCGCGGCGCGGCGCATTGGCTGCGAGTGCTGTACTCGGCCGGATTCGACGTCGTGCTGGTCTTCGAAGCGGCCACCGACGAGAGCCCGGAGACCCGGGCGCTGTTGCGGGCCAAGCTCGCCGGCCGGAACGAGGTCATGGACGTGATGATCGCTTCGCTGGATGGGCATCTCGCGGTCCCGGTCGAGCAGGCCCAGGCGATGTACCGCGCGCTGGCCGCCCCCGGTGTCTACCGGGAGCTGGTCGAGGAGTCCGGCTGGTCGCCGGAGAACTTCGAACGCTGGGTGGGCGACACGCTGCAGCGGAACCTGATACCCGAGGCCCACACCGCACCGCATCCCGGGGACCACGTTCGCCTGTAAATCCCTCAGCCGACCTGAGGGCGCTCGCGGGCGGGTGTCGCGCCGCTGAGGCACGCACCCGGGCGATCGTTGCTCCGATCGCTTCGGGCGCGTCGGCGACGGACTGGTGAACATCCCGGGACCGAGCTCGAGCGTGGCGTCGACGCTCGCTGCTCGCGCCGCGTCGACGGGGCGCTCGGAATCACCGAGCAGCGTCTCCTCGTTCGTGTTCAGTCAGTCGATCGGAGGTCCGACGATGTCCATGCCATATCTCGCGCCGACTTCGACCGCCCGGGCGATGTCCAGCGGCATGGGCGGAGGGGGTGTTGATTCGTCCGTCGGCACTCCCATCTCCGTGTGGAATTCCTCCGAGCCCCCAGGGACGGAAACGTGCAGCAGACGGGCATTCTCTGAGCCGACGACCTTGAACCCATGCGGGATACCGAGAGGCAGGTAGAGGCAGGCGCCGGGTTCAGCGTCGAATTCTTCTGCACCACAGCGGTAGCGGACCTGACCTTCGATGACCCACCAGGTCTCATCCTCTCGGTCGTGCACGTGCAGCGGAGTCGCGAAACCTGGGGGGCAGAGGAACTCGCACACCGAAAGCCGCCCGCCGGTGTCCTGCGCTCGAACCTTGACCACCATCAGCATGCCCAGCGTCCAGTAGGCCCTCCCTTCGCGGGCGGTCAACCCCGAGAAGCTTGGGCTTCCGTGATGCACCTGTGCCATCGCAACACCTCCTGGCGGCCGCCGCGGCCGCATATAATGGACGTGAGCATGATAACTGGACTTGAGTCTGATGGCAAGACATGAGTCGGGAAAACCAGAAGCGGCGTACTCGACGCGCGATCGTGACCGCCGCCGCAGACCTGCTGCGGGCCGGCCGCCAGCCGACGGTGGCGGAGGTCGCCGACGCCGCGGAGGTGTCCAGAGCGACGGCGTACAGCTACTTCCCGAGCCAGCAGATGCTTCTCGAGGAGGCCGGCCTCGAACTGGCCGAAAAGGCCAGGATCGACGAGGCGCTGGACGCTGCCTGGTCCGCCTGCGGAGATGACGTGGTCCGGAGATGGGAGGTCTTCTGCCCCATCTACTACGACCTCTACGGAAGAAACGAGGCAGTCTATCGATCGATGTTGCGCGCCCAGCAGGAACGTTGGCTGGACGCCAACGCCAGGGGCGAAGTCGACGTGGTGGTGGTGCGCCAGGCTCGGCGGCGACCCATCATCGACAGGCTGCTGGCGCCTCTGCGCCCCACGGTCACCGTCACCGCCTATCGACAGCTCGCCGACAGTCTGGCGGTGGTTGCGGGAATCGAACCCTTGGTGGTCCTGAAAGACATCTGCGGAGCGGACCTCGACCAGGCGGTGGGGCGCATGACCTGGGCTGGTCGGGTGATGATCGAGGCGACCCTGGCTTCCCTTCAACCCACCTCGACTTTGCACGACGAGGACGGTCGCAGGGTCGACTGACCTCACGTGAGGACGCCGGCCGCGAGGCCGATTGCAGCAGAGTTTGGTGCAGGGCGGGCTCCGCCCCGGGACGCGCCCGCTGCGCGACGTGGTTCGGCACGGACAGGTCCGGATCCGGCCGATCGGCGTCCGGTTCACGCCGCGTCGTGAAAGACCAGGCCCAGGGTGTACCGCTCCCCCGAACGGACTGCGGAGACGCCGTGCCGCACCGGCGCCGCGGTCCACCCCCGGGTCGACGAGACCGGGCGGTCTCTGGTCGCGAACAGGTACCCGTGGCCCTGCGGAACCACCGTCGCCGTGCCCCGCGATTGCGCCCGGGGCCTCTGCTCGAGAAGCAGGAACTCGCCGCCCGTGTGGTCGACACCGGGGCTGCTCAAGTTGACGACCACCTGAAGCGGAAACACCAGGTCCCCATAGAGGTCTCGATGCAGGGCGTTCCAATCCCGCTCCCGATACCGCAACAGAATCGCCGTCGATCTCGTCTGTCCGGCAGCGTGACACATCCGCAGCCACTCATCGAGCGTGTCCGGCCATGGCGCGGGACGGCCCAGCCTGGCCGACCAGGCACGGGCCATCTCCACCAGCCGGGGATACAGCGCCTGCTTCAGGCCCTCGATCGCGGACGGGTAGGGCGCCTTGAAGTAGCGGTATTCGCCCTGCCCGAATCGGTGCCGTCCCATGTCGATGGTGCTCCGGAACAGCTCGTCCCGCGGGTACAGCGACCGAAGGCCGGCGGCCTCCTCTGCGCTGAGGAGGCGTGGCAGGACCGCGCCGCCGTATTCATCGAGCTCGGCTAGAATCGCGGGCCAATCGCCGCTTGCCACCCGGTCCGTCCACGCTTGCCGGCTCATCCGGCGGCCTCCAGATGCAAGAGTGCCCTCTTTGCATCCGGCCCACCCACGTAGCGGCCGGCGCTCCGATCCGCGGGCACCACGCGGTGGCAGGGGATGACGATCGGCAGGGGGTTGGTGGCGCACGCCGTCCCCACGGCACGGACGGCCTTTGGGTTGCCGACCGCACGCGCAACCTCGGAGTAGCTCGCGGTGTCGCCATACCCGATCTCGGGGAGATGGATCAGAACCAGCCGGCGGAACCCCTTCGACAACGACCGGTCGATCGGGAGGCCGAAGGTCCGCCGACGCCCGTCGAAGTACTCGTCGAGCTCTCGGGCCGCGGCGTCCAGGCGTCTCGGAGCCCGGAGGATGCGAGGGGTGACCTGTGACGCAAGCAGGTTGAGGACCTGGTCGTGCCCTTCGGACTCGTAGGCCACACGGAGGAGCCCGAGCGCTGTCGCCGCGATCAGCAGCCGTCCCACCGGGCTGTCGACCGTCCGGTAGCCGATCTCCAGGAGGCCCTCACGCTCGGCAGCATCCTCCAGCCGTCGGTGGAGGGCGGTCATCACCTCGGGACCTGGACTGGTGACGGGGAGGAAGTCGGACACGTCCGGCTCCTCAGGTTGGAAGGTCATGGGTTTACTCCTTGCGATTCCGCGCCGCGGTAGCGCAGCCGAAGAGCCCGGATCCCGTCGGATGCGGCTCTTCGTGCTGCTTCCGGTGTGCCGCCGATCGCCGATGCGACGTCCTTGTAGGGCAGCCCTGCGACGAAGTGGTAGGCCACCGCCTGCCGCTGCTTCTCGGGCAGTTCCCGGACTGCTTCCCAGAGGTCGGCGTCTCTCGCACCGGGAATCCCGAGGTCGCCCGGCCGGTCCGGCGTATCGCCGACCGGAACCGGAGCCCGCCGCTTGGTGCGCACGGCGTCGATCGCCTTGCGGTGAGCGATGGTGACCAGCCACGCCTCAACGTTGGCGTCCTCGGGCAGGTTCGGCCACGCGCGCAGCGCGGCAAGGAAGGTCTCGGACCAGGCGTCGTCCGCGTCGTGAGGACCGAGCACTACCCGGCACACCCGCAAAACCATCTCGCCGTGCTCACGGACGACCTCTTCAAAGGGCCGGAACATGGCCAGGTTCGGGTTTCGGCACGAGTGGACTCCCCAACGGGAGGATCTGCTGATCCACGGCACTCTCGAGACGGAGCAGGCGCTGCTTTCGTTCGATCCCACCCGCGTAACCGGTCAACGATCCGTTGGCTCCCACCACGCGATGGCAGGGAACGATCACGCAGAGCGGATTCAGTGCGGCGGCGCTGCCCACTCGCTTGGAAAGGGACTCGGGGCCGAACACTCCGGCGAGGTGCCCGGCGATCGCCCCATAGGTGGTCGTCGAGCCGTACGGGATCTGCTGCATCATGCTCCACACTCGCTGGAGAAAGAGTTCACCGGTCATGCGGAGTGGCAGATCGAAGGTTCGGCGCCGGCCGGCCAGGTACTCGTCGATCTGACTCTCGGCCCGTGCGAGCAGGCCGTCGTGCTCGGCCTCGACGCTCTCGCCCAGGGGGACCGTCGGCTTTGGATGGTGATGCTCGAAGAACAGTCCGGTCATGCGGTCTCCCGCAGCGACCAGTGTCACCTTTCCCAGGGTCGACGTCTCGATCACCGAATGGCGGGGTGTCATGGTTTCGCTCCTCCTCACGTGCTCCTGGGCTTGCACCCTGAAGACGTTTGGGTGATGCGAAACGTGAGGTCCCGGCCTTCGCCGGTTCAAGACGCGGCGGCTTCGAGCCCTCGCCAGGTGGCGAGGAGGTTGAGCGGGACTGATCCGCCCCCCGCGCCGTCGAACCGCCCTACCGCACTCGAGCCTGCTCCAGGTTCGATCGGTGGGCGGCGAGCCAGTGTCGACCGTAGGGAGCATCCGGTCCCAGACGCGCGTCGACCGGTTCCTCTCCCCGTCGCAGCGCGTCGATGTAGGCGCGATCGGCTGCGAGTCGAGCCGCCACCTCGGGCCCCTGACCGACAGCGCCGTGGCCGGGGACCACGACCTTGACGTGCCTGGCGGCCTCCGCGAGCCGGTCGAGTGCCGTCTCGTAGGCGCCCACCTGATCGGGGCGGCGAGCGTCGAGGAGCGGGATCAGGACGTCGGAGAGCATGTCGCCGGCGAGCAGGACGCCACGATCCGCGAGGAGGACCGCGGCGTGGCCGGTGGCGTGTGCCTGATGCTCGATGATCTGGCCCGGCACGGGTCCGCCGTCCGCGGGCAGCGGGATGACGAGCCCGAACAGCTCGAGCGGGATGCCCGAGGCGCTCTCCGACGCCATCCTCTGCCCTCGCTCCCGGGCCTCACCGGCAGCGCGGGCGCCGGCCGCGGTGGCGTAGCGGGGCACGTCGCCAAACCGGGGGTGCCACAGCAGGTGGTCCCAGTGCGGATGGGTGGAGAACCCGGCGACCACCGGGATGCCGAGCCGGTCCAGGTCGTCGGCGAGCTGGTTCAGATCGGAACCGTCGATGCCGGGATCGACCAGGATCAACCCGTCCTCCCCGCGCACCGCGATGGCGTTGCTGAAGACCCACTCGCTCTGCCGCACCCAGACGCCGTCGGCGACCTCCTTCAGCACCGGTCCACTCTGTCAGGTATCCCCCGCCGGACGCAACCGAAGTGCACCGTTCCCGGTCGGTGCGGGTCAGGGACGCGGCCCCCGGAACCGGGGCGTCAGTACGAAAGCGTGACCAAAAAGAGGGCGGCGACAAGGGCGAGGAAGACCAATACGATCACGCCGGCCCCGAACGCCATCCTCAGCCAGAAGTGGTCAGGAGGCCGCGGCACGGTTGCCGATCCTCAGCGGTTGCGGGCTTTCGCTCCGCGCGGCGCGGCCGCCGGCGATTCGTAGCACGCACCAATTGATACTGCAGCACGGCCGCCGTGCGCCGCCGGCGGCCGTGTTTCTGAACGCACGAAGAACGCGGCGCACGGCCCGAGGCGCGGCTGGGGGACGGCGCCGCTCCGATGGAGCGCCACGGCAAGAGGCATGAGCTCCGGTGGGTGGTGGACGCGGTGCTGGGAGAGACCAGGCGGCACCCCGGGCAAGCCGACATCATTGGCGAGCGGATCGACGGCAGGACCGGCCGCTGAGGGCAGCGGGACTCGACCTTCTCCACGGTAGGCCGGGTGGCACCGGTCACCGGTACCTCGGGCCTACCGGCCGGTCGCCTCCCCAAGCCGATCCCCGGCCTCGCGCAGATCGGGCGTCACCACCTCGCCGAAGTCGTCGGGGCCGTAGATCGGCCGAACCTCGACCACACTGTTGCGGACCGGGCCGCGGCGGACCCACTGGATTGCCTCCTCCAGCGAGGACACCTCCCAGATCATGTATCCGGCGACCAGCTCCTTGGTCTCGGCGAACGGCCCGTCGAGCACGGTCGAACCCCCGACCTCGTCGAAGGCGACCCGCTTGCCGGCCGCGCTCGGCTTGAGACCCTCGGCGGCCACCATCACGCCCGCCTTGGCCAGCTGCTCGTTGAAGGCCTCCATCTCGGCGAACTCCTCGGTGGTGGGCAGGGCCCCGCGCTCGGTGTCCGCTGTCGCCTTCCCCAGGACCATGACTCGCATGACGTTGCTCCTTCCTCGTCGGCGGGGGGCGGCCCACCGCCCTCGAACCATCTGAACCTGACTCACCCTCACGTCGAACGGCAAGCCTCCCTTTCGACATCGACCGCGAGAACCTCTTCCACCGCACCGCTCCGACGCGTCGCGCGGGCGATCATCCTGGCTGAGATCTCTTCCGGAGGTTCAGGGCCGGGTCAGGGGTTTCCTCCGACGGTGCCCAGGTACTGCGCCCCGGGCCACGCCGTCGTCAGGTTGGTTCGGGTTTGCGAGGCGAGGTCATACGTGTACACCTGGCCGACCGGGGCGCCTGCCGAAGCAAGCAAGACGACCGTGGAATCGTCCACCCACCCCAAGCAGGTCTCGGGCCGGGTTGCATTCGTCTCAGGCAACGAGGTCGTCGTTCCGGACTTGTTGTACACGGTCCCGGAGTCGGTGCAGAACCGGTCGCTCAGCGGGGAGAGCCGGGGGTTGTAGACGCACCCGTTCCAACTCGCCGACCACAAGGCCGCCCCCGCGGCGGAGTTGACGAGGTACCGCAACACGCACCCGCTGGAGTTCTTCGGCGAGCTTGACGTGTAGCAGACGACGTCCCCGTTCCCGGTGGTGTCAAGCGGGATGCAGCCCGCGCCGCCAACCTGGTCGAGATGCGAACCGTCGGGGCCGAGATGCACCAGAGCCGACCCCGGAGTGAGGGTGCTGAACGGTGGGTATTGCATGGAGAGTTGGGTGTCGGTTACCGCCACCGGGCGGCCGGCGTCCCAGCCGACCACCGTCGTGACGCCGGTGGGCTCGATCGCCGTCGGATACGTGCCAAGGTCGCGGGAGACCACTCGCTGCGCCGCCTGGCCTACGGTTGCGGTTTCGTAGTCGTACCACCAGTCTCCCGGCCCCAGGAAAGGACCTGACGCGCTGCTGGGCGGCGGGTTGTGTGGCGGTGGGTAGTTGAGGATGCTGGCGGCGATCCTCCGCCCATCTGGTGAGACCGCGAAGGACACGATGTTCTGACCGGGTCTGAGCACGAGGGTGGTCGCGGTCTTGACGGAACCATGCGGGCCGAGGGTTCTGATGATGCCCTGCGCATCGACATAAAAGATCAGCCCCACGGCCGCTTTTGCAGACGGCTGCAGCAGGGGGGTCGCGTTCGTCCATGGACTGAGCACGGGGGTCGTGAACGTCGCCTTCGCCTGGACGTTGCCGGTGCCGTTCGTCCATTCCACCGTCGCGGCGGAGCCACCGCCGGCTTCGGGAAGGAGCAGGGCCAGCAGTCGCCGCACGGGGGACGGGTTCGCCACGGGCGTGGGAGACGAGATACCCGACCCGGCCGTTCGATGCGGAACCGATCCGCACGCCGTGAGAGCCACAATCGCCAGAAGCGCCGCGGCCGCGACCACCCGGAGTCTCATCGCGGTCATATAACTCGGGAGCCGCCCGTCAGGTATCACTTGGCGGCTGCCGCGTCCACCCGCCGGGCGTCCAGGAAAGCTCTCGAAAGAGAATCGCGAAGGGTGTGTCGGATCGGGCGGTAGGCGTTCGTAGCTGGGGTGAGCGGGCGCCACGAGGGCCCCATAGTGGAGATGATCCGAGATGCAGTACCTGATTTCCGTCATCGACGACACCGTCGGCATGGCCACCCCGGCCGAGATGGCCGCGATCGACGTCTTCAACGACCGGCTCAGGGCACAGGGTCACTGGGTCTTCGCCGGCGGTCTCGGGGGGACTGACGCGGCCACCGTCATCGACAACCGCGGCGACGAGCCGCTGTTCACCGACGGGCCATTCGCGGAGACGAAGGAACACGTTGCCGGCTTCTGGATCATCGAGGCCGCCGACCTCGACGTGGCCATCGAGCTCGCCGCCGGCGGGTCCAAAGCCTGCAATCGCAAGGTCGAGGTGCGACCGTTCCTTTGAACACGGTCGACGTCCCCGAGGCGATCGCCCGCGCCCATCACGAGCAGTGGGCCCGGTTGGTCGCCACCCTGGCCAGGCGTTTCCGAGACCTGGACATCGCCGAGGAGGCAGCGGCCGACGCGTTCGCGACCGCCGTCGAGCGGTGGCCGGCCGGCGGCGTGCCCCCCAACCCCGGCGCGTGGCTGACCACGACCGCCAACCGCAAGGCCATCGACGGGATCCGGCGCGAGAACAAGCGCGACGACAAGCACAGGGAGGCGCATCTGTTGGACGACGACAATCCCCCGGCGTCCCTTGGTGCCATCGACGACGACCGGCTCCGGCTGATCTTCATCTGCAGCCACCCGGCGCTCGCGATGGAGAATCGCGTGGCGCTGACCCTGCGGATGGTCGGGGGTCTCACCGTGGCCGAGATCGCCCGTGCGTTCCTGGTGCGAGAGTCCGCCGTCGGGCAGCGGATCACCCGCGCCAAGGCCAAGATCAAGGTCGCTCGCATCCCGTACCGGGTGCCGTCCGAGGGGGAACTCTCGGCTCGCGTCTCCGGCGTGCTCGCCGTGCTCTACCTCATCTTCAACGAGGGCTACCTGGCGACCGGGCCCGACACCGATCCCGTACGGCACGACCTGACCGCCGAGGCGATCCGCCTCACTCGTCTGCTCCGTGCCTTGCTCCCGGACAGCGGTGAGGTGGCCGGGCTGCTGGCGCTGATGCTCCTCACCGAGGCCCGGCGCACCGCCCGGGTGTCGGCGGGCGGCGAGCTGGTGTCCCTTGGCGAGCAGGACCGCGGAACCTGGGATGCCGCGATGATCGCCGAGGGACACCGTCTGGTGCGCGAGCGCCTGGCTGCCGCCGCCGCCGGTGCGCCCCCGGGTCGGTACCAGATTCTTGCCGCCATCGGCGCTGTGCACACCTCGGCGCGCGACGTTCGCGACACCGACTGGTCGCAGATCGTCGCCCTCTACGACCAGCTCGTCCGCCTCGATCCCTCGCCGATCGTCGCCCTCAACCGGGCGGTCGCGGTGGCCGAGCTGGACGGCCCCGAGGTGGGTCTGGCGGCTGTCGACGGCCTTCAAGGCAAGCTGGCGGGCTACCACCTCTACCATGCGGCGCGCGCCGACCTGCTGCGCCGGCTCGGCAGCAACCTGAGGTCGCGTGCAGCCTACGACAAGGCGATCGAGCTGGCTGGCAACACCGCCGAGACCGCCTACCTGACCCGCCGCCGCCAGGAGCTGCGGTAGCGCGCCGGCTCCAGCGATCGGCGCCGACGCCTGGCACTCGGCCACCACTACTCACCGTTGCTATATACTGGTAGTCAATGTTGCTGAGTAGTGGGAAGGGCTCGGTGAGCAAGCAGGCGACGGAGATGCTCAAGGGGATTCTGGAAGGCATCGTCCTCGCTATCCTGGCCGGCCGGCCCACATACGGATACGAGATCACGGCGTGGCTGCGGGAGCGGGGTTTCTCCGACATCGCGGAAGGCACCATCTATGCGCTGCTGATCCGGATCGAGCAGCGTGGCCTCGTCGACGTGGAGAAGGTCCCGTCGGAAAAGGGGCCGCCGCGGAAGGTGTACTCCCTCAACGTGCAGGGACGGGAATACCTCCAGGAGTTCTGGAGGACGTGGAGCTTCCTCGCCGAACGACTGGAACAGCTTCACCAAGGAGGCAAGTGAGATGGCGTCGAAGTGGATCGAGGTGGTCACCGGGTCGCTCGAGCAGAAGAGGCAGTACCGGCAGTACAGGGCCCGCATCGAGGCGTTGCCCGAGCCGTACCGCACGGTGGCGAAGGCCCTGGAGCGCTACTTCATGTACAACGGGGGCGTCACCGACGGCGAGACCGCCGTCAGGATGTGGGGCGACTTCGCCGACCTCTGGGAGCGCGCCGCCGCCGACGGCACGCCGGTGCGCGATATCGTCGGCGACAACCCGGTCGAGTTCGCCGACACGTTCGCCCAGGCCTACGCCGGGCGGCACTGGGTCGACAAGGAACGCGCCCGCCTGACGAAGGCGGTCCAGGAAGCGGAGCGAGCTGAGCCGGAGTGACCGCCCGGTATCGCCGGAGTGAGGACACTCTGACCCTACCCCGCGCCCGGTAGGGTCGGAGTGCGGACACTCTGACCCGCGGCGCCAGCTACTGCCGGGCGGCTCTCGCGACCAGGCCGTGCGTGACCATGTCGACGGCGAATCGAAAGCGCTCCTCGCCGTCGCCGGCGACCATCTGCACGGCGTGGGAGGTGAGGAAGGGGAACTGATCCGGGGGCAGCCCGGCGAAGGTGGCGTAGATCCTGTCGACCTGCTCCTGGCGGCCGGCCTGGTCGCCGCCGCCCCGAGGCCGCCGAACATCGTCCTCGCGGGCGGCGGCGGTCACCAACAGCACGAAGATGTCGCAAGCCCAGGCGGCGTCTTGGGGGCCGAGCCCGCCGGCGAGCAGGATCCCCAGCAGGTTCTCGGTCAGAAGCAGAACCGCCGGCGTCGTGGGCGGATCGGCCAGGGTCATCGCCGCGATTCCAGGATGAGCGACCAGCGCTCGGTGCATGCGCTGAAGCAGCGAGTGAAGCTGAGCACTCCACCGCGAAGGGTCCGGAGGCTCCAGAACGATGCCGGCCGTGACACGGTCGAGCATCCCCTGGAGCAGACCCTCGCGGCCCGCCACGTAGACGTAGAGCGACGCCGCGCCGGTGTCGAGGGCGGCCGCCACCCGGCGCATCGTGACTGCCTCGAGACCGTCTGACTTCAGGATTGCCAGGGCCGCGTCGATGACCGCGTCCTCGCTGAGCGGTGCCTTTGCGGGGCGGTCACGGGTCGAGCGTTGATGGAGCGGGCGGATGGTCGGCGGCGGGCCGCCGGCGGTAGACATGGCGGTGCTGACTCTACTTGACCGGAACGTCGTTCGTCACGTACAGTGTTCGTAATGATCAGAAACCGCAAGGTCCTCTTCGGCATCGGGCTGGAGGTCGGGGTCGACCAGGTGGGCGAGATGCTCGCCCACGCCCGGCTCGCCGACGAAGCGGGCCTCGATGTCTTCAGCGTGAGCGACCACCCGTCTTTCGCCGAACGCGTCGACGCCTACGCCGCGCTTGGGTTCGTCCTCGGCGCCACCAGCAACATCACGGGAGCGGTCGTCTGCACCAACCTGTTGAGCCGTCCCGCTCCGATCCTCGCCAGGACGGTCACGGGACTGTCCGCGATCTCCGGCGGCCGCGTCGTTCTCGCCATGGGTGCCGGTGGACTGTGGGAGGAGATCGTCGCCCTCGGCGTGCCCCGTCTCTCGGCCGGTGCCCGAGTGCGAGCGCTGGAAGAGGCGATCACAATCGTGAGAGCGCTGTCGGGCGGCGGGGATCCGGTCACCTTCGACGGCGAGTTCTATCACGTCAGCCGGTTGGCACCCGCAACCGCACCCACGCCACCGGTCTGGATCGGAGCTCTCGGCCCCAAGATGCTGGCAGCGACCGGCCGGCACGCCGACGGATGGATACCTGGTCACCTCGCCGATTGGCGCAGCGCGCGGGTTGCCGAGTCACGGCCCCTGGTCGACGAAGCAGCCGCCTCGGCAGGGAGGAGCCCTGCCGATGTCGACACCATCTACAACGTCTCGGGGCGCATCACGCGGGCGCCGCTTTCAGAGACTCGCGACGGCGACGGCCGTTGGAACGGCGGCGGGGTGGTTCAGTGGGTCGAAGAGCTGACGTTTGCCGTGCTCGAGCGTGGCGCCTCCGCTTTCATCTACCTGGTCCCCCCTGGCGAAGGCATCAGCGACGCGACGGTGGACCTTTGGGGACAAGAGGTCGCGCCCGCGGTCCGGGAAGCGGTCGCCAAAGGCTGACTCAGGGCGGCTGGTGCACCAACTGCCCACTGCGAGCGCCGCAACCGGGCGATTGGTGCACCAACCGCCCACTCCGATGACGTTGGAAGACGCGATCCGCGTGCGTGCTCGCGAAACGGCGTGAGGTCTCTACCTGGGTGGGCGATTCTTGAGGCGCCAGACGAACTTCACGCCCGACCAGTCGTCGTCGAGCGCCGCCACCTTGACATCGACCACGCCGACCGGGAGCAGAACCTCGCGCAGCAGGTTGTCACCGATGTCGCTCTGATGGCCGCCCGCGCGGCGCGGCCAGGCCACCCAGAGGGCGGCCGTCGACGCCAGCGCTCGCGCGAGTCCGGGGGCGGTGTCGGCGAGCTCGACGGCGCTGCGATAGAAGGCGACCGTCACGGCCGCCTCGGGGTCCATGACGGGCTCCGCGGACCGGCGCTCCTGGACTCCGTCGGGGAGGTCGGGAATCAGCCACCGCTCGGGCGCCCCGATCAGGAGGATCGTGTGTCCCTCCTTGATGCCCAGCTTCCTCGCCAGCGGGGTGCCTGAGTAACCGGCCTGATGCCGACTCATGGCCGACTCAGCATGCCGCGCTCGGGCGAGGGGTGGGTGCGCAGGCGGGCATCCGCAGCGAGCGGGACCGACACGGTCAGACCGGTTGGCCGGCTCGGCGGCCGGCGTGAAAGGGGAAGGCCGATCCCGGCGGGCCCTCTGCGAGGCGACGGCCGATGATCTTCGCGCCCTCCGCCGGGCTCACCGTCGAGGTGTCGATGACGAGGTCATAGCAGCCGTGCGCGTGAGTCTCGGTCTGAGCCAGCTCGACCGCGGCGTTGACGTCGGGTGCGACGTTCCCCCGCACCTGCCCCCAGGTGGCGGCGCGTCGCTCCCAGATGACCTCGATGGGACACACGAGTCCGACGAAAAGCACCGGCAGCCCGGCAAGCCGCCGCGCACAGTCGCCCAGAATTCCATGCGGCTTCGAGTAGCACTCGTGGTGGTTGACGTCCATCACCACATCCAGCCCCAGCCGGGCGTGCACGGCGACCGTTTCGTACATGCCCGCGAAGAGGATCGGAAGGGACGCCTCCAGGTCGGCGCTCACGGGGGCGGCGCCGGGACGAAGGCCGACACCTGGCTGCAGGCAGGGCGGCGTGCACGCCTTATGGGCGTCCATGCCGAGCTGCATCCACCTCCCCGGCACGTTCTCCTGCACCGCTCGGGCGAGACTCGACTTGCCGGCCCGCGAGACGCCGTTCAAGATGACGATCCGTCCTGCGCTCACGCAGGGAGCATGGCACGGGTCAGGGGGCTTGCGGCAAGACCGGCGGCTACTCGCGAATCGCCAGAACGGAGTCGCTCACCTCGCCTAGGTGGCGGACCCCCTCGCCGAGCGGAGGCTGGACGTTCGTCAGGTAGACGAGGACGAGCTGGCGTGCCGGGTCGGCCCACGTGACGCAGGAGACGTTGCCCGCGTGGCCGAACGCGTCACGGCTGCTGTTCGAACCCATCACGCGAGAGAGGTCGATCGGATCGGGACCCGGGCCTCCCAGCTGAAAACCCTGGGCCCACCGGACGGGATGCTTGATGAACGCGTCGACCTCGCCGTCGTTGGAGGGCCGCCTCGCTTCGGCGACCGTCTGCGGTGCGAGCACCCTTACCCCATCGAGCTGGCCACCGTTCAGCAGCATCTGGTAGAAGCGTGCCAGCTGGCGAGCCGTGCCGGACATGCTGGCCGCCGGGACCACCGCCTCCCAGAGCCGCCGGCGGTTGGAAAGGACCTGGTTCAGCCGCTCGCTGGGGGCGCCGGCGCGTACCGGCACGTGTCGCGCCCACATCGACGCCGGCAGCCCCAGGTGTATACCGTCGAGGCCAAGGGGGGAGAGCAGCTCCGCGGCCATGAAGTCCTGCACGGGCGTACCCGTGATACGGCGCACCAGCTCGCCGAGGATGAACCCGTAGTTCATGAAGTGGTACGCGGACACCGCGCCGGCCGGCCAGCGCGGACGGCCGCGCTCGGCGTCCCGCACCGAAGCCTCCCAATCGGTCAGGTGGAGCACCGTGCGCAGCAGGTCCCCCGACACTGGCATGCCGGATCGGTGCTGCAGCACATGACGGATCGTGATGGCGTCCTTGCCGTGCTGGGCGAACTCCCTCCAATGGAGGGCCACCGGATCGTCGAGGGAGAGGAGGCCTCGCTCAGCGAGCAGGTGGACGAGCAGCGCAACGAAGGGCTTGCCCGCGGAGTAGATGAGGAAGAGCGCATCAGGCGTGCAGCCGAACGCCATATCGGCGAGGACCCGGCCCCGCCTCGTCACGACAAGCTGGGCGGTCGCGTTCCGGGCCCGTACCAGCCGGACCGCCGTGTCCAGACCGGCAGCGTCGATGGCCATCTCGAATCTCCTCCGGGGACTGCGGAGGCGCCGCCAGTGTATGCGCATCCCGACCGGGCCGCTGGTGCACCAACGGCCGGCTTTCCCGGCTCAGACTGGGCGATTGGTGCACCAACGGCCCACGACTCCACCCCTGCGTGAGCGGCACCACAAAGCCACCATGGATCCCCCAAGCTAGGAGGCGCCGATGATCGACGTCACGCGGTACCTGCGGTTCGGGAGGGTGATGTCCGTCTCGGACACCGAGCGTGGACTCCTCGCGGAAGTGCACGGCGAGCGACTGCGAATCGACCTCGTCCGGGACGACGTCGTGCGGTTCAAGATCAGCCGCGGCACGACCTTCGACGAGTCGCCGAGCTTCGCGGTCGGAGTCGACGCGCTGTCGGAGCCCGTCACCTTCACGATCGAGCGGAGCGAGAGCGTGGTACGGCTGCGAACCGGCGCCATCGTGGTCTCGCTGGGGCTCGACCCGTTCCGGCTGGATGTGCACCGGCTGGACGGAACCCCCGTGGTCGAGACGGCATCCGACGAGCACGGCGAGCCCTGGGCCTACGCGACCCTCAACGACGCATTCACCGTCCGGCGCCGGTGCCGCCCGGGGGACGCGATCTACGGGCTGGGCGAGAAATCCGGCCGGCTCAACCGCGCGGGGCGCGACTTCACGCTGTGGAACACCGACGTTCTCAGCCCGGAGGCGTCGGCCGAGTTCACGGCCGGGAGGGAACCCGAGGATCCCCGAGCCGACCGCACGAGCACCGAGTTCGACCCCTACTACGTCGCGATCCCGTTCTTCTATCACCAGGACTCTGCATCCGGCCGGATGTCGGGCTCGTTCATCGACAACGGCTACCGAGGCCACTACGAGTTCTCTCACGGAGGCGAATACCGCATCCATTTCGCGGGCGGCCAGTACACGGAGTACGTCTTCGCCGGCCCCGGTATGCGTGAGATCCTCGCCGCCTACACGTGGCTGACAGGGCGGGCGTCCCTGCCCCCGCTGTGGTCGCTCGGGTATCACCAGAGCCGGTGGTTCACGTACACGCAGGCCGCCGTCGAACAGATGGCGCGGCGGCACCGCGAATCCCGGATCCCCTGCGACGCGCTGTGGCTGGACATCGAACACATGGATGGCTACCGCGTCTTCACCTGGGACGACCACCTGTTCCCGGACGTCGGCGCCATGGTCGGCACGCTCACCGCGCTCGGGTTTCGTCTGGTCACGATCGTGGATCCCGGCGTCAAGTACGAGCCCGGGTACTGGGTGTTCGATCAAGCCCGCGAGCGCGACGTGCTCTGCCGGACCGAGGGTGGCGATCTCTTCGTGGGGCAGGTATGGCCGGGCAACACCGCGTTTCCGGACTTCGTCACCGAGGAGGCCCGGACCTGGTGGGGTCGGCTCAACGCCGATCACGCTCGTTCCGGGGTGGCCGGGATCTGGAACGACATGAACGAGCCCGCCACCGGGGCCATCCCGCCCGGCGCGATGCGCTTCGACCACGGCCGCCGGCCGCACGAGCGCTATCACAACCAGTACGCGCTGCTGATGGCGATGGCGACCAGGGCCGGGCTGCTCGACTTCCAGCCCCGTCTCCGGCCCTTCGTGCTCACTCGCGCCGGATGTGCCGGGATCCAGCGGTACGCGGCCAACTGGATGGGGGACAACCTCTCGCGTTGGGATCACCTCTGGATGAGCATGCCGATGGCGATGGGCTTCGGCGTCTCGGGGCAGCCGTTCGTCGGCGCCGACATCGCAGGCTTCGCGGGTCACGCCAACGCGGAGCTGTTCGTGCGCTGGATGCAGTACGGCACGCTTTCCCCGTTCTGCCGCAACCACTCGGAGATCGGGAACGTCGACCAGTACGCCTGGTCCTGGGGGGATGCCGTCGAGGACCTCGTGCGCGACGCGATACGGCTGCGATACCGCCTGCTCCCGTATCTCTACGCCGCGTTCGTGAACGCGGCGGAAGCCGGGGCTCCGGTGCAGCGGCCGCTGGTCTTCGACTATCAGTACGACGCGGCCGTCCGCGAGCTGGACGACGAGTACCTGCTCGGAGGGGACCTCCTGGTGGCCCCCGTCGCCGCCGCGGGCTGCACCGCCCGCCAGGTCTACCTCCCGGCCGGGTGCTGGTACGACTGGCACACCGGCGAGGCCTTCGACGGCGGTCGGTTCGTGATCGCGCCGACGCCGATGGAAAGGATCCCTATCTACGCTCGCGGCGGCGCCGTGATCCCGATGTGGCCGGACGCGCCGCCCTCGACCGCAGGCTATCACCCGTCGGAGATCGAGCTCCACCTGTTCGTGCCCGCCGCCGGCGGCCGGCACCTCTCGCTCCTGCAGGAGGACGACGGTGTCACCTTCGACGCCCTGGACGGCACCTGCCTGCGGACCACCTTCGAGCTGACGCGCGAGGGCTCACGGCTCACCCTGCGGGCGGACGTGGAAGGAGACGGCTACCCCGAGCATGCTCGAGAGGGATTCTCCCTGGTGGTACACGGGGCCGGCCCCGAGGTGGTACGGCTCGACGGACGGGAGGTCCAGAGGTCCGGCGGTCGCTTCTGGCTCCCGAACACCGGAAGCGGCTTCACGGTCGAGGTCGATGTCAGCTGAGCGGAGCCTCCGCGATCCGGCGGGTAAGGTCGCGTATCGAGCATGGAAGAGTACCGGTACAACCGCCTGACCTGGCCCGAAGTCAACGACGCCGTCGCGAAGCAAAAGGTGGTGCTCCTGCCGACCGGGTCGACCGAGCAGCACGGGCCCCATCTGCCACTCGACACGGACGTCTTCCTTGCGGAGTCCGTGTGTCTCGAGGTGGGAAGGCGCGCCAGCGACCGGGTGCTCGTGCTGCCGCCCATCTCGTACGGGCTGAACCAGCACCACATCGACTTCCCGGGCACCGTCCACATCGAACCCGAGACGTTCATCGCGTTCTGCCTGGACATCACCAAGAGCGTCGCCTACCACGGGTTTACGAAGATCATGCTGGTCAACGGCCACGGCTCGAACGCGCCGCTCATCGACCTGGTCGCCCGCAAGACGGTGCTGCAGACGAAGTCTCTGTGCGCGGCCGTGACCTACCTCACCCTGGCTCGAGACGCCTTCGAGGCGGTCCGCCAGACGGAGGTCATCGCTCACGCCGACGAGATGGAGACCTCGCTCTACCTGTACCTGGCGGGCGAGCGCGTCCGGATGGAGCGGGCGGTGGCCGACGACGACGTGCGCGGCCGCTACCTCTCCTCAGACAGCACGACCGGCGTCCGGTTCAACGATTACTGGGGGCGGTGGACCAAGACCGGCGTCCACGGCGATCCCCGTCCGGCGACCAAGGAGAAGGGCCGCGTGATCTTCGAGGCCGCGGTCGGCGGGCTTTGCGAGCTGGTCGACGAATGGCGCGCGTGGCCGCTGGCCGAACGGTCCGATCAACACCGGCTCCCCGTACAATCCGAAATCCGGTGGTGAGGATCCGGCCGATCCGAGTCGCCGGCGCTGAGAGCCAGGTGGGTGCCCGCAGCCGGTGAACGGCCGGACGGCGATCATCGGCGGAACCGGGGTCGAGATCCCGGAGCTTGGCTATCGGGAGCAGCGAGTCGAGACTGCGTACGGATCGGCACTCGTCTATGCCGGCCCCGAACGTGCACCGCTCTTCCTCTCCCGGCACGGGCTGCGTCATGAGATCCCGCCGCACCTGATCAACTATCGAGCGAACATCGCCGCCCTGACGATGCTGGGCGTGGATCGCGTGCTCGCCACGCTGGCGGTCGGTTCGATCTCGAAGGACCTCCCCCCGGGATCGGCGGTCCTGGTCGACCAGCTGCTCGACTTCACGACCGGCCGTGCCCACACGTTCTTCGAGGGCGGTTCCTCCGGGCTCGAGCACGTCGACGTGACCGAACCGTTCTGTCGCGGTCTGCGAGAGCGGCTTCGGGACCTCGGGCCGCGGCATGGCCTCGACCCGAAGCCCTCGGGCACCTACGTCTGCGCCAACGGGCCGCGCCTCGAGACGGCCGCCGAGATCCGGCTCTTCGGCATGTTCGGCGCCGATGTCGTGGGCATGACGGCGGCACCCGAGGCCTTCCTGGCGCGAGAGCGCCGGCTCCACTATGGGGCGGTCGCGGTGTCCATCAACTGGGCGGCAGGGCTGCACGGTGAGGTGCGATTCGAGACCGCCGCGATGGACTCCATGCGGGGCCGGCTGTTGCCGCTCCTCACCGCCGCGCTCGAGGACCCGCTGCCCGCCGGCTGCGCTTGCCGGGGCCGGGGGTGAGGTACGGAGCGCCGTCCGGCCTGACCACGGGTCTCACCTCGCTCGAGAAGGGCGGTATCGGCGGGCTGGATCGGGCCGGCCCGATCGTGTAGCATCGGCCGCCCTCATGGCGGCTCCCCTCGGCTATGGCATCGACTTCGGGACCTCCAACAGCGCCGTCGCCATCGCCTACTCGGACAGCGTGGAGGTGCTGCCGATCGCCGGTGATCCGAGCCTCCCCTCCCAGATCTACCTGCATCGGGAGCGCCCGCACCTGGCGGGGGTCGAGGCGGTCCGCACCTTTCTCACCAGCGGGCACGAGCGGCACTTCTGTGACCGCTGCTCGCTGGCGCCCTACGGCGGAGCCGAGACGCGCTGCCGCCAGTTCCGCAAGGCAGGCGGCTGCAACGACGGCCGGCTCCTCTCCGGCGTCAAGTACGAGCTGCCCAGCACCAGCTACGCGGGGACCAACTCCTGGGCCATCGACTGGTCGGTTCCGGACCTGGTGGCGATCGTGCTGGAGCGTCTCAAGTGGGAGGCCGACCGGCGGACCGGCCGCGACGTCCGGCGCCTGGTCCTGGGTCACCCGGTGGTCTTCGCCGGCCTCGACAGCGAGGGCGCCGCGGCACCGGAGGCCGGGACACCGGAGGGGGAACACCTGGCCCGAGAGCGGCTCCGTTCGGCCGCGCGCGAAGCCGGTTTCGAGGAGGTGATCCTGCTCCCCGAACCGGCGGCAGCGTTGCTCGGAGAGGAGCGCCGTGGGCAGCTGGAGCTGGCTCTCGACTTCGGCGGCGGAACCTTCGACGCGGCCGTCATGGATGCTCGAAACGGGCCACCGCAGGTAACCGGGCTGGCGGGTGCGCCGGTCGGCGGCGAGCTGCTGGATGGAGTTCTGTTCGAGGCCAGGGTGGCGCCCAGCCTTGGCCTCGACCGGCTTCCCGCCTGGCTCTGCAACGCCATGCGGACGCCGTCCGCGGTGCGGCTGCTGCTGGCCGACCCGGGCATCCCGGCCGTGCTCGACGGCGTGGGTGGTGCGCCGGCGGAGGCGGCGCGGCGAATCCTCTTCGAAGGCGCCGCCTACGAGTTCTACCGGTCGATCGAACGCGCGAAGATCTCGCTTTCCAGCAGCGATGACGCGGTCATCCGGCACGCGCCGACCGGGCTCGACGTCCGGATTCGCCAGGGGGCGTTCGAGGCGATGATCGGTCCCGAGCTGGACCAGGTGATGGCGGCCACGGACCGCGCACTGGCCGGGGCCGGCGTGGGGGACACCGACGTCGATCGGGTGCTGCTCACCGGGGGCTCCTCGCAGATCCCCGCCTTCCGGCGGCGCCTCGTGGACCGCTTCGGGGAGGACCGGCTGGAGCGCCGAGACGCGTTTACCGCGGTCGTTCGCGGCCTCGGAGCTCACGCGCGGGCAACCTGGGCCGCCTGAGCGGGGAGCGCCCTGGTGCGGAGCGCCAGGGCGCGCCGCCTGCGCGCGCTCCCTCGCCGGGCAGCGCGGGGCGGTAAGCCGAGCGTCTGGAGCCAGGTCGGGTTCTCGAGCCGCCGGCCAGGCGGTCGATAGGATGTGGAGCGATGACTGACCCAACGCCCTACGTGCTGTTTCCCGGCACTGCCCGCGAGGCGCTGACGTTCTATGCCGACGTCTTCGGCTGTGAGGTTCAGCTGCACACGTTTGCGGAGTTCAATCGGACCGACGGTCCGGCAGGGGCGATCGCCCACGGCGGCTTGGTCGGGGGCCGGTCGCGCTGAACGGTGCCGACGTGTCCGGCGACGCGCGGCCGGTCTCAATCGAGGGCCTGTTGCTGGGCCTCCTCGGCACCGCCGATCCATCCACGCTGCGCACCTGGTTCTCCCGGCTCAGCGAAGGTGGCACGGTCGTCGACGACCTGCAGAAGAGGGCGTGGGGCGCCTCCGACGGGCAGGTCATCGATCGCTATGGTCTCCACTGGCTCATCGGGTTCGAAGGTGAAGAGAGCGACTGACGGAGGGGTACTCCGGCCGGTCTTTGCCGGTCCGTGACGTGAGCGGGGGAACCTCGATGAGCGAGTTCACGATCCGGCCGCTCGATACCGAGACCTGGGCGGCGTTCGGCCGGCTGCTGGACAAGCACCACGGGGCCGGATTCGGATCCGGCTGCTGGTGCACCTGGTTCCATTCGCGCACCGAGACGGGCAACGATGCGGAGACCGGGCGGGCCTGCAAGGAGCGGTTGGTCCGGGATGGGAAGTCACACGCGGCGGTGGTTTTCGATGGCGACGTCGCCGTCGGCTGGTGCCAGTTGGGGACGCCCGCCGAGCTTCCGCGCATCTATCACAAGAAGGAATACGAGGCCGGTCTCATAGCCCTGCCCGACTATCGCCTCACGTGCATCTTCGTGGACCGCAATCGGCGCGGGGAGGGGATCGCCAGGGTCGCCGTTGACGGAGCGGTGGCGTTGATCGGCAGGGCGGGAGGCGGAGTCGTCGAGGCCTATCCGCATGACACCAGGGGAAAAAGGATGTCGCCGACGTTCATCTACGACGGCACCCGCAGCCTGTTCGAGAGCGCGGGCTTCGACTACGAACGACCCAAGGGCAAGAACAACTGCGTGATGCGGAAGACGGTCGCGCCCGCGCCCAGCAGCACCTGGTCGGCGTCCGAAGGCAACCGTCTCGACTGACTGCGTCCCGGTGGGCCGCGGTCCGGACCGCCGCGCCGCGCTCACCGATAGACGAGCGTCCCGTCGTCGAGGTCCACCTCGGGTAGGCTCTGGCGCTCCTGCTCGTGTTCCAGCAGGTGCGTCCACGGCTCGTGGTCGCCCTGCTTGAACAGGAGGTGCTGCGAGCGCATGACGTAGCCGGGATTGAAGTTCTCCGGGTCGGCCCACGGCCGCAGCCGCATGCCCGCCTCTTCGGGCCGCGGCGTGGGGACCACCATCGTGGCTCCCCGGTCCCGCATGACTGCCAGCAGCCGGACGACCAGGTCGGCGACCAGGTCGACGCGCAGAGTCCAGCTGTGCCGGAAGTAGCCGAAAACGTAGGCCAGGTTGGGCAGGCCGCTGAGCATGATGCCGCGCCAGGTGACGTGTTCGGTGAGGTCGACCGCCCGGCCGTCGACGTCGAACGCGATGTCACCCAGGACCGAGAGGTTGAAGCCGGTGGCGGTGACGACGATGTCGGCGGGGATCTCCTCGCCGCAACCGACCCGGATCCCGCGCTCGGTGAAACGCTCGATGGTGTCGGTGACGATCGACACCTTGCCTCCGCGGAGGGCGGTGAAGAAATCGCCGTCGGGGACGATCGCGATGCGCTGCTGCCACGGGCGGTAGCGGGGTGTGAGGTGCTTGTCGACGTCGAAGTCCTCTGGCAGCAAGGGGCGGATCGAGTCCATGAGGAAGGAGTGGACCAACTCGGGCGCCTCCACCGATGTCGTCGCCAGCCAGTTGGATCGCACGGTGTAGTGACGGCGCAGGATCTCGTACGTCCACTCCTCGGGAGTGTCGAGGGCGCGCAGCGTCTCGGCCAGCTCGTCGGTCCTGGGCGGGGCGAAGAAGTAGGTGGGGGAACGCTGCAGCATCGTCACCTGCCGCGCCTGGTCGGCAAGAGCGGGGATCAGGGTCGCGGCCGTGGCACCGGAGCCGATCACGACCACCCGTTTGCCGGTCACGTCCAGGTCCTCGGGCCAGCGCTGAGGGTGCACGATGAGGCCCCCGAACCGGTCCATGTCCTGCCAGTGCGGCTGGTAGGGCAGATCGTGGTTGTAGTAGCCGGAGCACATCCACAGGAACCGGGCCGTGTATCGCAGCCGCTCGCCAGTGTCCACCCGGGTGACGGCGACGGACCAGCGCCGGTCCTCCGTCGACCAGCCGGCCGCGGTGACCCGCTGTCCGTACCGGATGTGCCGGTCGAGGTCGTTCTCGTCGATCACCTCGTCGAGGTACTTGAGGATCTCCCCGCCGGCCGCGATCGCGGCACCCCGCCAGGGTTTGAACCGGTAGCCGTACGTGAACAGATCGCTGTCGGAGCGCACGCCGGGGTACCGGTGCGTCCACCAGGTTCCGCCCCGGTTGTCCAGGGCGTCGAGGATGACGAAGCTCCACTCGGGGAAGCGCTCCCGCAGGTGATACGCGACGCCGATGCCGGAGACCCCGGCGCCCACGATCAGGACGTCGACGTCCCCGGCAGCCCGGATCTCGTCATCGCCCTGAGCGGGAGCGGCCGCCGGCCCGGTGCCCGTCACTGCTCTCCTCTCATACGCCGCGCGGGAGGCTCGGGCTACGGCCGTCGAGAATGTCGGCGCACCTGGCACGTACCCTCTCAGACCACTCGTCGCCACCCGTCGTGATGTAGAACCTCCCGGTCCGGATCGCCTGGACGACCTGGCCGGCAACCTCCGCCGGCTCCATGCCGGCCGCGATCTGCTGCGCGATCAGCCGGCGCATGGCCTGACGGTGCGGATCCGGCGTCGCTCTGCGCGCCGTCCGCTGCGAGGACCCGATGTTGGTGCGGACCCAGCCCGGGCAGAGCACCGACACGCCGACGCGGGAACCCGCGGCGACGAGGTCGAAGTAGAGCGCCTCCGAGAGAGCCACCACCGCGTGTTTGGTGACGCTGTAGTCACCGAGAACCGCCGGGACCAGGCCGGCGACCGACGCCGTGTTGACGACATGCCCCTCACCTTCCCGCAACAGCAGGGGGACGAACGAGCGGATCCCGTTGACGGCGCCCAACAGGTTGATCCCCAGGGTCCGGTCCCAGTCGTCAGGCTCGAGCTCCCACATCCTTCCCGCCGTGCCCGCCACACCGGCGTTGTTGCACACGACGTGGACGCCACCGAACGTAGCCACGGTCTGTCGAGCGAGGGCGTCGACCTGTTCCGGCGACGACACATCGCAGGGGACCGAGGTCACCTCCGCCCCGCTCTTCGCGAGCCCAGACGTCGCGCTCTCCAGTCGAAGCTTGTCCACGTCGGACAGAACCACCTTCATGCCTTCGGCGACGAAGCGGGCGGCCAGCGCGAACCCGATCCCCGATGCGGCGCCGGTCACCACCGCGACGCGTCCGCGCAGATCTCCCATCGGGCCACGTTGGCTTGACCTGGCGACCCCTTCGGCAGGTTCTATCGAGGCCATGGCGAAAGCATGCCGCGAGCGCCGATTCAACGCTCGGACCGTTCGGGACCCGGCGGCCGCTGTAGGTCACCATCATGTATTCATGACGTCTTCCGCCTTCTCGGTGACGCTCGGCGCCTCTCGTGGGAGATGCCGAATCTGACGGCCCAGACCGGACACGGAGGAAGTGCTCATGCAGACCCCGGCCGTCCAAACCGCGCTCAGCACACTCGACCTCGCGCAGAGGGGGCGCTTTGCGGAGATGCGCGATCTCTTTCCGCCCTCGCTGCGTGACCTGGTCACGACGGAGGTGCTCAAAGCCTCGTGGGACACCGTGATCGCCCGGGAGGGGCCAGTCACCGCGGCCGGCGCACCGCTGAGCGAGCCGACCGCGACCGGGCCCGTGGTGGTGAGAGTCCCGGTCACCTGCGAGCACGGCGGGTTCACCCTGGTTGCGTCGGTGGGCGAGGCCGGCCGGCTGCTGGGTCTCCAGCTCGCAGCCCCGGCCGCCGCGGAACCGACCGCGCCGTGGGAGGCGCCGGACTACGTCGACCGGGGCACGTTCGACGAGGAAGAGGTCACGTTGGGGACAGGACCGCTCGCGGTACCCGGAACGATCAGCGTGCCGCGCCGAGTGTCGATGTCGCCTGGCCTGGTGCTCCTGGCCGGGTCGGGACCGCTCGTCCGCGACGAAACGATAGGGCGGAACAAGCCGCTCAAGGACGTCGCCTGGGGCCTGGCCACGCAGGAGCTCGCCGTGCTCCGCTTCGACAAGGTGACCTACGCGCACGGCGCCGCGCTGAGGAACGCCGGCGACTTCACGCTCGAGGACGAGTACCTGCCGCACGCGCTCGCCGGGGTCGCGCGGCTGCGGCAGCATCCAGCCGTCGATGCACGCCGGGTGTTCCTCCTCGGTCACAGCCTCGGCGGCACCGTGGCGCCCCGAGTCGCGGCGGCCGAGCCGGCGATCGCGGGACTGATCATCCTCGCCGGCGGAGCGCAGCCGCTGCACTGGGCGATCGTCCGGCAGGCGCGCTACCTGGCGGCGCTCAATCCGCAGACGGAGGCTGCCGCGCTGCCGGGCATCGAAGCTCTGAGCGAGAAGGCCCGGATGGTGGAGAGCCCCCTGCTGTCCCCGTCGACACCCGCGAGTGAGCTGCCACTCGGCACGCCGGCGTCGTACTGGCTCGACCTCCGCGACTACGACCCGGCTGCCCTCGCCGCGACGCTTGACAGGCCGATGCTGATACTCCAGGGCGGACGGGACTATCAGAGCACCGTCGACGACGACCTGGCTCGATGGAAGGCAGCTTTGGACGGACACGCCGACGTCACGATCCGGGTCTACCCCGACCGCAACCATCTCTTCTTCTCCGGCACCGGACCCGCGACCCCGAGCGAATACGAACCCGCTCGACACGTCGAGCGGGAGGTCATCGACGACATCAGCGAATGGCTGGGCGCGGTCCAGCCACACGAGGGCTCGACCGGAAGCGGCTAGGGCGTCGCCCGAGTGCCGGTAATCAGTCCGTCTGGGGAGCTGCGTAACCCCCGACTGCCGGCACTCGGGAAGTCGACCACGCCAAGTGCCCTAAGGTGACGGTCGGTCGTGTCGGAATGTCAGCACCGTGATGAGGGAGGACGTGGGGAACATGGAAGGCCGTAGGTTCCAGGACTTGACCGTGGTCGACTTTCACATCCATTTCAGCCGGGATACCGACCAGACCTTTCGAGCCGAGGAGAGGGTTCGGTCAGAGACGAGGGGAAGCGCGTACCGGGACGAGTGGCGGCTCGCGTGGGACTTCCCAAGGCCGGACGGCGGCGGAGGCCGAACCTGGGAACAGGAGGCAGACCTCTGGGCCGGCGAGTTGGACCGCTACGGGATCGAGAAGATCGCGTTCGTCACCGGCGGCGGTAACGACAACCTTGCCCAGGTGGTGCGGCGGCACGAGGATCGCTTCATCGGGTTCGCGCATCACGACCCGTTCCTGCCGGGCGCCGCCGAGGAGCTGCGCCGGGCAATCGAGACCCTGGGTCTGCGTGGCCTGAAGCTGATCGCGCCCACCCTCAGCAAGCGCATCGACGATCCCAGCGGCTACCCGGTGTGGGAGGTGGCCGCCACCCATCAGATCCCGGTCCTGATCCATTTCGGCATGCTCGGCGCCGGCGGAGGCATCGCTCAGAACGACCGGATCAACCCCGCCAACCTGGAGCCGGTGGCGAAGGACTTTCCCTCCGTCAACTTCGTCGTCCCGCACTTCGGCATCCAGTTCGTGAAGGAGCTTCTGTTTCTCTGCTGGGCGTGCCCCAACGTGCACGTGGACACTTCGGGCAGCAATCAGTGGGTGCGCTGGATGCCCTACCCGCTGACGCTCGACGACCTGTTCCGAAAGTTCCTGGAGACGGTCGGGCCCGAGCGGATCGTCTACGGATCGGACTCCAGCTGGTTTCCACGTGGCTACGTGATCCGCTACCTGCAGGACCAGATCCGCGTCTGCCGGCTGATGGGCCTGCACCATGAAGATTTGCAGGCCATCTTCGGTGGCAACGCAGCGCGGCTGCTCGGTATCGATCTGGACGGCGGGGAGTCTCGAGGACCCGCGTCGTGAACCTGGCCGGTGAGCGCGCGCGACGGTTCCCCGACCCGACCTACGCCGCCGAGGTCCTGGAGCCCGCGTTCTACTCGGCCCGCGACCTCCTCTTCGAACCCCTTCTCGCCTGCACGATGGCGCACATCGTGGCGCTGTTCGAGGCGGGCCTCCTGGCCTCCGCGACGGCCGCTCAGCTGGGGCGCCGGGCGAAGGCGATCCTGGCCGAGGGCCCCGGCGGCTTCGAGTACGACCCTTCGATCGAGGACCTGTACTTCGCGGTCGAATCGCGCCTGGACGGCGAGGGCGAGAGCGGCTCGGGTGGCTGGCTGGGACTCGCGCGGTCGCGGAACGACCTCGACTCGGCGATGGCCAGGATCCGGCTCCGGGAAGAGCTGCTGCAGATCGCCGAGCTCCAGCTCGGAGTCGCCGGCAAGGTCATCGAGCAGGCTCGCGACCATCTCGAGACGCTGATGGCCGGCGTCACCCACACCCAGGAGGCGCAGCCGACCACGCTGGCCCACTATCTGATGGGGGTGGCGGGCCCGCTGCTTCGCGACGCCGACCGGATGCGCCAGAGCTACGAGCGCACCAACCGGTCCCCGCTGGGTGCCTGCGCCTTCACGACCACCCGGGCGCCGATCGACCGGCACCGCCTGGCCGGCCTGCTCGGCTTTGGCGGCATCGTCGAGAACGGTTATGACGCGGTCGGAGCCGCCGACTACATGCTGGAGACGGCATCGACGCTGAGGACGCTGTGCCTGGGGCTCGGCCGGTGGGTCGGAGACCTGCTGGTCTGGTGCCGGACCGACGTGCAGCTGGCGTCGGTCGGGGATGAGTTCGTGCAGATCAGCTCGATCATGCCCCAGAAGCGAAACCCCGTGGTCCTCGAGCACGTCAGGGCCAGGGTGGGCTGGGTCGACGGCGATGCGTCGACCGTCGAGTCGATGGTGAGGGCGGCGGCCTTTGGCGACACCGTCGACGTGGAGGATCCGATCTACGTCCCACTCCTCCGATGTTGCCGGAGTACCAAGTCGGTGCTCCGGCTGGTTGGGGCCGTGCTGGAGACCATCCGTTTCGACGAGGACCTGATGGCGACCCGGGCGCAGTCGGGGTTCGGGGTCGCCACCGACCTGGCGGAGCGCCTGGCGATCGAGTTCAGGCTCCCCTACCGAGCGGCGCACCAGGCTGTCACCAGGGTGGTGGGGCGGCTGCGCGAACAGGGAAGGGAGGCTCGCGATCTCTCCCCTGCCGAAATGGCGAAGGCGGTGCGTGAGGTGAGCGGTCGCCGAATCGAGGTGTCGCAGGAATGGGTGGAGGGATCGACGAGCGCGCCTGGGTTCGTTGCCGCTCGCGCCGGGCTGGGTGGGCCGGCGCCGGCGGCGGTGCGGGCCGCGGTGGAGCGTGCCGAGACGACGCTTCGGGAGCGGATGGAGTGGACGCGGGGGCGGAGGGACACGCTCCTGGAGGCGAAACGGCAGCTAGGAGAACTCGTGGACGGGCTCGGCGCCTAGGAGGCCGCGGAGGCGCGCGACGGCGTCTACGGGCGGGGCCGCCTCACCCGCGCGTACCGACATCCTCAATGTCGTGGGGGCGGCGACCCCCTATCACTTGTGCAGGGCGCCCCACCGGGTCACACGGGGGACCCTGACCGAGATCTCCGCTTGCACGTCTTCGTGTGATCGGCTAGTTTTCCTTGATCCAATAAACATCGTGTGGAGGGACTAAGGTTCATCATGAGTGCAACGGCATCGGGCGGGCTTGACCGCCGGCAATTCCTGCGCCTCGCAGGGCTGGCCGCCGCCGGGACGGTGGTCGCCGCATGCGGCAGCACCGGTGGTAGTGGTTCGGGGGGCGGCAACTCGTCGAGCGGTTCCGGCTCGGTCGTTGGCGGCCAGTACCACATCACCAAGACCGACATCGAGTACCAGACCGACATCCCGTTCAACGGCACGCTGAAGGAATCCCCGCAGCTGGCGGACATGGTGAAGGCGGGGAAGCTGCCGCCGGTCGCGCAGCGGGTCGGCACGCCGCCTTACGTGGTCCCCCACGGCTGGATGACGGAGGGCAAGTACGGCGGCACCTGGACCTGGGTCTGCTCCGACCCCACCGATCAGCAGACGTCGAACAACCTGATCAACGGCATGTGGGGCTCACTCGCCGATGCGGTGGCTCGACGACGGCGCTTCGATCGGCCCCTACATGGCGCACAGCTGGGAGTTCAACAGCGACTTCACGACGCTGACCCTCAACTTCCGCCACGGAATGAAGTGGTCGGACGGGCAGCCGTGGACGGTGGACGACATCCTCTACTGGTGGGAGGACGAGATCGGGACCCTCCCCGGGTGGGTCGCCTCGCAGGAGTTCCGCTCCAGCAAGGGCACCCCGGTCACCATGAACAAGGTCGACGACAACACGCTGGAGCTGAAGTACGACGCTCCGACGCCGCTGGCCGTCGACTTCGTCTCGATGTGGGCGAAGCGCGGCACCAGCGCCATCAACTCGGGCGGCATCGGCCCCCAGATGATGGACCCCAAGCACTACCTGTCGCAGTTCCACATCAAGTACAACCCTTCGGTCGGCGCCAACTGGGCGACCAACTACATGAACCTGGTCGACTGGACCCGCAACCCGGACAACCCGACGATGGCGGCCTGGAAGGCGTCCAGCTACAAGTCGGGCCAGTACATCACGATGGAGCGGAACCCCTACTTCTGGGCCATCGACAAGCAGGGCAACCAGCTGCCCTACATCGACACCATCACCAACCAGAACTACCAGGACCCCAACACGATGCGGTTGGCGATCCAGCAGGGCAAGGCCGACTACGTACCGGGCAGCCAGATCGGCATCGGGCTGACCGACGTCTCCACGCTCCAGGGAACGCCGAACATGGACCTGTTCTACTGGGACACCGGCGACGGCACCGGTGCGATGTACTTCTTCAACTACGACTTCCACGACGACAACTACCGGGCCCTGTTCCGCAACAGCACCTTCCAGAAGGCCCTTTCGATCGCCATGAATCGAGCCGAGATCAACAAGGTGGTCTATCTCGAGCAGGCACAGGCGACCTCGGGCACGATGGCCACGAAGGCGGTGGAGTACCACGTCGGCCAGGGCCCCCAGATCTATAAGCAGTGGCGCGACGCTTGGGTGGAGTACAACCCGCAGAAGGCCGAGCAGATGCTGGACTCGATCGGGGTCAAGAAGAACGGACAGTGGCGGACGTTCCCGGACGGGAGCCCGCTCCAGATTTTGATCCAGTACGCGTCGAACGCGCAGCAGGACTACATCAGCAAGAACCAGCTGATGTCACAGGACTGGCAGGCAATCGGCATCAACGCCGTCGACACGCCGGTCGAGGCGACCAGCCGGCTGACGCAGTGGGCCGCGGGCCAGCTGCAGACGTACGCCGACTGGGGCGTCGGAGACGGACCCAACTGCCTCACCTACGCCAACTGGCTGGTGCCCAGAGGACAACCAGCGCTGGGCACCGATGGAAGGGGAGTGGAATCTGCTGCAGGGAACTCCGGGAGCCAACGCCCAGGCCAACCTCAGCCCCTGGGATCGCAACCCGCCGTACCTGGCGCCGGACCCCAACGGCCCGATCATGAAGCTGATGAACCTGCTCAAGTCGGCTGTCACCGAAACCGACTTCATGAAGCGCAACCAGACCGTCTGGGAGATCATGAAGGTTCACATGAACGAGGGCCCGTTCTTCGTCGGCAGCACCGGCAACGAGCCGTGCGTGCACCTGAAGAAGACCGACCTGAAGAACATCCCGGCGCGCAACCAGACCTACACGGGTGGCTTCGAGGGCCCCTGGACCATCGTCCCGAACGGGATGTACAGCCCGTACGCCTGGTTCTGGGACAACCCGGACCAGCACAGCAGCTGACGCAGCCTGGGGCCGCTGATCCACGCGGGGGCGCTCCCCGCGTGGATCTCGGCGCCCGCATCGGGGGGGACGGCCCGAACTATCCTTGGGCGGTTCAGCGGATCGCTGACCCTCAGGGGATGGCCTTGGCGTATGTGGGTCGAGGCTCGGGTCCGCCGGCGCGCCGGTGCCACGTCGATCCTGCCGATTCGAGGAGTCCGCTGAGCATGGCCACCAGGACGAGCACCGGAACCGGTCGCTGGCGGACCGTCGAAACCACCGCCGGGCACCTTCGGGGTGTCGACATCGACGGGGTGGCGACCTTCCTGGGAGTGCCCTATGGAGATCGGGTTGACGATGAGTGGCGCTTCCGGCCTCCGCGGCCCCATCCTGGCTGGAGCGGTGTCCGGGACGCCTTGACCTTCGGGGCCGCGGCGCCGCAGACGGATCCACGGGTCGACGCGGAACCCATCTATCACCGGGTGCTCCGGCTGCTCTATCCGGGGGTCCCGACCCCGCTCGAGGGCCGTGCCTGGGGAGAGAACTGCCTCTTCCTCAACGTCTGGGCAAGCAGTCTCGAGGGGCCGCCCAAGCCGGTGATGGTCTGGCTCCACGGCGGAGCCTTCATCCACGGCACCGGCGCGGAGGGGTGGTTCCAGGGAGACCGCCTGGCCGCCGCCGGCGACGTCGTGGTGGTGACGCTGAACCACCGCCTGGGGCTGCTCGGCTTTCTGCCGCCGGCGCCGGAGCTGGGGGAGGAGTCGCGGCTGTCGGGGCTGGCCGGAATCCTCGACATCGTGGAGGCGCTGCGCTGGGTACGCGTGAACATCGCCGCCTTCGGTGGAGACCCCGAAAACGTGACGGTGTTCGGTCAGTCCGGCGGCGGGGCGAAGGCATCGACGCTGATGGCGATGCCGGGGGCCGGCGGGCTCTTCCACAAGGCGATCGTTCAAAGCGGAGCCGGCCTGCGAGCGGTGACGCCGGAGGACGCCGACCGGACCTTGGCCCGCGTGGTCGCCGACCTCGACCTCTCCGACGCGCGGGAGCTGCGCTCGATCCCGGCGGAACGGCTGGTCGCGGTCCAGGCGGCAGCCACCGAGGGCGCGCTGATGCGCCGGCTCGGTCCGGTCCTGCAGGAACGCGAGCTTCCAGGGCATCCCTTCGACGGGGTGCCGACGCCGCTCGCCGCCAACATTCCGCTCCTGATCGGGAGCACGACACATGAGGTCTCGCTCATGCTGTCGGAGCACCGCTGGTTCCACGAGCTCACCGAGGCCGGCCTTCCGGCACGGTTCCAGGATCTGGTCGGCGATGGGTCGAGGGAGGTCCTCGACGTCTATCGCGCCCGCGAGGAGGGTGCTCCTCCGCAGCTGGTCCTCGCCCGTGCGGCGTCGGACGCCAGGTTCGTCTCCGCGAGCCGGACGCTCCGGGACCTCAAGACGACGCAGCCGGCCGACGTCTTCAGCTATCGCTTCGACTACCGTGCGGGGACCCTCGGTGGGATCCTCGGAGCGCATCACAGCCTGGACCTGCCGTTCGTCTTCGACAACGTCGACCGCTCGCCGGCCGCCGGCCCGAGTGAGGCGAAGTTCGCGGTTGCCGGCAGCATGGCACGGGCGTGGGCCGCCTTCGCCCGGACCGGCTCCCCACGGACCACGAACTTCCCGGACTGGCGACCCTTCCGCGCGTCAGGGGAGACGTACCGCATCGACGTGTCGTCGGCGCCCGAGCACGACCCGCCGATCCCCGTGGCCCTCACGCGAGAGTAGGGCCAGACTGTCCGCAGTCTGGCCCTACCGGTCCGGTTTTAGCGCCGGAGTGCGGACACTCTGGCGGCTGCGGGGTCAGCCGTTGCCGTCACCATCGCTGGAGCCCCCGTTGTTGTCGATGTCGTGGTCGTTGAATGCGGGTGGCGGTGGTGGGGGTGCGGTCACGGGACGAGGTGCCACCGCGGGGGGCGGGGCCGCGGCGGGGGGAGCCGCCGGTGGGGGAGCGGGCGTCGGAGTGGGAGCCGGTGTCGGGGTTGGCGTCGGCGTCGGGGGCGGCGGTACCGTCTCGGGGACCTGAGCGGTGGCGGCGAACCACTGGTTGCTCACGCCTTGGCCGTTGGCGTCGCCCCGCGCCTTGTCGCCGCCGAAGCGGTAGAGCGGCCAGCCGTCATAGGTGACCTGCCGCGTTCCATCGGGGCGGTCGATCGTGCCCAGCTTGCCGGGGAGCGATCCCTGGCTGGACGGCGACGCGCCGTGCGGAAGCAGATCGGGCGGCCAGGCGGTCAGACAGGAGCCGCTGCAGGCCAGCATCTTGCCGTCCTGATCGGCCGTGAAATAGTAGAGCGTCATTCCGCCACTGGTCACGAGAATGCGCTCCTGGCGCCCGGCGACCGACACGGTAGCAGCGTCGACGATCGTCTTCGCTGACACCTCGGGGGTGCCTGAACCGTGGGAGCTCGCCGTCGAGGCGCTCCCACACGCGGCAACCCCCAGGCCGGCTGCGAAGCTCAGCGCCAGCATCACCTGACGGGTTCTAGATCTCATCGGTGTCTCCTGGAACCGGGATGGACGCGAAGCGGAACGCCCGCCGCGCGTCCGGCAGTTCGCCGGGAGCCCGCGCCTGGCGAGTCGGGGTCCGCGCCAATGGCTAGCGCGGAGCGTTACGGTGATGAAGCGGCGTGGCCGGGCCCCCGAGCCCCGTAACGCGACGTGATATCTCCCGTTGTCGATGCGTCATATCGCGCGGACCCTGGTGCCTCTGCTCTTCAGCCTGGTGCTGGTCGCCGGCTCCGTATCGGCGCTCCCGGCGACGGTCAGCGCCGCCCGGGTCCCGTCATCACCAGCACTGACCAGCCTGCTGGTCGCGGTCCGGCAGACGCTCGCCCAGACGGCGGCGTTCCGGGTGAGGGTCACCGGGGGCTCGTTGCTGGGCTCGGCCGTGCCGGCAGTCACTGGAGGCGGGTCCTTCGACTTCCCGGCGCAGCGTGGCGAGGTGACCCTCGCCGCCTCCGGGCCCCAGCGCACGGCCGAGGCGATCTTCACGCCCAGCGTCCTGTACGTCCGGGCCCCCTGGCCGAGCGGCTATCTCCCGCCGGGTCGAAGCTGGCTCGCGATCGAGGTCGCCAACGCCGCGGCACCGGCGCGCAACCTCCCCGCGATCGCCGGGCAGATCGACGCGGTGGATCCAGATCTGGCCTTGCGTGAGCTGGCGTGGGGCGCCGTCGCGACGGCGGGTTCGAGCGCCGCGATGCTCGGGGGCCGGCGCGTCCAGCGCCTGAATGTGATGGTCGACCTGGCGCGGGCACTGCGGGGCGTCTCGGGTCCCTCTCGCAACGCGTACGCGGCGGCACTCGAGTCTCAGCTTGCGGCCCTCGACGAGGGAGGCCGTTCGACCGCACCGCAGGTCGCCTTCCACGCGTTCCTCACCCAGGAGGGGCAACTTCTGGGCCTGGAGGTCGCCCCGCCCGTTGCCGGTGCCGGTGGGGTGTCGATGACGTTCGGAAACGCCGGCATCACGGTGCGCGCCCTCGCACCGCCCGCCGGCAGGGTGGCCGATCTCTCCGCGCTCACGCCCTCCGGGACGGGCCGAAACCCGAACCGGTCCGGCCCCGATGGCGGCTGAGCAGCGGAGCAGGTCCGGCCCGGGGGCCTCCCACGGAGGGCGCGCCTCAGAACCAGGCCTGCTTGTCGACCACGTTGCGGAGGGGGCGGCCGGCGGCAAAGGCGCGGCAGTTGGCGGCGATGATCTGGTACCGGCGCTCGTCCAGGTAGGGTCCATAGCCCGCGACGTGCGGGGTGATGAGCATGTTGGGCAGTGTCCACAGCGGGTGGTCCGGCGGGAGGGGCTCCTGCTCGAACACGTCCAGCCCGGCGCCCGCGATCTCACCCGCGCGGAGTGCCTCCACCAGGTCGTTCAGCCGTGTCGTCCGGCCGCGACCGATGTTGATGAAGAACGCGGTGGGGCGCATCCGCTGGAAGCGTGCGCGGTGCATCAGCCCCTCGGTGGCCGGCGTGTGCGGCACGGTGAGCACCACGAAATCGGCCGAGGGAGGAGCTGGTCGAGCGCCTCAGGAGGGTGCAGCTCCGCCACACCGGGTGGCGCCGCCTCCCGCCGGGCGTCGGTGGCGAGCACCGTCATCCCGAACGCGTCGCAGAGCCGGGCGGCCTCGGCACCGATCCCGCCCACCCCCACCACCAGGACGGTCGCCTCCGGCAGGTGGACCATGCCCTCGTCGACCGGCGGCTGGATCCACTCCCGGCGCAGCTGCTGCGGGATGAACCGTTGCAGCCCACGGGAGAACGCGAGCACGAACGCCATGATGTGGGCCCCGATGTGGTCGTTGAAGATGTCCCGGAAGTTGGTGACGACGACCGGGTGCTCGATGAGTGAGCGCGAGTAGTACCCGGCCGGGGGTGCTGCCGCAGGTGCTTGCAGCCACCGCAGCCGGCTCGCCCGCGACAGCAGGTGGTCCGGGACCCGGCCGAACGCCGCCTCAGCGTCAGGGATCTCCCGCTCCACCTCGCCCCCCGTCTCCGCCGGCACGACCCTGACCTCGGGGACGTCCTGGGCGAGGCGCCGTGCCCAGTCGCGGGTGACAGCGGTCTGGGGCGGGAGCATGAGGAAGGTGAAGGTGGTGGCCACATCCCCGATGGTGCACGAACGGAGCCATGGTGGGTCGGGTGAGCGCCCCGCGGAGGCCCGGAGCCCGCTCAGGCGATCGGGAGAGTCAGCTCGAACGTGCTGCCGGAGCCCTCCACGGATGTTGCCTGCAGGTCCCCGCCCTGGCGTCGTGCGAGATCCCGCGACAGGTAGAGCCCGAGCCCGGCGCCTGGAATGTGACTGTTGTCGCGGGTGATGATCCGGCCGAAGCGCGTGAAGAGGCGGGCCAGGTCCGCCTCGCTGATGCCGATTCCGGAGTCCGTCACGCTGACCGCGGCGTGAGAGGAGGACGTGGTCACCTCGCAGGTGATGGTGCCGCCGGCGGGAGAGTACTTGACCGCGTTGCTCAGCAGGTTTTGCACGATCGACACCACCGCGTGCTCGTCCCCGTGAACGATCACCGGCCGGTCGGGCATGTTCAACACCAGCCGGTGCGAAGGGGGCGCGAGCGTCCTGGCCTCGTCGAAAGCCTCTCCCACCGGCCCTCGTAGATCGATGGGGCGTAGCTCGGAGGGCTTCGCGGTGTCCTCCAGCCGCGACGCCTCCAGAAGCTGGTTGACCTACCACACCATGTGCCGCGCTTTGCTGTCGAGGACTTCGTATGCCTTCACCTGGGCCGGGGTCGACTTCCCCCAGAGGCCCTCCGCGAGCATCGAGGTGTACCCGCGAATGATCGCCAGGGGACCACCCAGTTCGTGCGAAGCGAGCCGAAGGAACTGGCTCTTCACCGACTCCAGCTCGGCGAGCCGCTCCATCTGGGCATGCTTCTCGGTCAGGTCCCGGGTGATCTTGGCGAAGCCACGAAGCTGCCTCGAGTCGTCCCACAGAGCGGTCAGCAGGATGCTGGCCCAGAATCGCGTCCCGTCCTTGCGGACGCGCCAGCCCTCCTCTGCGAAGTGGCCCTCCGCCGCGGCCTGGGCAAGGATTCTCTCGGGGCGGCCGTCGGCCACGTCCGCAGGCTCATAGAAGATGGAGAAGTGACGTCCGAGGATCTCCTCGCGGCGATACCGCTTGAGCCGCTCGGCGCCCTCGTTCCAGGTCAGCACGCGTCCCTCCGGATCGAGCACGAAGATCGCGTATTCGCTGACGCTGGCGACCAGCAGCCGAAATATCTCCTCCCGCTCGAGTCCGGCGCGTTGGCCGCTGTCGGCGCCGACCAGCGGGCGGTCGATCTGCACCAGGCAGGGGATCCCGCCCGGTCCCATCGCTCGCACCCAGCGACTCAGGATCGGCATTCGGCGGCCGGCCCTGGTGTGACGGACCAGCTGCCCTTCCCAGGCACCCGCCACGCGAAGCTCGGTCTCGATCTCGTCGACCGGCACCGGATACTCGGTCCGGAGCGGGTCGCGGCCGTCGCTCTGAGAGATCTCGGCACGGGTCCAGCCGTACAGGCGCTCCGCCGCCCGGTTGAGAAACGTAACGGCCCCGTGTGCGCCCATCCGCCCCACGATGGCGTCCGAGATCGCGTCGAACACCGCCGGTTCCATCACGATCGGGCCGGGGCCGGGCTGAGACGCGGGAGGAGGCACTGTCGCCGGACCGTCCCCGGGGGCGGGCGAGGAGGCGGCAGGACTCGACATCATGGTGGAGAATACGCCCGCCCCCACTGGACGATAAGCGCTAGTGGCAGCGTCGATGTGAGGTGTGAAGCGGTGTCGCAAGAGGTGGCAGGGTGATCCGCGCGCGCGCGCTCGCCGGGTTCCGAGGCGGCAGGTCGCGACGGTCCGGATTCGGTCCCGAATCCGCCGCCGAAGTCGTGCCGGACGGGGGGCGGGGCACGACCGGTGGCCGAGTTGGGGTAACGTTCAGAGGGGGAGGGCGTCCGCGCCCGTCTCGGGTCCGACGCCTGTGCCGAGGAGGGTGTGATGCAGCTTTCCGTGCCGGAGGGTCCGCGCTTTGGAATCGGAACCGGAGTCTTCGGCGACCTCACTCCGGCCGACGTCGAGCTCACCGCGTCGCTCGGCTTCCCGGGCATCGAGCCTTACCGGCAGTGGTTGATGCACTACCTCGACCGACCGGCGGAGCTGCGCCGGCTGCTCGACGCGAACAGCGTCCAGATGATCACCTGCTCCAACGGAGGGCCGGGTCAGTCGACCGACTTCATCGACCCCGCGCTGCGCACCCGGACGATCGACGATCACCTGAGGTTCGCGCAGCGCTTCCTGGCGGAGTTCGGCTGCCGCCACTTCAAGATCAACCTCGGCGCACGGCCCGCGGGCGGGACCACGGAGGCCCAGCTCCAGGAGATCGCGGCGACGCTCAACGAGCTGGGCCGGGCACTGGACGGCCTCGGCATCCGGCTCGCACCGCATCCCCACATCTGGGGTCCGGTGGAGCGTCCGGAAGAGATCGTGCGGGTGCTCGAGCTGACCGATCCGGCCTACGTGTCGCTCACGCTCGATACGGGGCAGGTGCTTTTGGGTGGCAGTGACCCGGTCGCGCTGATGGAGGACCACTGGGACCGGGTGGTGGCGCTTCACTGGAAGGACGCGGCGCCGGCGTACCGGGGGTGGACCGGATCCACCCCAACCCGTGAGGAGCACCAGCAGGAGTGCCTGTACAAGGACCTGGGCGCGGGCGGCGTCGACCTGGACAGGGTCTGGCAGGACCTTCAGGCGTGGGGCTACCACTACTGGATCACGCTCGACCTCGACCCGCCACGCGAGGGCGAGGGCACCGTAGAAGAAAAGCTGCAGCGCAACGCGCGCTTCCTGCGCGACCAGCTCAGCATCAGCCGGTTCTGAGCGAGGCGAACCGGGACAGGAGGACGACCGAGAGATGCAGAGCGAGCCGAACGTGAACCGGACCCCGGTGGCCGAGGTCCTCATCGTCGATGCGAGGGGAGGTGCGCTGCACGGCGCCTCCGGCCCCGAGGTGCAGAACGTCCTGCAGAAGGCGGGGTGCAAGGTTTCCGTGATCCACGAGGCCGGCGAGGAGGGCGTCATGGCCGCCGCCCGCGACGTCGACGGGATGATCTTCACGGGGCGGATCTCGCGGCGTCTGATGAGCAGCCTCACCCGCTGCCGCGTGATCGCGACCTCCTCGATCGGCATGGACACGGTCGAGGGGATCGACGTCGCCACCGAAAAGGGGATCGTCCTCTGCAACATGCCGGGGGTCATCGAGGAGGAGGTGGCCGACCACGCGTTCGCCCTGCTGCTCGCCTGCGCCCGCCGGATCGCGCTCCAGGACCACGCGGTCCGCGACGGCTCGTGGGAGCGCGCCGCCGGCATCGCCACCGCCGGCATGCCCCGCGTGTTCGGCGCGACGCTGGGCATCGTGGGGCTGGGCCGGATCGGGAGCGCCATGGCCCGCAGAGCACGAGGCTTTTCGATGCGCATCCTGGCCACCGATCCCCAGGTCGGCGACGAGACGTTCGAAAGGCTCGGGGTACGCCGGGGCACGCTCGGCGAGGTGCTCCAGGAAGCCGACTACGTGTCCCTGCATGTTCCTCTGGAACCCGCGACGCGGCACCTGGTTGGCGCCCCAGAGCTGAGAGTCATGAAGGCGTCGGCGATCCTGGTCAACACCAGCCGCGGCCCGGTGGTGGACGAGATCGCGCTCGTCGATGCGCTGAAGACCGGTGAGGTGGCGGGGGCCGCGCTCGATGTCATGGAGGAGGAACCGATCGGGCCCGACCATCCGCTCTGCCGGTTGGAGAACGTGGTGCTCACCCCTCACATCGCCTCGCGCAGCGAGTGGACGGATCGCGAACGGCACCTCCGGCCCGCGGAGGAGGTGGCGGCGGTGCTGAACGGGCTGCGGCCGAGGGCGGTCTGGAACCCGGAGGTCCTGTCCCGGCTCGACCTCCGCTGACCGCCGACCCCCCAGGCCCCGGAGGTGCACCAACGGGTCCTATGCGGCGGCTTTAGCCCCCGGAGGTGCACCAACGGGCCGATTCCGGCGCCGATTCCGGCGGGTCTTGAGCGGGAGGCGTGGCGATGGAGTATCGGGAGCTGGGGAAGTCCGGCCTCCAGGTGTCGGTGATCGGATTCGGCTGCTGGGAGAGCGGCGGGGAGTACGGGGCCTACGAACCCGATGAGGTGATTCGCGCCGTCCACCGGGCGCTCGACCTCGGCGTCACGCTGTTCGACACTGCGCGCGCGTACGGGTTCGGACGTTCGGAGGAGCTCCTCGCGCGGGCGCTGGGTCCACGGCGGCAGGACGTGGTGGTCGTCTCCAAGGTCGGCCTGGAGAGGGCGCCGGACGGAAGGTACCTGCGCGACAGCAGCCGCGCCACGCTGATGGCCGGCCTCGAGCATTCCTTGCGTGCGCTCCGCACCGACCACGTCGACCTGCTGCTGATCCACTGGCCCGACCGCAGCCGGTCGTGGGCGGAAGCGATGGATGTTTTGCTGGACATCAAGCGCTCCGGAAAGGCCCGTCACATCGGGGTCTCCAACTTTCGATCGGACGACCTGCGTGCGTCTGCGCCGCTGGCGCCGCTCGCCGCCAACCAGGTTGGCTACAACCTGTTCGACCGCCGCTGGGAGCGGGATGTCTTCGCCGCCGCGGGCGACCTGGGGATCGGGATCATGGCGTACGGCCCGCTGGCTCATGGCCTGCTCACCGGCCGTCTTGCCGCCGACGATCGATTTCAGGAGACCGACTGGCGGTCACGTGGCGATGTGTTCGGGCAGCCCCTCCTGGAGCCCGACAACCTGGCCGCCAACCTGGCGGTGGTGGACCGGCTGCGGGGGCCGGCGGCGGCGCTCGGGATGAGCGTGGCTCAGCTGGCGATCGCTTGGGTGCTGCACAACCCGCTGGTGGCGGTCGCTCTCACGGGTTGTCGAACCCAGGGGGAGATCGAGGAGAATGCGGGGCCGCCGGCCGGTCCCTCGACCCCGCAACGGTGGCAGCGATCGAAGAGGCGATGTCCGGAGCGAAGGGACAGGTGTCAGAGGTCATCGCCTGACTCCGGCCTTCTCAGTCCAGGTGGAAGACCTCCGCCAGCCGATCGAAGGCGGTGTCGGGGCGTTCGCTCTCCGGGATCTCGAAGAACGGAGCCATGTCGGCCTGCCAGCGAGCGTTGACCTCGGTCGCCGCCATGCCGTCCAGTGCGGCCCGAAGGTCGTCCGTCTCGAAGTAGCCGACCAAGAGCCCGTCGTCCCTCAGAAAGAGGGAGTAGTTCTGCCACCCGGCCGCGCGAAGAGCCTGCAGCATCTCAGGCCACACGGCTTGGTGGCGCGCCCGATAGGCGTCCAGGCGATCGGGACGCACGTGAAGCAGGAAGCACACTCGTTCCGCAGCAGGCATGACGTGAAGATAATGACCGCCGGGCGATGGACACACTTACCGCCACCCCTGGGCGCGCGATTGGTGCACCAACCACCCTCCCTCTCCGAGCGCCGAAAGGCGGCGATTGGTGCACCAACCGTCCTCTCCGAGCGCCGAAAAGGCCGCGACGGTGCACCAACGGGCCGATTCTTCAGGCCCCCGTTCTTCAGGTGCCGGTGGGAGATTTCAGCAGCGCCAGCGCGCGCCCTGCCGCTTGCTCCCCCAGACGCAGGTGGAACGACGCCTTGTTGCGGTTGCGGACCAGCTCGGTGGCCAGGAAGTGCGCCTCGTCGGACGCCGGGTCGAGGGTCGCCAGCCGCTCCGCCGGGGCCAGCAGCGGCACCGGGGGAATGGGCAGCGCCAGGTCCTGGTCGAACGGGCCCTCGGCCGTGAAGTTGACGAGGACCAGCTCGCGGTCGAGTGCCTGCAGCTCCTCGTCGAGGGGCGCGGCCTCACGCGCGTCGAGCGAACCGCCCGCGTCGAGTGCGTCCAGGGCTGAGTCGAGCGAGACGGTGAGGGACTCGAGATGCCGTGCGCGGGCGAGCGCCGGGTCCAGATCGAGGAGCCCCCGAGCGGCCTGCTGGTAGCGCTCCAGGTGGGCGCGGATGTCCGCCGCGGCAGGTGCGTAGCGGAAGGGAAGGACGGCGGCCGCGGCGGCGCGCAGGGTCGCCAGCAGGTAGACGCGGGTGTCCCGGAGCAGGACCTCGGGATCGATCTTGTCGATCGTGTCCTCCGGCGTGTGCCACCACCAGGGCAGTCCGGGACGCAGCTCGCCCGTCTCGGGTGCCGTCGACAGCATTCCCGCCGGGCGCGAGGCGGCCAGCTCGCCCGGGACCAGCGACAGGCTCATGAAGATGGAGGGCACGCCGCTGCTCCAGAACGACTGGTCCCCCGCCCGCGACTGCCGCTCGGGCTCGGCCTCGATCCCGATCGCGTCACGGATCGCGGACATGGCGAAGGCGTAGGTCTCGGGCATGCCGACCGCCTGGTAGTGCACCGCCCCGCGGGCCCCCGTGGAGTCGCAGTTGACGTGGAGCACGCAGTTGTCGCGCAGGTCCTCCCAGTGGTGGTCGAAGTACCAGGCCGACCCGGAGTAGCGGCCCTGCGTGTGACCCGGCCAGAACGCGACGCGGACGCTGCGGCGGAGTTCGTCGCGGTGCTCGGCGAGGACACGCGCGACCTCGAGAATCGTCGCATCGGCGGTGCCGTTGTCCATCGCGCCGTAGTGCCACGAGCAATGGTGGCCGCTGAGCAGCACGAACTTCCCCCGGTGCTGGGGGGCGTCGATCTGGGCGGTCAGCAGCGGAGTCGTGCGCCAACCCCAGAACGTCTTCGCGACCAGCTTCGCGCGCAGCCCGCCGGCGGCGGCCAGGGACTTCAGAACCTCCCCGTCGTGACGTCGCACCGAGACGGTCGGGATCCGCGCCAGGAGCCCGGCCGTCCGGGTGGTGGGCGTCCCCCAGACCGGCGAGACGCACATGTTGTGGAGGTGATCCTCCTGGATGAAGACGAGCCCGATGGCACCGGCCTGCCCGCCGCGCAGCACCTTGAGCGGCGACGCCATGCCCTCCAGGATCGCGATCTTCCCCGCCGCCCCCGCCAGCTCCGGCTCTGTGCCGTCGGCGGCGTAGATCACCTCACCGTCGATCCCTTCGGGTGGAGTGGAGGGCGTGAAGCCGTTGGTCAGCGCCTCGAACCCCCTTCGGGTTGGTTCGACCGTCTCCAGCGACGCCGATTCCGGCCAGCCGAGCAGGCTCTCGAAGCGGTGCTCCGTCACGCTCAGTCCGAGCCCCTCCAGCACCGTCCTCAGGTAGTCGACCGCGGCCTGCTCGCCGGGGGTCCCCGAGATCTTCTCCCACCGGGCCAGCGTCTGCGCGTGTCGCCACAGGCGCTCGCGCGAGAGCGCTCCCAACAGCGACTCCTCGAGCCCGGTCAGCGTCGACGTTCCCGCATCGCTCACTTCTCGCTCCTCCTCACCCCGTTCCCGAGCCTTGCACGACGCGGGTTGGGCCAGTAAGCGTGCACCGCCGGTGTGAGGGCCGGGGCCGGGCTACGCCTGCTGTTGATCCGGTTCCGACTCGTGAGGCATTCGGATCACGAGGACGGGCACCGGGCTGCGACGGAGCACCTCCTGGCTGACGCTGCCGAGGAACCTCGACGCCAGGCGCCCGCGACCTCGAGAACCCATGATGACCAGGTCGTGCCCTCCGGCCGGGATCTGGGCGAGGATCCCCCCCGCTGGATCGTCCTCGAGGGCGATCGTTTCGGAGGAGACGCCGGACCCCAACAGGGAGCGCGCCTGCTCGAGGAAGCCATCCGCGCGCTCCGCCGCCGTCTGCCGCATGCCCTGGATGGCTTTCCCCTCGTCTGCGGCGACGCCGGTGGCCCACGCCCTCGCCTCCACATCCGTGTTGGCCCGGTAGCAGGTCATGATCGTCAACCTGGCCTGGGTGGCGGCGGCCAGATCACCCGCCTCCTTCAGCGCCACCTCCGAGTGCTCTGACCCGTCGATCGCAACCAGAACGTTTCGGAACATACCTCCCTCCTGGGGGAACTGTGCTGACCGAGACGCGGCCGTTGGTGCACCAATCGCCCTGTCGCGGGCTCGAAATACGGCGGTTGGTGCACCAACCGCCCTGTGTTACCCCTGATGATGCGCCTCAGAACCCGAACCCGAACCGGACGAGCTCATCATCCGGAGCATCTCGCGCCCTCCCGTGCGCAGGAACCGCCAGCCGAAAAGGCCGGCCACGGCGAGCGCGATCAGGTCGAGGATGGTGGTCGCGTTCCATCCCGGCCGTGAGATCAGCACCGCGACCCGAAAGTGCTCGGGCACGATGCCCAGCGCCCCGAACAGCACCTCGATGAGAAACCCGGCCAGCGCCATCGCCAGGTAGGAGACGCCGAGCAGGTAGAGGCTCATCCGCCACCCGTAGTACTTCCGGTGGATGTTGACGATGGGCAGGATGATCAGGTCCGCGAAGATGAACGCGATCACGCCACCGAAGCTGATCCCCCCGTTCCACAGCACCGCGGCCAGCGGCACGTTGCCGACCGAGCAGACAAAGCTCAGCATCGAGATCACGGGCCCGATCAGCGGCCCCCAGAAGCGGGCGAGCGTGGGGTCGTGGGTGAGGAAGAACGCCTGCCAGAAGCTCGCCGGGACCCATGCCCCGAGCGCGCCCGCGATCACGAAAGCCGAGCAGCAGGTCCTGCCAGATGCTGGCCACGTCCATCCAGAAGTAGTGGGAGATGGCGGTGAACGCCTGGGGCGAGAAGAGCCGGGACCGGAGCGGCCCCGGGGCCAGCGTCATGTCCATGCCGGCGTGACCCTCCATGCGGCCCTGGAGGCCGCGGTCCGCCTCCGCGCGAGCCCGGTTGATCATTCGCTGCCGCAGCGTGAGCTTGAAGGCGATTGCCAGGAGGCCGATCATCAGCACGCCCCCGCTGAACTCGGCGGCCCAGAACTGCCATCCCAGCAGCGCCACCAGCACCAGCCCCAGCTCGAACACCAGGTTGGTGGACGCGAACTCGAAGAGGATCGCGTTGCCCAGCCGGGCACCCCTGCGAAACAGCGAGCGTGCGATGGCGACCGCGGCGTAGGAGCACGAGGACGAGGCGGCCCCGAACGCGGAGGCGTACGCGACGCCTGCCAGGCCCGGACGGCCCAGCGTCCGGGCGACGGTCCGCGTCGGTACCAGCGACTGGACGGCGGCGGAAAGCAGGAAGCCCAGGACCAGCGGCCAGAGGACGTCCCAGAACATCGAGAAGGCAAGGAGGAGGGCGCTTCCCAGCGCCCGCAGCACGACCATGGTCACCCTTGGTGTTCAGATTGTCGTGAAGCCGAACCGAGACGTCACGCTTTCGCGAAGCGCTCCACGGCCTTCACCAGCTCGTCGAGCTTGTCTACCTGGTCGTGCTTGGCGGCGTCCACCACGCAGGTCTTCACATGGTCCTCGAGCAGGAGCAGCCCGACCTGGTCGATCGCCCGCTTGACCGCGTTGATCTGTGTCAGCACGTCGATGCAGTACTCGTCGGACGTGACCATGCGGGAGACACCGCGCACCTGGCCTTCGATGCGGCCAAGGCGGGCCAGAATCGCCTCCTTGTCCTTGCGGTACCCGGGTTTCATGCCCTTCATGATACCGCCTAGGGGTATCGGGTTACCACACGCGACCCCGTGGTCCGCAAGTGCGCCGAGCGTAAGGCATCGGTAAGTATCTGTCCAGAGACCGGTTACCCGCGCAATCGGCGGTTAAACTCGCTCGGAAAGATGACCGCGCGGGCCCTGCGTTCTCTTCTTCGCTCCCGGACCTTCGCGATCGCCATCGGGGTGGGCTTGACCGTGCTGCTCCTCTGGCGCATCGGGTTCGACAGCGTGGGGCAGAGTCTGGAGCGCGCGGACCTTCCCCTCCTCCTGGCCGCGGTGGCCCTCAACATCCCGGTCGTGCTCCTGCGGTCGTGGCGCTCTCATCTTCTGCTGAAGCGGGTCGGCGCCCGGGTGCCTCTCGGACGCCTCACCTCCAGCGGGGTCGTCGGACTCACGCTGAGCGGGGTCACCCCGGCCGCAGGAGGCGATCTGGTGCGCGCCTACCTCTGGCGTCGCGACGACGGGGTACCGGTCCACACCGGGGCCCTGGTGGTGGTGGTCGAGCGGGTGGGCAGCCTTGCTTTGATGGGCCTTCTGGGGCTCTCCACGCTTGCCGTTCAGGCGGGGGGCTGGCAGCTGCGGGCGGTGGCCGTGCTCTCCTGGGTCTGCCTGGGACTCCCGTACCTGGCGAGCCGGTTCGGCGTCGACTCGTGGGGGCTCCGGCAGATGTCGCGGCTGCCGGTCGTGCGGCGCTGGGCGACCCACGTCGAACGAGGCTCCGACGACGTGGCCCTGATGAGCGAGGACGTGCTGCTCCAAGGGTGGTTCTGCGCGCTGTCGATGGTGATCTTCGCGATCAGCGGTGCCCAGGTCTGGCTGCTTGTGATCGCCCTCGGCGGGGCGGTGCCCTACCTGGTGGCGATCGCCGGTTACTGCCTCTCGCAGGTGGGAGGATCGGTGTCCAGCCTGCCCTTCGGGTTGGGGACCGGTGACGCGATCCTGGTGCTCATCCTGGTGCACGCCGGGCTGGCCGCCCACGTGGCCGCGGCGGCGGCGATCTTGCTCCGAATCGCGACCACGCTGCCCATCGCCGTGGCCGCGGTCGCAGCCTGGGCGCTCACGCAGCCGGCCCGGCGAGCGCTCGGCTCGGTGGGCACCCGATGACGCTGCCGCCGCGGGTCGCCGTCACCGGCGGCGCCGGCTTCATCGGCTCCCACGTCGTCTCGGCGCTGGTCGAAGCCGGCTGCGACGTGCTGGTCATCGACGACCTGAGCCATCACTGCGGGACGCCGCCTCCGGAACCGGTGCTTCTGTGCGCCGTGGATGAGGGCTCGGAGGAAGCGGGGCGAGCGCTGGCGCGGTTCCGTCCGCAGGCGCTGCTCCACCTCGCCGCCCGCGGGGGGGTCAAAGCCGCGCTCCGAGACCCCGGCGCGCACGCCGGGGCTGTCCTCGGCAGCACGGTCGCCGCGTACGCGGGTGCGGTCGCGGCCGGCGCTCGGACCATCGTCAGCGCATCTTCGGGCGGCGCCCTGTACGGTGAGGCATCCCGGCTCCCCGCCGACGAGGAGCTGCCCGCGCGTCCGCGCTCGCCGTACGGCGCCAGCAAGGCCGCCGAGGAGGCCTACCTCACCGCTTTCCATGCGAGCGCCGGCGTGCGGGCCTTGGCGCTTCGTTTCGGCAACGTCTACGGCCCTCGCCAGGACGGGGACGGAGAGGCGGGGGTGGTCGCGATCACCTGCCGGCGCCTGAGCGCGGGGCTGCGGCCGGTCCTCTACGGAGACGGCGCTCAGACGCGCGACTTCGTGTTCGTCAGGGACGTGGCGGAAGCCTGCCTGGCCGCGCTCGCCGGCGAGGCGGACGGCGCCATCAACGTCGGCACCGGGCGCGAGACGACGATCGCGGAGGTGGTCGGCGAACTGGTCGCGCTGCACGGCTCAGGCCTGACGATCCAGCGAGCGCCCGGGCGAGACGGGGAGGTGCGGCGAAGCTGCCTCGCGACCGCGCGGGCCGAGCAGCTGCTCGGATGGCGGGCGCGCACCGAGCTGCGGCACGGCCTCCGCGAGACGCTCGCCAGCTTCCTCGAGGCGGGGAACGCCACCGGGGGGTGGCCGGGGTGAGCACGGCGCCGGCCCCTCGCCTGGAAGGGCTCTCTCTCGTTCTCCCGGTCCACAACGAGGCGATCAACCTCCCCTGGATGCTGCGACGCGCCGCGGAGAAGCTGCCGGACCTCGCAACCCAGGCCGAGGTCGTGATCGTGGATGACGGCAGCACCGACGGCAGCGCCGCGCTGGCCAGAACCCAGGCTGCCGACCTGGGCCTCGAGCTTCGCGTCGTGACGCACCACCAGAAGAGCGGCTACGGGGTCACCGTGGCAGACGGGCTGCGTGCCTCGCGGCTGCCCTGGGTCGCTTTCACCGACGCTGACGGGCAGTTCGACATCGCCGACCTGGCGAAGCTGGCAGCGTTCAGCGATCGAGCCGACCTGATCGGCGGCTGGCGGATCGAGCGGCAGGACGCGTGGATGCGCTCGGTGGTGAGCGGCACGTTCAACGTTCTGCTCTTCCTGCTCTACGGCCTGCGGGTGCGGGACGTCGATTGCGCGCTGAAGCTGATGCGCGCGGAGTTCCTGCATTCGATCGAGCTCGAGAATCGAAGCGCCCTGCTCAACGCGGAGCTCTACCTCAAGGCCCGCAGGGGTGGCTGGCGGGTGATGCAGGTGCCCGTCCCGCACTATCCGCGCCGCGCCGGGAGGCGGAGCGGAGCGCGTCCCCGCGCGATCCTCCGCGCGATGAAGGAGCTGATCCTGTTCAGGGTGCGGCTGGCCCTCCGCTGATGGAGTCGATGCACTGGCGCGAGGCCGGGGGCGGGTCTGGCGCCAGGTACTGGTGGACCCTGCTGGTGGGAGCCGTGCTTTTCACACTGCTCCGGGTGCCCACGTTCTTCGAACCGCACTGGTACACGGACGAGGCCGGCTACCTCACGACCGCCCGGGGCATGCTCCGCGGCGAGGTTCTCTACGCGCAGGTCTGGAACAACAAGCCACCCCTGCAGCTCTGGACGGTGGCGCTCCTCTTGAAGGCGTTCGGCTCGTCGGAATGGGCTCTCCACGGGCTCACCTACCTCTTCGGGCTGATCGCGCTGGCCGCCCTCGCATACGCTGCCACGCGGCTGCTCTCGCCGGTCCGTTCCGTGGTCGCGGTGGTGGTGGGGGGCATCCTCCTCGGGGCGCCGGTCGTGGGGAGCGAGCTCATCATCCCGGAGAACTTCCTCATCGCTCCTACTGCATGGGCGGGGGCGGTGCTCCTGACCCGGGTCCGTGGAGGTGGGCGCTGGTGGCCGATCGCGGTCGGAGCCCTGGCGGCCGCCGCCGTCGCCTACCAGCAGACGGCGCTGGCCGATGCTGCCGCTTTCGCCGCGATCATCGTGTTCGCCGCCCCCTGGCCCCTGCGCTCGCTCGTGGTCTACCTGACCACCCTGGTCCTGGGCACCGCGCTCTGGCTGGTGCCCTCCGTGCTGCTCGCCGGTTTTTCACACGTGGCGTTCGCCCTGGTCGGGTTCTATGTCGGCTTCACCACCATGGTGCTCCCGACGACACATTTCGGGCTCGTGCTGCGCGCGGCTCTTCTCTTACCGGCCATAGGCCTGGGGCTGCTCGGCGCGTACCTGCTTCGGAGCCATCCGGTCGTCACCTGGGCCAGCTGGTTCTGGGCGCTCGCGACCGCGCTCATCGTGGGCGCGGCGCAGCAGCCTTACGGGCACTACCTGATCCCCGTCACCGTGCCCTTTGCCCTGGCACTCGCCTCGGCCCCTCTGCCTCGACTGAGCTCCTGGCGTGTTCGTCCAGCGGTGGGTGCCGCGGCCATCGTGGGCGCCGCCGTGATCGCCTCGATCCTGGCCAGCATCGTCCAGGAGGACTGGATGCTCTACGAGTTCTGGGTCAAGCCCTACTACGTGGGCTTCGCCGGCGTGGTGACGGGGCGGGAGTCGCTGGCCTCTTGGCAGGACGGCTTCGACGTCCGGGTGGCGTCGGACCGGGAGGTCGCGAACTGGATTCGCGCGCACCACCTGGAGGGGACCAGGACCGTCGTCTGGTCGTCGGACGCCTGGCTCTACGTGGAAGCCGACCTGCCGCTCCTGCTGCCGACGGCGCCCATCTATAACGACGAGGACGCTCTGTACGGCCAGAGCGGCCAGACCGCCCAGGAGGTAGCCGAGCTGAATCCAGAGATGATCGTCACCGCCACCGGCGACGTTGCCAGCTACCCCGATGTCAGGCCTCTCCTGGCCCGGCGCTACCATCTGGTCTTCCGATCCGGAGTCGAAGGTGTGTGGCTTCGCGACGGCACGACAGTCCCGCAAGGCCCCTGACACTCTCGAGGACCGTCATCAGGCACAGCCCGCCCTCCTCATGGCTCGATGAAGCCGAGCACGCCGGCCATGGATGAGGTCCGCTCATCGACCAGCCCGACCCCCACGTAGTTCATCTCCGAAACGACGAACGTGCCGGCCGGATCGACCTGGACGACGTAGGCCACGTGTCCGAGGTCGGAGTACCCGTCGCCGGCTCCGTAGACGACGACGTCGCCCGCCGCGGGGGTCTGGGTCTCCGGAGCCCCGGCGGCAGCGGCGTTCGCCCACCACTGGTCAGCGTTGCCGGACCAGGCGACCGGGAAGTGTAAGGCGACCCAGAACGTGCACTGTCCCCAGGGGAAGCCCTCGAAGCTGGATGGCAGCCCGGGCGGCGTGGCCTGCTCGACGGCCTGCCCCAGCCGGCCGGCGGCGACATCGGTCTGAGCCGAGGACGCGGCGGGGGCGGCCTGACAGGAGAGGCCGGCTGAGCTCATGTTGGCGACTCCCGCGGCCGCCCAGCCCAGCCACTGGAGATACTCGCCGCCGGTGAACGTCGTCCAGGGCGTGAACACCTTGCCGGCGGCGACGTACTTCGCATAGGCGGCCCTCGCGTTGGTGAGTGGGTCGAGGTCGACCGACGTGCCCGGGGTGAGCTGCCAGAGGCCGACGCCGGTCAGTGACGGCGGCTCGTTCTGCTGAACCGCCGTCGTGTCGGCTCCCGACTCCGGCATCGTGAGGGCGACTGCAATCGTCAGGTCAGCTCCTCTCCACCCGGCCGCGAACGCGAGAGCGGCGACCTCGGGCGGCCGAAAGCTTGCCGGTCGCGGTTGTCGTCTGGCAGGATGTCGCGGTCCCGAAGCTGCCGCCCGGGCGCGTGCCCGGGAGGAAGGCGGCGATGCTCGAACCGAGGAGCAGGGCGCCCATCAGGACCAGGCCCGCGGCGGCCGTGAGGACAACCTTCTTCACGGCCGCTCATCGATGAGATCCGGGACCTGCCCCTGAGACCGACGAGGGGTCGGGCCGCCCGCGGATCCGTGGAGGAAGTGGGAGATCTGGCCTTGCGTGGCGTCGCCGGCCCGACCGTGGCCCCGCACCGCGGCTCTGCCGGCGGAGACCGCAGCGACGCCCAGGAGGGCGAGCCCGCCGGTCGCCGCGGTCGCGCCGGCGGATCCGGCCGCGGTGGCTGCGCCGGCGGTCTTGGCCCCCGCCCCGGCCCTCGCCGCGGCGGACGTGGCAGCCGCGGCTTTCCCGGCGTGGCTGGACGCTCCGTCAGCGGTCGGCTTCAGGGTTTGCCAGAGCGAGGCGGGAGTGATACCGACAGGCGGCGTGACGGGTCCTCTCCGGCTCGTGGTAGGTCTGGAGACCGGGGGTGAGGCGGGGTCCTGCTCCGGAAGCGGGCGGGCCCTGGCGCCGGAGAACCGCGAGCGAACGGGGTCGAGATGCCGGGTCTCGTCGACGATCCGGACGTCGCCCCGGCTTTTGACCCCAGCCTCGGGACGGGCGAAGAAGACCTTGCGGACATGCCACAGGACCCAGACCGCGACCAGGTCGAGCAGCGCGGTCAGGAACCATCCGATGCTGCTCGAGAGCGAGTTGATCGCCGCGGTGGTCGCGATCAGCAGGACCAGGAACAGCGCCGCGATCGCCTTGACCGCGAACGCGACGAGCAGCATCCCGGCCCAGCGGCCGAAGACCGCGCGACCCCAGACCGGGATCGGAGCGAGCAGGAGGACCGGCACCATCGCGAGGGTGAGGACCAGGACCAGGATCCCGGCCCCCAGCATGATCAGCGCGAGGATCCCGACCATGAGGAGGCCGACCCCGGCGACGACCAGCATCATGATCGAGTAGACGAGCCGCTGGGCCCCGCTCTGGCCGTTCGCCCAATCCTGAATCGACTGCGGCTCCTGGGCGAGATCCTGCTGGTAGGTCGACGGCTGGCCCGACTGCTGTTCGAGCAGCTCGACGCCGAGCTCGTGATTGGTGCCCGGGACCTTGGGATCCATCGCCCCGAACTCGACGAATGTCCAGGGGTCATACACCCAGACGGTCCAGAGGCGGTCGGCGAAGACGCGGAGCTCCGCGTTCGACGAAGAGCCTTGCATCGAGGTCGCCCCACCTCCCGGATCGGCCTCAGCCGCTCCGGCAAGGATCGCGGTCGAGACCTCGGAGGAGAAGCCCGAGGCATCGCCCAGGTACTCGGCTGGGGCGGCCATGAGCACCGCTCCCAGGACGAGGGCGAGCACGGCCCAGGCGAGGCCCGAGATGCCGTGCAGGAGGCGCTTGGAGATCAGCAGCACGTACGCCGCCCAGGCGCCGACGATCAGGATGACGGCGGGCAGGTAGGCCGAATAGAGGGCCTGGTGCAGCTGCGCGGTGTAGTCGTCGACGGGACCGCCGGCGACCGTGAGCACGTCGAGAGAGAAGGCCCACTCGAGGACGGCGACGGCGACCTCGCCGGCGGCGACCAGGGCCCCGGTGAACGTGCCCGCCACCCAGCTTCCCCAGGCGTTGAAGGGGTTGGTCAGGATCAAGGTCACGGGGCCCTGCGTGATCGCGTAGGCGGACCCGTCGAACCGCTCGAACAGGAGCGGTGGATTGGTGCCCTGGATCGGCGGCAGCGCCAGGAGCGCGGCGGAGCTCCCGGCCTGCGTCGGGCCCGGGGCAGCGTGGGCCGTCAGTGCTCCGAGCGAGCAGGCGAGGACGAACGCGACGACCAGGCCGACCCGAAAGCGGCTCATGACGCGACTCGCAGGACCCGCGGCCCATGCTTCCGATCCGGTGCGAAGGCGGGTCTCCATACCTCCGCCATCGCCCGGCCGCGTCGGCGCACTCGGCGATGGACGATCTAGCTGGCATTTGCAAGCCTCGCGAAAGGCGTCGTCGAGAAGGCGGCGCGAATCTCCCTCGAGACGAGGTCGATCTGGACGCGGCCGACCCGTCCCTCGATCCGAGCGACACACTCGGCGTAGGTCGGGAGGTCGTCACCCTCCATGTCGGGCCCGATGGTCTGCAGGAGGTGGACGTTGTCGTCGGTCGGAGAGATCCCGAGGACCCGGCAGCCTTCGATTGCCTCTTCACGGTCAGGGAGCCGGAAGACGAACGCCGAGGCCATGTTCGAGACGAGCGTCTGCCGGCCCCCACTCGACTGAGTCATGGCGTGCGAGGCGTTCTGAGAGATGACGACGGGCGTCGCGTGCATCTTGCGACCCCGGAGGACCTCCCGCTCGATGGTGGCCCTGCCCTCGGAGTTGGACAGGATCGGGAGGGCGTCGTCGTAGATGACCATCTTCGGGTGATCGGGCCCGCCGACGTCGATCACGCGGCCGGCGAGAGCGACCATCCCGTAGACGATCGCGGTCGCGATCCGGTGCTCGTCGGTCCACCGTTCCGGCGGCATGCCGGCGTCCGGGATCGGGAGGCCCCGGAATTTGAGGATGGTCAGAGCGTTCTTGAGCTCGGCGTCGAGCGAGCCCTGCTGGGAGAACATCGGCCGAGCCATCTCCCAGCCCGAGACCCAGCGGAGAGTCTCGGCGGCGGCCTTCGTCTCCTGGGTCTCGGCGAACTCCCGAGCGAGGAGCTGGACCGCTTCGCCGAGTGAGGGATGGCCCAGGGTCGCGGCTTTCGAGGTCGCCGCCATGATCGCCATTCGCACCGGGCCCGCGAGCGGCTGGGGGAGCAGCGTGGAGAGCATGGTCGCGGCCAGCTGCGGGTGCGGCCTCCCGCGGCAGGAGCCGGTAGGGATCGAGCGAGACGTTGCCAAGTCCGGGGTCGTCGAGGCGGATCTCGTTCACGCGGCCGCACTCGCGGCAGAGATCGGCGAAGCCGGTCCGGACGTTCTCCGGATCCACGATCGCGACCGAGGCCCCGCGAAGCCGCTCCCAATACGCGAGCAGGTACGCGAGGTTTGACTTCCCGCTCCCGGGCCGGCCGAAGATCCCGACGAGTGTCGGCTGATTGGTCCGCGAGGTCCGGTGGGGGTCGAACATGACCGGCGTGCCGGAGACGGAGGTCCTGCCGATGTAGGGGCCCTCGCCATCGCCGAGATGACTTGCGGACAGAGCCCCCGAGGCAGCCAGGGTGTCGAGAGAAGCGGGGTGCCGGTAGCTGTTGCGGAGCTCCAGCTGGGATCCGGGCATCAGTTCGCGGAAGAGGGCCAGCTGGTCGCCGGTGGGAGCGACGATCTCGATGTCGAGGTTGTCCTTGAAGTGGTCGGCGAGATGGGAGATCCGCTCCCGGAGCTCGGGGAGCGTAGGCGCGGCGACCAGGAGCCGAGGCCAGAGGTCGACGACCCGCTCATGCCGGCGGGCGATTCGATGGACGACGTCCTCGACCTGGTCGCGCTGCTCGGCGAGGGCCCGGGGAATCGGGGCCTCCGGCATCTCGGCGACGTGCCGGTACTGGTCGCGGACCGGATGCGCCTGTTGCTCGACGGCCTTGGTGGCCTCTCGCCGTTCCATGACGCGGAAGCGGACGGCCCACTCGACGGGAAACGGCATCTCGTCGGAGAGGGCGAGCCAATCGCCGCTGACGTCTGGGAGCTGGCCCGGAAAGCGGGAGACGGCCAGGGTCGAGCAGTAGAACTCGGCGCCGCGGAGGGGTTGCGAAACCCGGAGGTAGGAATGGTGGTTCTCGACCAGACCGTCCTCGAGGAGCTCGCGGGCCTCTCCGCCCCAGCTGATGCGGGATGGCTCACCCAGCGGCATGTCGAGCGATCGCCAGTAGGTTCGCCGGAGTAGCCACCGCAGATCGGCGGCCGATGCCGGCTCCCCGCCCAGGCCGGCGACGTGGATCGTGCGGCCCAGCGCCTCCACCTGCTGGCGGAGGTCGTAGATGATCGCCTCGGGTGGCTCAGGGTCCTGCAGAGACGTCAGGCGGTCGGCGGATCGGCCGAGTGCCCGCAGGCCGGCCCGAATGCGATCGAGGCCTTCGTGGGGCTTGGAGGCGGTCAACGAGACCAGGAGATAAACCTCCTTACGCCGGCCTCCGGCCGCACCCCCGAGCCGGTCGACGGTCGTCTGCAGGGCTTCAGGGAATCCTCGGTTCGGATGCGGGGTGACGTGCTCCAGCCGCTCGATCCAGCCGAAGATCCCCCACGAGCGGTAGACGCCGAGCAGCTGGCAATCGCGACCGGAGAGAGCGGCCAGGCGGGAGACCTCGCGCTGAACCTGGTGCTCCCATTCGTCGATGCTCAGGAGCTCCTCGCGGCGAAGCTCGAGGCGGAAGGCGGCCGCGGCCCGGCCGTCATGGATGAGGAGCCCGCCTTCGATGTAGTGCGTCACGGCCGTCGGCTCCAGGCGGTGATGGAGGCCCGGGTCCGCCTCGGCTCACGTACCGGCTCGAGGTCGCCGGTGAGCTGTCGCGGCTCCAGGCGGTAGCGGATCTGAGACCACACCCAGGCCTGAAGAGACCGCCCCTCGATGGAGGGCCGGTCGGAGAGCTTCCACGCGATGGCCGGGAGGACCAGCAGGCCGAGGACATTGATCGGGAACGGCAGGCGGTCGAGGAGACCCATCAGGCCGAACCGCCATTCCACGAACAAGACCGCCATCGCCGCGCAAGCGGAGATGACGGGAACCGGGACCGGCAGCACCAGGTCGTAGACATGCCACACCGTGCGCCGGACCCAGAACGTGTCAGTGAAGACTCGGAGGTCAGCCATCGGCAGGCCTCAGACTCCGAGCCAGTCCTGGATCGTCTGGCCGACGTCAGCGATGAGGTTCGTCTTGAGGACCATCCACACGAGTGCGCCGAGGACGACGCCGACGATGATTCCGATCACCGAGTGCTTGACCAGGTGCCGCACGACCAGAAAGCCCACCAGCAGCACGAGACCGGCGACGAGCAGATTCGTCAGCTGGCTGATCGCGCCCTGAATGTCAATCGCGTCGAGGTACATCACGAGTTCTCCTCTGAAGCCGGTCGCACTGAGGCGACGAGCCACTTCCCGCCCAGGTACCTGAGCGAGAGCTGGTAGGTCTGCTGATAGCTGGTGCTGGAGCCGTGAGAGTTCCAGGCGACTGTCGCGGTCGCGGTCCGCTTCGAGGAGCCTCCCTGTAAGACCTGGAGCTCCACCAGCCGGCCGAGAGAGACCTCGCCGTCGAGGCCGCGGATTGCCGCTCCCGGCGTCGTGTAGTAACCGAGCTGGGTTCCATTGCCGGCGGCATAGGCGGCGAAGAACGCGGAGACGTTGCTCTCCAGCTGGGCAGAGAGGGTCGAGTCGACGGCCTCGCCGGCGGGCGGCGACCAGCTGGCAACGGGCGGTGCGGAAACCATCGCCGGCGGCCCGGTGACGGCGTAGGACCGTCCGGCCGCATAGACCGGCACCCCGAGGTAGGACCAGGCTCCGCCGATCAGGGCGGCGACCGTGACCTGGTCGACCCCCTGGCCGAGCCCGGAGGTCGACACCGGCAGGACCTCGGCGACCTGCTCGGAGCCCTGGCCGTTCCACCAGGAGGACGGGTCGACGCCCGCCGCCAGATAAGGCGAGACTTGAGCCTGCCAGGTGCTGAGAGCCCCGTCCTGATGAGTCAGGTACGCGGTGATGAACTCGGTGGCGAAGGTCTCCTCGGCCTGATTGACTGTGGTTCCCGATCGCGCCGGCGACGGAGGCAGCCGGTGAGGCTGGATCCGGGTCCCGATCCCGACTCCCACCAGCACCAGCAGGAGCGGGATCCCGGCGAAGATGGCGAGGCGCCCGAGCCATTTCGCCCATCGCTCAGGCGGGCCGAGAACGGAAACGGACATCGCTGCCTCCTCCGGCGGCGCAAGGCCGAAGTCCGGACGATTCGGTTGATCCCCGGCCGCCAATAGCTGGACGACTGCTATCGCAGTAAACGGACGAACCGGCAGTGCGTTACGCCCAACGCTGGAAGGTTGACATTTGTCCGGGCGGCGACCCTATGTCGGACGAACAGGGATCCAGCCGTACGGCCGCCGCGGGTCCCCCCGGTGACCACTCGCGATCGGGGCGTCGCGGCGCCGGGTCCGGGATGACGGGACGCCGCCCGGCCGGCGACATGTAGGATCCGGGGGCGCACCCGCAGTGGCGGCCGCGGGCGCTTCCCTGCTCGGCGAGTCGCCGGCGGTTCCGCAGTCAGGAGTTGGTGATGCCCGGGGACGATCGGTTCGCGCTGGCGGTGGCTCAGGTCGGCGGGATCGGGCGCTCCGACACTCGGGCGGCCGTGGTCACCAGGCTCATCGACATGATGAGGGAGTCCAGGTCCAGAGGAGCGTCATTCGTCGTCTTCCCCGAGCTGACGCTGACGACCTTCTTCCCCAGATACTGGATCGAGTCGGAGGCAGAGCTCGACGAGTACTTCGAGACACACATGCCGAACGAACACGTGGAGCCGCTGTTCGACTGTGCGAAGCAATTGGAGATCGGCTTCTACCTCGGGTATGCGGAGCTGACACCAGAAGGCCGTCGCTACAACACCGCGATACTCGTGGACGCCAGAGGTCGGATTCGTGGCAAGTACCGCAAGATCCATCTGCCAGGACACGCAACTCGACAACCGGACGTCCCCACCCAACACCTGGAGAAGAGGTACTTCGAGGTCGGTGACCTCGGGTACGGGGTGTTCGACTGCATGGGCCGCAACATCGGCATGTGCATCTGCAACGACCGGCGGTGGTCGGAGGTCTATCGCGTGCTGGGCCTCCAGAGCGCCGACCTGGTGGTGCTTGGTTACAACACGCCGGTCCGAAACTGGGCCTGGCGCGACCAGCCGCACCTCCGGATGTTTCAGCATCTGCTCCCGATGCAGGCCGGAGCGTATGAGAACTCGGTCTGGGTCGCCGCGGCTGCCAAGTGCGGATCTGAAGACGGGAACTACATGATCGGCGGGTCGGTGATCATCGCCCCCTCCGGTGAGATCGCGGCGCGAGCCACAACCGAAGCTGACGAGGTGATCGTCGCCGAGGTCAACTCTGAGCTCGCCGCCAACTATCGGAGATACGATTTCAACTTCGGGCAGCACCGGCGACCGGAGGCCTACGGGCTGATCACCGAGCGGACGGACCGTGGCGCGCCACTGCCGCCGTCCTCACCCGAGTGAGCGGCGATCCCGGCCCGGTCAGCTCGCCGTGATCGCGTCGGGCAGGCCTTCGATCCCCTCGACCCGCTGGAAGCGGAGCCACGGATAGACGGCTTCGTCCCGGCGATTGACGAGGACCAGCCTGCGCACGCCGAGGTCGGTGGCCGGCCTGAGGTCGTACTGGCAGCTCGACGACACATGGACGATGTCGCCCGGCCCACAGTCCAACTTTTCCAGAAGGAACCGGAATGCCTGGAGCCTCGGTTTGTAGGCTTGCGCCTGCTCTGCGGTGAAGACACGGTGGAACGGGGCTCCGAGATTGTCGACGCTGGTGCCGATCTGCTCATCGGCAGCGTTCGACAGGATGACCAGCGGAACCGACTCTGACAACCGCCGGAGGACTGCCGTCACACCGGGGTGAGGTCCCCAGGTCGGAATCCTCCGGTAGATCGCCTCACCGTCGTCCTCGGAGTAGGCGACTCCATACCGCCGAGCCGTTCGCTCGGTCGACCGGGCGATCACGTCGCGATACGGCTTCCACGCGCCGAGGACCTCGTCGAACCGATACCGCTCGGCGGTGGCGAGAAAGTCGGCCGCCAGGCCCTCGGGGAGGCGTGAGCGGAGCGCGCGCCGGATCGCCGCGTTGATCTGGAAGTTGATCAGGGTTCCGTAGCAATCGAACGTGACGTAGCGCGGAAACCGACTGTCCATTGATCCCTCTCGTCTCCAGTCGAGTCGATGAACCCGGCGAGCGACGGTGTCCCGACCGCTTCCGAAGCCCCATGATGCAGCACTTCGCAGGTCAGCGCGGGTGATTTCGGAATGCTGAACTGAGAACGCTAGGCTTACGAATATGCCTACCGCTCTGGACGTTCGAGACGTCGCCGGCGCCCTCTATGTCGGGATCGGGTTGGTGCGCGGCGCCTGCGTCAGATGCCGGTGCCGGGCGACCTGACGCTCCCGGAGCGTTCAGCACTCGCCCGGCTGGATCGCGCGGGATCGGCGACTCCGGGGGCCCTGGCCAGGTTGGAGCAGATCTCCCCGCAGGCGATGGGGACCACCCTCAGCGGGTTGGAGGCGAGGGGGCTCATCGAACGGCGAGCCGACCCGGATGACGGGCGCCGCGTCATCTACTCGCTGACCGGCGCCGGGCGGGGTGCCCAGCGTGACAAGCGGAGCACGAGGGCCGAGCAGCTGGCGAAGGCCCTCGCCGACTCCTTCAGCGATGAAGAGCTTCGAACCCTGGAGGCGGCAGCGCCGCTCATCGAACGCCTCGGCCACAGCATCTGATGCCGGCCCAACCGACCCCAAGCGTCGAAGGCCCGGCGGTCGGCCCGCGCTACAAGTGGACCGCCCTGACCAACACGACCGCGGGGTCGTTCATGGCGATGATGGACGGGTCGATCGTCATAATCGCGATGCCCGCCATCTTCCGCGGGCTGGGCCTCGACCCGCTGTCGCCGGCGAACATCGGCTACCTCCTGTGGATGATCCTGGGCTACCGCCTGGTCCAGGCCGTGCTGGTGGTCACGGTGGGCCGGCTGGGCGACCAGTTCGGGCGCGTCCGCATCTACAACGCGGGCTTCGCCGTGTTCGCCGCCTCCTCGTTGCTTCTGTCGCTGGATCCCTTCACGGGCGGTCAGGGAGCGGAGTGGCTCATCGCGTGGCGGTTCGTCCAGGCGTTCGGAGGATCCATGCTGACCGCGAACTCCGCGGCCATCCTGACCGACGCCTTCCCCCGCAACCAGCGCGGGCTCGCGCTCGGGATCAACCAGATGGCCGGGCTCTCGGCGATGTTCATCGGGCTCGTCGCCGGCGGAGTGCTGGCGACGATCGACTGGCGCGCGGTGTTCTGGATCAACGTGCCGGTCGGGGTGTTCGGCGCGACATGGGCCTATCTCCAGCTGCGTGAAACCAGCCAGAAGACCGGAGGACCGATCGACTGGTTGGGGAACGTCACCTTCGCGCTCGGGCTGGGCGGGGTCTTGATCGCGGTCACGTATGGCATCCAGCCCTACGGCGGGCACGCCATGGGCTGGACCAGCCCCTACGTGCTGGGCCTCCTGATCGGTGGGATCCTCACGCTCGGCATCTTCGTCGTGGTCGAGGCCAGGAGTGCGGCGCCGATGATCCAGCTCAGCCTCTTCAGGATTCGCGCGTTCACGGCCGGCAACGTGGCGGGCCTGGTGACCGCGATGGCGCGGGGCGGCCTTCAGTTCATGCTCATCATCTGGCTGCAGGGCATCTGGCTGCCGCTGCACGGATACCCGTACAGCGCCACCCCGCTCTGGGCCGGGATCTTCATGCTTCCCTTGACCTCGGGCTTCCTGATCGCGGGACCGCTGTCCGGGCGCCTGTCCGACCGCTTCGGCGCGCGGGGTTTCGCGACGGTCGGGGCCTGCATCTTCGGCCTCAGCTTCATCGGGCTGATGACGCTGCCGGTCGATTTCCCCTACGCGCTGTTCGCCTTCTTCATCTTCGCCAACGGGATCGGAAGCGGCATGTTCGCGTCGCCCAACACGGCCTCGATCATGAGCAGCGTCCCGGCCAGCCAGCGCGGTGCCGCGGCGGGCATGCGCGCAACCTTCCAGAATTCAGGGACGGCCCTTTCCGTCGGCGTCTTCTTCTCTCTCCTGATCGCAGGCCTCGCCGGCAACCTGCCGACCACGCTCACCGCGGGCCTCGAACGGCAGGGCGTCAACTCCGCGGTCGCGCAGCATCTGGGTAGCCTGCCCCCGGTCTCGTCGCTGTTCGCCTCGCTGCTCGGGGTCAACCCCCTGCGCCACCTGCTGGTCGAGAACCACGCGCTGTCGGGCCTCTCGCCCCAGGCGCAGCAGGTGATCACCGGCCGGGAGTTCTTCCCCGATCTCATCTCGCAGCCGTTCCATGACGGGCTGGTCGTGGTCTTCGCCACCGCCGCCGTGTTCGCCGGCATGGCCGCCGTCGCGTCGCTGCTCCGGGGGCCCCGCACCGTTCCCGAGGCCCCGTTGGAACGCGTCAAGCGGCCCGAGTCCGCCTGAACGGGAGCCGGTTCGCGCCGGCCGCGATCCCGGCTGCTCCCGAGCCGGCGAGAGACCGGGCGGGCTATGCTCACCCGCCATGGAGGAACGTCTCCTGGGCCGGACCGGGCTGCGGGTACCGCGGCTCGGCGTCGGATGCGGGGCCGTCGGCGGCTTGATGGTGCGAGGGGACGCGAAGGAGCAGTCCGTGGCGGTGGCTCAGGCACTGGAGGCCGGAGTCCGGTACTTCGACACGGCGCCTTCCTACGGCGACGGCAGGTCGGAGGAGAACCTGGGGCGCGCACTGGCCGCCGTCGACACCAACCGATCGGCGCTCGTCGGCACCAAGGTTCATCTCTCCGCCGAGCACCTGAGCGACGTGAGATCGGCGATCCGGCGTTCTCTCGAGGACAGCTGCCGCCGGTTGGGGCGCGATCGCGTGGATCTCTTCCAGCTCCACAACCAGATTCGGGACCCGTTCGACGGCCCCCACCGTCTCGGCGAGGTCGCCGCCGCGATGCGACAGGCGGTGGACGACGGACTCGCGGGACACATCGGCTTCACGGGTCTCGGCGACACCCCGGCGATCAGAGGCGCGCTCGAGTCTGCGGCGTTCGAGACCGTTCAGATGTACTTCAACGCGGTCAACCCGAGCGCCGTGTATCCCGGCGCCACCGGCGGCGGTCAGGACTTCGACGGTCTCGTCACCACCGCCGGCGAGCAGCAGGTGGGGGTCATCAACATCCGGGTGTACGCGGCGGGTGCACTGAGCGCGGTTCAGGCTCGCCACCCGATCGCGGGAACGGTGGGTGGTGACCCGCTCGCCGGATCGGGCTATCCCGAGGACGTCGATCGCGCCGTTCGGCTCAGCGCTCTCGCCGCCGAGCTCGGCCTCACCGGTCCGCTGGAGCTGGGGCTTCGCTGCGCTCTGGGCGCGCCCGGCATCTCGGTGGTCCTGGTTGGGCTCTCCAGCCTGGACCATCTGCAGGCGGCGGTTCGCTGGGAGGCCCGCCCGCCCCTCCCGGCCGGTGTCATCGATCGGGTGGTGGCTCTCGCCCGCCGATAGGCCGGCCGGCTGAGAGCGAGGTGCCCCCATCGCGGCGGCGGTCGCACATCAGAGGACGGTCAGTCCCGATCGCAGGTGCTCGCGCCCGGTCAGGAGGAGCAGCAGCTCGGCCGCATCAGGGCGGCGCCCGGCGAGGGACCCCGCGAGCTCACAGCAGGCGGTGATCGCGGGCGCGAGCACGGCCGGCGTGCCGACGCCCAGCGCCCGGGCGAGGTCCAGGCTGTGGACCGTGAGCTCGAAGGTGCGCGTCGGCAGGTAGTCGGCGAGCGTCATGGGCCCGGCGGGGGATGCCACGGGCGCGTCGTCGGGCGTGCGCGCGACCAGCGCCTGGGTGCGGGCCGCGAGCGCCGCCAGGGCGGCCGCCGGGATGTCTCCCAGCGCTTCGCCCGCTTCCCGACCGCGGGCGGCGATCGCGGCGTCGCGACCGGCGCGGGCCTCGGCATCGGCGCCGCTCGCGAGGGCGCGAAGGTAGTACCCCACCGGACCGTCGACCGGGGGGAGTGTGGAGGCACCGCCGAGATAGCCCTCGATGGTGCTGAACGCCCGACTGGTGTGACCGACCAGCGCGCGGACGTCCCAGACGCCGAGCGCGGGCCGTCGCCAGGCCTCGGGCGGGATCTCACCCACGAGCTCCACGAACCCGGCCGCGGCGCTCTGGAAGGCGTGTCGGGCAGCATCGGCGTTCATCAGGTCACCTCCGGAACAGGTTGGGGCCGCCGCACCGCGCCCTTGCCCGCGACCGGTACCCAGATACAATCCGGGCACGATCGGCACATGGCACGGGCGAGGGACGATCGATCATGCCGGCTTCTGTTGTCGACGGGGGAGGACCGCGATGAGTCTTCGAGAGACGTTTTCCAGGCAGGCGCACACGTTCGGCGGCTGGTGCGGCATCCCGAGCCCGGTGTCCGCTGAGCTGATCGGGCGGTCCGGCTTCGATTGGGTCTGCATCGATTGTCAGCACGGCCTGGTGGGCTACGACGCGATGGTACCGATGCTGCAGGCGCTCTCGATCACCAGGACCCCGGCCTGGGTGCGGGTGCCGTGGAACCAGCCGGACCACATCATGAAAGCCCTGGACGCGGGCGCGGAGGGCGTGATCGTCCCGATGGTCGGAACCGCCGCCGAAGCTGCGGCCGCGGTCGATTCCGTCAAGTACCCGCCGTTCGGCCACCGCAGCTGGGGACCCGTACGGGCGGCCTTCGACGTCCCCGACTACACCGCCGAGACCGCCAACCGGCGGACCATGGTGGCGGTCATGATCGAGACGCCGGACGGGGTCGAGAACCTGGACCAGATCCTCGAGGTGCCGGGGGTCGACGCCGTGTACGTGGGCCCGGCCGACCTCGGCCTCAGTCATGGTCACACGCCGGGGCTGGACATGCCCGCCGGCTCCGCCCACGAGGAGCTGATCCTGCGGGTGCTCGACGGGTGCCGCCGCCACGAGGTGATCGCGGGCATCCACACGTCCGGGGTGGAGAACGCCCGGCGGTGGATGCAGGCGGGGTTCCAGATGCTGACGATCGCCTCCGACGCCGCGTTTCTGCGCGGCGGGGCGCAGGCCGCGGTCCGGGACCTGCGCGGCGCCGGCGAGCCCGGCGAGAAGAGCACGTCCCCCTACAGCTGAGCCCGACGTTGACCGCGGCGAGCAGCCCCGGCAGGCGTTGCGGGCGACGGGGCGGGAGGTTGGCATGAAGATCACCGGTGTTCGGACGTTCCCGGTCGAGACGCCGGCGCCTCATCACGGCGGCTTTCGCTGGTTGTTCCTGCGGCTCGACACCGACGCGGGGATCTCGGGCTACGGCGAGGTGATGCTGCTGGCCAGCGGCATCAGCCTTCCCGTCGAGGTCGCTCTGATCGAGGACCTGGTGAGCCGCTACGTGGTCGGTCACGATCCATACGACAGCGAGATGCTGTTCGAGCGGCTCTACGCCCAGGCCGGGTACAGCCACTATCCCGAGCAGACCAAGCTGGCGATCCTGAGCGGGCTCGACATCGCGTGCTGGGACATCGTGGGAAAGGACCTCGGCCGCCCTGTCCACCAGCTGCTCGGGGGCCGGGTGCGCGATCGAGTGCGCACCTACACCTACATCTACGAGGATTCCCACGGCACCCGGCCGGCCGGTCGGTTCTGGCTCCACCCCGAAGCGGTGGCCGAGCGCGCGCTCGTGTACGCCGACCAGGGATTCACAGCGCTGAAACTGGACCCGATGGGCGAGGCGAGGGATGCCTCGGCCGCGAACTTCGGCCAGGTGATCCCGCTTCAGTACTCGCTCTCCGCGCTGGACACCGCGGAAGCGACCGTGCGGCTGATCCGGGAGGCGGTCGGCAGCCGGTGCGACATCCTGATCGGGACCCACGGCCAGATGACGGCGGCCGCCGCGATCCGGCTCGCCAGGCGCCTGGAGCCGTTCGACCCGCTCTGGTTCGAGGAACCGGTGCCGCCTGAGGACATGGCCGAGATGGCGAAGGTGGCCCGGGCGACCAGCATCCCGATCACGACCGGCGAGCGCCTCACCACGAAGTACGACTTCGCCCGGTTGATCGCCGCCGAGGCGGCGTCGATCTTCAACTTCGACGTGGGCCAGGTGGGCGGGATCCTTGAGGCGAAGAAGGTGGCAATCCTGGCGGAGGCGCACTACCTGCAGATCACCCCGCACGTGTACGGCGGCCCGCTGATCGCCGCCGCCTCGGTGCAGCTGGGCGCCTGCTGCCCGAACTTCCTGATCATGGAGTCGATCGAACGCTGCGACGGCTTCTACGCCGAGCTCGTCGACCCGCCCCTCGAGTGGAGCGAGGGCTACCTGGTCGTGCCGGACCGGCCCGGTCTCGGCCACGACCTGCGTGAGGACGTTGCCCTGCGCCACGCCCCCCGGTAGGCGGGCGCGGACCGGTGCGGTTGCGCGAAGGAGAGGATGGATGAGGGTCGCCGCCGCGGTCGCCCACTGCCTGAAGCGCGAGGGAACGGAGTTTCTTCTCGGCTACCCCGTCAATCCGATCATCGAGGCCGCCGCCCAGGCCGACATCCGGACCATCATCGTGCGTCAAGAGCGCACCGGCCTGCACATGGCGGACGCGGTGAGCCGGCTCACCTCGGGCCGGACCATCGGTGTCTTCGCGATGCAGCAGGGGCCGGGTGCCGAGAACGCGTTCGGCGGGGTCGCGCAGGCCTATGGCGAGTCGGTGCCGATGGTGGTGCTGCCCGGCGGCTATCCGCGGCACCTGGGCAACATCGCCCCCAACTTCAACGCCGCCCTCAACTTTCGGAACGTCACCAAGACCGCGGAGCAGGTGACGCGCGCCGACGTCGCACCGGACGCGATCCGCCGGGCCTTCAACGCCGCCCGCAACGGTCGTCCACGGCCGGCCCTGGTCGAGATCCCCAGCGACCTGCTCGCCGAGGAGATCCCCGAACCCCGGGACTACCAGCCCTCGAAGACGCTGCGGACCGCTCCCGACCCGGTGGCGGTCGAGGAGGTCGCCGAGGTGCTGGTCCAGGCTGACCGGCCGGTGATCTACGCCGGTCAGGGAATCCACTACGCCCGCGCCTGGAGCCAGCTACGGGCTCTCGCGGAGCTGCTCGAGGCGCCGGTCACCACCACCATCAACGGGAAGAGCGCGTTCCCGGAGACGCACGGCCTTGCGCTCGGGTGCGCCGGCCGCTCCCGGCCCCTCCCGGTCGAGGAGTATCTCCAGCACGCCGACGTCGTCTTCGGCGTGGGCTGTTCCTTCACGCGGACCAGCTACGGCACTCCGATGCCGCCTCACAAGGTCCTCGTGCAGGCTACTCTGGACCCGGCCGACGTCAACAAGGACGTCCCGGTCCAGCACGCACTGCTCGGTGATGCGGCGCTCATCCTCGACGCTCTTCTCCCGGCGGTCTCGGAGCGCCTCGGCGGCAAGGCGCGCGGCCGCCGTGCGGAGGTCGAGGGGAAGATCGCGGCCCTCCGGGAATCGTGGCTCGGACAGTGGAGCGACCGCCTGACCTCGTCCTCCGTCCCCCTGTCGCCGTACCGCGTAATCTGGGACCTTCTGCACACGGTGGACGTCCCCGACACGATCATCACGCATGACGCGGGAAGTCCTCGTGATCAGCTGGTCCCGTTCTGGGTCAGCGAGACCCCGCTCAGCTACATCGGGTGGGGGAAGACCACGCAGCTGGGGTACGGGCTCGGCCTGACGCTGGGCGCCAAGCTGGTGCGGCCCGACCGCCTGTGCGTCAACGTCTGGGGCGACGCCGCGATCGGCTTCACGGGGATGGACTTCGAGACCGCGGTGCGTGAGCGCCTCCCGATCCTCTCCATCCTGCTCAACAACTCGTCGATGGCGATGGAGCTCCCGGTGATGCGGGTCGCCACCGAGAAGTACCGGAGCACCGACATCAGCGGGAACTACGCACGGATGGCGCAGGCGTTCGGGGGCTATGGCGAGCGCGTGACCACCCCGGACCAGATCGTTCCCGCGATCCGGCGTGGAATCGAGATCACGCGGGACGGTACGCCGGCGCTGCTCGAATTCATCACCGCCCAGGAGATCACGTACTCGACGTTCTAGAGGCCTACTCCCCGTCCGGTAGCGTCGGAGTGTGGACACTCTGACCCTACCCCGCGCCCGGTAGCGGCGGGGTGTGGACACTCTGACCCCACCCCGCGCCTGCTGAGAGAGGTCAGCCCTGGCCGGCCATGACGCGTGCCGGTGCCCCGGCGCGCTTGCGCGGCCGGCCGGTGGTCCAGAGGCTGAAGGGAAGCCGCCGGAGCGCCCACACGCACGGCAGCGTGACGGCCAGCGTCATCGCGATCAGGACCAGGGTGGCCACCCAGGACGGCATCAGGTTGAATCCCAGCCAGTACCACAGCGGGGTGGTGGTCAGCACGATGAGGGGCAGCATGTGGAACAGGAAGACCCCGAACGACGAATCGGCCCCGAAGTCGATCGCCCTCCACAGTCGCCCTCCGGGCTGATAGGACTCCACCGCCCACTCGCCGAGCATCCAGAGCCCGACCAAGCACGCCACCACCAGCAGCATCGTCGCCGGCTGCAGGACGTTCGAGGCCTGGCTCGAAGGTTGACCCCGCCAGACGAGGTTCACGACGTACCAGGCCCAGCCGGCGACCCCTCCCGCCAGCGCGGCCCAGAGTGCCATCGCCCGGTGGGTGAGCAGCCAGGCCCGGACCTCGTTGAAGTGGCAGGCGACGAGCACGCCCAGGACGAAGAAGAACTGGTAGCTCGTGAACTCGACCTGCGAGTTGCCGAACCAGTACCACTGGATCGGGTAGGGGAAGCTGGGCCAGTAGTACTGAAGGATCCACAGGCCGATTACCGAGAGGGCGGCGCTGGCTCCCAGCAGCCACCAGTGGTAGCGCTGGGTCCTCATCACCAGCCATGCCAGGAGGGGCATCAGCACGTACAGCTGCATGGTGACGAGCAGGAAGTACAGGTCCGACCAGCCATGGGTGAGGTCACCCACGATCCACCAGAACGCCAGGACCGGGTCGGGACGGAACTGCAGCAGGTCGGTCCCCCAGTAGACGAAGTTCCACAGCAGGTAGGGGAACAGCACCGGGGGGAAGCGCCGCCGCCAGAACGGCCACACATCGATCGATTGCTGCCAGAACCTCGTCGACAGAGCGAGGACGAAGGCGCTGACGAAGAAGAACAGCTCCCGGTTGGTATGCAGGAGCATCAGGACGCCATTCGCGCCCGCGCTCTCCACGGGCTGGGTGGCGATGATGCAGTGCGTCACCACCACGCCCGCCATCGGGGCGATTCGAAGCAGGTCGACCTGCTTCAGATGGCCCCGCGGCGCTCCCAGGGTCAGGCGGACTCCTCGCGCTCGACCAGATCGCGCAGCTTCTTGCGACTGATCTTGCCGGTCGGACCCGCGGGCAGCGTCTGCCGCAGGTGATAGGCCACCGGACGGTGCGGCGGGCCCAGCCGCGATCCCGCCAGCTGCCGCAGGTCCGCCTCCAGTCGCTCCGGGTCCGCCGTGGGACTCGGGATGATGTAGGCGACGGGGCACTGCCCAAGGATAGAGTCGGGCTGCCCGATCACCGCGACCTCGACGACGTCCGAGCTGAGCCGGAGCACGTCTTCGATCGGCCGCGGGTACACCTTCTCGCCGCCGCGGTTGATGACGTCGTCGGCGCGTCCGGCCAGGTACAAATAGCCGTCACCATCGAGGTGGCCGATGTCTCCGGTGCGGAGCCAGCCGGAGCGTTCGCGAGCCGGTCGCAGGCGTTCGTCGGTACCCGGCGTCAGGTAGTGCTCGATGACGCTCTTGCCCTTGATCTCCACCGCGCCGACGGTTCCCGGCGAGCACTCCTTGCCCCGGGCGTCCACCACCCGGACCTCGACCCCGACCGGCAACCCCGGCGAACCCGGACGGTGAGGCTGCGGCGGGATCGGGTTGGCGGTGATCTGCGCTGCCGCCTCGGTCATCCCGTAGGTCTCGACGATCGGGATGCCGGTATGCGATTCGAAGGCCTCCAGCACCGGGATCGGGAGCGGGGCCGACGCGCTGCGGGCGAAGCGGACGCGGCGAGCCACCTGGGGTGGCGGCGGTTCCGTACGGGCGAGGATCGCGAGCACCGCGGGGACGGCGTTGATCCAGGTCACGCCCCAGTGGTCGACCAGGTCCCAGAAGCCGGTGCGCTTGAACTTCGGGTCCAGCACCAGGCTCGAGCCGGCGACCAGCGTCGAGAGCAGGCCCACGACCTCGGCGTTGACGTGGAAGAGCGGAAGCGGGTTGTAGCCCCGCTCCTTCCCGTTCAGCCGGTGGTGCTCGGCGACCTTGCTCGCCACGTAGAGCAGCTGACGCTCCGCCAGCGGGATCACCTTCGGTGTGCCGGTGGTCCCGGAGCTGCTCAGGATCAGGGCGGGATGTGGGTCGAGGGGGCGGCGGTGGGGGGTTGCGGACGGCGGCTCGGGGCTCGCCGGTGGCGCGAAGCCGTCGTCGATCGACCAGACCGGGACCGCGTCCGCCGCTGCCCCGTCGCAGACCAGGACGTCACCGCCGAGCAGGTCCACCAGGTGCCGGCGGTGCTCTTCGGGCGCGTTGGGATCGATCGGGACTACCGTCGCCCCGCCTGCTATCAGCCCCAGGAAGGCGACCGTGAACCGCAGCGGATCCGCGATCTGCAGCACCGCGCGGCGGCCGGGGAGCTGCTTCTCCGCAAGCTGTCGCCAGGGTCGGGTGACGTCCGCGAGCTGCGCGTAGCTCAGCGTGGTGCCTGGCCGCTCGGGGGATCCGTACCCCCCGGCGGAGGCGCCGCCGAGTGCGTAGGCGAGGTGGTCACCGAGTGCAGCGTGATTGTGAATGAGTTCGGCGACGGACATTCTCACATCAACTATCTAATCAGGACGCCGTTTTGGGCCGTTCCAAAGTCAGGTAAGAATCGCCCAAGTGCACCAGAAACCGCACATTGCGGGCAACGCGACGTCATCCGGTGGCGGATGAGGTCGCAATGCTAGCAATGTCGCTCGCTCCTACCCGGCGGCGGCTGCGCCCGCGGGTCGCTCCAGCGTGACCGGGATCGTGATCCGGAACTCGAGTCCACCCTGCGCCCGGTTGCGGGCGGCGATCACGCCACGCTGCCGGGTGACCAGTTGGTGCGCAATCGCCAGACCGAGGCCGGTCCCCCTTCCGTGACGGGACTCGTCCGCTCGGAAGAAGCGATCGAAGATGTGGGGGAGCTGCGAGGCCGGCACCCCGGGCCCGGTGTCGGCGACCGCGAATACGAGGTTGTCCGCCTCGCGCCGCGCTCCCAGGTAGACCTCCGCCGTCTCGGGCGTGTGCCGGGCGATGTTCTCGAACAGGACACGAAAGACGCGGACCAGGGAGGAGCGGTCGGCGAACCCTACCCCGAGGTCTGGCGCGACCATCGCCTGGACCTCGCGCGGACCGCAGAGGCGCTGCGCATCCCGGCGCAGGTCGTCGAAGAAGTCGTTCCACCCGACCTCCCCGAGGCGCAGCGGCTCGTCGGCGTCGGCCCGTGCCAGGAGCAGTAGGTCGGAGGACAGGTTGGCCATCCGCTTCGCCTCCTCGATGACCTCGTCCAGCCACTCGGTCCGTTCGCTGACCGGAAGGTCGGGAACGTCACGCAGGTTCTCCGCGTTGCTCAGGATGACCGTCAGGGGTGTCCGGAGCTCGTGCGAGGCGTCGGCGACGAAGCGGCGCTGACGCTCGAGGGCGTCGGCCTGGGCCCGGTAGGCGCCTTCCAGGCGAGCGAGCGAGGCGTTGAACGTGATCGAGAGCCGCCGGATCTCGTCGTTGGTAGGCGGCAGGGGCAGCCGGCCGCTGAGATTGCCGCCGGCGCCCAGCCCCTCGGCCGCCCGCGTCAGCTCGGTGACCGGGCGCAGCGCGCGCCCCGTCACCAGCCAGACCAGCCCGACGGACCCGGCGAGCACGACCAGGCCGGTGATCGAGAGCACGATTCCCAGGTCGCGGATCGCGTTGTAAGCCCCCGAGACGTCGTTCCCGAAGACCACCACCTGGACCGCGACCGGGCCTGCCAGCGCTCCCGTGCCGGGCAGGGTGACGGTTCCCTGCATGGTCACGATGTCGACCAGGAACGGGTAGCGCAGGAACTGGTTCTCAGTTCCCGGCGGCGAGTTCAAGGCGCGCGTCAGCTCCCTCTGCGTGATCCGGATCGTCCGGGTCAGGATGCCCGGTGCCTGCCGGATCCGGATCCCCGCCGGGGTGTACCCGTTGATGTAGACGTTGCCTTCCGAGTTGGGGAGCGGTGCCGGCAGGACCCGGTCGAACCGTTGTTGGAGCCGCATCTGCTCGCTCTGGATCTCTCCGCCGGCGCTCGCGTAGAGCTCGGCGACGGTGAGTCCGAAGACGGCCAACCCGAAGAGCACGATGATGACGGCGACGGCGACGCCCGACAGCAGCGCCATCCGCAGTCGGAGGGACATGTCCTAGGAGGGTGCCTAGCTCGGGCGGAGGACGTACCCGACGCCACGCACGGTCTGAATCAGGCGCGGCTCGCCGTCGGCCTCCATCTTGGTGCGCAGGTAGCCGACGTAGACGTCGAGCACCTTGCTGCCGGTGTACCCCCAGATCGCGGCGAGGATCCGGTCCTGCGCCAGCACCTCGCCGGGATGCCGCAGGAAGAACAGCAACAGCTCGTACTCGCGCGGCGTGAGGTCCAGCTCGCGTTCCCCACGCGTGACACGATGCGCCCGCTCGTCGAGCACCAGGTCGGCGACCTGGTGGGTCTTGGGACCCTGCCCCGGCGTCCTGCGCCGGAGCACGGCCCGGATCCTGGCCAGCAGCTCGTCCTTGACGAACGGCTTGACCAGGTAGTCGTCGGCGCCCGCGTCGAGCCCGGTCACCTGGTCGGCCGTGCTGTCGCGGGCGGTCAGCATGACGATCGGGACGTCCGACATCTCGCGAAACCGCCGGCACACCTCGAGGCCGTCGGTGCCGGGGAGCATGAGGTCGAGGAGGACCAGATCCGGGAGCTCGTCGAGCATCGCGGTCAACGCCTCCCGCCCGTCTCCGGCCTCGCGAACGGTGTAGCCGTCGAAGGCCAGCGTCCGCCGTAGGGAGGAACGGATCTTGGGATCGTCGTCCACGACGAGGATCTTGGCCATATCGCGCTCAGGCTACGTCTACGTCACGCATTACCGGAATTGCTCGATCAAGCGAGTGAGCCCGTCGAGCCGGGAGAGCGCGGCGTCGCGCCCGTCTTGCGGTACGTACCAGATGAGCCGCTCGACCCCCGCCCGCTGATGCTCCTCGACCACTTCCGGCGTGGTGCCTCCGGGGTAGGCGGTGATCGGAATCGGGCCGCGGCCGGCCTGCGCCGCCAGCTCCTGCAGCTCCGGGATGCGCTCCAGATAGCCACTTCCGTTCGGGATCCAGGCGTCGGCGTAGCGAACGACGCGCTGCAGGGTCCGCGGGCCGTTGCCGCCCAGGAGGACCGGCGGGTGCGGCTTCTGGACCGGCTTCGGCCAGGCCCAGCTGGCGTCGAAATGCACCAGGTCGCCTTGGTACGAGGCCTCGTCCTCTGTCCACAGGGCCTTCATCGCCTCCACCTGCTCGCGGAGCAGCTTCCACCGACTCCTGTAGTCGGTCCCGTGGTCCTCCATCTCGTCCTGGTTCCAGCCACCGCCGATGCCGAACAAGAACCGGCCGCGCGAAGCCTGATCGACGCTCGCCACCTCCTTGGCGGTGTGGATCGTGTCGCGCTGGATCACCAGGCAGACACCGGTGCCGACTTTGAGCCGCGTGGTCACGGCCGCCGCCAGGGTCAGTGCGACGAACGGGTCCCACGTCTGCCTGTACATCTCCGGGAGCTCACCGCCGCCCGGGTACGGGGTCCGTCGCGAGACCGGAATATGGCTGTGTTCGGCGACCCAGAGCGAGTCGAAGCCGCGTGCCTCAGCCTCGCGGGCCAGCTCGTCGATGCGGATCGCCTGGTTGGTGGGGAACAGCGCGACGCCGAATTGCATGTCACTCAGGATGCGCGCCGCGCCCACTCGACGACGGCATCGAGCCGATCGACCTGCAGCGCGGCGCGTCTCACCTCCTGGTCCCGGGCCTGGATGACACCCCACGGTCCGCGGCGCAGGTGGACCGGCCGCAGACCGGCGACGGCGGCGGGCAGCACGTCGTTGTCGACACGGTCCCCGATGTAGGCGATGCGCTCGGGGGGTACTCCGGCCCGGCGGACGAGGAGGGCGAAGAACGCGGGGTCCGGCTTCGAAACCCGCTCCAGGTCGGAGATCAGGAGCCAGTCGTACGCAAGCTCGCAGCGCTCCAACGCGATCGCCGCCGCCGCCGGCTGGTTGGCCGCGAGCCCGACCTGAAAGCCGGCCTCGTGCAGTGCCTGGAGGGCGGGCCGCGCGTCCGGGTACAGGTCTTCGGCGTCGAAGCCCCCCGCACGCCCGCCCCGGCGGGCGGCCGCGGCCTCGAAGGTGAGCCCGGGACGGACCATCTCGAAGAGACCCCGATCGTACGAACCGCCACGCTCGACGACCGCGCCCAGCGCGGCGAAAAACGTGAGGCGAGGAACCTCGACCGCGTCCGCCCACTCGCCCCAGATGCGCGTCTCATCGACCAGCGTTTCACCGACGTCGAACACGACCGCCTCGATCGGCATGAGTGCCATTGTGCGGGGAATAGCCCGTGGGACGGCTCGGGTACCTGTCACTACGGAATGGTTTCTGGTCCGGTGTGCCGCGTGGCGGTGCTGTGCTTACACACCTCGCCCGTCGCCGCACCCGGCCGCGGTGCCAGCGGGGGCCTCAACGTCTACGTCCGCGAGCTGACTCGCGCCCTGCACGCGGAGGGCGTGGAGTGTGATGTTCTGGTCCGTACCGGGGACGCCGGTGCAACCACGCCGCAGCCGATGGACGGTGGCGGCACCCTGATCCCGGTGCCGGTGGGACCCGACCGCGACCTGGCCCCGGTCGAGGAGCGGGACCTGGTCGAAGACCTGGGAAGGGCCGCCGTAGCGGCCGCCTTGGCGTCCGGACGCCATGACCTGGTGGCCTCGCACCACTGGATGTCAGGCCGGATCGGGCAGGCCGTGGCGGCGAGTCTTCGCAAGCCCCAGGTCCACACCGCCCACACGTGGGCGGTGCAGAAGAACCAGGCGCTCGCACCCGGCGCGGAACCCGAGCCGGCGTGGCGGGAGCGATTGGAGGCGGAGATCGCGCGTCGAGCCGACCGCATCCTGGTGGCGACCCCCGGTGAGCGGGACCTGCTCGCCACCCACTACGGCGCCGGTGACCGCTGTTCGATCGTCGTTCCGGGTGTCGACGTGGACGCGTTCACGCCCGGCGAGGGGACCCGGTCGGACCCGCCGTTCTTCCTCGTGGTCGGCCGCCTGGAACGGCTGAAGGGCGTGGACAGCGCGCTCGACGCCCTGGCCCGGCTTACCCATCCCTCGGTTCGGTTGGTGGTCGTCGGGGACGACGGGGGCGAGCGGGGAGAGCGCGATCGCCTGCGACGGATTGCCTCCGAGCTCGGCATCGCGACGCGCGTCGACTTCGCGGGCTCCCTGGACCGAGGGCGGCTGGCGCACCTCTACCGGCGGGCGACCGCTTGTCTTTTCCCCTCCTACTCGGAGACGTTCGGCCTGGTGGCGCTCGAGACGCTTGCCTGCGGGACGCCGCTCGTGACCACGCGCTCGGCCGGCGTCGCCAGCGTGGTCGAGGACGGGGTGAGCGCGCTGCTCGTGGAGAGAGGCGGGTTCCAGGTTGCGATGCAGCGGCTGCTCGACGACCCCGACCTGGTCCGGCGGCTGGGCGCCGGGGGGCGTGCGGTCGCGCGCCGGCACACCTGGCGGGACACCGCCCGCCAGTGGATGCAGGCTGTGGGGGTGGGGGAGGCGCTGGAGCCGGCCCTCCGCCGCTGACCGATCGGCCGTCAGGGGCCGCCTACCGACTCCAGGGGGTGCCCGAGCGCCCGCTCCAGGTCCTCCCGCAGGTGCTCGGGGAGCTCGAATCCCTCCACCTCGCGGCGCGTGCGCTCGGCGCGCCGGCGATCGCCCGGCACCCGCGCTCCCATGCGGTGGAGGTCGTCGACCACGCCTTGCGCCCGGCTTTCGAATCCGGCCGAGACGGCGGTGGGGTCGATGACCCAGAACGTGTGGCCGAAGTTGGTCGGAGCCTTGAAGCGATCGCCGACCTGGGGCCCGATGGCGGCTCCCGGGAGCGCCGCGGCCAGCATCTCGACCAGGAGGGCGAGAGCAAAGCCCTTGTCCCCGCCCATCGGAACCATCGCCCCGTCGAGAGCGGCGCTGGGGTCGGTGGTGGGCCGCCCCTCGGCGTCCACGGCCCATCCTTCGGGTATCGCCTGCCCCGCCCGCCGCGCCTCCACCACGCGTCCGCGTGCCACCTGGGAGGTTCCCATGTCGACCACGATCGGGTCGCCGGCGGTGGGAAAGGCAGCGGCGATGGGATTGGTGCCGAGGTAGCGGACCTCGGTGCCGGGCGCCGCCATCGCGGGTGGCGTGTTGCTCAAGGCGACCGCGATCAGGCCCTCTGAGGCGGCCCGGCGCACGTGGAAATCGAGGGCGCCGAGGTGGTTGCTGCCCCGCACGGCCACCAGCCCGGTGCCGTGCTCCCGCGCCAGCTCCGCGGCCACCTTCAGCGCTTTCGCCCCGGCGACCTGACCCAGTCCGTTGTCGGCATCGAGTCGCCGCACGGCGCCGGACCCCTGCACAGTCATGCGTGGGGACGGGTTGATCGAGCCGTTCTGGAGGCGGCCGAGCATCTCCGGGAAGCGGGTCAGTCCCTGGGACGCCTGGCCCTCCAGCTCGGCCTCCACCAGGCATTCGGCAGTGAGAACGGCGTCGCCAGGCGGTACCCCGGCGCGTTCGAGTGCCTCTTCCAGCTCGGCTCGGACGGCGGCCGGATCGAGGCGCATCACCCCGAGCCTACCCGGCCGCAGCCTACCCGGCCGCGGGTGGAGGACTTACCACCTGCCCCGGTGGACGACCTCCTCCAGGGGACGGCGCTTCAGCCGGTCCGTCGGCCGGAGCGGACGGTCGGCGGGATAGCCGAGGCCGATCAGGTACATCGGCTCCTGGTCCTCGGGAATGCCGAAGATGCGGCGGGTCGCATCGCGGTCCCCGATCGAGGCGTGTCCGCTGCCGACGCCGGCCCCGGCGGCGGCGAGCATGATCGCGTAGGTCGCCTGCCCGAGGTCGTAGACGTCAAGCTGCTCGTCGCGCTCGGTCTCGGGGTGAGGGATGACGAGGACGATCCCGGCCGCGGCGCCGGCGAGGTGGCCGGCTCCGCGCCACACCTTGCTCAGGGCCTCCAGCTGGTTCCGGTCGGTGGTGACCACGAAGTCCCAGTGCTGTCGGTTGCTGGCCGAAGGGGCGCGGCGCCCGGCGTCCAGGATCCGATCGAGGTCGGCGGGCGGGATCGGCTGATCGGAGTAAGCCCGTACGTTTCGGCGTGCGCGAATCGCGTCCCAGTAGTCCATGCTCCATCAACCAGCGGTGCTCCGGGTAACTTCCCTTGCGCTAGGGTGACCGGGAGATGGTGCCGATCGACTTTCACGCCCACCCTTCGACGGCGGAGTACCTGGAGGGTGCGCTCGGACCCTACCGCGACGCCCTCTGCAACCACTTCCACCTCGACCTCCCGGTACGCACGGTGGAGGAGATGGCCGCGGACTACGACGGTATGCAGGCCGTGCTCCTGGCCTGGGACGCAGAGACCGCGACCGGACGGCCGCGGGTGACGAATGACTGGGTGGCCGGGGTTTGCGGGCGGTACCCGGACCGCTTCTTTCCGTTCGCCTCGGTCGACCCCTGGAAAGGTGAGTGGGCCATCCAGGAGGCGCGCCGCGCGGTGCGAGACCTGGGCATGGTCGGCTTCAAGTTCCAGCAGGCGGCGATGGCGTTCCGGCCCTCGGACGAGCGCTTCTTCCCGCTCTGGGAGGAGCTGGAGGCGCTCGGGAAGCCGTGTCTGTTCCACGTGGGAACGACCGGCCTTGGCGCCGGCACGCCGGGAGGAGGCTCGATCGAGCTCGATTACGTGCGTCCGATCCATCTCGACCGGGTTGCCGCGCGCTTCCCCCGTCTGACCATCGTCTGCGCCCACCCGGCCTTTCCCTGGCAGGACGAGATGCTCGCCATCTGCCAGCACAAGGCAAACGTCTACATGGACCTGTCGGGATGGGCGCCCCGGTACTTTCCTCCGCAGCTGGTGCAAGAGGTCCGGGGGCGCCTGCAGGACAAGGCGCTGTTCGGGACCGACTATCCATTCATTCAGCCCGAGCGCTGGCTCCGGGAGTTCGAGGCCTTCGGGATGCCGGCGGTGGTGGTGGAGAAGGTGCTGCGTGGCAACGCGGCGCGCGTGTTGGGTCTGGAGAGTTGAGCAGCCTCGTGATCGACGCGCACCACCACCTCTGGGTAGCCAGGCGCCGCTTCCCTCTGGGGGGCGACTGGCTGTTGGGCGCGGTGGGGTACGGGTGGGCCGAGGTGGGCCTGACCCGGCTCGACCTCGACTTCCTGCCTTCGTCCTTGGCGCCCGCCCTGGCCGCGGCCGGCGTCGCGCGCACGATCGTGGTGCAGGCGATCCACGCCGAGGGTGAGACGGAGTGGCTGCTCGAGATCGCGGACAGCACCCCGACCGTCGCCGGCGTCGTCGGGTGGACCGACCTCACCGCCCCGGCAGAGATCATCCGCGAGAGGCTCGCGGCGTTCCAGCGGTCGCGGCTGGTGGGTGTGCGGCACCTGGTCCAGTTCGAGCCGGACCCCGGGTGGCTGCTGCGGGCCGAGGTGGTGCGGGGACTGGAGGTGGTGGGCGCCGTCGGTCTGCCGTACGACCTCCTGCTGACGCCCGCGCAGCTGGGCGTGGTCCCGGAGCTGTCGGAGCGACTTCCCGACCTGCGCATGGTGATCGACCACCTCGCCAAGCCGCCGATCGCGTCCGGCGTTCTCGACCCCTGGCGCCAGGACATCCGCCGGGCCGCCGAGAACCCGAACGTGTTCTGCAAGCTCTCGGGAATGGTGACCGAGGCCGACCACCAGAGCTGGAAACCGGGAGACCTGCTGCCTTACATCGAGACGGTGGTGGAGGCGTTCGGGCCCCGGCGGCTGATGTTCGGCAGCGACTGGCCGGTGTGCACGCTCGCCGCGACCTACGAGCAGGTCACCGGCGCGCTCGACGAGAACCTGCGCGTCCTGCTGGGCGACGACAGCGCCGCACGGGAAGCGATCTATGGCGGAACCGCGGCCTCGTTCTACGGTATCGGAGGTGACCGATGAGCATTGCTGATGCGCTGCGCGGGCTTGGTCTGCCCGAGCAGGATCCCGAGTCGCTCGCGCCCTCCGGGAAGCGGTTTCCGGACGGCGCTCAGTACCGGGTCGAGATCCCGAGCACCGAGGGCCCGGAATGCCTGGACGCGGTCCTCGAGGAGGCGGATCGCCTGGAGGTCCCGGTGCATCGGGTGTCCCAGGGGACCGGGGTGTTCCTCCAGACCGACTCCGAGCTCGACGAGATGGCGGGAACCGCCGCCCACGCGCGCCGCGAGGTCAGCCTGTTCGCGCGGCCGGTCGCCGCGTGGGGTCCGTCGGCCATGGTGGGGGCGCCGGCGGGCGGGGTGCTCGCTGCCAGCGCCCGGGGCCAGGACCAGCTGGTCGCCTGCCTCGAGGACGCGCTTCGGGCCGCCGAGCACGGCTTCCGCTCGGTCCTGATCACCGACATCGGGGTGCTGCGCGCGTTCACCGAGCTCAAGCGGCGCGGGGACCTGCCGGCCGACATGCAGGCCAAGATCTCGGTCATGCTCCCGGTCGCGAACCCGGTCAGCGCCCAGGTGGTGGAGAAGCTGGGAGCCAGCACTCTCAACCTCCCGACCGACCTCACCCTGCATCAGATCGCCGCCATCCGGTCGGCCGTCGACGTCCCGCTCGACCTCTACATCGAGGCCCCCGACAACGTGGGCGGCTTCGTCCGCCATCACGAGATTCCACGGTTGATCGAGATCGCGGCACCGGTGTACCTCAAGTTCGGTCTCCGCAACGCGCCCGACCTCTATCCGTCCGGAACCCACCTGCAGGCCACCGCGATCGCCCTGTCGCGCGAGCGGGTGCGGCGGGCCCGGCTGGGGCTGGACCTCCTGGAGCGCTCTGGGCGCACCTACCGGATGTCGGAGATCGGGGCGGCAGATCTTGCGGTGCCGGTGGTCGGGGCCGCGGTGGCGACGACCTGAGGCGCACCCCTGAATTGTCTGTCTGATGTCCGAATCCGGATGCTACCGTCGCTGTCATGCTGACGGCGACGCACTGGCACTTCGAGGGCGACGAACCGGTCGTCGTGACGCGTGTCCCGCCCCTGCCCGCGGCCCTGGTCGAGCCGGTGAACAGCCTGTGCCACGAGCTGGCGAACGGCCGGCAGGCAATGGAGGACTTTCTCGAAGCCTGGCGTGACCACAAGCGCAGGAAGAATCCCGACCAGGCCCTGACCGGGAGCCACTGCGAGATCCACGTTGCCGGCCACGTGGTCCACCTCGCCCCCCTGCGAAAGGGGCAGTGGCGTCACGCCTCGGAGGCGTGGCTTCCCCTGGTCGCGGTCGAGGAGATGTTCGCGGCGTACGCGGCGTCGGCATTCGGTGGTTCGGCGGTGCCGGTCCATGTGCGTCAGAGTGGTTGACCCCCGGGCCGCCCGTCCCGCGATCGAGTTTCGGCGGCGCGCCGGACGATGCGCTCGAGGAGCTCGCCAAGCGTCTCTCGCTCGGCGTCGCTGAACCCGACCAGCAGCTCTTCCATCGCCGCCGCCACGCGCGAGTACGCGGCCGCCATGGCCTCCCGCCCGGCGCCGGTTACGGTGACCGAGTAGGCACGCCGGTCGTCCCCCCGCCGCCGGCGGGAGACCAGGCCCGCCCGCTCCAGTGCGTCGACGATCCGGACCATCGCCGACTTGTCGATCCCCAGCCGCTCCCCGAGCTGCTGCTGCGTCCAGTCCTGCGCGCCGGCCAGGAGTTCCAGGACCCCCAGGTCTCGCAGCTCGAGACCCAGGTCGCGCAACACCTCGTTGGCGGCTCGCCGGGCCACGGAGTGGGCCTGGAAAAGGAGGCCTCCGAGCCGCACGGCCCTCGCCGAATGTCCCGGTTCCATACGAATATCGTATCATCTAAGATCATCTCAAATGAGACGATCACTCGGCAACGGAGACAAGTGGAGGTGCAGGCCGTGACGGGGCTGCGCGTACTGATCGCCGGAGGCGGCCTCGCCGGCCCGCTTCTTGCCCAGGGCCTGCTGCGTGAAGGTATGGACCCCGTGCTGTTGGAGCGCGATGACGAACCTGACTCGCGGGGCCAGGGCTACCGGATCTCGGTCGCGCCCGATGGGACGGCGGCGCTCCGTGCCTGCCTGCCCCCAACCCTCTACGAGCTCGCGGTGGCAACCTCAGGCCGCCGCGGAAGCGCGGTCACCATCCTCGACCCGGCGCTCGGGCAGCTTCACCGAACCGAATTCCCAAAACCTCCCGCGGACGACGATGGCAGCCAGGGCCTGTCGGTAGACCGGCAGACGCTGCGCCGGATCCTGCTTGCCGGCCTCGAGGACCACGTTCATTTCGGCGCCGGCGTGGACAGCTTCGAGCTGGGGGAGGGAGCCGGAGTGACCGCGCGCCTCCACGACGGGAGGGCCTTCACCGGCGACGTCCTGGTCGGCGCCGACGGCAGCAGCTCGCAGGTCCGCACCCACCTCGCGGCCGGGGCACCGGTGCACGAGACGGGGCAGCTGCTGATCTTCGGCAAGACCCCCCTCGACGAGGAGTCGCGCCGCCTGGCACCACCCGAAGCCTTCGATGGTTTCTGCACGGTGGTGGGGCGGGACGGCCGGTTCCTGCCGGTCGCCGCGCTGGAACACCGCCAGGACCCGGCGCAGGCGGCGCGGCGGTGGCCGGGCCTGGTTCTGGATGGGGGTGGCGACTACGTGATGTGGGTGCTGGGCGCGCCGGCCACAAGCTTCCGGGACGGCGCCGACGCCCTCCGGCGCCTCGAGCCCTCCGGGCTGCGGGAGCTGGCCGCGGAGATGGTCGCCGACTGGCACCCGAACCTGGCATCTCTGCTCCGGCACGGCGATGTGGCCACCATCAACGCAGCCTCGATTCGTTCCTCATCGCGACCCGCCGCCCTCTGGCCTGCCGGCCCCGTGACCCTCATCGGGGACGCTGCTCACAGCATGCCGCCGGCCGGGGTCGGCGCCGCGGTCGCCCTCCGGGACGCCGGCCTCCTTGCGCGCCGCCTCGCGGAGGCTCAGCGCGGCGAGCGCGCGCTGGTGCCGGCGATCCGGGCCTACGAGGAGGAGATGCTGGAGTACGCGTTCGCCGCCGTCGCCGAGGCGGAACGCATCAACGCCCAGCTCAGCCCGAAACGCTGATCCCGGCGACCACGCGGTCCGCTGCGGCCAGGAACGTCTCGATCTCGGCGTCTCCCATCGGGACCGAGATCGCTCCCCCGCCCCGCGGTGCGAGCAGGATCCCCTCGTTGAGCATGCCGAGGAAGAAGGCGCGCAGCGCGTGCTCGTCGCCGCCCCGCGCCGAGCGGTAGTCGACGACCGGGTGGCTGACCATGTGCACGCCGAACAGCGAAGCGATGCCGGTCACCTGCGCGGCCACGTCGTGGCGGTCGAACGTCGCCTGCAGCCCTTCACGCAGGTTCTCGCCCAGCCCTTCCAGGCGCGCGTACTCGTCCGGCGTGAGCACACCCAGCCCCGCCAGCCCCGCGGCCATCCCGAGCGGGTTGCCGTTGTAGGTGCCGCCCTGCGACAGGCCGCCGGGCCGGCCTCCCTCGAACAAGGCCATGACATCGGCCCGGCCGCCGAACGCGGAGACCGGCAGGCCGCCGCCGATGATCTTGCCCATCGTGGTCAGGTCGGGCGTGACCCCGAAACGCTCCTGGGCTCCGCCGGGTGCCACCCGCAGCGAGATCACCTCGTCGAAGACGAGCAGGATGCCGAGCTCGCTGGTGACCGCCCGCAGCCGCTCCAGGAACCCAGGGCGCGGCGGCAGCATCCCCCCGGCTCCGAGCACAGGTTCCACGATCACCCCCGCCAGGCGCGGGGCTTCGCGCCGCAGGATCGCCTCCGCCGCGTCGGCGTTGTTGAACGGCAGGACCACCGTGTTCTCGACCGCCCAGCGTGGCGTCCCGGGTGAGTCGGCCACTGCACGCGGCGCGTCCGCCGGTCCGGCGTCGGCGATCGCCGGGTGGGCGGATACCTCGGCCAGGTCGTGCGTGCCGTGGTAGCCACCTTCGATGCGGGCCATCGCCGGGCGACCGGTGAACGCGCGGGCCGCGCGCATCGCGAACATCGTCGCTTCGGTCCCGCTGTTGAGGAACCGGATGCGTTCGACCGAGGGAACGCGCCGGCAGAGCTCCTCGGCCAGCAGCACCTCCTCCTGGTTGGTGGCCGCAAACGCGGTCCCTCGGGCTGCCCGCTGCGCGATCGCCTCCAGCACGGCAGGGTGGGCGTGGCCCACGATCAGCGCCGTGTAGTTCTGGATGAAGTCGAGCCGCTCGTTGCCGTCGACGTCCCACACCCGGGCACCCTGCCCGTGATCCATGGCAACCGGGAACGGGTCGAACGTCACCGTGGTCCGGGTGTTCCCGCCCGGCAGAACGCGCGCGGCGCGCTGGTGGAGGTCCCTCGACCTCAGGTTGGCCCGCTCATATCGTTCGATCTCGCTGTCCAGGTAGGACGTGGAACCAACTGCCATCTCAAACCTGAGTATGGGCTCCCCAATCCGAATGCCGGCGCCGGCAGTCGGGGCAAATACGGCCGCCGAGGGGCCCCGATCGCCGGCACTCGGGAGACGAGGAAAGGGTCAGACGCCCTCGACGAGCCGGTTGGTGAGCTTGCCCAACCCCTCGATCTCGACCACCACCTCGTCGCCCGCGTGCAGCCACGGCTTGGGGTCGGGGTACCCGAGGGCGACACCGTTGGGCGTGCCGGTGAAGATGACGTCGCCCGGGGAGAGCGTGAAGTAGCGACTCAGGTACGAGACGATCTCCGGCGCGCTGAAGATCAGGTCGCCCAGGTTCGAGTTCTGCCGCAGGTCCCCGTTGACGGTGCAGGTGATGGCGCGAGGCCCGAGATCGCCGAGCTCGTGGCTGCTGACCAGCCAGGGGCCGAGCGGGCCGAACTTGTCCGGGGTCTTTCCCAGCGTCCACTGGGGCGACGCGTGCTGGAGATCGCGAGCGGAGAAGTCGTTGCCGTTGGTGTAGCCCCAGATGTGGCCGGAGGCCTCCTCCACGGTGACGTTCCGCGTCTCACGGCCGATCACCACGACCAGCTCCGCCTCGTAGTCCATCTGCTCCGTCGCCTTCGGGATCGGCACCTCATCCCCGGAGGCCGCGACGGTGTTGCCGAACTTGGCGAACAGGATCGGCGCCTTGGGCAGCGTCGCGCCCGTCTCCTCTGCGTGCTTGCGGTAGTTGAGCCCGATGCAGAGGATCTTGCCGGGGTTGGGGACGCTCGGGGCGTAGACCAGGCGCGACTCGTCGAGCCGGTCACCGTGGCTCGGGGTGGCGCCCAGGAAGACCTGGTCGAGCGACGCTCCCCGTGCGTCGAACACGCCGTCCTTCGTCTTCACCGCGAGCCGCGGGCCCTCGTCGGTCTGGTAGTGCAGCAGGATCATGCAGTCGCTCCTCGATTGCGGTTCGGCACCGGCCCCGGCTCCACCGCCGGGGTCCAGCCCAAGAGTATCCGTATTCGTGGACAACGCCTACGATGCCCCATGTGGAGGTCGGTGGTGGCGTGGTGGTGGTCACCGGGGCCGGCAGCGGCATCGGCCGCGCCCTCTGTGAACGGCTCGCGACGGCCGGCGCCGCGCACATCGTCGCCGCCGACCGTGACGCCGTCGCCGCCGAGGAAACCGCACACCTGATCGGCGGTAAGGGGGTCTCGGCACGTCACCTCGAGGTTCGGGACGAAGCTGAGGTTCGGACCGTCATCGAGGAGACGCAGGCGCATCACGGCACCGTCGACCTCTACTGCTCCAACGCCGGCGTGATCACCAAAGGCGGCATGGAGGTCCCGGACGAGGCCTGGCAGCAGGAGTGGGAGGTCCACGTCCTGGCCCATGTGTACGCCGCCCGCGCCCTGCTGCCGAGCTGGCTTGCACGCGGACACGGCTACCTGCTGGCGACGATCTCGGCCGCGGCGCTGCTCAACGAGATCGACTCCGCGCCCTACGCGGCGACCAAGAGCGCCGGGCTGTCGGTGCTGGAGTGGCTGTCCATCACCTATGGCGATCGTGGTGTCCGGTGCTCGGTCCTCTGCCCCCAGGGCGTTCGCACCGCGATGCTGACGCAGGACAACTTCCTGGCCGACGGTGCGCTGTCCCCGGAACAGGTGGCGGAGACGGCGCTGGCCGGGATCGCGGCCGAGCACTTCCTGATCCTGCCGCACCCGGAGGTGCGGGAATACTTCCGACGCCGCGCCGACGACTACGACCGCTGGCTGCGCGGCATGCGCCGGCTCCACGGACGGGTGAGCGGCGAGACCGCCAAGGAGTCCTGAGTGCCACAACGAAAGGCCCCGCGCGGTTCCGTCGTCCCCCTGGTCACGCCGTTCACCTCCGCGGGCGCCATCGACGAGGCCGCGCTCCGCCGACTGGTCGACCTCCAGGTCGCCGGCGGCAGCCATGGGGTCTCGGTCACCGGGACCACCGGTGAGCCCTCCGCCCTGACCCTGGAGGAGCGCGAGCGGATGATCGCGGTCGGTGCCGAGCAGGTTGCCGGTCGAGTCGCCTTCGCCCCCGGCACCGGCACCAACAACATCGACGAGACGGTCCGACTCACCCGCTTCGCGGCGCGCGAGGCCGTGGACGCGGCCCTGGTCATCGTCCCCTACTACAACCGCCCGTCCCAGGAGGGCCTCTACCGCCACTTCGCGACCGTGCTGGAGGCGACCGACCTCCCGATCCTCGTCTACAACATCCCCGGACGGACCGCCACCAACATGCAGCCCGAGACGCTGGCCCGCCTGCATCGCGACTACCCGCACCTGATCGGCGTGAAGGAGTCGTACCGGGACTTCGAGCAGCCGAGCCGGATCCTGCACCAGTGCGGGCGCGACTTCCTGGTCCTCTCCGGCATCGAGCTGCTCTGCTACCCGATGCTCGCGATCGGCGGTGCGGGGCATGTCTCCGCAACCGGCAACCTGCTCCCGCGGGAGGTGGCAGCCCTCTACGACCTGGTCCAGGAAGACCGCCACTCTGACGCGCTGGACCTTCACTACCGGCTGCTCCCCCTCAACGACGCGATCTTCTTCGAGACCAACCCGATCCCGCTCAAATGGATGCTCGCCGAGCTCGGCCTGATCCAGCCGGTCTGGCGCCTGCCGCTCTGCGAACCCGGTGCGGCCACCCAGGAGAAGCTCCGTCAGGTGATGGCGCTCTACGACCTGCCGGGTGCGGTGGAGGCACGCCGGTGAAGCGAGCCCGCTTCGTGGCCGGCGGCCGCTTGGAGACGGGAACGCTGGTCGAGCCGGGTCTGCTGCGCACCGACGGGGGCCGCACGTTCGGTGAGGACGAGGTCGCGTTCCTGCCTCCCACCGAACCGACCAAGGTGGTGGCGCTGGCCCTCAACTACGCATCCCACGCGGCCGAGCTGGAGATCGCCGAACCCGAGGAGCCCGCCCTCTTCTTCAAGTCGCCCAACACCTGGATCGGTCATCGCGGCCCGGTCATCCACCCCGAGGGTGTCGAGTACATGCACTACGAGGTGGAGCTGGCCGTGGCGATCGGTCAACAGTGCCGGCGGGTGGCGGCGGAGCGCGCCCTGGAGCGGGTGGCGGGGTACACGATCGCCAACGATCTGGTGATCCGCGACTTCGTCACGAACACGTTCCGGCCGCCTTTGCGTGGCAAGTGCTGGGACACGTTCTGCCCGCTCGGCCCCTACCTGGTCAGCGACGAGATCGAGGACCCGCAGGCGCTCTGGCTTCGCGCCTCGGTCAACGATGAGGTGCGGCAGGAGGGGTCGACCCGCGACATGGTGCGCTCGGTGGCCGAGCTGATGGAGTACATCTCCTTCTTCATGACGCTCGAGCCGGGGGACCTGATCCTGACCGGCACCCCGCGAGGGGTCTCGCACATCCACCCGGGCGACCGCATGCGCCTCGAGGTGGAGGGCTTGGGGGCGCTCGAAAACACGGTGATCCCGGAGGCGGTGGCGAGATGAGCCAGACCCATGTCCCGAGCGCTTCTGCGGCCAAGGAGTCGGCGCGCTCGCGAGTCCACCCCGTTCAGCACCTGATCGACGGACGTTTCGTCCCCGCCGCCGAGGGGGCCACCTTCGAGACCGTCGATCCCACCACCAACGAGGCGATCACGACCGTGGCCGACGGGGACGCGAGCGACGTCGACCGCGCGGTCCGTGCCGCCCGCCGGGCCTTCGACGAGGGCCCCTGGCCCCGGATGGCCGCCGGCGCACGCGCCAGGCTGCTGCGCCGGATCGCCGAGCTGATCGAGGCGGCCGACCAGGAGATCGCCGAGATCGAGACGCTGGACACCGGGCTTCCCATCACCCAGGCCCGGGGGCAGGCCCAGCGGGCGGCGCAGAACTTCCGGTTCTTCGCGGCCCAGATCGAAGTGATGGGCGGAGAGTCGTTCAGCACCCCACAGTTCCTCAACTACGCGATCCAGAAGCCGGTCGGCGTGGCGGGACTGATCACACCCTGGAACACCCCCTTCATGCTCGAGACCTGGAAGGTGGCGCCCTGTCTCGCGGCCGGCGACACGCTGGTGCTCAAGCCGGCGGAGTGGTCGCCGCTTTCCGCCGACGTGCTGGCACATGTGCTGCAGGAGGCGGGGCTTCCCGACGGTGTCGCCAACGTCGTGCACGGTTTCGGGGAGACGGCGGGTGCTCCTCTGGTCGCGCACCCCGGTGTGCAGCTGATCTCGTTCACCGGCGAGACCACGACCGGGAGCGCGATCATCGCCAACGGCGCCGCGACCCTCAAGCGCTACTCGATGGAGCTGGGTGGCAAGTCGCCGGTCGTGGTGTTCGCCGATGCCGACCTCGACCGCGCCGTCGACGCGGCCGTGTTCGGGGTGTTCTCCCTCAACGGCGAGCGCTGCACCGCCGGGACCCGCCTGCTGGTGGAGCGAGGGGTCTACGACGACTTCGTGGGGCGGGTCGCCGAGCGGGCGAAGAAGGTCCGGGTGGGGGATCCCTTCGACTCTCGCACCGAGCTCGGCCCTTTGATCCACCCCGAGCACCACGCCCGGGTCTCGCGTTACCTGGAGATCGGGAAAGGCGAGGGCCGCTTACTGGCGGGCGGGGGTCGCCCTGCGAAGCTTGGAGCGCGGCAACTACGTGGCGGCGACCGTCTTCGCCGACGTCGCCCCCTCGGCGCGAGTCTTCCAGGAGGAGATCTTCGGGCCGGTCGTGGTCGCCACGCCGTTCGAGGGCGAAGCCGAGGCGGTGCGTCTCGCGAACGACGTGCGCTACGGGCTCGCCGCGTACGTCTGGACCCGTGACCTGCAGCGTGGTCAGCGGGTCGCGCAGGGGATCGAGACCGGCCTGGTCTGGCTCAACTCCCAGAACGTCCGCGACCTCCGCACCCCGTTCGGCGGGAGCAAGGCATCCGGCATCGGACGCGAAGGCGGCGAGCACAGCTTCGAGTTCTACTGCGAGCAGCAGACCGTCCACGTGGCGCTCGGCGACGTGGCGGTGCCCCGCTTCGGAGCCGGCGACTGATGGCGCATCCCGGCGATCCTCAGCGACTGATCGGCGGCCGGCCGGCAGCGCCGTTCGATGTCGTGCGCGTCGCGCACGCCGAGCTGGTGGTGACCGACCTCGCACGGTCGCGGGAGTTCTACGTCGACCGCCTGGGCTTCGTGGTGACCGAGGAGACGCCCCGGGCGCTCTACCTGAGGGCGTACGAGGACCGCCATCACCACTGCCTGGTCGTGCGCCAGGGTGCAGAGCCCGTCGTCGACCACCTGGCCTTTCTCGTCGCCTCTGAGGAGGACGTCGACCGAGCTGCTGCTTACTACGAGGGCCGCGGCTTGCCGGTTCGCCGGCTCGGGGCGGATGAGGAGCGCGGGCAGGGACGGGCAGTGCGAGCGCTGGATCCGCTCGGCTTCCCGGTGGAATTCTTCGCCACCATGGAGCGGGAGGAGCGGCTCACGCAGAGCTTCGACCTCCATCGCGGAGGTCGGATCCAGCGCCTCGACCACTTCAACCTGCACGTGCCCGACGTCCAGACCGCCTTCGACTACTACTACGGCGACCTGGGTTTTCGCTGCTCCGAGTACATCGAGGGGGACCCGCCCGCGGACACCACGCTCTACGCCGCCTGGCTGTTCCGTAAGCCGGCCGTCCACGACGTGGCGTTGACCGCCGGGGCGGGGCCTCGCTTGCACCACCTCGCGTTCTGGACTGCGGAGTCGATGGCTCTCACCCAGCTCTGCGACCAGCTGGGGGGCTCCCACCACCACCACGAAATCGAGCGCGGCCCTGGGCGGCACGGCGTGAGCAACGCCTTCTACCTCTATGTGCGCGATCCGGACGGTCACCGGATCGAGCTTTACACTGCCGACTACTGGACGGGAGACCCGGACTACCGGCCCATCCGCTGGAGCGTGGGGGACGACCAGCGGCGGAGCTTTTGGGGCCACACCGTTCCCGAGAGGTGGTACCGCGAGTCTTCGTTGGTGGCTGACCTGGAGGGGTGCCCGGTTCACGTCGTGGAACCGGCCGCGCAGGAGCGCTCGGTCGAGATCCTGCCGTCCTAGGCGGATGGCGGGAGCGGAACAAGATTTCAGAGGGAGGTGCGCCGTGCAGATCACCGGCGGTCAGGCGATGGCGCGACAGCTGGTCGCGGAGGGCGTCGAGGTCATCTTCGGGCTTCCAGGTGTCCAGCTCGACTGGGGCGTCGACGGGCTGGCACGGGATGCTCCCTCGATCCGGTTCATCACCACCCGGCACGAGCAGGCGACCACCTACATGGCGGACGGGTACTCGCGCGTTTCGGGCAAGGTGGGCGTCGCCATGGTGGTCCCGGGTCCCGGGATCCTCAACTCGCTGGCGGGGATGGCGACCGCGTACGCCTGCAACTCGCGCGTCCTGCTGATCGCGGGCCAGATCGCGAGCCCCCTGATCGGGGAGGGGCGAGGCGTCCTGCACGAAATCCCGGACCAGACCGCGATCCTGCGGACGCTCACCAAGTGGACGGGACGGGCGCGGACGGCCGCCGAGGTGCCAGGCGTCCTGCGTGAGGCATTCCGGCAGCTGGGGAGCGGGCGCCCGCGACCGGTGGCGGTCGAGCTGCCGCCGGACGTTCTGCAAGAGGTCGGGGAGTGCGAGGTGGTGCCCCCGACGGCGCCCGACCCGCGGCTCGCCCCCGACCCGGTGCAGGTCGAAGAGGCGGCCCGGCTCTTGGCCGAAGCGCGCTTCCCGGTGCTGGCGGTCGGCGGCGGGGTCATCGTGGCAAACGCGGGGCAGGCGGTGCTGTCCCTCGCCGAGCTGCTGGGGGCACCGATCCTGCGCAGCACGTTCGGCCACTCCGCGGTACCCGACGCGCATCCACTGGTGGCGCCGACGCAGCAAACGCCACGGGTGCTGGCTCGAGCGGACGTGGTGTTCGCGATCGGGACCCGATTCTTCGACCGCCGTGGGACACGGATGCCGGTACCCGAGGGCGCCAAGCGGATCGCGCTCAACATCGACGACAGCGACACCATCGGCCCTCGCACCTATGACCTGGCGCTGATCGGCGACGCCGAGCTCGGAACCCGCCAGGTGGAAGAGATGGTCCGGAGGCTGGGTCCCCGCGGCCTGGGCGCGGCCGGGCGTGAGGTGGTACGTGAGGCGAAGACGGCGGCCGCCGACGACCTCGAGATTCTGGAGCCGCAGATGTCCTGGGTCCGCGCGCTGCGGGCGGGGTTGGCCGACGACGCGGCGGTTGTCAACGACCTGACCCAGGTCGGGTTCGTGGCCGAGCTGGGGTTCGAGGTGCGCGACCGGTTCTCGTTCGTGACGGCCGGGTATCAGGGCACGCTCGGCTTCGGCTTTCCGACCTCGCTGGGCGTGAAGGTGGGGGCGCCCGACCGCGACGTGTGCGTGCTGGCCGGGGACGGGGGCTTCGGCTACACGCTGCAGGAGCTGTCGACGGCGCGCGCGAACCAGATCGGGGTCACGGTCCTGCTCTTCGTCGACGGGTGGTGGGGAAACGTGCGGCGGACCCAGAAGGAGGACTTCGACGCCCGGTACCTGGGAACCACCCTGGTCAACCCGAACTTCGTCGAGCTGGCGCACTCGTTCGGCGTCGCCGCGACCCTGGTCGAGGATCCAGGCCAGGTAACGCAGCTGCTGCGGGAACGCCGGGGCGCGACCGACCCCGCGCTGATCGTCATCCCGCAGGGCGAAGTCCCCTCCCCCTGGGCGCAGATCATGTGGACCTCCGCGAGCGCCACGCCGGCGGCCTCTCGCTGACCATTCCACCCCGGGCCGCCGGGTAGGGCCCGTCATCGGGTTACCCGCGCCGGGTAGGGCCCGTTGGTGCACCTCCGGGGGTTCCCCGCGCCGGGTAGGCCCCGTTGGTGCACCATCGGGGGTTACCTCCGCGCGGTAACGCACCGAATGCTGCTTCGGACACCCATCCGATTCGGCGGCCGCTCCGAAGAGGCGGTGTAACAGGGGGCACGGACCGGCGCTCGGCGGGCCTTCCGGGCGCGGCAATCCGTTCCGCGCCCCCTGGCCGGGACGACGATGCCTCGCCCGGACACGTCGTCGCCATTCCGACCGCACCCATCAATCCGGATGCTTCAGGGGCACTCGGCCGGCGCCGCCACGCCCCGGAAAGGGACAGTCATGCCTGGTAAGGAATCTACGGATCGCCCGGCCGAGCGCGGGGACTCGCCGGCCGGAGACGGGCGGGCGCCTCTCCTCTCACGCCGCTCGGTGCTGCGCGGCGGGGCCATCGCCGGCGCGGTCGGAATCGCAGCCGCGGTAGGCGGCGGCGCCGGTGCGTTGGGTGACGCCCTCACTCCGGGATTGCACCGCATCGCGCCGCAGTCCCCCGCGAACCTGGTCGCCGCGGCCGGCGCGGCGGTCCCCGGCCCGATCGTCATCTACCTGGCAGATCCCCGGTCCGGCGAGATCGACGTCTTCGCCGGGACCGCCAAGGCGCACCACACCAACCGCTCGCTGGCGGCCATGGTCGCGTCCCTGGCACCACGGGTGGTGTAGGTCTTCCATCCGCCTCCCCCTCTCATCGCGCTGGCTCAGCGCCGACTTCTGTGAGGTTCGTCATGTCATCGCACCGCGAGGCACCGGAGATCGCCAAGGACCCGGTTGCCGACAGCACGGATGTGTACGCGTTCGTCAGCCCCGACCGGCCCGACACCGTCACGCTCATTGCCAACTACATCCCACTGCAGGGTCCGGCCGGCGGACCCAACTTCTATGCGTTCGGCGACGACGTCCTGTACGAGATTCACATCGACAACACGGGTGACGGCCTGGCCGACATCACCTACCAGTTCCGGTTCCAGACCCAGCTGCGCAACCCGGCCACCTTCCTGTACAACACCGGGCCGATCCTGACGCTCGACAGCCCGAACTGGAACAGCCGGCAGTTCTACTCGGTGACGCTCGTCCAGCACGGCACGTCCCAGGTCCTGGGCACGAACCTGGCCTGCCCGCCGTGCAACATCGGCCCGCTCTCCACTCCCGACTACGCGGGGCTGGCGGCGTCCGCCGTCAATGACCTGGCGGGCGGGATCCAGGTTTTCGCGGGTCAGCGCGCCGACGGTTTCTACGTCGACCTGGGCGCGGTCTTCGACCTCGCCGACCTCCGGCCGTTCGAGCAGCTCCACAACCAGTACGGCATGCAGATCTTCAGCTTCCCGGCGCCGGGCGTGAACGCGATCGCGGCGCTGAACGTGCACTCGATCGCGATCCAGGTCCCGTCGGCACTGCTGCGGCGACCGGGTCCTCACGGCCTGACCGACCCCGCCTCGGTGATCGGCGTTTGGACGACCGCCAGCCGCCAGGCGGTGCGCCTCATCGCCGATGGCAAGACGATCTCCACCGGCCCGTTCCAGCAGGTGTCGCGGCTGGCCAACCCACTGTTCAACGAGGTCCTGGTCCCGCTCGGGAAGAAGGACCTGTGGAACTCACTGCCCCCGTCGGACGACAAGCTGTTCGCCACCGACGTCACCCAGCCCGAGCTGGCCTCCCTGCTGCCCGCGCTCTACCCCGGTGTCTTCCCGAACCTGGCCGGCCTGGTGCATTCCGGGGCGGCCCGTGCCGACCTGCAGGCGATCCTGCTCACGGGCATCCCGTCCGGCATCGTGCCCGGCTTCCAGAACTTCACCGGCAGCGTGCTGGCCGACATGATGCGGCTCAACACGGCAATCCCGCCCAGTGCCACGCCCAACCCGCTGGGCATCCTGGGCGGTGACCTGGCCGGTTTCCCCAACGGTCGCCGGGTCGCCGACGACGTGGTCACGATCGAGCTGCGGGCGATCGCCGGGGCGACCTACCCGCTGGTGAACAAGTCGTTCACACCGGACGGCGCCGCCGGCGTGGTCACCGACGGCCTCACTCCGGCGAGCGTCCCTTCCGGATACCTCGGCGCCTTTCCCTACCTCGGCGTGCCCTACAGCGGGTTCACCACACCGTCCTGATCGCTTCCCCCCCTTGGAGGCCGGCGCCAACGGGGCGCCGGCCTCGCCCGCTGGAGCCCAAGACAGGAGCGCACGCGATGACCGAGCACACCTACCCTCCCTCACGTTCCGGCAGTGTCGTCCTCGACCTGGGCGGCAGCATCGGCGTCCTGGTCCTGGACGCTCCGCCGGAGTTGAACGGCCGCGAGATCGAGATCAGCCGCGCCGCGGAAGGTGCCTGGACGCGCCGCACGCACTCGCTGGTCCGCGAGCGCGTCACCTCCGCCGGGGTCAGCTACGCCGCGGTCTACATCAGCCTGCCGGCCGCGGAGTACACGGTGTGGCGCGATGACGAAACACCGGCGGGCACGGTGACGGTTCGCGGCGGCGTCGTCTCTCATTTCCGCTGGGAGCCGCTCGCACCAGATGCCTCCCCGCCGGACTCCCCGCCGGAAGGCGTCGTAGTCAGCCCGGTCTCAGGCGGGCAGTGACATCAGCAGGATCGGTGTCGTGGTGGGGTGCGAGGTCCCGCCGGCCGGCTCCACCGTCATCCCGATCACGTCGCCGGAGTGGAGCCCCGAGGCCAGAACCGGCGCGGTTCGACCTCCGCTGGCGGTGGGCAGCAGGCCCGCCGAGCGGACTGCCGGCGGCCCGATGAACCAGAGCTGGTAGACCTTCGACGCCGGCAGCGCCGGCAACCCGCGGGTGGTGACGACCACCTTGCCCTCGTCCCGTGAGACGACGGCCGTCGCGGTACCGCCCCGGGTGGTGCGCTGGACGACGACCTGGGCGTCGGGCGCGGCGAGGACGGCGGCGATCGCCCGGTCCTGCGCCTGGTCGGCAGCGAGCCGCTGCTGGGCGGAGATGGCGAGCACCCCGAACGTCACCGCGATGACAAGGCACACCGCGGCGACGGCCATCGCCAGGCGGGAGACCCACGGGGCTCCGGCGATCGAGCGCCGGGGAGCCACCCCGGCGGAGTCGGGAGGCACCTGCCTGGTCACCGTCGCGGCGGCCAGCACCCGCGAGCGCAGCTCCGCCGGCGCCGGCTCGGCGACCGCGAGGCCGAGCTGGGTCGCGGTCGCGGCGAGGCCCCGGACCTCGTTGGCGCACGACCGGCAGCCTTCCAGGTGATGCTCGAACCGGTCGCGTTCCGGTCCCTCGACCGCGTCGAGCGCGTAGGCACCGGTCAGCAGGTGCAGATCCCGGCGCCGGAGTCTCACCAGGTCACCCCCAGGCAGTCGCGCAGGCGGATCAAGCCGTCGCGAATCCGGGTCTTGATCGTCCCCAACGCCGTCTCCAGCAGCGCCGCCACCTGAGGGTAGCTGTATCCGCCGTAGTAGGCGAGCCTGATCGACTCCTGCTGCAGGTCGGTGAGCCCTTCCAGACAGCGTCGCACCCGCTCCGCCTCCAGGCTGGCCTGCACCGTCTCGGCAACCTCATCCGGCGGTATCGAGGCCTGCGGAGCACGCTTCACGCGCTCGGCGGCAGCAGCCTCGGAGCGCACTCGATCGATCGCGCGGCGATGCGCCATCGTCATCACCCAGGTCGTCGCGCTGCCCCGGCCGGGATCGAATCGCGACGCGGTGCGCCAGACCTCGAGCAGCACCTCCTGGGCGACCTCCTCCGACTGCGCGGGATCGCGCAGCACCTTGCGAATCAACCCGTAGACCGCGTCCGCCAGCCGGTCGTAGACCTCCGCGAATGCGGTGTTGTCGCCGCGCGCGACGAGGCGCAGGAGCCCGTCCAGGTCTTGGTCCCGCGCCGCCGGTGAGTCCGCATCCGGCCGCTCTCCCGGGAAGTCGCCGGCGTTCATTCAGGGTATTCGGCGCTGCCGCCCCGGCGGATTGGTCCCCAAGCGGCCCGCATTCCCACGCCGGGGGATGTGCGGCGAACGCGCTCCCGGAGGGTGAGAAGGGCGCTCCCCGGCAGGGGCTGCGGCGTCGTGGGCACGAGCCATTATGAACTGGGATGGCCTGCCGCGCACCCGGCATGGCGACCCTCGCACCCGGTTAGGATCGGGTTCATGCGCTACCGCCCCCTGGGCCAGTCAGGCCTGCTCGTGTCCGTCGTCGGCCTCGGATCCAACCAGTTCGGCAACCGCCTGGACCTGGGCGGGACACGGGCGGTGGTCGACGCCGCGCTCGACGCCGGGATCACGCTCATCGACACCTCCGACACGTACGGCAGCGGTGGCGGGTCGGAAGAGCTGCTGGGCCGCGTGCTGGAGGGGCATCGCCACGACGTGGTCCTGGCGACCAAATGGGGCAACCAGAACAACGACATGGGCTACGGGCCGGCGGCGGGACTGAAGGGCGGCCGCGCCTACATGCGGCGGGCGGTCGAGGCGTCCCTGCGGCGGCTGCGCACCGATTACCTGGACCTCTACCAGCTGCACACCCCGGACCCGCTGACCCCGATCGAGGAGACGCTGGCCGCGGGGGACGAGCTGGTCAAGGAGGGCAAGGTGCGCTACCTCGGGCACTCCAACTTCGTGGGCTGGCAGATCGCGCAGGCGGCGCACGTCGCCGAGGCGGGGGGGTGGGCCCCGTTCATCTCGGCGCAGAACCACTACTCGCTGCTGGAGCGTGACGTCGAGCGCGAGGTGATCCCCGCCTGTGACAACTACGGGCTGGGCATGCTGCCCTTCTTCCCGCTGGCCATGGGCCTCCTGACCGGCAAGGTGTCACGCGAGGCGGGCGCTCCCGCCGGATCCCGCCTCCACGGACGGGACGCCTACCTGACCGCGTCGAAGTTCGATCGGGTAGAGGCGCTCCAGGCCTGGGGCCAGGAGCACGGCCGCTCGCTGCTCGAGATCGCGATCGGAGGCCTCGGCGCGCAGCCCACGGTGGGCTCCGTGATCGCCGGTGCCACGTCGCCGGAGCAGGTCCGCAACAACGCGCAGGCGGGCGAGTGGGAGCCGACCGAGGAAGAGCTGGAGGAGATCGACCGGCTGGCGCCGAGCCTCGCCCCCGGCGCCTCGCGGTAGGGTGAGCGCATGACCAGCGCGGACCTGGACCTGACCCGAGCGAGCCCGGCCGCGGTCCGGACGCTGATCCGCCAGGGCGGCTACTCGGGGCCGACCAGCGGGCTCTGCCTCGGGCATCTCCAGGCCAACCTGGCCATCCTCCCGGCAGAGGCCGCCGACGAGTTCCGCGCGTTCTGCGAGGCGAACAGCCGCCCGATGCCGCTGGTCGACGTCACCGCGCCGGGCGACCCCGAGCCGCTGCACGTCGCCCCCGGCGCCGACCTCCGGACCGACCTGCCCCGGTATCGCGTCTACCGCCGGGGCCAGGTAGCGGCGGAGCCGACCGACATTCGCGATCTCTGGCAGGACGACTTCGTGGGGTTCCTGCTCGGCTGCAGCTTCTCGGCGGAGAGCCGGCTCCTGGAGGCCGGCGTCAGGCTGCGTCACCTGGAGGCGGGCCGCAACGTGCCCATGTTCGTCACCTCGGTGGCCTGCACCCCGGTCGGTCGATTTCACGGCCCGATGGTGGTCTCGATGCGGCCGATTCGCCGCGACCAGGTCGACCTGGCGACGCGGGTGACGGCGGAGCTGCCGTTGGCGCACGGGGCACCGGTCAACGTCGGGGAGCCCGAGAAGCTCGGGATCAGCGACCTTGCGCACCCGGATTTCGGTGACGCCGTCCCGCCGCAGGAGGGTGAGGTACCGGTGTTCTGGGCCTGCGGTGTGACCCCTCAGGCGGTGCTGATGACGGTCAAGCCTCCGCTGGCGATCACCCACGCGCCCGGCCACATGTTTATCGCCGACTCGCCGGAGTGCGCCTGAATCCCGTTTTCACGCGAAACCGGTGCTATGAGGCCGCCCATAGTCCCGTTTTCACGCGAAACCGGCCTTAATCGAGGTAGGTGACGACCTCCTCGAGAGGTGACCGATCGCGAGGCAGGACCTCGTGGCTGGGATGGCCCAGGTGGAGCAACCCCACCGCCCGCTCGTCGGAGGGCAGGTTCAGCGCCGCCTCGCCCTCCGGCGTCCGGATGATCTCCGGGGTCGACCAGAAACCTGCCAACCCCCGGGCGTGCGCCGCCAGCAGCACCGCGTAGATCGCCGCCGCCGTGGCCAGCCGGTCCTCCTCCACCTGGCGCTCGTCGCCGGCCTGCACCGCGCTCACCACGATCCGGGTCGGTGCCCGCTCCAGCTTCCGCGCGCTCCCCGGCTTCAGGGTCTCAGCCGCCAACTTCAACCGATCCAGCGACGCCGGCCCCAGCACCCGGAACCGCCAGGGGTTCGTCAGGTGATGGTTGGGCGCCCAGCGAGCGACCTCGAGGAGACTGTCGATCTCCTGCCGGGTCAAGGGAACGGGTGCGTACACCTTGTGGGTGCGGCGGGTGCGGATTGCCTCGATGACGTCCATGCCGAAACCCCAGGCTAGTCCGCCGGTGCGATGCGACCCTCAGTCATCGGGTTGCGGGTCGACCCAGGCTGTTTCCGAATCGAGCAATCCGCCCGCCTGCACCGGTCCCCAGGTCCCGGGCTCGTACTGGATCGCGGGATCGTGGTCGCGGAGCACGTCGTCAACCACCTCCCAGGCAGCCTCGATCGCGTCCCAGCGCGTGAACAGCTCCTGGTTCCCGGCCGTGGCGTCGCCCAGGAGGCGTTCGTAGGGGGCCTCCTGCGTGGGGGTCGGGTTCTCGTGGAGGGCGAGCTCCCTCTGGTCGCCGATGAACTTCTCGCCGGGACGCTTGACCCTGGCGGCGAGCGCGATCACCGCGTCCGGGCTCAGGCGGAACCGCAGGTGATTGCGTTCCTTGGACCCGGTGTCCTCATCCTCGCGGAAGATCCGCGTGGGCGGCGCCTTCAGGGTGACCACCACCTCGGTCGCGGTCACCGGCAGGCACTTCCCCGCCCGCAGGTACCAGGGCACGCCGTGCCAGCGCCAGCTGTCGATGTTGAGCCGGATCGCGGCAGTAGGTCTCGGTGTCGGAGTGCGGGTCCACCCCCGGCTCGTCGAGATAGCCTCGGAACTGACCCCGCACCAGGTCCTGCCTGCGCAGGGGCCGCATGCCGCGGAATACCTTTGCCTTCTCGTCCCGGGACGGCTCGATGCCGTCGCCTACCGGCGGCTCCGCCGCGAGCAGCGCCACGATCTGGAACAGGTGGTTCTCGATCACGTCACGCAAGGCGCCGGTCACGTCGTAGAACCTCCCGCGGCCCTGGACCCCGAAGTTCTCCGCCATCGTGATCTGCACCGACGAGATGAAGTTGCGATTCCAGATCGGCTCCAGGAAGGAGTTGGCGAAGCGGAAGTAGATGATGTTCTCGATCGTCTCCTTCCCCAGGAAGTGGTCGATCCGGTAGATCGACGACTCCGGAAAGGCACCGCTCACGATCTGGTTCAACTTGCGCGCCGAGGCCAGGTCCTCGCCGAACGGCTTCTCCACGATCACCCGCGCGTTGCCGGCGCAGTCCGCCTTGTGCAGGCTCTCCACCACGGTGCCGAAGAGCGGCGGCGGGATGGCGAGGTAGTGGGCGGGTGCGGTGGCGCTGCCCAGCGCCTTCTTGAGCGCGACGAAGGTGCTGGTCTCGGTGTAGCTGCCACTCACGTAGGACAGTGCCTTCATGAGGTGGTCGTACGCCGCCCGGTCATCGATGCCACCGTGCTCTTCGATCGACTTCGTCGCCCGATCCCGCAGCTGGTCCGCCGTCCACTGGTCACGAGCGACGCCGATGACGGGAAACTCGAGCTGACCGCGCTTCGCCATCGCGTAGAGGGCCGGGAAGATCTGTTTGTACGCCAGGTCTCCGGTGGCCCCGAAGAAACACAGCGTGTCGGCCTGACCCCCGGTGACGGTGGTCGTCACTGGCCCGCCCCCGGCCTCTCCTGGTGCCCGCCGAACTCCTTGCGCATCGCGGAGAGCAGCTTGTCGGCGTACAGCGCCTCGCCCCGCGACGAGAACCGCTCGAAGAGCGCCGCGGAGATGACAGGCGAGGGGACCGCCTCGTCGATCGCCGCCAGCGCCGTCCAGCGGCCTTCGCCGGAATCCGAGACCCGACCGGCGAACGTCTCCAGCGACGGATCCTCGACCAGCGCGGACGCGGTCAGGTCGAGCAGCCAGGACGCGACCACCGAACCCCGGCGCCAGACCTCGGCCACGGACGGAAGGTCCATGTCGTACTGGTAGTACTCGGGGTCTCGAAGCGGTGTGGTCTCGGCGTCGATCTCGTCGAGGTGCTTGCCGATGTTCGCGTGCTTGATGATGTTGAGGCCTTCGGCATAGGCCGCCATCAGCCCGTACTCGATGCCGTTGTGCACCATCTTCACGAAGTGGCCGGCACCGTTCGGCCCGCAGTGCAGGTAGCCCTGCTCGGCGGTCGACGGCTCGCCGGTCCGGCCTGGCGTGCGCGCCGCGGTACCGACCCCCGGGGCGATCGTCTTCCAGATCGGATCCAGGTGCTCCACCACGTCGTCGTCGCCGCCGATCATCAGGCAGTAACCTCGCTCCAGGCCCCACACGCCGCCGGAGGTCCCGCAGTCGACGAGGTGGAAGCCGCGAGTCCTGAGCGCCGCGGCCCGATCCACATCGTCGCGGTAGTACGAGTTCCCGCCGTCGATGACGATGTCGCCGGGCTCCAGGTGCTGGGTCAGCTGGTCGATGGTCTGCTCGGTCACGCCGGCCGGCACCATGATCCAGGCGGCGCGAGGCTTCTCCAGCTTGGAGGCGAACTCTTCCAGCGAGTGCGCCGCCACCGCGCCTTCGCCGGCCAGCGCGTCGACGCTTCCCGCGTTCACGTCATACACGACACAGGTGTGCCCGCCTTTCATCAACCGGCGGACGATGTTTGCGCCCATACGGCCGAGACCGACCATGCCCAGTTGCATTGACTGTCCTCCTCCGGTGTGATCGGTACGGTCAGACCGCGCGGCCGCGCTCGGTCCGGTAGCGGCGGATCATCGCGTTCGTGGAGCTGTCGTGATGGAGGTCGGGAGCGGCCCCGTCCTCGAGCTCGGGGATCACGTTCTCCGCCAGTGCCTTGCCCAGCTCCACGCCCCACTGGTCGAACGAGTCGATGTCCCAGATCGTGCCCTGCGTGAACACCTTGTGCTCGTAGAGGGCGATCAGCTGGCCCAACGTGTTCGGCGTCAGGCGGGGCAGCAGCATCGACGTGGTGGGGTGGTTGCCCTCGAACACGCGGGCCTTCTGCTGGTAGTCGGGAACCCCCTCGGCTTTTACCTGTTCCAGGGTCTTCCCGAACGCCAGCGCCTCGGTCTGAGCGACGAAGTTGGCGAACAGCAGATCGTGCTGGTTGTCGAGATCGTGCGCGGGCCGCGCGACCCCGATGAAGTCGGCAGGGATGAGACGCGTTCCCTGGTGGATCAACTGGTAGTAGGCGTGCTGACCGTTGGTTCCCGGCTGGCCCCAGACGATGGGGCCGGTCTGGTAATCCACGCGCTCGCCCTGCAGAGTCACCGACTTGCCATCGCTTTCCATGTCCAGCTGCTGCAGATACGCGGGCAGCTCGGAGAGGTACTGACTGTAGGGAAGGACGGCCAGCGTCTCGGCACCGAAGAAGTTGTCGTACCAGATGCCGACCAGTCCCAGCAGGACGGGCACGTTCTGACGCAGCGGCGTGTGGAGGAAGTGCTCGTCGATGGTGCGGAACCCGGCCAGCATGTCGTCGAATCCCTCGGGGCCGATCGAGATCATGAGGGAGAGGCCGATCGCCGAGTCGAAGGAGTAGCGGCCGCCGACCCAGTCCCACATCTCGAACATGTTGGTGGTGTCGATGCCGAACTTCCGAACGCCCCCGGTGTTGGTCGAGACGGCGACGAAATGGTGCTCCACGGCGGCTTCGTCGTGCAGCGCGTCGAGCACCCACTTGCGGGCGGCGCCGGCGTTGGCCAGGGTCTCCAGCGTGGTGAACGTCTTGGAGCAGACCACGAACAGCGTCTCCGCCGGGTCCAGCCCCTGCAGCGTCTCCCACATCTGGGTCGGATCGACGTTGGAGACGAAGTGAAAGCTCATGGCCCGGTCGCCAAAGTCCTGCAGCGCGACAGTGGCCATGTGGGGGCCCAGGTCCGAGCCACCGATACCGATGTTGACCACGTTCCGGATCCGCTTCCCCGAATAACCTTTCCAGTCCCCGGAGCGGACGCGGTTCGCGAAGGCGGCCATCCGGCGGCGAACCGCGTAGACCTGCGGGATCACATCCTCGCCGTCGACGATGATCTTCGCGGTCTCCGGCGCTCGCAGTGCGACGTGCAGCACCGCGCGTCGCTCGGTGACGTTGATCTTCTCGCCGCGGAACATGGCCTCGGCCCGGCCGGCCACGCCGGCGCGGTCGGCGAGCTTCACCAGCAGGTCCAGCGTTTCCGGCAGCAGCCGATGCTTGGACAGGTCGGCCACGATGTCACCCGCCTGGAACGTGAGCTTCCCGGCCCGCGTCGGGTCGTCCGCGAAGAACTGGCGGAGATGCCGCTCACCGATCTCCTGCTGGTGGGCCGCGAGAGCCTTCCACTCGGCGCTCTGGTCGATCGACGCCGCCGTTGCTGACTCCGACATGTCGGTCGTCCTCCCTGAATGGCTGAGGCGAGCCGGCCCCGCAGCGGGTACCGCCTGTGAGTGAGCATGACACGCGTGCAGATTCGACGACTACCCTCGGCTGGGTTGGAAGCATGAGGGAGGTCGCGGACATCGACGGGCCGGCACTCCTCGCCGACCTGGAGGCCCTGAATGCGGTTGGGCAGGGCCCGGGACCGGGGATCAATCGAGTCGCGTTCTCGGCCGCCGACGCCGCCGGTCGCCACTACATCGACCGCCGGCTGCGCGACCTCGGCCTGGCTGTACGGCGCGATCCGTTGGGGTCGACGATCGCCCGCACACCCCGGCTCCGGGCGCGATTTGGCCCCGATCGCCCTCGGCTCGCACAGCGACACGGTGCCGGATGGGGGGCGCTACGACGGGGCGCTGGGAGTGGTCGCAGCGGTCGCCTGCGCGCGCGCCCTGGTCGCGAGCCCGACTCGTCTGCGGCACCCGCTGGAGGTCCTGAACTTCGTCTCCGAAGAGGCGACCATGGGGTCGGGGACGCTGGGCAGCAGCGCGATGGTCCGGGACGTGAGCGTGGCCCTCGACCGGATCGCCTGGGACGGGCGTCCGGTGACGGAGCACCTCCGGTCGGCCGGCGTCGACCTCGCTCGCATCGGCGAGGCGAGGCGCCGGCCGGGGGTCCTGGCGGCGTACCTCGAGCTCCACATCGAGCAGGGGGCGACCCTCTGGCGGTCGGGGGAGCGCCTGGGCGTGGTGGAGGGGATCGTCGGCATCCGCCGCTATCAGCTCGAATTCCTGGGGGAGGCGAACCACGCGGGGACGACCGCGATGGACGATCGCCGCGACGCGCTGGTGATGGCGGCACCGCTGGTGGCCGCGGTGCGCGAGATCGCCCTCGAATCCGGGATCGTCGGCCACGGTCGGCACGCTGCGGGTCGAGCCCGGGGCCCCCAACGTGGTCCCGGGCCGGGTGGTGATGGAGTGCGAGCTGCGCAGCCTGGAGGAGGTCCGGGCCGACCCCGCTGAGGCGATGCTCGAGAGACGGGTACAGGCGGCGGGCGGCAACCTGCGCAGGACCGCCGCCGGGAAGCCGGTTCGCTGTGATGCGCGGTTGCTTTCTGTGCTCGACGAGGTGACTGCGGGCTTCGCGTGTCGGTGTGCGCCGGATGCCGAGCGGGGCCGGCCACGACGCCATGGCGCTGTCCGCGATCTGCCCGGTGGCCATGCTCTTCGTGCCCAGTGAGCGCGGCATCAGCCACGCTGCCGACGAGTGGACGTCGCCCGAGGACTGCGTGCTCGGAGCGCGGGCCCTGCTCGCCGCGACCCGCGAGGTCGACCGGCGCTTCGACCAGCCGGCCGGTCCTCCTGGCGCGGGGTGATCCCAGAACGGTGAGGCAGCCATGCAGGTGCAAAGGGCGATTGGTGCACCAATCGCCCACTCCGAGCAGCGCAACTGGGCGATTGGTGCACCAACGGCCCAATCCGATGACGCTGGGGGCCGGTTCGGGGCCTACCTTCCCCCTTTCCTACCGGGGCGCCTCCTCAGGCTTGACGGCGTCCTTCTGGATGAACTGGAACTGGACCCCGCCCGAGGTCTCGGGGATGGTCCAGATGTTGAGGTTGGGGCCGATGACGCGTGGCTCGCTGTTGGCGCGGACGCCTTTCGGAGTGAGCTCGGCGATCGTCGCCGGCAGGTCGTCGACCTGGATCGCGATGTGCTCGAGTCGCGCCTGCGCCTCGCCCAGGCGGGCGGACCGCATCTCCTCGGTCAGCGGCTCGATCAGCTCGATCTGGGCCTCACCGTACGAGTAGAAGTGGGTGCGCATGTCCGGGAACTCGCGGGCGAGCGCGAGGTCCATGTGGAGAACGTCGGTGAGGAAAGCCCCCATCCGATCCACGCTGTCGACGATGACCGCGATGTGGTCGAGGCGCTGAGGCATGGTCGAAATCTAGCCGAAACGCGCCCCGGCCCGACCCGGGCTGTGGCCGGGTGCCGGTTGGCTGTTCGCGGGGCCGCTGGAGCCGGCGACGGGAATCGAACCCATGACCTGCCGCTTACAAGGCGGCTGCTCTGCCGATTGAGCTACGCCGGCGCAATGGGGGAGGGGGTCACCTGACGGGCGCGGTGGCGGGAGCCAGACGCAGGACCTGGACGCCCCGTCCCCGGGCACGGTCGCAGCGGGCGCAGAAGACCACGTCATCCCGGCCGAAGGGGTGATTCCCGCGCAGCAGGATCTCGCGGGAGCTCTGATGGAGGAGCCAGCAGGAGAGGGATTTCAGTCGAGACATCTGAGCTCCGCCCACCCTACCGGCCACCTTCGCCGGGACGACGAATTCAACCTGCTTCGATCAGCTGGTCGAACTTCGCGGCCAGGATGAAGTCGTTGGCGGTGAGGCCCTCGGCCGCGTGCGTGGTCAGGTGGATCGCCACCCGACCCCAGCCGACCTCGAGGTCGGGATGATGACCCTCGCCCTCGGCGATCGGGGTCAGACGGTCGACCAGCTGGACGGCACTCACGAAGTCCTCGGTCGTGACGGTCCGGGACAGCTCGTCGCCCTGCGGCCCCTGCCGCATGGTCCAGAGGGGGACCTGCGGCATCAGCGCCGCGATGTCCTCCGCTTCGAGCGGTGGAGTGCCTCCCTCGCAGGGGACGCAGTGGCGCCGGCTCAACTCTTCGGGATCCTCACTCATGCCACCCAGTATCGGCGGGCGCTCGCGCCGGACCCGGCGGCCAGGCCCGGAAGGGAACGGGCCGCCGCGACAGGTAGAATGGCGCTCCGTCGATCGGTTCGGGCGGCTAGCTCAGGGGGAGAGCGCTTGCTTCACACGCAAGAGGTCGCTGGTTCGAGACCAGCGCCGCCCACCACTTTTCGTCGATGCCGGCTGCGGCTACCCAGGCGAAGGTTGTCCATGCCCTCCTGCGAGGCTGACGGCCCAGTCCTCACGACCTCTGTCTGTTCATCGGCTCCGCGTACCAATCGCTCGTTGACTGCTCAGTGAGATGGGAGTTGGAAGAGTCAGGCAGGGTCGCTCTTGCCTCCTCCGAGACCACCTGCTGATACTCCCGAAGCGCCCCCCGCAAGTCGGCCAGAAAGCGGTCGATGATGACGAGCTCAGCCTCGGAATATCCCTGCGTCAGCTCTCGAAAGCGTTCACCCAGCGGCCGGAAGGCGGCTTCACCGTCGTGCCGTGCCCGTTCAGTGATCTCGAGGACGACCTTGCGCCGATCGCCAGGGTCGCGTACTCGGTGCACGTGACCCATACGCTCGAGAGCATCGATGAGGGCGGTGGTGGAACCGGTGCTGAGGCCCAGGGCGCGGGACAGGTCGCCGGGAGACAGGTCGATTCGCCGCATCAGTTGCTCGAGTGCCCGAAGTTGCGTGTGGTGAAGCCCCAACGAACGGGAGACCGCCCGGCTCAACGCACCCATCTCACGGCCCAGGACCCGGAGGTGGGCGAGAACGTGCTCTCCGGCCAGAGAATGGTCCTGCTCGGGCTGTGCCCGGTCCGTCGTCCGCGACGTCATGGTGATGCCGGAGCGACGGTACCAGACCGCTGCGCAGACAAGCTCAACAGCCGTCGCCGAGGGTCGACGGGTCCCGCGTCGCAAGCACTGGCGGTCGAGGGCTCATCGACGTCTCGGCCAGCCGCTGATCGCTACCGTGGTGAAGGCTGCGCACGCTACCAGGGCGGCAAATCTCGTCCGCAGCTTGCCGCGCCACGCGAGGTCGGCGGTGACAGTGAGGTCCGCGACCTGGCTCAACGTGACGAGGCGAGCCATGAGAACGGCAAAGCGGTGATCGCTGCGCGAAGCCGCATTCCAGAGCACGACGGCAAGGCACAGGTCCCGAATCCCGAGGAGTCGCAACGCCCAGGCCGCATAGGCCGAGGTCGGAGCTCCCATCATCCTCCCCACGGAGTTCGGCGCCAGCAAGGCCGTCGCGCCGACGGCGGCAGCGGCGGCGCCAAGCAAGCGCAGTCGACCCGGACCCGCGCGGGTGTCACGTGGCATCCGTCCCCGCTCCCGAATCTGGCTCCTGGAAGGCCCCCATGGGACGAGCTGGGGCACCACAGCGAGTCGTTCCAACAGATTCATGAAGGCCGCAATTAACCTCTACTCGCAAGTTTCTCCATACTAGAGCGATCATGGAACACCGGCGGCGATGAACACGCTCTCGGCGGCGGCGAAGCCCCGCGTCGGCGTCTCTGCCTGCCTCCTCGGCGAGCCGGTGCGCTACCGCGTCGAGCTGATGCGAGTGCTGGCGACGGCGGCGACCCGCCGCCGGCGAACGGACGCACTGCGCCACCTGGCGGGCCACCTCTCGACCTGGCTCGACGGTCAGGATGGCGCCGAGCTCGCTGAGATCATCGAGACCTATCGCCTCGGGCGGATCGCCCTGGCGGTGCCGATCGCCCTCCTGCGCCACCACCTCCGGCGCTTTCCCGCCTGCTGGGCCGCCGATCAGGTGTACCTGGCCCCCTATCCGGCCGATCTCATGCTCCGAAACCAGGTCTGAGCATGAGCGGTCGCCACCCGCCGGCCACCACGTCGGTGATGCTCTTCACGCGCGATCTCCGGGTCCACGACAATCCTGCCCTGGCGGCGGCAGCACAGGCGAACCTCATGGTGCCGCTGTTCGTGCTCGATCCGGCACTCCTCGGGGGCCGGTTCAGGTCGCCGAACCGTGCGTGGTTCCTGGCCGAGTCGCTCCGGGAGCTCGATCGGGGACTCCGCCGGCGGGGGGGTGGGCTCGTACTCCGCTCGGGCGACACGGTCGAGCAGGCGGCGAGGGTGGCGCGCCTGGTCCAGGCGAGCGAGCTCCACCTCGCCCACGATGTCAGTGCCTATGCCACCCGCCGGGTTGACGGGCTCCGGGCCGCGTCCGGCGTCTCGGGGTGTGCCGTGGTCGAGCACCCCGGCGTCAACGTCGTCCCGGACGGCACGCTGCGCCCGCTGGGCGGAGACCACTTCAAGGTCTTCACGCCTTACTGGCGTGCCTGGCGGGCGGCACCCCGCCGGGCCCCGGTGCCGGCGCCGCGCAGGTTCGCGCAGCCGGAAGGCTGGGCCGGCGGTACGCAGGGTGTCGAAGCCATCCGGGCCCTCGCTCGCGAGGGCTGCTCAGCACACCTGCCCCTGGGCGGAGAGCCGGCAGCCCGACGCCTCGTCGGACACTGGCTTGGGGCTGGTCTGGACCGGTATGCCGCCCTTCGCGACTCCCTGAGCGAGGAGGGGACCTCGCGGCTGAGCCCCTATCTGCACTTCGGATGCGTCTCGCCGACCGAGCTCGCCCGACGAATCGAAGGCCGTCTCCAGCCCCGAGGAGGTGGCGAGGCGTTCCTGCGTCAGCTGTGCTGGCGGGACTTCCACCATCAGGTGCTCGCCGCACGGCAGGACCTCGCCACCACCGACTACCGACCTCGCGGGGATCACTGGAGGGATGACGCGCGAAGCCTCGAGGCCTGGAAGCAGGGCTCGACCGGCTACCCCATCGTGGACGCGGGCATGCGCCAGCTGCGGGGCGAGGGTTGGATGCACAATCGAGTCCGTCTGATCGTCGCCTCGTTCCTGGTCAAAGACCTTCGCATCGACTGGAGACGCGGTGCGGCGCACTTCTTCGAATGGTTGGTCGACGGCGACCTGGCGAGTAACGCCGGCAACTGGCAGTGGGTGGCGGGCACCGGGAACGACACCCGCCCCAATCGCATCCTGAACCCGCTGCGCCAGGCTTACAGGTTCGACCCTCAAGGAGACTTCGTGCGTCATCATGTCCCCGAGCTGCGTCCGATCGAGGGGAGGTCCGTGCACCAGCCCTGGCTGCTGTCGGACACCGAGTGGCGCCGGCTGGGCTACCCGTCTCGGATCGTCGACCACGCCGCTGCCGTCGAGGCGATCCGGCTTGAGCGTGTGAGCTCACCTCGGGCTGAAGCAGCAGGGGAACCCGGGCAGGAAGACGGGTGAACGAGCACCCGCAGTCCAGCGCGGTCGAGATGAATGCACCCGTCGTCGAGCGGTTGCCGCGTGAGCCGCCCACCCCGAGGTCGACGGTGGGCTGGCCCTGCGCGTGCTGGAGACGCGAGGACATCGCTCGGGACAGCCACGGCGGACTCCGGTCGGGGTTGTCCGCCGTGGCGGGCACAGCTACCTGGTATCGCCGGAGGCCGTGCGGGGGTGGGTGCGAAACCTCGACGCCGACCCCAGGTGTGCGCTGGTCGCCGGAGGGCGGCATCAGGAACTCATGGCAGCGCGCGCAACGCCCGAGGAGGCAGTGGGCGCCGTCGTTCTCTACCTCGAGGTCGTACGGGCCCCTGGGCCCGAGACGCGTTTCCGTTCCCGCCGGACCCGCCGCCGTCGGCCGTGCGCGAAGGGCTCCAGCGAGTCGCCGTGTTCCGCCTCGTCGATCGCACCGCCGTCTGATGCGATCCATGATGCGGTGATGCGGACGACGATCGACCTTCCGGATGATCTCCATCGGGCGGTCACGGTGATCGCCCGTGACCGGCACCAGACCCTGAGTCGGACCGTGGAAAGCCTCATGCGGGCCGCCCTGACTCACGACGACCGCACCCCGGTCGAGATCGATCCCGACAGCGGGCTGCCGACGGTACGGATCGGACGGCGGATCACCGCCGAGGACGTGGCCGCGATCGAGGAAGATGGCTGAGCCCGCCCGTGGCGCATCTCTGCTGGACGGCAACGTGCTGGCGGCACTCGTGGTGGCTGAGCACGTGCACCATGTGGCAGCCAGAGCATGGTTTCGCCAAGCCGGTCGATTTGCGACCTGCCCCATCGTCCAGGGCACCCTGCTGAAGCTGCTGATCCGCCAGGGCACGAGCATCGCCGAAGCCCGCAAGACGCTGTCGATTCTGACCGGCCATGCCCGCCACGAGCAATGGCCGGATGATCTGACGTATCTCGAGGTCGACCTCTCGCGCGTGCTCGGGCACGGGCAGGTGACCGACGCCTACCTGGCGGGTCTCGCCAGGGCCCGTCGTGGCCGCCTCGCGACCCTTGACCAGGGGCTGGCGGTGTCAGCCTCAGACGTGGCGGAGCTCATCCCTGTCTCCTCCGTCTGAGCCCACCGCGGGCACGGCGCCGAGGCAGGGGCTCGATCAAAAGAAGCCCGCCCCAACCCCCTTCGGGATCGGAGCGGGCGTCGTCGAGATGACGTTCTCGACCGTGCGACCCCGTCGCTTACTGGGCGGCCGCCTCCTCCGGCTCGTCCTCCTCATGGGAGAACGCCTTGCGGAGCTCCTCCTCCTGGTCGTGGCTGAGGTTGGTGGCCACGATCTCGAACTGCTGGCCGCGGAAAGCTTCCTCGACCCGGTCCAGGACCGCGCCGCTGGTCAGCACGAAGAGGGCTGAGGTGCCGGGGGTGATCTTGGCCTTCACCGAGTTGATGAAATCCTGGTCGATGCCGACCTTCACCAGCGACCCGGCCAGCGCTCCGATGCCAAGGCCGACGGCGGCTCCCACGACCGGGATGAAGAAGATGAGGCCGAACAGCATCCCCCAGAACATGCCGCCCAGGGCACCGGGGCCGGCGAGGCTCTTCACCTGGCGGGTCTTGGGGTGGTCCTTGCCGACCTCCCAGGTGACCACGGCCGTGTCCAGAACCTGGATCAGCTCCTGCTTCTGAAGGCTCTTGAGGGTCGTCAGCGCCGCGTCGGCGCCGCCGGCCGTCGGAAACTTGATCGCGGACAGGGTTGGCATTCGTCCTCCTTTCTCGATTCCCGCTTCCCGCGGTCTCGTGGCTGCGTACGCACCACCAGTCTGTCCATTGGCGGGCGGCGGCTTGGTGGGGGCCCGGCGCTCTCTTAGACAGAACCTGCGCCCGACGCCCACGGCGAGTTCCCGGCCGGGCTTCAGACCTTCGGTAGCATCGGCGAGGCAGAGGGGCTGCTGCTCTCGACCACCTCGTCCAGCCTCGACGCCGTGATCAGGGAGGCAAGCATCTCGGATGGGGGAGCGAGGGTTCCTGACCCGCTTTCCGCAGGTGGCGACCCGCAGGCTCGACGAGTTCGAGGCGACGGCGGCGCGGCGGTACTCGATCGTCTCCGTCGACGTCCAGGACCAGGGCTCGTTCGACGGCCAGGTGAACTCGTTCGAGACCGGCGGCGTCCTCCTGACCTACGCCCGGTTCGAATCGGCGATCAGGCTCCGGATGGCCCGTACCACCTTCTTTACGCAGGGGTTTCCCATCTCAGGCGCCGGCGAGGTCTCATGGGCCGGCAACTCACTCATCGTCAGCGGAGAGCGGGGCGGCCTCGCGGCGAACCCGGGGGTCGACGCGGTTCTGGAGTACGGCCCCGGATTCTCGCACCTGAACGCCATCTTCACCCCCCAGACGCTGACCCGGAAGCTCTCGGGCATCCTCGGTCGTCCGGTGGACCGGCCGATCGAGATCGACGGTCGCGAGCCCTATGACCCGGCGATCATCGAGAGCACGGCACGGCTGGCTCGGTTCCTGGCCGACGAGCTGGATAGCACCGGAGGCGCTCTGCCGCAGGCCCTGACCGAGGAGCTCGCGCAGGGGATCCTGGTCGGCTACCTGCTCGGAAATCGCAGCAACTACACGCACCTGCTCCACGGAGAGACGGCCTCGGTCTCCCCGCGGCAGGTGGCGCGGACGATCGACTTCCTGGAGGAGCACTGGGATGAGCCGGTCACGATCGAGCTCCTGTCGACCGTCGCCGGGACCAGCGCCCGCAACCTTTTCCACACGTTCAAGCGCGCGCACGGGATGTCACCGATGCGCTACGTGAGAGGCCTCCGGCTGCAACATGCGCGGCGGTTGCTGGAGACCTCCGAACCGACGCAGACAGTCACCGCGGTGGCGCACGGGGTCGGCTTCAGCAACCTCGGGTATTTCGCGAGGGAGTACTTCAGGGCGTTCGGTGAAAGGCCGTCTGCGACGCTCGCCCGGGGCCGGTCCCACCCCTCCGCTGAGCGCCCGTCGACTTCTGTCTAGCCCGCCGGTTCGCGACGGATCTGACCTCCGCCGGCGCGCGGCCAACATGGGACCGTACTCAGGCGGCTCGGCAGGAGGAGTGTGACCCAGATCCGGCTTCCCATCTTCACGTCTCTGCAGGGCTATCGCCTGCCCTGGCTGCGGTTCGACCTCATCGCGGGACTCACGGTCTGGGCGGTCCTGGTGCCGGAGGCGCTCGCGTATGCCACCATCGCCGGCGTCTCTCCCGTGGTCGGCCTCTACGCCGCGCCAGGCGCCCTGATCCTGTACGCGGTGTTCGGCAGCTCGAAGCACCTCATCGCCGGGCCGATGTCGGCGACCGCCGCGCTGTCCGCAGCCGCCGTCGCGACGTTCGCGCAGGGAGGCTCGACCGAGTTCGTCGTCCTGACCGCGGCGCTCGCGGTGGTCACCGGGGTGATCACGTTGGTGGCCGGCCTGCTACGGCTCGGCTTCCTGGCCAGCTTCATCTCCGAGCCGGTGCTGAAGGGCTTCATCGTCGGCCTCGCGCTCGTCATCATCATCGGGCAGGTCCCCAAGCTCTTCGGGATCAAAGGCGGGTCCGGCGACTTCTTTCAGAAGCTCTGGGCGGTGATCACGCAGCTGGGACACACGAGCTGGCCGACACTTGCGGTCGGGCTGTTCTCCCTGGCCATCGTCCTGGGTCCGCGGCGACTGCTGCCGGTGGTCCCCGGCTCGCTGGTGGCCGTCGTCCTCGGCATCATCGCCGCAGCGGCATTCGACCTCCAGAGCCACGGCGTCGAGATCGTGGGCATATCGAGGCCGGATTGCCGCACCTCGGGCTCCCGGCGACGAAGCCGGCCAACTATCTGCAGCTGGCGCCGAGCGCGATCGGGATCATGCTGGTGGGCTTCGCCGAGAGCCTCGGCGCGGCAAAGACCTACGCCGCCCAGCACCACTACGAGGTCAGTGCCGATCGTGAGCTGGTGGGGATCGGAGCCGCGAACCTGGCGGCGGGCCTCTCCAGCGGCATGGTCGTCAATGGCTCGCTTTCCAAGACCGCGGTCAACGGCGCGGCGGGCGCCCGCACCCAGCTGTCCGGACTGGTGGTGGCTGGGCTGACCGTCCTCACACTGCTGTTTCTGACCCCGCTGTTCGCCTACCTGCCGGAAGCCACGCTCGCGGCCGTCGTCATCGCTGCCGTGATCGAGCTGGTCGACATCCCCGCGGCAATGGCGCTGGCCCGGATCTCGACGCGTCGGCTCGGCAGCGAGTTCGGGGTCGCCGCCCGGCCCGACTTCGTGGCCGCCGTGGCCGCTTTGCTCGGGGTGCTCGTCTTCGACACCCTGCCGGGGCTCTTCATCGGCATCGCGATGTCGATCGGGCTGCTCGTCTACCGAGCCTCCCGGCCGCATGTCGCGATCCTTGGGCGCGTGCCCGGACACGACCATCTGTTCGGGGACCTCGAGCGCCACCCGGAGAACCAGGAGGTAGCTGGGGTCACCATCGTCCGCATCGAGGGCGGGCTGTTCTTCGCGAACGCCGACACCGTCCGGGACCGGATTCGGAAGGTGGTCGAAGAGCGCAAGCCCCGCGCAGTCGTCCTCGACGGTGAAGCGATGCCGTACATCGACGTGACCGCGGTCCGCATGCTGGATCAGCTGGCTGCCGAGCTGAAAAGGGACGGCCGGCAGCCGGTCCGGACGAGAGGGCTGGGACAGGTCCGTGACGTGCTGCGCAAGGCCGAGGAGGGGGAGGCGGTCCCCAGCTACGACTCGATCCTCGCTGCGATCGGGCCCTCGGCAGCCCGGCGCCGGACAGCGCCGACCCCGCCGGCTGAGCCGCGGAACCCCGGCTCCCGACGCGGGCCGGCAAGGATTTGTGCAAGTCGTGCGGTCCTGGGAGCGGCACGTCGCCAGGGCCGACCCATGCTCGATCTCGGGTCGGCGGTGGCTCGCAGCAACTACTTGGGGGAAGCCCGCATGGGAAGCACAACCTCGAGATCCGGGACGCGGCGTAGGGGGGCGATGCGGTGAGTGTCGCCACGCATCCGGCCCCGCCGGCGTTGCGGAACCCGGCGGAGATCCCGATTTACGTGCTGTGCGTGATCCTGAACGTGGTCATCGCCGTCGTCCTGGTGGGCCTGGCGATCATCGAGCTCGCCCCGACCCCGATGCACGCACTCGTCATCATCTCCACACCGCTGCGGCTGGCCGTCGCCGCGATCCTGCTCGCCACGTTCGTGTTCGGGATCCTGTTCGTCCTTGGGCGGCAGCTCACCCGCGCGTCCAGCCGCGGCAACTCCGTGCTGGCTTCGTCGGACCAATTCCCGGATATCGACGCGATGCTGCGGGAGTCTGCCGATCGCCTGGGCTTCAGACAGCGACGGCGCCAGCCCGAGATCTACGTCGAGGCAGGCAACGGTGTGCTCAACGCGTTCGCCGCCAGCACCTTCGGTCACGACTACGTGGTGGTGAACTCGGACCTGTTCGCGAACACCCTGGAGCAGAACCGCCGGGCGCTGCGCTTCATCGTGGGGCACGAGTTGGGCCACATCCGACTGGGGCACACCCGGTTCTGGTATCAGATGTCGATCTGCTACTCGGGTGCGGTCCCGCTGCTCGGGCCGTATCTCTCCCGCCTCCGTGAGCTCTCCTCCGATCGCAACGGGGCCTGGGTGGAGCCGGAGGGCGGCGACGGGCTGGTGCTGCTGACGGCGGGGCGCTACATCTACCACGAGGTGCGGATTCCGGACCTGCTGGATCAGGCGCGCAAGAACGTCGGCTTCTGGAACACGGTGGCGCAGCTTCAGCTGTCACACCCGTTCACCGTTCGCCGGGTCGCCGAGCTGAGTCGACTCGGCCTCATCCATGGGTCGTCGCCGGCCCCTCCACGGGGAGGGGTCGCCACCGGGCAGGGAACCGCGGTGGCCGCCGCGGCCGACCCGGGGCGTGGCGTGCCGAACCCTCCCGCGTAGACGGCGTTGCGTGTGTCGCCGCACTCAGACGCTCCGTCGACTGGTACCAGCCGGCCGGCCGTCGCGGACTCGCCCGCACGTTTTCTGTCTAGGTCCGACCCACCGCCCACCGGCCCTGCCCCCAGGCGGCGCGGAGCATGGGTGCCCTACATGAACCGCTCCCGAGGAGGACAGTGATGAGCGTCACCACGCCGGTGGATGTCACCGTGATCAGCTTCAAGGGCAACCACTTCCACGGAGAGATCGTCCCCGCCCTCGAGGATGTCGTGCAGCGCGGCCTGATCCGCATCATCGACCTCGTCTTCGTGAGCAAGGACCTCGATGGCAATGTCGTCTCGATCGAGGTGGACGATGTCTCGCCCGACCTCGCGAGGCTCCTCTCGCCGCTCACCGGAGAGAGGAGTGAGCTGCACAGTCTCTTCTCCAAAGACGAGGTGGCCGACATGGCCGAGAGCGTGCAACCGGGGTCGTCGGCAGCGATGATCGTGTTCGAGCAGACCTGGGTGAACCGGCTGCGCGAGGCGGTCGCGAATGCCAATGGGCAGGTCATGACCTACGAACGGATCCCGGCCGAGGTCATCGAGCAAACGCTGCAATCGCGGAAGGTGGCCGGTGAGGAGAGCCCTGAGGGGGTGCCCGAGTAGTCGTCCCGCCCCCCGGATGAGCCCGGAAGGTCAGTCAGCCAGATCAGGGGGGGCGCCGGGTCGCCGAGCAGCGCCACCCTCGCCGCCTCGGTGCGGTTGGTGACTCCAAGCTTCTGCAACACCCGCCTGACATACCGCTGCGTGGTCTGACCGGTTAGGTGCAGGGTTCTCGCGATCTCCTTGTTGACCTTGCCCAGGGCCAGCTCAGTGAGCACCTCCTGTTCCCGCGGAGTCAGGCCGTCAAGTCGCGCTGAGAGACCATCCGGCCGGCCGAGCAGCAGAGCGTGAGGGGTTTCGAGTGCGGTCACCGCGTCCGCGATACCGCGACGAGTGGCACCGGGACGAACGAGAACCACGGCCTCGGCGTCCATCCCCTCCCGGCGCCGCTCGCTGGGCTCTGGGCCGACCATCGCGATCGCCCGCGGCGCCGGGCGAGACACAGGGTCCGAGCCGTGGCGTTCCCGCCCCAGGAGTCGCAGGCGCCCGGTTGGTGAGCCGGTTCGCCAGGCCCACTGCCGAGCTGGGTCGCCGGCCCCGACGAGCATGACCGAAGACGCGAAGGAATCGTCACTGCCCCGTATCACGACGACACGGCGTCCATCCGCGACTCTTCCAGGCACGCAACGTGTCCGGTCTTCATATGTCCAGCACCCGCCTCTCCCGACGCTAACACCGGACGGGACGGCTGACAAGGCAAGAAGCGCAGTATGGCTGATTCCCGCAATCGGCCCCCGAAGCTCACGCCCCGCACGACCACGACGTCCTAGGTGCCGGGCTCAGTGGCCCGTCATGTGAACCGATGCGTACGACACCACTGTTTGTGTTAACCGTACGATCGATCCCGGGATACCAGGAAGGAGTGCTTAGCCTCCCAGATCGATGTCACCCGGTCCGGCGGGAAGGTCGGTCGCCACTGCGGAGCCAATTCGATCATTGATGAGCGGTCCCTTACACTGAGATGACGATCGGCAGGCGAAGGCAACATCAAGTGGCGTCGGGGGGCGCGGGAGACGGGGCGTAGAAGTGCTCTGGCACACCTCGGAGCGGTGGCAGAGGTGGGCCGGCCGTCGGCCTGCTTGCAAAAGGAGGAATCGATGGGGCGGGACCCAGGGGCGGAAGCCGGTGGCCCGATCCCGATCACGGCGTCCGAGTTGCGGGTGCTCGTCGTGGAGCACGGCGCGATACTTCGCGAAGGGATTCGGCGAGTCGTGGACGGCGCTCCAGGGCTGCGGGTCGTCGCGGCGGCAAGCGAGGCCCAAGCCGCGCTGACCGCGTTGCGGACGCTGCACCCGGAGGTCGTCTTGATCGACTCCCGACTTCCAAATCAGATGGCCTTCTTTCTCACCCGCACGGCGATTCGTGAGTCGCCCTCGGCCCGCGTGGTCATGCTGTCGGACGACGTGGACGAGGGGCTCGTCCAGCAGGCGGCAGAGGCCGGCGCCGCCGCCGTCGTCGTCGAGAGGATCGGAGCTGACGATCTGGGCGCAGTTCTACGCACCGTCGGAGGTGCGAGCATCGACTTTCTCGGGTACGTGGTCCGGAAGGCGGGCTGACTCGGCGGGCGCCGGACCCACCATCGACAAATCACGGTCCGCCGGCAGCGGATCGGTCCACCCCTCCGGGGGACGCGAGGTTTGTCAAGGGTGGCTCCGCGATCCTCTCTTCACACCGGACCCGGTTTGTACGCTGATGGTCAGCAGCTGCGGTCGTGGCACGAAATCAAATCTCACGACGCAGGGGAGGGCGCGATCTCAAGGACCCCTGGTAACCGCCCCGAATGGTGGTGGCTGAACGGCACGACCGACGAGCGCCATGCCCCCAGCGCCTCCGGTGGTAGCCAAGCATGGTGCTGAGCAGTGGCGGCCAGAACACGATCCGGATCCTCGTCATCGACGAGCGCACGGTCGTGAGGGAGGGTCTGCGCCTCATCCTGGGAGCGGATCCCTTGTTCGAGGTGATCGCAATGGTCGGTCAGGCCGACGCGGGGATCGCCGTGGGTCGGGAGACACACCCGGATGTCGTCCTCATCGAGGTGCCGCCCCGAACCGCCGGCGGTGACGTGGTCCGACCGCTGCATGAAGAGCTGCCGAACGTAAGCATCGTGATCCTCACGGACCTAGGCAAGGGGGACGCGGTCGCGGCGGCGCTCAGGGAGGGTGCTGTCGCGTATATCGCGCAGGACGCGAGCGCCGACGACGTGCGCAACACCATCCGCCGGGCCGTACCCCGGTGGCGGGCCCGTACCTCACCCGCGACCTCGTCCGGGGATCCCGGGAGGGACGTCGCAACCCTGCTCACGAAGCGGGAGCATGAGGTGCTAGCCCGGATCGCGGAAGGCAAGCCGAATCGAGTCATCGCGATGGAGCTCGGAATTACGTCCGAGACTGTGAAGACCTATGTGAAGCGAGTCATGGGAAAGCTCAGAGTGGGGAGCCGGACCGAGGCCGCGGTGCTCGCGTTGACGACCGGGATGGTCCAGGCCATGCCGGTGGCGACACCGCGAGGGGGAGACAGCGCCGCCAGCCGCTACGAGACGACCTCCGGCAACCACTGAGTCGACCTCCCCCCTGGGTGAGGCTCCGGGCCGCCCGGGCCCCCGCCCGTTCGTGGTGCCCACGATCGCCAACGTCCTCTTTTGGGGGATAGTGCGTCCGACGTCGGGGGCATATCGTCAAATCGGTGGCGGCGAGAACGAACCGTTGGCCGATGGGGGATGGCGAACCTACCGTCCCGCCTCCGCCGCTGCTCGAGGTCTACCCCGGCATCCGTCGGGTCAAAGTCCTCATCCTTGACGAACAGCCGGCCGTTCGAGCCGGTCTCCATGCCTCACTGCGCCAGGAAGACGGATTCGACGTCGTGGGTGAGGCGGTCACCGGGGAAGAGGGGCTCGAGCGTGCCCTGGACCTGCAGCCCGACGTCTTGGTGATGGACGTGGTCCTGCCGGATCGGAGCGGCGTCGACGTCATCCGCGTCATGCGGGGCCTGCTGCCCGACGTCCGGATCGTGGTGCTCACCGCCCTCGCCGATGATCGGGCGGCTCAGCAGGCGATGCGTGCCGGTGCCGCGGCGTACGTGCTGAAGGACGCCCCCCTGGACGAACTGAGGCAGTCCATACGGCTCGTGACCTCCGAGCGCGTGAGACTCCCCAACTGGATCGCACCTCCCGACCGTATGGAACGGCCCTTCGGCATCACGGTCCGCGAACATGAGGTCCTGGCCCAGCTCGCGGAAGGAAAGACGAACAAGGAGATCGCGCGCGAGCTGGCGGTCACCCAGGAGACGGCCAAGACCTATGTCAAGCGGGTCCTCGCCAAGCTGGGGGTAGAGAACCGCACCGAGGCCGCGATCGTTGCCATCTCGAGCGGTCTCGCTCGCCCATGCAGCCACTGGTCTGGCTGAGGCCTGACGCACGTCGCTCTGACGCAAGGTGTTGCGTCATTGTTTCAGCGCTTATCTGCAATCGGTTGCCTGGCGATCGACTGCTGTCCCCTTTGGGGGACTCTGTTTGTCCCCCCATTGGGGATCCACGACGTCCCTCCCATGGGGGTGGCCGGGCCGCGCCGACGCATCATAGGGTTGAAAGTGCATGGTCGCTGTCCCCCGATGTGGATCATCGGAGCCCCCCATGGGGGGCGAAACGGGGCCCGGGCCAAGCCCGTGGTTGGGCCAAATCGGACGCCCAGGCAATGAGTTGCCAAGGTTTCGGCCTGGGGAGGTAGACCCGTCATGATCGCGACCGAGCGCCGTTCGACCGAGCGTCGCCCCACCGGAGGGGATGCGCGCCGGGCAGGGGCGGCGGCGCGCCTTCCCATCAAGGAAGCAAGTCAAGCCCTGCGAGAGGGGGACGCCGCGCGGGTGCACGAGCTGGCCCGACAGGTGGCTCTCCAAACCGGCTCGAGAACCGCTGCGATCGCCGATCTCCTCCATCCGGCCCAGGTCGAGGTCGGGAACCTGTGGTACGTGGGGCTCGCCACATCCGCCGACGAGCTCCGGGCGGCCGCGGTGGTGGAAGAGGTCGTGGCGCAGCTGCCCGCGACTCCGGTGCCAAACCCGGTGCCCCGGGGGTTCCGCTGTGTCCTGGCTGCCGCGCTCGGGGACCCGCACCGGCTTGGTCTCAGGATGCTGGCCGCCGCGCTGGAAGACGAGGGCTGGGCGGTCGAGGTGCTCGAACCCGATGTTCGCTGGCCTGACGTCGTCCGCCAGGCCACCGAGCTCCGGGCGCGACTCGTCTGCATATCGGCCGGGGTCAACTGCATGTCGGCCGGCGTCACACCAGGGATCCCGCCGCTCGTGCAGGCGATCGATTCGCTCCATGAGCGCCGCATCCGTGTCTTGGTCGCCGGAGTTCCGTTCAACCGGAGACCTGAGCTCTGGCGTCAGGTGGGGGCCGACGCGATCGCGCTCGACGTGCGGATCGGCACCGTCCTCGCCCGTCGCCTCGGCCTCAAATGAGCAGCCTTGACAGCCGGCTCACCTTCTCGGTTGGTGAGGTTGCGTCGATGCTGGGAATATCGCCGCACACGATCCGCGCCTGGGAACGCCGGCACCGGACGCTGCGGCCCGTCCGGACGTCGTCCGGCCAGCGCCGCTATTCGCCCGAGGACATCGAGCTTCTTCGTCAGATCAAATTCGAGCGTCACGCCCACGGCCTCTCCATGCGGGTCGCGACACTGACCGCACAGGGCATCCTGGCTCCCGAGGAGGACGACGACCGACGGGAGGAAGAGGGGGCCGCGACGGCTCGTCGACCGGGCGACGCGGCGGACCCCATCCGGATGGTTGCCAACCTGGTCGACGAGATCGTCATCGTCCTCGATCAAGAGGGTCGGATCGACGACGCCAATACCGCCTTCTTGCGATTCAGTGACCTGCTTCCGAGGCGTGTCCGAGGTCTTCGATTCGCCGACTTCGTCGACCCGTTCGACAGGGCCAAGGGCGTGCAGGCATATGCGTCCCCCCCGAGGAGGCGGCGGGGCTGGGAGCTGAACGTGCTGGGAAGCCGGCGCCGGGCGCTGTTCGCGTTCGACTGCTGGCCGGTCACCAGCCCCGAGGGCCCTCGGGTCATCCTGATCGGGAAGGAGGTGGCGGCCACGGGTGTCACCGCCACGGGCCCGCGAGGGTCGACCCCGCCGCCCGACCCGCCGCCGGCCTTGTTTCCCATGCAGCTCATGGCACTGCTCGATGGCGCTCCCGACCCGGTACGGGTCCTGGACCTCTTCGAGGGGTGGACGGCGAGCTCCACGTTCGGCGTCGCGCTCGCCTCCCTGACACCGACGCCCGCTGTCGTCCGCTCCAACGCCGTGTTCCAGCGGGTGGTCGCGGGCGGCGTGGGCATCGTGGCCCTCCCCTTGCGCGACCTGTGGGGCGGCCGTCCGAATGATCCCCTGGCGATGGCCGTGGAGCGAGCGGCGAGATCGGCCGAACCGCAGCGGATCAGCGGCTGGATCGCGCCATCCGGCTCGGACGGGAGCCACCGGCTCTGTGAGGTCGAGATCGTGCCGCTCCACGCCCCCTCCGGAGAGGTGACGCACTTGGTTCTGCGTGCCGAGGACGTCGGTGCGGGCAACGTGCCCAAGCATGGGGACCGGCTGCTGGCAGCGGTCGTCGCCCTCCGAGCCGCGACGGACGTGGAGGACGTCTACGCGGTCGCCTCAGAGCGCGTCCGCGACTTGATCCGTGGGGCTGCGGTGCTGGTTGCACGTTCCTCCGACCCGCCCGGTACACCGACGATCGTTGCCGCCGACGCCTGGTCCACGAGCGCCGCGAGGACCGCTCCGGATCTCCGTGTCTCGCTGGTCCATGAAGTCACCCGCGCCGGTGCCCACCTCGATCTACGTTGGGATACCTCGGATGGGCTGGAGATCCTCCGCGCGGTGCCCGTCACCTCCGGCCGGGGTGCAGCCTCCGGCGTGCTCGGTGTCTTCGTCTTTGCCCGCAAAGGCGGAGAGGCCTTCACGACTGCCGAGTGCGACTTGATGGACGAGTTCGCGGATCGAGTCGCGCTCGCACTGAAAACCATCCCGGCGCACGCATCCTGACGACTCCACGCGACAGGGAACGGCTGCGCCCGAACTCACCAGGGAAGAAAAGAGTGAGACGCCGGCGGGGGTAGGGACCAGGGAGGGAGGTCGCTGAACCGGCGTCTCGCACCTCAGAATGCGGCGCTCGGGGTCGGGGGTTCAGTGGCAGGCGTTCGCCCCCTAGACGAATTCCAGTCCATCCGGCAGCGACCTGCCGCCCCGGGGGGGCCGGTTCATGAGGGATTTGTCCAGACCTCGGTGAGGTCGAGTCCTTTGGCCACCCCTCCCGATGCTTCTGTGGACTTGGTTGCTATGGCCGGCGACAACACGGCTGCGCACGAGGGAGACGGCGAAAGGGCCGCGGACGGGCGGCACCCGGGCGGTGCGCCGGCCGGGGGTTCCGTAGCGGGCGCGTCGACGTGGTCCCCCCGCTCGATGTTGCTACCGCTCGCTCTCGCGCAGTTCATCGCGAGCTACGCGTGCACGAACATGAACGTGGCCGTCTCGAACATCGCTCACGATCTGAACACGACGGTCATCGGCGTGCAGACGGCGATCACCGTCTTCACGCTCACGATGGCGGCGCTCATGATCCCCGGCAGCAAGCTGTCGGACATCTGGGGCAGAAAGGCCTGCTTCCGCGCCGGCCTGATCGTTTATGGACTGGGGGCACTCGTCGCGGCGCTGGCGCCCGCGATCGGCGTGCTCATCGTCGGGTACTCGCTTCTCGAAGGCATCGGGTCGGCGCTCATGATCCCGCCGATCTACATCCTCGTCACCGTCTATTCGACCACTCTCACGCAGCGGGCCAGAGCGCTGGGCGTGATCAGCGCCGCCGCCGGCCTCGGGGCGGCGACGGGCCCCCTGATCGGTGGGCTCATCACGTCCACCATCAGCTGGCGGGCTTCCTTCGTCCTGCAGGTGCTGGTCGTGATCCTGATCATCATCGGGACGCGGCGCATCAGAGACGCCGGCATCCAGGGGGCGAAGCCGCAGTTCGACGTGGAGGGAGCCGTCCTGTCCGCGGCGGGCCTGTTCTTCGTCGTTCTCGGCATCCTTCAGTCGGGAACGTACGGCTGGTTCACCGCCAGGGAAGACTTCAAGATCGGCTCGGTGGTCATCATTCCGAAGGGTGGCATCTCCCCGGTCTGGCTCTTCGTGGCCATCGGCGCGGTCATCCTGGTCTGGTTCTTCCTCCACATCCGGAGGCGGGAACACAAGGGCCGGGCGCCGCTGCTCTCGACCGCCCTGTTCCGCAGCCGAATGTCGAACCTGGGGCTGGTGACGCAAAACGTTCAGTGGCTGGTCATGCAGGGCGCGTTCTTCGTGATCTCTGTCTACCTGCAAACGATCCGTCATCACAACGCGATCGAGACCGGCCTCATCCTCACGCCCGCCACGCTCGGCATCCTGGTCTCGTCGGTGTTCGCCGGGCGTCTGGCGAGGCGGCGCTCGCAGAGATTTCTGATCCGATCCGGTTTTGTCGGAACCGTGCTGGGCGTCATCGTGCTCCTGGTACTGGTCCCTGACTCGTCAAGTCCTCTTTCCTTCGCACCGGGCCTCTTGATCTTTGGCCTGGGTGTCGGGGTCATGTTGACCGCGTCGGCCAACGTTGTGCAATCGGCCTTCCCCGAGAACCTTCAGGGCGAGATCTCGGGGCTGTCTCGCAGCGTCTCCAACCTGGGGTCGTCGCTGGGGACTGCGATCGTCGGCTCGGTGCTGGTTTCTGCGGAGATCCGAGGGGGCGGCGGCTACGCGGCCGCACTGGTAACGATGACGATCATCGCGCTGATCGGTCTGGCCGCCGCGCTGCTGCTCCCACCGGGCAGCGCCCCGGCTCCTTCCAGCAGCAAAGCGCCCGGAGAAACGGACGCAAGCGCCACCTCATAAGACGCATTTCGCGCTAGACGCAATTCCGGTGGATCGACGAGCGGCGAACGCCGTCAACGCACGACAACAAGGAGATTGATGTCATGACTGCGCAGAGTGTGAGTGCCCCCTCGACCGCCGCGGAGCGGGTGAGGTACCCGGAGATCGCCGATCATGGACTGATCGGAGACCTGCAGTCGGCGGCGCTGGTCGCGGGGGACGGCACCATCGACTGGTTCTGCTGTCCGCGATTCGACTCGCCCAGCGTGTTCGCGTCGCTGCTCGACCACGACCGCGGTGGTCACTTCCGAATCGCGCCGGTCGCGACGTCGGTGCGAAGGCAGCTCTACTTCCCCTCCACGGCGATCCTCGTCACCCGGTTCATGACCGAGGACGGCGTCGGCGAGGTGGTCGACTTCATGCCGATTCACGACCCGGAGAAGCCCAGCGAGCGGCGCCGGATCGTCCGCGTCATGCGGGCGGTCAGGGGAACCGTGCGCTTCCGGGTCGAGTGCGCGCCTCGTATCGACTACGGGCGCGCCGATCACGAGCTCTCGGTCAACGAGTCGGGTGCGCGCTTCACCTCCCCCACGCTGACGTTGGCCCTCCACTCGACGTTCCCGCTACAGGCGCAGGGCAAAGACGTTGCAGCCGAGATCACCCTAACCCAGGGCCAGGTCGAAGGTGTCATGCTCGAGTCGGGGCCGGACGCAACTCCTCGACCCGTGGAGCGGGAGGCAGTCCGTGAAATCATGGACAGGACGATCCAGGACTGGCGCTCCTGGCTGGACCGATCGTCGTACGTCGGCCGCTGGCGCGAGATCGTCCAGCGATCGGCCATCACGCTCCGCCTCATGACCTACGCACCGACCGGGGCACTGGTCGCCGCCCCCACCACGGGCCTGCCCGAGCAGGTCGGCGGCGAGCGGAACTGGGACTACCGCTTCACGTGGGTGCGCGATGCGTCTTTCTCGATCTACGCGCTGCTCGGCCTCGGGTTCGATCACGAGGCGTTTCGGTTCCTGACCTGGATGCGCGACCGGGTGATGGACCAGGCGGAAGACGGCTCGGCGCCGCTCAAGATCATGTATCGGATCGACGGCTCATCCGACCTGGTCGAGACGAGTCTCGATCATTTCGAGGGGTATCGGGGGTCGCGCCCGGTCCGGATCGGTAACGGAGCCGCCGACCAGCTGCAGCTCGACATCTACGGCGAGGCGCTGGACTCCCTCTATCACGGCAACAGCCGTGGTCTACGCATCGGTCACCCCGGTTGGGTGAAGCTCCAAAAGGTCATGGGCTGGCTGATCGACCACTGGGACCAGCCGGACGAGGGAGTCTGGGAGACCCGGGGCGGCCGCCAGAATTTCACCTACGGGCGGCTGATGTGTTGGGTCGCGATGGACCGCACCATCAAGCTGGCAACCGAGTACGGCCTCCCCGCCGACATCTCGCGGCTCATGACGGAGCGGGATCGCATCTACAACCAGTTGGTCGAGAAGGGCTTCAACCAACGTGTGGGCGCGTACACGCAGCACTACAACACCGACGTGCTGGACGCCTCCGTTCTGCTCATGCCGCTGGTCGGGTTCGCGGCGCCCACCGACCCGATGTGGCAGTCGACGCTGCGGGCCGTAGACGAGCAGCTGGTGTCGGACAGCCTCGTCTACCGGTACAACCCGAGTGCATCCCCCGACGGGTTGCGAGGCCAGGAGGGCACGTTCTCCATCTGCACGTTCTGGTACGTCGATGCCCTGGCACGATCAGGCCGGCTGGAGGATGCCCGACTGGTCTTCGAGAAGATGCTCACCTACTCCAGCCCGACCGGCCTGTTCGCGGAGGAGATCGGTCTGACCGGTGAGCAGCTGGGCAACTTCCCGCAGGCCTTCAGTCATCTGTCACTCATCAACGCGGCGATGAACCTCGACTACCAGCTCGACCATGGGGCCGGAACGGTGAACGTCATCCGGCACTGAGGACGAGCGGGCGAGCCGCCCTCCCGTCGGCACGGATTTGTCCAAGAGATCGCCCCGGAGGCGATCTCTTGTGCTTGGTGACCTCCTACGTTCCCTTCGTGGAGCCGCTGCCGGACCACGTCATTCCCCGACGTGTGGTCATCATCGGGGGGGGGTTCGCGGGGCTCCTGGCGGCCCGCCGGTTGCGGCGCTGTCCGCTGCAGATCACGCTCGTCGACCGTTCCGCGAACCACGTGTTTCAGCCGCTGCTCTTCCAGTGCGCGACTGGCGGTCTCAACGTGGGCCAGATCGCGCCGCCTCTCCGCGGCATCTTCAGAGGCCAGGACAACGTTCGTGTCCTGCTGGCGGAGGTCGTCGGATTCGACCTGCCGGGGCGAACGGTCCACGCCTCGGCGCCCGACGGATGCCTGCTCGACCTCGGTTACGACCATCTGATCGTCGCGGCGGGGACGGAGACGTCGTACTTCGGGCACGACGAGCTCGCGGTTCACGCGCCGGGCTTGAAGTCGATCAACGACGCCCAGGAGGTCCGCCGCCGCATCTTCGGTGCGTTCGAGTCTGCCGAGCTCGCCCGTGACCCGGAGGAACGCGCGTCCTGGTTGACGTTCGTGGTGGTCGGCGCCGGACCGACCGGCGTCGAGATGGCGGGGCAGATCCGTGAGCTCGCGGCGCGCACGCTGCGGGACGAATTCCACGCCATCGATCCCTCCAGGTGCCGGGTGATCCTCGCTGACGGAGCCCCAGAGCCGCTCGGAGCCTTCGGCCACCACCTCGCGGGACGGGCCGCGCGAACGCTGCGTCATCTCGGCGTGGAGCTCAGGATGGACACGCTCGCCCGTTCGATCGATGCCACGGGCGTGGAGCTGCAGAGCAGCGACGGAACGGTCGCCCGCATCGGCAGCCGCACGGTGATCTGGGCCGCCGGCGTCCATGCGTCACCGCTGGCCGCGATGCTGGTGAAGGCCGCGGGTGCCGGCGCCGATCGGCAGGGGAGAGTCCTGGTGGAACCCGACTGCACCCTGCCCGGACATCCCGAGGTCTTCTGCGTCGGCGACATGATGAACCTGCGCGACCTGCCCGGGGTGGCAGAGGTGGCTATGCAGTCTGGTCTTCACGCGGCCAACATGATCCGTCGCAGCCTTCTCACGCTGCCGTCAAATCGACCCTTCCGGTACCTCGACCTCGGCAGCGCCGCCTACCTGGCACGCGGGCACGGGCTGGTCGAGTTCCACGGCCTCAAGCTCAGCGGATTCAGCGGGTGGATGACGTGGCTCGCCGTCCACATCACATTCCTGACCGGGTTCACGAACCGCGCAGCCGCGCTTCTCACCTGGCTCTTCGCGCTGGGCGGTCGTCGCCGCTCTCAGCGCACCCTGGAGCTGAAGGACATCCAGACCCGACCCCAGGGGCGTTTGTCTACACAAGCACCTCACTCCGGCCCCGCGGAAGGCACTTCGTATAGAAACGGCCCTTGATCCTGCCGTCGATTTGTCTAACCAGGTGTGGGTGCAGGCCTCGCGGGTCGGCGAGCCACACCTAACGTTCCCTTAACGTGACACCCATAGGCCGGCGCCGGAGAGATTGCCAGGTACCGGCAAGGGAGGAACCGTGAGCAGTGTGACCAACCAGCCTCGAAACGATCGATCCTCCGCAGCCGCGGGCGCGAGAAGCGTGACGCCCTCAGGCTCCAAACGCGCTCCGCTTCCGCCGCTGGGCAGCCATGCGGCATGGGACGGCGGTCCCTCCAGTCGCGACCCGGTGGCGACTCTCACCGCGCAGGAGACGACCCGGGTCCCGGAGTTGATCGCGATCCGGCACGAGCGCATGTCCGTCTCCCCCTTCACCTTCTTCAGGGGCTCGGCGGCGGTGATGGCGGCAGACCTGGTCAACACGCCGACCACCGACCTGCGAGTCCAGCTGTGCGGCGACGCCCACCTGTCCAACTTCGGTGGGTACCAGTCCCCCGAGCGCGAGATGGTGTTCGACATCAACGATTTCGACGAGACCACTCCCGGACCGTTCGAGTGGGACGTGAAGAGGCTGGCGGCGAGCGTGGTCGTCGCCGCTCGGCACACTTCAAGCGCAAGGAGTGCCGGGCTGCGGCGGTCGCGGCAGCGCGCCGTTACCGGCAGGCGATGCTGGCCTTTGCCCAGACCGGCGAGCTCGATGTGTGGTACTCGCACCTCGACGTCTCGTCAGCCATAGGGGAGTGGGCGGGCCTGGCCGGGGACAGGGCCGTCAAGCAGGTTCAGAAGAACGTGGCCAAGGCCCGCGCAGAAGGACAGCGCCCGGGCGTACCGGCAGCTGGTGCGCGAGGTCGGGGGTCGCATAGCGTTCGTCAGCGATCCACCGCTCATCGTGCCCCTCGACGAGCTCACCACCGACCACGACCAGACCAGCGACATACGGGCATTCCTCGACAGTGTCGTACGCAACTACCGCACCACCCTCAACAACGATCGTTCGAGGCTCCTCGACCGGTTCCAATTGGTCGACGTGGCTCGCAAGGTCGTGGGTGTCGGGAGCGTCGGTACGCGCTGCTGGATCGCACTGTTCCTGGGGCGATATCGCAGCGACCCACTCGTCCTGCAGTGCAAGGAGGCGCAGGCGTCCGTCCTCGAACCATATGCAGGAAAAAGCCGGCACGGCAACAGCGGACAGCGGGTCGTCGAGGGCCAGCGCTTCATGCAGGCGGCGAGCGACATCCTTCTCGGCTGGGCCAGGATCAAGGGCTTCGACGGCGTCCAGCGGGATTACTACATGCGGCAGCTGTGGGACGGCAAGATCTCGGCCGAGGTGGAGGCCTTCACGCCACAGGTGTTCACGGCGTACGGCGAGATGTGTGGATGGACGCTGGCACGGGCACACGCGCGGTCGGGTGACCGGATCGCGATCGCGAGCTATCTGGGCACCGGCACCGCATTCGAGGAGGCGCTAGGCAGCTTCGCGGAGGTGTACGCCGATCAGAACGAACGCGACTACGTGGCGTTCAAGGCGGCCACGGTCAGTTCCGGGGCGCAATCGGCGGCGTCCGCCGAGACGCTCGTGTGACGTAGGCTCCCACCGTGAGCGAAAGCCACTGACTTTCCGACAGCTGAACGAGTCACGTTTTTGTCCAACCGGGAAGTGAATCGGAGGTCTGGTCGCGCGTCCCTCCACGCACGATGAACACGGGTGGGCCGCGTGCCGGCCCGCTCACGTTCTTGCCGAAGCTGAATGCGGGTCTCCGAGAAAACCTGATGCAGGTATGCGCATACGCCGGAATTGCGGGCGACGACGGAGGCCGGGCTCATCGTTCGTTTCCACCGGCCACAGACAGGCGCCGAAGAGGGGACCGACCCACGACCTGCGATACGTTTTCATCCGCGGCAGCGTTACCAATGCGAAGAGGAGGGTGCCGCAAGGTGAATCAAACGTGAAAGCTGGTCACAGGGCAAGAGGCGATATGGCTACAGGCCACTACGAAGGAGGCATCTGAGATGGCCGACGTAACAGACAATTCAGGGGCGTACTCCGCGGTCGACACGGCACCGTCGATCCCGGACGGATGGCTGCTGTTCTCCGCGCTGATGATCGTCTTCACCGGTGGTTGGAACATCTTCGAGGGGTTGTTCGCGTTCTTCCGCTCCACTTTCTTCATCGGTCACGCGATAGGCGGACAGCTGTGGATCTGGGGGCTCCTCTGGTTGGCCTTCGGCGTGCTGCAGATGCTCGCCGGCGGTGCCATCATGAGCCACCGTTCATGGGGGCGATGGTTCGGGATCGTGACGGTGGGACTGGTTACGGCAGTGCACCTGCTCAATATCGGTCTCTACCCATGGTGGTCCATCGTCATCATCGGCATCAACCTCCTCGTCCTCTTCGGTCTCACGGTTCATTGGAAAGACTCGTCAGTCTGAGCCGGCGGGCCCAGACCGACTCCGGTCGGCCACCCGAGCCCATGCGGCTGCCGGCAGCCGAGTGGGCCCGGACCGCGTGGGACGGCAGGGAGAGCGAGAAGCCGACGTTGTGAACTTTCACTACGGCGTCCAGGACGCGGTGCAGGTGGTGGAGGGGATCGGCGTGGGCGTGCTGGTCCTTGGCTCGTTGTTCATCCTCGCTCGTTCTGTCGTCTGGTACCTCATTCCCGCTCATCGGGACGGGGCGTACCACTACGCCCGTCGGCACCTCGGCAGAACCATCCTCCTGGGCCTCGAGATACTCATCGTCTCGGACATCATCAAGACCGTCATCCTCCAACCCACGCTGGGCAGCGTCGGCGTGCTCGGGACGATCGTCGTGATTCGAATCGTCCTCAGCTGGTCGCTCGCGGTCGAGATCGACGGCGTCTGGCCGTGGAGGAGGTACGAAACGGTCGCCAAGGGCACCGAGGGCCTCGACGGCGGGAGCTGACCCCCCGGTGCCCGCGCCTGGATCAGGTTCTGTCTAAAGAGTCCAGGACCGCATCGAGCGGGTGCGTTGGGGCCGCCGACAGACTGACCCACGCGGGTCAAGCCGCACGACTCCGCGGAACGCGGCTTACTCAAGAGGAGGACGAATGGCGACTCTGGTAGCAATCAAGTTTCCGACCGTCAGTGGAGCTGATACCGCGCTGAAGACCCTCGAGCAGCTGCAGAAGCAAGAGCTCATCCACATCCAGGACGCGGCCGTGGTGACCTGGGAGGCGGGCAAGGACCACCCCAAGACACGTCAGGTCAACAGCCTTGTCGGCGCCGGTGCGCTGGGGGGCATGTTCTGGGGCATGCTCTTCGGCCTCATCTTCTTCATCCCGGTCATCGGTGCCGCGGTGGGGCTCGGCATCGGAGCGCTCGCCGGATCGCTGGCGAAGGTCGGCATCGACGAGGGATTCATCAACTCGGTCAAGAGCAAGATCACCCCCGGAACCTCCGCACTCTTCGTGCTCTCCGCCGGCGCGGTCATGGACCGGGTCGAGGAGGCCTTCCGTGGCCAGGAGTTCGAGATCATGGCCACCAACCTGAGCCACGAGCAAGAGGAGGAGCTCCGCAACGCGTTCTCCCACGACGAGGAGATGGTCGCCGAGTAGCCGGCCGGCCGGTCCACGCCGCTTCATCGCTGCTCTGCCGCCGCCACCGTGAACGCTTCCGACGCCGCTCAGCGACATCGGTGGGCGGTCTATCGCTACGGGTTCGTGCTCCTCATGCTCACGGCCGCGATGATCGTCGCGATCGTGGCTCCGCCGACCGCGTGGGGAAGGGCTCTGAGCACACTGCTCCAGCTTGCCGCGGTGGCTGCCGCGCTGTCACGCGCAGCGGTCAGCCGCCGCCTCCTCGGGGTGGCGGTGGTGGTAGGCGCTGTCGCCGCTGTCAGCGGCACCGCGGACCTCGTCTTCGGAGGGAGATACTCGCTGGGCATCTCCCAACTGGCGTCGGCCGCCCTGCTGACCCTGGTGCCGGTCGCGATCATCGCCGAATTCGTGCGAAACTTCCATGTCACCGCTCAGGCGGTGATGGCGGCCCTCTGTATTTATCTCGTCTTCGGCATGTTCTTCGCCAGCCTCGCCTACGCGATCAGCGCTCTCAGCGGTCAGCCCTACTTCGCCGGCAAGGCGACCGCCGACAGCTCCGACTACCTGTACTTCAGCTACATCACGCTCGCGACCGTCGGGTATGGCGACTATGTCCCGGGCCTCTCTGCGGGCAGGGCGCTTTCTGTCCTCGAGGCGCTCATGGGCCAGCTCTACCTGGTGACGGTGGTGGCGCTCCTGGTCGCCAACCTTCCGGGACGGAGGTCGTCGGGCGGTTCAAACCACCAGGGGTGACCCGGCGGGCCGAACGACTCAGCGGCCGATCGGGTCGCCGCCCGGCCTTGTTGCCGGCGGCGGCGTCAAAGACGGTCGGAGGGATCGGGTGTCGGGGCGCCCAGCCGGGATCCCCGGCGGCAGAGTTCGATGAGCGCGAAGGCGACGATAACCAGGCAGGCAAAGATAACGATCAGGGTGATCGAGGGACCATCCAGGAGGATCAGGATCGCGAGTGGGATGGCGACCACCCCGATCCGGAGCGGGTTGGCGTAGCGAGCGACGAACCGCGCCGCGGGGGTTCGGAACGGGACCAGGACCTTCTCCCAGGCGGCCGGAGGGATGTGAATCTCGGGCACGAAAACGGACCGCCCAGAGGCCGCCGCGATCAGGAGGGCGACGACCAGGACGACCGGAGCGCCGTCTTCAGGTTGCGGACGAGGGTCTCCACAGGGGACGGATCGCCGCGTCCTGTGAGAGGCCGCGAGCGATGAGCGGACCGGTGAACAGCTGCTCGGCGACCAGGAGCGCCAGGGCGAGCACGCACATGCGCCGGCGAGGCCGAGCGCTATCGCGATACCGGCCCGTACCCGTCGCCGGGCGCGATCAGGCGGCCGCCGCGAACACCAGTCCCAGCCAGGGGAGGAAATCCGCGATCGCGTTCAGTGCCTCAACCCGACCTCCGGATCGGTCGAACCCTGAATAGGAGCGATCGTGATGGTGGCGCCGAAGTCGGCAATCTCGCCGCGAATGTCGATGCCGGCGGACACCAGCCGCTGCTTCACGAGCGAGACCACCTGGGAGAGGTCGAGCTGGACGTTGCCGTTCTCGACTCTGATCACCCGCCGGACGGTGGCGCCGGTGAGCACAGGTTGACGATCTGCTGGTGGGCCGGCGCGATTGAACGGTTACCAGCGAGAAACTGCTGGAATCGTGGGCCTCCCACGCAGCTTCGTGGTGATCGTCGAGACCAGGTTCAGGCGGCCTTCCTGAGCATCGGCTGCAACCGTTCGACGGCCTTCGGAGGGCAACCTCGTCGACGTAGGTCTTGAGGTCGAGGTGGTCATCGACCTGCTTCACGACGGCGTTCAGACGACCGCCGTCTGGAGGCGGGGCTCGCCGCGAGCGGAGACGCGTCGAGACTACCCGTCGAGTGTAGGATCAGGTGCGCGCCCAGACGTCATCGGGCTATGGTCAGGCTCACCACCGAGAGGACGATCAGGATCACGGTGAGGGTGGAACGCGCGATCCCTGCGGCGGTCGGCGGCACACCAGCAGTCGGGGTCGGGATCCGGTGCTCACGTCGTCATCCCTCCACGGAAGAAGCGGGTTTGGTGTCTCCGGCGGGCTCGGTGGCCTGGGATCCGGCGAGCCGCGTCCGCGCCACGCGTTCACCGCCAACCACGCGGCGACCGACGCCAGGACGGCTGCCGAAATCGTATCGAACCCGCTCTTACCGACCAGCAGCGCGGCGAACAGAAGGGGTGCGAACAGCAGGCGCGTCTGTGCTGCCATCCCGGCCGCGGCGCCCACGGCGATCGCCAGCGTGGGCGAGACCCCGAACCAGGCGACGGGGAAGGAGGCGAGCGCGATGCCGAGAAGATGGCGGGGAAGATGGGCCCACCCCGGAAGCCGCAGCCCAGGCTCACGACGTAGCCCAGCGCTTGGCGACGAACAGGACCAGCACGAGACTTGCGGAGGTCGCCGTCGCCACCGTGCCGATCGACGCCTGCCCGGAGAAGAGCACGTCGTCAGGGTTCGCACCCAGCCGCTGCGCGATGAGCGCGATGACTCCGACGCCGAGGCCACCTGCCAGGAGCAGCACGGGCACTCCCCCGCGGCGCGCCTGCTGCGCTTCGATCGCCGATGCGGCGCGGTGGATGAGCGTGACGAGAATTCCTGCCGCCAGGCCCACCAGGAGCCCGACCACCAGGTCCGCTACGTGCAGGCCCTGGTAGGTAGGGAGGTTGGGGACGAGCAGGCCCGGATGGTTGAGGCCACCGAAGCTGCCGAATCCAAGGAAGATCAGGTAGCCGATCGCCGCGGCGACCAGCCCTGGCAGCAAGATGAAAAGTGCGGTGGCACCGATCGGGAGACTCGCCTCCACCAGCAGCAGGCCGGCGACGATGGGTCCATCGAACAGCGCCGACAGGGCGGAGAACGACCCCGCAGCGGACAGGACGGCGGTGCGACGCTCATCGTGAACCCGAGCGATCCGGGCCGCGGCCATCCCGATCACCGAGCCCAGCGCAAGCACGGGCGCCTCGGGACCGAGCACCGGGCCGAAGCCCAGCGTGCCGAGAGCGGCCAGAGCGACGCCGGGCCCGTGCGAGATCGCCGTGGGCTTGGAGCTCAGTCCCATCAGCGGCCGGTGGCCGCCGTCACCAGGCAGCACGGTGCGGCGAACAACACGATCAACGCGCCCACGACCGGCAGGCCGAGCACGAAGTACCAGGGCGCCGAGGTCATGCCGATCATCTGGGGCAGCTGGTGCCAGAGGAACTTCTGCAGGAGGTTGACCGCGGCCAGGAACAGCGCGGCGAGCAGAGCGGCTGGGATTCCAAGCAGACCGCCGACCACGACCAGTGCGAGAAAAGCGCGGTCGCTCAGGGCTGCGTGACCGGTCGGGGCTGTCGACATTACCTACTCACTCAACGGGGGCCTCGGGGATCAGATGCACACCCCACCGTGCGGTTTCTCTCATGCCTGGGCCGGAGGCAGTGCGCCTGGCGTTGGACAAATCGCTGCCGGTCAGCGTTGTCCGCCGATCCCGCGCGCGTCCCAGGGAGGCGGTTTCGCTGCCTTTCGGGCGACGCGATTTGTCCAACTGGTCGAAGCGTCCTCTGCCCCGGCAGGTGAGGAAGCCGCCATCCTTAGCCTGTCGGCGGCTCAACGCGAAAGGCTAAGGGGCAAAGCCGGCTCGGTGAATGGTTCGCACCGCAACACAGCAGTCCAGTGTCCTGATCCGCGGGGCGAACGGGAGAGAATCATATGGCTTCGGTTCAAGACCAGTCCATGGCGCAGGAGCCGATTGGTGTGGCGCTGACACCCTGGTGGCTTGTCTTGCTGGAGGGTATCGCGGGTCTCATCCTGGGCATCCTCCTGCTGACGGACACTGCGCGCACCCTGTTCACGCTGGTGCTCTTCCTGGGCATCTACTGGTTCGTGGGTGGGGTGTTCGACCTGGTCATGATGTTCGTCGACCGGCGTCAGTGGGGATGGAAGCTCTTCTCCGGCCTGCTCGGGATCGTCGCCGGCCTGGTCGTGGTACGCGATCCGCTCTGGGCGGCCGCGATCATCCCCGCCACCCTGATCTGGCTGCTGGCCGCGGCCGGCGTCGTGATCGGCATCGTCTCGATCCTGCGTGCGTTCACCGGTGGTGGCTGGGGATGGGGCTCCTCGGCGTGTTGAGCATCATCATCGGGATCTTCCTCTTCGCCCACACCCTCTTCACCGCCGTGGTCCTGATCTACGCGGTCGCGATCATCGCGATCATCGGCGGCATCGTCGCGATCATCGGCTCCTTCATGCTGCGCCGTGACCGCCGTCAGCCGGCCGGCGACGCGGCCCCCTACCAGCCGTAAGCCGGCGGCGCTAATCGCGCGGACCGGTGGGGCCGGCTCCGCGCCATGCAAGGAATTTGTCTACCGGACCCCCTCGGGACGGAAGGGCGGGTAGTTGGCGGCCTCCACACTGATGAGGCTGATGTGCGCCGCGGTCATGACACGGAGTGAGGTGATGAGGTGACCACAGAATTTGACGAAATGGGACCAGTAGACTACCTGGTTATCGAGTACCCAAAGGATACTCAGATGACCGGCGAAGGCCTACGCATGCTCGGTGATCTGGTCGATCGCGGGATCATCCGGATCCTGGATCTCCAGTTCATCCGGAAGATGGCCGACGGTTCGATCATGCACCTCGAGGTGAGCCGGCCCGCCTCGAGTGATGAGCCGGACCTCTCGATGTTCGACGGCGCCAGCTCGGGGATCCTCGACGAGGGGGACCTCGAGGAGGCCGCCGGCGCTATCGAGCCCGGAAGCGCGGCCGGTCTGATCGTCTATGAGAACCGCTGGGCGGCGCCGCTCGCGACCACCCTTCGGCGCCAGGGCGCCCAGATGGTGGCCGGTGGACGGATTCCAATCCAAGCTATCCTGGCAGCACTCGACGCAAGTGAACCTCGTCCTTAGAGTCCTGAGGCAGGAGGGAACGATGCCTGGTCTTCTTCGATGGGCGGGGCGAACCGCAGTTGTCGCCGGTACGGCGACCGCGGTATCCGGCCGAGTCGCGCGCCGTCAGTCCAATCGCTGGGCCGAGCAGGACGAGCAGCAGTACGCCCAGCAACAGCAGGAGTCCGCCCAGCAGCAACCGGACCGGCACCGGCACCGGCACCGGCACCGGCAAGTGGCACTTCGGACATGCTCGCCCAGCTACAGCAGTCGGGGAGTTGAAGCAAAGCGGCGTCTTGACGGACGCGGAGTTCGAGGCGCAGAAGCAGAAGATCCTCAGCGGATCCTGAGGCACGGCAGCGAAAGAAAGCCCCGGGGGTGCCGGAACGGCCGGGCACCCGGGGCTTCTTGGTGCCTGGCGCCAGACATCCGCTCAGGGAGAAGGCACATCCGAGCTCCCGGCCTCGGTCGTCATCAGCAGGGCAAGGCCCCTCGTCTCGGGGTGCCATTCGAGCAGGGTTCGGACCAGCAGGGTGGCGGGGATGGCGAAGACGGCGCCCAGAGGGCCGATCAACCAGGTCCAGAAGAAGAAGCTGACTACCGTGATGATCATGGGGACCTGGGAGCGGGTGCTGACGAATCGCGGTGTCACGGCGTTGTCCATGGCGGCGTTCAAGATCACCGCGATCAACAGCACGACGACGGCGAGTCCAGTCCCATGGAGGATGAAAGCCAGGATCACCGCCGGCACGGACGCGATGATCAGACCGATGTACGGGATGTAGCCGAGGACGAACGCGAGCATTCCCCAAAGAAACGCGAAGTCAATACGGAAGACGACGAATTCGAGGGTCAGCGCAATCGCGGTCAGTAGGTTGCTCAGTGTTCTGATGCTGCCCTGGATCTGCACCTGCTCGCAGAAATCGGTAAGTCGGTCGTGTAGCTGACTCTCCGGCGCCGCCACCCGCTCCACCTGACGCGCAAAAGAGTGCGCGCTTGCCAGCATCAGGCACAGGATGAAGACGAAGAAGATGAGGCTCACGGTGCTCGACAGCAGGGTGGCGATGATCTGCGCGGCGGCCGCTACCATTGCCTTGCTGCCTCGCGTTGCACTGGCCGTCAGTGCGTGGTAGACGCTGGTGTTGCCACTGAACGCGGCGCCGGCGGCATCCAGGCGCTGCGCCAGCAACTGTCCGTATTCGGGCAGCTTCTCACCCAGCGCCACCAATTGGACGTAGGTGATGAAGACGAACACACCGCCGCACACCAGGACGATGACCAGGACACCGACAACCGCGGCCGCGGTCGGCAGTCCGCGTCGCTCCAGGAAGCGGACGACGGGCATGAGGACGACTGCGGTCATGAACGCCAGGAAGAGCGGCGCCAGCAGCGGTCCGGTGAACCGAAGCCCGAACAGGATGACGACGACCGCCGCCACCGCGCCCAGCGACACCGCGACCTGATACGGGCGGGCGCCGCGGGTGGCAAGCACGACGACGAGGGTACCGGACGCCTCGACAGTCGGCCCCTCCGTCACGGCCGGGGGCCGCGCCGCGCAGGAGGAATTTGTCTAGTCTGGCGCTCGGCGCTGAAGGCGGTGCGTCCCCGACGGTCCTTCAATCATGCGGTGCAGACAGCGCCAGGATCATCATCCGGTCCCGCTGGTACGCCCGGCCCGAGTAGCGCCACCAGCCTATCAGGCTCAACGTCGACAGACGGAAAGGTCCTTCCGGAGGGGCCTGTCTGGCATACGCTCAGCCGCAGTGCCGCGCTGCAGGCAGAGGGTGTCGACGCCGCCAGCGGACTCACTGAAGACGAGGTGCGGGCACGACGGGAGAGGTTCGGGCCCAACAAGCTTGCCGCCGCGAAGGCAGATCCGAAGTGGCGGGTGTTCTTGCGCCAGTATCGCGATCCCATGCAGATTGTCTTGCTGGGCGCCGGGGTGGTCAGCCTGTTCCTGCCGGAGCAGTTCGCCACCGGGCTCCTTCTGATCTTCCTCACTCTCTTCAACGCCGTCCTCGGCCTCAATCAGGAGGGCAAGGCCGAGGCGAGCGTCGCAGCGCTGGAGAAGATGCTGATCGTCAAGGCGCGGGTCCTTCGCGCCGGCGCGCTCGCCCAGGTCGAGTCGACCGACCTGGTACCGGGGGACGTCGTCCTCCTCGAGGCAGGGGACCTGGTGCCGGCGGACGGCCGGATCATCGAAGCCGCCACGCTCGAGATCGCGGAGGCTGCCCTCACCGGCGAGAGCACGCCCGTCTCCAAGGGAGTCGAGGAGGTCGGGGAGGTCGACACGCCCCTCGGCGACCGAACGGACATGGCCTACATGAACACCTCGGTCACCAGAGGCGCCGGCCGGGTGCTGGTGACGACGACCGGGATGGGGACCGAGGTGGGACGGATCTCGGGCATGCTCCAGTCGAAATCGGAGGCGGAGACTCCGCTGACCAAGCAGCTCAATCGCCTCACGTCTCAGATCCTGGTGATCGCGGCCTGCGCGCTGATCATCTCGATCGGCCTCGGACTGATTCGTGGCAACAAGTTCTCGACGCTCTTTCTGACCGCGGTCGCGTTCGCGGTCTCAGCCGTCCCAACCGGGTTGCCGGCTGTCGTGACCGCCATCCTCGCGGGGGGCACGACGACGCTGGCGAAGGCCGGCGCGATCATGAAGCGGCTGCGGTCGGTGGAGACGCTCGGCTCGACGACAGCGATCAACTCGGACAAGACCGGCACGCTCACGCTGAACCAGATGACGGCGGTCCAGATGTTCATCATCGGACGTCGCTACTCGATCACCGGCGAGGGTTACTCCGTCCTCGGCCAGATCGAGCACGTCGGCGGGAAGGCGCCGACGTCACTCGATCAATTCCTGCTCCCGATGGCGCTCGCCTCCGATGCCGAGGTCAAGGACGGCAAGCTGGTCGGTGATCCGACGGAAGGCGCGCTGATCGTGCTGGCGGCGAAGGGCGGGGTCGACCCGGAGGAGACCCGCCGGACCTATCCACGGATCGCCGAGGTCCCGTTCGACGCCGCCTACAAGCTGATGGCCACGTTTCACCACATGCAGGACGACAGCGGGCGGGACGTGGTGCGGTGCTTCGTCAAGGGGGCGCCCGACCAGCTGCTGGGACGGGCGGCGTGGGCGCACGACCCCGACGGCGTCGAGGTCCCCGTCGAAGAGGTGCGCAGCCGGTACCTGGAGGCCAACGAGACGCTCGGCCGGGAAGGTCTGAGGGTCATGGCCACGGCCCGCAAGGACTTCGACCCCGCACAGTTCGACCCCGCCGGAGACCTGCTCGCCCTGCTCACCGGTTTGACGCTGCTCGCCCTGGTCGGAATCGTCGATCCGCCCCGGCCGGAGGCCGCCGACGCGATCGCAAAGGCCAAGGCGGCCGGGATCAAGATCCGGATGATCACCGGCGACCACGCGGTGACGGCGCAGGCGATCGGCAGGCAGTTGGGGATCGAGGGTCGGGCGATCACCGGTGCCGACTTCACGGCCATGGACGACGACGAGGCGCTGCGCCAGATCGGCGAGATCGGCGTCATCGCCCGGGTGGCGCCGGAGGACAAGGTCCATCTCGTCGACCTCTTGAAGAAGCGCGGCGACGTCGTGGCGATGACAGGGGACGGCGTGAACGACGCGCCGGCTCTGAAGCGAGCCGACATCGGCGTCGCCATGGGCATCACCGGAACCGAGGTCTCGAAAGAGGCGGCGGTGATGATTCTCACGGACGACAACTTCTCGACCATCATCAAGGCGGTGGAGCTTGGCCGCGGCATCTACGACAACCTGATGCGGTACATCCGCTACCAGATGGGGAGCCTCTTCGGGTTCATCATTTTGTTTCTGGCCGCCGGGATCTTCAATATCCTCGGCGGGGCGCCCTTCATCCCCCTGCAGACGCTCTGGATCAACTTCACCACCAATGTGTTCGGAGCGGTCGGCCTCGGCTTCGGCGAGACCCAGCAGGGTTTGATGGATCGTCCACCGAGAGATCCGGCGGAGCGCATCCTCCCCCGCGGCCGCATGATCTACGTGATCGCCGTCGGGCTGGTCTTTGCCATCGGGACGCTGGGAGTCATCGTGATCGCCGAGAAAGAGGGAGGCGCGGTCCTCGCCCACACCATGGGCTTCGCGACCTTCAACCTGTTTGCCATCCTGTTCGCGCTCGAGGCGGCGGACGAGCGCCGGACCATCTTCGGGAGCCTGATCCTGGAGAACGGAAAGCTCATCAAGATGACCTTCCTTTCGGTCCTGACGACGGTCCTCGGCACCGAGCTGGGCATATTTCAGCGGCTGCTGGAGACGACGCACCTGAAGCTCACGCAGTGGGGCATCTGCCTCGGCGTCTCGCTGTCGATCGTGATCGTGTGCGAGATCTGGAAGCTTGTGCTTCGACGCCTGCCGCCGAAGGAGGCGCCCGCCAACCAGAGCGCCGAGCTGCGCCCGGCCACCCAGGGCTGACGCCGTCGTCCAGTGAGCGGCGACGTCTCGGTGCCGAGCTTGCGCGGGCGCAGCTTCCTGAAGGAGCTCGACTTCACGCCGGCAGAGCTGGGCTCCCTGATCTGGCTCGCGACCGATCTGAAGGCGAAGAGCAAGAGCGGACAGGAGCGGCCTCGGCTCAACGGAAAGAAGATCGCGCTCGTCTTCGAGAAGCCGTCGACCCGCACCCGATGTGCCTTCGAGGTCGCCGCCTACGATCAGGGCGCGCACGTCACCTATCTCGGCCCGGGAGAGGCACAGATCGGGCACAAAGAGTCGATCAAGGACACGGCACGAGTGTTGGGCAGGATGTACGACGCAATCGAATACCGAGGTTTCGGCCATGAGGTGGTCGAAGATCTCGCCGCCAACGCCGGGGTTCCCGTGTACAACGGACTCAGCGACGAGTTCCACCCGACGCAGATGCTCGCCGACATGCTCACCATGAGCGAGCACTCGCCAAAGCCCCTGGACGAGATCGCGTACTGCTACCTCGGCGACGCGCGGTTCAACACCGGCAACTCGCTGATGGTGAGTGGCTGCAAGCTGGGGACGGATGTACGCGTCTGCGCCCCCGAGAGTCTGCCGTCCGCCGACTTGATCGCCACCGACCATCGCGCAGACCGGCGCCAAGCTCGAGTGACGCGACTCGACGGGGAGGGAGTGGATTACCTCTCACCGAGTCTGGGTGTCGATGGGAGAGGACACCAGGTTGGAAGAAACGAATCGAACTCTGCTGCGTACCAGGTGAACATGGAGATGATCCGGAAAAGGAATCGGAGTGAAGTTATGCATGTGCGTTCCAGAGGAAGAGGTGGGAGAATCTATCACGAGTTCGGCTTGGATGCCCTGGAGGTGACGGACGAGGTTTTCGAGTCGAGCTGTGCGATCGTCTTCGACGAGGCCGAGAACCGACTTCACGCGATCAAGGCGGTCATGGTGGCAACGCTCGCAGAGAGATGAAGGCGCGCGCCGGGAGCACCCTCCTCCACGTTCTGCTCCTGTGGTTGATCAACGGGGTCGCGGTGGCAGTGTGGACCGCGGTCCTTCCCGGCGTGCACAGCCGGGGCTTCGGATCCGCGCTCGCGGCGGCGGCGGTCATCGGCGCTCTGAACGCGCTGCTCTGGCCGCTCCTCACCATCGTCGCCCTGCCGATCGGGGTGCTGACGCTTGGCCTCGGTGTCCTGGTCGTGAACGGCGCGCTGGTGGCACTCGCCAGCCATCTGCTGCCGGGGTTCCAGGTGGACGGCGTCTGGCCGGGGATCACTCTGGTGCTCGGCATCACGCTGATCAACGCACTGGCCACCACCGTACTCGGGATCGAGGACAACAGCATCTACTACCAGAACGTCGTGCGGCGGCTCGCGCGGCGTCGTGGTGGCGTCGTCTCGTCCCTGCCGGGAGTGGTGTTCCTGGAGATCGACGGCCTCGCACACGAGGTGTTGGTGCACGCGATCCGCATGGGCGCCGTACCGCACATCGCCCGTCTGGTCAGCGAGGGCTCGCACCGGTTGCTGCGGTGGGAGACGGACTGGTCCTCCCAAACCGGCGCCTGCCAGGCCGGTCTCCTGCACGGGTCCAACGTCGACATGCCGGCCTTCCGCTGGTGGGAGAAGGAGCGCGGGCGCGCGATGGTGACGAACCATCCCCGGGACGCGATGGAGATCGAGCGCCGGCATTCGGACGGGAGGGGGCTGCTGGCGTTCGACGGTGCGAGCCGGGCCAACATCCTCTCTGGCGACGCTCCCCACTCGCTGCTCACGATGAGTACGATCCTGCGCCGAGACCGGACGGGCGGCCTGGGCCAGGACTACTTCACCTACTTCGCGAACCCGTACAACGTGTCCCGCACGGTCCTGCTCTCGGTGGCCGACGTCTGTATCGAGCTCTGGTACGCCGCCCAGCAGCGCCGTCGGGACATCGAGCCGCGGATCCGGCGCACGCTGTCCTATGCGCCGGTGCGGGCGTGGGCGACGGTGGTGCAGCGAGACCTGCAGGTGGCGGCCGTCATCGGCGACATGTTCGCCGGCCGTCCGGTCGTGTACACGACGTTCCTCGGGTACGACGAGGTCGCCCATCACTCCGGGATCGAGCGCCTCGACACGCTGAACGTCCTGAGGCGGATCGACCGTCAGATCGAGAGAATCGAGGCGGCGGGCGAGTCGGCGCCGCGACCGTATCAGTTCGTCGTGCTCTCCGATCACGGCCAGAGTCAGGGCGCCACGTTCAGGCAGCGCGCAGGTCAGACGCTCGAGGACCTGGTGAGAGACGCAACCAAGGCGTCCTCGCTCGACGCGGAGAAGCAGGGGAGCGAAGGGCTGTCGTACCTCTCCGGGACGCTCACCGAGGCGCGATCGGGCGGCGGCGCGGCGGCCGGGGCCCTGCGGACGGCCACCAATCGACTGGTGGTCGACGACCAGGTCGAGCTCGGGGCTCCGCACAAGCCCCGAAGGCGGCGCCTGCGGCCGGCCACCGATCAGGAGGAGGTTCCGGAACTGGTCGTGATGGCGTCCGGCTGCCTCGGGCTGGTCTACTTCCCGCGTGAGCCGGACCGCCTCACCATGGAACGGATCGAGGAACTCTATCCGGACCTCGTCCCGGCCCTCGTGAACCACCCGGCCATCGGATTTCTGATGCTGAGGTCGGAGGGCGCCGGGCCTCTCGCGGTCGGCCGCCGCGGCGTCAACCACCTGGGTGAGGGTCGCGTCGAGGGAGAGGACCCGCTGGCGCCGTTCGGCCCCAACGCCGCGCGGCACCTGAAGCGAGCGGACGCCTTCGAGCACGTCGCCGACATCATGATCAACGGGGCGTACGACGAGGCGACGACCGAGGTCCCGGCGTTCGAGGAGCTCGTCGGCTCGCACGGTGGCATGGGCGGGTCCCAGAGCTTTCCCTTCGTCCTCTTTCCGGCCCGGTGGACACCGCCCGGGCAGCCGGTGGTCGGCGCGGAGCAGATGCATCGCTGCTTCCGGGCGTGGCTCGCCGACCTCGGGCACGACGACTTCAAGGCCACTGAGGCCGCCTCGGCCCCCCGGGTCGGCGATCGGGATTCGACCGCGTAGCGCTCCGGTCCCAGCTATTTGTCTCACTCCGTCATCGCGACGCGCCCCGCTCGGGGCAACAACTGCGCGCCAATGAACGAGCGGGGCGGAACCGCCGATTGGTCTACACGCCAGCACAAGGGAGGAAGCCTCATGCCCGACACCGACCCGCCCAACATCCTGGTCATCTGGGGCGACGACATCGGCATCACAAACCTCAGCTGCTACAGCGACGGGCTGATGGGCTACCGAACGCCGAACATCGACCGGCTCTCGGACGAGGGCATGCGGTTCACCGATTCCTACGGTGAGCAGTCCTGCACCGCCGGACGCGCCTCCTTCATCACCGGTCAGAGCGCCTTCCGGACCGGCCTCAGCAAGGTCGGCTTCCCCGGCTCGGACGTCGGGCTGCAGGCCGAGGACGTGACCATCGCTCAGCTCCTGAAGCCTCTCGGCTACGCCACCGGGCAGTTCGGCAAGAACCACCTCGGCGACCTCAACAAGTTCCTCCCCACCGTCCACGGCTTCGACGAGTTCTTCGGGAACCTCTACCACCTCAACGCCGAGGAGGAACCGGAGCTGCCGGACTGGCCGTCTCCGGCGGACTTCCCGAAGTTCAACGAGCAGTTCCGGCCGCGCGGCGTCATCCACTCCTGGGCGACGGACGCCGACGACGACTCCGTCGACGCCCGCTTCGGCCGCGTCGGCAGGCAGCGGGTCGAGGACACGGGACCGCTTACCAAAAAGCGCATGGAGACGATCGACGACGAGACCGTCGACGCTTGCTCCGACTACATCCGCCGCGTGCATGAGACGGACCAGCCCTTCTTCGTGTGGATGAACACCACCCACATGCACCTGCGCACCCATCCCAAGCCGGAGCACGTGGGTCAGGCCGGGCGCTGGCAGTCCCCCTACCACGACACGATGATCGACCACGACCGGCATGTCGGGCACCTGCTCGACCTGCTCGACTCGCTCGGCATCGCCGAGAACACGATCGTGATCTACAGCACGGACAACGGGCCGCACATGAACACCTGGCCCGACGGCGCGATGACGCCCTTCCGGAGCGAGAAGGACACCAACTGGGAGGGTGCGTTCCGGGTCCCGCAGCTGATCCGCTGGCCGCGGCACATCCCGGCCCGCGCGGTCTCCAACGAGATCATCCAGCACCACGACTGGCTGCCCACGCTGCTCTCCGCGGCCGGAGACCCGGGGGTCGCCGAGAAGCTCAAGACGGGCTATGAGCTGGGCGGGACCACGTTCAAGGTGCACATCGACGGTTACGACTTCATCCCCTACCTGACCGGACAGGTGGAGAAGGGGCCGCGGCCAGGGCTGGTCTACTTCTCGGACGACGGCGAGCTGCTCGCCCTGCGCTTCGACAACTGGAAGGTCGTCTTCATGGAGCAGCGCGCGGTAGGGACACTCCGCATCTGGGCCGAGCCGTTCACGATGCTCCGGGTGCCCAAGCTCTTCAACCTGCGAACCGACCCGTTCGAGCGCGCCGACACGACGTCCAACACCTACTACGACTGGTTCCTCGACAACGACTACATCGCGCTCGCCGCCCGGGCCATCATCACGCAGTTCCTGGAGACCTTCCGGGAGTTCCCGCCGCGGCAGCGGGCGGCGACCTTTACCATCGACCAGGCCATGGAGAAGCTGGAAGCCGCCCTCACGTCCGGCCGGTGATGGAGACGGTGCTGCGTGCGCTCCCCGGCCTGGCACCGATCCCGGCCGGGGAGTACCGCCTCGGGTGTGATGCCTTCTACCCGGAAGAGGGGCCGGTGCACGCAGTGGCGATCGACGCCTTCCGCATCGCGTGCGGCGCCGTCACCAACGCGGAGTTCGCGAGGTTCGTGGAGGCGACCGGCTACGTCACCGTCGCCGAGCGACCGCTCGATCCGGACCAGTTCCCGGGAGCACCGGCCGAGAACCTGGTCCCCGGCTCACTGGTCTTCTCCGGCACCCCGGGCCCGGTCGACCTCCGACACCTGAACCTCTGGTGGCGCTGGACGCCGGGCGCCAGCTGGCACCACCCGGAGGGCCCGCGCTCCGGCATCGCCGCCCGGCAAGACCATCCGGTGGTGCACGTCGCATGCGAGGACGCTGAGGCCTACTGCAGGTGGGCGGGCGCCCGCCTGCCGACCGAGGCCGAGTGGGAGGTCGCCGCCCGGGGAGGGCTCGACGGCAGGACCTACGTGTGGGGCGATGGCCCGGAGTCTCCCGGTCAGCGTCTCGCCAACTACTGGCATGGCGAGTTCCCGTGGCGCGCCCAGCCCGGGTACGGGCACACGGCGGCGGTGGGGTCGCTCCCTGCCAACGGCTACGGGCTCTACGAGATGGCCGGCAACGTGTGGGAGTGGACCTCCGACTGGTGGAGCGAGCGGCGCGCCGCTGGCGAGGAGGTGTGCTGCCTGCCGCGCAACCCGCGCGGAGGTGACAGGGACACGAGCTTCGACGAGCGCCAGCCTCAGTTCCGCATCCCGCGCCGGGTTGTCAAGGGCGGGTCGTTCCTGTGCGCCGACAGCTACTGCCTGCGCTATCGACCGGCCGCGCGCCGGCCGCAGATGATCGATAGCGGGATGAGTCACATCGGCTTCCGCTGCGCGTTCGCGAGTGGAGATCGAGACCGGCAGAGACATTCCACCCCGGAGGATCCGCCATGTGTTGCTTGATCACGGTGCTCGGGCTGCTCGGCCCGCGCGCCGCCATCTTCGTCTGGTGGCTGGCCGAGCCGGCGCGCTGGAGCCACGCCTTCCACGGGTTCTTTCTCTGGCCCGTGCTCGGCTTTTTCTTCCTGCCCTGGACGACGCTGGCGTGGGTGCTCGTCGCTCCCTTCGGCACCCTCAGCGGGGGCGGGTGGCTGGTTGTCGTGATCGGATTTCTGATCGATCTCGCCTGGTGGGGTGGCGGTGGCTTCGGGAACCGGGGACGCATGAGGCGTGGAGCCTGAAGGCTAGGCGGCACCGGTGAGCTGGTCCGGACGCGCTTTGACGCCGAATTCAGCGAGTACCCCGGAGGAGTGCGCGTCCCGCAGCGAAAGCAGCGGGACGCCGTAGCGCTCCGAGGCCAGCCGCAGCCGCCGGGCGCGAAGGGTCCACTGCCGTTCGTCGAGCCGGGTCACCCACCTGGGCATGCCGTCCAGGAGCCGGTCGCTGAACAGGCAGGCGACGCTCGCGTGCTCGGCGCGAAACCCCTCCTTGCCGTGGATCGCGACGTCGCCCCACGCGTGGATCAACCCCAGCACCACCCCATCGACCGGCCCGGCCTTCTTCAGCATCGTGATGCAGACGCCGGGGTCGAACACGCCCCAGAAGCCGCAACGACACCTGCTGCCAGGGGCGTGGTGATCCGCAAGCTCCGTCTCCATGCTCAGGCAGGAGGCGGTATTGATCCCCGGTGCCCAGGTGTACCGCTTCGCCCAGGCACCGAGGTTGCCTCCGGTCAGCAGCCAGATGCGCCATCCGATGACGGTGCCTCCGCGACCGTCGGCTCCGGCAGGCACGTCAGCCATCACCGATCCCGCGCGCCGCATCGCCCGGCGGCCCGGCAGCGGTCCGGCGGGTCTCGGCGGCTGGGCACGGGCGGAACGTAACCCCCATCGACGGAGGGCTCGGTCCCAACCCCGGCCGGGGGCTAGACAAATCGGGCGCTTGGGGCCGGGTTGCCGAGGTCTACGCGGTCAACGATGATGATGAGCGCGTGGAGACCCTTCCCGGCCTGGCGTTGGCTCGCGTGCTCGCGTGGCTGAGCCTGATCGGCGTCGCCCTGTATGTCGCGATCGACATCGCGCTGGCGATCCTGCGCCCGGGGGTGAACCTCGTGCACAACGCGGAGAGCGACTACGGCAACGGCGCCTACTCCTGGCTCATGGACGTCAACTTCGAGATCCGCTTTCTCCTCTCGGCGGCGGCGGCGGGCGCGATCTGGTACGCGCTGCGTCCTCGCGGGGCCGGCCGGGTGGGGGTGATCCTCCTGCTGATCTGGGCGGCCGGCTCGGGAGTCCTGGGGTTCTTCCGCGACGACCTGCCCGGCGGCCCGCTCACGCGCCACGGTGAGGTGCATCTCGCGGCGGCCGGGATCGCGTTCGCAGCTTGCCTGGTGGGCACGCTGCTGCTGACGCTGGACTTCGGTCGCCTTCCCCTGATGCGGCCGCTCCGGCTGCTCCTGGTGCCGATTTGGGTCCTGGGGCTGGTCAGCCTGGTCGCACTGTCGCGGGCCGGGTTCGGGCCGAGGTCGCTCGGAGGGCTGTTCGAGAGAGTGTTCATCGCTTCGCAGCTCGCCTGGTTCGCGATCGTGAGCGCCCGCATCGCGACCGCCAGGGAGGTGGACGCAAACCAGCCGGCTCCTCCGGGGCCACGGCCCGCCTGAGCCGGATCAGAGGCTCCGGCGGGGGAAGGGGTGACGGCGTGCCCGCAGACGTGATTCGACCTGGACCACGCCCGGCGTGTCCCGGACCGCCTGCTCCACCTCCTCGACCAGCGATGGGTCGGCTAGCATGCCGCCGAGCAAAACGCTGCCTTCGTCGACGTCGAGCCGGATCTGGCCCGGATCCACACCGAGTCCTGGCAGCACCCCGTCTCGCACCTCCTCGAGCAGCTCCTGGTCGGTGCACGCGTACGGCTGCAGCAGGTCGGTGCGGCTCATGATCCCGACCACCCGCCCCCGCCCATCGATCACGGGGAGGCGCCGCACCGCGCGCCGGCGCATGAGTTGCAGCGCCTCGTCCGCGGAAGTCCCCGGGCTGACGGAGATCGCCGGCTGCGACATCAAGGCTCCGGCCGTGTCCGCCGTGGCTCGCGTCGGGTGCCCGGCCGGCGTCGGTGCCCGATTGGGGAACAGCCTCCGCATCGCTTCCCGGACCAGGCGGCGCAAAAGGTCGCTCTCCGACACCATGCCCACCAGGCGATCATCCTCATCCACGACAGGCAACCCGCTGATGCGGTGGCGGCGCAGGAGGTTTGCGATCTCGCCGAGGGTCGCCTCAGTGCGGACGACGACGACCGGGCGAGTCATGAGCCGGTCCACAGTCATGGCGCGGCTGTGCCGTTCGGCGCTGTGGAGGGCGTCCCCGGAGGAGGGGACCAGCCACAGGGGTCTCTTCATTGCAGTTTCAGCGTCAGATCCCGGGGCGGCTGTCGAAACGGCCAAACGGCCCCCCGTGCTCGGGCCCCTGCGGGCTCCTCGGCGGTGGCCGCGGGCTGTGCGTCCTCGCTCCCGCCAGATGGCACTCGGGTCGCGACCAGCACCGAGCGCAGCGTGCGGGCGATGACGCCCTGGGCGACGCTCCCGAGGATTCGCCGACACGGGCCGCACCCGCGACGAGTCCCGCGTGACGCTGGGGCTTGACCCTCCGCCGCTGGACCCGCAAGGGAGGGGCCATTCGGCTCTCCCCGCGAGACCGGCGGCCGCGGTTCTTTAGTCCTATGAACGCGAGCTATGTGATGTCTGCCCCGGCCATCGTCCTCTTCGGGGACATGACCATCAAAGAAGCGGCGAGCATCCTCGCCGGACACCGGATCAGCGGGGCGCCGGTTGTCGACCGGGCGACCAAGCGCCTGGTGGGGATGCTCTCGGAGGGTGACCTCCTGGGCGCCGAACGCGCGCAGGGTGCACGCCCGGTCCTGGTCGCGGAGGTCATGTCGGCCGAGGTGGTCTCCGTGGATGACACCGCCGACGTGAAGGCGGTTGCGGCGCGCCTGCTCCAGGCCAACGTGCACCGCGCCCCGGTGCTGCGCGGTGCGGAGGTGGTGGGTGTGGTCAGCCGGCACGACCTGCTGAAGCAGATGTGCCGCGGCGACAACACGATCACCGTCGAGGTGGCGAACCTCCTCAAGGCCGAGGGCACCGCGCTGACTCGGCTGGAGGTCGAGGTCAAAGACGGCATCGCGCTGATTCGGGGCGAAGCGAGCGCCGAGACCCGCGCCCTCGCGCTGGAGCTGGCGGGGAGCGTACCCGGCGTGCTCGGTGCTCAGCTCCAGGAACCCACCGCTCCGGTTCGCAGCTGGGTTCAGGTGGGCGGGTAAGTCGGACGGTGAAGGAGGAGGGCGTCATGTTCACCGACACCGCGAACATGAGCGCGCGGTGTTGTGGTCGGCGTGGAGGCGTCGCTCCGCGACCGGTTCGACGACATGGTGGGGGCGTCCGCGAAAGCCCAGCCGCTGCCGCCGCCGATGGGGATGCGGCGCCAGCGGTGGCGGGGGACGGTGGCCCACTCGGTGCCGTCGGGGCGCAGGATGACCACCCGGTCGGGCGTCACCTCGGCGGTCCGGTAGCCGCCCTCGTGGAGCGCGAAGTGGTGTCTCGGGCAGACCAGGCCGAGGTTCTCATGGTCGGGGCGCCGCCCTGAGACCACGCGTCCCAGTGATGAGGTCTGCAGTCTTTTGACTAACGTCGAAAAGACATCATATAATGGGAGCATGGAACGCGTGAACGGCCACCGGGTGGGCATATACGCCCGGATCAGTTTCGACCGCTTCAAGGACGAGTTGGGAGTCGAGCGCCAGATCAAGGAGTGCCGCGAACTCTGCCAGCGCCGCGAGTGGCAGGTGGCCGAGGTGTACAAGGACGACAGCAAGTCGGCCTGGAAGGAGAACGCCAAGCGTCCCGCTTACGAGCGAATGCTGGCCGACCTCGAAAGCGGCGAGATCAACACGCTGGTCGCCTGGCATCCGGACCGGCTCCATCGCGGCAAGGGCCTGGAGCCCTTCATCGACGCCGTGGAGGCTGCTCGTGCCGGTGTTGCCACCGTCCAGGGCGGCGATTACGACCTCTCCACCGCCTCCGGGAAAATGACCGCTCGGGTGGTGGGTGCGGTCGCGAGACACGAGTCGGAGCACAAATCAGAGCGCATCAGGGCCAAGGTGAGGGAGTTGCAGGAGAACAAGGAGTACATGCACGGGCTGCGCCGGCGGCCCTTCGGCTACCGGCAGATTGAGAAGGGCAAACCGGAGCTGGAGATCGACCTGGCAGAGGCCGAGGTGATCCGCGAGCTGGCCGACCGCTACCTCGCCGGGGAAGGCTTGCTGTCGCTGACCCGCGACCTGAACCAGCGCGGCATTCCCACGGTGTCAGGTGGCCGCTGGATTCACACCACGATCCGGGGAATGCTGATTGGCCCGTTCATCGCCGGACTGCGCCGTCTCAGCGGCTCCGAGGAACTGGTGGAGGCACCCTGGCCGGCCATCATCGACGCGGAGACTCACTACCGGTTGAAGATGAAAGCGGCCCAGCAAGCACAGTCCGGGCGGCACTCTGCCCCGAAGTATCTACTGACCGGGATCGCCCGCTGCGGGAAGTGCGAAGCGCCGATGCAGGGAGTTACCAGCCATGCTGGCCCGCGCTACTTCTGCACCGGCTGTCGCGGAGTGTCGATCCGTGTCGAGCCGACCGAGAAAGAGGTTGCCGCGCGTGTCGTGTTTGCGGTTGATGCCAGAGGCTTCGCGAAGCGGTTGTCAAATGCGCAGGGTCGCCCCGCCGCTGTGGAGGACGAGCGCCGGCGACTGGAGGAGCGGCTGGACACCCTGGCGCAAATGGTGGCTGACGGGGTGATGACCCGCCAGCGCTACGAGCGGGTCCAGGCACCGGTGCAGGCCCAGCTCGACCAGCTCCACGAGCAGGACCAGGAGCGCTCCACCTACAGCCCGCTGGATCGCTGGGTACGCGGTGGGCTGGGGGCCGATTGGGAGGCCCTATCACTGGACCAGCGGCGCGCGATCGTGGGTGCCTTGCTGGAGCGCGTCGTGATCAATCCGCAGGGCGAGGACAAGACCCCGCGCTTCGACGCCGCCCGGATCGTGATTCCGGGCGACGCGTGGCGAATGTGAGCGCCCGCATTACCTGCCCCAGCTGCCGGGGCCGGTCCTGGTCCGAGCTGGCCGGCGACGGCGCCCGCTGCCTGGGCTGTGGGACCGAGTACCGGCGCGGGCGCGGCGGCGAGCCGTCGCGGGAGCAGCTGGCTCGGGATGCGGAATGGCTCCGAAAACTCGCCGCTTGGGGCCTTGGCGACCTGCTACCGACGATGACCTTCAGCGCCGGCCGGGATTCGGATCACGCACGAGTTCCCACGCGAGATAGACGCGGAGCGGTTTTGCCGCAAGCTGCCCGACGATGCGCCATACGACGTAATGTGGGAAGGGCCAATGGCGAACGGCGCAGTTACTGTCGGATTGCATGATGAGGCGCGCGCCATGAGGGTCGATCGCTTGGGATAGCGACTGTGAATTCTCGCAATCAGTGGTGATTGTGCAGTTTTCAGTCAATGTCTGGAATATTCGCACTGTTAAGCGCTCTTTTTTGGATTTTGCCCCGTTTTTGGTCTGCGGCCTGTGGTCCGCTACCCCTGCCCGCGCGCGACTTTTTCCGCCCATCGGGGGATCGGCATCGACCCTCCGACCGGTCGATGCCGATCGACCTTGACCGATCGCGGCGCGCGCGCAGATTCCCGGTCACTCCCGACCACCGACCCGGTCACCCCCGGCCATACCGGCCAATGGATCCGGCGATGCTCGCGAACTCGGATGCTCGCTTGTTCCCGCGCAGCCATACCGGCCAATGGTCGCTTGTTCCCGCGCTGATGGTCGCTTGTTCCCGCCGTCAAACCGGCGGGCCAATGGTCGCTTGTTCCCGCGCTGATGGTCGCTTGTTCCCGCCGTCAAACCGGCCGATGGATCCCGTCTTGTTCCCGGCGCGGATTCCCGCCGTCAGGCAAGGTGATCGTGGTCAGTCCGTATTGCCCGTGATCGCGTCCCGAAGCGCGCGAGTGCTGGTCGTGACCGGATGCGCGCCATCAGCAATCAGACGGGCATACGACGGTTTGGCTGTGGGAATTACCAGCGGCGTTTCCGGTCGCGCTCCCGCATTTGCCGTAACTCTTCCTCGGTGGGCTGCCAGGGCGGCTCTTCCTCGAATAGCTCGGCCAGCTCGGCCTCTGCCGCGACAATCCTGTCCCGTACCAGTAGGCGTTCCGCCAAGGCGCGTTTGATGTCGAAGTCCAGTTCGCCCAAACGGCTCTGACCTTCCGCAAACCGACCCTCCGGACTCGTGACCCTCATGACGGCGACGCTAAGGCTTAAATCACGCGATGGCAAGGCCGCCTTGCTCCCAGAAGCACCGAGAGCCCCGGAATTGGATTCCAGGGCTCCCGGCTCAGGCTGGGGAGGGAGGTTTTACCCGTAGTCGACCAGCGTGTTACGTGGCGGCGTGAACGTGGGCGGCGCGTTGCGGTCGTCCTGGACCACCGCCCACATCGGCACCGGCCACACGCTCCAGTCCGTGACGAACCTTGCCCGCTGCGCGATGCAGTGGTCCTGCACCAGACGCATGGCCTTGCGGGCACCATCCCGGTTCTCGGGCCTTGCCTGCTCTACCAGCGCTTGCACCTGCTGATGCTGATCGATGCCGCCGCCCGCCCTGCAGATGCGAGCCCACCGGACCACGCCGTCTATCGCCGGACCGTCGCCACCGAATCGGGCCGCCACCTCATGCACGGCCCGGTCGGTCAGCTCATGGCCGCCGCCATTTCGGCGCCTGATCGCGTGAACCTCATAAACGCTGACGCTCATGCCGTGAGCTGCACCACGCCGCGCGGATCGGGAACGCAGTAACCGACCCGAGCGACCGCCTGGACAATCGCGCTGTAGCTGGTAAACGCGGCTTCCAGCGAAACCGCGATCTCGGCCATCTGGCGCCAAACAAACGCAACAGTGGTGCGGTCGACCACGTAACTGGTACCGGCCGGCAACGCCGAGCTGAGCCGGATGGTGGCGCCAAAAGCGGAAAACACGGGCTCTCCGCCGGGCGTCTGCTGCGCCACCATCAGAGGCTGGTTGTAGCCCGTGCCGACCTTGGCTTGCAGCAAGGTCGTCCAATCGGCCGGACTGAGCGCGATGTCGCTTGCCACACCGCCGGCCGCCGTGATTGCGCCCACCGCCTTCGCAATCGCGTCCAGGTCGGTGAACACGGCTCCGGCCAACTTGGTGACGCCGACCACATTGCCAAGGCCCACGAACCCGCTCGACGCCTGATCGGCGGCCGTTCCGAAGAACGTCGCATCGACGGCGAGCGCCAGCCTTCTGGTCAACGCCTGACCGAGCGCGGCCTGAAGATCCGGCTGAGAGTCGTCCATAGCCTCCCGGCTGGCTATGGACTGCGCGGCGACTTTGCGCGGCGTGACCAAAATGCCGCCGCCCGGCACGTCGTCCAGCGGGATCTCGGCACCTTCATCGATCCAGTGCGCAGCGGCGAGCAAATCGACATACGGAATATGCAACTCTGTGGCGGTCGTCTGATAAATGGTGGACATCAAAGCCGCGCAGCTGAGCGGCTGCAGTCGCGTGAAGAGGAAATTGGCCTGCTCTTCGAAAGTGAGTCCGGCGCCAAGGCCGGAACCGGTCGTGATAGCCATTCCGGGGAACCTCGCCAATTCATAACGTCGAATCGGCCTCAGTTCCCCGTCTGACCGGCGCCGGCACCGCCAGCGCTGCTTCTATTACGCCGAATGCGCCAGCTCCCCCGGCTCACTCGCGCGCTCGATGTTACCGCGCCGGCTTTTTGAGCAAGTCGGACCAATCGCGCTTCTGCACCACCGGTCCGTGGCCGCGAACATGGGCGCCGGCATCCGTGGTGCGCTGGGGACGGATCCAATGTGGCCGCTCCTGCCGAATCCGCTCCAGCTGGCCGCCGAGCGCCCTCTGGTCCAGCTCGCCGGTTTCCGGGTCCAGCAGCTCCGAGACTTCAAGACCGCCGATCCAGAGATCCCGGCCGTCGTGGAGCACTCGGCCGGCCAACTGCTCGGCCTCACTGCGCCGTATCGCCTCCAGCTGACCGCGCAGACGCGCCAGCTCGCTCTCGGCCGCACGCAGCCGCTCGCGATGGCGCTCGTCCTTGCGGGCCTGGCCCTGGTCCAGCGGCTGAGGCGGCTCCTGCGGGCCCGCAGCCGGATCCTGCGGCTGCTGGGCCTCCTGCGGGGCCTGCGCGGCCTCTGCCGGGCCTTCTGCTGCTTGGTCAGTCATCGTCGCCTCCGTCGCGCCGTCCTCGGCGCTGCTCGTCCTGTGCCATCCGGCCCGCGATCCAGCCAATAGGCGGTATCAGGACCGCCACCGCGCAAGCCAAGCGGATCGGCTCGCCGTCCTGGGCGATGCCGACGAACCGGCATCCGTACAGGCGGCGGGTTTGCGCCCAATCGGGCTCGGCCGGCTGGTCGGCTTCCGGGCCTCTCGCGCGCCATCCCCAAGCGTTCATAGCTCCTGCTCCACTAACAACTTCACAATCAACCGCGCCAGCTCGGGGTCGGAATCCTGGAGCAAAACTGCCATCTCGGCCTCCACGCGGGTCAGCTGCTCGCGCAGCTCGGCCACCATCGCCTCCAGGCGGCCCAGACGGTCGGTCGGCGGGCTCTTGCTGAGCCGCACGCGGCGCTCGCGGCGGCGCTGCCCCTGCAACGCCAGCCGCTCGACATCTGGAGCGTCGGGCGATGCCGAGCGAAATGGAGCGCTAGGCATTTTTTGAGCGCCTCGGGTGATACCGGCATGCCGGGCGAGGGCCGGCGCCGGATCCCGGTGGGGCCTCAAAGTAGTGATCCCGACCGGCGACAACCCGCTCCACGCTCGCGTGGTCGTAACGCCACCTCTCGACCATGCCGTCAAGCTCGCAGAACTGGACCCCCAAATGTTCCAGGGCGTTGAAGGTGCCCGCGCGATAGCCACGGCGGTGGGCCCACTCGATGTGGCGCCGCACCTCCGGAGCAAGCGGCTTCACCTCGGAGAGCGGCACGGTGATGAGCCGTCGCTGTCCGCCATCGCTACCACTGGTCATGGCTCCTCCTCGGGACACTCTGAAAAAGGGTTTTTTCGGTTTATGACGGGTCTGCCCGCGCGAACACACACACTCCATACGTACGTAATAGGGTTTTTTCGTTTATTTCGTAATAGGTGAGAGAGTGAGTGCGTGAGTGCGTGTGCACGCGGCGATATCGGTCAAAAAACGAAATAACCTCTCGTCGCGGGCGTAACTGGCGGGTCATCGGGGTACCACCGTCCAGCGGAGCGCCGGCCGGCCGCCCGCAGGCCCGGACGGGATCCGCTCGACCGTGATGCGGCCCAATCGCTCCAATCGGCGCCGAATCTCCTCCAGGCGTTGCCCGGAAACGTTCCGGCTGAAAATGTCCGAGCTGATCGCCGCCTGCAGCATGGGACCGAAGGCCAGCTCTTCGAGCACCCGATCAGCCATCAAATCGCCGGTGGTGCCGCCCCAGATGTGCTCCACGCAGGCGGCCGAGTAATCCCAGAGCGCGAGCGCTGCGGTCAGGTGCTCGACCTCGATGGTGGCCGAGCCCGCCATCAACCCGTAGATCATCGAGAGCCGGGCGACCAGCGCTTCGGCCCGTTCCGTCACGGCTGGAACCAGCCCCGGTTCATCGTCTGGCAGCGCGCGGTACCAGCCATCCCAGATGCGCTCGGCCGGCGCCGAACGTGTCATGCGCCGTACGCCGCGCGCATCCCGGAGCGCATCGTGAAGGGCGGCGGCGGCCCTGTCCACGGCGGGATCGTCGGCGCAACTGAATACCGGCGGGTTAGGCAGCTTGGTGACTCGTTTTGCGGCCAGCCACAAAACGCGGTTTGCGAGCCCATTACGTATCTGCTCCTCCCGAAGCTGGCTGCGCAGCTCGTCGGCCGTGCAGTGACCGATGATGCCGATGTGGTGCACGCTGGCGCGAGCGGGGTCGCGCTTGACCGTGTTGCTTATCGGCTTGCCGTCGAACGCTTCCCGGAGTCGCGCGCTCAGGGTCGAGCCCTCCCGGTTGACCACGGCCAGCAGGCCGGCCAAGTCGGATTCCCGCAAGAGCAGCCGGCGATCGCGAGCGCCGGGATCATCACCCTCGGCGTCCCGAACCAGATGGACAAGTTTTTCGCCGCTGCCGAGCCCGGAGACAATGCGGTCCATGAAGTCGGGATCAGCGGCCCGAAAGAGCGTTTCGAGACGTCGAAGCCGCTGCCCTTGCGGCCACGCGAAGAGCGACCGATCAGACCGGCGTAGAGAGCCGGAGCATGCTTTGTGGCGCCCACCATGAAGTACGGGCCAATGCCAACCGCAATCCCGAACGTGACGAGCAATTGCAGCAGCACGGAGGCACGGTCCGACTCCGTGTAATGCGTGATGAGCCCCGAAAGCTCGCCGGGCAGACCGTAAAACGCTTTTGACGATGGCTCCGGTGGCGGGGCGGCGTCGATGGCGCACTTGGTGGTCGCGATCGCATGAACGGTGTCGCGCAGAAACAGCTCCCGCACCTGCATGTCAAAGTGCGGCACGATGTCTCGGGTCGGGCATCCGCCGAAGCAGTAGACCCAGCAGTGTCCGTCCGGGAAGGCCCTCACGCTGAGCGGCATGCTCGCGGGCGTGCCGCTGGTATGGGCCGGACAGCGCGAGCGCCAGATGCGCACCCCGTCCGAAGTTGAACGCGGGCCTTTGACCGGGTATCCCAGCTGGCGAAGCCCGTCGAGCACCCGTTGGACCGGCAAGTCAGCGCGGTCCGGATCTACGTCGGCCGGCGGCTTACGTCGACGGCTCCCAGCTCGGGGCGGCGGGCAAGGACCCAGAACCGGGCCTGACCGCGCCGCTGAGCGCTCGCGAAGCGCCGCTGGAGGGACCAACGTCCCAATAGGCGTATTGCGCGGTCGCCTGCCCGGACGCGACCGCATAGACCTCCACGTGCTGCCGCCGGGCGACCAGATCAAACGCGGCGGCCAGATCAGTAGCCGGCGGCGGGATGGCCCGCGACCCGTTGAAGGTGTGGACCGAGAGCCGGTCCCCGTCCACACGAGTCACGGCCGCCGGTTTCTCGAACCAGGAGCGCGGGCCGCCGTCGTCCTGGACCGCGCGGCAGATGCGGCGGGCAGTCGCGGCCCACAGCTCCGACTGGCAGCACGTTCCATCCGGCTCGTGCTGAATCTCCATGACGAAGCCCAAAACGCTGTTTGCGGGCCGCTCCGCCAGCTCGCGCAGCTGGGCATGCAGCTGCCGGCGATACGGCCGGCGGTCGAGATATCGGGCGTGGTCGATCGACAAGGCGGTTAGGATGGAACCGTTCTCCTGTGTGCCGCCGCCGTGCTCCGTTGCCCAGGAGCGTGGCGGCGTTTTCATGTTTGAGCCCTCTTGCGACGGGGCCGGCACAGCGGGTCGCCCGCCGCCTGTCGTGCGCGTGCTCGCTCGACGCAACCACGATCCTGGCGATTCGGTCCAGCGTGGGACCGTCCTCGACATAGCGCGGCAGTCCAGCCGCCCGACGTGACTCGATCACCCGCTGTTCAGCCGCTCGCATCTGCTCTTCCGTGAGGCCCCACCACATCACGCCGGCTCCGCGACCTCATAGAACAGATCTGTCGAGACATGGAAGAATTCGGCAAGCCGGGCAACACTGTTGGCGTTCGGACAGCGCCGCCCGTTCTCCCACAGCGAGACGGTGCTTGGATTGATGTCGTTGAGATCGGCGACATCAATCACGCGCAGTCCCGCCCGTTCCCGGAATTCACGCAGGCGTGATCCGCTGAAGTAATGCATGGCTCGACACCTCCTGCCAGTACCCCGTCGCCCGGTCAAAGCGATCTTCGAGAGGTGACCCTAAAGGACACAAACTGCGACTGTCAACCGGGCCTGTCGAGGTCGCCGCCCTTAACTATGTCGCATGTTGTGGCTATGAGTGGCTATGGATGGCGGGACGTATCCGAAAATTGCTGTGAATTGTCCGCCAGTTTCGTCGGCCGGGTCGCCAAAGGGGGTATTCGCCGGCTAGACTTCGCCCGGCTCGGGCCGGCTTCCGCCTATAGCGTCTTTTGGACGCCAGTCATTGACGTACCTGCCGCACCAGATGCAGCCACCGTCCTGGAGGTCGAGCGCCTTGCGCTGCGCGACGGACGTGGTGCGGTAGGCGCGCCCCATGTGCAGCACGTCCACCACCCCGTCGCCGCGGTCCCCGACCACCGCGATGCGGGCGATGGCGTCGCAGGCGAGGCGCTTTGCCGTCTCCCCGGAGACCGGCGTCCCCCAGTCGATCTGAGGTGCCGGTGAGCCGTCCTCCCCGCGCAGCGTCTCGGCGCTGGCGACGATCGTCAGGTGCGGCTTCTCTTGCCCGTGCTGGGGCAGGTCACCAAACGCCAGCCGGTGCTCGGCAAGCTCCACCAGCGCG
>CAVTSA010000012.1:0-89066 GCA_963737225.1 Candidatus Dormiibacterota bacterium
CGCTCGGCTCTCGAGCCTCCCGGACCCGGCGACCGGTCCCTTCCGCCGGGATGCGCGGACCCCGCGGATCCGCAAACTGGGGACGCGAGCTGGCGTACGCGTTCCTGATCTCCCGCTCGCGGTCCTCAACGTGGTCCCCGATCTCGCCGTACTCCTCCCCCGAGGTTGAACGCGTTGCCCCGGGTGCTATTCGGAGGCCTGCTCTGCGGTATCGAGGGCTGGCTGCCCGGAGCGGCCTGGCTCCGCCCGTAGTCGCGCTCACGGATGGAGCGCCGGGTGCGGTGAACGGTTGGGAACAGGGATCGAGGGGCCGCTGGAACGGGAGGATCTCCTCGACGGCCTCGTGTACGGGTTCTGATGTGCCGGCCTTTGAAGTGAAACGGTCTCTTGTCCCAGCTCCGTGGGACAGCGTCTTAGCGGCCGGGGTCCTTGGATTTACCAAGTATCGCCCGAATCGCGACCAGCGCCGGGGACGCCTGCACGCAATCCGGAGGGCGCCCAGCTGGTACCGCATCGCCTCGGCTTCGTGGGCCTGGCGTCGTCGTTGCCGCGGGCACGCTAGACTCGGCGCGTAATTCGGGACACCGCGTCACGACTGGTGGCGCCGCTAGCCTGTGTCGCGCGGGGAGGTTGTCCCGGCTGAGGGAGGCGAGGATCAGTTGGAAGAGTCAGGCAGGGTCGCTCTTGCCTCCACCGAGACCGCCTGCTGATACTCCCGAAGCGCCCCCCGCAAGTCGGCCAGAAAGCGGTCGATGATGACGAGCTCAGCGTCGGAATATCCCTGCGTCAGCTCTCGAAAGCGTTCACCCAGCGGCCGGAAGGCGGCTTCACCGTCGTGCCGTGCCCGCTCAGTGATCTCGAGGACGACCTTGCGCCGATCGCCAGGGTCGCGCACTCGGTGCACGTGACCCATACGCTCGAGAGCATCGATGAGGGCGGTGGTGGAACCGGTGCTGAGGCCCAGGGCGCGGGACAAGTCGCCGGGAGACAGGTCGATTCGCCGCATCAGTTGCTCGAGTGCCCGAAGTTGCGTGTGGTGAAGCCCCAACGAACGGGAGACCGCCCGGCTCAATGCACCCATCTCACGGCCCAGGACCCGGAGGTGGGCGAGAACGTGCTCTCCGGCCAGAGAATGGTCCTGCTCGGGCTGTGCCCGGTCCGTCGTCCGCGACGTCATGGTGATGCCGGAGCGACGGTACCAGACCGCTGCGCCGACAAGCTCAACAGCCGTCGCCGAGGGTCGACGGGTCCCGCGTCGCAAGCACTGGCGGTCGACGGCTCATCGGCGTCTCGGCCAGCCGCTGATCGCTACCGTGGTGAAGGCTGCGCACGCTACCAGGGCGGCAAATCTCGTCCGCAGCTTGCCGCGCCACGCGAGGTCGGCGGTGACAATGAGGTCCGCGACCTGGCTCAACGTGACGAGGCGAGCCATGAGAACGGCAAAGCGGTGATCGCTGCGCGAAGCCGCATTCCAGAGCACGACGGCAAGGCACAGGTCCCGAATCCCGAGGAGTCGCAACGCCCAGGCCGCGTAGCCCGAGGTCGGAGCTCCCATCATCCTCCCCACGGAGTTCGGCGCCAGTAAGGCGGTCGCGCCGACGGCGGCAGCGGCGGCGCCAAGCAAGCGCAGTCGACCCGGACCCGCGCCGGCGTCAGGCGGCATCCGTCCCCGCTCCCGAATCTGGCTCCCCGAATGCCCCCATGGGACGAGCTGGGGCGCCACAGCGAGTCGTTCCAACCGACTCATGAAGGCGACAATTTGCCTCTAATCTCAAGTTTCTCCATACTAGAGCGACCATGGAGTGCCGGCGGTGATGAACACGCTCTCGGCGGCGGCGAAGCCGCGTGTGGGCGTCTCTGCCTGCCTCCTCGGCGAGCCGGTTCGCTTCGACGGAGGTCACAAGCGCGACGCCTTCCTGGTCGACCAGCTGAGCCCGTTCGTCGACTGGGCGCCCCTGTGCCCCGAGCTTGCGCTCGGCCTGGGCACACCGCGCGAGGCCCTCCGCCTCACGGGCACGATGCGGGCACCGCGGCTGGGCACCCGGTCGGGGGCCGATCTGACCGAGCGGATGCATGCGCAGGCAATCTTCTCGATCGACTCCATGACCGCTCTCGACGGCTACGTGCTGAAGGCTCGCTCGCCTAGTTGCGGCCCGGACCGGGTCCGGGTCTACGACCGTAACGGCGTGCCCTCGGCGGCCGGACGGGGCGCCTTCGCGAGCGTGCTGGGTGAGCGCCGGCCATTGCTTCCTGCCGCGGACGAAGGCCGGCTTCACGACCCCCAGATTCGTGAGCAGTTCGTGGAGCGCGTGTTCACCCACTGGCGCTTCCGCGTCGGGCTGTCGGGCACGCCGCGGCTCGGCGACCTGGTCGGCTTTCATGCCCGGCGCACGGTGCTCCTGCTCTCTCACGGAAGCACGACGATGCGGCGCCTGGGCCGGATCGTCGCCGGAGCGAGCGACCGCTCTCTGGGCGAGGCGCTCGACGACTACCGCGTCGAGCTGATGCGAGTGCTGGCGACGGCGGCGACCCGGCGCCGGCGAACGGACGCACTGCGCCACCTGGCGGGCCACTTCTCGACCTGGCTCGACGGTCAGGATCGCGCCGAGCTCGCTGAGATCATCGAGACCTATCGCCTCGGGCGGATCGCCCTGGCGGTGCCGATCGCCCTCCTGCGCCACCACCTCCGGCGCTTTCCCGCCTGCTGGGCCGCCGATCAGGTGTACCTGGCCCCCTATCCGGCCGATCTCATGCTCCGAAACCAGGTCTGAGCATGAGCGGTCGCCACCCGCCGGCCACCACGTCGGTGATGCTCTTCACGCGCGATCTCCGGGTCCACGACAATCCTGCCCTGGCGGCGGCAGCACAGGCGAACCTCATGGTGCCGCTCTTCGTGCTCGATCCGGCACTCCTCGGGGGCCGCTTCAGGTCGCCGAACCGTGCGTGGTTCCTGGCCGAGTCGCTCCGGGAGCTCGATCGGGGACTCCGCCGGCGGGGGGCGGGCTCGTACTCCGCTCGGGAGACACGGTCGAGCAGGCGGCGAGGGTGGCGCGCCAGGTACAGGCGAGCGAGCTCCACCTCGCCCACGATGTCAGTGCCTATGCCACCCGCCGGGTTGACGGGCTCCGGGCCGCGTGCGGCGTCTCGGGGTGTGCCGTGGTCGAGCACCCGGCGTCAACGTGGTCCCGGACGGCACGCTGCGCCCGCAGGGCGGAGACCACTTCAAGGTCTTCACGCCTTACTGGCGTGCCTGGCGGGCGGCACCCCGCCGGCCCCCGGTGCCGGCGCCGCGCAGGTTCGCGCAGCCGGAAGGCTGGGCCGGCGGTACGCAGGGTGTCGAAGCCATCCGGGCCCTGGCTCGCGAGGGCGGCTCAACACACCTGCCCTTGGGCGGAGAGCCGGCAGCCCGACGCCTCGTCGGACACTGGCTTGGGGCTGGTCTGGACCGGTATGCCGCCCTCCGCGACTCCCTGAGCGAGGAGGGGACCTCGCGGCTGAGCCCCTATCTGCACTTCGGATGCGTCTCGCCGACCGAGCTCGCCCGACGAATCGAAGGCCGTCTCCAGCCCCGAGGAGGTGGCGAGGCGTTCCTGCGTCAGCTGTGCTGGCGGGACTTCCACCATCAGGTGCTGGCCGCACGGCAGGACCTCGCCACCACCGACTACCGACCTCGCGGGGATCACTGGAGGGATGACGCGCCAAGCCTCCAGGCCTGGAAGCAGGGCTCGACCGGCTACCCCATCGTGGACGCGGGCATGCGCCAGCTGCGGAGCGAGGGTTGGATGCACAATCGAGCCCGCCTGATCGTCGCCTCGTTCCTGGTCAAAGACCTTCGCATCGACTGGAGACGCGGTGCGGCGCACTTCTTCGAATGGTTGGTCGACGGCGACCTGGCGAGTAACGCCGGCAACTGGCAGTGGGTGGCGGGCACCGGGAACGACACCCGACCCAATCGCATCCTGAACCCGCTGCGCCAGGCCTACAGGTTCGACCCTCAAGGAGACTTCGTGCGTCATCATGTCCCCGAGCTGCGCCCGATCGAGGGGAGGTCCGTGCACCAGCCCTGGCTGCTGTCGGACACCGAGTGGCGCCGGCTTGGCTACCCGTCTCGGATCGTCGACCACGCCGCTGCCGTCGAGGCGATCCGGCTTGAGCGTGTGAGCTCACCTCGGGCTGAAGCAGCAGGGGAACCCGGGCAGGAAGACGCGTGAACGAGCACCTGCGGTCCAGCGCGGTCGAGATGAATGCGCCCGTCGTCGAGCGCTTGCTGCGTGAGCCGCCGCAACCCGAGGTCGACGGTGGGCTGGTCCTGCGCGTGCTGGAGACGCGAGGACATCGCTCGGGACAACCACGGCGGACTCCGGTCGGGGTTGTCCGCCGTGGCGGGCAGAGCTACCTGGTATCGCCGGAGGCCGTGCGGGGGTGGGTGCGAAACCTCGACGCCGACCCCAGGTGTGCGCTGGTCGCCGGAGGGCGGCATCAGGAACGCATGGCAGTGCGCGCAACGCCCGAGGAGGCAGTGGGCGCCGTCGTCCTCTACCTCGAGGTCGTACAAGCCCCCTGGGCCCGAGAGGCGTTTCCGTTCCCGCCGGACCCGCCGGCGTCGGCGGTGCGCGAAGGGCTCCAGCGAATCGCCGTGTTCCGCCTCGTCGATCGCACAACCGCCTGATGCGGTCCATGATGCGATGATGCGGACGACGATCGACCTTCCGGATGATCTCCATCGGGCGGTCATGGTGATCGCCCGTGACCGGCACCAGACCCTGAGTCGGACCGTGGAAGGCCTCATGCGCGCCGCCCTGACTCACGACGACCGCACGCCGGTCGAGATAGATCCCGACAGCGGGCTGCCGACGGTACGGATCGGACGGCGGATCACCGCCGATGACGTAGCCGCGATCGAGGAAGATGGCTGAGCGCGCACGGGGCGCATCTCTGCTGGACGGCAACGTGCTGGCGGCACTCGTGGTGGCTGAGCACGTGCACCATGTGGCAGCCAGAGCATGGTTTCGCCAAGCCGGTCGATTTGCGACCTGCCCCACCGTCCAGGGCACCCTGCTGAGGCTGCTGATCCGCCAGGGCACGAGCATCGCGGAAGCCCGCAAGACGCTGTCGATTCTGACCGGCCATGCCCGCCACGAGCAATGGCTGGATGATCTGACGTATCTCGAGGTCGACCTCTCGCGCGTCCTCGGGCACGGGCAGGTGACCGACGCTTACCTGGCGGGTCTCGCCAGGGCCCATCGTGGCCACCTCGCGACCCTTGACCAGGGGCTGGCGGTGTCAGCTTCAGACGTGGTGGAGCTCATCCCTGTCTCCTCCGCCTGAGCTCGCCGCAGCCCGGCGCCGAGGCAGGGGCTCGATCAAAAGAAGCCCGCCCCAACCCCCCTCGGGATCGGAGCGGGCGTCGTCGAGATGACGTTCTCGACCGTGCGACCCGTCGCTTACTCCGCGGCCGCCTCCTCCGGCTCGTCCTCCTCATGGGAGAACGCCTTGCGGAGCTCCTCCTCCTGGTCGTGGCTGAGGTTGGTGGCCACCAGCTCGAACTGCTGGCCGCGGAAGGCCTCCTCGACCCGGTCCAGGACCGCGCCGCTGGTCAGCACGAAGAGGGCTGAGGTGCCGGGGGTGATCTTCGCCTTCACCGAGTTGATGAAATCCTGGTCGATGCCGACCTTCACCAGCGACCCCGCCAGCGCTCCGATGCCAAGGCCGACGGCGGCTCCGACGACCGGGATGAAGAAGATGAGGCCGAACAGCATCCCCCAGAACATGCCGCCCAGGGCACCGGGGCCGGCGAGACTCTTCACCTGGCGGGTCTTGGGGTGGTCCTTGCCGACCTCCCAGGTGACCACGGCCGTGTCCAGAACCTGGATCAGCTCCTGCTTCTGAAGGCTCTTGAGGGTCGTCAGCGCCGCGTCGGCGCCGCCGGCGGTCGGAAACTTGATCGCGGACAGGGTTGGCATTCGTCCTCCTTTCTCGATTCCCGCTTCCCGCGGTCTCGTGGCTGCGTACGCACCACCAGTCTGTCCATTGGCGGGGGACGGCTTGGTGGGGGGCCGGCGCTCCCTTAGACAGAACCTGCGCCCGACGCCCACAGCGAGTTCCCGGCCAGGGCTTCGGACGTTCGGTAGCATCGGCGAGGCAGAGGGGCTGCTGCTCTCGAAACACCTCGTCCAGCCTCGACGCCGTGATCAGGGAGGCAAGCAGCTCGGATGGGGGAGCGAGGGTTCCTGAACCGCTTTCCGCAGGTGGCGACCCGCCGGCTCGACGAGTTCGAGGCGACGGCGGCGCGGCGGTACCCGATCGTGTCGGTCGACGTCCAGGATCAGGGCTCGTTCGACGGCCAGGTGAACTCGTTCGAGACGGGCGGGGTCCTCCTCACTTACGCCCGGTTCGAATCGGCGATCAGACTCCGCATGGCTCGCACCACCTTCTATACGCAGGAGTTTCCCATCTCAGGCGCCGGCGAGGTCTCGTGGGCCGGCAACTCACTCATCGTCAGCGGAGAGCAGGGCGGCCTCGCAGCGAACCCGGGGGTCGACGCGGTTCTGGAGTACGGCCCCGGATTCTCGCACCTGAACGCCATCTTCACCCCTCAGACGCTGACCCGGAAGCTCTCGGGCCATCTCGATCGTCCGGTGGACCGGCCGATCGAGATAGACGGTCGCGATCCCTATGACCCGGCGATCATCGAGAGCACGGCACGGGTGGCTCGGTTCCTGGCGGACGAGCTGGATAGCATCGGAGGCGCTCTGCCGCCGGCCCTGACCGAGGAGTTCGCACAGGGGATCCTGGTCGGCTACCTGCTCGGAAATCGCAGCAACTACACGCACCTGCTCCACGGAGAGGCCGCTTCGGTCTCCCCGCGGCAGGTGCAGCGGACGATCGACTTCCTGGAGGAGCACTGGGATGAGCCGGTCACGATCGAGCTCCTGTCGACCGTCGCCGGGACCAGCGCCCGCAACCTCTTCCACACGTTCAACCGCGCGCACGGGATGTCACCGATGCGCTACGCGAGAGGCGTGCGGCTGCGGCATGCGCGGCGCTTGCTGGAGACCTCCCAACCCACGCAGACAGTCACCGCGGTGGCGCACGGGGTCGGCTTCAGCAACCTCGGGTATTTCGCGAGGGAGTACTTCCGGGCGTTCGGGGAAAGGCCGTCTGCGACGCTCGCCCGGGGCCGGTCCCACCCGTCCGCTGAGCGCCCGTCGACTTCTGTCTAGCCCGCCGGTTCGCGACGGCCCCGACCTCCGCCGGCCGGCGGCCAACATGGGACCGTACATAGGCGGCTCGGTAGGAGGAGTGTGACCCAGATCCGGCTTCCCATCTTCACGTCTCTGCAGGGCTATCGCCTGCCCTGGCTGCGGTTCGACCTCATCGCGGGACTCACGGTCTGGGCGGTCCTGGTGCCGGAGGCGCTTGCGTACGCCACCATCGCCGGCGTCTCCCCCGTGGTCGGCCTCTACGCCGCGCCAGGCGCCCTGATCCTGTACGCGGTGTTCGGCAGCTCGAAGCACCTGGTCACCGGGCCGATGTCGGCGAGCGCCGCTCTGTCTGCCGCCGCCGTCGCGACGCTCGCGGAGGGAGGCTCAACCGAGTTCGTCGTCCTGACCGCGGCGCTCGCGGTGGTCACCGGCGCGATCACGTTGGTGGCCGGCCTGCTCCGGCTCGGCTTCCTGGCCAGCTTCATCTCCGAGCCGGTGCTGAAGGGCTTCATCGTCGGTCTCGCCCTCGTCATCATCATCGGGCAGGTCCCCCAAGCTCTTCGGGATCAAAGGCGGGTCCGGCGACGTCTTTCAGAAGCTGTGGGCGGTGATCACGCAGCTGGGACACACGAACTGGCCGACACTTGCGGTAGGTCTGATCTCCCTGGCAATCGTCCTGGGTCTGCGGCGACTCCTGCCGGCGATCCCCGGCTCGCTGGTCGCCGTCGTCCTCGGCATCATCGCCGCGGCGGCATTCGACCTCCAGAGCCACGGTGTCGAGATCGTGGGGCACATCGAAGCCGGGTTGCCGCACCTCGGGCTCCCGGCGACGAAGCCGGCCAACTATCTGCAGCTGGCGCCGAGCGTGATCGGGATCATGCTGGTGGGCTTCGCGGAGAGCCTCGGCGCGGCTAAGACCTACGCCGCCCAGCACCACTACGAGATCAGTGCCGATCGTGAGCTGATGGGGATCGGAGCCGCGAACCTGGCGGCGGGCCTTTCCAGCGGCAAGGTCGTCAACGGCTCGCTTTCCAAGACCGCGGTCAACAGCGCGGCGGGCGCCCGCACCCAGCTGTCGGGACTGGTGGTGGCCGGGCTGACCGTCCTCACGCTGCTGTTTCTGACCCCGCTGTTCGGCTACCTGCCGGAAGCCACGCTCGCGGCCGTCGTCATCGCTGCCGTGATCGAGGTGGTCGACATCCCCGCGGTCGTCGCGCTGGCCCGGATCTCGACGCGTCGGCTCGGCAGTGAGTTCGGGGTCGCCGCCCGGCCTGACTTCGTGGCCGCCGTGGCCGCGCTGCTCGAGGTGCTCGTCTTCGACACCCTGCTGGGCCTCTTCATCGGCATCGCGATGTCGATCGGGCTGCTCGTGGACGCGACTGCTACCTGGAAAAGAAGGCCTCCCGGCCGCATGTCGCGATCCTTGGGCGCGTGCCCGGACACGACCATCTGTTCGGGGACTTGGAACGGCACCAGGAGAACCAGGAGGTGGCCGGGGTCACCATCGTCCGCATCGAGGGCGGGCTGTTCTTCGCGAACGCCGACAACGTCCGGGACCGGATTCGGAAGGTGGTCGAAGAGCGCCAGCTCCGCGCAGTCGTCCTCGACGGTGAGGCCATGCCGTACATCGACGTGACCGCCGTCCGCATGCTGGATCAGCTGGCCGCGGAGCTGAAGAGTGACGGCCGGCAGCTGGTCCCAACGAGAGGGCTGGGACAGGTCCGTGATGTGCTGCGCAAGGCCGAGGAGGGGGAGGAGGCGGTCCCCAGCTATGACTCGATCCTCGCTGCGATCCGGGCCCTCGACAGCCCGGCGCCGGGCACCGCCGATCCCGCCGGCTGAGCCGCGGAGCGCCGCTCCCCGACTCGGGCCGGCAAGGATTTGTGCAAGTCGTCCTCTGCCGGGCAGTGCATGAATCGGCCGGCGACCCATGCTCGATCTCGAGCCCCTGATGGCTCGCATTAACTACGTGGGGAATGCCGCATGAGAATGCACAACCTCGAGATCAGGTACGCGGCGTAGGGGGGTGATGTGGTAAGTGTCGCGACCCATCAGGCCCCACCGGCTTTGCGGAACCCGGCGGAGATCCCGATTTATGTGCTGTGCGTGATCCTGAACGTGGTCATCGCCGTCGTCCTGGTCGGCCTGGCGATCGTCGAGCTCGCCCCGACCCCGATGCACGCACTCGTCATCATCTCCACACCGCTGCGGCTGGTCATTGCCGCGATCCTGCTGGCCGCGTTCGTGTTCGGCATCCTGTTCGTCCTCGGGCGGCAGCTCACGCGCGCGGCCAGCCGGGGCAACTCCGTTCTCGCATCCTCCGGCCAGTTCCCGGACATCGACGCGATGTTGCGGGAGTCTGCCGGCCGCCTGGGCTTCAAGCAGCGGCGACGCCAACCCGAGATCTACGTCGAGGCCGGCAACGGTGTGCTCAATGCGTTCGCGGCCAGCACCTTCGGTCACGACTACGTGGTGGTGAACTCGGATCTGTTCGCGAACACCCTGGAGCAGAACCGCCGGGCGCTGCGCTTCATCGTGGGCCATGAGTTGGGTCACATCCGATTGGGCCACACCCGGTTCTGGTATCAGATGTCGATCTGCTACTCGGGTGCCGTCCCACTGCTCGGGCCCTATCTCTCCCGGCTCCGCGAGCTCTCCTCCGACCGCAATGGGGCGTGGGTGGAGCCGGAGGGCAGCGACGGCCTCGTGCTGCTGACGGCAGGGCGCTACATCTACCACGAGGTACGGCTCGCGGACCTGCTGGATCAGGCGCGCAAGAACGTCGGCTTCTGGAACACGGTGGCGCAGCTTCAGCTGTCGCACCCGTTTACCGTTCGCCGGGTCGCGGAGCTGAGCCGACTCGGCCTCATCCACCCCTCGTCACCAGCCCCTGCGCGGGGTGTGGTCGTCACCGGCCAGGGAACCGCGGTGGCCGCTGCGGCCGACCCGGGAAGTGGCGTTCGGAATCCACCCGGGTAGTCGGCCTGTGTGTGGCGCCGCCTCAGACGCCGTATCGACACGCTGGCAATCGAGGACCCCGCCGGCACGTTTTCTGTCTAGGTCCGACCCACCACCCACCGGTCCCGCTCCAAGGGGGCGCGGAGCATAGGTGCCGTACATGAACCGCTCGGGAGGAGGACAGTGATGAGCGTCACCACACCGGTGGATGTCACCGTGATCAGCTTCAAGGGCAGCCACTTCCACGGCGAGATCGTGCCCGCCCTCGAAGACGTCGTGGAGCGGGGCCTGATCCGCATCATCGACCTGGTCTTCGTGAGCAAGGACCTCGATGGCAACGTCGTCTCGATCGAGCTGGACGACGTCTCGCCCGAGCTCTCGAGACTCCTCCCGCCCCTCACTGGAGAGACGAGCGAACTTCACAGTCTGTTCTCCAAGGACGAGGTGGCCGACATGGCGGAGAGCGTGCAGCCGGGGTCGTCGGCCGCGATGATCGTCTTCGAGCAAACGTGGGTGAACCGGCTGCGCGAGGCGGTCGCGAACGCCAATGGGCAGGTCATGACCTACGAACGGATCCCTGCCGAGGTCATCGAGCAAACGCTTCAATCGCGCCAGATGGGTGTGGAGGAGGGCTCTGACGGGATACGCGGGTAGCGGCCCTCGTCCTCCGGCCAGTGCCTCGGGTCAGCCCGGGAGGTCAGTCAAACAGGTCAGCTGAAGGCGCCGGGTCGCCGAGCAGCGCTACCCTCGCCGCCTCGGTGCGGTTGGTGACTCGAAGCTTCTTCAGCACCCGCCTGACGTACCGCTGCGCGGTCTGACCCGTGACGTGCAGCGTTCTCGCGATCTCTTTGTTGACCTTCCCCAGGGCCAGCTCCGTGAGTACCTCCTGTTCGCGCTGAGTGAGGCCGTCAAGTCGGGCTGAGAGGCCTTCCGGCCGGCCGAGCAGCAGGGCGTGGGGGGTTTCGAGGGCGGTCAAGGCGTCCGCGATGCCACGGCGAGTCGCTCCGGGGCGGACGAGCACCACCGCCTCGGCGGCGATCCCCTCCCCGCTCCGCTCGCCGCGCTCCGGGCCGGCCATCGCGCTCCCCCCGGGCCCCGGGCGCGGCACAAGCTGCGGGCACCATCGCTCCCGGCCTAGGAGTCGCAGCCGTCCGGTTGGTGAGCCCGTTCGCCAAGCCCACTGCTGAGCCCCGTCGCCCCCGCCGACGAGCACGACCGGCGACGTTGATGGGTCTTGCCTCCCCCGTATCACGACGACACGCCGCCGACCCACAACTGTTCCAGGGACACAACGTGTCCAGTCTTCATATGTCTCGCACCCGCCTGACTCGACGCTAACACCGAACCGGACACGTGACAAGGCAAGAAGCGCAATATCCGGCTGATTCCCGCAATCGGCCCCCAAAGCTCGCGCAGAGCGCAGCGGAGGCGTCGATGGGTGTCGGAATCAGCGCCTGTCATGTAAACGGATGTGTAAGGCGCCATTGTTTGTGGACCCCGCGAGATCGATCATCGGACACCTCAAAGGAGTCTTTAGCCCCTAAGATCGATGTCATCTAAGAAGAATCTCCAGGAGGCTGAAGTCCCTCCCCACGGGTACGGCGGAGTCGCGACCCTCGACTGCCGGACCGGGCCGGGCGGTTGATAGCGACAGTGCAATTCGATCATCGTCGAGCCCTCGCTACACTGAAATGACGATCGACAGGCGACGACAACATCCAGTGGCGTCCGGGGGTGCATGAGAGGGGCGTGAAAACGACCCTGGCACTCTTCGGAGCGGTGGCAGGGGTGCGCCGACCGTCCGCTGCCGTGCAGAAGGAGGATCCGATGGGGCGGGGCCCAGGGGCCAGAGTCAGTGGTCCGATCCCGATGATCGTGCCCGAGCTGCGTGTGCTCATCGTGGAGCACAGCGCGATACTTCGCGAAGGGATTCGACGAGTCGTGGAGGACGCTCCCGGACTTCAGGTCGCTGCAGCGGTCACCGAACCCGAGGCCGCGTTGACGGCGCTGCGGACCGTCCACCCGGACGTCGTCCTGATCGACTCCCGGCTTCCGAATCAGATGGCCTTCTTCCTCACCCGCACCGCGTCTCGTGAGTCGCCTTCGGCGCGCGTGGTTGTGCTGTCGGACGACGTCGACGAGGTGCTCGCTCAGCAAGCTGCCGATGCCGGTGCCGCCGCCGTCGTCGTCGAGCGGATCGGAGCTGACGACCTGGGCGCGGTTCTCCGCACCGTGGGATGTGGGAGCATCGACTTCCTGGGGTACGTGGTCCGGAAGGCGGGCTGACTCCTCGGGCGCCGGACCCACCATCGACAAATCACGGTCCGCCGGCAGCGGTTCGTTCCCCCATTCCGGGGGACGCGAGGTTTGTCAAGGGTGGCCCCACGATCCGCTTTTCACACCGGACGTGGTTTGTACGCTGATGATCAGCAGCTGCGGTCGTGGCACGAACTCAAATCTCACGACGCAGGGGAGGACGCGATCTCCAGGACCCTGGGTAACCGCCCCAAATGGTCGCCTCTCAACGGCACGACCGACGAGCGCCATGGCCGCAGCGCCTCGGGTGGCAGCAAAGCATGGTGCTGAGCGGTAGCGGGCAGAACACGATCCGGGTCCTCGTCATCGACGAGCGCACGGTCGTACGAGAGGGGTTGCGCCTCATCCTGGGAGCGGATTCCATGTTCGAGGTGATCGCGATGGTCGGTCAGCCCGAGGCGGGAATCGCCGTGGGTCGGGAGACGCACCCGGACGTCGTCCTCATCGAGCTGCCCCCCCGAACCGCCGGCGGGGACCTCGTCAGGTCGCTCCATCAAGAGCTGCCGGGCGTCAGCATCGTCATCCTCACGGACCACGGGAAAAGGGACGCGGTCGCGGGGGCGCTCAGGGAAGGGGCTGTGGCCTACATCGTGCAGGACGCCAGTGCCGACGAGGTGCGCAGCACCATCCGCTGGGCGGTACCCCGGTGGCGGGCGCGGACCTCTCCCGCGGCCTCGTCGGGAGACCCCGGGAGGGACCTGGTGACCCTGCTCACCAAGCGGGAGCATGAGGTTTTGGCCCGGATCGCAGAAGGCAAACCGAATCGGGTCATCGCGATGGAACTCGGGATCACATCCGAGACCGTCAAGACCTATGTGAAGCGAGTCATGGGAAAGCTCAGAGTGGGGAGCCGGACCGAGGCCGCGGTACTCGCCTTGACGACCGGGATGGTCCAGGCCATGCCGGTGGCGACGCCGCGGGGAGGAGACAGCGCCGCCAGCCGTTACGAGACGACCTCCGGTAACCACTGAGTCGACGTCCATTCGTCGGTAAGGCTCCGGATCGCCCCGGAGTTCCGCTCGATTCTTGCTGGCCGCGATCGGCAACGTCCTCTTTTGGGGGATAGTGCGTCCGAAGACGGGGGCATATCGTCAATTCGGTGGCGGCGAGAACCAACCGTTGGCCGATAGGGGATGGCGGAGCTACCGCTGCGGCTGCCCCGTTGCTTGAGGTCTACACCGCGATCCGTCGCGTCAGAGTCCTCATCGTCGACGAGCAGCCGGCCGTTCGAGCCGGTCTCCACGCGTCCCTGCACCAGGCAGACGGATTTGACGTCGTGGGTGAGGCGGTCACCGGGGAGCAAGCGCTCGAGCGTGCCCTGGATCTGCTGCCCGACGTGGTGCTGATGGACGTGGTCCTGCCCGATCGGAGCGGCGTCGACGTGATTCGCGTCATCCGGGGCCTGCTGCCCGACGTCCGGATCGTGGTCCTCACCGCGGTTGCCGATGATCTGGCGGCTCAGCAGGCCATGCGCGCCGGTGCCGCCGCGTACGTGCTCAAGGACGCCCCCCTGGACGAGCTACGGCAGTCCATACGGCTCGTGACCTCCGACCGGGTGAGACTCCCCAACTGGATCGCACCTCCGGCGCGCATGGAACGGCCCTTCGGCATCACGGTCCGCGAGCATGAGGTCCTGACCCAGCTTGCGGAAGGAAAGACCAACAAAGAGATCGCCCGCGAGCTGGCGGTAACCCAGGAGACCGCCAAGACCTACGTCAAGCGGGTCCTCGCCAAGCTGGGGGTGGAGAACCGCACCGAGGCGGCGATCGTCGCGATCTCCAGTGGTCTCGCTCGCCCATGCAGCCACTGGACTGGCTGAGGCCTGACGCAGCCGGGTCAGGCGCACCGGGTGCGTCACGCTCGTGGTCCATTCCGTGACCGGTTGCCTGGCTACCGGCCGCTGTCCCCTTTGGGGGACTGCTTGATGTCCCCCAATTCGGTATCCACGGCGCCCCCCCGATGGGGTGGTCGTGGCGCGCCGGCCCGTCATACGGTGTAACGTGCATGGCCGCTGTCCCCCGATGTGGATATCGGGGCCCCTCTCATGGGGGGCAAAGGGCTTGGCCAAGCCCGTGGGTTGGGCCAGATCGTATGCCCATGCAATGAGTCGTCAAGGGTTCGGCCTGGGGAGGTAGACGCGTCATGATCACGACCGAGCGCCCCTCGACGGAGCGCCGCTCCAGTGGAGGGGATGCGCGCCGAGCCGGGGCAGCGGCGCGCCTTCCGATCAAGGAAGCAAGCGAGGCCCTGCGGGAAGGAGACGCCGAGAGGGTGCACGAACTGGCCCGACGGGTGGCTCTCCAAACCGGCTCCAGAACCGCTGCCATCGCCGATCTCCTGCATCCGGCCCAGGTCGAGGTCGGAAACCTGTGGTACCTGGGGCTCGCCACATCCGCGGACGAGCTGCGGGCGGCCGCGGTGGTGGAGGAGGTCGTCGCGCAGTTGCCCGCGACCCCGGTGCCCAACCCCGTACCGCGGGGGCTCCGTTGTGTCCTCGCAGCCGCGCTCGGGGACCCGCACCGGCTGGGTCTCAAGATGCTGGCCGCCGCCCTGGAAGACGAGGGTTGGGCCGTGGACGTCCTCGAACCCGATGTTCGCTGGCCTGACGTCGTCCGCCAGGCCACCGAACTCCGGGCGCGACTCGTCTGCATATCGGCTGGGGTCAACTGCATGTCGGCCGGCGTCACACCAGGGATCCCGCCGCTCGTGCAGGCGATCGATTCGCTCCATGAGCGCCGTATCCGTGTCTTGGTCGCCGGAGTTCCGTTCAACCGAAGGCCTGAGCTCTGGCGTCAGGTGGGTGCCGACGCGATCGCGCTCGACGTGCGGATCGGCACCGTCCTCGCCCGTCGCCTCGGCCTCAAATGAGCAGCCTTGACAGCCGGCTCACCTTCTCGGTTGGTGAGGTGGCGTCGATGCTGGGAATATCGCCGCACACGATCCGCGCCTGGGAACGCCGGCACCGGACGCTGCGGCCCGTCCGGACGTCGTCCGGCCAGCGCCGCTATTCACCCGATGACATCGAGCTTCTTCGGCAGATCAAGTTCGAGCGTCACGCCCACGGCCTCTCCATGCGGGTCGCGACACTGACCGCACAGGGCATCCTGGTTCCCGAGGAAGACGACGACCGACCTGAGGAAGAGAGGGCCGCGACGGCTCGTCGACCAGACGGCACGGCGGATCCCATACGGATGGTCGCCAACCTGGTCGACGAGATCGTCATCGTGCTCGATCAAGAGGGTCGGATCGATGACGCCAATACCGCCTTCTTGCGATTCAGTGACCTGCTTCCGAGGCGTGTCCGAGGTCTTCGATTCGCCGACTTCGTCGACCCGTTCGACAGGGCCAAGGGCGTGCAGGCATACGCCTCCCCCCCGAGGAGGCGGCGGGGCTGGGAGCTGAACGTGCTGGGAAGCCGGCGCCGGGCTCTGTTCGCGTTCGACTGCTGGCCGGTCACGAGCCCCGAGGGAGCACGAGTCATCCTGATCGGGAAGGAGGTGGCTGCCACGGGTGTCACCGGCCCCGGTCCGCGCGGGTCGACCCCGCCACCCGACCCGCCGTCGGCCGTGTTTCCCATGCAGCTCATGGCACTGCTCGATGGCGCTCCCGACCCGGTGCGGGTCCTGGACCTCTTCGAAGCGTGGATGGCAAGCTCCACGTTCGGCGTCGCGCTCGCCTCCCTGACCCCGACGCCGGCCATCGTCCGCTCCAACGCCGTGTTCCAGCGGGTGGCCGCGGGCGGCGTGGGCATCGTGGGCCTCCCCTTGCGCGACCTGTGGGGCGGCCGTCCGAATGATCCCCTGGCGGTGGCCGTGGAGCGAGCGTCGAGATCGGCCGAGCCGGAGCGGATCAGCGGCTGGATCGCGCCATCCGGCCCGGACGGGAGCCACCGGCTCTGTGAGGTCGAGATCGTGCCGCTCCACGGCCCCTCCGGAGAGGTGACGCACGTGGTCCTGCGTGCCGAGGACGTCGGTGCGGGCAACGTTCCCAAGCACGGGGACCGGCTGCTGGCGGCGGTCGTCGCCCTCCGAGCCGCGACGGACGTCGAGGACGTCTACGCGGTCGCCTCAGAGCGTGTACGCGACTTGATCCGTGGGGCTGCGGTGCTGGTCGCACGTTCCTCCGACCCGACCGGTACACCGACGATCGTCGCCGCGGACGCCTGGTCCACGAGCGCCGAGAGGACCGACCCGGAACTCCGTGTCTCGCTGGTCCATGAAGTCACCCGCACCGGTGCGCACCTCGATCTACGCTGGGATACGTCGGATGGGCTGGAGATCCTCCGCGCGGTGCCCGTCACCTCCGGTCGGGGTGCAGCCTCCGCCGTGCTCGGTGTCTTCGTCTTTGCCCGCAAAGGCGGAGAGGCCTTCACGACGGCCGAGTGTGACTTGATGGACGAGTTCGCGGATCGAGTCGCGCTCGCACTGAAAACCATCGCGGCGCACGCATCCTGACGACTCCAAGCGACAGGGAACGGCTGCGCCCGAACTCACCAGGGGAGGAAAGAGAGAGACGCCGGCGGGGGTGGGGACCAGGGAGGGAGGTCGCTGAACCGACGTCTCGATCCTCAGGATGCGGCGCTCGGGGTCGGGAGTTCAGTGACGGGCGCTCGCCCCCTAGACGAATTCCAGTCCATCCCGCAGCGACCTGCCGCCCTGGGGTGCCGGTTCATGAGGGATTTGTCCAGACCTCGGTGAGGTCGAGTCCTTTGGCCACCCCTCCCCGATGCTTCTGTGGTCTTGGTTGCTATGGCCAGTGACAACACGGCTGCGCACGAGGGAGACGGCGAAATGGCCGCGGACGGGCGGCAGTCGGGCGCCGCGCCGACCGGGGGTTCCGTAGCGGGCGCGTCCACGTGGTCCCCCGGCTCGATGTTGCTGCCGCTCGCTCTCGCGCAGTTCATCGCGAGCTACGCGTGCACGAACATGAACGTGGCCGTCTCGAACATCGCCCACGACCTGAACACGACGGTCATCGGCGTGCAGACGGCGATCACCGTCTTCACGCTCACGATGGCGGCACTCATGATCCCCGGCAGCAAGCTGTCGGACATCTGGGGCAGAAAGGCGTGCTTCCGGGCCGGCCTGATCGTCTACGGGGTGGGGGCACTCGTCGCGGCGCTGGCGCCGGCGCTGGGCGTGCTCATCGTCGGGTACTCGCTCCTCGAAGGCATCGGATCGGCGCTCATGATCCCGCCGATCTACATCCTGGTGACCGTCTATTCGACGAATCTCACGCAGCGCGCGAGAGCGCTGGGGGTGATCAGCGCCGCCGCCGGCCTGGGGGCGGCGATGGGCCCCCTGATCGGTGGGCTCATCACGTCCACCATCAGCTGGCGGGCTTCCTTCATCCTGCAGGTGCTGGTCGTGATCCTGATCATCATCGGGACGCGCCGCATCAGAGACGCCGGCGTCCAGGGGGCGAAGCCAAAGTTCGACGTGGAGGGAGCCATCTTGTCGGCCGCGGGCCTCTTCTTCGTCGTCCTCGGCATCCTTCAGTCAGGGACGTACGGCTGGGTCACCGCCAGGGAAGACTTCAAGATCGGCTCGGTGGTCATCATTCCGAAGGGCGGCATCTCGCCGGTCTGGCTCTTCGTCGCCATCGGCGCGGTCATCCTGGTCTGGTTCTTTCTGCACATCCGGAGGCGGGAACACAAGGGCCGGGCGCCGCTGCTCTCGACCGCCTTGTTCCGCAGCCGAATGTCGAACCTGGGTCTCATCACGCAAAACGTTCAGTGGCTGGTCATGCAGGGCGCGTTCTTCGTGATCTCTGTCTACCTGCAAACGATCCGTCATCACAACGCGATCCAGACCGGTTTGATCCTCACGCCCGCGACGTTCGGCATCCTGCTCTCGTCCGTGTTCGCCGGGCGGCTGGCGAGGCGGCGCTCGCAGAGATTCCTGATCCGATGCGGTTTTGTCGGAACCGTGCTGGGTGTCGTCGTGCTCCTGGTACTGGTCCCTGACACATCAAGTCCACTTTCCTTCGCGCCGGGCCTCTTGATTTTTGGCCTGGGAGTCGGAGTCATGTTGACTGCGTCGGCCAACCTGGTGCAATCGGCCTTCCCCGAGAACCTCCAGGGCGAGATCTCGGGGCTGTCTCGCAGCGTCTCCAACCTGGGGTCTTCGCTGGGAACCGCGATCGTCGGCTCGGTGCTGGTGTCTTCGGAGATCCGAGGAGGCGGCGGCTACGCGGCCGCACTGGTAACGATGACGATCATCGCGCTGATCGGTCTTGCCGCTGCGCTGCTGCTCCCACCGGGCAGCGCCCCGGCCCCCTCGAGCAGCAAGGCGCCTGGAGAAGCGGACGCGAGCGCCACCGCATAGACGCGCTTTCGCGCTCAGCAGCAATTCCGGTGGATCGACGTGCGGCGAATGCCGTCAACGAACGACAAAGAAGGAGATTGATGTCATGGCTGCGCAGAGTGTGAGCACTCCCTCGTCCGCCACCGAGCGAGTGAGATATCCGGCGATCGAGAACCACGGCCTGATCGGAGACCTGCAGTCGGCGGCGCTGGTCGCGCTGGACGGGACCATCGACTGGTTCTGCTGCCCGCGGTTCGACTCGCCCACCGTGTTCGCATCGCTCCTCGACCACGACAAGGGCGGCCACTTCCGGATCGCACCGGTGACCGACTCCGTGCAGAAGCAGCTCTACTTCCCGTCCACGGCGGTCCTGGTGACGCGGTTCATGACCGAAGGCGGCGTTGGCGAGGTGCTCGACTTCATGCCGCTCCACGAACCACGGAAACCGACCGATCGGCGCCGGATCGTGCGGGTCATACGGGCGGTCAGGGGAACCATGCGCTTCCGGGTCGAGTGTGCGCCTCGCATCGACTACGGGCGGGCCGATCACGAGCTCACCGTCAATGATTCCGGCGCGCTCTTTACGTCCCCGCTGCAGACGTTGGCGCTCCACTCGACGTTCCCGCTGCAGCCGCAGGGGAGAGATGTCGCCGCCGAGATCACGCTCACGCAGGGCCAGGTCGAGGGTGTGATGCTCGAATCGGGCCCCGACGCGGCTCCTCGACCCGTCGAGCGAGGGGCGATCCGTGAAGTCCTGGACAGGACGATCCAGGACTGGCGCTCCTGGCTGGACCGATCGTCGTACGTCGGCCGCTGGCGCGAGGTCGTGCAGCGGTCGGCCATCACGCTTCGTCTGATGACGTACGCGCCGACGGGAGCAGTGGTGGCGGCACCGACCGCGGGCCTGCCGGAGCAGGTGGGCGGCGAGCGGAACTGGGACTACCGCTTCACCTGGGTGCGCGACGCGTCCTTCTCGATCTACGCCCTGCTCGGCCTCGGGTTCGACGAGGAGGCGCTCCAGTTCATGACCTGGATGCGCGACCGGGTCACCGACCAGGTGGGCGAGGGCTCGGGACCGCTCAAGATCATGTACCGGATCGACGGGTCCACCGACCTCGTCGAGACGACCCTGGATCACTTCGAGGGGTACCGGGGGTCGCGTCCGGTCCGGATCGGAAACGGGGCCGCCGACCAGCTCCAGCTCGACATCTATGGCGAGGCCATGGACTCGCTCTATCACGGTAACAAACGCGGTCTCCGCATCGGTCAACCCGGGTGGGTGAAGCTCCAGGGGATCATGGACTGGCTGATGACTCACTGGGACCAGGCCGACGAGGGGGTCTGGGAGACCCGAGGCGGCCGCCAGAACTTCACCTACGGGCGGCTGATGTGCTGGGTCGCGATGGACCGGATGATCCGGCTCGCCACCGAGCACGGCCTGCCCGCCGACCTGACGCGCCTGGTCACGGAGCGGGACCGCATCTACAACCAGCTGTTCGAGAAGGGCTTCAACGCCCGGGTGGGCGCGTTCGTGCAGCACTACAACACCGACGTGCTGGACGCCTCCGTGCTGCTCATGCCGCTGGTCGGATTCGTGGCGCCCACCGACCCGATGTGGCAGTCAACGCTGCGGGCGGTCGACAAGGAGCTGGTGTCGGACAGCCTCGTCTACCGGTACAACCCGAGTGCGTCCCCTGACGGGTTGCGAGGCGAGGAGGGCACGTTCTCCATCTGCACGTTCTGGTACGTCGACGCCCTGGCACGATCCGGCAGGCTGGAGGATGCCCGGCTGGTGTTCGAGAAGATGCTCACCTATTCCAGCCCGACCGGACTGTTCGCCGAGGAGATCGGCCAGACGGGTGAGCAGCTCGGCAACTTCCCGCAGGCCTTCAGTCACCTGGCGCTGATCAACGCCGCGATGAATCTGGACTACCAGCTCGACCATGGGGCTGGCACGGTGAACGTCATCAGGAGCTGAGCGCGCGCGGGCGGGCCGCTTCGCGTCCGCACGGATTTGTCCAAGAGATCGCCCCAGGGGCGATCTCCTGTGGTTGGTGACCTCCTACCTTGACTTCGTGGAACCGCTGCCTGACCACGTCGTTCCCCGGCGCGTGGTCATCATCGGCGGCGGTTTCGCGGGGCTCCTGGCGGCCCGCAGGTTGCGGCGCTGCCCGCTGCAGATCACGCTCGTCGACCGCTCCGCGAACCACGTGTTCCAGCCGCTGCTCTTTCAGTGTGCGACCGGCGGTCTCAACGTCGGCCAGATCGCGCCGCCGCTCCGCGGCATCTTCAGAGGCCAGGACAACGTTCGCGTCCTGCTGGCAGAGGTCATCGGATTCGACCTGCCCCGACGAACGGTCCAAGCCAGGGCGCCCGACGGATCCGTGCTCGACCTCGTCTACGACCATCTCATCGTCGCGGCCGGGACGGAGACGTCGTACTTCGGGCACGACGAGCTGGCGGTTCACGCGCCCGGCTTGAAGTCGATCAACGACGCGCAGGAGATCCGCCGGCGCATCTTCGGTGCGTTCGAGACCGCCGAGCTCGCCCGTGACCCCGAGGAACGCGCGTCGTGGTTGACGTTCGTGGTGGTGGGGGCCGGGCCGACCGGCGTCGAGCTGGCGGGGCAGATCCGTGAGCTCGCCACCCGCACTCTGCGAGACGAGTTCAAAGCCATCGATCCGTCCAGCTGCCGGGTCATCCTCGCCGACGGAGCCCCAGAGCCGCTCGTAGCCTTCGGCCATCACCTCGCAGGACGGGCTGTGCGGACGCTCCGGCATCTCGGCGTCGAGCTCAGGATGGATACGCTCGCCCGCTCGATCGATGCCACGGGTGTGGAGCTGCAGAGCAGCGACGGCGGGGTCTCCCGCATCGGTACCCGGACGGTGATCTGGGCCGCCGGCGTCCATGCATCGCCGCTGGCCTCGATGCTGGTGGAAGCCGCGGGTGCCGGCGCCGATCGGCAGGGAAGAGTTCTGGTGGAACCGGACTGCACCCTGCCCGGACATCCCGAGGTCTTCTGCGTCGGCGACATGATGAACCTGCGCGACCTGCCCGGAGTGGCGGAGGTGGCCATGCAGTCTGGCCTGCACGCGGCCAACATGATCCGCCGCAGCCTTCTCTGCCTCCCGTCGAACCGTCGCTTCCGGTACCTCGATCTCGGCAGCGCAGCCTACCTGGCACGCGGGCACGGGCTGGTGGAATTCCACGGCCTCAAGCTCAGCGGGTTCACCGGGTGGGTGACGTGGCTCGCCGTCCACATCACCTTCCTGACGGGGTTCACGAACCGCGGAGCCGCGCTCATCACCTGGTTGTTCGCGCTGGGCGGTCGTCGCCGCTCTCAGCGCAACCTGGAGCTGAAGGACATCCAGAAGGGATGAAAGGCACCCGAGACGCCGGCCGAACAGCCCGTGCTGCGTAGTTCAAACTGAGAATATGGCGTTTGTCTACATGAGCACCTCATTCGGCGCCCGGGAAGGCGCTTTGTACACAGAAGGCCTTTTTTATCCAGCCGCTCGACCGTCGATTTGTCTAACCAGGTGTGGCTGCAGGCCTCGCAGGTCAGCGAGCCAGACCTAACGTTCCCTTAACGTGACACCCATGCGCCGGCGCCGGAGAGTTTGCCAGGTGGCGGCAAGGGAGAAACCGTGACCAGTGTGACCGACCAGCCTCGAAACAAACCATCCGCCAGAGCCGCGAGCGCGAGGAGCGTTGCGCCCTCAGGCACCAAACGCGCTCCGCTTCCGCCACTGGGCAGCCATGCGGCGTGGGACGGTGGTGCGTCCGGCCGCGACCCGGTGGCGATCCTGACCGCGCAGGAGACGACCCGGGTCCCCGAGTTGATCGCGATCCGGCACGAGCGCATGTCCGTCTCCCCCTTCACCTTCTTCAGGGGCTCGGCGGCGGTGATGGCGGCAGACCTGGTCGACACGCCCACCACCGACCTGCGAGTCCAGCTCTGCGGCGACGCCCACCTCTCCAACTTCGGTGGCTACCAGTCGCCCGAGCGCGAGATGGTGTTCGACATTAACGATTTCGACGAGACCGCTCCCGGCCCCTTCGAGTGGGACGTCAAGCGGCTGGCAGCGAGCATGGTCGTCGCCGCCCGGCCCCACTTCAAGCGCAAGGAATGCCGGGCGGCGGCCGTAGCGGCGGCGCGCCGTTACCGGCAGGCAATGCTGACCTTTGCCCAGGCCGGCGAGCTGGATGTGTGGTATTCGCGCCTCGACGTCGGATCGGCACTATCGGAGTGGGCGGGCCTGGCCGGGGAGAAGGCCGTCAAGGCGGTGCAAAAAAACGTGGCGAAGGCCCGGCAGAAGGACAGCGCGCGGGCGTACCGGCAGCTCGTCCGGGAGGTCGGGGGTCGCATTGCGTTCGTCAGCGACCCGCCTCTCATCGTGCCCATCGACGAGCTCACTACCGGCCATGACCAGACCAGCGACATCCGGGCGCTCCTCGACAGCGTCGTGCGCAACTACCGCACCACCCTTAACAACGATCGTTCGAGGCTCCTCGACCGGTTCCAATTGGTCGACGTGGCTCGCAAGGTCGTGGGTGTGGGGAGCGTGGGTACGCGCTGCTGGATCGCACTGTTCCTGGGGCGCTATCGCAGCGACCCGCTCGTCCTGCAGTGCAAAGAGGCGCAGGGGTCGGTCCTCGAACCATATGCGGGAAAAAGCCGGCAGGGCAACAGCGGACAGCGGGTCGTCGAGGGCCAGCGCTTCATGCAGGCGGCGAGCGACATCCTTCTCGGCTGGGCCAGGGTCAAGGGCCTCGACGGGGTCCAGCGGGACTTCTACATGCGGCAGCTGTGGGACGGCAAGATCTCGGCTGAGGTGGAGGCTTTCACGCCGCAGCTGTTCACCGCGTATGGCGAGATGTGTGGATGGACGCTGGCGCGTGCACATGCGCGGTCGGGCGATCGGATCGCGATCGCGAGCTACCTGGGTACCAGCACGGCGTTCGAGGACGCACTGGGCAGCTTCGCGGAGGAGTACGCCGATCAGAACGATCGCGACTACGCGGCCTTCACGGCGGCCACGGTCAGTTCAGGGGCGCGTTCGGCGGCGCCAGACCCGACGCTCGTGTGATGTAGCTCCCGCCAGGAGCGAAAACCGCTGACTTCTCGACATCCGAAGGAAAGTCGCGTTTTTGTCCAACCGGGAAGTGAATCGCAGGTCCGCCCGTGCGTCCGCCTGCGCACCATGAACGCGGGTGCGCCGGGTGTCGGTCGGCTCGCGCCTTGCCGAGGCTGAGTGCGGGTTTGCGAGCTCCTGATAAATCTCATGGGAATACCCCGGATTTGCCGGCGCCGACGGCAGTCGGCGACGATTACAAGCAGCGCCTGGCGGGAGCGGAGGTCGACGAGGCAGCCTGGGCTCATCGTTCGTCTCGACTGGCAGACGGGCACCGAGAAAGGGCCGATTGGCGGCGTGTGATACGTTTTCATCCGCGGCGGCGTTAAGAATGCGAAGAGGAGGGTTCCGGTAAGGTGAATCAAGCGTGAAAGCTGGTGGCAGAGTAAAAGGAGATACGGCTATGGGCCAATACCAAGGAGGCATGTGAGATGGCCGATGTGACCGACAATTCGGGCGCGTATTCCGCCGTCGACGCGGCACCGACGATCCCGGACGGCTGGCTGCTGTTCTCCGCGCTGATGATCGTCTTCACCGGTGGCTGGAACATCTTCGAGGGGTTGTTCGCGTTCTTCCGCTCCACCTTCTTCATCGGTCACGCGGTGGGCGGAGCACTCTGGATCTGGGCCCTGCTCTGGCTGGTCTTCGGCGTGCTGCAGATGCTCGCCGGCGGTGCCATCATGAGCCACCGCTCATGGGGCCGATGGTTCGGCATCGTGACAGTGGGTCTGGTTACAGCCGTGCACCTGCTCAATATCGGCCTCTACCCCTGGTGGTCCCTGGTCATCATCGCGATCAACCTTCTGGTGCTCTTCGGTCTCACGGTCCACTGGAAGGACTCGTCAGTCTGAGCCGGCGGGCAAGGGCCGACTCCGCTCGGGCACCCGGGCCCACTTGGCCGCTATCAGCCAAGTGGGTCAGGCCCGGGGAAGCGTTGGCAGGGAGCAAGAGGCGGCCATCGTGAACTTTCACTACGGCGTGCAGGACGTGGTGGAGGTCGTGGAGGGGATCGGCGTCGCGGTGCTGGTCCTCGGCTCGTTGTTCGTCCTGGCTCGTTCTGCCGTCTGGTACGCGATTCGCGCTCATCGGGCAGGGGCGTACCACTACGCCCGCAGGCATCTCGGAAGAACCATTCTGCTGGGCCTCGAAATACTTATCGTCTCCGACATCATCAAGACGGTCATCCTCCAACCCACTCTGGGCAGCGTTGCCGTGCTGGGGACGATCGTCCTGATTCGAATCGTCCTCAGTTGGTCGCTTGCGGTCGAGATCGATGGCGTATGGCCCTGGAAGAGGTATGTGGCCATGTCGAAGAGTCCCGAAGGCCTCGACGGTGGTAGTTGACACCTCCACGCCAGAGTCAGGTTCTGTCTAAGGAGGGCTCCGGGGCACCGGGCGGCGCGTTCGGGCCGCCAACAGACTGACTCACGCGAGCGTAACCGCACGGCTCCGCGAATGGGGCCCGGTCAATAGGAGGACGTATGGCTACCCTGATAGCAATCAAGTTTCCGACAGTCGGTGGAGCTGACTCCGCGCTGAAGACCCTCGAGCATCTGCAGAAGCAGGAGCTCATTCGCGTACAGGACGCGGCCGTGGTGACCTGGGAGGCCGGTAAGGATCACCCAAAGACGCGTCAGGTCAACAGCCTCGTCGGCGCCGGTGCGCTCGGCGGCATGTTCTGGGGAATGCTTTTCGGCCTCATCTTCTTCATCCCCGTCATCGGCGCCGCGGTGGGCCTCGGCATCGGAGCGCTCGCCGGATCGCTGGCGAAAGTCGGCATCGACGAGGACTTCATCAACTCGGTCAAGAGCAATATCACCCCTGGCACCTCGGCGCTCTTCGTGCTCACCAGCGGTGCGGTCATGGACCGAGTAGAGGAGGCCTTCCGCGGCCAGGACTTCGAGATCATGGCCACCAACCTGAGCCACGAGCAAGAGGAGGAACTCCGCAACGCGTTCTCCCACGATGAGGAGACGGTCGCCCAGTAACTGGACGTCGAGCCACGGCTGCGTCCGCCCCGATCCGACAGACGGGGCGGACGCCGTCGTGGTCTGTGGCTTGATCGCGGCTTCTCCGCCGGCGCTGCCGTGAACGGTTCCGACGCCGCTCAGCGTCGCAGGTGGGCGGTCTATCGCTACGGGTTCGTGCTCCTAATGCTCACGGCCGCGATGATCGTTGCGATCCTTGCTCCACCGACCGCCTGGGGAAGGGCCCTGAGCACCCTGCTCCAGCTGGCCGCGGTGGCCGCCGCCCTGTCTCGCGCAGCCGTCAGCCGACGCCTCCTCGGGGTGGCGGTGGTGGTAGGTTTGGTCGCGGCTTTCAGCGGCATCGCCGACCTGATCCTCGGCGGGAGATACGCGCTCGGTGTCTCTCAGCTGGCGGCGGCGGCGCTGCTGACCCTGGTACCGGTGGCGATCATCGGCGAGTTCTTGAGAAACTTCCATGTCACTGCGCAGTCGGTGATGGCCGCGCTCTGCATCTATCTCGTGTTCGGCATGTTCTTCGCCAGCCTCGCCTACGCGATCGGTGCTCTAAGCGGCCAGCCCTACTTCGCCGGCAAGGCGACCGCCGACAGTTCCGACTACCTCTACTTCAGCTACATAACGCTGGCGACCGTCGGGTATGGCGACTATGTTCCGGGGCTCTCCGCGGGTCGGGCGCTTGCGGTCCTCGAGGCGTTGACGGGTCAGCTCTACCTGGTGACGGTGGTGGCCCTCCTGGTCGCCAACCTGTCGGGACGGAGGTCGTCGTCGAGGGGCTCAGACCAGGACGGATGATCCGGGCGGAGACCCCTCAGCCGCCCACCGGGTCGCCGCCCGGTCCCGTTGCCGGCGGCGGCGTCAAAGACGGGTCGGTCGGATCGGGTGTCGGGGCGCCCAGCCGGGATCCTCGGCGGCAGAGTTCGATGAGCCCCAAGGCGACGATAACCAGGCAGGCAAAGATCACGATGAGGGCTATCGGCGGACCATCCAGGAGGATGAGGATCGCGAGGGGGAGGGCGACCACGCCGATCCGCAGTGGGTTGGCGTAGCGAGCCACGAACAGCGCGGCCGGGGTCCGGAACGGGACCAGCACCTTCTCCCAGGCGGACGGCGGTATGTGAATCTCGGGCACGAAGCGGACCGCCCAGAGGGCCGCCGCGATCAGGAGGGCGACGACCAGGATGACCCGGAGCGCCGTCCTCAGGTTGCGGACGACGGTTTCCCAGATGACCGTGGCCGCATCCTGCGACAGACCGCGCGCGACGAGCGGAGCCGTGAACAGCTGCTCGGCGATCAGGAGCGTGAGGGCGAGCACGCACATGCCACCGGCGAGGCCGAGCGCGATCGCGATGCCGGCCCGAAGGCGCCGCCGGGCGGCGACCAGCGCGGCGGCCGCGAACACCAGTCCCAGCCAGGGGATGAAGTCTGCGATCGCGTTGAGTGCCTGCACCCACCTCTGGATCTTGTCGAACCCCTGGAGGTGAGCGATCGTGATGGTGGCGCCAAAGGTAGGCACTCTCGCCGCGATACCGATCCCGGCGGCGACCAACCGCTGCTTGACGAGCGACACCACCTGGGAAAGGTCCAGCTGGACGTTGCCGTTCTCCACCTTGATCACACCGCGGACGGTGGCGCCGGTGAGCAGCAAACTGACAATCTGCTTGTGCGCCGCGCGGTTGACGGCAACCCAGAGCTGCTGGAATCGCGGGCTCTGCACGAGCTTCGTGGTGATCGTCGAGACCAGATTGAGGGCCGCCTTCCTGAGCACCGGCTGCAACCGTTCGACGGCCTTGGGGGGCAATACCTGGTCGATGTAGGTCTTGAGGTCGAGGTGGTCGTCGACCTGCTTCACCACGGCGTTGACGACCGCGGTTTGAACCGCAGGGCTGGCCGCGAGAGGAGCCACCGTGGACACGTATCCGTCGGTGTCCAGAATCAGAGTGCGGGCCCAGAGCGTCATCGGTGCGAGCGTGAGGCTGACCACCGAAAGGAGGATGAGGACCACGGTGAGGGTGGAACGCGCGATCCCCCCGGCGGTGCGCGGCTCACCAGCAGTCGGAGCAGGGGATTCGGTGCTCACGTCGTCATCCCTCCACGGATGAAGCGGCTTTGGCGTCCCCGGCCGGCTCTGGGACCTGGGACCCCCCGAGCCGCGTGTGGGCCAGGGCATTCACCGCCAACCAGGCGGCGACCGACGCCAGGACGGCTGCCGAAATCGTGTCGAACCCGTTCTTTCCGACCAGCAGCGCGGCGAACAAGAGGGGTGCGAACAGCAGGCGTGTCTGGGCGGCCATCCCGGCCGCCGCGCCGACGGCGACCGCCAACGTGGGCGACACTCCCAACCACGCGACCGGGAACGAGGCGAGCGCGATGCCGAGAAAGATGGCGGGAAAGATGGGCCCACCACGAAAGCCGCACCCCAAGCTCACGACATAGCCCAGCGTCTTGGCGACGAACAGGACCAGCACGAGACTTGCGGAGGTCGCCGTCGCCACCGTCCCGATCGACGCCTGCCCGGAGAAGAGCACGTCGTCAGGGTTCGCACCCAGTCGCTGCGCGATGAGTGCGATGACTCCGACACCGAGGCCACCGGCCAGGAGCAGCACAGGCACCCCTCCGCGGCGCGCCTGCTGCGCTTCGATCGCCGATGCGGCACGGTGGATGAGCGTGACGAGGATTCCTGCCGCCAGGCCCACCAGAAGCCCGATCAGCAGGTCCGCCACGTGCAGGCCCTGGTAGGCAGGGAGGTTCGGTACGAGCAGGCCCGGGTGGTTGAGGCCACCGAAGTTGCCGAATCCGAGGAAGATCAGGTAGCCGATCGCGGCCGCCACCAGCCCTGGCAGCAAGACGAAAAGTGCGGTGGCACCGATCGGGAGACTCGCCTCCACCAGCAGCATGCCGGCCACGATGGGTCCATCGAAGAGCGCCGACAGGGCGGAGAACGACCCCGCAGCGGACAGGACGGCGGTGCGGCGCTCATCGTGAACCCGAGCGATCCGGGCCGCGGCCATTCCGATCACCGAGCCCAGGGCAAGCACGGGCGCCTCGGGACCGAGCACCGGGCCGAAGCCCAGCGTGCCGAGAGCGGCCAGAGCGACGCCGGGCCCGTGCGAGATCGCTGTCGGCTTGGAGCTCAGTCCCATGAGCGGCCGGTGGCCCCCGTCACCAGGCAGCACGGTGCGCGCGAACAACACGATCAACGCGCCCACGACCGGCAGGCCGAGCACGAAGTACCAGGGCGCCGAGGTCATGCCGATCATCTGGGGCAGCTGGTGCCAGAGGAACTTCTGCAGGAGGTTGACCGCGGCCAGGAACAGCGCGGCGAGCAGAGCGGCTGGGATTCCAAGCAGACCACCGACGACGACCAGTGCGACAAAAGCGCGGCCGCTCAGTGCTGCGTGACCGGTCGGGGCTGACGACATACTTACTCACTCAACGGGGTGCTTGGGGATTCAGACGCACACCCCACCGTGCGGTTTGTCTCGTGGATAGGTGGGGGGCATTGCGCCTCGTGTTGGACAAAACGCTGCCGGTCAACGGGTGGCCGGAGCCGCGCGCGTACCAGGTACCCTGTTTGGCTGCATCTGGGGCGACGAGTTTTGTCCAACTGATGGAGGCCCGGTTTGCCCCGGCACCTGAGGCACCACCCATGCTTAGGTCGTCGGCGGCTCGAAGGCGACAGGCGGGGCAAAGCCGGCTTGGTGAATGGTTCGCACCGCAACGCGGCAGTCCATTGTCCTGATCCGCGCCGCGAACGGGAGAGACTCATATGGCTTCGGTTCAAGACCAGTCCATGATGGCGCAGGAGCCGATTGGCGTGGCGCTGACCCCTTGGTGGCTTGTCTTGCTGGAGGGCATTGCAGGGCTGATCCTGGGCATCCTTCTGCTGACGGACACCGCGCGGACGCTGTTCACACTGGTGCTCTTTCTGGGCATCTACTGGTTCGTGGGCGGCGTGTTCGACCTCGTCATGATGTTCATCGATCGGCGTCAGTGGGGATGGAAACTCTTCTCCGGCCTGCTCGGGATCGTCGCCGGCCTGGTCGTTGTCCGCGATCCGCTGTGGGCGTCCGCGATCATCCCCGCCACCCTGATCTGGCTGCTGGCCGCGGCCGGTGTCGTGATCGGCATCGTCGCCATCGTGCGCGCGTTCACCGGCGGTGGCTGGGGAATCGGGCTCCTCGGCGTGTTGAGCATCATCATCGGGATCTTCCTCTTCGCCCACACCCTGTTCACCGCCGTGGTGCTGATCTACGCGGTCGCGATCATCGCGATCATCGGCGGCATCGTCGCCATCATCGGTTCCTTCATGCTCCGCCGGGACCGCCATCGCGCGGCCGCCGCGGCGGTCGGCGAAGCGGCCCCTTACCAGCCGTAGGCCGGCGGCGGAAATCCTGGTGCGCGGGGTAGCGCCCGGCCCCACACGCAGTGCAAGGAATTTGTCTATCGGGCTCGCGGGGGACCGGGCGGCCGGTTGTTGGCGCCCCCCACACTGATGGGGCCGATGCGCACCGCGGTCATGAAAAGAGTGAGGTGATGAAGTGAGCACCGATTATGACGAGATGGGGCCGGTAGATTATCTGGTCGTCGAGTATCCGAAAGAGACCCAGATGACTGGAGAAGGCCTTCGAATGCTTGGTGATCTGGTCGATCGCGGGATCATCCGAATCCTGGATCTCCAGTTCATCCGAAAGCTGGCCGATGGGTCGATCATGCACCTCGAGGTGACCCGGCCAGAGGCCTCAGGCGAGCCCGATCTGACGATGTTCGCCGGCGCCAGCTCCGGAATCCTCGACGAGGGGGACCTCGAGGAGGCCGCCGGAGCTATCGAGCCAGGAAGCGCGGCCGGCTTGATCGTCTATGAGAACCGCTGGGCGGCGCCGCTCGCGACCACCCTGCGGCGCCAGGGCGCGCAGATGGTGGCGGGCGGACGGATTCCGATCCAAGCGATCCTGGCAGCTCTCGACGCAACCGAGGCTGCGTCCTTAGAATCCTGACCGAGGAGGGAAAGATGCCTGGTCTCATTCGAGCCGTGGGGCGGACCGCAGCCATCGCAGGCACCGCCACCGTCGTATCCAATCGAGTGTCGCGCCGCCAAGCCAATCGGTGGGCTGCGCAGGATGAGCAGCAGCAGCAGCAGGCGTATGAACAGCAGCAACCGGCTCCAGCGCCTGCTCCCGCGCCGGCAGCCCCGAGCGCGGACGACACCCTCGCCCAGCTGAAGCAACTCGGAGAGTTGAAGCAAGCAGGGGTGCTGACCGACGCCGAGTTCGAGGTACAGAAGCAGAAGATCCTCCAGGGCGCCTACTGAGGAGGAGGTCGGAGGAGAGGCGGGCGGCAGGCCGCAGATCGGCTGCCGCCAGCGCTTTCTCTGGGAATCGGTCGCGGGCGTCGGGAGGTCAGACCGCCCCCGCACGTGACTCGTAGGTCTCACCGACGTTCAAAGGGCACACCTCCACCTCGGATGCGGTCTCCGTTGCGTAACGGCGGAACTCGTTCAGCGCTGATGCCTGGTTCGGATAGACCTCCCGCCTCCATGCAGGCGCGAACGTCCCCCAGTGGATCGGGATGGCGACCTTGGGTCGCAACAGCTTCAAGGACTCGGCTGCGCGGCGCGGGTCCATGTGATCCCCAGCCGGCGCCCGCCGGCCCCATCCCGAGATCGGCACCAGCGCGACGTCCGGGGAACCGAGCGCCGACATCCCCGGGAATAGGTCCGTGTCGCCGGCGAAGTACACGGATCGCGATGCCTGGAACACATACCCGAGTGCGGGTCCCGTCAGCCAGGGAGGAACGCCACGGGCGCCGGAGTGCTCGGCGTGGACGGCCCGAATGTCGACCGCCCCGACTCGCACGTGCTCGCCCACGCCAAGGCTTACCAGGTGCTCGAAACCGAGGCTTCGAAGCGTTCGCGCGGCGCGCCCTCGCGGAAGGAGGACACGTGTGCAGCGGCGGAAAGCACGGAGACTGGGCGGATCGTAGTGGTCGAAGTGAAGGTGGGACATGACGATCACGTCCGGGTGACTGATCCGCTCCCGCACCGACGGGTGCAGTTCGGTGAACCGCCTCAGGTGGACGACGCGATCGCGAAGGACCGGGTCCGTCAAGATGGCGAGTCCGTCGAGCTCGACCAGCAGCGTCGCGTGGCCGATGTAGGTGATGCGGAGGACGCTCTCACCCATCGTGCGCTTGGTAGCGGCGGGTGAGCGTCGAGCTCAGCCCACGGTCTCGGGAGCCGGGTCTGCGAGGCCGGCCTCGGTCGTCATCAGCAGGGCGAGGCCCTGCGTCTCAGGGCGCCACTCGAGCAAGGTGCGCACCAGCAGCGTGGCTGGGATGGCGAAGATGGCGCCCATAGGGCCGATCAACCAGGTCCAGAAGAAGAAGCTGACCACGGTGATGATCATGGGGACCTGGGAGCGGGTGCTGACGAATCTCGGTGTCACGGCGTTATCCATGGCGGCGTTCAAGATGACCGCGATCAACAGCACGACGACGGCGAGTCCAGTCCCGTGGAGGATGAAAGCCAAGATCACCGCCGGCACGGACGCGATGATCAGACCGACGTACGGGATGTAGCCCAGGACGAACGCGAGCATTCCCCACAGAAACGCGAAGTCGATACGGAAGACGACGAATTCGACGGTCAGCGCAATCGCGGTGAGTAGATTGCTCAGTGTTCTGATGCTGCCCTGGATCTGGACCTGCTGGCAGAAGTCGGTAAGTCGGTCGTGCAGCTGGCTCTCTGGCGCCGTCACCCGCTCCACCTGACGCGCGAAAGAGTGCGCGCTGGCCAGCATGAGGCACAGGATGAAGACGAAGAAGATGATGCTTACGGTGCTCGACAGCAGGGTGGCGATGAGTTGCGCGGTGGCCGCTACCATGGCCTTGCTGCTCAGCGTCGCACTGGCCGTCAATGCCTGGTGGACGCTCGTGTTGCCGCTGAACGCCGCGTCGAGGCGTTGCGTCAGCAACTGTCCGTATTCCGGCAGCTTCTCGCCCAGCGCCACGAGTTGGACATAGGCGACGAAGACGAACACACCCCCACATACGAGGACGATGACCAGGACACCCACGACGGCGGCCGCGGTCGGCAGTCCGCGTCGCTCCAGGAAGGTGACGACCGGCATGAGCACGACTGCGGTCATGAACGCCAGGAAGAGCGGCGCCAGCAGCGGCCCGGTGAACCGAAGTCCGACCAGGATGACGACGACCGCCGCGACCGCGACCAGTGCCACCGCGACTTGAGGTCGGCGGACGAGGCGGGTGGGAGGGCCTTGGTCGTCCATGGTCTCCACTATCGGGCAGAAAGCAGTCGGTGGTGCCGGGCGGTGCCGATGAGGCAGGGCCGGATCGTGGCGTCGCGGTGGTCCCGCCGCCGGCGACGGTGCTCGAATCCGCCCTGGCAGCCCGATCGTCGCGAGATCGAGGAGGAGAGCGATACACGGGGCCGAGAGTTCGGCATCGGGCGGCCCGCAAGCACGACGACGAGGGTACCGCACGCCTCGACAGTCGGCCCCTCCTCGACACGCGATGCGGTTGAACGCACATTGGCGGGCGCCCGCTGACGCCTGAGGAATTTGTCTAGTTTGGCACTCGGCCCTGAAGGCCGTACGCCACCGGCGGTCCTTGAATCAAGCCGTGCAGACAGGCCCAGGATCATCACCCAGTCCCGCTGGTACGTCCGGCCCGAGTAGCGCGCCCGGTATGCCAGGCTCGATGTCGACAGACGGAAAGGTGCTCCCGGACGGGCCTGTCTGGCACACGCTCAGCCGCAGCGCCGCGCTGCAGGCAGAGGGTGTCGACGCCGCCACCGGGCTCTCCGAAGACGAGGTACGGGTACGACGGGACAAGTTCGGGCCCAACAAGCTTGCCGCCGCGAAAGCAGAGCCGAGGTGGCGGGCTTTCCTGCGCCAGTATCGCGATCCCATGCAGATTGTCTTGCTGGGCGCCGGAGTACTCAGCCTGTTCCTGCCGGAGCAGTTCGCCACCGGACTCCTCCTGATCTTCCTCACTCTGTTCAACGCCGTCCTCGGCCTGAATCAGGAGGGCAAGGCGGAGGCGAGCGTCGCGGCGCTCGAAAAGATGCTGATCGTCAAGGCGCGAGTCGTTCGCGGCAGCGCGCTCGCCCAGGTGGAGTCGACCGATCTGGTGCCGGGGGACATCGTCCTCCTGGAGGCAGGGGACCTGGTCCCTGCGGATGGCCGCATCGTCGAGGCTGCCACACTCGAGATCGCGGAGGCCGCCCTGACCGGCGAGAGCACGCCCGTCTCCAAGGGCGTCGAGGCGGTCCCAGAGGTTGACACGCCCCTCGGTGATCGTACGGACATGGCCTACATGAACACCTCGGTCACGAGAGGCGCCGGCCGGGTGCTGGTGACGACGACCGGGATGGGCACCGAAGTGGGTCGGATCTCGGGCATGCTCCAGTCGAAGTCGGAGGCGGAGACTCCACTGACGAAGCAGCTCAATCGCCTCACGTCCCAGATCCTGGTCATCGCCGCATGTGCCCTCATCATCTCGATCGGTCTCGGCCTCATTCGTGGCATCCCGTTCTCGACGCTCTTTCTCACCGCGGTCGCGTTCGCGGTTTCAGCCGTGCCGACGGGGTTGCCGGCGGTCGTGACCGCCATCCTCGCCGGTGGCACGACGACGCTGGCAGCGGCCGGCGCGATCATGAAGCGGCTGCGCTCGGTGGAGACGCTGGGTTCGACGACCGCGATCAACTCGGACAAGACAGGCACCCTGACGCTGAACCAGATGACGGCCGTCCAGATGTTCATCATCGGACGCCGCTACTCGATCTCCGGCGAGGGCTACTCCGTTCTCGGCCAGATCGAACACGTGGGCGGGAAGGGGCCGACGGCACTCGATCAGTTCCTGCTACCGATGGCGCTCGCCGCCGACGCCGAGGTCAAGGACGGCAAGCTGGTCGGTGATCCGACGGAAGGCGCGCTGGTCGTGCTGGCGGCGAAGGGCGGCGTCGATCCGGACGAGACCCGCCGGACCTATCCCCGTATCGCGCAGGTCCCGTTCGACGCCGCCTACAAGCTGATGGCCACGTTTCACCGGATGCAGGACGACAGCGGGAGAGACGTGGTGCGGTGCTACGTCAAGGGGGCGCCCGACCAGCTGCTGGAGCGGGCGGCGCGGGCGCACGATCCCGACGGCATCGAGGTCCCCGTCGAAGAGGTGCGCAGCCGGTACCTGGAGGCCAACGAGGCGCTCGGCCGGGAGGGTCTGCGGGTCATGGCCACCGCCCGCAAGGACTTCGACCCGGCGCAGTTCGACCCCGCCGGCGACCTGCTGGCGCAGCTCACTGACTTGACGCTGCTGGCCCTGGTCGGAATCGTCGATCCGCCCCGGCCCGAGGCCGCCGACGCTATCGCCAAAGCCAAGGCGGCCGGGATCAAGATCCGGATGATCACCGGCGACCATGCGGTGACGGCTCAGGCGATCGGTAGACGGCTGGGGATCGAAGGGCGGGCGATCACGGGTGCCGAGTTCACGGCCATGGACGACGACGAGGCGCTGCGCCAGATCGGCGAGATCGGTGTCATCGCCCGGGTCGCGCCGGAGGACAAGGTCCATCTCGTCGACCTCCTCAAGAAGCGCGGCGACATCGTGGCCATGACAGGAGACGGCGTGAACGACGCGCCGGCCCTGAAGCGAGCCGACATCGGCGTGGCCATGGGCATCACAGGAACCGAGGTCTCGAAAGAGGCGGCGGTGATGATCCTCACGGACGACAACTTCTCCACCATCGTGAAGGCGGTGGAGCTTGGCCGCGGCATCTACGACAACCTGATGCGGTACATCCGCTACCAGATGGGGAGCCTCTTCGGGTTCATCCTGGTGTTCCTCGGCGCCGGCATCTTCAACATCCTGGGCGGCGCGCCCTTCATCCCCCTACAGACGCTCTGGATCAACTTCACCACGAACATCTTCGGAGCGATCGGTCTCGGCTTTGGTGAGACCCAGCAGGGCCTGATGGATCGCCCACCGAGGGACCCGGCGGAGCGCATCTTGCCACGCGCCCGGATGATCTACGTCATCGTCATCGGACTGGTTATCGCCGTCGGGACCCTGGGGGTCATCGTCATCGCGGAGAAAGAGGGTGGCGCCGTCCTCGCCCATACCATGGGCTTCGCGACCTTCAACCTGTTCGCCATCCTGTTCGCGCTCGAGGCCGCGGACGAGCGGCGGACCATCTTCGGGAGCCTGATCCTGGAGAACGGGAAGCTCATCAAGATGACCTTCCTTTCGGTCATAACCACGATCCTTGGAACCGAGCTGGGTCTGTTTCAGCGGCTGCTGGAGACGACCCACCTGAAGCTCGCGCAGTGGGGCATCTGTCTCGGCGTCTCCCTCTCGATCGTGATCGTGGCCGAGATCTGGAAGCTCGTGCTGCGACGCCTGCCGCCGAAGGAGGCACCCGCCAACCAGAGCGCCGAGCTGCGCCCGGCCACCCAGGGCTGACGCCGTCGTGCAGTGAGCCGCGACGTCTCAGTGCCGAGCTTGCGCGGCCGCAGCTTCCTGAAGGAGCTGGACTTCACCCCGGCAGAGCTCGGCTCCCTGCTCCGGCTCGCGACCAATCTGAAGGCGGAGAGCAAGCGCAGACAGGAGCGGCGACGGCTTAACGGAAAGAAGATCGCGCTCGTCTTCGAGAAGCCATCGACCCGCACCCGTGCGCCTTCGAGGTGGCCGCCTACGACCAGGGCGCGCACGTGACTTATCTCGGGCCGGGAGAGTCACAGATCGGCCACCAGGAATCGATCAAGGACACGGCGCGGGTGTTGGGCAGGATATACGACGCGATCGAGTTCCGGGGCTTCGGCCAGGAGGTGGTCGAGGAGCTCGCCCCCAACACCGGGGTCCCCGTGTACAACGGACTCAGCGACGAGTTCCACCCCACGCAGATGCTTGCCGACACGCCCACGATGAGCGAGCACTCGCCAAAGCCCCTGAACGAAATCGCCTACTGCTACCTCGGCGACGCCCGGTTCAGCACCGGCAACTCGTTGATGGTGACGGGCTGCAAGCTGGGGATGGATGTACGCATCTGCGCCCCCGAGAGTCTGTGGCCGTTTGCAGATTTGATCGCCACATCCAGGTCCATCGCCGCCGAGACCGGCGCCAGATTCGAGGTGACCGCCGACGTGGAGACGGCTGTCAGAGGAGTGGACTTCCTCTACACCGACGTATGGGTCTCGGTAGGTGAGGACGCCAGTCTCTGGAAGGAACGCATCGAGCTCCTGCTGCCGTACGAGGTGAACGCGGACCTGATCCGGAGGTGCGGCAACCCGGATGTCAGGTTCATGCACTGTCTCCCCGGCCTGCACAACCGTCAGACCGCGACCGGCGAGCATCTTCTTTATCAGAAGTTCGGGCTGGATGGCCTCGAGGTGACCGACGAGGTTTTCGAGCCGAGTCGTTCTATCGTCTTCGACGAGGCCGACAACGGTCTTCATACGATCAAGGCGGACATGGTGGCGACACTCGCGGAGACATGAAGCGCAGCGCCGGGAGCACCGTCCTCCACGTTCTGCTGCTGTGGTTGATCAACGGGGTCGCGGTGGCCGCGTGGACCGCGATCCTTCCCGGCGTCCACAGTCACGGCTTCGGATCCGCGCTCGCGGCGGCGGCGGTCATCGGCGCGCTGAACGCGCTGCTCTGGCCGCTCCTCACCATCGTCGCCCTGCCGATCGGGGTGCTGACGCTTGGCCTCGGTGTCCTGGTCGTGAATGGCGCGCTGGTGGCACTGGCCAGCCATCTGCTGCCGGGGTTCCAGGTGGACGGCGTCTGGCCGGGGATCACTCTGGTGCTCGGCATCACGCTGATCAACGCACTGGCCACCACCGTGCTCGGGATCGAGGACAACAGCATCTACTACCAGAACGTCGTGCGGCGGATCGCGCGGCGTCGTGGTGGCGTCGTCTCGTCGCTGCCGGGAGTGGTGTTCCTGGAGATCGACGGCCTCGCACACGAGGTGCTGGTGCACGCGATACGCATGGGCGCCGTACCGCACATCGCCCGTCTGGTCAGCGAGGGGTCGCACCGGTTGCTGCGATGGGAGACGGACTGGTCCTCCCAAACCGGCGCCTGCCAGGCTGGTCTCCTGCACGGGTCCAACGCCGACATGCCGGCCTTCCGCTGGTGGGAGAAGGAGCGCGGTCGCGCGATGGTGACGAACCATCCCCGGGACGCGATGGAGATCGAGCGCCGGCATTCGGACGGGAGGGGGCTGCTGGCGTTCGACGGTGCGAGCCGGGCCAACATCCTCTCTGGCGACGCTCCTCACTCGCTGCTCACGATGAGCACGATCCTGCGCCGAGACCGGACGGGCGGCCTGGGCCAGGACTACTTCACGTACTTCGCAAACCCCTACAACGTGTCTCGCACGATCGTGCTGTCGGTGGCCGACGTCTGTATCGAGCTCTGGTACGCCGCTCAGCAGCGCCGTCGCGACATCGAGCCACGGATCCGGCGCACGCTGTCCTATGCGCTGGTGCGGGCGTGGGCGACGGTCGTGCAGCGTGACCTGCAGGTGGCGGCCGTCATCGGCGACATGTTCGCCGGGCGTCCGGTCGTCTACACGACGTTTCTCGGCTACGACGAGGTCGCCCATCACTCGGGGATCGAGCGCCTCGATACGCTGAACGTCCTCCGGCGGATCGACCGTCAGATCGAGAGAATCGCCGCGGCCGGCGAGTCGGCGCCGCGACCGTATCAGTTCGTCGTGCTCTCCGACCACGGCCAGAGTCAGGGCGCCACGTTCAGGCAGCGTGCCGGGCAGACGCTCGAGGACCTGGTGAAACACGCGACCAAAGCGTCCTCGCTCGACGCGGAGAAGCAGGGGAGCGAAGGCCTGTCCTACCTCTCCGGCACGCTCACCGAGGCGCGATCTGGCGGGGGCGCCGCGGCCGGGGCCCTGCGGACCGCGACCAATCGACTGGTGGTCGACGATCAGGTCCAGCTGGGCGCTCCGCGCCAGGCGCGAAGGCGGCGCATGCGGACGGCCGCGGAGCCGGAGGAGGTTCCGGAGCTGGTCGTGATGGCGTCCGGTTGCCTTGGGCTCGTCTACTTCCCGCGTGAGCCCCACCGCCTCACCAAAGAGCGGATCGACGAACTCTACCCGGACCTCATCGCCGCTCTCGTGAACCACCCGGCGATCGGCTTTCTGATGCTGAGGTCGGCCGGCGCCGGGCCTCTCGCGGTCGGCCGGTGTGGCGTCAACTACCTGGGTGAGGGCCGCGTCGAGGGCGACGACCCGCTGGCGCCGTTCGGCCCCAACGCCGCGCGGCACCTGAAGCGAGCGGACGCCTTCGAGCACGTCGCCGACATCATGATCAACGGGGCGTACGACGAGGCGACGACCGAGATCCCGGCGTTCGAGGAGCTCGTCGGCTCGCACGGTGGCATGGGCGGGTCCCAAAGCTTTCCCTTCGTCCTCTTTCCGGCCCGGTGGACACCGCCCGGGCACCCGGTGGTCGGCGCGGAGCAGATGCATCGCTGCTTCCGGGGGTGGCTCGCCGACCTCGGGCACGGCGATTTCAAGGCCCCGGAGGCCACGCCGGCGCCCCGAGCCGGCGATCGGGATCCGTCCGCGTAGCGCTCCTGTCCCCAGCTATTTGTCTCACTCCGTCATGGCGACAGGTCCCGCTCGGGGCATTGACTGCGCGCCAATGAACGAGCGGGGGCGGGACCGCCGACCGGTTTACACGCGAGCACAAGGGAGGAAGCCTCATGCCCGACTCCGACCGGCCCAACATCCTGATCATCTGGGGCGACGACATCGGCATCACGAACCTCAGCTGCTACAGCGACGGGCTGATGGGCTACCGAACGCCGAACATCGACCGTCTCTCGGACGAGGGCATGCGGTTCACCGATTCCTACGGTGAGCAGTCCTGCACCGCCGGCCGCGCCTCCTTCATCACCGGCCAGAGCGTCTTCAGGACCGGCCTCAGCAAGGTCGGCTTCCCCGGCTCGGACGTCGGACTGCAGGCCGAGGACGTGACCATCGCTCAGCTCCTGAAGCCTCTCGGCTACGCCACCGGGCAGTTCGGCAAGAACCACCTCGGCGACCTCAACAAGTTGCTCCCCACCGTCCACGGCTTCGACGAGTTCTTCGGGAACCTCTACCACCTCAACGCCGAGGAGGAACCGGAGCTGCCGGACTGGCCGTCTCCGGCGGACTTCCCGAAGTTCAACGAGCAGTTCCGGCCGCGCGGCGTCATCCATTCCTGGGCGACGGACACCGACGACGACTCCGTCGACCACCGCTTCGGCCGCGTCGGCAGGCAGCGGGTCCAGGACACGGGCCCGCTCACCAAAAAGCGCATGGAGACGATCGACGACGAGACCGTCGACGCCTGCTGCGACTACATCCGCCGCGTGCATGAGACGGATCAACCGGTCTTCGTGTGGATGAACACCACCCACATGCACCTGCGCACCCATCCCAAGCCGGAGCACGTGGGCCAGGCCGGGCGCTGGCAGTCCCCTTATCACGACACGATGATCGACCACGACCGGCACGTCGGGCAGCTGCTCGACCTGCTCGACTCGCTCGGCATCGCCGAGAACACGATCGTGATCTACAGCACGGACAACGGGCCGCACATGAACACCTGGCCCGACGGTGCGATGACGCCCTTCCGGAGCGAGAAGGACACCAACTGGGAGGGTGCGTTCCGGGTCCCGCAGCTGATCCGCTGGCCGCGGCACATCCCGGCCCGCGCGGTCTCCAACGAGATCATCCAGCACCACGACTGGCTGCCCACGCTGCTCTCCGCGGCCGGAGACCCGGACGTCGCCGAGAAGCTCAAGACGGGCTATGAGCTGGGCGGGACCACGTTCAAGGTGCACATCGACGGCTACGACTTCATCCCCTACCTGACCGGACAGGTGGAGAAGGGGCCACGGCCAGGGCTGGTCTACTTCTCGGACGACGGCGAGCTGCTCGCCCTGCGCTTCGACAACTGGAAGGTCGTCTTCATGGAGCAGCGCGCGGTGGGGACACTTCGCATCTGGGCCGAGCCGTTCACGATGCTCCGCGTGCCCAAGCTCTTCAACCTGCGGACCGACCCGTTCGAGCGCGCCGACACGACGTCGAACACCTACTACGACTGGTTCATCGACAACGACTACATCGCACTCGCCGCGCGGGCCATCATCACGCAGTTCCTGGAGACCTTCCGGGAGTTCCCGCCGCGGCAGCGGGCGGCGACCTTTACCATCGACCAGGCCATGGAGAAGCTGGAAGCCGCCCTCACGTCCGGCCGGTGATGGAGACGCTGCTGCCCGCGCTCCCCGACCTGGCACCGATCCCGGCCGGCGAGTACCGCCTCGGCTGCGATGCCTTCTACCCGGAAGAGGGGCCGGTGCACGGAGTGGCGATCGACGCCTTTCGCATCGCGTGCGGCGCCGTCACCAACGCGGACTTCGCGCGGTTCGTGGAGGCGACCGGCTACGTCACCGTCGCCGAGCGACCGCTTGATCCGGCCCAGTTCCCGGGAGCACCAGCTGAGAATCTGGTCCCCGGCTCACTGGTCTTCTCCGGCACCCCGGGCCCGGTCGACCTCCGACACCTGAACCTCTGGTGGCGCTGGACGCCGGGCGCCAGCTGGCGCCACCCGGAGGGCCGGCGCTCGGGCATCGCCGCCCGTCAGGACCATCCGGTGGTGCACGTCGCCTGCGAGGACGCGGAGGCCTACTGCAGGTGGGCGGGCGCCCGCCTGCCGACCGAGGCCGAGTGGGAGGTCGCCGCCCGGGGAGGGCTCGACGGCAGGACCTACGTGTGGGGCGATGACCCGGAGTCTCCCGGTCAGCGTCTCGCCAACTACTGGCATGGCGAGTTCCCGTGGCGCGCCCAGCCCGGGTACGGGCACACCGCGGCGGTGGGATCGCTCCCTGCCAACGGCTACGGGCTCTACGAGATGGCCGGCAACGTGTGGGAGTGGACCTCCGACTGGTGGAGCGAGCGGCGCGCCTCTGGCGAGGAGGCGTGCTGCCTGCCGCGCAACCCTCGCGGAGGTGACAGGGACACGAGCTTCGACGAGCGCCAGCCTCAGTTCCGCATCCCGCGCCGGGTTGTCAAGGGCGGGTCGTTCCTGTGCGCCGACACCTACTGCCTGCGCTATCGACCGGCCGCGCGCCGTCCGCAGATGATCGATAGCGGGATGAGTCACATCGGCTTCCGCTGCGCGTTCGCGAGTGGAGATCGAGACCGGCAGGGACATTCGACCCCGGAGGATCCGCCATGTGTTGCTTGATCACGGTGCTCGGGCTGCTCGGCCCGCGCGCCGCCATCTTCGTCTGGTGGCTGGCCGAGCCGGCGCGCTGGAGCCACGCCTTCCACGGGTTCTTTCTCTGGCCCGTGCTCGGCTTTTTCTTCCTGCCCTGGACGACGCTGGCGTGGGTGCTCGTCGCCCCCTTCGGCACCCTCAGCGGGGGCGGGTGGCTGGTTGTCGTGATCGGGTTTCTGATCGATCTCGCCTGGTGGGGTGGCGGTGGCTTCGGGAACCGGGGACGCATGAGGCGTGGAGCCTGAAGGCTAGGCGGCACCGGTGAGCTGGTCCGGACGCGCTTTGACGCCGAATTCAGCGAGTACCCCGGAGGAGTGCGCGTCCCGCAGCGAAAGCAGCGGGACGCCGTAGCGCTCCGAGGCCAGCCGCAGCCGCCGGGCGCGAAGGGTCCACTGCCGTTCGTCGAGCCGGGTCACCCACCTGGGCATGCCGTCCAGGAGCCGGTCGCTGAACAGGCAGGCGACGCTCGCGTGCTCGGCGCGAAACCCCTCCTTGCCGTGGATCGCGACGTCGCCCCACGCGTGGATCAACCCCAGCACCACCCCATCGACCGGCCCGGCCTTCTTCAGCATCGTGATGCAGACGCCGGGGTCGAACACGCCCCAGAAGCCGCAACGACACCTGCTGCCCGGGGCGTAGTGATCCGCAAGCTCCGTCTCTATGCTCAGGCAGGAGGCGGTATTGATCCCCGGTGCCCAGGTGTACCGCTTCGCCCAGGCACCGAGGTTGCCTCCGGTCAGCAGCCAGATGCGCCATCCGATGACCGCGCCTCCGCGACCGTCGGCTCCGGCAGGCACGTCAGCCATCACCCATCCCGCGCGCTGCATCGCCCGGCGGCCCGGCAGCGGTCCGGCGGGTCTCGGCGGCTGGGCACGAGCGGAACGTAACTCCCATCGACGGAGGGCTCGGTCCCAACCCCGGCCTGGGGCTAGACAAATCGGGCGCTTGGGGGCCGGGTTGCCGAGGTCTACGCGGTCGACGATGATGAGCGCGTGGAGACCCCTCCCGGCCTGGCGTTGGCTCGCGTGCTCGCATGGCTGAGCCTGATCGGCATCGCCCTGTATGTCGCGATCGACATCGCGCTGGCATTCCTGCGACCGGGGGTGAACCTCGTGCACAACGCGGAGAGCGACTACGGCAACGGCGCCTACTCCTGGCTCATGGACGTCAACTTCGAGATCCGCTTTCTCCTCTCGGCAGCGGTGGCGGGCGCGATCTGGTACGCGCTGCGTCCTCGCGGGGCCGGCCGGGTGGGGGTGATGCTCCTGCTGACCTGGGCAGCCGGCTCGGGAGTCCTGGGGTTATCCCGGGACGACCTGCCCGGCGGCCCGCTCACGCGCCACGGTGAGGTGCATCTCGCGGCCGCCGGGATCGCGTTCGCAGCCTGCCTGGTGGGCACGCTGCTGCTGACGCTGGACTTCGGTCGCCTTCCCCTGATGCGGCCGCTCCGGCTGCTCCTGGTGCCGATCTGGGTCCTGGGGCTGGTCAGCCTGGTCGCACTGTGGCGGGCCGGGTTCGGGCCGAGGTCGCTCGGAGGCTTGTTCGAGAGGGTGTTCATCGCTTCCCAGCTCGCCTGGTTCGCGATCGTGAGCGCCCGCATCGCGACCGCCAGGGAGGTGGACGCAAACCAGCCGGCTCCTCCGGGGCCACGGCCCGCCTGAGCCGGATCAGAGGCTCCGGCGGGGGAGGGGGTGACGGCGTGCCCGCAGACGTGACTCGACCTGGACCACGCCCGGCGTGTCCCGGACCGCCTGCTCCACCTCCTCGACCAGCGATGGGTCGGCGAGCGTGCCGCCGAGCAAAACGCTGCCTTCGTCGACGTCGAGCCGGATCTGGCCCGGATCCACGCCGAGTCCTGGCAGCACCCCGTCTCGCACCTCCTCGAGCAGCTCCTGGTCGGTGCACGCGTACGGCTCCAGCAGGTCGGTGCGGCTCATGATCCCGACCACCCGCCCCCGCCCATCGATCACGGGGAGGCGCCGCACCGCGCGCCGGCGCATGAGTCGCAGCGCCTCGTCCGCGGAAGTCCCCGGGCTGACGGAGATCGCCGGCTGCGACATCAAGGCTCGGGCCGTGTCCGCCGTGGCTCGCGTCGGGTGCCCGGCCGCCGTCGGAGCCCGATCGGGGAACAGCTTCCGCATCGCTTCCCGGACCAGCCGGCGCAAAAGGTCGCTCTCCGACACCATGCCCACCAGGCGATCATCGTCATCCACGACAGGCAACCCGCTGATGCGGTGGCGGCGCAGGAGGTTTGCGATCTCGCCGAGGGTCGCCTCGGTGCGGACGACGACGACCGGGCGAGTCATGAGCCGGTCCACCGTCATCGCCCGGCCGTGCCGTTCGGCGCTGTGGAGGGCGTCCCCGGAGGAGGGGACCAGCCGCGAGGGTCTCTTCATTGCAGTTTCAGCGTCCGATTCCGGGGCGGCTGTCGAAACGGCCGAACGGCCCCCCGTGCTCGGGTCCCTGCGGGCTACTCGGCGGTGGCCGCGGGCTGTGCGTCCTCGCTCCCGCCAGATGGCACCCGGGTCGCGACCAGCACCGAGCGCAGCGTTCGGGCGATGACGCCCTGGGCGACGCTCCCGAGGATTCGCCGACACGCGCGGCTTCCGCGACGAGTCCCCCGTGACGCGGGGGCTTGACCCTCCGCCGGTGGACCCGCAGGGGAGGGGCCGTTCGGCTCTCCCCGCGACAGCGGCAGCCGCGGTTCTTTAGTCCTATGAACGCGAGCTATGTGATGTCTGCCCCGGCCATCGTCCTCTTCGGGGACATGACCATCAAAGAAGCGGCGAGCATCCTCGCCGGACACCGAATCAGCGGGGCGCCGGTTGTCGACCGGGCGACAAAGCGCCTGGTGGGGATGCTCTCGGAGGGTGACCTCCTGGGCGCCGAACGCGCGCAGGGTGCACGCGCGGTCCTGGTCGCGGAGGTCATGTCGGCCGAGGTGGTCTCCGTGGATGGCACCGCCGACGTGAAGGCGGTTGCGGCGCGCCTGCTCCAGGCCGACGTGCACCGCGCCCCGGTGCTGCGCGGTGCGGAGGTGGTGGGCGTGGTCAGTCGGCACGACCTGCTGAAGCAGATGTGCCGCGGCGACGCCACGATCACCGTCGAGGTGGCGAACCTCCTCAAGGCCGAGGGCACCGCGCTGGCTCGGCTGGAGGTCGAGGTCAAGGACGGCATCGCGCTGATCCACGGCGAAGCGAGCGCCGAGACCCGCGCCCTCGCGCTGGAGCTGGCGGGGAGCGTACCCGGCGTGCTCGGTGCTCAGCTCCAGGAACCCACCGCTCCGGTTCGCAGCTGGGTTCAGGTGGCCGGGTAACTCGGACGGTCAAGGAGGAAGGCGTCATGTTCACCGACACCGCGACCATGAGCGCGCGCGGTGTTGTGGTCGGCGTGGGGGCGTCGTCGCTCCGCGACCGGTTCGACGACATGGTGGGGGCGTCCGCGAAAGCCTAGCCGCTGCCGCCGCCGATGGGGATCCGGCGCCAGCGGTGGCGGGGATGTAGAGGACCTCGCTCCCACCCCCCGAAACTCCGCAAGCTCCGTTTCGCGGGGACCTCGTTGTGAGCTTCCCGGTTGAAGAGGTGGAAGACCCTGGAGCCATGGGCTCGCAGCTGCGCGTGGTCCATCTCCTGGGCCGCGTGCAGCATCTCCCGCTCCACGGCGTCGACGTGCTCGGGGGTGAGGTGGCGGCGGACCCGTCGCAGGGTCTGGAGGATGACGGTGGTCGCCTCGGGTGACAGCTCGCCCTCGTGGACCCTGCGGTAGAGGTTGGGGAACTCCTCCAGCTCACACGCGGTGCAGACCTTGGCGTAGGCGGCGTTGGGCCGCAGGTGCATGGACTGGGCGAGCCAGTCGGCGGCGTTGTCGACGCCATAGGGATCGCCTTTCTCGATCTGCTTCAGGACCTTGATGTGGTCGAGCTCGATGGCGTTGATGCAGTTCTTGATGTGGTTGAGGATCTGCAGGCGGGCCCAAGCCTGGCGTGGGTGGTCGGGGAGGCGGACCTGCTGGAGGTCGCGAAGGAGTTGCTGGAGATCTTCGTCATCAGACCCGAGCCAGACCCTCTCAGCGCTTGCCGAGACCTCCGCCAACATGCATCAATTCTACCAGAGAGCAAACGTATGTTCCGGACATTTACAGGACCTTCCACGGCTTCTGATTCAATTTCTGGATGTCCGCGCCGCGGCAGCGGTTCGCCCACCGGTCAGGCAGCGCTCCTCCTCCCGACAGGGGGCCGGGGGAGCGCAGCCATGTGACTCCGGCTTTGACGGGCGTCACGCCGCCAGAAACCCCTGGCGCCAGCTTGAATGCGCCGGCCGCCACGCCAGCTCCCGCCTGGCCTTCGCATTGGAGGCACCGCGGGCGTCGGTCATCATCACCACTGCCGCCTCCCCCGCAAGCAACCGGCCCACCAGGCGCGGCAGGTGCATCGGCTTTCTGGCATCGAGCTCGCGAGCGAACGCCGGCAGCCACTCGGCGACCGGGGCGGGATCATCGTCGACGACGTTGTAGATGCCGGGAGCACCGTGCGTGATGGCTGCCACCGTGGCGTCCGCCGCGTCGGCGACGTGGACGAAGGACCACACGCCACCGCCGTCGCCCACCAGCGGAAACCGGCGCCTGCGGACCATCTCGGACTGCTCCCCGTCAGGCGCCATCGACGTTCCGGGACCGTAGAACGAGCCGTAGCGCAGCACGATCCCCTCGGTCCAGCCGGCGCCCAGCACCGCCTGCTCCAGGTGCCGGACCGCGGCGAAGCTCTGTCGCATCTCGCGGGCGGGCGTGGGGTCGAGCGGGTCCTCCTCCGTCTTCACCGGTCCACCGGTGCGCACGTACCACCACGAGCCATAGCTCTGCGCGATGAACCGCCGGACGCCCGCCGCCTGTCCGGCCGACAGCAGGTGGTCGGTTCCCTCGGTCCGCAGACGGTTGGTCACCCCGAAGTCACGGTCCAGGTGTCGGGGGTCGATCGACCCGATCGCGGTCAGCTCGTGGATGATCACCTCCGGCTTCGCCGACCCAACCGCCGCCGCCACCTGGTCGGGGTCGAGCGCGTCGGCGACCACCGGAACCGCCCCCAATGCCTCCAGCATCGACGCCTTCGAATCGCTGCGTGTCATGCCGTGAACCCGATGACCGGCGGCAACCAGCCGCGGCACAAGCTGCTGCCCGATCGCTCCGGTCGCTCCTGCCAGGAACACGTTCATCGCCACCTCCTTGATCCCAGCGTGCCTGCACCGAGGAGACAACGTGATCACGCCCGCTGTGACATCTCCCGCACCCGAGACGCTACCGGGGCGCCGGCGATGAGGGCTGCGCGCTGACCTTTGGTCGCTGAGAGCCGTGGAGACCGTGGGCCGGCGCCGGTCACGTACGCGGCGAAGCGCCCGAGCACCATCTGCCACGCACTGGCCAGGAATTGAGCCTGCTCCTCCGTCTCCAGCCATTGGTGCACCCGCACCTCGGTCCCGCGGGGAACCCTCGTGAACCTCAGGTAGGCACTGCGCTCGGCACCGGGGATGGGCAGCGCCCGGTCCTCGAAATCCCACCGCATGGCGATCAGCACCGGGGGCACCACGATCTCGTACAGCCCCCGGACCTCGGTGCCCCACTCGAGCGTGGTCGCGAAATGTCCCTTCTCGTCGATGGTGACCGGCACCCCCAGCCATTCGCTGAACCGCTCCCCGGTGGCGAAGGAGGCGAACGCCGCTTCGACCGTCAGTGCCACCACGACGCTGGAGACCACGGCCGGGCGCGTCTGCGCCACGACCAGGGACCGTTCGGCGACGCCGTCGGCGGGGGTCCACTTGGATCCCGCCTCCTGGACCAGCGGGCGGATGGCTCGCAGCGCGACCGGGTTCGCCTGGTACAGCCGGGACGTGCCTTCCCGCCGCTGCGTGATCAGGTGGGCCTGGCGGAGGACCCGCAGGTGCTCGGAGATCGTGGGTCCGGCAAGCTGGAAGTGACCCGCGATCTCGCCGGCCGACGCCTCGCGGTCGCGGGTGAGCCAGAGGATCTCACGGCGGACGGGGGAGTTGAGCGCGTCCAGTGTCCGCTGCAGCCGGGTCGGGGGCTGGGCGTCCGGGTGGTCGGGTGTTGCTTTCACTTGATCGGTCGTGGCCTACTTAGGTAGTTCCCTACTTTCGGGCTTCACAGGAGTGTAAGTCGATGGCACGGTACTTCCTCGCCTACATCGGCGGCGGTGGCATGGCCCCCACGCCGGAGGAGCAGGAGAAGGTGATGGCTGCCTGGGGCGCCTGGATGGGCGGGCTCGGGCCGAAGCTGGTCGATGGCGGCGCGCCCGTCATGCCCAAGACGTCGGTGAGCGGCGCTGGAACCTCCGAAGGCACCAAGTCGGGGTTCGGCGGCTGGTCGGTGGTCAATGTCGACAGCCTGGAGGACGCGGTAGAGGCGGCCAAGGGCTGTCCGCACATCGCCGCCGGGGGGACCGTCGAGGTCTCCGAAGTCATAGAGATGCAGTAACTCCCTCCCCTCAGATGGCCGGGTACCCGTCTCCACGATGGGCGCCCGGCCCACCTCGGGTTGCCGTTCCCTCTGCCGGCGGCTGACCCTTTACGATCCGGTTGGCGAGGGAACCGGCACCCTCCACCCTGCGAATGCTTTCCGCGCGGGGGATTCGACTGGACGAGAGGAGCCCTGGCCATGGCAGGAACCGGTGACGAGGTGGTCCCGCAGTCGGTCTTGAGTCCGGTCACGCGGACCGCGATCTTTTTGGTGGTGACCATCGATCCCGGCGGCGAGCCGGGTGTCCGGGACCTGCTCTCTGAGCTGTCGGGGCTGCAGCGTGCGGTGGGGTTCCGGGAGCCCGACGGGAAGCTGAGCTGCGTCGCGGGCGTGGGGTCGGACGCATGGGATCGTCTCTTCGCGGGCTCGCGGCCGTCGGAGCTGCACCCGTTTCGGGAGCTGGTCGGGTCTCGTCACCGGGCGGTGTCCACCGCCGGAGACCTGCTCTTCCACATCCGGGCCCAGCGGCTCGACCTGTGCTTCGCTCTGGCTTCCGAGATCATGGATCGTCTCCGAGGCGCGGTGACCGTGCGCGACGAGGTCCACGGTTTCAAGTACTTCGATATGCGGGACCTGCTGGGCTTTGTGGACGGGACCGAAAACCCGGTCGGGTCGGTAGCAACCTCCGCCGTCCTGGTCGGAGACGAGGACTCGGCGTTTGCCGGCGGCAGCTACGTGATCGTCCAGAAGTACGTCCACGACCTGCAGGCCTGGAACGCTCTCCCCGTCGAGGCGCAAGAGAAAGTGGTCGGGCGCACCAAGCTTGCCGACATCGAGCTGGACGACGCGGTCAAACCCCCGGACTCCCACGTGGCTCTGAACACGATCGTCGATCCCGATGGAACCGAGCGACAAATCCTCCGCGACAACATGCCCTTCGGCAGCGCGGGCGAGGGCGAGTTCGGCACCTACTTCATCGGGTACGCCCGCACACCCTCGGTAACCGAACGGATGCTGGAGCACATGTTCCTGGGAAGCCCTCCGGCCACCCACGATCGGATCCTGGATTTCTCGACGGCGACGACGGGCGCGCTCTTCTTCACGCCGACCGTGGACTTTCTCGACGAGCTCCCGCCTTTGCCCGGGGCCGGCGCCACCGCCGGCACCCCGGCCAGGGACGGCGTCCATACTCGTTCGGACGGTTCTCTCGGAATCGGTGACCTGAAGAGGAGTTCGCCTGGATGAACAACCTGCACCGTGAGCTGGCCCCCATGTCGGCCGCCGCCTGGGCGGACCTGGAGGCCGAAGCGCGGCGGACGTTCGAGCGCCACGTGGCCGGCCGGCGGGTCGTCGACGTGCCCGAGCCGGGGGGCTTCGAGCTGGCGGCGGTGAACACCGGACACCTGGACCGCGTCGACCCGCCGGCCGAAGGCGTCGTCTCCCATCTACGCCGCTCCCAGCCGGTCGTCGAGCTCCGGGCCCCGTTCAGCGTGGACAGGCAGCAGGTCGACGACGTGGCGCGCGGAGCCCGGGACGCAGACTGGCAGCCGGTCAAAGACGCGGCCCGGCGGATTGCGTTCGCGGAGGACCGGGCGGTGTTCGAAGGGTATCCGGCGGCTCACATCCAGGGCATTCGCGCAAGCTCGTCGAACCCGGCCATGGCGCTGCCCGCCCAGGTCCGCGAATACCCGACGGCGATCAGCCGGGCCGTGTCCGCACTGCGCCTGGCAGGCGTGGCCGGACCGTACGCGCTGGCTCTGGGCGCGGACGCCTACACGCTGGTGAGTGAGACCACCGAACACGGCTACCCGATCTACGAACACGTCGTCCGGGTGCTCGACGGCGAGATCGTCTGGGCACCCGCCATCGACGGAGCGTTCCTGCTCTCGACCCGCGGCGGCGACTTCGAGCTGAGCCTGGGCCAGGACCTGTCGATCGGGTACCTCGGTCACGACGAGACGAGCATCCGGCTGTACTTCCAGGAGACGCTCTCGTTCCTGGCGCTGACGAGCGAGGCCTCGGTCGCGTTCACGCCCGCGCGGGTGACGCCGCGGGGGTGACCACCTCGCCGGGTAGGGGCGGACGGCCGCTCGACCGCAAGCGGCCGCCCGCCATCACGTCTCGGGCCGACGCTAGGCCTCGACCGGAAGCTGGAAGTAGTGGCCCTGTTCCAGGTCCTCGAGCAGACCGGGGTTGACCGGCTTCCAGCCCAAGCGGGTCCGGGTCAACACGCTGGAGGTCGGGTTGTCCACCGGTACCGCCATGCTCAGGAACCCGAACTGCTCCTGCACCTGGGCGAGCGGGATGCTCACCGCAGGTACCTCGACCTGCCTGCCGATCGCCTCCGCGATGGTCCGGAACGGCACGCCCTCCTCGGCGGCCCCGTGCCAGCGCGACCCGGCCGGTGCCTTCTCCAGGGCCAGCCGGAAGAGGTTCGCAGCGTCCAGGGTGTTGACCGCCGGCCACCGGTTGGCGCCCTCTCCGACGTACGCCGAGAACCCTCTCGACCGCGCGATCTGGATCAAGGTCGGGATGAAGCCGTGGAGGTCGAGGTAGCTGTGCACGGTGGGTGCCAGCCGGACGACCGACGAGCGAACGCCGCGCTCCGCCAGGCCGATGGCAGTGATCTCCGACGCGTTCCGGGGCCCCTGCGACCTCGGATCGGCCGCGTCCTCCTCGGTCCCGGTCTGCCCGGCGGGAAGGCTGCCGGCGACGATGAGAGTGCCGGAGGTGACGACGAAGGGCTTGCCGGTCCCTTCCAACGCGGCTCCGATGGTCTCGATCGCGCGTTGGTTGGAGGCGATCGCATCCATCCAGTCCGAGGCCTGATGGTCGAACGCCAGGTGGACGGCACCGTCCGCCGCGCTCGCGGCCTGGCCCAGGATCTCGAGGTCCTCGACGGTCCCTCGCTGCACCTCGGCGCCGGCGGCGATCAGTTTGGCCGCCGATTCGTCGGAGCGGGCGAGGCCGACGACCTGGTGCCCGGCCCTCAGCAGCTCGGGGACGAGGGCGGATCCGATGTGTCCGGATGCTCCGGTCACGAAGACACGCATGGCAAAAGTCTCCCGTTGACCGGCATCGCCGTCGATGGTTCCGGCGAGTGTTCGATGTCAGTCACTGACATCAGCATAACACCCTGATGTCAGTCACTGTCATCTATGATTCTCGGCATGCGTCGATGGGAGCCGAACGCGCGCGGGCGCCTCGAGCAGGCCGCGATGGAGCTCTACGAGGAGCGCGGCTTCGAGCAGACGACGGTGGCCGGGATCGCAGCCCGGGCCGGCCTTACCGAGCGAACCTTCTTCCGCCACTTCGCGGACAAGCGCGAGGTCCTGTTCTCGGGCGCGTCGGAGCTCCAGGAACTGATCGTGAACGCGGTCGCGGACGCGCCCACCTCGACGGCGCCCCTGGACGCGGTCGGCGCCGCCCTCGAGGCGACCGGCCCTCTGTTCGAAGAGCGCCGCGAGTACGCCAAGGTGCGACAGGCCGTCATCGACGGCAACCCTGAGCTGCAGGAGCGGGAGTTGCGGAAGATGGCGACGCTCGCGCGTGCGATCGGCAGCGCGCTCCGCGACCGCGGCGTGGCGGAGCCGGGCGCGAGCCTCACCGCCGAGGCCGGGATCGCCGTCTTCCGGGTCGCGTTCGAGCGCTGGGTCGCGGGCGCCGACGGCCGGACCCTGACAGAGATCATGCGCGACCTGCTGGCGGAGCTGGCCGTGCTCACCGAGGTCCGCCGGAGCCCGGCCGCGAGCGCTCAGCCCTGAGGTAGGGAAGCCCGGGGGACGGCGGCGGCGGGCCCCGTTTCTGCACACCCCGCTGCTACTGCCGCCCGGGTAGGCCCGGGGTGTGCAGAAACGGTGGGGTCAGGCGCTCTTCGCGGCCAGGCGGGCGAGAACCTCCGGCCGGCGGAGCGGGGGCAGCGTGGGCGGAGCCTGCCGGCGCGGCGGGAGGCCGCGGACCAGCTCCGCCGTCACCTCTGCCACCGCCAGGACCGCCCGCTCGAAGACCTCAGCGGTGGCCGGGGTGGGATGCGTGATCCCGCTCACCTTCCTCACGTACTGGCGGGCGGCGGCCTCCACCTCCTCCGGCGTGGCGGGCGGCTCCAGGCCGCGCAGCGTGGTGATGTTCCTGCACATACCGCTATCCTCCCAAACCGGCGAACCAGATCGACCTGCCGTGCCTAATCCGCCAGGGTGGCGCGCACCTCGCGCGCGATCTCCAGGTCCTCCCGCGCGGCGACGACCAGCACCCGGACGCGGCTTCCGGAACCCGTCACCTCGAGGTCCGGCTTCGCCGAGCGGTTGGCGGCCTTGTCGATCGCCACGCCAAGGAACCCGAGGCCCTCGGCAGCCCCCTCGCGGACCTGCCACGAATGCTCCCCGACGCCGCCCGTGAACGTAAGGACGTCGATCCCGCCCATCGCCGCCGTCATCGCCGCGATCTCGCGGCGGAGCCGGTAGAGGAACACCTCGAGTGCGAGCTGCGCGTCCGCGTCACCGGCGCCGGCGTTGGACAGCACCGTGCGCATGTCGCCGGTCCCGGCCAGGCCGAGCAGGCCCGACTCGTGTTCCAGGCCGCGGTCCAGCTCGTCCACCGTGATGCCCTGGCGCTCCAGCCACACCAGCAGGCCCGGGTCCACCGATCCCGACCGGGTGCCCATGACCAGTCCCTCGAGCGGAGTGAAGCCCATCGTGGTATCGACGGACGCTCCGTCGCGGATCGCGGCCAGCGACGCCCCGGAGCCCAGGTGACAGCTGACGATCCGACGTCCGGCAGGACCCGCCAGCTCGGCCGTGCGCCGCGCGATGTAGGCATGCGAGAGCCCATGGAACCCGTAGCGGCGGATGCCGAACCGCTCGCGCCAGGACCGCGGCAGGGCGTAGGTGGCAGCGACGGCCGGCAGGGTCGAATGGAAGGCGGTGTCGAAGCAGGCGACGCCGGGCGTCCGGGGCCGCAGCGATCCCACCAGCCGGATCGAGCGGAGCGCCGCCGGTTCGTGCAGGGGGGCGAGCGCCGTCATCTCCTCCAGGGCAGCGAGCACCTGTGCGTCGATCGGGACCGGCCCGTGGAACCTGGGGCCGCCGTGCACGACCCGATAGCCGATCGCGTCCGCCGGCCCGAGACCGTCCAGGATCCCGCGCACCTGGTCCTGGTCGAACTCCCCGGCCGAGGCCGTGAGCTCCGCCGAGGAGAGTGGCTCGGTGGCCTCCCCGAGCAGATCGAGCTTGACCGTGGCCGAACCCGGATTGACGACCAGGATCCGCGACGTGTCAGCGAGGGGCACCGGCGGCGCCCCGGCAAAGCCGGCGGTCTTCGCGCGGGCGGCCCGGTCCGCGACGTCGCATCGCCTTCAGTGTGACATCCGGCGATGCCCCGGGCGGAGCGGTCGAGCCGACCCCTGGTGCCGGAGTTGGAGCGAAGCGTCAACCACAATGGTCGCGTGGCCGAGGCGCTCCCGACCGCCTACCAGACCGTCCTCGCCGGGCTGCCGGACAGCATCCTGGTGGTCGACCGAGAAGGACGTATCGCGTACGTCAACGGTCCCGCCGAGGAGCTCACCGGACGCCCCCAGGCCGACCTGCTGGGGAAGACGATCGAGGACCTGCTCCCGGGTGACCGGCGGGGCACCCACCGGCGCACGCGCCTGGCCTACCAACGCCACCCCACCGTCCGCAAGATGGGCCGGGACCTTGACATCAGCCTCATTCGTGCGGGCGGGGAGCCACTCGACGTCGACGTCGCGTTGAGCCCGGTCACCATCAACGGCCAGCCCATGGTGGTGGCGGCGATCCGCGACATCTCGGACCGCCGGGAGATCGAGCGCGAGCTGCGCGAGAGCCGGGAGACGGTCGAGCGGCTCATCGAAAGCGTCCACGAGTACGCGATCCTGATGCTCGATCCGGACGGCCGCATCGCCAGCTGGAATCCCGGCGCCCAGCACCTGGAGGGATACACCGCCGACGAGATCCTGGGCCGCCGCATCTCGGTCTTCTACACGCCCGCCGACGTCGCGGCGGGCGTTCCGGAGCGAAACCTCGAGCAGGCGCTGCAGAGGGGCCGGCTCGACATCGAGGGCTGGCGGGTGCGCAAGGACGGCACGCGGTACTGGGCCAGCACGGTGATCGCGCCGGTCTTCGACGCGACCGGCAAGCTCCGGGGGTTCTCGAAGATCACGCGCGACATGTCGGACCAGCGCCGCACCCGGATGCGCATCGAGGCCGGGCTCGCGCTCAGCGAGGCGACGCTGCGGGACCGCCCCGCCCGAACGCTGCTGCTGCTGCTGGCCCGGGGGGCGCGGTCGCTCACCGACGCCGCGACCGCCATCGTCGCCACCCCCGCGCCCGCGGAGGGGGAGCTGCAGGTGGCCATCGCCCTCGGCCCGGAGGCGGCGCGGCTCCGTGGCGGCCGGGTGCCGCTGGCGGCGGCCGCCCGCGACCTGGCCGGGCCGCTGGCCATCGAGGTCACCGAAGAGAACTGGCGTCGCTTCCTTCCGGTCCGGCCGGACGTACTGCCTCAGCAGGGGATCGTGGTCCCCGTCGTCACCCCGCAAGAGCTGCCCGCGGTGGTCACCCTCCTCGGGGGATCACGACGGGGGGCGTACGAGGAGGCGGATCTGCAGGCTTTGGGGCTGCTGGTCAGCCAGGCGGCGATCGCGCTGGAATACGGTCACGGTCGCGTCGCCATGCGTCAGATCGCGCTGGTCGAAGATCGGGAGAGGATCGCCCGCGAGCTGCACGACGGCGTCATCCAGGCCATCTTCGGGGTGGGGCTGAACCTGCAGGCGGCCGCCGCCATCACCTCCGACGAAATCACCGCGAAGCGGCTCGACGACGCTGTCGGGCGGCTCGACGACGTGGTGCGCGACCTGCGCAACTACGTCTTCGGACTGCGCCCGGGGATGCTGGCCGACCTCCAGCTGGACCGGGCGATCCGGCGGCTGGTAGCCGACCTGGAGGCCGCCAGCGGGATCACGTTCACGCTCGACGTGGACCCGGCGGCAGCCGCCCTGCTGGCCGGGCGCGGACCCGAGGTGTTGGCGGTGGTGAACGAGCTGCTCTCCAACCTGCGCCGCCACTCTGACGCCACGCACGCCGCCCTCACGCTGGCCGAGCTGGGGAACAGGATCCGGCTCGAGCTGCGGGACGACGGCCGGGGGTTCCGGGTGGAAGGGCCCGCCACCGGAGGCCAGGGGCTGCGCAACATGCGCGAGCGCGTGACGCGGATGGGAGGCCGGCTCGAGATCGAGAGCGCTCCCGGCCAGGGCACGACCGTGCGCATCGTCGTCCCGCACTGAACCCGGTCGCGCCGGCCCTCCCGTTTCGCACCGAGGGCGGTCAAATCCCGCGCGATGACCCCCGTTCCGTGCCAAACGGGGACTCTCGCGGGAGGACGAAAAAGGGACGGACTGCGGGCGGTGTGAGGGGGTGGGGGGTTGGCGTCGCGGCGTGTTCGGGGACCCGCCGACGGAACCTCGGCGGAGCCCGCTGGGTGACCCGCGAAAAGGGGGCCATCCGGCCTTTCCTTTCGGTGTCCGATCGTGACAGAGTGGCGCTATGAGCACGACCTCCCAGACCGCGCCGTCGGGCGGAGCGTCGCCCGAGCAGGCCCGGCAGCCACTGGATGCTGAGGAGCTCCGGCTCCTCGACGCGTACTGGCGGGCGGGCAACTACCTGTCTGTGGGGCAGATCTACCTGCTGGACAATCCACTTCTGCGCCGGCCGCTGCGCTTCGAGGATGTCAAGCCGCGGCTGCTCGGCCACTGGGGGACGACCCCCGGGCTCAACCTCGTCTACACCCACCTGAACCGGCTGATCAAGCGCGACGACCTGAACGTGATCTACGTCATGGGTCCCGGGCACGGCGGCCCCGGCGTGGTGGCGAACGCCTACCTGGAAGGCACGTACAGCGAGGTCTATCCCGACATCTCCGAGGACGAGGCCGGGATCGGCCGGCTGTTCCGTCAGTTCTCCTTCCCGGGCGGGATCCCCAGCCACGTGGCGCCCGAGACGCCGGGCTCGATCCACGAAGGAGGCGAACTCGGGTACGCGCTGCTCCATGCCTACGGGGCGGCGTTCGACAACCCGGACCTGATCGTGGCCTGCGTGGTCGGCGACGGTGAGGCCGAGACCGGCCCCCTGGCCACCAGCTGGCACTCGAACAAGTTCATCAACCCCAAGAGGGACGGCGCCGTCCTCCCGATCCTTCATTTGAACGGCTACAAGATCGCCAACCCGACCATCCTCGGCCGCCTCCCCGACGCGGAGCTGAAGAGCCTCCTCGAGGGCTACGGCCACGAGGTGCACCTGGTCGAAGGCAGCGACCCGGCCCAGGTCCACCAGGACTTCGCCGCCGCGCTCGAGGAGTGCCTCGGCGAGATCAAGGGGATCCAGGCGCGCGCCCGCCAGGGCGGCGGTGAGGAAGGCGCGAGGCCTCACTTCCCGATGATCGTGCTCCGCACCCCCAAGGGCTGGACCGGGCCCAAGGTGGTGGACGGGAAGCAGGTGGAAGGGACCTTCCGCGCCCACCAGGTTCCGATGGCGGACATGGCGAGCGCCGAGCACCTGAAGCTGCTGGACGACTGGATGCGCAGCTACCACCCGGAGGAGCTCTTCGACGAGCGCGGCAGGCTGCGGCACGAGCTTCGCGCGCTGGCTCCCGCCGGCCAGCGGCGGATGGGTGCCAACCCGCACGCCAACGGCGGCCTCCTCCTGCAGCCGCTGCGGCTTCCTGACTTCCGCGACTACGGCGTGCCGGTCGAGCACCCGGGGACGGGCGAGACAGAGGCGATGCGCGTCATGGGAGCCTTCCTCCGCGACGTGGTGGAGGGCAACCCGACCAATTTTCGGATCACGGGCCCCGACGAGACCCTCTCCAACCGGCTGAGCCACGTGTTCGAGGCGACGAACCGAGCCTGGGAGCTGCCCATCCTGCCGACGGACGACTACCTCGATCCTGACGGACGGGTGATGGAGGTGCTCAGCGAGCACCTCTGCGAGGGCTGGCTCGAGGGGTACCTGCTGACCGGCCGCCACGGGCTTTTCAACTGCTACGAAGCATTCATCCACATCATCGACTCGATGTTCAACCAGCACGCCAAGTGGCTCAAGACGACGCGTCGTCTTCCCTGGCGGCGGCCCATCGCGTCGCTGAACATCGTGCTCAGCTCGCACGTCTGGCGGCAGGACCACAACGGGTTCTCGCACCAGGACCCCGGCTTCATCGATCACGTCGTGAACAAGAAGGCGGAGATCATCCGTGTTTATCTGCCGCCTGACACCAACACGCTGCTCTCGGTCGCCGATCACTGCCTGCGCAGCCGGGACTACGTCAACGTGGTGGTGGCCGGCAAGCAGCCCGCGCTCAACTACCTCTCGATGCCGGACGCGGTCCTGCACTGCACACGCGGGGCGGGTATCTGGGAGTGGGCGAGCACCGGGGAGGGCGATCCTGACGTCGTGCTGGGCTGCGCCGGCGATATCCCGACGCTGGAGGCGCTGGCCGCCGCCGACATCCTGCGCCGTGCGCTGCCAGACCTCAAGGTGCGCTTCGTGAACGTGGTCGACCTCATGCGGCTGGAGCCGGACACCGAGCACCCGCATGGCATGTCCGATCGCGAATACGACGCCTTGTTCCCGCCCGAACGGCCCTGCATCTTCGCCTACCACGGATACCCGTGGCTGATCCACCGCCTGACCTACCGGCGGCACAACCACCACCGGTTGCACGTCCGGGGCTACAAGGAGGAGGGCACGACCACCACGCCCTTCGACATGGTGATGCTGAACGACCTCGACCGCTTCCACCTGGTGATGGACGTGATCGATCGGGTACCGGGCCTTTCCAACCGCTGCGGCAACCTCCGCCAGGAGATGTGGGACGAGCGGCTGCGCCATCGGCAGTACACACGGGACCACGGGGACGACGCGCCGGACATCAAGAGCTGGGCGTGGCCGGTGAGCCCGGCCGAAGCTGCGCAGTGATGGAACCCCTGGTCTCCTCGGTGATGCACCGCAACGTGGCGGCCGTGGGTCCTCGGACCAGCTTCCAGGAGATCGCGCGGACGCTGGTCCACCGGCGGATCAGCGCGGTGCCGGTGGTGGACGCCGAGCGGCACGTGCTCGGTGTCGTCTCGGCCGACGACCTGCTCACCACTCGAGCCCGTCCGTTCCGCTACTCCCAGCGTGCCAGCCGCGTAGCGCCGGGACGGGCCGCCGGGCTGACCGCGGCGGAGCTGATGTCGTCGCCCGCGCTGGCCGTCCACCCCGAGACCACGATCGCGAAAGCCGCCGATTTGATGCAGGCGCGGCGCGTCAAACGGCTGCCCGTGGTCGACGAGGAACGCCGGCTGCTGGGGATCGTGGCGCGATCGGACCTGCTCGAGGTCTTCGTGGGCGGGATGCCCGGCCCCGGGGCGCAGCCAGGGCATGGGGCAGATGGCTGATACCGGCGAGACCCGCGAGCAGGTCCGGATCCTGATCGTCGACGACCACGAGGTGGTCCGCGACGGCCTTCGGGCCATGCTCGGGGCGCAGGACGGCCTCTTCGTGGTGGGCGAGGCGGCCACTGTCCACGAGGCGGTCGCCGCCGCCGGGTCGCTCCGGCCGGACGTCGTCATCATGGACGTCCGCCTCACCGACGGGAGCGGGATCGACGCCACCCGCGAGATCCGCGCCCGGCGGCCGGAGTCGAAGGTCCTGATGCTCACCTCGTACGCGGACGACGAGGCGCTGTTCGCGTCGATCATGGCGGGGGCCAGTGGCTATGTGTTGAAGCAGATCCGGATGGGGGAGCTGGTGAACGCGGTGAGAGCGGTCGCCCGGGGCCAGAGCCTGCTCGATCCGGCGGTCACTTCGGCGGTGCTCGACCGCCTGCGCAGGGGCAAGCACCTGCTGCGCGACGAGAAGCTGTCGCGACTCACGCCGCAGGAGGAGCGGATCCTGGAGCTGGTCGCGCAGGGACAGACCAATCGTGACATCGGGGTCGCGCTCCACCTGGCGGAGAAGACGGTGAAGAACTACGTCAGCACCATCCTCTCCAAGCTGGAGGTGGCGCGCCGGGCGGAGGCCGCGGCGTACCTGGCACGTCACACCGCCACCCCGGGATCCTCGGCTCCGGGCTGAGCCTGAGGAACGGCCGGGCGCCAGGTCAGCGGGCGACCAGCACCGGCCCGCGCGCGAGGTGGATCACCCGGTACGCGACGCTTCCCAGGATGAGGCCTCCGACCGCGGTCCTGCCGTGCGAACCGAGGACCACGAGATCGGCGCCCTGGGACTCGGCCTGATCCCAGATCGCGTCCGCCACCTGCCCGTGGAGCGCGTGGGTGACGACCCCCGAGGCCTCGATCCCCTGCCCGCGGAGGCGGTCCACGGCGCCGTCGACAAGGGCCTTCGCCTCCTCCTCGTCGGTCAGATACCAGTCGGCTCCGCGAGCCACCATGTGCTCGCGGACGTGCATCACCTGCACCGACCCCTTGGAGAGCGCGGCGAGGCCGCCCGCCTGCTCCAGGGCACGGCCGGCCGGCTCCGACTCGTCGATCGCCACCAGCAGCTTCTCGTACATGTCTCGTGACCTCGATACCGTGAACCCTGGAGTGCGGAGGGCGCTACCGGCCATGATGGTAGCCGCCCGTCTCGCGTTCGGCTTCGCCAAGTTTTTGGCACTGTCCCAGGAGGGGTAGGGCCGCCGTACCCGGAGTGCCGGTCCAGGTTTTGCTCAGAGCGGAGCGAGCCAGAGGCGGATCGCGAAGCCGGCGCCCATCAGCGCCACCGCCCAGCGGAGCAGCCACGACGGCAGCCGGCGGGCCACCGGCGGTCCCAGCAGGCCGCCTACGAACAGGCCCAGCGACAGGGGCAGCACGTCGAGCCAGCGGACGCGCCCGGACAGCGCGAAGACGGCGGCGGAGACGACGCAGGCCGCTCCGATCAACACGTTCTTGAGCGCGTTGGAGTGGAGGAAGCTGGGGTCGACCAGGACCAACAGGAGGACCAGCGTCAGCACGCCCGAACCGGCGCCGAAGTAGCCGTTGTAGAGCGAGGCCAGGAACAGCCCCGCTCCCACGAAGAGAGGCGTGGCCCGACCGAGGCGTGCACCTGCGGCGTTCCTCAACCAGCCTTGCGCCACCAGCGCCACCGATCCCCCGGCGAGCAGAAACGGGACCAGGCGCGCGAACACGCCGGGGGGCGTCGTAAGGAGCAGCGCGGCGCCCGCGACCCCGCCCAAAATGGCCGCCGGCACCCAGCGCCTCACCCATTCCCACCGGCCCGCCAGCTCGGGTCGAGAGCTGAGCGCCGCCCCCGGTAGGCAGGCGACCACCGCCACCGAGTTGGCGATGGACGCCGGCAGCGGGGGGACACCCGCCAGCAGCAGGGCCGGGTAGGACACCAGGGTGGTGATTCCTCCCGCAGTCCCCACGATCCCGGCCAGGACGCCCGCACCGGCCAGCAGCGCCGCTGTCGCTACCGCTCCCACCGACTCCCCATGTCCCGAAAACGATCACCGAGCGGGCGGGTTATGGGGAGCCGGGATTCTCCTGCCTGCCGGCGTCCTACCAGGCGTAGTGCTCGGGCGCGGTTTTGTGGCCCGGGAAGATCGCATCCAGCCGGTCCAGCGCCGCCGCATCGAGCTTGACCGAGAGCGCACGGACCCCGGAGTCCAGCTGCTCCTGGGTGCGCGGGCCGACGATCGGCGCGGTCACGCCCTCCTGATGCAGCAGCCAGCCCAGGGCGACCTCGCCGGGCTCCCGGCCGAGCTCGGCGCAGAAGTCCTCGTAGGCCTCGATCTGCGCCCGGTTCTGCGCCACCGCGTCCGCCGCACGCCCCTCCAGGCGGCGCCGGCCCTCGCGCTGCTTGCGCAGCACGCCCCCCAGGAGCCCGCCCTCCAGCGGCGACCAGGGGATGACCCCGATGCCGTACGCCCGCGCCGCCGGCAGCACCTCGAGCTCCACCCAGCGGGTCTTCAGGTTGTAGATCGACTGCTCGCTGACCAGCCCGGTGTACCCACGGGCCGCCGCCGCGCCCTGGGCCTGCGCCAGGTGCCAGCCGGCGAAGTTGCTGCTGCCGGCGTAGAGCACCTTGCCCTGCTGGACGGCCACCTCCATCGCCTGCCAGATCTCGTCCCAGGGAGTCTCCCGGTCGACGTGGTGGAACTGATAAAGGTCGATGTGGTCGGTCTGCAGCCGCTTGAGGCTGGCGTCCAGCGCGTTGCGGATGTTGAGCGCCGACAGCTTCGACTCGTTGGGCCAGTCACCCATCGCCCCGTACAGCTTGGTGGCCAGCACCGTCCTCTCCCGGCGACCGCCGCCGGTTGCGAACCAGCGGCCGAGCACCTCCTCGGTCGCACCGTGGCCCAGCGAGCCGCCGTACCGGTTGGCGGTGTCGAAGAAGTTGATCCCCTGCTCGTGCGCCGAGTCCATCAGCGAGTGCGCCTCGGGTTCCGGCGTCAACGCGCCGAAGTTCATCGTGCCCAGGCAGATGCGGCTGACCAGAACGCCGGAACGACCGAGGTGCGTGAATTCCATTGCCCCAACATGCACCGACCGGGCCGGCCGGTGACGGGTGGCTAACGCGCCGCGGGAGGGCCGGGAAGCGCGTCGGGTCGTCGCAGCCAGAGCTGCCAGGGCTTGATGCTGCGGCTGATGAGCACAGTCCCGTCCCAAGGGTCGGGCGCCAGGCGGAGGTGGACCGAGGCGACGTCGTCGGCTTCCACCACCAGGATCGCGTGATCGCCGTCGCCCTCGCCGACAGGTCCGCCGAGGACGACGAAACCGTCCTCGACCAGCCGATCCATGAACGCCGCATGTTCGGTCCAGCCCGCCTGCTCGCGTCGCGACCGGTTGGGATCCCACGCCGGCCCCGCCACCAGCTCGACGAGAAAGTAGCTCGTCATGAGCCCAGCCTAGACGGACGTTCAGGCCGGGGACTGCACGCAGCCCCCGGCCCGAGCCCGCTCAACCGGCGGATTCGAAGTGCGCCGCGATATCCCTCGCCTTCCCCGGGTTCGCCCGCCGGTAGGCGAAATACCAGACGAGGCCGATCAGCGCCCAGGCGAAGAAGACATAGGGGAGCCAGGCCGCGACGCCGGTCAGCGCCGGGAACAGACCGCCCGGGATCAGCTGCGGCAGCCAGCTGGACCAGAACACGAGCGCCATCATCACGGCGCCGATGCCTCCCACCACCGCGAACTGGATCCACTGCAGCCCCTGTCTGGCGAGCCAGACCGGTGCCGCGATGCAGACCAGGACGTAGGCGAGCATGAAGCCGAACGCAGCTACCGATCCCGACCACCCGGTGAGCTCGATGAAGTTGACCCGTGCCAGGTTGCAGATGAAAGAGAAGAGGAAGCTGATCGCCGCGACCACGAACAGGGCCACGTAGGGCGTCCGCCACGTCGGATGCGTACGCTGCAGGGCCGGCACCCCGAGGCCGTCATGAGCCATCGCGAACGCGATCCGGCCGGCCGCGTTGATGCAGGCCAGCGTGCAGGCGAAGGTGCTGCAGGTGATGCCCAGGGCGATCACCGGGGCCAGCGCGTGCAACCCGCCCATTTCAGCCAGCTGGGGCAGCGGCGCGGTGGCGGCGGCGAAGCCGGGCTTGGTCCCCTGGAAGCCGTAGACCTGGGAGTAGGAGACGATCAAGTAGAAGATCCCGACCACGATGCAGCTGAGCATGATGGCGCGGCCGATCGCCTTAAACGGGTTTCGAGCCTCCATCCCCAGCGACCCGGCGCTCTCGAACCCCACGAACGCGAAGATCGATAGCACGACCCCGACCAGTACGCCTCCCGGCGTGATGCCCTTCAGCGTGAGCTGCTTCACGTCGAAGACGCCGCCCTTGTGCACCCAGATCGTGATGCAGAGGAACAGGATGATGCAGATCGAGATCCCTTCCAGTACCAGACTGGTGCGGGCCGAGATGCCCATGCCCAGGACCGCGATCGTCGTTGGGACGACAAAGTCGAAGATGATCAACCCGGTGTAGACCCACACGTTGTTGTCCGGCACGCCGAAATACGACAGGAAGTTGTTGCCGAAGATCGCGAAGCCGGTGATGGTGGCGATGGCGGTCGCTATGTAGCCGAGCTGCAGCCCCCAGCCGGCCATGTGGCCGCCGAGCGGCCCCAGGCCGCGCGCCACCCAGACATAGAAAGACCCGGCCGAGTTCATCCGGCGGGCGAACTGGATGGCGCACCAGCCGACGCAGAGCATGAGCACCATCGCGATCAAGAAGGAGAGCCAGGTGCCGTTGCCGGCACTCACGAAGACGAGCAGCGGGAGCAGTGCCATGGCCGCGGTGGGAGCCGCGTTGGCCACCGACTGCGCCAGGACCTCCGGCATGGAGAGGCGGTTGCGCTGCAGCGTGGTGGCGCCGGCGACCGCGCCCTCGGCGTCCAGGGTCCCGCTTGACGTACCGGGTCCAGGCGCGTCCGTCATTGCTGTGCCACTCCATCGTGTCCGTGCTCGTGGCGGCAGGCCTCGGTCGGTGCGACGTCGAGCGCGGGGTTGCCGTCGAAGAACCCGAAGGGCTTCAGGTGAAAGCCCACGTGCGTGACCGGCATCACCGGCCAGTCCTCGGAGCGCACCACGTGGTGAGCCGAGAAGCAGTGCCAGAGGACGACGTCGGTGTTCTCGACCAAGCGGTCAGCGGCCGTCCATCGCGGCAAGCCCTCCCCGCCCGGGCTCTGGTTCGGATACTCGCCGGCCGGGAATCGCTCCGAGGGCGCGTACGGAGTGACCCAGAGGTTGTGGTTCGTGAACTGCGCCCGGTTCAGCGCGTGGGCGCCGGGCTGGTAGAAGTTGAGGGTCGACGGCCCTGGCTCGAGCTTGTAGGCGACGGGATCCCCGACGCCGTTCTTCTTCGCCGGGTTGATGACCTTCCAGAAGCGCCCCGCGTTCGCGTTGGCGTCGCGCTGGGCGGTGGACTCGCGGTCCAGCACCCTCTCCTTGACCACCCAGGCGTTGCCCCAGGGGTTGTCGTCGCCGGGGGGTAGGGCCTCGGAGTCGCACTCCACGACGGAATTCCGCTCCCCGTCGACCATCATGTCGAGGCGCATCGCGAAGAAGTGCTGATGGTTTGGCCCGTAGACCTGCGGCGCGACCAGGGTCCCGTACCGGGGCCGCACGCCCGGAGCCACCGCCCCGTTGGAGATGACGCCGCTGAGCTTGATCTCGTACTCGATGCTGCCGTCCTGCGTGAGGTACCAGAAAAAGCCGTACTCGTAATTGCCGACGGTGGCCACCGTCGAGATCACGAGCCGGCGGGAGCGGCGCATCTCCACCTCGCCGGTGTGGTAGTCGGTGTGCTTCCAGAGCATGCCGGCGTCCTCCTCGTGGAGGCAGACGGCATTGGTGATGGTCTGAGGGTGCCCGTCCTGGTCGTTGATGACCCCGTCGAAGTACTGGATGTCTCCCAGGCAGTCGCAGCCGAGCTCCAGGCTGTTCGTCATCGGGCCCAGGCCGTACTCGCCCATGTCGAACACGTTCTTGCGGTGATGCGTCGGTGCCGGGTCGCCGTAGGGGACGAACATCTCGGTCAGCGAGGCCCGGTAGAGGATCGGACGCTCCTGGTCGCCGTCCCGGTAGATGACGGTGTGGAGCGTCAGGCCCTCGCGAGGGTTGAAGCCGATGCGCAGGCGCCACTTCTGCCAGGAGATCTCATGACCGTCGACGGTGAAGCTGCGGCCCGCCGGCTGGGTGATCTCGACCGGCTGGAGGTCGGTGCGTGGCCCCCGCGGGAAGGTCGGGTAGTTGTTGGGGGAGGTGATGCCCTGGGCGGTGTAGTTGCCCGCGCGCGGAGGGATGGGAACCACGCCGTGGTCCTCGACCTCGACCACGCGCATCTCGTCCAGATCGACTTTGACGATCAACCCCTCGACCGGCCGCGCGTAGCCGTTCTCGCTGTCGCTGCCGTCCCGGACCCAGGTCAGCGGGCGTGCGAAGCGGCCCTGGGAGGGGTCGTCCTGCGGTCCGTTGTATCCCACCGACCAGGCGTCCAGCAGGACGTGGTCGAGGTCGGTGACACCCCGTTTGCGCATCCCCTCCTGCCACCGCGGGTCCTGCTTGACGACCTGGTCGACCGCGATGAAGTCTTCGAAGGTGATCGGCGGCAGGATCCCGGGGTGGTCCTGCCAGGCGGTGACACTTCCCTCGGTGAGCGAGACGGTCGCCTCGACCGCGACCTTCCGTGCACGATCCCAGAGCAGCAGCTCTGCCTCGCGGGCGACCTCCGTGCCCGCGAGCACCGCCTGCTTGGACGGTTCCTTGAGCGACACGTAGACGAAGCGGGTGGAGGCGTCGAGCCCGCGCTCTTCCCGCGCGATGCGTGACGCCGCCTCGACCTCGTCCGCAGTCAACGGCTCCAGAGGATGCCGTCCGACCTGGACGGCGCGATCGACGGTTTGCATTGCAACCTTGCCTCCCAAGCGGTGTGCACCAGTGGTAGGCCGGTGCGAGTGCCGCTGGCGGGAGCATATGCCGCCGCCCGGGCCGCGTCAATCAGCAGAACCGCATGACGTGGTCCCGAGTGCCCGCACTCGGGGGCCTACGAGATCGGAAAGGGCCCCGAGCGCCGGCATTCGGGGGTCTGGACGAGCCGAAGCGGCAAATCGGTAAGATGGTGGGCCGCCGGTCGGACCGACCGCGCGGGGGCAGCGCCGCTGCCCGGCATGTGGCCCCGTCGTCTAGTGGCCTAGGACGCAGCCCTCTCAAGGCTGAGATCGCGGGTTCGAACCCCGCCGGGGTCACCACCTTTTCGAGTTCGAAACCGGGCGCCGAGGTGGTGTTTGACCCAAATGCTGACCCAAACGCGAGAACGGACGCGATCCGGCGCAGCCGTGCTCAACCGATGATTTCGACCCGTGATCCCTGGTGGTCAGCGTGCTTGGCCCATGGGCTACCGCTCCGGGCGGCGGTCGGGCGCTCCCGGCTTGGATCGGCGGCGGGGTCCCGGCTCGTCAAGCGGCGGGAACGTCCCGGGCTCCTCGCCGTCAAGGAGTGGGCTCAACCATCGCACCCTCCGCGGCCGCCCCGGCCGGTGCCACCCAAGACGAGCCTCCCCGACATCGTTTACGGAGTCTGCCGAGCGGCCGCGTTTGCATACAGTCGAATGTACCGCTCGCAGACGATGTCAATCCCGCAAAACTGTCGCAGGGCGACCACGTTCTCCTGAATCCATCGGTTCTCCAAATCGTGATCCTTCAGGACCTCGACCGCGAGGTCGACCGCGGACTGCAACACATCGTCATTCAAGAGATGAAGGCCTCCGAACTGCTGAAGCCTACCTAGGTCCTCAACATTCCCAAGAGAAATGTAGGAGGGGATGTGCTCGCTCACGAACCACTTGAATACAGGGTACTGGAGGGCAATCAACGGGCGTTTCGCCCATACGGCTTCGATCGCCTGGTTGCCGAAACCCTCATGCTCGGGGGAGTAGCAGACCAGGTCAATTGCCTGATAGGTACTGTAGAACGGATAGTGCTCGGTGTCGCCTGGAGTGAATCTCCGGTCGGGGACCACAATGTCGCCGCCGAAGGCGAGGGTGATGCCCATCTCTCTGGCGTAGCCCACGAGGCTGTCGAAGTAGTTCTGGCTCTCTCCGAGATCCTCGCCCTGGAGGATAGCCAGGACGACCTTTCCCCTCCCGCCGACCATCCTTCGCCTGAGACCGAGGCCGTCTGGACTTGCCTCCAGCGCGGGTCTCCGTCGGTCAAGCTCTGCCACGAATTGGATCGACAGCTCGATCGCCTTGTTGCTGGCCACCCTGGCCGGCATGGCAACCACTAAGTCGTCGACTGTCACCGAAGTGCACTCCCCGGTAAGTATCGCGAGCCGGCTCCGAAAGGCTTCGTCGTCGATCGTGGTCTCATCACGGTCGAAGTCGAAGCCGTCGGGAACCACGACACCATGGATGCCTCTGCGTTTTAGCAATGCCTCCGCAGCGATCGGGTTGATGAGGACATGAGTCGTATTGGGCGAATTGGGACACGTGACCTTCTCGATCAGTGAGGCAACTTCCGGGTGGGGCGTTTGGAAACTCCTGGCGTTGGGGCCCTCCCAGTAGAGATCATGGTGCTGGAGGATGAAACCGATGTCCGGCCTTTCGGTGATCAACTGATAGAAGGCCAGAGTCGCTGGCAGGTTGTAGGGAAGCGACATTATGTTGCGGATGTGAACCAGTCGAATACGGTGCTGGTCGAGGTAGTCTTCGACACTTTGTCGGATCCTCGAGGCACGACATTCGATCTGCTCCAGAAGATCAGGCGGTGCTCGATCATCATCTGCACCGGACGGGAACAGAATTCCCCGCAGCGCGAGGGCGTCATCGGATTGATAGGAGAGCTCGGACAACCGAAGGCCATCGGCTTCCTCGGGAAGGTCTGACGCGCAAGGGTGGACCTCCCATCCTCGCTTTCGCAGCGCCTTGGTCAGCTCTTGCGACTGGAGCGAGACGCCGTCGGTCCCAAAGAGCTTGAAGTGAACCTCCATGGTGGTTCCGGGTTCGCGGACGCCAGACTTCATGGATTGAATCCCCATAAGCGAATATCCCTGAGTCAAGCAGCCCTGGTAGCGGCTCTCACGGTCCCCAAGCGGCAGGTGAACGTGCACGGCTGCTGACCTGACTCGGCTCGGGTGCCCCAGGTGACCCCCCCCCCGACGTCGTCGACGTCGAGGGCGACCAAGTCGGAAGGCGGTTGCACCGGTTGGTGCGCCACCGGTCCGGCGGAATGACGAAGGCGGGAGCCAGGCGAGCGCCTGGCTCCCCGTTACGTTGGGAGGAAGTCACGATGATTGGGTCACACCGTGGGCGCGGCGAGGTCGCGATCCCAGTGGCGCCCGGCGGCGAGAGCCTGCTCGAACGCGTCGAAAAAGCTCTGCCCGGCCACGGATCCGGCGCGCGAGGTCACCACCCCGCGGTCCGACTCCTGGCCTCCAGGCTGGGCGAGGCGGACGGCTCCCGCCAGCGCCGTGCCCTGCAGCAGGTCGACCGCAGAGCCGACCGCGCCGACCGCCTTGCCATGGCGGAACGCCTCGGTGACGAAGTCCCGCATCGGCTGCAGGGCCCGCCCCTCGGGAGCCGTCAACGCCAGCACCCCGTCGTAGAGGACGGAAGCAACTGTGGGGAGGGCTCGGTCAACGGCCACCGAGCCCTGCTCCGAGGCGGCGACCTGCCCCCCGTGGGTGGCGACGGTCTCCACCACCGCGCCCTTCGCCTCGAGCCGGGCCCGGCATCCGTCGACGTCCGCCGCGCGAACGCCGTCGGCGACGAGGACCGCCACTTTGCGCGTCGCCATCGTGGCGCCTGGGCGGTGTAGGAGGCTGAGCGCGCGCGACCGGCGGCCGTGGTTCTCCAGCGCAGCGGACTCCGGTGGCGGTAGGCCCAGCCCCGCGGCCACACCCCGCGCGAGCTCCAGATCGACGCTGCGCAACCGTTCCACTGCGCGCTCCCGGATCTCGGGTTGCGTGACCTTGCCGAGCTCGAAGCGGAAGGCGGCCACGATGTGATCGCGCTCCCAGCCCGACATGCTGTTCCAGAACAGCGTCGCCTGGCTGTAGTGGTCCTGGAAGCTGGGGCTCCGGCGGCGAATCGACGTGCCGTCGATCCGCTCCTGGTAGTGAGAGAAGACGCCCTCCGCATCGGCGCCGACGTCCGGATGCGGGCCCAGGGAGGTCGGCTGGTAGCTCACACGGCCTTGATGGACCGAGCGCTGGCCGTAGCCGTCGCGGTGGTCGTTGGCGACGTCGGCCACCGGGCGGTTTACCGGCAGCTGCGAGAAGTTCGGGCCACCGAGCCGGATCAACTGGGTGTCGAGATACGAGAAGTTCCGCGCCTGGAGCAGGGGGTCATTGGTGAAGTCGATGCCCGGCACCACGTTGGCGGTGTGGAAGGCGACCTGCTCGGTCTCGGCGAAGAAGTTGTCCGGGTTGCGATTGAGCACCATGCGGCCCACCGGACGCACCGGCACCTCCTCCTCGGGAATGATCTTGGTGGCGTCGAGCAGGTCGAAATCGAAGCGGTGCTCGTCCTCCTCGGGGACAAGCTGGACGCCCAGCTCGTACTCGGGGAACGCACCGGACTGGATCGACTCCCAGAGGTCACGACGGTTGAAGTCCGGGTCCTTGCCGGCGATCTCCTGGGCCTCGTCCCAGACCAGTGAGTGGGTGCCGAGTACCGGCTCCCAGTGGAACTTGACGAAGGTGCCGCGCCCCTCGCGGTTGACGAAGCGGAAGGTGTGAACGCCGAAGCCCTGCTGCATCCGGTAGCTGCGGGGGATGGCGCGATCCGACATCAGCCACATGACCGTGTGCGTGGCCTCCGGCTGAAGTGTCACGAAGTCCCAGAAGGTGTCGTGGGCTGAGGCCGCTTGCGGCATCTCGGAGTCGGGCTCCGGCTTCACCGCGTGGACGAAGTCGGGGAACTTGATTCCGTCCTGGATGAAGAAGACGGGGAAGTTGTTGCCGACGAGATCGTAGTTGCCCTGGCGCGTGTAGAACTTGGTCGCGAACCCGCGTACGTCGCGGACGGTGTCGGCCGAGCCGCGGGAGCCGGCCACCGTCGAGAAGCGGACGAATACCGGCGTGCGCTCGCCCGGACGCTGCAGAAAGTCAGCCGCCGTCCACTCAGAGAGCGAGTGCTCGAGCTCGAAGTAGCCATAGGCACCGGCACCGCGCGCATGGACCACCCGCTCCGGGATCCGCTCGTGGTCGAAGTGGGTGATCTTCTCCCGGGCGTGGAAGTCCTCAAGCAGGGTGGGGCCCCGCTCCCCGACGCGCAGGGAGTTGTCGGTGTTGTCGACCCGAACTCCCTGATCGGTAGTCAGGTGGGCTCCGGGCGTCCGGCGGTCCTCTTCCAGCTGCGCCTGCTTGTCGTCCTGGTCCGGCCGCCCATCGGCGGCGTCACGACCCGTCATTGCGGCCGGTGCTTGTCGAACGCGAGGGAAAAGCGGGATCTGATGTTCTCCCAGGGCATGACCACCTCCGTCGAATGTGCCCACGGTGGCAGGCGCCTGGCGTGCCGCCTGTAGTGGACCTGATGGTATCGCCAATGCCGGCAGTTCTTGATATCGTTTATATCAGATTATCTGGACTGATCCGAGGAGATGACGCGATGCGAATCGGCTACTTCCTGTCCAGCGAGGAGTTCGACCCCAAGGATCTGGTCGCCCAGGCGTGGTGCGCGCGCCATCCCACCGCGCCGCCGATCTATGTCTCGGGCTTCGGGCCTCGCTCGGCGCGGCTGGTCGCGCGCATCGGTGACGGCTATTGCCTGGTCGCCCCTCGACCGGAGATGGTGGAGCGGTTTCGCACTGCGGGCGGCGGGGACAAGCCGGTACAGGCCGGGCTCAAGGTCTGCTACGGCGCCGACGCCAGGGCAGCGCTGCCCACCGACCACCGGATCTGGCCCAACGAGCAGCTGCCCGGTGAGCTGGCGCAGGGGCTCCCCACGCCGGAGCACTTCGAGCAGGCGTCCAGCCTGGTGACACCCGAGACGGGTGGGCGAGACCGTGCCCTGCGGACCCGACCTCGACGGCCACCACGAGGCTATCCGGCGCTTCGTCAACGCCGGTGTCGACGAGCTCTAGGAGTGGGAGCGCGACCGCTTTGGACGCGCAGCCGCCCAGGATCGCCTCACCAGAGCCGTGGGCCCAATCGCCCAGAATCTGCAGAGCGGCCGGGATGCCGGGCAGCCCTGAGCAGAATTGCGGTGACCCCGCTGGACCCGTATCATTCTAGTGATGATATCAAGTGTAATGCGCGGTCACCGGGGGTGCGTGTGACCCTGCGCAAAGCGTCGCTACCCCAATGTGGACGATTCGCGACCGTCAGCCGGCACGTATGCCGTTCGTCCCCATGTTGACCGATCGCCAGTGGAGCTGGATACGAGCTGTTCTCGTGCCGATCCTGGTGCTGGCCTGGTTTGCCGTCATCTTCGTCGTCGGCATAGCCCTGGGTCGGGTCATCAAGGAGGTGATCTTGGTCGTCCTGGCGGCCGTCATCGCGTACGCGATCACCCCGCTGGTCGGCCTTCTCCGGCGGTTCCTGCCATGGATGCCACGGGGCGCCTCAATCGCCATCTCTTATCTGATCGGCCTGATCGTCATCTTCGGGATGCTTGGGTTCGTCGGCTACACGGCCACTGGTCAGATCGCCCAGCTCGCTCATAACATCCCGTCGTACTTCAATCAGGCTCAGCAGATGCAACCCAGGCTGCTCGCGTTGCTGCGGCCGTTCGGCATCGGTGTCCGGCAGCTCGACGCGGCGCGGGGAGCGGCCATCGATCAAGTTCAGAAGGCAGGAGGCACCATCGCCTCAGGCGCGATCTCGACGGTGACGGAGGTCGCTGACGGGGCCATCAGCGCCATCATCGCGCTGATACTCAGCGTCTACCTGACCGCCAACGGTCCCCGCATTGCACTGCTCATGCGGGGTGCGGGGGCCGGCGTGGGCTGGGGACGGCGTGTCTCCACCTTCATCAGCACGGTTAATCAGATCATCGGCGGGTACATCCGAGGGACGCTGATCCTCGCTCTGCTGGTGGGCGTCCTGGTCACCATACTGATGTTCGCGCTCGGGGTCCCGTACGCGGTGTTGCTGGGGGTGATCGCCTTCTTCATGGAGTTCATCCCGGTGTTCGGCGTCTTCATCTCCGGCGCCATTTGCTTCGGCCTGGCACTAGGCACCGTGGGCCTGCTGAAGGCGATCATCGTGATAGCGGGGTTCATCGCTCTGCACTTCATCGAAGGTGAGCTGGTCGGCCCGCGCATCATGGGTAAGGCGGTCGGCATTCATCCCGCGGTGTCACTGGTTGCGCTCTTGGTGGGTACCGACCTCTTTGGAGTGTGGGGTGCGCTCTTCGGCGCCCCCGCGGCGGGTCTCTTGCAGGCGTTCGTGATCGCGGGCTGGCGGGCGTTACGGCGCTCCGATCTCATCGACACCCCGCGAGCCGAGCCGGGAGCCACCCGGCGGCACAAAGTTCCACCGACAGGCACGGATCCGCTGATCGCCGCCGGCGAAGGTGCTGCTCGCGCGGTGCCACCCCCGGGAGGTGACAACCCCCCGAACGGCATTGGGCCGGTCGAGCCCCGTGATCGGGCCCGGCCCGGGGCGCCCTGAGGCCGGCACCGGCGATCGGCGAAGCAGCCTGCTGAGCATCTCAACACGGAGTCAGCGCGTTGACCGGGATCCCGAGAGATGAACTTGTGCGCCAGGAAGTCGGTCGCCAACGTCAAGCGGGAACCTCGTCGCGGACGCACTGGAGCGAGCGGTGGGCCGGACGCGGTTCGTCCCGTCGTCCCTCGTCCGCTTGATTCAGACGATCTTGTTCTGCGACTTCCGCGCCCGACTCCGCCGCCGCCTCACGGGCCGAGCTGCCTCTTCGCCCCGCCAGCGACGCCAGATGCCTCGGACTCCTCGATCGCGTCCTGGAACTCGCAAGCCTCCGTCCACACCTCGTGTGCGAACCGGTTGCCCACTTGTCTTCAATCAGGTCGAACTGCTCGGTTCGAGCCGGTCCTTTTCCGAGGGTGCTCAGTCACCTGCCGCCCCGCTTCTGAAGCCCAGGTCGGCGTCGATATCGGCATTGTGCCGATTCGCCATCCGAGGGCGGCCGCGCTCAATGAAAGGCGTAGAAGAGTTGAACCAACAGGGACAGGCCTCGTTTGTCGGATCGACGTCACGACTGCGCCGAGCTGCCGCCCCCGATCATGCGGGTGCGCCGAAACCACACGTAGAGTACGACGCAGGAGGCCAGGAGGCTACCGAGGCCGAAAACGGCGAACACCCAGAACGGGGTTATATGCCCCACCAGCCAGCCGAAGTTCATCCCGAAAAACCCGGTGATGAACGACAGTGGCAGGAAGATCGTGGCGATCACGGTGAGTTGCTTCATGGCGTCGTTCTGACGCACGCCAAGTTCGGTCTGGTGAAGTGAGATGACCGCGATGTTGGCCTGCAGGACCGCTCCCAGGGCGTCGCGCTCCGCCGCTGCCTCCTCATCGACGAGTTTGAGGTGGTCGCCGACGTCGCGGAAGAAGGGGACCATGGCCTCGTCCACATGGGCGTAAACGCCGCGCTGCAGGCTGTCCAGCGGACCCAACAGTGGGTGCACCGCACGATAGAAACCGGTGACCTCACCACGTAGGTGATAGATCCGCTCGGTGGTTGCCGCCGATCTTGCGAACACCGTGTCCTCGACCTCATCGAGGTCGTGGTCGAGTGCCTCGATGACGGGGACATAGTCGTCAACCATCTCGTCGAGGATCGCCCAGAGGGCGCTGCTGGACCCGTGGGCGGCCAGATCAGGCCGGTGGTCCAGCCGCAGGCGAGCGCCGTCGAGGTCGCTGGCCGGTCCGCGGCGCACCGAGATCACGAAGTGTCCGGAGAGGAGGATAGAAACCTCGCCGAACTCGACTTCCTCGCGCTCATCAACGTAGGACGCGGAGCGCAGTACCGCGAATAGGATGCCGGGCTGGTCGTACTGCTCAAACTTGGGTCGCAGCTGAAACGCCTGAGCATCCTCGATGGCGCGCCCGTTGAGACCGAATTCCCGCTGAACCGCCGCCAGCTCCTCGTCGCTGGGCTCGAACAGGTCGACCCAGACGAAGCCGGTCTCATTCTCGCGGCGGCTCATCTGCGCCGCCCGCTCGACATCCATCGCATCGGTCTGACGATGCCCGTCGCGGTAGTCGGTGCAGTCGACGATCACGTGCAATCCTCCTCCATTCGATGGCCGTCGGCGGACGCGGCGCCTGACCCAGGGGAAGGCGATCGAGCTTGCGTCGCGCGTTCGACAGTGAACGGATCCTGTCGACCGGCACTCTCATCGATTAGCCCCTATGATGTCACTCAGATGGGCGCAAGCATGATACCATCACTGCCACCGTTCGTTCCGTCCGCGGAAACGACGCCCTCCCGGTGGCGAGCGGCACAACGGGGCGTCCCGTCGTTGCCTTCCATTTCTCGGTACGCGAAAGGAGACCCATTTTCATGCAGCTGAATCCAGGCGGCCTCGTTGGCTGGATCATCGTCGGGCTAATCGCCGGATGGCTTACCGGGCACCTCATGAAAGGTGGCGGCTTCGGGATCATCGGCGACCTGGTCGTGGGCCTGATTGGTGCCCTGATCGGCGGATTTCTGATCGGCCTTCTGTTCCCCGGGACATCGGTCGGGCTCATCGGCAGCATCGTGGTTGCCGTCGTCGGGGCGGTGATCCTGGTGCTCATCCTCCACCTGATCACAGGTCGGCGGTCGAGCGGCGCAGCGACGTAACCGCGCTCGTTCCCAGCTCTCGCGTGGTGCCGGCAGGTCGGCTCACCGTCTCACAAGGGATCGGCGGATTCTTGCAGCAGCCATCAGGCAGTCGGACGGGACCTGCGCGGTCCGAGATGGACCACCCGATGTCGCGCTCATCGCTGAGGACGACGATGCCAGGGGGCCCAAAGGAACCACCCGGCTGACCTCGAGCCGGAGACGGTGGCCGAGACGCGCGTCCGCATTGCACGCGAACGCTGGAGAAGCCGGCTGCGGCTCGCGCGGCTCTGGGTGTCGACCGCGGCTTCAGTGTGTGGCAGTCCGGGCGAGTGCTGGCCTCGGTCTGCTTTACGACGGCATCGCCAGCACGTTGATGCTCCAGTTGCACTCCGAGATGACCGCGATGTGGACGTTGTGCTGGCCGCCGAAGTTGTAGCCGTCCGCGGTGCCGTTCCCCGAAACCGCAAGCCGGTCCACGTCCACGCCGTCCCACTCCGACTGTCCGTTCTGGTCATCGGTGGACATGATGAAGTTGCCCGAGCCCTCGGCGGGGTCGCACTGCCAGGCGTACTGAACCTCGTAGTGCTGGGGCGGGGGGAATGCCTGTGACTCGCCGGATTCGGTACCGCTGGCCGAGAACAGCAGGGTCGGCTGCGGTTTGGGCGGTGCGGAGCTTCGCAGGCGTGGCGGCGAATGGTGGCATCGGGGTGCAGCTCGGCCGCCGGAGTCGCGGGTGTGCCGGATCGGCGTGGGCTTGGGGGTCGTCTTTGATGCTGCCGCCACCGAGAGCGAGAGCTCCCGGTATGTGGCTTCGCCTACACCGGGACTCACCGCAGCCGCCCCAACCGGAGAGGTCGGAACCGCGCAACGCTCGCGGGTGCCGCAAGGGTGTCGACGCGAATTTTGAAAAGGCTGACGCGAATCCTGATTCAGCGAAGGACTCGGCCCAAATAGCCCGTCCGTGGGAGCCCAGGTCTCGGCGGCACCGTGCCCTGTTCAGGCCCTGTCTTCGGTGGAAACCCTCGCGCAGGGGCCCACCTTCGCGACGCGAACCTCAGCTCAGGGAGTGGGGGATAGCCGCGGTCGGCGGCCGCTTCGCGCCCATCAGCGGAGCACCTCGACCAGCAGGACCCAGGCGTCGAACACCCCGGAGACGAAGCACCCGAGCAGGGCGGGCACCAGCCAGTACAGCCCCCCACCGGTTTGCGCGATGAGCGACACGCCGCCGATTGCGAGCAGCAGCATCGGTATCTCCGCCATCGCGATCCGCTGCACCAGCAGCCGGGTGCTCGGGCTGACGTGGCCGCGAACCGCGGCGACATGGATCCGGAGCTGCAGTGCCCAGGCGACCGCGGTGACCAGCAGCAGCTCTGCCCCCAACAGGCGCGACGGCTGACCAGGGACCAGGCAGAGCGCGCACAGGATGAGGACGGCCATCAGCAGCTCGATCGCTTCCGCGGCCCGCTCCGGCAGACCCGGATAGCGCAGCACCGCCTCGAGGTTGATGGAAACCGCCACGAAGAGGAGCCCAGCGAGCGCGGCCGCCGCGCCGGCACCCGCGGTGAAGAAGCCCGCCCATCCCTCGGCGGTGTAGGCCTGCATCCCCGTCATTTTCGCCGAGGGATGCAGGCACCGGTCAGACCTCCGCGTCCAGCCGCCGGAAGCCGACGCCGTTCACCACGTTGAAGGGCTCCAGGCCCGCGATGACCCGGCGCAGGTTGGTGCCTACGAACTCGCGCGCACGAACCCTGCACTCTTCGGTGTTGCCGCCGACGTGCGCGGTCAGGAACACGTTGTCGAGCTCGCGCAGAGGGGAGTCCGCCGCCAGCGGCTCGTACTCGAAGACATCCAGCGCCGCGGCCCGGAGGTGGCCGTTCTGCAGGTTCTCCACCAGTGCCGCCTCGTCGACGACCGGTCCCCGGCTCGCGTTGACGAACACCGTCCCCTCGCGCATCGTCGCGAACTCCCGCGGGCCGATAAGGCCCGCGGTGGCGTCGTCGAGGGGAACGTGGATCGTGACGATGTCAGAACGCCGCAGCAGCTCAGGGAGCGACACCGACCCCGCGCCTGGCAGGCTGCGGGGAGCGATGTCGTGATAGAGGATCGAGCTCCCGAACGCGCGCAGCCGGGTGGCGACGGCGTTCCCGACGTTGCCGAGGCCGACGATGCCGACGGTCATCGCCCCCAGCTCTCGACCCGTCGCAGGGGCGCCCCAGCCTCCGCCGCGGAGGATCCGGTCCCCCTGCGGCCCGAGGCGGATCACGTTGAGCATCCCCATGATGACCCAGTCGGCGACCGAGTCCCGGTTGTAGCCCGCGCAGTTGGCCACCGGGATGCCGAGCGCGGCGGCCGTGCGATGGTCGATCTGATCGAAGCCGACGCTCGGCTGCTGGATCAGGCGGCACCGCCTCATCAGGCTCAGCGTGCGCGCGTCCAGGCGGATCCCGCGACCGCCGGCGATCACCAGGTCGGCCCTTCGGAGCACGTCGTCCACGGTCGCCCGCGGGAGGTCACCATCCAGCATTTCGATCGCAATCCGCGAGGCAGGGATCTCGTCCCCCACCAGCGACCGGACCGCGGCTTCCGACACGGAGCCGAGGCAGGCGATCACAACCTCCCCTTCGAGAGCCGGGGGCCTGATGCTCGGTGCTTCTGTCTCGATGTCCATCTCCCTCCTCGTGACGGCGCCGGATGTTGCCGGACCGCCTGCCGCCGGCCCCGGGGTTCCGCCGCTTGACTCATCCCTCGATCGTTGCCGGGGCGGAGATGTCGAACCGCTCGGCAAGTCCCGCCAGCGCCTCCCAGGTCGGCCCCGGGATCGGGATCCCCGCACGGCGACGCCCGCGGCTGCGGGTCTCGGGTTCCCCGGGCACCAGCACCGCGTCGACGCCGGTCGCCGGCGGCACCTCCTTGAGCGCGGCGAGGCTGCTCTCGGTCCGGGCGCGGTAGGCGGTTGCGTCGCCGAAGGCCGAGGGGTCGACGACCAGCATCCAGACTCCGCCCGCGGAACCCTCCTCGGAGGCATCGGCCGGTTCTGCCGCCTGCGACAGCGCTCCGAACAGTGCTGACCCGAGGCCGAGTCCGTAGCCCTTGTGCCCCGCCACCCGGGCCCCCAAGGGCAGCATGAACCCGTCGTCGTAGAGGTCGTTGGGATTGGTGCTCGGAAGCCCCTCCTTGTCGAGGATGCAGTCCGGCGGCAGCTGTGCTCCTCGTGCCCGGGCCAGCTGCACCTTCCCTTCGGCGACAGTGGTGGTGGCGGCATCGTAGACGTACGGGACGGAGCCGGCGGGGGCACCGAGCGACCAGGGGTTGGTCCCGAGAAACCGGGCCCGGCCTCCGAAGGGAAGCGTCCAGCGCGCGGTCGGGCCCGCGTTGCCCACGGTCACGATGGCGAGGAAGCCCCGCGCCACCGCCCACTCGGTGTACTCACCGAGGCGCCCGATGTGGCCCGACCGCCCGACCGCGACACTCGCCACACCATAGCGAGGGGCATGCTCCAGCGCCCAGTTGATTGCGACCTTGCCGGAGTAATGACCGAAGCCGTGGTGGGCGTCGAACAGTGCGCAGGCTTCGCGCTCCTGCACCAGCTCGGGGCGGGCGTCGACCTTGATGCCTCCCTGGACGGCCGCGTCGACGTAGGCCGCGAGGCGTTGCACTCCGTGAGAGTCATGCCCGGCGAGGTTCGCTCCAATCAAGTGGTGCGAGACCTCGGCCGCGATGTCGGAGGGCGTGCCGGCAGCCTCCAGGACGCCGCTGGTGAAGGTTTGCAGCGATCCAGGGATGACCGTGACCTGCCTCGCGATGCCGCCCTCCGTCTGTGGCGCCGAGGTCATCCGACGCGCGCGCCCGCCGGCGCGGGCGGCATGCCTCCCTCGCGCTCATGGCGATGGAACTCGCCCGTGTACGAGATCGCGATCCGGATCGCGGGTCCCTCGCCCAGGACCTGGATGTAGTGGCAAACGTTTGCCGGGGCGAGAATCCAGTCGCCGGCGTTCACGACGATCGGCTCCGCCCGGCCCTCCATGGTCCACGAGAGGCTGCCCTCGTAGATGTACCAGCACTCGTCGGCCAGGTGATAGTGCCAGTCGTTCTGATGGCCGGGCGACTGGCAGATGACGACGATTCGGAACCGGTCGTTGTCAGTGATCTGCTCGGACCAGGGAGGCGCCCCGTGCTCCTTCTTCAGCGATTCCACACTGAGCGACAGTTGCTCCGGGTTCAGCACACTACTGCTCGACAGCGCCATGGACGTCCTCCCCTCTCTGTCATCGGGACCAGCTGGTTTGCCCAGGCTACACCTGTCAGACTGCCGGTTCGAGGGCGTGGCGGCGTGTATGTTCGGCGCAGGTGCGGCGGGCCTGGGGTCAGTCGCTGCCGGAGCGGTCGCACGCCCGCGGTGAGATCCGTCATCGACCGCTGGACCGCGCCGTAGACACCACCACCGAGGAGGAACGCAGGATGCACGTGGGTACGATCCCGGTCCGGATGGCGGAGATGTTGCCGCCCGAGCCGACCACGCTCTGGGCGCTCGCGCGCCAGGCCGGCGTCACCGATGCCGTCAGCGGCACCCGGGAGAACCCGTTCGCCGACCACGGTGAGAAGCCCTGGGATCTGATGCCTCTGCTGCGTCTCAAGAATCGGTTCGCCGAGGAGGGATTGACCCTTTCGGTGATGGAGGGCGGTGGCCCTGACCTGAACCGCGCCAAGCTGGGGCTGCCGGGCCGGGACGAGGAGATCGAAGGCTTCCTGACCATGCTCCGCAACCTGGGCCGGATCGGGGTCCCGGTCGTCTGCTGGAACTGGATGGCCGAGTTCGGCTGGATGCGCTCGTCGGTCGGCGTGCATTCTCGTGGGGGCGCGCTGGTCACCGGCTACGACGACAGAGACCTGCAAGACGCTCCGCTCACGGGCGCCGGTGTGGTCAGCGACGAGCAGCTCTGGGATTCCCTCGAGTACTTCCTGAAGGCTGTGGTACCGGTGGCGGAGCAGGCACAGGTGAAACTCGCGCTCCACCCCGACGACCCGCCCCTTCCCCGGATCCGGGGGGTCGCGCGCATCATCCGCAGTCCGGAGTCGATGCGCAAGGCGATCGAGCTGGTGACGAGCCCCTACAACGGCATCACCTACTGCCAGGGCAACTTCGCCGCCATGGATGCGGACATCCCAGCCACCATCCGTCTCTTCGGGCACGATCTGGACCAGATCCACTTCGTGCACTTTCGCGACATCCGCGGCAGCGCGGCGGAGTTCGAGGAGACGTTCCACGACGACGGCAAGACCAACATGCTGGAGGCGATGCGGACCTACTTCGAGGTCGGCTTCGACGGCCCGATGCGGCCCGATCACGTGCCGACGATGGCCGGCGAGCCGAACGATCGGCCGAGCTACGGCGTGATGGGAAGGCTGTTCGCGCTCGGCTACATGAAAGGTCTGATGGAGGCGGCGGCGGACGAGCGGACGGGCCAGGGCCGCGCCTGAGGACCCGCCCCAGCGTGGGGCGCGGCCATCTGTCGACACATGGTCAGAAATCGCGGTCCTGAGCGGGCCATCTGTCGACAGATGGCGAGGGGGGTGGGGCGGACTCGGCCCGGGCCTGCCGCGCCAGACGTCGAGCCTCGCGCAGTGGGGCCGGCGTACGGACGCGCAGCTGGCTCCGGATCACGGCCACCGCGGTGGCGGCGTCGGTGCGCCATGCCGGGTGCACGAGAACCGGCCGCACGCCCGGTGCCGCCTGCACCGGCACCGACCGGGCGGGGTCGATCAGCGCCCGGTCAGTGACCCCGATCGACGGGAGATCGAGCGCCCACCCGAGATGTGTGGCCAGCCCGGCGCTGCGTGGGTGATCCCGCCCGGTCGCGTCCACCAGGACGACGTCGGGCCGGGTGTGCAGAGCCCGCACGGCCTGCTCCAGGAGCCGGCCCTCTCGCAGCGCCAAGAGGCCGGCCTCGTAGGAAGCACCCAGCCGCCCGGAGACGACGGCCTCACCGAGCAGGGATCCGGACCTCAGGAGGGCCGCCGCGGCCCACCCCGGATCGCCCGCATCGCCGGGGCCGGTCAGGTCGCGCGGGCCGGCGACGAAGACGCCCGCCACGCGGAGTCCCCCGACGTCCTCGGGGCTCCAGCGCGGCTGGGCCGGCTCGAGATCCGCGAGCCACTCCTGAAGGACCGCCAGGGCGGTGGCGTCCGCCGGCCAGGCTTCCACCGGCCGACGATACGGTCTCAGCCGGTGAACGCCTCCCCGTACTCCAGTGGCAGCAGGCGGAGCCCCCGTGCCGAGACCAGCGGCACCTTGTGGCGACGTGCCAGCGCCTCCAGCAAGCGGTGGCCGGAGTCGAGGAGAGCCACCGGCCGGGCGTGCTGGGCCCGCCAACCCTGGCCCCCGTGTTGGACGACACGGCCCCACGCGATCACGGCGCCCGCCACCAGCTGCGTCCGGTTCTCGCCATCCGGCGTGTCCTCCGGAGGGTTCAGATAGCGGAACGCTTCGTCTGGGTTGCTGAACGCGTACAGGCCGCACTCGCAGGACGCCGACGGAATCGGGTGCAGGTTCGCCATCCAGGGGGGGCACCGGCGGCAGCCGGCGTGGGTGGTGCCGAAGTCCCAACTCTCCCGCGTGTGAACGCCTTCCAACAGCGCGCCACCGGCCGTCGGCCGCGCTCTCCAGGTCCGCCAGCCGACGACCGGGACCCGCCACCCGGCCTCCATCAGGCCCTCAGGCAGGGACGGGGTGGGATTCGGGAACTGCTGGATCATAGCTGGGCACCGGGATCTCCACCGGAGACGGCTCGGGGATCTCCCAAAGGTGAGTCGGCTCGTCGGTAAAACGCATCGTGCCGACCACGATGGCCTTCCCCAGGGAGAAGCACATCGGGTTTTTCCCCACTTTTGACCCAAGGGTGAGCCCTGTTCGCGCGTCCAGCCGACCTGGCCGTTCGCGCCGGGTAGGATGCGGGGCGCACCCGACGCGATCTCCTGTCGTGTCCGGCCCGGCGAGCGCCGAGGCCGTGGTGGCGACATCGGTGCGGACGCAACTCCGCTGTCATTGGTCGTCGCTCAGAGCGGCGACGGGAGGTTTCATCGATGGCCGAAGGTGAGCCCGTCAGGGGTCCGCTTGACGCGATGGTGGTCCCGCGATTTGCCGGCGCGCCGACCTTCGCCCGTCTCCCCCGTCTCGATGAGGTCGAGCGCTGGGACGTGGCTATCCTCGGCATCCCGTTCGACTCCGGGGTCACGTACCGGCCGGGTGCCCGTTTCGGGCCTCAGGCCGTCCGGCAGGGTTCCCGCCTGCTCCGCCCCTACCACGTCCCGCTCGACGCCGAGCCGCTGACCGCGCAGCAGGTGGTCGATGCGGGCGACCTGCCGGTCAATCCCTTCTCCATCGACACCGCGGTCCGCGAGATCGAGGCGGGCGCGGCGCCCTTCCTGGCCGGCGACGGGCATCTGGTTTCGATCGGCGGAGACCACACGATCGCGCTTCCACTCCTGCGTGCGGTGAGAGGCCGGCACGGTCCGGTCGCGGTCGTCCACTTCGACGCGCACCTCGACACGTGGGACACCTACTTCGGCGCCGCGGTCACGCACGGGACCCCGTTCCGGCGAGCTTCGGAGGAGGGGCTGCTGGCGCCTCACCGGTCGGTGCACGTGGGAATCCGCGGACCGCTGTTCACCCCCCAGGACCTGACTGAGGACCGCAATCTCGGCTTCCACGTGATCCAGACCATGGACGTCGCGGACAGGGGCCCGGCGGCCGTGTCGCGCGAGATCCGGGACCGCGTCGGCGACACGCCGCTCTACGTGTCGGTCGACATCGACGTCATCGATCCCGGGCTTGCGCCGGGCACGGGGACGCCGGAGACGGGCGGCCTGCTCAGCCGCGAACTGCTGGCCGTGCTGCGAGGGCTGGCCGGGCTTCGCATCGTGGCAGCTGACGTGGTCGAGGTGGCCCCGGCATATGACCACGCCGAGGTGACCTCGATCGCCGCCGCCCACGTGGTGTACGAGCTGCTCGCCCTCTTCACGAAGGAGGAGGGGCGACGGTAGGTATCCTCGCCAGGGCCGTGCCGGCGTAGCTCAGTCAGGCAGAGCAGGGGCCTTTTAAGCCTTTGGTCCAGGGTTCGAATCCCTGCGCCGGCACCACCAATTCTGACTCGAAAAACAGATAGAACCGGTCCGGCTGCGTACGCCTAGCAGGCGAGTACTGCAACATTTGCTGCAACCGGCCCGAGGTCAGGATCGCGTCAAGCCGATCGGCCGCGCTGCGCGCGAGGGTGGGGAGGACATGCGAGTAGGAGTCCATCGTCAGCCGGGTCGTGCTGTGGCCCAGTAGGTCGGCCACTACCCGTGGATGCTCTCCCGCCGCCAGCAGCAACGAGGCGCAGGCGTGACGAAGGTCATAAGGGCGCGGCTCGCGTGTCCCGAGGCAGGCCGGCCCTCGCGGCGACCTTCTTGAAAGCTCGTGTTAGGTTGCGAGGCTCGATCGGTCCGCCGCTCGTGGACGGTAAGACGTAGGCGGTCGGCAGCACCGCTCCCGCGCGTGTCCGTTGCTCGTTGAGCGCGACCACGGCAAGGCCCGAGAGCGGAATGGTCCGCCGGCTCCGCTGGGTCTTCACCCCGGTCACGTGGAGCGACCCGTCGAACCGCTCGACCGCCTGTCGCACCCGAAGCGTCCGCGCCTCAAGGTTCACGTCCGCCCAGGTGAGCCCCAGCAGCTCGCCCGGCCGAAGCCCCGTCGACACCGCCACCGTCAACGGCGTGTGCCACATGGTCTCCCGCGCCGCCGCCAACAGCGTGAGCACCTGATCCGGGTCAAGCGGCCGCTCCTCGGCGACTTCCGTCCTACGGATGCGCGTGCCTGCGACCGGATTGCGCGCGATCACACCGTCATGGACCGCGAGATTGAGGACCCGCCGCAGTATCGAGCGGTGATGTGTCACCGTCATGCCGCACGGCCCTTCGTTGCCTGCTCGTCGAGAAACGCCTGAATACGCGAGCGGCTGAGCTGGTCGAGCCGCACCCGGCCCAGAGCCGGGATGATGTCCCGCCGGCAGTAGCCCTCGTAGCTCCTCAGGGTGAGGGACGCACCGCCGCTCCGCGCCGCAGGGACTCCAGCCAGCCGGCCAGCCAGCGCTCAAGAGTTGGCGCGCGACCAGTGAGCTGCATGCCCGCGTCGCGCTTCTCCACGGCGTCGCGGACCTTCTTCCGAACTTCCGCCTGCGTCTTTCCGTAATAGGTCTTCCGCTCCCCATTGGTGCTGCTCACCCGCCACACCTTCGAGTTCGGGTCGTACTCCTCGCCCCAGAGATCGGGAAGCCGGCTGATGCCCTGCTTCCGGATTCGCGCCGTCTTGTCGTAGATACGGGCCACCAGGGCGTCCTTCCCGAACATGAAGCCGGACAGTTTGGTCCCTGACTGGAAGACCTGCCGATTCTCCTCAAAGGCTCGCCGGTGCCGCCCGTAGCCGACGAAGCGATCCAGGTCCGCCGTTTGCAGCTTCCAATCCTGCACGTCCGCGTGGAGGTCGATCCGCGACACAGCTTCCTTGAACGGCCCCGCCAGGACGTCGAGGCGAAGCAGCCGCTCCACCTGGTCCACGAACGCATCGATCCCCATCGAATGCAGGAACGCCGAGTGCAGCTGCACCAGCACCGCCCGAAACTTCGTCGACCGCCCCACCATCAGCTCGAAGTCGGGCGAAGACAGCCAGTAGGTGTAGCCCCGCCAGCCGTAGGGCGGCACTCGAAGGCCTCCTCAGTGACGGGAAGGAAACCATCTCGTCGTCCTCACTCACCCGAGCACGCTTCTGGACCTCGGCCAGCAAGTCCCACACCGACTCCTGGACCGCTCCCCGGACCGACAGATTCAGCGTGTCGATACCGCTTGCAAGCAACCTCATCACACCTCCTCACTCACCGCTCCCAAGGACGGATAGGGCACGGTGATACACGCCCCGTGCAGTGCCCCACCCCCAAGCCCGGGGCGCTTCGCGGCCTTGACCGCCCACGCCTCGGCAACCTGCCTGTTCGCCGGCGGTAACCATCACGCGGCATCGGCCTGATCCTTCGCATCGAGGTCCGCGTGACTCGCTCTCGGCCGTCGCCAGACCACGATGGCTCGCCAGCCGAGCTCGGGCCTCCGCCTTCTCCAGCATCGGAAGTTGCACCTCCACCTGCCGGTCCCACTGCCAGATCGCACGCCCCGGTCGCGGCGCCAAATTCGCGGCAGCAGAGTTGTCCAGCAGCACCCGCGAGTTCGTATCCGTCACACAGTGCAGAGCCAAGGTGGCGGGAAGCTGCGCCCGCAGCTGTGGAGTCACCGTATCCGCATCCGGCCGCTGGGTGCAGACCACCAGGTGAACGCCAACCGCCCGACCGATACGACCCGCCCTCGAGATCTGAGCGTGTACGGCGTCCCGCCTCCCACGCTCTGGACTCTGGCGAGGAGCATCAGCGGCCCGCAGTTCTCCGAACTCGTCCACCATCAGCGACCAGCCACGGCAGCTCCTCCCCGGCATGCGTCGCGTTCCACTCCGCGAGGTTCTCCCCCCCCGCCGCCGCGAACATCCGCTGCCGCCGATCCATCTCCTGACCCACCAGCCCGAACGCGATCTCGCAGTCCTCCAGCTCGCTCACCACCGGGTACATGAGGTGGGGGAGATCTCGGAACAGGTTGAACTCCATACCGGCCTTCAGGTCGACCAGCACAAGCCGCAGCCGAGGGGCCGCGTAACGAGCGACGAGCCAGGTAACGAGTTGACGCAGGAACATCGACTTGCCGGCCCCGGTAGTCCCGCCAACCAGCAGGTGCGGCAGCGCCTCCAGGTCCGCCCAGAGGCGGCCAACCTTCGACTCGCCGAGGGGGATGGGCAGCCCCATCCCCTCGACCTCGGCTCCCGGCCGCGGCAGAAACGCCCGAAGTCCACGACCTCGGGCAACCGGTTGATCCCCAGCTCGGCCCAGAGCAGCCCGCCCTCGAACCAGCACGCGAGCGGAGCAGTCGAGGCCTTCCTCGAGCCCGTTCAGCTTCGCCCGCAGATCAGCCACGGTAGCGCCCACCGGCATCTTCCAGGCCAGCCGCCAGACCGATCCCCGCTTGCGAATGCGGCGCAGCCGCGGCCGCTCGGCCTCCAGCTGGAGGATCCGCGTCAGCACCCGGGTCGCCCTCGACGGCAGCAGCGCCCGCCAGAGGAGCCATAACCCCAAGAGACGACCGTCAGAGTAGGGATCACGACCGCCAGGACATGCGCGACCGTCCCCGATGCAGCGAGCAGCTCGCCGACCGCCCCGAGGCGCGGCGGCGGCGACCAGGAACGCGCCCCCCAGAGGACTTCTTGTCCTTCTTGCCCGCCACGTGTCAGCCTCCTTGGCCGTCGACGTGCGCGAGCAGCGTGTTCCCGACGGTCAGCACGTCGGCCGTTAGCACCGAGCTGGGGCCCCCCAGCCACACCACGACCCCGGGAACGCCGCCGCACCGATCGCCAGCAGGATCGCACCGAACAGCATCCCGCGCGTGCTGCCGGGTGAATGGGATGCACAGCATGATCAGGGCCGCGATCCCGCTACCACTGCCACCTTCGGCGCCACCGCCAGCAGCACGGAGGTCGCTTCGTCGAGGGCGCCGCCGACCATCGAGCCAAGCGTGGGCAGCGGTCGCCTACCGGCGTACGAGCCGTCGTCCGCTTTGAGCCGGCTGGTATGGGGTGCTGTAGTAGCGGTAAATCCTCTCCTCGTCCTCGACCTGCAGATCGTCCCCAGATTGGATCGTGGGCGCCTGCAGCTAGCTTCGTGCTGGCGTAGCTCTGCCCGCTGACGGCGGCTTCACTGCGCCTTGGCGCTCGCGGAGCGCAGACCGTTGTCAATCGGCGAGGAAACCCACCTCCTACCGGTAACGCCCGTCACGACAAGCTGAGCGCGTCTGCGACCGAGGCGAGGTAGTCGATGTGGCCGTCGACGGAGTCCAGGCCGAGGCCCATCGTGACCACCGAGACATGGGTGCCACCCGCCTCGCGCCAGGCCTCGATCTCCGCCGTGAGCGTCGCCTACGCCGCCCCGACCGAGCGCCACATAGTCCCCGCCGAAGTCTTCGACCGACCTGCCGAGGCCGCCCACGCGATCGCGCAGCCGTTTCCAGGCGTCGACGGCGTGGTCGATGCCGCCACCGAAGAAGATGAAGCCGTCCGCGAGCCGGGCGGCCCGGTCGAATGCGCTTCTCGCCAGATCCACCGAGCCAGATCGGGATGGGCCGCGCCGGCTTCGGCACGAGTGCGGCTCGGTCAATCCGGTCGAAGCGGCCTGAGAAGTCGACGACGGGTTCTGTGAACAACCGGCGAAGCAGTTCGATCTGCTCCTCCTGCCGGGCGCCGCGGGTGCGGAAGTCCTGCCCGAGGGCCTCGTACTCGACGTGGTTCCAGCCGATCCCCACACCGAGGCGCAGCCGACCGCCGGACAGGAGATCGACATCGGCCGCCTGCCGCGCCACGAGCGCCGTCTGGCGCTGCGGAAGGATCAGGATCCCGGTGGCGAAACCGATTCGCTCGGTGATGCCGGCCAGATAGGCGAACATCACGAACGGGTCGTGGAACGGGTCGTGCTCGGTGTACGGGCCGGTGAGCTGGGGCGTTCGATCGGCGTGAACGGCCCCGAGCACGTGGTCATAGGCGAGAAGGTGGTCAAAGCCCAGGTCCTCGACCGCTCTCCCGATCCGCCGAACGGCGGTCGGATCTCCTCGAAGCTCGATCTGCGGGTAGACGACGCCGATCTGCATGGGCTTCATTCTGGCATCGCCCATCGCCAGCTTGGCCTCAACAATCGGTTCGAGGGTATGCGCCCGTGCCGTGCCGTCCTGTTTCGAGTGCGCCGTGGTGATCGCGGTGGCGCCGAGTGTTGCGATGCGTCGGCACATTCCGGCGAGTCCGTGAGCCCCTGTGCGAGCGCACACGTAGACGCAGAACTGGTCGCCGGACCGCCGTCCGGAGGTGTGGCTGCTCAGGCGACCCCCCAAGGCCCGTAGAGGCCTGAGCCGAGCCGGAGTCAAAGGCCTGATGGGAAGACTCGCCGCAACGCCAGTACTGCAACGAGTACTGCAAATAGCTCGGGAGCGAGGGGTACGAGCCGGGACACGTTGAACTCGCGCACCCCCGGACCGCCCCCCGTGAAATTGGCGCCGCCAGACCCTTTTAAGCGTTTGGTCCAGGGTTTGAATCCCTGCGCCGGCACCACCGTTTTGAATTCAAAACCGTCGCGAACCGTGGCGAAGACGGAACGGTCAGGTCCCCGACTACAGCAGTAGTACAGCAGTCACGACGGCAACTCCTCTCCAGCAAGCGGCGCATCGACGCGGTCCGCCGCGCCGCGAGCGAGCGTGGGGAGCACGTGCCTGTAGGTGTCCGCGGTCAGCTTGGTCGAGCTGTGTCCTAACAGGTCAACGACCACTCTGGGATGCTCGCCTGGCGGCCGGCAGCAGTGAAGCAAAGGCATGGCGAAGGTCGTCGAGCCGCGTCTCCGGAAGGCGACCCCGCCCTGGCAGCGACACCCTTGAAGGCCCTCGTCAGGTTGCCCGGCTCCACGAAACCTGGTAGCGCCGACCGGGTTGCGCGCGATCAAGCCGTACAGCACCGCGAGGTTCAACACGCGCCGCAGGATGGACCGGTGATGGCTGACCAGCCACTGAGTGGGCGACACGTGCACGGACCGATGCTTCGATCCGCAGCGCCGAACTCTTACAGTCCTCGGCGGCCCCCCCAGACGCCAAAGTGGAATGCCGTGTCCTCGAGCAGAAGTCCGGACCGCCGCGTATCCGACTGGCCGGGCGCAGGCCGGGCGTCTCAGGGCCGGTAAGCGATTGCTATTTCGCGGTGGATCACTCGGCAGTCCGAAGGACAATCTTTCCTCTGCGGTGGGGGGCGCCCTCCAGCATCTCGTGGGCGAGACGAACCTCGGCCAGGGAGAGCACTTCCCCGACTTCCACGGAGAGCCGGCCCGCTTCAATACGCTCTGTTATTGACGTCAGCCGCTCCCGGGTCACCGCCACGATGAAGAAGGTGGCCGAAACGCCGCGGCGAGCCGCCTCGTTGTTTATATCAAGCGGTAACGCCGTATAAGATAGGTGTATCGCTCACTGTCGGTGTTGGTCGCATCGAGCTTGACGCCGCCACCGCCG
>CAVTSA010000013.1:0-703743 GCA_963737225.1 Candidatus Dormiibacterota bacterium
TTCGCGTGCTCCGGGTACCGACGGTCCAGCTCCCCCTCGATCAGTGGGGTGACCTCCACCTCGTTGATGCGAAGCCCTTCGATCCAGCCCGGAACGGTGGCCATGATGTCGAGGTCGCGCAGGTAGGCGTCGGTGATGCGCGCGTTCTCGAACGTGGCTCCGTGCAGCCGCGCGCCGGAGAAGTCGGCGCCATCGAGGCGCCGACTATGGAAGTCGAGCCGTTCAGGGCTCCCGTCCGCCTCCGTCAATCGCGGAGCTCGCCCCAGACTCGCAGCGGCGTCAACGGGAGCTCGGTGATCCGGACCCCCGTGGCGCCCGCCACCGCGTTGGCCACCGCCGCCCCGCCGGGGACGATCGGCGGCTCACCCACCACCCGGGCGCCGTGGAGGCCGTACGGGGAGGGGTTCTCGACCAGCGCCACGTCGACCTGGGGCGTGATGTCGATCGACGGGATCAGATAGTCGACGAACGAGGCCGTGGTCAGCTGGCCGTCACCGTCGGTGTGCATGGCCTCGGTCAACGCCCAGCCCAGTCCCTGCACGGAGCCGCCTTCGATCTGGCCTTCCACGAGCAGAGGGTTGAGCGCGAAGCCCACATCCTGGACGGCTACGTACGCAAGAACGTCGATCAACCCGGTGTCGGCATCGACGCGAACCTTGGCCAGGTGCGCGGCCGCCCCCGGCGCGACCGCCTCGATGGCTGCGCGCCCTTGACCGGTGATCGGCCCCGCGCCTCCGCCCTGGGACTGGGCCAGCAGCGCCAACTCCGCGATCGGGACCGCGCGGCTCGGCACCCCCTTTACCTGCGCGCTCCCGTCGCGAAGCTCCAGGTCCTCGACCGCGGCCTCGAGTCGGGTGGCGGCCAGGTCCAGCAGCTGGCGCCGAACCTCCTCGGCGGCGTTGCGCACGGCACCCGACACGCTGTAGGTGGTCTGCGACCCGCCGCTCGGGCCCGCGAACAGACCGCTTTGGGTGTCGCCCTGGACCAGCTCGATCCGGGCAGGGTCGACCTGCAGAACCTCGGCCGCGACCAGTATCAGGGAGGAGTTGACGCCGGAGATGTCGACGGAACCCACGTGGACCTGGATCGACCCGTCGCCACCGGCGCAGACCAGCGCGGCCGCCGGGGCCGCCGCACCCGGCCAGGCGCCGATCGCCAGGCCCAGGCCCTCGCCCGGTCGCAGGGATCCGCGCTCCTGCCAGAGCGAATGCTCACGCAGCCGCTCCAGGCACTCGCGGAGGCCCAGGCTCGGCCACGGCTGGCCGCTGCCCATGGCGTCCCCGTCGCCGGCGACGTTCGCCAGGCGCCACTCGAGCGGATCCAGCTCCAGCTGGCGCAGCGCCTCGTCGATCGCCTGTTCGAGCGCGAACGTCGCCGGAGGCGCGCCCGGCGCCCGGTACGCGCCGGCCGGCTGCTTCGTGGTCAGGACGTCGAACGCCTCGATGTCGACGTTCTCGCAGCGATAGTAGCCACCGAGCAGGATCGAGAGGATCCCACCTTCCGCCATCGGATACGCGCCGTTGTCGAGCACGGCTCGCGCCCGCAGCCCGGTCACGCCGCGCTCCTTCGATACGCCCAGCTCGAGGTCGACCACGGTCGCCGGCGAGGGCGTGGTGGAGAGGAAGTCCTCGGTCCGGCTCAGGACCAGCTTCACCGGCCGCCGGACCGCGATCGAGGCGGCGGCGGCAAGCGGGTCGATGATCCCGTACTTGGCGCCGAAGCCTCCGCCCACCGTCATCGGCGACACCCGGACCCGGCTCCGGTCCATCCCCACCAGCTTCGCCACCAGGTCCCGCACCGCGTACTGACCCTGGGTGGAGGTGAAGATCCGCAGCTCCTTGCGGACCGGGTCGTAGCTCGCGACCGAGGCGTGGGGCTCGAGGTAGGACTGGTGCACCGTCGACGTGCGGTAGCGGTGGCGGACGACGACATCGGCCTCCCGCAGCCCGGCCTCGGCGTCGCCGCGGCGGAAGCGGGCGTGCTCGTGGACGTTGGCCGGAGTGGTCGTCTCCTCCTCGTCCAGCTCGACCGCGGCGTGCTGGACGGCGTCCTCGTCGGCCACCAGGCCCTCAGCGTGCACCAGCGGCGCGTCGGCACGCATCGCCTCCTCGGGGTCGAGCACCGGCGGCAGCAGCTCGTACTCGACGAACACCGCCTCCGCCGCGTCCTGTGCCTGCGCCTCCGTTTCCGCCACCACGACCGCGACGGGCTGGCCGGTGAAGACCACCGTGTCGCGGGCCAGCACTGCCGACGGCCGCGAGTTGATCGGCTTTCCGCTCGTGGCCAGATCGGCCTCGGTGAGCACCGCCACCACCCCCGGCATCCGGCGCGCCTCCTCCGGTGTCGATCGCGAGGATGCGCGCGTGGGCGTGCGGGCTCAGCACCGGGCGGGCGTGCGTCAGCCGCGGAAGATCGACGTCGGCCGCGTATTGCGCCGCACCCGAGACCTTCTCCGGTCCGTCGATGATCGGCCGCGGCCGGCCCAGATAGGTGAGCGTGTCGGTTACAGGGGTCCGCGTAGTTCAAGGTCGAACAGCAGCCGGAGGCTACGCTCTGCGGCCGTCCACGGCGGTCAGTGGCCGAGCAGGTGCCACACCTGGACCGCGTAGACGGCGATCAGACCAGTGACGCCACCCACCTCGGTCCAAGCGGTGGCGCCCGCGGCGACGTCCTTGACCAGGCCGATGCGCGGGTCGGTTCCCGAGTGGACGTAGTTGCACAGCATCTCGATCGCGGTGTTGAGCGTCTCGATCGCGAGCACCAGGGTGCCGCCCAGGAGGATCAGAACCAATTCCACCAACGAGAGGCGCAGCGCCCATCCGACCACCAGCGCGACCACCAGCACGGCGACGCCGAGCTGGATGGAACGCGTGTGCCAGAACGCGTACCCGAGGCCGCGATAGGCGTCCCGCACGCTGCGGATCAGGTTCCACCGGTTCCGCTCGCGCCCGTGCTCCATCCTGGTCAGGAAGCCGTATCGAGTGGAAGCCCGAGCAGGGCGTTCTCGACCAGCTCGGGCAGCGAGGGATGGATCCAGTACTGCCCGCGGGCCAGCTGGTGCGCCGGGATCGGAAAGTGCATGGCCTGGATCAGCGGCTGGAGCAACGACGAGGCGTCGTATCCGATGATGTGCGCCCCCAGGATGACGCCCGTGTTCTGGTCGGCGAGCAGCTTGCAGAAGCCTGAGGTGTCCTCCAGCGCCCACCCGTAGGCGACCCCCGCGTAGTCCTGGTGGCTGGTCACGAAGCGCAGGTTGCGTGCCCTCGCCTCGCGTTCGGTCAGGCCGATCGAGGCCACCTGTGGCGACGAGAACACCGCGTGGGGGACGAACCGGTGGTCGGTCTCCCGCAGCGCGTGGGGGTGGAGCAGGTTGTGCTGCACCACCCGTTCCTCGTGGTTGGCGACGTGCTTCAAGAGGTAGGGGGAGGAGGCGTCGCCCAGCGCCCAGACCCCGGACGCCGACGTGCGCTGGTAGCGGTCGACCACGATGCGGCCCCCGGGGTCGGCGTCGACGCCGGCAGCGGGGAGGTTGAGGAGGTCACCGTTGGGCCGGCGGCCGGTGGCGACCAGCACCGCGTCCACCTCGACGTGCTCTTCCAGGTCCCCGGCCTGGAGATCGAGCTGGATGCCGCCGGGACCCTGCCGCATCCGTCGCCCGTGCCGCTGCAGCCGTACGTCCCAGCGCGCCTGGGCCAGCTCCGTGAAGCGCTGGGAGATGTCGTCGTCCTCGTGGCGGAGCAGCCGCGGGTACATGGAGACCACCGTGACCTCGACCCCGAACGCGCTGAACACGTGGGCGAATTCGGCGCTGATGTACCCGCCACCCAGGATGCCGAGGCGCCGCGGCAGGGTGTCGAGGCGCATCACGGTGTCGCTCGTGAAGTACGGAACCTGGTCGAGCCCTTCTATCGGTGGGATCACGGGCCGGCCGCCGGTGGCGAGGACGATCTGGTCACCGGTGATGGCTACCGGCTCACCGCCCTGGTTGAGGTCGACCTGGAGCCGGCGCTCGCCCGTGAAGTGGGCGGTTCCCTCGAACACGGTCACGTTGGGGCAGTCCTCGATCCGGTACCGGCGACCACCGGCCGCGATGGAATCGATGCGCCCGAAGATCCGGTCGCGAACCGCCGGCCAGTCGACGCCATCCAGCGTCTCTCGCACGCCCAGGTGCCGGCTCTCGCGCGGTGTCTCGGCGACGTCGGCGGTGTGGACGAACATCTTGGTCGGGATGCAGCCGACGTTGAGGCAGGTCCCTCCGAAGGTGCCCCGTTCGATGATCGCCACCGACCAATCGTCGAACCGCTGGTCCAGGATCGAGTTGCCGGACCCGGTGCCGACGATGACCAGATCGAAGTGCTGCTCCACCCCCTAATGGTGCCGCATGGTGCCACACCCATTCGGTGAAGGGGCCACCCCCGCCGCGCGAAGCTCGGCTTAAGCTCGGCTTCGTGGGGGCCATTGGTGCACCAATCGCCCCCTCCGGGCGCGAGTAGTGGGGAGTTGGTGCACCAAGCCGCCTTTTCAGGCGACCGCTGGGACTTCTTCGCCGGCAGCGACCGGTCCCGGCGGGGTGCCGTCTCCGAACGGTCGGCCGCCCAAGGCCTCCCGTCCGTGAGGGGTGAGCCAGCCGCGCAGGTCGGGCCCGCGGGGAACGATCCCGGTCGGGTTGATGTCGCGGTGCACGCCGTAGTAGTGCCGCTTGATGTGGTCGAAGTTGACGGTGTCGCCGAAGCCGGGCGTCTGGAACAGGTCGCGCGCGTACGCCCACAGCACGGGCGCCTCGCTCAGCTTCTGCCGGTTGCACTTGAAGTGGCCGTGATAGACGGGGTCGAAGCGGACCAGGGTCATGAAGAGCCGGATGTCGGCCTCGGTGATGGTGTCCCCGACCAGGTACCGGCGCCGAGCCAGCCGCTCTGAGAGGAGGTCGAGGCGGGTGAAGAGCCGGTCGTAGGCGGCGTCGTAGGCCGCCTGGGTCCGGGCGAAGCCGGCCCGATAGACGCCGTTGTTGACGTCCTCGAAGATGCCCTGGCTGATCTCGTCGATCTCGTCCCGCAGCGGCACCGGGTAGAGGTCGGGCGCCCCGGGCCGGACATGGGCCGCCCACTCCGTGTCCAGATCCAGCGTGATCTGGGGGTAGTCGTTGGTGACCAGCTTCCCGGACGGCACGTCCACGATCGCGGGCACGCTGATGCCGCCCGCGTAGCCGGGCTCACGCGCGGCGTAGGCCTCACCCAGGAAGTGGATCCCGAGGACCGGGTCGACATCGCCGGGGTCGAGGGTGAAGCGCCACGACCGCTGGTCCTGGATCGGGTCGGCGACCGCCAGTGAGATCGCGGGCTCCAGGCCGAGCAGCCGCCGGACGGTGACCGCCCGGCTCGCCCAGGGACAGGCCCGCGACACGACGAGGCGGTACCGGCCCGCCTCCACCGGCCAACCATGACGTCCGTCGGCGGTGATCCGATCGGTGAAGTGGTTGGAGGAGCGTTTGAACTCCACGCGCGTCGCAGCCTCACTCATCGGCCCCAGCCTAGGCGGGCGGCCATCTGTCGACCGATGGCCGCGAAAACGCGCCCGAACTGGGTCACCTGTCGACAGATGGTCTAGCGTGCGCCGCGTGGACAAGGACGAGTTCGGGGGGCGGGTCGCGATCGTCACGGGCGGCGCGACCGGGATCGGGAACGCGACCGCACGCCGACTGGCGGAGGGCGGCGCCCGCGTGTTCGTGGGGGACACCTCGCGGCGGCTGGACGAGGCGGTGGCGGCGATGCGGACGGATGGGCTCGACGTACAGGGCCGGCTGGCGGACGTCAGCTCGGAGGCCGACATGGCGGCGCTGTGCGCGTGGGCCGGCGAGCAGGGTGGGGTGGACGTCCTCTGCTGCGCCGCCGGGATCCAGACCTACGGAACCGCCGTCGACACCGCCGAGGAGCTCTGGGATCGCACCCTCGACGTCAACGCCAAGGGCATGTTCCTGGCCGCCAAGCACGCGATCCCGCCGATGCGCCGGCGGGGCGGAGGTGCCATCGTCCTGGTGTCGTCGGTGCAGGGCATCGCCACCCAGACCTCGGTCGTCGCCTACGCGGCCAGCAAGGGGGCGATCCTGGCGATGACGCGCGCCATCGCCCTCGACCACGCGCGCGAAGGCATTCGCTGCAACGCGGTCTGCCCGGGGTCGGTGGACACCCCGATGCTGCGCTACGCCGCCGACCTCTTTCGCGGCCGCCGCACCCAGCAAGAGGTGGTCGAGGAGTGGGGCCGCTCCCACCCGCTGGGTCGCGTCGCCCGCCCCGAAGAGGTGGCCGAGGTGGTGGCGTTCCTGGCGTCGGGGCGCTCCAGCTTTGTCACGGGCACGGAATACCTGGTCGACGGAGGTCTCCTGGCCGGGCTCCCGGTCGCGCTGCCGCAGTAAGCTCCAGCGTCCGGAACCGCCGTTGGTGCACCATCGGGGCCTATCGCCCCGTTTTAGCCCCCGGTGGTGCACCATCGGGTGATTGGGCCAGGGTGACGGCGTGGAACGTGGCGGCGGCGAGCGGCTGGTGCTGGCGAACGGGAGCGCACGCGTGGCGATCGACGTGGGCCACGGGGCGGAGATCACCGAGTTCACGGTGCTGCCGCTCGGGCTCGACGTCGTGGCCTCCGGCCCTCGGGGATCGCGGATTCCGTCGGGCGATCCAGACCTCGCGTTCATCGACGGATATCACGGCGGGTGGCAGGAGGTCTTCCCGAACGGGGGGGCGCCGTCCACCTGGGAGGGCGTTCGGTTCGGGCAGCACGACGAGGTCTGGCGCCGTCCCTGGACGGTCGACCGCCGCACCGAGTCCGAGGCGGTCCTTACCGTCGAGACGCGGCTGTTGCCGTTCCGGCTCCGCAAACAAGTCCGGCTGGCGGCGGGGACGGCCCGGCTGGAGGTGCGGGAGGTGGTGACCGCGACCGGCGTCGGGCGGCACCCGGCGATGTGGGGCCAGCACCTCGCCTACGGGCCGCCGTTCCTGGTCCCGGGCACCCGGCTTGGGCTGCCCGACGGCGTGGCGGTGCGCCCGCACCCAGAAGCGCTCAACCCGCCGCATCGCCTGTTCGGGTCAGAACCGGGTCGGTACCCGCTCCTGCGTGGTCCCCGAGGCGAGCCGGTCGACCTGCGCCGGCTGCCCGGACCCGGCGCCGCCAGCGAGATCGCCTACGCGGGCCCGTTCGGGGACCCCGCCTGGTACGAGGTGACCCGCCCCGACGGGGTGACGCTCCGCGTGGAGTGGGGCGCACGGGCCCTCCCCTACCTGTGGCTCTGGTACGAGCTCGGCGCCACCGCCGGCGCCCCCTGGTACGGCACGCTGGTCGCGATCGGTCTGGAACCCAACTCGAGCTGGCCGACCAGTGGCCTGGCGGAGGCGGTCGCCAACGGCAGCGCGCTCTGGTTCGACCCCGGCCAGACGCTGGACTCCTGGTACACGGTGGAGGTTCGCGCCTGATCCGGGGAGAAGGGCGATTGGTGCACCAACTCCCCTCTCACGGCCCGGGAAATGGGCGCTTGGTGCACCAACGGCCCTTTCCTGCGACCCTTTCCTGCGCCTCAGTCGGGGAAATCGGCGAGAGCTTTCCCCAGGAGCCGCCCCAGGTCCGTCCGCTCACCGGCATCGAGCGTCCGGAATCCGGGCAACGCTTGCGACAGCGCCGCGAAGTGGTCGTGCAGGCGGCGGCCTTCCGCGGTCAGCACCAGCTCCTTCACGCGCCGGTCGGCCGAGGGGGTGCGGCGCACGATCAGCCCGCGCACCTCGAGCCGGTCGACGATGCCGGTCAGGTTGGAGGCATCGCAGTGCTGGCGTTCGGCCACCTCGCGCATAGGGGTCGGGCGGTCGAGACCGTGCAGCAGCAGCGCCTGCGGGAGGGTGAGGTCGAAACGCTGCGCCTCCTCCTCGTAGAAGGCCAGCACCCGGCGGCTCAGGTCTCCGACCCGGGAGACCAGCGCCTCCACCTCGTCACCGGCCACGGGCTCCACCCGATTATGGTACGTGGCCTCGATACTTGAGGTTGTCTACTATTGACGTATGAACATTGTGCTCTGGGTCCTGCAGGTCCTGCTGGCGCTGATCTTCCTGGCGGCCGGTCTCATCAAGCTGGTCCGATCCAGGGAGAAGCTGCGCTCGCAGATGGCGTGGGTCGAGGACTTCCCGACCTGGGCGGTCAAGTCGATCGGCGGCGTCGAGATCCTGGGGGCGGCAGGGCTGATCGTGCCCGGACTCCTCCATGTCGCCGTCGTGCTGACGCCATTGGCGGCGACCGGGCTGGTGATCGTCATGATCGGGGCGGTGGTGACCCACCTGCGCCGGCATGAGATCGGCCCGGCGGTGGTGCCCGTGGTGCTTGCCGTGCTGGCCGCGGTCGTCGCCGTCCTCCGCTTCGGTCCCTACCACCTCTGAGCGCGGGATACCGACATCCGGCGCGCTCCGGGTCTGCCCCCCCGTCAGCTTCCGTCCGTGACGAGGACCGCGGACCCGCGGACGTCGCCGCGGCGGAGGCGGTCCAGTGCCACGTTCGCGTCTCCCAGGGGGTGCGCCTCGACGACGGTTCGGATCGGGACCCGCGGCGCCAGTGCCAGGAACTCCTCGCCGTCGGCGCGAGTCAGATTGGCGACCGAGCGGAGCACCCGTTCCTCCCATAAGAGGTCATAAGAGAAGGACGGGATGTCTGACATGTGGATGCCGCCGCAGACGACGGCTCCCCCGGGTCGGACCGCGCGGAGGGCCGCCGGGATCAGCTCTCCAACCGGCGCGAAGATGATCGCCGCGTCGAGCGGCACCGGGCCCGGTTGCAGCGAGTCGCCCACCCACTCGGCGCCCATCTCGAGCGCATAGGCGGCCGCGCGATCGTCACCTCTCCGCACGAACGCGTAAATGCGCTGCCCGCGGTGGCGTGCCACCTGGACGGCGATCGTCGCAGCCGCGCCGAACCCGTACAGACCCAGCGCGGGTGCGTCCCCGGCCAGCCGAAGGCAGCGATACCCGATGAGACCGGGACAGAGGAGAGGGGCCGCCTCGACGTCCGAATAGCGATCGGGGATGGGGTAGCAAAAGCGCTCATCGGCGACCATGTACTCGGCATATCCGCCGTCGACGGTGTAGCCGGTGAAGCGGGCGTTGGGGCAGAGGTTCTCCTGACCGGCGAGGCAGAACCGGCACGTACCGTCGGCCCACCCCAGCCACCCCACGCCGACCCGGGCGCCGTCCGCGAACCGTAGGCGGCCCGGCCCCCTCCCGACCACCGTAGCGACGACCTGGTGCCCGGGAACCAACGGCGAGCGGCGCGTCGGCAGCTCGCCGTCGACGATGTGCAGATCGGTGCGGCACACACCGCAGGCGCGGACACGCAAGAGAACCTGGCCGGGCCCCGGCTCGGGAACCGGCAGCTCGGTCAGGCGCAACCCTTGATGCGGGTGGTCGAGCACCGCGGCGCGCATGGTCGTGCTCACCCGGTCCATCCTGCCGCGGCTCGTTACCTCCCTCCTTCCGCCTCGCTACCTCGTGGCCGGCTGCAGCTGCTCGGTCGCCAGCCGGGCCCCCTCGGCCATGGCCTCGAACTTCGCCCACGTGATGGTGGGGACCACGGCCGACATGCCGGCACCGGTCTGGAAGCCGCAGTCCGATCCGGCCATGATGTTCTCCTGCCCCACCAGCCTCGCGTACCGGGTCAGCCGCTGTGCGACCAGCTCGGGGTGCTCGATGTAGTTGTTGGTGGAGTCGATCACGCCCGGGATCAGCACCTTCCCCTCGGGCAGCTTCAGCTCCTCGAACAGCTGCCACTCGTGCTCGTGGCGCGGGTTGCAGGCCTCGAACGAGATCGCGTTGGGCCGTGCCGCGAAGACGATGTCGATGATGTCCTTGAGGGCGACATCCCGGTTGTGGGGGCCCTCGTAGTTGCCCCAGCAAAGGTGCATCCGCATCTGGTCAGGGTCGATGCCCGAGGTGGCGTGGTTCAGCGCCTCCACGTTCAACCGCGCCACCCGTCGGAACTCCTCCAGGCTTTCGTCCGGAAACTGAATGTGCCGGCCCATCGCGAGGTCCGGGCAGTCGATCTGGAGCACGAAGCCGGAGCGGGCGATGGCCTCGTACTCCTCCTTCATGGCGTCCGCCAGAGCGCCCAGGTACGCCTCGTGGCTGGGGTAGTACTGGTTGCGGAGGAAGAGCGCGATCACCCCTGGCGAGGCCGCGGACATGAAGACGTCTGCCGCCTTGACGCCCTCGGTGGCGGCGCGAAGGTTGTCGATGTCGGCCCGCACCTGGTCGTGATCCCTGACCCGAACCTCTCCGATGCAGGCGGGCATGGACATCGCGACGGCGTCGGGGTCGGCTCCCATGTCCCGGTACATCTTCTGGGCGTACTCGGGGTAGTCGACCAGGTCGCCCATCCCGATCATCTCGCCCTTGCCCCCGAAGCCGGTGAGGCGGTCCTTGACATAGGTCGAGTAGAGGGACTTGCCCATCTCGCCGTCGTTGAGGACGTCCACCCCGGCGTCGGCCTGCTTGCGGACGATCTCGGACACCGCCTCGCGTACGCGTCTGGCCAGTGCCGCCTCGTCGCCCTGGCCGGCCTCGTGAGCGACGAGCATCTGGACCAGGTCGGGCGGTCGGGGCAAGCTGCCCGTGTGGGTGGTCAGGATCCTGTCCACGCTGCGCTTCATCTCGCTCACTCCCTCGGGTCAACCCAGACGCCCAGCCAACAGTCGTGCCCGCGCCGGCTCCCGTCGCGCACGTCAGCCGACCGGTTGGCAGAATCCTGGGTGCAGGCTAGCACCTGGCGATCGGGTCTGAGTCATCGAGGCCGGTGGCGATCCCTGGGGTCGCACTCGCGTCCACCACCGGCACGCAGACCCCGGGCGAGGCCGCGCTCCGGTCTCGGGGAACGGTTGGATCTGGGCCGGTATCCGTACCTCCACTCGACTCCAGCCGAGCTGCTGCGCCGGCTCGGGCGGACCGACGAGGCGCGGGTTGGCCTTCCGCCGCGCGCTCGACCTGACCCGGATCGAACCCGAGCGCCGGTTCTTGCGGCGACGCCTGGACCAGCTCTGAGCCGCAGACCTCGATCGCGCGAACCGCGCCGTCGTTGATCAGGATCTCAGGGCCGAGCCGCGACGCCAGAGATCATAACTGAACAGCGACCCGCACAGAAAATCACACTGTGCAATACTCATATACCCGTGCAGGACACGCACCAAGTAGCGATGCCGCCGGGGTGGTCCGAGGAGGATGTGGCCAAGCTCGAAGGAGCGATCAGGGAGGAGGTCGCACGCCAGCTCGCACGCGTGCTCAACGACCCCGTCACCCTCTGCAACCTCCTTCTGGTCAGGCTGCAGACGCCCCACCTCGTCCAACTGGACCGCGACTGAAGGACCCGGCCCGCGAGGTGCGGACCGGATCGGCGTGAAAAGGGGAGGGAATCTCGGTAGGTGCGCCTGAGAGTACCGCCTGGGTTCCGCGTACCTGAGTGCCGAGTTTTCGAGGATGCGACAAATCCTTGGTGGGACGATGCCGGCCTCATCTGCAGCCGTCTGGGCGGACCGCCTCAGGACGCGATGGGAACCTGCGGTCGCGGCCGGGATAGGGGCGGCTTGGTGGGCCGCCGTGGACTCGAACCACGTACCTCCGCGTTATCAGCACGGCGCTCTGCCTGATGAGCTAGCGGCCCCAAGGGTCGGACCAGGGGTTGGCACGGGCGGAAGGACTCGAACCCTCAACCCTCGGTTTTGGAGACCGATGCTCTGCCAGTTGAGCTACGCCCGTGAGTCCGGGCCCCCATGTTACTGAACACCCCGGGTGAGTGCGCCGATCGCCGCGTGGCAGCGGGAGGTGGTCGCGACCAGGGCCGGACGCGCCGCCGCGCGGCACCGCGCTCGCGCCTCCAGGACCGCTTGCACCGGGATACCGGCGATCCCTTGGGTGAGATGGAGGCACCGGAAGATTGCCGGCTCGTAGCCCCGGGCCAGCGCGCCTTCGGTCAGCACATCGCCCAGATCCCAGTCGCGCGGCGCGTGGAGAACCGGGCAGTGCGCGGGCTCGACACAGGTGGCGGGGCAGCGCCATCCCGCGGCCGAGAGGAAGCGGACGCCGCCCGCCCCCTCCACCTCGTACGGAAGGGCCCACCCCGCCGGCGCGGCGGTCGGCACGGCATTCAGCTCCGAGGCCAGCCAGGTCCACAACAGGTGGGGCTGAAAGGGTGCCGGCACCAGGAAGTCCGCCCCGTCCGCCTCGCCCAACCACTTCATGAGATGGTCCGACCACTCGGCGCGCACCACCTTCACCAGCGGATCGCCATCGAACTCCGCGACCGCGCGCGCCTGCGGCGAACGGTCGACGATCACCACCGGCCCGGCCACCTGCCCACGCTCCACTCCCCGACGGAGCTGGCGGGCGTGGTAGCAGCCGATCTCGCCGCCGCCGATGACGACCAGCATCGCCTCCTACCATCGCACTCCGAAGTGCCTGAACCCACAACGCACGACCTTCCCGTCCTGCTCGTGGGCGACGTCCATGGGGACCTGCAGCGGCTGTTCCCGGCCATCGCCGGCTACGACCCGCAGCGCTGGCACACCATCTTCGTGGGCGATCTGGTCGACGGCCGCGAGTTCGGCGTCGGGGCGCTCCGCTTCGCCCGGGACCGGCCCAATACGACTGTCTTGCTGGGGAACCACGAGATCGCCATGCTGGCGGCGCTCGACGACCGCAAGAACCGGGGCGAGCCGTTTCTGCGCTGGGTCGGCATCGGCGGCCAGCTTCACGACCTGCAAGAGCTGGCGGGCGACGAGCCGCTGCAAGCCTGGCTGCGCGAGCGGCCGGTCGCCACCCTGCTGCCGGACGGCACCCTCGTGCAGCACTCCGACAACGACGGGCTGGGGCGTCTCGTCGACCACCCGGCCGCCGACGCCATCGACGCCATAGACGCCGTCGAAGCCGTCAACTCCGCCGCTCGCGACGCGCTCGTGGCCGGCGACTACCAGACCCTGTGGGACCTTCTCTCCCCGCAGCACGTCTTCGAGCAGCAGCCGCTGCGCCTCGCGCACTGGCTGGAGCGAACCGGTGCCCGTCGCGTCGTCCACGGGCACACCCCGCACCGCGAGCGAGGGCCGCGCGTGTACGCGGGCGGGCGTGCGATCAATGTCGACGGAGGCCTCGCCCGTCGCGGCCGGTGGCAGGGCCGGGGCCCGGCCGGCGCGAGCGTCGCTCCGCTGCCGCCGTGAGGGGGCCCGGAGGTAGACTCACGCGTGCATGCATCAGGCACTCGCCGACCGGCCGGGGTCGGCAGAACAGGGTCACGTCCTGGTGTCGGCAAGGCGCATCGCGCGCCGGGTGCGTGAGCTGGGCGCCGAGATCTCGGAGCGGTTCAGTGATCTCGAGCAGCCGCTGGTTCTGGTCGTCGTCCTGAAAGGTGGGATCGTCTTTGCCGCCGATCTGATGCGGTCGCTGACGATCCCGGTCGAGGTCGAGTTCGTCCGCGCGGCGAGCTACGGCAACGGCACCGCCAGCGCGGGCCAGGTCGCGTTCTCCCACCTCGTCGAAGGGCCGCTGGCGGGCCGGGACCTCCTGGTGGTGGAGGACATCGTCGACTCCGGCCGGACCCTGGAGCTGATCCTGAAGAGGCTGCGCCGGTCACGCCCCGCCTCGCTGCACCTGGTGACGCTGCTCGACCGGAACGCGCGGCGGGCGGTTCCGATCGACATCGACTTCACCGGGTTCGCCATCCCGGACCGGTTCGTGATCGGGTACGGCCTGGACTACGCCGGCCGCTATCGCGAGCTGCCCGACATCCGCACGCTCGACTGACACCGCCGCCGCCGGCCGGAAAGCGGTGGTCGGGACCGGCTCCGGAGCGGCCGTCTGCCGTCCGGCGGACGCCTCGGAGCCGGGTGACTGGAGGGGGGTTACGACTCCGCGGGAGTCTCCGTGGTGTCGCTGCTCTCGCCGAGGATCGCGTAGATCGACCGGCGCGCCTCGTTCAGGATCTGCAGCGCGCGCTTGACCTGGTCCTCGCTCCCCGCGTGGCCGACCTGGAGGACTGCGGCGGCGAGCTGCATGGCGGCGTCGCGGAGCTGAAACGCCGGGGGTGAGACCTCATCGGCCACGCCCTGCCAGGGCGGCGTCGCCTTCTGCAGGCGCTCCGCCTCGGTTCTCCCGGCGTCGGTGAGGGAGTAGAGGCGCTTGCCCTCGGTCTCCTCGCTGGCCAGCAGCCCTTCGTCCTCGAGCAACTGCAGGGTGGGGTAGATCGACCCGGCCGAAGGTCGCCAGAACCCGCCCGAGCGGGCCTCCAGCTCGCGGATCATCTCGTAGCCGTGCATCGACTTCTCGAGCAGCAGCGTCAAGATGGCGGCGCGCACGTCCCCCCGGCGCGCCCGGGGGCCGCCCGGAAACCTGCCCCAAGGGCCGCCACGGCCCCCGAACCCGCGCGCCTTCATGCGCATATGGGGCGGGAAGGGTCCTCCCTGCTCGAAAGGTCCTTCGCGATCAAAGGTGGGAGGTCCGCCACCCCATTCGCCCTTGAAATGTCGTCCGTACATGATGTTCTCCTTGTTGAGCGTGTCTCGCACGCTCGTTTTCCTATCGCGACATATCGTAACACGTCGAGTACGAGATTGCGAGTCACCTGCGAGAATCCGGCTTCATGGCGGAGCTCTTCCTGCAGCGCATGTCCTGGCCTCAGATCGAGGCCGCGATCTCCTACGGCGCTACCACGGCGGTGGTCTGCGCCGCGTCCACCGAGCAGCATGGCCCACATCTGCCGCTGGCGACCGACGAGCTGCTCGGGGAGGCCTACGCCCGCGGCGTCGCCGAGCGCCTCGGGAACACGCTGGTAGCACCGGTGATCCGCCCCGGCTGCTCCGAGCACCACATGGCCTTCGCGGGGAGTCTCACGATCCCGGCTGAGCTGCTGATGGATCTGCTGGACCAGGACCTGGCCTCGCTGCGGCGGCATGGGTTCACCCGGTTCAAGGTGTTCTCCAGTCACGGTGGCAACTACCCTCCGCTCGCCCGGTGGGCAGCGGAGCGGCCGCACCCCGACGTCCAGGTGGCGACCAGCCCCCGCATCTTCGACGTTGCCTTCGATGCCATCCGCCCCTTCGGGCGCACCGACCATGTGGGCCCCCACGCAGACGTGATCGAGACCTCGATGATGCTCTACCTGCATCCCGACCTCGTCGACATGGATCGTGCCGCTCCCGGCTTCGTAGGCGAGGCTCGGTTCGAAGATCTGGTCGGCGGCAACTTCCGCGACTTCTCCGCGAACGGCATCATCGGCGACCCGGTCGGGGCGAGCCCGGTGATCGGAAAAGCCGCCCTCGACGCGATCTGTGGCCATCTGGCGGAGGTGTTCGCGTAGGGCCGCGACAGCACCATTTCGCTCACCGTACCCGGAGGTGCGCCGGCCGCGCATTGGGAAACTTGCCAGCCCGGGACGTTCATGCTCTCCTGTTGGGCTGGAGGCCGCTTTCAGCCCGAAGCTCGATCGCGCGACAGGCCATGGCGATTCGTCAAACTGCGTCCGACGCACGGGTACCGGTGACCCTGGGAGTGCGGCGCGAGCGCGGCCCCCGAGATACGGCCGGTCAGCGTGAATTGGAGGAGGAGTGTGAGAGTGAAGTCCGCCAACAGGACATTTGCGCAATGAAGCGCCGGGTGCTCGCGCTCTGCGCGCTCGCGGCCCTGTTCGTCGTGGCGTGTGGGAGCAATACGTCAGGGTCGAGCGGGAATCAGCAGGGTGGCACGCTGACCGTCGGTACCGGCACCGACGCCGACACGCTCGACCCGGCCGCCCAGACCACGACGATCGTCGGCGCGATGGTCAACATGGTGGTCGAGCCGCTGGTGCAGCTCAGCAAGGACGGCAAGATCGTCCCGGACCTCGCCACCAGCTGGTCGATGTCGCCGGACGGCCTGACCTACACCTTCAACCTGCGCCAGAACGTCAAGTTCTCGGACGGTGAGGCCTTGAACTCGGCGGCCGTGGTGAAGAGCCTGGACCGTCTCAACGCCCCGCAGACGTTCTCGGCGCAGCCGGGTGCAGGGCTCGACCTCATCAAGGACGTGACCGCGGTCAGCAACTCCCAGGTGCACGTCACGCTCTCGCAGGCGTTCTCGCCGTTCGTCGAAGCCCTGACGCAGGTCACGGCCGGGATCATGGCGCCCAACTCGTTCAACCAGAACGGCAACTCGCTGGCCAAGGTGGTCTGGCCGATCGGCACCGGCCCCTACACCTACACCGGGCGGGTGATCGGTGAGCAGCTGAACTTCAGCCGCAACCCCAGCTACTGGGGGACCAAGCCTGCCTACGCCAAGCAGGTCTACAAGGTCGTGCCCGACGCGGCGTCGCGGGAGGCGCTGGTCAGGTCCGCGCAGGCGCAGGTCATCCTGACCCCGCCGCCGAACGACCTGCCCGACCTCGAGAAGAGCGGCTCCGGGGTGAAGGTGATCCTGGGCCCGGACGATCGCATGATCGGCGTCGTCGTCAACACCCAGGACCCGCGGGTCCCCCAACTCAACAACCCGCTGGTCAGGCAGGCGCTGAACTGGGCGATCAACAAGACCCAGATCATCGACAAGATCCAGTTCGGGGCCGCCAAGCCGCTGACGGCGCCGCTGGCCTCGTCGGTCTTCGGCTACTGCAACACCACCGGTCAGAACAGCTACCAGTACGACATCAACAAGGCGAAGTCGCTGCTGCAGCAGGCGGGGGCAACGAACCTGTCGATCACGTTCGCCTCACCCAACGGCCACTACGCGAACGACTACGAGGTCTCTCAGGCGGTGGCGGCAGACCTGGAGGCGATCGGCATCAAGGTCACCATCCCCAACCCGCCGACCTGGCCCAGCTACGTCTCGCAGATCAACGTCGCCCCGGCGCAGGCCACGGTGGATCTTTCTCTCTTGGGATGGGCGCCCGCCTATCTGGACGCCTCCCAGGCCTACCAGATCTTCGAGAGCTCACAGATCCCGCCGGCCGGCCTCAACACGTCCTACTGGTCGACGGCACCGACGGATGCCCTGATCGCGCAGGGCCAGTCCGCGACCGACAAGTCGACCGCGCAGTCCGACTACTGCCAGGCGGCGAAGAACGTCTGGAATGCGGCGCCCTGGCTCTGGCTCTACAATCCAGAGAACCCGATCGTGACCACTACCACGGTCAAGAACGTCTTCGGCCTCCCCAACGAGCAGGTGGTCACGGCGTTCGCGCAGCCGACTTCGTCCTAGACGGCGCAACAGGCGGGGGCCTTCGCCGGCCCCCGCCTCCACCCGATTACCGATGGTCTGAAGGAAGTCGTTGGTCAGCTATATCATTCGGAGGCTCCTGATCGCGATTCCCACCCTGATCGGGGTGGCGACGATCTCGTTCCTCCTCCTTCACCTGATCCCGGGCGATCCGGCCCGCGTGATCGCCGGTCCTCAGGCGCCCCAGGCCCAGGTCAACCACCTGCGCGAGCAGCTGGGCCTTAACCTGCCACTCTGGCAGCAGTACCTCACGTTCCTGTGGGGGCTGGCGCACGGCAACCTGGGCACCTCGTTCGTCACCGGCGGGCCGGTGCTCGACCAGATCAGCTCGCGGTTCCCGTACACCCTGGCGCTGGCCGTGCTGTCGATGCTGCTCGCGCTCGTGATCGGCATCTCTCTCGGCGTCCTGGCGGCGCTGCGGCAGAACTCGATGCTCGACCTCTTCATCTCCGCCCTGGCGGTGTTCGGCGTTTCGATGCCGGTCTTCTGGACGGGACTCCTGCTGATCATCCTGTTCGCCGTCGACCTTCACCTGCTGCCGGCGGCCGGGGCGGAGACACCGCAGAGCTACATCCTGCCCGCCTTCACCCTCGCGTTCTTCTCGGCCGGGTTCATCGCCAGGCAGACCCGGGGAGCGATGCTCGACGTGATGGGCCTGGACTACGTGCGCACGGCCCGAGCCAAAGGGGCCGGGCGGCAGTCCGTGCTGATTCGCCATGGACTGCGGAACGCGCTGCTGCCGATCACGACCGCCGTCGGCCTGCAGTTCGGGGCCCTGCTCGGTGGCGCCGTGCTGACGGAGACCATCTACTCCTGGCCCGGGATGGGGCAGTATCTCGTCAACTCGGTCAACTCCCGCGATTACGTGGCCGTCCAGGGCACGATCTTCGTGTTCGCGGTCGCGGTTATCCTGGTCAACCTGATCACCGACCTCGTGTACGCCTATATCGACCCGAGGATCCGGTATGACTGACAGGGCCGCGGCGGTCCTGCCCACCGGAGCCGCCGCCGGCTCGGAGCCGATCCTCGACTCGCGCGCTCAGAACACCTGGGTGGCTCTGCTCCACCACCGGTCGGCCCAGATCGGGATCGCGATCCTGCTCATCTTCGTGGTGGGGACGTTCATCGGCCCCCTGCTGCTTCACAACAACCCCTCGAACAACTGGGACTACCAGAACCTCAACAACACATTCGCCCGTCCTTCGTCCGCCAATCTGCTGGGCACCGACCAGCTGGGCCGCGACGTGCTGGTCCGGCTTCTCTACGGAACCCGCTACACGCTGTTGATCGCGGTCGCCGCCGTCGGGCTGGCGGTGGTCATCGGGGTGCCGATGGGTGCGGTCTCGGCGTATCTCGGTGGCTGGGTGGACATGTCCATCCAGCGTCTGATCGACATCATCCTTGCGTTTCCGACATTCCTGCTCGCCCTGTCGCTGGTGGCGGTCCTCGGCACCGGACTCCGCAACGTGATCATCGCGGTCGCCGTCACGTCGTTCCCGAACATCGTGCGGATGCTCCGCGCCTCCGCCCTGTCGGTCCGCGAACAGCCCTACGTGGAGGCGGCGCGCGCCCTCGGGGTCAACCGCACCGCGATCATGTTCCGGCACGTCATCCCCAACTCGCTGGCTCCGGTGATCGTGATGGCGACCCTGCTCCTGGGCGGTGCCATCCTGAGCGCCGCCGGCCTCGGCTTCCTGGGGGTGGGGGTGCAGCAGCCGACGCCGGAGTGGGGAGGTATGCTCGGCCAGGCGCAGCAGTACATCTTCAGCGATTCGGCGCTGATCACCTATCCCGGGCTCTGCATCGTCTTTGCGGTCCTGGCTTTCAACCTGCTCGGGGACGGCCTCCGCGACGTGCTCGATCCGCGCCTCAAGCGCTGATCCGGTCGCGGGTGGCATACTTGGCCACCCCGAATTTCGACCTGCGGGGCACATGAGAGGAGGATCGACGGCGATGACACTGACGGCTGGGGAGCAGGCTCCCACGTTCCGTCTCCAGGATCAGGATGGGGCGACGCACGCCCTGGACGAGCTGCGCGGAAAGAAGGTGCTGCTCTACTTCTATCCCAAGGACGACACCCACGGCTGCACACTCGAGGCGCAGCAGTTCAACCGGCTGCTGGAGCGGTTCGAGGGCGAGGGGATCGCGGTTCTCGGCGTCTCCGCCGACGACGCCCGGTCGCACCAGCGGTTCCGCGCGAAGTACGGGCTCCAGTTCCCGCTGCTGTGTGACCTGGACGCTTCGGTGGCACAGGCCTACGGCGCTTACGGCGAGAAGACCTCGTACGGGCGGACCAGCCAGGGCGTCAAGCGGTCGACGTTCTTGATCGACCAGGACGGCCGGATCGAGCGGGCCTGGTACAACGTGCGGCCCGACGGTCACCCGGAGGCGGTGCTGGCCCAGGTCGCGCCCTCCTCCTAACCCCACTTACTCTCTCGTTCGCCCTCTCGTTCGTCCCCCCGGCCATCTGTCGACAGATGGCCAGGATCCGGGGCCCGCGCGGGGCCATCTGTACACAGATGGCCGTCGTGGGCCTCGCTGTCTTCGAAGCCGGGGCAGTGGACGACGGGTAGGGGAGGGTAGCGCGGGTAGGCGGGGTCGGAGCGGGACCGCTCGCAAAGCCAGAAGGTCGAGCGCGCGCCCTCGATCGGGCGCCCGTGCCGGCAGTGCGCGCAGAGTCCGGGGTTCATCGCGGGCCCGATCCCGGGTCCGCGGCGCGCGCCAGCCGGCCGGCGGAATGCGCGATCGCCTCCAGGGTCTCCGGCGGACCCTCGAGGCGCAGGTCGGTGTCGAGGCGCGTGAGATCGGCGACCAGCGCGCCCAGCACGTCATCCCCGAGCTCGACCTCACACGTGACGGCGTCGACCTCCCGCAGGCGGGCCGGGATCAGGCGGGGCAGGAGGGCCCGAACCTCTTCAGCCGCGAGCCCGACCGTCGCCCTCACCCGATACCGGTAGGGCGCCTCCCGCAGCCGCTCGCGGAGGAGGTCGGCGGGGCCGCCGGCAGGCAGAGGGCGGGGGACGAAGTGGTGGCGCGTCGGAACCGGGTCCGCCACCCGATCCAGCCGGTACACGCGCCAGGCATCGCGCCCGAGGTCATACGCGACCAGATACCAGAGCCCGGTCACGGCGACCAGCGAGTGCGGTTCGACCCGGCGCGGTCCGGTCAGGCCCTGCCGCGTCCGGTACTCGAAGGCGAGCACCTCATGGTCGCGGCAGGCGCCGGCGACGGACCCCAGCGTCGCCGGGTCGAGCGTGGCGCCGCGAGGTACGGCGACCGCGGTGGTGGCGGCTGCGGCAGCCTCGATCTGGCGGCGCAGGCGACCCGGAAGGAGCTGCTCCAGCTTGGCCAGCGCGCGGACCGAAGCCTCGTCGACGCCGGCGATCCCGGCCTCGGCCGCCGTGCGCAGACCGGCCGCGATCGCGATCGCCTCATCGTCGTCGAGCAGCAGCGGCGGCAGGTCCCTTCCAGAGCGGAGACGGTAGCCGCCCGCGGCCCCGGTCGTCCCCTCGATCGGATACCCGAGCTCGCGCAGCTGGTCGATGTCGCGGCGGATCGTGCGACCGGTCACCTGGAGGCGGGCGGCGAGCTCGGCGCCCGGCCACTCGCGCCGGCTCTGAAGGAGCGAGAGCAGCCGCAGCAGACGCGCGGTCTGGTTCTGGGGCACTCTCTCATTCTGACTCTTCTTAGGACATGATCAGTCCTAAAGCCACTCTAGCCTGAGACGCATGGTTGGATTGGAGCGATTTCGAGGGCCGGTCTTCGTCGCCGGGCAGAAGTCGTACGACGAGGAACGCAGCGGGTTCAACCTGGACGGCCCGCACCGACCGGCGCTGGTGGCCGGAGCCACCTGCGCCGCCGACGTGGCCGAAGCCGTCCAGTACGCGGCCAGGCGCGGGTTGCCGGTCGGGGTGCAGGCGACGGGGCATGGGCGCCGCGACGCTCTGCAGGCGGGGGTCCTGATCACGACCGGCCGGATGCGGGCCCTCAGCATCGATGTCGCGTCCCGAACCGCGCGGGTCGAAGCCGGAGTCCGCTGGGGCGAGGTGGTCGCGGCCGCCGCCGAGCACGGGCTGGCGCCTCGCAGCGGCAGCTCCCCGGGCGTCGGCGTGTCGGGCTACACGCTGGCGGGCGGCCTGGGTCTGCTCGGTCGGACTCTGGGATGGGCGGCCGACCACGTGCGGTCGCTGGACGTCGTCACCTGGGACGGGCGGCAACAGCGGGTGACGCCGGAGTCCGACCCGGAGCTGTTCCGCGACCTGTGCGGCAGCGGGGGCGCACCCGGGGTCGTGACGTCGCTGGAGATCGAGCTGGTGCCGCTGAGCGCCGTCTACGGCGGCGCGGTGACGTTCGACGGGGCGCACGCTCTCGCGGTGCTGGACGCGTGGCTCGCATGGACGCGGATTGCTCCACGCGAGGCGACGTCGTCGCTGGCGATGGTCACGATGCCCGACATCCCCGGGGTCCCCGAGCCACTGCGGGGCCGGGCCACGGTCAGCGTGCGCCTCGCGCTGGTGGGCGGTGAGACGGCCGGCACGGCGCTGGTCCGGCCGCTGCGGGAGGTGGCGGACGCGACTCGTCGACACGTTTCGCATGCTGCCCTGGACCGACTCCGCCACCATCGCGAGCGACCCGCCCGGTGCCCACCCGTACCACGGCACCGGCGTCATGCTCGGCTCGCTGGACGGGGAAGGGGTTCGAGAGATCGTCCGCGGCGCCGGTCCGGGAGCCCGGGTTCCCACGGTCGTGCAGGTGAACCATCTGGGCGGGGCGCTGGCCGAGCCGCCGGCCTTTCCCAACGTGGTCGGTCACCGCACGGCGGCCTACCTGCTGCGGCTGCTCTCGGGGGTCGGGACGGACGGCGTCGCACCCATCGACCGGGCACACGAAGCTGTGGTCGCGGCTCTCGGGCCACGCGTGCTGGGCCGGTCACTCGGGTTCCAGTTCGGCGCTCACCCGCAGGCGCAGTGGGAGGCCTGCTTCGACGCCGACGACCTGCCCCGCCTGCGCTCCAGGTCCCGGTTTCCTCTGAAAAAGCCCCGCTGAGTGGCGCAGGCGTCATGCAGCGGGGCTGAGGCTGACGTGGTAGCCGAGAAGCTCGAGACGTCGGACGTTGCGTCGGACCAGGGCCTCGCGATCACGTCGATCGAAGTGGTCGGCACCCAGGTCCTGGTAGTAGGTGCCGTCCTTGAGCAGGTGGTAGATGGTGACCAGGATCGCGTGTGCGACCGCGATCAGAGCGCGCTTGGCTCCCCGCTTGGCCTTGAGGCGGTGATAGAGGGCGGAGAAGTACGAGTCCTTCGCCCGTGCCGCTGCCTGCGCGGCTTCCACCAGCGCGCCACGCAGGAACTGGTTGCCGGCTCTGATCCAGCTCGATCGTCGCTTGCCCGCCGATTCGTTGTTGCCGGGGCAGAGCTTGGCCCAGGAGGCGAAGGCCTTGTCGTTGCGCCAGTAGCGCATGTCAAGACCGATCTCGGCCAGGATCCGTTGCGCGTTGCGTCTGCCGATGCCAAGGGATCTGCTCGAGCCTGGCGAAGACCGGCTCAAAAGGGCGCATGCGGGCCTCGATCTCCTGGCTCACCGCGTCGATCTCGCCCTCCAAGAACTCGATGTGCTCGAGCAAGCGCTTGAGCATGAAGCGCTGATGAGGACCCACCGAGCCCTCCAACGCCAGGCTCAGAGAGGCACGCTTGGTTCGCAGCTTGCCCTGTGCCAGCCCCGCCATCCGGTCGCTATCCGTCTCCCCCGACGCCAGCTGCTCGAGCATCATGCGACCGCTTTTGCCGAGCACGTCGGTGGCCACGTCGCCGAGCTTGATGTTTCCCCCCTCCAAGACTTTCTGCAGCCGGCGTACCTCATCCGCACGATCCTCGATCAGGCGCTGCCGGTAGCGCATCGCCTCTTGCAGCTCTCGCTGCGGACGCTCCGGAACTCGACTCGCGGTGAGCAGCCCGTGGCGCAGCAGGTCAGCAATCCATTGCGCATCCTTGACGTCGGTCTTGCGTCCAGGGACCGCCTTCATATGCGCTGGGTTGACCAGCATCAACTCCATCCCCTGTCCTTCCAACAGGTTGTAGACCGGCTTCCAGTAGCTGCCCGTGCTCTCCATCGCCAGCACCCTCACCCGTTCCCGCTGCAGCCACTCCAACAGCCTCAGCAACTCCCGGGTCATGGTGCCGAACCTGCGCACCTGCTCCCCCTCCGGGGTTCGCAGGCAGGCCACCACCGTCTTCTTGTGCAGGTCCAGCCCGCAGCAGCGCTCGACGACCACCTCCATGACCGACCACCCTCCCTGGCTGAAATGGGTCAGCGGGTGAACTGCTCGGAACAGAGTTTCCTCTGCGTGTTCTCGCCCCATCGGGCCACAATCGCGGGTGCCATCAGTTCACCGGCCCAGATTCACGCTCGGTCTCCCGCCGACCAAACACGGTTGCGGGCCACTCGCTGTCAGCCCATTTTCATCCCCTCGGGTGCCGCTCCGCGGCATGCCGATTCACGCGAAAACGGGCTTATGAGGGGCGGGGTCAGGCGGGCGTGGCGAGGACCGTGCGCAGCGTCTCCAGGAAGCGGTCGGCCGAGCCACCGAGGCCGAACTCGCGAACCAACGTCGCGAGTGCCTCGGGGTGGGCGGGATACGCGTCACGCCGGCCCTCGGGGAGCAGGACGTCGTCGGATCGCGGGCGTACCACCTGGATCGCGCGGCCCACGTAGTCGGCATCGGCGGTCCGCAGCGCCCCGGCCGCGACCAGTCCTTCTATCGAGCCGTGGCGTCGCACCAGGTCGGCCGCGCGCTTGGCGCCGACGCCGGCCACCCCCGGCAGGCCGTCCGACGGGTCGCCGCGCAGGACCGCGAAGTCGGGGTAGCTGCCGGCGGGGACGCCGTAGCGACGCTGGACCTCTCCGTCCGTGATCTCCGCCAGGCCGCCCCGCTCCGGATAGAGGACCGTCACGTGCCCGTCCTCGACCAGACCGAACAGGTCGCGGTCGCCGGACAGGATCGCGACCGTGCCGTCGATCTGCCGCGCCCAGGAGGCGATCACGTCCTCTGCCTCGAACTCGGGTGCGCCCTCCATGTCGACCCCCAACGCCGCCATCACCGCTTCGATCTTGGGCAGCTGCGGGATCAGCTCGGGCGGGACCGGCTCCGCGGTGCGATGCGACTTGTAGGTGGGCAGCAGCCGCACCCGCCAGGCGGGGCGCCAGTCCTCATCGGTGGCGATGGCCAGGTGCCCCGGCCGTCGCGAGCCGGCCACCCGGGTCAGCGTGTCCAGGAAGCCGCGGATCGCGTTGTTCAACGAGCCGTCCGGCGCCCGCATGGTCTTTGGGACGCCGTAGAAAGCGCGGAAGATGAGGCTCGACCCGTCGACCAGCAGCCAGTCCACCCAGGGATGCTAGCTCAGCCGGGATGGCGGCCAGGTGCCTCCCGGCGACTCCTCACTCGCGGCCGGCGACCACGATCATGGTGAGCAGCTGACGAACGGCACCGCGACGTGCATCGCCACCAGCGTCCTCAGCGCGCGGGCCGGCTCGTGCAGGACGCGACCGAGGGCTGGCGTGCCGGCGGCCGGAAGTCGACCCCTGTGACACGCATGGCTTGGTCGAGGAGGGGCACCCCGGGGCAGGCACCGCACGCGGTACGCCCGGTGACGGCTCGGCGAGGGCAAATTTCCTGCGCGCACGTGCGCCGCGGGCCGTAGCCTAGGGCATCAACAGGCACCCGTGCCTCGCAGATCCCACATGTCCGGTTGGACACATGCCGTTCGCGGAGGTCGAAAGAATGGTGCTCATCCTGTTGGTGTTTCTGGGGCTCGCCCTGGGGCTGTTCGTGTACCAGGATCAGGGAGAGGTCAACCTGACCTTCGGGATCTGGACCTGGCATGTGCCGCAGTGGTATCCGGTGCTGGCCGCCGCCGGCGCGATGCTTCTGATCGCCCTCCTCTGGACGGCCCTGACCCGGCGGCGGCTCCGTTACGATGAGCGGGCCTTGGGCGTGGCCCGTCACGAAGCGGTGCTCGCCAACCACGGCGCGCTGCTTGCCGACCACGAGTCAGCGATCGCGGGGCTTCAGCGTGACGCCGACCGCGTCGATCAGGAGCTCAGCCGGCGGCGCGACCTGCTCGCCTAGGGGCGCTGTCCCCGACACCAAAGGGCGATTGGTGCACCAACATCCCACTCTGAGCGGGGGGGTGGGCGATTGGTGCACCAACGGCCGAGCTTGCGACGTCAGCGCTCGACGGGTACCCTCACCGAGCTTCCGTACTCGGTCCACGAACCGTCGTAGTTCCGAACATCGTCCACGCCCAGCAGCTCGTGCAGCACGAACCAGGAGTGGGCGGAACGCTCGCCGATCCGGCAGTAGGCGATCACGGGCTGTGAGCCGTCGATGCCCTTGCCCTCGACGTAGATCTCCTTCAGCTCCTCCGGCGTCTTGAAGGTGCCGTCGGGGCTCACCGCGGTGGCCCAGGGAACGTTGACCGCGGTCGGGATGTGGCCCGGTCGCTGCGCCCCTTCCTGCGGCAGGTTCTCGGGCGCGATCAGCTGTCCCGCGTACTCCGCCGGGGAGCGGATGTCGAGCAGCTTGGCGGTGCCGATCGCGGCCACCACCTGGTCCCGGTACGCCCGCAGACCCTCGTCCGGCTCGCTCGCGAAGTGATAGGCGGCGGGCTCGACCTGGGGAGCGTCGGTGGTCAGCTCCCGGCCCTCCGCCGCCCACTTGACGAGGCCGCCGTCGACCAGCGCGGCCTTGTGGTGACCGAAGTACTTGAGGGTCCAGTACGCGAACGCGGCGAACCAGTTGTTGTTGTCCCCGTAGAGCAGGATCGTGGTGTCCGGCGTCACGCCGGCCTTGCCCAGCTTCTCCTCCAACGCCTGCTTGGTCGGGAGGTCACGCACCAGCGGATCCTGCAGATCGAGCTTCCAGTTCCAGCCCACCGCGCCGGCGATGTGTCCCTTCTCGTAAGACGCCGGGTCGACGTCGACCTCGATCAGCCGGTAGCCGGGGGCGCCCAGATGCTCGGCCAGCCAGCCGGTGCTGACCAGCACGTCGCTCTTGGCGTAGGTCGCGCCATCTGCCATCGCTTCCTCCTCAGGGGTTCGTGTGTTCAGCGCTTCGCACGAGACGAGTGCGGCACAGGTAAACCCAGCCAACCACGACGAAGGTCCGGGTTATTCCGGAGTGCCGGCGGGGTCCGGCGGCGTCCGTTTCTGGAGCAGCTCCTGGTCCCGGGCGCGCCGGGCGACCAGCAGTCCGAGCTCGAGACGTGAGGCGACTCCCAGCTTCGCGATCACGCGTTCGATGATGTTGGCGACCCGGTGGCGCGGGAGGTCCATGTGCTCCGCGATCTGGGGGTTGGAGAGCCCGGACGAAACCAGCGCCGCGATCGTGAGCTCTTCCTGCGAGAGGCTGTCCCAGCCCACACCGGGCCGGACGCGCGGGCGGCGCAGGCCACGCCGGACGCCCAGCTCGCGCAGACGCCGCAGGACCCGTTCCGCGCCCGGCTCGGCATCCAGCGCCCGGTAGGAGTCGAGCGCCCCGAGCAGAGCTTCCACGCCGAGATCGTGGTGACCCAGGCGCAGCAGCTCCTCACCGCACACGTCGAGGCCGATGCAGCGGTCGGGGGCTCGCACCGAGTGCCGGTACCGCTGGGCCGCCTGCGTCAGCGCTGCCGCGTTCTGGTCCCGAATCCCGCGGGCAAGGTTCGCCGCACCGACCACACTGTCGGTGGTCCACTGGCGCGCCAGCGGCAGGAGGCGATCGGCCATGGGCGCCACCAGGCGCTGCAGCTCGCCGCCGGGCAGCTCGGCGTCGCGCGCAAAGCGGATCTCCCAGGGGAGCCAGAAGGGAAGCTCGCTGTAGTCGCCGCGAGCATCGTCGGCCGCCCACGCCTGCAGACCGACCCGGTTGGCGGCGGCGGGGTCGCCCTCGTGCGCCAGCAGGAGAACCTCGGGCTGCAGGTTCTCGGATCGCTCGAGCGTGTCGAGCCGTGCCTCGCGGCGTTCGCGAAGCTCCCGTGCGGGCCCGTAGTCGCCCCGGTGCGCGGCGATCAAGGCGCGCATCTGCCGGGCGCGGGACGCGGCCGGGAACACCTGGTGCATCTGCGCGGAGAGCACCTCCTCCCACTCGTCGAGAGCGTCGTCCCAGGCGCCCTGTCCGTAGTACGCATAGGCGATCCCGTCGAGCAGGGCCGGCAGGATCCGGGTCAGCGCCCCCACGCGATCGAGCTCGCGCAGGCTCGTGTGCAGCACCTCCAACGCTTCGTCGAAGCGATCGAGCGCGCACAGCGCCATCGCTTCCCGAAGGCGGGAGAGGCCCTCCGAGGGTCGCTCGGTCAGCGGGCCGGTCGCCGATGCTCGAAGCAGTCGCAGCGCTTCTTCAGGGTCGCCGCGGTTGGTCGCGATCCAGGCCAGCACGGTGACCGCGACCGAGGAAACCTCGTCCGGTGGGGTGGGAGCGTCGACCAGGACCGCCTCCGCGTCGGTGCGCGCATCGTCCAGCCGGCCGGTCGCGACCCGCTCCAGCGCACGCGTCACCAGCACGTTCCGGCGCGCGTCGGCGTCCAGGGCGGTGCCGGACAGCATGGTCGCCGCGAGGTCTTCGAGCTTGGTCTCGCTGGAGAACTCGTAGACGGAGAGCAACGTCAGCTGGAGGCGAATGTGCATCGGCCCCGGTGGCACCCGGGCGACCTCATCCTCCGCAAGGCGGCGCGCCTCGTCGACACGGCCGGCCGACAGCTCCGCCTCGATCAGCTCGACCAGGGTCTGGTTGCGGTCCGGGTCCCCGGGAGGCAGGAGCGCGGCGGCCCGGCGGAGTAGGTGAGCCGCGGTCTCCGGGACGCGAGCTCGCACCGCCTCCGCCCCCCGGCGGGCCGCCGCCACCGCTTCCCGATCGCCCGGTCGCGCCGCCGCCAGCTGATGCTCCGCGACCACCACGGGAGAGCCGTCGCGCTCCTGCAGCAGCCGTGCGTAGGTGCGGTGAAGCTGCGCGCGGTCGGCGGGTTCCAGCCGGATGTAAAGGTTGTCGACCATGCCCGACCAGCTGATCAGCCACCAGTGGCCTTCGCGGGTGGCGCCGTGAACGTCGAGGAGGGGCTGCAGGCGGGCCGCGACCCTCTCCGGCGGCTCACCTGCCATGGCGGCCAGGTCCTCGAGCCGGAAGCGCCGGCCGATGACGGCCACGAAGCGCAAGAGCTCGAACGCGTCGGCGCCGATCATCTGACGGCGTCGCGCCAGCGCAAGGTCCGCCAGCGGTGCGGGACGCTCCTCCGGGTCCGCCAGCTCCAGGACATCTCCCTGCATGATCAGGGCCTCCCGCTCCTGGAGGTCCCGGAGCCAGAGCCAGATGTGCATCGGCGTGCCGCCCGTCTCCGCCAGGGCACCGCGCAGCGCCGGCCCCGCCGGTGCACCGAGCAGATGCTGCGCGTACGCGGCGGCGGCGCCGTCCGAGAGCGGCCCGAGGTCGATGGTTGTCGCGCGCTCGAACCCGGAAGGGAGGTGAGGCAGCATGTTGGGCCGGTACGCGAGGAGCATCAGCAAGGGGAACTGCTCGACATGCTCGGCCAGCTCGCCGAGCGTGGTCAGCGAGGCCAGGTCGGCGGTCTGGAGGTCCTCCATCACCAGCAGGTGGGGGACGCGCGCGACCGCGGTCTCGATCTCGTTGACCAGCTCGGTGCGGCTCTCCGGCACCGACGAGGGCGGCTCGACCCCGCCCAGCGCCTCCCGGAGCGTGAGCAGGGGCTCACCGCGCCAGCTGGGCCCGCCATGGCCGTACCAGACGGGGAGGTCCGTGGCCCGTGCCGATGCCACCGCGAGCTCCATCAGTCTGCTCTTCCCGGTCCCTGCGGCACCCCGGATCAGGATGCAGCCGCCGACTCCCAGGTGCAGCTGCCCGAGCGCGACCTCGATCTGCTGTAGCTCCGAGTCGCGCTCGAACAGCCGCGTCTCGGCCGGATCGCCGAGCGCGGGATCACCGCCCCTTGGTGAGGACCCCCCCTCACTTCCCTTGGTTTTTCCCATGTAGAACCCGTCCGCTGCTTGTAAAGCGGGCCCAGTCTACCGAATTTCCGCAGATCCAGACGGTTCTGCTGCGGGTCGGACTCAGTCTGGTCGCCACCGCGCGTGGCGGGTCTGGGGACTCCCACCGCGTATCAGCTCCAGCCGTGGTCGCACTCGGTCCGAGCGGGGTCCGGGAGGTCGCCGGCTGCCCCGCTCGAAGGGCCGCGGCCAGCGTACCCCATCGTCCCCTTCGGCGATAGCGTGAAGCGTCCAGGCCGGGTCGTAGAGGTGGGCCCGGCCGAGCGCGCAGAGATCGGCGCGCCCCGCGAGCAGGATGCTGTTGACGTCGTCCGCGCTGCTGATCGCCCCAACCGCGATCGTGCGTACGTGCGCGCGATGGCGGATCAGGTCCGCGAAGGGCACCTGGTAGGTGCGGCCGAAGGCCGGCTTTTCGTCGGGCACCGTCTGTCCGGTGCTGACGTCGATCGCGTCCGCACCGTGGTCGGCGAACGCGCGGGCGATGCAGGCCGCCTCGTCCAGGGTGAGCCCACCGGGCGCCCAGTCGGTGGCCGAGATGCGCACCGTCATCGGCCGCTCGGGAGGCCACGCCGCCCGCATCGTGTCGAACACCAGCAGGGGATACCGCAGGCGGTTCTCGAGTGGGCCGCCCCAGCGGTCGCGCCGGTGGTTGGTGAGCGGCGAGAGGAAGCCCGCCAGCAGGTACCCGTGCGCCGCGTGCAGCTCGAGCAGATCGAAGCCGGCGCGAGCGCCCCGGTCGGCGGCGGCCCGGAACTGCTGGAGAACTCCCTCCAGGTCAGGCTCGGTCATCTCACGCGGGACCTGGCTCACCCCGGGAAGGTAGGGTAGCGGCGAGGCCGCCAGGAGAGGCCAGTTGCCCTCCGCCAGCGGTTGGTCCATCCCCTCCCACATGAGGCGGGTCGATCCTTTGCGGCCGCTGTGGCCAAGCTGGAGTCCGATCCGGGCCTGTGTGTGGTCGTGCACGAACGAGACCAGACGGCGGAAAGCGGCTTCCTGCGCGTCGTTCCAGAGGCCGGCGCATCCGGGGCTGATCCGTCCCTCGGGTGACACGCAGACCATCTCGGTCATCACCAGCCCGGCTCCACCCAGCGCCTTGGATCCCAGATGGACCAGATGGAAGTCGCCGATCTGCCCCTCCACCGCCGAGTACATGTCCATCGGCGAGACCACCACGCGGTTGGGCAGCTCCAGCTCACGCAACCGCAGCGGCTGCAGGAGAGGAGCCGGCGACGGCCGGGACCGCGGGGCCGGGTGGCCCTGCCTGGCAGCGAACGCGCGGTCCACGCGGTCCTGAAACTCGGGGTCGCGAAGGGCGAGATTGTCGCGCGTCACCCGGCGGCTGCGGGTGAGGAGGTTGAAGGCGAACTGCAGCGGCTCCTGGTCCAGATACTGGGGAAGCCGCTCGAACCACTGACGGCTGGCCTCCGCGGCTCGCTGCGTGGACTCGACGACGGGCCGCCGTTCGGCTTCGTAGGCGGCGAGCGCCTCCTCCACGCGGGGCTGCTCGTGGAGGCAGGCGGCGAGTGCCAGCGCGTCCTCCATCGCGAGCTTGGTGCCGGATCCGATCGAGAAGTGGGCGGTGTGGGCGGCGTCGCCGATCAGGATCGTGCGGCCGTCGCTCCAGCGCCGGTTGCGCACGGTGACGAACTGGATCCAGCGGCTTTGATTGGCGACGAGCGGGGCGCCCCCGAGGAGTGCTGCGAACAGGCCGTTCAGTCGCTCCACGCTCCGCTCGTCGCTCTCGCCCGGGGACCAGACCCGGTTCTCCTCGGTGTCGAACCCGCCTCGCCGCCACGACTCCTCGGTGGCCTCGACGATGAACGTGCTCATCTCGCGGCTGTAGGGGTACGCGTGGACCTGCAGCGGCCCGGTGTCGGTGTCCAGGACGGCGAACGTGAAGGCATCGAACACGTGCGGCGTGCCGAGCCACATATAGCGGCAGGAGCCGGCATCCGCCGACGGCCCGAACGCCGCCTCACCGCCGCGACGGACGGCGCTTCCGACTCCGTCGGCGGCGACCACGAGATCGCGGTCGCGGAGGTCGTCCGGCTCGGGCGCGTTGACGCCGTAGCGCACCGGGATGCCGAGCGCGGCCGCCCGGTCCTGCAGGATGGCCAGCAGCCGGTGCCGGCTGAGCGCGGCGAACCCGTGGCCGCCGGAGGTGACCACCTCGCCCCGGTAGCGCACATCGATGTCGTCCCAGCGTGCGAACTCACGTTCCATGCGGCGGTGGACGTCGGGGTCGGCGTCCTCGATCCCGCCCAGCGTCTCGTCGGAGAACACGACCCCGAACCCGAACGTGTCGCCCGGGGCGTTGCGCTCGAACACCTCGATCTCGTGGGCGGCCCCCAGCTGCTTGGCGAGGAGCGCGAGATAGAGCCCGGCCGGTCCGGCACCCAGGACCGCGATGCGCAGCGGACGCCCTCCCGGCACTACCCCGACCCCTCCGTCAGCCCGATTCGCGCGGAACGGCGGCCGGGGCGCCGCGGATAACGTCCCTTCGGTGCGGAGCGGGAGCCCATCAACCGTCGCGGAGCTTGAAGCGCTGCAGCTTTCCGGTCTCGGTGCGCGGCAGGTTGTCGACGAACTCGATCGCCCGCGGGTATTTGTAGGGAGCGATCTGCTGCTTGCAGAAGTCCTGCAGTGCCTGCACCAGCGCCGTGTCCCCGACCACGCCCGCGCGCAGCCGGACGAAGGCCTTCACCACCTGCCCGCGGTCCTCGTCGACGACGCCCACCACGGCCACCTCGTCGACGTCCGGGTGCAGCAGGAGCGCGCCCTCCACCTCGGGGCCGGCGATGTTGTAGCCGGCGGAGATGATCATGTCGTCGGCCCTCGACACGTAGTGGAAGTAGCCGTCCTCGTCCTGGGCGTAGAGGTCCCCGGTCAGGTTCCACCCGCGCTGCACGTAGCGGCCCTGCCGGTCGCCCCGCAGGTAGCGGCACCCGGTCGGGCCTTTCACCGCGAGCAGCCCCACCGCTCCGGCGCCCAGCGCGCTGCCTTCGTCGTCCTGGATCTCGGCGAGGTACCCGGGAACCGTGGTGCCGGTCGCGCCGGCGCGCGCGTCCTCAGGCCGGGAAGCGATGAAGATGTGCAGCATCTCGGTGGAGCCGAGCCCGTCGATGAGCCGGATGCCGGTGGCCGCGCGGAACGCTTCCCAGGTGGACGCGGGCATCGTCTCGCCGGCGGAGATACCGGTTCGCAGCGTGGGGACCGGGTCCGCCTTCAGCAGCGGGATCAGGGTCCGGTAGAAGGTGGGGGCGGAGAAGATCGTGGTCACGCCGTGGCGGCGGGCCTGGTCGACGAAGGTCTGCGGATCGGCGCGCTCCAGGAGCAGCGTCGCGGCGCCGGCGTCGAGGGGATAGAGGACCGCGCCGCCGAGCCCGAACGTGAACGCCATCGGAGGGGTGCCGGTGAAGACGTCCCCCGGTTGGGGGTCCAGCACCTGGCGACTGAAGGTGTCGCAGGTGGCCAGCATGTCCCGGTGGAAGTGCATCGCCGCCTTGGGCTTGCCGGTGGTCCCCGACGTGAAGGCGAGGATCGCGACGTCGTCGTCCGCGGTGTCGATGTTTTCGAAGGCCGTCGGCTTGGTGCCCGCGAGCAGGGTCAGATCGTGTGGGCCCTCGCCCTCGAAGGTGACGATCCGCAGCCCCTCCACGCCCGCCTGCTCGAGGTCTTCCGTGAAGCGCGCGTCGCACAGCGCCAGGCGCGTCTCGGACGAGGTCGCGATGGTCGCCAGCTCGCGGCTGCGGAGCAGGGGCATGGTGGCCACCACCACCCCGCCGGCCTTGATGATGCCGAACCAGCAGGCGACCGCCCAGGGGTTGTTGGGGCTGCGCAGCAGGACGCGGTTCCCGGGCACCATCCCGAGGTCCTCGAGCAGGACGTGCGCGACCTGGTTGGCGCGAGCCTGGAGCTTCGCGTACGTCAGCTCCTCGCGAGCGCCGATGACGCAGCGCGCGTCACCCCGACCCTCGCGGACCCAGCGGTCGAGCAGGCGGTCGGCACAGTTGATCCGTTCCGGGTAGCCCATCTCGGGCAGCGTGAAGATGAGATCGGGCCAGGTGCCCTCGGCAGGCAGGTTGCGCCGCGTGAAGGTATCCACATGGGCCGACCGATGGAGCTGTAGCGTCATTTCCCTACCTCGTTGGCAAGTGCGAACGGATCATAGCGCCGGCCGGCGCCACCCGGGGCGTCATCGGAAGTGCGGCAGGACCTCTTCCGAGAAGCGCTGCATCTGTTCCAGGCGTTCGGGGAAGCGGCCGACCAGGAACTGCAGCCCGACGTGCTCAACACCTTCCTGGCGGAACAGATCGAGGCGCTCCGCGATCTGTCCCGGGTTGCCACGCAGGAGGTCCGGCTCCTGGGTCTGCGAGCGCTGAGTGAGGTCGACGGAGAGGCAGCAGTTGAACCCCAGCCGGCCGGGGTCCCGCTCCGCCTCGACGGCGAACCGCCGGACCCCGTCCATGCGCCGGCGGAGCTCGCCCGGGGTGACGCGCGGGAAGTAGGGGAACCACGCGTCGGCAAAGCGCGCCGCGCGACGCTGGGCCGGAACCCCCTCGCCACCGGCCCAGATCGGGATCGGGTTGCCGGCGTCGAAGGCCTTTGGTTCGAACGCGATGTCGTCGAGGTGGTAGTGATCGCCGTGGAAGGTCGCGTGCGGCTCGGTGAAGAGGGCGCGCGCCAGGCGCAGCTGTTCGTCGGCGATCTTGCCGCGGTGAGCGAAGTCGGCGCCCAGGGCCGCGAACTCCTCCCGCATCCACCCGATCCCCACCCCGAGGATGAACCGGCCCTCGCTGAGCCAGTCGATGGTGGCCGCGACCTTGGCCCAGTAGACCGGGTTGCGGTAGGGCAGCACCAGCACGGAGATTCCGAGCCGGATTTTCTCCGTCGCCCCGGCCAGGAAGGCGAGCGCGGTCAGCGGTTCCAGGAACGGCTTCTCGGGGGGCACGAAGAAGGACCCGGTCCAGTTGTAGGCGTAGGGGGTCTCGATGCTCCAAGGGATGACGATCCGGTCGGCGGCCCACACCGTCGTGAAGCCCCACTCCTCGGCTCGGCGGGCGGCGGTGATCAGGCCGCTTCGATGTGACGCGTTCCCCGAGACGGGGAGGAACACACCGAAGTCCACCGCGCCATCCTACTTTCCACTCTTGCCCTGGCTGGCGCCGTGGACGGCCATTGGTGCACCAATCGCCCGTTCCAGGGGTTCCTAGTGGGCAGTTGGTGCACCAGTCGCCCCTTCAGGTCAAGCTCCGACGAGATCGACCCGGTCGCTCCAGGAGGTCCAGCGGGCGTCGACGGTGAGGATCCGCTGCGCCCGTCTCACCTCCGCGTACGCGATGACGAGCGCGTCCGGCATGCGCAGCGCTCTTCCGTGACTGGCGCGGAGCCTCGCCGCGGCCACCGCGACAGGCTCGTCGATCGGGTCGACCGCAATCTCGAGGCCCGCGATCAGCTGCCGTGCCTCGCGGTCCTTCCCGGCACGCATCGGGTGGACGAGCGCCTCGGCGAGCGTGTGGGCCGGGACGCGCAGGTCCTCGTCGAGGTGGGTCTCAAGCGAGGCTCGTGCCGCCCCGTGATGCGGGTCGTCGGGATCGAGCAGCGCGATCAGGACGCTGGCGTCCAGCACGATCAGCCCCATTCGTCCCTCAGCGCATCGAGTGCACCCACCGGCCAGACGCCGGGGAGGGCTCCGGCGGCTTTCCCCAGGGCACGCCGCCGTCGATCACCGATGCTCTCGCCCGCGATGCGGGAGACGATCACCCGTCCCGTGCTGTCGCTCTCGACGGAAAGCTCCTCGCCGATGCTGAGACCGGCGGACTCGACCACGCCCTTCGGAAGCGTTATCTGGCGCTTTGAGGACAATCGAGTGAAGCCTCTTCTCCGCTTTACTCGGCTTGGCACGAGTAAAGCATACCGCTCGAGTAGGCCGTGCCCGACTGCCGGCACTGGGGCCTCCCCGCCGTCTTTCCTGCCCCGAATGCCCCTCGAATGCCGGCACTCGGGGAGGGGCGGTCTTGCTATGGTCCGACCGCGGTGTCGACGTTGTTCCATCTGATCGGGTTTCCGGGGACTGGGAAGTACACGATCGCGCAGGCGATGCGGAACCGGCTCGAGGCGGCGGAGAGACCGGGCCGGGTGGTCGACAATCACTACGTGAACAACGTCATCTTCGGCCTCCTGGAGCCGGGTGCCGGGGTTCCGGAGGAGGCGTGGGCGCGCTGCGGAGAGGTCTGGAATCCCGTCCTCCAAACGGTCGAGACGCTGTCACCGCCGGCCTGGTGGTTCATCGTCACCAACTACCTGGTCGAGGACAAGGGCGATCGGGAATGGATGGACCGGGTCGCCGCCGTGGCCAGGCGTCGCGGCTCTGATTACGTCCCGGTACGGCTGCTCTGCGCTCGCGAGGAGCTGATGCGTCGCGTCACCGGCCCTGCCCGCCGGGACCGTCGCAAGATCACCGATCCCGCGGTGCTGGAGCGCCTGCTCGACACCACTCCGCTGCTGACGCCGGCCGGACCGCGCACGCTCACGCTCGACGTCACGCACCTCAGCGCGGACGCCGCCGCGGAGCGAATCCTCGTCCACGCCGCCCAGGCGAGCGAAGCGGAGGCATAGGAGGTCCGGATGGAGCTGGTCAACCCCCCTGAGCTCGGCCCGCCGGTGGGGTTCTCGCATGCGGCGCGTGCGGGCGACCTCGTCTACACCGGGGGACAGATCGGGTGTGACGCGAGCGGCCGCGTCGTCGCCCCCGGCGATCTGGTCGCGCAGTTCGGCCTCGCGCTCACCAACGTCGCAACCGCCCTGCGCGCCGCCGGGTGCCGGCCCCAGGACGCGATGAAGCTGACCTACTTCGTGACCGACGTGCCCGTGTACCGCGCCCACCTGAAAGAGATCGGCGCCGCCTACCGGGCGGTGTTCGGGCGCCACTATCCGGCCACCTCGCTGTTCGGCATCCAGGAGCTGTTCGACGCCCAGGCCCTGGTCGAGATCGAGTGCGTCGCGGTGCGGGGTGCCGGGACGTGAGCCGCGAGATCAGGGCGTGGAGGCATTTCGACTACGACGAGGAGGGCGGCGTAGCGACGGTCACGTTCACCCGGCCGGAACGGCTCAACTCCCTCACGTTCGAGGTCTACGCCGACCTCCGCGACCTCACCGCGGGCCTGCCCGAGCGCCACCGCGACGTCCGCGTGCTGGTGCTGCGCGGGACCGGACGTGGCTTCTGCTCGGGCGGGGACGTGGAGGAGATCATCGGCCGGCTGGTGGGAGCGCCGGTCCGCGACATCTACGACTTCGCCCGCCTGACCGGCGCCTGCGTGCGCAACCTGCGTGAGATGCCGCAGCCGGTGGTGGCAGCCGTCAACGGGGTGGCCGCGGGTGCCGGCGCGGTGCTCGCGGCGGCGGCCGACCTGCGGGTGCTCGCCGACTCAGCCACGTTCGAGTTCCTGTTCACCAAGGTCGGGATCTCGGGCGGGGACATGGGGGTGGCCTGGCTGTTGCCGCGTCTGGTCGGCCTCGGGCGCGCGTCGGAGCTGTTGCTGCTGGGAGACCGTATCGACGCGCGGACCGCCCGCGACTACGGGCTCGCCACCCGCGTGGTGCCGGATGGCGAGCTGGATCAGGCGGTCGGGCAGGTCACGGGCTCGCTCCTCCGACGAGGGCCGTGGGGTCTCGCGATGACCAAGGAGATGCTCATCAGGGGCGCCACCATCGACTTCTCCTCGGCAGTCGAGATGGAGGCCTGGACCCAGGCACTGCTGATGTCGGGCGAGGACTTCCGGGCCTACCACGCCGGCTTCACGGGTGGCTCGCGCCCGGACTATCGAGGGCGCTGAGGTGGACCTCGACCTGACCGAAGAGGACGAGCAGATCCGCGCTGCCGCCGAACGCGCCGCGCGTGAGGTGCTGGCACCCGAGGCGCGCTCGGTGGACGAGCAGCGACGGTTCGAGCGGGAGACGGTCTTCGAGCTGGGGGCGCGTGGCCTGCTCGACGAGCGCCTCTCGGCGATGCAGACGGCGCTGATCGCGGAGGAGCTGGGTCGCGTCGACTCCTCCGCCCGAGGCTTCGTCACCGTCCAGTCCGGCCTCGTGGCCCGGTCGCTGGCGGAGTTCGCGGACGGCGATGAGGTCCGATCGTGGCTCACCCGCCTGCGTTCTGGCGATGCCATCGGGTGCTACGCCCTGACCGAGCCCGGCGCGGGATCGGACCTGCGCTCGATCGCGTCACAGGCGGCCCCGGTCCCGGGTGGTTACCGGATCTCGGGTGAGAAGCACTGGATCACGAACGGCGGTGTCGCTGATCGTGCGCTGTACTTCGCGGTCGCGCCAGAGGGGCTGACCGCGTTCTGGGTGCCCACCGACGCGCCCGGGCTGCGCCGCTCGCCGATGCCGGACCAGGAGCTCGGCCATCGCGCGTCGAACCACGCCCACCTGGTGCTGGACGAGGTCGAGGTGCCAGGTGCCGCGGTGGTGGGGGCGGCCGGCGGCGGACACCGGGTCGCTCTCTGGGCTCTGGGTCAGGGCCGGCTGGGGGTGGCGGCCGGGGCGCTGGGAGTGCTGCGGGCGTCGCTCGACGCGTCGGTCACGTTCGCACGGGAGCGGCGCCAGTTCGGCCGGCGGATCGGGGACTTCGAGATGGTGCAGGCGGCGATCGCGGACATGGCGGCGGCGGCGGCGGCGGGGCGGCTCCTGGTGCGAGAGGCGGCCTGGCTCCGGGATGCCGGTCGCGACAACCGGCAGGCGGTCGCGATCGCCAAGCTGTTCTGCACCGAGGCGGCGCTGCACGCGGCCGACCAGGCGATCCTCCTCCACGGGGCGCGGGGCTACGCGAACGGATATCCGGTGGAGCGCTACTGGCGGGATGCCAAAGGGATGCAGATCTACGAGGGCACCTCCCACGTGCAGCGCCTGATCATCGCCCGCACCCTGCTCGGCCGCGACGCGACCACCGCCTGACCGTCGCCGGGCGTCTGTACACAGACGCACCTCGTTCCGGGCGGAGAGGGGTGCTGCTGTATACAAACGTCCTGTGGCGACCTACGAGCTCATCAAGTACCAGGCGCTCGGCAACGACTACCTGGTGCTCGACCTGCCGGCCGACCTGGACTCGCTTCGCCGCCTCCTGCCGATCCTCTGTGACCGCCAGCGCGGGCTCGGCTCGGACGGGCTCCTCGCCTTCGATCGCGAACGGATGTCCGTGCGCATCCTGAACCCGGACGGGTCGGAGGCGGAGAAGAGCGGCAACGGGTTGCGCATCGTCGCCTGCCACGCCATCCTCGAGCACGAGGCCCCGGAGCACTTCCTGCTGCACACCCAGGACCACGCCAACGCGGTACGGGTCCTGAGCGTCGGCGGGCCCGAGGTCTGGAGCGCGATCGAGATCGGGAGGCCGCGCTTCGTGCCCGACGACTGGGTCGAGCTCGAGACGCCGGCGGGAAGCGTGCGGGCCCGGCTGGTCGAGGTCGGCAATCCCCACTGCGTCGTCTTCGGTGAGCCGGTGACCGAGTCGCGGGCGCGGGAGCTGGGCCCGCTGCTGGAGCGTCACCCCCGCTTCCCCAACCGCACCAACGTGCAGCTCGCCGAGGTGCGCGACCCCTCCCACCTCTCGGCGGTGATCTGGGAGCGTGGAGCGGGGTACACGCTGGCGTCGGGGACCAGCGCGTCGGCGGTGGCGGCGGCGGCGATGCGGATCGGGCTGGCCGACGACGAGGTGGCGGTGGAGATGCCGGGCGGGACGCTGACGGTCAGGCGGCTGGCCGGCGGTGAGCTCGAGCAGTCGGGACCGGCCCGCCGCGTGTATCGCGCGGTGGTGGACACCGCCGACCTGGTCTGAACGGCGGCGGCCCCGGAGAGGGCAGCGCCGGTCCGGCGCGCCGGCGCGGCGGGTGGTGCTAGGGTGTCCGGCGGGGTTACGTGGCAGCCGCGTGACAGGTGGCCGCGGGGCATGCACGCGGTCGACGCCAGTGCCGCCGCCTCGAGGAACCAGCCAGATTCGCGCTTCGCCGGTCGGGGATGCGGTGCGCCCCTTCGAGATCCGAGCCGTCCCCGGTGCGAACCGTTGCGCACCTCCGGAGTTCCTGCGATTGGAAGGAGGACACGATGAGCACACCCTGGGTGCAGATTCACGACAGCGAACCACGGCGCCCGGCCGGCGTGGAACGGGTCGACGAGGTCGTTCCCGACCAGCCGATCACGGTCACCGTCACCGTCCGCGGGCGCGACCTCGAGGGTCTCGACGCGACCGTCCGCCTGCTCGATGAGACGCCGCTCGCCGAACGCCGCTACCTGACGCGGTCCGAGCTGGCCGAGCGCCACGGCGCCGGCCGCAGCGACCTGGAGCGGGTGGCGTCCTTCTACCGCGAGCAGGGCCTCCTGGTGGTCGAGCAGAGCGTTGCCCGGCGATGCGTGGTGGTTCGAGCCGGTGCACGCGCGGTCGCCGCCGCGTTCGGGGTGTCGTTCGGGACGTACCGGCATCCGGCCGGCTCGTACCGCGGACTGGACGGGCCTTACTCGGTCCCTGCCGACCTGGCCGACGTGATCACGGCCGTGCTCGGCTTGGAGGATCGTCCGCAGGCCGAGACCAGGCACATCGTGAACGCACAGGGGCCCGCCGGCGCCCTGCCGCCGGTCGAGGTCGGCGAGATCTACGCCTTTCCGGAAGCCACGTCGGGCTCCGCGCCGTGCGCCGGCATCGTCGAGCTGGGCGGAGGGTACACGCAGTCGGATCTCGACACCTTCTTCCAGCAGGCCGGCCTGCCCACCCCCACCGTTGTCGCGGTGCCCGTCGACGGCGCCGCCAACGCCCCCTCCGGAGGGACCGGCGCGGATGTAGAGGTCGCGCTCGACATCGAGGTGGTGGGCGCGGTCGCGCCCGGGGCCCGCGTTGCGGTCTACTTCGCGCCCAACACCGACCAGGGCTTTTACGACGCCGTCACCACCGCCGTCCACGACACGTCCAACCAGCCCTCGGTGATCTCCATCAGCTGGGGCGGCCCGGAGTCGTCCTGGACCGCGGCGGCCATGACTCAGATGGAGCAGGCATTCCAGGACGCCGCCGCGGTCGGCGTCACGGTGACCGCCGCCTCCGGGGACTCAGGCTCCTCGGACGGCGTCGACGATGGCCTGGCGCACGTGGACTTTCCGGCCTCCGCCCCTCACGCGCTCGGCTGCGGCGGAACCCGGTTGACCTCGCGCGGCACCACCTGGCAGCAGGACGTGGTGTGGAACGAGGGCGGAGGCGCCACCGGCGGCGGGGTCAGCGTCCAGTTCGCGCTCCCCTCCTACCAGGATTCGGCCGGGGTTCCCGCCTCCGCGAACCCCGGTGGCCAGGCGGGCCGCGGGGTGCCGGACGTGGCCGGCGACGCTGACCCCACAACCGGGTACGCGATCTATGTCGGCGGCCAGACTCAGGGGGTGGGGGGGACCAGCGCGGTCGCACCCCTCTGGGCGGGGCTCACCCTGCTCCTCAACGAGCACCTCGGAAAGGCGGCCGGCTTCGTGAACCCGCAGCTCTACGCGCTGCTCGGAACCAACGCGTTCCACCAGGTCACCTCGGGCACCAACGGCGCGTACTCGGCCGGGCCGGGGTGGAACGCTTGCTGTGGCCTCGGCACCCCTGAGGGCCAGAACCTGCTGAGCTCGCTCTCGGGTTGACGGGGCTCAGAGCGCGTCGTACGGGACGTCCGGCTGCCGGCGCCCGGAAAGAATGCGGAGCAGAGCCACCAGCCCCGCCGCGAGCAGCGTGTAGACGATGATCGCCACCAGGCACGCGACCTCGAACACGTGGGCGCCCGCTGCAGGGGTGCCGAAGATGCCCTGGAAGGGCGCCACCAGCGGAGCGGAAACGCCGTAGACGAAGCTCACGAACGCGGACTCCGTCGACGCCCCGAGCAGCAGGCCCAGGAATCGGGCCGCGATGACGACGTCGATCACGGCGACTATCAGCCAGATCAGCGCGATCAGCCGGTACCAGGCCGCGGCCCGGCGCCGGGGCCCGACATACCCGCGGGTTGCGCGGTCGTCCCCGTAGCCCGTGGGGGACGTAGTGGTGCCGTACCGGCTCGTCGGTCGGTCGTCCGGAGGCGGCAGGTCGGTCATGGTGTGCCTCCCATGGTTGGCCGTTTCATACCGAACGGCAGCCAAAAGAGTATATCAGCGCTGTCACCTTTCTCTCGCAGGGCCGCCCGGCAAGGAGAACCCGGACCATCGTGAGCGGACCCCCGGCGCCCGCCGCCGGGCTCGGGTCAGCCGCCGGCCGCGCGCGCCGCGGCCACCGCGATCAGCAGCGCGACGATCCCGATCACGGCGACGACCAGGCAGAGCGCGAGGTTGATGTATCCGAGCAGCAGCCCGGCCAGGGCCATCCCTCCACCGCCTTCCCCGGTGTGCCGAATCTGCCCGCGCGCGAGGTGACCGAAGATGATGGCGAGGATCGGGGCCACGACGGGGAACATCACCCAACCCAGGATCCCGCAGACAAGACTTGCGATCGCCATGCCGTTGGTGGGAGCCGCCGGCACCACCTGAAGCCCGAGCGGTGGGGGGTAGGCGGCAGCCGGCGGGGCCTCGGTGATCGGTTGATAGCCGGGCGCCTCGTAGCCCGGCGGCGGTCCGGGATCCCAGGCTCGTCCCGCCGGCGGAGAGGAAAGCTGCGGTGCCGGCCGCTGATCGGCCTCGCCCGCCGACCAGTTCGGCGAGCCGGCCGGGCCTGAGCGCGGCGGGCCGGAGGGTGGCGGAGGTGCCTGACTCACGACGGGGTGCAGGTATACGCCGGACCGCGTCCCACTGGCACCGGCCGGCTCACGCGGGCAGCGGTACCAGCTCGCGAGCGGCGCGGGTGAGGAGGCGGTACCCGTCGGGCGTGACCACCAGGTCGTCCTCGATGCGGACGCCTCCCCAGCCCGGGAGGTAGACGCCCGGTTCGATCGTGAACACCATCCCTTCCTCCACCACGAGTGTGGAACCGGGATCGAGCGACGGCGCTTCGTGGTCCTCGAGCCCGAGGCCGTGTCCCACCCGATGGAGGAAATGCTCCGCGTGGCCGCCGTCGCGGATCACCCCGCGGGCAGCCTCGTCGATCGCGCCCGTGGTCACCCCAGGGCGGACGGCCGCGATCGCCCGATCGTGCGCCCGCAGCACGAGGTCGAAGACGCGCTGCTGTTCGGGGGACGGAATGCCGCAGCTGACGGTGCGCGTGGTATCGGCACAGTACCCGCCGACGGCGGCCCCGAAGTCCAGGAGCAGGAGGTCTCCCCGCCGGAGTCGGGTCGGCGCCGGGCGGTGATGCGGATCCGCCGAAGCCGGCCCCGCCTGGACCAGGCTCGGGAAGCTGAGCTGTGCGCCGGCGCCCTGGATCGCGTCGTCGATCAAGCGTCCGATCTCGATCTCGGTCATCCCCGCCCGCGCCTGGGCAAGCACGGAGCCGGTCACCTGGTCCGTGATGCGTGCCGCCTCCTCCAGAAGGGCGATCTCCGGAGGGGTCTTCCGCAGTCGGAGTCCGCCCAGCACCGACGTCGCGTCGACCAGGGCTCTGGCCTGAACCCGTTCCTCCAGCCGCCACTGTGTCGCCAGTGTCAGGTGCTCGCTCTCCACCGCGAGCTTCTGAGGCCGCGTCCCAAGGACCTCGGCGACCAGCGCATACGGGTCCTCGCCGTCCTTCCAACCCAGGACCTCGACGCCGCGGGCATCCGCTCTCGCCGGCTCTTCCTCGATGCCGGGGACGATCAGCACCGTCACCTCGCCACCGGACACGGCCAGTGCCATCAGCCGTTCCATGGTCTCGGCGCGGAACCCGGTCAGATGCGCGATAGTGGCGGGCCGTGTCAGGAAGGCCGCGTCCACCTGCTCACGCGCCATCCAGGCGTTGAAGCCGGCGAGCGTGGTCGAAGCGCGCACCACGGGCCGCGCCTAGGAGCGCGGCCGGAAACCCGGCGAGAGCTGGGGCGGCCAGGTGGTGCAGATGCAAGGCGCCGCCGAGAAGCGCAGGGAATGCGGTCGTTCCCTCGTGACCGAGCATCACAGGCGGCAACGCCGCAGATGTGCCGGATGGGCGTTTCAGATCCGTCGGGCCTTTTCGGCCGCGCTCCTACGAAAGTTTGAGGATGCGCAGGGTGTAGGGGCTGCCGGTGGGCGGCTCCACCTCGACCTCGTCGCCCTCGCCGTGCCCCAGCAGCGCCTTCCCCATGGCGGACTCGAAGCTGATCTTGCCCGAGACCGGATCCGCCTCGGTGGGAGGCACGATGGTGTACGTCTCCTCGGGGCCCGAGTCCTCCTGGACCGTCACGTTGGTCAGGATCTCGACCGTGCCGGTGACGCCCCGGCTCTGGACCAGGACGTGGTTGCGCACGATCGCCTCCAGCTCCTGGATGCGCGTCTCCAGAAAGGACTGTTCGTTCCGGGCCGCGTGGTACTCGAAGTTCTCGGACAGGTCGCCGTGCTCGCGCGCCGCCTTGATCTTCTGGATCACGTCCGGGCGGCGAACCTCGATCAGCCCCTGCAGCTCACGGCGCACCTGGTCCAGGCCGGCCGCGGTGATGGGTACCTGGTTGCGTTGTTCTGCCATCCCGTCACATACCTCCGGGCATGAGGGCCTGCACCTCCGCGTACAGCCGGCGCTGGACGAGGTAGGTCAGGCCGTACATCCCGGCCGCGAGTGCCGCGCCGACCAGCAGCGTCAGGATTGCATGCAGGAGCCAGTTGCTGATCGGCAGCAACGCGATGACCATCGTGCCCACGATGGCGCCCAGCGAGATCGCGGCCGGCGTCGCGATGGGGAGCCAACGAAGCCGGCCGAGCACCTTGGGGACCGGCTGCTCCGCGCGCGGTGCCAGCCGCTGGCCCACGATGCCGACGCTCTTCACGTAGTGCAGATTCGGGGTCATCGTGACCAGGACCGGGACCTGGTTCCCGGGAACCCGCGCGAGCTTCTCGGTCGAGACCAGAAACTGCTGCGTGCCGCTGTTGCGGATCTTCACCATCAGCATCCCCAGACCGAAGGAGGTGCTGACCGGGCTGGAGCCCACCAGCTGGCCCTGGACCACCGTCGGTTCCGCCTTCAGGTCTTTGCGTGCCAGCCGCCAGCCGGGCAGGAGGAAGCTCGCCGCGAAGCCGACCGGGACCAGCCAGGCGACGGCGGCGATGATCCGGGTGGGCCAGTCCAGGTGGTGGAAGGCGAGTGGGAGCACGAAGAGGATCACGAGCATCACGGCGAAGCAGACGATCGCCCCCCCGAGTCCGAAGTAGGCGACCCGAATGACCCGCTCCGGGGGGTACCCCTGGAGCATGCCTCCCGACTCCACGAACTGCTGGCGCTGGCGGCGCTGCTGCTTCGGGGTCGCTTTCTGCTGTGCCTGCCGGGACGGCTGCACCGGCGCCGCGGGTTGCGCCTGCCGGACCTGCCTGACCGTTCCACCCTGCCGTGTCGGGCGGCCCGTCTGGGCGCCTCGTTTTGCCATCTTTCCCGAGTCTAGAAGTTGTTCGTCACTTCGGGCGGAACGGCGCGTACGCCGACGTGCCGGTGATCTCGCGACCGATGATCAGGGACTGGATGGCGTCGGTCCCCTCGTAGGTGATGACCGCCTCGACGTCGGCCATGTGGCGCCCGACGGCGTACTCGAGCAGGATGCCGTTCCCGCCCAGGAGGTCGCGGGCGTCGGCCACGATGGCGCGGGCCTTGCGGGCGTTGTTCATCTTGCCGATCGAGGCCTGGGCATCGGTCAGCTTGCCATCCGCGAGCAGCTGGGAGAGGCGGAAGCAAATCGCCTGCATCCCCGTGATCTCGGTCAGCATCCAGGCCAGCCGGTTCTGGACCAGCTGCTGGTAGGAAAGGGGGAAGCCGAACTGGATCCGCTGCTTGGCGTACGCGACCGCGACCTCGTACGCGGCGATGGCGTGGCCGATCGCCTCCCAGGCGACGGCGAAACGGGTCGCCACCAGCACCTTGGCGGTGTCGCGGAAGCTGCGGGCACCCTGGAGGCGGTTCTCCTCTGGCACACGCACGTCGCGAAGCGTGATCGCGGCCTGCCAGACGCCCCGCTTGGCGATCTTGCCCGTGATCACCTCCGCCTCATAGCCCGGGCTGCCCTTCTCGACCACGAACCCCTTGACCTGGCCGTCCTCCTCGTCACGGGCCCACACCACCACCAGGTCGGCCCAGGAGCCGTTGCCGATCCACCGCTTCTCGCCGTTCAGCACCCAGTGGCCACCGTCGCGGCGGGCGCTGGTGTCGAGGAGGACGGCGTCGGAACCATGGAGGGGCTCGGTCAGGGCGAAGGCGCCGATCTTCTCCATGCGCGCCATCGCCGGCAGCCAGCGCTGCTTCTGCTCGTTCGAGCCGAGGATGTCGATCGCCCCCATGGCGAGGCCCGAGTGGACGCCGAAGGCGGTGGTGAGGCTGCCGTCGCCGCGGGACATCTCCATCGCGACCATGCCCGCTCCCAGGGGGGTCATGGCGGCGCAGCCGTAGCCCTGGATGATGCCACCCGTGATGTGGAGGTCCGCCAGCCGGTAGAAGAGGTCGTGAGGGAACTGCGCGGTGTTCCAGGCCTCGTTCACGATCGGCTGCGCCTCCTTCATGAAGGCGCGGACCCGGTCCCGGGCGTCGCGCTCGCGCGAGGAGAGGTACTCCTCGAAGCCGAAGAAATCGGTGCCCTGGGGTTCGTTCAGGGTCGCGGGGTCAATCACAAGGTCAAGGTACCGGGGGGGAGTTGAGAGGGTTGACCTCACGTGGGGGCCGTTTCTGCACATTCCGCTCTTCCCGGGTCGAGATAGCGACGGTTTCTGCAGACTTCGGGACGCGGGACACCAGTGCTAGCAAAAGGGTGTCATCCGAGCCCGAATAACCCCAGAGTGCTAGCGAAAGGTGAATCATCCGGACCCGCCGTTGGGAGATCGCTGTCACCCCACCGGTCGCAGCAGCGGGATCATCTGGCGGGGGCGGTTCGTGAACACCGAATCCGGCTTGCACTGCACGCACCAGGCGGCGGCCGCCATGTCGTCGACCGTCCACACCCCGACGACCTTGCCGGCGCTGTGTATCTCGTCGACCAGCTCTTCGTCGATCGCCGCCCACTGCGGGGCCCAGATGTCGGCGAGCGCCGCGGTCAGGGCGTCGGTGGGTCGGATCGGGCGGGCCGCGGCGATCGCACCCACCTGGAGGTTCGGTTCCAGCTCCTTCAACCGCCGGACCGACGGATGGGAGAAGGAAATCGCACAGGTCTGGTCGACCATGTCCAGCCGCCGCAGCTCGTGAACCAGCTTCTCCTCCAGACCCAGATAGGGCATCGGCATCTGCTTGGTCTCGATGCAGAGGCCGACGCGACCACGTGCGACCTCACACACCTCCTCCAGGGTCGGCATTTGCTGGCCGTTGCCGGCGTCGAGCTCGCGCAGCTCCCCGAACGTGTGGGTCGCGACCAGCCCGTGACCGTTGGTGGTGCGGTCGAGCGTGTGGTCGTGGATCACGATCAGCTTTCCGTCGAGAGTCAGGTGGACGTCACACTCGATCATGTCGCAGCCGACCTCGATTGCCGACTCGAACGCGGCGATGGTGTTCTCCGGGAGGTCGGCCGGGTTCCCGCGGTGTCCGCCGATGATGGGCGTGCCACCGGCCCGCGCGGCGGCGTAGCGCTGGGCGACCGTGACGTGCGTGGGCATGGTGGGGCGAGTCTAGCCAGCAGGCCCCCCCGGCCGCCCGGAGCCGGTGGAGGTTGGCCCGGTTCAGGAGCGCGGCGGTTCCGTAGAGTGGCGCTCATGGCGGCGAGCAAGCCGGCGACGTTGGGGGAGCTGCGATCGGCGGGCTACGGACCCGAGTCGGTCAAGCAGGAGCTGCGTCGCAACGTGATCGCGAGGCTGCGCAGCGGACGTTCGGTGCTCCCCGGACTGGTGGGCTACGAGGACTCGGTGACCCCGCAGGTGGTGAACGCGATCCTGGCCGACCAGGACCTGATCCTGCTGGGCGAACGGGGCCAGGCCAAGAGCCGGCTCATGCGCGCCCTTCCCGACCTGCTCGACGAGGAGGTCCCGGTCGTCGCCGGGTCGGAGCTCAACGACAGCCCCTACGCCCCCATCTCGCGTCAGGCTCGCGACCTGGTCGCCGAGCGCGGCGACGCGACGCCGATCGACTGGCTGCCGCGGGAACGCCGGTATGGGGAGAAGCTGGCCACGCCGGACATCTCGATCGCGGACCTGATCGGTGAGGTCGACCCGATCAAGGTCGCCGAGGGCCGCTACCTCTCCGACGAGCTCACGATCCACTACGGCCTCATCCCGCGCTGCAACCGGGGCATCTTCGCGATCAACGAGCTGCCGGACCTCGCCGAGCGCATCCAGGTCGGCCTCCTCAACATCATGGAGGAGAAGGACGTCCAGATCCGCGGCCACCTGATCCGCCTGCCGATCGACCTCCTCGTGGTGGCCAGCGCCAACCCCGAGGACTACACGTCGCGCGGCCGGATCATCACGCCGCTCAAGGACCGCTTCGGCGCCCAGGTGCGCACCCACTACCCGCTCCGGATCTCAGAGGAGATCGCGATCATGGAGCAGGAGGCGGCGCCCTTCCCGAACGGGGTCGAGGTCCTGATCCCGGCCTTCATGAAGGAGATCCTGGCCGAGCTCACCCACCTCGCACGTCGCAGCCCCCACATCTCGCAAACGTCCGGGGTGTCCGTCCGGATGTCGATCGCCAACTTCGAGACGCTGGCCGCGAACGCGGTACGCCGCGCCGCGCGACTGGGCGAGGCGCTGGCCGTTCCTCGCGTTTCCGACCTCGACTACCTGGTCGCCTCCACGGCCGGCCGGGTCGAGATCGAGGCGCTCGACGAGGGCAAGGAGGAGCAGGTTCTCGACCGGCTGCGGCGAGGCGCGGTGACGGCCACGTTCGGCCGGCACTTCTCCGCCGGGCAGTTCGACGGGCTGATCTCGGCCTTCGACGAGGGAACGGTGGTGGAGACCGGCGAGGCGCTGACCTCGGCCTCCTACGAGCGTGCGATCGGGCACCGGGATGAGGTGACGGCAGCGGTTCGGCGGCTGGGCCTGCCCGACCGCCCGGAGGTGCGGGCGTCGGTGATCGAGTTCCTGGTCGAGGGTCTACACCTCGCCAAGCGCCTCAACAAGGACGAGGTCGACGGGCGCGCGACGTACCGGCGCTCCTAGAGAGAAACGGCCCATAGGGCCCGGGGCTCCGGTGGTGGGCGCCGTCCCGGCTACTGCGAGTAGATGTACGCGAAGCCGAGGACCAGGATGGCGACCAGGATGACCGCCAGCACCTCCAGCCGGATCGCGAAGCGGATCGTGCGCCGCGCCCGCCGCGTGCGCTGTCCGCACTCTTCGCAGTAGGCGGCGTTGGGGCGCAGCTTCGCGTGGCAGCGGTCGCAGTCGACCTGGGTGGCCTGGGCCATCGCTCCAGTATGCGACGCAGGCGCCGACGCCGCCCCTCCGTATCCTGCGAGGGTGAGCGACGACGCGGGACCGGACCGGAACGATCTCTGTGCGGTGCTGGCCACGGTGCCGGAGCGGGCGTCTGACATCGCCACCGAGGTCGACGGATCCGGCCTGGCGTACCGGCATGGGCCGAGCTTTCCCACCGTCGGCGAGATCGTGAGTCACCTCTGCGAGTCCGGCTCGGCGATCGACACGGTGCTGAGACCCGTGGCCATCGAGGGCGCCCGGGAGGTCCGCCTGCGAGCGGCCCTGGAGACGGAACGTGACGCGGAGCTGCTGCCGGCGCTCGAGACCCAGCTGGAGGACTTCGCCCGGGTTCGACGGCGGACCGTGGACGTACTCCACGCGATGCCGACCGAGTTCTGGGACCGGGAGGTGTTCGACCCCGCGACGGGCCGTCTCACGATGCGGGAGGCGGTGAGCTCGGTGGTCAGGCACGAGCTGGGTCACCTCTCTCAGCTGCAGTCGCTGGTCGCCCTGCTGCCGGTCGCCTAACGCTCCGACCCTGGCAGGTCGGGCGCCGGCCCCACCCGTGGGCGAGGCCGGCGAGGCGGGATGGTCGTGAGAGACGTTGGACGCCGGCCCCGCGGCAGCGCGAGGCCGGCTAGGCGGGATGGTCGGTTACTGGACGCAGATCCGGCTGATCCGGTCGTCGAGGTCCTGGAGCTGCGCAATCATCGCGCCGACACCCCGGGCCGCATCGCTGTCGCCCCGTTGCAGCGAGACATTCCGGAGCTGGCAAAGGCGCCGGAGCGTGTCTCGCGCTCCCCACTGCAGCTGTTGCAGCGACCGGGCGCGGGCCGAGGCGGCCGGACGGGCGGGGAGCCCGGGGTTGAACCCACGTGCGTTCATCTATGAAGAGGGACGCGCAGCGCGGGCGAAGTATCCGGCCCGCGGGGGCGAGTCGGTTCTCTGAGGTGAGGACGTGGCGCGCCTTCAGGCGGCGTGCGTGGAGATCGGCTCCTCGGTGTTGGTGGCCTGGACACTCCGCAGCGGCCGCCGCAGGAACAGGCAGCCCAGGGCTCCCGCCAGCAGCACCGCGATGGACAGCAGGATCGTGGGGCGCATCGCCAGGACGAAGCTGTGCTCGAACACGCTCTGCCCCAGGTTCAGCAGTGTGACTCGGACGGCGGACGGAAGAACGGACGGGAGCGAGGTGGCGCCGGTGGCGCCGGCCCCCGCCTCGATGCCGGCTCTGGCGGCCTTGGTCAGGGCCGCGACGAAGGGTGCACGGAGGGGGAGCGGCAGCTGGAGCGCTGCCGAGGCCGCGCGCGAGGTCATCTCGGACTTGAGCCCGCTCGCCAGGACGGCGCCCACTGCAGCGGCGCCGAAGACGCCACCCAGCTGCCGGCTGGTGTTGAACACGGCGGAGGCTGCGGCGGCTCGTTCGGGTTGGATGCGCCGCACGGCGACCGAGAGCATGGGGGAGAAGGTCAGCCCCAGCCCGACACCGCTCAGCGCGAGCGGCCCCCACAGCACCGGCGACGGGGTCCCGACCTGGGCGACGGCGAGGTACCACGCGGTTCCGGCGGCGAACAGCGTCAGCCCGGCGACCAGGAGGTATTTGCCACCGATGCGGTCGGCGAGGCGTCCCGCGAAAGGAGCGACCGCCGCGCTCGCGATCGAGAGGGGCGCGATCGTGAGGCCGGACTGCAGCGCCGTCATCCCGAGCACGGCCTGGGTGTAGATCGCGTACGGGATGAAGATTCCCTGCATCGCGAAGTTCACGGCGACGTTCGCGCCGTTGGCGATCGCGTAGTCGCGATCACGGAACAGGCTCAGCGGAATCAGGGGGTTCCGGGCCCGGGTCTGCCAGAACACAAAGGAAGCGCCCGCCACCAGGCCACCGCCGATGCAGGCCCAGATCTGCCGGTCCCAGTCGTTCGCCTGGCCCTGGATGAGGCCGAAGACGATGAGGAACAAGGCACCGGTACCGAGGACGACGCCGATCGGGTCCAGGGGCTGGCGACGGCCGGGTCGCACGTCGACCACGAAGAGAAGGGTGGCGATGACGGCCACGATGCCCACCGGGACGTTGAGGAAGAAGATCCAGCGCCAGCCGGCGACCGTCACCAGCAGCCCACCGATGGTAGGTCCGCCCACCGTCGCCAGGCCGACCACGGCGCCGAAGATGCCGAACGCGGAGCCACGCCGCTCGGGCGGAAAGGTGGCTGCGATCAGCGTCATGGTCTGCGGCGTGAGCAGGGCGCCGCCCACCCCCTGGATGATCCGTGCCAGGATCAGCTGGTCAACGTTCTGGGAGACGCCGCACGCGGCCGAGGCGAGGGTGAACACGATGAGGCCCGCCAGAAAGAGAGCCTTCGGGCCGACGTAGTCGGCGAGTCGCCCGGTGGTGATGAGGAGGGCGGCGAAGGTCAGCAGGTAGCCGTTGATGACCCACAGCACCTCGTCGATCGGCGCGTGGAGCTCCGACATCATGGCCGGAGTCGCCACGTACACGATGGTGGTGTCGAGCAGGATCATGAAGGAGCCCAGGCACAGGCTCAGGACCATCGCCCAGCGTCGGGTCGGCGTCATCGCTCTTCCTCCTCGGCCGTCTCGGACGTCTCGGGGCCGGACAGTCTCCCGGCGAGGCTGTCGAACCAGTCGCTGATGAAGGTGTGGTAGGCGACGCCGAAGGCCAACAGCTCCTGGTGCATCGGCAGCTCCGGACTCCGCCTGAGGGCGACGCTCTCGGCTTCGGAGCGCAGCTCGGCGCGGGCCGCACGGTGCCGCGTGGCGATCAGCTGGGCCAGCTCGGTGCGGATCTGGGCGTCGACGGCGCCCGAGAAGAAGAGCTTGACGAGCAGCTCGTCGCGCACCTCCTGGGGCCGGGCGCCGGTGTCCGACACCCAGTCGGCCAGCGCCTCACGGCCGAGGTCGGTGATCCGGTAGATCGTCCGCTTGCGACCGCCGGTGGGCGCGTCGGTGGCCTCGATGAGACCCGCCTCGGTCAGATTCTTGAGCTCGGGATAGAGCTGCCCGAATCCGACCGCCCAGAAGAGGCGGATCGACTTGTCGGCGAAGTGCTTGATGTCGTACCCGGAACGCGGCCGCTCGTCGAGAGCCCCGAGGACCACATAGGCGGTGTTGGTGAGGTCCATCGCTCACCATGATATATCTCACTGATATATCCGTCAACTACATCGGGACCCGCCACTCCCCTCTAGTTCCCGTTTCGCACGGAAGGGGTGCTATGGGGCCGCTCATGCCACCCGTTCCGTACGAAACGGGCGGTCGGTGAGTGCGAGCCGGACCTGATAGAGCACCTGGTCAGGCCTCTCTTTGAGATCCGGGGCGGTGTAGCGCAGGACCGTCACGCCGATCTCGTGCAGCCGGTTTTGCCGGCGGTTGTCCTCGGTCAGCTGGTCTCGATGCTGGCCCCCGTCGTATTCGACGGCGAGACGCGCTTCCGGGTAGAAGAGGTCGACGCGTGCCACGAACGCGCCACGGCGATTGGTCAGCGAGGCCTGCGCCTCGGGTCGCGGCAGGCCACCCTGCACCAGCAGCATCCGCAGCCTTGACTCCATCGGGGATTCGGACTTCGGTTCCAGGTGTTCAAGGATGCGGCGTGCTTTGACGACGCCCGCGACCCCTGCATGGCCGAGGACATAGTCCCGGAAGCGGTCGAAGGTGATCACGGCGGTGCATGGCCATGTCGACAGCAGCGACCGCTTCTGCCAGCGGTAGCCGCGCCGCCAGGTCGAAACAGGTGCGCGCGGGGCTGGTTATCGGGAAGCCATCCCGCCATACGACGTCTCCAGGCATGAGCTGGATGCACCGGACAGTGGCGGGGGCACGATGTCGCCACGTGGGTAAGTCCGGCACCACGATCTCCGGCCGCTTTGCGAAAGGCGCCTCGATCCCCCAGCGATGTGCCGCCGTGAGCCCGCAGAAGGCACCGCCCTCTGGCAGGTTCGCAGCGATGGCGATCAGCAGATGCTCCTCCCGGGCTGGCAGCCCTTCCAGCGGTACCAACCGTGTGCGACTCTCTGCCAGACGGAGCCGCGAAGATCCTCGCGCGTCAGGCCCATGGCGCGCGCGTAATCGAGGGAGAACACCCCGTGGCGAAGGTCATCGGGGACGTAACAAGGCCGTGCCATGCGAATCGCCTGCATCGCCGTCAGGTGTCCGTCTACCCGCCCTGTAAACGCATGCGCCACGATAAGCCCCCTTTCGCACGGAACGGTTCCCATCGCCGCCCGAATGAGCACCGTTCCGTGCGAAAACGGATGTTGGCGCGCGTGCGAAAGGGTGGCGGTGGGGGCGAGCGTGAGTGCGGGGTGCGTGCGAGAGGGGCGGGTGTGAGTGGCGGGCCGGCGCGGAGGTGGGGCTATTGCGACGCCAGGACTTCCGCCCGGAGGTCGCCGAAGGCCCCGGCGGCGATGGCGGCCCGGGCACGCTCCAGCAGCCGTGCGGTGAAGCACACGTTGTGCTCCGCCAGCAGCGACATCCCGAGCATCTCCCCGGCCTTGGTCAGATGGTGCAGGTAGGCCCGGGAGAAGCGGGTGCAGGCGGTGCACGGGCAACCCTCCTCGATCGGAGCGTCGTCGAACCGGCACCGCGCCCCTCCCATGTGCAGCCGGTAGCGGGGCCGGCCGAAGACCAGCGCCTGACCGTGCCGCGCGATCCGGGTCGGCATCGCGCAGTCGAAGCTGTCGATACCCCGCAGGACCCCTTCCACCAGATCGTCGGGCTCCCCCACCCCGAGCAGATGCCGGGGCCGGTCGGCTGGAAGGAATGGCCGGACCCGGTCGACCACCCGATACCAGTCCTCCTTCGTCTCGCCCAGGCAGTCACCGATCCCGAACCCGAAGAACTCCATCCCGCCGATCGCGCGGGCGCTCCGTTCGCGCAGGTCGGGGTACACGCCTCCGTGCACGATCCCGAACAGCCCCTGGCGCTCCCCCATGCCGAGCTCGCGATGCCGGTCGAGACAGCGCCGTGCCCAGCGGAGGTTGCGCTCGGTCGCCCGCTCCGTGTACTCGCGCGGCACGTGCAGGGGCGTGCACTCATCGAGGCAGAACAGAACGTCCGCCCCCAGGTCCCGCTGCAGCGCCATGTTCGACTCCGGGGTGAAGAGGCGGGCCGAGCCGTCGAGATAGGAGCGGAACAGCGCACCGTCCTCGGTCAGCCGGACGGCGTCCCCGGGTGCCGCTCGCGGCGACCCCCGCGGGGCTGCCGGCAAGCGCCTGCGGCCCTTGATCTCGTCGGCCACCTGCCCGAAGCGCAGGGAGAAGATCTGGAACCCGCCGGAATCCGTGGCCACCACCCCCGGCCACCCCATGAACCGGTGCAGCCCACCCGCGCGGGCCACCGCCTCGGCACCCGGCTGCAGCGACAGGTGGTAGCTGTTGCAGATCACCGCCTCCAACCCGGCCGATCGCGCCACCGCCGGGTCGAGACCCTTGAGAGCGGCCCTGGTGGCCACCCCGAAGAAGGCCGGGGTGTGGAGATCGCCGTGGGTGGTGTGCAGGATCCCGGTCCGGGCCCACCCGTCCTCCGCGGTGATCTCGAACCGGAGCCCCGGGCCCTCGCGAAACGGAGCTTGGGGAGTTTCGTGGGGTGTACGCGGCACGGCCGATCATTGTGCGCGACGGCCGGCGGGTAGCATCGACGACTGTGAATCGCGACCGAAGAGGTGAGGAGGGAGGGGACCGTGCTCGCCGGCGCCGGCCGCCCCGCCACCGAGCTCAATTCTGGATGGTCGTGACCTCGCTCGAGAACTTCCGGCGGACGCGCGAACGCGGCTTCAACCTGCTCGGGCTGCGCAGCCGTCACCGGCGACGCGCCGAGGTGATGCAGCCGGGCGACCGCATCTTGTTCTACGTCGCACCCCGGCGCGCCTTCGCCGCCACCGCCACGCTGACGTCGGGAATGCTGGAGGATCGGGAGCCGATCTGGGAGGCGCCGCGTCCGGAGGAGAGCCACCCCTGGCGGTTTCGCATGCGGGCTGACGAGGCTCCGGAAGAGGCGGGCTGGATCCGGGCCCGGGAGGTCGCGTACCGCCTCGAGTACGTCCGCAAGTGGGCGCCGGAGGAGTGGGCGCTGGCGTTCCAGGGACACATCCACCAGCTTCCGCAGAAGGACTTCAAACTCATCGAGGGCGAGCTGGCGCGGATGCACCGGCGAGAGCCCTGAGCTCCGCCTGAGCTGCGGGTGCCGCGTCACGGGCGGGCCGCCCGCCCCGGGAGGGACCGCAACACCGGGCCTTCAAACCAACAGGTTTCAAACTGATTGGTTGCAAGGTCCTTACACTGGCCTGGCGACGATGCCGTCACCCTCGTTCCGGCGCAACCCCTACCACTTCGGCTCCCCGGTGGACGACGCCGCCCACTTCGCCGATCGTGAGCGCGAGGCGAAGCTGCTGCGCGGCCTCATGCTCAACGGCCAGAACGCGATCCTGATCGCCCCTCGCCGCTACGGGAAGACGTCGTTGCTGAACCGGGTCGTGGAGCAGGTCCGCGACGCGGGCGGACTCACCGGCAAGGTGAACCTGATCCGCTGCGCGACCGCGAAAGACGTGGCCGAGGAGCTGCTGCGCGGCGTGGTCCATGGACCGCTGGGCCCGCTGCGCGGACGCGTCCATGAGGTCCTCACCTATCTGCGCCATCTTCGGGTGACGCCCGAGTTCATCTTCGACAACCAGACGGGCTACATCCAGGGCGTGCGCCTCGCCAACCTGCAGCAGGACGTCAGCTGGCAGGACGTGATCGGAGACGTGGTGGGGACCCTCCGCGAGGCCGGTGATCAGGACCACCCCGCGTCGCTGGTGCTGGATGAGTTTCAGAAGGTGCTCGAGATCGATCCCGGCCTGCCCGACGTCTTCAAAGGGATGGTCGACGACCTGCCCGAGGTGAGTCTCGTCTTCGCCGGCTCCCGCCGGCACCTGATGGAGCGGATGACCGACGATCCCGACCACGGCGCGCTCTACAACGTCGGCGCCAAGCACTACCTGGGCAAGGTCCCCGAGGCCGACTTCGTGGCCTATCTCATCGCCCGCGCCACCACCGCCGGCGCGGACCTGGCCCTGGCGGAGGCCGAACGGATCTTCGCCCTCGCCGCCGGGGTCCCCAACGACGTCCAGCTGGTCGCCTTCTTCGCGTTCGAGCAGGCGGAGGGAGGGGCGATCGACGACGCCGCCATCGATCGGGCCCTGAGGGCCGCGGTGGGCGACCAGAAGGACGAGTTCGAGCAGATCTTCTCCAGGCTGGCGCGCAGCCAGCAGCTGCTGCTGAAGAGGATCGCGCGGCGCGCCGTCGAAAGCTTCACCAACCAGTCGGTGCTGCTCGAGCTGGGCGTCAGCCACACCGCCGCCGCGCGAGCGGGCGAGGTCCTGCAGCAGGAGGGGTTGATCGTGCGAGAGCGCGCGGGCTGGACCCTGGCGAGCGGCCTCTTCCGCGAGTGGCTGATCGGCGGCTTCAACGACTGAGTGCATTTCCCGGCAAGCGGCGCCCCGCTCTCGCCGAACAGAGGGCCGCTTCCCGGCAAACGGCCATCCCCCCTCGCGGTCAGTAGAGGGCGCTGGCCAGCTTCCGGCGGTAGGGCCCGGCCTCCGCCGGCTGCATCCGGTCCAGAACCCCGATCACCACCCGTCTCAGCTGGTCGCGGCGTTCACCGGACCCGGGGAGTGCGGCGAGCAGCAGATCCAGGGCCTGGCCGTCGCGGCCGGCACCAAGCTCTTTCCAGGCCGGTTCCAGCTCGGCCACGTTGGCACGCTCCAGCTCGATCTGAGCGATCAGCCCCTCGGCCGCGAAGCCGGGCACCTTGCGCAACCGGGCGATCGCCTCCTCGTCCTCGCCGCGCTCGTGGAGCCGGCGGGCGAGCGGAATCACGGCGTCCGGTCGGTCGGGAGACAGCTTGGCGGCCTGTCGCAGCGATGCCTCGTCGCCGGCCGAGACCAGGCGGTCCGTCTCCGAGGGCACCAGACCGTCCAGGAAGCGGTCGACCGCGGCCCGCGGAACCGCGCCCACGAACTCGGAAGCGACCGCCCCGTCGCGAAACGCCTTGACCGCGGGGATGCTCCGGATCTGGTACCGCTGCGCCAGCTGCGGGTTCGCGTCGGTGTCGAGCTTGGCCAGGACGACCGCGCCGTCGCGGGCCTCGACGGCGGCCTCCAGGACGGGACCGAGCGTCCGGCAGGGTCCGCACCAGGTGGCCCAGAAGTCAACGACGACGGGAGTCCGGCGGGACCGCTCCAGGACCTCCGTCTGAAAGTTCGAGACGTCGACGTCGATCGGCATACCAACGCAACATACGGCGGCTGCCTACCCTTCCTTCGTGGACGATCCGTCCTTCGTCGAGGACCCGCTGGGCGTGCGTGAGGGGTGCGAGTGGGTGACCGAGCGTGCGCGTCATGTCCGCCTCGGCCCGCTCGACACCGCCCTTGACGCGATCCTGCGGGTGCCGGTCCCGGTGTGGGATACCGAACACCACTACGTGGGGCCCGCGGAGCGGACGCTGCGGTATCTCCTGGTCCTCGACACCGTCAACTTCTCGTTCTGGAGTCCCCCGGGGTGGCCGGCCGCGAAGCGTGGCTACCGGGAGGTGGCCGCCGCCCTGCGCAAGGTGTTCGAAGCGGGTGACGACCTCGCCACCGCGAAAGCGCTGCGCGATCTGACCCCGGCCCGCCTGGAGGTGCTGCTGGATGGGCCCCTCCCCATGCTGGAAGAGCGCGCGGCCGCCCTCCGGGAGCTCGGTCGCCACGGGTTCGACGGCCTGGTCCAGCCCACCGCGGCGGGCACCGCGCAGACGCTCGCCGAGCGGCTGGACAGCTACCGCGACATCGCCCTTTACGGGGGCCGCGCCGTGCCCATCCTGAAGCGCGCTCAGATCGTCGCCGCCGACCTCCACGGCGCGGGCGTGCGGAGCTTCCCCGATCTGCCCGCTCTCACCTGCTTCGCGGACTACAAGCTGCCGCAGATCCTGCGGCACCGGGGCGCACTGGTCCTGACGCCTGACCTCGCCCGCCGCGTCGACGCCCGTTCGCCGCTGGCGGCCGGCGAGGCGGCCGAGGTGGAGCTGCGCTGTGCGACCGTCACCTGCGTGGAGCGACTCCGCGACGCGCTGGCGGCCCGTGGTCGGAGGCTCCGCGCGGTGGAGGTGGACTGGATTCTGTGGGAGGCCTCGCAGGACCTCCGGGGGATGGCGCCCTATCACAGGACGCGTACGGTCTTCTATTAAGCCGACTTTGGCACGGCCCTGGAAGAGCGAGTCGATATGCCAACGTCGGCTTTGAGAGCTGCCACATGACCCTCGATCGCGGTGCTTCAGCAGGCGAGGTGAAAGCAACGGTATTGCGCTCGATCCCCGACCCTCCCACAGCCACCACGGCATCGCGACAGGAGCCCGGCGACTCGTTCGACCGGCTCTTTCTCAGGGAGTACGGACGGGTCGTGGCGATCGCCCAGAGGGTTGTCGACGACCGGGCCGAGGCCGAGGATGTGGCGCAGGAGGTGTTCTGGGACCTCCACCGGCGACGGCACACCGAAGCCCCCTACGCCCGCGCCTGGCTCTACAAAGCCGCCGCGCACACGGCGCTCAACCGCGTGCGATCGCGCAAGCGGCGTGAACGACGTGAGCTGACGACCCTGGATCGGGCGTCGGTCTCTCCCGACCCGAGCCAGATCGTCGAACGGGAGCACGAGCGGGAAGAGGTCCGTGCGGCCCTGCAGCGGCTGCCCCGGAAGGCGGCGAGCGTGCTCGCACTCCGCTATTCCGGACTCAGCTACGTCGAGGTCGCACAGGCCCTGGGGGTGGGTACCAATCAAATCGGCACGCTGTTGCGGCGAGCCGAACAAGCTCTACGGAAGGAGATGCACGATGCGTCATCTGACTGAGGGCGAACTCCGGCGCTACTACGACGACCCGGATGCGGTCGTCGCCATCGAGCGCTCGCACTTCGCCTCCTGCACCGTCTGCCAGGACCGGTTCCATGCGGTGGCGGCGGACGCCAAGCGGGTCGGCTCGCTGCTCGAGACGGCGCCGGCGCCGGTCGACGCGAGAATTGCGCTGGCTCGCTTCCACTCCGCGCCGGAGAAGGCTGGACGCCGGCCGGCCCGCTTGACGTTCGGCCGGCCGGCGTTCCGCTGGCAGCTGCCGGCCGCGGCTGCGGCACTCGCGGTGGCGGTCATCGCGATCTTCACGGTGACGCCGTTCGCGTCCTCGCTGCGGGGCCTCTTCGTGCCCACCTCCGTGCAGCCCGTGACCCTGTCGCAGGCTGACCTGCAGAGCCTCACGCCGCTGAGCACGTATGGGACCGTCAGCAACCCCGTCAAGCCGGCGGAAACCCCGGCCGCTTCGGCCTCTGCGGCGGCGGCGGCGACCGGCCTGCCACCGATCCAGATCGAGGTTCCAAGCTCCGTGGCGGGCGAGCCGGTGAGCTATGAGACGGTCTCGCAGGGGACGACGAGCTTCACGTTCAGCTCCGCCAAGGCGGCCGCGGCCGCGCAGCAGGCGGGTCGCGCCGCCCCCAGCTTCCCAACCGGAGTCGACGGCAGCTCGCTGGTCGTGCAGACCGGCCCTGGCGAGGGTGTCCTGTACGGGAACCAGCAGCAGATCCAGCAGGCCCTGCAGCAGGCGGACGGCTCGGGCAGTGCCGGGTATCAGCAGGCGGCCCAGGCGGCAGGGACCTTCATGGTCGCTGGTGAGATGCGGGCTCCCGAGATCTCTTCGACCGGGGCCAGCGTCGAGCAGATCAAGCACACGCTGCTTGCCCAGCCGGGCCTGACCTCTCAGGCACAGGCCCTGATCCAGCAGCTCGGCAGCCCCGACGGCGCGCTTCCGATCCCGATCCCGGCCGGAATGGCGACCGCTCAGACGGTGACGGACAGGGGCGTCGAATACCAGGTCTTCGGCGACAACACCGGGATCGGGTCGGCGGTCGTCTGCATCAAGCACGGAATCGTCTACTTCGTCGGCGGCACCATCGCGGAGTCGGACGCGCTGGCGGCGGCGGAAAGCTTCTCGTAGTCCGTACGCTGCGCCGATCCATGGTCGATCTGCAGGAACACCGGGCGGCGGCCAGCGCGGCCGCCGTTTCGCCCGCCATGCACATCGTCGACCTGACCAAGCACTACGGGCGGATCGAGGCCCTCACCGGGCTGTCGATGACGGTCCCGCGAGGCGAGGTGTTCGGGTTCCTGGGGCCCAACGGCGCCGGCAAGACGACCGCCATCAAGCTACTGCTGGGCCTGGCCGCACCGACCTCGGGTGAGGCGTGGGTCCTCGGCGAGCGGGCGGGAACGCTCGCCGCCCGCCGCCGCGTCGGGTACCTTCCCGAGCTCTTCCGCTATCAGCCCTGGCTCACCGCGCGGGAGGTGCTGGCCCTGCACTGCGAGCTGATACGTCTGCCGCGCTCGGGGTGGACAGCGGAGATCGACGGCGCGCTGCGCCTGGTCGGCCTCGACGGCCGCGAGACCGAGCGCGTGCGCGGCTACTCGAAGGGTATGCAGCAGCGCCTTGGGCTCGGAGTCGCGCTGCTCGGTGCTCCCGAGCTGATCTTGCTCGACGAGCCGACGTCGGCGCTCGACCCGGTGGGACGGCACGACGTCCGGGAGCTGATCCACGAGCTCAAGGCGCGCGGCAAGGCGGTCTTCCTCAACTCGCATCTCCTGACCGAGGTGGAGATGGTGTGCGATCGGGTCGCGATGGTCGACCAGGGTCACGTGATCGCGACCGGGACCCTCGACGACCTCCTCGGGGGTGGCTCCTGCCGGTTCCGGATCGGCGGACTGGCGCCCGAGGCGCGGCACGCCCTGGGCCGGTTCGGCGCGCTGAACGACGACGGGACCTGGCTCACGATCACCGGACTGGACGCCGACCGCGTCCCCGAGGTGGTGTCCACCATCGTGGAGCAGGGAGGCCGGCTCTACGCCGTGGAGCCCCGCCACCAGTCCCTCGAAGATCGCTTTCTGGAACTCCTCCAGGCCCCCCGGGACGGGTGAACGCCCGATGCCACCGGTGCTGACGTTCGCCCGCCTCACGGTCTGGGAGATCTCACGTCGCCGGCTGCTGATCGCGCTCGCGGCGCTGACGCTGATCCTGATCGTGGCCACCAGCTGGGGGTTCTCGAAGCTGAACGACGCCGGTCTCAACGGTGGCCAGCCGCTGGGCGAGGCGGAGGTGCGGGTCCTGGCCTCCCAGCTGCTGATCCTGGTCGCGTTCCTGTTCAGCGGTGTGCTCGCGCTGTCGGCGGCCTTCGTCGGCGCTCCCAGTCTGTCTGCTGACCTGGAGTCGAACCTCGCGCTCGCGCTGCTGGCACGGCCGGTGCGACGCGCCGACTACGTCCTCGGGAAGTGGCTGGGCATGGCGGTGCTGGTGGTGATCTACGCGGCTGGAACCGGCCTCCTCGCCGTGCTCGGCGTGTGGATCGCGACCCGGTACGCTCCGCCCAACGTGGCCGGCCTGGTCGTCTCCGTCGCCGGTGAGGGCCTGGTCGTGCTGACGCTGGCGTTGCTGCTCTCGACCCGGGTGCCGGGGATGACGGGCGGCATCGTGGCTCTGGTGCTCTGGTTCATGGCCTGGATGGGCGGCATCGCGGGGGGCATCGGCCAGGCACTCGAGAACGGGGCCCTGACCACGGCCGGGGTGGTGATGGGACTGGTGTTCCCGACCGACGCGCTCTGGCGCTCCGCGGTCTACTCGATGGAGCCGGTCGCTGTCGTGGTCGGTCTCCAGGAGGCGGGGAGGACCGGCCTCGCGGCCAATCCCTTCGCGGCGACGCAACCGATCCCCCTCGGGGTGCTGGTCTGGTCGATCGTCTGGGTGCTGGCCGCCCTCGCGCTGGCCGTGGTGAGCTTCGGGAGCCGCGAGATCTGAACCTTTCTTTGCTGCGGGATCTCCGGCTGCCACAGCCGGCAGGCAACAAGCTTTGAGCGGAGCCGCCGAGAGGCCACATCTCCTCGGGCTCGACCTGGTCCGGGTGTTGGCGCTGGTGCTGGTGATCGCGATCCACTGTGACCACTGGCCCTACCAGGCGCCGGGCCTGGCCCAGGAGGTGTGGTCGATCCTGGACCTGCTGTTCCGCGTCTCGGTACCACTCTTCGTCATCCTCAGCGGCTTCCTGCTCACCTACGGCGACCAGCATGCGCTGCCCCTGACCCAGTTCCTCCGCCGGCGTTTGGGCCGTTCGCTGATCCCCTGGATCGTGTGGATGCCGGTGTACACGGTGATCGGCGTGTTCCTGACCAAGGAGATCCCCGCGTCCTGGGCCGGCGTGGCCGCGTGGTGGGCGCTGGGCGGTGGTCACCTCTGGTACCTGCTGCTGATCCCCCAGCTCTACATCCTGTTTCAGATCTGGCCGGCGTCGAACCGCGGCCTGCTGCTGGTCGGGGTGGTCGCGATCGCGGTCCAGGTGGTGCTGTGCACGTACCGGCTGCTGGCATCCCCCGACGCGCCGCTGAACGGGTTCCTGCTGGCCCACGGCTACCAGGTGGCGCCGCTCTGGGTCGGCTACTTCGGAATCGGCCTGGTGCTGGGAAGCTGGCGCGCCGAACATCTGGACGCCTGGAACTCCTGGGCCCTGACCGGCGTGTTTGCGCTCGCAACGGTGGCCGGAGCCGTCCTTTTGATCCTGGCGAACGGCAGCGGCACGCCCAACGCCAGCTTCGTGCAGGGGACGGGGGCGTTCCTGCTGCCGTCGTTGATCCCGGTGACCGTCGCGGCGTTTGTCGCCTGGGGGCTGGCAGGCGAGCGGCTGCTGGCCGGCCGTCCGGAGCTCACCCAGGTCGTGCAGTCGGTGAGCCGCTACGCGCTCGGGATCTACATCGTCCACGAGGCCCTGACCTACGTCAGCGGCCCGGTCCAGTACCTGCCCATCGCCCGCGCGTCGCTCGCGGTCTCTCTCGTCTTCTTCGTGTTCCAGGTCGTGGTCACGTTCATGCTGGCCTACGCCGTCACCCGCGTCATCGCGGCGACGCGGCTCGCGATCACCATCGGGCTGCCTCCGGAGCCTCCCCGCTGGGCGGCGTGGAGGCGACCCTTCGCGGTCTGACGCCGGACACCGCGCTCCGCGCACAGGCCCGGGACACTGCCTTCCAGCTCGGTCGCCTGGCTTCCCTTCCCCAGAGCTGGAGGGGTGTCGGTTGAACGCGATCTGGCGCCCTGAAACCCAGCACTCCCCCGGGAACGTGATCACGCCGTCCCACCCGGCCCCTCCCCACCCTGGAAGTCCGGGGTCTCCGGACACGTTCTCAGGGCTATGACCGAAGGGGATCTGCGCACGGCGACATTGCGCTGGCAGGGGACCGGCTTCGACTTCGAGGGCCTCACCAGGGGTGGGCCGGTCGCGGTGCGGGGCGGCGGTCCGGAACGCACCGGGCAGAGCCCGATGGAGCTGCTGCTGCTGGCCGCCGCCGGCTGCATGGCGATCGACGTCATCGACATCCTGAGCAAGGGTCGCCGCGCCCCCGCCTCCTACCAGGTGGAGATCGCGGGCACGCGGCGTGCCGCCCCGCCCCGCCGCTACACCGGCCTCCGACTCCGTCACACGGTGCGAGGCGTCGACGAGGCGTCGGTACGACGCGCGGTCACCCTGAGCCAGCAGAAGTACTGCTCGGTGATGGCGACGCTCGATCCGGCCACGCCGATCACGCACGAGGTCGTCATCCTGGACCGCTCGCCGGAACCGTCGGACTCGGGGACACCCGCGACCACCTGATTCGGAAGCGCCGATGGTAGGCAGGCGGACTCACCGCATTACCCTTCACGGAATGCGCAGCACGCTCCGCTTCCGAGCGGCTCGCGGCGTGCTGCGGTTGGGGATCGCCGCCATCCTTCCGATCCGGGCAGCGGGCCTGGAGAGCGTTCCTCGGGGGCCCTACCTGGTCAGCTGCAACCACCTCAACTGGGTTGATCCGTTCGTGCTCATCGCAGCGTTGCCCGGCCGTCCGTCGCTCCACTTCCTGGGTCGGGGCTCGGCGATCCACAACCGGCTCTGGAAGCGGTGGATCCTCTACCTGCTGGGCGACATCGTGATCCCGGTCGAGACCGGTGAGATCGCACATCTCTCGGACGCGGTAGGCCGGGCGCTGCGTGACGGTCAGGCGGTGGGGATCTTCCCGGAGGGCCACCTAGGCCCGGCGGAGGGAGAGCTGCAGCCGCTGCGTAAGGGGGTTGCGCACTTCGCCGCCGAGGGCAGCGTGCCGGTCGTCCCCGCGGCGCTGAGCGGGACGCACGAGCTCTGGCGGGGAAAACACATCCGGCTCGCGCTGGGGCCTCCGATCCACCCGAGCGGGGACCTGGACGCCGACCTGGCCGCCATCGAGCGGGGGATGCGAGCGGTCCTGCCGGCGTACAGGGAAGCCCCGGGGCCGAGGCCCTGGCCCTGGCTCACGACACTCCTCAAGTGAGCGGGCACCGCCGGCCCGCCGCGCTCAGACGAAGCGCGCGCCGAGAAAGAGGAAGGTCGGCACGTGGCGCGTGGGCCGGCCCTGAGCATCCGGCCGCGCGACCTCGCGGATCCGCTCGATGACCATCCCCGCCGCCTCCAGCGCCCGCGAATACTCCTCGATCGAGTAGGTCCAGCCCGCCAGACGCAGCTCGAAGCGGTCGCGGTGGAACGTGAAGTCGGTGACCCGGCCTCCGAGGTAAGGGTGCCGGAGGGCGAACGGGGCGTCCCGCTCGCCGAACGCCATGTCGCCCGCGTCTGCGATCGGATGGGTGACGCAGATGCAGAGGCGGCCGTCGCGACGCAGGATTCGCGCCATCTCGGTAACCGCCTGCGGCATCCCGGCGATGTCGATCAGCGAGCAGTAGCTGACCACGGTGGCGGCGAACGCGTCAGGGAGCGGCAGGCGCCGGGCGTCGCCCCGCACGAAGCGGCCGTCGGGCTGGGCGACCGCGGCGTGGCGGACCAGCGTGGGGGCCAGCTCGACACCGAGGATGCGATGACCCTGCGCCGACAGGTCACGGCACACCCGGCCCTCGCCGCAGCCCACCTCCACGGTCCAGCCCGTGGGGGCAGGGACGATCTCCTGGAAGAAGAGCGGCGAGTAGGTGGGATAGGCGTCGTCTTCGACCACCCGGAGCCAGAACTGCGCGATCGGCTCGAAGTCGCCCGCGCCGCCCTCGCCGACGCCGTCGGTCAGGGGTAGAGCCCGCGATCCCGGGTGGCCGCCGCGACGCGCGAAACCGCCTCCACATAGGCCGCCATCCGCATCGGAAGCCGCCGCTCCAGTGCGGTCTGCAGGACCTCCCCGAACGCGCGCTGCATGATCGAATGAAGCCGCTCGTTGACCTCGTCCTCGGACCAGAAGAACGACTGGAGGTCCTGCACCCACTCGAAGTAGCTGGCGGTCACCCCGCCCGCGTTGGCCAGGATGTCGGGGACCAGGAAGACGCCCTTTTGGGCCAGCAGGTCATCCGCTTCCGGTGTGGTGGGTCCGTTCGCCCCCTCCACGATCAGCGAGGCGCGAATGTCACCGGCGTTGTGCGACGTGATCTGGTTGCCGATCGCGGCCGGCACCAGCACATCGCAGTCCACGGTCAGCGTCCCGTCGCTCGCGATCTGGGTGGCACCGGGGAAGCCTCGCAGCGACCCGGTGGCGGCACGGTAGGCCTTGACGTCGGCGATGTCGAGACCCGCCGGCGCGTGGATGCCGCCGTACTCGTCCGAGACGGCGACGACGGTGCATCCGGCCCGCTCCAGGAGGGTCGCCGAGACGCTGCCCACGTTGCCGAAACCCTGGATCGAGACACGCGTCCCCTGGGGCCGCATGCCCAGGTGGCGCAGCGCGTCCAGCGTGCAGATCATGACGCCGCGGCCGGTGGCCTCGACCCGTCCCAGGGAGCCGCCCACGTCGACCGGCTTGCCGGTCACGCAGGCCGTGACCGAATACCCCTCGTGCATCGAGATGGTGTCCATGATCCAGGCCATGATCTGGCCGTCGGTGTTGACGTCCGGCGCCGGGATGTCGCGGTCCGGCCCGATCAGGACCGAGATCTCGGTCGCGAAGCGGCGGGTCATGCGCTCCACCTCGCGGGACGACATCGTGCGCGGATCCACCACCACGCCGCCCTTGGCGCCGCCGAAGGGGATGTTGACGACCGCGCACTTCCAGGTCATCCACATCGCCAACGCCTTCACCTCGTCGAGGGAGACGGCGGGGTGGTAGCGGATCCCGCCCTTCGCAGGCCCGCGGACGATGTTGTGCTGGACTCGATACCCGGTGAACACGCGGGTCGAGCCGTCGTCCATCTCCACCGGGAAGTGGCACGTGAACTCGCGCTGCACCTCGCGCAGGATCGGGCGGATCTGTGGCTCGAGGTGGAGGATTTCGGCGGCGGTGTCGAACTGGCGTTGGGCGGTACGCCACTCGTCAGCTTCCTCGACTTGGGGCGCCAACTGCATGTGGGTCATTGACGGAACACCCTCTTGTGCAAGGATGGCGATCTCCGAACGGATGGTCGCCGGCCGTGTCGGCCACCAGCCAAGGTACACGCTCCCAGTCCCGACCGGCGTTAGGGAATGTTAAGAGCCGGCCGCGTACCGGCGGACGGCACACCTCGGCACCCCGTCCAACTCGGTCCGGCGACGGACCACCGCCCGCGTCACCCTTGAAGGCATGACCCCGACCCATGGCATCGTGCTCATGACCTTCGGGTCGGCCCAAACGGCCGGCGACGTCCCCGCGTACCTGCGCAGCGTGCGCCGCGGCGGCGAGCCCGACGCTGAACTGGTCGCCGAGTTCCAGCGTCGCTACCGGCTGGTGGGCTGGTCGCCCCTGGTGCACATCACCGAGGAGCAAGCGGCGGGGGTGGAACGGCTGCTTGCCGAACGCCACGGGGCAGCCGCTTACCTGGTGCGCGCGGGCATGCTGCACTCCGACCCCACCATCGACAGCGCGGTGCAGGACCTGGCGGGGGCGGGCGCGGAGGACTACCTGGGGATCGTGCTCGCGCCTCAGTACTCACCGGTCATCATGGGCGGCTACGACCGGGCGCTGGCGGCCGCCGTCGCGTGCCATGCCGCGGGCGCCCGCTGGGTGGTGGCGGGCCCCTGGCACCAGGTCCCGGCGTTCATCGACGATCTCTCGGACCGCCTGGGGGCGGCGCTCGAGAGCCTTCCCGACCGAGATCGCACCGAGATCCTGTTCACCACGCACAGCCTTCCCAGGGCGGTGCTCGACCGCGACCCGCCGTACATGGACCAGATCCGCCGGACGATCGCCCTCGCCGTCGAGCGAGCCGGCCTCCAACAGGGGCAGTGGCAGTTCGCCTACCAGAGCGCCGGCCACACGCCCGAGCCGTGGCTGACGCCGGACTTGAAGGACCTGCTGCCGTCGATCCGTGACCGCGGACGCACCGCCATCCTGGTGGTGCCGGTGCAGTTCCTGGCCGACCACCTGGAGATCCTGTACGACCTGGACGTGGCGGCTCGCGAGGAGGCGGAGGAAGCCGGTCTGGCCTACCACCGGGTCGAGCTTCCCAACACCCGTCCCCGCTTCCTGGCGGCGCTGGCCGACGTGGTGGACCGCGAGCAGGCGCTGTCCGGGAGCCGCTGACATCCGGCGGTCGCGCAAGGTGTCCCGGGTGAAGCCGATCAGACTGGAATCCCCGAAGGTGCCGGTGGTAGGTTTAGGTAGGTTTGGTGAGATTCGACGTGTGGATGGCAGGGGCCACCGCACCCGATACCACGGCCGGCGCGCGAGCCCGGCTGGCGGAGCAGCTGGATCGGCAGCGGGAAGGCAGCGTCCTGGTCGCCACCTGTCACCGGGTCGAGGTCTACGGCTGGGGTGATGCCCCGCCGACCGGCCTTCCCATCGCTCGGACCGGCGAGGACGCCGCCCGTCACCTGTTTCGGGTCGCAGCCGGCCTGGAGAGCGCCGCCGCCGGGGAGGACCAGGTGCTGCACCAGGTACGGCAGGCGCTGGTCACGATCGGGTGAGGTGGCCCCGCCGCTTCGGCGGCTGTTCGAGGACGCCATCGCGACCGGTCGCCGGGTGCGCGCGACGCACGCGGCGCCCGCTCACGGCCTCGAGGAGCCCGCCGTCGACTGGCTTGCCGAGCGCACCCAGCTAGCCGGCGGTCTCGTCCTGGTGGTCGGCGCGGGCACGCTTGGCCAGGCCCTGGTCAGAACGCTGCGGGAGCGTGGCTCGACGGTGGTGGTGGCGAGCCGCCGCCCCCGTCCTGAGGTCGAGCTCGACCTCGCCGCCGCCGCCCGGCTCGCGCCCCGCGTGCGAGCGATCGCGGTCGCGCTCGGTGGGCCGTGGCGCGACCTGGCAGCGGAGCCTTCCAACCTGCCGCCGGTCGTCGACCTCTCGGCGCCGCCCGCGGTCCCGGAGCCGGTGCGGGCCGCGCTCGGCGATCGTCTGCTGGGGATCGACGAGATCACCACCGAGCCCGCGGCGGAGGCCTGGCGGGCGGCGGTCGGGGAGTTGGTCGAGGAGGGCCTGGAGGGACACCGTGCCTGGCTTGGCGCGCGCGGCTCGGCGGGCCTCGTCAGGGCCCTGCGGGAGCGGGCGGAGGCGCGGCGCCAGGATCGCGTCGACCGCTACCTGCGCGGCCGGACCGACCTCGAGGCGGGGGACGCGGAGCGGGTGCAGCTGCTGACCCGGCGCATCGTCGGGGACCTGCTCCACGAACCTCTGGCGGCGCTGCGCTCCGATCCAGACGGGACCCGTGCCGAGGCGGCGCGGCGGCTCTTCGACCTGTGAGGGAAGTCCGGCAATGAGCCACCCCCTCCGGCTGGGCACCCGAGGCTCGCGGCTGGCGCGGATCCAGGCGGAGATCGTGGCCGGCCTGCTGCGCGTCTCGGGGTTGGAGGTAGAGCTGGTCCCGATCGTGACCACCGGCGACCGCCGCTCGGCCGGCAGCGGTATGCCGGAGATCGCGGACGACGGATGGTTCACGCGAGCGCTGAGGGAGGCGCTCGAGACCGGGACCATCGATCTCGCCGTGCACAGCGCCAAGGACCTCCCGATCGAGGCTGAGCCCGAGACCGCGTTCGCCTTTCTCGAGCGCGCCGATCCGCGAGACGCGCTGCTCACGCGCGCGCGCGTGCCCCTCAGCCGTCTGCCGAGGGGCGCGACGGTCGGCACCGACAGCGCGCGCCGGGCGGGTTTCCTCCGGGCCCTGCGCCCGGATCTACGGTTCGTGCCGCTGCGGGGCAACGTCCCGACGCGGATCGAGAAGCTGGAACGCGGCGACGCCGACGCGGTGGTGCTGGCGGTGGCCGGCCTCGATCGCCTCGGGCTCGGCGCCCGCATCGACGAGGTGCTGGAGCCGGAGGTGATGCCGCCGGCGCCGGCGCAAGGCGCGCTGGCGGTGGAGGTGCAGGACATCCGGTCGCCGGTGGGCCAGGCGGTGTCCGCGCTCGACGACCCCGTGGTGGCCACCTCGGTACACGCCGAGCGGGCGGTGCTGAAGTCGATGGGCGGGGGATGCAGGTCGCCGCTCGGTGCACTGGTCCGGGTGGTGGACGGTGAGCTGACGCTGGTCGCGGGTGTCCCCGGGAGGATCCTGCATCGCTCGGCACCGCTGACCGATCAAGACCGGCTGGTGGAGGAGGTCACGAAAAGCCTCATCGAGGTGAGCAAGGAGGAGACATGGCAACCACGCTGACGGCGGCCGCGGCCGGCGAGGATCTGCGCGGACTTGCGGTCCGTCCGCGACGGCTTCGGACGACGGCCGCGATGCGCCGGTTCGTTCGGGAGACGCGACTCCAGCCGGCCCAGCTGGTCGAGCCGCTGTTCCTGGTGCCCGGCCGCGACCGTCGCGAGCCGATCGAGGCGATGCCGGGTGTCGAGAGGCTGAGTCCGGACCTGGCGCTGAGCCGCGCCCGTGAGCTGGCCACCCTCGGGATCGGGGGTCTGCTGCTGTTCGGGGTCCCCGATCAGAAAGACGAGATCGGGAAGGGGGCCGCCGATCCCGAGGGCCCGGTACCGGCCACGCTGCGCGTGCTTCGCGAAGCCGGCCTGCCCCTGGTCACGATCGCCGATGTCTGCCTCTGCGAGTACACGACCCACGGCCACTGCGGAGTGCTCGACGGGCACCTGGTCGACAACGACAGGACCCTCCCGCTGCTGGCCGAAGCTGCGGTCGCGTACGCCGAGGCGGGAGCGGACATCGTCGCTCCCAGCGCGATGATGGACGGCCAGGTAGCGGCGCTCCGCGAAGGCCTCGACGGCTCGGGGTGGGCGACCACCGCGATCCTGGCCTACGCCAGCAAGCACGCCTCGGCGCTCTACGGCCCGTTCCGCGAGGCCGCGGGCTCGGCGCCCTCGTTCGGGGATCGGCGCGCCTATCAGATGGATGCCGCGAACGGCCGGGAAGCGATGCGCGAGATGGAGCTGGACGCCGAGGAGGGGGCTGACCTGCTGATGGTGAAGCCGGCGCTGACCTCGCTGGATCTGCTGCGCGAGGCGCGCGACCGCTTCGACCTGCCGCTCGCCGCGTACCAGGTGAGCGGTGAGTACGCGATGCTCATCGCGGCCGCCCAGCAGGGCTGGCTCGACAGCAAGCTGGCGGCCCTGGAGACGCTGACCGCGATCGCGCGGGCGGGCGCTCAGCAGATCATGACCTACTTCGCCGCCGACGCCGCGCGCTGGCTTCAGGAGGGCTGAACCGACACATGGCAGACTCCTCGACGCAGTTCGTGCAGGCGCTCGGCCTGGGGCTCGATCCGGCCTGGCGCCGTCGAACGGACACCGAGCGGCGCGCCGACTGGGAGGACTTCAGCACCACCCTGACCGCCGACGAGTCCCTCGTCACCCACACCTACTCGACGATCGGCCTCCGCGCCCGCATCGACGTGCTGCTCTGGCGGCTGGCACCCTCGTTGGAGACGCTGGAGCGATCCGCGGCGGCGCTGCTGAGCAGCGGCACCGGGCGCTGGCTCACCGTCACCCAGAGCTTCCTGGGTCTGATCGTGCCGTCTCAATACGTCAAGCGGCCCACCTCCCAGGAGCAGTCGCTGTTCTCCGGAGAGCGTTCGAAATACCTGGTCGTGTACCCGTTCACCAAGGACACGTCGTGGTATCTGCTGGGCCGGGAGGCGCGCCAGGGCGTGATGAACGAGCACATGCGGATCGGGCACAATTACCCGCAGGTACGCCAGCTGCTGGCCAACTCGTTCGGACTCGACGACATGGACTTCCTGGTCGCCTATGAAACCGACGACCTGCCCGCGTTCTCCCAGCTGGTGCGCGACCTGCGGGGGACCGACAGCCGGCGCTCGACGGTGCGCGACACGCCGCTCCTGACCGCGGTGCACCACGCGCCGCGAGAGCTCGGGGATCTCCTCGGCGCATGACCACACGGTCAGAGGCGATCCTGGAGGAGGCCCGACTACGTTTTCCGGGCGGCGTGCAGAGCCCGGTCCGCGCGTACGCGGCGGTCGGCGGCGACCCGCCGGTACCGGTTCGCGGAGAGGGCGGGCACGTCTGGGATCTGGAGGGCCGCGACTACGTCGACTGGGTCTGCGCGTACGGACCGCTGATCGCCGGGCATGCCCACCCGCAGGTGGTGCGGGCGATCAGTGACGCGGCGCGGCTGGGGGGGCCCTTTGGCGCCACCGTCGAGGGCGAGCTGCGGCTGGCGCGCCTGATCCAGGACCGGATGCCGGGACTCGAGAAGATCCGCTTCGTGAACAGCGGTACCGAGGCCGCGATGTCGGCGCTGCGGGTCGCCCGGGCGGCCACCGGCCGGGACCTGATCCTCAAGTTCGAGGGCGGCTACCACGGGCACGCCGATCATCTGCTGGCGAGTGCCGGCTCCGGGGTTGCCACACTCGGGCTGCCGGGCAGCGCGGGCGTTCCCGCGGCGATCGCCGCCCAGACGCTGGTGGTGCCGCGGACACTGGACGCGGCCGAGGCGGCGGTGCGGGCACACGCGGGTGGGGTGGCGGCCATCATCGTGGAGCCGGTCGGAGCGAACGTCGGCGTGGTGCCTCCGGAGCCGGGGTTCCTGGAGGGTCTCCGCCGGCTCTGTTCCGAGGGCGGCGCGCTGCTCGTCTTCGACGAGGTGATCACCGGCTTCCGGGTCGCGCCTGGTGGCGCCCAGGAGCGCTACGGCATCGCTCCCGATCTCACGGTGCTGGGAAAGATCATCGGTGGCGGCCTTCCGGTCGGCGCCTACGGAGGTCGCCGCGATCTGATGGACCTGGTCGCCCCGTCCGGACCCGTGTACCAGGCGGGCACCCTCTCGGGGCACCCGCTGGTGATGGCGGCCGGTGAGGCGACGCTGCGCCTGCTGGACGACGCGGCCTACGCGCGCCTGGAGACGCTGGGCGACGCGCTCGAGGAGGGAGTTCGCGAACACGGGCGCGTCGCCCGCGTGGGCTCGCTCCTGACGCTGTTCCTGGACGATCCGGTTGGCTTCCCGGCCCTCCACGCCCGGCTGCGGCGGGGCGGCGTGCTCATCCCGCCGTCGCCGTACGAGGCCTGGTTCGTCTCGCTGGGCCACACCGAATCCGATATCGAGCGCACGGTCGAGGCGCTGCGGTGATTCACCCAGCGAAACTCGGCAGGCTCCCCACCCCACGAAGCCTGGCAGGCTCGGCTACACCCACTCCCCGGGCCGGCTTCGCGGAGACCCCGGGATGACCTGGCGATCCGACCGCTTCCTGCGCGCCTGCCGGCGGGAGCCGGTCGACACCACACCGATCTGGCTCATGCGCCAGGCCGGGCGGTCGCTGCCCGAGTACCGCAAGCTGCGCGAGCGATACACGCTGCTGGACATCGTTGCCGACGCCGACCTCTGCTCCGAGGTGACGCTGCAGCCGGTGCGCCGGCTGGGGGTGGACGCCGCGGTGATGTTCGCGGACATCATGCTGCCGCTGCGCGGGATGGGGGTCGACTTCGAGCTGGTGGAGAGCGTGGGCCCCGTGATCGCGCGGCCGGTCCGCACGCCCGCCGACGTCGATCGCCTTCGCGAGCCGGGGGGAGAGGAGGCGGCCCCGATCGTGATCGATGCCGTCCGCCGGGTCGTCGCCGACTCACCGGTACCGGTGATCGCCTTCTCGGGCGCACCGTTCACCCTGGCCAGCTATCTCATCGAGGGACGGCCCAGCCGTCAGTTCACGCTGACCAAGCAGTTCATGTACCAGGAGCCCGCGGCGTTCGGGCGGCTGCTGGGAAAGCTGTCGCGGGTGATGACGGGGTACCTCCGCGCGCAGGTCGACGCCGGGGCCGCCGCGGTCCAGCTCTTCGACAGCTGGGTGGGGGCGCTGGGCCCTCGCGACTACCAGGAACAGGTGCTGCCCCACACCCGGGCGATCTTCTCCGGCCTGGAGGACCTCGGGGTCCCTCGCATCCACTTCGGGACCGACACCGCGACGCTCCTGGACGCGATCGCGACCTCGGGAGCGGACGTGGTGGGGCTCGATTGGCGGGTGCCGCTCGACGCGGCCTGGCGGCGGGTGGGTTTCGAACGCGCCGTCCAGGGCAACCTCGAGCCGGCGGTGCTGACCGGCCCCGCCCCGCTGGTCCGCGAGCGGGCGGCCGAGGTGCTGCGCCAGGCTGGGGGGCGTCCGGGGCACGTCTTCAACCTCGGTCACGGGGTCCTGCCCGAGACCGTGCTCTCGAACCTCGAGCTGCTGGTCGAGACTGTCCATTCGGCCCCGCTCCCCGTCGCCTGAGGAACCGAGAAGGTCGGTTGCGCGGGCCGCTAGAATGCGGCGCGCATGGTCACATGGGGCAGATTCAAGGAGCTCCGGCCCGATCTGGCGCAGGCCGGACGGGAGCTGTTCTATCAGTTCGGAGGGGTGGGGCTCGGCTTCCTGGCCACCGTCAGCAAGGATGGGGGCCCGCGGCTTCACCCGGTCTGTCCGATCCTCACCGAGGCCGACCTCTTCTGCCTCGTGATCCCGTCGCTCAAGCGGCAGGACCTGATCCGGGACGGACGGTATGCGCTCCATGCCTACCCGCCGTCGAACAACGAGGATGCGTTCCTGGTCACGGGCGTCGCGCGCCTGCGCCAGGAGCCCGACCTGCGCCGGGAGGTCGAGGCGGTCTTCCTCGCGGAACGCGGGTGGGAATCGCTACCCGGGTCAGAAAGTCAGCAGTTGTTCGAGCTCCAGATCGGCACCTGCCTGGTGACCCGGACCACCGGCTTCGCAGACTTCGAACCCAGGCACGCGTTCTGGAAAGCCCCGGCCTGACGCCGACCTCGACCTCCCCCGTCACGTCAACCCCGCCATCTGTCGACAGATGGCCGGTTTTCAGGCCTCTGCGCGGTACATGTGTCGACAGATGGCCAGGAAGGAGCGTGGGGTGGGGCTACGCGAGATGGCTGCGCTGGGTGGTCAGGTCGCGGCGCGCCAGGAAGGCGGGCGTCAGCTCGATGCCCAGGCCGGGGCCTTGGGGCGGGCGGAGCACACCGCGCTCGACGAAGGTTCCCGGCGTGACGACGTCGGCGTAATAGGTCAGGTAGTAGGCGCGGACGCTCTCCATCAGGTAGGTGTTGGGGAGCGTCACCAGGACGTGGGCGGCGGCGACCAGGTTGACCGGTCCCGAGCGGTCGTGGGGTGCGACGGACACCCCGTAGACCTCCGCCAGCTCGGCGGCGCGACGGAGCTCGGAGATGCCTCCCATCCAGGTGATGTCGCCCATCAGGATGTCGATCGCGGACGCCTCCAGCAGATGGTGGAGCTGGAAGCGCGTCATCAGGCGCTCGGAGCCGCAGACCGGGAACCCGCTCTGTTCTTTCAGGTCACGCCAGGCGGCCGCGTGCTCGGGATGCAGCAGGTCCTCGAGCCAGAGCACCGGCACGTCCGCCCGCTCCAGCGCCCGCGCAGCGCGGAGGGCGGCGTGCAGGCTCAGCATCGAGTGACCTTCGATCGCGATCTGCATCCGGCTCCCGAAGCGTGCCTTGATCGCGATCGCGGGCGCCAGCCCCTCCTCGATCATGGCGTCGGTCAGGTCGGTGCCCAGCGAAGGCTCCACGAAGCGGTCGAACGGCGCGTATTTGAGCGCGGTGACCCCGGCGTCGAGCAGCTCTCCGGCCAGCCCTTCCGGATCCCGCCAGACCCGGGGGCCGTCGTCGTAGGGGTGGAAGGAGGCGCAGGTGTTGTAGACCCGGACGCCGTCGCGTACCGGTCCCCCGAGCAGCTGATAGACCGGCTGCTCGGTGACCTTGCCGAGGAGGTCCCACAGCGCGATGTCGATCGCCGACAGCGCCCTGCCTTCCGCGCCCGCGTAGCCGTGGTAGCGCGCGAACGTGAACAGGTCGTAGGTGATCCGAGCCAGGTGCCGGGGGTCGCGGCCGAGCACGAACCGCTGGGCCAGGTCGTGGACGACGGGGGCGGTGCGGAAGTCCGCCGTCTGCCCGAGGCCGACCAGCCCCTCGTCCGTGTGCAGGCGGACCAGGATGAACTGCGGATCGAGACCGGCACAGGCGATCGTCTCCACCTCGATGATTCGCATCAGGCGTGCTCGCCGCGCTGCGCCCGCCAGGCGGCGAGAGTCTCCTCGCTGGGCGGATAGACGCCGAGGATGCTCTCACCAGCGTTCACCCGCTCCCAGAGGTATTCCTCGAGCCGCTCCTGGGCGTGCGCCGCCTCCGCCACCTCGTCGGCCAGGGCAAGCGGGAACACGACGACTCCGTCCTGGTCGCCGACCACCACGTCGCCCGGTTCCACCAGCACCCCGCCGCAGCCGATCGGCACCTGCAGCTCCACCGGATGGTGGCGCAGCGACGAGGCGGCGGCGTGGGCGCCCCGGCAGTAGCTCGGGAGGTCGAGGGCGCGGAACCCGGCGCTGTCTCTCACCGGGCCGTCGGTGACCAGGCCGGCGGCCCCCCGGCGGGTGATGCGGGTGGCGATGATGTGGCCGAACGAGGCGCTGCCCAGCTCGCCGCGTGCGTCGATCACCAGCACCTCGCCGGGACCGATGCGCTCGACCGCCAGTCGCTGGACGTTGGTGGTGTTGTCGAACCGCGCACGCCCGTGCTCCAGCTCACCGCGCACCGGGACGTAACGAAGGGTGAACGCCTGTCCCACCAGCCGGAGATCCCCTCGCAGCGGCTGCAGGCCGCGGATGAAGCAGTTGGTCAGCCCGTGGTGCACCAGCTGTGTGGTGAGGGTGGCGGTCGAAACCTCGAGAAGCAGCTCCCGGGTACGCTCACGCAGCTTCGCTTCCATCGGATCAGCCTAGGCGCGAGCCCCGGCGCCACCCGCCAACCGGTCGCTATCTGCACCGCTTGGTGGCGTGGATCGTGGCCAACTGCTGACAGGCGGATCGTGGCCATCTGCTTACAGATGGCAGCCGGCGTGAGTGGCGGGTGACTGATTACCGGTAGGGAGTTCCGAACCGTCCGTCCGAGATCACCTGGTCGGCGTCCTTGCGCTTCTTGCGCCCGCGGCCGATCGCGTGGCGCGGATAGCCGAACGGGATCACTGCCAGCACGTCGTACTCCTCGGGTAATCCGACCTGCTCGGCGACCTCACGCATGCCCGCGAACCCGGTCCAGTTGGAACCGACGCCATCGCCCCACGCGGTCAGGATCATCGACTGCACGGCGCGGCTGGCGTCGGAGACGCCGTACCGGCTCGCCTTCTCGCAGGCGACCACGACCGCGGCCGCCGCCCCCGCGATGTAGGGGCCGGTCGGCACCCGGCGTCCGAGCTCCTCCAGAGCGGCGCGCTCCCGCACCAGGACGAAGTGCCACGGCTGGAGGTTGATGGAGCTCCCGGAGAGGCGTCCGGCCTCGACGATGCGGTGGAGGACCTCGTCGGGGATCTCCCGGGTGTCGTACTCCCGAACCGCCAGCACCGTCCGCACCGCTTCGAAGACCGGGTTCGCCATTTCACGGCCGAGTCTAGCGATCGTCGAGCCCTGGCCAGCGGCGATCATCTTTCAGATTGCGTGTTTCCCCACAAAAGGATAGGATCAATATCAGTTATTGTTATCTCGATACGGGAGTCACGGGGTCGACCGGCATCGAGCCCGGCAGGAGGTATGGATGGCAACCGCAGGACCGGTCAGGTCCCACTCCACTCAGACGTCGGAGGCAGCCTGGAATGGCTCCGCCAGCGAGACGAAGCTCGGTGACGCGAGCGCCGGCACCATGCGCGGGGCCTTCGCCTGGGTCGATCCCGACGGCGACCCCGACAACAAGAGCAGCTACAAGTTCATCCATCACGAGGTCGGCGCGAACGGGAGCGTCGGCCCCGCCAACATGCGCGCCTGCATCTCCGGTATCGGGGTGCTCAACGGCGGCCGCGGTGGCGCGCGGATCCCGAAAGCGGACCGCAAGCCGATCTACGACCACCTGGCCCGCCACCTGCGTGACGCCGGCCACGAACCGCCGGCCCTCGACTGAAGGGGCCGCCCCGCGCTTCCGCGCTCCGGCTGAACCGCACGGTAGATCCCGGAGAGCGGACACCGTGGGCTTGCTCATCCCTGATCGAGTGCGCGCAGGCGCTCCTCCGCTCGCTGCTCGCTCGCCCGGCGTGCCAGCTCGGCGCCCGGCTCCAGGTCGACGAACCGGATCACCGAGCACAGCTGGGGATGCACCTCGGCCGCCAGCTCGAACATGCGCTGCGCGACCTCGCGATAGTCGGGGTGGCCCTGCTGGGTGGTTCGCAGCTCGACCAGGTGGCAGAGCTCGCGCAGGTTGAGGCGCATGTACCAGCGGAGGCGGAAGGCGAGCGGCACCGCGTACTGCGCCAGCTCGTCACCCAGTGACCGCGCCAGCGCGGCGTGCACGTCGGCGGCCCGGGCCATCTCCTCCTGGAAACGGCGGCCGGCGCCGTAGTCGTGGAGCTCGGGGGGCATGTCGAACCCCAGCCGGGTGGTCAGCCGCTGCCGCTCCTGGGTCAGCATGCGGTGCCGCTGCAGATCGCGATAGGCGCCGAAATTGGCCGTGATCTGAAACGTGTAGGCGGCGTGTTCGAACGCCCGGGGTAGGCGGTCGCGCCGGTTCTGCCGGGCGCGAGCGACGGAGACCAGCAGCTCCGATAGGCCGAGGTCGAGTCCCTGGAGACGCTGCAGCGGCAGGTCACCGGCGGCAAACACCAGGGCCGCCGCGACCCGGCGCTCGGCGTCGCGGTCGTAGTCGACGAGGACCACGTCCCGCTCCTCCGACACCGGCCCGGCCGCCGCCGAGCCCGCGGCGAGCGCCGCCGCACGCGCGCGCAGACGCTCCGCGGCGGGGCCGCCGTACCGCTCGTCGAGAGCACGGCGGACGAACGCCGGCAGCACCTCGCGGAGCTCGCCGTGCAGCTCCGTCGCCAGCCCCGAAATCTCGGGGAGCGGAGAGGCCGACAGCCTGGTCAGCAGATACTCGAAGGCACGCCCGCTGCCCGCCAGCCCCAGGTTGGTCAGCGTCGCCGCGGGCAGCAGCCCGCGCAGCAGGTCGAAGGCGTGCGCACGCGTCGCCCTGCGCCAGGCGGCCTCCGGCTCGCCTTCCCTGCGAGGGTGCCGGGCGCGGACTCCGGCGAGCACCGGCGGCAGCAGCTCGGCGAACGCGGTGAAGAGCCCGTCCATCGCCGGTTCGTATCGCGGGTCGTCGAGCTCGGGGCCACGGTGATAGGCGAAGCGGCCGTTTGGTCCCGGCCGGTCGAAGCGAACGTAGCGGGTCGATTTCTCGAGCGGTGAGATCCCGATCCGGGCGTCTTCCAGGGCTTTGGCCGCGAGCTGTGAGACGGACTCGACCGCGACGTGGGCGAAGGCAAGCTCGGCAACCGAGTCGTCCCCATAGCCGACCAGAACGCGTTCATAGAAAGCCTCGGCGCGTCCCCTGTCGACCGCGGCATCCGCACCCGGCGCTCGGATGCCGAGTTCGGTCTGTTCCAGGAACTCCTCCAGCAGCACACGCCGCAGGCTCTTCTCGGTGCGGGAGTAGCGGCTGAACAGGGCCCCCGCCACGACTTCCGGCAGTCCCTTCAGCGCAAAGACGCGGCGGTCGAGGTTGGTCAGGTAGCGAGCGAGAAGCGCGCGCTCGGCGGCTGTGAAATCGGGCGCCGGCTGGCTCACGCGGGACAGTGTAGGTCCACTGACTGGAGGGACCAGAACGACCGGACGGAGTCGGGCCTGCCGCCTCCGTCCGGTTTCCGGACGGCCGTCAGCCGGCGCGCTGTGCCTTCAGCTTCTCAGCGCGAACCGCGCGAGCCTTGGCCAGTGCCTGGCGGCGCTTTTCCAACACCGACTCATCCGTCACTTTGCGGCGTGTTCGGCGAGCGGGGGCGGGAACCGAGGTCGCATCGTCCGGCAACGCGTCCAGGTTCTGGTTCACCCACTGAAGGAAATAGCGCCGGGCCTGGCCGCGCTCCAGGAAGTAGCGGCGAACCACGTTCACCGTGTCCGGCCAGTTCTTGCTGTCGATGAGTGGCTCGGCATACAGCTTCCTGGCCGTGCTCAAATCTTGCAAGTCGACCTGCACGGTTGGCTTGGCGGGCGTCATCTTCTCCAGTAGCGCGTCTGTCTGTGCGTCGCCGAGGATCTCGCGAAGCTGATCGACGGGTACGGTCTTGCGGTGTGCGATGGGCATGCGGATATCCTTTAACAAGGTCAGTAGGCTGACGTCGGATCACATCATAGCAATCCGCCCAGACGGTGCAGGAAGTTTTTGTCAAGCACGCGACACTGTCCGGATAGTCTGGTCGCAGGCGCCGATGATGGGGGGCGGACATGGATCACCTTCTCGACGTCGACTGGGCGGCACACTGGCGGTCCCTGGTGGAAGTCCGCAATGCGGCGGCGGTGGTGGACGGCAAGCCGGTGGGAGGCCAGGATCCGTCCGCCTGGGACCGGCGCGCCCGTCGGTTCCGCCGCAATACCGCGGAGGGACGCGACCCCTTGCTCGATGTCGTGCTCCCCTTTGTGAGCCAATCTTCGACTGTGCTGGACGTCGGCGCCGGATATGGCCGTCACTCAGTGCCACTCGCCGACCGCGCCGGGTGGGTGACCATGGTCGAACCGTCGCGAGGCATGCGGGAACAGGTTCCGGACCTGCCGAATGTGACCGTCGTAGCCAGTGAGTGGATGGACGCCGAGGTGCAGCCGGCGAACGTGGTTCTCTGCGCGCACGTCCTCTATGGAGTGCTCGATCCGGTGCCGTTCATCGAGAAGCTGGAGCGGTCGGCGACGGAGCGTGTGTTTCTTGCTCTGCGCGGCGATCGCAACGCACACGTCACCGAACAGTTCCTGCCTCGGCCGCGGATGCCGCAGCTGGAGGACTGCTTCAACCTTCTGCGCCAGATGAGGATCGCACCCGAGGTCGCATGGTGGGCGGTCCCGGTGCACCGGCACTGGCCGGACCTGGAGGCGGCGGTAGAGGAGTGCGTGGAGTGGCTGGGGGTGCGCTGGGACGAGGGCAGCGGAAGGGCCTGGCTGGAGGCGAACCTGCGCCCGAATCCTGACGGGGGTCTGGACTGGGACAGCCGGCCGACCATGACCGGGGCGCTCCACTGGACGTCCGGTCACGAGCGGCGATGATCGAGCGCGAGGACCTCGAGCTGCGCCCGGTGCGGACGTCCGACCGTCAGGTGGTCGCCGGCCTGGCTGCTCGGGGCGAGAGGATCCCCTTCGACGAGTGGGCGGAAAGCCCGGGCGGCCTGTTCTGGGCAGGCGAGTTGCTGGGCCGGGTGGTGGGGGTGGCACGCACCAGCCTGGTCGCGCCCGCGATCTTTCACGTCGACGGCCTGCTGGTCGACCGCGAGCAGCGCCGGCAGGGCATCGGCGCGGCCCTCCTGACGAACGTCATCGACCTCCTCCGTGCCCAGGGCGGACGCGGCCTCCGGGCGGAGGCGCTCGACCCGGCCACCCGCGGTCTGGCCGTGCGTTCCGGTTTCCGGATCGTGGCCCAGGCGTTCCCCTGGCGTGCGTCACGAGTGGAGGGCGGCGAACCGGCGCGGCTGGCGACCGAACGGGACCTGCCGGTGCTGGTCCAGCTGGCCGCGGGAAGGCTGCTGGCGCCGGGGGAAGGGCGGGATCTCGATCAGGGCACGCTCCGCGAGCGGGTGGAGGCCGGGGCGGTGCGCGTGGCCCCCGGGGGCCGCGCGTATGCTGTCGTGGTCGCCGAGGAGCCCCGCCTGGTGGTCGCCGCGCTCGCCGGACGGTCCGTGCTCTGGCCGCAGCTGGTGGAGGAGCTGCGGTTCGAAGCCGATCTCCATGACCTGGCCGGCGTCGACGTCTGGCTGGCCGCCTCCGAGGAGGGAGGAGGGCAGGTGTTGGAGGGCGCTGGCTACCATCGCGACGACGCCACCCGCCTTGACGCACTGGAGCTTGACCTTTGAGTGACCGCCGCTACGTGATCCTGGGGAACGGGATCGCCGGTCAGAGGTGCGCGGAGGAGCTGCGCAAGCACGACGACGCCTGCTCGATCACGATCGTCGCCGCCGAGCGCCATCCCCTCTATAACCGGGTCGCCCTGCCCCGCTATCTGCGCGGCCAGGTACGCCGCGAGAAGGTGTTCATGCGGACGCTCGAGTCGTACGCGGACCGCGGGATCGACCTCCATCTCGAGACCTGGGCGACCGAGGTGGACGTGCGTGAGAAGATCGTGCGCACCAACCGGGGCCACGAGCTCCGCTACGACGCACTGCTGGTCGCCACCGGTGGCCGCCCGCTCCCTCCGCCCTGGCCCGGCGTCGAGCAGATCGCCCAGGTCTACGGCTTCCAGACCATCGACGACACCGACACCATCATCGAGCGGGCGGATTCCTCGCAGCGGGTGCTGGTGCTGGGCGGGAGCTTCATCGCCTATGAGCTGGCGGAGGGTATCGAGTTTCGCAAGCGCGCCAAGGTGACCTGGTTGATGCGCGGCCCGCGCTTTCTCCGCTATGTGCTGGACGAAGAGGGAGGCGAGCTGTGCCGCCGGTTGGGCGAGCTGGCGGGTGTGGACTTCGTCTTCAACGACGAGGTGGCCGGGCTCGAAGCTCACAACGGCACGTTCCGGGCCGGCACCCGAAACGGCCTTGACCTGGGAGAGTTCGAGGTCCTGACCTACGGCGTCGGCCTCGACTACTACACGGAGCCGGTGCGCAACACCGGCATCGAGATCCGCGGGGGCATCGTCACCGATCAGAAGCTGCGCACCGCGGCACCCGATGTGTACGCGGCGGGCGACATCGCCGTGTTCTATGACGGCATGGTCGGGAAGCTGAACCAGATGGGGACCTGGGACAACGCCGAGGCGCACGGAATCACCGCTGCCCACAACATGGCGGGGGAGGAGGAGGACTTCTTCGACGTCCCGACCTACACCACGACGATGTTCGGGTCGACGCTGGCGGTCATGGGCGTCACTCCAGACGTCCAGCCCGAGTTGGAGTCGGTGCGCACGTTCTCCTATGACGAAGGATTCTTCCGCAAGCTGTTCTTCCTCGACAACCGGCTGGTAGGGGCGATCATGATCGGGCCTCCCAAGGGTCGCAAGAAGCTGATCGAGATCATGCGGTCACAGGTCGAGATCGACGGTTCGCGGGAGGCCATGCTCGACCCGACCAACCTCAAATAGCACCCCGGGGCCCGGGGGCCTCTGCCAGAGTGTCCACACTCTGGTGCAACACGCGCCGGTTTGGGGTCGGACTGTGGACACTCTGGCGAACCACGGGCTAGCAGTGGGCGGTCAGGAGCTGCCCGCCCTGCTGATTGAGCACGTGCGACGAGCCCGGTCCCCTGCCGGCCCGCGGGCCACACGATCGGTCAGCCAGTCCACGAACTCGCCGGGGTCGAGGCCGCTCGCAGCCCACGCGGCGCGATCGTCGTCTCCCAGCCCGAACCGCCTGAAGAGCGCCTCCGCGCCTTCGTCCGCGTCCACGCCCACGTCCGCCACGGTACGGTGGCAGGTCGTATGCTGACAGCAGATGCCATTCGCCCAGAGTGAAACCTCCGAGCACGTGCGCACCACCCTGGGTGCGATCCTTCGCCGCCGTCGAGAGCAGCGCGAGAGCACGCTGGCCGATATCGCGGTGCCCGCCGGGATCTCGCCCGCTCATCTCTCGGAGGTGGAGCGGGGGCGGAAGGAGATCTCGACCGAGCGGCTGCTGGCGGTCGCGCGGTCGCTCGAGGTGACGGTCGCGGACCTCTTCCTGGAGCTGGCCCGGGAGCTGGGTGCGGAGGAGCAATCGGTTCGCTCCAGCTGGGACCCCGATCCCCGGGCGGCGGTCCAGCAGATGTGCCGTGAGCTCGATCGTGAAGCGCTGCAGACGGTCGCCCGCTTCACCTCTTTCCTGGTCACCACCGAGGGCGCCCAGCGGCGGCGCATCGGGTTTCTGGAGTCACGCTGATGATCCCCACCGTGCTCGAACAGACCGGCCGTGGCGAACGCGCCTACGACATCTACTCCCGGCTGCTCAAGGATCGCATCATCTTCCTGGGCACGCCGATCGACGCCTCGGTCACCAACCTGGTCATCGCCCAGCTGCTGTTTCTGCAGGCCGACGACCCGCAGAAGGACATCAGCATCTACGTCAACAGCCCGGGCGGTGACGTCACTGGCGCGCTCGCCATCTACGACGCGATGCAGCACGTGAGCGCCCCGGTGAGCACGCTCAACGCGGGCCTCGCGGCGAGCGGCGCGTCGCTGGTGCTGGCCGGCGGCGCCCCCGGCCGGCGCTACGCGCTTCCCCACTCGCAGGTCGTCATTCACCAGCCGTGGTCGCCGGGCGTGCAGGGGCAGGCCAGCGACATCGAGATCGCGGCCCGGGAGATCCTGCGGCAGCGGGCCCTCTTCGTCGACATCTACGCGCTGCACACGGGCCAGCCCAAAGAGCGCATCGAGCGCGACCTCGAGCGCGACTACTACCTGACCCCGCAGGCTGCCAAGGAGTACGGACTGATCGACGACATCATCACCGCCGCGAAGATGCCCGCCACCGCCGCGAAGGTGCCCACCACCGCCTAGGAGGGTGCCGGTCGCCGCCCAGGAGGGGACCGGTCGCCGGACGGGGGCACGATCTCGTTCGCGGACACGCGTCCGGCGCCCAGCGGTGTAGCGTTCGCAAGGCCCATGGCACGACGTCCGCCGCAGAATCCTTTCGGAACTCCGTTCGGCCCCCGGCCGCCCGGCTTCGAGGGACTCGGCGAGATTCATCTCCCGCGACCACCGCGGCGGTTCTGGATCGGCCTTGGGTTCGTCGCCGCGGCGCTCGTCCTGATCCTGATCGCGGCTCCCATCGTGAATCTGATCACCAACTGGGAGTGGTTCTCCTCCTTGGGGTTCGGCGGCGCCTACGGGACGCGCCTCCTGATCCAGGTGCTGCTGTTCCTGGGCACGCTGGTGGTGGCGTTTCTGTTCGCGGCCGTCAACGTCGCGATCGCCCTCCGGCTCAGGACCAGTGGTGCTCTCCGCGCGGTCGGCATCCGCCATCGCACCCTCCGGTCACGCCTCGGGGTGGTGTCGCTCGTCGCCTGCGCGTTCCTGGCGTTCCTGGTGGCGATCTCGATGGAGGGATCGTGGTCCGATCTCGTCCTCTTCCTGCATCCGCAGACGACCGGCCAGCAGGATCCCATCCTGCATGCCAACGTCGGCTTCTATCTGACGCAGCTGCCGTTCTGGAACGACGTCCAGGGCAACCTGGTGGGGCTGATGATCGTCACGCTCCTGATCGTGATCGCCTTGCACGCCTGGCGCGACGACCACATCGACCTGCGACTGCTCCCGCGGGGCACCGCGCACGTCTCGGTCCTGGTCGGGATCTACGCGCTGGTGGTTGCCTCAGGTGCCTGGCTCAGCCGCTACGGCTACCTCTACGGCCACGACAGCGTGGTCTACGGCGCGGGGTACGCCGACGTCAACGCCCGGATCCCACTGACCACCGCGGAGGCCGTGCTCGGGGTGCTCCTCGCGATCGGCCTCTTCGTCAACGCCCACCCGCGCGTACGGCAGCTCCGCCTGGTGCTGTTCGCGGTGGGGATCTGGGTCGCCGCGGTCTTGGTGGTGGCCATCTACGCGGCCGGGGTCCAGCGCCTGGTGGTCCAGCCGGCCGAGTTGAGCCAGGAGACGCCGTATCTGTCGCATCAGATCGCCTCCACCCGCAGCGCCTACGACCTGAACGGCGTGCAGACCCAGTCGTTCACCGGCACCGGCAACGTGACCGCCCAGGAGGTGAACTTCGACCAGACGACGGTGGACAACCTCCGGCTCTGGGACAACGCGCCGCTCAACAACGTGTACGACCAGCAACAGTCGATTCGCACCTACTACGGCTTCGACACGCCGCAGTTCGACCGCTACACGATCGACGGCGTCTATCAAGAGGTCGAGATCGCGCCTCGCGAGATGCAGCAGTCGCAGCTGCCGAGCCAGGCCCAGACCTGGGTCAACCAGCGCCTGGTCTACACGCATGGCTATGGCATGGCCGCCAGTCAGGTGGCGGAGGAGGATGCTCAGGGCCTGCCCCAGTACGTGGCCGGCAACATCCCGAACACGGGTCCACTGACGGTGACCGTGCCCCAGATCTACTTCGGCGAGGCTGAGTCGGACTGGGTCGTCGCGCCCTCCCGCCAGCCCGAGTTCGACTATCCCTCCAGCAACGCGAGCGGCACCGCCAGCAACAGCTGGACCGGGACCGAGGCACCGCTGCTGACGGGGGGCAACCGACTCCTGTGGTCGATGCGGACCGGCGACCTCAACCTGCTGATCTCGGACCAGATCACCGGACAGAGCCGGATCCTCTTCGATCGCAATCCCGAGCAGCGGCTGCAGCAGGTGGCGCCCTTCCTGACCGCCGACAACAACCCCTATATCGTCAATGTCAGCGGGCAGCTGTACTGGATCGAGGACGCCTACACCAGCGCCAGCACATACCCGTACTCGGAGTCAGGTCCCCAGTTCGGCGCCAACCCCAATCTTTCCTACAACTACATGCGGAACTCGGTCAAGGCCGTTATCAACGCCTACACCGGCCAGACCACCCTCTACGTGCTGACCCCGGACGACCCGCTGATCCGGGCTTACGAGGCGGCGTTCCCGTCCCTGTTCAAGCCCATCTCGGACATGCCCTCGGCGCTGCGCGACCACCTCAAGGTGCCGCAGAACTACTTCAGCGTCCAGGCGCAGATGTACGCGACCTACCACGTCTCCGACGTTCCCACCTTCTACAACCGAGAGAACGTCTACGCCGAGCCCCAGGGCATCCAGCCCTACTACGTGATGATGCGGCTCCCGGGCGAGACGAAGTCCGAGTTCCTGATGATCCTGCCGTACACGCCCTATGCCAAGAACAACCTGGTCGCCTGGCTGGCCGTGCGCCAGGACCAGCCGAACTACGGGCAGGTGATCTCGTATCAGCTGCCCAAGAACCAGGTCATCTTCGGACCCGCCCAGGTGCAGAGCCGGATCAACCAGGACCCCACCCTCTCACAGGAGTACTCGCTGCTCAATCAGCAGAACTCGCACGTCGAGAAAGGGAACCTCCTGGTGGTGCCCATCGGCGGCACGTTCCTCTACTTCGAACCCTGGTACATCGAATCCAGCCAGGGGCAAGCTCTGCCGGAGTTGAAGTACATCATCCTCACCGGCTCCACCGCCAACAGCCCGGTGGTCTTCGACTCCACGCTGGGTAAAGCGATCCAGGACCTGACCGGACAGGCACTTGCCAGCCCGTCCGCACCGACCAGTCCGACCGCGCCGTCGACCGGCGGGGCCGGGGTGTCGCCGCAGGTCCAGCAGCTGGTCAGCCAGGCGCTGAGCGCCTACGCGCAGGGACAGGCGGACCTGAAGCAGGGGAACCTGGCCGGGTACGCACAGCAGATGCAGCAGGTGGATTCGCTGCTGCAGCAGATCCAGCAGCTGCAGGGCGGGTCGGCTGCCGGAGGTTCTGGCGCCTCACCGGGACCGACCCCGGTGCCCTCGCCGTCGCCGCTCCCCGGCATCGGAGGCTAGCCGGCAAGGTCAGGTGCTGGCCTGGATCGACCTCGAGATGACGGGTCTCGAGATCTCGCGGCACGTCATCGTCGAGATCGCGACCGTCGTCACCGACGACGACCTGGTGGTGGTCGCCGAGGGTCCCGACCTGGTCGTCCACCAGTCGCCGGCGGTCCTTGCCGAGATGGATGACCACGTGCGCCGGATGCATACCCAGAGCGGGCTCCTGGCCGCGATCGAGGGCTCGGAGGTGACGCTGGAGCAGGCCGGCCGGCTGACGCTGGCGTTCTTGCGTGAGCACATCGCGGAGGGCACGGCGCCGCTCTGCGGCAACTCGATCGGCACCGACCGTCGCTTCCTGGATGCTCAGCTGCCGGCGATCGACCGCTATCTGCACTACCGTTCAGTGGACGTGTCGACGATCAAAGAGCTCACGCGCCGCTGGTACCCGGACCTGTTCGCGCGCGTGCCACCGAAGCGGGAGACGCACCGCGCTCTCGACGACATCAAGGAGAGCATCGAGGAGCTCCGCTGGTACCGAGCTCACGTCTTCGCGGACGGGGCCTCCTGATGGGTGGCCGAGGGTGCCGGGCGCGGACATGAGAGGAGAGGTCGGAATGCGAGACGCGGTGATCGTGGAGGCGGTGCGCACGCCCTTCGGCAAACGCAACGGGTCGCTCAAAGACATTCATCCGGTCCTGCTCGGCACGCTGGTGCTGAAGGATCTGGTCGAGCGCACCGGTCTCGACCCGGGCAAGGTCGACGACGTGGTCTGGGGCTGTGTGGATCAGGCCGGCGAGCAGTCGGCCAACATCGGCCGCAGCACCTGGCTCGCAGCCGGGTACCCGCTCGAGGTGCCGGCCACCACCGTGGACCGGCAGTGCGGCTCCTCCCAGCAGGCGCTCCACTTCGCGGCCAACTTGATCCAGTCGGGGATCGCCGACGTCACGATCGCCGGCGGCGTGGAATCGATGAGCCGTGTCCCGATCGGCGCCAGCACGACGCAGGGCCCCGGCACCCCCTTCCCTCCCGAGCTGATGGAGCTCTACGAGATGGTCCCGCAGGGCATCTCCGCGGAGCTGGTGGCCCGCAAGTACGGTATCTCGCGGGAGGCGCAGGACGAATTCTCCGTGCAGAGCCATCGGCGCGCGGCGGCCGCCACCGAGAACGGATACCTGGCGCCGCAGCTGGTGCCGGTGAAGGTACCGAATGACGGGGGGGCCGTCCTGCTCGACCGCGACGAGGGGATCCGGGCGAACGCGACCTACGAGGCCACGGCGGCACTGAATCCCGCCTTCGACCCGACCCACACGATCACGGCCGGGAACGCGAGCCAGATCTCGGACGGGGCGGCGGCGGTGCTCCTGATGACTCGGGAGAAGGCGGAGGAGCTGGGCCTGCGCCCCCGCGCTCGCATCGCCGCCCAGAAGGTGGTGGGGTGCGACCCGGTGCTGATGCTGGAGGGTCCGATCCCGGGCACCCGAGCGGTGCTCGACCAGGCCGGGCTTTCGATGGAGGACATCGACCTGTTCGAGATCAACGAGGCGTTCGCCTCGGTGGTGCTGGCCTGGGCCAGGGAGACCGGCGGCGACCTGGAGAAGACCAACGTGAACGGCGGCGCGATCGCGATCGGGCATCCCCTGGGGGCCTCGGGCGCCCGGCTCATGTGCCACCTGCTCTATGAGTTGGAGCGTCGAGATCTCCGGTTCGGCCTGCAGTCGATGTGCTGCGGCGGCGGCCTCGGGACGGCGACGATCATCGACCGTGAGCCCGATGTCCGGCACTGACCACCCGTTTTCGGGTGAAATCGGTGCTATGAGCGCCTCCATGGACCCGGTTTCACGTGAAAGCGGTGAGATCGACATCGAAGCAGTTCGCCGTGCCTACCCGGTCTTGAAGGAGCTCGAGTACTTCAACACCGGCACCTACGGGCTGATGGCGGAACCCGTGCTGGAGCGGTACCTGGCACGGCTGGCGCGCTTCGAGCAGCGCGGGATGGCAGGCGTCGACAACCTGCACGAGGAGATCGAGCGGGCCCGAGCGCGGCTCGCCGCGCACCTGGGTGCCGACCAGGACGAGCTGGCCCTGACCGGGAACGCCACCGACGGCATCGCGCTGGTCGCGGCCGGCCTGCGCTGGGCGGAGGGCGACGAGGTCATCATCTCCGACCAGGAGCACCCCGCGATGGCGGTCCCCTTCGCGCACGCCGCCCGACGTTGGGGAGTCCGGGTGCGGCCATACCAGGTGAGCTGGGATCCGGAGGAGTCGCTGCGCTCGGTCCGGTCCTTGATCACGCCCCACACGCGCCTCATCGCGACCAGCCAGGTGACCTCTCCGTTCGGGATCCGCCTGCCGGTGCGCGAGATCACCGCCCTGGCTCACGACCACGGTCTTCCTGCGCTGGTCGACGCGGCCCAGACCTTCGCCGTGATCCCGGTCGACGTCCGCGAGATCGGCTGCGAGTTCCTGAGTGGGAACGGCCACAAGTGGCTGGGCGGGCCCAAGGGGACCGGCTTCCTCTACGCGCGACGGGACTGGATGCAGCGGGTGGAGCCGGCGCTGGTCGGTGCGGGGACCATGGACGAGACCACCCGCGAGCCACGTCCCAACGGCCGCCGCTTCGAGTTCGGGACCCGCGGCTTCGCCACCCCGGCGGGACTCAACGACGCGCTGGACTGGCTGGAGAGCTTCGGGTGGGAGCGGGCCGGCGCGCGCATCGAGGCGCTGAGCGGCCGCTTCAAAGACGCGCTCGCGGAGGCGCCCGGGGTCGAGCTGTGCACGCCGCGCGCCTGGGAGCGGTCGAGCGGCCTGATCGCGGTCGCGGTTCCGGGCCGCGACGAGACCGCGCTGCAGGCGGACCTCGTCGCGCACAGTCTGTTCCCCCGGACGCTCGGGCCCCGCGGCTCCCACCGAATCCGGGTCTCGACCGCCTTCTTCAACAGCGAAGAGGAGGTGGACCGGCTGGCGGCGCGCATCCGGGCGTTCGCCGAGGGCGCACCCTCGTAGAGCATTCGGCCGGTCCTCGCCGGCGCTACGTGACGGCGTCGGCGAGCTCACCGGTGGCGAGGTAACGGGCCACGTTGGCGAAGGCGGCCCGGGCGATCCGCACCACGGTCTCGCGAGTGACTCCGGCGACGTGCGGGGAGAGCACGACGTTCGGCGCGTGCAGGAGGCGCATGGATCCCGACGGCGGCTCGGGGTCGAACACGTCGATGCCCGCGCCTGCGATGACACCCCTCTCGAGGGCGACCGCCAGCGACTGCTGGTCGATCAGCGCGCCCCGCGAGGTGTTGATGAGGAAAGCGGTCGGCTTCATCAGCGCCAGCCGCCGCGCGTCGATCAGGCCGCGGGTCTCGCTGGTCAGGGGCAGGTGCAGCGTGACGTAGTCGGACGCTCGCAGCAGGTCGTCGAGAGGCTCCCAGCGAGCGCCTCCGGGTATTCCTCCGTCGGCATCCGGTTGGTGGCGGTCGTTGTAGATGACTGCCATCCCGAAGGCCTGTGCGCGGCGGGCGACCTCGGGGCCGACCTGCCCCATCCCCACGATTCCCAGAGTCTTTCCGAACAGCTCGGTGATCGACTGCTGCAGCCGGGGCAGCGCCCAGTCACCCTCCCGCAGAGCAAGGTGGCCGGCCAGGATCTGCTTGGCCAGCGTCAGCATGAGCGCGAAGACGTGCTCGGCCACGTCCTGCTTCTCGGCCTCGGTACCGCCGATATGGGCCACCCGGACGCCACGCGCCGCCGCCGCCGCCACGTCGACGTAGTCCCAGCCGTGGCTTGCGCACTGGATGACCCGCAGGTTCGCGGCCGCCGCGATGTGCTCGGCGGTGACCGGCGAGAGCCCGGTGAGGATCACCTTCGCCTCCGCCAGCGCCGCCGGGTCCTCGTCCGCGCTCTCCACCACGATCACGCGAGCCCGGCCTTCGAAAGCGCCGGCGAGGCCACCTCCGAGACGGCGGCCACCGACATGCTCGGGGACCACGGCCAGGATCAGCGGTGGCTGCTCAGACATGACGGAGATCCTCCCGTGTCAGCTCTCCGGGGCTCGCGTGACCGGAGAGCGCCAGCGTCAGATCGAGCTCCGCCAGCAGGCACCGGATCACGTGCTCGACCCCCGCTTCGCCGCCCAGCGCCAGCCCGTAGGCGTAGGGGCGGCCCACCAGCGTCGACCGCGCGCCGAGGGCGAGCGCGCGCACGATGTCGTCCCCGGTCCGGATTCCGCTGTCGAACAGGACCTCGATCCGCCCGTTCACTGCCTCGACGCAGAGCGGCAGCATGTCGGCCGAGCCCACGGCCCCGTTGACCTGGCGGCCGCCGTGGTTCGAGACGACGATCCCGTCCACGCCCGCCAGCACCGCCCGGCGGGCGTCGTCGGGATGCTGGATGCCCTTCAGGACGATCGGGCGGTCCCAGTGGTCGCGCAGGAACGCCAGGTCCTCCCACGTCTTGCGGGGGTCGCTGAACATGCGAACGAAGTGCATGACCGCGCCCATCTGGTCCTCCTCGACCGGGGCGTCGAGCCCCGCCTGGAAGGCCGGGTCGGTGAAGTAGTTGGCGGTGCCGACACCGTGGACGAACGGCAGGTACGCCTGGTCGAGGTCGCGGGGGCGCCAGGCGAGGAGACAGGTGTCCAGCGTGACGACCAACACCGAGTAGCCGCAGCCGCGGGCCCGACGCAGGAAGCTCTTCGTCACCTCGTCGTCGCGCGGCCAGTAGAGCTGGAACCAGCGCTCGGCGTCGCCCATCGCGGCGGCGATCTCCTCCATCGAGGTGCTGGAGGCGGAGGACGCGATGTAGGGGATGCCGTAGCGGGCGGCGGCGCGAGCGGCCTCGGGCTCGGCCCCCGGGTGGAGGATCGACTGCACGCCGATCGGGGCGAGCGCGATCGGGGCGGGGAGCCGGCGGCGGAGCACCTCCACCCCCAGGTCCCGTTCCCCCACGTTCCGCAGCATGCGCGGCACGATCCGCCATCGATCCAGCGCCTCACGGTTCGCGCGCGCGGTCGAGCCGCTGCCGGCCGAGCCCGCGACGTAGCCTGCCGCTCCGGGGTCCAGCCGCTCCTCCACCAGGGCTTCGAGGCGCGAGAGGTCGGTCGGCCATCGGGGCGTGGTCCCGCCGAAGCGACCGGCCAGGTAGATCTCGTTTTGGAACCCGGCCCAGTCCGTGCTCTCGCTCACCACCCCCATTCTTGCGCCGCCCGGGCCCCGACGGGCCTTTACGGACGCGTGGCGGGGAGCTTGCGAGAGAGGTGGGGGGAGGGGACCACGAAGCGAAGCGCGCGGGCGGCCCATTCTCCGGCGTAGTCGACCCCGATGCGAGGGGTCGCCACGATCGGCTCCGGGCGTGCCCCATCGTCGAGGAGGTAGAGATCGGGTGGCTGCAGCGGCGCGCCGTTGAGGTCCCCGTCGATCGCCAGGGCGCGGCACACCAGGCCCGGGCCCGACGCGCGGGCGGTGCCGGGGCCGGGCTCCAGCGCCCGTACCAGCACCGCGTGGGGCGTCCCCTGTTCCCGGCAGACAAAGTTCAGGCACCAGTGCATGCCGTAGATGAAGTAGATGTAGGCGCGGCCGGCCGGACCGTACATCAGCGTGGTTCGTTTGGTGCGGCCACGGCGGGAGTGCGATGCCTGATCGGCCTCCCCCAGGTATGCCTCCACCTCCACCAGCCGGCCCCACCGGACCTCGCCGTCGGGCAGCTCCCGGACCAGCAGCTTGCCCAGGAGATCAGGAGCGACCACATCGGCGCTCCGCTCGAAGAACCGCGGCTTGAGGAGGGTCCCACCGAGGGCGCCGGCGCCGCCCCCGGCACCGCCGGCCGACGGGTCAGCCGGCATCGCTCGGCTCGTCCCTCACCCGCACCACCAGGTCGGCCAGATGCATCGCGGAACGGATGAGCCGCGCGTTCCGCTCGTCGCGGACCAGCGCCCACGTCCGCGCGCACTCGAGGCTCCGGCCATGATCCTGGTGTCGCCGGAGCAGACGCTCCCGGCGCACGCCGTCTGGCAGGTCCAGGTACCAGATCGCGTCCAGGTCAGAGGCGGCCGCGGCCCACCCGTCGCCGCGAAGGAGCAGGTAGTTGCCCTCGGTGATGATGATCGACACGCGCTGCTCGACGGCCACCGACCCGGCGACGGCCTCCTCCAGGCGGCGGTCGAACGCGGGCGCGTAGACGATCTCTTCGGCGTTGGCACGGAGCCGGCGCAGAAGGGCGGCGTACCCGTAGGAGTCGAAGGTGTCGGGAGCGCCCTTGCGCCCGGCCCGCCCCAGCCGCTCGAGCTCCCGCTGGGCGAGGTGGAAGCCGTCCATTCCGACCAGCGCTGCCCGGTCGCCAAGGCACTCCCCCAGCTGCGCGGCGAGGGCGGACTTGCCGGCTCCCGGCGGACCGGTGATGCCGAGCAGCGTCCGGTCTTTCGCCTCCGCCAGACGTTCGACGCGGCACGCGAGATCGGCGACCGATTCCTGGACGGCGGGCGGGCTTCCGGAGACGGGAGGCATCGGCCGGTCAAGAATGAGCTTCCCGACCCTGGTATCGTCGTGCGTGGCTCAGAAAGCGTGAGCCCGCATTCCGTCCGGGTCCTCTCCTCCCGTCACAGCAACGGTGTCCTGGTCGTAGCGATACCAACCGAATAAGGGAGAGGGTCACGGAGGTCCTCTTGGACACATTTTCAGAAGCGGGGCTCAGCCCCCGAACCCTGGCGGCGCTCGGCGCCCAGGGCATCGTCACTCCGGTTCCCGTGCAAGCGGGCGCCATCCCCGAGCTCATGCAGGGTCGCGACGTCGTCATGGAGGCGCCCACCGGCTCCGGCAAGACGCTTGCCTTCCTGCTTCCGATGCTGGAACGCCTCGGCCGTCATGCGGCAGCCGGCCCCCGTGGTCTGGTGGTCACTCCGACCCGAGAGCTGGCACTCCAGATCGACGCCGTCTTTCAGTCGCTCGACACCGACCTGCGAGACGCCCTGCTCTACGGCGGCGTCGGCTACGCCACGCAGACCCAGGCCCTGAAGCGGGGAGCAGACGTCGTCGTCGGAACACCCGGCCGGATCCTCGACATGGTGCAGCGCCGGTTGCTCTCACTTTCTCGCGTCGAGTACCTGGTCCTCGACGAGGCGGACGAGATGCTGGACGTTGGGTTCGCCCCCGACGTAGAGCGGATCATCGGCATGACCTACGAGCCGCAGACGGTCCTCGCTTCCGCCACCATGCCGGATTGGGTGAGCCGCATGATCGACCGCCATCTGAAGGAGCCGGCTCGGATCCGGGTCGAGGCGCCCGACGAGCCCGCCCTGGAGCACGGTCTGGCTCGCGTGGAGCGTGTCGACAAGGTCGACGTGCTGGTGAGCCTGCTCAAGCAGTTCGACGGCTCGGCGATCGTGTTCGGCCGGACCAAGCATGGCGTGGGCAAGCTGCACACGGAGCTGCGCCGCCGCGGCATCCAGTCTCTTCAGCTCCAGGGGAACCTGGGCCAGAGTGCGCGTGACCGGACCATGGCGGCGTTCCGGCAAGGCCAGGTCGACGTCCTGGTCGCCACCAACGTCGCGGCCCGCGGCCTCGACGTGAGCCACGTGGCGCTGGTCGTCAACTTCGAGCTGCCCGACACGCCGCAGTGGCTGACCCACCGCATCGGTCGCACGGCGCGCATGGGCGGTCACGGCTGGGCGCTGACGTTCGTCACCCCTGAGGACCGCCTGGCCTGGACCAAGCTTCGCCGTCAGGGAGCGCCGCACTTGCGGGACGTGGATCTGCCACGGTTGCTCGAAGACGGCGAGTGGACGTACCGCGAGACGCCGACGCCGGAACGGCCGGCGGCGCACCACAACGGCGCCACCCGGGCGGCAGCACCGGCACCCGGCGGATCTGCACCCGCTCAGCGCCGCCGCCGTGGCGGGCGGGGCCGGCGCGGAGGCAGTCCCACGACCGCTACCCCACCCCGCGCCTGAGCCTGGGGGCATCCCGGTGGGCGCCGAGCCGCCCCGGCGTCGGGTCTGGCGCCCACCGTTCGCTCTCGACGTCCGCGCCACGCTGTCCGACCTGCAGCACGGCCGGTTCGACCCCTGTCACCGAGTCGACGGGGCCGGAACGGTCTGGCGGACGAGCCTGCTCTCGTCGGGTGGCGTGACCTATCGCCTCTGGCAGGTGCAGGGCGAGGTGCACGCGGACGCCTGGGGCGAGGGCGCGGAGGAGTTTCTGACCGGGCTGCCCGGTCTGCTCGGCGACGGCGACCATCCGGAGACGTTCGATCCCGAGGAGCCGGCCCTCGCACGGGCGCACCGGCTCTTGCGGGGATTTCGGGTCCCGCGCAGCGGGCGGATCCTGGAGGCACTGCTGCCGGCGATCCTGGAGCAGCGGGTGATCGGGCTCGACGCTCGCTCCGCGTGGCGCCGTCTCGTGCAGAGGTTGGGCGACCCGGCGCCGGGGCCCGCTCCGGCCGGCATGCGGGTGCCGCCGAGCTCGGAGCAGTGGTCGTCGCTTCCGTCCTGGGAGTGGCTGCGTGCGGGCGTCGACGGGAACCGCATGCGGGCGGCGATGGCGTCCCTCCGCGTCGCTCCCTCGCTCGAACGCGCCGTCCAGCGGACGGGCCCGGAAGACGATCCCGAGCCCGTGTACCGCCGTCTGCGCTCGATTCCCGGGGTCGGCGTATGGACCGCCTCGCAGGTCGGCCAGCGAGCGCTCGGCGATGCCGACGCCCTGCCGCTCGGCGATTACCATCTCGCCGACCTCGCGGGCTACGCGTTCCTCGGCCGGACGCTCGCCGAGGAGGAGATCGAGCCCTTCTTCGAGCACTGGCGGCCGCACCGCTACCGGGTGGTCCGCATCCTGGAGCTGTCGCCGTTCCCGCGCCGCCCACGCCGCGGACCGCGGCGGCCGCTACAGCGTCCGGCCGGCTGATCCGGTCCCCTCACGCTCGGCCAGCCGTCGCGCCAGGACCAGCGCCCCGGCCACCGGAGGGGCCTCCAGCAGGCGCACGTCGAGGTCGGGGTGGGCCTCGAGGACCCGCTCGCGGAACCTCAGGAAGAACCGTGGCTGACCGGTCATGACGCCACCCACGGCGACCACCACCCGACCGGCGGCTCCCTTTCGCAGCAGCCGATCGACGAGGGTGGCGAGCGCCGAGGCCCCTTCGGCGATCACGTCCCGGGCCAGCGTGGAACCGGCGTCGGCGGCGGCGAACACGGCGGGGGCGGCGGGGCCCAGGTGGGCGGGCGACGGATCGATGGTGATGGAGAGCGTGAGCTCGTCGGGGTCAGCGACGTCGAACGCTACCTCCAGACGTCGGAGCAGCTCATGGTCCTCGGCCCCTTCGTCCCGGGCGAGCAGCGCGGCCCGCGCCGCGGCACGGACCAGGCTGACGGCGCCGCCTTCGTCACCCAGCACCCAACCCCACCCGCCGGCCATGACGAACCGGCCCTCGGCGGTGCGCCCGACTGCGATGGAGCCGGTGCCGGCGATCACGCCCAGCCCCTCGTCGAGCCCCGCGGCGGGCACCACCAGCATGGCGTCGTTGAGGACGGTCGCCGCCACCCCGCTCCCGCAGCGCCGCCTCCAGCGCCCGGGCGCACTCGTCGGTGTTGCACCGTTGGGCTCCAACCGCCACCGCCTCGACGGTCGCTCGGATCCGGTCCAGCAGCCAGGATGCCGCCTCCGCCGCCGCTCCACGCGCCAGCCGGCAGCGGACAGCACGCGGTCGGTCGTCGTTTGGCCGTCCCAGGACTGTGTCCGGATGGCGAGCTTCGTGCCGCCCACGTCCAGGCCGACCACCAGCCGGGTCGCCACGCACCCCGTCCCGCTCTTCACCGTAGCTACGGAAAGATATCTCGAAACTGGCGGTGACCGAACGGCATTGACCACTTCCTAACCGTTCGGGGCTGCGCCGTTAACCCCATCTGATGGGTAAGTGTGGGGATGTCGGTATCACCTTCCGGTGCTCCACCGATCCCGGTCCGGGCGGTGGGGCGGCCCTCGGGACGGGCCGACCTGCACTGCCACACCCACTACAGCGACGGATCCGACAGCCCCGCCGCTGTGGTCGCGGAGGCACGGCGGCGCCGGCTCGACGTCCTCGCGGTCACCGATCACGACACTCTCGACGGCGCTCTGCGGGCGGTGGACATCGCCCGGCGGCCGGGCGGGATCACCGGCCTCGAGATCGTCGTGGGCGAGGAGGTTACGAGCCTGGACGGTCACATCCTGGGTCTGTTCCTGAAGCGCCCGGTAGCGCCCGGGCAGAGCGCAGCCGACACGGTGGCGGACATCCACCGCCAGGGCGGGATCGCGATCGCCGCGCACCCCTTCTGGCATGCGGACGAACATCCCCGCCGCCGCCGCCACGGGGTCGGACGGCTGATCGGCGAGGTGCCGTTCGACGCCGTCGAGGTCCGAAACGGCGGCGTCACCCTGTCCATGGTGCAGGCCAACCTCCGGGCGACGGCCGAGGCGACCGCGCTCGGGCTGATCGGCGTGGGTGGCTCCGACGCCCACGTCCGGGAGGCGCTGGGCCTGGCCGTCACGGCGTTCGAGGGCCGGAGCGCGGCGGACATGCGGCGGAGCCTGTCAGCGGGAACGGTCCAGCCGCTGGGCCGGGTCCCCAACCCGCGCACCCTCTGGGGGTACCTGAGCTGGCTCTGGGCCAGGCCCACGGGCGTCCCCATCTCCACCCCGGCGGTCTGATGGGGGGCCCACTTCGCATCGCGATCGTGAGCGAGACCTTCCTCCCTCAGACCAACGGCATCGTGACCCGCCTCTGCCAGGCGCTGCGTCATCTCCGAGAGCTGGGCGACGAGGTGCTGCTCCTGGTGCCCGGTCCGGGGCGGAACGGAGCTGCGGAGTTCGGGGGTGAGGAGGGGGGGCCTTCGGAGCACGCGGGGGTTCGCGTCCGCGGGGTGCGCGCCTTCCCACTGCCCGCCTACCCGGACCTGTCGGTGGCGCTGCCGCGGCCCGCGGTCAACCGCGAGCTGGACGAGTTCTGGCCCGACGTCGTCCACGCGGTGAACCCGGCAGTTCTCGGGCTTAACGCCATCTATCACTCGAGGCGCCACCGGGTACCGCTGGTCTGTTCCTTCCACACCCACCTCCCCCGCTACCTCCACCACTACGGCCTGGGTGCGTTGGAGCCGGTCGCCTGGCAGATGCTGCGACGAGTCCACGCCGAGGCCGACCGGAATCTCTGCATCTCGCGCCCGATGGAAGAGGAGCTGCGGCGGCACGGCTTCCCGCGGCTTCGACTGGGGTGGCGGGGCGGCGTCGACGCGGCCCGGTTCCATCCCGGGCGCCGGAGTGCCGAGATGCGCCGCCGTCTCCTGGGCACCAACTCGGAAGGGGCGCTCCTGCTGTACGTGGGCCGCCTCGGGGCCGAGAAGGGGATCGGCCGCCTGCGCGGTGTCCTCGACGCCCTCCCCGGGGCGCGGCTGGCGCTGGTCGGCGACGGCCCCCACCGCGCGACGCTGGAGCAGGCCTTCCAGGGGCTCCCCGACCACGTTCGTCGGACGGTTGGACGGGGATGAGCTGGCTCAGGCGTACGCGTCAGCCGACGTCTTCGCGTTCCCCTCCGACACCGAGACGCTCGGGCTGGTGGTCCTGGAGGCGATGGCGTCGGGCCTGGCCGTGGTCGCGGCGGACGCCGGCGGTGTCCCCGACCTGGTCCGGTCCGGCGAGGACGGGCTGCTCCTCCCGCCGGGCGACACCAAGCGCTGGGTGGAGGCGATCGGCGACCTGGTCGAGGATCGCGGCCGCCGCGTCGAGCTGGGAGGTCGCGCCCGCGAAGCGGTCGACACCACCTGGACCTGGGAGGCGGCGACCGCGGACCTGCGCTCCCACTACCTGGATCTGGTCACGGAGCGGGCGGTCGCCGCCTGACCCTCGCCCGCTCCACCGCGTGTCACACATGCCCCCATATGCCGGCAAATGCGGGGTTCGCCGGCGCCTTTCTTGCCCTGAGTGCCGGCATCTCGGGGAGAACCAGCGGGGGGTGTGCGACGGAATCTGGAAGACTGGGTCGGCGACCATGGACGGCCTGCTCGACGAGATATCCAACCTCGATCTGGGAGGGAGAGGTGCGGGAGCCCTCGCGGTAGCCGCGCGGACTCGCGCCGGTGGTTCGCCGCTGGCGTCGGGGGCGGACCTGTTCGCGCGGCTGACTCCGGGTTCCACGGTGCTCCTCACCACCGGCCTCGCCCCGCGTCCCTGGGTCAGCACCGCACAGATCGAGAGTGACGGGCCGGCCGGTGCCATCGTGCTGGCTCGGGTCCTGGTCGAGGCACTGGGTCTGCGGGTGCTGCTGGTCGCCGAGCAGGACGTCCTGCCCCCGTTGGAGGAGCTGGCTGCGTGGTCCGGCGTGCCGCTGCGCCCAAGGGCCTTTCCGCTCCACCAACCCGCCGCGGCCGCCCGCGACCTTCTACGCGACGAGCGGCCGGCGGTCCTGGTCAGCATCGAGCGGCTGGGCCGCAACGCTCAGGGCGTCTTCCACAACTCCCGCGGGCGCGACGTGGGGGAGGGCAAGGCCGCGCTCGACACCCTGTTCGAGCTGGCGGCGGCCGAACGCATTCCGACCCTGGGCGTCGGCGACGGAGGCAACGAGATCGGGATGGGATCGATCCCGGATACAGTTCGGGAGGCGGTCCCCTTCGCCCGGCAATGCACCTGCGGCTGCGGAGGCGGCATCGCGGCGGTCACCCCGACCAGCGTGCTGCTCACGGGCGGGACCTCCAACTGGGCGGCCTACGCGCTGGCGGACCTGCTCGCCCGGCGCACGGCCCGCGACGATCTGATCCACACCGGAGACGACGAGGAGCGACTCCTTCTCTTCGGGGTCGAGCTCGGGCTCGTCAACGGGATGCGCGGGACCGTGGACCCCGATGTGGACGCGATCCCACTCTCGATCCATCGTGCGATCGCCGACCTCCTCGCCCGAGCGGCCTTGCTCACGACGTCGCCAGCGCGCCCGGAGGAACCTGCCCGCGAAGCTGGATGACGCGCCGGCGGAGCAGGTCCTCCGCCTCCAGCGGCGTCTCGATCACCTTGCGCTCGCGGTGCCACTGCTCGAGCGCGAGATCCAGCTGGGCGTTGCGCAGCCGGCTCACCGCCAGCCACCCGCCCGGCCCGTGGTGGAGGAAGGCGCGCACGCGCTCCGAGAGACGCGACAGCGGCTGCCGCAGCAGACGGACCTCCTGGGGGCGGATCGCCCCCCTCCCGGAGGCTGCCTCCGACCGGAGGTGGAGGTCGATGGCGCGGCCCTCGGCGTTGAGGCCCATCCCCAGCAGGACCAGCACGATCGCAGTCCAGACCGCGCCGCCCGCCACCTCACGGAGCAGGACCTGGATCAGGGTCTGGGCCGGGATGACGGCGATCCAGGAGTCGAAGACGAGGTGGGCCGCGATCCCGCTCAGCCAGCCGGCGGCGATGATGGGGAGCTTCTGCCAGAGCCTGGGGTACTGGCGCGCCAGCCCGAAACCCGCTCCGGTGAGCGCGGTGTAGGTCGCGTGACCGGTGAAGAGATCGACCACCTGCCGTATGAACCACTGGATTCCGGCTCCGGCGATTCCAGGGCCGCCGGTCTGGGCGAGCTGCTGATAGGCGCTGACCATGTAGATGGTCGACTCCATGAAATTGAACCCGAGACCGACGATCGCGCCGTAGATGATGCCGTCGACCAGGCCGTCGAACTCGTCGCGCATGAGCAGATAGAGGAAAAGCACTGCGAGGCCCTTCGCGATCTCCTCCATGAACCCGGCCGAGATCCCGTCCGAGACGTTGGCCGCCGTGCCCGGCGGGATCGAGGCTCCGACCAGGAGATCCCAGATCACCTCGCCGATCAGAGCCAGGGTGGTGGCGACGATCGCGCCCCAGATGGCCGCGACCAGCACGACGCGCCACGGCTCCTTTTCGTAGCGATCGATGCGATGGACGACCCAGAGGCCGAACGCCGTGGTGGGAAGGCAGGCGGCAGCGCAGCCGAGGACCAGCGCGGGGGCGTCGCCGGTGAAGAGGAATGCGGACTCGGCGACCAGCACCCAGAGCACGAAGCCAAGGCCGAACAGCAGCCCGCCGCGTACCACGTCGCGACGCCGCTCCGCCCGGTGCTCGGCGAGGCCCCGGATCTCGAAGACGGTGCCGGCGACGAAACAGGCGATCGCGGGCACGCCGAACAGCAGGGTGGCCACCTGAACGCCCCGGATGACCTGTGACAGGATGGTTCCGGCCAGGATGACGACAACCACCAGAGCGGCGATCACGGCCGCCGCGGCGTGGCGTCGCGGGCGGAACCGGCCGGGGTTGGCGGCGACGACCGCGCTCATGCCCTTACGGTGACGTTCGTCCGCCCCAGGATCTGGACCGGGCGGCCGCCCGTATAGCGCATCACGTCAAGGGTGTAGACACCGGCCGGAGCGTCGCTGCGGACCATCGGGACCAGGGAGGGGCCGCCGGTAGCCAGCTGCCCGGCGGTTTCCGGCTGGATACCGCCCCAGTCGACGCCGCTGTCGTCGTACCAGCGAGCCCCCACCTGGAGGCCGGCTGGGAGGGAGCCCCAGTCGACGCGCGCGGCGAACGCTTCGCCCGTGCGGAAGCTGGTCCGGGCGCCGGAGGTGGTGTGCCCGGTGCCGGGGTCGTAGCGGTAGACGCCTTCGATGTGGGCCGGCGCGTCGACATGCTCCCAGGGCGCCGTGCCCCGGATCAGCTGCCCGAAGGCCAGGAGGATGATGAAGAACGAGACCAGGCCGACCGCGAGGAGCAGCACGTAGGGTGCGGTCAGGCCATCCCGGGGAGCACCGCGTCGCGCGCCTCGCGCCCCCGACGGCTCTGCCATCGCTGCACAGGGTAGCGTGGGGGAGATGGGCGACGGCATGGCGGACGACGTCCGGCTGGCGCACCGGCTGTCCAAAGGCCTGGGCGGCCCCGCGTCCCCGAGCCGGGACCACGCGCGCTCGCCCCGGCCCGCCGGCCCACAGCCGTGCACGGCCGGCGACGGGCTCATCGAGGCCGGCGAGGCCACGTTCTGGCTCGACGACCAGCCCTACCACGCGGCCTGCGGGCGGGCGGTGGAGCGAGGTCGGGAGGAGGCCGAGCTGGAGCGGCTGCGGAGGCGGCTTGCCCCACCCTCGGTGCCCGACTAACTTCCGTTTTCGCGTGAATCGGCATGCCGCGGAGCGGCACCCGAGGGGATGAAAATGGGCTGACAGCGAGTGGCCCGCAACCGTGTTTGGTCGGCGGGAGACCGAGCGTGAATCTGGGCCGGTGAACTGATGGCACCCGCGATGGTGGCCCGATGGGGCGAGAACACGCAGAGGAAACTCTGTTCCGAGCAGTTCACCCGCTGACCCATTTCAGCCAGGGAGGGTGGTCGGTCATGGAGGTGGTCGTCGAGCGCTGCTGCGGGCTGGACCTGCACAAGAAGACGGTGGTGGCCTGGCTGCGAACCCCGGAGGGGGAGCAGGTGCGCAGGTTCGGCACCATGACCCGGGAGTTGCTGAGGCTGTTGGAGTGGCTGCAGCGGGAACGGGTGAGGGTGCTGGCGATGGAGAGCACGGGCAGCTACTGGAAGCCGGTCTACAACCTGTTGGAAGGACAGGGGATGGAGTTGATGCTGGTCAACCCAGCGCATATGAAGGCGGTCCCTGGACGCAAGACCGACGTCAAGGATGCGCAATGGATTGCTGACCTGCTGCGCCACGGGCTGCTCACCGCGAGTCGAGTTCCGGAGCGTCCGCAGCGAGAGCTGCAAGAGGCGATGCGCTACCGGCAGCGCCTGATCGAGGATCGTGCGGATGAGGTACGCCGGCTGCAGAAAGTCTTGGAGGGGGGAAACATCAAGCTCGGCGACGTGGCCACCGACGTGCTCGGCAAAAGCGGTCGCATGATGCTCGAGCAGCTGGCGTCGGGGGAGACGGATAGCGACCAGATGGCGGGGCTGGCACAGGGCAAGCTGCGAACCAAGCGTGCCTCTCTGAGCCTGGCGTTGGAGGGCTCGGTGGGTCCTCATCAGCGCTTCATGCTCAAGCGCTTGCTCGAGCACATCGAGTTCTTGGAGGGCGAGATCGACGCGGTGAGCCAGGAGATCGAGGCCCGCATGCGCCCTTTTGAGCCGGTCTTCGCCAGGCTCGAGCAGATCCCTGGCATCGGCAGACGCAACGCGCAACGGATCCTGGCCGAGATCGGTCTTGACATGCGCTACTGGCGCAACGACAAGGCCTTCGCCTCCTGGGCCAAGCTCTGCCCCGGCAACAACGAATCGGCGGGCAAGCGACGATCGAGCTGGATCGGAGCCGGCAACCAGTTCCTGCGTGGCGCGCTGGTGGAAGCCGCGCAGGCAGCGGCACGGGCGAAGGACTCGTACTTCTCCGCCCTCTATCACCGCCTCAAGGCCAAGCGGGGAGCCAAGCGCGCTCTGATCGCGGTCGCACACGCGATCCTGGTCACCATCTACCACCTGCTCAAGGACGGCACCTACTACCAGGACCTGGGTGCCGACCACTTCGATCGACGTGATCGCGAGGCCCTGGTCCGACGCAACGTCCGACGTCTCGAGCTTCTCGGCTACCACGTCAGCCTCAGCCCCGCTGCATGACTGCTGCATGACGCCACTCGGCGGGGCTTTTTCAGAGAAACGGGAGTATCACCGGGTTGGTGCGGCGGAGAGGACTTGAACCTCCACGGGGAAACCCCCACTAGCTCCTGAAACTAGCGCGTCTGCCATTCCGCCACCGCCGCACGCGAGGCGATCACAGAGTATAGCGAGCCCGCCGCGGCACCCCGGCCGCGCCTCAGGGCGCCGGCGCCGCTACCGGAAGCGTCCTCAGCACCTTCTTGTCGAACTTGCCGGTCGCGCCCTTGGGGACCTCGTCGATGAAGACGATGCGGTCCGGCAACCACCATTTCGGAACCCGCTCGGCAAGAAAAGCCCTGATGTCCTCGTCGGTGAGGGTGCCCTTGAACTCGTCCTTGGGGACCACGAACGCGAGCGGCCGCTCCTGCCAGACCGGGTCTGGAACGCCGACCACCGCGGCCTCCAGCACCTGGGGATGCGCCATCATCTCCCCCTCCAGGTCCACGCTGCTGATCCACTCCCCGCCTGACTTGATCACGTCCTTGGTGCGGTCCACGATGCGGACGTACCCGTTCTGGTCGATCGTCGCCACGTCGCCGGTGTGCAGCCAGCCATCCGCGGTGAACTTGGAAGGGTCGGTGTTCTGGTAGTACTGCGACGCGATCCAGGGTCCACGAAGCTCGATCTCGCCCCAGGTCTCGCCATCCCACGGCACTTCCTCACCGGTCACCGAGTCGGTCAGCCGGATCTCGACGCCGGGCACCGCGATGCCCTGGCTGTAGGCCGCGCTCTTCGCTTCCTCAGGGCTCAGCCAGCTGCGGATCGCGCGCATGGTGCCGATCGGCGAGGACTCGGTCATGCCCCAGGCGTGGTACACGGTGATCCCTTCCTCGGCCATCCGGTCGATGAGGGCGGGAGAGGCGGTCGACCCGCCGACCACCGCCGACTTGACACCCTCGAGACGGGTGCCGGTCTGCTCCAGGTGGCGGAGCAGGGCGATGAACACCGTGGGCACGCCCGCCAGCCGCGTGACCTTCTCGGCCTGCACCATCTCGACCAGGGCGACCGGGTCTCCGGCCCAGCGGTCGGGGAGGGCGAGATTGGCGCCGACCATCCCGCAGGCGTAGGGCAGTCCCCAGGCGTTGGCGTGAAACATGGGAACGACGGCCAGCACGCAGTCCTGCTCGGTGAGCCCCAGTCCTTCGCCCAGGATGCACGCGAACGAGTGCAGCAGCTGGGAGCGATGTGAATAGACGACTCCCTTGGGGTTGCCGGTGGTGCCCGACGTGTAGCACATGGCGGCCGCCTGGCGTTCGTCCAGGACCGGCCACGCGTACTCGGACCGCTCGGCACCGATCAGCTCGTCGTAGTCGACCAGGTTCTGGAAGGGATGTTCGGGGAGAGGCCCGCCGCCCTCGTTCATGACCACGATCGATTGCAGGGAAGACGGCAGCCGATCGTGGATCCTGCCCAGCACCGGGAGCAGGGTGGCGTCGACGAACAGCGCCGAGTCCTCCGCCTCCCCGATGATGAAGGAGAGCTGGTCGGGGAAGATGCGGGGGTTGAGCGTGTGGAGGACGCGTCCCGAGCAGGGGACGCCGTAGTAGAGCTCCAGGTGGCGGTGGTTGTTCCAGCCCAGCGTCGCCACCCGGTCGCCGCCTTTGAGGCCGAGGCGATCGAGTGCGCCGGCGACGCGGGCCGCGCCCGCGAGCATGTCGCCGTAGGTGTATCGGTGGATGCCGCCCGCGACCTTGCTGGCGACGATCTTGCGCCGGAAGAACTTGTCGATCCGCCACATCACGTGCTGTGTCGTGAGCGGGAAATCCATCATCTCGCCTTGCATGGATAAACCTCCGCTGGAAACCATGCACGGTTCCAGGGCAATTGGCAAGGGACTTGTCCGTTCCGAACCGTCCCGACTGACGGTCAGTCATTGTCTGTGTGATGAATCGGGGGGACCACGTGCGCCGTAGGATGGGACGGATGCCCCAAAGCGGCGTGGCGGACTTGCACTGCCATACGAATTTCAGCGATGGCTGGCCGTCCCCCGAAGCCGTGATCGACCGAGTGCGGTGGGACGGGCACCTGAACACGATTGCGATCACCGATCACGACACCATCCAGGGCGCGCTGGTCGCCCGCGAGTACGCCGCCAGCCTGCCCGACCCACCGTTCGTCATCGTCGGCGAGGAGGTCTCGTCCCGCGACGGCCACATCATCGGCCTTTTCCTCCGCAACCACGTACCGGCGGGCATGCCGGCCGAGGTCACGGTGGCGGCGATCCACGAACAGGGCGGGATCGCGATCGCTCCCCACCCCTGCTGGCGCGTGGAGCGGCCAGGGAACGTGGAGGGGAAGGTCCACGGGGTGGGCTGGATCACCGCCCGCGTCCGGTTCGACGCCATCGAGGTCGAGAATGCGACCCCCGGCATGTACCTCTACAACCAGATGGCGCACCGCATGCAGGAGGAGCTCGCACTGCCACAGGTCGGCAACTCGGACGCCCATATCCTGGACGCGATCGGGCGTGCCTACACGCTCTATCCCGGGCATGGCGAGGCGGACTTGCGCGCCGCGATCTCGAGCGGCACCACGATCGCCGCCCGGCTGCGGTACCAGCCGCGGGGCCTCGCCCTCTACGTGGCGTACACGCTGCACCGCCAGGCGGTGAAGCGAGCCGCCCGGGTGGGCGCGGCCGAGCGCTGAACCGGAGTGCCTGCCCGCCGGTCAGCCGGGGGCCAGGCCCAGCGCTTCCGGCACCCGGCGGGGACCGTTGACCACGGTGGCACGCGGGTCGGGATGGTGGTCGACGGGCGGCCGCGCCAGCCACACGGCCTGCCGGAAGCCGGCGGCAAGGGCGCCGTCGACGTCGTTGCTCAGGTCGTCGCCGACCATGGCCGCATCGTGGGGATCGACGCCGAGCGCCCCCACGACCTGTCGGAAGGCACGCGGGTCCGGCTTGTGGATTCCGATCTCCTCGGTCACCACGACCAGGTCGACGAGCTCGGCCAGGCCGTGCTTCTCGATCTTGAGGCGCTGGGGGTCGATGGTCCCGTTGGTCAGAATCGCGGTCCGCAGACCAGCGGCATGCACCTCCCGCAGGAGGCGTCGCGCGCCGATCCGGAACTCACAGTCGAAGGCGACCGCTCGCCAGGCCCGATCGGCCGCCACCGCCGCGTCGCCTTCCAGGCCGACCGCCAGCCAGCGGCCGTGGCGCAGCTCCTGACTGGTGATCTCGCCCTGCACGTAGCGGCGCCACCAGCCGTCACCCACCGCACGCCAGCGCAGGGGGTGGATGCCGAGCTCCCGCAAGATGCGGTTCGCCCGGATGCGGGCGCGGGTCGCCGCGAGCAGCGTGTCGTCCAGGTCGAAGACCACCGCGTGAAGGGACACCCCGCGCGAGTCTAGATATCCCACGAGCGCCAGCCTGACCGATGGCGGCAGTGCGGTCGGAGGATGATCGTCACTGTGGTAGTGCGGCGGTGACGCGAGAACTGATCGCGGTACTCGACATCGGGACCAGTTCGGTGCGGGCGGCGCTCTACGACGAGTCGGCGGAGCCGGTGGCAGGGAGCGCGGCGCGGATCGCCTATCAGGCCCGCATGGACGCGACGGGTGGTGCGGAGCTGGACGCACGCCGGCTGGCCGCACAGTGCCGATCCGTGCTGGCGCGTGCCCTGCGCGCGTTGGGTCCGCGGGACCGCGTATCTGCCGTCGGGACCTCCTGCTTCTGGCACGCGGTGCTGGGCCTCGACGCCGCGCACCGACCCGCCACCGCGATCTGGCTCTGGTCGGATCAGCGCAGCTGGCGGCAGGCGCAGGAGCTGCTCCGGGACCCTGTCTTCGCCGGCGTGCGATCGCGCACCGGGGCGGCGGTCCACACCAGCTACTGGCCGGCGAAGCTCGCCTGGTGCCGGCAGGACGCCCCGGCGGTCTGGGCCCGGGTGCGGCACTGGGTGAGCTTCACGGATTACCTCCACCTGGAGCTCTTCGGCGAGCTGGGGACCTCCGCCTCGATGGCCTCGGGGACCGGGCTGCGACGGCTCGACGACGGAACCTGGGACACCGAGCTGACGGGGCGGCTGGAGGTTGCCGCAGCCGCGCTGCCGTGCCGGGTGGAGGAGTACACGGACCTCCGCCGGGAGGCGCGTCGGGGACTGGCACGGCTGGCCCGGGCCAGGTGGTTCGGGGCCGCCGGGGACGGGGCGACCGCGACCGTGGGAACCGACGGTGACCGGGCGTCACGACGCGCCCTGACGATCGGCACCTCGGCCGCTCTGCGGACGGCCCTGGACTCGCGCCCGGCAGACCTCCCCGAGGGGCTCTGGTGCTATGTGATCGACGAGGCGAGGTATCTTTCCGGCGGCGCCTACAACAACGGCGGCAGCCTCCATGCCTGGTTGCTGAACAGCCTGAGGGTGGAGGGCGGAACGCTCGAGGATGCGCTCCGGCGGCTTCCGCCGGCCAGCGCTCTGCTCACGTTCCTGCCCCTCCTCAACGGCGAGCGAAGCCCTGGATTCGCTCCGCGTGCCACCGGAGCGGTGGCCGGTCTCCGCGAGTCGAGCTCGGCGCTCGACCTGGCGCGGGCCGGGATGGAAGCGGCGGCGGCGCTGCTGCGGCCCGTCGATCGCGGGCTCGACGTCCTTCTCCGCGGTGCAGGCCGGACCGTCATCAGCGGTGGCGGCCTGGTGGGGTCACCGGGGTGGTGTCAGGTCGTCGCGGACGCACTCGGCAAGCCGGTATCGGCGGTGCAGGTGGACGAGGCCTCGAGCCGGGGCGCGGCGGTGCTCGCCCTGCGCCGGCTCGGGGCTCCGGCCCCGCCGCCGCTGCGGCTGGCCCGAACCTGGCGACCCCGTCCCCGTGCCACCCCCGTCTATCAGGACCTCGAGCAGAGGCTGGCAACGCTCTACCGGGCGACGGTGACGTCGAGGGCGTTCGTCTGAGCGACCGGGTGAGGGCGGCTCCCCCGCGGCGGGACGTAGAGTGCCGGTGAGCGTCCAAACCGATGAGCCTCGAACCGCGCCGGACGGACGACCTCTCGAGGGCCGAGTCGCTCCGGCTCCTGGCCACCGTCTCCTTCGGTCGCGTCGTCTACATGCACCGGTCGGTACCTGCCGTCCGTCCCGTCAATCACTTGATGGACGAGGAGGCGATCATCATCCGCACCAGCCAGTGGTCGGAGCTGGTCTCGGCCGTGAACGAGGGGGCGGTGGTGGCGTACCAGGCCGACAGCATCGACCTCGACCGCCATGTCGGGTGGAGCGTCGTCGTCAGGGGTCCCGCCCGGGCCGTGTCAGACGCGGACGAGGCAGCCCGGTATATGGAGCGCCTGACCAGCTGGGCAGCAGGGGAGCGGGACTTCGTCATCCGCATCGAGCCGGTGTTCGTGAACGGGATGATGCTGGTCGAGATGAACGCCGGCTGAGGTCCTCTGAGCGGAGGATCCCCACGGATCCGGGACAGGTCCAGCCGGCCCCCCTGGGGCTTCGCCGGAGCTACTTCAGGAGGCGGACGAGCGTGGTCTCGGTGTCGGCCGGATCGGGTGTCGGATCGCCGTAGATCTCCCACGACTGGCCGGCCGGCTCCCTGCCGTTGGCCGCCATCCACGTGTCGATCGCGCTGTAGGTCTCGCCCAAGAGGTGGTACGGGCCACGGTGGACCGCAACGGCGGCTTCGCCGTCTGGAGTCTGGGTCGCGTAGACCTCTCCGGCGGTGTCAAAGGTGCGCGTCACCTCGACGCCGAAGTCGCACTGGATCGGCGCTCCCGGCAGCGACGGCTGGTGATAGAGAAAGATGTTGTGGCCATCGGTCCACAGGCCCGGCCGGCTGCGAATGAACTCCCAGACCTTGTCCAGCGCAGGCCCCCAGGCCGAGGCGATCCCGCCCTGCGCGACCTCGCGCCGCACCGCGGCCAGGGTCCGCGGGTGCACTGTCTCCACGGTGACGATGGCGGGCACCAATCGATCGTAAGCCAGGACCGACCCTCACCGGCTACCGGCCCAGCTCGGGCATCTCCTGGGACCGCATCCGAGTCCAACTCACTCAACCGTGCACCGCGGGGTCTGCCTGCGCCGCGCGGGTGGCTCGCCACGCGGCGGCGGCTATCCAGGCCGAGCAGAGCAGCATCAGGGCGGTGCCAATGGTCTCGATGAAGTCGTCGAGGGCGAATCCGACGATGGCGAAGAGCGGACCGAGACAGCGAGGCCGATCCCGGCCCACCGCGGCAGCCACCCCGACCGCGCAGCGGCGATGCCGAAGAGGAGCACGCTGGTCGCCAGCAGCACCACCCCGATCAGGCCCGTGACGACAAGAGACGCCGGCTGAGCCGCGTCGTAGTACAGCGAGCCGGCTTCGGCGTGACGACCGGTCAGGTACAGGCGACCGATCGCCGGCTGCGCCCAGGCGGCAATGCCGAAGAGCGCGGTCAGCAGCGTGTTCCCGAGGACGCCGGCGATAAGTGCCGAGAGTCCCAAGCGGACCGATCCGCGGTCCGCGAGGACGATGGCGAACGCGATCATGCCCAGTACGCCGATGGCGCCCCCCAGGATGCTGGCGAAGAGGTGGCTGTAGAGGAACACCGGAGTGGTGACGTAGGTGCTCCAGGCGGCCAGGTCGGTCTGCGGCGGGGGCTGATGGGTGATGGTTCCCAGCAGCAGAGAGAGAGCCCACACCGGAAGGGCCCAGAGACCGAGCAGCGTCACGCGGCCGAAGGGCGGGTAGAGCGGCATCTTCACTATCTCCCGTGGGCGCCCTGATGAGTCGCCTGACTCGGCGGATGCGGGGCAGATTTTGGGGGATCCTACGGGCTTCTGCACGATTCGGCTATCGGGGAAATCCCTGGTTCTGGGCCGCGGTACCGGCGGGTCCGGAGTGCGAGCTCGGTGCGGCACCGGAACCGAGGTGAGCGGCCGGTTCAGAACCGGCTGCGGTCACCCTCCGGCTGAGTCGTCTCCGAGACGACGAAGTGTCCTCATCCGACTCGTCTCCGCCACCGCCGACGCAAGAACCGAGAGGGTGGATGCGTTGCACGGATCGGTGAGCTGCGTCTGCTTCTCCCTCCTGCTCGCCGAGAACCCGGTCATCAAGATGCTGGCGCCCGGTCTTGGCCTCTCGGTCATCATCGATGCGACGGTGATCCGGCCGGCGCTCGTCCCCGCCACCATGTCACTGCTCGAGGCGTGGCTCCTGGTAGCTCCCCGCCGGCTCGGTGCGGTGGTTCCCCAGATGAGGCGGAGTCGGCCGAGACTCGACTGACCGCTGCAGGTGAACCGTCGGAAAGGGGTCAAGGTCCACCCGGCACGTTCGGTGCAGCCGTCAGTCGAGTAGGTGATTTCGCTCGTCCCCGGAGGCGCGAAAAGACCTGCAACAGTCGCTCCAATACTGATAGATGATCAATTATCGTTGCCTCGCTGGAGGGCGTAGATTCTGCGCTCCGCCGCTGGCCCACCTTCTCATTGCTCGATCGCTTGCGAGGGTCAGGACAACCGCCCAGATGGTGACTAATCTATCCAGCCCCGATCGCCCTGAGTACGGATGTCAGCGGCGTACCATGCTCCGCCGATGCCTACCGCCCATATCATCCCCCTCACAGCGCCTTCGCCGGCGTCCAACCTAAGGCAAGCGATCAACGACCTGTACGAAGTAGCCAACCGGTCCACTCCGGAGGTACAGGATGCAGTCAACAGGCTTTTCGTTGAATTGACCCGCGTCGCGACCCTCAACGGGGATTGAGCCAGCCGATTGCGCTGGTAGTGAGCAGGGGTGCGCCACTGGCCACCCCTGCTTACGCCCATCCGTCACCGGCCGGACAACCCGTCGCGCCCTGGCCGTGGCAGCCAGCGCCCGGCCGACCTCGTCGTCGGCCAGGTGCTCCGGCCGCCCCCCGCCCTCAGCCTGGCAATGCCGGCGTCAGTCTCACTCCAGGCCGCTACTCGCCGGCCGGCACGCGGACGCCGTCGAACCTCGTGACATACGCGGTGCCACCGTCTGTACCACCCTCGCCGTTCAGGGCCATGAACAGGTCCCCCTTTTCATGTGGTGACACCCGACGCGGACGACCAGGGCGTGTAGCTCGCGCAGATACGGTGTAGCCTTCCGCCCACGGGACCTTGTCCAGGTCCTGTCTGACGTGGGCGTTGTCGACCGGCAATAACGGGAGCTTGCTGGCGTGGGGCAGGTCCTTCGCCCTTCGGTGCACCACCGCCGCCTTGCACAGTCATTCGACCAGTGCGCCGGCGCTGTCATCTGAGTCGAGAAGGGTCAGATAGTCCGTGGCGGCTGGGTAGTCGTGGTCGTCGGGCCGCTCCTTCCAGTGCTCCTGCGGGAGCTCCTTCGGGTGGGGCGGCTTGGTCGACTTTGGCATTAGATCCTGCTCCCCTGGCTCCACGCCGTTGCAGTGGCGGGGTCCCGCTCCGGCCGAATGGGTAATGCCACCAACAGTGCGTGCCCGGCCGGCCGGCGAACAGGGCGCACGTCGGCTGGGCCGATCACCGCACGATCCTGCCCTGGAGACCGAACTGCCCGTCGCCGTGACAGACGCACCTACCTCACAACGACGTATCTGATGTCACCTGCAGAAGCTCCACCTCACCAGTGGTGGCGGCCACCACAACGGTGAGGGTGCCGTTGAGGCGATCGATCCGACCCTCGACCTCGCGGCCATCGAGCAGTCGGAGCTTCACCGGGGACCTTGCCCTCCAGGCTCGATACAGGTCGTTATGGACTGGCATCTCCGCAGCCTAGTAGGGTGTCCCGTCCCGAGCCCAAGAGACAAGCTCCGGCCGGAACCGCCTCCCGAGGGGGTTATCGAAAGGGCCGTTGGTGCACCAATCGCCCATTTGCGGTGCTCGGAACAGGCAGTTGGTGCACCAATCGCCCTATCCGCGGGCGGATCAGCAGGCCTCGCAAGAAGTGGGGCGGACCAGGGGCAGGAAGACCTCGTCGACGATGGACTCGATCACGGCATCCGGCACCGGCTTCAGGGTCATCATCACCTCCGCCCGGTAGAGGTCATATGGCAGCGCGGCGACGCGGGGTGTGAGCTTTGCCGGGACGATCTCGCCGCGCTCGACGGCGCGGGCCAGGATCGTATCGAGCGCGGGGCCGCCCCCTGCCACGAACATGGCGCGCAGCTCGGTCATGCTCGATCCGGTGTCGGAGAAGTACCCGCCCATCCGGATGGCCACCGCGATGCCGAGACGGGCCCGCGAAAGCCCGAGGCGGCGCAGCACTTCGATCAGATCCTCCCGCACGCTGCCGGTGTCGGGCACCTCGATGCGCTCCTTCTTTCGCTGGTGCGCAAGAGCGGCCAGCACGAGGTCCGGCTTGGTGGGCCAGCGCCGGTAGATGACCGCGCGGCTCGTCTGCGCTCGGTCAGCCACCGCCTCGATCGTGAGGCCGTCGTAGCCCTTTTCGACGAGCTCCTCCCAGGTGGCGTCGAGCAGCGCCTCCTCGAGCGCGACGCCACGCCGGCGCTGGGCAACCCGCACGTCCTCGTTACGAGACATTGTGTTCCCTAATTGATCAGTGTATGGTGTGGATAAGATACACGCTGTTTCTAAAGGAGATCGGAATCAATGAGCGACGCATCCGCCACCAAGGTCGACCCCGCCGTCTGGCGCACGGTCTGGGTCGTCCTCGTCGGCGGCATGGCGGTCGTGTTCGACACGACCATCGTGGCGGTCGCCCTGCACACCCTGGCGATCGACCTTCACACCACGGTGGCGACGATCCAGTGGGTGACCACCGGCTACCTGCTCGCCTTGGGGGTCACGGTCCCGCTTGCCGGCTGGGCGCAGAAGCGGGTGGGAAGCAAGCGCCTGTGGATGGTGGCGCTCGCGATCTTCCTGCTCGGCTCGATCCTGAGCAGCCTGGCCTGGAGCGCGCCGAGCCTGATCGCGTTCCGAGCGGTGCAGGGGGTCGGCGGGGGCCTGATGCTGCCGCTCACGTTGACGCTCGTCATGCAGGCTGCGGGCGGCAAGAGGCTCGGCACGATCATGTCGGTCGTGAGCCTGCCGACCGTGCTCGGCCCGATCCTCGGCCCGGTCGTCGGCGGGCTGATCCTCACCTATCTGCACTGGTCGTGGCTGTTCTGGGTCAACGTGCCCTTCTGCGTCGCCGGGATGGTGCTGGCGTGGATCTTCCTGCCGAAGGATGGCCCGGTCGAGCGCACCCCCCTCGATGTCGTCGGCCTCGCGATGATGGCGCCAGGGCTGGTAGGCGTGCTGTATGGGCTGTCCAACGCGAGCAAGCCGGGCGGATTCGGCCGGGCCGACGTGCTCGCGCCGCTCATCGGCGGCCTCGTGCTGCTGGCCGCGTTCGTGCTGTGGGCGGTGCGGCGCCGCGGTCGAGCGCTCATCGACGTGCTGCTGCTGCGGCACTGGCCGCTGGCCTCCTCGTCGCTGCTGCTGTTCCTGTCGGGGCTCTGCCTGTACGGGGCACAGCTGCTGCTCCCGCTCTACTTCCAGCAGCTCCGTGGCCTGACGCCCCTCCAGACCGGCCTGTTGCTCATCCCGCAGGGGATCGGCACGTTCGCCAGCCGATCGATCGCCGGCCGGCTCTCTGACAGGATGGGCGCGCGCTGGCTCGCGGTGAGCGGATTCGCGATCATGGGTCTGGGCACCCTGCCGTTCGCCTACGCGGGCGGCGCGACCGGCTACGTCTGGCTGATGATCGCACTGTTGATCCGTGGAATCGGCCTCGGTGCCGTGACGATCCCCCTGATGGCGCTGGCCTTCCAGGGTCTTGCGCGAGCCGCGGTGCCGGATGCTTCCATCATCAGCCGCATCGCGACTCAGATCGGCGGCTCCTTCGGCGCCGCGGTGTTGACGGCGATTCTCGCGGGCGCCGCGGCCACGGCGCACACGCCGGCACAGGCCGCGGGGGCGTTCCAGGAGTCGTTTTGGTGGGCGCTTGGATTTGCCGCCGTCGGCTCGGTGTTCTCCCTGCTTCTCCCGGCCGCCGCACGCAAGGGGAATCCCGCCCCGAGCGGGTCCGCCCCCAGCCGCGCTACGCGGTAGAGGCGGAATCCGCGCGAACGACGGGTTGGGCGTCCCACTGATCGCCCAGCCGGCCAGAACGAGGCGCGCTCCACAGTCGCCCTCCACCCGTCACGGCCTCACAAGGGAGATCTCCCCCCCACCACCTCTCGGGGCTTCACACGTCGGGAGGGGGGAGTGGCGGCTCCTCTCGCGGGCGGTCACTCGAACGGCGGATCAGTCAGGCGAGGTAGTGTGAAGCTCGCGTGCTGCGGGCCGACGGTGCTCTTCATCCCCGCGTCGTCAGGTGTGCGCGGACTGTTCATCCGATTGAAGCGAGGTGACATGACATGGCTGAGCCGACCATTGTTCTCGTCCACGGAGCGTTCGCTGACGCATCCGGCTTTCGGGGTCTGTACAACGAGCTCCTCGGCCAAGGGGTAGCGGTCGTCGCTCCGCCGAACCCGCTGCGCGGCCTCACCGGCGGTGACGGTGAGTACATGAAGTCAGTGGTCGGTGAGATCGGCGGGCCGGTGCTGCTGGTCGGCCATTCCTACGGCGGCGCGGTGATCACCGCGGCCGGCACGGCCGACAACGTGGTCGGGCTCGTCTACATCTCGGGTCTCGCTCCGGACGAGGGCGAGAACCTGACCGACCTCCAGTCCAGGTTCCCCCCGCCGGGGATCATCCCGTACATCGTCCAGCACAAGCTGCCCGAAGGCGGCAGCGAGTTCACGCTTTCGCTGCAGGGCTTTCACGAGTCCTTCTGCGCCGACATCCCGGCCGACGACGCCGCGTTCTACGCGATCTCCCAGCGCCCCCTTGCCGCGGTCGCGCTCGCCGAGGCCGCACCGACCCCGGCCTGGCGCAGCCGTCCGGTCTGGGCGGTGCTTCCGACCGCCGACAGGTGCATCGACCCCGGTGTCCACCGGTTCAGCTACGACCGGATGGGCGCGAAGGTGACCGAGATCGAAGGGGCATCGCACGTCGCCATGATCTCCCACCCCAAGGAGGTGGCGGAGGTCGTCATGACCGCGGTCCGCGCGTGCGCCGCGCAGTCCGCCTGATCTGAGGGGACCGGGGGTCGATCCGTGGAGGAGGTCGACCTCCAACTCGCTTCTGTACGGAGCGGGGGTGGGGTTTTTGCCGAAGCTGGGCCCTGAACCAGGTTGATCACTGGATTGCTGCGACCGGTCGCGGTCCGGGATGGCGGCGCGGCAGCGCGAGCGGATATTCCACAGGCTCGCTCGCGCTCTTTCTATGGTCCTGTTCCAGCAGGGCGTTGAATGCGACCACGGTGTGCGCATCTCGTGGAGAGGCGGGCGCCGACCAACCAGGAGAGCAGCGGCACATGGCCATCGCGGCTCGGCCACCGGGCGAACGGCGTGCCCGCCAGAGACCGATCCTGACGGGGTCGCCGGCGGCCGCCTCGGCGTGGAAGGGTGGCTAACCCTAAGGGTCGGAACCGGCCGCGATGTTGGGTGAGATCGCTTGTGCAGCAGTGTTGGTCTGCCTCCTCATACTCGCTCTCGCTCTCTTCGTCCCCCGTCGCCGAAGGCGGGTACGGGGCCGCGAGGATCGCAGCGAGAAGCCAGGCCAGCAGGTGTCCCGTCCGGGGCAGCCGAGTTCGAAGGGGCACGACGAGTCTCGGAAAGAGCGTCGTCTCTAGAGACCCGTCGTCCGCAGGCGGCAAAGCTGGTTCAGACAACCCGAGGCTCCTCCGGGACCGGCAGAGTGGGGCTGGTGCGGCATTTCCCGGTCGGTGTCGGAGCTTCCGCCGAAGTCCATCGGAGATCGGGTGGCCGAGGGCCGCGCGCTACAGATCACGGTGGTCGTTGGCGTGTCGCCCGCGTTGCCGTCTCTCGATTGCCGGCAGCGGCGGCGACCGAGGTCCAGCCCGGTCCGGGTGGCACCAAGCCACACCTGGCAGACTTTGCCCGTGATGCCCGCCACGGGCACCCTGGTTGTTCTACGCGGCAACTCGGGTTCGGGGAAGTCGACGGTGGCCCGGATGTTGCAGCAGAGGTTTGACCGTGCCAGGTGCCTCGTAGTCGCACAGGACCGTGTGCGTCGCGAGATGCTGCGAGAACGCGAGGTTGCCGGCGGCTTGAACGTCGAGCTGATCGAGGCGATCGCGACGTGGGGACTCGATCGCGGCCTTATCGTGGTCCTCGAGGGGATCCTCAACACGAGCCGGTACCAGCCGATGCTGGAGCGCCTCCGCAGCCGGTCACGCACCGCTCACTTCTTCGCGTGGGATCTGGACTTCGAAGAGACTGTGAGCCGACACGGCCAGCGCCCGCAGCGCATGGACTTCTCGTCTGAGGACATGGCGCAGTGGTACCACGGCTGGCAGCCGCTCGACTTCGTCGATGAAACGAGATTCGACGCGGAGACAACCGCCGACCACGCCGTCGAACGGATCGCCAGGGCCATCGCCGGGAGTTTAGGCACAAAGCGGGCCTCCTGAGCGTGTCACGAAGCCTCACGGGAGTCCCTCGAAGTCCGCACCGCATCGACGGAGCTGGTGGAGATCTGTTGTGATAGTATCGATATAAGAATTAATAGACATGAGATGTAAGCCATGATCGGATGGGTGCGCAAGGGTAGGGCGCGCCCCACGGCGCTGGTGCCAGTCGCGGGAAGCGGCATCCAGATCTCTCCGGCCGCGTCTCGTCTGGCGCGCGAAACTTCGCGACCTGAGCTTGCCGCCGGTCTCGACCGCGATAGCACGCCCCGACGCGATGCCTCACAGCAAGGCGTCATGATTCCGCACATACGGGCCGGGGCATGACGTTCCTGGAGGGCTTGCATGGGGCCGTTGCCTTGATCCTTCTGGCCAGCCTTCTCTTCGCGGAGGAAGCCGGGGTTCCGATCCCCTTTGCACCGGGCGAGGTGATGCTGATCATCGCCGGGCTGCTGATTCAGACGGGGGGCCTTGACGGATGGCTCTTCGTCCCGCTCGCGATCGTGTGCTGCGGTTGCGGATCCTTCACCGGCTACAGCTGGGCCAATCTCATCGGAGAACATGGCCTCGACGTCGCCGCTGCCCGCCTCCACCAGGAAAAACGCCTGGCCAAGGTGACCGGCCGCCTGAGGGAGGCGGGCCCCAAGGACATCGCCATCACCCGGTTGATCCCGGGCTTGCGCATCTACACCAGCCTCGTCTGTGGTGCAGTTGGTGTGTCCCGCCGCCGTTTCCTGCTCGGCGTGCTGCCGGCGACCGCGCTCTGGGTCCTCACCTTCACCGCGCTCGGGTTCGTCTTCGGGATTCCGGCGGCGCGCTTCTTGAACCGCATCGAAGACCTGGCCGTCCAGGGTGGCCTGCTTCTGCTCCTGGGGGTCGGCACCTACTTCGCGGTCCGGCGGATCCCTGGCGACCGGCTCTCGGCGCTCGCCCGCGTGAACGACCACGTCCGCCTGGGAATGGCACTGCTCGTCGACCTGGGCGTCGTCGCGGCGTTGATCACCGGCATCGAAGCCCTGACCCGGAGACTGGTCGGCCTCGACCTCATCCATCAGTGGGCGGAAGCGGCGATCCTGACCGCCGCCGTCGTGGTCGTCTACTTCCTGGCCACCCGATTCGGCTTCGGCGCCACCGCCGGTGAGGCGCTGCTCGGGACCAGCTTCCGGAACGGTCGCACGCGATCCGCACCGATGCGGCCCGTGGGATCGCCCAGGCTGGATGAGGCCCGCCGGCGCTTCCGCGACCTCGGCGACGACAACCGGCTGGCGGTTCTGAATCAGCTGCTCCAAGGCCCGCACACGATTGACGACCTCCTGTCCCACGTCGAGCTCCCACGGGAAGAGGCGCTCGGACACTTGACCACGCTGAACCGGATCGGCCTGGTCGAGCCGAAGGTCGAAGGCGACGACCCGACCACCTGCTACTCGATCGCGGATCCCGAGCTTCGGGATGCCGTCTCAAGGCTGATGCGCCTCCGCGCCGCCCCCAACCTCACCGAGGCCCGGACCCAAGGGACTCCAGGTGGGGCGGCCGCCCGCTGAACCTGCCAGGTTGTCACGGAATCGGCTGTTGGTGCACCAATCGCCCGGTTGCGGTGCTCGGAATGGGATATTGGTGCACCAATCGCCCTTCGCACCTCAATGCGGTGTCTCACCGTTTGGGGTCACCGCGGCACTAGACAGCCAGCGGTCGATGGTCCTTCGACAGGGTGATCCCCTCTCCCGTGATCTCGAATTGCCTGACGGTCGGATCATGACGATGGGCGCGTGTCTTCAAGACCGTCAGGGCCCGCCGGAATCCGTCGTTGTGGCGGAGGTACCTAAGGAGCAGCACGTTGTCCGAAAGGTGCGACATACCGTTCTCAGAGACACGTACAGGCTCGAAAAGGTCGGGGGTCTCGAGCGTCATCAGGGCGCTGATGCCCGCGCGCGAGAGGCGGCTCGTAAGTGAGTACATCCACTCGCGAAACCGTGTCTGGTCTCCCGCGGCCACTGCCAGATCGGCGAGGCTGTCGATCATCACCCGCCGGGCGCCGACTCGTTCCATCAGGTCCAGCAACGCGTACACCCATTCATCGATGTAGATGTCGACCGGCGACCTGCACAGGAGGTGAACGCCTGCCGTGTCCAGATCCCAACCGAAGCCGGCTGCGATCCGGCTGAGCTGGGTGCTGTCTTCCTGGAGGCTGGCGATGACTCCCGGTTGGCCGAGGGACGCCCCCTTGAAGATGAAGTGCAGGCCCATCAGCGTCTTGCCGATGCCAGAGGGCCCACACACCAATGTAGAGGCCCCCGGCCAGTAGCCCTCGCCGAGCAGCTCGTCCAGCGCGGCGACCCCGGTAGAGACCCGTTCGGTGCTCAAGGAATAGTGCGAACGGTCCAGCCCATCCGCCAGTCGCGGGAAGACTTCCAAGCCGGCCGGCGTGATGCGATAGGTGTGGTCGCCGCTGGCGAAGTTGCTGCCCCGCAACTTCAGGACGCGCAGGACTCGCATCTCGCGCTCCCCCAGTCGCTTGGTGGAGAGCGCCAGAATGGAGTCGGCCACGGCGAACTCGGCGGCATCCGGCGCCTCTTGAGAGCTGTACTCGCCGACCCAGAAGACCGAGGTGGGGAAGGCGGTGAGGCGGCCGGCCAGGTCGTGGAGAAACCGGCGGAACTCGCCCTCGTCACTGGCAAAGGGGTGCAAGGCCTTGAAGCTGTCCACCACCACCAGGCTCGGCCGATACTGCTTCACAAGCTGGTCGATGGTGTGCAGGATTCTGGTCAACCCGCCCTCAGTCAGAACGGTGCCGAGGTCCTCATAGATCACCCGCTCCCTGACAGCCGCCGGTTCGAAGAAGCTTAGAGATCGACCGTAGCGAATGATCTTGTCAAACGGTTCCGACACCGTGGAGAGATACAGGGCGGGCCGCTCCGCGGTTGCGCAATGGAAGGCGTACTGCTCGCTCAGGATCGTCTTGCCGGTCCCCGGTGTCCCGATGATCAAGGTGATGCTGTTGGCAGGCAGACCGCCGTGCAGCACCTCGTCTAGCCGCCGATGTCCGCTGGAAAGTCGCTCCGTCACCTGGCTCGTCCGCCCTATTCCTCGTTCCTGATACCGATCGCGGATCCCGGCTCGAGTGATGAACCGGTGGCGCGAGTGATGGCGCTCGTCCGGAGCAGATCGCGGACCATCGACAGCAGTTGAAGCGGGTCGAGCGGCTTCTGGAGGAAGGCGCTCGCGCCGTCGGCCAGAGCTTCCTCGGCGCTGTCGAGCACCGAGACGGCGAGCACTTGAGGCGAACCGCGATCGGAAAACTCTCGGCAGAGGCGGAACCCGGCTCCGCCCGAGATGAGGAGATCCAGGATGACCAGGTGCGGCGAGCGCCCATCGAACATGGCGCGTGCCTCGCCGGCGTTGAGGGCGGTACAGACGTCGTAGCCCTCGGTCTTGAGGAAGTACTCCGACAATTCCGCGGCATATGGATCACGCTCGGCGATCAGCACCGACGGGCTGAACTCGCCGTCCGGATCCACGGTCGCCCCGAGGCCACCGCCGATGATCTCGTGCTCGAGCAGGCGGTGCGCGTCGGAGGCGCTCAGGCCATTCTCGATCTGGCGTTTGATGAATCTGAGCCGCTCGACCTCTTGCCGCGCGTACAGCCTCTGGGTTCCGTCGCTGCGCTCGGGCACCACGACGCCGTAGCGCTCCTCCCAGGCTCGAAGGGTGGCGGTCGCGACGCCGAGCATGCGGGCGACCGCGCCGATGGAATAGATGCCCCTGGGCGCCGACGGCATCAGAGGCGACGTGCCACGAGGGGTCGACCCACCGATTCAGCGTACCGCAAAACTCGCCCAAAGCCGAACCTTCATTCCCGGCTTGCGGAGAGCTTGTCGAAGGTTTAGGATCCTGGGGAGGGCCGCGCAGAGTAATTGAAGAGGTGATGAGGGACAATAAGGTGGGCTCTGAACTCGAATCGTGGGACGGAGAGTCGGGGGACACCCTGCGAGAGAGGGAGCGTCTCCTGGCCTTTCGCTATGGGCTGGGGGAAGGCCGGCGGAGACGTTTCGATGGAGAGGACCTTGCCTGCAACGACCTGGCTGAGGTCGAGCGCTGGGTCGAGGTCTACACGGAGCTCGTCGAGTTCACGCACAGTGCTCTGGAGGCGGCGCTGCCGGAAGCGTCGTCGGTCGCCGCCGATCCCGAGCCTGATGATCCGCCGACGGAATGGAGGCCTTTGATGTTGCAGGCCCGCGTCCAGGAACTCCACCTCAGCTATTGGGCCAGCCGGCTTGATCGTCTTCGCACGAAGTCCGGTCTCGGCCGGAATCCAGCCACAGGCCCGTGACCGCACAACGCTCCTCGAGGTGGATGGGTGACCATGGCCGGTAGCGATATGCCCGATCCGATTCGAGTGTTGCTCGTCGAGGACGACACCGAATTTGCTGAGATGTACCAGGTTCGTCTCGAGGCCGACGAGTATGCCGTGAAGCGTGCCCAGAACGGCCGGGAGGGGTTGATACTGGCGCACGCCTGGCAGCCCCATCTGATCTTCCTCGACATACGGATGCCGGAGATGGACGGCCTGGATATGTTGCGGACGCTGCGTGAGGATCCGATCACCGCAGCCATCCCCGTGGTGATACTGACGAACTACAGCGATGATGCATTGCGGCGTGAGGCAGAGCGCCTTGGCGTCCTCCAGTGGCAGTTGAAGACCGACACCACGCCCTCCGGGATTGCGACCTGGGTTCAGCGCTGGTCATCCGAGGTCGAGGAAGAGGGCCGCGGGTTGGACCCTGATGCGCGGTATGCGTAGTCGGGGAGACCATTCTCGTTCGGGTGATCTTCAACAGCGGCTTGGGGAGCCCCACGCGCTCGGGTCGACGTCGACGGCGACCTGGTCGTGCACCCACGTAAGGAAGAGATTGGGGCCCCCACAGGGCTGGGCCTGAGATCTATGGACGCGATGGGAATGGCAGCCCCTTGGTCGCCGGGTCACGCGGCGGGTCGCAAGGGATTGCGCGGCGTGTTGGCATTGCGCACATGTGGACCTCGTCCACATCCGATTAGGGTTAGGCGCCATGAGGCTCCTCCTGACTTCCGGTGGCATCACCAACGTGAGCATCCGGAAGGTGCTCGTCGACCTGCTGGGCAAACCGATTGCCGAGTCCAGCGCCCTCTGCATCCCCACCGCGGCCTACGCGATGCCGGGAGGTGCCGGCATGGCATGGAAGCTGATCAGCGGACGAGCCCTCAGCCCCTTATGCGAATTGGGCTGGAGGTCCTTGGGCGTGCTGGAGCTCACGGTGCTGCCCAGCATCGATCAAGAGCTTTGGGTCCCCCTGGTGAAGCAGACTGACGCTCTGCTGGTGGGAGGGGGCGATCCCCTTTTCCTGTGCGAGTGGATGCGCCGGTCTGGACTGGCGCAGCTTTTCCCCTTGCTTGAGGACGTGGTGTACGTGGGAGTGAGCGGAGGCAGTTTGGTGATGGGCCCCAACGTGGGGGAGGAGTTCGTCTTCAGTAATCGGCCCATCGGCGGTGACGAAGCTCTGGGACTCGTCAACTTCTCGATGTTTCCGCACGTGGATAACGAGAGGCTGCTGCCCGACCACTCCATGGCTAACGCAGAAAGATGGGCCGCCCGTCTGCCCGTGCCGGGCTACGCGATCGACGATCAGACAGCTCTGAGGGTGACCGATGGCACCGTTCAGGTCGTCTCTGAGGGGCACTGGAAGCTGTTCACTCCGCGCTCGGACACGTGCTGAAGTCAGGGTCGCGACGACGCGAGCCGGGTAACAGAAGAACCAGCCGGTAGGGACTGCTGTCGAAGGAGGAGGGTGCCTCGGAGTTGTTTGCGGGCCGCGACCTGGTGACCGCGGCGAGACCATGACCCGGCAGGAGATCGGACAGGAAGGGCGGCCGCGCCGATGGACGATGTCACTGGACGGCTCCACGGCACTCGACGCCGTGCCCGACGACTACGTGTACTCCTTGAGGGTCAGAACGACCCGAGGTCCGGCGCTGGATGGCGAAGTGGTCGGAGGGCTGGCTCCGACCACACGTCCGAGGGCGGTTGGGTGGGGGCGCGTCCAAAAGTGATCGCACTCCTAGCGGGTGGGTTTCCCCGCCTGGATCTCGAGCAGTCTCTTCGCTTGCTCGACGCACTCGTGGCGAGAGGGGCCCATGTCCAGGACCGGCCAGCCTTGTGGCGGGCCGTAGGTACGCCAGCGATGGATCCCGATCTTCTCGGCCGTCGACCCTCGTGGCGTCTCGTCGAAAAGGTCAGTCTGACTTGCGCGCCGGGTCCGGGACACCAGACGCTGCTCCAGCTGGGCCAGGTCCCCAAGCACACATTCAATGAAGAGGAACGGGATGTCCGCATCGTGCGCAATCGCGGCCGCTCGCTCGGGGACGCTGGGGTAGTGGGAAGTGGTGTCGAGAATGACCCGCGCCTGCGGCTCAAGGAGGGCGTCTGCCGCCAGGGCGAACATGACATCGAAAGAGAGGCGACCGGCGTCACCCCAGTCGACGCCGCCTTCTAGAAGCGCGGACTTGATCACATCACGGTCGATGACATGGGCGTCCGCGACCCGCGCGATACCCCGCGCCAGGGTGCTCTTGCCGATTCCTGGGGGACCGGCAAGTTGAAGCAAAAACCGCTTAGCAGGGTGCTGAAGAAGCCCAGAAGCCACCGAGGTTGGTGGCAGGGGGTTGCCACTCGGTCGTAGAGGCGCCATTTGCGTGGTTACGTGGCGTCGACCGGCGGTTGCCCAGGGCTGGCGATAGGGCGGGTGTCCTCTCTCACCTGGATCATCTGGCAGATCCAACGAGGTCACCGGCTTATGCGGTCAGCGCCGCCTCCAGGTTGGCCATCCGAGTCAGGTTGTAGGCCGCCGCGGTCAACTCTGCCCAGAGTTGGTTGCGGGCCCTCCCCAGGTATCTCAGCTTCCGACCTCCACCCACCGTCTTGATCCAGCCGAAGATCTCTTCCACGCGCTTTCGAGCTCGCTGGCTCACCGCGTACCCGGAAGGGGTCGTGGTACGTCTGTCGATCGCGCTCCGGTGGGTCGGGTTGTCGTTCTGCGCGACGTGCGGCGTCACCTTCAGCGCTCGACACTGGCGAACGAAGTCGCGGGTGTCATACCCCTTGTCTGCCCCCACCGTGCTCCGTCCCGCCCGCCTGCGGTAACCGCCCAGGAGCTTGATCGCAACCTCTCGTTCAGCGCGACCGTTCGCCTCACTGATCTCGATATCGACCACCAGGCCGTTGCGGTTCTCCATCAGCACGTGCCCTGAGTAGGAGAGCTTGGCCGGACCGTTGTCACCCTTCTTGGCAAGCCTCGCCTCAGGGTCGGGGGTCGATTCGTGCGTCTGGTTGGACCGCTTCTCACCATGAAAGTCGACTTCCGGGTTTCGCCCGCTTCCGCCACCACCTCCACGGCGACCCCCACGAGGCTTGCGCTGACCGCCCAGGTTGGGCTTCGGTTTGAAGCTCTTCAACGATGCCCAGGACTCCAGCAAGGTGCCGTCCACGGTGAAGTGCTCGCTCGAGAGCAGCCGCCGGCTCTCTGCCTCCTGGAGCACGGCCGCGAAGAACAGCCTGGTCACCCGCTGACGGAGCAGGCGCTTGCGGTTCTTGCTGAAGCTGGTGGGGCTGAACGCGGGCTCCTGCACATTCATCCCCAGGAACCACTTGAAGAGCAGGTTGTACTGGAGTTGCTCGCACAACTGGCGTTCGGAGCGAATCGAGTAGAGCGCCATCAGCAAGCTTGCCTTCAGCAGTCGCTCGGGCGGAATCGAGGGCCGACCGATCTCCACGTACATCGAGGCGAAGGCCGGCTCCAGCCGCACCAACGCCGACTCCACCACCGGCCGCACGCGCCGGATCGGGTGGCCTTGGGGAATCAGCTCCCCGGCGTCGGCTACCGCGAGCATGGTCATCTGCTGGGCGTTGCTGCCGCGCATGCTGGAGTTCCTCGAGGTCGTTGGCTTGGACGCTGGCCCCGAGTCTAGTCACGCTCGACCCTAACCGCGCCCTCCCGGTCAGCCGTTTTTCAGCATCCTGTTAGGGGATGGTGGCTTCGCAACACTCACGGTGCGACCAGCATGCTCCGGACGTGGTTGGCGACATGCTCATTGGCGCCTCCCACGGGCACGAAACGGGCGTCGGCAACGTTGCCCCATTGCGCGGTGCTGCCGCTTAAGAGTACGGAAAGAATACGTGGCCCAGTTGGACTAAGACCTGTGTTCCAAATGTATGATCAAGTGGCGGATGAATCTCGATCTCAACCCCTATCTCGTCCTGGGCAGCGCGGTGGTGGGTTTGCTCGTCGGCGTCACTGGCGCCGGCGGGGGAGCCCTGATGACCCCAATGCTGGTCCTGCTGTTCGGCGTGAAGCCATCCTCGGCCATATCAAGCGACCTGGTCGCAGCGGTGGTGATGCGACCGGTCGGTGCCGCGGTGCACCTTCGCAAGGGCACGGTGAACCTACGCCTGGTCGGCTTCATGGCGCTCGGCTCCGTGCCGGCGGCGTTCGGCGGTGCTTACCTGCTGAGCCGCTTCGGCAACGGCCCGTCGGCGGAGAAGCACGTCGAGATAGCCCTGGGCGGAGCGCTGTTGGTCGGGGTCGCCGCGATGGTCCTGCGCTACGTGATGGACCGCAGGTCGGGAGTTGGGCGTGACGACGTCATCACCCAGGTCAAGGTCCGGCCGTGGCTGACCGTCCTTATCGGGATGGTGGGCGGCCTGATCGTGGGCATGACGTCGGTCGGTGCGGGCTCGCTGATGATCGTGCTGCTGATGTTTGTCTACTCGCGACTCGGCGCCTCGCAACTGGTGGGTACGGACCTGACTCAGGCGGTGCCGGTCACCCTGGCCGCAGCGCTGGGTGCCCTGGCCTTTGGGCATGTCGAATTTGGCGTAACGGCGTCGATCATCATCGGTAGCGTCCCTGCGGTCCTGGTCGGCGCGATCCTGTCATCAAGGGCGCCAGACCGCTACGTGAGGCCGGTCATCGCGTTCGTCATCCTCGCCTCGGGCCTGAAGTACGTCGGAGTAGGCACCACGGCGCTGGCATGGATCCTCGCGGTGGTGGTGTTGGCGGCCGGCGGGTACTGGCTGGTGCAGGCAAAGGTCTGGCGGAGCGGCTCGCAGCTCGCACGGGTTCTCTCGGGCCGAAACCTGTTGGACCAGGGGAACGCAGAGCAGGGTGGTCCTACCTAACCAGCCCATAACCTGTCCGTTACCTTCCCTTAATTAAGGAAAGGTAATGTGATGCGCCGTGAGCGTCACCCTGATCACCGTGATCTTGGTCGTGGCCACCGCCCTTGCATTCGACTTCACCAACGGTTTTCACGACACCGCCAACGCGATGGCGACCTCGGTCGCGACCAAGGCGCTCCCGCCGCGGGTCGCGGTGCTGGTTTCGGCGGTCCTCAACACGGCCGGAGCCTTCCTCTCGCTTGCGGTCGCGACCACGATCGTGAAAGGCATCGTCGACTCGCATGTCATCACGGTTGAGACGGTGCTTGCCGGGCTGGTGGGAGCCATTATTTGGAACCTGGTCACCTGGTATTTCGGGCTCCCATCGAGCTCCTCCCACGCGCTCATCGGCGGCCTTGTGGGTGCTGCCATCGTGACGGCTGGCTGGCAGGCTGTGGAATACGGCGGCCTGATATCGAAGGTCCTGCTGCCGGCCCTGATCTCACCAGTCGTCGCCTTTCTTGCGGCGAGCTCGTCGACCTTTCTGGCCTACAGGATCACGCGCCGCGGAGAGCAGCAGGTCAACGCGAGAGTGTTCCGGCTCGGGCAGATCGTCGCCGGCGGGCTGGTCTCGCTCGCACACGGAACCAATGACGCGCAGAAGACGATGGGGGTGATCACACTGGCTCTGATCACGGCTGGCTATCTTGGCCAGACCGCCAGCGTCCCGATCTGGGTCATCCTCAGCTGCGGGCTCTGCATCGGCCTGGGAACCTACTTCGGCGCCTGGCGGGTCATCCGGACCCTGGGTAAGGGCCTGACCCAGCTGGAAAGCACTCAGGGATTCGCGGCGGCGTGGTGCTCGTCGGCGGTAATCCTGATCAGCTCCCACTTCGGTTTTCCCCTCTCCACCACGCATGTCTGCTCTGGCGGTGTGATAGGTGCGGGGGCGGGTAGGAAGGTGAGAGGAGTCCGATGGAGTCTCGCCGGAACGATGCTCGCGGGATGGCTGATCACGCTCCCCGCCTCCGCCTGTATGGCGGGTGCGGCGGCGTACGTGGCGGAGCGCATCGGCGGTTTTGTCGGTGCTGGCGTCGTCACCATCGCCCTCGGCGTGATCGCCCTCGTGATCTTCCTGGCCTCCCTGCGCAACCGGGTCACGGCCGCCAACGTCAATGACGAGGTCGCGACGGGTCAGATCCTGGCCATGCAGCCCGGCCAGAGCCCCGAGGCCGTCCCGGAGGAAGTGGCCTAATGCTTGCGCTTGCGGCGGCGGCCGCACCGCTGGTCGACTGGGGTTCACTGCTCACGGTTGCCGTTCTCTCGATCGTGATCGGCGTCGTCGGGGTCTCCGTCTACGCATTCGGCGTGGTGGGGGTCAACCAGTCGGTCGGGCGTAGAGAGGATCGCGGCAGGCCGTTCGGCGTCGCACTTGCAGTTGTCTGCTTTGCGATCGCGATCGCCTCGGTAGTCGGCGGTCTCTTCTTGATCGTCGACAAGACCTGGAAGCCGTAGGCCAGCCCGCAAGACTTCAGAGGCCCGTTCCTGGGCTGCCACCTTTCATGGCGGGCGGGGAGATGACGGAGGGCACGCGCCTACCGTGAGGCTGCGCGCGGATGGACTCGAAAGCTGGGTCGACCTCGTCCGAAAGGAGTGCTCCCCAGCGCGTATTTTGGTGATATCGAAAGTATCAGTTTGATCGGCTTGACCGGCCTCCACCCCTTGGGTGAGGTGGTCGGGGCGGGTCGACGTGGGCCCCGCCGCCGCTTCCAGTCTGCGGGAAATGCGTTGATCGAGGAATTCCTATGGACGACTGCCGAGAGCTCCGTTGGCTCTGTACCGAGGGCATCACCCGATGAGCCGGATCGTCGTCATTGAAGACGACGAAGGGATCGCGGAGATGCTCAGCTTCAACCTCGAGGCGGCTGGGCATCAGGTGCTGGCCGCGCGCGATGGCGTCGCCGGTCTTCGGTTGGCGCGGACCAGCCGGCCCGATGTTGTGTTGCTTGACCTGATGTTGCCCAGGATGGACGGCATCGAGGTATGTCGCCAATTGCGCCGCTCGAGCAGCACGCCGGTCATCATGCTCACGGCTCATGAGGGCATGCAGCTCGATACGGTCATGGGATCTGCGCTAGGCGTCGATGATTACATGGCCAAGCCCTTCTCGATTGGTGATCTGCTGTCCAGGATTGCTTCTGTTCTACGGCGGGAAGTAATCGGCCTTCAGGGTCGGCACGCTCGCTGAAGGCGACGCTTGGGGAAACCTGGCCCTCGGGGGACTGTGGCCAGCGGTTCGACAGAGGACCAGTGGGCGGCCATGACGACCACTAATGTTCCGCCGGCCCCCGGCTTGAAGGATCCAATCCGGATCGGGTGCGGGCACTGATGAACCTCCCGGCAATAACGACCCACACCGGCGGCCTTCCAAGTCACCTGTCACGCTCAAGAGCGACCGCCGACGTGCCCAGAGCAAGGCGGCCAGGGTCCGCCGGTCCGCATCTTGGTAGCTCCGGCAGGAGCCGGTCGCCGCGAGGTCGTCATCCAGTAGGCGTGCGCGTAGCCGGCACTCGGGGCGGGACGCACGTCCATCAAGCGGTTGTCGCCGAGCGTGACCGTCCGGGTCGGGTCCGAGACTTTTGGCGACGGCCAGGAAGGCGGCGCCATTCGGCTTCATCATCGGAGGCACCGCATCGAACACCACATCGAAGGCGCTGGCGATCCCGTGCTGGCGCAGCCGCCGGTGGACATGGGCGGCTCGCTGTTGCTGAGGAGCCCTATGAGACTCCGCGTTGCTTCAGCCCGACGAGAAGCGCGACCGCTCCCTGACGCTTGTGGAAACGTTCGTGTGATATGTGCGGTACTCCTCGTCCATGACCTGCGCCGTTTCACCGCCGACGCCGATCGCGGCCCAACGGTTACGCCGGTGCTCGTCCCACGTGCGCAATCCGGTCTTGTAGCGCTCGACAAGCTGAAGGGAGCCAACCGGTGTCGATGTCGGATTCGCTGCGGGCCGCAACAAGTGTCTCCGGTAGGTCGTTCCATGGACACCAGCCCCGGCCCTCGCACGTTTCGAGCTCCGGTAGGCGGGGCTCGCCAGCATCCACCTCACCAGATGGTGCAGGGTCACAAAGTGCAAGCCGTCCTCAGCGAAGACCTCGCTCGTCCGTGCGACCGGAGCAGGAGCGGAAAGCCGGCCACCTGAACTGGAACAGCGTGGTGCGGAAGAGGTGGTACCGGCGGAGGGACTCGAACCCCCGACACCCAGATCCGAAGTCTGGTGTATCGACTGATTCGGGGTCGCTGAACTGGTTCAGATCACCAGACGGGACAGGATCCGCGCAGCACGCAGCACGACGAAAATGACGTCGTCTGAATCCTGGCGCGGGCCACTTGTCGTGGCCACGCGATGCCGACCCGCCGGCGCGAGCCCTGACGCTCGACCGGTCCGGTGAGGGAGGACGAATGGTCCGTCATGTCGGCGGCCCCCGGCTGCGAGCGCGCTACGCGGGCGCGCCGCGCGGTCGGGCGCCCTCACCGAGCTGGGGCGTCAACACGGCGAGGCACCGCCCGCAGCATGCGGCCCGGTTCAAGGCCTCAGGTCAGCTTCGACGCCGGTCGCGCCCCGGACGTGGTCTCCAAAGGACGAGCGCAGCGACTAGCCCCAGGAGGTCCAGCAGCAGGAGCCCCAGCCTCAGCGGGCTGCCGCCTTCCGAGATCCCGGCCGCGGACGGTGCGCCTGTGTTCGGCAACCCGGGCGCCGAGGTGGTCGGAGGCGGCGTCACGGGTGCGGGCCTAGGGGCCTCTGAGGCGGTCAGGGCGGCCGACGCCGCGTTGTTGGCCGGGTCCGGGTCGAACTGGTCGGAGTGGCCGATCGTCGCCACATTGGTGATGTTACTCGACTGCGTCACCCGGGCGACGATCTGCAGGGTCACCGTCTCGCCGGCGGTGACGGTGCCGATCGCCCAGAGGCCGCTGACGGGGTCATAGCTCCCACTGGCGGTGGTGGCGGAGACGAACGACAAACCGGCCGGCAAATCGTCCTGGACTCCTACTCCGGTCGCCGCATCGGGCCCGTGGTTGGTCACGGCGACGGTGTAGGTCACGGTATCCCCGACCTGAGGGGTCGCATTGCTGACGGTTTTCGCGATCGCGAGGTCGGCCTGCTGAGGCGTCACCGTCACGGACGCTGAGTTGTTGGAAAGGTCGGGATCGAACTGGTCGGGGTCGAGGACGCTCGCCGTGTTGGTTTGTGGTTGTGGGGAGGCGACCCCGGTCGTGATCGTGAGCGTTTCAACCGGGCCTACCGGCAGAGTGCCCACCACCCAGATTCCTGTTGTCGGGTCGTAGGTGCCCAGGGTGGCGGCGAAGGAGACGAGCGGCAGCCCGGCCGGCAGCGGATCGCCGAGGCTCACGCTGGTCGCGGGGTCGGGGCCGAGATTGCTGAGGTTGACCGTGAAGGTGATCTGCTGCCCCACGTTGGGGGTCAGGTCGTCGACGGTCTTAGTCACCGCCAGGTCCGCCTGCTCCGGCGTCACCGTGGCCGACGCTGTGTTGTTGCCGGGGTTGGGGTCGAACTGGTCGGAGGCGCTGATCGTCGCGGTGTTCGTCTGCGGTGAAGGCGAGTCGACGGTGGCCTCGATGACGAGCGTCTGGGGCGTTCCCACGACGACCGTGCCCACCGTCCACAGCCCGGTCGCGGGGTCGTACGTGCCCTGACTGGGGGTGGCCGAGGTAAAGCTGAGCCCGGCCGGCAGCAGGTCGTGATGCCGAGGTAAAGCTGAGCCCGGCCGGCAGCAGGTCGCTGACCTGGACCCCGGTGGCGGTGTTGGGACCGTTGTTGGTCAGGGTGACGGTGAAGGTGACGCTGTCGCCCACGTTGGGCGTGGGGTTGCTGACCGTCTTGGTGACCGCCAGGTCCGCCTGCTCCGGCGTCACCGTGGCCGACGCTGTGTTGTTGCCGGGGTTGGGGTCGAACTGGTCGGAGTGAGTGATGGTGGCGGTGTTGGTCTGTGGCGAGGGCGAGGCGACGGTGGCCTCGATGAGGAGCGTCTCAGGGCTGGTCGTGGTCACCGTGCCCACCGTCCAGACCCCCGTGGTCGGGTTGTAGTTGCCCTGACTGGGGGTGGCCGAGGTAAAGCTGAGCCCGGCCGGCAGCAGGTCGCTGACCTGGACCCCGGTGGCGGTGTTGGGACCGTTGTTGGTCAGGGTGACGGTGAAGGTGACGCTGTCGCCCACGTTGGGCGTGGGGTTGCTGACCGTCTTGGTCACCGCCAGGTCCGCCTGCTGAGGGGTCACCGTCGCCGACGCTGTGTTGTTGCCGGGGTTGGGGTCGAACTGGTCGGAGGCGCTGATCGTCGCGGTGTTCGTCTGCGGTGAAGGCGAGTCGACGGTGGCCTCGATGACGAGCGTCTGGGGCGTTCCCACGACGACCGTGCCCACCGTCCACAGCCCGGTCGCGGGGTCGTACGTGCCCTGACTGGGGGTGGCCGAGGTAAAGCTGAGCCCGGCCGGCAGCAGGTCGCTGACCTGGACCCCGGTGGCGGTGTTGGGACCGTTGTTGGTCAGGGTGACGGTGAAGGTGACGCTGTCGCCCACGTTGGGCGTGGGGTTGCTGACCGTCTTGGTGACCGCCAGGTCCGCCTGCTCCGGCGTCACCGTGGCCGACGCTGTGTTGTTGCCGGGGTTGGGGTCGAACTGGTCGGAGGCGCTGATCGTCGCGGTGTTCGTCTGCGGTGAAGGCGAGTCGACGGTGGCCTCGATGACGAGCGTCTGGGGCGTTCCCACGACGACCGTGCCCACCGTCCACAGCCCGGTCGCGGGGTCGTACGTGCCCTGACTGGGGGTGGCCGAGGTAAAGCTGAGCCCGGCCGGCAGCAGGTCGCTGACCTGGACCCCGGTGGCGGTGTTGGGACCGTTGTTGGTCAGGGTGACGGTGAAGGTGACGCTGTCGCCCACGTTGGGCGTGGGGTTGCTGACCGTCTTGGCCAGCGCCAGGTCCGCCTGCTGAGGGGTCACCGTGGCCGACGCTGTGTTGTTGCCGGGGTTGGGGTCGAACTGGTCGGAGGCGCTGATCGTCGCGGTGTTCGTCTGCGGTGAAGGCGAGTCGACGGTGGCCTCGATGACGAGCGTCTGGGGCGTTCCCACGACGACCGTGCCCACCGTCCACAGCCCGGTCGCGGGGTCGTACGTGCCCTGACTGGGGGTGGCCGAGGTAAAGCTGAGCCCGGCCGGCAGCAGGTCGCTGACCTGGACCCCGGTGGCGGTGTTGGGACCGTTGTTGGTCAGGGTGACGGTGAAGGTGACGCTGTCGCCCACGTTGGGCGTGGGGTTGCTGACCGTCTTGGTGACCGCCAGGTCCGCCTGCTCCGGCGTCACCGTGGCCGACGCTGTGTTGTTGCCGGGGTTGGGGTCGAACTGGTCGGAGTGAGTGATGGTGGCGGTGTTGGTCTGTGGCGAGGGCGAGGCGACGGTGGCCTCGATGAGGAGCGTCTCAGGGCTGGTCGTGGTCACCGTGCCCACCGTCCAGACCCCCGTGGTCGGGTTGTAGTTGCCCTGACTGGGGGTGGCCGAGGTAAAGCTGAGCCCGGCCGGCAGCAGGTCGCTGACCTGGACCCCGGTGGCGGTGTTGGGACCGTTGTTGGTCAGGGTGACGGTGAAGGTGACGCTGTCGCCCACGTTGGGCGTGGGGTTGCTGACCGTCTTGGCCAGCGCCAGGTCCGCCTGCTGAGGGGTCACCGTCGCCGAGGCCGTGTTGTTGCCGGGGTTGGGGTCGAACTGGTCGGAGTGAGTGATGGTGGCGGTGTTGGTCTGTGGCGAGGGCGAGGCGACGGTGGCCTCGATGACGAGGACCACCGAGTCGCCGTTGGCCAGCGCGCCGACATCCCAGAGCCCGGTCGTCGGATCGTAGGTGGTGCCGGCTGCCGGAGTGGCGGCGACAAATGTCAGCCCTGAGGGCAGCAGGTCGGTGACCTGGACACCGGTGGCGTCGTTCGGACCGTGGTTGGTCAGGGTGACGGTGAAGGTGACGCTGTCGCCCACGTTGGGCGTGGGGTTGATGACCGTCTTGGTCACCCCGAGATCGGTCCCTAAGCACTCCGGCGTCGTCACATCAATCTCGGCCGACGCGGAGTCGCCGACGTTGTTGGCTGCCACCACGATGGTCGCGGTGTTGGTGACCGAGCCGCATCCGGTCACCTGGACCGTAAGGGTGAGGGTGTTCACGTCACGGTAGGGATTGCCGCGGGCGTCATGCAGCGTCCAGATCCCGGTCGCGGGGTCGTAGCTGCTGGCTCCGCCGGGTGCGAAGATGCTGGCGCTGACGAAGGCGAGCCCGGCCGGGAGCAGGTCTTCGACCTCGACGTCCGTCGCGCTTGCGGGTCCCTGGTTCTGGAGCGAGACGGTGAACGTGATGATGTCGCCGAGGCTCGGGGATGGGTTGCTTACCGTTTTTGCGATTGTGAGGGCGTAGTTCGCCGCCCGAACGGTGAGCGTCACGGTGGCGGTGTTGTTGGCTGGATTGGTGTCCGACTGGTCCGAGCTGGTAACTGCGGCCGTGTCAGTGAAGGTGCCCGTTACCTGCGGGATGGCCTGGATGGTGAGCGTCTGTGTCGCCGCTGCCGCGACGCCGCCGACGGTCCACAGTCCCGTCACCCCGTCCTCGGACCCCTGGGTCGCTGCCGACGCCACAAAGACGAACCCCGCCGGCAGGAGGTTGGTGATCGTGACCCCCGTCGAATCGTCCGGCCCGTTGTTGGTCAGGGTGACGGTGAACGTGACGGTGCTGCCTTGTGCGGGCGTGAGGTTGTCAGCCGAGAGCCCCACCGCCAGGTCGGCCGGGTCGCCCGCCGCATTTGGCAGGGCGGTTGAGCGTGGCGACGGGGTCGGGGTGGCGCCCGGTGAACTTGGGAGAGTCGTCGGCATCGATCCCGGACTCGGAAGCGAAGCCCGGGTCGGCGTTGCGCTCGGTGAGGGAGTTGGCGACGGGGCGGGCGTTGCCCTCGGCGAGGGGGTTGGCGTTGGTCCTGAGCTCGAGGTCGAAGCCGGTGTGGGCTCCGGGGTCCCGGCTGGTGTGGGTGTCGGCGTGGCTGTGGGTGTGGGTGTCGGCACCGACGCCGAGGTCACGCTCGCCGAGCTCGCGTTGTTGCCCGGATCGGGGTCGGCCACGTCGGAGTGACTGACTGTGGCGGTATTCGTGAGCGTGCCGCTGGAATCTGCCTTGGCGAGGATCTGAAGAGTGGCGCTGGCTCCGGTCAGGAGCGATCCCGCCGCCCATGCTCCACTCGCGTAGCTACCCTGGCTGGGCATCGTGGAGACCAACACCAGTCCGGACGGCGGCTGGTCGGTGACCAGGACACCGGTCGCCGTGTCGGGGCCGTGGTTGGCAACCGTGACCGTGAAGGTGACCGTGCTACCGATGGTGGGGGCGGTGTTGCTCACCGTCTGAGCCACACCGAGGTCGGCCGCCGCGGGTCCCGCCGCCCTCGCAAGCACTGGCGGGTAGAGGGCGACCGCAACCAGCGCGGCTACCGCCACCAGCGCCGCCAAGCTCAGCAACCGAAGCGCGGGCCTCCCCAACTGGCCCCACCTCCAATGATCCAACAGCTGCCGGCTCGCAGATGGACAACGCCGAACCCCGCGGACCGTTTGACACCCGTGCGCGCTCACTATCCAGCCCGACTGGAAAGCGGAGCACGCTGAGTTTCCCACTCCTCGCGAGGTTTCGCAAGAGCCCGAAATCCCGCCACCGGCGTCAGGATGACCGCCCGGATTTGTCGAGCCTGCGCTCAGCTGACTGCATCCGTGCAGGTGGATGGGACTAAGCAGGGTGCCGGTGCTGGCGCGGCCGGGAGTCCATGGCCGCCCACCGCGCGCCGCCGGGGTTGGCGTCAGGGGCCGCACGGTCCCCAAGAGTGCGACCTAAGGCGGGCGCTGAAAACCTGAGAACGGCATGCGCGGCAGAAGACGGGTCGCACATCCGCCGCCGCCGCCCGGACTTGGCATTTGGGCGAGGGCAGCTGACGTGCCCCCCTCGCCCGGCTTGGGGTAGAGAGGTCCTCTTCGGCGGAGAGGCCGAACGACGCGACGATCGCGCCGCCCAGTGTCCTTCAATGGGGTTGATGTTCGGCCAGCGGGCTGCGCTGGCGCTGAAGGAGGGTGTCGACGCTTGGCGGCGATAACCGCTGCGAGGTACCCGGGGTGGACAGCTCGCTAGACGGGGATTCGTGCAGTTGCGCGCCTGGCTGCACGGATGCTTGCTGCAAGGGCGAAAGTGCAGCAGAGTCGACCGGGTTAATGTGCCCAGACCGGGGGTGGCTTCGGGAGGGGAGACTCAACCGGCTAACCGTGCGGTTAACAGTCGTCCTGATCGCCAGTCCGGAGCAGTCCACCGAGTTCGTGAGGTGCCCTTGCATGGCGGCTCTGGGATCCTCCGGCCTCGAGAGCGACGCCCACCACGGATGCCGAACGCGACGCTGCCCCACGACATCGGACACTGGCGTCACCGGACGTCGATGTAGATGACCTCGATCGCGTTGTTTCCGTAGCCGAGGCGGTTCCAGGGTGGGACGTCGGGCTGGACGTTGCCGGCTGTGTCAGTCGCGCGGGCGCGCAAGGTGTGCCGTCCAATCTTGGGCGCGTGCCAATCGAACGACCAGTCTTGCCATTGATAGGGGCCCTTTGGGGGTCCGAGCCGTGCGGCATGCCAGTCACCTTCGCCGGTGAGGCTGACGTGCACGCGGGTCACGGGGCCGGTGCCCGACCATGCCTTTCCCCGCACGGTGTACGTGCCGGCAGGGATGGCCGCTCCGGGGGCGGGATCGGTGATACGTGCGCGCACCCGCAACAACGTGACCGGCTCGTGCGGGCGATCGGCCCATTCATACATGTAGTGACCCGCCTGGAACTCGCCGGCGTACGGTTCGGTCAGTACCTGTATGCGCTTCAGCCATTTCACCGACGCGACTCCATACCAATGAGGCACGATCAGTCGGAAGGGCGCGCCGTGGTCGGGGCTAAGCGGCTCGCCGTTCATCTCATACGCGATCAAAATCTCTGCGGCGGGGTCGGCCGCGTGGGCGAACGCCAGCGCCCGGTTGAAGCTCATGTCTTCGAACTGGTAGTACGGGCCGTGATCGGCGCCCTCGAACCTGACGTCTACGGCGTCGGCCGACGGTCGCGCCCGCTCCAGTACCTCGTGCAGCAACGCGCCTGTCCATCGGGCCGTCGAGACGGCGTAGCTGCCCCAAGGTTCGCCGACCGGTAGCGGCGTTTGTCCGAGACGCCCGTTGCCCGCGCATTCCAGTGTGACGACTCGTTCGACGGCAGGCATGGCACGCAGGTCCTCGAGCGTCAGGGTCGTCGGGTTGTCGACCGCGCCGCCGATCTCGAGGGTGCCGTCGTAAGTTGGTAATGCGAAGTTGCTCCGGACGTAGTGCATGCCAGTCGGCGTGAGATCTCCGACCAGTGCCTCGGGCGGCGCCTCGGCATTGAACGGCTCGGGCTGGATCATCGTGAGGGCTGCCCGCGCTTGGTCTAGGTTGTCTGCCGGCGCCATGCTCTTCAGCCTCCTTGTGGATTTGTCTCTCAGGTTCGCGGCTTGCCGGTCAGTAATCGGCGTCCTGAAAGTTCGGCAACCGGTCGTCGATGAACGCGCCGATGCCTTCGACGCGGTCGGGATGCACAGCTGAGCGCCAGTGCGCCTCCATCATGATCGCAATCGCTTGCTCGATCGGCTCCCCCTCAGCCATATGAAGGGCCCGCTTGACTGCCTGTACCGCCGTCGGTGAGTTGCTGGCGATCTTCTGGGCGATGCGGTGCGCGGCCGTCATGAGCTCGCCCGGAGGCCAGATTTCGTTGACCATTCCTAGCCGGTACGCCTCCCGAGCGGTGATCGGATCGCCGGTCATCAACATCTGCAGCGCCTTCCCTGGCGGGAGTACGCGGGGAAGGAGTGCCGGCGAGCCGCCACCGGCTGCGAGGCCGATCATCGCTTCCGGCTGGCCGAAGGTCGCGTTCTCGGATGCGATGATGAAGTCGGTGCTCTGGGCGATCTCGGAGCCCCCGCCGTAGGCGATCCCGTTGACAGCAGCGAAGATCGGCTTTCGCAGTTGGCGCAGCGTGTAGAGCGTACGATCGAAGTCCTGACGCTGGCGCAGCCATTGCTCTTTCGTCATGTCCTTGCGCTGGCGCAGGTCGCTACCGACTGAGAACGCTCTCTCGCCGGCTCCAGTGATGATGGCGACACGGACTGCGGGACGGACCGCAATCGTCTCGAGGATCTCGGTCAGGTGGGCGCCCATTTCGGTCGTGATCGCGTTGTCGGCGTGCGGCCGGTTGAGGGTGATGAGCGCGACCTGCTCGTCGGAGACGTACTTGAGGAGTACCGGCGGGTCGGGCTCCGCCAGTCCTGACGGCGGCGGGCCGAAGTCGAGTGTCTTCCAGCGGTCGGGGCCTGTCGGGGTGGTTGTCAATTCGTCCTTCTTTCCTTGGTAGGCCGCTCAGGTTTCGAGCTCTGCTAGCCACTGCAGTGCTCGCAGACTGGGGGCGAAGCAGTACTCCCCCCCGCGGGTGATGACGAACGGCGGCAGGTCACCTACCCGGCGCCGGATCGGTCGCCGCGGGATAGTGAACCGGCTGGACCCGTCGTTGTGTCCGACGAGCGGGTCTTGCTCGGCCGGCGCGCCGATGAAGATTCCGTCGTTCAGCCATTGCGTCTTGACGAACTCGAACTGGCGCTTGATGTGCGCACCGGCGAACACGAAGATAATTCCCCGGTCGATTCCGTCGTCCTCGAGCACGCCTTCGGACAACATCGGACCGTAGCTCGTGCCCCGGCGGATCATGCGGTGCAGGCGAACGTCGACGGTCATCTCGTGGTCGAGCGCGTCTCGCGGGTTCGCGCGGCGCGCGTGTGCGCCGGCTGGGCATTTGAAACCGTGCGGATCGTCGCTGTAATTAAAGTCGTTGTTACGCTCAGGATCGCCACCGAGCTCCGGGTCGTCCCGTTCCGGGGAGAGCGCGAGCGGAGCGCCGCTCTGCCAGCGTCCGACCATCTTCGCGCCGAGCAGCGCCTCCTCTTCCCGGCTGGAGGCTTTGGCGCGGAGATACCGGCGGTAAGCCGCGACCCGCGTGTGCAGCTTTCTAAAGACGAGGTAGGTGCCGTTGCGGCCGAGCACGGCCGGGGTCGGCATCGGCGGCAGGCCTCCCGTCTCGTCCGGATAGCCGAGCAAGAACTCGCCGGCCTTGATCGGCCGCTCTCTGGTGTTCGAGGCGACGAATCCACTGCCTTCGACGGTCGGTTGGCCGATACCGTCCTTGAAGCCAAACGAGGTGCGTCCCGTCGGGAGTTGGTAGCAGTCCTGGCGCCAGACGACTTCAACGCCGTCCAGCTCTTGGTGGGCGCGGCTGGCTCTCTCGAGCACCGCCTCCAGTCGCTTGGCGTCGGGCGACAGCGCCGCCAGCGCGACGTGGACTTCGGAGCTTCCAAGCGGACTCTCCCAGTTGGCTGGGCTGCTCTCGCCGACATCTCCCAGCTCCGCGGCGCGCGCGGCCATGCCCTGCCGGAACTCTGGCGCGAAGCTGTCGAGCGAGGCCTGGGGCACACCGAGCGCCTTCAGGCCCTGATAGGTGAAGGCAACGGTGATCCACGCATCGCCAGCGGGTTCAGGGGAGGGCCGGCCGGAGTCGACCACGGCGTGCAGCCGCCGCGCCAGCTCTCTTCCCGCCTCGCGGTCGTCGATGCGCAGAAGGAGATAGGCGCCGACGTACGGGGACGGTCGGGGATGGAGGACCCCGCTCTGGATGTCGTCAAACTCGAGGCTCGTGCCGGCGACAGCGTTCATGTGTTCACCCACTCCTGATCGCTAGACGTGCTCGGGCGGCACGGGGGGGTGCGGATTAGGCGCTGCCAAGTAGGGGAACGTGCGCGACCCGGGCATCGTCGCGCGGTCCACGCCGTCGCTGATTTTGGGGCCGTTCCCGCCATTGACCAGCAGCGTGAAGATTGTGTCCATCACGTCGTCGTTGAGAGCTCGTCCGCCGCAGGTCTCGTGGTTTCGAGCCTCGCGGGTCGCGAGCTCGACCTCGAGGAACGACCCCTGTTCGGTGTAGGGCTTTGTGACGTCGACTACAAGGAAGTCTGCGAGCACCAGCTCGGTCAGCGGATGGGCGCCGTCCTCTTCCTCGGGCCAGTCGATCTTGCCGTCGAGGCCGTCCCAGAAGGCGAGATTGGCGTTAAGCCTCGCTCTGTATGCCCCCTGGTAGGACTTCGCGAGGTGGAACGCGTCTTCCATGTTGTACAAGTCGCGGATTTCGAGGTCTCGATTGACAGGGTCGAATTGCTTCGGCGCGAGCATCAGGTTCGGCACCTCGGGGCGTCCGGCGCGCTCGATGCGAACGGCGAGTTTGCCGCGCGTCAGAGTCTCGGCGACCACGCCGAACAGCTCACCGTCGCCAAGCACGGTGGCACAGTCGACCTCAACAACGAGGCTCAGGACGTTCTTGCCGTCGAGGAAGATCGAGCCGGGATCGGTGAACGCGAGCCGGCCCGTCGCGATCGTCTTGAGCAGCCGCCGGGGCGTCCATGATGAACGGATCCCACCGCGGGCCGGCGAACACGCGAACCCCGTGGGCCTGGCCTCCGCGCACGTCGTTCACCTCCACCGAGACCGTCTCACCGGTAGGAATTGAGCACGTACCTTCCTGGTAGGGCCGCGTGGGGCCGCCCCGTTTCTGGGAGCCGAGAACACGCAGTCGAACACAAACTCTTCGCCTCGAACGGCGAACGGTGCTGGGTCGCCCGGAGCGTTCCCGGCAAGCGAGCGCAGTCGAAAGCGGTAGATCAGCGCGTCGGAGAACAGCGCCGACGGCTGCGCGAAGGGCAGCGTATTCAGGACTAGCACCAAGTGGCCCGAGCGCTCAGGGCTCGGGAACGCGTAAACGTCCGTGATGTCTGCGATCGGCTCAGAGACGGCTCGCGGCGAAGAGAGGTGATGAGACATCTTTCCTCAGGGGTTCATGACAGTTGGTCCGAGCTAGTAGGACTCGGCGGCCTCGTCGAGCAGCGGCTTCAGCGACGGATGCTGCAGCGCCTCCTCGGCGTGGGGGTCATCGAGCACCTGCTGGAAGGCGGCGTTCACGCGCTCGGCCTTCCGGATCTCCTTCACCGTGCCACCGTAATTCAGAGCGTACCCAGCCGCGGTGACTTGGGCACCGAGGATGAACTCCTTCACCGCCGCGAGATCGGGAAGCCCTGCGTACCCCTCGACGTGCTCGAAGATCGCGGCGAACAGCTGCAGCGGCTTCGCGGCGAAGTCCTCCATGTACGCATCCCACGAGCCGTCGAAACTCGTCGCAAACAGCAGTCGCGTGTCCTCGTCGAACAACACGAACCGAGCTTCATGAATCGACGCGATCGGCATCTCGTAATCCCCGGGCCGGTAGCCCGGAGTGCTCAGAAGTGCCTCCACCGCCTTCCGCAGAGTCGCTCTCGCTGCCCGGCTTGACCCGGAAGAAGAGGCTGAACTCGCTTACCGAGCCGACGCGGATGCCTGGTCGTGACGTTCCTGGTGCGTGCGTTGCCAAGATCTCCTCCTATGGACTGGCGGGCGGACGAGAGAGGCTCGGCCGCGAGTTGACGGTGCACCTGCGGCGGGCTTGACGCGAGGGCGACTTGCTCTGCATCCGCAACCTGATCGACCGCCTACTCTCGAGTCTGATCCAGGTCGACGGCGGCGCCGACAGCCGCGCGGCCGAGCGCGTTCGCGACCACAGCGGTCGTGGTGTCGGCGCCGTTCGCTGCTCGACGAGGCGCCGACCAAGAAACGCGAGGTGTCCCGGCTGCGGCCACGGCCCGGTAGGGGACGTTGGTTCGGATTTGCCAGTGGGATCGCTCCTCAGACGAGGGGCGGAGGCAAGGCGCACAGGTCAGTGCTACATCGGAGCGAAGCCGGTTCCGTGACCGTGCGGCGCGGCCGCTAGACAAATCCGGCAATCCGCTGCCTCGTCGATCGATACCGGCGGGCGGCATTGTTGGCCTCGACCGAGTAGAGGTATTGCCGGACTGCGTTCGGTTGGTTCGTTCGCTCGTTGAATATGGACCGAGCACTTGATTGGCAGCCGGGACGCGGTCCGAGGCGATGGTGCGCGCACGGTCCCGAAAAATGATGCCACGGTTTCGGGCGGGGTCGGCTGATGTCGGGGACTGCTCCTCCGATCTGGGAGCAGCGACTGGACGTGTCGCGCGGGGGTGCCATAGGGCTCGTGGTACCTCTGCGGCCGTGACCCCCCGCGTGACCCCCCGCCCCTTTCTTACGTCAGGACGGGTGAGGTAGGGATCGATCCCGGGTCAATCCGCTCCGACGTTGCCGGTGCTGGAACTGGCGTCAGGGACGTGGGGCTGGCGGAACCAAGGGCCGCGGCCGCTGACGTGATCCTCGGTAGGCGGAGCCTGGGGATTTCCCGGATGCCGGGGCACGGCTGGATTCCTACGATTGTCCGGTTGTAGCCGCGCTCAACCTGAGCACGCGACGCTTTACGCGACGATAGGAGGTCCGCACCAATATGGCCAAGCGAAGATCGCTCCGTTTTGGCACGGGCTGCTATGCAGCCTCCGGATCGCGTAGTGATTACGTCGATCGGGTCCGACGAATCGAGTAGGTAGGCTACTCAGCCCTCGTGTGCCCAGACGATCTGGGAGCACCAGGTTGGTGGGGACCGCTAGGATCAATCGGGCGGTGGCGGCGTCGCCCCACGAGAGCGTGCCCAAGAACTGCTGAGGGGCGACCAGGCGGCGCTCCAGCGTCTCATGCTGGGGGATTCGACACGGTCGACGAGGTGATCGCCTCGGTACAGGATCTCTGGCACTACGGCACGGTCAAGTGGCTGTCCTTGCACGTCCCGACAAAGGATCGGCGTCGGCGCGTTGGCCACTCGACCCGGCGTGGCAGGAGGTGCGGGCGGTGCGAATCTCTCCGACGATGACCGGGGTGGTGCGCCGCCGGATCGAGCAGGTATCGGAGTTGAAGCTGGTGCGGGGGATCCAGGGCTACGCGACCTCGCTGGCGGCGGTGCGGGGCCACGAGCAGCCCGACAACGCGTGGGCCGACATCAGGGCGCTGACCTTCCGTTACCACGCCGATAAGGGGCTGGTGTTCGAGGACGAGGTGTCCCGCAAGCAGGCGCGGCGTCTGAGCGTGACCAGCTGGCTGGACTCGGTGGAAGAGGAGGCCTCCTGATGGCTCGGTTTGCGGTGAGCATGGACACGAGGCGACTGGATCGGATGCTGACCCTTGCGGGCGTCACTCCCACGCAGCTTGCGGAGGATGCCGGCGTCGGGCAGGCGACGATCCCTCGGGCGCGCGCGGGGCGTCCTCTGACGCCAATGTCGTGGCTGAGAATCGCCAACACCCTGGCGCGCTATCCGAAGAATCCGGCAGTCGAGGCGCTGCTGTCGAGGCAGGACGAGGCGGCGTAGGTCAGGGCCGCTGTGAGGGTTCCAGGGCTCTCATGGCGGCTTCCCACGTCTGGACTTGCGACGGATACAGGTAGTGCGTGGCGATCACCTGGACGCTCACTCCGGTGACCTGGGAGACCATCGCGGGGTGCATTCCCTTGGTGCACATCCGCGTGATTGCGGAGGCGCGCAGCAGGTGAGGGTGGAGCCGTTTGCGGTCGATGGTGGAACGATCGGCCGCGTCGCGGACGGCGCGGTAGATGCCGGACTCGGTGAGGGGCTCATAGTCGCCACCTGGCCGACGCTGGCGGGCGATAGAAGAACCGAGTGGACTTCACCCGTGGACGACCGCTCTTGCCCTGGCTGTAAGCGCGCAAGCGGCGGAACAGTTCGGCGGAGATCGGTGCAAGGCGCTGTCCGGTCTTGCCCGGTGAGTCGGACGAACCAGTAGCGGCGCTCTCGCTCCACCAGGTCGTCAACGTGCAGCGCGGCGATTTCTCCGATGCGGCCACCGGTTTCGGCCATGACGCGGATCAGGAGCTTGTCGCGCTCATTGGAAGCCGCGTCTTCGAGCTCCTGCATCTCCTGTTCGGACAGCACGTCCTTCTCGAGTCGGCGGAGTCGGGGCAGTCCGACCCGGTCGGGTTGACAGTCGATCTGGGCCTCGTCGTGCGCCCACGCAAGGAAATGGCGCAGGGCCTTCAGGTAGGCGACGCGGGTGGGCACGTGCAAGGCCTCGCCGGCGCGGTTCTTGCGTTCTTCGAGATCCATGGAGAACTGGTCCACCTGGCGGTCTGTCAGCCCCTCGACCTGGTCGATGGCATATGCCGCGCACCAAGGGACGAGCACATTCCGAGGGCGTAGCCGTAGTAGTTCTTGACGGTGCGCGGCGAAAGTTGGCGCCTCACGCGCAACCAGACCAGAAAGTCCTCGATAGCTTGCTTCAGGTCCATTGTCCGTCTCTCGCTGATTCTCAGAAAATGCGCGCAATCCGCAACCAGACGCTTCAAGCGGAGGGTTACGACGACCAGGTGAGCGGGAGCAGAAATGGTGGCGATTGAACCGGAAAGCCGCGATGGGAAGGGTTTGGTACCGGCGGAGGGACTCGAACCCCCGACACCCAGATCCGAAGTCTGGTGCTCTGATCCACTGAGCTACGCCGGCACGCCGCGCTGAACCCAGAGAGGATACCGCCGCCGGCGCGTGGCGGCCCGACCCGCACGCCACGCGCGGACGCAGTATTCCGGGTGGTCCGGCTACACTTGCTTCCCGGCCAGGGCGGCTGGCGGAACAGGTAGACGCGCACGTTTGAGGGGCGTGTGAGGCAACTCATCCGGGTTCGAGTCCCGGGCCGCCCACCACCGCCAGAACCGGGCCCGCTCTACTGGTCAGGCACCGTCGACGGCTCGCGAGAGCGCTTGGTATGAGGCCTCGATCGCTCCCTCCGTCGAGACCACCGCGATCGTTCCCGGCCGTGCCGCCACCACCTCTTCCAGGCGCCCCGCCATGGCCCGCAGCTCGACCTCCGGATCGCCGCCTCCGAGCCCGCCCAGAGCCACCTCGTGCTCGGGCCTCTGCGGAATCCGCGACCGCTCCTGGAAGCGCCGGACCGCGTCGTCGACGCCCGCGACCAGCACGACCTCGACGAACGGGACTCCCACCTCGCAGGCCAGCCCTGCCAGCTCCAGGACCCACTCGATGCGGCCCAGGTACTGAGGCACGATCACCGAGTGCCCGCTGCGCAGGTGGGCGCGCATGCCCGCGATCGCGAACGCCCGCGCCAGCCGCCCGGCCTCCGCGCGGTCGCCTTCCCAGGCGCCGAGCATCGCGCGGAGGACGTCGACGTCGCAGCAGAAGGTCATCGGGTGCCGGTCCGCGAAAAGACGCCCCAACGTCGACTTGCCAACTCCGGGCGCGCCGTTGAGCAGGATCAGCGGCGGCCCGCGTCGCCGAGGGCGGGCGTTCACAGGGCGACGACCCGCCCGGTCTGCATGCTCTCTTCGGCTGCCAGCACGATGCGGAGGCTTTCGACCGCCGCCTGCAGATCCGCGCTCAGGTCGATGTCCTCGGTGATCGCCCGCAGCAACCACGCCTGCTCGCGCCTGCAGAGCTCGTCGTGACCGGGCTCGTCCTCGACCGCCAGGACAGTGTCGGGTTCCGAGAAGGAGCCGTCGGCGGCCAGTGCCGCGTGATGAACCCGGATCGTGCTCGAATCGGTGTGGGTGTCGATCGCCGCCGACGGCCCCTCCGGGGTGACGATGCTGACCGATCCCCGCGGTCCCACCACGTCCTTCACGAAGAACGCGGTCTCGCTCAGCATCGGCCCCCAACCCGCTTCGTACCAACCCACCGATCCGTCGTCGAACTCGACCTGCAGCTGCCCGTAGTTGGGGATCGCGACCTCGTCCGAGAGACGGGCACCGATGCCGTGCACGCGCACCGGCCTCGCCTGCGTCATCTGGCACATCACGTCGACGTAGTGCACGCCGCAGTCGACGATCGGCGGCAGGTCCCGCATCAGCGCGCGGTGCCGGTCCCACGCCTCACCGGACGACTGCTGGTTCAGGTTCATCCGCATCACCAGCGGTCGGCCGAGTCCGCGGGCCTGCGCCACGAACGCCTTCCAGGCCGGATGGACCCGGAGAATGTAGCCGCAGACCACCTTGCGACGGTGGCTCCGGGCCGCCTTCACCACGCGCCGCGCGCCCGCCACGGAATCCGCCAATGGCTTCTCCACGAAGACGTGGGCGCCGGCATCCAATGCCCCGAGCGTGTAGGGCGCGTGCGTGTCCGCGTAGGTGTTGATAGAGACCACGTCCGGCCGCACCCGTCTCAGGGCGGTCTCGTAGTCGGCGTAGCGGGGGACGGCGTCCCATTCGGGTGGGAGATCCGTCCGCCGGGCGATCGACCGGGCGCAGAGACCCGCCAGGCGGTACCCGGGCAAGGCCGCGTAGGCGCGAGCGTGGGACATGCCCATCTGGCCCAGCCCGACCACCAGGACGCGCAGGTCGTCCGATGTCACGTCCCACCTCCTGCGCTCGCCATATCCTGGGGCGATGTCGAGCGCGCTGCATCCCGTCGGCGCCGGCACCCGCATGACCGGCGCCGCTGTCTCCCGGCTCTGGGGCCTGCCGCCGGCCTCCAACGATGTCCTGGTCGAGCAAGATCTGCGGATACCGATGCGAGACGGCGCGATCCTGCTCGCCGACCACTATGCACCGGGCGGCCTGCCGGACCGGCCCACCATCCTCGTCCGCACTCCCTACGGGCGAGGGTTCGTCGCGGGAGCGGTCTCCGGTCTGCCGCTGGCCGCGCGCCGGTATCACGTCCTCGTCGTCAGCTGCCGCGGCACGTTCGGCTCCGGCAGGCCCTTCCGGCCCATGGTCCACGAGGCCCAGGACGGTCAGGATGTCGTGGCCTGGCTGCGGGAGCGCGCGTGGTTCGACGGGCGCCTGGCGACGTGGGGCCCGAGCTACCTCGGCTACACGCAGTGGGCACTGGCACTCGACCCGCCGCCTGAGCTTCGCGCCATGGTGGTCATCGTCGGCTTCCATGACGTCGCCGAGATCGGTCGTGGCCAGGGGCCGCTGGAGTTCCAAAACCTGCTCTCCTGGTCGGACGTCGTCGCCCACCAGGAGCACGACCACCCGGTGGTCGCGGCCGCGCGGGCGTTCACGACCGCGCGCCGCCTGACGCCCCGCTTCCAAACCCTTCCCCTCGACCAGGCGGCGGCATCCCTCGGTGGCGACCCGGTGCCGTTCTTCACCGAGTGGGTGGACCACGAGTCGAAGGACGACCCCTACTGGGTGCCGTACCGGGCGACCGAGGCCCTGCAGCGGGTTTCCGCACCGGTGCTGCTGATCGGCGGCTGGTCCGACTACTTCATCGATCAGACGCTGCGCCAGTACGAGATCCTGCGGGCCCGGGGGGTTCCGACACGTCTGGTCATCGGACCCTGGACCCACCTCACGGTGAACCAGAACATCGCGGTCACCGAATCACTGGCCTGGCTGGACCACCATGCCGCCGCCGGTGGGCCACCGCCACCGCGCGCGCCGGTACGGGTCTTCGTGACCGGTGCCGAATCGTGGCTCGACCTGAGCGACTGGCCGGGCCCTCACATCGAAGCGCAGCCCTGGTATCTCCACTCGGGCGGTCGTCTCCGCACCGCGGCCCCGCAGCTCGACGAGGGGAGCTCGACGGTCCGGTACGACCCCGCCGATCCGACGCCCTCGGTGGGCGGACGGCTGATGGCGGTCGACGGCGGTGTGCAGGACAACACCGGGGTGGAGCGTCGCCCCGACGTGCTCGTCTTCTCCACCGCCCCGCTGCAGGGACCACTCGAGATTCGCGGCCGGCCGGCGGTGACGCTCCACGTCGCCGCCGACAGCCCACATGTGGACCTCTTCTGCCGCCTTTGCGACGTCGATACCAAGGGTGTGTCCAGGAACGTGGCCGATCGCATCCTGCGACGCGACCCGGCGCACCCCGAACCCGGTCGCGTGGAGGTGGTGACCCTGCCTCTGGACCCCACCGCGCACCGCTTCCAGCCCGGCCACCGCATCCGGCTCCAGGTCTCCGCCGGGGCCTTCCCCCGTTACGCGCGCAACCTCGGCTCCGGCGAGCCCGAAGCGACCGGCCGGACGATGCGCGTCACTCACCAGACGGTCTACTTCGACCGCTCGCGGCCCTCCCGGGTGACGCTTCCGACGGTTCGGGTTCCGTGATCGACGGCGCGCGGCTGACCGCCATCGCGGCCGAGCAAGGAACGCCGGTGTGGATCTACGACGCCGGCGTCATCCGCCGTCAGATCGCGCGTGTACGCGCGTTCGACGTCGTCCGCTACGCCCAGAAGGCCGCCTCCAACGTGCACCTGCTGCGATTGATGCGCGAGGAGGGAGTCCTGGTCGACGCGGTGTCGGCGGGGGAGGTCACCCGGGCGCTGGCGGCCGGCTACCGGATCGGGGAGCCCGAAGAACAGATCGTGCTGACCGCCGACGTCCTCGACCGGCAGTCCCTGGACCTCGCGCTGCGCCTCGGAATCCCGGTCAACGCCGGCTCCCTCGACATGCTCACCCAGCTCGGCGAGCGGGCTCCCGGACACCCGGTCTGGCTGCGGGTCAACCCCGGCTTCGGCCACGGGCACAGCCGCAAGACGAATACCGGCGGCGACCACAGCAAGCATGGGATCTGGTGGGAGCAGCTGCCGCAGGCGTTCGCCGCCGTGGACCGCGAGGAGCTGGACCTGGTCGGTCTGCACATGCACATCGGCTCCGGCGCCGACTACGCGCATCTGGCCCAGGTCGCGGGGGCGATGCGCGACACGGTCCTCGGGGCGGGTCGCGACCTGCGGGCGATCTCGGCCGGTGGCGGTCTCACCACGCCCTACCGTCCGGGCGAGACCGAGCTCGACACCGCGCGCTACTTCCAGGCCTGGGATGACGCCCGCCGGCAGATCGCCGACCGGCTCGGTCACGCGGTACGACTCGAGATCGAGCCGGGCCGGTTCCTGGTCGCCCAGGCCGGGGTGCTGGTGGCCGAGGTCCGGGCGGTCAAAGACCAGGGCCGGAATCGCTTCGTGCTGGTCGACGCCGGGTTCAACGACCTGCTGCGGCCGGCGCTCTACGGGGCCCACCACGAGATCAGCGTGTTCGGTCCCGACGGCACACCGAGAGCGGGTTCCGGTCGCGAGACCTCGGTGGCCGGGCCGCTGTGCGAGTCGGGAGACGTGTTCACGCAGGACGCCGCTGGTGAGCTGGCGCCGGTGACGCTCCCTCCAGCCCGGGTGGGGGATCTCCTGGTCTTTCGTGACGCCGGCGCCTACGGATCCGCCATGTCGTCCAACTACAACTCGCGTCCGCTCGCCCCCGAGGTGCTGGTCGACGGCGACGCCATCCGGGTCATCCGAAGGCGGCAGACGATCGACGACCTGCTGGCGCTGGAGTTGGACCCGAGTCCGCAGCTCGACCCGGCCTGAGAATCGCGGACCGATGACCGCCCGTCCGGCCACCAGGAGATCCTTGGAGAGCGGCGGCTGAAACCTGCGGGGCGCCTGTTCCGCCGTCGTGGAGTGACTCGTGGTCAGGTCTCGTTCGTTGTCTCTGCGAAGGCCATGTCCAGACCCTGTCCCGTCCCATCGGCACGCCCGCACTTTTCCCCGCGTGGGGGCAAACTGGGGGTCCGTGGCGGACGCCGGTTCCACGAAAGAGGAGTGGCTGGACCCCCAGTCACAATTCCCACTGCTCTACGAGCGGGAGTACCAGAGCGTGTTCCGGACCATCCGCGCCATGGTCCTGGACCAAGCCGACGCCGAGGATCTGACCCAGGAGTGCTTCGCGCGCGCGTATCGCGCGCGCCGTCGCTACAAACCGGATGCGCCGCCCTCGGCCTGGCTCCACCGCATCGCGGTCAACACGGCCATCTCGCACCTGCGGCGGCGGCGGCTCGCCCGGTTCCTGCCGCTCAAGGTGGAGCAGGCCGGCGAAGACCAGGACTTGAGTCGCGTCGAGTCACGGAGCGTGGTCGAGCTGGCGATGGCCGACCTGAGTCCCAAGCTTCGGGCCGCGGTCGTGCTCCAGTATTTCGAGGACCGGCCGCGCGAGGAGATCGCCGAGATCCTGGGCGTGCCACCGGGCACCGTCGCGTCCCGGCTCGCCAACGCCATGGCTCAGATGCGGGCGCGCATCGCCGAGTTGGAGCAAAAGCGCGCGCAGGCGGGTTTTAGCGTGGGGGGGACAGAGTGACCGGACCAATCGCCGACCATCAGCTGGACGATCTCATGCGTGACGAGGTCGTCGGTTGGACGCCTCGCGGTGTGCCGGACATGCACGACGTGCTGAGGCGTGCGGATCGTGGCTGGCAGCGTGAGCTGGCGACCTACAGCGGCTTCGTGACGGCCGCCCTGGCGATCATCCTGGTGGCCGCGGTCGTGATCCTGCTGCTGGGGTCGCACCTGGGTGTCGCCGACGGCATCCGCGAGCGCCTGCTCGCCCACTAGGGCTGCGCCGTCGGTCGCGTTCCTGGAGTCCTGCCCGCGCCGATCGACCCCGGTTGGCGAGAATAGGACGGAATGTCTGAACCCCTGGGCGTCGGCCTGATCGGCGCCGGCACGGTGGGCGGCGAAGTGGCCCGCCAGCTGGTCGCGCAGCGCACCGAGTTCCACCGCCGCACGGGCGTCGATCTCGAGCTGCGGCGCGTCGCCGTCCGCAACGGTGAGAAGGCGCGCCCGGGGATCGACCCCGCTCTGGTGACCACCGACGTCGGAAGCGTCCTCGACGACCCCGCGATCGCCATCGTGGTCGAGGTGGCCGGCGGCGAGGAACCGGCCCGCGGATTCCTGGAGCGAGCGGTGCGCAACCGCAAGCACGTGGTCACCGCCAACAAGGTGGTGATGTCGCGCCACGGCCACGGGCTGCTCGAGCTGGCCTCGGAGATGAACGTCGAGATCGCGTTCGAGGCCGCGGTGGGAGGCGGCATCCCGCTGGTCGGCACGTTCAAGGTCGACCTCGTCTCGAACCGGCTCTGGCGGGTCACGGCGATCATCAACGGGACCACGAACTACATGCTGACCCGGATGGCGCACGAGGGGCTCACCTTCGAGGAGGCTCTGACGGAGGCCCAGCGGGAGGGGTACGCCGAGGCGGATCCCACCGAGGACGTGGAGGGGTACGACGCGGCGAGCAAGGTCGCCATCATGGGCTCGATCGCGTTCGGGGCGCGCCTGCACCCCCGGGACGTCTACCGGGAGGGCATCACGGCCGTACAGCCGGTGGATTTCCGCTACGCGCACGACCTCGGGTTCACGATCAAGCTGGTCGGGCGGACGGTGCGTACCGACCGCGGGATCGAGGCCTGGGTGCACCCCTGCATGGTCCCCGCCGCCCACCCGCTGGCCCGGGTCGACGGGGTCCAGAACGCCGTCTTCATCGAAGGAGACCTGGTCGGCGAGGTGGCGCTGCAGGGCCCGGGGGCGGGTGCGCGGCCGACCACCAGCGCGGTGATCGCCGACCTTCTCGACCTCTCCCGGCGCGTGCGCAGCGGCGCCATCGAGCGCCACCCGTTCCGGTTCGACGATCAGCCGATTCTCCCCATGTCCGAGGTGTCGACGCGAGCCTACCTGCGGTGCACGCTGCTGGACCGCCCCGGGGTGCTCGCCGAGGTGGCCCGCGTGTTCGGGGAGGAGGGCGTCAGCATCGCCAGCGCGATTCAGCAGGACGTGGCGGGCGAGGACTCCGCGGAGTTCGTGGTCACCACCCATCCCGCTCCCGACGCCGCGCTTCAGCGAACGCGAGAGCGCGCGGCCGCGCTGCCGCAGGTGCGTCAGGTCTCGTCCTTTCTGCGGGTCCTCTGATGGGAGTCATCGCCCGCTACCGGGAGCGCCTCCCGGTTACCGACCGCACGCCCCTGATCGACCTCTGCGAGGGCTCCACGCCGCTGATCCCCTCGCGCAACATCGGCCCCGCGCTGGGGCTGCGCCGGCTCTTCTTCAAGTACGAAGGCCTCAACCCGACCGGGTCGTTCAAGGACCGGGGGATGGTGGTCGCGGTGGCGAAGGCGATGGAGGACGGCGCGCGGGTTCTGGTCTGCGCCTCGACCGGCAACACCTCGGCTTCCGCGGCGGCCTACGCGGCCTCCCAGCGCCTGCGCGCGATCGTGCTGATCCCGTCCGGTCAGATCGCCATGAACAAGCTCGCCCAGGCCATGCTCTACGGGGCCAAGGTGGTCGCCATCTCCGGCAACTTCGACGACGCGCTGCGCACGGTGCGAGAGATGGCCGACGACTATCCGATCGCGGTCGTCAACTCGATCAACCCGTACCGCATCGAGGGCCAGAAGACGGCGGCCTTCGAGATCGTGGACGAGCTGGGAGATGCCCCCGACTACCTCGTCCTGCCGGTGGGCAACGCGGGCAACATCACGGCCTACTGGAAGGGCTTCAAGGAAGAGCAGCAGGCCGGCCGGACCACGCTGCTCCCGCGGATGGTGGGAGCGCAGGCGGAGGGCGCCGCCCCGATCGTGCGCGGCGAGGTGGTGGAGAACCCGAAGACGGTCGCCACCGCGATCAAGATCGGCAACCCCGCGTCCTGGGAGGGCGCCGCCACCGCTCGAGACGAGTCGGGCGGCCTGATCGACGCCGTCTCCGACACCGAGATCCTGCAGGCGCAGATTCAGCTCGCGTCCTGGGAGGGCGTGTTCGCGGAACCGGCCAGCTGCGCGCCACTGGCGCTGCTCGTGCGCCTGGTCCAGCAGGGGAAGCTCGAACGCGACTCCACGACCGTGATCGTGCTCACCGGCCACGGCCTCAAGGACCCGTCGGCGGCGCTTGCCAACGTGGAGCCGCCCACCGAGCTCGACGGCGACTCGCGGGCGATCGCCAAGGCGCTGAAGCTGTGATCCGGCTCCCGACTCCCCGCCCGGAGGGTCCGCAGAGGGCGATTGGTGCACCAACGCCCCATCAGGGTGCCGGGACAGGGCGGTTGGTGCACCAACGGCCCATCAGGAGTTCGCCGCATGAGCGTGGTCGTCGTGCGCGCTCCGGCTTCGGTCGCGAACCTGGGCAGCGGCTTCGACCTGCTGGCGCTGGCCGTCGACCTCTGGCTGGAGGTGGAGGCGGAGCCTGCGGAGCGCCCCGACTGGACCTTCATCGGAGAGGGAGCGTCGATCCTCCAGTCGGCCCCCAATCCGCTCTCCGTGCTTCCGTTCCACGCGGTCGTGCGCAACGCGGTTCCGATGGGCGTGGGGCTGGGCTCGTCGGCTGCCGCCCGCGTGGTCGCCGCCGCCCTGCGTGGTCTGGATGCCGGCGGTGCGTTCCGCCAGGCCGCCGCGGAGGAAGGTCATCCCGACAACGCGGCCGCGGCGGCGTTCGGAGGTGTGCGCCTCAGCACCCCCGGCCGGCTGCTGCCGTTGCCGGTGCCCGATGCCGACGTCGCCCTGCTGGTCGCCAACCAACCCGCGTCGACCGAGAACGCGCGCGCCGCGCTGCCCCGGACGGTCCCCCTGGAGGACGCCGTCTTCAACGCCGGCCGGGTGGGCTTGCTGGTCGACGCGCTGCACACCGGCCGGCTGGAGCAGCTGCGCGAGGCCATGGAGGACCGGCTCCACCAACCGCCAAGGCGACAGCTCTATCCATGGACCGGACCCGCGATCCAGGCCGCGCTGGCAGCGGGTGCCTACGGGGCCTCCATCAGCGGCGCCGGACCCAGCGTGTTCGCGCTGACGCCGCCGGACCGGGGCGCCGACGTGGCGCACGCGATGGAGGCTGCAGCCCCCGGCCACGGCCGCCCGCTGGTCAGCCGGGTCTCCCTCGAGGGCGTCACCCGGAAGACCAGAGACCGCAGCACCGAGGGGGTCGGCGGGTGACGAGGGCACCGATCCTGGTCCAGAAGTACGGCGGCACCTCGGTCGGGACGGCGGCCCGTGTGCGGCGGGTGTCCCGCCGGATCGCCGACACCGTCCACAGCGGCAAGCAGGTGGTCGCCGTCGTCTCGGCGATGGGGAAGACCACCGATCGTCTGTTCGCCTTGGCGGCGCAGGTGGCCGACGACCCGCCGGCTCGAGAGCTGGACCAGCTGGTCGCGAACGGCGAGACCATCACGGCGCCCCTGGTCGCGATGTGCCTGCAGGGCCTGGGTGTCCCCGCCATGTCCCTCTCGGGGATGCAGGCCGGCGTGCGCACCAGCCGCCACCACCAGAGGGCACGGATTCGGGAGGTCGATGCGACCCGGCTCCGGGAGCTGCTCGCCGAGGGCATCGTCCCCGTCGTCGCCGGGTACCAGGGCATCACCGAGAACCTGGACATCGCGACCCTCGGCCGGGGCGGCTCGGACACCACCGCGGTGGCGCTGGCCGCGGCTCTCGGCGCGGTCGCCTGCGAGATCCTGACCGACGTCGACGGGTTCCTCTCGGCCGACCCGCGGGTGGTCCCCGAAGCTCGCCTGCTCCCCGCCATCGCCTACGACGAGTGCATCGAGCTGGCCTCGGTGGGGGCCAAGGTGATGCATCCTCGAGCGGTCGAGATCGGGGAGCTCTATCAGATGCCGATCCACGTCCGCTCCTCTTTCCATCTGCGGCCGGGGACGATGATCGTGAACGAGGTACCCATGGAAGAACGCAACCGGGTCCGGGGAGTGGCCGTCCAGAAGGGGGTGGCCAAGGTGACGATCCAGGGGGTCCCCGACCGGCCGGGGGTGGCCGCGGGCCTGATGGAGCCGCTCTCGGATGCCGGCATCTCGATCGACGTCATCGTTCAGAACGTGTCGTCGCACGGTGAGACCGACCTCACCTTCACCTGCGACGACGCGGATCTGAAGGTGGCCGAGCCGCTGGTCGAGGAGGCGGCGGCCGCGATGGGCGCCAAGGGGGTGGCGGTCGCGGCGGGTGCGGCCAAGGTCTCGATCGTGGGGTCTGGCATGCTGGGGACGCCGGGCATCGCAGCCCGCATGTTCCGGACCCTGGCCGGCGTCGGCGCGAACATCGAGATGATCTCGACCGCCGAGATCCGCATCACGTGCGTGATCCAGCAGACCAAGGCCGAGGAAGCGGTGCGCGCGCTGCATGCGGCGTTCGAGCTCGACCAGGACCGGATCTCGATCACCGGGTGAGGGGCCTCAGCGCCAGGGAAGGCGTCAGTCCGGGCTATCCTGGTCCGCCGTGATCCTGAAGCCGCGGGGGCGCGTCCGGTGCCGGTGAGCGTCGCGCTGGTGGGCGCCGACCAGTCGGGAAAGACGACCCTGTTCAACGCTCTGAGCCGCGGCCGCGGGCACGAGGGTGTGGGGATGATCGACGTCCCCGACCGGCGGCTGTGGGCGCTGAGCGACGCGGTGCACCCGAAGAAGACGACCCCGGCGCAGGTCCGCCTGCAGGATGCGCCTCCAGGCTCCCGGGCCCAGCGGATCGCGGCTGCCCGGGAGGCCGACGTGGTGGTGATCGTGGCACGCTGCTTCGGGCCCGCCGCGGACCCCGCCGGGGAAGTCCAGGGTCTCCAGGTCGACCTCGTCCTGACCGACCTGGCGACGGTGGAGAAGCGCCTGGAGGTGGTCGGCAAAGAGCTCCGCGTGGGGCGCAAGGAGCGGGCCGACGAGGCCGAGGCGCTGGAGCTCGCGCGAGTCCACCTGGATGCGGGCCACCCTCTACGGACGCTGGAGCTGGATGCTGCCCAGCGCGACCACCTGGCGCCTATCTTCGCGGTCTCGCAAAAGCCCGCGGTCCTGGTCGCCAACGTGGGTGACGACCAGCTGCCCGGCGGTGGCCCGTACGTCGAACCCTTGCGACAGATGGCCACCGAACAGCGCGCGCCGTTGGTCGTGGTGTGCGCGCAGCTGGAGGCGGAGCTGGCGGAGCTCGAGCCGGAGGAGGCCGCGGAGATGCGGGAATCCTACGGTCTCGCCGAGGGCGGCCTGGACGCGGTCGCCGCCGCGGTCTGGGCGGCGGGCGGGCTGATCACCTACTTCACCGCCGGCGAGCCCGAGGCGCGGGCCTGGCCCTGCGCCCGGGACGCGCCGGCGCCGGTCGCCGCCGCCGTCATCCACTCAGATTTCGAGCGCCACTTCATCCGGGCCGAGGTGACCTCGGTCGACGATCTGGTCGCCGCCGGATCCATGGAGGCCCTGCGTGCCGCCGGCAAGCTGCGGATCGAGGGGCGCGACTACCGCGTGCAGGATGGGGACGTGGTCTTCTTCCGCATCGGACGCTGACGGCAGGGCGCGGCTGGGCCGGCGGTCAGGAGACCCCGTACGCCTCCCGCACCTGACGCTGGACCAGCTTCACCAGGACCGGGATGCCCATCAGCACCAGTGACCAGAGAGCGGCGAGCGCGACGCCCAGGATCCAGCCCCACCGCTTGCGAGCCCGCAACCCCTGATACGCCGCCGCGTGACCGGCCGCCAGCAGGAGCAGGAAGACGCCCAGGATCGCCGTCAGCTCGACGCGGGAGGTGGCGAACTGGGAGGCGGGGATCCCGGCCTGTGCCAGCGCCGAGTTCCAGTTGGCGCTGCCGCCCGACGTGATGCCCTCCGCCAGAATCCAGGCCAGCAGGGCGGCGTCGAGAAACGCCCCCACCCCGTAGATCCAGGGGAGGGACGCAACCGTCGCCTGGACCTCGGCGGTGGACAGGGGGCGCGATTCGGCACCGCCTGGCATCGCCGGCCGGTTTGGCACCGGCTGCCGGGTCGGCGCAGGCTGCCGCTGAGGGGGTGGACCGGGCGCCCAGCGCTCGGTTCCGCAGCTCGGACACATGCGGGCGCCCGGCTCGAGGCGTGCCCCGCACTCGATGCAGAAGGGCAGCTCGGGTGGCGACTGCGACATCACCCCCATTGTCCCGCGCTTCCGCGCGATTCGCGGAATCCTCTTGACAACGACGACATGCAGGAGCTAGGCTCCTGCTAAGGCCCAAGATGTCGTAGGTCACCAGCCTTCGACCCTCCCCCGGCCAGGCAGGCGGCGTCCCTCACCGATGCAGCACACGTCGACATGTCACTCCTCCTCGCCGCCTGCCTGCCCCGCGGAGCGGACCGCTCGGTACGGCCCCGGTAGACTTCGAGCCGAATGCCCAGTCGAAGGACCAACAACCGCCGGCGCCCCGGCGGCCAGCAGGCTCAACGGCGAACGGCTCCGCGTCCGGTTCCGCAGACCCCACCGGTTGACGAGGCGGCGCCGGAGGCGACCGGCGGCACCGCCGGCCCCGCGGTCCCCAACCAGCCCACGGTGCAGATGCAGCTCGGCCCGACCACGGCGACCAAGCCCCGGGCGACGCCGGCGCCTGCGCCTGCGCCGACGGCGGCTCAGCGGGTCCAGGCTCAGCGGCGAGCCGTCCGGACCCGCCCGCCCCGCGGGATCCAGATCGGAGATGACGACCCGGGGATCCCGCTCGACAAGGTGCCCTACTTCACGTCCGACCTGATCCGGCTCGGGATCACCGCGTTGATCATGATCATCCTGCTGGTCGTCGGCGCGAAGCTGCTCGTTCCGCACTTGATCACCTGAGCGGCGCGCATGCGCGTGATTCTGTTCACCGGCAAGGGCGGGGTCGGCAAGACCTCGGTCGCCGCCTCCACCGCTCTCGCCTGTGCGCGCCGCGGCTACCGGACGCTGGTCATGTCGACCGACCCCGCGCATTCGCTGGGCGACGCGCTGGACCGCGACCTGGGAGCGGTGGCGGTGCCGGTCGAGGACAACCTGTGGGCTCACGAGGTCTCCGCTCTGCATGAGATGGAGCAGAACTGGGGCCGGCTTCACGACTACGTCGCGCGGGTTCTCTCCACGCAGGGACTGGACGACATCGTCGCCGAGGAGGTGGCCACGCCGCCCGGGATGGACGAGATCGCCTCGTTGATGTGGATCAAGCATTACGCGGAGCGAGGCGAGTACGACGTCCTGATCGTCGACTGCGCACCGACCGGCGAGACGCTGCAGCTGCTCATGTTCCCGGACGCGGCCAGGTGGTGGCTGGACAAGATCTACCCCTGGGAACGGCGGGCGCTGCGGGTGGCCAGGCCCTTGCTGCAGCCGATGCTCGACATTCCGCTGCCGGGGGAAGAGGTGATGGCGTCGGTGCGGGAGCTCCTGCTCGACCTGGAGGGCATGAAGCGGATCCTCACCGATGCGTCGCAGACCTCGATGCGGCTGGTGCTCAACCTCGAGAAGATGGTCGTCAAGGAGGCCAAGCGGGCGTACACCTACCTGTCGCTGTTCGGCTACGAGACAGACTGCGTCGTGGTCAACCGCCGCTTCCCGCCGGGTCTCCAGGACCCGCTGTTCCGGCGCTGGCACGAGATCCAGGCCGGGTACGCGGCGGAGGTCGGCCAGTCCTTCGCGCCCCTGCCCATCCTCGACGTCCCCCTGTTCGACGACGAGGTGGTGGGCCCCACCATGCTGGCGCGGATGGCGGAGACGATCTACGGCGAAACCGACCCCGCGACCCGGCTGCACACCGGACGGCAGCAGCGCGTGGTCCGGGTGGGCGACGAGTACGTGCTGACCTTGCCGATGCCGTTCGTCGAGCGCCGGGACGTCGACCTCGCGCGCCAGGACGGCGAGCTCTTCGTGACGGTCGGCAACTACAAGCGGGACATCACGCTGCCGCGCACCCTGGCCCTGCGTGAGACCGTGGGCGCGGCGCTGGAGGACGGCGAGCTGCGCATCCGGTTCGGCGTCGCGGGTGGAGCTCGGGGAGGTGCCGCGCGATGAGCACGGAGTCGGAGCGGCTGGCGGAGCTGGTCACCGATCTCGGCCACCGGCTGGCGCAGGCGTTCGGCGACGTCATCTCGCCCGAGGCGCAGCGACACCTGCGCACCGCCCAGCGCGAAGCCTTGAGTGCGCTCTTCCTGATCTATGAGGAGCAGCTGAATCGCCGCACCGGCCGGACCCCGGCGGACGCCGCCGGCGATGACCGGGATGACCGCGGCGACGACGGCGACGACTGGCCGCGGGACGTGGACGAGGCGGTCCGGTGGGCGGGTGCCGAGCCCGGGGTCGAGACGGATCTGGACGGCGAGGCGCCACCCCCTCCACGGCGGGGGCGCCGGCCGGCGAGCGGGGCCCGCCCCTCGCGCGTGAAAAGGATCGAGCTCGACTAGGACGGCCGTTTCCGCACCAGCCGGCGTCTCCGGGGGCGCCGAGAGGTCCGGGGCGGCAGCGATGGCCCCGCCGCCCTACACGGACGCGGGTCGCAACGCCGCCTCGTCGATCTGCAGTCCCAGCCCGGGCGTCTGCGGGAGCACGATCTCACCGTCCTCCAGCTGGATCGGAGCCAGGTAGTCGTCCTGCCACGCCTGCAGCCGGGCGTAGCTCTCCACGATGAGGCCGTTGTCCACCGCCGCCACCGCGTGACCCCCGAGGTACTGATTGCCGTGGGGCGCGACCGGGAGGTGGTGCGCGGACGCGAGGGCGGCCACCCGGACCCACTCCGTGAGCCCTCCGCAGGTCTGCGGATCGGCCTGCACGATGTCCGCGGCCCGCTGCTCGATGAGATCACGGCAACCCCACCGCGTGAACTCGATCTCGCCGCTGGCGACGGGCATGTCCAGAGCCCGGCAAACCTCGCGCGCGCCCTCCAGGTCGTCCGGCCAGCACGGCTCCTCGAACCAGCTGATGTCGTACCTCTCGACCGCGCGGCCGAAACGGATCGCCTCGGCCGCGGTCCAGGCGTTGTTGGCGTCGATCATCAGCTGGACGTCGGGCCCGATCGCCTCCCGCGCCGCCCGCACGCGCTCGCAGTCGACGCGGAACGGGGCGCCCCCGATCTTCATCTTGACCGCGCGGTAGCCGGCCTCGACGAAATGAGCCATCTCCTGACCCAGGTCGTCCGGGCTCTTGCCGACCTCGTAGTAACCCCCGGCGGCGTAGGCGGGCACGCGGTCGCGGAAGCCACCCAGGAGGCGGTACACCGGCTGCCCCAGGATGCGGCCCCGCAGATCCCAGAGCGCGTTGTCCAGTGATCCGATGGCGGCGATCGCATCGCCCTTCGCGTAGGGCTTTCGCCAACCGGTGAACATGCGGTGCCAGAGCCGGGCGGCGTTGAGCGGGTCCTCGCCCAGCACCCGTTCGCGGAGCGGGCCCGCGACGAAGTGGCCGCCGGTGAGGAACGAGGTGCCGGTCACTCCTTCGTCGGTGTCCACGTGGCAGAACCCCAGGCGCCGCCGCGAGGTGGTCAGGATCGAGTTCCGGTAGGGCCGCGCCAGGGGTCCCAGGTCGTACTCCGCGACGCGGACGTCGGTGATGCGCATCCAGGCAGCATGCCCCTCCGCCCCGCCGTCGTGGCCGGAAAGGTCGATTGGTGCACCAACTCCCCAACCTGGTGGCCCGAAGTGGGCGAGTGGTGCACCAACGGCCTTTTTCAGCGCTCGGTGCGCCAGAGGAGGTGGACGTCCCCGAACTCGTGCCAGCGGTACCCGGCCCGGAGCGCCTCCGCGTAGCTGCGCTCCAACAGGTCGCGGCCGGCGATCGCCTCCAGCATCAGCAGGTGCGTCGCCTCCGGCTCGTGCCAGCCGGTGAGGATCCCGTCGACGGTCCGCGCGGGGTGGGAGGGTTCCACCAGCAGCGAGGTCCAGCCGGAGGTGGGGCGGACCTCGCCCCGGTGGCCGGTCGCCGATTCGAGGGCACGTACCACGGTGGTGCCGACCGCCAGCACCCGGCCGCCCCGCCGGCGTGCGCGGCCGATCGCTCGGGCGGTGGCGCGTGGCACGCGGCGCCACTCCGCGTACGGCGGATCCCCGGTCTCCAGCGAGGAGACACCGGTGTGGAGCGTCACCGCCGCGACCTCGACCCCACGCTCCCGGAGCCGGGTCAGCACCGCGGGCGTCAGCGGCCGGGCGGCGCTCGGCATCTCCGCGCTTCCCGGACGCCGCCCGACGTCGGTGCGATAGGCCTCGATCGGCCACCGCTGCGCTGCGTAGTCGTAGCGGATCGGCTCGCCCCACCGTTCGAGATGGGCACCGAGCGGCCCCGGCGTGCGTACGACGGCCAGCCAGAGCCGGCTTCGCTCGTCGCCACCGGTGAGCGGGCGCTCGATGGTCGCAACGGCGCCGCCCGCCAGCGTCAGCGCGTGCCCTCGTCGCCGCTCGAAGGCGGCGCGGCTGCCCACCGGGAGCGGGCTGCGAACCTCGACCACCCAGCGCGAGGAGGTCGCGGCCAGCGCCGGCTCCATGCCCGACGCGGTGCCGGGGTCGAGCGTCGAGAGGTGGAGCTCCACCGGCTCCGTACCATCGTGTCCGGCGAGGGCCGCGGCCAGCGTCTGAGAGTCGTTGACGACCACCAGGTCCCCGGCAGCGAGCACCGCCGGCAGCTCTCGAGCGAGATGGTGCTCCTGGCGCCGGGGGGAGCTGACCAGCATGCGCACCTCGTCGCGGGAGGTTCCCTGCGCCTCGGGTGGCGTGGTCGCCACGAGGGCGGAGGGGACGGTGAACGAGAGACCCGGGGCCTCGGCGACCAGGGTCACCGTACCTGTTCCCCCACCAGGTCCGCGACCCGGTAGCGCCCGCTTTCGGGCCGCAGCGCGAGCAGATGCCGCAGCGGGGCTACCGACTCCGACGGAAGCGGCCGGTCCGAGATGTCCTCGCCGGGGAAGGCGGCCTGGTGCATCGCGGTGCGCATGTCCCCGGGATCGAAGGCGTAGACGGCGAGGTCGCTCTCTTCGGCCCCGAGCACGTTGAGCAGCTGGTCGAGCGCGGCCTTGGACCCCCCGTAGGCGCCCCAGGTCGCATACGGCTCGCGGGCGGCGTCGCTGCTCAGCCCGACGATCGCACCGCGGGCGGCGCGCAGCGCCGGGAGCAGGCCCTGCAGGAGCGCGGCCTGGGCGACCACGTTCGTCTCCAGGGTCTGGCGCAGATCGTCCAGCGCGAGGCGTTCCACGGTGGGCAGCGGGCTCGGGCCGAGCGTCCCCGCGTTGAGGACCAGCAGGTCCAGGCGCTCGCCGACCGCGCGCGCCAGCGCCGCCCTGTGCTCAGGGTCCTGGATGTCGCCGGCGACGGTGCGGACGCGTGGGCCGGCGACCTCCCGCAGCGGCCCCGGGTGGCGGGCGTCGACGACCAGCTCCCAACCGTCGCCGGCCAGGGCCTCGGTGAGGGCCCGCCCGAATCCGAGGGAGCCGCCGGTAATGCATGCGAGTGGCATGCTTCCATCGTCGGTCCCGGACCCCTCACGGGGAATCGACCAACCGCCCGATCCCGGTCTCCGTCAAAGGTCGTAGCGACCCTTCCCGCGAGAGTGGGCGATTGGTGCACCAACTGCCCTCTCTCGTGCCCCGAAATGGGCGATTGGTGCACCAACGGCCCTTTCAGGCAGGGGTGCGACGGGGGCGCGGCAACGGGTGTCTGGGGCCTCAGTCGGGGGTGCGGCGCAGGACCAGCACGGTCACGTTGTCGTGCGAGAAGCGAACTCCGAGCGCCTCGTGGACCAGCCGGTGGGCCGCGGCTTCCGGCGTCGATCCTTCCAGAAAGGCCGGCAGCTCCTGCACGTCCAAAACGTCCCAGAGCCCGTCACACCCGGCGACGATCCAGCCGTCCTCGAGCCGTCCCCGCCACTCGGCGACCTCCCCCGAGATGCCGACCGGCCGGAACTCGTCGTCACCCAGGGTCCGCGTCGGCATCAGGCCGTTGCCGGTGGCGAGGTCCATCACATAGAGGCCGTCGATCACGCCTCCCCCCTCGAGCACCCGCTGGCGCTCGCGGAGGTTGGTGACCCGGTGCAGCTCGGTGACGGCTGCCGCCTGCCCGTGCTCGACCACGGCCAGCTCGGCGTCGCCCAGGTTCGCGACCTGCACGTCGTCGCCGTCGAGCCGGAAGACGACCGCGCAGGCGCCGCTCGGCAGAGGGCGCGCCCCCGCCTCCAGGGCCCGCAGCGCGTCGGCCGCCGGCAGACCGAACAGGCCGGGCAGCGCCGCCGCGCCGTACTCCGCGACCTCCGCGCCCCGGTGTCCGTCGAAGACCGCGCCCCAGGCGGTCTGCCCCGAAACGGACAGCACGTGGCGGTCCTCCATGGCCGACCGCGGCCCCTGTCGGCCGAGCGCGAAGGCGTCGATCCGCGGCATGGAGGTCACACCTTACACAGCAGCGGTCGCGCCCGAACGCGAAGAGAACCCCACCCCCGAACGGGCGTCTCTCCCGACGATCGGGAGAGGCGCCACTGGGGTAGGGGTGAGTAGCGACCTAGGAGGCGACCGCGACCGGCTTTTCCGTGGCCGGCAGCAGCGCCCAGTCGAGCACCTCCCGGACGTCGCCGGCGAGGTGGATGGTCATCTCGTTTCGCACGTGCTCGGGCAGGTCGTCCAGATCGGCCTCGTTACGCCGTGGCAGGATGACCTCGTCGAGGCCTGCCCGCTGCGCCGCCAGCACCTTCTGCTTGACGCCGCCGATGGGAAGCACGCGGCCCTGCAGCGTCACCTCGCCGGTCATCCCCACGTTGGAGCGCACCGCGCGCCCGGTCAGCAGGGAGGTCAGCGCGGTGACCATGGTGACACCGGCCGACGGCCCGTCCTTGGGCACCGCCCCGGCCGGCACGTGCACGTGCACCTGGCGGTCGATGGGCGCACCGTCGACGCCGAGCTCGTCGGCGTGGGACCGCACGTACGAGAGCGCGATCTGTGCGGACTCCTTCATCACGTCGCCCAGCTGTCCGGTCAGGGTCAGACCGCCGCCCTTCTCGCTCGGCATCGAGGTGGCCTCGATGAAGAGGACCTCACCGCCGGCGCCGGTCACCGCCAGGCCGGTCGCCACACCCGGCACCGAGGTGCGCTCGCGCGCCTCCTCGCGCTGGAACCGTGGCTTGCCCAGCAGGTCCCGGACCGCGGCCTTGTCGACCGCGATGGGAGCCGTTGCCTTCCCCTGGTCGATCCGCGTCGCGGCCTTGCGGAGCAGCCTTCCGATCTCGCGCTCCAGGTTGCGGACGCCGGCCTCCCGGGTGTAGTCACCGATGATCTCGGCCAGACCCGGGTCCTCGAACGTCACCTCGGTGTCATCCAGACCGTTGCGCTCCAGCTGCCGCGGCACCAGGTGCGTCCGCGCGATCTGCAGCTTCTCCTCCTCCGTGTAGCCGTCGAGCCGGACCAGCTCCATCCGGTCCAGCAGCGGACCGGGGATGGTGTCCGCCACGTTGGCGGTGGGGATGAAGAGCACCTCGGAGAGGTCCAGGTCGACCTCCAGGTAGTGGTCACGGAAGGTGTGGTTCTGCGCCGGGTCGAGCACCTCGAGCAGTGCGGAGGAGGGGTCGCCACGCCAGTCCGAGCCGACCTTGTCGATCTCGTCCAGCATGATGACCGGGTTCTTGGTCCCGGCCTCCTTGAGCGCCCGCACCAGGCGGCCCGGGAGCGCTCCCACGTAGGTGCGCCGGTGACCGCGGATCTCGGCCTCGTCGTGGATGCCGCCCAGCGAGATGCGGGCGAACTTTCGGCCCAGCGCCCGCGCGACCGACTCGCCGAGCGAGGTCTTGCCCACGCCGGGAGGGCCGACGAGGGTGATGATGGCACCCGAGCCGCGGCCGCCTTCGATGGTCAGGCCTCGCTCCTGGCGCCGCTTGCGCACGGCCAGGAACTCGATGATCCGGTCCTTGACGTCGTCCAGGCCGGAGTGATCGTGATCCAGGATCTCGCGGGCCTTCGTGAGGTCCAGGTTGTCCTCGGTCCTCACGTTCCAGGGGATGTCGAGCATCCAGTCCAGGAAGCCTCGGATCCAGCCCTGCTCCGGGCTCTGCTCCGACGTCCGCTCCAGACGATCCAGCTCGCGATCGAACTCCTTGCGCGCCGCCTCCGGCATCCCGGCCTCATCGGCGCGCTGGCGGTAGTCCTTGGCGGTGTCGCCGTCGGACTCGCCCAGCTGCTTCTTGATCGCCTCCATCTGCTGGCGAAGCAAGAAGTCGCGCTGGTTCTTCTCCATCTGCTGCGAGACGTCGGTCTTGACCTGCTCCTTGAGCTGCAGCTCGGCCAGCGTCTCACGGTTCCAGGTGATCAGCTTGCGCAGCCGCTCGGCAACGTCGAGCGTCTCCAGGATCTCGACCTTGCGGGCCATCGAAAGGTCGGGTGAGTAGCCCGACATGTCGGCCAGGTGGCCGGGGTTGTCGATCGAGTGCAGCACCTGCGCGATCTGCTGCGCGCCGCGCAGCTCGAGAATGTTCTCGACCACGGCGCGATATTCCTGGGCCAGCTCGTGGGCGGTGCCGTCGCTGGCCGGTGGGTCGGGCCGGGGCGTGACCTCGGCGATCAGGGCGCCGGTGGCATCGGTGGTCACCGCTCCCAGCACGGCGCGGTGCCGCGCCTGCGCGACGACGATGTCGGTGCCGTTGGCGAGTGTCCCTTTCTCCTCGACCTTGGCGATGACACCGACGGTGGAGTAACGGCCCTCGACACGGGGCAGCAGCAGCAACAACCCGTCGTCGCCGAAGGCTGAACGGGCCGCCCGCCGCGCGTCCTCGTTGTCGAGCGGGATGGTGGCGCTCATCCGGGGCAGCACGACCGCCTCGGTCAGCGGCAGCACCGGAAGTTTGCGGTTTTCAGGCATTGATTCCAAGCTCTCCTCGTTGCGGTGGATACCCACCCAGACGAGAATGGAAACCCATGCCGAAGACGGTTGCTTCCCGAGCCCGCGTGCTCGCCGGTATCGACCTCGGCGGGACACAGGTTCGGGTGGTCTTCGGCAATGCCGCGGGCCAGATCCTGAGCGCGGCGCGGACCCAGACCAAGTCGCTGGGTACGCCGCGAGCGGTCGTGGAGTGGGTAGGCGAGCAGGCAAGCCGCTCCACGGTCCACCTCGAGATGGCCGCCATTGGCGCGCCTGGTCCCGTCGAGCCCCGCACCGGGATGTTGATCAACCCGCCGAACCTGGGCGATCCCCGCGATTGGTACAACGTCCCGATCACCGAGCTTCTGCACCAGGAGCTCCACTGTCCGGTGCAATTGCAGAACGACGCCAACCTGGCCGGGCTGGGCGAGTTTCATCAGGGCGCGGGACGGGGGACCCGCGACATGGTGTACATCACCTGGAGCACCGGGGTCGGCGCCGGGGTGATTGCCGACGGCCGGCTGGTGGATGGCGCGCACGGCTCCGCGGGTGAGGTGGGTCACATGATCATCGACCCCAACGGGCCCGTCTGCGGCTGCGGTCAGCGAGGTTGCGTGGAGGCGATCTGCAGCGGCGCCAACATCCACAAGCGCTACGGGATCCCGACCAAGGAGCTGCTGGAAGCGGCGGCCGAGGGGGACGAGCACGGAGTCCGCGTCGCGGACGAGATGGCGACCGCGATGGGGGTCGCGCTGATCAACGTCTCCAACCTCTACGATCCCGAGATCATCGTGATCGGCGGCGGCATCTCCCAGGCCTGGAAGGTGCTGCAGCCGCGGATGATGAAGGTCCTGCGCTCGTCGCCGTTCGTCACGCCCCGGCGGCGTCCTCGCGTCCGCAAGGCGACGCTGGGCATCCGGGTGGGCGAGGTGGGCGCCATCGAGTGGGCGCGCACCTGGTACGAGCGCGGCCTGAGCGTCTAGGCGACGTGTCCGACCGCGATCTCGTGCCCGATCTCGACGGCGTGCCTGACCTCGACGTCATGGGCGATGAGGAGCCGATCCTCCGCTTCGTCGACGAGAGCGCGTTCGGGACCTGGCTCGCCGAGCACCAGGGGGGCACCCAGGGCGTCCGCATCGAGTTTGCCAAGCGTGGCAATCCAGCCCCGTCGCTGAACTACGACCAGGCCCTCCGTCAGGCGCTTCGCTACGGCTGGATCGACACCCAGGTCGGGGCGGGACCGGACGGCTGGTACCGCCAGCGGTTCACCCCGCGCCGCCGGAAGAGCCGCTGGTCGCAGCGCAACTGCCGGCTGGCCGAGGACCTGATCGCCCGGGGTGAGATGGAGCCCGCGGGGCTGGCGCAGGTGGAGGCGGCGAAGGCGGACGGTCGCTGGACGGCGGCCTACGCGGGGCCCGCGAGCGCGACCGTCCCGGACGACCTGCGGCGCGAGCTGGACGCCGACCCGGAGGCGGCCGCGTTCTTTGCGACGCTCTCCAGCCAGAACCGGTACGCGATCCTGTACCGGCTGGGGGAGGCGAAGCGCCCGGAGACCCGAACGCGGAGGCTCGGTGCGTTCATGGAGATGCTGCGGCGGAGGGAGACCGTCCATTGATCCACCCCTGGCTGGGGCAGTACCCACCCTGGGTCCCGGCCGCGCTCTCACCGCCGTATCGAACCCTCCTGGAGGCACTGGACGCGCAGGTGCGGACCCGTCCCGGCGCTCCGGCGATCACCTACTTCGGCCGCGCCCTGACCTGGGCCGACCTCGACCGGGAGGCGCGCGCGCTGGCGGCGGCGCTCCGCGAGCGGGGCGTGGGCGCCGGCGACCGGGTCGCGCTCCTGCTCCAGAACGTGCCGCAGTTCGCGATCGGGGTGCTCGCCACCTGGCGCCTGGGCGGGGTGGTCCTGCCACTGAACCCGATGCTGCGAGCGCTCGAGGTCCGCTACCACCTGGAGGACTCGGGGGCGGTCGCACTGATCGCGCTCGACTCGCTGTACCGGGAGGCGGGCGAGGAGGCCGCGCGCGAGACGGGCGTCCGCTGCGCGGTGGCGACCTCCGACCTCGACTACGCCGGCGAGCAGCCCATCCCGCCGGTCGTGGAACGCGGGGAGCCGGCGCCGGGAGCGCAGCGTCTCCTCGATCTGGTCGCGGAGCGCGAGGCCGTCACCGGCCCGGTCGCCGCCGCCGGCGACCTGGCCATGCTCGGTTACACCTCGGGCACCACCGGACGGCCCAAGGGGGCTCTCATCACGCACGCGAACCTGGTTCACCAGGCAGACGTCTATCGGGTCTGGAACCGGATCGCCCCTACCGACCGGATCTTCGCCGCCGCCCCGCTCTTCCACATCACCGGGATGGTCGGGCACCTCGCGCTGTCCTTCCTGTCGGGGGCCACCCTGGTGCTCGCCCACCGCTTTCAAGGCGTGGAGACGCTGCGTCAGATCGAGCGCCACCGCTGCACCTACACGGTGTGTGCGATCACCGCCTACCTGGCGATGCTGGAAGCGCTCGAGCAGGAGCCACACGACCTCTCGTCCCTGCGGGTGGCGCAGTCGGGGGGAGCACCGGTCTCGCCGGCGACGGTGCAGAGGTTCCGGGAGCGGACCGGCGTCGAGATCCGCAACGTCTACGGCCTCACCGAGACCACCTCGCCGTCCCACGCCGCCCCGCTCGACCGCCCCACGCCCGTCGACCCGGAGTCTGGCGCGCTCTCGGTTGGCGTCCCGGTGCCCGGCCACGAACAGCGGGTGGTAGATCTGGAGACCGGCCAGGAGGTGCCGGTCGGGGAGCTGGGCGAGCTCTGGACGCGGGGTCCCGGCGTGGTCGGCGGGTACTGGCAGCGCCCGGACGCCACCACGAGCCGCCTTCACCGACGGTTTCCTGCACACGGGCGACGTGGGCCGGGTCGACGCCGAGGGTTGGTTCTATCTGGTGGACCGGGCTAAGGACATGATCAACGTGTCCGGGTACAAGGTCTGGCCACGCGAGGTGGAGGACTACCTGTACGAACACCCTGCCGTGCGCGAGGTGGCGGTGGTCGGCGCGCCCGATCCGTACCGGGGGGAGGCGGTGGTCGCGTTCGTGGCCCTGCGCGAGGGCGCGACGGTGGGCACGGCGGACCTGTTCGCGTTCTGCCGAGAGCGGATGGCGGCCTACAAGCGGCCGCGGCGGATCGAGGTGGTCCACGAGGTTCCCAAGACCGCGACCGGCAAGTTCCTACGCCGCGAGCTCCGCGACCGCCTCCGGCCGCCGGCGTAGCACCGTTCTGCTGGCAAATTGGCCCTTCCCGGCGCTGGATAGCACCGTCTTGCTAGCAAACGGCGATCACCTCGCCCGCAGACTGAAGGGTGTGTATGACCTGGTTCTGCGTGGGGGGACGATCGTCACCGCCGGGAGCGAGGGGGTGGGCGACGTGGGTGTCGACGGAGGTCGCATCGTCCAGCTTGGGGGTCCGATGCAGGGCGAACGTGAGATCGATCTCACCGGCCTCCACCTGCTGCCCGGTGGGATCGACGTCCATGTCCACCTGAGCACGCCCTCCGACGACCCCGACCGCGAGCATTGGGTCGACGACTTCGACTCCGGATCGGAGGCGGCGCTGGGCGGCGGCGTCACCACCATCGGCAACATGACCTTCCAGCGTCGAGGCGAGTCGCTGCGCGAGGCGCTGGACCGGGACCTGGCCCGGGCGCGGGATCAGGCGCGGATCGACTACCTCCTCCACCCGGTGCTCACCGACCCCACGCCCGCCGCCCTCGAGGAGGTGCCGGCGCTGGCTGCGGAGGGCCACCGCAGCCTCAAGCTCTTCATGACGCTCGACGACTTCGACGCCCGCCTCGAGGCGTACACCCGGGCGCTGGCTGCCGCCGGCCAAGCGGGCTCGATCACGATGGTCCACTGCGAAGACCACAACGCGCTGCGCTGCGCTTGTGAGGCACTGTTCGCGGCCGGCGCGGGGCGGGACCTGCACCGGTTCGGTGACAGCCGGCCGGTGGCCGCCGAGCGGCTGGCGACCCAGCGCGCGGTCGATCTGGCGCGCATCACCGGGGCGCCTCTCTACGTCGTGCACCTGTCGTCCGAGGCCGCGCTGCGGGTGTGCCGGGAAGCGCGTGCGGAGGGCCTCCCGGTCTACGTGGAGACCCGGCCGCTCTACCTTCACCTGACGGGCGAGCGCTTCGCGGAGCCCGAGCCGGGCCGCTACACAGGGGCGCCGGCGCTGCGCACGCCGCGCGATCGCGAGCGGCTGTGGGACGGTCTGGCCGCGGGGGACATCCAGACCTGCGGGACCGACCATGCGCCCTGGCGCCTGGTCCAGAAGCTGGATCCGGCGCTCGACGTCCGGACCGCCCGCCAGGGGGTTGCGGACCTGGAGACGATGCTGCCGATGCTGCTCTCGGAGGGCGTCCGCAGCGGCCGGATGTCGCTTCCACGCTTCGTCGAGGTCACCAGCACCAACCCCGCGCGACTCTTCGGCCTCTACCCGCGCAAGGGGACGATCGCCCTCGGCGCCGACGCCGACCTGGTCGCGTGGGACCTGGGCGAGACGCGCACCATCGACGGAGCCTCGATGCGATCGCGCGCCGACTACTCGGTCTACGACGGCTGGGAGGTGCGCGGTTGGCCGGCGTACGTGCTGAGCCGCGGCGAGATGGCGCTCGAGGGGGGCGAGGTGCGGGCCCGGCCCGGGCGCGGCCGCTGGCTGGCCAGAGGTTCCACGCAGCGGCTCTGAGGCCGGCCCATCTCGGGCCGGGCAACCCGGCGCGAGACAGGGTGGCCCGCCGGCCGGCAAGGGACGGGCCGCATCGGCACTCCGGGGCCGTCGGCCCGCGTCCGCCGCGTTCCTAGGATGGGTCGCGTGACGGACACCGTCGTGCGCCGGCTCGACGTCTCGGGGGACCCCGCCTTCGCGGTGCTGCGGCGCGCCGCCCTCGAGGTCGACGGGGAGGTCTGGGTGGTGGGCGGGTACGTGCGCGACAGGCTGCTGTCACCCGGCGGCGTCAGCGTGCGCCCTGAGCTGGACGTAGTCGTGGTGGGGGCGCCGGCGCAGGCGGCGGCGGCGCGATTCTCTCAGCTCGCCGGGGCGCCGCCGCCGGTCGGGTTTCCCCGCTTCGGCACCGCGCAGGTGACGTGGCACGGCCGCCGGCTGGAGTTCGTGGGGGCCCGGCGCGAGAGCTATCGCGGTGACTCCCGCAAGCCTGACGTCGAGCAGGCGACGCTGGAAGAAGACCTGGCCCGGCGCGACTTCACGATCAACGCCCTCTACTGCGATCTGGAGGGCGGCGTGCGGGACCCGTTCGACGGCCTCGCCGACCTCGAAGCCCGGGTGTTGCGAACCCCGCTCGACCCGGCGGTCACGTTTCGTGACGACCCGCTCCGCATGCTTCGCGGCGTTCGGTTCGCGGCGGTGCTGGGCTTCGATCTCGCACCCGACGCCGCTCGGGCCATCGAGCTGTCGAGCGCACGGCTTCGACCGCCGGTGGTCTCGGTGGAGCGGATCGCCGACGAATTCTGGAAGATGCTCGTCTCGCCGCGCCCTCGGCTGGCACTGGAGCTCCTCGACCGGCACCGGCTCCTTCCCCGGGTGCTGCCCGAGCTGTCGGCGACACACGGCGTGGTGCAGGGCGGCTATCACGACGACGACGTCTTCCACCACACGCTGCGCACGGTGGCGCTGACCCGTCCCGACCTGACGCTGCGGCTGGCAGCCCTGTTCCACGACCTGGGCAAGCCGGCGGCCGCCCATGACGGCTCGTTCCCCGGACACGAGGAGCTGGGAGCCCGCCTGGCGGCCGGCGCGCTGACACGTCTGCGCCTGGGCACCGCTCACATCCAGTCGGTGGAACGGCTGGTCCGGCTTCATCTGCGGCCGGTCTATTACGAGGCCGAGTGGACGGACGGCGCCGTACGCCGCCTGGCGCGGTCGGCGGGCGACGACATCTGGCTGCTGCTGGAGCTGGCGCGCGCCGACATCGGCGCCTCCTCGTACCCGCATCCGGAAAAGATCGACGCGCTGCGGCGCCGGCTCGAGCTTCTGCTCGCCGAGCGTCCGGACCGCTTCACGCTGCCGGTGGGCGGCGAGGACATCATGGCCGTGCTCGGGCTCACCCCCGGTCCCGAGGTGGGCCGCGTCAAAGCCGAGCTCGAGGACCTGGTCCTGGACGGGGTTCTGCCCCCCGACCGCGATGCCCTCCTGGAGCATCTGAAGGGCCGCTCCCGGATCTCCTGAGCGGGAGCGCGGCGACCGGGAGACCGCGCGCGAACTTACGCTGGCCCCATGCCCGATTCCGAGATCGCTGCTTTGCTCGTCGGCACCTACACGCCGCCCCAGGGGCGGGGGGAGGGCGTGGTTCTGATCGAGCTCGACGTCCAGCGTGGAACGCTGCGGCGCGTGGCGGCGACGGACGCCGCACCCCACCCCAGCTTCGTCGCCGTCTCGCCGGCGCGGGACCCAGGCGTACGTGGTCAGCGAAGTGGGTGCGATGGAGGCCGGCGGGTCGGCCCGGGGCGAGACGGGGGCCCTGCTCTCGCTGGCGCTGCAGGACAGCGGCCTGGCCCTGACCGGCACGGTCGACACGGGCAGCACGGAGCCCTGCCACGTGGTGGTCGCGCCTGACGGGCGCCACGCCGTGGTGTCCAACTACCGGGGCGGGGCGGTGAGCGTGGTCGCCCTGGACCCGGAGGGCCCGGTTCGCGAGCGCTCAGATCTGGTCCAGCACCGAGGATCGAGCGTGGATCCCGATCGTCAGGAAGGGCCTCACGCCCACTCGGCGACGTTCGACCTGCGCGGCGAGCGGGTGCTGGTCTGCGATCTTGGCCTGGACCGGGTGCTGTTCTACCGCCTTGACGACGACACCGGCCGCCTGCAGGCGCTGCCGGCGCTCGACATCCCGACCCCCGCCGGGACCGGCCCCCGCCATCTCGACTTCCATCCCGACGGGCAGCGCCTCTACGTCGCGGGTGAGCTCAACTCGACGCTCCTGGTCTACGCGCACGACCCCGACACCGGCGAGACCGAGGAGCTGCAGATCGCGAGCACGCTGGGCGAGACGGTCCCGGATCGCCGGAATCATCCGGCCGACGTGCACGTCCACCCCACCGGGAGGTTCGTCTACCTCTCCAACCGAGGGCTGGATTCGATCGCCGTCTTCACGATCGACGAGCGCGACGGACGCGTCGAGCTCCAGGCGAACCTCTCCGGTGGCGGACGGGTCCCGCGCAACTTCGTGATCGACCCGACCGGGCATCTGCTGCTGTGCGCCAACCAGGGCACTGACACCGTGGTCCCGTTCTGGATCGACCGCACGACAGGCCTGTTCGAGCAGGCCGCCGACCCGCTGGCGCTCGGATCCCCGGTGTGCCTTCGCTTCCTGCGGTCCTAGCCAGGCCTCCCGCCGGAAAGGGAGACGCCGCCGGCCCTGAGGACCGGCGGCGCCGCTGAGGAGAGGAGCCGGCGGCCGCGGACGCGACCACCGGTTTCGGTTTTTGTGAGGTCAGGCGGGAGGACCGCTGCCCAGCGTCACGCTGGTGGTCTGGCTGGAGCCGCCCTGGCCGTCGTTCCACGTCACCTGCACCGCGGTGCCGGGGGCGTACTGCTCGAGGATGGTCGCGAGCGAGCTGGAGCTGGACACCGACTGACCGTCGATGGCCGTGATCACGAAGGTCTGCGGGAGTCCGGCCTGGGCGGCCGCGCCGCCCTGCACCAGGCCCTCCACATCGGCGCCGGATGACGACGACTGGTCGCTGCCGACCTCGACGCCGAGGAAGCCGGGAACCCCGATGATGACGGACTGGGTGCGCTGCCCGGACTGGATCTGCTTCACAATCGGGTTGATCTTCGAGGCGGGGATCACGTAGGCGTCCGTCGAGCACTCCGAGGAGGAGTTCGACGATCGCCGCTGCCGCCGCTGCCGCCGCTGCCGCCGCTGCCGCCGCTGCCGCCGCTGCCGCCGCTGCCGCCGTCACCGGGGTAGCCACCGTTACCGCCGCTACCGCCGCTGCCGGGGCTCCCGCTGGAGGCCGCGGTCAGCATGCCCAGGTACTGGCCCTGCGCGTTGGCCAGGACACCGCCCGAGTCACCGGCGCAGATCTGGGCCGACTCCTCGATCATGCCGTTGAGCGTCTCGGAGTCCGTCGCACCGCCTTCGAGGCTGGCGGTGATGGTCTGGTCGGTCGCCGTCACCGACCCCTGCGAGGAGGCCGGCGTCCCGCCCTGACCGAGCGCGTTGCCGAACGCGGCCACTGCCGCGCCCACGCCGGCGGTGGCTCCGTTCTGGATGTTGATGGTGGGGAGGTTCTTGACGCCCTCCAGCTGGACCAGCGCCACGTCATCGGTCGGATCCTCGCCCAGCACCTTGACCTGGACCGTCTGCCCGTTGGAAAGCGTGGCCGTCATCGACGAGTTGCCCTCGATGACGTGATTGTTCGTGAGCACCTCGCCGTTCGAGGTGAGGATCACGCCGGTGCCCGCGTCTTCGGCCGCCGTCTGACCCTGGGCGTTGGTCTGCACGCCGTCGATGTCGACGATCGCGGGGTCCAGCTGGCTCGCGAGCTGGGAGAGGTCGATGCTCCCCGTGTTGCCGCTGCCGCTGTTGCCGCTGCCGCTGTTGCCGTTGCCGTTGCCGCCGCTGCTGCCGCCGTTCCCGCTGCTGCCGTTTCCGGTGTTCGAGTGCAGCGGCGCAGGGGTGGGGAGACCGATGCCATGGCCGAGCAAAAGCGCCGCTCCGATGCCTCCGCCGAAGCCGACCACCAGGACCATCAGGCCCGCGACCACCGCGACCGCGAGCAGCGCCGTACGCCCTCCTCGGTGCCGCGGCTGCGGCTGGGCCTGTGGCTGCGCCTCCCATCCGGTGCCGTAGCCGGGGTATCCGGGATGCCCCGGATAGGCTCCGTAGCCGCCGTAGCCCGGATAGTTGTACTGCTGGCCGTACGGGGCCGCGCCCTGCGCTCCGTAGCCCTCGCTCGAAGGCGCCGGGGGGGTGGCGTCGGGTGGTGGCGTCTGCCATCCCTCTGAGGCCGCCTGGGGGGCGGCGCCGTAGGGAGAGGTCTGCCACCCCTCCGAGGGCGGCGTTTCGGGCGGGCTCCCCGGGTTGCCCTTGGGTGGGTTGGAGGGTGCGGAGGAGCCCTGCTCCTCGTCGTCACCCCGCGAGAAAGGATCCATCGTGCCCCTCAGTCTCGGGGCCCACGATGAAACGACGATGAACGGCCGCGGCACCTCCGCGGAAAGGCCCAGGAGGCTCGCTCGGCGCTCTTACGCCGGTGGTCCCGCCCCCAGCGTCACGGTGGTCGTCTGGGTGCTCCCGCCCTGGCCGTCGTTCCAGGTCACCTGTACCGCCTGCCCGGGAGATGTCTGCTCGAGGACTGTGGTGAGGTCGTTCGGATCCGTTACCTGGGCCTGGTCGATGCCCGTGATCACAAAGCTCTGGGGTAGGCCGGCCTGCTCGGCGGCGCCACCCTCGACCAGGTCGGTGATCTGGGCCCCGTTGATCGCGGGGGCTTGGCAGGATCCCTGTTCGGCCGAAGTCTCCGTGCACTCCTCGACCTCGACGCCCAGAAACCCGGGGACGCCGATGATGATCTTGGCGGACCGCCGGCCCGACCGGATCTGCTGCACGATCGGGATCGCCTGCGCGACGGGGATCACGAAGCCGTCGTTCGAGCACTGGTCCTGTCCCGTGGTGCCCCCGCCGGCGGGGCCGCCGCCACCGCCGTAGCCAGGGGGCCCGTTGCTCCCGGGGGGACCGGCGGCCGGGCTGGGGCCGGAGGAGGCCGCGGTGATGATGCCCAGGTCGCGACCCCGTGCGTCGGCCAGCATGCCGCCCGAGTCGCCGGGACAGATCTGTGCCGACATCTCGATCAGCCCGGAGAGCGTCTCGGTCCGCTGCGAGTTGTTGTCGAGCGTCGCGGTGATGGTCTGATCGAGGTTGGTCACCTGTCCCTGCGTGGCGGCGGGCCTACCGCCCCGCCCGAGCGCGTTGCCGAAGGCCGCCACCGCCTCGTTCATCGACGCGGCGACGCTGCGCGCGAGTTCGATCGAGGGCAGATCGGTGAGCCCCTGGATCTGCACCAGGGCCACGTCATCGGTGGGGTCCTCGCCGAGGATCTGGATGGGGTAGGTGTGCCCGTCGGCGAGGGTCGCCTGCAGCTGATCGTCGTCCTCGATGACGTGGTTGTTGGTCAGCACCTGACCGTTCCTGGAGATGATCACGCCGGTGCCCGCGTCGTCTTCGACGGTCTGCCCGTCCGCGTCCTCTTTGACGCCGGTGATGTCGACGATGCTCGGGTCGAGCTTGGCCGCGAGACCCTGGAGGTCGATGGATCCGGTACCGCTGCCGCTCTTGCCGGGCGCTCGACCCGCGGTCGGGGTGGTCCGGTTCCGGAGGTAGAGGGCGGCGCGCACCCCGCTGCCCACGCCCGCCACCAGCAGGGCACAGCAGGCGATGATCGCGATCGCCACCAACGCCGCGCGCGATCCGCGGCGCGGCGCCGGCGGAGCCGCCCAGTAGCCGGGAGGCGGATATCCGGGGTCGACGTAGGGGGTGTAGTCGGGTCGTGGCCGGCCATAGGTGCCGTGGGTGCTGGAGGTCGTATAGCCCGCGGAGGGGTAGGTGTAGTACTCACTCCAGTCGGGTGGCGGGTCCCCGAGTCCCGCGGGCGCCGCGTCGGAAGCGCCCTCGCGGCCCGGATCGGAAGGCGCGGCCCCGGGTCCGGCGGCGTCGGCGGGCGGTCCTCCCGCGGGCGACTGCCGGTCCTGGCGCTCGTCGGCTTCAGGTTCACCGGCCGCGTGCCAGGGCTCGCCGTGGTCCCGACCATCGCCCCGCGCAAAAGGATCCATTCTCCCGTCCAAACGATACGTGGGGGCTCCCGAGGCCCGAGCCCGGAGGCCGACACGACGGTACCGTACAGGCATGTCGAGCGCGTCCCGAACGTCGTCGATCCCCGACCGCAACCTCGCCCTCGAACTTCTACGTGTCACCGAGTGGGCCGCGCTGGCAGCGGCGCCCCTGCAGGGCCGCGGCGACAAGGAGGCAGCCGACCAGGCGGCGGTGGACGCGATGCGTACCGCGCTCGGCGGCGTCGACATGCGGGGGACGGTGGTCATCGGCGAGGGGGAGAAGGACCAGGCCCCGATGCTCTACTTCGGTGAGGAGGTAGGCAACGGCATGGAGCCGGAGGTTGACGTGGCGGTCGACCCCATCGATGGGACCCGGCTCTGCGCCAACGGCCAGCCCGGGGCGCTGGCGGTGGTGGCACTGGCCGAGCGGGGATCGATGTGGACCAGTCACGTCCACTACATGGAGAAGATCGTGGTCGGGCGCCGGGCGCGCGGGGTGATCGACATCGAGATGCCGGTGGAGTGGAATCTGATCCGGATCGGGAAGGCGCTCGATCTGGACCCGAGGGATCTCACGGTGATGATCCTCGACCGGGAGCGCAACCGGCCGGTGATCGACGCGGCGCGCGACGTCGGCTCCAGGATCCGCCTGATCGGCGACGGCGACGTGGCGGGCGCGGTGATGGCAGCCGCCGAGACCCAGTCGGGCATCCAGGTGCTGATGGGCTCGGGCGGTGCCACCGAGGGCGTGGTCGCCGCCTGCGCGGTCAAGTGCCTCGGAGGCGACATGCAGGGCAAGCTGCTGCTGCGCAACGACGAAGAGCGCCGCGCGGCGGCTGAAGAGGGTCAGGCGCCGGGCCGGGTCTACGCCACCGACGACCTGTGTTCCGGCGACAACATCTTCTTCGCTGCGACCGGGATCACCGGCGGCGACCTGCTGCGAGGCGTCCGCTACGAAGGCCCGTACGCGTACACGCACTCGATGGTGCTGCGTTCGGCGACCGGGACCATGCGTTTCGTCGACGCGTTCCACGAGGCGGCCAAACTGCGGGCGCGCGGTGTGCTCGGGGTCCAGCTCGACTGGAAGCGGTAGCCGGCTTTTCCGGGGTCCGGCACAATAACACGCATGCAAGGGGACGCCAGCCGGACCGAGCCGGTCAATCCCGGTGCGCTGATCGCGCAGGTGACCGCCCGATGACCGCCTCCATGCGCACGTTCCTCGGGGTCGTGCTGGCGCTGGTGCTGCTCGCGCTCGGCATCTACGGCCTTCAGAACCAGGAGCACATCCCCGTCTACTTCCTCTTCTTCACGTTCAAGGGCACCCAGGCCTGGATTCCGGCCGGGGCGTTCACGGTGCTGATCTTCGCCGTCTGCCTCGTCTACGGACTGTTCTCGGGCACCGTGTGGCTGTTCCGGCACCGCCGCCTGGTGCGGGCGACCTCCGAGCATCAGTCACGTGCGGAATCGCTGTCGCGGGAGCTGGACGATGCGAAAGGACAGCTGGCCACCCTTCGCGAGGACGCCACCCGCCGGGAGCGAGAGCAACCCGTCGCCGACGCGCTCGACGACGGCGCTTCCCCGGACGCCCGGCGCCAGCCCTAGACCTCCTTCTCGGCTCCCGGCCAGGTGGTGGCGGTGCCGAGCTGGTCGCGCCACGCCGCCTCCACCGCGACCTGGACCGCGCCCGTGACGACGGCGTTCTCGGCCAGGGTCGAGAGCTCGATCGCGGGTGGGAACAGCACCAGCGGAGCCAGTTTGCGTGCGACCGCGAGACGAAGCCCGCCGCCGGCGCGGGCGATGCCTCCGCCGATGACCACGGTGTGGGGGTCCAGCGCCAGGACGACAGGAGCGATAGCTCGGGCGAAGATGCCCGCCACCTCGTCGACCAGGGCCGCCGCCTGGGGGTCGCCGGCGGCCGCCGCCGCGAACGTCGCCGCGGCGGGGTCGTCGCCGGCCGACAGGCGCGCCGCCAGCGGGCCGTCCGGGTGGTCGCGGGCCAGGCTCCAGGCACGGCGTCCGATCGCGGCGCTCCCGACCTGGCGCTCCAGCGGGCCCAGGCCGTGCCGCTCGGCCGCGCCGGCTTCCGCCTCGATGGAGATGTAGCCGATCTCGCCGGCCGCGGCCGCGCGCCCGCGTAACAGCTCGTGATCGATGACGATGCCGGCGCCGATCCGGTCCCCCCACTGGACCGCCAGCAGCGCGCCCCCCTCCCCTCGGGACCGATCGATCGCGAGGGCGGCCAGGTTGGCGTCGTTGTCGAGCAGGATCGGGCAGGAGAAGGTCTGCCGCAGGTGCTCGAGGAGATCGATCTGCTCCCAACCCTCGACGCTGGGCACCATCCGGGCGCGCCCGGTCGCCCGGTCCAGGACGCCGGGAGAGCCGGCGGCCACCGCGGCGATCTTCTCCGGACCCAGCTCGGCGGTGGCCAGCGCGTGGCGGGCTGCCTGGTCGACGGCGTCGATCAGCACCTCCGCGTAGGGAGCGTGAACCGGGAGCCGTACCAGCGCCAGCCGCCTGCCGGTGAGGTCGGCGATCGCCGCGGCCACCGAGTGGGGGCCGACGTCGAGCCCGAGCACCAGCGCCGCGCCACCGTTGAGCGCCACCCGGGTGGCAGGTCGCCCCATGCGCCGTCCCGCTCCCGGCGCCAGCTGGGTGATCAGCCTCTCTTCCACGAGGTCGGCCACCACCAGCGACACCGTGGGGCGGGCAAGACCGGTCCGCTGTGTCAGCTCGGTGATCCGGAGGGCGTCGGGAGCGGCCTGGCGCAGGGCGTCGAGCACCGCCGCGCGGTTGAGCCGGCGGAGCACGACGGTTCCCCCGGCGGTCGACCCGGGTGCGGAATCCTGGTTGGTCATGGCTGAACGGGTCCGGTCAACGTAGCAGCCGGGTAGCGTGGGAGGCGATGACCGATCGCACCTTTCGATTCGGCACCGTGTCCGTACCTCAGGACCCCGAGCGCTGGCCGGATACCGCGCGGCGGGTGGAGGAACTCGGCTACTCGACGCTTCTGATGCCGGACGGCCTCCAGCTGCCGTCCACTCTTCCCTCGCTTGCCGCGGCGGCGACGGCTGCGCCAGGTCTTCGCGTGGGCTCCTTCGTGATGGCGGTCCCGCTGCACCCGGCGCGCCTGCTGGCCTGGGAGGCTCACTCGCTGTCCCGGCTTACCGGCGGGCGCTTCGAGCTGGGCATCGGGACCGGTCTGCCCAGGTTCGTTCAGGAGGGGGCCGAGCTTTTGGGGGAGGAGCCCCTCACCGGCGCCGGACGCCTGGGGCGCGTGCGGGAGACCGTCGACCGGCTCCGTGAGCTTGACGGCGAGGCGCACACACCGGTCATGATGGCGGCCGGCGGGCCTCGCGCTCTGGCGCTGGCCGCGGAGAAGGCCGACATCCTGTCCGTCGCCGCCGGGGCACTGGCGCCTCGCGACCAGGTTCGGGCGAGCGTGGAACAGGTTCTACGGGAGGCAGGGCCGCGCGCGGACGCGATCGAGCTCTCGATGAACGTGTTCGTCATCGGTGACGAGGTCCCGTCCTGGACTCAGCAGTTCCTGGGTGTCGACGCGGCCGCGCTGCGCCAGGCGAACTCGCTCGCCATGCTGAGCGGTTCCACCCAGGATCAGATCGACGAGCTGGAGCGGCGCCGCGAGCAGTTCGGCGCCAGCTACATCACCGTCCAGGGGGTCTTCATGGAGGCGCTGGCCCCGGTGGTCGAGAAGCTGACCGGGAAGTAGCGTCCGCCCCCCCGAGGCGGGCGGGAACAAGGGCGATTGGTGCACCAACGCCCCGCTGTGAGGGCCTGAAGCGGGGTATTGGTGCACCAACGCCCCGCTCCGGACGAGGGGAGAGGAGGCTCAGGCGACGACGTCCGCTGGTTCCAGTCGTGCGTCGCCCGGCAGCCGTGTCAGGACGGAGTAGGTCTCGATCAGCGCTCCACCGTGGTCCCGGGCAGCAAGCCCAACGCGTCGCGGATCGACATCCCCATTTCCCCGTTGGTGCACCACCGGGGCCTACACGGCTGAGATAGGGCCCGTTGGTGCACCATCGGGTGGTCGGGGCGGGGTCAGACGGCGGGGGTGGGCGCCTGCGCCGCCGCTTCCAGGCCCAGCTCGCTGGTGGCGTCCTCCCGCATCTTGAACTTCTGCACCTTCCCGGTCACGGTCATCGGGAAGGCGTCGACGAACTTCCAGTAGCGCGGGATCTTGAATGTCGCGATCTTTCCCCGGCAGAACTCGGTCAGCTGCTCGCCGGTCACCGCGGCGCCCGATCGAAGCTTGACCCAGGCCATCACCTCCTCGCCGTAGCGCTCGCTTGGAACGCCGATGACCTGCACGTCGGAGACGTCGGGGTGCCCGTAGAGGAACTCCTCCACCTCGCGCGGATAGATGTTCTCCCCGCCGCGGATGATCATGTCCTTGATCCGGCCGACGATCGCGAGGTAGCCTTCGCCGTCCATCGTGGCCAGGTCGCCGGTGTGCATCCACCCCGCCCCGTCGATCGCCTCCGCCGTCGCCTCCGGGTTGTTCCAGTACCGGAGCATCACTACGTAGCCCCGGCTGCACAGCTCGCCCGGCTCACCGCGCGGGACCACGTTCCCGGTCAGCGGGTCGACGATCTTGATCTCGACGTGGGGCTGCACCCGGCCCACCGTCGCCACCTGCTTCTCCAGCGGGTCGTCGGTGTGCGTCTGCGTGCTGACCGGTGAGGTCTCGGTCATGCCGTAGCAGATCGTCACCTCGGGCATGTGCATCTGCGACTGCACCTTCTTCATCACCTCGACCGGGCAGGGCGAACCGGCCATGATCCCGGTGCGCAGCGTCGAGAAGTCGAACCGCGAGAAGTCCGGGTGATCGAGCTCGGCGATGAACATGGTGGGCACGCCGTAGAGGGAGGTGCACCGCTCCTCCTGCACCGCGGTCATGGCCGCCAGCGGCTCGAAGGCCTCGCCCGGGATCACCATGCAGGCGCCGTGGGTGGTGCAGGCGAGGTTGCCGAGCACCATCCCGAAGCAGTGGTAGAAGGGCACCGGGATGCAGACCCGGTCCTGCTCGGTGTAGTGGAGCGTCTCGCCGACCAGGAACCCGTTGTTGAGGATGTTGTGGTGGGAGAGGGTCGCCCCCTTGGGGAAGCCGGTCGTACCCGAGGTGTACTGAATGTTGATGGGGTCGTCGAACTGCAGCGCCGACTCGAGGTCGTCCAGGGTCGCGTCCTGGATCTGCTCGCCGGCCAGCAGCAGGTCGGCCCAGCCCTCTTCGAGGATCAGCGTCTCCCCGAGCAGCGGAAGCCGGCCCCGCACCTCTTGCACCATGCCCGCGTAGTCGCTGGTTCGGAAGGCGCGCGCGAGCACCAGCAGGCTGACCTCCGACTGGCGCAGCGCGTACTCCAGCTCCGCCGTCTTGTAGGCCGGGTTGATGTTGACCAGGATGGCGCCGACGCGCGCCGACCCGTACTGCAGGATGGTCCATTCCGAGCGGTTGGGGGCCCAGATGCCGACCCGGTCGCCGCGCTTGACGCCGTGCGAGAGGAGCCCCTTGGCGCAGCGCGTGGTCTGGTCCCAGAGCTGGCGATACGTGAGGCGGAGGCCCTGCTGCCGGTCGACCAGCGCCTCGCGGTCACCGAACCGCTGCACGCTCCGGTAGAGGTTCTGCCCGATCGTCTCGCCGAGCAGCGGGGCTCCACAAGCGCCCTGGACGTACGAAGGTTCCGGCATCGCGTCACGCCTCCCACGACTCGAAATACGGCTGGCCACAGGATGCCACTGGCTGTGGAATTTGTGAACCCGGGCGTGCGGTTGCTTGGTGCACCATGCCCCGCGCCACCACCGCTCGTCAGATCGCGGAGGGAGTAGCGCAGCTGGAGGCTCGGGACCCCGTCATCGGCAGGCTCCACCAGGAAGCCGGGCTGCCGGCCTTCCCGGCGCCGACGGGCACCCCTTTCGAGACCCTGGTGCTCTCGATCACCCATCAGCAGCTGGCGGGCGCCGCTGCGGCCGCGATCCACCGGCGCCTGGTCGACACGCTCGAGGGAGAGGTGACGCCGGACCGGCTGCTGGCGGCGCCGGTCGTGGACCTGCGCGCGGCGGGCCTCTCCATGCGCAAGGTGGAGTCGCTGCGGGATCTGGCGACCAAGGTCAACGACGGGAGCGTGCACCTCGATTCGCGGCGGCTGGCGCGGGAGAGCGACGACGAGATCGTCGAACGCCTGAGCTCGGTCCGGGGCATCGGGCGGTGGTCGGCGGAGATGTTCCTGATGTTCCAGCTGCGCCGGCCGGACGTGTGGCCGGTCGGTGACCTCGGCGTGCGCCGTGGGTTCGGGCTGGCCTGGGGCATCCCGACACCGACGCCTCGTCGCCTGGAGGAGCTGGGAGAGGTCTACCACCCCTACCGCAGCCTGGTCGCCTGGTACTGCTGGCGCGCCGCCCAGCTCTACGCCGGCGCGCAGCGGAGCGCCGTCACCGCCTGAACGCCCCTTCGAGGGTCAGGGGAGCTCGTGCACCCAGGCGTCGGTGCCATAGCGGGTCCGCACCAGATCCTCCGCCGCCACCATCTCCTCCGGACCGACGGTGACCTCCTCGACGCCACCCACCTGGTCGGCGAACGATCGGATCATCCGCTCGATCACCTCGTCCCGCGGCAGCTGTGTCTGCAGTCGGAGCGGGCCGACCCGCCGGGCCGCGGACGGGATTCCCTTGTCGGCGAGCTTCTCCTTGCCGATCCGGAGCACCTCCAGCATGCGGTCCGAGTTCATGTCGTAGGACATGGTCGCGTGGTGCAGGACCGCGCCCGGCCGCCGCGCCTGCGCCGCCCCGCCGATCTTGCCGCCGGCGGAGGTGATGTCGTTGATCGGCTCGTACCAGGCGTCGACTCCCAGGGCGCGGAGCGCCGCGATCACCCAGCCGTCGAGGAAGGCGTAGGAGTCGACGTACGAGAGGCCTTCGACGAGCGCGGTCGGAGCGTACAGCGAGTACGTGATGATGTTCTGCGGTTCGACGAACATCGCGCCCCCGCCCGTCATCCGGCGCATGACCACCACGCCATAGCGCCTGGCGGCCTCCTCGTCGACCTCGTTGCGCACCGACTGGAAGCGGCCCAGCACCACCTCCGGCTCGACCCGGCCCCAGAACCGGAGCGTGGGCGCGTGCCGACCCTCCCCGACTTCGCGCGTCAGCACTTCGTCCAGCGCGTGGTTCAAGGGCGAGACGACCGGCGCCGGACGGATCAGCTGCCAGGAGTAGTCCTGCCAGGTCGTCACGCCCGCGCCCTCCCGACTGCGCTTGCGATGGCGGCGGCGTCGAACCCGATCAGCGTCATCCGGTCGCCGATGGCATCTTCCAGACGCCGGGTCAAGGCCTCGGGAGGGGTGTCGACGGCCGCGCCCTCGAGCGCCCGGTCCAGGGTCCTCAGCGCTTCCGGCGGCTCCAGGAAGAAGTCACCCGAGAGCTGCACGTCGCGCAGCCGCCCGCCGTCCACCTCGTAGTCCACCACCACGAGCTTGCCGCCGGGCACCTTGTACTCACCGTGCATCCGAACCGATGCTACGAGTGGCCTCCGGGACGAGATCGCCGACCCGGGCACGGTAGCGTGCGGCCATGGCCGTGGTGAAGATCAACGCGATCGAGCTCCCTCAGGGCGCTGGACCGGAATTGGAACGGCGCTTCGCGCACCGCCTGCATGCGGTCGACGAAGCACCCGGTTTTCTCGGGTTCGAGCTGCTCCGGCCGGTGCGCGGAGAGACGCGGTACTTCGTCTACACCAGGTGGCGCACGGAGGCCGACTACCAGGCGTGGGCGGCCGGCACCGGCCGCGCGGCGCACGCCGGCGAACGCGCGACACCGGTGGCGAGCGGGGCGTCGCTCCTCGAATTCGAGGTGGTGGACCTCGCATAGCAGCCTCCGCGGCCGCGCTCCTAGTCTTCTCTTGTGACCCCAGAGCAGCCCTCCCCGCGCCGCGCGAGCGCACGGCGGGAGATGCCGCCGGCTCTTCGCGACGACGTCCGTCTGCTGGGCGCCGCCCTCGGGCGCGTGGTGGCCGAAGACGGGGGGATGGAGCTGCTCGATGACGTGGAACGATTGCGCCGGCTGGTCATCGCGGCTCGTGAGGACGCCACCACCGAAGACCAGGTGGAGCAGCTGGTGGCGGGCTGGCCGATCGAGCGCGCGGAAAAGGTGGCTCACGCGTACACCTGCTACTTCCACCTCGCCAATCTGGCGGAGGAGCATCACCGGGCCCGGGCGCTGCGCGCGCAGGACCGGGGCGGCGTCGCTCGCGACTCGCTGGCGGCGACCGTGGCCAACCTCCGTGACGAGCAAGGCCTGGATTGGGTGCGGTCCCAGCTCGCCGGCCTGGCGCTCACCTTCGTCTTCACCGCCCACCCCACCGAGGCGCGCCGCCGCGCGGTGACCACGGCGATCCGCCGGATCGCCGAGCAGCTGGAACGACTCGACGACCCGCGGGCATCGGACACCGAGCGTCGGGACGCCACCCGCAGCCTGCTGGAACAGATCGACGGCCTGTGGCGGATCGAGCAGATCCGGAGCGTCAAGGTGGGCCCGCTCGACGAGGTGCAGTCCACGCTCCCGGTCTTCGCGGAGACGCTGTTCGACGCGGCGCCGCAGCTCTACCGGATCCTGGAGGCCGCGCTCGGCCGCCCCGCCGACCTTCCCGACGCGCCGGTCGTGCCCCCCTTCCTGCGGTTCGGCAGCTGGGTCGGAGGTGACCGCGACGGCAATCCGTTCGTGACCGCGACCGTCACCGCCGAGACGATGCGAATGCAGGTGACGGCGGCGGTCGCGGCGCTCGAAGCGCGGACCCTCCGGGTGGCAGGGGAGCTGAGCGCCAGCGGCGCCTCGACGCCGGCCAGCCCGGCCCTGCTGGCCCGGCTGGAGGAGGCGGAGGCCCGGGCCGGGTCGCGGGTGATCGACTTTCCGATCGGCGACGAGCCGCACCGCCGCTTCCTTCTCTCTGTCCTGGCCCGTCTGGCGGCGACCCGCCGTGACGAGGCTGCGATGGCCTACGGACGCAGCCGCGACTTCGTGGACGACCTGCTCTGTGTCCAGGCCTCGCTGGCTGGAGCGGGAGCGCCCCGGCTCGCGTATGGGGCGCTCCAGGACCTGATCTGGTCCGCGCAGAGCTTCGGCTTCCACCTCGCCGAGCTGGAGGTACGCCAGCACAGCGCGGTCCATGAGCGTGCGCTGCGGGAGCTGGAAGCGGGCGGCGAGCTCTCGGGCCCGACCCAGGAGGTGCTGGCGACGCTCCGGGTGATCGCCGAGATCCAGCGCCGCGACGGTGCCCGGGCCGCCCACCGCTACGTGATCAGCTTCGCGCGGGGCGCGCGGGACGTGGCCAACGTCTACGAGCTGGCGCAGCGGGCCGGCGGTCCGGCGGTACCCGCCCTGGACGTGATCCCGCTCTTCGAGACCGGCGACGACCTCCGGCGGGCGGTGGCGGTGGCCGAGGAGATGCTGGAGCTGGAGCCGGTGCGCCGCCGCCTCGACCAGAACGGCCGGCGCTTGGAGATCATGCTCGGCTACTCCGACTCGGCGAAGGAGGTGGGCCCGGCGGCGGCCCAGCTGCAGCTCTACGACGCGCAGGGTGCGCTCGCCGCCTGGGCGGCGGCGCGCGACATCAAGCTGACCCTCTTCCACGGGCGCGGCGGCGCCCTGGGTCGAGGCGGGGGGCCGGCCAACCGCGCGGTCCTGGCGCAGGCGCCCGGGTCGGTGGCGGGGCGCTTCAAGGTCACCGAGCAGGGAGAGGTGATCTTCGCCCGCTACGGCAACCCGACGCTGGGGCTGCGGCATCTGGAGCAGATGACGTCCGCCGTGCTCACCGCGTCGAGCCCCGCCGTGGGGGAGCAGACACGGCGTGCGGCGGAGCGCTACGGCAGCCTCGCACAGCAGATCGGAGACACCTCGCGGCGTGCCTACCGCGCGCTCGTCGAACAGCCGGAGCTGGGGCGCTGGTTCGCGACCGTCAGTCCTCTCGAGGAGCTGAGCAACCTGCGGATCGGCTCGCGGCCCGCCAGGCGGGCGGGCGGGGTCACGTTGGACGACCTGCGGGCGATCCCATGGGTCTTCGCCTGGTCCCAGATGCGCCTCAACCTGCCCGGCTGGTACGGCCTCGGCAGCGGGTTGGAGGCGGCCGAGCTGGAAGAGCTGCGAGAGGCGTACCGCTCCTGGCCGCTGTTCACCTCCCTGCTCGACAACGCCGAGATGAGCCTGGCCAAGACCGACCGCCGGATCGCGCAGCGCTACCTGGAGGTCGGCGGCCGGCCCGAGCTGACCGAGCGGATCCTCGACGAGTACGACCGCACCACCCGGCGTGTGCTGGAGGTGACGGCACACACCCGTCTGCTGGAGTCGCGGAGGGTGCTGTCCTGGGCGGTCGAGCTGCGCAACCCCTACGTGGACGCGCTCTCGTACCTGCAGCTGCGAGCGCTGCGGGCGCTTCGCTCGGGTGGCGAGGGGATCGACCGCGAGCGTCTGGAGCGGCTCCTTCTGACGACCGTCAACGGTGTCTCGGCGGGCCTCCAGAACACGGGCTGACGTGCAGAATGGCGGCGTGGCCTATCAGGTCCGGAGCCTCGACCACGTGGTCGTCAACTGCGCCGACGTCGAGCGATCGGCGGGCTGGTACGTCCGCGTCCTCGGCATGTCGGTGGAGCGCTTCGGGCCCGACCGCCGCCTTGCCCTTCATTTCGGCGCCCAGAAGCTGAATCTGCGTCCGACCGGCGCCGAAGCGTGGGAGGCGGCCGCCGACGATTCACCGGGAGCGCAGGATCTCTGCTTTCTCGTGGATGCGGAGCCGGAGGCGACGCTGCGCCACCTCGCGGACGAGGGCGTCACGGTGACCACCGGCCCGGTGGAGCGCGCCGGCGCCCGTGGGCGCATGACCTCGATCTACTGCCGCGATCCCGATGGCAACCTGATCGAGCTCGCCCGTTACCCGGCGTCGTGAGGACCCTTTCGCGCGGAACGGCGCTCGTGGAGGCGCTGATCCGGGCCCTTCCGTGCGAAACGGGGGCGTCGAGCGGGGGTGCGAGCACACTGTGAGCGTGGCGGACGAGGCGCTGATAAGTGACGAGGATTCCGGGCGGGTCCTGGCGGGGCTGCGAGCGGCGCGTGCGAGCCGGCACCCGCGACCCAAGGGAATGCACGCGGCGGCGCTGGTGGAGATGGCGATCGCCGGCTGGGCCGTGGTCGCATGCGTCCTCTGGCTCCTGGTCCAGGGCAACCGGGTCGACCCGTCGACACTGGCCGAGATCCGCCGCTACGGCCCGGGCGCGATCGGGCTCCTCACCTGGCTGATCCTGATCGCCAGCCTGCGCTCCGGCCTCAACGGAGGCCCCCTGTCCCCGGAGCGTGCCGACGTGCTGCACCTGCTGCTCGCCCCCATTCCGCGTGGCATCGTCCTCCGGCGGAACGCCCGCCGCTGGATCCTCGCCGGCGCCTTGGGCGGGGCGTTGGTGGGCGCCACGCTGGCCGGCGTGTCGGAGGCACGGTTGGGCGGCAACGTCGGCTCCGCCACCGCAGGGCTCGTCTTCGCCTGGGGACTGTCGGGCCTGGTCGCGGGGCTGGTCATCGGACTGCTGTCGGTGGCTCCCGGGATGACCGTCTCCGGCCTCCGCATCCCTTCGCTGGCGGTATGGGCGGTCGGGCTGGTGACGCTGGCGCTGACCATCGTCGACCTCGTCCTCCGGACCACCTGGTCGCCGCTGACCTGGGTCGGGGCAATCGCAGTCTGGCCGCTGCACCCGGTGATCCCGATCGTCCTGCCTGCCGTGGTGACGGTCGCCGTGCTCGTGCTCGGCGTGACCGCGGTGGTGGTCGGTCCCGGGGTGGCGATCCCCGATCTCGACCGGCGTGCCGGGCTCGCGCAGCTGCTGCTGTTCACCGCGCAGCTCCTGGACCTCCGGGGCTTTCTCCGGCTGCGGATGGTTTTGGCCAACGAGAGCGCGCGCAACAAGCCATGGCTGCGCCTGCCGTGGCCGCAGGCGCCGAAGTGGGGGATCTGGCAGCGGCACGTCCGCTCGCTGCTGCGCTGGCCGATCTGGCGCGTGGGCCGGGTGGTGGTGCTGGGCGTCCTGGTCACCGGGCTGCTCGCGGTCACCGTCTCCGGCTCCTCGTACCTGATCCTGGGGGCAGGCGCGCTCGTCTACTTCCTGTGCATGGACCTGCTCGAGCCCTGGTGGCAGGAGGTTGAGCACGGTGGGCTGACGGAGCGGCTGCCGGTGGCAACCCCATGGCTCTACCGCCGTCACCTGGTGGGTGCGCTGGTCTCGGGCTGCGTGCTGGGCGCGATCGCGGTGGTCGTGATGGCAGTCTCCCGCGTGCCTGGAGAGGGTGTCGCGGTGGCGGCGATCACCGTGATCCCGGCGACGCTGGGTGGCCTGCTGGGTGCCTCGGTGAGGGCAGGGGCGCCGGGAACCCGGCTGGACCGCATAGCAGAGAACTTCACGAGCGTGACGCCGCAGGGCACGATCGACTTCGGCGGCATGGCCCGCGCGGCGCGCATCATCCTTCCGCTGGTCCCGGCGATCGTCGGACTGGTACCCGCCGCCGTGAGCGGTGGCGTGTCACAGCGACTGGTGGCGGCGGTGGTCGCCGTCGCCATCGAGGTGGTCTGGTTCCTGCTCCTGCGGGCGCTCCCGCTGTTCGAGGTCGATTGAGTGTCAGAGCGGCGCCGCACCCGTCGCGGATCCCGGTCCTCGCGACAGGTCCGCGAACCTTCACGGCCGCCGGCGGTCCTCGAGCTGAGCCGTCTGGTCCGCGACTACGGCCGCACCCGCGCCCTCGGGCCCATCAACCTGTCGGTGGACGACGGCGAGGTGGTGGCCCTGATGGGCCCCAACGGCGCCGGCAAGTCGACGCTGCTCGCGATCGCCGCCGGGCTCCTCGACCCCACCGCGGGCGAGGTCGCGGTTTGCGGCGGGCAGCCAGGCAGCATGCTGGCGCGGGCTCAGGTCTCCTACGTGCCCGACACCCCGGTCCTTTACGACGACCTCTCGATCGGAGAGACGGCGGAGTTCGTCGCCCGCCTCCACGCCGCCCCCGACTGGCGGGAGCGCCTGGACGAGCTGCTGGAGCGATTCGGACTCGAGGACCGGGTCGATGCTCTCCCTTCGACGCTGAGCCGCGGCCTGCGGCAGCGCGCGGGGCTCGTCATCGGCCTCGTCCGCCCGTTCCGGCTGCTGCTCCTCGACGAGCCGTTTGCCACCCTCGACCAGTCATCGATGGAGCTCGTGGGCCGGGTGCTCGAGGAGGAGGCCGGGAAGGGCGCGGCGATCCTGCTCTCCTCGCATCAGCACGACCACCTCCCCGAGAGCTGCCGCCGCGTGCAGCTTTCGGAAGGGCGGATCGTCCAGCCTCGCAGCGTCTAGCCTCCGGACTCTCGCCCAGGTAGGCTCGCCCGTATGGACATCGCCCTCGGTCTCCCCTCGACCATCCCCGGGATCGCCGGAAGGCGCATCGTCGAATGGGCGGCAGCCGCGGAGCGCGCCGGCTTCTCCTCCCTCGGCACGATCGACCGCGTGGTGTACGGCAACCACGAGACGATTCCGACGCTCGCCGCGGCGGCTGCGGTCACCACACGCATCCGCCTCATGCCGACGATCCTGATCGCACCCTTCCGGGGCAACGGGACCCTGCTGGCCAAACAGCTGGCGACCATCGACAGCATCTCCGGCGGCAGGCTGACGGTCGGGATCGCGGTCGGCGGACGCGAAGACGACTACCAGGCCACCGGCTCCCCGTTCCACGCGCGGGGCTCGGCCTTCGACAAGCAGCTGGCGGAGATGCGCGAGGTATGGGCCGGGAAGCCTCGCGGGTTCGCGGGCGCCGTCGGCCCGGCACCGGTCCAGGCCGGCGGGCCTCCGCTGCTGCTGGGCGGAGGCGCGGAGCCGACCTTCCGGCGCATGATCGAGTACGGCGCGGGCTGGGTCATGGGCGGTGGAGGTCCCGACGCGTTCCGGGCCGGCGCGGACGGCGCCCGGCAGGCGTGGCGTCAGGGCGGCCGTCCCGGCGCGCCGAGGCTGGTCGCGCTGGCGTACGTTTCGCTCGGGGCGCAGGCTGAGGAGCAGGCCCGCGGCTATCTCGGGGACTACTACTCGTTCGGCGGGTTCGCGGACGCGGTCGTCGCCGGGGCCCTGACGACGGCCGAAGGGGTGCGCGGTGCGGTGGGCGCGTTCGAGGCGGCCGGTTGCGACGAGCTGGTGCTGTTCCCCTGCTCGGGCGATCTCGAACAGGTCGGGCTGATCGCCGCCGCCGTGAGATGAGCGGCATCGGGCTGGGACCCGGCGGCGGGGAGGTGGCCGGCCCGCCGTGCGCGTGAGGCGAGGGCTTGGATCGGCTTCTCGTCGCCGCCCTCAGCCGCGATCGCCGACCGCGGCAGGGCGCGGCGCCAACGTACCGGGATCAGACAAGCAGGCGGTGGTCTGTATGCTCCACGCATGATCGGCCGCGCGCCGCTCGAGGTCCGGTTGGTGTCGGAGATCTGTGTCGCGCTGGCCGTGATCCTGTTCGTGACCGCCCTGCTCGGGGTTGCGATGGTCTCGGTCGGTTTCGGCTTCTCGGGCGCGGTGCTCGCAGCGCTGGGGGCGCTCGGTGTGGTCGTGTTCGGCGCCGGTAGCGTCTTCATCCGGCGCCGCAGCCGCTCCTGGTGGCTGGTCCTGAACTCGTTCTTCGTTCTCGGCGCCGTGGTCGGCGCGTTCCAGGCGTCAGAGGGCCGGCCCATCGCCATCGTGGGTTCGATGGTGTGCGCGGCCTGCCTGGTGCTGCTCACCGCGCCCGCCCGCTCGCGGGCCTTCTTCGACCAGCCCCTCTGAATCCCGGGCGAGCCCGGTTCAGGCGGCGGGGGACGGGAGCTCGAGCAACCGATCGCTCGCCGGCGTGAGCGTGCGCCGGGCCCAGTCGCGCACCGCGTCCTCCTGGGTGAAGACGACCACCTGGTGGGTCTGTGCGACGCGGTGCAGCAGCGCCAGCAGAGCCCGGGCCCGCGCCTCGTCCGCGTGCACGGTCACCTCGTCGAACAGGATCGGAGCCGACTCCCCCCGGCGGGTCAGATGTTCGACGAGCGCCAGGCGCAGCAGCAGGTAGATCTGCTCCTGCGTACCTCTGGAAAGAAGATCGGCGTCCCTCCAATCACGTGCCTCGCCGCAGACCGTGACCGACAGGGTCGAGGGGTCCACGTTCGCGTCCAGGTAGCGGCCGCCGGTGACGTCAGGCAGCCAGGCTCGGAGCGTGGCCGCCAGGACGGGCGCCAGGTCGCGATGGACACCCTCCTCGGCCTGCTGGAGGTGGCGCCGGGCCAGATCCAGCGCCGAGCCCAGCTCTTCCACCCGGCGGCGATCGGCACGCGCTCGGTCGAGGGCCTCGCGTGCCTCCGGCACGTTGAGGAGTCGCGCCGGGTGCTGGTCCAGCTGCCCGCGGGCACGGTCGGCCCGAGTCCGCGCCTCCGCCTCTTCCGCCGCCAGTGCGCGCAGACGCGAGGGCGGATCCTGGCGGCCGATGGCACGGGCGAGGTCCTGGTCGGGGATCCCCCGCGCCAGCTCACGGGCCTCGCGCTCCGAGTCGGCGCTCTGCCGCTCACGCGCTTCGCGCGATCCCGCCTCCAGCAGTGCCTGCAGCTCGAGCCATTCGACCTGGCGCTGCCGTTCCGCCGCGAGTCGCGCTTCCCGATCGCGCAGCCAGGTGTCGACGAACGCTTCCACGTCGGCTGCGGCCGCGCCGGGCGGAGGCGTCGAGCCGGGGACGGCCGCGGCCACCGCCCGCAGCGACTCCAGCGCTGACCGCGCTTCTTCCGCGGCCCGCGAGGCTCGCGCCTCCAGCTCGCGGCGCGTCGCCAGCTGCTGCTCCAGCGGTCCACGCAGTGCGGCCGACGACGCCTGTTGGCGGCGGGCGGCGCAAGCCGCCTCATATCCCGTGAGCTCAGTCGCGCCCCGCTCCGCCAGCGCGGCACGCAGCGACCGCGACGCGGCGCGTTCTGCTTCCAGGTGGGCCTGGTGCTCGCCGTTCCAGCGCTCGCAGACAGCCGCCACCTGCTGGTGGTGCGCCACCTGGTGCGCGAGGTTCCGCAGCGCCCGTGGATCATCGGGGAGTCCCAGGTCAAGCGCTTCTCCGGCCGCCGCCTGCGCACGCTCGCGGACCAGCACGAGCTCGGGGGGAAGCGAGTGCCCGTGGACCCAGGCGTAGATCGCGGTCAGCAGCGCGATCGCCACCGCGGCCCCGAGCCAGAGCGGGTTGCGGGTGGCAGCCAGCGCCGCGAAGCCGAAGACCGCGATCAGCGCGGCCGCCACCAGGATCGGTGCCGACCGCGCGAGCCAGGAGCCGTCCGGGCCGCGCCGGGGCGGTGCCTCCAGTGCGCGGGCCAGGTCCTGCAGCTGCTCCACCGCCTGCGTGGTCGGGGGAGGAGGCGGAGCGTCCGGACGTCGCTGCTCGTGTACCCGCCGGCTCTGGGTGGCGGCCGACAAAGCTTCCGCCGCCCGCCGCACCTCAGGGACGGCCGCCGTCTCTCCGGCCGGCACCGGGGGGAGAGCCGCCAGGCGCCGCTGAAGCTCGGCCGCGCTCTCTCCCTGCAGCGGCGCCGGCTCCCGGCTGCGACGCCAGCTTCGCAAGGCGACAGCCGCCGACTGAGCCAGGTGATCGTCGGCGGTGAGATCGGGGGGTGGCGAAGGATATCGCGCCTCGAGCTCGGTGACGCGCTCCAGCTCGTGCCGCTCGTCGTGGGCGCGATGCCGCGCCCGAGCCGCCTCGGCGCAGCGCCGCTCATGCATCCGCTCTCCGGCCTGCTGTTCGAAGCGCTTCGCCTCGGCGGCCAGGCGCAGGTACGCCTCATGCGCGCGCCGCGCGTCCTCCAGCCGCGCCTGCGCCCCCTCCTCGGCGACGATGGCCTGGCGCAGCGGCTTGACGCTGTTCCGGGCCACCGAGCCCACGTGCAGCTGCTGATACTCCGCGATACGCTCGATCGCCCGGGCCGCGGTGAGGTCGGTGCCCGCTGCCGCGGCCCGCTGCAGCTGGTCGGCCAGGAGGCCCGCCGAGTCGCCCACCCGCAACACGTCCGCCTGGCGCACGGCGGCCGTGGCGGGGTAGGTGGTCCGGTCGAGCCCCAGCCAGCGCCATGCGTCGGGGGCGCCTTCGAAGATGATCTCGCCCGCGCGGTCGCGACCCGTGCCGAGCTCGGTGACCCGGGAGCCGTTCGACTGGTCCAGGTTGCGGATCAGCTCGACCCGGGTCCCGTCCGCCAGCTCGACGACCGCACCCAGCCGCCACGCATCGCCGTCCCAGGGCCGGTACCGCGTGCGCAGCTCTTCCACCTCGGGCCTCCGCCCGCTCGCGCGCCTGACGCCGCCGACCGCCGTCAGCAGCGCGTGGTGGAGCGTGGACTTCCCGGCTTCGTTGGGGCCGTAGATCACGTTCAAGCCCGGGGCGAGGGCGAAGGAAGCGTCGACGAAGCGCCCGAAAGGTCGGAGCCGGACGGATTGGATCCTCATCCCGCCCCGTCCGACCTCGCTCCGGCCGGATCCAGGTCGGCGCGTCCTTCCAGCGCGCGAAGCCCGATCGTCAGCACCCGCTCGCGCAGCGCGTCGTCCAGGTCCTCGGCCGGGTCGGTCACCCCCCGCACGAACTGGCCGCGCACCGTCTGTTCCCGCGCCAGCGCCGGTGCGTCGTACGCGAGGCGCACCCCCGCGTCACGGCAGAGCAGCGCGTCCAGCCAGGGGGCGCAGTCCTCGAGCGCGCTCGGCTCCAGGGCTGCGGCCGGCGGCAGCTCTCCCCACAGGTCGACCCGGACGACGCCGCGACGATCGCGTACCCCGGATGCGATCCGAGCCCGCACGTCCTGCTGGGACGCGCACCCGGTCACATCCACACGCAGCTCGGAGAGGGTCCCGCTGTCGACCACGACTCGTCGACGCTGGTGGCGGCGGGCGGCGTCGAACGTGTGCAGGACGACGCCCCGAGTGCCCTCCCGGTGGACGAAGCTCAGCGCCTCGGGATTGCCCGGATACGTGTAAAGGGGTTCGTCGCGCGGTGAGTGATAGTGACCGGTGCACAGGTGAAGCAGCCCGGCGCGCCGGACCTCTTCCGGCTCGAAGGGCCCGTGCGGATCGGGAAGCAGACCGGTCTCGTCCGGGGGACGGTGGTCGACGCCCTCCGCCGCGTGGACCAGGCCGACGTGGATGCCGGGCCCCCGCACCCGGGCGCCGGCGAGCAGGTCTGGGGTTCCGGCCGGCGCCAGGTGGGCGGCCCCCCAGACCGTGAATCCGTCGGCCAGCGAAACCGGAAGCAGCTCGTGGGTCCGGAAGGTGGTCACGTTGGCGGACCAGGTGGCCAGGGCGTACGGCGACTGGGGGCCGTACCAGTCGTGGTTCCCGGGCGCGACCAGGACCGGCGTCGGCGCGAGTCTGGCGAAGGCCGCGACCAGGAAGGCGACGGTGTCGGGCGTCACCTGGGCGAGGTCGAACAGATCCCCGGCGCAAAGGACCGCGTCGACCCGCTCGGAACGCGCGACCTCCAACGCCCGGTCCAGGGCGTCGCGAATCGCCTGGCGGCGCTGGCGGGCCACCACGGGGGTAGCCCAGGAGAAGGTGTGGTCGAGGTGCAGGTCGGCCAGGTGCAGAAGCCGGATCGTCTCGGGCATGGTGTTGTGGTTTCGAGGACGGCGGGCGAGCGGATGTTCGCCCCGACGGTGACGATGCTACCTGGGTGGGGGAAGACTGGCAACCGGGCCGGTTAAGGCCGAGTCTAGCGAAGAGGGCGGTTGGTGCACCAATCGCCCAATCTCAGGCCCCGAAGACGGCGGTTGGTGCACCAACGGCCCAATCTCCGGGCAACACTCGAGGGCTCGTGTCCCGGTTGCGCAGGGACCCCGCCACGCCGTAGGCTGCGATGCCTTGCGGTTTCTCGTCCCGGCATGAAAGGAGGGGTTCGACGATGGCAGACGGCGCGATCGGCTGGTGGGAGATCGACGTTCCGGACATCGGCAAGGCGACCGCGTTCTACTCGGCGACCACCACCTGGGAGCTTGCCCCGATGGAGGGCTACGAGGGCTACGTGATCGTCAACGCGGGAGGCATCGGGATCGGCGCGCTGGTGGCATCGCAGGAGGCCGATCCGGCGGGCAGGGGAACCCGGCTCTACATCGAGGTGGGCGACCTGGAGGACACGCTCTCCCGGGTCCGGCAAGCCGGCGGGAGCGTCGAACAGGAACGGATGCCCGTCCCCGGGGACCAGTGGGTGGCCACCGCCCGCGACCCGTTCGCCAACCGGATCGGGTTCGTCACCAACAACGCCGCCAAATAAAACGCGTCCGACATGACCGCCAGAGTGTCCGCACTCGGGCGCTACCCCGCCCGGTTTAGCGTCGCAGTGTGGATCGACGTCGAGCAGGCCGCGCTCCGCGGCGCCCCCGAGAGAACCCGTCTGGAGGTTGTGATGGAGCCCACCGGCCCGGCGTGGTTGCCGGTAGTGGTGTTCTTCGAGAAGCGCGGTCACCTGGTCTTTCGGGCAAGTTCCGCGCAGTCCGCCGATCTGCGACGGTTCCTCTCCCGCCACGCCAAGTCGAACCGGATCGACGCCGATGCGCTGGCGCGGCTTCCCCTCTTCGTCGACCATCTGAAGCCGGTGCGGCTGCCGACCGGAGACCAGGCGAGTCTTGAGCGGCGAGTTCGATTGTGCGACCGGCTGGTGGCCGAGGCGGGGAGCCGCAAAACCCGGATCAGGGCGTCGGTCCGTGAGATGTTGCCGATGACGCCCTTAGCGGATGACCTGACGAAGGCTGACCTGGCCATCCTGGAGCGGACCGGCGGCAACCCTCGTCGCCTCCTCGAGATGGGGCGTACGCGATTGGTGCGGCTCGTCAAGAAGACCTCTCACGGCCACCTCGGAGAGGACCGAGCGGTGGTTTGGATGGATGCCGCACAGCAGTCCCTGGAGCTGTACGAGCAGAGCCCGGCGATTGCCTTCGAGGACCGCGCGGACGCGGTCAAGACCGAGCTCGCGCTGCTGAAGACGTGCGAGGCAGAACTTGCCAAGCACCAGTTGCAGCGGGAAGCCGGCTATCGCCGGGTGGACCCCGACCAGTTGATGTGCAGCCTGCCCGGTGTGGCCGAGGTCGGAGCACCGGTGCTGTCCGTGTTCCTGGTCCAACCATCCCGCTATCCCAATGGCCGTCACTTCGTCTCCTACACCGGTCTCGTGGCTGAGTCCTCGGAGACCGGAGACTCCGATCGCAAAGGTCAAGGGATGTCGAAAGCGGGGCCGGGACTCCTCCGCACGACGCTTGTCCGCGCCGCCAACACAGCCCGCCAGCAGGACCCCCAGCTCGCGCAGATCTACTACCGGCAGATGGTGGAGCGAGGAGCCACTCACCAGAAGGCGCTCTGCGTGGTCGCCGCCCATCTTGCCGAGCGCGCCTATCGGGTCGCCTCCCGAGGCACGCCGTACCAACTTCGAGACCTCGACGGCCACCCCCTCACGCGAGAGCAAGCACGGCTGATCGCGACCACCACCTGGAGAGTGCCGGAGGAGGTGCGGCGCCGGCGGCGGAACAAGAAGACGGGGAAGGCCCCTCAGCAATTCCCCTCAGGGAATGCAAGCGCTCGTGGCGCGACGAGGCGGCCTTCCCCGTCCCACATCCTGGCAGCCGCGACCAGTGCCGGCAACCCTATGCCCCTACGAACAGATGTTCCCACTTGACATCCGTATCCCCCTTAGGGAATCACTCTGGCAGTACCTGGGGGCGCTACGGGTGGGTACTACCTGAGCGCTACCGGGGGGCGGCTCAGTGCCAGTCCTCGATCACGTGGCCGGCGATGAAGTCCCAGTCGATGTCGTGGCCGAGGCCGGGGAGCGAGGGGAGCGGGATCCGGCCGTCCTGGTCGATGGCGTCGATCGGGGTCTTGAGCCATGGGGACTCGCCGTCGAAGTCGAGATGCGGGTGGAGCAAGCCGCGCTCGTAGTACTCGCCCGGGATCGGCATCGCCGCCAGAGCCTGCAGCGTCCCGGCCCCGCCGCCGTGGAGCTCGAGCCGCAGGTTGAAGGCCTCGCAGAGGTGCGCCGTCTTCATCACGTGCGTGATCCCGCCGTGCTCGAGACCGGTCCGGAGGATGTCGGCAGCCCCGCGCAGGATCCACTCGGCTCGGCTCTGCAGGCCGCCGGCGACCGACTCGGGCCCGCAGATCGGCAGCTCCAGGTTGGCGCAGAGCCAGGCGAAGGAGGAGACGCTGTACTCGTCCATCGGCTCCTCCATCCAGTGGAAGTCGAGCTCCTGGATCGCCCGCCCCAGGCGCAGCGCCTCTTCCCGCGAGTAGTTGTGAAAGGGGTCGAGCATCAGGTGGACGCCCGGCCCGACCGCCTCGCGCACCGCCCGGCAGGCGGCGATGTCGCGCTCGAGGTCTGGCCCGTAGGGCGGCATCCAGGTGTGCAGCTTGACCGCCCGGTATCCCTGGTCGACACAGGTACGGGCGAAGGCCGCGTAGGCCTCGGGGGTGTCGAGGCCACCGGGAACGTCGTCGCCACACATCGTGCTCGCGTAGGCGGGGACGCGTTCCCGGTAGCCGCCGAGAAGCTTGTAAACGGGCAGCCCGGCCGCGGTCCCGGCGAGGTCCCACAAGGCCTGGTCCACGATGCCGAGGTTTCCGTCCGAAAGCGCCACCAGGTCGAGACGCGACGCCTTCCGGAGGATGGCGGTGACCGCCTCTCGCTGGAACGCGTCCTGACCCAGCAGCTGGGCACGCGCCGCCTCCACCATCGCCTCTGAGCCGCCGAACGCGTGGCCGGTGAGCCCGCCGGCGGTTCGGATGCGGAGCAGGCGCTGCTCGGCGTCGTGGGCGGGCGCGGGATGGCGGTGACCCTCACTGTCGCGGCCGGTGTGGTTTCGGTAGTGGAACGTGAGGCTCTCCACCTCGGTGATGCGGTGATCGCTCACGGGACGCCCCCCCTGCGCGTAGATGCGCCGGCGCTCACCGCGGGAGGCGTCCCGGGACGTCCGGACCGCCCTGGAACCGGTCGGGTGGCCCCGGCGGCGCCAGCCCGTCCGCGCGGTCGGAGGGCCGGTAGCCGAGCCGGCGCCGGGCATCAGCGTCGTCCCAGTAGCTCTCGCCGTTCGCGGAGCTGCCGTAGACCACCAGCCAGTCAAGGTCGGGCACCTCCAGGCAGCGCTGCACAAGCCGGCGCAGGTCCGGGTCGCTGAGCCAGGTGTAGGCGTGGCGGGGTTCGGCGGGACGGGCCAGCGAGGTGCCGATGCGGAGCACGGCGACTCCGAGGCCGATCTCGTCGTGGAACAGTCGGCAGAGCGCCTCGCCGTAGGCCTTGCCGGCCCCGTAGAGCCCGTCCGGGCGCACCGGCATCTCGGGCGTGATCGCGGTGCCGGTGGGGTAGTAGCCGGTGACATGGTTCGTGGAGGCGAACACGAACCGCCGGCTCCCGGCCGTCGCCGCGGCCTGGAGGACGTTGTAGGTGCCACGCAGGTTGGCGTCGAGCAGATCCTCGTGGGGTGCGTCGGTGGGGATGCCGGCCAGGTGCACGATCGCGGCGCAGCCCCGAGCGGCGGCCCGCGTCGCCTCGAGGTCGCGGATGTCCGCGATCACGACCTCCTCCCTGCCCTCCTCGACGTCTCCCGGGGAGCGCAGGTCGAGGAGTCGCAGCCGCCACCGGCCCCGGAGGCCGGGCCGGAGCGCAGTGCCGACGCGACCTGCCGCGCCGGTCAGAAGCACCGTCTCCGCCGGCCCTATCAGCGCGTTCGAGACCACCCGATCACCCCCTGTAGCAGGCCCGGCGAGTTGCTTCGATGCATCCGTACCGAACCTAGAGTAGGGTAATTGAGAATCCATAATCGATGAAATTAGTCACCTACGCGCGGGGAACGGGGACGCGGGTCGGCGTGGTGCTCACGGACGGTGTGCACGACGCCGGGTTCGATGGCAGCATGCTGGAGCTGATCGAGCAGTGGCCCGAACGGCGCGGCGAGGTTGCCGCCCACGCCCGGAGCGGATCCGTGGTCGACGAGCCCCGGCTGCTGGCGCCGCTGAAGCCGCGATCGATGCGTGACTTCCTCGCCTTCGAGGGCCATCTGGTGAACGTGATGAAGGCTCTGGGCCGGCCGGTGGCGCCCGAGTGGTACTCCGTACCCGCTTTCTACAAGGGCATGCCCGACACCGTCGCCGGCCCCGAGGACGTGGTGCCCTGGCCCTACTACGCGACCAATCTCGATCACGAGCTGGAGCTCGCGTGCGTGATCGGCCGTCGGGGCAAGGACATTCCCCGGTCGGAGGCGATGGACTATGTCTTCGGCTACACGATCTGGAACGACTTCTCGGCTCGGGATGTGCAGACGAAGGAGCTCCCGGTCGGGATGGGACCGAGCAAGGCGAAAGATTGGGACGGGGCCAACGTGTTGGGGCCGGCCCTGGTGACCAGCGACGAGCTGGACATCTCGGACCTGCGGATGCGGGTGCGCGTCAACGGCGAGCAGTGGGGCGAAGACAGCTCCGGGAGCATGTATCACAAGTTCGACGAGCTGATCGCGTATGCGTCGATGGCGCAGACCCTGTATCCCGGCGAACTGTTCGGATCCGGGACGGCGGCAGGCGGATCGGGCATCGAGCTCGGCCGTTCGCTGGCACCGGGGGACGTGGTGGAGCTCGAGATCGAAGGGATCGGAATCCTGCGCAGCCGCGTGGGCGAGGCACCAGGAGGCGATTGAGCATGGCGTTCGTGGTGGCGGCGACCTACACGGTGAAGGCCGGGGAGGAGCAGCGGGTGCGAGCCATCCTCGAGGTGATGGCGCCCCTGGCCCGGACCGAGCCGGGCTGCCTCTTCTTCCAGGCCCACTGCTCGCCCGCGAACCCGTCCGTCTTCTTCCTCTACGAGCAGTATCAGAACGAGGAGGCCTACCACGCGCACATGGAGACTCCGCATTTCAAAGAACACATCCTGGGGGATGCGATCCCCCGGCTGGAGCGTCGGGAGCGGGCTTTCTACCAGACCTTCTGACGGTCGACGGCGACCGCAGGGCAGGGGGAGCGTGGGCGCGGCGAGCGGGAGGGTGGTGATCTGATGGAAGGACGGCCGAAGGTGGTGCTGGCGCTGGACGGCAACACCCACGACGAGTTCTTGGGGCGTGACGACCTGCAGCGACTGGCAGGCTTCGCCGACGCTGTCTACGCGCCGATTCCGGAGGGGCACGGCACCCCCTGGTTCCGGGCCAACCCCGATCCGCGGGCGGTGGCGGCGGTCCGCGAGGTGGTCGGCGACGCGGACGCCCTGGTCGTCTGCCACGGCGCGCCTCTGGTGGACGCCGCGCTTCTCGACGCGGCGCCCCGGCTGCGCTTCGTCGGCGAGCTCGAAGGCGACCGCTTCGCGGCCCGCATCGACGTCGAGGAGGCCTGGCGCCGGGGCATCGCGGCGGTCGACACCACAAACGGCTCCTCCTATCCGGTCTCCGAGTGGGCGCTGGCGCTGCTGCTGGTCTCGATGCGCAGCGGGGGCTACTACTTCCGCCGGGTGCTCGAGCCGAAGACTCTGACCCACCAAGAGCGGCGGGCGCCGGTCCCCGAGCGCGAGCTGTATGGCGCGACGGTGGGGCTCATCGGCTGCGGTCACATCGGCCGCCGCCTGGTCTCGTTCCTCCGACCCTTCGGCTGCCAGGTCCGCGTCTACGACCCCTACCTGTCGCCCGAGATGGCGGACGCGCTGGGGTTCACGCTGACCTCGCTGGAGGGGGTGCTGGCGCGCTCCGACGCCGTCGTCTGCCTGGCTCCCCTGACGCCGGGCACCGAGCATCTGCTGGGCCGGCGGGAGCTGGACCTGCTGCGGCCGGGTACCTCGTTCGTCAACGTCTCGCGGGGAGCGGTGGTCGACACCGACGCCCTGGTCGAGCGTCTCCGCCGCGGCGACATCACGGCGGGCCTGGACGTCTTCGACCCCGAGCCGATCCCCGGCGACCACCCGATCAAGGAGCTGCCCAACGTCTTCCTGACGCCGCACATCGCAAGCCACACGGAGGCCACTCGCAAACGCTTCTTCGCGCTCATGGTCGACGAGCTCGAGCGCTTCTTCGACGGGGACCGGCCGCTGTTCGAGCTGACCCCGCGCGCGCTCGCGAACCGGCGCGGGGCGCCCGCCGCGGCGGGCGCCACATGACCGCCCGGCTACCGCACTCAGGAGGACACGCCATCTTGCGCTTCGCCTACAGCACGATCAACTGGGGGAAGGACACCGACCTCGCGGAGACCGCGGACCAGATCGCGGCCGCCGGCTGGCGGGCGGTCGAGCTCTACGACCACTCGCTCGACCTGCTCGGGACGCCGGCCTCGGTGCGCCGCCGGCTCGGCGGTCTGGAGGTCGCGACCGTCTTCGGCCACGTGGCGGAGCCGTTCCACACCCGAGCGCAGGTCGAGCGTCATCGCCGCCAGATCGAGTTCGCGGGCGAGCTGGGAGCGGCCGCATACGGGCTGGTCGGAGGCCAGCGCCGGCGCCAGCGGGCGCCGCTGGCCGAGGAGTACGCCGACCTCGCCGGTCTGCTGGAGGAGATCGCGGTCGACGCTGCACAGGTCGGCGTTGACATTGGCTATCACCCCCACTCGGGCTGCACGGTCGAGACCGAGGCGGAGATCGACCGCGTCCTCGAACTTGCCCCGCACGCGAAGCTGTGCCTCGACGTCTCCCACGTCGCGGTGGTCGGTGAGGACGCCGTGACCCAGCTCGACCGGTATCGCGAGCGGATCTCGTACGTGCACCTGAAGGACTGGCGCGACGGTCACTTCGTGGGACTCGGCGACGGGATCCTGGGCCCCCAGTGGCCCGCCATCCTGGAGCGTCTGGCCGAGCCGGGCTTCAGCCGCTGGGTGGTCGTGGAGCAGAGCCGGAGCGAGGTCTCCCCGGCCCGCAGCGCGCAGGAGAACGCGGCCTTCCTCGCCCGCCTCGGGTACCCCCTGGCGGCGGCGGCGGTGGGAGCCTGAGATGCGGCTGGCGCTGATCGGCTGCGGCTTCATGGGCCAGCGCCACGTGCGCGGCCTGGGCCGGCTGCGAGACGTCTCCTACCCGGGAGTCGAGCTGGTGGCCGTGTGCGATACCGACCCCGCTCAGGTGACGGCCGCCGCCGACCTCGCCGAGGCGCTGCTCGGCCGGCGCCCCCAGCAGGTGGGGGACCCCGGCGCCCTGGCCCGTGAAGCGCCGGACGTGGAGGGTGTGATCGTCGCCACGCCGCCCGCGGCCCACGAGGCGACCGTGGGTGCGGCGGTGGCGGCGGGCCTGGACGTGCTGGTGGAGAAGCCGATCGCGCACACCGTGGCCTCGGGTCGCCGCATCGTGGAGGCGTCCGAACGCGCCGGCCGCACGCTGGCGGTCGCCGAGAACTACCGCCGGGACCCCGTCAACCGGCTGGCCCGGGCACTGCTGGACGCCGGCGTGCTGGGGCGCGTCTACCGGGCCGAGCAGCGCTCGACCGGCACCGGCGGCCAGATCGCGATCTCGGTCTGGCGCCACCAGAAGCGGACGGTCGGGATTCTGGTCGACATGGGGGTCCACTACGCCGACATCCTGGAGTACCTGCTGGGGCCGTTCGACACCATTGCCGGCCAGTCCCTCCGGATCGAGGACCAGCGCCGGGACCGCGACGGCCGCCTCCACGACGTGGACGCCGACGACGTCTGCGCGGGGGTGGCGAAGACGTTGTCGGGAACCATCGTCGAGTGGTCGATGGACTACGCGGCGCGAGGTGATCGTCTGTTCCGACGCGTGCTGCACGGGACCCGCGGCACCCTGGAGATCCCGCACGACCGCTCCGGCGAGCGGCTGCGGCTCTGGCTCGACGAGCCGGATGGAGTGCGCGAGCTGGCATTCGAGGAGATCACCGCCCTGGTGCCCGGTCTGCGCCTGGACCCGGTGACCGCGGCGCTGTTCGGGGGCGAGCGGCTCTTCTCCTACGAGCTCCCCTTCGCGACCATCGACGCCAACCTGCTGGCGATCGAACAGGCCGACTTCGTCGAGGCCGCCGCCGCCGGGCGGCCGCCCGAGGTCGGGGGAGCCGGCGGGCTGTCCACGCTCGCGATCGCCTACGGCTGGCTGGACGCGAGCGCCGCCGGGGGCACCGTCCGCCTGGCGGACCTTCTGAACGGCGAGGGCGCGTACCAGGCCGGCATCGAGGAACCGGTGACGTCCGGCGGGGCGTCCGATGCCTGAGCTGCGGTTCGGCTACTGCCTGCCCATCTTCGCCAACCCGGGCGGCGCGCTGTTCCGCACGCCGGGCTACGAGCGCCTGCACGCCGGCACCACGATGGAGCTCGGCTACCTCGCCGACGAGCTCGGCTACGACTCGCTCTGGGTGGCCGACCATCTGATGCTGGGTGCCGAGGGGGCCATCCTCGAGGGCTGGACCGTGCTCGCGGGGCTGGCCACCCGCACCGACCGCGCCCGCCTCGCGATGCTGCACCAGGCGCACTACCTCCGGAGCCCGTCGGTGGTCGCCAAGATGGTGGCGACGCTCGACCAGATCAGCGGGGGTCGCTTCATCTACTTCCTCGACGCCGGCCGGAACGCCCGCGAACAGCTCGCCTACGGGCTCCCCCGCCCGGCGGACCCGGAGATCGTGGTCGGACAGGTGGAGGAAGGCCTGGAGGTCTGCCGGGCGCTCTGGGCCGCCACCTCGCCGATCGACTTCGAAGGCCGCTGGTACCGGCTGAACGGGGCTCTCTGCACCCCGACTCCGGTGCAGCGACCCCACCCGCCGATCTGGTTCGGGGAGGGGGACGCGGATCTCACCGAGCTCGCGGCTCGCACCGCCCAGGGGTGGAACACCACCCCTGTGTCGCCGGCCGAGCTGGGCGCGCGCGTTCGCGCGCTTCGTGCCGCGTGCGACCGCGTCGGGCGCCGGTTCGAGGAGATCGAGATCAGCGTTGAGCTGCAGGTCCTGGTCGCCTCCGACGAAGCCGGTGTGCGCGCCGCCCTCGGCGACCTGGCCCGCGTGGCAGAACGGCACGGTGGCCGCCCCGATCCCGCCTGGTCCGCCTACGCGGCCGGCACCGGTATGCCCCCCGAGCTCCCCAACGCCACCGTCTGGGGGACTCCGGCGGAGGTGGCCGCCCAGCTGGCCGCCTACGTGCGGGAGGGGGCGACGCATTTTCTGCTGTGGTTTCTGGACGCGCCGGGCGAGCACGGGATGCGACTCTTCACTCGCGAGGTGGCGCCACGGCTGCGGGCTCTGACCCTGAGGGGCGAGGAGGTGCACGCGTGACCGAGGGTTCTCCGGCCCTCTTCTTCAAGGGCCGCTCGGTGGGACAGGTGGGGATCGTGGTGCGCGACCTCGACCGCGCGCTGGAGCTGTACAGCCGGCTCTGGGGTGTCGGCCGCTGGGCCTGCTACACGTACGGCACCCACGTGCTGCGCTCGGCGACGTTCCGGGGTCGGAGCGACCCCTACGCGATGCGCCTCGCGCTGAACAGCGAGCGCCCGCAGGTCGAGCTCATCGAGTCGACGCTCGGGCCCAACCTCTACGAGGAGTGGCTGGCCGAGCATGGCGAGGGCGTCCACCACCTCGGGTACTACGTGGAGTCCATCGCGGACGTGATCCGCGACATGGAGCAAAGCGGATACGAGGCGATCCAGACCGGGATCGGGACCGGTCTCGACGGTGACGGGGGCTACGCCTACTTCGACCTTCGGTCGGAGCTCGGTATCTACGTGGAAGCGATCGAGCCCCCATCGCGGCGGCGGACGCCGGAGCGGGTGGTGGAGTAACCCACCCGGCGCGCAAGCAGTCGGCGGTCATGGCATTGCGGGAGGCGTGGAGACGCACAGACGCTGCCGATGGTGGTCGCGTTCCTGGTGGCACAACGTTCCTTCGTGGCCGGGCTGTCCGGGTCCGGCGTCGAGTAGCGCCGGCGGCGGCCCATCGCACCGCCGGTCAGACCGAGCCAGGCCCCGGTGATCCCATCCGAGCCGCGAGGCGATCCGCGATGGTCCGTACCATGGCCGCCAGGCGACGCTCCTCGTCCCCCGTGAGCCGCGCGCGGAAGAGGACGACGCTGACTCCCGCCGCCGGCCGCCGTACATCGGCCCCGTGCACTGCCGTGCCAACGCAGGCCAGACCCTCGCTCACCGCCTCGTCGTCGATCGCGTACCCCCGGTCGCGGACCCGCCTCAGATCCATCAGCAGATCCTCTACCGTGGCCGGACTGCCTGGAGTCAGGCGAGGCAAGGGCCGGTCCGCGTAGAGCCCGCGGACTTGGTCTTCGTCGAGGCAGGCGAGCATGCCGCGACCGGTCGACGAACAGGATGCGGGCAGCCGCTGCCCGGCCTCGCATCCGATCCGCTGGAACGGGACCCTCCGCACGCCGTCCCGCTTGGCGACGTAGACCACGTCGGTGCCGTCGAGCAGGGCCAGCTGCACGGTCTCGTCGCTCGCGCCGGGCACCGTTTCGAGCACGCGGTGGAACGCCTGCGCCACGTCAAGGCCCTGCAGGTAGGCGTGAGACAGGGCCAGGACCTGCGCACCGAGACGGTATCCCCCCGACCCGGCGTCGCGCTCCAGGAGCCGCTCCGCCACCAGCGTGCGACAGATGGCGAGCGCGCTGCTCTTCGGCAGCCCGAGCGAGTCCGCGATCTCCGTCAGCGACACCGACCGTACGCGGGTGCTGACCCACCCCAGGATCTGAGCCGCCCGGGTGACCGCGGGCACCCGTCCCGGCGGTGCCTGCCCATCCTGCGCCAGGCGCGGATTGACACTTTCCGCGGCCTCCGATACCCTGGCTCTCGGTGCAGTATGCTGCATCGAGTTCAGTATATTGAACAGGCCCGGAGGGAGGCTATGGGGAACATGAAGGTGACCGGCGTTGGCGGTCACTGAACAACAACGTACAGAGACGTGCGCCGACCGCCTCATGGAGGCGCTCCACGCTCACGGTGTCAACGTGATCTTCGGCCTGCCGGGGGTTCAGCTCGACGCCGCCTTCGACGCTCTGGCTCGGCGTCGGGACGAGTTCGACGTCTACTCCCTTCGCAACGAGCAGGCGACGTCCTACATGGCCGAGGGATACGCCCGGGTGACCGGCCGGGTCGGGTGCTGTCTGGTGGTGCCGGGCCCCGGACTGCTGAACGCGAGCGCCGGTCTGGCCAGCGCCTACGCGTGCAACACGCCCGTCGTCTGCATCGCCGGCCAGATCGACTCCCGTGGGATCGAGCGCGGCCTCGGGCAGCTGCACGAGATCCCGCATCAGCTGGAGATGCTGGCGTCGGTGACCAAATGGGCGGGCCGGATCGACTCGCCGGCGCGTACGGAGGCCCTGGTCGACGCGGCGTTCCGCCGGATGTACGAGGGGCGCCCGCGTCCGGTCGCGCTGGAGATCCCGGTCGACGTGCTCGAGGCCGAGGCGCCTCACGCGCCGGCCGAGCGGCCCCCGGACCCGGACCCGGCGCCTGCCGACCTCTCGGGCCTGGAGGCGGCCGCGGATCTGCTCCAGAACGCCGAGCGGCCCTTGGTCGTCGCCGGTGGCGGGATTCTGCAGTCCGGGGCGTGGGCCGAGCTCCGCCTGCTCGCCGAGCGCCTGCGGGCCCCGGTGATGTTGACCACCGACGCCGTGGGGGCGCTGCCAGGTGACCATCCGCTGGCGTTCACCGTCGTCAGCTCGAGCAGCCTGGTCGGCTCGGCGGATGTGATCCTGGCGGTCGGCACCCGGTTCGCCGCCGGGCGGGGCGAGCGCTTCAGGCTGGCTCCGACCCAGCACCTGATCCGGATCGACGCCGATCCCGAGGAGCTGACGCGGGACGTCAGCCCCGAGGTGGCGATCGCCTCCGATGCCCGACGGCCGCTGTCGCTGCTTGGGGAGTCGATGGCGGCCCGGACCTCGAACGGCTGGCGCGGGCTCGACGAGCTGCGCGCCGAGGCGCGCGGCAAGATCGAGGCGGTCCAGCCGCAGGCGGCGTTCGGCGCCGCGATCCGTGATGCGCTGCCCGACGACACCGTGGTCGTCGGCGGCATGACCCAGGTCGGCTACTGGACCCAGGTCGGCCTGCCCATGAGCCGGCCGCGCAGCTACCTCGGGGCCGGATACCAGGGGGCCCTCGGGTTCGAGGTTCCGACCGGTCTCGGCGCGCAGGTCGGACGTCCGGACACCCGGGTGGTGGTCCTCTCCGGAGACGGTGGCTTCATGTTCAACGTGCAGGAGCTGGCCACGGCGGCCCAGTACCGGATCCCGGCCGTCTTCGTGATCTTCAACGACGGCGCCTACGGCAACGTCAGGCGCACCCAGCGCCAGCGATTCGGCCGCATCATCGCGTCCGAGCTGCAGAATCCCGACTTCGTCCGGCTGGCGGAGTCCTTCGGGATCACCGCGTTCCGGGCCGAGGGTCCGGAGGCCCTGGGCGAGGCGCTGCGGCGCGCTATGGACGTGGACGGCCCGGCCCTGATCGATGCCCCGGTCGGTGAGATGCCGGCGGTCTGGCCGCTGTTCAGGGGCTAGGTGCAGGCGGGGCTGCCGGGAGCGCCGGGCTCGCGGGCGCGAAACCGCGAGACTAAGGAGTCGAAGGAGGTGATGCGTTGAACAAGTTCGAGCCGTCGCCGTTCGCGATGCCCTTCGCGTCAAGACCGTCGTGGAGGAACGCGGCCCAGCCACCCGCCGACACGATCATGCTCGGGATCGGCGACCCCGACTTCGATACCCCCGAGCACATCCGCAAGGCGCTGGTGGCCGCGGTCGAATCCGGTGCCACCCACTACGCCGGCTGGGCAGGCGACCCGGAGCTGAAAGGGGCGCTGGCGGCGGATGCGACGCGGCGCGCGGGCCGGGAAATCTCGGAGTCGCAGATCGTGCTGACGCACGGGGGCAACGCCGCGCTCGCGTCGACCATCCTGACCGTCGTCGGCCCCGGCCAGCGCGTCGTGATTCCCTCTCCGACGTATCCCGTCTACGCGACGCACGTACGTGCGGCCGGAGGAGAGCCGGTGATGGTGCCGGACCGGGCCGACTACCACCTCGACCTCGACGCGATCGCGACCGCGTCCGCCGGCGCTCGCCTCATCATCCTCTGCCATCCGTCCAACCCCACCTCCGCCGTGTACACGCGCGCCGAGCTGGAGGCGGTGGCCGCGATCGCCGAGCGGAACGATCTCTACGTGCTCTCCGACGAGGCCTACGACCACGCGGTCTCCGACGGGGTGCTCTTCACCTCGACGCTGCAAGTGCCTTCGCTGGCGGAGCGCTTGCTGTACGTACAGACGTTCTCGAAGACCTACGCCATGACCGGCTGGCGGCTCGGGTACGTGATCGCGCCGGTCGACGTCGCGGCGCCGGTGCTGGCGGTCCACCGCAGCTTCAACGGCACCCTTAACACCGCGGTGCAGCGTGCCGGGCTCGCTGCCATCCTGGGGCCGCAGGACGAGCCCGAGCGAAACCGCCGTGAGTACGGAGTTCGCCGGGAGCTCGTCTCCGAGCTGCTGCACGGCATTCCCGGCGTCGAGCTGGGTCCCGCCGAGGCGACGTTCTACGCGTACGTCCGGCACAGCCCGGAGGTGGAGTCGGCGTGGCTGGAGCAGCGTGCGCTCGAGCATGGGGTCTCGGTGCGCGCCGGGAGCGGGTTCGGCCCGGGTGGAGAAGGCCATCTGAGGATCGCCCTCAACGCTCCCCGCGACGTCCTGGCCACCGGGATCGGTCGGCTCCGCGAGGTGCTCGAAGAGGAAAGGTAACGGCAGAGCGTCCGCGCTGCGACCCTACAGGAGGGCCGATAGCGTCGGAGTGTGGACACTCTGCCCTTCCGGGGTTCGGTTACTCCTCCAGGATCGCGATCGCCCGCACCGGAGCCGCGGTTGTCCCGACCCACTTCACGGGCAGCAGGGAGATCGTGAAGCCATGGCTGCGGCCTATCTGGTCCAGGTGACACAGGTTTTCGACGTGCCAGTACGGGCGCTCGTTCATCACCCGGTGCGCCTCCCACAGCTGGTTGCGCTCGAACATCGCCCACACCGGGGGGTCGAACGTGACCGCGTCGATCCCCATCATGCGAACGCCGCGCTCGATGAGGTGCAGGGTGGCCTCGCGCGTCATTCCCGGGTGGTCACGAAGGTACCGAGGCTCGTCGTTGTAGGCCGAGGCGCCGGTGTGGATGAGCACGATGTCGCGCTCCTTGAGCCGGTAGCCGATCCGGTCGAGCTCGGTCTCCAGGTCGCGGGCGCCGATCCCGTAGCCGGGTGGGCGGTCCCGGAAGTCGAGGAGCACGCCGTCGCCGTAGCAGTACTCGAGGGGGATCTCCTCCGGACCGCCCGCGGTGGGGACGATGTGACGGACCGCGTCGCAGTGGGTGCCGACATGGTCGACGGTCACCACCAGCGAGGTGGCGGTGAGCGAGGTCACCCCGCGCTCGGCGGCGCCGATCCGCTCGGCGAACTCGGTCCAGCTCTCGTACGTGACCAGCGTCGGCGCCGGCACCCGGGGGAAGGTCACCATGTCCCGGTGGACGGGCATCGAGAGGTCGACGAGCTTCCTCACCGGCCGAGCGCCTCCTCGAGCCAGCGGGCCGCCTCCAGCAGGTGCTCGCGCATCGCGGCCCCGGCCTCGTCCGCGTCCCCGCGGCGGAGGGGGTCCAGGATCTTCCGGTGCCGCCGGGCCAGCACCATCAGGTCGATGCCCGAGCGCGCCGACGTGAGGTAGGTGCGCGCGAATGGCTCCAGCAGTGCCCACTGCCGGCGCAGCGTGGCGTTGCCACTCGCCTGCACGACAAGGGCATGGAACTCGGCGTTGGCCTGCGACTGCGCGTGCTCGTCGCCCTCTTCGGCGGCCCGCTCCATGCGGACGATGGTCCCCTCCATCGCATCCAGCTCGGCCGGCTCGATCCGCGCCGCGGCCAGAGAGGCGGCCAGCGACTCGAGCGCGGCACGAACCGGGAACGCCTCCAGGAGCTCGTCGGGACGGGGCTGACGCACCCGCGCGCCGCGAAATGCGATCGACTCCACGAGGCCCACGCTTTCCAGGTCGCGGAGCGCCTCGCGCACCGGGGCCTGGCTCACGTGAAGCTGGCGGGCGATCCGCGTCTCGATGAGACGCGTGCCCGGGGGGTAGCGACCCTCGATGATGTCCTGCAGGATCCGGTCCTTCACCTGGTCCCGCAGCACGCTGCGTAACAGCCCGGGCTCCTCGGCCTGACCCCGCGATACCTCCGACGGCGGGTCGATCATGTCAAAGATTATCGATTATCCGGGACCTCACGCTGTCGGTCTGGCCGTTTGCCGGCAGGCGGCGCGTTTTGCGACGCCGCCGGCGTCCCTTTGCCGGCAAACGGCCCGGGTGCCGACGGGAGAGCGACCCTAGACGGGTTCGGGCACGCGGCGCCAGGTGTCGTAGATGTCGTGGCGCACGTGCTGCAGGGAGGGCAGCTTGCGGCGCACCTCGGCCACCCGGTCGGTGTCAACGGTGCCGATGGCGAGGCCCTCGCTCTCGCCGATCGAGGCCACGGTGACGCCCATCGGGTCGATCAGCTCGCTGTTGCCCGTCATTCCGGCGCCGGTCTGGTCGGCGGCCGCGAAGTAGACCGTGTTCTCGATCGCCCGCGCCCTCGCCAGCGTCGAGAGGTGCAGCTCCTTGAGCCGGCCGTGTGCCCAGGCCGTCGGCAGGAGGATGGCGTCGGCGCCGCGCTCGGCGAGTGCCCGGAACAGCTCCGGGAAGCGGAGGTCGTAGCAGACGGTGACGCCGAAGCGGACGCCCGCCAGCGTGAACAGCAGAAGCTCGCCGTCCCCCGGCTGGTCATGGTCCGACTCCCGGAATCCGAACGCGTCGAACATGTGGATCTTGCGGTAGGCGCCCAGCAGCGCTCCGTCGGTCCCGATCGCGACGGCCGTGTTGTGCACCTTTCCGGCGCTGGACGGCCCGGACTCGTAGATCCCGGCTACGATCGCCGCCCCGTTACGGACCGCGGCTTCCCGCAGACGCGTCACGAAGGGTCCGTCCAGGGGTTCCGCGACCGGCACGATGTCGAACGTGGGGTCGACGGTCGTGAACATCGCGACCTCGGGGAAGACCACCAGGTCGGCGCCCGCCGCCGCCGCCTCGGCGTGGAGCGCCAGGATGCGCTGGAGGTTCGCCTCCTTGTCCGTGCCAGCCTGGAACTGTCCCAGGGCCACTCTCGCCTTCGCCATGTCCGTCAGACCTCCTTGCTCCCGTCCCGCCCTCGGGCCGGGCCCTCCGCGTGTGGATCGATCCCGTGACGGTGAGAGTACCCCGTGGATCACGCAAGCGGCGGGGATCCTCAGTTCACGGACCCGGCGGACGGTCGATCAGGCCGGGGGTAGTGCCTGCCCGTACTGGTTGGTCGCGTCGAGCGTGGACAGCCGCTCGTGGATCGTCCGCGCGATGTCGGCGATGAACCGTTCCTGCGGGATGCGATCGACCGAACCGCGCGCGGTCATCACGCAGAGGGCGTAGGGGCGCCGGGGAAGGTAGACGATCGCGGCGTCGTTGCGGACGCGGCCCATCGCTCCCGGCTTGTTCGCCATCTCGATGTCTTCGGGGAGGCCCGGCTGGAAGTACCCGTGCTTGGGCTTGCGCAGGATGCGAAGTGTCTCCTGACACACCGAGCGGCTCAGGCCCTCCTCACAGAACAGCTTGCGCAGCAGCTCGACCACCTCGGCCGGCGTCGCCACGTTCTCTTCGCCGCGTGCGATGGCGACCTCGTCCTGCATCTTCCGGCGCAGCGTGGTGGCGGTCAGCCCGAGCCGCCGGAGCATCGCGTTGACGCCGTCGATGGTTGCCCAGTCGATACAGAGGTTGGTGGCGGTGTTGTCCGAGACGTCGATCATGAGGACGGCGACGTCGCGCACGGTGAGCTCGACGGGGTCCTCGAAGTAGGCGAGGACACCGCTGCCGGGAGCCCGATGGGAGGCGTCGACCACCAAGCGCCGGTCCATGTCGACCGCACCCTGCTCGGCCAGCTCCAGCAGGTGGGCGAGGATCGCGATCTTGATCGTGGACGCGGTGGGCAGCACCTCCCCCGCGTCGATCGCGATCTTCTGGGAGCCGCGAAGATCGAGGAGCGCGAGCCCCGCCGAGCCGGGGAAGGCCGCCATCCGTTCCTCGAGGTTGCGCTTCAGCCAGTGCCAGACCTGCGCCTCGGACATGCCGTTCCTCCCTCAGTGATGTGCCGAGCCGGTGACCGGGTGCCGTGGCTCGGCGCCGTGGCTCGGCGCCGCGGCTCGTGCCCTGGTGAGGGAAGTCTCCCGCGTGCGGGAAGGAACGGTCCGGGCGCGCGGACCCGGGCCGTCCCGTGCCGGCCGGCAGCGCTCAACGCACCGCCGTTCGACGGTAGGAGAGGAACGCGAGCAGACCGCAGCCGAGCGTCCAGGCGCCGAGGACGAGGAAGCTGGACGCCTGGAGAGGCTGGCCCGCGGCCAGGCGCCAGCCCAGGCTCGCGATCCCGTGCGAGGGCAGGGCCTTCCCGATCTGCTGCATCGTGCTCGGGAGCATCGAGAGCGGCATCCAGAGCCCGCCCATGGCGCCGAACGCGAAGTACAGGATCATCACCACCCCGTAGGCCGCATCGCTACCGATCAGAAACCCGATCGCGACCCCAAGCAGAGCCAGCGGCAGGGTTCCCACGCACATGAGCGCCAGCATCTCGATCCAGGTCAGGCCTGCCAGGTGCACGCCATGGGCGATGACGGCGGTCAGGCAGACCAGGATCATGGCCGGCAGCGCGGTGGCGATCGCGGCGAGCACCTTGCTCAGGATGACGGAGCGAGCGGGGAGCGGGGTGAGGCGGAGTTGCCGCAGCCACCCGGTCTGGCGCTCGGCCGCGATCCGGGGGGCGGTCGCCGACAGGACCGACCACATGCCTCCATAGGCCGCCATCGCGACCATGAGCTCGACGACCTGGGGGATGCCTTCGACACGCTCGCCGTGCGTACCGAAAAGCTGGGTGAAGAGAAGGTAGAGGCCGACGGGCATGGCGACGGCGAGGATCAGATAGCGAGGGTCGCGCAGGGCGCGCACCACCTCCAGGCCGAGAAAGCGGGTCATGATGCTTCTCCCACGAGCGTCAGGAACGCCTGCTCCAGGTCGGGGCTTTCGACCTCCAGGTCGCGCCACGAGAGCCGGCGATGGACGAGGCTGCGGACGGTGGCGTCGGCGTCGTCGGTGTAGAGCGTGACGCGGTGGCCGTGGCGCAGGACCTGGCGCACGCTCTCCAGGTCCTCGAGGCGGTCGTCGCCGCCCTCCAGCGTGAGGCGGACGCGGCGCTCACCGAGCGTCGCCTTGATCGCGGCGGAGGTGCCATCGGCGACCGGGCGCCCGCGGGCGATGACGACGATCCGGTCCGCGGCGGCGTCGGCCTCCTCCAGGTAGTGGGTGGCGAAGAGGATCGTCCGGCCCGCCGCCGACAGACGCCGCATCCGCTCCCAGAACGCGCGCCGCGCCTCCACGTCCATGGCCGCGGTGGGCTCGTCGAGGACGACGACGGAGGGGTCGCCGGCGATCCCCATCGCGAAGCGGACCCGCTGCGCCTGGCCCCCGGACAGCCGGTCGGCGCGGCGGTGGAGCAGGCCCTCCAGCCCGGCCGCCTCGACCAGGTCGTCGAAGGACAGTGGCTGAGGGTAGAGACTGCGGACGAAGCGCAAGAGCTCACCCACCCGGACGCCCGGCATCATCCCCGACTCCTGCAGCATGGCCCCGATGTGGCCGGCCGCCACGGCGCGGCGAGGTGGCATGCCGCCGACCTCGATCGTCCCCTGGTCGGGGGTCAGGAAACCGAGCAGCAGGCCGATCGTGGTCGACTTGCCGGCGCCGTTGGGGCCGAGCAGAGCGACCGTCTCGCCGGGTTGGATCTCGAGGTCGACCCCGTCCACGGCGCGGGTCGAGCCGTAGCTCTTGACGAGCCCGGTGATCCGAACCGCGGGCGCGGCTATGGAAGCCGGCGATACGCTCAGGAGGCACTCGCGGCGCGCTGCCGACTCTGCGAGTGGTGGCGCTGAGGTGCTGTGTGGCATGCGTTCATGCTCACGTGGCAAGGGGCGCTGCCACGTCGTCCCCGCGACCGAATCCGCATCAGCACTGCGGATGATCTTTTCGCGCCGTCATCCCACCGGATGAGCGCCGATCCTCCTCGCGGTGGACGCGCGTCCTCGCCTGCGCGAGATACGCTGCCGACAAATGGTGCAACTGCGCTCGATGTGGGCCTGGGCGCGCCGGCTCGACCCTCGCCTGGTGGACGCAGCCCTCGCCCTCGTGCTGCTCGCGGGCACGGTCCCGCAGCTGCTGTTCCTGCCGTCGAACGGCCTACCGGAGCCGGAGGGGGCCCGGGTGGTCTTCGGTGCGCTGGTGGTGCTGCCGGTCGCGTTCCGCCGCCGCTGGCCGATCGCCTGCGTCTGCGTCCAGTCCGCCGCCTCGTTGCTGGTGGCCGCGCCCCCGACCTACGCGGGCGCGGTGGCGCTGTTCATCGGGTACTACTCGATCGGCGCCTACAGCCGGCACCGGCTCGCCGGCCTGCTGGTGCCGGTGGTGATGGCGGCGCTGCTGGCGGTGGTCGGCATCCCGAACGACTGGAACGCGATCCTGCCCGCGTGGCTTCTCACGCTGTTCGGAGGCGCCGGCACCTGGCTGGCCGGGAATGCGGTGCGCGACCTGCAGGGCCGCACGCGCCGCCTGGAGCGGGAGCAGGAGCTGAGCGCGCAGGTCGCGGTCGCCACCGAGAGGGCACGCATCGCCCGCGAGCTGCACGACGTCGTCGCGCACAGCGTCAGCGTGATGGTGGTGCAAGCCGGGGCGGCGCGGACACTGATGGAACGCCGCCCGGAACGCGCGGCTGAAGCCCTGCTCGCGGTCGAGGAGGAGGGCCGGGGGGCGCTGGATGAGCTGCGACGTCTTCTGGGACTGCTCTCCGAGGAAGCCACGGACGCGGCGTTGGCTCCGGCTCCTGGCCTTGACTCTCTCGGGGCGCTCGTCGACCGGGTGACCGGAGCCGGGCTGCCGGTCGACCTGCGCGTGGAGGGCACGCGTCCGCTGCCGCCGGGCCTCGACGTGACGGCCTACCGCATCGTGCAGGAGGCGCTGACCAATGCGCTCAAGTACGCCCACGGCGCCCGCGGGGAGGTGAATGTCGCGATGGGCGCGACAGCGCTGTCGATCCGGGTGACGAACACCCCGGGGCACCGGGTGCTGGGGGCGGCCGGAGGGGGCCTGGGGCTGATCGGGATGCGTGAGCGGGTCGTCCTCTTCGGCGGACAGCTCGACACCGGCCCCCTCCCGGACGGCGGCTTCAGCGTCGAAGCCCGCTTCCCGTTGGAGGCCCCGTGAACAACCTGCCGTCCGGGCCGCTGCGAATCCTCATCGCCGACGACCAGGCGCTGGTCCGCGCCGGCTTCCGGATGATCCTCGAGGCCCAGGACGACATGCGCGTCGTCGCCGAGGCGGAGGACGGCGAGCAGGCCGTCGCCGCCGTGCGTGCCCGCCGGCCGGAGGTGGCGCTGATGGACATCCGCATGCCACGCCTGGACGGGCTGGAGGCGACGCGGCGCATCGCCGCCACCGACGCCACCTGCCGGGTCCTCATCCTGACCACGTTCGACCTGGACGAGTATGTCTACGCGGCGCTGCGCGCGGGGGCGAGCGGCTTCCTGTTGAAAGACGTCTCGCCGGAGCGGCTGGTAGCGGCCGTCCGGATGGTCGCGACGGGCGACGCGCTGCTCGCCCCCTCGATCACGCGCCGTCTGGTCGAGCGCTTCGCACGCCCGGGGAGGTCAACCCAGCCCGGTGCGCCGCTGGTCGAAACCGGATCCCTCACGCAGCGCGAGCGCGAGGTCTGGACCCTGCTGGCACGCGGACTCAGCAACGCCGAGCTGGCGGAGAACCTGCACGTCAGCGAGGCGACCGTGAAGACGCACGTCGCCCGGCTCCTGTCGAAGCTCAACCTGCGCGACCGGGTGCAGGCAGTGGTGCTGGCGTACGAGACCGGCCTCGTCCGGCCGGGAGGGGAGACCGCGGACCCCTCGAGCTCCTGACGGGGCGAGGCCCAACGTCAGTTCGCCCGGATCGCGACACATTCTGTCGTTCATGGCTGCCAACGTGGGTTCCGGGTTGTTGACATCCTGCCGGAACAGACGCAAGGTGCACACGGATGTTCGTTGAAGACTGGGCTGCGGCCTACGGCTCTCCGTATCTGGTGAAGGAGAGCGACGAAGCCAACCTGACGGGTGTGCTGGTCGAGGACGGTGACGACCTCGTGCCCCACGTACCCGCGCCCGGGCACGGGCCGGAGGGCCCGATCGCGTTCGTCGACGGTGTGCGGCGCGGGGAGGCGGCGATGTCCGACCTGGACCTGGGGACCGGGGCGATGATCCGCGCGGTCGCCGGCACCCACGCCTGCGGCGCCGTCGTGGGCGAGCCTGGCGGCGCGCTCTCCTTCGAGGCGGTGCGGGTGAGCCGCATGGTGATCTGGGGCTCGGGTGTCCACCGCGAGCTGCCCTCGGTGAAGGGGGGCTGGGAGTGGACCGTGCGCTCGGTCCCGGACGACGCCCCGGACGCGCCGCTGAAGGCGCTGCAGAGTCGCATGCGCCAGGAAGAGGGATTGGTCGCGGAGGACCAGGCGGCGCGGGGACGCCTGGTGATCGTGGACGGCCCCCTCAACTTCGTGCGCAGCCGCGACCTGGCCGTCGTCGGCCACATCAAGACCCACTACCGGGCGCTGCTTCCGCCGGAGCAGCACCGGCAGATCGCGGACCTCTCGCCCACGGAGCGGACCTCGATCTTCAGGCTCGGCGACGACCGGTACTCGTGCTACCTGCGGCTGACGCCGTCGACGCGCCTCTCGGGGCCCTGGTCCGGGATCGTGCGGCTCGAGATTCCGGCGGCTACCGGCCTGCGGGTCGCCGTCCAGACCATGAACCTGGTCGCCGCGATGATCCCCAGGTACGCCGGCGTCGCCCATCGTGATCCCCGGGCGCCGCAGAATCTGCAGCCGGTGGGGGCTTTGGAACGGGAGCTGCGGCACCGGATGGGCGACGCCGGACTGGCCTACCGCGCGGTGCGGGCGGCCGTCGCCCTGGGTCTCGAGGAGGTGATGTCATGACCGCTCACGTCGGCCTCGTCGACGGGTCGGTGGAAGCGTCCACCCGACGCTTCTCGGTGGTGCTCGACGAGGGGGCGGTGGTCCAGCTCGACGACCTGGTGGCGACCACGCAGACGCTTCCCGACGGGCAGCTGGTGACCCACTACGGCATCGTGGTCGAGGGAACGAGCTCGATCGAGGGCGCCGACTACGCGTCCGACACCGCTCGCATCTCCCGCGAACGGACGATGCCCGGGGTGACCTCGCGCCGGGTCGCGGTGCAGGTGCTGCGGACGGTTCCCGAGCTGTGGCTCGCCCCCTCCCCGGGGGCGCGGGTGGAGCAGGCGGCGGGCGAGCATCGCGAGCAGGCGCTCTTCCTCGACCAGATGGAGCTGGCGTTCGGCGTCGGCGTCGATCAGTCGGGACAGCCCGTGTTTGCCGACTTCTCCTTCATGAACGGGGAGAAGGGCGGCCACGTCTCGATCTCGGGAATCTCGGGGGTCGCGACCAAGACCACCTACGCCCTCTTCCTGCTTTACATGCTGTTCGAGACCGAGCAGGGCCGCCGCATGCTGGGGGCCGAGGCCGCGAACACCAAGGCGCTCGTCTTCAACGTCAAGGGTGAGGATCTGCTCCACGTCGACCGGCGAAACGCCCGGTTCGCGGCGCACCCCGAGGCAAAGGCGCAGTGGCGGGCGCTGGGGGTGGATGATCCGGGGCGGTTCGAGGGAGTCCACCTGTTCGCGCCGCGATCGGCGGCCAGTCGTGAGGGCGCCCTGGCCGTGGACGTGCATACGCGCGAAGCCCGGGACGTCGAGGCGTTCGCCTGGACGCCCGAGGAGTTCATCCGTAAGGGATTGCTGCGGTTTTGCCTGACCGACGCCGACGACGCGCGCAACCAGCTGTCGTTCGTCGAGCAGCGGGTCCGGGTGCAGCTGGTCCGGTGGGCGTATCCGCTGGAGCACGAACCCGGCGCGGTCGTTATGTGCCATCCGGCCGCCGACACCTCGTTCAACGTCGACCGGCTGCTCCGGGAGCGGCGCCCGCCCCGGCTGGCGCAGGATGGCGTCGCCGTCCGGAGCTTCTCGGACCTGGTCGATTTCCTGACCTCCAAGCTGGCGCCGGAGAGCGATGTCGACGACACCGCGTGGAGTGCGGGGGTGCAGGTGGGCACGCGCCTGGCTTTCGTCCGCCGGCTCTACGCCGAGTCGCCGCGCATCGGGCACCTGGTGGCTCTGGGTTGCCGCGCGCCGGTGATGGAGAAGCACGTCACGATCGTCGACATCCACTCGCTCCATGACGATGCCCAGCGGTTCGTGGTGGGGGCCTTGCTGAGCGAGATCTTCGAGGCCAAGCAGGGGCAGGGTCGGGAGCCGCTCCGGTTCATCGTCCTGGACGAGCTCAACAAGTACGCACCTCGCCAGGGGACGAGCCCGCTCAAGGATCTGATGATCGACATCTCGGCCCGCGGCCGCAGCCTGGGCGTCCTGCTGATCGGGGCGCAGCAGTCGATCGGCAACGTCGCACCCGAGATCTTCACCAACGCCGCGCTGAAGGTGGCGGGGCGGCTGGACGCGGGGGAGGCGGACCAGTACCGGTTCCTGTCGGCGGAGCTGCGGGAACGGGCGTCCCGGTTCCTGCCCGGAACGATGGTGCTCGACCAGCCCTTGATCCCGACGCCGATTCCCCTGCGGTTTCCCTTCCCCGGGTTCGCCACCAACGTGGGCGAGGACGCCGGGTTGGGTCCGGCGGCCGCAGATGACCTCTGGGGCCGGCTGTGAGACTGCTGCACATCTCGGACTGGCACCTGGGGCGCGCCACGTACAACGTCTCCGCGCGCGCCCGACCACGATCGGGTGCTGGCGGAGATCGTCGCGCTGGCGGGTGCAAGCCGGCCGCATCTCATCGTCCACAGCGGGGACGTCTGGGACGCGGTGCGCCCGGCCTACACGGACCTGCAGCGGGGCCTCGACGCTCTGAAGGAGCTGGGGGCGATCGCGCCGACCGTCGTGCTGCTCGGCAACCACGATTCGCCGCACCTGTTCGACCTGCTGCAGGGAATCATCGGGCGGGAGTTCGGCGTCACGTTCGTCTCGAGGGCCCGTCGGCCGTCAGACGGCGGGGTGTTGGAGTTCCCCGGCGACGGTGGCGAGGTCATCCGCCTGGCACCGCTGCCGTTCGTCCACCAGAACCGGATGATCGACGACGTCGAGGACCCGGCGACCTGGAACACGGAGTACGCGGATCGGGTGCAGCGCATCGTCGACGCGCTCGGAGACGGGCTCCGGCAGGGTTACGACCCCGCGCGGCACATCCTCCTGTTCGCGGCGCACCTGCACGTGACCGGGGCCCGCTTCACGGAGGCATCCCAGAGGCCTCTGACGGTCACCGACTCGTACGCGACCCGGGCCGAGCGCATCCCCGCGGTGAGCTACGCCGCCTACGGCCACATCCACCGTCCGCAGGCGATCCCGGGCACCCACCTCGGCTGGTACGCGGGCTCGCCGATGGCGCTGGACTTCGGCGAAGAGGGGGAGTCCAAGGTCGCGCTGACGGTCGAGGGATCGCCCGGCCGACCGGCCCAGGTCGAGCAGCACGAGCTGCGTGGCAGCCGTCGACTGCGACGGCTGGAGGGGACGCTGGAGCAGCTGCGGGTGGCGGCGCCTTCGGTCGGGGACGCGCTGTGCCTGGTCACGGTGAACACCGAGAAGTCGATCCCGAACCTGGCGGACCAGGTCGAGGAGATCTTTCCTGACGCCACGGTGCTCCAGGTGAACGAGCATTCATCCCAGCAGGAGCTGCAGGTGCTCCGGGCCGGCGACGCGAGCCGCCGTGGGGAGCCGACGCTGGCGGAGCTGTTCAGGGAATACGTGGGTGAGGTGGGCGTGGCCGCCGGCGACGCCGAGACGGTGGTCAAACTCTTCGAGCGGTCGGTCGCCTCCATCTCCAGCGACGAGGAGATCGCCTTTCCCGAGGTCGATACGATGCGGCGGCCCAGCGAGGTGCCGCGGGCATGAGGCCACGGCAGCTGTCGATGCAGGGACTTCGCAGCTACCGGCAGCCGACGGAGATCGACTTCACCCAGGACGGTCTGCTGGCGATCGTCGGCGACACCGGCGCCGGGAAGTCCTCGATCCTGGAGGCGATCACGTACGCGCTCTACAACGCGACGACGTGGGACCAGCGGAACGTCAAGGCGCTGATCTCCGACGGTCTGCAGACGATGGTGGTCGAGCTGGTGTTCGACGCGGACGGCCACCGGTACCGGATCCGGCGCTCCACCTCGGTGGGGACCTCGCCTCCTTCTGTTCACCTGCTCACCTGCGTCGACGAGCCGGACCTGCTGCGCGTGGATGGCGAGGCCGCCGTCGCGGTCGAGGTCAGGCGCCTGGTCGGCCTGGACTACGGGGGCTTCAAGGCGGCGGTGGTGCTGCCGCAGGGCCAGTTCGACCGGCTGCTGCACGCGACCGCCGGCGCGCGGACCGACCTGCTGAAGGGGATCTTTGGGCTGGAGGAACTGGATCGGGTGCGTGCTGCGGCCTCGGACGGACGGTCGGGCGCGCAGGATCTCCTGCTCGCGCTGCGCACGGAGCGCGCCGGACTGCGTGCGGATCCCGCCGGCGACTTCGCCAGGGCACAGGTGGATGCGGCGCGGCACGGCGAGCGGGCAGCGTCGCTGACGTCGGTGCTTGAGAGGGTTCGGTCGCATGCCGAGGCAGAGCAGAGCTCGAGTGCCGAGGCGGATCGTCTTTCGGCGGCGGCCGCCTTGCTGGCCAGGGCCAATGTCTCGCAGGCACCCGTTCTGCAGGCACTTGCGCGGGTGGACGCGCAGATCGCCGAGCAGAGCGCTGCGCTGACACGCGAGCGGGCCGGGTGGGAGGAGCGGCACCAGGCGGCGGTGGCGGCGCTGGCGACCGCCGAGGGAGAAGGACGAACGACGGCGGTCCTGCGCCGCGTTGAGGGGGCTCTCGAGCGAGCACGGCAGCATGAGCAGGAGGCCTCTACGCGCCGTCGCGAGTTGGATGTGTGGCAAGGCAGGTCGGCGGCGGCCGCGGTGCGGGTGGCCGACCTCGTGCGGTCCCTCCCGGACCTCCAGGCGCGGGTCTCGGAGCAGGAGGTCGTCGTCGATGCGGCTCGTGACGCTCGCGACAAGGCCCGGCGAAGCCTGCAGAGCTACGAGAACGACGTCCAGCAGACGAGGGACGAGGCCGCGCGTCTCGACGGTGAGATCGAGACCCGCGAGCGCCTCCACCAGGAGTTGACGCGGCAACGTGACCGGGACTTGCCGGAGAGGGAACAAGTGCTGGCAGCCGCCGAGCGGCGTCTGGGCGAGGCGGAACGATCGCTGGACTCTCTTCAAAGGGACCATGCGGCGCACGTGGCCGGGGCCGGGTTGCACGCCGGCGATCCCTGCCCGATCTGCGTGCGGCCCCTTCCCGCGACCTGGAGCCTGCCGCCTGGAGGTGATCTCGACGGGGCCCGGTCGGCGGTGCGTTCGGCCGGCGGCGCCGCGCAGGCGGCCGCGAAAGAGGTCACTGCACTTTCGGCCAGGGTGGAGGAGAAGGAAAAGGCGATCCAGGCCGTTGACCGGGCGATCCAGGAGCGGGCCAGCGGCGTCGAGGCTCACGCAACCGCGCTGCGAGTGGTGGCGCCGGACTTCGACCCGAGACGCGCCGACGCAGACGGCCTTGACGGCTACCGGACTGTCGTCACTCGCGTCGAGAAGGAGGAGAACACCGCGATCGGGGAGCTGACCGTGGCGCGGGACACACGATCCAGGGCGGAGTCGAATCTGGAGGCGGCCGCGCGCGAGCAAAGCGCTGCCGTCGACCAGATCTCCGCTCTCGAGAGCCAGATCGCGGGGTGCGAGAAGGACGCGGAGGAGGCGCTCGAAACCGTTCCTTCGCGGTTCCGTCCCGATCGCGCCGCTTCGGATCCATTCGCGCCGGCAGTGGAGCGGGTGGCGGATGAGCTGGCAGGGCTGGAACGTCTGGAGGCGGACCGTTCCGACGCCCGAAACCATCTGGATCGGCTGGACGCGGAACTTCGCAAGGCGGAGGGACGCCGGACCAGGGAGGTCCGAGAGCCCACGCAGCAGGCGGTGCACAAGGTGGCCCTCCTCCTGCAGCGCCTCCATGATGCCGCGGGAGATCTCGGTGGCACCGATTGTGATGAGGCGGATCCGGCAGCCGCGCTGGACGTTCAGACCGCGTGGGCAACGACGGTCGAAGCCGCCGCTGCCGCAGGAGTCGGCCGCCTCCACGAGCTGGCCGGGGCAGCGGTCGAGCGCGGCTCAGAGGCGCGGGCTGCCAGGCAGCTGGCGGTCGCCGAAGCCGGCTTCGAGCGGGAGGACGACCTGCGGGGGGCGCTCGACAAAGCTCGGGTCGAGCAGGGCATGGCCCAACGAACCGCCGAGGAGGCGCACGCGCAGGTCGAGCCCGCCGCCGAGCTGGACCGCGCGATCGAGAGCGGCAGCGAGATCGTCGCCAACCTCGGCGAGCTGGCAAGGCTCCTCGCCGACGGCAAGTTCGTCGGCTACGTGGTCGCCCGACGCCAGCGCGTGCTCCTGGAGCTGGCTTCGGAGATCCTGCTGTCGGTCACCGGCGACCGCTACGGATTCACCGAAAGGTTCGAGGTCGTGGACAGTCTCTCGAACCAGACCCGGCCGGCGAAGACTCTGTCCGGTGGCGAGACGTTCCTCGCCAGCCTGGCGCTCGCGCTCGGCCTGGTCGAGATGGCGGGCCGTGCCGGAGGCAAGCTCGACGCCCTGTTCCTCGACGAGGGCTTTGGCAGCCTCGACGTCAATGCGCTCGAATACGCCATGTCGGCACTGGAGCGTCGAGCCTCGCAGGGCAAGCTGGTCTGCGTCATCAGCCACCTGAAGGCCGTCGCCGAGCGCATCGACCACGTCCTGCTGGTCACGCGTACACCCCGGGGCAGCGAGGTCAAGGTCGCCGACCGCTCGGAACGCGCAGCGCTGGTCGAGGACGAGATGCTCGAAGCCGGTCTGCTCCAGTGATCCCCGAGTGATTCCCTAAGGGGGTAGTGGCTGTCAAGTGGGAACATTTGTTCCGCCCTCGGCAGGGTGGTGGGGAGTCGCGGAAGCTGGCAATATCGAGGTCGAGGAAGGTCGCCTCGTGATTCCGCGATTGGCGTTGAATGCAGGTCTCTGTACCTGCTGAGGGGCCTTCCTCGTCTTGCGGCTGCGACGTCGGCGCCGAACCTCTTCGCTCACCGTCCAGTGGGCGGCCACGATCGCCTTGCCCTGCTCCCCTGTGATCGCCCGTCCATCGGTGTCACGGAGTTGGTAGGGGGTCTGCCGAACCATCACCGCGTAGAGACGCCGGGTGAGGTGAGTTGCCACCACGCAGAGCGCCTTGAGGTGGTTGGCACCGCGGTTGGTCATCTGCTCGTAGTAGATGCGCGCCAGCTGGGGGTCTTGAGTGCGAGCGGTGTCGGCGGCTCGAATCAGCGCCGTGCGCAGGAGTCGGGGCCCGGCTTTGGACATCGGCTGTCCCTTGCGGTCGCTCTCACCCGTCTGGGAGGCCCGCGGAGCAAGACCGGTGAAGGAGACCAGGCGGCTGCCGTTGCGGAAGCGGCCGACCTCTCCGATGCCGGCGAGCAGCGTGGGACCACCGGCTTCGGCCACCCCCGACAGGCTGCGCGCCAGTTGCTCGGGGTCGACTTGCTGATAGGCAGCCTCGCGCCCCCGCTCGTGCTCCACCAGCTCCGCCTGGTACGCCGCCAGCAGGTGCACCTCGGTGCGAATCTCACGGGCACGCTCGGCGAACGCGATCTCCGCCCCCTCGCCGTAAAGCACCCGCGACTGCGTTGCCGCCTCCAGCCAACGTTCCGCTACCTCCACACCCAGGTGCTTGGCCGAGACCTTGCTGATCAGCCTCGTGAGCCGGGTCCGTCCCAGCTTCAGGATCTGGTCGGGGTCCGCCCCCGTGCGCTCCAGCAGCGCCAGCTCGGTCTTGCTCAGCACACCCCCAAGCGGCGTCATGGGAAGCGACTCCCGGACCAGCGCCCGCAGCCGCACCTTGCTCTGGCTGCTCTGCTTGGTCAGCCGTGCACAGGCTCGCACGCGGCGGTCGAGTGCTGCCTGGGCTCGGCTCGGTGGTCGCCAGGGATAGACCCCCTGAGGGTCGACGAGCGGCAGCCTGGCCAGCGTCTGAGCATCGATGCTGTTGGTCTTGGCGTTCCTGGAGAGCGCCTTACGCAGCGCTGCCGCCTTGGCTGAGCTGACCCGGTAGACCTGATGCCCGCGCCGGGCGAAGAAGTACGCCACGGGACCCCAGGAGGGCCCGGTCGCCTCCATCACCACCTCCAGCTGCAGCCCCGGCGCGGTTCCCGCCAGCGCCGCCTGCTCGATCTCGGTCAGGCTCGCCTGGGTCGCCACGCAACTTCTCCGGCAGACGGTGCTGGAGTCTCCCCCTAACACCGCCACCGTGTGCCTCGAGGTAATCCCCAAGTCGATGCCTACCAACCGTCTCTCGCTCACCGCACACCTCCGTGCTCTGGTTCTCCAGCCCGGCACCGACGGGTGGACGCGGTTCCCGACGGCCACGGTCCCAGGACGCGGTTGGAGAAGCCGGCAACGGCTCCCACTCATATCCGGCAGACGGGCCCGATCTCCCGGGATCTGCCCTCTTTCCTCAAACGGGTCTTCCGTGGCCGGCCCAAAGTTGGCAATCACTCGGACGAGGCAGAGAGCAACTCTCTCCTCAGCCGGCAAGCACGACGCCACCCTCAGAGCCAGCTGGGGCTCCTCTCCATGAAACCGCAGCGCCCCACCTGCCTCCCGGCTCCGGCACCCACTGCCTCCCATCTGCCTGCTCTGCCCATCACCCCTATATGCCGGCAATCGGGGCTCCCGTGTGGGCGTGAGAGCCCCGAGTACCGGCACTCAGGACGTAACGAGGGGTGGGCTACGCGATGGGGTGCAGGTCGCGGCTGGAGTGTGTGAGCAGTTGGGCGCCCTCGCTGGTAACGACCGCGTCGTCCTCGATGCGGACGCCGCCCCAGGCCGGGATGTAGATCCCCGGCTCGATCGTCACCACCATGTTTTCCTCGAGCGGGATGGCGCTGCCCGGGTCGAGGCTGGGGTATTCGTGAACGTCCAGGCCGAGTCCATGGCCGATGCGATGGATGAAGTACTCGCCGTAGCCGGCATCGCGGATGACACGGCGGGCCGCTTCGTCGATCTCACCGCTCAGCGCCCCTGGGCGCACGGTAGCGAGCGCCGCTTCGTTGGCGGCGCGCACGACCGAGTGCACCTCTTGTTGCCGCGCGTCGGGCTCGCCCAGCACGAGGGTGCGGGTGAGATCCGCCTTGTATCCCTTGTACGCGGCACCGAAGTCGGCCAGCAAGAAGTCGCCCTCGCTGATCCGGCGGTCGCCGGCCCGGCCGTGGGGCAGCGCCGACTTCGGCCCGGTGAGCAGCCCGGCGAACCCGCTGGCGAACCCTCGATGGGCGAATGCCTGGTTGAGGAGGATGAGCAGCTCGAGCTCGCTCAGCCCCGGCTGGACTTTCCCCGCCAGCTCGATCCAGGCCTCGTCGGTGACCGAGCATGCGGTGGCCAGGAACTCCAGCTCTTCGCTGTCCTTCACCGCCCGCACCTTCGCGATCAGCGGTTCGAGGTCAGCCGGCTCGCCGTCTGCGACCAGCGAACGGAGGCGGGTCCAGTCGTTGTAGCTGAGCGCGGACCCCTCGATCGCGACCGGGCCCCGCCGGCCACCCAGGACCTCCCCCACGACCGCCCACGCATCGGTGCCGTCCGCCCACGGCCGCACTTCTGCGTCCGAGGCCGCCCGGGCCGCCTCCTCCTCGAGGCCGGGTGCGACCAGCGTCACCTGGTCCCGGTCCACGACCAGGCCTAGCAGGCGCTCGTGTGGATTCGAATGAAACCCCGTGACATAACCGATCGAGAGCGGATTGCTGATATAGGCAACGTCCAGTCCTCTCTCGTCGAGAAAACCGCGAATCTGTTCGATTCCTCGCATGTCGTCCCTCCTCTCTAGCCGCTCTAACCGCCGCGGCGCTTGCCCGGATCCCACCCGTCGCCGGGTCCTGTCAGCTACCCGCCTCGGCCGTCGGCAGGTCGTCCGGGCTCAACCCGTATACCTCCTGGGCCGCGGCGGGGCTGACGTACCCGCGGCGCACATCTTCGATCACCAGCTCCCGTGGGCGGTTCTTCGGGTCACCCCAGCCACCGCCGGTGCCCGTGATCAGCCGCGCGACGTCTCCCCTTCGCAGGAATGCCCGGGCGGTCTTGCCCACACGGACCGGAGGGCTGCCGTCCGCCCGCAGGATCTCGATCGCGTTGGGTGATCCGTCGTGACCTCGGTCGATACCCCATGGCGCGTACTTGTGCCGGCCGAACGTCGCGGTCAGGTACATCCCATCTTCAGAAAGGATCCTGTAATCGCGCACCAGCCCGATGCCCCCGCGATGCTCACCCGCTCCGGCGTCCACCGGATCCAGTGCGTACTGGTCGACGAGCACGCCGTACTTCTGCTCACAGACCTCGACCGGGATGATGTAGGTCTCGCCATCTCCGACGCAAACCAGGCCTGACTCCCCGTCCTTATCGGCTCCGGCGCCCCACCCCCCGGCCTGTGGCTCGACCATGATCACGAGGTCCCCGGTCTCGGAGTGTGGCCCGGCCAGAATGGTGCCGCAGACGCTCATGAAATGGCCGGCGGTCATCCGCTCCGGCAGATGGGGTGCCAGCGCCTTCCAGACGAGGTCCATGCAGTAGATCAGCGTCTCCCAGTAGGTCGACACGGGTGCCGGCCTGACGGCCGAGAAGATGTTGCCCTCCGGGCAGATCACCTGGAGGGGTCGGAAGCAGCCCTCGTTGATCGGTGTGTCGGGATTGGTGATCGACTTGAAGATGGTGCGCATCCCGGCCATCAGGCCGGTGCGCGTGCAGTTGACCGGTCCCCGCGCCATCGGTCCCGAGCCGGTGAAGTCCGCTGTGAACTGATCGTCAGTGATGGTCACCTTCACCTGCACCGGGATCGGCTCGGGGCTGAGGCCGTCATCGTCGATGAAGTCGTGCGCGGTGAACGTGCCGCGCGGCAGGCGGCGCATGTCTTCGCGGACCAGCCGCTCGCCCATCTCGAGGAGGTAGTCGATCCCGGCCTGGACCTGCTGCGGGCCGTATTTGTCGCACATCTCCTGGAAGCGGCGCGCAGCCATCCGCAGCCCCGCCGCTTGCGCCAGCATGTCGCCGACGCTCATGTCCGGTGTCCGGACGTTGGCGCGAATCAGGTCCACCAGTGACTCCAACGGTTCGCCATGCTCGTAGAGGCGGATGCAGGGGAACTGCAGCCCCTCCTGGTAGACCTCGGTCGCGTCCGTGGTCCAGCTTCCGGCGTCTTTGCCGCCGACCTCGGTCCAGTGAGCCTTGTTGGCCGCGAAGCCCATCAGCACGCCGCGGTGGAACAGCGGCATCACCATCGCGACGTCGGAGAGGTGGGTCCCCCCGCCGCTGTAGGGGTCGTTGGTGGCGAAGATGTCGCCTTCCCGGATCCGGTCCGGGCCGAATTTCTCGATCACCGAGGCGACGGTGAAGGTCAGCACGCCTGCGAAGGCGGTGACGCCGTTCGTCTGCGCGATCAGCTGGGCCTTCTCGTCGGTGACCCCGCACGCGAAGTCCAGGACCTCGTAGATGATCGTGCTCTGGCTCGTTCGCTGGAGCGAGACGAACATCTCGTCGGCGACCGCGACCAGCGACTCGCGGATGATCTCCGCGGTGAACGCGTCGATCGAGGACTGCTCGCCCATGATCACTCGCCCCCTTGCACGAGCACGAGATTGCCGATCCGGTCCGCGGTCAGCGACTGGCCAGGGTGGACCACCGTGGTCGCGGCCGGCTCCTCGACGATGGCGGGGCCGTCGATGCGCTCGTCGCGGGCGAGCCGGTCACGCCGCAGGATCACCGTGTCGTGGATGCCGTCCTCGTCGAAATCCACTGTTCGGTGCCCCTTCACCGCCTGGCCCGAATCAACCGGCGGGGCGAAGGCGGCGAGATCAGGTGTGGCCAGACGGACGAGCCCGGCGACGTGGAACGTCACGATCTCGACGGGAGCCTCGAGCGTGAAGAGATAGGCCATCTGGTGGCGGTCACTGAAACGCCGAACCGTCTCGTCCAGAGTTCCGTCGTTGCCTGGGAGGGGTACCCGCACGGTGTGCTCCTGTCCCCGATACCGCATGTCCGCGGCCCGCTCCAACACCACCTCACCCGCCGCGATGCCCTCGCCGTGGAAGAAGGCGACGGCATCCTGTTCCAGCTCACCGAAGATGTGCTGGATCTCCGGCAGGGCCCCCTCCGCCGCCGTGACGACCGCCGTACGACCGAAGTCCTGCCGGTAGTCCGTGGTGAGCATCCCCCAGGCGCTGAAGACGCCCGGCGCCGGTGGGATCACGACCCGCTTGATGCGGAGCTCCCGGGCCAGCGCGGCTGCGTGCATGGGCCCCCCGCCCCCGAACGCCGCCAGCGCGTATTCGCGCGGATCGTGGCCCTTGCGCACCGAGACCAGCTTGATCGCGTTGACCATGTTCGCGTTGGCCAGGCGGATGACGCCCCTGGCTACCTGTTCGACGGAGAGTCCGAGCTTGGCCGTCAGGGGCCGAGCCGCCTCGCGGGCGCGCTCGACCGAGAGCTGCATCTCGCCGCCCAGGAAGTACTCGGGGCTGATCCGTCCCAGGATCAGATTGCAGTCGGTCACTGTGAGGTCTCGGCCTCCGCGGTCGTAGCCGGCCGGGCCGGGTATCGCTCCCGCGCTCCGAGGGCCCACATGAAGCGCGCCGGCGGGGTCGATCCAGGCGATCGAACCGCCTCCGGCACCGATCTCGACGATGTCGACCACCGGGACCTTCACCGGATACCCCGCGTGACGGTCGTCGCGCTCGATTCGATACTCAGTCGTGACCCTCACCTCGCCGTGTTCGATCAGCGAGGTCTTCGCCGTGGTGCCGCCGATATCGACCGTGATCAGGTTCGGCTCTCCGATCTCTCGACCGATGGCAAGGGCGCCGACCACTCCACCGATCGGGCCGGACTCCACCATGTGGATGGGCTCCTGTTTGGCGATCTCGAAGGAGCTCACACCTCCGTTCGACTTCATCACATTGCGACTGCCGGTGAGCTCGAGGCCCGAGAGCTCTCGCCCCAATGACTCCAGGTAGTCGCCCACGACCGGCTGTACGTAGCTGTTCAGCACGGTCGTAGAGCTGCGCTCGTACTCACGCCACTCCTGCGTGATCGACACCGACGGCGTTACCGGAACCTCGACGATCTCGGAAAGAAGGGAGGCGCAGCGCAGCTCGTGCGAAGGATTGCGGTAGCTGTGCAGGAAGCAGATCGCGATCGCGTCGACCTTCCCGCGTAGGCGCTCTCCCAGGGCGCGAACCTCGTCCTCGTTCAGCGGGGTGAGCACACGGCCCCGGTAATCGATCCGCTCTCCGATCTCGAACCGGAGCTCGCGTGGGACGAACGGCTCCTGCTTCTTGAAGCGCAGGTTGTACATATCGGGGCGGTTGCTGCGTGTGATCTCGAGCACGTCCCTGAAGCCGCGGGTCGTCACCAACGCTACTCGGGCACCGCGCCGCTCGGTGAGGGCGTTGATGATCACGGTCGAACCATGCACGAAGAAGTTGACAGCGCGGGGGTCAAGGCCGGACTTGCGAATGGTCTCTACGACTCCTTCCTGGAAGTCGGGTGGTGTGGACGACGCCTTGGCAAGCAGAATTCGCCGATCTTCTTCGACCAGGCCGACCAGGTCGGTGAATGTGCCCCCAATGTCGACCGCCAGCCGGATTGTCACTGCGTTCTCTCACACGTGCTCAATATGATGCTCCCTCGACGTCCCGGCCCGAAGATCACCGATTGAAGAATCCTATCTATTTGGGTGAAAACCAGCTTGTTCGACATACACAGGCGGCTGCCAGCACCAGTCGTTTGAATATGCCGAGAGCGCTGCGTTCACCTCCGTGCTACGATAGCGCCTCCGGGCATGGTCCGGGCGACCCCTAAGCGGAGAGGAGGAGATGGGCACCACAAATCATGAGTCGACGATGGGGTGGGGCGGTCTCGGGCGGGGACTGCCGAGGGTGGACCGGCGTCAGTTCATAGGGGGTGCTGCGGCGCTTGCCGCCGCCTACGCGATTCCTGAGATCCTGATTTCGCGCCGTTCCTCGGCGAGCGCGACGAGTTTCGCCACCGCCGGCAACGGGAACAGCACGATCTATGTCGCACAGCTCGGCGACATGCAGAACCTCGACCCCTACACGACGAATGACGACATCGTCACCGGCGACATTCTGCCCATGCTCTACGCGCTGCCGACGACGGACAAGATCCCAGGGCCGGATGTGGGCGGCGTCCCGTCGGCGAATCCGAATGTGTGGTCCGGGCAGGCGGCCGAGAGCTGGAGCTGGAACACCGACCAGACGGAGATAACCTTCGCCATCCGTCCCGGCATCAAGTTCCCCGACGGGACTCCTCTCAATGCCCAGGCGGTCAAGGACAGCTGGGCGCGCAGCTTCGGTCTCCAGGCGACGGGCTACTTCCTGTTTGCGATGTCGGGAGTCACCGACGTCAGCCAGCTGGACGTGGTCGACGACCTGCACCTGAAGATGACGATGCCGGCGCCGAGCAGCCTCCTCCTGGGCAACCTCTCCACGTTCTACAGCAGCGCTATCATGAACCCCTCGGCGATCTCGCAGCACGCGACGTCCAGCGACCCCTACGCGACTAGCTACTTCAAGGACAACGTCGCCGGCAGCGGCCAGTACGTGCTCTCGCAGTGGAACCACGGGTCGGGCTGGACCCTGAGCCGCAATCCGAACTACTGGCTGCCCGTCAAGAACAAGCAGGTCGTCTTTCAGATCGTCCCCGACGTCGACCAGCGGGAGCTTCTTGTGAAATCCGGAAAGGTGGACCTGGCACTCAACGTGCCGGCCCAAGACGTGGCCAGCCTGAAGGCCGAGAAAGGCCTCAATGTGATCACGGTCCCGACCCGGGTGACCTATTACGCCGGCATGAACGTGAACCGGCCGTACTTCCAGGACAAGATGATACGGCAAGCGATTTCGAAGGCCGTGCCCTACGACACGATCATGCAGCAGGTCATGCATGGGCTGGGAGTACAGCTGAAGAGCCCGATCCCGAAAGGGATGCCGGACAGCGACTTCAGCTACTGGCAGTACAAGACCGACTATAAGGCTGCCAAGCAGCTCCTCTCCAAGTCGAGCGCTCCCAACGGTTTCTCCACAACCCTGTCCGTTATCAACGGCGACCCGGAAGCTGAGAACTCGGCAATCTGGATCGAAGAGGGTCTGCAGAAAATCGGCATCAATGTCGCGATCAACAAGATGCCGGCCTCGGCCTACAGCGCGGCCCTGCAGGATCGTAGCTTGGACTTCTTCATTGGTAGCTGGAGCTCCGATAACAACGACCCCTTCTATCAGCTCTACTGGCTCTTCGAATCGAGCTGCTGCACGTATGAGCGCTACCAGACCCCGGAATTGACCGGGCTTATCAACCAATGGGTGAACAAGCCGCTCAACGACCCGGCACGTGTCACAGCCGCGAAACAGGCGCAGCAAATGATCGTCGACGACGCCCCCTGGGTCTTCCTTTTCCAGCCGCCCGCGATCTACGTTTTCACGGACAAGGTGAAGGGGTTCGTGTGGGAGCCCGCTACCGGTACCACCCGCTACGATCTGCTCTACAAGTAGTCGGCGGCAGTCGCCGAGCAAGACAGCATGACCATCGCTTGGTACGTGGGCCGGCGGATACTGCTGCTCGTCCCCATCTTGCTCGGCGTCACCTTCATCACCTTCGCGCTGACCCGGATCCTGCCTGGCAATCCGGTCGACGTTCTCGTCGGCCGGTACGTGTCCCCGCACCAGCGCGAGATCATCGCGCACCAGCTGGGTCTGGATCGTCCGTTCTACGTGCAGTACCTGATCTATGTGGGGAACCTCCTTCACGGCAACCTGGGCCGCTCGTTCACGACCGGGCGCCCGGTCGTGAGCGACCTTGACACGAGACTGCCGGCGACGCTTGAGCTGACCTTCTATGGAATGCTCATCGCGGTGCTGCTCGCGGTTCCGCTCGGCGTCATCGCGGCGCTGCGTCGCAACACCTGGATCGACGGCGTGGCGAGGGTGCTCGGGCTGGCCGGGCTCTCGCTCCCGGTCTTCTGGGTCGGCATCATGCTGTCTGCCCTCCTCGCCTATCGAATCGGAATCGCGCCCCCTCCGGTCGGCCGGCTGCCAATCGGGGTCCAGCCGCCGACGCACATCACCGGCGTCTATACGATCGACTCCATCCTCAGCCGTAACTGGTCGACACTCGGGGCGACCCTGGACCAGATCTGGCTGCCCGCCTTTGTGATGGGAATCGCGGTGATGGCGCCGATCATGCGCCAGGTACGACAAGGCATGATCGAGGCGCTGGACGCACCGCCAACCCTTGCCCTGCGAGCACTGGGCCTCAGGCCTTCGAGCATCGTGCTCCGCCACGCGCTCAAGAACGCGATGCTGCCGGTGCTGACCGTGATTGCCGTCGTCTTCGGGTTCCTGCTCGGCGGATCTGTCCTGATCGAGAACATCTTCTCCTGGCCGGGGATCGGTCTCTATGTCTACAACGCGATCTCGACCAGCGACTTCCCTGCGGTGCAGGGGTTCATCCTCTACGCAACGACCATGTACATCGTCGTCTTCCTGGTTGTCGACATCCTCTACCTGGTCCTCGATCCCAGGGTTCGCTACTGATGCAGTCAGATGCTGCCGTACTGGAGAAGCGGGTCGGCCGCGGCTCACGGGCACTGGCGAGGGCTCAGGCCACCTGGCACACCCTCCGCCAGAATCCGGCCACGCTGCTTGGCCTCGGGATCGTGGTCCTCCTCATCCTGGTCGCCATCTTCGGACCGCTGGTCGCGCCCTATGGCTCGCTGGAGGGAGACCCTTCGGCGGTACTGAAGCCACCGTCGTCGGCGCACCTCTTGGGGACCGACGAAGGCGGGTTCGACATCTTCTCGCGAATCCTGTATGCGGCTCGGCTGGACCTCTCGGTCGCGGCAGGCGCCATCCTCATCTCCCTGGTCTTCGGCACCTTCTTCGGTGCCATCGCGGGGTACTCCGGTCCGGTCGTCAGCGAGACCTTGATGCGCGTCATGGACATGCTGTCGGCGTTCCCTGGCTTCATTCTCGCGATGGGGGTCGTCGCCGCCCTCGGACCCAGCCCGATCAACATCGTGATCGCGATCGGCGTCGTCAACATCCCCGACACCACCCGGGTTCTGCGCTCTCGCGTCCTGTCCGTTCGCGAGATGCAGTACGTGACGGCGGCCCGCGCCGTCGGCAACCCGGGGTGGCGGACCCTCCTGATCCACGTCGTGCCGAACTCGATGAGTCCGGTGCTGATCCAGATCACGCTGCAGGCCGGCTACGCCATCCTGACGGTGGCCGGCCTCTCGTTCATCGGCCTTGGCATTCGGGTCCCGACCGCCGAGTGGGGCGTGATGATCAACATGGGCCTCATGTACATCACCACCGGACAGTGGTGGGTCGCGTTCTTCCCGGGAATGGCGATCGCGATCGCCATCCTGGGCTTCAACCTGCTTGGTGACGGGCTCCAGGACGTGTTCGACCGGCGGGGACAGTGACGGAACCACTCCTCGACGTCAGGGGGCTGCGCACCCAGTTCGACAGCCCTGGGGCCCCGGTAAGGGTCCTTGACGGAATCGACCTCACGGTCAAGAAGGGGTCGATCCTGGGGCTGGTCGGGGAATCGGGCTCCGGCAAGTCCGTCACCGCGCTCTCGGTGATCCGTCTGATCCGACCGCCCGGGCGCGTCGTCGGCGGCGAGGTACGTTTTCTGGGCCGCGATCTCATGGCGATGAACGAGGGGGAGATGCGGAGGGTGCGCGGCGTCGAGATCGGCATGATCTTCCAGGACCCGCGTCTCTACCTCGACCCGGTCTTCAGAGTCGGCTCGGTGATGACCGAGGTCTACCGCACCAACGCCCGCGTGGGTCGTCGCGAGGCTAAAGCGCGCTCTGAGGAGATGCTGGCGCAGGTCGGTCTTCCCAACCCTCAGCGGGTCATGCGCGCGTATCCCCACCAGCTCTCCGGCGGCATGGCGCAGCGGGTCATGATCGCGCTCGCACTCGCCGGTTCGCCGAAGCTCCTGATCGCGGACGAGCCGACGACAGCGCTCGACGTCACCGTCCAGGCACAGGTCATCGCGCTGCTGCGCGACCTCCGGGACCGGTTCGGGCTCACGGTCGTGCTGATCACGCACAACCTCAGCGTCGTCGCCGAGATCTGTGACGAAGCGGCCGTCATGTACGCCGGCGAGATCGTCGAACGCGGCCCCGTCGGCGCGATCTTCGCGGCGTCGCGGCATCCGTACACGGTGAGCCTGCTCGGCGCCCGGCCCAAGGTGACCAGCCGCGACGACCTGATCGCGATCCGGGGCCGGATCCCGAGCCTTCGCAATCCGCCGCCGGGGTGCCGGTTCGCCGACCGCTGCTCGATGGCCGAGGAGCGGTGCCATCGGGAGTCGCCGCCGGCCCACTTCATCGACCCCGACCACTGGTCGCGCTGCCACTTCGCGGAGCGCGTGGCACCGGTGCTCGTCGCGAGCACGTGGGGAGGGCGCGTGATGGCACTCGTCACCATCGAACACCTGACGCGGCACTACGCGGTGCGCAGCGGCTTACAGCGGCAGCACCTCCATGCCGTCGACGACATCTCGCTCGAGGTCGGCGCCGGCGAGACGGTCGCGCTGGTCGGCGAGAGCGGAAGCGGTAAGTCGACGGCCGCGCGCTGCCTCCTCCGCCTCGAGGACCCGGACCAGGGCCGTGTCGTGATCGGTGGGGAGGAGGTGACAGCGGCACGCCCGGCGCGCGTCCGGGAGCTGCGGCGAGACATGCAGATCGTGTTCCAGGATCCGACGGCGTCGCTCAACCCGCGCCGTACCGTCGGCCAGCTGGTGTCCGAACCCCTCATGCTTCATGGCATCGCCCGCGGCCGTCAGGCGCGGCAACGGGTGGAGCAGATGCTCGAGCAGTGCGGGCTGCAGGCGAGCCCACGCCGACGCCTACCCACACCAGCTCTCGGGCGGGCAGCGCCAGCGTGTCGGGCTCGCACGTGCACTCGTGACCGAGCCACGCTTCGTCGTCCTCGACGAGCCCACCTCCGCGCTCGACGTGTCGGTTCAGGCGCAGCTGCTCAACCTGCTGCGGCGGCTCCAGCGAGAGCTGACCTCGCGTTTCTCTTCATCACTCACGATCTCTCCGTCGCCCGTTGGATGGCACAGCGCATCGCAGTCATGTACGCGGGCCAGATCGTCGAGCTGGCGCCCACCGAGGAGCTCTTCGCTCGCCCGTTCCATCCCTACACCCAGATGCTGCTGGACGCGGTGCCCGCCGACACCCCTGGCGAGCGGCGGGAACGCCGGCGACCGTGTGGCGAGCCGTACGCGCCCATCGATCCGGACCCGGGCTGCAGATTCGCCGGTCGATGCCCGTTCGTCGCCGGTGAATGTGACGACCCGGTCGCTCTCGAGAGTGCCGGCGGATCGCATCGAGTCCGATGCACCGGTCACTTCTCCGGTCGCGTTCCCACCTTTGCCGCGGATCCCGAGGCAGCCCGATCACTACAGAGGAGCCAATGAACCAGACCAGCCCGGCCCGCGCCCTACCGAGTCGGCATCGATATCGGAGGCACCTTCACCGACGTCGTCCTGCTCGACAGCGCGACCCAGGAGCTTCACTTCGGCAAGGTCTCGACGACGCCCCGGGACCCGGCAAACGGCTTCTTCAACGGGCTCTCCAAGATCGTTCGGCAGTCGGAACGGCCGCGCGACGGAGCGGAGGGAATCGTGCACGGGAGCACGATCGCCACCAACGCCGTGCTCGAGCGTCGCGGCAGCCGCATGGGGCTGCTCGTCACCGCGGGCTTTCGCGACATGTTCGAGATCGGAAGGGCCTACATACCCGGCATCTTCACGAATCCAGTGAGCTGGCAGAAGCCGGACCGGCTGGTCCCGCTGGAGCTCGTTCGGGAGATACCGGAGCGGCTGTCGGCGGACGGCAGTGTCGTCCGCGCCCTGGACGAGGTGGTGGCCCGGGAGCGGATCCGCGAGCTCTCGCAGCAGGGCGTCGAGGCGATCGCGATCTCGCTGCTCCACAGCTACATGAACCCGGCGCACGAGCGCCGCGTTCGCGAGCTGGTGCAGGAGGTGGCGCCCGACCTCGCCGTGACCTGCTCCTCGGACGTGCTTCCCGAGTACCGCGAATACGAGCGCACGATGACGACCGTCCTCAACGCCTACGTGATGCCGGTGGTCGGCAGCTACCTGAGCGCGATCGACAGGCGCCTCAGCGCGGAGGCGTTCGACGTCGACGTCCAGATCGTGCGCTCGGACGCCGGGATCATGAGCCTGCAGGCCGCCCGCGAGCACCCGGTGAACACGGTCCTGTCCGGCCCGGCGGGAGGTGTCAACGGCGCCGTTCACTTCGCCGCACTCGCGGGTCACCCGTCAGTCGTCACGTTCGACATGGGCGGCACCTCGACCGATATCTGCCTCAGCACCGGCGGCGAGCCCCGCCTCTCGACCGATATGTGGGTCTCCGACTACCCCATCCGGGTCCCCATCATCGACATCACCACCATCGGCGCCGGGGGCGGTTCGATCGCTCGGGTGACGGCCTCGGGAGCGCTGCAGGTAGGCCCCCAGTCGGCTGGTGCCGATCCCGGCCCGGCATGCTATGGCGGCGGCGGCGAGCTGCCCACAGTCACTGACGCCGACGCCGTGCTGGGCTGGCTGCCGCCCGAGCTTGGTGGAGGAGAGATCACCCTGGACGTGGAGGCTGCGCGGAGGGCGGTGGCGACTCACATCGGAGAGCCGCTGGGGCTCGGCGTCGAAGAGGCGGCGGCAGGCATCGTCCGCATCGTCACCGAGCGGATGCTCGGCGCGCTTCGGGTCGTCAGCGTCCAGCGCGGAATCGACCCTCGTGAACTCGTTCTCGTCGCGTTCGGCGGCGCGGGTCCGGTGCATGGGGCCGAACTGGCCCGCCTCTGCGGCATCGAGACGGTGCTGGTCCCGCCCGCGCCAGGTGTCCTCTCGGCGCTCGGGTTCCTCCTCGCCGAGCGGCGCAACGTGTTCACGCTGACGCGGATCGGATTCGCACAGGCTCTAGCGTTGGACGCCTACAACGGCGATCTCCAGCGGCTGGTAGCGGATTCGACGCGCTGGCTGGAACGGGAGGGCGCGACCCCAGACGAGCAGGAGATCGTGCTTTCGATGGATCTCCGCTACCGGGGACAGGCGTACGAGCTTCCGATCGAGGTTCCGCGCCGGTTGACGGCCGAGGTGATGGAGCGTGTCGTCGAGCGCTTCCACGTCGAGCACCGGCGGCGGTATGGCTACGACCAGCGCTTCAACCGGGTAGAGGTCGTCAACCTCCGTGCGACGGCCATCGGTCACCTGCCCAAAGCCGAGTTCCGGCCGCAGCCGGACGCCGGGCCTGATGCCGGGGATGCGCTGGTCGGGAGCCGGCGAGCCCACTTTGGTGGGGAAGGGCACGAGACCGCGGTCTATGCGCGCGAACGCCTCCGCCCCGGCAACCGGGTGCTGGGACCGGCGGTGGTGGAGCAGAGCGACTGCACGACCGTGCTCGGGCCGGGACAGGAGCTGGTCGTGGACGGCTACCGGAACCTGGTGGTTCGGACGAACCTGGAGGGGAGGAACGGCTGAGCATGCTGGTAGGCACGGCCACGGCTGATCCGATCACCGTCGAGGTGATCGCCAACGCGTTGCGCTCGCTCGTTCACGAGATGGACGCCGCGATCGAGCGGACTTCGATGTCGATCATCATCCGCGAGCAGCACGACTTCGGGATGTCGCTAGTCGACGTCCGTGGCTACGAGGTGGCGGGCACGGTGTTCGCCGGTCAGACGCTTGCGGAGTACGCCGCGGCCCATGTCGTCGATCGCGGGGACGTCCTCATGTTCAACGACCCCTACATCTCGGGCGGGCGAGATCTCGCACCTGGGCGACACCATGGTCGGCGTCCCGATCTTCGGTGAGCAGGGGATCATCGCCTGGGGCATCGCCTGGGGCCACCACATGGACATCGGCGCCGACGCGCCGGCGGCCATGCCGCCGCAGGCGATCGAGGTCTACCAGGAAGGGATCCAGATCCCACCGGTAAAGCTCTACGCGAAGGGCGTGCTCAACGAAGGCGTGCTGGAGATCGTGGCGCGCAACTCCCGGACGCCGGACATGATGGTGGGCGACACGCTGGCGCTGGTGGCGGCCGGCAAGATCGCGGAGAAGCGACTGGGCGAGCTGTGTGCGAAGTTCGGCGAAGACGTCGTCCTGGAGACGTTCAGGAGCATGTTCGCACGCACGCGCGAGACCATGGTCCAGCTGATCCGGCTCCTCCCGGAAGGTCGGTTCGAGTTCGAGGACTGGCTTGACGGTGACGGTGTCGTGGACCGGCCGCTGCGCATCCACGCGAGCCTGGAGCGGCAGGGTGACAGGGTGGTCCTCGACTTCACGGGCACCGACCCGCAGTGCAAAGGGCCGCTCAACTTCCCACTCAACCCGAGCCTCGCCAAGATGTCCCTCTACGACCAGCTGCGAGCGTTGGCGGGTCACCGGATCGGGATCGAGCCCGAGTTGGACCCCAACCAGGGCGTCGAAGACGTCGTCGACGTGAGGATCCCGCCCCGCAGTCTGCTCAGTCCGGTGCGACCGGCCCCGGTCAGCCTGCGGCACTTCACGTGGGGCCGTCAGGCAGAGGTCGTACAAGGGATCCTGGCCCAGATCTTCCCCGACCGCGTGGAGGCCGCGTCGAACGGGAGTTTGGACTGCCTGAGCCTGCTCGGGAACCGGCATCGAGCCGGAAGACCAGTGGCTCTGCTTCGAGGTGATGGCCGCGGGAGGTGGCGCTCGGCCGTTCGCCGACGGCATCGACGGCTACTCGTGGAACAACCGGCTCAAGAACGCGCCGGTGGAGTTCATCGAGGCGACGTACCCGGTGCGGGTGGAGCAGTACTCACTGCGTCCCGGGCAGTGCCGGACCCGGCTTACACCGCGGCGGTTACGGCCTGATGAGGGCGGTGCGCACCCTGAAGCCCACGCGCCTTTGCTTTCTCGACGAACGGCAGCGCACCCAGCCCTGGGGCTTGCGCGGCGGGCGGCCCGCAGCGCCCAACGATGGCTACGTGCGGCGGGCCGACGGCACCATCGCGATGCTCCCCAGCAAGTTCGACTACTTCCAGATGGAGCCCGGGTGATGTGTTCGTGGTGCGCACCGGCGGAGGCGGGGGCTGGGGGGATCCCCGCAGCCGGGATCCCGAGTTGGTGAGAGCGGAGGCGGCGGCGGGCTTGCTCACGGTGGAGCAGGCTCGGGACTGGTTCGGGGTCGTCCTGACCGGCACGCCGCTCAGGGTGGATGCGGCGGCAACGGACGCGCTGCGGGAGGTGATGCCGGATCGATCCGAGCCGATTGATCGCGGGACGCCGCAGCGCACGCCAGGTCCCGACGAATATCTGGCAGCTGGAAGGCCCGCCTGTGCCTTGGCCCAGGCTCGATTGAAGCGGGGAGGGAAGGTAGCAGATGCTGGCGGGGACGACCACGGCTGATCCGATCACCGTCGAGGTGATCGCCAACGGGCTCCGTTCGCTCGTTCACGAGATGGACGCGGCGATCGAGCGGACCGCGATGTCGATCATCATCCGGGAGCAGCACGACTTCGGGATGTCACTGGTCGACGCTCGTGGGTACGAGGTGGCGGGGACGGTCTTCGCGGGCCAGGCGCTTGCCCAGTACGCGACCACCCACACGGTGGACCCGGGTGACGTCGTGATGTTCAACGACCCCTACATCTCGACCGGCGAGATCTCGCACCTGGGGGACACGCTGGTCGGCGTCCCGATCTTCGGTTAGCGTGGGATCATCGCCTGGGGCATCGCCTGGGGTCACCACATGGACCTCGGCGCGGACGCACCCGCCTCCATGCCGCCGCAGGCGATCGAGGTCTACCAGGAAGGGATCCAGATCCCACCGGTAAAGCTCTACGCCAAGGGCCTCCTCAACGAAGACTTGATGGAGGTCGTGACGCGCAACTCCCGGACGCCGGACATGATGGTGGGCGACACGCTGGCGCTGGTGGCGGCCGGCAAGATCGCGGAGAAGCGACTGGGCGAGCTGTGTGCGAAGTTCGGCGAGGACGTCGTCCTGAAGACGTTCTCGATCATGTTCGAGCGCACGCGCGACACCATGGTCCAGCTGATCCGGCTCCTCCCCGAGGGTCGGTTCGAGTTCGAGGACTGGCTCGACGGCGACGGCGTCGTCGACCGTCCCCTGCGCATCCACGTCAGCCTGGAGCGGGTTGGGGACAAGCTGATCCTCGATTACGCGGGCACCGATCCGCAGTGCAAGGGCCCGCTCAACTTCCCGCTCAACCCGAGCCTCGCCAAGATGCGCCTCTACAACCAGCTCCGCGTGCTTGCCGGCCGCCGGATCGGCATCGAGCCGGAGCTGGACCCCAACCAGGGCGTTGAGGATCTGGTCGAGGTCCGGGTTCCGCCGCATACCCTGCTGAGCCCGGTGCGACCGGCGCCGGTGAGCCTGCGTCACTTCACGGCGAGCCGCCAGGGGGAGGTGATCCACGGGATCCTGGCCCAGATCTTCCCTGACCGGGTCCCGGCTGCCCACAACGGCAGTCTCGACTGCATCAGCCTCCTGGGGACCGGCATCGAGCCGGAAGACCAGTGGCTCTGTTTCGAGGTGATGGCGGCGGGAGGGGGTGCTCGGCCGTTCGCCGACGGCATCGACGGGTACTCGTCGAACAACCGGCTGAAGAACGCGCCGGTGGAGTTCATCGAGGCGACGTACCCGGTGCGGGTCGAGCAGTACTCGATGCGACCAGGCAGTGCCGGGCCCGGCACCTACCGCGGTGGCTACGGCCTGATGCGGGCGGTGCGCACGCTGCAACCGACGCGCCTTTGCTTCCTCGACGAGCGGCAGCGCACCCAGCCCTGGGGCCTCCACGGTGGCGGGCCGGCGGCGCCCAACGATGCGTACGTGCGGCGGGCCGACGGCACCATCGTGATGCTCCCGAGCAAGTTCGACTACTTTCAGATGGAGCCGGGTGATGTGTTCGTGGTGCGGACCGGCGGCGGAGGAGGAAGCGGTGACCCCGCGGGCCGTGACCCGGAGCAGGTGAGGCAGGAGGCGGTGGCCGGCCTAATGACGGTCGAGCAGGCGCGGGACTGGTACGGGGTCGTCCTCACCGGCACCCCGCTCCGGGTGGATGCGGCGGCCACCGACGCGCTGCGGGAGGTGATGCCGGAGCGATCTGAGCTGGTCGATCGCGGGACACCGCAACGCACGCCGGGTCCCGACGAGTACTGGGAGGTGGAGGGCGTCCCCGCGCCCTGGCCTCAGCTCGACTGATGGCCGTCCTCAGCCCTCAGGTCGGCTCCCACCGGCTGCGCGCGCTCGCGTGAGGTCATGGTCTCGCACCGGCTTGACGCGGTCGCGGTGCTCTCGGCACCGCATTTCGAGTTCCTGGCCAACTACCTGCTCGACGTCGAGCCGTGGGAGCGTCCGATCCTGGCCGTCTTTCCGCGCGAGGGCGAACCCTTCGGCCTGATGAACGAGATCTCACTCAACGGTGTGCGCATGGCGATAGAGCGGGGGTCGTTCTGGCTGCCGGAGATCAGCTTTTACAGCGAGCATCCTCGACTGACGAACCGGCTCCCGGTCGTGTCTCAGCTGCCCGAGGTGGTGGCGGGCCTGCTCCCTGCCCACGGCCTGCGCCACGCGCGAATCGGGGTGGACGCGACGCCGGCCTGGTTCGAGCAGGCGGTGGGGCGGCTGCCAGGGATCGAGCTGCTCCGCGTCGAGGCGGAGCTGCGCGCGCTGCGCTGGGTCAAGACCGACGAGGAGCTGGCGCTGCTCCGGGACCTGGCGGCGCTCACCGACTGGGTGCAGGAGCGCTACCGCGAGAACGTGCGCCCGGGCCGGTTCGGACAGGAGCTCGACGCATACACGGCCTGGCAGGCGGCGGAGGAGGCATGCCGGCGATTCCCCGGCGAAGAGATCACGCTCCACGTCTCCACGCTCTCGGGGCCGGACGCGGTGGCGCCGAATGGGACCGGCCGGCAGACCGGGGCCGTTGTCGAGAAGGGCCACAGCATCGTCAACATCGTCGTCGTGCGGGGCAACGGCCTGGTGGTCGAGAACGAGCGCATGTTGGTGTGTGGCGAACCGTCCGAGCGCCAGCGCGACGCGTTCGAGGTGGCCCGCCGAGCACAGGAGGCCGCCGTCGCGCAGCTGGTCGCCGGGAACCCCGTCTGCTCGGTCGACGCCGCCGCCCAGCGTGTCTTCGAAGAGGCCGGGTACGGCGAACACGTGATCCACCGCACGGGCCACGGCATGGGCACCCTCGGTCACGAGTACCCGGAGGACATGGCGTTCAACACCCGGGCCTTGATCGCGGGCGAGGTGTACTCGGCTGAACCAGGGATCTACCTCTGGGGATTGGGAGGTTTCCGTCACGACGACACGGTGGTCGTGGGGCGGGACCAACCAGAGGTGCTGACCACGACGCCGAAGGACCTGGAGCACCAGGTGATCCCGGTCGCACGGGAGGCAGGGCGGTGAGTGCGTCGGACCGGGTGCAGGTCGTGGTCGAGACCGCAGCGGGGGACATCGAGCTCGAGATCGACCTCATGCGCGCGCCGGTGACGGCCGGGAACTTCCTTCGCTACGTCGACGCCGGGCTGTACACGGAAGGGAGCTTCTACCGCACCGTGAAGCCGGACAACCAGCCCGACAACGACGTGCGCATCGAGGTGATCCAGGGTGGGATCGATTCGACACGAACGGACGAGCGTTTCCCGCCGATTGCCCTCGAGCGAACGGCGGTCACCGGCCTTCGACACCTCGACGGCACCGTGTCCATGTCGCGGTTCGCGCCGGACAGCGCCCACTCCGAGATCTTCATCTGCATCGGAGACCAGCCGGAGCTCGACTTCGGTGGTCGCCGCTACACGGATGGTCAGGGCTTTGCCGCGTTCGGCCGGGTGACGCGGGGGATGGACGTCGTGCGTCGCATCCAGCTGGCACCGGCCGGAGCCCAGCGCCTCGTTCCACCCGTAAGTATCCGTGCCGCACGCCGGCTGCGGGGTAGCGAGGGAGCTTGACTGCAGTGGGGCGCGTTGATGCGGGGCCCAGCCCACTTGCACGGTTCCTTCTCGCCGTCCGGGCGGCTACGCTCTGCCCGTAGCGTGAGGTTTCCCCACTGGCGCGGACCCTACCCCTACCTGGCAATCCTCGCTGGCGTGCTGGTCGTCGTGATCTCGATCATCATCGTCGCCGAACACGGCAGCGGACCACGGCAGGCCAGGAACGTGAAGGATGCGATCACACGGGTCACGCATGTCGACGGGTCGATCTATGACAAGGTCGGCACAGGCGTTCTGCAGTACAGCCGGGTGACGTCCGGCCAGCTGCCGATCGTCCCAACCGACAATCCGATCGAACTGACAGGGCCGAGCGGGAAGCCCGAGATCCTCTACATGGGAGGTGAGTACTGCCCCTACTGCGCAGCGGACCGCTGGGTGATGCTGGCTGCGCTGTCGCGATTCGGCACCTTCAAGGGGGTGGCGCCGATGTTCTCGAGCTGGACCGACATCTACCCGAACACGCCTACGTTCACGTTCCTGCATGCCAGCTACGAGAGCCCCTATATCGAATTCGTGCCGGTCGAGATGTACTCACGAACGGAGCCGACGAGTGGATCGCCGAACCTTCAGCACCCGACCCCCCAGGAACAGCAGCTGATGACGACCTACGACTCGAGCGGAGGGATTCCCTTCCTGCTGATCGGCGGGCGTTATGTCGGGAGCACGCCGTTCATCCCCGCCGCGCTGGCCTACAAGTCGCAGCAGCAGGTGGCGAGCGCGCTGTCGGATCCCAGCCAGCCGTCGACACAAGACATCATCGGGAACGCGAACCTGCTCACCGCCGCGGTCTGCAACGTCACCGGTGGTCAGCCGGCCGTGCTCTGTCAGAGCTCGGGCGTCCAGGCGGCGGCGAAGCTGCTCGGCTGAGTCCCGGTTTCGCGTGAATCGGCATGCCGCGGAGCGGCACCGGAGGGGATGAAAATGGGCTGACAGCGAGTGGCCCGCAACCGTGTTTGGTCGGCGGGAGACCGAGCGTGAATCTGGGCCGGTGAACTGATGGCACCCGCGATGGTGGCCCGATGGGGCGAGAACACGCAGAGGAAACTCTGTTCCGAGCAGTTCACCCGCTGACCCATTTAAGCCAGGGAGGGTGGTGGTCATGGAGGTGGTCGTCGAGCGCTGCTGCGGGCTGGACCTGCACAAGAAGACGGTGGTGGCCTGCCTGCGAACCCCGGAGGGGGAGCAGGTGCGCAGGTTCGGCACCATGACCCGGGAGTTGCTGAGGCTGTTGGAGTGGCTGCAGCGGGAACGGGTGAGGGTGCTGGCGATGGAGAGCACGGGCAGCTACTGGAAGCCGGTCTACAACCTGTTGGAAGGACAGGGGATGGAGTTGATGCTGGTCAACCCAGCGCATATGAAGGCGGTCCTGGACGCAAGACCGACGTCAAGGATGCGCAATGGATTGCTGACCTGCTGCGCCACGGGCTGCTCACCGCGAGTCGAGTTCCGGAGCGTCCGCAGCGAGAGCTGCAAGAGGCGATGCGCTACCGGCAGCGCCTGATCGAGGATCGTGCGGATGAGGTACGCCGGCTGCAGAAAGTCTTGGAGGGGGGAAACATCAAGCTCGGCGACGTGGCCACCGACGTGCTCGGCAAAAGCGGTCGCATGATGCTCGAGCAGCTGGCGTCGGGGGAGACGGATAGCGACCAGATGGCGGGGCTGGCACAGGGCAAGCTGCGAACCAAGCGTGCCTCTCTGAGCCTGGCGTTGGAGGGCTCGGTGGGTCCTCATCAGCGCTTCATGCTCAAGCGCTTGCTCGAGCACATCGAGTTCTTGGAGGGCGAGATCGACGCGGTGAGCCAGGAGATCGAGGCCCGCATGCGCCCTTTTGAGCCGGTCTTCGCCAGGCTCGAGCAGATCCCTGGCATCGGCAGACGCAACGCGCAACGGATCCTGGCCGAGATCGGTCTTGACATGCGCTACTGGCGCAACGACAAGGCCTTCGCCTCCTGGGCCAAGCTCTGCCCCGGCAACAACGAATCGGCGGGCAAGCGACGATCGAGCTGGATCGGAGCCGGCAACCAGTTCCTGCGTGGCGCGCTGGTGGAAGCCGCGCAGGCAGCGGCACGGGCGAAGGACTCGTACTTCTCCGCCCTCTATCACCGCCTCAAGGCCAAGCGGGGAGCCAAGCGCGCTCTGATCGCGGTCGCACACGCGATCCTGGTCACCATCTACCACCTGCTCAAGGACGGCACTACTACCAGGACCTGGGTGCCGACCACTTCGATCGACGTGATCGCGAGGCCCTGGTCCGACGCAACGTCCGACGTCTCGAGCTTCTCGGCTACCACGTCAGCCTCAGCCCCGCTGCATGACTGCTGCATGACGCCACTCGGCGGGGCTCTTCAGAGGAAACCGGTGGGATGGGGGGCGGAGGATATCTCTAGGCGGTGCCGCACCAGTCGAGCACCGTTGCCGCGAGCACGCGCGTCGCTTCGCGAAGGCTCGGCAGGTCGACCCACTCGTCGGCCGTGTGGACGTTGCCCCCGGTCGGTCCGTAGCAGCAGTTGGGGATTCCGAAGTCGACCTCGAAGTAGCGATTGTCGATCGTAGCCGTCAGCACCGACTCGGCGGGCGGATCTCCGTGGCGCGCTTCGTGCGCGCGGCGCAGGGTGTGCGCGATGTCGGTGTCGAGATCGTAGATCGCCGGTGCGGCGTGGAAGCCCATGAAGCGGATCCCTGGCCGGTGTTCGCGGAGCGAGGGGTTCGCCTCGACGATCTCGGCGACGCGCGCGCGGATCGCGGCCTCGGTCTCTCGCGATGGTGTGGCCCGGCAGACACGCCAGGCGGAGCCCCACCTGGCAGCGCTGCGGCACGTTCGACTGCCAGTCGCCGGCGTGAAGCGTGCCCAGGTTGAAGTTGACGGGATGCGGAAGGTCTCGGAAGAGCGGATGGCGAACCTCGGGGCGGTTCCACTCGCGCTCCAGCTCACGCAGGCCGTCGATCACCACGAGAGCGTTGTCGATCGCGTTCGCGGTGGCATCGGCGCGAGCGGCGTGCGAACCTGGGCCCCGCACGTCCAGCTGGCACCAGAGCACGCCAGGGTGGGCCTTGACCAGTCGCCCGCCGGTCGACTCGGCCACGATCGCCGCGTCGGCGATGGCGCCCGAGACGAGGGCGGCCAGCGTTCCGTTACCCGAGCACTCCTCGTCGATCACGGTCTGCACGACCAGGTCTCCGCGCAGTTGCACCTCGGTCTCCCGCAGCGCGCGGACGATGGTGAGAATCGCCGAGACGCCCGCCTTCATGTCGCCACTGCCGCGGCCGTACAGGCGGTCGCCGTCCACCGTGCCCTGCCAGGGTGGCTGCGTCCAGGCGTCGACCGGTTCGGCGCTCACCACGTCGACATGCCCGTTGAGAGCGAGCGAACGGCCACCGCCGGCCCCGGCGCGGCGGCCGACGACATCGAACAGGCCCTGATACGACCAGTCGACCGGGGCGTATGAAGGGTGCGTTTGCACCCGGTCTGACTCGATCGATATGCGTTCGACGCTCAAACCCTGCCGAATGAGGTAGCCCGCGATGTGTTGCTGGATCGGCCCCGTGTCCCCGCGCAGGCTGGGAAAGGCAACCAGCTCCTGCAGCAACCGGACCTGCTCGTCCCACAGTGCGTCGAGACGGGCGATCAGCCGTTGTGCTGGCTCTGCCGGCTCCACTCCGCTGGTCAGTATGGCGTCTTGGTCGCGACCGCGGCCTGGCGCCGGCCTGGAAGCGCTGCTCATCACTCCACGGGGTGGCGCCACCTGAGCAGTCGCTCCGCCTTCGAGCAGTCGTAGAGCCCCTCGTCGCCGGCCAGCGAGTGCGTCAACGCCACGTCGGGGTAGTGCTCCGCGACCAGCGCCGCGGTGGGCCGGGTCGCCATCGTGCGCGACGCGACCAGGTAGAACGCCTCCGAGCCGGTCCAGGAGGACCCGGCGACCGCGTCGACGCAGGCTCGAGCCGCGGACGAGTTCACGGTGTACCCCCACAGCTCCTTGACCGCCTTGTCGAGGCTGCCGCGCCCCTCGCGGATCGCAATCCCGGCGGCCCGGCTCTCCACGATCCAGCTGAACCGCATCGAGGCGATCGCCAGGTCCGAGTGGAGCCTGCAGAACGTATCGGCCTGCGCCTCGCAAACCCACTTCGACAGCGCGTAGGGGTCCTCCGCATACGTGGGGTGCTTCTCGTTCAGGGGAAGGTAGTCGTAGCGCGGCCATCGGGAGTAGGAGGTGCCGATGGCGTTGACGCTCGACGCCTGGCAGAGGCGCCTCATCCCCAGCTCGACACCGACCGAGAGCGCGTTGTAGGACGACACGGCGTTGTTGTTGAACGTTTCGTGGTCGGGACGGCCATGGGGGCTGGGGTGCGCGGCAAGATGGATCAGCGCGTCGGCGCCACGCACCGCGCTGAGCAGGTCGTCGTGCGATGTGGTCTCGACGATCCGGTACTCGACACCCGGCGCGGCGCTGCCTTCGGAGGGCGGAACCCGATCGATACCGACGACCTGATGGCCGTCGCCCCGCGCGCAGTCGACCACTGCTCGCCCCACCTGTCCCGTCGCACCCGTCACCGCGATCTTCACGAGGCTCAGTCTGCCGGGGCGCGGCGTCCCGCTGACGGCAGGGAGGCGACCGTCACCGCTCGCGACCGCGCAGGAAATCCAGGTCGGCGCCCAGGTTGGCGCCCTCCACGTGATCGAAGAAGAGCCGCCGCCAGCCACGTTCGGGCGGTATCCGGGGAGTAGCCGTCGACCGCCGCCGCTCCTGCAGCTCCGCCTCGCTGACCAGGAGGTCGAGACGTCGCGGCTCGGTGTCGAGCTCGATCAGGTCGCCGTCCCGGACCAGTGCCAGCGGGCCGCCCGCCGCGGCCTCCGGAGCGCAGTGGAGCACCACCGTCCCATACGCGGTTCCGCTCATCCGGGCGTCCGAGATCCGGACCATGTCGCGGACGCCCCGCTGCGCCAGCCGGCGTGGGATCGGGAACGAGCCGGCCTCGGGCATTCCCGCCGCCCTTGGGCCCGCGTTGCGCAGGACCAGCACCGTCTCCGGGGTCACCGGCAGATCCGGGTCGTCGATGCGCCGCTCCACGTCGTCCGGGGAGTCGAAGACCAGGGCCGGGCCCCGGTGACGCAAGAGATCGGGCGTCGCGGCAGCGACCTTGAGCACCGCCCCTTCAGGAGCCAGCGACCCGCGCAGCACGGCCAGGGCGCCCGCCGGACCGACCGGGTGGTCCAAGCCGCCGATCGTGTGCTGCCAGGGCTGCGGGCCCGCCGCCCGGCGCACCGCCTCACCCACCGTCACCCCGTCGCAGCGCAGCGCCGATGGGTCGAGCAGTGGCTCCAACGACTTTCAGCAACGCCGGCAGCCCGCCGGCCCGGTGCACGTCCTCCATGTACCCGCTCCCGGTCGGCTTGCAGTCGACCAGCAGGGGCACCTGGCGGCAGATGCGGTCGAAGTCGTCGAGGTCGAGCTCGACGCCCGCGCGCCCGGCCGCCGCCAGGAGATGGATGACCGCGTTCGTGGAGCCGCCGACCGCGCCCAGCACCGCGATCGCGTTGGCGAAGGATCCCGGTGAGAGCACCTGACTCGGACGCAGCTCCTGGCGAGCCATGGCCACCGCCCGGCGACCAGAAGCGACGGCGTGCCGGAGTCGCTCGCCGGTGGCAGCCGGCGGGGTGGCACCGCCGGGGAGCATCAGTCCCAGCGCCTCCACCACCAGCGCCATGGTGGAGGCGGTCCCCATCACCATGCAGGTGCCGGCCGTCGGGCAGAGCGCGCCCTCCACCTCCTCGATCTCACCCGTATCGAGCTCGTTCGCTCGGTACCTGGCCCAGAGGCGGCGGCAGTCGGTGCACGCCCCGAGCCGCTCGCCTCGCCAGCTCCCGGTCAGCATCGGTCCGGTCACGACCAGCAGAGAGGGGACGTCGGCCGAGATCGCGGCCATCAACTGTGCCGGCACCGTCTTGTCGCAGCCGCCGAGCAGCACCACCGCGTCCATCGGCTGCGCCTTGATCATCTCCTCGGTCTCCATCGCGGCGAGGTTGCGGTAGAGCATCGAGGTAGGAGCGAGCAGCGGCTCGCCCAGCGACGTGATCGGAAACACCATCGGCAGTCCGCCCGCTTCCAGGACCCCGCGGCGCACCGCCTCCACCAGCTCCGGCATCTGGCGGTGGCAGGGGGTGAAGTCCGAGCAGGTGTGGCCGATGCCGACGACCGGACGCGCCAGGTCGTCGGCGTCATAGCCGGCGCTCCGCAGGAACGCGCGCCGGAGGTAGCGGGAGAACGCGGGGTCGCCGTAGCCGGTCAGCCCGCGCTCGATGCCGCGTGGATCGGAGGGAGTCACCGTCTCAGGTTGACGCAGCCGGGCGCCAGACGCCCGAAGGCGTGGAGGTCCCGTCGGGCGCCGTGGCGGTGCCCCCCCGCATCTCTTTACCTTTTAAGAGTCGGTACAGCGATCGAAGTGCCGGGCCTGAACAGTTCGAGGGAGGAGTGACGCGCATGGCTGTCTTTGAGATGCCGCTGGAAGAGCTGCGGGCTTACCGGGGCCGGAACCCGAAACCTGCCGATTTCGACGCCTACTGGGAGGCCGCGCTGGCCGAGGCGAGAGCGCTGGACCCAGAGCCCGAGCTCGAGCCGGCCCGCTTCGACGGTGGTATCGCGGACTGCTTCGACCTCCGGTTCACCGGCGTCGGTGGGCCGCGCGTCCACGCCCGCCTCTGGCAGCCCAAGCACAGCGACGGGCCGCACCCGGCACTCCTCCGCTTCCACGGGTATTCCGGCCGAGCCCCCGACTGGGCCGAGATGCTGGGATGGGCGGCGCGGGGCTACACTGTGGCCGCCCTGGACTGCCGCGGTCAGGGCGGGTCGTCGGAAGACAACGGCGGCGTGCGCGGGAACACACTGCGCGGCCACATCATCCGCGGCCTCGCCGATGCGCCCGAGAAGCTCCTCTTTCGGCAGATCTTCCTGGACACGGCGATCCTGGCGCGATTGGTGATGGCGCAGGAGAACGTGGACCCGGCGCGAGTAGGGGCGACCGGTGCCTCGCAGGGCGGCGGCCTGACGCTCGCCTGCGCGGCCCTGGTACCCGAGATCAAGCTGGCCGCCCCCATCTATCCGTTCCTCACCGACTACCAGCGTGTCTGGGAGATGGACCTTGCCACCCACGCCTACGAGGAGCTTCAGACCTATTTCCGTAACTTCGATCCCAGGCACGAGCGCGAGGCCGAGGCCTTCACCCGGCTCGGCTACATCGACGTGCACAACCTGGCGCCGCGCATCCGCGCCGAGACGATGCTGGTGACCGGCCTCGCGGACCAGGTCTGCCCGCCCTCCACGCAGTTCGCCGCGTACAACGCGATCGAGGCCGAAAAGCGCCACGTTCTCTATCCGGACTTCGGGCACGAGGGCCTGCCGGAGGTCGACGACCTGGTGTGGACGTTCATGGGGGCGCTCTGAACCGGCACCTGGGGGCACGCGGCGAGCGGGCGACCCTCCATCGGGCGACCTCCATCGGGTCATCTCCGCAGTGAGTACCAACTCACTCGTCGGATAAGATCACGAGGTGGCGCGCGTACCTGTGGGCGGGGCCATCGAGGTCCAGCTGCGAACGCTGCCGATGCAGGTGGGGGTGTGCTCGCCCGCCGGGTCGCGTCCGGAGATTTCGTCGACGGGCTGCTCCCATCGGAACAGCAGATCTCTGCCGAGTTCGTGGTTTCGCGGGCGGTGGCGCGCGAGGCGTTGAAGGTCCTGGCTTCGCTGGACATGGTGGGGATCTCACAGGGCCGGCGCGTGGTGGTCCGCCCGGCCGCCGAATGGGACTACCTGAATCCGCTGCTCATCGAATGGCTCCCACCGGACGAGATTCCCCACCTCCTGCAGGAACTGCACGACGCGCGCCTCGTCATCGAGCCGGGGCTTGCCGCGCGGGCCGCGCGGACCGCGACCGCCGACGACCTGGCGCGAATGCGAGCGACCCTTTACGGGATGGAGGCGAACCTGGAGCGTCCTGAGCGTTTCCTGGAGCACGACCTGCAGTTCCACCTCGAGGTCTGCAAGGCGACCCGCAATCGCATGCTCGACCGCTTCATGTACTCGTCGCGCTGGTGGCAGTCCGCGAGCCGCCGCATCACCAATCGCCCGCGCGCCGCCCTGCCGGCGGCGCTCTCCGATCACCGTCAGATCTACGAGGCGATCGAGGCCGGCGACCCGGAGCTGGCGGAGCGAGCGATGCGCCGCCACCTGACCGTGACGGCGCCTCTCCTCGACGGGGCTTCCGCGGAACGTCGGCCGTACAGCTGACCGCCGACCTCCACTGAGCTTCACCCCGCTGGCGCCTTGAAGAGGAGGCACCCGATCTCGCCGCGCCGGGCTGCCAGGTCGAGGACCAGCGCCGTCAGCAGATCCGCCTGGGTGGGGTCGAGGTCCTGGTCCGGCAGCCCGGCCAGGTAGCCGTCGGTGGCGGTCCGGACCGCCCGCGCGTAGGCGCGGGCCCGGGCGATGTCGAGGCGAACGCGCCGGAACCAGCCGTCCCGGTCGAGCATCCCCGGCGGCGGCAGCTCGCTGATGCCGGTGCGGCCGGCCCAGGTCGTGAGCGCCAGCGGGTACTTTCCGGCCAGCACGCCGTTGACGATCACGTCCTCGGCCACCAGCATCTCGGCGTAGGAGGCGGCGGCGCGCGCCGCGGGAGCCGGCGGGCGGCGCTCGACCGCCTCCGCGCTGACCACCTCGATCGCCCCCTCGAGCAGGGCGTGCGCCACCCGGAGCTGATGCCGCAGGAGTGTTCCCGCGGAAGTCACCGGCGCGCCGGTGGCAGCTCCACCGGCAGTCCGAACGCGGCGAACAGGCGGGTGTCGAGGAAGGCGACGATCGATCCGATCGCACCCTCGCGGAGCGTCAGCACGTGGATCGCGAGCGCCAACCACCGGTTTCCGTCGGGGCTGGGGACGTACACCGCGAAGGCGGGCTGCCGGTTGGCGCCGGTGCGAACGAAGCGGAAAGGTGGCCGGCCTGGGTGATGATGCCGGTTCTGCGCCCACGCGAAGAACTCGCCGATCGTCCGGCGCCCCAGGTACCAGCGGGTGAGTGGCGGCATGCTGAGCACGGTGTCCTCGCGGAGCAGGGCGACGAACCGCTCCAGGTCTCCCCGCTCCCAGGCGCTGACGTACCGATCGAGGAGGGCACGCTCCAGCTCGTCGGGCTCCGGCAGTGAGCTCGGGATGCCCCCCGGAAAGCGCCGCCCGAGCGTCCCGCGCGCCCGCTGCAACGCGCTGTTGACCGATGCCACGGAGGCGTCGAGCAGCGTGGCGGTGTCCGCCGCCGGCCAGCGCAGGACGTCGTGCAGCAGCAGGACCGCCCGCTGCCGGGCCGGCAGCTGCTGGATCGCGGCCACGAACGCCAGCTGCACCGATTCCCACAGCTCATAGCGCGCGTCGGGACCAGGGGCCGTATCCGCGACGCCGTCCAGCTCCGAATCGGGGTAGGGATCCAACCAGACGTTCTCGGTGAGCGGTTCCGGGCCCTCCGACGAATCGGGCGGTGGCTCCTGAGACGCGGGCACTCCAGGCCCGGGCACCAGCCGGCGCCCGACGCGGCGCCGGGCAAGGGCGTTGAGGCAGGCGTTGGTGGCGATCCGGTAGAGCCAGCCGCGCACCGACGCCCGTCCCTCGAACCCGTCGAAGCCTCGCCAGGCCCGCAGGTACGTCTCCTGCACGAGGTCGTCGGCGTCGTCGAGCGAGCCCAGCATCCGGTAGCAGTGCAGCCGGAGCTCGCGGCGGTACGGCTCGACCAGATGCTGGAACGACTCCCGCTCGACGTCCGTCATGCGGGGCCCGGTACCGGCGCCAGACCGTCGGGGGTGATGCGGTACGCGTCGGCGTCGAGCCCGGGGTCGGTGGCGAGCTGGAGTATCGACGCGCCCACCTGCTCGGTGGTCAGCGTCCACCCCCGCGCCGCCACGTACTCCGCCGGCTCCACGCCCTCGCGGCGGGCGTACGCCGCCACCGCCGGCGAGCCCAGCTCGGTCGCGGCGGTCAGCCCCGGGAGCACGGAAGTCAACCGGATGCGGAGTCCGCCACGCTTCGATTCGTCGTTCGCGTACCGGGTGATGAACCGGATGGTCGCCTTGGCTCCTGCGTAGCCGCCACTCAACGGTGATCCGGCGAGCGCCGCCCCGCTCGAGAAGGCGATCACCGTGCTGTCCGGTGGCAGCGGCAGCAGCAGGGCCTCGCGGGTCCAGTTGAACACCTGCTGGACATCGACCTCCCAGTTGCGGCTGAACGTCTCCCACGTCTGCCGCTGGAGCGGCCGCGGCAGCGGGCTCGCGCCCGCGTTGAGCACCAGCGTGGCAGGATGGTACAGGTCGAGCAGCTCCCCGGCGACGACCGGGTCGGTCGCGTCGGCGGCGATGGGAGTGAACCCCTCGCCGAGTTCGGCGCCCACCTTCTCCAGCCGGGCCCGATCGCGGGCCAGACCGACGACCTGCGCGCCGGCACCGACCAGTGCGGAGGCAACGGCGCGACCGAAGCCGCGGCTGGCCCCGGTCACGATGGCGGTGGTTCCCTGAAGGTCTCGACCGGTCATCTCGGTCCTCCTGTCGTCACGGATATGAGGCGGCGGTATGGCCTCTTCACCCGTAATGACCGGCGAGCCGAGAAAACTCATCGGTTTCCAACGCGGCGCGGGCCGCGGCGGGGACGGAGTCGCGGCTACGTTTGGGAGGCGCGCCAGCGGTCGAAGTCGGCCTCGATGTCGTCCGACCAGCGCGAGACGTCGATCTGCCCCGTGGTGTAGACACCCTCTGCCAGTCGGGACTTGCCGAACACGTCGCGCAGCCGCACGTCCTCCGAGTGGGTCACCACCTCCTCCAATAGGTGGGGTGGGATGAACGTCACCCCGGCCGGCGTCGCGAGCACCGCGTCACCGGGCAGCACCGTGGCGCCCCCGATGCGGACGGGACCGTTGACCTGGGCCAGCGTGACCTCGGCGATGGCCGAGGGGTCGACGCCGCGGTGGAAGACCTGGAGGCCTTCGATCGCCGCCATGCGCAGCGAGTCGCGGATGCCTCCGTCCACCACCAGCCCACCACCCTTGGTGCGCGCCGCCATCGCCGTGGCCAGGTTGTCGCCGATCACGGTCCCGTCGCGGACCTTCCCGAAGAGGTCGACGACCAGGACGTCGCCCGGCGCCAGCGAGTCGATGAGCCAGGTGTTCTGTTTCCCCGCCGGCCATCCGGCGTCCTCGCCGGCGGCGTTGACCACCTCGTCGAGGTCGGTCCGCTTGGGCACGAAGACGGCGGTCAGCGCTCGCCCCACCAGCACCCCGCCGGCGTGGAGGGACTGCCAGCCGCCCTCGAACAGAAACCGGTAACCGTGGCCTCGCTCGAGCGTGCCGTAGGCCTCCTCGTTGGTGACCTCGCGGAGCCGCGCGAGCAGGGTGCTGGGGGCTTCGGGCCTGCCGTCGGCCGAGCGCGAAAAGGGATTCAACGGCGTCAGCGCGCGGACTCGGTCGGGTGAGTTGAAGACGAGGTCGATGCTCATCGGTAGGCCTCCAGGCGGGTCGCGGCGACGCGGGTGGCGACGGCGCTGCGGTGTTCATTCATGCGTGTGTGCCAGCGGGCGGGTCGGCGTGAGGGGCCGGCTCACGGAGCGATGCCGGTGCGCGCGATGTCCACGCAACCATCCCGACAGATTGCCAGACCCCGCCGGTCGCGGTGGTGAGCCCGGGCGCTCCGCCTGGTCAGCGGAACACGCCGTTGGGGAGCACCGTCGACACCACCCAGTTGGGTGCGTCCACGATCTCCGAGATCTGGAGGTCTGCCGCGACCGAGCAGAGCGCGTACGCATGCTCGGCGTCGAGGCCGCGGGTGCGCGTCAGATGGTCGATCATCCGGGAGACGGCGTCGCGGGCGGCGGCGAAGAGGTCAGGACCCACCCCGGTGGTCGCGTAGAAGCCACCCACCGGCAGTGCCCGGTGCCGGGCCACCTCGTACTCGGGCGCCTCCACGCGGAGATCCTGCCGCAGCGTGATCCTCAGCGTCACCGTCATCGGAGCCTCGACCGCCGTCCCGCAAACCTCGCCGTCTCCCTGCGCGGCGTGCGTGTCGCCCAGCCCGAGCAGCGCACCTTCGACCTCGATCGGGAGGTAGAGGGTGGCGCCCGGCCCCAGGTGGTGCACGTCCAGGTTGCCGCCGACGCGTCGGGGCGGCACCACGCTGTGCACCCCGGGCTCGGCGGGGGCGACGCCGATCACACCGCAGAACGGTGCATATGGAATCTCGATCCCCGGCAGGTACTCCATCGATCCCTGCCCCTCGATCCGCCAGGTGTGCACCCAGGCGTCCGGAAAGTGGTCGGCAAGCAGACCGAAGCCCGGGACGAGGGCGGTCCAGCCCCAGGTCGCGGGCGACATCTCCAGGATCTCTACCTGCAGCGTATCCCCCGGTCGCGCACCCTCCACCAGCAGGGGTCCACAGACCGGGTTCACCCGCCCGAAGTCGAGCCGGGCGACGTGGTCGGCGGTGGCACCGAGGAACAGCTGCCCGGCGGACGAATCTGGCGGCTCGAGCACGACTTCGGCGCCGGACGCCACGGTGGCGGCGGGCTCGTAGTCGCGGCTCCAGCCGAAGCGGGAGGCGTCGGGACCGAGGTGGAAGCTGCGCGGCGCCTGCATCTCAGCCCGCGAGCTCCTGACGCGCGAGAGCGGCGCCTGCCACCATCGCCCGCAGCTTGGCCTTCGCCGCGACACGTGAATACGCGAAGAGGCCGCAGTCCGAGGTGCAGTGGATGCGGGCCGGGTCCACGTGCCGGGCTGCCTTCTTGATCCCCTCGGCCACCTCTCGCGGGGTCTCGATCAGATAGTTCTTGTTGCTGATCACGCCGAGACCGAGGTCCTTGTCGAAACCGGGCGTCGCGAAGAGCGCGAGCTGCTCGTCGGGGAAGCCGGTCTGGGCGAAGCTCCAGTCGAAGCTGTCCACCTGCAGGTCCTTGACGTAGGGGAACATGTGCTGGTAGGGGGCCAGGCCGACTGGCGCCGGGGTACCGCCGTGGCAGCAGTGCCAGATCTTGTAGGCGTCGACGCCGTCGAAGACCCGGTTCAGGATCTCGACGTCGAACTCCCACTCGTCCTGCGGTGCGACGAAGATCAGGTCGTCCAGCTCGACGATCTTCGCGCCCGCCGCAACCGCTTCCAGCATCTCCGCGTGATAGATGTCCGCCAGGTCTCGCAGCAGCGCCTTGCGGTCGTGGTAGTGCTCATCGACCACGGTCGCCGAGAGTTCGACCGGGCCCATGGCGAAGAAGGCCTTGACCGGCCGGTCGGTGCAGCGCTGCGCGAGGCTCCAGTTCAGTGCATGCCGCATGGGTCCGCGCTCGAGCTTCTGCTCGATCGACACCGTCGCGGTCATCGTGGTCTCGAACACCTCGGTCCACCCCGCGTCCATCACCTCGGCCAGCCCGCTCCCCTCCGCCAGGCTGTCCTGGAGTCCGCGTCCGATCTCGGCGTGCGGATGGATCTCGATGCCGTGGATCCGCTCCTCGTTGTAGAGGCCGAACGACGCGATGAACCCCTGGTGCTTGTCGTACCAGAGGTGGCCGTCACAGAGGACGTCCGTCCCGACCTCCTCCTGGTCGCCGATCATCGCCCGGACGCCATCCCGGTAGGCCTGCGCGAAGTCCTCGTCCCGGAAGGCCTCGAGGATGTCCCTCCCGGCAAGGTTGTGGTTGAACCATGACGGCCTGGGATAGGAGCCGACGAAAGAACACGGGAACGTCTTGCCGACCAACCCGCTCATGTGCTGCCGTGCCATGGTCCCTGCCCTCCTGTTCTCGGCCGCTGGCACCGTGCCATCTGCCTCGGATCGACTTGCGTCATTGTCGCGCGCCGGTCGAACGATGACGGGGAGCCTTTACCGAAGGCGGACGTTCACAGGACGTGCTTGGCGCAGCGGTCGACGATCAGACGGAGCGCCTCGTCCCCATCCAGCGCCCAGACGTCGGGGTTGAAGATCTCGACCTCGATCGGACCCGTGTAGCCGGCCCGATCCACCGCCCCGCGCAGGCGGCGAAACTCGATGACGCCGTCCCCGATCATGCCGCGGCCGTTGAGCATGTCCGGGGTGTCGGCCAGCCAGTCCGCGACGTGGAACCCCAGGACCCACGGGCCGGCGCGCTCGATGAGTCGCTCTGCGCGCGGGTCCCACCAGAGGTGGTAGGTGTCGACGATCACGCCGGTGCCGCTGCCGGCGGCCCGTGCCAGGTCGAGGGCGTGGTCGAGCGTCACCACCGCGGAACGGTTCGCGCAGTACATCGGGTGCATGGGCTCCAGGGCAAGCCGGACTCCCGCGCCGGCGGCCGCGGCCGCCAGGTCGGCGATCGCGTCCCCGATCGCCCGGCGGCCACCCGCCAGATCTCGAGTCGGGGCCGGCCCGCAGACGACGACCAGGGTCTGCACCCCCAGCGTCGCGGCCTCCTCGATCGCCCGGAGGTTGTCATCGCGCCGGTCGGCGGCCCCACCCTCCTCGGGGACCAGGAACCACCCCGCCCGGCACAGGCTGGAGGGCCGGACCCCCGCGTCTCGAAGTGCCCGTACGCACCGCTCCAGGCCGGTCTCGGCGACCCGGTGGCGCCAGAGGCCGATCCAGCCGAGTCCGGCACGCGCGCAGCCCTCCGCCGCCTCGGGCACGGTCCACGCCGGAATCGTGGCGTGGTTGAGACTCAGCCGCGTCCCGGGGTCCGGCGCCGTCATGACGTGACGGAGGCGGCCTCGAGGTGGCCGCGCATCCGACTCACGGCCAGCTCGGGATCGTCCAGCAATCCGGCACGGTCGGCGAGCCGGAACACCCCGCACAGATGAAGAACGCCGCGGGCCGTCTCCAGGCCCCCGAGCATTCGAAACCGCTCCTGCCTCCCGTTGAGGTAGGCGAGGAAGACGAGCCCCGCTTTGTAGGACTCGGTCGGCGGCTCGAAGAGGAGGCGGCTCAGGGCCACCGCCGGAACCAGCGAGCGCCGGTAGTCCTCCGGCCGGCCGGCATCCAGCGCCTGGAGAGCCGCCGATGCGGCCGGCGCGATGCCATCGAAGATGCCGAGCAGCCCGTCGCTCCATCCCTCGCGGTCTCCCAGCATCAGCTCGTCGAAGTTCAGGTCGTCGCCCGTGTACATCCGGATTCCGCGCGGAAGACGCCGCCGCATGGCGACCTCGAGGCCGGCGTCCAGGAGCGACAGCTTCACCCCGGCCACGTGCGCCGCGTTCGCGTGGATCACCTCGAGGCAGGTCTCCATCGCCCGCTGCGGCTCGCCGTAACCCCAGTAGCCGTCCAGCGCGGAGTCGAACATCGGGCCCAGCCAGTGCACGATCGCCGGACGGTCGAGGCTTCCGAGGACCCGACGGTAGACGCTCGCGTAGTCCTCGGGACCTCTCGCCAGCCGGGCGAGCTCCCGACTCGCCATCAACACGACCTGACCACCTGCGCCTTCGACTGCCTCACACTGCTCGGCGTAGGCGGCGCGGACGTCATCCAGCGTGCGCGCCGTCCCCGGCGGGAGCTGGTCGGTGCCCACGCCGCACACCACCCGGCCACCGCCGGCCCGGGCGTCGGCGAGCGTGCGCCCGATCAGCTCCCGGGCGGCCGGCCAGTCCAGCGCCCCGCCGCGCTGCGCGGTGTCCATCGCCTCGGCGACCCCCATCCCCCACGACCACAGGTAGCGCCGCTGCTCGAGCGTGGCGTCCCAGTCGACGACGGAGGGGTCGGTGGCTGGATCCGCCACCACGTGGGCCGCGGCCAGCGCCTCGCGAGCTCGGAGGGGACCGGGAGGCCGGACGAAGGGGCCCGGCTCCCCGACCGCGTAGAGCTCCACCTGCCCGTCGTCGCGCGGAAGCCGGACGGTGAGCCTCACACCACCAGCTCCGGGACCGGCAGCCACCGCCGCTCGCGGGACGAACGGACCCCCAGCTCGGCGAGCTGTACCCCGCGGGCACCCTCCAGCAGCGTCCACGGGAAGGGGTCACCACAGGCGACGTGCCGCAGGAACAGCTCCCACTGGGTCTTGAACGCGTTCTCGAACACCCGATTGTCGGGCACCGCCTGCCAGCCCGCTCGCTGGTAGTCGATCTCGCGCGGGAGATCCGGGTTCCAGACCGCCCGGGGCGTGGCCGTTCGGTGCTGCGCCCAGCACTCGCGCAGGCCGGCCACCGCGCTCCCCTCGGTCCCGTCCACCTGCAGGGTGAGGAGATCGCTGCGGAAGACGCGCGTGGCCCATGACGAGTTGATCTGGGCGACCGCCCCGCCCTCGAGCTGGAACGTGGCGAAGGCCGCGTCATCGGCGGTGGCGGGGTAGCGCCGGCCGCCGTCGTCGACGCGCTCGGGGATGTGGGTCACGCTCAGCGCGGAGAGGGCGGTCGCCGGTCCCGCCAGGTGGTCGAGGACATAGCTCCAGTGGCAGAACATGTCGAGGACGATCCCGCCGCCCTCCTCCGCCCGATAGTTCCAGGCCGGCCGCTGCGAGGGCTGCCAATCTCCTTCGAACACCCAGTATCCGAATTCGCCGCGGACCGCCAGGATGCGGCCGAAGAACCCCGCGTCCCGGAGTCGTCGGAGCTTGATCAGCCCGGGCAGGAAGATCTTGTCCTGCACCACCCCGTGCCGGACGCCCGTTGTGCGCGCCAGTCGCACCAGGTCGAGCGCGGCCGCCAGGTCGGACGAGACCGGCTTCTCGCAGTAGACGTGCTTGCCGGCCTCGATGGCGGCCCGCATCGCAGGCACGCGCGCCGACGTCGCCTGCGCGTCGAAGTAGACGGGAAACGCGGGATCTCCGAGACACGCGTCGAGGTCGGTGCTCCAGCACGTGAGACCGTGCTCGGCGGCGAGCGCGCGCAGCTTCGACTCCGAGCGCCCGACCAGGATCGGCTCCGGGTAGATCGCCTCGCCGCCCGGAATCGGAACCCCACCCTCCCGGCGGATGGCGAGGATGGAACGCACCAGGTGCTGGTTCGTTCCCATGCGCCCGGTGACGCCGTTCATGATCACACCCAGCTTCATCAAGCAACCCCGCGCCTGGCCGTCCCGTCGACTGAGAGACAGCTCGCGGATCCCCCCGAGGTCATGTCGATTCGTCGCGAGTCACGATCCTCGGCACAGGGTAGGCTGCCCGCGGGTTGCGGCCGGCCTCACCGCAGGCCCTGATCGATCACCCGCGCATCCCGCAAGGTTCGCCGCCTCATCACCATGCTGGGGTCGATGCGAATCGTCCAGATCTCCGACACCCACGTCAGCGCGCGAGGCGGGGTGCCGCGCGACAACCTGGAGAAGGTGGTCGAGCATGTCAACCGCTTGCGACCGGACCTGGTGGTGCACTCGGGGGATCTGGTGGCCCTCGATCCCGACCTGGAGGCGGACCGGGCCGCGGTGCGTGAGCTGCTTTCCGGCCTGCGGATGCCATGGCGGGTCATCCCGGGCAACCACGACGTGGGAGACGTCGGCGAACGGCCCTGGATGGGGATCGGCGTGACCGCGTCCCGGATCGCCGCCTACCGGGAGTCGTGGGGACCCGATCAGTGGGTCGAAACGGTGGACGGGTGGGCGGTGGTCGGCTTTGATTCGCAGCTCCTCGGCAGCGGCCTCCAGGAGGAACGCCACCAGTGGGAACGGGTCGCCGGGGTCGCGGCCGGCGCTCACCCCGTGCTCCTCTTCTCGCACGTGCCACCCTTTCCACCCGAAGCCGGCCTTTCCGAAGGGGCGGTGCTCGAGAACGACCATCGAGACCGGCTGCTCGACCTGTTCGGGTCGGCGGACGGCCGTCTCCGGGGGATCGGCGCGGGTCACCTTCACCTCTACCGGCAGGAGCGCCGCGGCGGAGCTGTCATTGGTCTGGGGCCCCGCGACGGCGATGATCCTGAGACCCGGGCTGCCGGCGGGGATCGTGGTCTGGGATCTCCACCGCGAGGCCCTGGAAGCGCGCTTCGAGCCGGTGCCCGGCCTGGAGGAGCGCGAGCTCCGCGACATCCCGGTCCTGGTCGAGCAGCTGGCCGAGCTGGAGGCACGCACCGGCGCCGCGGGCGCCTGACCCGGCCCGCGCAGCGAGCGCACGTCTACTCTCTGGGGATGGAAGGGCCCCGAACGCCGCGCGTGTTCGTGATCCACGAGAACCCGGAGTGGCTGCCGCCGCTGGCCGCCGCGTTCTCCGCCGAGGGCGTGCCGATGCAGGAGTGGCTCCTCACCGAGGGCTCCATCGACCTCGCCCAAGCGCCGCCCGCCGGGGTCTACTGGTCGCGGCTCAGCGCTTCCGCCCACACCCGCGGGCACGGAACGAGCAAGGAGTACGCCCGGGCCGTCTTGAGCTGGCTCGAGGCCCACAACCGCCGCGTCGTCAACGGACGCCACGTCCTCGAACTCGAGGTGAGCAAGGTCGAGCAGCACCTGGCGCTCAGCCGGGGCGGCTTCGAGGTCCCGCGGACGGTCGCCGTGTTCGGCAAGGGCGGCCTGGTGGCCCGCGCCCGGGAGCTGCCCGTGCCGCTTCATCGCCAAGCACAACCAGGGTGGCAAGGGCCTGGGGGTACGCCGCTTCGACCGGCACCGGGATTTCCAGGACTACGTCGCGTCGCCGGACTTCGAAGAGTCGCCCGACGGCATCACGCTGCTGCAGGAATACCTCCAGGCGCGGGAGCCCTTCGTGACGCGTATCGAGTTCGTCGGCGGCCGCTACGTGTACGCCGGTGCGAGTCGACACGTCATCGGGGAGCTTCGAGCTCTGCCCGGCGGACGCGTGCGAGGTGCCGCCATCGGCCGGGCCGCCCTTCTCACGCCGCCTCGGTTTCGACCGGCACCCTTTGATCCGCCGGCTGGAGACGTTCCTTCAAGAGCGCCGGATCGAGGTCTGCGGGGTGGAGTTCATCGAGACCCGGGATGGGCGCGACGTGGTCTACGACCTGAACACGAACACCAACTACAACCCCGCGGTGGAGGCGGAGTCGCCCCGTTCGGGTCCCGGTGAGCTGGCTCGCTACCTGGGCGGGCTGCTGACCGCCGAGTACGACCGGGTCCCGGTCTGAGCGGATGCCTGCGCCGCACCCTCCCACCCGCCTCCGCTTCGGCTACTGGACCCCGATCTTCGGCGGCTGGCTGCGCAACGTCGAGGACGAGCAGACCCCGGCCACGTTCGAGCACGTGCAGGAGATCGCCCGGACCGCCGAGCGGATCGGGTTCGAGCTGACGCTGATCGCCGAGCTCAATCTCAACGACATCAAGGGGCCCGACGCGCCCAGCCTGGAGGCCTGGGCGGTGGCGGCGGCGCTGGGCGCGGTCACCCAAAGGCTGGAGATCATGACCGCCATCCGCCCCGGTTATCACCTGCCCGCGGTGACGGCCAAGCAGGCGGCCACCATCGACCAGATCTCGGGCGGCCGCTTCACGCTCAACGTGGTGTCGGCGTGGTGGGCACAGGAGGCGAAGGAGTACGGGGGCATCTTCACCGAGCACGACGATCGGTACGCGCGGAGCAGCGAGTTCGTGGCGATCCTGCGGGGTCTCTGGGCTGAGACCCCCTTCGACTTCAGAGGCGACTACTACACGCTCGAGGGAACCCACCTGGAGCCGAAGCCGAGCGTGGTCCCGCGGATCTACGCCGGCGGTGAGAGCGAGGGTGGGAAGGCAGCCATCACCGCCTTCGCAGACGCCTATCTGACCCATGGCGGCACGCCCGAGGAGCTGGCGACCAAGGTCGCGGAGATGCGGCGGCGTCGCGAGGCCGGAGGCGGCACGCCCTTCGAGAGCTTCGGGATGGCCGCCTACGCCGTCGTCCGCGACACCGAGGAGGAGGCGCTGGCGGAGGTCGCGCGCATCACCGACGTGAGCGCAGGGCCCGCGTACCACTCCTATCGGGACTTCGTCAGCAAGAGCCAGCTCGAGCAGCAGGTGAGCCTGAAGGACTACTCGGTCTCCAACCGCGGCCTTCGCCCCAACCTGGTCGGCACGGCGGACCAGGTCGCGGCCCGGATCATGGAGTTCGAGGATGCCGGTGTGGATGTGCTGCTCCTGCAGTTCTCCCCACACCTGCCCGAGATGCGGCGGTTCGCCGAGCAGGTGATCCCGCGGGTCCGGGCGCTGGAGGCACAGCGGGCAGCGGCGGTTCCCAGCGTCTGAGCGGCTTCAGATCACCGTTCGTGGGCACATCCGCCCATGGAGATGCAAAGGGCGATTGGTGCACCAACCGCGTATTCCGAGCAGCGCAAGTGGGCGATTGGTGCACCAACGGCCAACAGACGGCGAACGGCGACGCCCGGCTGCGCTATCCGACCAGATAGGTCTCGTAGATGACAGCGGCCGGCTGCCGGCCGGCGACGCTGACGAAGACCCCCTGGTTGAGCCAGTCCAGGTGACCGGCTCCGGTCTCGATCTGCGTCGAGGTCCGGAACGTGTACTCGCTCGGGTCCACGTCTGCGCCCCGTCCGAGGCGGGCCAGAACCTCGGGCCTACCGTGGCGGACGCTCCGGGACCGCACGTACAGCACCTCACCGGCGTCGGTCTGGAGCGTGTAGCGGATGTCTCCGAACGTGGTGCCATCCGGCAGGACTGTCTGCCAGTCCGCGCTCGAGCCGGGGAGCAGCCGGCCCTGCAGCCGCGGACCGGTGAACCTCCCGCCGGTCAGGGGTGCGATCCGTTTGTGCCCGGCGGCGGTATCGCCGAGGTCCAGTGGCTTGCCGAGCGTCGCCTCCAGCCGGTAGACCAGTGTCAGAGCCGGATCGGGGAGGCTGCCCGGGGGACGCCGCCCGACCCCGGCCGGGTCGAACGGATGGGCCTCCAGCTGCTTCACCGTGTGCCGCATCCACGGGGCCAGCGGGAGCGCGCCCAGCAGGTCGTCGAGCTGGGCCGCGCTGTCGGCCCGGTAGAGGGCGACGGTCCTCGGCTCCCCGCCGGCCACCGGGGACCTCCAGACCCGGATCAGGTGGCCCTCCTCGGCCAGCCCGGCGGAGGCGACCCCCTCCTCCTGAAGCCGGCGGTTGGACTCGGAGGCCGGAGTTCCTTCCGGTACGGCGATCTCGAACTCGACCAGGAACTCCATCGCATCCTCCGCCGGCGCCGGCCGGTCAACTGCCCTCACCGGAACCCGTCGCGGGCCTCCTCGTCACCCCGCCCGGCTCGCGACCGACAGGCTGAATCCAGGGTGGCGACCCCATTGAAGCCGCCGCGCCGGTCGCTGTCGCGAACGAGGCATCGGCTGCGTACTCTGTATCTTCTCGCATGCCGCCCTTCCTCTCCCGGCTCGCCCCGCTCTTCCTTGATCTGCCCGCGCAGGCTAAACTCACATACTGCCTGTTCCGCGACCAGCGCGTGCCGCTGAGGTCCAAGGCGGCGCTGGTGGGGGCGCTGGGGTTGCTCCTCGGTCCCATCGACCTGCCCGACTGGGTGCCGCTCGGTCAGATGGAGGCGATACCGTTGGCCCTGCTCGCGGTGCGCGTCTTCAACGACACCGCGCCGCGCGGTGTGGTCGAGGAGCAGCAGGTGGCGCTGAACGAGCAGCGCAGCGTGTTCGACAAGGATTGGCGCACGGTCGTGGAGGCAGTGCGAAGTGGGGTGGAGGCCGCGCGGGCCACCCTGCGAGGACCCGAGCCGGAGGTCCCGGGGGGCCCGGCCGAACCAGGAGGAGTGAAGCGACCGTGAAGGTCATGTTGACGAAAGACGTCGAGAACGTCGGAATTGCCGGCGACGTCAAGGCGGTTGCGGACGGGTTCGGCCGCAATTACCTGATTCCCCGCCACCTCGCCGTCGTCGCGGGTCGCGGTATCGAGCGCGAGGCCAACCGGATCCGGCAAGCGGCCGCCCGGCGCGAGGCCAAGGACCGTGATGTCGCGCAGGACCTGGCCGACCAGATCGGGAACAAGACCGTGGTCGTGCGCCTGAAGATCGGCGAGGAGGGCCGCGCGTTCGGCTCCGTCACCAGCGACGACGTCGCCAGGGCGCTCAAGGCGCAGCACAACGTGGAGGTCGACCGGCGCCGCATCGAGATGCACGGCACGATCAACCAGCTGGGTGAGCACGAGGTCAACCTGCACCTCCACCGCGACGTCAACGCCCGCATCAACCTGATCGTCACCCAAGATCGCTAGGCCGCCCTCGCCGAGGGAACGGCCATGAGTCTTTCCGTACCTGTTTCCGGCACGGGCCGGGTGCCCCCGCACGACCTGGAGGCCGAGGCGTCGGTGCTGGGGGCGATCCTGCTCGACCAGACCGCGCTTTCGCGCGTGCTCGAGATCATCCAGCCGGAGGACTTCTATCGCGAGAACAACGCGCAGGTCTACCGGGCGGCGATCGAGCTCTTCCGTGAAGGCGAGCCGATCGATCTGGTCACGCTCGGCGACCAGCTGCAGAAGCAGGGAGTGCTGGAGCGAGTCGGAGGGCGCGCGCACCTCGCCACGTTGGTCGAGCAGACGCCGACCGCGGCCAACGTCGAGTACTACGGACGCATCGTCAAGAACCACGCCTACAAGCGGGCGCTGATCTCGGCGGGGGGAGAGGTGACGGCGCTCGGGTACAACGACGCGCTCGAGGCGGAGGAGGCACTCAACAGCGCCCAGGCGAAGGTCTTCTCGATCGCCGAGCAGCGGACGGGCGCCGGGATGGAGCGGCTCTACGACCTGCTCAAGCCCGCGATGGACCGCATCGATGCGCAGATGGCCTCGGGGGGCGGGGTGGTAGGGGTGCCCTCCGGCTTCCACGAGCTCGACCGGGTCACCAACGGATTCAAAGCCTCGGACATGATCGTGATCGCCGGCCGGCCCTCGATGGGAAAGGCGCTCGCCCTCGACACCCCGATCCCGACCCCCGCGGGTTGGACGACGATGGGTGCGCTGCGCATCGGTGACCAGGTGGTGGACGAGGAGGGGAGAGCCTGCCGCGTCACCTGCGTCACCCCGGTGCAGGTGGGCCGCGACTGCTACCGGGTCGCGTTCTCGGACGGCACCAGCGTGGTGGCCGACGCCGACCACCGGTGGACGACGTCGGCGGAGCCGGAGCCGGGCCGGACGCCGCGCTTCAGGGTGGTCTCGACCCTCGAGGTCCGGCGCACGCTGCGCACCCCGGCGGGTGCCCCCGCGCACCACCTGCCCGTCGCTTCCACCGCCGCCGCCGCGGTCTCGGCCGTTTCTGCACACCCCGTTGCTTCCGCCGCGCGCGTTGGCCCGGGGTGTGCAGAAGCGGGGGTCTGGGTGGTGGAGGTGGAGCCGGTGCCCAGCGTGCCGGTGCGCTGCATCCAGGTCGATTCCGCGACCCGGCTCTATCAGGCCGGGAGGGGCCGGGTCCCCACCCACAACACGTCGTTCGTGCTCAACATCACGCTCCACGCCGCGATCGAGCACAAGCTCCCGGTCGCCATCTTCAGCCTCGAGATGTCGAAGGAGCAGCTGGTCGAGCGGATGCTGTGCGAGCAGGCGCGCATCGACGCCCAGCGCCTCCACCGGGGCATGCTGAGCGAGCGCGAGCACGAGCAGCTGGTCTACTCGCTGGGGCCGCTCGGCGACGCGCCCATCTTCATCGACGACACCCCGATCCTCGACGACCTGACCCTGCGGCTGAAAGCCCGGCAGGCGAGCGCTCGTGACAGCGTCGCGCTGATCATCGTCGACTACCTGCAGCTGATGCACGGGCGTGCGTCCTCCGGCGACTCCAACCGGGTCCAGGAGGTGTCGCAGATCTCGCGTTCGATGAAGGCGATCGCGCGCGAGCTGCGGGTCCCGATCATCGCCTGCTCTCAACTCTCCCGCGCGCCCGAGCAGCGGCCCGACAAGCGTCCCATCCTGTCGGACTTGAGAGAGAGCGGATCAATCGAACAAGATGCCGACCTTGTGGTGTTTCTTTATAGAGACGATTACTACAACCGGGAGAAATCAGAGAAACCGGGCGTGGCCGAGGTGATCATCGCCAAGCACCGCAACGGCCCCACCGGCAGCATCGACCTGCGGTTCATCCGCGAGCTCACCCGCTTCGAGAACATCGACCGCCGGCACTCGGACTTCGAGGTCGAGCAGTAGGACCCGTCCGCCCGGCCCCATACACAGTTCGGATTCGGTCTAACTTGCACCGGACGGCCGGGAGCCGACCGGCCGGGCCGCCGCTATCCTTACTGTCCATATGCGGCCACCGAAGGTCCGACGGGAGGGTCGAAGTTGACGCACTCGAGTGCCACCCCGCGGCGGTTACCCTGGTCGCGGATTCGTTTGTCGGGCACCCGGCAGGGCTGAACCGGTGACCGAGGAGATAGACCTGACCGACCTGCCCGGCGCGCCGCTGCCGCTGCCGGCAGCGCCGCAGACGGCGGACGCCATCGCCCGCGCTCCAGCCGAGCGCTACCGCCTCCCGTTCTTCATCTACGCGGTGGCCCGGTCGTCTTGGTTGCTCCTGCTGTCCATCTTCTACGTCCCTCAACTTCTCTTTTCCGGGCCGGCGCGACCGGCGACCTTCCGGCGCTACCTGCAGTCGTGCGGCGGTGGCTTCGTGAAGATGGGCCAGGTGCTCTCCATGCGCTACGACCTGCTGCCGGCCGCGTACTGCGACGAGCTCGCCACGCTCCTCGATCACGTTCATCCGGTAGCCGTGAAGAAGATCGAGCGCGTCATCGTGCAGGACCTCGGCCGCCCGGTCCTCGACAGCTTCATGAGTCTCGAGGCCACGCCGCTCGGTTCGGCATCGATCGCGCAGGTTCACGCCGCCACCTTGAAGACGGGAGAGCCGGTGGCCGTCAAGGTCATGCGGCCGGGGATCGTCCGGAAGATTCGTGTCGACCTGTCCTACCTGCTCGTGATGGGACGCTTCTTCCGCGCCTTCGGAATCCTCACCAGCCTGAAGCTCTACGCACTCGCACGCGAGCTCTCGGCGCTCACCCATGAGGAGCTGGACTTCCGCCGGGAGGCACGGGACACCGATCTGTTCCATCGGAACCTGGCGGCGGACGAGATCGACCACTACGCGCCCCGGATCTATTTCGGTCTGTCCAGCCGCCGGGTGATCACGATGGAGCGCATCGACGGCGTGCCGATCACGCACTTGCTGGCCGCGGTCCAGGCCGGCGACAAGGCGCGTCTGGAGAGGTGGGCCGCGCGTGGGATCGGCCCCCGGCGAACGGCCAAGCTCCTGCTTCGTTCGATGCTGGAGCAGACGATGGATCACCGCGTGTTCAACGCCGATCCACACCCGGCCAACCTGATCCTGAGGGATGGTGGCAGCCTCGCCTGGGTCGACTTCGGCATGGTCGGATGGCTGGACGAGGCGACGTGGGAGCAGCAGTTCGGACTGCTCGGCGCTCTCGCCAACGACCGCGTCCAGGCAGCCTGGGAGGCGTTGCTCAACAGCCTGTCGCCCCTGCCGGTTCGGGACTTGAGCGGCTTCGAGCTCGAAGCGAAAGGCATCCTTCGAGAGTGGATGGAGGCCTCCAAGGACCCCCAGGCCAGCGTTCAGGAAAGGAGCACCGGACGTCTGTTCCTGCGCCTCTTCGACGCGATCCGCCGCGCCGGCCTGAGGTTGCCTGCGGATCTCTTGCGCGTGTACCGGACCGTGATCGGCGTCGATATGATCCTGCTCCGGCTGGACCCGACGATCGACTGGCTCCCGGACGTTCGCGCGTTCGTGAGAGAAGAGACCACCCGCCAGCTGGCACGCGCGTTGAGGCCCGACCTGGTGGCTGCCGGTCAGGCCTGGCTGCGATTCTTCAGCACCACGTTCAGTCTTGTGAACTGGCTGGACGTCAAGCTGCCGGAGATGGCGCACTCCTACCAGCGAGAGGTCTCACAGCTTGAGCGGGTGCTCGTGGTGATGCTGCGCTACGGCCGAATCCTCCTCGCTCTGTTCACCCTGGGGATACTCGTGGCACATATTCCGGCGCTGCGAGTCGGTCCGCTGGGAAGTCTGGATCAATACACTGGACGGCACCTGCTGTTGATCTTGCCGATCCTGGTGGTGTTGTTCGTGTTGATGAGCAGGATGCTCGGCGAGCTTGAGTCGCGCTGATTCGGTAACTGTTTGGAGGACACACATGGCTACCAAGACCCCTGCCGGCCCACCGAGCGAGGACATGGACGTCCGAAAACCATCCGTGCGGGTGGCAAGGGCAGCACGAGCCCCTTCGCGGAGGTCGCTGGTGGCCGTGGTCGAGCTGCTGGGCGGCCTTTCCAACGCATCTGCGGAGTCGCTGCACACGCTCAGCACCGCGCTCACCCCCGAGGCCGTGGCGACCGACGGACTCACGAACAGCATCCTGGCCGGACTGCGAGACGGCAACGCCCGCTTCTTCGAGGAGCTTTCGAACACTTCGAAGCAAGTCTTCGACGCCCTTCGCGCGCCGCGAAAAGAAGGACTCGAAGAGGTCTTCGCCGGCGACGTGGCGGACCAGCTCGACTACGACCGGCTGGCAGGGCTGGTGGCCGCCCAGATGAGGAAGCCCGACCCGACCTCGACGACGACCACCACGACGACCTGATCGCGGCGCCGATCGGCAGCGGAGCGTCCGCGTTGCGGCACCCCACGGCAGGGCGGGCGCGGACGCACCGCTCCTCTACGCCGGCTCTCGCCCCGAGAACGCGATGAACTCCTGAAGGGGCGTCGCCCCGGCCGGCGGCTGAAGCTCGGGTCCGAACGCCGGGCTCCGGTTCTCGGTGGTCAAGAACGAGCGCATGCCCAGGCAGGTCTCGGCCTCCTGGTCGGTGAAGGGCACCGGCTGGCCGGTCGCGGTGGCCAGGTCCCACCCGTGGAGGACGTACTCGCCGGTCAGCATGGTGGTCAGCGCGGACGGTGGGAACCCACCCGACTGGGCGGGGTCGGCGGGGGCCGAGAGCTTGCCGTCGAGAGCCCCGATCAGGGCCACCCTCGCCTCGTCGAACTCCCGCGCCGGGTCCTCGCCCGTCTGGTAGCTGCCGGGGTCGCCGGCGGCGTCCTGACCGGATTCCCGGGCGGCGAAGTGGCGGGCCCACCCGACGAGGTGGTTCTCCAGCTCCCGCACGCTCCAGTCGGTGCACGGCGTCGGGAGGGCCAGCTGGTCCGGCTTCACCCCGGCGATGATCCCCTCCGTCTTGCGCATCACGTCGCCCAGCATCGCTGCCTGCGGGTTCTGAACTTGCATAGTGAGAACGGTAGGCGGTGGGCGCCTCCCGGCGCTTGAAAAAACGCGACACTACGCGGTGGGGCAAGGATGGCCGGAATCGAACAGCTGAGCGACGATTCCCGGGGGGTGCTGCAGCCCCGGCTCGGGGCGCGCCATTTCGACCTCCGGCGGTACCCGCCGGGACCCGGCGTCGACCGCTTCGTCCGCCACTACTGGGCGGTGGCGTGGGAACAAGGCGGCGCCGGACCGTTCAGCCAGGCGGTCCTCCCGCACCCGGCGGTCAACGTCGTGTTCACCCCTGCCTACGCCAACGTCTACGGACTGGAACGAGGGGTCAACGTCCAGACGCTGGAAGGGCGCGGCTGGGCGCTCGGCGTGCTCTTCCGGCCGGCGGGATTCACCCCGTTCTGGGCGGGTCCGATCGGTGAGCTCACCGGCCGCGTGGTGCCGTTGAGTGCGGTCTTCCGCGAGGCCGGTGAAGCCGCCTGGGAGGAGATCGTGAGCGCCCCGGACGGCGCCGCACGGGCGGCGGTGGCGGACCGGCTGTTCCGGCGCCGCGCACCCGCCTCCGCCCCGCGGACCGAGCTGGCGCGCGACCTGGCCGAGGAGATCGCCGGTGATCCGGCGCTGCATCGAGTCGACCAGGTGGCGGCCCGGCACGGCATCTCCGTTCGCGCTCTCCAGCGCCTGTTTCGAGAGCAGGTCGGGGCGGCCCCCAAGTGGACCATCCGGCGGTACCGCCTGCTGGAGGCGGCGGAGCGGGCAGGGAAAGGCGAGGAGGTTTCGTGGGCCGATCTCGCGCTCGCGCTGGGTTACGCGGACCAGGCCCATCTCATCCGCGAGTTCACCGGGATGGTCGGGTTCACCCCCGGCGAGTACGCCCGCGCCTGCCGCGAGGGTCGCCCTCTGCCCCGCTGACCGTGATCGCCGGCGGCACGGGGGCTCTGACGCAAGACGGCACTCGCGTGCTTTCCCCGTCGTGTGAAGAGCGGTGGCGGCCGGGGTGCGGACCTTGCCACGCCGCGCCGGCCTCCGGTCGGAACCGTAACCCGCCGCTGTACCTCCCTTCGACGCGGTGCTCGCCTGGGGACCCACCGGCCGTTGACCCGGCCAAGCAGGCGAACATGGGTCAGGAGCTGAAGGAGGATCTGGCGGCGAGCTGGCATCGGGTCGTCCGGCGCCGCTCGTTCCTGAGAGGCATCGGCATCGCGGGCGCCGCGCTTCCGGTCGCGGCGCTGCCGGCAGCGGCCATCCCGCAGGCGGCGGACGTCCAGCGCCATGACCTCCCGGAGGGCGATGCGGCGATCCTGCGGTTCCTCGCCGCCGCGGAGATCATCGAGAGCGACCTCTGGGGGCAGTACGCGGAGCTTGGCGGCGCCACTGGCGGCAATCCCGCCTACATCCTCGCGCTCCAGAACCTGGACAGCGACATGCCGCAGTACATCTCCGACAACACCGACGACGAGATGAGCCATGCGGCGTTCCTGAACGCCTATCTGCAGTCGCGCGGCGCACAGCCCGTCAGCCTCGAGCACTTCCGGAAGCTGCCGAGCACCCAGGCGACCGGAGCCAGGCAGGTGAAGCGGCTGACCAACCTGCAGAAGCTCGACGTCGATACCAGCTGGTACATCCGCTACCGCGCCACCACCAACCCAGACCTGGGCGCCACGTTCCCCCAGGCGGTAACGATCCAGAACCAGCCGGCGGTCCCACTCAACGACACCGACACCCCGCCCGGCCAGCAGCAGCCGGACGCGCCGACCGGGACGCCCGCCCAGCTCCGCATGCAGGCGATCGCGAACACGGCCGGATCCCACTTCGCGTTCATCGAACAGGGGGGATCGAGCCTCTACACCACGCTCGCCCTTCAGGTCAGCGACCCCGAGGTGCTGCGGATCGTGGTCAGCATCGGCGGAGTCGAGGTGGACCATTTCAGCCTCTGGCACGACAAGGCGGGCAACGCGGTCTCGCAGCCCCTCGCGGGCGTCGTCGACCCCGAGACCCACGTCACGTTCCCCGATCTCAACGCGTCGCCAGGCGGCGAGCTGTTCCAGACCAACCTGATCCTGCCCGAGCCCTGCCAGTTCCTGAGCCCGGACCTGCCCGTGTGCTCCGTCATCCGGCATCCGGCCCACGTCGTCACCGCTGGCCGGGGCCATGGCCGCCGTCAAGGCGCTGACGGCGGACCAACTGTTCCTCGGTCAGCCGCCCGCGTTCTTCGAGCTGCTGACCGATCTCGCACAGGCGGCCGACGCCGCGCGCCGCCACCTGTAGCGTCCCCGACCGCCGGCACCGGGGCCTCCGCACGCCTCGCGGAATCCCCGAGTGCCGGCACTCAGGCGCTTACCCCGGCGTGAGTGAGGGGCGCGGAACGCCGGCCTCGGTCCTAGAGGCTCGCCTGGGGGTAGATGCACTTCGGGGGAGGGTCGGCGTCCGCATCCTCCAGTACGCCTCGCCGTTACACCGCCGGCACCGCCCGGGCCCCCGGACGGGAGGCGGGCGCGTACGGCCCACCGCGTAGAGGGGCTACGCGCCGCGGCGGATGCGCAGCCGGCGCCCGGGCGCTATCGTCGATCACGACCGGTGTTCCCGACCTTCCTCCGGCCGCGCTGGCCGGGCCCGCGCGCGCTGCTGATCGACGTCGTCCTCGCCATCGTGGCCTGCCTCTTCCTCACCGCCTCGGCGGCGTGGTGGGGCAATCCGCACATGGCGGGGGGACAGGGCGCGCCTGCCTTCCGCCTGCCGGCGGGCGACATCGGGCTGCTGTGGCTCGGCGGGCTGTCCCTCGCGCTCCGGCGAGTGGTGCCGCCGGTGGCTACCGCCATCACCTCGCTCGCGGTGCTCGGGACCATCCTTCGAGGGATCCCGGCGGGCCCGGTCTTTCTGGTCGGCGCGCTGCAGGTGGGCTCGCTGGGCTTCCAGGCCCCGCTGCGGGTGTCGCTCCCGATCGCCGCCGCCAGCTGCGCGCTGTGGTTGATCGGAGTCGCGGTCGCGGGCCAGTTCCGGCAGCTGCCGGTCGACTTCGTGGTCTGGGTGCCTCTGCTCGGGGTGCCGTGGGCCCTCGGACGCACGCTGCGGGTCCGCTCCCGCCTGCGGTCGCGAGCGCTCGCGGAGGAACAGCGCCGCCGCACCTACGGCCAACGACTGGAGGTGGCGCGAGAGGTGCACGACGTGGTCGGGCACAGCCTCGCCGTGATCACGATGCAGTCCGGTATCGCGCTGCACGTGATGGATCGGCGGCCGGAGCAGGCACGGGTGGCGCTGGAGGCGATCCACCAGCAGAGCCGTGACGCCCTTGACGAGCTGCGGGCGACGCTGGCGCTCTACCGGGGCGAGGTCGACGCCGGCGCGGCGCCCCGTCGGCCGCCGCCGCGGCTCCTCGATCTGCCGGCGCTGATCGACACCATGCGCACCTCCGGCCTTCCGGTCGAGCTGTCGGCCACCGGCCGGCGCAACGGGGTGCCGGCCGCGATCGACCTGGCCGGTTACCGCATCGTGCAGGAGTCGCTGACCAACGTGCTGCGCCATGCGGGTGAGGCGCGCGCGCGCGTGGTGGTCGACTATGGGGAGGAAGCGGTGGGGATCGAGGTGACCGATGACGGCGGCGCCCGCCCCGGCGCCCCACCCCAGCCGGGCGGCCAGGGCATCGCCGGAATGCGTGAGCGGTCGGCGGCAGTCGGCGGGACCCTCGAGGCGGGCGCGATGGCGGGCGGAGGCTTCAGGGTTCGGGCCCGGCTGCCGCTGGCGGGGACGGGCGCGTGATCACGGTCGTCGTCGCCGACGACCAGCCCCTGGTCCGCCTCGGGCTGCGCGTGCTGATCGAGACCGAGCCGGATGTCGAGCTGGCAGGCGAGGCGGGGGACGGACGCGAGGCACTCCAGGTGGTCCGCGCGACACGCCCACGGGTGCTGCTGCTCGATATCCGGATGCCGGAGATGGACGGGCTGGAGGTGCTGCGCACGATCACCGGCGACCCGGCGCTTGCCCAGACGCGGGTGGTGATGCTGACGACCTTCGAGCTCGACGAGTACGTCTTCGAATCGCTGCGCGCCGGCGCCTCCGGATTCCTGACCAAGGACGCGGAGCCGACCGAGCTGCTGCGTGCGATCCGGGTGGTCGCGGCCGGCGACTCGCTGCTCTCGCCGGCCGTCACGCGCCGGGTGATCGGAACGTTCGCCGGACCGCGCTCGCCGCGCCGGGCCCCGCATCCGTACCTCGACACGCTCACCGATCGCGAGCGGCAGGTGGTGTCTCTGGTCGCCGAGGGACTGCACAACGACGAGATCGCGGAGCGGCTCTTCGTGTCGCCGGACACCGTCCGAACCCACGTCGGCCGTGCCATGAGCAAGCTCGAGGCGCGGGATCGGGCGCAGCTCGTGGTCATCGCCTTTCAATCGGGACTCGCGGGCTGAGGGCGGGGGCGCGTACCGGGGTACGCAGCATCGCGTAGGCGCGTTTCCACCAGCGGGCGGATGCCGCGGGAGGCGCGTCGCGGGGACGATGGAGACATGCAGGATCCAGCCCGCGGAGGCGGCCCGCGGTGCTCGGCGCCGCCCGCAGTCGGGGCGCCGGCGGCGGTCACTCCGAGCGTCGGGGGGCCTCACGCTCGCGCCCGAGGATTGCGGTTGTACTCGCTTCCGCAGGGTTCCTGTGGGGTGCGCTTACCGTGATCTCCGGAATGACCCGGGAGCCCGTCCTCACGGGCACCTTGCACTGGATGGCGCAGGCCGCACCCCTCGCGGTGGGCGCCGGCGCGGTGATCGCGTTTTTGATGCTGGGCCGCCCGCAAGCGGCGGCCATGGTCTGAGTGGAGGTACACATGCTGTCACTGGCGGCGCTCTACATGGGTCCGTACGGCCCGGGCGGGGGACCTGGTCCCTGGGCCCTGGCCGGCCCGATCTGGCTCTTGCTCTGGTTCTTCGCGATCGGGGCCGTCGTCTTCCTGTTCTTCGGTCGCGCCCGCCGCGGCCGCTGGATGAGGGGCGGACCCTGGGGGCCGGGCGGTCCACGCCGGCCCTGGGGTCCCGGTGGACCCGGCCATCCTTGGGGTGGCCCTCCCGACGGCCCTGACGGCGAGGGCGTGAAGCCGGCGGACTCGCCGGAGCTCGCTCTCGAACGGGCGCGGGCGATCCTGCACGAGCGCTACGCGAGGGGCGAGATCTCGACCGAGGAGTACCGGGAGCGGATCGACAACCTGGTCTGAGGGGGATGGGAGGCGCCGGGATTCCCGCCGCCTCCCGCCCCGCTGACCCCTCAGAGGAGCGGATCCTCCCCCGGCGCCGTCGACCCGGGCCCCTGATCCTCGACCGCGAGTCGCAGCTGCTCGACCGGTGTCCGCCGGCGGGCCGCCTCCCGCGGCTGCTCGACCAGCGCGACGACCCGGGAGGTCAGGAACGTGGCGTTGCGCACCGGCTTCCCCGTCCTCGTCACCTCGGTGACCGTCGTCTGCCGCGACCCGGTGTTGACCTCGACGCGCCGCCCCGCCTGGGTGGCGGCGATCGAGAACTCGCGAGTCTGACCGGACCCGACATCCATCACCACCAGGACGCGGTCTCCGCGCGCCACCTCAGGTCGCCTCCTCCGCGGGCAGACCGGCGGGGTACACGTGCTGCAGGAAGTTCCTGACCGTGGCCAGGTAGTCCGGATACCGCTCCCGGCGGATGTTGTGACCAGCCCCCTCGATATGCTCGACCCGGCCGCCGGCCAGCCGGGCGGCTTCGGCACCGGCCTCCGGGGTGACGATGGCACCCAGGTCGGTGTCGGCGGTGATGAGCAGCATCGGGCAGCGGATGGCGGCGGCGATCTCCCGCCAGGGTCGCGGCTCGGCGCGCGGGGAATCCACCAGCGAAAGGTCGAACTCCCGCTTGGCCTCCGCCCACGGGCCGAGCTCGACGTCGTCCCAGGTCGGGTTCTGCTCCCGGCCGTAGGCGATCAGAGCCTCCGGCGGCAGCTCTCGGGCACGGCGGAGGTGGTCCCAGCGACCGGATGCCCCGTCCGTCCGGTCGCGCCAGGGCGGGTCTTCCAGGACCACGCACGCGACCAGGTCGGCCTCGGCGCCGGCCACCTCGGCAGCGGTGGCGGCGCCCATCGAGTGCCCCATCAATGCGACGCGGCCGAGGTCCAGGGCGCGGATCAGGCCGGCGGCGTCGGCGGCGAGCGAGCCGGCCTCACGCCTGCCGTGGGCTCGCTCGGACAGTCCGTGACCGCGGGCGTCCGGCATCACGACGTCGTAGTGGGGCTCCAGGTCGCGAGCGACGCGCGTCCAGCACAGGCCGGCGTCGGAGAAGCCGTGCAGCAGCACCAGCGGCGGTCCGTCGCCCCCGGTCCGGTGATAGTGGAGCCGCACGCCGTCGACGTCCACGTCGCCGGAAGTCCACCCACTCATCGCCACGACCCCCTCGTTTGAATTCCGCGATCCTACGGCAGAGCGGGCGGCCGGTGGCCGGGTGCCGGCACTGGGGGGCCCTTGCGGCGCGCCGCCGGCCCTGAACGCCGGCACTCGGGTCTGGCGGGGCCTTGGCAGGTGTCGGGCAGGTAGCGTGGCTGGCTGCTAGTAGTATCCGGGCCGTCGTTGCGATCCTGCGGCACGGCGTTCGAGGGCCCTGGTCGGTGACCGGGGTACCGGTGAGGTGTGGATGCGATGACGACGGAGAGCGCTCTCGACGCGGTGCGGACCGCGGGCCGGCCCAGTGACCTCAGGATCACCGATCTCCGGATCGCCAACCTGGCCGGGGTCCCGTTCCACTCCACGATCCTCCGCATCGACACCAACCAGGGGATCTCCGGATACGGCGAGGTGCGCGACGGCGCCGGCAAGTACTACGCCCTGCTGCTCAAGAGCCGGATCCTGGGCGAGAACCCCTGCGACGTCGACCGGCTGTTCCGGCGGATCAAGCAGTTCGGCCACCACGCGCGGGGAGCCGGCGGCGTGTGCGGCGTCGAGATGGCGCTCATGGACCTGGCCGGGAAGGCCTACGGGGTCCCCGCCTACCAGCTGGCGGGCGGGAAGTTCCGAGAGCGGGTGCTCTGCTACGTCGACACGCCGACCGAGCTGGACGGCGAGGCGATGGGCCGGCGTCTGATCGAGCGCCGCCAGCGCGGCTTCCGGTTCCTCAAGATGGACGTCGGCGTCGACCTCCTCCGCGACGTGCCGGGGGCGGTGATCGCGCCGCCCGGGGCGCTCGCGGAGACGCAGGTCATGCATCCCTTCACCGGGATCCAGCTCACCGATCGCGGCATCCAGCACCTGGTCGACTATGTCGCCACCGCCCGTTCCATGGTTGGCTACGACATCCCGATCGCGGCCGATCACTTCGGGCATCTCGGCGTGAGCTCGTGCATCCGCCTGGCGGCGGCGCTGGAGCCCTTCACGCTGGCCTGGGTGGAGGACCTGGTGCCCTGGCAGCTGACCGAGCAGTGGCGCGACATCACCACCTCCATCGGCACCCCGACCTGCACCGGGGAGGACATCTTCCTGCGTGAGGGCTTCCGGCCCCTGATCGAGCGGGAGGCGGTGCGCATCGTGCACCCCGACCCCGCCACCTCGGGCGGGATCCTGGAGACCAAGCGGATCGGCGAGCTGGCGGAAGAGCACGGCATCGCGATGGCGCTCCACATGGCGGCGACACCGATCGCGACCATGGCGGCCGCCCACATCGGGGCCGCGACCGCCAACTTCCTGGTGCTGGAGCATCACGCGGCGGACGTGCCCTTCTGGTCCGAGCTGGTCAGCGGACTCCCCAACCCGATCATCGAGGACGGCCAGATCACGCTGCCGGACGCGCCCGGACTCGGCTTCTCCGGGATCAACGAGGACGTGTTCCGCGAGCACCTGGACCCCGAGGACCCGGTCTTCTTCGACACCCCGACCGAGGACTGGGACCCGCGAAGGGGCAACGACCGCCTCTGGAGCTGAGGGGCCCTCCCGTCAGCCGGGCTCTGGAAGCCGCGCGTCGATGACGGCGCAGCGGCCCTGCCGGGTGCACGCGAGGGCCCTCTCCAGTGCGCCGGGGACCTGGTCCGGTCGCTCCACCACCAGGCCTTCGCCGCCGCACGCCCGGGCCAGGGCGGCATAGTCCAGCGGGCCGTCGAGCCGGGTTTCCGGGAACGTGTTGCCGCGGCGAGCCGCCCCGTCGGGGAAGAGGCGCTCCACCGGTCGCCGGGAAGCCAGGTAGGCGCCGTTGTCGAGGATCAGCGTCACGAACGGCGCACGCGCGTGGTGCGCGGACCAGATGGCTGCCGTGGGCACGCCGAAGTTGAAGGCGCCGTCACCGGTGATGGCGATCACCTGCGCCGCGGGGTCGGCGAGCTTGGCCCCCAGCGCCGCTCCCAGGCCGCTTCCCAGCGCCGGGGCGCCGATCCCGAAGTGGCGGCCCACGGGACGGTGCAGCTGACGCGTGCAGGCCGGCTTGTTGGTCACCGCCTCCTCGATCGTCAGGGCGTCGGCCGGGAGAGCGCGGTCGAGTGCGGCCAGCATCGCATCCGCGGTGTCGTCTGGTGCTTCCGAGGTCGACCGCGCCTCCCACTCCCTCTGCATGACGGCCGCCACCGACTCGGCCTCCGCGCGGTACTCTGCCCACCGTCGCCTTCGTTCCGGCGACCCGAGCGCGTCCAACTCTGCCAGCAGGGCGGGCAGTGCGGTCGCGCTGTCGGCGGTGACCGCGAGGTCGATCGGGTAGGTCCAGGTCGGCATGGTGCGCTTGACGCAGTCGAGATCGATCTGGAGCACGGTCGCGTCGCGCGAAGGCGCACCGGTCGCCGGCACCCACGGCACCTCCGAGTCGAGCAGCAGGACCGCGTCCGCACGCCCCAACACCGCCGCCGTCCTCTCCCCCGCATAGAGCGGGTGGCGGGCGGGGAAGTTGACCGCGTCACGCGTCTCCACGACGAGCGCGCCCAGCAGCTCCGCGATCGCGACCAGCGTCTCCACCGACTGCGGGCGGCGTCCGAGCCGGTCGGTGACGATCACCGGGTGGCGGGCGCCGGCCAGGCGGCGGGCCACCTCCTGCAGAGCGCCGGGATCGGCAGCCGGGAGGGAGGGGACGGTCAGCGCGCGCGCCTCCTCGCCGGGCGGGTCCATCAGCGCCTCGCGCGGCAGCATCAGGTAGGTGAGCCCGGCCGGAGCGGTCCTCGCGACCTGGAACGCCCGGCGGACCAGCCCGCCCAGCTCGCGTCCGCGCGGAACCTCCATCGTCCACTTCCCGTAGGCCCGCATGGCGGCGGCCTGGTCGGGCTCGTCCTGCTGCCAGTGGATGGGTGAGTCACGGTGCCCGGGCACCTCGGGGTGGAGGCTGTAGGGAGAGCGCCCGGCCATCACGACCACCGGCACCCCGTTGCGCTGGATGTTGTGGACCGCGGCCCCGAGGTTGAGCGTCCCGGCGTCGACGTGCACCATCAGGGCCTGGGCCTGTCCCGTCACCAGGTAGCTGCCCAACGCCGCCGACAGCGCCACCTGCTCGTGGGTGCAGAGCACGGTCTCGGGGTGGGGCAGCCCGCGTTCGCGGGCGACTGCCAGGGCCTCCTGGACGGGTGCGGTATCGGTCCCCGGATTGAAGAACAGGTGGTCCACGCCCTCGTCGGCGAGGATGCCGACCAGCTGGTCCGCCGCCGTCGCCGGCCCGCCCTCAACTCCCCTCTTCATGTGCGCTACTGTCCCAGGTCCGGCCGGCCACGCCAGCACTCACCCGAGGGCCGGCGCTCGGGCCATCCGAGCCGCGTCAAACGCCCCGGACGCCGGCACTCGGGGTGGAGCGGATGAGGGTGGCGAGCGTCGGGGCATCGAGGAACGGCGAGAGGTGCGCGGCGCGCGGGAGGACGTGGAGCCGGGCCAGTGGAAGCCGCGAAGCCAGGTCCGCCATGGCGGCGGGAGTCGAGACGGGGTCGAGCTCCGCCGCCACGAGCGTGACCGGCACTCCGATCGAGGACACGAGAGCCGACCGGTCATAGGCCGCGATCGCGTCCAGAGCTCGCGCGTAGCCAGGTCGGTCCGCGTGCTGGATCTGCCGTCGCGCGTATTCGACCAGCGGCCCGGCGGCGGCAAGCTCCTCCGGCCGGAACCATCGCGACATCGCCCTCTCCGCGTCGATCGTCGCACCGGCCCGCAGCGCGGCGGCCGCTTCCGCAAAGGGCGGGAAGGGCGTGTCCCGGCTGCACACGAGCGTCAGGCCCGTGACCAGGTGCGGAGCCGTCAACGCGAGGTCGATCGCGACCTCCCCGCCGAACGAGTGCCCGACGACATGTGTCGGTCCCGAGAGCCGGCCGGCCAGGCCGGTCGCCAGTGCGGCCGGCAGGTCCTCTCCCGCCACCGCCAGGTCGAGGCGCGGGCAGAGTACCGTGCCGCGGTTCGCCAGCTGCTCAGCAACCCCGGCCCAGATCTCGGGTGACAGCGGCACACCGTGAAGCAACAACCACCCCGGTGCCGGGCTGCTCACGCCGCCCATTGTCGGCGCCGCGTGCGGGCGGGCGGCGGGGCGGAGGGCGACCTGGCATCATGTTCAGGGACCGGGTCGCCAGGGAGATGCGGGGCTCGCCAGGCGGCATGTCCGCCCGGTGGCCAGGGAGAACCAGATGGCCGGCACCTACACCGTTGGCGACTACCTGCTGGACCGTCTGGCCGAGCTGGGTGTCGGGCACATCCTGGGCGTTCCCGGCGACTACACACTCCGTCTGCTGGACCATGTGATCGCGCATCCCGGAATCCGCTGGGTGGGGTTCACGAACGAGCTGAACGCGGGGTACGCCGCCGACGGCTACGCCCGGATGCGCGGCTTGGGGGCTCTCTTCACCACCTTCGGCGTGGGTGAGCTGAGCGCCATCAACGCGATCACGGGCAGCTACGCCGAGCACGTGCCGGTGGTCCACATCGTCGGAGGTCCATCGACCGGCAACCAGGCCGCGCACCGCATCGTCCACCACTCGCTCGGTGACGGGATCTTCTCGCAGTTCCTGGACATGCACGCCAAGATCACGTGCGCCCGCGCAGCCCTGACGGCGACGAACGCGACTTCGGAGATCGATCGCGTCCTGACCCGGGTACGCGACCGTCACCTGCCCGGCTACCTGCTGGTGCCGGCCGATGTCGGAGAGTTGGAGGTGAGTCCGCCGGCGGCGCCGCTGCTGCCCGCCGGGCCGGTGACCGATCCCAACGCGCTGGCTGCGTTCATCGGAGCCGCCACGCGTCTGATCCAGGGGTCGGGGGGTGCGGCCCGCATGAGCGTGCTGGTCGGCATCCTCGTTCACCGCCTGGGCGTCGCCGATGCGATGCGCCGGCTCATCGAGGCCGGACCCCTTCGGTACGCCTCGTCGCCCTGGGCCAAGAGCACGCTCGAGGAGGCGAGCCCGACCTTCCTCGGCATCTACGCCGGCGCCATGAGCCGTCCGGAGGTGCGGGAGGCGGTCGAGGACGCGGGGACCCTGGTCGTCGCCGGCGTTCAGTTCACGGACCTCAACAGCGGCTTCTTCACCCAGCGGATCACTCGAGAACGGACCATCGAGCTGGGCGTGGAGACCGCCAGTGTCGGGTGGGCGACCTTCGGCCCGATCGCGATGGGTGACGCGCTCGACACCCTGGCCGAGATCGTCCAGAGCTCGGCCGGGAGGGGAGAGGTGGCACCGATCGCGGCGGCGCCGCCGCGGCCGGACGGCGCCACTCGGAGCCGACTCCGCTGCGTCAGTCGGACCTCTGGGAGACGGTGACGGCCCACCTCGAGCCGGGCGATGTGGTGGCCGCAGAGCAGGGGACCTCGTTCTTCGGCATGGCGCCGCTGCGGCTCCCGCGAGGGGTCAGCTTCATCGGTCAGCCACTCTGGGCGTCGATCGGTTACACGCTGCCCGCGATGCTGGGTGCCTGCCTCGCGCGGGCGCTGAGCCGCGGCGTGCTGCTGATCGGGGACGGCGCGGCGCAGATGACGGTCCAGGAGCTGTCGACCATCCTTCGCGAGGAGATCCGCGCCGTGGTGGTGATCGTCGACAACGACGGCTACACGGTGGAGCGCGCGATCCACGGTCCCGACCAGCCCTACAACGACATCGCGCGCTGGGGCTGGGAGCGGCTGCCTGCCGCCTTCGCGCCCGGACGCCATGTGTCGGCCACGGTCGTCCGGACGGGTCAGGAGCTCGACGCGGCGCTGGCGGCGACACGGGAGGTCGGGGCGCCACCCTTCAGCCTGATCCGCGCCCAGCTGCCGAGGATGGACGTGCCGGATCTGCTGGCCAACCTGGCACGAGCCCTGAACACGCGACCGGGGGAGGCGCCTTCGAGATAGCCGCCGGCTGAGCCTTGAGGGGGCCGGAGGTCCAACTCTCCGGACCCGGGCGGTGCGGGCGACGCGGGCGATCGGTCAGCATCTCCGGCCCTGACGGGCGAAGAGAAGCATGCGCCGCGGCAGCTTGCAACCAGTGGTTTCCACAACGCTCGCTCTGTCTGTCAGAGGCGTGTCCAGCGTGGCCTGGGACAGGTCCGGGCCGCATACTTGCGCAAGCCGTCGAAAACGATTTGGAGGTCTACGATGTCCGCCGAGGCAAGCTCGCCGCGACCCAGCGTGACCGTGGTCGGCAGCGGCCTGGCGGGGATGACCGCTGCGCTACGGCTGCTGGAACGGGGATGCGATGTCAAGATCATAGAGTCGATCTCTCGACCAGGGGGCAAGGCCGGGTCCAATCAGAACGGCAGCGACTATGACGACCACGGCTATCACATCTTCCCCGCCTGGTACTTGAATGTATGGAAGATGGTCGACGAGCTGGGGATTCGCGATCACTTCGTCGATCGCACCGACTTCCTTCAACTCCGCCAGGGTCAGTTCCCGCGATGGAAGACGATGCGCAACATGACTGCGCTGTCGTCAGTGTGGAGGAACCTCAATGCAGGAGTGCTGCCTTTCCAGCAGGCATGCCTGTTCTTCTATTCCGCGCTGGACCTGGTGAGCCAGCACTACAACGAGCGGGCGTTCCTCGACCAGATCAGCATCAGCGGGTTCATCCGTTCTCGGTTCTATCGCACGGAGCAGGTGGCGAGGGAGTTTCAGGACCTGATGCTCAAAGGCATCTCCGTGCCCACCTACCTGGTCTCGGCGATGACCATGCAGCGTGTGATGCAGAACTGGCTGGCCTACCCGCTGCCGATGTTTCGCATCACGCGCGGCGACTTGCAGAACCTCTTCATCGAGCCCCTGGCACGCCGGTTGACGCAGCTCGGCTGCTCGATCGAGCTCAACCAGCGGCTCACTCGCATCCATGTCCAGGACCAGCGGGTGGTCGCGATCGAGACCCACGATGAGACTCGTGGAGAGACCCAGCGCCGACCTGTCGACCATGTGATCATCGCGATTCCCTGCGAGAAGCTGCTGGAGGTGGTCGACGACGATCTCTACCGCGCGGCCCCGACAATCGCGAACGTCGCCTACCTGCGGGCGGAGCCGATGGCCGCGCTTGACCTGTATCTGAACCGGAGCTTTCCCGACCTTCCCGGGAGCCATATCAACCTGCTTGGCTCACGGTTCGGGTTGTCATTCATCGACGTGTCCCGTGTCTGGCCACACCGGGACACGTCCGTTCTGCAGCTCATCGCGTCGGACTTCCAACCGTTGGAGAAGCTGACGGCAGACGAGGCGGTCCAGCAGATGGTGGTGGAGCTGATGCGCTTCCTGCCAGGACTGGAGTGGTCGGACATCGATCACTACAACTTCCAGTCCAACGTGACCGAACCGCTGTTCATGAATGATGTCGGTGTCTGGCAGTACCGGCCCACCGCTCGTACCGAGCTCGACAATCTGTACCTCGCGGGTGACTACTGTCAGTCGCATGTCGACCTCGTGTGTATGGAAGGCGCCGTCTGCACCGGGCTGCTCGCCGCCGAAGCCCTTCGCACGGACCTCGGGGTGGGGAGTCCGATCGAGATGCTGACGCCGTCTCTCATCCCGCGGTGGCTCTTCGTGACCGGCCGCATGGCGCTGTCTCCCGTGGCCCTGGCATGCAAGCTGGCGTCGCTCTCCGCTTCGAGCAGCGATCAGTCGGTCTCTGACCCCGCGCAGCAGTGACCCCGACCCGGGCACCGGGCCCGGTAACGCCGGAGTGTGGACACTCTGCCCCTACCCCGGGGCCCGATAGCGCCGGAGTGTGGACACTCTGCCCCTACCCCGGGCCGGGTAGACCCTATGGGGTGGGCAGCCCTAACCAGGGATCGCCTGCCGGGCTGAGAGGCCGGACACTCCTCGCGGGGGTTTGTCTGACCGGAGAGCAAAGCTCCGGCTGACCCCAATGGTGATGAGGAGGCCCGGCCATGACTGGAACTGTGACATTTGTGGGGCTGGATGTCCACGCTCGCTCGACGCACGCGGCGGCGGTCGACGTGATGACGGGAGAGCTGACCAGGGTTCGGTTCGGTGAGGGGTTGTCGGCCCCCCTCACCTGGCTGGGGTCGCTGTCCAGTCCGGTGTGGGCCTGCTATGAGGCGGGGCCGACCGGGTTCGGACTCTATCGGGCGGCGACGGAGGCGGGGATCCGGGTCGACGTGATCGCCCCCGGCAAGACCCCGCGCGGACCGGCGGACCGGGTCAAGAGCGATCGCAAGGACGCCGAGCTGCTCGCCCGTTGTCTGATGGCGGGCTCGCTGACGCCGGTGAAGGTCCCCTCGCTCCAGGTCGAGGGGGCGCGCGATCTGACCCGTGCCCATGACCGCTGCCGTCGCGATCTGATGACCGCCCGTCACCGGCTGTCGAAGATGCTCTTGCGCTACGGTCTCATCTACCCCAAGCCAACCACCTGGACCCAGAGGCACCGGCGCTGGCTGGTCAGCCAGCAGTTCCCCGACCCGATCAGCGAGCTTGTCTATGCCGACCTGATGGCCGCCACCGACGGGCTCACCAGTCGCAAGGCCGCACTGGCCGAACGCATCTCCCTGCTGGCGCTGGAGAAGCCGTACTGGCCGACGGTTGCTCGCTTGCGCTGCTTCCGTGGGGTGGATACGCTCACCGCCCTCAGCATCCACTTGGAGCTCAGTGCCGACTGGGCCCGGTTCCAGAGAGCTACCCGACTGGGTTGCTGGCTGGGGCTGACCCCATCACGTTCCCAGTCCGGGGAATCCGACCACCAGGGCTCGATCACCAAGACCGGCTCCGGCCTCGCCCGCCGCTTGCTGATCGAGGCCGCCTGGCAGTACGCTCGCCCACCTCGCATCGGAGAGAGGCTGGCCAGCCGGCAGCAAGGCCAGCCCGATCACATCCTTCAGATCGCCAACCGAGCCCAGTACCGGGTCCATCGTGTCTACACACGGATGCGCTCGCGGGGCAAGCCCAACAACGTGATCGCCGTCGCCTGTGCCCGTGAGCTGTCCTGCTTCCTGTGGGCTGCCGCCATCGCTCCCTGACCACACCTCCGCACCAAGCGTCCGGCCGCGAGGTCGGGGTGCCGGGCCGCGAAGCGGCCAGCACGCGCGACGGCGCTATGGGCAGCCCCCGCCGGGCCACGCCCGATCGGTAGACCCGCGCAAGCTGGCAGCAGGAACCAGGGCCATGGGGTAACCAACCCCCGCATTTCAGACTGGCACCGCCGATGACGTGCTCGGCACTCCGACCCCTCGACCTCCCCCTATCGACACCTCTATCCGGCCCGCTGCCGCCGGCGATCACCCATGCCCACGAACTACCGACTTGACAAACGGGTGCACCATATCAGCGCCGGAGTGTGGACACTCTGACCCTACCCCGCCACGTCCGCAGGCCACGTGTCCCACCGGCTCGGGGCACTGACGGCTAGTAGCCGGCCTCCTTGTCGACCACGTTGTCGAGCCGCTCCCCGGCCAGAAACCGGCGGAGGTTGCCGGCCAGGATCCGGTATGCGCGCGGCCCGTAGGTCGGCGTCAGCCCCCCGTAATGGGTGAGCACCAGGCAGTTGGGCTGCGCCCAGAGCGGGTCCTGCGCGGGCAGCGGCTCGGGGTCGGTGACGTCGAGGCCGGCGCCCGCGATGACGCCGTCGCGCAGGGCCGCCACCAGCGCGGTCTGGTCGACCACCTCCCCCCGTCCGACGTTGAACAGGTGGGCGGAGCGCTTCATCGCCGCCAGCTCGCTCGGCCCGATCAGGTGGCGGGTGGCGGGGGTCAGCGGCAGCGTGATGACCACGTGGTCGGCTTCGGGCAAGAGGTCGAGCAGCTCGCCGGGACGGTACTGGCGGTCCAGCAGACCGGCATCGACCGGCTGGTCGCGGCGGCGCCAGCCCACCACACGCATCCCCAGTCCACGCGCCTTCACCGCCAGGGCTCGCCCGATATGCCCGAGGCCCAGGATTCCCATCGTCTGGCCTTCGACCTCGAACATCTGGTCGGGCCAGTAGAAACGCCGGGAGCCGTGCTGGTTCAGGACCTGTTCGGGAAGGCACCGCGCGAAGGCGAGCAGCATGGCGAGCGCGTGCTCGGGAACGCTCGCCGTGTGCACGCCAGAAACGGTCGTGGCGACGACGTCCGGCCGTGCTCGGTAAGCGGACGTGACCAGCGCTCCCGCGCCGGCTCCGGTGGATGAGACCCACCGCAGCCGGGAGGCTCTTGGAAGCAGGTGGTCGGGCACGGCGCCGATCACCGCGACGACCTCGGCGATGTGGCGCTCCAGCACCGCCGGGTCTCCTTCGTAAGAGAGGAAGTCGGCCTTCGGGAAGTCGGCGGCGAACCGCGCCACGTAGTCGACGCCGTCTCCGCGGCCGAGGTTCCCGCCGACCAGGATCAGGGGCCGCCCCGTTTCCCGCGCGTCCCCGAGTGCCGGTACTCGGGGCATCTGAGGCGTCGGAGCTCCCCCGATTGCCGGCACTCGGGCCCTCTCTCAGACGAAGAGCGGCGCTGCCTGCAGGCGCTCGAGCACCCCGGCGATCTCCGCGTCGGTGGCCGCGTGTTCGAAGCGAGAGGCCGCGTCAAGGATCTTCGGCATGATGTCCACGTCGCCCGTGCTGTTGAGGAAGATGCCCGGCCGGCCCAGCGCCCACCAGATGGCGACGTCGATGTCGGACTGCTCGGTGAGCGGCTCGTACCACACCGTCGCCGTCCGCTCACGGTCGCCCCAGGGGCGCTTGGCCAGGCTCTTGATGGTCTGGATCGCGGTCCCGCGCCGGCGGCAGGTCTCTTCCAGCGCCGTGAAGTTCTCGGCGTAGTAGGGGATCTGGATCGTCAGGTAGTTGTACGGCAGCAGCACCGAGTCGAAGTCGAACCGCTCCAGCGAGCGCCGGTGCGTGGCCGCGATCTGGGTCCCGTGGCCGGTGACGCCGATGAACCGGATCAGTCCCTCCTCTTTGGCCTGACGCGCCGCGTCGAGCACGCCGCCTCTGGAGAGGGCGCGGTCCCAGTCGCCGGGGTCGGACAGGTTGTGGAACTGCCAGAGATCGACCGAGTCGACGCCCATCCTGGCCAACGACCGCTCCAGCTGCGCTCGCGCGGCGTCCCGTGTGCGCTCCCCGGACTTGGTGGCCAGAAACACGTCTTTCCGGTGGTCCTGGAGGAAGGGTCGGATCCGTACCTCGGCCTCGCCGTACGAGGCGGCCACGTCGAGGTGGTTGCCCCCGTGACTGGTGTAGGTCTCGAGCGCGCGATCCGCCGCGTCCTGCGTCACGTCCGAGAGGGCGGCGCCCCCGAACAGGATCCGCGTCGACACATGTCCCGTCCTGCCGAAAGGAAGCGTGGGGATGGCCATACCCCAACCCTAGGCGGTCAGCATCTCCGTGAGCAACGCCGCCACCCGATCCGGGCACTCGACGACCGGGCCGTGCGCGTGCCCTGCCAGCACCACCTCCCGGTACGCCCCGCCCCGCGCGGCAAACCGATCCAGCACCGCGCGCGTCTGCTGGAGCATCGGCTGTGGGGGGAGGACGCCGGCCCCTGGCCAGCCCGGGATCGCGCCCAGCTGACCGAGGTAGCCGAGGTCGAAGAACGAGGTGTCGCTGACCACCTGGTCCTCGTCGCCGCGTACCCAGAGGATCGGGATGCGCACGTCCAGTCCGGCCACCGACGAGGTGTCGCAGTAGACGGGCGCCATCGCGTTGTTCACGCCCCGCGTGCCGGGAGCCGTCCCCGGCCAGTGCTCCGAGGGAACGGCGTCCCCGGGGTAGAAGCCGTCCCCGGTCCGGGTCAGCAGCACCTCCCCGAGCAGCTCGTCCTCGTCCGCCGGTGTGTACTTCGGCGACCAGAAGAACGAGCGCATGGTGACGCTGGGGGAGGATGTGGGCTCGTCGGTGCTGGTATCCCCCTCGCCGATCCGGCGGACGAAGTCGGGGTTGACCGCTCCGGCGCCGCTGCCGGCCCCGTCCTGGTGGGCGAGCGTGCCGGCAGCGTCGGTGGTGCCCCCAAAACCGTAGGGGGAGAGGGGCGCGACCAGTGTCAGCGAGGCCAGGTCTCCGGGACGGTCGATCGCGTACTGCTGCAGCACGCCGCCGCCCAGCGACCAGCCCGCCGCGTGCACCCGGCCGCTATCCGACCAGCCGAGAGCGCGCAGGAGTGCCGCCAGGTCGTCGCTCCAGTCGCGCAGGCCGCGGGTGGCGTCGATCTGCCGGGCCTCCGTGCGCCCGAACCCGCGCAGGTCGGGAGCCACCGCCCGCACACCAGCCGGCAGCAGCTCCGCGACCGCCTTCCAGAACCGCCCGGTGACCAGGTTGCCGTGCACCAGCAGCACCGGCGTCCCGTCCTCGGGCCCCCAGACCCAGCAGTGCGTGCGCAGCCGCTCGGTCTCGATCTCCTTCCTCTCCATCGCGTCGTCTCGCCTCCCACGACCGGCCGGATACGCCTCACGAGTATGACCGCCGCCCGGCCCTCGCTTCGGCAGCGGCCCGCCGGGCGCCCGGAGTCGGGACTGACGCCCAGGCGAGGGGAGGAACGCCGATGGTGCATACGCCGGCGGTCGCTGAGACTGGGTACAGCATGGAGAGCAGGTTGCGCGGCGTTCGCGCGCTCATCACGGGCGGGGCGGGGTTCATCGGTTCGACGATCGCGGACCAGCTGCTGGACGCGGGAGCTTCCCGCGTGACCGTCATCGACGATTTGGTGCGCGGACGTCGCGACAACCTGGCCGGGGCCGCCGAGAGCGGGCGGCTGGAGCTGGTCGAGGGCGACATTCGTGACGCCGGGCTGGTCGACGACCTGACGCGCGGCCAGGACCTCGTGTTCCACCAGGCCGCGCTGCGCATCACCCACTGCGCCGAAGAGCCGGCCCGGGCGGTCCAGACGATGGTGAACGGCACTCAGAACGTGCTGGACGCGGCCGTGCGTCATCGGGTCGAGAAGGTGCTGGCGGCATCCAGCGCATCCGTCTACGGCGAGCCCGAGCGCGTTCCGATGACCGAGGACGCGCCGTTCCGAAATCGCACCCTCTACGGCGCGGCCAAGATCTTCGACGAGCAGCTGCTCCGCGCGTACGCCGATATGTACGGGCTGCGTTACGTGGCGATTCGCCCGTTCAACGTCTACGGGCCGAGGATGGACGTGTACGGCGTCTACACCGAGGTCATGATCCGCTGGCTCCAGCGACTGAGCCGCGCGGAGGCGCCGGTCATCTTCGGCGACGGCCTGCAGACCATGGACTTCATCTACGTCGGGGATGTCGCGCGCGCCTATCTTCGCGGCGCGGTCTCCGACGCCACCGATGTCGTGTGCAACGCGGGCACCGGGGTCGAGACGAGCCTCCGGGACCTCTGCCGGAAGCTTTGCACGGCCGCCGGCCATCCGGGCGTCGAGCCGGCTTTCCAACCGCCGCGCAAGGTCAATCCCGTGAGCCGGCGCCTGGCCTCGACGGACCTCGCCCGCGAACGGATCGGGTTCGTCGCCGAGGTCGGGCTGGAGGAGGGTCTGAGGCACCTCGTCCGCTGGTTCGACGCTCTGCCCGTGGAGGCGGCCGTTGCCTGAGATCCGCATTCCCATCACCCGTCCCGTCCTCGGACAGGCGGAGGTCGACGCCGCGGGCGAGGCGATCCTCAGCGGCTGGCTCACGCAGGGCCGGCGCGTGGCCGAGTTCGAAGCGTCGGTGGCGCGATTCGTCGGCGCTCCCGAGGCGGTGGCGACGACCAGCTGCACGACGGCGCTCCATCTCGCTCTGCTGGTCGCCGGCGTCGGCCCCGGCGACGAGGTCATCTGTCCTTCCTTCACGTTCATCGCGACCGCCAACGCCATCGCCTACACCGGGGCCAAACCGGTTTTCTGCGACATCGACCGCCGTACCTACAACCTGGACCCGGAGCTGCTCGAGGAAGCCGTCACACCGCGAACGCGGGCGATCGTGCCGGTGGACCAGATCGGACTGCCCGCCGAGCTGCCGCTGATCAACGAGGTGGCGCGGCGCCACTCGCTGCGAGTCGTCGAGGATGCCGCGCCCAGTCTCGGCTCGGCAATCGGGGAGAGGCGGGTGGGGTCGATCTCCGAGCTGACCTGCTTCAGCTTCCACCCCCGCAAGTCGATCACCACCGGCGAGGGCGGGATGATCACCACCGCCGATCCAGCCCTCGCGGAGCGCCTGCGCAGTCTGCGCGCTCATGCGGCGTCGTCCTCGGCCCTTTCCCGGCACCAGTCCGGCAGCACCGAGCTCGAGGAGTATCCGGAGGTGGGGTTCAACTACCGGATGACCGACATCCAGGGCGCCATCGGCCTGGCACAGATGCGGCGTCTCGACGGGATTCTCGCCGAACGCCGGCGGCTCGCGCGGCGATACCACGAACGGCTGGCGGCGGTCGACGGGGTCGAGGTGCCCGGCGAGCCCGAGGGCTACACCCACACCTACCAGTCCTACTGCGTCCGGGTTCGCCGGGGCGCGCGCGATCACGCGATGGCTGATCTCGCCGCCGAGGGGATCGCGACGCGACGCGGGGTGATGGCGATCCATTTGGAGCCCGCCTATCGCGAGGCTGGGACGCGGCTGCCCGAGACCGAGGCCGCGACCCGCGAGACGCTGCTGCTTCCGCTCTTCGTCGGGATGACCGAGGCCGAGCAGGATGAGGTCGTCGACGCGCTGCGCCGTTCACTGGCCGCCGTCACCGTCGGCTGAATTCGGGAATGGGTGGCGGCGCTCCGCACGGCACACTGAAGAGAGCGGATGCGACCCAGGCCCTCGATCCAGTGCTTCCCGCGACCCCGAGCAGCGATGTGAGCGCTCCGCGCAGGGGCGCCGGGAACGCTCCCGGCCCGCCCCCGAAGGTGCTCTTCGTGGGCCGGCTGTACGCCGGCCACCGCACGCGGTTCGCGAACCTCCGCCGGCACAGCGAGGGCGACCCACGGATCGACCCCGAGTTCCAGGAGGTCTCGGGCTGGAAGGAGTCAGGCCGCCTCGAGCACTTCCGGCTGCTGCCGCGATCGGTCCGGGGCCGCGCACGGGGTGTCCTGGAGGCGCGCAGCCTCGGCCGTCTCCGGCGCCCCGACCTCATCTGGACCAGCGTGGACAACGAGCTGTCACCGTACGTGTGGGCTCAGATGGGCCCGCTGCGCCGCCCGCTGGTGGTCGACTTCGACGCCACGCCGCGGCAGCTGGAGGAGTTCTCGCCGCTCTACTTCGGACGCCCCCCGCGCACGGGGCCGGCGCGCTGGCTGCGTGTGGGCCGGCAGCGGTTGAGCTGGACCGCGGTCAGCCATTTCTCGGCCTGGTCCGAGTGGGCGGCGGCCGACCTGCGCCGATCGGGCGTCCCCGGTGAGCACATCTCGGTGCTCCGGCCAGGCGTCGATCTGGAGCTCTGGACCCCACCCGCGCGCGGCGCACCGGTCGCCGGCGCGCCCGTCCGGCTGCTGTTCGTCGGCGGGGACTTCGAGCGCAAGGGCGGCCCCGTGCTCCTCGACGTCGTGCGCAAGCGTCTCGCCGGGCGGGTCGAGCTCGATGTGGTCACCTACGACCAGGTGACCCCGGGCGGGGGCGTCCGCGTGCACCGCGCGAGGCCGAACTCACCCGAGCTTCAGGCTCTGTTCGCCGCCGCCGACCTCTTCGTGCTCCCGACGCGCGCCGAGTGCTTCGGCCTCGCCACCGTGGAGGCGATGGCGTCGGGTCTACCCGTCCTCGTCGGCGACGTGGGGGCGGCGGGGGAGATCGTCGACGACGGCGAGACCGGCTGGCTGGTCCGCCCTACGCACGAGGAGCTGTCAGCCGCGCTGGAGGTGGCGATCTCCGACCGCGGTCGGCTCCGAGAGATGGGCCGGCGCGCTCGCGCCGCAGCTGAACAGCGGTTCGACGGCCGCCGCAACGACCAGCGGGTGGTCGACCTGCTGCTGGACCTCCACCTGAGGTACCTGGCCGATCAGCGGCCCTGAGCGACCGGGCTGATCGGGCGGGACCAGAGGGTCTTCGTAAACGGCGGGATCAGGCCCGGCCGGCGCAGCGGGCGATCAGCGGCTCTGAGCGACCGGGCTGATCTGACGGGACCAGACGGCCCCGGCAAACAGCGGGATGAGCCCCGGCCGGCGCAGCAGAGCCAGCGCGACATGCGGTGGTGAGCTGAGGACCGCCGCCCGCAGCGCAAACCGCGTGGCGGGGATGTCTTTGTGGGCTGCGTGCGACTCCGCGCTGTTCAGGAGGTGCCCCGCGTAGTGGCCGTTGTGCCGGAGGTAGATGCGCGCCAGCTGTGCCGGACCCGGCCGTCGCCGGCCCGCCCGTCGGACATTGGTCCAGAAGTTCCGTCGAGCGAACCGCACCTGTCCATAGAAGTAACGGTCCGCGGTTCCCACCGGTCGCTGGCGGAAGAGGATGGACGGTACGCCGACGAACGCGACCGGGTGCCGCAGGAACAGGCGGAACAGCCAGTCCTGCTCCTCGCCCGCCATCAGCGCGGTGTCGAACGGTCCGACGGTCTCGCGCACCTCGCTCCGCGCGACGACCGCGCCGATCTGATGCCAGTGGCCGAACAGATACCGCAAAGGGTCCTCGGTGAGTGAACTCGGCGTGGGTTCGCCACACGGCGTCAGGTCGGGATCGGTGAGCTGGATCTGACCGAACGCGGCCATCAACCCGGGATCGGCCTCCAGCGCCTCGATCTGCGGTCGCAGGTGGGTCGTGAGGAACGCGTCGTCATCGTCGAGGAAGGCGAGGAACCGTCCCCGGGCCGCGTTCATACCGGTGTTGCGTGCCGCCGCCGGCCCGTGACCGTCTGAGGGGACCAGCCGGGCACCGAACTGGTGGGTGAGCTGCGTCAGCCCGTCGGCCGCGCCATCGTTGACCACGATGATCTCGAGGACAAGGTCGGGGTTCGCCTCGCCGCACCTCCGGACGCTCTCCAGCGACTGCGCCAGGAGCCGGGGTCGATCCCGCGTCGGGATGACGATCGAGACCCGAGGCCCGGCATCCGTCGTGCTCGGCACCCTAGGGTCAGCAGGAGGGATCACGATGAAACTCGCGGTTCCGGGCTCGGGAGCGCCCGGCGGCGAACCGATGCCGGCCTGGTGATCGAACGCAGGCACCTTCGAAGCATTTCGAACATGCCCGCCGGGACGGCGGTGCGCAAGAGCAACGACAATGTTCGTCTCTGCACGACCGTCTCCAGCGGGCTCCTGCGGGCTGCGTAGAAGAACGCGGCCCACCCTGCGCGACGCAGGCCGCCGAAGACCAGCATCGTCGCCACGCCAAGGAGTGCCGCCTGCCGGGATCGTCGGCGCAACGCCGTGTCGTACCTGGTCGCGCACGTCGAGGGGAGCCCTGCGAACCCGATATCGACGAGGCGAACGAACTCGTCCACCGTGGCGTGGACCGCCGCGGGGTTGTGGGACATGTTCGAGCCGTGCGTCCGATACCCGTACAGAGTCTCGGCGACATAGGCGACATCGCCCTGGCCGCAGAGCTGGGCCCAGAGCGTGTTGTCGAGCGTGTAGCGGATGGAGGCGTCGTAGCCTCCACAGGCCGTGTATGCGGAACGCCGGACGATGGTGCCGGTGTGAAGGACGTAGAACCTGGTACAGAACGAGCCGAACTCCTTATCGCCCGTCCAGACGTGGTCGTGGCTCCAGGGTCTGACCGTCGAGACCGTCCGGTTCCTGGCGTCGATGTACTGCCAGGTCGCGTAGCAGAACGACGAATTGGCGTTCGATTCCAGGAGCTGGACCTGCTGCTCGAACGCGCGGTCGCTGAGCACCAGGTCGTCGGCGGAGATGACGGTGAGATACCGGCTGTCGCTGCTTTCCGTGCCTTCGATCAACGACTGGACGAACCCGCGATTCTGCTCGTGGCGAACCAGGCGGACGCGGGCGTCGGTCAGGTACGGCCGGATGACCTCGATCGAATTGTCGGTCGAGCGGTCATCGACGACGATCAGCTCGAAGTCTGTGAACGACTGGCGCAGGATGGACTGCAGGCATCGATCCAGGAAGTGGGCGTAGTTGTGGTTCAGCAGCGTGACCGACAGCAGTGGCGCGCTCATATCGCCGCAAGGGCTGAATAATCACGGACCTGTCCTTCCCTGGCCGCGTTCGTCCGCGGGTCGAGGGCCGCCACCACCGCGTCCTGCTGGGCAGCCGTGAGCTCCGGGAACATGGGGAGTGACAGCACCTCCCGTGCCGCTCGCTCGCTGACCGGAAAGTCGCCAGGCTGGTACCCGAAGCGATAGGGCGGCTGCAGGTGCACCGGGATCGGGTAGTGGACGCCGTTCCCGATGCCGGCCCGGTCCAGGACCCGCTGCAGGTGCTGGCGGTGAGGCGTACGGACGACGAACAGGTGGTACACGTGACGGACGTCCGCGCGCTCCGCGACCGGCTCCTCCGGCCCTCCGGCCAGCTCCCGCCGGTACCGGGCCGCGCGCTCTCGCCGTTCCTCGGTCCAGCGGTCCAGCTGACCGAGCTTCACCCGCAGGATCGCGGCCTGCATCTCGTCCATCCGGTTGTTGAAGCCCAGCAGCTCGTGGTCGTACTTGTGGGCTGCGCCCCAATCGCGGAGCAGTCGCAAGCGCGAGGCCAGCGCGTCGTCGTTCGTCGTCACCGCGCCGCCTTCGCCCGCGGCCCCCAGGTTCTTGCCGGGATAGAAGCTGAACGCCGCAGCGGCGCCCAGGGAGCCCACGCGGCGGCCGCGGTCCTCGGCGCCGTGCGCCTGGCAGGCGTCCTCCAGGACCGGGATGCCGTGGCGGGCGGCGATGTCCAGGATCGGGCCCATGTCGGCGGGCTGTCCGTAGAGGTGGACGGGAACGATGGCGCGCGTGCGAGGCGTGATCGCCGCCTCGAGCCGCTCGGGGTCCATGGTCAGCGTCGCCGGGTCGACGTCGACGTACACCGGTCGGGCACCGCAGTAGACGGCCGCGGCCGCCGTCGCGACGAAGGTGAACGGGACGGTCACCACTTCGTCCTCACGTCCGCGCTCCTGGCCCACGCCGAGGGCGCGGAGGGCGAGGTGGAGCGCGCTGGTGCCGGTGTTGACGGCGACGGCGTGGCGCACGCCGCAGTAGGCGGCGAACTCTCGCTCGAAGGCCTCGTTCTCCTGCCCGAGCACGAAACGAGCGCTGTCGAGGACGCCGGCCACGGCGGCGTCGACGTCAGGCCGGATGCGCTGCAGCTGGGCCGGAAGATCGAGGAAGGGAACGGGCATCTAACGCACTCCAGTTGAGATCGACGGGACGGCCGCGCTGTTCGGCCGAGCGGAGGGCCGCCTCCAGCACACAGAGGACGCGGTAGCCGGCCCAGCCGTCGGTGAGGGGCCGCACACCCAGGCGGACGCAGGAGACGAGGTGCTCGACCTCCACCTGGAGCGCCTCCGCCAGCGGCAGATGCGGCGTCCAGATGTCGCCGGTCCGGTAGCCGACCTGGCGCTCGAAGCGGCCGGCGTCGGAGTCGAGGGTGATCCCGGTGTCGTAGACCTTGACCTTCTCCGAGGGCTCGACATCGTCATAGACGATCATCCGGCGGTCGCCCCCGATCAGGGTGCGGCGCACCTTGACCGGCGCCAGCCAGTTCACGTGCAGGTGGGCGAGGACGTCGTCGTCGTAGACGCACGTGAGATAGGCCGTGTTCATCGGCTTGCCGGGGATGTGCGCGGTGCCGGTGGCGTTGACCGCGACCGGCGCCCTCCCCAGCACGTGGTCGAGGATCGCCAGGTCGTGCACCGCCAGGTCCTCCAGGACGCTGACGTCGTGCTGGAAGAGCCCCAGGTTCACGCGGACCGAGTCCCAGTAGTAGAGGCGCCCAAGCTCGCCTGCGTCGACCAGCTCCTTGATCCGCTGCACGGCCGGTGTGTAGACGAACGTGTGGTCCACCATCAGCACCAGGCCCTTGCGCTCGGCCAGCTCGACCAGATCCAGCGCCAGGGCGCTCGAGGTGGCGAGCGGCTTCTCGACCAGCACGTGCTTACCGGCCAGCAGCGCCTGCCGGGCGAGCCGGTGGTGGGTGCCGGGCGGGGTCGCGATGGCGACCACCTCCACCTCGGGTAAGCGCAGCACGTCGTCGAAGTCGGTGGTGACGCCGACGCCCGGGTGACGGGTCACCGCGGCGCGCAGACGGGTTTCATCGCGGTCGCACACGCAGACCAGACGGGTGGCCGGGAGTCCGGCCACGTTGCGGGCCAGGTTCGGACCCCAGTAGCCGTACCCGACCACGGCCATGCCCACCCGGTCCATCGCCCGAGATGCGTGGATCGGTGCCTGCTCGAGGTCCGGGTCGGCGAGCGGGAAGTGGTGGCGGATCATCTGGGTCTGCACGCTACCGCCGGTCCCGTGAATTGACCATGGGCTGTTCGTGCGTGTTTTCACCCGTGTCCCAGGACTCCCGGGACCATCCGTCCCACTCACCTCCGCCCGGTGCCCCCAGGTCGCGCCGAGCCACCCCCTGGCGCCCGTCTCCGGCGGGGTCCATCCTGGAATCGATGGAACCGATCGTCTATCCGAACGTGCAGCTGCTGGAGGGCGTCCGCCTCGAGCCGGGGGTGATCGTAGGGCTTCCCCCGCGGGGCGCAGAGCCCGGCGAGCGACCGGTCGTCGTCGGCCCGGGCTCGGTCCTGCGGGCGTACACCGTCGTCTACGCGGGGGTGACGCTGGGGGCCGGTTTTCAGAGCGGTCACGGGGCGACGATTCGGGAGGACAACCAGGTCGGGGAAGAGTGCAGTGTCGGTACCGGCGCGGTGCTGGAGCCTGGCAACCGCGTGGGCGACGGCAGCCGCATCCACTCCCGCTGCTTCCTGGAGCAGGTCACGCTCGGGCAGGGCGTGTTCGTCGGCCCCGGGGTGGTGTTCACCGACGACCCGCACCCGGCGTGCCCGCGATACCTGGATTGCGTCCGCGGTGCCGTCGTCGAGGACCTGGTGAGCATCGGCGGCGGGAGCACCATCCTGCCCGGCGTCCGGATCGGGACCCGCGCCCTGGTCGGCGCGGGGAGCGTCGTCACCCGCGACGTCGAGGCCGGGATGGTGGTCGCGGGCAATCCGGCCCGCCCGCGCCGGCGCGTCGAGGAGCTGGTCTGTTTCAAGGGCTACTTCTCGAGGCCCTACGCCTGGCGGGAGGAAGGCGAGCGGGGGTAGGGCGTGGCTCCCCGGGGCGGCGCTCCGCCCCTGAGACCCGGGGGATACGCTTCTGGACCATGGGTGCCGGGTTCGACCGCGACTTCGACCTACCGCAGGGCCGCCTGCGGGGACGGGTGGCAGGTCCCGAGCGGGGACCGCTGGCGCTGCTGGTGCCAGGCCTGACCGCGAACCTGATCAGCATGGAGCCAATCGCGGAGGCGCTGGCCGGGGCCGGCTGGCGCGCCGTGGCCGTCGATCTACGCGGGCGCGGCCGGAGCGAGACGACAGGGGCCGGAACCTACGGCTGGCAGCGGCACGCGCGGGACCTGCTCGACCTGGGCGACCGCCTGGGCGGCGGCCGGTTTGCGGTGGTGGGCTGGTCGATGGGCGCATTCGTGGCGCAGCAGGCCGCGGCGGCGGCCCCGGAGAGGGTCTGCCGGCTGGCCCTGATCGACGCCGCCGGCGTCCCGGCACCGGAGGCGATCGCACCGGTGACGGCTGCCGTCCAGCGTCTTCGGGATGTCTACCCGTCGGCAGACGCCTACGTCGACCGCGTCCGCTCGATCGGGACCCTGAGGCCGTGGGAGGAGATCTGGGACCGCTACCTCCGGTACGAGCTGGTCGAGGTCGAGGGCGGGGTCCGTTCGCGCACCAGCTACGAGGCCGTTCTGGAAGACGTCGAGTACGGGAGCGACCACGATGCGACCGGACTCTGGCCGCGCCTTGGCGGTCCCGTGCTCCTGGTTCGCGCCACCCTGCCATTCTTGCCCTCCATGCCCAGGGCCTTCACCGTGCCGGCCGAGTCCGTGCCCGGGTTCCTGGCCCGCGTGCGGGGCGCGTCGGTGGTCGAGATCGAGGCCAATCACTACGGCGTCGGGGTGTCGCCCCGAACCGCGGCGGCCGTCGTGGAGTCGTTTCAAGGAGGAGAGGTGCGAGATGCCTGACGAGGACCGTCCACACATACCGGTGACGCACACGGGCAGCCTGCCCCGGCCCGACGACCTGGCGAAGATGCTGCTGGCACAGATCGGCGGGGAACCCGTCGAAGGCTTCGAGTCACGAGCCGAGCGAGCCATCGATGACGTGGTGAGAGAGCAGGTTCAGGTCGGCGTCGACGTGGTCAACGACGGGGAGCAGGGCAAGCCGAGCTACGTGTCCTACGTCCGCTCCCGCTTGAGTGGGTTCGGTGGAGAGGCACGGCCGTTCGGCACTCCGGACATCGCTGCCCACCCCGACTTCGCAGAGCGCCTGTTCGCGCTCGTGAAGGATCTGCCATTCGCCCAACCGGCTTGCAACGGAGAGGTCCGGCGCATCGATCACGACGCGGTGAAGGTCGACATCAGGAACCTGAAGGAGGCCGCGCAACGGGCGGGCGCCACGCAGTTGTTCATGACCGCCGCCTCGCCGGGGCTGATCACGATCTTCTTCGAGGATCAGCACTATCACAACCGCGACGCGTACCTGGCGGCGCTGGTCGACGCCCTGCGGGAGGAGTACGAGGAGATCGCGGCGTCCGGCATCAGCGGTCCAGCTCGATTGCCCGGACATCGGCGCCGGCTCGAGCACCCTGGGGACGCGGGAGGAGCGGCGAAGATACATCGCGGAGGCCCTGGACGCGATCGACGCCGCGACCAGCGCAATCCCGCCCGAGCAGCTCCGGATGCATATCTGCTGGGGCAACTACGACGGGCCCCACGACCGGGACAGTGAGCTGGCCGAGTTCGTCGACCTGCTGCTGGCGGCCCGGCCGGCCGGCTACGTCATCGAGGCCGCCAACCCGCGGCATGCCCATGAGTGGGAGGTCTTCAAGGAGATCCCGCTGCCGGAGGGCAAGTACCTGGTCCCCGGCGTGATCGACAGCACCAACAACTACGTGGAGCATCCCCGTGCCGTGGCCCAGCGGCTCATCAACTACGGGCGGCTGGTCGGGCGGGACCGGATCATGGCCGGCACCGACTGCGGCTTCGGCACCTTTGTCGGGCAGGCCAACACGGTGCCGAGCGTGGTCTGGGACAAGTTCCGGTCTCTCGCCGAGGGCTCGCGCATCGCCTGGGCCGAGCTCGCTTGACCGAGACCCTCTCCCGACGGGTGCTGAACCGGGCCCTGCTCGCCCGGCAGCACCTGGTGGAGAGGGCGAGGGTGGCGCCCGCGGAGATGGTCGAGCATCTGGTCGGCCTGCAGGCCCAGGCGCCGCTGCCACCCTACGTCGGCCTCTGGTCTCGCGTCGAGGGGTTCCGGCCCGACCACCTGGCGCGACCCGTCGAGAGTGGCGAGGTGGTGCGTCTGGCACTCATGCGCAACACCGTCCACCTGGTCACCGCGGCCGACGCCGGGTTTCTCCGGCCGCTGGTGGCAGCGATCCTCGAACGGCCGCTGCGGACCGGTTCGGTGTGGGCCCGCGACCTCGTGGGCTGCGACCTGGAGGAGATCGCGCACGCCGCCGACGAGCTGCTCGCCGTGGAACCGCTGACGATGGCGGAAATCGGCGCCGCGCTCGCCACCCGGTGGCCCGACCGCAGCCCCGACGCGCTGGCTCAGGTGGCGCGCGGTTTCCTGGCGCTGGTCCAGGTTCCGCCGCGGGCGGTCTGGGGCGCCAGGGGATGGGGGGGCCGCCCCCGGCTCCAGACGCTGGAGCGCAGCCTCGGCCGTGCGCCGGCCCCCGCCGGGACCCAGGACGAGCTGATCCGCCGCTATCTGGGCGCCTTCGGGCCCGCCGCGGTGGCCGACGTCCAGGCGTGGTCGGGGCTGACGGGTCTGCGCCAGGCGATGGAGCGCCTGCGGGGCGAGCTGGTGGTGTTCCGCGACGAACGCGGGCGCGAGCTCTTCGACCTGCCCGGGGCCCCGCGACCCGACCCGGCGACACCGGCCCCGGTCCGGCTGCTGCCGGCCTTCGACAACCTCCTGCTCTCGCACGCCGACCGCACCCGCGTGGTCTCCGAGGTCCATCGCCGGGCGATGGCGACGGCGAACGGCATCGTCCGGGGCTCGTTTCTGGTCGACGGGTTCGTCGCCGGCGTGTGGGACCTGGTGCGCTCGGGGCGTGGGCCGGAGGCCAGGGCGGAGGTGGTGCTGGAGCCACTGGTGACGCTCGCGCCGCCGGATCGCGCGGAGATCACGGCGGAGGCCCTGCGGCTGCTCCGGTTCGCGAGCGCTCCGGGCGAGACGGCGGAGGTCACGTGGCGATGACCGAGGGCGGACCCACGCGGCAGGCCGTGGTCTCGCCAGAGTGTCCACACTCTGGCGCTACCGGCGCCGTTGTAGGGTCGGAGTGCGGACACTCTGGCGCTACTGCTGGGTGAGGTACACCGCCGCCTCCGGAAGCCGGAGCGAGGCGATCGCCTCGTCGACGTCCCGGGTGGCCGCGCCGAGCGAGTTGGGATCGTTCGGGTTGTAGCCGACCGCGGTCAGGACCCGGGCGGCGTTCAACTGGCTGAAGGGCGCGTTGCTCGCGGTCACCCCCTGCCGGTACTCGCGCTCGCGCTGATCGACCAGGTTGCGGTGACCGGCGACGGCGTTCGCCACGTCCTGCGCGGAGGGTGAGAACGCCGCCATCTGTCGCGGGACCACGTCGGCCAGCACCTGGTTGCGCACGAAACGGCTGATGAAGTCGCGCGCCTGCCCCGGGACCTGCTGCTGCTGCAGCCGTTCGCCGACGCTCCACTCGGTCGCCACCAGCAGCCCGTACAGGAGCTCGAAGTAGGCCGCCTGCTGAGCCTGGGGAGCTCCGCCGGCTTTGGCTGCGAAGCGTTCCGCGGAGCTGTGGACGGCAGCTCCGAAGGTTGGGATGAACTCGCCGACGGTGGGCATGGGCCTAAGTATGGGGAAAGGTCAGGCTCGGCGAGTCCGGGGACCCGGCACCGCGGATATGTCCCGCGTCACGCCGGGTCCAGTGGGTTGCCCTGGTTGTCGGTCGTGATCTCGCTCAGCTGATTCTGCACCGAGGTGCCGTCGCCGGGATAGACGACCATCTGGGTCCCGACGTTGACCCAGTTGTAGTACCACGCCGCGATCGACACCGGCACGTGGATGCAGCCGTGACTCTGATAGGCCGGATCGAACTGCGACCCGGGTCCCAGCGCGGAGTCCGGCTCCCACGACGCATCGTGGATCGCCTCACCGCTGTCGGTGAAGAAGGAGGCGTACTGGACGACCGTGTTCGGGTACCACAGCGGGCTGCTCTGGGGCCAGGGCGACACCATGGTCCAGGGGTGGTTCTTGTGGAGGATCTGCACGGGTCCGAAGTCGGTCCCGTCGTTGGAGACTCCGCGGACGCCGGTGGTCACCGCCGTGTCCTCCACGACCTGTCCGCCCTGGTAGGCCCAGATGTGCTGGTCCTGGAACGAGACCAGGATGAACTGGGAAGGCAGGTCGGCGAGCAGGATGGTGTGGATCTGGCCCGAGTACATCTGCTCGGCGGCGGCGGCGTAGGCAACCTGGTTGAGGTCCGCCGATCCCAGCTGGCCGGAGAAGAACTGGAGCCGGTCGTAGGACGCCATCAGCGTGTTGAAGTCCTTGAACCGGCTGCCGAAGTTCTGATAGGCGGCCACGCTGGCGTCGTTGTCGCCGTTGGTGACCGCCGTCTGTCCGTCGGTCTGCAGCGTCTGCAGGTTCGGCGTCTGGGCCAGGAGCTGGTTGGCGGCGGCCTGGATCTGCGCGGCCTCCTGCTTCAACGTCGCCGCCTGCGCGGTCGCCTGCTGGATCACCGACTGCGCCGACGCGGTCACCGCCGTGACCTCCGAGATGCTCGACGCCTGCGCCTCCTGCTGCTGGACCTGGCCGATCTCCTGCTGGAGCTGCGACACGTCACCACCCTGCGCCGAGTTCTGGGAAAGGAGGGTCTGCGCCTGAGCGATGTCCTGGCCGACCGTGTCGCGCGCGTTGGAGTAGACCTCCGGCAGCAGCCCCTGAAGTGCTCCCTGGAGCTGGGCCACCTTCACCGCCTGCGCCTCGTAGTAGCCGTCGCGCGCCCACGGTTCGACCGGCACGCGGTTCGCGGTGACCTGCTGCTCGCCCCGCGTGATCGGGACCAGATCCCGTGTCGTGTATCCCTCCGCCCGTGCCTGCTGAAGCTCGTGATCGAGCTTCTTGAGCTGGCTCCGGTAGAGCGCCTGGTCCGCCGTCATCCCCTGGCTCGACTGATAGGTGTAGACGCCGGCGCCGGCCACGGCCGCGATGAGGATGACCGCGACGCCGAAGAAAACGTCTCGGAGCCGGCGGGGGAACCGGGGGCGTTCAGGTCGTTCGGCGGCGGCGGCTCCGGGCGCAGCGGTTTCCATGCTCACGTTCTATTCAACGACGGAGACCGGTCCCGCGTTCTGTGCGAACACATCTGACCCTAGACGACGTTCTGTTCGGCCGCCCAGGCACCCGTCTGGCGGCGCTGGGGCGAGAACGGGCTCAGGTCCAGGTCGCTCCGGGCCTCCAGGATCAGCTGGGTGAGCAGGTGCCCCACCGCCGGCGCCATCTGGAACCCGTGTCCGCTGAACCCGCACGCGCACCAGAGCCCCTCCACCTCGTCGACCGGGCCCAGGAACGGCTGGTGGTCGGGCGTCGTCTCGTAGAGACCGACCCAGCTGGTCCGGATACCGAGGTCGAGGAGAAGGGGCAGGCGGCGCTCCGCCACCGCGCCCACCTTCTCCAGGAACGTCGGATCGACCCGCTGCTCGAAGGTCGGCCGCTCGTCTCGCTCGCCCATCCCGAACAGGATCCCGTCCCCCTCCGGATGGAAGTAGAAGGTGCTGGCGAGGTCGATCGTCATCGGGTTGTCGCGAGCGACGGCGGGGGTCGCCTCGCTGACGAAGACGTGGCGGGGATAGGGCTCGACCGGCAGCTCGACGCCGGCCAGCGCCGCGACGCGTCCCGCCCAGGGGCCCGCCGCATTGACGACGAGCGGTGTCGACACCACGCCGCGGGTGGTCCGGACCCCCGTGACGCGTCCGCGGTCGACCTCGATCGCGGTCGCCGCGCAGCCCTCGAGCAGGATGGCCCCCGCCCGCCGGGCGGCCGCGGCGTAGCCGTCGGTGACGTCGACCGGGCTCGCGAGACCGTCGCTCGGGCAGAAGGTCGCCGCCAGCACGTCCTCGACCGCGATCGCCGGCGAGAGTCGCTGCGCGTCCTCCGCCGTCAACCAGCGGGCTTCGAGGAGACCGCAGCGGCGCCACATCTGGAACTGCTCCTGAAACGACGCGACCTGCGCCGCCTCGGTGAGCAGGAAGAGGTACCCGATCTGCCGGAAGTCGAGCGCGTGACCGATCTCCTCCTCGAAGTGCTCCAGGCGGGCCACCGAGTAGCGCTGCATGCGCACGTTGAGCTCGGCCGAGAACTGCTGGCGCACGCCGCCGGCGCACCGTGCGGTCGACTGCGAGCCCAGCGTCTCGCGCTCCAGGAGCACGACGCGCTGCGCCTCGCGCGCCAGGTGGCAGGCGAGCGAGCACCCGATCACGCCGCCGCCGACGATGACCACGTCGGCGGTGGTCGGCAGGTCCCGCCCTCCGACGGACGGGGACGCGCTCACTCCGCCGGACGCAGCGGGTGGGGCTTCACCTGCCAGGGCTCGACCGGGAGGCCGGTCGGGAACGCGCCGTGCGGGTTGCGCTCGACCAGCTTGAGAAGGGTCACCGAGGCGGTGCGGGCCCGCTCGAGCCAGGATTCGCTGTCAAGGGGTGCTTGGTCGGGGGCTGGTCCGTCCGATGGTCGGTCGCTCATGATGCTGCCCTTCATTGGAGCGCATTTGGCGTCTCGTTGACGCAACTCTCGTGCAAGGACTTCGGGGTGGGACACTCCACGCCCACTACCATGACCCCACGTGGTCATCGCAGTGGTCGGCGCCCAGTGGGGCGATGAGGGAAAGGGAAAGATCATCGACCTGCTCGCCGAGCGCTCGAGCATGGTCATCCGTGGCCAGGGCGGCAACAACGCCGGCCACACCGTCGTCACCGAGGAAGGCGAGTTCAAGTTCCAGCTCATGCCGTCCGGAATCCTCTACCCGGACGTCACGTGCGTCATCGGCCACGGCGTGGTCGTCGACCCCGGCGTCCTGCTGAAGGAGATCGGTCAGCTGCGCGAGCGCGGGATCGAGCCCGGCAACCTGGTGATCTCGGACCGGGCGCACATGGTGATGAGCTATCACCCCACCTTCGACCGTCTGGAGGAGGAGCAGCGGGGGGATGACCGGCTGGGGACTACCTGGCGCGGCATCGGCCCCGCGTATTCGGACAAGGTGCGCCGGATCGGTTTCCGCATCGGCGACCTGGAGAAGCCGGTCTTCATGCGCAAGAAGCTCGACTTCGTGGTCGGCAAGGTGAAGAACGAGATCCTGCGCGACCTCTACCACGAGGCGACCCTGGACCCGGAGCAGATGCTGGGGCAGTACCTGGAGTACGCCGAGCAGCTCCAACCCTTCATCCAGGACACCTATCCGCTGATCCAGGGCGCGCTCGACCGCCACGACACGATCCTGGCCGAGGGCGCGCAGGCGACGATGCTGGACCTCGACCTCGGGACCTACCCCTACGTCACCGGCTCCAACACGACCGCGGGCGGGGTGATCGTGGGCGCCGGGATCCCGCCCACCAAGCTCGACCTGACGATCGCGGTCGTGAAGGCGTACACCAGCCGCGTCGGCTACGGACCTTTCCCGACCGAGCTGCTGGACCAGACCGGGGAGCTGATCCGGGAGGAAGGTCGCGAGTTCGGGACGGTCACCGGGCGTGCGCGGCGGGTGGGCTGGTTCGACGCCGCGGTGGTCCGCTACGCGGTCCGGATGAGCGGCGCCGAGGCGATCGCGCTCACCAAGCTCGACATCCTGGACCGGCTGGCGGAGGTCAAGGTCTGCACCGGATACGAGTTCCGGGGCCGCCGCTGGGACCACCCGATGGCCAACATCTCCTGGCTCAAGCACTGCACGCCGATCCTGGAGACCCTGCCCGGCTGGGAGCAGCCGATCGGGGACTGCCGCCGGTGGGACGACCTGCCGGAGAACTGCCGGCGCTACATCGAGCGGCTGGAGGAGCTGGCAGAGGCGCGCGTCCGCATGCTGGGCGTGGGGCCCCGGCGTGACCAGTTCATCGAGCGGGGAGGCCCTCTCCTCTAGCTCCCCTTAGACCCGTTTTCACGCGAAACCGGCACTAAGGGCGGGTCCATGGTCCCGTTTTCACGCGAAACCGGGACTGCGGCCGGGCGGGGACGGCGTCAGAACGCGTCGTCCCGCGCGCCCTCGCGGTACTGGCGAGCGCGCGCCTCGAGCTCGTCGCGCTGGACCAGGCCACCGTCGAGCACCACCTGTTCGAGGGCGGCCAGCCACCGCTCGTAGTAACGGTTCGGATCGGCGTCCGGTCCCGCCTGCGCGATCGCCTCGGCCAGCCGCGCGCTGAAGTCCGGCCAGGAGCAGCGGTGGTCCGCCTCCAGCGCGACCGCGATCCCGAACGCCCGGCCCTCCCACGGGCTGTTGAAGACCAGCTCGCCGTTGCGGCGGGGGAGTGCGGCGCGTCCGCCGAGGTCGGCGATCCCGCGATCGACGCCGGTCACCCGGCGACCTCCGCCGGCATCGCGGGGAGGCCGGTGCCGATCATGGACTCGCGCGTCACGAGCGCGGCCAGCTGCTCGGTGTCCCAACCGTCGGTGCCCGGCGGCCGCTGCGGCAGCACCAGGTAGCGCAGGTCGGCGCTCGAGTCCCGGACCACGATCCGCGTCTCGGCGGGCAGCTCGACGCCGAACTCCAGCAGCACCGCGCGCGGTTCGATCACCGCCCGCGAGCGGTAGGCCGCGGACTTGTACCAGTTCGGCGGCAGCCCGAGCAGGAACCAGGGATAGCACGAGCAAAGCGTGCAGACGACGAGGTTGTGCACGCCGGGCCGGTTCTCGACCACCTCCAGGTGGAGATCGTGCGACCGGATGCCCAGCTCGCCGATCGCGGCGCTGCCGTCGGCCAGCAACCGGGCCTTGAAGTCGGCGTCGGTCCACGCGCGGGCGACGACACGGGCTCCGAGCAGCGGACCGATGTCGTCCTCGTACCGGCGGACGACCCGATCCACGTCGGCGCTTTCGATCAGGCCTTTCTCGACCAGCAGCGACTCGATCGCGAGCACGCGGGCCTCGACGTCGGACGGGACGCCGTGTGCGTGGCCCAGGTGTTCGGGTGGTGGGGTGCCTGTCATTCGAGGTATTCCTCCCAGAGGTCGACCGTCACCTCGTCGCCGGGATTCCCGTCTTCCCCCCAGAGCTCGGGGGCGGTGAAGCGCACCGTGTAGACCGGCTGCCAGGAAGGCGGCAGGTCATGGGCGCTCCGGTCCGGGAGCACGTACGGGCCGTGCACCAGCTCGACGACGCCCGACTTGCCACGGGCATATCGCGGCAGTCGCGTGTGGTGGCGCGGCTGCACGTTCCTCGTCCGCACGTGGTCGCCGGCCCGGTACCGCGCCGGCGGCGAAGCGGCGGGGGGCTCCGGAGGTGTGCCGGGCGCGGAGGCTCCCTTCTCCTGCAGCAGGGCCTCCAGCGCCGCCAGCCAGCGCTCGTAGTAGCTGGAACCCAGGTAGCGAGCGGGCGGCAGCTCCTCGATCGCACGGCGCATCTCGTCCAGGTTGAAGACGCCGCACCCGCGGGCGAGCACCATCAGCGCGTACACGCGCCCCTCCCATGGTTGATGGAAGACCGGCTCCGCGGCCTCGACCACCACCGGCCCATGCCCGTGCTGGCCGCCCATGTCATGGACGCCGTTCATGAGTGGCAGGCTAGTACGCGCAGAACTCCGTTTTCACGCGAAACCGGCACTAAGGGCGGCTCCATAGTCCCGGTTTCGCGTGAAAAGGGGAGTACGCGCGGGGGGCTTGCCTGCTTCCCATTGGTAGCCGGCTGGGGCATAATGTGCCTCGCATCGTGTCGCATTCTTGCCTACGACTTCTCGCGACGATCGCGCTCGGCGGGCAGGTGTGTCTCCTTGTCGCGCTCGGCGTCACCAGCGCCGGGGCCGCGACCGGGCCCGACACCTGGCAGCTCCTGGGCAGCGTGGGGGCCCCCCTCCAGAGCCCGGTCGAGGCGCTCGCGGTCGATCCCGCCAACCCGCTGGTGGTGCTGGCCGGAACCCAGGACGGGTCCGTCTACCGCTCCGCCGACGCGGGCGCGCACTGGACCCAGACCGGCAAGGGGATGGGTCTGGCGATCACCTCGCTCACCTTCAACCCAGGCACCGGCGGGCAGGTCCTGGCCGGCACCAGTGGCGCCGGGATCTGGACCAGCACCGACGACGGCGCCGCCTGGCAGCCGACGGCGAGCACGCGCAAGGACTGGGTGCGGGCGGTCACGACCTCGGGTGGCGTCTTCGCGGCGGCAACCCACCGAGGCGTCCTGCTCAGCACGAACGGCGCCACGTGGACCCAGGCCGGGCTCGAGGACGTCGACGTCTCGGCCCTCACCATCGTGAGCGGGGGTGCGCAACCCACCCTGGTCGCCGGCGGCGACGGCGAGGCCACCGGCCAGCCGCTTCCGCTCTATGTGACGCAGAACGGCGGCGGGACGTGGACCTCGGAGGCAGCATCCGTGTCCGGCAGCACCATGGTCTCCTCGCTGCTCACCCTGCCGCCGGCGTCCGGCGCCACCTCGCCGACCATCGTGCTCGGCACCAACGGGGGGCTCTTCCAGTCCACCGACGGTGGGGCGCAGTGGTCGCCCGACAACGGCGGCGGCGCGCTCCCCCCGGTCGACATCACCTCGCTGGCCCCCGCCAACGGGAGTGGCCAGGCCTACTACGTCGCCAGCGACGGCGGCGCGTCGTCCTCGGGGGGGCTCTGGGTGACGCGGGACGGGGGCCACACGTTCGCCTCGCTCCAGGCGCCCCAGCCGGCGGTGACGGCACTCGCCGTGATCCCGGGCGTGAACCCGCTGATCTACTCGGCCTCCTTCCGCCCCATCGACCACGCCGTGATGTTCTGGAGCTACTCGGACATCGGCGGCATCCCGCAGGCGCCGGCGCAGGCGGTCCCCACCCCGGCGCCGGGCGCCGGGACGGCCGCGCAGCCGGTCTCGGCCATCAACTGGGTGCGCACGCTCTCCCATGGGCCGGAAACCCCGTTCCTGCTCTTCTCGGCGTTCGCGGTCCTCCTGCTCCTGGTCGCGCTCGGAGCCTACGCACGCTCCGCCCGCCGAATCTGATCCTGAGCGCCCGATAACCGCCCTAAGGCCCGGTTTCGCGCGAAGACGGAGAATCCGACCTCGCGCGCGGTACGCTCGGCGGTAGTCGCCATGCAGGCCGTGGCGGAGGTTTGAGACATGTCCCAGACGTTGGTCCCTCCCAGCGCACCGCCGAACCCGTCGCCACCCCCGGCGGCGAGCACTCCGCCGGGGCCTCCTCCGGGCGGGGTGGTCCGGGAGCGCGGCCGCATCGAGTACAAGTGGCTGGCCGCGGGCGTCGTCATCTTCGGAACCGTGATGGCGATCCTCGACCAGACGGTGGTGAACGTCGCCCTGCCCAAGCTCGAGAGTGACTTCAACACCTCGCTCACGAACATCCAGTGGGTGATCACCGGCTACTCGCTCGCTCTCGCCTCCGTGATCCCCCTCTCCGGCTGGCTCGTCCAGCGGCTCGGCACCAAGTGGGTCCTGATCGTCAGCGAGCTGCTGTTCATCGGTGGCTCGGCCCTCTGCGGTCTGGCATGGTCCGAGAACGCGCTGATCGCGTTCCGCATCCTCCAGGGCCTCGGCGGCGGGTTCCTGATGCCGGTCGGCATGACGATCCTGATGCAGGTCACGCCGCCCGACGAACGAGGGCGGATGATGGCCGTGCTCGGGGTACCGATGATGCTGGGGCCGATCCTGGGCCCACTCCTCGGGGGCTGGCTGGTCCAGGACTACACCTGGCGTCTGATCTTCTACATCAACGTCCCGATCGGGATCGTCGCGGTGATCCTGCAGACGATCGTGCTCCGCAGCGGCCGCGACAAGTCCGCGGCTCACTACCCGCTCGACGTGTTCGGCCTGGTGCTGGTGATCCCGGGGGTGGTGGGCATCGTCTACGGACTGAGCCAGCCCGACACCTACGGCTGGGGCTCGTATCAGACGCTGGTGCCGCTGATCGGCGGGGCCTTGCTGCTGGTCGGGTTCGTGCTCTTCGAGCTCCGCCAGCGCTTCCCGCTCCTGGATATCAAGGTCTTCAAGGACTGGGCCTACGCGGCCGCCGTGACGCTGGTGCTGCTGGTCGCCGTCTCGCTGTTCGGGGCGGTCTTCCTGTTGCCGCTGTTCCTGCAGCAGATCCAGGGCTATGGCACTCTCGAGTCGGGGTTCCTGCTCGCCTTCACGGGGATCGCGGCGGCGATCACGATGCCGCTCTCGGGCCGCCTGGTCGACAAGGTCGGCGCCGCCAAGATCGTGCCCTTCGGGGTGATCGTGCTGACCGCCGCGTCGATCTGGACCGCGACCATCAGCCACGACACCAGCCGCGGCGTGATCATCCTGATGATGCTCACGCGGGGCGTCGGCATGGGCTTCACGATGATGCCGGCCATGTCGTCCGCCTACGTGACGCTCGCTCCACGGCTGATCCCGGGCGCGACCGCGATCACCAACGTCGTGCAGCGGGTCGGCAGCGCGCTGGGGGTGGCGATCTTCGCCACCATCCTCACCGATCGGATCAGCGCCCATCTGCCGGCGATCCCGGGCCACGCCTCGCTCGGCGGGAACACCAGCACCATCGCGTCGCTCAAGCTGCCCGAGGAGCTGAAGACGATCATCCTGCAGCAGGCGACCAAAGGCTTCGACGACACGTTCTGGGTCGCCGCCGGCATCGGCATGCTCTGTTTCCCGGCGGCGTTCCTGCTCCAGCGCGCGCGCAGTGCCCGCGAGGTGCACGCCTACGCGAAGAAGCAGATGGAGGTGGGAATCCTGCTCGGTGCCGCCGCCCAGCGCGTGCGCGAAGGGGTCGACGGCCGCATCCAGGAAGCCGACGCGCAGGTCCTGTATTCGTCACTCGCGGGCTCGGCAAAGGCCAGGCTCCGGCAGGGCGCGATGATGATGCGCATGGGCTCGAACGCCGGCGGAATGGTCCCCCGGCAGCCGATGTCGAACCACCTCAAGGTGATGGTCGCGGCCGCCACCGTGATCGGCGTCGGGGGGGCGATCTTCGGGATCGCCAAGGGCTACCAGCCGCCGAGCGTGCCGGACATCGCTCCCCTCCTGGCCCAGCTCCAGCAGCACGCGCCCCCGGGCCACTGATCGCCTCCGGAGCTACACTCCGGCCTCGTGACCGCACACGACCGCCTCCGCGACCTGGGCCTGACGCTTCCCGCCGCGCCGCAGCCGATGGCGTCGTACGTCCCCACCCGGCTGGTGCCGGTCGGCGAGGGACGGGCGCTGCTCTTCATCTCCGGCCAGGTCCCCTCACGAGAGGGCCGGCTGCTGACCGGGCGCGTACCGGACCAGGTATCGATCGACGACGCCCGCGAGGCGGCCCACGCCGCCGGCCTGAACCTGCTCGCCCAGATCGAGCAGGCGGCGGGACTGGATCGCGTGGAGGCGGTCGCGCAGCTGACCGGCTACGTCAACTCGACCGACGACTTCGGCGGGCAGCCGGAGGTGGTGAACGCGGCCTCCGACCTGCTTTACGAGGTGCTGGGCGAGGCCGGGCGGCACAGCCGGGCGGCGGTCGCGGCGAACGCCCTCCCGCGCGGCGTCACGGTCGAGATCTCCGCCGTGGTGGTCGTCCGGACCGCCGGGTAACCCTCGCCCGACGAGAGGGCAGAAAAGGCGATTGGTGCACCAACCGCCTTCATTCGACTCCGGAACCGGGCGATTGGTGCACCAACGGCGGTGTCTCGGGCCGCGCGGGGAGGCTGGGGTCAGCCCCCGTCCCAGATCCGCTTCATGATCTGCCGCGCCAGCTTGTCCGGGTCGTGGTGCGAGGGGATGTGCTCGTTGACCACGTCACCTGCCACGAAGCGGATCGAGGGATGGTCGCCGGCCGCCGCCTGGTAGTCGAACTGGACCTGCGACTGACCGCCGGTGGGAAGGTGCGAGAGGTTGGCGTTGACGAGGACGAAGTCGACCAGGTCGTCGCCCACGTGCTCGCGCAGCACGCGCAGGTAGTCGCTCACGTTGAAGCCGTCGGTCTCTCCGGGCTGCGACGCCACGTTGCAGACGAAGACCTTGAGCGCCGGCGACTGCCGGATGGCGTCGACCATGCCCGGCACCAGCAGGTTGGGCAGGATCGAGGTGTACAGCGAGCCCGGCCCGATCACGATCAGCTCGGCGCTGGCGATCGCGATCAGCGCCTCCGGGTTGAGCGTCACCCCGTCCGGCTTCAGGTAGACCTGCTGGATCGGTGCGTTCTGGAGGGGGATCCGCGACTCGCCGGTCACCTCGGCCCCGTTGACGCTGCCGACCAGCGTCACGTCGTGGAGCGTGGAGGGGATGATCGTCCCCCGCACGGCGAGGACGCGGCCCGACTCGCGGAGCGCGTTCTCGAAGTTCCCGGTCACCTCGGCCATCGCCATGATGAACAGGTTCCCGAAGGAGTGCCCCTCCAGGCTGCCCTCGCTGAACCGGTGGCTGAACAGCGACTTGACCAGCGGCTCGGCGTCCGCCAGCGCGACCAGGCACTGGCGGAAGTCACCCGGCGGGAGGATCCGGTACTCCTCGCGCAAGCGGCCCGAGGAGCCGCCGTCGTCCGCCACGGTGACGATCGCCGACAGGTTCGACGTGTACTTCTTGAGGCCCCGCAGCAGGGTCGACATCCCGGTCCCGCCCCCGATCGCGACCAGCCGCGGACCCCGGTTGCGGATGCGGTAGGTGTAGATCATCTCGGGGACGCTCTGATCCCCGGCGCCGGGCAGGAATGGGCCCAGCATCGAGCGCTGCAGCTTGTAGAAGCTGAAGATCAAGAGCCCGATGCCGACCGCTCCGAAGAGGAGTGCGCGGATCCAGTAAGGGAAGAACTGCAGCGTCAGGTAGTAGAAGAACCCGGGGAGCGGCGCGGTGCTGTAGAACTCGCGCAGCACATAGGCCACGCCCAGGATCACCAGCAACAGGGAGAAACCGAACAGGATCACCCACCGCTTGACCTCGAGGCCCGGCCGCAGCCAGCGCAGCCAGCGGCTCATCCGTCCGTCCCCCGTCTCACGCCTGCACCCCGGTCATCTCCGGCGAGGCGGCCGCCAACGCGCAGCCCGATATCGCCAGCGATCGGCCCACCAAGGGTAAACGCCGGCTCTGCGCCGGTGGTTACTGGTCGCGCGACCGCCCCCGGCCGGCGCCCGCTCACGCCGAGATCCGCTCGGTCACGAAGGCCAGCGCCCGGCCGTACGCACGTGAGCGGTTCTGCGCCCGCGCGATCCCGTGGCCCTCGTCTTCCAGGATCAGCAGCTCGGCGCCGGGCACCGCCTCCGCGATCTGCGTCGCCTCGTCCACCGGCACCCGGGGATCGTTGCGCCCGTGGATGACCAGCAGGTGGGCACGGATCTGGTCTGCCCGGCGCAGGGGGCTGAACTCGGCCAGGAACGTCCGATCGGGCTCCTGGAGCGGGTCGCCGTACTCCGACGCGCGCTGGGCGCGGCGCCAGCCGCTGGTGTTGCGGAAGAACGTATGCCAGTCCGCGATCCCGACCACGTCGACCGCCGCGTCCCAGAGGTCGGGAGCCTCCACCAGGACCGCCAGCGTCATGAACCCGCCGTAGGAGCCGCCCATCGCGACCAGCCGGTCGGCGTCTCCCGAGTCCTTCACCGCGCGGGCGAGCGCGACCGCGTCCCGAACCGAGTCCCACCGTCTCTCGCGGTCGTCGAGTCCCGCGTAGGCGAACCCGTAGCCGGTGCTGCCGCGGACGTTGGGGGCGAGGACGTCGTAGCCGGCGCCGACCCACATCTGGAGCTGGGGGACGAAGTTGCCGCGCGTCTGACCCTCAGGCCCCCCGTGGATGTAGACGACCGTGGTCCGCGCAAGGCCGGCCGGGCGAGGTGCGTGGCTCGTGAAGCGCAGCGCCGGCACGCGCAGGCCGTCGAAGCCCGTTGCGACCACTTCCTCCGGCTCAACCAGCCCGGAGGGAAGCGCCCCCGAGGCGTGCGTCCAGCGGCGTGGCGCGCTGCCTTCCGCGACCCGGGCCGGCACCTCCCAGAGCTCGGCGGGGTGGGTGGCGGACTCCCAGGCGACGAGAAGGGTGCCCTCGGGCCGCCAGGCGACCTGGCGATCGGCCCGGCTCACGTTGTCGCCGTAGACCACGCCCGGCCACGGCGTCGCCACCCCCTCCAGGGCTCCGCTCGCGACGTCCAACGTCGCCAGGCGGTCGTAGGCGCCGGCGTTGACGACCAGGGCGACCCGCTTCCCCGCCGGGTCGGGCACGGTGGCTTCGACGTCATGGGGCTCGTCGAACACGGTGCGCACGACCTCCGCGGGCCGCACGGGATCGACCTCGTGCAGCCCCACGAACCCGGTGCCGAGGTCGGCCGAGACCAGGCAGCGCTCGCCGCCACAGACCCCGGTGACCGCGCGGGCCTGGGGAAGCAGCGGCCGGAGGTTGCCGTCGGCTCCCAGCAGGTAGGCCCGGTTGCGCAGGCTGCCGGCGTGCTCGGCCACCACCACCTCGCCGCCGTCCAGCAGCCCCAGGCACGTCCAGTAGCCACCGCGGTCGAGAAGCCGGGTCGTCTCCCCGGTCGCGAGATCGAGGCGCGCCACCACCCAGTCCGCCTGGCCTCCGGGGTTGGTGACGAGGATCGCGGTGCGCCCCGGAGCCTCCATATGCACGTCACGGTGAATCGCACGGATATCTCGCGTCACCTGGCGGAACGTGGCGCCTTCGACAAATCCCAGCTGCCAGCATTCGTCGCCGTCGTGGTCCTGGCGGGCGAGCAGGCCGAGGGGTGTGAGGGCCAGCGGCAGGGTTCGGTAGCGACCGGCCGCGAGGCGCACCGGGAACCGGTCGGGTCCATCCTGGCGGTAGACCTGCGCGTGGCCGGCGAGATCGGCGGCGAACACGACGCCGCCATCCGGGTCCGGGAGAGGCAGGTAGGCGCGGGAGAGCGTGAGCAGTGCATCGACGTCGGACACGCCTGCCATCCTAGGGCGGGAGGCCCGATCCTCGTTCGTGCGGAATCCCCGGTCACGGAGGCAGCAAAACCCGCGTGGGTGCACCAACGGGCCCTGTCAGCTCTTCCTGCGCCCCAAGGTCCGACACCGGGATTGGGGGTCGGCGTGAGAGAGCGCGATGGCTGGGGCGCTAGGATTCGAACCCAGGATCTCCGCGTCCAGAGCGCGGCGCCTTACCAACTTGGCTACGCCCCAGCGATGACAGGCGTACATAGTACCCGGCGCCTGCCACCGAGACCGCCCGCGTCGGTTGCCGTACCTTCCTCTCTTGTGACCAAGCAGAGCGTTCGCACCGACCAGGCACCGCCGCCCGGAGGACCCTACTCGCAGGCGATCAAGAGCCGGGGCTTCGTCTTCCTGGCCGGCCAGGGCGCCCACGCGCCGGACGGTTCGCTGGCGGACAGCGTCGAAGGCCAGGCCGAGCAGATGTTCAAGAATCTGGCCGCCGTCGCCGCCGCCGCGGGGGGCGATCTCGGCGATGCCGTCCAGGTGCGCCTCTATCTGACCGACCTCGCCAACTTCGAGCCTGTCAACGAGGTCTACAAGCGCTACTTCCCGGAGCCACGCCCGGCCCGGACCACGGTCCGCGCGGACCTGCCGGGTGACGGTGACCTGGTCGAGGCCGACGTCATCCTGGAGTCTCGCGACGAGGGCGAAGGGGTCTGAGATGGACCTCGAGCAGCTGGCGCTCGATCCCGAGGCGTCGCTCCCCTTCCGCGTGCGTCTGCGCGTCGGTGACGCGACCCCGGCCGAGGCGCCGCACCGCATCGCCGACGCGGTGCGCGAGCTGCGCGCGCGGGGAGCCGCCGTGGCCCGGCGTTCGGAGCGGGTGGCCGGCCTGGTCGAGGCGCTCGGCGCGCGCGGCTGGAGGCTGGTCGGTGACGAGGTGGTGGACGGCGCACGCGAGACGGTGAGCACCAGCGGGTTCGCGGCCCTCGGTGGCGAGGCCCTCCCGCCGGCGATCGCCGTCGCTCGCGACGCGCGTCCGGGGGAGATCGCCGCCGATCTCGCCGCCGCGTTCGGAGCCGAGGCGTCCGAGATCCCTGCCGAGACCACGGTCAACCTCGACGGGTACGACCTCCCGGTGCGCCTGGCGGGAGACTCCATGGCCCTCGTGTACTCGCTGCGCACCTACCTGGAGACGTTCTCGATCCGGGGGTAGCGGGGGCACGGTCAGGGAAAGGTCGGGGCTCGCCAATCCCCTACACTTTCGCCTACATCACGCTCATGCCTGGCGGCGGAGCGACCACAAGGAGGCGTCCCGACGTATGCGTGTACTGGTCCTTGGCGCGGACGGCTATCTTGGATGGCCGACCGCGATGTACCTCTCGGCACGCGGGCACGACGTGATCGCCGCCGACAGCCTGATCCGCAGACGGTGGGACCAGGAGCTCGGCACCGAGTCGCTGACGCCGATCGCAAGCATGGAGCAGCGTATCGATCGGTGGGCGGAGCTCACCGGCCGCGAGATCTGGTGGCAGCCGGTCGACCTCTGTGACCTGGAGGCGACCGAGGAGCTGATCGCTCGCACCCGGCCCGAGGGTGTCATCCACTATGCGGAGCAGCGATCGGCGCCGTATTCGATGATCAGCGCCGCGACCGCCGTGGAGACGCAGGTCAACAACGTGTCGGGGACGCTCAACCTGCTGTTCGCGCTGCGGGACCGGGCGCCGGACTGCCACCTGGTGAAGCTCGGCACGATGGGCGAGTACGGGACCCCCAACATCGACATCGAGGAGGGCTTCCTCGAGGTCGAGCACAACGGGCGGCGCGACCGGCTGCCCTTTCCGAAGCAACCGGGATCCTTCTACCACCTCTCGAAGGTCCACGACAGCCACAACATCATGCTGGCGGTCAAGATCTGGGGGCTGCGCTCGACCGACCTCAACCAGGGCGTCGTCTATGGCACGCAGACCCCGGAAACCCGGCTTCACCCCGACCTGGTCACGCGCTTCGACTACGACCACATCTGGGGCACCGTCCTCAACCGGTTCTGCGTCCAGGCGCAGCTGGGCATCCCGCTCACCGTCTACGGGCGAGGTGGCCAGACGCGCGGCTTCCTCGACCTTCGGGACACGGTGCGCTGCATCGAGCTCGCCCTCGACAACCCGGCCGCGCCTGGCGAGTATCGCGTGTTCAATCAGTTCACCGAGCAGTTCAACGTCGCGGAGCTGGCCCAGCGGGTGCGGGCGGCGAGGGAGAACCAGGGCCTGCCGACCGAGATCGTCAACCTGCCCAATCCGCGGGTCGAGCTGGAAGAGCACTACTACAACGCCAAGCATCAGCACCTCCTGGACCTCGGCCTGCAGCCGCACTGGCTGGCCGAATCGCTGATCGAGGATTCGCTGCGAATCGTGGAGCACTATCGCTCCCGCATCCGCCCGGACCTGATCCCGCCCACCGTCGACTGGCGAGGGAACGTGGATCAGGCGGGAAGGTCGGCCAGCCCGGCGGCGGGCGGCAGCACCTCGGCGTAGGCCGCCAGCAGGTCGTTGGTCGCGTCGACCCAGGTCGGTGTCCGCAGCTGGGCGGCGGTTGCGATCTGGCCGCGATCTCCCGGCTGGGCGAGCAGGCGGTCGACGGCCCGGGTCCAGGCGGCCGGCTGCTCGGCGTCCACCAGCGTGGTGTGGGGTACGCCGACCAGGAGCCGCTGGGAGCCTTCGGTCCGGGCGGCGACGACCGGCAGCCCCGATGCCATCGCCTCCAGCATCACCAGGCCGAGGGTGTCGGTGATGGAGGGGAAGCAGAACACGTCGGCCGACGCGTAGGCCTGGGCCAGGACCTCCCCGTCGAGGCGCCCGGTGAACGTGATCTGCCGGCCCGCGGCCGCCTCCTCCAGCTCCTGGCGCGCCGGTCCGTCCCCGACCAGCGCGAGGTGCCGTGTGCCGCCGGCCAGGTGGTAGAGGCGCGGGAGGCCCTTTTCGGTCGCCAGCCGGCCGGTGTAGAGCACGATCTCACGGTCGGGATGGCCCCCGGTGAGGCGCTCGCGCATGGACCGGGTGGCATGGCGCGGGCCGAACCGGGTCAGGTCGGCGGCGCCTCGCCAGAGTCGGACCGGCTCCGCCCCCCACCTGCGGAGCACCACCGCGGAAGCGTCGGCGGTGACCAGGTTGAGGTCGGCCCGGCGGTGGGCGCGTCGGATCTCCGCCTCGATGAACCAGGTGACGGGTCCCAGGTGGTAGAAGCGCGCGTAGTTGACGACGTGGGTGTGATACGAGCACACCAGAGGCAGGTGGCGAGAGCGCGCGTAGGCGACTCCGGCCAGGCCCAGGATGACCGGGTTGACGACATGCACCAGGTCGGCCCTGAACGCGTCGAGACGGCGGCGAAGGCCGAGCGTGGTCGGGAATCCCCAGGGCTGACCGCCGTAGATGGGTCCGAGCCGGAAGCTGGGCGCCTCCACCAGGCCGACCCCGGCGAGCGGGGCGGGGTCGGTCAGCCCGCGGGGACACACCACCAGCACCTGGTGCCCGTGCGCCCGGAGCACGCGCACGGTCTCTTCGAGCCGGGTGACGACGCCGTTCAGCGACGGCCTCCACATCTCCGTGATCAGCATCAGCCGCATGGCGCCGCCGGCGGGAGCGTGGTGGGAAAGGACACCGAGCCCGAGACCGGCCGCATGGACAGTCGAGATCCGGCGCCCTCCCTGGACATCCTCTCAACCGCTCTCTCGAGCGGCCCCCTCCTCTGGTGGTCCGGCAGCCACCTCGGCGGCCGCCGCGAGCGCATCGTCCTTTGGGGGCACCTTGCGGCGGCGTGGAGCACCCGGGTCCTGGCGGGGCGGCTCCATCAGGTCGGAGCGGCGGAACTCGCGCCAGCCGGCGATGACGAACGCCTGGATGAGACCCGCGGCGGGGGCGCCGAACAGCGCGCCCCAGATCCCGAACAGGTCGGTTCCCACGATCAGCGCCATCAGTGAGACCGCGGGGTGGATGCCCACCGCCTTGCCCATGATGCGGGGGCCGACCAGCTCGCCCTCGATGAAGTGGAGAGCGACGAAGCCGCCCAGCGCGATGAGCGCCTTCACCACGCCCACCGTGCCCAGGGCGAGCAGCACGCAGATCGCGCCCGAGATGAAGACGCCGAAGACGGGGATGAACTCCATGAAGAACGCGATCACGCCCAGGAGGACGGCGTAGGGCACCCCCAGCGCCAGCATCAGGATCGTCACCAGCACGCCGACCAGCAGGGCCAGCAGCAGCGTCCCGCGGACATACCCGCCCAGGATCTGGTTGAAGACGGAGATGAAGCCGGAAACGCGGCGTCCCCAGCCGACCCCGGTGCCGGCGGCGCGGAGGTTGCGCGCGATCCGGGGGCCGTTGGCGGTCAGGTAGACGCTCAGGATCAACGCCACGACCGCGTCGATCACCCCCGCCAGTACCGCGCTCACGGTGGAGACCGCACCGGCGGCGATCGCGCCCCCGGCGGACCTGGCATCCCCGATCAAGGAGTCCCGGAGCTGCTGCAGATCCTGGCGCTCGACGCCGAACGGCCTGAGCAGGGCCAGCGCCCTGGGCTGCAGCCGCTGCGCCTCGTTGATGTAGCCCGGAACGTGCTCCACCAGCTGCGCGATCTGGGTGGTCGCGGTGAAGCCGACCACCCCCAGCATGGCGGCGACGATGAGGAAGCCGATCAGGTACGCGATCCCGATCGCCACCCCGCGCGGGAGAAACGGTACGTAGCGCACCAGCAGCCCCACCAGCGGCGTGATCGCGTAGGCGATGACCCCGGCCAGGACCAGCAGGATCACGGCGTGGAGCACGCGGCCCAGCGCCATGCCGACGACGAAGAGGACCGCGAACCAGGCGAGGATGAGAATCGGCGCCAGGACCGCCCGGATCCAGGTCCACTGGCGCTCCGTCAGCACAGCCGAAGAGTACCGCTGAGGGAGACTCAGTCGTCCTCCCGGCTCGCGTCTCTCGCGTTCCGGAGCGTCTCGCGCACCGTCTTGCTGCGCAGGAGCATTCGCGTCAGGCCGGTCGCGGTGCGGCCGGCCACGTAGCCGGTGGTCTCGGCCAGGTCCCGCTTGCGCGGGGCCGGTTTCGACGCCGGGGCGGTTCTCGACGCCGGGGCGTGTCCCGACGCCGGGGCCGGTCCCGAGCCGGGCCGGGGCCGGGGCCGGCGGCGGGACGACCCCTCCGGGCGCCGGCGACTTCGGCTCCGGGTCAGCGCGGTCCGGCTCTGTCATGCCCCTACGATAAAAACATGCGCGCCGCGCCGCCGCCCGGCCCGTCCCTTCCCCGGAGCCTGCAGACCGTGCTCTGGCTGGCGCGGCCCGTCGGCTACCCGGCGTCGGTGCGGAACCGGTACGGGGCGCCGTTCACGCTCCGACTCTTCCAGAGCGCCGGCTACGCGTTCGTCGACGCGCCCGAGGATGTCGCCCGCGTCTTCGAGCTGCCGGTCAAGGTGGCCACCGCGGCGGAGGAAAACGAGGTTCTGGCCCCGCTGCTCGGTGAGCGCTCGGTGCTGCTCGTCGACGGACCTGAGCACATCCACCTCCGGCGACTGCTGGGACGCTTCCTGCACGGCCAGGCGATGCGCCGGCACGAGGCGGCGATCGTCGAGATCGTGGATCGCGAGGTGGCGGGGTGGCCGCGGGGGGTGCCGCTGCAGCTGCTGCCCCGGATGCGAGCGATCACGCTCGAGACCATCCTCCGGATCGTGTTCGGGATCGAGCCAGGGCCGCGCGGGGACCGTTTGCGCGCCGCTCTCGAAGAGCTCCTGGGGATGGGGGCGACCTGGATGGTGTTCGAGGCGCTGCGCCGGGACCTTGGCCCCCGGAGTCCCTGGGGCCGGTTCCTCCGACTTCGCCATGAGATCGACCGCCTGCTGGAAGAGGAGATGGCTCGCCGGCGCGCGCATCTCGACGAGCCCGCGGACGGGACCGTGATCGGCGAGCTGATCCGGGAGGGCAGCCTCAGCGACGCCAGCCTCCGCGATCAGCTGCTCACCCTGCTGATCGCCGGGTTGGAGACCACGGCCACCGAGCTCGGCTGGGCCTGGTGTCTGCTCACGCGGCATCCCATCTCGCGCTCGCTGGCTCGCGAGGAGGCCCCGTGGCGCCAGGCGGTGATTCGCGAGACACTCCGCGTGCGGCCGGCGTTCCGGCTCGCCTCGCGCCGGGTGCACCGCCCGGTCGAGATCGGGGGGCGCGAGGTGGCCGAGGGCTGGAGCCTGGCGGCCCTGATCCCCGCCGCCGGCATGCGTGCCGACCACTACCCGTATCCGGAGTCGTTCGACCCCGGGCGCTGGATCGGGGTGCGTCCCGACCCCCACAGCTGGATTCCGTTCGGCGGCGGCATCAGGCACTGCCTGGGCGCGGCGCTCGCGCAGTTCGAGATGGACGTGGTGCTGCGCGAGGTCCTGGCGCGGGTGGACCTGGAGCCCGACCGGCAGGCGATGGAGGCGGTCCATCTCCACGCGGTGGTGATGGTGCCGGGACGGGGGGCGACCGCGATCATCCGTGACCTCGCCCCGACCCTCGATCCCCGTTTTCGCGCGAAAACGGCACTATGCGAGGGCCCATAGACCCGCCTTCGCGTGAAAACGGAGGTAGGCGGCGCTGGGGTACGGTCAGGGCCAGATCAGCGTCTTGCCGTGGTAGAGCGAGGCCGCCAGTGAGGTGTCTTCCCAGGTGCCGAGGCTGGGCACCGACTTGACAATCTGGTACTCCGTGAGCGCCTTCGCCTCGGGCTGCCACTCGGCCGCGCTCTGCACGCCCACTCCCTGACCCGCCAGCGTGTGGTCGAGCGCCAGCTTCGACTCCAGCGCCCACACCGACGCCTCGTGGGACGCGGCGTAGGTGGCGCCCGACGCGCGGGCGTAGCCGGCTTCGATGCCGATGCACCGGGACGCGTGCTGGACGCAGTAGTCGAACGCGTGCAGGTCGGCGCGCAGGAAGTCGCTCGCCGCGGACCGGTGCTCGCTCAGGAACGCGCGATTGAAGATCTCCACGTTGAACGTCCCCTGCACCCCCAACTGGGCCGGTGTGAACTCGTGGAAGCTCTGATGCTCGGCCCGCAGGATCAGCGGCTCGTTGGACTGGTAGGCCTGGAGACCGTCGACATGGCCCTGGACCAGCTGATTCGGGTCGTAGTCGGTGGTGTCGACCATGTCGATCCGCGAGGGCTGCGCGCCGGAGGCGTGGAACATCTCGAGGATGCTGACCGGCACCGTGAAGTGATAGCCGAAGGTCCCGCCTTCGAGCTGGGAAAGCCGGGTGATCGAGGGGCGGGTCAGGACGGCGTAGTCGGAGACCGCCCCGAAGGTGGCGACGCCGACCACGTTGGCGCCGTTCGCCACCGCCTCCAGGTCATCTGCGGCCGACCCGATGCTGGACACCGTGGCCCGCCCCGACGAGACGAGCTCCGTCGACTGCGGTGAGTTGGACACGAACCGCACGGTCAGGCACTGGCTCTGGAAGTAGCCCAGCTTCTGGGCCACGAACGCTTCCAGGATGCCGGCCGACGCATCGTAGCCGAAGGGTGAGGCGTAGGTGATCGTCCCCGCGGCCCGGTTCTTCGCGCACTCCTGGCTGGAGACGGCGCTGCCCGTGTGACCGCCCGACGCCGCGCCACCGCCACACGCGGCCAGCACCACCATCGCCGCCCCGAGCAGCGCGGCCAGCCGGCCGCCGCGTCGCCAGAACCTCATCCGGTCACCCGAGGAGGTCTCCGTACCAGATCGAGAGACCGCGACCGGCGGCGATCACCAGGAGCGTGAGCCCGATCCCGAGCAGGCCGAGGACGAAGACCGACGCATAGACCACGGGCAGGTCGGCCTGCGAGGCGGCCGTCTCCACCAGCGAGCCCAGGCCCGCGGACTGACCCGCGGCCGAGAACTCGGCCACCACGGCGCCGATCAGGGCGAGGGGCAGGCAGATCCTGGCCCCGGCGAGCAGGTAGGGGACGCTGCTCGGGATCCGGAGGCGAAGCAGGACCTCGAAACGCGAGGCGTGCAGGGTGGTGAAGACGTCCTCCGCCCCCGGGTCGACGGCTTTGAGCCCGGCGATCGAGTTGATCAAGAACGGGAAGAACACGACCACCGCGGTCACGATGTACCGGGGCAGCATGCCGAAGCCGAAGGCGACCACCAGCCCGGGGGCGATGGCCACGATCGGCGTCACGTTGATGACCACGGCGACCGGCATCAGGGCCCGCTCCGCCAGCGGGAGACGCGTGATCGCGAGAGCCCCCAGGAAGCCCAGTGCCATCCCGCAGGCGGCGCCGACGAGTGCCTCCTGAAGCGTGACCAGCAGGTTCCGGAGGTAGAGGCCCGGGTCGCTCAAGAGCGCGCCGGCCACCTCAGGCAAGGTGGGCAGCACGAAGCGGTTGGCCGTCGCGTAAAGCTGCCAGGCGGCCGCCAGCACCCCGAACGCCACCAGCGGTGGCGCCCAAACCCTGGGGCTCAGCCGGCGCGAGAGCGAGGAAGGCGAGAACGGCCCGTCGCCGAACTCGGCAGTCCGCCAGGCGCTCCCCCGCCGCATCATCGGCGGTCCCCCTGGGGCCGTGGGCCGTGGCCTTCGCGGGCTCTCCGGAGCTCCGACCGGAGGCGGTCCTCCAGCCGGTGGAACTCCGCGGTGGACGCGACCCCATCGGCCCTGGGCCGAGGCAGCTCGACGGGAACCGCCGCCTGGATCGTCCCCGGCGCGCCCGACATCACGTAGACCGTGTCCGAGAGAACGACCGCCTCGGGGATCGAGTGGGTGACGAAGAGGACCGTCTTGTGGTTCTGCTCCCACACCCGCAGGAGGTGCCGCCCCTGCTCCTCTCGCGTGATCTCGTCCAGCGCGGAGAAGGGCTCGTCCATGAGCAGGATGGAAGGGTCGAACACGAGGGCGCGGGCGAGCGCCGTGCGCTGCTGCATGCCTCCCGAGAGCTGCGCCGGGTGGAGGTCCCGTGCCGACGCGAGGCCCAGGGTGTCCAGCAGCTCGCGGGTCCGCGCATCGCCGTCGAGACCCCCAGGATTGGCACGCGCGTTGACCTGGAGCGCGAGCCGGACGTTGTCGAGCACCGACCGCCACCGGAGCAGCGCGGCGCTCTGCGGGACGAAGCCGATGTGCTTGGCGGCGGACGCGGCCGCCGGGGTCTCGCCGAAGATCGAGACCGTTCCCTCGTCGGGGGCGACGAGGCCGGCGACGATCCGCAGCAGGGTCGACTTTCCGGAGCCGGAGAGGCCGACGATCGACACGAAGCGGCCCCTCGGGATCCGGATCGACACATCGTCGATCGCCGGGATCAGCCGCTGCGGGGCCGCGAACGTCTTGGAGACGCCGCGGAGCTCGACGTGACCGGCGTCCCCCTGGAGCTCGCCGTTTCCCGGTCCACGGGTCGGCGCGGCGAGGGCTGGGTTCACGGCGGTCGGCGTCAACCGGAGGCGGCTCGTGCGTATTCCCCCTGCCCGAGCGTTGTTATCGGGTAGAGTTTGGATTAAGTGATCACTGAATCGACGGCCTCGGGCAGGGACACCTACGAGCGGCTTGCGGAGACGTTCGGAGCGCTCGCCGACCCGACCCGCGCCCGCATCGTCCACCTGCTGCTGGGCCAGGAACAGTGCACCGCAGACCTGGCGCCGGCGGTGGGCGTGAGCGAACCCGCCGTGTCCCAGCACCTGCGACTCCTGAAGCGGCTGGGGTTGGTGGCTTTGCGTCGCCAGGGCAGGTACGTCTACTACCGGCTCGACGACGACCACGTGGCGGAGCTGGTGCGGATCTCGCTGGCCCACCTGTCCGAGGAACGTGGCGATGGCTGAGCACGCGGGGCACGCCCACACGCACGTGGTGGCGCCGACCGCGGATCGGCGGCGGGTGGTGTTCGCCCTCTGCCTGATCCTCGGCTTCATGCTGCTGGAGGTGGCGCTGGGCGTGGTCGCCAACTCGTTGGCACTCCTCTCGGACGCCGGCCACATGCTCACCGACGCGCTGGCCCTGGCGATGTCCCTGATGGTGATGCGACTCGCCGTGCGCCAGCCGCGGGGCGCGCTCACCTACGGCCTGCGCCGGACGGAGATCCTCTCCGGGCTCGCCAACGGCATCACGTTGCTGGTGATCGCGGCCGTGGTCGCGGTCGAGGGGATTCAGCGCCTGGTCGCGCCGCCGGTGGTGGACGCGCGTCTGGTCCTGCCGGTCGCCCTGGCGGGAATCGGTGTCAGCCTGCTGGCGACCTGGCAGCTGGCGCGGGCGCAGCGGCAGTCGCTCAACATCCGGGGCAGCCTGCAGCACCTCCTGACCGACCTCTACGGGTTCGCCGGCACCGCACTGGCGGCGGTCGTCATCCTGCTGACCGGGTTCATGCGGGCCGACGCGCTGGCCTCGCTGGTGGTGGCGGCGGTGATGATCCGGACCGGTTGGAAGCTGGTCCGGGAGGCGGGGGCGGTCCTGCTCGAGGCGGCACCCGGCGACCTCGACGCGGATCAGGTGGCATCGGCGCTGCGGGCCCACCCACTGGTGGTCAACGTGCACGACTTCCACCTCTGGGAGATCACGTCCGGGATGCCGGCGCTGTCGGCCCACGTGCTGGTCGCGCCCGGCGAGGACTGCCATGAGGTGCGGCGGGAGCTGGAGCACACGCTGCAGCACGACTTCCACGTCACCCACACCACGCTGCAGGTGGACCACGCGGGCGGCCCGGAGCAGGTGATCACGCCCTTCCGACGCACCCACGCCACGTAGGCCCAGCCCTTCCTCCACTCGGGCTCTGCAGGGGGCGAAGCGTCAGGCCGGGAGGCGCTGCTCGACGGGGACGTAGTCGAGGTCGTACCCGAAGTAGCGGGGACCGGTCAGCTCGAGGCCTCGAGGCAGACGCCAGCGGGGGTCGCAGGGCGCGCCGATCACCGTCAACCGGAAGCCGTAGCGAAGCTCCTCGGTGGTCACGGGCTCGCCGGTCTCGCTGTCCAGGGAGATGATCAGGTCCGGGACCGTGGCCAGCACCTCGCCGTCTCGCACCGCGACCAGGTTCTCGTTCTGGAACTCCAGCGTGAGCGTCGTCCCGCTGTCCCGGTCGAGGCCGGCGAGCCGGGCGGTGCCGCGCGCGAACCCGCCCTCGGTGCGCCGGCTGACGTCGACGACCCGGCCCCCGAACAGCCGCCGGCCCCGGAGCCGGTCGACCAGCGCCGCCACCGGGTCCGCGTGCCGCGCCCGCGCCTGCCGGAGCAGGCGGCCCAGCTCCTGCGTCAGCGAGACCGAGCCGAGCACCATCGTCTCCCGCAGCTGCCTTCCGTTCAGGACATAGAACGCGATCAGCGCCGAACACCCCATCTCGACCGTCGCCACCCGCGCCAGCCGTTCGGTCCAGCGGTTGTCGACCGTATCGAGCACCAGCCGGTTGCCCTTGTCGTCGGCCATCCCCATCGGGGTGGCGGTGACGCCGGCCATGCCGGGCAGCGTCATCTGGAGCTCCGGGAACGCGCGGCCCATGGCGTCAGCGTCGACCAGCGGGATGCCAAGCGTGGCCGCGACGACGAAGGGTATGGTCGAGTTGACGCCCCCGATCTCCCCGCAGGTGACATGGGTCAGCGGACGCCCGAGGCGCTCGCCCAGGGCCTGAAACGCGTTCACCACCTCCCGCCCCTCGGGGATCTTCTCCACCATCACCGTGGGCGCGCCCATCATCGCCCCCTGCGCGATCAGCGCGTCATCCGGCACCTCGTCCGCCGACATCAGGGTCACCGGGCCGCGCTCGCGGATCGCCGCCCTCGCCAGCAGCTTCCCGATGTAGGGATCGCCGCCGCCGCCGGTTCCCAGGATCGCGGCGCCGCGGGCGATGTCCTCGAGGTCGTCCTCAGCCACCAGACGCGACATCGCGCTCCTCCTCCAGCCGCAGCTCGCCTACCGCCTTGACTCGAACGCGCACCGCGTTGCCGGGGACGTAGGCGAGCGGCACCTCCTCCACGTCGACGATCTCCACCGAGCCCGGCTCCGCCCCGGCCGCGACCGCTTTGTCGACCGCCTCCGCACGGGCCTCGTCGAGCGCCTCCGAGCGCGTCATGCGATCCAGTGGGAATACCTTGTCGGTCTCACCGCCGACCTGCGCGATCGCCGCGCCGATCGCATTGGCGACCGCGAAGTGCTCCGGCTTGATCAGGCGCGAGGCCCCCTCCAGCCGGTCTTCGAGGAGCACACTGCCGCCGCCCACCACGACCACCGGCAGCGGGGCGGCCGTGGTCTTGATCCGGTCCACCAGCTCGGCCAGGCGATCCTGGATCTGACGCACGCCGCGCGCCACCAGGTTGCGGTCAAGGCCGGCCACCAGCGACGGGTCGCCCATCTCGGCGAGGCCGGCGGCCACCGCCAGGTCGCTCGCGGTCAGGTCCGCGCCCCCGAAGCAGATGGCACGCCGGGTGATCTCGTAGCCGACGCTCTGGGGGCCCACTCTCACGCCCCCCGGCCCGTCGATGACGATGCTCCCGCCGCCCAGCCCGTAGGGGAGCACGTCGGGCATCCGGAAGTTGGTCCGCACCCCACCGACCTGAACCTCGACCGACGCCTCGCGCGGGAATCCCTTCTGGAGGGCCCCGACATCCGTCGTCGTGCCCCCGACGTCGATCACCACGCAGTCCTGCTCGCCAGAGAGGAAGGCGGCGCCACGCATCGAGTTGGTGGGGCCGGAGGCGAAGGTGGCGACCGGGTACCGGCGGCAGAAGTCGACGCTCATCAGGGTGCCGTCGTTCTGGCTGATGAACAGGGGTGCGGTGACGCCAGTCCCTCGGACCGCCGTCTGCAGCGCCGAGGTGATGTCGTCGGCGAGCCGGCGCAGGCAGGCGTTGAGAACGGTCGCGTTCTCTCGCTCGAGAAGCCCAATGCGCCCGATCTCCGCAGAGAGGCTGAGATGGGCGGTCGGCCCCAGGACCTCGGCGACGATCTCCGCCGCTCGCTGCTCCATCTCGGCGTTGACGGGCGAGAAGACCGAGCTGATGGCGACCGAGCCGACCCCCAGCTCTCCCACCTGCTCGGCCGCCCGCCGGACCTCGTCGGGATCGAACGGCGCCACCTCGCGACCGTCGTACTCGTAGCCGCCGTGGCAGAGGAAGGCATGACCTCCGATGGCTTCCCGCAGGTCGTCCGGCCAGTCGACCAGCGGCGGCAGCGACCGCGTCGCCGGCAGGGCGAGACGGATGGCGGCGGTGGGTTGCAGGCGGCGCCGCTCGACCACCGCGTTCGTGAAGTGGGTGGTGCCGATCATGACGCCCGAGATCGCCGGCGCGTCGAAAGCACGCCGCCGCTGCAGCTCCGTGAACGCGCTCACGATGCCACCGGTCACATCCCCGGTGGTCGGGGACTTGCAGGCGGCGAGCACCCGACGGCCGTCCATCAGCACGGCATCGGTGTTGGTGCCGCCGACGTCGACGCCGATCCGCATATCCCTGCTCCCTTCCGATTGCTGTGACGGCAGCCGGCGCTCACTCCGCGCCGGTGGGGCGATCGTAGCAAGCGCCGCCGCGGCGCCGCTCAGCCCTGGGTGGCCCAGCCGTCGAGCAGCAGGCGCAGTCCCCGGTCGAACTGGTCCTCCGCATGCCGCTCGTCGAGGATCGAGGCCTGCACCGCCGCCGCCTCGGGGTCCCGCGCGATCGCCTCCAGGTGGGGGTACCGCCCCGACCGCAGGATCTGCTCGCCGTAGGCGACGGCGGCCACCGCATCCTCGGGAGGGATGGCCCGGCGCATCCGGATCTCGCCGACGCGAAGCGCATGGCCGGTGACGAAGTCGTCGACCGCGGCCAGCAGGTCGAACTTGGCGGCTGCACCCAGGGGGGCGTTCTCGAGCACGCCCAGCGACTGCTCGAAGTGGGCCAGCGACTGCGGGGCGATCGCCGTCGCCGGAGTGGCACGGCCCCCATGCAGCGCGGCCAGGGCCCAGGGGTGGCGGAGGAAGACGTCCCGGGTACGTCGGGCCAGCACCACCATCCCCTCTCGCCAGTCCTCCGGCAGCGAATCGGGTGGCACGAGCGCCTCGCCCATCAGCGCGTCGTCCATCAGCGCCACCAGGTCGTCCTTGCTCTGGAGGTAGTGGTAGAGGCTCATCGGCGAGGCGTCCAGCTCGGCCGCCACCCGCCGCATCGACACCGCCTCGAAGCCGTCGGCGTCGGCCAGGCGGACGGCCACCTCCGCGATCTGCGCGCGGGAATACCGTGGCCGGCGGCTCCCGGGCTCGGGGCGGGCCCAGATCGGCGTCCCGCTTGACATGCCCTACAGCGTACGGCTAGTATTGATATACACCGTACGGTCAATCATGTACGCCGTATATCGAAGGAGCTGTCAGATGACCATCCGTTCCGCCCACCGGCACCTCGTCGACGCGATCGCACGCCGTACCGGCCTCACCGGCCGGCCCTTGCGCAACCGGCATCTTCACCACTCCAATCCCGGCCCGCGGCTCGGCGCGCGGTCGGGGCACGCCGCGATCCCTCGTCACGATCCGTCTCAGCGCCGCGTCCTGGTCCGCTGGCAGGGGCTGGTGGACTCGTGGCTGGCAGGCCGGCGACCGTGAAGGCCGCCGTCCTTCATGCCTTCGGCGACGCGCCGCGCTACGAGGAGTTTCCGGACCCGCTCGCGGGTCCGGACGATGCCGAGATCGACGTCCAGGCGGTGGCGCTCGAGAACGTCGATCGCGCCATCGCCGCGGGTACGCACTACTCGTCTCGCCGGCAGCTGCCCGGATTTCCGGCGGTGCTCGGTGGCGACGGCATCGGCACCCGGCGCGACGACGGTGCGTTGATCGGGTTCGGTGGCATCCGCCCGCCGTACGGCGCGCTCGCCCAGCGGGTGGTCGCGCCGCGTGCCTACGGAGTTCCGATCCCGGACGGCGTGGAGCCGGCCGTCGCCGCGTCCGTCCCGGGCTCCGCGCTCTCCGCCTACCTGCCGCTTCGCTACGGCGCGGGCCTGGAACCGGGGGAGACGGTGCTGGTGCAGGGCGCGACCGGGTTCGCGGGGCGGCTCGCGGTCCAGGTGGCGAGGCTCCTGGGCGCAGGACGGGTGGTGGCCAGCGGGCGCCACGCGGTCTCGCTGGCCACCCTGCCCGGCCTCGGCGCCGATGCGGTGGTCGATCTCACCCGGCCAGATCACGAGACGGTCGAGACGTTCCGGCGAGAGGCGGGGGAGGCGGGTTACGGTGTCGTCCTGGACACGCTGTGGGGGCACCCCACGGAGCTCCTGCTGCAGGCCCTCACGCCGGACGAGCTCGCATTCGCCGCCCACCGCACCCGGCTGGTCCAGATCGGGGTCAGCGCCGGTCCCACCATCACCCTCCACGCCGACGCGCTGCGCACCTCGGGCGTCCGGCTGCAGGGCGCGGGAGAGGGGGTCAGCGCGGGGGCGGTGGTAGAAGCCGCGGGTCAGGTGTGGGAATGGATCCAGGACGGAAAGCTGGCCGCGGACATCGAGCGCGTCGCTCTCCGCGACATCGACGACGTCTGGCACCGGCGCGACTTGCACGGGCGGCGACTGGTCGTGACCGACTTCTCGTAGGAGCCCGGCCCGGACGGGGGTGCGGGCCGCTACCAGCTGCCGATGGTGAGCTTGTTCGCGCCGCCGGTGAACGTGATGTCGTAGCGATCCGCCGAGTCCTCGAAGCCCGTCGTCTGCCACCCGGTCATGTCGGCGGCGGTGAGCCTCAGGTCGTCGACCGCGAGGCGCGCCGCCCCGCCGCGGACCGCGACCCGGAGCGGAACCCCTCGCGGTCGCTCCAGCTTGATGTCGTTGACGCCCCCGGACACGGCCACCATGACCGTGCCGAGCGGGGCCGGCAGGGTCGCCTTCACCTCGTCGCCGCCCCGCAGCGTGAGGCTGGACAGGCGCAGGTCCTCCAGCTTCAGCTGCACGCGGTAGGACCCGCCCCGGAGTGCTATGTCCCAGGCCACGGCGTCGTTGAGGCGGATCACCCCCGGGCCCGCCCATCCGAAGTAGATCGAGAGGAGTCGCTGTCTCAGCGTGACCGTGGCACCCTCCTGCTCGAGCCTCGGCTGCTGCCCGTCGAAGGTGGTGCGGACCAGGTCGCCCCCCATCGGACCGGAGGCGACGACGACGTCGAAGAGGCCGGCGGTGACCTCGAGCCTGGCTTCCGCCAGGGTGGCGCGGGGCACGGTCGTGGTGGGCCCGGTGTCCCGGGCCGTGTTCTTCGGGCGCAGGCGCGCCAGCTCGGAGGCGATCGCGGGATGGAGCCGCGCCAGGAAGTCCGTGATCTGGCGCAGGTCCCCCTCGGACATGCCGGCAGTGATCTCGGCGAGCGCGCCGGCGAGCGGGTCCAGCAGCCGGGCCATGTCGCGCTGCCGCGCAGGGTCCAGCCGGACCAGGATCCGGCGCCGGTCCTCGGGGTAGCGCTCGCGCTTGACGAACCCGCCGCGTTCGAGCCGGTCGAGGACACCCGTGACCGCGCCCGGCGTCAGCTGAACCTGCTCGGCGAGCTGCCCCGCGGTCAGCGGTTCGCCGGCGCTGACGATCTCCAGGCACAGCAGATCGGTCACCCCGATGCCCACCGCGTCGGCCGTCCGCTGGTGGCTCTGCGCGAGCCGGGATCCCAGGAGGTGGGTCTCCCGGAGCAGCCGCTGCAGCAGCTCGTCGCGCTCGTCCTGGGATTGGGGTTGCATCTGAACATTTCACATACTAAACTGTTTTTCGCCGGCGCGGGACGGTTGGCACCGTCTCCGGGCCGCCGGTTCGACAACCCCGGGAGCGGCCGGGACGGGACCTCGCTCGAGGCGTGCAACCAGAGCAAGCTCCGTGGCCGGCCACCACAAAAGGAGGCGTCATGACCACGGCATCCCCGCGCGACCAGATGATCCAGGTGCGCGGCCTGTCCAAGCGCTTCGGCAAGCAGCAGGTGCTGGACGGTCTCGACCTGTCGGTGCAGGCGGGCTCCGTGTACGCCCTGCTCGGGCCCAACGGCGCCGGCAAGACGACGACCGTGCACATCCTGTCGACCCTGATCCACGCCGACGCCGGCGAGGTCACGATCGCCGGGTATGACCTGGCGAGACATCCGGCGCGGGTGCGGGCCGCGATCGGTGTGACCGGCCAGTTCTCGGCCGTCGATCAGGCGCTCACCGGCGAGGAAAACCTGCTCCTGATGGCGGACCTGCACCATCTGCCGCGGAGCCGGGGCCGTCAGGTCGCGTCCGATCTGCTGCGCCGGTTCGACCTGGAGGAGGCGCGACGCAAGCTCGCGATGCGCTACTCCGGTGGGATGCGTCGCCGTCTCGACCTTGCCATGAGCTTCGTCGCCCGGCCCGAGGTGATCTTCCTCGATGAACCGACCACCGGTCTCGACCCCAACGGCCGGCGCGCCATGTGGGAGATGATCCGGGGACTGACCCGCGACGGCGTGACGATCTTCCTCACCACCCAGTACCTGGACGAGGCGGACGAGCTGGCGGATCACATCGCGGTTCTCGACCGCGGTCTCCTGGTCGCCCAGGGCACTGCCGCCGAGCTCAAGGCGCGAGTGCCGGGCGGACACGTCTCGCTGCACTTCGCCGACCCCCGGGCCCTCCGCGAGGCAGGCGCAATCCCGGAGATCGTCGCCAGCAACGAGGACAAGCTCGAGCTCCAGGTTCGGAGCGACGGCAGCGTTCGCTCGGTCCGGGAGATCCTCGACTGGCTGGACGCGCACGAGGTCTCGGTCCTCGATCTTTCGATCCACACGCCCGACCTGGATGACGTGTTCTTCGCGCTCACCGGTGCCGGGACGCCGCCGCCGGAGCAACCCCGGCGCGAGCTCGAGGAGGCACACTCATGACCGCGTTCGCGGGCGCCCTGCGGGATGCCACCACCATGACCCGCCGCGATCTCATCCACTCGATGCGGAGTCCCGGGACCAGCGCGATCGCGCTCATCACCCCGGTGTTCCTGCTCTTCATGTTCGTCTACGTCTTCGGCGGCTCGTTGAGCGTGGGGTCCGCCTACATCGACTACGTCGCCCCCGGGATTCTCATGATCACCGCGACCTACGGGTGCACGATGACCGCGGTCCGTCTCGCCGCCGACATGAAGGAGGGGATCATCGATCGGTTCCGGACCATGGCCATCACGCGCGGGTCGGTGCTCACCGGCCAGGTGGTGGGGACCGCCATCCGCACCTCGCTCTCGTGCGTCATCGTGCTGGCGCTGATGCTGCTGATGGGCTTCCGGCCGGTGGTCGATCCCCTGGCCTGGCTGGCCGTGGCCGGCCTCCTGCTCCTCGTCATCGTCGCCATCACCTGGGTCACCGTTGCCGGGGCGCTCCTGGCCAAGACCCCCGAAGGCGCCAGCTACACGACGATCCTGGTCGTCCTGCTGCCCTTCGTCTCCAGCGCCTTTGCGCCCACCGAGAACATGCCGGGCTGGGTGCGGTGGTTCGCGGAGAACCAGCCCTTCACGCCCGTGATCGACACCATGCGGGCGCTGCTGATGGGGACTCCCGTGGGGCACGACTGGATCACCGGCGTCGTCTGGTGCGTGGGCTTCACCGTCATCGGATACATCGGCGCCAAGGCCCTCTTCGCTCGCGATCGGGTGCGGTCCTAACCCCCGCCATCACACGCAAGACAGGGCCGTTGGTGCACCAATGGCCCTGTCCTCGCGCTCGGAAGGGGTAATTGGTGCACCAACCGCCCGTCTCAGCACCGGATTGTTAGAGATGCGGCCCTTTGGGTAACGAACGTGGTGTGAACGCTGAAACACTTCCCCGGGTCGAATCCGGTGACCTGCCACCGGTCGCGCCGCAGTGGTACCGCGCCGCCGCGGACGAGTGGCTCGAAGAGACCGAGCCCGAACCCGCCCCCCGATCCGGCTGGCCAGACTTCGTGCGCTGGGCCGGGCCGTCGCCCTGGTACCAGTGGCCGGTCTTCTGGATCGCCTACCGCGTCAGCCGTGTGGTGCGCGGGATACGGCGCGCCACCCAATAGCCTCAGCCACTTCGCCGCCGGTCAGGGTTGACGGGCAGCGGGGGCGCCGAGGATCGCGGGGAGCAGCCCCGGGAAGCGCCGCTCCACCTCAGCCATCCGCAGGTGGCTCAGGCGAGCCGTGCCCTTGACCCGGGTCGCGATCAACCCGCTCTCACGCAGGATCCGGAGGTGGTGCGTGACGGTGGATGGGCTGAGCGGAAGCCCGAGCGACGTGCAGCTCGCCTCGCCCCGCTCCGCCAGCCGGTGCACGATCTCGAGACGCGCGGGATCGGCGAGGGCGCCCAGGACCGTCGACACCGGCACCGAGCCGAGGTCGGCCTCGTCCAACCACTGATCCCCAGCGGCGCCGAACCTGCGCTCCACGACCCAACTACGATACCCGTCGAAAGAATACTTCGATACTCATCGTAGTTAGGACGGGACATGGCCTCGAGCGCACCGGTCCCGGCGGCTCCTTCGCGCCGCCTCCCGCCCCGCCGGCGGCTGCCGCAGCTGGCCCGCACTCCCGCGTTCTGGGTCGCGGCGGGGGTGATGGCCGTGCTCTTCGGCGGGTCGGCCGCCGTGTCGCCCCTGTATGGCGTCGATCAGCGGGCGTGGCACTTCTCCGCCGCCTCGCTGACCACGGTCTTTGCCGTCTACGCGCTCGCGCTGCTGGCGGTTTTGCTCGTCGCCGGTTCCGTCTCGGACGTGGTCGGGCGGCGACCGATGATGATGGTCGGCCTCGGCGCCGAGGTGGTGGCGGCGGGCCTGCTGGTCGCCGCCCACGGGCTCCCCTTCCTCTACGCGGCCCGCCTGCTCCAGGGCGTCGCTTCCGGAGCCGCCGTCGGCGCGGTGAGCGCAGCCTTGATCGAGCTCGGCCCCTCCCGGCGGCCGACCTTCGCGCCCGCCGTCAACACCGCGACGGCGAACGCCTCGCTGGCCGCGGGCGCACTCGGCGCGAGCGCACTCATCCAGTACGGCCCCGACCCCACCCGGCTCGTCTTCTGGCTCCTGCTCGCGGCCTCGGTGGCGGGTCTCGCGTTCCTGGTGTTCGCCCCTGAACCGGTCGCACGCCGGCAGCTCCGTCCCTCGCACCTGCGGCCGCGGGCGGGGGTGCCGGCGCCCGCCCGCGGCGCCTTCCTGATCGCCGTCCCGGCGCTGGTCGCGCCCTGGGCGTTGGGGGGTTCTACTTCTCGCTCGGTCCGTCCCTCGCCGGTCAGCTGACGGGGTCGCCGAACCTCATGTGGGGCGGACTGGTGATCTTCCTGCTGTCCGCGACCGGAGGTGTCGTGGCCCTGGTGGTGAGGGCGGCGCCGCCCCGGCGTACGGTCGTCGTGGGAGCCGCGGTCCTTGCTGCAGGTTCGCTGCTCACGGTGGCCGGAATCGCCGGCCACAGCACGACCGGACTCCTGGCCGGCACGGTGGTCGCCGGCGCCGGCTTCGGCGCCACGTTTCAGAGCGCGTTCCGGATGGTGTTGGCGCTGGGCCGTCCGGCGGAGCGGGGGGCGCTCCTGGCGACCGTCTACACCGTCGCTTACCTCTCGTTCAGCCTCCCGGCGGTGGTGGCCGGCATCGCCACCGGCGCGGCCGGGCTGAGAGAGACGGCGATCGTGTACGGCAGCGTGGTCGCCGCGATCGCGCTGGCGGCCGCGCTCGTCGCCTCGATCCCGGACCGCCGGCCCACGGGGTGAACGGCTCCCGACCCCGGGGGCGCCCGGGCTGCGGGCGTGGGGAAGGGGGGCGGCGGCTATTTCAGGTCGGCGAGGGGCGCCTCCAGCCCGCGGTGGAAGGTCGGGTACGCGTAGATCATGTGCCGGAGCCGCTCGGTGGGGATCTCCGCCGTGATGGCCAGGACCAGCATCGAGAGCACCTCACCCCCCACCGGGCCCATCGACGTGGCGCCTACCAGGGCCCCTCGAGCCTGATCCTCCACCAGCTTCAGGAGGCCGTCGTTGCCGGGACCGTGGATCCAGCCCCGCGTGGAAGAGGAGGTGGGACTGGTGCTGACCCGGACCCGGAGCCCCTGCTCGCGCGCCTGCTGCTCGGTCAGCCCGGTGGAACCGATCTCGGGGTCGGTGAACGTGACCCGCGGCAGCGCCCGGTAATCGGCGGGGGGGCCTTCGATGCCCTGGATGTCCCTCAGAGCGATGGCGGACTGATACATCGAGATGTGGGTGAAGGCGCCTTTGCCGCAGACGTCGCCGATCGCCCACAACCGCTCGGTTCCTTCTACCCGCATGTGGTCGGTGACCGGGAAGGGTTCTGGCTTTGGGGTCGAGGCCCACCGTCTCCAGCCCGAGGTCCCAAAGGTTGGGGCGGCGCCCCACCGACACCAGCAGCTTCTCGGAGGTCACCCGATCGCCGCCGTCGATCTCGACCGTGATCCCTTCGGGACCGTTCGAGACCGCGACCACCTTCGAGCTCGTCCGGATGTCCATCCCCTCTCGCTTGAACACCTCCGTCAGCGCCTGCGACGCCTCCGGCTCTTCGAACGCCACGATGCGATCCGAGGCCTCGACGACCGTGACCCGGGCCCCGAAACGGGCCATGCCCTGCGCCATCTCGACGCCGATCGACCCGCCCCCCAGCACCGTCAGGGAGGCCGGCAGCGTCTCCGCCTGCAGGAGCTCGCGATTGGTCCAGAACGGCACGTCCGCCAGCCCCGGGATGGGGGGGACGGCGGGTGCGGTTCCCGGGTTGAGGACGATGGCCCGGCGTGCCTCCAGCTCGCGATCTCCAACCACGACCCGGCCGGGCCCCGCCAGGCGCCCGTGGCCGCGGACCAGGATCCCGCCCTTGTTCGTGAACCGGTCGGCTGCGACCTGGTCGTTCCAGTTGTCGGTTGCCTCCGCGCGGATCCGGTGGGCGACCTTGCCCCAGTCGGGAGTCTCCGAGGAGGTGCCCGAGACGATGGGGATCCGCCGTCCTTCTGCGAGCGCGTCGGCGGCGCGCACGATCATCTTGCTGGGGATGCAGCCGAAGTAGGGACATTCGCCCCCGACCAGACGCTCTTCGACGCCGGCCACCTTCCAGCCCGCCTCGGCCAGACGGCCCGCCAGGTCCTCGCCGCCCGGTCCCATCCCGATCACGATCGCGTCGACCACCTCTGCCATCAGTAAGACCTCCTACGTTGGTCCGGCGAAGTCCCTATCGTGACAAGCATGGACGGTCGGCACCCCGCGGGGCCGTCACCGCGCGCCGATACCGAACCTCGAACTGCGTACCGCGAAGCAGCAAGGTAGGAGGCCGACGATGGGTACTCGTCATCGACGGGCATGGGACCTCGAGCGCGAGCAGGATGCCACGCTCCGCCGGCACCGTCTCGGGTGGCGCCGGGCGCCGCTGGCGATGGCGCGCCGGGCCCGTCACGACGACGACTGCACGGGTCGCCTGCGGAGGTGTGCACAGGGAGGTCGCACGCCCAGCTGGCGCCGGATGTTCTGAGTGACCGCCGGTGTCAGTGGTGAAGTGGGCCCCAGCTAGGGTAGTGCGCTACTATCACGTAATGCGCACGGCTGAGGCGAGGAAGCGCGTTCCTCGGGGAGTGAACGGGCCACGGTCGGCCGGTCACCGGCCCCCTTCCATGCGTGCCGCCGTGGCGGGCGGGATCTCCCATATGTGCCGGCGGCGCCCATCCCGGCCGGGATCAGCCGCTTCGGGACTTCACACAGGGCACCCCGCCTCGGTACCATCTGAGCCAGGGGTCAAACATGGTGGGTTCTGACATCCGTCTGTCACCTCGTTTCGGACTGGAGACGCCGGAAACGGAGCGGATCTTCGTCCCGGCTCCCGAGCCGCTCACGCTGCCACAGCCGCAACCCGCTACCGAGCCGCTGACACCCCGATGAAGGAACAGCGCGACCCGGTCGTCGGCTGGCGCCTGTGGCGGGTGCGCGGGGCGCAGCTCGAATCCTGGGCTGCCAGCTGCGGTTGGGAGCCGGGAACCAACGAAGCCCGCTGCCTGGCGCCGATCCGCCGCTGCCAGCATCCGCCGGGCCGGGGCTGTCGCTGCGGGTTCTGGGCTTTGTTCAGCCCGCTGCGATGCTTCGAGCGGGCCCGAGCCGAGCGCGCCGAGCGCTCTTCGGTGCTGGGGTTGGTTCGAGGTTGGGGCGAGGTTGCGCTGCACGGTGAAGAAGGGTTCCGAGCCGAGCGTGCGGCCGTGATCTGCCTGTTCACCGACTGGGCGTGGGACGCGCCCGTGATGCCGCAGCCAGAAGGTGGGGCGTCGCGGCTGTGGTGGGGCCTGATGGCCGCGCTGCGCTACGTCCCGCGGCCCGTCGCCGCCGATCCCTGGCGCAAGCACGCGCTGGAGGATGCGGCAGCACACTACGGGGTACCTCTGGTCTCGCTCAAAGACGCGCTCCAGATCGGACTGCTCGACGAGCTGGGCGCCGACGCCGGGATGCGACGGGAAGCGCAGGCCTGGGTGGACCAGGTCGGTCACGGCCGTATGTGGGGGTCGGACTAGACCCGACGGTCGGAGCGTCCGGGCGTGAACCCGATCGCGACTGGTTGGTGCGTTCTGGGTGCTGTTGGATTTTCCGACCGTCGCGGGGATTCTGTACTCCTCGACAGACGTCGACGGGTGAATTTTCGGACCATCTTCGGGTAGCAGTGAGCTTCACGCAGGACTTGCTCAAGAAAGCCTATTGGAAAATCGGACCCGGATGCGCTAATATGCCGGCGTGCTTCCTAGGATTGGTCGGATTTTCAAAGGAGCCCGTGTTCGCGCTCCGCACCACCTCGTACGGGCCGCGGGTGGCCTGCTCAGCATCGCGCTGGGATTCACGCTGCTCGGGTCCGCAGCCTACTTCGCGGCCTCTACCTCCGCGTTGACAGCGGCCTCTGCCACCGGTGCCTCCGTCGCCGGTTCGGTGACGAAGACCACCTGGCCGACGGCGTCGTCGACCCCGACGTGGACCGCTACGCCGACGCCGACCCCGACCTCGACCTGGACGAGCACGCCGACGCCGACCCCCAAGCCGAAGCCGACGTGTACGCCGACGCCGAAGCCCACACCCACGTGGAAACCGACACCCACCCCCACGCCGACCGGCAGCCGACGCCGACGCCGACCCCGACCTGGACGCCGACACCCACCCCGACGCCGACCAGCACGCCGACGCCGACGCCGACCCCGACCTGGACGCCGACGCCCACGCCGACGCCGACCAGCACGCCGACGCCGACCCCGACGCCGACCTCGACGCTCGACGCCGACACCCACCCCGACGCCGACCAGCACGCCGACGCCGACACCCACCCCGACCGGCACGCCCACCCCCGACAGCACGCCGACGCCAACCACGACCCCGACGGACGCCCCGCCCGCGTCGATGACGACGCCGACCGATGCGCCCCCGCCGTCGTCAGGACAGCTGGCCGAGACCGGTGGTTTCGACTACCCGCTGCTGCTCGCGGGACTCGCGATCCTCGGTGCCGGCCTGGTCTTCCTCGGGACCCTGGCACTGCGCCCCCGCCGCCGGTCGTGAAATGAAGGGGACCCGCCGCAGGCCGCGGCAGGTCCCCTCTCCTGCCGGCCTCGGAGTCGGCCGTTGGTGCACCAATCGCCCACATGCGCCGCCTCGGAGTCGGCAGTTGGTGCCCCAATCGTCCTCTGCATCTCCAGTCTCAACGTCCTGAGGTCACCGCCCCTTAACCGGGGGACTTGGCGCGGCGTCCGGGTCGGGCTAGGGTCCCCGACATGGGATGGAGGAGCATCGAACGGTTCGCCCTGATCGGGGTGCTGGTGCCGGTCCTGATCGGCGGCGCCGGATGTGCCGGGCCGGAGTCAGGCGCGGGAGGATCACCGCCGGGCCGCGCGGCGGCCGCCGTCACGCCCTCGGTCTCCCTGCTGGAGCAAACCGGCGACCTCCCGATCGACCAGTTCGTCGCCGGGGCGGAGAGGACCCTCGACTGCGAGATCTACGAGGTGACGTCGCAGACCCTCGCCGACGCCCTGGGTGCGACCGCTGAGCGCGGCGTACGGGTGCGGGTGATCCTGGAGCCGAAGGCCTGGTCGACGGCCCTGGTCCAGCGCGAGGCCGGCGTCGAGGTTGTGCCCAGCCCGCGCGTCGACCTCGACCACACGAAGAGCTGCGTGCGCGACGCGGGGACCTCGGAGGCGGCGGTCCTGGTCGGGACGGCAAACTGGAGCGGCGCCGCCAGCACGACCGACGCCGACCTCGAGCTCGACGCTTCCAGGTACCGATCCAGCAGCACGCCAGGTTGCGGCGGTGATCGAGGCCGACATTGTGGGGCTGCCGGTGCCCTCGCAGAGCACTCCCTACTTCGCTGCACGCGGAAGAGGCGGTGGTCAGTCCCTACGACTCCCGGTCGCTGCTGTCGGCGCTGCTCGAGACGCCCGCCACGCGTCTGCTCGCGACCTCCGAAGAGCTGCGAGACCCGGGCCTGGTGGGACTGCTGGAGCAAGCCTCCAGACGGGAGCCGGTTGCGGTCGCGGCGCCCCCGAGCGAGCCCACCCCGGCCGGTGCGCTTCGCTGTTGGAGCCCGCTCTACATCCACGCCAAACTCTTCGTGCTCTGGCAGGGGTCGGTGCCCACGCTTGCCTTCATCGGCTCCGAGAACATCTCCACGCAGAGCCTGGACCGCAACCGGGAGATCGGGGTCATCGTCGGGCCACCACTGGCCGGCGAGATCGCGAACGCCATCCGGCGGGTGCTGCAGTGCCCCGGGTGGACCCAGGCATGAAAATGGCCTTCGAAGTGATCGCGAGCCTGGTGCCGGACCATGTCCTGACGGCCGAGGGCCACCCGGCGAGCCGGCATCCCACGCTGCTGCCGGCGGAGCGGCCCCTGGTCGCGAACGCGGTCGAGCGCCGCCGGCGGGAGTTCGCGCAGGGTCGCGACTGCGCCCACCGAGTGCTCGCCGGGCTGGGCTGGGTGGACTTTCCGGTCCTGAGGGGGGCGAATCGGGAGCCTTTGTGGCCGCCCGGAGTGGTGGGCAGCATCACCCACTGTGAGGGGTACGTGGCGGCGGCCGCGGCACGCCTGGCCGACCTGGGGTCGATCCACGCCCTTGGCATCGACGCCGAGGTCCGGGCGCCGCTGGTCCCCGAGGTGAGCCGGCTGGTCCTGACGCTGAACGAGCAGCGCCGGTTGAGCAGAACCTCTGACGTCACCCTGGGCATCGCCGTCTTCAGCGCCAAGGAGGCGGTCTACAAATGCTGGTACCCCTTGGCCGGCCGGTGGCTGGACTACCAGGATGCCGAGATCGACCTCGACCCGGCGAGCGGCCGCTTCCAGGTCCGCCTTCTGGCGTCCGCTCCCGATCCGCCGGAAAGGCTCGTCTTCGGGGGCCGGGTGGCCGCCGACGCGAGCCACGTCTTTTCCGTCGCGACGGCGGAGGCTGCGCCCGGCGGCCCTGATGAGGAGAGGGATCGGTGAGGAGGCCGGGACTGGCGCCCAGGCACCTGCCCGGAAGACCGATGGTCCTCGCGACGGGGACGGTGTAAGCCTAGAGTCATGAAGTCTCGCCCAGCAGGGCCGTCGTCTCACGACCCTCGCTTGTTCGACCATTTCGCACGCCAGTACGACCGCCGCGACAGGGTCTACGGGGGTTTCCTCCGCGACTGGGTCGACGGCGTGCTCAACGGTCGGAGCGGCGATTCCGCGATCGACCTCGGCTGCGGGACCGGCGACGTCGCCGCCAGGCTGACCGCACACTACCGGCACGTACGAGCGATCGACCTCAGCGAACCCATGCTCGAGGTGGCCCGCCGCAGGTACGCGGGGCTGGGCATCGATTTCGAGTGCCAGGACATCAACCAGGTGAGCGGTCAGTACGACCTGGTCATCAGCTCCATGGTTCTCCACCACGTGCCTGACCTGCCCCTGACCCTGCGGCGCATCGGCCGGCTGGTGGCCCCCGGGGGCACGGTGATCTTGCTCGACACCGTCGGTCCCGCTCCGCAGTCTCGAGTGGAGCACTATCAGTGGTCCGTGAAGGAGTTCCTCCGGGATCTCCGGCATGCGTGGCGCAGGCTTCGGGTGAACCTGGAGCCGGACTGGGTCAACCATCTCCTGAGCGATCGCTGGCTTCCCGCCGACGCCTTCGCGGAGATCTATGGAGCCGCATTCCCGGGCGCGACGATCGGGACCAAAAGCGGTGTCAACACGATGGTTTGGCACCGTGACCCGGACGGGATCGCGGCTGGATCGCCGCGCGAGACAGAGCTGCAGCGCGCCGCCGGCTGAGCCGGCCTCGACTCCACGCCGCCATCCTCCACCGGCGGTTCTTCGTGGCGGACGGCTCGGCCCGGGGACCCGCTCCTAGACTCGGCGGTGATGGTGCTCTATCACTGGGCGCGCTGCGGCACCTGCCGGGAAGCCCGCCGCCGGCTGTCGGAGCGCGGAATCGAGGCGCAGGAGCGTGATCTCTTCGCCGAACCGCTGAGCGAGGTCGAGCTGGAGGACCTGGCCGCCCGGGCCGGCGGTCTCGAGGTGCTGGTCTCGACCGCCTCCCCGGCCTTTCGCGCCCGGGGACTTCCGCTCGGCCGGTGGAGCGATCGTGACCTTCGCTCGGCGCTGCTCCAGGACCCGCACCTCCTGAAGCGTCCGATCCTGCGGCGCGACGACGGCGCCCTCCTGGTCGGACTGCCCGCGATCACGCGGGGAATCGCGGCATGAGCCCTCGCCCGCTGCCGCCGGTCAGGCCGGCGAGGCTGGACGACGCGGCGGCGATCGCCGACATCTACACCGCGGCACTGGGCGACGGCTATCTGACGGCCCTGGAGGCTTCGGCCAATCTCCGCGATCGCAGCGGCCGGGCGGCCTGGTTCGTGGCCGACGCCGGCGGCATAGTGGTGGCTGCGGCCAACGCACTCTGGATCTCGCGGCGCGAGATGCCCCTGGCCGCCCCGCCCGGGTTCGAGCAGGTCGCCGCGGACCTCTTGCGGCTGGCGCCCAGGGCGCGGCGTTTCGGCCTGCTCGAGAACGTGGGGGTGATGCCCGCGCACCGGCGCCAGGGCTTCGCCGCCGCGCTCACCGAAGCGCGCCTCGGTTGGCTGCGCGAACAGGAGGTGGAGCTCGTGTACACCTACGCCTGGCACACCCCGGAGGGGATCCCCGCCCGGCCCACGCTCGACAGGGCGGGGTTCCGAGCCGCACGGGAGCTGCCGGACTTCTATCTGGAGGACGGCCTTCGCAACGGCTACTCCTGCCCCTGGCACGGAGCGCGCTGCCACTGCTCCGCCCTCCTCTGCGTGCGGGAGCTGGAAGCGATGCCCGTCGGGACCACGCGGTGACCGCGCCGCTGGCGGGGGTGCGCGTCCTCGAGGTGGGTCAGTTCATGGCCGCCCCGTTCTGCGCGATGCAGCTCGCGGACCTGGGCGCCGACGTGGTCAAGATCGAGTCCCCACGTGGCGGCGACCCGGTCCGCGGAACCGGACCCTTCGTGGGCGGCGAGAGCTCACCCTTCCTCCGCCTCAATCGCAACAAGCGCTCGCTGGGCCTCGACCTCAAAGAGCCACGCGGCGTGCAGGTGCTGTGGCGCCTCATCGAGGGCGCCGACATCCTGGTCGAGAATCTCCGTCCGGGGACCTTCGGGCGCCTCGGGTTCCCCTGGGAGGAGCTGCACCGCCGCAACCCGCGGCTGATCTCCGTGGTCGCCAGCGGCTGGGGCCAGGACGGCCCCCTCGCTCAGCTCGCGGGCCTCGACATCATGGCCCAGGCGCGAGGCGGTCTGATGAGCATCACCGGTGAGCCCGGGGGTGACCCGGTGAAGGTCGGGGTGCCGGTTTGCGACCTGGTGTGTGCGCTCTACGGCGCGCTCGCCGCGGTCAGCGCCCTCCAGGCCCGGAGCCGCACCGGGCAGGGACAGCGGATCGACGTCAGCTTGTTCGAGGCCGGGGTCAGTCTCTCCATCTGGGAGGCGGGCCGCTACTTCGCGACCGGCGAGATCCCGCGGCCGCAGGGCTCGGCGCACCAGGCCAACGCCCCCTATCAGGCGGTCCGGACGGAGGACGGCTGGATCACGATCGGAGCCGCCACCGAGCGCAACTGGACCGCCTTCTGCCAGGCGGTCGAGCTCCGCCCGCTGCTGGAGGACGACCGGTACCGAACCACCAACTCGCGGCTCGACAACCGCGACTCGCTGATCGCGGCGATCGAGTCGCGAACCAGGCAGGCGACCACCGCGCACTGGATGGCGGTGCTCGAGGCGGCCGGCGTTCCCTGTGCCCCGATCCAGAACTACGCTGAGGTCTACTCCGACCCGCACCTGCTCGCTCGCGAGTACTTCTGGGACGCACCCCATCCGCGTGAGGCGGCGGAGGAGGTCCGCCAGCTGGGGTCGCCGATGCGGTTCTCGGCCACGCCCGCGCGGCGGGACGCCGCCGGTCCGCTGTTGGGGGAGCATTCGGAGGCGGTTCTCGGCGAGGCCGGCCTGACCGCGGAGGAGATCACGAGCCTGCTGGCGGATGGCATCGTCCAGACCCCTCAGGAGAAGGTGACGCCACGATGACGAGCCCCGAAACCTCGCTCCCGACCGAGCCCTCCTCCACCGACGAGGTGCTGACGCATCGCCAGGGACCGGTGCGGTGGGTGGTGTTCAACCGTCCTCAGGCCCGCAACGCGATGACCTGGAACATGTACGGCCGTCTGGTCGAGGTGTGTCGCGAGGTCAACGAGGACCCGTCGGTGCGCGCCGTGATCCTGACCGGGGCCTCGGGCCGGGGACCGGCGTTCGTGGCCGGTACCGACATCGCCCAGTTCCGATCCTTCGAGACCCCCGAGGACGCGCTCGACTACGAGAAGCACCAGGCGAACGTGATGCGGACGCTGGAGGAGGTCCGCGTTCCGACGATCGCCGCCATCGCAGGCCCCTGCACCGGCGGGGGCGCGATGCTGGCGGCCTGCTGCGATCTCCGGCTCGGCGCTCCCTCGGCCCGCTTCGGGTTCCCGATCGCGCGAACCCTTGGCAACTGCCTCTCCGTCGCCAACTACGCCCGGATCGTCAACCTGATCGGGGCTGCGCGCACCAAGGACCTGATCTTCCGTGCCCGGCTGCTCGGTGCCGAGGAGTTGCTCCAGCTGGGACTCATCACGGAGCTGGTGCCGGACGAGGAGTCACTGGTGCCGCGGGCGCAGGAGTGGGGGGAGCAGATCGCGGACCTGGCGCCGCTGACGCTGCAGACGACCAAAGAGGCCCTGCTGCGAATCCGCGAGCGGCAGCTGCCGGAAGGGTCGGACGACGATCTGATCTTGCGTTGCTATCTCTCCAGCGACTTTCGCGAGGGGATGGAGGCGTTTCTGGCCAAGCGCAAGCCGAACTGGCGAGGCGAGTAGCGCAGCGGTCCCGGGCAGGCCGGGACTCGCCGCCCGGAACGTCCGTCATTGCCGATGGGCAGGCCGCCTGATGCTTTCTAGCATCCGCCTTGGATGCTCTACCGCGCGATCCTCTCGGGTCTTCTGTCGCTGGTCGCCCTGCTTCCTCTGCTGGCGTCGCTCTACCTGCTCGTGCTCGCGCTGCTCACGCGGCTGCACCGTCCCCGCCCTCGGCACGCCACCGGCCGGACCCCGGTTGCGATCCTGGTCCCCGCGCACGACGAGGAGGCTCTCCTCGGCCGCTGCCTTCGCGGTCTGCAGGAGGCGCGTGCCGGCATCCCCAGCCGGCTGATCGTCATCGCCGACAACTGCACCGACCGGACCGCCGAGATCGCGGCCGGCGAGCGGGCGGAGGTGTGGGTGCGCACCGACCTCGAGCATCGGGGCAAGGGCCCGGCTCTACGCTGGGCGCTCGACCGACTCCTGACCGGCACCGAGTCGCCCGACGCGGTGGTCGTGGTGGACGCCGATTCGGTGGTCGCGCCCGACTTTCTCCACTGCCTGGTAGGGGCGTTCGAGGCCGGCCATCCGGTGGTCCAGGCCGAGTATCTGGTGCTGCCGGAGGGCGCCGACGACCGGCGGCGGCTGGTCGCGGCCGGCTTCCTGCTCTTCCACCGGGTCCGGTTCTCGGGCCGCGCGATGCTCGGGTTGTCGGCCTCTCTGGTCGGCAACGGGATGCTGTTCGGCGCCCAGGTCCTACGGGACCACCCGTGGCAAGCCTTCAGCGGCGTGGAAGACCTCGAGCATTCGATCACGCTGAGAAGGTCCGGCATCCCCATCCACTTCGAGGCGACTGCCCGGCTCTGGGGCCCGGTCGCCACCGGCCGCGCGGCAGGCGCGCAGCGCTCCCGGTGGGAGGGGGGCCGTCTGGCCACCATGCGGCGGGAGGTGCCCCGCCTCCTGGCGGAGGGCGTCCGCCGCCGTGACCCACACGTGCTGGAGGCCGGCGCCGAGCTGGCGGTGCCGCCGCTCGGCCTCCTGCTCGCCCTCGACCTGACGGGGCTGCTGGTGAGCGGAGCGCTGGCGCTGGCAGGTCTGGCCTTCCCGTGGGTGGTTCTCCCCTGGGCCGCGGCCACCACCGCGCTCGTGCTCTCGGTGGTGGTCGGACTGTGGGCGGCGCGGGCGGACCGCGACACCTTCGTGGCCCTGCTGCGGGCGCCGCGGTTCATGCTGGGCAAGCTCTCGCTCTATCGCCGTCTCGGCCGGTTCGACCCCTCGCGCTGGGACCGCACCGAGCGCCCGGGAGCGGGCGCCACCGTGGGCGCCCCGGTGAGGGCCTGGGTGAACGGAATCCAGGTGGAGGGTCTGCACCTGGCGGAGGCGGCGGAGCTGCTGGTCGCGCGCAGCCTGCTGCGACCGTCGGCGCAAGCCTGCACGGTGAACCTCGACTTCCTGGTGCAGGCCGATCACGACGAGGAGGTGCGGCACCTGCTGGCCGAATCCGAGGTGAACGTGGCAGACGGAACCCCGGTGCTGTGGCTGGCGCGGATCGGCGGCACCAGCCTCCCGGGTCGCGTCACCGGCGTCGACCTGGTGCCTCGTCTCGCGGAGCAGTGCGCGACGCAAGGTGCGCGCCTGTTCCTCCTGGGCGGTCAGAAGGGTGCCGCGGAGAGCGCGGCGACGCACCTCGAGGCACTTGCCCCGGGTCTCCAGGTGACGGCGCTCGAGACTCCGCCGGCGGCCCTGGAGGAGATGGACGACGAGGCCATCCTGGCCGCCGTCGCCGAGGCGCACGCCGACCTTCTGCTGGTCGCGTTCGGGCACCCCAAGCAAGAGCTCTGGATCAGTCGCAACCTGGCCCGGCTTCCGGTCGGGATGGCGATCGGTGTCGGGGGCTCGCTGGACCTGCTGCTGGGCCGGCTCACGCGTGCCCCGGGCTGGATGCAGCGCACCGGGCTCGAGTGGTCCTGGCGGTTCCTGCAGGAGCCCCGGCGCCTGGGCGGCCGCTACCTGCGCGACGGCACCTGGCTGCTGCGCGTGCTCCCGGGGACGGTCCTCGCCCGCTTCGCCGACTGAGGCCGGCGTCCACCTCTCGGTCCGCGCTCGGCTAGCCTGGTCGAGTGACAGACGAACACGCGACGCCGGCCCGCCTCTACCTCTTTGCCGCCGTCCAGGCCTCGTGGCCGGGGCCCCGGGGCCCAATCGACTTCAGCGCCGGATCCTACCTGGTCACGATGTCGGACGGGAGTCAGGTCTTGATCGACTCCGGTCCACCGGCCGGCGAGATGTCAGGAGCGCAGGTCGTCACTGCGACCGACCAGCTGGCCAAGCTTGGGATCCGGCCCGAGGACGTCGCGATGGTGGTGACGACCCACTTCGACGCCGATCACGCGGGCCACAACGATGCCTTCGCGAATGCGGTCCACGTGGTCCAGAAGGAAGGTCTCGACGCAGCGAAGGGAGGCTACCAGCGCTTTGCCGGCCACCGCGACCACTGGGACCTGGGCGACGAGAAGTTCCGAATCGTAGAGGGCGACAGCAAGCTCTTCGAGGGGTTTGAGCTCTTCTTCACTCCGGGGCACGTTCCCGGCCACCAGTCGGTGCTCCTCACGCTGCCCAACACGGGGCCGGTCCTGATCACCGCCGACGCCGTCTCGATGGCGGCTTACTTCACCCCCGACCGCCCTAAGGATTCGTTCGACGCGGGCGAGCTGGATGACATCCGGGCAAGCACGCAAAAGCTGCTCCGGATCCGGGACGAAAACGGCGTCAAGCTCGTGATCCACCACCATGACGGGGCTCAGTGGAAGACGCTGAAGCTGGCTCCCGACTACTACGACTGAGCCGCGAACGCCACCACGAAGCCGTCCAGCAGGGCCGCGACGCCCTGCGCGAACAGACGGTCCATCCACACCGAGGCCATGTCGGGCCACCACCCCGCTCGCAGCTGCCAGCTGCGCTGCACGCGTGGATAGGCGCCGCCCGTGATCTCGGTCGGGATCCGTGACGCGGCGGTCGCGCCGGCGCGGTCGGAGGTCTCGGCCAGCAGCTCCACCGCGCGCAGCGCGTGGCCGTCGACGAACGAGTCGGTGACGGAGACGACCGTCGCCTTCTGATCGTCGGTGAACGGGGAGGCGTCGAGGGCGGCGAGCGTTTGCTCGGCATGACGGAGCGCGTTGCGGCCGTAGCCGGCGTTCTGGAGGGCGCTCAGCGACCACGGGTGCTGAAGCCGGGTCCGGTAGGTCCGCAGCAGGATGGCGGTCAGCGCCTCGCGCCACGGCCGGGCGATCTCCTCGTCGCTCACCAGCAGGTGCCCCATCAACCTGTCGTCCATCAGCGAGACCAGCTCGTCCTTGGTACGAACGTAGTGGTAGAGGGTCATCGTGCCCGCGCCCAGCTCACGGGCGACCCGCCGCATCGAGACCGCATCGAAACCCTCCCGGTCGGCGATTCCGAAGGCGATGTCGGCGATCTGGTCCTGGTTGAAGCGAGGCCTCCGGCCGGGGGCTGGCCTTGACATTTCGTACAGCGTACCTCTATCCTTTGAGTACCAAGTACGGTACACCGTACGGAATTGGATGGAGAGCACGACATGAAGGCAGTGATGATTCACGAGCTCGGCGGGACTCCCGCCGTACAGGAGATACCGGCGCCGGTCGCAGGTGACGGGGAGGAGCTGATCCGGGTGCTGGCGGTCCCCATCAACGCGGTCGACAAGAGCCGGGTCGGCGGTGGCCACTACTCCCGGCCGGAGCTGCCGTCGGTGGTCGGATTCGTGGGTGCGGGCGAGCGGGAGGACGGGCGGCGGGTGCTGTTCATGCACCCGGCCGGAGCCATGGCGGAGCAGGTAGCGGTCGACGCCGGGCAGCTGATGCCGATCCCCGACGACCTCGATCCGGCGGTTGCGGCGGCTGCCTTCAACCCCGGCTTCTCGGCCTGGTGGGCGGTCCATTACCGGGGCCCCGTCGAGCCGGGCTCGCGCGTCCTCATTCAGGGTGCGACCGGGGTCACCGGGAGGCTCGCCGTGCAGCTCGCGCGCCTGCGCGGTGCCGGCTACATCGTCGCCACCGGGCGCAACCAGGCCGGCCTCGACGAGCTCCGCGAGCTGGGCGCCGATGCCACCATCCGGGTCGACCAGCCGGACGCGGACCTGGCCAGCGCGTACCACGCCCAGGAAGGGCAGGGGTGGGACCTGGTCATCGACTACCTCTGGGGACATCCCACCGAAATCTTCCTGGAGACGCTGGTCCGGCATGACCTGGAGGTCCGGAACCTGCGGGTTCGCCTGGTCCAGGTGGGGTCGATGGCCGGTCCCACGATCAACCTTCCGTCGACCGTGCTTCGCAGTGCCGGCCTCGAGATCGTCGGGATGGGGACCGGCACCGCCGGCGAGCGGGAGCACCAGGCCGCGGCGATCCGGGACTTCTACGAGCTCCTCCGTCGGGGCCGCCTTCGCGTGGACATCCAGCGAGTTCCGTTGACCGAGGTCAGCGAGGTGTGGCACCAGGACCAGCGTGGCCGCCGGCCGGTCGTCATCTTCTGACCACCGCTGACGGGCGGCTCCGAGGCGCCGACCCCGGCGTCAGGAGCCGCTTCTGTGGGGAGTCGCCGCGGCGTGGGCCGAAGGCGGCGCGACCTCGGGAGCCGGCGCCATGCTGCCGTCGGCGGGCCAGCCGAACGCGGCCCCGTCGAGGAGTGCGAGCGTCGGTCGCGAGCCTCCGACCTCGTCGGCGAACCCGGTCATGCGGACCGCGTCGAACGTGGCGCTGAGTGCGGCCGCGCCGAGGCGTGGCGCCCGAAGCCGATCGCAGATCAGCGCGACGGGCAGCGCGGCTCGCGCCGCTGCCCGAGCCACGAGCGGGTTTCGGATCGACGCCCGGGCCAGTATCCGGGTCAGGAGGTGGCGGGTGTGAAACTCCCGCGCGATCGACTCCAGGAGGTCCTGGTGGCCACGGTCGCGGCCCATCCGCGCCTCGAAGTGCCCATACGACTCGGCCATCGACACCCACGACTCGTAGGACCGCTCCGCCAGATGCTGTGCCTTCGCCTCGGGCAGGAACGCGAAGTGGAGCCCGCGCTCCCGGAGCCGGAACGCCAGCTCGACGTCCTCGCCCCGTGGAAAGGTGACGTCGAAGCCGAACGCCTTGACCAGATGCACGCGCCGGACCGAGGCGTTCCCGGTGTAGAACTGGCGCGGGGAAACCTCCCAGTCACCCCTGGCCATGGCCGCGTACTGCTGGGCGACCGTCTGCCCCTCCCACCGGACCCAGGGCGTGCCGTGCCCCGGCGGCGGCAGCAGCGGACCGATGGCGACCAGGTCCTGGTCGTCCTCGTGCGCGTTCAGGTGGACGCTCAAGAATTCGGGCTCGGGAACGACGTCGTCATCGAGGAAGACGATCAGCTGGCCGGTGGACAGGGCGAGCCCGTGGTTGCGAGCCGCGGCCGGCCCCTGTTGCTGCTGATCGGCGAGGCGAAGCCGCATCGGATACCATCCCCGCTGGACCGCCTCGAAGGCGGGGTCGCCCACCCCGTCGCAAACGACGACGACCTCGACCCGCTGCATATCGATCGCGGTCTGGCGCGCGAGGGCGCTCAGTACGCGAAGCAGCGACTCGGGCCGCTGGTGGGTGGGGATGACGACGGAGACGCTGGGAAGCATCTACTACAAGGATGCCAGCGAGACCGCCCCGCTGTCGAGGTGGCGGATTGGAGGCCTCGCCGCGGTTGTCCCGGTCGCCTGGGACTGAACGGCAGATCGCGCCGGGAATCGCCCTGGTGCGACATGGGCGCGCTCTCTAGCATTCGACGGCAGTGGAGGGCCGGCCTCGACCGGAGACCTTCCGACGGGAGGTGGTCCCATTGCCGGGGTTGCCCCGTCCGCGCCGGAGGGCTTGACAGGAGGAAGGGATCATGCCGCGCGGTCATCTCGACGCGGGCGCCGCCCCGCCCGCCTCCGACGCCGGCCCTTCGATGACGCTGGCGATCTGCACGCGCGATCGGCCCCAGGTACGTGACGCCCTGGCCTCCGGGCTGGCGAGCGTCCATCCCCGATTCGAGGTGCTGCTGGTCGACCAGAGCTCGCGACCGGTGCGGGACTCGCTCCCCACCACGATCACCGGCGACCCTCGATTCCGCTACCTCCGTCTTGACTCGCGCGGTCTTGGTCGGGCGCGAAACGCCGCGCTGCGCGCGGCCAGAGCGGAGGTCGTCGCCTTCACCGACGACGACTGCACCGTGCCTGGGGCGTGGCTGCGCCAGGTCGAGGCCGTCTTCACCAGCCACCCGGGAGTCGCGGTCACCTTCACCAACGTGGTGACCGCTCCGCACGACGCCACCGGCGGTTTCATCCCGAGCTATCAGCGCAGCGGTGATGCGATGGTCAAGTCGATGCGAGGAAAGTGCGTCGCCCGCGGTATCGGCGCGGCCATGGCCGTGCGCCGCGCGCCGGCCGAGGCGATCGGCGGCTTCGACGACCGGCTGGGAGCGGGGGCAGAGTTCCCTTCCTGTGAAGACGGCGACCTCGCCGTCCGGCTCCTGCTTGCCGGGAGGACCGTCTTCGAATGCGGCTCCATCGCCGTGGTTCATCACGGGTTCCGGACCTGGGAGGAGGGCCGCCGGCTCGCTCGGCGCAACTGGATCGGCGTCGGCGCCGCCTACTCCAAACCACTGAAGTGCGGCAAGCTCTCGATCGTCCCGGTCTTGGGCCAGGAGCTCTCACTTCTGCTGAGGCGCGCAACCTCTCACGCGTGGCACGGGGAGAAACCGCGCGGGCTGCACGACGCGATCTACCTGCTGGAAGGGATCGTTCGCGGGCTGCGCACCCCTGTCGATCGGCGCCGCCTGATCTTCACTCCACCCCCCGACGGCGGCTGCCCGACCCCTTGAACCGGGGGCCGGGCGAGCCTGGGCTTCACCTCACGACCGTTGGCAGCCCCTCATCCCCAGTAGTGCCGGTGATGGTGATGCCCGGGGGTCGGCGTCGGGGTCGGCCGAGGCGTGGGCTTTGGGGTGGCGGTCGGCCGGGGCGTGGGCTTCGGCGTGGGTGTCGGCGACTTGCTCGGCGTCGGGGTCGAGCTTGGCGTTGGGGTCGGTCTCGCGCTCGGGGTGGCGGTGGGCGTTGGTGAGTGCGCGGAGGAAGGAGTCGGTGTGGGGTTGGATGAGCCCGAGGTGGAGCCGGCGGACGAGCAGCTCGAGGGGTCGAGGCAGGTGGGCACACCGCCCGCGCCCTGCAGGATGAGGTTGAAGTTGGCGATGCTGCCCTGGCTGCTGGGGGCCTGCTCGACGGAGATCGTGTTCGCGCCCTGTACCACCTCGCTGAGCGGGACCGTGACCGCGATCGTGCGCCAGGTGTCGGTGCTGCCGCCCGAGAACGGCCAGGCGGTGGAGATCGCCGGGTGCCCGTTCAGGCTGAAGCTGGGAACGATCTGACTGTCGGGAAACCAGTCGAACTCCACCAGAGCGCCCTGGGCGGCGGCGAGCGAGGTGGCGTCGACAGGCAGCGTCTGAACGCTGTCGCTCTGGCTGCTCCAGTTCCAGCCGGTGTTGATGCTGCCGGCATCGCGGCCGGGAGCAGTGTTGTCGGGAACGTCGAAGCCACGGTCGCGCGGCAGGATGGGACCGTCGAAGCCGACGTTGTCCCAGCCGAAGGTGTTGTTCTCCTGCCCGGGCGTGTACTTGCCGGCGTTGTAGTGAACGTCCTCCATCCAGATCAGACCGCGGGTCAGTGGCACGCTGGGCGAAGCGTTGGCGATCTCCACCAGGTTCGAGGTGCCGGCATTCGAGGCCCAGACGGTGATCGAGCTGCTGCTGATCTGGACCTCGACGTGGTTCATCACGGTCGGGTTGGTGGACATGGTGACGCAGGCATCGCGGGTGAAGCTGACCGACTGGAGCCGGTAGCTGACGGTCTCGAACATGGTGTCCAACGACCACTGGCCGCCCGGGCAGTTGCTGGAGACCTGGCCTGCCATGGTGAACCCGATCGAATTGCGGGCGTAGGTGTCGATCCCGGCGGCAGACTCGTAGGGAGCGGGAACCGGCTGGTCGGTGTAGACGAAGGTGGGCCAGGCGGCGTGGCCGTCGAGGGAATCGTTGGAGACGTCGAAGCTGACGTCACCGGTGCGGCCGGCGATGTCGAACGGCTGCCGCGGGTACATGGCGACCAGCGTCTGCGAGCCGCCGTCGTTGGCGGTGTCGAAGAGCTGTCCGTTGCAGATCTGGATGTTCTTGGGCGGCAGCACCGAGCCGCCGCCGCAGACGCTGGGAGCGGTGGCGGGAACGAACTCGTCGTCCATGCCCTGGCTGGGGTTGTCGAGGACGCTGAGCTCGGAGACCCCCCAGACGGTGGGGTTGAGCGCGCCCGAGCGCGAAGAGTTGGCGGCGGCCGGCTGATCGAAGGTGTCGCAGAAGGCGACCGTGGAGGTGGACTTCTGGAACTGGCAGGGGCTCGCCGCGGCGGCCGACTGCTTACTCAGGGTGGCGGCGGTAAAGGCACTTGCCACGAGGAATACCGCCGCCAAAGCGATGAACAGATATCTACGCACGACCAAACCTCCATGGCCGCGCAACCGCGACCTCCCTACCCCTGAGGCGATCGCCTCATTAACTTCCGTCGTCGGGCGCCCCCTTTCGCAGGGACGCCACTCTGGGGCCGCGTGCTTTGGCCGCGACCTCCCTACCCCGAGGCGATCGCCTCACTCCTCCGTTGTCGCCGGCTTCCTCCCCTCGGTGTCGGAGCGACTGTTTCGTGCCGGCTCACGCTCCGCCGCCGTCTTCAGGGACCGACGCCACTCCCGACCAAGCGGGACGTGCGCACCAAAGGTGAGTTGTGACATGTGCCCAAATCAGTAGGCACGACCCGCCCAAGACCATACATGATCCGGATCAGGCTTGTCCAGTCGAGCGGCCGGCCGAACGCCCAGAAGGTCTCACCCGGAGGCGATCGTAGCGCCACGTGTCGGCCTCGAGTCGCCCAGCCATTAGACCAGGATCTACCCGTCGCGGGCCGGCACTCTCAGCCACCGAAGCTGCCTCCCGGCGCCAGCTCCTGGGGCCCCGCCCAGTCGCCGTCTGTCCCCCAGACGTGCCAGAGCCCTCCGTCGGTACCTCTCCAGAAGACGTCGAGCAGACCCGCCGCCGGCGAGACGGGCATCGGCTGCGACCCGACCTCGCCTGACGGCAGAGCGGCCGCGCCGTCCCAGGATTGGCCGGGAGTCCCGAAGTCATACCAGCCGGACCCGTCGGATCCCCTCCAGAAGGCATAGACCTGGCCCGACTGCTCGGACGCGAACTGCGGCGACGACTCGAGCGGGCGGCCTCCCGCCGAGGTCGCCCCGCTGAAGGCTCCGGTGCTCGCGGTCATGTACCACAGGTTTTGATCCGTGCCCCTCCACCCGATCAGCCGGCTCCCGCCCCCGTAGGCGAGCGCCGACGGCAAAGAGCCGATGGTGCCCGACGCGAGGCTGGATGGCGAGGACCAGTTGCTGGAAGGAAGGTAGCTGATGTGCGACAGCCCGCCAGTCTGATCCTGCCAGAGGACGTCGATCTCGCCACCCCCGGTCGAGACGGGGACCGGGTCGGACAAGACCGAGCCCGCGGGTGCCAGCTCTTGCCCACCGTTCCACTCGCCGTTGACGTACCAGGCGTGCCAGAGTCCGTCATCCGTACCCCGCCAGAAGAGGTCGACTGCGCCGGCCCGCGAGGACACCGCACGAGGCTCACCACCGAGGGGCCCCATCCCAAGATCCTGCGGCCCGTACCAGCCCCCGCCGGGGATGAACCAATCGTGCCACAGGTTCCCGTCGGTGCCCTCGTAGAAGACGTCGAGTCCACCGCCGCCGGTGGCGACGGGGGAGGGATCAGACGCCAGCGCGCCTCCCATGTCGACCGGGCCGTTCCAGCCTGCGCCCGGCACGTACCAGGAGTGCATCATCGAGTCCGACGCTCCGCGCCAGAACACATCGACGACTCCGTCGTTCTGACCCACCGGCTCCGGCAGCCCGGTCGGCGTGGTCACGCCCGATGGCTGCGACGGCTGAGATGTCGGTGTGGGTGTGGGGTTGGATGAGCCCGAGGAGGAGCCGGCGGACGAGCAGCTGGAGGGGTCGAGGCAGGTCGGTACTCCCCCTGCGCCTGCCAGGATGATGTCGAAGTTGGCGGCTCCCTGCTGGCCTGTCCACGAGATGGACTGGGTGCCGGTCACGATCTCGGAGAGCGGGATCGGGATGGCGATGGTGCGCCACGTGTAGGTGGCCGAGTCCGCGAACGGCCAGGACGTCGAGATGGGCGGGTTGCCGTTCACGGACACGCTCGGGACGCCCGTGGAGTCCGTCTCGAAATCGAACTCGAGCAAGGCCCCCGATGCCGCGTTGATGTCGGCCCGCGTCACCGGGTCATCTGCTCGCGTCGTCACCGTGCCCGGCGAGGCCCAGCCGAGGTTCGTCCCGCCGCTGGAAGCCTGCGTGTGGTCCGACACGTCGAACCCGAGGTCGCGCGGCAGGATGGGACCATCGAAGCCGAAATCGTTCCAGCCGAACGTGTTGTTCTCCTGCCCCGGGGTGTACTTGCCCGCGTTGTAGTGAACGTCCTCCATCCAGACCAGGCCGCGCGTGAGCGGCATCGTCAGGTTGGCGTTGGCGATCTCGGTCAGGCTCGTCGAACCGGGGTTGGAGGCCCAGACCACCGCCGAGGTCGCGCTCAGCTGGATCTCGATGTGGTTCTGAACGGTCGGGTCGCTGGACATCGACACGCAGGCGTCGTGGGAGAAGGGCACGCTCCCCAGCGCGTAGTTGGTGGTCGTGTACATCGAGTCGACCGAGAACTCGCCGTCCGGGCAGTTGCTCGACACCTGGCCGGCGAAGGTGATCCCGAACGAGTTGCGCGCGTAGGTGTTGATCCCTGCCGCCGACTGGTACGGGGCCGGGACCGGCTGGTCCGTGTAGACGAAGGAGGGCCACGCGGCGTGCGCGTCGAGCGAGTCGTCCGCCACGTCGAAGGCCACGTCGCCCGTCCGGCCGGCGATGTCGAAGGGCTGCCGGGGGTACATGGCGACGATGGTCTGGGAGCCGCCGTCGTTCGCCGTGTCGAACAGCTGCCCGTTGCAGATCTGGACGTTGTTCGGTGGCGTCACCGACCCCCCGCCGCACGCTGACGGGCGCGGTGGCCGGGACGAAGCTGTCGTTGAGCCCCTGGCTGGGAGCCTCCAACGCCGAAATGTCCGAGACCCCCCAGACGGTGGGGTTGAGCGCGCCCGAGCGCGAGGAGTTGGCGGCGGCGGACTGGTCGAAGGTGTCGCAGAAGGCGACCGTGGAGGTCGACTTCTGGAACTGGCAAGAACTCGCCGCCCCGGCCGCGGGACTCTCCAGGGTGCGCGCGGCGAGAGCGCTCGCGGCGAGCAGTACCGCCGCCAAAGCGATCACCAGATACCTACGCACGACCCCACCTCCGAACAACCCGGTTCCGACGCCGGCTGACGCGCGCCCTGACCCCCGGGTGAACTCCGTCGCCCCGCAGTGGAGCATAGGTCCCAAATGTGATACGGGACATATGCCCAGATCGGATAGGCGGCGCCGGAAGAACCATAGCCCATAAATGCGCGCTCTGTCCACCACCGCGGCTGCTTCCCTTGCGCTGAACCCCGCCCCGCCTGACCACGCTGCCTACGCGCCGATCACGGGTGCCTTCCCACGGGCTCCGGCGGCCGGCACCTCTGCGACCTCGCGCAGATGCCGTGCCAGACCCGCGGCGAACCGCTCCACCCCGGCGTCGTGGACGGCGAACGCCCGCGCCTGCGCGCCCAGGCGACGTCGCAGAGACTCGTCTTGCAGCAGGCGGTCCAGTGCTCGGTGAAGCGCGCCCGCGTCGCCGGGAGGGACGAGGAGCCCGGTCTCCCCGTCCTGCACGATCCCGCTCATGCCACGGGTGGCGCTGACCACGACGGGCTTGCCCATCGACATCGCTTCCAGCAGCGTGGTGATGCCGGCCGGGAACTCGGTCTCGATCACGGGGACCGCGACTACGGTTGCCTCGGCGTAGCGGTGGCGGAGCTCCGCCGGTTGGGCGAATCCGACCTCGGCGTATTCCGGCCAGCACTCGGGCATGAGTGCCTTCGACTGCGGGGAATGGGTGCTGCCGGCCGAGACCTGCAGGCGGGCGTCGAGACCGTCCACCGCGTCGACCAGGGTCCGGTAGTCGCGATGCTCGATGCCAGCGCTGGCGACCGTCGGCCGGGCCGGCCGCTCTCCGGCACCAGGCTCCCAGAAGTCGGTGTCCACGGCGTAAGGGAGGACGAAGACGCGATCGGGATCCATGGCGAGCTCCCGGATCGCGACCTCCCGCTGGCGGTTGGAGTGGACCAGCACTCGATCCATGCGGCGTCCCGCGCCCAGCGTCCGGAACAGCAGCCGCTTCTTGGGCGTGTTCAGGTGGTGGCCGATGACGACGTGCGGTGTCGGCCGGCGGGTGGCACGCATGGCCACGCCGAGCGGGATCCCGAGGTGCTCGCCGTCGCTGAGGATCGCGCTCGCCGCCTGCGCCCGCGAGAGGGCGGCGTTGACATGGGCCATCGAGGTGGAGACGGAGCGGCCGGCTCGAGCTCCGCGGTGCGGAAGCTGGGACCAGTCGAAGAGCTCCACCTCGTGGTCCGTCTCGAGGACCAGGTACTCCGGGCGGGGCCGCATCCCCCCGGCGACCTCCCGGCGCAGCTCGTCGTCGGCGAAGGCCGAGACCAGCATCAACGGGCGTTCAGAGCCTCGGGCCTCCAGCGCGAAGCTCGACAGCGTGGTCATGGTGCCACCCCGATCCGGGGCCGGTCGTCAGCCTGGCCAGGGTGGATCATGCCGGGCGCCTCAGCTTCCGTGTCCCGCACTGGGAGATCTCGGTGAGCAGTCCCAGGATGGCGCGGTTGTTCCTCATCGCATCGTGCTCCTCGATGGCCACGCGCTGTCCGGCCCGGCCCATCGCGGCGCGCCGGGTGGGCGAGCGGACGAGCTCGGCCAGGGCCTGCGCGAGCTGGCGGGGAGCGCCTTGCGGCACCAGGTACCCGGTGACGCCTTCCTGGACCATCTCGGGTATCGCACCCACGTTGGTGGCGACGACCGGCAGCCCGCTGGCCATGGCCTCCGCCACCGCCTGCGGAAAGCAGTCCCCGTGCGAGGGCAGCGCGAAGATGTCCGCCTGCTGGAAGAGGTCGAGCAGCTCCGGGGACTGGGGTTTGAGGCCCCGGTGCACCCGGATCGGGGCTCCTGGCGGCAGCTCCGGGTCGGAACCGGTGACGAGGTCGAGCTCGGCGCTGTCACCCAACCGCAGCATCGCCTGTACGAGATCGTTGCCGCCCTTGCGCTCGAACTGACCGCCGACGAACAGGATCCGCGGGGGGCCCGGACGGCGCACGGTGACGCCCGAGAAGAGGCGGAGATCGACGCCGGGATGGATGACCCGAATCCGTTCCGCAGCCACCCCGTAGTCCCGTTCCAGCGACCGTGCCGCCCAGTGGCACCAGGTGACGAGGCCGGCGGCGCGGTCGAACGTCCGCCTGTTCACCTGAACTTTGAGCCGCTCCACGTACTCGGGCTGGCGCCGGTGGTCGTAGGCGGCCGCCAGCTGGTCGACGTTGAGCGGCGTCGCGTCCAGGGACACGATCGTGGGGACCGACCGCATCACGGACGGCAGCAGGAGGGCTGCCACCTGGGTGTGCACGAAGAGGCCGTGCAGGGGTCCGCGTCCCAGTGCCGCCTGAACGCGCGCTCGCGCCTCGCGGCTGGCCTGGTAGGACCAGGTCCGGAGGCCCGGCAGGCGCTCCAGTGGGGGCAGGCTCGCGGGCGCCCGGTACTCCAGCTTGATCAGCTCGGCGTCGAAGGAGTCCTCGGCCAGGACGCGCTCGAGGTTCCTGGAGTGGGCGACGTGGCCCAGCGTCTGCTCGATCACGAGCGCGTAGCGACCGTTCTCAGGGCTCATCCCGCACCTCCTCCGGCAAAGCGGCGCCGCGCCTCCGGGCGGCAAGCCTGGGGGCGACGTTGGCGATCCCGAGCAGGATGCCAAAGGTAACCATGTTGCGAGGGTTCATCAGCTGCAGGTCGGCGTAAGCGAAGACCAGCTCGGCGACGATGCCGCAGGCACAGAACACTCCGACCGCCTGGAGGAGACGGTCGTTCGGGATGCGAATGGCGTTGATCGACTCCATCAGGCCGGTTCCGACCAGGGCCCAGAACGCGATCATCCCGACCGCCCCGAGCGCCATCGGCACCCAGAGCAGCGAGTTGTGGGGGAGCAGCAGGTACAGCGAATAGGAGTTGCCGAGGTTGACCATCGGCGCCACCTGCAGGAAGTCTTTCCCCAGACCCCAGCCGGTGATCGGCGAGAGATGAAACGTGAAGACGAGGTTGAAGTTCTCCGCGATCCGGTAGGCGTCGGAAGAGCTGTTGCGCAACCCGGTGTCCTGGCCGAGCGCCGACTTGACCGGGCTGACCAGCTCCGACCGGGTGCCGTACTGCACGTTCCAGGAGGCCGCGACGAAAGCCCCGTAGGCGGCGGCCAGCGTCGCACCGATGGGGATCGTGTACTTCCTCATGTCCGGCCGGTAGCGGATGACCAGGGCCATGAACAGGATGAAGCTGATCCCGGCGGCGTCGATCCCGGTGCGCCGGTTGTTCTCGATCAGCGCCAGGATCACGACCGGTGCCAGAAGCAGCAGGAGCCGGGTGCCCGCACGGCGCGCCCAGACCAGGATGACGCCGAGCGCGACCAGGAAGAGAAGGAGGAAGTAGGAGTCCTCGTGGGCGAGGAGCGAGTTGACGCTGCTGATGTTGTGCTGCAGCGTGACCAGGTAGCGCCAGTCGCCCAGGATCGCGGTGATCATCTCCGCGGTCAGGAAGACGATGAGAAGGACCACCAGCTGCCGGCGTTCGCGAAGCAGGGCGGTCGTGACGACGAACACGAGCAGCCCGTAGAACTGCGGCCGCAGCGCCCACTCGGCCATGTTCAGCTTGCCCCCGGTCATCAGCCCGTTGAGGAGTCCGAAGATCAGCACGCCGCCGTAGATGTAGTAAGGCGCGTTGAGGCGGCCGGCAGAGAGGCGCAGCCGGCCCGCGAACAGGCCACGCAGGGCCGCGATGACGATGACCGTGCCGAGGATCACGTCGAAGGGGGAGAGCCCGATCGGGATGCCGGAGCCGCTGCTGTCGAGGTTGATCCAGAGCGGGATCCGGTCGGTGAGGGAGTCGGCGAAGTTGAGGTCGCCGGTCTGCACCAGCGCACAGCAGGCGGCCATCAGGTAGAGGCCGCGCGCCGGGGCCCGCCACAGCCAGGTGGCGAGGCCGATGACGATCAAGAGCGTGGCGATCGCGGCGTTGAGGAAGATCCCGATCGCCCCGAACACGATGGCCAAACCGGCGGTGCCGAGCACGATCTGCCGGATCGGGACTCGTGGGAGCTCATCCTCCTGCTGGAGGGTCCCGACCACCTTGCCCGGAAGCTGCCGGATGTTGGAAAGGGTGCCGGTGGAGATCATGCGGCCACCACCAGTGCAACTCCCATCGGCGGCAGGTGGACGTCGCTCAGGGAGACGTTCCGGTCGACGGTGATCTTGCCGCTGCCGGGCGGCAGCAGATAGACGTCGCCCCGTCCCGCGTCGCCCATGCGGACGTCGACGGTCGCGGTGCTGTTCGGGCTCTCGTTGGTGAGGATCACGTCGTCCTGGCCTTTCTCAGCGCCGGACCGGTGAACCGCGGCGTAGGCACGAACCCCGGCCTGACTCACGCGAACCGGGACCGAGACGTCGCCGAAGGTGGCGCCACGCCCGTCATAGTTGCGGTACAGCTCGAAGGCCGCCGCCGCCGGCGATCCGAGTGGCGGGTAGGTCCAGTAGTCGGCGAGGTAGAGTCCCTGCTGTCCGAAGGTGCCCAGCGCCTCGGCGAGAGCGACCGCGCCACTCGCCGACTGCTCGCCCCCGAAGTTGTACTCCGAGATCCCGACCTTGGTCCCCGGGTAGTCCTGCGCGACCCAGCCTTGCAGCCGGGGGATCAGGTCCACCGGCTGGTTGATCCAGCTCTGATCGGTGTAGGTGGGATCCCAGAGGCTGCGCACGGACCGGATACGAAGGGCGGCCGTGGTGGGGTCGTCGGCCGAGGAGTACACGTTCTCCCCTTGCGGGTACCAGTGGACGTCGAGGATGTCGAGCGTCCGGACCCCGGACTTCTGGTCGGCTTTGTGCACCTGGGCCAGCCACCAGGGAAGGAACGCCTCGCCGCCGTGTGCCTCCCGGTCGGCGTGGGTCGCGAAGTTGTCGGTGCCCCGGTCGAGCGAGGAGTAGAACATGCCGGTCCACCCGCTGACCACGGGCCCCAGGATCTGGGCCTGGGGAGCCTGCTGATGAACCGCCGTCGCGTACTGCAGGAACATGCTGACCATCTGGTCGTAGCTCATGCACGCGGGATGCACGTCGGTGTCGGTCTCGCACCAGAGATCGGGCTCGTTGTCGATCGCGTAGAAGGGGACCCCGTCGGCTCCGTACTTGTGCTCGAGGTAGTACACCCACTGGTTCTGGTAGACAGGCCCCGTCGTCGACGGCGCGGCCGCCAGGTTGCCCGGGTCCACGGCGTACGAGGCCACGCTGGTCAGTGCCTGGTTCGCCGCCGGGTCGTAGCCGGCGATCGCGCTCCCGCCGGGGGTGAGAGGCGCGCCGCCCTGCGCCGGGACGCCCGCCGAGCGGGCCCCGATGTTGGCGTTGGCCACCCAGCCCATCGCCGGGATCGTGATCAGCGGCGCGGCGCCACCCTGGTGCGCCCCGTCGATGAACGAGTCGGCGCCCGAGCTCGGTGTGCTCACCTGGCCGACGTTCTGGAAGTACCAGTCACGGGCGGCGTTCGAGGTGTCCCCGAGGACCCAGTTGTAGCGCGTCGTGTTGTCGCCGCCCCAGCGATCGCTGGTCGCACCCAGCGTCTGGAGTGCGTTCGCCGGCGCGGCCGCCACCCCGTAGATGTAGGGCGAGATCGTCCGCCCCTGGGCGTGCACCGACACCGTGACCTGCACGTCCCCGAGGTTTCCGGTCGGAGTCGACTCGTCCTGTGCGCCGAGCACAGGCACTTCCGACTCGATGCGCGTCGTCAGGCCGGGGTGGGCGGCACGCAGCTCGAACGCGGCCACCAGAACTCCCGGTCCACTGACCGCGCCCCCGACGAGGACGCCGATCAGGAACCAGACGAGGCGCCCCTGGCGCATCACGACGACCGATAGATGAAGTAGGTAGCCACGACGGCTGCGGCCGCCATCAGACCATACGTCCTGACCGAAGCCCGCTTTCCCAACAGGGCGAGCACGATCGCGACGCCGGCCAGGACGAAGAACTCATCGCCCATCAGAGCAGCCTACGCAGCCACTGCGGGATCCGGGTCTCGAAATCGGTGAGAACCACTCCCTGAACACGGTCCGTGTCGAGCAGTTCGACGGCGTGCTTCAGGTCCGGCAGCTTGCTCTGCCCGGCCACCGCGGTCAGCAGGATTCGGTCCGCCAGATGGGTGGCCAGGATCGAGTGCCCCGTGCTCTCCACTGGGGGGAGGTTGAGCACCACGTTCCGGAAGGCGCGGCGCAGCAGCCGCACCAGCGGCGTCTGCGTCAGCTGATAGAAGGTGGCGCCGACGTCGTTGCCGTCTCCGCCGACCGGAATCACGTAGGCGTTGCGCAGAGCCTGCATCCGCGCGAGGTGCAGTGGCGTCTCGTCGCGGAGCCAGTCCACCACTCCCTCGTCGGACGGGACCCCGAGCATCGACCGGTACGCCGGGCGCTCCGGGTCGCACTCGACCAGGACGGTCAGTTCGCCGGTGTCGACCGCAAGGCTGGTCGCGATGCCGGCCGCCAGGGTTGCCTTGGCCGCGGTAGGGGCGGCGCTCGTCACGCCCAGGACCCGGGAGTCCTTCTCGAACAGGATCGAACGGACGGCGTCTCGACAGCGGTCCAGGTACCGGGCCGGGAGGAGCAGAGGCTGCGTGCACTCCGACTCCACGACGGGGGTGGACAGCGTCAGCGCGGCGGGCAGCGTCAGGTAGTGGTCCTTCGGGCCGCCCTCGCGGGTGGATTCGATGATCGTCATGCTGCCGCTCCCCGGGAACGAGCGGGCAGCGCCCGCGAGGTGGAGGTGGGGGCCGGGATCGGCTGCATCACCGCCGCGACCTCCAGGCCGAGCGTGGCGGCCAGTTGCTTGGGATGTCGCACCACCCGCTCGAGACGGGAGGTCACGAGCAGCGAGATCGCGGCGATGGCCCAGAAGAGCACGGCGGCGATCATCATCTGCTTGGTGGGGAGGTGGCTCAGGTGGCTGCCCTGGCTGTGCGCGGCATCCACCACCGAGTAGAGCGACGAGCTCGAGATCTCGTTGCTGTTGGCTTGCCCTTTTGCCGTGGCCAGCTTGCCCTGCGCGGTCTGCAGCGTCTGCTGCGCGTTGAGCAGGTTCTGCTGCAGCGAGCTCAGCTGGGGATCGTTGTTCGTGGTCTGCGTCGCTTCCCCCGGGTGCTGAGCGAGGTAGCTGTTGACCGCCGCGGTGGCTGGTTGACCTGCTGCTGGGCCTGGTTGACCTGCTGCTGATACACCTGTTCGGCGACCTTGACCTGGCCGTTCTCGTTGGCGGCGGAGTAGGTCTCGTAGACCTGCCAGGACTGGCTCAGCACCGTTGCGCAGAGCGACGGGTGGTCGCAGGTGTAGCTGACGAGCAGGAGGTTGGTGCCGGACGCGGTGGCGGTGAGGCCGGTGGACAGGCCGGTGGCGATCGAGTACGCCTGGCTTCCGTCGACGCCCTGGGCGACCAGCTTCTTGTAGACCGCGGCGCCGAATTTCTCGGTCTGGATGTACTGCTCGAAATCGGCCTGCGTCACCTGGGCCGGGGTCAGGTAGTAGTCGTAGCTGGGCTGCGACGTGTTGAGCAGATTCTGGTCCTGCACCCAGACCAGCTCCTGGGCGCTCCCTTTCGGGTAGAGGGGGATACAGATCAGGGCCCCGATCAGGGGCAGCACCACCAGCAGGCTCAGATATCGCCAGCGGTGCCGGAAGATCATTTCCAGCATCGAGTACAACAAAGGGGCTTGGCTCCGTTCAGTAGGCGCCGCGCGGCCGGACGACCACGAGCAGGGTCTTGAGGAGCAGGCTGAGGTCGAGGGCCAGGCTCCAGGTGTCGATGTAGGTGAGGTCGAGCGCGATCGCGTGGTCGAAGTCGACGTCCGATCGCCCACTGACCTGCCAGAGGCCGGTCATGCCCGGCATCACCGAGAGGCGTCTCAGCTGTTCCGGGGTGTAGGTGACGACCTCGCGGGGCAGTGGCGGCCGCGGGCCGACCAGGCTCATGTCCCCTCGCAGCACGTTCCAGAGCTGCGGCAGCTCGTCCAGGCTGGACCGGCGGAGAAAGCCGCCGATCCGCGTCACCCGTGGATCGCGCCGCATCTTGAACAGAGGCCCGTCTGCCTCGTTCAGTGCGGTCAGCTCACTGAGGCGCGCCTCCGCATCCTGGACCATGGTGCGGAGCTTGAAGAAGCGGAACTCACGGCCTCCGTGCCCGACGCGGGTCTGGGCGAAGAACGGGCCGCCTCGTGAGTCGATCATGACGATCAGCGCCAGGATCCCGATCACGGGAGCGACCAGCACCAGAAGCGTCAGGGCAACGAGCATGTCGAGGACGCGCTTGGCCACCGGCTGCGGCCGCATCGCGATCAGACGGGGACCGCCCGCGGGGACCGAGTCCGACCCGTTGACCGCGGTCGACAGGGTGCTGGGCTCGGGCAGGGTGCTCGGAGCAGCGGGATAGTCACGCTCAGGATGTGGGAGGCTCATCGCCATCGCACCTTCGATGCTAGGGACGCGACCCTTCACTCACCATGAGACGTTGGTCCTGAACGCCCCGGGACATTCCGCGCCGTGGCGGCCGGGGGGACCAGGCGCGGTCGTGATCAGGGCGAAGGCGGGCGGCGGGACGCGGCCTGAACCAGCGCCAGGGCCAGGATGCCCAGCGCGGCACCGACGAAGCAGCCGGCCACGAACGCGACCACGATGGCCCAGACCATGCCCGGTGAGGATAGCCCGAGGGCCGGCGCACGGGCACCCGCGGACCGCGGACCCGGCCCGGGGAGACGTGATCAGAGAAAGCGGTGGGCGAGGTGGAGCTCGACGCCGAGAATCGTCGCGAGCGCGAGCAGGATCCCGAACACGGCCACCAGAAGGAGGTACTCGAGCACCGTCCGCGGACGCCAGAGCAGCGCCGTCTGAACCACGTCCCAACAGGTCTGGACCGAGGACTGGGGCGGGCCCCCCCGCAGCTTGGACACGCCGTGCTACCTCGTCGCCAGGCCCCGCCGGCGGGGTGCGAAGTGTCGACTCGTAGTCAAGGTCTGAGATATATACCTGACGAACGGCGCCGGGCGGTGCCTTGCGACACCGGCTCGTGCGGCCTGGGGGGCCTACGGCTCGACGAGACCCTTGCGGACCGCGTAGAGGACCGCCTGGGAGCGATCGTAGATCTCCAGCTTCTCGTACATGTTGCTGACGTGGTTGCGGACCGTCTTCTCGGAGATCTTCAGCTTGTAGGCGATCTGCTTGTTCGCCATCCCGGTGGCGAGCAGCTTCAGGATCTCGATCTCGCGCGGCGTGAGACCGTCGTAGTACTCCTTCGGGGTCACCGTCCCGGTGAGCATGTCGAGCACGCGGTTGGCCACCGCGGTCGCCATCACCCGCTCGCCGGAGAGGACGGCGAGGATGCTGGACACGATCGCGTCCGGCTCGGAGTCCTTGAGCACGTAGCCCGAGGCCCCCGACTTCAGCGCCTGGATGAAGTGGTTGTCGGCGTCGAACGTGGTCAGGATGAGCACCTTGACGTCGGGATACTCGCGCGTGATGCGCGAGGTCGCCTCGACGCCGTCGACGCCGGGCATCTTGATGTCCATCAGGACGATGTTGGGGTGGACCCTGGCCACCAGGTCGAGGGCTTCCTGGCCGTTCGCCGCCTGGCCCACCACCTCTACCCGTTCGTCGAGGTCGAGCAGGCGGGCCAGACCCGAGCGGAACAGGGTCTGGTCGTCGGCGATCACCACGCGCGGTGGTGCTTCGGTGGTGACGCTCATCGGTTTTTCTCCAGGGGCAGTGAAACTTTGACCGCGGTTCCGCGGTCGGGGAAACTTTCGATGCGCAGCTCGCCACCGGCGAGCACCGCATACTCGTGCATGCCCGTGAGGCCGTAGCCGTGGCCGTCGGGCAGCGCCTGCAACCCGTGCCCGTCGTCCTGGACGGTCAGCACGGCATCCTCGCCGACGCGCTGGAGCGTGATCTCGACGGATCGCGCGCAGCTGTGACGGCGGACGTTCTGCAGGGCTTCGTCGACGATCCGCAGGAGGTGATGCGCGGTCCGTCCGACCATCCGGCGCGGCCAGTGGTCGTCCGCAACCAGCATGGTCTGGATCCCGGTCTGGCGCTCGAACCTGGCGAGCGTGTCGTAGACCATGTCGGCGAAGCCGGTGATGTGGGTGGGCTCGTCGCGCAGGCCGCTGAGCAGCCGGCGCAGGCTCTGCAGGACCTCGCGTGTCGAGCTCTGCAGACCCTCGAGCTCGTCGTGGAGCCCGGACTCGCCGCCGCGGCGCTTCAGGTACTCCATCTCGAGCAGCATCCCCGAGAGGGTGGTGCCCACGGTGTCGTGAAGCTCACGCGCCAGCCAGCGGCGCGTCTCCGGGTCTCCCGGGATCTCGGCACGCCCGTTCGCCGCGTCGACCTCGCTGCGATCGTCGAACACTCCGGGCATCCTGATCACGGAGGCGGGGTCATCAGCACTGTGGTCCGAAAAACCAAGCCCTGGGACGGTAAGACTCACGACGCCAACTATTATGCTCGAAAAACCCAGGACGCGCACGTGACCTTTTGGGACCAGGCATGGGACAGATGGCCTAGGAGTTCCGTGCGCGGGGCCCCCTAGCATCCTGGACGTGCCGATCGTTACCTTCCGTCGGGAAGCCCCGAGCCCCGTTGCGCCAGATCCCCATGCCCAGGACCGCGAGCTCGCGTACGCGCTCCTGATCCCTCTTGCTGGCGATCCTCAATCTGATCCTCGGCCTCGCCGTCCTCGTCCTGTGTCATCACGAAGGCGGCTGGAAGGCTGCCGTGCTCCTGGTCTGCGGAGGCTTGCTCTGCGGCATCGGCGGCTGGCTGGCGGGAGTGACCTGGCTCCGCCTCTACTGGCGGTCACGGATGGAGCGTCAGATGCGTCTGTGGGACGGCGTGGTGGACGTGCTGACCGGCTGGGAGGAGGAGGTCGGCGTGTCGCCCGAGGCGGCGCTGAAGTTGAAACGCCGCATGGACGGCCTGATGTCGAGGTTCTGACACAGCCCGCGTTCGGCGCGGACCCGGCCGCTTGTCCCGGCCTCGGCAGGACAATGTCTCAGCGGCCGGTCCTTGGATTTTCCAAGTGTCGATGCAGGTGAGGATTAAGCGTCGGGGAAGGCCGGCAGCCACCCCGGGCGCCGAGCCTCATAGCCGGCGATCGCCTCCTCCTCGAGGAGGGTGCGCGAGATACCGTCCCACCCGTTGAGGAGCGACTCTCGCACGAACGGGTCGATGTCGAAATGCTCGTCGAAGCCGCCGGCCTGGACGGTCTGGTGCTCCAGGTCGACCGTCATGACGGACGAGGGATCTTCGATCGCCAGGTCCATCAGGCGCCTCACCGACTCCTCGGAGAGCTGGACCGGGAGCAGGCCGATCCGGTGGCAGTTGTTCCGGAAGATGTCGGCAAAGCTGGGGGCGACGACGGCGCGGAAGCCGGCGTCCTCGAGGGCCCACGGTGCGTGCTCCCGTGACGATCCGCAGCCGAAGTTGGCACCCGCGATCAGGAACCGCGCGCCCTGGTACCGGGGGAGGTTGAGCACGAAGTCCGGGTCGGCGCGCTTCCAGTCGTAGAAGAGGAAGGGGCCGAACCCGGAGCGCTCGATCCGCTTCAGGAACTGCTTGGGGATGATCTGGTCGGTGTCCACGTTGCTGCGGTCAAGCGGCGCCATCCGGCCCGCCTCGCGACGAAACGCCTGCATGGGTCTGCTCCTTTCAGGTCGGGCGGCTCAGGCCGGAACCGGCTCGCCCAGCTCCAGGTCCCGGACGTCGGTGAGATGCCCGGCGAGAGCGGCGGCTGCGGCCATCGGCGGGGAGAGCAGGTGGGTGCGGCCGCCGCTGCCCTGCCGGCCCTCGAAGTTGCGGTTGGAGGTCGAGGCGCAGCGCTCCCCCGGCTGCAGGATGTCGGGGTTCATCCCGAGGCACATGGAGCAGCCGGCGTCGCGCCATTCGAACCCGGCATCGACGAAGACGCGGTCCAGGCCCAGTGCCTCCGCCTCCAGCTTGACCGCGGCCGAGCCGGGGACCACCATGGCCCGCACCTTCGGGTGGACCTGCCGGCCGCGCACGACGGCGGCGGCCGCCTGGAGGTCGGTCAGCCGCGCGTTCGTGCAGGAGCCGATGAACACGCGATCCACCGCGATGTCCTGGAGGGCTGTGCCGGGACGCAGGTCCATGTAGCGGAGCGCCCTCTCTTCGTTCTCGTTGCTCGGGTGAGGGATGCTGGCCGAGATCCCCAGCGCCTGCCCGGGGTTGGTGCCCCAGGTCACGCCCGGCTCGACCGTGGCCGCGTCGACCACGATCTCGTGGTGGAAGACGGCGTCGGGGTCGCTGGGAAGCTGCCGCCAGGATCCGAGCGCCTGGTCCCAGTCCCGATCTCGGGGCACGTACCGCCTGCCCTCCAGCCACCGGTAGGTCGTGTCGTCGGGCGCCACCATGCCCACCCGGGCCCCCCACTCGATCGACATGTTGCAGATCGTCATCCGCCCTTCCATGCCCAGATCGCGGATGGTGGAGCCGCGATACTCGACGGCACACCCCTGGCCGCCGGCGACGCCCTCCTGGGCGATCAGGTGGAGGATGACGTCCTTGGCCACCACGCCGAGCGGGAGATCCCCTTCGATGGTGACCGCCAGGTCCTTGGGACGGGCCTGGGGAAGCGTCTGGGTCGCCAGCACATGCTCCACCTCCGAGGTGCCGATCCCGAACGCCAGGGCACCGAACGCCCCGTGCGTCGAGGTGTGCGAGTCCCCGCAGACGATGACCAGGCCCGGCTGGGTGGCTCCCAGCTCGGGGCCGATCACGTGGACGATGCCCTGGTGGCGGCTGCCCAGCGGGTACAGGCGGATCCCGGTCCGGCGGCAGTTCTCGATCAGCGCCTCCAGCTGCCGACGCCCGGTCTCGTCGGCGGCCGCCATCCCCCCGAGCGTCGGGGTGTTGTGGTCCATGGTGGCGAGCGTGAGATCGGGCCGGCGTACCTCGCGCCCGGCGAGCCGCAGCCCCTCGAACGCCTGGGGCGTGGTCACCTCATGGATCAGGTGGAGGTCGACGTAGAGGAGGTCCGGCTCGCCCTCGGTGTGCCGGACCACGTGCGCATCCCAGAGCTTCTGTGCGAGCGTGCGGGGCATGGAAACTCAGGATACCAAGCTGGTATCCCAGCCATGAGAGGACGTTTTCTGCACAAACCGACGCTACCCGAGGGGTTTTTAGGGTCGGTTTGCGCAGAAACGGGCCCAGCTAGCTAGGCGCGGCCGCAGAAGGCGACAGCGGCGTCGCGCAGGATCTCGGCGAGTTTCTCGACGGTTGCCTCATCGGCCCATTCCCGCGCCTCGTGCATGCCGCCGCCGCTCGCCCCGAAGAGGACCGACGGGATGCCGGCGTCGGCGAGAATCGCGCAGTCGGTCCAGCCCGGCTCCGCGCCGGCGGCCGGGGCGTGGCCCAGACGCTGGGTGGCCGCCTGGCGCACCGCCCTGACGATGGGCGCCTCGACATCGATCTCGAACGGAGTGCGGACCAGGCCTGGCACCACCTCCGCGTCGAAGGCCTCATCACCGGCCCGCAGGCGCGTCAGGATTTCTTCCAGCTCGGCCCGCACCGCATCTCCGGTCTCGCCCGGGATGGTGCGCCGCTCCAACGCGATACGGCACTCGGCCGGGTAGCTCGAGAGCTCCTGGCCGCCCCGGATCAGCGAGGTGTGCGCCGAGCCGGTCCCCAGCCGGGGATGGGCGGGGCCGGCTTGCAACCGTCTCTGCAGGCGATCGAGCTCGACCAGGACGAACCCCGCTTTGGCGATCGCGTCAATCCCCAGGTCGGGTCGCGAGCCGTGTGCGGCCCGGCCCCGGACGAAGACGTCGAACCAGGCAAACCCCTTGTGCGCGACGACCAGACCGAGATCGGTCGGCTCGGTCACGATCGCCCCGTCCGCTCGGAAATTCCGAGCCACCTCCTCGGTGCCGATCGAGCCGTACTCCTCGTCCGCGACGCAGGCGACCAGGAGGTCGCCCCGAAGCCCGATGTCACGTGCCTGGACGGCTCCGACCATCATCGCCGCGACCCCGCCTTTCATATCGAGTGCGCCACGTCCGTAGAGGCGGCCGTCGCTCCGTTCCGGTCTCAGCGGGTCGCCGTCGTAGCCCTCGAGCGTCACCGTGTCGTAGTGCCCGTCCAGCAGGAGCGTGGGGCCGCCACCGGAGCCCCGCCCGACGCCGACGACGCTCGGCCGCCCCGGCCGCGCCTCCAACCGGTGGACCTCGAAGCCGCGGTCGGAGAGCCACGCGGCGCAGAAGTCGGCGATCGCGGCCTCTCCGGCAGCGCCCGGGACCAGGTCGGGATTGACGGACGGTATGGCGACCAGGTCGGCGAGGAGCGGTATCGCGCTGTCAGTCACCGGTGTCATCTGGCTCGCGGCGCGTGAACGACGCGGGGAGTGACGGGGTAGCCGGACGGCCATCGACTCCACGCTCGGCGGGCTACGACGCCGCCGCGCCCGCGCGCTCGGCGTGAGACGTGCGGCCCGCCTTCAGGATCGCCTGGGTCAGCTCGGCGACACGAACGCCGGCGGCGGGAGGGGTTGGATTCTCGGCCTCTCCGCGGATGGCCGCGATCCAGGCCATGACGACGTCGTCGATTCCGGTCTGCAGGTTCAGGGGTCGCGTCTCCGTCTGCTCGGTGAGCAGCGACACCTGCCCCGGTCGCCAGGGGTGCTGCGGGTCGTTCTCGTAACGCACCGCCGCCTTAGTGCCGGTGACGACGACGTTCTCGAGCCAGGCGAAGGGCATGTCCCCGAGGACCGTCAGCTGCGCCTGCACGCCACCGTCGAAGGCGATGACGGCGGTGGTGTCGATCTCCACCGGCCGGCCCCGGTTCTCGATCAGAGCCTGAACCCTGCCGAAGGGCCGGTCGACCAGCCAGCACAGCAGGTCCACCATGTGGCTGCCGGTGTCCATCAGCATCCCGCCGCCCGACAGCTCGGGAACCTGGCGCCATCCGCTGCGGGTCCATTCGTCCCAGTGCTGGCCGCAGGTGATGGAGACCGCGCGCAGCTCACCCAGATCGCCCCGTTCGATGACACCTCGCATGTAGGTGTAGCCGGGATCGAAGCGGCGTTGATAGCCGATGGTCACGGTGAGGCCTGAGGCCGCCGCCGCGGCGGCGATGTCACGGGTCTCCTCCGGCGTGCAGGCGAGCGGCTTCTCGCAAAGCACGTGGAGGCCGCGCTCCAGCGCCCGCATGATCATGGGGTGGTGCAGGGTGTGGGGGGTCGCGATGACGACGGCATCCACCTCGACGCCCTGGTAGAGCTCCGCCGGCTCGCCGAACGCGGGCACGCCGTCAAGAGGCACCCTCTCGCGCAGACGTTCGATGCTCTGCGGATTGGGGTCGACGAGGCCGACGATCTGAACCTCGTCGAGGGTGGCCAGGCGCCCGGCGTGGAACCCGGCCACCGCGCCACAACCGAGGATGCCTACCCGAAGCCGCTCCATTGCCCGTCTCCTCTCTCGTCTCGCTCCCGGTTTCGCTCGCCCGAGCGTAGTCGCCGCACGGCTGCACGGGCCGCCCGCGTCAGGTCGTCGTCGCCAGTCCTTGGGCTGGCGCCCAAGCGCTTCGCGCACGAAGCTACGTGGCGGCTGCGAGCCGGCAGCCTCAGGGCCGTTTCTGCACATTCCGCTCTCTCCGGGTCGGAGATAGCGACGGTTGCTGCAGAAACGACCTAATCCACGGCCCGATTACCTCCGATTCACGCACTAGTTCGCAACACGCGAGGGAGCACGAGTGCCGGCAGTCGGGGATGCCGCGGGGGTACGTGCGTTGGGCCCGGGCGGAGTCGGGGGAAGTATGCTGCGGCGGGGATGACCGATCTCGGGTTCGACCAGCTGGCGGTGATCGAGGAGCACTCTGCCGGACTGGCCGCACTGGTGCCGGGCCGCCTCGCCCTGCCGGTCCCCGGCTGCCCGGGCTGGCACGTGGCTGACCTGGTCGCCCACGTCACCGAGGTGCAGTGGTTCTGGGCCACGATCGTGGAAGACCGGCTGGCCGAGCCACCCGACGAGGACCGGCGCCCCGCACGGGCTCCGGACCCGGAGCTTGTCTCCGCCCTGACCACGCAGACGGCTCGGCTGCTTCGGGCGCTGCGTGACGCCGACCCGCGGACCCCGGTCTGGACCTGGGCCGCGACCCAGCAGGACGTCGCCTTCATCGCCCGGCACCAGGTCCAGGAGGCCGCGGTCCACCACTGGGACGCCGGCCGAGCCGCCGGACGGCTGATCGTCATCGAGCCCGCGGTGGCGGTGGACTCGATCGACGAGTTCCTCAACTTCTCGGTCTCCAGCGATGCCGACCCCGCCGACCCCGCCCGGCCCCCGCTCGACGGGACGTTCGCGCTCCGCTGCACCGACGTCTCCCGGGGGTGGACGGTCGGCGGCGGGCAGACGCCCGGCACGGTGCGCGTCGAAGCCGGCGCGGTGCCCGGTGTCCCCGCCGTGGAGGGCACCGCCGCCGACCTCCTGCTCTGGCTCTATCGACGCGTCCGTCTCCAGACGCCGGTGCCAGCGGCCCTCTTGAACCGCTTCTCGGCGCTCACGTATACCGACTGAGGGGGCGATTGGTGCACCAACAACCCAGTTCGGGCAGCAGGACAGGGCGATTGGTGCACCAACAGCCCACACTTTGACCGGGCGCCCGAACTGGGCTCCTGTCCTGAGGCTGTCCCGCTCTGCCCATTGAGATGGCTCGGCGCCTCTCATACGGTGGCATCAATGCCAGTGGATCGGATTGATCAGGACTCGCCGCGGGTCGCCGTCATCGTCTGCACTCGTGACCGCGGGCCCAGCCTGCGGGCGACGCTGCAGAGCTTGTCCGATCAGACCTTCACCGACTTCGAGGTCTTGGTCGTGGATCAGAGCCGCGCCGACGATACCCAGGCCGCGGTCACCCCGTGGTTGGAGGCCGACGCTCGCTTCCGCTACCGGCGCCTCCAGAAGGCGGGCCTCTCCCTGGCCTACAACGTCGGGATCGGCGGCACCACCGCGCCTCTGCTGGCCTTCACCGACGACGACTGTGTCGCCCCGGCCGACTGGCTGCAGCGCATCGTGGAGGGGTTCGATCGAGAGCCGGACGTGGCGCTCCTCTACGGGCAGGTGCTGGTTCCTCCTGACGCGGTCGCCCGCGAAGGTGTTGACGGGTACACGCCGGCGTGGCCGATCCCGAGGCGCCGGCGGCTGAGTCGCCGTGACGGGTTCGAGATCTGCGGCATGGGGGCCGACTTCGCCGCCCGCCGCAGCCTCTTCGCCCGTGTCGGTGGGTTCGACGAGGTGTTGGGGGGCGGAGGTCCGCTGCAGTCCTCCCAGGACTTCGACCTCACCTACCGCACCTACCTCGCCGGCGAGACGACGTTGCTTGAGCCGGCGGTCTTCGTCTATCACCTCGGGTTTCGCCGTTACGGCGAGGTGCCCGCCATGGTCCGCTCGTATGCCATCGGCGTCGGCGGGTTCTGGCTCAAGCACGCCCGGACCGGGGACCTGTACGCAGGTCGGCAGTTCTTGCAGCACCTTGCCCACAGCACGGCGCGGGCGGCTCGACATTCTTTCCGGCGGTCTGATTCCTGGCAATGGCCGTACATCGGCCACCTCCTGAGCGGTGCCCGGCGGTCATTCGCTTTTCGGGTGGATCGGTCTCGACGCCTGTATGGGACGCGCTGAGCGATTTCGAAGGAGTTACTGACTTGGCAAAGCGCGTTGTGATCATCGGCGCCGGCCCCGTGGGGCTGGGGGCCGCCTGGCGTCTGAAGGAGCTCGGCCACCACGACTTCGCCGTGTACGAGCGCCGGGACGTCGTGGGTGGCCTGGCCAGCAGCGTCACCGACGAGGCCGGCTTCACCCATGACATCGGCGGTCACGTGATGTTCTCCCACTACGAGTACTTCGACCGGCTCGTGGACCGGATGCTGGGTGCCGACTACACCGAACACCAGCGGGAGAGCTGGATCTGGATGCAGCAGAGATGGATTCCGTATCCGCTGCAGAACAACATCCGTCATCTGCCGCCGGACATGCTGCTGGAATGCCTGGAGGGGCTGGTCGACGCTCAGCGCGCTGACGTCGACTCGACGGTCAGCTTTGCCGAGTGGGTCGAAGCGATCTTCGGCCGTGGACTGGCGCGTCATTTCATGCGCCCCTACAACTTCAAGGTCTGGGCCCACCCCCTGGAGATGATGAGCAAGGCCTGGATGGCCGAGCGGGTGAGCCTGATCGACTTGAAGCGCGCGCTGAGGAGTCTGGTCAAGGGCACCGATGACCTCAGCTGGGGCCCCAACAACCTGTTCAAGTACCCGCTCTACGGCGGCACCGGCGGTCTCTACTCTCGCTTCGTCCCGCACCTCCAGGATCATCTGCACCTCGGCTCGGACGTGGTCGAGGTGGACCTCGATCGGAAGTGCGTGCGCCTGGCCGACGGCCGCCAGGACCACTACGACGAGCTGATCTCGGCGGTTCCCATCCCGAAGCTGCTGCGCATGCTGCGGCCGGTGCCCGAGGCTCTGCTCCCGGTGGCCGAAGGACTTCATCACAGCAACGGATTCGTGGTGGGTGTCGGCCTCGACCGACCGGCCAACACGACCAAGTGCTGGACGTACTTCCCGGAGGCCGACGCGCCGTTCTACCGCGTCACCTTCCTCTCCAACTACTCCCCCAACATCGCGCCCCCCGGACACACCCTCTTCCTCACCGAAACCTCACGATCGGAGTACAAGCCCGAGGACCGGAGCACGATCGTGGACCGCGTCGTCGACGGTTTGGTGTCGACCCGGCTGATGAAGCCGGAGGAGCGGGCACGCGTCGTGACCACCGAAGTGATCGACGTGGAGCACTTCTACCCGGTGCCGACGCTCGATCGCGACCCCGCGCTGGCCCGGATCCAGCCGTTCCTCATGCGGCAGGGGATCTCGTCCCGCGGAAGGTTCGGCGCCTGGAAGTACGAGATCAGCAACATGGACCACTCCGTCATGCAGGGGGTGGAGGCGGCCGATCGCATCCTGCTGGGGAAGCCGGAGGTCACCTGGGTCCAGCCCCAAGAGCCCCGCTCGCCGGTCCTCACCGGGAGGGCCAACGGGTTGGAACCGCGGCCGCTGGTGGGCCGGGCAGAGGCTCTGGGGGCCGCGCGATCGATCGCGACGTGACCGGACGTACCCTCCCGGCGGAGCCCGAAGCGCCGCCCCAGGAGAGCGGATCGACGGCCTCGCCCGCCGACGGGCGGCTGGGTCTCGCCCACTTCGTGCGGGGCCTGTCGGCGCTCGGTCTGGCCCAGCTCACGAGCTGGGCGGGTTCCGTCATCGCCGTCATCTTGTTGCCCCGGTACCTGGGCGCCGCCGGCCTGGGCCGATTCTCCGTGGTGTCCTCGGTGGTCGCGGTGTTCTTGATCGCCTCCGATCTGGGGGTCTCGATCTACCAGGCCAAGGAGGTCGCGAGAAACCCCGATCAAGCGGCGAACCTGTACCTTCCGGCGCTGACGGCACGCCTCGCGACGTCTCTCGTCGTCGCCGTCATCTCGGTCGTGACCTTTCACGAGCTGTTCACGGATCCGGTCACCCAGCTCACCGGATACGTGGCCTCGGGCTTGATCGTGACCGGCGCCTTCCAGGGCACGTACGCGACCCTGCAGGGCATGCACCGGCCGTCGCTGGTGGGGGCCACGACCGCCATCAACGCGGTCGCGGTCGCGGCGCTCACCGCCGCGGTCCTGTTCGGCGGCGGAGGGCCCGTGGCCTGCGCCGCCGCCGCCGTCGTCGGGTCGGCGATCTCTCAGGCGGCGAGCGCCTTCCTCATGCTCCGGCACCTGCGGCCACGATGGAGGACGTCACCACGTCTCACCTGGCGTGTGCTGCGCGGCGGTCTCCCGTTCGCCGCCTGGGCGGCAGCGCTCACCGCCTACAGCCAGATCGACGTCGTCATGTTGAACGTGTTGACCCGTCCCGACGTCGTGGGGTGGTACGCGGTGGCGCAGCGACTGACCGCGATCGCCGGGTTCGTCCCTTCGCTCGTGCTCACGATCGGCTTTCCGGTGCTGGCGGCGTCGGCGACCGATACCCGAGCGTTCTCCGCCGTCGCCCGCCAGGTGCTCCGCGTGATCATGCTGGTCACGCTCCCGCTCTCGCTGGGGCTGGTCATCCTGCCCCAGGACATCACCCGCACCCTCCACTACCCGCCCACGTTCTGGCACGCCTGGTTGCCGCTCCAGCTGCTGGCTCTGCAGGTTCCGCTCGTCGCCGCCGACATGGTGATCGGGACGGCTCTCAACGCACGGGACCGTCAGAAGCAGTGGACGTTCACCGCGGTCAGCGCGGCGGTCGTCAATCCGCTGCTCAACCTCTGGGCGATCCCCTTCACGCAGCATGTCCTGGGCAATGGAGCGATCGGCGCGGCGGCGGTCACCGGCTTCACCGAGCTGTACATGATGTGCTTCGGGCTGTGGCTCCTGCCCCGCGACGTGTTCGGCTGGGTCGACCTCGGCATGATGGCCCGGATCCTCGGGGCTTGCGTTCCGATGTGCATCGTGGCGTACCTGCTTTCCGGGCGCTTCATCGCGATTCCCATCCTCGCGGCCGGCGCGGTGTTCGGCCTCGCGGCGCTCGCCACGGGCGCGGTGAGCATCGGGGACCTGCGCATCCTGGGCCGCGTCCTGCGCAGCCGCGGGGACCGGTCGAGCGCGTTCGAGCTGCCCGAAGCCGCCGGCGGCTCAGGCTGAGCTCGACCGGCGAGCCCGGATCGACACCGACACCGGGGGCAGGCCCCCCAGCTGAGCCCGTACCGCAGGTGAAGGGGGTTGCCGGACGAAGCCGCGGAGTCGAGCATCGGCACCCCGCCTCCTCACCCGGCGAGCTCGTTGGCGAACTGTTGGAGCGGTTCGTCGGGCGAGACCCGGATGCGAGGGACCTGGTACGGCTGCGTCGAGAGCACCTGGTTCGACAGGTCGGTGGGGTCGGTGAGCGCGAGCTGGTACCCGCCCTGCTCCAGAACCGGCACGATGTTCTCGACCAGCGGCCCCGATTGCCGGGCGGCCGGATAGGGCCAGACCGCCGAGTACGCGTAGAACTGCACCGGCTGCCCCAGCTTCTGCACCAGGACCTGCTCGGTGGAGAGCAACAACCGATCCAGGACCGCCGTCGTCTGACCGTAGTTGGTGGTGTCGTCGTTGACCGTGTGGTCCTCGATCCAGAACCCGTCCGCGGCCATCTGCTGCAGCTGATCCCAGCTCACGTAGTGCTGACCCGCGTTCTGCCAGCCGACCAGGCCCGTGCAGACGAAGAAGGTCGCCGTGAACCCGTGGCTCTGGAGGATCGGGAGGGCGTTGGAGTACTGGCCCAGGAAGCCGTCGTCGAACGTGATCACGATCGGGTTCGGCGGCAGAGGGAGCCCGTCGTAGAGCGCGTCCGCGAGCCGGACCAGCGAGATCGGGTGGTAGTCGTTCTGCGCCAGCCACGCCATCTGTTGGGAGAACTGATCGGGCGGCACCGTCAGCTGGTACTGAAGGTGGTACCCGTAGTAGCTCGCGTAGTTGGCGCGGTCGGGCGCCGGTGCGACGTCGTGATACATGAGCGCCGGCACCGGGTAGGTCACGTCTGGCACCGTCCGAGGCAGGAGCACGGGCGCGTCCAGGCTCGCCGCCCCCTCGCCGAAGACCTGGGTGGTGGATCCTTCCATTGCGAGGTAGAGCGGGAGCGACGCGAAGTCTGCCGCCGTGCCCGGCAGCTGCGCCGGCCCACCGGAGAGGGTCACCGAGCACGGAACCTCCCAGAGGCCCGGGACCTGGGTGAGCGTCTCAGGGCTGGCCCAGGTCCGGCCGGCGACCGGGGTACCAAGCGAGTAGCTGAGCGTGATGCCGGCGTATTTGGCGGCCAGCATCTGGTCGCGCGCCTGCTCGGAGGGCCACTGCTGCTGCGCTTGGGGGCTCAGCAGTCCCCACTGCGCGTCGTAGGCGCCCTCGACCAGCAGGCTCATGAATTGTGAGGCCGCGCCCTCGACCACCCCCCCGACGGCGGTCGGCGTGGGCCGGGGCCGCCGGAGCGTGCGGTGGGAGGGTGCGGCCGCGGCGGCGGCGCCGCAGGCCGAGAGTGCGATCAAGGCGATGCTGATCACCGCCAGCCGCCGTGCGGCCTGCTTGCCCGCCTGCCACCGCGGACGCTCTACCATCTCTCTCTGCTCTGTGCTCCTCTGGCGTCTGTCGCGCCGCGAGCCTAGCATGGCCGGCGTCCTGGTTCGGTCCGTGCACGGTCGTGACCGGTCGGCTACACTACACCGGACATGGTCGGTTCGCGGTTTCTCGCCCTTGCGCTCGTACTTATTCGCCTTCCCAGGGCGGGGGCGCGCGCGGCCGGATAGAAACCACCGGAACGCAAGCAATCAAGGCCCCCGCCTCCAGGCGGGGGCCTTTCTTTTATCTCAGGCGACTGGGCGAGGAGGCGACGTGAACGGCGCGAACATCATCCTGGAGGCACTGGAACGCGAAGGGGCCGACATCATCTTCGGGTACCCGGGCGGAGCGAACCTTCCTATCTACCAGCAGCTGCCCAAGCATCCCCGGCTGCGCCACATCCTGGTGCGGCACGAACAGGGGGCGGCGCACATGGCGGACGGCTACGCCCGCGCCACCGGCCGGCCGGCGGTCGTCTTCGCGACCAGCGGCCCGGGCGCGTTGAACCTGGTCACCGGTCTCGCCACCGCCTTCATGGATTCCGTCCCGATGATCGCCATCACCGGCCAGGTCGCCTCCACCATGGTCGGACGTGATGCCTTCCAGGAGTCGGATGTGGTCGGCTGCACCCAACCCGTGACCAAGCACAACTACCTGGTCCGTGACGTCCACGAGATCCCACACGTGGTCAAGGAGGCCTACTACGTGGCGACCACCGGCCGACCGGGGCCGGTGCTGATCGATATCTGCAAGGACGTGCAGCAGGCCAACTGGGACGATCCCGAGTGGACCCAGGCGGTCGATCTTCCGGGCTACTATGGGGGGCGGCAACCCGTTGTCGGCGAGGTGCTGGACGCCGCCGCCGCCGCTCTCGAGCGCGCGCAGCGGCCCGTCATCCTGGCCGGCCACGGGGTCCTGCTGAGCGGCGCCGAGCCCGAGCTGCAGGCGCTCGCGGAGAAGGCTCTGGTGCCGACCGGGACCACCTTGCTCGGGATCGGCGCGTTCCCGGTCCAGCACCCGCTGGCCCTTCACATGACCGGGTTCATGGGCACCGGCTGGAACCTGAAGGCCGTCCAGGACGCCGACGTCCTGCTCTGTGTCGGGATGCGGGTCGACGACCGGGTCACCGCCGATCTCGCCAAATGGGCGCCGCGGGTCGAGACCTTCATCCACATCGACATCGACCGCTCCGAGATGGGCAAGAACGTCCGGCCACACCTGGAGATCGTCTCCGACGCCAAGGAGGCCCTGGCCGCGCTCACGGACCGGGTCCAGGCGCCGCCCGACCACCGCACGGCCTGGTTGACGCAGATCGAGCGCTGGCGGGAGGAGCACCCGCTGAAATACGTTCAGTCCAACGGGCACCTTCAGCCGCAGGACGTGATGCTGGAGATGTACCGACGATGCGACCAGCGCTCGATCGTGGTCGCCGACGTGGGGCAGAACCAGATTTGGGCCGCACTGTGGTGGAACTACTCGACGCCCGGCCTTTTCCTCAACTCGGGGGGCTCCGGCACCATGGGATTCGCGCTCCCGGCCGCGATCGGAGCTCAGCTCGGACGCCCGGACCACGCCGTGTGGGTGGTGGCCGGCGAGGGCGGGTTCGTGATGACCGCCCAGGAGCTCTCGGTGGCGGTCGAGCACCGCTTGCCGATCAAGATCGTGATCCTCGACAACCGCAGCCTGGGCATGGTGCGCCAGTTCCAGGACGACTATTACGGCGGTGTCCGCTCGGAGTCGGCCCTGGAGCACATGCCCGACTTCGTGAAGCTGGCAGACGCCTACGGCCTGCCCGGCTACCATGTGAGCTCGCTCGAAGACGTGCCGGCGGCGTTCGACGCCGCGCAGTCCTGCGACGGCCCGATCCTGCTGCACTTCTCGATCGATCCCGACGCCAACGTGTATCCCATCGTCCCGCTCGGGGCGGGGCTCACCGAATTCCAGGAGCTGCCCGATGTCTACGCCTGAGGCCACGCTCATGATGCCCGCCGCCCCGGTTCCCGGCGACCCCGCCTCCCCCATCCGCGTGCTCTCGGTGGAGGTCGAGGACAAGCCAGGCGTGCTCTTCCGCGTTTGCGGAATGGTGCAGCGCCGCGGGTTCAACATCGAAGGCCTCTCCGTGGGCCGGGCCGAAACGCCCGGGCGCTCCCGCATGACGCTGACGGTCCACGCCGGCCACGCCGAGGTGGACCAGGTGGAGAAGCAGCTCAGCCGGCTGATCGAGGTTATCTCGATCGAGGACCTGACGGAGCACGACCACCTGCGCCGGGAGCTGGCCCTGTTCCGGCTGACCGTCACCGGAGAGACCCGCCGGCGGGCGATCGAGACCGCTGCCCGCGCGGGCGCGAGCGTGGTGGACGTGACGCCGGACGAGATCGTGATCGAGGTCGCGGGCGACCCCGGTGTGATCGAGGGTCTGCGTGACGCGTTGGGCGAGTTCGGCATCGCGGAGCTGGCGCGCTCGGGCCCGATCGCGATCCGCACGCGCGACGAATAGGCGGGAGGGCCCCGGCTGCGGCGTCTGGGGGCCCCAGCACGGCCGGGAGGTGCTGAACCGGACGCACGCACCCACCCGGCGGTGCGACTTCGCGTCATCGAAGTGCAAGGTGACGCGGCGGAGAATCGCACCCATGCCTGAACTCCGACCGCCGGCGCCCGCGTCGCGCCGGCGGTTCCCTGGTGCCGCCCGATGACGGACCGCGCTCCTTCGGTCGCCGCCGCACCCGCCACCGAGCGGGGCCGGGTAGTCCTCGTCGAGCGCCTCCCGGTGCTCGGTTTGATCGCGGTAACCGTGCTCGCGCTGGTCCTTGACTTCTGGACCCTGAGCCGCAACGGGTACGGGAACGACTTCTACGCGGCCTCGGTGGTCAGCATGACGCGGGGCTGGCACGACTTCTTCTTCGTCGCGTTCGACCCGCCGGGCTTCGTCACCGTCGACAAGCCGCCTCTCTCCCTGTGGGTGGAGGCGGCCAGCGTCAAGCTGTTCGGCGTCTCCAGCCTCTCCGTGCTGGGTCCCAGCGCGGTGGCAGGAGCCGTCTCCGTGGCGGTGCTGACCCGGACCGTCTGGCGGGTGTGGGGAAGCGTCGCGGGACTGGTGGCGGGCACCGCGCTCGCCCTGACGCCGGTAGCGCTGGTCGTCGCCCGCAGCAACAACACGGACGCGATCATGATCATGCTGCTCGTCCTGAGCGCCTGGGCGGCGGTACGGGCCGTGCAGTCGGGCCGGATCTGGTGGGTGCTGGCGACGGGCCTGCTGGTCGGGCTGGCTTTCAACGCGAAGACGCTCGCGGCCTACCTGGTCGTCCCCGGCTTCGTGGTCGCCTACCTGCTCACCGACGTCCGCAGCCTGCGCGTGCGGATCCTGCACCTGGTCGGCGCCGGGCTCGTCCTGGCCGTGGTCTCGGCCGCCTGGCTGACCGCGGTCGATCTGACACCTGCCGCCCAGCGGCCCTGGGTCGACAGCACGCAGGACAACAGCGAGTGGAGCCTCGCGTTCGGCTACAACGGGCTGCAGCGGATCTTCGGGCGCGGGCGCACGGGAGCCGGTGCCGGTGCGTTCGGTGGTGGTGGCGGCGGGGCGGGTGGAGCGGGCGCCGCCCGTGCCGGCGGGTCCCCGTCTGCCAGTGGGTTCGGAGGGAGAGGTTTCGGCGGCGCCGGCGCCCCCGGCGCGGGCGGGGGAACGGGTGGGGCCGCCTTCGGCGGCGCAACGGGTTGGAACCGGCTCCTGACCGGGGAGCTCGGCGGGCAGGCCGGCTGGCTGCTGCCGTTCGCGCTGACCGGCCTGGTCTCGGCGGTGATCGCCGGGATCACCAGGCGCGACCGGGTCCGCCTCGCCGCGCTCACCGTCTTCGCGGGCTGGGCCGCGGTCACGTTCGTCGTCTTCAGCTACTCGAGCGGCACGTTCCACCCCTACTACATCGCGGAGCTGGCGCCGCCGACCGCGGCGCTGGTCGGGATCGGCGCCGTCAGCCTCTGGCGCGACGTGCTGTCTCGCACGTGGCGGGGGGTCCTGCCGCTCGCCGCGCTCGCCGGGACCGCCGCGCTCCAGGTCGTGATCCTGCGCGACTATCCGCAGGAGCTCTCAGGGTGGAGCACCGCTCTGCTCGTCATCTCGATCGTGCTGGGTCTGGGACTCCTCGGGTGGTCGCTCGCCTCGCGACGAGCTCCGGTGCTCTGGCGCCGGCCGCGGCCGCTCGCCGCCGCCGCGCTGGCGGTGGGTCTGGCGGCCCTGCTGGTCGCCCCGGCGGTCTGGTCCGGCATCACCGTCACGTCGGTCGCGAACGGCACCATCCCCCAGGCGGGACCGTCGACGGCCTCCGCGTTCGGCGGTGGCGCCGGCCCTGGGCACCGGCGGCCGCTTCGGAGGCGGCGTCGCCGGCGGCACGACCACCGACAGCCGGCTCGTCTCGTATCTGGAAGCTCACAAGGGCGGCGTGCGCTACCTGGTCGCGGTGGCGGACTCCCAGACCGGGGCGCCCCTGATCATCGCCAGCGACGGCAAGCCTCAACGTGATCTCCCTGGGCGGGTTCCTGGGCTCGGATCCGATCCTCACGCCGACGTCGCTCGCCCATCTGGTGGAGAAGGGAGAGCTCCGGTACGTGCTGCTCGGCGGCGGTGGGCCGGGTGGCGGCGGTGGGTTCGCCCGTGGCTCCGGTGCCTCGGGCGGCTCGGCCACCGAATACGTGAGCTCGGTGTGCACCGCGGTCCCCTCGGGGGCGTCGGGCACCTCGGAGCTGTACGACTGTCAGGGGAAGGGCGCCGCCCTCGTCGCCGCCGCGAAGGGGGGCGGGTCGGGCGCCAAGTAGGGCCTGATCGCCGGCACTCGGGGCGACTGCGGCGCGATGTGGGCTCTGACTGCCGCCACTCGGGGGTACTGAGGCGGCGCCTCCCGGTCACCGCGCGCCCAGTTCTCGCCGTCGTGCCCGACCCTCGCGCCAGAAGCTGACGCGTACCCGCCACAGGCCCCGCAGGTCCTCGAGAACCGTGGGTCCGAGGTCGACCCGGGTGTCCAGGTCCTCGATCCAGTCGACGGGTACCTCGAAGATCCGGTAGCCGAGACGCGAGGCGTTGAGGAGCAGCTCGGTGTCGAAAAACCAAGAGTCGTTCTCGACCAGCGGCACCAGCCGGAGCGCGGCGTGCCGGGTGAGCCCCTTGAAGCCGCACTGTGCGTCGCTGAAGCCGGGCCGGAAGAGCAGCCAGATGATGGCGTTGTAGGCGCGGGACAGGATCTCGCGCTTCGGCTGGCGGCGGATGCGCGAAGCCGGCAGCAGGCGGGACCCGATCGCCACCTCGCTGTGGCCGCTCCGCAGCGACGCCAGGAGAGGACCCAGGCAGTCGAGGTTCGTGGAGAGGTCGACGTCCATGTAGCAGACGAGGTCGGCCCGGCTTTCGAGCCAGGCCTTCCGCAGCGCCCGCCCGCGACCTTTGCTGTCCAGGCGCAGCGCCTGGACGCGGGGCAGCAGCGCGGTGAGCCGGAGCGCGATCGCCCACGTCCCATCGGTGCTCGCGTTGTCGGCGATCGTGATCTCCCAGCGCTCATCGAGCTCCCGGGAGAGGTAGTCGTGAAGGGTCGCGATGCTGTGGGCGAGCTCTTCCGCCTCGTTGTAGACCGGGATCACGACCTGGACCGAGGGTGGCGACGCCGGGGGCGGCTCGTCCGCCCGGCTTCGGTCGGCGAACGTCATGTCTCGAAGATGGGCGCCCCCACCTTGCGAACGCATTACCGTTGCTGCCGCGCGTGGCGCTGCTGGACCGACGTGGACTCCGACCTCGGCGCGGGGGTCGCCGGCGCGGTCGGGGCGCCGGTTCCGGCGTTGGCGCCCGCTCCAGCCCAGGAACGCCGCGGGCCGCACGGGGCGGCGGCTTCCTGGGGGCGCCTCCCCCTTTTGCGTGGCGCGTAGCATCGCCGGTCGGTCCCGAACCGCACACCGACAGGAGCACGTCATAGCGATGCCAGAAGCCGTCATCGTCGCCGCCGGACGCACGCCGATCGGGCGCGCCTTCAAGGGGTCACTGGTCGACTGGCGCGCTGACGACCTCGCGACCCACGTCACCACCGAGGTCCTGAAGCAGGTGCCGGAGCTGCCGGCCTCGCAGATCGAGGATCTGATCTGCGGGTGCGGCCTGCCGGGCGGCGAGCAGGGCTTCAACCTGGGCCGCGTGGTCTCCATCCTCGCCCACCTCGACACGCCGGGCTGCACCGTCACCCGCTACTGCTCGTCGTCGCTGCAGACCACCCGGATGGCGGCCCACGCGATCCGCGCCGGGGAGGGCGACGTCTTTCTCTCGGTCGGCGTCGAGTGTGTCTCGCGGTTCGGGAACGGGACCTCGGACATCCCGACCAACCAGAACCCGCGCCTGGAACCGGACAACCCCGAGGGCTTCCCGGACGTCTATATCCAGATGGGCCAGACGGCGGAGAACGTCGCCGAGCGCGAGCAGATCACGCGAGAGGAGATGGACCGCTACGCGGTGAAGAGCCAGACCGCTGCCGTCCAGGCCCGCGAGGACGGCTTCTTCGACCGCGAGATCATCCCCGTGCCGCTCGGCGACGGCCGGCTGTTCACCAAGGACGACGGCCCACGGCCCGGCACCACGATGGAAAAGCTGGCCGCCCTGGAGCCGGTCTTCCGTCCCGGCGGCAGCGTGACCGCGGGGAACTCCTGCCCGCTCAACGACGGCGCGGCGGCGGTCGTCGTGATGTCCGACACCCGGGCCCGCGAGCTGGGCCTGAAGCCACTCGCCCGGGTGATCTCCACCGGTCTTTCGGCCCTGGAGCCGGAGTTCATGGGTTTGGGGCCGATCGATGCCTCGAAGCAGGCGCTCGCGCGGGCCGGGATGAGGATCGAGGACATCGACGTGGTCGAGCTCAACGAGGCGTTCGCGGCACAGGTGATCCCCTCCGCGCGTGGGATCGGGGTCGACCCCTTCAGCGACAAGCTGAACCCCCACGGCGGCGCCATCGCGCTTGGCCACCCGTTCGGCATGACGGGAGCCCGGATCCTCTGCACGCTGCTCAACGACCTGCGCACGCTGGACAAGACCTACGGCCTGGAGACCATGTGCGTCGGCGGCGGTCAGGGGATGGCGATGATCGTGGAGCGGCTCAACTAGCCTCCGCCGCGACACACCGGGCCATCTGTGTACAGATGGCCCGTTCCGTGTCCGATTCCCGGTACATCTGTCGACAGATGGCCCAGAGACGGCCCCCAAGGGGAGTGCGGGGGAGTGGGCGACTGGGCGGAAGTCCCGCCAGTTCGGGACAGAAAACGGACGTACCGTGTGGTAGCGTCGGCGGGCGATGCCCGGGTTCATGCGACCCCTCTCGGCAGTTTCGGCGGCACTGGTGTGTGCGCTACTTCTGACCTCCGTGCTGGTTGCATGCGACGGCCGCTCGACCGCCGGCTCCCTCCTTTCGGCTTGCCAGTTCCAGAAGGCAGCGCACCCGGTACAGGTCGCGTTCTGCGACACCTTCGAGCATGCCGCGGCGTCCAACTCCTCTCGTTCCGGCGCGCTCAACCCCACCGTCTGGGGGGTTTCCGAGATCAGCGCCCTCGACAACCCCTCCCAGGGCAAGGAGAACGAGTTCGTCCGCGCCACCGCTCCCAAGGCCTGCGGTGGCGGTTCGGTGCTGCCGCCGGAGAACGTCCAGATCTGCAACGGCCACCTCTTCGACACCGCCGACGACGGCGGGTCGCAGACGGTGGTCGGCATGTACCCGCGCCAGCCGTTCGACATCGCGGGACGGACCGGCGACGTGACCTTCGATGTCTCCAACGACACCCTCGGCCCGCATGCCGCCTGGCCCGCCTTCGTGTACACCGACCAGCCGGTCCCCGCTCCCTACCAGCACGCCGCCGCGATCGACACCTACGCCCGCAACAGCTTCGGCTTCACGATGGACGGGGCCAGTGAGGGCGGCAACTGCCCCTCCGGGCAGTGGACCGTCGGCTCGATGTTCGTGACCCGCGACTACGCTCTGGACTCGATCGGACCGGGCACCTCGCCTGACGGCACCTTCGCGCAGGACGGCTGCGTCACCGAGTCGACCAATCCGGCGGTGATGAGTCACGTGGAGGTCCAGATCTCGGTCAACCAGGTCACCGTCTGGGCCTCGGACGCCGGCACCTCCCACCTGATCAAGATTGCCGAGCTCGACGGCGCCAACCTGCCCCTGACCCGCGGCTTGATCTGGCTGGAGGACGCCCACTACAACGCCGGCAAGTACCCGCCCGGTCAGCGCAACAACACGTTCGGCTGGGGCGACGTCGGCTTCGACGGTCCGATCCTCCCTCGCGACCGCGGGTTCGACGTTCCGGTGAACAACGCCGGCCGCGACGCGCGCGACCGGAATACCGGGTGGAGCTGGGACGACCAGACCGTCAGCGTCCACACGTTGCCGGTGCCGAGCGCCTCCCTCAAGCACGCCAAGGGCGCACTGGTGGAGTTCAACTGGTTCGCCGACGCCCAGACGGTTCCGACCGTCAGCCTCAACGGGCACGCGCCGATCTCGACCGCCTGGCCGTTCTCGGACAGCAACTCCTACAGCTGGCGAACCATCGCGATCCAGGTGCCGCTTCGGGAGGTGGTCCGGGGCTCGAACACGATCACGGTGGAGCAGGCCCGCAACCCCGAGGGGAGCATCGCCAACTTCGACCTCATCCTGCAGGGAGCCGGCGGCGTGCCCTCCTGCCTCGATCCCTCGAGCTGCGGCTGACGGGCCTCGGTCAGAGAGTGGCCGGCCGCAGTGCCGGGACCACGTCCTTCGCCAGCAGCTCCAGCCCCGCCGCCAACCCCTCGACGCCGAAGGGCGGCCCGAACTCGATCCGCTCAGCCCCCGCCGCGAACAGGGCGGCCGCGTGCTCGGCGACCTGGCCCGGGGTGCCCGCCAGTGCGAACCGGTCCAGCACGTCATCCGGCACCAGCGCCGCCGCCGCGTCGAGGGCGCCCTCGCGAAGGAGCGCGCGGAGCTGCCGCAGCAGGTCCGGATCGACGTCGAACGTCGGATCGAGCGCGCCCACCACCTCGATGTAGGGCGCGGCGCGGCGGCGCGCACTCGCTCGCGCCCGCGCTCCGTCGGCATCGACCACGGTGACCGTGCCCACCACCAGGCGTGTGCCCGTGCCACCCAGCTGCCGCGCCAGGCGCTTGGTCAGCTCCGGGTTGGCGCTTGCTCCGAGCTTCTGTTCCTCCGCGATCTCCCCCGCCAGCGCCGTGATGCGGGGTCCCCACCCGCCGATCAAGAGCGGGATCTCGCTCCGCTCGACCGGATATTCGAGTGCGATCCCGGGATCGAGCTGAAAGACCCGGCCCGCGTACCCGGACGCGTCGCCGCGAAGCAGTCGCCGCACGATCTCGACCGCGTCCCGAATGGCGGCGACGGGCCGCGGCTGCGCGAGTCCGAGGCGGTCCAGCCAGGCGCCGCGCGCGAGCCCCAGGTAGGCCCGGCCACCGCTGACCGCGTCGACGTAGGCGATCTGCCCGGCGATCTCCATCGGATGCGTGGTGTAGGGGTTCATGCAGCCGGGGCCCAGGCGCACCCGGCGGGTCCGGGCGGCGCTGATCAACAGGGCCGGGATGGGCGGCTGCATGCCCAGGTCGCCGAACACGCTCAGCACGTCGAACCCCAGCGTCTCCACGCGCTCCGCGAGATCTGCCATCTCCGCGGGGCCGAGGACCGGGGCGACGCCGATGCCGAGCTCTCTCACGTCACCTCCTGGCGGCGGATACGGCGGGGCCGGAGGCGCTCGATCCGCATCACCACGCCCTCCTCGGGATCGGGGCACGAAACCAGCGAATCGCCCTCCAGCCAGTCGCCCGGGTCGAGCCGCCGCTGCTTGGCGGGCAGGAGGGGGAGCGCCGCCGCCAGGGCGTAGAGGCAAAAGTGCCGGCCCTCCGGGAGCACCAGCCGGCTCGACTCGACGAGGTCGATGTGATCACCGACGCGGAGCCCGCAGACGGACCGCCCGCGGATCTCGACCACGGCCAGGCGCAGGTCGTACAGCTCGGCTCCGTCCTGGTCCATGGTGGCCAGTCTGCAGGACTGGCGGCCCGGACGCGGCGCCCGCCCAAAAAGTTCACAGAACGGAAAGGTTGGGTGGGGGATGATTTGATGCATGCCGACCATGCCGAGCCCCCACACGCCGCGGAGCCGGGATCGAGCGCTGGCGCGACTTCGTCGCCTGACCATCGGGTCGATCCTCGGCTCGGTGCTGGCGCTGGTCGCGTTCGCCACCGCGGCCGCGGCGAGCTACTCGGGCTCCGCTTCGCCCACCACCACGTCGACCACGCCCACGCCGTCGATGTCGACGACCGCGACGCCGGCGGCGACGCCGACCACCTCCGCCACGCCCACGCCGGTGAGCACGCCGACGCCGGTTCCCACCCCGACCCCCGCCACCAGCCAGCCTCACGCGACCACGAGACCGACCTGATGGAGGACATCGGCGTTCGCACCTGGACCGCGCTCGGGATGCAGGTCGAGGTGCTGACCCGGGATCCGGCAGCGCTGTCCGCCGCCTGCGGCGCGGTCGAGGCCGTGCTCGACCAGGCAGACGCGGCGCTGAGCCGATTTCGCGACGACAGCGAGCTCTCGTACGTCAACGCGAATGCCGGACGGACGCTGCGCGTGAGCCCCTTCTTCGGCGGCGCGCTGATGGTGGCGCTCCGCGGAGCCCGCCGAACCGACGGTGCCGTCGATCCCACGGTGGGCGCCGTGCTTCGCCGGCTGGGCTACGATCGCGATTTCGACCTGCTCCGTGCGCGAGGCCCCATCCTGCTTCGAGTCGAGCGCGTGCCGGGCTGGCGCGCGATCACGTTCGATCCGCTCACCCTGACGCTGCGCACGCCACCGCGGGTCGAGCTCGACCTCGGCTGCACCGGGAAGGCGGTCACCGTCGACCTGGCTGCCGAGGCGGCGCGCGCCGCCGCCGGCTGCGGCGTGCTGGTCGGCATCGGTGGCGATCTGCGCTGCGCGGGCCCCACCCCCGAGGAGGGCTGGCAGGTGCTGGCGTGTGAGGAGCGATCGGGCCCCGGTCTGGGCCAGGCGATCGCAATCTGGGGCGGAGCTTTGGCCACCTCCTCGATCGCGGCGCGTCGCTGGGTGCGCGGAGACGAGACCTTCCATCATCTGATCGATCCCACCACCGGCCGGCCCGCCGAGGGTCCGCTGCGGACCGCTACCGTGGCGGGTGCCACCTGCGTCGACGCCAACCTGCTGGCGACCTGGGCTCTGGTCCGCGGGGACGAGGGGATGGCATCGCTCCGCCGGCACCCGCTCCCGGCCCGCCTGGTCCGCCGCGACGGCAGCCTCCTCCACCTCGGCGGGTGGCCGGTTCCGGAGCCTCTGCAAGGCCAGGTGGCATGAGCGGTTCTCATCTGCTCTGGTTCACCGCTCGAGGCGCCGGCGCCGTCTCGCTGTGCCTGCTCTCGGTGGTGGTCGCCCTTGGGCTGCTCGGCGCCATCGGGGGTACGCATCCTCGCTGGCCTCGGTTTCTGACGACCGGGCTGCACCGCAATCTGTCCCTCCTGGCGCTGGTCTTCCTGGCGATCCACATCGTGACCGCCGTCCTCGACCCGTTCACAGCGCTCGGGTTCGGTGCGGCGCTGCTACCGTGGGGCGCCTCGTACCGGCCGCTCTGGCTGGCAGTCGGGGTGATCTCGCTCTACCTGGGCGCCGCCGTCGTGGTGACCAGCCTGCTCCGGCGGTGGCTGAGCTACCGGCTCTGGCGCTTTGTGCACTGGGGTGCGTACGCGCTGTGGCCGCTGGCGTTGATCCACAGCCTGGGCGCGGGCAGCGACACCCGGTTCCTCTGGATGGACATCGTCTACACCGCCTGCTGCGGCGTGGTCGCCGTCTTTTTCCTGCTGCGCCTGGCGCGGCGAAACGTGGGGGCGCCGGAGCCGCTCCCCGAGGCGCCCGAGGGACCTCCGGGTTGGACCCGCCTGAGCCGGGGGCGCCGGTGACGGTGACGATGCTGACCTCGGGTCCGGATCCCCGGCTGGGGCCGGAGCGATGGTCGAACCACCGGCAGCGCCTCGGTCCCCTGCCATCCCCGGCGGGGCTGATCACGGTGCTCGAGCACTCGGGGCTGCGGGGGCGCGGTGGAGCCGCTTTCCCGGTCGGCCGCAAGTGGCGCTCGGTCGCCGACCGTCGCCGCGGTCCGGCGGTGGTGCTGGCCAACGGTGCCGAGGGTGAGCCCTTGAGCCTCAAGGACCGGACGCTGCTCGCCGCTCGCCCGCACCTGGTCCTCGACGGTGCGCTGCTGGCGGCCGGGGCGGTCGGCGCAGGCCGAATCGCGCTCTACGTCGGCGAACAGCACGACGCGGCCGGCCGGGCCTTGCAGGCGGCGCTGTCGGAACGGGGGCTGGGAGCCGCTTCGCATCCGGTGGTCGACCTGGTGGCCGCCCCGCGAGGCTACGTGTCGGGGGAGGAGTCGGCCGCCGTCCATTACCTCAACGACGGGGTGGCCCTTCCCACCATGCGGCCGCCGCTGCCGTTCGAGCGCGGCGTCGACGGCCTGCCGACGCTGGTCCAGAACGTGGAGACGCTGGCCGCGATCGCGCTCCTTGCCCGGGGTACGCTGCCCGGCACCATGCTGGTCACGGTCAGCGGGGCCGTGGCGCAGCCGGGGGCGCACGAGGTGCCTGCGGGCGCGACGCTGAGCGAGGTGGTCGCCCAGGCGGGAGGCCTCACGCAACCGGTTCAAGCCGTGCTCTTCGGCGGCGCCGCGGGCGCGTTCATGCCGGCCGCCCGAGCCCACGATGCCCCGCTCGACCCGGGAGCGATCCCTCTCGGGGCGGGAGTGGTGGCGCTGCTCCCCAGCACCCAGTGTGGAGTGGCGGCGACGGCCGAGCTGGTGACCTCGATGGCCGCGTTCTCGGCCGGGCAGTGCGGGCCATGCCGCGCCGGGCTTCCCGCGATCGCCGCCTCCGCGCGTCGGCTGGCCAACGGGCAGGGCGACGGCGGCGAGGTGGCCCGGCTGCGGCGCTGGGCGACGATGGTGACCGGCCGTGGCGCCTGCCATCACCCGGACGGGGCTGCCCAGGTGCTGCGCTCCGCCCTCGACACGTTCGCGGCCGATTTCAGGGCGCACGATCGAGGATTCGACTGTACGGCCCGGGTCCCGCGACGGAGGATCGCCTGAGATGGCACGGCTGCGCGTCGACTGGACCCGCTGCGACGCCCACGGCCTCTGCGCGGAGCTGCTGCCGGAAGCGATCGGGGTCGACGACTGGGGCTATCCGATCGTCGGAGACCGCGAGCTGGCCCGGGGGCTGCTGCCGGCCGCCCGGCGCGCGGTGGCCAACTGCCCCCTGAAGGCGCTTTCCCTGGTCGAGACGCCGAAGGCAGCTCCGCGCCGCTCGTAGGCGCGGTGCCCGGCGCTCGGCGCCAGGCGGTCAGGGTGCGAGATGCAGTGCCGCCCTCCCGCTTGCCATCTCGAGGGGCGCCGAGGCGTGGTCGTGCGCCACCAGCCAGGTGCCGTCGATCTTGCGCAGGCAGCCGGTGAAGCGAACCCAGAACCCGCCGGCCGGGGCGCCGTTCTTCAACGTGCCGCTGAGGCGCGCCAGGCCGTGCGCGAACGCCACGTCGGCGCCGGTGGTGATCGCGAGGTCGCGGATCTCGTATTCGAGCGGAGGCTGGAACATCGCGAAGGCCTCGACCCAGTTCGCCAGTTTGGCTTCACGCCCCACCCGCCGCAGCGGACCGGTGACGTCGAACGTCACGATGTCCGGCGCGTAGATGGGTTTCAGAGCTTCGAGATCCATCCCGCGAACGCCCTGAATCAACTGGTCGAGCCGTTCCCGAACCTCGGCTTCGTCAGCCGCCTGCTGTGTGGCCATGTCGTACAAGACGCGCCGGTGAGGGGTGATGTGACATGCAGGGGTGATCGCGCTGGCGCGCGCACACGGGTGAGGAGAAGAGGGAGGGTGGTCGCGCTGGCGCGCGAGCGCTTCGCGCACGAGGGGTAGGGACCGTGCGTGCCGGTTGGGGGGCGCATTTGACTTACTTGTGCGGCTGCGCCCCCAACAATGCCGTTGCTTCAAGGGCGTCGCGGGGGGAATTCGCGCGGAGCGCCGGGGTGCCGCGGTGCCCCAGGAGCTCAGCGTCCTCGAAGCCTTTTGGACCGGCAGCCTCAGGGCCGTTTCTGCACCTTCCGCTCTTTCCGGTTCGGAGATAGCGACGGTTTCTGCAGAAACGACCTAATCCACGGCCCGATAACCTCCGATTCACCCACTAGTGCTAGCAAAAGGGTGTCATCCGAGCCCGAATAACCTCAGAGTGCTAGCGAAAGGTGAATCCGGGTGATATTCGGATGCCCTGAGGTCGTCGCTCGATCGGAATGCGCCGAGTGTCGGCAATCGGCGAATCGCGCGAGCCGGACACCTCAGCCACGCCTCCCCCTCAAGGGCCTAAAGCAACGGCATTGGGGCTGGCGCCCCCTAAACCCCCGGCGGTACTCGCCGCGGTTTCCTGCCGGGCCAGCGGTTTGGGGTGCTCATGTGAGGTTGGGCCGGGACTTGCTTTGGGCTGGCGCCCAAGCGCTTTCGCGCCGGCTCGAGAGGGTCGCGCACGGCGCAACCTCGCCGAGTGCCAGCACTCGGAGCAAATGCGGGGCGGGAGAGGCCTGAGTTCCGGCAGTCGAGGGTCGAGGTGGGGCTACCCGGCTGGCCAGGAGATGCCCATCGAGGCGCCCCCCAGTGGCGAGTCGCCGATCCGCCAGCGCCCGCCGGTGGCCTGGACGATCGCGTCCGCGATGGCGAGCCCGAGCCCGGCACCGGGAGCCGCGCCGGTGGCCCGATGGAAGCGATCGAAGATCTGGTCGCGCTGCGCGGGGGGGATGCCAGGGCCCGAGTCCTCGACGGTGAGCTCGCACCGCCGGCCGTCGGTCACCACGCGCACGCGCACCGATCCGCCGTCCGGGGCGTACTTGCAGGCGTTGTCGAGCAGGACGCCCAGCAGCCGGTCCAGCCACTCCGGGGTTGCCGTGAGAACGATCGGCGTACCCGGCCGCTCGCAGGTCAAGGCGAGGTTCCTGGCCTCGGCGCGGACCTGAAACCGCTCCACCGCCTCTTCGGCCAGCACCACGAGGTCGACCGGCGCCGGGTGGCGCGGCTCCTCCGTGGAGTCGAACCGGGCCAGCCAGAGCAGATCCTCCACCAGGTGCCGCATGCGCTCGCTTTCGCGGTGGACGTTGGTGAACGCCCGCCGGTACCACTCCGACGTCCGCTCGCCGCGGAGCGCGAGCGAGGTGTTGGCCTCGATCACCGAGAGCGGCGTCCGCAGCTCGTGGGAGGCGTCGGCGGTGAACGCGAGCTGGCGGCGACGAACCGTCTCGATCGGCGCCGCCACCCGGCGGCCGATCGTGAGGGCGCCGAGGAAGACCAGCACCAGCAAGATGGGGCCGACCACGGCTTCGGCGACGATCAACGTCAGCCGGGTGTCCTGCACCTGCTCCATCGACTGGGCCACCACGATCCGGACGTCGCCCGTCTGCTGCCCGACCGCCCGCATCGTGGTGCCGTCGACGTGGATGGTCTGCGGGCCGACCAGGTCGCGGTCCTGCGCCGGCAGGTCCGCCGCGGGCTGGTTGCAGTGGACGTGGCCCGACGGATATACCGTGAAGACCAGCTGCGGCGGACCGTAGGGATGGCCACCGGGAGGCGGCTCGTCGGGCGCCGCGTAGCCGCCGGGAGGCGGCTCCTCCTGGGTCTGGTTGCGCTGAAGGTCGTGCAGGGTGTCGGCGATCGCGGCATCGACTTGAGCGGTCAGCACCTGCTCGACGATGATCACCACCGACGTCGCCACCACCACGTACAGCACGGCGACGATCGCTGCGGTGACGAGCGCGACCCGGATCGATCGCGCGGCGAAGCCGGGGCCACGAGTCATGCCCAGGGCACCCGCGATGCATCGCTTGCGACCTTCGCCGTCGATCTCATCGCGTCTCCAGCCGGTACCCGGTTCCGCGGATGGTCGCGATCCGCACCCCGGCGTCGCTCAGCTTGGCCCGGATCCGGCTGACCTGGACGTCGATCGTGTTCGAGCCCAGAGGGGCGGTCTCGTCCTGCCAGGCGTGCTCGGCGATCGCCTGCCGGGTGACCACACCGGGTGAGCGGCGCAGCAGCACCTCGAGGATCAGGTACTCGGTCGCGGTGAGATTGATGGGGTGGCCATCCCGGCGGATCTCGCGCCGCACCGGGTCGAGCTCGAGGGCGCCGCGGTGAAGGACCGGCGCGTCGACGGCTCGTGGCCGGCGCTGCAGAGCACGCACCCGGGCCACCAGCTCGCCGAAGTCGAAGGGCTTGACGAGGTAGTCGTCGGCGCCCCCGTCCAGCCCTTCGATGCGGTCGCGGACGGTGTCGCGAGCGGTGAGCATCAGGAACGCGGTCTGCTTGTCCTCCCGCCGTGCCCACGCCACCACCTCGAGCCCGTTGACGCGCGGCATGCGCCAGTCCACGACCGCGACGTCGTAGCCGTAGAAGCGCAGCTGCTGGATCGCCTCCTCGCCGTCGGCCGCGCCGTCGACCTGGTAGCCGAACTCCTGGAGCCCCTCGACGAGCACCGAAAGGAGGCCCGGATCGTCTTCCGCCACGAGGATCCGCATCGACACACGATCGTCGCACGGCGAACCTTGCGATCGCGTGACCGCGCGTCAGGGCGTCAGGGCGTCAGGGTGCGTGGTCGCCGAGCAGGGCCAGGGTCGAGGCGGGGAGGGCGCCGCCGCGGACCCGACGGACCTCGACGCCTCTCTTCAGAAACAGCAACGTGGGGAATTCGGTGACGCGATAACGCCCGACCAGCTCCCGATCGCGAGCCGCGTCGACGATCTCGACGCGGCAGACCTCCCCCGCCCCGTCCGCGAGCTCGCGCAGCCGAGCCTCGACCTCGCGGCAGGGCTCGCATCCGTCGTGCACGAAACCGAGCAGCACCAGGCGAAGCTCGGCCTCGATCGGAACCTCTTCCGGCACCTCTTGGAGCCTACGAGGGCACCGCCACCACGACCGGTGCGCGCCCGATCTCGTCCAGCACGGCGGCCAGGCGTGCCCCCAGGTCGGCCGGTAGCTCGACCTGATCCAACTCCAGCAGCAGGGCCCGGGCCTGCGCACGTACCCACTCAACCGCGGCGGTGTCGCCCGCCGCCGGCGTGCGCTCCGTCCCCGCGGCCGAGGCGGGGTCGGACGCTCCTTGGGCGAGCTCGGGATCCGTGGTGCTGCCGGCGCCGTCCGCGGCAGCCTCGTCCACCGCCTCCGACGTCTCGGCCGCCTCGGCCTCCGCCAGTCGAACGGCCGCCCTCGCCGCCTCGTCCGCGCGCCGGCGCACCTGGGCCGGCGTCAGCTTGCCCTCGTGTTCGAAATCCTCGGCCAGCTCCGGCTGGAGGTCGGGCAGCTCGGCCGCGGCGTGGGCGGTGGCCGGCGTGATGGCGCCCTCCCGGAGCGCCTGGCGCAACACCGGGTCGAGCCGGCTCAGCTTGGCAAGCTTCGCCACCTGCGCCTTTTTCATGCCCGCGGCCCGGCCCACCTCCTCCTCGGTGAGCCCCGCCTCGAGCAGCGGCTCCAGGGCGCCGGCCTGAGCGGCCACACCGGCCGGCCGCTGCTGGTTCAGGACCAGTGCCAGCAGGTCGGCGGCGGCGGGCTCGACTTCGAGGACCCTGATCGGCAGCCGGCGCAGTCCCGCCTCGCGTGCCGCCGCCAGCCAGCGCGGGTCGTCGAGGAGGCGGTAGGCGCCGTCGTCGCCGCCGGCGGCCGGCGCCACCAGCAGGCGCTGCGGAAGCCCGAAGCGTTCGACCAGGCGGATCAGGATCGCGTCCGGAGCTCCACCGGTGAGCTCGAGGGGGAGGTCTCGCTCGTCCGCCCACTCCTCGCGGACCCTGGCCGGCTCGGCGGGATAGAGCCGCCGGGCGGCCAGCGTGTCGGCGACCTCGAGGGCGGTGTCGTCAGAGAGTTGGTGCGGGGACGTGTGCTGCATCGCCGGCTGAGTCTAGCGATGCCTCGCCACCCCGGCCCTACCACCCCACCTTGCCACCCCGGCCCGGCGACCCGCCCCTGGCGCCAGAGTGTCCACAGTCCGACCCTACCGGTCGCGTTGTAGCGTCGGAGTGCGGACACTCTGGCATGTCGAGGCCCTTCGGGGCGCTTGGCGTGGACGGCCGCGGTCACCCCTCCAGGCGGGCCAGCTCCTCCTCCACCAGATCGATCAGCTCCTTCATGCCCGCGGCGTCGAAGACCAGCCGGGCCCCGGCCGCGCGGTAGAGCTCGGGCAGCGGCCGCGTGTTGCCGAGCGCCAGCATGGTGCGGTACTGAGAGAGCGCCTGACCTGCGTCGCGGAGACTGTTCCGCCAGATCTGCAGCGCGCCCAGCTGCGCGAGACCGTATTCGATGTAGTAGAACGGCAGCTCGAAGATGTGCAGCTGGCGGTACCAGCGCGCCACCCGCTCGGCGCGGAGTCCGGCGAAGTCGACCCCGGGCTCGAACCGCTGCCGGAGCATCAGCCAGCGTGCGTCCCGGGCGTCGCGGTCAGCTCCCGCCGGATCGGTGTAGAGCCAGTGCTGGAAGGCGTCCACCGAGGCGATGTGGCAGAGGAGGGTGAGCGTGTCCTCGAGATTTTCGGACCGGGCGCGCGAGACGTCCTGATCGGCCTCGTAGAAGCCCCCCCGGGAGCGTGCGAGCCCGGGTCCGCCGAGGAGCTCCATCGTCATCGAGGCGACCTCGGCGATCTCCATCGGGTACTCGTTCTGCCACACGTAGGGCAGGCGTTCGGCGGCGAAGGAGTGGAACGCGTGCCCTGACTCGTGGAGGAGCGTGAAGACGTCCTTCTGGGTGCCGGCCGCGTTCATGAAGATGAAGTTCCGTCCCCGGTGCGGGAGCGGAGCGCAGTACCCGCCGGGCGCCTTCCCCGGCCGGCTGTCGAGGTCGAGCAGGTGCTCGTCGGCCAGGACGCGAAACTCCGCGCTCAGCTCCGGATCGAGGTGATCGAACATGGACCCGACGCCACCGATCAACCCCGACGCCTCGGCAAACGGGCGCAGGGCGGTCCGGCCGCGGGGATCGACCGTGAGGTCCCAGGGCCGGAGAGAACCGACGCCGAGAGCAGCCTGCCGCCGGCGAAGCGAGCGCTCCCGAGCCGGCACCACCACCTCCTCCACCGCCTCGTGCCACCGCAGGCAGTCGTCGGGGGTGTAGTCGAAGCGGCTGTACGCCAGGTGCTGGTAGTCGCGGAAGTTGCCGAAACCGGCGTTTTGCGCGATCTGCCGGCGCTTCTCCCGGAGGCGGTCGAAGATCCCCGCCAGCTCGTCGCGGGTCTCGATGTAGGGGCGGTTGGCCGCCCGGTAGGCCCGTTCCCGAACCGTACGATCGAGGTCCTGCAGCCGGGCGTCGACCTGGGGCACCGGCAACCGCTCACCGTCCAGCTCGGCGAGCATCTGCCCGGTCACGCGCTCGTAGGCCGCGACGTCCCGGGCCTCCTCGCCGAGCAGCGCCACGTTCGCCTCGCGGAAGAGCGAGATGCGGCTGCGGAACTTGCGGACCGTGACCTCGAGGCCTTCGGGAACCTGCCCCAGCCCCACCAGCCGCCGTGCCAGCCGCACCTGCTGCTCGTCGGCCAGCGGCAGGATGTCGGAGGACCAGCGGAGGTGGGCCTCCTCCTTGGCCCGAGACCCGGTGTCGGTGCTGTACGCGATCTCGGCGAGCACCGAGGCCTCGCCGACCAGCTTCTCCAGCTCCGACCAGTCGCGGAGCCACGACTCCAGGTCGTCGAGAGGTCGCTCGGCGAGCTCGTCGAAGTAGGGGGCGATGGTCGGCCAGCGGCCGGCCTCGAAGGCGGCCACGGACGTGGGGAGCGCGGACGCGGACATCCCCCGGAGCCTACTCGACGGGCTGTCCCTGGCTCAGGCGAGAGCCGCGCCGGTTCGCCTGCTCATCGCCAGGATGCCGGCGCACAGAACGAGCGAGCAGGTTGCGATCGCGACCAGGACCCAGAAGATGTTGCCGACCCCCTGCTCGACCGAGGTGGCGCCGGCAGCTCCCTGGACCAGGATCCCCATCAGGCCTACTCCAAGGGCGCCGCCGATCGTTCTCCCGAGCTGGTTGAAGGCCGTCGCCGCGCCCCGGCGCCGGTGGGGGACCGAGCTCTGGATGACGATCAGGACCGGGGTGGAGACCAGGCCCATGCCCAATCCCATGACGGCGGCCGAGATCCCCACCGCCACCGCGGTGTGCGGGAGCACCGCCAGCGCCAGCGTGCCGAGCACCAGCACCATCGATCCCGCCAGGAGGAGCCGCTCGTAGCCGGCGCGCAGCAGCAGCCGGCCCGCGGTGACCGAGCCGATAGGCCAGCCCAGGGAAAGCGGGGCCGCCGCCGCTCCGGCCATCAGAGGGGTCCCGTGGAGGCCGTCCTGGACCAGCAGCGGGACGTACGCGGTGACCCCGAACATCAGGGTCCCGGCGATGACGGTGACGCCGATGGCAGGCCCGATGACCCGGTTCCGAAGCAGGTCCAGCGGCACCACGGGGACCCGCACCCTCTGCTCGAACACGAAGAAGAGGACCAGGATCAGCGCTCCGGCGCCGGCCACGGGCCAGTTCACACCCGCGTCCTCGGCGCCCGCCCCGACCCCGACCAGCAGCCCGGCGATGCCCGCCGTGAGCAGCAGGGCGCCGAGCAGGTCCAGGTGCCGATCCACGGCCTCTGTCCGCCGGGGCTCGCGGTAACCCCAGATCATCGCGGTCGCCGCCAGACCGATCGGCAGGTTGATGTCGAAGATCCAGCGCCAGCCGATGGTGGAGACGAAGAGCGCTCCCAGCAGCGGCCCGGCAACCGAGGCGACCGCCCACACGGCGCTGAAGAAGCCCTGCAGCCGGGCTCGCTGCCCGAGCGGGAACGTGTCTCCGATGATGGTGAAGACGACGGGCTGCACGCACCCGGCGCCCACCCCCTGCAGGAGGCGGAAGACGATCAGGAACCCCATCGAGGGGGCGAGGCCGCACAGCACGGAGCCGCCCACGAACAGGGCGAGGCCGCAGAGCAGGATGCTTCGCCGCCCGACGATGTCGGCCAGCCGCCCCCAGATCGGCACCGACGTGGTGCTGGTCAACAGGTACCCGGTGAAAACCCAGGAGTAGAGCGCGAAGCCTCCCAGGTCGCGGGCGATGGTGGGGAGGGCGGTGCCGACCACCGTCGAATCCATCGCCGCCACCAGCAGCGACATCATCAGCCCTGCCAGCAGCAGGACCAGCGCCGGCGTCCATGGCAGCCGGTCGATCGGATGCTCGGGCTCGGGCGCCTCTCCGGCGCCGCCCCGGGACCCGCTCACCCTCCCTCCATCGGCCCGACTCTACCTGCGCGACTCTGGGGGCGATGATCGTGGGCATGGGCGGCATGGACGTGATCGTGGTCGGGGGCGGGCTGGCGGGGCTCGCCGCCTCCCGCGAGCTGATCGAAGCCGGCCGCACGGTCGCGCTGGTGGACCAGGAGAGCCTGGCCAATCTCGGCGGCCAGGCCTACTGGTCGCTCGGCGGCATCTTCCTGGTGGGAAGCCCCCAGCAGCGCCGGCTGGGGATCCGGGACTCCTTGGACCTGGCGTGGCAGGACTACGCAGGGAGCGCTGCCTGGGACCGCCTCCAGGGCCCGCGACCGGAGGACGAGTGGGGGGTGCGCTGGGGCCGCGCGTTCGTCGAGTTCGCCGCGGGCGAGGCGGCAAGCTGGCTCGAGCACCTGGGGATCCGCCTCGCGCCGCTGGTCGGCTGGGCGGAGCGAGGGGACGGGACGGCCGGCGGCCACGGGAACTCGGTGCCCCGCTTCCACATCGCCTGGGGAAGTGGCACCGGGGTCTCCGAGCCGTTCGCCGATCGCGCGCGGGCCGGGGCGCGAGAGGGGCTGGTCAGCTTCTACTCCCGCCACCGGGTAGACGACCTGGTGGTGGAGGGCGGCCGCGTGGTGGGGGTGGCGGGGACGCGGCTGGCGCCCGACGACGGCCCACGCGGACGCGCCTCCAACCGGCAGCCGGCGGGGTCGTTCGAGCTGCGAGCGCCGGCCGTGGTGCTGGCCACGGGCGGCATCGGGGCCAACGACGCGCTGGTCCGGCAGACCTGGCCCGGCCGGCTCGGCACTCCGCCCCGAAACATGGTCACCGGCGTCCCCGCCTACGTGGATGGGCGCATGCTCGCGATCGCCGAGCGGGCGGGAGCGCGGGTCGTCAACCGCGATCGGATGTGGCACTACACCGAGGGACTCGTGAACTGGGACCCGATCTGGCCCGGACACGGCATACGCATCCTGCCCGGCCCCTCTTCGGTCTGGCTGGATGCCCTCGGCCGCCGGCTGCCCGCACCCGGGTATCCGGGGTACGACACGCTGGGCACGGTGCGTCTCCTGCGGGCCACCGCCGACCTCCAGCCTTACGACCACTCCTGGTTCGTCCTCACCCACCGGATCATCCGCAAGGAGTTCGCGCTCTCGGGCTCCGAGCAGAACCCGGATCTGACGACGAGGGATCGCCGGCTGGTGGTGGAGCGGCTGGTCGGACGGCGGCCCACCCCGGCGGTGGAGGCGTTCCTGCGCCACGGTCCGGACTTCGTCGTCGCAGACTCGCTGCAGCACCTGGTCCGGGGCATGAACGGGCTCACGCCGGAGCCGTTGCTGGACCTGCGCGAGGTCCGCCGGCAGATCGAGGCACGCGACCTCGAGGTCCGGAATCCGTTCACCAAGGACGCGCAGGTGATGGGCATCCACAACGCCCGCCGTTACCTTCCCGACCGGTTCTCCCGCGTGGCCTCCCCGCACCGGATCCTGGACGCCGCCGCGGGACCCTTGATCGGCGTCCGGCTCCACATCCTGACCCGCAAGACGCTGGGCGGCATTCAGACCGACCTCGAGGGGCGCGCGCTGCGCCAGGACGGCGGAGCGATCCCGGGTCTCTACGCCGCGGGGGAGGTGGCCGGTTTCGGAGGCGGCGGCGCGCAGGGGTACAGCGCGCTCGAAGGTACCTTCCTGCTCGGCTGCATCTTCACCGGGCGTGCCGCCGGCCGCTCCCTGGTGCGAGCCCTCAGGTAGCGGGGCCGGCGATCCTCACCGGCCCGTGGATCCTCACCGGCCCCGGGGCCCGGCTCAGAGGACGACCACGGCCCGGGTCAGCTCGCCCCTTTGCAACGCTTCGTAGGCCTCATTGATCTGGTCCAGCGCGAAGCGATGGGACAGCAGGCGGTCAAGGGGCAGCCGCCCGTGCCGGTAGAGGTCGAACAGGCGCGGGAAGTCGAGCCCGGGCCGCGTCGACCCGTAGATCGAACCGCGCAGCTGCTTCTCCTGGTCGACCAGCTCCAGCAGGGGGAGCTCGACGCGGGCTCCGGGCCCGGCGATCCCCACCGCGGCCGCGATCCCGCCCGCCCGCAGCGAACGGACCGCCTGCGTCACCAGCTCCGGAATCCCGATCGCCTCGATCGCGAACTCGACGCCACCGCCCGTCATCCTGCGCACCGTGCGGGCGAGCTCTCCCTCGCGGGTGTCGACGACGTCGGTGGCACCGAATTGCTTCGCGGTCTCCAGCTTCGCGGGGTTGAGGTCGGCGGCGATGATCTGGGCGGCACCGCAGAGCTGGGCGCCCATGATCGCCGAGAGTCCGACCCCACCCGCGCCCACCACCAGCACCGAGGAGCCGGGCTGCACCTGGAGCGTGTTGGTCGCGGCCCCGACGCCGGTCATCACGGAGCAGCCGCAGACGGCGGCGATCTCCAGCGGCACGTCGTCGGGCACCGGGACCACTCCCTCCTGGGGGACGACTGCCTCCTCGGCGAAGCAGGAGACGCCCAGGAAGTGGTGGAGCTCACCGCCGTGCCAGGAGAGGCGGGAGGTCCCGTCGGCCAGCGTGCCCCGGATACGCAGCTGGGCGCCCTTGGGGCAGAGATGGGGACGGCCGCTGGAACAGTAGGCGCAGTGCCCGCAGCTGGTGCGCCAGAGCAGCACGACGCGGTCGCCGGGTGCGACGCCGGTCACGCCCGCACCGACCTCGATGACGGTGCCCGCGCCTTCGTGACCGAGCACGACCGGCAGCGGGTGGGGCAGCGCGCCCTGCATGTAGTGCAGGTCGGAATGGCAGACGCCGGCCGCGCCCACCCGGACCCGAACCTCACCCGGACCCGGCGCGGCGAGATCGACCTCGTCGACCCGGAGCGGTTGATTGGGTTCGGTGAGCACGGCAGCGCGGATCATGGGTCGAGCATAAGGGCCCATCGAAACCCGACTTTGGTGCCGTCGACGGTCACGCAGAGGTCGTGCACCAAAGTCGGGTTCATCGGCCACCTTGGAAGGTGGCGAGGGGCGGCCTAGGCTCCTAGACTGCCCGAAGCCATGCAAACGGGCCGGCGCTGGCGGGCGATCACGATCGTGGGGGCGACCGTCGTCCTGGCGCTGGCCGTGGCCTTCGCCAGCCGGCCGGTTCAGGTGGTGTCGACGAACGCCAGCGACGCTTCGGTCACCCACACGCTCGGCGACGTCGGGCTCTACCTGGTGATGGTCATCCTGGCGGTCATGGTGGTGGCGACGGTGTGGGCGCTGTGGCCGGACGGCCCCCGAAAGTGGGTGCCTCGCCGACGGTCGTGGTGGGAGCGCGTGATGCCTTACGTGTCGCTGGCCATCCTGTTCGGGTTCGCGTTCTGGCTGATCGAAAACCCCCGCGTGCTCCGCCGGTTCCGGCAATCGGCCCTCGGGCAGCTGTTCGCCGGGCTGCAGAGCCGGCGTCCGGCGGGGAAGCTGTCCGGGGCGAGCACCGCGCCCGCCGGCCCGGACTGGACCGCGATCGTCATCGTCGGGGTGATCGTGGCCGGCGTCGCCGCGTTCCTGATCTGGCGCTGGCAGGTGGCACGCCGGCGCCTGCCGACGCCCCGGGAGCTGGCGCTGGACCTGGAAGAGGTGCTGGACACCGGGTTGACCCGACTCGCGTCTGACGGCCCGGAGCCCCTCGACGCACGGGAGGCGGTGATCGCCGCCTGGGCTGGGTTCGAGCGGGTGCTGGCCCATGGTGGCGTGCCGATCCGGACCGGCGAGGCCCCGCACGAATACCTGAACCGGGCGTTGGACGAGGTCTCCCTTCCGCTCGACGCGACCGCGCTGCGTTCGTTCACGGATCTCTTCGAGTGGGCGCGCTACTCGACGAACCCCGTCACCGAGGCGATGCGGGAGCAGGCGGTGGACACGCTGCGTGCGGTCCGCGACAGCGTTCACGTGCACGCGGTGCCGGACCTGCATGTGGTGCCGGCGTGAGCGAGGATCGCGTCGACGCCTCCACCGACGCTGGCGGCGGGCGGACGAACGTGCAGGCGGCGCGGTGGGCGGGCCTGCTGACCGTCGCGGTGGCGGTCTTCACGGTCGTGGACCCTGGACAGTTCCAGATCGCGATCGTGATCTGGGCGATCCTGATCGGCCTCATCGCGCTCGCCTACGCGGCTGCGGTCATGCTTCGCCACGTCCCGCTGCAGGCGGTCCCACGGCGTGAGCTGGAACTGCCGCGCTTCCGCCGTCGCCGTCCCGAGCGGGAGGCCGCACCCGGCTTGCGCGAGATGGAGCGGATGGTCATCTTCGGGCAGGCCTCCGCGTACGACTTCGAGTCGCGTCTGCGGCCGCACCTGGTCGGGATCGCGGAGCAACGCCTGGCTCCCCACGGTCTCACCCTCGACTCGCCGCCCGAACGCCTGCGCGCCCTGCTCGGCGCCGACGCCTGGGAGCTGGTCCGCCGCGATTATCAAGCCCGTGGCGACCGCCGGCGCTACGGCATCCCCTGGAACCAGCTGGTTCGCGCGGTGGAGGGCCTCGATGTCCTTTGAAGCGACGCGCCAGGCGCCGCAGCTGGAGGAGGTGCGCCGGCTCGCGACCCAGATCCTGGACCAGGTGGAGCGGGTGGTGGTTGGCAAGCGGGAGACGCTGGAGCTGGTGCTGATCGGGATCCTGGCCGACGGCCACGTGCTGCTGGAGGACAATCCGGGCCTGGCGAAGACCCTGCTCGCCCGCAGCTTTGCCCAGGTGCTGCGGCTCGACTTCACCCGCATCCAGTTCACGCCCGACCTGATGCCCGCCGACATCACGGGGTCGGCGATCTTCGACCCCGGCCGCCTCGACTTCGAGTTCCGGCCCGGCCCGATCTTCGGGAACCTCCTGCTGGCCGACGAGATCAACCGGGCCCCGGCGAAGACGCAGGCGGCGCTGCTGGAGGCGATGCAGGAGCACCAGGTCACGGTCGACGGCACGGCCCGTCCGCTGCCCGAGCCCTTCAGCGTGCTGGCCACGCAGAACCCGATCGAATACGAAGGGACGTACCCGCTGCCCGAGGCGCAGCTCGACCGGTTCCTGCTGCGTACCGGCATCGGGTACCCGACCCAGGACCAGGAGGTCGAGGTGCTGCGCCGGCGGGTGGAGCGCGGAGCCGACGACTTGGCGCTGACACCCCAGGCTTCGGGCGAGGACATCCTCCGCATGCGCCAGGCGATCGAATCGGTGGAGATCGATCCCGACGTGGCCCGGTACATCGTCCAGCTGGTGGCCGCGACCCGGGCCAGCGGCCGGGTCCAGGTTGGTGCCAGTCCGCGCGGCTCCCTGGCGCTGCTCAAGCTCTCCCGCTGCCGGGCCGCCCTCCAGGGGCGGACCTACGTCGTCCCCGAGGACGTGAAGTCGCTGGCGGTAGCGGCGCTGGCCCACCGGCTGAGCCTCCGTCCCGAACTCTGGGTCCAGAACATCTCGGGTGAGAGCGTGGTCGCGGACTGCCTGGAACAGGTGCCGGTGCCCCGGGCGCGGTGATTCACCCACCGGGCTCGGTGCGCCAACCCCTCCGGCCGCCCTGCCCCGGGGCGTGAGATGAGCGCCTCCCCCGTCCCTGTGCAGACTCCGCCCCGGGTGGTGACCCGCCGGTCGCCGCGTCTCGGCGGCTACCTGCTCCTGGGTGGTGGCTGCCTCCTCGCCGCTCTCGCCATACGCCGCCCCGAGCCGGTGGTGCTGGGGCTCCCTCTCCTGCTGGCGGTCGCGGTGGGCCTCGCCACCTCGGCCCCGCCCGGCCTGCGGGCGAGTGCCGCCTTCGACCGTGACCGCGCCTTGGAGGGCGAGGAGCTGGAGCTCCTGGTCACCGTGGTGGCCGCGAACGTGGTGTCGATGCTGGAGATCGAGGTGCGGCCGCCGCGGAACCTGGAGATCATCGAGTCGCCCGACGGTCTCGGGCACCGGCTCCCCGCGGGCGAGGAGCGCGAGTACCGGTGGCGGCTGCGCTGCACGACCTGGTCGGGCTACCTGAGTGCCGCGGTGACCGTCTCGTCGCGGGACGCGCTCGGATTCTTCGAGCACCGGCTGGAGCCCGCGATGGAGGTTCCGATCCGCGTCTATCCCAGGCCCGACGAGGTGAGGGAGGTGGTCACCGCCGTGGACACCGGACTCCTCTCCGGCAACGAGCGCTCGCGTCAGCGCGGGGACGGCATCGAGTTCGCGGACGTGCGCCCATACCACCCGGGGGATCTGGTCCGCCGCATCAACTGGCGTGCCACCGCCCGTATGCGCGTGCCCTATGTCAACGAGATGCACCCCGAACGCAACACCGAGGTGGTGCTCTTCCTTGACTCGTTCACGCATCTCCAGCGTGGCCACGACAGCGCACTCGACCTGACCGTCCGCGGGGCTCTGGCCCTCGCCAGGGCGTACCTGCGCCGCCGGGACCGGGTGGGCCTGGTCGTGTTCGGCGGGACCCTGCGCTGGCTGCGGCCCGAGGGAGGGGAACGTCAGCTCTATCGGATCCTCGACGCGCTGATCGACACCCAGGTGGTGCTGAGCCACGCCTGGAAAGGCATCGACATCCTGCCCCCGCGTACGCTGCCGCCGCGCTCGCTGGTGATCGCCCTCTCGCCGCTGCTCGACGAGCGCAGCACGCGGGCGCTGCTCGACCTGCGAGCGCGGCATCACGACCTGGCGGTGATCGAGATCTCGCCGCTTCCCTTCGCCGAGCCCGGGGCGACCCGTGAGCAGCAGCTTGCCTACCGGGTGTGGTCGATGGACCGGGAGGTGGTGGTGGCCCGGCTTCAGGCGGCGGGCGCGGCGGTCGCTCGCTGGGATCTGGGCCAGCCTCTGGGCGCCCCCCTGGCGGTGCAGGCGATGCAGCGGGCTCGCCTGCGGGCGGCGGGCCGATGAGCGTCCGTTCCGCGGGGGCCATCAGGTGAGCTGGCGCCACCGCGTCCGAGAGGGGATACTGCTCGCCGGCGCGGCGCTTTCGGCGGTGGCGGCGCTGGGGGTCGCAGTCACTCAAGCCGGCGCGGTCTGGGGCCTGATCCTGGCGATCGGCGCCCTGGGTCTGCTTTTCTTCCTGGGGGGGAGCACGCGGCTGACGCCGGGACTCCTCAACTGGGGGGTCGGGCTGTTGCTGGTCGCGCTGGTGGCCGGCGTCGGCTTCGCCCAGACGGCGGTGAGTCCGCTGGTCCTGGTGGAGGGCGCCTTGCTCTATGCCGCCGCCGAGCTGGGCTGGCTGGCCGCCGCCCCGCCGCTGGTGTTGACTGTCCCCACGCTCCTCTTGCGCGGATCGATCGTGCTCGGCGGACTCCTGGCCGGCTACCTGGCGCTGTTCGGACTGGCGCTGCCGCTGGGGGGCGGCCCGGAGGTCACGGTGCTCGGCGTGGCCGCGGCGGTCGCGATCTTCTTCCTCCTGCGGGGCCGGCGCCCGAGGCGCAGTGCCCGAACGCCGCGGCCGGCCCGGAGATGACCTATTTCCCGATCAGCACCTCGGTCGCCTTCACGATCACGGTCACCCGGTCGCCCTCCTTCAAGTCGAGGGCCGTCGCCGATCCGGCGGTGATGGCGGAGACGACGTCGCCCGCTTCGATCCGGACCTGAACCTCGGCCATGACCGCGCCCAACTTGACCGAGGTGACGGTGCCGGGGATCTGGTTGCGTGCGGAAAGCTCCATGGCTGGGATCATGCCCGAACCCACGTATTCGCCGTGGAGACCACCCAGGTGCTATTACTGAAGCCCCCGGGGGTGCTCGGCACCCGGGGGGCGGATGTGGACCGAGTCACAGGGAGACACCTGATCTTGATTTCTAAACTGAAGTGGCTGGGCGCGGCCGCCTGCGGTCTGCTCCTCCTGGCCGCCTGTGGCGGGACCTCTGCCGCCAAGCCGACGCCCACCCCGAAGGCCGACAACGGGACCGCGACCGTCCTCTTCGCCGCCTCCCTCGAGGATCTGATGACGAACAACGTCGGTCCGGCATTCCAGGACGCGACCGGCGACACCTTCCAGGGCCAGGGTGCCAACTCGGGCACGATCGCGAACGGCCTCGTGGCCAAGACCATGACCGGGGATGTCTTCATCAGCGCCGCCGCGGCCGCCAACGCGCCCCTGATGACGGCGGCGAACGGCAACCTCGTGAGCTGGTACATCACGTTCGCCAGCACCAAGCTGCTGATCGCCTACAACCCGAACAGCCAGTTCGCCTCGGACTTCAAGAAGAAGCCCTGGTACGACGTGCTGCAGGAGCCGGGCATCAAGGTCGGCCGCACCGACCCCACCACCGATCCCAAAGGCGCCCTCACCGTGAAGGCACTGGTCGCAGCCCAGAGCGCGTACAACCTGCCCACCGGCTTCTCCGCCGGCGTCCTCGCCAACTCGCAGGTGTACCCGGAGGCCGCGCTGTTGGGAGACCTGCAGTCGGGACAGCTCGACGCCGGCTTCTTCTACTCGGTCGAGGCCTCCGCGGCCGGCATCACGACCACGGTGGACCTCGGGCAGGCGGAGCAGTCAGGCGGCCTACACGATCACACTGCTCAACAACGCCCCCAACAAGAACGCCGGGACGGACTTCATCGTCTACCTTCTCGGCAAGGAGGGCGTCAAGGAGATGAAGTCGGTCGGGCTGACCATCCTGCCCTACCAGGTGACCGGGGACCGCACGGATATCCCCAAGGCGATCCAGTCCCTGCTCCCGAAGAGCTGATTCGCTGAGCATGCTGGCGGCCGGCAACGAGCCTCCTCTCCGGCTGAGGGTCCGTTGCCGGGCGGCGGCCCCGTTCACCCGATGAGCGGGGCCTCAGGGTCCGGACGCCGCCTCCCCAACCCGGTCTGGGTGCTGTGGCCGCTGGGTGGCCTGCTGGCGGCCTACCTGCTGGTACCGATCGGATATTTCTTCCTGCGCCTGATCACCGCGCCCCCTTCCGAGCTTCTGGTGCCGGGGCTCTGGTCGGCAATCGCCACCTCGCTGCAGACGGCCACGATCTCGATGATCGTGATCGCGATCCTCGGGGTGCCGCTGGCATTCGTGCTCGCGCGGTGGAAGCGGTCGGCGGTGCTGGGCTTCCTGATCCAGCTGCCGCTCGCGCTGCCCCCGCTCGCCGCCGGGATCCTCCTCATCTACGTGATCGGCGACTACACGATCCCGGGCGAGATCTTCCACGGCAACCTGGTGGAGACACCGGTGGGGATCGTGCTCGCCCAGACCTTCGTGTCGGCTCCCTTCGCGATCGTCTCCGCCCGCTCCGCGTTCATGGCCATCGATCCAGCCCTCGACGACGTCGCGGCGACGCTCGGACATGGCCCTCTCGCCCGCTTCTGGCACGTGTGGCTGCGGGGGGCGGCGGGCGGCATCGGCGCCGGGCTCACGCTCTCCTGGCTGCGCGCGTTCGGCGAGTACGGGGCCACCAGCCTGGTCGCCTACTACCCGCACACCCTGCCGGTCTTCATCGATGTGCAGTTCGCGAGCACCGGCCTTCCCACCACCGTCTCGGCCGTGGCCGCCTCTTTGCTGGTTCCGTTCGTCCTGATCTCGATCGCGGCGTTGATCCCGCGCGTCCCGCTGCGGCGGGCGAACGCGCGCATCCCGCCGCCGCGACAACCGGCGCCCATGCCGGGTCCCCGTGTCGCCTTCTCCCTCGACGCGGATCGCGGGACGTTCCACCTCCACGAGGCGCTGACTCGAGGAGACCGGCATCTCGCGGTGCTCGGGCCCTCGGGGGCGGGGAAGACGTTCACGCTGCGACTGATCGCAGGCCTCGACCGGTCGCCGGGCTCGGAGGTCCGGTTCGACGACCGGCTGGTCTCCGGCCTCCCCGCCGAGGCGCGCCGGGTGGGCTATGTCCCCCAGGACTCGGCGCTCCTGCCCGGCCGCACGGTGTGGCGCCAGGTGCTGTTCGGTGTCGGTGCCGACCCCGGGCTGGCTGCGTACTGGCTTCAGACGCTGGGGCTTTCCGGGCTGGAGAACCGCCTGCCGGAGCAGCTGTCAGGTGGACAGCGGCGGCGGGTGGCGATCGCGCGGGCGCTGGCGACGGGCCCCGCGCTGCTCCTCCTCGACGAGCCGTTCACCGGTCTCGACACCCCCGTGCGGGCTCAGCTGCGGCGGGAGCTGCGAGCGCTCCAGCGGGCGACGCAGCTGTCGACGATCCTGGTCACCCACGACGCCGAGGAGGCGGCGACCCTGGCGGACACCGTGCTCGTCATCGATCAGGGCGGGCTGGCCCAGGCAGGCCCCCAACCGGAGGTGTACGCCCATCCCGCCTCACCTCTGGTGGCGCGCCTGCTCGGCATCCAGAACGTGTTCACCGGCGAGATCGCCGGACCGGGGCGGATCCGCTCCCACGGCCTGTTGTTCCGAATCTCCGGGTCGACGCCGCCACCCGGCACCCGGGTGACCTGGAGCATCCGGTCGGAGGCGGTCCGGATCTCCACCGAGGGGGTCGCGGCAGAGGCAGTCGCCGCCCGGGTCGGCGATCGCATCGACCTGGGCGCGACGTGCGAGCTGGAGCTCGCGCTGAGCATCGACCTGCGCTGCTTCGCGCGGGTTCCCGTGGCCGAGGCACCCGAGGTGGGGGAGCAGTGCTCCGTGATGCTCGACCCGGCGGCGATCACGGTCTGGCCAGATCAGCGCGGGCCCGAGCGAGGCGAAGAGCCGGCGAGCGCCGAACCGGCAGGCGGTCGGGCTGTACACTGACCCCCGACGGAGGTAGTTTCCCCCGTTACTAGCTGTTCTCCTCGCCCACACCCCCCTTCCGAGGGCGGACAGCAGGGCGGAGGGCCGCCCCGGCGGTGGTCCTCCGCACTTTCCAAACCCATGCGGTCGCTGCGGGTTCACCCCCGCGGTAGCGTCAGAGTGTGGACACTCTGCCCCTACCCCGCGGGCCGGTAGCGTTACCGGAGTGCGGACACTCTGGCCGGTGAGCGCACCGGCGATGATGTCGCCGACGCGCTCGACGTAGCGGTCCACATTCAGGTCCTCGACCACGCGCTGCCGGCCGGCCTGGCCGAGACGTGCCGCCAGGGCGGCATCGCCCAGCAACCGCTCGATGCCACCTCGCATGGATGCCACGTCGCACGGCTCGACAAAGAGACCGTCGACGCCCTCGGTGAGATAGTCGCGCAGCCCCACGGTCCGTGTCGCCAGCACCGCTCGCTGCATGGACCAACCTTCCAGCACGACGTTCATGCCGCAGGCCCGCAGTGTCGGCTTCACCGGCACCACCACAAATGCGGCGGCCCGATACAGCGCGCGCATGCCCAGTGGCGGGAACCGGTCGACACTGACATTGGGGGGGAGGGGACCCTGATCACGCAGCCCGAAGCGTGCATGCGACCACGGACTTCCCGCCGCGATGATCAAGCGCACCGGCAGGTCGCGCACCGCCTCGATCAACGTCGAGTAGTCACGTTCCTCGAGGCCGGCGCTGACGATGAGGGGCAGATCTCCCGGGGCGCCGATCTCAGCGTCCGCGCCGGTCTCGGTGGGGGGCGCGTCGGGACGGTAGAAGAGGGGGTCGGTCGTCTCGCGAAGGAAATCTATCTGGTCGAAGGGGTAGCGGTCGATGCTGCTCAATCTGTGCGCGTGGGCCGTCGTCCGGCAGATGATCCGGCTGATCCGCGGGAGGGCGTACGCCCGATATTGTTCGTACAGGCTGCGTCGCAGCGGTGTCCTCCCGTAGTCGGGCTGCTCCAGGCGCATGACGATGCGCGGTTTGTGAACGTGCAGGGTACGGGCCCGGGCGGCAAGCGCAAACCCGACGTCTTCACCGGTCGCGTAGATGACGTCGTCGCCGCGGGTTCGCCCCAGGACCTCGGCGGCAAGGGCAGGGGTCCAGGTGCCGCTGCGTCGCGCGACGAAGAGCGCTGCCCGACCTCTGACGCTCTGCTTCGACGCGCGGTGGAGGAAGCCGAAGTCGTACAGCGGTGAGTTGAAGACCCGCTCCATCTCAAGGAGGTCGATGCGCGCCCGCCGACCGTCTGCAACCTGGGTCCGCACGTCATCCGGGATCGTGCCGCCCGCAATGATCGGGAACTGAAGCAGAGGCGACGATCGCCGGTCTCCGGCGTCGCGCTGTTCAGGCGTCACTACCAGCGGGGCTCCTGAACGGCGTTCGCGCGTCGCGACGATGGCACTCCGTTGCACGGTAGCAGTATCAGTCCCCGGTCCGGAACGGGAAATGGGGATGTCACTCCGCTGCCCGGAGTTCCGCCCACCGCGCCCGGGACGAGAGTCATGAGGAGTATCCGGGGCGCTCGTGCATCGGTGGCACGGCGGGCTCGAAGAGTCTCGGCGACGGACGGCGAGTCGCGGGCCGCCGCTCTCCGCCCTTCGGCCATTGGTAGTGGCTATCGTTGCGCCGTGGTGGAAGGTCGAGTCACGCTTCGCCAGGCACCCCCCACGACCGGCGAGTGGGCGGTGCTGGGGCTGCTTGCGGAGGGTCCCGCGCACGGGTTCGCGCTGGCCAAACAGCTGCAGCCTGACGGAGCGGTGGGGCGCGTCTGGTCGCTGCGGACACCGCTGGTCTACCGCGCGATCCAGAACCTGACCCAAAAGGGCCTGGTCGAGATCCAGGGCGAGGAGCGGAGCGAGGTGGGGCCGCAGCGGCGTCTGATCGCGATCACCGCGCGCGGTCGGGAGCTGGTCGAGGCGTGGCTGGAGGAACCAGTCGCGCACACGCGGGATGTCCGGTCGGCGCTGATGCTGAAGCTTGCACTCGCCGATCATCTGGGGCGCGACTCGGGGCCCCTGCTGCGGGCCCAGCGCAAGCGCCTGGAGCCGCAGCTGGACGGTCTGGAGCAGCGGCTGGTGAAGGCCGAGGGCTTCGACCGGGTCCTGGTCCTGTGGCGGGTGGAGGCGGTGCGCTCGGTGCTCCGCTTCCTCGACCAGGTGGCCTCGTAGCCGGCGCCGGAAGAACCCCGCAGCCGGCGTGGGACAGGCGCCCTGGCGTGCTCGGAATTCCGCTGCTAGCATCGGCTGACGGCCGGCCGACGATGTGCTGAGACGGACTCCAAGGACCAAGGAGGGGCCATGAGTACGACCGAGGACCGCGGCAGCGAGGCGTGGGAGACGGCGGGCGTCGGCGGGGCCGACCAGAAGCTCGAGGTCGTGATCATCGCTGTCACGGATGTCGACCGGGCGACCGCGTTCTATCGCAAGCTCGGATGGAGGCTGGACGCCACGCCGCCGGGCATCGTGCAGCTCACGCCCCCTGGCTCCTGGTGCTCCGTCCAGTTCGGCCCGCATCTCACCACCGCGGCGCCTGGCTCCGGGAAGGGATACCTGATCGTCGCCGACATCGAGGCCACCCTGAAGCAGCTGGCCGAGGCCGGTGTCGAGATGGATGAGGTCTACCACATCGGCCCCGGGGGCAAGGCGGATGGCCTCGACCCTGCACGCGGCAGCTACCGATCGTGGGCTTCGTTCCACGATCCGGACGGGAACCGCTGGACCTATCAGGAGGTCACCACCCGGCTTCCCGGGCGGGTCGACATCGGCCTCACCTCCTACAGCACCGTGGCTGACCTGGCGGACGCGATGCGGCGGGCTTCCGCGGCCCACGGCAAGCACGAGGAGCGGATCGGGCAGGCCGACGCGAACTGGCCCGACTGGTACGCCGACTACATGGCGCGCGAAGAGGCCGGCGCCGAGCTCCCCACGTAGGAGTCCTCGACCCGCCCCATCGGGGTCCGCGTGCGTCCTCCCCTGCGCCGGGGAGGACATGGCGATTGGTGCACCAACTCCCCACGTTGGGGCTCGGAAGTGGGCGATTGGTGCACCAACCGCCCTCTTACACTGCCCTCTTACACCGCGGTGGATACCTCGCTCAGCGTGGGTGGCTCGGCGCCGGCTCGGGTGCACGTGAGCGCGGACACCAGCGCGGCGAAGCGCAGCGCATCGCCGAGCTCCGCCTCGTCGAGGTCGAGCAGTGCCTGCCGGTGCAGCCGCCGGTGGGACACCAGCCAGGCCAGCAGCCCGCTGGTGAAGGCGTCGCCCGCACCGATCGTGTCCACCACGCTCGGAATCGCATGGGCCGGCGCGGTGACGCTGGCGGAGCCGTTGGCGGCCCGGCTCCCGCCCGGGCCGTGCGTGACCACCACCAGGGCCGCACCCAGACCCCGCCACCGGGCCACCACAGTCTCAGCCGTCTCCCCGGGGTAGATCCACCCCGCGTCGACGTCGCTCACCTTGACCAGGCCGGCACGCGCGACCAGGCGTTCCAGCAGCGGGCGGTAGACGTCACGGTCGGGGAGGAGCGAGGGGCGGATGTTCGGGTCGATCGAGATCAAGCGCCGATCGGCCTCCCGCTCCAGGAGCGTGCGCAGCGCCGTCGCGCCGGGCTCCAGCGCGAGCGAGAGGGATCCGAAATGGAGCGCCTCCACATCCGCCAGAGAGGAGGGCAGGTCCTCGACGCGGAGCAAACGGTCGGCACTGCACTCGGCATAGAAGGAGTAGGTCTCGCCGCCGCCGACTGAGTGGACGAAGGCCAGCGTGGTCAGCTCGGGCCCTCGCACAAGGAGCGAGGTGTCGACCCGGTTCCGCTCCAGGTGACGAACCAGGGTCTGACCGAAGGGGTCGGTCGAGATGCGGCCCAGGAACGTGGTCGCCACGCCCAGACGGCCCAGGCCCACCGCCACGTTCAGCGGCGAGCCCCCGGCGCGCGGCCGGAAGTCCTCTCCGGACGGCGTCATGTCGATCAGTGCTTCGCCGCACACCGCGATCACGTCCGGGACAGGATCGCACGGTAGGCTTCGGCGGGATGCCCGAAATCGTGACCTGGCTCGGGGACATCACCACGCTGGAGGTGGACGCCATCGTCAACGCCGCCAACGAGTCGCTGCTCGGCGGGGGCGGCGTGGACGGCGCCATCCACCGCGCCGCGGGGCCGGACCTGCTCGCCGCCTGCCGTCCCCTCGGCGGGTGTCCCACCGGAGAGGCGCGCACCACCGCCGGCTTCCGGCTTCCCGCCCGCTGGGTGATCCACACGGTCGGGCCGGTCTGGCGGGGAGGGCGCCACGGCGAAGAGACGCTGCTGGCGTCCTGCTACCGCCGCAGCCTCCACGAGGCGGACCGGATCGGCGCCCGAACGGTCGCGTTTCCGGCCATCTCGACCGGGGTCTACGGGTTCCCGGCCGCCCGCGCCGCCGAGATCGCGGTGGCCAGCCTGCGCGAGACCCCGACCGGGGTGCGGCGAGTCACGCTGGTCGCGTTCGACGCGTCGACGGCGGGGCTGTACACGAGGCTCCTGGAAGGCATCACGAGGTAGTCAGGGGTGAGCTCACCGAGGTGGCGTCCAGCCTCGCTGGCGCTGACCGCGGTGCTGGTGGCGGTGCTGACCGCCGCTTGCGGGCACGCCCCCGCCACCACCTCCCGCGTGTCTAAGGGCTCGGCGCCGGTCGTCGTGCGCGGGCCGCTGATCGGCGTGCGTGCCACCACGCTGACGGTGGATCACAGCCCGGGGGGTGGCAGCGTCCGCGTGGCGTTCGCGCCTCTGACAACGCCGATCTACGGCGTCACCGTGACGACCGCCGCCGCCATCCAGCCGGGATCCTGTGTGGCTGCGACGGGCGATCGCGACGCGGCCGGGACCCTCGCGGCGAGCGTCATCGTGGTCGCCTCCAGCATCGACGACACCTGCCCCGACGATTCGGTGCCGGCGCCGCCTCCGCCCCCGGGACCGCCCCCCTCGCCGGCGCCATCCCCCGGCTCGTTCCCGTTGCCCACGCCGACACCGGGCCCGGCATTTCTGCGCGGTCAGGTGCTGAGCGTGGGTGCGGGTGCGATCGCGGTCCAGGGTCCCCAGGAGGACCCGGCGGTCGTGATCCTGCCACCCGACGACCAGGTGCTGTTCTTCGAGCCCGGCGACCGCTCGTCGCTCGTGGTACCGAGCTGCGTGGTCATTCAGGGCACCCGGCGCCGGCACGCGATCGCCGCGCGTCAGATCGTCGACTGGCCGTCAGGGATCGGGTGCTAGGTGTCCTGTCCCCGCGCCGGTGCGAAGGGAAGCACCGAACCGGCTCCCCCAACGTCATCGGAGCCGGCTGTTGGTGCACCAATCGCCCGGTTGCGGTGCTCGGCATGGCGATTGGTGCACGAATCCCCCTTTTGCTGGGGGGCCAGGAGACCCTTTGGGCGTGCGACCGGTTCACTGACGGAGACGGGCCAGGAGGGCTTCGGCCATCCCTCGGGCGGCGGCCAGGATCTCGTCGTCGGTCCGGAGTCCACCTGGGTCCGCCATCACCGCCGCGTTGATGCTGAGCAAGGCCATCGACACCAGCTGGCGCCGCCACACCTCGGCATCGTCGCCGACCAGGACGCGAACCAGCGCCCCGAAACGCGCCGGGAAGGAGGAGGAGCCCTCCATCCGTCCCATCAGCGCCGGGTTGGCGTTGACGAAGCGCACCCCGCGAACCTTGTCGGCCGACCCGTCAACGATCCAGCGCAGGACCGTGGCGTCGACCCGGTCCGGCCCGGCCGGTTGCCTCGAGGCCCACGCGGTGAGGTCGTCGAGCTCCCGCAGGCGTGCCGCCAGGACCGACTCCACGATCGCCTCCTTGCTCTCGAAGTGGTAGTAGAGGGACGCCTTCTTGATGCCGAGGGCGCCGGCGATCTCCCGCAGCGAGGTGGCGTCATAGCCCTGACGGATGAAGAGGTCGGTGGCGACGCGTTGGGCGGCTTCGCGCGTCCCCTCGCCGGCGCGGCGCTCGACGGGCGGACCCGGCATTCTGCGATTCTACCTACCGGCAGGTAGGCTAGCACGATGATCCTGTCCCTCGTCACCGGCGTCAACCTCTTTTTCGCCGGATTGCTGTCGGGAGCTGAGGTCGCCGTCCGTTTCGGCGTCAAGGGGGCACTCGAGACGCTGGGCGACCTGGCCCATCTGCAGGCGCGGCAGGCGCTGATCCGGCGGTTGCGGTATCTGGTGCCGGGGCTCTACTTCCCGGCCCTGGTGGCGGGCGTGGCGGCGCTGCTCCTGCGCGGACCCGGTCCGGCGCTGGCGGCGGGACTCGTGGGTGTGGCCGCACTGCTGACCTGGATCGGCGTCACCCTCGCCGGGACGGTGCCTCTGAACCAGGCGGCGCTGGAGTGGTCTCCGGAGCAGCCACCGCCTGAGTGGCGCGCACAGGTGGAGCGATGGGAGCGCCTGGCCTTGATCCGGGTGGTGGCCGCCGCTCTCGCGTTCGCGGCCTTCCTCCTCGCCGCCCGCTGAGGGGCCCCTTGGTGCACCACCGGGGCCTAAAAGCGGCGGGTAGGCCCCGTTGGTGCACCACCGGGTGAACCGGGTAAACGGAGCGGGGTCAGGTCCCTGCGACGCCCGCCGTCCGTGCCGCCGCGTGGAGCGCCTGGTCGAGGTCCTCCAGCAGGTCATCGATGTGCTCGATCCCCACCGAGAGGCGGATCATCTCGGGTGAGATCCCGACCTGCTTGTGCTCGGCCGGGGTGAGCTGGCGGTGCGTGGTCGACGCCGGGTGGGCGACCAGCGACTTGGCATCCCCGAGGTTGACCAGTCGCTTGAACAGCTTCACCGAGTCGAAGAAGCGGATCCCGGCCTCGTAGCCGCCGCGGACCCCGAACGTGAGGAGTGAGGTGGCGTGGCCGTCCAGGTACTTCTGCGCCAACTGGTGCTGGGGGTCGTCCGGGAAGCCGGAGAACGAGACCCAGGCCACCCGTGGATCCCGCGCGAGGTACTCGGCGACCGCTCGTGCGTTCCGTTCGTGACGTTCCAGGCGCAGCGAGAGCGTCTCCAGCCCCTGGATCAGCAGGAAGGCGCTGAACGGGGACAGCGTTGGCCCGAGGTTCCGCAGGCCGACGGTGCGGAACCGCGTCGCGAACGGGTGCCGGGGGAAGTCACGAGCGTAGACCACGCCGTGGAAGGACGGCTCCGGTTGGGTCAGCCCCGGAAACCGATCCGGGTCATCCGACCAGGGGAAGTCACCCCCGTCGACGATCGCCCCGCCGATGGTCGTCCCGTGGCCGCCGATGAACTTGGTCAGGGAGTGGACCACGACGTCGGCTCCCCAGCGCAGCGGCTTCAGGTAGACCGGTGTTGGGACCGTGTTGTCGACGATCAGCGGCACGCCGGCCGCGTGCGCCGCGTCCGCCACCGCCTCCAGGTCGACGATGTTCCCGGCAGGGTTGCCGACGGTCTCGCAGTAGACGGCCCGCGTTCGGGAATCGATCAGGGAGCGCAGCGACTCGGGACGGTCGTCGCGGCCGAAGCGCACCTCGATGCCCTGCTTGGGCAGGACGTGGGCGAGCCAGGTGTAGGTCGCGCCGTACAGCTGGGGCGCGCACACCAGGTTGTCTCCCACCGTGGTCGCGACCGTCGTCAGCGCCCCGCTGACCGCGGCCATGCCGGAGCTGCAGGTGACCGCCGCCGTGCCGCGCTCCAACTCCGCGACCCGGGCCTCCAGCACGGAGTTGGTGGGGTTGTTGATCCGGTTGTAGTGGAACCCGGGCTCTTCCAGGTCGAAGATGGCACCTGCTTGCGCCGCCGTCTCGAACTCGTGTGCCACGGTCTGATAGATCGGCACCGCCACCGCCCGGGTGCCGTCGGCCTGATACCCGCCGTGGATGGCGATCGTCTCGTCCCGCATCGACTGAACCTCCCGCAGCGCCGCGTCAGACGGCGATCGAAACCCCGGCGAGCATCTCCTCGGACACGCGGCGGCGCACCTCGCCCAGCCAGTTCGAGTACAGGGTATTCGCCCAGGGCGACCAGCGGCCGTCCAGGTGTCGCGCGATCTCCTCGAACGGGAAGGAGTGCATCGCCCGCTCATCACGAGGACCGGCGAGCGCGGTCGCGGCGAACCGCTCGACCAGGGTCAGGGCGGGGCCACTCAGGTAATGCTCGGGGAGCGGCGGGAAGGTGTCCCGCTCCCCGCGCAGATAACGGCGGACGTCGCGGCGGTACTCGCGCAGCAGGCTGTCCGGTCCGTACTCCGGATGTCCCTGCACCAGAACGACGAGGCAGTCGCCGCGAACGGCGGTCGCGACCGTCCAGTGGGAGCCGTCGTTCAAGACCGGCTGATACCCGTGCCGGCGGAGCGGCTCCAGTGGGACCTCGTTGCACCGCGAGTGCGGGAAGCTGACCGTCTCCGGAAGGTTCTGACCGAGGACATGCGACTGGTCGACGTGGTCTGGCAACAGCCCCCAGCACTTGCCGTCGAGGAGGGTGCGCTCGAGACCGTCGAAATGACGCACCGCGGTGTGGGCCGCGAGGCAGGAGCAGAGCAGCGACGACGTGTGGCCGGCAGCCCAGGTGAAGAGCTCGGTGAGCGGCTCCCACAGCGGCTCCTCGGCCACGGTGGGCGCCACCGGCTCGGTCCCGGTGACGACGATCGCGTCCGGACGGGTGGCGTAGATACCGCGCAGCCGGCGGTAGGGGGCGGCCGGTCCGTGCAGCACCGACGCCGCGCGCGGGACCGACTCGACCAGGTACCGGTCGACCAGCAGCGGAACACCGACCGCCGTCCGTTCCAGGAGCTGCACGAACTGCCGCTCCGTGTCGGCGAAGGCCGCGTCCGGCATGTTGTTGACGAAGGCCACCCGCAGCATGCGGGCCGAGGTCGAGCTAGGCAAGGATCCCCTCCACGCAGGCTTGTGCATCCAGCACCGCGCGCAGGCGGGTGTTGGGCGAGGGCAGATAGTGGGTGAAGTACCGGACACCCTCGGTGAGCACGCCGAGCAGGGACAGACCGCCCTGTTCCGAGCCGGCGCGGTCGTAGGGGTGGAACGTCTCCGAGAGGCCGACGCTCCCGACGGGCCGCCAATCGTAGTGCAGCTCGGTGAGACGGCCCCTTTCGACCAGGTTGCGCAGCAGGGGCGAAGCGGAGCCCAGCAGCCTCGGCATGTCCAGGTGGCCCCGTACCACCGAGCTCACGGTCTCCCGGAAGGGCTCGTCCAGCTGGGTGGATCCGACGACGACGCCGCCGTCCGGGGTCTCCTCCAGGCTCGGCGACGGGCCGGCCGGGGTGCGCACCACCCCTTCGTCGAGCAGTGCCATCAGCTGCGCGGAGCGAAGCGCCGGTGGCCCCGCCTCGAGCGAGTTGATGTTGCTGTGCACGTGGGACTGGAAGTCGACGTAGGAGTCGGCGGTCAGCCGCCCGAACTCGATCACGCTGCGCAGCTGATCTCGCAGGACCCGCGTCATCTCGTACGCCGCCTTGACCGGGCTGCCGCCCTCCTGGAGCGACTGGTCGAGGTCCTCCTGCAGCAGGTCGTAGACCCGTGCCTGGTAGGCGCCGCTGGAGGCGTAGGACGCGCGGGACTGTGGCAGGAAGCGGTCGGACGGATCGAAGTGCCCGTACCGGCGCTCCAGGGTCCTCAGCTCGCGGCCCAGGTCTCCCGCCGCGTACGCCGACCGCATCAGCGAGGCGACCCCCGCTCGTTCGCGGTCTCCGCCGTGCAGCGTCGCCGCGTGCAGGTGGTAGCGGCAGCGCATCTCCTCGTAGAGCCCTGGCACGACCTGGGCCCGGAAGTCGACCTTCTGGTTCTGGTCGGGGCCGCGCAGTGACCGGAACCACTGGGGTGTGCAGACGATCAGCGGGTACTGGTTGCCGGGATCGATGGAGGCCGCCGACTTGGCGGCGTACGGGAGGCCCGTGCGCGAGAAGAGATGGACCGAGACCTCGTTGCCGCTTCGCCGGTAACGCTGCCGTCCTCCGATCTCCTCGAACGAGCCGCCGCGGCCGATCGTCATCGCGGCGACCAGGTCGTAGGCGACCAGGCCCATGCCGGCGATTCCGATCGTGGCTCCCGCCGGAACCTCCTCGGCGAACCGCTCGGCGGGGTAGGGCGCCTGCAGGCCACGGCGCTCCCCAGGGCTGGGCAGCTGGTTCTCGGTGTGCCCCGAGGTGATCACGACGTGGTCGACCGTGATCGGTTCCCCTTCCTCGAGGTGGACCCGCTCGCGTCCGGAGGCCAGGGGCTCGATGTCGATCGCCCGGGTTGCGTGCCGGACGATCTCCATGCAGGAGGGTGCGGAAGCGACCAGCGCGGAGTAGAACCAGCGCAGATACTCGCCCATCAACCGGCGCGGCAGGTAGTCGTCGGGGGTGATCGGGCGTCCGCTCGGATCCCGGCGGCACTCGTGGCCGACCCATCGGTACCCCTCCCGGACGGCCCACTGGTACAGACCGACCGCGTACGGAGGGTCCTGGTCTGGGTCGGGGGCCGCGTACAGCGACAGCAGGCCGCACGCGTTGTTCAAAATCAAGTAGTCCGAGCGGGTGTCGCGGTAGGTACCGCCACCGGGCGCCCCCGGCTCGACCACGTGCACACGGGTTGCGACACCGGTGCGCCTGACGTAGCTCACCGTGCGCTCGAGCACCGACAGGCCCCAGGGGCCGAGCCCTACGATCGCGAACTGAATCATCTCCGTGGTCCACCTTCGCGCGCCGGGGGGTCAAAGGCCATCGGCGTTCGCGGCCTCGGAGTGGGGCTGCAGTCCCGGGACAGGGGGACCGACCACGGCCCTGCGCCCATCACCGGTCGTGACCTGCGGTGGCCCAGGCGACGCCTTCGACCAGCCCGCTGGCGGTCCCGCCGACGTTGGGCTCCAGGAGCATGCTCAGGTGATCCCCCGGAACCCCCCGCTGGAGCAGGCGGCCCCGGTGCACCCGGTCCCAGCCGAGGAAGGTCGGACGCCGCGGCTCCCAGGACCGAGTCGTGGTGAGGAGCAGGAGCGGTGCGGAGGCCCCGCTGGGCCGGTACCGCAGCTGGATCGCGATCGCGCCGTCGTAGTCGAAGTGGTCCTCGCCCTCTCGGACCGGCGGCCGCTTGCTCACCATGTCAATCAGCCGTGCTGGCACCCGCCCGTCCAGCGCGAGGCGCAGTCGCTGCTGAGGCTGCTTCCAGAGCCGGCGCCGGAGCTGGCCGGGCGCCGAGACGTCGAGCAGTGCGAGCAGCTGGACCTGGCGGCCGGCGCCCTCCAGCTGCCGCGCCATCTCGTAGGCGAGGATTCCACCGAAGGAGTGCCCGGCCAGCGTGACCGGCCCCTCCGGCTGCCGCTCCAGGATCAGCGGCAACAGCTCGCCCGCGATGTCCTCCACACTCTGGGAGCGGTCGAACTCGAGCGTCTGGCGGCCTTGAGCCATGCCCCAGATCCGGTAGCCCGGGAGCGCCGGCGCCAGGTACCTGAGCGCGGGGAGGGCGACGACGTCGGCGTAGACCATGAAGAGCGGATCGCCTTCCGGGTCCCCCGCCTCCACCACCACCGGCTCGTCGCGCTCGGCGACGGCGTCCCGCACGGCAGCAGCCAGGCCCGTGATCGTGGGTTCGGTGAGGAACCGGCCGATCGAGGGGCGCATGCCGGTCGAGTCGGCGACCTCGCTGAGCATCCGCATCGCCAGCAGGGAGTTGCCGCCGAGGTCGAAGAAGCTGTCATTGACCCCGATCCGAGCCGTGCCCAGCAGACGGGCCCAGAGGTCGGTCAGGCTGGGTTCCAGCCCAGCCTCGGCCTGCGTGTCGAGGGCCGGTTCGGTCGCCGGCTCGGGGAGTGCCGTGCGGTCGATCTTTCCGTTGGGTGTCGTCGGCAGACGGTCCAGCACCACGTACGACGTGGGGACCATGTGGTCGGGCAGCGACTTCCGCAAGGCTCCGCGAAGCTCGTCATCCGGCGGTACCCCGGGACCCACCAGGTAGGCCACGAGTCGCCGGTGCTCCGCCTGGCCACGCGCCACCACCACCGCTCGCTCCACGCCCGGCTGGGACGTCAGGCGGTGCTCGATCTCCCCCGGCTCGACGCGGAATCCACGGATCTTCACCTGGTGGTCGACGCGGCCCAGGAAGCGTAGGCGGCCATCCTCCTCACAACGCACCAGATCCCCGGTCCGGTACATGCGCTCCCGCGTCCCCAGCGGGTCGGTGATGAAGCGCTCCCAGGTCAGTTCCGGACGGCGGAGGTAGCCCAGCGCCAGGCCCGGGCCTCCGATCAGGAGCTCTCCCGCCCTTCCCGGCGGGACCGCGCTCCCCTCTTCGTCGACGACGGCCAGTCGCATGTTCCGAACCGGCTCGCCGAGGTACCGGGCATCCTCCACCGACCTCACCCGGCCGCACGTCGCCCAGATCGTCGTCTCCGTCGACCCGTAGCAGTTCCAGAGTGAGGCGCACCGCTCCAGCAGCCGGCTGACGACGTCCGGCGCCATCGGCTCGCCGCCGTAGAGCGCCTTCAAGCCGGGATCACCCTCCCAGCCGCTGCGCATCAGGAAGTCCCAGATCGAGGGGGTGGCAGAGAGGAGGGTCGCCCCGGACGTGCGGAGCAGGTCGGTCATCACCCTGCTGTCGAGCAAGGCCTCTCGACTCCCCACCACGACTCTGGCGCCGGTTATCAGCGGCAGGAGCATCTGGGCGGCGTGCGGCCCGAAGGAGACCGTCGTCGTCGCCAGCAGCACGTCGGTCTCGTCGAACCCCGGGGTTTCCTGGAGGGATCGCAGGAGGTTGACCAGGGAGCCGTGGCTGACCTCGACGCCCTTCGGACGGCCGGTCGAGCCCGACGTGTACAGGACGTAGACCCGGTCCTGGCCGACGACTGCCGCGCCCGGGTCCTCCGCGGAGGCGGACATGATCGCCTCGCGGTCGCGGTCGATGCGGATCTCCTTCAGGCCGGGCCACCGGGCGACGCCGCTGAGCTCTTCGGTCGTCAGCAGAGCGGACAGACCGGAGTCGCCCGCCATGTATTCAAGCCGCTCGGACGGGTAGGCGGGATCCAGAGGCAGGTACCCGGCGCCGGACTTCATCACGGCGAGCAGGGCTATCGGCAGCTCGACCGTCCTCGGCAGGCAGACGCCGACCAGCGCGCCACGCCCGATCCCCAGCGACCGCAGGTGATTGGCGAGCCGGTTCGACCGGCGGCCGAGCTCGGCGTACGTGACGCTCTCGCTCCCCGCGACGATCGCCGTCCGATCGGGCACACGGCGCACCTGCTCCGCGACGAGCTCGTGGACCGGGTGGGCCTCCTGGGAGCACGTCTCCGCCCCCGCATCGCGCCGCACGCCGTCACGGGCGGCCAGACTCATGTGCGCGACTCTTCGATCAAGTTCATAACCACGTCTCACCGTATGCGCGGCCCGTTTTCTCTCCAATGGGCTGGATCGGGGGGTGGATGACGTCTGTCCCAGGGCCTGGGGCCGTCTGTCCCTGCGCCTGCGTTATGCCCGACGCTCGTCACGGCCACCGCGGGCGGCTCCGCCCCCCGTCCTCTCGAGGGCGAGGCCCCCTCGGAAGGGGCCGCCGCAGTCAGCCCGCCGCCGGCGCCGCCGGCTCGAAGGCCCCGCCGGGGAGTCCGTCGGCATCGTCGAGACGCCAGAGCGGTTTCGCGCTTTCACGGCGGCGCCTGGCTTCGTACGTCATGACGTGCGCGTACGCGACCCTGAGCAGCGACCGCGGCTGAGGCCGCGGGGAACGCGCCAGCAGATCACCGAGCACGTGCTCCGCCTCGCAGCGATGCCCGGTCTCGATATCGCGCAGCATGGAAGCCGCGAAGGTCCACCCGGGCCGGCTGAGCAGCGCTCGGGATTCGTTCATCGAGGCGGCGCGGGGTCGGAACCCCTGCCCGGCGGCGATCTCGGCCGCCTCGTCGAGAACCTCGAGTGCGAGGTCGCTCGCCCCCGCGGACTCGATGTCGCCGATGGAGCCGCGCAGCAGGCAGGTGATCGCAGCGACCGAGGCGATGAACACCCACTTCTCCCACATCTCCTGCACGATCCGCGTGCTGGGCCTGGTCTCGAAGCCGGCCGCCTGGAACTCGCCGGCGATCGCTCGAGCACGGGGGGTCACGCCGCCTCCCAGCTCGCCGATGCCGAGGACGTCGCGGTCGTTGAGGTGAATGATGTGGCCCCGCTCGTCGAGCGTGGCCGACATGCGACAGTGGCCTCCCACCACGCGATCGGGCCCGAACCGGTCGCCGAGCGCGTCGAGGTGTCGCATGCCGTTGAGGAGCGGCAGGATCGTCGTCGCGTCACTCACCGCCGGCTCGATGGAGGTCATCGCCTGCGGCAGGTCATAGGCCTTGCAGGCGACGAGGATCAGATCGTAGGGTCGCGTGATCTGATACGCGGTCAGCGTCGCGGGATCGTGAAGGTCCACGTCGCCGCGCGGGCTCCGGATGTGCAGCCCACCGGCACGGAGCTCATCCTGCCGGTGTGGGCGGACCAAAAAGGTCACGTCCCGGTCCGCGGCCAGGAGGCGGCCCCCGAAGTAACCGCCGACGGCGCCGGCACCGACGACCAGGGTTCGCAGCCGGGTCACCAGTCCAGCTCTCGCTGCGTGTAGGCCGGCACCGCCGCGGTGCGGACGGCGGTCCGGGGATCCGTCGAAGAAGAGAGTTGCAACAATCTGCCATCGACGCTAGAGCCCCGACCGCCGTCGGGGAATAGGCAACCGGCGAGCCCAGCGAGACGCCGGTCCCGGTCCGCGTGTGGGATTCCCGCCCAGAAGGCGTCAGGTCCGGTGATGCGTGCGCCGGCCCTCGGGGCCGGCGCTCACTGTTTGACCAGGCTCCAGGTGCGGATCTGGAACGGCGAGAACGCGGTCTCCGCCTCGCCGGTGCGATCCTCCAGGATCGTCAGCTCGCCGTCCAGCGCCCAACCCTCGGGCAGGGTGGCGTGGACGCTGCCGCGCGCTCCCTGCGGCTCGTAGCAGCGAAGCACCAGCCCCCCACCGTCCTCGAGCGGTTTCAGCGTTCCCAGCGCCACCGGCAGGCCCTCGAGCGCGAGTGGACGCCAGGTTCGGGACTCGGAGGCCCCGCAGACCCGGGTCAGGAGCGGCGTGTTCAGGTCTTCCGCCTCCCTGAGCACACCTCCTTCGAGCCAGGTTCCCGGGTGGGGGCAGACCGCGTAGACGAACGACTGCTCCCCTTCGTCGGCGATCGTGTCGGGATAGACCGGCGAGCGGACCAGGCTGAGACCGATCTCGGAGCCGACCACGTCGTGCCCGTACTTGCCGTCGTTGAGGATCGCGACCCCGTAGCCCGGCTCCGAGAGGTCGGCGAAGCGGTGCCCGGCCACCTCGAACTTCGCCGCGTCCCACGACGTGTTCTGATGCGTCGGCCGCTGCTCCACCCCGAACGCCGTCTCGAAGGACGCGTACGGAGCCCGCACCGCAAGCGGGAAGCGCGCCTTGAGCAGGAACCGGCGGTCGTGCCAGTCCAGCGTGGTGGCGATGTCGAGACGGTCGCCGTTCGACCAGAGCCGGTAGTCCTGGGTGATCGTGGAGTGCCGGAAGCGCCGCACGACCCGGATCGCCGCTCGATGCGGTCCGCGCTCGGTGACCTGCATCGACTCTAGGGCGGTCACCGCTTCGGCCTGATCGCGGAACCCCGCGTCGACGTCCCAGGCGTCCCAGGCGCGCGGCTTGTCGACGTAGACCCAGAGCTGGTTCCCGGGCCCAGCCAGGACCTCTCGCCCCGCCGTCTTGTCGAAGATCGAGGTGAGCGTGCCGTCGTCGGCCAGCTCCACGCGCAGCCGCCGGTTCTCCAGGCGGCGATCCTCGACCTCGAGCCCCGCGACCGGGGCCGCCTCCGCGGCCACCCGGGTGCCCAGCGCCGGCACCGGGTCGTCGGTCGCGAGCACGTAGCCCGCGTCGGTGGGCTGCGCACCCAGGAGCGGCCGGTCCAGCACCGCCCGGAGCGGTCGGTCGCGCAGCTCGGTATTGACCAGGAGCAGGGCGTCGGCGCCGTCGGCACGGCCACCGCTGACTTCGACCAGCCCCGCGACGGCGTCGCGTTGGGCGCCCCGGGCTGCCCCCAGCACGTCGCCCAGCTGCTCCTCCGCGTCGCCGTAGACCTCCTCGATCGAGGATCCCGGAAGGATGTCGTGGAACTCGTTGAGCAGGTGGGTGTGCCAGAGCGGCTCCAGGCTCCCGGGCAGCTCACCGCCGGCCAGGGCGACCAGCGAACGCGCGACCTCGGCTGCCACCAGCTGCCGCTCCGACTGGCGGTGCAGACGCTTGGTTCGTCCCTGGGTGGTCAGCGTCCCACGGTGGAGCTCCAGGTAGAGGTTTCCCAGCCAGACCGGGAGCCGGTGGTCGGCGGCGCTGGCGTGAAAGCGCGCGAACAGCTCGTCGACGCGCCCCCAGCGGGTGGCGGGGACGACCGGCAGGAGGTCCGAGGCCTCGACCAGGTCGATCATCTCCTGGGTGGTGCCGCCCCCCCCGTCCCCGAAGCCGAGCGGCATCATCGACTCGGGGTGCAGCTGCTTGCCTCGGTAGTTGCGCCAGGTGGCGATCATCGAGGCCGGCGTGGCCTGTCCGTTGTAGCCGTTGTTCGGGTTGTCGAGGGTGTGCACCAGGACGCGGCTGCCGTCGATCCCCTCCCACCAGAAGAGGTCGTAGGGGAACTTGTTCGTCTCCGACCAGTTGACCTTGATCGTGAAGAAGCTGTCCAGGCCACCCAGGCGCAGGAGTTGCGGCAGCGCGCCGGTGAAACCGAAGCAGTCGGGGACCCAGGCGACGGTCTGCCGGTGTCCGAACTGGCGCTCGAAATACCTCTGGCCGTACAGCATCTGGCGGCTCAGCGACTCGCCGTTCGGGATCTGGCAGTCCGGTTCCAGCCACATGCCGCCGACCGGTTCCCAGCGTCCGGTCGCGACCTGGTCCCGCACCTGCTGCCAGAGGTCCAGGTCGTCGTGCTCGACGAAGTCGTACCACTGCGCGCTCGACTGGTCGAAGTGGAACTGCGGGTTGCGCCGGAGCAGACCCAGCATCGAGGACCCGGTCCGCCGCGCCTTGCGACGGGTCTCGGCGAGAGGCCAGAGCCAGGCCAGGTCGAGGTGCGCGTGCCCGGTGAGCAGCAGCGCACCGCGCTTGGGATACCGCTCACGGAGCGCCGCCAGGTCTCGCTCGAGCACCGCCAGCGCGTCCTCCACCGACTCGCGCTGGGCCCCCGTCAGCGGCGCCGCCGGGGGCTCCGACGCCAGCTCCGCCGGGAGCTCCCACACCGCCTGCAGCTGTCGCGTGTTCTTGATCCGCTGCAGATACGGGAAGGTTTCGCTCGGCCAGTCGAGATGCGTCAGCGAGCCTTCGGCGGCGCCCAGGAGCGGGTCGGCGACCTCGGCGTCGAGCTCGGTGCAGGCGTCGGCGATGGCCTCGAGCAGCGTCAGGTAGCGGGGGAGGACAAGCTCCTCGAGCACCAGCGCCGCGTACTGGAAGGCGGGGTGCCGGACCGGCTGGCCGAAGGGGAGACGGGCGGTGACGTCCGCGCTCAGGGCCGCGGTTCGCCCCAGCAGCGGGTGCCGGCGGTGGTTGGGATCGTGCCCGAATCCCTCTTCCTCGCCGTTCTCGAACCGGAGTCGCACCAGCCCCTCGCCACCCAGGTGGAGCGCGAGGCGAGCCTGGTCGAGAGGCCAGGCGGGGGGGACCGCGAGGCGCGGGTTGGTGAACGTGTGGACGCCGTGCCGGTCGGGCCAGGCGTCGCCGGGCCGGACCGGGACACCGTCGAGCTCCCACCCCTCCCCGATGGGCAGCGTCTCCGCGTCGCGCCAGCAGGAGAGCTCGTCGAGCCGGACCTGGAGCCGCTGCAGCCGCTGCTCGATCGTGAGATAGCCCGGGGTGTTGTAGATCATGCGACGGTCCTCCGCGGGGGTGGCGGGCGAGGGATGGTGCGGCACCGCGTCGGCCGTACGGATGCGGTTCAAGCGCCGGGTCAACGATCCGAACGCCGGAGAACGGGGGTTGCCCGGCATCACCAGGCGAAGGGGAGCTTGGTGAGCATGGCCCCGATGATGCGCAGGTATGGCACGCGCGTGTGGGCCATCTGTCGACACCTGTACCGCCTGGCCCCTGAATTCCGGGCCATCTGTCGACAGATGGCCTCGGGGGAGAGGAGGTCGGCGAACGCGCGCAGCCAGTTGCCGTGGAGGACGGCCGCCACGTCTCCCTCCGTGTAGCCGCGCGTGCGCAGGCCGCCCGCCAGCCGCTGCAGGTCGGCCACGGTGTCGAGGTCCCCTGGTGACTGCTCCCGCCCGTAGCCGCCGTCCAGGTCGCTGCCGATCCCGGCGTGACGGGCGTCGCCGGCCAGCTGACAGACGTGGTCGATGTGGTCGCACACGCGATCGAGGAGGATTTCGCGGCTGCTGGACTGCCCCCGTATCCAGCCCGGCTGGAGCATCCAGGTGTCGAGCGCCGAACCGATCACCGCGTCGCGTTCGATCAGCGCGCGCAGCTGGGCGTCGTCCAGCTGCCGCTGGTGTGGCACCAGCGCCCGGCAGTTGTTGTGGCTCGCGATGACCGGGCCCCCGAACGCGTCGAGCGCCTCCCAGAACGCACGGTCGGAGAGGTGCGTCACGTCGAGCGCGATGCCGAGGGACTCCATCCCGCGCAGGAGATCCCGGCCGGTGTCGGTGAGGCCGGACTCGACGCCGGTGCCTCCGGCGTACCGCCCGGGTCCGTAGTGGGCGGGGCCGATCAGCCGCACCCCGAGGCGGTGCCACTCGGCGAGGTCAGCCGGCGACAGCACCGGGTCCGCGCTCTCCATGCTCAGCAGGAAGCCGATCGGTGGCCCCTCTCCGGCCGCGCCTCCCTCGTCCCACCCGGTCCAGGCGGCGGTCAGCCGGTCGAGCGCGGGGCGATCGGTGATGACCTCGACGAGCCCCAGCCGCTCGAGGGCGCGGTAGTACGCGAGCTGGCCCTGCGCCATGCCGTGCGCCTGGGCCGGGGAGCGGAAGTCCACCCCGCGGACCGGGGTGCCGGTCGAGCGCGCGACGGTGGTCGCGACGCAGAACGCCACCCGGCCCCGCCGCAGCTCAGGCAGGGAGACCGTTCCCTGCGCGCGCCCCGGTCCCGGAATGCCGCCCTCCAGGGCACGGATGGTGGTGACCTCCTGGGTGAGATCGCGATCCCACTGCAGCGCGTTCATCCCGAGGTCGAGATGGGCGTCGACGAGCAACATGTCAGTCCTCCCTCTGGCTACCGGCTTTGAAAGGCGATTGGTGCACCAACACCCCATTTCTGGCCCCCAAAGAGGGCAGTTGGTGCACCAACCGCCCTACCTGCCCCGCCTGCCCCAGCTTTCCAGCAGTGAGATCGCGGCCTCCCCGTACCGCTCCGCCATCCGGTCGGTGTCGCGGCGGTCGCGGGGTCTGAACCACGCGGCCATGCCGTTGACCATGTCCAGGATGAGCATCGAGGCCAGCTTGGGGTCGGCGACCCCGAACGCCCCTTCCTTGACGCCCCGCTCGATGACCGCCGCCATCGCGTCGCGGTACTGGCGACGGAGCGCGTTGATCGACGCCTGCTGCTCCGGCGGCAGGCTGCGCCGCTCGCGCATGTTGACCAGCACCTCCGGCCACCGGCGCCGTGAGAACTCGACGTGTTTCCGGATCGCGTCGCGGATCGCCGGCGCCGGCGGCCGGTCCGCACGCAGCTCGGGGACCACCTCCAGGTTGAAGTCCCGCTGGAAGCCGTAGCAGATCTCGAACAGGATGTGCTGCTTGCTCGGGAAGTGGTGGTACAGCGACGAGGGGCGGATGTCGACCTCGGCCGCGAGGTCTCGCATGCTCGTGCCGTCGTAGCCCTTGCTGGTGAAGAGACGCGCCGCGCTGCTCAGCACCTGCTCCACGCGATCCCCGCCGACCTCCTCGGATTCCGACATCGTTGCCCGACCTCAGCCGTGGTCGCCGGCCGCGTCGCCCTCCGGGCGGAGGGCGAAGATCGGGATGCGCACGTCGCCGCCGTCCTCCCAGCCGACCTCCACCCGCCGCCCGATCGCCACCTGCCCGGGATCCGGGGCCGCCACCTCGGCGAGCATCCGGAACCCCTCGTCGAGGTCGATGAACGCGACCACGTAGGGCACCCGACCACGGAAGAACGGGTGCCCGTGCTGGCGGATCACGGTGAAGGTGTAGATCGTGCCGCGCCCCCCCGAGGTGCGCAGATCGAGCTCCAGGCTGGTGCAGTGCGTGCAGTGGCCGCGCGGGTAGAACACGATCCCGCCGCAGCGCCGGCAAACCTGGTAGGTGAGGCGCCCATCCCGCGTCGCCTCCCAGAAGGGCCCGGTGTCAGGCTCCGGGAACTCGGGCTGCGGGCGCGCGGGTGCGTTCTCGACTGCGGTCATCTTTCAGTCCCTCCCCAGCACCACGGTCCCGGCCGCGTGCCGCGTCCCCAGGCTGCCGCCGTTGCCGTGGGCGACGGCCAGCGCGGCGTCCGGCACCTGGGACGTCGACGTGCCCCGCAGCTGGCGGGTGGCCTCGATCAGAAGGAAGATGCCGCGCATCCCGGGGTGGTTCGAGGAGAGCCCGCCGCCGTCGGTGTTGAGCGCGGGCGCCCCGGGGCGGTCGAAGCGCAGCCGGCCGCCGGCGACGTAGCCGCCACCCTCCCCTTTGGCGCAGAAGCCGAGATCTTCGAGGAGCGTGAGGACGGTGATCGTGAAGGAGTCGTAGATCATGGCCACGTCCATCTCGTCCGGACTCAGGCCGGCCTCGCCGAACGCGGGGGGCCCGGAGCGGGCGGCGGCGCTGACCGTGATGTCACCGCCGTTCTCCGGGTACCTGACCGACTCGCCGGTTCCCAGGATCCAGACCGGCCGGTTGGGCAGGTCCCTGGCCACCTCGGGCGCCACGATGACGACCGCCCCGCCGCCGTCCGAGATGATGCAGCAGTCGAGCAGATGCAGCGGGTCCGCGACCAGGCGCGAAGACACCACGTCCGCCACCTCGATCTCGCGAACGTCCCGGCGGCCCAGGTCCGTCAGCGCCTGCACCGCCTCCGGGTTGCGCATCGCGTGCGCCCGCGTGGTGACGGCGATCTCGGCCAGCTGCTCGGGCGTGGTGCCGTACTGGTGCAGGTGGCGCTGGGCGACGAGCGCGTAGCTGCCGACCAGCGTCAGCCCGTACGGCGCCTCCATGTTGGTGCTCGGAGCCGGCGCCTGCCCCCCGCGCCCCCCGGTGCCGATGGCCCGGCGGTCGCTGTACGCGGTGGACCCGTACGTGAGGAGCGCGACCTTCGCCTTCCCCGCCGCCACCGCATGGACCGCGTGCCCGGCGTGCAGCTCGAACGAGGAGCCGCCGACACCGGTCGAGTCGACGACGACCGGCCGCACCCCGAGGTACTCCGCCATCGAGAGCCCGACGCCGGACCCGGTCTCTCCCGCGTCGTAGACGGCGTCGACGTCGGCCCAGCTGAGGCCGGCGTCGTCGAGTGCCCGGGCCGCCGACGCGGCCTTGATCTGCAGCGCGCTCATCGGTGCGACACTGCGTAGGGGATACTCGTGGATGCCGGCGATCGCCGCTCGATGCTCGCTCCTCATCGCCTCCAGCCTAACGGGCGATCGGGCCGTTGACTTACCGGATTCTCGGGTGTTCTAATTGGAAGCCGCGAAGAGAACCGTACGATCGTTCGTGAGGTAATCGGGATGGATGCCGATGCCGATCGCTCCGACCCGGAGACGGTCCGGAGGGATGTCGAGGCCTGGCTGGACCAGAACTGGGATCCGGAGCTCACCGTCCGTGCCTGGTGGGCGCGACTGGCCGACTCGGGCTGGGGCTTCGCGAGCTGGCCCACGGACGCGTTCGGACGCGGCCTGCGTGCCGAGGTACAGGGGACGGTCAGGGAGGCATTCCAGGCCCGGGAGGCGCTGGGGCCTCCGGCGAGCCTGGGACAGCTCCTCGGCGGGCCGGTCCTGCTGACGCACGGGTCACCCGGGCAGCGGCGCGGCTTCCTGCCTCCGCTGGCCCGCGGCGAGGAGGCGTGGTGCCAGTTCTTCTCCGAGCCGGGAGCGGGCTCGGACCTGGCCGGGCTGCAGACGCGGGCGGTGCGTCACGGGGACGAGTGGGTGGTTCACGGCCAGAAGGTGTGGACCTCGAGCGCGCAGTTCGCCGATCGCGGGATGCTGGTCGCCCGCACCGACCCCGAAGTGCCCAAGCATCGGGGGCTGACCTACTTCATCATCGACCTCGACCAGCCCGGCGTCGAGATCCACCCGCTGCATCAGATGAACGGGGCCGAGGGCTTCAACGAGGTCTTCTTCGACGGCGCCCGGGTCGCCGCCGACCGGGTGGTGGGAGAGATCGGTGGGGGATGGGCGGTCGCCGTCACGACGCTGATGTTCGAACGCTTCATGAGCGCACTGCCGAGCGCGGCGCCCGGGGTTCGCGGGGGCATGCTCGAGGTGCGGGCGGGCGACGTCGTCAGCGGCCGCGTTCGGGGCGAGCGGGAAAGCATGGGCCAGAACCTGCTGGCCCCGGGCGTGATCGAGGTGGCCCGCAGCCTGGAGCGCGACGGCGACCCCCTGGTGCGGCAGCGCCTGGCGGAGCTCGCCGCGCAGGAGGAGGTCGGCCGCCTGATGGGACTGCGCTCGGCCGCCGCGGTTCGCGCGGGAACCAGCCCGAGCGCCGAAGGCTCGGTGGGCAAGATCGCCCGGTCCCGGCTGGCCCGCACCGCGAGCGCGGTCGGGATGGAGGTCCTGGGTGCGGAAGGCCTGGTCGTCGGCGAGGACACGCCGGGGCGGGGCCGCCTGCAACAGCAGGCGCTCTCCAGCCCCGGCACGTCGATCGCCGGGGGTACCGACGAGATCCAGCGCAACATCATCGCCGAGCGCGTACTGGGGCTCCCGAAGGAGCCGCGGCTCGACGTCGACGTACCGTTCCGCGACCTCAAGGTGGGGACGCAACGGGAGGAGGGGAAGACCGGTGGAGCTTGACCTGGGTCCGGAGCTGCGGACCTTCCGGCAGGAGATGCGGGGCTGGATCCGCGAACACGCGCCCGCCCAGCTGGCGGGGCTCGCCGACTGGTCGCAGGTCGGGATGGCGGGGTCCGCTCGCACCATCCCCTCCCACACCTATCGTCACGCCGCGTACCGGGAGTGGGAGCGAGCCCTGCAGGACGCCCGGCTGATCTGCCCGCAGTGGCCGGAGAGCGTGGGCGGGCGGGGCTGGGACGGCGTGCGCGTTGCGATCTTCAACGAGGAATGCCACCAGGCGCAGGTCCCCCGGATCCGGCGTGGGATGGGAGAGTCGCTGGTCGGACCATCGATCATCGTGCACGGCAACGACGAGCAGCGTGCCCGGCTGCTGCCTGAGATCATCGAGGGCCGCGCTGTCTTCTGTCAGGGCTTCTCGGAGCCGAACCACGGATCCGACCTGGCCGGGGTCGAGTGCTCGGGTGAGATCGACGACGACGAGCTCGTGATCACCGGTCAGAAGGTATGGACGTCGGGTGCCCACAACGCCAACTGGTTCTTCGGGCTCTTCAAGACGGAATACACGGCCCCCCGCCACCACAACCTCTCGTACGTGCTGATGCCGCTGCAGGACAACCACATCGAGATCCGGCCGATCCATCAGATGTCCGGTGCGTCGGAGTTCTACGAGACGTTTCTGGACGGCGCCCGGGCGCACCTGCGCGACGTGATCGGCGGTCTCGGCAACGGCTGGCGTGTCGCAATGACGACGCTCGGCTTCGAGCGCGGTGGCAGCGCCACCGTGGCCCACCTGGCCTACGAGCGCGAGTACTGGGAGCTGGTCGACACCGCACGCGGGCTGGGCCGGGACCGCGACCCCCTGGTGCGGCAGCAGCTGGCCTGGGCGTACTCGCAGGTGCAGATCATGCGGTTCACCGGCCTGCGCACGCTGGCGCAGCTGGCGGCGCGGCGGGAGCCCGGGCCTGAGGCCTCGATCAACAAGCTGTTCTGGAGCGAGTACCACCGGCGCCTGGGCGAGATCGCCGTCGACATCGAGGGCCCGGGCGCCCTGGTGCGGCCGGACGGCGAGGGGTACGCGACGGGCAGGTGGCAGGACGTGTTCCTGTCCAGCCGGGCGGGCACCATCTACTCCGGAACCAGCGAGATCCAGCGCAACATCGTCGCCGAACGAGCGCTGGGACTGCCGAGATAGGGGAGAAGCAGGATGAGCATGCTCGAGGATCGGGTCGCGATCGTCACCGGGGCGGGTCGCGGGATCGGCGCCGGGATCGCCAAGCTGTTCGCGGCGCAGGGGGCTTCGGTGGTGGTCAACGACCTGGGTGTCGAGCTCGACGGCACCGGGGCCAGCACCGGCCCCGCGCAGCGCGTGGTGGACCAAGTGGAGGAGGCCGGAGGGCGCGCGGTCGCCAACACCGCGGACGTGGCCGACTTCGCGCAGGCCGAGCAGCTGATCCGCCAGGCCATCGAGACCTACGGCCGGCTCGACGTGCTGGTCAACGTGGCCGGCATCCTCCGCGACCGCATGGTCTTCAACATGAGTGAGGGCGAGTGGGACGCGGTCATCCGGGTCCACCTGCGCGGCACCTTCAACACCACGCGCCACGCGGCCGCCTACTGGCGGGAGCTTCGCGACCAGCACGCGCACCACCGGCTCATCAACTTCACCTCGGTGTCGGGGCTCCACGGTGCGCCGGGGCAGCCGAACTACGCGGCCGCCAAGATGGGCATCGTCGGGTTCACCTACTCGTGCGCCAACGCGCTCGCCCGGTACGGGGTGACCGCGAACGCGATCTCCCCCGGTGCCGCGACCCGGATGACGGATTCGGTCCCCGAGGATCGGCGCCGGATGCCCCAGGATGACGAGCGTGCGCCGGAGAACGTGGCGCCGGCGGTCGCGTTCCTGGCCAGCGTCCGTTCCGACTGGATCACGGGGCAGGTGATCCACGCTCGCGGGTACGAGGTGTCGCTGTACAACACGCCGCAGCCGATCCGGACGCTGACCTCGAACGGACCGTGGGACCTCGACCGCCTGTCATCGATGATCGAACAGAGCTTCGGCCCCGCCCTGGGCCGGCCGGCGGCGGCGCCCGCCCCGGCGCCTGCGGCAGGGCGCCCCGAGTGACGGACGGGGCCGGGATCGCGGGGCACCGGCCCCCGACCGCGAACCTCGCCTCACCGGAACGGCTCCGGGGTCTCTTCGGCCCCCGCAGCCTCGCTCTGGTCGGGGCGTCGGACACCTCGGGCTGGGCGAAGAACGTCTACCAGAGCCTGCAGAGGGCAGGCTTCGAAGGCCGCTTCGTGCCCATCCACCCGCACCACCCGACCGTGTTCGGCCTGCCCACTCGACCCACCCTCCGCCATCTCGAGGAGCCCGTCGACCTCGCGTTCGCGCTGGTCCCCACCGATGCCGTGGAACCGGTCATCGAGGACGCCGGGGCGGCCGGGGTCAAGAACCTGGTGGTGCTCGCGGCCGGCTACGCGGAGCGGGGGGAGGAAGGGCGGCTGCGGGAGCGCAGGGTGATCGAGCGGGCCACCACGCACGGGATCACGGTGCTGGGTCCGAACGGGCTCGGATTCATCAACGCGACGGAGAAGGTCGCCCCCTACGGGCTCACCATCGCGCCGCCGCTGATCGCCGGGCCGGTCGGGGTGGTGCTGCAGAGCGGCGCCCTCGCCAGCGCGGTGCAGGCGTTCGCGCGAGACCACGCGATCGGGGTGAGCCTGCTCGTCTCGATGGGCAACGAGGCGATGGTGACGACGGCCGACGTCATCGAGTACCTGATCGAGGACCCGGCGACGCGCGTGATCGCGCTCTTTCTGGAGGGCATCCGCCAGCCCGATCGCTTCGCCGCCCTGGCGCGCCGGGCGCTTGGTGCCGGCAAGCCCCTGGTGGTCCTCAAGGTCGGGCGGAGCGCGGGTGGACAGCAGATGGCGCTCGCCCACACCGGCGCCGTCGCGGGCGACGACGCCGTCGTCGACGCGGCGCTCCACCAGCTGGGGGTGATCCGCGTCCGCAGCCTGGAGGAGCTTCTGATCACGGCCGGACTGCTTGGCTACGGCCCTCCGCTGCCGGGTCCTCGGATGGGGGTGATCACCGCCTCGGGCGGCGCCTGCGACATCATCGTCGACCGCTCCGACGAGGAAGGGATGACGATCCCCGCCTTCGGCCCCTCCACGGTGGCCGCGCTGGAAAAGATCCTCCCCGGGTTCACGAACGCGCAGAACCCGGTCGACGTCACCGGCTTCGGCCTTGCCCACCAGGGCGGCGTGGCCTCGGTGCGGGGTCGGACCCCGATGGTGGAGGCGCTCCGTGTGGTCGCGCGGGATCCCGACCTCGACTTCGCGTTCGTCCTCGGTCCCCTCCTGACGACGCCGGTGGCACCCGGCGACGCCGCTGTCGCGGACCGGGTCGACGAGCACGCGCAGGCGATCGCCGAGGCGCCGATCCCGGTGGTGTCGGTACGGACGACCTGCACCGACCTCGATCCGATCGCGCGCGAGCTCCTGCTGAACCGTGGGATCCATCAGGTCGGGGGCCTCGAGTTCGCCCTCTCCGCGATCGGCCACTCGCTGCGCTGGCGAGAGCGCCGGCGCCGGGCCCACGCCGCCCGCGGGGCCGCGTCGCCGGCGCCGCTGGCCTGGGTCGCGGAGCTGGCGCCGGGAACCTGGGCCGAGACCGACAGCCGCCGGATCCTGGAGGCGGGAGGGGTCCCGGTGGTCCCGGCACGGCTGGCGACGAGCGCCGGCGAGGCGGTGACGGCCGCGGCCGGCTTCGGCTACCCGGTAGCGCTCAAGGTCTGCGGAGCGGGGATCGCCCACAAGACGGAGCTGGGCGGGGTCGCGCTCGACGTTGACACCGACGCCGGGGTACGAGAGGCGTTCGCCAGGGTCGGCGGCGGCCGCGCGGTGCTGGTCTCTCCGATGCGCAAAGGGGGAGTCGAGCTGCTCGCGGGGATCACCGCCGATCCCACGTTCGGTCATGTGCTCGCAGTCGGGCTGGGCGGGATCTGGGCGGAGACGCTGCACGACGTGGCGCTGCGGGTGCTGCCTGCCGACGAGGACGACGTGACCGAGATGCTCGGGGAGCTGCGCGCGGCCGCGGTGCTGCGCGGGGCGCGTGGCACCGACCCGGTGGACCTGCCCCGCCTGGTCCAGGTGCTGGTCCGGCTGATGGGCGTGGCGGCCATGCTCGGTCCGCGCCTCCAGGCGGTCGAGGCGAACCCGCTTTGGTGTGGCGCGGGGCGGATCGAGGCGCTCGATGCGCTGGTGGTGACGAAGGAGGCCTGAGATGCCAGGTGGGATGGTGTTCACCGAGGAGCAGGAGGATCTGCGACGCACCGTGCGCGACTTCCTGGACGACAAGTCGCCGCCGGCCGAGGTCCGCCGGTCGATGGCGACCGCCGAGGGCTTCGACCGCCAGGTCTGGGAGCAGATGGCAAGCCAGCTCGGCCTCCAGGCGCTGACCGTGCCCGAGCGATGGGAGGGGATCGGCCTGGGCTACGTCGAGCTGGCGATCGTGCTCGAGGAGATGGGGCGGTCGCTGCTCTGCGCGCCGTATTTCGCGACCGTCGTACTGGCCGCCAACGCGCTGCTGCAATCCGGCGACGAGCAGGCCTGCGCCGACTATCTCCCCGGGATCGCGAGCGGTGAGCGCATCGCGACGCTCGCCCTGACCGAGGACGAGGGCCGGTGGGATGAGGGCGGCGTCGCGCTCGAGGCGCAGCGGTCGGGCGGGGAGTGGCGCCTCAGCGGGCACAAGGCGTATGTGCTCGACGGCCACGTGGCCGACCTGGTCCTGGTCGCCGCCCGCACTCCGGGTGGCCTCTCCCTGCTCGCCGTCGACGGTGACGCCGAGGGCCTGACCAGGACGGCGCTTCCGACGCTCGACCAGACCCGCAGGCTGGCGCGCCTCGAGTTCTCGTCCGTGCCGGGACGGCTGCTCGGTGCCGAGGGCGGGGCGGGACCGGCGCTCTCCAGGACCCTCGACCTGGCGGCGATCGGCCTGGCGGCGGAGCAGGTCGGCGGGACGCAGCGATGTCTCGACATGAGCGTCGCCTACGCGAAGGTCCGCTATCAGTTCGGCCGCCCGATCGGCAGCTTCCAGGCGATCAAGCACAAGTGCGCCGACATGCTCCTGCAGCTGGAGTCGGCGCGCTCCACCGCCCAGTACGCGGCGTGGGCGGCGGCGGAGGATTCCGAGGAGGTCCCGGTGGTCGCCAGCCTGGCCAAGGCGGTGTGCTCCGACGCCTACTTCTTCGCGGCCGGGGAGAACATCCAGATCCACGGCGGCATCGGCTTCACCTGGGAGCACGACGCCCACCTCTACTTCAAGCGGGCGAAGTCGAGCCAGCTCTTTCTGGGCGACGTGGCCTACCACCGAGAGCGCCTCGCCCAGCGGATCGGGGTGTAGTCGTGCCACTCGACCTGTCCTTGATCGGCGTCGAGAGCGAGCCCGCGGAGCGGTCCTGGGACGGGACCGACGCCATCCTCTACGCGCTCGGTGTGGGCGCCGGCCTGGGCGATCCGCTGCAGGAGCTGGAGTTCACGACCGAGAACAGCCAGGACGTGGAGCAGAGGGTGCTGCCGACGTTCGGGGTGCTGATCGCACGGGGTGGCCGCGCCCGGCGCCTGGGCGACTTCGACGCCGCGATGCTCGTTCACGCCGAGCAGGAGGTGGAGCTGCACCGGGCGCTGCCCGTCTCGGGCGTCGCCCGCACGTCGTCGCGCGTCACTGGGATCTGGGACAAGGGCTCGGGGGCGCTCGTCGTCAGCGAGGCGTCGGCGGTCGACGCGACGAGCGGCGCGCCTCTGGTCACCACCCGCTCCTCCGTCTTCATCCGTGGCGAGGGGGGGTTCGGCGGCGAGCGCGGTCCGTCCGCGGCGTGGGAACCGCCGGCTCGGGCACCCGACGAGCGGGTTGCCTATGCGACGCGACCGGAGCAGGCCCTGCTGTACCGCTTGAGCGGCGACCGCAACCCGCTCCACTCCGACCCCACGTTCGCGGCCCGGGGCCACTTCCCGCGCCCGATCCTCCACGGACTCTGCACGTACGGGTTCACCGGGCGCGCACTCCTCAACGCCCTCTGCGGCTCCGATCCCCACCGCTTCGGGTCGATGCGGGCCCGGTTCGTGCGTCCGGTCCTGCCGGGCGAGACGCTCACCGTCTCGATGTGGGTGGACGGATCCTCCGCGCGCTTCCAGACCTCGACCGAGCAGTCTGGCGTGGTGGTCGACCAGGGCATCTTCACCTCCGCCGCGGGGCGGGCCCGTTAGGGCAGAGTGTCCACACTCCGACCCTAAAACCCCGGGCGTAGGGTCGGAGTGCGGACACTCTGGCGTTACCGCCGTCGGTGGGTGGGGCGGGCGTGCGGGGTTAGGCGATCTCCGCCATCAGCGCCGCGAAGGCCTCGCGCGAGGGCCGGAGGTCTTCCTCACCGAACTCGTGCAGCGGACGTTGGGGGAGCTTCTCGGCGGTCGCGAAGTCGGACGCCGACTCGTCGACGTAGAGCAGCCCGGTCACCAGCTGGCCCTCGTCCCGCGACCGCTCGACCAGAGACAGCGCACCGATGCGATCGGTGGGATCGTGGTCCTCACCCAGCTTGCGCAGGCGGAGGTGCGAGCCGTCGTGCAGCTCGACCACCGTCGTCTCGCCGGGCTCGTAGTCGACCTCGATCTCCTCGAAGTAGGGGATGAACGACACGTCCTGGATCTGCTCGTCGTGGTCCTTGACCCAGCTGTAGCTCTTGGTCGAGCCGTCGTGGTCGTTGAACGTGACGCAGGGCGAGACGATGTCGATCAAGGCCATGCCCCGGTGGGCGATGGCCGCCTTCAGCAGCGGCACCAGCTGCTTGCCGTCGCCGCTGAACGAGCGCGCCACGAAGGAGCAGCCGAGCGTGAGGGCGACCGCGCAGGGGTCGATCGGCCGGTAGGTGTTGACGGCACCCCGCTTCTGCGTGGAGCCGATGTCCGCGGTCGCGGAGAACTGTCCCTTGGTGAGGCCGTAGGTGCCGTTGTCCTCGATCAGGTACGTGCAGTCGACGTTGCGGCGGACCAAGTGCATGAACTGACCGAGGCCGATGGAGGCGGTGTCGCCGTCGCCGGAGACCCCGATCATGATCAGGTCGCGGTTGCCGAGATGCGCGCCGGTGGTGGTCGCCGGCATCCTGCCGTGCACCGCGTTCATGCCGTGGGCCCGGTCGACGAAGTAGGCGGGCGTCTTGGAGGAGCACCCGATCCCCGACATCTTGGCCAGGCGCTGCGGGTCCACGCCGAGCTCGAACAGGGCCTTGATCATGTGGTTGGTGATCGAGTTGTGGCCGCACCCCGCGCAGAGCGTGGTCGCCGCCCCCTTGTAGGCGAGGCGGGGAAGTCCGATGTGGTTGACCGCAGTGCTCATACCGGCGTGACCTCGAGCTCGGAAAGCGGACGGGTGATCGTCTCGGCGGTGATCGGTCGCCCGTCGTAGTGGCGGATGGAACGGACGCGGTCGACCAGCCCGCCGGGCAGCGCCAGCCGCACCAGGTCGTAGAGCTGCCCGTCGCGATTCTGCTCGACCACGTAGACGCGGTCGTGAGCCTCGACGAACGCGGTCACGGACTGGTGCAGGGGGAGCGAGCGGACCCGCAGGTAGTCGACCGGCAGGCCGCGTTCGGCGAGCACGTCGCGCGCCTCGCGGATCGCGTGCTCGGTGCTCCCGAACGCGATCAGACCGGCGTCGGATCCCGCGCCGTCGTCGATCACCGGCTCCGGCAGCAGATGCTGGCCGACGCGCAGCTTCTTCGCGAGCCGGTCCATGTTGCCCGCGTAGGCCTCGGCGCCCTCGGTGTAGTGCGCCGACGAGTCGTGTCCGGAGCCTCGGGTGAAGTAGCCGGCGGCCTCGTGCGGCGTTCCGGGGACGGTCCGGTAGGGGATGCCGTCGCCATCGACATCGCGATAGCGTCCCCAATCGCCCTGGAGCCGGTCCAGGTCCGGAGCCGACAGCACCTTGCCGCGGTCGAACGGTCGTTCCGGGTAGGGGAGTGGGGACGACATCCAGAGGTTCATGCCCAGATCCAGATCGGAGAGCACGAAGATCGGAGTCTGCAGCCGGTCCGCCAGGTCGAACGCCTGCTGCGCGAACTGGTAGACCTCGGCCACCGTCGCCGGCAGCAGCACCGGGTGCCGGGTGTCTCCGTGGGAGATCGTGTGCACGAAGCCGATGTCGGCCTGTGAGGTGCGGGTGGGAAGGCCGGTCGAGGGCCCCACGCGCTGGATGTCGAAGATGACGACCGGGATCTCCGCGTAGTAGCCGAACCCGGTGAACTCGGCCATCAGCGAGATCCCGGGCCCGCTGGTGGACGTCATCGCCCGCGCGCCGGTCCAGCCGGCCCCGATCGCCATCCCCAGGGCCGCCAGCTCGTCCTCGGCCTGGACGATCGCGATCTTCAGCTCGCCCGTCTCGGGGTCGCGGCGGAACCGGTTGGCGTAGGAGATCAGGCTTTCACACAGGCTCGACGAGGGCGTGATCGGGTACCAGGCGGCGACCGTGCAGCCGCCCATCACAGAGCCCAGCGCCGCCGCCTGGTTGCCCTCCAGCAGCACCAGACCCTGGGTGCCGCCCGGCACCGGCTGGAGCTGGAACCCGCATGGCCGATCGGCGAAGTGCTCCTTCCAGTATTCGTAACCGACGGAGATCGCGTCCACGTTCGACTGCCACGCTTTGGGCTTGGTGGGGAACGTGCGACGCACCCCGTGAGCGAGGTCGTCGAGCGGAATCCCCAGGAGGCCGCCGACGACCCCCACGTAGAGCATGTTCGTCAGCTGCTTGCGCAGAGCGTCGTTGGTGATCCTGCTCTTCGCGAGCTTCGCGAACGGCACTCCGTAGTAGCTGAGGTCGTCGCGCACCCCGGCCGTCGAATAGGCCTCCTCGTGCACCACCACCCCGCCCGGCCGAAGCGCCTCCAGGTCGGTCCGCCAGGTCTGGGGGTTGAGCGCGACCACGATGTCGGGCTCGCCCTTGCGCGCCTGATAGCCCTGGGGAGAGACGCGAAGCTGGTACCAGGTCGGGAGTCCCTCGATGTTGGACGGGAAGACGTTCTTGGGCGCGACCGGGATCCCCATCGCGAAGACCGCACGGGTCAGGACCAGGTTCGCCGACTGACTCCCGGACCCGTTGACGGTCGCGGCCTGAAACGTGAGGTCATTGACGATCGGGGTCATCGTAGTGAGCCCATCCTAGGAGCGCAGTCGGAAACCCGGCGAGAGATGGGGCGGCCAGGTGGTGCAGATGGAAGGCGCCGCCGAGAAGCGCAGCGAGTGCGGCCGTCCCCTCGTGAGCGAGCATCACAGGCGGCAACGCCGCAGATGTGCCGCATGGGCGCTTCAGATCCGTCGGGGCTTTCGGCCGCGTTCCGAAGCCCCACCTCGGACGTGGGAGATCTGGTCTGGCTGTACCAGGAAAGGCTGCAGCAGGCCTGGCCTCGCCTCCTCGCAGGTCGCGACCGCCTCCGCCAGCGAGAGGTCCTGCGCGGCGTACTGCTGACGCCCGGCGGCCGTGGTCGCGGAGAGGTTGACGAGACCCAGCCGGCGCTGGAAGAAGCTCTGGTGCAGATTCCACCCGATCACGCCGTCGCAGCTCACGATGCTGGTGCGACGGACCAGGGACCCGATGCGGACGACGAACCAGCCGTCCTGCACGGTGTGGCCGAGCGAGCGACCGCGGTCCCAGGCGAGCAGGGCGGCGAGCGGGAGGATCACGACCGAGGCGGTCCAGAACCCCGCCCCGACCCCGACCAGGCGCCAGCCGAGGACCGCCAGCGCCCAGAGGATGATCGCGACCAGCAGGGCACGGGTGAAGCGCCGGCGCATGGCAGGCCGCCCGTGGCGCCGCAGCGGCGCCGCCACCGGTCGCGGGTCGTCGATCACCTCGCCCGCCACCCGCAACGCAAGGTCCCGCGGCGCCGGGGGCAGCAGCATCGAGCCCCCACGGTCAGCGCCGCGGCCCACCCGCAGTCCCGTCGTGATGGCGATGCAGCGCGCGCCCCTGACCAGCCGCAGCAGGAGAGGCTCCGAGAGCTCGACGCCCCGCAGGCGGCGCTCCTCGATGGTGATCGCGCGCGTCGTCAACAGGCCACGCCGCACCTGCAGGGTGCCCTCCGCCTGCCGGCTGAGCCGGAAGCCCCAGAAGGCGACCACGTATCCAGCCGTGGAGAGCAGAAGGACGACCAGGATCAGCAGCAGGGCCAGCACGACCACGATCGCGATCAGCCCGCCGGCCGCCGCTCCCCGCTCGGCCGCCTGCACCCCAGGCAGGCTCTGGTAGTTGACGTGGATGTAGGAGACGTAGCGGCTCACGAAGCCGGCCACCACGAAGACCGTGACCAGGCCGGAGAGCGTGAAGGGACCGAACCGGATCCAGGCGGGATCGAACCGGGCCAGGTCCGTGGCGCCGGCAGCGGCCGCCGGGGATCCCTGCACGCGCGCCTCGGGCGGCGCCGGCAGGCCGGCCTGGTGCGCGTCCTCCGCCACCACCTCCCGGTGCCGGTGGAGGAGCTCCCCCGCCAGCTGGTCGGCCTCCGCCGCTCCCAGGGCGTCGAGCCGGACCGCGTCGTTGTGCCGGTCCGACTGGCCGGTGCCCACGCTCACCCGGGCCAGGCCCAGGAGCCGGTGCAGAAACGGCGCGGTCACGTCGACCGTGCGCACACGATCCAGCGGGACGGTCAGCGTCTTCCGATTCACGAAACCGCTGCGTACCTGCACCTGGTCCGGAGTGATCCGGAAGGTGGTGGTGAACCAGCGGACGACGCCGACCGCGAGCGCCAGCCCGACGCCGACCAGGCCCCACCAGTCGCTTCCCCGTGCGTGCCCGAGCAGGAACAGCACCGCGATACCGGGGATGAAGCGGATCAGGTCGCTCAACGGTCTCGCGACCAGCATCCGCGCGTTGAGACGCCGCCAGGGAACCTCGAGGACGTCCTCGCCGCGGCCGGCCGCGGCCGGGACCGACTGGTAGGGGGCGGGGGGAGGGAAGCCGTTGCTGCCGGGGTCCCCGCTCGAGGAGGTCGGCGCTGACGGCGTCTCGTGAGGTGGGATCACGTGGCGTCGCCCCGCGTGGCCTGGGCGCGCGTGGTGACGTCGTCGACCAGCTGCTGGGCGACGGCGTAGTCCAGGCCGTGGATGTGGATGGGTCCCGCCGCGGAGGCCGTGGTGACGGTCACGTTGGCGAGTCCGAAGAGCCGCTCGATGGCGCCCCGCTCGCTGTCCACGGTCTGCACGCGCGAGATGGGCGCGATGCGGCGCTCCTGGTCGATCCAGCCGACCTGCGTGTAGACCGCGTCCGGCGTCGCCTCCCAGCGGTGCACCGCGTAGCGCCAGGGCGGCATGACGCCCAGGTGCGCGAGCGCGAGGACGACCGTGACCACGAGGCCCGCGATGTGCCAGAACTCATCCTGGGGGACCACCACCCAGAGCGCGACCTGCGCGGCGACCAGCACCACCCAGCCGGGTAGGGCGCGCAGCATCCAGTACCAGATCGCGCGCCGGCTGACCCGGTTTACGGGCGGGCGCAGCGCCATCCCCGACGTGTCCTCGCGGAGTGTGCTGGTCATCCCCTTCCAGGGTCCCACACGCCGCCCGAACCGGCGTCCCGCAGGTGGGATCGCCGTCCGTTGGGCCTTACCGGGCGCGCCCACCACCACCCGGAGGTGCACCAACGGGGCCTACCCGGCGCGCGTAACACCCGGAGGTGCACCAACGGGGCCTACCCGGCGCGCGTACCACCCGGAGGTGCACCAACGGGGCCTACGGCCCGGCGCTAAGCTTCGGCCTCCGCCTGCGGTGGTGCTTGTCGGACGGCGCGACCCCGTAGCGTCGGTGCCGCGTCCGCGTCCGACACCCACAGCGCCGACAGCGCACCCAGCCAGGCGATGGCGGCGGCGACCAGGAACGCGATCCGGTAGGCCGCCAGGTCGGGTGTGGCGACCCCGGCCGCCGCCAGGGTCGGATGGAGGATGCCCAGGGTGGTCGCGAGCACGCTGACCCCGATCGCGGCCCCCGCCTGGCGGCCGGAGTTGAAGATCGTCGAGGCGGCGCCGGTCTCCCGCTTCGAGATGGTGGCGAACGCCGACACCTGCGCCGGCATGAAGACGTTGGCCTGTCCGACCCCGAGCAGGAACATGAGCCCGCGATAGACCCAGAGGTTGCTCTCCGGCGGCACCGCCGCGATCAGCGCGATCGCGACTCCCACGATGAGGAGGCCTCCGGTCAGCAGCCGCCGGGGCCCGACGGTCGGGTACAGCCGCGAAGTGACCTGAGTGGTGAGGAGGATCGCGATCGCCTCCGGGAAGACCGTCACGCCCGCCACCAGCGGTGTCTGCCCGAGCGCGTCCTGCAGATAGGTCGGGAACAGGAACAGCGTCCCCACGAACGGCATCGACCCGATCAGGAAGGTGAGGTTCACGGAGCGGAACAGGCGGTCGCGGAAGAGGCGCAGGTGGAGGAGCGGCTCGGGCGTCCGGAGCTCGTACCAGACCGTGGCGCAAAGCAGGACCACCCCCAGCAGCCCGGTGAGCAGGATGCCGGGGTTCGTCCATCCCAGGGCGGGGCCTTCGGAAAAGGAGAACATGAGGCTTCCGAACCCGATCCCGCTGAGCAGGAGGCCGATCAGGTCGAAGCGGCCCGGGTCATCGAGGCGCGTGTTGCGGAGGCACAGCAGGCTGAAGATCACCGCCGCGGCGCCGATCGGGACGTTGACGAGGAAGACGAAGCGCCAGGAGAGGTACTCGACCAGCAGCCCTCCGAGGATCGGTCCGCTGGCGGGAGCCAGCGTCGTCACCAGCGTCAGACGTCGGGCCACCACCGGCCGCTCGGCGGGGCCGTACACGCGGTACAGCATCGCCATCCCAACCGGCGTCATCAGGCCACCCGCCATCCCCTGGATGAACCGCGCCAGTACCAGGAGCCCCAGGTTGGGAGCGAGACCGCAGGCGGCCGACGACAGCGTGAAGAGCAGGACCGCGAAGGTCAGCACCCGCTTGCCCCCGAAGCGGTCGCCGAACCACCCCGAGGCGGGGATCGAGACGGCGAGGGCCACCAGGTAGGAGATGGAGACCAGCGCCACCGTGGAGGCCGGCTGGTGGAACTCGCGACCGATCGTGGCCAGCGCGACGTTGACGATCGTCGAGTCCAGGATCGACATGAACATCGACGCCATGTAGACGACCGAGATGGCGACGCGCTCGTTGATTCGACCCATGTGGTTTCTAGCGTGCGCGTCGCGGGCCGCCGCTTGCCGCGCGGCCAGGTGTCCTTCGGGTCCCGGCGGCTCTCTACGGCACCAGGCCGCTGCGGTAGGCATAGGCGACCGCCTGCGCGCGGTCGCGAACGCCGAGCTTGGAGAAGAGGTTGTTGATGTGTGTCTTGACCGTCGCCTCGCTGACGAACAGGAGCGAGGCGATCTCCTGATTCGCCAGTCCCTGGGCGATCAGGCGAAGCACCTCCTGCTCGCGCGGCGTGAGCCGGTCGAGTGGCCTTGACGCCACCTCGCGCTCGCCGGGATCGGAAGCCGCGGGGCCGGCCGAGGAGAGCGCGGAGAGCAGGCGGGCCTGCACGCGCGGCTCGAGCAGCGTGTCGCCGCGATCGACGGTCTCGATCGCTTCCCGGATCTCGCCCGCGCCCGCGTCCTTGGTCAGGTATCCGCGAGCGCCGGCCTGGACCGCCGCCAGGATCGACTGGTCGTCGTCGTAGGTGGTGAGCACGATGACGTGCGTGCGCGGATGCTCGGCCTGGATCCTGCGTGTGGCCTCGACGCCGCCCACCACCGGCATCCGCAGGTCCATCAGGATCACGTCCGGGTCCCGCTCCGCCACCAGCCGCACCGCCGCCTCGCCGTCGGCCGCCGAGCCGACCACCTCGATGCCGGGCAGGAGGCCGAGCAGGGTCACCAGACCTTCGCGGACCACCGTCTGGTCGTCCGCGACGACGACGGTGGTCACGCCGGCACGCGCAGCCGGACCCGGAAGCCGCCTTCGATCGGTCCCGCCTCCAGTGAGCCGCCGACCAGCGTCGCCCGTTCGCGGATTCCGGTCAGGCCGTACCCGCCCGGGGCGAGCGAAGGCTTGGGCGTGCCCTCGTCCTCTACCGTGAGCTCCGCGCCGTGGCGCGACCAGACCAGACGCAGCACCACCGAGGTGGCGTCGGCGTGCTTGCGGATGTTCGTCAGCGCCTCCTGCGCGGTCCGATAGAGCGCCAGCTGTGCATCCGGGCGGAGGGGGACCGGCGTCCCCTCGATGTCGAGACGGCAGCGGACGCCGCTCTCCACTTCGAAGTCGTGGAGGAGCTGCTCGAGCTGGGCCGGACCCGGCAGGTCCCCGCGGAGGGCGGATACCGCCCGCCGGGCCTCCAGCAGCCCCTCCCGCGCCAGCCGGTGCGCGTGGGCCACGGCGACCGCGACCGCCGGATCCCCGGGGCGCTGCTCGGCCAGCAGCCGCGTCGCCTCCAGCTGCACGGTGAGCCCGGACAGCGTGTGGGCCAGCACGTCGTGCATCTCGCGGGCGAGCCGTTCGCGCTCGCGGGTGGCCGCCACGTTCTCCCGCACCCGCCAGACATAGCGCGCCCAGATGGGCAGAAAGTAGGCCGCCCCGACCGACAGGAGGAGACCGCCGACGGTCGCGGCCCGGACGTCGGCGGTCGCGCCCCACACGCCGTGGGTGACGTAGGCGAGATAGACGCCTGCCGAGATGACCGCGACCGGGATCCCCACCAGGCCCATCGAGGAGGCCATGATGATCGCCGCGAACGTCGCCACCTGACCCGGGCTGTTGACCCCCTGAAGGAACAGCGAAACGATGCCGAGCGTGGCGACGACGACCACGATCAACAGCCGCCACCAGTTGTCGCGAGGCCCGCGCCGCACAGGGATGAACCAGCCCAGGCCGATGGTCGCCACCACCCCCACCGAGGTGGCCAGCGAGAGGACGACATCTCCGAGCGAGAAGTGGCCTGCCCGAAGGAGGTTCTCGACCAGGAGCCAGGCCACGAAGAGCACCGAGAACCCCGCCCGGATCGACCGCGGGACGGCGAGCCGGTCGTCCACCGGTCCCCAGAACCACAGGTTGCGCATCGCGACCAGCCCAGGATAGGTCGGCATCGGCGCCCCTTCCAGGTTCCCTGCGACGCTCGCTGCTCTACGCGATCCGGGCCATCGGCAGAGTGCCTCGACGGGCACCGCGCCACAGCAGGGTCGCCAGCGCGGGGACCAGGACCGGCCGCACGACGAAGGTGTCGAGGAGAAGGCCGATGACGACCGTGGCCCCGATCTGCTGGATCAGATAGAACTGGAGATGGATGATGGTCGCGAAGGAGACCACCATCACCAGGCCGCAGGATGAGATGACGCCGCCAGTCGCGCCGACCGCCCGGGCGATGGCCTCGCGCCGTGGGTGCTCCTCCAGCTCGCGCTTGATCCGGGACACGAGCAGGATGTTGAAGTCCTGGCCCAGTGAGACGAGGAACACGAGCGAGAAGATCGGCACCGTCCAGAAGACGGGCACGCCGATCGCGCGGTAGATCAACGCCACGATCCCGATCGAGGCGGCCACCGACAGGGCGGTCGTCAGCACCAGGTAGATCGGCTGGATGACGCTCCGCAGCAGGATCCCGAGCAGCACGAGCACGGTCGCGCCGATCAGCGCCATCACGAGCAGCAGGTCGTGGTCGAGGATCTGCTCGGTGTCGCGGGTATTCGTCGGGTCGCCGCTGGACAGCACGGTCGCATGCGGCGCGGCGCTTCCGGCCGCGTTCTCGATCGCGGTCACCTCGTTCACCGCCTGAGTGCTCTCCGAGGTGCCGCGCATGGACACCGACCAGGTGGTGACGTCGCCGGACGTGCGCGGTGCCGAGACCGCGACCACGCCGGATACCCGGGAGACGGCACCCTTCACCGCGGCCGGGTCGGCCTGGCCTTGCGTGAGCAGCGTGATCGAGGAGTCCTGGCCCGCGAAGTGGGTGGTCAGCGCCTGCTCAGCCATCTGCGTCTCACTGCTGGCGGGGAAGGACGCGATGGAGTCGAACGAGATACCGGTCGTGACGCCGATCGTCGCGAGCGGAAGCAGGACCACCGCCACCGCGCCGCCGGTCAGGACGGGGTGGCGGGTGACGACGTTGCCGACGCCTCGCCAGAAGCCCCGGGTCGCGGTCTGGGCGGATCCGGCGCGCGGTCGAGCCGGCCACAGCAGCGCCCGGCCAAGGATCCGCATCAGGGCCGGGAGCAGCGTCAGGCCGGCGATCAGCATCACTCCGACCCCGATCGCGATCGGCGCCAGGGCCCGAAGGAAGCCGAAGCTGACGGCCAGCATCAAGGACATCGAGACCACGACGGTGAAGCCGCTGCACAGAATCGCCTCGGCGACCCTCGAAAGCCCGAGCTCGAGTGCCTCGCGGGGTGGCAGCCCGGCGCCCAGCCCCTCCCGGTAGCGGGAGATCAGGAACAGCCCGTAGTTGGTGCCCGCGCCGAGCATGGCCGCGAACAGGAACGTGTCGGTGAACGAGCTGAAGGGCAGCGAGAGGTGTACCGCCGCCCAACCGGTCACGCCCAGCGCCACCACCAGCGCCGCGAGGATCGTGAGCAGCGGTGTCAGCACGGCGAGCGGGGAGCGGTAGACGAGGGCCAGGACGACCAGCACCAACAGGAGGGAGATGATGCGAAGCGGGCTCAGGAGGCTGGACCCGGAGCCCCCGCTCGCGCTCCCGATCGAGCCCCCGGTGCTGCTGGTCAGGTCCTGGTCGACGATCGGCGTTCCGATCGCCGTCACCTGTACCCCGGACGGCAGGTCCAGATTGGAGAGATGGTGCTCGATCGCGGCGCCGTTGGCCGTGGTGTCGGCACCGCTCGCCAGGGTGACGTCGATGAGCATCGCCTTGCGGTCCTGGCTGGGGATCGCGGGCGCGACCGAGGAGGCGAAGGACTGGCTTTCGAGCCAGCTCGTCAGGCTCTGCGCGACCTGCGCATCGCGCGCTCCGAGGGTTCGCTGATCGACGACGACCACGGCCAGGGTGTCGGCATGGGAGCGATCCGGGAAGTGCTGCTGCAGGATGTTCTGGGCCCGGACCGAGTCGGTGCCGCTGGGGAGGGAGAGATCGGTCTGAGGCACCTTGCTCAGACCGGGAAACAGGAGCACGACGGTGGCCAGGATCGCGACCGCCCAGAGGCCGATCACGATCCACGGGTGGCCGACGACGAGGCGGGTTCCGCGACTGATCATTGGTAGAGACCCTCCGGCTGCCGAACCACCCGCGGCAGCGCCTGGCCGCGGAGGTAGGTGACCGCGGACTGGATCAACAGCGAGATGCCGAACGAGAGGAGCAGCTCGGGGGTGCCCAGGGCGCCACCGAGGAGGGCGAAGCCGCCGACCCGCACCGCGATGAAGAGGCCCCAGACGACGAGGGTCAGCCACGTGCCACGCTGCATCGGAACGCCACCGGAGTCGACCCAGAACCGGATGGTGAACCCCCGGGTCACGCCGGCTACGGCGGAGATCGCGAGCTCGCCGGCCAGGATCAGATAGGTGGCGGCTCCGTCCGGCGGCGACAGGAGCAGCGAGTAGGCACCGTAGCCGGCCAGGATCAGGGGCAGGACGAACATGGTGCTCGCGCCCCGCACCGGCCGGGGCACCAGCTGGCGGTAGATCACGAACGCGGCGACCACCGCGTAGATCGCGAACTCCGAGAGCACTGTGGGTGACATGGCGGGGGAAGCCTCCTGGACTGAGAGGGTTGGTTCTGACGCTTCGATCGTCGGTTCCGCGGCCTCTTTCCCACATCGGCGCGGCGGTGGATTTTCCCCTTCCACCCGGCTCCACCAGCCTCCACCCAGGGGTGGAGGGTGTCAGGGGCGCGGCCGAAAGCGCCGACGGATCTGGAACGCCCATGCGGCACTGCTGCGGTGTTGCCGCCTGTGGTGCTCGGTCACGAGGGAACGGCCGCACTCCCTGCGCTTCTCGGCGGCGCCTTGCATCGGCCCCACCACCTGGACGCCCCATATCTCGCCATGTTTTCGGCCGCGCCCCTGGGTGTGAACGCATCGGCTGCCCCTTGGCCGCACCGCCTACCCTTCTCCTGGCTATGAAGGTGTTCGCGCCACGCGAGACCATCCCGGGCGAGCGACGCGTGGCGATCACGCCCGATTCCGCCGCACGGCTCCGGAAGGCGGGCGTCGAGGTGTCGGTGGAGCACGGCGCCGGGGTCGCCGCCAGCTATGACGACGCCGTCTACGAGGCCTCCGGGGCGGCCGTCGTCGCGAACGCCTCCGAGGGGTATCAGGGTGCGGGCCTGGTCGTCAAGGTCCAGCCGCCGCAGCTGGAGGAGGCGCGGGCGATCGAGGCCGGGTCCGCGGTCCTGAGCTTCCTGCAGCCGGGCCAGCAGCGCGCTCTGGTCGACGTGTTCCAGGAGCGGCGGATCACGTCCTTCTCCCTCGACCTGGTACCGCGCATCTCCCGTGCCCAGTCGATGGACGCGCTGTCGTCCCAGGCCTCCCTGAGCGGGTACAAGGCGGTCCTGCTGGCGGCCAACCGTCTCGGCAAGTACTTCCCGATGCTGATGTCCGCGGCCGGGACCATTCCGCCGGCCAAGGTGCTGGTGCTGGGTGCGGGCGTGGCCGGCCTGCAGGCCATCGCGACCGCCCGCCGGCTGGGTGCGGTGGTCGAGGCTTACGACGTGCGCCCGGCCGCCAAGGAGGAGGTGAAGAGCCTGGGCGCCACCTTCCTCGAGCTGGGTCTCGAGTCGCAGGAAGGCCAGGGCGGCTACGCGCGAGAGCAGTCCGAGGACTTCCTCCGCCGCCAGCGGGAGCTGCTCGGTGAGCGGGTGGCGGCGGTCGACGTGGTGATCACCACCGCGGCCGTACCGGGGCGCCGGTCACCGATCCTGGTCACGGCGGAGATGGCCCAGCGCATGTCGCGGGGATCGGTGCTGGTCGACGTCGCCGCCGACGGGGGAGGCAACTGCGAGCTGACCCGGCCCGGCGAGGTGGTGGAGACCGATGGCGGCGCGCTCATCGACGGGACGACCAACCTGCCCTCACTGGTCGCGGTCGACGCCAGCCGGCTCTACGCGCGCAACGTGGCCACCCTGGTCCAGCACCTGGTCACGGACGGGACGCTGCACCTGGACTTCGAGGACGAGATCACGGCCGGCTGCTGCGTCACCCACGATGGCCGGCTGGTCTCCGAACGCGCCAAGCAACTGCTGGAGGTCGTCGCGACATGAGATCCCCACGAAGCTCCGCAAGCTCCCCACCCCACGAAGCCTCGCCAGCCCGGCTAGGCCCACCCCACGAGGCTCCGCCAGCTCCGCCTCGCGGGGGCCCCGGGGAAAGGGGCCCCAGGGCTGTTTCGCGAGGACCCCTGAGGTGAGTGGCGAGGAGCTGGTCACGCTGCTGACCTACTTCGTGCTCTCCGTATTCGTGGGCTTCGAGGTCATCTCGAAGGTGCCGACCATCCTGCACACCCCACTGATGTCGGGATCGAACGCGATCCACGGCATCATCCTGGTCGGCGCCCTCTACATCGCCGCCCGCGCCCACGACCCGGTCACCGCCGTCCTCGGCTTCCTGGCGGTGCTGCTGGCCACCATCAACGTGGTCGGAGGGTTCGTCGTCACCGACCGCATGCTGGAGATGTTCCGGGGCCGGAACGCTCCCCGGCGGACCGCCGACGAGTCGCTGCCGGAGGCATCCCGCAGGTGATCATCGCGACCTCGCTCATCTACCTCCTGGCCGCGGTCCTGTTCATCCTCGGACTTCGTTACCTGTCCTCACCCCGCACCGCCCGGCGGGGCAACCTGACCGCCGCCGTCGGGATGGTGATCGCGGTCGGGTGGACGGTGGTCGTGCTGTGGCCCTCGTTCACCGTGGCCGGGGTCGTCATCTGTGTCGTCGGCGTCGTCCTCGGAGCCTTCGCGGGCACGGTGGGGGCGCGGCTCGTCAAGATGACCGCGGTCCCCCAGATGGTGGCCGCGTTCAACGGTGTCGGCGGCGGCGCGGCGGCGCTGGTCGCCACCGCGGAGCTGCTCTCCTTCTCCTCCGCCGGCTTGCATCCGGGGGTCGCGATCGCCCTGCCGTCGGTACTCGCGATCGTGATCGGCGGCATCTCGTTCGCCGGGTCGTCGATCGCGTTCTTGAAGCTCCAGGAGTGGATGACCGGCCGGCCTGTCATCTTCCCGGGCCAGCCGGTCGTGATGGCGGTGCTCGCGCTCCTCATCCTGGCCCTGGCGGTGGTCGTGCTGTTCGTGTCCGGGTCGGCGGCCTTCTTCGTACCTCTGCTCCTGCTCGCGCTCGCCTTCGGGCTTGCGTTCGTGCTGCCCATCGGGGGGGCCGACATGCCGGTCGTCATCTCGCTGCTCAACGCCTGCACCGGATTGGCGGTGGCGGCGTCGGGCTTCGTCCTCGACAACTTCGCGCTGATCGTGGCGGGCACGCTGGTCGGCAGCTCGGGCACGATCCTGACCCAGCTCATGTCGCAAGCCATGGGCCGCTCGCTTCCCAGCCTTGTCTTCGGCGCCTTTCAGTCACACGCCGAGGGACCGGCGCTGGCCGCGAGTGAGAGCCGGGCCGTGCATCCCCAGTCGGCCGAAGACATCGCGACCATGCTCGCGTACGCGCGCTCGGTCATCATCGTGCCCGGGTACGGGCTGGCGGTGGCCCAGGCGCAGCACGTGGTGCGCGACCTGGCGACGGAGCTGGAGAAGCGCGGGGTCGAGGTCTCCTACGCGATCCACCCGGTGGCGGGCCGCATGCCGGGGCACATGAACGTCCTGCTCGCGGAGGCCAACGTTCCGTACGAGCAGCTGAAAGAGATGGACCAGATCAACGACGAGTTCAAGAACGCGGACGTGGCACTGGTCGTAGGCGCGAACGACGTCGTCAACCCGGCCGCTCGCAACTCACCCGGGAGCCCCATCTACGGGATGCCGATCCTGAACGTCGACGAGGCGCACCACATCGTCTTCCTCAAGAGGTCGATGCGGCCCGGCTACGCGGGCATCGACAACGACCTGCTGTTCGACGACAAGACGGTGATGCTCTTCGGGGACGCCAAGGACTCGCTGACCCAGCTGGTCTCGGCCGTCAAGGCGGCCTAGGCAGCACCGCTCAGGGCCGTCGGGCGACCCGGATCGCGCCGTGTCCCTGACCTAGTGCGGACGGATGACGAACACGATCCACGAAGTGGGAAGCTAGTAACAACCGTGGAATCCGACGGAGTCCACCCACATCCTGGAGGAGCTCAGCAGTGGCTCGCCCCATCGAGAATCAACCCCCCGGTCTCCCCGCTCTCCTGAGCGAGCTGACCCACGATTTCCAGCGCGCCTCCGGCGCCGACATCGTCTCTCTCAGCTTGCTCGACAACGCCACCCGTACCTACTTCGCCCCCTTCGTGCTGGGGTTGCCCGACGACGGCATGATCGCGGCCCTCGCCGACCAGACCGAGCAGCTCAGCCGGTACGACACCGACCGGGCACAGGGAAAGGCGCCGGACGACCTCCACATCCGCCAGTACGGCGCCTCGGTGTGGCTGGCGGTGGTCCAGAAGACGCTGGTCGCCGAGAACGCGCCCTCGGATGTGGACAGCACGTTCGTGCGGCGCCACCACATCGCGTCGATGGTCGGGTTGCCGCTGCTCGTGCATCACCGCTTCCTGGGGCACGTCTACCTCAACTTCAGCGCGGAGGGTGAGCCCAAACCTCCGGACGCGCGTCTCCCGAAGGGCGAGATGCTGCGCCAGCTGGAGAGCCTTGCCGCCGACTCCGCCCACAGGATCCTGGATGGCCTGGCTGACGACGAGCGGGCCGCCCTGCTGGGGTCCCGGCGCCTGGCACAGCTCCTGGCCACGCCTGCCGCCGACGACGAGGGCGATGGCCCCGCGCTGCGGCGGCGCTTCGCGATCGCGCTTTCGGAATTGCTGTACGCGATCGACCAGGCCGCGGCGGCGGTTTACCGGCTCTCGCCCCAGGGGGGCACGCTGGACCTGGTCTCGGCTCAAGCGCCGATCGCGGTGCCGCTGCAGATCCAGATCCCGGAAGGGGGCGCCGACGCCGCCGAGGTGACCCTGGAGGCGCTGCGCGGTGCGGCCCGCAACTCGGGCCTGACGCCGGTGATCGCCCAGCGGCTCGGGGCCGCCGACCAGGATCCCCGTGGCTACCTCGTCGTCCTCTCGCGTGATCCGCTGGCCCGCGTCCGCTGGGCGCCCGCCACCGACACGCTGCTCGGCGCCGCCGCCGACCTGATCACCGGGGCCCTCGCGAGCGAGGAGCTGATCGGCGACCTGGAGCGGGGAAACCGGCTGCTCGGTGCCCTGAGCCAGATGACGACCACCATCCTGCGGCCTGGAGCCTCCCGCCAGCAGGTGCTGGAGGCGGTCGCCCAGCGGCTCACCGACGCCTCGGCCCCGGAGTTCGACTTCGACTTCGCGACCGTCAACCTGGTCGGGGAGCGGCCGGACGGAGGGCTCGCGGTGCGCGCGACCGCCGGCGCCTCCACCGTGGAGACGATCCGCTCGCAGGCGGTGGCGGACGGGGCGACCAGCCGGCGCGGGACCCGGGTTCCGGTGTGGGCGCTGACTCAGGATCGGGCGCTGATGGCGGACGACGTCCTCGCTTTCTCGGCGGCCCACTGGCAGACCGTCATCGTGGGACCGGAGCAGCCCGACCGCGAGGAGGGCGCGACCGGCTTCCTCGAGGGGTACCCGGCCGATCAGATGCGGATGCTGCGAGTGCCGGTGCAGCGGCGCAGCGGCGAGGTGATCGACTACATCCCGATCGCGCTGATCGGCGACGAGCTGACCACCGAGCCGGCGGGGATGGCGCCACCCCCGTTCACCCTGGACGCGGAGATCTTCGTCGCCAACCGGCACGGGGAGCTGATCCGGATCTTCCTGCCCTTCGGCCTCGACACCCGGGAACGCGCGACCGGCGTGCTGGAGGTCGGCTACCAGGTGCGGACGGGAAAGGTGCCTTCACGCCGCCAGGTGGAGGCGCTGCGGGCGGCCGGCTCGCAGATCGCCGTCGCCGTCGATACCGCGCGTCTCTACGAGGAGGCGCGCCGCCACGCGGAGCAGCTGGAAGTGGCCTCCGAGGTTTCCAAAGCCATCTCCTCCTCCATCGATCTCGACCAGACGCTCGAGATGGTCGCCCGCAACCTGGCTCGCCTGGTCGGCGCCGACCTCTGCCAGGTCGCGCTCTACGACGAGGACACCTCGGGCTGGTATGGCGCCGCCGATTCCAACGGTGACAGCAAGTGGGCGCGGCTCCGTGGCGAGCGCAAGCAGCACGGCTTCCTCTTCGAGGCGCTGGAGCGGGGCCAGCCGCTGCAGATCGAGGACGTGGGGGCGAGCTCCCTGGTTCCCGACGACTACAAGCATGCCTTCCACGCGCGCTCGATGATGGTGGTGCCGCTGCTCGCCGGCGATGAGCCGATCGGGGCCGCGATCCTGGTCCAGCAGGACCGGAGGCGGCGGTTCCGGCCTGAGGAGGTGCAGCTGGCCCAAAACCTGGGGCACCAGTCGGCGACCGCGATCAAGAACGCGCGTCTCCACGCGCTTGCCGAGGAAGAGAACCACATCCAGAAGGACTTCGTGCTCCTCGGCTTCGGCATGTGGGGGCAGAAGGCCTACGAGCACCTGCTCACGCTGAAGCAGTTCTTCAACTTCCGGATCCACATCGTGGAGCGTGCCGAGGCCCGCCCGCGGCTGGGAGACCGTGTGGAGGAGATCCAGCGAAACGGGGACCTCATCTACTGGGACGCCGAGGACAACCCCGGGCACGAGCAGCTCCAGCAGGCGCTCGAGACCAGCTGCTACGTGATCACCTACATCGCGACGCCGGCGGCCAGCCACCTGCCCACGCTCGCGCGCTACTACTCGCTGTCCGACGTGGTGGTGATCGAGAAGCCGCTGGGCGCGTCGCCCGAGGCCTACCGGGCGTTTCTCGACACGGTTCCGGGTGGCGTGGAGCTGATCGCTGCCGACCACTATTACTTCAAGCTCGAGGTGCGCCTGTTCCAGCTCCTGCTCACCGAGGAGCGCACGCTCCGCGACTTCATGGACACCGTGGAAGAGGTGCGGGTCGAGATCCTGGAGGCGAAGCCGCTGACCGGCGCGGCGGCGGAGATCGGGGTCGTTGCCGACCTTATCCCGCACGCGTTCGCGATCGTGTCCTTGCTGGCTCCCATCGACCGCATCACGCTGGACCCGGAGCGGCCGCTGCAGGTAGGACGGCACGAGCCGTTCGGCGGAGATCGCGAGACCTACGCCCGGATGCGCGGGACGTTCCCGCACCACGGACGGACGGTGCGCCTGGTGATCGATGTCGGCAAGGGCGTCGACGACCAGAAATGGATCAAGGTGTCGGGCGAGCATCCGCACGGGGGCGGCCGGGCCAACTTCTACAAGTTCGACTTCGGGCGCGGCGAGGCGATCGACGGGACTCAGGGCAACGTGCGGTCGGCGGTCCGCAAGATCCGTGAGCCGGGGGTCCCGGACAACGCGCACCTGACCATGCTCCGGCACGTGATCGAGAAGCGGCACCCGGCGGTCGGGATCCTCACCATCCGCGAGGCGATCCGCTCCAACCAGCGCATCCAGGAGCTGGAGACGCTCGCCGTGGAGCTGTTGCGGGAGGGGAACTGGTCGAGCTACAAGATCGGCACGCGGCCCACGTTTGCCGAGGCCGGGATCCCGGTGATCGAGACCCATGAGCCTCAGGAGCCGCTCCACATCCAGCGCGAGCGGGCCAGCCACACCTGAGTCGCTTCGCCGCCGGCGCGGGACGGGGCAGGGGGACACGCCGCCCCCAGGCCGTCCAGGCTGCCCGGTCGTGTCGTCGTGAGAGGCATGCCCCGCGGTCGGAGCTTCTGTCGGTGTGTGTCGAGCGGGTCCCTATACTCTCTGCCGATTCAATAGGCTTGGTCAAAGGTCTCGAGACACGGACCGCAAATCTGGGAGGGGCCGAAATGTGTCGTTGTCTGCAGGTTGGCGACTGTCCCGAGCGCCGGCGTTAATCGCATGTTCGGCTTCCGGCAACAGCTGCGGCCCCTTGACAAGCTGATCTCCGTCGAGGACTACCGGCGCCGGGCGAAACGGAAGGTGCCGAGGATGATCTGGGCGTATGTGGACGGCGGGGCGGACGATGAGATCACGCTTCGTGAGAACCAGGCCGCGTTTGGCCGCCTCCGGCTCCGGGCGAAGGTGCTGGCAGGGCACCGGCGCCGCGACCTCTCCACCACGGTTGCGGGTGTCCCGCTCGACCTTCCGATCCTTCTCGCCCCGACCGGGCTGACCGGCCTCTCCTACTGGCGCGGGGATGTCGCTGCCGCTCGCGCTGCCGAGAGCCGCGGGACTCGCTATGTCGTCTCCACCGCCTCGAGCTGGACCATCGAGGAGATCGTCGACCACACCTTCGAGCCGCCGTTCTTCCAGCTTTACCCTCAGGAGGGCGACTTCGCGGCCCGGCTCATGGATCGAGCGTGGACGTCCGGATGCCGGGTGCTGATGCTGACCGTCGATGTCCCGGTGCTCGGCAACCGCGAAGGCGAGCGGAGATTGGGCATGGAGCGCCCGCCGGTGCTCACCCCCTGGCACCTTGTTGACCTGGCCCGGCATCCCACCTGGACCTACGATGCCGCGCGGCACGGCCGCATCAGCGCGCGTCACATGGTCGCGTCGGGCGGGGTGCGGGCGGCGGTGGCATCGGTCGAGATCCAGGAGCGGACGCTCATGCAATCCGCCCTCAGCTGGGACGACCTGCGCTGGGTTCGCGATCGCTGGCGAGGAAAGCTGCTGGTCAAGGGAGTCCTCGATCCTGACGATGCCCGGCGGGCGGTCGACCTGGGTGTCGACGGGATCGTGGTGTCGAACCACGGGGGCCGCCAGCTCGACAGTGTTCCGGCCACCGTGGACGCGTTGACCGGCGTGGTGGCGGCCGTCGGTGACAGGACAGAGGTCCTGCTGGACGGAGGGGTTCGCCGGGGCACCGACGTGATCAAGGCGCTGGCGCTGGGAGCGCGCGCCGTGCTGATCGGCCGTCCCTACGTCTACGGGCTGATCGTGGACGGAGAGCGCGGAGCCGGCGCGGTCCTGGACGTGCTCCGGCAGGAGATGGACCGGGCGATGACGCTGATGGGCGTCGGCGACATCGCCGACCTGGATCCCTCGTCCCTCGTCGGTCCGGGGTCGGCAGAGGTGCCCGGCGACGAGCTGATCGGGGATCCTGAGCTGTTGAGCGCTGAGGCACGCTCGCACCGCGGCACGTGACGTCCTCGCGGCGAGCGAGGGGGCCGGACCACCAGGCTGAGCGCTCTGCAGCCGCGGGCGCGGGCGGATCCAGGGTCCAACCGCGACGCGGCGGTCTGCGAGACTGCGGGCTTCGGTGATGGCCAACCCGGGAGTGATCGTGGTGGGTGCCGGACCGGCCGGCCTCGCCCTCGGCCTGTCGCTGGGGCGTCGAGGGCGCCGCGTGTACGTGGTGGAGCGCGACCCGGCCCAGCCCACCTGTGACCCTGCCGGCGCCTTCGCCGCCTGGTCCCGGCCCGGAGTAGCGCATCACCGGCTGCCCCACGTCCTGCTCGGCCGGGGCCGGCGAGCCCTCCGTCAGAACGCGCCCGAGGTGCTGGAGGCCATGCTCGAGGCGGGCGCCTGGGAGAACGACCTCGCGGCGCGCCTGATCGGCGGCGAGGCTCAGCCGGGTGACGAGGATCTGGTCGCCGTGCACTGCCGGCGTCCCTTCCTGGAGTGCGTGCTGCGTCGAGCAGCCGAATCCGCACCCGGAGTGACGGTCGTGTCCGGGGCCAAGGTCGAAGCCTTGAACCTGCGCCGGGCAGGCGGCCGGGTCCGGGTGACGGGCGTTCGGTGGGCCGGTGGCGGGATGGATGCCGACCTCGTGATCGACGCCGGGGGCCGGGCGTCGTCACTCCGGGGATTCCTCCGGAGGGCGGGCGTGTCCACGCCGGACGCCGCTCAGGAGCCCTGCGGACTCATCTACTACTCACGCTACTTTCGGCTCCGTCCGGGCGCCGACTACCCCCGCTGGGCGGGTGCGCTCGGCCCGAGCGGAACCACGGACTGGGCCCGCTTCAGTCTCTTCTTCGGTGACAACCGGACCTTCGCGATCGTGCTGGGTGTGCTCGCGTCGGACCGCGCGCTCCGGGGCCTGGCGCGGGAAGCCGCGTTCACCAGGGCGGTATCCCGATTCGGGTCGCTCGCACCGTTCATCGACACTCACCTGTCAGACCCGATCACCGGCGTGGTGGCGTTCGGTTCGCTCGTGAACGTGTTCCACCCGCCGCTGCAGGACGGCAGACCGCCCGTGGTCGGCCTGCACTTCCTCGGCGACTCGTACTGCCACACCAACCCGCTCTTCGCCTGGGGGCTCTGCCTTGCCCTCGACTACGGATTCCGGCTCGGTCGCATCATCGACGACCAGCCCGATGACCCCGAGGCGCAGGCCCTGGCATTTGCGGATGAGACAGAGGCTGAGGCCGAGCAGTGTTTTCGGGCGGTCGCCGAGGAGGACCGGGACCGCACCCAGGGCTGGGGGGGAAAGCAACCCTCCGGGCCCTGGCTGGGCCGCACGTTCGCCGGCTTCGTCCGGGAGTGCGCCCAGCCGGCGGTCACCGTCGACCCGACGGTCGCTCGAGCCGTTCTCCGCAGAGCACAGCTCCTCGACCGTCCGGACGGGATGAAGCGCCGGCCAGAGCTCATCCGGCGAATCGAGAATCTCCAGCCGGAGCTCCCCGAGGCGCTGGCCGGGGCGTATCCGACGCGTACCGAGATGGTCGACCTGCTCCGCTCGGCAGGACCGCCGCGGCGGGCTGGCGATCCGTGGTGACCGGAGGCTCGAAGGTCCCGCCGGCCGCTGCCGTGGGAGCGATGTCCCGTCGCAGCCCGGTTTGCCCGCGTTGCCGCGCCGGCCGGCCCACGGACGTGCCCGGGAGCCGGCGAAGGGGCTGCGGGTCCGGACTCCGACCCGTTCGATCCCGGCTGGGTCAGGTTCGCGCCGGATCGGGCCGCGCCTCCGCGAGCATCCCCAGTCCTCGAAGCCAGGCCTCGAAGTCGACGGCCCAGCGGTCACTGTCCTTGCCTTGCCGGCGCATACCGAAGCCGTGGCCGCCCTCGGCGTAGAGGTGGAGGTCCACGGCGCCCCCGGCTCCGCGCCAGGCCGCTGCCAGGCCCTGAGTCCCGTCCGGAACGACCGGGTCGTCGGCGGCCGCCGCGGCGAAGAGCGGCGGCGGGTCAGGGGAGACCTCGATCGGCCACGGAGGGCAGTAGATCGCGGCCACCGCGTCCGGGCGGCCGGCGCGGTCCGACCCCGCTCCGCAGAGCGCGACCACGCGGGCACCGGCGGAAAAGCCGGCGGCAGCGACCCGCGTCGGGCTGACGCCCCACTCCGCGGCACGGTACCGGATCGTGCGCAGCGCCGCCCGGCCGTCCGCTGCCGAGAGGGGCTCCTGCTCCCCCATGCGCGCGACCTGCCGGCTGCGGTCGGCTTCCGGTGCGGGCCGGCCCCACCGGCTCTCGAGCTCGCCGTCGGTCTCGGGTGTCGAAAGGAGGCGATAGCGGAGCACGAAGGCGACGAGACCGCGCTCGGTGGCCCATCGCGCCACGTCCAGGCCTTCGTGGTCGATCGCGAGAACCTGGAAACCGCCGCCTGGGCAGATCAGAAGCGCGGCGCCGGTGGCCGCTGAACCGCCGGGTTGGAAGACGGTCAGTGTCGGCCGCCGGACGTTCCGGAGGAGGCGGACGCCGCGGACGAAGACCTCGGTGCCATCGAGAGGACCCTGCCCGGGGTCCGCACCGCCGATGTGGGGGACGACGATCGTCTGCAGCGGCCTCGTCTCATGGCCGGCATCACGTGGACACATCCCGACTTCCTCCTGTTCCTTGCCGCCGCGAGGGATCGCGGATCGATCGACCGGCGCCCCGGTGTCGCCGGGGCGCTACGTGGGTGATCGCGGCTCCCGGACCAGCGTGCCGATGACCACACAGAGCACGACCGCCACGCCGGCAGTCACCAGCAGGGCCACGCGAACGTTGGTGGCGGCAGCCACCGCCCCCCCGATGAGCGGCCCGATGCCGAAGCCGACGGCGTTGGCGCTGCCGAACAGTCCGTAGGCGGTGGCCTGGACCTCACGTGGGGCCCGGAGGCTGAGCATCGCCGAGAGCGCCGGGTAGAGGCTGCCGTAGGCGAGGCCGAAACCGGTCAGCGCGATGAGGATGACGAACACCGACCCGGCGAGTCCAACTGCGGAGATGCAGACGGCGAAGGTCATCGCCGCGACCAGGGCCAGCCAGCGGTAGCCGAACCGTCTCACGCCCCGCGAGTACATGACCGACGCCACACCGGTCGCGAGCCCCATCGCCGCGAGCGCGACGCCGGTCACGACGCTGGCGGCAAGGGGGCTGACCTCGAGGATGCGAAGCACCGTCAGCTGCTCGGTCGCCGCCCACGAGAACTGGGTGAGCGCCTGACAGACGACCAGGACCCCGACCAGGAGCAGGATGCCCTTGAGGACGGCACCTCGGCTCACGAAGCCTGCCTCAGCCCGTCTCGCCCGCGCGTCTCCCTGAGGGCGGGTGCGGGGGCTTTCGCGGACGATCAGAAAGACCGGAATGGTCGACAGCCCGAGCATGAGCCCGGCGCTCAGGAACAGCGGGCGGAGGCCGAACACGGCCGCGGCAAGCCCCCCGATGAGCGGTGCCAGCGCGCCGCCCAGCGCAATCGCCGAGCTCAGGACACCCATCGCCCAGGCGACCCGGATGCGCGGCGTCTCGGCCGCGGTGAGCGCGGTGCCGGCGGCGATGGTGCCGGAGGCGGCGCCCTCGGCGACGCTGAGGACGAGGAGCTGGCCCGGGGTCTGGACCAGGCTCATGAGCCCGATCGTGATCGACGCCCCGATCATCGCTCGAAGCAGCATCGGCTTGCGCCCGTGGCGATCCGCGAGCATGCCCCAGATGGGGCTGGCGATGGCCATGCTGATCCCGCCTCCGCCGGCCACCAGGCCGGACCACAGCGGGAGGTCATGGGCGCCCCTGATCCCGAGATCCTGGTGCAGGTACAGCGGCGTGAAGGGCAGGGCCAGAGAGAAGGCGAAGACGGCCAGGAACTCGGCGACCCACAGTGCCGCCAGGTTGCGCTTCCAGTCGATTCCGGACGCCGGCGTCGCCGGCGCTGCGGATGGTGCCATCGCCGCGGCCGGGGCGGCGGAACCGCTCCTCGTCGGGTCCCGCTCGGCCTGGTCGCCGGCGCCCCCGACGAGGCCGTCCGCTGGGTCAGACACAAGCGTGAGCATAGGGGGCCGCGCCCCCCGGACCAGGGGCCGCGAAAGCTTGGCTCAGGAGGATCGAGGCGACTTGGCCGGCTCCCGCCCCGAGAGGTTGGCCGTAGAGTTAGCGGAATGCTGAGAGCCCTTCTGGGGCTGCCGATGACGTGGGTGCGGGTGCGGCTCGGCATCTGTCTGGCCAGCCTGGACAACGCCGAGCTGCTGCGGTTCGCGCTGCGGCAGCGGCGCTGGGGTCTGCTCGGGTCCATGGCCTCGTTTCCGCTCTACCTGGTCGGGGGCACCGCTTGGGGACTGGGGGCCGAGTACCTCTACCTGGCACTCTGGGTGCCGGGTGCCCTGCTGAGCACGGCGGCGCTGATGATCGGCCTCTACTCCCGGACCATGATCAGCTCCGCGATGCACGACCGCACCGCGATGCCGAGCGCAACCCAGGGGGAGGTGGGGATGCTGTTGCCGGCCCGAGAGGGAGGCTGGGCCCTGCTCCTCAAGGACGGCCAGGGCAAACACCTGTGGTTCACCGGACGAGCCGCCGACCTGGGACGGGTCCGCGACGCCCTGGAGCGACGGCGGGAAGAGATGACGCTGGAGGTCCGCCTCACCATCACGTACTACCCGCGCACCAGGGTCATCGAACGGGTGGACGGGATGACCGTCGCCGAGCATGCCAAGGAACGCGTGCCGGCGGGCCGACTGGCACCGGTGCTGGGCGCGGGCTGACCCTCGCAGGCCTTCCCGCCGCCGGCGCTTCGGCAAGCCGGCGGGCGGTGACGCCGCCCTGCCGGGTTCGCCTCACGTGGCATGGCTGCCGCCGATTAGCATCGGCGGATGCTCAGGCTGCTGGTGCTGGGAGGGACGGTGTTCGTCGGCCGCACGATCGTCGAAGCGGCGCTTCAGCAGGGGACGGAGGTGACGATCTTCGCCCGCGGCCGGACCTCCCCCGACCTGTTCCGGGACCTCGACCGGCGGCACGGGGATCGAGACCGCGGCGACTATGCGTCGCTGGCGAGCGGCCGGTGGGATGCCGTCGTGGATGTCAGCGGCTACACCTCGCGGCACGTTCGGGAGTCGATGGCCGCGCTCGATGGCCGGGTCGACCGCTACGTCTTCATCTCCAGCCACGCCGTCTACGAGCGCCGGCCGGGGGCGGGGTCGGACGAGTCGGCGCCGCTCCGACCGGCGCTGCGCGAGGGTACCGACCCGCTCACGCCGGGAGATCTCACGGAGGAGACGTACGGCCCTTGCAAGGTGGCCTCCGAGGAGGAGGTGACGGCTCGTTTCGGCGAGCGCTCGGCGATCATCCGTCCGGGCAAGGTCGCCGGACCCCACGACACCTCGGACAGCCTCACCTACTGGGTGCGCCGCGCCACCGAGGGCGGTCGCATCGCGGTGCCGGGCACGCCTCAGCAGCCGGTGCAGGTGATCGACGCGCGCGACCTCGCGGCACTGGTCCTGCGGGTGGTCGCGGACCGGCGCAGCGGACCGGTGCAGGCGGTGGGGCCGGCCGAACCGACGACTCTGGGCGGTCTCATCCAGACCTGTGCCCTCGTCGCCGGCACCGAGGTCGAGCTCGTCCCGGTCCCGCTGGAGCGGGCGGGAACGATGTTTCCACTGGTCCGGCCACGCGACCGCTGGGGCAGCCAGCAGCGGAGCTCGGCCCGCGCCCACGCCTGGGGCATGCCGGCGACCCCGCTCGCGGTGACCGCGAGCGACGTGCTCGCCTGGGACCGGGCGCGCGGGCTGCCTCCGCTCCGCATACCGGCGCTCCCGGCAACGTGACGCCGGCGCCACCAGGCCGGCTTCAGGTCGCCCGCGATGCCTTACCGATCGTGGGCTCGGCGGCCGGGTAGCTGCCGAACAGCCGGACCGTGTGCGCAGCCTCCTCGAGCGCGCGCAGCGCCGCCTCGCCGGACTCCGCGGACGGCATGTCGTAGTCGAGGTAGAAGCGGTACTCGAACGGACGGCCGACGGAGGGCCGCGAGTCAAGGCGGGTCAAGTTCACCCCCGCACCGGAGAGCGACTGCAGGGCCGCGACCAGGGACCCGGGGACGTGGCCGGTGACGAAGGCCAGGGAAGTACGCCACCCGGGGCCGGCAGCCCGGGGTCGGGCCGGCGGGCCCGGCTCCACTACCAGGAACCGGGTGCGGTTGGAGTCGTCGTCCTGGATGTCCTCAGCCAGTATGTCGAGGCCGTAGCGACGCCCCGCCGCCCGGCTGGCGATGGCGGCGGTGCCGGGGGTGGGGTGGGCGGCGAGCTCTCGCGCCGAGCCCGCCGTGTCCTCACCGACCACCGCCTGGATCCCGTGGGCGTGGAGCCAGCCACGGGTCTGCGCCAGCGCCTGGGGGTGGGAGACCGCGCGCACGATCGTTTCGCCGGCGCGCCCCAGCAAGCAGTGGCGCACGGGATGGATGTGTTCGCCGGTGACGCGCATCCCGCGGGTCTCCCAGAGGCAGTCGTTGACCTCCTGGACGATGCCGCCGAGCGTGTTCTCGACCGGGAGCACCGCCCGCTCCACCGTGCCCGACGCCAGCGCGTCGAAGACCAGCTGAAACGCGCGGAAGCCCTCTGTGGCCGCCCCCGGAAAGAGCGCGTCGGCGGCTTCCTCCGAGTACGCGCCCGGCTCCCCCTGATACCCGACCGTCATCGGCAGGTTGCTGGCAAGAGAACCCTATCCGGGCCCGAATGGCGTGGTCTTGCTGGCAATGCGCGCCTTCACCACCCAGGGTCAGTCGTCCTCGGTCCGGGGCTGCAGCCAGGGCATCATCCCACGCAGCTCGGAGCCGACCACCTCGATCGGGTGCGCGGCGTTCTGCTCCCGCAGGCGCTGGAAGTTGGGGCCGCCGTTGTTCGCCTCGTCGATCCAGCGCTCGGCAAAGCTCCCGTCCTGGATCTCGCCCAGCACCTGCTTCATGGAGTCTCGGACCCGCTGGTCGATGATGCGGGGCCCGGACACGTAGTCGCCCCACTCGGCGGTATCCGAAACCGAGTAGCGCATGAACGCGAGGCCGCCGCGATACATCAGGTCGACGATCAGCTTCATCTCATGAAGGACCTCGAAGTACGCCGCCTCGGGCGGATACCCGGCCTCGACCAGGGTGTCGAAGCCGGCGGTGATCAGGGCGGAGACACCTCCGCAGAGCACCGCCTGCTCGCCGAAGAGGTCGGTCTCGGTCTCGATCTTGAAGTCGGTTTCCAGGATGCCGGCCCGCCCGCCGCCGATGGCGCGGCCGTAGGCGAGCGCGCGCTCCTGGGCGCGCCCGGTCGCGTCCTGGTAGACGGCCACCAGCATCGGGACGCCGGTGCCCTCGACATAGGTGCTGCGGACCAGGTGCCCCGGCGCTTTGGGGGCGATCATGGTCACGTCCACGTCGGCCGGCACCTCGATCTGCTTGAAGTGCATCGAGAAGCCGTGCGCGAACATCAGCATCTTGCCCGCGCTCAGGTGGGGCTCGATCTCTTTGCGGTACAGCTTCCCCTGGCCCACGTCGGGGGTCAGGATCATGATCACCGTCGCTTCCTCCGCGGCCTGCGCGACGGGGACCACCCGCAGACCGTGGCGCTCCGCCTTGGCCTTCGACTTGCTCCCCTCGTGGAGCCCCACGCGGACGTCGACTCCGGAGTCCTTCAGGTTCTGCGCGTGCGCATGCCCCTGACTGCCGTAGCCGATGACGGCGACCTTCTCGTCGAGGGTCGGCGGACAATCTCTGTCGTAGCGGATCTTGACCGGCATTCCGTGGTTCCTCTCCCTTGATCACTCCGCCCGGTTCTTGCAGGTAGAGTCCACGCAGTATGACGAGCGTGCGCGCCTGGGCGCCGGGTCGCCTGGCGGGGCAGCTCACGTTCCTGGTCGAGGCGCACCGTCTCAGCGGCGTGGAGCGCCGGACGCGCGTCGCCGGGGGCGAGCGGCTGGAGAACAGCGCCGAGCACACCTGGCATCTGACCCTGCTCTGCCTGGTCCTTGGCGAGTACGCGCCGCCCGGGGTCGACGTGGCTCGCGTGCTGCCGATGCTGGTGGTGCACGACCTGGTCGAGATCGACGCCGGGGACACCTACATCTACGACGTCGCCGGGCAGGCCGGGAAGCTGGAGCGCGAACGGGTGGCGGCACGCCGCATCTTCGGCCTGCTCCCGGCCGATCAGGGTGCCGCGCTGGCGGAGCTCTGGGAGGAGTTCGAGGCTCGCCGAACGCCTGACGCGCGATTCGCCTCAGCGCTCGACCGGTTGGCACCTTTCCTGCTCAACCTGGAGCATCAGGGTGGCTCCTGGCGCGAGCATCGGGTGACCGCGGCTCAGGTGCGCGCGAACCTGGCCAAGGTCGGGGAGGGGGCTCCCGGGCTCGGCCCCTTCGTCACCGCGGCCATCGACGGAGCGATCGCCGCCGGCTGGCTCGCCGAGCGCTGAGAGCCGCGATCGGTAGCGCCGTCTGCGCGCGCAAGGGGCCTACCCGGACACAAATAGGACCCTTGTGCTAGCAAACGGCGGCTATTGGGCCCACTCGTCCTCCTGCTCGATGCGGGAGAGGACCCAGTCGAAGCGCCCGCTGGTCACCGAGGCGTGACAGAAGGCGCACTCGCCGATCTCGTTGATCTGCAGCGGCGCGCCGCAGTTGGGGCAAACCTTGTCGACCGCGTGCTTGTCGGTGGTCCTGGCGTCGACCGAGCGCTGGAAGGTCCAGTACTCGGTGAACGTGCTCGGGCTGCGGGAACCGAAGATGATCCGCCCCGTCCGCTCGTCGACCTCGTAGTCGGCACAGGTGGCGGTGATCCGCACCGTGAGGTCGTCGAACGCCTTCCCGTGGATCACCCGCACCGGCTCCATGGCGTCGATGTGCAGCCCGTCCAGGTGGTTGATCTTGTGGAGCTCGATCAGCTGCTTTACCTGGGCCGACCAGCTGAAGTACAGCCCGGGCGACATGAACCCGCGCGCTGAATCCAGGTCCCGCGCCTGCCATGCCTGCTGCAGGGTGGTGAAGGCCTGGGCCGCGCGCCGCTCGAAATCGTCGAGGTCGAACGCCGGGTCGGCCTGCTTCAGCAGGGCGACGCCCGCCTCCGGCGCGAGCTTCTGGAGCCCCAGCGAGTCGGCGGCCTGGATCCCGCTGAAGGCCGCGTTCTGGATGCGGGACACGGTCCAGTCGTACTTTCCGCTCGGCACGTCGACCCCGCAGTAGCTGCAGGTCCCGTCGTCGTGCAGATCCAGGAGGGCACCACAGTTGGGGCACTTCTGGGCGACCACGCCCCCGGACTGGACCGTCCGTGCATCCGCCGCCCGCGTGAAGGTCCAGCGCTCGCCGTAGCGGATGTCGTCGCCCGAGTCGCGTACCGGCCGCCCGCTCTCGTCGTCGATCAGCTTGTTGTCGGAGACCAGGTCGAAATGGACTGTGATCGACTCCTGCTCCGGACCGCGATCGGCCGCGACCACGTGCATCGAGCGCACGTTGAGGTTCTCGAAGAGCCAGTGCTCCTTTGACGCCTGCAGCGCCACCACCTCCCCCTTCCAGGTCTCGTAGAGCGGGCTCGCGAGGTAGGCGCGACCCTGGTGCGCGTTGCGCTCCTGGTACGCCTGCTTGACCAGGAACAACACCATCTCGGAGCGCTGCAGGAACGACTCCGCCTCGAACTCCGGGTCGGCGGTCGAGATCTCATCCAACCCGGACAGCACCGCCGGGTCGGGGCCGGGGCGAGTCGCCACCGCCGTCGCCGGCGCCGCCGGCATGCGGTACGGCTGGTAGGGCCGGCCCGGGGGTGGGCTGTAGGAGCGCCGGCGAGCCGTGTGGCGAACGACGTAGTAGGCCGCGACCACGATCACCAGCGGGATCAGAAAGTCGAGCGGCGATCCGCCTCCTCCGCCCCCGAAGCCGATCGGGTAGAAGCCGCCGCCGCCACCTCCGAACCCTCCGCCACCGCCACCCCCGAAGCCGCCTTCGCCCTCGCCGCTGTGGCCACCGCCCCCGCCCCGCGCCAGGGCGACGGCGGGTATCACGAGGGTGAACAGCAGCGCGAGTCCGGCCGCGGTGGCCGCGTGCCGAAACGCGACCCCGCCGGCCCGCCAGGACCTGCGCCCCGCTCGGCGGCGCTCTTTCTCCCGCTCCATCGGGTTCGCCTGACCGTGCTCGCCGAGCGCGCTACGAGGCCGGAGCCGCCGGGCTGCCGAGCGGGTTGCCACAGTTGGCGCAGAACTTTGCCGCGGCCGGGTTCTGGGTGCCGCACTTGGGGCAGGCCACAGTGGCCGGCGCCGCCGCCTGCTGAGGCTGCGGCTCCGGCATCAGATTCTGTCCGCAGCTGCTGCAGAACTTCGCCGACTCCGGGTTCAGGGTGCCGCACTTCGGGCAGCGGACCTGCACCTGCGCCGGGCCGGCTCCGCCGGCGCCCTGGTTGACGAGGCCGCCCAGGCCCATGCCGATGCCGAGCACGGCCGGGTTGTCGAGTCCACCGCCACCCTTGGCGGCGCCTTCGCCGATGCCGCGCAGCGCCTCGCCGGCGCCGTACTGCTGGAATCCACCCGCCAGGCGCGTGTACTGGATGTCCCGGCGGTAGTTCTTCAGCGTCGCCTCGTCCTCGTCCTTGATCGAGATGGTGAAGTTCCCCATCCGGACGATCGACATTCCGTACGTCCCGATCTGGCCCTGGACCTGGCCCAGGGTGTCGCTCTCGATCACGCTGGTGCGCGAGGCGATACCCAGGATCGGCCAGTTGTTCTGGACGATGTGGCTGGTCACGGCGTCGCGGAACACCTTCAGAAGCTGCTCCCGCATCCAGTCCGTGATCTGGTCGTTGGACTGCAGCTGCTGAGTTCCGACCAGGTTGAGGATCAACGCCGTGGGGTCGATCACCCGGACCGAGTACTCGCCGAAGACGCGCAGTCCGACCGCAAGCTGCGTCTCGGGATCGACCACGTTGTCGACCACGCCCCCGAACCGCTGGCCCGGGAACTCACGCGTGGAGACGAAGTAGAGCTCGGTGAGGAAGAAGTTGCCGCCGGTGGCGGTGTCCAGCAGCATGCCGAGGAAGGGGATCTCGGACGAGTCCAGCTGCGCCCGACCGGGCTCGACGATGCCGATCACCCGCCCGTCGCGAAAGAAGACCGCGACCTCGTCCGCCTGGACGGTGAGCTGGCTCCAGCGCCGGATGTTGCGGTCCGGCCATTTGTAGAGGATCTCGTTCTTGGACGAGTCGGGACGGGCGATGAACTCGCGCCGGACCTCGTGGCCCAGGCCGGAGAAAAGTCCCATGGTGTCTTCAGGCTCCTTTCAGGGTGACTATCCGGCGAACGTGCGCCGGGTGCCTCCCATGACAACGCGCGAGGCCCGTGGCGCAGTCGGCGGGCACTGCACATCGTACGGTCCGGCCCCGGCGGCGACCCCGGGACGTCGGGCGACCTCGCGAGAGCGAGGGAGGGGTCGCGCACCCGCGCGCGCACGCGGACCTTGTGCTCGCGACGGGTCGGTTCCGGTTCGCGCCCGTCCACAACCCGGCCTGCCGCGCTTAGAGTCGGACGTGAACGTGAGCCAACGCTGCCGATCGGGGTGCCGGGCCTGAGATGAGCACCACGCCTCGCCCCAAGCCCGGTCTCCGCCTGCTGCCGATGGCGGGTGTCGCCGCCCCGCCCAGAGCGGTTGCCGGGCCTGTCATCCAGGAGGTCGAGCTGTCCATCCAGGGCATGACCTGCGGTGCCTGCGCGGCCCGCGTCGAGCGCGCGCTGAACACGATTCCGGAGGTCGACGCGCGGGTCAGCTACGCCTCCGAGCGGGCCTCGGTAGCTCTCCACGGGGAGGTACCGGTGACCGCGCTGGTGGAGCGCGTGGAGCAGGCCGGCTACGGTGCCCGCCTGGCGCGGGCCGGCGACGACGACGCGGAGGAGCGCGCCGAGGACGACCGCCGGGTCCGGCTCCTGGGCTGGCGCCTGGTGGTGGCCGCGGTCCTCTTCATGCCCCTCTGCGAGGCGTCGATCGAGTTCTCCCTCGTGCCCTGGATTCGCTTTCCGGGCTGGCAGTGGCTTTTCGTGGTGTCGGCGCTGCCGGTCGTCGGCTGGGCGGCCTGGCCGTTCCACCGCAACGCGCTGCGCGCGCTGCGACACGGGACCGCGACCATGGACACCCTGGTCTCGGTAGGCGTGATCGCCGCCACCGGTTGGTCCTTCTACGCCATCTTCTTCGAGGACCAGCCGCGCCCCGGGCTGTCCCCGTGGACGCTCCTCCTGCACCAGTCGGGAGGGGCCATCTATCTCGACGTCGCGGCGGGCGTGACAACGTTCCTGCTGGCCGGGCGCCTGTTCGAGGCGTGGGCCCGCCGCCGCACCGGAAATGCGCTGCGGGCGCTCAACCGGCGGGGGGCCCGCGACGTCTCGGTTCTCCAGCCGGACGGAACGGAGCGACGCCTGGACGTCCGGGACCTCCGGATCGGAGACCGCTTCGTGGTGCGCCCGGGGGAGAAGGTGGCGACCGACGGACTCGTCCTCAGCGGCAGCTCGGGAGTCGACACCAGCGCCATGACCGGTGAGGCCGCTCCCGCCACGGTCGAGGCCGGGGAGCGCGTGCTGGGAGCGACGATCGCGCTCGACGGGCGGCTGCTGGTGCGAGCCACCGCGATCGGGGCGGCGACCCAGCTGGGCCAGATGGTGCGGCTGGTGGAGCAGGCGCAGAGCCGGAAGGCAGCGGTCCAGCGGCTGGCCGACCGCGTGGCGGGGGTCTTCGTCCCCGTGGTGCTGGTGCTCGCCACGGCCACCGTCGCCGGCTGGCTGCTGGCCGGGGTGGGCTTCCAGCAGGCCTTCGGCACCGGGCTCTCGGTCCTGATCATCGCCTGTCCCTGCGCGCTCGGGCTGGCGACGCCGATGGCCCTGCGGGTCGCCTCCGGACGAGGGGCGCAGCTCGGGATCTTCTTCAAGAACGGCGAGGCCCTGGAGCTGTCGCGCCGCGTGGACACGGTGGTGTTCGACAAGACCGGGACCATCACCAGCGGTCGTATGAAGGTGTCCACGATCGAGGTGGCCCCGGGTCAGGTCGAAGCCGACGTGCTGCGCTGGGCAGCCGGCGTGGAAGACGCGTCGAGCCACCCGATCGCGCGCGCCGTGGTAGCCGAGGCAAGGGCGCGCGAGCTGCGGATCCCGGTGGTCGACGGCTTCGCCGGCGAGCCCGGCCTGGGCGCCGGCGGCGACGTGGAAGGAGCGCACGTGCTGGTGGGCAGCGCGTCCTTCCTGCATCGGCGTGGCGTCCATGTGGGCGTCGAGCTGGAGGCGGCGCGCGCGGCGGCCGAGGCGGCCGGCGAGAGCGCGGTCCTGGTGGCGCGCGACGGGCGCGCGGTCGGGATGCTGGCGGTCGCCGACGGGGTGAAACCAAGTGCCGGGCCGGCCGTGGAGAGCCTGCGGCGGATGGGCCTGCGCTGCATCCTCCTCACTGGCGACGCCGAGGCGACGGCGCGTGCGGTGGCGCGTCAGGTCGGCATCGACGAGGTTCGTGCCTCGGCGCTCCCGACGGACAAGGTCGCGGTGGTGCGGGAGCTTCAGGGTGAGGGTTGCCACGTGGCGGTGGTCGGGGACGGGGTCAACGACGCGCCGGCGCTGGCGACGGCCGACCTCGCTCTGGCGATGGGGTCCGGGACCGACGTGGCGATCGCCGCCGCCGACCTGGTCCTGGTGCGCGACGACCTGCGAGTGGTGCCGGTTGCGCTGGGCCTGGCGCGGCGGACCCTGAGCACCATCCGGGGCAACCTGATCTGGGCCTTCGGCTACAACGTGGCCGCGATCCCACTCGCGATGTCGGGCCACCTGGACCCGCTCATCGCGGGCGCCGCGATGGTCGCCTCGTCAGCGTTCGTGGTCTGGAACAGCGGCCGTCTGGGCCGCTTCGCCCAAACCACACCTGGAGCCTGAGCCCGGCAGCGTACCGGCAGATCCCGGGAGCAGGCGCTACGCTGATGTGCGCAATGGCTTCCGTGACCTATGACCACGTCACCAAGAGATACTCGAACGAGTCGATCGCCGTCAGGGATCTCAATCTCGACATCAAAGACACCGAGTTCATGGTGCTGGTCGGTCCGTCTGGGTGCGGCAAATCGACCGCTCTGCGGATGCTGGCCGGACTGGAAGAGATCACCGGCGGTGACATCCGGATCGGCGAGCGCGTCGTCAACGACGTCCCGGCGCGAGAGCGTGACATCGCGATGGTGTTCCAGTCCTACGCGCTCTACCCGCACATGTCGGTCTACGACAACATGGCGTTCGGGCTCAAGATGCGGGGCACCCCGAAGGCGCAGATCCAGGCCAAGGTCGCCCAGGCGGCGCAGACCCTGGGGCTCGAGGAGTTCCTCCAGCGGAAGCCGCGTCAGCTCTCCGGCGGCCAGCGCCAGCGCGTCGCGCTGGGCCGTGCCATCGTGCGCAACCCGCAGGTCTTCCTGCTCGACGAGCCATTGTCGAACCTGGACGCCCAGCTTCGGGTCGAGACCCGCGTCAACCTGCAGAAGCTGCACAAGGAACTCGGGACCACGTTCATCTACGTCACCCACGACCAGGTCGAGGCGATGACGATGGGCGACCGGATCTGCGTGCTGCGCCTCGGGGTGCTGCAGCAGGTGGCGCCTCCGCGCGAGATCTACGATCACCCGGCCAACATGTACGTGGCGGGCTTCATCGGGAGCCCGAAGATGAACTTCCTCAACGCGAAGGTCGCGGGTGACGAGGCGACCACCTCGGGTTTCTCGATCCGGCTGCCGCAGGCGCCGAACATCACCGAAGGTGTGCTCGGCATCCGCCCCGAGGACCTGAGCGATCACCTGGTGGAGGGTCACCCCCAGGTGCAGCTACGAGTCGACGTGGTGGAGGTCCTGGGCTCCGACCAGTACCTCTACGGCAAGCTCGGGGACGACGACGTGATCGCCCGTGTCGACCCGCAGCACACGATCGCCCACGGGGATCTGGTCACGCTGGCCATCGACCAGGCCCGGATGCACCTGTTCGACGCCAAGACCGAGGCGGTTGTCTTCTAGAGAGCGGGCGCGTCCCCGGAGTCGATTTCGTGATGGAGGTCGCGGCGTGACAGAGGCCGAAACGATCAGGCTGGTCGAGAACGCACGGCTCGAAGACCTGGAGCAGGTCAGCGCCGAAGCCGTCTACAGCCATGTCGACTTCCTGAACCGGGAGCTGCCGGGACCGATCGACCTCTACCGCCGATGGGAGACGCAGCAGTGGTCGGCGACGGCGCTCGACTTCGCCAGAGATCGAACCCAGTGGGCGGCCATGCCCCGTTACCTGAGGGAGCAGCTGGAGGGGACGTTCGCCGGCTTCTTCTACGGGGAGCAGGCCGTGACCGACACCCTTTCCCCGCTTCTGATCGGCGCTCCCGACGAGGATCACCGTCTGTTCCTGGCCACGCAGCTGGTCGACGAAGCCCGTCACTCCTACTTCTTCTCGCGCCTCTACAACGAGGTGCTCGGTGTCCCGGGTGGACTGCGGGGCGCGCTCGCCCGGGTCAGCCCCGCGGCGCCTTCGGTGGAGGTCGACACGGACGCCGGGTACGACTCGATCTTCAATCCCCGGCGCGGCGCGCTGGCGACCATGACCGACGCGGTCCGGCTCGATCCGCGCAACTATCACAAGTGGGTCGAGGCGCTGACCGTCTACCACCTGATGGTGGAGGGGCTGCTGGCGCTGACCGGCCAGCGGCGGGTCCTCCGGCTGCTGCGCAGCGTCGACCTGATGCCCGCGTTCCGGGCCGGGTTCACCGCCGTCACGCGAGACGAGTCCCGCCACGTGAGCTACGGCGTGTGGGCGATGCGCGGTGCTGTCGAACGCGGGGAGGAAGGGGCGATCCGCGACGTGGTGGACGGCACCCTCGCCCCCTGCATGCGCGTCTACGCGGACCCTACGATCGACGTTCCCGACCCGCTTCAGGTGCCTCCCGCCGCCAGGGTGGATCCCAACGACACCTGGACCTTCCTCGTCGAGTCGCTCGCCAAGCGCCTGCGAACCGCTCGCGTCGACCCTGAGTACGTGCGCGACGTCGAGGAGCGATCCTGGTCCCTGATCTGGGGCGAGGTGGCCGAGTGGGAGCGCCTCCACCACCGTGAGCACCCCGGGCGACTCTGGCAGCGAGGCGAAGTCACGGCGGACGCGTAGGCCAGGGGCGCCGCGGGTGTCCGGTCCCGCGCTCGAGGTCACGTTCGAGCGGGTATTCGCGTTCCGCGTGGCACGGAGCCACCTGGCCCGCCGGCTGCCGGTTGAGGCGCACGACGACGCCGCCTGGGGAGGGCTGCAGGACACCGTGCCGCGTGCCGCGCTCACCGCACTCCACGCGAGGATGGGTGGGGTGAGCCCGGGCTCCTGGGAGCATCCGTCTCTCTGGCAGGTGTGGTTCCGAATGAGCGACTACGTGGTGCCGGCGCGCGACTTCGGCGTCTTCACGCTGGGCGCCATGCCGCGGCAGCAGGAGCGCAGCGAGCCGCTCCTGCGGACCGCCGGGGCGGTTGCCGAAGTGCTCGAAGGTCGCAGCCTGCCCAACTCCGAGGTTGTCGAGGCGCTGACCCGGCGAGGAGGGATCTCCGAACGCCCGCATTTTGCCCTCCGGGAGGCGTGCGCCGCCGGCCGGTACCGCATCCGGTGGGACGCTCGGTCGGTGACGGTAATCTCGGCCGCGCCATCGTCGATCGACGGCGAGGAGGCACGGCGGGAGCTGGCGAGGCGATATCTGCGGTGGCACGGGCCGGGCACCGCCCGCCGGTTCGCGACCTGGGCCCACGTGCGGGCCGACGCGGCGGAGACGTTCCGGCAGCTGGCTCCGGAGCGATCCCGGTCGCCGTCAACCGTGAACCACGCTTCGCGCATGCCCTCGACGAGCAGGCGCTGCGCGTCGCCGAGGTCGAGCCGGGGGTGCGGTTCCTGATGCTCGGCGATCCTCTGCTCGCCATGGATCGAGCGCTGTTCGATCCGCCCGTGGCGTCGCGGCCGGGCCCGACGATCGACGAGCGAGGGCGCGGGGTCTCCTCGCGGCTGCGCAACAGCCTCGCCGGTCGGATCCTGGTCGACGGCGCCCTGATCGGAAGCTGGGGGCGGCGAGAGCACCATCTGGTGGTGCACCTCTGGCGGACGCCGGGGACGGCGACCCGCCGCCGGGTAGGTGCCGAAGCGGCCTCGTTCGACGGGCCCATCGGCCGCGAGATCGAGGTCAGCTGGCTCAGCAGCTGAGATTTGGGCCGTGCCGTCAGAGCACGACGACCGACCGCAGCACCTCGCCCCGCTGCATGCTGGCGAACGCCCCCTCGACGCCTTCCAGGGGGATCCTCTCCGACACGAATGCGTCGAGGTCGAGCCGACCCCGCTGATAAAGGTCGATCAGCATCGGGAAGTCGCGGCTCGGCAGGCAGTCGCCGTACCAGGACGACTTGAGCGCGCCGCCGCGCCCGAAGACGTCGAGCAGGGGCAGCTCCAGCTTCATCTCCGGCGTCGGCACCCCCACCAGCACCACGGTGCCGGCCAGGTCTCGCGCGTAGAACGCCTGGCGGTAGGTCTCGGGACGGCCGATCGCCTCGATGACGACGTCGGCGCCGAAGCCGTCGGTCAGATTGCGGATCGCCTCCACCGGGTCCTCGCGGCGGGAGTTGACGATGTGGGTCGCGCCGAGCCCCTGCGCCCAGGTCAGCTTGCGGTCGTCGATGTCGACGGCGATGATGCGGCGGGCACCGGCCAGGGCGGCCCCCGCGATCGCCCCGTTCCCGACTCCCCCGCACCCGATCACCGCGACGCTGTCGCCGCGCGTCACGCCACCGGTGTTGATGGCGGCGCCGAGGCCGGCCATCACCCCGCACCCGAGCAGTCCGGCGGCTTCCGGTGACGCGGTCGGATCGACCTTCGTGCACTGGCCGGCGTGGACCAGGGTGAGGTCGCAGAAGGCACCGATGCCGAGCGCGGCGGAGAGCTCGGTCCCGTCCTCCAGGGTCATCCGCTGGGTCGCGTTGAACGTGTTGAAGCAGTACCAGGGTTCACCGCGGAGGCAGGCCCGGCAGCTCCCGCAGACGGCGCGCCAGTTGAGGATCACGAAGTCGCCCGGCTGGACGTCGGTCACGCCCTCGCCGACCTGCTCCACGATGCCGGCCGCCTCGTGTCCGAGCAGGAAGGGGAAGTCGTCGCTGATGCCCCCTTCGCGGTAGTGGAGGTCGGTGTGACACACGCCGCACGCCTGCACCCGAACCACCGCCTCCCCGGGACCTGGATCGGGCACGACGATCGTCTCCAGCGTGACCGGCGCACCCTTGCTCCTCGCCACCACGCCCCTGACCTGTGCCGGCATCGCTCGTACTCCTCTCTCTCAGATTCGGAAGGGGCGTTGGTGCACCAATCGCCCTCTCTCCACGCCTGGAACGGGTGTTGGTGCACCAATGGCCCTTTTCAGGCACCCTTTTCAGGCGGCGGCTAATCGGTGCGGGGAAACGCGGCGAAGATCTGGGCGGCGGCCTGATGGAACCCGGGAGGGAGGTCGCTGGCCCGCATGGCGGCGGCGATCTCACGCATCTCGGGCGTCCACCGCCAGCCCTTGGCGGCGGCCGAGGCGCGCGCGGACTCGAGCCGGCCGGTGAGAGCGGGCTGCGAGCGCTCCCACTCCGCCTCCAGGGCCCCGGCCACCCCGGTCCGCACCGCGAGCTCGTGGGCGGCCAGGAGCAGCGCCGCCGAGCCCTTGCTCCACGCCGCGTACGCATCCTTCAACGCGGAGGCAGAGGTGGGGTCGCCGGCGAGCACGATCACCTCCAGCGGGGTGTCCGCGAACAGCTCGGCGACTGCCGGCGCGCTCACCCCGGAGAGGTAAAGGCGCGTGGTTCCGGAGCGGACCGGCGGCGAGCCGACGATGCCGCCGTCGACGAACCGCGCTCCGCTCGAGGTGACGGTCGTCCCGACCTCGGTGGCGGTCCCGGGAGCGATCGCGTTGGCGTCGACGTAGAGGCCGGCGAAGCCGGAGGCGGCGACCGCCACCGCCGTTTGCATGGCGAACTGTGGCGGCACCACCGACAGCACCACATCGCTGCCCACGACCAGGGCCGCCACCGTGCCCGCATCCTGCAGGCCGGCCTGGGCCGCGCGGGCGGCTGTCGCGGCACTCCGGCCGGCGCCGGCCCAGCCGACCTGGTGGCCGGCGTCGACCAGCCGGGCGCCGACCGCGGCGCCCATCTCACCGGGGCTGAGCAGCCCGACACGCGTCATGGCCGGGTGATCGCCCCCAGGTTGGCCTGCCGCACCTGTGCCGCGTACTTGGCCATCACCCCGGCACGGAACTCTGGCTCGGGTGGCGACCAGGCGCGGAGGCGTTCCGCCAGGTCGACGTCCGGCGCGTCGATGGTCCGGCCCGGGACGTCCACCACCACCTCGTCGCCGTTGCGCAGGGCCGCCAGCGGCCCGCCGACCGCCGCCTCGGGGGCGATGTGCCCGATCATCAGGCCCTGCGTCGCGCCGCTGAAACGCCCGTCGGTGAGCAGGCACACGCTGTCACCCAACCCCTGCCCGACCAAAGCGCCGGTGACCTGCAGCATCTCCCGCATCCCGGGGCCGCCTTTCGGTCCCTCGTACCGGATCACCACCACGTCGCGGGCCCGGATCTGCTGGGAGAGGACCGCCGCCAGCGCGTCCTCCTCGCGGTTGAAGACACGGGCGGGACCACGGTGGGTGGTCGGCGAGTGGTGCGCGACCTTGAGCACGGCACCGTCGGGGGCCAGCGAGCCTTTCAGGATGACGAGGCCACCCTCGCTGCTGAAGGGGTGGTCGAGGGGGCGGACGACCTCCTGCCCCGGGCGCTCGGTGGCTCCCTGCACCGCCTCCTCCAACGTCTGGCCGGTCACGGTCAGCGCCGAACCGTCGATGTAGCCGCCCGCCAGCAGGCGCTGGAGCAGGACGGCGACGCCACCGGCGCGGTGCAGCTCGGGCGCGGCGAAGCGGCCCCCGGGCTTCAGGTCGCAGAGCAACGGGGTCCGCTTCGAGATGCGGTCGAACTCGTCGACGGTGAGCTCGATGCCGACCTCCGCGGCGAGCGCGATCAGATGGAGCACGGCGTTGGTCGAGCCGCCCGACGCGGCGACCGCGGCGATCGCGTTCTCGAAGGCGCTCCGGGTCAGGATCCGACTCGGCCGTAGGTCCTCCTGATAGACCTTCATGACCAGCGCGCCGAGGTCCCGGGTGGTCCCTTCGCGCGCGGGGTCGACCGCCGTCAGGCCGTTGTAGCCGACCGGCGAGAGCCCCAACGCCTCGAGCACCATGGACATCGTGTTTGCCGTGTACTGGCCGCCGCAGGCACCCGGGCCCGGGCACGCGCTCCGCTCCATCTCACCCAGGTCGGCCTCGGTCATCCGCCCCGCGGTGGTGGCTCCGATCGCCTCGAAGAGGTCTCCGACCGCGATCTCGCGGCCGCGGTAGTTGCCGGCCAGGATCGAGCCGGAGTAGACGACCACCGCCGGCCGGTCGAGGCGCGCCACCGCCATCGCCATCGCGGGCACCGTCTTGTCGCAGCCGGTGATGCAGCAGAGCGCGTCGAAGTAGTGCCCGCGCGCGACCAGCTCGACCGAGTCGCAGACCAGCTCGCGGGAGACCAGGGAGGTCTTCATCCCCGCCGTCCCCATCGTGATGCCGTCCGAGATGGAGATCGTGTTGACCTCCATCGGGGTCCCGCCCGCGTCACGTATCCCGTCGGCCGCCCAGGTCGCCAGCCGGCGGTGGTTGAAGTTGCAGGGCATGGTGCCGATCCAGGCGTGGTTGACGCCGACGATCGGCTTCTGCAGATCCTCCCGGGTGAACCCGATATTGAGGAGGTAGGACCGCGCCGAGGCCCGGGCCACGCCGGAATAGAGGGTCTCCGACAGACGACGTCGCTCTGGCATCCCCGAAGGCTACTCGGGAATGCGACCGGCACGTTCAAACGGGCGGAGTTCAGGAGCGGGGACCCGCTCCGGGCGCGGCGTACCTTCGGATGGTGGCGGAAGACGCGCACGCCAAGGTCCCCACACGTCCGGGGCGCGGACGGCTCTGGCTCCTGGCGCTGATCGGCGTGGTGGCGATGGCGCTGGCCGCGCTCACCGCCGGCGTCGTCTTGCAGCAGCGGGCGGCCGCACAGGGGATGGTGGTGGTCACCGCCAGCGGTCGCGAGGCGGGCACGCTGGGACCGACCACCGTGGAGCTGCACGCCCAGTCGGGGTGGCAGAGTCTGGGCCAGACCCAGAGGTCGCCGATCGCGAGCGCGCCGGCGCCGACCCAGCTGCTCCAGCAGGAGGTGCCGGCCGGCCGCTACGACGCGGTCATGGTCGGCGGCCAGGTGTTCGACGCCTCCTTCGTGGTCCAGCAGGACCTGGTCAGCCCGATCCTGATCCAGGTCGTCGGAGGCCGGCCGCTGAGCGTCTATGCGGGTCAGGACCAGGTCAGCCTGGGCGAGCAGGAGCTCGCGGGGAGGCTCCCGCAGGTGCCGTCGCTCGATCTCGTGAACCAGGACGGCCGGCCGTTCACCAACGCATCGATCGCCGGCCGGACGGTGATCCTGGCCGCCTTCGAGACCGCCTCGCACGAGACCGGGCCGCTCTACGCCGGGCTGTTCCTCCAGCTTCAAAAGCACCTGCCGAGGGGCGCGATGCTGGTCGAGGTCTCGGTCGATCCCGGGCAGGACACGCCGGCCGCGCTCCACGCCTACGCCCGGCGGGCGGGCGCCGCCTGGACCCTCGCGACCGGAACGCCGAGCGCGCTGGCCGCCTTCTGGCAGCCGCTCGGCGTCCAGCTGACCTCAGGTGACCTGGCCTCCTCCACGTTGACCGTGGTCGACGGGCACGGGTACGTGCGCGACACCTACCAGGGGGTGCCCGACGTGAGCGACCTGCCGGCGACCTTGCGTTCACTGCTGGACCAGCAGGGCCAGGCCGAGCTGCAGAACGGCGACGGGTGGGGTCAGGCGCAGATCCTGACCGCGGTGGACAACGTCCAGAGGCTGGTCGATCAGGCACCCTCCGGAGGCGAGACGGCGAAAGCGTTCAGCGGTTCCAACCTGCGGGGCGGCGGCTCGCTCTCTCTGGCTCAGTTCCGGGGTACCCCGGTGGTCGTCAACTTCTTCGCGTCCTACTGCACGCCGTGCCGGTCGGAGCTGCCGATGCTCCAGCAGACGACGGGCCAGGCGGGGGTCAAGCTGCTGCTGATCGACGAGCGGGACAGCAGTTCGCCGGCTCTGGCGCTGCTGCAACAGACGAACGTGAGCGCGCCCGCGGTCGCCGATCCCGCCGGGGCCATCGGCGGCCTCTACGCGGTGCAGGACCTCCCCGACACGTTCTACGTCTTCTCCGACGGGACGCTGGAGGGTTCGACGCTGGGCGAGTTGAGCCAGACCGAGCTCTGGCTCAACCTGCAGGCGCTGCGGCAGGGGCCCGCGTGACCGCCGGTCCCGACCCCATGAAACTCCGCAAGCTCCGTACCACCCGCCCGCGCGGGGGGACCCCGGTCTGATGTACGCCTGGCCCCTGAACCCGGTCTCGAGCACGCTGCTGGCGGTGTTCCTGCTGGCGATGCTGGCCGGCCACACCTGGCTCGCGGCCAGAGTCGGCGGCGTCCGGCTGCGGCAGCGAATCTTCTTCCTGAGCGGCGTGGTGCTGATCTGGGCGGCGTTGCAGACACCGCTGGAAACACTGGCGCGGAGCTACCTGGACACCGCCGAGATGATCCAGCACATGGCGCTGATGGTCTGCGCGCCGCCCCTGCTGCTGCTTGGCTTGACGCCCGGGATGGCCGGCTGGCTGGTCGAGCGGTTCCCGTTCATCCGCTACGTCACACAGCCGGGCATCGGCCTCGCGGTCTACGCGGTGCTGATGATGGGCTGGCACCTGCCGCCGCTCTACGACGCCGCGCTCGGCAACGACTTCCTGTACGCGGTGGAACACGTCAGCTTCGTGGCCGGGGGCCTGATCTACTGGTGGGCGCTGATCCGGGCCACCTCTTCGTTCTCGCTGAGGCCGTTGAGCGAGCCCGCGAAGCTGGTCATGCTCTTCTTCGGGACGCTGCCCATGATGGCGGTCGCCCTGCCGCTCCAGTTCGCCGGCTATCCCTTCTACGCCGTCTATGCGCACGCGCCGCGGGTCTTCGCCGGCTTTACGGCCGTCATCGATCAGACCGTGGCCGGGGTGCTGATGATGACCGTCGACATGGCAGTGATGGGCATCGACGCGCTGGTGGTCTTCTTCCGGTGGTTCAACGGTGAGGTGAGGAACGACCGGGAGCGCTCGTCCGACCCGCTGGCGGACCAGAACCCGGACGACCAGGAGGCCCTGGAGGCGTACCTCCGCACCCACTAGGCGCCGGCTCAGTGCCGGGCAGCCGGGCCTCTGCGCTGTGACAGCAGCAGCACGGCAATCGCGGCCACTGTGCAGATCGCCGAGATCCCGACCTGAAGGTTGAGTGGCTCACCGAAGAGCGCGAACCCGATCAGCACCGCGATCAGCGGGTTGACGAACGCGTAGGTGGAAGCCACCGCCAGCGGGAGCAGGCGGAGCGCGATCAGGTAGCAGCTGTAGGCCGCGAGCGAGCCACAGACGACCAGCCAGGCGAGCGCCAGCACACCCGTCCAGCCGATCCGCGCGAGGTCGACCTGCCTCCCCTCGCCGCTGACCAGGCCGGCCAGCAGCAGGAAGACCGCCGCGCCCAGCATCTGCATGCCGGCGGCGAGGAACGGGTTGCGAGGGGCGCCGGAGCCCCTCGAGTGAACCGATCCCGCCGCCCAGAAGACGGCACCCAAAAGAACGATCCCGGCGCCGATCAGGTCGAGGTGCAGGTTTCTGGTGGGCCGGACCAGGACCACCACGCCGGTAAGTCCGAGCAGGATCGCCAGCACGGCCGGCCACCGGATCCGGGTCCGGTTGACGGCCGCGTCGATCAGCAGCACCCAGATCGGAACCGTCGCCACCAGAAGCGCGGCGATGCCGCCCGGGATGCGGGTCTCCGCGATCGCGACCAGCCCGTTGCCGCCGGCCAGCATCAGGAGCCCCGTGATCAATGACGCGATCCACTGCCGCCGTGGGATGCGCCACGGTGCGGTGGCGCGCCCTGCGATCGGAAACAGGATCAGGCCGGCGATCAAGAACCGGGTCCCGGCAAACAGGAGCGGGGGCATGGTCCGGTCGCCGAGGGCGATCGCGTTATAGGTCGTTCCCCAGAGGATGTAGACCGCGACCAGGGCGAACCAGCCAACCACCACCCGCCGGCGGGCGGAGGTCGCGGCTACCGGTCGGGGAGACTCCGATTCGAACGCGGGCTGGGCCATACGGCAGAAACACCTCCTGTCGACTGATCCATTTCGTACCGGTACAAACCCGTAATATCAGATACCGAGGTTCCGTGGCAGAATCTATCGCATCGGTAGCTTTCTGCCTTGTCCCCGGCGGAGCGTGGAAGGCCGTGGGCAGTCCTCACGCCTCACGCCGGTGCTTCCGGCCTCCCGCCAGCAGCCGGTCCTGCACGATCTCGTCGCGTGCATCGAGACGCGCGTCCAGCCACTCCACGATGTGCTTCAGGGCGACCGCGAACGTTGTGACCGCGAGGGCGACCAGAATCCCAAGTACTGACATGTCGCTTCACCGCTCCTGGATCAATTCCTGCGAACTGGGGGTTTCGTACCAGAACATCATCGGCCAGGAACGGCTATGAAATCGAGTGGCAGAAGAGACAACCTGTGGTATCTTTCTGCCATGCTGGAAAGACGCCACCGGGTTGGGCTGCTGCTTCTCCCCGGAGCCTCGATCTTCGAGCTCAGCTTTCCCATGGAGGTCTTCGGCGAGGATCGTCCGGAGCTTCACGACCCCTGGTACGAGCTGCATCTGATCGCTGCCGACCGCCAGTCCCGGCATCTGGGCCAGGGGCTGGTCGTCTCCGAGGCGGATGGCCTGGCCGCCATGGGGGCGATGGATACCGTTATCGTTCCCGCCCCCGACGGGATCCCCGCGCTCGAGACGATCTCGGCCCGGCTGGCGCACGAGCTTCGGTTGGCACATGCGCGTGGGGCCCGCGTCGTCTCGATCTGCACGGGCGCCTTCATCCTCGCCGCGGCCGGCCTTCTCGAGGGTCGCCGGGTGACCACCCACTGGATGCATTCAGGCGAGCTGGTGCGACGGTATCCGGGAGTGCGGTTCGTGCCCGACGTCCTCTACCTCGAAGACGACAACATCTTCACCTCCGCGGGATCCTCGGCCGGGCTTGACCTCTGCCTCCACCTGGTGGCGCTCGACTTCGGCGCACGGGTCGCCAACGCGTTGGGGCGCCGTCTCGTCGTGCCTCCGCATCGCGAGGGAGGACAGGCCCAGTACGTCGAGCAGCCGGTGATCGAGGACGGGGACCTGAGCCTGGCGCCGGTGCTGGCCTGGGCCGAGGAGCACCTCGGCGAGCCGATCACGATCGAGCGGCTCGCCGCGCAGGCCTGCATGAGCGTGCGCACGCTGGCCCGACGCTTCGAGCTCCAGCTGGGTACCAGCCCGCTGCGATGGCTGATCCAGCGTCGGGTCCAGGCGGCGCGCGAGCACCTGGAGGCGACGGACGCCGGGCTGGAGCGGATTGCGGAGCAATGCGGGTTCGGCTCGGCGCAAAACCTGCGCCTGCACTTCTCGCGGGTGACCGGCGTGTCGCCGGCCACCTATCGGCGGGCGTTCCGAACTCGGGCCGCGTAGAGCCCGACCCCGTCTCTCCGCGACCCCTTTGGCCTCAGAGTGCCGGCACTCGGGCCGCCTGGCCGGCGCTGCGAGCCCCGGCTGCCGGCAGTGGGGCCTGCGTGGCCGCCTCGCTCGGCGGGCGGCCCGGGACGGCGCATCATGGGCGGCATGACGACCGATGTCATCTCCGACCTGGAACGCCACCGTCCGGCGTTCTCGGGCGAGCTGGCCCCCGACGCCGGCGGGCTCGAATCGTTCGTCGCCGCCGGCGAGGCAGCGCTGGGTGGGAACCTGGACGCCGGGCAGCGCGCGGCCGTTCGCGCCGAGCAGCGGGGTTGCCGGCACGCGTTCCTACGGCGCCACGCCGCCGCGCTCTACCGGGAGCTGACCGACGGGTTCCGGGAGCCGCGCCGCACCGAGGCGCTGCTGGAGCTGGCCGCCGAGCACGTGCCGGGGCTGGTGCCGGACCCGCGGGCGATGGCCCGAGAGAGGGCGCGCAGGCAGTCCCAGAAAGAGGGTCTGGAGATCGACCAGGGCGAGCTGATCGCGCAGTTCCTGGCCGACCGCCGCTCCGGGCTGCACCTGGTGCACACGATGCTGCGACCCAAGGACGAGTCGTTGCGGCGCCTGGAGGAGTTCCAGCGCACCGGCCGCGTCGACCTGGGAGCCGCGCGGGTTTCGAGGCAGGGTCGGCTGGGAGTGGTCGAGCTCTTCAACCCGAACGTGCTCAACGCGGAGGACGACTCCACCACGGCGGCCCTGGAGGTCGGCGTGGACCTGGCGCTGCTCGATCCGGAGATCGAGGTCTGCATGCTGCGGGGCAGCGTCTCGGAGCACCCCAAGTACCGCGCCCGGCGCATCTTCAACTCGGGCATCAACCTGACCGACCTCTACTGGGGCCGGATCTCGTTTGCCGATTTCTTCATCCCTCGCGAGCTGGGCTACGTGAACAAGATCCGGCGCGGCCTCTGGCATCCCGACCTCTGGCGGCGGGACGACTGGGAGGAGGAGCTGGAAGGAACGTCGGAGAAGCCGTGGATCATGCCGGTGGAGACCCACGCCATCGGAGGCGGGTGTCAGCTCCTGCTGACGGCCGACCGCATCCTCGCCGAGCTGGGCTCGATCGCGACCCTGCCGGCGCGCAAGGAAGGGATCATCCCCGGGGTCGCCAACGCGAGGCTGCCGATCTTCACGGGGGACCGGGTGGCACGGCAGGCGATCATGGCCGAGCGGGGGTTCCGGTTTGGCGACGACGACGCGGGCCTCCTCTGCGACGAGGTGGTGGACGCCGGTGACATGGAGGCCGCGATCGCTCGGAACGCGGAGCAGATGGTGGCCTCGGGCCCAGTCTCGGCGGCGGCCAACCGCAAGGCGCTGCGCATCATCGAGGAGCCGGTCGACGACTTCCGCCGCTACGCCGCCCTCTACTGCCGCGAGCAGGCTCGGTGCGCGTTCGCCCCGGCCCTGATCTCGAACCTGGAGCGGAACTGGCAGGCACACGAGCGGCGCCGGCACACCCCCTGACGCCCCTTCGGACGCCAGAGTGTCCACAGTCCGGCCCTTCCCGCCGCCGGTTAGGGTCTCAGTGCGGACACTCTGGCGCCAGCCCGGCCGCGATCTCGGCGAGCAGGCGGTCCGCCTCCCAGTCGTCGAGCACCCTCCGGTCATAGCAGAGCGTGAGCATTCGCTGCCCGCGCCGCTCGGCACCGGCCTGGACGAGCGCCGCACGGTCCCGGGGGAGCGCCGGCATCACGATATGGGAGGTGGATGCCGGCAGGGCCGCGACTGCCAGGTTGGCGCGGGTCCGGGCGGCCTCCGCGGCGACGTCCGGCAGCCGTTCGAGACGCGCCGACCCGGGGATCTCGCGCGCGCACATGCCCGCCGGAACCCGCTCGCGCGAAGCCCGCAGGTTCTGTCGGAGACGCAGGGCGCGCGCGTCGGGGGTGGCCGGGGGAGCGGCGGGTGCCTGGGCCGCCGCCCCGGAGACCGGGGTGCGTTCGGGAAGGGTCTCTCCGGCCGGGGTGATGCGGGCGAGGACCGTCCCCACGTCGACCGTCTCGCCCTCGCCCACCAGCAGGTCGCTGAGCACACCGGCGGCCGGCGCCGCCAGCTCCGAGTTGATCTTGTCCGTCTCCAGCTCGGCGATCGGCTCACCCTCGGCCACGGTGTCGCCCGGCTGCTTCAACCAGCGGGCCAGAGTCCCCTCGGTGAGGGTGTCCGCCAGCCTCGGCAGCTCGACATCCATGGGCGCACGGTAGCACTCACGATTCCAGGCCCCTACGAACCCCCTCTCGCGCACGCAGCACATGCGACACCGGCGCCCCCGGTTGAGATCTGGTCACACCCGGCGGATATTCACCAGCGGGCCCGCAGGGCTCGGGCGCCAGCCCTAAGCAAGTCCGTCCCCAAGCCGGCGGGAGCACCCACACTGCGGGCCCGGCAGGGAACGGCGGCGAGCGCCGCCGGGGGGTCCAGGGGCGCCAGCCCCAATGCCGTTGCTTTAGCCCCTTGAGGGGGGAGGCGTGGCTGAGGTGTCCGGCTCGCGCGATTCGCCGATTGCCGACACTCGGCGCATTCCGATCGGGCGACGACCCCCGGGCATCCGAATGTCACCCGGATTCACCTTTTGCTAGCACTCGTGCGTGAATCGGAGGTGATCGGGCTGTGGATTAGGGTCGTTTCTGCAGAAACCGTCGCTATCTCCGACCCGGAAAGGGCGGAATGTGCAGAAACGGCCCTGAGGCTGCCGGCCCCGGCGCAGCGCGCGAATTCCCCCCGCGACGCCCTTAAGGCAACGGCATTGGGGCGGCGCCCGCCCTGGGTCAGATAAATGCGCCCCCACAACCGGCACGCACGGTCCCTACACCCCGTGCGCGAAGCGCTCGCGCACCCGCTCGACCGAACCCGCCCTTCGCATCCGCGTCTCAACCGCGGGCTGCGGGTGCCAACCGGTGCCGCGCCCGCAGCAGGCCCGCCCGGCCCCACCCGCGCCAGCCCCGCCGGTAGTAACGTTTCCCCTCAACCTCGATGGCTCCGGCGACGTATCGAACCCGTCTCACCCCGAAGGACCTCGGCCTGCTGGCCAGGGAGACCGGGGTGAGCACGGCCGACCTGCCTTTCGACGACGTGTCGGTGGAGCAGGCGGTGGCGGACCCCGCCGTCTACGAGGCGCTGTTCGGCGACCACCCGCGAGAGGCCCTGGTGGTCGGCTCGCCCTTCCTCTGCTTCGCCGTGCTGCTGGAACGCCTGCGCCAGGACCTGGCGGGCACCAGCTTCCTCACCGAGCGCGCCGGGCTCCGTCAGCGGGTGCCGGTGTTCGACGTCGCCGGACCCCGCGAGTGGCTCGACGCCCGGCACCGGCGGCTCTTCCTGGCCGACCTCCTCGCCTCCTACACGCGCGTCGCGGTGGAGACGATCTGGTTTCGCACCGGCCGCGGCTGGCGCCGCCGCCGTTTCAGCGACCTCAGCCCCCTGAACCTGGCGGAGCTGGTGGAGCTGGTTCCCCCTGAGCAGCGACCGGCAGTGCTGCGGCGGCTCGGGGACCTCTGCCTCTTCCTGTCGGGGGTCTTCGGGGATCATGTCAACCAGCACCCGCTGGAGCCGCGCTACCTGGCGCGGCTGGCCCGGCTTCTGGGCGAACCCGGGCAGGGGGGCCAGTTTCCCGAGGCGATGCCGAGCGAGCTGGTCCTGGCCGGGGGCGGCGGGGTCTGGGAGCTCGACTGGGTGGGGCGGCGGGCGTACCGTCTGGCCGCCCGCCACGGCGCCCCCGACCGCCCGCTGCTGGAGGAGTTCGCGGAAGGCTTCCCGCGCGCCCGCCGGGTGCTCGACGCGTTGACCCGGCAGCATCTCCGCCTCGCGCGGTCCGATTGGTTCCAGAACCCGCAGGCGGGCTGAGGTGCCGCCGGCGCGATACTGCGGGCATGAGGTTCCTGGTTCGCCCACCCTCCGATGCGCTGGTCCACGCGCTCTCCGAGCATCCCGGCAAAGCCGGCATCGACCCTGACGAGGCCCGCCGCCAGCACGCGGGCTACGTGAGCGCGCTCCGGGCGGCAGGCCTGGATCTGGTGGAGCTTCCGCCCGAACCCGACCTTCCCGACGCCACCTTCGTGTGGGACACGATGCTGGCCCTGCCCCGCGCCGGAGAGGAGGGGCCGACGGCCCTGGTCGTGTTGACCCGGCCTGGCGAGCCGTCGCGCCGTCCGGAGGTGGCCAGCGTCGAGAGCCGCCTGCGGCGGCTGCTGCCCGCCGGCACCGACTTCACCACGATCCTGGAGCCGGGGACGCTGGACGCGGGCGACGTCATCGTCTACGGGGATCGGGTCGCGATCGGCGTCTCGGCCCGCACCAATCGGAGTGGTGCCGACCAGCTGGCGATCCTGGTCAAGGCGCTCGGCTACCGGCCGTTCCTCTGCCCGGTCACCGACCGCCTGCACCTCGCGACCGCGATCAGCCCTCTCGGCGACGACCTGCTGATCGGGACGCCGGCCGGGTTCGCGTCGATCGACGGCGCCGGCCCCGACGCCGCCCCGCCGGAGATACGCCGGCTGGTGATCCCCCAGGAAGAGGAGCCGGGGGCGAACGTCCTGGTGGCGGCCGGGCATGCCTTCGTGCCGGCCGGCAACCCGACCGCGGTGCGCCTGATGGGCGAGGCCGGCCTGGACGTGGTGGAGGTGCCGCTCGACCAGTTCACGCGTGCCGACGGCGGGCCCACCTGCCTCGTCGGCCCGGTGCCCTGAGCGCGGTACGAAGGTAGAGCGCGGGGCGGCGCCCCGGACTCCGGTGCCGTGGGATCAGGCCTCGGCGTAGGTGTGGGTGGCGAGGTCGGTCGGATCGCCGTCCGGCTGCGCCTCTGCCCAGTCGGCCGCCTCTCGCGCCACGGTCAGCGACTCCTCGTCGATCGCGTCCGCCAGGGATTCCGGGATCAGGGCGCGAGCCTTGGGAAGGGGATCGTGCTGCCGTGCCTCGGCCCTTTCCTCGGGGGGCCGGTACCGGCTGTCGTCGTCGTTGGAGGTGTTGCCCAGGAGGCGGCGGCACGTGGCTTCGACCAGCGACGGGCCCTCTCCCCTCCGGGCGCGGTCGATCGCCCGCCGCGCCGCCTCCCATACGGCCCGGACGTCACTGCCGTCGACGGTCACACCGGGCATCCCGTAGCCGGCGGCTCGCACCGACAGCAAGGGGAGCGACGACTCGAGGTCGATCGGCACCGACTGGGTGAGCCCGTTGGTCTCGACGCAGAACACGCACGGCAGCCGGTGGATGGCCGCGAAGTTCATCGCCTCGTGCACCTCACCCTTCTGCGCGCCGCCATCGCCGAAGCTGATCCAGGTCACCGAATCCTCGCCCAGCAGGCGCGACCCCCAGGCGACGCCGACCGCGTGCGTGACGTGGTTCGGCTGCGGGCCCTGAAGCGTGATGATCCGCCGCTCCCTCGAGCCCCAGTGCGCGTAGGGCTGGCGGCCGTGGGTGAAAGGGTCGTCACGTTTGGCGAAGAAGTGAAGCATGACGTCTCGCGGGTCGACACCGGCCGCCAGCACGGCGGTGAGATCCCGGTAGTGCGTGGCCATGAAGTCGAAGCCCGGCCGCAGCGCCAACCCGTACCCGGCGCCGATCGCCTCGTGCCCCGAGCAGGGGACCGCGAAGTGCGCGCGGCCGGCCCGTGCCAGGCGCCACATCACCTCGTCGAGGTGCCGGCCGAGCGAGATCAGCCGGTACGCCTGCTCGGCGTCGAACGGCTCACCCGTCGCCTGGTCGCCAACCACCGTCTGGCGAGCCTACTCTCGGCCGGCGGACCTCCACGCCCTACCATCCGGGTGTGAGCGCGTTCGATCTGATCATCCGGAACGGCGAGGTGTTCGACGGCAGCGGGGCCGCGCCCCGACGCGCCGACGTGGGGATTCGAGAGGGGCGGATCGAGGACCTGGGCGACCTCGGCCCGGCGCAAGCGGACCATGAGATCGACGCCGCCGGGCTGGCGGTGGCGCCCGGGTTCATCGACACCCACACCCACTCCGACCTGGTGTGGCAGCTGGGCCCGGAGCACGAGGACGTGGCGGCGGGCACGATCCTGCAGGGGGTCACCACCGAGATCTGTGGCAACTGCGGGTTCACGCCCTTCCCCTGTGCGCCCGAGCACCGTGCCGACCTCGCGCTGCACTCGGTGATCCTGGGCACCGAGACGCTGGATTGGATGGACCTGGCGGGATTTGCGGAGCACGCCCGGGCCGCGGGTCACTTCGCCAACCTGGGCCCGCTGGTCGGGCACGGCTCGATACGGGTGGGAGTGATGGGGTTCGACGACCGGGCCCCGCGCGCCGAGGAGCTGGCCACGATGCGGCGCTTCGTCGAGGTTGCGTTCGAGCAGGGCGCGCTCGGACTCTCCAGCGGTCTCATCTACATGCCCGGCGTCTACGCGCGCACCGAGGAGCTGATCGATCTCGCCGGCACCGTCCGGCGGCACCGGCGGCCGTACGTGAGCCACATCCGCGGCGAGGCGGGGGGCGTGATGGGTGCGGTGGAGGAGGCGATCCGCATCGGTCGCGAAGCCGAGGTGCCGGCGCACATCTCCCACCACAAGGCGGCGGGGCGGCCGAACTGGGGTCGCACGGCCGACACGCTGCGGCTGCTGGACCGGGTCCGGGCCGAAGGCAGCGACGTCACCGTCGACGTGTATCCGTACACCGCGGGCTCGACGATGCTGCACGCGCTGCTCCCGCCCTGGGCACAGGAGGGGGGTGCCGCGGGCATCCTGAGACGGCTCGACGAGCGCGAGACGCGGCGCCGGATCCTGGAGGAGGTCGAGGACGGGTTCCGCCGGACGTCCAACGGGCTCGGGCTCAGCGCCTGGGAGGAGGTCGCGATCTCGACCGCACCCGAGCACCCGGAGACCGAGGGACACCTCGTCACCGAGCTCGCCGGAGGCACCGGCCGGCCGGCGGGGGAGTGGGTGCTGGACCTGATCGCGGCCGAGCGCTGCCAGGCCACCATGATCACCTACACGATGGGCGAGGAGGACGTGCGCCGCGTCCTTGCCCACCCGGCGGCGATGATCGGCTCGGACGGGATCCCGCTCCCCGGGAAGCCGCACCCGCGCTGGGCGGGGACCTTCGCCCGCGTGATGGGTCACTACGCCCGGGACCTCGGCACGCTGGAGCTGGCGACCGCGATCAAGAAGGCCACCCACGACGCCGCCCGGCGGTTCGGCCTGCGTGACCGGGGGATGCTCGAGGTGGGGCGGTGGGCGGACGTGGTGGTGTTCGATCCCGCCGCCGTCGCCGACCGGGCGACCTACTCGGACCCGCTGCTGCCACCGGTCGGGGTGCCGCACGTGGTCGTCAACGGGGTCCTGGCCGTCGAGGAAGGCAGGCTCACCGGGGCCCGTCCGGGCACCGTTCTGCTGGCGTCGTAGGACCGTCGCGCGAGCCAGGCGAGACGGGCGTTTCTGCACACCCCGGGCATACCCGAGCCGGGATATGCACGGGGTGTGCAGAAACGGGTCCGCACCTGACCGTCAGCGCCGCCCGGGCGGCGGTGCTATCCTTTCACGTCACGCGTCCCTGCCGGCGCGAATCCTCAGCGAAGGAGGTAGCTACATGACCGCTGTATTCACCGCAGTCCCGTGCCAGACGGCCGCCTCCCGCGCGCTCGCCTAGACAGCGCGCCTGCTACCCGGTCCTCAGCCCTTCCGGGCGGGACCGCAGCGAAGCCCGAGAGCGACCGCTCTCGCGTCGTTCGCCGCCCGCCGCCACCTGAGGATTCGCTCGCTTTGCCTATCGACGCCCCTGCCCGGCTCGACGAGCTGGGCTGGAACGAAACACTGCAAGAAGAGTTCGACGCGCTCGACCCGGCCGGTCAGCTGGAGATCGGGCGGGTTGTCGCCGACCATGGCGTCAGGTTCATGGTGGCGACCTCGAGCGCCGTCGTACCGGCGCCGCTCCAGCCCGCGCTGCGGCGCGGCGGCCGTGAGGTCGCAGTCGGCGACTGGGTGACGCTGCGACCTCCCGACGGCGCCATCTCGGCGGTGCTGCCGAGACGGACGGCGATCAGCCGCCGCACGCCCGACGCCGCCACGCGGGAGCAGGTCCTGGCCGCCAACGTCGACGTGGTCCTGATCGCCACCGCGGTCGACGGCGACTTCAACGTGCGCCGCCTGGAGCGGATGCTGACCGTCGCCTACCAGAGCGGCGCCGAACCGGTGATCGTCCTCACCAAGGCCGAGCTCGGCGACTCCGAGGCGCGGCGGGCCGAGGTCGAGGCGATCGCCCCCGGCGTGCCGGTGGTCGCGGTGTCCGCGTATCGCGGCACCGGGCTCGACGAGCTCCGCGCTCACCTCGAGGCGGGGCGAACGGCGGTCCTTCTGGGCCAGTCGGGCGTCGGGAAGTCGACCCTGGTGAACCTGCTCACCGGAGAGCGGCTGCGGACCCGGACCGTTCACCAGGGGACCGGGCAGGGGCGGCACACGACCAGCCATCGCGAGCTGACGAGGCTTCCCGGCGGCGGCTGCGTGATCGACACGCCCGGGCTGCGCGAGGTACAGCTCTGGGAGGGCGGGGCCGACGACGGGCAGGAGGCGCTCGACGACGCGTTCGCCGACATCGAGGAGCTGGCGCGGGAGTGCCGGTTCTCGGACTGCGCACATCGAGGCGAGCCCGGCTGCGCCATCGCCGTCGCGCTGCAGGCGGGTGAGCTCACCCCTGAACGGTGGGCGAGCTACCGCAAGCTGGAGCGGGAGCTCCACTCGATCAGCGCCCGCGTCGGCGCCCGTTCCCGTGGCGAGGAGCGGCGGCGCTGGCGTTCGATCCGCCGGCAGGCCGACGAGGCCGAAGCCGCCAAGCGCTACCACTGAGCTCGCCGCCTGCCGGCAAAGGGGTCGCCCCCGCTCGCGTGAACCTCGCCGCCTCCCGGCAAGCGGCCGGGTGGCAGCGAGAGGATGAGCGTATGGACGGTGCTGGAGAGCGGGAGTACGGGCGGCTCCGCGAGGGGCTGACCGACCGCGGGGTGGACGTCGAGAGGCTCATCGCCGCTCAGGAGAGCGGCTGCCAGCGGCGGGTCACCAAGGAGCGGCGGGAAAGCGCACCCGCGGGATGGGGACGCTGATGCCGCGGGACCCTGCGCAGCCGGGACTCGACGACCTGCTCGCGGAGATCGGGGACGTGGGGGAGCGGCTGACCGATCTCGGCGCCTGCGAGGGTGCCGCCGGCAACATCTCGATCGCTGTCGGCTGGCCGCTCAGGCTCGCCGAGCGCTTCCCGCTCACGGAGCCGATCCGGCTTCCACAGCCGGCCCCCGCGCTGGCGGGCAAGGTGGTGGTCGCCACCGGGTCCGGCCGGCGGCTGCGTGATCTCGGCCGCGATCCGGGGGGCAGCCTGGGCGCGGTGGTCGTCGATCCCGGTGGTGCGACCGGCGTTCTGCACACCGCGTCCGAGCGCCGGTTCCAGCAGCTGACCAGCGAATTCAACTCACACCTCGCCGTCCACGAGGACCAGCTGGCCCGGACGGGAGGTGACTGCAGCGCGCTGATCCACGCGCAGCCTCCGCACCTCACCTATCTCAGCCACGTCCCCGACTACCGCGATCAGAATCGGATGAACCGGCGGCTGATGCGCTGGGAGCCCGAAACCATCGTCCAGTTCCCCGAGGGGGTGGCCGTCCTACCCTTCATCCTGCCGGGCTCCCCCGAGCTGATGCGTGCGACCGTCGCCGGCCTGCGCACCCACCAGGTCGTGGTCTGGAGCAAGCACGGGGTCATGGCCCGGTCCGCGGACTCGGTCCGGGCGGCTGCCGACCGGATCGACTACCTGGAGGCGGCGGCCCGCTACGAGTACCTGAACCTCCTCAACGGCGGCCTGGCGGACGGCCTCAGCAAGGACGAGCTCCGGCACATCGCGACCGCCCTGGGCGTGAAGACGACGTTGGTGTGAGCCGGTGACGGGGGCGGACTTCCTGGCCGTCGACCTCGGCGCCACCAGCGGGCGCGTCATGCACGGACGCCTGCGGGGGGACCGCATCAGGCTGGACGAGCTGCGGCGGTTTCCCAACGGGCCGGTGGCCCTGCGGGGTGGCCTCTACTGGGACGTGCTCCGGCTGTGGGACGAGATTCGGTCGGGGCTCGGCGGCGTGGGTCACGTGGCCGGCATCGGAGTCGACAGCTGGGGCCTCGACTTCGCCCTGCTCGACGCTGCGGGGGAGCTGCTCGGCGACCCTCACCACTACCGCGACCGCAGGACGGCGGGGGTGCCGGAGGCGGTGGACCGGCGGATACCCCCCGAGCGTCTCTACGCGCGGACCGGCATCCAGCGCCTGGCCTTCAACACGCTCTACCAGCTGGTCAGCATGCAGCGGGCGCGCGACCCCCGGCTGGAGGCGGCGCGCACCCTGGTGCTGATTCCGGACCTTTTCCACTACTGGATGAGCGGCTGCCTGCAGGCGGAGTACACGAACGCGACCACGACTCAGCTCTTCGACCTGGACCGGCGGGGCTGGGCGACGGACCTGGTGGAGGAGTTGGAGCTGCCGGCGTGCATCCTGCCGCCGATCAGCCGGCCGGGGACCATCCTCGGACCTCTCTCGGCTCAGGTGGCGGGCGAGTGCGGCCTGAACCGGGGGATCCCGGTCATCGCCGGCGCCACGCATGACACCGCGAGCGCGGTCGCGGCGGTGCCGGGCCTCGACGAGCGCAGCGCGTTCGTGAGCAGCGGGACCTGGAACCTGGTCGGCGTCGAGGTCGGCGCGCCGATCCGCGGGGAGCAGGCCCGGCGCCGCGACTTCACGAACGAGGGCGGTGTGGGGGACACGATCCGCTTCCTCAAGAACGTCACCGGGCTCTGGCTGGTCGAGGAGTGCCGCCGGCGCTGGCTGCAGGAGGGCAGCGGCCTGGGGGTTGCCGACCTGGTGGTCCGGGCCGAGCAGGCGCCGGCACTGCGCTCGATCGTGGACCCGGACGCGGTTGAGTTCGTGCTCCCGGGGGATGTGCCGGCGGCGATCCGCGGCTTTTGCCGGGAGCACGGCGAGCCGGAGCCGCGCGACGAGGGCGAGGTGATCCGCTGCTGCCTGGAAAGCCTCGCCCTCAAGAACCGCTGGGTGGTGGACGGCCTGGAGGAGGTGACCGGGCGGCACATCGAGACGCTGCGAGTGGTGGGCGGCGGGAGCCGGAACCGCCTGCTCTGCCGGCTCACCGCGGATGCCTGCGGGCGGCGGGTGGTCGCGGGCCCGGCGGAAGCCACCGCCCTCGGGAACGTGCTGGTCCAGGCGATCGCGACCGGCCACCTGCCCGACGTGGCGGCGGGTCGCGAGGTAATCGCCCGCTCGGAACGGCTGGAGGTGTACGAACCGCACCAGGGCGGGGGCTGGGACGCCGCGTTCACCCGTCTGCAGGCGCTCCTCCCCCGCTGACCGAGGACGTTTGTAGACACCAGCACGTCTCACGAGCCGTTTTGAGGTGCGTCTGTATACAAACGGCTGAGTGCGGTGGGGTGGGGTCGCGAGGCGGGGCGGGGTCTGGTCAGTCGCGGATGACGGCCTCGCGCAGGCCACCCGGCCCGAAGGCGGCGACGGCGACGCGGCGCTCGGGGGCCAGCGCCGCCCACAGCTGGTCGGTCAGCTCGGCCAGGTGGGCCGCCCCGATCGATCCCTCCAGGTACACCTCCGCCGGCTCGAGGGTGGTGCCGTCCGAACGGTACGTGGTGGCCAGGACCGCGTCGCCCGGGGCCAGGTCGCGCACCGAGACCGTCGCCACCACCCCCGCGGTCCGCTCCGACAGCGGGCGGCGGGCGATGCCGAACCAGGCGCGGGAAGGGTCGTTCCGATCCACGATCGCGGTGATGCGCGAGGTCAGGATCGGCGGGTCGGGTTCGTACTCCAGGTCCTGGAGCGCAACCACCGGCATTGCGCCGCCGGCCAGCCGGTCCCGCACGGTCGCGACCTGGCGCCCGTTGCCGTAGACGAGCCAGGTGTCCGTCTCCACCGCCGCCACGTAATGGCGAAGGTCGTCCTCCTCGACGGCGCCGGTCGGGACCACCTCGAGGTCACCGTGCTCGCCAGGCCGGATCTCACGCCGGCGGGAGGCCTCGCTGCGGCCGGTCAGGAAGTAGGCCGCGCACCAGCTGCCGTCGGGGAGGCGGCCCCAGACGATGCCGCGGCCGGGGTACGCGTTCCGCTGCAGATGTTCGACCAAGGTTGCCACGGCTCGATCCTAGGGGCCTCCCCGCCTACCGTTTCTCCAGCTCCAGCACCAGGACCGCGGGCATTCCTTCGTAGGCTGCCAGTGCCGCGTCGGGGATCACGCGCCAGGCGCGTCGCTTGGCCTGGACCTCGCGACGGGTCAGGGCCGGCTCCAGGCAGGTGACCAGATCCAGACCCGCGCGGCCGAAGGAAGAGAGGTAGTCGGCGTGCGTGTGGGCGTGCTCGCGAACAAAGCGTCGCCGGCCCGACCCGTCCTCGAACGGCGCCTGCCAGCCCAGGAACGCCTGCATCGGGTGCAGGACCGAGACGATCAGCCGCCCGTCGGGGTCGCAGCACGCGGGCGAACTCGCGCGCCGGGGAGTCGAGGTGCCCGACGTGCGCCAGCGCCAGGCCGCAGACGGCGACGTCGAAGGTCCCGCCGGCAAACGGCATGTCGCGGAGGTCCCCCTCGACCAGCGAAGGTTCGATCTCGCGGCGCCGCATCTGGTCGAGCATCCCGCGGGTGAGGTCGAACGCCGCCACCCGGTGGCCGAGCCGGAGGAGCTGAGCCGTGTGCCGGCCGGTTCCGCACGCCGCGTCCAGCGCCCGGCCAGCAGGGAGGCGCTCGAGCAGCGACCAGACGGCCGGCTCCTCCAGGGCGACGATCGGGTTGCCGGGGTCGTCGTAGCTGCTCGACCAGGCGTCGTAGCCGGTCTTCGGGTCGAGCTCCGCCACCTCCTCGGCCGGCCCGGGCGCGGGCTCCTGCACCAGGCGCCGAACCTCGTCGAGGCGCCGGGCGGCCTGCTCGCCGGTGCCGTCGTACAGGTGCCGCAGCAGGGCCAGACCCTCGATGCCGACCAACAGTTCCCGAGCGTCGACAGTTCGCGGCACGCCGCCGATGCTAGGCGGGGGTGCGACAGCCGGTGGATGGTCGAGCGTCCGCTGCTGTTCCTGCGTTTCAAGGACAATGATCCGATGATTCACACGTTGCTCGGGGTGGCCGTCGTGCTGTTCATCCTGTGGCTCATCTTCGCCCACCTCGGCGGCCTCATCCACCTGCTCTGGATCGGCATCCTGATCGCCCTCGCCATCTGGGCCTTCGGCTTCCTCTTCCGGGGTCGACGCGCCCGAACCAGCGCCTAGCTCCACCACCCCCCCCGCACGCGCAAACCTCCGTTTTCGCGTGAAATCGGGACTATGGTGGCCGCCATAGACCCGGTTTCGCGTGAAAACGGAGAATGGGGGAAGCTTGGCAACGACGCTTCCGCTGAGCCTGTGTCTGGCGGCATTTGTGGTGACGTTCGTGGCCACGCGGATCGTCACCCGTCTGATCAGGTCGGGCCGAGGACCGTTCCGGGACAACGTGACCGAGGGCGGCGTCCACGTTCACCACGCGGTACCCGGCCTCGTCCTCCTGCTGGTGGGTGCGGTGACGGCGCTGGGGGCGGTCGGGTTCGTGTTCCGCTGTCTCGCGGGCCTTGCCGTGGGCGCCGGAGCCTCATTGATCCTCGACGAGTTCGCGCTCATCCTCCGCCTCCAGGACGTGTACTGGACGCGCCAGGGTCGGGCCTCCGTGCAGGCGATCGCCCTCTTCGCGGTCTGCCTGCTGCTGATCGTGCTCGGGTTCGCCCCGGTCAGCACGCAGGACTTCACGAGCGGTCCCGCGGTCCTGGTCGTGACGCTGGCCGGCTGGGCGTCGTTCGTCGTCGCGGCCGCGATCTGCGTGCGTAAGGGCAAGTACCGCCTGGTGCTGCTTTCGATCTTCGTTTTCTTCCTGGCCTACGTCGGCGCGATCCGGCTCGCGCGGCCGGATTCCCCCTGGTTCACGAGGCACTACCCGCCGGAGTCGGAGAAGCGAGCACGAGCGGTCCGGCGGGCGGAGGCGTTCGACCACCGCTGGAGCCGGCGGTGGGTTCAGGTGGCCGACCTGATCGCCGGGGCCCCCACCAGCAGCGAGTAGCTCCGACCCCGGGTAGGCAGGCGACGGCGCGGGCCGGGCGGCGCGTGCACACTTAGCGAGCAGAGCCACGAGCGTGCCGCGCCGGCCCGGGCGGTCGACTCGCGACGAAACAGGGAGGAACGAGGATGTCGGAGCAAACGGCGGTCGTACCCCACTCCTTGCGGGAGCGCCTGGAGCGAGCGTCACTGACGGTCGGCACCTGGTGCATTCTGCCGACGCCGCTGACGGTCGAGCTGGTCGCCCGCTTGGGGTTCGACTTCCTGTGCATCGACACGCAGCACGGTCCGATCGGCTACGAGCAGCTGGTGGCGATGCTCCAGGTCGCCAACACGGTGGGCTGTCCGGCCCTGGTTCGCGTCGCCTCCCACGAGCGCTCCGAGCTGATGCACGCGCTCGACGCAGGTGCGCAGGGACTGGTCGTTCCGATGGTGGATGATGCGGCGGAGGCACGGCGCCTGGTCTCCGCGTGCCGGTACCCGCCGGACGGTGAGCGGAGCTGGGGGCCGTATCGCCCGGTGCTGGGGGCTCCGGCGCAGTCCGCGGAGGTGGCCAACCGGCGCGTCGCCGTGATCCTCATGATCGAGACCCGCGAAGGTTTGCGAAACGTGGAGGAGATTGCGGCCGTGCCGGGGGTGGACGGACTGCTGGTGGGCCCGAGCGACCTCGCGATCACCCACGACACCTCCGCCGGTGCCGACGAGCACACCTCGCTCATCCGGCGGGTCCTTGCCGCTGGCGCCGGCCACGGAGTCGCCGTCGGCAACGTCTGCGGGGATCTCGAGTCCGCACGGCGCTGGGCCGGCGAGGGGATGCGGTTCCTCACCGTGGGGTCGGACCTGGGTTGGCTGGCGACCGCGGCCAACGCCGACGCAACCGGGGCGCGTTCCGCTCTCCCCTGGGCCCCATAAGTGGGACGGATTTGCCGCAGAGGTGCAAAACGGAGATTTGCCGGGTGCGGGGTTAGAGGAAGAGCCGCGTGAACTCCTGGTGGAATCCGGGAAAGGTCTTCGTGACGCACTGCGGGTCGTCCAGCACCACCCCCGGCGCGCGGAGGCCGAGGACCGAGAACGACATCGCGATCCGGTGGTCGCGGTGGCAGGCGATCGTGGCCGGACCCGGCGTGGCGGGGAGTACCCGCAACCAGTCCGGGCCCTCCTCCACCGGCACCCCGCAGGCGCGCAGCCCGGCCGCCGTCACCGCGACCCGGTCCGACTCCTTGCGGCGCGTGTGGCCGATCCCGACGATCGTGACCGGCGCGTCGGCGTAGGGAGCCAGCGCCGCCAGCGTCATCATGGTGTCCGAGACCGCGTTCATGTCGAACGTCTGGCCACCGCGCAGGCCGCCGGCGGGGCCGGTGACCGTGGTCGCGTCGGAGCCCCGCTCGACTCTGGCACCCATCGCCTCCAAAAGGTCCACGAAGGCCAGGTCGCCCTGCGCGCTCGAGGTCCCGAGCGCGGGGACGGTGAGCGTGCGCCCGGTGAGCGCAGCGCCGGCGAAGAAGTAGGAGGCGGTCGAGGCGTCGGGCTCGATGGTCAGCTCGCGCGGCTGGTAGCCGACCGGTCGGGACCGTGATCTCGGTGTCCGGAGACCCCTCCGCGGTGACGCCAAAGCGGCGCATCAGACCCAGCGTCATCTCCACGTAGGGCCGGCTGGCGAGGTCGGTCGTGCGCAGCCGCAGCGGGTTCCGCATGAGGGGTGCCGCCAGGAGCAGCCCGCTGACGTACTGGCTCGACTGGTGGGCGTCCACCACCACCTCGCCGCCGCGCAGGCCCTGGGCCTCGAGCACGAAGGGCAGATCCTGAGCCCCCTCGCGGGTCACCGTCGCGCCCAGCGACCGAAGGCCATCGAGCAGCGGTCCCAGCGGGCGGGCGCGGAGCTGCTCGGTGCCGTCGAACCTGAACCGGCCACGACCGGTCGCGGCCAGCGCGGGAAGAAAGCGCGCGGCAGTTCCCGCGTCCCGGCAAAGGACCTCGCCGGTGGGGCCCTGGGGTCCGGCCCCGGTGCCGCTGACCGTCCAGGCCTCCTCTTCCATGGCCACGGAGTAGCCGAGTGCGCGGAGCCCCCCGGCGAACGCGAGCGTGTCGTCGCTCTCGAGAGCCTGCCGCAGCACCGAGCGGCCCGGTGCACCCGCCGCGCAGAGCAGGGCCCGGTTGGTCAGGCTCTTGGAGCCTGGGATCCGAGCGGTGAGCGCGGCCCCTACCGTGCCCACGCCGCCTCCAGCGCGGCCGCGACCTCCAGCAGCTCCCGCTCGTGTCCGAAGTGGCCGATCACCTGGATTCCCACCGGCAGCGCGCCTTCGGGCACCGGCGCGGGCAGCGAGACGACGGGATGACCGGTGGTGTTGAACGGGCGCGTGAACCCGCTCAGGTCGAGGCGGCTGTAGGGTTCACCGATGCGGGGCGCCACGATCCGCGTCGTGGGCAGCAGCAGCGCGTCGAGGTCGGCGAGCGCGGCCTCCACGTCCACGCGCAGCAGGGCCTGCGAGCCGAGCGCGGCGACCAGATCACCCCGCGGTACGGTTGCCGCCTGGACCAGCCGGTCCCGGATGTCGGCGCCGTACCGGTCGGAGGCGCTCGCGAGCCATCGGCGGTGGAGCGCCGCGGCTTCGACGTCGAGGATGGCGGTGCCCGTGTCGAGGAGCGCCTGGTGCTCGGGGAACGGGACCCGGGGCAACGCGCCCGCGACCATCTCCCACGCCTCGCGGACGCCGGGGCCCAGGTCCAGCGCCCACCCCTCGGGCACGCCGATCCGGTAGAAGTCGAGCGGCCGCGTGGTGCTGGGCACCAGGTCTCGCAGCTCTGACATCGACTCCAGAGCCGCGGCCGCCGCCGGCAGGTCCGCCGCCAGCGGTCCAATCGTGTCGAGCGTTCGGGAGAGCGGGAACACGCCCTGCGAGTCGACGGTGCCGATCGTGGGCTTGATCCCCACCACCCCGCAGAGCGCCGCCGGGACCCGGATCGAGCCGCCGGTGTCGGTACCCAGCGCCCAGTCGCAGAGCTGCGCCGCCACCGCTGCCGCTGACCCACCCGACGATCCACCCGCGACGTGACCCCGTGCGCGCGGGTTCTGCACCACGCCGTAGTGGGGGTTCTCCGAGGTCAGGCCGAACGCGAACTCGTGCAGGTTCGTCTTGCCCACGATGACCGCGCCGGACGCGCGGATCCGCTCCACCACCGGCGCGTCCTCGGTCGCCGGCTCGGCCCCGAGGACGGTCGCTCCGGCGGTGGTCACCGTGCCCCGGACGTCGACCAGGTCCTTGATCCCGACGCTGGGCCCGGGACCCTCCTCCTCGGTCAGCGAGATGAACGCGTGATCCTCCCAGTCGGTGCGAATGCGGGCGCGCGACTCGTCGGCGTTCATCCCGTGCTCCTGGCGCCGCGAGCCGTCAGGAGCGCCCGCCGCCGAAGAGGCGCCGGATCCGCTCCCAGACGATCGAGAAGAAGAGGCCGAAGGCGTTGATCGGCTTGGCTTCAGCGGTGATCGGGGGACGGGGGGTGGGCGTGGGCGCCGGGGCGGGCGCGGCCGTCGTCGAGGTCGCCACGGGCGCCGGGGCCGGGGCCTCGGCGGCGGGTGCCTCGACCGGCGAGGCGCCGGCCGGCGGCGGTTGGGCTGTTCGGGGCTGCGTCACGGCTCCGGCTGCGGACGTCTCCGTGGTGGTCGCCGGCGCTGCCGCGGTCTCGCCCAGGGGCTCCCCGGCGGATGCCGTCTCGCCCCAGCCGCACCGGCCGTAGCCGCACCGGCCGCGGCTGCACCGGCCCCGGCGCCCCCATCCACGGCTGGGGGCGGCTCGGTCGCGGGCGTGCCGTCGGCCTCCAGGTTGGCTTTGATGCAGTTCGCCATCTGGCCGACGAGCCGCCTCGACACATCCTCCATGACGCCGCGCCCGAAGTTGGCGACGCGTCCGGCGACCGCGAAGTCGGTCGACAGTGTCACCTCGGAACCACCGTCTTTGGGATTCACGGACATGGTCGCCGTGGCCCGCGCCGAACCCGACCCGGTGGTCTCGCGCCCGGACGCCTTGAGGACAGCCGTGTGGGCCTCGGCGTCGCGGTCCGCGATCTCCGCGTTTCCGCTGTAGGAGACCGTGATAGGACCAACCTTGATCTTCACCCGCCCCTTGAACGTGTTGTCGTCGATGGTCTCGACGAGTTCCGCGCCGGGCACGCACCCCACGATGTGCTCGACATCGAGAAGGAACGCATAGACCCGGTCCGGAGGCGCGCCGACCTCAAAGACGTTCTCTATCTCCATGGCAGTTGCCGATGAATATACTGGCGTTGCTGTTCGTCCCGGCATCACCGTGGCTTCGCCGACGGTGGTGTCACATCTTTCACCTGTCCGCTCGTCACCGGCGTCGAGGTCCGGGTTTCGGCAGGCCTGGGGCCAGTGCGGTGGACCGAGGGAGCGAATGAAACACCGGATTCGCGTCACCGTCAACGGGACTTCCCGAGAAGACGAAGTCGAACCGCGGCTGCTGCTCGTGCACTATCTCCGCGATGTCATGGGATTGACCGGTACGCACGTCGGCTGCGACACCAGCCAGTGTGGTGCGTGCACCATCCACCTGGACGGGAAGGCGGTCAAGAGCTGCACGCTGTTCGCCGTCCAGGCCGACGGTCACGAGCTCAAGACGATCGAAGGCCTGGCCGCCCCCGACGGCACGCTCCACCCGCTGCAGCAGGCGTTCTGGGACGAGCACGGTCTCCAGTGCGGCTACTGCACGCCCGGGTTCATCATGGCCGGCGTCTATCTGCTGGAGCAGAACCCGCACCCTACTGAGGACGAGATCCGGAAGGGCCTGGAAGGCAACCTCTGCCGCTGCACCGGCTACGTCAACATCGTCAAGGCGGTGTCGGCGGCCGCCCGTGCCACCGCTGCCGCCGGAGCCGCGGAGAGATAAGGCCATGGCTGTCTCACAGCTTGTCGGGGCCAGGATCCACCGGCGCGAGGACCCCCGGCTGATCACCGGTCGCGGACGCTACGTGGATGACCACAACCGGCCCGGCCAGCTCTGGCTGGAGGTCGTCCGCAGCCCCTACGCCCACGCCAGGATCGTCGGCATCGACGCCGCCGAGGCGAGGAAGGCGCCCGGGGTGGTGGCGGTCTACACGGCCGACGACATCGGGAAGGTGGTCGCCGGCGCGATGCCGGTCGCACCCGCGTTCACGCCGACGCATCAGACCGAGCCGCCCCGCTCGCCGCTGGCCACAGGTGAGGTCACCTTTCAGGGCGAGGCGGTCGCGGTCGTGATCGCCGCTGAGCGATACCAGGCGGCGGACGCGGTGGAGCTGGTGGACGTCGAGTACGATCCACTGCCGGTCGTCCACGACATCGAGGAGGCGATCAAGGCCGGGTCCCCCAAGGTGCACACCGACCTCGACGGCCCGAACATCGCCTGGGACATTCCCTACACCCCCGACGTCCCCGAGGTCTTCGACGCGGCCGAGGTGGTCGTAAAGGAGCGCATCCTCCAGCAGCGGCTGGCCCCGACGGCGATGGAGCCGCGCGGTGTGCTGGCAGATTGGGACCCGGCCGACCGGGCGATGACGATGTGGCTCTCGTCCCAGAATCCCCACTTCATCCGCCTCTTCATCAGTGGGGCGATGGGGATCCCGGAGACCAGGTTCCGCGTCATCTCGCCCGACGTGGGCGGCGGCTTCGGGTGCAAGATCAGCCCCTACCCGGAGGACTACCTGGTCCCCGCCGCGTCCAAGCTCCTCGGGAAACCGGTCAAGTGGATCGAGACCCGCACCGAAAGCCTCCAGACGACCACCCACGGCCGCGGCCAGGTCTTCGACGTCGAGCTGGCGGGCACCAGCGGCGGCAAGATCCAGGGGCTCCGGGTCACGCAGTACCTCGACGCCGGGGCGTACATCGGCACGTTCGGCGGCTTCCAGGCCTGTGCCTGCCTGGTTTCCAGCGGCGCCTACGACATCCCCAAGGTGGCGGCGAGGACCGTCGGCGTGCTCACCAACCGCGTGCCCACCGACCCCTACCGCGGCGCTGGGCGGCCTGAGGCGACGCACCTGATCGAGCGCCTGGTCAACATCTACGCCCGGAAGATCGGCGCCGATCCGGTCGAGGTCCGGCGCCAGAACTTCGTCCGCGAGTTCCCGCACCCCAACCCGTTCGGGCTCGTGTACGACTCGGGCGACTACGACAAGTCGCTCGACAAGGCGCTCGGGATCGCCGGCTATGAGGAGCTACGGCGGCAGCAGGCGGAGGGCCGCGCGCAGGGCAGATACCTGGGCATCGGGATCTCGACCTGGATCGAGCTCTGTGGCTTCGGCCCCTCGGGGGCGACCGCGCCCGCGACTGGAGGCCTGTCTCTGACCGAATCGGCGCACGTGCGGGTGTTCCCCACCGGCAGCGTCGCCGTCTACGTCGGCACCCACTCCCACGGGCAGGGCCACGACACCACGTTCACCCAGATCGTCGCGGACGCCCTCGGGGTGTCCTATGACTCGGTCGAGCTGCACCACGGCGACACCAACGAGGGACCATCTTTCGGGTACGGCACCTACGGGTCGCGTTCGCTGGCGGTCGGCGGCATGTCGATCTACAAGTCCTGCCAGAAGGTGGTGGACAAGGCGACCAAGATCGCGGCCCATCTTTTCGAGGCCGATCCGGCAGACATCTCGTTCGATGGCGGGGATTTCTACGTGAAGGGCAACCCGGGCAGCCGCAAGCCCTTCGGCGAGGTCGCGTTCGCCGCCTACGGCATGAACCTCCCCGAGGGGATGGAGATGGGCCTGGAGGCGATCTCCTACTTCGACCCACCCAACCTGGTCTGGCCGTTCGGCGCGCACATCTCCCTGGTCGAGGTGGACCCGGAGACCGGCGGGGTGGACCTGAAGCGCTACGTCGCGGTCGACGACTGCGGCGTCGTGATCAATCCCATGATCGTGGAAGGACAGCTCCACGGCGGCATCGCGCAAGGCATCGCCCAGGCCCTGTTCGAAGAGGTCGTCTACGACGAGGACGGGGCCCTCAAGACGGGTTCGATGGTGGACTACCTGGTCCCGACCATCAACGAGATCCCCAACCTCGAGATCGATCGGACGGTCACCCCCACCCCGGTCAACGAGCTCGGGGTCAAGGGCATCGGGGAGGCGGGGACGATCGCCTCCAGCGCCTGCATCATCAACGCGATCTGCGACGCGCTGGCGCCGCTCGGCATCGATCACGTCGACATGCCGGCCAGCCCGGACCGGCTCTGGAGGACGATTCAGGAAGTGAAGGCAAAGCAGGCTGCGCCGGCCGCAGCAACGGGAGGCGAGGCATGATCCCAGCCGCGTTCGAGTACGCCCGCGCGGGCTCGGTGGAAGAGGCGGTCCAGCTGCTGGAGCAGCACGGTGAGGATGCGAAGATCCTCGCCGGCGGCCACAGCCTGGTTCCGCTGATGCGGCTGCGGCTGGCTCAGCCGTCGGCGCTGATCGACATCAACGGCATCCCGGGCCTCGACTACATCCGGGTCGAAGGCGACCGGGTGAAGGTGGGCGCGCTCACCCGCCACGTCTCCCTCCAGCACTCGGCGGTGGTGAAGGAGCATCTGCCGCTCCTGGCCGAGATCGCCGACGAGGTGGGCGACAATCAGGTCCGCAACCTGGGGACCATCGGCGGCGTCATCGCCCACGCGGACTCCGCGGGGGACTACCCGACCCTGGCATTGATCCTCGACGCGGACATCGTCACCAACAAGCGCAGGATCCCGGCCAAGGACTTCTTCCTCGACGTTTTCACCACGCCGCTAGAGCCGGCCGAGCTGATCACGGAGATCGACTTCCCGGCGGCGCCCGGTCCGCATCACTACATCAAGTTCCGGCGCCGGCTCTTCGACTGGGCGATCGTGGGCGCCGCGGTGCAGAAGGCGGCGGACGGCACCTGGCGGGTCGGCCTTACCAACGTGGGCCCGACTCCGATGCGCGCGCACACGGTGGAGGAGGCCCTGGCGCAGGGCGCGTCCTTCGAAGACGCCGCCCAGCACGCGTCCGACGGCCTGCAGCCGTCGGGTGACCTGCGCGCCACGCCCGAGTACAAGCTGCACCTGACTCGCGTGCTCACTCGCCGCGCGCTGGAGCAGGCGAACGCCGGCTGAGCCGGCCGCTCCGAGGCGGGTCCGGCGGTTCGCCGGGCCCGCCCGGTAGCCTTTCCTCAGTTCTATGACGGCTCTTCCCGAATCCATCGACGAGGTTTCCGCACGCCTGCAGGACCGCCGCTACATCGGCGATCGCCAGCTCGCGACCGCGGTCTTTCTGGCGCTCAAGCTGGGCAAGCCGCTGTTCCTGGAAGGGGAGGCGGGGGTCGGCAAGACCGAGGCGGCGAAGGTGATGGCCGAGGTGCTGGGCGCGCGCTTGATCCGCCTCCAGTGCTACGAAGGGATCGATGTCGCCCACGCCGTCTACGAGTGGAACTACCCCCGGCAGCTGCTCCACATTCGAATGCTGCAGGACGCGCCGGCGGAGGACCGGCGGCTCGCCGAGCGCGCCATCTACGGGCCCGAGTTCCTCCTGCGCCGTCCACTCCTGGACGCGATCGACAACGACGACGCGGTACCGCCGGTGCTCCTCATCGACGAGATAGATCGCTCGGACGAAGAGTTCGAGGCGTTCCTGCTCGAGCTCCTGAGCGACTTTCAGATATCGATCCCCGAGCTCGGCACGATCGGCGCTAAGGCGCCGCCGTTCGTCGTCCTCACCTCGAACCGCACCCGCGAGGTGCACGACGCGCTCAAGCGTCGCTGCCTGTACCACTGGATCGACTACCCGACGATCGAGAAGGAGATCGCGATCGTGCGCGCTCGCGCGCCGGAAGCGTCGGAGGAGCTGGCCCGCCAGGTGACGCAGCTGGTCCACGAGCTTCGCGAGATGGAGCTCTACAAGGTTCCCGGGGTCGCCGAGACGCTGGACTGGGCACGTTCGCTGGCCACGCTCGGGGCTCAGCGGCTGGACCCGACGCTGGTCGACCAGACGCTGGGGGCGGCGCTCAAGTATCAGGAGGACCTGGAGAAGGTCCGCGCCCAGACGCCGGAGCTGGTTGAGCGGGCGGCAGCCGCACTCTGAGCCGGTGCGCCTGACTGCGGGCACTCGGGGTTCGCGAGGCACCACGAACGGCCCGGCTGCCGGCACTCGAGTCGGGGCGCGGTTCGACTCGGGTCGCACCTAGGCTGGTTCGCGGTGAAGCTTTCCGCCGTCGAGCTGCGACGTGTCGCGCTGCCGCTGGTGACGCCGTTCCGGACCTCGTACGGGACCGAGACCGTGCGCGACATCCTGTTGCTGCGGGTGGAGACCGATACCGGTCAGGGCTGGGGCGAGTGCTGCGCTCAGTCCGAGCCCCTCTATTCCTCGGAGTACGTGGACGGCTGCCAACAGGTGCTCCGCGGGCACCTGGTCCCGCGCCTGTTCGGCGCCGGAGCTCTCGATGCGGCGGGCGTGGCGGAGGCGCTGCGGCCGGTCCGCGGCCACCGCATGGCCAAGTCCGCGCTGGAGATGGCGGTCCTCGACGCCGAGCTACGCGGCCGGGGTGAGTCGTTCGCCGAACACCTGGGTGCCGTCCGTACCGAGGTGGATTGCGGCGTCTCGCTCGGGATCCACGACAGCATCCCGGACCTGCTGACTTCGGTCGAACGGTTCATCGACCAGGGATACCGTCGGATCAAGCTCAAGATCGTGCCGGGCTGGGACCTGGAACCGGTGCGAGCGGTGCGCGAGCGCTGGCCCGGGATCCCGCTGCAGGTCGACGCCAACGCCGCGTACACGCTCGAAGACGCCGGTCGTCTCGCTTCGCTGGATCCGTTCGAGCTCCTCCTCATCGAGCAGCCGCTGGCGGAGGAGCAGCTGCTCGCCCACGCCCGGCTGGCCGGAATGGTCAAAACACCGATCTGTCTCGACGAGTCGATCGTGTCCGCGGACTCCGCGGCGGACGCGATCGCGATCGGCGCCTGCGCGATCGTCAACGTCAAGCCGGCCCGGGTGGGCGGGTACCTGGAAGCGCGCCGGGTGCACGACGTGTGTCTCGCCCGCGGAGTCCCGGTGTGGTGCGGCGGCATGCTGGAGACCGGGCTGGGTCGCGCCGGAAACCTCGCCCTCGCCGCGCTTCCCGGGTTCACGCTGCCGGGGGACACCTCGGCCTCGGATCGCTACTACCGCCGGGACGTCACGCCACCGTTCGAGCTTCACCGGGGGCGGCTGCAGGTTCCGTCGGGCAGCGGGCTGGGCGTGGACGTGGACGTGGAGTTCCTGGATTCGGTGACGACGTACCGGGAGACGCTCCGACGGTAATGGCGCGGAGGCGGCGCGTGGGACACCGGTGAGGGGTGGGCAGAGCCTTGTTCTTTGCCCTCGCGGTGTCCGAAGATGGAACGTGGCATGGGTGGGTGACCCCCGCCTGCACGGCAAATCGCACAGGAGGTACTCCGAGCGATGGGCAACTTGTTCGGCGATGCCAAGGACGCGCTGGAGAACCAGGGCGGACAGGGTGGCGGCGGCCTCGAAGGCGATCTCGAAAACGCGGCCGAGAAAGCCGTAGAGCAGCGCCTGGGCGGCGGCCAGGGACAGGGCCAGGGCCAGAGTGGCCAGGACGCGGGTGGTCAGGGAGGCCAGGCCGGCGATGGCCAGGACGCCGATGGTCAGGGAGGCCAGGACGCCGATGGTCAGGGAGGCCAGGACATGAGCGGCCAGGACGCGAGTGGCCAGGGGGACTTCCAGAGCGATCAGGGACAGATCGCCTGACCGCGGGCTCGCCCCGCGAATCGCTTGAAGGCGGCAACGTTCGCCGCCCGTAGTCGAACACGCTTGGGCGGGAGCGCCGGGGGTGATCGCGCCCTCCGCTCGCCGCTCCGCGGCGCCCTCGTAGCCTGAGTCGGATGGGGAGCACACCGCCGGAGCCGGTTCGGGCGCCCGACCTGGTGCCGCGCATCGCCGCCTTCGCCCGGCTGCTGCACGACGTCGGATTGGAGGTGGGCCCGGCCCGCCTGGAACGCGCGGTCGAGGCGCTGACGCTGATCGATTTGGAGGACGACCGCGCGTTTCGCGACACGCTGCGTGCCTGCTTCGTCTCCCGCAAGGAACAGCTGGTGATCTTCGAAGCCGCCTTCGATCTGTTCTGGGCGCCTCCCGACCCGGCCGTCACCGCCGGCTCGATTCCAGGCCGGTCCCGACCGCTCCCCATGGACCCCCGGCGCGTCGCGGCGTGGCTCGACCTGCTCGGGCTGAAGCGCCCCGAACAGAAGAGGAACCGCGAGGACGAGCTGCGCCCCGAGACGTCCAGCGGCTACAGCGCCTCCGAGATCCTGCGTCAGAAGGACTTCGACGAGTTGAGCTGGAGTGAGTCGGAACAGGTCGCCCGGTTGCTCCGTGAGGCGCCCTGGCGAGTTGCCGAGCGGAAGACGCGCCGCCTCCGTCCGGCGCGGTCGGGGCCGATCGACCTGCGCCGGACGGTACGGCGCGCCGTTCCTTCAGGCGGCGAGCTGATCACGCTCCTCCATCGCCGGCCTCGCCGCCGGCGGCGGCCCATCGTCCTCCTCTGCGACGTCTCGGGCTCGATGGAGCGGTACACGAGGTTGCTCCTGATCTTCGCCCACGCGATCGCCCGGCGCGAGGACGTGGAGACGTTCGTCTTCTCGACGCGACTCTCCCGAATCACGCGGCTGCTGCGCCAGCGGGACATCGACCGCGCCCTGGAGCACGTCTCCAAGCAGGTTCATGACTTCAGCGGCGGAACCCGAATCGGCAGGGCGCTGGCCGAGTTCAACCGCGTCTGGGCCCGGCGCGTGCTCGGACACGGGGCGGCGGTCATCATCATCTCCGACGGTTGGGATCGAGGCGATCCCGAGGAGCTCGCGAACGAGCTGGCCCGACTGCGGCGGCTGGCCTACCGGCTGATCTGGTTGAACCCGCTCCTCGGCTCGGAGGGGTATCAGCCCGTCACCCGCGGGATGGCAGCCGCCCTCCCGCACGTCGACGACTTCCTCGCCGCCCACAACGTCGATGCGCTGGACGAGCTGGGCCGCCTGCTCGCCACGCTCGACCGGCGGCGCCCAGTCAGAACGTGAGCCACCACCAGAGCACCACAGGAGGGCACGTATGCGCGAGGTGATGCAGGAGCTGCGCGAGTGGCGGGATGCGGGCGAGGAGGTCGCCATGGCCACCGTCACCGAGACGTGGGGCTCGTCGCCGCGGCCCACCGGGTCTCGGCTGCTGGTGAGCGCGTCCGGCGCGATGGCCGGCTCGGTCTCCAACGGCTGCATCGAGGGGGCGGTCTACCAGGAGGCCCAGAAGACGCTGCGGGACGGCAAGGTCAGGCATCTCGAGTACGGGGTCGCGGACGACGTCGCCTTCGAGGTCGGCCTCGCCTGCGGTGGCCACATCGAGCTCCTGGTCCAGCGCGTCGGTCCCGAGCACGATCAGGCGCTGCGTCTCCTGGAGGAGGAGCAGCCCTTTACGCTCCGTACGAACCTCGACAACGGTCGGGTCGAGATCGATCGTGAGGCCCCCCGCCTGGAGCTGCCGCGGCGCGACGGCGGCTGGTTCGTCGAGCCCTTCTCACTACCTCCGCACCTGATCATCGTGGGTGCCATCCACATCGCGATCCCGCTGCACCGGATGGCCAGGATCATGGGCTATCGAGTCACGGTGATCGACGCCCGTGCCAAGTTCGCCACCCCTGAGCGCTTCCCGGAGGCCGACCAGCTGATCGTGGCGTGGCCCGACGAAGGCCTCCGCGGCCTACCCGTCGACCGCTCGACCGCCATCGTGGTGCTCACGCACGACCCCAAGTTCGACATGCCCGCGCTGCAATCGGCGCTCGCGACGCCGGCCGGCTACATCGGTGCCATCGGCTCGCGCAAGACGAACCAGAACCGGTTCGACGCCCTCAAGGAGGAGGGGTTCGCCGCTGGGGATATCGCGCGCATCCACGGCCCGATCGGCCTGGACCTCGGGGGCCGAGACGCCGAGGCGACGGCGCTGGGGATCATGGCCGAGATCGTGGCCACGCGCTTCGGGGGGACGTCGATCCCGATGCGGGAGAAGAAGGCGCGCGCCGCGGCTCCCAAGGACGCCCGGCAGGAGGCGCCGGCCGTCGCCGGCTGATGCGAACTTGGCGGCCGCTTGCTAGGCTTGGCCCACTGATGAGGGTCGAACCCTGAGCATGCAGCCGGACGACGGACCATTCCCGCCCGGGTCTCGGGTCGACGACTACGACGTCGAGGAGAACGTCGGCGAAGGCCCCTTCGGGCCCGTCTACCGCGCGCACGACATCCGCATGGGGCGGGCGGTCGAGCTGCGGGTGGTGGCGTCGACCGAGGACGACCCCCCGGCCGTCGACCGCCTCGACCGTTCGCTCCCGCGCCTGATCGCTCTCCGCCACCCAAGCCTGCAGGAGCTCTACGGCGGAGGTGCCCGCTACGGCGCCTACTATCTGGTCGCCGCCGACCTTCAGGGCGCGCCTCTCGTCGGCCGCCTCCAGAGCGACCGGCCTCGAGTAGATACGGGGCTCGCCATGCTGGAGGACCTGGGACAGGCGCTGGATTACGTCCATACCCAGGGCCGGGTGCACGGAGCGGTGGAGGCGGCGGCGGTGGAGGTCCGCCCCGACGGGAGGGCGGTGCTTTGCGACCTCGGCGTCGCCACGGCACTCGCGCCCGACCCGGGGACGATGGGCCGGCAGGAAGACCTGCAGTCATTCGGTGCCCTCGCCCACCACGTGCTCACCGGCCAGCCCTACGTCGGGGGGCGCCAGGCCCAGCGGCCGTCGACCTTGAATCGCGAGCTCGGCCCGGCGGTGGACGACGCGCTGGAACGGGCGATCCACGGAGACCCGACCGGCCGGATGCTGAGCGCGGGTCAGATCGTCAGCGAGCTCGCGATCGCGGTTCGGCAGGATCGGATCACCGGCGTGCCCCCGGCACCGGCGCAGGCGGCCCTCCCGAAGGCGGCCGGCCAATCGAACCGGCGCAACTGGATCATCGCCGCGGTCGTCGCGCTCCTGGTGGTGCTCGGGATCATCGCGCTGCTTGTGTGGCGGTTGAACAGCGCCGCCGGCCCGGCGATGCAGCTCTCGACCACGATGCCGGCTCCCGGGAGCCAGGTCACCCTGACGCTGACCAACCTGCCCAAGAATCAGGTGGGGACGGTCGAGCTCCACAGCGCGTCGGTCAATCTCGCGACCTTTCAGGCCAGCGGTGAGGGGTCGGCCACCGTCAACGTGACGATCCCGGAGTCGACCGAGCCCGGCAGCCACCAGCTCAGTGCGTGCTGGTCGGGATCGTGTCCGGTCAGTCAGACCATCACCGTCCCGAAGCCGTCGCCCAGCCCCACGCCCACGCCGACGCCGGCCACCCCGACACCGGTGCCGATCACCCCGGCACCGCCGACACCGCGGCCGACGCCGGTGCCGACCCCGGTACCGACCCCGACGCCGACTCCCACGCCGACGCCGACCCCAACACCTACGACGCCTTCTTCGTAAGCCACTCGCCGAAGACGTATCAGCCGGATTCACCGGGAGGTGAGCGTTTCTGCAGAAACCGTCGCTATCTCCGACCCGGAAAGCGCGGAATGTGCAGAAACGGCCCTGAGGCTGCCGCCCTGGGGCGGGCCGTGACTACCGCGGAACGAAGGCGAACGTGGTGACCGGCCGCTGAACCACGACCGCCCCCGGCGGCAGCGGTCCCGGTTCGCCCCGGAACGCCAGCAGCGTGTACTCCCCGTAGAGGAGTGGGCCTACCGGCGGCTCGTGGCGCGGACCGGCCGGCGGTTCCCCGCGGAGCGCCAGAAAGCCGCAGGGGAGGCGCGAGAGGGCGCGCAGCGCGGTCCCCACCCGCTCCCAGGCCACCGATGCCTCCGCCCGCGGGCCGAGGTGGAGCGGTACCACGAGCCGGCCGGCCTCGGTCAGCTGCTCCCACCAGGCCGCGGGCACGTCCCCGGCCGCCGCCGTCACCTCGATCCGGTCATAGGGCGCTCGCGGGGGCCATCCGAGCCCGCCGTCACCGACCTCGATCTCGACCACCGTCCCTGCCGCCCGGGTCCGCTCGCGCGCCTCGGCGCAGATCTCGGGGTCGACGTCGATCGACACCACCTCCCCGCCCGGTCCCGCCAGGCGCCGGAGGAGCGCGGCGTTGTACCCGGTGCCGGCACCGATCTCGAGGACCCGCTGGCCGGGCTCGACGGACAGCTGCTCCAGCATCAGCGCCACCATCGAGGGCTGCGAGCACGACGACACGACATGTCCCGAGCGATCGCGATGGGTGGGCACCGCGGTGTCCTGATACGCCGCGTCGAGATCGAGCCCGGGGAGGAAGAGCTCCCGCGGGACGGCGCGCAGCGCTTCGCCCACGGCGCGGTCCCGCACCACGCCCGACTCCGTGAGCCGGCGAACCAGTGCCTCCCGGAACTGGACGGCGTCAGTCATCGGCCAGGCGGCGGAGTATCTCGAGGTTCTCGCGGTCGGGTCCGTTGCCTTCGAACCCCGGGACCTCGAGCACGAACGGCACCTTCGCCAGCCGGGGATCGTGGAGCAGGACCCGGAATCCCTCCTCGCCGATCATGCCCTGCCCGATGTTGGCGTGGCGGTCGCGATTCGAGCCCAGGGGGGTCTGCGAGTCGTTGCAGTGGACCAGCTCCAGGTGCTCGAGCCCGACCGTCCGGTCCCAGTCGGCGAGCGTCTGCTCCATGGCCGCACCCGTTCGCAGGTCGTAGCCGGAGGCGAAGGCGTGGCAGGTGTCGAAGCAGACGCCGACCCGGGAGTCGTCGAGCGCGTCCAGCATCGCCCGCAGCTCCTCGAAGTGGGCACCGACGGAGCCCCCGGTGCCCGCGTTGTTCTCGATCAGCAGGCGGGCCTCTCGGGGGTCCGCCCGGCGCATCACGTTCTGCAGGTGGGCGGTGATGGTGGGCAGCATGGCCTCGAACCCAGCCCCCTTGTGGCTGCCGGTATGGAAGACGACTCCGGAGATGCCGAGGCGGTCGGCGGCGGCGAGGTATCCGGCCAGGGTCGACTCCGACCGCTGGCGCATCCCCGCGTCGGGCCCCGCGAGGTTGATCAGGTAGACGGCGTGGAAATAGAAGGGCGGGTGCCCGGCCGCATCCGCCGCCTCCCGGAACCGGTTCACCCGCTCGTCGTCGAGCTTGGGCGAGCCCCAGTAGTTGGGCGGGGTGGGATGGATCTGGATCGCCTCGGCACCCATCGCGGCCGCGCGTGGAAACGACTTCTCGAGCCCGCCCGACGAGTCGACGTGCGCACCGAGCGGAGCCATAACGGAAAGCGTAGGAGGGTGCCGGGGGGGACGCCGACAGATCGGGCTTCCAGGTGGTTCAGATGCAAGGCGCCGCTGCGGAGCGCAAGGAGCGCGTCCGTCCACTCGTGACGGAGCGCCGTCGAGCGGCAACGCCGCAGATGAGCCGCATGGCGGTCGAGGTCCGGTGGCCATCCTCAGCACCCTCCTACGCTCCCGGTGGTGGAGATCTATCTGCGCGGGGTCGAGCTGGCGATTCGCGGCGGAACCACCAGCCCGCCGGCGGGTCCGCACGCGCTCGTCGGCCGCGCCGGCGACCTGCCGGCGCTGCTGGCCCATGTCGAGCGGCGCGCCGACTGCCGAGCGCTGGCTGTGGTCGGGGAAACCGGGCTGGAGGTGCCGCGGCGCGATGGCCTTCGTCTGCTCGTAACCGGCACCGAGCGACCCCGAGGCGCTGGCCGCCTGGCTTCTGCCGGTGCCCGCGGTCGTGCTCGCGGCCGGCGCCGGGAGCCGCATCGGCGGAGACAAGATGCTGCGACCCCTGGGCGGGCGCCCGCTCATCCACTGGGCGCTGGAGGCGGCGCGGGAGGGAGGCGCCAACGACGTCTATGCCGTGTACGCGGACGACGGGGTCCGGCACGTGCTTGGTGAAGGCGTGTGTGCGGTCTTCAATCCGGACGCGAGTCGGGGTCAGGCGACCTCCCTCGCGGCCGGCCTCCGTGCGCTCCCGGAGTCGGCGGCGGCGGCCGTGGTGCTTCTCGGGGACCAGCCGCTGGTCGGCGCGGCCACCGTGAGGACGCTCCTGCGGGCCTGGCGGTCTCCCGGTGCCGTGCCCGCGGTCGCCGCCTCCTACGGAGCCGGCTGGTTGCCTCCCGTGGTCCTGGACCGCGCGCTCTGGCCGCGCGCGCTCGCTCTCGACGGGGACCAGGGAGCGCGTGCCATCTTCCGCGAGCACCCGGAGCTGGTGGAAGCGGTGCCCGTCCCGGGCCGGTCCGACGACGCCGACACGCAGGAAGACCTCGGACGGATCGCCCGCCTGCTGGAGACCGGCCTGGACCGATGACCCTGGGACAGCACGTCGAGGCGACCACCTGAACCCACCCGAGTCCCGTGGACCAGGCGATGGACCGCCGCTTCGCATCCGGAAGGCCGACGGCTTCCGTCAAAGTCGGCTTGAATGAGCAGGTGGGAAACGAGCGCCCGGTCTTCCGCCAGGAGCTGACGCCGCTCACCTACCTCGAGCGATCGGCCTCCGTGCACGCCGACCGCCTCGCGGTGCAGGACGGCGATGCCCGGTTCACCTACCGGGAGTGGCGGGACCGCGCCCACCGCTTCGCATCCGCGCTGCGCCGCGCCGGCGTGCGCGACGGCGACCGCGTCGCCTTCCTCGCGCTCAACTCCGAGCCGCTGCTGCTGGCGCACTTCGCGGTCCCCCTGGCGGGAGGCGTTCTGGTGGCGATCAACACACGCCTGAGCGCTGACGACGTCGCCTACATCGTCGGGCACTCCGGCGCCCGCCTGGTGCTGGCGCACCCCGAGCTGGCGCCCCTGCTGGACGGCGTGGGGCCGGGCGTCGACCGCCTGCTCATCGGGCCCCAGTTCGAGGCCTTCGTGGCGACCGGCTCGTCGCGGGACGAGCTGCCGGAGGTGCAGAGCGAGGACCAGATCCTCGCCATCGACTACACCTCCGGGACCACCGGCCGGCCCAAGGGCGTCATGTACCACCACCGCGGCGCCGCGCTCAACGCGATCGCGTTGGCGCTCGAGCTCAACCTGCGGCCCGGCTCGCGCTATCTGTGGACCCTCCCCATGTTCCACTGCAACGGCTGGTGCTTCACCTGGGCCACTGTCGCTGCCGGCGCCTGCAACATCTGCGTACCTCGCGTCGATCCTCAGCAGATCTGGCGCCTGCTGCGGGAGGGTGGCGTGGACGGCTTCTGCGCGGCCCCCACGGTGCTGACCATGCTCGCCAGCGCCGAGGAGGCAGGGCAGGTCGACCGGCCGGTGCGGGTGATGACCGCCGGCGCCCCACCCAGCCCGACCCTGATCGCGCGGATGGCGGCGCTGGGCTTCGATCTGGTGCACGTCTACGGCCTCACCGAGACCTACGGGCCGGTCACCGTCAACGTGATGCCGTCCGACGCGGAGGCGCGATCGGACACCGAGCGCGCGGAGCTGGCGGCACGCCAGGGCCAGCCTCACCTGCTGGGCGGCGAGGTGCGCGTGGTGACCGAGGAGATGGTGGACGTACCGCACGACGGGGAGACGCTCGGCGAGGTGGTCGTCCGGGGCAATATCACGATGCGGGGCTACTTCGACAACCCGCAGGCGACGGCAGATGCGTTCCGAGGCGGCTGGTTCCATACCGGCGACGTCGGGGTCTGGCACCCGGACGGCTCGATCGACCTCCGCGACCGGAAGAAGGACATCATCATCTCCGGCGGCGAGAACATCTCCACCATCGAGGTCGAGCGGGCCGTGGTATCGCATCCGGCCGTGCTCGAGTGCGCGGTGGTGGCGGTCCCCGACGAGCGCTGGGGAGAGGTCCCGAAGGCGTTCGTGAGCCTGAGGCCGGACCGGCAGGCGACCGAACGCGAGATCATCGACCACTGCCGCTCGCGACTCGCCCACTTCAAGTGCCCGGCGTCGGTCGAGTTCGGCGACCTGCCCAAGACTTCGACCGGCAAGATCCAGAAGTTCATCCTCCGCGATCGCGAGTGGGCCGGACGTGACCGCCGCATCAACTGACACGCGCCCATACCCCCAACCACCTCCGGCCATCTGTCGACAGATGGCCGCCGAGGAGCCCGGCAACCGGTACATGTGTCGACAGATGGCCGACGAGGTTCGAGCGGAGGACGGTATGGGTGGACGGTGAGCCGGTGCTGAGACTCGGGCTGAGCGTCCCGGTCGGGCCACTGCAGACCCTGCCCGACCTCGCACGCGATGCCGAGCATGCGGGCTGGACCGACGTCTGGAGCCAGGAGGCGCGAGCCCTCGACGCGTTCACGCCTCTTGCCTCTGTGGGCGCGGTGACGCGGCGTTTGCGGCTCGGCTCGGCGATCGCGATCGCGGCGCTGCGGGCGCCGGGGATGACGGCCATGCAGGCGGCCGGCCTGGCATCGCTGGCCCCGGGCCGCGTGGTCCTCGGCCTTGGCGCCTCCACGCAGGTGGTGGTGGAGCAGTGGCACGGTGTGCCGTTCCCCGCCAAGCCGTTGACCGACCTGCGGGATCGCACACTGACGATCCGCCGGCTGCTCGACGGGGAACGGGTGGGAGGGCTTCGGCTCGAGGAGCCACCCACCGAGCCGGTTCCGATCTACCTCGCCGCGCTCGGCCCCCGGATGCTCGAGCTCTCTCGGACCGTGGGTGCGGGCGTCGTCCTATTCCTGGTCGGCCCGCGCCGGCTCTCCCAGGTGCTGGGCCCGTTCGGCCGCGAGGTCGAGTCTGTGGAGCGGCTGTTGTGCTTCCCGGGCCGCTTTCAGGACGCGGCCCCGCACGCTCGGCGCGCGGTCTTCCCGTACACCATGGTGCCCTACTACGCGCGCTCGATCCGGGCTCAGGGGTTCGGCGAGGAGATGGACGCGGTGGCGGCGGCGTGGGCCGCGGGGGAGCGAGGGGCGAGCGCGAACCGGATCTCGGACGCCCTGCTGCGGGAGCTGGTGGTCACCGGCTCGACGGATGAGATCGCCGAGCGGGTGGACGAGCACCGGAGAGCCGGTCTCACGACGCCGGTCCTCGCATTCCCCGACACCGGTGCCGCCCGTGCGCACATCGAGGCCCTGGCACCGTCTCGCTAGGAGCGGCGGGGGTACCCTTCTGCGCATGAGCGACCAAGAGCAGAGGCCGCCGCCCCCGGGGCCGCCTCCGAATTCGGGAGCTGAGGACCCGGCCGCGGCCTGGAGACCGGAGGCGTCCGGCGACGGCCAGGGCGCCCAACCGTCGACTCCCGGCGAGAGCGGCGGCGAGCAGGCGGGGTCCCCGGCGGGTGCCGGCCAGGGGTGGTCACCGCAGTCCGGTCCGTCGGAGCCGCAGGGTCCCGGCTCCGGACCAGCTCCCGGCGGCCAGGGCTGGAGCTCCTCGCCACCGGCTCCCGGCCCACCTCAGCCGCAGGTCTCGGGCCAGGGTTGGTCGGCGCCGCCGGTGCCTCCCGGGCAGGGATGGTCGGCGTCACCGCCGCCTCCGCCTGCTCCTCAGCCAGGCGGTCCCCAGCCAGGTGGCTGGCAGGCGCCGCCGCCGTCCCCCAACTGGGGTGGCGATGGCGGACCACAGGTGTCGAGTCAGGGTTGGGCGCCGGCCCCAAACCCGGGTCAGCCTCCGGCCTACTCGCCTCCGGCCTACACACCGCCCCCGACCTATTCGCCGCCCCCGAGCTATTCGCCGCCGCCGGGTGGGCAGTTCGCTCCCATGCAGCCGGTTCAGACGCGGGCCCGACCCGGGATGGTGCTGGGGATCATCGGGTTGGTGGTCGCCATCCTCTCGATCCTGCTGTTCTGGATCCCGTTCCTGGATGTGATCCTGGGCGCCGGCGGTCTGGTGATGGGGGTCATCGCGCGGCGTCAGGGAAGCCGCGGCTTCGGTCTGGCCGCACTCATCGTGGGCATCGTCGGCGCCGTCATCGGCGTCATCTACTCGATCATCTGGATTCTCGCGGTCATCGCCGCGAACCACTGAAAGAGGTGGTTGCCGACGGCCCGCGGGCGAGGTCTCGCGGGCCGTTTCCACGGGAGCGTCCAGGCCCCGGTACCCGCTGCTTTGTCCCGGATCTGACGACGGTTCCCTGTGCGACCTGTGCGCCGATGGTCATACTGGCGCCATGACCAATCAGGGCTCGCCACCACCGCCGCGCCCGGGCGACCCCTGGGGTTCTGCGCAGGAGTCCGGAGCGACGCCGGCGGCCCCCAGTGACCCCTACGGCGCGACGCAGTTCGGGTCCCCGCCGCCCGCGCCGCCGAGCAGCCCGTACGGCGCCCCGGAGCCCGGGTCCACGTCGCCGGTGCCGCCGAGCAGCCCCTACGGCGCGCCGCAGTTCGGCTCCACGTCGCCGGCGCCCCCGAGCAGCCCCTACGGCGGGTCGCAGTTCGCATCCACGCCGCCGTCCTCTCCGAGCGACCCCTGGGGTGCGCCACAGCAGTTCAGCCCCCCGCCGGGGGCTCCCACCGCGCCCTACGGGTCGCAGTTCGGCCCTCCGCCGGCGGCGATGGCCGGTGGCACGCCGGGCCGAAGGATGGCGGTCGCGAGCCTCATCCTGGGCATTGCGGGCGTCGTCTTCGCGATCCTGTTCGCCTACCTCGGCATCGTCTGCGGCATCGTCGGGCTCATCCTCGGGATCATCGCGCGGAACCGGGGTCGATCCGGGCTCAGCCTGGCCGGGGTCATCCTGTCGGCCGCCGCCATCGTGCTGGGGATCGTCGTCCTCATCATCGGGATCGCGCTCGCCCGCAACGCCGGCATGCTCTAGGAATGCAGCCGAAAAGGCCCGGCGGATCTGGAACGCCCATGCGGCACATCTCTACCCCACGAAACTCCGCAAGCTCCGTTTCGCGGGGACCCCGGCAGGGCGGCGTTGCCGCCTTACGGTGCTCAGTCACGAGTGGACGGACGCGCTCCTTCCGCTCCGCAGCGGCGCCTTGCATCTGCACCACCTGGACGCCCCATCTCGCGCCGGGTTTCCGACCGCACTCCTAGCGGGCGCCCGAACAGAGCCGGCCGGGTCTCAGTCGCCGAGCTCCCCTCGCCGGAGCTTGCCACCCTCCGACCGCGGGACGGTGGCCACCCGGCGCCAGCGACGCGGAACCTTGGGTGGTGCCAGGCGCTCGCGGCACCACGCCTGGAGCTCGGCGTCGCTGACCGGACCCGCCACCACCCAGGCGGTCACCACCTCGCCCCAGGTTGGGTCGGGACGCCCTGCCACGGCGGCGTCCTGGACGGCCGGGTGAGCGCGGAGGACCGCTTCCACCTCGTCCGGCTGCACGTTCTCGCCACCGGTGATGATGGCGTCGTCGACACGCCCCAGGACGGTGAGCGCGCCGTCGCGGAGGCGCCCCAGGTCACGCGTGTAGAAGCGCCCACCGGCAGGCGCGTCGGGGATCGCCGGGTTGACGTACCCGGGCGAGACGACGGGACCTTCGACCACGATCTCTCCGACCGACTCCGGGTCGGGATCCCCGGCAGGCGCCAGCTCAGGCCGGGGCAGGACCTCGATCGTGGCTCCGGGGTTGACGACGCCGGCGGTGCCCAGAAGCTCCAGCCCGCGACCGGGCGGAACGGTGGCGATCTGTGAGGTCGTCTCGGTGAGGCCGTAGCTGGCCGAGATCGGGATGCCCGCCTGGAGCCAGCCCTCCAGCTGGCCGCGAGGTGCCGGGGCTCCGCCCAGCAGGATCACGCGCACCTGACGCAGGACGTCGAGCCCGCCGGCCTCGACCAGACGGGTGATCATGGTCGGCACCGCCGAGACCAGGGTCGGCCGGTACTGCCGCATCGCCTGCAGCACGGCGGTCTCGTCGAATCGGGGCACGACGATCACCGGTTGGGCCTGCGCGGCGCCGCGCAGGAAGATGGCGAGGCCGCCCACGTGGTGGGGCTGCAGCATCAGGAGCCAGCGATCCTCCTCGGTGGTCTGGAGGCTGGCCCGACAGGCCGCCGCCGAGGCCAGGTGATTGGCCATCGTCTGCCGCACCCCCTTGGGCGCGCCCGTGGTTCCCGAGGTGTAGAGCACGAACGCGTCGTCAGGTTCGCCCTGGACCGCGTCACGGAGGAGAGTCAGCTCGCCGTCCTCGATGATCGCGTGAGGCCGCGCGTCCGACAGCACCCGCGCGCGCTCCGACGCCGGCGCCCGCGGGGAGAGCGGGATCATGGCGGCACCGAGCCGGACGCAAGCGAAGAGGAGGGCGGCGAAGCGAACGCCGGCCGGTTCCGCCACGACCACCCGGTGCCCCGGGTCGACGCCCTCCCGGCGCAGGCGGCGGAGCCAGGTGTGGGCGAGATCGTCCAGCGTGAACCAGTTCACGCGCAGGCGGGTGTCGACCTCGACGATCGCCGGGCGTCCGGCGTGGCGCGCCGCCGCGCCGTGAAGAAGGTCGGAGGGATCCGGCACGTCCTCATGATCCCACCGTTGAGCAGTTACTCTCGGAGTGGACGCTCCGATGATTCTCTCCCTTTACTATCGTGCCGAGGAGCCTGCACTGAGCGAAAACACCGCCCTCACCGCCGTGCCCCGGCCCAGCGCCGCCCGGGTCTGGTGGCTCGCCTCCAGGCCGGCCACCCTGGCGGCATCCGTCTCGCCGGTGCTGGTGGCGACCGCGATCGGCTATCACCTCCACGCGCACCGTCCGTGGGAGACGATCGGGGCGCTGGTGGTCGCGGTCGCGATGCAGATCGGCGTCAACTTCTCGAACGACTACTCGGACTTCCGCAAGGGGGCCGACACCGAAGCGCGGGTGGGTCCGCTGCGGGCTGCGTCCTCCGGCGTGATACCGCCACGGCAGGTGCAGATCGCGGGCTTCGCAGCGTTCGTGGTGGCGGCCGCGGCAGGCGTGGCCATCAGCCTGACCACGGACTGGCGGCTCCTGATCGTGGGGGTGCTGGCGGTGGCGGCCGGCTACCTCTACACCGGGGGCCCGCGACCTTACGGGTACCTCGGGTTGGGCGAACTGTTCGTCTTCCTGTTCTTCGGGCTCTTCGCGACCGTGGGGACCGTGTATGTGACGACGCTGCAGCTGCCGCTGAGCGCCTGGCTGCTCGGTGGCTCGTGCGGCTTCCTCGCCAGCGCCGTGCTCTCGATCAACAACCTGCGCGACATCGAGACAGATCGCGTTGCCGGCAAGCACACCCTCGCGGTGCGGCTGGGCCGGAGGGCGACGATCGGGATGGTGGCGGGCTTCTACGGAGCGGCACTGCTGCTGTGCGTGCTCGCTGCCCGTTTCGGCGGCCTACCTGCGCTGTCGGTGATCGCGCTCGCCGTGGCACCCTTCGCGGTGGCGATGGTGACCACGCTGGGATCGTCCAGCGCCCGCACGCTGGTCGGAGCGCTGAAGCGGGCAGCGGAGCTGGAGGTCTGGTTCGCGCTGCTCTTCACGTTCGGAGTCGTGTTCGGGACCCCCTGAACCGTCTTCGAACCCCGTTTCGCATGGAGCAGGTCTCACACGGGGCGGCCCAGTCACCTTCCGCGCAACACGCGCGATGCGCGCGCGGCGTGAGGGGGGCGGCGCAGGGGAGGTCCGATTCCTGCAAGACCCGGGCGGGAAGGCCGGAGTAGCGTCATCGCTATGCACCCCAACTTCTCGGCCATCGGCATCGTCGTCGAGGACATGGACCGCTCGCTGGCGTTCTACCGCCGTCTCGGCCTCGCGGTCGCGGACGGCGCCGCCGGCCCGCACGCGGAGATCCCGCTCGCGGGCGGGCTCCGGTTGATGATCGATACCAGAGAGGAGATCGAGCGCTTCGACCCGGCCTGGTCGGCGCCGGAGGGGAGTCCGCGCGCGTCGCTGGCCTTCGACTGCACGTCACCGGACGCCGTCGACGCCGCCTTCCGGGACCTCGTCGGTGCTGGGGCGACGCCGCACCTGGAACCGTGGGACGCGTTCTGGGGCCAGCGCTACGCGACGCTCCTGGATCCCGACGGCAACGGGATCGACCTCTTCGCCACCCGGGCCTGAGAGCCTGCGTCGGCGGTCACCCGAGTCGGTACTCCCACCCCGGTCGCCACCCGAACGCCTCATCCAGCAGGACTTCCAGGGGAACGCCTCGAAGCAGCTGATCCAGCCCCCACCCGGTGGCGACGTGACCGATGACGAGGACCCGTCGTCCCTCCCAGCGCGGTGGCAGGTCGTCGAGGAAGCGGCCGATCCTGCCGGTCGCCTGCCTCCAGCTCTCGCCGCCGGGATAGGGCTGATCGAGGTGGCCGCGACGCCCCTGCTCCAGCTCCAGAACCGGCATCCCGTTGCGGCGTCCGTAGTCGCACTCCCGAAGCCTCCAGTCGTACAGGACGGGGGTGCCGGAGCCCCGGAACGCCGTCGTCGCCGTCTCCATCGCTCGTGCCAGGTCGGAACAGAACACAGCGGCGAGGCCGTCAGCGCTGCGACGCCGGCCGAGCTCCTCCGCCTCGGCCCGGCCCCGGGCTGACAGCCGACCAGGCAGCCAGCCGGTCGCGCGACCCTCCTCGTTGTCGGTGGTGGTGCAGTGCGTCTCGAAGACAAGGTCAATCGCCATCCGGTGATCCTCCCGCCGGTCGTCCGATGCATATCAGCTAGCCTGGGCCAGATGCCGCCAGGCACCGCCTCCGATCCGCCTGAGCGGCCTCAACAGCCCGATTCTCCCGATCCGGTGCCCCCCATGGTCCGCGTCGCCGATCCCGCGGTCTCACTGTGGCAGTCCGCGGTCAGAGAGGTGGCGGCCGACCGCGTCGCCGGTGGCGACATCACGTCCGCGAGGGTCCGCGCCCAGCCGCCGGTGCGCGATGCGGACGACTACGCCCGGGGCCGGAACCCGGCACCGGCGGCGGATCGCGCCTCGCCACCGGCCGGGCCGCGGGAGGAGCTGGAGAGGATCGTCACCCACGCCCGGCACGGGCTGCCCGGCCTGCTGCCAGAGATGCTGGCCGCGCTCCGAGCCCGACGCGCGTTCAGCGAGCGAGACCCCGGATTCCTGTTCGAAACCGTGCTTCGGTACGTCGGGTGGTACTGGTCCGGCCATCACCCGGTCTACCGCGACTGGAACGTCGCGGGAGGAGGGGACCTGGATTTCGGGGTGGTCGAGTACCGGTTGCCGTCGCGGGCGAGGATCGGTCTGATCAGCGACTGGGGGACGGGCCTGGAGGACGCCGGGTACCTCCTCGAAGCCCTCCTGCGGCTCGAACCGGCGGTGCTGATCCACCTCGGCGACATCTATTACGCGGGCACCCCGCGCGAGGACGAGCTGCACTTCGCCGACGTCCTGAACGCCGCGTTTCAAAAGGTTGGTCACCGGATCCCGGTCTTCACGATCCCGGGCAACCACGATTACTACTCGGGCGCGCGTGGGTTCTACGGGCTGATCGACCGGCTCAACGGGGGGACCGCGAGGCAGGTCGCCAGCTACTTCTGCCTGCGCTCGGACGACGGCGCATGGCAGCTCGTCGGTGTGGACACCGGCTTCAACGACCGCCGGCCCAGCGCCCGCTTCGACGCGTACGCGGCGGCGCCCCGCCTGCAGGCGTCGGAGGAGCAGTGGTTGCGACACAAGCTCGAGACGTTCGGAGGCCGGACCGTCCTGCTCTCTCACCATCCGCTGTTTTCCGCCCACCGGCGCCTCAACGGCACCCGTTCGGGTGAGCCGCAACCGAACTTCAACAGCGGGCTCTACAGCGCCGTCGAGCCGTACCTGGACCGCGTCGCGGTCTGGATGTGGGGGCACGAGCACTCCCTCGGCATCTACCAGGAAGGCTTGCACGGCGTCTCGCGGGCGCGGCTGATCGGATGCAGCGCGTTCGAGAGCGAGACCGAGGACGACCCCTACGAGGTGAGATACGCCGACGTGCCGTTCAAGCAGCCAGTGGTGCGCCTCTCGGTCGAGCACGGGTGGTACGACCACGGCTTCGCGATCCTCGACCTCGACGGCGCCGGCGCCACCGCCGGCTACTATCAGTTCCCTTCCTGGTCAGGCGCGACGCCGGCTGCGCTGCCGCCTCCGACGCTCCTGTACCGGGAGGACCTCGGCGGGCCGTAGCCCGGCCCGGCTCAGGGCCCCAGCAGGCCGCCCAGGGAGACGCCGGTCAGGGCCCGGACGTCGTGAGCGAGGTGGGTCTGGTCGGCGTAGCCGGCGTCGAGCGCCGCGATCGCGGCCGGGGTCCCGCGCCGCGCCAGCGTCAGCGCGTGCTGCAGCCGCAGGATGCGCTGCAGCGTCTTGGCCCCGTAGCCGAAGGCGATCACCGAGCGTCGATACAGGTGCCGCTCGGTGATCCCCAACCGCCGCGCGATCTCGGCGACCGCGGTCCCGCGGTCCAGCTCCCCTGCAACCCAGCGCGTCGACGGGTCATCACCCCCTCCGCGAGCCGCCGCGTGCCGCGACGCCGCGTCCTCCAGCAGCGCAGCCGGGTCGGCGCCGGCCAGCAGCCGCTCCTCCAGCTCGCGCACCTCAAGGCCCGGCCAGAGGTCCACCAGCGGAACCCGCACATCGCGCAGCTCGTGCGCGGCAACCCCGAACACCGATGGACCGGTGCCCGGCGCGAAGCGCACGCCCGTGATCCGGGCCTCCGTGGGGCCGGTCACCGTCGCCCGGGTGTCGGGACCGGCGACCATCAACCGCCCGCCCATCCAGATCAGGTCGGTGCAGCCGTCGGGCAGCACCCGGTAGGGAGCGGAAGAGGTCAGCTCCCAGGCCACCCCGGGCAGGCGGGTGAGCACGCGCTCCGCGTACATGCCGACATTCTGAGCGTGACGCGCGCCGGCGCCCCGCGACCGTGCGCGTCCGGGCCTCGCCACCATCCTCAGTACGTACGACCGTGGTCGAAGACGTTGATCAGCTGCCGGCCGTCGAGATAACGGTGCAGGTTTTCGATGAACAGGTCGACGAGGCGGTCGTTCTCCTGCAGCACGGTGCTTGCCGAGTGTGGCGAGATGATGACATTGGGCAACGCCCACAGGGGGCTGGTGGTCGCGAGCGGCTCCTTGGCGAACACGTCCAGTGCGGCTCCGCGCAGCCGCCCGGCCTGCAGCAGCTCGACCAACGCGTCTTCGTCGAGGACAGAGCCCCGGCCGATGTTCACGACCACCGCAGTGGCCGGCAGCAGCTCGAGCCGCCGGCGATCGACCAGGTTCCTGGTCTCGGGGGTGTCCGGAACAGCGATCACGAGCCAGTCCGTCTGCGGCAGCGCGGCGTCCAGGCCGGCGGCGTCCACGACGCGCACCACGTGCGCCGGCCGTTCCCCGTCCAGGTTGCGCCGGTGCCCGGTGACCTCGATGCCGAGCGCGGCGCTGAGCTCCGCGATCCGGGCGCCCACCCGGCCGAGACCGAGCAGCGTCATCCGCGAACCGGCGACCTCCTGGCCGCAGAACCGTTCCCAGTGGCGCTCGGCCTTCCAGGTGGTCATGCGCGGCACCTCCTTCGCGAAGTGGAGGGCCGCCAGGAGGACGAACTCGGCCAGCGGCTGGGCGTGAATGCCGGCCGCGTTCGTGATCGTGAGGGACGAGTCGGCGAGGCCCAGTCGCTGGACGAGCGGGCCGATGCCCGAGCTCGTGGACTGGACCCAGCGCAGGCGAGGCGCCCGCCGCATGAGTTCCGTCGGGCGTTCCCAGTCGAATTCGAACATCACCTCGGCGCGGCCCAGGGCGTCCCGCCAGCGCTGACGCTCCTCGTCGGCGAGGGCTCGTGGAGGCCCGTGGTGATCGGCCTCGTACCTCGTGGTGGGGAGGAGTTCGGGCTCGTAGATCAGCTCGATCCGGTCCGGCTCGGCGGCCGCGATCCGCTCCGCGTGCCGGCGGTCGAGCCACGATGCGATGAGGACCGGTACCGGTTCGTTATGCGCGCCCACCCGAGTCGCCTCCGCCGGGTCTGCCGGCCATCAGCTCGGCCAGCCGGTAACACAGCCGTGTGCCGGTCCCGAGCGGGCCCCGGGGCAGGTCACGGTGAGAGGAATTCTCGTTCCAGGCGCTGCCCGCGATGTCGAGGTGGGCCCACGGCCTACCGTCCACGAACTCGCCGATGAACATCCCGGCGGTGATGACCCCGGCCTCGCCGTAGTCGCTGTTCTTGAGGTCGGCGCTCTGGCTCTGGATCAGGTCCCTGAACTCGGGATAGATCGGCAGGCGCCAGACACGGTCGCCCGCCCGCTCACCGGCCCTGGCCACCAGGCTCCAGAACTCGTCGTCGTTGCTGATGACAGCCGTTGCGACGTGGCCGAGCGCCGCTCGAACCGCTCCGGTGAGCGTCGCCAGGTCGATGATGTGCGTCGACCCTGAACGGATCGCGAACGTGATCGCGTCGGCCAGCGCGAGCCGCCCTTCGGCATCGGTGTTCAGCACCTCGACGGTCTTTCCGGAGGCGGTCGTCCACACGTCTCCCGGTCGCTGGGCACCCTGGCCGGGCAGGTTCTCGGCCGCGGCGACAACCGCCATCACGTCCACCGGGAGCGCGCTCTCCGCAACGACCTGGATGGCCGCCAGGACCGCGGCCGCCCCGCCCATGTCCCCACGCATCTTCACCATGCCCTCGGCCGTTTTCAACGACAGGCCTCCGCTGTCGAACGTGATTCCCTTACCGATCAGCGCGAGGTTGATGCCGCCGCCGGCGCCGCCCCGGTACTGCAGCCGGATCAGGCGCGGCTCGTCGTCGGAGGCGGCCCCGACCGCCGGTAGGAGTCGGTACCCGGCGGCCGCCATCGCCTCCGCTCCGAGGACCTCGCAGTCGAGACCGACCTCCGTAGCGAGGCCACGAGCGATCTCCTCCAGGGTGCTGGGGCGAAGCTCGTTACCGGGCGTGTTCTGCCACTCCCGGGCTCTGGCGGTCGCCTCGCCGAGGCGCCGGGAGACGTCCAGCTCCTGCTGCGGAGCGCGGCCGAAGCCGACCAGCGTCAGTTCGCTGAGGTGCGCCGGTCGACGGCCGGTGGCGCGGGCCCGCCGGTCCCACGAGCCCGCCACACAGCCCTCGACGACCGCACCGGCATCGTCCTCCCGCAGGGCCCCGGCTCTGACCACGGCGATCCGGCTGTGCCCGAACTGGCGCGCGGACCGGACCAGCTCCTGGTGTGCGAACCGCAGGCGCGCTCCGTCCAGGTCGCGCGCGTGTCCCAGGCCGTAGAGCAGGATCCTGGGGCTGGCGAATGCCCCGCCGGCGGGGAGCAGCAGGATCTCGTGCAGGCTGCCGGTGTGTTCTCCCGAGGTCGTGAACCCGGCGACCTCGGGACCGAGACTGGAGAGCACGGGATCGGGCCCGCCGCCGGACATGACAGGGACGGCCAGCACGTCGCAGGCGACGCCGGCGGCGCGGTCGCCGGGGGCCGTCGCCAGCCGCAGCTGGCGGCCCGGGGAGGTCACGGATGAGGGTTCTGTTCGATGGAGACCACGTCCGAACTGTAGCGGGACGGCCGCTCGACGTTCCCCCGGAGGCTCGACCGGGGGCATCTGCCTGCAAGTTTGCGGCCTGTCCACGAACCGTGTACATTCCGGTCGGTTTAGATCTTTCGATTGCGAATATCTACCGCAGGCGGGATTTCAGGGAGAGGAGAATCGGAGATGGATCGGCGCACGTTTATGGTGGCGGGCGGGGTGGCGGCCGCCGGCCTTGTGAGGGCCGCCCACGGGAGGGCCGGCAGTTCGAGATCGACGTTCAACGCGAGCACCAGGACGCTCGTCATCGACGATGCCTACGAGTGGGACTTCACCAAGGACACCGACCCCAACCGGGGCGGGGTAGACTTCGACGCCGACGCATTCTTTCATGCCATCTATGACAGCCTGCTCACGTTCAAGTTGGGCAATTCGTCGAAGCCCGAGCCTCTCATCGCCGAGTCGTACACGGTTTCACCAGATGCAACGACATTCACGTTCAAGATCCGCAACAACGCCAGGTTCGCGAACGGCGCGCCGCTCACCGCACACGATGTCGAGTTCTCATACAAACGGCTGGTGAACCTGCAGGACAACCCCGCCTATCTTTTGGACGGAGTGTCAACGATGCAGGCGACAGATGACCATACGTTCGTTCTCACCAGCTCGACTCCCAACCCGGCGATCCCGTTCATCGTCACCAACCCTGCACTCGGCATCATCAACTCCAAGCTCCTCATGGCGCACGGTGGTACCGACGCCACCAACGCTTCGACCGCGGACTCGGCCCACAACTTCCTCGACAGCACCTCGGTCGGCAGCGGGCCGTACGTGATGGAGTCTGCCAGCACGTCAGAGGTGGTGATGAAGGCCAATCCGAAGTACTGGGGCCCGGACAAGCCACACTTCGCGACCGTGATTCAGCGCAACGTCGCCGCCGCCACGCAGCTCGTAGAGGTTCAGAGGGCCAGCAACGAGGTCGAGCTGAGCCTGACGGGTGACCAGGCCGACAGCCTCAAAGGCAATCACAAGCTGCACGTGGAGAGCTTTACCTCGCCGAACATCGCGTTCTTGCTCTGCAACCGCAAGACGGTTCCAGAGTTCTCCAATACCCACCTGGTCAACGCCATCCGGTACGGGATCGACTATGAGGCTCTGGTCCAGATCGGCGGAGCCGGCTCGATTCAGGCCCCTGGAGTTGTTCCTCAGCAGTTCCTGGGTGCGCTGCCGAAGGCACAGGGAATCAAGCGCGACGTGGCCAGGGCCAAGAGCGAGCTTCAGGCCTCGGGGGTCAGCGACCCGACGTACGTCCTCGACTACAGCATCAGCAGCACCGGGTTGGATGACTCTCTGGCCGCGAAGATCAAGGCCAACCTGGCGGACGTCGGGATCACGATCAACCTCAACGGGCAGCCGCAGGCGATCGGGACGCCGGCCTACCGCGGAGGCAAGTGGCATCTCGGGCTGGCCGGCTGGGCGCCCGACTACCCAGACCCCAACGACTACCTGGCGTTCACACCGAGCGGCCTGGTGGGGCCCCGCGCGGGCTGGGCTGTCGGCAGCTCTCCCGACATCGAGTCGCTGGCTGCCAAGGCCGGATCCACCGCCAACGATGCCAGTCGCGGCAAGATGTTCCAGCAGCTGCAGACTCTGCTCAACGAGGAGAGTCCGTTCATTCCACTCATCCAGCCTGGCCAGTCGCTGGTAGCGACGAGCGGACTCACAAACTTGATATACAGCCCGGTCTGGTACCTTGATTTCGCCTCGATCGGGGGGAACTGAGTCACTGCGAGCGGCGTTCGCAAAGCGCCGCTCGCAGCACCCATTGGTCTTCTTCGTCGTAAGGCGCTTGATGGCAATGGTTCTCCTCTGCATCGGGGTGACCATGATGGCGTTCGTCCTGACAAACGTCATCCCAGGCAATCCGGCGGTTGCCAACCTGGGCAACCAGGCGTCCGCCAACCCCCAGGCTGTGCGCCTGTACGACGAGCGCTACGGCCTCGATAAGCCACTACCAGTGCAGTATCTGGTGTATGTCACGAACCTCCTGCACGGCAATCTCGGGATCTCCGAGCAGAGTCAGCGGCCCGTCACCGCCGACCTGGCTGAGTACGTTCCCGCCACGGCTGAGCTGGCGATTACGGCGATGGTGATCGCGCTCCTGGTCGGGGTCCCCTTAGGGATCCTGGCCGCCTTGCGTCACAACCGGCTCACCGACCAGGTTCTGCGGGTGGTGTCGTTGGGAGGGAACTCGATGCCTCAGTTCTGGCTGGCTCTGGTGGCTCTCTACATCTTCTTTTACGTGCTGGGGTGGGTCCCCGGCAGCGGCCGGCTGGACGCCACAGTCATGCCGCCGCCGCACCTGACCGGCCTGTACACGATCGACGCCCTTGCGGCCGGGCAGTTCAGTGTCTTCGCGAACGCCGTCCAGCACCTGATCCTGCCCGCCTGCGTCCTGGCCGTTTCGATCGCGGGGCTGTTCACACGATTCACCCGGTCCGCCGTGCTCGAGGTGATCCAGAACGACTACGTGCGCACCGCCCGCGCCAAGGGCCTGTCAGAACGGACGGTTGTGCTCCGGCATGTGCTCCGCGCCGCGTCTCCTCCGATCCTCACCGTCGTGGGACTTGCCTTCGCGAACGTCATGACGGGTACCGTGCTGATAGAGAGCATCTTTTCCTGGCAGGGCATCGGACAGTACTCTTATCAAAGCGCCACAACTCTCGACCTTCCGGCAATCGTGGGTGTGATGCTCTTCGTCGGCATCGTCTTCATCGTCCTCAACATGGTGGTCGACATCCTCTACGGTGTCATCGACCCCCGGGTTCGAGTGACATGAGCGTCGCCGGTGTCGCTGGTATATCCCGACCCAAGGTCAGTCTCTGGCGGCGGCTGCCCGCCGCCTGGAGACAGCCGCTTGCGGTGGTCGGGCTCACGATCGTCGTCGGCTGGGCGCTGATCGCGCTGCTGGCCCCCTGGATCTCGCCGTACAACCCCCTCGCGCAGAGCTCTGACCTGTTCCAGCCGCCGTCCGCAGCGCATTGGTTCGGTACCGACGAGCTCGGCCGCGACGTGCTGTCACGCGTAGCCTGGGGCGCGCGGGTGTCGATCCCCCTGGGGATGCTGCTCGTCGCTCTTGCCTTCACCATCGGAGGCACCCTCGGCGGTCTCGCGGGGTACCTTGGAGGCTGGGTGGACGGCCTGGTCATGCGCGCCGCGGATTTCGTGTTCGCGATACCGACGATTCTCCTGGCAATGGCGGTCACGGCGGCCCTCGGCGCCGGGCTGTTCCACGCGGTGCTGGCGGTGGTGCTCGTGTCCTGGCCCGGGCACGCGCGCGTCGTCCGCTCACTGGTGCGCACCACGATCCAGTCGGACTACGTCAGCGTCTCCCGGCTGCTCGGCTCGCCCACCCACCGGGCGCTCGCGGTCGACGTCCTCCCCAACGTCGCGGGCCCGGTGGTCGTGCTGGCCGCGCTCGAGATCGGCAACGCAATCCTGCTGCTGAGCGCCCTCTCGTTCCTCGGACTCGGCGCCCGCCCTCCCACCGCGGAATGGGGGTCGATGGTGTCCATCGGTGCCCAGCACTTCGAGGCGTGGTGGATCAGCTTCTTCGCGGGGCTCGCCATCGTGTCCGTGGTGCTGGCCTTCAACTTCCTTGGGGACAGCCTCCGCGACGCGCTCGACCCCAAGACGGTCACCCGGGCCCGCGGCGCTTGAAGCCGCTGCTGAGCGTCCGGGATCTTCGGATCTGGCTCGACGGCGAGTCCGGCCGGCTCTCCATCGTCGACGGGGTCAGCTTCGACATCGAGCGCGGCAAGGTGTTCGGACTAGCCGGTGAGAGCGGCAGCGGAAAGACGCTGACCACGCTCGCCCTGCTCGGGCTGCTGCCTGATGAACTGGAGGTCGCGGGCTCGGCGATGCTGGACGGCCGCGATCTGCTGAAGCTGCGGGGCGCGGAATGGCGGAAGATCCGCGGCCGCGACGTGGCGATGATCTTTCAAGATCCGATGTCGTCGTTGCATCCGATGCTGTCGATCGAGCGCCAGATGACCGAGCACCTGCGCAGCCAGCTCGGAATGAAAAAGAGCGAGGCTCGGCGGCGTGCCATCGAGCTCCTCACCGGCGTGCGCATCCCGAATGCCGAGGCGGCCCTGCGCGGACACCCACAGCAGTTCAGCGGCGGCATGCGGCAGCGGATCCAGATCGCCATGAGCCTCGCCTGCGAGCCGCGCCTCCTGATCGCCGACGAGCCGACGACCGCCCTGGACGTAACGGTTCAGGCCGGCATCCTGAACCTCCTGCACCAGCTGTGCCGGGAGCGGGACCTGGCCGTGATCCTCATCACGCACGACCTCGGAGTGCTCTCGGCAATCGCGGACACGGTGACCGTCATGTACGCGGGCCGGGTGGCCGAATCGGGCGTTACGTCCAGCGTGATGGGGCGCGCGCGCCACCCCTACACGCGCAGCCTGCTGGACTCTCTGCCTCACCCCGAACAGGCGACGGCGGCGCTGCTCCCGATCCCCGGCGAGCCCGCCCGCCCCGAATCCCGGCCGTCGGGGTGCGCGTTCCATCCTCGGTGCCGGTACTCGGAGCCCACCTGCCGGACGGCCGTACCGTCGCTCGTCTTGATGGATGACGGGCGCGAGCTGGCGTGCCCGGTCGATCCCCTGGCCGTCACGAGCGCCCGAAGATGAGCCTGCTCGAGCTCCGGGACGTGGTGGTCACCTACCGTCGTGCGGACGGCACCCCGGTCCCCGCCGTGGCCGGCGTCAGTCTCGATGTGGACGCCGGCGAGATCGTCGGTCTGGTCGGGGAGACCGGCTGTGGAAAGTCGTCGCTGGCCAGAGTTGCGGTCGGCCTGGTCCTCGCCAGTGAGGGGACGATCACGTTCGACGGTCAGCCGGTCCACGTCCTCGGCCACCGTGCCCGTGACCCCCGCGAACGCCGTCTTCAGCTCGTCTACCAAAACCCCTACGAGTCCATCAACCCGCGTCGGCGAGTGGGCGCCCAGGTGGCGGATGCGCTCGCGATCAGCCACACCCTGCCGCGGTCGCGGCGACGTGCGCGCGTCCACGAGCTGCTGGAGCGGGTCGGGCTCTCGGCCAGCCTTGCCGGGCGCTACCCTCACCAGCTCAGCGGCGGTCAGCGGCAGCGGGTCGCGATCGCTCGGGCCCTCGCGGCCGACCCGGCCCTGATCATTCTGGACGAGCCACTGTCCGCTCTGGACGCTTCCGTGCAGGCGCAGGTCGCGAACCTCCTGGTCGACCTGGCACGCGACCTCAAGGTCGGGATGCTGCTCATCTCGCATGACCTGGCCATCGTCCGCCACGTCGCCCACCGGACGGCGGTGATGTACCTGGGGTTGGTGGTCGAGGGGGCGCCGACGGACCAGCTCTGGGAGACCCCGCTGCACCCGTACACCGAGGCCCTGATCAGCGCGATCCCCCGTGCCGACGGTGCCGGCAACCTTCCGATCCCCCTGGCGGGCGAGATCCCCGACCCCGCCCGGCCTCCGGCGGGCTGTCGCTTCCACCCCCGCTGCCCCTACGTCATGGAGCGGTGCCGCACACAGGTCCCCACGCTGGAGGCCAGAAGCTCCGCCCGCACCGCCGCCTGCTGGCTCGACCAGGGTCCCCTGACCGCTGAACGAACCGCGGTCGCCGTCCAGGTGTCGGAATGACGGCCGCGGCCCAGATCTGAGTCGTTGGTCCGCCAATCGCCCGTTTGCGCGGCTCGGATTGGGCAATTGGTGCACCAATCGCCCTTTGCACCTCAATGCCGGTGCTTTAAGCGAGGATCAGGGGCTGAGGGCGTCGTGCGAGCGCGGCGTCCCGATAGGGGAAGCGTTCGGGTTTACGGAGGGGGTAGCGCAGCAGTCTGCGAACCTTGAGAACCCTTGGGTAGCTGCGATCTCTGCGCGTCAGCAGGGCGTGTGGGATCACCAGTTCCCCGGTCGCTCGGGTGATCAGGGTGCCGAGTTGGCGGGTGGTCACCCAGACCTGCTGCGTCCCTCGGCGGAGGACATCCTGAACCAGGCTGAAGGAGATCCGCTCGCAGTCTCGTTCAGGGGTCATGGCGGCGCCGCGATGGGCCAGGTCGCGGCTCAGCTGATAGAGCACGCAGTTTGCCCAGAACTCCTGCCTGACTCCCTCCACCGAGCCCGATCGCAGGCTGTGCAGGCGCCGCAGCCCGCACTGGGTGATCTTCAGCTCCTCGTAGCAGCCCTCGATCTCCCAGCGTTCGCCGTAGAGGCCGGCCAGTTCCTGGGCGGGTGCGAGGTTGGGGTCGAGCAGGTTGGTGGCGAGTGGGTAGACGGTGCTCGAGCCGGCGATCGTGTACTCGATGACGCGGACTGTGATGGGGTTGGGCTTGCGGCTCCGACTCGCTCCCACCAGGGCCAGGTAGCTTCCGTCCCCAAGGCGCTCTTGCACCTTCTTGGCGATGTGGGCGGGCACCCTCCAGACCACGTCGGCTTGGCGCTCCTCGACGAAGCGCTGCCAGAGCTTGGTGCCCAGGAAATTGCGGTCCGCCAGCACCAGCATATCTGGCGTCACCGAACTCAACAGACGGACGGCGAGATCCTGTTCACTGTCGTCGTAGCGACCGAATGCGATATCGACCAACGCACGAGTACCGCACTCGATCAAGGCCACGACGCGCGCCCGGGGCGGCCCTTGGCGCACGTCCCCCTTTGCCACCTGGCCCTCGAAGTAGGCTTCGTTCTCCTCGCTCTCGGCGAGACTCAGCGTGCTCCCATCGATGGCCATGACACGACGTCCTCGCCACCAACAGCCGACCTCTCGACCTTCGGCAAGAGGACCCGCGAGCTCGCGGAAGAGTCGCTCCATGACCGCTCCCCCCAGACGTCGGCGGGCACGGATGAACGAGGACTTGTTGGGGATCCTCCACTCTTCGGGGACCGCCGCGGCAACCTGATGCAGGAGCCGCTGATAGCCGAGCTCAGGATGCAGGCACATCACCAGCAGCACATAAACCACCAACCGCGCCGGCAACAGCCGAACCCGATGTTCACGTCGGCCGCACTCCTCCAGCACGCGATCGACGAGGGCGGGCGGGCAGATCGCGGAGAGCAGACCGAAGCCCACTCCGGCGGCTCGTGGCGCCTTGGCCGGCGGACCCCCGCGCTCCATCCCCTCGACGACTTGGGGCAGCTCAAGCGGCAACAGGTCCTGGAACCACGACTTGGAGATGCGAGAAGATGACGTTGCGAGCACGAGTCCTCCGACGTTGAACGGGCGATCTTGAGCAATCTCCATTCTCGCCGCACCCGTGCTCGCATTCTCCTCAAACCCCCTAAAGCACCGGCATTGCCCTTTGCACCTCCGTCGGGGCCGCGTGGTCGCCCGCGGAGGTCCGGCGTCAGGCGGTCAGGCCGGCCGACGCCTCGATGCGCTCCCGCGCCGCCCGCAGCAGCGTCCGCTCGAAATGGTGGCGGACCAGGAGCCCACTGGCTTCCAGCAGCTCGTCGAAGCGGTGCACCAGCTCACGTTCCGCCACCGCCGGGTCACCTCCCGCATCCAGCAGGGGCCTGCGGACGTGGTCGTCGAACAGGTCCACGGCCCCTCGCGCCGTCTGGTCCACCGCCCGCGCGTACGCCGCGCCCAGCTCCAGGAGCGCTCCCACCGGAATGCCTGCCTCGACGATGCGCAGGCCCGCCGCGAGCGCCTGGACGTCCTCCGCCGGGAACCGGTCCTCGCCGTCCCCTCCCTGCTCCGCGGGCGTCAGCAGGCCCGCCTGCACCAGGCTCTGGAGCAGGGGGGCGGCGATCCCGGACGCCTCGGCCAGCTCCTCCAGCGCCAGTGTGCCGGGGGCCACGCCGTGCGTGACCGCCTCCACCAGCGCCTCGTCGGAACCTGCCAGCTCGCCGTCCAGGAAACGCCGGATGACGTTCAGCGTGAAGCCGCGCTGCTGCAGACCCCGCACCCGGCGAAGCCGGGCCAGGTGCTCTTCGCCGTACCAGGTGATCCGTCCCTCGCGGCGGGGCGGCTCGAGCAGCCCACGCCCCTGATAGAAGCGGATGGTGTCGACCGGCACCCCGGCCTGCTGGGCCAGCTGCTCGATCCGGTACTCCACGTCTTCACTGTACCGTGCGAGCGACCACTCTCAGAGTGGTCGCGTCGAGCTCGAGGGCGCGCTCACCCGTACGTGTTCCAGTAGTACAGCCGCTGCAGCCACAGCCCGTCGACGCCGATCGCGGCCGCCAGGTCGCTCACCGCGGCGACGTAGTTGCCGTCGTCGTTGTAGCGCCGGATCGCGAGCGGATAGTCCTGTGGCGCGCCCATCGCGCGCAGGTAGCGCGCGGCGGCGTAGATCGCGTCGCCCGGGTCGAGGATGTTCCCTCCGTCGCCGTAGAGCGCCCAGGTGGTGGGGAGGAACTGCATCGGCCCCTGGGCCCCGGCCGAGGAGACGTTGGTGTTGCGGTCGAAGTCGGTCTCGATGAAGTTGATCGCGGCCAGGTATTCCCAGTCCAGACCCTGCCGGCTCGCGGCGCCCTGGTAGTAGGCCTCGAGCGTCGCCAGCGGCAGTGCGGCGATGTAGGGATGATCATCGATCGGCGCGGGAGCAGTCGTCCCGGCGAGTGCGAAGAGCGCCTGCAGCGCGGCCAGCGCCGAGGGCAAACCGGCCGGCGCCTGCGATCCCAGCCGGGCCTCGACCTGGGTCGCCAGCGCCGGGTTCCCGGCCAGCTGGTAGAGCGCCCGCTGCTCCGTGCGGACGCTGTCCCGGAAGCGCTCCTCGGCAGCCCCCGCCTGCATCGTCTGCTGCGCCGTCGCGAACGCGCCGCTGGGACTCGCCGCGGCCACCCGGCTCGCCGTCGACGACTCCTGATCCAGCGTGGACGTGGAGGCGGTGAGCTCGGTGGTGAGAGCCACGACGCCGGGCGGGCCGGAGGCGGCGGCATCCACGGCCGGGGTGCGGAACGGCACCGTGACGGCGACCACCGTGAGGAACGCGACCGCCAGCAGGCAGGGGATGGCGGGGCGCCCGAGCACTTCCGCTACGCCGGCGCGGACGAGACCAGGTGGGTCACACGTTCGGCTCCAACGAGTATCCGCGGGAGGTGGAGATGAGAAAGGTCGAGCCGAGACCGGGCTCCAGCTCGTCGAGCTTGCGGCGCAGCGTGAGGAGTGCCGAATGGACGGTGGACCGGGCCGCCTGGGGCCGGAACAGCCCTCCCTCGACGAGGTCGGCCGCAGTCGCCGGCCGCGAGCCCTGCGCGAGGAAGACGATGAGCCAGGTCTGCTGGGAGGTGAGGCGCACCTGACGGCCCTCAAGGGTCAGCGTCCGGCCCTGGGGGTCGAAGGTGAGCCGGCCGAAGTGGTAGAGGCCGACTCGCGCCTGGCGGCCCTCGATGATGCGGGCGGCGAGGTCCGAGTAGACGTGGGCCATCGCGTTCTGGCCCTTCACGAAGTAGCTGCTGGCGCCCAGCGCGTACGTTCTGCCGATAGCGGCCGAGCTGGCGTGGGCGGCGGAGAGCACGAGCACCGGCAGGCCGGGGTGGTCTTCCCGGATTTGCCGCAGCAGCGCCAGGCCGGAAGCCTCGTCGTCGTCCAAAACCAGGTCGAGCAGCACGGCGGCGATCCGGCCTCGCTGCAGCTCCTCCATCGCCTCGTCCGAGGTCCCGGCCGAGCGGACCTGGTAGCCGAGGTCGCTCAGATCGATCTCGAGCTGCGTGCGCATCGGGATGTCGTCCTCGACGACCAAGGTCACCGAACCCAGCACCTCGGCGGGACGGTAGGCGTCGAGCCCCGGCGGCAGCGGCGGCAGCTCGGGCTCCGTGAACCGGCCGCGCTGCTGTGCCATCAGGTGTTCCCCGGCCACACTCTCACCTCAAGGCCATATTGCGGGGGACACGCGCCCCCAAACGTGGGACCGGCGGGACTGACCTCTCATCAGCCTCCCTCCGATTCAGGTGCTCCCCGCCGCCGGCGAAGCGCCGGCAGCAGCAGGTCATACAGCTCCGCCCGATCTGCGGCCTTGGTCACGTGGCCGAGGAGGCCCGAGTCCGGATCGACCGGCCGATCGACCGGGAACGCGGTGAAATACACCACCGGGAAGTCGTGACCGGCGTCGCGGAGGCGCCGCACCAGGCCCGGGCCATCCCAGGGCTCGGGCAGCATCAGATCGACGATCGCGACCTCGGGGTGCGTCTCAGCCGCCCGGTTCGCCGCCTCATCGGCGTCCCTCGCCAGGACGACGTCGTAGCCAAGCCCCCGCAGATCGACCGCGAGGATATCCCGCCAGATCGACTCGTCGTCCACCACCAGGACCCGTGCCCCGACCAGGTCGCCAGTGAGAGGGGTCAGTGGACGTGGCGAAGGAAACGGCATACACGCTAACGAAGCGCGAGTATAGGTTCTTCTGGTCCCTTGCCGACATGGGCCCTCGGTTTCGCGGACAATGGGCGCGTGGAGGAGAGGGATCGCTACTGGGTCCGGATCGGTGGGGGCCTCCTCGAGTCGCCCGGAGGCCGGCGGTATGGACCGGCGGACGCCGCGCATCCGCCGCCCGGAGGACCCTGGCAGGCGCTGGAGGTGGACGGCTGGCTCTACGGCTGGACCTCGGGCGAAGCGACCCCGGCGGCGCTGGCGTACGCCCGTGAGGAGGCTCAGCGGCTCCTTGGTGCCGAGCGGGCCCATCTGCTTCAGCGGCTCGGCCACAAGCTGCGCTCCTCGGTCCTGGCCTTGCAGGAGTGCGCTCGCCAGGCTGCGTTCGGACGGCCCGAGCTGCTGGAGCAGCTGTACGACCAGGCCCAGGACGTGGCGCGCCGGGCGACCGCGGTGGAAGCCGCGGCGCTCGAGCCCAGGGATCCGGCGCGGTCGGTCGTGCTGGGCGCGGTGCTGAACCTGTCGGCGCCGGACGCTCGGCGAGAGCTGCCTCCGGACGCGGTGATCCGGGGCTCGGAGCCGACGCTGGTCCAGGCGCTGACGCGTGCCTGCGAGTGGGTGGGCGGCGGGCGCCCGGTGGTGATCCAGGGGCAGCGGGTCGGACCGTGGTGGCGGCTTCAGATCTCGGCGGCAGAGGACTCGACGACGCACGGCTCGATCGCCGAGTACGGAGAGCCGCTGGTGCGTCTGCTGGTCGAGGATCACCTCGGCGGCTGGCTCGACGCGCAGGAGTTTCCGGCCGGACCGATCGTGATCTACCTGCCCGCGGCATGACCACGGTTCGGCGCGCGCTGGCGCCGAACCCCGGCCCGTTCACCGGCCCCGGCACCAACACCTGGGTGGTCGGCGACGGCGCCGCCCGGGTGGTCATCGACCCCGGCCCGGACCTGCCCGACCACCGGCGCCTGATCACCGAACGCCTCGGCGGTGCCGCGGTCGGCGCGGTCCTCCTCACGCACGGGCACATCGATCACGCCGAGGGTGCGGAGCGCTTCGCTCGCGAGCAGCAGGCGCGGCTGCTGCGCTACCCGGAGCTGACCGACGGAGACGAGATCCACGTCGGCGGCCTGACGCTGCAGGCGATCTTCACCCCCGGCCATGCTCCCGATCACCTCTCGTTCTGGCTGGCCGAGGACCGCGTGCTCTTCACGGGGGACTTGATCCTGGGACGGGGAAGCTCGATGGTCACCTACCCGGAGGGCGACGTCGCCGCCTACCTGCGTTCGCTGGAGCGGGTGGCGGCGCTCCAGCCACGGCTGCTGTTTCCCGGCCACTGGGACCCGGTGCAGGACGCCGCGGGCAAGATCGCCGAATACCGTGCCCATCGGCAGCAGCGCGAGGACCTGGTGGTGGCGGCGCTGGCGGAGGGGCCGGGGACCCCCGATGAGCTCACCCGGCGCGTCTACCGGCCAGAGCTGGCCGAGAACCCGGCCCTCGCTCAGGGGGCGGAGATGACGCTGCGGGCGCACCTCCGCAAGCTCGTTCAAGAGGGACGCGCGGTCGAGGGGGAGGGGGAAGTCCACCGCCTGGCGGAGTGACCCCGCCCGGTGCTCCTCGAAGCCTTATGGGCCGGCAGCCTCAGGGCCGTTTCTGCACATTCCGCCCTTTCCGGGATCGGAGATAGCGACGGTTTCTGCAGAAACGACCTAATCCGCATTGTCCGTATCCTCGGGGCGTGGTCCCCCTGCAGGCAAACCCCGTCGCGCCCGCGCTCGCCGGCGTCGGCGACGAGGAGCTCCGCGTCTGGCTGGTGGAACGCGGTCAGCCCGCGTACCGCGTGCGCCAGATCCGCGGCGCGCTCGCGCAGGGGCGCCGCATCGCGGACCTGCACGAGGTGCCGGCACCATTGCGGGAGGAGCTGGCGGAGGCTTTCCGGGCGAGCTCGCTGGAGGAGGTCCGGCGCTGGGACGCCGACGGCGGTGCCACCACCAAGCGCCTGTACCGGATGCACGACGGCTATACGGTAGAGGCGGTCCTCATGCGCTACCCGCGCCGGGCCACGCTCTGCATCTCGTCGCAGGTCGGCTGCCCCATCAAGTGCCCCTTCTGCGCCACCGGGCAGGGCCCCTTCGGCCGCAACCTCCAGGACTTCGAGATCGTCGACCAGGCGATCGACGCCACCCGCACGCTGCGACAAGAGGGCCGGCGCCTGTCCCACGTCGTGTTCATGGGCATGGGGGAGCCGCTCGCCAACCTCCCGGCCGTGCTGCCGGCCATCAGGCGTCTGGTCGACCCGGAGTGGCTCGGTATCAGCCCGCGACGCATCACCGTCTCCACCTCGGGCCTGGTCCCGCGCATGGACAGGCTGGCCGAGAGCGGGCTTCCGGTCACCCTCGCGATCTCCCTGCACGCGGCGCGCGACCAGCTGCGGGACGAGCTGGTGCCGATCAACCGGCGCTATCCGCTGGCGCAGGTGCTCGGCGCCGCCGACCGCTTCGTCGAACGCACCGGGCGCCGGGTGAGCTACGAATGGGTCCTCTTGAGCGGCGTCAACGACCAGGACCGGGACGCGGACGAGCTGATCGCGCTGCTGCGGCGCCGGCTGGCGCACGTCAACCTGATCCCCTTCAACCCGGTGGACGGCACCCCGTACCACGAACCCGCGCCGAGCCAGGTACGGTACTTCGCGAACCGTCTGGAGGCGGCGGGCCTGGGGGTGACGGTGCGCGACACACGCGGGCGGGATTCGGAGGCGGCGTGCGGGCAGCTGCGAGCACGCGCCATCGCCGCGGACCCTGCGCTGCGGTGATCCGGACCGGCTGCAGCGGCTTCTCCTACCCCGAGTGGCGGGGCGCTTTCTATCCGGAGTCCCTGCCCGCAGCCAAGATGGTGACCGCGTATGCCGAGCGCCTGCCGGCCGTCGAGCTGAACCAGACGTTCCAGCGCGCGCCCACCGAGTCGACGCTGGCTGGATGGGTCGCGAAGACGCGGGAGGGCTTTCGGTTCTGCCCCAAGGCGCACCGCGCCCTCACGTACTCGGCGGAGGCGTTCCCCAAGGAGGAGATGGCCGCCAACCTCCACCAGCGGCTGCTTCCACTGGGGGAGCGGCTGGGGCCGGTGCTGCTCCAGTTCCCGCCCACGCGCCAGCTCGATGTCGGGCTGCTGGACCGGCTCCTGGCGGCGCTGGCGCTGCCCGCGGCCGCCGAGTTCCGGCATTCGTCGTGGTACGTCGAGGAGACCTACCGGGTGCTCCGGGAGCACGGCGCGGCGCTCTGCGTGACGGAGGGTGAAAAGTGGCCCCAGGCGCCGTTCGAGGGCGTGGCGCCGTTCGCCTACGTGCGGCTCCGTGCGCCCGAGTACGACGGTGCGGCGATAGCTGCCTGGCGCGAGCGCCTGGCCGGGCTGAGCGCCGCGCACGACGACGTGTACGCGTTCGTGCGCCACGGCGCCGACGCGCCCGGGATCGCCCTCGAGTTGCGCTGACCCCCGTTTTCGCGTGAAACCGGGCTTATGGGGCCGCTCATAGTCCCGTTTTCGCGTGAATCGGCATGCCGCGGAGCGGCACCCGAGGGGATGAAAATGGGCTGACAGCGAGTGGCCCGCAACCGTGTTTGGTCGGCGGGAGACCGAGCGTGAATCTGGGCCGGTGAACTGATGGCACCCGCGATTGTGGCCCGATGGGGCGAGAACACGCAGAGGAAACTCTGTTCCGAGCAGTTCACCCGCTGACCCATTTCAGCCAGGGAGGGTGGTCGGTCATGGAGGTGGTCGTCGAGCGCTGCTGCGGGCTGGACCTGCACAAGAAGACGGTGGTGGCCTGCCTGCGAACCCCGGAGGGGGAGCAGGTGCGCAGGTTCGGCACCATGACCCGGGAGTTGCTGAGGCTGTTGGAGTGGCTGCAGCGGGAACGGGTGAGGGTGCTGGCGATGGAGAGCACGGGCAGCTACTGGAAGCCGGTCTACAACCTGTTGGAAGGACAGGGGATGGAGTTGATGCTGGTCAACCCAGCGCATATGAAGGCGGTCCCTGGACGCAAGACCGACGTCAAGGATGCGCAATGGATTGCTGACCTGCTGCGCCACGGGCTGCTCACCGCGAGTCGAGTTCCGGAGCGTCCGCAGCGAGAGCTGCAAGAGGCGATGCGCTACCGGCAGCGCCTGATCGAGGATCGTGCGGATGAGGTACGCCGGCTGCAGAAAGTCTTGGAGGGGGGAAACATCAAGCTCGGCGACGTGGCCACCGACGTGCTCGGCAAAAGCGGTCGCATGATGCTCGAGCAGCTGGCGTCGGGGGAGACGGATAGCGACCAGATGGCGGGGCTGGCACAGGGCAAGCTGCGAACCAAGCGTGTCTCTCTGAGCCTGGCGTTGGAGGGCTCGGTGGGTCCTCATCAGCGCTTCATGCTCAAGCGCTTGCTCGAGCACATCGAGTTCTTGGAGGGCGAGATCGACGCGGTGAGCCAGGAGATCGAGGCCCGCATGCGCCCTTTTGAGCCGGTCTTCGCCAGGCTCGAGCAGATCCCTGGCATCGGCAGACGCAACGCGCAACGGATCCTGGCCGAGATCGGTCTTGACATGCGCTACTGGCGCAACGACAAGGCCTTCGCCTCCTGGGCCAAGCTCTGCCCCGGCAACAACGAATCGGCGGGCAAGCGACGATCGAGCTGGATCGGAGCCGGCAACCAGTTCCTGCGTGGCGCGCTGGTGGAAGCCGCGCAGGCAGCGGCACGGGCGAAGGACTCGTACTTCTCCGCCCTCTATCACCGCCTCAAGGCCAAGCGGGGAGCCAAGCGCGCTCTGATCGCGGTCGCACACGCGATCCTGGTCACCATCTACCACCTGCTCAAGGACGGCACCTACTACCAGGACCTGGGTGCCGACCACTTCGATCGACGTGATCGCGAGGCCCTGGTCCGACGCAACGTCCGACGTCTCGAGCTTCTCGGCTACCACGTCAGCCTCAGCCCCGCTGCATGACTGCTGCATGACGCCACTCGGCGGGGCTTTTTCAGAGGAAACCGGAAGTGGTGGGGGAAGCGGCGGTCAGCTGGCCCGCTTCGCCTCGCGGGCGGCGGGCTGGGGAGGGGCAGGGGCCACGGTGGGCACCGGCTGCTCCTGGTAGAGGAACCGCTTGCCGCGGAAGGCGGAGGCGATGCCGGCGGCGCCGGTCAGGATCGCGGCCGCGATGAAGACCACGCCCAGCCCGTGGTTGACGGCGGGGGCGATCAGCTCCGGGAAGAAGTGGGTGCCGGTGAGGACCTGCACCTGGCTGGGCGGGAGCTGCTGCAGCACCCCGGTCGGCTCGAGCAGCTTCTTCAGGGGATTGGCGCCCAGGAAGGCGGAGAAGATGGTCGCCGACGGCGGAAGGGAGGCGACATGGCCGGCCACCGAGGCCGGCACCCCGTGCTTGATCAGTCCCGACCGCAGTGCTCCCGGGAGCGCGGTGGAGAGTCCAGCGATCAGGAGGGAGAAGAAGATCCCCATCGAGAGCGAGGTGCCCGAGTTCTGGAAGGTCGCCCGCATGCCCGAGGCGGCACCGCGGTCGCGGGCCGGGACGCTGGACATGATCGCCGCCGTGTTGGGTGCGGTGAACATGCCCGAGCCGACGCCGCTGAGGAAGATGAGCAGCGCGAACATCCAGTAGCTGAAGTCGATCGGGAGCAGGAGGAGCCCGATGAACGTGAACATGAAGACACCCTGGCCGGCGGTCGCGAAGACACGCGCGCCGAACCGGTCGGAGAGGATCCCCGAGATCGGGCCGGCCGCCAGGAAGCCTGCCGTCAGCGGAAGCAGCGCGATCCCGGCCAGCAGCGGAGTCTCCGAATACGCCACCCCGTGGAGCGGGAGCCACACCCCCTGCAGCCAGACGATGAGCATGAACTGCATGCCGCCGCGCGCCACCGCGGAGAGCAGGGAGGCCGCGCTCCCGAAGGTGAAGGCGCGGATCTTGAACAGGGCGAGCCGGAACATCGGGTCCGCGACCTTCATCTCGACGACGCAGAAGAGGCCCAGCAGCACCACACCCCCGACCAGCCCGGCGATGACCTTCGGGTTGCCCCAGCCCATGGCGTTGCCCTGGTAGGGCTGAATTCCGTAGGTGATCGCGATCAAGAGCGCCGCGCAGCCGATGCCGAACGTGAGGTTCCCCAGCCAGTCGATGCGACCGCGCGTCCGGGCGGACGTCTCGCGCAGGCTGCGATAGGCCCAGATCGTGCCCACCACGCCGACCGGGACGTTGATCCAGAACACCGCGTGCCAGTCGATCGCCGCCAGCAGACCGCCCAGCACCAGGCCGGTGAACTGCCCGGCGAGCACCGCGATCTGGTTGATGCCGAGTGCCATGCCACGCTGCGTGACCGGGAAGGCGTCGGTCAGGATGGCCGCCGAGTTCGCCATCAGCATGGAGCCGCCGACGGCCTGCACGAGGCGGAAGACGATCAGCCACAACGCTCCCTGGCTGCCCAGGAAGGGATCGACCGAGAGCGCCAGCGAGGCCAGCGTGAAGACGACGAAGCCCAGGTTGTAGACCCGCACCCGACCCACCATGTCGCCGAAGCGGCCGATCGAGACCACGCAGACCGCGGTCACCAGCGTGTAGCCCATCATCAGCCACAGCAGGTAGGCGACGTTGCCGGGAGCGAGGGGGTCGAGGCCGATGCCGCGGAAGATCGCCGGCATCGAGATCAGGACGATCGACATGTCGGCCCCAGCCATGAACGTGCCCATGGTGGTGTTTGACAGCGCCACCCACTTGTAGGGGCTGCCTGGGGCGGCGCGTGCGGCCTGCATCTCCTTTACCTTACCCCAATTGTTACTTTGGCTAACGAGTTGTCCGTCCGTTCATCGACCGGACCTCGCGAGGGACCGACCTGGGACGCGGGGCGTGAGCTGCTCAGGGACCGATCACCAGGCCGCCGTTCACACTGATCGCCTGCCCGGTGACGTAGGACGCGTCGTCGCTGGCCAGGTAGGCGATGCAGGCGGCGATGTCATCGGGCTGACCAAAGCGCCGAAGGGGGGCGGCCCGCCGCATCGCCTCCAGGATCCGGTCCCCGCGCTCGTCCGTCCACACCTTCTTCAGCATCGCGGTCTCGGTGGGGCCGGGGCAGACGCAGTTGACGGTCACGTTGTGGCGGCCCATCTCGCGGGCCAGGCTGCGAGTGAAGGCGATCAGGCCTCCCTTGGCGGCGGCGTAGGGGGTCTCGCCGGTGGAGCCACCCTTGCCGGCGTCGGAGGACACGGTGACGATGGTGCCGCGCCCGCGCTCCGCCATGTGGCGGGCGAAGGCGTGGGTGACGCCCATCGGCCCCAGCAGATTGATCGTCATCACCTTCTGCCAGAACGTGGGATCGCTGTCCAGGAAGAACCGGCCGGCGTCCCACCCGGCGCAGTTGACCAGGACGTCGACCGGGTCCAGCTCGGCGGCGAGCGCGACCGCCTGCTGGTAATCGGTGACGTCGAGCGCGTGGCCCTCTCCGCCGATCTCCGCTCCCAGCCGGCGCGAGCGGTCGCCCTGGATGTCGGTCGCGATCACGTGGGCGCCTTCGGAGGCCAGCCGGCGGCAGGCGGCGGTCCCGATTCCCCCCGCGGCGCCGGTGACGACGATGCGCTTGCCTTCCAGCCGTTCAGTCACAGGGCGCGATCGATGCGGGCCAGCACCTCCTCGCGCGGCAGGAGGGCCAGGGTCGAGTGGAGCGGTGGCGAGACCCGTCCGGCGACCGCCAGGCGCACGGGGGTGAAAAGCTTGGCCCGGCTCGCCCCGAGCCTCTCTCGCACGTCCTCCAGCGCGGCTTCGATGAGGTCGTCGCGCCAGGGGTCGACCGCGGCCAGACGAGTGCGTGCTTCGCTCAGCATCTCTCGCTGCGGCTGCGTCAGCTCGGGGACCGCGGGCGCATCCTCCAGGTAGGCGAGGAGGGGGCCTGCGGCGTCGAGCCGGGGCAGGCGCTCCTTGAGCGCGGGAGCGGCCGCCAGCAAGGTCGACGGGGAAAGGCGCGGGAGGAAGTCCGCCAGGCGCTCCGCCAGCTCCTGGTCCGGGAGCTGGCGGATGTAGTGGGCGTTGAGCCACTCCAGCCGCTGCTGGTCGAACATCGCGGGGGACGACTGGACGCGGTCCAGCGTGAAGGCGCGGGTCAGCTCCTCGAAGCTCCAGATCTCCTGCTCGGTGCCGGGGTTCCAGCCCAGGAGCGCCAGGTAGTTGAGCAGCGCGGGCGGCAGGTAGCCCTGCTCGCGGTAGAGGAAAAGCCGGACCTCGGGATGGCGCCGCTTGCTGAGCTTCTTGTGGTCGGCGCCGACGATCACCGGGAGGTGGGCGAAGGCCTCTGGACGCGGCTTCCCGAGGGCGTCGAACAGCATCAGCTGGACCGGGGTGTTGGAGAGGTGCTCCTCCCCACGGATCACGTGCGTGATCTCCATGTCCACGTCGTCGGCGGTGCTGGTGAAGTTGTAGAGCGGGGCGCCGTTGGTGCGGACGATGACGGGGTCTCCGATCAGCTCGTTCTTGAACGTGAGCTCGCCGCGGATCAGATCGAGGAAGCGGGTCTCGCCCTCCGGCACCTTGAGCCGGACCGCGAACTCGGTGCGCTCGCGCGGCGGGTGATTGAGGCACCGGCGGGAGTACCTGTAGGGGACGCCGGCCCGGCGCGCGGCTTCGCGCTCGGCGTCCAGCTCCTCCCGGGTGCAGTAGCAGCGATACGCCGTCCCCTCGCCCAGCAGCCGGGCCGCCAGCTCCCGATACCGGTCGATGCGCTCGCTCTGGCGGTAAGGCCCGAACGGACCGCCCTTGTCCGGGCCCTCGTCCCAGTCCAGGCCCAGCCACCGGAACCCGTCGTAGATCGTCTGCTCGTACTCCGGGCGGTTGCGCTCGGTGTCGGTGTCGTCGACGCGGAGCACCATCACACCCCCGTGGTGACGGGCGAAGAGCAGGTTGAAGAGCATGGTGCGGGCGCTTCCCAGGTGGACGAATCCGGTTGGACTCGGCGCCATCCGCACCCGCACCGGCGGATTCGGCACCGAGGTATGGTACGGCAGCCGATGGCTCCGAACTCCCCGCTCCGGTCCGGCTACGTCAGCGCGGGCAGGCTGGTCCTGCACGACGTGTCGGGCGGACGGGGTGGACCGCCGCTCGTCTTCCTGCACGGTCTCGCGCAGTCGGGGATCCTCGACTGGCGTTTCGTCCTGCCCACGATGGCCGGCCGGCGGCGGGTGTTCGCGCCCGACTTTCCGGGGTTCGGGTTCTCGCAGAAGCCGCCGGTTCGGTACGGGGTGCCGCTGTTCGCGCGGACGCTGGTGCGCTACCTGGACGCCCGCCACCTGAAGAAGGTGGTGCTGGTCGGGGCGTCGATGGGAGGGAGGGTCGCGATCGAGGTCGCGATGCGGCACCGGGAGCGGGTGGAGCGGCTGATCCTGGTCAACTCTCTCGGGTTCGGGCTCGCCCGCTCACCGCTGCTCGGGGTGTTCACGCTGCCGGTGGTGGGGGATCTCGCCTACACCGGCCTGGCGGGGGCGCTGCTCTCGATGGAGGGAGATCGGTTCCGCTCGCTGACGGGGCGGCTGGGGATGCTGGACGACCAGCTCGACGACTCGCAGCTGGACATCCTGCGTCAGATCCACCGCGACCCCGGAGCCGGGTACTCGCACACGCGGACGGTGCGGTCCCTGGCGCTGCACAGCATGGACGACCTGGCGCCGGCGCTGGCACGGGCCCGGCTCCCGATGCCGATCCGGTTCATCTGGGGCGCGAGCGACACCATGTTCCCGGTCTCGCAGGCGATCCGCGCGCAGTCGCAGCTGCCGGGGTCGAAGCTGACGATCATCGAGGGTGCCGGCCATGCCCCCGAGCTGCAGCGGCCGCAAACGTTCCTCGAGGCGCTGGGGCCCTACCTCTCGGACTGAGGGGGTGGCTCCGGGGGGGCCGTTTCTGCACACCCCGTGCCTACCCGCCCGTGGGTAGCCCCGGGGTGTGCAGAAACGGGGCTTGGCGTGCCTGGGCGAGCGCCCGGCGCACCTCGGCGACGACGACGGCAGGACGCTCGCGCAGATCTGCGCCGGTGTACCGAAGCAGCCTCACCCCGAGGGCCTGGAGGGCGTTCTGGCGGCGGTTGTCTGACACCAGACGATCGCGGTGGTTCTCACCGTCGTACTCGAGGCCGAGCTGTTCGGCGCGATAGAACAGATCCGGTCGGCCGACGAACCTGCCGCGGGCATCGTGCAGCTCCACCTGCGCCTCCGGTCGCGGAAGCCCACCCTGCACCAGGAGCAGCCGCAGCCGTGACTCCATCGGCGACTCCGCCTTGGGCTCGGCGAATTCCAGGACACGGCGAGCGCCGACCACTCCGGCCACGCCGGCCCGCTTCGTGATGTAGGCCCGAAACACCTCGACGTCGATCAGGCCCTGGTGCAGCGCCATGTCGACCGCTACCACCCCCTCGACCAACGGCAGACGACCGGCGAGATCGAAGCACGTGCGCAGGGGCGCGGTCACCGGGAGCCCGTCCCGCCAGATCACGTCATCCGGACCCAGCTGGACGCACCGCACTCGCGCATCGCCCCGGCGGGAGACGCCGCTGTCGTGAGGAACCACGATTTCGACGCAGGGAGGCTCGGGCAGGTCGAGACCGAGCAGGCGAGCCGCGGTCAGTCCCGCAAAGGCGCCGCCTGCGGGGAGTGCCTCGGCGGCCACGGAGAGCCGCGGGTCGGTGACGGCCGCCGATCCGGTCCAGGAGTACCACCCCCTGGAGATCGACTTCCAGGCCCGCCCGCGGAGCTGTTCCGGAGTGATGCCGGCCGCCAGAGCCTGCGCGATCGTGAAGGGTCCGCGGCGGAGGATCTCCGGAACGCGGGGGATTCGAGGCATGCCGCCACCTTGCCCGCTCTCCGTCTCGATTGCAAGATCGTCCTGTTAACGTCCGAATAAGCCCCGTTTCTGCACACCCCGTGCCTACCCGGCCCCGCGTAGGCACGGGGGGTGCAGAAACGGGCCTTACGGGCGGGTGTAGACGGCGACGAACGCCCCCTCGTCGGGGAGCTCGGTGAACTCGCGCTCGACCAGGCCCGCTTCGGTGAAGGCGGTCAGCTCGGACGGCAGGAGGGGGAGCCGCTGCCGTCCCCGTCCCCCGGTGCCGCGCTGCGCCAGCATGCCTCGCACGAACACCACGCCGCCGCCCGGTCGCGCACAGCCCGCGATGGCGGCGATCGCGGCCGGCCGTGAGGCCCGTGGCACGCACTGCAGGTTGCGGATCTCCACCACCAGGTCGAATGCTTCCCGCCAGGCGTCGGGCGTCACCAGCAGGTCGGCCACCTGATAGGTCACCACCGACTTCTTGAATCGCCGCCGCGCCAGCCGCAGCGCGCTCGGGGCGATGTCGAACGCGGTCACCTGGAACCCCCGCCGGGCCGCCTCCTCGGCGTCGTCGCCGAGCCCGCACCCGACGACGAGCGCGGTGCCCGCCGCCGGCGCCGTGCCACCATCCAGCCACTCCACAAACGACGGGTGTGGCTCCAGCAGCGCCCACGGGACCGACCGGAGATTGGTGCCGACCCGGGAGTAGAGCGCCTCGAAGTCGGGCCGCGACATCGCCGGCGCCTCCTACGTGAGGGCGACCAGCTCCTCGAAGCTGGGATCCCAGAAGTCCTGCACACCGTCGGGCAGCAGGATCACGCGCTGCGGGTCGAGCGCCTTGACCGCGCCCAGGTCGTGGGTGACGAGGAGCGTCGAACCGCGATACGACCGCAGGGCGCCCAGAATCTCGTCCCGGCTGGCGGGGTCGAGGTTGTTGGTCGGCTCGTCGAGGAGCAGCAGGTTGGCGCCGGAGACCACCAGCGTCGCCAGCGCCAGGCGGGTGCGCTCGCCGCCGGAGAGCGTCGACACCAGCTGGTCGGGCGCATCCCCGTTGAAGAGGAAGGACCCCAGCACCCCGCGCACCTCGGGCAGCGACATCCCCGGCGCCGCCTGCCACACGTTCTCGAGCACTGTTCTCCGGCTGTCGAGCGTCTCGTGCTCCTGCGCGTAGTAGCCGATCCGCAGGCCCATCCCATGGTCGATGGTTCCGGCGTCCGGCTCGTCGAGACCGTCCAGGATGCGCAGCAGGGTGGTCTTGCCGGCTCCGTTCTGGCCCAGGATCACCGACCGGGACTGCCGTTCGACCTCGAGATCGATGCCGTCCCACACGCGCAGCGAGCCGTACGACTTGCGAAGTCCGTTGGCCCTCAGCAGCACCCGTCCCGACGGTGCCGGGTCGGGGAAGCGCAGCCGCGCCACGCGTTCCTTCTTGCGCACCTCGCCCGCGCCCGCGAGCAACTGTTCGGCCCGCCGGTACATGCCCTGTGCCGCCTTGGCCTTGGTCGCCTTGGCGTGCAGCCGGTCGGCCTGCGTACGGAGCTGGGTCGCCTTCTTCTCGGCGTTCTGCCGCTCCCGCACCACCCGGCGCTCGTCGGTCGCCCGCTGCGTCCGGTAGGCCTTCCAGCCCATGTTGTAGATGTCGATGGTGGCCCGGGGCGGGTCGACCTGGAAGATGCGGTTGGCCACCGTTTGCATCAGCCCCACGGCATGCGAGATCACCAGCAGGCCACCGCGGTAGTTCCGCAGGTAATCACGCAGCCAGGAGATCGCGCTCGCGTCCAGGTGGTTGGTCGGCTCGTCGAGGAGCAGCGTGTCCGCCCCGCTGAAGAGGATTCGGGCCAGCTCGACCCGCCGCCGCTGACCGCCGGACAGCGTGCCCATCGGCTGGTCGAGGTGGCGGTCGGGGAGCCCCAGTCCGGCTGCGATCGACGCCGCGTCCGCCTCTGCCGCGTACCCGCCCAGGGCATGAAAGCGGTCTTCCAGGTCACCGTAGCGCTCGATCGCCGGCACCGCCTCGCCGGCTCCGACCCCGGCCATCGCCAGCTGCGCGTGCTGGAGCTCCCGCGCCAGCACGTCGAGCCCGCGGCCGGACAGGATCCGTTCCCGCGCGGGCCGCGTCATGTCGCCCTCGCTCGGTCCTTGAGGGAGATAGCCGACCCGCCCCGACCTGATCACGGTCCCCGATTCCGGTTCCGCCTCACCCGCCAGCACACGCGCGAGCGTGGTCTTGCCGGCGCCGTTGCGCCCGACCAGGCCGATGCGATCGCCGGCGGCGATGGTGAAGGAGACCCCGTCCAGCAGCGTGCGCGAGCCGGCGCGCAGGACGAGATCTTGAGCGGTGATCACGGGACAGCTCCAGAAGGGGATTGTCCGGGCACACGTCGATGCGGCCCGGCGGGACTACCCCGTCGATCCTACGGAACCATCCCCCGACCGTCAGCGGGGACGGTTGGCGACCCTCAGGCGACGACCAGGCAGGTGATGGTCTTGAAGACGCCGTCGACCTTCTGGATCTGCTCGATGACGATCTTCCCGATGCCGTTGACGTCCGGTGCCTCGCAGGTCGCGATGACGTCGTAGTCGCCGGTGATCGCGTCCGCTGTGACGACCCCCGGCTTGCCACGGAGCGCGACCGCGATGTCGAGCGCGCGCCCAGGGGAAGCGTTGATCAGCGCGTACGCCTTCATGCGGAAATCCTAGCTCCGTGGTGCAGGCATCCAGCGCCGGAGTGTCCACACTCTGGCGCTACCCGCGCCCGGAAAGGCCCAGAGTGCGGACACTCTGGCATCGATGCGGCGCGTCCCTACCGGGTGCGCAGCGCCTGCACCAGCACCTGGTCCGCGACGTTGGCGCCGGAGACCAGGACCGCGATGCGTTCGCCCGGACCAGGCCGGTAGTGGTACAGCAGCGCCGCCGTCGCCGCCGCGCCGCCCGGCTCCGCCAGCAGGTGCTCCCACTGCAGCAGGACCCGGACCGCGCGCAGGAGCTCCGACTCCTCGACCAGCACGAGCTCGTCGACCAGGGCCTCGCAGACCGCGAACGTGAGCGGCCCCGGGGTGCTGGCGGCGAGACCGTCGGCCATCGTCTCGACCCGGTCGAGGACGACCAGCTGCCCGGCCCGGTGCGAGGCGTGCATGGCGGCCGCACCCGAGGGCTCCACGCCGACGATGCGGACCTCGGGGCGCCGCGCCTTCAGGTGGATCGCGATTCCCGAGATGAGGCCGCCACCGCCGATCGGGCAGATGACGGTGTCGAGGTCCGGCAGCTGCTCCAGGAGCTCGAGGCCGGCGGTGCCCTGACCGGCCACCACCTCGGGATCGTCGTAGGCGTGCACGAAGGCGGCGCCGGTGGTGGCGGCCACGCGGAGCGCCTCCAGGTTCGCGTCGTTGAAGGTCCGGCCATGCGCGACCACTCGGGCTCCAAGCCGGCGCATGGCGGTGACCTTGCCCTCGTTGGCGCCGATCGGCACGTAGACGGTGGCGGGAAGGTCGAACGTGCGCGCCGCGTAGGCGACGCCCTGGCCGTGGTTGCCCGCCGAGGCTGAGATCACGCCCGCTCTCCGCTCCTCGGGGCCCAGGTGCAGAACGCGATTCAGAGCCCCGCGCACCTTGAACGATCGGGTCGGCTGCGTGGTCTCGATCTTGAGGAACACCGGGCAGCCGACCTTCTCGGTGAGCGCGAACGACTGCTGAAGCGGCGTCACCGGAAGGTAGCGGCGAAGGGCGTGGGCGGCTTCCGCCACGTCGTCCGCGGACACCGGCAGGGTGGCCGCCATCCCCTCAGTCGCGGGCGTTGACGACCGCACGCCGGTGGATGCCGTCGCCCAGCAGGTGCCCGTCCTTGGTCGCCTTGACCTCGAACATCAGACGGTTCCGTTCCACCTCGGCGAGGCGGGCCTCGACCAGGATGCGGTCGCCCACCTCGGCGGGGGCTCGGTGGAAGACGTGCACCTCGTACCCCACCGTGGTCTGCGACGGGGAGAGGTAGGGCGCGACCGAGTTGTGGGAGGCCAGCTCCATCAGCCAGATCATGGCGGGGGTGGCGAAAACCCCCCTGCCACCGACGTGGCGGGTCAGGTGCTGGTCGGTGATCACCACCTCGTCGCGGTGCACGACTCCGGGGCGGATCGCCGGATCGAGGGGCTGTCGCGCCCTCGTGTCCCGGGATTGGGCGTCCGCCACGCCGTAGATTATGATCCCTCGATGCCTCGACCACCTGTGCGCAAGGCGGTGTTTCCCGCGGCCGGCCTGGGCACCCGATTCCTGCCCGTGACCAAGGCGCAGCCCAAGGAGATGCTGCCCCTGATCGACAAGCCGACGATCCAGTACGGGATCGAGGAGACCCTGGCCAGCGGCATCGAGGAGGTCATCCTCGTCACCGGCGGCGGCAAGCGGGCGATCACCGATCACTTCGACTCCTCGCCTGAGCTCATGCGCTACCTGGAGCAGCGGGGCAAAGAGGATCTGCTCGAGAAGGTGCGTGAGGTCGACTCGCTGACCGACAAGCTCGCCGTCGTGTACGTGCAGCAGAAAGAGGCGCTCGGGCTGGGCCACGCCGTGTGGACGGCGCGGCGTCAGGTCGAGGGCGAGGCCTTCGCGGTGCTGCTCGCCGACGACGTGATCCTGGGCGCGGAACCGGCGCTGAAGCAGCTGATCGACGCTCACAAGCTCTCCGGAGGCGCGACCGTGCTGGCAGCGCGACGTGTGCCCCGAGACCAGATCAGCCGGTACGGCATCCTCGAGCTGGGCCACTCGGACGGCCGCCTGCACCAGGTCGTGGACATGGTCGAGAAGCCCTCGCTGGCCGACGCGCCCAGCAACCTGGCCATCTTCGGCCGCTACATCCTGGCGCCCGACGTGATGGATGCGCTGGACGACGCCAAGCCGGGTGCTCTGGGAGAGATCCAGCTCACGGACGCCATCAAGCGCACCCTTGACGGCGGTCACGTGGTCGCGCTCGAGTTCGAGGGCGACTACTACGACACCGGTACCGTGCCCGGCTATCTGCGGGCCAACCTGGCGCTCGCGCTTCGCCATCCAGACCTTCGGCCGGCGATGCTCGAAGTGGTCAGGGAGCTGGTTTCCCCGGGCGAGCTGGCGGCAGACTGACCGGCCCCCCCGGAGCCGGTTCGCGTGTCGGCGGATGCGCGGGGCAGACCTATACTCATTACTTCGAGCCTGGGCGTGACTCGGGCTCCGAATTGGAAACAGATGCCATGGCAGTGCAAGGCCGGCGACGGTTCGACGACGATCGGATCGTTCGCTACGAGACGGACGAGAAGGACTTCGAGATCGAGGTCTCGCGCACCCTCCAAAAGTGGTGCGTCACCGTCTACCAACTTCCCGACAAGAACATCCTGGCGCAGGACTTCTTCCCCGAGCGGTGGCGGGCGATGGCTCGCGCCCAGGACTTCGTTCGCCTCTTGAACCAGCGCAACAAGCCGGAGGAGCAGGGCGAGGATCGGGGCCGCCGGTGAAGTGGGCGTTCGTCCGCAAGGAGTGGGGCGCCGTCTCGTTCGTACTGGCGGTGATCGTCGGCGTGATCGCGGTGCCGGTGGCCCTTTTCTTCCACAACCCCTCGAACCAGGGCGCACCGCATAACAACCCGGCGCCGGTCTCGACCCCCGCCAGCAGCGCCCGCACCTCGTCCCCGTCGCCCTCGAGCTCCCCGACCGCAGGCGGATGAGCCGGGCGCCGCTGGCCGGGATCCGCGTCCTCGACCTGACGCGCCTGCTGCCGGGTCCTTTCTGTTCGCTGCTGCTGGCGGACATGGGGGCCGACGTGATCCGGGTCGAGCAGCCGGGGAGCGGGGACGCCATGCGCGGCTACCCGCCGCTCCGCGACGGCCAGTCGGTCGCCTTCAACGCGGTCAACCGGAACAAGCGCAGCATCACGCTCAACCTGAAGGCGGCCCAGGGGCGTGCGCTCTTCCTCTCCCTGGTCGAGCACGCCGACTGTGTGATGGAGGGCAACCGGCCCGGCGTGATGGACCGGCTCGGGTTCGGCTGGCCGGTGCTTCGCGAGCGCAATTCGCGGTTGGTGCTGTGCTCGATCACCGGCTACGGCCAGGACGGTCCCTGGGTGGAGCGAGCCGGCCACGATCTCAACTACCTGGCGACGAACGGGATTCTCTCCCTGTCGGCTCCTCGCGGGGGCGCGCCGCACCCGCCGCCGGTACAGGTGGCCGACCTCGGAGGCGGCGCGCAGGCGGCCGCGGTCTCGATCCTGGCCGCCCTCCTGGACGTGGCGCGGGGCGGCGAGGGCCGGTGGCTCGATGTCGCGATGACGGACGCCACGCTGGGATGGATCTCGACGCCCCTCGCGGAGACCGAGATCTCGGGACCGGTGGCCCGTGACGAGCACCGGCTCACCGGCCGCTACGCCTGCTATGCCGTCTATGCATGCGAGGACGGGCGGTATCTGTCGGTAGCCGCGCTGGAAACCAAGTTCTTCGCCAGGCTGTGCCGGGAGCTGGAGCGCCCCGACCTGATCCCGCTGCATCTCGACGACTCCCGGCAGAACGAGCTTCGGGCCGAGCTCTCCTCGATCTTCCGGACGCGGAGCCGTGACGGCTGGGGCGCCCTTTTGGGGCCCGACACCTGCTGCGAACCGGTGCTCGAGGTATGGGAGGTTCCAGACCATCCCCAGATTCGGGCGCGGCGCCTCGTCGACGACCGTCCGACCGGGCGAGAGGTCGCGCCACCCGTGCGGATGGAGGAGGGGTGGCACCGGAGGGACGCTCCTCGCCTCGGTGAGCAGACCGCGGAGGTGCTCGGTGAGCTCGGCGTCGGCCCCGACGCGCTTCGCGAGCTGGCGGCGGCGGGCGTCATCTAGCCTGTCCGGTTCCCCAGCCGGAACTGCGCGAGGCGGCGGCTCGCGTCGACGTCAGCGGGGGGCGGAGGCGCCTGATCAAGTCCCCAGTGGACTGAGGGGGCGCTTTACCAATGCCTGGGCCGGCAGCCTCAGGGCCGTTTCTGCACATTTCGCTCCTTCCGGGTCGGAGATAGCGACGGTTTCTGCAGAAACGACCCTAATCCACGGCCCGATTATTGGGGCGCTTTACGCCTCCCCCCGGTGCCAGGCGGCCAGCAGCTCGGACTCCTGCTCGGGCGGCATGCCGGCCGGTGGGCGCAGGCGACCGCCGGACTCCTGGGGGCCCGGAGGAGTCGGGCGGGTGCGCACCCATTCCTGGAGGTCGCGGATCGTATGCGACACCGGCCGGCAGACCAGGCCGGCACCCAGCGCCCGCTCGCGCGGCGCGTAGAGCGAGCCCATCCCGCCCGGAATCCACAGCGGAAGGCCGGTCCAGGGGACCACGCCATGGTCGAGGAGGAACTGGTCGGGCACCCAGGTCGCGTCCGGGATCCCGCAGTCCTCGAGCAGATGGCCCATCGCGACATCGGGTCCCTGGACGTTGTAGACACCGCCCTGCGAGCGCGCGGCCATGTCCAGCATCCAGGCCGCGAGGTCGCGGGCGTCGATGAAGCACACCTCGCGCTCCGGCCGCCCGGCCGCCAGCACCTCGCCGGGCCGCAGTCCTCGAGCCGCCCAGTAGGTCACCCGCTCGGTGGTGTCGAACGGCCCGGCGATGAGCCCGGACCGGGCCTGGAGCACGCGCGCGCCGTAGATCTCCGCGAGGACCCGTTCGCAGGCTGCCTTGAGCGCCCCGTAGCTGGCGTCGATGTCCTCGGTCGCGGGATCCTCCAGCTCGGCTACCGGCGCCGTCTCGGACTTGTCCTCGTGTTCCATCGGATACACCGAGATGGTGGAGACGAACGCGTAGAAGCCGACGCGCCCGCGCAGCAGGTCGGCCGACTGGCGGACGACTCGGGGCACGTACCCGCTGGTGTCCACCACCACGTCCCAGGAGCCGGATCGCAGCGCGTCCAGGCCGCCGTCTCGATCGCCGATCAGCGAGATGACGCCGGCCGGCGCTTCGTTGTGGCCCCGCGTGAAGATCGTCACCTCGTCGCCACGCGCGAGCGCGGTCTCGACGACGTGCCGGCCGAGGAACACGGTGCCACCCAGGACCAGGACTCGCATCAAGGCCGGAGTCTACTGATCAGGCACGTTCGCGAGTCTTCAGCGCTGCTTCGCGAGACGGACCTCCAGCCCGATCCCCTCGGTCCGGATGGAACACGAACCGAACGCGCTGACCTCGGCGAGGCGGAAGAACTCGGACGCGGACTTCGCCCGCCGGCGCAGGCCCAGGAGGATGCCGGTGGTCACGGCGCGGGTGACAAGGCCCACTCCCATCCGGCCCACCTCGGCGCGGATCTCGCCCAGGCTCGCCTCGTGTCGCATGTCATCGATCACGGCGAGCCCGCCGGGACGGAGCACCCGGTACATCTCGTCCAGCACCGGGACCGGATGAAGGAAGTTCTTGAAGGCGGCCTGACACACGATGAGGTCGAAGGAGTCGGCGGCGAACGGCAGCTTGGTGGCATCACCGTGCTGGAAATCGATCTCGAGACCGCTCTCCCTCGCGTGCCCGGTCGCGATCTCCACCATCGTCTCGCTGATGTCGAGGCCGGTCACATGCGCGCCGCGGCGCGCCATCTCGAGGGCGAAGTAGCCAGGGCCGGGTGCGATCTCGAGCACATCCGCTCCCGACCGGAGCCCCGCGCTCAGCTCGTCGGCGCGGCGCCGGTAATCGGCGAGCTGCGATTGAGAGCCGCGGAGCCGGTCGTAGCGCCGCGCCGCGGATCCCTCCATCTCGGGCAGGCGAAACCGCGATGAAGGTTTCTCGAACGATGTTCTATCCATGAACACTGTTCTAGCAGATTCGGAACGCGTTGTCGATCACTGTTCGAGAACCGACCCGCGTTCGGCTTAGGCTGTGACGCGATGGCGGAGGACATCCCGGAGCCGGCCTGGCGCTCGCAGAGAGACCGGCCCCGGCGTGCTCGGACACCGCTGACCCGGGAGGCGATCGTCGGGGCCGCCCTCGGAGTGCTCGACCGTGACGGCATGGACGGCCTCTCGATGCGCCGGGTGGCGGAAGCCCTGGGGACCGGGCCGGCGTCCCTCTACTGGCATGTGCGCAACAAGGACGAGCTGCTGCAGCTGCTCTTCGAGCGTCTGACCGCCGATCTCCCGCTTCCCGCACCCGACCCCGCGCGATGGCGAGAGGAGCTGAGCGATCTCGCCCGATCGATGCGAGCCCAAGCGCACTCGCACCGCGACGCCGCCCGCCTCTCGCTGGGGCGGGTGCCCTCCGGGACCGCCTTCGCCCGCACCGCCGAGTGGATGCTCGAGCTGCTGTCGCCGCTGGGGGTTCCCGACCGTGTCATCGGACTGATGGGCGACACCGCCGCGTTGTTCGTCGGCGCGTTCGCGTTCGAGGAGTCTCTGGGCGTCGCCTCCCCAACTGGCGAGCCGCTGGAGGAGGAGGAGGTCGCCGGGATGTTCACGGCGTACCTGGAATCGCTGCCGGCGGATCGGTTCCCCCACCTGGTGCGGGCCGCCGGCGCGCTTTTCGATCCCACCCGTGAAGAACGGTTCTCGTTCGGCCTCGACCTGCTGCTGCGAGGCCTGGCGACATACGTCCAGGAGGACCCCCCGAAGCACTGAGCGGGGTCAGTCCTCCGGATGTCGCCAGCCCAGCATCCGCTCCGCCTTCGAGCAGTCGTACAGGCCCTCCTCGCCGCGCAGGGAGCGGCGAAGGGGCACGTCGGGGTAGTGCCGGGCGACCAGCTCGGTGGTGGGTTGGCCGGGCATCATCGTGCGCGGGGCCACCAGGTAGAACGCCTCGTGACCCGAGAACCCGGCGGTGAGCGACGCGACGCAGGCGAGGGCCGCCGCGCCGGCCCGGGTGTATCCCCAGAGGTGCTTGGCCAGGGCCGGCCCTGCCCCCAGCCGCTCGATCGCCACCTCGCGGCTCTCGACCACGCCGTGGAAGCGCATGCTCGCGATCGAGAGCTCGCGGTGCAGCCGGGCGAAGCAGTCGCCCTGCTCCTCGCACATCCATTTTGAGAGCGAGTACGGGTCCTCCGCGTACGTCGGATGGCGCTCGTCCAGGGGAAGGTAGTCGTACCTCGGCCAGCGGCTGTAGGCGGCCCCGGTGGCGTTGATGCTCGACGCCTGGCAGATGCGGCGGATGCCCAGCTCGACCGCTGCGCTGAGCGCGTTGTAGCTGCTGACCACGTTGTTGTTGTGGACAACGTGGTCAGGGTGGCCGCGCGGGCTGGGGTAGGCGGCGAGGTGGATGAGGGCGTCGGCGCCGCGGATGCCGGCCACCAGATCGCCATGGTCGGTCGTGTCCACCTGGCGATACTCGACCCCTTCCGGAAGGTTGGCGAGGTCCGGCTCCGCCCGGTCCAGGCTCACTACCCGGTCCCCGGCGGCAAGCGCCGCCGCGATCACGGCGCGCCCCACCCTCCCCGTTCCTCCCGTGACCGCGATCAGCATCCGCACCTCCCTACGACGAACAATGCCTCGCTCGCCGCGTCACCGTCCCGGCACCGACCTGCGAACTGTAGCGCCGTAGGCTTTCCGTGGTCCGGCTTGGCAGTCAACCTGCAACCTGGTTGACAGGACGCGAGGTGTCCGGGCCGCCGACAGGCGCGCGAGGGACACGCATCCAGAGGGGACCCCGGCGTCGAGAACCCACAGCGGCTGATCGCAGGGGCGCCTGCGGGCGCCGGGGAGGAGGCACATGAAGATCACGGCGGTCCGCTGCGCACTGATCGGCAGCAATCCGGTGGTTCGCGTCGCCACCGACGAGGGTGTGGACGGGTTCGGCGAGATCGAGTCCTCCAAGCCCTACCTGAAGCCGGTGGTGGCGGTCTACGAGCCGATCCTGCTGGGCGCCGACCCCAGGGAGGTGGAGCGGACCATGCTCCGGATCCGCCGTCTGGCCGGGTCGAAGCCGTGGGGATCGGTCCCGAGCGCGATCGAGATGGCCCTCTGGGACCTCGCCGGGAAGGCGGCGGGGCTGCCCGTGCACCGGCTGCTGGGCGGCAAGGTGCGGGACCGGGTGCGCACCTACAACGGAGGCGTCCGCTTCCCGATGACCGGTCATCTCCCCTCCGACTACGCCGACGCCGCGCGCCGGATGAAGGAGGCGCCCCAGGGCTTCACCATCATCAAGCAGGCGGTGGGCTTTCACTCGACGATGGCGGAGGAGGTGCCCGGCTTTTATTACGGGGAGCCCCGTGAAGGACGTCCCCGCACACGGCGCGGGCTGGTCACCGAGCGCGGCCTGCACCAGCTGGTCGACTGCGTTCGCGCGATGAAGGAGGTGCTGGGCGACGGCGTCGGCCTGGCGCTCGACTGCGGCCCGGGCTGGACGGTGCCGGACGCGATCCGGCTCGCCAGGGCGGTGGAGGAACTGCACGTGCTCTGGCTGGAGGACCTGGTGGGCGGCGACTACACCCCGTATCAGATGGCGGCCGAGTTCCGGGAGGTGACGCGGGCGACCTCGGTTCCGACGCACACCGGCGAGCAGGTGTATCTGCGCCAGAACTTCATCGAGCTCATCGAGCAGCACGCGGTGCGGATCGTGGGTCCCGACCCCGCCGACGTCGGCGGCATCGCCGAGCTCAAGTGGATCGGCGAGTTCGCCGACCTGCACGGAGTCCTGATCGCGCCCCACGGCGTGTTCGACGGGCTGCTGGGCCTGGCCGCGCACGTGCAGGTAGGGGCGACGATGCCCGACAACTACATCGCGTTCGAGTACCCCCTGGGGAACCCGGACTGGTGGTACGAGATCGTGGACGGGCTTCCGGACCCGATCGTCGAGAACGGTTCGATCGAGGTCTGGGACCGGCCGGGGATGGGCGTCGATCTGGTTCCCGAGCGGGCCCGCCCCCACCTGACGGAGGAGGACCGCACGTTCTTCGACCAGCCGGCGACCCGGCCCTGGGACCGCGCCTCAGGGTAGAGGGGCCTCGACCTGGGCGATTGGTGCACCAACCGCCCTCTCTGAGCGACGAGAGCGGGTGATTGGTGCACCAACTTCCCCTCCGGGCCGGCCCGATTCGAGCGATGATGGCGTCGTGGGCAAGGACGGGGATCGTATCGACATCGTCGTGGGTACCGAGGACGGCGTCGTCGGCGTGGCTGACGGCGTTCGGAGGCTCGGCTTGAAAGGCCACCGCGTGAGCGCGCTGTACGCGTTCCGCGAACCAGGCCGGACCGATCCGGTGCTGCTCGCCGGGACCTACGGGGAGGGCCTCCACCGCAGCGCGGACGGAGGGGAGTCGTGGCACGCGACCGAATGCATGGCGGCACCGGCCGTGCGCACGATCGGCCCCGACCCGGTGGTCGCCGGCGCCCTGCTGTGCGGCACCGAGCCCGGGCGTCTGTTTCGCAGCACCGACGGTGGCATCACCTGGTCCGAGCTGGCGGGCATCTCCGCGCTGCCCGCCCACGAGGGCTGGTTCCTGCCCTACTCGCCACGTGCGGGGGCGATCCGCAACGTGGACGCGGTGCCCGGAGACGCAGGTCACATGGTCGCCTCGGTCGAGGTGGGGGGCATGCTCCGCACCACCGACAGCGGGGAGACGTGGACGGTCGAAGAGGTCGCCGGCAACGACGACATCCACCAACTGGCCGGCGACCCGACCCAGGCGGGCCGGCTCTGGGCCTCGCTGGGCTACGCCGCCCTACCCACCCGGGTGCGTCACCCGGGGGATCCCCACCTCGGTGGCGTCGCCCGCTCGGATGACGGCGGTCACACCTGGGCTCTGCTGCACACCGATTACACGCGATCGACGATCCCGGTGCCGGGGGTGCCGGGCCTGGTGCTCTCAGGGCCGGCTCCCCACGTCGGCGAGGCCGGTCGCATCGTCGTGACACGGGACGAGGGAGCGACCTGGCAGGCCGCCGCCGAAGGCATCGAGACCCCGATGCCCGACATGGTCGAGCTGTTCGTGCCCGCCCCCGACGGCTCGGTGTTCGCGGTCTGTTCAGGCGGGCGTCTGCTTCGCGCGGAACCGGACCGCTGGCGATGGGCATCGGCCCTGCCGCCGGACCCGACGCTCACGGCAGCGTCGGTCGCGTTCCTCGCCCGCTAGCCCGGTCAGAGTGTCCACACTCCGACGCTATCGGGCGCGAGATAGGGTCAGAGTGTCCGCACTCCGGCGCTCCCGCCCCTACGGCGAGTCGTCGAGCGCGTCGATGGAACGCAGCGCCGCCCGCATCCATCCGAGCGCGAACGCCACCCCCGCGTGCCAGGGAGCGTCGCAGTCGACCAGCGGCGTGTGATCGGGGATCAGCACCCCTCGGTACCCGTTGCGCTGCAGGATCCGGACCGCCTCCAGCATGTCCGTGTCGCCTTCGTCGACGAAGACCTCCTTGTAGGACGGCACCACCCCGACCACGTTGCGGAAATGGACGTAGGCGATGCGCCCGGTGCGGCTGTAGCGGTCGATCACGTCGAGGATCCGCGAACCCGGCATCTCGGCGAGCGTGCCGATGCAGAACTCGAAGCCCCAGCGCGGGCTCGGGTGGCGATCCGCGAGGCGGCCGTAGTGCTCGGGGCGATGGACCAGCCGCCCGGTCCCGCGGAGCGTCGCCAGCGGCGGGTCGTCCGGGTGTAGGGCGAGGGTGACGCCGGCCGCCTCCGCCACCGGCAGCATCTCGTCCAGGAAGCGGTCGTGCCGCCGCCAGTGCTCGTCGATCGAGATCGGCTCCAGCACCCTGGTCGGGTCGTCGGGATCGAACCCGTCCGGGTCGTAGACCATGTTCCAGACCATCCCGAGCGGGATCGGAGGCTGTTCGGGGTCCCGGTACGCGACGGTCTCCGCCTCGCCGCGCGCCTCGGGCACGGCGCCGCGACCCCAAACGCCGGCGACCGAGAAGTTGTAGCCCATGGTCGGGATCTCGAGGTCGCCGAGCGACCGGATCACACGCGCTACGGTCTCCATCTGCTCGTCGCGCCGCGGGCCGTCCAGCAGCACGTCGTACCAGTCGGCGGGCGCGAAGTTCTCGATCGCCTCCAGGCGCAGCCCGCGCGCTTCCATCTGTGCCTTCAGCTCCGCCAGGCCTGCCTTCGAGAAGGCACGCGCGTTGGGCTCCGAGACGCGATAGCCGCGCGCCTCCAGCGGGTGCCCGGAGGGCGCGCTGACCAGGTGGGCGACGATGTGGGTGGCGCCGATCTGACGCGCGAAGCGCAGCCGGCGCTCGTCGATCGTTCCACCGGGCAACCCGAGACCGATCTTCATCCGCCTCCTCCCTCTGCACGAACCGAGGGCAGGGACTGGCCTGCCTGTCGATTTCTCCACCGCCCAGCCGACGTCACAGCAGCGTCCGGGAAATCCGCAAATCATTATCGGAGGTAGACGACATGAGCGAACGCGAGCTGGTTGCCGTCAAGAACCTCGATTGATACGGGTCCGCGCCACTGGAGTGGAGCCGTGCACGGGGTGCGCTGGAGGGGCTCTCGGGGCCGGCTGTCACGTATTTCCTGGACGGCCGAGCGTACCCACGCCGCCGGGCTGGGCGATGTGGTACGCCGGACTCTTCTTCACCAGCAGCCCCCGAGCCCGGAAGGCGCGCAACCTGGCGGTGAATCCGGCCTGCACGATGTCGGTGGGGCTGCAGGGCATCGACCTGGTCCTGGAGGGCAGAGCGGCCAGGACTGTTTCGTGGGGTAGAGATGTGCCGCATGGGCGTTCCAGATCCGCCGGGCCTCTTCGGCTGAATTCCTTGGTCGGCATCGGCCGCCCCTCAACCCCGTTGGAGGAGAGCGGTGGAGTGGTGTGGTCAGCCGGCGAAGCGCCAGCGCGTTGCGCCCAAGGGTTCGACGCCCGCGACTCCGAACACGGTATGGAGCTGGAAGCGGTAGAGGTGCCAGGGTGGCGGGCCGGCACTGGGCGCGCTGAAGGGGGCCACCAGCGCGTCGTCCTCGACCTCTGCGGGCCAGCCGGCGGCCCGGAATCCGCAAGCTCCGCTTCGCGGGGACCCCGGCAGGGCGGCGTTGCCGCTTTACGGTGCTCAGTCACGAGTGGACGGACGCGCTCCTTCCGCTCCGCAGCGGCGCCTTGCATCAGCACCACCTGGACGCCCCATCTCGCCCCGGGTTTCCGGCCGCACTCCTAGGAGATGGCGCCGGGCGGAAGGATGGCGTGCACCCCGACGACGCCGTTCACGACCTGTGTCACGTGGAGGTCCACGACGACGCTGGCCAGCGCGAGCGCCTCGCGCCGCGACACCTCGTAGCGCTGCTGCATCAGGTCGATCATGTCGGTGAGCGCGATCTTCATGGCCTCGTCGAGCGTGTCGGCGAAGCCAAGCGTGAGCTCGCCGGCAGGCGTGGTCGCGCGTGGTGTCGTGAGCACCAGGTCCTGGTGCACCGAGAATCGCAGCACCGCGCTGCGCACCGGGCACTCGATGGCGGTCGTCGAGACCTCACCGTCACCCTGCGCCGCGTGGCCGTCGCCGGTGGAGAAGAGCCCGCCCGGCACCTCGACCGGCAGATAGAGGGTCGATCCCACCACCAGCTCCCGGCAGTCGATGTTCCCGCCCGTCCGGCGTGGCGGCGCCGTCGAATAGATCCCGTCGCCGGCGGGCGGCATCCCCATCACGCCGAGGAAGGGATGCAGATGGACCTTGTGGCCGAACTGGTCGGTCCCGGTTGCGGTGGCGCCGTCCAGGTCCCATAGCAGCGGCTCGCGGTCGCCGCCGACGATCCCGAGGGCCCGGTTGACCGGGCTGTCGAAGCCGCCTGCCGAGTTCCACCCCCAGTCGCCGGTCTCGAGCGAGAGGACCTCGACTCCCAGCGTCCTCCCCGGCTCGGCGCCCCGCACATAGACGGGTCCGGTGAGAGCGTGGCCGGCGTCGAGCCGCTCGTCCTTGGGCTCGAAGATCCGCCCCGGCACGCCGGGTGCGGGCATCCGCTCCAGGTGCCAGCGGGCATCCAGGGTCCGGAACTCGACCTCGTCGCCGGGGTCGATGGTGAGAACCGGCAACAAAGACGGCGAGAAGTGCCCGTGCAGCGTCTCGCGGATCGGTTCGAGCTGGTGTCGCGTCACACCAGGTTTCTAGCAGCCCGCGGTCGGGCCTGGACGGACCAGGTCCTGGGTGACGCGGGCCCAGACGCGGTCCACCTCGGCCTCCAGGTCCTGCAGCGAGCCCGTGTTGTCGATCACGTAGGTGGCCCGCGACCGCTTCTCGGACATCGGCAGCTGCGCCTTGATGCGCGCCTCGGCGTCGGCCGGCGTCATCCCCCGCAGCTCGACCAGCCGCGTTCGCTGCATCTCGGGCGGCGCGTAGACGAGCACGGTGGCGTCGAACCCGACGGGGTCGCGCGCCTCGAACAGGAGCGGGATGTCCTGCACCACGACTGTCGCGCCATTCGCCTCCGCCGCCGCCTGCTCCGCCGCCATCCGCTCGCGAACCAGCGGATGCAGGATCGCCTCGACCTGCCGGCGAGTCTCGTCGTCGGCGAAGACGAGCCGGCCGAGCGCGGCCCGGTCCAGGTCGCCGGAGGGCAGCAGGATTCCGGGCCCGAACGCCTCCACCAGCCGGCGCAGCCCCTCCGCCCCCGGACGCTGCAGCTCGCGGACGATCCCGTCGGCGTCCAGCACCGTCACCCCTCGCCCGCGCAGCAGCGCCGTCACGGCGCTCTTGCCGCTGCCGATTCCACCTGTCAAACCGATCGTGCGCGTCATCCGGCTCGTCAGTACGATATCCGGCCATATGGGCGACGAAGAGAAGCTCGATGCGATCGTGGTCGGCGCCGGTCCCGCAGGCACCGCGGCCGCGATCACCATCGCCAAGGCGGGGCTGCAGGTAGCTCTGGTCGAGCGGGGCACCAAGCCGGGCGCCAAGAACGTGATGGGCGGGATTCTCTACACCCACTACCTGGAGGAGGTGGTCGGCCCCGGCTGGCGGGAGGAGGCGCAGCTCGAGCGCCCGATCATCGAGGAGCAGCGCTGGCTCATGACGCCGGACGCGGCGATCCGGGCACTCGGCTACAAGAATTTGCGAAACCGGGCCAAGCCGCACTCGTTCTCGGTCCTGCGCGCGAAGTTCGACGCCTGGTTCGCCGAAAAGGCGGAGGAGGCGGGGGCGTTTCTGATCCCCGAGACGGTGGTCGAGGAGCTGATCCTTCGCGACGGCAAGGTGGTCGGCGTCAGAACCGGCCGCGAGGGCGACCTCCTGGCCGACGTGGTGGTGGTGTGCGAGGGCGTCGGCCTGGGCAGCGCCCTGCTCGAGAAGGCGGGCCTCAAGCCCCGCATGCGCCGCGACCAGGCGGCCATCGCCTACAAGGAGATCATCGCCATGGACCCGGCGGTGATCGAGTCGAGGTTCAACTGCGAGCCCGGTGAGGGGGCGACCGTCGAGTGCTACGGGGACGCGACGCTGGGGCTGGCCGGCTTCATGTTCATCTACACGAACAAGGAGAGCCTGTCCGTCGGCGGAGGCACCCTCTTGAGTCAGGTCGCGGACCCCTCCCTCTCCCGCGAGGAGCTGGCGCGGCGCACCCCGAACGCGGTCCTCAACCGCTTCAAGGAGCATCCCGCGATCCGTCCGCTGCTGCAGGGTGGCGAGACCGTCGAGTTCCTGGCTCACCTGATCCCGGAGGCGGGCGCGCGCTCCATTCCGAAGGTTCACGGCGACGGGTACCTGGTCTGCGGTGACGCGGCCATGCTCGGCAACCCGGTCCACCGCGAGGGCTCCAACCTGGCCATGGAATCGGGCCGGCTGGCGGGCGAGACGGTGATCCGGGCCAAGGAACGCGGAGACTTCTCCGAGCGCTCGCTGGCCGAGTACCGGGGCCGGCTGGACCAGAGCTGGATCGTGAAGGACATGCACAAGTACGAGGGCGCGGTCCCCTTGCTCGAGCACCGCCCGCAGATGCTCACCAAGTACCCGGAGCTGCTCGACCGGGCGCTGGACGAGTTCTTCCGCGTCGACGGGGTGGACAAGCGCACCAAGCAGAAGAACGCGATGCGCCTCTTCCGCAAAGAAGGCGGCATGCGGATGGTGCGCGACAGCATGAGGGCCTTGCTGACGCTGCGTTGAGCACCAGCGGCCTGGCGCGCGGTGGCCCGTCTGCCAGAATCCGCGGATGTCGCCGAGGTCATTCGAGGCGGTGGTGGTGGGCGCGGGCATCGCGGGGTCCGCGCTCGCGCTCGAGCTCGCCCGGCGCGGCGTCGAGGTGGCCCTGGTCGATCGGGGCGGCGTCTGCGCGGGATCGAGCGGGCTCAACGCGGGCGGCATCCGCACCCAGTTCGGAGAGGAGGCGAACATCCGCAACGCGGCGCGCACCGTGGACCGCGTCAGCACGTTCCGCGAAGAGTTCGGCGAGGACATCGCGTTCCGCCGCGCCGGCTACCTGTTGCTGTACGGATCGCCGGAGCGCGAGGAGGTGGTGCGCCAGGCGGTCGCGCGCCAGAACGCGTGTGACCTTCCGAGCCGGATCGTGAAGCCGGCCGAGGCGCAGGCGATCCTGCCCGCGCTGGCCGTGGACGACATCGCCGGCGCCGCCTACTCGCCGTCTGACGGCTACGTGGATCCGCGGGCCACCACCACCGCCTTCGCGCGCGCCGCGCGACGGGCCGGCGCCACCGTCCTCGAGGACTGGGACGCGGTGGAGATCGAGACCGGAGGAGATCGAGTGCTCGCCGTCCGCTCGGCGCACGGCGAGCGGCTGCACCTGGACGTCCTGGTCAACGCCGCCGGCACCTGGGCGCCCCGCCTGGCCCGAACGGTGGGGGACCGGCTCCCGATCCGGGGCCGGCGGGCGCAGGCCTTCTTCTTCGACGGCCGCCTCCGCGACGGCGGGCTCACCCCCCTCACCATCGACCATGAGCAGGGCATCTACCTGCACACGGAGGGGCGCGGATTCCTGGTCGGCACGAGTGAGACGACCGAGTGGGAAGACCCGCCCTGGACGGTGGAGCCGGAGCCCGGCTGGGTCGGCGAGGTCTCGCGGCGCCTGGCCCACCGCGTCCCCGAGCTGGGGCCGGCGCGGTTCGTGTACGCCTGGGCAGGTCTTCTCGAATGCACCCCGGACAACAACCCGCTGGTGGGCTGGGGGAGCTTTCAGAACCTGTACACGGTGGCCGGATTCTCGGGCCACGGGATGTGCCTGGCGCCGGGTGTCGCCGCTCCGGCCGCGCAGGAGATCACCGGCGGACCGGCCCATCCGGACCTGGAGCTTTACCGGCTGGATCGCTTCGACCGCGGCACCTCGCGAGCCGAAGGGGTCTGGACCGGGTCGCACGACTACGGGTTCGGTACGCACGGCGGCCCGTGGCGCACCACCGACGGATGAGCGACGAGGGAGGGGTCATGTTCGGGTATCAGGGCAGACGGGTGCTGGTCACCGGCGGCGGGCGTGGCATCGGCCGGGGGATCGCGCTCGCGATGGCGGGGCAGGGGGCGGACGTCGCGCTCGCGGCCCGCAGTCGCGAGCAGCTGGAGCAGGTGGCCGCGGAGGTGCGGGCGCTCGGCCGCCGCGCGGAGGTGTTCGCGCTCGACCTGCAGGACGCCGGCGCCGCGGTCCGGATGGTCGCCGCGGCCGCGCGGGCCCTGGGCGGGCTCGAGGTCCTGGTCAACAACGCGGGCGGTGGCCTCGCGGCGGAGGGGGCTGCCGGTGAGCTGCTCGGCACCACCCCACAGGGTTTCGACGCCGTCTTCTCGCTCAACGTGCGCACGCCGCTGTATGCCGCGCTGGAGGCGGCCCGCATCATGGACGCGCAGGGGACCGGCGGTGTCATCCTCAACCTGGCGTCGATCGACGCGCTCTGCCCCGCCCCTGGCGAGGCGCTTTACGGCGCGGCCAAGGCGGCCGTCGTGAACCTGACGCAGAGCCTCGCGTATGAGCTGGGGCCCAAAGGCGTCCGCGTCAACGCGATCGCGCCGGCGGTGATCGAGACGCAGCTCACGGAGGCCTGGCTGCGCACCCCCGAGCAGCGGCAGGACCGCGCTTCGTTCTACCCCCTGGGCCGGGTCGGGCAGGTGGAAGACGTGGCCGCGGCGGCGCTCTATCTCTGCTCGGAGGAGGCGAGCTGGATCTCCGGGGTAACCCTGCCGGTGACGGGAGGCGCGGCCACCACCAGCGACGTCTTCCGCAGCACCCGTGGGAGCTACCCGGTTCCCGAGCACCTGCGCCTCTGAGCCCCGCCGATAGGGGCCGTTTCTGCACCAGCCGGCGCTACCCGACAGGTCTTGGCGTCGGTTTGTCGAGAAACGTTCCTCTTCGCCATACTGCGGCGGTGAGCACGAGCTCGGTGTCGGACGCGGTCGCGGGGGAGCTGGCGGCGGCGGGGGTGGACCGCGTGTTCGGCCTGCCGGGCGGGGAGATCGTCCCCTTGATCGACGCCTGCCGCCGGCGCGGGATCGAGTTCGTCCTCTGCCGGCACGAAGCGAACGCCGGCCTGATGGCGGGCGTCTATGGACGGCTCCGGGGTGGGGTGGGGGTGGTGCTGACGACGCTCGGTCCAGGTGCGGCCAACCTGCTGCTGCCGATCGCCAACAGCCGCCTCGACCGCGAGCCGCTGCTCGCGATCTCGGCCCAGGTGCCCGACACCTGGCCTCCCTCCCGCATCCACCAGCGCCTCCCGCTGCGTGAGGTGTTCTCTCCGGTGACCAAGGTGACCGCCGCTCTGGAACCGTTCTCGTGCGCGGCGACCGTTCGACAGGCATTGCAGGCGGCGCGTGAGGAGCCGGCAGGCCCGGTCTACCTGACGCTCAGCTCCGATGTCTCCCAGCTCCCGGCGGTCGACCCCACCCTGGCCGGGCGGCAGGTCGCGGAACCGCGCGACGACCGCGACGCCGGCGTGGCGGCGCAGGCGGTTCGGGAGCGTCTGGCGACCGCGCGCCGCCCCGTTCTGCTGGTCGGACTCGGCGCCGACCCCGCGGACGCGCCGCTGATCCGGCGCTGGGTCGAGGAGTGGGATCTCGCGGTCGCGGTGACTCCGAAGGCCAAGGGGATCGTCGACGAGCACGACCCGCATTTCGGTGGCGTCGTCGGCGGCATGGCGGTCGACCGTCTGATGGTGGACGCGCTGCGGGGCGCCGATCTGGTGGTGGGGCTGGGGCTGGACCCGACCGAGATCGACGGGGGCTGGCACGACGAGGTGCCGATGCTCTGGGTGCTGGAATCCGCCTGGGCAACCGGCGTGTCCCCGGGTCGGGACGTGGCTGCGGCGGCGGAGCGGCCGCTGCTGGAGGCTTTGCTGTCGGCGCCGCCGCCGGCGCGGTGGGAGGCGGATCCGCTGGCGGCGGCGCGGGAGGAGCGGCGGCGGCTGCTGGCCGAGCCGGGGCCGGTCCGGCCGGGGGTGGTGTCGCCGCTGGGCATCGTCAGGAGCCTGGCCGGAGCCTTGCCGCCGGAGACGATCGTGACCACCGACGTGGGGTCGCACAAGTTCCTCTTCGGCCAGTTCTGGCCAAGCCGTGAGCCGCTCACCTTCCACATGTCCAACGGGCTCTCCGGCATGGGGTACGGGCTGCCGGCGGCGATCGGCGCCAGGCTGGCGCGACCGGACTGCCCGGTGCTGGCGGTGCTGGGCGACGGCGGTTTCTCGATGAACAGCCAGGAGCTGGAGACGGCCCGCCGGGTGGGCGCGCCGATCGTGGTGGCGGTCCTTGCCGACCGCTCGCTCTCGATGATCCGGCTCGCCCAGCGGCGGCGAGGGCTGGCGCCCTACGGCGTCGACTTCGACCCGATCGACAACGTCCTGGCGGCGCGAGCCTGCGGCGTCGCAGGATGCCGGGTGGAAAGCGAGCGCGCGCTGGCGGCGGCCGCCGGGGAGGCGATCCGCCGCCAGGAAACCACCGTGATCGAGATCCCGGTCGATGTCGAGGACTACATCCCCATCATTTGAGGCAACGACCGGATGGACGAGACCGCGGGGCGCACGACGACCGGGCGGAACATCGCGCGCGGGGGCCGGAACCTCTACGGCTTCCTGGTCGGGATGGTGATGACGGACTCCCGGTTTCCGCGCGTCCGGGGCGACAACGGCAACGCCGCCACCTGGCCTTTTCCGGTCCTCTACCGGGTGGTCCCGGGGGCGGGCCCGGCCCGGGTGGTCCGGGGCCTGGCCGGGGACGCACTGCTCGAGCCGTTCGCGGAGGCGGCGCAGGAGCTGGAGCGGGCAGGCGTCGAGCTCGTCACCACCGGCTGCGGCTTCCTCGTCCTCTACCAGCAGCAGATTCAGGACCGGCTCGGGATCCCCTTCCTCAGCTCCAGCCTGCTGCAGGTGCCCTGGGTCGCGGACGTCCTGCCGCCCGGCCGTGAGGTGGGTGTGCTCACGATCGAGCGGTCGTCACTGACGGCGGACCACCTGACGGCGGCAGGGATCGGCCCCCGTCACCGGGTGCGTGTCCTGGGCCTGGACGAGGTGGAGTCTTCCCTGGCGCGCACGATCCTCGGCGACGGCGCCGAACTGGATCTCGAACGGGCGCGCACGGAGGTCGTCTCGGCCGCTCGCACGCTGATCGAGCGTCACCCGGCGATCGGGGCGATCGTGCTCGAGTGCACCAACCTGCCGCCCTATCGCAGCGATATCCGGGAGGCCACCGGTCTTCCCGTCTACGACCTGACCACGCTGGTGGGGTGGGCCGCGGCAGGGTTCATGCCCGGCTCCTGGGAGCGTCCCTGAGCGCCGCCGGTCGCCGCAGGGTCCCGGCCCGGGGGCAGGAGGGTGTTGAGGAAGGGCGCCGAGAGATCGGGCGGCCAGGTGGTTCAGATGCCAGGCGCCGCTGCGGAGCGGAAGGAGCGCGTCCGTCACTCGTGACTGAGCACCGCAAAGCGGCAACGCCGCAGATGGGCCGCATGGGCGTTCGAGATCCGGCGTCCTTTTTCAGCATTCTCCTAGGCTCCGGGGGATGTCCGATGTGCTCTACACCCCCGACGACAGGACCGTCGAGGCCACCCGACTCACGCACTACCGGCGCCGGCTGAACGCCGCCCGGGGGCTGGACCTCGGCTCGTACGGCGACCTGCAGCGGTGGTCGGTACAGCACCTGGAGGACTTCTGGGCCTCGCTCTGGGACTACTTCGAGGTCGCGGGCGACGGACCGGGGACGGAGATCCTCACCACGCACCGGATGCCGGGGGCGCGCTGGTTCACCGAGGCCCGACTCAACTACGCCGAGAACGCGCTCCGCCGGCGAGGGGATGCGCTCGCCATCGTGGGCCGGTCGCAGACCCGCCCCGGGCTCGACCTCACCTGGGAGGCGCTCTACGACGCGGTCGCCCGCGCCCGCGGCGGCCTGCGCGCTCTCGGGATCGGCCGCGGCGACCGCGTCTCCGCCTACCTGCCCAACATCCCGGAGGCCATCGTGGCCTTCCTGGCCACCGCCAGCCTGGGAGCGGTCTGGTCGTCCTGCTCGCCCGAGTTCGGCGTGCGGAGCGTCACCGACCGTTTCAAGCAGGTTCAGCCCCGGCTGCTGCTGTGCGTCGACGGCTACCGCTGGGGCACGCGCGCCTTCGACCGCCGCGACGCCGTCCGCGAGCTGTGCGCGGCGCTCCCCAGCGTCGAACACCTGGTCACCGTGCCCTATCTGGACCCGGGCGTGGCCGCGGTCGAGGCCGGCCCGCGGCCCACGCTCTGGGCCGACCTGCTGGCACACGGCGCCGAGCCCGGCTTCGAGCGGCTCCCGTTCGACCACCCGCTCGCGATCCTCTTCTCCTCGGGTACCACGGGGCTTCCGAAGGCCATCATCCACTCGCACGGCGGCACCACCCTCGAGCACCTGAAGCAGCTGGCGCTTCACCAGGACATGGGTCCGCGGGATCGGTACCTGCAGATCACGACCACCGCCTGGATGATGTGGAACCTCTTCGTGTCCGGGCTGCTGGTCGGAGCGACGCTGCTCTGCTTCGACGGAGACCCCTCGCATCCGGACGCGGGCGGCGTCTGGACCCAGGCGTCGGAGCTTCGTGCCGGAATCCTGGGGACCAGCGCCGCGTACCTCACCAACTGCCGGAAGAGCGGCGTGCACCCGGCGCGGGAGCACGACATGTCCGCGCTCCGGGAGGTCACGTCGACCGGGTCTACGCTGACCGCGGACGTCGCCCGGTGGATCTACCAGGAGCTGCCGCCCGGCGTCCTGGTCTCCTCGATCTCCGGCGGCACCGACGTCTGCTCCGCCTTCGTGGGCGGAGTACCGGTGCTGCCGGTGGTCGCCGGTGAGATGGCAGCCGCCTACCTGGGGGTGGCCGCCGCGGCCTTCGACCCCGAGGGTCACGCGGTGGTCGGAAAGCAGGGCGAGCTGGTGATCACCGAGCCCATGCCCTCGATGCCGGTCGGTTTCTGGGGCGACCCCGCCGGCGAGCGCTACCGGGAGTCCTACTTCGACGTCTATCCCGGGGTTTGGCGTCACGGTGACTGGATCACGTTCACCGAGCGCGGCAGCTGCGTCATCTCCGGCCGTTCCGACGCCACCCTGAATCGGGGTGGGGTGCGGATCGGTTCGGCCGAGCTGTATGCGGTGGTGGACGAGTTCCCTCAAGTGCAGGAAAGCCTGGTGGTCCACCTGGAGGACGCGGGCGGCGGAGCGGGACGCCTGGTCTTGTTCGTGGCGCTGACCCCCGCCGCGGCGCTCGAAGGGGGCCTGCTGGACGCGATCAAGGCCGCGATCCGTCGCGATCTCTCGCCCCGCCACGTACCGGACGAGATCCACGTGCTGCCCGCGATCCCCAAGACGCTGACCGGCAAGAAGCTGGAGGTGCCGGTCAAACGGATCCTCCTCGGTGCAGCCCCCGAGTCGGTGGCCAGCCCCGGCGCGATCACCGGTGCCGACGGTCTGCAGGCGGTGGCCGAGCTCGCGTCACACGCCGAATAGGGGGCCGTCTCCCGGCAACCGGGGCCTACGGGTGCCGCTTCTTGTGCCCGGTTGCCGGGAAACGGCGGAGCTCAGGTCAGGCCCGTGGGAGCCAGACCCGCATCGGATGCGGACCGCGGTTGGCCCAGACGCAGTAAGGGATGGCGGTTGCGGTGACCGCGCCGTCCGCCCCCGACAGCCGTGCCGGAAACCGTATGACCGTGACCCCGCCGAGGAGCTCGGGCCGGTGTTCCGACGCGAACGTGAGGCCGGCCTCGACACGCAGGTCGTCGACGACGACGCCGATCTCCTGGTCTGGCTCCTCAACGGCGTAGACGAGCGGGCCCCGCTCGATCGCGACGCATCCGCGAACGGCATCCACACGCGCGGGGGCCTCCACCAACCTGGTGCGCAGCGGCAGCTCGAGGCGCACGCTCTCGCCGTCGTGGAAGACCCGCGAGACCGAGGCGTACGTGGCCGCGGGCGCCGGTGACCCCTCCAGCGTGGCCCCCTCCGCCCAGGCGGGGATCCGCAGCGCCAGCTCCACCTCCCGGTCGGGCGCCTGCTCGACGACGACCTCGATCGAGCCCCGCCAGGGGTACTCGGTCTCCACCCGCAGGGCGACGGTGCCCGCTTCCGTCGACGCGACGATCGACGCCGGTGCGTACTGGTGCAGCTGGACGCCGGAGCCGGTCGTGGTGGCCAGGTAGCCGGCGAGCTGCGCGAGCGTGCGCATCAGGTTCGGCGGGCAGCATGCGCAGTCGAACCACCGGTGGCGTCCGCCCGCCGGGCTCCGCTCGTGATCAGCCTGCGCGCCCTGTCGCAGGTGCAGGGTGTTCACGTAGAAGTACTCGTCCCCCCGCAGGGAGACCCCGGGCATCGTCCCATTGAGGAGGAGCCTCTCGATCTGGTCCCCGTACACCACGTCGCCGGTGGCGAGCAGCATCCGCCAGGCCCACTGCACGGCCCCGATCGCGGCGCAGGTCTCCGCGTAAGCGCGGTCCGGGGGCAGCTCGTAGGGGTCGCCGAACGCCTCGTGGTCCCAACGGGCGCCCAGCCCGCCCGTGAGGTACTGCTTGGTCCGCCGCATGTGCGTGTACTGCCGGCCGAGCGCCCCCAGGAGTGCCGGGTCGTCGCTCTCGATCGCAACGTCGGTGGCCCCCGCTGCCAGGTACACGGCGCGGACCGCATGTCCCTCGACCGTCTCCGCTTCCCGCACCGGCACCCGGTCGGAGAGGTAGACCGGCTCGCCTCCATACCGGGCGGTGAGGCCGTGACCGCGAGCGTCGACGAAGTACCCGGCCAGGTCGAGGTAGGCCCGGGTGCCGGTCTGACGGTAGAGCTCGACGAGACCGAGCTCGACCTCGGGGTGCCCGTCAACGTCTTCGCGCTTGCCGGCCCCGAACGTCCGCACCAGGTGGTCGGCGACCCCGACCGCGACGCGCTGTAGGTCGTCGTACGTGGTACACCGGGACTGCGCCACCGCGGCCTGGAGGAGGTGCCCCGCGCAGTACAGCTCGTGGTCCCGCGCCAGGTCGCGATAGCGATCACCCCGCACCTGGATCACCGTGTTGAGGTAGCCGTCGTCGGCCTGGGCGGCGGCCACGAGTGACGTCACCTCGAGCTGCCGCCGGAGCAGCACCCGGTCAGGTTCCCGGCCGTACTCCCAGGCGGCCGCCTCGAGCCACTTGTAGACGTCGGAGTCGGCGAAGGGTCGGCCTCTGGTCTCACCGGTGGCGGTGCCCGCGGCGATGCGGAAGTTCTCCAGGTTGCCGGCCTCCTCCAGCTGCCGCAGCCCGTCGGGGAGGGACACCGAGCGGTTGACCTGCTGGCGTTCGAGCCAGTAGCCACCGGTGATGCGCGACGCGTCGAGCCCGAGCGGGCGCAGCGTGACCCTCCCCTTCGCACTCACGCGCGCCGGAGAGATCGAAGCAGTGGCGGAGACGCTCGACATGTGGACCTCCTCCTTTGGCCGGCGCACGACGGACCCGACAGGCTCCGGTCCCAGTGGAATTAGCGCAAGTGAACCTACACACCCGCTCCCGACGCGATCTCGAGAGCGGCGCCCTGCGAGAGTAGGGGACCATGGGTGAAGAATTCGACGGCCTCGGTGTCCACCTTGGAAACGTGTCCCGCCTGTCGCGTGCTCGCAGCCGCTCGATCAGCGCGGAGAACCGGACCGGCGCCAAGGGCGCCGGCGGGATGGCGGAGACGGGGACCGGAGCCGAGGCGGCGCGCGAGCTGGGCCGGGGTTGGAAGGTGTCCCCCTCGATCGACATCGCCGGCGGCGAGCGTGTCACCCTCGCCGAGATCGACGGCCCGGGCGCGATCAAGCATGTCTGGATCACCGTCCACCCCGACGCGTGGCGCCGGCTGGTGCTCCGCTGCCGTTGGGACGGGGAGCCGGAGCCGTCGGTCGAAACCCCGCTGGGGGACTTCTTCTGCAGCGGCTGGTGCGAGCGGTGCAACGTCACGTCGCTGCCGGTGGCGGTCAACCCGGCCGGCGGCTTCAACAGCTACTGGGAGATGCCCTTCCGCCGCTCGGCCGAGATCACGATCGAGAACCTGAGCCCGGACCCGGTGCGGGGGTTCTACTACTCGATCGACTACGTGCTCACCGAGGTCCCCGACGACGCCGCGTACCTGCACGCGCAGTGGCGCCGCAGCAACCCGGTCCAGTACGCGCAGGTCCACACGCTCCTCGACGGGGTGCGCGGTCGCGGTCACTACGTCGGCACCTACCTCGCCTGGGGCGTGAACAACAACGGGTGGTGGGGCGAGGGCGAGATCAAGTTCTACCTCGACGGCGACGGCGAGTGGCCGACCATCGCGGGGACCGGGACCGAGGACTACTTCGGAGGCGCCTGGGACTTCGAGTTCCCGACCGGCCAGTACGGCGTCTTCTCGACCGCGTACCTGGGGCTCCCGCAGGTGACCCGTCCCGACGGACTCTATCGGAGCCAGCAGCGCTTCGGCATGTACCGCTGGCACGTCCCCGACCCGATCCGTTTCGAGGAGGACCTGCGGGTGACCATCCAGGCGCTCGGTTGGCGGTCCGCGAAGGAGGGGCGGCGGCGCTACCTGCCGCTGCAGGACGACGTGGCGTCGACCGCGTTCTGGTACCAGGCCGAGCCGCACGCTGCGTTTCCGCCGCTCCCCGGCCTCGACGAGCTGGAGGTGGTCTGAAGACCGCTCGCCGACGCCGCGACCCTTCGCGGATCAGCGATGGACGAGAGCGAACAGGATGGCCGCGAGAACGACGCCGATGAGCATGAATGCGGTGAGGCCGGCGTTCACGTAGCCCAAGACCAGGCCCCAGAGAGCGAGCTGGTCCCCACTCTCGCCGCGCTGCGCGATCTGGTTCCTGGCGATGTACCCGGTGATGATCGCGGGCACGCCGGCGAGCGGACCCAGAGCGAGCACGAACGACCCGATTCCGAGGGCGAGGCTCACGATCGCGAGCACGTTGGTAGTCGGGGCGGCGGACCCGTACGCCGGAGCCGGATAAGGCGGCTGCGGCTGTGGGAATGACGGTTGCTGTTCCATGGCACCCACGCTAGAGGCGCGCTGTTTCGTACCTGTGTCCGCGGCCGGGACGCGCGCGTACCAAAGGTCAAAGGCTAGATGATTCTTTTATGATATAGTATTGTCTGATAGCAACGATATCAGATAGATACGGGGGATTCTTATGACAGATCGGTACGAGACGACCGAGAGACCGGTGGCCGCTGAGAGCCCCGTGGCTGCACGAGAGGCCGGTGGCCGGCGAGAGGCCGGTGGCCGGCGAGAGGCCGGTGGCCGGCGAGAGGCCGGTGGCCGGTGAGAGGCCGGTGGCCGGTGAGAGGCCGGTGGCCGGTGAGCCGGCGGTGGTACCGGCAGCCGACGATACGATCGCTGCGCGGCGCGCCGGGGCGAGGGCGCGAGCCCGCCACGGAGGCTTCGATTGGATCGCCACGTTCCTCGGATTCGCGGCCGCCGTGTTCTTCCTGGCCGTGTTCCTCGGAGTGGTGGGCGCGATCGTCGGGACCAGCGGGTACCGGATCGCGACCGGGTCGGTGACGGCCATGGTCAACTCCCAGGCGGGCATCATCGCCGTGGCCGGCTCGCTGGTCGCGACGTTCCTGGCCTACTTCATCGGCGGCTACGCCGCGGGCCGCCTCGCCCGCTACGACGGCCTTGTCAACGGGTTGGGCGTCGTGCTCTGGACGATCATCATCGCGATCGCGCTCAGCATCGCGGGCGCGGTCTTGAACAGCCGCTTCCAGGTGGCCCAGCAGCTTCACCTCGGCATCAATCTGCACGACCTGACGATCGCCGGTGTCATCTCCGGCGCGGTGACGCTCATCGTCATGCTCGTCGGCGCCGGCCTCGGAGGCATGCTCGGCACCTACTACCACCGCCGGGTCGACCGCGATCTGGGCGCCCTGGCCTGAGCCATCCGTCGCAGAGACGACAAAAGGGCGGGTGTCCACGGTGGACACTCGCCCTCTTTTTGCTCTCAGATCAGGCCCAGCTCCCAGCGCGCATCCTCGGTCATCCGCTCCGGTGTCCAGGGCGGGTCGTACACGATCTCGACCCCCGCGTCTTCGATGCCGTCGAGGAGGAGCAGGCGGTCGCGAACGTCGTTCATGACCTCGGGTGCCATCGGGCAACCGATCGCGGTCAGCGTCATCTTGACGTCGACGCGACCCGGTGTCGGGTTGACCTCGTAGACGAGGCCCAGGTCCACGATATTGACCGGGATCTCGGGGTCGAACACCTCCCGAAGGGCTTCCAGGACCTGCGTCTCGTCGACGATCGTGGTGGAACCGGCCATCCTCACTTCTCCTGCGGCAGGCCGGCCTCGCGCCAGGCCTTGTGCCCGCCCCGGAAGTTGACCACGTCCTTGACGCCGAGGGCGACCGCCATCTCCGACGCGACCGCGGATCGCTCGCCGACCTCGCAGGCGAAGATCGTGTGGTCCTGGAATCGGGCCGCGCCCGGATTGGCCAGGATCGAAGCCAGCACCACGTTGCGGGACCCCGGGATGTGTCCGGCGGCGTGCTCCCAGCCCTCGCGCACGTCCACCACCTCGTACTCGCCGCTGTCGATCAACCTCTGGATCTCGTCGAGCTTGAGGTCGCGGTACGAGGTCTCTTCTTCTTTTTCTTGTGCCATCAGTCCTGTTCTACCTCACGTGACCGGGTCTCTATTCGAAGTCGTCCTCATCCTGATCTGCCAGGCCCCAGGCACCCACCTTCAGCACCTTGAGCGGCAGCAGCGCGCACTTGAGGCGCGCCGGCGAGATCTGGATGCCCAGCTCCTCCAGCACGTCGTCACGCGAGATCTCCCTCGCCTCCTCGAGCCGCAGCCCCTTGAGACGCTCGGTGAGCAGCGAGGCCGAGGCCTGCGAGATCGCGCACCCGCGGCCGTGGAACCGGACGTCGGCGATCGTTCCGCAGTCGAGCTTGAAGTCCATGCCCACGACGTCCCCGCACAGCGGGTTGTGCTCCTCGTGCGAGATGTCGGCGCCTTCAAGCCGCCCGAAGTTGCGGGGGTTGCGAAAGTGGTCGAGAATGAATTCGCGATAGAACTGCTCGTCGGGTGCCGCCATCCCCCCTTGAAACCTCCTCAGACGCCGAAGATCTTCCGCGCGTCGTACAGCCCGGCCACCAGCCGGTCCACGTCGTCCCGCGTGTTGTACAGGTAGAGGCTGGCGCGGACCGTCGCCGGAACGTCGAGGCGGTCCATCAGGGGCATGGTGCAGTTGTGACCGGAGCGCACCGCCACGTCGTGCCGGTCGAGGATGGTGGCGACGTCATGGGGATGGATGCCCGCGATCTCGAACGAGAGCACCCCGGCACGGTCCTTGGCCCCAGCCGGGGGGCCAAAGACGCGGAGCCCGGGCACGTCGGCGAGTGCTTCCATCGCGTAGTCGGTCAGCGCCGCTTCGTGCGCCCGCATCGCGTCCAGGCCCGTCTCCTGCAGGTAGTCGATCGCGGCCCCCAGCCCGATCGCCTCCGCGATCGGCTGGGTACCCGCCTCGAACTTGTGCGGGAGCGGGGCGAAGGTGGTCTTCCGCAGCGTGACCACGTCGATCATCTCCCCGCCGGCCAGAAACGGCGGCATCGCGTCCAGCAGGGAGCGCCGGCCGTAGAGGACTCCAACCCCGGTCGGCCCGCACATCTTGTGGCTGCTGAAGGCGTAGAAGTCGCATCCGACATCCTGCACGTCGATTCCCAGGTGCGGGGCTCCCTGTGCCCCGTCGACCACGACGGTCGCCCCCGCCGCGTGGGCGAGCGCGGTCATCTCCTTGATCGGATTGATCGTCCCGAGGGTGTTCGAAACCTGGTTGAACGCGACCAGCTTGGGGCTCTCCTCGAGCAGGGCCCGGTATTGGTCCTGGCGCAAGCGTCCCTCTTCATCGATATCGACGAAGCCGAGCCGGGCCCCGCGCTCCTCAGCGAGCAGCTGCCAGGGCACCAGGTTGGAGTGGTGCTCCATCACCGTGGTGACGATGACATCACCCGCCTGGATGTTGCTCCTCCCCCAGCTGTAGGCGACCAGGTTCAACCCTCCGGTGGTCCCGGACGTGAAGACGATCTCCCGCGCGGAGGCGGCGTTGACGTATCCCTGTGCCCGCTTGCGCGCGCCCTCGAAGCCGGCGGTGGCCCGCTCGGACATCCGGTAGGCGGCGCGCAGGATGTTGGAGTTGTACTGGGTGAAGTACTCCTCCATCGCCTCCAGGACCGGCCGCGGCCGCTGTGCGGTGTTGGCTGAGTCGAGATAGGCGACCCCGGTCTCGAAGATCGGGAAGTCGCGGCGGATCGCCGCCACGTCGTACGTCCCGAGAGCGGATCGTGGTCACGACGGGATCTCGACCAGGACATCGTCCCCCTCGACGCGGGTTCGGTAGGCGCGGACCGGCTGGGTGGCCGGCAGACCCCGTACCGCACCCGACTGCAGATTGAACTTGGAGCCGTGGGCGGGGCACTCGACCTCGTCGCCCCAGACCTCGCCCTCGCTCAGCGAGTACTCCTCGTGTGAGCACTCGTCATCGAGGGCGCAGTACACGCCTTCATCGGTGCGGGCGAGGCAGAGCACCAGGCCGCCGGCCTCCACCTGCATCGCGGTCTCCGGCTCCAAATCGTGCTTCGAGGCCACCCGGATCGACTTCGTCGGGGTCGCCTCGGGTTCGAGATCAGCCATCAGAATCAGCCAATGCGGGCCTCCAGCTCGCGCTCGACCAGCTCGCGGGCCTGCGCCACCGGAATCGTGTCCAGGACCTCCCCGAAGAAGCCGTGCACGATCATCCGCTGGGCTGTCTGAGGGGGCACGCCACGCGACTCCAGGTAGAAGAGGTGCTCGGGATCGAGCGGGGCGATCGTCGCGCCGTGGGTGCAGCGCACGTCGTTGTTCTCGATCTCCAGCATCGGCATCGAGTGGGCCTTCGCTTCCGTCGAGAGGAGCAGGTTGCGGTTGGCCTGGTAGGCGTCCGATCCCCGAGCTCCCGGCTCGATCCGGATCAGGCCCGCGTAGACGGCCCGGGCGTGATCGGTCAGCGCGCCTTTGAAGAGCAGGTCCGAGGTGGTCTGCCCGACGACGTGGGACTGCAGCGTGTGGTAGTCGAAGAACTGATCGCCGGTGCCGAAGTAGAGCGCCTTCAGCTCGGCGCTCGCACCCGCTCCGACCAGGTGGGCCTCGACCCGGTTCTTGGCAAAGTGTCCGCCGAGGCCGACGTTGATCATCCGGACCGTGGCGTCGCGGTCGATCCGCGCCCGCTGGTCGGCGAACTGCCAGGCGTGGCGGCCCCAGCGTTGGAGCGCGATGTAGCCGACGTTGCTCCCCGGGCCGGCGAAGATCTCCGCCGAGCCCGAGGTGTAGGCGGCCTGCTCCAGGTCCGGGGACAGGAACTCGTCCACGTAGTTGAACTGGCTGCCGCGGCCGGCCACGATCAGCGTGTGGGGCAGCACGGCCGCCCCCCCGGTGGCGGACCAGAACTGCGAGACCAGCGGTTGCTCGATGATCACGCCCTCGGGCACGTAGAGGAAGGTACCGCCGCTGAACAGCGCGGCATGCAGCGCGGTCAGCCGGTCCCGGTCCGGGCGCACCTCGGTGAACAGCCGATCGCGTACCAGGTCCGGATACTCCCGCGCCGCCTGGGAAAGGGGCAGGAAGAGCACGCCCCTGCGGGCCAGCACCGGGTCCAGCTGCACCTGCCCCGGCTCCGATCCGCGCTGCCGGAGCACCCCGCCGGTATCCGCGATCGAGTCGGCGTCAGGCGTTCCGGCGGCCTCCTCGAACGGTTCGAACACGTTGAGGTCGAGGCCGCGGATGTCCGTCCGCCGCCACTCCTCGTCGCCGCGCGACGGCATGGGCAGCCGTTCAAACGCTTCCCAGGACTCGCGGCGCCGGGTGCGAAGCCAGTCCGGCTCCCCGTGCAGAGACGCCAGATCCTCGACCGCCGCCCTCGAAATCGCGGGGGTTGCGGTACTCACCAGCGTCCCCCCTCGCTCGCCACAACCCCCGTTTCGCACGGAACGGGTGTCGTCCACCTCCGAGTGCCGGCACTTCCATGCGAAACGGGCCCCATCGTCGAGTCACGGGTCACCCGACCGACCCCTCCATCTCGAGCTGGATCAGACGGTTCAACTCGACCGCGTACTCGAGCGGGAGCTCCTTCGTGAAGGGCTCGATGAAACCGTTGACGATCATCGTTTCCGCCTCGTCCTGCGAGATGCCCCGGCTCATCAGATAGAAGAGCTGCTCGTCCGAGACCTTGGAGACGGTCGCCTCGTGGCCGATGTTGACCTCGGGCTCGTCGCACTCGATGAACGGGTAGGTCTCGGAGATCGACTCGTCGTCGAGCAGGAGGGCGTCGCACTTCACGAACGACTTCACGTTGTGCGCGCCCGGGTGCACCTTGATCAGGCCGCGGTAGCTGGTGCGGCCGCCGGCCTTGGAGATCGACTTGGAGGTGATCGTCGAGCTGGTGTTGGGGGCGACGTGGATCATCTTGCCGCCCGCGTCCTGGTGCTGCCCGTGGCCCGCGAACGCGATCGAGAGCACGTCCCCCTTGGCTCCCGGCTCCATCAGGTAGACGGAGGGGTACTTCATCGTGATCTGCGAGCCCAGGTTCCCGTCGACCCACTCCATGGTCGCGTTCTCGTAGGCGACCGCCCGCTTGGTGACCAGGTTGAAGACGTTGGTCGACCAGTTCTGGATCGTGGTGTAGCGGCAGCGGGCGCCCTTCTTGACGATGATCTCGACCACCGCCGAGTGCAGCGAGTCGGTGGTGTAGATGGGTGCGGTGCAGCCCTCGATGTAGTGGACGAAGGAGTCCTCGTCGCAGATGATCAGGGTCCGCTCGAACTGCCCCATGTTCTCGGCGTTGATGCGGAAGTAGGCCTGGAGCGGGATGTCGACCTTGACGCCCTTGGGCACGTAGATGAAGGAGCCGCCCGACCAGACCGCGGTGTTCAGCGCTGAGAACTTGTTGTCGGCGGCCGGGATCACGGTCCCGAAGTATTCCTTGAAAAGGTCTGGGTGCTCCTTGAGCGCGGTGTCGGTGTCGAGGAAGATGACGCCCTTCTTCGCCAGCTCCTCGTGAAGGGAGTGATAGACGACTTCGGACTCGTACTGCGCGGCGACGCCGGCCAGGAACTTGCGCTCGGCCTGCGGTACGCCGAGGCGGTCGAACGTCTTCTTGATGTCGTCCGGCACCTCGTCCCAGTTCTTGCCCTGTTTGTCCGACGCCTTCAGGTAGTAGAAGATGTTTTCGAAGTCGATGACCGAGAGGTCCGCGCCCCAGGTTGGCGTCGGCTTCTTGCGAAAGATCGACAGGGCGCGCAGCCGGAGCTTGAGCACCCAGTCCGGCTCCTGCTTCATGAACGAGATCTCGCGCACGATCTCTTCGTTGAGACCGCGCTTGGCCTTGAACACGTAGCTCTCGGGGTCGAAGAAGCCAAACCGCTCCTTGTAGTCGTCCCCGACGTTGATCTTCGGTGCGACTGCCATCTACTTCACCTCCTGGCCGGCCGGCACGGGCTCGTCGACCCACTCCGCATAGCCGGTGTGCTCGAGCTCGTCTGCGACCTCGGACCCCCCAGATCGCACGATGCGGCCGCCGACCAGCACGTGGACGAAGTCCGGCTTCACGAACTCGAGAATCCGCGTGTAGTGGGTGATGATCAGGACCCCCAGGTCCGGACCCCGCATCTCGTTGATCGCCTCCGAGACGTACTTGATGGAGTCGATGTCGAGTCCGGAGTCGGTCTCGTCGAGGATCGCGATCTCCGGCTGCAGCGCCGCCATCTGGAGGATTTCGGCGCGCTTCTTCTCGCCACCGCTGAACCCCTCGTTGACATACCGGGAGAGGAAGGAGGAGTCCATCCGCAGCGTCTTCATGGAGTCGCCGAGCAGGCTGCGGAACTCGCGCGGTGTGAGCGCCTTGCCCTTCGTCTCGTCCTTCCCGTCGACGCCGCGCTTGGCGTTGATGGCGGTGCGCAGGAAGTTGGCCATGGTCACCCCAGGCACCACCGTGGGGTACTGGAGGGCCAGGTAGACACCGAGTCGCGCCCGCTGGTCGACGGAGAGTTCAAGAAGGTTGATGCCCTTGAAGAGGACCTCGCCCCCCAGCACCTGATAGCTGGGATGCCCCATCAGCGCTGCAGCCAGCGTCGACTTGCCGGACCCGTTGGGGCCCATGACGGCGTGGACCTCACCCTTGTTGATGGAAAGTGAGACGCCCTTCAGGATCTCACGCCCCTCCACCGCGACCCGGAGGTCCTTGATCTCGAAGTCTGCCATTCGCGTTGCGCTCTCCTTCTCCAAGAGGACTAGTCGATAACCGCAGGTGATGTCGCCGGAGCCCAACCAGGTCTGCCGGGTGACCTCCGCGCCAAGCAGGCGAGCGTACATCTCGCGCTCCCGCTGGCAGGGGTACCCGGTCTTGGCGGCGACGTCCTGGATCGGACAGTTGTGGTGCTGCAGCAGCAGGGTGCCGTCCGGCGCGTGCTGCAGGTCGGTCATATGGCCTGAGCGCTGGGTGGCGTGCGCCAGCTCTCCCGCTCGCTCGTCGATGGTCGCGCCCGTGATCTCGGCGCGGTAGACCTCCTCCTGACGCGCGGCACGTGCGGCGAAGAACGCCTCCAGCTCGGCCGGGGGCAGGAACTCCACCAGCTGCGCCGCCAGCTCCTGGTGACCGCCCGGGAACTCGTGCTGCGCGGCCTCGGTGAGGCGGTAGCGGTGCTGCGGCCGGCCAGGCCCGGAAGGCTTGACGGACTCCAGCTCCACCAAGCCCTGCTGGTGCAGCTGCTCCAGGTGCCGCTGGGCCCCCTGCTTGGTCAGGCTCAGGGCTCCGGCGATCTCGCCCAGGCTGCTCGGTCCTCTCCGTTTCAGCGTCGCCAGGATCTCGTGCTTGCGATCCATCGAACCTCAATCGTACCGATTTATCAACGCCGGTGTTGAAAAATAGGCCGACTCCCACCTCCAGAAGGCGATTGGTGCCCCAACGCCCCGATCTCAGTCGAGGTCGGAGGCCGTGGCGCAAAGATATCGGGTCCCGATCTGGTTCAGGCGGGCGACCAGCTCCGGCGGCTCCCCGACCGTGAAGTCGACGCCGAGCAGGCCGATGTAGACGGCCATCGTGTCGACGTCGTCGGACCCGACGACCAGGACCGACGTTCGGTCGAGCTCCTCGACGGTGCCTGCGTCGGCTGGAATGCTCGGCCTCACCGCGGCCGCCGGGACACGGTGATGGGGCTCGAAAACGCCACGCGGTCTCCGAGACATGGCGGGCGACATAGGCGGCGAGATCGGCTTCGGGGAGGGGCCGTGGAAGGAACGTGGGTCCGGTCGAGGGGGGAGACTCCAGCCGGTCGACCCGGAACGTGGGCCAATCCCGACGGTCGGTATCCCACGCCACCAGGTACCAGCGCTGCCCCCAGTTGACGAGCCGGTGTGGTTCGGCTCGCGGACCCCTGGTGAGAGCGGTACCGGAACCGGACCCGGTCGTGCTGCTGGCAGGCGGAGGCCAGGGTCGTGAGCACGCGCGCGTCGTTCCGCGGCGCCGGCCGGTCCGGCGGCACCTGAGACTGGATAGCGTTGAGCCGGCGGCGGAGGCGGGCCGGGAGCACCGGCTCCAGCTTGACCAGCGCCGCAGGGAGATCTCTTCGATCCCAGGATCGCGCCTGCCGCCGCGCCACCCGATCGTCACCGCGTTCTTCCGACCGCTGCGCAGACGTAGCGCCGTTGGTGCGCCAATCGCCCCTTCGGGGTGCGTCAGACCTGCACCGGTCGGGCGAACACCTCTGCCGGGTCGACCAGCCGCTCCAGCCGGGTGCCCGGGAAGTACACCCGCACCCCCGGTTTGTCGGCGGCCCCGAGGTACCAGCCGGCGGCGTAGAGCTCGGCGGCCTGGGTCAGGTTTCGGGCCTGGACGATCTGGCGACCGTCGGTGAAGGCCAGAGACTGGCGGCGGGCGGCGGGGAAGCCGAGCCTCACCTCGCCGCCCGTCTTCAACGTGTACGTGTAGTCGTCGAAGTCGCCGCTCTCCACCGACGCCACCACGTCGGCGATGGTGGGAAGGTCGCCTGCGCGCATCCGGGCGCGCAGGTCCGCCCGCTGATCTCGGCGGGCGAGGCGTTCCCGCCGCCTCACCTCGGTGAACAGCACATCCCGCTCCGCCCGCAGCTCGCGAAGCCGGCGGTCCACCGGTGCGATCTGGGCGCGCACCGCTTCGATGCGCGCCTCCAGCTCCGTCGCCGCCAGCGTCGTCAGATCGTCGCTCACTCCCCCAATCTCCGGTCCCGACGCAGGGCGTCAGGCCTGGGTCGCCGCCGCTCCCTCAGGGACCTTGGTGTACTCGGCGTCGATCTCCAGCCTCACCTCGTCGCCGACGACCACGCCACCGGTCTCGAGGGCTGCGTTGTAGGTGAGCCCCCAGTCCTTGCGGCTCAGCCGACCCACCAGCTCGACACCGACACGATCGTTCCCCCACGGATCCTTGGTCGGCCCTTCCACCACCCCGGTCACCGCGATCGGCTTGGAGACGCCGTGCATCGTCAGGTCGCCCGCGATGCGGTACTCGGAACCGCCAAGCGGCTCGATCTGGGTGCTCTTGAAGGTGATCGCAGGGTACTGCTCGGCGTCGAAGAAGTTGTTGCTCCGCAGGTCGTTGTCGCGCATCTCCACCCCGGTGTCGACGCTGCCCGCCTTGATCTCGACCTCGATCTTTCCCCCTTCCGGCTGCTCCTCGTCCACGGTCACCGTGGAGGTGAACTCGTTGAACTTGCCGCGTACGGTGCTGATCACCATGTGCTTGACGGCGAACCCGATTCGTGAGTGCGCCGAGTCGATCGTGTACGTGGACATACCTTCTCCTCTACCTTTCACACGAGTCCAGCGGCGCCCTGCCTCCGGACGCCACAACTACCCGAGGAACAAAGTTCCCACATAAACTATTCCTGCACATCGAGGCAGCGATGCGCAAGACACCCCGACCCACCGAGGCCCAGATGGAGGCCTGGCGCGCCCTGCTGATGAGCTCACGGGGCCTTCGCGCCACCCTCGAGCGGGAGCTGCAGCAGGAGCGTCACCTGTCACTGGCGACCTACGAGGCGCTGCTCCAGCTTTGGGACGCGCCGGGTCACCGATTGCGGATGCAGGACCTGGCGCAGGGCGTCCAGCTCAGCCGCAGCGGCATCTCCCAGCTGGTGGGACGGATGGAGGCCGCGGGGCTGGTTTCGCGCTGTGGCGCCGAGGACGACGGCCGCGGCACCGTCTGCTCGCTCACCTCCCAGGGGGTCCGGGTCTTCAAGCGCGCGGCCGTCGTCCACACGCGGGGCATCCAGCAGCACTTCGCCGCCCGGTACACCGACCGGGAGGCGGCACGGCTGACCGGCCTGCTCCGTCATGTGATCGGGGATTGGCCGCCGCCGGGCCCCGAGTGCGTCCGCGCGGAGGCCGGTCCCGAGATCTGAAAGCGGACGTCCGAGGTCGGGCCCATCCGGGCGAAGGTGGTGATAGGCTTTCCGCATGTTCTCCATCGCCATCAAGGAGCGCGGCGCCGCCGTCCGCGACCAGTTGGCCGGCAACCTGGATCAGGTTCGCTCCGAGGTCGTCTCAAGGCTGGCAGACGTGGATACCGCGGCGTTGAAGAAGCAGGGCCAGGCGCTGGCATCACACGGCCTGGACTACGCCGCGGAGGTGCGCCGCCAGGTCGAGAAGACCGGGGTTCCGGTGCCCTTCCTCCCGCAACCACAGCCAAAGCCACGCCGCTGGCCGCTGGCTGCGATCCTGGTCGGCTTGGGCCTCGGCGTGGCCGCCACGACCGCGTATTTCCTGTATGACCGCCAGCGGCGCGAGGCGGTCAGGCAGCGTCTCAACCAGGTTCAGGGCGCGGCTTACGATCGCTACGTCAACCTGGGTGGCGTGCAGGGAGCGATCCAGGGCGTGCGGGGCCGCGTGAACGGGTCCGACCTGAGGGACAAGGTGGTGGCTGCCATCTCGGGCGGCGGCGAGTTCCCCAAGGGACTCGAAGTCGAGGTCGAGGGTCGCACCGTGTATCTCAAGGGAGAGATCGCGGACGCGGCGGCGGCCGACGCGGCTGCGGAACGGGCACACACGGTCGAAGGCGTGGTCGCTGTGGTCAACCACACGACCTCACCGGCCCCCTCGCAGAACTGACGTCGGCTCTGGGCTCCCGGAGCCATCCCAGCGCACCACCCGTCGGATAAGGCCGCCCAGCGCGGCGAGCCGTCGTACGTCTGGCGAGCCGGGCAGGACCGGCGGCTGCGCATGATCGCCGAGCACGGGGGTGACCTGCGCACGGCGACCGTTCTCGACGACGGCTGCGGGATCGGAACCTACGTCGGACGCCTGGGCGAGGTGGCGACACAGTCGGTCGGGATCGACTTCGAGCTCGAGCGCGCGCAGCAGGCCGGAGACCGGGTCGGCCATCGGGTCGCCTGTGCCGCATCCGAGCACCTGCCCTTCTCCGACCGGACCTTCGACCTCGTCCTCTCGAACGAGGTGATCGAGCACGTGCAGGACGACCGTGCGGCGGTGGCCGAGATGGCACGGGTGCTGCGGCCTGGCGGGCGCGCGATCATCTTCTGCCCCAACCGCTGGTATCCGGTCGAGCAGCACGGGGTGTACTGGCGAGGGCGCTACCACTTCGGCAACATCCCGCTCGTCAACTATCTGCCGGACCCGCTCCGAAACCGGCTCGCGCCGCACGTCAGGACCTACACCCGGAGCCGTCTGCTCCGTCTCCTGGAGGGTCTGCCGCTGCAGGTCGTGTACGAGACGCGGATCTTCGGCGGCTACGACAACCTGATCGTCCGGTTCGGCCCCGCCGCCCGCCTGCTCCGAGCCGGCCTGCAGGGCGCCGAACGCACCCCCGCGCGCCTCCTCGGCCTCTCCCACCTGCTGGTCGCGGAACGCACCCAACCCGTCTGAGTGCCCGGGGTTCGAGGGGGCCGTTTCTGCAACACACCCCGTGCCTACAAAGCCCTCTGAAGCCACGTTCTGTGCAGAGACGCACGTGACCTCTTCCGCTCGCGCGCCAGCGCGACCCTCCCTTTGAGGACTTTCCCGGAGGCGCCCCACGCCCGACTCCGTACAATCCTCTGTCCGTGAGCGACGTAGAGACCGCGCCGGGGAGCGGCGTCAAGGTGGAGACGGAGGCGCTGCCGAAGAGCCGGGTCTCCGTCCTGATCGAGATTCCGACCGACCGGGTCGACGCGGCCTACGAGCGGACGCTGCAGCGGCTCACGCAGCGCGTGCGCATCCAGGGCTTCCGGCCCGGCAAGGCGCCGCGCGCGCTGGTGGAGGCGCGACTGGGTCCGCAGGGGCTGCGCGAGGAGGTCGCCGACCTGCTGGTGCCCGACGTGGTCAGCCGCGCGCTGATCGACAACAACATCGAGGCGGTCGACCGACCTCAGATCGATGTCGAGCAGCTGGACCGCGGCCAGCCGGGCCGGGTCCGCGCCCGGGTCAGCGTGCTGCCCCAGGTGACGCTGCCCGACGTGGCCACCCTCCACGTCGAGCCCACGCACACCGAGATCACCGACGTCGACGTGGAGCGCGATCTCGAGCGGCGCCTCGCCGACAAGACCGAGGTCGAACCGGTGGAGCGCGAGATCCAGATCGGTGACCAGGTGGTCGGTGATCTCACCGCCTACGTGGGCGGCGAGGAGGTCCCATCACAGGCGCGGACCGGCATCGAGCTCGACGTCCGCGAAGGCGTTCTGGTGCCTGAGCTGTACGAGGCCCTGCAGGGCGCGAAAGAGGGTGACGAGGTCGAAGCCACCATGACCATGCCCGAGACCCACAGCGACCCGGAGCTGCGGGGCCAGGAGACCACGATCAAGGTCACGGTTCAAGGCGTCAAGGAGAAGCACGTCCCGGAGCTCACGGATGAGCTGGCGGCAGAGATCTCGGACGGCGCGCAGACGACCGCGCGAGGCGTTCCGGGACGAGATCCGGCGCGACCTGGTCGAGACCGCCGAGCGTTCGGACCGCCTGGCCAACGAGCAGCGGGCGGTCGAGACCTACGTGGAGGCGTCGCAGCTGGAGATTCCGGACGCGCTGATCGACCACGAGGTCGACCACCAGGTCGAGCACATGGCGGAGGACCTGGAGCGGTCGGGCCTGAAGCTCGACCGCTACTTCGAGTATCTGGGCCGGACCGAGCAGTCGTACCGCGCTGAGTTCCGGCCGCAGGCGGAGGGTCGGATCCGAACCGACCTGGTCCTCACCGAGGCCCAGAAGGAGCTCGTCGAGGACCCGACCGAGGACGAGGTCAAGAACTACATCCGCGAACAGGCCAAGAGCGAGACCTCGATCGCCGAGGACCTCGACAAGTTCCTCGGCGAGCAGTCCTCGCTCGACTTCTTCCAGCAGCGCCTGACCCGGCTTCGTATCGTGGAACGCATCACCGAGCTGCTCACCGGCGAGGCGCCGGCCTCTCATCCCGAGGAGCTCGAGGACGCGGATGTGGAGCGTATCGAGGCAGAGATTCCTGACCCGGCATCGACCGAACAGGAGATGAGAGAGACGGGTGGTGCAGCTGATGCCGAATAGGGAACAGGTACTCGACTACATGGTGCCGACGGTCGTCGAGTCGACGAACCGCGGTGAGCGGGCCTTCGATATCTACTCGCGGCTGCTCAAAGACCGCATCGTCTTCCTGGGCACACCGATCGACGACCAGGTGGCGAACCTCATCATCGCGCAGCTGCTGTTCCTGCAGTCGGAGGATCCCGAGAAGGAGATCTCCCTCTACATCAACAGCCCCGGTGGCCACGTGTCGGCCGGCCTCGCGATCTACGACACCATGCAGTTCGTCCGTCCGGTGGTGTCCACGATCTGTATCGGGATGGCGTACTCGATGGGGGCGGTCCTGCTGGCGGGAGGTTCGGCGGGGCACCGGTACGCGCTGCCCCACGCCAACATCCTGATCCACCAGCCACTGGGCGGAGCGCAGGGCCAGGCCACGGACATCCAGATCCATGCCAGGGAGATCCTGCGCACGCGCGAGGTTCTGAACGGCATCCTGGCGCGGCACTCGGGGCAGCCGATCGCACGGGTCGAGCAGGACACTGAGCGAGACTTCTTCATGACGCCCGAGCAGGCGAAGGAGTACCACCTGATCGACGACATCATCACCGCCTCGTCGCCCGCGGCCCAGGAGGTTGTGGGCGCCGGGAGCGGGGCCCGGTAGGTGGAGCGATGCTGTTCCGCCGGCGCCGCGACAAGGACCTCAAGGTGGTTCGGCACGAGCCGCGCTGCTCCTTCTGCGGAAAGCAGCGCGGGGAGCAGGGCGTGCAGCTGATCGCGGGGTCCGGCGCCTACATCTGCAGCGAGTGCGTCGCGCTGGCCCAGGACATTTTGCGTGGCCATCGGCCACCGGCACCGGCGTAGGATCGCAAGCCCCGATGAGTGAGAGAGAAGACCGCCGCCGCTACACCCGGTGCTCCTTCTGTGGGAAGGGCCAGGACCAGGTGCGCAAGCTCGTCGCGGGCCCCGGCGTCTACATCTGTGACCAGTGCATCGATCTCTGTCAGGAGGTCCTGGAAGAGGACAATCGGTCGGCCGGTCAGAAGAAGGCGAAGACCGGTTTCATCCCCAACCCGCAATCCATCGCCGCCCAGCTCGACTCCTACGTGATCGGGCAGGAGAAGGCGAAGCACGTCCTCGCGGTACAGGTCTACAACCACTACAAGCGGGTGCAGGCCAGCAAGATGGTCGGCGACGTCGAGCTCTCAAAGTCGAACGTGCTGCTGGTGGGGCCGACCGGCTGCGGGAAGACGTACCTGGCGCAGACCCTGGCCAAGATCCTGGACGTTCCCTTCGCGATCGCCGACGCGACCAGCCTCACCGAGGCCGGCTACGTGGGCGAGGACGTGGAGAACATCCTGCTCCGGCTGATCCAGGCGGCCGACTTCGACGTCAGCCGGGCGGAGCGGGGAATCATCTACATCGACGAGATCGACAAGATCGCGCGCAAGTCGGACAACCCCTCGATCACCCGGGACGTCTCCGGCGAGGGTGTCCAGCAGGCGCTCCTCAAGATCCTGGAAGGCACGGTGGCGAACGTGCCGCCGCAGGGTGGACGCAAGCACCCCCACCAGGACTTCATCCAGATCAACACCACGAACATCCTCTTCATCTGCGGCGGCGCCTTCGACGGCCTGGAGCAGGTGATCGAGCGCCGGATCGGACGCCGGTCGATCGGGTTCGGGGCGTCGGACGCTCCGGTGACCAAGCAGGAGCGCTCCGAGATCTTCCAGTACCTGCAGCCGGAAGACCTGATGAAGTTCGGGTTCATTCCTGAGTTCATCGGGCGGCTGCCGATCGTGGTCACGCTCCACCCGCTCAACGAGTCGGACATCGTGCGCATCCTGACCGAGCCGAAGAACGCGCTGGTCAAGCAGTATCAGAAGTTCTTCGGCCTGGACAATGTGGAGCTGGTGTTCGAGCCCGACTCGCTGCGGGCGATCGCGGACCGGGCGGTGGACCGGGGTACCGGTGCGCGCGCGCTGAAGTCGATCATCGAAGAGGCGCTCCTCGACACCATGTACGAGATCCCGTCGCGGCCCGAGATCAAGCGCTGCACGATCACGCGCGCAACGATCGACGGCGAGGGCGGGGCGCCGGTCTACGAGCTTCACGACCCGAGCACCGTGGGCGTCATCGAGGAGAGCGCCTGAGCCTCGGGGCAGCGCTGCTGCGAATTCGTTGTGTCGACATGACCCGTTTCCGGTACACTTCTGACCGCGCTGAACGGGGCGCATCGCCGCGGTGACCTCTCTTCTCGAACGGGCCCTCGACGTTGTAAGCGGAGTTCGAGAAGAGGGCTAGGAATGCCAAGCGGAACGATCAAGAAGCTGGTGTCCGATCGCGGGTTCGGCTTCATCGCGGCGGAAGACGGGAAGGAGTACTTCTTCCATCGGAGCGGCACGGAGGCGGATTTCGACAGCCTGCGTGGCGGGGAAGCGGTGACCTTCGAGGTCGAGGCCAGCCCCAAGGGGCCTCGGGCCGGCCGGGTCCGCCTCTCGTAGGTTCGAAAGAACATCAAGCGCGGCGCTTCGGCGCCGCGCTTTTTTTGTTCCATGCGGGACCTGCGCGGCGGCCGCCTGCTCCTGACGGGAGCCACCTCCGGCCTGGGGCCGGTGCTGGCACGCTCCCTCCACGTCGCGGGGTACCGGCTGGTTCTGAGCGGCCGCCGGGCCGATGCCCTGGTACCCCTCGCCCGCGAGCTGGTCGGCTCGGAGTCCATCGTGGCCGACCTGGCACGGCCGGCCGACGTGGAGCGCCTGGCGCGTGAGGCGGGCGAGGTCGACGTGCTGGTGAGCAACGCCGGCGTGGGTTCCGGTGGCCGCAACCTCCTCGACGTCGACGTGGCGACCATCGACGAGATGGTGGAGGTGAACGTGCGGGCGCCCATCGTGCTCACCCGTCTCCTTCTGGAGGGGATGCTCGCACGGCACCGGGGGCAGATACTGCTCATGGCCTCGATGGGCGGCCAGCTGCCGGCGCCGGGCCAGATCGTCTACGGACCGACGAAGGCGGCTCTCCGCGCCTTCGGGTTCGCGCTGCGCAACGAGCTGCGCGGCACCGGCGTCGGCGTCACGCTGGTGTCCCCCTACTTCGTTGCCGAGGCCGGCATGTTCGCAAGGTCCGGAGCGCACACCGCGGGTGAGGTCAGCCCGCGTCAGGTCAGCGACGCGGTCCTCGCGTGGCATCGCGCGCAACCCACCCGAGATCACGGTCGGACCCACCCTGCTGCGCCTCGCGCGGCGGATCCCGGGGGCGTTCCCCGAGATCATGTCGCTGGTCCCGATGCGTCACCCGGGATCGGATGGGACACGCTAGACCGAGACCGCGGACACGGCGTTGGTGCACCAATTCCCCACTTGGAGCACCGGAAGAGGGCGATTGGTGCACCAACGGCCCACCTGGTGGTGGTCAGTCCTCGGCGGGCGGCTCGGGCAGCAGACGCGGCTCGATGCGTTCCTCGGTCACCGCGCCGGGACCGGTGCGCCGGACCGAATACGCGCCGGCGCCGGCGACCTCACTCACCGCCTCCACCAGCTCCGTGCCGCGGTAAAGCAGCCCGACCCCGTTGTCGGTCGCGTAGGCGTCGGGAAGCGCTCCCTCTCCGACCAGCTGCTGCAGCAGCGGGCGGCGCTGAGATTCGGCGTCGTAGTGGACGCCGTTGGCATAGGGGAGCAGCGCCAGCCCGTCGGTGACCGGCCGCAGCTCGGGGCCGAAGGAGTCGGTGGTCCCACCCACATGCCAGCACAGGGAGCCGGCGGAGACGCCCGCCAGCACCACGCCCGCCTCCCAGACCTCCCGGAAGATTGTGTCCAGCCCGTGCAGGCGCCACATCGCCAGCAGCCCGGCCACGCTTCCGCCACCCACCCAGACGGTGTCCTGACGCAGCAGGTGGCCGCGCGCGTCGGCGACGTTGGGCATCGGGAAGAGCCGCAGGCAGGAGAACTCGACGCCGGTGCCGCTGAAGGCGTCGAACAGGTGCGCCTGCCAGAAGAGGTCGTCGCCGTTTGCGGTCCCCAGATAGCAGACGCGGGGCCGTTCGCCGCCCCGGCCCAGCTCGACGGCGTGCCACAGCAGCGCTCCCGGCGCCGCGTGGTGACGCCGGCTGAGTCGGATGCCACCCGAGGTGGCGAGAATCGTGGGCTGGTCGGCGGGCATGGCCCGAGCGTGGCAGATCGAAGGCCTGCGCGTAGAATTCCCTCGCCATGGATCGCGCCGTAGACGACGTACCCGTAGTCTCGCCGGCGCGCTCCCGGACCCATTGACCGCGCCGGCTTCCCCGATCCGCCACCCGAGGAGACCGCACGTCCGATGACCAGTCCCGACACCGACCCGAACGAGATCACCTCCGGCAGCATGCCGGGCGCCTATGACCCGGGCGCCGTGGAGTCCGGCTGGTACCGGCGCTGGCTGGATGCCGACCTGTTCCGCGCCGACCCCGAGAGCACGAAGCCGGCCTTCTCGATCGCGATCCCGCCTCCCAACATCACCGGCGATCTGCACCTGGGCCACGCCGTCCAGGTGGCGCTGCAGGACGCGTGGTCCCGCTACCGGCGGATGACCGGCTACGAGGTCCTCTGGCTCCCCGGCACCGACCACGCCGCGATCGCGACCCAGAACGTGATCGAGAAGCAGCTGGCGCAGGAGGGGACGACGAAAGAGCAGCTGGGTCGGGAGGCGTTCGACGAGCGCGTCGCCGCCTGGTACGAGCAGGTGGGCGGCGTCATCCTGAGCCAGCTGCACGAGCTGGGCGCCTCACTCGACTGGTCGCGCGCCCGTTTCACGCTCGACGAGCCGTACGTGACGGCGATCCGCACCGCGTTCGTCCACTACTACGAGCTCGGGATGATCTACCGCGGCCCTCGCATCGTGAACTGGTGTCCGCGGTGCCGGTCGGCGATCTCGGACCTCGAGGTGCAGTGGCGGGAGCACACCGACACCCTCTACACGATCCGGTACCCGATCGAGGGTTCGGACGAGACGATCTCGATCGCTACCGTCCGCCCCGAGACCATGCTGTTCGACACCGGGGTCGCCGTCCATCCTGAGGACCCCCGATACCGACACTTGGTCGGCAAGGCGGCGATCCTGCCGCTGGTCGGGCGGCGGCTGCCGATCGTCGCCGATCCGGCGGTCGAGCGCGACTTCGGCACCGGCGCGCTCAAGATCACCCCGGGACACGACCCGCTGGACTACGAGCTGGGCGAGCGGCACGGCCTGCAGCTGATCAACGGCCTGCACCCGGACGGCCGTCTCAACGCCACCAGCCTCCCCCGCTACGACGGCCTGACCACGCTGGAAGCGCGCGAGCGGATCGTCGAGGATCTCCGGGTGGAGGAGTTCCTGGAGGGAGAGCGCCCCTACACGCACGAGGTCGGCCACTGCGACCGGTGCGACACCGTCCTCGAGCCGCTGGTCTCCGAGCAGTGGTGGCTGCGGATGTCCGACCTCGCGGCGCGGTCGCTCGAGTCGAGTGGCCGCGGCGAGGTGCGCTGGCACCCGGACCGCTTCCAGCGCACCTACGAAGACTGGCTGCGAGGCATCCGGGACTGGTGCATCAGCCGCCAGCTCTGGCTGGGCCACCGGATCCCGGTCTACACCTGCGCCGACGGGCACCAGTTCGCTTCGGTCGACGAACCGTCGGCGTGTCCCACCTGCGCCGGGGCGGACCTGACGCAAGACCCGGACGTGCTCGACACCTGGTTCAGCTCCGCCCTCTGGCCGTTCGCCACGCTGGGCTGGCCGGAGCAGACGCCCGACCTCCGCAAGTTCTATCCGACCTCGGTCAACACGACCGCACGCGAGATCATCACCCTCTGGATCGCGCGAATGATCTTCAGCGGCCTCGAGTTCATGGGCCAGGTGCCCTTCGGGGACGTGATGATCCACGCCACGATCCTGGCCACCGACGGCCGGCGCATGTCGAAGTCGCTGGGCACCGGGGTGGATCCGAGGGAGCTGATCCGCACCTACGGCGCCGACGCGCTTCGCGCCTGGGCCTGCCAGGTGGTGATGACGGGCCAGGACGTCCGGTACGACGAGAGCCGCATCGAGGGCTACCGGCGCTTCTCCAACAAGCTGTGGAACGCGACCAAGCTCGTGATCCAGAGACTGCCGGGCGGGCCGGTGCCACCGTTGCCGCCACGCGAGCAACTCGCGCTGACCGACCGCTGGATCCTCTCCCGTCTCGACCGGGTGACGGCGGAGGTCAGGGCCCGCATCGAGGACTTCACGTTCACCGGTGCCATCACCTCGCTCTACGACTTCTGCTGGCATGACTTCTGCGACTGGTACCTGGAGGCGGCCAAGACACGCCTGCGTGCCGGCGACCCGGTGGCCCGCGGCGTCGCGGTCCACGTGCTGGACGTCTCTTTCCGCCTCCTCCACCCCTTCATGCCCTTCGTCACCGAGGAGCTCTGGCACCGGCTCCCGGGGCAGCGCGACCTCGTGATGCGCAGCGCGTGGCCGGACGCGGATCCGGCGATCCGGGAACCCGCCGCCGAGGCTCGCGTTCAGCTCGCGATCGAGGCCACCGAGGAGCTGCGCCGGATCCGCAAGCAGGCCGGCGCTCGCGAGCGGGGCGGCCGGCTCTGGCTCGCCGGCACGGTCGATCCGGACGTCGCCGCGCTCCTGGCGGAGTGGGCGCAGGTCGAGCGGCAGCAGGGTCCAGCCGCCACCGGTGCCCTCCCGCTGACCGCGGTCGACGGCATGGTGGAGCTCCCCGCCGCCCAGCGCGACCCGGCGTCGCTCCAGCGAGAGCGCACGCGGCTGGAGACCGAGCTGGCGCGGGTCGAGGCCAAGCTCGGCAACGCGTCGTTCGTCGAGCGAGCCCCCGAGGCCGTGGTCGAAAAGGAGCGGGCCCGCCGCGAGGACCTCGTGCAGGCGCTGTCCCGGCTCGGCTGAGCGGACGGGCGCGGTAACATCCCGCGCATGCTCGCCCCCGGCGAACGCCGCTGGCGTGGGAAGGTCCCCCGACTGAACGGCTGATCGGCTGCTTACGAACCTCGCGTCGACGTAAGCAGCGGAGTAACAGACGCGATCCGTCGTCGGCTTCGCCGGCGGTTCGCACCTGCTCCTGCTGATACCGCTGTCCATCAGGAGTACAGACATTGCCCATCCCGCACCAGACGCAGATGCGGCTCATCCGGCGCCGCCTCGCCGGCAAGGAGGGATCCGACCGGCTTCGCGAGCTGCGGGCCATCCTCGGTGAGCTGCCCAACTACAAGAACGGGCCCTATGCCGACCTTCGCAAATGGGTGCACGCCCAGGTCGCCGAGACCCGCATCCGCTCCCGCATCACGCAGCGCGACAGCATCGCGGTCCGTCGGGAGGGGGCGGCCCAAGTAGCGCTCGTCGGACCCCCCAACGGCGGGAAGTCGTCGCTGCTGCAGGCGCTGTCCAACGTCCAGATCAAGATCGGCGACTACGCGTTCACGACGACCCGGCCGGTGCCGGCGCTGACCCGGATCGGCGGGGTGCTGGTGCAGCTGGTGGAAATTCCCGGGTTGATCCCGGGGGCGGCTGATGATCGCGGCGGCGGCAGGGCCTTGCTCGGAGTCTTGCGTGAGGCCGACGCCGTGCTCTTCTGTCAGGACCTCGGCGCCGACCCCCAGTCCCTACGCGAGGTGCGCGCAGAGGTCGAGCGGGCGGGCATCGAGCTGCCGGCGCTGCTCGTCGCCACCAAGCTCGACGAGGCTCCCGACGGCGCGCTGGAGGCGCTGCGGCGCGCGACGCCCGAGCTGCGGGTGGTCGCGGTCACGGTCCTGGACGAACAAAGCCTCGGCGCGCTGCGGAACGCGGTCTGGGGGCTCGTCGACCTGGTCCGGGTCTACCTCCGACTCGAAGGCGCGGTCGGTGAGGAGCCGATCGCGCTGCCGCGCGGGGCGACCGTCGCCGACGTGGCCGCGCACATCCACGGAGACCTCGGGACGAGCTTCGCCGGGGCCAGGGTCTGGGGCCGCTCAGCCCGGTTCGACGGTCAGCGCGTCGGCAGAGAGCACGCCGTGTGCGACGGTGACCAGGTCGAAATCCTGCGGTAGCGCTCGGGTGGGTGCCGCGGCGGGATCGAGGGCTACTGGCCGACCCGACCGTCGATGCGCTCGCGGAGCAGGTCGGCGTGCCCGCAGTGCCGGGCGTACTCCTCGATCAGGTGGACCAGCACGTCGCGCACCTGGACCGGCTCACCCTGGCGTGTCCGAACCATCCGGCCCAGGTCGGTCTCGCCCTCCAGCTGTCGATCAGCGAACGCCATCTCCGCGCGCCAGTCGGCCCACGCCTGCGCCACCACCCGCGGGTCGGCGACCGCCCCGTCCCACGCCGCTTGGGGGTCATCCTCCGTGCGGTACACCGGCTGCACGTCCTGTCCCGCGAGCACCCGCCGAAACCAGTTCCGCTCGACGTCGGCCAGGTGCCGGATGAGTCCCAAGAGCGACATCGTCGACGGCGGGACGCTGCGGCGGGCCAGCTGCTCGGGATCGAGGTCCGCGCACTTCATCTCGGCGGTGAGCCGGTAGCCGTGCAGGTAGTCGAGGAGCGTCGACCGCTCGTCGGTCGATGGGACATGCTGGTCCCGCGGGTCGTCCTCGGGGTCGACCCACATGTCGGAGTAGACGGTGGCCGCCGTCCAGCGGCTCGGTGCTGCATCGTCGGAGGGCATTCACCCATCGTCGCACGGCGGCGCCGTCCCCCGAGTGCCGGCCCTGGGGTGGGTGGGGAGGACGCGTGGAACCCCTGAGTGCCGGCATTCGGGGAGCGGGGAGGTCGCGCTGGCGCGCGAGCGCTTCGCTGCACGGCGGCGTAGGGACCGGCGTGCCGGTTGCGCGCGCGCATTTGCCTGACTTGGGTGGCTGCGCCCCCAAACCCCTCGGCCGCACTCGGGGCCGTTCTCTGCCGGGGCCACCAGTGCGGGGTGCTCTCGTGAGGGCAGAGCGGGGGCTTGCTTCGGGCTGTCGCCCGAGTGCTCCGCACCCGCTCGCGCGTGACCACGCGGCGGGCCCAGGCGTGGGCTGCGGAAGGCACTCGGGGCTCTAGGCGAAGCGGGATGCGGGTGCTGCCCGGGGGGAGACGGGCCTGCGACTCTTTAGACTGGCGGCCGTATGCCCGGCGCTCTGATCCTGCTTCCGCCGGCGGTGCTGGTGGCGGGCGGGCTTCTCTCCTGGGCGGTCCCGCCGTGGCTCTTTCCTGCCCGCATGACGGGAGCCGTGGCCACCTGGGCGGCGCTGGCGGCGTTGATCGGGACCTGGCTCGCGGTCGGACAGCTGCCGACCACGGTCGGGGTGGTGCTGCAGGCGGTCACCCTGCCACCGCTGCTGCAGCTGGACGCGATCCGGTTCGCGGCCGGTGTCATCCTGCTGGCGGCGGTCGGGGTCCTGGTCACCGTCCGCGGGGCAGGCACCTCGCTCTCCGCGCTGGGCACCCTGGCCACCGCCTGCGCCTTGCTGGCGGTGGAGGCGGGGAGTCTGGCACTCCTCGCGGTGGGCGTGGGCGCCGCCTGCCTGCTCCTGGTCGCGGCGCACCGGGAGGAGGGCGGACGGCTGTTCGGTGGCCTCTGGCCCTCTCTCGTGATCGCCACCCTCTCCCTGCTGGCGGCGGCGGCGATCGTGCTCGCGGTGGCCGGCACCACCGCCTACACGGCGATTCCGGTCACCGCGTTCTCGCCCATCCCATTCCTGCTGGTGGTGCTGGCCATGGCATGCCTGACAGGGTTGCTGCCCTGGCCGACCTGGCTCAGCGGGAGCCTGCACCGCACGCGTCAGGAGGCGAGTGGAGTGACGCTGGTGCTGCTGACCCCACTCGGCCTCTTCCTGCTGCTCGAGACCTCGCAGCTCGGCGCCGGCACCTGGCCCGCGGGGGCGCTGCGGGTGGTGGTCGCGGTCTGGGCGGCGCTGACGCTGATCGCGGCCGGCTTGCGCGCCCAGGCGGCGCGGGGTCGTCGCGAGGCGCTCCGCGAGGTCGCGTTGATGCAGGTCGCGGTGTCCGCGATCGCGCTCAGCCTGGGGACGCAGCTGGGCATCGCGGCGGGAGTCACCGGCATCGCGGCAGCCACGCTGGGGCAGCTGATCAGCTTGCTCCTGCCGGCTGAGGGCCGTCTCAGCATCGTGGGCTGCGCGCTCGCCGTCGCCGTGCCGCCCGGACTGGCGTTCTGCAGCCTGGCTCTGACCGCCGAGGCGAGCCTGCAGGCCGCACCGGACGCACCCCCCGCGCCGCTGCTGGTGCTGGTCCTGGGGATCACCTGGGTGCTCGCGCTGGCCGCCGTCGCCCGGTCCTCCCGCCTCCCCGTCACGCGCGACGGGTCGGCGGCCGGCGGACTGCTGGTGGTGGCCCTGAGCCTGGCCGGCGGTGCGCTGGTGGGGTTCTTCGAGCTGGCGGTCGCGCTGCCGGCCGCCGCCGCCGCCATCCCCAACCAGAACGCATCACCTCCCCTCACGGTGACCGCCGGCAACCTGGTCGCGGCCTCGGGGGGTTGGGGCGCGCTCGCCCTCGGGGCGCTGGCGGCGGTCTTCGTCCTCCTCCTCCCCCTGACCACCCGCGCGCTCCGCACCGTGCCGGCGCCGGAGCGGATGCCGGCACCCTTCCTCCGCGTACCCGCGCCGACTCCGGCGGACGGCCTGCGCTGGGTGGCCGGCCGGCTGCGCCTGCACGCGCCGGGGTGGGACCGCGCGCTGGAACGCATGCAAATCGCGAGCGAGCGCGGTCCGATCTGGCTCTGGGCGGCGATCGCTTTCGTGCTCGCGATCGTGGTGACCCGGTGATTCACGCGTCGAACATCGGCACGCTCCCCGCCCGGGTCTCTTTCGCAGGAACCCCGAGATGACCGAGGCGCTGGCGGTCGTGGGCGTGATCGTGGCATGGCTCGGCGCGTCGATCACCGTCCTCGCCGAGGGGCGGCGGGGACTTGGATGCGGAGCGCTGCTGGTCGGTGCCGGCCTCTGCGCAATCGAGATCGCCGCCGGGCACACGATCCCCGGGCTGCTGCTCCTGATCGGGGGCGCTGGGTACGGGATCCTCCGCCAGCGCGACGGCGCACCCGGATGGGTCCTGTTCGCGCCCGGCTCCTCGCCGCGGCTGATCGCGGCCGTCCTGCTCTTCGCGGTGTCCCTGTTTCTGATCAACACGCTGGACATCGGAACGCCGGGCCTGGCGGGGGTGCTGACGGTGTCGGCACTTGCGGTGATGCGCCTCACCTCGACGCCCGACCGCGCAGCGCTCGCCTCCTGCGCCGCGATCGAGGCTCTGGCGCTCGGGGTCGCGGGCTCGATACCCCTCGCGCTGTGCGCCTGCATCGTGGCCCTGCTGCTGGCCATGATCCCGATTCCGACGCCCACCACCGGCCCGGCACGATGAGTTCCGGTCAGCCGTCACGGGCGGCGCTGGAGCTGCTCCCGTCCGAGATCAGCGAGGGCAGGAGTCGCTTCTTCCGCGGCGCCAGCGACGTGCTCGCGGTGGTGGGCGCGGTGGTCACGCTGTATGCGATCGCCGGCGCCCCCGCTCTGGGACCGGTCCAGCTCCACCCCTCTCCGCTTCCGGTTCGGGGGCTGCTCGCGGCCGGCCTGCTGTCGCTCGGGCTCTCCGTGGCGTCGACCCCGATGCGTCTGGCCGAGCGGGGTACGCAGGTCCGCGTGGGCCTGATCTCGCTGGGCGCTCTGTCCGGCGTCTCGCTGGCGGGAGATCCGCGCTACGCGGCGATCGTGGTGCTGCTCCTGGTGGGCCTGGAGGCGGCGCGCGGAGGCGCCATCGGTCCTCGGGCTCGTGAACAGGCGGCGGGTGCGTTCCTGCTCGGTATCGGCACCGTGCTCCTCGACGTCCCCCAGTCCGCGGTGGCGCAGAACCTGGGGGTGCTCGGCGTCGTCCTGGGGCTGATCGCCATCGCGGGGCTCTTCCCGACCGTCCGGGGGCGGACCGTCCGCGCCTCGGCGTCGGAAGGTGAGATGAGCTGGCTGGCGCTGGTCTCACCGATCCTGGTCCTGATCGTCGCCTCCCAGGTGCTGACGACGCTGCCGGCCCCCGCACTGATCGTCTACAGCGCGCTCACGATCGCGTTCGGGGTACTGAACCTGGCCTGGGGAGTGGTCGGCGCCTGGCGTGCGAAGGACGACCTGGTGGCGTGGCGTTTCCTCTTCTTCGCCGACTGGGGACTGGCGCTGGCCGGCCTTGGCTGCGTGGTGCCCGACGGCGCGGGCATGCAAGGGGCGTACCTGATCCTGCTGCAGATCCTGCTCGTGCGCCTCCCGCTGCACGACCTGGCCCAGGCACGGATGGCGCTGGGAGAGCCCCGGCGGGCGGGCGCCCTCAGCGTGGTGGTGGGCGCCGTGCTCTGCGGGCTCCCGCCCTTTGCCGGTTTCGCGGCGCGCTTCTATCTCCTGCGTGCCGCCACCGAGGTGGGAGCGCTGCTCACCGTCCCGCTGAGCCTCGGGCTGCTGCTCTGGATGTTGATCGGGCTCCGAATGGGCAGGGCTCTCGGCGTCCCGCGGGGAAGACGCGCGGTCGGGTTCGGCCTGGTGATGGGCATCGCGCTCGCGCTCGGTGTGGTGCCCTGGCTGGTGCTGCAGACGGTGGGGCTGACGTGATCCGCTCCCCCCGGCTCGGGAGCCTCCCCACCCGGCCGGTCGGTTTCGAAAGGGCCCCGGCATGACCGCGGAGCTGGCGGCGCAGGCGATCGCCCTGGTGCTCTTTCCGGGCGCACTCTCCATCCTGGTGTTCGGGCTGATCGTGGAGGGAGGAGTTCGGGCGCTCCTCGGCGCACCCGACGGCCTCGGCCTCCTCCGGCATACGCGATCGGGCCTCCGTCGAGTGGCGCCCGCCGCCGGCGGCGCGGTCGTGCTGCTGGCACTGGGGGCGACCCAGGTCGCCGTGCCTCTGAGCCCGGTGCCGGGTGGCCGAGCACACCGTCTTCATCGCGCTCGGGGCGCTGGGCGCGGGCGGGTGGCTGCTGTGGCTGCTGGCCGGCGCGGACCTCCCCGCGGGCCGTCTCCTGCTGCTCGGGCAGGTGGTGTGGATGGTCGCCGTGCTCGGCCCGGCGCTCGGCGCGGGCAGCCTGATCCCGGCCCAGGTGGAGGGGACCACGCTGCCTCTCGAGGTGGTCGAGCGGGCCCTTGCCGCGGTGGCCTATCTGGCTGCGCTCCCGGCGCTCCTCCTCCTCTGCGAGCCCGAGGAGCGCTTCTCGACGGCAGGCCAGGTGGTGCGGCTGCTCTCCTGGGCTCCGCAGACCGCCCTCTTCGCATCGCTGGTCCTGCCGCCCCTCCGTGACAACCTGGCCGGGGTGCTCCTCTTCGCGCTGATCTGCGTCGGGGCCTGCCTGGTGGCGGCGCTGGCCGCGATCCCGCTGCGGCGCTATCCCGAGCTGCGCCGGCGCGCCTACCCACAGGTGCTGCTTGGCCTCGCCGTCCTGGTGCTGGGGTTCGGACTGCTGGCCGGTTATCTCCCCTAGGACGTGTCACCCGAGCCGTTTGGAAGGGAAGCACCGAACCCATTCCCAACGTCGTCGGAGTCGGTTGTTGGTGCACCAATCCCCCAATTGCGGCGCTCGGAATGGACAACTGGTGCACCAATCGCCGTTTGCTCCGGGTTGTGTAGGGTCCCGGCAACCCCTCCCGGCGCGGGCACGGGTCGGTATCATGCCGGGCATCCGCGGCTGCGGGTCCGTCTGTCGCCATCCGTCACACCAGCTCATCCCAGCAATCGATGTCGCCACTTCACACAGCCGTCAGGTTTGTTCGCCGCGAGGCCGCCAGGTCTTCGCGCGCAACCGGTCTGTTCGCGATCGCCGTGCTCCTGGTGGTGGCCCTGGGGACCGCCTCCGAGCTTCCCCAAGCGAGGGCTCCGCGGGCTGCGGCGACGGGGGCGCTGACGCCGGCGATGCAGGCCGCGACCCTGGTCGACGGCGCGATGAACGGCGCGGCGACCTGGTTCGTCGGGAATCGCCAGACGGCGGACGAGAACCAGCAGCTGCAGGAGGAGAACCGCCGCCTCGCGGCCCAGCTGGCGCAGCTCCAGGCGACGGAGCGGCAGAACGCGCAGCTGCGCGCCGAGCTCGGTCTCCGTCACCAGGATCAGCTGCTGACCACCGGCGCCACCGTGGTCGCCCATGACCCGGATGGTCTCGGCCGCACGCTCACCATCGACCACGGGAGCCGCTCCGGAGTCCGGCCCGGCATGGCGGTGATCGCGGCCGGCGGGATGGTCGGCCTGGTCCGTTCGGTCACCGGGTGGTCGGCCCAGGTCGAAACCACCGCCGAGCCTGGTTTCGCGGTCGGGGTGGTGACCGCCGGTACCGGCCTCACCGGCACCGTGGAGGGAGGGACGCCGGCCCTTCCGGTACGGCTGGTGAGCACGGGTCAGACCGAACCCCTGCCTGGGGAGGGCGTGGTCACCGCGGGCGATGCCGCGATCCCCGGCGGCCTCGCGCTCGGCCGCCTGACCACGGTCAGCCTCGGCGGTCAGGGGGCGGGAACCGTGGACCGGGGGCAGGTGACCCCCTTCTCCGATCCGGCGCAGGCGTCGCAGGTGCTCGTGGTGCGAGGGACCCAGCCATGACCATGGTGCTGGCCGGGTTCGGCTCTCTGGTGCTGGCCACCTTTCTTCAGCTCGCCCTCCCGGGCGGCGTGCCCGTCTGGGGCATGGAGCCGAACCTCGTGCTGGCGCTGGTTGTGGCATGGGCCTGGGTGCTCGGGCCGCGCTGGGCGTTCGCCTGGGCGGTGCTCGGGGGGCTGCTGCTCGACCTTTCGGGCGGCGCACCGCTCGGAGTCCACGCGCTGGGCCTTCTCGGCGCGGCCTACCTGGTGGGTTTGCTGCGCAGCGTCAGCCCCGCGCGCGCCTGGCCGCTCACGATCCCGGCCGGCGCACTCGGCGGCGCCGTCTACGGCGGGGTGGTGCTGCTCGGGCTGCACGTCTTCGGAGACCAGGCGCTGACCTGGCAGCTGACGGTGACCCTGCTGGGCGGAGCGATCGGTTCCGGGGCCATCGTCTCGGTGCCGTTCGCGCTGCTGTTCACCGTGCTCCGGCGAGGCCTCGCACAGCGGCGTCCGACCTGAGCGCTGCTGTACAATGCTCGTTCGTGCCTCAAACCAGTGGACCACTGACGGCTGTCGTCGTCAGCGGCGGAAAGCAGTACCGGGTCGCCGCCGGCGACCACCTGCTCGTCGATCGCGTGGCAGCCGAGCCCGGGGCCGAGCTGACGCTCGATCGTGTGCTGCTGGTGAGCGACGGGAAGGACCACAAGGTCACCCCTGAAGCGGTCTCGGGCATCAAGGTCGAAGCCAGGGTCGTGCGTCACCAGCGCGGCAAGAAGATCGAGGTCCTGCGCTACAAGCCCAAGAAGCGCGTGCGCGTGCATCGCGGGGCCCGCGCCGACCTGAGCGAGCTCGAAATCGTGAGCATCGGTGACGCCGGCGAGGCGGGGAAGGAATAGATGGCGCACAAGAAGGGCGGCGGCTCCTCCAAGAACGGCCGCGACTCCAACTCACAGCGGCTTGGCGTCAAGGTCTACGGCGGTCAGACGGTGACGGCGGGCGCGATTCTGGTCCGCCAGCGCGGTACCCGGATCCAGGCCGGCGCAGGCGTCGGCGTCGGGCGCGACCACACCTTGTTCGCGCTGCGGGACGGCACCGTCGGCTACCAGCGGGTGGGCCGCGACGGTCGCCGGGCCACCGTCGGCACCGGAGTCCCCGAACCTGCCGCATCGGCCGCAGCTGCGGGCAGCAACTAAGGTTTGAGCGGGGCCGAAAGCCCCGACGGATCTGGAACGTCCAATGCGGCACATCTCGTCCCCAAGGAACTCCGCAGGCTCCGTTCCGCGGGGACCCCGGGGAAGCGGCGTTGCCGCCTGTGGCGCTCGGTTATGAGAGCACAACTGCACTTCCTGCGCTGCTCGGCGGTGCCTTGCCTCTGCACCGCCCGGCCGGCCCATCTCTCGCCGGGTTTCCGGCCCCGCTCCTAGGCGGCGATGCCGCCCCACGGGTACCGGCTGGTCGACACCGCCACCGTCGACCTGCACGCCGGGGACGGAGGGCGCGGGGCGGCGACCTTCCGGCGTGAGCCTTTCACACCGCGGGGCGGCCCCGACGGCGGAGACGGCGGAGACGGCGGCTCGATCATCCTCCACGCCACTCCCAACGAGACCTCACTGCAGGACATCGCGCGCCGCCGGGTGTGGCGGGCGGAAGACGGCGGCCACGGGGCCCGGTCCCGGAGAAACGGAAAGCGCGGCGAAGACCTTCACCTCGAGGTCCCGGTCGGCTCCATGCTCTTCGACGACGAAACCGGGGACCTCCTGGGGGACCTGGACGCCCCCGGGGCGGAGCTGCTGGCCGCCCGGGGAGGGGTCGGTGGACGGGGCAACGTCCACTTCAAGAGCTCCGTCAACCAGGCCCCGCAGACGGCTGAGCCAGGCCTGCCAGGGGAGTCGTTTCGAGCCCGGTTCGAGCTCAAGCTGATCGCGCAGGTGGGTCTGGTAGGGGCCCCCAACGCCGGCAAGTCCTCGCTCCTGCGGGCGATCTCGGCCGCCACCCCGGAGGTCGGGGACTACCCGTTCACGACCCTGGAGCCGCAGCTGGGCGTGGCCGAGCTGAGTGACGGATCACGGGTGGTGGCGGCTGACATCCCGGGGCTCATCGAGGGCGCGGCGCAGGGGGCAGGTCTGGGGCAGCGGTTCCTCCGTCACATCGAACGCACGCGCCTGCTGGTCTACGTCGTCGACGGCGCCGGGCCCGACCCGGCCGGCGACCTGGCCGTCGTCCGCAGCGAGGTCGACGCGTACTCCGAGGCGCTGGCCCGGCGCCCGAGCCTGCTCTGCGTCAACAAGCTCGACCTGCCCGAGGCGAGGGACCGCCGCGACGCGGGCGCGTTCGCGGAGGCCGTCTGGATCTCGGCCCGTGACGGAACCGGGATCGACGCCCTGCTGGAACGCATCCGCATCGAGCTGGCGGCGCTGCCGGAGCCGGAGAAGTCGGTTCCGGCCGCGCGCCGCGTGCGGCTCCGCCGGACGGAGAGCGCCCCGCAGGTGGTGCGCCACGACTGGGGTTACGAGATCACCGGTTCGCGGATCGAGCGCCTGGTCGAGCGAACCGACTTCGACGCGGAGCCGGCGGTCCAGCGCTTCCAGGTCATCCTCGACCGGATGGGCGTCTCGGCAGCCCTCGCCGACGCTGGGGCGGAGCCGGGGGACACGGTCCGCGTGGGCGATCTCGAGTTCGAGTACCAGCCGTGACCGCTCCCCGCCTGGAGTGCCGTTTCCCGGCGAAGGTGGCCTTCAGCGTCCGTTGCAGCGCCCAATTGCCGGGATGCGGCCTCCCAGCAAGGACGAGGTTGCAGGAAGGGACGGCGTGAGAGAGGGCGCTCCGTGAGGCTCGGGATCGTAGGCGGGACGTTCGACCCGATCCATGTCGCCCACGTCGCGATGGCGGAGGCGGCCCGGCGGTGCGCCGGGTTGGAGCGGGTCCTGGTCATCCCGGCCGGGGTCCCCCCACATCGTCCGCAGCCGGAGGCCGGCGACCAGGACCGGCTGGCGATGTGCCGGCTGGCGATCCGCGGCCACGACGAGCTCGAGGTGTCGGACCTGGAGCTGCGGCGTGCGGGGCCTTCGTACACCGTGCTGACCCTGGAGGAGGTCCACGCGCGGTGTCCAGGGGCCGAGCTGTACCTGGTCCTGGGCTGGGACGCCGCCCGCGAGCTGCGTTCCTGGTACGGGCCGGACCGGGTGCTGGAGCTGGCGACCCTGGTCGTGATCCCACGGCCCGGCCTTCCGGATCCGACCGCCGGGGATCTCCGGAACGCGGGCATCCCGGACGGTCGCTTTCGGATCTGCCGGGTCCGCACACCTGACATCGGCGCCACGGAGCTCCGCCGCCACCTGCACGCCGGCACCGTGCCCAAGGGCGCCCTGGACCCCGCGGTTGCCGGGTACATCGCGACGCACCACCTCTATCGGGATTGAATCCGCCTCCGATCGGACATACTTGGTGCATTGCAGGAACGAGAACCGCTGGACTCGCGTGAACTGGCCGAGCTGCTGAGGGGAGCGGCCGAAGATCGCAAGGCCTGGGACCCGGTGATCGTAGATCTCCGTGGCCTGACCACCATCGCCGACTACTTCGTGATCTGCGAGGGTGAAACCGACCGGCAGGTGAAGGCGATCGCAGACGCCATGGTGGAGCGCGCGCGGGAACGCCGCATCCGCCCGCTGGCCGTGGACGGCTACGAGGATGCGACCTGGGTCCTCCTGGACTTCGACAGCGTCCTCGCGCACGTCTTCCTCCCCGGCGAACGCAGCTACTACGACCTGGAGGGGTTGTGGCGGCCCGGAACCCGATCGCGCCAGCAGACGGAGATGCCCGGGGACGGCGCTGCCGACGAGGTCGACCGCCTCGACCCGCGCACCACCGCCGCCGGCTCGTGAGCGGGGCGGAGGCCGCGCCGCTACCGCGCGCCTCGATGCGGCTGGGTGTCGACCTGACCGCCTGCTGGCGCGACCGCATCGGAATGGTCACGTTCGCGCTCGGCATCACCGAGGCACTCCTCGACGTCGATCCCGATCTCTCGCTGACCCTCTTCTGCAGTCGCGAGCGCCCTCCCGCCCTGCGCGTCCGGCCTCAGGACGAGCGACGGGTTGGGGCCTTGGTCTCGCCGCTGCGTCACGAGGTGCCCCAAAAGCTCCGGTGGCTCCCGGGAGCCGAGGCCGAGGCCGGCGTCGATGCCGTGCTGTACCCGTACTGGCCACCGCCGCCGCGGCGAAGGCCTGAGGCTCCGCCCGCCGTCTCCATGGTCCACGATCTCGCCTTCAGGGTCCGGCCCGACGAGGTGCCCTGGCAGCAGCGCCTCTACCTGGGGTCCTTGATGCCGCCCGCGGTGCGTCACGCGGCCGCAATGCTGTGCCCTTCGGAAGCGACCCGCCGCGACCTGCTCGCCGCGTATCCCAACTCCGGTCTCGAGCGCCGGGTGGTGGTGATCCCGGAGGGACCGGGCATCGACGGCCGCGTGCCCGAGGGGCCGCTGCCGCCCGGCGTGGAGCCTCCGTTCCTTCTGTTCGTGGGCACGATCGAGCCGCGCAAGAACCTGCCCCGCCTGCTGCGGGCGATCCGGCGACTGCGGCGGCAGGGCGCGGTGCCGCCGCTGGTGGTCGCGGGCCGGGCCGGCTGGGCCTACGGCACGGCCCTCGACGAGCTCCGGGCCGACCCCGGGATACGCCTGCTGGGGCATGTCGATGATCGGACGCTGGCGGCGCTCTATCGGTCGGCGACCGCGCTTTGCCTGCCCAGCCTCTACGAGGGTTTCGGTCTCCCTCTCCTGGAGGCGATGGCGGCCGGGCTGCCGGCACTGGTGGGCACCCAGGGCTCGCTTCCGGAGCTGGCGGGGGGCGCCGCGCTCGAGGTCGATCCGAGGGACGTCGGCGCCATCGCCGGCGGACTGGGCCGGCTTCTTGACGACGAGGAGCTGCGAGCCCGTCTGATCGCCGGCGGACGCGAACGAGCCACCCACTTCACCTGGGAGGCTGCCGCCACCGGTGCGCTCCAGGTGATCCGCGGCGTCCTACGGTAGCGCCGGCTCGGACGCGGCGCGGCCACCTACGACGGCTACCCAGCGCGCCACTCGTCCCTCGACTCCATGCCGCGCCCAAGGCGAGCCCAATCAGAGTCAGTCTCGGGTGGCCCCCTGACGCGTTGAATTGGGGGCACGCCGTTCGGCAGTTGGGCGCGGGGATCCCTGCCGTGTAGACTGCCGGTTCAGCGGAGCAGGTCGAGGTCGTTCCGTTGGTGGAGGAAGGCAAGAGGGGACGCGTCCCGGTCCGTAAGGGAACCGTGCTCTGGGGGGCACGAGGAGTGAGATTGCGCATACACCGCGGGAGAGCGCTGCGAATCGAGCACCGGACGGCATGACCGAGCACCTGCTCGAGGTGCGCGACCTGCACACCGAGTTCCCCACCGACGAGGGACTGGTGCGGGCGGTGGACGGGGTGTCCTTCCACCTCGACCGCGGGGAGACTCTGGGGATCGTCGGCGAGAGCGGCTCCGGGAAGTCGGTGACCGTGATGAGCGTGATGCGTCTGATCCGCCCGCCCGGGCGCATCGCCAGTGGCCAGGTCCTCTTTCGCGGCCGCGACCTGAGCACGCTCAGCCAGCGGCAGATGGAGGCGATCCGCGGCGAGCAGATCGCGATGATCTTCCAGGACCCGATGACCTCGCTCAACCCGGTGTTCCGGACCGGGTGGCAGGTGGGTGAGCCGCTCCGGCTGCACAAGAACATCAGCAACAACCAGGCCTGGCGACGAGCGATCGACATGCTGGGCCGGGTCGGCATACCGGAGGCCAGAAAGCGGGCCACCATGTACCCGCACGAGTTCAGCGGAGGCATGCGGCAGCGCGCCATGATCGCGATGGGGCTGACCACCGCGCCCCAGGTGCTGATCGCGGACGAGCCGACGACCGCGCTCGACGTCACCATCCAGGCGCAGATCCTGGAGCTGCTGCGGGAGATCAACCAGGAGTTCGGGACCGCCACCGTCTTCATCACCCACAACCTGGGTGTGGTGGCCGGGATGTGCGACCGGGTGATGGTGATGTATGCAGGGCGCGCGGTGGAGGAGGGTCCGACGGAGGAGGTCTTCGCCAACCCCCGGCACCCGTACACCTGGGCGCTCCTGCGCACCATCCCGCGCCTCGACGCCGACGAGCGGGAGCCGCTGCATCCGATCGAAGGGCTGCCCCCCGACCTGGCACACCTCCCCCGCGGGTGCCCCTTCCATCCGCGCTGCCCCTTCCGCCGGCAGCGCTGCCTGGAGGAGCGGCCGGAGCTCGCCCCGGTGGCGCCGAAGCAGCGGGCCGCCTGCTGGGTCGCTCAGGAGGGAGTCGATCTGACCGCCGCCGCGCAGGGAGCGACGGCATGAGCTCGCAGGTGGCGGCCGAGGCGCCGGCGGCGGCCACCCAGAACCAGCCCCTCCTCGAGCTGCAGGGGGTGAAGACCTGGTTCCCGGTCCGGGCCGGCGTCATGCAGCGCACGGTCGCCCACGTACACGCCGTGGACGGCGTCGACCTCTCGATCCGGCCCGGCGAGACCCTGGGTCTGGTCGGCGAGTCCGGGTGCGGCAAGACCACGCTGGGACGGACCGTCATTCGCCTGATCGAGGCGACCGCCGGCCGGATCCTGTTCAAGGGTCGGGACCTGCGGAAGCTGTCGGCCGGTGACATGCGGCGCGAGCGGCGTGAGATGGCGATGATCTTCCAGGATCCCTACGCCTCCCTCAACCCCCGCCAGACGGTGGGCGAGATCGTCGCCGAGCCGCTCGACATCCACGGCCTCTCGCCGACGCGCCAGGCGCGAACCCAACGCATCGACGAGCTGCTGGAGACGGTCGGGCTCTCGCGCAGCTACCGCAACCGCTACCCGCACGAGTTCAGCGGCGGTCAGCGCCAGCGCATCGGCATCGCCCGCGCCCTCGCGGTCAACCCTTCGCTGATCGTCTGCGACGAGCCGGTCTCGGCCCTCGACGTGTCGATCCAGGCCCAGATCGTGAACCTGCTCGAACGCCTGCAGCAGGAGCTCGGCCTGACCTACCTCTTCATCGCTCACGACCTGTCGGTGGTCAAGCACATCTCGGACCGGATCGCCGTCATGTACCTGGGCAAGGTGGTGGAGGTGGCGCCGGCGGCCGAGCTGCACCGGGAGCCCAAGCACCCGTACACGGCCTCTTTGCTGTCGGCGATCCCGATCCCCGATCCGCGCGTGGAGCGCCAGCGCAAACGCATCATCCTGCAGGGGGACGTGCCTTCGCCCGTCAATCCCCCGTCAGGCTGCCGGTTCCGCACCCGCTGCTTCAACGCCCAGGCGCGCTGCGCGGAGGCCGAGCCCCGGCTCGCGGAGTGGTCGCGTGGCGCCCACGTCGCCGCCTGCTTCTTCCCGGTCGAGTCGGGCACCGTGGCCCGGGAGGCATCGACGCAGTCATGACCGCCTACATCATCCGGAGACTCCTGCTCGCGATCCCGGTGGTGTTCGGCGTGACGCTGATCACGTTCCTGCTGATGCACTTCACGGCCGGCAACTACGTGCCCGGCCTCACGCTCGAGCCCAACATGACACCCGCCGACATCGCACGCATTCGCGCCGACCTGGGCCTCGACAAGCCGCTCCCCGTGCAGTACCTGGACTGGATCGGGATCGGGCAGCTCATGGGATGGATCGGGCTCGCCCGCCTGCTCGGCGGCGCTCAGAACGTGAGCCCCGGCATTCTCGAGGGCAACTTCGGAAACTCCCTGATCAACGGAACGCCGGTCCTCGGCGATGTGCTGCAGCGCCTGCCCAACACGCTCGAGCTGACGGGGACCGCGATCTTCCTCGGCATCGTGGTCTCGATCCCGATCGGCGTCATGGGTGCGCTCAGGCGCGGGAGCGCGTTCGACCAGGCGCTGACCACGGTGTCGGTCGCCGGCTTCGCGATCCCGCAGTTCTGGCTGGGACTGGTCCTGATCCTGATCTTCTCGGTCGCGTTCCATCAGTGGCACCTGCCGTTCCTGCCCTCCGGCGGCGCGACCAGCCCGATCAACGGGGGCGGCGTCGGCGATCGCGTCGTGCACCTGGTGCTGCCGGCGATCGTGCTCGGCTTCTTCTACATCGCGACCTGGTCGCGCTTCATCCGCTCGACCATGATCGAAGCCATGAACCAGGACTACGTGACCACGGCACGCGCCAAGGGCATGCCGGAGCGGCGGACGGTGTTCGTTCACGCGCTCCGCAACGCGCTGTCGCCGCTGGTCACCCTGATCGGTCTCGAGCTCCCGGGTCTCGTCAGCGGGGCCCTGGTGATCGAGGTGGTGTTCAGCTGGCCGGGGATCGGGCTCCTGCTCTATGACCAGGCGCTGCAGTACGACTACACCACCGTGCTCGGCATCGTGACGTTCGCGTCGCTGCTGGTGGTGGTCGGCAACCTGCTCGCCGACGTCACCTACGCGATCGTCGATCCCCGGGTGCACTACGCATGACCTGCCTCAAGCGAACTCCGCGAGTTCGGTTCGTCAGGCGCCCGGTCATGAGCCAGCCGACCGAGATCCGCCGCCAGGGGATACCGGAACGGGTCGCGCCCTCCGGGATTGCCACCCGGGTGGTCGAGGACGAGCAGGTCGCACGGCGCCCGGCACGCAGCTTCGTGCGCCAGTCGATGAGCGAGTTGCGGCACAACCCGGCCGCCGTGGCCTCGGCCGTCATCCTCTGGTGCTGATCCTGATCGCGATCTTCGCCCCCGCTGATCCAGCTGATAACGCATACCACCCCGATCGAGCAGGACCTCCTGAACACGTACGCCAGCCCCTCCCGGGAGCACCTGCTGGGCACCGACGAGCTTGGCCGCGACACCCTCACCAGCCTTGTCTACGGGGCGCGCATCTCTCTCGGCATCGGCTTCTTGGCGGTGTCGGTGGCGCTCGTGATCGGTGGGATCGTCGGCCTCTGCGCCGGGTTCTACGGGGGGTGGGTGGACGATGTGCTGATGCGCGTGGTCGACGTGGTGCTGGCGATCCCGGCGATCTTCCTCTACATCCTGATGGCGATCCTGTTCCGTCCCAACGCCATCACGCTGGCGCTCATCATCGCGTCGCTCAGCTGGGCTTTCCTGGCTCGCCTGGTGCGCGCCGAGGTGCTGTCTTTGCGGAGCCGTGACTACGTGCTCGCGGCCCGATCGATCGGCGCCCGCGACACCCGCATCCTGTCCCGCCACGTGCTGCCCAACTGCCTGCAGATCGTGATCGTGGCCGCCAGCCTCGGCATCGGGCAGGTGGTGCTGATCGAGGCCGCGCTGGACTTCCTCGGGTTGGGCATCCAGGAACCCACGCCCAGCTGGGGCAACATGCTCTCCAACGCGGAGGTTTACTTCACGCACTCGGTGTGGCTGGTCGTCCTCCCCGGACTCATGATCTTCCTGACCGTGATCGCCTGCAACGTGCTCGGGAACGGGCTCCGGGACGCGTTCGATCCAAGGCTTCGCGGCCGCACGTAGGCGAGCACTGGCAAGGGGGGATCCGTATTGGGAGTGGACGGAGAAAGCGAGCTTGCGAATACTGAGTGCCGAGTATGAGTGCCTACCTGGGGAGGAAGGAATCTGATGGGTGATAGTGACGGTCGACGACCGAGCCACGCCCGGAGGCGGCATCTCTCGCCGGGATTTCCTACGCGGCACCGCCGCCGCAGCACTGGCGGTGGGGGGCGCTTCCAGCGTGCTGCTCGAGCCGACCCTGGCCTCGGCGGCCGCGCTGGCGCCGCGGAAGGGCGGCTCGGTCATCGAGGGATGGGTCGACCGACATCAAGACGTTCAACTCGATCCTGAGCCAGGACGTCTACAGCAACATGATGATCAACCTGGTCAACGATCCCCTGCTCTTCGTCAACTCCAAGGGGCTCCTCGAACCAGGGCTGGCAACCTCGGTGCCGACCGGGGGTTCCGACGGGAACACCTATACGTTCAAGCTGCACTCCGGCGTCAAGTGGTCCGACGGCACCCCGGTCACGTCGGACGACGTGCTCTTCACGTACAACCTGATCTTCGCCCCCGAGTACTCGGCGGTGGCGTCGCCTCGCCGGGGTGACTTCACGCTCCACGTGGACAGCATCTCGGCGCCCGATCCCGAGACGTTCGTCATCCACACCAAGTCGACCTACGCGCCGCTCCTGTACAGCCACGGCGCCTATCCGATCATGCCCAAGCACGTGCTGGGCAGCATCCCCGCGGCGCAGATCAACACCATGAGCTACAACTCGGCGCCCACGGTGACCAACGGCCAGTTCAAGTTCGTCTCCTGGCAGCAGGGCGCCCAGTCGACGCTGGCGCGGAACGAGAACTACTGGCGAGGAGCGCCCTATCTCGACAACTACGTCTTCAAGGTGCTGCCGAGCGCGGTGGCGATCGGGAACGCGCTCAAGACCGGCGAGGTCAACGTGGGCGCGCAGCTCGACCCGTCGAGCCTCAGCCTCGCTGGAGACGGTGCAGGGACTCAACATCGCGAACTTCGTGACGCCGTCCTTCGAGTTCCTGGCCCTGAACCAGAATCCGCAGAAGCCGGCAGGCGCGATCCTCCAGGACGTCAAGGTTCGCCAGGCGCTCTACTACGCGATCAACCGGCCGGCGATGATCAAGTCGATCCTCTTCGGCGAGGGGTCGAACGCCACCGGGGTGGAGCCGCCCACCAGCTGGGCCTACGATCCGAACGCCAAGCCTCAGTACGACGTACAGCCCTGCGAAAGCGAACCAGATCCTCGACGCGGCGGGTTGGACGAAGGGCTCGGATGGGATGCGTTCCAAGAACGGGACGCCACTCGCCTTCACCCTGCACTACCCGTCCGGTAGTCCTCACGCTGACCAACATCTCGCAGGTGGTCCAGCAGAACTGGAAGGCGATCGGGGTGCAACCTGACGCCGGTGGCGATCCAGTTCACACAGCTGGTGACCGAGCTCACCGATACCCGGGACTACGACATCATCCTGGTCGGCTTCAACTTCACCAACGACCCCGACCAGTCGCAGCTGTTCTCCAGCTCAGGTATCGCGGTCGGCGGGTTCAACGGCATGGACTTCACCAACTCCGAGATCGACAAACTGCTCAACGAAGGGACCCGACGCTCAACAAGCAGAAGCGGATCGAGATCTACAAGCAGTATCAGAACCTGATGCAGGAGTTGGTGCCGATCCACCTCCTCTACTTCTCGAAGCAGGCCTACGGCACCCTCAGCAGCGTCCACGGCATGCAGCTGAACACGTTCCAGCAGTACGCGCGACCGTGGATGAACAAGGTCTGGGTCAGCTCGAGCTAGACGCCGGCCAGGGTCGGAACGCCATACTCGCGGCGGCGCCAGATCGGCGCCGCCGCGTCCGTTTTCACGCCCCGATGTGCTCGACGGCGTCCACGTCCCGTTGCCGGCGGCCCCCCAGCCGTATGTGCGACCCTGAAGGGTGATACGGCGGCGGCGCAGAAGCGCCACCGCGCACGACGATTGGAGAGGAGGTCCTGATGGCTGTAGGCGTGCAGACGACGTCGCTCACCCCCGAGCTGCTCGACCTACGGGGTGACCGCAGCGGTCGACCCGCAGGTCTCGCCGGACGGCATGCGCCTGGTCTACGGGCTCGGGCGCGGCGATCCGGAGCATCCCGAAGAGCGGCCCAAGAGCAGTCTCTGGACGTCTGCCGTCGACGGCTCGGGCGCCGCGCCGCTCACCGAGGAAGGGCATCGCGACGGCAATCCTCGCTGGTCTCCGGACGGCACCACCATCGCCTTCACGACCGACCGGCTCGGCAAGCCGGCGCTGGTCACGGTCCCGGCGGCGGGCGGCTCCCTGACCAAGCTCGCGCAGCACGACCTGGCGATCAACTGGCTCGCCTGGTCCCCTGACGGCGCCTCCATCGCCTACTCGGTGACGGTCGACCCCGAGGAGCGCACCGCCGGCCCCGACCCGCTGATTCGCGTCACCACCCGGCTCGACTACAAGGAGGACGTGCGCGGCTACCTGGGTGACCGGCGCACGCAGATCTTCGTGGCGCCGGCGACGAGCGGCGAGACCCGCCGCCTGAGCACCGGCAACGAGGACCACTGGTTCCCCACCTGGTCGCCGGATTCGAGGACGCTGGCCTATCGCGTGTCGGACCGGGTCGGTATGCACTCCTGGCTGCGGCTGCAGTCGGTAGCGTCCGGTGAGGCCCGCGACGTCCATTTCGCCGACATCGGATCCGTGGCCCTCTACACGTTCTCTCCCTCAGGTGACCGGGTCCTCTGCACCGCCGACCCGGGCCGGACGTCCCAACCGGACTTCTTCCTGGTCGAGGCGGCCACCGGCGCGCTGACCCGGCTGACCGACGACCTGCCGGTGGTGCCGGACGCCGGCTACCCCAGCTCGGTGCCACCCTCGCCCATGGTCTGGCTGGACGACCGGCGGGTCCTGTTCCACGGTGCCCGCGAGGGATCGAGCAATCTCTACACGTTCGACGTCGAATCGCGAGAGCTGGCGGCGCTGACCTCCTGGGAGGCGGCCAACGTCGGGATGAGCGTGGATGCCGGCCGCACCAGAGTGGTGCAGGCCCACTCCAGCCTTTCGGCCCTGGGCGAGATCTCGGTCTGGGATCGCGAGTCCGGGGAGACCACGATCGTCACTCACAACAACGACGGACTGCTGGAGGCACATCCGGCCGCGAAGTGGGAACGGATCGGGTTCGAGCGCGCCGGCCTCACCATCGACTCCTGGCTGTTCTTCCCGCCCGACTTCGATCCCGGCCGGCGGTACCCCCTGATCCTCGAGGTCCACGGCGGGCCCCACGGCCACCACGGGTTCGGCTTCCAGCCCAAGGTCGAGGCGCTGGCGACGCACGGCTACCTGGTGCTGACGGTCAATCCGCGGGGCTCCGGTACGTATGGCCGCGCCTTCGCGACCGCCGTGCTTCAGGACTGGGGGGGCGAGGACTACCTCGACCTGCAGGCGGCCGTCGACCTGGTCGCCGCCCGCGACTACGTCGACGCGGACCGGGTCGGCATCTGCGGATACAGCTACGGCGGTTTCATGACCTCCTACACGATCGGGCGGACGCACCGCTACAAGGCGGCGGTCTGCGGGGCGCCCTGCTTCAACCTGGTCTCGATGTACGGGACCAGCGACATCACGCCCTTCTGGGGTCAGATCCAGTGGGGATCGAAGCCGTGGGAGAACCCGGAGTGGTATCGGGAGCATTCGCCCTCGACACGGGCCCATACCGCGGTCACGCCGACGCTCATCATCCAGGGGGAGGCGGACAACCGCTGCCCGATCGGTCAGGGCGAGGAGATGTTCACCGCGCTGTCGCAGGCGGGGGTCGACGTCGAGTTCGTCCGCTATCCGGGGGCCTCGCACGGATTCTCCCGGCTGGGGCCGACGGGGCAGCGGGAGGACTTCCTGCAGCGGCATCTGGACTGGTTCGGGTCGCACCTCTGAGCCGCCGCGTCGAGGCCGGCCCGACTCTTTCCGGGGGCAGTTGAGGCTGCCCGATGAGGGTGCCACCGGCCTCGGCCTCGCACCCACGTTCGAACCGCACCCCTGAGGTTGACCGAGGATGGATGGATGTTCACGAGTCTGAATCCGAGAATGCTCGGACTCTCGCTGTCGTTCGAGGAGACGGTACAGGCGGCGGTTGACTTCGGCTTCGAAGGTGTGGAGCTCGACCAGGCGACTCTGGTCGACACGCCTCCCGAACGCCTGAAGCAGCGTATCGACGGCGCCGGCCTGCGTCCGGGAGGTTGGGGGGTGCCGTTCGACGTCACCGCCGACGAATCGAGCTATCGAGCGGGCCTCGGGGAGCTGGGCGGCGTCGCGGCGCGTGCGGGGTCGGTGGGCGCCACTCGATGCATTCGCTGGATACGGCCGTATTCAGATGATCTCGGATGGGACGAGAACTGGCGGTTTCATGTCGGCCGGCTCCAACCGGTCGCGACCACCCTGGCCGAACATGGGTGCCGCCTGGGCCTGGAGTTCGTCGGTCCCGCGACCTCCCGGCAGGGGCACCGACATCCCTTCGTCCACACGGTGGACGAGGCGCTCGCCCTGTGCCGCGAGGTCGGCCAGGGGACGGGACTCCTGCTGGACTCCTGGCACTGGTACGCGTCAGGTGGAACGCCGCACGACCTCGCTCGACTGGCGAACGACGACGTCGTCCTGGTCCATGTCAACGACGCGCCCGCCGGACGCGCGGTGGATGCGCAGATCGACAACGAGCGGCTGCTTCCCGGCTCCACCGGCGTGATCGACATCGGTGCGTTCTTCGCGGCCCTGCGAGCGATGGAGTACGACGGTCCGGTGGTCGTCGAGCCGTTCGATCGGGCGCTGGAGAGCATCGACCCGCGCGAGCGTCTGAGGTTGACCGCGGACGCACTCCAGAAGGTCATGGGGCCGCCCAGGGCCTGACCCGAGGCGCGACGCTGCGCGAGAGGGCGATTGGTGCACCAACGGCCCACTTTGGGCGCCGCGACAGGGCGATTGGTGCACCAACGGCCCATTCCGTTCGAAACGGGAGGGGTGGGGAAGGTCCCCGGCCTCAGCTGTTGACGACCACCGTGGCGCCGATGTTCGCCCAGTTGTAGAGGTTGGGCAGGGCGGTGGACGGAATGTGCACGCAGCCGTGGCTGGCGTACGGGCCGTTCTCCGATCCCGGTCCCATCGCGCCGTCGGGCTCCCAAGGCGCCCCGTGGAGGAACGTGCCGTCACTCACGAACTCCATCGCCATCGGCACCACCGTGGTCGGGTACCAGTACTGGCTGGATGGGGGCCACGGAGAGACCATCGTGTACTCCGGGTACTTGGCGAAGATGTGGAAGGTGCCGACATCCGTCCGGAGGCCCGGCATCCCCGTCGTGACCGGGGTCGAGAGCACGGGGCAGCCGTTGCTGTAAGCCACCAGCTCCTGGTTGGTCTCGGAGACGATGATCTCCTGCGCCGGCTGGGAGGAGGCATCCGGGAGGCACGCCGTGGTGCTGGTCGCCGAGGCGTTGGCGGCCGCCTGAGCCGCGGCCTGCTGCGCTTGCTGCTTGGCCTGGTAGAGCGAGTTGTAGAGCGACTGCAGGGTGCCCGCGGCCGCCTGCAGCTGCTGGTCGTTGCCGGCGGACGACAGCGCCTGCTGCGCCTGCTGGAACTGCTGCTGGTCGCTCGTGTTCTGACCGTACTGCTGAATCATCCCGGGCAGCTCACCGACCAGGTTCTGGGCCTTGCCGCTCAGCTGGATGCGAGCGGTCAGCGTCTGGTTGGCGGACGACACCTGGCTCGCGATCGTCGCGTGCTGCTGCAGCATCGCGGCATAGCTCTGCTTGAGGTACGTCTGCGCGGCGCCGTCGGCGGCCGGCTCGGGATCGGTCCAGAGCTTCGCCTGCGACAGCTGCTGCGCCTGCTGCTCGAGCTGGGCCTTGCCACTCACGACGTCGGTGGGCAGTCCGCCGGTGAGGCCGCCCGACTCCTTGTCGAGCGCGTCGCGATTGGCGGTCACCTGCGCCCCCTCCACCGTCCACGCCTTGGCCAGCTTCAGGTAGTCGCTCGGCGTGGTGGCCTTCGCCAGCTGCTGCTGGTGCGAGGTCAGGTCGAACGGCGTCGGCCCGTAGTCGCTCTGAAGCGTGGTCAGGTCGGCCTGGGCCTCACGCCGCGTCCTGGCGAGCGCCTGGCGATAGACGACACCCGACCGGGACTGCAGCGCGGTCAGCGGGTCCCCGAACAGCGCCATCGAGTAGTACGGATAGGGGACCGGGCCCTTCGACTGCTGCTCCATCGCGCCCAGGCTGTTCTCGAGGGGCGTCAGCTCGGCCTTCGAGACCCCCGCCGCGCGCTCCTGCTCCCATGTCGCGTGGAGACCGGCGACCTTCTGGTTGAACTCGTACTGGTTGCCGAGGGCCACCCCGACCACCATCGCGAGCACCAAGAATGCCGCCCCGGCGGAAAAGATCCAGCGCTTCTGCAGCACCCCGGTTCCCCAGCGGCCCCCCGTGGTGGCCGTCCCCAGCTGTGCCGCTCTACTACCCAGAGAGCTCACCGTGCGTAACCATAACGGGTGGAGCCTCCGTTTCGCTACGCCACACCGGCGGCTTCGATCTCCCGCGCGAGCTCCGAGACCGGCACGACCTGCCGGAATCTGGTCAGTGCCCGCGTCCAGTCCGCGAGGAGAGCGTGCGCTCGCCGGCTGCCGGTTCGAGCCGCGTGCTCGCGGACCAGCCCGTGCAGCACGGGCGCCGCGTCATCCGGCACCGGTCGCACGGCGACGCTCTCGTCGTTGAGCTGCACCCACTCCAGGACGTACGCGGAACCGCCGGTCATGCCCGCACCGACATTGCGGCCGACCTTCCCCAGGGAGACCACGAACCCGCCCGTCATGTACTCGCAGAAGTGGTCCCCGGCTCCTTCGACGACCGCCACCGCGCCCGAGTTCCGGACCGCGAAGCGTTCGCCGGCCCGGCCGGCCAGCAGCAGCGTCCCACCGGTCGCGCCGTAGAGGCAGGTGTTGCCGGCCAGGACGGGCGTCTGGTCCAGGCGGTCGGCGCCGTCCTTCTCGGGTGCCCGGATCACGATGCGGCCGCCGCCCATCCCCTTGCCGACGTAGTCGTTGGCCTCGCCCTCGAGCTCGAGCTCCGACCCCTCGTCGAGCCAGGCACCGAAGCTCTGGCCGGCCGCGCCCAGGTAGGAGCGGTGAAGGTCTCGCCGCGCCGCGCCGATCGCGCGGTGACTGTTGTCGATCGGCCCGCTCGGCAGCTCCACGTCGGTCGGTGCGGTGCCGTTGCGCGGCCAGGTGCGCCGGCGTGGCGCCCCGGGGTGCTCGGGGACTCCCAGCAGCTCGCTCAGGTCGAGCCCGGTGTCACCCGGCACGGCGGCGAGCAGCTCGACCCGCCCCACGATCTCGTCCAGGGTCCGAACGCCGAGCCGGGCCAGGTGCCGGCGAACGTCCTCGGCGATCAGCGTGAGGTACGTGATCACGTGCTCCGCGCGGCCGGTGAACTTGACCCAGAGGTCCTCCCGCTGGGTGGCGATGCCGGCGGGACAGGTGTTGAGGTGGCACTGGCGCGCCATGTCGCAGCCGAGCGCCATCAGCACCCCGGTCCCGAACCCGAACTCCTCGGCCCCCAGCAGCGCCGCGACCACGACGTCGCGCCCGCTGCGCAGACCGCCGTCGGTGCGCAGGGTGACGCGCTCCCGGGTGCCGTGGCGCATCAGGGCCTGCTGCGCCTCGGCGAGGCCCAGCTCCCAGGGGATGGCCGCGTTCTTGATCGAGGAGAGCGGCGATGCCCCGGTTCCGCCGTTGTGACCGGAGATCAGGATGTAATCCGCTTTGGCCTTGGCGACGCCGGCGGCGATCGTCCCCACACCGGCCTCGGCGACCAGCTTGACGCCGATCCGGGCGCGCGGGTTGGCCGCCCGCAGGTCGTGAATCAACTCCGCCAGATCCTCGATCGAGTAGATGTCGTGGTGGGGCGGAGGGGAGATCAGCTGCTGGCCGGGTTGGGCGTGGCGCAGCTGCGCGATCAGCTCCGTGACCTTGACCCCGGGCAGCTGGCCGCCCTCGCCCGGTTTCGAACCCTGGGCGATCTTGATCTCGAGCTCATCCGCCTGCCGCAGGTACTCGGGAGTGACGCCAAAGCGGGCGGACGCCACCTGCTTGACGCGGTTGTCTCGTCTCGGACCGCGGACCTTGCCGTAGAGCGCCGGGTCCTCGCCGCCCTCCCCCGAGTTGGAGCGTGCGCCCATCTCGTTCATGGCCACCGCCAGCGTCTCGTGGGTGGCGGGAGAGATCGCCCCCAGGGACATCGCGGTCGAGACGAAGCGGCGGCGCAGCTGCGACGCCGCTTCAACCTCGTCGAGCGGCGCCGGGCTCTCCGCCTCCTGGATGCGGAGCAGGTCGCGGAGGTCCTGGGGCTGCTCCATGGTGGACAGCTCGATCCACCTCTGGTAGTCGGCCCAGTCGCCCGACTGCGCCGCCTTCTGACCGGTGCGCACCGCGACCGGGTTGTTGGCGTGGAACTCGCCGTTCTTCCGGAACCGGAACCGCCCGACATCGACGAGCGGGTTCTTCAGGCTCGGCTCCTCCACCTCCCAGGCGTGCTCGCTGCCACGCGCGGAGGCGCCGGTCGAGGTCGGTCAGATCGGCGCCACCCACGCGGGAGGGGATGCCCGGCAGGCAGAGGGCCATCACCTCCGCACCCAGCCCCAGGACCTCCACGATCTGGGCCCCGCAGTAGGAGCTGACGCAGGAGATGCCCATCTTGGCCATCACCTTGAGGAGCCCGTATTCCATCGCGTGGCGGTAGCTCTCTTCCGCGTCCTCCCCGTCCGGGACCTGGTCCTGGAACGTCCGCGCGGTGGCCAGCGCCAGGTGGGGGTGGACGGCGGTGGCGCCGACGGTGATCAGGCAGGCAAGGTCGTGGACGTCGAGCGCGTCACCGGCGACCGCGACCACATCGCGCTGCAGCCGGAAGCCGGCCTCGAGCAGGCACTCGTGGACCGCTCCCACCGCGAGCACCATCGGGATCGGCAGGCGCTCGGGTCCGGCCGCCTCGTCACTCACGAGCAGGATCGAGGTGTCCGCCGCGAGCGCCTCGCGACACAACCGCTCCAGGCCCCCGCGCAGCGTCTCCCCCGGGCCGCAGGTCGCGTCGAGCACCCGGCCGGCACGCGCCACCGTCTCCAGCTCACCCGCGCCGAGCAGCGGGGAGGCGACCTCGAAGAGGGCCGTCCGCCGCTCGCCCACGGCTGTCGCCACCTCGGGGCTGAGGGTCCGGCCGTGAGCGCCGATCAGCGTCCGCAGCGACATCACAGAGCGCTCTCGGAGTGAGTCGATGGCCGGGTTGGTGACCTGTGCGAAGCGCTGGCGCAGGTGTCCGTAGAGCCGCCTCGGTACGCGGCCCAGGGGCGCGATGGGAGTGTCGTCGCCCATCGACAGCGTGGGCTCGGCGCCGGTCTCCGCCATCACCTGGAGGACGGCCCTCACATCCTCAGCCGACCAGCCGAAGGCGCGCTGACGGCGTGTCAGCGTCTCCGGTACCGCGATCCGCGTCCCGTCGTGGCCGAGCGGGACCAGCGCCAGGTCCGCCAGACGCCCGAAATCGAGCTTGCGGGCCACCGCGAGCTTGGCCTCGGCGTCGCGAAGGATGACGCCGCTCTCGACGTCGACCAGGAGCAGCTGACCCGGACCGAGCCGGCCACGCTCCAGCACGTCGGCGGGCGGGATCGGCACCACGCCGGCCTCGGAGGCGGCGACCACCAGTCCGTCCTTCGCGATCTGGTACCGCAGCGGGCGCAGGCCGTTGCGATCGAGCGCGGCGCCGGCCCAGCGACCGTCCGAGAAGGAGAGCGCCGCCGGACCGTCCCAGGGTTCGAAGCGGGTCGAGGTGAAGCGGTGGAAGTCACGGACCTGGGGAGCCACGTCGTCGCGGTCCTCCCAGGCCTCGGGCACCACGGTCATGATCGCCTCCGCCAGGTCGGCCCCCTGGCGGCAGAGGAGCTCGATCACGTTGTCCAGCGAAGACGAGTCGGAACCCAACGCCCACACCGCGCTCCGGAGCTCCGGAGCGAGCTCGTTGTCTCTCCCCCGCATCCAGTTCCGGTTGCCGCTGATCGTGTTGATCTCGCCGTTGTGGGCGAGCATGCGCAGTGGCTGCGCCAGCTGCCAGTCGGGGACGGTGTTGGTGGAGTAGCGCTGGTGGAACACCGCCAGCCGGCTTTCCGTCCGGGGGTCGGCCAGATCCAGGTAGAAGTCGGCCAGAGCCGTGCCCGCCATCAAACCTTTGAAGATCATGATCCGCGACGAGCATGAGGCCAGGTAGAGCTCCGGGCCCTCGAGCTCGGCGCGGTCCTCGCACTGGCGCCGCGCGCGGTAGAGGCGCAAATCGAAGTCTTCCGCGTCCATCCCGTCCGGGTGCGGGATCAGCGCGTGCAGGATCTCCGGCATGCGTTCCCGCGCCTTGGCGCCCAGGGAATCGGGGTCCAGTGGTGGCCGCCGCCAGGATGAGACCCACAGGCCCTCGTCCGCCAGCGCCCGCTCGAGGGCCTCCCGAGCACCTTCCTCCCAGCTGAAGAGAACCGCGACCGCCGTCCGCTCTCCGAACAACCGGGTCGGGATCTGGATCAGGATCCCGGCGCCGTCACCGCTGCGACCGTCCGCGTCCAGGCCTCCACGGTGAGCGAGCCGGGCGAGCGCGCCGACGGCCAGCTCCACCACCCGATGCGACGCCGGTTGACCTGCCGCCGCGACGAACCCCATGCCGCACGCGGCACGGTGCGAGGGCAGCCAGCCCGACCAGGGCGCGTGCGAAGAGAGAGGAGCGGAGGACACGAACCAAAGCTACACGTGTGACACGAACGTGATCTAGTGGGTTCTCACCAAACCGCTACGGGATTGTTAGTGCCTGAGTCACAAGAGGTCCGATCACGGGCGCAGCATCGACTGCACCTGGAGCGCCACCGTCAGGTTGAGCCGGCTCTCCGGGTCGTCAAGGTTGACGCCGGCGATCGAGCGAACCCGCTCCAGCCGGTAGCGGAGCGTGTTGGGGTGGATGTCCAGCCGGCGCGCCGCCGCCTGCTGCTCCCCGGTTTCCAGAAACGCGCGCAGGGTCTCCACCAGGTGGGTGCCGTGGTCGACGTCGTGCTGCTCGAGCGCGCCCAGGTGGCGGCCCCGGAAGGACTCCAGGCGCCGGTCCGGGATCCCCGCCAGGAGCGCGGTAAGGCCGAGGTCGGCGACGCCCACCACCCGGCCGTGCGTACCGAACCGGGCCAGCGTGTCGAGGACGCCGCGCACCTCGCGATTCGCGGCGGCCACCCCGGCCGGCACCTCGACCACGTCACTGAAGGCGACGGTGACGCTGAACCCCGGGTTCCAGCCGGCGACCGCGTCCTGTACCCGGGCGCCGATCCGCGCCGCATCGCCCTGCGCGTCGCGGCCGCCGCCCAGCGGCACCAGGACCACCACCGAGTCGGAGGTCAGGAGAAACAGGGGTCGACCGTGACTGGTCCCCACGGCGACCGACACCTGTCGCAGGAACTCGCGCTTCAGCGACTGGATCGCCTCCTCGGCGAGCTGCTGCCGGTTCAGGTAGTCCCGGAAGTTGTCGATGTCGCAGACCAGCAGCACGTGCGTGCCCCCCAGCGGGTAGCCGAGGTGCCGCGCGCGGCGCTGCGCGGTTACGAGGTCGCCGTAGGTGCCTCGCACCAGCTCGTCCAGGAACTCGCCGCGCACGCGGCCCTCGACCTCGGCCAGGTCCCGCTCCTTGGTCAACGCGATCGCGACCACCAGTGCTGCCTGCTCGATCGCCATCATCGCCAGCTCCTCGCTGCCCGGGTCGACGGGGCCCAGCAGTGAGATGTAGCCGAGGACCTGACGGCCGGCCAGCGCGGGGGCGATGATGCGTTCGCGCCGCATGCCGAGGTGAGGCATGGCCGGGACCAGGGTGGGCTGGCGGCGCCGGTCGACCTCGCGCAGCGCGTGCTGGAACCGGGGGTCGAAGATGGCGCCCCGTGGGGAGCCGTGTCCGGTGATCGTCTCCATGCGATGGGGGTCGTCGGTGGGCTCGCCGGAATGCGCCAGCAGGTGGAAGGTCGCGTCCTCGATCGTGACCGGCGCCCCGGCGATCTCGGCCAGCGTGCCGCAGATCTCGACGATGCCCTTGCCGTCGACGACCAGGTCGGTGAAACGCCGGTGGATCTCGATCGAGCGCTTGAGCCGCCAGTGCTCGGCGAACATGATGCGTTCCAGGAGCGGCTCCATCAGCTCGGTGCGGGTCACCTCGTCACCGGCCAGCGTGAAGAGAGGGAGCTGGTGGAGGTCGGCGGCCGTCACCATGTCCCGGGGCAGCGTGTCCAGGTAGCGGCCCAGCGTCACCACCAGTCCGGCGGACTGGATGGCGGCCAGCTCTGCGACCAGGCGGGCGGGGGCGGCGGGATCCCCGCGCATCGCGTAGGCGGCGGTCAGGAGCAGCTCGTGCGGACCCATCCGGGCGACGATCTCGGGGGTCTCCATCACGCGAACCCAGTCGATCCGGCGATCCAGCCCTTTCCCACCCGCCACCAGCAGCGCGCGCTGCATGCCGCCGGAGCGCATGGCTTCGCGCACGGTGGGCGGGGTTGGACGCGGCTGCTCCATGGGATACGACGTTACCCATGCGTCCCGCGGCCGTTCGCAGGGAAGCGGCCCCGAAAACGCCCTGCGCGGCGGCCCCTTCCCGGCAAGCGGCCGACGCCGGCCCCGGCAACGGCCGATCCCGGCCGGCCTCAGGCGCCGAGGGCGGTCCGGAACTGGTCGAGATGGACGACGGCGCCGGAGTGTCGCGCCTCCTCGGCGGCGAACGCCAGCAGGTGGCTGAGCAACGACTCCGCCCCCTCGGTGGCCGCCTCCGCGTGCTCGCCGCGCAGGACCGACACGAAGTCCTCCAGCAACCCCTGGTCGCCACCCCCGTGGCCTCCGTCGCGACGGGCGTCCTCGGGCAGCGCCGGGTGCAGGACCTCCGGCTCGGGGGCGCCGTGATCCCAGATCTGGATCTCGTTGCGAGCCTGGTCCGCGAGCAGCGTGGCGCGCATGCCGTCCACCCGGACCGTGCGGCCCTCGCGGTGCGACGCACCCTGCATCGTGAGGCTCGCCGTCAGGCCCCCTCCGAAGTCGAGCGTGACCACCTGGTGGTCGACCGCGTCGTTGTCGCAGTGGTAGACGCAGCGACCGTAGGGACCGGTGCGCAGCGCCTCCAGGATCGCCTCCGGCTCGCGCGAGAGGGCGACCGGGTCGCGCATGAAGCCGGGCGTGCCGTCTCCCACGTACACGCCGGGCGCGTACCAGAGGCAGTCCTCCTGATGTGGGCACCCGTCGGTGCAGCGCTCCGGCATGTCCGCCGCGGCCCGCTCGGCGGTGAAGTGCGTCAACGACCCGAATGACGACACCCGCTCGGGCGCCCGGCCCACCGCCCAGACCAGCTGATCCAGGTCGTGACTGCACTTGGCGAGCACCATCGGGGCGGTCCGCCGGGTGTTGGACCAGTTCCCGCGCACGAAGCTGTGCACGAAATGCTGATAGGACAGGTTTTCGCGCCAGTCGATGCTGACCACGTCACCGAGGCGCCCCGAGCGCAGCACCCCGTGCAGAGCCACGAAGAACGGCGCGTACCGGAGCACGTGGCAGACCACCAACCGGCGTCCCAGCAGGCGGGCCTGTTCGACCAGGGCCACGCAATCCTGGGCCGTGGTCGCCATCGGCTTCTCCAGCAGGACGTCGTACCCGGTCTCGAGCAGCGCCTCGGTGCTCGCCAGGTGCGAGCGGTCCATGGTGGTGTTGATTGCGGCCCCCGCCAGCGGTCCCGCGGCGACCAGGTCCTGCCAGGTGCGGAACCGGCGCTCGGACGGGATGCCGTGCTCGGCCGCGAACCGCTCCCGTCGCACGTCGTCCGGCTCGGCCACCGCCACCAGTCGCAGCCGGTCCCGCAGGTGCTCGCGCGCGATGCGCCCGTAGGCCCGGTAGCCGCGGTTGCCGGCGCCCAGCATCACGGCGTCGACGGGGGTCACCGCTGGAGCAGCTGGCGGAGGACCAGGTTGAGCACGCCGCCATGCTCCAGGTAGGAGACCTCGGTCGGGTTCAGGACACGCGCGACGGTGGTGAACGCGCGCTCCCAGCCGTCCCCTCTGCGAGCGGTCACCTGGATCTCCTGGCCCGGCGTGAGGCCACCCTCCAGTCCCTGGATCGTGAACTCCTCGCTGCCGTCGAGGCCGAGCGACTTCCGCGACTCGCCGTCCGCGAACTGGAGCGGCAGGACGCCCATGCCGACCAGGTTGGAGCGGTGGATGCGTTCGAAGCTCTCCGCGATCACGACCTTGACGCCGAGCAGGTTGGGTCCCTTGGCCGCCCAGTCCCGGGAGGAGCCGGTGCCGTACTCCTGGCCGGCGATCACGACCAGCGGCGTTCGGGCGCTGCGGTAGTGCGTCGAGGCTTCGTAGATGGTCGCCAGCTCACCGCCTGGCTGCTCGGTCGTCCACCACCCGTTGTGGCCTTCGGCGAGCTCGTTGCGGAGCCTGATGTTGGCGAACGTACCGCGCATCATCACCTGATGGTTGCCTCGTCGTGACCCGTAGGAGTTGAATTCCTGCTTGGCGACGTCGTGCTCCTGCAGGTACTCGCCGGCGGGGGACGTGGAGGGGATCGAGCCGGCGGGAGAGATGTGGTCGGTGGTTACCGAGTCGCCCACCATGACCAGGCACCGCGCACCCCGGACGTCCAAGAGCGGGGAGGGGTCGGGCGCGAGGTCTTCGAAGTAGGGCGGTTCCTGCACGTAGGTCGATTCCGGATCCCACCGGTAGATCTCGCCGGAGGGCGCCGCCATCTCCTTCCAGCGCTCGTCGCCCTCGTAGATCTGCTCGTACTCGCGCGTGAAGAACTCCCGGTGAACGGCCTCACGGACCACCTGGTCCACCTCCTCGGCCGACGGCCACAGGTCTTTCAGGTAGACCGGGTGCCCGTCGCTCCCGGCGCCCAGGGGCTCCGCGGTGAGGTCGCGCCGCAGCGTGCCGGCCAGGGCGTAGGCCACCACCAGGGGTGGCGACGCCAGGTAGGACGCGTGGACCAGGGGGTGGATGCGGGCCTCGAAATTGCGGTTACCGCTGAGAACGGCGGCCACGTCGAGGTTCCCCGCCTGCACCGCGTCTTCGACGGCGGCCGAGGCCAGCGGCCCCGAGTTGCCGATGCACGTGGTGCAGCCGTAGCCGACCAGGTAGAAGCCCAGCCTCTCCAGGGGCTCGATCAACCCGGCCTGCTTGAGGTAATCCGTCACCACCCGGGAGCCGGGTGCCAGCGAGGTCTTGACGTACTCCGGGACGGTGAGGCCGGCCTCGACCGCGTTGCGGGCCAGCAGGCCGGCGGCCACCATCACGGAAGGGTTGGAGGTGTTCGTGCAGGAGGTGATGGCGGCGATCACGACCGAGCCCTGCTGCACCTTGGGGTCGGCCCGTTCCAGCACCGCCGCGCCGCCGCGGGTCCTGGGCGCCACCTCGAAGCCCTCGCCGTCCATGCGGGCGATGTCCGGGTCCTCTCCATTCGGGAACGCCTTGACGAAGCTCTCCCAGACCTCGGGTAGCGCGACCCGGTCCTGGGGTCGGGTGGGGCCGGCCATGCTGGGCACGACCGCCGCCAGGTCGAGCTCCAGCAGCTCGCTGAAGACGGGGGTCGGGTCGCCGTCCTCCCGGAACAGTCCCTGAGCGCGGCAGTAGGCCTCCACCAGTCGCAGCAGCTCGGGCTCCCGGCCGGTCTCCTCCAGGTAGCGCAGCGTCTGGTGGTCGACCGGAAAGAGCGCCGAGGTGGCGCCGTACTCGGGGCACATGTTGGAGAGCGTGGCGCGGTCCGCGACGGTCAGGTTGGAGAGCCCGTCGCCGCAGAACTCGACGTACTTGTTGACCACCCCGTGCTTGCGCAGCATCTCGGTCAGCGTCAGCACCAGGTCGGTCGCGGTGGCGCCGACCGGCAGCGCGTGGTGGAAGCGGACCCCGACCACCACGGGCGCGCCCAGGTACATCGGCTGCCCCAGCATGCAGGCCTCGGCCTCGATGCCACCCACGCCCCAGCCCAGCACCGAGACGCCGTTGACCATCGTGGTGTGGGAATCGGTCCCGACCAGGGTGTCCGGGATGGCGACCCCGTCGCGAATCTGGACCACCCGCGCCAGGCGCTCCAGGTTGACCTGGTGGCAGATGCCCATCCCCGGCGGCACCACGGTGAAGTTCCGAAACGCGCCCTGGGCCCAGCGAAGAAGTGCGTAGCGTTCGAAATTGCGCTCGTACTCCTTTTCGATGTTCCCGGCGTAGGCGCTCGGATTGCCGAACTGGTCGACCTGGACCGAGTGGTCGATGATCAGGTCGACGGGTACCTGCGGATCGATCCGGGCCACGTCGCCACCCATCCGCTGCATCGCCGAGCGCATGGCCGCGAGATCGACGACCGCGGGCACCCCGGTGAAGTCCTGGAGCAGGATGCGGGCGGGCTTGAAGGGGAGCTCGGCCTCCGGCGACGGCGGATTCGGCCAGCTCGCCAGAGCACGGACCGACGTCTCGGAGACTTCGCCCGCCGCGGCCTCGCGCAGGACCATCTCGAGCAGCACCTTCACGGTCTTGGGGAGGTGCGTCACGTCGCCCAACCCGGCTTCCGTCGCCGCGTCCAGCCGGTAGTAGTCGAGTCCGGTTCCCGGGAGTCCCGTCCGTGCGTCGATCATCCACCCAGTGTATCTCGGCGTCGAGAGATTTTGCCCGCTCCCGCACCCTCCCCGCGAAACACCGTTTTCACGCGAAACCGGGACTATGAGTGCCCCCATAAGGCCGGTTTCGCGCGAAACCGGGGTTATCAGGGAGGGGGAGGGGTCAGGGCCGGCGGAGGGCGGCGACGACGCGCTTGGCCTGCGGGCTCGCCTCCAGCTGCTCCAGCGTGAGGGGGAGCGCGTGCGACCAGTTCTCGGGCGTCGTGGTGCCGGGATGGTTGGGCTGTTCGGGGTCCAGGGTGAGGTCCTCCAGCGTCGCGGAAGCGACACGGCAGGGCGAGGCGGCGAGCGCGCGGGCCGCGGCGACCACCACCTCCTCCGGACCCGCGCCGGCCTGGAGTCCGGTCGCTTGCTGGACGTTCGCGTACGCCTCCGGGGCCAGCTCAGGGCGCGTCCAGAGCCCGGTCAGCGTCGGCAGGTCGTGCGTGGTGACCGCGCAGAAGGCGTCCTTCGGGTAGGAGGCCGGGGGCTCTTGCTCGAAGTAGAGCAGGCGGTAGCTGAGCACGTGGTGGCGCCGCAGCGTGGTCCGGACCTCGGGTGCGACCGTCCCCAGGTCCTCCCCGATCACGACGCCGCCCGCCCGCCGGCTCTCCAGGGCCACGATGCCGAGCAGGTCGCGAGCGGGGTAGCGCACATAGGCTCCCTGGCTTCCGTCCGCGCCCGGCGGGATCCAGTAGAGACGGAAGAGCCCCATCACGTGGTCGAGCCGGATCCCGAACGAGTGTCGCAGGCCGGCCCGGACCAGCCGCACGAAGGGCTCGTACGCGGCCCCGCGCAGGCGCCAGGGGTCGAAGGGCGGCACGGCCCAGTTCTGCCCCTGCTCGGCGAAGGGATCCGGCGGAGCCCCCACGCTGGTCCCCAAGGCGAGCACGTCCTGCCACACCCAGGCGTCGGCGCCGTCGGGGTCGGAACCCACCGCCAGGTCCGCGATCGGGGGCAGCATCTCCGAGGCCTCCCGCAGCTGCCGCTCCAGGAGCCACTGCAGCCAGGCCTGATAGCTGACCTCGGCGGCGTTGCGCTCGGCGAAGCGGCCGACGCCTGCGGCCCGCGGGTGGCGGAGGTCGGCCGGCCACCCCGACCAGCGCCGGCCCCGCTCCTGGACCAGCGCGCAGAACGTCGCGAACGCCTCCAGGGGCTGCCCTTCCCGCTCCCGCCAGACGTCGAACGCGGGATCACCCCGCCAGGCCCGGAAGAGCGCACGGAGCGCCCGGTCCTTGAGCAGGAAGATCCGGTCCCGGTCGAGACGGTGGTCGCCGTTGAGCGCTCGGCCCGCGCGGGCGAGACCCTCCAGCTCCTCACCCAGCCCGGCGGCGCCCGGGACCCGTTCCACCGCCAGGTACAGCGGGTTCCGGAAGACGCGGCTGGAGGGGAAGTAGGGGCTTGGCTCCTGCGGGGTCCCGGGCAGGGCCGCGTGAAGCGGGTTCAGAAGGATCGTCTCGCCGCCCTGCTCCTTGACCCAGGCGGCCAGACCGCGCAGATCCTGCAGATCACCGATTCCCCACGAACGCCGGCTGCGGGTCGCGTACAGCTGTGCCGCCAGCGCCCAGCCCCGCAGCGCGGCGGGCAGATGGCAGGTCGCGGGGGTCACGATCAGGCGGCGCGGGCTCCCGTCCGCCAGCCGCCGGAGTGTGTGATAGCCAGGCGGCAGATCCCGGGGCAGAGCCGCCTCACAGATGACCTCTCCGCCCTCCTCCAGCTCCACCTGGTGAGGCCCGGGCGTCAGGCGTCGCGCCTGCCCGGCGGTCACCACCAGCACCGGATGCTCCGGGGGCCCCTCGGAGCCGGCGCCCATCGCCTCCAGGATCGCTCGCTCGGTCGCTGGCGAGGTGGGTACCCAACGTCCGCCGATCGCCTCGTACCCGGGCTCGACACCCCAGGCCGCCGCCGTTCGTCGCGACCCCGCTCGGGGGGCCTGGTTCACGCGGCGATCACCGATCTCGGGGCTCGCGGTCGAGCCAGGCCTCCATCTCCGGGTCGGGAGCGCGCGGCTGCTCCTCGATCGGGATCGACTCCACCGGTACCCGCTCCGCCGCGGCCCGGGCCTCCCGCGCGCGGCGAAGGCGCGACTGGTGTTCGGCGTGCGTCGCCCAGACGGCGATCGCCGCGAAGGGAAGCCCCTCGATGAGTCCGTACGGGACCGCCCGAAACAGCGGCTGGTCGAACGGGATCCAGTTGAGCAGAAAGAAGAAGACGCAGAGCACGGTGGCCGACACCCAGACCTGGGTGCGGGTCGAGCGCTCCTCCCACCAGCGCAGCGGGCGACGCCACACCGTCATGACGGCTCGAGGATACGGCTCCCGTTCAGAGCCACCGCCAACACGGGCGGTTGGTGCACCAACACCCCACTTCGAAGGCCCGAAGAGGGCGATTGGTGCACCAACGGCCCTTCTAGTGCAGGAGCGAGTGGAACGCGATGAGGGGTGCGATCAGGATCGAGATGATGTTGATCACCTTGATCATGGGGTTGATCGCCGGCCCCGCGGTGTCCTTGTAGGGATCTCCCACCGTGTCACCGGTGACCGCCGCCTTGTGCGCCGGGGAGCCCTTGCCGCCGAGGTTGCCTTCCTCGATGAACTTCTTGGCGTTGTCCCAGGCGGCGCCGCCGCTGGTCATGTAGAGAGCCAGGAAGAGCCCGGTCACGATCGCCCCCAGCAGCATGCCGCCGAGCGCCGTCGGACCCAGGATGAAGCCGACCAGGACCGGCGCCACGACCGGGATCAGGCCGGGCAGGATCATCTCCCGCTGAGCAGCGGCGGTGACGATGCGAACCGCCGGCCCGTAGAGCGGCTTGGCGGTGCCATCCATGATCCCGGGGATCTCGCGGAACTGCCGCCGCACCTCCTGGACCACGAGGCTGCCGGTTCGCCCGACCGCCAGAATCGCCAGCGAGGCGAAGAGGAACGGCAGGATGCCGCCGAGGAACAGGCCCACGATGACCTGCGGGGCGGAGAGCTCGAACGTCAGGTGCAGGCCGTGCTTGACCAGCTCCTGCGTGTAGGACGCGAAGAGGACCAGGGCCGCGAGGCCGGCGGAGCCGATCGCGTAGCCCTTGGTGGTCGCCTTGGTGGTGTTCCCGACCGCGTCCAGGGCGTCGGTGACCTCGCGCACGTCCGGGGGCAGGTCGGCCATCTCGGCGATCCCGCCCGCGTTGTCGGTGATCGGCCCGAACGCGTCGATCGCGACCACGATGCCGGTCATCGACAGCAGCGAGACGGCCGCGATCGCGATCCCGTACAGACCCCCCAGGTCGTAGCTGACCAGGATGCCGACCGCGATGCAGAGGACGGGAAGGCCGGTTGCGAGCATCCCCACCGCGGAGCCGGCGATGATGTTGGTCGCGTCGCCGGTGACGGACTGCCGCGCGATCAGGTGCACGGGCCAGTACCGCGTCTCGGTGAAGAACTCGGTGATGATGACGATGAGGATCGTGATCACGATCCCGACCACGCCCGCCCAGAACAGGTTCGAGGGGTTGCTGATCGCGCTGCCCGCCTTCAGGTAGCCCTGGCTGACGAAGATGTGCGTCACGATGTAGAACCCGATCAGCGCGATCACGGCGGCAACGATCAGGCCGACATAGAGCCCGCCCATGATCCATCTCGGGAAGTAGAGCCGGACGGCGGCAGCCCCCGCGATCGAGCCCACGATCGAGATCGCCCCCAGCAGCAGCGGGTACACGACCCAGCCCACCTCGTGGAAGAGCAGGGACCCCAGCAGCATCGCCGCCACCATGGTCACCGCGTAGGTCTCGAAGAGGTCGGCCGCCATGCCGGCACAGTCGCCCACGTTGTCCCCGACGTTGTCCGCGATCACCGCCGGGTTGCGCGGGTCGTCCTCCGGGATGCCGACCTCCACCTTGCCGACCAGGTCGGCGCCGACGTCGGCCGCCTTGGTATAGATGCCACCGCCGAGGCGGGCGAACACGGACACCAGGGAAGCCCCGAACCCGAGACCGACGAGCGCGTCCAGGTTGTGCGTGAAGAAGTAGGAGATCGAAACCCCGAGCAGGCCGAGACCCACGACCATGAACCCGGTCACCGCCCCGCCCCGGAACGCCGTCGCCATCGCCCGGCTGAGGCCGGAGCGCGCCGCCTCGGCGGTGCGCATGTTGGCGCGGACCGACACGTTCATGCCCACGTACCCCGCGGCGGCCGAGCAGGCGGCGCCGACGACGTAGAGGACGGCGGTCGTCCAGTTGAGCAGGAGGCCCAGGACGATCGCGATGATGATGCCGATGATCGCGATCACCAGGTACTGCCGGTTCAGGTAGGCCGCCGCCCCTTCCCGGATGGCGGCCCCGATCTCCTGCATGCGCTCGTTGCCGGGCGGCAACCGGAGGACGATCGCCGTCAGCACGGCCGCGAAGAGGACGGCAAGGACTCCGCCGGCGATCGCCAGCAGCACGCTCGACTGCATCTAGTTTCCTTTCCCTCGGTACACGTTTCTCTGGGCTGCGGCGAACACCACACGCGGCTACTCACTCACGGGGGAGGCGTTCGGAGAGCGGGCGGAACCGCACGGATCTCTCGATCGCACACCCGGTCTCGTCGCCCTCAGGACGGCAGGCCGGAGCCGCGGACGGCAGCGTTTGCCGATCGATAGCTTATACGACCGCCGTAGGAGCACGGCCGAAAAGGCCCGCCGGGTTTCCAGCCGCACTCCGAGAGGACTACGATCCACCGCGGTGAGCACGCCTATGTCGCGCTCGAACCTCGAGGTGACGGCCATCATCGAGGTGCCGACCGGCAGCCGGAACAAGTACGAGTTCGACCATGATTCGGGGGCGATCTGGCTCGACCGCCGGCTTTTCACCTCGATGCAGTACCCGGCCGACTACGGCTTCATCGAGGGCACGCTGGCGGGGGACGGTGACCCGCTGGACGTCTTCGTCGTGGTCGCCGACCCCACGTTCCCTGGCTGTCACATCCGCGTGCGCCCGCTCGGAGTGCTGCACATGCACGACGAGAAGGGGCCTGACGAAAAGATCCTGGCCCTCCCCGTCTGGGACACCAGCCACCCCTGGTCGGACATCAGGGACGTACCGACCGAGCTGCTTGACGAGATCGAGCACTTCTTCCAGCGCTATAAGGATCTGGAGCCCGGAAAGTACTCAGAGGCCGGCGGGTGGGACGGCGTGGAGGCAGCCGAGCAGGAGATTCAGCGCTCGCGCGCTCGCCGTTCCGAGGCCTGACCGGGCGGGCCCTACGCGGCCGCCAGCGTCCGCAGGTCCTCGGCGACCCGCGCCAGCAGACGGTCGGCGCCCTCCTCCTCCATCTTTTCCCGGTCGTAGCACAGCGTCAGGAGCAGGCGCCCCTGAGCAGCCTGTCCGGGACACAGGATCGCCGGCTGCCCGGGATTGACAAGCGGGAAGGCGACCAGCGTGCCCGTCGAGCCGACGTTGGTGACCGTGATCTCGCCGCCCGCGACTTCGGCGGGAGAGAGCGTCCCGGTGCGCGCCCGGCCGGCCAGCCCTCGGAGACGCCGGGCGATGTCGGGCAGAGACGCTTGCGCCGCCTGGTGCAGCACCGGGACGACGAGGCCGCCCTCGACCTCGACGGCGATCCCGACGCTTCGATACCCGCCCGCCTGCGCGAGCGCCTTGACGAAACACGCGTTCCAGCCGGCCGACGGGTGCAGGCCGTCGACGTCGACCTCGAGCGAGACCGCGCCCTGATCGACGGTCGCCCGGGCCTGCTGCATGCGTTCGGCGATCCGCCGTCGCATGGGCGCGAGCGAGGACGTGTGCTCAGGCGACCTGTCCGGCCCTTCGCTCGAGGGCGGCCCCGCGTCCTCCTCCCGCGAGGCGGTGGGGGACGATCCGCCACCGCCGGGGCCGTCGATGCGGGCCAGCAGCGCGTCGACCGGCACCGTCTCGCCCTCTTGAGCGACGATCTCGACCAGGGTCCCGCTCGCGGGTGACTCCAACTCCGTGTTGACCTTGTCGGTCTCCACCTCGACCAGCGGTTCCCCCTCCTGGACCACCTCCCCGGTTCGCTTCAGCCAGTGCGTGACGGTGCCTTCGACCACCGTGTCGGCCAGTCTTGGCAGGCGGACGTCAGGCATCGTCTTCCAGGGCCTCCTTCAGGTCGGCGAGAAAACGGCCGGCCTCGCTGCCGTCGACCGCCCGGTGGTCGACGGACAGGGCCAGGTAGCGGCGGTCGCCCCGCAGCGCGCCCAGCCGGAGCGCGGCGGTCTGGCCGGGGCGGACCGCGGGCAGCCCCAGGTGCGCGGACCCGGCGCCGTACGCGACCAGCGTGATGGTGCCGGTCCCGGCCGCCGGTGAGGAGGGGCCGAGGTCGAGGTCCACGACCGGCGCCGGGTGCTCGATGATCCCGCCCCAGTCGAACGTCGCGTTACACGCGGGATGGCGGCGGCACGCGGCGGCGACGGCGGCCACCAGATCGCCGAGGTCGTGGCCGGCCATCCGGATCTCGATCACACTCGAGGCCTGCGGGATCGCGGCGTCGAACGCCGCCTGGTGTCTCCCCCGGCTGCCATGCGACGAGCCCAGGGCGCGCTCGATGGCGTCCTCGATCTCCCACGCCCCCGGGAGCAGGGCGTCCTCCATCGCGTCGGCGACCGGGATCCCACCCACGTCGGGGGCGGCGACGCGGATCGGCGGGCATCGCAGCTGGTCGAACGCGGCCTCCGCGACCAGCGCCGCGATCTCGGCACCCAGGCCCATGGTCCTCGTGTCCTCGTGCGCCACGCAGAGGCGGCCGGTACGCCGCACGGAGGCCAGGATGGTCTCGCGGTCGAGCGGCTGCAGCGTCCGCAGGTCGAGAACCTCGGCCTCGACGCCGCGCAGCGCGAGCCCGTCGGCCGCCCGCAGCGCCTCATGCAGCATCCGGCCCCAGGCGCACACGGTGACCGCGTCCCCCTCGCGCGCGACGCGCGCGCGTCCCAACTCGACCGCCGCGCCCCCCGCCGGCACCGGTCCCCGTATCGACCGGTAGGTCATCTTGTGCTCCAAAAAGAGGACCGGATCGGGGTCACGGATGGCCGCCAGCAGCAGGCCCTTGGCGTCGGCGGGAAAGCTGGGCGCGACCACCTTCAGCCCCGGCACGTGCGCGTAGAACGCCTCCACCGACTGCGAGTGGTAGGGGCCGCCGCGGAAGCCGCCGCCGTAGGCGGTGCGGACGACCAGGGGGCAGGTCCAATCGCCGGCCGTGCGGTAGCGGATCTTCGGGGCCTCACCGATCAGATGGTCGGCGGCGGCGTGGATGAAGTCCGCGAACTGGATCTCGGCCACCGGACGGAGGCCCCGCATGGCGAGCCCGACCGCAATGCCCACGATCGAAAGCTCGGCCATCGGCGCATCCAGCACCCGCTCCCGACCGAACCGCTCGAGCAGTCCCTCGGTGGCCCGGAAGACACCTCCCATGCGACCGATGTCCTCGCCCAGCAGGACCACCCGCGGGTCGCGCGCGAGCTCCTCCGAGAGCGCCTCGCGGATCGCCTCCAGCAGGGTCAGCTCCCGGTCCTCCTGCTCGGGCGGGCGCGCCTGGGGCTCCGTCGCGATCACCTCGCGAATTGTAGGTTGGGGGTGATGACTGCACTTGGCTTCGGACTTGCCGGCCCTGCTCCTGAAGCGACGGTCCTGGCCGCTGCCCAGGCGGCGGAGCAGGCGGGCTATCGCACCTTCTGGCTCAACCACCCGCCGACCTACGACGCGCTGCCCAAGCTCGGCCGTGTCGCGCGTGCCGTCCCGATCGCGGTCGCGACCGGGGTGATCCCGATCTCGGCGCGCACGCCCGGCTCCATCCTGGAGGGGATGGGGGAGGCGGGGCTGCCCGCCGACCGGTTCCGGCTCGGGATCGGCAGCGGATTTGGACCGGAACCCCTGGGACGGGTGCGGGAGGCGATCCCGGAGCTGCGAGCCGGGACCTCCGCCGAGGTGGTCCTGGCCGCGCTTCGCCCCCGCATGTGCGCCCTGGTGGGCCAGCTGGCGGACGCGGTCCTGCTGTCCCAGCTCACCCCCGAAGGAGGGCGGGAGCGCATCCGGCAGGTGCACGAGGCGGCGGACCAGGCGGGACGCCCGCGTCCCCGCATCTACGTCTACGTTCGCACCGCGCTCGGTGCGCCGGGGATCGCGGCCCTCGAGCAAGAGGCGGAGGGCTACACGAAGATCCCCGTCTACGCAGCGTCCTACCGGGCGCTGGGCACCGGGCCGCTCGACGCCGCCGTCCGCGCCACCACCCCGGAGCAGGTGCGGGCGGGCCTCGCCGGCTGGGCGGGGCTCGCCGACGAGGTGGTGATCCGCGCCATCACCGCGGACGACGCGCCCGACGACGTGCTGGCGATCCTGGAGGCGGCGCGCGGTACGTTTTGAGGCGCGTAATCGAGCGCCCCGCGGTGAAGGCCGCGGGCGGTGACGGAAGAAGCGTGAGCTGACTGGAGGTATCCCGATGGCGGTGGTCGGCACCGATGTGGTCGTCCAGACCGAGTTCGACGTCCCGGTCACGATGCGCGACGGCACGGTCCTGCGCGCGAACGTGTACCGACCCGCGGGAGAGGGGCGGTGGCCGGTTCTCCTCACTCGACTCCCGTACGGCAAGGACCTGCCGGGGTCGTCCGCGTTCTTCGACCCGATCCAGGCGGCCCGGCGCGGGTATGTCGTGGTCATCCAGGACACGCGCGGGCGGTTCCGCTCCGACGGCGACTGGTATCCGTTCGCCGCCGAGCGGGAGGACGGTCACGACACGGTTGCATGGGCGGCCGCACTGCCGTACGGGACCGGCGACGTCGGGATGTACGGGGGCTCCTACTTCGGGTTCACCCAGTGGGCGGCGGCGGGCGAACAGCCGCCGGGGCTCCGGACGCTGGCTCCGATGATCACCTGGCGGCATCCGGACAACGGGTTGGTGACCCGCGGCGGGGCGCTCGAGCTGGGGACCGCGGAGTCCTGGAATCTCATGATGGGAGCGGACGTGTTGGTCCGGCAGCATCGGGGCGACCCCCAGGCGCTCGGCGTGGCGCTCAACGGCCTCCTCGACGAGATCGACGCGCTGGGCCGGTCGGGGTACTGGCGGCTGCCGCTGCGGGGAGGAACCGCGGTCGCGCGCACCGGGGTGGCGCCGTACTTCGAGGACCTGGTCTCAAGCGATCCCGAGACGGATCGCAGGGTGGACGCCATCACGACCCAGGTGGGAGTGGTGGAGCGGGTCGACCTGCCCACGTTCTCGGTCGGCGGGTGGTACGACATCTTCCTCCAGGACACGCTCGAGAGCTACAACGTCGAGGCCGCCCGAGGCCGGCCGGCGCGGGTTCTGATCGGCCCCTGGAGCCACGGCGGGATGATGAACCCGATCGGCGAGCGCAACTTCGGCTTCGGCGCGCAGGCGGCGCTCATCGACCGGCGCATGGACCTCCAGTCGATGCACCTGCGCTGGTTCGACCACTGGCTGCACGGACGGGACACCGGCATGCTGCGGGAGCCGCCGATCCAGATCTTCGTGATGGGGATCGACCGGTGGCGCTCGGAGCACGAGTGGCCGCTTCGCCGCGCCGTGGTCACGCCCCACTACCTGCACGCGGAGGGTGCTCTCGACCGCGAGGAGCCGGTCGCCGGCGAGGCTGCCGGGCACTTCGACTACGACCCCGCCAACCCGGTGCCGCCGGTCGGAGGCGCGCTGTTGATGACCGCCGACTTCCCCGCCGGCCCTCGCGACCAGCGGCGGATCGAGGCGCGGGACGACGTGCTGGTCTACACGTCGGCGGTGCTGGAGCAGGACGTGGAGGTCACCGGTCCCGTGACGGCCAACATCTGGCTTTCCACGTCGGCGCCGGATACGGACGTGGTCGTCCGTCTCTGCGACGTGCTGCCGGACGGGACCTCGTACAACCTGACCGACGGCATCCTGCGCGGCCGGTATCGAGACGCCGACCGTGGCGAGCCTCCGTCCCTGCTCACCCCGGGAGAAGCGGTCGAGTTCCGGGTCGACCTCTGGTCCACCAGCAACGTGTTCCTGAAGGGGCATCGGATCCGGGTCCACGTGACGTCCTCCAGCTTCCCCCGCTGGGATCGCAACCCCAACACCGGACACGAGCCGTTTGCGGACGCCGAGCTGGCGATCGCCCACCAGACGGTGCTGCACGACCAGGCTCACCCCTCGCGGATCCTGCTCCCGGTGGTGCCCCCCTCCTGAACCATTCCGCCGTCTGCTCGCGGATGGGCCCTCGACCGACGCGGGTAGGACCCTCCTGCGAGCGGACGGCGCCTTTGCTCACTCGTTGACGCTCTGTCGCGTGATTCGCGCTATATTCAGAATGTGCTGAATAAACAGAACGACGAGGAACTGGCGGCGCAGCGGCAGCGGTTCGTCGACGATCTGGGCGCCTTCTTCGCCGGCTACGGCCTGACCGCGACGCTGGGCCGCATCCTCGCCCACCTGATGCTGCACGAGGGTCCGGCGTCGCTGGACGAGATCGCGGGCGACCTCGGCATCGCCAAGAGCGGCGCCAGCACGGCCGCCCGCCGGCTGGAGACCTTCGGCATGGTGCGGAGGGTGCACACGGCCGGCAGCCGCCGCGTGCTCTTCGAAGCCATTCCCAACGGCGAAGCGATGTTGAGCTTTGGCCTGCCGCAGCTCCGCCGTTTCGCGCGGACGCTGCGCGAGGGGGTCGAGGTGGCCGCTCCAGGGGCCCCCGCGCAGCGCGTCAAGAACCTGGCCGACACCATGGATCTCTACCTCGAGGTGGTTCAGACGGCCCTCGAGCGCATTCGGGAGGAACAGCGGTCATGACCAACGCGATCGAGACGCGGGGCCTGACGAAGGACTACGGGATGAACCGCGGTCTCTTCGACCTCGACCTGGACATCGCCGAGGGCGAGGTCTTCGGCTACCTGGGCCCGAACGGCGCCGGGAAGACCACCACCATCAAGCTGGTGATGGGCTTCATCCACGCATCCCGGGGCGAGGCGCACGTGCTCGGCCTCGACTGCTGGCGCGACGCGGTCAAGGTGAAGCGCCTGGTCGGCTACCAGCCCGGCGAGCTGCCGCAGTTCGGTGGCCTTCGCGGCTCCGAGGTCGTGGCGATGCTGGAGGGGATCCGCGGCTCGACCGACCACGCCCGCGTCGCGGACCTGGCGCAGCGCTTCGACCTCGACCTCGGCAGGCGGTACCGGCAGTACTCGCGAGGGAACAAGCAGAAGCTGGGCATCATCCTCGCCTTCGCGCACCGGCCCCGGGTGCTGATCCTGGACGAGCCCACCGGCGGCCTCGACCCGCTCAACCAGCAGACCTTCTACGAGCTCATCGAGGAGGTGCGCGACGAGGGGGCGACCGTGTTTCTTTCGTCGCACATCCTCTCCGAGGTCCAGCGCATCTGCAAACGGGTCGGCATCATCCGGGACGGCCGCCTGGTCGAGATCGACGCGCTGGCCGACCTGCACCACCTCCGCTACCGGCACGTCGAGGTCGAGTACGGGGGCGCGATTCCGGAGGCGGCGGTGCGGGCGGTGCCGGGTATCGAGGACGTACGCGTGGACGGGAACCGTCTCACCGCGTCCGTGCACGGCTCGTTCGAAGCGTTCCTGAAGGCCGCCAGCGAGGGCACGATCACGAACCTGCTCTCCGAGGAGCCGTCGCTGGAAGACGTCTTCCTGGCCCGTTACCGCGAGCAGCCGGTGGAGGTGGCAGGAGCATCGCGTGAAGCTCCGCAGGCTTCGCTTCACGGGGGCCATAAATGATGGTCCGCCTGCTCCTGCGTTCACACCGCACCGGCTTCCTGGTCGTCAGCGTCTTCGGGATGTTCGACGTGTTCATCAACACCGCCGCCTACGCACAGGTGGCGGGGCACACGGAGGCGGCGCGGCAAGCCTTCGCGGCGGCTACCGCGCCCCTGGCGACCCAGCTGTCGTATCTGCTCCCGATCCCGACCCGGCTGGACACCGTCGGCGGGTACGTCCAGTGGCGCGGGTACCCCATCATCGCGATCGCGTTCGTGATCTGGGCCGTCGTCGCCGGCAGCGGGCTGGTGCGGGGCGAGGAGGAGCGCGGCCTCACCGAGGTCTACCTGGCGAGCGGCATCGGCCGCGTCCGCTGGACGGTGCTCCGCTCGCTCGGGTTCGCGGTGGCCGCAGCGTTGGCGTCCGTCCTCACCGAGCTCGTCGGGGGCGCGGGCATCGCCCTCGCCGGTCAGGCCGCCGGACAGCCTCTCTCGTGGAGCGCGCTGATCGGTGAGGGGGTCGTGCTCTGGGCGATCGGCCTCGCCGCCTTCGGCATCACGCTGGTGCTCTCGCAGCTGGTCCAGACGCGAGGTGGCGCGGCGGGTCTGAGCGCGATCGTGCTGGTCGTGCTGTTCTTCCTCAACTCCCTGTCGCGCACCGCCGCCGGCTGGCGCGGCGTCGCGCACATCTCGCCCTTCTTTCTGTTCGACCGGACCAACGTCCTGGTGCCCGGCGGGCGGTTCGACTGGGGGCCGACGATCGTTCTGGTCGCGATCGGCGTGGCCGGCATCGGCCTCGCCGCGCTCGCCTTTTCGGTCCGCGACCTCGGTGCCGCGATCGTGGGCCGCGTCGGCGGCTCGCGCCTCGACCGGCCGGCTCGCCGGGACGCCGCCCGCAACCCGCTGCTGCGGATTCCCATCCTCTCCAGCCTGTGGGAGCAGCGCTGGTCGCTGCTGGGCTGGATGGTGGGATCGTTCCTGCTGATGGCGCTCATCGGCGATATCGCCAAGTCGGGTGCGAGCCTGATCGAGCAGACGCCGTCGCTGAAGGTCTGGCTCCAGCCCGGCGTGGCGCCCTTCACCGCCCTGGTCGCCGCCACCTGGGGCAGCCTGGTGGGTCTCGTCGTCGCCGGCTACGCGATCGTCGAGACCGCGCGCTGGGCCGGTCAGGACGGAAGCGGCCGTCTCGAGCTGACCCTTGCGGAGCCGATCTCGCGCTCGCGGGTGGTCCTGCAGCGCGCGGTCGAGCTGGCGCTGGGGGCGTTGCTGATCGCGGTGGCGGGCACGGTCGGACTGCTGGCCGCCGCCGCCGGCCAGCACGCGACGATCGACGGCCCGGTGTGGACGGCGACCTTCCTGCTCCTGCCCGTGGCCACGGCCTTTGGAGCGATCGGCGGCGCGATCTCCGCCTGGCTGCCGAGGTTCGCGATCGGCCTGGTCTCGGCGCTGGCAGTGGTGGCGTTCTTCATCGAGTTCCTGGGACCACTCTTCAAGTGGCCCTCCTGGGTGCTGAACCTCTCGGTCTTCCGGCTGTACGGCACGCCGCTCACGACGCCGATCTTCTGGAACGGGTTCTGGGCCCTGGTGGCGATCACCGTGGTCGGGTTCGGGGTCGCCGTGCTCGCCATGCAGCGGCGGGAGGTCGGCTCCTAGCTCGGCCGCGAAGGCCCCGTTGATGCACCACCGGGGGTGCCGTTGCTTTAGGGCAAACCGTGGTCGCGCCGGGTGCTCGCACCTTGGGTCGTTTCTGCAGCAACCGTCGCTATCTCCGACCCGGAAAGAGCGGAATGTGCAGAAACGGCCCTGAGGCTGTTTGACATGCAACCAGACGGCTGCCTAATATCATTGGCAACTGATGGGTTGCATGTCCGGGGTAGGCCATGAATGACGTCTTCCGAGCGCTGTCGGACCCCAGCCGGCGTGGCCTGCTCGACCGCCTGAACGCTCGCAACGGTCAGACGCTGCGCGAGCTGACGGCCGGGCTCGGGATGTCCCGCCAGTCGGTGAGCAAGCACCTCGATGTGCTCGAAGCAGCCAACCTGGTCACCACCGTCCGGCGGGGTCGGGAGAAGCTGCACTACCTCAACGCCGAACCCATCGAGGCCATCGGCCGGCGCTGGATCGCGCGCTACCACGCAGCGCGCGTGAGCGCGCTCGCCGACCTCAAGTCCGCTCTGGAGGAGACCGCGGTGACCCACCCCGAGTTCGTCTACACGACCTACATCAAGACCACGCAGGAACGCCTGTGGCAGGCACTTACCGACCCCGCGTTCACCAAGCAGTACTGGGGCGCGGAGCTCCTGTCGGACTGGAACGTGGGCTCTCCCGTGACCTGGATCTACGGGGGGGTGACCGTCGAAGATCCGGAGCAGGTGGTCCTGGAGGCCGATCCGCCCCGCCGCCTCGCCTACACCTGGCAGACGATCACGCCCGAATTCGCACGCGTGGTCGGATTCACCCAGGAATATCAGCGGAAGGTCGCCGCCGAGCCGCGTTCCCGGGTCGCGTTCGACCTCGAGCCGGTGGACGGCCTGGTCCGGCTCACTGTGGTCCACGACGGGTTCCCCGAGGACAGCGAGGTCCTGAAGAGCATCAGCGGTGGCTGGCCGATGATCCTCTCCGGGCTCAAGACCTTTCTCGAAACCCGGTAACCAGCGCCGCTTCCCGGCAATGCGGCCCAAAACACCGCCCGGAAGGCCCTGGTTGTGGGAAACGGCCCATCCTGGCATGGCGGCCTTTCGCCGGCTCCCAGCAGCCCTGAGTACCGGCGCTCGAGTTCGTCGAATCGAGGCCCGAAACTGACCGCGAAGGGCTCCAGGATGTGTGCTGTACCCCGGCAACCGGCACCTGAGGAGGCTGACATGGCCACCGTCACCACCGACGAGCGAGAAGACCTGCTGGACACCCTCGCCACGCACCGCGGGTTCCTGCGCTACACCGTCCGCGGCCTGACCCCGGAGCAGCTTGGCCGCCGGACGACGGTCAGCGAGCTGTGCCTGGGCGGCATCATCAAGCACGTCACCGCCATGGAGCGCCAGTGGGCCGGCTTCATCGTGAAGGGCGCGCCCGAGGGGATCTTCGACGAGGCGATGATCAAGGAGTACAGCCGCCAGTTCCAGGTCGAGGACGGCGACACGGTCGACAGCTTGCTTGCCGATTACGACGCTGCCGCGCGGGCCACCGACGAGCTGATCCGGTCCGTCCCCGATCTCGGCGCCTCCCGGCCCCTGCCGCCCGCCCCCTGGTTCAAGCCCGGGGCGCGGTGGTCCGCCCGGCGGGCGATCCTCCACATCCTCGCCGAGTTCTCCCAGCACGCGGGACATGCCGACATCATCCGCGAGGCTCTCGACGGTCAGAAGACGATGGGGTGAGGCCGGCCCGAGTCCCCCGGGATCGGCGCGTGGGGGAGGGCTTGTCGAGCACTCCCTCACCCCGCGCCGGGCGAAAAGGCTGACCCGGGGGTCAGGCCAGGCGCTCGCCGCTCACGGGTTGCACTGCCACTCGGCCTGGCGCCCCTGGCTGTACATCCAGGCCGCGGCGGCGGCGCTCGCCGCCGGATCCCAGATCGACCCCCCCGCCTTGCCTTCCCGGGTCGCGGCGAACGTCGAAGGCATGAACTGGAAGAGGCCCGAGGCACCGGAGGGGTTGCGGGCGTTGGGGTTGTAGCCGGACTCACAGTCGGCCACGGTCAGTCCCCAGTTCACGGCGGCCGCCCCCAGCGGCGAGAAGGCGTTGATGATGATCTGCTGGACGGAGCCCTCGAGCACCGACGCGGGCGGCGGGATGTAGCCCACGATCTCCGACCCGCCGCCCAGCGCGACCACGCGGACGTCGAAGCTCCCGGCGTCGTCCATGTTCCGCTCCCAGACCACCAGGCCGATCGCGCTCCCTCCGGAGGAGATCACCGAACGCACGATCGCGACGTGACCGAACGCGCTGTAGCCGGGGCCGTTGAACACCACGATCGCGCCCTCGGTGGGCGTCTGCGAGGTGGGTATCCCCGCCGCCTGTGCCCCGCTGATCCACTGACCGCCGTTCCCCAGGTTTTGCGGCAGCCGGCCACCGGTGTACTTCTGATAGGCGTTCGCCGCGTAGCAGGTGCACTGGATCGGGGTGTAGTCGCAGTACCCGGGGTATGCCGTCAGGTTCAGCGGTGAGGGGTCAGGCTGCAGCGGCCACGGGATGCTCGAGACGCTCAGCGTGTAGAGGCCCGACGCCAGCCCGGTGTCGAGGAGCTGCTGGTCGAGGCCCCCCGTGCCGAGCTCGGTCAGCTCGGCCGCCTGCTGCGTGGTGAGGGATCCACCCTGCTGCTGGGCGGACGCGATCTCCGACTGTGTGATCGTGGTTTGGGCCTCGAGCTGGCCCTGCTGGCTCTGCATCTCGGCGGCCAGCGTCTGCAGCTCGGCCTGCGACGCCTGGGCCTGCTGCTCATCCGTCGTCACCTGGCCCAGCGTCTGGTCGAGAGCGTTCTGCGAAGCCTGAACCTGCCCGCGCGTCGCGTCGAGCTCACCGGTGAGCTGGTGGGCCCGCTGCGCGGCATCGTCGAGGCCCGCGTTCTGGGTCAGGTAGGAACCCAGACTGGCGGCCTCCACCACCGACAGCAGCACCGATGAGGGCTCGGCGTAGAGGGCCTGGGCCACCTCCATCAGCTGGGTCCGTTCCTGCCGCTCCTGCGTGTTGAGGCGGTTGACGCGCGCCTGAAGCTGGACGAGCTGCTGTGTCAGGTCTTGAACCTCGGCCTGGTCCCCGCTGACCTGGACCTGGAGCTGCGTCTGCTGCTGCTGGTTCTGCGCAACCTCTGCCTGCAGCTGGTTGAGCTGGGAATCGGCCTGCGTGAGGTTCGTCGCCAGCTGCTCTTGCGGTGGACTCAGGACCACCGGGGTGAGGCTCGACGGGACGGGGTTGAGCCCGGGGAATGACGGCAACGGCGACGGCGACGGAGAGGGAGAGGCAGTCGGACTGGCCGTCGGGGTCGGGGTCGGGGTCGGCGTGGCGGTCGGAGTGGGCGTGGCGGTCGGAGTGGGCGTGGCGGTCGGAGTGGGCGTGGCGGTCGGCGAGGCCGTCGGCGCCGGCATGGGGGTGGGGGTCGACGCTGGGGTCGGAGCCGGCGAAGGCGTGGGATCTGGCGTCGGCGTCGCGGCTGGCGTCGGCGTCGCGGCCGATGAGGGCGTCGGGGTTGGGGTGGCCGTCGCGCCCGCGGTTGCGGGGGCCCACACGGAGACCAGGAGGAGCAGGACGCCCGCCAGCGCGACGAGCCTACCCCGCCATCCCAGAATCCGTTCGACCCCGTCCCGCTTCGCCATGAAACCTCGCTACCTGTGTGGCATCCCCGCTCAGCCAGTCCTGGTCGGCGCACGCCGCAACACCGGCCGGGTCAGGGCCTCGGCGATGAGAGGTGCGTCGGCTACTTTCAGGTTACCTATCGAGAGGCGCAGGCCCGGCGGTGTGCGGAGCCGGAACTGCTCTCCCGCGGCAACCGCCCACCCGGCCTCCAGCAGGGCCCGCCGGGCGACCAACTCGTCTTCCACCGGGACCCAGACGTTGAGCCCGCTGCGGCCCCAAACCGAGATGCCGTGGCGCCCGAACTCGCGCACCAGGGCCCGGCGCCGCGCCTCGTAGGCGACGCGGGCCTCGTCCACCATCGCGCGCACTTCCGGGTCTCGGACCAGCTCCACCACCAGGCTCTGCAGGATGTAGGAGACCCAGCCCGGCCCCAGTCGCTGGCGCCCCTCGATGCGGGCGATGGTGACCGCGTCACCGGCCATCACGGCCAGGCGGAGATCGGGCCCCAGCCACTTCGAGACCGACTGGACGACGGTCCAGTGGCGGAGCCCGGGGGTGGTGGTGAGGGTGTACAGGGGCGACCCCGCCACCGGGCCCGAGTGATCGTCCTCGATCACCAGCGCCTCCGGCCATTCCTGCAGCACCCGCCGCAGGTCACGCGCCCGCCGGGCGTCGAACGCGGCACCGGTCGGGTTCTGTGCGCGCGGCGTCTCGATGACCGCGGCCACCTGGCGGCGAAGCGCCTCCTCCAGCGCCTCGGGGATCATCCCGAACTCGTCGATCATCACCGGCTGCGCGATCAGCCCGTGCGCGCGCAGCAGATCGTGGACGGTGTGGTAGCTGGGATCCTCCACCGCGACCCGGTCACCCGGCCGGAGGTGGGCGTCGAGGGCCCGCTCGATGCCGGACATGCCGCCGCTGACCACGCTCAGGAAGTCGGGGCTGACGCCGTCCCGAAGCAGCCAGTCGGCCGCCACCTGCAGCAGGTCCGCGTCGTCGCAGGCGACCCCGTAGGGACGCTGCGGCAGCGGCAGCCGGGAGGCCGCCTCGCGCAGGTCGGGAAGGAAGGAGAAGTCGGGGTTGCCGCTGGTCAGGTCGACCGCCCCGGTCGGCAGCGGAGGATCGATATGACCGGAGAGCGGTGGCCGCGGGCTGATCCGCGTTCCCCGCCGTCCGGCGGCCACGATGAGCCCGCGCAGCTGCAGGTTGTTGTAGGCGGCGGCGACGGTGGTCGGGCTGACGCCAAGGTACTCGGCCAATCGACGGACGGTCGGCAGCGCTTGCCCCGGTCGCAGCGTACCGGCCCGCAGGGCGTCCTCGACGCTGGAGGAGATCGCACCCGCACGGTTCCCGGAGATCATCGTCAGCGAGTCGGGCGCCTCCGACTGCTTGTGGTCTGTCCGCGGGCCGGCGATCGAGGTTGCCATGGGCGAAGCTGGCAAGTATTGTCGCAGCCCACCGGCTGGAGCGCAGCCTGCTAGCTTGCGAAACGTGGAAGATCGCACCGGCAGGCATGCGACGGAGGCGGTACGCGCGGCGGTCGAGCGGCGTTGGGAGGACCAGATCGCGTTCCTCCGCGCGCTGGTCGGAGAGCGAAGCCTGCGCGGCAGCACAGGGGGGGCACAGCGCCTTGTCGAGGAGCGGATGCGGTCGCTGGGTGTTGAGCCCGAACGCGTGCCGGTCGAGGTCGAGCGCCTCCGCGGCCGCCCCGGGTTCTCGCCCGTCGACTGGTCGTCGGAGGGCGAGTTCGACGTCAGCGGCCGCCTGGCCGCTGCGGCCGCCGGCGGTCGGTCGTTGATCCTGAACGGTCACGTGGACGTCGTTCCCTCGACTCCCGACGATCACTGGACGCACGCTCCTTGGGGTGGCGAGGTCGAGGACGGCCGGCTGTACGGACGGGGCGCCGCCGACATGAAGGCGGGCGTCGGCGCCATGCTGGCAGCCGTGGCCGCGATCCGTGCGGCCGGCGTCGAGCTGCGCGGAGACCTCGAGCTCCAGACCGTGATCGAAGAGGAGTGCAGCGGTCATGGCACGCTGGCGCTGCTCGAAGCCGGGCACCGTGCCGACGCTGCGATCGTCCCCGAGCCGATGGGCCAGAGCCTGTGCACCGCGCACCCGGGAGTGCTCTGGTGCCGGGTCGAGGTGAGGGGCATGGGCGCGCACGCCGAGCGCGCGGATTCAGCGGTCAACGCGATGGAGCGGCTGTGGCCGCTGATCGCGGCGATCCGTGGGCTCGAGGCCGAGGTCAACCAGGAGTCGGTCCGGCATCCTGCCTTCGCCGGGCTCTCACACCCCCTGAACTACAACGTCGGCACGCTGCACGCGGGCGACTGGCCCTCGTCGGTACCGGAAGCCGCGACGATGGAGGTTCGGTTCTCCTATCCGCCCGGTGAGACCGTGGGCGGCGCGCAGCAGCGGATCGAGGGTCACCTCCGCGCGGCCGCCGACCGGGATCCGTGGCTGCGGGAGGTGCCGCCGCGGATCACGTGGTTCGGGTTCGCCGCCGAGCCCGCGATCTACGACACCGAGGATCCGCTGTCGCGCACGCTGGAGCGAAACCACTTGCAGGTGGTCGGACGGGCACTCGTGCGGCGACCCTTCGCGGCCACCATCGACAACCGGTTCTTCGCGCTCTACGCCGGGATGCCGACCGCCTGCTACGGCCCCACCGGGGAGCGTTTCCACGCCCCTGACGAGTCGGTCGAGCTGGACACCGTGCTCCAGACCACGCACGTGCTGGCGGGAACCATCCTCGAGTGGTGTGGCGTCGCGTCATAGACCCGGTTTCACGTGAAAGCCGCACCATGAGCACCCCCGAATGCCCGGTTTCACGCGAAAACGGCGTTCAATGGCTGGCATGAGCACGGTGGCGCCGCGCCAGCAGCGCGTCGATCCGCAGGACCTCCTGGACCTCCAGTCCGCTTACACGGAGGAGGAGCGACTGATCCAGTCGACGGTCCGCCAATTCGTCCGGGCGCGCGTCCTTCCGGGCATCGAGGAATGGTTCGAGGCGGGGGTCTTCCCCCGCGACCGGATCGCCGAGCTGGCGGAGCTGGGCCTCCTGGGCATGCACCTGGAGGGCTACGGGTGCGCCGGGACCAACGCCACCTCCTACGGTCTCGCCTGCCTGGAGCTGGAGGCGGGCGACTCCGGGTTCCGCAGCTTTGTATCGGTCCAGGGTTCGCTCTGCATGTTCCCGATCTGGAAGTTCGGGTCGGAGGCACAGAAGGAGCGGTACCTGCCACCGATGGCCCGGGGAGAGATCATCGGCTGCTTCGGCCTCACCGAGCCCGACTTCGGGTCCGACCCCGCGCACCTGCGGACCAGCGCCCGCCGTCGGGGCGGCGACTGGGTGCTCAACGGCAACAAGCTGTGGATCACCAACGGCACCCTGGCCGACCTGGCGGTGGTCTGGGCCCAGACCGAGGAGGGGATCCGCGGTTTTCTGGTCCCCACGCAGACCAGGGGGTTCACCGCCCGGGACATCCACCGCAAGATCTCCCTGCGGGCCTCGGCCACCTCGGAGCTGATCCTGGAGGACGTGGTGGTGCCCGGCGAGGCGGTGCTGCCCGGCGTGAAGGGCCTCCGAGGTCCGCTGTCCTGTCTGTCGGAGGCGCGCTACGGGATCCTGTGGGGCGCGCTCGGGGCGGCGCGGACCTGCTACGAGACGGCCCTCGATTACTCCCGCACGCGCGTTCAGTTCGAGCGGCCGATCGCCGGCTTCCAGCTGACACAGGAGAAGCTGGTCGAGATGGTGCTCGAGCTCCAGAAAGGGGAGCTCCTGGCCCAGCGGGTGGGACGGCTGAAGGATCAGGGACTGGTGCAGCCGGAGCACATCTCGATGGGCAAGCTCAACAACGTCCGGGCGGCGCTGCGGATCGCACGCGAAGCGCGGAGCGTGCTCGGCGCCAACGGCATCACGCTCGAATACCCCGTGATCCGGCACATGAACAACCTGGAGTCGGTCTACACGTACGAGGGGACGAACGAGATTCACCTGCTCACGGTGGGCCAGGCGATCACCGGGACCAGCGCGTTCCACTAGCGCCGCCCGTCACCCCGTTCGCACGCAAGGGCCGTTCCTCATCGGTGCGGCCGCCGATGAGCACCGTCCGTGCGAAACGGGCGCTCAGGCGCCGACGCGATAACGCAAGAAGATGGTGCCATCCGCGTACCGGCGGTGGTCGACGAGGTCCAGAGCGGTACGGAACCCCTCCGGTAAGGCTCGCGTGCCGCCGCCGATCGCGACCGGGACCAGGTGCAGCCGGACCTCGTCCACCAGACCCCAGCGCAAGGCGGAGCCTGCCAGCGTGGCGCCGCCGATCTCGAGGTCGCCCTCGCCGTTCTCCTTGAACTCGCGGAGCACGTCGGGGTTGCAGGAGCGCACCAGGTGGGTCCTCGGCGCTGTGACCGCGTCGAGCGTGTTCGAGAAGACGACCTTCTCCGCCGCCCGGAAAAGCCTCGCGAAATCACGCATCTCCGGCGTCTGGGTCTCGTCGTCCGGGATGTCTTCCCAGACCGCCATCGTCTCGTAGAGCCGGCGCCCCCAGAGATACGTCGTGACCGGCCGCTCCATGTCGTTGATGGATCGGAGCAGCTCGGCACTCGGCGCGGTCCAGTCGATCTTCCCGTGCTCGTCGTTCACGTAGCCGTCGATCGAGGCGAGGGTGTGGAAGATGAGCTTACCCATGGCGGCCGCGATGGTACCCCGCCACCGCCGCCGCCAGACGCGGGAGCGCCCCCAGGCAAAGGCCCGGGGGCGCCCCTCAGGAAATGGGGGGTAGGGGTGAGTTTCAGGCAGTAAGTCCGAGGGAGGCGACGACCTCGGCGGCGTCGCGCCGGCGCGTCAGCCCGAGCTTGGCGCTGAGGTGCCAGATGTGGTTTCGAACGGTCTTCTCGCGGATCTCGAGCTGGCTCGCGATCTGACGGTTGGAGGCCGACTTGGCGACCAGGAGTAGGACGGTCAGCTCGCGCTCGGTGAGGCGGTGGGGGAGGGCCTTGATCGTGGGGGCGGGACTCGTCATCAGAGGGCTGGGAAAGACCTCGACCGAGATCCGCTGCGGGCGTCCTCGGAGCGCGTTTTCGATGGCGTCCGCGGTGGCTTCCTTGCCGACCACCGCCCGCGCCCCCAAGGCCAGGATGGAGCGTGCCTCACGGCTCGTGTGCTGGGGATGGAGGACAACGATCGCGAGCTCCGGGAACCGCCGGTGCAGGTGCTCCACCAGCGTGACGCAGGGAATGTCGGGAAGCGTCGCGTCGAGCAGGATGGCGTCCGGCCGGTACATGGACGCGAGCCGCTGAGCCTCCAGCCCGTCGCCGCCCTCCCCGGAGACACGAATCGTCGCACTCTCGGCAAGTCGTGCGATCAGTCGTCGACGGAGCAGGGTTTGATCCTCGATGACCAGGACCCGCAGCGCCGTTTCGCCGAGTGTCGTCACGTGTGCCAAACCTCCTTTGGTGCCTGCCCGGGTCACCCCTGGGCGGCAGGACTTCTCGCGTGAGCCTCAGTGTCGATGAGGCAGACCGTTCCACACATCGGGGTGGTCCCGGAAAATGGAATGGGGAAAACCCTGTGGCAATCGCGGTGCCGGGATGTGAAGATTGGGGCCAGTGATTGCGAACCTTCTGGAGCAACAATCTCCGGAGGCCCGCGCGACAGTGCTCATCGTCGACGACCACTCGGGTTTTCGAACCTTTGTTCGCCGACTGCTCGAGAGCGGCGGCTTTCGTGTCGTGGGGGAGGCGGCGGGAGCGGTGGAGGCACGTTCGGCGGTGCCCGCGCTGCAGCCCAAGGTCGTGCTTCTCGACGTCAACCTGCCCGATGGTGATGGCCTCCAGCTCGCGGATGAGCTGTCCGACGGCGCGCACGCGCCCGCGGTGGTCCTCATCTCGAGCCATGAACGATCAGACTTCGGCGACCGGCTGGATCGCACCAGCGCACGCGGTTTCATCAGCAAGGCCGACCTGACTCCGGCCGCGGTCGCCGATCTGGTTGATTCGTAGACCCCCGGCGGGGAGAACCTCACATGATCACCAGAGTCCTCAGTGGCCTGAGGCTGCTGGCCATGGCCCTGGTCGGGGCGCTCACCATGGTGGCGTTTCCGACGTGTGGTGCGATGGCGATGGCGGGCGCGTGCGGTCAGGGAGGCCCGATGGGGGGCCAGGACGAGCGCCCGGCACTGGTCTTCGCCTGCTCCCCGGTGGATGTCGACGGCGCCCCCCTGTACCGGCTCTACCGGCTCCTTCCTCACGGCGCGGAACAGCTGTCGTCGGAGCCTGCGCAGGATCCGGCGGTCGCCCCCACCGGTTCCCTGCTGGCGTTTGACAGCACCTCCGCCGGTGCGCCCAACATCTACGTCTCCGGGATCGGCGGAAGCTCGCCGCGCGAGCTCATGTCCGCCCCGGGTGGGCAGACCGAGCCGGCCTGGTCTCCCAACGGCAGCAAGCTCGCGTACGTGAGCGGCCAGCGCGGCCTGCACGCGCCGGTCGGCGTCAGCGACACCTTCGGCGGCATCTTCATCGGCAGCTCCGGAGGCAGCGGGGGACAGCCCATCACCTCGGAGGACTCGTATGCCGGTCAGCCGGCCTGGGCCCCCAGAGGCGAGCGCATCGCCTACGCCACGGACGGCAACGGCAACTTCCAGGTGGCCACGGTGGCACCCGACGGCACCGACGCGACCGTGCTGACCGGCGACGGCCAGTCCGAATGGCCGACCTGGTCACCGACCGGAGGTCAGATCGCCTACCAGTGGTCGTCGACCCTGGGCGGCGAGGACTGGATCTGGATCATGGACGCCAACGGGACGCATGCCCACCGGCTCACCTGGGGCAGTCGGCCGAGCTGGTCGCCGGATGGAAAATGGATCGCGTTCGTGCGGAAGACGGCCCATGGCTCCGACCTCTGGATGATCTCTCCTCGCGGCGGTCACGCGGTGCGGATCACCGACGACGCCGGCCTCAAAGGCCGGCCGAGCTGGGCCTGATGGCGGGCCTGCTGTCGGTTCGGAGGGCGCGCGGGCTGCGAGCGCTGGCATGGACGGTGGCCGGGGTCACGGTGGTCATGGCCGGCCTCTCGGTGCTGCTCTTCCAGCTCGACTCCGACTCACTCCCGGCGGCGCCCGGCCAGCCCTGGATCGTCACCGCCGTCGCCCAGGTCGGCGCGCCCGCCTGGGCCGCCGCCGCGCTGGCGGTGGTGAGCGCGCTGATCGTACAGCGTGCGCCGCGGCATCGGTTCGCGTGGGCGCTCCTGATCACGACGTTCACGGTGTCGCTGGTGCTGCTCGCCCAGGAGTACGCGGTCATCGGTCTGGTCCTCGTCCCGGGCCTGCCGGGCGCGGCGGTCGCCGCCTGGCTCCAGACGTTCGGCTGGTACCTGATGCTGTTCGAGGTCTTCGTGGTCATGCTCCTGTTTCCGACCGGAGCGCTGTTCTCGAGGTTGCTGATCCCGGTCATCGGCGCCGGTGCGCTGGCGACCGCGCTCTACATGCTGACCCAGTTCGACCTCACGCAGCCGCTGGTGGCCACGATCCGGCCCGCGGTGCCGCTGCCGGTCACGATGCCGCCCCGGCTCTGGCCGCTGGGGGCCATCTTCGCGCCCGCCTACTGGCCCGCGTCGTGGGCGATCGTCGCGCTGCCGCTGGTGGGCGCGGTGCTGGTCTGGGTGCGCCTGATGCGCTCCAGGGCGGTGGAACGAGACCAGCTGCGCTGGATCGCGCTGACCGGGATCGTGGCCGCGATCGGCTGGGCCGGCATCAACGCGCCGCAGGTGCTCGGCGACACGTCGGTTCCGGAGCTGATCGGGTACTGGGGCAGCGTGCTCTGGGTGATCGGGATCTGCATCGGCACGCCGGTCACGCTGGCCATCGCGATCCTCCGCTACAACGTCTACGACATCGATCGCGTGCTGGCCCGCACGCTCCTCTACGGCGGCCTCACGCTTTCGGTGACCGTCCTCTACATCATCGTGGTCTTCGGCATCGGCTCCCACTTCGGCGATCAGGCCCAGCCGGTGCTCTCGCTGGCCGTGATCGTGATCGTGGCGGTCGGCCTGACCCCGCTTCGCGACCGTCTCCAGACGCTGGCCAACCGGGTCGTCTACGGGCCCCGCGCGACGCCGCTGGAGGTGCTGTCCCAGGTGGCCCAGGCGATGACCTTGACGCCGGCGATCGACGACCAGCTCCCCCAGATCGGGGCGCTGGTCGGCAACGCCACCAGCTCGGCCTCGGTGGAGATCTGGCTGCGGGACGAGGAGGACCTCCGGCTGGCGAGCCGCTGGCCGGATGGCGTCGAGGACGGGGGCCAGCGCATCCCGCTCGCCGGTGACGATCCGCGGGCGTACTTCCGGGGACGTACCAAGGTGCTTCCGGTCCGCGCCGAGGACGAGCTGCTGGGCTGCATCGCGGTCACGCAGCCGCCGGCCCGGAGCCTGACCCCGGCGGAGGAGAACCTGCTGAGCGCGGTCGCCAGCCACGCCGGCTTGCTGCTGCGCAACGTCCGGCTGGTCGAAGACCTGCGGGCGTCCCGGCAGCGCGTGCTCACCGCCGGGGCGGAGCAGCGGCGCCGCTTCGAGCGAGACCTGCACGACGGCGCGCAGCAGCATCTGGTCACCGCGTCCCTCGCTCTCGGACTGGCCCGGGCGCAGCTGGCGAGGGGCGATCTGTCCGAGGTCGAGCACTCGCTGCTCGAAGCCACCCAGCAGCTGAAGGAAGGCCTGGGGGAGCTTCGCGACCTGGCTCGCGGTCTCTATCCCGCGATCCTGAGCCGGGCCGGCCTGGCCGCCGCGCTCGAGACGCTGGCCGAGCGGGCTCCCTTCCCGGTCGACCTCGACGTCGAGCTCTCCGGCCGCCGGACCCCGATCGTCGAGAGCACCGCGTACTACGTGGTGTCGGAGGCACTGACCAACGTCGCCAAGCACGCCCAGGCGGGCCGAGCGGCGGTACGGGCGCACGAGTTCGACAGCCGCCTCGCGATCGAGATCGAGGACGACGGTCGCGGCGGTGCGGTGCCGTCCACCGGCTCCGGGCTGCGCGGGCTCCAGGACCGGGTGCAGACGCTGGGCGGCGCGCTGACGCTCGAGTCGCCGGTCGGGGAGGGGACCCGCATCCACGTCGAGATACCGGCCGGGCAGAAGGTGCCGGAGAACGCGGCGCTCGCCTACGAGGCTCCCTGACACGAACCGGCTTGGCTGCCGGGCGAGAGCCAACTACTATGTCCCGTGGGGTTGCGCGGGAGTTAGGGCGGGTACCGGGTGAAAGGCGGGAACGACAAACGATGGGAATCGAGGCACAGCCGGGGGCGGCGGGTACGTTGCGCGTAATCCTGGCCGAGGACTCACTACTGTTCCGTGAGGGCCTGTCGAGGCTGCTGGCCGAGCTCGGCATGGAGGTGGCGGCGCGGACCGGCTCGACCATTGACCTGATGCAGCTGGTGGCGACGCACCGACCCGACGTGGTCGTCCTCGACATCCGCATGCCTCCGTCCCACACCGACGAGGGACTGGTGGCCGCGGTCGAGATCCGCCGCGCCCATCCCGGCGTGGGTGTGCTGCTGCTCTCGCAGTACGTGGAGACGCAGCTGGTCCTGACGCTGCTCGAAGAGGGCGGGGGTGTCGGCTACCTCCTGAAGGATCGCGTCGCCGACCTGGACGCGTTCTCTTCTGCGTTGACGACCGTGGCCCGGGGCGGCTCGGTGGTCGATCCGGAGGTGGTGTCGACGCTGGTCACGTCGCGGCGCCGCGACCCGCTCGACCAGCTCACCGACCGCGAGAAGGACGTGCTCCGTCTGATGGCCGAGGGGCGGACGAACCAGGCCATCTCCGAGCGGCTGTTCCTGAGCCCGAAGACGATCGAGGCGCACGTGACGGCGATCTTCTCCAAGCTCGACCTGGGCCCGACGCCCAACGACCACCGCCGCGTGCTGGCGGTCCTGACCTACCTGCGTCACGCGTGACCGCGCGCGGGTGAGATCGGGCCCATCCGGGTGCGACGCCTCCGCGCAGGGTCGGGCTTGACGTGCTCGAGACGACGCTGGGAATTGACCTTGCCTCGCAGGACAAGAACACGGCCGCGTGCCTGCTCCGATGGGGCGAGCCGGTCACCATCCAGATCGCTCGGGCGGACTTCTGCGATGACGCCCTCGCACAACAAATCCGCACGGCTGGCAAGGTCGGTATCGATGTCCCTCTGGGCTGGCCACTGCGGTTCGCCGAGGCTCTCGGCAGCTACATGTCAGGAGGCATATGGGCACCGCCGCACCTGGAGCCCGAACTGCATCTCCGTGCCACCGATCGCTACGTCAAGGCCGATCCAGAACGGGGGCGGCGCCCGCTGTCCGTCTCTACCGATCGAATCGCGATCCCGGCGATGCGGGCGGCGAGGCTCCTGACGTCTGCGGACGCCACGTTTGACCGCGCTGGCGGCGGCACCGTCGTGGAGGTGTATCCGGCGGCCTCCCTCCAGGCGTGGGGCTTCGACCCCACCGGTTACAAGAGGTCTAAGGGCCGTCGAATCCGCGAGGCCTTGGTGGATCGGTTCATCCGCAGCACCGCATCCTGGATCACGATCACGGAGGCGCAGAAGGAAGCCTGCACCGCCGACGACAACGTGTTCGACGCGCTGATCTGCGCCCTGACGGCACGGGCGTTCGTTCTCGGACTCTGTGACCCGATCCCGCCGGAGCACGCCGCCGCGGCGCGGCTGGAGGGCTGGATAGCACTGCCATGCGTCGGGTCTCTGCCGAGGCTCGCGGGTCATCAGAGGAAGTGATGCAGGGTCCGGACCGGTCCCGTGTGACCGGTGGGGAGAATGGTGGAGCGAATGGGATTCGAACCCACGACCTCTGCCGTGCGAGGGCAGCGCTCTCCCAACTGAGCTATCGCCCCACGAACGCGCTCGACATTGTACAGGGCCGGTCGTGAGCGGCATCGTCACCGTCACCAGTGACTTCGGCGAGGGCTCCCCCTACGTGGCGGCCATGCTCGGGGTGGTGCTGCAGCGGGCGCCCGCCGCTCGCGTCACGGTTCTGAGCAGCACGGTGCCGGCCTTCGACGTGCTCTCCGGCGCGGTGGTGCTCTGGGCCGGGACCCGCCACTGGCCGCCTGGCGCCGTGCACCTGGCCGTGGTCGACCCCGGTGTCGGCACCGGGCGGCCGGCGGCGGCGGTTCGGTGTGCCGGCTCGTGGTACGTCGGCCCCGACAACGGGCTCTTCGGGCTGGTTGCCTCCGAGACTCCGGGCGGGGTGGAGGAGGTGTGGCGGCTCTCGCGGCCGGCCGGTGCCTCGGCGACCTTCGAGGGTCGCGACGTCTTCGCGCCGGCGGCGGCGCGGCTGGCGGCCGGCGGCTCGCCTGCCGAGGTGGGGTCCCGCGTCGCGCCCGCGGTGGCGCCCCTGCCCGGGTCCGGTCCGCGCGTGCTCTGGGTCGATCACTTCGGGAATCTGCTCACGGACCTCCGCTCCCGCCCCCGGGCGGTCCAGCTGGGTGGGAGGGTGGTGGACGCCCACGCGCGCACCTTCGCGGAGGCGCCGGAGGCAGCCCCCTTCCTCTATCCGGGGTCGATGGGCTTCTGGGAGATCGGAGTACGCGAGGGGCGCGCCAACACGCTGCTCGGCGCCCGCGCCGGAACCCTCCTCGACGTCCTTCGTTAGTGGCCTGGTCAGCGACCCTCGACCCGGCCGGGGTCGCGTGTCATCGCCCAGGGACCGATCCGGATCGCGGCGATCAGCATGCACACGGCGGACCCCACATTGAGGAGGTCGCCAACCAGGGTGAGCGGGAGGGTCCCGACCTCCGCGCGGTACATCGTCAGAGTCGGGGAACCTCCGGCTGCGCTGGTCAGGAGGGTGGCCAGATCGGCCGCCGTGATGAGGAGGCTCAGGACCGCGAGGCAGCAGAGTGCGAACTGCACCCAGTACCACCACACCCACCGGCGAAGGGTGCCCGTGACCTGCAGCGCGCAGACGCCCACCGCCCAGACCACGATGAAGACGATCGCGATCACGAGCACTCCGGGGAGGTAGCGCTGGAGCGTGGAGACCTCGTCGCCGGGGATCCCTTCCGCATGCCACTCCGCCACCAGAGCGCTCTGCATCTGGCTCCACTCGGAAGGAAACAGCGCGGCCGAGATCAGCGCCGAAAGGAGCCCGAACCCGGCGACCACCAGCAGCAGGATCTGCAGCCGCCGCGTCCAGACGGTGGGGACCCGCGGCGGACGCCCGCGAGGCGGTGCCAGCGGCCGCGCCGGCACCCATCGCCACCCGTCCCACTGCCAGTGGCCGTCAGGGGAGAGCTGTCCCACGGGTCGAACCCTACCCGGCCCGTGCCTCCCGCGCAACGACGGGCTGGGGCCGTGCCACCAGATGACGGGGCCGGTTCCGTGCGGCGCCGAGGCCGACCAGGCCGAAGACGAGCAGGATCAGCAGGACCTGGCCGGCGAGGTCGGCGGGACCGGTCCGGACGCCGAGATTGGTGTGCCCCGCCCCGAACGCCGCCAGGCTGAGCCAGCCGTAGGTCCCGACCGCGCCGGCGGCCACCGCCAGGCAGCCCATAGGTGCCCAGCCCGGGCGGCGTGAGCCGAACAGCACCACCGCGCCCAGGACGGCCAGCGCGAGGAGCATGAGCACGATCACCCAGGCGGCCGCCACGCCTCGTCCGGGCAGCCCGTGGCGTACCTCCATGAACGCCGAGAGCAGGACCAGCACCACCGGGAAGGCGAGCCACGCGCGCCAGGATCCGGGCTCCGCGGACTGGGCCGCCCGCGGCGGGAAGGCGGCGAACGCCACCAGTACCAGCGCGACGATCAAGACCACCACCGTGACCAATTGAGCCGGCGACGCCACGAAGTGTGAGACCGCGACCTGGAGCCCGGTGTTGACGAGCGCTCCCAGCACGAACAGGGCGATCGCCACCACCAGCCCCGGCGTCCTGAGCCAGGGTTCGGTGCGCCGGGTGCCGGCGACGCCCTCGGCGATCAGGATCGGCGTCGAGATGCTGAACACGGCGTGGATCGCGACCACGAACACGTCCCAGGCGAGGGAGGTCCCGAGCAGCGGGATGAAGCCGTAGTGCAGCAGGTGGGCGCCGGCGTAGCCGGGGTTGAAGAGCGACATCGTCGTGATGCCTTCCTCGAAGATCCCGTACGCGAGCGCGAGCAGGACGATCGTGGGCCAGCCCCGACCGGTGCGGCGCGTGACCTCGCGGATCAGGAGGGCACCCCCGCCATAGAGCGGCAGCAAGATCACAAGCACGTACAGCTGCCGGACCGCGAAGTCCCCGAGCAGGAACTCGGCGATCAGCGGCGCCAGGACCAGGAGCAGAAGCGCGGGGCTGATCCGCGCCCAGAAACGCGGCCGGGCGGCGGCGCCGGGAGTCGACAGCGGTTGCATGTCTCGACCGTATTCGCTCGGCCCCGGGGCCGACCAGTCACGGCGATCAGGATTCTGGGGTGACGAAAATCACCATGCAGGGGAGCGCCCCGCATGAACGAAAACGAGCGGGCCCGGCGCCGGAGGGCGCCCGCCCGCTCGAGAGACCGCCTGGCTAGCGACGCTGCCAGCGAGTCTTCTTCAGCATTTTCTTGTGCTTGTGCTTGCGCATCTTCTTGCGCCGCTTCTTGATGACGGAACCCAAAGCTGCTCCCGGGGTGCTGAGGTTGAACGAGGAATCAGGCCGCGGTCCAATCCGGCCGCAGGCCACGCGAGATCATACACTCCGCGGACGTGACCACCACAATCTTCACCGGTGGCTCGACCGAGGTCGCGTGCGGCGAGGACGGGCGCATCCTTGGCGTGGGCGCCGCGGCGGCAACCGCCGCGGGTCCGCGCGCACGCCGGGTCGAGCTGCGGGGCCGCGTGCTCCCCGGACTCCACGACGCGCACCTGCATCTGAGCGGTCTCGCCGAGGCCGAGCTGACGATCGACCTGACCACCGCCGGCTCCCTGGAGGACGCCCTGCGCCGCATCGCGCGCGCCGTGCCGCGCCTGGGCCCCGACGAGTGGGTGGTGGGACGCGGGTGGTACGCCCAGCGGTGGGCCGAGCAACCGACTGCGGCTGCCCTCGACGCGGTCGTCGGTGACCGTCCGGCGTTCCTTACGCAGCGCGACGGCCACTCGACCTGGGTGTCGTCGGCGACCCTCCGGGCTGCGGGCATCGACGCTCGCACGCAGGACCCGCAGGGCGGCCGCATCGATCGCGACGGGGACGGTAAGCCGACGGGTCTGCTGCGGGAGCACGCTCGAGACCTGGTCCGAAGCATCCTTCCCGAGCCCGCCGACGAGGTCCTCGACCGGGGGCTGGCGCGCGCGCTGCGCCGGCTTGCGGCGAGCGGGCTGACGTCGGTCTCGTGCATGGATCAGGCTCCCACCCTGCGCTCTCTGCAGAGGCTGCACGAAGCCGGGCGCCTTCCGATCCGCGTCACCTACAACCTGCCGGTGACCGACCTCGACCGGGCGGTCGAGCTCGGGGTGCGCTCGGGGCTGGGCGACGACCGGCTGCGCATCTGGGGCGTGAAGGCGTTCCTGGACGGAGCCCTGGGGAGCGGCACCGCCCTGATGTCGGGTGGGACCGGCGTCCGGCTCTACGCCACCGGCGCCCTGCGCGAGATCGCGGAGACCTGCGCGGCGGCGGAGCTCAACGTGTGCTGGCACGCGATCGGCGACCTCGCCGTGCACCAGGCCCTCGACGCGCTGGAGCCGCTGGCCGGCATCTGGTCCCGGTGGCGCCCGCGCATCGAGCACGCGCAGTTCGTCCAGACCGAGGACCGGCCCCGCATGGCCCGGCTGGGTGTGATCGCGTCGATGCAGCCGTCCCACGCGGTGACCGACCGGGAGCTGGTCCAGCGCCGGTGGGCGGAGTCGGCGCCCCTTGGGTACTCCTGGCGCCCGCTGGCCGAGGCGGGGGTGGTGCTCGCGTTCGGCTCCGACGCGCCGGTCGAACCGGCCGACCCGCTCCACGGGATCGACGCCGCGACGGGGTGGCGACGTCGCGTGGGCTGGCTGCCGGAGCTGGCGCTGAGTGAGAGGGAGGCGATCCGGGCCTCGACGTGGGGCGCGGCCTTCGCGGTCGGGATGGAGGACCGGTTGGGAGGCCTCTACCGGGGGCGGCTGTGCGACCTGACCGTGGTCGAGGGCGGGCACGCGGTGGCGACCGTGGTGGGCGGCGAGGTGGTCTGGCAGCGCCGCACCCCGTAACCGACGCCAGAGTGTCCGCACTCCGCCCCTACGCGCGCGGTTTTAGCGTCGGAGTGTGGACACTCTGGCAATTCTCAGGGCAGGTGGGGAGCGCGGGAGGTGCCGGGTCAGGGGGTGTCCGCGAAGGCCTGCCGCAGCTTGGCCCACGTCGCCTGGAGGTGCTCGTTGACCACCTTCACCTCCCCGATGACGGGCATGAAGTTGGTGTCCCCGTCCCACCGCGGCACCACGTGGACGTGCACGTGGCCGGGGATGCCGGCGCCGGCGGTCCGTCCCAGGTTGACGCCGACGTTGAACCCCTGTGGAGCGACCGCCTGCCGGATCGCGCGGAGCGAGCGCTGGACCAGCTGCATCAACGCCAGCAGCTGCTCCTGGTCCAGGTCCGTGAGATCGCCGGCGTGCGTACGCGGAGCCACCATCACGTGTCCCGAGTTGTAGGGGAACTTGTTGAGCATCACCAGCGCCGCCGGCTCCCGGACCACCAGCAGGTTCTCCTCGTCCTGCGATTCCGGCGCCTCCCAGACCCGGCAGAACAGGCACCCCGCCGGCTCCGGGGCCCCGATGTAGGCCATGCGCCAGGGCGCGTACAGGTGCTCCATGCTCCGGACGCTAACATTTGATCTTCACTCAATGGCGAGAGACGAGGTTCAGATGGCGGTACGCGAAGTTCGTGGCTGGGTGCCACAGGAGATCGAGCCCAAGTGGCAGCGGCGCTGGGCTGACGCCCACTCGATGCGCGCCGACGACGCTTCCGGGCGCCCGACCTTCTACAACCTGGTCATGTACCCGTACCCGTCCGGCGAGCCCACGGTCGGGCACCTGCGCAACTACGTGATCGGCGACCTTCTCTCTCGCTTCATGCGCATGCGCGGCTACGAGGTGCTGCACCCGTTCGGGTGGGACGCCTTCGGCCTGCCGGCGGAGAACGCGGCGCAAACGCGGGGCGGCGGCATTCATCCCCGGATCTGGACCCTGCAGAACACCAAGACCTTCCGGCGTCAGCTGGAGATGGTCGGGATTCTCTACGACTGGGAACGCGAGGTCACCACCTGCAACGCCGACTACTACCGCTGGACCGAGTGGCTGTTCCTGCTGTTCCTGGAGCGGGGGCTCGCCTACCGGGCGAAGGCGCCGGTCAACTGGTGCCCGATCGACAAGACCGTGCTGGCCAACGAGCAGGTGATCAACGGCTGCTGCTGGCGCCACCTCGACACGCCGGTCGAGCGGCGCGACCTCGAGCAGTGGTTCTTTCGCATCACCGATTACGCCGACCGGCTGCTGGACGACCTGGCGCTGCTTGACCACTGGCCGGAGAAGGTGCGCGTGATGCAGGCCAACTGGATCGGCCGCTCGTCGGGTGCCAAGGCGCGGTTTCCGCTGATCGATGACGCGGAGGGCCGGCAGATCGAGGTGTTCACGACGCGCGTCGACACCATCGGCGGGGCCACCTTCGTGGTGCTGGCGCCCGAACACCCGCTGGTCGGGGCGGTGACCACGCCCGAGCGGCGGGACGAAGTGGAGGCGTACGTGGCCGCCGCCCGGCGAGAGACCGACATCGAGCGGCTCTCGACCGAACGCGAGAAGAGCGGCGTGCACACGGGCGGCTACGCCACCAACCCGGTCACCGGCGAGGCCATCCCGGTCTGGGTCGCCGATTACGTGCTCGGCACCTACGGGACCGGCGCGGTGATGGGCGTGCCCGCGCACGATGAACGTGACTTCGTCTTCGCCGCCCGCTTCGACTTGCCGGTGCGCGAGGTGGTGCGCGAGGAGGGGTCGGACGAGTCTTCGGTGGTCGACGCCGCCTGGACCGGCCCCGGCGTGTTGATCAACAGCGGTCGTTTCGACGGACTGCGCTCGGAGCAGGGCAAGCGCGAGATCACCGACTGGCTGGGTCGGCGCGGCCTGGGCGAGGCCTCGACCCAGTTCCGGCTACGGGACTGGCTGATCTCCCGCCAGCGCTACTGGGGCTCCCCGATCCCGGTCATCCACTGCGAGCGCTGCGGCATCGTCCCGGTGCCCGAGGACGAGCTGCCGATCGAGCTGCCCGAGACCTACCTGCCGCTCGCCGAACAGCCGGACTGGTACACCACCACCTGCCCCCGGTGCGAAGGTCCCGCCCGCCGCGAGACCGACACGATGGACACCTTCATCGATTCGTCGTGGTACTTCCTGCGCTACTGCGACTCACAGAACGACCGGCTGCCGTTCGCGCGCGACAAGGCGGATCACTGGATGCCGGTCTCTCAGTACACGGGCGGCGTCGAGCACGCGATCCTGCACCTGCTGTACTCCCGCTTTTTCCAAAAGGTGCTGCACGACGCGGACATGGTCACCGCCGAGGAGCCGTTCGCCCGCCTCTTCACGCAAGGCATGGTGCTGCGCTTCGGGGAGGCGATGTCGAAGTCCAAGGGCAACGGTGTCTCCCCCGAGCAGCTGGTCGAGCAGCAGGGCGCCGACGCCGGGCGCGTCTACGAGATGTTCATCGGCCCGCCCGAGAACGACGTCGAGTGGGACGATCACGGAATCTCGGGCTCGGTGCGGTTCCTGCAGCGCGTGTGGCGGCTGGTGCTGGAACCGGAGACGTTCGCCGCCGGGGGTGCGGCCGCACGCCGGGTCGACGCCGAGGCGCTGCGGCGGAAGCTCCACCAGACGATCGGCAAGGTGAGCGCCGACTTCGAAGGGTTTCACTTCAACACCGCCGTGTCGGCGCTGATGGAGCTTGCGAACACGATGCAGGCCTACCTGGCCGGCGAGGGCGAGGTCTCGGCGCCGGCCTGGGTGGAGTCGCGACGCACGCTGATCCTCCTGCTCAACCCGCTGGCGCCGCACATGGCGGAGGAGCTCTGGGAGCGGATCGGGGAGGTCGGCCTCTGCATCGACGCTCCCTGGCCCGCGTTCGAGGAAGCGCTGGCCCGGGAGCCGGAGGTGACGTTGGTGGTGCAGGTCGCGGGCCGGGTCCGGGACCGCCTGCGGGTCATGGCGGGCACCGCCGAAGAGGACGCGGTGGGGCGGGCGCTCGCCAGCGAAGCCGTCCAGCGCGCGCTGGCGGGGCGCGACCCCTCGCGTGTGATCTTCGTCAAGGACCGTCTGCTCAACCTCGTGCCCTGAACTCGCAGGGCATCGGCGGGCTCACTTCTCGGGTTCGTCGCGGTACTCGCGGGCGCCCGTCGACGGGTCCTCCCAGACCCGCGTCAGCTTGCCGGAGGAGGGGTCGCGGAAGACCTCGGCCGTGCGCTGGTAGTTGCCGCCCTTCCCGCCGCCCCGATAGCGGCGCCGGTCCCAGATGACGTAGGTCACGATCGCGATCACGGCGAGCAGGCCGATGATGACGGCGTCCCCGATCAGGCTGCTCATGCCGGCCTCACCACGACGGCGGTGCCGTAGGCGACCACCTCGGACATGTTCCTGCCCGCCTCGGCGGAGTCGAAGCGCATCATCACCACCGCGTTGGCGCCCTGTTCCCGGGCGTTCTCGATCATGCGGTCGATCGCGTGACGGCGGGTGTCCTCCACCAGGCGGGTGTATTGGCGGATCTCGCCGCCTCCCCAGGCCCGGAAGTAGGTCACGATGTTGACGCCGAGGCCGCGGCTCCTCACCACCACCCCGAACACCTGGCCCAGCGTCCGTTCGACCTCGTAGCCCGCGGGGCGCTCGGTGGTGCTGACCAGGACCGGTTCCGACTGCTGCATCTCGCTCACCTCAAACTGGAATCTGATATCAGAATAGTAGCGCATCGATAGGGCCAGGGCAAGCCTCGACCGCGGGGAGGGGAGCCGAAGGGGAGCGGGAGGAGTCGGAGCACGCGGCGCAGGTATTCTGGCCTCCGACCGGCGTCGCGTTCGGGGGTCGTCTAACGGTAGGACGGCAGCCTTTGGAGCTGCTTATCGGGGTTCGAATCCCTGCCCCCGAGCCACGCGAAATCTCCGTTTTCGCGCGAAACCGGTGCTATGGACGTCCCCATAGGCCCGGTTTCACGCGAAAACGGGACTTTCGGGCGGGGGAGCGGTGGGGGTGCCCGGAGAGGGCTTAACAGGGTGGGTTGGCGGCGCGGCCCGGCCGGGATAGCGTCCTCGGCATGGAAAGGCTCCGAGAACTGTCCGAACACCGGCGTCTGCTGGCCTTGGCCCTGCTGCCCGGCGTCCTCGGGGCCGGCGTCCTGGTGGCCGCCTGGTGGTTTCTGCCGTCGCCCGCGTCGAGGACGCCGACCGCGAACGAGCTGCCGGCCCTGGCTGCTCCCTCGCCGGGCTTCGAGGTCCAGGTTTCGGGAGCGGTTCTCCATCCCGGCATCTACTTCGTCCCTCCCGGCAGCCGGGGGTGGACCGCGGTGCAGATGGCGGGCGGGCTGGCGACCAACGCGAACCCCAACCAGCTCCCGAACCTGGCGCAGAAGCTGAAGGACGGCTCCATCATCAAGGTGCCGGCCATCACCTCCAGCGCCTCCGTGCCGGCCTCCGAGAAAGTCAACCTCAACACCGCGACCGCCGCCCAGCTGGCGGCCCTGCCCGGGTTTTCGAGCCAGTTCGCGGAGGTCGTGGTCCAGTACCGCGACAACGCCGGGGGCTTCACCTCCCTCGCGCAGCTGACGAGCGTGCTGGGGATGGACCCGGTCGCCTACGCCGAGGCCCGGCCCTACCTTGTCCTTTGACCTCGACGCCGGCCAGGCGTCGCCGGTCGCCCGCTCGCCCTTCGAGGATTTGCTCGACGGCCTGCGCACCCTGAAAGCGCTGCCCTGCATCGGCGCGTTCGGAATCGGGATCGCCGCCGCCACGGTCGCGCTGCCGGCCGTGCCCCTGGCCGGCCTGGTGGCGCTGCTCGGCGCGGGCCTCGCGGGGTGTGCGGCGGTGGTGGCGCGGCCGGCCGTCGTCGCACTCTCGATCCTGGCCCTGCTGCTGGGCGTGGCCCGTGCCGAGCTGCCGGCGGCCGACCCGACGGCACCGGCGCGTGCGATCCAGCTGGTGGGGCTCCCGGTGAGCATGGACGCCACCGTGCAGTCGGAGCCGTCACCGATCACGACCGGCTACGAGATGCTGGTCGCGCCGACCGCGATCGCCGCCACCGCGCACCTGCCCGTAGGTACCCACGTTGCACCTGCGGGGCTGGTCGAGGTCCAGGTGATGCGGGGTGCGGAGCCGCTGCAGGGCGACACGATCCTCCTTTCCGGCACCCTCGAGCTGCCCCATGACTCGCCGGGGTTCGCCTGGCGGCAGTACCTCGCGGCGCAGGACGCCTACCTGGAGCTGATTGCGGGCGGCATCACCGTGGAGGCGCCGGCGCACGGACTGGGGTCCTGGCTCACGGTGCCGGCGCGCCTTCAGCAGGCCTACGGAGCTGCGGTCGCGGCCGTTCTGCCCCAGCCGGCGGCCTCGATCCTGGTCGCGATCGTGCTCGGGGACCGCAACGGGGTGCCTCCGACGGTGAAGCAGGACCTGATCGCGACCGGGCTGGTTCACCTGCTGGTCCTCAGCGGCCTCAAGGTCGCGCTCTTCGGCCGGCTTGTGGTCGCCCTGCTGCGGCCGCTCCTCGGTCGTTCCGCGGTCTGGCCGGCGCTGGCGCTGATCGCGCTCTACTGCGCCGTCGGCGGCGCCACGCCGGCCGCCGTACGCGCCTGCGGCATGGGTGCGCTGGCGCTGCTGGCGACGCACGTGGGCCGCCAGACGCACGTCTGGACCTCGCTCGCCGTGCTGGGAGCACTGATGCTGACCTGGAGTCCCGCGCTGGTGCTCGACGCCGGCTTTCAGCTCTCGTTCGTCGGCACGGCGGCGATCGTCCTCTTCACGCCTGCGGTCGAACGCCGCTTGCGCTGGATGCCAGAGGTCGCGCGGGAGCCCTTCGCGGTCACCGTCGCGGCCCAGATCGGCACCGCACCTCTGCTGGCGGCGGGCTTCGGTCTGCTCTCGCCGATCTCGCCGGTGGCCAACGCGATCCTGCTGCCGCTCCTTCCATTCGCGATCGGCGGAGGCCTTGCGGTGGCCCCGTTCTCGATCCTGCCGGCAGCCGGCCAGTGGCTCGCGCTGCCGCTGACGGCGGTCGTGAACTTCATGGAGCAGACCGCTTCCCTCCTGGCGCGGGTTCCAGGCGCCGCCCTCCCGACCCCCGGGATCGGCACCTGGGCGGGCGGCGCCTACTACCTTGCGGTCGCCGGAGGGCTGGTCGCCACCCACACCGAGGGCGGCCGCCGGAGGGCCGCGATCGCGGCCGCCGTGCTCGGCCCGCTGCTGGTGACCGGCGTCGAGATCGGCCTCTGGACGCACCCCGGGCCGAGCGCGACGGTGCTGGCCGTCGGCGCCGGGCAGGCGGTGCTGCTGCGGGGCCCGGACGGTGTCGTCCTCATCGACGGCGGTCCGCAGCCGGCCTCGCTTCAGGCCGAGCTGGGCCAGCACCTGGCGCCCTGGGAACGTCATTTCGACGCATTGGTGATCACGGGTGGCGGCGCCGGCCACGTCGACGGCCTCGAACGTCTGCCGTTCACGGTCGGTGCCGTGTACGCGCCCGCCGGCGGTCTCGCCGGGACCGGCTGGGAAGAGCCGGTGTCGGCGGCGGCCGGGGAAGGAGCGACGCTCTCCACCCTTTTCGCCGGAGAGTCGCTCGGGATCGCGGGCCTGGTGCTGCAGGTGCTGGCGCCGGAACCGGATCAGCCGCCCGGCGGCCAGCTGGCGCTGCGGGTGGTGGGGCCCGACCACACCTTCTGCGATCTCGGGGATCTCGACCCGGACAGTCAGGCGCTCGCGGCCGGCCGGCTGCGAGGGACGTGCGACGCGCTGCTGGTCCCAAACCAGGGAAAAGCGGTTCCCGACCCGACGTTCCTGGGCCGCGCGAAGCCCCGCACCTTGCTGGTGAGCGACGCCGCCGGGACCCGGCTCGGCGCCGGATTTGCCAAAGCGGACCTGGAGCGCACCAGTCAGCAGGGCGACCTGACGGTTCCCCTGTGATGCCGGCGCCCCCCGGCCGTCAGAGGTCGCGCTCGTACACGAACATCAGGTCGCCGCCCGAGGTGTGGTTGGTGAAGCCCAGGCTCTCGTAGAGCCTGCGCGCCGGGAGGTCGGGCTCGTCGACGCCGATATCCATGGTGTCGGCGCCGCGGTTTCGCGCGGTCCGGAGCGTTGCCTCCATCAGGGCGCGCCCGAGCCCCTGCCCGCGCCGATCGGGGACCACGTAGAGCTCCGCCAGGTAGCACTCCAGTCCCTCGCTCCAGATGGCCGGACGGAACCGGAGCACGGCCAGCCCGTCCGGACCTGAGCCACCGAGCAGGACCACGGTCTCGTCGGTTGCCAGCAGCCGGGCCATTCGAGGGGAGAGAACCTCGACCGCGGGGGCGGGCTCATCGAATTCGACGTTGAAGTCGTGCAGCAGCCCGGCTACGAGATCGGCGTCGCCGGGCGTCGCGGGACGGACTGACGTAGTCATCACACTCCTCCTGCGTGGTTTTGAACGTTGTCGGATGTGGACGGGAGGAGGAGCGCGGGGGTGCTCGCGGGTCACCTGATGTCCGCCGTCACCAGTGCATGGGGGGAGTGTACGGCCCCCTCCTTGCGTCGCGGGTACCATTCGGCGGTGCCCAAGCGGGGTTCGGCTCAGCTCCTCCTGCTGCACGGCGAGGAGTCGTTCCTGGTCGACGAAGAAGCCCGGGCGACGATCGAGGAGTGGCGCCGGCAGCTGGTCTCCGACTTCGGGTACGACCAGCTCGATCCCCAGGGGCTGACCGCCGCCCAGCTCCGCGATGCGCTCCTCCAGGGGCCGTTCCTGGACCCCTATCGGGTGGTGGTGGTGCGCAGCATCCTGCCCCGGCGAGCCGACGCTCTGGCGCCGGCCTTCGACCAGGTCCCCGACTCCACGCGGGCCGTCCTTACCGTCGCCGGGCGCCTCAACCCGTCGAGCAAGCTGATGAAGGCCCTGACCGCGGCGGGGGGGACGGTCACGCAGCACGCGGCGATGCGACCGCGTGCGGTGCAGGAGTGGACGGTGAGGCGGGCGCGCGACCTCGGACTACCGCCGGCGGTGGGCGCTCAGGTGGCGCGGGCGGTCCGGCCCGATCTGGGGGTCATCGACTCCGAGCTCCGCAAGCTGGCCGCCTACCAGGCCGGGGGTGATCGCCTCGACGACAGCACGGTCAGGGAGCTGGTGGTCGCGGACCGTCAGGAGGACATCTTCCGGCTCACCGACAACCTGCTTCCGCATCCCACGCCTGAAGCCTGGCGGGTGGTCCAGCAGCTGGTCGACCGGGATCAGCCGACGCTGATCGCCTACCGGCTCGCACGCCACCTGTCGCTGGTGCTCGAGGCGCGTGCGCGGCAAGACCGCGGGGAGCCCCTGTCGGCGGCTCAGGCCGAGATGTCCGAGCATCCGTTCGTGGTTCAGAAGGCGTACGACGCAGCCCGGCAGACGACTCCCGAGCATCTCGAGCGTGGCCTTCGCGCGCTGTTGACCTACGAATGGGAGGTGAAGTCGGGGCAGGTCGACGCCGAGTGGGGGCTCTTCAACACGCTGGCCACGTTCTGAACCCGCGCCAAACGCAACAAAGCCCCGCCGCGCGGCGAGGCTTTACGGCCACCGGCGACCGCCGGCGTCAGTCTTCGGCGATCTCCAGCTGGTTGAGGCGCCTCTGCAGCCGTGACTTCCGCCGCGCCGCGTTGTTCTGGTGGAGGATGCCCTTGCTGGCCGCCCGGTCGAGCGCGGAAACGGCCGCCACGGCCAGCTCCGGGGTGTTCTCGGCACCCTCGGCCGCCGCCCGGCGGAACTTGACCACGTGCGTCTTGACCGCGGACCTCACGGAGCGGTTGCGGAGGCTCCGCTTGGCGGTGCGTTTGATGTCCTTCTTGGACGACTTGATGTTAGCCACGAGGCATCTCCCGGTTGGATCCGAACACGAAGATAGGATTATAGCCCGTGCCTCTCTATCAACTCGGTTCGCGCCGCCCGCGCGTGCACCCCAGCGTGTTCGTCGCCCCGACGGCGTCGGTCATCGGCGACGTCGAGATCGGAGAGGGGTCCAGCGTCTGGTACGGGGCGGTGCTTCGAGGCGACGAGTCCGCGATCCGGATCGGCACCAACACGAGCATCCAGGACAACGCCGTGCTCCACTGCTCGAGGAATCTGCCGACGGTGGTCGGGAGCAACGTCACGGTGGGTCATGCGGCGCTGCTCGAGGGCTGTGTGGTCGAGGACGGCGCGCTGGTGGGGATGGGCGCGATCATGCTCCAGCGCAGCCGCCTGGGCCGGGCCGCGATCCTCGGGGCCGGGTCGGTCCTGCGCGAGGGCGCGGAGATCCCGGCCGGCATGCTGGCCGCCGGCACGCCGGCACAGGTGAAGAAGCCGGTGGCCCCGGACGGCCACTGGGGCGGCGACCGTCCGGTGCGGGTCTACCGCGAGCTGGCCGACGCCCACGCGACCTCCGCTGTCGAGATCGAGCGCTGAGCGGACTCGCGCTTCCCGCGCACGCCAAGGTGAATGTGACGCTGCGGGTCACCGGCCGGCGCCCGGACGGGCATCACGACCTGGCCACCCGGTTTCAGGCGCTGGCCCTCCACGACCTGCTGCTGGCCGAGCGCTCGGAAACCGTGACCTCCCTCCAGGGTGGCTTCGAAGACGACCTGGTGCTGCGCGCGCACCGCGCGGTTGAGGAACTGGTCGGCCGTTCTCTCCCGACGCGCTTTCGGCTCCTGAAGCGCATCCCGCCCGGAGCCGGACTGGGCGGTGGGAGCTCGGACGCCGCGACCGCCCTGCGGATGCTGAGCGTGCTTCACCGGCTCGACCTCCGGATGGATCGCGACCTGGAGCCGCTCGCGGGCCGCCTGGGGGCGGACGTGTCCTTCTTCCTCCGCGGGGGAGCGGCCGATGGCGCCGGCCGCGGCGAGCTGCTGCGCCCGGCGCCGCCCGCCACCGGATGGCTGTCGCTCGCGTGGCCTGGCTTCAGCGTCGCCACCGGGGCGGTGTACGAGGCATGGGACGAGGTGGGAGGCGGGGGGGAGAACGAGCTCGAGCGAGCGGCCGGGCTGGTCGAGCCCCGGCTGGCCCGCCTGGCGACTGCGCTGCGCGAGCGTGAGGGTCCCTGGCTGATGACCGGGAGCGGTTCCGCGTTCTTCTGTCACACTCGGACGCGTGAGGCAGCCGAGCGGGTGCTCACCGCGATCGCCGATCTGGAGCTCCCGTGGACGGTGGTGACCCGCCCGGTCGGTCCCTGGGACGAACGCGCCCCGGTGTGATGGTGCGCCAGACGGCGGCGGTGCTCGCCGGCAAGGCCACCGGGAGCCTCTCCCGCCTCACCGGCCGCGGTGCGGGGGCCACGTTCCCCGGTGACGTCGCGCGGGCGATCGACCCGGACGTGCTCCGCAGGCTCGCCTCCGAGTTCCGCGAGGGGGCGGTCCTGGTCACCGGGACCAACGGCAAGACCACCACCTCGCGGCTGGTCGCCGGCCTTCTCGACGGATCGGGGCGGCGGGTCGTCGCCAACCGCACCGGGGCGAACCTGATCTGGGGCGCGACCGCGGCGGCGGTGCAGGCGGCCGGCCCCGACGGGCGGCTGCGTGCCGACTGGGGCGTGTTCGAGATCGACGAGGCGACCCTGCCGCGCGCGATCGAGGAGATCCAGCCCCGCGCGGTCCTGGTGGGGAACCTCTTCCGCGACCAGCTGGACCGCTACGGAGAGTTGGAGACCCTCGCGCAGCGGATCGGCGCCGCTCTCGGCACCCTGCCGGAGGGCGCCCGCGCTGTGCTCAACGCCGATGATCCTCGGATCGGATGGGTGGGCGCCCATCTGGCGACCCCGCCCCTCTGGTACGGGCTCGATGATCACTCGGTGTCGGCGCCGTCCCTGCCCCATGCCGCCGACGCCCGCACCTGCCCCAACTGCGGGACCGCCCTCGAGTTCCTCGCCGTCTACGTGGGGCACGACGGGCAGTATGTCTGCCCCCGCGGGGACTTCCGGCGGCCGAGACTCGCGGTGGCGGGCACCGAGATAGAGCTCACCGGCCTGCGGGGAATCCGGCTCCGGGCCGCAGGGACGCCGGTCAGCTCAGGGCTGGGGGGCCTCTACAACGCGTACAACCTGGTCGGTGCGTTCGCCCTCGGCACCGCACTCGGGATGGCACCGGACGACATCGCGGGGCGCCTGGGCCGGGTGGCGGCCGCGTTCGGCCGGCAGGAGCGTTTCGAGCACCAGGGCCGCAACTTCACCATGCTCCTGGCCAAGAATCCCACCGGGTTCAACGAGAGCTTGCGGGGCGCGGTCGAGCTGGCGCACGGCCGCCACCATCTGATCGCGCTCAACGACCGCCTTGCCGACGGCCAGGACGTGTCCTGGATCTGGGACGTGGACTTCGAGATGCTGCGCGGGAAGTCCGACGTGGTGGTACCGACGGGGGAGCGGGCGGGAGACATGGCGATCCGCCTCAAGTACGCCGGAGTGCGGAAGGCGACCGAGCCCCAGCCCGACCTCGGACGCGCGCTGGACACGCTGATCGAGCGCATGCCGGAAGGTGCGGAGGCGCACCTGCTCTGCACCTACACGGCGATGCTCGACCTGCGCCAGGAGCTGGTCCGGCGCGGGTGGACCGAGCCCTACTGGATGGCACCATGATCGGACCCAGGCGCCTTTCCGAGCGCGTTCTTCGTGGGCCCCGAACATGAGCGCGTTCCCCACCTTGCGCCTGGCCTGGCTCTACCCGGACCTGATGAACATCTACGGCGACCGCGGGAACGTCGTCGTCCTGATCGACCGTGCCCGCCGCCGCGGCATCGAGGTCGAGCTGCTGGAGGCGGGTTTGGGGCCGGCGCCCGGGCTCGAAGAGGCCAACCTCCTCTTCTTCGGCGGCGGTCAGGACAAGGACGAGGAGCTGGTCTTCGAGGACCTGACCGCCCGCAAGAAGGCCCCGATCGAGGAAGCGCTGTCCCGCGGCGCGGCGCTGCTCGCGGTGTGCGGCGGGTACCAGCTGGTCGGAAAGCACTACCGGACGGCGGAGGGCGTCAAGCTCCCCGGCCTGGGCCTCCTCGACGCCTGGACCGAGGCCGGGAGCCACCGCTGCATCGGCGACGTGGTCCTGGAGACAGCGGCCGACCTGGACCTCCGACCGCCGACACTGGTCGGCTTCGAGAACCACATCGGCCGCACGTTCCTGGGTCCGGCAGCCAGGCCGCTGGGCCAGGTCCGAGCCGGGTTCGGCAACAACGCCGAGGACGGCGGCGAGGGGGCGATGCAGGAAAACCTGTTCGGGACCTACCTCCACGGCAGCCTGCTGCCCAAAAACCCGCATCTGGCGGATCTCCTGCTGGAGCGGGCGCTGGGTTGCGAGCTGCCACTTCTGGAGGCCGAGCTGGAGCTCGCGACGCACCACCAGATCGCGGCCCGCACCCTGTCGCGTCGAGCGGGCGTGCGCCGCTGAGAGCAGCGTCGGAGGCGCGCCCCCGGACCCTCGAGGCGGCGGGAGGGCTGCGTCCGCCTATCCTCACCTGATGATCGACAGCGGGCTCGCCAGCCGGTCGCTCGAGAGGCGGGAGATCGAGCGGCTGGACCAGGACTTCCTCGCCAACTCCGCCTACCGGCTGACCCAGAACGCGCTGACCCGGGTCCCGGTCGAGGACGTCGCCCTCGACCGGCGGATCGTGAACGCCACCGATCCCACCACGTCCACACGTCTGGACGATTGGGGCGTGACGGACCAGGCACGGAGCGGGCGCTGCTGGCTGTTCGCGGGTCTCAATCTGCTGCGACCCGACGTGATGCGCCGCTGCCGGCTCAAGGACTTCGAGTTCTCCCAGAGCCACACCATGTTCTGGGACAAGCTCGAGCGCGCCAACTACTTCCTGGAAGCGGTCATCGAAACCGCCGGTCGTGAGGTCGACGACCGCACGGTCGCCTACCTGCTGGAGACGGTGGCAGGCGACGGTGGGCAGTGGAACATGTTCGTCGCGATCGTCCGCAAGCACGGGCTGGTGCCGAAGGCGTTCATGCCCGAGACCGAGAGCTCCCAGCGCAGCCGGCCCATGAACGCCAACCTGCGTACGGTCCTGAGGCGGGCAGCCGGCGGGCTGCGCGAGGTGGCCCGGCGGAGTCCGGAGCAGGCCCGCGCCGAGAAGGCCGACGTGCTGCAGAGCATCCACCGGATGCTGTCGATGCACCTCGGGAGCCCGCCCGCCAGCTTTGTCTGGCAGTGGCAGGATCGCGACCGCGAGTTCCACCGAGACGGCGAGCTGACGCCCGTCGAGTTCGCGCAGCGCTACGTGCAGGTGCCGCTGGACGAGTACGTCTGCCTGGTCAACGACCCGCGACCCACCAGCCGGCGCGGGCGCACCTACACCGTCGAGTACCTCGGCAACGTGGTGGACGCGCCGCCCGTCACCTACCTGAACGTGGACATGGGGGTGATCAAGGAGGCGGCGCAAACGCTGCTCGGCGAGGGGCGCCCGGTCTGGTTCGGGTGCGACTCGGGGAAGATGCGGAGCGACACCTTCGGCCTCTGGGACGCGCGCCTGCTCGACCTGCCGGCGATGTACGACACCTCGTTCGAGCTCTCGAAAGCGGATCGGCTCCTGCTGCACGAGTCGTCGATGACCCACGCCATGCTGCTCACCGGCGTCGACCTGGTGGAGGGGCGGCCACGCCGCTGGCGCGTGGAGAACAGCTGGGGTCCGAAGCGCGGGCGCGACGGCTTCTACACGATGAGCGACTCCTGGTTCGACGAGTTCGTGTACGAGATCGCGACACCCGGCTCGCTACTTTCGCCCGAGCTTCAGGCCGCGTTCACGGAGAAGCCGGTCGTGCTCCCGGCCTGGGACCCGATGGGAGCGCTCGCCAGATAGCCCTTCGCCCCCACAACGCCGTTCGCTAACGGATGGGTGCTACCGGGCCGCCGGAAGGCCCCTCTGCCCACAGAGGCACGCGCCTGGGCCGGGCGCTCAGGCGGCGGGTGGTGAGGCGACCCGGGCCAGGTCCGGGATCGCCTCCCGCAGCACCGTGCCGACGTCGTCGACGAGCACGATCTCCAGCCGCTCGCGCAGCTCTGGCGGCAGGTCGTCGAGGTCGGCCTCGTTGGCCCGGGGCACCAGCACGCGGCGGATTCCCGCGCGATGGGCGGCCAGGAGCTTCTCCTTCAGCCCGCCGATCGGGAGCACGCGGCCGCGCAGCGTGATCTCGCCGGTCATCGCCAGGTCGGCTCGCACCGGACGGCCGGTCAGCACCGAGGTGATCGCGGTCAGCATCGTGACACCGGCCGACGGACCCTCCTTGCGGATCGCGCCGGCGGGGACGTGGACATGGATGTCCTGCTTCTCCAGCGCCTCGCGAGAGAGGTCGAACTCGTCGGCGTGGGCCTTGAGATAGGAGAGCGCCGCGTTGGCCGACTCCTTCATGACGTCGCCCAGCTGTCCGGTCAGCTGGAGGCGGCCGTTCCCGGGCATCCGCGTGGCCTCCACAAAGACGATGTCGCCGCCCACCGGTGACCAGGTGAGCCCGGTGGCGATCCCCGGGCTCGACTCGCGCTCCGCCCGCTCGGCGTGATAGCGGCGGGTACCCAGCGCCTCCCGGATCCGCTGCTGATCGATGCGTACCGGCGGCTCGACATCGCCCGCCGCGATGCCGGAGGCGGCGCGGCGCAGCACGCCGGCCAGCTCGCGCTCCAGGTTGCGCACGCCGGCCTCGCGCGTGTAGTCGCGGATCACGAGGCGGATCATCCGTTCGGTGAAGCGCACCTCGCCCCGCCGCAGGCCGTGGGCGGCGGTCTGCTTGGGGATCAAGAAGCGGCGCGCGATCTGGACCTTCTCGTCTTCGGTATAGCCCGCCAGCTGGAGCACCTCGAGCCGGTCGCGAAGCGCGTCCGGGACGGTTTCCAGGGTGTTCGCGGTGCAGATGAACATCACTTGCGAGAGGTCGAAGGGCACGTCGAGGTAGTTGTCGCGGAACTCGCGGTTCTGCTCCGGGTCGAGCACCTCGAGCAGCGCCGACGACGGGTCGCCCCGCCAGTCCGCGGCCAGCTTGTCGATCTCGTCGAGCATGAAGACCGGATCGTTGGACTCGGCGCGGCGGATGGCCTGGATGATGCGGCCCGGCATGGCGCCGATGTACGTTCGCCGATGGCCGCGGATCTCGGCTTCGTCGTGCACGCCGCCGAGCGACGCGCGAGCGAAGGTGCGGCGCATGGCGCGTGCGATCGACTGACCGAGCGACGTCTTGCCCACACCCGGCGGCCCCACAAAGCAGAGGATCGGTTCGCGGTGCGGGCTTTCGAGGCCGCGGTCGGCCCGCAGGCGCCGGACCGCCAGGTGCTCCACGATCCGCTGCTTGACCTTCTCCAGCGCCCAGTGGTCGTGGTCCAGGACACGGCGGGCGCGGGCCACGTCCAGCTCGCCCGCGGTCGACTTCTCCCAGGGCAGGCTGCACAGGATCTCGACGTAGGTGCGCACGATCGAGGACTCCGGCGAGGCGGAAGGGATTCGCTCCAGCCGGGCCAGCTCGCGGTCCGCCTCGCGCCGCGCCTCGCCGGTCATCCCGGACGCCTCCACCTGGGCCCGAAGCTCCGCCGCCTCCACCGCCTCCTGGTCGGCCTCACCGAGCTCGCGCGCGATCGCCCGCTGCTGCTCGCGCAGGAAGTACTCCCGCTGGGAGCGGCCGATCGACTCCTCCGCCTGCGACTGGATGCGGCGCCCGACCTCCAGGACCTCCAGCTCGTGGGCCATCAGCGAGAGCAGCAGCCGCAGCTTGTCCCGCCCGCTGTCGAGCTCCAGTACCTCCTGCCGCTGCTCCAGCGTGAGCCTCACGTGGTGGGCCAGGAAGTAGGCGAGGTGGATCTGGTCCTCGATCGCCATCGCCGTGGAGAGGAGATCGGCGGGCAGGTAGGGGGCCACCGCGACCAGCCGTTGGAAGGAGGCCTGCGCGCTCCGGGTCAGCGCCTCGGAGTCGATCGCCGACTGCCCCGGGCCCGTGCTTTCCGGCAGCCCGGCGAGCTCGCACCGCAGGTAGGGGCGCTCCTGATGAACCTCGCGCAGCACGATCCGCTCGACTCCCTGCACCGCGATCTGGACCGTGCCGTCCGGCATCTTCAGCAGGTGCTGGATCTGGACCTTGGTGCCGACGTGGTGGATCTGCTCGAAGCTCGCGTCCTCGACGCTTTCGTCGTACTGCGCGGCGACCCCGATCACACGCTCGTCGACCGGAAGATCGTCGAGCAACCGCAGCGAACGCGGCCGGCCGACGGCGAGCGGCACCAGGAGGTGCGGGAAGACGACGGTGTTCTTGAGCGGCAGCACCGGCAGGGCGCGGTGGGTGTCCTCGGTCATGAGCTGGGACTCGGGCTGGGGCTCGTGAACTGAGCGTTGACCGATGCGAGCAGCTGCAGGAAGAAGGTGGTGTCGGGAGTCGACTGCGGTTGCTGGAGATCGATGAGATAGACGAGTGTACCGAGCTTGCGTTCGACGAAATACTCGGTGCCCCCACCGTTGGTGAGGTAGACGAACACCTGGGTGGGGACCCCGTCCAGGCTGATCGACCTCTCCTGGCTGGTGTCCTCGGTGCCGGCCGCGATGGGCACGGCGGGCAGCGTGCTCGCGTCGGGCGCGCTCTGCAGGTGCAGCGTCCCGCCCGCGGGGTCGCCTGCCGGCGCGGTGAAGATGGCGGGGTTGCCGGACTGGACGGACCAGGTGGTCGGGTAGAGCATCGTCAGCGTCCCGCCCAGCGAGTAGCTCGTCATGGACCGGTTGATCACGTACTGCGGCGCGTCCACGATCCAGCCGTTCACCTTGCCGCCACCGCCGTGCACGTGCAGCCACTCCTGGACGCCGGCGTGCTGCTGGGCGACGGCCGCGACCTGCGCCCCGCAGGCGAGCGTGTAGACGCGCCGCGAGGTGAGGGAGGGCTGAGCGTGGACGTCGAGGCCGAGCGCCGGGAGGATCCAGACCGACCCAGTCGTCGTCCGCGGCTGCCCGGACGTGGGTGTCGGAGCGGACGTGCGCGCCGAAGACGCCGGATTCCCGGACCCGGCCGCCGGCCCCGAGCACGCCACCACGAGCAGCGCGCACACGCCCGCCAGCATCACCCCTCGCAGGGTGCCGTGTGCTCGCGGAAGGGGGCTACGCGGCCTGGTATGAGCCCCGTCCTCTAGCAAGTGGGCCTCGCCTTCAGGAGTGAAGGGCGTGAAGGCGGGCGCCCCTCAGGTCCGTATACTTTTGGCCACCCGACCCGACCCTCACGGGGAGTACCGCTTGCGCAATCGACCACTCTGGGCCGTCATCCTAGCCGCCGGGCAGGGCAGCAGGATGCATTCCAGGGTGCCCAAGGTGCTCCACCCGCTCAACGGCCGGCCGATGATCGACCTGACGCTCGACGCATGCCTGGGGGCGGGGGCGGCGGAGGCGGTGGTGGTGGTGTCGCCTGGCTCACCGGAGGTGGCCGAACACGTGGCGGGGCGGGCCCGCACGGTCGTTCAGCAGGCCCCGCGAGGCACCGGTGACGCGCTCGCCGCCGTGCCTCCCGGACTGATTCGGGACAAGGACCTGCTGATCGTCTACGGCGACCAGCCGCTGTTCCGCTCCGAGACGCTGGCGGCCCTGGTCGCGGCCCACCACGACAGCAGCGCCGTCGCCACCATCGCCTCCACCCGTGCCCCGGCGAGGCCGGACGGCCGGATCGTGCGGGACGAGTCAGGCCGCTTCCTGCGGATCGTGGAGCACCGCGACGCGACACCGGCCGAGCGCGCGATCGACGAGATCAACGTCGGCGTGTACTGCGTGCGCGGTGCCTCGGTGGGGCCGGCGCTGGAAAGCCTGCGGCCGGACAACGCGCAGGGTGAGCTCTACCTGACCGACCTCTTCCCCCTGCTGGCAGGCGTCCACGTCTTCGAGATCGCGGACCCCGACGAGGCGATCGGGATCAACGACCGCGTCCAGCTCGCTCGAGCGACGGGCATCCTGCGCCGCCGCCGGCTGGAGGAGGTGATGCGTCAGGGGGTGACGATCGTCGATCCCGCCACCACCCTGGTCGAGGAAGGAGCGCAGATCGGCGAGGACACGGTGCTGGAGCCGGGGACGCTGATCCGGGGCCACACGTCGGTGGGGCGCGGTTGCCACCTGGGGCCCTTCACGGAGATCATCGACGCCAGCATCGGCGACGCGGTCACCGTCACCCACTCCTGGGTCAGCGGTGCCCGCATCGGGGACGGCTCCGACTGCGGGCCCTTCGCCAAGCTGCGTCCCGGCACCGACATCGGCCCCGGCGTCCACGTCGGGAGCTTTGCGGAGCTGGTCCGCACGCGCGTCGGCACCGGGAGTGCGGTTCCCCACGTCTCCTACCTCGGCGACACCACGGTCGGCGAGCGTGTCAACGTGGCCGCCGGGACCATCACCGCCAACTACGATGGCACCAACAAGAACCCCACCCGCATCGGGGACGACGTGTTCCTGGGCGTCGACACCATGCTGGTGGCGCCGGTCGAGGTGGGTCGGGGGGCCCGGACCGGGGCCGGGTCGGTGGTGACCCGGGACGTGCCCGAGGGGACGACGGTGGTAGGCATGCCGGCGCGCCGGATCCGGCGTACGCACGGCACCGACGGGAGCGGCGCGGCGCCGGAGGAGCAGCGATGATCGGGAGGGTCCAGACGGCGGTCGAGTACGCGAGCGAGGACGTCTCGCCGTGGGGTGAGTTGAAGCTGGTCAGCGGGACCGCGAACCCCCAGCTGGCGCAGCTGATCGGCGACGAGATCGGCGTTCCGCTCACGAATTCCGGCATCCGCACCTTCTCGGACACCGAGATCACGGCCAAGATCGGGGACTCGATGCGCGGCCACGACGTCTTCGTCATCCAGCCCACCAGCCCGCCTGTCAACGAGCACCTGATGGAGCTCTTCATCCTGCTCGACGCGCTGCGCCGCGCCTCCGCGGGCCGGATAACCGCGGTCGTGCCCTACTACGCCTACGCGCGCAAGGAGCGCAAGTCGCAGCCCCGGGAGCCGATCTCGGCGAAGCTGATCGCGAACTTCATCCAGATCGCGGGCGCCGACCGTCTGCTCCTGCTGGATCTCCACGCCGACGCCATCGAGGGCTTCTTCGACGTCCCCACCGACCACCTGACCGCCAACAAGATCCTGGCCGCCCACCTTCTGAAGCAGGGCCTCTACCACTGCTCCGTGGTCGCGCCCGACGCCGGCGGTGCCAAGCGCGCCGAGGCCATGGCGGAGCTGCTCGCGGCGCCGCTCGTCTTCGCCTACAAGCGCCGCCCGCGGGAGGAGGTGTCCGAGGTCCTGGAGGTGGCGGGCGAGGTCGACGGAAGGGATTGCGTGGTGGTCGACGATATGGTGACCACCGGAGGCACGCTGATGGCGGTCGCCGAATCGCTGAAAAGGCACGGCGCGCGGCGGGTGATCGCGGCCGCGACACACGCCGTCCTCACCGGCCACAGCAGCGACCGTCTGGAGGCGTCGGGGATCGACGAGCTGGTGGTCACGGACTCGATCCCGGTTCCGCCCGAGAAGCGAAGCCGGCGGATGACAGTCCTCAGCGTCTCACCGCTCCTCGCCGAGGCCATCCTCCGCGTGCACCAGAATCGTAGTGTGAGCGCCCTCTTCCAGTGATGACTGCGGCCGGCGAACCTCCCCAACCCGGCGGGGCCTGGCCCCGCACCTCCAACCCGCGGGGCTTGCGGTGACAGGCGCCGACTGGGGACTCGTCGTCTTTCTCGTGGTGTGCGTGCTGGTGGCGGCCCTCGCCTCCGGCGTGGAGACCGCGATGACGTCTGTCAATCGCTATCGTCTCGCCCACCTCGCCGACGAGGGACGCCGGGGCGCGAAAACGCTGCAGCGGCTGCGCAACGACCCCAATCGCTTCCTGTCCACGATCCTGGTCGTGAATACGGTGGCGGTGATCTTCGCCTCGTTCGCGGTGACGCTGCTGACGGTGCACCTGATGCCCCCCACCTGGGGCTTTCTGGGTCAGTTCCTGATCTCGCTCGCCTTCAGCGTGGTGGCGCTGATCTTCGCGGAGGTGACGCCCAAGTCGCTGGCCATCCGCAGCGCCGAGCCGATCGCGCTCGCCGCCGCGCGACCGGTGGACGTTCTGAGCCGGGTGCTGCGCCCGGTCCTCTGGTTCATCACGCTGGTCGCCCGCGCGGCCACCGCCGGCCGCGCGTCCCCCGGCCCCTTCCTCACTGAGGACGAGCTGCTGACGATGCTCAACGTGTCGGAGGAGCAGGGGGTGATCGAGGAGCAGGAGCGCGACATGATCAACCAGATCATCGAAGCCGGCGACAAGCCGGTCCGGGAGGTGATGGTGCCTCGCACCGACATCGCCTCGGTCGACACGCACGCCGACTTGGAGGAGGTGGTGGGCGTGCTCAACCAGACCGGGCACACCCGGCTGCCGATCCGCGATGGCGACCTGGACCGGATCGTGGGTCTGGTCAACATGAAGGACCTGGCGGCGGTGCTGGTGGAACGGGACCCCTCGCGGCGGTTCGCGCTGGCGGAGGTGCAGCGCCCGATGACGTTCACGCCGCAGACCAAGAAGGTGATGGAGCTGCTCCGCGAGATGCAGGACGAGCGGGTCCACATGAAGATCGTGCTCGACGAGTACGGAGGCACCGCCGGCCTGGTCACGCTGGAGGACCTCCTGGAGGAGATCGTCGGCGAGATCCGGGACGAGTACGACCAGGAGGAGGAGGAGGAGTTCAAGGTCCTCGACGAGCACACGGCCCAGGTCGACGCGCGCTACCCGATGGAGGACCTGAGCGAGGACCTGCATCTGGGGATCCCCGAGAGCGACGACTACGACTCGGTTGGTGGCTACGTCCTGGACGCGCTGGGCGAGGTACCGGATGCCGGCACCACGTTCGACGCCGGGGGCGCGCACTGGACCGTGGCCCAGGTCGACGGAAACCGGGTGGTGCGGGTGGTGGTGCGCTCCGACGATCCCTGGCCCGACGACACGCTGGTCAGCGCCGGCCTCAAGGAGCCCCCGACGCGATCGGTTCCTGACCACGCGGAGGCCGAGTAACCTCCCCGACCCGGGCCCCCGGAGTGGCCGCTGGTGCACCAATCGCCGTCTCTGCGCGACGCGATGGGGGGGTTGGTGCACCAATCGCCCCCTTCGGCCTAGGCTCCCACGCCATCAGGACCTACCGGGACGAGGCGATCGTCCTCCGCACGCTCGACTACGGCGAGGCCGACCGCATCCTCACGCTGCTCACGGGCGAGCACGGCAAGGTGGGTGCGATCGCCAAGGGAGCGCGCCGCCAGCCGAGCCGGCTCGGTCCCGCCCTGCAGGTCTTCCACCACCTGGACGTGCAGCTGGCGACCGGCCACAACCTCGACGTGGTGACCCAGGCGGTGCCGCTGCCGGGGCCACGGATCCGTGCCGACATCGAGTGGACCGCGCGCGCCGCCGTCATCTGCGAGCTCGCCGACAGCATCAGCGAGGAGCGGCATCCCGAGCGCGACGTCTTTCAGCTGACGCTCGACAGCCTGCACGATCTGGCCGAGGAGTCGGAGCCGAGGCGCGCCACCGCCCACTTTCTGATGAACGCGCTGCTGCGGCTGGGGTACGGACCTCGGCTGCGGGAATGTGCGGGCTGCGGGCGCCCCCTGCCGGAGCGGGCGGCAGCGTTCTCCCCGGAGGCCGGCGGGTTCCTGTGCGCCGACTGTGCGCGGCCCGGGATGGCGCTGGTGCCGGTGCAGACGATCAAGGTGCTGCGCGTGCTGGAGGCGGGCGACATCGACCTCTACCGAAGGCTCAAACTGTCCGACGAGCTGCTGTCCTCCCTGGAGGACGTGCTCGAGGCGCAGCTGGAGTTCCACCTCGACCGCCGGCTGCGCTCGCTGCGCTTCCTGCGTCAGATGCGGCGTGCGCAGCCGGCCCCCGACAGGACGTGAAAGGACAGGACGTGATCGAACGCGAGCAGTTGATGGACCGTGTGGTGGCGCTCTGCAAGCGCCGGGGCTTCGTCTATCCGTCGAGCGAGATCTACGGTGGGCTCAACGCGGTCTACGACTACGGACCCTACGGGGTGGCCATGAGGCGCGCGATCCGCGAGCTCTGGTGGCGCCGGACGGTCGATCTGCGCGACGACGTGGTGGGGCTCGAGGCGTCGATCCTGATGAACTCCGAGGTCTGGGTGGCGTCGGGCCACGTCGCCGGCTTCACCGACCCGCTCGTCGACTGCCTCGGCACCTGCCGCAAGCGCTGGCGCGCCGACCACCTGGAAACCGACCGGTGTCCGGAATGCGGTGGTCCGCTCTCCGCGCCGCGCCAGTTCAACCTCATGTTCAAGACCCACATCGGGCCCGTCGAGGAAGCCGCCGACGTGGTCTACCTGCGGCCGGAGACCGCGCAGGGCATGTTCGTCGACTTCAAGAACGTGCTCAACTCGATGCGCGTCCGGATCCCGTTCGGCATCGCGCAGCAGGGCCGGTCGTTCCGCAACGAGATCTCGCCCGGCAACTTCATCTTCCGTCTCCGCGAGTTCGATCAGATGGAGCTGGAGTACTTCGTCAAGCCGGGCGAGGACGAGGAGGCCCACGCCTTCTGGATCCAGGAGCGATTGGAGTGGTACCTGCGAGAGCTCGGCATCAAGCCCGAACGCCTCCGGCTCCGCCCGCATGACGCCGGCGAGCTGGCGCACTACGCCAAGGCGGCGACGGATATCGAGTACGAGTTCCCGTTCGGCTGGGGCGAGCTGGAGGGTATCGCGAACCGGACCGACTACGACCTTCGCGCTCACCAGGAGCATTCCCGCCAGGATCTGACCTACCTGGACCAGGAGTCGGGCGAGCGCTACCTGCCCTACGCCATCGAGCCGGCGGTGGGCGTCGACCGCATCATGGTCATGGCCCTGATCGACGCTTACGACGAGGACCAGGTCCGTGGGGAGACGCGGGTCGTCCTCCGGCTGCACCCCAACATCGCCCCGGTTCAGGTGGCGGTGATGCCTCTCTCCAAGAAGGAGTCGCTGATCGAGCCGGCCCGGCGGGTGCAGGCGCTGCTGCGTGAGCGCTATCGCGTGGAGTACGACCAGACAGGAGGCAACATCGGTCGCCGCTACCGCCGCCAGGACGAGATCGGGACCCCGTTCTGCGTCACCATCGATTTCGACACGCTCGACGACCGGGCGGTGACGATTCGTGAGCGCGACTCGATGGAGCAGGAGCGGGTCCCCATCGATCGCCTGGTGGAGCGGGTGGGCCACCGCCTGGGCTGACCCCCGGGCGAGGGGGCACCGGGGAAAGGGCCATTGGTGCACCAATCGCCGTGTCTGGGCGCCAGGACAGGGGAGTTGGTGCACCAATCGCCCACTCGGTCCGCGCAGCGACGGCGACGGGCAAGGTCTGTCCGGGTCGAGTCCGAATCGAAGCGCTGGTCTGAGGGGGACCGGGGGCCGGGTAAAGTACCCGTGCGATGCCGCCGCTGGTCGGGTCTGACGACGCCAAGGAGCAGATCCGCAACCGGCTCAATCTGGTCGAGGTGGTGCGGCAGCGAGTGCCGCTCCGCAAGCAGGGGCGGGAGTGGGTGGGTCTGTGCCCGTTCCACCAGGAGAAGACACCCTCCTTCAGCGTCAACGAAGGCAAGCAGTCCTGGTACTGCTTCGGCTGCGGGCGGGGAGGCGACCTCTTCAGCTTCGTCGTGGAGTACGAGAAGGTCGACTTCCGCCAGGCGCTGGAGATGCTGGCCGAGCAGGCGGGCGTCGAGCTCCGGGAGCGGACCAGCGCCGAGCGCCAGCGGTCGGAGCTCAAAAAGCGTCTGCTCGCTCTGGTCGCGCTGGCCCAGCGCTACTACGACTACGTCCTCCACCAGACTCCGGCCGGTGCCCCCGGTCGCGAGCTCCTGGAGGCTCGCGGCGTCTCGAGCGAGGTCGCCAAGACATTCGGTCTCGGGTATGCGCCCGGAGGTCACAGCCTGGCCGGTTACCTGCGACGGCGCGGCCACGACCAGCGCGATTCGGTCGAGGCCGGGCTGGTCCGTCGAGACGGCCAGGATTTCTTCCAGCAGCGGGTGCTGATCCCGATCCGCGACGAGTCGGGCCATCCGCTCGCCTTCACCGGCCGCACGATCGCGGCCGACGAACCCCGCAAGTACATCAACACGGCCGCCACCCCGATCTACGACAAGGGCCGCGTCCTGTTCGGCCTCGACCTGGCCCGCCGCCCGATCGAGGAGAAGGGCCTGGCGACGGTGATGGAGGGGCAGTTCGACGTCATCGCCGCCCACGAGTTCGGCATCACCACCGCGATCGCCAGCTCCGGGACCGCGCTGACCCAGGAACAGGTCCGGCTCCTCCGGCGGTTCACCGACGACGTGGTCCTGGTGTTCGACAACGACCGCGCCGGCCGTGCCGCCACTGACAAGGCGGTCCGTCTGGCGCTCGAGGCCGGCATGGGGACCAGAGTCCTCCGCCTCACCGGCGACGCGAAGGACCCTGACGAGTTCCTGCGTCAGGGGGGCGATTGGGAGGACCGGCTGCGAGCTGCGCGGGAAGGCATGGAGCAGCGCCTCCGGGACGCGATCGACGGGCTCGACCTGAGCCGCCCGGACCAGCTCCAGCGGGCCATCGGCGCCGTCCAGCGGCTGCTCGACGAGGTCTCCGAGCCGGCGGTCTGGGAGCGGTACAAAGAGCTGGCCAAGCAGATCCTCGAGATCGACGCCAGGCAGGAGCCTTTCCGCCGCCGCTCGCCGAACCGGAGTACCGAACCGGCTCCCGATGCCGGCCCCGAGCTGCAGACGGTCTCGGCACCCATCACTCACGGCATGGCGTATGTGCTGCAGCTGCTGGCGATCTGCCCGGAGGCACTTCCGCAGGTCGTGGCAGCACTTCCGCCGGAGGAGCTGACGGGACGCGATCGTGACGCGTACCTGCGTATGGTTAGGGCGCTCGAACGGGGTGGTGCCCAGGGGTTGGCTGACGAGGTCCGCTCGTTGGCTCCCGAGGAGCAGAACCTGGTGTACCGCGCATGGGCGATTCCCGTGCCGGGAGCCAGCGAGGAGGTCGCGGTCGATGCAGCCCGGAACATACGGCGCCAGGCCAGGGCGCAGCGACGGCGCACGCTTATCGCCGAGCTGGCAGACGCGGAAAGGCAGCGTGACGGGGCCAGGGTCGCCGCGATCCAGCAGCGTCTGAGCACTACCGACGAGCGGACAGGAGACGAAGGTGGCGAAGACGAAGAGCAAGGTTGAGGTCAGGTTCGAAGACCTGCTCGTCCAGCAGGCGGAGGCCTTGATCGTCAAGGGCAAGGAGCAGGGCTTCCTCGCTCCCGACGAGGTTCTCGACGGGCTCCCCGAGATCGACGCCGACGCTCCCGACCAGATCTTCCGCATCTTCGCCGCCTTCAAGGACATGGGGATCGAGATCACCGACTCCGGCGGCGAAGCCAGTGAGGAGGAGGCGGACGACGAGCTTCAGCTCGAAGTGGAGTTGATGGACTCGGTCTCCCTCGACGACCCGGTCCGCATGTATCTGAAAGAGATCGGGCGCGTGAGCCTGCTCACGGCGCAGGACGAGGTCGACCTGGCCATGCGTATCGAGGCCGGTGACGACATCGCCAAGCAGGCGCTCACCGAGGCCAACCTGCGGCTGGTGGTCTCCATCGCCAAGAAGTACATCGGGCGCGGCATGACCTTCCTGGACCTGATCCAGGAGGGGAACATGGGCTTGATCCGGGCCGTCGAGAAGTTCGACTACCACAAGGGCTACAAGTTCTCCACCTATGCCACCTGGTGGATCCGGCAGGCGATCACCCGCGCGATCGCCGACCAGGCCCGCACGATCCGGATCCCGGTCCACATGGTGGAGACGATCAACAAGCTGGTGCGCGTCTCACGCCGGCTGCTCCAGGAGCTGGGTCGCGAGCCGAGCGACGAAGAGATCGCCGAGGAGATGGGCGTCACGCCCGACAAGGTGCGCGAGATCGTCAAGGTCTCGCAGGACCCGGTCTCGCTGGAGACGCCGATCGGGGAGGAAGAGGACTCGCACCTGGGCGACTTCGTGGAGGACAAGGAGGCGACCGCGCCACAGGACGCCGCGTCGCTGACCATGCTCCACAACGAGGTCGAGGACATCCTCGACACCCTGACGCCTCGCGAGCGGCGCGTCCTGCAGCTGCGGTTCGGACTCATCGACGGCCACCAGCGGACGCTGGAGGAGGTCGGCAAGCGGTTCGGGGTGACCCGCGAGCGGATCCGTCAGATCGAGGCGAAGGCGCTGCGCAAGCTCCGCCACCCGTCCCGCTCCAAGAAGCTGCGCGACTACCTCGAATAGGAGTTCACGCCTGGGTCGCGCGCAGGGTATGCTGCCTGCCGCGATGCCCGTCATCACGATCACGGGGCTCTATGGAGCGGGCCGGGAGACGATCGGCGCGATGGTCGCCGAGCAGCTGGACGCCCAGCTCCTCGACCGCAAGATCTTCACCGAGGTGTCACGCCGCCTGGATTTGCCGGACGAGGAGGTGGCCGCACAGGAAGAGACGCCTGCGAGCCTCCTGGATCGAGTGCTGGTGGCGCTCGGAGCCTCCTCGGCCGACTTCTCGCAGCCACCCGAGGCGGCGTGGGCGCCGCCCTATGAAGACGTTCCGTACGACACCCGCAAAGCCGTGCTCCGGATCACGCAGGAGGTGATCCGGGAGGCCGCGCGGACGGGGAACGCGGTCATCGTGGGCCGCGGCAGCACGATGGTGCTGGCCGACCGCATGCTGACCCTGCACGTGTTTCTGCAGGGGCCGGAGGAGGACCGGCTGGCATCCGTGCGGCGGGGGTCGAACCTCACCGAGGCGGCGGCGCGCAAGCTGCTGCGGCACACCGACGAGAACCGAGGTTCCTACATCAAGCAGGTCTACGGCACCGACTGGCGGCGCCCCGCTCACTACCAGCTGGTCCTCGACACGTCCTGGCTGGGCTGGGAGCGGACGGCCAACATCATCGCCTCCGCGGGACGGGCGCACCTGGGTCCGGCCGAGGGTCCGGCCCGGGGTTACGGGCCTCCGCTACCCTGAACACGTGGCACAGTTCCCCGACACCGTCGGCTCCTTCACTTCGGGCGTCGACGGCGCCAGCGAGGGAGGACGGCAGTCGACGACGCGCCTGCCCTCGACGCTTGTGCTCTACGCGGTCCCGCTGTTGAACCAGCTGAAGCGGGAGGGCTACCGGGGAAAGCTGGCGGCCGAGCCCGCCCTGGAGCCCGAGGGATGGGTGATCAAGCTCATCTACGACGGGGACGCGCCGGCGGATGTCCCGGAGCGCTGGCACGGCCACCGCGTGGTGGTGGAGCCCGCTCCGCCGCCCCCGCCCCAGGAGAAGAGGTAGGTGGCGTTCACCGAGGAGTCGACGATCGGGGAGGTCGTCAGCCGTCATCCCGACGGTCGGGGACTCCTCTTCGAGCACGGGTACGACGTCGGGGACGGGTTCATCGACGTCCTGTCTCAGAGCCAGACCCTGCTGAGCGCGGAACGGGCCGGCCGACTTCGAGACCTGACCGCCCTGCTGGGACGCCTCAACCGGGGTTAGGCTGGCGCTCCGGGCGCGCCCGGCGTTCCCCCGATGGTGCACCAAACGGGTCCTAGAACCGGGGAATGAGACCCGGTAGCGCACCAACAGCTCTTGTCTCTGGACTGCGCCAGGGCCTCAGTCCCGGGAGAGGAGCGGCGCCATCTCGCGAAGCAGGAGGCGGAGCCGCTCGACGGCGTCCCAGATGTCGACGAACCGGGTGTAGAGCGGCGTCAGTCCGAACCGCACCACGTCAGGGGGCCGGAAGTCGGTCACCACGTCGTGCTCGGCGAGGGCCCGGCTCAGGTCGCGGGCGTGGGCCACGCGGATCGACACCTGGGACCCGCGAAGTGACCCGTTGCGAGGCGAGATGATCTCGACCCCGGTGCGCGCGCACCGCTCCTCGAGCAGCTGGATGAAGTACTGGCCGAGAAGGACCGACTTGGATCGGACGTCCGAGATGTCGACGTCGTCCCACACCGCGAGGGCACCCTCGAGGGAGGCGATGCCGAGGATCCCGGTGGTCCCGGACAGAAAGCGCCTGGCGTCGGGCGCGGGCTCGTACGCCTCGTCGAAGAGAAAGCTGTCGGCATGCCCGAACCAGCCCGGGATCGGCGATCGAAGGCTCGAGATCAGGCGGTCGTTCGCGTAGACGAACGCCGGCGCGCCGGGGCCTCCGTTGAGGAACTTGTAGGTGCAGCCGGTGGCGAGGTCGACCTCGCAGCCGTCGAGGTCGAGCGGCACTGCACCCACCGAGTGACAGAGGTCCCAGAGCATGAGCGCTCCGACCCGGTGGGCGGCGCGCGTCAGCCGTGCCATGTCGTGCATCGCCCCGGTCCGGAAGTCGACGTGCGTCAGCATGACCAGAGCCACTTCCCCGCTCAGCGCCCCCTCCAGCTGGAAGGCCGGGACCTGCTCCACACGCATGCCGAAGAGGCGTCCCAGCTCGACCGCGATGTACCGATCGGTGGGGAAATCGCCGGGCGCGAGAAGGATGACCTGGCGCTGGGACCGCTCCCGAAGGCCGGCCGTCGCCAGCTTGTGGAGGTTGACCGTGGTGTTGTCGGTCACCACCACCTCGCCCGGGCGGGCGCCGATCAGCTTCGCGATTCGCTCTCCGACCCGAACCGGGGCTTCGAACCATCCGCGTTCGGACCAGCCCGCGATCAGGTGGTCGCGCCACTCGTCGGCCACGCGCTGGAGCTGCTCGCGGGCGGCGCGGCTGGGAGGACCCAGCGAGTTACCGTCCATGTAGATCAGGCCGTCACGAAGGAGGAAGCGGCTGCGCACCGGCGCCAGCGGGTCGCGCGCATCGAGCGCCTCGAAGTCCCGGCGTTGCACATGCACCTCCTTTCGGGCTGGGTTGGCGGAACGCCGGAAAGGGGACCCCAGATTGCCCACTTCGGCGGCGCTCCTATCGTAGGGACGATGGTCGAGCGCACGCAGACCGACACCCGGCTGCGCTACCTGGCGCTCGGGGACTCGTTTACGATCGGGACCGGCACCGCAGGCCCGGAGCACGCGTTCCCGGCGCGGCTTGCGCGTCATGCCCGGGAGCGCTCGGGGATCGAGCTTGAGGTGACCAATCCGTCGGTCGACGGGTATACCACCGCCGACCTGATCCGCGAGGAGCTACCCCTCCTGGCCGCGGTGCGACCGCACCTGGTGTCGATCCTGGTCGGGGCCAACGACCTGGTTCGCGGCTGGTCGCGCGAGACCTACGAGGGAGGGCTCCGGACGATCTTCGACGCCGTCGCGGCAGCGGTCCCGGCGCCAGGGTCGGTGTTGGTGGTGACGGTTCCCGACTGGTCTCTGGCGCCCGCGGCAAGCGCCTTCGGCAGCCCCGACCATCTGCGGGTGGAGATCGACGGGCGCAACGAGCTGGCGACGTCGGAGGCGCGGCGGCGCGGCTTTCGCGTGTTCGACATCGTGCCGATATCGCGCCGGCTGGGCGTGGCCGGGCTCGGCCCGGACCACCTGCACCCGGCGCAGGCGCAGTACGACCGGTGGGCGGACGAGATCTGGGAGGCGGTGGGCCCCGACTGGGTGGCCGCCGGCAGGCTCCCCTCGGTCGCGTTCGGTGAGCTGGGCCACCACCTCGACTACGGTTCCTATCTGCGGATCCCGGAGCTCCTCCAGCTGCAGACGCCACGCACGGAGCACCACGACGAGGTCTTGTTCATCGTCATCCATCAGGCGTTCGAGCTCTGGTTCAAGCTCCAGCTGCGCGAGATGGAGGCGGCGCGCGACGCTCTGCTCGCGGGCGATGCGACCGGCGCCCGCTGGTATCTGCGCCGGGTCGCCGCGGTCGGAGGCCTGCTGGTCCATCAGATCGGGCTGCTCGACACCATGGCACCGCAGGATTTCATGCGCTTTCGCTCCGAGCTGAGTCCGGCCAGCGGGTTCCAGTCGGTGCAGTTCCGCGAGGTCGAGTTCCTCGGTGGACTGCCCGACCCCGGCTACCTGGAACGCCTCGACCTGCAGCCGGAGGATCGCGCGCGGCTCGAGCGGCGCCTCTCGGAGCCCACGCTGCGGGACGCCTGGTCGAGCCTGCTGCGGGCCGCCGGCGATCCTCCACTGATCGAGGTCTATGCCGATCGCCGCCGTCACCAGGACCTCTTCCTGGTCGCCGAGGACCTGCTCGACGTCGACCAGCAGCTGGTGCTCTGGCGGACCCGTCACCTGACCATGGTCGAGCGCCAGATCGGGACCAAGGTCGGCACCGGGGGCTCGGCGGGGGCCGGCTACCTGCGGACGACCCTCGAAAAGCGTCTCTTTCCCGAGCTGTGGGCAGCGCGCTCTGGGATGAGGCCTGCCCGCGACTGAACACCCAGTCCCCCGGGTGGGCGGCGCTCGCGTCGGGGGTGGTAAGGGCAGAGTGTCCACACTCCGACGCTACCCCGGGCGTTTTAGGGTCCGAGTGCGGACACTTCTCCGCTTGGGCCCGCGTTTTGGGAAGGAGGCTACCTTTTTCAGGCGACTGAGGGTATGATCACCTGAACCGACCACGCTGCACCAACTCTGGAGCCCACGTCCATGCATTCGTCGCAGCCGGAGTCCGACACGGTTCTATGCGCCTGCGGCCGTCCGTCCGACGGTGCGACGGTGACCACCTATCGCTCCATCCACGGCACCTACCGCTACCACCGCTGCCCGTGCGGCATGGAGTGGACGGAGCACGACCCTCACCCTGATCTCTCCTCCGCGGTGACCGGCGACGAGGTGATCGAGGTGCACGAGCAACTCAAAGAGTTCCACGGCACCCTCCGCACACTTCTCGGCGGCCAGGCGGCCTGAAGACGTCCGGTTCTCCCGCCGGGACTACCCCTCCGGCGGGTAGAATCGGACGCCTGACGCCGCTCCGGAGTAGCTCAATAGGTAGAGCAGGCGGCTGTTAACCGCAAGGTTCACGGTTCGAGTCCGTGCTCCGGAGCCACGATTTGAATTCAAATCGAAGCCGCCGAGGAGCCGACCAGAGCGTCCTGGGGCAATCTGACAGCAGCGTGACAGCAGCGCGGATCAAGAGAGGAGCGCTTCGAACCGCCTCGCGGCGTCGCGCTGCATGCTCGGGATGAGGTGGGAGTAGGTGTCGAGGGTGATGCGGATCGATGAATGCCCCAGTCGCTCCTGGACGACCTTCGGATGCTCGCCGGCCAGCAGCAGAAGGCTGGCGTGAGTGTGGCGCAGGTCGTGAAACCGGATCTCCCGCAACTGGTGACGCGCGAGGAAACGCTTGAAACTCCGAGTAACGTTGCGCGCTTCTAAGGGCCGGCCGTTGCGGGTGGTGAAGACCAGGTCAATCGGATGGCCGTCCTGCACGAGTTCATGCCACGCCGCGGTTCGCAAACGGAGGGCCAACTGACGGGCTCGATACGCTCGCAGCAACTCCATCATCTCGGGGGACAGATCGATCGGCCGGCGGGCCGACCTGGTTTTCACGTCAGTCAACGTGAGGATCCCGTTGATGCGCTGGAGGGACCGGGAAACCATCACCCGCCGATGCTCAAAGTCCACGGCTTCCCAGGTGAGGCCCAGGAGCTCGGCCTGGCGCATGCCTGATCGTATAGCGAGCGAGTAGAGCCCCTCGAGGTCATCATCGATCGCCGCCGCCAAGAAAGATCGGACCTCCTCCTGGCTGTAAGGGTTGATCGGGTACCGTGCGAGCTTGGGGAGCACTCCGCGACCGAGCAACTCTCGTGAGGCGACATTGGTGCGGAGTCGCCTAGTACGCACTGCATCGGCAAGTGCCGTACGCAAGCACTGGTGGCAGTAGCGTACATGCTTGGGGGCCGCACCCTCACGGATCCGCTGTGCAACGAGGGCGGCGACGTGTTCGGGGCTCAACGCTGCGAGCTTCACCGAACCGAGGAGCCTCACGATGTGTCTCACCTGCGTGCGGTAGCCGCGATAGGTCCACGGGGTGATCGCGTGCCGTCGGTTGTCCAGCCAGGATTGAACGTACTCGCCGAGCGTTGGATCCGGCCCAAGCCTCAGCCACCCCTCCTGCCGCGTCTGGATCGCGTCGGCCAACTTGGCGGCGACCTGAGCGCGCGTGCGTCCGTAGAACTGCCGCCGCCGCCCGTCGGCCGTGACGGTTATCGCCGCGGCCCATCGGCCGTCCTTCCGCCGGTAGATGCTCCCTTCCCCCGCACCTCGTCGCGCCATCACACCTGGCCATTCTGGCGCAAAGCGAGGAGCGTCTCATACGCCATCTGTGCGGCCACGACCGGATCCCGGAGGAGCTGACTCAGGGCCTCCAAGTCTTGCCGAAGGCGCGCTACGTCGTCTTCCCGAATCTCGTCGCTCATGTCACCACTCCCGTATCGCCAACGGCCGGTCTCCCTCTTCCGACACCCCGGCCAGTGCCATACCGATCCGTCGGATGGGTCTCCGCATGGGATCGACCCTACGGTCCAGTCAAGTGACCGTTGTGCGGGCTCCAGCACGACCTGCGTGCAAGAATCTGCACGCCTGCGGTAGGCTGCGACGTTAGCCTGCAGACGATGCGAGCCTATGACTCGCGGGGAACTAGGAATCGATGGGTCCGATTGTCGCCAACGAGGATTCCACCCAACTGCTTGATCGGATCGCGATCGGTCATAGGATTGCGACCCTCCGTATCGCGTGCAATTTCTCCCATGAGGTGGCAGCAGGTCTCGCGGGGCGAAGCCGGCGGTGGATCTACGATGCCGAGAAGGGGAAGGCGTCGCTCGATGTTGACGCCATCAACGGCCTCGCCATCGCGTTCGGCGTGTCGCCTGCGGTCGTGCAGTGCCTGGAACCGCTGCCCGCGCGGTTCACCGCGGATCGCGTGGACATGAGACGACGTGACTTCATCTGCGGCGCCCTTGGGTTTGCTGGTCTCGGGGCCCTGTCGACGGCCAACCCCCTCGCCACGAGCGCTTGGAGCACAGAGCGACCCGTGCTGCCCGACCAGGTGTCCAGTATCCGCAGCTGGACCAGGTCCTTGCGCGAGCTCGATAACCGATTCGGCGGGGGCTTCGCGTCCACGCTTGCCGCCGCCCACCTGCACGATCGGGTCTTACCACTGGTTCGTGCTGGCCGCTTTAATGACACGGTCAGGCGTGACCTCATGTGTGCCGCCGCTGAGCTCGCGCATCTGACAGGGTGGATGAGTTATGACGTCGGCCAGCCCGACCTCGGTCGTCGGTACTTTGACCAAGCCATCGAGCTCGCGGTTGGAGCTGGTGATCAACACTTCGCGGCAGAGATTCTCGCTGGGCTCAGTCACCAACTGCTGCAGCTCAGAGAATTTGCGGAAGCTGTCGTTCAGGCCCGGGGTGCGCGCCAGATGGCTGAGGCCTTCGGCAGCCCCCTCCTGTTGTCCGAGGCGCATGTCATGGAAGCGCGGGCCTACGCAAGGCTTGAGGATCGTCCCCGCTCGGCCGAACACGTGCATGCGGCGGAAAGAGCGTTCTCGAGATCTGACCCGGCGACCGAACCGGAGTGGCTACGCTACTTTGACGGCGCTTACCTTGCAGCGGCGTCTGCTCACTGCTTCCGAGATGTCGGCCGATGGAGGGAGGCCGAGAAGCAGGCTAAGCGATCGCTGCAGATGAATCCTGCATATGTCCGCGGTCGGGCCTTCAACACGGCGCTGCTCGCCACCACGTATGTAGAGACGAACATGGACGAGGCGCTCAGAGTGGGTCGAGAGGCCGTGGATCTGGTGGCGGGACTTGAATCCGATCATGCGCGTCAATACATCACCGATTTGTGTGCTCGACTACTACTCGCCAAAAAGATCCGAGTGTTCGCACTTTCTACGAATACGTTTACGAAGTTCTAGGAATGCGCCCGAAGGTGTTAGCTACTCCGATTTTGAGAACTGACCATTTGTGAAGGCGAGAATGCCGATAACAGAGGCTGCTCCAACGATCTCTCCCGCCTGGATCATCTGTCGGGCAAGAGTCAGGGGTATCCAAGCCACTTGCTCGGCTTCGTTGATATCCGGCGTCTGTTGAGTGTCCACAGTCGAGGATGCGACGAATACGTGTTGCGGAGAGGAGGTCGTCCCAACGGAGGGTTCAAATGAAATCAGGTGGTTGAGGCTCTCCGGCCTCCACCCGGTCTCCTCTTCGACCTCTCTCGCAGCTGCCGCCATCCGATCCTCGCCCGGCGGGATAAAACCACCAGGCAACTCCCAAACGGTCCGATCAATGACGAACCGGCGGCGCCGGATCATCAGCACCTCATCGCGCTGATTCACTACCAGCACGATGGCTGCGGGCTCGAATCTCAGGACCCATTGCTCAAAGCGAACGCCGTCAGGCAGCTCAACTTCGGCGATAGAGACTCTGGCCCGACGGGTGGTGTCAACGAGCCGTTCCCGGACTCTCCAGCTGTTCACCCGCACCCTGCGACTATAGGGCGCGGAACCTCAGGTCTGGTCGGATCACGCAGAGGTCATAGAGACTCCTCGTGGCTTGGCGGGGTTGGGCGAACGCTTCCCGCACCGCCCCGTCCTTCGAGAGCCTCTAACCGCTGTTCGAGTTCGGCGAGCTGCTGAAGCAGCGCATCGCGGGCCATGGGGCCGACCAGCATGTCCACGGGTGTTCCAGAGGCCTCGGCGGCCGCAAGGAGGGCCCAAGCGGGAATCTGGGCATGCCGTCGGTCATCCACCGGCTTGAGCCAGTTGCTCACGGCATCGCCGCTTGGATACCCCGAGGCTCCACTGTTCACGACTTGTTGCAGGGTCCGAGCGAGGGCGGCGGCGCTTGAGCCGAGCTTCAGCCTGTCCATCGCGTCCCTGAGCCCCCGGCGAGCGCGCTCTTCGAACTCCGAGTGGGTCACGCCGCAGATGATCGTCTCACCGGCCGAATGGCCGGGTTGACGTGTATCCTGGTGATGGCGTAAAATCGGCGCATGATCGGCAAAGCCGATGAAATGCCTACGATTGGGGATGAAGAGATAACCCTTGATGAGGCGCCGCCGGTCATGCGCGTCGACCTCGCCGCCCGCGTCGCACTGGTAGATCCCAAGACGATCCGTCGAGCGGTACACAGCGGGGAGCTGCGGGCCCTAATGAGCGGACGTGTGATCAGGATCCACCGCGACGCCCTGCGCGCCTGGCTCATGGGCGAGGTCGCCTGAGATGGCTACGCCGACCGCATGTCCGGAAGCGCATCCGTCAGGGCGGGTCAGCCCGGCGACGACGACCGTTTACACAGCGACCGGCGACCCGATCGAGGTACCGCTTCTGGATCTCCGCTGCCGGCGGTGCCGGCGGCCCTGGGAATGGCCGCGGGGACTGGATCCGGATCTCGACCGGGCAGACCGTGAGTCCGCGACTGCCGAATGCCCGGCCTGCATCGATGAGCTCGCGGACCTCCGACTGGCCGACTTCCCGTGGGAGGACGACTGAGGGTGAACCGATGGAACCTGCCGCCTGGCATGACCGGCGCGGAGTACGAAGTCGCGGGACCCGAGAGCGAGGAGGAGCAGGTCGTTTGGTGCCCGGAATGTGGACAAGACCGGCCTGGCCTCGTGCGGTCATACGGCCCCGATTCCCGGTTCACCTGCGATGTCTGCCAGCGCGATAGCGATGTCGACCTGCTTTCAACGGGAGAGAGGATCAGATGAAGCCTGTTGCCTTTGACAACTGCACGCCGGTCGAGGTCATGCTCGAGCATCGACGAGCCTGGCGCCTGGACTCCAGCCACTACGAGGTCATTGCGCGTGACGGTGGCCATCGCTATGAGGTAACGCTTCAACCGTCTGGCGACCTCCGTTGCACATGCACCGCGGCCACTTATGGGCGGCCGTGCTGGCACGAGCAGAAAGTCGCTGCCCGGCTCCTGCGCGAGGGACCGCCGGAGGATCTCTTGTCAGAGGACCCGGCCGACGGTGCCGGGGTCAACGAGGTGTGGGGGAGACTCTGATGTTGCCTCGCCTTTCGGCCGACCGCCTCATTTGGGAGCGGGCAGCGATCCAATCGCGAGTCAGCCCACGGGTGCTGGAGCTCGCCGCTGAGGTCGCCCGGGAACAGGAGGCTCGCCGCCCCGAGCGAATTCTCCGTCAGCTTTCACAGGCGGTTGCCGAGCCGGAGTTCCGCGACGCCGCGACCCACCTGGCCGACTTCGCGCGGCGAGCCCGTGGTGCGCATTACCCGCGAGTGGCTGCGGCCGTCGACGCCATCGTCTCGGCCGCCGAGGACCTGACGCCTGATCAACTGGTGCTCCGCAACCGAGTGCCGCTCGCAAACGACCAGGTGGAGGTCGCGTCGTGACCCCGGTCCGCGAGGTGCTGCACGACATGTTCGGACGTCCTGCGCCAGCGCTCTTCGAGCCCCTGAATCAAACGCCGGCAGAGTTCCAGGCGAACCTGCACGAGGCGTTCGCTGATCTCTTGCATACCGTGCACTCGTGCGAGCGGTGGCAGCGAACTGAGGACCGCATCGACGGCCTCGTCCGGAGTTCGGGAGGGATCCGATGAGGGCCGCCTTGTTCGCCGAGCATTCCATCACCGGCTGGCTCGTGTACCTGATCGTCGCCAGTACGGTCTGGCATCTGATCGGCCCGCTCGTCTACACCCATCCGCTTCCGGCGCTGCTGGTTGGCGGAGCTGCACTCGTCGCCGTCGTGGTACTTCGCCGCCGACAGAGGACCACTTCATGACCAGTTCGCTCAAGACCGCCGTGTCGCCTGAGGGCCCGCGACACACCCCGCACCAAACCCTCCTTTGCAGCCGTCCAACCCTTTTCGTCGTGGGCCCCCACGCGGCCGGCGGTCACCTTCGAGCGGAGGAAATGAGGTGATGCCACGAGTCACCTTCAGCGTCCCCAACCAGATGGTCCAGACCGCCATCAGCCACGTGTCCGATCTCGCTTACGTCGAGGGACTGTCGGTGGTTGACGGCGAGGACGGCCTCGAGGTGCGCCTGAGTGAGGCCTACTGCGACTGCGGACGGCAGCTGCGCGAGGAGCGCCGAGGTCCGGCCGGAACCTGGGCGCGCTACTGCCCGCTGCACGGCGACGAGGGAGGGGCGGCGTGAGCGGCGCGCATCGGCGGGAACAGCCGTACGGTGCGCCGGTCACGGTCAGGCACGAGCGCAAACACGAGCTGGCGCTGTTCCCCTGGCCCCACCCCTGCACGACTTGCGGGCGCCCAGCCCGCCTGGAGGTGGACGGCCGGCGGCTCTGCCGCACATGCAAGGTCAAGGAGGTGGGGAGGTGATCGACGCCGCTACCAATCACGATCACCGGTCGCAAGCGGCAGCGCCCTCGAACGGCGCCCGATCACCGAAGCCCGAGGTCCGGCTCCTCACCGTCCATCTACGCCGGGTCATCCGGACCGCTCCCTACGAGAGCTGGGAGGTCGACGAGGAGATGCAGGCGGCGCCGGATGCGAGTCTCACCGCCCGCCAGAACCTCGCTGTGATGCGGCGGCTGCTGACCGCTGAGATCGAGGCCGCATGTTCCGAACTGCAGCGCACGAACCATCCAGAGGAGGCATGAGATGCCCTACTTCCAGAAGGACGACTACCCCGAGCTGCCCGACGACACGCCGTTGCTCTGCGAGATCACGGAGATCGAGATGACCAGGAGCCGGGCCTTCGGCTCCGAGGAGATGCGTGACCAGGTTGCCTTCCTCTTCGAGGTCGTCGAAGGAGAGTTCAGCGGAGCCAAGGTCCGGGGTTGGGCGAACGCGGTCTTCAGCCCCCGCTCGACGCTGGCCAAGATCGCCACCGCGGCACTCGCCGACGAGCGGCTGGAGGGAGTGGACACCGACGACCTGATGGGCAAGCAGCTCTATGTGATCGGTGACTACGGCGAGGACGGGAAATCGAGCTTCCTGCGCCCCAGGCGTTTCAAGCCGGCGGCCAGGGCGGAGAGCAACGGAAAGGCGCGGCGGGCTGGGTCGACCTCCACCGCACGGGAGTCCAAAGCAGAGGGTCCGCCCGTTCCCGCGGCTGCCGCTGAGCCTTCCCAGCCGGTGCCGAAGACTGGCGACGACGAAATCGACTTCTGAGCCATGCCGAGCATCACGCGTCGGGACCGAGCGGCGCAGACCCGCATCAGCTACAGCCAGGTCTCTCATCCCTGCCACCTGCAGATCAGGTTTCACCGCGAGCGAGTACCCCAGGGGCCTCGCGGGATCGCGCTGCTCTTCGGATCGGCGGTGGGGGCGGGGATCGAGCACCAGGTGCTCCACCACCAGGGCGCGGACGCGGCCGCCTACGCTGCCCTCCGCTGCCTGCGCGACGAGGTCGCCCTCTCCAAGAAACCTGGTGAGCATGAGGTCCGCTGGGACGATCCGCCCAGGGTCACCAGCAAGGGCGAGTTCCACAGGGGTGACCTCGGGCGCATCCCCGATCTTGGCACCGCCGAGCGCATGGCGAACCACGCCGTCAGAAGCTGGATCAGCCGCTTCGGCGAGCTGGAGGCGGTCGAGCAGGGCGTCGAGCGTTCCCTTCCGATCGCGCTCCAGCGCCCGCGGGGCTGGACCATCGAATGCATCCTCGATCTGCTGCCCAGCGATGGCGGGATCGTCGATCTCAAGACATCCGTCGCTCCCTGGACCCCGGAGCGGCTGGCGGAGAAGCGAGGACAGGCCTGGCTCTACCAGGCCGCCTACCTTCAGGCGTTCGGCCGACCACCGGTCTACTTCCGCTTCCACGTCATCCCCAGGGGTGGGGGCGAGGTCCAGGTCCTCGATGTGCCCTATGACCCTGGGGCGATCAACCGCTACTTGGAGCACGTGATCCGGCCCACCATCGCCGCCATCGAGGCCGAGGTCTACGTTCCCAACCCTCACGGCTGGCACTGCAGCCCGCGCTGGTGCCCCTGGTGGGAGCACTGCCCGCTGGGTGAAGCAGCACATCTGCACCTGCCGGCCGAGGAGCCCGCAGCAGCATGACCACCCAGACATCGACCACCGGTCGGGCGCCGATCCCACCGGCCCCCCGTCGCCTGGCACCCCTCGAGCTGAAGCAGGTGGTCGGGGAGCTCCGCGAACGCCACCGGCGAGAGGCGGCTGAGCAGATCGCCGACGTCCGGCGGCGCATGGAGACGGGCCACCAGCGCATCCGCGAGGCCGAACGGGACGGCCGCGACCAGAGGCTGCTGATCAAGCGGCTCAGCCAGCTGGAGGGTGAACTCATCAACCTGGAGCGCGACTATGAGGTCCCGATCCTGGTCCTCAGCGTGCTCGCCGACCTCCTCTGCGGACTCGAGCACAAGGTGCCACGGGGCAGTCTCCTGCGGATCCGGATGCCGGGCGCGGTAGATGTCACGGTCGAGCTTGACGGGTCGCCGCTATGAGTGGCAGGCACGATCCCCGGATTCCGGCACTGCGCCTCACCTCGGACGGCGACCTTCGCCGCATCGATCTCGAAGCAGGGCCCGGGGGCGATCACTTACGGGCGATGTACGACCAGATCGGTTGCGATCTCGTTGAGTGCGTCGGGTTACGCGACGGCCTCGACATGTGGGTGGATGAGGAGGGCAAGCTCAAGGAC
>CAVTSA010000014.1:0-60654 GCA_963737225.1 Candidatus Dormiibacterota bacterium
GTGGCGGAGGGAGCGAGATTCGAACTCGCGAGAGGTTGCCCTCTAACGGTTTTCAAGACCGCCGCCATCAACCGGACTCGGCCATCCCTCCGCGGCGACCCGTCCCAGCGTAGCGCTCGTGCCGGCCACGGGATTCACCCCGTGAGGGCCCGGCGCCCTTTGCAGATCTCGGCCGGGGACGGAGATCACCGCCACCCGTCGACCTGACCACGGTGGCGCGTGCCGCCAGCCTCGACCAACGGGCGTTCGTTGAGTTCGACGCCCGATGGCTGGGCGAGCCGGGGCCAGCAGCCGCGGGCCGGGGTGTCGCATCCTGGGGTCGTGGTTCCCGTCTGGCTGCTGGTCCCGGTCCTGGTGCTCGGTGTGCTGGTGGGGGCCGGCCTGGGCTGGTTGATGCGACAGCGGATGCCGGCCGGCGCGGACCAGCCACGCCGGTGGGGCGTCGAGCCCGCGTCCCATGCCGGATCGGACGGCTCGAACCCCGGTTCCGATCGACCTCGCATCAACCCCCTTACCGTCGCCGCAACCCCGATCCCGGAGACTCCACCGATCGAAGCAACACCCGAGGCGGCGCCAACGCTGGGCGAGCAGTCCCAGCCGCATGTCCAGGCGCCCGAGCCGGCGTCCTCCGAGGCCACGTCCTCCCAAGCCATGTCCGAGACCGAGGCTCCCGCGGCGGGCGCGCCGCCCCAGCAGACAGCCCTGGAGGTCCGACCCGAGCCCACGCCGCTGGACGGCCAACCCGCGCCCGTGGCGGAACCTTCATCGGAGCCCGAGGTTGAGGCACCTCCCGAGGTCCAAGCACCTCCCGAGCTCGAGGTGGCATCGACTGCCGAGCCCAGCATGGACGCCTCTGCGGAGCCGTCCCGCCCGCCGGACACCCTCCCCGTCGAGGGGGAGCGCCTTGGCGCCCGGATGGACGATGTCCTCTCCGAGCTGGAGCGCCGCTACCGGGGACGCCGGATGGGGCCGGCGGACGCGCCCGACGCGCCCGACGAGCCGGACGCCGCGTCCCCGCCGCGCCGGCCACGGCCCCAGCCCTGAGCTGGCCGGTTATTCTTCCCCCTGCACTCCCGGTCTGGAAGGAGGAGAAGTGACACTCGCAGCTCAGCACGTCGTCGCCGGACTCGCCCAGGGAAACCTGGAGATCGTCGATCTGACGGTCCCGCTTACCGCCGACACGCCGGTCATCCAGCTCCCGGCGCCCTTCGTCAACACCCACGGGCTGGAGCTGGAGGAGATCAGCCACTACGACGAGAGGGGTCCGTCCTGGTACTGGAACAACATCTCGATCGGCGAGCATGCCGGAACCCACTTCGACGCCCCGGTGCACTGGGTCACCGGTCGGGACAAGCCCACCGTGGACAAGGTCCCGGTCGAGCAGCTGATCGCGCCGGCGGTGCTCATCGACCGCACCGCCGAGGTCGAGAAGAACCCCGACTACCTGCTCGAGATCGAGGATGTCAAGGCCTGGGAGCAGGAGCACGGAGCGCTCCCCGAGGGTGGCTGGCTGCTCTTCCGGACCGGGTGGGAACGGCGCGCGGGCGACGCGCACGCGTTCCTTCACGTGTACCAGGGCGGGTCGCACACGCCTGGCGTGTCCGTCGCCTGCGCGAAGTGGCTGGCGGAGGAGTCGCCGATCATCGGCCTCGGCGTGGAGACGGTGGGAACCGACGCCGGCCTGGCGGGCGGTTTCGAGACTCCGTTCCCCTGCCACACGTTCATGCATGGCGCCGGCAAGCTGGGTTTGACGTCGCTGGTGAACCTGCGGCAGCTCCCCGAGACCGGGATCCTGCTGGTGGCGGCGCCGCTGCCGATCGTGGGCGGCTCGGGGAGCCCGGCCCGGGCCCTGGCGCTCATCGCGCGCTGAGGCCTTGATGCAGGTCACCGAGGCGATCGCAAGGACCCTGGTCGAGCTCGGTGTCCGGCAGGTCTTCGGGCTCATCGGCAGCGGCAACTACCAGCTGACGGAAGCGCTGCAAGAGGCTGGGGCAAGCTTCACCCCGGCCCGTCACGAGGGCGGGGCGATCACGATGACCGACGCCTATGGGCGGATCACCGGCGAGGTGGCGGTCTGTACCGTGCACCAGGGCCCAGGCCTGACCAACGCCACCACCGGCCTCACGGAGGCGGCCAAGAGCCGCACCCCGCTGCTGGTCCTGGCTGCCGAGAGCTCGGGACCCCGCTCGAACTTCCGGATCGACCAGGCGGCGCTGGCGACCTCGGTGGGGGCGATCGCGGAACGGGTCCAGGCGCCGGCAACCGTGGTCGCGGACTGCGTTCGGGTCACACAGCGGGCCCGACTGGAGCGGCGTCCGGTCGTCCTCAACCTGCCGCTCGAGCTGCTGGCCGCCGAGACCGAGCCGGGACCGCTGCCACCGGCGCCGGCGCTGCGCCCGGCCGTGCCGGCTCCGGAATCGATCGCCGCGGCGGTGGACCTGCTGCAGGAGGCCGAGAGGCCATTGATCCTGGCGGGCCGCGGGGCGGTGCTGGCGGGCGCGGGCCCGGCGCTGGAGGACCTGGGCGAGCGCATCGGAGCCGTGTTCGCCACCAGCGCGGTCGCCAACGGGCTCTTCAGCGACAACCCCTGGTCGGTCGGCATCTCGGGGGGGTTTGCATCGACGCTGGCCTCGGAGCTGATCGCCGAGTCCGACGTCGTGCTCGCGGTCGGCGCCTCGCTCAATATGTGGACGACGCGTCATGGGCGGCTTCTCGGCGCCGGCACGCGCGTCATCCAGATCGACGTCGAACCGGGCGAGATCGGCACCAACGTGCCGGTGGAGGTCGCCCTCTCCGGGGACGCGGGTGCGGCGGCCCGTGCGCTGGCGGCGGAGGCGAAGGCACGCCCGGGCCGGCGGACCACCGCCCTTGCGGCTCGCATCGAAGCCTGGCGGGAGGCCGGGGAGCCGTTCGAGGACGCCTCGTCGGAATCCCGGATCGATCCCCGCACGGTCTCTCTGGCGCTCGACCGGCTGCTGCCCCGCGCCAGGACCCTGGTGACCGACTCGGGCGGGTTCATGGCCTGGCCCGCCCAGTACCTGCGCGTACCGGACGCAGCCGGATTCTGCTTCACGCAGGCCTTCCAGGCCGTCGGCATCGGGCTCGGCACCGCGATTGGAGCGGCGGTGGCGCGGCCCGACCGCCTCACCGTGCTGGCGACCGGTGACGGCGGGATGCTGATGGGGCTGGCCGATCTCGAAACGGTGGCGCGGCTCGGCCTGCGCATGGTGATCGTGGTCTACAACGACGCGGCCTACGGCGCCGAGGTCCACCACTTCGAGCCCTCCGCCCGCGGCACGCTGGTGCATTTCCCGGACACCGACTTCGCGGCGCTGGCCCGGGCGGCCGGTCTCGACGGGATCACGGTGCGTCACGAAGCGGACCTGCAGGCGGTCGCGGGCTGGGTCGGCTCGGGTACCTGCCGTCCGCTGCTGATCGACGCCAAGATCGTCCACACCATCGTCGCCCAGTTCCTGCAGGACGCTTTCGGGCACTAGAAACATGACCGAAAAGGCCCGACCGATCGGGAACGCCCATGCGGCACGTCTCTTTCCCACGAATGTCCGCAAGCCGCGTTTCGCCGGGGACTCCGTGGGGAGGGCCGCCCCATCTCTTGCCGGGCTTCCGGCCACGCTTCTAGCGGCCGATGCCCGAGCTGCCCGAGCTGGAAGCGCTGCGGCGAGCGCTGGGGCCCCGTCTCGAAGGGCAGCTGGTCACCGCGGCTGAGGTGAACCCAAAGCAGGCCCATCTGCTGAGGTATCCGCACGAGGAGTTTCAGCGGGAGGTGCCGCTGCGTCACGTGCGGTCGATGTGGCGGCGGGGCAAGCACCTGGGATGGGACCTCGAGGACGCGGGGAACGCACGAGATGGCCCACCTCGTCGTGAACCCGATGCTGGGAGGCAGGTTCCAGCTCGTCCCGCGCGACGTCAAGCCGCCGGGGACCTGGATCTTCGCGCTGCGTCTCGAAAACGGCGAGGAGCTGCGCTACTTCGACTTCCGTGCCATGGGTCGCATCTACTTCACGAAGGAGCTGAAGGAGGTACCCGGGTGGTCGGATCTGGGGCCCGAAGCCGACACGGTGTCAGAGATGGGCATGGACACGTTCCGCAAGCGGCTTCGACGGTATCGCGACGAGGTGAAGGACCTGCTTCGCAATCAGGCGTTCCTGGCCGGGATCGGCAACGCCTACTCGGACGAGATCGCGTGGGAGGCGAAGCTGCTCCCGCTCCGGCGCCGCGCCACCCTGAGGGCGGAGGACGAGGAGGAGCTCTACCGCGCGATCCCGGCCGTGCTGGAGGCCGCGATCGCGGCCATCGTCGCCAATCCCGACTACGACGAGTCGAAGCAGAACCGGACGTTCATGCACGTGCACGGAAAGGGGGCCGGCACCTGCCCGCGATGCGGGCACCGGATCTCGCAGCTCGGCTCGAACCGGGAGCCCCTCAACTTCTGCCGCGGCTGCCAGTTCTGAAGAGGCCGTCTCTGCACCCCCCGTGGCTACCGCCCGGGCGGTAGCCACGGGGTGTGCAGGAACGTGCGGAACGGTCAGTACCCAAGCTGCTTGTCGACCACGTTCCGCAGAGCCTGACCGGCCTGGAAGCGACGGAGATTGTCGACGAAGATCTCGACGCCGCGCCGTCGCGTGCCGGGTGTGGTGGCGCCGTTGTGGGGGGTGACGATCGTGTTCGGGAGATCCCAGAACGGACTGTCCTCCGGCAGCGGCTCGTCCGAGTGGGCGTCGAGCCCGGCGCCGGCGATCCAGCCCTCTTTGAGCGCCCGCTCCAGCGCCGCGTCGTCGGCGAGCCCGCCACGTGAGAAGCAGACATAGAACGCGCTCGGCTTCATGCTTCGGAACTCGGCCTCCCCCAGCATGCCGCGGGTCTCGGGGGTGAGTGGGGCCGTCACGACCACGAAGTCGGCCTCCGCCAGGAACGCCTGGAGGTCCTCGGGCGCGTAGAGCCGGTCGACGTTCGGTGTCGGCTGGGGATGACGGCGGACGCCCGTGGTGTGCATGTGGAAGGCCTTTGCCTTGAGCGCGAGGTCCTGTCCCGAATGGCCGAGCCCGAGGATGCCGCAGGTGAGGCCGCTCAGCTCCCCGTGCGAGAAGCGGTCCCAGCGGTGCTCGTTCTGGGCCTGGATCCACCGGAGACCGGACCGATTGAGCAGCAGCATGAGGAGGATCGCGTGCTCGGCGAGCGGTACCGCTCCGTTCCCCTTGGAGCAGGTGAGCACGACCGGGCTCTCGACCATGGCCGGGTAGAGCTGGTTGTCGGGCCCGGCGGCCCAGCTGTGCACCCAGCGCAGCTTCTCCGCGTCGCCCAGCAGCGAGCTCCGGTACGGTCCCGGCCACGACGTCGGCCGACGCGATGCCGGCGGCCAGCTCGCCTCTTTCCTCGGCGAAGGTGATCTCGACGTCGGGAGGTGCGTTGCGGAGCAGGTCGCGGAAGGGCTCGGCGAGACCGGTGACGAGGACGGAAAGCTGGCTCATAGCCCGATTCTCCCCGACCGCACGGGACAGGAGCAGCTTGGAGGGCAGCGACCCGTCGACCATCAGCGGGACGATCGAGTGGCTCGGAGCGATGAACGGGAGGCGACCAGCCCCGTGCCGCCGACCACCTCCCGCACGCGGCCGGGAGACACCGACACGGGCGTCCGATCAGGGCGTGGACGCGGCCACCGGCGAGGACCAGGTCGCCGTCGGTCAGCCGTCGGTCCAGGGGTCGCCCGTCCCGTCGACGCGGCGCGCGTGGCGGATCGGGACGGCGCCCGCCGGCGGCTCGTGCGGGGCGTTCCTCCTCTCGAAGGTCCAGCCCGGCGTAGCTTCACCAACTGTTTCACAACTGGTTCGGATCGGGTACCAAAGAGACAGCGATGCGAATTGAAAACTTCACTGAGAAGGCACAGGAGGCACTGCAGCAGGCAACCCAGCTGGCGTCCTCCCGGAGCCAGCAGGCCGTCGAGCCTGAGCACCTGCTGCTGGCCCTGGTCCAGCAGCGGGACGGCATCGCCCGACCCATCCTGGAGGGTGCGGGCGTCTCACTGACCGCGCTCGAGCCCGGGCTGGTCAGCGAGGTCGAGCGCTTTCCACGCGTGAGCGGGGGAGGCGAACCCTTCATCTCTCAAAATCTCAACCGCGTGCTGCTCGACGCGCAGGCGGAAGCGGACCTGCTGAAGGACGACTACATCGCCGTCGAGCACCTGCTCCTGGCGATGGTCAAGCGGTCGGCGATGCAGGCTCAGGGCGTCACCCGGGACGCGATTTTGAAGGCGATGCGTCAGATGCGCGGGAATCGAAGAGTCACCGACCAGAACCCGGAGTCCAGGTACCGGTCGCTGGAGAAGTACGGCCGGGACCTGACCAAGCTGGCCCACCAGGGCAAGCTGGACCCCGTCATCGGGCGGGACGAGGAGATCCGCCGGGTGATCCAGGTCCTCTCACGCCGCACCAAGAACAACCCGGTGCTGATCGGCGAGCCGGGTGTCGGAAAGACCGCGATCGCGGAGGGCCTGGCCCGGCGGATCGCAGCCGGCGACGTGCCGGAGGGGCTCAAGAACAAGCGCGTGGTGGCCCTCGACCTGGGCGCGCTGGTCGCCGGCACCAAGTACCGCGGGGAGTTCGAAGACCGGTTGAAGGCGGTCCTGAAGGAGATCGAGGACTCGGCCGGGCAGATCGTGCTGTTCATCGACGAGCTGCACACCCTGGTCGGCGCCGGCGCCGCCGAGGGCGCGATCGACGCGGCCAACCTGCTGAAGCCGGCCCTGGCGCGGGGAGAGCTCCGCGCGATCGGGGCCACCACCCTTGACGAGTACCGCAAGCACATCGAGAAGGACGCCGCGCTCGAGCGGCGCTTCCAGCCGGTCATCGTCGACCAGCCCACCGTCGACGACACCATCTCCATCCTGCGCGGCCTGCGCGAGCGCTACGAGGTGCACCACGGGGTCCGGATCAAGGACTCGGCACTGGTCGCCGCCGCCGTGCTCTCGGACCGCTACATCACCGACCGTTTTCTCCCCGACAAGGCGATCGACCTGGTCGACGAGTCGGCAGCCCGGCTGCGCATGGAGATCGACTCGATGCCGGTCGAGCTCGACGAGCTGGAGCGCCAGCAGCGGCAGCTCGAGATCGAGCGGCAGGCGCTGAAGAAGGAGAGCGACAAGTCTTCGCGGGACCGCCTGGCGGCGCTCGAGAAGCAGCTGGCCTCCCTGAACGAGAAGCGGGACGCGCTGCGAGCGCGCTGGGAGGCGGAGAAGAAGGCGATCGGCCACATCCGTGAGCTCAAGGGCAGGATCGAGACCGTTCGCCAGGACGCGGAACGCGCAGAGCGGGCGGCCGACTTCGAGCAGGCGGCCCGGCTGCGCTACGGCGACGCGGTCGGCCTGGAGAAGGAGCTGGCCGCGGCCAACGCCCGTTTGGCCGACATCCAGGGCTCGGGGTCGGCGCTCCTCAAGGAGGAGGTCGACGAGGAGGACATCGCCTCCGTCGTCGCGCGGTGGACCGGCATCCCGGTCTCCCGGATGATGGAAGGCGAGGTCCAGAAGCTGGTCCACATGGAGGAGCGGCTGCACGATCGCGTGATCGGGCAGGAGGAGGCCGTCGAGGCGGTCGCCAACGCCGTCCGGCGCGCACGCTCCGGTCTCGCCGACCCCAACCGGCCGGTGGGCTCGTTCATCTTCCTCGGTCCGACCGGGGTCGGGAAGACGGAGCTGGCGCGGGCCCTGGCCGAGTTTCTGTTCGACGACGAGCACGCGCTGATCCGGCTCGACATGTCCGAGTATCAGGAGAAGCACACCGTGGCGCGGATGATCGGGGCGCCCCCCGGCTACGTCGGGTACGACGAGGGCGGTCAGCTGACCGAAGCGGTCCGGCGCCGGCCTTATTCGGTGCTTCTCTTCGACGAGATCGAGAAGGCCCACCCGGACGTCTTCAACGTGCTGCTGCAGCTGCTCGACGACGGGCGGCTGACGGACGGGCAGGGGCGCACGGTCGACTTCCGCAACACGGTCGTGATCATGACCTCCAACCTGGGCAGCCCACTCATCCAGGGCATGTCGGGGCAGGACTTCGAGGAGGTCCGGTCGGCCGTGATGGAGGTCCTCACCGATCAGTTCCGGCCCGAGTTCCTGAATCGGGTGGACGAAGTGATCGTGTTCCGGCCCCTGTCGAAGGCACAGCTGGACGGCATCGTCCAGATCCAGCTCCGGACGCTGGAGCGGCGGCTGGCCACCCGGGACATCCACCTCCGGGTCTCGGACGCGGCGCGGGCGCTGCTCGGCGAACGGGGCTGGGACCCGGCCTTCGGCGCCCGCCCGCTGAAGCGGACCATCCAGCGGATGGTGCAGGACCAGCTGGCGATGCGCCTCCTGAACGGCGATTTCGGCGACGGCGACACCGTCCTGGCCGACGTGGTCGACGGCGAGCTGACCTTCGAGAAGGTGCTGGCGAGGGAGCCGGCGAAGGCGGGGTCGAGGGGCTCCGGCTGAGGCCCGGCCCAGGCTGACACCCTCGAGCGCGGCGCGCCCACCAGGCGCGCCGCGTTCTTTCGTCTGTGAGTCGGCTTGACGGGTCGAGGCAGGCCCGGTACAACCAGACGTATGGGGCAGGAGGCCGAGAGTGACCCGAGGGTCGAGCATCCCCAGGATCTGATCGCCGACTATCTGCACCGATTCGAGACCCTGACGCGCCCGATGCCGCCAGGGCCTCGAGACCGGGCGGTGCGGACCGTTCGGCGTCTGCTCCGGGACGACCTGCTGCGCGCGGAGGCCTCGGCGAGCGAGGTACGCCGGTATCTCGAGGGCCTGGGAACGCCGGAGGAGTTGAGCGAGAAGGCGCGCGCCGGGGAGGGTCGCCGCGGCTCCTCCGCCGTGCTCGCGATCGTGGCGGTGATCCTGACACCGCTTTGCTGGCCCCTCGGAATCCCGCTGCTCTGGTATTCCCGCTACTGGACCCGAACGGAAAAGCTGGTGGCGACGCTGGTGGTGCCTGGGGGCGCGCCGGCGGCCTTCTATCTCTGGCCGGTCCTCACCCGCATCGCCCTGGGTGCGGTGTGGCAGGACGTCGTGGGAACCATCCTCCCCTTGCTCTCGGCGGGCGTCGCGTTCTACCTGGTGGTCACGTTCGTCCTGCGCGTGGACGACGAAGCGCTCGGCTCCGGGGTCGGGTTCGGGCGCAAGCCCCGACGTCCCTAGTCCGGCGGTCTCAGACGACGCCCGCCGGGTTCGCCGATCCGCTCGGCGAGGGCTGGGGTGAGCTGGAGGAGGCGCCCGCCTGGTCGAGCAGTCCGACCGGAGTGCCCTGCGGCCACAGCAGGACAGCGGGCTTGCTGGTGCCGGCGATGTAGACCCCGGGCGCCCCGCCGGTTGCGCCGGGCGGCCGGTAGGCGATCAACTCGCTGGTGCTGAGCCACGTCCATTCACCGGCGCCCGGCCGGAGGCCCGGGGTCGGGAGGGGGGTCAGGGTGTGCGTCGCGAGATCGACGATCGCGGTCTCATAGACCTCTCCCTGGCCGGCGGTCGTCGCGCCGGCGAGGGTGGCACCGGCGACCACCGCCTCACCCGACGCGGGACTCGAAGTTTGCAGGGTCGACGGCAAGAAGGAGATCGCCCCGGCCTCGGCGAACGGGCCGGGCGGGAGCGTGAGGTCGAAGGAATCTCCCGAGGCGAGCGTGAAAGCAAGCGACTGCGTGGACGTGACGTCGGCGCCGGTCGGTACGCGGCACACGATCGACCCCTCATCCGAGAGGTCGGCGTAAAGGCAGGTCTGCGGGGTGAGGTTGAGGCCCTGGGGTGGGTTCCCGGCCGACTGGTCCTGGGGCTGCAGCAGCACCGTCTTTCCGGTGACCAGGTCGAACGGCCGGTATCCGCCCAGCCCCATCAAGGCCTGCTCGAAGACGACCCCTTTCTGGGTCCAGGCCACGGGCTCGAAGAGAGCGGCCCTGGAGGACGTCGTCCGCGACCAGGCGGTCGTCGAGGTAGATGAAACTGTGGACCTGGCCGTTGCTCTGCACGTTGTAGGTCGACCACATCCACTGCTTGCCGTTCGGGCTCAGCACGACCCGTCCGCCTTTGAAGCCGTCCATGGAGCCGAGGATCACGACCTGCCCGTTGCTCTGCAGCGCCTGCAGCCGTCCGCTGTCCTCGTAGGCCACCTCGTTGGCGGTGGTGCCCGCGATCACAGCGCCCTTCGAGATCAACGTCTGCGCCACCGGCTGACCGTTGAAATTGATCAAGAGCAGCGTGTTGAGTGGCGAACCCTGATCGACCACGGCAAGCAGCGGCTGGGGAGTGGGGGTGGGGCTGGGCACCGGAGTCGGCGTCGGCGTCGGCCGCGCGAACGGTGTGGCACAGGCTACCGCGAGCAGTCCCAACGCGAGCACCAGCCCGAGGCGGACCGGGAGCGTCTGACGGTCAGCCACGAGCCCCGGCATTCGGAGACCTGCTGAAGCGGTCCGGCGAGAAGGGTTCGATGGGGACCCGCGAGTGGCCCTCGGTCGCCAGGTCCGCGCCGACCACCCCGACCGCGGAGGCGAACTTGAACCCGTGTCCGAGCATCGGTCCGAGCAGGATCAGCCGCTCACTGCCAGGCACGAACCCGAGCACGAAGTGCCCGTCTTCGGTCTGGGCGTACATGCACACCTGCCCCCGCACCGGGCTCGGGTCGAGCCCGGGAAGGCAGTCGCGAACCTCGTCCGCCAGCGGCTCCCAATCCTGGCGGTGGATCTCACGGTCCAGGAGATCGGGGTCACTCGCTTCCCCGCCTCCCCCGTGGATGGCGAGCTTGACCGTCGTCCCGTCGACGGTGGGAAAGCCGTACCAGTGCGCACCACCGGTGTCGCGGATGAACGCGGGGAACGCGTCGGGGCTGAACTCCTCGGGGTGGTCGGGCCGGAACCAGAACATGACCCGCCTTTCGACCTCCACCCGGAGAGCCGCCTGCGGGAGCAGGCGCTGAGTCCAGGCTCCGGCAGCCACGATCGCACGCCCGGCGCGGATCTTCCCCGCCGCCGTCATCGCCTCGACGGCCCCGTCGCGCTCGACCACCTGCTCGACCCGGGTGTCGGTCATCAGGCGCGCCCCGTGCCGCTGAGCGAGGACAGACGCGGCGGTGGTCGCGGACTCCGGCCGAACGAACCCGCCCTGCAGATCCAGGAACGCGGCGGTGCCCGGACCGAGCCGGTGCTGCGGGAAGCGGGCGTCGGTCTCTTCCCGGCTCAGGATCTGATAGGGGAAGCCGCGGGCGTCGCCGGCGGCACGGTCCGCCTCCATGGCGGGGTCGCCGGAGCGTCCCAGAAAGAGCATCCCGTTCTCGGTCAGGATCAGGTCGCCGCTCTCTGACGCGAGCTCGCGCCACAGCGGCCAGGCGGCTTCGATGAGGGGGGCGTACTGCGGCCCCTCCTGATGACAGCTGCGGATGATCCGGCTCTCTCCGTGCCCGGAGCCCTGGTCGTGGCCGGGCCGGAAACGCTCGATGCCGAGCACGTCCACCCCCCGCCGTGCCAGCTGCCACAGCGCCTGTGCGCCCATCGAACCGACCCCGATCACCAGGACCTCGGCGTCCAGCTGCGCCTTCGACACCTGGACACCATAGTGGCGGCAGACCCGGCGCGGGCGGGCGCCGTTCCGACGTCCCGAACCGGCGACCGGGTCCGATGCAGACACGAAAGTGGCGGCGCGCCTCGCGTGCCGCCACCTGCCTGAGCCGGAGCCGGGCCTACGGCGGTACCGGGTTCACGGCCCCGTCACCGAGGTGGGCATCTCGAGCGCATTGAGCGGTGGGGCTATGTCCTCCAGTGCTTTGCGTTCGGCGTTGACCCCCAGCAGAAGCTCGACGATGGCGCCCACGATCATCAGGACGCCGCCGAGGATGAAGCCGAAGGTCAGCGGGCCGCGGGTGCTGGCGTCCATCAGGGCACCGAAGATGGGTGGCGCGACCGCACCACCGACCAACTGCCCGATGGAGAAGAAGATGGAGATCGCGGAGCCGCGCAGCTCGACCGGGAAGATCTCGCTGCAGGTCAGATACGCCGCCGACGCGCCGGCGGTCGCGAAGAAGAAGACGGCGCACCAGAACAGCGTTTGCGTCACCGCGTTGAGCACGTCCGCCTGGAACAGGAACGCCGAGATGATGAGGATGCCACCTGAGATGAAGTAGGTGCCGCTGATCATCACCTTCCGGCCCCAGGTGTCGAACAGGCTGCCGAGCGCGATGCCCCCGATCAGGTTCGAGAACGCGAAGGGGAAGAAGTAGTAGCCGGTCTGGTCGACCGGGACCCCGTACCAGGTGTGCAGGATCCCCGCGTCGTTGAAGAAGATCGCGTTGTAGAGGAACGACTGCGTGATGAACAGCGTCGCTGCCAGGATCGACCGCGACAGGTACTTCCCGAAGAAGACCTGAATCAGCTGGAAGTACGAGGCGGCGCCCTCGCCGGTGACCACGATGGCTCGGGAGTCCGGCACCGGCTCGAGATGGATGCCGCTGCGCTCCACCCTCGCTTCGATCGCGGCGGTGGTGTCCTCCGCCTCCTGCTCGCGCCCGTGCGTCACCAGCCAGCGCGGGCTCTCCGGGATGCCCCGGCGGATGAAGATGATGCCGATCCCGATCACCGGCCCGATGAAGAAGCCGATGCGCCAGCCGATGTTGGTCGGCAGGGCAAGGATCTGGGTGCTGACGATCGATCCGATCATCGCGCCCAACCAGTAGGTGGTGTTGATCGAGATGTCGACTCGACCGCGGAACTTCGAGGGGATGAGCTCGTCGATCGCCGAGTTGATCGCCGTGTACTCGCCGCCGATGCCCATGCCGGCGAAGAACCGGAACACGAGCATGAACCAGATGTTGGGCGACAAGCCGGAGATCCCACTCGCCACCAAATAGATGACGAGGGTCATGATGAACAGCCGCTTGCGGCCCAGCAGGTCGGTCAGACGCCCGAAGAACAGGGCCCCCACCACCTGCCCCACGAGGTAGAAGGTGGCCAGCAGACCCGCGGTCGCCGCGTTGATGTTGAAGTCTTGCTGGATGACGGGGTTGGCGGCGCCGACCAGCGTGATCTCGAGGCCGTCGAGAACCCAGCACGCGCCCAGGCCGATGATCACCGTCCAGTGAAACCAGGTCCAGGGAAGGCGGTCGAGCCGCGCGGGTACCAGGCTCCGGATGCCTTTCGTGGGCGCCCCCGGCGTCCCACTACCGGCGGTCGTGCTCGATGCACCACCACTGCTCGATGCACCACCACTGGGGGGCGCGCCGGAGGTCCCACCTGCGGACGGCGTCCCGGGTGCCCCGCCGCCGGCGGATGATCCCGCTGACCCGCCGCTCGGGGGCGTGCCCTGGGCTCCGCCACTGGGGGCCGGCCCCGGCGTCCAACCGCCCGAGGGCGTTCCCGGGGCCTCGCCACTGGAGGGCGGTCCGGGCGTCCATCCGCTCGAGGGCGTTCGAGGTTCCCCGTCGGTCGGGGGCGTCCCCGGTGTGTCACTACTCACGCGCGACTTACCTCCTTCACTGCACGCCCGGCTCTCGTCACCGAATCAGAAGCACGGGGCACGGGGCTCCGTGGACGATGCGGTGTGCGACACTCCCCAACAGCAGATCGGTCACGTGCACGCCGCGATCCCCGACCACGATCAGGTCCGCGCGGCTCTCCTCGGCCAGCTCCAAAAGCTCCTTCGCGGTCTGCCCACCCCCTTCACGGACGACGCCGGTGGCTTCGACGCCATCCTTCTCGAGCGTCCTCACCGCTTCGTCCACCAGTGCCCGGGCCAGGGCCGCGTCCTCCAGCATGATCGGGGCAGGGGTGGTGCCGGAGCTCACCAGCGCCGTCGGCCGTCCGGTCGTCGGCCCTGGCCGCTCCAGCTCGCGGACGTGGGCGACGAGCACGGTCGACTTCAGGGCCGAAGCGATCTCGCGCGTGGCGTCGATGACGCGCCCGCGGCGAATGGTGTCATCGTCGATCGCGGCCACGATGTGTTCGAACAATGGACAGTCTCCTCCTGCTCAGTTGCCTGCCGTCCCCGATACTCCCGCATCTCGCCCTATCTAGTTCCGCACCCCCGGAATCAGAAAATGAACTGGAAGAGTAGGGCCACTGTTGCACAACACCGCGCGTCACGCAACCCCTCTGCCGGCGGCCGTTGACCGCGGGTCAACCAGACCCGGCCGGCGGGGACCGTGCAACAAAAAAGCCGGCCGCTCTGGGGAAGCGGCCGGCGGCACGGGGTGGGGTCTGGGCGCTGTCGCGCCCGTGAGTAGCGAGAGTCAGGAAGCCCGGCGACGCGAGCGAACCTCGGACCACCCGAAGCCTGCCATGCAGGCCACCAGGCTGATCGTGAAGGTCATCGCGGCCAGGAATTCGTAGTTCATTGCTGCAACCTCTTCTGGGACGACGTACGGAACGCTCGACGGTGGTGAAACGGTGGCTGCACCGGGTTGGTTACGCAAGCATGCTTGCGATCGCATGCACCTGGCAACCCGACGCCGCACAGCATACGAAGGTTGCATGGCAAATGGCAAGTCGAGCGGCAGGAATTCAGCCGGGGTGAGGGCGACGGAACTCACCCGAGTTCCGTAGAGCCGGTGGCGGACGGGCCGGGATTCGAACCCGGGAAGGGGTTTCACACCCCTTACCCGCTTAGCAGGCGGGCGCTTTCGACCGCTCAGCCACCCGTCCAGGCCGATCGACGGCGTCGGGCGTCAGTGTACCCACCTGCGGGCACGCCCCCCCGGGTTCCCGCCAGCGAACACGATTCTCTTGCTTGGGCTGCCTGCGGCTCAGTCGTCGCCCTCGTCGCCGCCGAGGTCGAGGTGGATCTCCGCACCGTCATCGTCCGACTGGTTGTGCAGGTCGCCGCAGTCGGCGCAGCGGTAGAACTCGCCGACGAACTCCTTCTGCCAGACGCCGTAGGTGAAGACCCCCGGGTCCTCGAGCAGGATCTCCTGCTCGAGCCGCCAGACGACCTGCTCCCAGCCGCCCCGCTCCGAGGTGCGCTCGCCGTCGAGGACGATGAGGCAGTAGGGGTGCTCTCCCCAGATGATCGAGACCTCGCCCAGCCGGTCCTCGTCGTCGTTGAAGATGGCCCACTGTTCGGCGCCCGGCGCACGCGAGAGGCGCACCATGCGGAGCCCTTGCCAGAAGCGGTCCGCGGCCTCGTGCTCGGCCCGGTCGTGCTCGGCCTGCGCCTCCTGGAAGGCGCTCCACATCCGCAGCAGGTGGTTGCGGAAGCGGTGGTAGGTGCTCAGCATCCGGGGCTGCTGCTTGGGCGACCCGATGAGCTCGGTGAAGGAGTGTTCGAAGGCGGCCTCCACCCGCTCCTGGCGGTCCAGCACCTCGGGCATCCACACCTCGTCCTCGCTGAGCCGGATCGACTCGTTGAGGACGATCTCGAAGTCCAGCCAGTCGCTCCCGAACTCGGGGACGAAGACGTCATCCACGATGTCGGCCAGGCGGTGCTCTTCGAGAAGCGCCGGCGTGACGCGGCTGCGCGCCTCCGGCCAGCCCTTCCAGCCCATCACGTTGTGGATCCAGTAGTCGAAGACGGTGACCGCGTACTGGAGGGCGGCGGGGGATTGCCAAATCCCGTCGGGCCACGTCCGGCGCCCGGCGCGAACGCGGTTGTAGAGCGCGATGACCTGCTCGTCGTCGAGGTAGTCGGTCGACATGCTCCAAGTCATCTTAGGCGGGGGGTGTCGGAGGCCCTTCGGGAGGCAAGTGAGTGGTGAATACCGGAATTCCGACGGCGTATTTGGGCTGGCGCCCAAGCGCTTCGCGCACGAAGGCGTAGGTGCCGTGCGTGCTGGTTGCGGACGCGCACCTGTCTGACTTGGGCGGGCTGCCGCCCCAATGCCGTTGCTTTAGGGGCGTCGCGGGGGGAATTCGCGCGCAGCGCCGGGGTGCCGCGGTGCCCCGGGAGCTCAGCGTCCTCGAGCCTTATGGGCCGGCAGCCTCAGGACCGTTTCTGCACATTCCGCCCTTTCCGGGTCGGAGATAGCGACGGTTGCTGCAGAAACGACCTAATCCACGGCCCGATTACCTCCGATTCACGCACTAGTGCTAGCAAAAGGGTGTCATCCGAGCCCGAATAACCCCAAAACGCTAGCGAAAGGTGAATCCGGGTGACATTCGGATGCCCGGGGGTCTCGCCCGATCGGAATGCGCCGAGTGTCGGCAATCGGCGAGTCGCGCGAGCCGGACACCTCAGGCACGCCTCCCCCTCAAGGGGCTAATGCAACGGCAGTGGGGCCGTGCCCACCCTGGGTAAGACAAATCCGCGACCACCACAGGCACGCACGGTCCCTAAACCTCGTGCGCGCAGCGCTCGGGCGTCAGCCCGAATGCCCGGCTGAGGTTGGGGGCGCCGCGCAAGTTTCCTGAGTGCCGGCAGTCGGGGCTCGACCGGCGTCGCACGGGCGCGCCAGGGAATAGAGGGCGGGGTGCCTCCGTACCATTTCTTCGATGGCAGGCTTTACTCCTGAACAGGTCCAGCGCTACGCGCGCCACCTGATTCTTCCCGAGGTCGGTGGCAAGGGGCAGCGCAAGCTTCTCGACACCTCGGTGCTGCTGATGGGGGCGGGCGGCCTCGGTTCCCCGGCGGCGCTCTACCTGGCGGCGGCGGGCGTGGGCCGGATCGGCATCGTCGACTTCGACGACGTCGACGCCTCGAACCTGCAGCGCCAGATCCTCCACGGCATCGCCGACCTCGGCCGGCCCAAGGTCGATTCCGCCGAGGACAAGCTGCGGGCGATGAACCCGGACGTCGTGGTGGAGAAGCACAACCTCCACCTCAACTCTGAAAACGTCCTCGACGTGTTCCGCAACTACGACCTGATCCTGGACGGGACCGACAACTTCCCGACCCGATACCTGGCCAACGATGCCGCGTTCCTGCTCGGGAAGCCGCTGGTCCACGGCTCGATCTACCGCTTCGAAGGCCAGCTCACGATGTTCGACGCCGCGAAGGGCACCGGCTGCTACCGCTGCCTCTTCCCGACGCCGCCACCGCCGGGTGCGGTGCCGAGCTGCGCGGAGGCGGGCGTGTTCGGGGTGCTGCCCGGGATCATCGGCTCGATGATGGCGTTCGAGACGATCAAGTTCGTCCTCGGCATCGGAGAGCCGCTGGTCGGGCGCCTGCTCGTGTTCGAGGGCATGGACATGTCGTTCCGCACCCTTCGCCTGCGCCGGAACCCGGACTGCCCGCTCTGCGGTGATCACCCGACGGTGACCGAGCTGATCGACTACGAGACGTTCTGCGGCATGCCCGCCGCGGAGCCCTCGCAGGTTCCGGCCTCGGTCGGCGCCTGAACCCGGCAGAGCCTCAGCGGGCGCGCCGCCAGCCGGCGCGCCACGCGAGGACGCCCAGCGCCGAGCAGGCCGAGAGGACCGACGCGGCCGACAGAAAGGATCCGACCGAGAGCACCGACCCGAACGAGCTCACCGAGCCGATGGAGGCGGAGGATCCGATCGACAGGACCGACCCCACCGACCCGATGGAGAGGATCGATCTGCTGGAACCGATGGAAAGTATCGAGCGGTCGGATGCGATCGAGAGGAGCGAGCGCGAGGTGCGGCGGGCCACCTCCCGAGCCTACCTCGGCGACGCTCCTAGCATGACGGGAAAGATGGCTGTCGGACTCATGAAGCTCGACCGGGTGGACGAAGGCGCGCTGCGCCGGGCGCGCGGGCTGGTGCGGGAGCTGGGGTCGGTGCTGGTCGCCTTCTCCGGCGGCGTCGACTCGACCCTCCTGCTCAAGCTCGCGCTCGACGAGCTGCCCCCAGACCAGGTGGTCGCCGTGCTGGCCAGCTCCCCCGCCTACCCGGAAGCCGAGCAGGAGCAGGCGCGGCGGCTGGCCGACACGCTCGGAGCCCACCTGGAAGAGGTGGAGACGCACGAGCTCGAGCTGGAGGCCTACAGCCGCAACGCGCCTGATCGCTGCTTCCACTGCAAGGAGGAGCTGTTCGGCACCCTGGAGCCGATCCAGCAACGGCACGGCCTCCGCTGGCTGGCCTACGGCGCCACCGCCGACGACGCCGGCGACCACCGGCCCGGTCACGGGTCGGCGGTTCGACGTGGCGTGAGGTTCCCGCTTCTCGAAGCCGGGATGGGGAAGGCGGAGATCCGGGCTGCCGCGCGCCGCCTCGGCCTGCCGAACTGGAACAAGCCGTCCTTCGCCTGTCTCTCCTCACGCGTGCCGGCCGGGACCGCGATCGACCCCGCCATGCTGCGCCAGATCGAGCGCGCCGAAGCCGCCGTGCAGGCGCTCGGTTTCGCGCAGGTCCGGGTGCGCCACCACGGCGAGGTGGCACGGGTCGAGCTTGAGGAGCGTGACCTCCCGAGGGCGCTGGAGGTCCGCGAGGAGATCGTCGCCGGCGTGCGTTCAGCCGGCTTCGAGTTCGTCGCGCTGGACCTGGAGGGGTACCGCACGGGCGCCTTGAACCGCACCTGGCGGCCGACCGCGTCCGGGCGCTGATGGCGCCGCCGGGGCCGGCCACGGTCGGGGTCTTCGGAGGCTCGGGCTTTTACCGTTTCCTGGACGACGTCGAGCAGGTCGAGGTCGACACCCCCTACGGATCGCCCAGCGACCGCGTCGCGCTCGGCACCGTCGCCGGCTCACGTGTCGCCTTTCTGCCGCGCCACGGTGCGCGCCACACGCTGCCGCCGGCGGCGATCAACTACCGGGCCAACCTGTGGGCGATGCGGCACCTCGGCGTCACCCGGGTCATCTCGCCCAGCTCCTGCGGGTCCCTCCGCCGGGACCTGGCCCCGGGCGACCTGGTGCTTACGGACCAGTTCGTCGACCGCACCTGGGGCCGGGCGGATACCTACTACGCGACCGGCCCCGAGGTCGCGCACGTGAGCGCCGCCGACCCCTACTGCCCTGAGCTTCGCGGGCTGGTGGCAGGCACGGCCCGGGAGCAGGGGCTGACCGTGCACGAGCGGGGAACGGTGGTCGTGATCCAGGGTCCAAGGTTCAGCTCGCGCGCCGAGAGCCGCTGGTACGCCGGCCAGGGCTGGGATGTCGTCAACATGACCCAGTATCCGGAGGTCATCCTGGCCCGCGAGCTCGAGCTGTGCTTCGTCAACCTGGCGCTGGTCACCGACTACGACGCCGGCCTCGAGGACGATCCTGCGGTCGCCGCCGTCTCGGTGGTGGACGTGGAGCGCGTGCTCGCCGAGAACACGGATCGGCTGCGGCGCCTGCTGCTCGCCCTGATCCCCAGGATTCCCGAACCACGCGGCTGCGGCTGCGGAGGCGCGATGCGGGGAGCGGTCCTCTCGCCGGAAGCGGGGTCCTGAGGCAGCGTCGTTCGCGGCCTCAGAAGTGCCTGGGGCTCAAGTATTCTTGGCTCCCTTGCGCCAACCCATCCTCTACGCGGAACAGACCTGGAAGCAGCAGCGTCTCTGGGTCTTCGTGCTGATCGTCGCCGGCGTCGCGTTCGGCGCCTACGCCATCTTCTTCGAGCACGCGAAAGTCCAGCCCAAAGAGGGCCTGCTCGGCTACTCCAGCTATGTGTTCGTGCTCTACATCCCGGCTGCGGTCCTGCTCTTCGTCTTCCTGTTCGTCTACCGCAACCGGCACCTGCTGATCGCTGACGAGCGCGGTGTCACGATCCAGAACGTGTTCAGCTCGACGTTCATCGATTGGGACGTGATTCGCGCGCCGCGTGTGCGACCCCTGATCGAGCACTTCGAGACCAAGGAGCGCAAGCGCCTGGTGCGGCCCGCCGACCGCGCGATCCTCCCCAAGGGGGCGCTGTACTTCAAGATCCGGGCTGACGACGCCAGGATGGCCGAGTTTCAGCGAAAGATCAGCCGGCGGATGCTCTTCGAGGACACCGTCGCCATCCCCGTCCCCGACCCCGACGCGTTCAGCTGGGAGATCAGCTCGCACATCCCGGAAGCGGCCACCCAGAACCTGGGCGGATCCAAGCAGCGGCGCCGGGGTAAGCGCCGCCGGTGACGCCCCCGGAATCGGGGCCTGAGGGCAGGGCAGAGGCCCGGAGCCCGAACCCTACCGGCCCCGACTCCGAGCCCACCTCGTCGGCGCCGGCCGCCGACCTATCGCTGGAGGCCGCCTCCGAGCCGGCCGCGGACCCATCGCCGGAGGCCGCCTCCGTGGCGGCTCCCGACCCGTCGCCGGAGGCCGCCTCCGAGCCGGCCGCCGACCCGTCGGCGGAGGCCGCCTCCGTGGCGGCTCCCGACCCGTCGCCGGAGGCCGCCTCCGAGCCGGCCGCCGACCCGTCGGCGGAGGCCGCTGCCGAACCGGCACCGGACCCCGCGCTCCCGGTCCCCCTCGAAGATCCCGAGGCACCCGAGGGTCACGGCCTCCTTCACCGTCTGCGCCTGAGTCGGCTCGACCTGGCGCTCATCGTCGGATTCGTCCTGGTGGCGTTCTTCTTCCGCTTCTTCAGCCCGATCATGCCCAACTTCCTGACTGGGCAGCCCGGACCGCCGATCACCAACTGCGTGCACGACACGCCGATCAACGCGAGCGGCGCGCTGGGAACCCTATGCGGGTTGGCCTACCCCTACCAGAAGGCGAGCACGCTCCCCGGCCAGCTGCCCCAGCCTCCCAACGGCGAGGTCTTCGACGAGATCTACTTCGGTGTCTTCGGCCACGATGACCTGGTCGGCGTCACCTATTTCGATCCCGAGCCCCCGATCGCCAAGTACGTGATCGCGGGCGGGGAATGGATCTACGGGTTCTACCGCCACGTCATTCGCGGGGAGCCCGGCAGCATCACCGAGCTCGGTTTCAACACGTTCGGGTGGCGCCTCGGCGTCTGCGTCTTCGGCTCGCTCGCGATCGGGCTCATGTACTTCCTGGCGCTGCAGCTGTGGGGGAACCGCTGGTTCGCGATCGCGGCGGCCTTCTTCGCCTGCTTCGACGGGCTCTTCTTCGTGGAGTCCCGGATCGGCGTCATCGACGTGGTCCCCGCCACGATCCAGATTCTGGCCCTGAGTCTGTTCCTGGTCCACATGCGCGCCCGCTCGCGATGGGACAGCCTCCTCACGCTCGGCATCTGCGGCTTCGCGATGGGTCTCGGGTTCGCCGCCAAATGGACGGCCCTGGCAGCTCTCGGGGTCGCGATCGTCTTCCTGGTCGGCGGGCCGCTGCTCTCGAAGCTCGGCCGCATCCAGATCGGCTCCTGGGCGCTCCAGGTGCCCGACCGACGGCTTCCCGGGGGCGTCTCGGGCAGGGTCTACTGGCCGGCCTTCCTCGGCTTCATGGTGGTGCTGCCGTGCGCGGTCTACTTCGCCAGCTGGATCCCCTGGTTCTTCTTCACCAAGGGTCCCTACACCTTCCAGGCGGTGGGAGGGTCAGGCGGAGCCCTGGGCGGCTGGTGGTGGTACCAGTATCAGATGTGGTACTACCAGGCCAACCTGAACGCCACGCATCCCTACGCGTCCAAGTGGTACACGTGGCCGTTCCTGATCCGGCCCGTCTGGTACTACTACCAGCCGATCGGCGCCACGCTCGCGGCCGGGATCGTGAACCTGGGCAACCCGATCGTCTGGTGGGCCAGCCTGCCGGCACTCGTCTACTGCGGGTACGACGCGCTGGCCTACCGGCGCTGGCAGCCGGCGCTGATCGTGGTCGGATTCTTCGCCGAGTGGCTGCCGTTCGCGAAGGTGAGCCGGATCCTGTTCCTGTACCACATGTTCGGCGGCCTGATCTTCATGGTGCTGGCGCTCGCCTACGCCGTGGCGCGGCTGCAGGAGACCCGCGTGGTCAGCTTCCGCGGTGGCGGCTGGGTGTCGACCGTGACCCGCACCCGGCCCGTCTACGCGATCGCGGCGATGGTGGTGGTCTTCCTGTTCTTCCTCTACTTCTATCCGATCTGGACCGGAACCCCGATCAGCGCGACCTCGCTGCTCGGCGGGTTCGGGACCGGCAAGATGTGGCTCCCGAGCTGGAGCTGAGCCGGGCAAGTCCCGCTTTCGCGTGAAACCGGGCTTATGGAGCCTCCCATGGACCCGGTTTCGCGTGAAAGCGGAGATTGGGAGTGGGGGCCCCGTGAGCGTGCGCGCCCGGGCGCCCCGGCGCGCCCGGTAGCGTCGCACGGCGCACACTCGACGCTCGGCGATGATGGATGGGACAGATGACGACTACCGCCGAGCCGGTCGCCGGCCCGGAGAGATCGCGGACCAGGCCACGGATGCGCTGGCTGCTGGGGTTGCTGGTACTGCTCGCGCTCGGCGTCTTCCTGGTGGTGGTAGCACTGACCGGGATCGCCGCCCTGCTGCTGCTGCCGACCTGGCTGGCGGGGATCGGCCTCACCTACGCGGCTCGCGTGGAGCTGCGGACAGAGGAACGCCTGGCCTGGGGGGCGCCCGTCGGCGCCGTCGCGGTGGCAATCGTCCTCCTCCTGCTGGGACTCCTGGCCGGCCGCCTGACGGAGCCGCTGGTGCTGCTCGCGCTGGCCGTTCCTCTGGCCGCCGGCGCGCTCTTCGCGTGGCTCGCACGACGCTGCCTGTGGCGTGAGCTGGCGCTGACCGCCGCGCGCTGGCGCCGAGGCGAGCCGTGGCCGCTCTGGCTGCTGCTGCTCACCTGCTGGCCGTACACGTTGATCCTGCTCGGCCGTTCCTACCAGGTCACCACCCAGGGGATCATCTCCGGAACAGTCGCCGCCTACGCGGACTGGTCGGCCCACCTGACGTACATCTCCTCCTTCGCCTTCGGGCACAACTTCGCGCCCCGCTTCCCGATCTACGCCGGGCATGCCATGACCTACCCCTTCCTGGTCGACCTGTGGGCGGCGGGCGCGGTGGTGCTCGGCAGCCCGGTGACGACGGCGGTGACCGTGACCAGCGGAATGCTGTCGCTGGCGCTGCCGCCCGCGATCTACTACGGCTGGCTCCGGCTGGCGGGGCAGCGGGCGGCGGCCGTCCTCGCGGTCTTCGTCTTCCTGCTGTCTGGTGGCCTCGGCTTCGTCCTGTTCCTGCAGCAGCTGGCCGAGCACGGAACGGAGATCCTGGGAGCGCTGCCCCAGCTGTACACACAGGACGCGGCGCTCAACCTGCAGTGGCTGAACCCGGTGCTGGCCTGGATCGTGCCCCAGCGCGACGTGCTGCTCGGATTCGCCGGGGTGCCGGCCGGGTTGGCGGTGCTGTGGGCGGCGCGGCGGCGGCCAGGCTGGGGGCCTTACCTTGCGGTGGGGGTGCTCACCGGGCTGCTCCCGCTGGCCAACCTCGACGCCTACGGCACCCTGCTCTGCCTCGGCGTCTGGTGGGCGCTGATCGAGCGGCGGCGCGCCTGGTGGGGGTTTGTGGTGCCGGCGGTGGCACTCGGTCTCCCCCAGACCATCTGGCTGGTGCTGGGTGGCGCGGCATCGCTCCGCCTTCAACCGGGCTGGATGAGCTCCGCCGACGGGGCGCAGCAGTCGGAGCTGGTGTTCTGGCTGTTGAACACCGGGCTTCTGGTGCCTCTGATGGTGCTCGCGTTCGCCTGGCGGGGGACGCTGAGCCGCCCGCTCTGGTGGCGACTGATCCCGATCTGGCTGTGGTTCCTGGCCCCGAACCTGGTGGTCTTCCAGCCGTGGGACTGGGACAACACGAAGTTCTTCGCGTACTGGCTCCTGATCGGGGCGTTGCCGGTGGGGGTGGTGGTGGCGCGGCTCTGGCGCCTGCTGCCGGCGACGGGCACCCCGCGCGCCGCGATGCGCCTGCTGACGGTGATCCTGGTCCTCTCGCTCCTGTTCGCGGGCACGCTGGACCTCGCCCGGGCGCTGCAGCCGGCGACCGCGACCGCCCTCTTCATCGACTCCGGTGGCGTCCAGGCCGCAGCCTGGGTACGGACCAACACCTCACCCCATGCGGTGTTCCTGGTCGCCCCCGAAAACAACCAGCCGATCCCCGTCCTCGCCGGAAGGACGCTCGTGGCAGGCTATGACGGATGGACCTGGAGCTACGGTTTGCCCGGCTGGGCGGTGCGACAGCAGCAGGTCCAGACCATGCTCGCCGGTGGTCCCGGAACCCCCGGGCTGGTGCGCCGGTACGGCGTCGACTACGTCGTGATCGGGCCTCAGGAGATCGCGCTCCGGGCCAGCCCCGCGTACTGGGCCGCGCACGGACAGCTGGTGTATGACCGGGACGGCTACCGAATCTTCCGCGTTGCGTAGCGCCGGCACGGTCCGGTGGCCCCGTTGGGAGGTCGTCGCGCTGGCTGTCATCACCGCGCTCGGCCTGGTGCTGCGGGCGCATGACCTGACGGCGGCGCCGCTCTTCCTGGACAACGAGGACGAGCTGCAGTTCGCCTGGGCGGGGATGGGGATCCTGCTCCACGGCGACGCCTATACCTGGTCCTACTTCCCCGCGTACCCGACCCACATCACCCTGCACCTCTTCGGCCAGTCCTTTCCCATGGTCCATCAGTGGATGGACCACCCGCCCCTGTATTCGCTGCTGATCGGCGGGTGGGCGGTGCTGCTCGGCGACCGCCGGCTGGATCAGGTGACAGCGGTCCAGGTGCGTCTGATCCCGATCGTCGCCTCCTCGGCCACCATCGTCCTGACCGCGCTCTTCGCGCGCCCCATCCTCGGGCGCTGGCCGGCGTTGGTCGCGGCGGCCCTGCTCGCGACCGCCCCGGCGGCGGTGCTTCTCGGTCGCGAGTCGGAACCTGAGTCGGTGCAGGCGGTGCTGCTCCTGCTGGCTCTGATCGCTTGCTGGCGGCTCACGCACGACACCTCCCGGCCGGCCCTGTGGCTGGGCATCGCCTGCGCCTGCGCGTTCCTCGCGCCGGGCATGAAGATCTCCGGCCTCGCGGTGGGGGGGATCGCGATCGTGATCCTGCTCGCGGAGCGCCGGCTTCGCCCGTTCTGGTGGGTGCTGGGAGCGACGGTGGCCGGCATCCTCGTCTACCCGCTCTACGGCGCGCTCGTCAACTGGCACCTGTTCCTCGAGATCGTCCTCTCGCAGAACCTGAACCGGCAGAACGTCCTCACGATCTTCGACTTCATCGCCGCCCCGACCGGCGTCAACCGCAGCCTCCACGACGGATGGTGGCTGCTGGGCTGGATCGGCCTCGGCGTCCTCTCGGTCGTGGGAGGGCGCGGTCGAGGCTGGTTCCTGGTCTGGCCGGCCGCCGCCTACGCCCTGGTCATGCTGGTGCTCGCCGGATCCGCACAGACCGCTCAGTACGGCTGGTACAGGGTCATCATCTACCCCGAGGTCTACCTCGGCGCGGCCGGGCTCGCATGGTGGGCAATCCGCCGCTGCTCGGTCGGTGCGTACGCCCTGGTGCTGGGCTTGGGCGGTACCACCGCGACCAACTGGCTCTTCGCCGGCACCGGCGCCGGGTGGGCGCCGGACCCACTGCTCCTGCTCCTGCTCCTCGCCGTTCTGCTGGCACCCGCGGTGTTCGCCGCCTGGTCGCCGGCATGGCGGCGGCGGGCGCAGTGGGTGATGGTCGCCGCCGGCGTGGCGATGCTGCTCGCCAACGCCGGGACCAGCTTGATCCTGGCCAACATCTTCACCCAGATGTGAGAGGCGCGCGGCCGCCCTCGGCCGGCGAACGGTCGCTCGGGGAGCGGTTTTCGCGTCCCTTTTCCTGGCCAACGGTCCTACCCGTCCCGGCCAACGGTCCACCCGCGATGTTGTAGGTTGCCATGCATAGATAGCCGTGGAAGCCCAAGACGATCCCTACTCCATCCTCGGCGTTGATCGCGGCGCGTCGACCCGCGACGTGCGGCACGCCCGCAACCGCCTCCTGCTTCACTGGCACCCCGACCACACCCAGGATCCCCAGGCGGCGACCCACGCGGCCCTCATCAACGCGGCCTACGAGGTGCTGAGCGATCCCGACCTGCGCGCCGCCTACGATCGCGGCACCCCGAACACATCGCTGGTCTCGATCCTGAGCCGGCCGCGCGCGACCGGACGGACGCCTCCGGCGCCGGACGGCGTGAAAGCGGCCGCCCAGCAGCGAGTCGTGGACCAGTTCAGATCCTCGCCCAGGCCGGTGAGTCTCCCCCCCGGCGTTGGTCCGACACGGTGGCGCGGCCGGCCTCCGCCCGCGAGGTCCGGGTACGCCTCCTCGCGCGCGCCCTGCCGTTCGGGATCCTCGCCGCCGGCTCTCTCCTCGCGGTTCCCCGGCTCGATCAGGTGCTGCCGCCGATGCTGGTCCCGGCGGTCCCGTACCTGCCGTTCTTCGCGGCCGCGGCGGTGGTACGTGGGCTGGCGGGCCGCGCGACCACCTTCGGAAGCGAGGGGTGGGGCCGGTTCACCGCCTCCTGGGTGGTGGGCGTGGCCGCCGTCGTCGCCGCCGACCGCTGGGTCCTCCCACTCATTCCGGCGTCGCCGGGACCGTGGCTCCGGCCTCTGGTGCCGGTGGCCCTCCTCCTGGTGTCGGCGCTCGCCGTCTATCGGGTGACTCGCTCGGTTCGCGTGCCCGGCTGACGTCCGGGCCCGAGGAGCGCGCACCGGGCCGCCACAATGTGAGCGATGTCGAAGATCATCGTGGTCGGGGGTGGAGTGATCGGCTGTGCGATCGCCGAGCGGCTGACACGTGACCGTCACCAGGTCCTGGTGATGGAGCGCGACCGCCTGGGAGCGCAGGCGTCGGGCGCCGCGGCCGGGCTGCTGGCGCCGGGCGACATCGGCAGCGGGCCTGAAGCGATGAACGGCCTCCGGAGCCTGGCGCTCTTCGAGGAGCTGGTCCCCCGTCTGGAGCGGACCGGGATCTCGGTCGAGTTCCGCCGCGGCGAGTCGATCCGTCCCGCGCTCTCGGCCTCCGAGGCCCGGCGTTTGCAACAGGAGGGGGGCCGCTGGCTTGACGCCGCCGAGGTTCGCCGCCTGGAGCCGGGGCTTCAGGCCCGGGTACGCGGCGCGACGATCACCGAAGAGGCGCAGATCACGCCGCCCCGGTTCGTCGAGGCCCTGGCCCGCACCGCGATGGCAGGCGGCGCCGACGTGCGAGAAGGCAGCCCGGTGGGGCAGATCCTCACCCGAGGGGGGCGGGTGCACGGCGTGGCGACGGCCGACGGCACGGTCGAGGCGGACTGGGTCGTCCTCGCGGCCGGCCCCTGGTCCCCATCGCTCGCCTCGCCGCTCGGTATCGCGCTGGACATCCGCCCGTCGCGGGGTCAGCTGGTGACGCTGCGCCCCCACCGCGCAGCACTGAGCCGGATGCTGGAGTGGCAGTCGAGCTACCTGGTCCCGAAGCCGGACGGGACGATCGTCGCCGGGTCGACGGAAGAGGAGGCGGGGTTCGACGCCCGCCCCACCGCGCAGGGAGTGGCACAGCTGCTGACGTTCGCCGAGACGGCGATCCCCGAGTTGGCCTCGGCGGCGGTGGAACGGGTGTGGGCGGCGCTGCGGCCGCGCACTCCGGACGATCGGGCGGTGGTGGGCGCGATCGCCGAGGTGCCGGGTCTGGTGGTGGCCAGCGGACACAACCGGAACGGGATCCTCCTGGCGCCCCTGACCGCGGTCCAGGTCGCGGAGCTGATCTCATAGGCGTCCGGCTGGGGTTGATTGCCGACGATGTGACCGGCGCCTGTGACAGCGCGGCGCCGTTCTGCGGGGCCGGTCCGGTCGAGGTCGGGCTCTGGCCGGACGTTCCCGAGGCGGGGCTGAGCGCGGTCAGCACCGAGACCCGGGACTTCGACCGGGACCAGGCCGAACCGCGGACCGAAGCGGTGGCCCGTCGGTACTCGGGCCGCCTCCTCTACCGCAAGCTCGACTCGCTGCTGCGCGGCGTCCCCCTGGCCGACCTGCGTGGCCTCCTGGCGGCCGGAGCCCTGGAGGCGGTCGTGGCGCCGGCGCTCCCCGCGGAGGGGCGCACCACCGTCGGCGGGATCCAGCGGTGGGCCGCAGGCTCGGTCGACGTGCGTGCGCTGTTCAGCCCGCTTGGCGATCGCGTGGTGGTGCGAGACGCCGCGACCGACGCGGACCTGGATCGGATCGCCGTGGAGATCCTCGAGACCGGTGCGGTCGCGGCCGGAAGCGCCGGACTGGCCAGTGCTCTGGCCCGCGCCCTCGGTCTGCCCTCCAGTCCGCCCGCGGCCTCCCCTGGCAGCCGGTGGCCGCTGGCGGTCGTCGGCAGCCCGGCCGCCGCGGGGCAGGCGGAGCACGCGCGGCGGGCGGGCTGGAGGGTGGCGACAGCGGCGCCGGGTGAGGTGCCCGCCCTCGACGGTGCCGACGGGCTGTTCCTGACGGGCGGCGAGACGGCGGCGCGCTGCCTTCGCCGGTATGGCGCCAGCGGGATCCGCCTGCTTGCCGAACCCCTGCCGCGGGTGGGCTACGGACACCTGCGGGGTGGCTCGCTGGACGGCATGCCGGTGCTCCTCAAGGCGGGTTCCTTCGGTGTCCCCTCGACCATCGCGGAGGGGCTGGCCTGGCTCGCGGGCCCGCTCCCGAGCGGAAAGGCAGAATGACTCCGTGAGACCTCGCCTCATCGTCTCCGCCGGCGACCCCGCCGGCATCGGTCCCGAGATCACCGTCCGGGCGCTCGCCGACCCGGCCACTTCCGGCCTGGGCGAGATCGCGGTTGCCGGCGATCCAGACCAGCTCCGCCGGCTCGCGGACCGGTTCGGAGTTCCCGTCCCCACCGTCGAGCCGGCGGGCGACGCCTCCGATGTGCGCCCGGGTGAGCTGTCGGCTGCGGGTGGACGCGCGGCGGTGGCTGCGATCACGCGCGCCGTGACGCTGATCCAGCAGGGACGCTATGACGCGATCGTCACGGCGCCGATCAACAAGGAGGCGCTCCGCGTGGCCGGGTTCGAGTGGCCGGGCCACACGGAGATGCTGGCCGACCTGGCCGGCGCCCGCGACGTGCGGATGCTGCTCCTGTCTGGCGCACTGCGCGTCGTCCACGTCACGACCCACCGCTCGCTGCGCTCGGCAATCGATGCGGCGACCCGCGATCGCGTGCTCCGCACGATCGAGCTCGCCGCGGACGCGGGTCGGGAGCTCGGCGCCGAACGGCCCCGGATCGCTGTCGCCGGGCTCAACCCGCACGCCGGAGAGGGTGGGCTCTTCGGCGATGAGGAGATCCGGGAGATCGGGCCGGCCGTTGAGGCCGCTCGCGCGGCCGGCATCGATGCCTCCGGACCCTGGCCGCCCGACACCGTGTTCTGGCGCGCGTCCAGAGGCGACTTCGACGTGGTGGTCGCGATGTACCACGATCAGGGGCACATCCCGGTGAAGCTGGCGGGTTTCGACGACGGCGTCAACATCACGCTCGGGCTGCCCTTCCCGCGGACCTCGGTCGACCATGGGACGGCGTTCGACATCGCGGGTCAGGGCGTCGCGCGATGGGACTCGATGATCGCAGCGCTCCAGGTGGCGGCCGGCATGGTGGGCTCTTCGCCGGGCGCTGAGGGTTGACGCACGCGCGGCCCCATCGCGGACATTCGTCGGCGTCAGTAAAGCAACGATCGACGAGCGGCGGGACATGGATGCTGGATGATGAGAATTCGTCCGCAGGCGGCAGCCCCCGGCGGGTCCCGTGTCCTGCACAGCCCCCACCGGCCCCACCCCAGGAGGACCAGCGCCATGCCGTACGTCACGACGTCCGACGGAACCCAGATCTACTACACGGACCAGGGGGCGGGCCGGCCGATCGTCCTGAGCCACGGGTGGCCGCTGTGCTCTGACGCCTGGCAGGTCGAGCTGAAGGTCTTCGCCGACGCCGGCTACCGGGTGGTCGCGCACGACCGTCGGGGTCACGGCCGGTCGTCCCAGACCTACACCGGCAACGACATGGACACCTACGCCCGTGACCTGGGCGCCGTCGTCGACGCGCTCGACCTTCGCGACCTGGTCGTGGTCGGCCACTCCACCGGGGGTGGCGAGGTCGTGCGCTACGCGGCGCAGCACGGAAAGGGCCGGGTCGCGAAGATCGTGACCGCCGGCGCCGTGCCGCCCCTCATGCTGAAGACCGCGAGCAACCCTGAGGGCACGCCGATCGAGGCGTTCGACGAGATCCGCGCGAACGTCCTGAAGGATCGGTCGCAGTTCTGGAAGGACCTGTCGGCGCCGTTCTACGGGGCGAACCGGCCCGGCTCGTCGGTGTCGCAAGGCGCCCGGGATGACTTCTGGCGCCAGGGCATGCTGGTCAATCTCGCCGCCGCCTACGACTGCGTCAAGGCGTTCTCGGAGACAGACCAGACGGAGGATCTCAAGTCCCTCGACGTGCCCATCCTCATCGCGCAGGGTGGCGATGACCAGATCGTCCCCATCGCCGACGCGGCGTACAAGTCGATCAAGCTCGTGCAGCACGGGACCCTGAAGGTGTACGACGGGGCGCCCCACGGCATCTACGGGGCGTATCAGGAGGCGCTCGATCGAGACATCCTCGAGTTCATCCGGAGCTAGGGCCGCGCCGGTGCGCGCGGGCGCACTGGGTAGACTGTGGGGGATGCGCTGTCCGGTTCGCTGCTTCGAGTGCGGCACCTACACCATGGAGCTCGACCTCGACTGCGACCACCAGCACATCGCCTGCGAACGCTGCGAACGGGTGTGGTGCGCCCGCTGCATCGGCCGGGTCGAGATCAAGATCTCGCCCGAGTGGCTCCGCCACCAGCGGATCGCCGCCCTCAACTGAGACCGCGATAACGCGCCTGGCACCCAAATCCGGTTTCGCGTGAAAACGGTGGTATGCAAGGGCGGATAGTCACCGGCTTCGCGCGAAAACGGTGGTATGCAGGGGTGGCGTCTGGCTCTTAGTGGGCGACCTCGAGCGGGGGGAGAGGCCCTTCTGGATCGCGTAGCGGACCAGCTGAGAGCGGTCGTGGAGCCCGAGCTTCGCGTACATGCTGGCGATGTGGTTGCGGACCGTCTTCTCCGAGATCCCCAGCCGGCTGGCGAGCATCTTCGTCGTCATCCCGTCGGCCAGGTCACGGAGTACCTCGAACTCGCGCGGGGACAGTCCGTCCAGCAGCTGATGGTGGTGGCCGAGAGGGTTCCCGGCCCGGCCCATCTCGTCCATGATCGGGCGGGGCGAAACCGCGTACCCATGCGCCGCGGCGATGATCGCCGCGACCAGCAGCTCGGGCTCCGCCTCCTTCAAGACGTAGCCGCTGGTACCGGCGCCCAGGGCCCGCGTCGCCTCCACCATCGAGCCCGTGGAGCTCAGCGTGAGGATGGAGACGCCAGGTGCCTGCCGCAGGAGCTCGTCGGCCGCGTCCTCGGCACCGCCCGGGATGGCCGCGTCCACCACGACCACGTCCGGGCCGAGCTCACGTGCACCCCGAAGCAGCTCGCCGGCATCGCTCGCTTCCCCGACCACCTCCACCTCGGGGTGACTGTTGAGGAGACCGGTGAGTCCCCGCCGGAACATTGGTGAGCCGTCCGCCACCAGCACTCTGTACATGCGCATCTGTATCGGACGTGACCCCTCAGCCATACGCCACTCTCCTCGCACCTCAACGTCGTTGCGTCGTCGTTGAGCAAGTCCCCCAACGGGTTGCTGGTCGGTCGTGCGGTTTGCCGCCCCCACCCCATTCTGTCACCCTGCCGCCCGCCCGGCGTGCCCATGGGGCGCCAAACGATAACCTCCGGCGGGCGGCTCAGGTTACGGTCAGCCTCGCGCGAAGACGAGCATCGACATCCCCTGAGCGCCCGGAACCGCCGCGCCCGACTGATCGACGGGGGTGGTCGTCATCGACTGGACCGCGGTCTGGAGCGTGCTCCAGGCGTAGGGGAGGTCGTGGCCCTGGCTGATCCCGGCGTCGTTGGTGTAGACGACGCCCTGCGCCGCGTTGTACCCGACCACCACGATCACGTGGTACACGTCGTCCGCGCCGTAGTTGGGGTTGATCATGCTGCCCCCCGGGCCCCCGTGCGTCATGACCGGGATGATCACCGGTTGACCCCCCGCCAGGTAGCTCTGGATCGCGTTCCAGTCCAGCGGGACGATCGACGCCGTGAGCCCGTAGAAGTGGGCGCCGTCCTGGGCGATCTGCTGGAGCGAGAGATTCAGCTGGTTGGGCCAGGTCTGGCGTTCCCATCCCGCCACCTGGGCCATGTCGGCGTTCGCGGTGTCGGGCGGGATCACGTTCCCGGGAAAGGTGGTCCCCTGGTAGTAGAGGCCGACCATGGTCACCGCCGCCGCCTCGCAGTACTCCTGGTGGGCGGCGTCCCAGTCATCGTTCGGCGCCTGCACCGTGTAGGGGACGGTCGCGATCAGGGCGGACGGAGGCGGTGGGGTGGGCGTCGGTGCGGGCGTGGGGGCGGCGGTCGCGGCCGGCGTCGGTGAGGGCGCCGAGGTCGGGGTCGCCGGCGGCGGCGTCGCGATGTGGGCCACCTTGGGCGGCGGCGTCACCACCGGCCCGCGGCGCAGGTAGTCGCGGAATCCGATCCCGAATGCGCCGAGGAGGGCAACTGCGGTTATGGCGAGGAGACCGGCGCTCAGGCCGCGAAGCACGGGAGGGTAGGATACGAGCCGCCTTGGCGAATCCGGCCGTTCGTCTGGCGGGCCGGGCGGTCCGCAACTCGACGCTGGTGCTGGCGGCCAGCATCGTCTCCCGGCTGGTCGCGCTGGTGATGGTGATCGTGCTGGCACGCAGCCTGGGGCCGACCCAGTACGGGCGCTACACGACGATGGTCTCCTTCTCGGCGATCATCTCCGTGCTCGCGGACCTGGGCCTCGACACGCTGTACACGCGGGAGGCGGCGCGGAGCCCGGACCGGCAGCCGGTCTATCTGGGGATGGTGCTGGTCGGCCAGGTGCCGCTGGCCGTGCTCGCGTTCGTCGTGTTCGGGCTCGCGCTCGGCACCGCCGATCTCCAGGACCTGATCCTGCCGGGCGGGGTGCTGCTCATCCTTACCACCTACTCCCAGGTCCTACGCAACACCTTCTACGCCGGCGGCCGCCTCGGGTTCGAGGTGATCGCGATCCTGGTCCAGGTCGTGATCCAGGCGGTAGGGATCATCGGCGGAGCCCGGCTAGGTCTCGGAGTGGGGTTCTTCGTCTGGGTCTACGCGGCCTCCTACGCCTTCGTCACGGTCTACTGCCTGGTCGTCATCCCGCTCTTCCGGGTGGGGGGAATCCGGCTCGGCCTTCCCCGTCCGCTTTTCTGGCGGTGGGTGCGGCTGGCGTTCCCGTTCGCGCTGGGGGCTCTGCTCACCAACGTCTACTTCAAGGCGGACGTCCCGATCCTCCAGCACTTCCGGCCCTACGCCGAGGTGGGCTGGTACACGTTCGCGTACAAGCCCTTCGAGGCCCTCCAGTTCGTGCCGCTGGCGATCCAGGGGGTGGTCTACCCGGTGCTGGCCGTAGCCCACCGCGAGACGCCGGAGCGGATGGTCCTTTTCTACGGGCGCTTCTTGAAGATCCTGGTGCTCCTCGGCTGGCCTCTGACGCTGGGGACCTTTCTCCTGGTGGCACCGATCGGCCGTCTGTTCCAGCTCTACCCGCAGTCGGTCCCCTCCCTTCGCATCCTCGCCTTCGGGATCGTCTTCCTGTTCGCCAACTCGGCGTTCACCGCGATGCTCTACGCGATCGACCACCAGGACTGGTTCGTGTGGGTGACCGCGATCGCGTGCGTGGTGAACATCGGGCTCAACCTGCTCTTCATCCCGCGCTACGGCTACCTGGCCGCGTCGGCGACGACGGTGGTCACCGAAGCATCGATCTCGGTGGCGGGGTACCTCTTCGTCGCCCGCCGCTACCGGCTGCGCTGGGTGCGCCTGCTGTGGCGCGGGATCCTCGCCGGGCTGGTGATGGGCGTGGCGCTCTACCTTCTGCGCAACCACTCGATCCTGCTCAGCGTGCCGGCGGGCTCCGTCGTCTACGTGGCTGCACTCCTGCTGCTGCGAGCAGTCGACCGGGACGAGGTGCGCGCGCTCTGGGCGGGCGTGCGGGGCCGGGTGACGGCGTGAGGGGGGGCCGTTTCTGCACACCCCGTCCCTACCCCGGGCCGGGAAGGGACGGGTAGTGCAGGAACGGTCGCGTTTGCAGGTGGTGCTCGGACCCGGCGCCATGGCGCAGCCGGATTCGATGGCCCGCCATGTGGCGGGGTTGCAGGCCCGCGGGATCGATACCCGGGCGATCGCGCTGCCCCGCGGCCGGGCGGAGCGGGCGGCGGAGACGTTCCGGGAGCTGGCGTCCCCCAACGTCGTCGCCGGAGGCCATTCGTTCGGCGGCCGCGCGGCGAGCCTGGCCGCGGTCGAGGCGGCGTTCGCAGGGCTGGTCCTGTTCGGGTTCCCGCTGGCGGGGAAGGGGGAGGAGCGGACGCGCCACCTGGATCGGATCCAGTGCCCGGTCCTGATCCTCCAGGGCGAGTCGGATGCGCTTTCCCCGATCGACGAGCTGCGCCGGCTGCTGACCCGGGCTCCGGCCATCCGACTGGTCACGTTCCCCCGCGCTCCGCACAACCTCGGCGCCGCCCTGCCTTCAGCGCTCGATCACGCCGCCGCCTTCATCCACGAGCTCGAGGGGTCCTGATCGGGAGGCCGTGGGCTCAGTCGGGGTTCGCGGCCGCGAGCGCGCGGCGCATCATGTCGGCGGTCGCGTTGGCGCCGGTCAGGATGAGGGCGACCCGTTTCCCTTGGACCTGTGCTCGCATCGCCAGCGCTCCGGCGAGGGAGGCGGCCGCCGCCGGCTCTACCAAGTAGTGGGCCTCCGTCATCAGCCTGCCCATCGAACGGAGGAGCTCCGGGTCGGGGACCGTGATCGCGTCATCGACGTACGCGAGCAGCCCGCTCAAAGCCAGCTGCGCCGGCACCCGGCAGGCCAGGCCTTCGGCGAGGGTGCGGATCGGGCGGTCGACGGCTTCATGTGCCCGAAAGCTCTCCACCATCGCCGGCGCCTCCTGGGACTGGACCGCCACCACCCGCGGGTGACTCGGATCGCCCCGCAGCGCGGCTCCGACACCCGTCGCCAGGGCGCCGCCGCCCATGGGGACGAAGCAGTAATCGAGCCCGGGCACCTGGTCGCGAAGCTCGCGGCCGACCGTCCCGGCACCGTAGATGACGTCCTCGCTCTCCCCGTCGTCGACGAAGACCAGTCGGTGGGCGTCGGCGAACGCGCGGGCAGCGGCCTTGGCATCGTCGATGTCGTCGCCGCCGACGATGACCGTCGCGCCGAGGCGCTCGATCATGGCCCGCTTGACGGGGTTGGGATCGCGGGGCAGGAAGACGTGGGCGGACATCCCCAGCCGGCGCGCGGCCCAGGCCACGCCTTGCCCGTGGTTGCCGGTGGAGGAGGTGACGGCCCCCACCGGCGCGGGCCGCGAGTCGGCCGCCCGCAGCAGCGCGTACAGGGCGCCTCGCGCTTTGAAGGAAGCGATCGGGGAGGCGAACTCGCACTTCAGGTACACGGTTGCGTCGAGCAGGTGCGACAGCGCCGGAGACTCGACGGTGGGCGTGGGCCGGAGGTGGTCCCGCAATCGTTCCGCGGCGTCCTGGATGCGGCTTGGATCCAGGTCAGGTACGTCAGTTCGATCGATGCGCGCGCCCATGCTCTCCAAGGTCGCAAATCCGCCGTCTCCCGGCAACCCGGGGCTAAAACGGGCGTGGTAAGCCCTGATCGCGGGGAAACGGTCGATTCGGACATTTACAGGACGGATTGCGGTGATGGATGAGTGATGGCAGGGTGCGTGGATGCCCCGCCATGCGTACGTGCCGGAGAGCCTCTGCACTGCTCCGTTCACCCTTGCCCAGGCGCTCCTCGCCGGCGTCACCCCTGACCAGCTGCGAGGCCGCTCGTGGCGGCGCATCGCTCAGGGGTGGTACCGCTGGGAGGGTTGCCCGGGCGCCGGCCGTGCCAGCCTGGCCTCGATCGCGGCGTCGTTGCCCGGCGGCGGCGCCTTCTCCGGGGTGACCGGCGCGGTTGCACGGGCTCGACCTGACGGAGCCGGATCGTCCGGAGGTCGTGGCCCTGCCGAAAGCACGGTCTCGGGGCGTGCGGAGACGGTGGTGCGGAAGATCCAGCTGCCACCCCGCGACGTCGTCTGGTGTGACGGTCTGCCGGTCACCAGTCCGCTCCGGACCTGCTTCGACCTCGCCGGCCGCCTGCGGCCGCTAGAGGCGGTGGTGGCGATCGACATGGCGCTGCACGCGGGCCTGATCGACCTGAAGGAGTTCCAACAGTACGTCGGCGAACACGGCGCCGTTTCCCGGCGACCCGGTGCTAAAACGGGCGCGGTAGGGCCTGATTGCCCGGAAACGGCCCCGCTACCAGCCGCCAATTTATTGTGGAGTGGTGCAGGACGAGGACTGGGTCACCGAGTTCCACAGGATCGCGGACCTGGTCCGTTCCGAGGTGGCACCGCTGCTGGGCACCGCGGAGGGCCGGCGTGAGCTGGGCAGCCGCGGTGCCGGCGGCGACCGCACCGTGGTGCTGGACCAGGTCGCCGAGGACCAGGTGATCACGGAGCTTCGCACGCTGGCCGGTCGCGGCGCGCACTGCACCGTGGTCTCGGAAGAGGCGGGGGAGATCGACCTCGGCGCCCCCTATCCGCGGGTGTTCGTCGATCCCGTCGACGGCAGCCTCAACGCCAAGTACGGGGTACCGCTCAGCTCCGTCATGCTGAGCCTCTTCGACGGGCCGCTGCTGGGTGACGTCCGGGTGGGCGTGGTCCAGAGCCTGGTCTCGGGAGAGCGGTGGCACGCGGTACGGGGCGGCGGCGCGTTCCACGACGGCGCCCGGGTGGTACCGCGCCCCCACTCCTCCACCCGAATCCAGGTGCTCGGCGTGGAGGGCAGCCCCCGCGAGCTGGAGACGGTGTGGCCGCTGATCCGCAGCGCTTCGAAGCTCCGTGCCATGGGCTCGATCGCGCTCTCCCTGGCCTTCACCGCCACCGGTGCCTACGACGTCTTCTGCTCGCCCAAACACACCGGCCGCGCCTTCGACATGACCGCCGGCATGCTCATGATCAGGGAGGCGGGGGGAGTGATCACCGACCTCGGCGGGCGCGGCCTTGACAGCGTGCGAGCCGGCCTCCACGAGGGCACCGCGCTGCTGGCGGCGCCGACCCCTGAGGCCCACGAGCTCGCGCTGGAGCTTCTCGCCGGCTGAAGAGCCCCCCGCACGGCGCCCCCGAACTTGACAGGATGGGCGACGTGGGAAGCATGCCAATCGACGGCCGGCGCCGTGTCTCCATCGAGGGGATCACGCCACAGATCGACTGCGGCCGGTTCCCCATCAAGCGAATCCTTGGCGAGCGGGTGCGGGTCGAGGTCGACCTCTTCACCGACGGTCATGACCGGCCGGCCGGTGTCGTCCGCTACCGTCCGGGCGAAGAGCCGTGGCGGGAGATCCCCCTCGTCCCCCTGGTGAACGATCGCTGGGCGGCCGAGTTCACGGTCGACCGTCTCGGGTCCTGGTCCTACTGCGTGGAGGGCTGGATCGACCGCTTCGGCACCTGGTCCGCCGACCTGGTGAAGCGCCTCGACGCCGGACAGGATGTCTCCCTCGATCTGAGGATCGGGGCCGAGGTGGTCCGCGACGCGGCTTCCCGAGCGCGCGGGGAGTCGAGGACGCGGCTGCGTGCGTTCGCGGTTGAGCTCGAGGAGGGGAAACGTCCTCAGGTCGCGTTCGACCCCGAGCTGCGCACCCTCGCCCTGGCCCACGCCGACCGCAGCCACGCCACCCGTACCCAGACCGAGCTCGAGATCACGGTCGATCGCCGCCGCGCCCTCTACGCGTCCTGGTATGAGCTCTTCCCCCGGTCCGCCTCACCCGATCCGCGGCGCCCGGGGACGCTGCGCGACGTGGAGGCGCGGCTGCCTTACATCGCCGGGCTTGGTTTCGACGTCGTGTACCTGCCGCCCATCCATCCCATCGGCCGGTCCTTTCGCAAGGGCCCGAACAACTCGCTGCTGGTCGGGCCGCACGACCCCGGCAGCCCGTGGGCGATCGGGGCCGCCGACGGCGGCCACACCGCTGTCCACCCCGAGCTGGGAACGCTGGAGGACTACCGGCACCTAGTCCAGGCGGCGAAGTCACAGGGCCTCGAGATCGCGCTCGACCTGGCGTACAACGCGTCCCCGGATCACCCCTGGGTGACGGAGCATCCGGGCTGGTTCCGCTCCCGGCCCGACGGCACCATCCAGTACGCGGAGAACCCGCCCAAGAAGTACCAGGACATCTACCCGTTCGAGTTCGATTCGGATGACTGGCAGGAGCTCTGGCATGGCCTCAAAGCGGTGGTCGACTTCTGGATCGCCCAGGGCGTGCGCATCTTCCGGGTCGACAATCCTCACACCAAGGCGTTCGACTTCTGGGAGTGGATGATCAGAGAGGTCCGTGACGAGAATCCGGACGTCCTCTTCCTTTCCGAGGCGTTCACGCGCCCGCGGGTGATGGAGCGTTTGGCCAAGCTGGGCTTCGACGATTCGTACACCTACTTCGCCTGGCGCCACACCGGCCCTGAGCTGCGTGAGTACCTGGCCCAGCTCACGCGGACCGACATCGTCGAGTACTACCGGCCCAGCTTCTGGACCAACACCCAGGACATCCTGACCGCCACCCTGCAGGAGGGGGGGCGGCTGGCCTCGGCCTACCGTTTCCTGCTGGCGGCCACGCTGAGCCCGAACTACGGGATCTTCGGACCCTCCTTCGAGCTCGGCGAGGTGACGCCGCTCGAGGTCGGCCGGGAGGAGTACCTCCACTCCGAGAAATACGAGGTGCGTCACTGGCCATTGGACCAGGAGCCACCGCTGGGGAACCTGATTCGCGACGTCAACCGGATCCGGCGCGAGCACCCGGCGCTGCAGCAGCTGCGGAACATCCGCTTTCTCACGTGCGACAACGAGAGGCTGCTCTGCTACGTCAAGTGGTCGGACGACCGGCAGGACGTGGTCATGACGTGCGTCAACCTGGACGCGCGCTGGCCCCAGGCGGGTTGGGTCGAGGTTCCCGTGGACCTGCCCGCCGGCCAGGGCTACCCGGTGCGCGACCTGCTGAGTGGTGATCACTACGGCTGGACGGCCGGCAACTGGGCCTACGTTGCGCTCGACCCGCAGCACGCGCCGGGCCACATCCTGGACCTGCCTCGCCCGCTGTACCCCGAATAACACCGTTTTCGCGTGAAAGCGGGACTATGGCGGCGGGGATACCACCGTTTTCGCGTGAAAGCGGGACTATGCGGACAACGGTAAGGGTCGATGGGCGATACTCGACTGCCTGTGAGCATTGACCAAGGCGAAGCCACCTGGTACAAGGACGCGATCGTCTACGAGCTCCACGTCAAGGCGTTCAGCGACTCGGATGGCGACGGGATGGGCGACTTCCCGGGCTTGATCCAGCGGCTCGACTACCTGGCCCGGCTGGGTGTCACCGCCGTGTGGCTCCTTCCCTTCTATCCCTCCCCGCTGCGGGACGACGGCTACGACATCTCGGACTATCGCTCGGTGCACCCCGCCTACGGGACGCTGCACGACGCCCGCCGGTTCGTCCGCGAGGCGCACCGGCGTGGGCTCAAGGTGATCACCGAGCTGGTCTGCAACCACACCTCCGACCAGCATCCCTGGTTTCAGCGAGCCCGGCGCGCCCGCCCGGGCAGCGTCTACCGCGACTTCTATGTCTGGAGCGACACCGAAGACCGCTACCCCGAGACACGCGTCATCTTCAAGGACACCGAGACGTCCAACTGGGCATGGGATCCGATCGCCCAGGCCTTCTACTGGCACCGCTTCTACTCGCACCAGCCCGACCTCAACTTCGACAACCCGCGCGTGCAGTCCGAGATCCTGAAGGTGGTCGATTTCTGGCTCGATATCGGCGTCGACGGGCTGCGGCTGGACGCGGTGCCCTACCTGTTCGAGCGCGATGGGACCAACGGGGAGAACCTGCCTGAGACGCACGAGTTCACCCGCCGCCTGCGCGCGCACATCGATGCCCGGTTCCAGAACCGGATGCTGCTGGCGGAAGCCAACCAGTGGCCCGAGGACGCCGCCTCCTACTTCGGCCGGGGGGACGGCGACGAATGCAACATGTGTTACAACTTCCCGATCATGCCGCGCCTCTTCATGGGGCTGCGGATGGAGGACCGGTTCCCGATCGTCGACATCATCGCCCAGACGCCGCCGATTCCCCCGACCGGGCAGTGGGGGATGTTCCTGCGCAACCACGACGAGCTGACGCTGGAGATGGTGACCGACGAGGAGCGCGACTACATGTATCGCGCCTACTCGGAGGACCCGGAGGCCCGGATCAATCTCGGCATCCGCCGGCGGCTGGCGCCACTCCTGCACAACAACCGCCGCCGCATCGAGCTCATGAACGCGCTGCTCTTCTCGCTGCCCGGGACGCCGTTCCTCTACTACGGGGACGAGATCGGGATGGGGGACAACATCTATCTCGGGGACCGCGACGGCGTCCGCACGCCGATGCAGTGGTCGGCGGACCGCAACGCGGGGTTCAGCACGGCGAACCGGCAGCGGCTCTATCTGCCGATCATCCTTGACCCCGAATACCACTACGAGGCGATCAACGTCGCCACCCAGGATGCCAATCCGCAGTCGCTGCTGAACTGGATGCGGCGCGCGATCGCCCTGCGCAAGAGGTACCCCGCGTTCGGGCGTGGGTCGTTCGAGCTCGTCAACTGCGAGAACCGCAAGGTGCTCGCCTTCATCCGCGAGCACCAGGGGCAGCGCATCCTGGTCGTCGCCAACCTGAGCCGCTACGTCCAGTTCGCCGAGCTCGACCTCTCCGCCTTCAACGGGATCACGCCGGTCGAGCTCTTCGGCCGCACCGAGTTCCCCCTCATCGGCGAGCTGCCGTACCTGTTCACGCTGGGTCCCCACAACTTCTACTGGTTCTCGCTGGAGCAGGTGCGGCCCTATGAGACGCCTGAGCCCTCGGCACCCGGGCTCTCGCTTGACGAGGCCGCGCTCACCGCCGCGCTGCCCACCTATCTGCCGACGCAGCGCTGGTTCGGCGGGCGCACCCGCGTGGTGCGGGAGATCTCGCTCACCGATCGGATCCACGTCGGCCGGGCGCGGCTGGAGCTGGCAGAGGTCCTCTACACCGAGGGGGACCCCGAGACCTACCTGCTGACGCTGGAGCAGAACGCGGACGGCGCCGTGGAGGACGCCTTCTTCGACGTCGACTTCTGCCGCTTCCTGCTCGACGCGATCCGCCGGCGCCGGCGGTTCCGGGGCCGCTCGGGTGATCTGATCGCGCTCCCCGCGCCGCGGCTGCGACAACTGCCGCCGGACGTCGATCTGACGCCGCAGCCGATGCGCCGCGAGCAGTCCAACACGTCGGTCGTGTTCGGCGACCAGCTGATCATGAAGGTGTTCCGGAAGATCGAGGCGGGCATCAACCCTGACCTCGAGGTCAACCGGTATCTCACCGACCGTGGGTTCCCGCACGTGCCGGCCCTGGCCGGGGCGGTGCTCTATCGCGGTGGGCGGGAGCGGATCTCGGCGGTCGCCATGGTGCAGGAGCTGATCCAGAACCAGGGCGACGCGTGGGACCTCTTCGTCCGCGAGCTGGAGGACAGCCCGGAATGGGAGGAGGACCGTGACCTCCACCTGGCTCGACTCCTCGGGCAGCGGACGGCGGAGATGCACCTGGCGCTGGCGGCCGGCGTCGACGAGGCCGACTTCGCACCCGAGCCGACCGGCGCGATGGCGGCCCGGAGCGTGTACCAGTCGGTGCGCAGTCAGATCACGCAGACGCTCCAGGTGCTGCGCCGCCAGCTGAAGAGCCTGCCGGAGGCACTCCAGCCGGTGGCTCGCGAGGTGCTGGGGGGCCAGGGAGCGTACAACCAGCAGCTGCGGTCGCTCCTCGGGCGTCGCATTCGGGCGGCACGGATCCGGTGCCACGGTGACTACCACCTGGGCCAGCTCCTGTTCACCGGGACCGACTTCATGATCGTCGACTTCGAGGGCGAACCGGCCCGCCCGCTGGCCGAGCGGCGCCTGAAGCGCTGGGCGGCGCGCGACGTGACCGGGATGCTCCGCTCGTTCCAGTACGCCGGGGAAGCGGCGGTGGCCCGCAACGCCGAGGAAACGACGCGGATCTGGGCCGCCCGGATGGGGGAGGCCTTCGAAGGCGCCTACCGGGAGCTGACCTGGGGGTCTTCGTTCCAGCCCGACGACGAGGACGAGTACCAGCTGTTGCGAAGCGTCATGCTGCTGGAGAAGACCTTGTATGAGCTTCGCTACGAGCTCGAATACCGTCCCTCCTGGGCGGGGATCCCTCTGCGTGGGCTGCGGGAGTTGATCGACGTCACCCCGGCCGCAGACAGCCGGATGGCGTCGGCGGCGGACGGGAGGAAAGGATCGCGATGACCGACCGAGCGCTTACCGACCATGACGTCTACCTCTTCAACGAGGGCCGGCATTTCCAGCTCCCGAACCTGCTCGGGTCACATCCCGTGGCCGGCCGCGGTACACGCTTCGCGGTCTGGGCCCCGACCGCCGACTACGTCTCCGTGATCGGGGACTTCAACGGGTGGGACGGGGCGCGAAACCCGCTGCAGCCACACGGCTCCTCCGGGATCTGGGAGGGCGTGGTGGCGGCGATCGGGCCCGGTGATCGGTACAAGTACCGGATCACCGGTCACGGAGGGGTGGCCGTGCCGGACAAGGCAGACCCCTTCGCACGCCGGACCGAGACACCGCCCTACACCGCGTCGATCGTGGAGGACGAGCCGTCCTACGCGTGGGGCGACGCCGGGTGGATGCGCGACCGCCCGACCCGGAACAGCGGCACCGCGCCCTGGACGATCTACGAGCTGCACGCAGGGTCCTTTGCCCGCGTGGAGTCGGAGGATTGGCGCTCCCTCACCTATCGCGAGCTGGCGCATCGGGTCGCGGACCACGTCGAGCGCCTCGGCTTCACGCATGTCGAGCTCATGCCGATCATGGAGCACCCGTTCTACGGCTCGTGGGGCTACCAGGTGACGAGCTATTTCGCACCCACCGGCCGTTACGGCACGCCCGACGACCTGCGCTACTTCGTCGACCACCTGCACCAGCGCGGCATCGGCGTGATCTTCGACTGGGTGCCCTCCCACTTCCCGGGCGACGACCACGGGCTCCGCCGTTTCGACGGCAGCCCGATCTACGAGTACCCGGACCCGCGGATGGGCTTCCACCCGGAATGGACGAGCTGCATCTTCGACTACGGCCGGCCGGAGGTGCGCTCCTTCCTGATCTCGTCGGCATTGTTCTGGCTCCGCGAATTCCACGCCGACGGGCTGCGGGTGGACGGCGTGGCATCGATGCTGTACCTCGACTACGCGCGCCGGCCGGGCGAGTGGGTTCCCAACCGGTACGGCGGGCGGGAGCATCTGCAGGCGGTGGACTTCCTGCGTCAGCTGAACACCGAGGTGTACCGGGTCTATCCCGACGTGCAGACGATCGCCGAGGAGTCGACCGCCTGGCCGGGCGTCTCGCGCCCGGTCTATCTCGGAGGCCTCGGCTTCGGGATGAAGTGGGACATGGGTTGGATGCACGACACCCTCGCCTACTTCCAGCACGACCCGGTGCACCGGCGCTGGCACCACGGCCAGCTGACGTTCCGCGGCGTCTACGCGTTCACCGAGAACTTCCTGCTGCCGCTCTCGCACGACGAGGTGGTGTACGGCAAGGGCTCGCTGTACGGCAAGATGCCCGGCGATCCGTGGCAGAAGCTGGCCAACCTGCGGCTGCTGTTCGGCTACATGTTCGGCACCCCCGGCAAGAAGCTGCTGTTCATGGGCGGTGAGCTGGCGCAGGAGTCGGAGTGGGCCCACGAGGGCTCGGTCGACTGGGGGCTGGAGCAGGATCCCGGCCACGCCGGCGTCGAGCGCTGGGTCAGCGACCTGGCGGCCTTCTACCGCTCGGAACCTGCCATGCACGCCCGCGACTTCGACCCCTCCGGGTTCGAGTGGGTCGACGCGAATGATGCCGAGCAGTCCGTGCTCACCTTCCTGCGCCGCGACGGTCCGCGCGTCGTGCTCGTCGCCTGCAACGCGACGCCGCTGCCACGCCTCGGGTACCGGATCGGGGTTCCCCAGGGTGGGCGCTGGCTCGAGGTGCTGAACAGCGACGCCGGCGTGTACGGGGGCAGCGGCGTCGGAAATCTCGGCGGGGTGGAGGCCGAGGAGGTGCCCCACCACGGCCGCTCCCACTCGGTGGTGCTGTCGCTGCCGCCGCTGGGTGCCGTGCTGCTGCGACCCGAGGAGCCGGACCGGCGCTCGGTCCCCGAGTAGGGGCCCCGCGGACGTAGCGCCGGAACCGGCGTCGCGGCCTCCTTATCGTGAGGGCTGATGCCCAGCGAGGGGAGTGAGGAGCCGGACGGGACCGAGGAAGGACCGCAAGCGCCGAGGATCGTGCACGCGGACGGAACCTTGACCCTCGAGAGCGGCAGCATCCGGGTCGAGGTCACGAAGGGGCGCGACTACCGGGGCACGATCGCGGTCCCGCTGGAGCGCTGCACCCTGCGCGTGATGGGCCGCGCGATCGCCGTCTCCGACGGCGGACGGCTGGTGCACCTCTGTTCGCGCTGCAAGCCCACCGCGGAGGTGGCCCGGCTGGTCGCCCAGGTCGGCGATCGCGCGACGCTGGAGCCGCGCACCCCGTTCGCGACGCTGCTCGCCCTGCGCGAGGAATCGGCCGCCTACCGCCCTCCAGGCGCCGCCACTCGAGATCAGAAGACGCCTCCTCCGGCGTCTGTAGACGCCGACCCTGCTCTGGAGGTCCCGTCCGGGCACGAGTCGCTCCGCCGCGTCTATCTCTCCCGGGCGGCGATGGAGCGTGACTCGCGCCGCCTGCGGGCCGCCGGCTGGGTCGCGCATCAGGTCTCGATGAGCGAGGACCTCCCGGCGGACGGGGACGCGGCGCGGCCCTCCGGGCGGCTGCGCGGACTGGTGCGGGCGGCGAGCCCGCGACGGGAGGCCACCGAGGGCGTGATCATCTGGATCCGGCAGGCGGGGGATCCCCCCCGCAGTCCGCCCGAGGGATGACCCCGGTTCGAGGGCGATTGGTGCACCAACGCCCCTCTCTCGCGCTCACAAGAGGGCGATTGGTGCACCAACGCCCTATCCCGGGCACCGCGGCCCAGACATAAGAAAGGGGACGCGATCCGCTTGCGCAGATGGCTTCCCCTTTCTGTGCCATTCACCGAGTCAAGCACGCTGCAGGAACGACGCGACTCGACTGCTAGGCAGTCAAACTACCTTGCCCGATTCCCCCTAAAGCGGTCTTCGACCGGCGGCATCAGCCGTGGGGAGGGCGTTCTCTTTTTGTCCGTCGTCAGCGAGCTCGAGACGGCTCCAGGTTGTCCGGCGGCTCTTCCATAGGCACCTCCGTACTCGAACGTAACGCCCGGTGGCCGCAGATGGTGCCCGAACCTCCCGGTCGGGCCGGACCTTCAGCCGGTCGCTCCACCTTGGTCCCGGTCTGGACTACATCTCTAGCCTGCACCCACCGCATCACGATTGTCAACCCGTTTCATCGCCAATCGTTTACAGCCTACTTACAACTTCGGTTTCGCGCCGGCGGAGCTTCCTGAGGCGGGCGGGCCCGGACGGTTAACGGACGGAGAGGAGATCGTGCAGCTGGGCTGCCGCGGGGACGTAGCAGTCCCAGAAATAGTCGGCGACCATCCGCCGCGCTGAGAACTGGGCGGCCGCCATCTTCATGGAGGCGCGCATCATCTGCAGCCAGCGCCGGGGGATGCCGTCGGAGTCGCGATCGTGGTAGAGCGGAACCACCTGCTCCTCGAGCAGCGTCAGCAGCGCGCCGGCCTCGCCGCCATCGTCGGTCTGCTGGTGCTGCGGGGTCGCCGCGGAAGGGATCGCCCAGCCGACCTCCGGCTGGTACGCCTCATCCCACCAGCCGTCCAGAATGCTCAGGTTCAGGGCGCCGTTCGCCGCCGCCTTCATGCCTGAGGTCCCGCTCGCCTCGAGGAAGCGCTGCGGATTGTTGAGCCAGACGTCGGCGCCCGCCACCAGGTACCGCGCCACCTCCACGTTGTAGTCGACCAGGAAGGCCACGCCGACCTGCTCCCGGGCAGTGTCCACGACGTGATGGAGGATGTCCTTCCCGGCCTGATCGGCGGGGTGGGCCTTGCCGGCGAACACGAGCTGCACCGGGCGCTCCGGGTCGACCAGCAGGCGCCGGAGGCGAGGTAGGTCGCGGAGGATGAGGTCCGCGCGCTTGTAGGCGGCGAAGCGCCTGCTGAACCCGATGATGAGCGCGTCCGGGCTGTTGGCGTGGCCCACCGCGTGCTCGGCGACCACCATGTGCAGCCGCTGACGGAGCAGCTGGTGCGCGAACCACAGCCGCTCGGCCGGGATCGCGTCGATCCCCTGCCAGTTCGGGTCGCTGCGGCCGAGCTCCCACCACACGGGGCTCACGAACTCCCGAAGCAGGTCGGCGATGGGGGCCGCGACCCAGGTCGGGTGGTGCACGCCGTTGGTGACCGCCCCGATCGGCACCCGGGTCGCCGGCCGCTGCGGCCAGGCCGCCTGCCAGATCTGGCGCGATACCTCGCCGTGCAGCATGGAGACCCCGACCGAACGCCCAGCCATGCGGAGGCCGACGTAGGTCGTGCAGAGTGGCTCCTCGCGGTCTCCGGGCCGCTTCCGTCCCAGGTCGAGGAATCGGTCGAGGTCGATCCCGACCTCGGCCAGGTAGGGCCCGAGCAGGCCCTCCACCAACCTCGCGTCGAAGTAGTCGCTGCCGGCGGCGACCGGGGTGTGGGTGGTGAAGACGAGGGAGGCACGGGCCAGCGTCAGAGCGCGCTCCAGGTCCAGGCCCAGCTCCTCTCGGTAGTTGCGCACGCGTTCGACCGCGACCAGGAAGCCGTGTCCTTCGTTCATATGCAGCGCGGTCGGGTTCACGCCCAGCGCCCGCAGCGCGCGCACTCCGCCCACGCCGAGCACGATCTCCTGGCGCAGGCGCCGCTCGGGCTCCGGCACGTAGAGTCGGTCGGTGACGTCGCGCAGCTCCGACGAGTTTTCGTCGAGGTCGGAGTCGAGGAGGATGAGCGGCGTGTGCCCGACCTGGCAGCGCCACACCGCGAGCCGGACCGAGGTGGTTCCGATCGGTGCGTCAACGGTGAGCGGTTCGCCGAACAGGTTCCGGGCGCGGCGGATCGGAAGCTGATCGAAATCGGAGGGGTGGTAGGCGTCGACCTGCTCGCCCCTCTCATCCAGGCCCTGGTGACCCGCCCCCTGCCGGTACAGCAGGCCGACGCCGACCAGGGGCAGCTTCAGATCGCTGGACGCCTTCAGGTGATCTCCGGCGAGGACCCCGAGCCCGCCGGCGTAGATCGGCAGCGCCTCGGAGACCGCGAACTCCATCGAGAAGTAGCCGACCAGGACCGGAGCCGCCTCCAGCACCGGCAGCGACGGCGGCCGCCGCCGCCGCTCCTCCAGGGCGGCCAGCGCACTCTGCACCTTGTGGCGTACCCCCTCGCGGCGGAGCGCCGTCGCGACCCCGTCCGGCCCCAACCGCTGGAGCATCAGGATCGGGTTGTGATCGCACTCGTGCCAGAGGCGGGCATCGAGCGCCGGGAAGGCGGCCCGCACACGCTCATCCCAGCTCCAGGTGAGATCGAGCGCCAGAGATTCCAGTTCGGGGAACACGCTAAGCCAGTCTAGAGTGGCCCGCCTCGCCCCCGCTCGGGCTCGGCTCAGGTGGCCAGCCCGTATCTCTGCTTCAGCTCCAGGACCCGGCTCACCGAGGCATCGAGCTGGGCCATGGGCAGCTGTCCCGACTGCACCGCCTGCTCGATCAGCGGTATCGCGTGCACGGCGGCGTTGATCGAGCTCGCGAACATGATCATGTCGGCGCCCGCCTCCAGCGCCATCAACCCTGCCTGCGCTTCGTCGTAGCGGGGCGTGATCGCCCCCATCCCGAGGTCGTCGGTGATCAGCACGCCCTGGTAGCCCAGCGGCCCGCGAAGGATCTGATACGTCTGCGGCGCGAGGCTGGCGGGCATCGTGGGGTTGATGACGGGCATCAGCACGTGCCCGACCATGATCATGTCGACACCGGCCGCGACGGCGGCCTGGAACGGTGGAAGGTTCACGCTGTCGAGCTGCTGCAGTGTCTCGTCGTCGGTCGGCAGGTAGGTCTCGGTGTCGCCCGCTGAGCCCTCTCCCGGAAAGTGCTTGGCGACCGCCATCACGCCGGCCGCGTGGTCGGCCTGGACTGCCGCGGTCACGTCCTGCGCCACCTGCGTCGGGTCGGTTCCGAAGGAGCGATCGGAAAGGGACTGGGAGGGGTCCCCGTCCCACACGTCGGCGTCGGGCGCGAGACCGGTCTGGATGCCGATCTGCTTCAGACCCTGGGCCATCTGCGTGTAGCCGGCGGTGACGGCGGCGGTGCCCTGCGTGCCCAGCTCGTGAGCGCCCGCGGCACAGTAGACGCCGCTGCTGGTGTAGCAGACGGTGCCACCCTCCTGGTTGGTCGTTACGAGCACACCTGGACCCGGCCCCTCGGCTTGCTGCACCGAGGTGATCAGTCCCGAGACCTGCTGCGGCGTGGATCCGTTCTCGTCGCCGGGATAGATCACGATCGACCCGAAGCGGTAGAGCTGGAACTGCTGAGCTTCCTCACCGGTCAGGTCGGCGCCGGCGAAGCCAACCATCTCGAGCTGAGCGATCTTCTGCTGCAGAGACATGCCCGCCGCGAGATCTGGAGTCGGCGTGGGGGTGGGGGGGGCCGTCGGGGTGGACGTGGGCGAGGGGCTGGCGTGCGGGCTCGCGGAAGGGGAGGGGGGTTGCGAGCGCCGCGCCTGCGGGGCCAGGCCGCAACCGGCCAGTACCAGCAGGGCGACCAGAGCCAGCGCCGCCCGGCTCAGCTGGAGCCCGCGCACTGGCCCGTGACGGTCGCGCTCGGTTGGTACGTCGCGGAGACGTTCGGATGCACCGCGGCGGGGACCGTCGCGGTCAGCACATAGAGGTAGGCCGCACACCCGGCTCCGAGCGTGAAATCGACAGCTTCTTTGGTGGTCGCGGGATAGGTCGGATAGCTGGTCGTCACGCACGAGACCCGGAGATCGCAGGTGTCGAACTGGGTCCACTGGTCGAAGGTGAAGAAGGAGAGGGTCACCGGGGCGGTGCTGGTGAAGGCGAAGTGGAGGACGAACGTGTCCGGGACGCCGCCCAGCAGCACCTCTTGCGGGCCGACCTCGCAGGGCGCGCCTCCGCAGGTGTTCCAGATCTCCAGGGTCGGATTGGAAGCCTTTTGCCGGAGGGTTTCGAGCTGCCGCCGGAGCTGGCTCAGCTGCTTCCCCTCGAAGTGGACGGTCGCCTGGGCCGCGTTCAGCTGCTGCGCCTGGCGGCGGTTTTCCGCGACCAGGCCGCTGACCAGGGTGCCGGCCGCCAGGACCACCACGACGAGCAAAATCGAGAGGACCAGGACGGGGGTCCGCCCGTCCCTTCGTCGAGAGAGGTCATCCATGGAGCCAGTCCCGAGCACTCTATCAGCACCGGGTGCGCGGTACACTGCCCCAGCGGACGCCCCCGGGGCGGCCCCACGAGCGGGAGTAGCTCACCAGGTAGAGCGCAACCTTCCCAAGGTTGAGGTAGCGGGTTCGAGTCCCGTCTCCCGCTCCATTCATTCCCGGCTCTTCGGAATCTGACGGGGAGGCCGGTCTCACCGGACCTCGATCGAGCCAAGCACGCGCCAGTTCGGCTTGCCGGCATAGAGCAGGGCGCGGATGCGGTAGTTGTGGAAGTTGCGGAACCAGAACCCGATCCTTTTGATGCGCTTGATCAGGTTGTTGAGGGCCTCGGTCGGGCCGTTGCTCATCCTGGCGAGGTGGCAGTTGCAGATCTTCTCGAACCACTCGCCGATGGTCGCGCCCAGCCTCCGCACCTCGGTCGACATCTCGCGCCGGCAACAGTGGTCCTGGAGGTCGGCCAGCATCGTGCGTGCCTCCTCGAGCCGGGTACAGCGATAGAACTCACGAGCCGTTCCTTGACCCGGTAGGCGCATGCAACCTCGGCGTTGGGGTCTCCGAGTCGAAGCAGGGAGGCGAGCCTGGTGGCCGCTTTCTGGCTGAGGTGCTCCTCGCCCATGAGCGGCACGCGGCGGGCTCGGTAGAGCGGGTCACCCCGCCGGCCGCGATGGCCGAACTGTTCGGCCTGGACGCGGCGGCGGACCTGGTCGAGGCAGCGGTTGGCGAGGGCGATGAGGTGGAAGGGGTCGACGACCTGAGTGGCGGTGGGGAGGGCGGCCGAGTAGACGGCGGCGTAGGCGCTCGACATGTCGAGGGTGCCGAAGCGGATCCGCTGGCGCCAACTGAGCGGCTGGTTCACTATGAAGCGGGTGACGGCGGCGTACTCGCGGGAGGGCAGGATATCGATGATCTGGTGGTGCTCGACGTCGCACACGGTGGTCGCGTAGTCACGCTGTCGGTGGCCCGCGAGATGCACGAACGAGGTCTCGTCCAGGCCTATGGCGCTGGTGTGGTTGAGCCGTCGGCGGTCCGCCTGCAACAGCGCACTCCCGTAGGTGGTGACGGCCTCGTTCACCGTGTGCCAGTCACAGCCCAGCTCAAAGGCCACCTCGGAGACGGTCCTTCCCCCTCCGACCAGGACCGTCGCCCACTTCGCCGTCCGCGTCGTGAGCCGGCAGTTCTTGGCCGCGATGCGGTGGTCGGAGAGCACGAAGCTCCCCTTCGAACACCGCTCGTCGGGGCAGTGCCTGCGGTGCTTGCGCCAGGCCAGGTGCATCGGCGTGCCGTAGACGGGAAGGTCGACATAGCGGACCACCGGACGCTCCTTCACCCGTGCCGCGCCACCGCAGGCAGGGCATCGCACCTCGGTCAGGGCTTGTTCGACCATGAGCTCCACCTCGCCGCCACGGCGCTCGAGATGGAGGACGCGAACATCCTTCAGGCCGACCATGGCCTTGAGGATCTCGGTAGCGTCGCTGATGACGAAGGTGCTTCTGGTTTGTAGTCTCACAACCTCAAGCTTGAGGTGCCTTCGTCGCTAACTTCCTCGAGGTAGGTGCCTCGGACCCCGCTACATTCCGAAGAGCCGTTCTGTCGCAGACTTCGGTTGGTGTCAGGTTCGGTGTCGTGGCCGGTGGACGAGGTTGCCAAGATCCAGGTCGCGGCGGGTTAAGACACCGAACGGAGCCGGGTCGGTCGTGCTCCGCTCGGATGGGCGCTGGATGGCTCGGTACTCGACCGGTGACCCCAAAACCGGCCTCCCAGCTCGGAAGGCCCTCTACGGGCGCACAGAGCAGGAGGCGCGAGCCAAGCTGATCGACGCGCTGGCGGCACGAGCCCGTGGGGAGCCTCCGTTCCGGTGGGGGAGAGCACCCGCCCTGGAGGAGCACGTCAAGGTTTGGCTGCAGACCTGCGACGTCAGGCCAAAAACTCTGGTCCGCTACCGCGAGCTCGTCGAGTTGCACGTCTTGCCCACTCTGGGGCGGTTCCAGTTGGACCGGTTGGAGCCGCAGCACGTGGAGGCACTGCTGCGGATGAAACGGGCCGCCGGCCTCTCCTCGAGGACCTGCAACCACGTCCGCACGACCCTCAGAACGTGCCTGAACGACGCACTTCGCCAGGGTTTGGTCACCAGGAACGTCGCTGCCTTGGCCCGGCCGATTAAGCAAGACGACAGGCGAGAGAGCATCATCCTCACGCCTGATCAGATCAGTTCGTTTATCCGAATCGCTCGCCGGCATCCCGATGGCCCGCTGTGGTTGGTGGCCCTCGCGACGGGAGCGCGCGAGTCTGAGCTCCTCGGCTTGCGTTGGTCTGATGTCGATCTCGAGGCGAGGGTGGTTCGTATTTCCAAGACGCTGCAGCGTACTCCTCGCCCCCTGCGTGAACAACATGGAGAGTGGATCGAGCAGCCAACCAAGACGCGACGGTCGACGCGGGCCATACCTCTGGCACGGATCGCGTCGGACGAGTTGCGACGGCTGAGAGATCTCCCCAGCAAAACGATCAGCGGCGGCCGGTCCCCCGGCCTCCGCGACCGTTTGGTGTTCTGCCGGGCTGATGGTCGACCTATCAGCGGGAACCACCTCTCGCGGAGTCTTCAACGGGCCCTCTCGGACGCTGATCTACCCCGATTCGATTCCACGATCTGCGACACGCGACGGCGACATTTCTCGCGATCCAGAGGATCCCTGTCGCCGTCACCATGGCCGTCCTTGGCCACTCGAACGCCAGCACGACCCTTGACATCCATACGCGGGTGGCTCCCGAACTGGCTCGCGAGGCGGCAGAGGCAATGGACCGGGTCATGGCTGGGGGATCGATCTCCGATCGTTAGAGACCGGGTCAACATCAACCAGACGGCCCGCATGCGGATGAAGTGAGACTCCCACCGAAGCCCAGCAACTCGATATCATCCGGCCAATGCCGCTCAGGTGCGAGATCTCATGCGCCTAGGCCTCAGATCAGTCAGGGTCCTTGCCCATTCGACTCGGCTTTCGCCGGACCCACCGGGCCAGCTGCGGTCCCAGCAATGCCTAGCCCAGATGTTGCACGAAAGATTCGCCCGCGGGAGGTGCCGGACTGTAGCCGCTGGGAGTTGAGATTCGCGGCCTGAGAGTCGGCCTTGGAGGTTGGTTGGGGCCCCCGGATGTCGTTGACTGAACGCTGGGCGCGATTATCCTGGCTCGCCTGGTGGGCCGGCGGCATCCATGGGTGTGGGGTGTCGATCCCGTTTCAGGACCAGTGAGGGTTCGGAGTCGGACCCCGATCAGGTCGCGGGGAGCTCGCGAATGCGAGCGAAGGCGGTGGCCAGAAGTTCGGTCCAGGGCCAGTTGCGCTGGAGCCGGAGGATAACCCGGCGACCCCGCTTGACCAGGCGCCCGGCGGTGTGCAGCAGCCGGTGCGCAGAGCTCCTGGCTCCCAGCGCTGCGCCTCACCGGTGAGGGCGACGCGGCGGGAGTGGCAGAGCAGGTCGTGAGCGGCGAGCACCAACTCGAGCCAGATCGGGTTCTGCACGAAGCCCTGGAAGGGGAAGGCGCGGAGCCCGGTCTCCTTGGCACATCGGATCTGGTCCTCGCAGCGGGCGCGGGCTCGGTGGCGAGCCTCGAGGAGCGCGATGTCCTCTTCCTCCTGGTCGGTGATGAAGACCTGGAAACGCCAGCCCTGGTGATCGGTGAAGGAGAGCTGAGCTCCCGGGTGCGGACGCTCTCGGCGGCAGATGGCGCGGGTGCCCGTCGGCCAGCCACAGAGGTCGAGCTGGTCGAGCTCGCAGACCTCGGCGCCCTCGCGATCCTCGCCGTCCTGACGGATGGCCGCTTCCCAGGCCTCCTCGGGAACCTTGAGGATGGCTTCGCGCACCCTCCTCCCGAAGCTCGAAGCCGACCCAGAACTTGGCCTTCTCGCGAGCCCGCACCGCATTCAGGAAGTCGTGGCTCGCACCGGCGCTGTCGCAGCGGACCAGCATCGGCTCCTCCTGCACCCACTCGGGGAGTTGGTCGCAGGCGAGACGGAACACCTCGATGTGATCCCGGGCGGTATTGGAGCCGGCGCTTCCCCCTCGCAGGAGGGCGGACAGCGCGTCCCCGGTCGCCTCCAGAAAGCAGGCCAAGGGGTGGAAGCCGAAGCCGTGCTTGTAGTTGCCGCTCGCCTCCTCCTTCTCCGAGTGCGAGGTGACCAGGGTGGCGTCGATGTCGAGCACCAGCAGCTCGGGCCTCCCCGCCTTCCGCCAGACCTGATCCCGCATCCGTCGCCGCGCCGCACGGAGTTGCTCCAGATGGCCCCTGGTCAGCCGGCTGATCACGCGCGAGGCGGTGGGCACAGAGGCGACGTGGCCGAAGAGATCGGGCTGATCGTGCAGCACCGCGAGCTCGCGCAAGCAGTCGCCGCCGTCGGCGATGCTGACCGCGAGATCGGTGAGCACGGCGCCTGGATGGTGGGTGGCGCGGCGGGCTCGGAGTGGGTCGAGACCATCACAGAGAGTGGAGGTGTACTCGAAGCGATCGGCGAGCTCGCGTAGTACCGCGGCGCCTGCGTGATTGACGATCCCTTGGCCCTCCCTCGCGATGCTGAACGACTGTCGACGAGGGCTGCTACGCTTCATCGCAGAGGTGCCCCCTCGCTGGACGAATGGATGTTTGGGTAACGGCATTCTCCCAGTTCAGGTAGGCACCTTTCGTCTCTCTACGCGGCTCCCCTCAGCGGGTCACATGCAACATCTGGGCTAAACCGGCACTCCTGACATTTGTGTGGGTCACGCGGGCCGGCCTGGTAACGCCGGTCGTTGTCCGCCGAAGGAGAGGGTCGCGAGTGCGATCAGGGGTGCTGCGGAGTGGAAGCCGAAAGCGCGCCGTGTGAGCAGCCGGATGCGGGTGTTGAGGGCCTCGACGATGGCATTGGAGAGGTGACGCTCGAGGGTGACCATGATCGCTTCGATGTGGTTGACGACTGTCAATCCGAGTTTCTCGAAGGGCTCGATCTCCGAGTACAAGGCCCACTCGACCCACTCGACCAGGAGATCGAGGGCCTCCTCGAAGGGGAGTTGGAAGACGAGGCGCAGGTGCTCCTTGAGGAGATGGGCCCGGAACAATGGCTGGTTCACCTCCTCGATCCAGGCCAGGCGTTGCTCCTGTTGAGGGGTCAGGTCCTCGGCGTTCTTGGTCAGCGCCCAGCGCGATCGCTTGATGGTGCGGGCCAGCCCTCGGTGCCCGGCGTGGCGGGCCTGATTCCAGACCTCGCGACGAACTTCGTCCACGGCTCGGGTCGCCCACTGAACCGCGTGGAACGGATCCAGCCCGATCACCGCCTGGGGACAGTGACGGCGGACCGGACCGGTGATCCAGGAGGCGCCGTCGGCCGAGACCTCGGTGATGCGCCGGCAGCGTTGGCGTCCGAGCAGTCGGAAGAAGCGCTCGACGGTGGCACTGTCGCGACCGTCGGCCGCCCAGACCAGGCGACCGGTGTGGTGGTCGATGACCACCACCAGGTAGCGCTGGCCACGGCGGTAGGAGATCTCGTCGATCCCGATCCGGCGCAGGTTGGCGAACACCAGGCGGGGCTTGATCAAGCGCGCGGCGACCCGCTCCAGGATGTTGCCGACGCTCCGCCAGCTGATCCGCATCACGTTCTCGACCGCTGTCTTCGAACACTCCATGGCCAGCCAGGCGACCTGCTCCTCAAAGGACCGCGTGAACCCCGACCCGTGCCCGGCCCACGGCACCCGCTCCACCACCACCCCATGCTCGGGGCAGCTCACCCGACCCACCTTCGCTTCCACCCAAGCCCGCCGGCACCCGACATCCAGGGCCCGCCATTGTCGCGGACCGCGGGCAGGGTCGTACCACGGGCATGCCCTTCCACACCGACCGCAGCGCGGCCCTCGACGCCGCGGCGGCTCCACCCGGCAGATGACGACGTCGGTCTCCTGACGGACATCAAGGATCTTGACGTTGCCGAGCACCAGAGCACCGCGCCATACTCCGTCTCGGCGCACGTCGAACCCCTCCTACGCATCACCTGCTTGAACACCAAGTGATCGTATTCGGGACGGCGTGCGCCGCTGTTCAACTCACCTACTCATCCGCCCACACATCGAGCAGGAGACCCCAATTGTGGGCCGAGTGCAGCTTGCATCCGGGGAGATAATGCTGTCCAGGCCAACCCGTGTTGCGCGGTAGACCGGCGATATGCCTGCCACGGTGGCGGCGGCCCGGGTTTCACGATACTAAGTGGGACACGAGTTACCAGCCGGCGGTTCAAGCGCGACGATCCGGGACGCGGTGCTGAAGCCAGTGAAGTCATCATGACCCTGCGGGTCGGCAACCGCGTCTGGCGCCCATCGTCTGGCATCGACCTGATTGACAGCAACGGTGACAGCAACGCCGGCGCGGTTGAACACAGGTCACGGCACCTCAAACCAGGTCAGCGCAGTTCGAGTTGACTCTCGACCAGCGGACGCGGGTCCCCGCCGAGGGCAGTGGGCGCAGAGCCCAGCCCCGCAGCAGGTCCCTGCCGCGGGACCGCATGGAGCCGGTGACCTCCCGCCTTCCTGGAGGTCCGATTAAACTCCAAGACTCGCACTCGGGCCTGGGGTGGATCCGGTGAATGGCGAAGGCGCCCGACTCGACCACCTGAAGCCTGCCTAACCTCGACTGACCATCGGTCGGCTCGCCTGGAGCACGGGATCCAGCTAATGCAGCGACTTTGGGATGAGATCCCGTCGATAGGAGTCCTCGCCTACCGCCGACCACCACGTTCCAAGGTTGAGAGCCATGGATGCTCTGGATCAATCTGCGCCAGCAGTGTAGCCAGAAACCGGCGCCGAAGCCCCTCAAGCCTGGGAAGTATCATCCTGAAATCATTTTTCGTCCACGTCGCGACGTCGCGCCGCCTTAGTCAGCAATACCGACTCGGGCCGAACTATTGGGACTCCGTTGAACGCCTCCCGGCTGATGTCTGATAACGGGACTAACACAGTCTGGCAAAACCTGAATTGCCAACACTTCCCCGACACTTCCTGCAATAGGAACTCAAGCCGTTCTGTAACGTCTACGGGTGGCGTAGCCCAAACTCCGTACGCCGCTCGATCGTTGCGAATCGCTCCGAGGGCGACCTGTCGCGGCGGTGGCGGGGCCAGCCGCCCTTGATCACGGGCGCCAGTATGGCGGTCCCAACCGTAAGAGCGGCTAGGCTGGTATCGACATGGGCTGCATCCTGGCCGAAGAGACCTTCGAGGGCACCTACCCCTTCGCGCCCCACTTCACCGAGGCGCCCGGCTTCCGGATGCACTACGTCGACGAGGGCAACGGCCGGCCCATCATCCTCATTCACGGCGAGCCGACCTGGTCCTACCTCTACCGCAACTTCATTCCTACGCTCGCGCGGAACTTCCGCGTCATCGCGCCCGACCACATGGGCTTCGGCAAGTCCGCGACCCCGCAGGACGCCGACTACACGCTCGACCGCCACACCCGCAACCTGGGCGCCCTGATCGAGGAGCTGGATCTCCGCGAGATCACGCTCGTGATGCAGGACTGGGGAGGCTCGATCGGTACCGTGCTGGCCTCTCGGTACCCGGACCGGATGCGCCGGTTCGTGGCAATGAACACGATCTTTGGCGTCGACCGCAACCTACACGAAGAGCGGCTGACGCCTTGGTTCCAGGCGATCAATGAGATGGAGGAGGCGGGCCAGCTGGAGGCCGTCCTCGGCAACCTGGGGTTCCTTGCCGGCGCCGTGATGATGATGCTCGGTCTCCAGCGCAAGCGGGTGTTCACCAACACCTGGCTCCGTGCCTACGCGGCTGCCTTCCCCAACCTCGAGGAATGCAAGGGCGCGATCGCCTTCCCGCTCGAGGGCCTCCACCTCGAGCGCATCCGGGACACCCTGGTGCCGGCGCTGCCCGGGCTATTCAAGCTGGGCCAGGCGGGCGTGCCGGCAATGATGGTCGAGGGGATGCAGGACCGCGCCATCTGGCCCCACGTCGCCATCGCCGGCTTCCGTGCCTTCTTTCCAAAGGGAACGGTGCACGAGCTCCCCGAGGCGGGCCACTTCATTCAGGAGGACGCCCCCGAGGTCGTGGTCCCGCTGATCGAGGAGTTCTGCCTCCGGACCTGACCCGCTTCGGCCAGCATTTCCGCCAGGCGGTCAGACACACCGTCCGCCGGCGATCGAGACCGCTCTGGATCCGGACGCGGACGCTCGCTGGTCGCCTACTCGAACCTCGGCTTGAGGTTCCGAGTCCGCTTCAACTCGAAGAACCCAGCGGTCCCAGTGACTGCGACGACCCCGTCCCAGAGCCGGCCGGCATCCTCACCTTTCGGTGCAGGCGTCACGACCGGCCCGAAGATCGTGTTGCCACGGATGCGCAGCACCGGCGTCCCGACGTCGAGGCCAACCTGGTCGAACGCCTCGTGGTGAGAAGCTTTGATGCCATCGTCGAACTCGTCGCTCGTGGCCGCCTCCGCAAGGGACGCTGGCAAGCCTGCTTCCGCGAGCGCCTCGGGGATGGCGGAGGGATCATCGCCCCGGCCCTGATTGTGAAAGCGGACCCCGAGCGCTGTGTAGATCGGACCCAGCACCTCTGGTCCCTTCTCCTTGGCGGCCGCGGCGCACACCCTAATCGGACCCCAGGCCGCGCTCATATGCGATTTGTAGTCCTCGGAGAGACCCTCGCCCTGGTGCTGGGTGAGGTTCAGGTACGAGAGTGACATGACCCGCCAGTCCGCCTCGACCGGACGGACCTTCTCCACCTCCAATATCCAACGTGACGTGATCCACGCCCAGGGGCATACCGGGTCAAACCAGAACTGCACCTTTTCAAGTGCTCGATCACGCTCGGTCATACGAGCCGCAATCGGAGATCGATCGGTATTCTTCCGCCGAGACGCCCGGTCATCGGGTCGGTTGACGCCCAAGGGTTGCTCGCTGGCCTGCACGATGGCCAGCAGCCCCTCGAAATCGTCGCCGCACGGACCGCACGAATGTAGGTGCGCTGCGATGCCGGGAAAGCGCTCCTCCGCGGGAGCGCCGGCCGCCACCATATCGACGTAAACGTGGAGCATCTGGAGCGCCTGGGCGCACCCCACGTCGCGCGGGTCGGTCTGCAGAAACCGGTCCAACGAAGTCCAGTCGTTCATGAGTCCCTCGACTTCTCGTCGTTCAGGTACCCGTCGGCCACGAGAGCTATGCGGAGCTTCCGGCGGGCATCGAACATCATCTTGTAGATAGCGTTGCGGTTCGACCCGAGCTTGATCACAAGGGCATCGAGCGGGATGCCGTTGACGACGATCGCTACGAAAAGCTCGCGCTGACGAGGGGTGAGCTCTGCGTCCACAGCACCGCGGACCGCGGCAACCAGATCCCGGCACTCCAACTCCCGTACCGGGTCGATACCGAACCGATCCGGCAGCCGGTCCCATTCTTCGGCATCCAGCGACCTCGCCCGGTGGCGCCAGAACTGCCGCCCGAGGCATCTAGAGACACCAAAGACCACGAATTTGTAAGCCCAGGTGCCAAACCGGCTTTCTCCTCTGAACTGTCCGATCTTCTGTGTGATCGCAAGCAGCGCATCCCCCGCGACCTCATACGCCAGGTGTTCACGGTCCTGGCCGGTTATGTCGTGACCGCCGCGCCGCGCGAGCTCATGACGTGCAGCGCGTAGGAGCATCGCGTGCAACTCGGCCATCGCCGAATCTCGCCGAGGGCCGGTATCGGCAAGCGCCTGCAGCCATCCGGCCGAGTCAGGATCAAGCTCCGGTCTGACGAAACGCTCGCCCAGGCCGTGGTCACTCGACACCGACATTGCAACTTTATCCATCTGCGCAGGACGCGGCGAACGGACACTGTGAATGGAGGTACAAACGAATGTCCGAGCTGATCATGGTTCTCGTTTCATGCTCTCAGGCTCAAGCGGCGACGTGCTGGCGTAGGTATCGCACCAGGCCGACGACATCCTCTGGCACCAGGCGACCGATGGCGCCGCTGGAGTACACGCTCACGATCACCCTGCCCAGCGCATCGAGCACGAAGCCTGTCGACTGCAGGTAGAGCGGGTCTTCGTTGATGAACGCTCCGGTCAGCCCCGCGAGCCCGCGCGGGTCGGCGCTGTGCCCGAGGGGGAACGTCAGGCCGTGCTTGGCGATGAACTCGGCGGTGGTCTGCTCGTCGTCGACCCAGAGCGCCGCCACTTTGATGCCGGCTTGTGCCAGGGGTTCGCGGGCACGCTCGTACGCGCGCAACTGGGCGGTGCAGTACGGGCACCACGCTCCTCGGTTGAACAGCATCACCCCGGACCCGCCGGCGAACAGATCGGGAACGACGAGGGTCTGGCCTCCGGGGAGGGCAATGTTGAATTGAGGAAACGCGGCTCCAGGGCGCAGTAGGGACATGGCTGGGCCTCCTTTTGTGGGATTTCATTGAGTGAACAAGTCTGGATGGCCAGTGGCGCCGGCACTCAGTGGAGGTCGTCGGCGACATCCCAGATCTCGCCCGTGGCTTCGGTGCGGATGCGGGCAATGAGCGACGCGGCTGAGCGCTCCGGCGTGAGCAGTGTGCCAGCGGTGTACGTGCGGGTGAAACTGTCGTGCAGGCCCACACCAATTCGGTCCGGGTCCTGCTCACGTATCCACGCTTGCATCGCGGTGTCGACGCCGCCGGGCCGGTAGGCGTTTGCGGTCACCCCGGTGCCGGCCAGCTCGGCGGCGACGTTCATCGTGTGCGCCTCGAGTGCCGCCTTGGTGGCGGTGTAGACGGTGCCGCCGATCATGTTGGCCGGGTGGGCGACGACGCCGCTCGAGACATTGACGATGCGGCCCCAGCCTCGGCCGACCATGCCGGGGACCAACGCTGCGGTCAGCGCGATCACGGCGACCACGTTCACGTCGAACGCCCGGCGGACGCTCGCGAAGTCAATCTCGGCAGTCGGACCGAGTGGCTCTACCGTTGCGGCGTTATTGATCAGGATGTCCACTCGGCCCTGCGACAGGACCGCGGCGATCGCATGACGCCGCTGCTGGTCGTCGGCGACGTCGGCCTGGATGATGAGTGGCTGGAGGGCGCCGGCGGCGGTCAGTGCGGTGGCGCTCTGCGCGAGTTCGTCGCCGGACCGAGCGAGCAAGAGGAGCCGGACCCCTTCGGCGCCCAGCCCGAGCGCGACGGCCCGGCCGATGCCGCGTCCGGCGCCGGTGATCAAAGCGGTCTTGGCGGTGAGTTCGGTTGCCATGAATCAGTGCCTTTCATCAGGGAGTGAGTTTGGACGGCTGTGATGGACCTTCGAAGCGGATCAGCGATGGTCGCGGACAGAATATCGAGACGGTCAGGCGCGGGCGCACGACGCTCAACCGCCTCACCAAGGTGGGCCCTAAGCGGACAG
>CAVTSA010000015.1:0-181205 GCA_963737225.1 Candidatus Dormiibacterota bacterium
AGCACTCGTCCGGACTTGTCGGTCACCTTCTCCAACGTGGATCGAGCCGAACTGGCTGACGTTGTCCGGCAACGGAGCGTAATCGAGGGCCTGCGCTTGGGCTTGACCGCCGGCTTGGGTCAGCCAGTCGAGCATCTTCACCATCGCCTCACCGGTTTTCGCGTTCGCCTGCTTCTGATACACCAAGACCCAGCTGTACCCGCTGATGGGATAGCTCAAATTCCTGGTTTGGTTCACGATCGAGAAATTGGTCGATGAGATGTTCGGCTTCTGAGCGGCCGCCGTCGACACCGTGTTCAGGATTGGCAGGACGAAGAACCCGCTGCTGTTCTGGATCCTGGCGAAGGTGAAATTGTTCTCGAGCGCGTACGACAGCTCAACGTACCCGATCGCGCCCGGGATGGCCGCTACCTCGGCGGCAACCCCCGGGTTCCCGGAGCGACCGACACCCACCGGCCACGCGACGGTCTTCGAGGTCCCTGGCCCAGTTGCCCAGGGTTGCGAGACGCTGCTCAGAAAGTCGGTGAAGATGTACGTCGTACCGCTCCCGTGGAGCGGTGGACCACGGTGATGGGCTCGTCAGGCAACCTCAGGCTCGGGTTCAAGTTTGCGATCGCGGGGTCATTCCACCGCGTGATCTTTCCCAGGTAGATTTCGGCCACGACAGGACCGGTGAGGTCCATGCCAGATGGCACGCCCGGGAGGTTGTAGCTCACTGCCTCGGCGCCCAGGGCGACGGGCACCTGCAAACGCGGCCCCCCTCCTGCCTTCGAGATCTCCTTCTGGGTCATCGGCACATCGCTGGCCCCAAAGTCGACCGAGTTGGCCTGGAAAGCCAGGGCCCCGAAGCTGCTACCCCGAGATTGCGTAGTTGATGGTCACCTTCGGGTTCAGCTGGTGGTATCGGGTGAACGCTTTCGCGAAGAACGGCTGGTCAAAGGTGAAGCCGGCCCCCTCGAGGGTCGCGGCCCACGCATTACCAATACCTCTCAATCCGAATTGGTCGAATCCGCCTCGATACGCATGGTGGTACCCCAGAATCCAATCCGTCCATACAAATTCATACAATTGGAGCGATGGCAGTTCCCGGCGGCGATTTCCGAAAGCTGGTGGCCGACGAGGTCCGGTGGCGCCTCCTGGAGGAGCTGGCCCGCAGCGACCGAAAGGTCCAGGAGCTCGTAGCGATCTCGAGCCGCCCCCAGAATCTGGTCTCCTACCACCTGGGCAGACTTCGGCGAGCCGGGCTGGTCACCGTGCACCGATCGGCGGCCGACGCGCGCGACCTTTACTACCAACTCGACCTTGATCAGTTCACCGATCTCTACACGAGGTCCGGAGCCGCCGTGCAGCCCGCGTTCTCGCTTGTACTCCCCCTGATCGCCCAGCTTGAGACCCTGCCCTCGCTTTGGACCGAGGCGCGGAGTAACGACTATCGAGTGCTGTTTGTCTGCACAGCCAACAGCGCTCGCTCGCAGATGGCCGAGGCGTTCGCCCGTGAACTCAGCGGCGGCCCACTGCGCGCACTCAGCCATGGGCCGGTCGAAGCTGAAAGCGCGGGAACCGACCCATGGCCCGTGCACCCGATGGCGACACGGGTCATGAGGGACCTCGGAATAGGGATGCCAGACCCTCGGAGCAAGTCCTTGGAAGAGGTGCGCGATCATCGCTTCGATCAGGTCATCACCTTGTGCGACGTCGCGCGCGAGGCCTGTCCTCCGATCGTCGGTGTTGAAGATCCGCCGCACTGGAGCCTGCCCGATCCTGCGGCCGCCGCCGGCTCGGAGGAGGAGATCTACGGGGCCTTTCGCGTCTCGGCTCTGACCATCGCCGCCCGGGTACGCCAACTCCTGATGCAGGTAGGCGCAGCCCGGACCGCCACCGAGCGTGTCCACGAGTAGCCTCGTCCGCCGCGCGGCGGGCGAGTTCCTCGGCACCGCGCTTCTCCTGGTGGCGGTGGTCGGTTCCGGCATCATGGCCCAGCAGCTGAGCCCTGGCCAAACCGGCCTTCAGCTGCTGGAGAACTTCATCGCGACCGGCGTTGCCCTCGCGGTGCTCATCGTCATCTTTGCTCCCGTCTCGGGGGCACACTTCAATCCTGCCGTCACCCTGTCGGAGCGGCTGCTGAACCGGTTTCCCTGGCGCCTCTGCCTCATCTACTGGGTCGTGCAGGTCGGGGGCGGCATCGTGGGAGTCATTGCGGCCAACCTCATGTTTTCCCGCGCGCCGGTGGACATCTCCACCAAGGTGCGCTGGGGGCCGGGCCTCTGGTTAGGCGAAGTCATCGCCACCTTCGGCCTCCTGCTCGTCATCTTCGCGCTCGTCCGCTCAAAACGCACCGCCGTTATCCCATGGGCCGTGGGCGCCTATATCGCGGGGGCGTACTGGTTCACGTCGTCGACCAGCTTCGCCAACCCGGCGGTGACGATCGCACGCATGTTCACCGATACGTTCGCCGGAATTGCACCGTCCTCAGTGCTCCCGTTCATCGTGGCGCAGCTGCTCGGCACAGCCGCGGCGTTCTTCGTGGTGCGCTATCTCTACCCGCTGGTGGCCGAGGATCACGACTTGAAGGGAGATGCTCCCCCTGACAGCTTGTAAGCGGCCGCAACCATCGGCGACCTGAGGAGTCTGAGCATGAGCCGCTTGGTGATCATCGGAGGCAGCGATGCCGGCATCAGCGCCGGCCTCCGAGCCAAAGAGGTCGACCCGACCTCCGATGTAGAGCTGGTCGTGGCCGACTCTTTTCCGAACTTCAGCATCTGCGGACTGCCGTTCTATCTCTCGGGAGAGACCCCCGACTGGCGATCCCTCGCTCACCGCACCCGCGCAGATCTTGAAGCTGCGGGCCTGGAGCTGCTGCTCGACCATCGCGTCCTCAACATCGATCCTCAGCGCAAAAGGGTCAGCGGGATTGGACCTGCAGGCGACTTCGATCTTGGCTACGACCGCCTCGTGATCGGTACCGGAGCTACGCCCATCAAGCCGCCGATCCGCGGTATCGATCTTCCCGGTGTGCACCTCCTCCACACGATGGAGGACAGCTTCAAGCTGAACGACCGGCTCGAGCATGTCCATCGAGCGGCGATCGTCGGGGCCGGTTACATCGGCCTCGAGATGGTCGACGCGCTCCGCCACCGGGGAATCGAGGTTGAGCTGTTCGAGCAAGCTCCCGCCGTCCTGCCCACGGTCGACGTCGAGTTGGGCAGACGCATCGGCCTCGAGATCCAGCGCCATGGAGCCCACATCTCGACCGGGGTCGCCGTCCACGAAATCGAGCGCGTCGGCGCGCACCTGGTCGTGCGGGATGCGGCCGGCATCGAGGTCAGCGTGGATACGGTTCTTGTGGTGGTTGGTGTCCGCCCAGACACGGCCCTCGGGGTCGCTGGTGGCATCGAGACCGGAGTGAAAGGCGCGCTCCACGTCGATCGTCAAATGCGGACGAACCTGCCAGACGTTTTCGCCGCCGGCGACTGCGCCGAGACCTGGCATCGACTGACCGAGAGCCCCTCGTACCTCCCGCTGGGGACGACCTCGCACAAACAGGGCCGCGTCGCTGGGGAGAACGCGATGGGTGGCAACCGCCGATTCGAAGGCTCTCTGGGCACCCAGGTCGTCAAGGTCTTCGACCTGGCGATCGCGCGCACGGGCTTCAGGGATGGCGAGGCAGCGGCTGCCGGCTTCCGGCCTGAGACAGTCGCATCCTCGCCGAACGATCACAAGGCGTACTACCCCGGCGCTTCCCCTCTCGACATCAGGGTGACCGGGGATGTAACCGACGGCCGCTTCCTGGGTGCTCAGATCGTCGGCGATTACCGGGCCGAAGTGGCAAAACGCATCGATGTCTACGCCACGGCCCTGTTCCACCGGATGACTGTCGATGGACTCTCCGACCTGGACCTCAGTTACACGCCCCCGCTCGGTTCGCCCTGGGACGCGGTCCAGATGGCCGCACAGGTCTGGTCCGCCCAAACGGTACGTGCACCCGAAACGACGAGGATGACCTAGAGCTCCGAAACGGACGGAGCGCGCGCCATATGTCGGGCAGGACTGGAGGCCAATCCCGCCCTCCTGTGGCAACTACGCGGCGACGGCTCTCCGGCGCGCCCTGATGTAGGCGCTCCCGATCTTCCCCTGACCCGGGATCGCCTGCTCACTGTGGACGACGATGTCGACGTCTTCGAAACCGGCCGCCTCGAGGTCCGCCCGATATTCAGCGGTGGAGATGCTGCCCGAGATGCAGCCGGCCCACTGGTCGATCGCCTGCTTCGACTCAGCTGACAGCTCCTCGACCTGGACCATGTCGGCGACGGCGAACAGCCCCCCTGAGCGCAGAACCCGAGCCGCCTCGCGGATCACCGCGCCCTTGTCCTCAGCGAGGTTGATGACGCAGTTGGAGATGACCACGTCGACGCTCTCGTCGGGCAACGGGATCTCTTCGATCGTCCCCTTGAGGAACGTCGCATTCTCGACCCCGGACTGCTCCTGGTTGCGTCGAGCCAGGGCCAGCATCTCGTCCGTCATGTCCACGCCATAGGCGTGTCCCCCGGGCGCAACCCGACGCGCTGAGAGCAGCACATCCAGCCCACCGCCGCTACCCAGGTCCAGCACCATCTGACCTGGCTTCAGCTCCGCCAGCATCGTGGGGTTGCCGCACCCCAGGCTCAGACCCTCGTTGATCCCGACCATCCTCAACTCGTCAGCCGAGTACGCCGTCCCACACGCGGCACCGCTCTCGTTTGCCTCTGCCGACGAGCAGCAGGCACTCTCACCACAACACGACGATTGCGTGAGCTCTAGCGCGAACTTCGCGTAGCGCTCCCGAACCGCCTCTCGAACCTCACCGCTCATGGTTTCCATGCTCCTCCGTTGTTGCTTCCAAACTCCATCGATGAACGTCGATCCGTTGCGCTGAGCATACCATGCGCATCGACGATCGTCAATGCGTTGATGTATGATCAAGCGAGCGATGGTCAACCTTCCGGTGCTACGAACCCGGGGGACGTGCTGTGTGATCCAGCCGGCGATCCCGAGCGAGACGGCCGAGGATTCAGCAGAGTTGCTCCGCGTGCTCGCCGACCCCACACGCCTGAGCATCCTGGCTACCTTGCAAAACGCAGCAGAGCCGGTATGCGTTTGCGACTTCGTTGCGGCCTACGACCTGGCGCAGCCCACTATCTCCCACCACATGGGCAAGCTCCGGCGTGCCGGGCTGGTGACCGCAGAGAAAGAGGGCCTCTGGACCTACTACCAGGTCGCCACACCGCTCCCACGCCTCGTCGAATCCGTCCTGGAGGGCGTGGCCGGGGGGCCTGGCCCGCTCCAGGCGGCCAAGGCGACGGCGTCTCGCTAGCGTTTCGCCTCGACGAGGATGAGCGAAAGTTCCGCCCTCACCACGCGCCCGATGGCATCGTCCGATTGGCCTGTTGTCGAGCGAATCTATGCCGCCGGCATCGCCACAGGGAACGCGACCTTCGAGACCAAGACGCCATCCTGGGAGACCTGGGACGCCGGCCATCGCGCGGATCTCAGGTTCGTGGCAGTCCGCGATGGCGGCGCGGTTGGGTGGGTTGCGGCTGGCCTGATATCACGGCGTCACTGCTACGCCGGCGTGGTCGAGCACAGTGTGTACGTCGCTGCCGAGGAGCGGGGGAGGGGAGTCGGCTTGGTCCTCATGAGCGCCCTTATCGACGCTGCAGAGGCATCTGGCGTGTGGACCATCCAGACCGGCATTTTCCCCGAGAACCACGCAAGCATCGCCCTCCACCAACGGGTCGGGTTCCGCATCGTCGGTCGACGCGAGCGGATGGCCCTCCTTCACGGAACCTGGCGCGATGTCTTTTTGATGGAGCGGCGATCCTAAAAGTCGACTGACCGATCCTTTCATGGGGTCCGCTCAACGGCGGCGAAGGCGATAGCTCCAGAGCTCAAACAGGTCGTCGGCGCGTCGCCCTGCGACGTCAAGTTCGCCAACTGATGACCGGCTGGAGCTGAGTAGTTCCCACCCCTGGCCGAAGCGCCCTTCCACCTCTTGGGTACTCACTCGCGAGTACATGGGAGCTGCCCTCGGAGGTCGAGTAAAGCCATACAGCAGTAGCGTTGCACCAGGCGCTGCGACCTCCGAAACACCCGCTACGTACAGCGGCCTGCGGTCCTCGGGGAGCGTGTGGAAGCAGCCGAAGTCGAGGAGGAGCATGAACCCGTCACCAACCCCGAGCTCCCGGAGACGGGTTGCGTCGCCGTTCACGAAACGCGGTGTAACGCCTGCCGTCGCCGCCCGACGATGCGCCCGGACAAGTGCTTTGGGGACCATGTCGACACCGGTGACATCCCAGCCGTGCTGGCTGAGATAGATGCTGTCGGTACCTGTCCCACATCCGAGGTCGAGGGCGCGCCCAGGGGATAACGGGGACGGCCCCTCGACCAAATCGACCAGCTCCGGCGGAGATGCGTCACGCTGCCAAACCGCTAGTCCCACCTGGTAGGCAGCCCGGTACACGAACTCGTACCACCTAAAGTCTCGCCGGCTCCTGCTGCGCAGCCACCAGATTCCACCGGCTACGAGGAGCCCACCACCGGCAGCCGCAAGCCATCCGCGCCGCCCAATCGGCACCCTCAACCTTCGATCACCCGACATCTTCATGTCTCCTGTCATCGCTCAAGCCGAGACGTCTCGTCTATGATAGTGACACATGCCGCCGACGTCACGAGAGGAGGTGATCGCCGCCGTCCGCCTGGCGGCCGCCGAGGGTCGGCAACTGACCATGGACCACGTAGCCGGGGCGGCGGGGATCGCCGTCAGAACGCTCTACCGCCTGTTCGGCAGTCGCGAGGAACTGCTACGAGCCGCCGGCTACGATGAGCCTCCCTCGGCTCGCGAGCGGGTCCTCGAGGCCGGCCTTCGGCTCATCGGCGAAGCAGGCCTCGCGGACCTCTCCATGGACCAGCTCGCCGAGACGGCGGGCGTTTCCAGGGCCACCCTGTACCGTCTGTTCCCCGGAAAGTCGGCACTTTTCGCCGGTGTGATCGAGGCCTACTCGCCCTGGGAGGCCGTCGCTCGAACGATCGACGCCAACCGCGGCGGTCCACCCGAAGAGGTCATGCCGATGGTCGCCGATGCGATTCTCCGTGCCCTCGAGGGCCGCACCGGCCTTCTGATTGGCGTCGTCGCCGAGTTGGTCAGGGGGAATCCCGATACCGCGGAAGGAATGCGCCAGAGCTTCGCTCACGGGCTACCCGACCTGACCCGCTATCTCTCCGCTCAGATGGGGGCCGGACGGCTCCGGAGCATGGACCCAGTTCTCGCCCTGCAGCTGCTCGCCGGTCCGATTCTGGTGCACCTCCTCACGGCGCCGCTGGCCGAGGCCGCCGTGGGACACGCCATCTCGACCGAAGACGCCCTCGGTCAGATAGTTCCCGCGTGGCTCAGAGCCATGACTCCTGAGGAGGAGCCGGATGGCCAACCTACTTGACGCTGTCCGTTAGCTCGCACCCGCCGCCCAGCACCTTCCAATTCTGTTCGTCGCCCTGCTCCTCATTCACGTTCCGGCCGGACTCACTTGCGTCGTCACCGGGACGGGGGCAGCCATCAGCCCGAAACGACGGCACCGTCATCCCAGATTTGGAACCGTGTACTTCTGGGTTCTCTCCGTGGTCTTCGCCTCGGCGACTGGCCTCGCGATCATTCGCTGGAATGAGGATCGCGACCTCTTCGCGCTGGGCACCATTGCCTTTGGATTGGCTACGGTGGGTTACCTGGCCAGGCGGATCCGCTGGCGGGGCTGGAGGAGCTTCCATATCCTCGGCATGGGCACCTCATACGCGGTGTTGATCACTGCGTTCTATGTCGACAATGGCCCCAAACTCCCCCTCGTCAACCACCTACCTGAATCCCCCTGGGTTTGATGGAGGCTCCATTTCTTGGAGGATGGAGTCCAATGTCGACGTCCAAGCATCCGTCACAGAAGCGGTACCCGGCCGAGCTCCGCGAGCGTGCAGTCCGGATGGTCGAGGAGGCGGTCGCAGAGAACGGCGGTGACCGCTTCGGGGTGGTCACCCGAGTCGCCCGTCAACTCGGGATCGGAACCGAGTCGCTCCGCAACTGGGTCCGCCAAGCAGAGATCGACGGCGGCCAGCGGGCAGGGGTGAGCGGTGAGGAGCGCCAGCGCATGGCCGCGCTGGAGCGAGAGGTCCGAGAGCTGCGGCGAGCCAACGAGATCCTCAAGGCAGCCGCGGGTTTCTTCGCGCGGGAGCTCGACCCGCGACTTCCGAGATCGTGAACTTCATCAACGCCGAACGCCACCGATTCGGGGTCGAGCCGATCTGCCATGTCCTGGAGATCGCCCCGTCCAGCTACTACGCGGCCGTCTCCCGGCCGACCTCCGCGCGCCAGGTGCGCGACCAAGAGTTGAAGCAGGAGATCGGGCGGGTTCACCGGGACAACTTCGGGGTCTATGGGAGCGAGAAGGTGTGGCGGCAGCTGCACCGGGAGCAGGTGCAGGTAGGGCGTGACCGAGTGGGCCGGCTGATGCATGAGATGAAGCTGGAGGGGGTTCGTCGCGGCAAACGGCAGATCACCACCCGACCGGTTGAGGTCGGCGAGCGGCCGGCTGATCTGGTCGAGCGCCAGTTCAAGGCGCCGGCTCCGAACCGGCTCTGGGTCGCCGACCTGACCTACGTCAGCACCTGGGCCGGCTTCATCTACACCGCCTTTGTGGTCGACGTCTTCAGCCGCGCCATCGTGGGCTGGCGGGTGAGCGCCTCGCTGCGCGCGGATCTGGCCCTGGATGCCCTCGAGATGGCGATCTGGTCTCGCCGGAGCCAGGACCTGGCGGGTCTGGTGCATCACTCTGATCGGGGTGTCCAGGGCGAATTCAACCGGTCGTCGCAACAATGGGCTGATCCGACGCCGCCGAGGATAAGCGACCGAGGGCCCCACGGCAGACGTTGGGGCTGGGCGGCCGGCGCAGGATCGACGGTTTCGGCGCAGATCTTGTAGGAACCGTCATTTCGTCACGGCTGTGTGACGAATCGAGTTCATTTCATCACGTGGGATGAGACTTTACCGGCATTCGCCGTCGTGTTGGAGCAAGAGTAACTGCCTGTCCAGCGCCTCGGCCGGCGTCTTCCAACCCAGCGTCTTGCGAGGTCGGCTGTTGAGGGCGGCGGCGACCGCCTCAAGCTCGGCTGCGGTGTGCCGAGCCAGGTCGGTGCCCTTGGGGAAGTATTGCCGCAACAGGCCGTTGGTGTTCTCGTTCGTGGCGCGCTGCCATGGGCTGTGAGGGTCGCAGAAGTAGATCTCCAGCCCCGTGTCGATGCGCAGCTGCGCATGCTGTGCCATCTCGGCGCCCTGGTCCCAGGTAAGCGACCGCCGCAACTGCTTCGGCAACGTCGCGATCGAGGATGCGATGGCGTCGCGGACGGCCTCAGCGCCGTGGCCCGCCAGCGCAGGACCGTTGTGCTTTCTGAGCCCACCGTGTCCTTCCATGCGGGGCAGTGGGAACACCATCGTGAACCTGGTGGTGCGTTCGACCAGGGTCCCGATCGCGGAGCTGTGCAGGCCCACTACGAGGTCCCCCTCCCAGTGCCCCGGGACCGCCCTGTCCTCAGCTTCGGCCGGGCGCTCGCTGATCATGACCTCGCGGGGGACGACCTTCTTGCCGTGCCCGCGAGTCCGAGCCCTCGGCACTCGGTGGGCGCGTCCGGTTCGCAGGCAGGCGCTCAGCTCACGTCGCAACGCCCCCCGGCCCTGGACATAGAGGGCCTGGTAGATGGCCTCGTGCGAGACCCGCATCGATTCATCATCAGGGAAGTCCACTGGCAGTCGATTGGCGATCTGCTCTGGACTCCACGACCTTGCCCAGCGTCGATCTTGTCGGCGCCCATGACGCCTGCCGACCCAGCGCACGCTGGGGCCTGGCACGGCGCTCCCGTCCGGGAGCGCGATCTCGCCCGCGAGCCGATCTTGCACGTACTGCCTCAAGGTGTCGTTCGCCGCCAGCTTCGCGACCTTCGGACGCCGGGCGCGCCGGTCGGCGTGCCACTGCGCAGTTGTCGCTCGGTACTCCAGGTCGCCACCACGGGTGGCGGCATTGCGACGCAGCTCTCGGGAGATCGTCGACGGCGATCGCTCGAGTTTCCGGGCGATATCGCGCACTCTCACCGAGCGGGCATGAAGGAGGGAGATCTCCTCTCGCTCTTCGAAGGACAAGTAGCGGCCTGACAGCGACGTAGGAGAGAGCGACGGCACCCCGCCACTTTGGCGGAACCAGCGGCCGCCGACTGCGGGCGACACACCGGCAGCGACGCCGGCCTCCTCGCTCGACAAGCCACGCGCGATCGCTGCCCAGAATCGTTGCCGGTGCTCGCGCCGAGCCACCGGAGGCCGCCCCGGCGACCGCATGGGAGGACGCAAAGCACCATCAGAACGTCGTCGACGCTCGCCTGCCCCCACTGCAACACCTCCTGGTCCTGTGGTGTTGCAACGACCCCCTGAACCTGCTCAGTACCTGGCCATCCGCTACACCGAGCGACTGGCCGAGGCAGGGGCGGTGACCTCGGTCGGCTCCCGCGGTGACAGCTACGACAACGCGCTGGCGGAGAGCGTGCACGCCCTCTACAAGACCGAGCTCATCCGTCGCCGTGGACCGTGGCGGTCAATGGAAGAGGTCGAGTTGGCCACCGCCCGCTGGGTCGAGTGGTACAACCAGCGCCGGCTGCACGGCGCGATCGAGAACCTGCCGCCGGCAGAGTACGAGGACCGGTACTGGCGTCGACTCCAGGCACCGGATGCCGCCTGATGCTCGCTCACCCCTCAATGGCGCCAGGTATCAGAAGACCCGCGACCCTGCTTTCGAGCCTCCTCAGCCGTCTCAGAGCTTCGTTTTCAGAGCCGAGGCGTAAGCCCTGCCACAATCGCGCCGAGATCTGCCCTCAGCGTGCCATCATCGCGGTCTGCCTCCGGCTCAGCGAGCCAGGCAACTTCCAACCCACCGGGTCTCCACCGAACCCAGGGCGATTCAACCCGCTGTGGCCTTCTGGACCTTGCCGGGCCTGGTCGCCACGCTGCTCCTCGGCCGGGCTCTGCGTCGATCCACCCAACCGATGACGGATCTGCAGGCGGTGTTCGTCGCGTTACTTCGCACGGCACACCCGCATTGCTCCCGTCGAGCCGTTTGACGACCAAACGGCAGTGCAGGACGGACCTCAACCCGCTAGCGCTCGCGGCCGTCTGCCCGCGAGAGGCCGGCCGGATCTCATTCCTGCTGGCTCGCACCGCCCCGCAGCACTTACGAGAACTCGAAAACCGTTAGGGGTCTCCCGCTTCGTCGACCTCGCGTGCTTCCGAAAAGACCTCCCATGCCTCGCGAAGGACCAGGACGGCGAGGACCAGGGCCGCGACGTACTCGGCCCACCACCAACCGAGGACCAGACTGGCACCGACACCCAACAATGTCGCAAGAGCGAGATACGCGCACGCAATGCTCTCTACGGCGTCAGCGCGAAGCGCACCGCTCTTCAGCTTGCCTGCAACGACCCGTTTGCGCCAGCCGAGTGCCGGCATGACCACTACTGCCGCTGCGGCCACCAACAGCCCCGGCAAGGAGCCTTCGGGCTCGAAGCGGATCCCTAGGCCGGCCACGGACGACACCGCGAGATACAGCCCAAGGAAGAGCAACAACACCGCCGCAAGCCACGCTGTCCGCCGCTCCATCCGCTCGACCCGCTCCAGGTCTTCGGTTCGCGCCTCCGCGGTCAGGCGCCAAAGCAGCAGGACAGCGCTCAGCAGCTCGATCACGCTATCCAGGCCAAATCCGATCAAGAGTGCGCTGCGCGCCGCCACACCGGCGCCGATCGCGACCGCCCCCTCGAAGACCATCCAGGCGATAGAGACGATTTCGAGAGCAATACCCTCCCGCAGCGCGTCGCTCGGCGCGACTGGGATCTCATCGGCGCACGCAGCGTTGAGGAAGACCCGGGCTCGGACGCCGGTCGCAGATGACCGCCTCTGCCGACAACGCGACCAGCACGTCAACGACGATAGCCACACCGGCGCCGATCGCGCGGGCCGAACCGGAAAAGCCGATATGGCACCGGCCAATAGCACGACGAAGTGACAGCACCTACGGCGGGAGCCGACGGTACGTAAAGGGACATATTGAACTCATTGACCCCGGTCTAACCCGCGGCGAATTGGGCCTGCCACACCCTTCTAATCCGTTGGTCAGCGCTTCGAATCAGTCCGAAGGCACAACATCGAGGTCGGTGCCCTCCCTCGAATCCTACTCACGATTACCTCGGCGTCCCGGTTGGCCACCTGCGGATCGGGCGGAACTGTCCGAGGTGAATGTCCACCACCCCCATTCCGTGCCCCCACGCCGACGCATCCCGCCATACCTGGCAGACATAATCGACGGAAAGGTCGTTCGCCGTGAACTCGCACGTCCTTGAGATCGGCCTGGGGACACCTCTGCGTCAGCCTGGCCGTCACGAGGCCGCCTGACCGCCAGTATCGCTCGGCACCCAGCGAGCCATCACCACGCCGATTCATCATATTAGGCCGTAGCGGTCGTCCTCAGACTGGCTGGGGCCAGCTCGGGCCATGATGGGCTATCTCCCAGATGTACCCACTGGGATCAACGAAGCTCGCCGTGCGCACACCCCACGGCCTGTCAACAGGCCCGTTAAGCAGGGCGACGCCGTGACGTGCAAGTTCGTCGCAGACAGAGTCCACATCGTCGACGTGGATCGTGAACTGAAATCGTGCCGCGTCCTTTCGCTGACCGACGGCTGCCGGGGCGATGAGGCGTTGTGCAGCCGCCACGTCGAGCAGGTTGATTGAGATGTTGTTTTCGAATTGAAAAACGGCCGAGTTCGCGTCCTCGAACACCAGTGGGATCCCGAAGACGTTGCTATAGAACGCCTTCGCCTTCGACAGGTCCTCCACGAACAAGGTAATCGTGTCGATCGCTTGTAGACGCAACTCTACCTCCAGTGGTGCCTCCGGAACGGCCGGCCCAACCGTTGTGCTTGGCGGTCCATTGAAGCACCGAGCCGGACGGCGGACAGGATGCCACTGTCGCTCTAGAGATGACATGTTGCTTCCAGTTGCGGGATCGACCATCGTCCAAGCAGCCCGGAACGCGCTCGCCCCGATGATCCTGCCGAGATCGGCAGGCACCTCATGGACCTCCGTGGCCCTTTCGGCCCAGGTCTCGAACTGCGGCGCTCATGCGGGTCGCACCAACTAACAGTGAGTGTGTAGGCGATATCAGTCGCGACGACCAGCTCCTTGACCCCAATTCGGTCCCTGGCCGTGCTGGGCCTTCGTTGCGGAGGAGAACTTCCGTGCGCGGCGTGTCGCCTGCTCCGTCCGCTCCAGCTGGTTACGACGCTCCTCAGTATCTGCTCGATTCATCCGAACCTCCTCGCCTAAACGAGGGCTTGAACACCGTGCCGTTCCACCAAGTCCCGGCGGCCAAGAATCCTCCAGACTGACTACGCTGGGAGCCCGGATCCTCGGTCGCCGGGACCCCTCCTCAGCCGCGAATCGGGGGCTCGTCGCCAGGGAGTCGGCAGGGGTTTCGGATCGGGCCCCCGTTCTTGAGGTGTCGGCAACCAGCGTCGCAACCGGTCCCAGAACCCGCCCTCAATCCGCCGTTCGACGCTCACCGCGCCTCCCTGCGTTATCTCCCAGGGTTCGTCGACGCCGCGCGGTCCCCAGCGGCCGGCAACTGGTCGCTGACACCGCCGGATGCCGCCAGAAGGAATCTGGTTGCCGGCAGGGTCAGCCCCCTGTCGCACGATCATCGGGATGCTTGCCGTCATTAGATGGAACTCCTTCGGCGGGAAGGTCCCGGCCCGGCGATTCGCACCTCGGGACGAGCTCGCCTCAGCTAAGTATCCGCCGCCGTCGTGACGGTGGCGTGACGCGCGCGCGGTCCGCACGGGCCGCAGCGCGCTGTAGCAAATAGACGGGACTTTGACGGACAACACGGCCCCTCACAACGGCCAGTGAACCCGCTCGCGATCGGCGTCGAACCCGTGCCCGCATTTCCGGAGAGTGCCGCGGCATCGAGGCGGAGCAAAGACCCCGATCCCTGCAGGGGGCTCACAGGGGGCTCACGCACACCGCGGAAGAGCCCGCGATTAGGCGGCACCAGCCGTCAGCCGCTGCGGCGAGCACCACCCCTCCATCGAACTCACCGACACAATGCGACCCTACTCGGCCCGGCTCCGTTGAACATGCCTGACACCTCCGGACCGCAAGGCAGGGGGTTCGATTCCCTCCGGGCGCACCACCTATGTTGATCTCGAATCGGCGGTCCGATCCCCGCGCATCACCTCAAGCCGTCCCGTTTTGACAACCATCCGTCGTCCGCCCGACTATCACCGCCGCCCGAGGGGGCCGATGGAGCCGGCTGCGCGCCTACACGATCTCGAATGGTTCACGTTTCCGCACGCGCCCAATCGTCTCGTCGTCCAGGTACTCGGCCGCCGGCCAAAGGCACGGTAGGAGATCCTTCTCGAGGGTGAGGGCGCGGCAGGCGAGGCCGATCGTCACGTCGTGCATCAAGACCCGCCTCCCGATAACGGTTCTCAAGCGAGGAGCGATCCGACCTGGACCTCGTTGGGTCTCCGGAGATCCTCGCCCTGGTCGATCACCTTCGGGGACCGTACAGCGTCCTCGCGTACGTCCTTGCTAAAGTCGCCATCCTTCAACATGGGCGGATCCCGCAGCCCGACGATGTGCGCCTCGTCCCTGCCCGATGGGGCCTGGCGCGACAAATGCTGGAACGTGGGGACCTCGGTCGCTTGGCGCAGGATGCCACTGGACCGCAGGACGTCGCCAGCGCGCCTTGGGTCGACCTTTGCCGCGTCGCCGCGATCGAGCCCTGACGGGCGGTTCCCCATTCCGTTGCATCCGTGTTGCACGCGACTCCGGGACCGCCCTAACTGAACCGCACGAGGCAACAGCAGACAGACGACTTTCCACTTGACGCGGCCCGGAGCCGCACCATCCCCGTCCGCTTCCGAGGACTCGAAAACCGTTGTTGAGCACCGTCGCCCCCGGCAGACGTCGTCGGTAAGCCGCTACGGACGGAACCCTTCGGCGGGATGCGTTACTAGGTCCCCGCCAAGCGCGCTACCACTGGCGCGAAGTCATCCATGTTGTCTGGGGCCACACAGACATAAGAAATACCGAAGTGCTCCCTCCACATCTGCATTTCGTCAACTATCCCGTCCACGGTTCCCACCAAGAAGGAAGTGCTTTCAAGAACCATTTCGGGCGTGATGCCCCATGTTTGCGCTATTCGCTCAGCAGCCTCTCGTGGCCGGTCGGTGACAACCGCATTGAATATCAACGCGTTGAGTTCCAGCGCAGAGAAGCGATCCTCGGCTGCCTCCTGTACCCATGCGATCTGCTGGCTCGTCGTGGCCAAGCTCAACCCAGAGGCGCCTCCCGACGGTGGAAGGAGCCCCACGATATCGGCCTCCCGACCTGCGAGCGAAAGCATCCGCTTGCCACCGCCTGCGAGGAGCAACGGCGGATGCGGCTGCTGCAGGGGCTTTGGGGTCCCGTCCAGTCCACTGATTGTGTAGTAGGTGCCGGAGAAGTCAAACGGCACATCCCCGAACGACCCCTTGATGACCTGGACGGACTCGGCGAGGCGGCTGACCCGTACGCCTCCTGAGTCCAGCGCGATTCCGAGCCGGGAGTAATCCACACCAAACTCGCCGCCGCCAGCGCCCAGGCCCAATTCGAGGCGGCCGTCGGAAAGGACGTCGAGGGTCGCCGCCTCTTTGGCTAGCACCGCTGGATGTCGATAGTCATTGGCCAGTACGTACGTACAGACCCGCAGAGTGGAAGTGGTGTCGGCTGCCATCATCAACGAGGTCAGCGGCGCAAACCAATTGCGTTCCACCGAAGAATCGTCGGCCCCAATGGCCGGGCTTGTGCCCACCTCATCTGCACAAATGAGGACGGAGTAGCCCATCTGCTCGATTCGTCGGACCGAGTCGACGTAGCCACTACGCGACAGGGACCCTGAAGGGCACCCCGTCCCAAACCGGAACGACCTGCGCTTTGCCATATTGGTCCGGGCCTCCCATCCGTCGTCTTAGGTCTCGCGTCCTCACTTCGAGCGACGCCACAACCGGACAATCGTAGGAATCCGGCCCCCGCCCGGCATCCGGGAAATCCCTAGTGCGTTCCGGTTCACGTTCGGTAGGGGTTCCGAGGAGTGAGACGGGGGCCTTCAGCCGCCGAGCACGGGCTCACAAGCGGGGCCGATCGACCCGCCCCAGAGAATCATCTCGCTGGCGGGAGGTCACGAGGGAGGTCACAAACGACGCGATAGGGCATGCGGTGCGGTGACACGGCGCGGCCCACCGGAGCCGCAAACGAAACTCCTTGCGACATCTCGCGGCACGTCAAGAGCCATCCCGGACGCGTGCCCGCATGTTTCGGGACCGTGCGCGCCCGTTCCTCGGGCTCTCTCAGCTGATGACCTGGCCGCCTTCGGGCGGCCAGCCCTCGAGATGTCCCAATGGCCATCGGATTTTGGCCCTTGACCAGGGACCGAAAACCCAGTCCTTCTGCGGTTTCTGTACCCGAGCGGGCTGACGCTTCGCGTACTGCGCTGGGTCACCAACATGTTAGTTCCGTCTCACCTGCTACTTAACTACCCTTCTAACCCTACAGTTAGCTCGATCTCATCCACCGCTTAGATGAGCTTCTAACTAACGAGGTCGAACGATTTGGCGACACCCTGTTGACGGGATAGCTTTTGTGGTGTAGGTTGCGCGGCACCGGTACTCACCTCAACCCAAAACCAGGGGAGACGGACGCGATGGATCAACCAGCGACCTACGTTCACGTGGGCTTCATCATTATCTCCGTACCCAACTTGGTGGTGATCGGCTGCATGATCGCCCTCTTCGTGATAGCGCTGCTGGCACCGTTTCATCTTGGTCACCGGGAATAATCGGGGCTCGCACGAATGAGCGACAGCGAATCGAAGGAACCCGCCGGCAACTGGACGGGGGCCCTGCGGCGCTTCGTAAGCCGCGTTCTTCCGTACGACAGTCTCCTGCCCGATCGTCAGCCGGCCTACGTCGCCTCCTGGGTCTACATCTTCGGCGTCCTCACGATCGCTGCGCTGGTCTGGGTCATCCTCAGCGGTGTCCTGCTCGCTTTCTTCGGCCCGCAGTGGTGGCACGACACAGCTGTCGGCCGGTTCTTCAACAGCATCCACTTCTGGAGCGTTCAACTCTTCTTCGGGTTCATGGTGGTGCACCTCTGGGCCCAGTACTGGGCCGCCAGTTGGCGCGAGGGTCGTCAGCCCACCTGGATCGTCGGAGTCGTCATCTTTCTGATCAGCATCGTGGCTGCGTTCACCGGGTACTTATCCCAGCAGAACCTTGACTCGCAGTGGATCGCGGTCAGTGCCAAGGATGCGGTCAACTCCACCGGAGCCGGAGGGTTCTTCAACGTTCTGAACTTCGGCCAGATGTACGGGCTGCACGTGATGTTGATGCCGGTGGCGGTCCTGGTCCTGGTGATCTTCCACATTGTGTTGGTACGAGTGCGTGGGGTCGTCCCACCGATCGAGAGGCCAGGACGATGAGCAACTCTAGCCCCGCGACCGGTCGCAATGGCACGGTCCCCTACGATCTGCTTAAGGAGCTCAGTCTTGCGCTGGTGGGAACGCTGGTGGTGGTGTTGATCCTCGCCGCCGTCCTTAGCTCACCCGACGTCCCATCAGAGACGATCCAGAGTTGGGCGCGAAGTGATCCCGTCGATTTCACGACCACCGCCGCCCAAGAACTGCAGGGCACGACGATAAGCGCCCAGTACGGCCCGCCCTATAACGACGGGACCGGGTCGGTCCAGAGCCTGGGATTCTTCTCCCCCCAGACCTGGTTCGGGGTGCGCCTACCGGTGGATTCAGCCCAGGATTTCGTCATCAAACCCCTCTCGATCGCCTCGGGGAGCAATCCGGCACTCGCGTCCGCACTGCGGACCTACCAGGCGGCCGCGGCTCACCAGCAGGAGAGCTGGGTGAACGCATACGTTAAAGCTCTGGGTAGTGCCACCGTTCAAAACGGCTCGGTGGTCGTGAAATCGGGGAACTACGGACCGGTTTCGCTCATGCTCAAAAATCTGTTGGCGCTGGCGCAGGCGGGAGCGGTCGACGGCTACCTCCTGAGCAGTGGGCATTTTTACCAGACGGATTACACACTGCCACTCCTGTTCATGGGAGATGGAGGGTATCTCGCGTCGCTGGCAGAGAGCCAGCACCTGTCAGGTGATCAGTGGGGCATGATGAACGAGACCGGGAGGTATCCCGGTCAGAGCTGGCTCTGGCTGTACACCATGTGGTATCAGATCCCGCCTTATAGCACGTCCGCTAATGCAGACCTGTTGGTCATTCTTACGATGCTGGTGCTGAGCCTGGCTTTGGTCGCGGTGCCGTTCCTGCCGGTTCTACGGGATATCCCACGCTGGATCCCGCTGTATCGCCTTATCTGGCGATCGTACTACCGGACCCAGCCGGCGGCGCCCGCTCGACCATGAGCCGGGGCACCATCCTCCTGCCGAGGTCGGCAAATAAGCAGGCGCTGGACGACCCTTAGGTTGCACGCGACGACAGTATTTGAGTGTGCGCTAACATTCAAAGCGGCTGAATCACCCCTCGCCTGCGACCTGTTGGGCGGACTCCGCTGCCGGAACGTTCCGCGTTCTGAGGACGGCGCAAGGAACCGCTCATGCGCACCTCTCCTGCGAGATCCGGGTACTCCCGAAGCTACCGCTGACGCATCAGTTTGCCTGTCCGATGAGCACGATGCCTACCGGTAGGCGAGTCTGCAGGAGGCCACTGAGTTGATTCGCCCGTGCAAGTCGCGCGCACGTTTGAGCGTGCGGTGCAGACCGTCGACGGTACCGGGTCCTGACGACCACAGGACTCGACGTCCGTCTCCGTTCAGCTCAGTCGCGGGGAGCGCCCCGGGAAAAGCGTTCCGGGTCGAGGCGACGGCGTACCTTCCCGTCTGTCTCAATATGTCCTCCACCCTTCGAGGTACGGCCTTTGCCAACTCCGGGAGCACCTTCGTATTCCGCAGCGTCATCGAGAGGTCAGAGTGGCCGAGCGGCTCCTGGACAACCGTTGCCCGTGATGGGTTAGGTGATCCACACCCGCCGGACATGGCTTGACCAGTGCATCCCGCTCTGATGTTGCGCGAGGGTCTCGACGGCGTCGCCTACCGAGCCCACGGTCGGTTCCGCGTTACTCTTGCCACCGCCATCACGCTTGGCCTGGCATCCGCATTTGTGGCCTGGAGCCCAACCGTCCCGCAGGCCGCGGTTCTGCGGGCGTCCCTGCAGTCGTGTCACGTCACCGGCTCTGGTGAGTACGTGCTGCCCGACCCGTCCTGCTCGCCCGGTGCCGTGGACCACGCGTTCACGAAGGCAATGCTCTGTCGGGGAGACGAGCCGCGCCCCTCCGAGGGCCTCATTGAGCAGCAGAAGCGTGAGGACATCGCGCGCTACGGCGACTATGCTGGCACGGCCGCGGGCCCTTACGAGGAAGATCACGTCGTCCCGCTGGAGCTGGGTGGTGCTCCGCTGTCGATGGCCAACCGCTACCCCGAGTACGACAACGGCGTGATCCCGAACCCAAAAGACAGGGTTGAAGATGCGGCACGAGCGCTGTCTGTGACGGCAAGATGTCTCTCGCGACAGCCCAGAAGGAGATCGTGTCCAACTGGATCACCCTTGGCCAGCAGCTTGGCGTCACGTCCTCAAATCCGCAGGTGGAGCCGGTCGGGACCTTCGCTTGCTCGGGCAGCGACACGGATGTCGACTACGGGACCATCGGTGAGCGCTCCGGACCAAAGGCGCTGAACGGAACCTGGTCGACCACGATGAACTTCAACGAGAGTGCTCCCTCGTACGCCGTCGAGGCCTCGCGGGGTGGTACCGGAAGCGTGACGTGCACCGTCTCCTGAGACGGCGTGACTGCGATCTCGACCATGACCAGTACCGAGGGGTTCGCGGCTATAGCTGAGATCGCCAGGAATTTTAACGGGCCCGGGTGGGTGGTGTCGATGGGAAACGCACCGCACGCCACTCCCGCGCCGCCATCGGCTGCTGCTCCTGCGCCCACGTCAGTGCCTGCGCCGGCTTCGACCGCCGCTCCTGCGCCGCCCACGTCCAGTGGTGGATGCGCGCCTCTCACGCCCTCCGGAACCTGCTACAGGCTAGACGAGTACTGCTCCGACGCTGACCACGGTGAGCGTGGCATTGGATCGGGGGGTGTGCCAATCACGTGCGAGCCCACCGGCGGTTGGCTGTGGCATTGGGAAATGTCATAGAGCCCGAGTCATACCCCTAACCGCCGACCCCTGAGCGATCAGTCCGAGAGTGTTCCACCCGCGGGGTCTTCGACACCCGACCCCGAGGGGCGGGGACAATTGTTCACGTTTCCGCGGCACCCACCACCAAGAGTGGCCGTTGACCCTCGGAAGAGATTCTCGCGTGGCCCGCCGACCGTAATGACAACCAGATCGCACCTCTGAAAAGCGACGGTTAGCGATATGCAGTGGCATGCGCTGATAAACACCGAGATGCCTGCGATTTCGCTGTCAGCAAGTTCAAGCGAAGGCTCGGCTCACGTGCGCTTCCCAGCGCATGCCTGCGGAGCATTCCGGACCGGCAGTGCCAAGGTTACCAAGTGACACCCCCGCTCGTCGAACGAGGAATGGCACGACGTGGCACCCATTAGCCGCTCCGGACAGCCACCAGGACCCGGTCCGCATTCTCACCGGCCTCAGGTTCCGGCAGATGTGGGGCGATCGATAGTCAGGAGCCACGCGCCACCCGCGAGATTCAGAGCCGCAAGAACGAGGAACAAAGCAGCCCATCCATAGACGCCGTACGAGAGGCACACCATGCCCGCGGCGGCCGCAACACAGCCACCGGCAGCATGCGAGACCCCAAAGACCCGGAGGTGCCGGTACTCAATCGGGTTGATCAGGAGTTGGATGCCCGACCGAGGGGGAGATAGCCACCACCCGCGCAGGCCTTTCGCAGCGGTGTCGTTCATCGGGATACCCCTCCTGTGGCTGTGATGTCGGCCACCTGTTGGACGCCGGCGATTGGCGCGATGAGCTTGCGTGACGCCCGTGGCGAAGCGACGTCGGTGCGTCGGCCACCGGGATACTCTGTCGCGCCGGGGACGACCGGGGGCGGGGCTGCGGATTCGGCCACGGTGGGCTCCTTGGTGTTGGAAGCAGAAAGTCCACTCTCACATCGACCTGTTGACGGAAGGCGATCACTTGCATGCTGGTCGCCCGGCGTGACCGCAGCGTGACGGCCCAGCCGCGCCGCCCGGAGGGCCACGCTGCGAGCCGCCCGGGCCTGCCTTTCGCCGACGCCGGGGCTCCGTGCTCGGCGAGGCGGGGGACCTCTGTGACAGGCCTGGGGCACCGAGGCGCCCTCCCGCGAGAACGGTCCCCTGACCGTCAAGAGTCGAATGCATCTCGACCTCCGCGCTAGGAACCTCCACATGGAAATCAACCGCCGTGCTCGCTCGGGGCGCGCCGGCTCGCCGAGGACCCTCTCCGCCAGTCAGGCTGGGTGCCGACCCAGACGTGAACGACCTCTGCGTCCTGGAACCGCCGGCGGAATATTCGGCCACGAATCTCTAGCCGCTTGCAGGCCGGTCAGCGCACCACGCGGCCATAGTCGCCCCGAGCCGACAACCAATCTGACAACCGACAGAGCCGACCGAGGCGGACCCCGACGGCATCAAATGGCTCTCGCGGAATTCCCGCGAGTCTCCGGGAGGTGACCCGGGCAAGACCTCTAATCCGTTGACGGCCGAACTTAGCGGATACAGGAGGGTCCATAAACCCGTCGGCCACGGCAGCAGAGCCCACATGACCAAACAGGGTTTGCATTCACGACAAGGAGGGTAAGTACGAAGGACGGTGGTCGCACCGCATTCGGATCCAGTCCACATCGCACACAAGAGGTGATCACCATGACCACGAACACCGCGCTGCGCTGGATCGGCACACGATCCAATCTAGCAACTGCACCCAACTCGCTGGAGCGACTGTACGACCAGTTCTTCGGCTATCCAACGGTCAGTGACGGAGACGGCACGCCGACATATACGCTGCCGGTCGACATCCTAGAGACAGAGGACGCGTACGAGCTTTACGCGTCGGCGGCCGGCGTGCCCGAGGATGCTGTCGAGGTCACGTTCGACAACGGCATGCTCAGCGTGATGCTGAAGGCCGTGCCGTTTGAGGGCAAGGGCAAGTTCATTCGGCAGGAGCGGCCCTGGGGTAACTGGAGCCGGAAGCTAGAGCTTCCCAAGGAGGTGGACCCAGCGAACATTCTCGCCGAGTTCGCGAACGGCAGTGTGATGGTTCGCATCCCGAAGGCGGCCAAGTCCGAGCCCCAGCGGATCGCAATCGGTGCGGTGGCCCCGGCGGGGGCAAACGAAGGGTAGCGGTTCCCGAGGCCGGCCAATGGGCCTGGCCTCGGTTCATTCATCCGCAGGCGGCGGGTTAGCGCCCGGCTGAGAGTGTCGTTTGCTCCTCCAACAACCGATGGTTCAGGGGGGATCAACCCTTGAATTTCTACGACCGCCGGATACCCGCTGAAAGCCAAAGGACTTATGCCATGAAACTCAACGCCGTCTTGACCAGCGTTGTGGGCGCCGGCCTCCTCGCCGGAGTGATCTACTTCATAATTGCCTTCGCCACCAGAACGTCGGTGGTCGGCTCGATCATCGGCGGGATCGTGGTGGCCGCCATTGCGATGGCCATCGGGTTCATTTTCCGCGCCGTTTACAGAGGCAGGGCCTTGGAATCTAACCAGTAGGTTGTCGCCACGGTCGCGTCACGTTGACCTTGCCACCCAACGGGCTGATCCGTGCGTGGTGCCACCCCGGACCGCACGGATGGTCTCGTAAGCGGATCCATTTCCTCCAACCCGATGCAAAGATGTTCCGGTTGGCCGTTCGATCAGGGCACGCGGGCCAGGTCGGGGGTGCGGTCGGCACGTTGACAAGCCGTCCACCGGCAGCGGTAGGAGCTCGCCCTGGAGCGGCTGCGGCGACCATACCATCCTCAGCCTCGCGGATCTTTCTTGGTCGAGGAATCCCTGATCGACCCGACGGCTCCCTGAAATGGTGGCTGTCGCTATACGATCTGTGGTTATCATGCGCCACCTCTGTGGTTCAATTCAAAGTGGTTCATCCCGGAGATTCGCCAGCCTTCCAAGCTGCAGCCGTTCCCAAGCTCGGCGTCGACCGTGGGCACGGCCACGCCACGTCCGCCCACATTGTCTCGGCAGCCGCTGAACTCGCGTGATCGGATGTCTCTGGCGCCTTCACACCTTCACTCGCTCGCCCGAACGTGGGCATTGCGACGGCCTCTGATACCCGCTTGCAGGTGTTGCCGCTTGAACTTGTCTTTTTGCCTCCAATGAAGATTGCCGTCGGCTGTGATCGTCTCCAGCCTCACGAGGTGGCGGGTCCCGTCGTCCGGGCACCACCTGACGACCGCGGTCCTGGTCAATGTGCATTGCAGGATCACCCGCACCTCGCCGACGTAGACAGTCTGCTCCGGTACCGGCTCCTCTTCCGGTCGCCCCCGCACGAGATCGGCGAGCGTCATCAGTCGTCGTCGTCCAGCGGCGAGCGATCGTCGCTTGGCGCGGTCAGGTGCACCCCGTTCATCGCACTCGAGCGGGTGCGTAAGCGGGATCGAGAGCTCGTCCGTCTGCGATCGACCCCGGCCTAGACGATATCTGCTGCGCTCCTCCTTCCGCACGATCCGATCCCCTCCACCCCGAGGTGACCTTCCCAGCCCCAGCCTGCAGCCGGTCGAAGAAACAAGGCGCTGGCTCGATGATCACGACCGTCGGCGTGCGGAGAGGCGACGTCCGGATCCGGAGTATGAATGGGCCGAACACGGTCACCAAAGGTACGAGGGGGCGCAGGTCTTCATGCACCATAGGCCTGCTTTCCATAGCCCACCGCGCCAGGCAACTCTCCGGCGACGCGGAGCGTTCTTACCGGCGAAGGCGTGATCCGGCGCGGCCTACGCAAGCGAACGCGAGGGTACGCGAAAGACATGTACATGCTGTCGCGCCGGGCAAGCGAGGTGAACCAGCTTGACCTGCAGCACTACGCGCTTCGGGAGGCGCTGGGTGCGAATTACGTAGCGCCAGTGGGCAAGGATGACGAGCCGGCCGTGGACGCGCCCTCCCGCCGTTAGGTACCATCGGTTCGGGGCTCTCCGCGCGAGAGCACTGCTGGCAGGAAGGCCGGGCGGGACGGCGATGCCGATCCGGCTGGTCGCGTCGGTTCCGGTCCAAATGGCTAAGCGGTGGAGGTTCGTGCGCATGTCGAGCAGCATCGGCGACATCGAATCCGGCAGTTCCCCAGTGCGCGTGGAGGCGACGAACGTCGCGGGCGGGCTGGCCAGCCATCTAGCGATCGTCGTGAGGGACAAGGATGGCAACGAGACCGGCTATCGCGGTGGTCCAAATCGCAGCGGTCCGTTGGTGAGCAGCGGTCAGGTGGACACCACCACCGGCGCGACTGATTACGGCTTCGGCGTCATCGTGACCACCAAGGGCGCGTACAAGCCCGGGTTCATCGACTACGAGCCGACCGCGGCGAAGGTCGGGGTCGACCTCAACGGCCAGAGCGTTGACGCCGTGACGAAGTGCTTCGAGGACACAATGAAGGAGATCGACAAGCGGAAGACGGCGTACTACCCGACCGGGCCAAACAGCAACTCCGTGGTCGGCACCATGCTGTCTCGGTGCGGCTGCCAGAAGATCAAGCCCGTTTGGATCGCCCCCGGTTTCGACACCGACCTGCTGAAGTAATCGAGTCGCAACGGCATCTCGGCCACGAGCGCCAGGTGGTCGAGGCTGCTGGACCCAAGGACGACCCGGCCCTGCTCTTGCCGCTCCTGGCCAACGCTGCTAGATGGATCTTCCCGGTAAGACGCCTTCGATGGCTAGTGGTAACTCCTAGCCGACTGGGTATGAAACCGCTTGATATAAGTTCAACGTGCCGAGATTCTTCCCGCGAAAATGGAGCGCTAGCTTGACATGCTAGAGGTCGGCGGTTCGATCCCGTCGCCGCCCACCACCAACCCCTTTCAAATGCAAGGTTGGGGATGCGCGAGCGCAGCTCTCGCGGTTACCCGCTCGGGATATCGAGATCCTCTCCCGCGATTCGAGGTCCTCTCCCGCGAGGAGATCGCGAAGCTCGAGAACACTGCGCGGAACGGACGCGACAAGTTGATCATCCGTGTCCTCGTTGATACCGGCGTACGCGTCCCTGAGCTCTGCGGCCTTCGGACCAGACACCTGATGGAGCGGGATCACCGTCGGTACCTGAGGGTGCGAGGAAAAGGGGACAAAGATCGGCTGGTGCCGTTCCGCAGCTATAGAGAAGGCCCGCGCGATTCGTCCGCGGCGGACCCGTTCTCCGTCAGCTCCGCCGACTGTTCTTCGGCCTCACCTGCGGTCGGGCGGCGACGAGTTGGACTCGCTGACACCCTCAGGAGTCGAGCAGATGCTTCGCTTGGTGGAGGCTTCGAGCGGCGCGTATACCCGCACCTGCTGCGTCACAGCTTCGCCACCTGGCAGCTGAGCCGCGGGATGAACCCGATCCTGCTCGCTGACCTGCTGGGGCGCAGCAGGCTGGTCATGATCCACCGCGTCTACGCACACCTGACGCCCAGCGACGCCTACGAAGCGATTGTTCCAGCGCTCAGGACCGAGTCAACGATCTGAGGGCCGCGCGCCTTTCGCCGGCCCTCGAGGAGGGACTCCTGCATCTCGAACACGGCCTCCAGGGCATGCTGTACCGTCCGGGCCCGCATTCTCGGTCGCAGGAGCGTCGGAACAGGGGCCAAGACCCGCTCCAGGTGAGACGCGGCGTCCCGTCCCAGCTGCTCCTTCCCTCGGCCCTCAAGGTTTAACTCTTCGAGACGTGCGATGACGCAGTCCGTCGCGGCAAGCGCGGCCCTGTAGCGGCGCTCGTTAAGCAGGCGAAGCATTTCCAACCTCGGTTTGGTTGAACTCTTAATCCTGAGGTGTCTGGCCGAAGCCCCCGTATATGCGACTCTAGCCCCTCCACCCGAGGGCACCACAGTAGAGGAATGATTGGAATGCATCGGGCCGTTGCCCACACTCGCGGACCGCTTGTATCACGGCCTCGAGCTCGACGCGGCTGGCCCAACCCTGGCCGATAATCACATCCCTCACGCTCGAGGCGCTCAAAAGGTCTACGTCGAGCTCAGCGAACCAACGCGTGCTCACCGGGTCGCGATACACGTCCGGCGCGTGTGCCACTCCTTGTGTTCTTGTGAAGCCGGCTTCGATCTTGAGGGTACGCAGGTGCCGTGAATAGAATGCGCACCGCCTGCGTGAGCGATCACGCGATCCCCAAAATGGACGACCCGCCGGAGCTCCGGGCTGTCAGGGGATATCGCGACTGTGCTGTGATCGTCATCACTGACTGCCGCCAAGCCACCGGGGCGGAGGACGCGTCGCATCTCGACCAGCGTCCGCAATGCCACCCGGGGCGATCCTCGGCGCGATGTTGCCTACATCGCATCCAGCGTCGAGAATGTCCAAACCTGCGTGAAGATGGGGTAGAAGAAACGGTAGGAACGTCTGCGCCACCGATTTGAATTCGCAAGCGCACCGAACCACGCAGGACCCCAACGCCTGCCTCGGCGTTGACAGGAGGCGGATAGCAATCACGACGGCCGCACCAACTCCAGTCGAGACAAGGACCACCCTCATTCGGCTGAGCTGCTATGGCGACACCGGAGATCGATGCAACGAGACCCGTCGCATGGCTTTCCACGCACGCTTTGCGCGAACACCAGGAGGTTCTGGCCGGACACTTGCGGCTAGGCGGACGCGCTCCGCATGCTCGATCAGCTCCCGCTGGTGCTGCTTTGCTACCTGGTATAGGGAATCAGGTGCCCAGTACATTCAACAACCTCCATTGACATCCAGCCGATGCGATCGGCCTGGATTCGGTCGATGCAGCGCGCACCCGTGGTCCTGCGGGTCGGCTACGTGTTTTGCCCAGTTGCTTCCTGCGGTTGGCCGGATTCCCGTGAATGTCCGGGACTGTCGTTCCGGCTGCTGCGGCACAATCTGGTGGGCGGATCGTCCGGGCGGTCGATAGTGCATACACCGCGGGACCGGGAAACTGGGCGCCCGCGAGCCGCCCAGTTCGCGCCGTGGGCGGTGTATATACCCGGGCGGAGGTCCGACGTGGTGCGGAAGGAAGGAGCGCAGGATGGTGACAGCCGATCGTCTGGCACGGGCGCGGGCAGGGGATGGAGAGGCGTTCCGGGAGCTGGCCGAGTCCCACCGGCGGGAGCTGCAGGTGCACTGCTACCGGATGCTCGGATCCTTACAGGACGCCGAGGACACCGTCCAGGAGACGATGTTGGCCGCCTGGCAAGGCATCGGCGGGTTCACTGAGGAACGATCGTCGCTGCGCACCTGGCTGTACAAGATCGCCACCAACCGGTGCCTGAACGCGCGCCGCGCGGCGAGCCGGCGCCGGGTCAGGGAGTGGGATATGTCGCAGTTCGAAGCGCCCGTGCCGACGCCGCGCGACGAGCCCGTCTGGCTGCAGCCGTTTCCTGACGCGTTCCTCGAGGGCGCTGCCGACAGGCCGCTCGGGCCGGAGGCCCGCTACGAGCAGACCGAAGCCATCTCGCTGGCCTTCGTAACCGCTCTGCAGCTGCTACCTCCGCGCCAACTCGCCGTCCTCATCCTGCGCGACGTCCTCGGATTCCACGCCAGCGAGGTAGCCAGCATGCTGGGGGTGACCATCGAATCGGTCAACAGCGGCCTCAAACGAGCCCGCGCTAGCCTGCAGCGCCGCCAGCAGTCGGCCGCCGGCCACCAACCGCCGCCCGCCGCAGGCTCGGCCGCCGAGGACGCGATCGTCGCCACGTTCGCGAGGGCGTGGGAGTCGGCAGACCTCGGCGCGCTGGTGGCCCTGCTGACCGAGGACGTCTTCATCGCTATGCCTCCGGAGCCCTTCGGATACGAGGGCCGTGAACTCGTGGCCCGCTACTGCGCCCGCCAGTTCGGCGCGGGCCGCAGCTTCGACCTCGTGCCGACCCGAGCCAACGGTCAGCCTGCGTTCGGGGCATACCTGCGCCTGCCGGCCGGAATCCGCCACGCGACCGGCCTCTATGTGCTCACCCTTGCCGGCGACCGGATCTGCGCCCTGACCCGCTTCGAGGCCAGCGTGCTGCCGTGGTTCGGCCTACCGCGATCGCTCCCGAGCCGATAGCCAGCACCGGGCATGAAGAGGCTGCACGCGCCGAACGGTCCTTCCGCATCCGCGGGCTGCGCGAGGGGATTCGGGCCTCGGAGCACCTGCGGCGGCTGCTGGTCGGCGACCGTGCAGTCGATTCTCGACAAGGTCAATCCAGCACATAGGCGCGGCGGTCCTCACTGCGGGGCCCCGCCGACTCAGGAGTCGAACACAGCCTTGCAGCTCGCCGCGCCAGAACCGGACGACATGCGGACCGCGTGCCCGGCGGAGAGCGGCGGTAACGCATCGTCAGTCGGGCGCCCGAGTCCCACCCTGACGGACCCGTCCAGCGGGGGCCTCGAGCTACGTTGTCGGTCGGAGACTCTCCGACCAAAACGCCTCATGGAGCTCTAACCGCTCCAGCTCCGACCGCAAGATTTCACGGTCGTGAAACAGCTCATCCTCCACGGCCGGATCACCGGCCGCCTCCATCATCCCTTCGACGCCCGCGAGCATTTCTCTCTTAAACTCGATCAGCTCCCGGTAGACCGCTGCCCAGTGGCCGGCATCCTCGGGAGCCGCGTGCTCCGGATCTTCCCCAGGCTGCATATGATCCACGCGCGTCCTCCGACCGCCCAATTCCTCTTGACGTCGACCTAGGGCCTCGCTCTTCCGTATGAATTCTTCCCTGTCAATTGCGTCCCTCCCGGCGGGTTCCCGGCCGCGTAGCCAGGAGAAGCCGCGGTAAATCGAGCGCCAAACCTACGCCTGCCGAACTCGAGCGGGCGCCACAACGTCCTCGCGAACGCCGAGACACGGAGCGATCAGGACGGCCTCGCCACGCGCGCAGCCCTCAACTCCTGCTCCAGGAACGCTATCTCCCCGCGGCTCATCGGATCCCGCAGGCGCCCCACTCTCTGCAGTTCTTTCGCCTCCCGCAGGACCCGCTCAAGGATCCTGACGTAGCGACGACCCCCTTCAGCATCCACCTCGCCGGAGTCTACGACGCTACGCCTACCAATCGTTATACCCGGCATATCAACGAGCAGCGTTGGAAGGGCCCGGGAGCGCCACCGCGATCGAAGGCGCGACCGGGCCCGTCCAACTCAGGAATCAGGATGAGGGGCCGGTCAGCCGCCCCTCGCTCTCTTCTCTCTGCCCGCCGATCGGAATCCGGCGCGGAAGCGAGCGCGATGCCTTCGGCAGGTACACCTTTAGCAGGCCGTTCTCGATGTTGGCCTCGATGTGTTCGCTGTCCACGTCCCCCGAGAGCGACAGGCGACGGGCCGCGCTGCCCCACGCGAACTCGCGAGCCAGCGTCTGACCCTCCTCAACCGCCTTTTGTTCCTGGTGCTCGGCCTTGATCGTGAGCACGCCATCCGCGAACGTCACGTCGACATCGCCTGGGGCGAAGCCTGGCACCGGCGCCTCCACCTCGTAGCCGCTGGTGGATTCGCGCACGTTCACCGGCAAGTACAGCGTGCCCGGCCGGCGATCGCGCTCCCCGCTCCCGTAGGCACTGTTCACCAGCCGGTCAACGGTCCGCTGCATGCTCGTCAGGTCGCCGAAAGGATCCCAACCGGTAACCATCATCGACACCTCTAAACCACCTCCTGCGTTAAAAAGGAACTCAGAAGATCGCGGCAGCGGATCGTTTACCCGAGCGCCGCGACCGCTAAACGTGAAGAGGCACAAGTGACGGAAGGCTGTCGCCCACGCGTGGCGCATTTCCTCAGCGAGTACCGTCGGCCGGCGCTGCACTCTCGACGCGCACTGCCCACATTTAGGTCCGTGCGTCGCTTGCCGCATGGGGCCTTCGAACACGCCCGACCATGTGCCGATCCTGCAGTAGGATACGATGCATAATATGATATCGTTGGCATCATGTTAGCGCGGCGACTGCAAATACCCGATGACCGACGAGAGTCCTGATGCCCGAGCCCCAGGTGTCCCGCGAGGCGGTGAAAGAGACGCAGCACGAATCGGCGACCGCGGATCAAGAGGAGCCCGGATCGTCGCCGGAGCATGAGGCGAACGAACCTAGCAAGAACCCCACCGGCGAAAAGCGCGCGCGAGAGAACCGCGAGGAAGACCCACCGGCGTGAAAACGACGGCACCTGTATCTCGCGTTGGTTGGTTCGCGGCCGGCCCACGCTTGGCCCCCACGGGGGCCTGCTCGACCGGCTGAGCATCAGGTTCCTTCTTCGCAAACGACGCACCTTGCGTAGTTCCTCCGCCGGTGTCCGGTCAGCGCCGCCCGCACCGCAGTTCTCGTCATGATCCACCGCGTCTACGCACACCTGACGCTTAGCGACGTTTCGCGATGCTATCGTCGCCGCGCCCCGGCAATCAAGGGGCGCTCATGGAGGCCTTGGGCGAGAGACTCAGAGTTTGCCCACCATCCCGGGCGCCTGGGTGGGCGCCGAAGAACCATCGGGTGCCGGCTCGAGAGTAACCGCGATCAGACGGTCCTGAGCCAGGCCCTGATCGAGCACCAAGACCTTCGATCCGTCCGATTCCGGCAGGAAAACGCCCGCTGACTTCACGTGACCGGCGCTCGGCCCAACCCAGAGCTGGTACACGCGACCGGGGGCGGGCACCGGCAGGTTGCTGAACTGGACAACCGCCAGTCCCTGCGACGAAACCTGAATCACCTCGCCTTGAGCGCCGGCGATCGTGCCCGCCGACGTGGGCCGGATTGCCGACGTCGTGACCGCCGTCGGCTGCGCCCGTGGAACTGAGCGGAGCTCTTGAGTCAGATACACGTTCCAGCCGGCCAGCACGATGACGGCGATCAGCGCGGCGACAAGCCCGGTGGCAACCCACGGCCGTCTCGACCGTGGCCGTGGGCGATGCGGCCGAAGCGCGACAGCTCTCGGGCGTGGCTCGACAGCCTGCGGCGATGCTCCGGCTGCCGCCAGCACGCGCTCCCGGAGTCGCGGCGGCGGGACCGCCTCCTCAGCCGCCAGGGGAAGCGATCCAAGCACCCGGCGCAATCTCTGCTCGAGCTGCCGGCAGCTCGCACAGGAAGCGAGATGCGCCCGGACGGCCGCCTCCTCCTGCGTATCAAGGGCGTCCAGGACGAAAGCGGCGACCTCGTTTTCCATGCCGTCGTTGCGTTCAGCCACGGGGTTCCAGCCCTTTCCCCTGAAAGTAGGATTGCAGCTTCTCCAGAGCCAGTCGCATCCGACCCTTGACCGTGCCCAAGGGACATCGGACCATATCGGCGATCTCGCGGCCTGAGTAGCCTCCGAAATATGCCAGCTCCACCACCTGACGTTGCTCCGTAGGAAGCGACAGCAGCCCGGCCCGGATGGCCTCCCGCTCCAGGGAGTCCGCCAGCTGACCCCAGGGGTCCGGAGCCTGCCGATCTGGCGCGGTTGCGCCGTCGAGCTCGAGCTCGTCGCGCTCGTGAGCCGCTCGTCCCCGAAGGTGGTCGACGGCGCAGTTGCGCACAGCGGTCAGGAGCCAGCCGCGCAGCGACCCTCGGCGGGAGTCGAAGGTGGCGGCGGCGTTCCAGATCTTCAAGAAGGCCTCCTGTACCACGTCCTCGGACCGTGCGGAGTCCCCGAGGACTCGCAACGCCACCGAGTAGGCTAGCGCCCCGTAACGGTCGTAGAGCTCGGCGAGGGCATCGGCGTCGCGCTTGGCCAGCCGCGAGCCGAGGTCGGCGTCGCTCAAGTTCCGGGGAGAGGTCGGCATCGACGCTCGATAGCTCAGACAGCGACCGCGGGTTTGAGCCGCGCCGGGAACTCCATCGGGCTGGGCACCCCGAAACGGCTCTCGGCGCGATCCAGCAGCCGCTCCAACAGGTTGACGCCCTCGAGTCCCGGGAGACGTCCGATACCTTCGTCGATCGAGCGCACCGCTTGGCGACCCTCCGGACCGTCAAAGAGGAACAGCGCCAGCTGGTCGACGTCTTCGGCGCTCTTCACGCCTTCACCGACCGCCCGGAAGCGGTTCGTCATCACCCAGCGCACAGCCTGCCGGGCGATCGCGCTTTCGCGCAACAGGCGCTCGGCCTGGGAACGGTAAAAGGCGTAGTGAACCCGCTCCTGCTTGATGATTCGCTCGACCATCTCCGCCGACGGGATCGACTTGTCGGACGCCGTGCTCGATCGGATCGATCAGGTCGTCCCACCGGGAGTCACGATCAACGTCGCCGACAACATGTGGAACATCGGCACCCCGGCGCTGGGCGCGCCGTTCCGGCGCCGGGCGAGCGCCGGGGCCGGGGCCCAGGCGACGGTCGCGCCGCAGTGACAGCGATGCCGGTCGGACGGTTGGGGTTGGGTCACCTCGAGATGGCCAAACGGTGGAGGTTCGTGCTCAGGTGGGACACCCACTCGAGCCGTGCGCTGCAACCCGCGCTTCGCTAGCCGGTGCGCCTGACCCGGACGTGATCAGGCCCCACCGCTAGCAAAGCTGCGCGTCAAATCACCAGCTCCACTGCTCCGGGAACACCAGGCCGAGCGGGCTTTGCGGCGCGAAGCCGTGGAGGCCGTTCGCGTACTCCGACATCGAGAACGGGAAGGTGGGTTGGTAGAGCACGGGTAGCTCCTTGGCGACGAACTGCTCATACGCCGTGAACGCGCTGGGGTCGTTCGAATCGACGCTCTGCTGGATGTCCTGGTCGAGTTCGGGGCTGGAGTAGCTCCCGGAATTGGACGCCGCGCCGGTCTGGAAAAGCGTGTCGCCGGTCGGGTAGAAGTCGGGTCCGTAGATCCAGCCCGCTCCCCAGTTCGCCATCGTCCAGTCGCAGGCCGAGGTGCCGGGTGTGCCGCACGCCGAGGTGTAGTTGGAGAGGATCGAGTCGAACGTCTCACCCCGCAGCGTGATCTGGATGCCGACCTGCGCCGCGTTCGATTTCAGCGATTCCATCGCCGTGGTGATGGTCTGGACGCCCGTTGCGTAGGGCATCTCGAACGTCAGCTGCGTGCCGGCGGCAACCCCGGGCCCGCACTCGCCCGTGCTCGTCCCCGGCTTCGCGCACGTCGTGGTTCCGTTCGGGGTCACGTTCCACCCGTTGTCGCTGAGCAGGGACTTCGCCTTGGCGATGCTGAACGGGTAGAGGTTCGTCTTCTCGTCCGAGGACACCAGCGAGCTCGTCGGGACCAGCGGCACCGGACCCAGGGACTCCACGCCGTAGCCCTTGGCGGCCGACTTCAGAATCCCCTCCTGGTCGACCAGCGACTGCATCGCCTGGCGGAAGTAGAGCTGGTCCACGACCCCCGCCTGGGGACCGTCGAAGTTGTAGGGGATGTAGTTGAACTCGTAGAGGAGCCAGGGGGCGAGCGTGTAGTGGGAGGACAGCGGGTTCGGCCCCGCGGTCAGTGGCGCCGCGCCGGCGGGGTGCGGCTGGCTCAAGTCCTGGGTCGGAACGTACCCGGCGTCGAGCGTCTTCCCCGAGCTGAGGACGTTGAACTCCGCCGCGTCAGACGTGAAGGGCAGCATGTTGAACTCTTTCAGCTTCGCCTTGATCGGACCCGAATAGCTCGGGTTGGGGACCATCGAGACGTTTCCGTCGGAGTTGAAGGACTTGAGCTTCCAGGGCCCGTCGACGACTGTCCACAGCGGGCTGGTGGTGTACGTCGACAGGGCCTTGGCGGCGGTCGACAGGTAGCTGTACACCGCGGTGCAGTCGCTGACGTTGGTGTCGCAGTCACTCGACTGGCCGGGACCGGTCATGTCCCAGGCCGCGGGGAACGGCGTCACCTGGCTCAGCTCGTTGTAGAGAAACCAGTGCTGGTTGTACGCCTGGTTCAAGGTGAGGACCAGGGTGGTCGGGTTCGGTGCCTGTGCCGAGACAATGTCGTCGGGGAAGCCTCCCGGCACGTAGTTGGCGTCATTCGCCTTCTCGGCTTTGTACATGTTGATGTCGAAGACCGCGTCCGAGGCCGTGACCGGCTGGCCGTTCGACCACTGGTAGGGCTTCATGGTGATCGTCACCGTGGTGCCGTCGGCGCTGTAGGACGGGAGCTGGGCGATGCTCCGCTGTTCGTCGACGTCGGCGTTGCCGTTGTCTCCGAACGTGTAGAGATTCAGGTACAGCAGGCCCAGCTCGATGTTGTTGGTGCCGTTGGTCCCGATCTGGGGATATGGCCAGATCCAGTTCGGAGCCTGGCCCGGCTGCTCCGCCCAGGACACCGAGTCGGTCGCCTCCCCTGGAGAGTGGGACGTTCCCGAGCTTCCGCCGCAGGCCGCGATCAGCATCGCGACGATCACGACCAGACCGGCCATTGCCGCGCTCAGGCGGCCTTTACCCGTCAACCGCTCCATGTACGGCTTCCTCCTCTCTCACGCGCTCACGCTCACGCGCGGGGCGGGACCCCGCTCCCCTCCCCGAAAGGACGATCGTAATCGCTTCTCAGCGACCGAGCGGGCCCGGCGCCGGTTCAAATGTAAATTGTTTTTGTGGGGTACCCAAACTTTCTGTCAGGTGATCTGTGGTCGTTGAGTGCGAGCCGTAGATGTGAGGCGAATCCAGCACGATCATGCTAGTACCGGCATGTTAGATTGGCCGGCGTGCCGAAGGAAGTCGATCACGACGCGCGCCGCCGGGAGCTGGCCGACTCGGCGATCCGGGTGATCGCCCGCGAGGGCCTGGCCGCGACCACGTTGGCGATGGTCGCCGCTGAGTCGGGGTGGTCGATCGGCTCCATCCGCCACTACTTCCCGACCAAGAACGGTCTCATCGAGTCGGCGCTCTGGCGGGTGGGCGAGAGAGTGGACGAGCGGATCCGGCGTCGCACCGCGGGGGGCATGAGGCTCGCGGACCTGCGGACCGCGGCTGTCGAGCTGCTGCCTTTGGACGCCGCCGGCCGCGAGGAGTCGCGGGTCTGGCTCGCGTTCGCCGCCCAGGCCGCCGTCGAGCCGGAGCTCGCGGCGGCGGCGCACGATGCGGCTCGGCGCTTGCAGGGACCGCTCGCCGACCGCTTCCGGGCGGCAGCCGAGTCCGGCGAGCTGCGCCCCGACATCGATCCCGAACACGAAGCCGACCGCCTGCGCGTACTGCGCGACGGTCTCGACCTGCAGCTGCTGACGGTCCCCCGGCGCAGCTCCAAGAAGTGGGCGCTCCGGATTCTCGACGAGCACCTGGCAGGGCTGACGCCGGTGCCGGGAAACGCCTGACGCCCGGACACCGTGCGTGCCGCCCGGCAGCTGAAATGAGCAGTTTTGGAGCAGCGCAATCGCCGGGGCAACCCTAGCCTGAACGTCACGGACCGGCCGGCCCGAAGTGACCTCAGCAGGTGAAGCGAAAGGATGAACAACGGAATGTGCTTCCTCGTGTACCCCGCCCGGGACATGGAACCGGCCAAGCGGCTCTTTCAGGCGGTGCTCGGCGCCGCGCCCTACGTCGAGACGGCCTCATCGGCGGGCTTTCGGGCGGGCGATCTCGAAGACGGACTCGACCCCCACGGCTCGAGCGGCGGTCCGGTCGCCTACTGGGCGGTGCAGGACATCCGGGCGAGCCTGCAGCAGCTTCTGGGCGCCGGCGCCGAGCTGGTGCAGGACGTCCGAAGCCTGGGGGCCGGGCGCCAGGTCGCTCAGGTCCGGGACGCCCAGGGCAGCACGATAGGGATCCTGCAGGACTCCTGAGTCGCGGCGACGGGGCCGCCTCAGCGCCCGCCTGCCGCGTGGCCGATCAGATCGATCGCGGCCTGGCGGGCGGGTGCGACCGGCGGCCGTCGGTGCCGCCGATCACGACGGGCACTTCACATGCAAGCTCGAGCGCTCGGCATTACCTGACCCGAGGGTCCTGTGCGCCGCGTTGCGCCGTCCGCCCTTCGCGACCGTCTTCCCCGGCCACCTGGTTTCGACGCTGGGCGATGGCATGGCTGTCGTCGCGATCCCGTGGACGGCCATCTCCCTCGCGCACGGGCGACGTTCCTGCATCTGATGTGTCGCCGCCCTGGTAACGGCTACCCGGCGACCGCCAGTGCCGCCCCGAAACGCCCCTCTTCGTCCGTGTACCAGTGACGGAGAACGAGGCCGGCGGCCTCCAGCGATTCGCGGACGGTCGTCTCGGTGAACTTCGTCGAGATCTCGGTGTGAAGGCATTCCCCGGCCTCGAACACCACGCTCAGACCGGCATCCGGCACCTCGACCACCTGGTGTCGGCGTGACTTCAGGTGCAGCTCGACACGCTGCAAGTCCTCGTCGTAGTAGGCGACGTGGTCGAACTGGTCGAGGTCGAAGTTCGCTCGCAGCTCCCGATTCAGGAAGGACAGGACGTTGCGGTTGAACGCGGCGGTGACGCCCTGCGCGTCGTTGTAGGCGGCGTTCAGCACGTCCACGCTCTTCACCAGGTCGACCCCCAGCAGGAACGCGTCGTCCGGCTGGAGCAGCGTGCGTACCTGCCGGAGGAACACCACCCGCTCGTCCGGTTCCAGGTTGCCGATCGTGCTGCCGAGGAACAGCACCAGCTGCCGGCCCAGGCGTGGGATGGCGGCCAGGTGCTCCTCGAAGTCGCCCACCATCCCGTAGACGTGAAGGCCGGGGAACCGGCTCACCAGGTCTCCCGACGCCGTCCGCACCGCCTCCTCGCTGATGTCGAACGGGACGAAGGACTGCCCCCAACCGAGCCGCCGCGCCGGCTCGATGAGCAGGCTGGTCTTGCGGCAGGACCCGGCGCCGATCTCGACCAGCGAGAGCGGCTCCGTGACCCGGACGATCTCCTCGGCGTGACGGCGGAGCAACGCCTCCTCGGCCCGGGTCACGTAGTACTCGGGCAGGTCGGTGATGGCCTCGAACAGCTCGCAGCCGCGGTCGTCGTAGAGATAGCGGGAGGGAAGGTGCTTGGGACTGTCGGTGAGCCCCCGGCGCACGTCCTCGATCAGGACCCGGCGCCGGTCCACCCCGATGTGGTGGAGGGCCAGCGTGATCGGTGCCTCGAGTGTCATCACGCCTCCGCCGCGCAGCGGAAGCCGGCGAAGATCGGCCGCTTGATCGGCGAGTCCCAGTTCCTGAAGGTCGCGCGTGCGACGCTCGGGTTGGTCGCCCAGGAACCGCCGCGAAGCACCTTGAACCCGGCGCCGAAGAAGGGCTGCGAGTACTCCTCGTACGGGAAGGTGCGGAACCCGGGGTAAGGCGCGAAATCGCTCGACGTCCACTCCCAGACGTCTCCCAGCATCTGCTCGCAGCCGAGCGGGCTCGCCCCCTCCGGGTAGGCACCGACCGCGGCCGGGTGAAACCGCCACCGCCCCAGGTTGGCCCGGTCTCCGTTCGGCGCGTTCTCCCCCCACGGGAACCTGCGCATGCTTCCGGTGGCGGGGTCCCAGCCTGCCGCCACCTCCCATTCGAACTCGGTCGGCAGCCGTTTGCCGGCCCAGCGGGCGAACGCGTCGGCCTCGAAGTAGCAGACGTGCGCCACCGGCTCCTCAGCCGGCGGTGGAGCCGAGACGCCGAAGCGATCCACCACCCAACCTCCGTCGCGCCGCGACCAGTACTCCGGCGCCTCGATGCCGAACGTCATCGCCCAGTCCCAGCCGCCGGGTGACCAGAGCTCCTGCCGGGTGTACCCGCCATCCTCCATGAACTGCGCGTACTCCCCGTTGGTGACGGGGAAGCGGTCGATGCGAAAGGCGTCGAGCTCGACCTCGTGACGTGGCTTCTCGTTGTCGTAGGGCTCGTACGCGTCGGACCCGATGGGGTAGCTTCCGGCCGGCACCCGCACCATCTCTCGACCGGCGGAGCGACCGGGCGGTGTCGGCGGCAGCTCGGTCAGGTAGCCGCCAGGGAGCAGCTGGAGGGTCTGGCAGATCGTCTCCTGATGCTGACGCTCGTGCTGAATGACCAGGTCGTACACGAAGCCATTGCGCAGGAGCTCGTGGTTGGGCTCGCGCGGGTCGGAGAGGTCCAGCTCCTCGAGCAGGGTGAGGGCGCGGGTGCGGACATCGTCCAGGTACGCCAGAGTCTGCGCCCGGTCCATCAGCTTGAGCCGGCGCCGTGCATGGCGGGGGTTCTCGACGGCGTTGTAGGTGTGCAGCAGGTCCTCGTCGACCTGCTGACCGCCGGACAGGTTCTGGACCAGCCACAGCTCTTCGAACACGCCGATGTGCGCGTAGTCCCAGCACCAGCGGGCTGAGCAGGGCATCGTGCTGGGTCGTCAACCGCTCGTCGTCGACCGGGGTCAGCAGGCGATGGGTGTCCTGCCGCGCCTCCCCAAGCTGGGTCGCGATCTGCTTGTCGTTCATCCGGTGCCTCCGAACGTGTCTGAAAGGCGGCGACGCGATTCGACAGTCGAAACCGGCAAGCCCCGGCGGGCCGGCACCATGACGACAATACGGATTCCGGACAACCGTCGATGAACTGAGATCGTGGCCCGCCGTCCCCCACGGACGACGCGCAGACGTCCCGCGCGGTACCGGCCGTCAGGGCACGGACCCCGACCAGTCGAGCGCGCGCAGCACGTGATCGATGACGGACGCTGAGTAGGCGGGGGGGAAGTCGCGGTGCGCGATGAGGCGACGGTAGAACGCGGGGCCGGCGAGCAGGTCGACCGCGACCTCGAGATTCGCGCCGGCCGGGATCTCCCCGCGGCCTTGAGCCGCCCGCAGTACGTCGAGGCCGAGCAAGCGGCGCCGCTCGGTCAGGTCGAAGTGGACCGCGGCCAGCGCGGGTTCCCGCTCCGCCGCGTCGACGACGGCGGCCAGGAGCCGGGCAAACGGCCCTCGCAGGAGGAGGGCCTCCTGTGCCTGCAGCAGTTCCGTGAGGTCGCGCCGCAAGTCGCCGGTCGCGGGTGGATCGACGGGCGGGAAGGCGAGGTCCATCGCGTCCACCAGCAGATCGGTCCGTGATCTCCAGTGCCGGTAGACGGTGGCCTTGCTGGCGCGCGCTTGCTCGGCGACGGCCTCCATCGTGAAGCCGGCCATCCCCCGCTCCGCCAGGACCTCGAGCGCGGCCCGCAGCACCCGCTCCCGGGCGTGCCTGCCGCGAGGAACGGGTATCCGGAGTGATGGTTCTCCGAACGCCTGAGAGGAGCTTGACGAGTCCTCCATCGAAACAGTAATGTACTCTTATGCATCGGAACGGGATCGGATCGATACGATTCCTTGGTGGGCTCCGCGGCGGTTACCCGGTGCGGCCACGGCTGCGGGCGATCGCGTACTGGACGGCGACCGTGGTGATCGCCGCCGAGTTCGCCACCGGCGGCGTCTCCGACATCTTTCACCTGCCTCCTTTCGGCCCGGCTCTGGTCCAGCTTGGTTACCCGGCGTACGTCGGGGCCATCCTCGGGACCTGGAAGCTGCTGGGCACGGCGACGGTTCTGGCGCCCGGTCTGCCTCGACTCAAGGAGTGGGCGTACGCGGGGATGATCTTCGACCTGACCGGCGCGGGGGCCTCCTACCTGGCCACCGGCGGCGGCGCGGGCGACATCGCGGTGCCCGTGGTCTTCATCGTGTTCGTCGTGGCCTCCTGGGCCCTGCGACCGGCTTCACGCGGGTTCGGGTGATCGCCTCCGGCCCGGAAGCCCGCATGCCTCTCTCCGGCGTGCCGGTCCGGTTCCGGCGTTGTCTGCCAAGCTGTGCGGGTGCGATGGCTCTACCTGCTGCGTCACGCGAAGTCGAGCTGGGACACCCCTGACCTCGCCGACATCGATCGACCACTGGCGGGCCGCGGGCGGCGCGACGCGGAGGCGATGGCCGCGTACCTGGACCGGCAAAACATCGTCCCCGCGCTCGTCCTCTGCTCGCCCGCACGCCGCACCCGGCAAACCTTGAAGCCGCTCAGAAAGGGGCTGGCAGGGAGCTCCATCGTGTTCGACGACGCGCTCTACGGGGCGTCCGCGGATCAGCTGCTGCAGCGCGTCCAGGAGGTCGAGGACGGCGTCGAGTCGGCGATGTTGATCGCCCACGAACCCGGCATCCGGGAGCTCGGGCTTCTGCTGGCCGGGAAGGGCGACCGAGCGGCCCACGCGCGCCTGGAGGAGAAATTTCCGACCGGCGCTCTGGCGGCTCTGGCCCTTCCCTCCGAGCACTGGAGCGCGATCGCACCTGGGGACGCGGAGCTGTGCTGGTTCGTCAGGCCCAGAGACCTTCGGGACGCGGCCTGAAGGCGCGGCGCCGCCGGCGGCGAGAAGCGGCGATTGGTGCACCAACTGCCCTCTCTCGTGCCCCGAAATGGGCGATTGGTGCACCAGCGCCCCCCTTCGCGGCGAGGCACGCGCGCCAGGTCGCGGGTTCAGCGCACTGCCGCGAGGATGCGGTCGTCGCCCAGCTGCCAGACCACGGCGGCCTCGGAGAATCCGGCGGCCATCAGGCGGCGGACGTGCTCCTGGTCGTCGATCGCCTGCCCGCGCCGATGATGGCGGTGCTGGAGATGGTCCCGCTCCTCGAACGCAGCGGAGAACGCGGGATCGGCGCCGATCGCCTCCCACCACGCCTCCCAGGTCTGCCCTGCGACCAGCGGTCGGGTGCGCCGGCCCCGGATGAACATGGCCAGGCCTGATGCCACGGTCCTCGAGTCGTGGCTGGGCGGGAAAGTGGGCGTGGTCCCCGTCCAGCAGCACCCCGCCGGGCTGGAGAAGGCCGGCCAGATCGCCGTACAGGCGGGTCACGCCGTCGAGGTCCAGCCAGTGCAGCGCCGTTGTCGAGAGCGCCGCCGCCGGCGCCTCCTCGAGTCCGAGCCGTTCGATCCAACCGGGCGCCGAAAGGTCGGCGGTGACGAAGCGAAGCCGCGGCTCGGCGGCGTACGCCTCACGCCCGATCTTGAGCAGCACCGGGTCGAGGTCGACGCCGATCACCCTGGCCGACGGAAAGCGCCTGAGCAGCCGGGCGGAGAGAGATCCCGGGCCGCAGCCGAGGTCGAGGACGGTCATCGGACCATCGCCGGCGAGGAGCGCCACCACCTTGAACATGATCTGAAACCGCTCCTCGCGGTCCGGCATGAACTGATCCTGCTGGGCTTCCCAGCTCTCGATCCAGGTCCCGGTCGCCATCGTCACGGGCCTAGTTTGGCCGAGTTCCGAGCCCCAGGACGAAACGGAGGCCCAGGTCTCCCCGGGCCTCCGTCGGTCGAACCAGGCTCAGATCGGTCAGCCGGCGGCGGGCATGGTGGCCGCTTCGTCGACGGCGTCGCCCGAATACGTCTCGATGTACTGCTTGGTCTTTTCCGCACGCAGGCGCGAGAAGAGCGCCACGTAGTAGATCACAAGGGCGTACACGGCGAGCACAAGCATGTCGATTCCGAACGGGAGCACCTTGCCGGTCCCACCCTCGATCGTGGTGAAGGGAATCGTGTTGGGATCTGGCGCGGCCGACTCGAAGGACCCGAAGAAGGAGATCACGGCGAGTCCCACCAGCCACGGCGCGATCCAGAGGTTGTTGATCAGGTCGAGCGTCGGGCGCTCGGTCGCCGGCCTTGTGTAGAGCCCGATGAGCAGGAGGGCAACACCGACCAGGATCGCGAAGATGAGCTTCCAGACCACCCCGAAGCCGCTGAACAGGATCAACTCGTTGGCGACGATGAAGCCAAGCGGAGACATCACCACCATCCCGGGCAGCTTGAATGGCCGCGCCCGGCCGGGGTCGCTCATGCGAAGAGCCTGTACGGCCGGCGGCAGCATCGCGACCGCAATCACGCCGGCGGAGCTTGCGAACCCGACCAGCTCAGCCCAGCTCGGGAAGGGCGCGAACACGACCAGACCAAGGATGGCCGTAAAGAGAATGCCTACGATCGGCGAGCCCCGGCCGCTCAGGTAGCCGAAGACGCCCGGGATGTATCCGTTGCGGGCGAGCGCAAAGGTATAGCGGGAGGTGATGCCGATCGCGAGCAGACCGGTGCCTGCCGGCGAGATGATCGCGTCGATGTAGAGGACGAACGCAAGCCACCCGAGTCCGAACCCGGTTGCGAGAGCGGCGAAAGGTCCGGCGACGTGGGCAGGGAGCGTGAGGTTCGTCCAGCCGTGGACCAGGTCGGCCGGGCGCAGCGCGCCCAGAAACGCGATCTCCAGGCCCATGTAGATGACGAAGCCGATCAACATTGAGCCGATCACGGCGATCGGGATGTTGCGTCCCGGGTTCTTGGATTCGGCCCCGAAAGCGATCGCGGAGTCCCAGCCGGAGTAGGCGAAGATGATGCCGCCGCTGCTGATCGCCGCCAGCACGCCCTCCATCCCGAAGGGCAGGAACCCACCCTGACCGTGGCCGACGGGGCCACTCCCGGTGAGGTACTGCGTGTGGAACGACACCAGGATGATGGCGATGATCGCGAGGCAGGGGATCGCGATCTTCCACCAGACCGCGTACTTGTTCACCTCCGACATGAAGCGGATGCCCATCACGTTGATGATGGTGAACACCAGCAGCACCAGGAACGAGACGACATAGCCCAGAGGGGTGAGCTGTGCCTGCGCGTTGACAAGGTTCGGTATGTAGCCGGAGGCGTAGGTCAGCATCGCCTCAGTCTCGATCGGAGCCGTGGTGACTCCCGAGATGACCTGGAACCAGCCCAGCGCGAACCCGCCGAGGCTGCCGAACGCGAAGTGGACGAACCGCACCTCGCCGCCGGCGAGGTGGTGCATGCCGCCCAATTCGGCGACGTTGAGGGCCATGACAACCGTCGCCAGCCCGCCGATCAGCCAGGCCAAGAGGGACCCAGGCCCTGCGATCTTCGACGCGTTGTAGGCGCCGAACAGCCAGCCCGACCCGATGACGACGCCTACCGAGGCGAAGAGGACGCCGACCGTCCCCATCTGCCGCTGCATGCGGCGTTGGGTGCCGGCAGCAATCTCTGACGCCGGCGCTGTGTCCGCCATCTAGCTCCCTCCTGGCCCCGCTGGTCGCGGACCCCTGTAGGTGGATTCCAAAGCGTGATGAGTGTGGCGCCGATCGCGCGTTCTGTCAACGGATGTGCCGCGCCGGGTATTGGGAAAAGCCGAGCAATTCGACGCCGTACTCTGAGCCAGAGCCATCCCGCCGCCGGATCCTGGAGCATCGGGCGCACCGCCGGCGCACGTCCAGAATGCGGATATGACCGGCGAACGCTTCAAAGACCTGGTCCTCGACGCCGGTGAGGTCGAGACGCTGGGAGAGTTCTGGGCGGCTGCCACCGGCCTCCAGTTGAGTGTCCGGCAGGACGGGGTAGCCATGCTCCGCGACGACGTCGTGGAACACACGATCTGGGTCGTACCGGTGCCGGAGCCACGCCGGGTCAAACAACGTGCCCACCTTGATCTCCGGGCGGGCTCGGTGAGGGAGCTGGAAGCCCTGGGAGCGACCGTCGAGGTGGCCTACCCAGGCTGGACGGTGATGCGCGATCCGGAGGGCGGCGAGTTCTGCGTCTTTCCGCGTGATCCCTCGACGCTGCCCGCGTACCGCGTCTACGAGCTGGTGGTCGACGCCGACGACCCGGAGGCGATCGCCGGCTGGTGGGCGGCGCGCCTGGGAACCTCGCCGCGGCACGATGCCGCAGACCCGTGGTGGTCGCTCGAGCCGGGCTCGGACAGCGGCCTGCCCTGGCCGGTGGTGTTCAACCCGGTTCCCGAACCGAAGCTGGTCAAGAACCGCCTCCACTGGGATGTCTGGGGGAGCCGGGACACATTAGTGGCGGCGGGCGCGACGTTGGTTCGCGCGCGCGGCACCGGTAGCCGGTGGGACGTGCTGGCCGATCCCGAGGGCAACGAGTTCTGCGTCTTCGCTCTCGACGCCTGACATTCTCCTAGGCTCCGGGAATGCCACCTCTGCCGTCCACGCTGCCCGTGCCACGCACGCCGCCGCCACGGGAGGCCCCTTCCCTGCGCTGGGGGATCATTGCCCCAGGCGGGATCGCGAACGACTTCGTCGCCGCCTTGCAGCACCAGACGGGGCAGCGCGTCGTCGCCGCCGGGTCGAGGTCGCTGGAACGCGCACAGGCCTTCTGTGACAGGCACCATCTGGACCGGGCGTATGGGTCCTACGAGGAGCTGGCAAGCGATCCCGAGGTCGACGTCGTGTATGTCGCCACTGTCAACAGCGGGCATCGCGACGGGGCGCTGCTCGCAATCAACGCCGGTAAGGCGGTGCTCGTCGAGAAGCCGTTCACGTCCACCGCCGCGGAGGCCCGCGAGGTGGCCGCGGCCGCCCGCTCCCGTGGCGTTCTCTGCATGCACGCGATGTGGACCCGGTACCTACCGCAAACCGACGTCCTGCGGCAGATCCTGGATGCCGGGCTCCTGGGTGACGTGCAGTTCCTGGCCGCCGATCACAGCCAGTGGCTGCCGCGGGACGGTCGCCTCTTCAAGCCCGAGTTGGGTGGCGGGGCACTGCTGGACCTGGGCGTCTATCCCGTGGCGTTCGCCTCTTCCGTACTTGGGCGTCCGGCGCGGCTTTTCGCGCATGGGATGCTGACCGATGACGGTCTCGACTCGCAGGCGGTGCTGACGCTGCAGTACGCCTCGGGGGCGGTCGCCGCGATCACGACCTCGATGCTCGCCCCGATGCCGACCGGCGCCGCGATCGGGGGCACCGAAGCAATGCTGCGGTTCGACGAGCCGTTCTACCAGCCGTTCGGGTTCACCGTGGCACGGTCCGGGATGCAGGGCGGCGGGTCGGTTCGGTGGGAGGATCAGAGCGGCATCGGCGTGCCCGACGGCCTGTGCTATCAGGCCGCGGCGCTTGCCCGCTATGCCGCCGAGGGACGCACCGACTCGCCGCTGCTCGGGCTGGACGAGTCGATCGCCATTATGGAGACGCTGGACGAGGCTCGGCACCAGCTGGGGGCCTATCTCCCCGGCGAGTCGCGCGGGCGGGAGGTTTCGCAGCATGGTCGATGAGCTCCAGACGAATTGGTCCGGGCTCCACCGGTGGGGGGCGGAGCGAGTCCATGAGCCGGGCAGTCGGGACGAGGTGCAGCGTTTGGTCGCCGGCGCCCGGCGGGTGCGAGGCCTGGGGAGCCGGCACTCGTTCAACGAGCTCGCCGACTCCGAAGGCGGTGAGCTGATCTCGCTGCGCCACCTGCCGCTCGACCTCGTTGTCGATCGTGAACGGATGCGGGTCAGCGCCAGCGCCGGAGCCTCTTATGGGGAGCTGGCCGCGGAGCTGGATCGGCAGGGTCTGGCGCTCCACAACCTGGCCTCGCTTCCCCACATCACGCTCGCCGGTGCGATCGCGACCGGGACCCACGGCTCCGGCGACCGGAACGGCAGCCTGGCGACCGCGCTGCGCGGGGTGGAGCTGGTGCAGCCGGACGGCACCCTGGCGAACGTCGAGGACGAGGACCCGGACTGGGAGGGCTTCCCGGTCTCTCTGGGCTATCTGGGGGTGGTCACGCGCGTCACGCTCGCGGTTCAGCCCGCGTTCACGGCCCGGCAGCACGTCTACCGGGACGTGCCCTGGGAGAATGTCCTGGGTCACTTCGACGAGATCATGGGGCGCGCCTTCAGCACCAGCATCTTCACCCGCTGGCGAGGACCGGCGGTGGAGCAGGTGTGGCGCAAGTCGATCGACGAGTCCACCACTCCCTGGCCCGAGGAGTGGTTTGGAGGCGTGCTGGCCCCGCGGACGTCCACCGTGTCGGCGCTCGAGGGGTCGAACGTGACGGCCCGCGACGGCTCCCCGGGGCCCTGGTGGCTGCGCATTCCGCACTTCCGGCCCGACGGGATCCCGAGCTGGGGAGAGGAGATGCAGTCGGAGTACATGGTCGCGCGCGACGTCGCGGTCGAAGCGCTGACCGCGGTGCGGGCCCTGGCTGAGCGGATCGAATCCGTGCTGCTGGTCACCGAGCTGAGGACGGTGGCCCCGGACGAGCTCTGGCTGAGCGAGATGTTCGAGCGGCCGACCCTCTGCATCCACTTCACCTGGCGCAAGGAGCCGGCGACGGTGCTGCCCCTGCTGCCGGTGATCGAAGAGGCGCTGGCGCCCTTCAGTCCCCGTCCGCACTGGGGGAAGCTGTTCGGGATGAATGGCGCGACGGTCCGCTCGCGGTATCCACTGCTGCCACGGTTCCGCGAGCTGGTGCGGCGCTGGGACCCGGACGGGACCTTCGGCAACGACTACTACCGCACGTACCTGGAGGAGAGCTAGGCGGCATGCGCGCGCTGATCTCGACGCCCGAGGCGTCTCACACAGTCGAATTTCGTGATGTCCCCGAGCCCGAGCCGAAGCCCGGGGAGCTGGTGCTGCAGGTGGAGGCGGTCTCCGTCAACCGGGGCGAGCTGAGCCTGCTGAAAGCGCGATCCGACTGGGGCCCGGGCCAGGACGTGGCGGGCACGGTGGTGGCGGCGGCGGCGGGGGGCGGGGGCCCGGCGGTCGGCACCCGGGTGACCGGGATGGCCGATTGGGGTGGCTGGGCGGAGCGCGTCGCGGTGCCCGCTCACCGGGTCGGCGTCCTCCCGGCCTCCGTCGGCTACGGCCCCGCGGCGACGCTCGGCGTGGCGGGCATGACGGCACTGCGCGCGGTGCGGGCGGGAGGGTCGCTGCTCGGCGCGCGGGTGCTGGTGACCGGGGCCGCGGGCGGCGTCGGCACGTTCGCCGTGCAGTTCGCCCGGCTGGCCGGCGCCGAGGTCACCGCGTCGGCGGGCTCCGCGCCACGGGCTCGCGAGCTGGCGGCGCTGGGGGCGGCGCACACGGTCGTCGACAGCGATGCGCTGGAGGGTCCGTTCGACCTGATCCTGGAGGGCGTCGGCGGTACCTCGCTGGAGCGCTCGCTGAGCGCGCTCGCGCCGGGTGGCGTGGTCGAGCTGTACGGTGCCGCGGCGGCCGAACCGGCCAGGATCTCGCTCGGCTCGTTCGGACGCGCCCCGCACAGCAGGATCGAGCCGTTCTTCGTCTATCAGACCGGCGAGGAGACGTTCGGGCGCGACCTGACGTTGATGGCGCGGCTGATCGCGGAAGGCCGGTTGGACCCGCAGATCGGGCTCGAGGTGAGCTGGCGTGAGGTGGAGACGGCACTCGACGCGCTGCGGGACCGTCGCGTCCGCGGCAAGGTCGTCCTCGACATCGACTGACGCCCGCCCCGCCTCCCCGCCCGCACCCGTCGCCCCGGAAGTGCCAGAGTGTCCGCAGTCTGGCTCCAAAACCGCGCGCGTAGGGCGGTACTGCGGACACTCTGGCCTTACGGCGCCACCCGGAGCACCCGGACCACGGGCTGGTGGCGCACCGGGAAGTTGACCGAGGCCGCGATGAAGCAGTGGTGGTGGGCCTCGTCGTGGAGCGCCTGGGCCGCCTCTGCCATCGAGGTCTCGGCGACGGTGACGGCCGGGCGCAGCGTCACCTCGGTGAAGTGTCCCCCGCCATGGGCGTCGGTCTGCATCGTTCCGGTGGCCGCGTCGGTGTACTCCGTCACCACCACGCCCGCCTTGACGCACTCGTGCAGGTAGGCGAGGAGGTGGCACTGGGAGAGCGCGGCCACCAGCAGCTCCTCGGGGTTCCAGCGCGTCGCGTCGCCCCGAAACGCCGCATCCGAGGACCCGGCCAGGTCCGGCTTGCCGGCCGCGTGCACCTCGTGGTCTCGTCCGTACGCGGTGTAGGCGCTGGTTCCGGTGCCCCGGTTGCCGGTCCACCGGAGCTCGAGCGCGTAGTGGTGGTCGTGGGTCTGGGCCATGACTTCGAGTATCACCCGCCAGCCCGACGCCGGCATTCGGGCCGTTCCTGGGGCGCGGGCCGGGCGCGGGGGTTAGGCTGGGGCGGATGTTCGAGGGGTTCGAGACCTTTGACGTCTCCCTGGAGCCAGAGGCGGGCGCGCCGCTGGTCACGTCCACGGCGTCCGAGGCGGGGCCGGACCACCGCTCCTGCTGCTCCACGGGTTCCCGCAGACCCACGTGATGTGGCGCCCGTCGCCTCCGCGCTCGCCCGGACCCACACTGTGGTCGCGCCCGACCTGCGGGGCTACGGGAGCTCGACCGTCCCCCTCGACGCGCCCGACCACGCACAGGCGAGCTTTCGCGCGATGGCTCGCGACCAGGTCCAGCTGATGGCGTCCTTCGGGTACTCGAGGTTCGGGCTGGTCGGGCATGACCGGGGTGCCCGGGTCGCCCATCGACTCGCGCTCGACTCACCCGCGTGCTTGGACCGGGTCGCGCTGCTCGACATCCTGCCCACGCGCTACGTCTTCGAGCACCTCGACCAGCGTGTCGCGACGATGTACTACCACTGGTTCTTCCTCCCCCAGCCGGCGCCGCTGCCGGAGACGCTGATCGCCGCCGATCCGACCTTCTACCTGCGCTCGCTGCTCGGCGCGTGGGGCGGCGGGGGTCCGCTGCGAAGCCACCCCGAGGCGCTCGCCGCCTACGAACGCGGCTTCAGCGATCCCGCACACCGGCACGCCATGATCGAGGACTACCGGGCGGCGGCGACGATCGACCTCGTTCACGACCGCGAGAGCGCGGACCGGGGAGAGCGCGTGGCGGCCCCGGCGCTGATTCTGTGGGGCGCGCGAGGGTTGGTCGGCGCCTCCCTGATCAGCCCGGTCGAGGTATGGCGGGCACAGATGGCGGCAGCGGTTCCCATCGAGGGTCGGGTCATCGACGGCGCGGGACACTTCCTGGTCGAGGACGCGCCGGAGGCGACGCTGGCCTCGCTGGAGCCGTTCTTGGGAGCGGGACAGCGCCCGTTTCGCGCAAAAGGGATCGCCTCACGCGATGGATGACCGCCCTGCCGTGGGGGACGGGAAAACGGAAGGATGGAGTAAGGGGAGAAGGCGGCAGGTGGACGACACTGGGCGCGATGACTGAGATCGATCTGGCCCCGCTGCTGGGGCAGGCGCTCGAGAACGTCCAGCGCGACTACCCCATTCACTGGACCCAGACCATCGAGGGCCCCGCCGACCTCCGGCCACACCGGCAGCTGCACCCGATGTTCGCCGGCTCGTTCGACTGGCACTCCTGCGTCCATCAGACGTGGCTGCTCGTGCGACTGCTGCGGACGCGGCCGGGGCTGGCCGGGGAGCAGGAAGCAGTCGAAGTCCTGGACCGGCTCCTGACACCGCCACACGGGCAGACCGAGGCGAGCTTCTTCTCAACCGCCTACAACGCACACTGGGAACGGCCCTACGGGTGGGCCTGGCTGCTGACCCTGGATGCCGAGCTGCGGACCTGGGCAGACCCGAACGCACTGCGCTGGGCGTACGCGCTGGCCCCCTTGACCGGCGTGCTGCGAGAAGGGTGGCTGCGGTGGATCGCCGGCGCCACCCGGCCGGTGCGCACGGGTGTGCACCAGAACACCGCCTTCAGCTGCGGCCTGGTGCTGGACGTGGCGCGTGCGCTGGAGGACGGCGAGCTGTTCGAGGTGACCGCGGCGGCCGCGATCCGACTGTTCACCGGCGACGAGCAATACGGCGCCTACGAGCCCGACGCGGCCGATTTCCTGTCACCGGCGCTCTGCGAGGCGGACCTCCTGCGCCGGGTCCTGAGCCCGGAGGATTTCGCCTCCTGGTTCGCCGGCTTCCTGCCCGACCTGGACGGAGTGGGGGGCCAGGTCCTGCGCACACCGGTCGTGGTCGAGGAGGGCAGCGACCCTCAGGGCGCCCACCTGATCGGCCTCGACCTCTCCCGCGCCTGGTGCTGGCGGGCGATCGCGTCAGCGCTCCCCGAGGATCACGCGTACCAGTCTCTGGCCCGCGCCGCGGCGGCCGCCCATCGTGAGGTCGGGTGGCGCTCGGTGTTCGGCGAGGGGTACGCGGCGACCCACTGGGTGGGGTCGTTCGCGGCTTACCTGGAGCTGGGAGCGCTCACCTGACAACAGGCCAGGACGTTGCCAGAGTCGGCGCGGGCATAGTCTTCGTGCAAATGCTCGAAGAGAGCGCCGGCGCCGCGGCCCGCCCCGCGACGCCTGGTGCGGGTCGGGGATGAGCAGGGGGACGTGGTGGCGCCATCGACGCTGAAGGTTGCACTGCTCGGCGGCGGCGGCTTTCGCACGCCGATGGTCCATGCCGGCCTCCTCGCCCGCGCCCCCCGTCTGCCGGTCGCCGAGCTCTGGCTGCATGACGTCGACGCGACACGTCTGGCGCGCATCGCGAGCGTGCTCCAGGGCCAGGCGGAGGAAGCCGGCGCGGGCCCCGCGGTGCGGGTGACCACCGACGTCGCGGCGGCGGTGGACGGGGCCGACCTGGTGCTGTGCGCGATCCGGGTCGGAGGCGAGGCGGCCCGCGCGCGGGACGAACGGGCGGCGCTCGACCTCGGCCTGCTCGGCCAGGAGACGGTGGGGGCGGCCGGCATCCTCTACGGCCTGCGCACGGTCCCGATCATGCGCGACCTCGCGGAGGAGGTCGGCCGGCGTGCCCCGGGCGCCTGGGTGCTGAACTTCACCAACCCGGCGGGTCTGGTCACGGAGGCGATGGCGCAGGTGCTGGGTGACCGCGTAATCGGGGTTTGCGACTCCCCGTCCGCGCTGGTGCAGCGGGTCGCCACCGCGCTCGGCCGGCCCTCGCGAGACCTCGAGTTCGCCTACGCCGGGCTCAACCACTTCGGCTGGCTGCTCTCGGTCCGCGACGGCGGCGGCACCGACCTGCTGCCCGGCCTGCTCACCGACCCCGCCCGCCTGGGCGCCATCGAGGAGAGCCGCCTGTTCGGCCCCGACTGGCTGCAGGCCCTGGGGATGATCCCCAACGAGTACCTCTTCTACTACGACCGGACCGCGGCGGCGATCTCGGAGACGCGGCGCCGGGGCGAGACGCGCGGTGAGGCGCTGCTCGGTCCTCAGCTCGCGTTCTACAGGCGCGCGGAAGCGCGACCCGCGAGCGGCTCTCGGCGCCTGGCGTGAGCTGCGCCGAGGTCGTGAGCGGACGTACCTCCAGGAGGCCGGCGTCGGGGTGCACGTCGCCGACGTCGGGGGTGACGAGGGCGGGTACGCGGAGGTGGCGCTGGACGTGGCGGAAGCGCTCACCGGCGGCTCGGCGCGCCTCGCGATCCTGAACGTGCGCAACGCGGGTGCGGTCACCGGCCTCGATGCGGAGGCGGTGGTCGAGGTGCCGTGCCAGGTGGACGCCGCAGGCGCGCACGCGCTTGTGCAGCCGCCGCTGCCGGCACCCGCCGCGGCCCGGGCGGCGCTGCTGAAGGCGATCGACCGCCTGGTGCTGGAGGCGGCGTTGGAGGGCTCGCGGCGCGCCCTGCTCCAGGCGTTCGGAAACCACCCGCTGTGCGGTGGCGCCGACCTGGCGCCGCGCCTGGTCGAGCTGGCGGTTCGCAACCGCCGGCGGGAGGCGGCGGGTGCCTGAGCTGGATCTCGCCGTGCTGGGGCCGAGCCAGGTCGAGCTCTGCTTCGGCGACCTCCCCCGGATGCCGGTCGCAGGCGAGGAGCTGTTCTCCTCGGGGCTCGCGGTGCGGCCGCTGGCTTCGGCGCTGACCGCCATCTGCGCGCACCGCCTGGGCTTGCGGACGGTCCTCGCCACCCCGCTCGGCAGCGACTTCCCGGGGCGTTACCTCCGGCATCTGCTGGAGGTCGAGCGGGTGCCGTGGCTGGGGCCGGAGGCGGTCCGGTCGGGCCTGGTGGTGGACTTCGGGGTCGACTGCGGGCCGGCCCTGCGGCTGACCACGAGTGAGCGCTGGGACGGCGCCTGGCCCGACATTCTGCCGCGCGCGGTTGCCGGGTCGCCGGCCTGGCTCGAGGATGTGCCGGTGGGTGTGCCTCGCTACCTGCTGCCGGTGGGGGACGAGGAGTTGGAGCGGATCCGCGACCTGGAGGCCGTGTGCGTCATCGCGACCGAGAGCGCGGCGTGCCGGCTTGCCGGCTATGACGAGCTGGAGCTGGCGCTGAACGAGCTCGGCCGGCACTGGCCGACCGTGGTCGTGGACCGCGGCGAGGACGGCGTGGTGGCGGTCACCTCCGGCGCCACCGTCAGGCTCGACGGTGCGCCGCGCCCCCGGCACCTGCTGCGTATGAGCCATCCGCTGTTCGTCGCCGCCTACCTGTGGGGCGACGCCGAGGGGCTGGACCTGCTGGCGCGGCTGCGCTGGGCGATCCTCCACGCCGCCCGCGGGGACCTGCCCTGATGACGGCCCGAGTGGTGTGCATCGGCCCGGCGCCGCTGGACCTGGTCGTCGCCGGTCTCGACCACCTCCCCGAGAAGGGCCGGGTGGCGAGCGGGGAGGCGATCCTGGCCAGCCCGGGAGGCATGGCCAACGTCGCCGTCGGGCTGGCGCGGCTGGGCCAGCCGGTGGAGCTGCTGAGCGCGATCGGCGACGACGGGGTGGGGGAGCAGCTGTGCGAGCTGCTGGAGGCGGAGGGGGTGCAGCTGCCGGAGCGCCGCACCGGCCGCGCCACGGACGTCACGCTCAGCCTGCCCAGCGCCGGCGATCGGGCGCTCGTCAGCTTCCAGAAGGCCGGGACGGTGGTGGCTCCGGACCCCGACTCGGACTACTGGAAAGGGGTCGCGGCGATCTGCGTCGATGTCGGCTGCGGCCTCGACCCGCGCCTGCGCCTGCTTGCCCGGCGCGGGATCCCGATCGTCGGCGACGCGGGGGAAGAGCGCGACGCGTTCTGCCGCTCGAGCTGCGTCGAGGCGCTGGGCGATGTGTCGGTGTTCCTCCCCAACGAGGCGGAGGCGCTCGCCCTGACGGGTGCGGCCGACGCCGAGGGGGCGCTGGAGCAGCTGCGCCGGCGGGCGGACATCGTGGTCGTCAAGCGCGGCGCCCGGGGAATCCTGGCGCAGCGCGGACCGGCTCGGGTCTCGGTCGCGGCGCCGCCCGCCGTCAGCGTCGACTCCACCGGCGCGGGCGACATCCTGGACGCGGGCTTCACGGTCGGCATGCTGCGCGGCCTCCAGCTGGCGGACGCCGCCGCCCTCGGCTGCCTCGTCGCCTCGGTCTCGGTGACCAGGCCCGGCAGCAGCTTGAGCGCCCCCACCTGGGCCGAGCTGGAGGCGTTCGTGCACGCACTCGAACCCGCGGACCGCGCCCACTGGGAGCCGGTGATGGCGCGCGCGCGAAGGCCGCACATCGCTAGCAAAGGGAGCTCATCCACCGCCGGATGACGTCGTTTCGCTAGCAGTGTGCGCTGATCGGGGGAGGGGTCAGTGGCCGGTGGCGAGCTGGACCGCGCGCACGAAGAGCAAGACCACGGACAGCCCGATGTACCCGGCCATGCCCCACATCAGCAGCCGGAGTCCAGGCGACCATTCCGGTCGCTGGAGCAGAGCCAGGGGCGGCATGCGCCACCGGTTCTTCTGCGCCGCCGTATAGACGCGCGCCGTTTCGGGCGGGCGCCGCCGGCGCCGCCACCAGAACCACCCCCCGCCGGCCGCCAGGCACGCGACCAGGACCGCGCAGAGGACGATCAGCAGGATCGGGACGTCGATGTCCGGCACCACCGTCGTGACCACCAGGACCAGCGACAGGACCACCAGGAGCCCGACGATCACGACTGCCAGGATGTTGAGCCAGAGCTTGTTGACCCAGGGTCCCAGGACCGCGGGATCGTTGCAGAGCAGCAGGAGAAAGACAACCGAGCTCGGCAGGATGATCCCGGCCAGCGCCTGGACCGCCTCCGTGATGAGACCCAGGGGCGCACTGGGGAGGAGGACGATCACCGCCGCCAGCCCGACCAGGCCGCCATAGGTCAGGTAGAAGCCCTTCGCCTCGCCCACCGACCGGTTCAGCGAATGACGAAGCCCGAACACGTCGCCGAACGCGTACGAGGTGGCCAGCGTCACCGCCGAGGCGCCGATGATCGAGGCGTCGAGCAGCACCACAGCCCAGATCGCCCCCACCCAGCGGCCGAAGCGATCCGCGATCCCCTCGGCGGTCCCCAGGGCGTCGGTGAACTGGCCGAAGGCCTGGGTTCCCTGGAAGGTAGATGCGGTCGCGATGATGATGCAGGTCGCACCGAGCACCACCACGAAGGCGCCGACGATGGTATCGGTCCGCTCATAGGGCAGCCAGCGCGGCGTGATCCGTTTGTCGATTACGTTCGATTGCTGAAAGAAGAGCTGCCAGGGGGCGACGGTGGTACCGACGATCTGGATGATCAGCAGCATTGCCGCCGAGGTGACGCCACCCTGGATGCCCGGAACGACCAACCCGCGCCCGGTGGCAGCGAGATCGGGATGGGTGAAGATGGCGAGCGGCACCAATCCTAAATTCAAGAAGAGCAGCAGGAACATGAAGCGCTCCCACCGCTGGAAGTTTCCCGACATGGTGATCCCGACCAGGAACACCGCCGCGAGCGGGACCACGAGGTACCGGCTGATCCCGAAGAACTCTGCCGCGAGCGCGATCCCGATGAACTCGGTGGCGATGGTGAGGAAGTTGAGCAGGAAGAGGCCACCGACGCTGAAGAGGCCCCAAAACCGGCCGAAGCGTTCGTTGATCAGCTTCGCGTAGCCGACGCCGGCGACCGCCCCCAGCCGGACCGCCATCTCCTGGTTCACGATCAGAACCGGGATCAAGAGCACCAAGACCCAGAGCAGCGAATATCCGTAGTTCTGCCCGGCCTGGGCGTACGTCGCCATGCCCCCGGCGTCGTTGTCGCCGATCATGACGATGAGTCCAGGGCCCATGATCGCGGCCAGCGCCAGCGCCCGCTGCCGCCACGTGCGCCGCTCGCCCTCTCGGGGCGCTCGGACCGTGCCCAGGGCGCCGTGGATCTCGTCGACGACCTGCAGCTCGTTGCCGCGCCTGGTTACTCGGCGGCGCCGGATCTCCTGCCGGGTGGGGTTGCGCTGCTGCATGGTAAGGACCCCTCTCCCGTGGACACCCGCCCTATCCCTCCGATTCCTGCCGCCGCCGCCAGTCGTCCGGGATCAGCAGCTCGAGGATGTCGTCCACCGAGATCGCACCGACCAGGTGGTCGTTCTCGTCGACCACCGGCGCTGCCGTGAGGTTGTAGTCGCTCATCAGAAGAGCAACGTCCGAGAGGTCCGCATCCGCCCTGACGCGCGCCTTGACCAGGCCCGGGAGGTCACCGGCGGTCTGCCCGGCACCGGCCCGGAGCAGGTCGGAGGCGCCGATCCCCCCCAGCAGGGTCCCGTCGTCGGCGATCACGAAGATGTCCCCGACCAGCTGGGGTGGGACATCGTCCGACGCCGCCCGCACCGCCTGGATCGCGTCCGTCGCGCCGGCGGACGCGGGGATCGAGATGACGTCCGGGCTCATCATGCCCCCCGCCTGCTCAGGGTTGTACTCGAGAAGGTGACGGAGCTTGACCTGGCGATCCTTGGGCAGCGCCGCCAGCACGCCTGCGCGCCGCTCCTGGGGGAGGTCGGTGAGCAGGTCGGCGGCGTCGTCGAGCTGCATGTCGTCGAGGACCGCCGCGGCCTCCTGGTCCGACCGATCCCGCAGGAACTCCCTCTGGTGCTCCGGGTCCAGCTCTTCGAACACGTCCGCCGTCAGCTCGGCGTCCCGCTGGACCGCGCCCAGGATCTCCTGGCCTTCCTCATGGGAGGCGCGCTCGACCAGGTCCGCGATCTGCGCCGGGTGGAGCCGGTTGAGTCGCTGCAACGGCATCAGGAGGCGGGCGGTGGGGACGTGACCGACGAAGGGCTCGATGTCGGCCCAATCCACCAGGGCGGCGTGAGGTTGGTTCCCGGAACCGGTGCGGTTGAACAGCCCGTTGAACAGGCCCGGCCGCCCGGGATCGACTCCGGCCAGCCGCCAGGCGTCACCGACGTGGGCGAGGGCCAGATTCTCAGCCGTGATCAAGCGCGCCTTGGTCACGTCGATCATGCGCCGGCCGAGTACGTCCTCGGCCAGCAGCACCTCTCCCTCACGGCGCTCGAACGCCCGCTGGTCGAGCATCTGGCCCTGCAGCTTGGCCTCGCCCGGCCGGAGCTCGGTGATCATGTCCATCGGGACGAAGAGGTTGCGGCCTCCGAGCTCGATCACGAGCCCTTTGACGCGTGGGTAGCCGGTATCGCTGAAGCGGCAGACCGTGTCCACGATCCGGCCCAGTCGCTCCCCCTGAGGACCCATGACGGGGGCATGCAGGATCGATCGCAGCATCAGCAACGGCTCGGTGGGCTGCAGACGCGGCCGGGCGCGATCCTCACCGGCGGTCCGATCGTGCTGATCCGGGCTCATCTGCTGGCTCCGCGATGAGGCGCCCGACGGGCTGCGCCCCGTCAGCAGCGCCACTCCGGTGGCATCCTCCTGCCGGGCGGGCGAAAGCCGCCCGGCCGGAATCCGTGTTTCCATTGTGCGCTCCTCTCGGCTATGGGATTCGCTCTGACGTTCGCGACCCACGCCTCCGGAGGGCCGCTCTTACGAGCGGGTCAACCGGCGCACGCGAGGTCGCGGCGGGTACTGGCAGGGCCAGGTTCCACGCAGGACCTCCTCTTCATGCGGATGCCACCGGGGCGCGCCAAGGCGTGCCGCACCGGCGGCGGACGGCGCAAGTATAAAGCCAGCTTTGGCACGGCCCTGGAAGAGTGAGTGAATGTGCCAAAGCTGGCTTTAGGTGCCGCGGTCCCAAGGACCCTCTTCCCATCGGGGTCCCGGCCATCTCATCATGGTCGGCATGACCGCCTCCGTCGCCGAACGCCGGGCCGCCCTCGAAGCGAGCCTCCCGGACTGGCCGTCGCTCACGTATCCGACCCTCCTGCGGCGCAACGTGGAGCTTTATGGCGACCGTCCGGTGGTGCTGACCGACCGCCGGAGCCTCACCTATCGTGAGCTCTGGGCGGAGGCGCGGACACTGGCCAAGGGCCTGGTCGCGATCGGGGTCGAGCCCGGCGATCACGTGGCGATGGTGATGGCCAACCACGCCGAGTTCGTGGTCCTCCAGTTCGCGGTGGCCTGCGCGGGTGCGGTCAACGTGCCGTTCAACTTCCGCCTCCAGCGGGAGGAGCTGGGCTACGTGATCGGCCAGTCAAAGGCGACCTGCCTGATCACGATGGATGCGTTCGGCGACCACGACTACCTGGACCTGCTGGACCGGATCGCGCCGGGATGGGAGAGCCGCCCCGAATCCACGTTCCCCGACCTCCGTCAGGTGATCACGTTCTCGGCCGAGCGGACCGGCCCCGCGCGGGCCGGCGTCCTCTACCTGGATGGTCTCGCCGAGCGTGGGCGCGAGGTGGACGACGCCGAGATCGACCGCCGCATCGAGGCCGGGCGGGCGACGGACGTGATCTGTCTCATGTACACGTCGGGAACCACGGGGTTCTCGAAGGGCGCGATGCTGACGCACGACAACTTCCTCCGCTGTGCGTTCGCGTCGGCACGGATCCGCGCACTCGAGGACGGCCGTCGCATCCTCTTCGCGCTGCCTCTCTATCACGTCTTCGCGTACGCGGAAGGGTTGACGGCGGCGTTCTGGGTCGGCGGCGCCATCGTTCCGCGCCTGGTCTTCGATCCGGAGGACACGTTCACCGCGATCGAGCGATTTCGAGCTCAGGAGGCCCTGTTCGTTCCCACCATGGCGCTCGTCCTGGTGGAGCACCCGGCTCGCAAGGACCACGACCTCTCGTCTCTGTACGCGGTGATGACCGCGTCCGCGCCCGCGCCGGTGCGGCTCTGGGAGCAGGTCAAGGCGGAGCTTGGGGTGGAGGAGGTGGTGACCGCCTACGGCCAGACCGAGGTGACCGCCGCCACCACGTACACGATGCCCGACGATCCCCTGGAGCTGGCCTCGGTGACTGTGGGCCGGCCCAAGGAGGGCGGCGTGGCGGGGGATCCGGCTCTGGGCGGGATGGTCTGCGTCTACAAGACGATCGACCCGGTGACGCTGGAGGACCTTCCCGCGGGCGCCGAGGGCGAGCTGGCGGTGGCGGGGCCGCAGCTGATGAGGGGGTACTTCGACAAGCCGGAGGAGACGGAGAAGGTCTTCCTCCCTGGCAGGTGGATGCGCAGCGGGGACCTGGGCGAGGTCCGGGCCGACGGCTACCTGCGCCTCACCGGCCGGTCCAAGGAGCTCTACAAGCGCGGCGCCGAGCTGGTCGCACCGAAGGAGGTCGAGATTCTCCTCGACCGCCGCCCTGACGTGCTTCAGTCCTACGTGGTCGGCGTCCCCGACGAGCTGTGGGGAGAGGTGGGCTGGGCGTTCGTGGTCCCCGCCGCCGGCCGGCACCCGACGGAAGCGGAGCTCCTGGCCGACTGCCGCGAACACCTGGCCCGGTTCAAGGTCCCCGAGCACGTCGAGTTCATCACCGGCCAGGAGCTGCCCCTCACCGGCTCCGGCAAGGTGCAGAAGTTCAAGCTCGCGGAGCGTGTGGCCGAGCGGCGGCGGCGGGAGACCGCGACCCCGTAGGCAGGTGCCATCAGACGGGCCGTTGGTGCACCAATCAGTCGGGAGCTCCGAGGTGGGCGGTTGGTGCACCAATCGCCCTCATTCCCGCACCCGGCGCGGTGTCAGCTCTAGGCGGTGACCGCCAGATAGAGGATCCCGAACAGGAAGATCCAGACCACGTCCACGAAGTGCCAGTAGAGCGTCGCCGCCGCGGGGCCGACATGGTGCTCGGGCGTGAACTGACCTTTCAAGGAGCGGCCAACCATCAGGCTGATGAAGAGGAGCCCCCCGAAGACGTGGGCGCCGTGGAAGCCGGTCATGATGAAGAACGCGCTGCCGAACAGGTTCGTGGTGTTACCCAGCTCGAGCTTCGAGGTCGCGAACTCGAAGACCTGACCCATCTCGAAGAACAGGCCCAGGATCACCGTCGAGGTGATCAGCAGGTACCACCGACGGCGGTTCCCGACCGAGAGCGACTCGGTGGCGAAGTGACAGGTGACACCCGAGAAGATCAGGATGAAGGTGTTGAAGAACGGGATCGGGAACCAGTGCACGGGCACCGTCCCGGCGGGCGGCCACCCCAGCGGGTGTGACCCGAACATATAGAAGTAGACGGAGAACAGGGCCCCGAAGAACATCACCTCGCTGGAGAGGAAGATGTACATGCCCATCATGGGCACGCCCATCACGGGATGCTCGGGCTCGTCCTCCACATGGCGCGGGGCGACATGCTCCTGCTCGGCAGTCTCCTCCGGCGCATGAACAATCGCCACCGGCTACTTCTCCTCTCTGCTTTCCGCCGCGTGGGCATGCTCGCCGCCCCCGCCGTGTCCGCCGCCCACCGACTCCTCGTACATCCGGGTGTCTTCGAACACCACCCAGCCGACGATCCCGATCAGCAGCACCACGCCGCCCAGGATCCCGAGGCCGATGCGCCAGCCGCTGGGAAACGGGACCAGCGCCAGGAAGAGGAAGAGGAATCCGACGCAGATGGGAAACGGCCAGCTGCTCCGCGGGAACAGGTGAATGCCGAGCTCGTGGGCCCGCGCCCGGTCGTCGAGCACGACCTCGTCAGGTTCGGGTGGCGGGCACTCGAGGTCGAACCGCCGCGCGGCGATGCGGTCCGGGTCGTGGTCGCGCCAGGCGATGAACGCCGCGGTGGCGTACTCGCCGCTCGGCCAGAGGCCGTAAGCGCAGTTGTGGCAGTACTGGAGGAAGCGCGGCGTCACCAAGCTGCAGTTGGGGCAATCGATCGCCATCGCGGGATTGCTCACGTCGACAAAACTGGGCTTGGCTGCAGGTGCCACTGGCCTGGATTCTAGCGCCTCCCTCGAGAGCGCGCCTCGGGCCCCGGAGGCTCACCGGATGCCTGCGGCGCCCGTCGTCGATACATGAACGGCGGATGAATTCGGCCCTCCGGCCGATCTCGGGGCCCGATCTATACTGCTCGGCGTGAGTCACCGTCAGTGGAGCGTCGTCGCGCTCATCACGATGATCGCGACCACGGTGATCGCCGCCGTGCTCATCTATCACGGGCAGGCGGGCGGTGATCTCAACGGCTGGCCCAACCCGAACGTGCCACGCGGTGTCTCCCGCAACGGCCAGGACATCTACGCCCTCTACCTCCTGATCTCGATCCCGGCAGCCGTCGTCTTCATCGGGGTCGAGGGCCTGCTGCTGGTCATCATCTGGAAGTGGCGTCGCACCAAGCTTCCGTCCGACTACCGGCCGCCTCAGTGGAGCGGACACACGTTCCTGGAGCTGGGCTGGACGGTGGTTCCGTTCCTGATCGTGACGCTGGTGGGGGCGGCCTCCTTCCACGTGATGCAGCAGGACGAGGTGGTGCCCGCGGCTTCGGAAGGGACGGTCGAGATCCACATCGTGGCCCATCAGTTCGGGTGGAAGTACGAGTACTCGAACGGCGTCGTGATCGACCAGGAGCTGGGCGACCCGGCCGCTGCGATGGTGATTCCGGTCGGCCGTTTCATTCGCATCCGGCTCGACTCGACCGACGTCATCCACAGCTTCTGGGTCCCGGCCATCACCGGCAAGACGGACGCGGTCCCCGGATACAGCAACTACACCTGGATGAAGGTGAACGAGCCGGGCCAATGGCGGGGCCAGTGCACCGAGCTGTGCGGGGTGGACCACGCACAGATGCTGATCGACGTCAAGGCGGTTCCGGAGACAGACTTCCAGGCCTGGCTGCACAATGAGAAGTTGATGCAGTCGCAGCCGAGTCCGAAGGCATCGCCGGCAGCCTCTCCAAAGCCGCCCGTCGCAAGCCCGTCGCCGGGTGCCAGCCCGTCACCGAGCGCGGGTCCGTCGCCCGCCGGCTCTCCGTCACCGAGCGCGAGTCCGTCTCCCAGCGGGTCTCCCTCACCGAGCGCGGGTGCGTCACCCAGCGCCTCTCCCTCACCGAAGAGCTAGGGAGGATCGAATGGCTACTCTTCAAGCGCCGCCCCGCATCAAGTCGTACGACGAGTCGTTCTGGCGGCCGATCACCCTCTGGCTGACGACCACCGATCACAAGAAGATCGGGATCATGTACATGGTCACGGGGATGCTGGCCTTCGTGGTCGGCGGCATCTTCGCCCTTGTCATGCGTCTGCAGCTGTCGCAGCCGAACGAGCAGCTGCTGACGGCGCAGCAGTACAACGAGCTGCTGTCGACGCACGGCACGACCATGATCTTCTTCTTCATGACGATCTTCATGACCGGCATCGCGAACTACTTCGTGCCGATCATGGTGGGGGCCCGCGACGTCGCCTTCCCGCGCGTCAACCTGCTCGGGTTCTGGCTGATCCCGGTCTCGATCCTTATCTACTACTTCGGCTTCCTCACGCCGAACGGCACGCTCTCCGCCGGTTGGACCGGCTACCCGCCGCTGACCGAGCTGCAGTTCAGCCCCGGCATCGGGACCGACCTCTGGGCGATGTCGCTGATCGTGTGGGCGATCAGCGGGATCATGGCCTCGACCAACTTCATCACCACGATCATCGCGCTGCGCGCCCCCGACATGAGCCTCACCCGACTGCCGCTCTTCGTCTGGGCCCAGATGTCGACCTCGATCCTGCTCCTGCTGATCGGCGCCCCGCTGGCGGCGGCGATGATCCTGCTCGAATTCGACCGCCAGTTCGGAACCCACTTCTTCGCCACCACGGCGGGCCGCCCCGTCCTGTACCAGCATCTCTTCTGGTTCTTCGGGCACCCCGAGGTCTACGTCATGATCCTCCCCGGCTTCGGGATCATCTCCGAAGTCTTGCCGGTGTTCAGCCGCAAGCCCCTGTTCGGCTACGGCTCGATGGTGGCAGCCCTGTTCAGCATCGTGTTCCTGTCGCTCGCGGTGTGGGCCCACCACATGTTCACGGTCGGGATGAACATCTACGTGGAGACCTTCTTCATGGCGATGACGCTGGCGATCGCGGTCCCCACCGGTATCAAGTTCTTCAACTGGATCGCCACCGCCTGGCAGGGATCGATCGATTTCAACGTCCCCATGAAGTTCGTCTTCGGCTTCCTGGCGACGTTCCTGATCGGTGGCATCACCGGCATCTACCTGGCGTCGGTGCCGGTGGACACGCAGCTCCACGGCTCCTACTACGTGGTCGCTCATTTCCACTACGTCCTGTTCGGCGGCAGCGCGTTCACGATCTACGCCGGCGTCTACTACTGGTTCCCCAAGATGACGGGGCGCAAGCTCAACGAGACGCTCGGCGAGTGGAACTTCTGGACCACCTTCTTCGGGTTCAACGGAACGTTCCTGGTCATGTTCACGCTCGGCCTGGAGGGCATGGCGCGGCGCGTCTACACCTACCCGGGCGGGTTTGGTGAACAGGGCTGGGGGGCGACCAACACGTTCATCACCGTGATGTCGTTCCTGATCGCGATCTCGGTCCTGCTGTTCCTGATCAACGTGGTCTGGAGCTGGACGCGCGGCGAGATCGCGGGAGACGACCCCTGGCGCGGGAACACCCTGGAGTGGGCGACCACGAGCCCGCCGCCGCCCTACAACTTCGACCGGGTCCCGCCCGTGCGGTCGTTCATGCCTCTCCGCGAGCTGCGCGCGGCCCGTGAGCGCCGCGACCGGAGGCTGGCTGCCGAAGCCACCGGCGCACTTACCGAGAGCTCGACCGGAACCGGAACCCCGGCGCCGCCCTCCGAGTAGGGAGCGTTCCCCACCGCGCGGCGGGTGTACCCAGCCACCGGGCACCCGCTCAAAGGCGACCGGTGACGATGGTCCGGCTGTCGTTATTCCTCGAGCAGGGTGTCGTCGGCGGCTTCCTGCTCGCGAAGCGCCGCCCGCTGCGCGGCGCGGTTGCGCATGTCCCCGCGCAGGACCCAGATGCCGAGGCCGGTCACCCCGACGACGGCGACCGTGAACGCCAGCCCGAAGAAGGCGTAGGCGGCGACCCACTCGCCGGTGCCGCCGTTGAGCATCAACACACGTTCATTATGCCGGTACCGCGCGGTCGCCTCTGTAGGCTTACCGCGTGCTCGACGTCGTCGACATCGCGATCCTGGTCCTCGCCCTGCTGGGGGTGATCGGTGGGTACCGGCGGGGGCTGATCCCCTCGGTTGCGCAGTACGGGGGCCTGATCGCGGGCGTCCTCCTCGCGGGCGCGGTGTCCTCCCGACTGCTGGATGCGCTCGGGCTCTACGACCCCAACTCCCGGCCTCTCTCGGCGGCGCTGCTGCTCCTGCTCGGCGGCTGCCTGGGCGCCACCGTGGGCTTTTGGGTCGGGGAGCCGCTCCGCCGCTGGATCACGCGGCACGACCGCCCCCACAGCCTGGACCGGCTCGCCGGAGCGGCGGCCTCTCTGCTGGCGGTGGTGATGGTGGTGTGGTTCCTGGGCCTCTCGTTCTCGGAGAGCACAGCCTCCGACCTTTCCTCGGTGGCGCAGGGCTCGAACATCCTGCGCACCTTCAATCGGTTCGCGCCGCAACCGCCCGGGTTCCTCGGCGGCGTCGAGCACACGGTCGCTGCCGTGCCCTTTCCCTCGACCTTCTTCCCTGGCCAGAGGGGCGCGCTTCCCGGACCCGTCTCGATCCCGCAGGACAACCCCACCACCGGCGTGCAGGCCACCGCGCGCCAGGTGTTCCGCGTTGCGGGATCCGGCTGTGGCGGCCTGGTCACGGGGAGCGCCTACCCGGTCGCGCCTGACTACGTCGTGACCAACGCGCACGTCGTCGCCGGGACCAGCGACACGCGCGTGATGCAGGACCAGCGCGGCATCGACCTGGAGGCGTCCGTCGTCTACTTCGACGAGAAGGTGGATGTCGCGATCCTCCACGTGCCCGGGCTCGACGCCGGCGTCCTGCCGGAGGCCGGTGCGCAGCGAGGCACGCCGGCGTTCGTGGTCGGGTATCCCGGCGGGGGCCCGGAGGCGGTCACTCCGGCGGCGATCGACGGCGAGACGATGGCTCGCTTCAACGACATCTACAACAACCAGGAGGTGACCCGGCAGATCTGGGTCTTCAACGGCACCGTCCGGCCCGGCAATTCGGGGGGCCCTCTTCTCGACGACGCGGGGGGCGTGATCGGCCTCGTCTTCGCCGCCTCTTCGCAGACCGGGTCGACACAGGCGTACGCGCTCAGCAATCAGCAGATCCAGGATGACGTGAGTCAGGGGATCGCGAGCCAGACCCCGGTCGATACCGCCGCCATGGCCTGCGCCGTCTGAGCCGGACGCTGGGGGCGCTACCTCAGAACGACTCGGCCTCGCTGATCAGCATGACCGGGATTCCATCGTCGATCCGGTAACGCAGCCGGCAGGTGTCGCACCGGAGATGGGTCCCGTCCTCTTCGAGCTCGACGTGCGTGTGGCACTTCGGGCAGGCGAGGATCTCGAGCAGCTGAGGGTCGACCTTGGCGGGCATCGCCGGTGATCATACCTCGCCTCCTGGCGCTGCTCGACGACCGGCTGCGGGTCGTCGGACGACTTCCGCCACGGAGGCCCGGTGTCGCGCCAATTCGCGGCTTGCCCCCTGCGAGTCATCCGATGTATGTTGACCACCTCGGACGAGCAGGTGCGGTGGGGCGTCAGGCGAGGACGCCATACCGGGGTCCTGATGCGAGGAAAGCGGGCGATGGACGAAGCCCAAAGCGCCCGGAGGACGGGAGGAACCAGACGATCCGGGGTTGCCGATGAGGCGATCTCCAGGATCAGCGAGATGATCGAGCGAGGGACGTTCGTTCCCGGGGAACGACTCCCACGCGAAGGTGACCTCGCCGCACAGCTCGGCCTTTCGCGGTCCTCGCTTCGTGAGGCCATCCGCGCGCTCACCGTGGTGGGGGCGCTCGAGGCGCGGCAGGGCGCGGGTACGTACGTCACCTCGCTCACGCCGCAGCTGCTGCTCCGGTCGATCCGGCTTGCCACCCAGCTGCTGCCGGCCGAGACCGCGCTCGAGCTGTTCGAGGTGCGGCGCATCCTGGAACCGCGGGTCACCGCGATGGCCGCCGCGCGGATGACGGCCGCCGAGCTGGAGACGTTGAGCGGGGACCTGGCCCGGATCTCCGCCGCCGCCGAGCGCGGGGACGCGACGGAGCTCACCTCGGCCGACGGTGCGTTTCACGGCACCATCGCCCGGTCGGTGGGCAACACCTTCCTGTCCGCCCTCCAGGATTCGCTCGCGATCGGCACCGTCCGCACCTTCATCTGGCGCTCGCAGGCCGAGGCCGGCCCGAGCACGATGCGAAGGGTGGTGCTGGCACACGAGCGGATCGTCCACGCGATCGCGGCGCGGGATCCCGGCCTGGCGGCTACCGCCTCCGACGCTCACCTCGCAAACGCGGAGGCGTGGCTGCGCACGGCGACAGGCAGGGGGGGCGATGCCGGCGGCTGGTCGGCCTGGCTCGACGACCCGGGAGGGTGAGGCCTCCTCCCCCATAGCTCGGGGCGGGCGGAAAGGTCGCCCTCTCCGCCCCTCCACCGAGCATGGCTGCGGGGGTGAGGATCAACGTTAGGTGCGGTCTGCTCGACCGCGACCTACATATTACCAAAGCGAAAGGCTGCGTATGTGGCCTTTTTCCATCTTTGTGGTCCCGATTTCTCGGTTTTTGCCCCTGAAATGGGTCCGGAAACCCAAGCATGGACCCTCAAGTGCTTGGTTTTCCACAGTCGGGATTACCGTTGCGCCACGTCCGCTATCGTGCGCCAAGATGGCGATCGCCCACGGCGCGGCGCGCAGGAGGGACCCTGGATGAGCTTCGAAATGCGCGCCGCCGCGCTTCTGTTCGACCTCGACGGGACGCTGGTCGACTCCACGTCGCTGATCACCCGTGCGTGGACGCGATGGGCGCAGGAGGAAGGGCTCACCCGCGAATCGTTTGCCGGGGTGGCGCTCCACGGACGGCCGGCGCGAGACATCGTGCACGACCTGCTGCCGGATCGCGAAGTGGATGCGCTGCGCCGGATCAACGAGATCGAGACGTCGACGCCGGGTGGGGTGAGGCCGCTTCCCGGGACGGACGCTCTGCTGATGACCCTGGGCACCGAGCGGTGGGCGGTGGTGACGTCCGGGTCGAACGCGATCGCCGAGCCGCGGCTCGCCGTCCTGCCGGTACGCCCTCCCGTCGTGGTCACCGCCGACGACGTCAGGCACGGCAAGCCGGACCCCGAGCCTTACCTGCTCGCTGCGCGGCGGCTCGGCATTACCGATCCCTCGCGCTGTGTCGTCCTCGAAGACGCGCCCGCGGGTCTGGCAGCGGCTTCGGCGGCGGGGATGCGATCGATCGCGGTGGTGACCACCCACCGGCGAGAGGATCTCGAGGCCACGGTGGTGGTTTCGGATCTCGGCTGGGTCCACGTCCGGCGTGAGGTGACTGAGCTCGTGGTGGAGATCCTCGACTGAGGCCGGTTTGGCCGACGGATCGAGAAATTCGATTCGTTATCGCTTGTCTATCGATAGATATAACTGATACCTTCAGCCTCATCGATCGCCAAATACGATCACAACCGATCGAGGCCCCCGGTCGCCCGGGTGGTCCTGGCACGAACGCACTGGAGGTGCACCCACCGATGCAGCTGGTCCCCTCGGCACTCCTTCCGGAAGGGTTTCTGGTCCCGGCGTCCCGCAACGAACGCCCGTCCTCGCGGTTCCGGCGCAAGCTCGCGCAGCAGCCCTATGTCTTCGCACCCGGCATCTGGGATCCGCACGGGGCCGAGCTGCTCATGTACCACGGCATGGACGCCGTGTACTTCAGCGGCTACTCGTTCGCGGTCGGCCACCTCGGCACCACCGACATGGACCTCTACTCCTCGACCGAGATCGCGGACGGTGCCCGCCGCACCGTGTCAGCGCTGCGGAAGTTCCAGCTCACGATGGCGGTGGGCGATCCGGAGAAAGGCGAGCCACCCCGGCACCTGGAGCTACCCCCCGTGATCGCCGACATGGACGTCGGCTACGGCAACGCCTTCAACGTGCAGCGTACGGCCGAGCTCTACGTGCAGGCGGGCCTTGCGGGAGCGCACGTCGAGGACCAGATCATGCCCAAGCGGTGCGGGCACATCGCGGGCAAGGCGCTGGTTCCGGTCGGGGAGTACGTCGCCAAGCTGCGCATGATGCGCGCGGTCGCCGATGACCTGGGCAACCCGGACTTCGTCGTCATCGCCCGCACCGACGCCGTGTCCGCCGTCGACGCGCCCGAGTCCACCCGCGGGCTCGACCTCGCCATCGACCGGGCTCTCCGCTACCTCGACACCGGTGTCCCGGACCTGGTCTGGTGTGAGTTCCCGACCGCGCAGCGCGGCCCCACCGAAACCTTCCATCGGGAGGTCCGCCGCCGGTTCCCGGACGCCCGGTTCGCCTTCAACTTCTCGTCGTCGTTCAAGTGGTTCAACGAGCCGGACCCGATGACGTTCGACGAGCTGAGCGAGCAGGGGGTGCGGTTCATCTTCATCACGCTGGCGGCCCAGCACGCGATGGGCATGGGCTTCTCGCGGCTCCTGGAGGACCTCAAGCTCCGCAAACAGGAGGCGTACCTCGACCTCCAGCGGGCCGAGTGGGAGGGTGGTGAGCTGGTGCCGACGCGCAGTCACCACCTGTTCAGCGGCGTCCCCTACCACCAGCACATGGGAGAGGCGCTGGGGAGCACCCGGTTCGGCGCCGCGGTCGACCAGCACCTCGACGTGGCGTCGGTCATCTGATCTTTGGGGCGTTTGTCTACAGAGCGCCCTCTCCGCGCGAGGAACGAGGTGCTCCTGTATACAAACGGCCCCATCGCCGGCGCTTTCAGGCGGGGGTCGTGGTGGCCTGTTCGAACCGGTACCTGGTGACCGCGAAGGGGTCGCCCTTGGTGTGCGCGTAGGCCCGCGTCGGCCTGACCGCGAAGACCCGGCTCGGCCAGCCCGCGCTGTTGAGATTGCGGAATTCGCCGTCGCGGACCACCAGACGCCAGCGGCCGTCCCACCTGCGGGCGAAGGCGACCGCCAGACGCTCGAGGGTCTCCTCGTCCGTCACCCGCACCGCCGGGCCTTCCACCACGACGTCCACGCCACCGTCCCAGTGATTGCATCCGGTGGTCACCACCACGTTGGGGTTGCCGGTGAGGTTCGCGTACTTCACCTCCTGCTCGCCGGTGTGGAACGCGAGGATTCCGTCGACCCATACCGCGACCAGAGGCGTCACGTGCGGCCTGCCGTCGGGGCGGACGCTCGCGATCCAGGACAGCTCGGCCGTCTCGAGCAGGCGGCGGGCCTCGTCCCAGGGGACCGGCACCGCGTCCCGGCTGCTGTAGCGGGTGTCGAGGGTCGCGACGGGTATGGGTGCCGGCATGGAGACCTCCCTGGATGGACCGATTGCAGATCGCAACCGCGGCGAAGGCTATCGCACGTGTGAGCCCCGGAGGTGCACCAACGGGCCCTACCCGGAGCAGGAGAGCCCCGGAGGTGCACCAACGGGCCCTACCCGACTCCGGGTCAGAGGCGGTCCAGGGGGTTCGTCGCGAGACGGTTCGCGAGCCCGCTCGACAGCGACCGGGCGGCTGCCTGATCCGGTTTGCGGGCCGCCTGGTCCTGGAAGCAAGCGGTGAACCGCGTCGCCAGGTCGAGGCGCGGGTAACGCCGGACGACGTCGCGCAGGACCTCTTCGGGAAGCTCGTCAACGCCCCGCCCGGAGATGTCCAGGCTGGTCGAGAACTGGAGCAGGTGACTCTCCGGATCTGCTTCGGGCGGCACGGGGGCGCGCATGTGGAGCACGACGATCTCGCGCACCCGGTCGCGCCGTACCACCGGCCACCCCGCTCCCGCGGCGAACACCCACCCGGTGTCGCCGCCCGCCTCCTCGAAAGGCAGCGTGTGGCTGTCGAAGGAGGGTGCCAACCCGAGGTCGTGGACCAGCGACGCGACCGCCAGGAGTTCGTGGTCGATCTCCATCCGGCCCTGCTCGGCACGGGCGGCCGCGAAGAGGTACGAGCGAACCGAGTGATTACGCAGGGCGGGGGGCTGATAGCGGTCCGCGACCTCCAGCGCCAGGCGCACCGCCGGCGTGTCCGGAAGGTCGAGGTCGCGAACGGTCACCGGCGTCAGTATCGCACTCGCTCCTCTGGCCTTACCAAGCCCGCGCTAGGCTGAGCGCATCGACGCGCACTGGCTCCAGGTCGCCCGAGGGGAGGTCCCGGCGGATCTCGTGCTGACGGGTGGCCGTGTGTTCGACGTCTTCACCCGCGAGTGGCTGCAGGTGGATGTCGCGGTCACCGGGGGCCACGTCGTGGGGGTGGGGGAGGGGTACCGGGGCATCGACCGCCTCGACCTGGACGGTCACTACCTGGTTCCCGGCTTCATCGACGCCCACATGCACCTGGAGTCGTCCAAGCTGATGGTCGACCAGTTCGCGCGAACCGTGGTGCCGCGGGGGACCACGTCGGTGGTGGTCGACCCCCACGAGATCGCGAACGTGCTCGGCACCGACGGCGTGCACTGGCTGGTCGATCAGTGCCGCGACCTGCCCCTCGCGGTCTACGTGATGGCACCCTCTTCGGTGCCGGCTTCCCCGTTCGAGTCGCCGCGACGGCCGCTCACCGAGGGGGATCTGGCTTCGCTGCTGCGCCGCCGCCGCGTCATCGGAGTGGCGGAGATGATGAACTATCCCGGCGTGGTCGCCGGCGACCCCACCGAGCTGGCCAAGCTCCGCTCCGGTCTCACCGACCACGTCGACGGCCACGCGCCCGGTCTCACCGGCAAGCCGCTCAGCGCGTATGTCGCGGCCGGAATCCGCTCGGATCACGAGGCGACCACCGCCGCCGAGGCACTGGAGCGGCGCCGGCTCGGCATGTGGGTACTGCTGCGGGAGGCCTCCAACGCCCGCAACCTGCTCGACCTCCTCCCCCTGGTGCGGGCGCTCGGCCCTGATCGCTGCGCTTTCTGCACCGACGACCGGGAGCCGGACTTCCTGGTCGAGGAGGGTCATCTGGACCAGATGCTGCGCCTCGCCGTGGAGGGGGGCGTCGAGCCGGAGGCGGCGCTCCTGATGGCGACCCTGCACCCGGCGCAGTGCCACGGCCTGGCCGACCGCGGGGCCATCGCACCCGGCTACTGGGCTGACCTGGTGGTGCTGGAGGACCTCCGTGATTTCCGGGCGCTGCGGGTCTTCACCCAGGGGACGGCACCGGCCTACCCGACACTGGAGGTCCCGGAGTGGGTGCGGCAGACCGTGCACCTGAGGCCGGTGACCGCCGCAGGCTTCTCGATTCCGGCTCCGGAGGGCCGCCTGCGCGTGATCGGCGTGGTCCCGGGGCAGCTGCTGACCACCGAGGAGCACCTGGAGGCAACCGTGCGTGGCGGGCAGGCGGTGGCCGATCCGGGGCGGGATGTGGCCAAGATCGCGGTTCTCGAGCGTCACCACGCGACCGGTCGCGTCGGGCTGGGCTTCGTCACCCGGACCGGGCTGCGGCGCGGGGCGTATGCCTCGACGGTCGCCCACGACGCGCACAACCTGGTGGTGGTCGGCGTCGACGACGGCGACATGGCCTGCTGCGCGAGCCGGCTGGCCGAGCTGGGCGGTGGGATCGTGGTCGCGGAGGATGGCCGGGTGGTCGGCGAGCTCGCGCTTCCGGTCGCCGGCCTGATGAGTGACCGGCCGGCGCCCGAGGTGGCCGCGACGCTGACCCGGCTCCAGGACCGGCTGCGGGAGCAGGGGGTGACCGTCCCCGCCCCCTTCATGGCGCTCAGCTTTCTCGCCCTCTCGGTGATCCCCGCGCTCAAGCTGACCGACCGCGGTCTGGTCGATGTCGACCGCCTCCGCCTGGTGCCGCTCGACACTGCCCGCGCTTAGCTCCGGGGTCGCCCTCGGTAGCTATTGCTGCTCGTAGATCGGGACCAGCCGCGCGCGGGCGATCCCGTGCATGAAGAGGTTGAACCCCAGGTAGGCCGGTGACGCCGTCTCGGGGAGGCCGAGCGACTCCACGTCGACCGCGGTCACCGCGAAGTAGTAGCGATGCGGGCCGTGTCCCGAGGGCGGCGCGGCGCCGACGTAGCCTGCCGAACCGGCGTCGTTCCTGAGCGCCACCGCGGGCGCCGGAGGGATGGCCCCGGCCGCCAGATCCGTCGTGGAGAGCGGGAGGTCGAAGACCGCCCAGTGCCAGAAGCCACTCACGGTGGGCGCATCCGGGTCGTAGCAGGTGAGCGCGAAGCTTCTCGTCTCCGCCGGGAACCCGGACCAGCTGAGCTGCGGCGAGCGGTCCTCGCCGCCCGCGCCCATCACGCCCGAGCGATGGGGGGCGTCCAGCACCTCGCCGTCCCGGATGTCGGTGCTGGTCAGCGTGAAGCTCGGCAGCTGAGGCAGGAACTGATAGGGGTCGGGCGGCAGCGGGCGTGCCATACGTTCGTTCTCCTCGGGCTCCAGGTACCGGACGGCAAGGTTCCGTGCCACAGGGTAGCGCCTCGCGTCAGTACCCTTGTCGGGTGGAGCGTCGAGTCGTCCATCAGTTCCGTGCGCGCGTTTTCGGTTCGGGACGCGCGTAGCCGGTGCCGTACACCTCCCCGGAGGCCGAAGCTCCAGGCGCCGGCCCCGCCTCGGTCAGGACCACTCCGCCCCGCGTTCACCCGGCGCGCGCGATCGCGTTCCGGGTCGCCGCCCACAGCCTCGACGTCCGGCGTTCGCGGAGCCTGGTGGGCGACGTGCTCGGTGCCTGCGGGATGCCCGACGTCCCGGCCGGCTCCGCGAACCTCGCCCTCCACGCCCGACTGCACCGGCTGGACCGGTTGAGCGTACCCGCCGCCCTGCGCAGCGGCGACCTCTACTCGGTCTGGGGGCCGCGACGCATGCCGCACATCGTCGAGGGCCCGGACGTCCTGGTCTTCGGGCTGGGCGCCCTGCCCGACCGGGAGGACGCGCTGCGCACCGCATTGGGGGCGGACGAGGAGTCGGTGAACGCGGCCGGGCTCCCGGCGTCGGCGTCGCTGGCCATGGTCGCCGGCGCCATCACCGAGACCCTGCGCCAGGGGCCGATGGCCAAGGAGGAGCTGAGCGGGGCGCTGCACGGGCGGCTCCCGCTCGCGCTCGAGCCGTGGTGCGGTGCCTGCCGCTCCAACCATGTCCCCGAGTCGCTCTTCCGCATGGGGACCACGGCTGCCGGCGCGATCTCCGACGGAGGTTCGCCGGAACGGTTTCAGGTGCGCACCGTGGGTCTGGCCGACGTGCCGGGACCGCACCTGGCGGCGGCACGGATCGAGCTGGTCCGCCGCTTCCTGCGGTGCTTCGGCCCCTCGACCCCGGAGGCGTTCGCGTCCTGGGCCGGGACCGGGGTCGCCGACGCGCTCCGCCGCTGGCACCGGCTGGCGCGGGAGCTGGTGGAGATGGACCTGGACGGCCCGGTCTGGCTCCTCCGGGAGAGCATCCCCATGCTCCGTGAGCCGCCGCCGATGCGGGGCGTCCGCCTTCTGCCGGGAGGTGATCCCTTTCTCCAGCAGAGAGATCGCGCGACGCTGCTCCCCGACTTCGACTCGCGGCGCCGGCTCTGGAGGCCGTCCGGAGGCCCTGGGCTGACGCTGCTCGACGGCGAGCCGGTCGGGTTGTGGCGGGCGCGCTGGGGTCTCCGCCGGATCGAGGTGCGCCTGGAGCCGCTGCGCCGCCTCACGACTCCGGAGCGGGAGGAGGTGGCGGCCGAGACGCAGCGCCTGGCCGAGTTCCAGGGTCTGGCCCAGGGCGTGCTCTCGCTGACCTGACCTGACCTGACCTCGCGTGGGAGCCACGAGGGAGCGAAAGGGCGATTGGTGCACCAACTGCCGACTCCGAGCAGCCCAAATGGGCGATTGGTGCACCAACGCCCGACTCCGCTAGGAGAGGCGGCGGGCGACGACCATCGAGAAGCCGAGGGTGGTCCCCGCATCCTCGTCGAGCATGCGGACCGTCTGCTCGGTCGACGTCTCCGGGTCCCACTCCGGCGGGCCCAGGGGCCAGTGGCCGGTGGCGCGGCCGTGGACCAGGCAGCCCTCGGCCCACCGCCGCCAGAGAGCCAGCCCGTCCGGCACCGGCTCCGCGCACTCGACCTCGACCAGGCCTGAACGCCGCCACAGCGCGGACCACCAGCCGGGCGTCTTGAAGGTGCCCAGGTCGGCTCGCGAGAGGTGGAGCGCCAGGTGGGCAGGGAACTCGTCACCCAGCTCCCGCGTCGTCCCCGGAACACTGATCCCGAGCTGCCCCCCGTGCCGGAGCAGGCGGCTCAGCTGCGACAGGTAGAGCGCGTCGGTCCCGAAGTAGTGATAGGCGTCGACGGACACGATCGCGTCGAACCACTCCTCGGCGAAGGGGAGGGCATGGGCCTCCACGCGCAGCGGCAGCACGCGGTCGGCGACGCCCGCCTCCTCGATCCGGCGCGCGTTGTCCGAGGGCGCGATCCAGAGATCAGCCGCGCACACCGAGACGTCGAATTCCCGGGCCAGGAAGATGGACGTCGCCGCGCGACCGCACCCGAGGTCGAGCACCCGCATCCCGGCCCGGAGGTCCATCCGCTCGCAGAGCCGTTCGAGCAGCCACAGCGGGTTGGGCCCCATCGCGTTCCGGACCTGCCAGTCCACGTCGTACCGGTTGGAGCGCGGAAACCCGGGCGGGAGCAGGGGGTCCGGGTCGGAAGACTTCGGCATGCGGCTCCGGATGCCCCCGACCCCGGCTCAGCGGCCGCCGGCGACGGCGACCGGTGGCAGGTCGCGCACCTGGTCCTTGGTCAGGGTGAGCACGACACCGCCGTCGACACTGGCCACGGCCGAGACCGGGATGGCCACCTCACGCTGTCCCCACAGGTGACCCCTCTCGAGGAGGATGTGCGTGACACGGTGGTCCTTCGGCTCGACGACCAGTCCGTGAACCCGTCCGATCTCTCCGTCGGTGGCCTGGACGCGGTCGCCGCGACGCACCTGCGTCTCGCCCTCGGGAACCCGATCCTGGGTGACCACGTGGGGGTTGTCGAGGCCCTCGGCCCGCTCCTCGTCGGCCAGGCCGTAATAGGGCCAGGACACCATGTCTTCCTGCGTGTACCGCCAGCTCCCGTCGGCGCCGGGCAGGAAGTCCTTCTCCTCCGCCTCGTCCAGGGTCTCGAACCGGGCCCGGTCGCAGCGGAGGCGGACGCTCTCCGGTGCCGCCGACTCGACCAGGTCGACGGGAACCAGGCGTCCGCGCTTCCGCGCAAGCCTGGGCGCGACCACCAGGTGCGTGAGCTTGTACGCCACCGGATCGACCACGATCCGGAGCAGCTCACCACACACACCGTCAGTGCAGCTCACCTGACTGCCGATCACGAATTCCGGCTCGTCACTCATGGCGGTCAGCCCTCCTCTCTCCGACACCGGCGAACACGTACCGACAGGATCGCGCAACCCGTGGGACGTTTGTCTACGGCAGCACCCCAAACCGCGCTCGGAAAGGTCGGTTTGTACACAAACCGTCCCGATGCGGCGTGGGATCAGCGTCCCGTCAGCCGGCCCACCAGGGGAGCGAACTTCGCCATCGACGCCCGCCCCACCACGAAGTAGGAGAACCCGTACCTCTCGCGGCGCTCCTCGAGCCCTTCCGCGACCGACCTCTCGGTCCCGATCAGGACGGACGGCATCGCCAGCAGCTGCTCCGGCCTGAGGTCGGTCCACCCGCGCTGCGTCGCCAGGTCGGCCGCCGCCCGCTCCGGATGGTCGCTGATCGACACCGTGACGATCTTGCTCAGCTCCAGCTCCGGCCAGCGCGGGCCCGCCGCCTCGCGCAGCGTGCGGAGGCGCTCCGCCTCCTCCTCGGCCAGGCGGGAAGCGCCGGCATCGACCTGCCTCCCGCTCGTCAGGTCCACCGTCTGCATCTGGACGGTATCCGCCTCCCGGCCCGCCAGCCGCAGCATCCGCGGCAGCGCACCGGCGAGCACCAGCGGCGGGTGGGGGCGCTGCACAGGTTTCGGGAACCCGTCCAGTCGAAGCTGGTACCACCGGCCCTGATAGGTTGCCTCGCCGTCGGCGAAGAGCCGCTTCAGGCACGCGATCGACTCCTCCAGCCGGCTGATCCGCACGCCCGGGCGTTCGAAGGGGATGCCCGCCGCCTGGTACTCGGGCAGCGAGAAGCCGGCGCCCAGCCCGAGCTCGAACCGGCCCTCGCTCAGCACGTCGAGCGTGGCCGCCTCCTGCGCCAGCAGCACCGGGTGGCGGTAGTCGTTGCAGATCACCATGGTGCCGATGCGCAGCCGGGTCGTGATCGCGGCCACCACGGCGAGGGCCGAGATCGGGCCCAGCTGGCAGCCGAAGGGCTCCTCGATGAAGTGGTCACGCAGTAGGAAGGTGTCGTACCCGGCTGCCTCCGCCTCGCGAGCAGTCTCGAGCAGCCGGTGCCGGTCGGTGATCCCTTCCGCCATCACGCCGAACCGGAACGGTCGTCGGGTGGTCATGCCCGACCAACACCAGGACTTGCTCGATGCGTTGCGCCGCGCGAACCGAAAACATTGCCCTGGATGACGCTCAGACCGTCCGGGCGGGGTCCGTTTGCCGGCGATCTGCGGGCAAGCCGAGGTGGGTCGACTGCTAGGTTGTCCTGCGTGGACAGCGAACTTCGCCTCGGACTCGTCGGCACCGGCGGCATCGCAAACCGGCACGCCGTCGCGATCGCCGACAACCCGGGGATCGTGATCGCCGGGGTCTTCGACCGCGAGCCGTCGCGGGCGGAGGCGTTCGCGGAACGCCACGGCGTGCCCCGGGTCTACCGAACCTGGTCGGAGCTGCTGGCGGACGAGTCGACCCGCTGCGTGGTCGTCACCGCGCCGCCGGATGTCCATGTCGACCTCGCCGTCGAGGCGCTGGCGAGCGGTCGCGACGTGGTCTGCGAGAAACCTCTGGGCCGCACGACCGCCGAGTGCGACCGGATGCTGGACGCCGCAACGGCCGCCGGCCGCGTCCTGCTGCCGGGACACAATCGCGTCTTCGAGCCGGCGGTCGAGCGGATGCGCGAGATCATCCGGGCCGGCGAGCTGGGTCGGGTCTTTCTGCTGCAGTCCAACGGGCTGGAACCGCCGGAGCTGCTGGACCGGGTGCCCTGGCTGCGCACCGACCTGAGCCTGGGCGGCGTCTTCCTGAACCAGAGCGTCCACCCGGTCTATGTGACCCGCTGGTTGCTCGGTGACGTGGAGGGCGTGGTCGGTAGCCGGACCCGGGAGAACACGCTCGAGATGACGCGCGAAGACACCGCCGCCGTCACGCTCCAGATGCGCAGCGGTGCGCTGGCCGTGCTCACCGGCACCTTCGCCGTCGCCCACGGGCCTCTGGACCACGAGATCATCGTGTTCGGCACCGGCGGCTGGCTGCGCGCGACGCGGCGGCCTGACGGGCGGGAGCACCTGTGGGGGGTGGTGCCGGCGCTCTTCGAGGACGACCTGGAGCACGACCTGCCGCTCCCCGTCCGGCCGGCCTTCTCGCTCATGTGGGCCAACTACGAGGGGGTGCTGCGCGGCGAGCAGGAGGCCCGGCAGACCGCCGAGGACGGCCGGGCCGCGGTCCAGGTCGTGGAGGCTGCCTACCGCTCGATGCGCGAGGGAGCCCGGATCACGATCCCCACCGGATAGCGCCGTTTGCCGGGAAGCGGCCGTCCAAAGGGCGCGCGCGCCTGTCCCTTTCCCGGCAAACGGCCCCGGGTCCGCGTCGAGGAGTGGCTACCCGCCGTACATCAGGTGCTTGCCGCCGTCGACGATCAGCGTCTGCCCGGTGACCATATGGGTCTCCAGCAGGCTCAGGATCACCTCGGCCACGTCTTCGGCGGTCGAGACCCGGCGCAGCGGCTCGCTCTCCGCGCTCCGCCGGGCGGCCGCGTCGGCCCCCTCGTCCCCCAGGTGGTCGCGATGCCAGCGCGTGTCGACGTGGCCCGGCGACACCGCGTTCACCCGGACCTCGGGCGCGAGGGCGGTCGCCAGGCTGCGCGTGAGCTGGAGCAGGGCGGCCTTGCTCACCGCGTAGGGGATGGAGGAGCCGGTTGCGCGGTGCCCGGCGATCGACGCCACGTTGACGATCGCGCCCCGGGACCGGCGGAGCGCGGGCGCCGCGGCGTGGGAGGTGTAGAACGGCCCCATCAGGTTCGTCTGGAGGATGTCGCGCCACACGTCGTCGGTCAGCGCGTCGAGGTCGGGGTACGGGATGAAGCGCGTCACGCCGGCGCTGTTGACCAGGATGTCGAGGTGGCCATGGCGATCGACCACCGCCTCGATCAGCCGGCGAACCGCCTGTTCGTCCGCCACGTCGGCCGCGACCGCCGCTGCGGCGATACCGGTCGAGCGCAGTCGGGAAGCCAGCTCCTCGGCCGCGTCCTTCGAATGCGCATAGTCGATGACGACCGCCTCCGCCCCGCGCGCCGCCAGGCCCTCGCAGACGGCCCTGCCGATACCGGTGGCGCCACCGGTCACGATCGCGACTCCGCCCTGAATGCTCACTCGACCTCCTTCCGGCTGACCCCGGCGTCCGTCATCGCTCGTCGCTCATCAGACTCATCTCGATCGCGTAACGCTCCCCGACATAGTGGTGGCTGGCGAATTCGATCGCGCGCCCGGTCGCGTCATAGCTGACGCGCCGCAGCGCCAGCAGCGGCGCGCCCGTGCTCACGTGCAGCAGCCGCGCCTCGTCCGAGCCGGCCGGGCGGGCGGTCACCGACTGGGAAGCGATCCGGGGCACGATGCCATGGGCGGCGAGCAGGCGGTAGAGCCCGGTCTGCTCCAGCTGCTCCCGGGTGCACTGCAGTGGTGGCGGCGGCAGGTAGTTCTCCATCACCGCCAGCGGCTCCTTGTCGACCAGGCGCAGGCGTCGCAGGTGCGTGATCGTGGTTCCGCGTTCCAGGTCGAGCGCCGCCGCCGGTTCCTCGGGGCAGCCGACGATCTCCAGCGCGAGCACCCGGGTGGCGGGCCGGTGACCGCTCCGGACCAGGTCGTCGAAGAGGCTGGTGAGGCCGACCGTTCGCCGCACCGCGGCCGGCAGCACGATCGTCCCGATGCCTCGCCGCCGGACCAGCCGGCCCCGGTCGACGAGGTAGCCGAGCGCCTGCCGGACCGTGGGCCGGCTCAGCGCCAGCGCCCGCGCCAGGTCGAGCTCGTTGTCGAGGCGGCTGCCGGCGGGAAGATCGCCGCGATCGATCGCCTCCTCGATCGCCGTCGCCAGCTGGTAATAGAGGGGGACCGGGCTGCCCGGATCGATGCTGTCCCCGAGGTGCTGGGCGATACCGGGCGACGAGCCCGAGGGCTCGATCATCGACGGGCCGGTTCGCCGCTCCATCCGCGCTCCATGAGCCGGATGGAGGATACGCCTCTGGTAGGTGATCCAAATAGCACTACCACCGTATGTCTTGACAAAGTGCTATGGTCCCCTCGGAGCAAATCTGAACGGGCGGGACACCGCCCGTGCGAGGTGCGATGAGGGCGTTGAGGAAGCGGTCGAGCGAACCGGGCGATGTGGGCCTCGAGGAGGTTCCGCAGCCGGTCGCCGCGTGCGGTCAGGCGCTGATCGAGGTTTGGGCGGCGGGTATCTGCGGCACCGACCTGCACATCAGCGAAGGCTCGTTCACCAGCTACCCGCCGGTCACCATGGGGCATGAGGTGACCGGTGTGGTGACGGCGGTGGGGGACGGGGTCTCCACCGACTGGATCGGCCGTCACGTCGCCTGTGAGACCTTCTTCTCGACCGACGGCGTCTGTCCCTGGTGCCGGGACGGGCGGCCCAATCTGTGCCCCGAGCGGCGGTCGATCGGATCCGGCGCCGACGGCGGGTTTGCTCCGTGGCTGGTGGTGCCGGCCCGCAACCTGCACGCGATACCGGCGGGCATCGACCCCTGCGCGGCCGCGCTCAGCGAGCCGCTGGCCTGCGTCTGCCAGTCCCTTTGCGACCCGACGCACGTCGAGCCCGGTGACGACGTGCTGGTCAGCGGCCCCGGCGCCATGGGCCTGCTCTCGGCGCAGGTCGCCCGGGCGTGTGGCGGCTCGGTGCTGATGGTCGGGACCGACCATGACCAGGTCCGGCTGGCCGCCGCCGAGCAGCTCGGGTTTCGGACCGCGCTGGCCGGAGATACGGCGGCCGTCCAGGCCCTGGGTGGTGGGTGGGGCCCCCAGGTCGTGATCGAGTGTTCGGGCAATGGACAGGCGATGGCGGCGGGCCTGGAGGTGCTGCGCCGGGGCGGCCGCTACGTGCAGATCGGGCAGACCGACCGACCGGTGCCCGTACGCCTGGCCCAGGTCAGCTTTCACGAGCTGACCATCACCGGTGGGTTCGCGTCCACCCCGCACTCCTGGCGCCGCGCGATGGACCTCCTTGCCCGCGGGGCGCTGCACCTGGAGCCGCTCGTCACCGAGGCGGCGCCGCTCGCCGATTGGGAGCGCGTGTTCGCCGACACCGCCGCCGCCCGCGGCATCAAGTACCTGCTGGACCCGAGGCGCTAGCAGATGACCGTGGCGCTCGAGCTGCCGGCCGTGCAAGGGGTGGAGGAGGTGCTCGCCGGTGTCTGACCTGGTCGCCCGGCTGGCGCACACACGGGTGACCCGTCCCGAGGCGATCGCGGAGGCGCTGGCGCGGCGCTCGCGACGGGAGCACCTGATCCGGGAGACGGGAACGCTCTTCCTGGTGGCCGCCGATCATCCCGCTCGAGGGACCCTGGCGGCCGGTTCCGACCCGTCGGCGATGCGGGACCGCGGCGATCTGCTGCGACGCCTGCTGGTGGCGCTGGAGCGACCCGGCGTCGACGGCGTGATGGCGACGGCCGACATCGTTGACGACCTGGCCCTCCTGGGTGCGCTCGAAGACAAGGTCGTGTTCGGGTCGATGAATCGCGGCGGCCTGGCGGGGGCCGGCTTCGAGCTCGACGACGGCTTCACCGGGTACTCCGTGTCCGCGATCGCACGCGACCGGCTCGACGGCGGCAAGATGATGGTCCGGATCGAAGACGCCGACCCCGGCACGCTGAGGACCCTCGAGAGCTGCGCACGAGCGATCGATGGGCTGGCGGCGCTCCAGCTGCCGGCGATGGTCGAGGTCTTCGCGGTTCGCCGCGAGGCGAAAGGCGTGCGCCAGATCCCCGATTCCGTCGCGCTCGCGCGTGCGATCGGGATCGCGTCCGGTCTCGGCGGCACGTCCGCCTACACCTGGCTCAAGCTCCCGGTGCTGGAGGACATGGCGGAGGTGATGGCCGCCACCACCCTCCCGACGTTCCTATTGGGAGGCGACCCGGCCGGGGACGCGGAGGTCATGTTCACGCGCTGGGAGCAGGCGATGTGCCATCCGCAGGTCAGGGGCCTGGTTGCCGGACGGGCGCTGCTGTATCCGGCGGACGGCGACGTGGCACGCGCGGTCGACCAGGCGGCCGCGATCGTCGCCGGGCCCAGACGTTCGATGAGGGAGGCAGGATGAAGCTGGCGTTCGCGTCGTTGGTCGGGGTCGAACCGATGCCGTTCGCGGAGCTCGTGAAGCGAGCGGCGGAGATCGGGGTCGACGGGATCGAGGTCAACTGCGGCCCCACCTACCCGGGGCGTGGGGATGGGCCCGAAGGCGGGCACCTGGACCTGCGCGGCATCGTCGCCGACGGCCCCGAGGAGACGCTCCGGCTGGTGCGGGACGCGGGCCTCGAGATCACGGCGCTGGCACCGATGCTGAACCTGCTGACGCTGGACCTCGAGCTGCGCGCCCGTCGGGTCGAGTACTTCCGCCTGACCATCGACGCCTGCGCGGCGCTCGGGGTGGAGGTCGCCGTGATCTACGGCGGCTCTCCGTTCGGGATGTACCTCTGGGGCATGCCGGGTCAGCGCCCTGACCACCCTTCCAACCGCGTCGCGGAGGCGGTCGCGATCTTCCAGGACGTGGTCGGCCCGCTCGCCGAGTACGCGGAGAGCAAGGGGGTCCGGATCGGCATGGAGACCGCGCCCCGCGGCGGGGGCCAGGGCAACGTGGCCCACTCGCCCGAGCTTTGGGACCTGGTTTTCGACGCCGTACCCTGCCCCGCCCTCGGGCTGAGCTTCGACCCGTCGCACCTGGTCTGGATCGGCGTCCCCGACATCCCCGAGGTGATCCGGCGGTACGCGGCCCGGATCCACCACTTCGACGGGAAGGACGCCGAGATTTTGCCCGCGGTGCTGGCCCGCCAGGGGATCCTGGGCAGCGGCTGGTGGCGCTACCGCCTGCCCGGTCTGGGCACCATCGACTGGACGGCGATCCTCTCGGCGCTGAAAGAGGTCGGGTACCGGGGGACGCTCGGGATCGAGAACGAGGACCCGGTCCTGCCAGGGCTCGAGGGCGTCGCCTGGTCCGCCCAGCATCTGCGACGGCTGCTGCTGCCGGCCGGGGCGGGGGAGCGTTGACCGACCCCCTCCGGCTCGCGATCGTCGGCTGCGGTGGCATGGGGCTCCGGCACCTGGCGGGCCTCGCCGAGCTGGCGAGGTCGTCCTCTCCCTCGGTCAGGCTGGAGGCTGTCTGCGATCCCCGGGCCGACAACGCCGACCACCTGGCCGGCGAGGCGCAGGCGCTGCTCGGTGTCCGTCCCCGGGTCTACCGCTCGGCTTCGGAGATGGTTGCCTCGGAGCCGGAGCTGGAGGCGGCGGACTGCACCACCGATACCGGGTCGCACCACCGGGTCGCGAGCGAGCTGCTGGATCTCGGCCTCCACACGCTCTGCGAGAAGCCTCTCGCACTCACGCTGCGTGGCGCGCGCCGGATCGCGGACCGCGCTCGCGCCGCCGGGCGGGTCCTGTCGGTGGCGGAGAACTTCCGCCGCGATCCCATGAACCGGCTGGTTCGGGCCCTGGTCGCCGACGGCGCCATCGGCGCCCCCCAGCTGATCGTCGAGACGGCGATCGGCGGGCGCGACGCGATCCTGATCACGCCGTGGCGGCACCGCAAGCTCTCCGGCACGCTGCCGGTCGACGCCGGCGTCCACGCCGCCGACATGATCCAGTACCTCTTCGGCCCGGTCCGCCGCGCCTCGGGCACGATCCGGCTCTTCGAGCGACGGCGCCGGAAGGTGCAGACGGCCGGTCCCGGCGGGTTCTACGAGCGGTGGGCGGACGGGATGCCGGACGAGATCGAAGCCGACGGCGAGGACGCCATCTTCGGCGTGCTCGACTTCGAGAACGGGGCGGCCGGCCAGTGGACCGACAACCACGCCGGACACGGGATGCCGGTGCGCTCACGGCAGCTGTTCGGCAGCACCGGGTCCATCGTGGCGCCTGGCGATCGGACCGGAGATCCGGTGCGGCTGGTCCTCGACGACGGCCGGGATGAGACCGGCGAGGCCGTGCTGGACCATGCGCCGAGCTACCGATTGGAGCCTCTGGCGGCCGAGCTCTTCGGTGGCGAGCGTCCTGCCGGCTACGGGTACGACTTTCCCACCACCGACCGCAAGCTCCTCGCGCTGGAGTACGACGAGCTGGCGGGCTGTGTCCGGACCGGGGCCGCTCCCGAGGTGGACGCCCAGGTCGCGATCCGGGACCTGGCACTCGTGTACGCGCTCTTCGAGTCGAGCGTGGCAGGCCGGGCGGTCTCGCTGGACGAGGTGATCAGCGGTGCGGTCGACGGCTACCAGCGCGAAATCGACTGTCTGCTCGAGCCGGCCGTGGGTTCGGTCTGAGGAGGCCGCCGATGTTCCTTTCCTACAGCACCTGGGGCATGCAGCAGACGCCGATCGAGGTCGCGGTCGACCACTGCGCGTCGCTTGGATTCGACGGGCTGGAGCTGACCGTGATCCCGGGCTGGCCGACCGACGCGGCTGGGCTGGACGGCGCCGCGCGGCGCCACATCCGCCGGCTCTACGACGACGCGGGCCTGGAGCTTTGTGGTTTGAGCGGCAACACGCCGCTGCTCCAGTCGGCGGAGGACGGCGACCTGCCCTCCCGGCTTGACCGCTTCCGCGGGTACCTCGACCTCGCCTCGGAGCTGCAGCGACCGGGACAGCACCTGACGGTGAGCACGACCTCCGGCGGTGCCGCGGACGATTGGGAGTCGGTCCGCGAGGAGCTGGTCGACCGCTACGGCACCCTCGCCGCCCACGCGGAAGGGGCGGGGGTGATCGCCAGCGCCGAGCCGCATGTCGGATCGGCGCTGCATACCCCCGACGGGGCGAAGTGGCTCGTCGAGCAGGTCGGTTCGCCCGCCCTGCGGGTCCATTTCGACATCTCCCACTTCAACGTCCAGGGGATGGACATGGACGAGGTGGTGGCCGAACTCGCGCCGCTCTCGGTGCACACCCACGTCAAGGACGAGCGTGGAGTGGTTCCCGACTACGAGTTCCTGATTCCGGGGGAGGGAGAGATGGACTACGTGCGCTATCTGCGCGCGATGCAGGGGGCCGGCTACCGGGGCCACATCACGGTCGAGATCAGCCTGATGGTGCAGCGCCGGCCCGGATACGACGCGCTCGCCGCCGCCGACCAGTCGTACCGCGTCCTCTCGGACGCGTTCACACGGGCGGGGATCAGCAGGGAGGGGGACGACTGATGGCATCCAGGGTGCGAATGGCGCTGGTGGGCTGCGGGAAGATCGGCCAGCGCCACGCGACCTCGCTGGCGTCGATCGACACGGTGGACTTCGTCGCCTGCTGCGACGTGGCCGAGGAGCGGGCGCGGACAACCGCCGCCGAGTTCGGAGTCCCCCGCGTCTTCACCGACGTGGGGGAGCTGCTGCGCAGCGACCTGGTGGACGCGATCACGATCTGCACTCCGCATCCTCAGCACGCCCCGGTGCTGGTGGCCGCCGCCGAGGCCGGCGTACACGCGATCGTCGAAAAGCCGCTCTCGGCCCAGCTTGCCGAGGCGGATCGCATGGTGGAAGCCGCGGATCGGGCCGGGATCAAGTTCGCGACCATCTTCCAGCGGCGGTGGTTCCCCGCCTCGCAGCGCATCCGTCAGGCGATCGACGAAGGCCGGCTGGGCAGGCTCACGATCGGCGAATGCTTCGCTCGCCTGAAGCGCGACCGTGCCTACTTCGCGCAGGATCCCTGGCGGGGCCGGTGGGACACCGAGGGCGGCGGTGCGCTGATGAACCAGGCGGTGCACATGATCGATCTCCTCCAGTGGTACCTGGGGCCCGTGGACGAGGTCTACGGGCGCTGGGCGACCCTGAAGCACGGTGACTACATCGAGGTCGAGGACACGGCGGTGGCGACCGTCGCCTTCCAGAGCGGGGCGCTGGGCGTGATCGAGGCGACGACCACCTACGAGCCGCCGTTCGGGTTCCAGATCGCCGTCAACGGCACCTCTGGGGCGACCGTGGGCCTCTTGGAGCGGCCCGAGGGGACGCAGGCGATCACCGACGTCTGGACCTTCGCCGGTGAAGAGGAGCAGCGGGAAGCCTGGGCCGCCGAGGAGGGCGGGCGGCCCGGGTTCCCGGAGTTCCACCGGCTCCAGCTCGCCGATTTCGCGGCCGCGATCCAGGAGGATCGGCCTCCGGCGGTCACCGGCGCCGAAGGCCGCAAGTCGCTGGAGGTGATCCAGGCGATCTATCAGTCGGAGCGGACGCGGCGTCCCGTGCGTCCGACGGACCGCTGAGGAGCCGGGGCGAGATGAGATCGGCGACCGCGCGTGGGGCCCCGTTCCCGAGACCCAGGCGAACCTGTCGAGGCGCGGCGGTGCGGCCCGGGCGCGACGGCTCCAGGGCGCCTCCGGACCCCGTTTGCGCACCAGCCGTCGGGCAATCCAGCTGGTGCCGGACACGGTCGTTGGAAGACGCAATGACTGTCCGGTTGACAGTCCGTTTTGCGTGTGCAGGCCGCGACCGCCGGGTGGCGACGAGCGATGAGAGGTCGTCCACCTGAAAACTTGACAAGAGTGTCGAGACCTTCTTAATTTAGCGTGGGCGTTTGATCAATGGGCAGGGATCCAAGGTTGTATCTTTCTGGTGGCATCGGGATGCAGTCGACGGCTTTTTTTGCCGTCGGGCCGGCGGGTGCCGGCCGCGAGCCATCGGGTTATGGCCACCCCAACCTGGACGCGATCGCCCCCGCCCCCGGGCGCAGGTGCCGGCAGGGCTGCCCAGGTGGCAGTGCGAGCTGTGCACGAGCGCGGGGGCGGCGGCTGACACCGCAGCCTGCGACGGTGCATACCGACGGACGGGTCGCAGAGACCGCACCTCCTCCTGGAGGAACCGCACCCACCCGGTGGTGTCCGAGCGCGCGCGCCCGGTGGGTGGTGGTGAGTGAGCGGACGCGTGATCCGGTACGGGCGAGTGATAGCGAGAACGAGTTGTGCCTCCGGTGCGGCGTTGATGCCGCCCGCCGGGAGAGATGGGAGGGAACATCACGGATACCGAAGACCAACAGGTGGATGCATAGATATGCGGCGAGGTGTTGCAGTGCGGCTGGACAGAGCTCGTCGCGGCAAAGCGCTCAGCCGATGGCGAGTGACGCGTTGTAACTGTGAGAGGCCCAAAGTATGACAAATCCTTCCCAAGACTACGTTGATCTGAAGGACTATTTCCTTCACTCGAGACTGACCCGACGGCAGACGCTCGGAATCGCGGCCGGCCTCGCCGCGGGCGCGATGGGGGCCGACTTCCTCGCGTCCTGCACGACCCAGCCGGCCTCCGAGCTGCCGAAGCCGTTCCTCGCCCCCGTGCCGCTGAGCTCCGAAACCAGCGTCATGGGGACCCCTCGGAACCAGACCGTGGTCGTCGATCAGTCGCCGCAGACGACCTGGGACAGCTGGAACTACTTCATCCCCAACGGCAGCAACTACTACAACGGCTTCGGCCAGGTCTGCACCGAGTTCCTGTGGTACCTGAACGTCGCCACCGGCAAGCTGGTGCCGTGGCTCGCCACCGGGTACGAGTACAACAGCGACTTCACGAAGTTCACCATGCACCTGAATCCGAAGGCGCACTGGAGCGACGGGAAGCCGTTCACCTCGAAGGATGTCGCGTTCTCCATCGACATGCTGAACAAGAATCCCTCGCTGCTCAACTCGAACCCCACCGCCAACAGCGAGGCCCAGACCGTTTCGACACCCGATGACCACACGATCGTCATCGACCTCAGCGTCCCAGATCCCCGCTACCATTACAACTACATCTGCGGCATCGTCGCCGGCTTCTACGTGATGCCGGAGCACATCTGGTCCGGTCAGGATCCCACGACGTTCAAGTTCAACCCGCCGGTGATGACGGGTCCGTACAAGCTCTACAACACGAACTCCAACGCTCAGGTGGTGGGGTGGGTCAAGGACCCCAACTACTGGAACATCGGCACGCTCAACTGCGCCCCCAAGTACGCCGCGTGGCGCGCCGCCTCCACCGACCTGGACGTGGCCTTCGAGCAGTTCAAGGCGGGGATCACCGACTACGGCAGCGACTTCACGCACGTGTCTACCCTGGTCGCACAGGGCGACAAGAGCGTGGAGATCCTGACCAAGTTCCTGGACCCCTGCGAGCGCGCGATCCTGATCAACACCAAATCAGCTTCCGGTGGCGGCATCCTGCAGGACTACCGCATGCGGTGGGTGATCTCGATGCTGATCGACCGCGAGCGGATCGGCCAGAACATCTGGGTACCGGCGACACAGCCGGGCGTGTACCCCTGGGCTGCCTACCCCGGCAACAAGAAGTGGGAAGTCCCCAGCATCGCCAAGAACTACCCGCTGAGCTACAACCCGACCAAGGCCCAGCAGATGCTGGACACGATCGGCGCCACCAAGGGCAGCAACGGCCAGCGAACCTATAAGGGTCAGACGGTCACGCTCGACATCCTCACCGGGACGCTGCCGTCGGCGGGGGACGAGTACTCGATCGGACAGCTGCTGGCGCAGGAGCTGACGAACGTCGGCATCCAGTCCAGCATCAAGTACCTGGGGTCATCCGCCCTCACCCAGCAGATGCTGACCGGCGAGTTCGACATGCTCTCCCGCTGGCTGTGCGGAGAGCTGATCGACCCCTACCAGCTGTACTCCGGATATCTGAGCAAGTACGCCGTGCCGATCGGCACCGTTACTTCCGTCCAGTCCGCGATCGTCCGGCTCACCGACCCCCAGCTCGACTCTGCGGTCGGGAAGCTGCAGGGACTGGCACCTACCAACCCGGCGGCCACCCCCTACTTCCATGATGCGCTCAACCGCTGGTACAGCGACATGGCGGCGGTGCCCGTGATCCAGACGGTGTACACGCAGCAGTTCAACCTCACCTACTGGAAGGACTGGCCCACCAACGACAACATCTACACGGTCCCCGACAACTGGTGGGGCCAGTGGCTGTTCGTGATGGGCAAGATCAAGCCGACCGGGACCAAGCAGGGCTGACCATGGCTGATGCTCATGTGGGTGACGGGCGCGACGCCGCCTACGAGGGCGAGATAGTCGTCGAGGAAACACCGATCGTGGTGCGTGGCGGGGTACGCGGCTGGATGGCCGCGCACCCCTCCGCCGCGTACTTCGTGCGGCGCTTCGCCCTCTACGTCTTCACCCTCTGGGCAGCGATCACCGCCACCTTCTTCTTCTTCCGCCTCATACCCGGGAACCCGATCGGCGCCTACATCGCGAACCTGCAGAGTGCCTACAACTACAACGCGCAGGCCAGCGCGGCCGTCGTCGCCCACTACAAGGCGGTTTTCGGGCTGAACGGCAACCTGCTGCAGCAGTACTTCGCCTACATGTACCAGCTGATCGTCAAGCACAACATGGGGCCGTCGCTGCTGCAGTATCCGACCCCGTCGCTGGTGCTGGTCGCTCAGGCGGTGCCCTGGACGATCGGGCTGCTGGGGCTGTCCGCCATCTTCGCCTGGTTCCTCGGCGTGGGGATGGGCGCTTTCGCCGGCTGGAGGCGGGGGTCCAAGGTCTCCAACGGGATGACGTACGCGGGGCTGGCTGCGGCCAACCTCCCCGCCTACTTCCTCGCCCTGATCCTCCTGCTGCTGCTGGCGTTCGACGTCCCGCTGCTGCCGTCCGGCTACGCCTACGACACCGGCATGACCGTGAATCTCTCGATCCCCTTCATACTCAGCGTCCTGCGGCACGCGATCATTCCCGCGATCGCCCTGGTGGCCGTCTCCTTTGCCGGCAACCTGCTGGGCATGCGCCAGCAGATGATCACCGTGCTCGGCGAGGACTACCTGACCTTTGCCACCGCCAAGGGCCTGAAGCCGTGGCATGTCCTCCGGCGGTACGGGATGCCCAACTGCTACCTCCCCCAGATCACCGGGCTGGTGATCACGTTCGGGTTCATCTTCAACGGCAACGTGCTGATCGAGAACCTCTTCACCTACCCAGGCGTCGGTCACCTGCTGGTGCTGGCCGAGCAGCAGCTCGACCTCAACACGATGATGGCGGTAACCGACACCGCCATCTTCATGGTGCTGACCGCGGTCTTCCTGATCGACCTGGTCCTGCCGGTTCTCGATCCGCGGATCAAGTTCAGCCGGTGAGGGTGAAGTGAGGCAGCTCAACTCCGTTCTCGGCGTGTTTCGCCGGAGCCGAAAGGTGACCATCGGGCTGGTCGTCGTGCTCGTGATCATTCTGATCGGCGTCCTGCACCTCCAGATCGTCCACCTGATCCAGCTTCGGGCCGGCGCCTACCCACTCGAGCTGGGGTATGGACCTCGCTTCCACCTCCCCAGCCTGCAGTACCCGCTGGGGACCGACAACCAGGGCCGAGACGAGCTCTCGATGGTCGTCACCGGGCTGTGGACGTCGCTGGTGATCGGCGTCGAGGCGGGGGTGATTTCGACCGTGATCGGGGTCTGCGTGGCCTTCTATGCCGCGTACCGGGGTGGATTCTCGGACTCGGTCCTCTCCACCACCACCGACCTGTTCCTGGTCATCCCGTCCTTCCCGCTGCTGATCGCCTTCTCCGCGTTCGCCAAGACGACCAACGTCACCGAGATCGCCTTGATCCTGGCGGTGTTCAGCTGGGCCTTCGCCGCGCGGACCATCCGCTCCCACGTGCTCAGCCTCCGCACCCGCTCCTACGTCGACCTGGCGCGCGTGTCGAAGGAGGGCACGTTCGAGATCGTGTTCACCGAGCTGATGCCCAACATGCTCCCCTACATCGCCCTGGGCCTCTGCTACGCGACCATCGGCGCGATCTTCGCGCTGGTCGGGCTCGAGGTGATCGGCCTCGGACCGAGCGGGGTGATCGATCTCGGTTTCCTCATCAACACCGCCCTCGGAAGCGGGGCGATGACGGTGGGTGTGTGGCCGATGTTCGTGGTCCCCATCCTCATCCTCACCGTCCTGTTCTTCGGGTTGAACATGATCAACCTGGGGCTCGAGGAGGTGTTCAATCCCCGGCTGCGCAAAGTGCTCGGAGGCAGGTGAGATGGCGGAGCCCCTGCTCGAGGTCCGTGACCTGACCTGCCGCTACCGGGCCGCGGCGGGCGACATCACGGCGGTCGATGGCGTCGACCTCACCGTCTTCCGGGGCGAGATCCTGGGCATCGCCGGCGAGTCCGGGTGCGGCAAGAGCACGCTGGCGGCGGCGATTCTCCGCCTGCTCCAGCAGCCCGGTTATGTCGCCAACGGCGAGGTGATCTTCCTGCCCTCGAACGCCCCCGCGGTGGACCTGCTCAAACTGAGCGACAGCGAGCTCAGGGACATGCGGTGGACCCGTCTCTCGTACCTCCCCCAAGGGTCGATGAACTCGCTGAACCCGGTGATGAAGGTCGGCGATCAGTTCGTCGACGTGATGCAGGCTCACCGGAGCTGGGGCAAGGCGGAGGCCTCCGAGAAGGTGCCTGAGCTGCTCGAGCAGGTGGGGCTGAGCCGGCTCGTCGCCGACATGTACGCGCACGAGCTCTCGGGCGGCATGAAGCAGCGGGTGATCATGGCGATGTCGGTCGCCCTCGGGCCAGACCTCCTGCTCGCCGACGAGCCGACGACGGCACTCGACGTGACGATCCAGAGGGTCGTCATCCAGAACCTGGTCGAGCTGCGCGAGAAATTCGGAGTGACGCTGGTCGTGATCACGCACGACATGGGTGTTCACGCCCAGCTGGCGGACCGGGTGGCGGTCATGTACGCGGGGAAGATGGTGGAGGTGGGGGACGTTCGGCAGATCTTCAAGAACCCACAGCACGAATACACGCGGTCGCTGATCGACTCCATCCCCAACCTTGACGTCCACCAGCGCAAGCCCCGTCGGGTCGAGGAGCTCGTCGGATGACGGAGCCTCAGCACAACGGGGGGACGCCGGAGGCCGTGAAGAACCTGGCGCTCAGCCACGTCACCCAGGTCTTCAACGGGCGCGGTGGCACCCAGCTGGTCGCGGTCCGCAACGTCTCCTTCACCCTCAGCTCCAGCCCTGCGCGCATCGTCTGCCTGGTCGGCGCCAGTGGCAGCGGCAAGAGCACGATCGCCCGCATGCTGCTGGCTCTGCAGAAGCCGACGAGCGGGTCGGTCACCTACCAGGGCCGGAACATCTTCCGCCTGTCGCGCCGCGAGTACGACGAGTTCCGGCGGGACGTGCAGCCCGTGTTCCAGGACCCCTACTCGATCTTCAACCCCGTCTACAAGATCGATCGGGTCTTCTGGAAGACGATCAAGAAGTTCCATCTCGCACGCTCCCGGGACGAGGGCCTGGACAAGATCAGGCAAGCGCTCGAGGCGGTTCGCCTCAACCCAGACGGGGTGCTCGGCCACTACGCCCACCAGCTGAGCGGCGGCCAGCGACAGCGGCTGATGCTGGCCCGCGTGCTGCTGCTGCGTCCGTCGTTCATCATCGCCGACGAGCCGGTGTCGATGCTCGACGCGCAGGTTCGCCGGAGCTTCCTCGACCTCGTCGTGGATTTCCAGGAACTCTATGGGATGACGACTCTGTTCATCACCCATGACCTCTCCACCGTCGCCTACATCGGCGGAGAGATGAAGACCATATTCCAGGGCTCGATCGTCGAGGAGGGCACGGTAGAGCAGGTGATGACCCATCCGACGCACGCATACACGAAGCTGCTGCTGGGATCGGTGCCGGTGCCGGACCCGGATCGACGGTGGACCGACCGGGTGGAGCTGGTCGACGGGGTCCCCCGGATCGTTCCCGCCGGTTCCGCGAAGGCAGGGGAGGCCGCTAACCCGGCGGAACCTGCCAACCCGACCGAAGCTGCCAACCCGACCGAAGCCGAACGCGCTCGCTCGTGACGACGCCATCGAAGCGGGAGGCGCGGCCGGCGCCGCGTCGTGTGCCGGTGGGCAATCCCACCGAACCGACCGCCTCGGTCGGAGACCCCAGTTGAGTCCGCCCTTCGGGGCCCCGGTGCGCCTGGGCGTCGCCGGGTGCGCCCGGATCCTTCCAGCCCATCTGCGCGGCCTGCAAGCGCTCCGAGCCGCGGACCTCGACCTGTGCCGCGTGACCGCCCTCTGCGCGCGCACGCTTGACGATGCGGCCACGTTCCGCCTTCGCGGCGAGGGGCCGCCGCCGCGCCCTCCGGCATCCGACAACCCGAGGGATCCGCTCGGCGCGCCTCACCTCTACGTCAGCGACGTGCAGGCGGAGCCGCTGCCGGAGCTGTTCGACGACTGGCGGCTGATGGTGGAGTCGGATCTGGTCGACGCGGTCCTGATCCTGGCCCCGGTGCAGCTGCACCACGAGATCGCTCTCGCCGCTCTCGAGGCCGGCAAGCACGTCCTGATCGAGAAACCGTTCGCCATCACGGTCCGCGCCGGCCTCGCCATCGCCACCGAGGCGAAGCGGCGCGGCCTGGTCGCCGGGGTGGCGGAGAACCTCCGCTACAGCGAGACGTCGAGAGCGCTGGGGTGGGTCCTGGAGCAGGGCCTGATCGGCACGCCGCAGCTGTGGCTGTCGGCCGGGCTCGGAGGGGAGTGGGCGCCGGACCGGATCGTCGCGCACACGCCCTGGCGGCATCGCAAGCTCGAAGGCGGCGGCGGGCCGGCCGTCGACGGCGCCGTGCATCTGATGCACCAGATCAGGTACGTGATGGGGCCGGTCGAAGAGGTCTACGGAATGGCCCGGACCCTGGAGCCGGAGCGCGTGGATCGGGACGCCGAGGGCCGGGTGGTGGCCCGGGTGTCGAACGAGCTCGAAGACGTGTACGTGGCCCAGCTTCGCTTCGCCAGCGGCGCCCTCGGCTCGGTCATGGGCGGCTGGGGCGGCCGGGGCGAGGGCACCAGCCTCGACGGGGGTCCGGTGGTGTACGGATCGCGGGGCTGTGTCAAGGGCGGGACCGTGATCGGTGATGACGGGTCGCGGCAGCGGGCCCTGGATCTGCTCGATCGCGACGCGGCGACGGAGCTCAAGGAGCGCTTCTTTCCGAGCGACGTCCGGGACGCCTTCGGGCTCGAGCTGCTCGATTTCTTCCGGGCGATCACGCTCGGCACCCCCCTCGAGGACACCGCGGACGAAGGGGTGATGGACCTGGCGATGGCCTACGCGGTGCTGGAATCGTCGGCTGCGGGCCGGCCGGTGCGACTGGAGGAGGTGATGAGCGGGGCGGCGAACGTCTACCAAGCGGAGATCGACGAGCACTACGGAATCTGATATCCCGGAGCCTGGAACCCGGGAGGGAGTGACATATGGCGGAACGCAGATTGGGCGTCGGCGTTATCGGCTGCGGCGGCATTGCTCGGCTTGCTCACCTGCCCAACCTGGCGCGCAACCCGCGGGTCAGGCTGGTCGCGGTCGCGGACATCAACCAGGAGAGCGCCCGGCAGGTGGCGGAGGAGTTCGGAGCCGAATCGTTTTACACCGACTACCACGATCTGCTCGCCAATCCGGCGGTCGAGGCCGTCACTGTCACCACCTGGCCCTCCGCGCACGCCGAGGCAGTGATCGCGGCCGCGGAGGCGGGCAAGCACATCCTTTGCGAGAAGCCGATCGCCCCCACCCTGGAGGAGGCGGACGCCATGGTCGACGCCGCTGAGAAGGCGGGCGTCAAGTTCACCATGGGCTATCAGAGCCGCTTCGGGGCCCAGCTTCCGGCTATGAAGAAGATGATCGACGAGGGGCTGCTGGGCCAGATCATGGGCATGACCCAGATCGCCGCCGGTCCCTCGCGGCATCGGGTGCCGTGGTTCCTCCAGCACCGCTACGCGGGCGGCGGTGTGCTGATGGACTGGGGCATCTATACCGCCCATTCGATCCTCTGGCTGATGGGGCCGGCGGAGAGTGTGTACGCGACTACGGCCATCTTCCGCAAGGAGGTGGATGTCGGCGGGCGACCAGGAATCCCGACTGTCCACGTGAGCGACATCGACGTCGAGGACACCGTGTCGGCGCACCTGAAGTTCAAGAGCGGGGCCATGGGTTCCTGGTACGCCGCCTGGGCGGTGGCGGCCGGGCACGGCTATCAGTCGATCGACGGCTCGGAGGGTTCGGTGGTCAGCGAGCGGGGGGGCGGCCTGCGGGTATCCAGCCGCCGCCTCGAGGACCCCGACTACCTGCGTGGCGCGTGGCGGCAGGTGCCCCTGGTCGAGCCGCCGCTGCTCGAGGTCCACTACCGCAAACTCGCCCACCTGGTCGATGCCGTGCTCGACGACACCCCTCTGCAGATGACGGGTGCCGACGGGCGAGATGCGCTCGAGCTGGTGCTGGCCGTCTACCGTTCGGCGGAGACCGGGAAACCGGTGACGCTCCCGCTGCCGCGAGCCCACGCCGGCGTGGAGGCTTCCGGCGCCGCCGCCGCCGCCCTGTCCTGAGACAGCGACCCCGTCCGACCCGATCCCGCGCACGTAACAGGAGAGTCGAGAATGGCCGAGTCCAGCCGTCGGATCCGTCTTGCCTTCGTCGGGGGTGAGCACCTCCATTTCCGCGGCCTGCTGGCGTCCGCTCTGGAGTCCCCGACCGCCGAGGTCGTCGGGTACTCCATCCAGGACGACAAGCTGCGTTCGCACTTCGAGCACGTCCACTCCGGGGTATCCGCCTACGCCAGCGCCGAGGAGCTGTACGACAAGGCGCGCCCCGAGGCGATCATCACCTGCGCCGACAATCACCGCGCCGCCGACGTCGTGGCCGACGCCGCCGAGCGCGGGGTGCACGTGATGAAAGAAAAGCCGATGGCAGCCACTCTGGAGCTCGCCGAGCGCATGGAGACGGTGGCTGCGCGACACGGTGTGCGGCTGATGGTGAACTGGCCGACCAACTGGCGGGCCGGTATCCACACTGCACGGCGCCTGGTCGAGGACGGCCAGATCGGCCGTGTCCTCGACATCCACAACCGGGCCGGCCACGGCGGCCCGCCGCAGGACTTCGCGACCATCAGCCCGATCGCCCGCGTGGGCTGGGGCTGGCTGATCGAGCGCGAGGCGAACGGCGGCGGCGCCGCGATCGACTTCTGCTCCTACGGGGCGGTGATGAGCCGCTGGTTCCTCGGGCAGCCGAGCTCCGTCCTGGCCCACGGTGGCCGGTATTCGAAGGAGTTCTTCACCGTCGAGGACAACGGGATCATGATCCTGGGCTATCCGCGCGCTCAGGCGGTGATCGAGGGCACGTGGACCCAGCCGGCGGTCCCCGTCCGCCAGCCGACGATGATCTACGGCGAGGACGGCGCCATCGCACTCGGTGGCCCCGACGAGGTCATGCTCGCAAACCGGGGCCGCTCCGGGGAGCAGGTGTCCACCGAGACCAAATCAGTGGAGCTGGATTCGCTCCCCGCTCACTACCGGTCGGGTCCCGACTACTTCACCTACTGCCTGCTCCATGACCTGCCCTTCGAGGGCATGGTGACGCCACGGGTCTCACGGGACGCGCAGGAGATCCTGGAGGCGGGGATGCTGTCGATGAAGACCGGGCGCGTGGTCCCGCTCCCTCTTCCCTCGTTCGCCGACTGATCCTTTCCTGACTTCTCATTCACCCGGAGGTGCACCAACGGGGCCTAATCCCTCGTTTTTAGGCCCGGAGGTGCACCTTCGGGGGGATAGTCACCGCGGAACTGTCACCGCTTCTAGAATCCGATGGTGGACCGAGTTCCCTTCTCAGTGCTGGACCTGGCTCCGGTAGCCACCGGCACCCACACCAGCGAGGCACTCCGCAACAGCGTCGAGCTGGCCCGGGTGACAGAGCGTCTCGGCTATCACCGCTACTGGGTCGCCGAGCATCACGGAATGCCGTGGATCGCCAGCACCAGTCCGGCCGTTCTGATTGCCCACATCGCCGGCGCCACCAGCTCGATCCGGGTGGGGGCCGGGGGTGTGATGCTGCCCAACCACCCGCCGCTGGTCGTGGCCGAGCAGTTCGGCATGCTCGAGGCCCTCCACCGAGGGCGGATCGACCTCGGACTCGGCCGCGCGCCGGGGACCGACCCGGTGACCGCCCGCGCGCTCCGGCGGGAGCCTGCGCCGGTGTCGCCCGAGGACTTCCTCCGTCAGATCGTCGAGGTGATCGGATTGTTCGAGGGATCGCTTCCGCCCGAGCATCCCTATGCGCCCATCTTTCCCATTCCGGCACCGGGCAACGTGCCCGCGTTCTGGGTGCTGGGGTCGAGTGACGTCAGCGCGCGGCTCGCGGCCCAGCTGGGCCTGCCCTTCGCGTTCGCACACCATTTCGGACCTGCCGCCGTCCTGCCCGCGCTCGCGGCATATCGCTCGGGGTTCCAGCCGTCGCAGTGGCTGGACCGCCCCTACGCCCTGGTCGCGGTGAGCGCGCTCTGCGCCGGCACCGACGAGGAGGCACGCTACCTGGCCGGCCCCGCGAAGCTCTCCCTGCTGCAGCTGCGAGCGGGGCGTCCCAGCGCGCTGCCGACCCCCGAGGATGCCGCACGCTACCCCTACAACGACCGGGAGCGGGAGTACGTGGCGAGTCTGCCCGAGTTCGTCGGCGGTCCTGATCGGCTGCGCGGAGAGCTGGATCGTCTGATCGAAGCGACCCACGCCGACGAGATCATGATCACGACGGCGACCCACGACGCCGCCGACCGGGTGCGGTCCTACTCATTGATCGCCGACCTCTACGGGCTGCCACCACACGTCGACGAAGCGGTCCTTGAGCGCCGAGGGGGCGACTGACCCGCGTCATCCCGAGCCGGCGCTCCGGCGATAGGTCGATATCGTCACCGACACGGTGGCCGGCGCGGGGTCGGGAAGGCTTTCGATCCGGTCATTCAGGTCGGCCGGGTTCAGATGCCACGCGCTTGGGCCCATGGTGACGATCGCCCTCACGTCCTGGAAGCCGAGGGACAGCCCGGCGCGATAGGACCTGCGCTTGGCGAGGGTGAACCAGGGGCTCAACTTCTCGGTGAGCCGCTCGCGCTGACGCTCGTCGATCGAAAGCAGGCCCAGATGTGACCTGAGCTCGGAGAGGTGGTCGGGATCGGGGGTGACGACGAACAGGCTGCCGGCCGGGTGCAGGACGCGGGCGAGCTCGCCGGCGTTGCGGGGCGCGAACACGTCGAGCACAGCCACGGCTGCCTGGTCGGCCACCGGGAAGCGGGCCCACACGTCGCACGCCACGGCGCCGATACGCGGGTGGGCACGCGCGGCCCGGCGGAGCGCGAACTTCGACAGGTCCAGCGCCAGGCCGGCCCGCTCGGGGAGACGCTCCAGGACCGCGGCGAGATAGTAGCCGGTCCCGGCGCCCGCATCGATGACAGCCCCGCCGGCCTCGACCGGCCGGAGCGCGTCGCAGACGGCCGCCGCGAGCTCCGACGCCACGCCGGCGAAGTGCCCGCCCGCCAGAAAGGTGGCTCGAGCGTCGACCATCGCCGCAGTGTCGCCGCCGTCCGCCCGGGCGCCGGCGGGCAGCAGGCTCACGTACCCCTGCCGCGCGATGTCGAACGCGTGCCCGCTCCCGCACCGCAGCGCGCCCCCGTCACGTTGGAGCGACCGCCCACAGTGGGGACACACCAGAAACCCCACCACGTCCTCAAGCACGAGACACCCTCTCCATTTGACCGCACATTGCTGGCGAGGTAACCCCAAGACCGTCCGGATGACGTCCGATTGCTCGCAATGTGCGGTTATTCGGGCGGGGGGGTGGCGCGGCGGGTGGCGAGAAACCGACGCTCCGACTCGTTGTCGGTGAGCGCGATCGCCCGGTCGTAGGCGCCGCGGGCGGCGGCGTGGCGTCCGAGCCGGCGCAGGAGATCGGCGCGGATCGCCCAGTACGGCTGGTACTGCTCCAGCGCCAGGCCGTCGACCGCGGCCAGCGCCGGTGCCGGGCCATCCACCTCGGCCACCGCGACCGCCCGGTGCAGCGCCACCACCGGGCTCGGCTGAAACACCAGCAGCTGGTCGTAGAGGAGGAGGATCTGAGACCAGTCAGGGCCGATCGCACCGGTCGCATCGCTGTGCACGGCCTGGATCGCCGCCTGGATCTGATACGGACCCGGCTGATCGCGATCCAGGCAGCGGCGGACCAGCAGCCGACCCTCGGCCAGCAGCGCCTGATCCCAGAGCGCGGGGTCCTGCTCCGCGAGCGGAACCATCTCCCCCGCCGGAGTCGTCCGCGCCGGCCGCCGGGCGGAGATGAGGAGCATCAGGGCGAGCAGTCCCCAGGCCTCCGGTTCGCGGGGGAGCAGGTCCACCAGCAGACGGCCCAGTCGGAGCGCCTCCTGACACAGGTCGTCGCGAACCAGGTCGGGGCCGGTGGAGGCGGTGTACCCCTCGTTGAAGATGAGGTAGACCACGGCCAGCACCGAGGTCAGGCGTGCCGGAAGCTGGTCTGGCGAGGGGACTCGGTAGGGGATCCGGGCGCCGCGGATCTTGGCCTTGGCCCGCACCAGCCGCTGTGCCATCGTCGGCTCCGGGACCAGGAAGGCGCGGGAGATCTCAGTGGTCGTCAGGCCTCCGAGCAGGCGGAGCGTCAGTGCGACCCGGGCCGCCATCGCCAGCGCCGGGTGGCAGCAGGTGAAGAGCAGCCGGAGCCGGTCGTCGGGGATCGGTCGAGATGTGCAGTCGTCCATGGTTCGTTCCTGTTCGAGCAGCCGCACCGCCGCCGCCTGCCGGCCGTCGCGGGTCCGCTCCCGGCGCAGCCGGTCGAGGGCGCGGTTGCGAGCGGTGGTCACGATCCAGCCGCCAGGGTTGGGCGGGACCCCGGTCGCCGGCCAGCGAGCGAGCGCGGCCAGGAAGGCCTCCTGTACCGCCTCCTCGGCGAGGTCGATGTCGCCGAGGAAGCGGATCAGCGTCGCGGCGGCCCGCCCGTATTCGGCGCGGAAGATCACCTCGACGGTGGCCGCACCCGCTGCCGGCGTCCGCTGGGTCATACCTTCATCCTTCGTCGAGGAAGGGTCGCACCTCCACCGCCAGTCCCGTGATCCCGGTGAACCGGCCTGCCCAGTGCAGCGCCTCGTCGAGATCCTGTGCGCGGATGACGGTGAAGCCGCCGAGGACCTCCTTGCCTTCGACGAAGGGGCCGTCGGTGACCAGCGTCTCCTCGTCGTGGGTCCGCACCACCGTCGCCGTGTGAGGGGGCAGCAGGCGGCCGGTGAAGACCCAGAGCCCGCGGTCCTTCAACTCCTGGTCCCACGCAAAGACACGTTCCATGATCGGGTCCAGCACCTCGGGCGGGGGCGGGTCGCCGGCGGGCTGGTAGACGCTGAGCAGGTACTGCATGACGGTCTCTCCTGTCAATGGTCCGAATCCGAGGTCGTGATCTCCACGAATGCCGCGAGGGGGAATCGACAGCGCCCCGGGGACACGGGCCTCCAGCGGGCGCGTAGCCTGACTCCGATGGCAGAGGTACCGAGGATCTGCCCCCACCCGAAGGTGAAGGTGATCGCCGAGTGGGTCGAGCCCGACAGCGTGCACCAGGGCTCGTGCTTCCAGTGGTTCCACTGTGAGGCCTGCGGCAAGTACTGGCGGGAGCAGCGGCGCGCGCCGCTTCGGCGAGGCAGCCGGCTGTCCGACGCCGAGGGAGAGGGGAGCGGGGATCCGGGGGTCACCCTGCCCGAGACCGAGGCCCCGCGTGCGCACGTGGTCGCCGACACCACGAAGCTCCACCTCGGTTGGCGCTCGATCGCCCTCGTCATCGGGCTGCAGTCGCTGGTGCTGGCCGCCATGCTCTGGTTCATCTTCAGCGGCGCCTTCCACTGACCGCAGTGGCAAGGGCCTACCGTGGGCCGATGGCCGCTTTGTTCGACGACGACGGTGTGACGCTGGGGGCGTGGTGCGGGATTCCTTCCCCGTTCACGGCCGAGCTGATGGGACGCTCGGGCTTCGACTGGGTCTGCTTGGACATGCAGCACGGCCTGATCGGCTACGACGTGCTGGTCCCGATGCTGCAGGCGCTGGCGCAGACGGGTGCCAAGCCCGTCGTCCGGGTCCCGTGGAACGCACCCGATCACATCATGAAGGCGCTCGATGCGGGCGCGGTCGGGATCGTCGTCCCCATGATCAACAACGCGGCGGAGGCGGAACAGGCGGTGTCGTGGGCGAAGTATCCGCCTCGCGGGACGCGCAGCTGGGGCCCCACCCGGGCCTCGTTCCTGCTCGACGATTACAACGCCGAGCGCGCGAACCGGCACACCTCGTTGATCGCCATGATCGAGACGCCCGAGGGCGTGCGCAACATGGACGCGATCATGCAGGTCGACGGCGTCGACGCCGTCTATGTCGGCCCCTCGGACCTCGGTCTCGGCCACGGTTTGGAGCCGAACCAGGCCCCGCCTGAGGGGTCGGAGAACGAGCGGCTGATCCTCGAGATCGCGGAGGGCTGCCGGCGCAACCACGTGGTCGCGGGGATCCACACCGGGGACGTCGGGACCGCGCAGCGCTGGATCGACGCCGGCTACCGGATGATCACTGCCGGGTCGGACGGAGCGATGCTGCGGGGGGAGGCGACGGCACGGGTGAAAGCCTTGCGGGGGTCGGCGGCCGCCACTCCGAGCGCGGGCCAGTACGCATGAGGCGGCTGCAAGAGGGTTTCGCCCTCCCGCCCGAGGCCGCGGCATGACCGGCGAGATCACGGACCGTCGAGCCGCTCGACGCGGCGGTCCTGGCCGCGCTGGCCCGGTACGACTCCCCAACCATCTGCAACGCGATCGAGACCTTCGACGTCCGCCCCCGCGACGAGGGGTACATGAGCCACGAGATCCAGTGCCGGTTCCCCGACCTCGGCGTCATGGTCGGATACGCGGCGACGGGGACCATCCGTTCGCGGGGCCGCGGGGCCGGCGACCCGGAGCCGCTCTGGACCCACCTCCGCCGCTTGCCCGCCCCGCGGGTGGTGGTGCTCCAGGATCTCGATGATCCGCCCGGTGCGGGGTCCTTCTGGGGCGAGGTGATGGGGAACACGTTCACCGCACTCGGCTGCACGGGAACGGTGACCAACGGCTGCGTCCGGGACCTGAAGGAGGTGCGCGAGCTCGGCTTCCACTTCTTCTCGCAATCGGTGGGCGTCTCGCACGCCTACGTCCGGCTGGAAGAGGCGGGACAGCCGGTGACGGTGGGGGGCCTGGTGGTCCGGCCGGGCGACCTGCTGCACGGCGATCGCCACGGCGTCACGTCGATCCCGCGCGAGATCGCGGCCGAGGTGCCGGCGGCGGCAGACCGGGTGATCGCCGGGGAGCAGGAGTTCATCCGCTGGCTGCGCGGCCCGGATTTCGACCCCGACCGGCTGGTTGAGCGCCGGCGGGTCCGTCACTGACGCGCTGCCCCGTGGCGGCCTGATCCTGAAGCCAGGATCGGGCCTCAACCCCCGGGCGGCGGTGGTCGGCATCCACCGGGACCTCCTCGGTTCGGGCGCAGGCGTGGGCCCACGGTGTATGCGAACATTTGTGCGATACTGGGCCAGGGATGCGGCGCCGGATGGGGACTGTCGACGCGAGGGAGGTCAGCTACGCCAGGGTTTGTCTGGCCCTCCGCCCGTTCCGGCTCTTCCAGTCTGGCGATCGCTACGTGCACGTCGTCGCCGGTCAGGATGTCAAGGTGCCGGTGCTGGTTCAGCGGGCCGAGACGGGGCGGCCGTCGCACGCCGACGACGAGCACGTCTGGCTTCCGCCGCTCGAGCACTGGTGTGCCGCGATCGCGCACCACGTGCGGGCCGGGACCAACCGCGATCTTCCCCGTTGGGAGCTGCAGCAGCACGTGCTCAGGGCCATCGCCGACGCCTGCCGCGAGTACCCGACGGTGAGCGCCGCGGAGGTCGCCGCGCGGCTCTACGCCGCCGGAGCGGGCGCCGGCGTCCCGCCCGTGACGCAGACGATGCCCCGCGTCCCGGCCGCGGAGTGGAGGCGGTGACGGCTTTGGCAGTCACCCCCGATCGGAGGTCGACCTGGAGGCTCGGAGCCGGGCGGCCGCGATGGACGATGATGCGGGGATGCTCGCCATCTTCGTCACCGTCAAGATCAAGCCCGACCAGCGTCAACGCTTCCTGGACGTGATCGAGGACGACGCCGTCTCCTCGGTGCGGGACGAGCCCGGCTGCGTGGACTTTCAGGTCTTGCAGGACGGTGCGGACGCCGACACCTACTACTTCTATGAGGTCTACCGCGACGAGGAGGCGATGCAAGCCCACCGTCAAACTCCTCACTTCGCACGCTGGAACGCCGCGCAAGACGTGCTGCAGGAGCCACCGACGCGACTGCGATTGACCCGGGTGCTGCCCAGGTCCTAGCACCCGCCGGCGGCGTTTGTATACAGGAGCACCTCATTCCGGGCTGCGAAGGGTTCCTTTGTAGACAAACGTCAGAGCTGGAGCGGACCGCGTCGGGGTCAGCCGCCTCTCACGTCGAGACGGAGTCCCTCATCCGCGAGCAGGACCGGCCCCGAGTAGGCGGTGGCGGCCGCGCGTCGTGACGCTTCACGGTCGTTGCCGGGCCAGAAGTGCGTCAGCAGCAGGCATCGCGCCCCGGCCGCGGCGGCGACCTGACCCGCCTCCACGTCCCGCAGGTTGAGCCCGTCCCCCGGCGCGGAGGAGGGCTGCTGGTCACGCGTGGTGGCGTCGACGATGAAGAGATCGGCATCCCGCCCCAGCTCGACGAGGCGGGGATCCATCCCGGTGTCGCCCGTGTAGGCGATCGTGGGGCCGGCGCCGTCCGCGCTCTCGATCCTCACTCCAACGTTCGTCACGTGGTGAGGGAGCGGGAGGCTGACGAGCCGGAACGGACCCAGGCGCAGCGCCCCGGCAGGAAGAGGCGACCACCGGAAAGTGGCCTCGATCGCAGAGCGCTGACCGTCCTCCAACGCCACCAGCCGGTCCACGACCTCGATCGGGCAACAGAGCGGAATGGAGGGCGCCGCGCGATCGCCGAACCAGCGGGCGCGGAGCAGGCCGTGGAGGTCGACGCAGTGGTCGGGGTGGGCATGGGTGACCACGACCGCGTCCAGCCCTTGCGCCGACACCGACCCGAGCTCGGTCAGGAGCCGGCTCAAGGTCCCGTATCCGAGGTCGAGCACGACCCGATAGCCGGCGTGCTCGACCACCATGCCCGCGCACGCCCGCCCGGGCTCGGGCCACGCGCCGCAGCTTCCCAGGACGAGTACCTGGATCGGCGGCGTCACGTCGCGGTCAGCTCCCGCGCGGAGAGGCGACGAGGGGGGATCAACCCCTCACCAGACACGCCACCACCGCCCGTACTGTCCTGACCGAGTCAGCGAACCCCCTGGGTAGAATGCCCGCCGGTGTCCGATCCCGAGATTCCGCGCGCGCAGGGGCACCCCGCGGCCGTTGGGCGTCACCAGGGCCGGGCTGGCATTCCGTGTCCTGATCGCGGTGGCCGTCATCCTCGCCGTCGCGGCCGGCGTGTTCGCCTACACGGCGATCACGCGGATAGAGCTCGATCCGAACCGCCAGGCGGCCTGGGCGGGACGGGCTGCGACCGCGGTCGCGGTGGGGCCCCACGGAATCCTCTACGCCGCGTTCCTGCGCGAGATCTACGAGATCGACACCAGCGCCGGCACCGTGACCCTGGTCGCCGGACGTGCCACCGACCCCCGGCCCGGCGAGCCGGCCGCCACCGCGGACGGCGACGCGGCGCTGGGGGCCGCGATCCGGCCCACCGCGCTCGCCGTCGGCCCCAAAGGGCAGCTCTATTTCGCCGACCAGTTGAGCGGTACCGTGCGCACGATCCAGGGAGGCGACCTGGAATCCGTCGGTCGGGCCCAGCAGGTGGGTGGGGTCGCCGTCAACCAGGCCACCGGTACCGTCTACTTCTCCGACCAGTTGAACGACCAGGTCTTCGCGGTCAATCCCGTCAGCGGCGGAGTGGCCGCGATCGCGGGGAACGGGCAATCGGGCTTCGCCGGGGACGGCGGGCCGGCACTCGCTGCCGAGTTCAACCACCCTGACGGTCTGGCCGTCTCGTCGGATCATCTCTTGATCGCCGACAGCGGCAACGATCGCATCCGTCAGGTCGATCTCCCCACCGGCGTCATCACCACCGTCGCCGGCACCGGCAAGCGCGGGCTGGCCGGGGACCGAGGACCCGCCGTCCGTGCTCAGCTCGATGATCCATCCGCCGTCGCCTCCAACCCCGAGGGCGGCTTTGCGATCGCCGACGAGGGCAATCGCCAGCTGCGGCAGGTGTCCGCACGGGGCGTCATCTCGACTGTCGCCGGCACCGGGCAGCCCGGCAGCGACAACCCGGAGTCGTCGGTGGGGGCGATGAGCGCGCACCTGAAGCAGCCGACCAGCCTCGCTTACGCGGGCCCGGACCTCTACTTCGTCGACGACTTCCAGCTGCGCCTCGTCTCGGCCGGCCAGGTCACGTACTTCACGCCACCTGGCGACCCCACCTGAGGAGCTTCGGCGCAGCTCGATCGTCGCGCTGGTCCCCCGTTGCCGGCTGGTGATCACCACAGCGAACCTCCCCCCAGCAGGATGTACAGGATCGGGCCCACCCCCCAGATAACGGACACGATCCCCCACAGCACCTTCTGCAGGAGGGACAGGTCGTGCCGGAACGCGATGTTGATGAGCGCGAGGACGAACGCCAGTGGGTGAAGTACGACGGAGATCAGGATCTCGATCAGGAGCTTCATCGCCCGGCGCAGCCTACCGGTCGGGTGTTACGGGAGTGTGTCGAGATCACGTGCGGCGTCCGTCGAGCTCGGGAGGCCGAGGTGAGCAACCGACCGCTAATAGTTATATGACTAATATCAATACTTCTAGGATCGATGCTATAATCTGATCCTCCAAAGCAGCACGTCAGCATGAAGGAGGTCCAGGTGAGCCTGTACATCGGAATCGCCATCGTCGTGGTGGCGATCCTCGTGATCATCGGCATCGTGGTTGCGATCGCCGGCAGTCGACGCCGGCGCTCGCAGCAGCTCCGCCAGCGGTTCGGTCCCGAGTACGACCGGACCTTGCAGTCGACCGGTGACACTGGAGCCGCAGAGCGGAATCTCCAGGAACGTGAGCAGCGGCGGCACGGCTTCCAGATCCGCCCGCTCGGGGCCGTTGACCGCCAGCGCTACACGAGCGAGTGGATGGCCGTCCAGCAGCGCTTTGTCGACGTCCCGAGCCAGGCGCTCGGCGAGGCGGACCGCCTGGTCAGCGCGGTCATGGCTGAGCGTGGCTACCCGATGCACGACTTCGACCGGACCGCGGACGACGTCTCCGTCGACCACCCGCACGAGGTGGCCGACTACCGGGCCGCACACGCCGTCGCCCTCTCCGGCGACGGCGCGAGCACCGAGCAGATGCGTATCGCGATGCAGCGGTACCGCAGCCTCTTCGACTCGCTGCTCCGCGACGAAGGCCCGGCGACCGGCACCGCGGCGGGCACCCCCGTCGGCACCACAACTGGAGATGACCGATGACCGAACAGCAGCAGCGATCCGACTACCAGGCCGCCGGACAGGCGCCCGCGCCTGATCGGCAGGGTGTGGAGCAGCAGTCCGGCTACCAGCCGGGGACTCAATGGCCGGCCCCGGTCAACGGCGCGGGCGCGGACCAGCCTGCCGCCGAGGACGGCGGACAGCGGTACGCGAATCGGCCGTCGACGGTTCCCCCGGAGGAACCGGCTGGGACGTTCCGGGACGAGAGGGCCGGCGACGTCCAGGGCGGCCCGGACGCCGGGACCCCCGGGGTCGACACTCGAGGTATGCGGGCGGGCAGCGGTGCGCCGCGGGCGACCGATCCCGGACCGAACGACGGAGCCGCGGGCCAACGGGGCAGTCGGGGCGAGATGGACGGTCTCCTCGAGCGCTGGGCGTCGGTGCAGGGTGCCTTTGTCGACGACCCCAGGAACGCGGTCGGGGAAGCCGACCGCCTCGTCGGGGATGTGATCCAGAACCTCGAGCGGAGGTTGACCGAGCAGCGTGAGCAGATGCAGGGCGAGTGGATGGGCGGCGAGCCCGACACCGAACAGCTGCGCCGGCTGCTGCACGACTATCGGGCGCTCTTCCAGCGCCTGGTCGAGAGCGGGTTCTGAGCCGGGAGGGCGGGCGCCGCGCCGCGGCGTCCGCCTACCCGTGCTCCCTGATGAAGCGCTGATAGTCCTGATTGGTTCGCAGCGCTGAGAGCGTCGGAGCCGGGGCTCCGGAGTCCTGGGTTACCAGCGCCGCCTGCACCTCCTGTAGATGCGACGGCTGGACCGTCAGGTTGGTCGGGTTGGCGGGGGGCGTGGGCGCGCTCACGCCGGCCAGGGGGTCGTCGGTACGCAGTGTCGACAGGGTCAGCGCGCCCCCGACATCCGGGGCGGCCGCATCCCTCTCGGTGAGCGGGCCGAGGCCGAAACGGTGCTCGACGGTGGCGAGCACGGACGTGTGGTCGAACGGCGTGGTGCCGTTCGGGACGCGGTACACGGTCCCGGCGGGAACCATGGGGCCGGCCAGGATCGCCGGGACCCGAGGTCCAAAGCGCGTGAAGTCGAACCCGTACTCGCCGGGGGTGCTGTCCGGCGGCGTGGCTCCCCAGGGCGGGGAGACATGGTCGAAGCACCCGCCGTGCTCGTCGTAGGTGACGATGAGCAGTGTGGAGTCCCAGCCGGGACCATCACGGAGCGCGCGGTAGGTGTCGAGGATCAGCTGCTCGCCGAGCGCGACGTTGTAGTTGGGGTGCTGTGAGTTGCCGTCCGACCCCCACGAGGGTTCCAGGAACGCGTAGGCGGGGAGGTTCCCGCCCTGGGCGTCAGTCTGGAAGTCGGTGAAGAGTCCGAAGTTGGTCAGCGGCGCCGAGCTGGTGTCGGGAAAGTCCGACTTGGTCAGCGGCGGGGTGTCGTACCCGTAGATCTTCCACGGCACCCCGGCCTGGGTCAGCGCTCCGAAGATCGAGCCCACCGTGAACTTCTTGGTCTGGTCGTCCATCTGACCCTGCGAGGTGCCCGCGCAGAGGAAGGCGCGGTTCGGCATCGTCATCGTCGGGACCGAGCCGTACCAGTGGTCACACACACAGAACCCCCGGGCGAGGGCCGAGAGCACGGGCAGGGTCTCCGAGGTGTGGCAGCCCATGATCCAGCTCTCGGCGGTGCCCGGGAAGACGTACCAACCCTTCGACCGGTTGTCCTGGATCGCCTGCGCATAGTTGGTCACGAACCCCCGCATCGGAGCGACCGCGCCCGTCGCGGGTGCCTGCTGCGACCCGTAGCACTGGTCGTTGGTGGCGGCGTACCCCTCGCCCGGGTCGGCGCCGGGGTAGAAGTAGAGGTCGGCGGTGGCCGGCGTGAGACGGAGCACCGGCACCGCCGTGCCGTCGCTGCCCGGACAGGACTCAGAGCCGGTGAGGCCCTCGTAGGGGTCGCCGGCCGGCGAGGTGTTCCCGGCATCCGTGTACAGAAAGCCGAGCAGGTGGTCGAAGGAGCGGTTTTCCAGCATCAACACCACGATGTGGTCCACCGCCGCGAGCCCGGTCGCTGTCGCCATCGGTACCTCCTCTGCCCGGCTGGTGAGGACGGATTGCCGGCAAAGGACCCCCTGCGCCGTCCGAATGAGGTCCGTTTGCCGGCAATCGGCGTTATTTCTGGTGGGCGGCGAGCACGTCCAGAAGCGCCTGGCGCGGCGGGGAGAAGATATCGATGATGGTGGTCGGTCCCTCCGGGGTCCAGACCTCATGCGGCGCGTTGGGCGGGATGATGACGAGCTCCCCGGGGCCTACCCGGCGCTTTTCGCCCGAGATCTCGATCTCCATCACGCCTTCCAGCACGTACGACGCCTGCTCCTCGTCGTGGTTGTGCCGCGCGGGATGCGCACCGGGCTCCAGCCGCACCACGTTCACCAGCAGGTTCTTGCCGACGGTGGGGCGGAACGTGATGCCCGGCCCCATCCCCAGCGGCTCCAGCTCGGCCGGGATCGACCAGGTCGCAGGCGTGTTCACCTCCGCAGAGCTGCCCGAGAAGTACGTCATCGTCCATCCTCCTTGGTGGGATCCCGAGTTCCGTAGAGGTCGTCGGAGTCGTCGGAAGTCGTCGGAAGTCGTCGGAGTCTAGCGTGGGCTCATCCGGAGCGCCCCATCGAGCCGGATGGTCTCGCCGTTGAGCAGCGGGTTCTCGATGATCGCCACCGCCAGCTGCGCGTACTCGGAGGGCCGGCCCAGCCGCGACGGATGCGGGATGGCAGCCGCCAGGCGTTCGCGGAACTGCGAGTCGAGCCCGGCCAGGAGCGGCGTGTCCATCGTCCCGGGAGCGATCGTGCAGACCCGGATCAGGTGCTGCGCCAAATCCCGCGCGGCGGCGATCGTGAGACCGGCGATCCCGGCCTTGGAAGCCGCGTAAGCCGCCTGCCCGACCTGCCCCTCGAAGGCGGCGATCGAGGAGGTCTGGATCACGACACCGCGCTCGCCCTCGACCGGCTCCGCCCTGCTCATCCGCTCGGCGGCCAGGCGGAGCGTGTTGAAGGTGCCGACCAGGTTGACGTCGATCACCTTTCGAAAGAGGTCGAGTGGGTGGGCTCCCCCCCGACCGACGATGCGGCCGGCCGCCCCGATGCCGGCGCAGCAGACCGCGATGCGCAGGTCCCCGGCCTCCTCCACCGCGTGCCTGACCTCCTCCTCGCTGGTCACGTCCGCGGCGACGAACCGGGCCCGAGGGAGCTCCGCCGCCAGCTCCGCGCCCGCCGAGGTGGGGAGGTCGACGATCGTCACGCTGGCTCCCCGGCGGGTGAGCGCCTCCGCGGTGGCCCGACCCAGGCCGGAGGCGCCGCCGGTGACGAGAGCGGCTTGGCCGTCGATGTTCATGGCCGCCCCATTCTCCGAGAATGAACCCGCGCAGCGCCAGAGTGTCCGCACTCCGCCCCTTCCCGCGGCCTGGGTAGCGTCAGAGTGTCCGCACTCCGCCCCTTCCCGGGCCGGGTAGCGCCAGGACGTGGATGGTCACGCAGGCAATCCGAGAGCTACGGTTAGCGGCATGACCGAGCTCACCGTCGAGGAGGCCCAGCGCCTCGATCACCGCTTTGTCGTTCATCCCCTCCACAACTCGGCGCAGACTGCCGCCGGGCCGCTGGTGCTGGTCAGCGGACGCGGGAGCCTGGTCAGGAGTGCGGACGGCCGGGAGTTCATCGACGGGCTGAGCGAGCTCTGGAACGTCAACATCGGGCACGGCCGGGGCGAGCTGGCGGAGGCCGCGGCCGACCAGATGACGCGACTCGCGTTCGTCTCCAACTACAACGGCCAGGCCAATCTGCCCGCCATCGAGCTCGCCGAGAAGATCGTCTCCATCGCCTATCCGTCGATGCGGTCGGTGTTCTTCGCGAGCGGCGGCGCCGAGTCCAACGAGTCCGCCTTCAAGCTCGCCCGCTCCTACTGGAAGCTGCAGGGCAAACCGACCAAGACCAAGATCTTCTCCCGCCGCTGGGCCTACCACGGCGTCACCTACGCCGCCATGAGCGCGACCGGGATGGCCAACTACCACACCCAGTTCGGTCCGCTGGCGCCCGACTTCCTCCAGATCGAGCCCCCCTACTGGTATCGCTGGGACGGCTGGGCGGAGGGGAAGACACAGGAGGCGTGCGGAGCCTGGGCGGCCGACCAGCTGGAGCAGGCGATCCTGCGCGAGGGCGCGGACACCGTCGCGGCCTTCATCGCGGAGCCGGTGCAGGGCGCGGGCGGTGTGATCCCGCCGCCCGACGGCTACTTCCAGAGGATTCGGGAGATCTGTGATCGCCACCAGGTGCTCTTCATCGCCGACGAGGTGATCACCGGGTACGGCCGTCTTGGCACCTGGTTCGGCCTCGAGCGGTGGGGCGTGGAGCCTGACATCGTGTCCTTCGCCAAGGGCGTGACCAGCGGGTACATCCCTCTCGGCGGCATCATCCTGGGCGAGAAGGTCGACCAGCTCCTGCGCGATCTGCCCAAGCAGACGGCCTGGATGCACGCTTACACCTATTCGGGTCATGCCACCGCCTGCGCGGTGGGCCTGGCCAACCTGGCCGTCATCGAGCGAGAGGGATTGGTCGCCCGTGCCGCCACGATGGGCGAGCGGCTGCGCCGGGGGCTGCAGAAGTTCGATTCCCTGCCGTCCGCCGGTGACATCCGGGGGATGGGGCTGATGGCGGCGGTCGAGGTGGTCGCCGACCGGAAGACGCGCGAGTCCTACCCGGAGTCGGAGGCCGTCGGCACCAGAATCGTGGCCGCCGCCCGCGAGAGGGGCGTGCTGATTCGCAACCGGCAGGACGTGGTCGAGATGGCACCACCCTTCTGCACCACCGAGGAACAGATCGACCGCATCATCGAGGTGGTGGGGGAATCGATTCAGGCCGTGACCGGGTAGCCCCAAGTCCACGCCCGGTAGCGTCAGAGTGCGGACAGCGACCCTAGCGCGGGTGCGGCAGTCGACCCTACCCCGCTAGGCCGGTTGCCGCGCCATCGCCGCGGTGACCGCGTCGGTCAGCGCCCCGTCGTCCAGCGGCTGTCGCGAGCGCACGTCGAGCTGGCAGAGGACCAGAGCCGGCCCCGCCTCCAACCCCGGGGTGATGCTGATCGGCGTCACGATCACCTCCGCCCCGAGGTCCTTGAGGTTGTCGTGGACGCGCGACCGCAGGGTCGTCAGCGACAGGTCCGCCGGCACCGAGACCTGCACCGTGCCCTGCAGCGGGGGCTTGCCGACCGTCATCGCCGAGTTCATGACCAGCTGGTTCGGCAGCCGCATCAGCTCGCCCTTGGTGGTGCGCAGCGTGGTGAAGAAGGCGTTGGTGTCGGCGACGGTGCCTTCGAACTCGATCATGCCGGCGATGGTGGTGCGGAGGCGCAGCGTGACCCCGACTTCGAAGGGGCGTGCCAGCATGAGCAGGATGCCGGCGAAGAAGTTGCCGAGCGACGACTGCGCCGCGGCCCCGACGATCACGCCGACGATCGCACCTCCGACCAGCAGGCCGGAGAGGTTGACGCCGAGCAGCGCCAGCAGGGCGAGGACGAGACAGGCGTAGAGCGCCCAGGTGCCGATGTTGCGCAGGACGACCGCGGCCTGCCGGTCGAGCCGGCTGAAGATGAGTCCCAGCCAGCCACGGATCGCGATCACCCCGGCGATCAGCGCGATGATGGCGATACCCCACTGGATGGCCAGGACGACGCCCCGGTCGCGGTCCATGCTCGGGAAGAAGGCGGTGAGCTCCGGCGCCGCCACGAAGGCGGCGAGCATGATCAAGGTCGCCAGCGCCGACCGGGCGATGCGCCAGGTCACCGAGTCGGGAGACGGTGTGCGAGACGGCTGGGACATGGGTGTCGCCGACGATGCTAGACACCGGGGCGCCCGGAGTGCCAGGCTGACGCCGCCCTTCAGACCGCCGCGGGCGACCCCGCCGCCCGTGCGGTGCACCGGGCGCACACGCCCTGCACGGTGACCTGCGGGGAGAGCGAGGTGAAGCCCCCCGCCTCGGCCGCGCGGACGACCGCCCGCGTGTCAGCCGATGCCTCCAGATCCTCGACCTGCCCGCACACGCGGCACACCACGTGGTGATGGGCAATCCGGCGGGTGTCGTAGATCGTGGTGCCGCCGAGCGCGCTCACCCGCCGGATGTGGCCCAGGTCCTCGAGCAGGGCGAGCGCGGCGTAGATGGTCGGCAGGGACACGCTGGGAAGCTGCTCCGTCGCCCGGCCGAGCAGCTCCTCGGCCGTGATGTGGCCGTCGACGCTGCGGAGGATGCGGTGCAGCACGACGCGCTGTGGCGTGGCCCGGAGCCCTCGACCGCGGAGGTCGGCGATGAGGGCCTGCTCTGCCACTTCGTCATCGCGGCGCGTGGTGCGCACGCCCCGCATCCTACCGCGACTATTGCAACTTCCTTGCCCTTGTAATCGAGGGAAGGGGGGCGGGCATCCCGAGGAGCCCGCCGCCCGATCTCGATCGCGGACGTTAACGCGACTGGACGTTGAGGCGGCTGGCCCCGCCGCGCACGTCGATCTGGAGGCGATCGCCGGCGGTCTCGAAGCCGCTCGTCTGCAGCCGGCTGGGGCCCCCGATCGCACCCAGGTCCTGGTCGTCCAGCGAGAGCCGGCTCGCCCCTCCGTTGATCTCGACGCGGGCCGGAACCGCGGCCGGCCGGCTGATGTCGACGCGGGAGACGCCGCCGTGGATGCGGACCGGGACCGTGCCGTGGGCCTCGCCCAGCTCGAGGTCCATCCTGCTGACCCCTCCGGTGATCTCGAAGGCTCGCAGGTCGAGGTCACGCACGTCGATTTCGGCCCGGGACGCGCCGCCGCGCACGCGCAGCGTCCAGATGACATCGGGGCGCAGGCGCACGTCCGCCTCCATTCGACCCCACGTCCAGGGTCCGCCGTGGTAGCGGATCGTGATCTCGTTCCCGAACTCGGTGACCTCAGGCTGCGGCCCTTCGAAGCGCGCCGCGTAGCGGTTGGGGAGCGTGGGATCGACGCTCACGCGGAGGTTGGCCACCCCGCCCAGGAACTGAAGGGTCGCCGACTCGCGGGGCTGCGAGACCGCCGGCGCGGGCTGGGCTCCCTCCTCGACGCCGACCGGCTCGAACGGTGGTGTCGCCGCCCGGGTCGAAGCTGCGGGCTCGATGGCGGCCTCGCCGCCGGGCTCGGTCCCGGGCACGGGAACGGACGGGGTGATCTGAAGCTCGTGCTGATCGATGGGCATGACTGGTGGACTCCCGTGGGATGCAAACGAAAGGTGCCGGCCCATGGGTCCCGCGCCACGCTTGCACGCCTCGAGCGCAGGGTCGCCCCGCGGCCGGCGGGACCGTGACGGCGCTGCGGCTGGGGGACCCGGACTGCCATCCGGAGGCCCTGTCGCTGTCGTCCTCATTATCTTAACCGCTAAGATAATGACATGCAACCCCCTCCCCAAGAATCTTCCGCCGCTGATCCCGGTCCGCAGCTGCTGGCGACCGTACGGCGCCTGGCATCAGACGTCGTCGACGCCCACCAGCACCACGCCGAAATGCTCGGCCTGTCCTCCAACGAGCTCCGCGGCCTGGAGCTGATAGCGGCCGAGGGCGAGACCACCGCCGGCCGCCTGGCGACCGCCCTGCGGCTGACGACCGGCGCGGTCACCGGTGTGGTGGATCGGCTCGAGCAGCGAGGCCTGGTACGGCGCCGGACTGATCCGGAGGACCGGCGTCGGATCCTGGTCGCGCTCGGTGAAGGTGCGAGAGGGCAGCTGGCGGGGGTCCCCGATCCGCTGGCCGCGGCCGTCGGCGATCTGCTGGCGGTCGCCGAGCCTGACCGGCTCGCGACGGTGGACCGGCTGCTTTCCGTCCTCGACCTGTCGTTGCGGGACGAGCTGCGGCGCCTCGACGAGCACCATGCCACGGCCGGGCCCGGAGGTCCGCTGGCGGTGGGGAGCGGACCGGTCTCCCATGCCGGCCTCGTCATCGCCTCGGGCCTCAACAACGTGACGCTGGAGTCGGCTCCGATCAGCGAGCTCTGCCGCGCCGACTTCGGCACCGGCCGCGACGTCGAGCTCAAGGAGTCGGGCGGAACGGTGACTCTGGCGTCCAGCCGGCGCCTGCTGTTCGGCGGCTGGCTGGGCCCCGGCGAGATCACGCTGCAGGCTGGACTCCGCTGGTCGATAGAGGTGGCCGGGGGTGGCAACCGCTGGTCGGCTGATCTGACCGGTGTGGCGGTGGAGAGCCTGACGCTGCGCGGGGGAGGCAGCCGGATCGCGATCGCGCTGCCAGAACCACGGGGAACCGTACCCCTGGAGATCGGCGGTGGGGTCAGCCGCTGCGAGCTACGGATGCCGGCCGGCAGCGCTCTCCGGCTGACCACGCGGGGCGGCGCCAGCAAGCTCCGGATCGGTGATGTCCAGCTGGGCGCCGTGGGAGGCCACCTCGAGTGGCAGAGCCCCGAATACGCCACCTCGACCGATCGCTATCACCTGACGGTCGGTGGCGGCGCCGACCGCCTGGAGATCCTCTATGAGCCGTCCGGTTCCAGGTAGCGGTCCCGCAGCCGGGTGACCGTGGAGGGGTCGAGGCCGAACCCGCGAGCCAGCCGGTCGGCGGTCGGGTAGACGGACGCGACCCCCTCGAGGAACAGGTTCATCGCCTCCCCGGGGGCGTCGTAGAGGGGAAGGACGACCGGGCTGCGGCCGAGGTCTCCGAGCTGGCCGGACTCGCGCACGCCTTCCATGAACCGGGCGCTGCGGGTGTAGTCGGCTACCACCGCGTCGTCCCGGACGCCGAGCAGCCGGGCCAGGGTGGCCACCACGACCCCGGTGCGATCCTTCCCGGCGACGCAGTACACGGCCGCGGGCAGGCGGTCGGTCCGGGCCAGGTCATCGGCGATCTGGCCCAGATTGTCCGCCTGGGCCTCGAACAGACGGAGGTAGAACTCGGCGAGCTCCGTCGCGTTCGTGATCGTGGTCGCCACCGTGCCGACCGGCGACAGGTTCCTGGAGATCCGCTGCGTGGCCTGGTCGACGAACCATGGCAGCCCTCGCGCGGCAACCTCCTCGGGACGGCGCAGATCGAACGCGGTCGCCACCCGCTCGGGAAGGACCGGGGAATGCGCGCCGCCGGACCAGCCGGTGTCGTCGGAGCGGAAGAGGAGGCCGGAGCGGACCTTCCGGCCGTCGGAGGTGGGCAGTCCGCCCAGGTCGCGGCCGTTGGTGAGACGGTCCGCCGCGCGCGCTTGCATCAGCTCCATGGTCCCAGGAAAGCTGCGGTCGTTTCGGCGGCCGGCGAAGGACGAGTGAACGTGCAGAATGACGTGCCCGAGTGCGGGGCGTACGCTGGCGAGCGAGGACAAACTGCGTGGACTTTTTTGGTTTTCATCCGCTTTACGTCGTGATCCTGCTGGCGATCGCGCTCATCATCTTCGGTCCCAGCCGCCTGCCGAAGATGGGTGCCCAGATGGGCAGGATGCTTCGCGAGTTCCAGGCCGCCCGCGAGGGCCTGACGCAGCAGATGCGGGAGGCGTTCGAGGAGGAGCCGAACTTTGGCTCCAGCTCCGGCCCCACCGTTGCCGTCGTCAACCAGGAGCCGGCTTCCGACACGGCGGCGTCGACCGAGACGGCGGTCGGCGTGGCCGATCGACCCCTCGGCGAGACCGTCGCCTCCGAGATCCTGGACCGGCCCGCGGGCGAATCGACAGTCGGGGAGGCGATGCCCGGGGAACCGGAGGGGACGGGTGCTGTCGCGGCTGACGCCGCGCCTGGCGCGTCGACACCCGAGATCGACCTGAGCACGGTCGCCGCCGCCAAGTCGCCTCTTCCCGAGGCGACGCCCGATGAGGGCCAGGCAGCCGCCGCCGCCACGGTGGAGCCTCAGAGCGATGGGGCGACTCCCGAAGACGGTTCGACGCCCGCCGCATCGGGCCTCACTGCGAGCGAGACGGCGCTCGGGGATCCGCCGACGCCGCCGGCGATCCTCGAGGGACCTCCGGTGACGGCGGCCGAGGAGCCGGAGGGCTCCGTCGCGGTGCCGGAGCCCCCTGTACAGGGCGTGGTTCCCGGGGGTTTGGCCACCGGTGGCGTTGTGGTCGACTCGGCGGCGGAGGACTCGGGTGCGGAGCAGTCCGGGACCGAACTCGGCGAACACGACACGAGCGTGACCGGAGTGCCAGGAGCGGCAGCGGAGCTACCCGGAGCTGCCGGTGATCCCGGGACGCACCCACCTCCGGCCTCCGGGGCCATCCCGTTCGCCTCGGTCGCGGCCGGCCATGACGCGGTTGCCGGATCCGGCGAAGAGGAGTCTCGGCCCCACGAGTGAGCGTCTCCGGGCCTTTCCCGAAGAGGTGCGATGATGAGAGGCGGTGGGTACGAGTAAGGCACGGACGCAGGTCGTCATCTTTGGTGCGACCGGCGATCTCTCACGGCGAAAGATCCTCCCCGCACTCGGAAACCAGGCGCGCGTGGCGCAGGGCGGGGTCCAGCTCCACGGCGCTGGGCGATCGGCGCCCGCCAACGGCGAGTTTTCGAATCTCGTGCGGGAGGCGAGCGGCAATCCGGGGCTGGCACAGACCGCGACCTGGATCCAGCTCGACTATGGCGACCCGGCCACCTTCGGCCCCTTGAAACAGGCGACCGAAGGAGCCGACCACGTCATCTTCTACCTCGCCACGCCGCCGACCACGTTCGATCCGATCCTGGGCAGCCTGCGGGCGGCCGGGCTCGCCGAGCGGGCCGGGAACGAGCGGATCGTGATGGAGAAGCCGCTGGGCCGGGACGTCGGCACCTCACGGCAGCTGAACGCGAAGCTGAACGAGCTCTTCGATCCCGCCCAGATCTACCTCATCGACCACTACCTGGCCAAGGACACGGTGCAGAACGTCCTCGCCTTCAGGTTCAGCAACGCGCTCTTCGAGCCGATCTGGAACCGGACCATGATCGAGTGGATCCAGATCACCGCCGCCGAGAAGGACGACATCGGAAGTAGGGCCGGCTACTACGACGCCACGGGCGCGGTTCGCGACATGGTCCAGAACCACGTGCTGCAGCTCCTGGCCCTGATCGCGATGGAGCCGCCGACCACGCTCGCGCCCGCCGACGTCAGCCATGCCAAGCTCGAGCTGCTGCGCGCGGTGCAGCCGATCGACCCCACGCTCGCCGTCCGGGGTCAGTACGACGGCTACCTGGATGCCCACGGCGTCAGCTTCGACTCCCGGCGCGAGACCTACGCGGCCGCCAAGCTGGGGATCGAGAACTGGCGCTGGCAGGGCGTGCCGATCTTCATCCGGACCGGGAAGGCGCTGCGGCGGCGCCTTACCGAGGCGGTGATCCGGTTGAAGGACTCGCCGGCGCTTCGCTCGAACGGGTTCACCCAGCGGGGTCTGCCGACCCTGATCGTGATTCGCTTCCAGCCCGATGAAGGGCTCCTGCTCCGGATCGGGGCCAAACGGCCGGGGCCGCGCTTCGAGGTGGTGCCGGCGGGGCTGAAGCTGGAATATCAGTCGCTGACGCGCGCGCCGCTGGCCGACGCCTACGAGAACGTGCTCTCGGAGGTTCTGACTGGCGGGCACAGCTCCTTTCCGAGCGGCGGTGAGATCGAGCGTTCGTGGGAGATCGTGGATCCGGTGGTGTCGGCGTGGGAGACGCAGGGGCACCCTGAAAGCTATGCGCCCGGTACCTGGGGCCCGGAGTCGGCGGACGACCTGGTCGGCGCCGGCGGAGGTGGTCGCTGGGTGACGTCGGGAGACGAGCCCGGCACCCGCTGACGTCTCACTACCAAGCTCCCCGGCTCAGGAGCGTGACATAGTTCCGCCACACGCGTTGCGTAGTGGTAACTGCCGTGCAATCAGTGCAAAGCCTCTGGGGCCCACTCGCGGTTGCCGTGATCTGCCTTCTGATCTTCGTGGAAGAGGCCGGCGTCCCACTGCCGATGTTCCCCGGGGACGGCTTGCTCCTGGTGGCCGGCATCATGATGTCGGCCGGGCAGATCTCGCCGTGGCTCTTCCTGCCGCTCGCGTTCGCCGCCTGCGTGTCGGGCGCCCTCATCTGCTACCTGTGGTCGCGGCACGTCGGGCAGGAACGCCTGGAACGGCTGGCGGACCGCCTTCGCCTGCGAGGACATCTGCTTCGAGCCTCTGAGCGTCTCCGGCGGACCGGTGCCGTGGGTGTCGTCGTCGGCCGGGTACTTCCAGGGTCCCGCGTGTACACCAGCCTGGTCGCCGGGGTGACCGGGATGCCGTTCACAACGTTCGTGCGTGGGCTTGTCCCCGCGGCCGCGATCTGGGTTACCGTGCTGGCGGGTCTCGGCATCGCGGTCGGCGTGCCGGCCGCCCGGTACCTGCACCAGGCGGAGGATCTGTTCGGCCGCATCGCGCTGGTCGGATTCTCGCTGCTCGCGTCGCTCGTCGTCCTCCGGCTCGCGCGCGCCCCGGACGTCGGCTCGGCAAACCGGGTCCGGCCCGGGGTCCTGCGCCTGGGCGCCGCGATCGGCCTCGACGTCGTGATCGTCGGGGCCGTCGGCGCGGCGACCAGCAGCACGCTGCTGACCGGTGCCATCGGCCTCGCCATGGCGCTCTCGCTGACGCTCCTGATCTACGTCGCCGGGACCAGGCTCGCTCTGGGATCGACCCCGGGGGAGCGCCTCGGCCGTTTCCGCTACCGGGAGCTGCTGCCTTCCGTCCCCTGACCAGGACGCCGCCGGCGGCAAGCGGGCCGCATCTGCGCTCGGATGAAGCCGCTATGCCGGCCAGGTGCCAGGACGGAACGCGTCCGCGACGGAGTAACGTCGGTCGGCATGCCCCCCAGCAGCGTCCACTTCAACGGTTCGGTCAACCTGCCCGACGCCGAGACGGTGATGCGCGAGATCAGCTCGCGCGTACCTCACGGCGTGCGACGCATGACCGACGGGGAGACCGGCGACCGCAACTCCTGGATCCGCTTTCAGATTCGGAAGTTCCAGGAGATGGCGGATTTCCAGCAGGTGGAGCGCACCGACTCGAGCGTTTACCGCGGTCAAGCGGCATCTCTGATGCCGCTTCTGCGCCTCGCCGACGGGGTTCAGGCCGACGCCGTGCGGTGGCCGGACCTGGGCTACGCGGACGCCTACCTCGAGTCCTTTCAGCTGTTTCGGAGCCTCCAGGACGCCGGGACGATTCCGCCGGACATGCGCTTTCAGCTGCAGTACCCGACGCCGCTGGCACCGGTAGCCGGGACCTTTGTACCCGCGGACATTCCGGCGGTGGCCGTCGCGTACGGAGCCGCGCTGTTCGCCGATCTCGACCGAGCCCTGGCGACGCTGCCCCATGATCGGTGCGCGGTCCAGTGGGACGTCGCGATCGAGTTCGCGCTGCTGGAGGGGACGGTCGGGCCTCCGGTGCCCGTCGACCGCATCGCGTCCGGCCTTGCTCAGTGTGCGGACCACGTACCCGCCGACGTCCCGGTCGGTATGCACCTCTGCTACGGCGACGCCGGCCACCAGCATTTCAAACAGCCCGAGTCGCTCGAGATGCAGGTGCGCCTGGTGAACGCCATCGCCGCGGCCGCGCATCGCCCGCTCGCCTGGTTCTCCTTCACCGTGCCCCAGGACCGCGCCGAAGAGGGCTACTTCGCGCCGCTGCGAGCGCTGGAGACGGGGCCGGAGACCGAGCTGTACTTCGCGGTCGTGCCCTACCACCCCGCCGCGCAGTCGCCGGGCACCACCGCCGAGCAGGTGCGGCTGATCGACGCCGGCCTGGCCCGATCAGAGGCCGGCAGCCTCGAGTGGGGGGTCTGTACCGAGTGCGGCATGGGCCGCGTGGCGAGCGAAGACGTGCCGCAGCTGCTGGACCTGCATCGGGAGATCCTCGCCGCCTACTCCCCGGCCTGACCCGCGGGGTGCCGGCACTCAGGGCCGGTAACGCGCGGCAGCAGCCCCGAGTGCCGGCACTCAGGGCGGGGGTCGGGTGGGGTGCCGGTTACACGGGCTCGGAGTACTGGACCAGACCGCCGTCGACGTAGTAGGTGCCGCCCGAGATGTAGCTGGCGCCGTCGGAGCACAGGAAGCGAACCAGCGACGCCACCTCCGAGACCCGCCCCAGCCGTCCCAGCGGTATCACCTCCTGCGCCAGTGCCGCCAGCTCCGGGTTCTGGACCAGCGGGTTGGTCAGCCGGCTGAAGATCGCGCCCGGCGCCACGTTGTTGACGCGGATCCCGAGCGGTCCGAACTCGAACGCGAGCTGTCGCATCAGCATCCGGATCGCACCCTTGGACGCGGAGTAGACGGAGGCCTGCGGCAGCGTCGCGTCCTCGTGAATCGACGAGATGTTGACGATCGCGCCACCGCCCCGTGCGGCCATCACGCGACCGGCCACCTGGGAGCACAGGAAGACCCCACCGAGGTTGACGTGCAGGACCCGCCAGAACTCCTCGTCGGTGAGCTCCAGGAACGGCTTGCGGCGGCCGATGCCGGCGTTGTTGACCAGGCAGTCGACGCCGCCGAACTCGCGGACCGCCAGCTCGACCACGCGCTCCACGTCCGATCGGACCGACACGTCGCCGCGGATCGCAACCGCCCTCGGGAGTCGCGCGGCGAGCGCGTGCGCCTCCTCCTCGAAGTCCAGGTAGTCGATCACGACCGCGGCGCCGGCCTCCGCCAGCGCCTCCGCGATCGCGTGGCCGATGCCGCTCCCCGCTCCGGTCACGATCGCGACCTTGCCCTCCAGCTCCATGCAGCCACCATGCCAGATACGCCGGGGACCGCGCGGGTGCTACGCTGCGGGTGACGATGCCCGGCACGAAGGCCTTCTGGTACGCCTACGTGTTTACCGAGCCGGCGGGAAGCCGGAGCTCGGGCGTCGTCGCGCACCCCTCGCCCAGGTAGCTCCCCCGCCGGCAGCACCAGCCGGAGGGGTGACGCAACCAGAGGATGTGCCAAACCGTGTTGGAGCTCCAATCCGACCCAGAGCAACCCGGGCCGATCCCCACGCACCCGGTGCGCGTCGGCCCTCTCACGATCGGCGCGGGGGACCCCTGTCTGATCGCGGGCCCCTGCTCGGCGGAACCCGGCTACCCCGATCAGGTCGTGCTGCTGGAGGAGGCGGGCGTGGACGGTCTCCGGGCCAACCTGTTCAAGCCCAGGACCCATCCGGGGAGCTTCCAGGGTCTGGGCGAGGCCGGACTCGACCTGCTCCGGGAGGCGCGCGGCCGCACGCACCTGCCCCTCTTCACCGAGGTTCTCGACGCCCGTGAAGCGGAGCTGGTGGCCGGTCTCGCCGACTGCCTCTGGGTGGGCGCCCGCAACATGCAGAACTTCCGGCTCCTGGAGGCGCTCGGCGACCTGGGGAAGCCGGTCCTCCTGAAGCGGGGCATGGGGGCCACGGTGGACGAGTGGGTCGGCGCTTCCGAGTACCTGCGCCGGCGCGGCAACCACCAGGTCGTCCTCTGCGAGCGCGGCATCCGCACCTTCGAGCCCAGCACCCGCAACACGCTCGACCTCTCCTCCGTGGTGGTGGTTCGCGAGCGGACCGATCTGCCGGTCCTGGTCGACCCCTCCCACGCCGCCGGCAACCGGCGCTGGGTCGCCGCTCTCGCCCGTGCCGCGCTCGCGGCGGGTGCGGACGGGCTCCTGGTCGAAGCCCACCCGAGACCCGACCAGGCCTGGTCCGACGGCGAGCAGGCGATCGACCTGACCCAGCTGCGGGAGCTGGTCCACGACGTCCGCCGCGCCGCCATCCGCCACCGCGAGGACGGCGGCCCCGACCCCGAGCCGCGCCCGGCCCTGACCCGCGTTTTGACCGACGAGATCACCCGGCTCACGGCACTCCGCGACCGTCTCGGACTAGCTTCAGAGGTCGCATGACAGAGCTGCGCATTCGCGACATCCGGACCATCTGCACCGCCCCCGCCGGTATCCGTCTGGTCGTGGTCAAGGTCGAGACGACCGAACCCGGCCTCTACGGCCTCGGCTGCGCAAGCTTCACCCAGCGCGCGTCGCCGGTCGTGCATGCCGTCGAGGAGTACCTGAAGCCACTCCTCGTGGGCCGGGAGGCGGGCGCCATCGAGGACATCTGGCAGGTGGGGCACCTCAGCGGCTACTGGCGCACCGGACCTGTGCTGAACAACGCCCTCTCGGGGGTCGACGAGGCGCTGTGGGACATCAAGGGCAAGGTTGCCGGCTTACCCGTCTATGAGCTCCTCGGGGGTCCCGTGCGCCGTGGCGTCCCGGTCTACAGCCACGCGTCGGGAAACAGTCTGGAGGAGGTGGAGGAGCGGGCCCGTGCCCTCGCCGAGCAGGGGTATCGATACATTCGCTGCCAGGTCGCGATCCCCAACTCCAACAACTACGGAGCGCAGTCGGACCGCGAGGCCCCGTTCGAGGAAGGCCTCTACCTGCGGACCACTCCCCGTCTCTTCGATCACCTGCGGAGCCGCCTCGACGAGGGCCTGGAACTGCTGCACGACGTCCACGAGCGGGTGAGTCCGCAGAACGCGATCCGGCTCGCCAGGGACCTCGACCCCTACCGGCTCTTCTTCTACGAGGACCCCTTCGCGCCGGAGGACAACGGCTGGTTCCGGCGGCTGCGGGAACAGTCGGCGATCCCGGTCGCGATGGGAGAGCTGTACACCAATCCGGCCGAGTACGTGCACCTGATCCAGGATCGATTGATCGACTTCCTCCGCATGCACATCTCGTGCATCGGCGGTCTCACCCCGGCGCGGAAAGTCGCTGCGCTGGCCGAGTTTGCCGGTGTCCGCACCGCTTGGCACGGGCCGGGCGACGTGTCGCCGGTCGGACACGCCGCCAACGTGCATTTGGACCTGGCGACACCCAACTTCGGGATCCAGGAGTGGACCGCTCCCTGCGAGGCGCTGCGGGAGGTCTTCCCGGGGACGCCGGAGGTCCGCGATGGCATGGCCTATCCTGCGCCGGGCCCCGGATTCGGGATCGATATCGACGAGGCGCGAGCAGCCCGCTACCCGTTCCCCGACCGCGAGCTCAACGGCTCCTGGCCCCCGGTGCGGCGCTGGGATGGAAGCATCGTCCGGCCCTGAGCGCACCGCGGTAGCCCGCCTCCGGCGGGACGTGGCGCGACTGCTCGGTACCGAGGTGACCGGCTATCGGTACACGCCCGGCGGGTGGAGCGTCTCCGTGCGCGGCGTGCTGACGCTTGCCGACGGGCGCACCGTGTTCGCCAAGCTGGGCGACGTCCCCGACACCGCTCGCGCCGTGCGGGACGAGATCGGCGCCTACCGACTGCTCGGGCGACCGCCCTTTCATGCCACGCCTGGTCGCGGAGGACTCCACGGTGCCGCTAATCGTGATCGAGGACCTGAGCCGAGCCACGCGGGTGCCGCCGTGGACGGCGCCCACGCTCGACGGATTTCCGGCGCCTCTGCGAAGAGCTGGGGGCGACACCGGCCCCGCCTGGACTGATCAGCCTCGACACGGTGGTCAAGGGTGACGGCTGGGAGCGGGTCGCCGCCGACCCGACCGCGACCCGGGGGGTGCTCTCCGCGACCTGGTTGGAGCTCAATCTGCCGTTACTCCTGGCGGCTCAGCGGCGGGCGCGCGCCGTGGGATCGAGCCTGGTCCACACCGACCTGCGCAGCGACAACCTCCTGTTCCTCTCGGACCGTGCCATCGCGATCGACTGGAATCTCGCGCGCCGGGGAGATCCCCGCTGGGACCCGCACCTGACGGCCCACACGATCGCGATGGAAGGAGGTGGGACGGTCGACGAGCTGCTGCCCGACGCCGACCCCGCGATCGTCGCTTGGCTGGCCGGCTTCTTCGCCTCGCGGGCCGGTCTCCCGCCGCCGGCCGGCGCCCCGAAGGTGCGCGGTTTCCAGCGGGCGCAGCTCGACGTAGTGCTGCCCTGGGCGTGCCGGCTGCTGGACCTGCCGCCACCGACCTGACGACTCGACCGAGGTGACGGTCGGGCCGCCGCAACGGGGTCGCGCGGATCAGGGCCGGCTGTCGCTCTCCGCCAGGTCGCGAGAGGACCGGGCCGCGGCCATTACGCGCACCGCCTGAGCGATGACGAAGACCGCGTTCGCGCAGTCATGGCCGGTGGGAACGACGAGATCGGCGAAAGCCCGTGTCGCCTGTGTGTACGTCGGATAGTTCGGCGCCACGTCCCGTCGGTACCAGGCGACAGCGCGGTCCAGCGTGCTGCCCCGCTCCCGGACATCTCGCTGGAGCCGGCGAAGCACCCTCTCGTCCTCCGCCACCTCGGTGAACAATCGCAGATCGGCGAGCTGGCGGCAGCGCGGGTCCCAGAGGGCGAACAGGCCCTCGACGATCACGACCCTGGCGGGGCCGACCGTCCTGGGTGGCATCTCTCTCAACGCCGCCCGGGTTCCCGGAGCGGGGATCACCGCCCGGCCGCCGCGAGCGAGTGCTTCCAGTGCGGCATGGAACTCCCGCCAGTTGAGTCCCTCCGGGTGGTTCACGGTGTGCACCCGTTCCCGCTCGGCCGGCTCGTACTCCAGAAAGTCGCGGAAGTAGTGATCCTGCCCGATGAGTACCGGGTCCAGGTCTCGCAGCTCCTGGTTCAGCGCATCAGCCAGGGTTGACTTTCCGCTTCCCGACCCTCCTCCGATGGCCACCACCACAGCCGGCACCCCGCTCGAGTCAGCACTCGTTTCACTCCCTTCAGTCACCGGACCTCCAGGATGCCAGTGGGAGAGCCCAGATTGCCGGGGAGGTGGCCCGATCGGAGCGCGGGTGAGGTCCCGACGCCGGAAGGTGGGGGAGCTGGCGGCGCTACTCGCCCATCCCGTCGTCCATCCAGGATCGGAAAAGCGCGATCTGCTCGTCCGGCCAGGGCCCGTCGCACGGCATGTCGCCCTCCTCCAGCCGGTCCAGGATGTCGTCCGCGTGGTCCTTCACGTCCTCGTACTTCCAGAGATCGAACGAGTAGGTCATGTTCTCGCGGTCGTACTCGCGGAACAGCGGCTTGATGTCGCTTTCGAAGCTGGGCATGACCCCTCCTGCGTGAGCACGATCAGACGCCGACCTCCCCTCGCCGCACGGCCTGGTCGCCGAGCCACCCCGGCATCCGGTTCAGGAACTCGTTGTCGGCGGGCCCGACGGGAAAGACCTTGTGCGGGTTCAGAATACCCTGTGGATCGAGCAGCGCCTTCAGGTCCCGCATCAGTGCCAGGGCCTCCGGGCCGTGCTCGGCCTCCGCGTAGTCGCGCTTCAGCGCCCCCAGCCCATGCTCGGCCGAGATCGTGCCACCGAGATCGATGGCGTCCCGGAAGATCTGCGCCGCGATCCCGCTGACCAGCTCGCGCTGCGTGTCGTCGAAGACCAGGGTGGGGTGCAGGTTGCCGTCGCCGATGTGCCCCAGGGTCGCGATCCGGACCCCGGTGCGCCGGCTGAGTTCGTCGATGCGGCGGGCCATCTCCGGGACCAGGCTGATGGGTACCGCGACGTCTTCCGTGAAGATGTTGTGAGGCATCCCCATCACGACCTTGCCGAAGCTGCGGCGCGCCTCCCAGAGCCGTTCGCGCTCGACCGACGACTGGGCGACGCGGTTGTCGGCGCCGTCGAGCAGCTCGACCATGTCCAGGAGTGCGAGCTGCACCTGCTCGGCGTCGTTACCGTCCTGCTCGACCAGGAGCACGGCCGCCAGTCCGGGTTCGAACCCCTGCGGGAGGCGGTCGCGCAGGAGCTCCATCGTCTCCCGGTCCATGATCTCCAGGCAGGCCGGGAAGTGTCCCGCGGCGAGCACCCTGGCGACGGCGGCTGCGGCGTCCTCCAGGCTCCGGAAGCCGACCATCGCGGTCGCATGGTGGCGCGGCTTCGGCAGGAGCTTCAGGATCACCTCGGTGACGACGCCGAGCGTGCCCTCGGAGCCGACGAAAAGCTGGATCAAACGGTACCCGGAGCTGCGCTTGCGAAGGCGTCCGCCGAGCCTGAGCGTGCGGCCGTCGGCGAGGACCACCGTCAGCCCCATCACGTAGTCGGCCGTCAGTCCGTACTTGATGCAGCGCATCCCGCCCGAGTTGCAGGCCACGTTGCCGCCGATCGAGCACATGTCGAGGCTCGCCGGGTCGGGCGGGTACATGAGTCCCTCGCGGCCGGCCGCCTCGTCGATCTGGCCGGTGATCGCACCCGCGCCCACCACCGCGATCGTGTTCGGCGCGTCGATCTCGATGTGATCGAGGCGGTCCAGGCTGAGCACCACGCCTCCGTCCAGCGGCACCGAGCCACCCACCAGGCTGGTTCCCGAGCCACGCGCAACCAGGGGGGTCCCCCCGACCGAGCATGACCTGACCACCCGGGCCACCTCGTCGGTGTTGCCGGGACGGACCACGCAGAGCAGGTCGTGCGTGAGGAAGGTCGCGTCGTGGGTGAAGTCCTGGGCCGCCTCTCCGGTGACGACGTGGGCGGTCCCCACGATTCGCTGGAGGTCGGCGAGCAGATCGGCCATGAGCCAGAGCCTAGGTCAGGGGTCGCGCTGCCGTAGGTTCAGGGGGTGCGCACGATCACGCTCGAGGAACACTTCGCGACGCCCGCGTTCATGGAAGGTCCGGGAGCGGGTCTGGTCGCCCAAGCCAGGTCGGTCGAGGCGGGACAGCGGGGCCGCGACGCGACCCAGCTCATCGAGCGCCTCACCGACCTGGGTGCCGGGCGCCTGGAGGAGATGGACCGGGCCGGTATCGACGTTCAGGCGCTGTCGCTGACGGCGCCCGGCGTGGAACAGCTGGAGCCAGGCCCTGCGGTGGTGCTGGCCCGCTCCGTCAACGACTCGCTGGCGGCCGCGGTGCGAGCGCACCCCGACCGGCTTCGAGGCTTCGCCGCCGTCCCCACTCCGGATCCCGAGGCGGCGGTGGCTGAAGTGCGGCGCGCTCACGACGAGCTCGGCCTCGGGGGCGTCGCGATCAACGGCCACAACCAGGGCCACTACCTGGACGACGAACGCTACTGGCCGATCCTTGCCGAGTTGGAGCGCCTGGGGATGCCGCTCTACCTCCACCCCACGGTGCCGCCCCCCCAGGTCGCGGCCGTCTACGCCGGAAACTACTCACCGATCATCCAGGGGTGCGCTCTCGACCCCTGGCTGGGGCTGGCACGTCGACACGCTGTTCCACGTCCTGCGGCTCGTGCTGAGCGGAGCCTTCGATCGCTTCCCCCGACTGCAGGTGGTGATCGGCCATCTCGGAGAGGGCCTGGTCGGCTTCCTCGACCGGTTCGCGTTCGCCTACGGCGCGCTTCCGACCGGGCTCCAGCACCCGGTCGAGGACTACTTCCGGCGCAACGTCCACTACACGATCTCGGGCTTCAATTTCGACGCCCCCTTCTTGAGCCTCCTGCTGCTGGTCGGCGCGGAGCGCATCCTGTTCTCGGCGGACTGGCCCTACCAGTCGATGGCGGAGGCGCGTGCGTTCCTCGACCGGCTTCCGGTCAGCCCCGCGGACCGGGAGAAGGTCGCGCACGGCAACGCGGAGGTGCTTTATGGCTTCTGAGCAGCGGGTGGTGCTGGTGACCGGCGCCAGCTCCGGTTTCGGCCGCGCGGCGGCTCGCCGCTTCCTGGACGACGGTGATCGCGTGATCGTGTCGGCCCGCCGCCTGGAGCGCGTCGAGGCGCTGACGCAGGAGTTCGGCGACCGTGTGCTGCCGCTTCGGCTGGACGTCCGCGACCGGGCGGCGGTGGCCGCCGGAATCGACGGGTTGCCTGACCCGTTCGCGGCGATCGACGTCCTGGTCAACAACGCCGGGCTGGCGCTGGGCCTGGATGCCGCCCCTGAGGCGGACCTCGACCAGTGGGACGAGATGATCGACACCAACTGCAAGGGGTTGACCTACGTGGCCCGCGCCGTCCTGCCCGGGATGGTCGAGCGGAAGCGGGGCCTGGTCATCAACCTGGGCTCGATCGCCGGCACCTATCCCTATCCCGGCGGCAACGTCTACGGAGCCACCAAGGCGTTCGTCCATCAATTCAGCCTCAACCTGCGGAGCGATCTCCAGGGGACCGGGGTCCGTGTGACCTCGGTGGAGCCCGGAATGAGTGAGACCGAGTTCTCGCTGGTGAGGTTCGGCGGGGACGCGGCGCGGGCTGCGAAGGTCTACGAGGGAAAGCGCCCTCTGGTCGCAGACGATGTCGCGGAGGCGATCCACTGGGCGGCGTCGCTTCCGCCGCACGTCAACATCAACGTGATCGAGATGATGCCGACGGCGCAGGCCTTCGGCGCCCTTCCCGTTTCACCCATCTCGTAGGGCACCGCGTTTCGACGCCTCCGGCCGATCCGGTTGGACGATTACGTGCTGAGTCAAGGAGGACGTGCGATGGACAGGACGTGCAGCCATCTGGATGATGTAGCCGACGTGACGCCGAGCGGCCAGGGCTGCCAGGAGTGCCTCGCGATGGGTGGGCACTGGGTCCATCTCCGGATCTGCGAGTCGTGTGGTCATGTCGGGTGTTGCGACAGCTCGCCGAACCGGCACGCGACCCACCACTATCACGAGACCCGCCATCCCCTGATCCGGTCGTTCGAGCCGGGGGAGAACTGGTGGTGGTGCTACGTCGACGAGCTGCTGTTCGAGGTGGAGGGCGCACCCGCGGCTCCGTCGCACCCGTAGCGCGGCCGCCGGCGTCCCCGCCACGGTAGGGCGACGCGGTGAGCGGCGGGCGTCACACGCGTCAGGTTGTACCCCGATGAGAAATACTCCGAGATGCCCAGATCCGGATCCCAGTTGAGCGTCAACTCGCCATCCGTGCTGGTCGGTTTGAAGCAGACCATCTCCGGACCGAGCGAGCTGCCATCCGGGATCTCGGTCCGCGGCCACGCCGTGCAGCCGGCGGCGGCGTTATAGGGGTGGTAGGTACGTCCGCCCTTCTCGAGACTGAAATCGGCGGGCTCGGCGTGCATGTTGTTCCGACCGCTTACATGGAACGTGACCGCCAGGCGGACGATGCCGTCCTCGCGCTGCACGTTGACAACGTTCATGCGATAGCCGCCGGCATCCACGCAGGGCTGCGGGGAACACGTCGCGGCCTGGTTCTGTGACGGCGGTGTCAGCGGACCGCGGATGGCGAAGGCCGCCGCGGCCACGAGGACCAGAAGAGCGGCGACCACCCCCGCGGCGATCCAGAATCGGCGCATGTGGGTTAGGCACCGCACACATCATGGTTGTGGCCCGCGAGCTCCCGAGCCACCCCCGGCGATCGGGCTGTCGACTGCCTCGGAACCCCGCGCGGCGATCTGGCAGGGCGAGGCTTACCACGTCCACCGGACGCGGGGGTGCAGTTGTCGAGGGACAGGGAGATGCAACGCGGGTTGCGCCGGCGGTGCCGTCGAAGCGACAATCGGGCACACGCTGTCGAGCCATGGCAGGAGGCGCCGGGAATCCACCAGCCTCACGAGCTCTTCCAGCTCGACCCGGGCTGAGGCCGCCTCCCGAGCTGACATCAGTCCTTCGGCAGCGGCCCGCTCAAACGCACCTTCGTCGGTGACTACCTACGTCTGAGCGTCTGCGCGCACCAGGACGTCGAGGAAGAGATCGACCGCGAACACGTTGTCTCCCTCACGGTGCACTGGCGTCGCCAGGTCACAGTTGAAAGCAAAGGCCGGCAGTGACGCCGGTCCCGGACCTGTTTCAACCAGCTCGCCGTCGGACGAGAATGTCACGTTGACTTTGATCCATCGTTGGTTGAAGGCATAGTGTCGGAGGATGATGTTGCCGGGATGCAAGGCGTCGGTCACCAGTGCTGTGTCGTCGAAGCGGCGGATGCCGGCGGCGGTGGTCGTGAACAGCCGCGCGAATGACTCTCGGGGGTGATAGTCATAGTCCCTCACGCACTCGACCATCGGCTCCCAACCTACTCGCCGTCCACTTTTCCAACGGCACCGTGAGGGCACGCCGTCACTCCCAATCTCCCGTTTTCACGCGAAATCGGGTCTATGGCAGGGTCCATGAGCCCGGTTTCACGCGAAAACGGGACTTACCCGGCCCGGGCGTCTGCTCGTTCAGGCGTCCACCTCGGCCATCGACCGGGGTAAGCGCCCGGACCCGAAGCTGACGATGCCTCCGGGGATGATCCAGGGATACGTTTCGACTCGCAGGCGCCCGGCCCGCACGGCCGGGTCAGATTCGTGCAGCCGGGCCGCCTCCTCGGGACTCACCCGAAAGACCGAGAACCCCCGCAGCTCGCGCTCGGCGGCTTCCACCATCGGCCCCGCGGCAAGCAGCTGGCCCGCCTCTTGGAGATTCGACAGGAAGGCCATGTGCGCGTCCTGAAGGCTGGCCTCTTCGTCGGGCGCCAGCCGAGGTGCGTCCGGCCGGAGGAAGAGGAGCGCGACGGTGAAGCGGTCGAAGTCCACGGTCCCATCATGACCGCGCACCCGCCTCCCAATCTCCGTTTTCACGCGAAATCGGGTCTATGCCAGCCTCCATGGGGCCGGTTTCATGCGGAAACGGGAGTTGGGCGGCCCGGAGGAGTGGCGCCGGAGCCCGAGGACCGGGCTGATAGACTCGGCGCGCCGATTCCCCCCGCATTCGTCGTGGTCGCGATCCGATCTCGGGCCGGCTGAACCTCGAGAAGCTCGACCCATGTCAGACCCATCACTGGAGCCGCAATGAGTACAGCCAAACGGTGGAAGTTTGCCGTGATCGGATTCGATCACATGCACGCCGGCGACTTCGTCAGGACGATCGGGCGGAGCGAGAACGCTGAGCTGGTCGGCGTTTGGGACGGCGAGCCGGCCCGCCTCGAACGGGTCGGCGAGGACCTCGGCATTCCTCCGGAGCAGCGCTTCAAGCAGATCGACGAGCTGATCGGTTCGTCGGGGGTGGAGATCGCCGCGGTTTGCTCGACCACGAAAGATCACCCGAACTGGGTTCGCCACCTCGCCGGCGCCGGCGTCCACGTGATCCTCGAGAAGCCGTTTGCGACGAGCCTCGCCGAGGCCGACGAGATGATCGCGGCGGCGTCCGAGGCCGGGGTTCTCCTGGCAGTGAACTGGCCGCTGGCGTGGTACCCACCTCACCGGACGACGCAGCGGCTGATCAGCGAGGGGACGATCGGGCCGGTACGCGAGATTCACTACTACGACGGCAACCGGGGACCCCTGCGTCACGTGCACGGCAAGCGCGAGATCGACCCCGCCCTGGACGCCGAGGCGCGGCGGGCGACCTGGTGGTATCAGGCGGAGAACGGCGGCGGCTCGCTCCTGGACTACCTCGGGTACGGGACCACGTTGAGCACCTGGTTTCGAGGTGGTGAGCTGCCGAGCACGATCACGGCCCAGGTGCACGTCGCGCCGGGCGACGAGGTCGACGAGCAGTCGATCGTGATCGCCACGTTCGCGGGCGGCCTTTCGACGTTCCAGACGCGGTGGGGGACGTTCACCGACCCCTGGACCCACCAGCCTCAGCCCCGATGTGGCTTTATCGTCGTGGGTCGCGACGGGACCATCTCGAGCTTCGACTACCAAGACCACGTCACCGTTCAGACGGACGAGCATCCCGACGGGGTCAGGGTCCCGGTCGACGTCCTGGAGCCGGCGTCCGCCAACTGCATCGATCACATCGCGTCTGTCTTGAGCACGGGCGCACCCCTCACCGGCCCTCTCTCCGTGGAGGTCGCGCGCGCCGGCCAGCAGATCGTCGACTCGGCCCGGGAAAGCGCCCGGACCGGTCGAACCGTCGGCCTCCTCGGCACCCGGCCTGGGGACGAGGTGGGGTCGCACCGATGAGTGCCGAGCCGCCGGTCAGCTACCTGCCGCCGGACCCGGTGAGCTACTCACCGGGAATCGGCATCATCGGCTGCGGCAACATCAGCGGCACACAGCTGGCCGCCTACCGTCGCGCCGGCTACCGGGTGCGGGCGCTCTGCGATCTTCGCATCGAGAAGGCCCGTCACCGTCGTGACGAGTACTTTCCCGAAGCCGAGATCACGGCGGATCACCGGCAGCTGCTGGCTCGGACGGACATCGAGGTGGTCGATCTGGCAACCCACGTGGACGTTCGACCCGCGCTGGTACGGGACGCCCTCCGCTCAGGCAAGCATGTCTTGAGCCAGAAGCCGTTCGTCCTCGACCTTGACGAGGGACGTGAGCTGGCCGACCTCGCCGACGAGTGCGGCGTCAGGCTCGCGGTCAATCAAAACGGGCGCTGGGCACCTCACTTCTCGTTCTTGCTCGGGGGTGCCGAGGCGGGGCTGCTGGGCACCCTCTCGTCTGCGGATTTCGCGCTCTACTGGCCGCACGACGTTGAGGTGAGCCGCAATCCGGTGTTCTCCCGAATGGAGGACCTGATCCTCTACGACTTCGGTATCCACTGGTTCGATCTCATCGCCACCCTGTTCGCCCACCACGGGCAGGCGGTGAGTGTCTTCGCGTCGGTAGGTCGGACCGCCGATCAGGTGATACCCGTCCCGACCTCGGCTCAGGTCTTCGTGGAGTTCCCACAGGCAGCCGCGACGCTCCTGCTCCGAGGTTCCAGCCATCGGGCGCGCAGCGGCAGCTACCGCGCCGAAGGGACCGGCGGGACCCTCGTCCACGCCGCCGCCAACGAGCTGGGGGGCCCGACGGTCACGCTTCACACGGATGCCGACGTGCAGTCGTTCACGCTTTCCGGCAACTGGTGGGAGAACGGCATGCACGGAACGATGGGAGAGCTGCTCGCAGCCATCGAGAGCGGCCGGCGCCCCTCAAACGACGCACGAACGTCTCTCCCCGGCCTGAGCCTCTGCTTCGCGGCCATTGCGTCGGCAAGATCGGGTAGCCCGGTGGACCCACGGACCGTGACGCGACTCTCGGAGTGACCCGGCACGGCCGAATGTCCCACGCCGAATGGGATAGGGGTGATAGAAACAAACCCCCGGAATCGGTTACGTTTGGGCTCAGCCCGTCGTCGCGTCTGGAGGTAGGGGTAGGTGCACAGTGATCGGTGGTTGGTCTTACGACGCTGCCGGACGCCCTTGGCGGGAGCGGGCAAGCGGCTGGTGCCTGAACGAGCGGGTTTTCATGGCCCAGCGGTCTGACAAGCCCTTGCTCCGGCGCGGTCAGCGCGCCGCCGGCCTCCAGGCCCGGCCTGCCTCCGACGGGATGCGCAGGGTGCTGGTGCGACGGCAGGGGGCGTTGACGGCTGAGCGAGTGGCGGCGGAATGGGAGTCTCTGGTCACGAGGCTCGAGGAGCGTGCTCTCGCCGTGCGGGGTCTCCGAGCCCATGCCGGTGATAGCGCCCCGGGCCCGACGTGGACGGCGCCTCGGATCGTCGCCGCTCTGGGGCAGCTGACGGTGCTGGTCGGCCACACGCCGACGATCCGTGACCTGGAGAGCCGTCCACGGGCCACCTGGCCATCTCCGTCTCGCGTCCGGATCGTCTTCGGAAGCTGGAAAGCCGCGCTGGTGGCGGCGGGCCTCCGACCCCAGAGCGCCGGCCATTCGCCACGCCGGGTGTGGAGCGACGAGGAGATCCTGCAAGCGATCCAGGACGCCGCCGCCGGGGGCGATCCGGGGGAGGCGCCGTTTCGGGAAGGGCGCCGGCGACCTCGGCTGGAGGCGATCGCGGCGCGGTTCGGGTCCTGGTCGGCTGCCGAATCGCTCGCGCTCCCCGTCACCCCCGCGCCCGAACCGCCACCGGCCGGCCCCCGGACCCCGCTGCGACCCGCTCCTCGTGCCGGGCGTCGACCAGCATTCGAAGCAGAACCGCGCCCATCAGGATGAGCTGACTCACGAGGTAGAGCCACGCCGCCAGCAGGAGGAACAGCGCGAAGGTCGCACCGTAGCTGCTGAAGCCGTGCATCAGGTGTGCGTAGATCGGAAACAGCAGGGTGACGATCTCGATCCCGATGCCGGCAAGGAGCGACCCGGGAAGCACCTGGAGGAAGCTGAAGGTCCGGTTGGGCACGACCTTGTAGACGACGGTCATCAACCCCACCAGCACCAGGGCGCCGAGGACCGGCCCCAAAACGAGATGCGTACCAATCCCACCGCTGCGTTCGCGACCACCGCGACCCCCATGCCGATCAGGAAGACGGTGAGCATGAGCAGCCCCATCAGCCGCTGCCGCAGAAACGTCCGCTGCTGAACACCGATCATCTCGGAGAGGGCGAACTCCATGCTGCCGAAGAAGTTGGTACCGGTCCACACCAGGCCCAGGATTGCGGCCAGACCGAAAAGCCCGGCGTGCCGCTGCGCATTCGTGAGCGCGGTACGCATGGCCGATTGAGCCTCGGCCGGGAACGCGCCGGTCAGGGTGGACTGGACCTGGGCTTGCTCCTGTCCGCCGAGCACCAGGCCGGCGATCGTGAGGAGTCCGAGCAGGAGCGGAAACATCGACGTGAAGGCGTTGAACGCAAGGCCGGCTGCGTAGCTGCCCGCCCTGCTGTCCCCGTAAGCCTTTGCGAACCTGCCGGGCCCCGAGGTCTGGAGTCGGTGGAGCATCCGCGGCACGGGACGCGCCTCCCTCGATGAACTCATCTGTTTCAGAGTATCAAAAAAAGTGATATCATTGCTACACCTTTGACTCTCGACCCGAAGCTCAGCACGTCCGGGGCCGTCCCAGCCCGCAGGAGACTCAGACCGTCAGCCGGCGCTGTCGTCGACCATCGTCCGCGATCGGCCCCCGCCGGGCAGGGCCATCCCGACAGGGATGCCGCCCGGGTGGATGGTCCGGGTGAAGAGCACGAGACTCCTGCCCGGGCTGAGGTTCCCGAACCACGGGAAGCGAGCGCGCCCGGGGCCCGACCTCACCTCCTCGGGCTCGACGTGGTCCGGGTGCTGGCGCTGGCGTTGGTGATCGCCATCCACTGCGATCACTGGCCCTACCAGTCGTCGGGCGTGGATCAGGCAGTGTGGTCGACGCTGGATTTGCTGTTCCGGGTGTCGGTGCCGATCTTCGTCATCCTCAGCGGGTTTCTCCTCACCTACGGCGAGCAGCACGCGTTACCCCTGAGCCAGTTCCTTCGTCGCCGGCTGGGGCGGTCCCTGATCCCGTGGATGGCGTGGATGCCCGCGTACACGCTGATCGGGGTCTTCCTGACCAAGGAGATCCCTGCCTCGCCGGAAGGCGTTGCCTCCTGGTGGGCACTGGGGGGAGGCCACCTCTGGTACCTGCTTCTGATTCCCCAGCTCTACGTGCTCTTCCAGATCTGGCCCATCTCGAGTCGCGGTCTCGTGGTTGGTGCGGTGGCGGCGGTCGCGCTGCAGGTCGCGCTCTGCAGCTACCGCCTGTTGGCCCCGGCCGACGCTCCCCTGAATGGATTCCTGCTCGCACACGGGTACCAGCTGGCGCCGCTGTGGGTGGGGTACTTCGGGATCGGGCTGGCAGCGGGCCGCTGGCGTGCGGAGCATCTGGAGGCCTGGAACTCCTGGCGGCTCACCGGCCCGTTCGCGGTGGCGATGGTGGCCGGCGCCGTGCTGCTGGTCCTCGCGAACGGCAGCCGCACGCCCAACGCCACGTTCGTGCAGGGGACGGGCGCGTTCCTGCTGCCGTCCCTGATCCCCCTCGCCGTCGCGACCTGGGCGGTGTGGGGTCTGGCGGGCGAGCGGCTGATGCCCAGGTGGCCGGCGGTCTCCGAGGCCGTAAAGGCTGTCGGCCGCTACTCGCTCGGCATCTACATCGTCCACGAGGCGCTGACCTACGTGAGCGGGCCGGTGCAGTATTGGCCGATCGCCCGCGCCTCACTCGCGGTGTCCCTGCTCCTGTTCGTGTTCCAGGTCCTGGTCACCTTCGTGCTCGCCTACGTGGTCGCCCGCGTGCTCGCCGCGACGAGGCTGGCGATCACCATCGGGCTGCCGTCGGAGCGGCTGCGGTGGTCGCAGTGGCGCCGCCCCTTTGCGGTCTGAGCCCGCGCTGCGCGCAAGGAGCTCCGGGTGCGGAGGCACCTACCTTCCGAAAGGATCAGGTACCGGGCAGAATCGCGTCGGTCGCCGCGTCGCAGACGACGCGCCGGCGGCTTGTGACGAGCGTCTCGACCCGCGCCTCGAGTGAGCGGATGTCAGGGTCCGACTGCGCGGCGGCGAGAAGCGCGGCTCGGGTCCACTGAGCCACGTGGATGTACTCCCCTGGCGTGCCACCCACCAATGGCCGGTAGAGCCGGGCGGACACGAATCCCGATCGTCCGGACATGAGGTTTCCGATCTGCGTCCAGAGGCCGATGAAGTAGCCCTCGGGAGCGCCGTCAGAGAGCCGGAACGTCGTGATGTGGGTGACCGGGCGATCAGCTGTCATAGCGTCCTGGGCCACTACAAGTCCTCTCGCCGGGAATCCACCCGGGCGTCGCGGCAGGCCCGCGTGGCAGCGGTCCGAGGCAACTCCATCCCGTCCCTAGTCGTACCGCGGCGGACAGGCGATGTCCATGGGCCATCCGTCCCGGACCGCCGTCTTTGCCCTGAGCACAGGGTGCCGCGCCGACGCCGCCCCCCTTGGTGCCAGGTTTGAACGCAGCCGCCGACCTCCATCACGGCATTGTCACAGAGGACGGGCGGGAATTGACTTCGACCATATCCGTTGAACATCACAGTGCGTAGCCAGCCCTGACATAGTAGCTGACCACGTTCCAGGGTTTTGTCGAATAGCAGTGGCAACCGGGGCCGAAGCTTGGGAGGGCTCGATGGGACATTGATCGGGCAGTCGGCCATTCGTGTGCACAGAGGAGAAGACTGGCTCCGGGGCGCAGCCATGGGCGGAGCCGGTTGCACCCCGTTGCCACGCTATGGGAAATGGGCTGCCTGAGCAGCGCGGTCGAGCGCACCGGTTCCGGCCGCGATCCAGGCGGCTGGTAGACCACCCATGAAAACGGAGGATGGTCGAGGTGTCTGACATACTCGGACCCGTCGATTGCATAGCGGTCGAGTTTCCGGGCGGGGTCATCACCGGTGTCGGCTTTTGGCTGGTGATGAAGATGGTGCGAGCAGGAGCGATTCGGGTGCTGGACCTCGAGTTCATCGCCAAGGACGCCGACGGCTCCTTATCCAGGGTCGCTTTGAAGGACGTGGTGCACGGTGGCGACACCGACATCACCGTCTGGGACGGCGCTGCATCGGGTCTGCTCGATGAGGACGACTTCGCCCAGGTCGGCGCGGCGATCGCTCCCGGAAGTCTGGCTGGAATCCTGGTCTATGAGAACGCCTGGGCAGTGCCACTGCTCACGGCACTGGACGAAAGCACCGCCCGGCTCATCGGTTGGGAACGCATCGCCGCTGACGACGTTCTGGCCGCGCTGGGTTAGTCAGCGACGTCAACGGTTTGAGACGGAATCCGGAGGCGGGATAGCAAATGGGCCTATTGAAGACAGGTTTGAAAGCCGTCGTCGCGGTGAAGACGGCAGACGTCATCCATCAGCGGATCCTCGATCGGCAAGCCGCCCAGTGGGGACCGTATGGGCCGCCCCCACACGGTGCTCCTGGTCCGCACCATGCGGCGGCCGCTCCCCAGCCCGCCGGGGGTGGGGGGACCGGGTACGCGGCGCCGGCGGCCGGTCCGCCGCCCGGACCGAGTGGCGTGATCGACCAGCTGGAGCGTCTCGGGCAGCTCCGCGCGAGTGGTGTCTTGACGGACGCCGAATTTGAAGCTCAGAAGTATCGGGTCCTGGCCGGATAATCGCGAGTTCTCTCAACCCGGAATCGCCGCGGGCCCTCTCGCCGTGCCCGGCCGGACCCGGCGGGCGGCTCATGGGTGCGGCGGGCTGCCCCAGGATGCGACCATAGCTCCTATGCGCCCTGACATCAGACCTGGCGGCATCTTCCCTGATTACGCCCTTCCGGACCACAGAAACACGGTGCGGAAGCTCAGCGAGCTTCAGGGCCGCGATCCCTTGATCCTCACGCTGGCGCGGGGCAACTACTGCCCGAAAGAGCACCAGCAGCACCTCGAGCTGGCAGCCAACTACCCGAAGATCCAGGTGGGCTACACCCAGGTCGCCACGATCGCCACCGACGACCATCACACACTGCAAGAATTCCGCGCGTCGGTGGGCGCTCAGTGGACCTTCCTGTCTGATCCCGGTCGGACCGTCCAGAAGGACCTGGACATCCAGGAATACACCGACCCCGAGCACAACCCCATGATTCCGCACACCCTGGTGCTCAAGCCTGGACTCGTCATTCACAGCGTCTACAACGGCTACTGGTTCTGGGGACGCCCGTCGTTCTACGACCTGTGGCACGACCTGCGTGCCGCGACCAGCGAGATCCGCCCGGACTGGGACCTGAGCACACCAGGGCTCCGCGAAGCCTGGGATGCCCACGACTACTCACACTTTCACGGCTGGGACCGCCGCGCTTCCGAGGCGATGCCCTCATCGTATGAGTGACAGCGCAGCGATGGTTGCGGTATTGCGTCTGCCATCTGGCCTTTGCTGAGCCGCGGCGAGACATGCCAGGCGGCGAGCTGGGCCGGCGGAGAAATCTGAGAGGGTGAAGGCAGTGGCGACGTCACTACGCGACATGCTCGGAATCGAGCTCCCGATCGTCCAGGCGCCGATGGCTGACGTTCCGCGGCTGGCCGCGGCGGTCTCCAATACCGGCGCGCTCGGCATGGTGACGCTCACCTGGTCGGCAGACCCCGGTGCCGTCGTCCGCGAGACGGCGGCGCTGACCTCGCGACCGTTCGGCGCCAACTTCGTCCTCACCGACGATCGCCACCGTGCCCTTGATCAGGCGCTCGGGGCCGGTTTGCGGATCGTGTCGTTCATGTGGGGAGATCCCAGCAGCTACATCGACACGGTGCACGACGCCGGCGGGGTCGCCATGCTCACGGTCGGCAGCGCGGAGGAGGCACGGCGGGCCGTGGCATCCGGCGTGGACGTCATCGTCGCGCAGGGCTGGGAGGCCGGTGGGCACGTGTGGAGCACGGTCGCGACACTGCCGTTGGTCCCCGCCGTGGTGGACGCCGTGACACCGGTGCCGGTGATTGCGGCCGGCGGGATCGGTGACGCTCGCGGCGTCGCCGCGGTGATCGCTCTTGGTGCCGAGGCGGCGTGGCTGGGCACCCGGTTCCTACTGGCCGAAGAGATGCCCATCCACGAGGACTATCGACGCCATCTGTTGGCGGCGGCCGAAACCGATCCGAGGTGGTACGCCAACCTGTACGAGGTCGGGTGGCCCGATTCTCCCCACCGCGCCCTTCGCAACTCAACTGCCAGGGCCTGGGAGGCCGCGGGCAGCCCGCCACCGGGACAGCGGCCGGGAGAGGGCGACGTAATCGGTCACTTCGCCTCCGGTGAAGCGATCGTCCGCTACGAGCCGGCGCCGCCGATGGTGGGCACCACCGGTGACATCGAGGCACTCTCGATGTGGGCCGGGCAGGGCGTCGCACTCGCGCGAAAGACACAGCCGGCCGCGGACATCGTGGCCGAACTGGTTTCTCGTCTCTAGCCCAGGACTGAGACGCACCCACTGATTGACCCGCCCGACCTCCGTCCGGACCGCCGGGTCATCCCGAAATCCGGCGTGATGCGCAGGTTGGGCGTGTCCGGTCGGTCACACCGTGGCGCGCTGTGGGCTCCGCCACTTGACGGTGAGGCCGAAGAGCGCCAGGATCTCGACCGGAATGAGGGCGGTCGACCACCAGCCAGAGGTACCTATGGTGAGCAGGTTCACGGACATGGCCAGGCCGACCGTCACGATGCCAAACCACCGTCCCCACGAGCGGTGACTCATGATCGCACCGCTCGCCACCACCTGCAGCACGCCGAAAAGAATCAGGAGGATCGACCAGACCCAAAGCGGTCCCCCGACTGAGTGGTTGGCAAAGAGGTCCGACCGAAAGAACGCGAGTGCCCCCTGGCAGATATTCCAGAGACCGGCCCAGAGGACGATGAGGCCGGCGAACACCAGCCATCCGCTCTGAATTGAAGGCCCCAGGGCCGGGTCAGCTGGAACCGGCAACCCGGTGTTCGTCATTCTCGACATGTGGTAAGCCTCCTTGGCATCGACTTATGAGCTCAAAGTGCTTTTGCCGTACCGGCCGCCTCCGCGCTACGCAGCGGGCCGGCGGGGGCGGAGTGCGGTGAGCTGGTGAGTCGGAGCAACCCCCTCGGCCGCCCTTGACTCACCGACTTTGGTTCCGCGCATTCGCATGAGATTCACCGACTCGGGCGCTCGCCTCCTGATCGTGGCGCAAATCGAGGCACTACGGCAGCTGCGGGGCCGCCGGACGCATGGTGGGCGAAACAACCGACGAACGCGCTCGCGAGTTGCCGTGCGGTTGGACAAAACGCTGCTGGGGAAGGTGGCACGACTGCGCCGTCGCCGGCGTTGTCGGCTGAGCCCGGCGTGATGCTCTCCAACCCGGTGACGGCGATTGGCTCGCACCGACTCCTTCGCGAGGCACGCGACACAGGTGCCACCGGTGCCGCGCGCGCAGATCGTGCCTGGAGATCAGTCGCCCTCAGTGGAGCGTCCGAACCCGGTCTGGAGGCGGCTCGGTTCCTCTAGTCGGCGAGCTCCAGGTCCTCGGCCTGTTCCGAGTTTTCGAGCGAGAAGAGCAGGATCCGGCAGAGGCTCACGGGATCGCGGAGCAGGCGGGCGAGCTGACGGGCGACCTCCTCGCGAATGGCGAGCCGGAGGCTCTCGGATTCGCGCTCGGTCCAGCCGGGTGGCCGCGGCAGGCCGTTCGGTTCTTCCATCTCTACCTCCCCAGGTCTCCGCGAGCATCCGGACGGTGTCCGTGCCCGAAACGGATTTGGGGAGTATGTCATGCCGCGACATCTGGCGCTGACTGGCGGTCGGTCAGGCGGGTCGACGGTACCGACATCCAGACACGAAGCGGCCCGGCTCGCGCGACGCGGGCCGGGCCGGCGTGATTGGGGGGTGGATCTCGGTAAATCAGAGCCAGAGTACGGGTGGGGTCGCCGGATACTTCTGTTGCGGCTCGCCGGGATAGGACAAAACCTTGGGCAGGCGGGCGGCCGTTGGTCGGCGACAGGTTTTGAGGCCCGCCGTCACCAGTTCTCGGCCTGACCCGCGTAACGGCGCCACTACACGCGCGCATGCACCGGGCCCGAAATCCGGAATGTGAAGGTCACTTGGGCCAGGTTCGTCGGCGCTGAGATCGACAGCGAGTATGGGGTCGCCCAGAGCCAGCACATACGGCGCCGGACATCTGTTGGAAGAGAGTCCTCGGGAGCATCGGCCTGGCCACCATCGGGGTGTCGATGATCGGCACCGGGATCCTCGTCACCGCAGGATGCGATAGTCGGCAAGCAGGTAACCCTTGGGGGAGGTCGCGCTACGGAGCGCTTCGAAACGAGTCGGCGGCAGTCCGTCAAAGAGCCGGCGCCCACGCCCGGAGATCGCCGGTGCGACGACGAGCCGCATCTCGTCGACGGCGTCGGCGGCGAGCAGCGCTTGCGCGACGGAGATGCTGGCGTGCACGCCGATGTCACCACCTGATGACTCCTTGAGCGTCTGCATGAACGGAACCAACCCGCCCTCGATCGCGGTCGCGTGGTGCCATGGCCGCCCCAGCGGTGTGGACGATGCGACGTACTTGGCGACGCCGTTGATGAACGTGGCGAACGGCTCGATCTCGCTGTCCGGCCAGTACTCAGACCACTCGTCATAGCTGCGACGGCCGAGGATGACCGCGTCCTGAGTCGCGATCACGGCAGCGAGGTTGGCGTCCATCGCCTCGTCCCAATCCAGGAAGAACTTGTCCGGGTCCTCGGCTACGCCGTCGAGGGACAACAGCTCGTACAACACCACCTTGCGCATGCCGACTCCTCCGGTTGAGCGGGACGGATCGTGCCGAATCTACCTCCAGGATCCTGCGACCGCCGGCAGGGCCGCTACCTGGCGAGCCCGGCAACCAGGTTGATCGTGGTGGCGAGGATCACGGCACCCAGGAAGAAGGAGAGCAGCGCCTGCTGCAACGCGGTTGCCCGGATCTCCTTGGTGGTCAGGTCGGTGTCTGAAACCTGGAACGTCATGCCGATCGTGAAGGCGAGGTACCCGAAGTCGGCATATCGCGGTGGATCGCTCTCGTTGAAATCCACGCCCTTGCGGTTGTTCGTGTAGTAGAGCCGGGCGTACCTGCCGGTGAATATCGTGTGCATGGTCGCCCAGGAGAACGCCACGCTGCCGAAGCACAGTGCGGCGGAGATGTCCGTGGCCGCCCCGTTGGAGGAGCCGCCCAGGAGCAGAAGGGCGACCGCGCCGAGACTGGCGACCGAGGCGGCGACGACGGTGACGTCGATGGCATGCCTGCCGGCGTCCTCGCGCACCGCGTGCGCCGCCGTGGAGCCGGCATCCATCGACCAGATCGTCCCCCACATCCAGGCGGTGAAGCTACCCGCGGCCGCCATCCAGCCGACCAGCAGGCCGTACCTCCAGGAGAACGCAGAGGTGATCGCGATCCCGACCACGAGCCCGGCCGCGGTCGAGGCGGCGAGGCGAGTGCGCATTGAAGGCCCGCGGTGGCGGCCCTCGACCTCGGGTTCGCGAGCCTGAGGGGAGCGGTCGTGTTCGGGGCGCGGCCGGCGTGCGCCAGGTGACATTGCGATGCAGGATATCTTATAGAATCGATACCATAAAATGCGATCACGGGCACTTGAACGTGCCCGCCGGCGCCGCTGCCCGCCGCCTCCTAGGAGGAAGCGGGACTGCTCGTGAACTCGGGCGTGAACCGGAACCGCCGGGTCGGATCCCAGGTCCTCTGCACCTCCGCCAGGCGGAGCGCGATCCCGGGCTCGTAGCACCCGCTCGCGTCGGGGTACTGGGGTGGGAGAAAGTTCCGGATCGGCCCGCCCGCGCCGGCACCCGCGAAGGCCGCCACGACACGGTGCTCGTCCTCCGCCGCCGCGACGGCGTCCACGCCCGGGTAGGCACCGGCGAACAGGTTCAGCCGGGCTGCACGGTGGCCGGTTGAGGACGGGCGAGCCGGCCTTGCCGCCAGGGCTCCGCCCAGGTGGCGGACCTCGAGCACGTACGGGGCGTCCTGCCGCACCAGCGGCAGGAGGTCGTCCAAGGCGCCCTCACTACGCAACGCGAGGCTGTCCGTGATGACGTGGAACGGCTGCACCGGGTCCTGGTGGATGGTGCCGATGCTCGTGATCGGGAGCATCTCGACCGTGTCCAGGAAGGGGGACCGGGCCCGCATGGGAGCGATCAGGCGATCCCCCTCCCCAGCGCCACCGGCGTAGGCGACCCGGAGGTGCGCGCAGAACCGGCCTCGCAACGCCGCCGGCACCACCGGGAGGTCGGGGAAGGTCACAAAAGCAAGTGACAGGCTCAGCTCGGGTGGCGCGGTCCGGATTCCCTCTCGGAAGGAGTCCACCGCGCCGGCCACCTGGTCCGCCGCGAAGAACAGCGCGCCTCCGTAGAGCTCGGCGATCGGAAGCAGATCGATCTCGAGCGCGGTGACGGCACAGATGCCCCCGCCACCGCCGCGTAGCGCCCAGAACAGATCCGGCTCCTGCTCGGGCGTCACGGTGAGCGCGCGGCCATCGGCGGTGATCACGTCGAGCCGGCGAACGTGGTCGGCGGCGTAACCGTGGGCGCGGCCGATCGGTCCAAGACCGCCGCCGAGCGCGTACGAGACAAAGCCCACGCCGGGCGCCGCACCTACCGTCGCCGCGAGACCGTGCGGTGCGCCGGCCGCAAGGACGTCCGCGGAGGTGGCACCGGCGGAGATGCGCGCCACGCGGCGCTCGGCGTCGACGTTCACTGTGGTCAGCGCCCGGGTCGTGATCAGCAGGCCGCCGTCCATGGCGCGGAAAGGCCCGTGACCGGTGGCCTGCAGATCCACGGGAAGGTCCTGCTCGACGGCGAACCGGACCGCCTCGGCGACGTCCGCTTCGGTCGCGGCGGCGACCGCCAGAGCCGGCCTATGCACCAGCGTCCGGTTGTATCCGAGCCGGGCTTCGTCGTAGCCGGCGCGATCCGCCGGGTCGCGGGACCAGACGCGGCCGGTCGTCCTGGCGGCAAGCTGGGTGGCGAGCGGCTCCACCATCCATCGCCAAGCTTGACACCCGCGTCGGCGCAGGTTCCACGTCTCCCGGCGAACGGGGTCTACCGCCGCCGTTTGGCGCCGGGTTGCCGGGAGACGGCGGAGTCCCGGAGCGACAATGCGTCCGTGAACGAGGCCCTGACACCGCCAACGCAGCGCCGGCGCTGGCGGATCCCCATGATCGCGCGGGATCCCACCGAGGAAGGGCGCTCCTCGACACCGCTGGAGGCGTTCTTCGACCTCTGCTTCGTGGTCCCGGTAGCGGCCGCAGCCGCCGGGCTGCACGAGAAGATCGCGGCCGGGTTAATCGGAGTTGGCGTCCTCGACTACGCGCTGGTCTTCTTCGGCATCTGGTGGGCGTGGATGAACTTCAGCTGGTTCGCGTCCGCTTACGACGTCGACGACGTTCCCTACCGGCTTCTCACGCTCCTCCAGATCGTGGGTGTGCTCGTCTTCGCGGCCGGCATTCCCGCCGTGTACCGCGATCGGGACTTCACCGTAGTCACGATCGGCTATGTCGTGATGCGCGTAGCCATGATCACCCAGTGGCTGCGGGCGGCACGGAACGACCCCCGGCACCAGCGCACCGCCGTGCGCTACGCGATCGGGATCGGGCTCTGCCAGGTTGGTTGGGTGTTGCGGCTGTTCCTGCCGGGAGCGGCGGGTCTGGCCGGCTTTGCGGTTCTCGTCGCGTGCGAGCTGCTCGTCCCCTGGTACGCCGAGCGCGCCGGACGGACGACCTGGAATGCCGAGCACATCAACGAGCGCTTCGGGCTTTTCACGATCATCGTCGTAGGAGAGTCGGTGGCAGCGGCAACGGTGGCGATGACGACCGCGGTCGGGTCGCGCGGCGTCTCCGTCGGCCTCGTTGCACTGGCCCTCGGCGGCCTCATCCTCGATTTCGCCGTGTGGTGGGGCTACTTCAAGCACGATGCACATGAGGCGCTGGCGCATCCGTCTGAGGACGGTCGGGCGCCTCGCCTCGCGTTCTTCTGGGGCTACCTTCACTACGGGATCTTTGCGGCGATCGCGGCGATCGGAGCCGGTCTCGAGCTGGCGCTCGGAATCCACGCCGGCGCGGCCCGTGCCGATCAGGTGGTCGCGGCGTACACGATCGCCGCCGCCGCCGGCCTCTACCTGGTCCTCGGCGCAACGGTCCATGCCCGCATGCGCCTCGAGGGTCGGTTCTTGCCGCTTCGCTATACGTGGCTTGCCGCCGTCGGGTGTCAGGCGGCGGCCGCGGTGGCCTGGATCGCCCCGCTTCCGGTCGCGGTCTGCGCGATCGCCGTCGTCGTCGTCGCACTCCTGGCCGGCAACCTCGTTCACGCCGAGCTGCACGATCTCGCGCAGAGCTCGAACCGCGCCTGACCCGGGCACCGGGAGTCGAGCGCAAATATGATTCGGCAGAGTGAGGGAGGAGCGAGAGTCCCCGGAACCGCGCCTGTTCGTGATCGGACACGCGCATATCGACCCGGTCTGGATCTGGGATTGGCGGGAGGGCATGCGCGAGGTGCTCGCCACGTTCGCCGCCGCCGCAGACCGGTTGGAGACACGGCCCGACCTCTTCTTCACCGCGAGCTCGGCCGCCTACTACGCGTGGACCGAAGAGCTGGACCCGCCGCTGTTCGAGCGGATCCGGAGCCTGGTCGCGGCGGGCCGCTGGAGCATCGTCGGCGGGCAGTGGATCGAACCTGACTGCACGCTGCCCTCGGGTGAGTCGGTGGTCAGGCAGCTGCTGTACAGCCAGCGCTACTTCGAGGCCGCCTTCGGGCGGCGGGCCACGATCGCCTACAACATCGACTCTTTCGGCCACACGCCTTCACTGCCGCAGCTCTTCCGCAAAGCCGGGCTGGTGGCGTACGTGATGATGCGGCCCCAACCGCACGAAAAGGACCTCCCTCCTGCGATCTTCCTCTGGGAGGGCGTGGACGGTACGCGCCTGCCCACGTACCGGATTCCGTTCGCCTACAACACCGGCGGAGGCGGCGGCGACGCGTACGACGCGGCGTTCGAGGCGACCGTCGTGGCGAAGCACGCACCCCAATTGCTGGCTGCCGCTCGAGCCGACGGCCGGCCTCGCATGTTCTTCCTGGGCGTCAGCGATCATGGCGGTGGACCCACCACGGCAGGCCTGCGGGCGGTCGACGAAATGGCGGCCGTCGCCGGTCATGACGTCGTGTTCTCCACCCCCGACGCCTACTTCGCGACAGCCGCCGCGGAGACCGGGTCCCTTCCGGTGGTCCGTGGTGACCTGCATCTCCACGCGGTCGGCTGCTACAGCGCGGTGGCCTGGATCAAGGCCGCGAACGCCCGGGCCGAGGAGGGGTTGGTTGTGGCCGAGAAGCTCGCGGCTGCGGCCGCGTGGCAGACGGGACGCTCGCTGGGCCTGGAGAGCGAGCTTCGCAAAGCGTGGCAGCGGGTGCTCTTCAACCAGTTCCACGACACGCTCGGCGGAACCTGCACCGAGCAGGCGTTCGAGTCGGTCGCTTCGTTCTATGGGGAGGCACTCAGCGTCGCCGAGGAGGTGACGACGCGGGCCACCCAAATCCTCGCGATGCGAACGGACACCTGGGTCGAGGGAGCGGACTCGGTGGAGCGGGTGCGATCCCTCTCTCCCTTCGCGGGCCACTTTCCGCTGCCGGTGGTGATCTTCAACCCGCTGTCCTGGCAGGTGCGCACTCCCGTCGCTCTCCCGCATCCAGCGAGCCGGGCCTTCCTCGAGGGAGGGGCACCGGTTCCGCTCCAGGAGATCTCCTCGGGCGAGGCGACGCGGTACGACCGGCACAGCCTGGTCCTGGTCGACCTGCCGCCGCTGGGGCACCAGGTCGTCTGGCTCCGTGAGCCGAACGCGGCGGAGGACCTCGAGGCGCCGCCGAGCGCGCGGGACGCCTCCGACAACGCCCAGGCCACCACAGCCGCCGCCCGAGCCACCACGGCCGGACTGCAGAACGACCTCCTGACGGTGGATCTGGACCGCACTGCCGGGGTGATCTCGGCCATCCGCCCGACGAGCGGACGCGCCGTCATCCAGCCTGAGGGCATCCGGCCCGTCGTGCTGGACGACCCCTCCGACACGTGGTCGCATGGGGTCGTCCGCTACGAGGGAGAGGAGAGGGCGTGCGACCTGGTCGACGCACAGGTGGTCGAGAGCGGCCCCGTCCGCGCCCTCTGGCGTCTGACCTACCGATGGGACGCATCGACCATCGACATCGACGTGGCCCTCCATCAAGGCCTCGGCTACGTCGACCTGGTGGTCCGATCTGACTGGCGCCAGCGCCGCCAGCTGTTGAAGCTCGTGGTACCCCTTGCCGTCGAGGAACCGAGAGTGACGGTCGGCGTGCCGTACGGAGCGGTTGAGCGCGATCACTATCCCGGCGAAGAGGTGATGCACCACTGGTTGGACGTGTCGTCAGCCGGCGGTGGAGTAACCTGCGCGGCCGACGTCACCTACGGATATGACCTGGTCGAAGGCCGGCTGCGGCTGACCGTGCTCCGAAGCCCGCTCTACGCCGACCACGGACGGCCCTGGGCCGATGACCGGTTCGGCCCCCCGGTCACCGACCAGGGTCTCCACGTGGCGTCCTACCGGCTCATGCCTCACAGCGGCCGGGGGCAGGCGGCCGCCAGGCGTATGGCAGACGAGCACGGGACAAGGTTCCCCATCGTCGCGGAGACCTGGCACACGGGGCCGCTCGGTTCGTCGGGGAGCGTGCTCGACGTGTCGCCAGACAATGTCGCCGTTTCCGCTCTCAAGCGCGCCGAGAGCGGTCAAGGCTGGGTCGTCCGCCTCCGGGAGATCGACGGCAGGCCCCGCGAAAGCAGATCTCAGGATCCCGCCGTTGAACCGTATCTGGGCCGGAAGGCTGGGGCGCTACGAGCTCCTGACCCTGCTCATCCCGGACGAAGCGAGCCGGCCGATCCGAGCGGTGGACCTCGCCGAGTTCGATTTGCCGACCGAGCAGGGCCCGGATCGGCGCTAACCGGATCGGCGCTAATAGGGTCAGGACCTCCTCGAAGATGGGGAGGTTGTCCGGACGCTTCTACAGCCCCGCCAACGGCACCGCCACGATCATCGACGAGGAGTACGGCAAGGACCCGAACGATCCAGATTGACGAGCGGGCCGTCGCTCATTCACTCTGGTCGATTCCCTCGTCCCGGTCGATTGCTTCGTCGTCCATGAGGATCTCGGGCCCTGCCTCGTATCGATCGGAGGCCACCAAAGGCTCGGGCCCCGGAGACCCGACCTCGCCATCGCGAACCGTTACCGAGGGTTCGCCGGCATCCACACCTTCTGCTGGTGCGGGCTTGCGCACCAGCAGCACCACCGCCGCCAGCCCTACCAGCGCCAGCGACGTCACGGTGAGGAAGGCCGCCGCCATCCCCCAGACCGATCCGACGTAGGCATCGGGGAGATACACGCGCAGCTCCTTCGGAAACTGAGACGGGTTGAGCCCGGTCTGCTCGGCGCTGATCACAGCGTCCTTGAAGTGCGTTCCCAGCTGCGGTGACAGGGCCGGCAGAGGCCCCGACCCGATGAGGGCGTTGAGCACGTGCACGTAGACGGTGTGAAAGATGAGGTAAAGCGTGGCGATGCCGAGGGCGCCGCCGAACTGTTCAGCGGTCGCCGAGACGCCGGACGCCTGCCCCTCACTCCGCTCGTCCAGGGTGTCGAGGCTCACCGGGTCGTTCACGGTCAGCACGAGCGCCAGGCCGATGCCGTAGACCAGCATCCCCGGGAAGATCGGCCAGTAGCTTCGGATGTGGACGCCGGCGGCGAGCAGCGCCCCGGAGAGCGCCAGGACGGCGAAGCCGATCGCGAGCGGCGCCCGGCCGCCGGCCCGGTCATACCAGCGGCCCGCCAGAGGGGCGACGACGATCATCGGCAAGGTCGCCGGCAGGAGCGCGAGACCCGCCAGCCCGGGAGACATGCCCAGGTTCAGGATCAGCAACAGCGGCAGCAGGAGCCCGAGCCCCATCTCTGCCATGCCGGTTATGCCTTGACTGATGGTGGCTCCCAGGTAGTTGTGGTGGCGGACCAAAAGGCGGAGGTCGAGCAGCGGAAAGGCGGCGTGAAGCTCGACCAGGACGAACGTCGGCGCGGCCACGGCACTCACCAGGAGCGGAATCAGGACGCCCGGTGAGCTGAAGCCCCACACCTCGGATTGCGAGAGTCCGAAAACGAGGCAGACGAGCCCGACCGAGAGCAGTCCGGTACCGAGGAAGTCGATGTGCCGTGACCCACGCGTCGGAGCGTCACGCGGAACCGAGAAGAGTGCGGCCCCGACCGCAAGCACGGCCAGCGGGACGTTGACAAGGAGGACCGATCGCCAACCCAGGAGCGAGGTGAGTCCCCCTCCGATGACAGGCCCCAGGGCCCCGGCGACCGCCGCCGCGCCACCCATCGTGCCCAGGGCCCCACCGCGCTCCGGACCCGAATAGGCGTGGCTGACGATGGCGACCGAGGTGGGCAGCATGAGGGCTCCCCCCAGGCCCTGCAGGACGCGAAAGACAAGCAGCACGCCGAACGTCGGGCTGAGGCCGGCACAGGCGGACGCCCCCGCAAACAGGATCGAACCCATCACGAACACACGCCGAAGGCCGAGCGCGTCCCCGAGCCGGCCGCCGAAGACGAGGAATCCCGCCAACATCAGCAAGCTCGCGTTGAGGACCCATTGAGCGGCCTGAGCTCCGATGCCGAACTCGTGAATGACGCTCGGGAGGATCAGCGGGACCGCCGTCTGGTCGACCAGCACCATGCCGTTGGCGACGGTCATCGCCACCAGGACAACCACCCGCAAGGGAGGTCGCGACTGCCTCGCGCTCGTGGTGGTCACTTCCTATGCGACTCCGCTCAGAGATGGAGGGCCGGCAAAGGGCGATTGGTGCACCAACTGCCTCTTCCGAGCACCGCAAATGGGCGATTGGTGCACCAACGACCGACGCTATCCGGAGGCGACGAAGAGCGCATCGACGATCCTCACCTCGCCGGACGGACGCACGAAGACCGGGTTGAAGTCGGCGGCGACCAGGACATCGTGCAGGTCGGCGGCCAGCGCCCCGACCTGCTGCACGGTTCGAGCCAGCGACTCGGTGTCGGTCGCCTCAGCAACCCGCCGGTACCCGGCCAGGACCTCGCCGAGCGTGGTGGCACCGATCATCCGCCGGGCCGTGGGCAGTGAAACGGGCGCCAGGTCGACCGCCCGGTCCCTCGTCAGCTCTGCCAGCGTGCCCCCGGTGCCGACCAGGACCATCGCTCCCAGTGGCGGCTCCGAGGTGAACCCGAGCAGCGCCTCGACGCCGTTGCCAACCTGTGGCTGCAGCTCGTAGCCCTCGATCCGCGCTCCTGGCACGGCCGCGCCGACCCGCGACTCGATCTGTTGGATCGCCTCGCGCAGGTCTCGCTCGTCCCCGATTCCGGTGACGACGCCGCTCACCTCGGCGCGGTGCGGGATGTCGACGGACGCGATCTTGGCGACGAGCGGGTACCCGAGCGAAGACGCCAGCGCCGCCGCCTCGTCGGCATCGCCGGCCAGCAGCGATGGCACGGCGGGCAGATCGTAGGCCGCCAGGATTCGTCTGGTCAGCGCGTAGCCGACCGGCCCGGTGCATTCCCGCAGCTCGGCGCGCAGCTCATCCAGTGCCGCCGGTGGGCCCGGTCGCCAGAGGGCAGCCTCTTGCGGCCTGGTGATGCCGAGGCCGCGCAGCGCGACGACGCCGGCCCGCAGGCCGCGCAGGAATGGCACCGGCGAGCCGGCCACCAGCTCCCGCAGCATCGGATGAATGCCCGCCGACGCGCTGGATGCCAGCAAGATCGGTTTGGCGGCCGACCGGCTGACCTCCACCACGGTCTTGACCTGCTCCAGGTAGTCGTGCTCCGGCGAGATCGCCAGGCGCTCATGAGCGTCCTGGACGACCAGCACGGAATCGACGCCCGGGTCGTCGAGCATCGCGCGCAGGGCCTCGCCCGGCCGGCGGGACTCGACCCGCACGGTGGCGCCGATGTCGACCGGGTTCCGGCCGTCGACGTCCGGCAGCGCGTCCCGCAGCCGGCCCGCGGTCTGCTCGGTGAACTCTGCCAGAGTGAGGCCGTTTTCGACCGCGAGATCGCAGGCCAGCGCCCCTTCACCCCCGGAGATGGCCAGGACGCCGACCCTGGTTCCGGCGCAGGCGCGACGGGGCCGGGCAGCCAGGGCCTGCAGGCTGGCCACCATATCGTCATAGTCGAGCACGGCCGGGATTCCGAGCTTCGCGAAGAAGGCGGCGTAGGCGTCGTAGTTGCTGATGAGCACGCCGGTATGGGCCTGTGCGGCCCGGCTGCCCTGCGGTGTGCGGCCGACCTTCAGCGCGACCACCGCCTTGCCTGCCCTCTGGGCTCTCTCCACCGCCGTCGCGAACCGGTCGGCATCCCCGATGCCCTCGATCACCAGGCCGATGACGTCAGTGGCATCATCGGTCGCCAACCACTCGAGGTAGTCGGCAGACGTGATGCTGACTTCGTTGCCGCTGGAGACGATCCGGGCCAGGCCGAGCCCGGGTGAGGTGGTGACGGAGATTGCAGCCGACCCTGACTGCGAGATGACGGTGACGTTCCCGACCGGCAGGTCCATTCGAAAGCGGGGCGTCCACAGCGGCGCGCGGGCGGCCACACTGAACACCCCCAGGCAATTGGGGCCATTGAACCGCATGGACAGGCCTGCGGCGGCTGCCTCGATGGCGTCCAGGTCGGCGCCGGTGAACCCGGCCGCGGGCACCACCGCCGACCGGCAGCCGTGCTGGTCCAGTTCCGCCAGCACCGCGGCCACACCCCCGGCCGGAACGCTGACGACGGCGACGTCCAGGTCGGCGGGCAGGTCGGCAACCGAGGGCACCGCGGGACAACCTTCGACCTCACTGGCGCGCGGGTTCACACAGTACACGCGACCGGCGAATCCGAAGTCGCGCAGGTTTATCAGCACCTGATTACCAAGTGCACGACGCGCGGAGGACGCGCCGATGACCGCGACCGACTGCGGTTTCATGATGGCCTCGATGGCCCTCGATGTCGAGGATGGATCCACCTGGCCCGCGCTCATCGCCCTGACAGACACCGCCGGCTAGCCCAGCTTCAGGATGCGCGCGGCGTTGCCATAGAGCCACTTTTCCTTCACGCTGTCTTTCAGCGGCAGCGCCAGGTACTCCTGGATGACCTCTTCCATGGTCATGCCGAGCAGCGTCCACGACAGACCCACCGTGATCTTGTCCTGAAGCAGCGTGTTCCCGAACTGGAGGAACTGCTCCCAACCTGATCCGGGCGTGGCGAAGTGGCGAGGCCGGTGGGCGGCGGTGTCGCAGTACAGGTTCCCGTGCCGCCGCAGCAGGCCGACCATGTCATTCACCCAGGGCCAGCCGGCAAGGCCGGCGATGATCGTGAGCTCGGGAAAGTCCATGGCGACCTGATCCAGGTGCCGCGGGTGCCCGAGCTCGTAGGGCCGGTCACTGGCGTAGGTCATCGCCGTGTAGATGCGTACCGGGATGTCAAGTTCGACACACTTGGCGTAGATCGGGTAGTACCGCCGATCGCTGGCCGGCACCATGTCGTAGAGCGACGCGACGGAGATGCCGCGAATATTGTCCTCTTTCACCAGCCGTTCGAGCTCGCGCACCGCCCGCATTCCGTCATAGGGGCTCAAGTGGCAGATACCCAGCAGGCGGCTCGGATGGCGGCTGCACGCCTCGACCGTGACAGCGTTTCGCGAGGTGCTGAGCAACCCCTTTACCACGCCGGCCGCGTCCATCAGACGGGCCAATTCATCAGCCCGCTCGGCGGTTGACATCGGCGCCGAGCTCACTTCTGTGGCGCCGGGCCGGGTGAAGATCGTGTCGTAGTGTGCGAAGCCATAGTCAGGCGGTGGCGGCAGCCGGTCTGGTCCCGGCGGCCCTGGCAGGTCCTGGCCAGGGTGGGGAGCGTCATTGCTCGGTCCGGGGAGGTAGGTCTCCATGTCGATGACCTGCATGGTCCGATGTGCTCCTGGTCTGTTGCCGCGGCGGGGTGCCGGCCGGTCCAGGACGAGCGTACTCCTCGCAGGTGGAGCTGGTGCCGCTGACGTTCTGCAGGGGACCTTGCCTTCGGGGTTGTGGTGCGGCATCGACACGATCAGGCGCGGTGTCCACAATGTCATGCAGCGCCCTCGCACATGGTGACTGACAACTTGTACTGTCAAGATCTTCACAGCTCCACGAGAGATAACAGGGCCCCGTGGTGGCGATCGGACCCGGCCCCATACCCCTCGCGTAGCATCCGGGCCATGCTGAGCCCTGAGGATCTGAATCACTTTCGCGACCGATTGCTGACTGAGCGAGGCGAGATCGCCGGCCGGATCCCCGGGAGTGACCGAGAGGTCGAGCAGACGATCCGTACCGAGGATGGAGTCGGCGACCTCGGCGACGAGTCGGTACTGATCTACGACCGGGAGGAGGCGCTCGACGACGTCGAGAGTGACCGCGCTGCCATCCGCCGCATCGACCACGCGCTGGACCGGATCGCCGCCGGCACCTACGGCGTGAGCGAGATCTCCGGTCTGCCGATCCCCCGTGAACGCCTGGAGGCCGTCCCCTACGCGACCACGCTGACGAACGAGCCCGAGCCTACGGACGGCTGAGCGAGGAACCGCGCCGCGTGGCGGGGATGAGGTTTCGGGTCCGGCGCCTGGCCGGCAACCCGATCCTCCACCGGGATGCCACGCCCTGGGTGGGACGGAACACCAACGGTCCGTCGATGATCGCGGCGCCGCGTTGGGTCGAGGAACCCTTGGCGGCCCCACCCGCTGTATCCGGTCGCGGGCGAGTCCGGCATCGGGGTCGCCGAGATCGACATCGAGCCCGACTGATCGCTCGGGGCACGCAGCCTGGGGCGTCGGCGCGGCGGTCCGTCAGCCCCGCGAAGGGTAGACCCCCCGGAGGCAGATGATGAAGCTCACCGCCAGGTAGGGAGGCAGGTTATTGTGCGGCGAGCCCGAACCAACCGTGCCAAAGGCGGCCGACGCCATCGGGACCAGGCCGGTGGTCGCGTCGGAATAGAGGCTCCCGCTCGGGTCCACCGCGCTCGCCCACAGGTTGCCCACCGGGCTCGGGCTGGAGGCGGCGGCGGTGGTGCCGATCGCGTCGTGCGTATGGGATGGCAGCTGTCCCTGGCTCAGGCGCACGGTCGCCTCGCCGCCGGTCTCCCCGATCGAGCGGGGCGTGAGATCGCCTCCCGACCCCTGGTCCATGGGGGTCGCCCCTTGCAGGTTGGGGAGTCCGAAGGTGGTGGTCCCGTTGCCGCCGTAGAAGGTCCCGAGGAGGGAGAAGAGTGCCGTGTTCTGACTGATCGGGAGTAGCTGTCCGTCGCAGAAGGCCCAGCCGTAGGGGACGAAGTTGCCGGCGAACATCCTGATCTCACCGAGGTAGGGGTTTGCCATCGAAACCTCTCAGTTCTGGCTGGGGAAGATGCCGACCAAAGCGATCATGAAGTTCAGGACCAGGTACGGAGGCAGGTTGGGGTGAGGCTCGTCGCCTCCCGCGGGAGCGCATCCGCCACTGTTCATCGCGGAGTCCGGCGTGCCGGTCGAGTACGCGGACTGAGTCTGGGCCCAGAGATTCCCGCCGGGACCGGGCTGGTCCGGAGCGAGGGGTGCGCCCGTCGTCCCGTGCCCATGGCCCGCCATCTCGGCGCCGATCAGGGTGTGCGTTTCCTCGCCGCCGCTGAAGCCAACGGGGGCCGCCGAGGTTCGATGGAGGGGGATCCGGCCGCGGAAGTCGGGCAGCGCAAAGGTGGTCTTGCCGTCGCCCCCGTAGGTGGCTCCGATGACCGAGAACAGGGCCTGGTTCTGCGAGATGGGCAGAAGCTGGCCGTTGCAGAGCGCCCATCCGCGGGGAGCGAACGACCAGGGCACGACTTTGATCTCACCGATGAAGGGATCGGACATGGCGGGCGCTCCCTGCGCTAGGACCGGGATGGGTACACGCCGTCGAGCGCGATGATGAAGGTCACCACCTGGAACGGCGAAAGGTTGTCATGCGGCTGACCACTCCCGGTGGCCTGCACCGCGCCGGCGTTCATGGGCGAGTCGGCGCTCCCGGTGCCGTAGTACGAGCCTCCGCCCGCGGCCCAGACCGCGCTTTGTGGGCTGCTGGTGTTGCCGGGGCTCGAGACCGCGGCGGGTGGATGCTGGTGCGTCGGCAGCTGACCGGTGGTGAGCTCCACGGACTCGTCGCCCGCGGCCTCACCCAACGGGAACTCAGACCCGGCGTGCATCGGCAGCCGGCCGCGCAGGTCAGGGAGTGCGAAGGTGTTGATCCCGTCACCCCCGAACGTCGTCCCGATCAGGGTGTACAGCGCCTGGTTCTCTGAGATCGGGAGGAGGCGGCCGTCACAGAATGCCCAGCCGAACGGGGCGTAGTTACCTCCGAAGATCCGGATCTCGCCGACGAACGCAGTGGACATCACCCACCCTCCGCAACCGCAGCCTTTGCCGGTACCGTAGCGCGGTCACGGCGGGAATTTTGTCCCACGCTCCATGAGCGCGTAGATCCCGGACTGACCCACCTGTGAGAAGCCGAGCCTTCGATAGAGCCGGACAGCGGGGTTCGAAAGGGCCACGTGAAGACGAACCACAGTCCCCCTGCGCGCCGCGCCCGCCAGCACCTGGCCCAGCAACCGCGACCCGATCCCCCTCCCGCGGAAGTCAGGCACCAGCGCGATGTCGACGACGAACACCTCGTCGCGGCTGCACGCCAGCAGCAGGCGCCCCGCGGCCGTTTCCCCGACGCAGACGATGTTGTCCTGGGCGCCGGGGAAGCGGGCCTGGTACTCCCTCTGGCGCGCCCGCCACTGCAGCTCGAGGAACGTCTCACGCTGCTCGAGCGGAAGGAGCGAGAGCTCCTCCTGGCGCGTGGACGCGTACAGAGCACGCAGAAAGGCGGCATCGCCCGGCTGCGCCGGCCGGAGCGTGGGAGCACGCGGCTCCGCCGCGCCCGGGCGAGGTGCACCCTGCGATGACGTAGGTTTTTCCTCCATGCGAGACCTGTCCACACTCACCGCGGACCAGTTCGAAGCGCACCGCGGTACCGCCTTCAGTGTGGAGGCCGAGACGCGAGAGATGGTCTTGCAGCTCGAGGGCGTCGAGCGACGCGCGGGCGTGCCGCAGGCAAGGGCCGCCTTCTCGGTGTTCTGGTTGGGCCCCGCGGGCAGGGCCTGTCCTGGGTCAGGGGATCCGTGCGCTGCGCCATCCGGAGCTGGGCGGAGATGGACCTGTTCCTGGTTCCCGTCGAAATGGTCGGGGGCCGCGTCCGCTATCAGGCCGTCTTCGCGTAGGCGAGATCGTCGGATGTGGCCGGCGGGGATTCGGGCCGCCCATCCCCATGCCGGACGCGTCGCCGCCATCCCCGCACCGGACGCGGGGTCGACCAGGCCGCCTACCCCCGCGCGAACGCGACGGGGCTCTCCCCGTTGCCTGGCGAGGGCATGTGGGATACCTGCGCGTGGACGCCGGCGCCGGATTCGTGCCACCCTGTGCTGGCCTGGATCGATTGCACCCTGGAGAGGAGCACCCGACCGGCGATCACACGATCGGGTCTGCCGTGTGTTGCACCTGGCCGCGCACCACGGTTCGCCACTCCTCTCGTTCCAAAGCCGGTTCCGCCGCATCCAGGAGATACCGGTGTATTCCGCGGGAGAGCTCATGCCGTGGCCGATGTGAAAGCGAATGAGGAAGCCGTGGGCCGTGACGTCGGCCTATCGAACGGCTCGGGACGAGCTGCTGTCGCTCCGCGAGGACTACGCGGGTGCCGTGGCGGGGTTCGAGTGGCCGGCGATCCGAGGGCGCTTCAACTGGGCGTTCGACTGGTTCGAGACGTTCGCTCGCCAGAACCCCAAGCCGGGACTGATCGTGGTCGAAGAGGACGGCTCATCGCTCACCCGATCCTTCGGCGAACTCTCCCTCGCCTCCAACCGGCTTGCCCGATGGCTCGCCAGACAGGGCGTGGCGAAGGGGGATCACGTCATCCTCATGCTCGGCAACCAGGTCGAGCTCTGGGAGTCCATGCTGGCGTTGATCAAGCTCGGTGCGGTGACCATGCCGACCACCACCGCCCTTGGCTCAGGTGACCTGGCCGACCGTGTCCGACGGGGCGCGGCACGGCACGTTATCTGCAACGCCGCGGACGCGCCCAAGTTCGACGCGGTCCCGGGAAGGTACACCCGGCTCAGCGTGGGGCCGGTCGAGGGCTGGCAGGATCTACGGGAGGCTTCCGCTGAGGACGAGGCGCCGACCGAGCATCCAGGCACCGTGGCCGGCGACCCGCTGCTGCTCTACTTCACCTCCGGCACGACTTCACTGCCCAAGCTCGTCGAGCACACCCAGGTCTCGTACCCGGTGGGCCACCTGGTCACGATGTACGTGATCGGCCTGCAACCCGGTGACGTCCACCTGAACATCTCCTCCCCAGGCTGGGCCAAGCACGCGTGGTCTTGCTTCTTCGCTCCCTGGATCGCGGAGGCCACCGTCCTCATCTACAACTACCGCCGGTTCGACGCAGTCGCCCTGCTGGCCCAGCTGGCCCGCGAGGACGTCACCACCTTTTGCGCGCCTCCCACCGTCTGGCGGATGTTGATCAACGCCGATCTGGGAGCGAAGCCGCCCGGGCTGCGGGAGGTCCTCTCCGCGGGCGAGCCGCTGAACCCCGAGGTCATCGAGCAGATCCGCGCCGCCTGGGGGGTGACGGTTCGTGACTTCTTCGGACAGACGGAGACCACCGCGCAGGTCGGCAACACGCCTGGCTCGCCGGTAAAGCCCGGGTCGATGGGCCGGCCGCTGCCGGGGATGCCGGTGGCCGTGGTGGATCCGATCACGGGTGAGCGGGTCGGTGCGGGCGGGGAGGGCGAGATCTGCCTCGATCTTTCCGAACACCCGCTGGCGCTGATGACGGAGTACAAGGACGACTCCGCCCGGACCGCCGACGCCATGAGTGGGGGCTTCTATCACACCGGCGACGTCGCCCGGCTCGACGCCGACGGCTACATCACCTACATCGGGCGCACTGACGACGTCTTCAAGGCCAGCGACTACAAGATCAGCCCTTTCGAGCTCGAGTCGGTGCTCATCGAGCATCCCGCGGTGGCCGAAGCGGCGGTGGTTCCGGCGCCGGATCCGATCCGGCTCGCGGTGCCCAAGGCCTATGTAGCGCTGGCGCCCGGCTATCAACCGAGCAAGGAGACCGCGCTGGACATCCTGCGCTTCGCGCGAGAGCGCCTGGCACCCTACCAGCGAGTCCGGCGCGTCGAGTTCTACCCGCTCCCGAAGACGATTTCCGGGAAGATTCGCCGGGTCGAGCTGCGAGCGCGGGAGGAAGACCTCGCGGGCGGGACAGCCGTTCCCGAGGAGTGGCGGGACGACCAGTTGCCGGGGTGAGCGGCGACAGCCGGCGGCCGGCAGCCCACGGCTCCGATCGACACGTTGGTGCACAGGCGCCCGCCCAACGGTGTCACGGCGTCTGGTGAGGAGACGCCCCTCGACGAAGGACACATAATAAACGGGAAACGATGGCAAAACGACTAGTTCTCGTGCCTTACGCGCTCGCTATGGTAGCGATCATAATCGGCGTGGACCTTCTGTTCTTCGAGCATCACGTCTGGGAGCGATTGATAGTAAACGTCGGGATCGTTCTGGTGTTCGTGGCGTTCTATTGGGCGGTCCTGAGGCGCCTGTAAGCGCTGCATTCGTTCTCTCCCGATGTGCATGCGGTGCTGCGCCACGGTGCACGCTTGAATCAGCCGCTGTCCTCCTCGCCTCGGTAGTAAGGGCATCCTGCGCTTTAGGTGGGGAAGCATTCCCACCTCGTTCGCTCGGCGTCGTGCTGGGTACAGCCCGAAACGCCGGCAACAGGTGGGAAGCCGGGCTGCCGCGGCACGGATGTGATCACTGAATCCGTCCTCTTGTCGAAGTTGCAGGCAACCTCGTTACCGGATCAAAGGCCGCCGGCGTGTGGGCAGCTACAAACGCTGTGGAGGCGGCTCATCCGCGTTCCGGCTTCGACGCTCGGTGCGGCCTCACGAGTGACCACAACGCGGCCGGCGTCGCAGGTCGGTTCGACATGAGCGGCGGCGTGGTTCGCCGGCCCCACGCGTCGGGTGCCCACCTCGACGAGGGGGCAAGGGACCGTCGAAGCGTCTCACGGCCAGGTCGGCAAGAGGTTTCCGCACCCCTTTTGAGTGCGGAGCGGGGATACGGAGCGGTCGACGTTGAACCTCGTGGGGGCGGGCTGGCGGGCCACCCCTAGGCGAAAATCAGGGAATACCCCGATGCCGGGACCGGACCGGCAGCGCCACGCTTCTCGAATGCGCAGAGCGCGGCTGGTGGTTCTGTCGAACTCATGAGCCAGATCGAGGTCGAGGAGCGAGTGGTCCCCTTCACCGCCGGGGACGGATTCCAGTGCAGTCTGTGCCATGTCAGCCGTCGCTCCGGGGCGACCCGCGGCCCGGTGCTGCTGGTCCACGGAGCAGGAGTCAGCTCCGGGGTATTCAGGGCGCCGGTGCCGACCACGCTGGTCGACGTCCTGGTCGAGCGCGGCTACGACGTCTGGCTTGAGGACTGGCGCGCCAGCATTCTGCTGGAGCCCAACACCTGGAATCTCGACCGAGCCGCGGTCTTCGACCATCCAGCCGCGGTGCGTGTGGTGCTGGCCGAGACGGGCGCCACGACCCTGAAGGCGGTCGTTCACTGCCAGGGCTCGTGCAGCTTCACGATGGCTGCGGCGGCTGGTCTGCTGCCGCAGGTGACGACGATCGTCTCCAACGCGGTCAGCCTGCACCCGGTGGTGCCAAGGCTGTCTCGTCTGAAGAACCGCTTCTTCATCCCCCTGGCGGACCACGTGCTGCGCTACATGGACCCGAGCTGGGGCTTTCACGCGCCCCAATTGATCCCGCGCACCCTGGCGGGCGTGGCATGGCTGGCTCATCACGAGTGCGGCAGCATGACCTGCCGGATGGTGAGCTTCACGTACGGCAGCGGTCGCCCCGCCCTGTGGCTGCACGAGAACCTGAACCCCGAGACGCACGGTGCGTGGCTGGACAGCAACTTCCGCAAGGTACCGCTCAGCTTCTTCGCTCAAATGCACCGGTGCGTCGAGGTGGGGCATCTGGTGAGCGTGGAAAGGTATCCGGAGCTGCCGGCCGCCTTCGGTGTGGAACCTCCTCAGACCGACGCCCGCTTCGCGCTGTTCGCGGGGCGCCACAACCTGTGCTTCCTGCCCGAGAGCCAGGTTCAGACTCACCGGTACCTGGAGCGCCACGCCGCCGGCCGGCATACGCTCCACGTGCTGCCGGGCTACAGCCACCTGGACGTTTTCATGGGGGTCCGGGCGGCGGACGAGGTGTTCCCCCTGATCATCGACGAGCTGGAGAAGGACTGACGATGCTCGGCTTTCCACGGCGTCTCCGACAGGAACGGGGCCGCCACGCCCTGGTTGACGGCATTCCCTTCGCGATGCCGGTCAGCGCCCACCGCACTCCGGCTCTGATCGCGGGCTTCCCGATCGACGCCGCCCGGGCCGAGGCCCTGCTGCCCCCGGGCGTCCAGCCACTTCGGCTCTGGCGGCGAGGGCTGCTGATGGTCACGGTGGTCGACTACCGGGAGACGGTGATCGGCCGCTACATCGAGTTCAGCGTGGCGATCGCCTGCACCCGTGGCGACCGGCCGGCGCCACCGCTGGTGCCGCTGCTGCTACAGGGTCCCTTCGGGTTCGGGCAGTACGTGTACGACCTGCCGGTCAGCACGGAGATCTCGGTCAAGGGCGGGAAAGGAATCTGGGGCATGCCGAAGCACCGCGAAAGCCTCGACTTCCTGATCAGCGGGCAGGTCGTTTCGAGCCAGTACGACCTGGACGGCGAGCTGGCTGTGCGGATCGACATCCAACGACCACATGCCAGGTGGCTCCCCTTGCGCTCGAGCGCGGTCAACTACTGCGAGTTCCGGGGGATGCTCTTCAAGTCGGTCATCGGCTTCCAGGGTTGGGGCGGAGTGACCCTCTTCCGGCCCGGCGCGGCGACGCTTCAGCTCGGCGACCAGGCGCGGATCCGCCCGCTCAAGCAGCTGGACATCGCCCCCGACCCGGTCTTCGTCGGCTTCTTCCCCGATGTCACCGGCCTGCTCGACGACCACGTGGAGAGCTGGTTCCTGAACTACGAGGAGCCCCCCGCCGTAGCGCCGGAGGGGTTGGAGAGTGTGGTCGGGCTGGGCCTGTCCGAGGAGTGGCCCCCGCCGCCTCACCGCGATCCCGTCCCGGGCGTCGGAGTGCGGCTCCGTTGATCCGCGCGCTGGTGGTGGCTGACGCCGCCCTCCTGATGGCCTGCGCTTCGATGTACTTCGGCACCGGTTGGTCCCTGGTCCTTTTCCAGTTCCCGCTTCGGTCCCAGATCACCCCTGCCAACTACTACCTGCCGTTCGTCGCCCCGGTCGCCGCGGCCACCCGCTTCTTCACCTGGATGACCGTCGTCATGGTCGTGGCGGCAGGGCTCCTCATCGTCGCCTCCTGGGGCACCATCCTGGCGTTGGCTCCGGTGGTGGCGCTGGCCGGCGTGGTCGCCGCCACGCTGCTCACGATCGTCTTCGTACTTCCGATCAACCGGCAGCTGGCTGCCGGCGTCAAGGACGAAGCCACGTTGAACCCGCTCCTGGACCGCTGGATGAGGTTGAACACGATTCGCGTCGCGTTCTGGACGGTCGAGTGGCTGGCGATCCTCGTCTACCTGGCGGTGGAGATCCGATGAACGTGCAGCGGGTCGCCGGCGCGGCCGTCACCGTCATCGCCGGCGTGACCGTGCTCACGGGCGCCGTCCAGGCCGTCGCGCCGGGGCCGGTCCTGCGCCTGGTCGGAGCGGAGGACAGGCCGGCGACGCGGCACCTGTTCCTCACGGTCGGCATGCTGATGGCCGTCGTCGGCGGCCTGGTGCTGGATGCTCAGCGTGGGCCGACGATCGATCGCCGGGCCCTGCTCTGGGGCGGCCTGCAGAAAGTGGGTGCTTCCTCCGCCGTCGGCTTGGGCGTGGCCAGGGGCGTCTTCGGTCCTCAAGCGCTGGTGGTGGCCTCGTTCGACCTGCTCAGCGGCGCCCTCTTTCTCGGCTACCGGCAGTGGGCGCGGAACCGGTGAGCGTGGCGACCGGGGCCTCACACGTCCCCGCGCTGGCGCCGGCCGCAGGCGCGAGAGGCCCGCGCCGCGCGCTGGTCCTGGCCGGAGGCGGGATGCGGGTGGCGTACCAGGCCGGTGTGGTAAGAGCGCTCGCCGAGTCAGGGCTCCGATTCGCCCACGCCGACGGAACCTCGGGCGGAACCATGAACCTCGCGATGATGCTCAGCGGGCTCACCCCGACCGAGATGTGTGACCGGTGGGTGCAGCTCGACCCCCGCGAGTTCGCCGCGCTGCTGCCGCTGCGAGACTATCTGCGCGGGCGCGGCTTGATCGCATTCGGCGGAGGCCAGGGTGTCGAGAATCGGGTGTTCCCCGCGCTCGGCATCGACCTGGAGCAGATCCGGGCGGCCGAGGGCATGGTGGGCACGTTCAACGTCTGCAACTTCACACGGAAGACGAGCGAGGTGTGGGAGCATCGCGAGCTCGAGGAACCGCTGCTTCTGGCCGGAGTGTCCCTGCCCATCTTCATGCCCCCGGTGCGGTTCCGCGGCAGCCTCTACACGGACTCGGTCTGGATCCGTGACGCCAACCTGATGGAGGCGGTACGGCGCGGCGCAGAGGAGATCTGGCTGGTCTGGTGCATCGGTAACAGCCCGGCCTACCGGCAGGGCGCGTTCAACCAGTACGTGCACATGATCGAGCTGAGCGCGAACGGGCGCCTGTTTGAGGAGCTGGCTGCCATCGCGGAGCTGAATCGCGAGCGCGAACGCCCGATCCGGCTCCACGTCGTCCGGCCGCGCGTGCCGCTGCCTCTGGACCCCGACTACTTTCGAGGCCGGATCGACGGGGCCACGCTGGTCGCCATGGGGCAGCGCGACGCTTGGGAGTACCTCGCGCGAGCCCGACCGGAGGGAGTCCCGCTCGGCCCGGAAGTCACGGCGATGCGAGATCCGGAGCCGGGGGTGGCCGTCAGAAGACGGCTTCGCGGCAGTCTGCGGTGGGCCGCCTCCGAGGTCGACGAACCGGCGGAGCTGGAGCTGGCGGCGCGCCTGGACGGCGTGGGTCGAGCGCTGGCCGACCCGTCGGCGGTGTGGCCGCTGCACGGCATGCTGACGGTGCGCGGGAGGAGCCTGCGCGCGTTCACGTCAGGCGGAGACTGGCGCCCGGGCGGCGACGTTGGATGGGGACCTGTCGAGCTGCGGCCGGGTGACGGCCCGCTGCGGCTGGTCGTCGAGCCATCGGGGGCCGCCGAGCTGCGAGCAGCGGGTGGCGTGCCTCTCGCCGCCGGACGCCTCACGTCCCCGTGGTTCGAGTCGGCCCGTTCGCTTCTGGGCACGCGTACCTTCGGCGCCCGGACGCTGATCGAACGGCTGGCACTCCTGAAGGCCTATTGGGCTGTCCGCCGGCGCGGATCTGCCGGGTCGCTGGACTCCTCGCGGCCGGTAGCAGGCGACTGATGCCGGGGTCGAGTGGATGGCTGTCCTGATGCTGCGAACCCGGCGGCGCGCACCCGCCCTCGGTGGCCGGCCGCGCCGGGCCGGCGGGACGACCCTTGGGCGAGATCGAGGGAAACCCCCGATGCTCGAGGTCAACCGCGGCGGCGACCATTTCGGCATGACATCACGGGCCCCATCCGGTAGCGGGACCGGCTGCGCAGCCGGTGCGAGGCGGTAGCCATGGAGGACCTCAAGCCGACCGAGCGCTATGACGCGGTCGTGATCGGGTCGGGTTTCGGCGGTTCGGTGACCACCTATCGACTCGCCGAGGCCGGCCAGCGCGTTTGCCTCCTCGAGCGGGGGCGGGCTTATCCACCGGGGTCCTTTCCCCGGGATCCGGGTGGCATGGCGCGCAACTTCTGGGATCCAAGCAGCGGGCTCTACGGGATGTTCGACGTCTGGTCGTTCAGCGGGCTCGAAGGGTTGGTGTCGAGCGGCCTCGGCGGCGGATCGCTGATCTACGCCAACGTGCTCCTTCGCAAGCCTGAGGAGTGGTTTCTGCGTGAATACCGCCGCGGGGGCGGCCACGAGTGGTGGCCGATCACGCGCGCCGACCTCGATCCTCATTACGACGCTGTGGAGAAGGTCCTGAATGCGCAGACCTATCCATTCCACGCCGCCCCCTATGCGTCCACCACCAAGACCCGTGCGATGCAGCAGGCGGCCGAACGTCTGGGCCGCGAGTGGCTGCTGCCCAACCTCGCCGTCACGTTCGCCAACCCGGGACGCCCGCCTCGTCCGGGGGAGGTGATCGAGGGAGGGGAGGACAACCTGCATGGCGCTCCGCGAATGACCTGCCGTCTTTGTGGAGAGTGCGACATCGGCTGTAACGACGGGGCCAAGAACACGCTCGATTACAACTACCTGACCAAGGCGCAGAAGGCCGGCGCTGAGATTCGCACCCTGAGCGAGGTCCTGCGGATCGAGCCGTGGCGGGACGGCTACTGCGTCAGCGGCGTCACCCACCAGCCGGACTCGGTCCCGGCCGAGGTTCCGTTCACGGTGGGTGCGGATCGCGTGATCCTCGCCGCGGGGACGTTCGGCTCGCCCTATCTCCTGCTCCGCAACCGCGCCGCCTTTCCGGCCCTCAGCCCGGCCCTTGGCTCGCAGTTCTGCGGCAACGGCGACCTGCTCACGTTCATCACCCGCGCGCGGGATCAGGATGGTGACGGCACCCGCCCTCGTGGCCTCAATTCCAGCCGGGGCCCCGTGATCACCAGCGCGATCCGGGTCCCCGACGGGGTCGAGGGAAACGGCGCTCGCGGCCGCGGCTTCTACGTGGAGGACGGCGGGAACCCGGCCTTCCTCAGCTGGACGCTGGAGGCGACCTCGACGCCCGCGCTCGCCTGGCGCACCGCTTCGTTCTTCCTGCGCCGGCTCTGGGCACACCAGCGGGGCGACCCTCAATCGAACTACAGCAGCCAGCTGGCGAGCCTCATCAATCCCGGCGATCTGGCGTCGACGTTCCTGCCCCTGCTGGCGATGGGCCGGGACGTACCCGACGGGGTCATGTCGCTCCGTGACGGCGACCTCGAGATCAACTGGTCGACGCGAACGTCGAAGGAATACTTCCAGGGTGTCGAGGAGACGGTTGGTGGCATCGCCAAGGCACTCGGCGGGCGGTACCTCAACACCCCGCTCTGGCTCTTCAAGCACGTGATCACCGTGCATCCACTCGGGGGGTGTCCCATGGGACGGAACGAGAAGGAGGGCGTGGTCGACGCGTACGGGCAGGTCTTCGGCCATCCCGGGCTCTATGTTGCGGACGGCTCGACGATGCCGGGCCCGGTCGGCCCCAATCCTTCGCTGACGATCGCCGCCTTCGCCGACCGCGTGGCCGACGGGATCCTGAGCGCGTGATGCCGCGATACACGCTCCGGTTCACCGAGGAGATGAAGGGCTGGTTCGCGTTCGCCGAGTCCGACTGTCGATCAGGCGCCAAAGAGGGCAAGCGGGCCGGCTCGTCACTGATGTTCCACCTGACCATCACCACCGACGATGTGAGCCGCTTCATCGCCGACCCGGGCCATGTCGCGACTGCCGCCGGCTGGGTGGGAAGCGACGTGCTCGGAGGCCGGCTCCCCGTCAGCGACGGCATCTTCAACCTGTTCGTCACGGAGTCGCCGCATTCCCGGCGCATGCTCTATCGACTTCAGTTCCGGGACGGCGTGGGACGGCCGCTGACGCTGAGCGGGTTCAAGGAGATCTGTGGCGGGGGATGGACCGAGGTCTGGCCCGAGACCAGCACCCTCTACACGCGGATCGTGCGTGGACACGTGAACGAACAGGAGGAGGCGGCGGCCCCGCTGGTGGGCAGCGGAATCCTGCACATCCTCCCTCCCGACTTCGCCCGTCAGCTGACCACGTTCCGCGTGAGCGGCGGAACCATGCCCGGGCGCGTGCGCATGCTGGCCGACTTCGGCGAGCTCTTCGCCGGCCAGCTCTGGCAGGTGTTCGGCCGTGACCGTGCGCGCACGGCGCCTCGGGGGTGAGATAGCGACGTGACGCCCCCGGCGGACCAGTCGAGCACCCCTCCCGACCCCGCGGCACCGTCTCTGGCCAGAGTCCCTCATCCCGCACTGTCGCTCTGGGAGTCGTCCGTTCGCCAGGTGGTCGCGACGCACGTGGCTCAAGGTGACATCAACGCGGAGGCCGTCTATCGACACCCCCTGGTCCGGGCAGCGGAGAGCAACGCGGCCGACCAGGCGGCCCTGAAGCAGGATCTCCGCGTCCCCGGCCTGGAAGAGGTGCGTGGAAAGCAGAACCTGTTCGATATCGCCCTCGCCCACGCGCATGCGCTGGTGCACGGAGCCGGCGATTTCGCCGGCTCGATCGGAACCTTCGACGACCTCGATCCGCTGTTCCTCGGATGCGTCTTCGAGTTCGTCAACTATTACTGGCTGTCTCATCGACGCCCGCAATACCGGGATTGGAGCGTGTCGTCCGCTGGGCTGGCCTTCAGTGTGGTCGACGACATTCCTCCCGGAGGCAAGGTCGCCATCATCGGTGACTGGGGCACCGGATTGTCAGATGCCGGGTTCCTGCTCGAGCAGCTGCTGGTTTCCCAGCGGCCGGACGTGCTCGTTCACCTGGGCGACGTCTACTACTCGGGAACTCCGGCCGAGATGCAGCACAACTTCATGGAGCCCCTGGCGCGCGTTCTCCGGGAGCATGCCGAGCTTGGAACCGGCCCGCGCGTGTACGCCATCCCCGGAAACCACGACTACTACTGCGGCGGCGGTGGTTTCTACGGGTTGATAGATGGCCTCAACTCAGGCTCCTCGAGACAGTCTGCGAGCTACTTCTGCCTCCGGACCTCGGACCAGGCCTATCAGCTGCTCGGCATGGACACGGGGTACGGCGATCGGGAGCCAGGCATCTTGTTCGACAAGTCGTACATGGCGCCGATGCCTCAGGACTCGGAGATCGTGTGGCTGCATGACAAGCTCGACCGCTTTCCTGGGCAGACCATCCTCTTCAGCCACAACCAACCGTTCAGCTCCCACTCGCCGCTCAACGGCCCCGAGTCAGGCCTCTCGCCAGACGTGAATCAGCGCCTGCTGGACATGCTCGGAAATCGCCTTCGGAGTGTCGTCGCGTGGTTCTGGGGCCACGAGCACAACCTGGTTCTGTTTGACGACGACCAGCACGGAGTGGCGAAGGGTCGTCTGGTCGGGTGCAGCGCGTTCGAGACCGCGCCTGACGACGACCCGTATGGCGTCAAGTTCCCGGCTGTCGGGATGCAGGCGGTCCGGCTCGGAAAGACCGGCGACTGGTACAACCACGGCTGCGCGGTCGTCGATCTGAGGGCGCAGACGATCGCCTATTTTCAATCACCCGCCTGGCTCGGTGACGCACCCTCGGGGACGCCTGCGTTGACGCAACTCGCGGAAGAGCCCCTCCACTCCTGAATGCCGCGGATGCCTGAGTCCTTGCCCTTGGGAACGTTCAGTCGGGACGGCCTGGTATTCGACGTCACCGACGCGGGACCGGCCGAGGGGCGGGTCGTGATCGCCTTGCACGGGTTCCCCGAGGACCGGCAGTGCTGGTCGCGGCTGATCGGGCCGCTCACTCAGGCCGGCTGTCGCGTGCTGGCCCCCGACCAGCGGGGGTACTCGCCCGGGGCTCGTCCCAGAGGACGCCGGGCGTACGACCTCGCCAACCTGAGCGCCGACGTTCTCGCCCTGGCCGACGCCGCCGGCGCCGAGCGCTTCGATGTCGTCGGTCACGACTGGGGTGGGTTCGTAGCCTGGGATCTGGCGGCGCGCAATCCCGAACGTGTGCGGAGCTGCACCTCGCTGTCGGTGCCTCATCCCGGTGCTTTTCAAGACGTGGCGTTCACGAGCACGCAGCTGCTGCACATCTGGTACGCGGTCGCCTTCCAGGTGCCGTCCCTGCCCGAGCTGGCGTTCAAGGCGATCGGAGCGGATCGGGGCGCAGGGATCCTGGAGCGTGGCGGGCTCGACCCGGAGACGGCAGCTCAGTACGCCTCACGTTTCTCTCATCCCGACGAGATGGCGGGGCCGATCGATTGGTACCGCGCCCTTCCGTTCGACCTGCGTAATCCCGTCCCCGACGTGTCGCAGGTGCCGGCGCTGTTCATCTGGGGCGATGCCGACCGCTACACGATCCGAGCCGCGGCCCTGGCCTGCGCCCGACACGTCTCGGCGCCCTACCGGTTCGAGATCATTTCCGGAGCATCACACTGGTTGCCGACGGCCGCGGCAGACCGCATAGCGCCGGCGCTGCTCGACCACCTCGCATCGGCCACAGCTTGACCATGATCAACTCACGGTTGGCGGTGGCCGCCTTTCCGCCGGGCCGGCGAGAGAGCGTCCAGCTCGGCCCGGCGCGGACCGAGCTGGACACCGGTATCAGGGGAGGTCGAACCGGCCCAGGTTCATGACCTTCACCCATGCCTTGACGAAGTCGTGCACGAACTTCTCCCGTGCATCATCGGCGGCGTAAACCTCGGCGATCGCGCGCAGCTCGGAGTTCGAGCCAAAGATGAGGTCGACGCGGCTTGCTGTCCAGCGCGGCTGGGGAGTGGCGGCGTCACCTCCCTGAAAGGTCCCGGCGTCCCCTGAGGTCGGCTTCCACGAGATGCCCATGTCGAGCAGGTTGACGAAGAAATCGTTGGTCAACGCTCCGGGGGTCTCGGTGAGGACACCGAGCGGTGAATCGTCGAAATTCGTTCCAAGCACACGCAGGCCGCCGAGCAAGACCGTCATCTCTGGCGCGGTCAAGGTGAGTAGGTTCGCCCGGTCGACGAGGGCATACTCGGCGGGCATCCCGTCGAGGTTGCCGACATAGTTGCGAAACCCATCGGCATGGGGCTCCAGCACCGCAAACGACTCAACGTCGGTCTGCTCCTGGGACGCGTCAGTGCGCCCCGCCGTGAAGGGGACCGCGACGTCGACGCCGGCATCCCCGGCCGCCTTTTCGACCGCTGCACTTCCGCCCAGCACGATCAGGTCGGCGAGAGAGACCTGCGTGCCGTCGACCTGGGCCGCGTTGAAGGACTGCTGAATCCCCTCCAGGGCACCCAGTACGGTCGCGAGCTCTTCCGGACGGTTGACCTCCCATCCCTTTTGCGGCTCCAGGCGGATGCGCGCCCCGTTGGCACCGCCGCGCTTGTCGCTGCCGCGGAACGTCGAGGCCGATCCCCACGCGGCCGAAACCAGCTGCGCCACCGTCAAGCCGGAGCCGAGGATCTGACCCTTGAGCATGGCCGCATCGGTCGCGTCGATCAGCTTGTGGCCGGCCGCGGGGACGGGATCCTGCCAGATGAGGGTCTCAGACGGTACCTCCGGGCCCAGGTACCGCACCACCGGGCCCATGTCCCGGTGCGTCAGCTTGAACCAGGCTCGAGCGAAGGCGTCCGCGAGCTCATCCGGATGCCCGAAGAAGTACCGCGAAATCGGCTCGTAGATCGGGTCTACCCGGAGCGAGAGGTCGGTCGTCAGCATCGTCGGGGCGCGTCGCTCCGATCCGCTTTCCGGACCGGGTATGGTGCCCGCGCCGGCGCCGTTCTTCGCCGTCCACTGGCATGCACCGGCGGGGCTCCTGGTCAGCTCCCACTCATACCCGAACAGGGTCTCGAAGAAGCTGTTGTCCCAGGTGATCGGGGTGGGCGTCCAGGTGACCTCGGGCCCGCCGGTGATCGCGTCGGAGCCTCTGCCGCTGCCGTATGTGCTCCTCCACCCGAGCCCGAGCTCCTCCAGAGGAGCGGCCTCGGGCGCGGGTCCGACGCTCTCGGCGGGACCGGCGCCATGAGTCTTGCCGAAGGTGTGGCCGCCTGCGATCAGGGCGACCGTCTCCTCGTCGTTCATCGCCATGCGGCGGAACGTCTCGCGAATGTCACGCGCCGCCGCGAGCGGATCCGGGTTGCCGTTGGGGCCCTCCGGGTTCACATAGATGAGACCCATCTGGACCGCGGCCAGGGGGTTCTCGAGGTTCCGGTCGCCGGTGTAGCGCTCGTCACCGAGCCACGTGCTCTCGGGACCCCAGTAGACGTCGTCCTCGGGCTCCCACGTGTCCACGCGGCCGCCCCCGAAGCCGAAGGTCTTGAAGCCCATCGTCTCCAGCGCAACGTTGCCGGCCAGGACCATCAGGTCAGCCCACGAGAGCTTCCGGCCGTACTTCTTCTTGACCGGCCACAGCAGCCGGCGCGCCTTGTCGAGGTTTGCGTTGTCAGGCCAGCTGTTGAGGGGGGCAAAGCGCTGCTGACCGGCCCCCGCCCCCCCGCGGCCGTCCCCGATCCGGTAGGTGCCCGCGCTGTGCCAGGCCATCCGGATGACGAGGGGCCCGTAGTGGCCGAAATCGGCCGGCCACCAGTCCTGCGAGGTCGTCAGCACCTCAGCGATGTCTCGCTTTACCGTCGGAAAATCGAGAGTCTTGAATTCCGCGGCATAATCGAAAGCCGCGCCCATAGGGTTCGCCTCGACCGGATTCTTCGCGAGAATCCTCAGGTTGAGGCGATTCGGCCACCATGCGTTGTTCGCCCCCGATTGAACGGGGTACGGGGCGGCCTTCTGGTGCGCGATCGGGCATCCCTCTTCGTTCCCGGCTTTCGTGCCTTCCCCGGCAGCTTCGCTGATCTCGGACAATGAACATCCCTCCAAAACGACTTGCGTCAGGGCGTGGTCGGCAGTCCGCGGCGGAGCGCGTCGCGCACAGGCCCCGGTACACGACCTCGGCCTCCTCGATCCCGAAGCCGGTCGTTGAACGCGCTCAGGCCATGCGCACTGCCGATCGTCGAGTCGGCGTCCTCGATGACACGTATGAGCGCGGGCGGGTCGGCGTGCGCAGACGCGTGCACCGCCTTCAGGACCGCCGGCCGGATCGGGGTTCGCGGAGCCCTGGCCCCTCGCACCCTCTGCCGGAAGTCCCGGACTGCAGCCACATCCCTAGTTTGGAACCCCGCCCCGGAACGAGTCGAGAACAGATCGCCGGGTTGCCGAGCGCCTCGGCTCGCCGGCCGGCCGAGCAGCCGGGTTCGATGTCGCGCGTCCTCCGCAGCGATGCCGAAGCACGCCATCGCCACCCAGCGATCAAGCGCAAGCTCGCGGTGGAATGATCCGCCGCGCCGAACTTGTTTCGGCGACTTGTTGCACGTCTGCGGACCAGTCTCGAGGAGGTGACATGCGCTTGGTCGGCCCGATAGGATTCTTCCACCTCTCGACGCCCTGGCATAACGACAAAGAATCGGCGGTGGAGCTGGAGAGGCTCGGCTTTTCGGCGCTGTGGCTGGGCGGGTCTCCCCCGGGCGACCTGCAGCACTCAGAGTCTCTGATCGCCGCTACCGACCGGTTGGTCGTCGGCACCAGCATCGTCAACATCTGGAAGGATGCCGCCGGCGTCGTGGCCGAGAGCTACGACCGGATCAACAGCCGGTATCCCGGCCGCTTCGTTCTGGGCCTGGGCATCGGGCACGCACCGAGCGTGGGGGCCGCCTACCACAGACCGCTCCGGAGGCTCGGTCAGTACCTCGACGAGCTGGAGGCCGCGACGCCGCCGGTCCCGGTCTCCGGACGCGCGATCGCCGCCCTCGGTCCGCGGGCGCTCGAGCTGGCTCGCGACCGCTCGCTCGGCACGCTCCCCTACTTGACGACCCCGGCCCACACCAGGACGGCGCGGGAGATCCTGGGTCCCGACAAGCTGGTCGCGCCCGAGCAGAAGGTGGTCCTCGAGGAGGACCCTCTGAAGGCGAGAGCGGTGGGCAGGGATGCCGTCAGCCGCTATCTCAAGCTGCCCAACTACGTCAACAACTGGCGGCGGCTTGGCTTCGAGGAGGGCGACTTCGAGGACGGCGGGAGCGACCGGCTCGTCGATGCGCTGATCGCCTGGGGCCCACCCGAGCAGATCCGCGCCCGGGTGCAGGAGCATTTCGACGCCGGTGCCGACCACGTCGCTCTTCAGCTCCTGACCTCGGGGCCGGATCGCCTCCCTCTCGACCAGGTGAGGGTGCTGGCCAGCGTCGTGGAGGGCGTCGGCACGGCTCGCTGAGCCGCATCGCCTTGGGCGTCACCGGCCGACCCCTTGCTGACGCCCGGGTTCCCAAGCGGCCTGACGCCGGGTCGGGGGTCGTACGTCAGCCGGCGTCGAGACCCGGGTGTAAGCCGCCGCCTCGGTAACCCGCCTCACCGACGCAGAGTATGATGTCTGCATAACTCATCCTATTCGCCGCTTGATCTGCCTTTCCCACGCCCAGCCCGGTGCCGGGACCTCCGGTGCCGGGCCATCCCCGACCGCCACCGCGACCGCTGCCCCGCCCACCGAACGGGTGCGGATGCGGTCCCTGAGCAGCGGGCACCGGGCCGGAACGCCGCCGCTTGAGGTCGACCGCGCGACGACCGATGGCAGCTCACCGGCCCAGCTACGATCGAGAGAGGCGGGCCCGGTTCAGCCGGCCAACATGAGCGGAGGAGGGAGTACATGCGCGTCCAGACCACGCCGGAGGAGCACGAGGCCTGCAGGCTCGACAGCGACCATCTGTCGGAAGCCGTTGCGGCCATCGAGGAGGATGGCTTCGTCATCCTCGGCGGAGTTGTCGCAACCTCGACGCTGGATGCGATCAAGCCCAAGCTCGACGAGGACACCGCCGAGCTCCGGCGCCGTGGCCGGTGGGGCGGCGCCGGCCAGAAGCCGGGACACCTCCAGCAGGCGATGCCTCGCAGCCGTGAGCACATCTACTCCGACATCGTCACCAATCCACTCATAATTCAGGTCACCGCCGCCGTCCTCGGTGAGGGGCTGCACCTCCACCTGTACAACGGCAACACCAACCTGCCGGGTAGCGAGCATCAGCCACTGCACCGTGACCACGAGCACCTGTTCCAGGACTGCATACACCCGGCGACGTCGATCGTCGTCAACATCTCACCGGTTGACGTCGATGAGACCAACGGCGCCACTGAGATCTGGCCAGGCAGCCACCTCGTGCCCGGTCCGGGGCGCGTCTCCGAGTGCGACGAGCAGGCGCGCCGCGAGATCGTGCCGCCGGCCCACGCAATCACCCAAAAGGGCGACGCGGTTCTGCGCGACATGCGGCTTTGGCACCGCGGCGTGCCCAACCACGGAACCGAGGCCCGGCACATGATCGCCATGGCTCACAGCCGCTGGTTCTATGTACAAGACAGGACGATCGCCGTCACCAGGGACGCCGAGCACGCGTTCGACGACGAGGTGCTCACGACGCGGATCCGCATCGTGCCGGACGATTACGACTATCTCTCGGCCCGCTGAGCCGGTTCGATCGGCGCCGCCTGGAGTGTGATCGAGCGCCAGTCAGCTACCGGGTTCGAATGCCGTCGTAGATGAAGTCGACGATCAGCCGACTGGTCTTGTCGGGGTCAAGGACCTGGGGAGCGCCCGAACTCATATGGGCAAGGATGGGTGCAACGAGCATCTCGTTGGCGAAGGCCACGTCGACATCCGGGCGGATCTCTCCGCTGGCGATCCCACGTCGGATGATCCGGTACGTCGCTTCTCGTCGTGGGGTGACGATCTCGGCAAAGTACCGGCGGTGGAGCTCGGGAAAGGCATGCGCCTCGGCCAAGAGAGCCCGGACCATGGCGCTCGCCCGGGGATCGAGTGTGCGTTCGATAAGGACGGCGAGGTGGGCGGCGAGGTCCTCGCGCGCGGTCTCGCTCTCGAAGTTGGGAAGCGGCTGGTTGATGGTGTCGAGGACGTCCAGGTAGAGGTCGTTCTTGGTCTTCCAGCGGCGGTAGAGGGAATTGCGTGAGACCCCGGCCTGTTCGGCGATGGTCACCAACGAGAGGCCCGAAAGGGTCGCCCCCCCGGCGATCAGGTCGAGGACGGCTTCGGCCGTTGCCGCGCCCGTCCGGGGGTCGCGCTGGCGGCCCACCGGCCGCGGTGCGATCTCCACGTCGGGAGGATAGCAGAACAGGCCTGTTGCGTTCCGGTAACCCTCAACACTTACACGCACGTCATGCCGTCCCTGGTCGACGATGCCGCCGAGGCGATGGATCGAGCCCTGGGTTCGGGCTCGCCGTAGTAGCCAGAAAAGCCTCGTAGGGTGCCGTGGGGTACTTGCCAGGACATGCCAGGCTCTCGGGCCCGTATGTAGTGCCTGTCTCATCACCGCTACAAGATGTTGTGGTGGACCCGAGGGGATTCGAACCCCTGACCTTCTGACTGCCAGTCAGACGCGCTCCCAACTGCGCCACGGGCCCCGATCACCAACCAGCGGGATGGTCGAACCGCGCAATGATACCGAACCACCGTGCCTCCGCCCCGCGCCGCCGCGCATGGGTCAGGTCCCCGAGCCCCGACCGGGCCCCGGTGGTCCGATCGATCAATGCGCGGGAGGACGTTGCGGAGGACGACCAGGGCCGGAGACCAGCCGCCCCGCTGGCCGATGTCACGCGCAGCCGCCTCGACCTGATCCGTCTCAGCCACCCCCACCCCGGCCGTGCAGAGCTCGGCAGGAGGCGCCCCATCGGGGCGAGCCGCGACGAGAATGTGTCACTCGCGCTGGTAGGTGTTAGCATCGCGGTGTGGGGAGCGTGACGATCGCGGCGACCTACGGAGCGGGTGGCAGCGTGGTGGCGCCACGCGTCGCCGAGGCGCTCGGGCTGCGAATGATCGACCGCGCGATGGGCCGCAGTCAAGCAGCCGCTGCCGCCCAGCCGCTGCAGGACGCCGAAAGGTATCTGGAAAGCGATGAGCTCGTCGAGAGCCGCCTGACCTCGATCCTGTCGCGGGCCATGTCCGTGTCCGGGTTGTGGGCGGGCATGCCCCTCCCACCCGAGGACGTCGGGTATGACCAGCGGATCATGGAGACCGAGAAGGCCCTGCGCCAGGCCGCCGACGCCTCTGGGGCGGTCATCCTCGGGCGCGCCGGCGTGTTCGTGCTGGCCCGGCGACCGGACACACTTCACGTGCGTCTTGACGGTCCCGAGGAGGCACGCTGCCGGCAGGCGATGTCGATCACCACCACCGATCGCGCCCAGGCGGCGAGAGAGCTGAAGGACGGGGACCGGGCCAGGCGGGCCTACATCGAGCACTTCTACCCGGGCGAGGACTGGGACGACCCGCGTCACTACCACCTGGTCCTGGACAGCACCTCGGTCTCGCTCGACACCGTGGTCGAGATCGTCGTGGCGGCGGCCAGAGCCCGCTTCGCCGGCCTGCGGGCCGGGGCGTAGAGGGAGGGCTCGGACGGCGGCGGGGAGCTTCCCCGCCCAATCGACGAGACCTCACCCGGCCTCGAGCAGCCGCTCGGCGATCTCGATCGCGCTGGTGCGTGCGAGCCAGGCCGGCTCATCGGCCGGGTACCCGTGAATGATCGCGTGCGAGATGAGGCGGAAGAGGAGCGCGCGGATCAGCGCCTGCGGGAATCCCGGCTCTTCCCGGTGGGCCTCGGCCAGCGCCGGCGGGGCGTCCTCGAAGAGCAGCGCGTCGCCCACCACCACCGCAGTCGCGAACACCGCCGGGCGCCAGTAGGGTGAGAAGTCGACCACCCCCGGGGCCAGGCCGGCGGCGAAGAGCACGTTGCCGGTCAGGTCGCCGTGCACGCACTGCGAGACACCGGCGACCGGACGTCGCAACTTGACAAGCCGATCCACACCCGCCGCGGCGCCATACCGGCCGGGTGGGTGCTCCTCCCAGGCGATGCGATCCGCGATCGCCCAGGGCGATGTCCGGAGGTCGAGGAAGGCTGGGCGTGGAACCCGTGCCAGCGCCCGGTGGAATCGGTCGCCGGCGGCGATGATCTCCTCCCACCGCCCCGGCTGGTGCCGTCCCTCGAGGCGTTCCCAGGCAGTCCATCCCTCGACCACCAGGTCACCGGCGACCGTTCTCCTGGGGGGTGCCAGGCGCACCCGCCCGGGATGCAGCTCCGGAAGCACCCTCCACTGCCAGGCCAGCTCCTCGAGTGAGAGATCGAGCGGCTTGAGCACGACGTCGCCCGCCGCCCAGGCGTGGCCGCGGCCGCCAGGCAGTGAGTGCAGCCGCGCCGGGTCGCCCTTGAAGGACAGGATGGCGGCTGCGCTCGGGGGCACGGTCCGGCCACGCTACGCCGCCTGGGTACCGTCTGGAAAGCGTCGCCTGGGAGCGGCGGCTGCGGCAGCGCTCCTACGCTTTCCGGTTTGTGGACCTGGCTTCCTTGAACGGACCCCAGCGCGACGGGGTCACCCATCCCGACGGGCCGTTGCTGCTGCTGGCGGGCGCCGGCAGCGGCAAGACGCGGGTGCTGACGATGCGCATCGCCCGCCTGATCCTCCAGGACGGGGTGCCTCCCGACCGCATCCTCGCCCTCACCTTCACCAACAAGGCCGCGCGCGAGATGCGGGGCCGCGTCCGCGAGCTGCTCGATACCAACCCGCGGGGCCTCTGGGTGGGGACGTTCCACGCCATCGCGACGCGCATCCTGCGGGCGGAGCCTGAGGCCACCGCGCGGCTGCTCGGGATCCGGCCCGGGTTCGTCATCTTCGACGAGGCTGACGCTCGCGCCCTGCTCAAGCGGACGGTGGCCGACCTGGAGCTGGATCCGAAGGAACATCAACCGCCAGCTCTGGCTGCCGCGATCTCCCTTGCCCAGGCCGACGCCCGGGCTCCCGAGGGCGGCCTCGGCCTGGTCCACGAGCGCTACCAGGCGCTGGCCAGGGAATCCAACGGGATCGATTTCGACGGTCTTCTGAGCGGCCTCGGGCGTCTGCTCGCCGACGACCCCGAGGTGGGTGAGCGGTGGGCGGAGCGCTTCACGCACGTGCTGGTCGACGAATACCAGGACACCAACCGCGCCCAGTACCGGCTGCTCCGCCTTCTCACCCGCCGACACGGCAATCTGACCGTGGTCGGCGACGACGACCAGAGCATCTACGGTTTTCGTGGGGCCGACGTCCGCAACCTGCTCGACTTCCGGCGCGATCATCCCCAGGCCCGGATCGTGAAGCTGGAGCAGAACTACCGCTCGACCCAGGCCATCCTCGATATCGCGCACGGAGTGATCTCGCGGAACCCCGAGCGGATGGCGAAGCGCCTGTGGTCCGACCGGGGTGACGGCTATCTGCCGCGCCTCCTGCTGTCCCCCGACGACCAGGCCGAGGCGGCCTATGTGGCGACCGAGATCCTCCACTTGCGCGACGAGGCAGGGTGGTCGCTTTCCGACCAGGCAATCCTGTTCCGCACCAACGCGCAGTCGCGGCCCTACGAGCGGGCGCTGGTGGAGCGACGCATCCCGTATCACCTGGTCGGGGGCCTCCGGTTCTGGGACCGTCGTGAGATCAAGGACGCCGTCGCCTACCTGCGCTTCGCGAGCAACCCCAGGGACGCGGTCGCGTTCGACCGCATCGCCAACGTGCCCCGGCGGCGGATCTCCGACCGCACGGCGCAGGCGGCGATCCAGGCGGCGAGCGACGGGGGCGAATCGATACTCGACGTCTGCCTGCGGGCGGACCAGGTTCAGGCCCGGCCCGACGCCCGGCAGGCCCTGGCCGGGTTCGGCGCAGCGGTGGCACCGATCGTCCGTGAGACCGGAACCCGGCGCCCCAGCGAGCTCGTCCAGCTGGTGATTCGCTACGCCAACCTGGCGGACCATTACGACGACGGGTCGCCCGGGTCCGCCGCACGGCTCGACAACCTGGCCGAGCTGCGCGCCCTGGCCGGCGACTACGACCGCCTACCGCCTCCCGCAGGTCTGGAGCGGATGCTGACCGACATCGCCCTGATCTCCGACGCCGACGAGGCGGGGGGCACCCGCGACGAGGTGACGCTCATCACCCTCCATATGGCCAAGGGGCTCGAATACCCGGTGGTCTTCCTGACCGGTCTCGAGGACAAGGTCCTGCCCCACGAGCGCGCCTTCGCGGAGGCCGGCGGACTGGAGGAGGAGCGACGCCTCTGCTACGTCGGGATGACCCGGGCCCGCAGGCGTCTCTACCTCACCTCGACAGCCGAGCGCACGATCTTCAACAAGACGCTGCACCTCTCCCCGAGCCAGTTCCTCTACGACGTCCCGGCCGACCGCCTGGAGCTGGTCGCGCTGAAGGGTCACCGCGCCCAGGCCCTGGCGGCGCGGGTCCGGGCCGCGTCGGCACAGGCGGGCTGAGGCGCGCCTCCGGCGTCACAACCGGCGACCTGCGTCAGACCCGATCCAGGAGAAACTGAAACAGTGGTACCGGCAGCAGATCGGCTGCAAACTCGCTCCGTCGCTCTGGACCGAAACACAGCTTCACCAGCTCCCTCCGCGTGACCGTTATCTGATCATCTTGATCGCGCATTGAGATCAGGTCTTCCTCCTCGCGATCCACCACGATCCGTGGCGCCACCTTCTGCAGAAGGCTCCGCGCGTTCGCGACCCAGATCATGCCGAGGTAATCGTCAGACATCGGTAGGCCCAAGCGACGCAAGTGATGGGACAGGGCGTCTCGCTTCGCAGGCAGGTTGATCAAGAGGTACTGCCGGCGCCCGAAGAGGGCTTGGGGGTAGATCTCCCGCAGCAGGCTCAACGCGTGATCGACCTCACCCCGGACCTCGACGATCTCTCCTCTGATCGCGATCGCGTAGGCGACCAGCTCAGCTTCGCGATGAGCGACATACCCCTGGATTCCCGTCCGTCCCAGGAAGGACCGCATAAGTTCCACGGATCGCAAGGCGCCCGCCTGCCTTCCGTACAGCACGTGCATGCCCTGCACGTCGTCGTCTGACCACCCGCGGACCATCATGTTCTCGATCCGCGGCAGGTAGCTGATGCTCGTGCGGTCTAACGTAAACGTGCACTGCTCGCCGCAGCATTCCCAACCCATTTCACGGTACCAATCGGGGATCTCCGTGCTCAGCAGGCCGATATCCAGACCTTGACGTCGCATGCTTGCCTGACAGTGACGCACGACTCGTCGACCAAACCCGTTCCCCCGGTACGCGGGTTCCGTACCCACGCCGTTGATGCCACCGACCTCGATAGTGTGGGGACCGACCAGGACGGTGGTTGGAAAGATCGCCGTCGAAGACACCGGCTTCTGTCCGTCGGACATGATGTGGACATTGGACAGATTCTTCGGTTCATAGACATGCCGCCAGTCGATCTCGAACGTCGCCGGCCGGCCGTACTCGATGCGGAGGCATCGGTTCAGGAGGTCCATGAGTGGCGCGACCTCATGCTCCTGGCATGGTCTGGGGCCGTCAACCCCCTGCACAGAGTCAGTCAGATGGGGCACGAGCTTCCTCCCGTAGCCGTGCCACCGGTTGGCGCTGCGCCATCTGGACCGGCGAACCCGATCGAAACGGAGAGGCAGATTGTCCGGTGGCCACGCTTCGCATCTCCGTCAGCGTCTGCATCTCCCGTACGGGTCGTCATTGTGCATCAATCCACCGTCCACGAAAGGCGCCATCCGCGTGGGGCCGGCGTGACGCCTCTGCGTTCGTTCGAAGCATGACTCTAGCGAGCGCGTCACGCGAGCGCTGATCTCGGACCGGCGACACCGCTGTGCGAGGCTCGGGCCTCCGCCGGCGAACCGTACATTGAAGGTGTGAGACTTGGACTGCAGATCCCGTCCTTCACCTGGCCCGGCGGGCCCGCCGCCTTAGGCACAGATTTGCTGGACAGCGTGCGTGTTGCAGACGACGTGGGCTTCGACATGATCGCTGTGATGGACCACTTCTGGCAGATCCGGGCGGTCGGACCGGAAACCCAGGACATGCTCGAGGCGTACACGACTCTGGGGTTCATCGCCGCCGCCACTCGGCGCGCGAAGTTGCTCACCCTGGTCACAGGCGTGCACTACCGCCAACCGGGCCTGCTCGCCAAGACGATCACCACGCTCGACGTCCTCTCCGCTGGCCGTGCCATCCTCGGCATCGGCGCCGGCTGGAACGAGGACGAGTCCCGCGGCCTTGGGTTTCCCTTCCCGCCCCTTGGAGAGAGGTTCGAGATCCTCGAGGAGACGATCCGCTTCATACAGGCGATGTGGGCTGGCGGCGCTCCGCCGTTCCACTCCCCCCACATCGATGCCGACCGACTGCTCAACGTGCCGGCCCCACTCTCTCGGCCTCATCCGCCGATCCTGATCGGGGGCGGAGGCGAGCGGAAGACACTCCGATTGGTGGCCAGGTACGCGCAGTACTGGAACGGGTTTCCGGGCCCGGACCTGGCCCATAAGCTCGAGGTCTTGCGCGAGCACTGCGATCGCGAGGGGACCGACTACGACGCGATCGAGAAGACGTGCTACTACCTCTACGACCTGGGACCGAACGGCGAGAAGGTAGAAGACTCCATCGAACAACTGCGTCGACTCCACGCGCTCGGTTTCTCGGTCGCTATCGGAGGCGTGGCGGGCGGGCATCCGTCGCCTCGAATCCTGGAGCGCATCGGCCGTGACCTGGTTCCGGTTGCTGCGGCCTTGTAGGCCGGCTCGTGGCTCAGGGACGCTTCGGCCTGGCCGTCGAAGGTTGTCGAACCCGCACTGGAACGAGCCTGACGTGATGCGATGGCGATCGCCGGACTCGAGCGAGACTGCGACGCCAACTGCTCCCAAGGGTTTTGTAGCACCGGCCAGTGGTTACGATCTCCAACCGTCGCCCGAGCATCTATCCTCGTCGCATCCAACGACTGCTGCTCCCGTCTGCACGCCGGCCGGACCAGCACGGCGCGGGCGGGCTTGCCATGTTCGCACCATGCGTGGTCGCCAGGAATCTCCGGTGACGATCGAAGATGTGCGCCCGTCGGAGGACAATCGACCTGACGCTCCGGCTGACGAGCGTCGACGAGCTTTTCGGGACTCCTGATCCTCGATGCTTCCGCCAGACCGGCCGCCTGCAGAGTGGAGTCGACGAGCTGGTGGCGGCGTTGAGGGTGGAGCGGCTGCCGGCGCGGGTTCGGACCACGATCTCCTTCACTCGCGCGATGTCATCGATCGACGAGGGGGATCTGTGTCGATCCGTGCAGGAGTACTGCGACCTTCGCCTGCGCGATCTGGATATCGAGCTGCGGGCGCATCGTAGGGAGGAGCGGCAATCACTCACCGTCGGCGGGGTGCTGTTTCTCCTGGGCATCGGGCTGTCGGCCGAGTTCACGCAGTCCTTGTGGCCGCCGGAGATACAGAGCCTGCTTGGCGACGGCATCTTTCTCGTCCTGGCCTGGGTGGGGCTTTGGTATCCGCTCGACTATTTCATCTTCGGTCGCCGGCCGCTCCTTCTCGAGCGAAAAATCCTGCGAGCGATCGAAGCATGGATATCACCTCGGTCGTCGTCTGAATGGCTGAGGTTGAATCCATGCGCAGACTCGTGAGGGCGGCGCCCAGGCCGGAGAAAGGCCTCGGGATCGGCGGTCCCGGGCACGGTCGCGGTTCATAGGGACCAGGAGGAGGGAACGGTGCCGGTCGGCACGCCAGGGGAGCCGCCTCTCGGTCAGCAAGGACCACCTGATGACGGGCGGCGATCTGACGCGGCACAGAAAACCGGATTCGGGCGCTTGGGGCTTCTGCTCGGAGCCGTGTTTGTGTCGGAATCCCTGTTCTTTTCTATCATCCCGCCGCTGATACCACAGATTGCCACCGAGGCACACCTGACCACACAGGAGGTCGGTATCCTGGTCGGCGCCTACCCAGCCGGGACCATAGTCGCGTCGGCGGCTTCAGTCGCCGCCGTCACGAAGGCCGGACTGCAACGCATCACGCAACTGGGTGCCCTCCTGCTGGCAGTCGGGACCACGATATTTGCGTGGAGCGACTCCGGGACAGTGCTCGTTCTGGCGAGGTTCGTACAGGGCCTGGGTGGGGGGCTCGCCTGGGCCGCCGGACTTAGCTGGCTGACAAGCTCTGCTCGAGCAAGTCGAACCGGGACGATCATGGGGGGGTCCGTTGGCGCGGCCCTGCTGGGCATGCTGCTCGGTCCGCTGCTGGGTGCCTTGGGCGCGACCGTCGGGCGCGGGCTCGAATTCACGGCGCTCGGAGTGGCTCTGATCGCCGTGGGACTGGCACTACCAAAGAGCCCGCTTATCGACCCGGGCCCTGCCCAGAACAAGTCAGGGATCTTGCGATCCATGACGAATGCGGGGGTGGCCGGCGGTGGATCCTGCTGCTTGCCACCGGGGTGGTGAGTGCCACAGCCGCGAGCCTGATCCCACTGCTCATAGCGACGCGTCATGGAGGTCCCGCGACGATAGCGGCGGTCTTCGTCGGTAGTTCGGTCCTCGGCGTCGTGTGGAGCATGCTCCTGGGACGCACCGTGGATCCACGGGATCGACGCACCCACGCTGGTGGGCTTTCTGCTGGCTGCAATCCTGATGGCTGTCATCCCGGTGATAGAGCAGGTAAATCTACTCCTCATCCCAGCTATCGTTGCCCTGTCCGTGATCTACGCGCTGTGGACGCCGATCGGGGCTCGAATGATCCTGTCAAGCGGTGCGCACGCATCGGACCACGCCGGTGCTGTAGCGATCATGAACTCAGCATGGGCGCTGGGAGCGAGCTTGGGCGCGTTGGCGGTCACGCGCGTCGAAGCGTTGGCAGGCTTCGAGTGGGCGTTCATAGCAGTCGGTGCGTTGTGTGCCCTGGCTGGACTCACAGGCGCGGCCGGCGTATCGTTCGACAGCGTAGCTCCCATCCGCTGGGGGCGCCAGTCGAGGTGAAAGACCTCTGGGATGCTGGTCTGCTGTGGGGTCGAATCGGGGTTGTACTCCATCAGGGGCTCCATATAGTGCCACGAACGACGCATACCGGATTCTGAGCAAGGTCATCGAGATCCCCGGGGCGGTCGATCTCGAGATACGAAATAGAGGTCCAGGCCGTTCCGATAGATGCTGTAATTGCGGATCCC
>CAVTSA010000016.1:0-30691 GCA_963737225.1 Candidatus Dormiibacterota bacterium
GTGGTGGACCCGAGGGGATTCGAACCCCTGACCTTCTGACTGCCAGTCAGACGCGCTCCCAACTGCGCCACGGGCCCCGATCACCAACCAGCGGGATGGTCAAACCGCGCAATGATACCGAACCATCGTGCCTCCGCCCCGCGCCGGCGCGCATGGGTCAGGTCCCCGAGGCCCAACCGGGCCCAGTAGGTCCGATCGATCAATGCCCGGGAGGACGTTGCTGAGGACGACCGGGGGCGGAGACCAGCCGCCCGGCTGGCCGACGTCACGCGCCGCCGCCTCGACCTCATTGGTCTCAGCCACCCCCACCCCGCCCGTGCAGAGCTCGGCAAGAGACGCCCGGTCGGGGGCGAGCCGCGACGAGAATGATGTCACTTGGCTGGGGCTGGCTGGTCAGCATCGCGGTGTGGGGAGCGTGACGATCGCGGCGACCTACGGAGCGGGTGGCAGCGTGGTGGCGCCACGCGTCGCCGAGGCGCTCGGGCTGCGAATGATCGACCGCGCGATGGGCCGCAGTCAAGAGCAGCCGCTGCCGCCCAGCCGCTGCAGGACGCCGAGAGGTATCTGGAGAGCGATGAGCTCGTCGAGAGCCGCCTGACCTCGATCCTGTCGCGGGCCATGTCCGTGTCCGGGTTGTGGGCGGGCATGCCCCTCCCACCCGAGGACGTCGGGTATGACCAGCGGATCATGGAGACCGAGAAGGCCCTGCGCCAGGCCGCCGACGCCTCTGGGGCGGTCATCCTCGGGCGCGCCGGCGTGTTCGTGCTCGCCCGGCGACCGGACACACTCCACGTGCGTCTTGACGGTCCCGAGGAGGCACGCTGCCGGCAGGCGATGTCGATCACCACCACCGATCGCGGCCAGGCGGCGAGAGAGCTGAAGGACGGCGACCTGCGGGCCAGGCGGGCCTACATCGAGCACTTCTACCCGGGCGAGGACTGGGACGACCCGCGCCACTACCACCTGGTCCTGGACAGCACTTCGGTCCCGCTCGACACCGTGGTCGAGATCGTCGTGGCGGTGGCCAGAGCCCGCTTCGCCGGCCTGCGGGTCGGGGGCGTAGAGGCCGGGGGCTCGGACGGCGGCGGGGATCTTCCCCGCCCGATCGACGAGACTTCACCCCGCCTCGAGCAGCCGCTCGGCGATCTCGATCGCGTTGGTGCGTGCGAGCCAGGCCGGCTCATCGGCCGGGTACCCGTGAATGATCGCGTGCGAGATGAGGCGGAAGAGGAGCGCGCGGATCAGCGCCTGCGGGAATCCCGCGGCTCTTCCCGGTGGGCCTCGGCCAGCGCCGGCGGGGCGTCCTCGAAGAGCAGCGCGTCGCCCACCACCACCGCCGTCGCGAACACCGCCGGGCGCCAGTAGGGTGAGAAGTCGACCACCCCCGGGGCCAGGCCGGCGGCGAACAGCACGTTGCCGGTGAGGTCGCCGTGCACGCACTGCGAGACACCGGCGACGGGACGTCGCAACCTGACGAGCCGATCCACACCCGCCGCGGCGCCATACCGGCCGGGTGGGTGCTCCTCCCAGGCGATGCGGTCCGCGATCGCCCACGGCGATGTCCGCAGGTCTCGAGGAAGGACGGGCCGTGGAACCCGCGCCAGCGCCTGGTGGAACCGGTCGCCGGCGGCGGCGATGATCTCCTCCCACCGCCCTGGCTGGTGCCGTCCCTCGAGGCGTTCCCAGGCAGTCCATCCCTCGACCACCAGGAACCAGGCCGGTCACCGCTCTTCTGGGGGGTGCCAGGCGCACCTGCCCGGGATGCAGCTCCGGAAGCACCCTCCACTGCCAGGCCAGCTCCTCGAGTGAGAGATCGAGCGGCTTGAGCACGACGTCGCCCGCCGCCCAGGCGTGGCCGCGGCCGCCAGGCAGCGAGTGCAGCCGCGCCGAGTCGCCCTTGAAGGACAGGATGGCGGCAGCGCTCGGGGGCACGGTCCGGCCACGCTACGCCGCCTGGGTACGCCACCTGGGGAGCGCCGCCAGGGAGCGGCGGCTCTGGCAGCGCTCCTACGCTTTCCGGTTTGTGGACCTGGCTTCCTTGAACGGACCCCAGCGCGACGGGGTCACCCATCCCGACGGGCCGTTGCTGCTGCTGGCGGGCGCCGGCAGCGGCAAGACGCGGGTGCTGACGATGCGCATCGCCCGCCTGATCCTCCAGGACGGGGTGCCTCCCGACAACATCCTCGCCCTCACCTTCACCAACAAGGCCGCGCGCGAGATGCGGGGCCGCATCCGCGAGCTGCTCGGTACCAACCCGCGGGGCCTCTGGGTAGGGACGTTCCACGCCATCGCGACGCGCATCCTGCGGGCGGAGCCTGAGGCCACCGCGCGGCTGCTCGGGATCCGGCCCGGGTTCGTCATCTTCGACGAGGCTGACGCTCGCGCCCTGCTCAAGCGGACGGTGGCCGACCTGGAGCTGGATCCGAAGGAACATCAACCGCCAGCGCTGGCTGCCGCGATCTCCCTTGCCCAGGCCGACGCCCGGGCTCCCGAGGGCGGCCTCGGCCTGGTCCACGAGCGCTACCAGGCGCTGGCCAGGGAATCCAACGGGATCGACTTCGACGGTCTTCTGAGCGGCCTCGGGCGTCTGCTCGCCGACGACCCCGAGGTGGGTGAGCGGTGGGCGGAGCGCTTCCGCACGTGCTGGTCGACGAATACCAGGACACCAACCGCGCCCAGTACCGGCTGCTCCGGCCTTCTCACCCAGCGACACGGCAACCTCACCGTGGTCGGCGACGACGACCAGAGCATCTACGGTTTTCGTGGGGCCGACGTCCGCAACCTGCTCGACTTCCGGCGCGATCATCCCCAGGCCCGGATCGTGAAGCTGGAGCAGAACTACCGCTCGACCCAGGCCATCCTCGACATCGCGCACGGAGTGATCTCGCGGAACCCCGAGCGGATGGCGAAGCGCCTGTGGTCCGACCGGGGTGACGGCTATCTGCCGCGCCTCCTGCTGTCCCCCGACGACCAGACGGAGGCGGCCTATGTGGCGACCGAGATCCTCCATCTGCGCGACGAGGCAGGGTGGTCGCTTTCCGACCAGGCGATCCTGTTCCGCACCAACGCGCAATCGCGGCCCTACGAACGGGCGCTGGTCGAGCGACGCATCCCGTATCACCTGGTCGGGGGCCTCCGGTTCTGGGACCGTCGCGAGATCAAGGACGCCGTCGCCTACCTGCGCTTCGCGAGCAACCCCAGGGACGCGGTCGCGTTCGACCGCATCGCCAACGTGCCCCGGCGGCGCATCTCCGACCGCACGGCGCAGGCGGCGATCCAGGCGGCGAGCGACGGGGGCGAATCGATACTCGACGTCTGCCTGCGGGCGGACCAGGTTCAGGCCCGGCCCGACGCCCGGCAGGCCCTGGCCGGGTTCGGCGCCGCGGTGGCACCGATCGTCCGTGAGGCCGGAACCCGGCGCCCCAGCGAGCTGGTCCAGCTGGTGATTCGCTACGCCAACCTGGCGGACCATTACGACGACGGGTCGCCCGGGTCCGCCGCACGGCTCGACAACCTGGCCGAGCTGCGCGCCCTGGCCGGCGACTACGACCGCCTACCGCCTCCCGCCGGTCTGGAGCGGATGCTGACCGACATCGCCCTGATCTCCGACGCCGACGAGGCGGGCGGCACCCGCGACGAGGTGACGCTCATCACCCTCCATATGGCCAAGGGGCTCGAATACCCGGTGGTCTTCCTGACCGGTCTGGAGGACAAGGTCCTGCCCCACGAGCGCGCCTTCGCGGAGGCCGGCGGACTGGAGGAGGAGCGACGTCTCTGCTACGTCGGGATGACCCGGGCCCGCAGGCGTCTCTACCTCACCTCGACAGCCGAGCGCACGATCTTCAACAAGACGCTGCACCTCTCCCCGAGCCAGTTCCTCTACGACGTCCCGGCCGACCGCCTGGAGCTGGTCGCGCTGAAGGGTCACCGCGCCCAGGCCCTGGCGGCGCGGGTCCGGGCCGCGTCGGCACAGGCGGGCTGAGGCGCGCCTCCAGCGTCACAATCGGCGACGCTGCGTCAGACCCGATCCAGGAGAAACTGAAACAGTGGTACCGGCAGCAGATCGGCTGCAACTCGCTCCGTCGCTCTGGTCCGAAACACAGCTTCACCAGCTCCCTCCGCGTGACCGTTATCTGATCATCTTGATCGCGCATTGAGATCAGGTCTTCCTCCTCGCGATCCACCACGATCCGTGGCGCCACCTTCTGCAGAAGGCTCCGCGCGTTCGCGATCCAGATCATGCCGAGGTAATCGTCAGACATCGGTAGGCCCAAGCGACGCAAGTGATGGGACAGGGCGTCTCGCTTCGCAGGCAGGTTGATCAAGAGGTACTGCTGGCGCCCGAAGAGGGCTTGGGGGTAGATCTCCCGCAGCAGGCTCAACGCGTGATCGACCTCACCACGGACCTCGACGATCTCCCCTCTGATCGCGATCGCGTAGGCGACCAGCTCAGCTTCGCGATGAGCGACATACCCCTGGATTCCCGTCCGTCCCAGGAAGGACCGCATAAGTTCCACGGACCGCAAGGCGCCCGCCTGCCTTCCGTACAGCACGTGCATGCCCTGCACGTCGTCGTCTGACCACCCGCGGACCATCATGTTCTCAATCCGCGGCAGGTAGCTGATGCTCGTGCGGTCTAACGTAAACGTGCACTGCTCGCCGCAGCATTCCCAACCCATTTCACGGTACCAATCGGGGATCTCCGTGCTCAGCAGGCCGATATCCAGACCTTGACGTCGCATGCTTGCCTGACAGTGACGCACGACTCGTCGACCAAACCCGTTCCCCCGGTACGCGGGTTCCGTACCCACGCCGTTGATGCCACCAACCTCGATAGTGTGGGGACCGACCAGGACGGTGGTTGGAAAGATCGCCGTCGAAGACACCGGCTTCTGTCCGTCGGCCATGATGTGGACATTGGACAGATTCTTCGGTTCATAGACATGCCGCCAGTCGATCTCGAATGTCGCCGGCCGGCCGTACTCGATGCGGAGGCATCGGTTCAGGAGGTCCATGAGTGGCGCGACCTCATGCTCCTGGCATGGTCTGGGGCCGTCAACCCCCTGCACAGAGTCAGTCAGATGGGGCACGAGCTTCCTCCCATAGCCGTACCACCGGTTGGCGCTGCGCCATCTGGGCCGGCGAACCCGATCGAAACGGAGAGGCAGATTGTCGGGTGGCCACGCTTCGCATCTCCGTCAGCGCCTGCATCTCCCGTACGGCTGGTCGTTGTGCATCAATCCACCGTCCACGAAAGGCGACATCCGCGTGGGCCCGGCGTGACACCTCGACGTTCCCTCGGAAGCAAGACTCTAGCGCGCGCATCACCCGAGCGCTGATCAGGGACCGGCGGTACGCTGTGCGACGCTCGGGCCTCCGCCGGCGAACCGTACATTGAAGGTGTGAGACTTGGACTGCAGATCCCGTCCTTCACCTGGCCCGGCGGGCCCACCGCCTTAGGCACAGATTTGCTGGACAGCGTGCGTGTTGCAGATGACGTGGGCTTCGACATGATCGCTGTGATGGACCACTTCTGGCAGATCCGGGCGGTCGGACCGGAAACCCAGGACATGCTCGAGGCGTACACGACTCTGGGGTACATCGCCGCCGCGACCCGGCGCGCGAAGTTGCTCACCCTGGTCACAGGCGTGCACTACCGCCAACCGGGCCTGCTCGCCAAGACGATCACCACGCTCGACGTCCTCTCCGGTGGCCGTGCCATCCTCGGCATCGGCGCCGGCTGGAACGAGGACGAGTCCCGCGGCCTTGGGTTTCCCTTCCCGCCCCTCGGAGAGAGGTTCGAGATCCTCGAGGAGACGATCCGCTTCATACAGGAGATGTGGGCGGGCGGCGCTCCGCCGTTCCACTCCCCGCACATCGATGCCGACCGCCTGCTCAACGTGCCGGCCCCGCTCTCTCGGCCTCATCCGCCGATCCTGATCGGGGGCGGGGGCGAGCGGAAGACGCTCCGATTGGTGGCCAGGTACGCGCAGTACTGGAACGGGTTTCCGGGCCCGGACCTGGCCCATAAGCTCGAGGTCTTGCGCGAGCACTGCGATCGCGAGGGGACCGACTACGACGCGATCGAGAAGACGTGCTACTACCTCTACGACCTGGGACCGAACGGCGAGAAGGTGGAAGACTCCATCGAACAACTGCGCCGACTCCACGCGCTCGGTTTCTCGGTCGTGATCGGAGGCGTCGCGGGCGGGCATCCGTCGCCTCGAATCCTGGAGCGCATCGGCCGTGACCTGGTTCCGGTTGCTGCGGCGTTGTAGGCCGACTCGTGGCTCAGGGACGCTTCGGCCTGGCCGTCGAAGGTTGTCGAACCCGCACTGGAACGAACCTGACGTGATGCGATGGTGATCGCATGACTCGAGCGAGACTGCGACGCCAACTGCTCCCAAGGGTTTTGTAGCACCGGCCAGTGGTTACGATCTCCAACCGTCGCACGAGCATCTATCCTCGTCGTATCCAACGACTGCTGCTCCCGTCTGCACGCCGGCCGGACCAGCACGGCGCGGGCGGGCTTGCCATGTTCGCACCATGCGTGGTCGCCAGGAATCTCCGGTGACGATCGAAGATGTGCGCCCGTCGGAGGACAATCGACCTGACGCTCCGGCTCACGAGCGTCGACGAGCTTTTCGGGACTCCCGATCCTCGATGCTTCCGCCAGACCGGCCGCCTGCAGAGTGGAGTCGACGAGCTGGTGGCGGCGTTGCGGGTGGAGCGGCTGCCGGCGCGGGTTCGGACCACGATCTCCTTCACTCGCGCGATGTCATCGATCGACGAGGGGGATCTGTGTCGATCCGTGCAGGAGTACTGCGACCTTCGCCTGCGCGATCTGGATATCGAGCTGCGGGCGCATCGTAGGGAGGAGCGGCAATCACTCACCGTCGGCGGGGTGCTGTTTCTCCTGGGCATCGGGCTGTCGGCCGAGTTCACGCAGTCCTTGTGGCCGCCGGAGATACAGAGCCTGCTTGGCGACGGCATCTTTCTCGTCCTGGCCTGGGTGGGGCTTTGGTATCCGCTCGACTACTTCATCTTCGGTCGCCGGCCGCTCCTTCTCGAGCGAAAAATTCTGCGAGCGCTCAGAAGCATGGATATCACCGCGGTCGTCGTCTGAATGGTTCAGGTTGAATCCGTGCGCAGATTCGTGAGGGCGGCGCCCAGGCTGGCGAAAGGCCTCGGGATCGGCGGCCCCGGGCACGGTCGCGGTTCATAGGGACCAGGAGGAGGGAACGGTGTCCGTCGGCACGCCAGGGGAGCCGCCTCTCGGTCAACAAGGACCACCTGATGACGGGCGGCGATCTGACGCGGCACAGAAAACCGGATTCGGGCGCTTGGGGCTTCTGCTCGGAGCCGTGTTTGTGTCGGAATCCCTGTTCTTTTCTATCATCCCGCCGCTGATACCACAGATTGCCACCGAGGCGCACCTGACCACCCAGGAAGTGGGCATCCTGGTTGGCGCCTACCCAGCCGGGACCATAGTCGCGTCGGCGGCTTCAGTCGCCGCCGTCACGAAGGCCGGACTGCAACGCATCACGCAACTGGGCGCCCTCCTGTTGGCGGTCGGGACCATGATATTTGCGTGGAGCGACTCCGAGACAGTGCTCGTTCTGGCGAGGTTCGTACAGGGCCTGGGCGGAGGGCTCGCCTGGGCCGCCGGACTTAGCTGGCTGACAAGCTCTGCTCGAGCAAGTCGAACCGGGACGATCATGGGGGGATCCGTTGGCGCGGCCCTGCTGGGCATGCTGCTCGGTCCGCTGCTGGGTGCCTTGGGCGCGACCGTCGGGCGCGGGCTCGAATTCACGGCGCTCGGAGTGGCTCTGATCGCCGTGGGACTGGCACTACCAAAGAGCCCACCTATCGACCCGGGCCCTGCCCAGCACAAGTCAGGGATCTTGCGATCCTTGACGAATGCGGGGGTGGCCGGCGGTGGGATCCTGCTGCTTGCCACCGGGGTGGTGAGTGCCACAGCCGCGAGCCTGATCCCACTGCTCATAGCGACGCGTCATGGAGGTCCCGCGACGATAGCGGCGGTCTTCGTCGGTAGTTCGGTCCTCGGCGTCGTGTGGAGCATGCTCCTGGGGCGCACCGTGGATCTCACGGGATCATACGCACCCACGCTGGTGGGCTTTCTGCTGGCTGCAATCCTGATGGCTGTCATCCCGGTGATAGAGCAGGTAAATCTACTCCTCATCCCGGCTATCGCTGCCCTGTCCGTGATCTACGCGCTGTGGACGCCGATCGGGGCTCGAATGATCCTGTCAAGCGGTGCGCACGCATCGGACCACGCCGGTGCTGTAGCAATCATGAACTCAGCATGGGCGCTGGGAGCGAGCTTGGGCGCGTTGGCGGTCACGCGCGTCGAAGCGTTGGCAGGCTTCGAGTGGGCGTTCATAGCAGTCGGTGCGTTGTGTGCCCTGGCTGGACTCACAGGCGCGGCGGCGTATCGTTCGACAGCGTAGCTCCCATCCGCTGGGGCGTCAGTCGAGGTGAAAGACCTCTGGGATGCTGGTCTGCTGTGGAGTCGAATCCGGGTTGTACTCCATCAGGGGCTCCATATACTGCCACCAACGACGCATGACCGGATTCTGAGCAAGGTCATCGAGATCCCCAGGGCGGTCGATCTCGAGGTACGAGAAGAGGTCCAGGCCGTTCCGATAGATGCTGTAATTGCGGATCCCCGTCTGGGTGAGCAGATCAAGGAGTTCCGGCCAGACCGCCTGGTGCCGGAGTTCGTACTCCTCCTCTGAGCCGGGCTTCAGGCGCATGAGGGACGCGACGCGGTGGACGCAATTCATCTAGCTTCTCCCGGGAACTGTCTGCCTGGGGGCGAGGACCCGGACCCAGTCATCGACTGGCAGCGTAACAGACTGCAATCGGATGTGTATCGTGACCCTATGGTGCTCGAGCCCCAGTTGGGTCAGGAGTGGGCGGCGACACGCGCCCGGCCCGTCGCTGTGGGGAGCAGGGGCACCACGCGAAGGGAGGTGGGATCGGCGACGTGGGCAGGTTGAGATTGGGTGTGATCGGGGCCGGATCCTGGTCTGTGGCGGCGCATCTCCCGGCGCTCGAGAAGCGCCGCGACGAGGTCGAGTTCGTGGCCGTGTGCCGCAAGGGCTCGGACGCGCTGGAGCGGATCCGGCAACGCTATGGCTTCGCGACGGCGAGCGAGGACTACCGGGACGTGGTCCGATGCGGCATTGACATCTGCGTGGTCGCGAGCCCTGGGGCGCTGCACTACGAGCATGCCGCCGCGGCTCTGGAGGCGGGGGCACATGTGCTCTGCGAGAAGCCGATGACCCTCGACCCGGCCCAAGCGTGGGCGCTGGTGGACCTGGCGAACCGGAGGGAGCGGCAACTCCTGATCAGCTTCGGGTGGAACTACATGCCGATGATCAAGGACGCCCGGCGCCTTGTCCGCGAGCGCGGCATCGGGAGACTCGAGCAGATGAGCGTATCCATGTCCTCCCAGACCCGGGAGCTGCTGAGCAACACCGGGGCCTATCCCGATGCGGATCTCGACACCGTGCCCGAGGCCGGCACCTGGACGGACCCCACCCTCTCGGGAGGCGGCTATGGGCAGGCGCAGCTGACGCATGCCCTGGGCCTGGCGCTCCACCTGGTGCCAGAGCGCGTCACCTCGGCCTTCGCCCTCACCGCCGCCCCGCCCGGAGTCCCGGTGGAGTTTCACGACGCCATCGCGCTGAGGTTCGCGGGCGGGGGAGTGGGCTCGGTCGGCGGCGGCTCCGCCCACCTCGGCGCCGGTGGCAACAAACACGCGCTCGAGATCCGCGCGATCGGAGCCGAGGGCCAGCTACTGGTTGACCTGGAGCGCGAGGCGGTCTGGCTGTACCGCCCGGACGGACTCGACGAGCACCTGCCGGTGGAGCCCGGCGATGCTGCCTATCAGGCGCAGGGTCCGGCGAGTGCCCTGGTGGACGTCGCCCTGGGAGCACCAAACGACTGCGCGCCTGGGGAGCTCGGTGCTCGCGTCGTGGAGGCGTTCGCCCTCGTGTACCGGAGCGCCGGCACGGGCCGGTTGGAGGAGCGGGCGTGAGGATCTTGACGGAGGGTCGGCGTGGACGCCGGCGTTGAGGACAATACGGAGGTCGCCGGCAGCCGTCTGAGCCCGGTCACCGGGGGCTTGAAGATAGCTCGAATCGAGACCGTGCCGATCCTCGCGCCGCTGGCGAGGGAGTTCCGCGGAAGCTACTACCACATGGACCGTCGGGCGACGCTCGTCACGCGCGTCTACACCGCGGAAGGCATCGTCGGAGAGGCGTACGCAGCCGACGAGGACGCGAATCTGCTCGCGATCCAGCGGGTGGTGCACAGGGAGATCGAGCCTGCCCTGGCGGGCCTGGACCCGCTCTGCACCGAGCGGTGCTGGGAGGCCGGCTTTCCGGCCACCTATGACATCCTCCGCGACCGACGGATCGGCCTCGTCGCGCTCGCCTGCGTCGACACCGCCATCTGGGACCTGGTCGGCAAGGCTCTCGGCCAGCCGCTGTGGAGGCTTTGGGGCGGCTACCGGAATCGTGTGCCGATGATCGCGATCGGGGGGTACTACGGAGAGCCACTGGGCAGCATCTCCGAAGAGATCTCCTCCTACCGAGACCTCGGGCTGGCCGGCGTGAAGTTCAAGGTCGGTGGTCGCCCACCGCGGCAGGACGCCGCGCGCGTCGAACAGGCGCGTCTGGCCGCCGGCGATGACTTTGTGGTCGCGATCGATGCGAACCAGGGGTACACGGTCTCCGACGCCCTCGAGCTGTGCGCGCGCGTGGAAGGGATGAACGTCCGATGGTTCGAGGAACCGGTGCGCTGGTACAACGACCGGCGTGCGCTGCGTGATGTCCGGATGCGAGGCGGCATCCCGATCTGCGCCGGACAGACGGAGCTCTCCCCGAGCGGCTGCCGTGACCTGATGGAGGCGGGTTCCATCGACGTCTGCAACTTCGATGCCTCCTGGTCGGGCGGACCGACCGCATGGCGGCGGGCGGCCGCGGTGGCGCTCACCTACGACGTCCAGATGGGACATCACGAGGAGCCGCAGGTCGCAGCCCACCTTGTCGCCAGCCAGCCACACGGCACCTACGTCGAGTGCTTCCATCCCGATCGCGACCCGGTGTGGTGGCAGATGATTGCCAACCGACCGGAACTGCAGCAGGGAGAACTGACCCTCTCCGAGGCGCCCGGTCTCGGCTGGCAGCTCGACGGCGACTTCATCGAACGCTATCGCGTCAGAGCCTGACTGAGGATCCCGGGCGGAGGTGGACGAGCACCCGCTCCGGCAGCTGTGGCTCCGGTGTCGACGCTCCACCTAGCGCGGAGGCTCGCCGGATCGCGGCCCCTGGACCGCCTCGAGGCCGGCGTAAACGCGTGCAGTGACCGGCACGGCGCGCTGGCGGTCTGCCCAGGCGGCAAGCTCGTGCGGGCCGCATCCGAGTCAGGGTTGGCGACGCACGCGATACCGCAGGTGCAGCACCCGGCGCCCTTGAATCACGAGATCAGGGTCGTCCAGCAAGCGCTGAGCGTCGAGTCGCCCGAAGTAGCGCTTGCCGGAGCCGAACACGACGGGCACCACGTCCATCGCGACCTCATCGACCAGGCCGAGCGCGAAGGCCTGCCCGCCGACCTCGCCTGCCGCGACCGCCACGTCGCGCCCACCGGCCAGCTCCTTCGCCGCCGCGATCGCCGCCCCCACGTCGGCGACGAAGCGACAGGACGCCTCCGGATGCCAGCCGTCCGGCTTGGGCCGATGCGTCACCACGACGATGTGCTCACCCGCCGGCGGGGTACCTTCCCATCCGTTGGTGAGGTCGAACAGGTGTCGCCCGATCACCGTGGTCCCGATGCGCTCCCACATCGGGCGGACGTAACCGACAGAAGCCGGTGTCACCTTGAACGATCCGCCGTCAACGATCTCGTCGTCGCCGTTGAAGTACCACTCGAACAGGGGACCGACGTCGTCGTTCGCGTCAGCGATGAAGCCGTCGACGGACACCACCGCGTGCATCAGGACCGTGCTCACGCCCCGATCATGCCTCGCCGCGCCTGTGGGGACGGAGGGTGTCGATCGATTCCTCTCCCGGGAGCCCGGCCTCGAGGAGCGTATCGACAGCGGACCCCGCTCGGGCGCTCGCGACGGTCGAGGACGTCGCCCAGGCGGCTGAGCGACCCCTCTTCATACGTCCGTCGCCCGCGCGACCCGTCCCGTCGATGGCGGAAATAGTGGCGCCCCGTACCTGACCGCAGCGGTGACCGAGACGTCCGTTCAGACGCTCCACACCACCGCCTGCTGCCTCCAGTCTTCGAAGGGGCTCGCCGGAACGGTCCGCTTGTGACGGGTGGCGATGTAGCGCTGCTCGATGGCCTCGGCGATGTCATCGGCTACCTTCCGACCTTCGAGATAGTCATCGATGTCGACGTAGCGCAGGCCGAGGTTGTCCTCGTCGGTCTGACCTGGCGTGTGGTCGAGGAGGTCGGCCGTCGGGTTCTTCTCGTAGAGCCGGCTGGGCGCACCAAGGTGTTCGAGGAGGGCGCGGCCCTGCCGCTTGGTGAGCCCGGTCAACGGAACGATGTCGACGCCCCCGTCACCGAACTTGGTGAAGAACCCCGTCACCGCCTCGGCCGCGTGGTCGGTACCAACCACGAGCAGACGTCGCTGACCGGCGATGGCGTACTGGGCGATCATGCGGGCCCGCGCTTTCGCATTGCCCTTGGTGAAGTCGCTCATCTGCTCCCCGAGCGCATCCCGATACTCCGCGACGAATCCGTCGACCCCTCGCGCGATGTCGAAGGTGAGCGACCTCTGCGGCTTGACGAAGGACAGTGCGAGGCGGGCGTCCTCGGCGTCGATTTGCGTTGCATACGGCAGGCGAACCGCGATGAACTCGACGTCCGCGCCCTGGGCCAGCAGGCGTTCGGTCGCGAGCTGGCAGAGCCGTCCCGTGAGTGCCGAGTCCTGGCCGCCGCTGATCCCGAGGACGAAGCCGCGCGCGCCGGTCCGGCTCGTGTAGTCGGCAAGGAACGAGACCCGCCGATCGATCTCCTCGCCAGGATCTATCGACGGGGAGACGTGCAGTTCGCGAATGATCTGTTCCTGGAAGTCACGCACGACCGCACCCTAGTCTGCCCCGGACCGGCGAGAGGACACAACAGCCGGCGTCGCGAGCCGCTGCGGGCGGGACAGCCGGCCGCGCGCCGGTTGCCGCCCTTTCCAAAAGGCCCGAGGCAAGGCGCGGCAGAGGTGCTCCGGAACCCTCGGATGAGCGTCGAGCTCGAGGGGATGGTGCCTCGTCGGGGATGCATACTGGCGGAGATGGGGCACTCCGAGACTCTGTTTGAGCACGCCGGCGGTGACGAAGCCCTTCACCGCGTCGAGGAGCTCTTCTATGACGCGGTCCTGGCCGACCCGATACTCAAGGTGCAGTTCAAACAACGGATGCCGGCACACGTCGACCATCTGACCTGGTTCACGGCGGAGTCGTTTGGTGGCCCCGACCGTTTCACTCGAGGACCGGGCTTTCAACACATCATCGACGTCCACCGCAACCTGAGGATCACCGACGAGCAGCGCGAGCGCTTCGTGGCTCTCTACCTCGACGCTCTCGACAAGGCTGGACTGCCTCCGGACCGCCCCTTCCGAGAGGCCGTGTGTTCTCACCTCGAGTTCGGGTCGCAGGTCGCGCAGCAGAACTCGTGGGCCAAAACCGACTCGGAGCTTCACCCCATCCGAGATGTTCCGCGGTGGGACTGGCCCGACTGAAGCGACCGTCGTTGCGCGACGCCAACGTGACCCGCCGGGGCTGTCACGCCGGTGCCTGCAGGTGCCGGCCACCAGGGAGGACGCCTGGGTCAAATCGGGTGAAACGCCGTGAACCGCCGGCGCGGTCTTTTTCGTGCCGCGCATCCCCGCAGGATGGTGCACGATTGATGAGACCCCTCGAACCTCACCCTACCCCCGCCCGGCTCACGCCGTGTGGGCCGGGCGTTTTGGTGGAGGCTCGGACACGCTGCGAGTCGGGTAGGTAGCGCAGCGCGGGCGTCGGGGCCGTGCGTCGACGGTTCGCATGCCCGGCCTCCTGAACGACCGGGCAGCCCGAACTGCATTTACATCCCCTTTACTTTTGCGCGTGCAAACCCCTATGCTTGACAGCGGTTCGGGGCGGTTTGGGGTAGGGCCGACCTTGGACGTTGGCCTCGGGGCGGTGCTTTTCGGTACGGCTGGATGCGATCAGCAAGCCGCCTCGGGGCCCTTTCCCTCGCGATCAGCAGGACCGGCTTCCTCCCCGGGGCGAGCGGGATCCTGGCGTGGCGACCTCCTTCAGGTCCTCAGTCGCGGAGGCGCTCCTCCAGATGGATCACCACCTCCTGGCCCGTGTCCTTGCCGATCAGACGGCGGGTGTCGGTCTTGACCGCCAGCTTGTGGGTCCCGTCGCCCAGGGCCATGAACGAGCTCCGGAAGGGGTGGCCGTCGATGGTCCCCCGGATCTTGACCAGCCCACGCGTTCCGAAGTAGTCGGCCGATCCGGGCATCACGACGTAGGTCCAGCCGCCCTTGTTCGGCGACGTCTGCAGGGTGGCGGTGAACGTCCGGTCCAGCCTGTCGCTCATGATCGTGCCTCCCTTCACCTTGGCGTCTCGATGATCTCGAGTCCGTTTCCATCCTGATCGTGGAACGCGAACATGGGTGGCACGCCAGGCCAGCGCAGCAGCGGGCCGACGTCGACGCCCTTCGCGGCCATCGTGTCGCGCAGGGCCTCGGCGTCGCCGGTCAGGAACCGTACTCCGGTCTCCACCCCGGCCGGAACGCCCTCGTGGGCGGCCACCAGAGCGATCGCCACCTGTGACGGGCGCGGCGCAACCATGATCCAGCGCCCGCCGGACCCGGGCATCGGTGCGTCCACGCGCTTTTCGAATCCGAGCTTGTCGACGTAGAACCCCAGCGCTCGATCCTGGTCGGTCACCGGGATGCCCACCACACCGATCCCGACGATGGTCGCCTGCTCGCTCATCGTTCTGCTCTCCTTTGCGCGGTTGGTCGGGATGCCCGACTCTCGCTCACTCCACGAATGGGCAGCGGCCCGATCGACATCAACCACCAGCCGGTGGAGCCGTTTCGCACGAGAACGGGCGGGATGGGGCGGCGTCCGGCGGCGCGGTGCAAGGGTCAACGGGCGTACTGACGAAGCAGGTCCGCCAGCTGCATCGCGTTGGTGGTGCCGTAGTTGCCCGAGCAGTTGTTCATCAGGACGTGGGTCTCCCGCGCCGATCGCGCCGCCTCGGCTACCCGTCCGGCCCAGTCCCCGAGCTGGTCCTCGTCGTAGAGATAGCGGAAGCGTTCGTTGGGCGGGATGCCCGGCTTCTCCCAGGTGTCCGCGCGCTGCCCGTGGAACCTGAAGACAGCCAGGTCGGGGCTGGTGACCACCGCCACCGGAGGTACCGAGCTCTTGAACCCCTGTGGCTCGTCGACGATGACGTACGGCACCTTCTGATCGGTCAGGAACCGCAGCGTCCGCTCCGCGTTCTTCTCGTTGAACCACGAGCCGTGCCGGAATTCGACGGTCAGCCGGCGGTCGCCCAGCCGCTCCTGCGCACCGCGGATCAGCTCCCGCGCCTCATGGGAGGGGAAGACCCAACGGGGGAACTGCAGGAAGACCGCCCCCAGCTTGCCGGCGGCGCGAAGGGGCTCGATCCCCTCCAGAAAGCGCGACCACACCTCGTCGGAGAGCTCGGGCGGAAGATCCTTGCCGTACACGCGAGCCTTGGTGGCCAGAGCCTCGGGGAGCGCCTCCCGCAGGTCCTTGGGGAGGCGCTTGACCTCCGACGGCTGCCCGGTCAGCAGCGCGTGGGCCTTGACGTCGAAGACGAACCCGTCCGGCGTCCGCTCGGCCCACAGCTCGGCCTGACGAGCCTGAGGCAGCGCGTAGTAGGTGGCGTCCACCTCCACGACGGGGAACTGCTCGGCGTAGTAACGGAGGCGGTCCTCCGCCGAGTTCGCGCTGCTGGGATAGAAGACACCCTTCGCGGTCATCGTGGGGTCGGTCCAGGAGGCGGTCCCGGCCCACACCTCGCCGCCACCGCGGACATGGACCGGGCTCGCCGCGGCACCCTGGACCGCCGCGGCCAGTTCGCCGGCGGCCTCGAAACCAGGGTCGTGCGGGTCGGCCATAGCTGTGCCAAGATACCCACCCCTGGACCGTGGCCCGGGTCGGGGTTCGCGCGCCGGCTCGCGCGCGGGTTGCCGGCGGCCCTGGACGTGGCGGCGATGGTGAGCATCGTCCGGTCGCCCGGGGAGAACCTCGCCTGGTACCCGTATCCGTTCCTGACCCACGCGTGGAGGGCGGGTACGGCCGCGTCGCTGTCGACACGGTCCTCCTGGCGCCGGCGTTCGCCTTGCTCGCAGTGGTCGTCAACGCGATCGGCCGCCGGCGCGCACACCGCGTCGCGTGCCGACGCCTTCAGCCCGTGGTCGTGAGGCGCGGTTGATCCGCCGCCACCGGACCGACCAGGGCTCAGCCGGATCGGCCTGGCACTTCTGTTACCGGGGCTCTGCGACACTGCCCTCCATGCGAACGCAGGACGATGTCTTCCATCTGGCCATCCCGACGCGGAATCTCGACGAGGCCTACGACTTCTACGTCGCCAAGCTCGGCTGCAAGCTGGCCCGGCGCCGCGAAGACCGGATCACGCTCGACTTCTTCGGCGACCAGGTCGTGCTTCACCTCTCAGAGAAGTGGGACCGGGATGCGAGCGACCTCTACCCGCGCCACTTCGGGGTCACCTTCCGTCACCGAGAGGACCTCGACCGGCTGATTCACCTGGCCGAGTTGCGCGGCGTGGAGATCTACCACCCTCTGTCGTCGCGCTTCGTCGGAGAGGTGGAGGAGCACCTGACGATCGTCTTCAAGGACCCCTCCAACAACCTCCTCGAGTTCAAGTGCTACCAGGACCCCCGGATGGCCTACTGAGGAGGGCGTCCAGGTCGCGCTCCGCGTAGCGGCGGTGCCACCACTCCTCGTTAAGGATCGTGTGCAGGCACCGCTCGACGGTGTGGGGGACGGCCGGCGGGTGGCCGGGCGTGTCCGGGGGTACGGTGACCCGCTCCAGCTCGTCGCCGGAGAGACCGGCAAATGTCTCGCGGACCGCTGCCAGCCGGCCGCGGCGTACCTCCAGCACCTCCGATACTCCGGGGTCGGCGGCAGGGTCCAGGCCCAGCGCGCTCGGGCTCCTCCAGCCAGGGGCCGCCGATGCCCAGCGGGTGATAGGGGTGGGGTTCGCGCCGGACGGCCCGGAGGAGCCAGCAGTCGGTGGCGAAGATCAGGTGCCGCAGCGTCTCCACAAAGCTGAAGTCGCCGTCGACCCGGCGGTGCAGCATCGGCTCGGGCAGCGTCTGAGCGCGCGCGACCGTAGCCGCCCAACCTTCCTCGACCCCCGTCCACGCCTCCCGGAGCCGGTCCGGATCCGTCGCACGCAGCTTCGCGTGCTCCGGGTACCGACGGTCCAGCTCCCCCTCGATCAGTGGGGTGACCTCCACCTCGTTGATGCGAAGCCCTTCGATCCAGCCCGGAACGGTGGCCATGATGTCGAGGTCGCGCAGGTAGGCGTCGGTGATGCGCGCGTTCTCGAACGTGGCTCCGTGCAGCCGCGCGCCGGAGAAGTCGGCGCCATCGAGGCGCCGACTATGGAAGTCGAGCCGTTCAGGGCTCCCGTCCGCCTCCGTCAATCGCGGAGCTCGCCCCAGACTCGCAGCGGCGTCAACGGGAGCTCGGTGATCCGGACCCCCGTGGCGCCCGCCACCGCGTTGGCCACCGCCGCCCCGCCGGGGACGATCGGCGGCTCACCCACCACCCGGGCGCCGTGGAGGCCGTACGGGGAGGGGTTCTCGACCAGCGCCACGTCGACCTGGGGCGTGATGTCGATCGACGGGATCAGATAGTCGACGAACGAGGCCGTGGTCAGCTGGCCGTCGCCGTCGGTGTGCATGGCCTCGGTCAACGCCCAGCCCAGTCCCTGCACGGAGCCGCCTTCGATCTGGCCTTCCACGAGCAGAGGGTTGAGCGCGAAGCCCACATCCTGGACGGCTACGTACGCAAGAACGTCGATCAACCCGGTGTCGGCATCGACGCGAACCTTGGCCAGGTGCGCGGCCGCCCCCGGCGCGACCGCCTCGATGGCTGCGCGCCCTTGACCGGTGATCGGCCCCGCGCCTCCGCCCTGGGACTGGGCCAGCAGCGCCAACTCCGCGATCGGGACCGCGCGGCTCGGCACCCCCTTTACCTGCGCGCTCCCGTCGCGAAGCTCCAGGTCCTCGACCGCGGCCTCGAGTCGGGTGGCGGCCAGGTCCAGCAGCTGGCGCCGAACCTCCTCGGCGGCGTTGCGCACGGCACCCGACACGCTGTAGGTGGTCTGCGACCCGCCGCTCGGGCCCGCGAACAGACCGCTTTGGGTGTCGCCCTGGACCAGCTCGATCCGGGCAGGGTCGACCTGCAGAACCTCGGCCGCGACCAGTATCAGGGAGGAGTTGACGCCGGAGATGTCGACGGAACCCACGTGGACCTGGATCGACCCGTCGCCACCGGCGCAGACCAGCGCGGCCGCCGGGGCCGCCGCACCCGGCCAGGCGCCGATCGCCAGGCCCAGGCCCTCGCCCGGTCGCAGGGATCCGCGCTCCTGCCAGAGCGAATGCTCACGCAGCCGCTCCAGGCACTCGCGGAGGCCCAGGCTCGGCCACGGCTGGCCGCTGCCCATGGCGTCCCCGTCGCCGGCGACGTTCGCCAGGCGCCACTCGAGCGGATCCAGCTCCAGCTGGCGCAGCGCCTCGTCGATCGCCTGTTCGAGCGCGAACGTCGCCGGAGGCGCGCCCGGCGCCCGGTACGCGCCGGCCGGCTGCTTCGTGGTCAGGACGTCGAACGCCTCGATGTCGACGTTCTCGCAGCGATAGTAGCCACCGAGCAGGATCGAGAGGATCCCACCTTCCGCCATCGGATACGCGCCGTTGTCGAGCACGGCTCGCGCCCGCAGCCCGGTCACGCCGCGCTCCTTCGATACGCCCAGCTCGAGGTCGACCACGGTCGCCGGCGAGGGCGTGGTGGAGAGGAAGTCCTCGGTCCGGCTCAGGACCAGCTTCACCGGCCGCCGGACCGCGATCGAGGCGGCGGCGGCAAGCGGGTCGATGATCCCGTACTTGGCGCCGAAGCCTCCGCCCACCGTCATCGGCGACACCCGGACCCGGCTCCGGTCCATCCCCACCAGCTTCGCCACCAGGTCCCGCACCGCGTACTGACCCTGGGTGGAGGTGAAGATCCGCAGCTCCTTGCGGACCGGGTCGTAGCTCGCGACCGAGGCGTGGGGCTCGAGGTAGGACTGGTGCACCGTCGACGTGCGGTAGCGGTGGCGGACGACGACATCGGCCTCCCGCAGCCCGGCCTCGGCGTCGCCGCGGCGGAAGCGGGCGTGCTCGTGGACGTTGGCCGGAGTGGTCGTCTCCTCCTCGTCCAGCTCGACCGCGGCGTGCTGGACGGCGTCCTCGTCGGCCACCAGGCCCTCAGCGTGCACCAGCGGCGCGTCGGCACGCATCGCCTCCTCGGGGTCGAGCACCGGCGGCAGCAGCTCGTACTCGACGAACACCGCCTCCGCCGCGTCCTGTGCCTGCGCCTCCGTTTCCGCCACCACGACCGCGACGGGCTGGCCGGTGAAGACCACCGTGTCGCGGGCCAGCACTGCCGACGGCCGCGAGTTGATCGGCTTTCCGCTCGTGGCCAGATCGGCCTCGGTGAGCACCGCCACCACCCCCGGCATCCGGCGCGCCTCCTCGACGTCGATCGAGACGATGCGCGCGTGGGCGTGCGGGCTCAGCACCGGGCGGGCGTGCGTCAGGCGCGGAAGCTCGACGTCGGCCGCGTATTGCGCCGCACCCGAGACCTTCTCCGGTCCGTCGATGATCGGCCGCGGCCGGCCCAGATAGGTGAGCGTGTCGGTCACAGGGGTCCCCCTAGGTTCAAGGTCGAACAGCAGCCTGAGGCTACGCTCTGCGGCCGTCCACGGCGGTCAGTGGCCGAGCAGGTGCCACACCTGGACCGCGTAGACGGCGATCAGACCAGTGACGCCACCCACCTCGGTCCAAGCGGTGGCGCCCGCGGCGACGTCCTTGACCAGGCCGATGCGCGGGTCGGTTCCCGAGTGGACGTAGTTGCACAGCATCTCGATCGCGGTGTTGAGCGTCTCGATCGCGAGCACCAGGGTGCCGCCCAGGAGGATCAGAACCAATTCCACCAACGAGAGGCGCAGCGCCCATCCGACCACCAGCGCGACCACCAGCACGGCGACGCCGAGCTGGATGGAACGCGTGTGCCAGAACGCGTACCCGAGGCCGCGATAGGCGTCCCGCACGCTGCGGATCAGGTTCCACCGGTTCCGCTCGCGCCCGTGCTCCATCCTGGTCAGGAAGCCGTATCGAGTGGAAGCCCGAGCAGGGCGTTCTCGACCAGCTCGGGCAGCGAGGGATGGATCCAGTACTGCCCGCGGGCCAGCTGGTGCGCCGGGATCGGGAAGTGCATGGCCTGGATCAGCGGCTGGAGCAACGACGAGGCGTCGTATCCGATGATGTGCGCCCCCAGGATGACGCCCGTGCTCTGGTCGGCGAGCAGCTTGCAGAAGCCTGAGGTGTCCTCCAGCGCCCACCCGTAGGCGACCCCCGCGTAGTCCTGGTGGCTGGTCACGAAGCGCAGGTTGCGTGCCCTCGCCTCGCGTTCGGTCAGGCCGATCGAGGCCACCTGTGGCGACGAGAACACCGCGTGGGGGACGAACCGGTGGTCGGTCTCCCGCAGCGCGTGGGGGTGGAGCAGGTTGTGCTGCACCACCCGTTCCTCGTGGTTGGCGACGTGCTTCAAGAGGTAGGGGGAGGAGGCGTCGCCCAGCGCCCAGACCCCGGACGCCGACGTGCGCTGGTAGCGGTCGACCACGATGCGGCCCCCGGGGTCGGCGTCGACGCCGGCAGCGGGGAGGTTGAGGAGGTCACCGTTGGGCCGGCGGCCGGTGGCGACCAGCACCGCGTCCACCTCGACGTGCTCTTCCAGGTCCCCGGCCTGGAGATCGAGCTGGATGCCGCCGGGACCCTGCCGCACCCGTCGCCCGTGCCGCTGCAGCCGTACGTCCCAGCGCGCCTGGGCCAGCTCCGTGAAGCGCTGGGAGATGTCGTCGTCCTCGTGGCGGAGCAGCCGCGGGTACATGGAGACCACCGTGACCTCGACCCCGAACGCGCTGAACACGTGGGCGAATTCGGCGCTGATGTACCCGCCACCCAGGATGCCGAGGCGCCGCGGCAGGGTGTCGAGGCGCATCACGGTGTCGCTCGTGAAGTACGGAACCTGGTCGAGCCCTTCTATCGGTGGGATCACGGGCCGGCCGCCGGTGGCGAGGACGATCTGGTCACCGGTGATGGCTACCGGCTCACCGCCCTGGTTGAGGTCGACCTGGAGCCGGCGCTCGCCCGTGAAGTGGGCGGTTCCCTCGAACACGGTCACGTTGGGGCAGTCCTCGATCCGGTACCGGCGACCACCGGCCGCGATGGAATCGATGCGCCCGAAGATCCGGTCGCGAATCGCCGGCCAGTCGACGCCATCCAGCGTCTCTCGCACGCCCAGGTGCCGGCTCTCGCGCGGTGTCTCGGCGACGTCGGCGGTGTGGACGAACATCTTGGTCGGGATGCAGCCGACGTTGAGGCAGGTCCCTCCGAAGGTGCCCCGTTCGATGATCGCCACCGACCAATCGTCGAACCGCTGGTCCAGGATCGAGTTGCCGGACCCGGTGCCGACGATGACCAGATCGAAGTGCTGCTCCACCCCCTAATGGTGCCGCATGGTGCCACACCCATTCGGTGAAGGGGCCACCCCGCCGCGCGAAGCCCGGCTTCAGCTCGGCTTCGTGGGGGCCATTGGTGCACCAATCGCCCCCTCCGGGCGCGAGTAGTGGGGAGTTGGTGCACCAGCCGCCTTTTCAGGCGACCGCTGGGACTTCTTCGCCGGCAGCGACCGGTCCCGGCGGGGTGCCGTCTCCGAACGGTCGGCCGCCCAAGGCCTCACGTCCGTGAGGGGTGAGCCAGCCGCGCAGGTCGGGCCCGCGGGGAACGATCCCGGTCGGGTTGATGTCGCGGTGCACGCCGTAGTAGTGCCGCTTGATGTGGTCGAAGTTGACGGTGTCGCCGAAGCCGGGCGTCTGGAACAGGTCGCGCGCGTACGCCCACAGCACGGGCGCCTCGCTCAGCTTCTGCCGGTTGCACTTGAAGTGGCCGTGATAGACGGGGTCGAAGCGGACCAGGGTCATGAAGAGCCGGATGTCGGCCTCGGTGATGGTGTCCCCGACCAGGTACCGGCGCCGAGCCAGCCGCTCTGAGAGGAGGTCGAGGCGGGTGAAGAGCCGGTCGTAGGCGGCGTCGTAGGCCGCCTGGGTCCGGGCGAAGCCGGCCCGATAGACGCCGTTGTTGACGTCCTCGAAGATGCCCTGGCTGATCTCGTCGATCTCGTCCCGCAGCGGCACCGGGTAGAGGTCGGGCGCCCCGGGCCGGACGTGGGCCGCCCACTCCGTGTCCAGATCCAGCGTGATCTGGGGGTAGTCGTTGGTGACCAGCTTCCCGGACGGCACGTCCACGATCGCGGGCACGCTGATGCCGCCCGCGTAGCCGGGCTCACGCGCGGCGTAGGCCTCACCCAGGAAGTGGATCCCGAGGACCGGGTCGACATCGCCGGGGTCGAGGGTGAAGCGCCACGACCGCTGGTCCTGGATCGGGTCGGCGACCGCCAGTGAGATCGCGGGCTCCAGGCCGAGCAGCCGCCGGACGGTGACCGCCCGGCTCGCCCAGGGACAGGCCCGCGACACGACGAGGCGGTACCGGCCCGCCTCCACCGGCCAACCCTGACGTCCGTCGGCGGTGATCCGATCGGTGAAGTGGTTGGAGGAGCGTTTGAACTCCACGCGCGTCGCAGCCTCGCTCATCGGCCCCAGCGTAGGCGGGCGGCCATCTGTCGACCGATGGCCGCGAAAACGCGCCCAAACTGGGCCACCTGTCGACAGATGGTCTAGCGTGCGCCGCGTGGACAAGGACGAGTTCGGGGGGCGGGTCGCGATCGTCACGGGGGGCGCGACCGGGATCGGGAACGCGACCGCACGCCGACTGGCGGAGGGCGGCGCCCGCGTGTTCGTGGGAGACACCTCGCGGCGCCTGGACGAGGCGGTGGCGGCGATGCGCAAGGGTGGGCTCGACGTACAGGGCCGGCTGGCGGACGTCAGCTCGGAGGCCGACATGGCGGCGCTGTGCGCGTGGGCCGGCGAGCAGGGCGGGGTGGACGTCCTCTGCTGCGCCGCCGGGATCCAGACCTACGGAACCGCCGTCGACACCGCCGAGGAGCTCTGGGATCGCACCCTCGACGTCAACGCCAAGGGCATGTTCCTGGCCGCCAAGCACGCGATCCCGCAGATGCGCCGGCGGGGCGGAGGTGCCATCGTCCTGGTGTCGTCGGTGCAGGGCATCGCCACCCAGACCTCGGTCGTCGCCTACGCGGCCAGCAAGGGGGCGATCCTGGCGATGACGCGCGCCATCGCCCTCGACCACGCGCGCGAAGGCATTCGCTGCAACGCGGTCTGCCCAGGCTCGGTGGACACCCCGATGCTGCGCTACGCCGCCGACCTCTTCCGCGGCCGCCGCACCCAGCAAGAGGTGGTCGAGGAGTGGGGCCGCTCCCACCCGCTGGGTCGCGTCGCCCGCCCCGAAGAGGTGGCCGAGGTGGTGGCGTTCCTGGCGTCGGGGCGCTCCAGCTTCGTCACCGGCACGGAATACCTCGTGGACGGAGGTCTCCTGGCCGGGCTCCCGGTCGCGCTGCCGCAGTAAGCTCCAGCGTCCGGAACCCCCGTTGGTGCACCATCGGGGCCTATTGCCCCGTTTTAGCCCCCGGTGGTGCACCATCGGGTGATTGGGCCAGGGTGACGGCGTGGAACGTGGCGACGGCGAGCGGCTGGTGCTGGCGAACGGGAGCGCACGCGTGGCGATCGACGTGGGCCACGGGGCGGAGATCACCGAGTTCACGGTGCTGCCGCTCGGGCTCGACGTCGTGGCCTCCGGCCCGCGGGGATCACGGATTCCGTCGGGCGATCCCGACCTCGCGTTCATCAACGGATATCACGGCGGGTGGCAGGAGGTCTTCCCAAACGGGGGGGCGCCGTCCACCTGGGAGGGCGTTCGGTTCGGGCAGCACGACGAGGTCTGGCGCCGTCCCTGGACGGTCGACCGCCGCACCGAGTCCGAGGCGGTCCTTACCGTCGAGACGCGGCTGTTGCCGTTCCGGCTCCGCAAGCAAGTCCGGCTGCAGGCGGGCACGGCGCGGCTGGAGGTGCGGGAGGTGGTGACCGCGACCGGCGTCGGGCGGCACCCGGCGATGTGGGGCCAGCACCTCGCCTACGGGCCGCCGTTCCTGGTCCCGGGGACCCGCCTTGCGCTACCCGACGGCGTGGCGGTCCGGCCGCACCCAGAAGCGCTCAACCCGCCGCATCGCCTGTTCGGGCCAGATCCGGGTCGGTACCCGCTCCTGCGTGGTCCCCGAGGCGAGCCGGTCGACCTGCGCCGGCTGCCCGGACCCGGCGCCGCCAGCGACATCGCCTACGCGGGCCCGTTCGGGGACCCGGCCTGGTACGAGGTGACCCGCCCCGACGGGGTGACGCTCCGCGTGGAGTGGGGCGCGCGGGCCCTCCCCTACCTGTGGCTCTGGTACGAGCTCGGCGCCACCGCCGGCGCCCCCTGGTACAGCACGCTGGTCGCGATCGGTCTGGAACCCAACTCGAGCTGGCCGACCAGTGGCCTGGCGGAGGCGGTCGCCAACGGCAGCGCGCGCTGGTTCGACCCCGGCCAGACGCTGGACTCCTGGTACACGGTGGAGGTTCGCGCCTGATCCGGCGAGAAGGGCGATTGGTGCACCAACTCCCCTCTCACGCCCCGGGAAGTGGGCGATTGGTGCACCAACGGCCCTTTCCTGCGGCCCTTTCCTGCGCAATGCCGGTGCTTTAAGCGAGGATCAGGGGCTGAGGGCGTCGTGCGAGCGCGGCGTCCCGATAGGGGAAGCGTTCGGGTTTACGGAGGGGGTAGCGCAGCAGTCTGCGAACCTTGAGAACCCTTGGGTAGCTGCGATCTCTGCGCGTCAGCAGGGCGTGTGGGATCACCAGTTCCCCGGTCGCTCGGGTGATCAGGGTGCCGAGTTGGCGGGTGGTCACCCAGACCTGCTGCGTCCCTCGGCGGAGGACATCCTGAACCAGGCTGAAGGAGATCCGCTCGCAGTCTCGTTCAGGGGTCATGGCGGCGCCGCGATGGGCCAGGTCGCGGCTCAGCTGATAGAGCACACAGTTTGCCCAGAACTCCTGCCTGACTCCCTCCACCGAGCCCGATCGCAGGCTGTGCAGGCGCCGCAGCCCGCACTGGGTGATCTTCAGCTCCTCGTAGCAGCCCTCGATCTCCCAGCGTTCGCCGTAGAGGCCGGCCAGTTCCTGGGCGGGTGCGAGGTTGGGGTCGAGCAGGTTGGTGGCGAGTCGGTAGACGGTGCTCGAGCCGGCGATCGTGTACTCGATGACGCGGACTGTGATGGGGTTGGGCTTGCGGCTCCGACTCGCTCCCACCAGGGCCAGGTAGCTTCCGTCCCCAAGGCGCTCTTGCACCTTCTTGGCGATGTGGGCGGGCACCCTCCAGACCACGTCGGCTTGGCGCTCCTCGACGAAGCGCTGCCAGAGCTTGGTGCCCAGGAAATTGCGGTCCGCCAGCACCAGCATATCTGGCGTCACCGAACTCAACAGACGGACGGCGAGATCCTGTTCACTGTCGTCGTAGCGACCGAATGCGATATCGACCAACGCACGAGTACCGCACTCGATCAAGGCCACGACGCGCGCCCGGGGCGGCCCTTGGCGCACGTCCCCCTTTGCCACCTGGCCCTCGAAGTAGGCTTCGTTCTCCTCGCTCTCGGCGAGACTCAGCGTGCTCCCATCGATGGCCATGACACGACGTCCTCGCCACCAACAGCCGACCTCTCGACCTTCGGCAAGAGGACCCGCGAGCTCGCGGAAGAGTCGCTCCATGACCGCTCCCCCCAGACGTCGGCGGGCACGGATGAACGAGGACTTGTTGGGGATCCTCCACTCTTCGGGGACCGCCGCGGCAACCTGATGCAGGAGCCGCTGATAGCCGAGCTCAGGATGCAGGCACATCACCAGCAGCACATAAACCACCAACCGCGCCGGCAACAGCCGAACCCGATGTTCACGTCGGCCGCACTCCTCCAGCACGCGATCGACGAGGGCGGGCGGGCAGATCGCGGAGAGCAGACCGAAGCCCACTCCGGCGGCTCGTGGCGCCTTGGCCGGCGGACCCCCGCGCTCCATCCCCTCGACGACTTGGGGCAGCTCAAGCGGCAACAGGTCCTGGAACCACGACTTGGAGATGCGAGAAGATGACGTTGCGAGCACGAGTCCTCCGACGTTGAACGGGCGATCTTGAGCAATCTCCATTCTCGCCGCACCCGTGCTCGCATTCTCCTCAAACCCCCTAAAGCACCGGCATTGCCCTTTCCTGCGCCTCAGTCGGGGAAATCGGCGAGAGCTTTCCCCAGGAGCCGCCCCAGGTCCGTCCGCTCACCGGCATCGAGCGTCCGGAATCCGGGCAACGCTTGCGACAGCGCCGCGAAGTGGTCGTGCAGGCGGCGGCCTTCCTCGGTCAGCACCAGCTCCTTCACGCGCCGGTCGGCCGAGGGGGTGCGGCGCACGATCAGCCCGCGCACCTCGAGCCGGTCGACGATGCCGGTCAGGTTGGAGGCATCGCAGTGCTGGCGTTCGGCCACCTCGCGCATAGGGGTCGGGCGGTCGAGACTGTGCAGCACCAGCGCCTGCGGGAGGGTGAGGTCGAAACGCTGCGCCTCCTCCTCGTAGAAGGCCAGCACCCGGCGGCTCAGGTCTCCGACCCGGGTGACCAGCACCTCCACCTCGTCACCGGCCACGCGCTCCACCCGATTATGGTACGTGGCCTCGATACTTGAGGTTGTCTACTATTGACGTATGAACATTGTGCTCTGGGTCCTGCAGGTCCTGCTGGCGCTCATCTTCCTGGCGGCCGGTCTCATCAAGCTGGTCCGATCCAGGGAGAAGCTGCGCTCGCAGATGGCGTGGGTCGAGGACTTCCCGACCTGGGCGGTCAAGTCGATCGGCGGCGTCGAGATCCTGGGGGCGGCAGGGCTGATCCTGCCCGGACTCCTCCATGTCGCCGTCGTGCTGACGCCACTGGCGGCGACCGGGCTGGTGATCGTCATGATCGGGGCGGTGGTGACCCACCTGCGCCGGCATGAGATCGGCCCGGCGGTGGTGCCCGTGGTGCTTGCCGTGCTGGCCGCGGTCGTCGCCGTCCTCCGCTTCGGTCCCTACCACCTCTGAGCGCGGGATACCGACATCCGGCGCGCTCCGGGTCTGCCCCCCCGTCAGCTTCCGTCCGTGACGAGGACCGCGGACCCGCGGACGTCGCCGCGGCGGAGGCGGTCCAGTGCCACGTTCGCGTCTCCCAGGGGGTGCGCCTCGACGACGGTTCGGATCGGGACCCGCGGCGCCAGTGCCAGGAACTCCTCGCCGTCGGCGCGAGTCAGATTGGCGACCGAGCGGAGCACCCGTTCCTCCCATAAGAGGTCATAAGAGAAGGACGGGATGTCTGACATGTGGATGCCGCCGCAGACGACGGCTCCCCCGGGTCGGACCGCGCGGAGGGCCGCCGGGATCAGCTCTCCAACCGGCGCGAAGATGATCGCCGCGTCGAGCGGCACCGGGCCCGGTTGCAGCGAGTCGCCCACCCACTCGGCGCCCATCTCGAGCGCATAGGCGGCCGCGCGATCGTCACCTCTCCGCACGAACGCGTAGATGCGCTGCCCGCGGTAGCCTGCCACCTGGACGGCAATCGTCGCAGCCGCGCCGAACCCGTACAGACCCAGCGCGGGTGCGTCCCCGGCCAGCCGAAGGCAGCGATACCCGATGAGACCGGGACAGAGGAGAGGGGCCGCCTCGACGTCTGAATAGCGATCGGGGATGGGGTAGCAAAAGCGCTCATCGGCGACCATGTACTCGGCATATCCGCCGTCGACGGTGTAGCCGGTGAAGCGGGCGTTGGGGCAGAGGTTCTCCTGACCGGCGAGGCAGAACCGGCACGTACCGTCGGCCCACCCCAGCCACCCCACGCCGACCCGGGCGCCGTCCGCGAACCGTAGGCGGCCCGGCCCCCTCCCGACCACCGTAGCGACGACCTGGTGCCCGGGAACCAACGGCGAGCGGCGCGTCGGCAGCTCGCCGTCGACGATGTGCAGATCGGTGCGGCACACACCGCAGGCGCGGACACGCAAGAGAACCTGGCCGGGCCCCGGCTCGGGAACCGGCAGCTCGGTCAGGCGCAACCCTTGATGCGGGTGGTCGAGCACCGCGGCGCGCATTGTCGTGCTCACCCGGTCCATCCTGCCGCGGCTCGTTACCTCCCTCCTTCCGCCTCGCTACCTCGTGGCCGGCTGCAGCTGCTCGGTCGCCAGCCGGGCCCCCTCGGCCATGGCCTCGAACTTCGCCCACGTGATGGTGGGGACCACGGCCGACATGCCGGCACCGGTCTGGAAGCCGCAGTCCGATCCGGCCATGATGTTCTCCTGCCCCACCAGCCTCGCGTACCGGGTCAGCCGCTGTGCGACCAGCTCGGGGTGCTCGATGTAGTTGTTGGTGGAGTCGATCACGCCCGGGATCAGCACCTTCCCCTCAGGCAGCTTCAGCTCCTCGAACAGCTGCCACTCGTGCTCGTGGCGCGGGTTGCAGGCCTCGAACGAGATCGCGTTGGGCCGTGCCGCGAAGACGATGTCGATGATGTCCTTGAGGGCGACATCCCGGTTGTGGGGGCCCTCGTAGTTGCCCCAGCAAAGGTGCATCCGCATCTGGTCAGGGTCGATGCCCGAGGTGGCGTGGTTCAGCGCCTCCACGTTCAACCGCGCCACCCGTCGGAACTCCTCCAGGCTTTCGTCCGGAAACTGAATGTGCCGGCCCATCGCGAGGTCCGGGCAGTCGATCTGGAGCACGAAGCCGGAGCGGGCGATGGCCTCGTACTCCTCCTTCATGGCGTCCGCCAGAGCGCCCAGGTACGCCTCGTGGCTGGGGTAGTACTGGTTGCGGAGGAAGAGCGCGATCACCCCTGGCGAGGCCGCGGACATGAAGACGTCTGCCGCCTTGACGCCCTCGGTGGCGGCGCGAAGGTTGTCGATGTCGGCCCGCACCTGGTCGTGATCCCTGACCCGAACCTCTCCGATGCAGGCGGGCATGGACATCGCGACGGCGTCGGGGTCGGCTCCCATGTCCCGGTACATCTTCTGGGCGTACTCGGGGTAGTCGACCAGGTCGCCCATCCCGATCATCTCGCCCTTGCCCCCGAAGCCGGTGAGGCGGTCCTTGACATAGGTCGAGTAGAGGGACTTGCCCATCTCGCCGTCGTTGAGGACGTCCACCCCGGCGTCGGCCTGCTTGTGGACGATCTCGGACACCGCCTCACGTACGCGTCTGGCCAGTGCCGCCTCGTCGCCCTGGCCGGCCTCGTGAGCGACGAGCATCTGGACCAGGTCGGGCGGTCGGGGCAAGCTGCCCGTGTGGGTGGTCAGGATCCTGTCCACGCTGCGCTTCATCTCGCTCACTCCCTCGGGTCACCCCAGACGCCCAGCCAACAGTCGTGCCCGCGCCGGCTCCCGTCGCGCACGTCAGCCGACCGGTTGGCAGAATCCTGGGTGCAGGCTAGCACCTGGCGATCGGGTCTGAGTCATCGGGGCCGGTGCCGATCCCTGGGGTCGCGCTCGCGTCCACCACCGGCACGCAGACCCCGGTCGAGTGCGCGCTCCGGCTCGTCGAACGGCTGGATCTGGACCGGTATCCGTACCTCCACTCGACTCCAGCTGAGCTGCTGCGCCGGCTCGGGCGGACCGACGAGGCGCAGTTGGCATTCCGCCGCGCGCTCGACCTGACCCGGATCGAACCCGAGCGCCGGTTCTTGCGGCGACGCCTGGACCAGCTCTGAGCCGTAGACCTCGATCGCGCGAACCGCGTCCGGTCGTGGATCAGGATCTCAGGGCCGAGCCGCGCCGCCAGGTCATAACTGAACAGCGATCAGCACCGAAAATCACACTGTGCAATACTCATATACCCGTGCAGGACACGCACCAAGTAGCCATACCGCCGGGGTGGTCCGAGGAGGATGTGGCCAAGCTCGAAGGAGCGATCAGGGAGGAGGTCGCACGCCAGCTCGCACGCGTGCTCAACGACCCCGTCACCCTCTGCAAGCTCCTTCTGGTCAGGCTGCAGACGCCCCACCTCGTCCAACTGGACCGCGACTGAAGGACCCGGTCCGCGAAGTGCGGACCGGATCGGCGTGAAAAGGGGAGGGAATCTCGGTAGGTGCGCCTGAGAGTACCGCCTGGGTCCCGCGTACCTGAGTGCCGAGTTTTCGAGGATGCGACAAATCCTTGGTGGGACGATGCCGGCCTCATCTGCAGCCGTCTGGGCGGACCGCCTCAGGACGCGATTGGAACCTGCGGTCGCGGCCTGGATAGGGGCGGCTTGGTGGGCCGCCGTGGACTCGAACCACGTACCTCCGCGG
>CAVTSA010000017.1:0-736070 GCA_963737225.1 Candidatus Dormiibacterota bacterium
GCACCGAAGCTCGACGAGCATCGACATCCGACATCCGGCTCGCCGTCGCACTCAGTCTTCGTCGGAGTGGCCACGCCGGCGACCGTGGATGATGCTGTAGAGCTCGTGCCAGATCCCCAGCGAAGGCCCCGATGAGCTCCCGGGCCCTGAGTATCCCGGTCAAGAAGAAGATGACGGCCAGGGTGGCCAGGGCTTCCGCCGCTGCCGCGTCTTGGGGGGAGCGTGCGAGCCGGATGGCGCCGACGAACTGCAAACCGAAGGCGGCGACCGGGCCGATCAGGAAGAGCTCGTCGGGAAGGTCTCGCCCGTGCAGGCCGCGTGGGCGCAGCACAGAGATCAAAGAGACGAGGGCCCGGACCAGGCCCACGACAGCGACCGCCTCCACCGCGGCAGCGAGATTGTCGCCGATCAACGCGAACAGAGAGACGACCAGGGCGTTGACGAAGGCGGTCAGCGACACGAATGCGCGCACCCGGTGGATCTGCATGGCCCCGACTCGACCAGTCGCTCCTGCGAGATCGAGACCGCGACGAAGAGCAACCCGACAAGTGCGCCGGCAACACCCGCGCTGGCCTCGAAGAACAGCCGCAGGTCAGGGGGTGTCATGCATGCGCATTTTCGCGGCTGGGGTGCACCGGCAGCCGAGTGCCTGCTCGCGGGGTTGGGCGTCCCCGTCGGCGCCGGCGGACATGGTCCCGCGCCCGAGTTCGGCGCCCTCCGAGGGGTGCATCGGTAAGACGGAATGTCCGCGTGTGCACTGCCCGCAGGCCGTGCCGACCTCGGCGACGCCGATCCCAGCTCGCCTACGACAGGACGATCCGCCGACGGGACCCGCGTGACCGAAGCCGATACGATCCTCTCGTGTTCACGATCGCCGACGTCGAGGATGTGCACGATCGCCTGGGCACCGCCGCGACCCTGCCCGAATACCTGCGGGAACTCAACGCGATGGGGGTCGCACGGAGCCATTCATTTCTGTCGGACGGCCACTCCGAGTACGTCAGCGAGGACGGCCACAGGGTGGCCGGCCCGGCCACACACGAGCCGCTCGTGGTGGCGGAGGCCGCAAGCCCCGATCAGGCGCGCGACCTCCTCGAACGGCACAGCCGGGGTGAGAGCAGCTACTTCGAGATGTCGAAGGGGCTTGCCGGAAGCGGGATAGCGAAGTGGACCTTCGACACCGAGCGGATGACGATCTCCTATTGCGACGTGGCGGACCACGAGGTCTTCGTGGACGAGATCCGCTGATGCGGACGCGGGCGGACCCGGACCGGGAGTGGCAACCCAGGGCGCCCCAGACGCAAGCATGCAAAATGGACGGTGGCCGGCGACAACGGCCGTGTGACCGCATATGAGCATTTCGCTACCCATCGGTGTAGCCGCCGTCGCGGCCATCTTCGTCGCCCTGGTGGCGATCGTGCTCTACGGCTTCCTGCAGGACGGGAAGACGACAAAACCGCGTGACAAGAGCCGGCGGCGCAAACCGGGGCCGCGACGCCCGGGCACCCCGCGGTCGTCCCAGCCGAAGCGCCGCGCCGTGTCCCTGCCTCCGGACGCGACCGTCACGTTCGCTGCTGAGCGCCGGGATGCGGGCATCGACGAGGTCCTGAACGCGCTTGACGCCGATATGGTCGGGCTGGTCCCGGTGAAGAAGAAGGTGGAGGAGGTCGCGGCGCTCCTCCTCGTCGATCGCGCGCGGAACCGCTTTGGCCTCGAAGCGCCGCGGCCGAACCTGCACATGTGCTTCACCGGTCCCCCGGGCACCGGAAAGACCACGGTGGCACTGCGGATGGCCGATTTGCTGCACCGGCTCGGTTACCTGGAGGAGGGCCACCTGGTCCATGCCATGCGCGACGACCTGGTGGGCGAGTACATCGGCCAGACCGCGCCGAAGACCAAGCGGACCCTTGACCGGGCGATGGGCGGGGTCCTGTTCATCGACGAGGCGTACTACCTCTCTCGGGACTCCGACACCAAGGACTACGGCCAGGAAGCGATCGAGATCCTGCTCCAGGTGATGGAGAACGAGCGCGACAAGCTCGTCGTGATCCTTGCCGGCTACAAGGATCGGATGGATACGTTCTTCGCGTCAAACCCCGGGATGGGCTCCCGGGTCGCGCATCATCTCGATTTCGCCGCCTACGACGTCAGCGAGCTGACGGACATCGCCCGGCTCATGCTGAAGCAGACCCGGTATTACCTCTCGGCGGACGCGGAAGACGCGTTCCGCAACTACATCACGCGCCAGATGGACGACCCGCTGTTCGGCAACGCGCGCAGCGTCCGCAACGAGTTGGAGCGCGCCCGGCTCCGTCACGCGCACCGTCTGACCTCCGACCCGGACCGCAGCTGGACCCGCGATGACCTGATGCGCATCGAGCCCGCGGATATCGGCCTGGGCGTGGCGGAGCTGGTGACCGGGCCCCAGCAGTTGCTGGACAGCCTCGGCGTGGATGCGCGCAGGCTGGAGCACTGAAAACAGACATCGGGACCGGCTGTTGGTGCACCAATCGCCCAGGTGCGGTGCTCGGAATCGGCAATTGGTGCACCAATCGCCCTCTCCACCCCCACAGTGTCCCCCCGTCCTGGCGAGTGCGGCGACCTTAGTCGGCGAGCCCTGAGTCACGCGCCCGCAGGATGGCCTGGGTCCGGTCCGCCACCTGAAGCTTCCCGAAGATGTTCGAAAGGTAGTTCGACACCGTCTTCGAGCTCAGCGAGAGCTCCCGCGCGATGGCCAGGTTGCTCTTGCCCTGCGCGAGCAGAGCGAGTATCTCCCGCTCCCGCTGGGTGAGGGTGGGAAAGAGCGACGCCCGGACGCCGCGATCCATGCTGGTAAAGAAATCGATCACCCGGGAGGCGATACCGGCGCTGAAGATGGCCTCTCCTCTGCCCACCGCCCGGACGGCTCGGAGTATCTCGTCCTTGTCCGCGTCCTTGAGGAGATAGCCGCGGGCCCCGGCGCGCATCGCCGTGAAGATGGACGCGTCGTCGGCGAACATGGTCAGCACCAGGACGCGGATCTGAGGGCTCGCGCGCACTATGGCCCGGGTGGCCTCGACGCCGTTGAGGTCTTGCATCTGGAGGTCCATGACGACGACCTCCGGCTGGAGCTCCTCCGACAGCGCCACCGCCTGCCGTCCGGTGCCGGCCTCCGCCAGCACCTCGATCTCCGGGTCTGCCCCGAGCGCGCTCGAGAGCCCCTCCCGGAAGAGTGGGTGGTCATCAACGATCAGAACGCGAAGTCGCTCCATCCTTACCCTCCGGGTCCGCCCCGGCGTTGCCATTTGGGAGCCGGGCAAAGACCCGGGTGCCGCCGCCGGCACCAGGCGCGACACGGCAGATCCCGCCCAGCTCCACGGCACGCTCCTGCATCGAGATCAGTCCGACGCACCGGCGGTGCGTCGGGTCCAACCCGACGCCGTCATCGTCGATGCTCAGCTCGAGGTCGGTGCCGGCGCCTCGGCGGCGGAGGGCGAGACCCACGGTGCAGGTTCTGGCCCGGGCGTGCCGGACCACGTTCAAGAGCGCTTCCTGGGCGATGCGGTAGGCAGCGACCTCGCAAGCCGCGGAAAGCGGCGGCAGCGCCTCCGGCAGGTCGAGGCGCATCCGCAGGCCGACGTCCGCCGACGCCAGCTGATCGGCCCGCTCTCGGATCGCCGCCACCAGGCCGAGCTCGTCCAGGGTGGGAGGCCGGAGATCACGAGCGAGCTCGCGGACGGTCCCGACGCTGTCCCGGAGCGAGGTCTGCAGCTCTCGCACGATCTGGCGAGCCCGGGACGGGTCCTGTGGCATGAGGTCCGCGGCGGTGGAGGCTCGAAGCGCCAGCGCGGCCAGCGTCGGACCGAGCTCGTCGTGAAGATCGCGGCGCAGCCGGCGGCGCTCCTCCTCCCGTGACACGACCAGGCTCTCCCGCTCCTGCTGCAGCTCCCGGTTGAGACGTACCGACTCCACGACCACGGCCGCAACCCGAGCGAGGTCGGCGAGCAGCTCACGTTCGCCGGCGGCCCACCGTCCGGCGTCGGAGCGGCGTCCGAACCGGAAGGGTTCCCACCTCCTCGCCCGCAAAGACCAGCGGGACCTCCTCTACCGCGCCACTCGAATCACCGGCGTCGATCACGGCGGAGCCGGCGTCCGCGAGGACGATGCCCACGTAACGCAGCTTGAGCGCGTCTTTGATGCTCGCCACCACCATGGGAAGCATCGCCTCTGGCGTCTGCGCGACATCCAGCTGCCGGCCAAGCCGGGAGATGGCCACGTACGGCTCGTCCTTGTAGCCGTAGATGAGGCGGTTCGCCGCTTTTTGCAGCTGGTGGCGCACGGGCTGGAAGGCGATGGCGATGAGACCGGTCGCGACCACCGAGAGCAGCAGGCTCTGCTGCGAGAAGATCAGCGACCCGATACCTCCGACGATCAGCACGTAGCCGCCGACCACCATGACCGTGAGAGCGCCGTAGACCAGGGTGCGGTTGAGGATGACGTCGATGTCGAAGAGGTGATCGCGGAGGATGGCGATACCGATGGAGACCGGGATCAGTGCCCGGAAGAGGTGCTGCAACCCGATCTCGACCAGCAGGACGCGGGGATCACCGGTGACGGTCGACGGCAGCCCCGCATGCCGCCAGAAGGACGTCCCCGCGAGGACATACCCCGCCACGCCGACCGCGACACCGAGCACGACCCACTTGGTCTGGAGGCGTTCGCGAGGCGTGGACACGCGCCAGTAGCGATAGAGCTGGGCGGCGGGAAAGCTGGCCCAGAGGACGGCGGTCGCGGCAGTGCCGGCCACGGCCGGCCACTGGGGGATCCCGATCGGGGTGTTCCAGGTGAGCGCAGTGAGCGCCCAGGCGACGGCCAGGTACCGGGTCCAGCCGGGAACGAAACGCCCGCTCGGGAAGAGGTAGAAGAAGAGGACCCAGGACAGGTACGCCAACAGTCCGAGAAGGCCGGCCGCCGCCGCCTCCGGGCCCGTAGCTGCGGCCGGCAGATAATCGCCGGCAACCACCGAGCCGTTGTGCGGTCCCCAGATCACTAGAGCCAGCGCGGTGAGCAGCGCCATCCGGTCGCGAGGGCGGCGCAGATAGATCAGGGTCGCGACGCCGGTGAAGAGAGCCACGAAGGCCGCGTCGAAGCCCAGGCGAATCAGCGCGTAGGCCTGCTCCGACATGCCGACGCCCGCCAGCGACCGGGCCTGCTCCGGGCTGAGGTGGGTGAGCTGGCCATAGCCGATCACCAGCTTCAACGTGAACGCTGCAAGCGAAAGCACGGCAACCACGGGCCAGATGGCGCGTACCACTGCCAGCCGGCGGCCGCCGGCAGCGGTACGGACAGCAGCGGCCATCACCTGAGAGCGATCATCCCACAGATCCGGCGACCGGGCCCCGCTCAGGCTTCGGCCGCGGTCGACTGAGCGGCAAGGGGGCGCTGGTCGCCCGCAAACGCGCGCCGAAGCTCCACCACGGCGACGATCAGGATCCAGACCGGGGCTGCGAGGAACGCGTACATGCCGAGCGGTCCAGCCACGGCAAGGAGCCCGATCAACAGTGCGACCGCTCCCAGCCAGCGCGGCACCGCAGCGCTGAGCAAGCCGGCCAACCCGGCGGCAAGACAGAGGATCGCGATGCCGGCCACAGTGGGGACGAAGTCCTCGTTGGCCAGCACGAGGGCCACTGGAGCCACCGCCGTCTGGCCATCGATCGAGGCATGGAGCAGCGCGTCATGAGTGAGGGCGGTGAAGAGGATCCCGACGCTCCACACCACCCCGCCGGCCAGAATGGCGCCCGGGAGCGGTCCTCGCTCACCCCGGCTGCGAGCGGCGGTCGTGCTTTGCAGGTTGGCGGCGAAGAAGACCAGAAGGACCGCGGCCACGGTCCAGGCCATGATCGAGGCGACGATGGCGGTCTGGTGGGCCGCGTAATAGGTGACGGCGGCGGCCGGCGAGGTCAAGCCGTCGGAGCCGGCGTGAAGCGCGAAACCGGCGATCCACGCGATGAAGAAGGCGACGCCGGTCAGGGGCCAAAGGCGACGAAGCATGATGACTTCCTCCATGAATGTCCTCGGGGCTGCGGGGCTCGGCGCCCGTTCCAGCCACCCATCTGGTTGGAACCTATCGGTGGAGTCTTCCCAGGAGGTAGGGGGTCGCTCCACCAGGTCCCGGGAAGTCTTCCCGGGACCGGGTCACGCGGCGGTCGGTCCGGCAAGCCTTCTGGCCGGCTCCCGGCGGTGGTGAGCTCCTCTCGAGAGTCGGCTGCCGGACCGCGTGGCTGGGATGTGCGCTACTCGACCACGCGGACGATCGTCTTGCCCGGTACTCGGAGGGTCCCCCCGAACGCAGCCGGTGCGTCTGCGAGGGAGACGACCTGCCCGACGATCGTCCGCAGCCGCCCGACGCGAACCCGCTGCAGGATGTCGACCAGCCGAGCACGATCGGGCTCGACGACGAAGAAGATCGCTCGCCCGTCTCTCGGCTGCGCCGCCGGCGGGCCGGCGATTGTCACCAGAGTGCCACCGGCTCGCACGGCCGCGATGGATCTTTCCCCGACCTTCCCGCCGATCACGTCGAGGACGAGATCCACGTGACCGACGTCCTCGAGCCTGTCGGCCGCGAGGTCCAGGAACTCGTGCACGCCCAGATCGATGGCGGTGGCGCGTTCCGCGGCCCGACCGGTGCCCACGACGCAGGCACCGGCCTCTCGAGCCAGCTGTGTCGCGACCGAGCCGACGCCACCCGCCGCGCCGTGGATCAAGACGGTCTGGCCGGAGCGCAGATCGCCGTGGTCGAACAGGGCCTGCCATGCAGTGAGGCCGGCGATCGGCAGGCTCGCGGCAACGGTGTGATCGACGTCTGCAGCAAGCGGCGCGAGGTTGCGTGCTTCCACGGCGACGTATTCGGCAAGCGTGCCGTTTCGCGTCCAATCGGCGAGCCCGAAGACCCGCTGGCCGACGGTCAAACCGGTGGTCCCGTAGCCGAGTTCGGTGACGACACCGGAGACCTCGTGACCGGGGATGCTCGGGGTACGGTCTCTCCCGGCCCGGTCGCTCCAGGTACCCGGCCAGGCGAGCTCCCCTGGAGTGAACCCGGAGGCGTGGACCCGGACGATGACGTCGTTCTCCGACGCATGAGGCATCGGCTGATCGCTGAGCACCATGCCGGCGATTCCGGCCTCGCGGTCGATGACGGTGAAGGCCTTCACGAGTCGCCTCCCTGAACGCGAACGTCGACCAGGGGCGAGCCGGCCCCTTCATGGCCACGGTAGCGGCCCGTGACCCGCCGCGACTCGCCGCCGAACGCGGAGACGGCTGCGGCGAGACGCGCCGCTGCGGGAGCTGGATCTAGGGCTGCCGGCGCGGCATCGTCCCAAGCCTGCCCGCGGTGCGGAAGGGTGAGAAGAGGACGATCGAGGCCGCGACGATGAAGATCGCGACACAGGCCCCGAGCCCGACGACGACTCCGGCGATGGTGGCGAGCGCGCCGCCGGCGAGGGCGCCCACGAAGGCGCCGGTCCGGTTCGCGGCGCGGAGGGTTGTGTTGGTGCGGCCCTGAAGTTCGTCTGGCGTGACCGTCTGGCGAAAGCCCATCTCGTTCGCATTCTCGATACCCATGGCGAGTCCGTAGAGCGTCATGCCCGTGAACAGCGGCAGCGCTGCGAGGTGGCCGACCAGAGGGGCGAGCGTGATGATGGCCCAGAGCAGCGGATACGCCAGGCGGGTAGCGACGATGACCGCTCCCGCGCCGAACCGCCGGCCCAACCGAGGAGCGGCGAAGGCGCCTACCAGGGTGGCTGCGCCGGCGGCGGCCAGGAGCAGCCCGTAGATCGGCGGGGTGAAGTGGAGGGTCCGCAGGACCAAAGGGATGAGGATGGTGAAAGCGGCGCTGTTGCCGACGAACCACACGTGTGTCGACCAGGCCAGCGGGCCGAGCTCTCGGTGCCTGTAGGCCCAACGAAGTCCGTCCCGGATCTCCCCGCCGGCGCGGCGCCTGGGCCCGGCCTCCGCCCTCGGCTCATCGATCCGGATTGTGGCGAGGATGGCCGCATCGACAACGTAGCTGACAGCGTCGAGCGCGATCGACAGCGGTCCGCCGAGAAGGCCGACAAGCCCTCCACCCAACGCCGGTCCAAGTGTCGACGCCGCGGCGTCGCTCTGGTCGAGACGGGCATTGGCCGAGACCAGCTGTGATCGTGCCACGATCGAGCTGAGAAACGATTGGCGCGCCCCGACGCCGAACACCGCCGCACAGCTGAAGACGAACAGGGTGGCGACGATCGCCCAGATCGACAGGGCGTGAGCGAGCCAGAGCAGGGGAATCACCACCAGAACCCCGGCGCGGACAGCGCTGGACCAGACGAGGACCGGCTTTCGGCGCCAGCGGTCGATGAGCATTCCTGCGAACAGCCCGAGGACGGTGTAGGCCGCGAGTGGCGCGGCGTTCACGTACCCAACCTCCAGCGGTGATGCGTGGAGGAGGGTTACGACGATGACCGGCAGTGCGACCGACGTGACCGAGGTCCCGACCGAGCTCAGGGTCGACGCAGTCCAGAAGCGCGCGAAGTTGTGGGCTCGCAGCACCTCGCCCTGCCCGGGCTCCTGGCTCGTGATGGCTCCATGGAAGCAGACCCGGCGCCGCCACGGGCACCTCGCGGGGACGCCAGAGGGGCTCAGAGAAGCGTCGTCGGTTGCGTCCGCGTGGGTGAATCGAGCCACGCCTTGACCAGGGAGGGGCGATCGGCTACAACTCCCTCCACTCCCCCTCAGTCCCCGGTCTCGGGAAAAGAGCCCGGCGCACTCGAGGTCGGCCTGGACAGGACGATGTCCTCAGAGGCAAGCTGCACGCGGCCCACGATCGGCGCGTTCACGTCGATGCCCCTCTCCCGGAGATCGGCGAGAGGGAGATGAACGGAGCCGCTGCCGTGCGGTTGAATGACCCCGGGCAGCGTATCTCCCGGGACGGGGTCGAAGCCGGCGAGCCACCCGGAACCATCCTGCAGCTCGACGCCGACGCTTCTCACACGCACCGGGTGGCCCCCTCGATTGAAGGCGGTCACGACGACGGCTTGCACAGGTGGCCGGCCATCCCGCGGGACCACGTCGCAAGCCACCTCTACCTTGACTCGCGTCCGCCTCGCCAAGCTCAATCTCACCATCTGCCCGACGAACAAGAGGCAAGCCAGGCCGACTCCGCAGATCGCCACCGCCAGCGCCGCCGGCATCTCCGCCCGCACTGTATCTGAGACGGCGCCCGCTGGGGCCCGGCGGACCAGTGGGCCGTCGCGGCTGACCAGGGAGTGCGCAGGGACTCGGGCCGCCGGGGATGCCCTCCACGCGGAACGACCGGGCCGGCACAGTCGTGCTGCCCAGAGCCTCGCCTCCGCGTCAGCGGGGGAATGGCGTGGGTCTGGCGAAGACCACGCGGTCGAACCCCAGATCCCGACGCCGGTCGACCTCTCGATGGCCCGGCCGGGGTACAGCCGATCCCTGGAGGGTCCACGGAGACCGCAGATGACGCGCGCGGTTCGGGCCAACGCGCGCTCGGTAGCCTGGATGGGTGCCGACGACGCAGGTGATTCGAAGTGAGCGGTTCCCCGACCTGGCGGACGAGGTTTTGTTTCCGCGGCTCTCGGACGCCAAGCTCGAGTGGCTGGCCAAGCTGGGGAAGCGGGCCCGGTTCGAGCCGGGGGAGGTCCTCTACGAGCATGCGGAGCGGGATGCGCCGTTCTACGTGATCGAGCGCGGGCGGGTCGAGTTCATCGATCGAAAGCCCGGCAAGGATGTGTACATCGCGCAGGCGGACGGCCGAACCTACATCGGCGACATCGCGGCGTTCACCGGAGAGCCGACGATCAGCGCGTGCGTCGCGGTCGAGCCGACCGACGTGATCGTGTTCGACCGGGGCGGGCTGCGGGACATGGTCGCGCGCTGGCCGGAATTCGGCGAGCAGGTGTTCGCGACGCTGCTGGCCCGCCGGCGGTGGCACGAGGACGAGGGGCACGGGATCATGAGGTTGATCGCGCCTGGCAACTCCCGGCGGGCCTTCGAGGTTCGGGACCTCCTCGAGCGCAATCTGCTGCCGGTGCGGTGGTACGACGCCGACTCCGACGGTGAGAGCGCCGCGATGCTCAACTGGCTCGACATCCCGCGCTCCGAAACCCCGGTGCTGATCTACGCCACCAACGTGATGCGCAACCCCTCGGCGGCACAGGTTGCCCGCGCGCTCCGCCTGCGCGCGGAGGTCGACGGGGAGCGTTACGACCTGGTCGTGCTCGGAGCTGGACCGGCCGGTCTCGCCGCGTCCGTCTACGGCGGCTCGGAGGGTTTGCGGACGCTGGTCGTCGAGGGCTGGGCGCCCGGCGGGCAGGCAGGCACCAGCACGCGGATCGAAAACTACCTCGGCTTCCCGACGGGGATCCGGGGGACGGACCTGACACGTGCCGCGACGCTCCAGGCCCGCCGCTTCGGTGCCGTCCTGTCGAGCTTCCATCGGGCCGTCGAGCTGGCCGACGGGCCGGACGGGCTCCTGCGGGTGGATCTCGACGACGGCCAGTACGTGCTCGCCCGGTCGGTGGTGGTCGCGACCGGCGCCCGGTGGCGGGAGCTCCAGGCCGAAGGCGTCGATCGGTTCCGCGGCGCCGGCGTCTATCACTGGGCGATGGCGGGAGACGCGGAGCGCGCCCGTGACCAGGACGTGATCGTCGTCGGCGGCGGCAACTCTGCCGGACAGGCGGCGGTGCACCTCGCCACGAAGGCCCGCAGCGTTCGCGTCGTGGTGCGGGGTGCGACGCTGAGATCGACGATGTCCAACTACCTCCTCGACCGCCTCAAGCGCTCGCCCCGCATCGAGCTCATGACGAACACGGAGGTGGTGGCCGTCCACGGTTCCGCCACGGTCGAGTCGGTGACGGTTGCCGACCGGCGCGACGGCAGCCGGCGCGAGGTGCCGGCAACCGCCATGTTCGTCATGATCGGCGCCGATCCGTGCACCGAAGCGATCACGGGGATCCTTCCCGTCGACAGCGCGGGGTACATCCTGTGCGGCACCGGCGCCGCGAGCTACGACGGGCATCTGCGCTGGCCGGTGTCGGACCGGGAGCCCCACCTCCTCGAGACGACACGGCCAGGCGTGTTCGCGGCGGGCGACGTCCGCGCCGGGGCTGCCAACCGCGTGGCCGGTGCGGTCGGCGATGGAACGATGGTCGTGCGCTTCGTGCATGACGTGCTGGCCGGGTGAGCGTCACCGCCCGAAGTTCCCCGGCGCCGTCCGAGTCGGCGGTTGGTGCGCCAATCGCCCAATTGCGGTGATCGGAATGAGCAGTTGGTGCACCAATCGCCCTTTGCGGCGGTGAAGGTGACGGCCACCGCAGACCGAACGAATGTACGGTTAGCGGAGGGATGGAGCGTTCTGGAGAGGCCACGCAGCGGTACGTGATGCTTTGCGCGCAGCTCCGCCTCTCGCGGAGCATCGGCCTCGGCGACCGGTACGTCACCCAGCACCCGTTCACGTCGCAGATCTCGGAGGTGCGTGTGAAATCGCTCGGCGACGGGCCGGTCACGACGGGGAGTGCGACCGTCTGGATCCCCCGTCTGGGAGACCTCGCCGAGCTGCACGCCCGGCACCTGCGACTTGCTCATCCCGGTCGTCCGGCGGCCTGGTACCGGGCGACCGTGCTGCGGTCGATTGCCGATGCGTGTGAGCGATACCCGGAGGCGACCGCGGAAGAGGCGGCCGCGCGCCTGCTCGTGGAGCGTAAAGCCGGTTCGTGAGTCAGCGGGTGCCGATGCAACTGGAGGTCGATTCGCCGCAGGTCACCGAGGGGCCGGTCACATGAGGCGGCGGTTGAGCCGCCAGAAGCAGTACCCCACCAGGGCCAGCGCCAGCGCGAGGTAGATCGCGGTCTCCGTCCCCTGGAAGGCCCAGTAGCGGCCGGCCGGCTGGTAGGCGATGGCAACCCTGACGCCGTGGCTGGTGAGGCAGTCGAAGATCGGGCCCGAGGATGCATGCTCACAGGCAGCGGGGACGTAGACGACCGGCTTCCCGGCCGTGTCGACCACGGCGCTGGTGAGAATCCAGGCCTCGGGCTCTCCGGCCCAGTAGACGGCGGTGAACGTGAAGGTGGCCCGCCCCGGGGGCGCGGACCCCAAAGACGCCCCGGGCGCCGACGACACTCCGGTGTGCGTGCTGATGGAGCCGGAGCTCGGAAGGACCGCACTCAACGTGGTGGTCGTGTGTTCGGGCGGGAACAGATTGGGCCGGATCCAGAGCGGCATCGCGAGCTGGAACACCACGTAGACAGCCAGGGTGAGCGCCATCGCGGGGACGGTCCGGCGGAGGACAAAGCCCGCCGTGACCCCGAGCGCAAAGGCGAAGGCCGCGTAGGCCAGCGGGGTGATGCCGCGCGTGGCAAAGACGAGCGCGCTGAACTGGTTCTGGTCGACCAGCGGGTCGCCGCCGTAGCCGCCGAGCGCAATCGCGGTGTGGATGGGTGCGGCCCACCACGCCAGCATGAGGCTGAACGCCTGGGTGACGACCATCGCCCCCAACCCGACGACGGCGAGCTTGATCACCAACCACCGCGTGCGGGTGATGCTCTGGTTCCAGGCCAGATAGTGAGTCCCGGTCTCGAACTCCCGCGCCAGCAGCGGCGCTCCACAGAACATCCCGATCAGCGCGGGGGTGACGAGGACGACCGCGATGCTGAGCAGGTACACCAGGAGGTAGGAACCCTGTGTGTCCACCTGACTCAAGAAGTCGTTGGCCCGCAGCACGCAGCCCGCGCCATGGCACGTGCTGATCCCGCCGGCGGCATACAGGGCGCCCAGGTTTCGGCCGGTGAAGGCGAGCAGAACGGCGAAGGCGATCAGGGCGGCAAGCGCGATCGCTCCCTGAACGCGGAACTGACGCCAGGTCAGCCACATCATCTCTGCACCTCGGGGGGACGGCGGCCGTTTCCGGCCTCGCTCATATAGGTCACCACCAGGTCCTCCAGGCCGACCTCGGAGACGCTCCAGGACGGGTCGAGGATGGGATCGCTGGTGCGCACCAGCAGGGTGGTCTGCCGGTCGGTGTGACTGGACGAGATCACCTGGAGTCCAGCGGGCAGCGCCGACAGGTCTCGACGTGGGCCGCTGAGCAGGTGATGGGTGGCCAGGAGGTCATCCACCCCGCCGTCTACCTGCACCCGGGACCCGACCAGCACGATCAGGTAGTCGCAGACGCGCTCCAGGTCGGCCACCAGATGTGACGAGAGGACGACCGACACCTCCCGTTCGGCGGCGGCCTCCATCAGGTCTCGCAGAAACTCTCTGCGGGCCAGCGGGTCGAGGCTGGCCACCGGCTCGTCCAGAATCAGCAGCTCCGGTCGCTTGGCCACGGCCAGGGTCAGCGCGAGCTGGGCGCGCTGGCCACCGGACAGCGTCCCCGCCTTCTGGCCGGGGTCCACGCGGAGCCGCTCGATCCGCTCGCGCGCCAGCGTGCCGTCCCAGCCAGGGTTGAGGTGCGCGCCGAGCCGGAGATGATCGGCGACCGACAGCCCGGCGTAGACCGGCGCCTGCTGGGCAAGATAGCCGACCCTCGCCAGCTGGGCCGGACCCGCTGCCGGCCGGTCTCCGAGAACCTCGATCGTGCCGCTGGTCGGCGCCAGCATGCCGACCGCCAGGTTCAGCAGAGTTGTCTTTCCGGCCCCGTTCGGCCCGACCAGGCCCACCACGTGGCCCGCGGGGATGCTCAACGTGCAGTCGTCCAGCGCCCACAGCCGGTGGTACCGCTTGCTCAGTCCCCGGGTCTCGATGACTCCGGTCATGCCATCTCCTCCTTCTCGACCGTCCGAAAGGTGCTCACGAACAGGGCCTGGATGGACTCGTCGTCGAGTCCCGCGTGGCGGGCCTTGGACAGCCACTGCTCCAGCTCGCGGCGGAGCGGCGCGTGCGCCGCCATGGAGGCGTCACCGAGTGTCCTGGTCACGAAGGTGCCGATCCCTGGTCGGGCCGCGACCAGGCCTTCGTACTCCAGCTCCCGGTACGCCTTGAGCACGGTGTTCGGGTTGATCGCCAGTCCGGCGGCCACGTCCTTGACCTTTGGCAGTTGATCCCCTTCGCGCAGCATTCCCAGGCGCAGCGCGTCGCGCACCTGATGGATCAGCTGCATGTAGGGGGCGACTCCAGAGCGGCCGTCCAGGTGGAACTCGATCAAACCAACCTCCTTTATCTAGGATGCTAGCACTATAGCTCACTACCTAGAGTTTCGCAAGCCTGCCTTCGGGGTGCGGATCGCACGGCTCGAGGGCGCTTCGGCACGGCCGGCGGAGGCCGGGCCAGCAGGCGCCCCGGCACCCGGATCAGGCGCCGCGCAGCCGGCCTTCAGGCTGTCGTTCCGGATACGGCACGGGACAGCCCGGTGAGCGCGGGCGGCGGCGCGCCCGAGTCAGGCCACGGGCGCTACGGCGAGGTGCCGGACCACGGTCCGGCTCAGCCGCCGATCCCTCCCAGCTTGGGGACCAGCCGCGCGCGAATGATCTCGGCCGCTTCTTTGACGATCGCGTCGAGCACCCGACCAGCGGGCTGGATGGAGTCGATGAGGCCGGCGGTCTGACCCGTGTACACCACCGAGTACGCCACGTCTCCCTCTCGGTGGGCCCGCGCGATCCTCTCCCGGACCTCCTCTCGCCGGCGGCGCAGCTCCCCCTCACGGCCGATCCAGTCCTCGATCAGACGGTTCCGCTGCACCCGCGCGTAGGCGCCGGGCCAGACGTTTCCCGCGGCGATGTCGGTGATCTCGGTGATCAGGGTGTCATGGCCGTCGCTTTCCAGGATCGCCCGCTTCATGGAGTCGTGCAGAGGGGACTCGTCCGTGGCCAGGAAGCGGGTCCCGAGCAGGACCCCCTCGGCCCCGAAGGCCAGCGCGGCGACCAGTCCCGCGCCGTCCGCCAGGCCCCCCGCGGCGAGCACCGGCACCCGCACCCGCCGCGCCACCATCGGCACCACCACGCTCGTGCCCATCGTCCCCACGTGGCCGCCACCCTCGGTTCCCTGCGCCACGATGACGTCGGCGCCTGCCGCCTCCGCGGCCACCGCCTCCGGCAGCGTCGAGACCATGTGCATCACCAGCGAGCCCGCCTGGTGGGCGCGCGAGAACAGCTCAGCCAGGTCCTGACGGGCCTCGGGCCAGGCGGTCGAGAAGACCGGCGGATGCTGGGCCAGCACCGCCGCCACCTGGTCCGTCGAGGCGCGGAAGAGGAGCAGGTTGAGTCCGAACGGCCCTCCGGTCCGCTCTCGTATCTCGCCGGCCAGTCCCTGCAGGTCTTCGGCGCGCCGGCCCGTCACGCCCATCACGCCCAGCCCGCCGGCATTGGTGACGGCGGCGACCAGGTCCGGGGGGGTCGCCCCTCCACCCATGCCGCCCAGCACGACCGGGTGGTCGATGCCGAGGAGATCGGTGGCCCTGGTCCTGATCGTCTGTTCCATCTACACCGCCTCCAAAACGGCTCCTTGGCTGATCGGGGCGTCCCCAGAGAGGTGAGGCGGCCATGCGCTGTCGCGTCGCTGATGGGACCGTGGCCGGGCGCGGCACCCCATCTGTAAGAGCGGGGGCACCTGACGGTAATCAGACGTCAAACGACCGCGCGCAGTCAACCAAGAATCAGGAACCAACGACGTTGGGCTGGGCCGCCTCGTGACGGTGACGACCGAGGTAGGCGAAGACCGCGGCCAGGACGAAGAACAGGATGCTCAAGATCGCATAGCCCTTGACCACGAAGAAGAGGCCGATACCCGCGATGAGAAGCAGTATCGCGGCAGGGACCGGCAGGAAGAGAGCGAGGAATGAACCCGCCGCGCCGACCACAATCAACCCGAAGCCGATGAGTCCGTGGGTCCTGGTCAGCGTCGGGTCACCGAGCATGCTCGCTGCGTGATGGAACGTCGAGTAGGAAATGTTCACGGCGAGGGCGACCGCACAGCCGACGAGCCCCAAGATGAGCGCCAGTATCCGAGCGATGATCCTCATGGCTGGGACCTCCGACAACATCCGACAGCCTGCTGATTAACGGCTCTGGTCAGAGTATCACCGTCCATACAGTTGCGAGATCGATCTCAGCCCGGGGAGGATTGCACCGGTGGTGTCATGCGGTCCCGGATGAGAGCCCGCCGATGACCCGTTTGTGGGCCCGCCGCGCGCCGTCTCTGGACAGTGACTCGACGTCATTTTGTCCCCCTCAGAGGCCGCTGCGCGGTATGGTGGGACACGACAGCCCGGACTTTCGATCATCGACGGAGCCAACGACGATGCATCTTTCCCTGCCCTGGGGCTTCACCGGAGAACGCCGAGAGGCGCTCCCCGACCTGTCCCGCTCGATCGGCGCTGTTGAGTACCGGACCGCCGGCGCGGAACTGCTGGCTTTGGGTCGCGGCCCGGTCCGCGAACGGGATGCCACCCGGATCGAGATCGAACCCTTTCCCGACCGGTTCGACGCCACCTACGGGCGGCGGTATGTCTGGCATCTGCTGCGGGATCGCGACGGTCACTACTTCCTGGTGGTCAACCGCCGCGACATCAAGCCGATCGGCCTTCTCGAAGCGGCCTGCCGCTGGGTGTCGGCAAGCCGCGTCTTCGTCTCCGCACCCGACCGGTCCCCCGGCGCCCGTTCCCGCGCCTGAGGCGCGTTTCTAGGGCGTAGGTTGCGCGGCGGCCGGCACGTTCTGCTGCTGCCAGGGGGCGCTCGTGAAGGGATCGGTGTGGGTGTAGAGCATCAGGCCCGCATATCCGAGGCCGACGCAGATGGAGGTGAGGAGCAGGAACAGAAGGAAGCGCCGCATCGTCATCTCTCTCTAAAGCAAAAGCGTCAACGGTTACCGAGATGTGACGGATTCGTCATCGGGAGGCCAACTTCTGGTCGCTCCCGCCTTTTCTAACGCGCCAGCCACGGAATAGGTTCGCACACCGGCGCGCCGACGTGCGGCCGGGGCACGTCCGCCTCAGCCCGTCTGTCAGGTCCGTCAGCTATCAGCCCTCGGCCCCGGGATGCGCTTCCAACCACCCATGTACGGCCAGAGCACCTCGGGTACGAGGACCGACCCGTCCGGCTGCTGGAACGTCTCGATCACCGCATCCCAGAGCCGGGGGAGCGCGAGACCGGATCCGTTCAGCGTGTGCACGAACTGTGGCGCGGCGCCGGGTTGGGGCCGGTACCGCGTATTCATCCGGCGCGCCTGGAAGTCGTTGAAGGTGGAGCAGGAGCTCACCTCGAGGTAGCGCCCGAGGCCGGGCGCCCAGACATTGATGTCGTACTTCTTGTACTGCGCGAAGCCCATGTCGCCGGTGCACATGGAGAGAACCTGGTAGTGCAGTCCCAACCGCTGCAGGACGCGCTCGGCATCCTGGACGAGCAGCTCCAGCTCATCCAGCGAGCGCGCGGGCTCCACGAACTTGACCATCTCCACCTTCTGAAACTGGTGGAGGCGGATGTAGCCCCGGGTGTCCTTCCCCGCCGACCCCGCCTCGGAGCGGAAGCAGGGCGTGGCGGCGACGTAGCGGCGCGGCAGCGTGCCCGCCTCCAGGATCTCGCCCAGATGCAGGTTGGTGACGGGCACCTCGGCGGTCGGGATCAACCAGAGGTCGCGGCCCTCGACATGGAACAGGTCCTCCGCGAACTTCGGCAGGTTGGCGGTCCCGGTCATCGCGGCAGAGTTGACCAGGACGGGCGGCGCGACCTCGGTGTACCCGTGCTCGCCGGTGTGAAGGTCGAGCATCCAGAGCGTCAGCGCGCGTTCGAGACGGGCCCCGGGACCTTTGAGGTAGGCGAAGCGGGAGCCCGCCACCCGGCCGGCGCGTTCGAAATCGAGGATGCCGAGGCGCTCGCCCAGGTCGTAATGGGTCTGCGGGGTGAAGGCGAACGACGGTTTCTCACCCCACCACCGAACCAGGACGTTCTCGTTCTCGTCCTCGCCGATCGGCACCGACTCGTGGAAGAGGTTCGGGATCTCGAGCTGCAATCGCTGCACGTCGGCCTGCAGCTCGTCCGCCCGCGCCATCTGCTCCTTCACCTGCGTCGCCAGAGATCTCATCTCAGGCAGGAGCGACTGGTCTTTGCTGCGGCCGAACTCGCGCGAGATACGGTTCTGCTCCGCGCGCGACCGCTCGGCGTCGGTCTGTGCCCGGCGCCACTCGGCGTCGACCGCCACCAGCTCGTCGACCGGGGCCGTCTCGCCCTTCAGAGCGGCGCTCCGCTTGATTCGCTCGGGGTCGGCCCGGATCAGCTCCAGGGGCAGCATCAGTCCTGGCGCTCGCGCAGCTGTGGGAACAGGATCACGTCGCGGATCGCACCTTGATCGGTCACCAGCATGACGAGGCGATCGATGCCCATCCCCATGCCGCCGGTAGGGGGCAGCCCGACCTCCAGGGAGCGCACGAAGTCCTCGTCGAAGGGGTGCGCCTCCTCGTCACCTCCCTCGCGCGCCTCTGCCTGCTGCTCGAAGCGCCGCCGCTGGTCGACGGCGTCGGTGAGCTCGGTGAACGCGTTCGCGAGCTCACGACCGGCCACCACCAGCTCGAAGCGCTCGACGAAGCGGGGGTCATCGGCGCGGCGCCGGGCCAGCGGCGACACCTCCACCGGGTAGTCGATCACGAACGTCGGGTTCCGCAGCGTGGGCTCCACGTGCTCCTCGTAGGCGTCCATCAGCGCGGTCCCGGCAAGCTCCCGCCCGGTGGCGTCGCGGACCAGGTCCTGCATCCGGAGCCGTGGAAAGGGTGGGGTGAGGTCGAGCGGTTCCCCCTGGTACGTGCCCGGGAGCGGGCGTCCCGCCGCCTCCGCCGCGGTCTTGACGATCGCCTCCACCAGCTCCATCTGGCCCTCCAGGTCGGAGTACGCCTCGTAGGACTCGAGCATCGTGAACTCGGGGTTGTGCCGGGGCGAGAGGCCCTCGTTGCGGAAGACCCGGCCGATCTCGTAGACCTTCTCCAGCCCGCCCACGATGAGCCGCTTCAGGTAGAGCTCGAGCGCGATGCGCAGGAAGAGGTCGCGATGCAGGGCCTGGTGATGGGTGACGAACGGATTCGCATGGCCACCGCCCGGGATGTCGTGGAGCACCGGCGTCTCCACCTCCAGGAACCCGCGCCCGTCATAGAGCCGGCGGATGGCGGTGATGACCCGGCTCCGGGCCCGGAAGACCTCGCCAACCTCGGGGTTGGCGATCAGGTCCAGGTAGCGCTGACGGTAGCGGGTGTCGGTGTCCTTCAGCCCGTGCCACTTCTCCGGCAGCGGCCGCAGTGACTTGGTCAGCAGCGTGAAGCCGGTGAGGTCGAGCGAGACCTCGCCGCGGCGGGTCCGGATCACCGGGCCTTCGACCCCGACGATGTCACCGAGATCGAGCTCGTTGAAACCGGCCTGCGCGGCTTCCCCGAGCAGGTTGCGGCGGGCGAGGAGCTGAATGCGACCGGAGCCGTCCAGCAGGTCGGCGAAGGTCGCGCCGCCGTGGGGGCGGAGCCCGACCAGGCGGCCCGCGACCCGGACCGGCTCGGTCGGCCCCTCGCCGTCGCCCAGCAGCGCGCGCGCCTGTTGGGTGGTGTGGGTGCGGCGGTACGACCTCGCGTACCCCTCGCCCCCGGCTTCCTGGATCCGGCGCAGCTTCTCGCGGCGCGCGCGCAGGACCTCGGGCAGGTTCTCTTGCTCGTCGTCGATCACCGAGCCTCCAAGCGTACAGACCCGAATGCCGGCACCCAGGGCGCCGCAAGCGACCCGAGCGGCCCGAATCCGGCACTCGGGTACTGCGGACCGCGTCAGACAGGCAGCTCGGGCGGATGCGTGGAGGCCCAGCGGGCGAGCGCGGATGCCCGGCGAGTCGCGGTGCGAGCCTCCGAGCGAACCCGGGCCGGCTTGGGAGCCCCCACCGTGTCGCGCTGCTCCAGCGAGTGCCGCGCATCCCAGGGTGGCCGGTGCTCGCCGCCCAGCACCTGGCGGCCGACCTCCCGGTGCGCGGCCCGGAACGGCATGCCCTCCGCGACCAGCTTCTCCGCCGTATCGGTGGCCAGGAGGTCGGGGTCGGCCAGCGCCGACGCCATCCGCTCACGGTCGAAGACGAGGTGCTGGACCATCAGCCGCGCCGCCTCGACGCAGTCGATCGCGTTGTCGACGGCCAGAAAAAGGGCTCCCTTGTCCTCCTGGAGATCCTTGTCGTACGCCTTCGGCAGACCCTTCAGGACGGTCGCCAGCTGGACCAGCGCCCCCACCGGGCGACCCGCGCGACCCCTCAGCAGCTCGGCGATGTCGGGGTTCTTCTTCTGGGGCATGATGCTGGAGCCGGTCGAGATCTCGTCCGCCAACCGGACGTACCCGAACTCCGCGGACGACCAGAGCACCACGTCTTCTCCCACCTGCGAGAGGTGGATCCCGACCGTCGTGCAGGCGTAGATCAGGTCGAGCACGAAGTCCCGGTCGCTCACGGCGTCGATCGAGTTGCGGGTCAGGCGGCGAAACCCGAGCGCGCGCGCGGCCACCTCCCGTGGCTGGTTCAAGGTCGATCCGGCCAGGGCGCCGGCCCCGAGAGGCATCTCGTCGGCAGCCTCGTACGCGTGCTGGGCGCGGTCCGCGTCTCGCAGCAACTGCTCGCAGAAGACCAGCAGGTGGTGGCCGACGGTGACCGGCTGAGCACGCTGCAGGTGGGTGTAGCCGGGCATCGGCCAGTCGGCGTGGACCGCCGCCTGCTTCGCCAGCGCGGAGATCAACCCCGCCAGCGCGCCGGTCAGCGCTGCCGCGCCGGCCCGGCAGTAGAGCCGCAGGTCGAGCGCCACCTGGTCGTTTCGCGAGCGACCCGCGTGCAGACGCGCGCCGGCCTCCGGAGCCAGCTCCGTGAGGCGGCGCTCGACGGCGGTGTGGATGTCCTCGTCGGCGGGCTGGAAGACGAACGTCCCTTCGCTCAGCTCCTGGCGCACCTCGGCCAGAGCGCGCTCGAGGTGGACGAGCGTGGCGGCGTCGATGAGGCCGGCGGCTTCCAGTGCACGCGCATGCGCCACCGAGCCCGCGATGTCGTACGGGTAGAGCTCGACGTCGACCTCGAGCGACGCGTTGAACGCTTCCAGCTCGGGGAGCAGGCCCTTCTCGAAGCGGCCGCCCCACATGCGCTCGGGTGGCCGCGCGCCGGACTCGGTCACTTTCCGAGCCGCTTCACGCCCGAGCCCATCAGCTGGGCCAGATCCAACCCGCGGAGCTGGCCCTGCACCTCGGAGGCGGTGCGCACGCCCAGGCCCCAGAGCTTGATGAAGCCGGCCGACGCCGCCTGGTCGAACGCGTCTTCGCGGCCGTAGGTGGCGAGCTGCATCTGGTACAGCTGGTCCTTCGACTTCCGTCCCACCACCTGCGAGGTGCCCTTGAAGAGCTTGAGGCGGACCTCGCCGTTCACGAAGCGCTGGGTGTGGAGGACGAACGCGTAGAGGGCATCGCGCAGCGGGCTGAACCAGAGGCCGTCGTAGACCATCTGTGCCCACTGCTGCGCGACCGTGTCCTTGAAGCGGGCCACGTCCTTGGTCAGCGTGATGTCCTCCAGCGCCTGGTGGGCCTGGAGCAGGAGGACCGCCGCCGGCGCCTCGTAGATCTCCCGCGACTTGATGCCGATCAGACGGTTCTCGATGTGGTCGACGCGGCCCACCCCGTGGAGGCCGCCGAGCGCGTTGAGGCGCTCGACGATGTCGACCGCGGCCATCTCATCCCCGTCGAGGCGCACCGGGATGCCGTGCTGGAACGCGACCTCGACGTACGCCGGCTCGCTCGGAGCCTCGTCCCCGTCCCGCGTCCACGCCCAGACCTCCTTCGGCGGCTCCTCCCAGGGGTCTTCCAGGATGCCGGCCTCGACGGAGCGACCCCACAGGTTCTCGTCGGTCGAGAACGGTGAGTCGATGCTCGCCGGGACCGGGATGTCGTGCTGCTTCGCGTACTCGATCTCGTCGTCGCGGTTCATCCGCCACTCGCGGACCGGCGCGACCACCTGGAGCTCGGGCGCCAACGCGGCCGTCGCCACGTCGAAGCGGACCTGGTCGTTGCCCTTGCCGGTGCAGCCGTGGGCGATCGCCACCGCACCCTCCTGCCTGGCGATCTGGACCAGCAGCGCGGCGATCAGCGGACGGCCGATCGCGGTCGCCAGCGGATACTCCTTCTCGTAGAGGGCGCCCGTCTGCAGGGAGGGCCAGACGAAGCCCTCCACGAACTGGCGGCGGCCGTCGACCACGTAGGCTGCCGACGCCCCGATCTTGAGCGCCCGCTCCTGGACCGCGTCCAGGTCTTTCTTCTCACCCAGGTCGATGGTGAGTGCCACCACGTCCCATCCCTGGTCCTTCAGCCAGCGAATCGAGATCGAGGTGTCGAGCCCGCCCGAATAGGCGAGCACCAGCTTCCCCTTCTGCTCCGTCATCTCCCTACTCCCCTATCTCTATCTCTCTTCTTCTCCCGTTTCGCACCGAACGGGTCCCATGCCCAGCGGCTTGCGGCCCCTTCCGTGCGAAACGCGGGTTGTCTGCATGTCACGCCTGCTCGAGGAAGTCGCGCAGAGGGCCCGCGGCGGCGCGGTCCAGGAGCACCACGATAGTGGTGTCGTCGCCGGCCACGGTCCCCGCGATCCCCTCCAGCTCCGACTCGTCGATCGCGCGGGCGACAACGTTCGCGGTTCCCGGCGGCGAGCGCAGGACGACCAGGGACTCCACCTGGGTGAAGCTCAAGACCAGCCCCGGTATCACCGACGTCGGGGTGCCGACGCGGTAGCCGGAGCCGGTGCGGACCAGCCCCAGGTCGGCGATGTCGCGCGAGATCGTCGCCTGCGTGGCGAGGATGCCACGACCCTGCAGAGCCTGTACCAGCTCGTGCTGGGTCTGCATCGGATGCTCACGCACCAGCTCCAGAACCGCCCGCTGCCGCTCCTCCTTGGTCGTCATCGCCCGCATCGGCGCCGGCTGGGTCAGTGCTGTGCCTGCCGCATCACGTCGCCCGCGTGGTCGATCTCGGCCGCGGTCACGACCAGCGGCGGCGCCAGGCGGATCGTGCGCTCGTCGGTCGCGTTGACGATCAGGCCTCGCTCGAGACATTCACGCTCGAGGTCCTTCGCGACCGCGTCTTCGAACTCGACAGCCTGGAGCAGCCCCCGTCCCCGGACCTCGCGGACGCCGGAGAGCGACTGCAGCTGCTCGCGCAGCAGTGCTCCCATCTCTCGCGCCCGGCCCGGCAGGTCCTCGTGCTCCGCGACCGTCAGCACCGCGACCCCGGCGGCGCAGGCCAGGGGGTTGCCCCCGAAGGTGGACCCGTGGTCGCCGGGCTCCAGCACGTCGGCCCGCGGCGCCGCGAGGCAGGCGCCTATCGGCACCCCGCCGCCGAGGGCCTTGGCAAGCGTCATCACGTCTGGCTGGATGCCCTCGTGCTGGAACGCGAACCAGTCGCCGGTCCGGCAGAGCCCGGTCTGGACCTCGTCCAGGATCAGCAGCAGGTTCTGCTCGTCGCACCAGGCGCGGACCGCCGCGAAGTAGCCGTCGGGGGCCATGACCACGCCCGACTCCCCCATGATCGGCTCCAGCATCACCGCCACCGTGTCGTGTCCGGTGGCCTGCTTCACCGCCTCCAGGTCGCCGTAAGGCACGTGGTCGAAGCCTTCCGGCAGCGGCGTGAACGGAGCCTGGTACTTCGGCTGGCCGGTCGCGGTCACCGTGGTCAGCGTGCGGCCGTGGAACGAGCGGTCGGCGGTGATGATGCGGAAGGCGCCGTCCCGGTGCAGCTTCCCCCATTTGCGTGCGATCTTGATCGCCGCCTCGTTGGCCTCGGCGCCGGAGTTGGCGAAGAAGACACGGGAGGGGAAGGAGTGCTCGACCAGGAGCCGGGCCAGCTCGACCTGGGGCTCGGAGTAGTAGAGGTTCGAGGTGTGGATCAGCCGGCCGGCCTGCGTCGACACCGCTTCGGTGATCGCCGGGTGCGCATGGCCCAGGATGTTGACCGCGATGCCGGCCACCAGGTCCAGGTACTCGCGGCCCTCGATGTCGATGACCGTGGCGCCATGCCCGGAGCGGATCGCGATCGGGAGCCTCTTGAAGGTCCCCATCACGTAGGTGTGCTCGTCCTGCGTCAGCCGCGTCATATCCGTCGTCATGCCGTCACCATGGTCCCAACTCCCGACTCCGTGAAGAGCTCGAGCAGCAGCGAATGCGCCTGCCTGCCGTCGATGATGTGCGCCTGCTCGACGCTGTCGAGCGCCCTCAGCCCGGCCTCGACCTTGGGGATCATGCCGCCGGAGACCGAGCCCTCCTGCACCAGCGCCGCGGCCTGCTGGCGGGTGATCTCGCTGAGCAGCTTGCCGTTGGCGTCCAGGACCCCCGGCACGTCGGTCACCAGCAGCAGCTTCGTCGCGCCCAGCGCCACCGCCAGCTCGGCGGCCACGGTGTCGGCGTTGATGTTGTACGCCTTCCCGTCGTAGCCCAGCCCGATCGAGGCGATGACGGGGACGTAGCCCCGCTCCACGAGGGCGGTGATCGGCTCGGCGTTGATCTGGGTCACCCTGCCGACCAGCCCCAGGGACGGGTCCAGCTGTTCGGCGATGATGCTCGGCCCGTCCTCGCCGGACATGCCCACCGCCTGACCGCCGAGCCGGTTGATGGTGCCCACCAGGTCCGGGTTGATGCGGCCGGTGAGAACCATCTTGGCCACGTCCATCGTCGCCTCGTCGGTGACCCGCAACCCGTTCTCGAACTTCGCCTGGAGCCCCAGCTTCTGCGAAAGCGCGGTGATCTCCGCACCGCCGCCGTGAACGATCACCGGCAGCATCCCCACGTAGCGGAGGAGGACGACGTCGAGGAGCGTCTCTTCCTTGCGCTCGTCGATCGCCTTGCCGCCCAGCTTGATGACGACGATGCGGCCGTGAAAGCGCCTGATGTAGGGCAGGGCCTCGATCAGGACCTGCGCTCGTTCTGTCGCGTCGACCGCCATCAGTGGCTGACCCTCCTCTTCGCGGCGTAGTTCCCAGGGGTCCCCGCGAAGCCGGCCCCGGTGGGGACTGCGCGAGGTTTGGTGGGGATGCTGGTCGTCATGTCGTGTAGTCCGCATTGATGTGCACATACTCGGCCGAGAGGTCGCAGCCCCAGGCCTGGGCCCTGCCGTCACCGAGTCCGAGATCCGCCCGGATCTCGATCTCGGGCTTCTCGAACGCGGTGCGGACCTGCTGCAGGTCGACCTCCTGGCCGGCGCCGTGTTCGAACACCGTCAGCCCGGCGATGCTGAGCCGGAGCCGGTCGATGGCGAGCTCGGACCCGCTGTAGCCGAGCGCGCACACGATGCGGCCCCAGTTCGGATCCCCGCCGTGCACCGCCGTCTTGACCAGGTTGGAGGCCGCGACCGCCCGGGCCGCGAGACGGGCCTGCTCGGCATCGGGCGCACCCTCGATCCTGACCTCGATCAGCTTCGTGGCCCCCTCGCCGTCGCGGGCGATCTGGCGGGCGAGGTCGCGCGCCACCTCCAGCAGACCCGCCTCCAGCGCCGCCGCGTCCGCGGTGCCCTGGGCGATCGGCGGGTTTCCGGCCGCGCCGTTGGCGAAGATCAAGAAGGAGTCGTTGGTCGAGGAGTCGCCGTCCACCGTGACCTGGTTGAAGCTCCGATCGGCGATCCGCTTCACGCAGGCTCCGACCCAGCCCGGCTCCACCGCGGCGTCGGTCGTCACGAACGCGAGCATGGTGGCCATGTTGGGATGGATCATGCCCGACCCTTTGGCCATCCCGCCGACGCGCAGGGTGCCTCCTCCGGGAAGGTCGACCTCGACGCCCGCGGTCTTGGGCACGGTGTCCGTGGTCATGATGGCGGCCGCGGCCCGGGCGCCGGCGTCGGCCGAGAGATGCCCTGCGGCGTGTTTGATGCCGGCTCTGATCTGCGGCATGGGGAGGTAGCGACCGATCACACCCGTGGTCCCGACGATGATCTGGTCGGGATCGAGATCGAGCTGGTCGGCGGTCAGCTTGGCCATCTGCAGAGCGTCGCGGAAGCCCTGACCGCCGGTGCAGGCGTTGGCGTTGCCGGAGCTGACCACGAAGCCCTGGATGCGATTCCGCTTCAGGTGCAGCTGGTCGATGATGACGGAGGCGCTCTTGACCTTGTTCTGGGTGAAGACGCCGCCCACGTCGCACGGGCGGTCGCTGGAGACGACGGTGAGATCGTCCCGTTCGGTGCTGCCGAGAACCGGGTCGTCCCCGTTGGTCGCCTCCTTGATCCCGCACGCGGCGGTCCCCGCCCGCCAGCCCCGCGCCGCGGTCACCCCGCCGGTGAGCGGGCGGTTCACGGCCACTGGTTGGGACCGGTCAGGCCCGCCGTCCGATCCAGTCCGAACGCGATGTTGCAGCATTCCACCCCCTGCCCGGCGGCGCCCTTCATCAGGTTGTCGATCGATGCCGTCACCACCGCCTTCTCGCCCTGGGCACCGACGGCGAGGAGACAGAAGTTGGTGTGCGAGGCGAGCTTGGTCGGCGCGACCTGGGGCAGCACCCGGGTGAACGGCTGGTCCTTGTAGAACTCGCGATAGGCACCTTCCAGATCCTCCCGCGACCCCACCAGGTCGAAATAGACGGTGTCCATGATCCCCCGCACCATCGGGATCAGATGCGGGACGAACGTGATGCGCGGCAGCCGCCGACCGTCTGCCAGCGGCGCCAGCTCCTGCGAGATCTCGGGCGCGTGGCGGTGACCGGTGATCGCGTACGCGTGGACCGACTCGTCGACCTCCCCGAAGTGGGTGCCGAGCCCGACGCTGCGGCCGGCGCCGGACACGCCCGACTTGGCGTCGACGACCACGTCGGACCCGACCAGCCCGGCGTGGACGGCGGGCGCCAGGGCGAGGATGGCGGCGGTCGAATAGCACCCCGGGCAGGCGATCAGGCGGGCGTCGCGAAGCTCCTGCTCGTGGAGCTCGGGCAGGCCCAGCACGGCCTCGCCGAGCAGCTCCGGCGCCGGGTGCTCCTGCCGGTACCAGCGCGGGTAGAGGCTCTTGTCGTGAAGGCGGAAGTCGGCCGACAGGTCGATCACCCGCGACCCGGCGGCGAACCAGCCGGCGATCCTGGCCGCACCGACGTTGTGCGGGAGACAGCTGAAGATGACGTCGACCCCGTCCGGCTCCACCTCGAGGTCGAACGTCCCCTCCTGCTCGAGCAGCGGGAAGACGTCCCGATAGGGCCGGCCGGCGAAGGAGCGCGACGTCAGGCGGCGCAGCTCGACTTCGGGGTGGGTCGCGAGGAGGTTGACCAACGTCATCCCCGCGTACCCGTTGGCGCCCGCGACGGCGGCCTGCAGCTTCGCCATGTGTAGCGCATGAATATACAGAGCCGGTGCATGTTCATGCATCGACATCGGGCCATCAGGGCTGCGTTCTGGCGGCTGGTGGTCAGCCGAGCGAGGAGAAGAACCCCCAGACGATGGGGCCGGGAAGCGCTTCGCCGTCCCCTCCCGGCCAGACGTGCGCCTCCCCCTGATAGGTGGCCAGCACGACCTTGGTGTGGTCGGCGCACTGAGAGTAGGTGGTGAGGTCGGGGCTGCCGCCGTCGCTGCTCGAATTGGGCGAGCAGCCGTTCTTCTGCGCCCACGCCGCGACCTCCGGGGTGACCGTCGAGTACGGCACCTGCGGGTCCGCCGTGCCCGCCATCTGGAGCAGGGACATCGGGGGTCCGGGGGTGGCGCAGGGAGTGACCGGGGTGGCGGCGATGATCGTCAGGCCGTCGATCAAGCTCGGAGCCGCGCAGGCCAGCTCCCACGCCATCTTGCCGCCACGCGAGAACCCGGCCAGATCGACGCGGTGCGGATTGGCGTTGGGCAGGCTCGCGGCCTGCTGCAGCACGGTGGTCAGGAAGGACATGTCGTCGACCCCGGCCGAACGGGTGTCCTCTCCCGTATCCCACTCCTCGTTCTCGGCGACCGGATACACGAGGATCGCCTGGCCGGCGGTCACGTAGGGCGTGAGCGCGTCTCGTGACTCCTCGATCTGAATGGTGGCGTCGAGCCCGTGCAGAAACACGATGACCGGCAGCGACGTCGAAAGCGGGTCGGTCGGCTCGAGCACGTCGTAGGTGCGCTGGAGGCCGCCCGAGTTCACGGTCACCCACTGCGAGGCGATTCCCGCCGGCGGAGGTGGGGTGCTCGAGGGGGTGGGCTGGGGCGGAGCGGTCTTGGTCGGGTTGGGGACGCCGGAGTTGGCGAGAGCCCTCTGCGCGGGCACGTTGACGGCGGCCAGCGAGACGACGACCAGCAGCACCACCATCACCGCACCGGTTCCGGCGGCGAGGCCGGCACCGGCACCGACCCAGAGGGCGGGCGAGGGCCTGGCGCGACGGGCACGCCGCCGCCACTGGCGCCCGGTGAGCGGCATCGAAAGCGGGCTGCGGCGCAGCACCAGCACGATCACCCAGGTCAGGATCAGCACCGCCGGCGTGATCACCAGCACCGCCACCGCGAGCGCGGCGCTGAAGCGCAGGTTGGTGACCGCCCGCAGCAAGCCGAGCGCGGTGAGCACGACGATGATCGCCTGCAGCACCAGCGGATGGGCGAGGTAGATGCCGAACGAGGAATCGGCTCCGTCACTGATCACCGGCCGCAGCCAGCGGGGCCGCAGGACGGCGGCCCAGGCCACCCCCAGCACGAGCAGACCAAGGGTCGCGGTCAGGGACTCGATCGTGATCGCCGGCTGGAACACCTCGGCGGCGAAGGTCGGCACCTGCCGCAGGACCTGGATCTCGTACCAGTAGACCCCGAGCGCGAGCACCGAGCCGGCGATCGCGATCAGGATCGCGACCGGCCACCAGCTCCGGATCAGCGTCAGCGCCTGGTCCAGGTGCTCCGCCAGCAGCGCCCCGACGACGATGTAGAGGACGTAGCTGGTCAGGAAGCTGTCCGGGTTCCGAACCCAGAAGCCGACGACGCCGGGTAGGTGCCACCCGGCGTGGTGGGCCTGAGTGAACACGAGCTGGTAGGCGAGGGCGAGCAGGAAGAGGAGCCAGTGGTATCCGCGCGTCCAGCGGATGAACGCCATCACCAGCGGAAACACCAGGTAGAGCTGCATGGTGACGAGCAGGAAGTAGAGGTGGTAGCGGGCGGCGCCCGTCAACAGGTCGAGCGTGAACGTGTGCACAGCCCCCGACAGCGGGTGCATCGGGACCGCGTCGGCGATGAAGTAGATGACGGTCCAGACCACGTAGGGCACCACCACCAGCAGGTAGCGCCGGCGCCAGAACCGACCCAGCGAGGACCAGCGGCGCCCCGGCTGCATGAGCCCGTCGGGGTAGTTGTAGGCGAGGACCAGAGCCATCAGGGCGAAGAAGATGGCGCGGCTGGTGTGCAGCACCATCAGCGCCGTGCCGGCGGCCACGTTCGCCGTGGTGTCGACGAGCGTGATCGAGTGGACGGCGATGACACCGGTGACCGCGAGGATCCGCATCACGTCGATCGAGTGGAGGTGTGGTCGGCGGACCCCGGCGACGGCAGGGGAAGCGGTCATGGTCGCGGCGGTGTCGTCGGTCGTGGTAGTCAGTTGGTGCTCCTGGTCACTCGCCCGTTCCTTCGCGGGGCGACGTGGACCTGGGGTCGGGGAGGCCCCAGCGCCGCTCCCGCGGCGAGAGACTACGACAGCGCCGGACCGGAGCCGGGCTCCAAGCTCGACCGGACGCTCCCGAAATCGTGGGCTCTCGCTGCCACCTTATCCCTTCCCGATGGGGGAAGGGGCGGCGCCTCCCGCGGAACCGAGACGTCTGGACGGGCTACGGCGGAGGCCGGTACCCGCCGACGACCGTGAAGAAGCAGGAACGCTCGCCGGTGTGGCAGGCGGGGCCGTGCGGGCGCACCTTGAGCAGCACGGTGTCGGCGTCGCAGTCGAGGCGCACCTCGAGGACGTCCAGGTAGTGGCCCGAGGTCGCTCCCTTCTCCCAGAGCCCGCGGGTCCGTGACTGAAACCAGGCGTGCCCGGTCTCCAGGGTGCTGGCCCAGGCCTCGGGCGATTGGTAGGCGACCATCAAGACCTCGCCCGTCTCGGCGTCCTGGGCGACGGCGGGGACCAGCCCTTTGGAAAAGTCCGGCCCCGGGCCGTCGGTCGGCGGGCGGTCGCCCACCCTCACCTTCGCACCTCGATGCCGCGCCGCGTCAGCTCGTCCTTCACCTCCGCGATCGATACCTCGCCGAAGTGGAAGATCGAGGCCGCCAGGGCCGCTTCCGCCCCGCCCTCGATCAGCGCGCGGGCCATGTCGGCGGCGGACCCGGCGCCCCCCGACGCGATCACCGGGAGCCGTACCGCGTCGGCCACGTCGCGGGTCAGCGCGAGGTCGTACCCCTCGTGGGTGCCGTCGCGGTCCATCGACGTGAGGAGGATCTCCCCCGCGCCGCGCTGCTCGCCTTCCCTGGCCCACGCGATCGCGTCGCGCCCGGTCGGCCGCCGCCCCCCATGAGAAAAGACCTCCCACCCCCCGCCGGCCTCCTCGGGCCGGCGCCGGGCGTCGATCGCCAGCACGACGCACTGCTCGCCGAAGCGCTCTGCCGCCCGGGTCAGGAACGTGGGGTCGCCAAGCGCGGCCGAGTTGACCGCCACCTTGTCCGCACCGTGGCTGAGCAGGCGCTGCATATCGTCCACCGTACGTACGCCGCCACCGACCGTGAGCGGGATGAAGAGCTGGTCGGCGGTGCGCGCGACCGCGTCGAGCAGGATCTCCCGCTCGTCCGAGGAGGCGGTGATGTCGAGGAAGACCAGCTCGTCGGCCCCAGCCCGGTCGTACGCCAGCGCCAGCTCGGCGGGGTCCCCGGCATCGCGCAGCTCGACGAAGCGAACGCCTTTGACGACCCGTCCGGCGTCCACGTCGAGGCAGGGGATGACGCGTTTGGCGGGCACTACAAGAGCTGCAACTCTGCAAGGGCGCCGCGGATTTCGTCGAGCGCCGGTCCGTGCAGCGCGCGCTGGGGGTGGAGCGGCGCTCCGACCCGGAAGCCGAGCTCCTCGAGCGCCGCCTTGACGCACGGCGCCAGCGAGTACCTCTGGAACAGCTCGTTGAGCCGCCACAGCCGGCGCTGGAGCGACCAGGCGGCTTCGCGCTCCCCCGTCTCCCACAGGCGGAGCAGCTCCACCGAGAGCAGGGGGGCGACGCAGGCCGGGACCTGCCATCCACCCCTTCCCCCCCAGCTCGAGCACGAAGAGCGGGACGTGCGCGGAGGCGGCGAAGAGCCCGAGACGGTCGCCGAGCCGGGCCGACACCGAAAGCAGGCGTCCGGTGTTGGGCGATGCGTCCTTCAGGTAGCGGATCGAGCGCAGCCCCGCCAGGTCCTCCAGCGCGGCCAGCGACAGCTGCGTGCCGAGCAGAGGGTTCTCGTAGAGCACGATCGGGCAGTCCACCGCCTCCGCCACCGCCCGGTAGTAGTCGACGAGCTCGACCTCGGAGAGGGGGAAGTAGGGCTGGAAGATGAGGACGATCGCCGACGCTCCCGCCTCCAGGTAGGCCGTCGCCTGAGAGATCGCGTCGGCGGTGCCCGCCGCAGCGACTCCGGGGACGACCGGCACCGCTCCCGCCGCGGCCGCCACCACCGCGCGCACCGTGGCCAGCCGGAGCCCGGCCGGCAGCGACGCGAACTCGCCAGTGCTCCCGAGCGGGCTCAGTCCCTGGACCCCGCTCGCCAGGAGATGCTCGACGAGGCGTCCGAGCTCACGCTCGCGCAGGCGCCCCGAGGGCTGGTCCACCGGCGTCACCAGGTAGGGGATGACGCCGCGCAGCTCGACCGTCATCGGACGCGGGTGGAGAGGGCCTCTGACAGGCGTTCGAGCAGTCGCTCCAGGATCTCCGCCAGACGTCCCGAAGTTGAGCCGCACGAAGCCGGCTCCGGGCGCGCCGAAGCTCTCGCCTGGGTTCAGGGCGACCCTCGCCTCCTCCAGCAGCCACCTCTGGGGGGTCGGCTCGAGCTGCAACGCTCTCAGGTCGAGCCACGCCAGATAGGTCGCCTCGGGCGGGTACCACCTGACCCCCGGCTGCTGCTCCACCCAGCGACCCACGTGGTCGCGGTTCGCATCGCAGGACCTGCAGGACCTGGTCAAGCCACGGCTGTCCGCCACGCCAGGCTGCCACCGTGGCATCCACCCCGGTGTGGCCTGGGTGGCCGAGGAGCCGCAGCGGGACGGCGGCCAGGAAGCGATCGAGCAGGGCACGCGATCCGAAATGGAGCACGCCACAGCGCAGCGCCGGGATGTTGAAGCTCTTGGTGGCCGACGTCAGCGTGACCACCCGCTCCGCGATCCGCGGGTCGAGGGTCGCCATCGGTACGTGCGGGCGGCGGGTGTGCAGCAGGTCGGCATGGATCTCGTCGCACACGATGACCAGGTCGCGCTCGACCGCCAGCGTCCCGAGCGCTTCCAGCTCCTCCCGGGTGAACACCCGCCCCGACGGGTTGTGTGGGTTGCAGACGAGGAGGATGCGGGTTGTGGCGTCGATCGAGTCCCGTAGGGGTCCTGGGTCCAGGTCGTATCGCTCACCGGCATCGCGCAGCGGGTTCTCCACTCGCCGGCGGCCCGTCTCGTCGACCGCGAAGAGGAATGGCGGATAGATCGGCGTCTGCAGGACGACGCCGTCGCCCGGTTCGCTGAACGCGACCACGCAGGCGAACAGGCCCTGGACCAGGTCCGACACCTCGACCACCAGGTCGGGCTCCGGAGGCCACTCGAAGCGCTCGCGCATGCGGTCGCAAAACGCGCCGGCGACGGTGTCCTCGGGCTCGCGAAGCGCATACCCGTAGTCCCGCTGCTCGACGATGCGCTCCAGCGCTCGCTGGATGGCCGGCGCAACCGGGAAGTCCATGTCGGCGACCCAGGCCGGGAGGACGTCGGCAGGGTACCGGTGCCACTTCGCGCCACGCTGCGCGCGGAGCTCGGGGATCGAGAACGTGGTGGCGGAAGGACCGGTGGCTGCCATGCGCCAATCATGCCCGGCCGGCGCCCGCCGGCTCCCTGACCCGGTTGAGACGCCAGCTCGCCGCCTTCGTCAGCTGCGTCCGGATCCAGTCTCCATGAGGCTGGTGCTCGACCCTGGCGGCCTCGTCGATCGCCTGGTCGAGCTCGGGCGGAATGCGGATGCGCAGCACGCGCGAGCGCCCGGAGTTGGGCACCGCGCGGCCCGGATCGACCCTGGCGAGGGTGCGCATCAGCCCCACGTCGTCGGCGAGGCGCCCGTCGCCGTCCCGCAGGCGCACTCTGGAGCGTGGTGCGGGGCCCGCGCGGTGCGTGCCGGCGGCTCGCGTCAGCACCTTGCGAATCCACTGCGGCCGGGGGAGTGCGTCGACGTCGGCGGCGAGCCCGATCGCGGCGTCGAGCGAGGCCTGCACGCAGACCTGCAGGTCCACCGGCCGCTCGCCGGCCGGCGCGATCCGGCGGGTCACCTCAGCCGGCCCCGCAGATCGCGAGAAAGTTGGCATACACGCGCAGACCGTGCTCTCCGGACTTCTCCGGGTGAAACTGCGTCCCCAGCACCCGCCCCCGCTCGGCGGCGGCCGCGGTCGCGTGATCGGTGCTGGCGGTCGCGTCCGGCGAACCGTCAGGGGCCCAGGAGTGGACGAAGTAGAAGTAGGAACGATCCTCGACCCCGTCCCAGAGCGGCGACCAGCCGAGCTGGCGGAGGCGGCACCAGCCGATGACCGGGATGCGATCGGACTCCTTCACCCGGTCGACCGTGCCGCGCAGGAGGCCCAGACCTTCGTGGCGCCCGTGCTCCAGAGACTCCTCGAAGAGCAGCTGGTAGCCCACGCACACGCCGAGCAAGGGTTTGCCGCGACGCGCCAGCTCGACCAGTCCGCGGCCGAAGTTGCCGGCCTGCAGCTTCTCCAGCGCCGCCGCGAACGCACCCACGCCCGGGAGCACGATGCCGCTCGCCTGCTCCAGCTCCCCGAAGTCGCGTGTCAGCCTGGGGTTCGCTCCCACGCTCTGCAGCGCCCGCTCCACCGATCGCACGTTGCCCACGCCGTAGTCCGCGATGGCGATCATCTCGTGCCTACCCGAGGATCCCTTTCGAGCTGGGAAGCGCGTCTCCTTCGACGGCGACGGCCAGGCGCAGGGCGAGCCCGAGCGCCTTGTACGCCGACTCGACCTTGTGGTGCCGGTTGAGCCCGCGGATCAGGTCCACGTGGATCGTCGCCCCGAGGTGGATCGAGAACGCCCGCCACCACTCCTCGAACGTCTCCGAGTCGAGGTCGCCGATGCGGCCGCTCACGTCCAGGTGGTATGCGAGGTACGGGCCGCCGGCCGAGGTCCAGCACCACCCGCGACAGCGACTCGTCCAGAGGTGCGTAGGCGTGTGCGAAGCGCGCGATTCCCCGGCGGTCGCCGAGCGCCTGGCTCAGCGCTTGACCGATCACGATCCCGGCGTCCTCCATCAGGTGATGCGGGTCGACGTCGACGTCGCCACGCCCCCTCAGTACCAGGTCGAAGCGCCCGTAGCGGGCGGTCTGCTCCAGCATGTGGTTCAGGAACGGCAGATTGGTGGCGGCCTCGATCCGCTGCCCGCGATCCAGCACCACCTCGCAGCGAAGCTGGGTCTCCACGCTGTCGCGCTGCACGAGGCCGCGACGCTCGCTCACCGCGAGGTCCCCGGCTGGGCGGGCTGCCGCCGGAGCGCGATCGCGCGCGCGTGCCCGCCGAATCCTTCCAGCTCGGCGAGAGTCCGGGCCGGACCCTCCAGCGCCGCGAACTCTTCGGGGGTGACGCGGGAGACGCTGGTCCGCTTCAGGAACGTGTGCACGCCGAGGGGGGACGAGAACCGGGCCGCCTGCGACGTGGGAAGGGTGTGGTTGGGTCCGATCACGTAGTCGCCGAGCGCGTTCGGCGCGCGATCGCCGACGAACACGGCGCCTGCGTTCTCCACCTCCCCCAGCGCCTGCTCGGCCCGCTCACCGACCAGCTCCAGGTGCTCGGGGGCGAAGTCGTTGGCGACCGCCACCGCCTCCCGCAGCGTGGGCGCGACGATGAGACAGCAGGTCGCCTCCCGCACGGTCCCGGCCCGCTCCAGCCCCGGCGTCTGGGTCTCGATCTCCTCGGCGACCGCGTCGGCGAGGGCATCCGAGTCGGTGACCAGCAGCCCCCAGGTGAGCGGGTCGTGCTCCAGCTGGGAGAGCAGGTCGGCCGCGACCAGCACCGGGTCGGCTGTCGCGTCGGCGACCACCACGATCTCGGTCGGGCCGGCCACCCCGTCGATGCCGACGGCCCCGAACACCTCGCGCTTGGCAAGGGTCACGTAGACGTTCCCCGGCCCCGCGACCACGTCCTGCCGGGGGATCGTCTCGGTCCCGTAGGCGAAGGCGGCGATCGCCTGCGCGCCGCCCATCCGGTAGACGCGATCGACCCCCGCCAGCCGGGCGGCGGCCAGCACCCCGGGGGAGACCGAACCGTCGCGCTCCGGAGGGGTGGCCAGGACCACCTCGGGGACGCCCGCCACCCGGGCCGGGATCGCCGTCATCAGCACCGTCGAGGGGTACGCGGCGCGGCCTCCCGGTGCGTAGATGCCGGCGCGCCGGACGGGCCGGGTGAGGAGCTGGAGTTGACCCAGCGACCGCACCGGATCCGGGGTCTCGATCTCGTGGAAGGACCGGATCCGTTCCGCCGCCACCCGGAGCGCCGCCCGCTGCTCGTCCGTCAGCTGGTCGAGCGCAGCATCCAGCCGGCCGGTGGGCACCTCCAGCGTCTCGCCGGCGGCGGGCGCCCAGCCGTCGAAGCGCCTGGTGAGCCGGTAGAGCGCGGTGTCGCCCTCGGTGGCGACCGCCCGGCAGATCTCCCGAACCGCCCGCGCCTGCGCCGCCGTGCCACCGAGATCGAGCGTCCGTTTGGCACGAGCGCCGGTTCGCCATTGCTCCGCCGTGTAGCGCTCGACCGGCATCTCACGTCCAAGAATGACAGGTCGGCTTCGACCACCACCGCGCCTTCGGCACCCCTCCCCCACCCTCGTCAGGCCATCTGTCGACAGATGGCCCGGTTCGGGGCCCGCGAGACGGCCACGTGTCGACAGATGGCCGCTACGCGCGGGGGTAAGGGGGGTAACGGGGTCAGGCGTTGCGGATCCGGGCCACGACCTCGCCCACCGTGTCCCACCGGGTCTTGAGCGCTGCCTGGTTGGCGATCAGCCGGGCGGTCGACCGGCCGAGCTGGGCGATCACCCGCAGCCGGTTCTCGCGCAGCGTGCGGCCGGTGGCGGTGAGGTCGGCGATCGCGTCGGCGAGCCCCACCAGCGGCGCCAGCTCCACCGACCCGTGCAGGTGGACCACCTCCGCCGCCTGGCCCAGCCGGCGCAGGGCGAACGCGGTCGCCAGCGGGTACTTGGTGGCGACGCGCAGGCTCGGGGGCCAGGTCTCCCGCCCGCGCAGCGGTGAGCGGTCGGGCACCGCGAGCACGAACGTGCAGGGACCGAACCCGAGGTCGGCGAGCTCGTAGGGCCGGCCCTCCGTCTCCCAGATCGAATCCTGCCCGGCGATGCCGAGGTCGACCGCCCCGTGCTCGACGTAGGCCGGAACGTCGGTGGGCCGGACCAGCACGATGCGCGCGCCGCCCTGCTCCACCAGAAGGCGCCGTCCCAGGTCGTCCGGGTCCAGCTCGACCACCCCCGCGCGCTGCAGCAGGGCCAGGCAGTCGGGAAGCAGGGTGCCGGTGGGCAGCGCGATCGAGATCATGCCCGGCTCCGGAGCAGCTCACCGACCACGGCGCGCTCCGGGACGCGCCGCACCGCCCCCTGCGGATCGACCCAGCGGACGCCGGCGCCGCCCCCCACGTGGAGCACGTCCCTGGCGCCCGCCGCCCGGCCCCAGGCGCGGGCGGCGCTCAGTGACTGCGATTCGGTGGCGACGATCGCGCGCAGGCCGAAGAGACGGAGCGTGGCCCCCAGGCGAAGCGCGCCGTCGAGGCCCGCCTGCGACCAGGCGACGACCGCGTCCAGCCGGGTCAGCGTGGGGGCCTCGACCCGGCGGCGCAGCGCGTCGCCCACCAGGTCCAGGTTGAGGACGAAGCCGGTGGCGGCCGCCGGCCGGCCGAACCGCGCCAGCAGGTTGTCGTAGCGGCCTCCCTGCACCAGCGGCCGCCCGAGCGCGTCCAGGTACGCCTCCAGGATCACCCCCGTGTAGTACTCGAAGTCGCGGATCGCGCCCAGGTCGAGCCGCAGCCCCTCGCCCAGGTCGTAGGCCTGGAGCAGCCGGTAGACCGTCGCCAGCTCTTCGAGGGCTCGGGCCGAGCGCCGGGTGCCGACCAGGTTGGCGGCCGCATCGAGGATCTCGGGGCCGCCGCGAAGGCCCGGGAAGCGCAGCAGGAGCTCCTGTTCCGCGCTGCGCAGCGGGGTCTGCTCGAGAAAGCGCTCGAGCGCCACGAAGTCGCGGCGGGCGAGGATGGCGTGGATCGTCTGCTTGACCTCGTGTTCGGCGTCGATCCCGTCCAGGAGGCCGAGGAAGAACTCGGCGTGGCCGACGTCCACCTGCCAGCCCTCGAGGCCCGCCGCACGCAGGCAGCGGGCGGCGAGCGCGATCACCTCGGCGTCAGCCACCGGTCCGGCCGCTCCCAGCAGCTCCGCCCCCGCCTGGCGCCACTCGCGCTGATGGGTGAAGCGCCCGCCGTCGTTGGTGAGCACGGTCCCCGCGTAGCAGAGCCGCATCGGAAGCGGCACGGCCCGGAGCCGCCCGCCGACCAGGCGGGCCACCGGGATCGTGCGCTCGCCGACCAGCGCCAGCACCGATCCGTCACGGTCGGTCAGCTTGAAGAGCCGCCGGATCTCGTCCGCATCCAGCCCCTGCGCGAGGGTCTCCACCCGTTCCAGGGTCGGGGTGGCGACCAGCTGGTACCCCCAGGACCGCATCTCCCCCAACACCGATTCCTGGGTCGCCCGCATCGCCTCCGCGGCATCGGGGATCAGGTCCGGCAGATCGGGGGCGTCGAGCGGCGTCGGGAGCGGCGACAGATCGTCGAGGGGGTCAGGCACGCCAGAACTCGCTACACCCCGTTTCGCGCGGAACGTCCGCTGCGCCCTGCCCGATCGCACCCGATCGCACGAGCCCGTTTCGCACGAAGCGGGCACCACTCGGCTCAGCCCTCGTCCTCCTCGTCGAGGTCCTCGTCGAAGCTCGGGTCGCCGCCCTCCTCTTCGATCTCGTGCATGCCCTCCTCGGTCTCGCCCTCGGCTTCGACGTCGTCGACCAGTGCGTCGCTGAGGTCCTGGTCCTCGTCCTCGATGGAGGAGATCGCGGGCCCCGCGGCGGCCAGACTCTCGCGTGCGTACGGCCGGAACTCGACGTCCCGCTTGCGGGTGATCGGAAAGCTCGGCTTGCCGGCGAACTTGGGGTCCTGGTAGACCTCGCGGACGATCACCTTGACGGCGTTGCCGTCGGTCGAGGTGACGCCGACCTGGTAGCGATTCCCGCCCTGAACGAACTTGAACAGGCGGCGGGCGAGCTTGGACTCGAGGCTGCCGATGCGAACACCGCGAACGGTGTCGACCTCGATGCCGTCACCCTCGATCCGGAGCTCGGCGACATCGCCGGCGGAGATCTTCTGGTCGACGTCGTCGGCGGTGCCGCGCAGCGTGGTGGTGGTCGTCTTCCCCATCTCCTCCACGAAGAGGTTGGGGTCGACGCGAACCGAGCCGGAGCGGTAGGACTGGTGCGTCCGCATCAGCCCCTCCAGCTTCTGGATGTTCTTGCGCGCGACCGGCGACAGCGGGTTCACCTGCAGCGCCGTCTCGTAGGCCGACTTGGCCTCCGCCAGCCGATCCAGCTCGGCGTACGACTTGCCGAGGCGGTTGTGCGTCGACTCGTCGGAGCCGAATGCCTCGAGGATGTACTTGTTGAGGTCGATCGCCTCCTCCCAGTTGCCGTCGACCGCGAGCTGGATCGCGTCCTCGACGTACGTCGACCTGGGCTTGGAGGGCTCTTGTGTCTCGGTGCTCACACGGGCTCCTAAAGGGGATGTGCGACAGCCGCCGCACGTCACGTAATGCGCGACCAGCAGGACGCTGCGGCGCAACCCGGAAGTATACGTCCCACCTACAAACGGCTGCTGCTGCTGCCGAGTTCGGTAGGCTGAGGCACCTGACCGGGCCCGGATGGGCCCGTGAGCGGTTCGGGTGGTGAGCGACGCGGAAGACTCTGCGTCGACCGATCTCGAACGAAGGAGTGATCTCAGCCAATGGACGCGACAACGCGCCAGGCGGCGCCGCCTCGGGGGATCCGTGCCCGACACTGAGGGCGGACCCGGCCGCGGTGGGCGGCGGCCGATACGGCGGCGAGCGAGCCAGCGCTCGCGCACGCCGTTCGAGCGACTGAGGGATGCGTTCGGGCTTCCTTCTGAAGGGGAGACGCCGCGCCGGGAGCAGCGGTACGCGCCGCGGCCCCCGCAGCCCGCGCCCACCCGTCGCTACTCTCCGCCGGCCTCGGCCTCACCGGCGAGTCGTGGCCGGCGCGAGTCCTCGGCGCCCAGCACCGCCACCCCCGCGCGGCCGGCCCGGCGAGCGGCGCGCCCGAGCTACGGCGGCGGCGGGCGGCGCCCCTCCCTGCCCCCGATGTCACGGAGCCTGATCGCCATCGTCGTCACCGGGTTCCTGCTCGCCGGCCTGGGCGGAACCGGAGGCTACTTCCTCCCACTGCTCACCGCGGCGATCCAGGACACCGGCCACACCGGACCGACGCCGGCGGCCCATGCCGGCGGCGGCGGAAGCTCGGGCGGCGGAACCGCGGCCGCGTCTGGCTCGTTCACCGTCCTGTTGATGGGTTCGGACAACGACGGCAAGGATGGCAACAACCAGACCCCGTTGACGCAGACCATGATCCTGGTCCGGGTCGATTCGCAGACGAACCAGGTGACGATGCTGTCCCTCCCGCGAGACCTCTGGGTTCCCCTCTACAACTCGGGCGGCGGCTACGCGGGGACCAACAAGCTGGATGTCTCGTTCACCGGCGGCACGTTCCCGTCGGGTGCGGCGCAGGCGGCCATCAACACCGTCCAGACCGACTTCCACATCCAGATCGACGACTGGGCGTGGATCGGCCTGCAGGGCCTGGTCAACCTGATCGACTACGTCGGCGGCGTCGACGTGGTCGTCACCAGCCCGGTGATGGACGACCTCTACCCGGCGGACGTCGGGACCAGCAACGCGTACGGGTACCAGCGGCTGGCCGTCCTGCCCGGGCCACAGCATATGGATGGGCAGCAGGCGCTCGACTACGTCCGCTCCCGCCACCAGTCGACCTACGGCGATTTCAGCCGGTCGGCGAGGCAGCAGCAGGTGCTGGTGGCGCTGCGTGACAAGCTGAAGAATCTGAGCGCGGCCGACCTGCCGAAGCTGTCGAGCACGCTCCAGGGGCAGATCGAGACGAACCTCAGCCTGCCCCAGATCGCCGGCCTGCTGCCGCTCGCCCGCAGCGTCAACAACTCCGACATCACCCAGATCACCCTGGCCGCCCCGCAGTTCACGACCGCGGAGACGCTCGCCGACGGCGACGATATCCTGCAGCCGAACATGCCCGCGATTCAGGCCCAGATCTGGAAATACTTCCCCCAGAGCCAATGACCCAGAATCGTCTGCTCGCGATCCCCCTGGTGGCCCTGATGGTCGCGTTCGGCGTCGGGGTCTACTTCCTGTGGGGAGCGCTGGCCCACAAAGCGGGCACCCTCGGCGGCGAGCGGCAGCCGCCCCAGTCATCTCAGTTCACGCTCCCGGGGACGGTGATCGTGGCCCAGGACGGCAACCTTTATCAGCTGCAGGGGTCGGCGTTCCAGCTGCTCGCCAACGGGAATGCGCCGGAGGGCTCGGGCGAGGGCTGGCAGCAGCCGGCGGTCACCCCCGACCATCAGCACATCATCGCCGTCAAGCGCGGCTACAACTTCTCCGATCTCTACGAGCTGAGCATGTCGGGCCAGGTCCAAAAGCAGCTGACCAACAACGCGTCCACCCAGGTCGACCTCAACCAATGGGCGTTCTTCCCCGCGGTCAGCCACGACGGCTCGACGGTCTTCTACACCTACGACCAGAAGGAAGAGCCGGGCAACTATCAGATCGACTTCTCGATCTATTCCCTGCCGCTCGCCGGAGGCCAGCCCACCGCCTGGACGAACCCGTACGGGTACGGCTGCGGCGGTGACGACACCCAGGGCCCGGCCGGCCCGGCGTCGGACTGCGGCTCGGGGGGTTCGCTGCAGGCCGTCCCGCTGACCTCCGGCGGCATCATCTTCAGCTACGGCTACGTCAACTCCGACACGCAGCAGACGGTGGACCAGATCGCCTATCTGTCGGGACCGCTTCAGACGCCGACCCTGCTGACGCCGTCGAGCGAGAGCTGCTATGCGCCCGCGGTCTCGCCGGACGGCACGCGCGTCGCCTTCATCTGCTCGCCCGCCGCCGGCGGCGCGATCACGTCGCTCGAGGTCGCCAGTCTCTCCGGGGGTGCCATCGGAGCGCCGCAGGTGGTGGCCACCGGCAGCATGATCGCCTCGCCGACCTGGTCGCCGGACGGACAGTCGCTGCTCTACTTCAACGCCACCGGCGCTCACCAGCTGTTCCAGATCGAGCTGCTGGCCGTGCCGACGGCACAGGCGACGCCGGCGCCGGCGGCGACCCCGACGCCGAAGCGGGGAACCAAGGCCAAGCCGACCCCGACGCCGACGGCCACGCCGGTGCCGACGCCGCAGCCCCTGACCACCAACAATGACTTCCTGGCCACCTCCACCGCCGTTTGGATCTCTTCCTGAACCTGCCGGCGGGATACGATGAGCCGTCATGCCCGCGCACGTGACGACCGGCGCCGGAGAGGTGGCACGTGCGCACACCACCCCCTGACCTGACGGGAAAGCGGGGACCCCGCCGGCGTCGGACCCAGCACCTGTCATGGTGGGGGCGCCTGCTCGCCTGGCGTCCGCCTCTGGGGTGGTATCACCGGCTGCAGCGCCGGCGGTGGCTCCGGCGCGCGTCTGCCCCACCCGCACGACGGGGCGGCCGCGGTCAGACCGTCGCCCTGGTCGCGATCGTCGTGATCGGCTTCGCCCTCGCCGGCGCCGGGGGGACCGGGGCCTACTACTACCCGCTCTTGCGGGCGGCGGCCCAGGACACCGGGCGCAAGGCGACGGTCACGCCACATCCGCACCCGTCCACCTCGGCACATCCCGGCGCCCCGGCGGCTCCCATCCCCACCTCCGGCGGAGGTTTCAGGCAGCCGTTCACGGTCCTGCTCCTGGGATCCGACAACGACGGCAAGAGCGGCAACGACCAGACCCCGCTCAGCCAATCGGTGATCCTGGTCCGGGTCAACCCGCAGGCGGACTCGGTGGTCATGCTCTCGCTGCCCCGCGACCTGATCATCGACTGCTATGACTCGTCGGGAGACGACGTGGGGTCGCAGAAGCTGGACGCCTGCTTCGAGGAGGGGACGTTTCCGAACGACGCGGCCGCCGCCATGGCGCAGACGATCCAGAACAACTTCGACATCCAGGTCGACGACTGGGCGTGGATCGGACTCCAGGGCCTGGTCAACCTGATCAACTACGTGGGCGGCGTCGACGTGGTCGTCTCGAGCCCGGTGATGGACGACCTCTACCCGGCCGACGTCGGCACGTCGAACGCGTACGGATATCAGCGGCTCGCGATCCTGCCCGGCCCGCAGCACATGACCGGCGAGCAAGCTCTGGACTACGTCCGCACCCGGCATGCCTCCACCTACGGGGACTTCTCGCGCTCGGCCAGGCAGCAGCAGGTCCTCGTCGCGCTGCGCGAGAAGCTCCAGTACCTGACCCCCGCCGACCTTCCCGCGATCGAGACCGCGATGCAGGGCCAGTTCTACACCAGCATGACCGTCACCCAGATGGCCCAGCTGCTGCCGCTCGCCCCCGCCATCAAGGACGGCGCCGTGACGCAGTTGACGCTGGCCGCGCCCCAGTACACGTCCGAGCAGACGGTGACGGACCCCGACGGTGAGCCCGACGACGTGGTCGAGGGCAACTTCAGCGCGATCGACCAGCTGGTCTGGCAGTACTTCCCCCAGGTGCCCGCCTCCGGCTGACCCCGGCCGGCCCCCAGCGATAACGTCGGTTTCTGCGCAATCCGACGCTAAAACGTGCCGCGAAAGGGCGGGGTGTGCAGAAACGGCCCTCTAGCCGGAACCTCGGCCGTAGCGGTCTTCGAGGCGGACCACGTCCTCCATCTCCGGGGTCGAGACCTCGATGACGTCGGTGTCCTCGACCGCGGTCATGCGGTGGCGCGTCCCGGGGGTGATGTGCACGCAGTCACCCGGCGACATCCGGTACGTCTCCCCGTCCAGCTCCATGTCGAGCAGGCCCCGCTCGACCAGCACCGTCTCGTCCTTCTTCTCGTGGTACTGGAGAGACAGCGCCTCACCCCGATTGACGTGCAGGATCTTGCCCAGATAGCGGTCGGTGATCGCCCAGCGCAGCTCGTAGCCCCAGGGCTTGTCGACCTTGGATTGAGACGCGCGCCGAATCTGCTCAGCCATGGTGCTCGATCCCCACGATTTCCTCCAGTGCTCGGAGCCGCGCCTCCACGCCCGCGAGGCTCTGCGCTTCACTGTAAACGCGCACGATCGGCTCGGTGCCGCTGGCGCGAAGCAGCACCCAGCTGCCGTCTTCCAGGTTGAACTTGTAGCCGTCGTCGTCGCGCACGGACCGGACCCGCTGTCCGGCGATGGTGTCCGGTGCGTGCTCGGCGAGCGTGCGCAGCACGCGGATGCGGTCCTCTTCGTAGGTTTCCCGCGGCAGGTGAACGTCGTGGCGCAGGTAGGCGCTCTCGCCGGCCGCTTCGTGCAGGTCCTGAAGCAGCACGCTCAGCGGCCGGCCCGCCTGGCGCACGTAGTCTGCGACCAGGAGTCCGACCAGGATGCCGTCTCGCTCCGGGATGTGACCGCGGACCGCGTAGCCGCCGGACTCCTCGCCACCCAGGAGAGCGTCGGTCTCGATCATCTTGGGGGCGATGCTCTTGAAGCCGATCGGCACCTCGTGGAGCGGTAGCCCGTAGCGCGCGGCCAGCCGGTCGGCCATCGCGGTCATGTTGATGCTGCGGACGATCGGACCCCGAAAGCCCCGCACCTCGACCAGGTAGCGCAGCAGCAGCGCGTAGACCTCGAGCGTGGTGACGAAGCGACCGGTCTCGTCGACGATCCCCACCCGATCGGCGTCGCCGTCGGTCAGGATCGCGAGGTCCTGGACGCCGCCCGCCATCGCGTCCAGCGTGGCGCCGATGTTGGGCGGAATCGGTTCCGGGTTGACGCCGCCGAAGAAGGGGTTGCGCTCGCTCCGGATCTCGGTCACCGTGGTGCTGCCCCCCGCCAGCGCCGCCGCCACATAGCCGGCGCCGGCGCCATGCATCGCGTCGTGGAGGACGCGAAGGCCCGCCTCGCGCAGCGCCGGCAGGTCGACCAGGCGCCCCAGCTGGCGCAGGTAGCTCGGGCGGGGATCGATGCGGGTGATCCGGGGGTCGTCGGGCGCCGACCGCTCGACGCCGGCGTCGAGACCGGCGTTGATCCGCCGCTCCAGGTCCGCGATCACCTCAGGAGGCGCCGAGCTGCCGGTCTCCGGCTTGTACTTGACGCCGTTGAAGAGGTAGGGGTTGTGACTCGCCGTGATCACCACCCCACCCGCCGCCTGCCGCTCCATCACCGTCCAGGACGCGACCTGGGTCGGCGCCGCCTCCTGGAAGAGCAGCGCCCGGATGCCGTGGTGCGCCAGCACGCGCGCCACGTCGTCGGCGAACACCTCGGACGCGAAGCGGCGGTCGTACCCCACGACCGCCGTGGTCCCGCCTCGCTCGGCCAGGTAGGCGGCGATGCCCCGGGCGACGTGGCGCACCGCCTCGAACGTGACGTCGTCGCCCACGATCCCGCGCCAGCCGTCGGTCCCGAATTTGACCGGGCGGAGACTCACAGATACCGGACCTGTCCGGTGTCGCCCAGCCGCTCGACCACCTTCTTGACGTCCTGGGCCCGGCGCTTGTCGCATACCAGGAGCGCGTCGTCGGTGTCCACGATGACCAGTTCGTCACAGCCGATGACCGCGACCAGCTTGTCGGGCGCGGAGACAAAGCTGTCGTGGACGTCGAGCAGCACGACCGGGCCCTCGACCACGTTGCCTTCGTCGTCGGAATGGAGCAGTGCGGCGAGGTCGGTCCAGGACCCGACGTCCGTCCAGCGGAACGCGGCCGGCACCGCGAGCAGGCGCTGGGTCCGCTCCATCACGGTGTAGTCGACGGCCTCGTTGGGGAGATCGTTGTAGATCGCCGCCGCCTCCTTCTCGTTCCCCGCGCTGCGGGCGGCCACCACCCGGCGGAGGCCCTCGAGGTGCTTGGGGCCGAAGCGCTCCAGCTCCTCCAGGAAGACGTCGCAGCGGAAGCAGAACATGGAGAGGTTCCAGAAATGCCGGCCCGAGGCTGCGAAGCGTTCGGCGACCTGCTGGCTCGGCTTCTCCACGAACCGCGTCACCCGCAGCGCCTGGGTGCGCCCGAACCTGCGCGACTCCCCCGCCTCGATGTAGCCGAAGCCGGTGGCGGCGTAGGTCGGCTTGAGCCCGATCGCGACCAGCTCCCGGGAGGACTCGGCGACCCGAACCGCACGCTCGACCGCCTCGCGGTACGCCCGGGCACCGCGGATCACGTGGTCGGCGGCAGTCCAGAGCATGACCGCCTCGGGGTCTCGCTCCCGGAGCGTCAGCGCGGCCAGGCCCATCGCGTTGGTGGTGCCGCGTGCGCTGGGCTCGACCAGGATGCCGTGCTCGCAGAGCTCTGGGACCAGCGTCGAGATCATCTCCCGCTGCCGCTCCTCGGTGACCACGAACACATCGTCGGCAAGCGGTCGGACGCGGTCGATCGTCTCCCGCAGGAGCGGCTGGCCGGAGCTCGAGAGGCGCATCAGGTGCTTGGGCGCGGAGCGGCGGGACCGCGGCCAGAGTCGTGACCCGGCACCACCGGCCGGAACGACCGCGTACATCAGAAGGTCCGCACCTCGGCCCGCAGATCATCGATGCGGTCCAGGCGCTCCCAGGGCAGGTCGAGCTCAGGGCGGCCGAAATGACCGTAGGCCGCGAGCGGTCGATAGAGCGGTCGTCGCAGGTTCAACTCCTTGATGATGCCAAGCGGGCTGAGGTCGAAGACGCGCTGGACGGCACGCTCGAGCTCCTGGTCGGGAACGCTGCCGGAGCCCAGGGTGTCGACCCGGACCGCGATCGGTTTGACGACACCGATGGCGTAGGTCAGCTGCACCTCAGCCTGCCGCGCGAAGCCGGCGGCCACCAGGTTCTTGGCCACGTGGCGGGCGCCGTACCCGCCGGCGCGATCGATCTTGGTCGGATCCTGGCCGCTGAAGCAGCCGCCTCCGTGCCGCGCCCAACCGCCGTAGGTATCGACGATCTGCTGGCGGCCGGTCACACCGACATCGGCCACCGGGCCCCCGACCACGAACCGGCCGGCGGGATTGACCAGGACCTCCTTCGCCTCCAGGCCGGCTCCACTCAGGACGGGGTGGACCACCTGCTCGGCGACGTCCGCCTCCAGCTGCTTGCGGTCGACCTCCTCGTGGTGCTGCGCCGCCACCACGACCGACTCCACCCGGTCCGGCCTGCCGTCCCCGTCGTAACCGACCGTCAGCTGCACCTTGCCGTCGGGCCGCAGGTAGGGGAGCTGGTGGTTCCGCCGTACCTCCGCCAATCGCTGCGCCAGCCGGTGTGCGAGGAGGATCGGCGTGGGCAGGTACTCTGCCGTCTCGGCGGTCGCGAATCCGAACACGTTGCCCGAGTCGCCGGCGCCCCCGACGTTGACACCGCTCGCGATGTCGGGCGATTGCTCGTCGATGCTGAGCAGGACGCCGCAGATCTCGGCGTCGAAGCCGTACTTGGCCCGCGTGTACCCGCACTCGCGGATGGTGGCCCTGATGATCTTCGGAATGTCCACGTAACAGTCGGTCGTGATCTCGCCGGCGACCAGGACCAGGCCGTTCGTCACGGTGGCGCTGCAGGCCACCCGGGCGAGCGGGTCCTTGCTCAGGATCGCATCCAGGATCGCGTCGGCGACCGCGTCGGCGAGCTTGTCGGGATGTCCTTCGGTGACCGATTCAGACGTGAACCGGCTCGGGCCGCGGCCGTGCGCCGTGGGATTGGCTGCCATGTCGTAACTCCAGAACGCCTCCACGCCGGCCAGGCCTGGTCACCATCTCTCGGACCACGCCCCCCGCGCCAGGGGCACGCTCTCACGGGAACGGTTCGAGCGTAGCAGGGGGCAGTTACGGGACAGGTCACGTTCTCGGCCTGCGGTCTTCTCCACGGCCGGGGTAGGGGCCGCTCCGGTGGGTCATCGGGGTCCCGAAAGTGGGCGTGTTGATGGCACCGCCGCCGTGCTGCCACGGCTCGACCGCGCCCGCGTGTCAACCGGAGGATCGGCGACCCCGGCTTCCGGGAGCCGAGCGCCGTCAGAGCTTGGCGGCGGCCCTCGGCGGGTCGGTGTCGCATCGGAGCCGGTGCCGCACCGCCGCGGTGAAACGAGCCGCACTGGACGCACCCCGTTCACGCCGGTGAGTCACATCTCCACGTCATGCGCGTCCTGCAGTGAGACGAGGGCCAGACCCTCTAGGAGATGGGGCCGAACGGCGACCGTGTTCCAGGGTAGCCATGACCCGATGAATGCGGGATGTTCGGGGGGCGGGTTGGGCGCCGCCAGCCACCCATGTCCAGCTCGCCCGACTGACCGAGGAGGCAGCGGGACCGGTGGTCGGGCCGCCGCCCAGCTTCTTCCATATCTATCCACGCGCCCACATACCACGGGTGGTAGAGATTCCCGTCCGTCCTGGACGAAGACATCGAGCCGCTCGGGGTCTCAGGAGTTATCGCAGGGATCGCGAACGTGGCACCTCCCAGCGCTCGACGCCACCGGCAGCGAGCTCTTCTTCCGCTTCTTCGTCTCGGCCTACGAGCGGGTCAGCCTGGGCATCGCCAGTCACTGGCCCTTCGAGCAGTGGGGACGCTTCCTGCGCGAGCACACAACCACCGTCTCCGTGCTCGGCCGCCTTCTGCACCACGCCGTAGTCGTGGTCACCGAGGGCGAGTCGTTCCGCATGCGCGAGGCGCGCAGCCGAGGAGGTGCCGCGCCGAGGCTGAGACCGGCTTGGCGTCCCGAGTCTCCCAGGTCAGGGAAGGTCGCTATCCGGCCTGTACCACCCCCTGAGCAGGTCGGCTTTCGGGGCCTGCCGCGGAAGGCCCTCGTGGCCGCAGCTGCGGACTTTCCGTTGGCCGCAAACCCGGGCTTTTCGATGGCCCTTAACATCCCTGGGGGTGTCCCAGATGCCGCCACCGATCCCGGGCACCATCACCGTGAACAAGTTGGGATCCCTCGAGGCGACCGCTGGGCTCCCGGTCAGGACTTCGGCGCGCGGCTCGCACCCGGATCAGCTGCCGCCGTTGAACCAAATGTGATAGGTTGCACGTCCGGCGCCCTCCAGAAGACGTCGATCGTTCGGCGCAGGCTCGGACACTGCGTCGGCCCCGACGGCCGCCTCCCCCCAGCGTCCAGAGCACCTGCTTGTGCCGATCGAGACGTCGAGCAATGCCTCTGTGTGCCGCGAGGCGATGAGCAGGTACCACCCACGCCATTCAGGGACGGTTGCGGAACCTATCTGAATCGTCGCTATTTCGCAGTCGCCGTGTCGCGGAGGCACAAGGAGACCGCCGTCTGTCCCGCGTGCCCTGTCAGTGTCCCAGCACCGGCGCTGCTTCCCCCCTCGGCAACCGCCCATTTGTTCCCCCTCCCTCGAAGTACCGGAGGCACGCTCAACGACCTGCCGGGATCTGAGCGCAGGGTTGTTCGCATGCGATCGATGTCAGATCAGATGTTCACCAGCGGAATTTCCTCGTCCGCCGCGAACGAACCGCACTGGGGCACGCCGTTGCCGTCGGTGAGGCACGTCTCCAGGTCATTACCGTCGAGCAGCGATACCAGGGCGGGCGCCTGGGAGGTCGTGACCTGACCCGAGAGCGTGTACCAGGGCTGCCACACCCCTGTGTATTGGAGGTGCTCGGGGAGGTTCCCGGAGCCGCCCGCGACGATGTCCAGCTCATCCGGCTCGACGGACGCAGCGGCGGGTCCGGTGGTCGGACCGCCACCCAGGCTCTCCCAGATGCCGATCCAGCCGTTCACGTACCAGTGGTGGTACAGGTTGCCGTCGGTGCCCTGGCAGAAGACGTCGACCGGTTAGGGCCCCACCGCGATTGCCGGGGTCGCGAACGTCGCCCCCCCGAGCGAGTTGAAGGTGCTCCAGGTGGAGCCGTCCCAGTCCGTGGTCCAGAGGCCGCCACCGGCACCCGGCACCACGAGTCCAGCCGGTTCGCACCCCAGAAGGCGACCGCCGGGCTCCCGCTCGATCCCGCCTTGGCCCTCCCATCCCGACCAGCTGGCGCCGTCCCACCAGATGTGATAGAGCTGTCCGTCGGTTCCTTCCACGAAGACATCGATCCGATTTGGAGCCCACGCCACTGCGGCGGGCTGTGTCCCGGGAGCGATCTGTCCGCCCAGGGACTGCCATCCTGCCCATCCGCTGCCGGTCCACCAATTGTGCCAGAGGGCGCCATCGGTCCCTCTCCCGAAGATGTCGTAGCGGGTCGACGTCCACGACGTCAGCGCCGGGCCGGAGGTGAAGGTACCACTCGGGATCGGCTGCAGGTTGGGGCTCGGCGGAGGCGGCGGGGGAAGCCCGGCGGACGCGCGCAGGAGGTTCAGATCCAGCGAGGCGCGAGCCGGAGCCTTGACCACCCGATAGGTTTCGGTGCCGCTCGGGAAGTGACACTCAGCAGCACATTCCCGCTCTGGTCGTACTCGGTGAACTCCGAGCGGTGGACTGGAATCCCCACCCGACGAGGTTGTCGGCGCCCCCGTTGTAGACCCGAAAGCTCCCGGTCGCGATGCTGCGTCGCGTGCCCGAACTGTGACGAAGGCGGCGGTCCCCGCCGTCGGGTTCGGTAGTCGAGAGTACTCCGCCCCACGGGCCCCACCGGGGAGCACGCCAAAGCGGCCAGCGTCCGCGAACGTGTGGTCGTCGAAGACCGAGATCTCGGTGGGCTGGTCGGCGGCGTTCACCTGAGGATGCGGGCATCGTGCTGACCCGAGAGGGTGCCCTCAGGGTCGGAGCCGGCCGGTAGGGCACGATGTGCACCGCTCCCTGCGGCGTCGCCTGGTTGCCGCCGAGCTTCCACAGCACCTGCTTGGTGGCCCCGAACGCGACATCGAAGACGGCGTCCATGTGGCGAGAGGAGACCAGCAGGTTCGTCCCGCCCGGGCTCAGGTCGAGCGAGTTGCAGTGATACAGGTCGACGGCGTTGACCCTGGTAGGTGAATCGCCGTCGAGGTCCTCGTCTGGCAGGATGTGCCCGTCCTTGTACGCGTCCCAGCTCCACAGCAGGGCTCCGTGGTCGGGTCGAACTCCTCGACCACACAGTCGACGATTGTGCTGTACGCGTGCAGGGAGGGATCGGCGCGCTGGTGAGGTCGACCCCGGAGAGCAGCGGGCTGGTGATCATCAGGTCGTTGCCATCAGGGAGCTGAAGCAGCTCGTGGGGATCGGTGGGTTGACCGGCGGCCCGGAGAGCCCGGTGGCCCCGGTCGAAAGGTCGTAGGTCGTGTAGGCTCCCAACGGATTGCTCCCGAGCCCGGGGCCCAGATTGGGCGACCAGGCGAGCGTGCTGATCGAGAGAGCGTCGTGTTGATGGCCCCGTTGGGAGCCTGCTGGTACCAGACCGGCGTCCCGTTCTGATTCAGGATCATGGCGTAACCCCCCGAGTCGAGATCGTCCCCGTGAGGTAGTACCCGGGCGTCGGGCTCCCCGGCTCGTGACGGCAAGCGTCGGGAAGCCGGGGGGAAGGCACCGGACCCACAACCCGGTCGCCGTGGGCTCCGAGTTCATGTCGATGACGATCGCCTGATTCGGCTCCACGGAGACCGGGACTGTGAGCCGGCTGGCGGTCTGGGTCCCCACGGTCAGGCTCCCGGTGCAGAGCGTCAGGTTCAGGTTGTTGCCACCGGCGGCACACCAGATCGCATAGTCGGTGGTTCGGTCGAGAAGGCAGGTGACATGCTCAGGGGCGACGACGTCATGCCGCTCAGTGTGCCACTCACGTCGACCACGACCTGACTGTTCTGGCCGGTCGCGCTCCGGGGGGCGGCGGTACCTCTCGCAGGCACCGTAGAGAGGCCCGACACCATGGCGGCGACCAACACCGCCAGCACCACCGCCACCACTGGTGCGTGGCATGGCCCTTGGCGCCGTCCATCCCCTCACGCGCATTGACCTCCCGCCCCCCGCGTCCAAATGCGTGACGTTCGCAGAAAGGTATCCCAAAGGAGCTGATTCCGCAAGTCGAACGCTGTGCGCCACTCGTCCCGGGGGCCACGCGGCATCAGACGGTGGGCGCGGCCCCTCGCTGAGCAACCCCCCAGTTGTTCATCCCGACCTCGAAGTGACCAAGGTGAACTAGCGCCGGGTCGAACCCGGCCGTCGCCAGGATGACCCGGATCTCGGGGAGCGAGTATGAACCCTGGTGCTCGTCGATCTCATCGTGGCTGACCAGGTTCAGCCGGGCCATCGCGGCCAGGAGCCAGCCGGTCCAACCGGCCGGCGTCGTCATCACGAAGACCCCGCCCGGCTCCAGAACGCGACGAACCTCCCGGAGCAGCGACATCAGCGAATCCATCGGAACGTGCTCAAAGACGGCGAGCATGGTGACGGTCGAGAAATAGCCGTCCGGATAAGGCAGCGTGGGATCGGCCTCCAGGTCCCGATGCAGGAGCCGCAAGCCCCGGGCTTCCCACTGCGAACGAATATCTTCTGAGATGCGGTCGATGCCGTGTCGCTCACGGAACCGGACCCTGGACAGAAAGAGCGGCGACGCGCCGTGTCCAATGTCGAGGATCCGGCCCTCATGACAACGGTCCGGGATCAGCTGTTGCGCGACGCGAGCGCGCTCCCGAGAGGATCCCCTCAACCATCCCTGAGCCGCGGGTGGCGGCCTGGTGCCCGCTCAATCCCGGGTGCCGTCGACCGACCGCTGCTCGACCCGAAGCGGATGGTGGCGCCCCAGGTCTTGGTGACGGCGACGGTGGTATTCGTGGTCGACCCCGCCGAAGAGAGCTTGATCCGACCGCGCTCGAACCGTCACCAGGGTTCCCAGCGCACGCACCCCATCCTTCCATGTGAGTTTCTTGCCCTCGTCCCGTCCGCGTGCGTAGTAGCGGATCGGCACCTCGTGGATCCGGTAGCCCAGACGAAGCACCCGCGCGGTGATCTGGGGTTCGACATCGAATCGATCCCCCTCGAGTCGCAGCTTGCGCCAGAGGTCCGAACGCATCACCTTGTAACCGGTCTCCATGTCAGAGATGAAGCAGCCGAAGAGCAGGTTCGTGGCGAGCGTGACGCCCTTGTTGCCGAGGACGAACCAGAAGCTGTACGAGGAGTGGCTCAAGAAGCCGCGAACTCCATAAACGACGTCGGTTCGACTCTCCAGCAGGGGCGCGAGCAGCTCGGGATAGTCACGGGGATCGTATTCGAGGTCCGCGTCCTGGACCAGAGCGTAGGGACGGTTGATGCGGTCGATCGCGTTCCTGAGTGCGGCGCCTTTCCCCAGGTTGCGCGGGTGGCGGATGATCTCGACGCGCGAGTCGCCGGCGGCGATCCGCGAGAGGATCTCTCCGCTGCGGTCCCGGGAGCCGTCGTCCACCGCGACGACCTGCCCGACCTCGGGTCGACGGAGCACGTGCCCGAGGATCACGTCGAGGGTGGCCTCCTCGTTGTAGATCGGCATAATCACCGAGACAGCGCCGCGGCCGAAATGTTGACCATGCGAGGTCGCCTACTCAGACCGACAGCGGCGCGGCTGGTCGGCCGAACGCCTGCCGGGTCACCGTCACCACCGCGAGGGCCAGAAACGCGAGATACGCGGCGAAGATCGGCAGCCGAAAGATGGTGTCCATGGTTGGCAACCCGAACCAGACGCTCCACCCGTTCAACCAACCCGGATGGGGCCAGCGGATCAGCACCTCGCCGTAGGCCTCCACCAGCCCGTACTCAACGATGTAGGTCGCGGACGCCACCACGAACAGCACGAGGCAGACGATCCGAGCGGTGCCGGTTCCGAGAGCGAAGACAAGGACCACCACCGCGATCCACCACCAGGCGTACTGCGGCGCGTACCCGGCCCCAGCACCGGTACCGCGACCAGCAGCGCTCCAGTGATCAGGACCAGATGGTACTCGCGCAGTGACCTGTCCTGGTCACGCCGAGGTACACCACCCGCAGAGGACGGCGACCATGAAGATCCCGAACACGACGTATAGAGCGGGCCACCGGCAGGCGTGTAGCCGACCCAGCTGGGATCGGGCCAGTGGAAGAGGTTGAAGAGGCCGGTGATGCCGAACAGGCCGTATGACCGGTACGACAGCACGTGAGCTATCACTTGGTGGAGGCCAGCGTGAGGAGCACGCTCATCCCGAGCGCGACGGCCCAGCGACCAGGCAGGCTCCCGCCATGAGCCCTCGTATGCTCACCTGCCGGATCCGAAGAAGAGCAGCGGCAGCAGGATGAGCGGTGTCGTCTTGGCGAGGATGGCGACCGAGGAAGAGGCAACCGAGCAACCAGTCATCTGACGGGCGGTCCGGTGGAAGCTGGTCACCGCCCAGACGAAGAGCAGCACGAACAGCCGACGATCACGTCGAAGTTGCCGTGAACGGTGGTCAGGATGATGGCTACTGGGTTGAAGACGAGCCGATCAGGACCACCAGGAAAGCCCGCCGCGTAGGCCAGTGACGTGAGAGCAAGAGATAGTCACCGCGTCAGGATCGCCTCGACCAGCATCAGGAAGAGCTGGATCACCGCACCAGGCGTAGACGTGTGGCTGCTGATGTGACTCAAGACGAAGAGCACCTGCATCCAGAGGGGCGGCCAGTTGAGAAACGCGTGAGATTGTAGGGATTGGCGCCGTCTTCATGACCTGCGCGAGGTAGAGCCACGCGTCCATGTCTGCCGACCAGGCACCCTGAGGCAGCGCCCGCAGGACCGCTAGCCGGACCGCCACCGAGCACAGCGCGAGGAGGACCGCCAACCCGAGCGAACGGGCGATGGTCATGCGCCCTGTCTCCACCGATGTCGCGTCACGCTCTGCCTCGACACCGGCGTCGCCACCTTTGAGCGCCTGGTCGGGGGATTGCATGTGGGGCATCTATCGGTGGCCGGGTGCGTCGCCGTGAAGGTCGAGGGGGTGTGTGGGGGATTTGGATGTCAGTGGCCGGCTACTGGTTCCAGGCCGGCCCGAGGTCGTCGGGACCGTTCCACTGTGAGTTCGCCCAGGACGCCTCCCACAGATCGCCGGTGGTGCCCCTCCAGAAGACGTCCACCTCGCCGTCGGCCTGGACCCCGGCGGCCGGCGCCGAGCCCAAAGGTCCCATGCCGATCGAGATCGGGCCGACCCAGGCGGAGCCGTTCCAATAGCCTTCCCAGAGGCCGCCGTCGGCGCCTTCCCAGAACACGTACTGGTCGCCGTTGGCCTGGTTCACCGCCACCGACGGCTGGCTGTTGAGGCCCCACCCGGGCCCCTGGTCATAGGGTCCGTACCACTGGCCACCGACCGAGAACGCTTCCCAGAGGTCCTGGTTGGTACCGCGCCAGAACACGTCCTGCTCACCGTCGGGGTGCTCGCCCGCGGTGGGCGGTGACCCGAGCAGGCCCATCCCCGGCGAGCTGGGGGAGCTCCAGGAGCCCCCGCTCCCGGTGCTCGTCCAGAGGCCGTCGTCGAACCCTTGCCAGAACACCGCCTCTCGACCGGTGCTCTGGTTCACCGCCACCGACGGCTCCCCGTTCACACCCCACCCGGGACCGCGGTCGGCGGGACCGTTCCAACCGCCGGCGGTCAGATATCCCTCCCAGAGGTCGTCGTTCGTCCCGGCCCAGAAGACGTCGACCTCGCCGCCGGACTGCACGCCCGCGCCCGGGGGCGAGCCCAGAGTACCCATGCTCAGCGACGCGGCCCCGCTCCAGCCGGCGGTGTCCGCGTAGCCGTCCCAGAGCCCCCCGCCGTCACCCTGGAAGAAGACGTCCTGCTGCCCGCTGGTCTGATTCACCGCCACCGACGGCGCCGCGTCCAGGTTCCACGAGCCGCCCACGTCGTACGGTCCGTTCCAGCGGCTGTTGGCCCAGAACGCGACCCACAGGTCCCCGGTGCCGCCGCGCCAGTACACGTCCTCCTGGCCGTTCGCCTGCACACCGGCCGTCGGCGCCGAGCCGAGGACGCCCATGCCGATCGAGATCGGGCCGATCCAGGCGGAGCCGTTCCAGTAGCTCTCGTCCAGGCCGCCGCCGGCGGTCGCCTGCCAGAACACGTACTCCTGGCCGTTGCCCTGATTGACTCCCACCGACGGCTCCGAGCCGAGGTTGAGCCCCGGCCCCACATCGTCGGGCCCGTTCCAGCGGGCGCCAGTCCAGGCCGCCTCCCACAGGTCGCCGTTCGTCCCCCGCCAGTACACGTCCTCCTGGCCGTTCGACAGCACGCCCGCCGTCGGGGCCGAGCCGAGGACGCCCATCCCCAGCGAGATCGGTCCGAGCCAGCCTGAGCCGTTCCAGTAGCCCTCCCACAGGCCGCCACCCGCGCCCTGCCAGAACACGTACTCCTGACCGTTGCTCTGGTTCACCGCGACCGACGGCTCCGAGCCGAGGTCCCAACCCGGCCCCTGGTCGTAGGGGCCGTACCACGTACCGCTGACCGAGAACGCCTCCCAGAGGTCGCCGTTGGTCCCCCGCCAGAACACGTCCTGTTCGCCATTGGAGTGGACTCCGGCGGCCGACGTCGAGCCGAGGAGCCCCATGTTCAGCGCGTTCGGGCCGTTCCACACCGCAGGGTCCCCGTTCTCCTCCCACAGCCCGCCGTCCTGGGCCTGCCACAGGACGTAGTCCTGCCCGTTGCTCTGGTTGACGGCGACGGTCGGGCCGTCGGATCCCACGTTGTGCAGCCACCCGATGGTGGGGTACGCGTCGGGCCCGACCACCCAACCCGAGACGGTCAGGGTGCTGCTGCCCGCTGCCGAGTTGTTCTCCTCGATGACGGTGACGGAGCCGTTGCCGGCGGCGTCAACGGCGCTGGCGGTGACCACCGCGGCGTGCCCGTCGGCGGTGTCGGCGCCGAAGCTGATGATGTCGCCCGCCTGCGGCGCCTGGCCGAAGGTCCCGTTCGACACTTTCACCAGCCGGCTTCCGGAGTAGCCCGTCACCACCTGATTCCCGTTCGCCGGATAGGGATCGATCCCGTAGGTCAGATACAGGTAGCGCATCACGAGTTCGACGCACTCGAACTCGTACTCCCCCCAGGCTCCGGGGAAGAAATCCACCAGATAGTCCGACGCGCCGGCGGGCGACTCCGTGTAGGGCCGCGGTCCACACGCGAGGAAGCCCTGGAAGACCGCTCCCAGCGGGAAGCCGTCCCGGTTGTTGCCGACATCGCACACCCCGTTCCACCAGGGAGCGTTGCTGCCGGTGGTCTGCGCCGCCGGCGGTAGCGTCGCCGATGTGGCCCGCGCCGGGGCCGCGTCCGCTGACGGAGACGGCGCCGACGACGGAGTGGGTGCCGGCGACGGGGTCGGGGCAGGCGCCGGAGAAGCGGAAGGGGAGGCGCTCGGTGAAGGTGACGGTTGGGCCACCGGCGAGGGCGACCCGGTGGGCGAGGGCGAGCTGCTCGGCGACGGACCCGGTATCCCGACGAGGCCGCTCGCGGTCACGGACAGGCCGGCCACCAGTGCCGCCAGCGACGCGGTCGTGGCGCCGGAGGTGAGCTGCTCAGCGGCGCGCAGGATCCAGAGCTGCGAGCCGGCCTGGGTGACCCACTCGGCGATCGCGACCGGAACGCGGCCTGACACCGAGAGGGCCAACGAGACCTGGCTCACGGTCCCGGCGGTGGTGGACCCGAAGAAGTCGATGGATGGCCCGGTCTGGGCCGTGCCGCCCTGGTCATGCCGCTGCGAGCGCAGGGCGCTCAGATACCTCGGCGCCTCCCCCGCGGTGGCGACCGGCAGGCCCTCGCCCGGCGACGTGGTCCCGAACGGCGTCGCCTCCAGCGTCAGATCGCGGTACGGATGGGCGGTCGACGAGACGGCCGTCTGGTCCGCGGCGCCCGGCGCCGCGACCGTGAAGGCCGGGCTGGGCATGAAGCTCGAGCTGACCGTCACCGTGACCCCGGCCAGAGTGAACGTCGACCCGGCCACCGACGCGGCGTGCGCCACCCGCGGCAGGCCCATGAAAGCGATAAGCAGCAAGCCCACGCTCACGACGAGTACGCGGGGGCGTGCCATCGCCGGGGTCGCATACACGCCCCTACCTCCAGCGTTGGACCCAGACAGTCCCACCCAGCGAGAAGGCTACACGCTCGTGGCCGGCCTCGCTCAAAAAAGTTGCCAGGCTACCGCAAGGGCGCCGCCATCAGACGTCCTGACCGGTCCTCCTCCGGGTCCCACTCCTCGAGATATTCCGCGTCCGCGTTGACGCGCCACGGATCCTGGTCGGACACCCCGGCGATGCGGCGGGCCACGATCAGCGCGGTCATCATCGAGTGGTCCTGGTTGTTGTACTTGTGCATGCCGTTCCGACCGCAGAGGTGCAGGTTCGGCAACGCGTCGTTCAGCCACTCGCGGACGACGCGCAGGTGCCGCTGATAGGAGTCGTCGTAGACCGGATAGGCCTTCGGCTGCCGGACCACCGCGCCGTCGATCACCTGCTCGCGGCGAGCCAGGCCCAGCCGTGCCAGCTCCCCGGACGCGAGCTCGACGAGATCCTCGTCGCGCGACGTCCAGAGCCCGTCGCCCTCGAAGCAGAAGTACTCCATGCCGACGCAGGTGCGGGAGGGGTCCGGAACCATGTCCGGGCTCCAGTTCTTGAAGTTCTGAAGCCGGCCCACACGGACGTCGGGGTCATGGATGTAGATCCAGTTGTCGGGGAAGAGGTCGGCCCCGTCCACGATCAGCGCCACGGTCAGGAAGTCTCGGTAACCCAGCTTTGCCGCCGCCTCCCCCACCTCATCCGGCGCACGGGGAGAGAGGGCGGCGACGAGGTCGCGGACCGGCAGGGTGGAAACGAAGTCGCTGCCCGGCACGACCTCCTCACGGCCCTTCGCGTCTCTCGTCACCACCGAGGTGACGCGACCCGGCTCCCACCGAACCCGGACCACCTCCCGACCCATCTGTACCGGGTACCCATGCTCCGCCAGCTCGGCGGCCACCGTCTCCCAGAGCTGGCCCGGCCCCAGCCGTGGGTAGCGAAAGGAGTCGATCAGCGTCTTGATCACGGTCCCGTCCGAGCGGTGGCCGGGCTGCGGGCGGACCGCACTCAGGATCAGCTGTTTCATGTCCAGGCCCTTGATCCGCTGCGCGGCGAAGTCGGCCGAGATCTCGCTCGCCGGCATCCCCCAGACCTTCTCGTTGTAGGTCTTGAAGAAGATCTCATAGAGGCGTCTCCCGAACTGGTTCGAAACCCAGTCCTCGAGCGTAATCGGGTCGGCGACCGGGTGCGCACGCGCCCGCAGGTAGCTGAGGAAGCAGCGCACCGCCTCCAGTGGGCCCAGCTGCCGGAGCGCGTTGGCGGCCCGGATCGGGTAGTCGAAGAAGCGGCCTCGGTAGTACATCCGCGAGAGCCGGCGTCGCTGCAGCAGCTCGGGGCCCAGGATCTCCGACCACAGCCGCTCGATCTCGGCGTTCTTGGAGAAGAACCGGTGCCCCCCGATGTCGAAGCGGTATCCGTGGTGCTGGGCGGTCCGCGCGATCCCCCCCACATAGACGGGGTCGCGCTCGAGCACCGCGACCGGGCGGCCCAGCTGCCGCAGCTCGCGGGCGGCGGTCAGCCCGGCGGGGCCGGCCCCCATGATCACCACGCTGTCTGCGGCCTGGGCCATGGGTCGCTCAGCCTACCGGGCCGCGTCGGTACCGGCCATTACCGGCAGTGGGATGATCATCGACTCGCTGGGCGGCCCGCCGTGCTCGTCGAGCCAGCACGCGGCCGCCTCCCGCGTCCGGCTGACGAGCAGCGCCACGTCCGCCGGCCGCAGGCTCCAGGCGGTGCCGGGTGGGAGCTGCGGCGCGAAGACCAGGACCCGGGCTCGAGCTCGAACCCGCTCGAAGTCGGCGAGCATCCGCTGGTTCAGCATCACCGCCACGCTCTCCCCGAGCAGCTCCAGCCAGCGGCGGGGGCGGGCGCTGCCGCCGGCGGTCCCGCAGAGGGTGATCGCGACCACCTGGTCGGCACCCTCGTCGACCGCGCGTACCAGGGGGTCGTTGTCCGCGACGCCACCGTCGTAGTAGCGCTCGCCGTCGATCTCGACGCCCGGGAAGACGCCCGGGATCGCGATCGACGCGGCGAGCGCGGGGAAGAGCTCACCCCGCTCCAGCAGGTGAGCCTGCCCGTCGCCGAGGCTGGTCACCACCACCTCGAACGGCACCGCCAGATCTTCGAACCGGCTCACGCCCAGGAGGGTCAGCTGGCGCCGCAGCAGGCGCGAGATGGCGGTCGGGGGCAGCAGGCTGAGGCCGCCGGTCCCGCCGAGCCGGGTGAGCAGGGACTCGACCGGGCGAGCCCGGAAGACGTTGGCGGCGAGTCGCGACCCCCAGGTCGTTTCCAGCATCTCCACCCCCGCCAGGCTCGGGTGGCACGCGATGACGAGTCCGTTGAGCGCACCCACACTGACCCCGATGATCCGTTCCGGGGGCGGCATCCCGGCCTCCAGCAGCGCGCGCACGACGCCCACCTGAGCTGCACCGCGAGCCGCGCCCCCGCCGAGCACCCAGGTCCTCATCGGGACCTAGAAGCTGAGGACGCGCCGGACGCGATGCCCACCCAGAAGGCGCCGCCCGTCCAGCTCCGGAAGCTCGATCAAGAACCCCAGCCCCACCACGTCCGCGCCGACCTCCGACATCAGCTCCACCACCGCGGCCGCCGTACCTCCGGTCGCCAGCACGTCGTCCACGATCAGGACCCGCTGGCCGGCCCGGATCGCGTCCGCGTGCATGTGGAGGGTGTCGGACCGGTACTCGAGCGAATACTCGACGCTGCGGGTCAGGCGCGGCAGCTTCCCGGCTTTCCGGATCGGCACGAACCCGGCCCCCAGCTCGAGCGCCATCGGCGCCGCGAACATGAACCCGCGGGCCTCCATCGCGACCACCAGCTCCACCCCCTCGCTCCGCCACGGATCGCACATCAGGTGCACCGCATCCTGGAACGCGTCGTGGTCGGCGAGCAGCGGCGTGATGTCCCGGAACTGCACCCCGGGGACCGGGAAGTCGGCGACCGTGGGGATCAGCTGCTCCAGGTCGGTGGTCACCCCACGACGGTACGGAAGTAGTCGACGGTTCGCGCCAGGCCCTCGGCGAGAGGAGTGGTCGGCGCCCAACCCAGGATCTGGCCGGCGCGCGTCAGGTCGGGCTTTCGCTGCTTCGGATCATCGACGGGGAGAGGGTCGAACCTCACCTCGCTGGTGGAGCCGATCGCGTCGCGGACGATCTTCGCCAGCTCCAGCATCGTCACCTCGTTCTGCGAGCCGATGTTGAAGGGCATCGGATCGGGTCCCCGGAGCACGGCCAGCGCGCCGCCGACCAGGTCGTCGACGTAGCACAGGCTGCGCGTCTGCGAGCCGCTCCCGTACACCGTGAGCGGCTCGCCGGCGAGCGCCTGACGGATGTAGTTGGGGACCACACGGCCGTCGTCGAGCCTCATCCGCGGGCCGAAGGTGTTGAAGATTCGCAGGATTCGGGTGTCGACCCCGTACCGGCGGTGATAGGCCATGGTGAACGCCTCGGCCGCCCGTTTGGACTCGTCGTAGCAGCCGCGCGGGCCGGTCGGATTGACGTTGCCCCAGTAGCTCTCCGGCTGCGGGTGGATCAGCGGGTCACCGTAGACCTCGGAGGTCGAGGCGAGCAGAAAGCGCGCCCCGCGGTCCCGCGCCAGCTCGAGCAGGTTGCGCGTCCCGGCGGTGCCCACCTCCAGTATCTCGACCGGGATGCGGTCGAAGTCGACGGGCGAGGCCGGAGAGGCGAAGTGGAGGACCGCGTCGACCGGCCCCGGCAGATCGACGCTCCGGCTGACGTCCTGCTCCAGCAGCGTGAAGCCGGGAAGCGAGGCGAGGTGGGCCACGTTGGCCGCGGCCCCGGTGACCAGGTTGTCGACCGCCACCACCTCCCAGCCCTCGCCCAACAGGCGCTCGCAGAGGTGGGAGCCGATGAAGCCGGCGCCCCCCGAGACCACCGCGCGGGGCATCAGTTGCGACCGATCCCGCGGTAGACGAAGCCGAGCTCGCGCATCGCCTGCGGGTCGTAGAGGTTGCGTCCGTCGACCAGCACCGGACGGCGCATGCTTCGCTTGAGCCGGACCAGATCCAGCTGCTTGAACTCGTTCCACTCCGTGACCAGGACGACCGCATCCGCGCCCTTCGCGACCGCGTAGGCGTTTCGCTTCAGCTCGACCTCGGGCATCAGCGCCTTGGCCCGCTCCCCGGCGGCGGGGTCGTACGCGCGCACGGTGGCGCCGGCTTTCAGCAGGTCGGCCACGATCTCGAGGCTCGGTGCCTCGCGCATGTCGTCGGTCTCGGGCTTGAAGGCCAGGCCGAGGAGCCCCACCGTCTGATCGCGCAGAGTGCCCAGGCACTGCCGGAGCTTCTCCACCGCGACCCGGCGCTGGTCGCGGTTGATGTCCATCACCGCGTGGAGCATCTCGGGGTGATACTCGAAGTGCTCGGCGATCCGGGCCAGCGCCTTGACGTCCTTGGGGAAGCAGGAGCCGCCGTAGCCGATCCCGGCGTCCAGGAACGCGCGGCCGATCCGGCGGTCCAGCCCCATGCCCTCGGCGACCAGCTTCACGTCCGCGTCGACACGTTCGGAGATGCGCGCGATCTCGTTGATGAACGAGATCCGCGTGGCAAGGAAGGCGTTGGAGGCGTACTTGACCATCTCCGCGGTGTAGATCCCATAGATCAGCACCGGCGCTCCCAGCGACTCGTAGAGCTTGGCGACCTTCTCGGCGGCCGGCTTGTCGTGCGCGCCGATGATCACCCGGTCGGGGCGCATGAAGTCGCCGACCGCGGATCCCTCGCGCAGAAACTCAGGGTTCGACACCACCGCCACCGGGAACTTGGGGTTGGTGCGTTGCAGCACCTCGGAGACCACGTCGCCGGTCCCGATCGGCACCGTCGACTTGTTGATCACGACCAGGGGCCCGGTCAGGTGCTCGGCGATCTGCGCGGCCGCCGCCTGGACGTAGCTCAGATCCGCGCTGCCATCATCCCCCTCGGGGGTGCCGACCGCCACGAAGGCGAACTCGGCCTCCGGGATCGCATCCGCGTAGTCGGTCGTGAAGGTCAGCCGTCCGGCTCGGGTGTTGCGCTCGACGAGCTCCCTCAGCCCCGGCTCATAGAAGTGCAGCCGGGCCCGGCGGAGGGATCGGACCTTGGCCTCGTCGATCTCGACCACGACCACGTCGTTGCCGAGATCGGCGAGGCAGGCGGCGCTCGTGAGGCCGACGTATCCGGCCCCGATCACTGCGATGCGACTCAAAGCCTCCTCATTGTCGCCTGTCCGCGGCAGTTCCTACGAGAGGCCTGCGACCCGATCCTGGCCCGGCATTCCCGGCGCGCGACGACCCTCTTGTCCTTGGTCCCGGTCCGTGGTCCCGGGACTGGCGCCGGGGAAAGGTTCACTCCGAAGCGGACGATCCCAGCAGCTGTTCGTACACCCGGATGGTCTGCCGCGCGGTGCGCCGCCAGCTGTAGGCGCGGGCGCGGACCAGGCCGCCTCGCCTCAGGCGCGCCGCCCGGGCGGGGTCGCGGACCAGCGCCGCCGCCGCTCGGCCGAGAGCGGCCGCGTCTCCGTCGTCGACGAAGACGGCCGCCTCGTCGAGGACCTCCGGCAGGCTCGAGTTGCGGTAGGTGACGACCGGGCAGCCGCACGCCATGGCCTCCAGCGGCGGCAGGCCGAAGCCCTCGTACCGGCTGGGGTAGAGGAGGCACGCGGCCGCCGAGTAGAGGTCCGCCAGGTCCTCGACCCCGACCTGGCCCACTCGCCTGGCAGCACCCAGCTCGCGGGGCGCCTGCGGTCCCGGGTCACCGGTCAGGACCAGCGGCACGTCGAGGCCCTCGCCACGAACCACCTCCCAGGCCCGCAGCAGACCCGCCGGGTCCTTCCGCGCGTCCAGGGCCCCCGCGTACAGCAGGTACGGCGCCTCCAGGCCGAAGCGGGCTCGGACCCGCTCCGCGGCTTCCTCCCGCGGCGCGAACACGGCCGCCGCCGCCTCGGGGATGACCGTGACCGTGGCCGGGTCGACCCCGGCCAGCCGGCGGGCGTCGTCGGCCGTCTGTCGCGACACGGCGATCACCACGTCGGCCTGCCGCAGGAGGCGGCGGCCGAGCCACCAGCGAAGCCGTTCGCCACGGAGCGCTGAACCACCCAGGGCCCAGGGGATGAGGTCATGGAGCGTGACCACGGTAGGGATCGCGCTGCGCGCGGGGAGGGCGAGGCTGGTCGCGTGGTAGACGCCGGGGCGGATTCGATCGAGCTTGCGCGGCATCGTGACCGCCTCTTCCAGGGGTGCGGCACGACCGCGGTAGCGGGGGCGCACGGCGAAGGCGACGAAATCGCCGCGCGGCAGCTCGGGCAGCGGCTCGCGTCCATCCACCAGCAGGCCGAGCTGGTTGTCGAAGCCCTCTTCGGTGAGCCCCGCCAGCAATCCGCGGACGTAGGTGCCGATTCCCCTGACCCGATCCCGGCCCTGCAGCGGCCGCACGTCGAGCAGGACACGACCGGCAGCGGTTGGCGGCACCGGCTCAGGCTCCCCCACCGCGCGGACTGCGCGGACTGCGCGGACCGCGCGTACCGGCGACCGAGGCCTCCGGCCGCCACCCGACTCGCCGGGACATGTCCGGCTGGTTGACAAAACGCGACGCGTGCTCATACTTCGCCTCGGCTCGTCCGTCGTGCCCGGCGTGGTTCCGGCTCGGTGGTGCGGCTCTGGACACCGTTGACGAGGAGCGGTTTATGGCGGAACCTTCACAACCGATGATCGCGACCCCTGCCGAGCCGATTTCCGGACGCGCGCTGAGGTCGGTCGCGATCGCGTCCTCGTCGGTGGGTGTCGCCCACGACTCGGGATGGCTGCCGAGAAGCCTGGCAGGGGCCCATCCGAGCGCGGAGAAAGCCCGGTTGTGCATTGTCGACTCGTCCTCCGAGGAACCTCTCCTCGACACGGCTCAGTAGGAAAGGGAGCGAAGCAGTGAAGATAGTCCTGGCGTACGACACCTCGGACGAAGCCAAAGTGGCCACCAAATGGGCCGCTCGGCTGGCCTCGGGGGAGGCGGGCAGCACGGTCGACGTGATCGGCGTGGTGCAGACGCTCGAGATGGCGCCCGAAACCCGCGACGCCGTCGCCCCGACCGAGCACCCGGCCGCCCTGGAGGCCGCGGTCGAGGCGGCGGCGGCGTCAGTCGCCAAGGACGCCCCGACGGCGACCGTGCAGCACCGAGTTCTGGCCGGCAACCCCGCCGAGCAGATTCTCGACGCGGCCAGCGGGGCCGATGTCATCGTGATGGGCAAGTCGGGCTCCCACGGCATGCGGCGATTCCTCATCGGGACGGTCGTCGAACGCGTCACCCGCCACTCTGAGACGACGGTACTGATCGCCCAGTAGTCAGACTGCCGGGCCGGCCCGGCGAGCGTCGACCTGCTCGCCGGGCGGCTCGATCTCGCACAGGGTCGGGGCGGTACCGCCGAACAGGACGTTCGCGATCTGCTGGTGCCGGCGTGCGGGACGCGGTCACCAGCAGCTGGTGGCGGACCGGTGAGCCCTGCGCCCGCATGCGAGCGTGGTCGAGGCGCCGCTCGACCATGGCAGCGGTGGTCTCCGCCGAGTCCACGACGACGAACGAATCCGGGTACAGGCGGCGGATCGCCGGCTGCAGCAACGGGTAATGCGTGCAGCCCAGGACCAGGACGTCCGCGCCCAGGTTGACCACGTCCCGCAGGTCGCGCTCCAGGGCGGCCTCCGCCCGAGCCGAGTCGGCCGCGCCCGCCTCCACGATGTCGACCAGCTCCGGGCACGCCTTCTGGAACACCCCGACCATCGGGTCCAGCTCCTTGATCGCGTGCAGGTACTCCTGGCTGGCCCGGGTCCCCTCGGTGGAGATCACGCCGACCACACCCCGCCTGGTGGCGGCCACCGCGGCCTGGGCCCCGGGGCTGATCACTCCCACGATGGGGACGTCGAAGACCTCGCGCGCCTGGTTCAGCGCGGCGGCGGTCGCGGTGTTGCACGCGATGACGACCAGCTTCACGTCGCGCGAGATCAGGTACCGGATGATGTCGAACGCGAAGCGCTTGACCTCCTCCTGATAACGGGGCCCGTACGGGAAATGGAGCAGGTCGCCAAGGTAGATCGTCGACTCGCCAGGCAGCCGGTCCTGGATCGCACGCAGCACGGTGAGGCCGCCGACGCCGGAGTCGAAGACCCCGATGGGGCGCTCGTCGGGCATCGCCGGGGGAGTGTACGTCGCGGGTCGGCAGGCCCGTGCCGCGGCCCTTCCAGCGCCGGCCCCGGACCATCCCTCCGTTCGACATCCAGGCCCAGCGGGGACGGCGTTCCGCGGCACCCGCGTCGTGCAAGCGGGTCGCGGAGCTGCGCCCGATCGGGAGCAGCCCGGCAGTCAGACCCTCACCTCACCGCGAGCCGGCGGACGGCAGCCCGAATTGTCCGTTAGCGCGCCGCGATCCGGCGCGGCACGAGCGATCCGTGCATCGACGGCGGGGGTCCGCGACGATCGAAAAGAGAGGCTGACGGGCTGTTACACTCCCGCCCGGTGTCAACGCCATCCAATCGAACACGGCGGCCGCTGGACCTGGTGATCGTCGGTGGTTGTGGTCACGTCGGGCTGCCGCTCGCCCTTGCCTTTGCCGACGCCGGACAGCAGGTCGGCATCTACGACATCGACGCCCAGAAGATGGACCAGGTCCGGGCCGGGAAGATGCCCTTCATGGAGAGCGGCGCGGGCGAGCTCCTGACCCAGCTGCTCCCGACCGGTCGCCTTCACCTTTCCGACGATCCCGAGATCCTCCGGAAGACCTCGGTCGTCATCCTCGTCATCGGGACCCCGATCGACGAGTTCATGAACCCTTCCACCCGGGTCTTCGAGCGCGCGGTCGACGAGCTCGGACCCTATCTCGGCTCGGACTCGCTGCTCATCCTCCGGAGCACGGTCTATCCGGGCACGACCGAGTACGTCCAGCAGCGATTGGTCGAGCTGGGCCTGACGACGGACGTGGTCTTCTGCCCGGAGCGGATCGCCGAAGGGCACGCGCTGGAGGAGATCTCGAGTCTGCCGCAGATCATCGGCGCCACCAGCGATCAGGCCTTCCGGCGCGCGGCGTGCGTGTTCGCACCGCTCGACGTCCAGACGCTGCGGGTGCAGCCGCAGGAGGCGGAGCTGGCCAAGCTCTTCACGAACACCTGGCGCTACATGAAGTTCGCGGTGGCCAACCAGTTCTTCCAGATGGCCTCCAGCGCGGGCGTGGACTACAACCGGGTGCTGCACGCCGTCCGTCACGACTACCCGCGCGCCGCCGACCTCCCGGGTCCCGGGTTCGCCGCCGGCCCCTGCCTCCTCAAGGACACCATGCAGCTCTCCGCGTTCAGCCCCGACCATTTCCCTCTTGGACAGTCGGCGATGCTGGTCAACGAAGGGCTGCCCAGCTACATCGTGGAACGTCTCGAGGCCGACCGAGGCGAGCTCAAGGGACGCACGGTGGGGATCCTGGGGATGGCGTTCAAGGGCGAGTCGGACGACCCCCGAACCTCCCTCAGCTACAAGCTCCGCAAGCTGCTGACGTTCCGCCGGGCACGGGTGCTCGCCACCGACCCCTACGTCCCCGACTCCTCGCTGGTTCCGCTGGAGCGGGTGCTGGACGAGTCGGACACCCTGATCGTGGCGGCGCCGCACAAGGTCTACCGCGACCTCGATCTGGACCGCCGCGACGTGGTCGACATCTGGGGCATCACGCCGCGCGGGATCCGGATCTAGCGATGAGGATCCTGGTCACCGGCGCGGCCGGCTTCATCGCCGGCTATCTGGTCCCCGAGCTCCTGGAGCAGGGCCACCAGGTCGTCGGCATCGACAACTACAGCAAGTACGGCCCGGTCGAGAAGACGTTCGACCGGCATCCTGCCTACACGTTCGTCCGCGGGGACGCCAAGGACGCCGACCTGATGCAGGAGCTGGCCTCCGACTGCGACCAGGTGGTCGCGGGCGCGGCGATGATCGGCGGCATCAGCTACTTCCACGAGTTCGCGTACGACCTGCTGGCCGAGAACGAACGCATCCTCGCCGCCACCTTCGACGCCGCCGTCGACGCGTTCAAGAGGGGCCGGTTGAAGAAGATCAACGTGCTCTCGAGCAGCATGGTCTACGAGAGCGCGACCGAGTTCCCGACCCCCGAAGGCGCGCAGCTCACCAGCCCCCCGCCGATCTCCACCTACGGCTTCCAGAAGCTGGCGTCGGAGTACTTCGCCAGGGGGGCGTGGGAGCAGTACCGCCTGCCCTACACGATCATCCGTCCCTTCAACTGCGTCGGCATCGGGGAGCGGAGGGCGCTGCGGGACCACGACGTGATGAGCGGCAACGTCAAGCTCGCGATGAGCCACGTGGTACCCGACCTGGCGCAGAAGGTGTTGAAGGGGCAGGACCCGCTGCACGTCCTCGGTGATGGGACCCAGGTCCGCCACTACACGTACGGCGGCGACCTTGCCCATGGGATCCGGCTCTGCGTCGAGTCGGAGGCCGCCCTGAACGATGACTTCAACATCTCGACCGCGGAGTCGACCACGGTGAGTGAGCTGGCGGCCGCCATCTGGGCGAAGTGCAAGGGCCCGGACGTCGAGCTCAGTCTCGTGCACGACCCGCCCTACGCCCACGACGTGCAGCTGCGTACGCCGGATGTCCACAAGGCGAGGGAGCGGCTTGGCTTCGAAGCCACCACGACCCTCGACCAGATGCTCGACGAGGTGATCCCTTGGATCCGGGAAGAGCTGGCAGCGGGCCGGATCTGAACGACCCCCCACCGGCACTGTCGGTCGTCATCCCCGCCTACAACGAGGGCGAGAACATCGTCCCCGTCCTGCGTGCGCTCCACGAGCAGGTCCACGTCGCACCGAAGGAGGTGCTGATCGTGTACGACTTCGCGGAGGACACGACGGTCCCGGTGGCGGAGCGGCTGCTGCCGACCTATCCCGAGGTGCGCCTGGTGCTGAACCGGTTCGGACGCGGCGCGCTCAACGCACTCCGCACCGGCCTGCTCGACGCGCGCGCGCCATACGTGCTGGTGACCATGGCCGACCTCTCCGACGACCTGCGGGACGTGGATGCGATGTACCGCCTGGCGCTGGAGGGGGCGGACGTGGTGGCCGGGAGCCGCTACATGCACGGAGGGGGTCAGCAGGGTGGTCCGCTCGTGAAGCGCACGCTCTCGCGCGCGGCGGGACTTTCCCTCCACTTCGTGGGTGGGGTGGGCACGCACGACCCGACCAACAACTTCAAGCTCTACAGCCGGAAGCTGCTCCAGTCGGTGCAGATCGAGTCGAGCGGAGGGTTCGAGCTGGCGCTGGAGCTGACCGTCAAGGCCCATCTGGCCGGGTTCCGGGTGGCCGAGGTTCCGACCCGGTGGAACGACCGGACGGCGGGCCAGAGCCGCTTCCAGCTGCGCCGGTGGCTTCCGCACTACCTGCGGTGGTACCGCCAGGCGATGCTGGCGCGGATCCCGTTCGCGTGACCGCGGGCGACCCGCGGAGGGCTCGGGCGTGACCACCGCGGACGCCGACGGGCGACCACCTCAACCGTTCGGACGCGCCCGTCCCAAACGGTCGGCACGGCGGACCTCGAGCGGGCTCTCGCGAGCCGGGGCCCGGCTGCTCGCGATCACGGGCTGTCTGGTCACGCTGCTGGACATCGGCGTGGGTCTCCGGTGGCAGGTTCCCTGGCACCTGGACCCGCTGCAGTCGCTCACGATGATCCTGCTGACCCTGGTCGCTTCGCTGACGCTGTTCCTCGGACCGGGTCTGGCGCTGATCCATCTCGGGCTGCTCCCCCGGCGGTGGGGTCTGGGGCTGGCGATCCTGCCAGGCATCCTGCTGATGGCCGCGAACGGCCTGCTGGCCTGGTTCCTGGCCAAGGACGTCGACCCGCATCTGACGGCGGCCGCCGGAGCCGCCCTGGTGGTGGTGGCGCTGCTGGTCGCAGCCGTGCTGCCGGGGAGGGGGCGCGGCCTCGAGCGCACCGACTGGGCCGCCTTGACTCTGATCCTGCTGGTGCTCTTGTTCGGAGTCGCTCGGGGCACCTACTCGCTGGGCCCTGACGGCGACCTCTACGGCGGCACCATCTCGCAGACGCTGGAAGCCTCCAACCGGCCCGACAGCAGGATCTCCTACCTGACGGTGGGGCTGGTGGCGAACGGGAAGGCCCCTTACTCGTCCCGCGCCACCAAAGATCTGTACGCCCCCTATTCGTTCAGCTCCCGCGGCCCCATGCCGGGCCTGGCCGCCACGCCGATCGTCCTGATCTCGGGCGCCGTGGTCCCGCTCGGCGTGCCCCCCGACTCCTGGCAGCCCTTCGACCGTCAGGGCTTCGCGGCGTACCGGATCGCGATGGAGACGATGGCCGCGCTCGCGCTGCTGGCCGTCTTCTCCCTGGGCGCGGGTCGCCGGCGGTCGCCGGACGGCCCTGTTCGCTCTCCTCCTGGCCGCGACCACCCCCTTCGTGATCCATGAGGTGTACTTCACCTGGCCCAAGCTGCTGGCGGGCGCGCTGGTGCTGCTCTCGGCACAGGCGCTCCTGCTGCGCAGGCCGGTCGCGGCGGGCGTCTTTCTGGGCATCGGCTACCTCGCCCACCCCCTCGCGCTGACGACCCTGCCGGCACTGCTGCTGCTGTGGATCATCGTCGTGCAGCGGAACCCGAGGTGGCACCGAAAGGTAGCGTGGAGCGTGCGCGGCGTGCTCTGCACCGTCGGCGCGGCGGCGGTCTTCTACGCCGCCTGGCAGCTGGTGAACTGGCACCATGCGGCGCAGTCGAGCGAGTTCCTGCCGGCCGTGACGGCCGCGGGAATCGAGTACCCGGCCAAGAGCCTTGCGGTTTGGGTGTCGTGGCGGGTGAACTCCCTCGCATCCACCGTGGTTCCCCTGTTCGTCTACTTCGCGCACGCGCACGATCCCGGCTTCAACCCCGTCTTCGTGCCGGGGCAGCCGATCGTGCTCTTCTTCGAGCAGTACTGGACCTCGCTGCCGTTTGCCGTGGGGATCCTTTTCTTCCCCCTCTACCTCTACGGCCTGGTGCGCGGGTTCCTTCGCGACTGGGCGGTGGTGACGGCGACGGTCATCGTCCCCTTCTTCGCGTTCCTGGTCTATTGGGGTGCCGAGGACACCGGGCTGATGCGGGAAGGCCTCCAGGCGTGGCTGCTGGGAACCATGGTCGTCTATGCCTGGGTGCGCCGGTCGTCGAGACGGTGGCCGGTGGGCCTGGAGCGAGTGCTGCTGGCGACCCGGGTGGTCGAGACCGTGCTGCTCGTCCTGCTTCCCACCGTGCAGACCAGCGGCGTGCTGGTCGGGCACGCGTTCCGGGTCACCGACTACGTGAGCCTGGCCGTGATGCTGCTGGCCGCCTGCGGTCTGCTGGCGGCGGTGTTCGTGGTCGCGCGACCTCAGCGACGCCGGATCCGGACCACCCCGGCCGCGATCAGACTGCCCGACGCGAAGCGAGTGGAGGCCAGGGCACCGGAGATCGCGCCGGCGCCACCGGTGCCGAACGTGGGTCCGAACGCGTTCAGCGAGCTTCGTTAAGCTCGGCCCCGTGATCAGAGCGGGTAGCGCCGGCGGCGACGCCACGTGAACGGCGAGCCGGGCGCCCGACCCTCGACGACCTCCCCCCCGGCGGTCCGCGAGAAGACGCGCCTCCCCTGGAGCGAAGCCGACACCATCGGTCAGATCCGGCTGCCCGGCGCGCTGCCGCTGGTCGTCGCCGGCGGCGTGCTGTCCGGCCTTCTCATGCTGTGGCTGACCCGCCGGTACGACTTCTACTTCGACGAGTGGAGCTACGTCCTCTACGTCCGCAACTTCTCGGTCGGGGACTACTTCGTCCCCCACAACGAGCACTGGGCGACCATCCCCGCGCTCACGTACCGCCTGCTGCTGCTGCTCTTCAGCGCTCGCAGCTACGTGCCGTACATGGCCGTGCTCGCCGCCTGGAATCTGCTCACCGCCCTCTTTCTGTTCCTGCTCATCCGGCGCCGTTCGGGCGAGGTCCTCGGGCTCGCGGCGGCGGCACTGTTCCTCGTGCTCGGCCGCGGCTGGGAAAACCTGATCTGGGCCGATCAGATCGGCTTCGTCGGTTCTTCCGCGCTGGGCCTGCTCGCGATCCTGCTGCTCACCGGGCCATCGGTTCCGAGGTGGCGGGGCTGGGCGGGGTCGGCGGCGCTGATGGGCGCCCTCATGACGCAGGGACCGGCGCTCTTCTTCCTCGCCTGGCTGATCGTCGAGCTGGCGCTCGACAGAACCGAGAGGCGACGCCTGCTCTACCTGGTACTCCCGATCGCCGGCTACCTGGTGTGGTTCTTGATCATCGGGCACACCACGATCACCGGGCACCAGTCGCCGTTCGCCCTCTCGACCTGGGTCGCGCTGCTCCCCTACGTGGCGACCGGCATCGGCGCGTCGGCGGCGGGGGTGGTCGGCCTGGGGCTTTCGTGGGCGCCGGTCGGAGCGATCGTGTTCGGCGGGATCGTCGGCCTGGCCTGGGCACGCGGGCGGCCGGACTGGGGCCTGATCGCGGCGGCGGCCGGCCTGGTGGCCGAGTTCGTGATCATCGGGCTCGTCCGCTCCAGCTACGGGGATGCCGACGCCGGCTCGCCAAGGTACGTCGACATCGCCGCCATCTTCATTCTCGTGCTGCTCGCCGACGCGGTGAGCCACCTGCGCTGGCGTTCACCCGCCGCCGCCGGGGCCCTGGCGGTGGTCCTGATCGGGCTGCTGCTGAGCGGTGTCGCGCTGCACCAGGCGGCCGGCGACCACTACCTCGGCGAGGTGCTGCCCGGCGAGGTAAGCGAGCAGGTCGCGTGGGCCTACCGCGATTCTCCGGGGCTCGACCAGAGCCTGCCGGTGGACCCGGCTTGGCTGCCCGCGTTCTCGGTCCAGTCGTACGTCGCCGCACGGGAGGTCCAGGGCAGCGCGCTGCCGAACCTGACCCCGGACCAGCTCGGCCGCTATCCGGCGGCACTCGTGGATCGCTCGTTGGGATACCTGTTCCCGCCCCACCTCAGCGTTGCCACGGCGGCTCCCGGGGAGGTGTGCACGCCCGAGTCGGTGAGCGGGCTGACGGCCGCGGCGGGCTCCACGGTCACCTTCCGATCGGACCAGGCGGGCCCGGTCGTGGTCCAGGTCTGGCATTACGGGCCGATTCCGGCGTCCACGGTCGCACAGGCCACGCTCACCAGTCCGGGTCAGGCGCTTACCGTCCGTGCCGGGACGCCGGAGCCCGGCTTCACCTGGTCGCTGCGAGTGGTCGGCGCCCCCTATTCGGTGGTCTCGGTGTGCTCCTCCCCCTGAGCCGGCGTCAGGCGCAGGCCCAGGTGCCCTGGATCTGGACCGGCTGATCCGCCGACGACGTCAGCTTGAGGTCCATCTGGCCGCTGGTGCCCCCGCCGGCGATGTCGACCGCGCCGCCGGTCACCGGAAAGGTCGTCAGCTGCTGATTCTCGATCGCGTTCAAAGCTCCGCTCGGTCGGTAGGACCCGGCGCCGTGGTAGTCGGTGACGAGGAGCGTCAGGCTCGCGGTGCCGCCCTCGACTGTCATCGACGAGAGCTCGAGGGCCCAGCCTCCGTTCCCGGTCCCGCACTCCTTGATCTCGGCGCCGGCCACGGTGCCGGTCACGGCTCCACTGAGCGTGAGCGACTGGTCGTGCTGCGGGATCAGTGTGGTGCGGCGGCAGCCGGCGTGGGCGCCGCCGACGCGGGCGGCGAGGCCGGGGCCGGCGACGGGACGCCGTCGGCCGGGGTGGGCGTCGACACCTGCGACGGGCGCGCCGAGGGGTGGCGGCCGGCGGTGGCCGGGCTCCCGCAGCCGAACAGGGCCACCAGCCCGGCGCCGACCACCGCCACCCGCCACGCTCGCGTCAATTGATCACGACGGCCATGTCGCCGTACACGGCGTAGTTCGCCTCGAACTGTCCGGTGGAGACCCAGTACTGCCCCCGGTCGGGGTCGTTCACCTCGACCTCGGTGGGGGTGACGCCGACCACCACCATCGCATGCTCCTCCGGCCCCGCGTACGGGATGTCGCGGCCGTCGAACGCGATGTAGTCGTCGCGGGCCGGCGTGTCCCAGTCGTAGGGCACCCAGAAGATCACCGGGTCCCCGTTCAGCACCGCGTTGAAGACGTCACCCGGGGACAATCCCATGCCGGCCCAGGCGACGCCGCCGCCCAGGTCGGTCGCAGCCCTCGAGATCGCGCTCCAGTAGGAGCCGTAGCCGGTGTTCGCGATCTCCGACCCGTTCGGGTTTCCGACGAAGTCGGCGAACGGGTCCCCGCCGCCCGGTCCCGTCCAGTAGTGCACGAGGTCGACACCCTCGGCGTTGAGGACCTGCTGCTCGCTGATCGGGATCCCGAAGTAGGCCATCGACATCCGGAGCGCGGCCTCTTCGCAGGTCAGAGCCTCCTGCTGGTGGTAGAACGGAACGCCGAGCGAGATCGAGGTCGGCGGCGGGGCCGCCAGCTGCTGGGGACCCTCCCACGCGGAGGCGCCGTTCCCCCACTCGTGCCAGATCCCGCCGTTCTGCCCCCGCCAGAAGATGTCCTCGGCGCCGGGCTGGGTGACGTCAGGGTCGGGCTCCGAGCCGAGGGTCGAGGTCGGCAGCTCGCGCAGCGCCTGCGGGGTCCCGTTCGACAGCTGCTCCTCCCAGAGCCAGCCGTTCCCGCCTTCCCAGTAGACGTCGGCGCGACCCGCCACCGCGGACACCGGGTCCGGCTGCGATCCCAGCGTGCCCGCCCCTCCGCTCCGGGTCACGGCCCAGCCGCCGCCGCCCAGCGTGTCGTACCAGAGACCGCCGTCGGTGCCCTGCCAGACCAGGTCGACCTGGCCGGTCCCGACCACGGCGGCATGCGGCATCGACCCGATCGATCCCGAGGGCACCGAAGCCGCACTTCCCCACTGGTTGCTGTAGGAGATCACGTGCGCCGTCCCGTCGGTGCCCTTGTAGAAGACCTGGATGGTGCCGTTGGCATCGGTTACCGGGTCCGGGTCGGAGGCGACGGACCCGGCCGGAACCAGCTCCTGGGGCCCCCACCAGGCGCCGTTCACGTACCACGCGTGCCAGAGCCCGCCGTCGGTCCCGCGCCAGAAGACGTCGATCACCCCGGTCTGGCTGGAGACCGCCCGCGGCGCCGCGCCCAGCGGCCCCATCCCGAGGCTCTGAGGCCCGTACCAGATCCCGCCGACATACCACACGTGCCACAGGTTCCCGTCGGACCCCTGCCAGAAGACGTCCAGCACCCCACCGCCCGAGGTGACCGGATCCGCTCCGCTGTTCATCGAGCCGCCCATCTTCTGGGGGCCGCCCCAGCCGCCGCCCGGGACGTACCAGGAGTGCATGAGGCCGTTCCCGGGACCCATCCAGAACAGGTCCTCGACGCCGTCGGACTGCCCGACCGAGCCGGGAGCGGTGCTGTCGACGGTGGTGGAGCTGAGTCCAGCCTCGAGCTTCGGGTCGATCCGCCGGCCCGCCTGCGCGTCCCCGTCGGCGCCGCCCTGGGCCGGTGCCCCCGCCACCACCGCCGCGACGGTCAGCATCAGGAGCACGCCGAGGCGCAACCCGACCCCCAGCCTGCGCCCCCTTCGCAGCCTCGGCACGGGCGGAGTCTACACAGTGGGGGCGGGGGCGGGCCCCGCCTGGCGACGCTCGAGGCGGGAGGCGTGGCTAGCCAAAGGTGCCGCCCGGCCCGAGGCGCTGGGGTCCGGCCCAGCTCCCGTTGTAGCCCCACGCGTGCCAGAGTCCCCCGTCCTGGCCACGCCAGAACACATCCAGCAGCCCCGGCGTGGTCGCGGCCGGCACCGGCTGCGAGCCGGTCTGGCCAGACGGCAGCTCACCGGCGCCCGACCAGGAGCCGCCACCCGTCTGCGATGCGTACCACGCCCCCCCGTCGTCCCCTGCCCAGAACAGATCGTCGGCCCCTGGCCGCCCGGAGGCCGGCTCGGGGTAGCTCGCGAGCGGTCCGTCTCCTCCCGCGGCGGGCCCCTGGAACCCGCCGGCCGTCTGGGTCGCGTACCAGATGTTCTCGTCCGTCCCCACCCAGGCCACGGCGACGGCTCCCGCCTGGTAGTTCACCGCCTCGGGCTGTGACCCGAGCGTGCCCATGCCCAGGTCCTGGGGGCCGGACCAGCCGGAGCGGTACTGCACGTCCCAGAGGTCCGCGTTCGAGCCGCGCCAGAAGACGTCCATGTAGCCGTTCTCGCCCAGCGACACCGGCGCCGGGTCCGAGGCCACCGACCCCGCCGGCGCCAGCTCCTGCGGTCCGTACCAGCTCCCGCCGACCTCCCACGCATGCCAGAGGCCGTTGTCGGTGCCCCGCCAGAACACGTCGACCACCGAAGGCTGCGCCGAGACCGCGCGGGGCGCGCCGCCCAACGGCCCCATTCCGAGGTCCGCCGGGGCGTTCCAACCGCCGCTGTACCAGGCCGCCCAGAGGTCCGAGTTGGTTCCCTCGAAGACGACCTGAAGTGCTCCTCCGCCGGTCGACACCGCCGACGGGTCGGAGGACAGGGAACCGCCCTGACTGACGGGCCCTGCCCAGCCGCCCCCCGGCACGTACCAGGCATGGTTCAGTGACCCGTCAGATCCGCGCCAGAAGACGTCGACCACGCCGTCGCTCTGACCCACCGGGGCCGGGGCCTCCTGTGCGTTGCCCTGGCCGTTGGTGGCGAACTCCTGCAGCGACGACAGTCCGCCGTTGAACTGGTCCTGGTCGGCCTGCGTCGAGATCCCGGGCACCGACCCGGTGCTGTTGTACTGCCAGACGACGTAGCTCGACCAGCCACCGGGGAGGGCGGGCGACGAGGTGCCGTAGGAAGCGATCGAGAGGGGATCGGCGGAGAACTGCGAGGTGCCTCCGGTGCATTCGTTCCACCAGGAGGCCGCGGTGTAGATCAGCGTGTAACGGGAGGTCCGGGCGAGGACCTCCGACACGAACGACTGGATCCAGGAGACCATCCCCCCCACGCTCAGCCCGTAGCAGGGCTCGTTCGAGTTGTAGGGGTCCCACTCGAGGTCCACCATCGGTGGCAGGGTCTGCCCGTCGTTGGAGTAGTTGATGTCATCGAGCAGGTAGTCGGCCTCCTGCGTGCCGCTCGCCGTGTCCGGGGTGGCAAAGGCGTAGGCGCCGGCCAGCATCCCGGCGGCGCGCGAGGCAGCGAAGTCGCCGGCGTAGTAGGGGTTCTGGTAATAGGTCCCCTCGGTTGCCTTGATGTACGCGAACGAGTACCCGGCGGCCGCCACCTGGGGCCAGCCGATGGGGCCGTTCGCGTGCTGATAGTCGGCCACGTCGATGCCCTCCGCGGCACCCTGCGCGGGATCGGTCATCGACTCCAGGGTGACCTTACTGCTGCCACGGGATCGGCTCGAGCCGCTGCCGGAACCGACGCCGGCGAGCATGCGCAGCATCCGCGGTCCGTGGGGGAGCGCCGGGCTCGCCGGCAGCGTGTACATGGGGGGTGGCGCGGAGGTGCTGGAGGCGCCCATCAGCTGCGCGGAGGAGACCCGCCGTCCCCCGACCGTCCCGGTTGTGCAGACCAGGAGAGCGCCGCCGGCGACCAGGACGATTGCGAGACGAATTCTGCGACGCACGTTGGAACTCTCCTGTGCCCTATGACAGCGATCCGCTGAAATAAGTCGGAAGGTGGTGCCACAACCCCCCAGCTGGGCCCTAAACGAGCCCCAGCCTACTGAACGGAAGCACCAAGTTCAACCCTTGAGTTCGAAGGGGTCGGTGTCCGGGCTGGCGAGCAGATCACGCCTTCACCAGACACCGCCCGCCCGATCGGAGGCTCAGGTAGGATGCCGAGGTGACCGCAACGGAAGCCCGAATCACTCAGGACGCGGGCGGTCTGCGCCTCGATATCGGGTGTGGCTCGCTGAAGCGCGAGGGCTTCTTGGGAGTCGACATCCTGGACGTCGCTGACTACCAGTGCGACATCGCGAACCAGGATCTGCCGTTTCCCGACGATTCGGCGTCACACATCTTTTCGTCGCACTGCCTGGAGCACATCCACCCGACTCAACTCGGGCATGTCTTCCGAGAGTTCACGCGAGTCGCGAAGGACGGCGCACTGCTCGAGCTCTGGCATCCCTTCTCGATGCATCGGGACGCGTTCATCTTCGACCACAAGAGCTTTCTCAACGAAGAGCACTACTATCACATCGCGTACCGGTTTCCGGACCACTGGGAGCCGATCCTTGGTGCCCGCTGGACGCTGGACGAGATCAGATACAGCGTCGAGCCGCGGATTCTCGTCGACCTCATCCAGCGTGGAGTCGATCTCGACTTCGCGGTCAACTATCTCCACAGCGTGGTGCGCGAGATCGGTGCCTTCGTGCGGGTCCACAAGACCCCTCTCGTCGGCGAGCCCCCACGCTTCAAGAGGTCACTCTGCGACGGGCGGCGCGACCACGTGTTCAGGGTCCTGGGGCGGGGGCCGTACGCCGAGTCGGTCGGGGTGTCGACCGCGATCGCGCCGATGGGGGTACGGGTGCTGATGGGCTTCTACGCGCGCGCGGCGGCGCGCCGTCTCGGGTTCGCGGCGACCAGGCGCACCCCTTGACGCCTGGCCGATCGAATCAGACGGCCCGCGAGTCCTCGTCCACCCGCATCACCGTCGGGCCCACGTTCCATGCGTGGTCGAGGCGCACGACGCCCTCTTCCTTGGTGGCCCCCTCGACCCGGAAGCTGTAGGTGCGATCGTGGGCATGGATCGGGAGCAGCATCTGCGACTCGTGGAACACCGCGATCGAGAGTCGATAGGTGCCGCCCAGCATGGGAAGTGAGTCGTAGCGGAACGTGAACGTCCCGTCCTTGGTGAGCGGGCGCAGGTGCATGCCCTCGGCGAGCGTGTTCGTGCCGTACACGTAGGCGCCGTCGTTGCGCATGACGGCGACGCCGAAGACCGGATCCTCGACTCGCCGATGGACCCGGTACGGAACCTCCAGCGTCAGCTGCTCCCCACGCAACAGCGCGTGCACCGGCTCGCCCGCGCGGTTCAGCAGCCGGACCTCGCCCAACTCGACGGCCGGCACCTGGTCCAGATGCGCCTGGGACGCCTCGCGCTCGCGCACCCGGTCGACGTAGCCGTTGATCACCGTCGACGGGTTGCCCATCGCCTGCACCACCCCGCCCTCGATCCAGGCCGCCTGATTGCACATGTCCTGGACCGTACCCATGCCGTGCGAGACCAGCACGATGGTCCCGCCCAACGCCTGGAACCTGGTGATGTGGTCGAGGCACTTCTTCTGAAACGCCTCGTCGCCGACCGAGAGCACCTCGTCCACCAGCAGCACCTGGGGATCGACGTGGATCGCGACGGAGAAGGCCAGGCGCATCGTCATGCCGGTCGAATACGTGCGTAAGGGGTCGTTGATCGCCTGTCCGAGCTCGGAGAAGTCGATGATCGAGTCCATACGTTGCTTGATGTCCCGTTTGCGGAGTCCCAGGAGCGAGGCGTTGAGATAGATGTTCTCCATCCCCGTGTACTCGAGCTGGAACCCGGAGCCGAGCTCGAGCAGCCCGGCGACGCGACGGGTGGTCAGGATGCGGCCCTTGTCGGGGGTCAGGATCCGCGCCATCAGCTTGAGCGTCGTGCTCTTGCCCGCACCGTTCGGCCCCAGCAGCCCGAGCGTGGTGCCCTCCTCGACCTCGAGGTTCATGCCCTTGACGGCCCAGTGGTCCTGCCACTCTCCCAGACGGCGGTGGACCAGGATCTCCTTCACCGATTGATACCGGCGCCGGTAGATCCGGTACCGCTTGTGCACGTCCTCCAGCCGGATCACGGAACGGGCCATCGTCTACAGGTTCTCCGGGAGCCGCGGCCGCAGCCTGACGAAGACAACACAACCAAGGACCATGCAGAAGACCGAGAACAGGAGCATCGCGATGAACTCCTTCGGGTTCGGCCAGGTCCCGAAATAAAGTACCGCGTGGTACGAGTCCAGGTACCAGGCGAGAGGGTTCAGCCGGAGGATTTGGATGTACTTCGAGGCTCCGTGCGGAAGTGATCCTTCGTGCAGGGGATACAGGATCGGGGTGGCATAGAAGAACACCTGGAGCCCGAGCGTCAGGAAGTGCTCGACGTCGCGCAGGAAGACGGTGATGCTGGCGGCGATCAATCCCAGGCCGACCGTGGTCACCAGGATCGAGAGCACGATCACCGGCAGGCAGATCAGTGAGATCCCGAGGTGAACGCCGCCGATCGGCAGCACCACGAGCAGCAGCGCGAGCGGGATCAGAAAGTTGATGAAGTTCGCGAAGATGCCGGAGAGGATCAAGACCTCGATCGGAAAGTACACGCGGGTGATCAGGCCCGGATTGCGGATGAACGCCGTCGAGGACGCGAGCAGGCTGGTCGAGAAGAAGGTCCAGAACAGGATCCCGCCGATCACGAACGCCCAGTAGTGCGGCAGCGTGAACACACGCAGGAAGACGCTGAAGACCAACGTGTAGATGACCATCTGGAGGAGCGGGTTCAAGAGCGACCAGGCAACGCCCAGGAAGGAGCCCTTGTATTTCAGGATCAGGTCCCGCTGCGTCAGGTTGAGGACGAGCTCCCGATAATCGACAAGGTCGGCGATGCGTTCCCGGAACCCGGCACGCGTATCCACCAGATCGGCCAAAGCGGGCGCTAGTCTACCGAATCGGTGTTCTCGGCCCCCGATCCGGTCTGCGGGATGGCGGCGCGCGGACTCTCTTGTCGGAGCCGGCCGGGAGGCTCTCTCAGGTCAGCCGGACCGCGCGGGGGCGGGCCGCTCTCACTCGTCGCACCACCCGGCCGGCCTGCTTTCGAAGCACTCGCGGCCGGACCGAAAGCCACTCCTCGATTCGGGAGAGCACGAACCCGGGCGAGGAAGCCGGCGCCGGCGCGGTGAAGCTCGGAGGTATCGGCGGCCGATGGAACGTCCGCGCCATCACAGCGCCCCCGACCCGCACTCCGTTGACGAGACGGTTCCCTTCGCGGGCGACGTAGGGTGCGACGTTCTGGGAGCTGTCGGCGGAGAGCTCGGCAACCGCGCCCCTGACCGAAGGCACGGGCGGATCGAAGGTAAACGCGACCCAGCCGTTGTCCATCGCGTCCTCGGGCGCGACCGTGGCGGCGGCGAGGACGTGACGACCGACCCGCACCGTCAGCTCGAGCGGCGAGTGGACGGGCTTGAGCCAGCTCGCGATCTGCACGTCGACACGGCACAGGGGTCCCTTGTCCAGGGGATAGCCGAAGGCGATCCGAGCGGTGTCGAGGCGCTCGCCCGCCCGATCGCTTCCCGCCCCCGGCGTGAGGCCCGGGATCACCCCGGCGGGCTCCACCTCGGTGAGGAAGGATTCCGAAGGCGATCGGTTGGGACGGGTTGGAACCGGCGCCCGCTCCGGGCTTCCCAGGATCCGGGCAAGGCGCTCTCCCAGCACCCAGGGCGATCCCTGCCGGAAGGCGGCCAGGCGAGCGGCATCCGCCATCTGCGGCAGCGCCGTCCGGTCCGAGAACGCTTCCTCCAGCCGCTCCCGAAACTCACCCGTGTCGCCGGCCAGCAGTCCGGTGCGGCCGTCCTCGATCGCCATCCGGAACGGTTCCGTCGCCCAGGCCAGCGTCGGCACGCCGACCAACGCGGCCTCCGACCACTTGATGGCGCTCTTCCCGTTCGTGAAGTCGTGCGTGACGAGCGGCGCGATGTTGAGGTCGAAGCGAACCAGGTGCTCGGGAACGCGCGGTCCCGGGACCCAACCGACGCTCTCGATGCGATCCGCGAACCGCTCCAGCTCGCCGGGCACCTCCAGGGGGCCGACCAGCAGCAGCCGTGCCTCCCGGTGGGCGTCGAGAAAGCCGGCGAGGGCCGGGCCCACCAGCTCGAAGTCCTCGTCGTGCGTGTCGGACCCGGAGCAGTAGCCGACCGTGAATGCATCGCCGCGATCGTGCGGCGCCGCGTTCCGGCGCACCTTCTCGAACATCACCGAGTAGGTCGTGTCGACGCCGTTCGGGAGCACCTGCGCGGGGACCCCCATCCGGGCCATGTGGCGCGCGATCTCCGGGGTGGAGGCGATGCCGGCTCCGCACTCCTGAAGCATCGCCCGGTACCGGTAGGCGGTGTCGATCCAGGAATCACGTTCAAAGCGCGTGCGGTGCCGATGGATGGGCAGGTCGTCAACCGTCTCGGGATCGAAGATCAGATCGTCGACGTCCCAGAAGGTCGGGATGCCACGGCGCCGGGCGGACCGGATCAGGTCCACGAACTGCCGCGTCACCGGAGCCCGGTAGACGAGGACCGCGTCCGACCGCTCGAGCGCGTGGGGCAGACGCGGGTCGGCGTACCAGTGGATCTCGGAGGAGATCCCGAAGACCGCGAGCTGCTCGACCTTCTGGTGAACGCGGTACCGCATCGGCGAACCCTGGGCACCGACGACGAGGAGGACGTGACGCAGCGCCGGGCGGGAGCCCCTGGTCTCCGCTCGACACCGGTGCGCGACCGCGTCCGCGTACGCCGCCAGCAGGTGCGCCTCGCCACCGTCAGCGGCCGGGTCGAGAACACGCATCCGCGCCTCGACGCCGCTCGCGACCAGCCGCTCCTGGGCCACCGTCGGGGGCAGCAGCGCCACGTCGTCAGGACGCAGCGCCTCCCGCAGGCGCTTGTTTCGCTCCGCCAGGGCGCCCGCACCGGAACTGCAGGCACAGGATCCCGGGGTCACCGCGGGGAGGCAGGGGGTTCCGCTCGCGTCACGGCAGGTGCCGCGTTCGCAGATCCAGGAGTAGTCGGGCATCGACACCACGACCGCGGCCGTCCGGCTGCGTGCGGTGGCCACCAGGTTCGCCACCTGCTCCGGGCACCCGTCGAACAGCACCACATCGGGCCGGCGCTCGTCCAGGAGCGCCGCGAACGACCCCGGCGACACCTCGGAGCCCGCTACCTTGTCGTGCTCAACGCCCTGGCTTTCCAGCCTCTTAACCATCGGCCCGAGGTCGGAGCCGAACCCCGGCCCGGACTCGCGGGCGATGGGCGGGTCGCCAACCTGGACAACTCGCACGCCGACCTTATATATCAGGCGGAACCGGGCGGCTGCCTTGTGTCACCGGGACCCGGCCGTTCACGGGCACCGTCCGGTCCCGGCTAAAGTAGCCCAGATGTCCTGCCGGAATGGCTCCCTTTCGGGGATCATGAGCGACGGTCATCGCCGGTGATCGACGAGACCAGCATCCCGGCCAGCATCGTCATCCCGGCCTTCAACGAGGTGTTCCTGACGCGGGTGTGCCTCCTCAGCCTGGAACAGGCGGAGCTCTGCGGCTCCGAGGTGATCGTGGTCGACAACGGCTCCAGCGACTCCACGCCAGATCTCCTGCGAGAGTGGGAGGCCGCCGGTCCGCGGCGGATCGCGGTCCGATCGGAGGAGAACCTTGGCTTCGCGCGCGGCTGCAACCTGGGCGCGGCGAGGGCGAGCGGCGACGTCGTGGTCTTCCTCAACAACGACACCTTCGTGATGCCGGACTGGCTGCCGCGCCTGCTGGCGCCGTTCGCCGACGCCTCGGTGTGGGTCACGGGGTCGCGCCTCCTCTATCCCAACGGTCGCGTCCAGCATGCCGGCGTCGTCTTCGTGGAGACCGGTCCCGGGCACATCTTCGCGGGGCTCCCGGGGGATTCGCCCCTGGTGCTGCAGGAGCGTGAGTACCAGGCCGTCACCGGCGCGGCTCTCGCCATCCGTCGCGACGCGTTCGAGCGGCTGGGAGGCTTCGACACCGCCTACTTCAACTCGTACGAGGACGGCGACCTGTGCCTCAAGGTTCGCGAGGCGGGCGGCCGGATCCTGTATGTGCCGGACTCGGTCGCCTACCACTGGGAGAGCATGAGCCGGGGCCGCCTGAGCTCGAACGACGATAGGAACAAGGACGTGTTCATCAGTCGCTGGAAGGGGAAGTTCGACCCCGATTACGAGCGCACGATGCGGGAGGCGGAGGAGGCCGGGTTCGACCTCTCGGAGCGACTCCCCACCCGTCGTGAGCAGCATGACCGGCAGGTGTACCTGGAGGAGGCCGAGGTCGAGCGTGACCAGCTCCGGCAGCAGCTGGGCGAGATCACCGAAGAGCGCGACCTCCAGCGCCTGATCATCAACGCGAAGAGCGTGCGGCTGGCGCGGTGGCTGTCCGGGACCGCGCGCCGCGCGGTCCGCAGGCCCGCGCGGCCCGTGACCCGGGGGGTAGAAGAATGACGCATCCCAACATCGAGGCCTGGCGTAAGGAGGGCGACCTGCAGACACTGCAGGTCACGATCCACGATGGCGTTCCCGAGGAGCAGCTGAGAGACCGGGGCCGCGCCTACCGCGACGCCATGTTCGGGCTCTACCCGCGCGCCGCGCCGGGCGCGGGAGCCAGGGTGCTCGAGATCGGACCCGGTGTCGGCTGGATCATGGAGTCGGTCATCGAGGCCTACCCCGATCTGGGGGAGGTGGTCGGGCTCGACGTGTCGCCGGAGATCTCGAAGGCGGCGTACGAGCGATGGTCGGACCCGCGCGCCCACTTCGTCGCCTATGACGGCCTGCGCTGGCCGTTCGCCGATGGCGCGCTGGACGTGATCTATTCCTGCGCCGCTATCCAACACGTCGAGAAGCACTGGGCGTTCTTCATCTTCAGCGAGGCGTATCGCGCGCTGAAGCCGGGCGGTCACGCGGTGCTGCACCTGCTGTCGGTGCATCACATCCCGCACTCCACCACCCCCTACGAAGAGGAAGCCCGGCACCACGTCGAGATGCGGACAGACCTCTGGTGGCACCACTACTACTCCTACGACGAGCTGTTCGTGCTGCTCTCCCAGGTGATCGGCGTGGACGACCTCGACATCAAGCCGATGGGGACCGTGGAGGGGTTCTGCGTTCACTTCTCGAAGCAGACCGGTCACCGGTTCGCCGACCCCGAGGTCGAGCGGCTGAGCTACCCGGCACGCCTCGCCGTCGATGGGCAGGTGGCCGCGCTGGAGGGTGAGCTGGAGCTGATCAAGGGCAGCCGGGCCTGGAAGCTCGCCACCTCCTTGCGCTCCGGCTGGCACCTGGTGAACCCCCGGGCCCGCCAGAGGTAGCGCGCGCGCCGGGATCGATCGTCAGCGGCGCCCCAGTCGCCCGGCACGACGCCGCACCCCGCCGGCGATCCGGCGCAGGCCCTGCACCGGACCCTCGGTGCGCAGGATGAAGGCGGCCCGCCGTCCGGCGATCGCGAGCAGGCCGCCGGCGATCACCCACCGGGGCGGTCTCTCTTCGGTGCCGGTCACCGCAATGCCGAAGTCGGGTGGCACCGGCGGCTGGTGGAACGTCCGGGCGACGATTCCGCCGACCCTCCTGCGGCCGTCGAGTGAGTGGGAGCCACGGGGGTGCGTGTAAGGCGAGACGTCCACCCCCGGCGTGGAGGACAGCTCCGCGGTCGTCGGTTGCCCCTCGCGCACCGCGAGCTCGAACGCCGCCCAGCCGTTGTCGCCGATCGCCTCCGGGCCCACCTCGGCCCGGCCGAGCGGCACTCCCTGGGCGGAGAGGACCTCGAGCGTGAGGGGGGCCGGCACGGCCTTGCGGAAGGTCGCCAGGTAGACGTCGACCCTCGCCAGGGGACCCGCCCCGACCGGGAGCTCGAAACCGACGCGGTGGCCGCCCAGCGACGCGCCCGGCGCCATCCGCGGATCATCGATGGTTGCGTGCAGGCCGGGAAGCAATCCCGCGGGCTCCAGCGCGCTCCGTCCCACCTCCGAGGGCCAGCCATCGGCGCCCGACACCGGCGGCGGGCCCTGCTCGACCGGCTGGGCCAGGATCTCGAGCAGATTGTTGCCGAGGGTCCACGGCGACCCCTGGCCGAGCGCCGCCAGACGCGCCCGCCTCCCCATGCGCGCGAAGCGCTCGGGCTCCGAGATCGCCTCTTCCAGCGTCCGGCGCCACTCGTCGACGCCGCCGGCGACCACTCCGGTTACGCCCTGCTCGATCGACTCCCTGAATGGGGCGCTCCCGGAGGCGAGCGTCGGGACGTCCACCAGCGCCGCCTCCGACCACTTGATGGAGCTCTTGGACTCGTTGAACAGGCCGTCGATCAGCGGCGCCAGGTTGAGGTCGAAGGTGGCGAGCCGGGTCGGATGGCGGTCCCAGACGATGAAGCCGAGGCGCTGAACCTGGGCCGCGACCCGGTCCAGGGACGCCGGCGGTTGGAGCGGGCCGCCGAGGACCAGGCGGGCCTCGGGGTGCGAGCCGAGGAAGTCGATCAGTGCCGGCGTCACCAGCGCGAGGTCGGCGTCGTGGGTCGTCGTGCCCGAGGAGTAGCCGAGAACGAAGGGGTCGCCGGGGCGGCGCAGGCGGCTGCCCCGGGCGCGCCGGGCGCCTTCCGACATCACCGCCAGCGGGGTGTCGACGCCGTTGCGATGCACCGCCGCCGGTACCCCGAGGTGCTGCATCTGCCGTGCGATCTCGACCGTGGAGGCGATCCCGGCACCGCACTCGAGGAGCGACGCCCGGTACCGGCGCACGCCTTCCACCCACAGCTCCCGCTCGTCCTTCGGCAGGTGGGCGATGGTGGGCAGCCGCTCCGCCAGCTCGGGGTCGAAGATCAGGTCGTCGACGTCGAAGCGGATCGGGATCCGGCGCCGGTGCACCTCGCGGATGAAGCTGACCAGCTCCCGCGTCGCAGGAGCCCGGTAGACGATGACGGCGTCCGCACGGTCCAGCTGGGGGACCAGGTCGGGGTCCGTGTACCGGAGCAGGACCGACTCCACGCCGCGAATCCGGAGCTGCTCGATCTTTTGGTGCACCCGGTAGTGGAGCGGCGAGCCGTCGATGCCCGCCACGAAGAGGACGCGCCGGGGCGCGGGCGGGCGCGAGCCGCTCCGGCCATCTGTCGACACCTGGCCCGATTCCCGGCCGGATTCCAGGCCATCTGTCGACAGATGGCTGGTTTGGGAGCGGTGAGGTGGATGGTGCGGCTCGCCGCCGATCGACCGGTAGAGCGCATCGAGGTGGTCGGCCTGGCGCGCGACGGTCGGGACGTCGCCTCGCGGACCGACTCCCGAGAGCCGGAGCAGCAGGGCGCGGTCCTGGTCGAGCCGGGCGATCGCGGCGGCGAGCGCGACCGCGTCGGCCGGGGGGACGAGCAGGCCGTTGACGCCGTCCTCGACCACCTCCTCCGGTCCTCCCACCTCGGTCGCCACCACGGGCAGCCCGCGCACCAGCCCCTCCCGAACCGCACGCGACGATGACTCGTACATGACCGACGGAACGACCAGCAGGTCGTGCGCGGCGATCACCCCGTCCAGGGCCTGGGGGTCGAAAGGCCGGTGCGCGCGGGCACCCGTCCCCCGCAGCCAGGCGGTGACGTCGAGCGACAGCGGATCCACGCCGTAGAGGTCAGCCTCCACCCGCCGGCCGCTCCTGTCCAGCCGGCGCAGCGCCTCACCCAGGACATGGATCCCCTTCTGCTTCGCGTCCCCGCCGATGTAGAGCAGACGCAGCGGGTGGTCGCGAGGTCGAAACCCGGGTTTGGCGGCGGGCTCGCTCTCGGGGGCCGCCACCGCGTTCGGATCGACCTCCATCCGACCGCCGACACCGCTCATGCGGAGCCTTTCGACCAGCGAGCGGCTGGGGGCCAGGATCAGATCGACGTCCTCCAGCACCCGGTCCAGGTAGCCGCGGCGCCGGAACAGGTCTTCGGTGCCCAGCAGGCAGGCGCAGGAGCCGGGGGAGACGGCGGGGAGGCAGGGCCGGTAGGTGAGGTCGATGCAGAACTGCCGCTGACACACCCACCAGAGGTCGTGCATGGTCACCACCACCTGGGCGCCGAACCGCTTCGCGAGCGGTATGGGTGACGCACCCAGGCTCTGGATGGAGTGGAAGTGGACGACCTCCGGCCGGTGCTCCTCCAGGAAGGCCCCGAACGCAGGCTCCACGGCCGGGTTCCTCCAGTTGCTTTCGGCCTCGTCGCGAAACGCGTCGGTGGTGACGATCCGGGTCACGGGAAATCCGTCCTGGATCTCGCTCGTGGTCTGCAGCATCGGACGGCTGGGCGCCAGGACGCCGGAGAACACGGCCACCTGATGGCCTCGGCGATGCTGCTCCACGACGATCTGGTGGCACTGCTGCGGAGCCCCGCCCCGGTGTTCGGGAACGTAGAGGCAGGTGACGTGGGCGATCCGCACGAAGGGATGGTAGCGAAACCCCTGACGACGCCATCCAGGAGCACGGCCCTGGGGGCTCCCGTAGGCTTCCAGGGCGATGTCACGGATCCTGATCGTGTGCGGCGACCGCGTCGGGCGGTCCATGGCCGGACCCGCGATCCGCTGCTGGGAGATGGCCGGCGTGCTGGCACGGGCCGGCAACCAGGTCCGCCTGACCGTCCCCGTCGCCTCGAACCTGGAGTCTCACGACTTCTCGATCCGCGTCGCGACCGAGCGCTCGATGGCGGAGGAGGAGGCGTGGGCGGACGTCATCGTGGTCCAGGGTTTCGTGCTGACGCGATACCCGGTGCTGGCGTGGACCCAGAAGCGGTTGGTGGTCGACCTCTACGACCCGTTCCCGATCGAGACCCTGGAGATGCACGCGGGCCGTCCTCTCGAGTACCAGAACGCTCAGTTCTGGCCCACGCTCTCCACGCTGCTGGTCCAGACCCGGATCGGGGACCTCTATCTGTGCGCGAGCGAGCGCCAGCGGGACTTCTGGATGGGCGCGCTGCTGGCCGCCAATCGCTTGAACCCCAGCACCCTGGCGCAAGACCGGACCATGCGGCGGCTCATCGACCTGGCGCCGTTCGGGATCAGTGACGAACCGCCGGCCCATTCGGGCACTCCTGCGATCAAGGGAGTGCTCCCCGGGATCGGACCTGACGCCAGGGTCGCCATCTGGGCGGGCGGCGTCTACAACTGGTTCGACCCCCTGACGCTCCTGCGGGCCTGGCCCGGCGTGGTGGAGCGCATTCCCCAGGCCCGGCTGGTCTTTCTCGGGCTGCGGCACCCGAACCCGACCAATCCCGAGATGGAGATGGGCCGGCGATCGCTGGAGCTCGCGGAGAGCCTCGGCCTGCGCGACCGCACCGTGTACTTCAACACCTCCTGGGTGCCCTACGAGCGGCGCCAGGACTACCTGCTCGAAGCGGACCTCGGCGTCACCACCCACTTCGAGCATCTGGAGACGCGGCTCAGCTTTCGCACCCGGGTGCTCGACTACATCTGGGCCGGGCTGCCGATCGTGGCCACCGAAGGGGACTCGTTCGCCGAGTGGATCGAGCGAACGGGCACCGGGCGCGTCGTCCGCTACCAGGACCGGGACGGCATCGTGGACGCCGTTGCCACGCTGCTCGGGGACCCGGACCAGCATGCCCGGGCGGCCGACCGCATCCGGGCGGAGCGGCCCGCGTTCACCTGGGAGCGCGCGCTGCGCCCGTTGATCGAGTACTGTGCCGACCCCTGGTTCGCGCAGGACGTCGCTGGGCACAAGAACCCCTCTCGGACGGCCGGGCTGGTGGCCGACGTGCAGCCACCTCCGGGCCTGATGCGCAAGGTCCTCTGGTACCGCGAGCAGGAGGGAACGCTGGCGCTCGTCCGCCGGGCGTTCCGACGTGCGGGCCGCCAGGTCCGGCGGCGGTCGCCCGGCTAGCCGAAAACGCGGCGGGCACTCCGGGAGGAGGTCGCTATCATGGGGGCCGCCTCGGCCCGAGAACTGCCCACCACGCACCTCGCCAAGAATCCACAGGAGGGTCCCGACTTGGATATCACCGTCACGCCGTCCCGCCTCGAGGGCGTGCTCGTCGTGGACACCGACTTCTTTCGGGACGACCGGGGCTTCTTCATCGAGAACTACCACCAGCAGCGGTTCGGCGAGCACGGGCTGACGGCAACGTTCGTGCAGGACAACCACTCGCGGTCGGCAGAGGGCGTGCTGCGGGGGATGCACTACCAGGACCTGTCCGCACCGATGGGAAAGCTGGTCCGCTGCACGCGGGGCGCGATACTCGACGTGGCGATCGACCTCCGGGTGGGATCTCCGACCTTCGGTGAGTGGGTGGCGGAGGAGCTCACCGAGGACAACATGCGGCAGCTCTACTGTCCGCCCGGGTTCGGACACGGGTTCCTCACGCTGTCGGACAGCGCGGACGTGCAGTACAAATGCACCGGCTTCTACACGCCCTCGGCCGAGGGGAGCGTGGCCTGGAACGACCCTGAGATCGGCGTCCGGTGGCCGAACCCGGCGCCCAGGCTGTCGCAGAAAGACGCCGCCGCGCCGAGCCTGGCCGAGTATCGCGCGCGCCCCGCGTTCAGGTATCCGCTGGAGACGCCGTGATGGGCGCGATCCTGCTGGTCGGGGGCGGCGGCTATCTGGGCTCGGTGCTGGCGGCCGAGCTGGTGGAGCGTGGGTACGCGGTTCGGGTCCTGGACCGTCTCTACTTCGGGGACCTTGGTCTCCGGGACGTCCGGGATCGGGTCCAGGTCGTGATCGGCGACATGCGCACCGTGGGCCCCGACATCCTGCGCGGCGTCGACGCCGTCATCAACGTGGGCGGGCTCTCCAACGACCCGACTGCCGAGTACAACCCGAAGGCCAACTACGAGATGAACGTGAAGGCGACCGTGGGTCTGGCCGAGCTGTGCCGCCAGCACGGCGTCCCCCGCTACATCCTCGCGTCGTCCTGCTCGGTGTACGACCGCGGGGTCGGAGAGGAGCAGCTGGATGTGCTGCTCGACGAGACCGCCGACGTCGACCCTCCGAGCGCCTACGGCGGCTCCAAGATGGCGGCCGAGCGCGGGATCCTGCCCATGGGATCGGACGCGTTCTGCACCACCGCGCTGCGGATGGGGACGCTGTTCGGGTTCTCGACGCGGATGCGGTACGACCTGGTGGTCAACACGTTCGTGAAGGACGCGATGAGCAAGGGCTACATCACGATCCACTACGGCGGCGAGATGTGGCGGCCGCTGGCCGAGGTGCGCGACGCCGCGCGGGCCTACATCGCGCTGCTGCGGGCGCCGGCGAGCAAGGTGAACGGCCGTGTCTTCAACCTGGTGAACCGGAACTTCCGGATCTCGGAGCTGGCCCTGCGCGTGCGTTCGGTCCTGCAGGAGGTGGGGGTTCCCACCGACATCCGGGCCGACTTCTCGTATCGCGGGGTGCGGTCGTACCGGGTGACCGGTGAGCGCCTGGAGCGTGAGGTCGGTTTCCGCCCCACGGTCACCGTGGAGGAGTCGGTCCGGAACATGGTGACGGGGATCCGCCAGCACGGGTACGACGACTTCGAGAACCCGCGGTACTACAACATCACCTGGATGCGGCTGCTGGAGCAGGCGCACGAGGTGATCAAGATCACGGGCGGGGTCTTCGAGGCGCCGGAAGTCCGGGATTGATGTCACGGCGAATCGTCGTCATCGGTGCCGGAGGCCAGCTCGGGAACGACCTGCTGCGGGTTTGGCCTCGCCTCCACCCCGACGATCAGCTGATCCCGCTGAACCACGCCGACCTGGACGTGACCGACGCCGCCGGGGTCCGGGAAGCGCTGCAGGCACATCGCCCCTGGCTGGTCATCAACACCGCGGCCTTCCACAAGGTGGACCTGATCGAATCGACACCGGGCCCCGCGTTCGAGGTGAACGTGCTGGGGGCCCGCAACGTCGCGCTCAGCTGCGAGGAGCTGGACGCGGCCTGCATGTTCATCAGCACCGACTACGTGTTCACGGATTCGCCCGATCGAGCCCCCCACCTGGAGACGGAGCCGGTGAGACCGGCCAACACCTACGGCGTCAGCAAGGCGGCCGGCGAGGAGGTCGTCCGTCTCGCCTGCCGGCGGCACTACGTGGTCCGATCCTGCGGGCTCTACGGGGTGGCGGGCGCGTCCGGCAAGGGCGGCAACTTCGTCGAGACGATGCTGCGGCTGGCGGGCTCCGGAAGGCAGATCCGCATCGTCGACGACCAGATGATGACGCCCACGCCGACCTTCGAGCTGGCGGAACAGCTCGCCGTCCTGGCCGATCGCGAGGCGTACGGGCTCTATCACGCGACCAGCCAGGGGGCGTGCTCGTGGTACGAGTTCGCGGCGGAGATCTTCCGCCTCGCCAGGCTCGCGCCGGATTACTCCCGGCAGTCGTCCGAGGAGTCCGGCTCCGCCGCCCGTCGCCCGTCGTACTCCGTCCTCGAGAATCGGGCGCTCCAGAGCCTGGGTCTCGATCGGCTGCCCAGATGGCAGGACGGGCTGGCGCACTATCTGGAGATGAGACAGGCGTCGTGACGCACCCGATCGTCGCCTCGAGCGGGTAACCCGATGGACCAGCGCAAGTACTACCTCTTCATGGGCTACAACCCGCAAGCCCTCCGGGAGCGCTACGCGTCGTACGCCGACCAGTTCGCGCCGGGAACCACGGTGGTCGACGTCGGATGCGGTCGTGGCGAGTTCCTGGAGCTGCTGCGGGACCGCGAGATCCAGGGCATCGGGGTCGATCCCGACGCGGGCATGGTCGAGGACGTCCGCGCCAAGGGCCTCCAGGCGGTCCAGTGCGACGGCCTGAGCTACCTGAAGGAGCACCCGCTCAGCTGCGAGGGCGTGTTCATGGCCCATGTGGCGGAGCACGTGCAGCCCGAGGACCTGGCGGCGCTGATCCAGGCGGCCGCGCAGGCGCTGCGGGCCGGCGGCCGGTTGACGATCGTCACCCCGAATCCCCAGAACCTCCTCATGCAGCTGCACGACTTCTGGATCGACCTCCAGCACGTTCGCTTCTACAGCCCGCACTCGCTCCATCTGCTCTTCCACTCCGCGGGCCTGGTGGACTGTGAGCTGGGAGTGAACCCGCTCTATCGACTGGGGCCCGACTGGGCCGTCGACGGGCTCCCGGAGCTGCACGGCCAGATCGCCCCCGCACCTCCGACGAGCGGGATCAGGCGCCGGGTCGTCGGTGAGGGGATCCCGGAATCGGTCTGGAAGCGGCTCGACGAGCTGGAGGCGAGGGTCGACCTGCTCAGCCGTTGGGTGTCGGAGCTCTATCCGCCCGGGGAGATCTTCGTCACCGGAGTCCGACCGCAAGCTCGGCCTCCGGACTGAGCGCCCGGCGACGGCGACGGAGGACGTGGTGGGCGGCGGCGGCGTCCGGACGGGTGGCGCTCCACGGGCCTTCGTTCAGGGAGTGCGATTGATCGCCCGGTTGGCTCCGTTCGCGCGCACGAAGTCGTTCACCGCGTAGTAGGCGTCGATCGACTCGCCGGCGTCCCCCCAGAACCCGTCGACGATGTCGTACTGCATGACCCCGCCGGACACGTAGTAGTTGTTGACGTCCGTGATCTCGAGCTCGCCCCGGGCGGACGGCGTGAGAGTCGGGATCACGTCGAACACCTCGCGTCCGTACATGTACACACCGGTGACCGCAAACGAGCTGGGCGGCGCCGACGGTTTCTCCACGATCCGGGCGATGCGCGTCCCGTGCCCGAACTCGACCACGCCGAGATGCCGAAGATGGTCCGGATCCTGGATCTGAGAGAGCAGTATCCGGGCGCCTGAATCCTGCTTCCGGAACCCCTCGATGGCGGTCCGGATGGACTGGCCGAAGATGTTGTCCGCCAGCATCACGACCACCTTGTCGGACGCCGCGAACCGCTGCGCGAGCCCCAACGCCTCGGCGATCCCGCCCGGCTTCTCCTGGTACGCGTACAGCAGCCTTTCGATGCCGTACTCGTGGCCGTTGCCGAGGAGCCTGAAGAACTCCCCCGCATGGATGCCTCCGGTGACCAGCATGATCTCATCGACACCGGCCTCCACCAAGGCTTCGATCGCGTAGGTGATCATCGGCCGGTCGTAGATCGGAAGCAGGTGCTTGTTCGTGATCCGGGTCAGCGGATAGAGCCGGCTGCCCGTGCCGCCGGCGAGGACGACTCCCTTCAAACCGCCCGAATCGTAAGGGAATCGGGAACGGTGACGCTGTTCGGTGCGGTTCCGGACCCCTCCTGTAGGATCGTCCCGGTGTTCGAAAAGCGACGGCGGCTTGCTCGCTGGCTGTCCGGAGAGGGCATCGAGATCGGCGCCCTGCACCAGCCGCTGGACCTGCCGCCCGAGGTCCACGTGACGTACGTGGACCACCTACCCGTCGAGCGGCTGCGGGAGCACTACCCCGAGCTCGCCGGCGTGAACCTGGTGCCGGTGGACGTGATCGGCACCGCCGAGGACCTGAGCGCGTTCGCCGACGATTCGCTCGATTTCGTGATCGGGAACCACCTCTTCGAGCATCTCGAGTACCCGATCGGCGCGCTCCTCGAGTTCCAGCGGGTGCTGCGTCCGGGAGGTGTCGCCTATCTGGCGCTGCCCGACAAGCGCCTGACGTTCGACAAGCGGAGAGATCTCACCAGCATCGAGCACCTGGTGCAGGAGCAGCGAGAAGGGCTGGCAGAGCAGAACCGCCGCGCCCATTACCTCGACTGGGCGGAGAACGTGGACGGGAAGGATCCGGGGGCCGCCACCGAGGCGCACGCGGACGCGCTGATGGCGATCCCGTACAGCATCCACTTCCACGTCTGGCGCCCGGACACCTTCCTCGATTTCCTCGCCGCGGCGCGCCGTGAGTTCCCGATCGCGCTGCAGCCGATCCAGTTCGCCGCCATCGAGGAGCCGGACGACTTCGAGTTCATCATCCTCCTGGCGAAGCCGGACGGTGACCGGCCGGTGCTGCCGGCGCGCCCTGACAGCGGCGCCTCCGCCGAGAACGGTCACACCGGGTTGACCGTCAACGACCTCGTCTTTCCGGGGAACACGGGGTTACGGGACGTGGTTCGCGACACGCCTCTCGAACCACCCCTGCGCGCGATCAAGCGGCGCCTGAAACTGTAGGCACGGCGGAATCACAGCCGGCGGCGCGCCGCCCGGGGCCCGGGCCGCCGCCTGCCGCACCGCCCGGGTGCTCGAGCCGAGCTACGGAAGGGCGCTCTCTTCGCCGGCCCGGCCGAGCTCGTCGAATACCGGATCCAGGACGCCGACGAGGCGCCGGGCGAACGTCGCGCGGGCGAAACGCGCGGTTGCGGTCCGCGCCCGGGCCGCCATCTGGTGACGGCGCCGGGAGTCGTCGATCAGCGCACGGCTGCGAGTGACGAGCGTATCGAGATCACCCCACAGGTAGCCGGTGTTTCCCTCGTCGACAACCTCGGTCTGGCCGCCCCGGGCGATCACGATCGGTACCGCGCCATATGCCATCGCCTCCACCGTCGTCATGCCGAAGTGCTCGAGGGCCTCGGGGTGCGACGCCTCGTCGACGCCGTACCCCGCCGCATGCCAGTACAGCGAGGCTCCGGCGTACTCGGCTCGCAGCTCGTCTCGCGGAATATCCGTCCGGACCCGGATCGGGTACCCCTCCGCGCTCCGAACCACCGCCTGGAAGTAGTCGCGGCTGTCCCGATCCTGGTGGAGGGAGCCGGCGAGATGCAGCTCCCAACCCCGGACGCCACCGTCGCAGAGCTGGCGGAAGGCGCGGACCAGGAGGTCGTGACGCTTCACGTGGCCGCCGGCGACGAACCGGCCCACCGAGAGGATCCACGGCCGCTTGGCCTGCCAGTCCGGTTCGCCGGGGGGTATCTCGATCGGGGGGTAGAGCACCTCCGAGGGCCTTCCCCACACCCGCTCGACGCACCGCCGGACATATTCGGACTGGCTGATGAGCGGGTCGAAGGCCGCCAGGTCCCGTCGGCCCCGCTCGCCCCGCAGCGGGTACGGGAACTGGCAGAGCATGACCGAGCGCGCCGCCCTGGAGACCGCGGGTATGACGTAGGCCATCGCGATCCAGAGGTCGTACTCGCGGGTCAGGGCCGCCGCTTGCCGGGCGACCAGGGCGTTACGCAGCGGGCGCAGCCCGGGCGCCCGCGCGAGCGCGCGGTGAACGGGCGTCACCCGGCGGGTACCGGAGCGGAGCGTGATCCCGGCGAGGTCCAGGCCGAGCACGCTGCGATACCGCTCGCGGTCGACCGGGACCGGGCTCACGATCTCGATCCGGTGTTCGGGATAGGCGTCGCGGAGCACCTCGGCGACCGTGCCCAGATACTTCTCACCTCCGCCGTAGGTGGAGCCGAAGTAGGGGGAGTGGAGACCTACGCGAAGCGAGCGTCCCACTCCGGCCTCGGGACCATCCAACGGGCGACCTCGCTGTCCGGGACCGTTCGCCGGCCCCGGATGTGCCCTCTCGCCGCCAGCGCCTCGGGGGCGTGTGCGAGGAACGACTGCAGCACGCGCCCTCGAAGGGCAAGCCGGCGCGTCGCCTTCTGGGCCGCCGGCTGGAGCCGGCTCAGGTCATGCCCGTCTACCGGAGCCTCCGGCACCTGATCCGCCTCAGGGCGGCGCAGCCTCGCTGCCCGCAGACCGAGCGCCGAGAACGAGCGCGCGACGAGCGGCGCCGGCGCGTCCTTCAGCACCATCAGCAACCGGTTGCGGTCGACGTGGAAGAGGAAGAAGTCGGACCACTCGCCGGATGTCCGGCTGTGCCCGTGCTCGACCACGGCGCGTGGGTCGTACAACACCTTCCAACCCCGCAGGCGGAGGCGCCAGCTGAGGTCGGTGTCCTCGTAGTACATGAAGAAGCTCTCGTCGAAGGTGCCGACGTCATCGATGGCCTCGCGTCGCAGCAGAGCCGCCGCGCCGCAGAAGCCGAACACCTCTTCGGGACGATCGAACTGACCGTCGTCCGGCTCCCCCGATCCCCGATCGCCGCCACTGCCGTCGGTGAGCAGGACCCCGCCGGCGTTCTGGATGACGTGCGGGCGGTCGGCGAACACGAGCTTGCTGGTCACCGCCCCCGCGCCGGTGTCGTGCTCCGCGGAGTCCACCAGCGCCGCCAGCCAGCCTGGGCGTACCCGCGTGTCGTTGTTGAGCACCACCACGTGCTCGCCGCGGGCGCCGCGGATCGCCAGGTTGTTGGCAGCCGCGAAGCCGAGGTTCCGGTTGCAGGTGACGAGCCGTACCCAGCGGTGGTACCGGCGCAGGTGCTCGACCGAACCGTCGCCGGAGTGGTTGTCGACGACCGTCACGTCGAGCCCGCCGACCACCTCCTGCGCCCGCATCGCCTCCAGGCACGGGTCGAGGTGACGGAGGCCGTTGTAGTTGACGATGACGACCGAGGCGGTCGGCCGGGAGAGCATGCGCGGTCAGCCGGGCAGCGGCTGGTAGTTGCGGCGGTAGTACTCCCAGTAGGCGCCGTTCTTCAGCGGCCGCCACCAGTCTTCGTGATCGCGATACCAGCGCACCGTCGACTCCATCCCTTCGGCAAACCCGATTTGCGGCTTCCAGCCCAGCTCGGTGCGGATGTTCTCCGTGTCGAGGGCGTAGCGATGGTCATGTCCTTTGCGGTCCTTCACGTGCTGGATCAGGCTGCGTGGCTTGCCCAGCAGCTCACAGACCAGGTCGGCGACCGTGTTCCCGCTCCACTCGGCGCCGCTGCCCACGTTGTAGACGCTTCCCGGCTCCCCCTCGTGCAGGGCGACGTCGATCGCGCGGCAGTGGTCCTCGACGTGGATGTAGTCCCGGACCGCGGTCCCGTCGCCGTACAGAGGAAGGGGTTCCCCGTCGATCGCGTTCGTGATCAAGACCGGGATCAGCTTCTCGGGGTAGTGGTACGGACCATAGGTGTTCGCTCCGCGGGTCACGATGAGCGGCAGCCCGTGACTGATCGCGTAGGCGCGGGCGAGGTGCTCACCGCCGGCCTTCGACGCCGCGTAGGGGCTGCGGGGGGCAAAAGCGTCGGTCTCCCGGGATCGTCCGTGCGTCACCTCACCGTAGACCTCGTCCGTGCTCACGAGGTGGAACACCCGATGATGGTGGCGGAGCGCCGCGTCACACAGGACGGCGACCCCCAGGACGTCCGTCTCCACGAACGCGAACGGATCCTGAAGCGAGCGGTCCACGTGGGTGTCGGCGGCGAAGTTGACCATGGCGTCAACCTGGCCCGCCAGCTCGTCGACCAGTCCCCGGTCACAGATGTCGCCGTGCACGAACCGGTAGCCGGCAGCGTGCTCGACCTCGCGCAGGTTCGCCAGGTTGCCGGCGTAGGTCAGCTTGTCGAGGACCCACACCTCGAGCTCGGGGCGGCGCCGCACCAGCCGGCGCACGAACCCCGACCCGATGAAGCCGGCGCCGCCGGTCACCAGTACCCGCTTGAAGCTGCGGCTCATCGGCACGTCGCTCCCGCGGCGAGGTGGAGTGGCGCCGGCACGGCGCGGCCTGTGATCTCGGGGTTGGACATGTCTCTCTTCATCCTCGTCCGCCGGCAACGTTGCGGCCGGCGGGAGCGGGTCGCGGCGAGTCGCCGTAATCGTACCCAGGCGGGCGGCTCAAACCTCACCGCGCCGTGGCGTGGCACAACATCCGGGGGTCCCGAGCGCGGAGGTACACTGCGGCGAGCATGCCCCGAGGTGACTCCTGGTCGCGGGCGATCCTGTTCGTGGGTGTCGACTCCTTCCGCACCGCGGTCCACGAGCACGACGATCCCTCGCTGCGGGGCCGGCCCCTGGTGATCGCCGGAAGGGGCCGCAAGGCCGAGGTGGTGGCGGCGTCGCCGGCAGCGCGAGCAGTCGGAGTCGAACCCGGCACGCCCATCGACGGGCTCCAGGCACGCTATCCGCAAGCCTGCCTGCTGGCCCCGCAGCCACCGCGCTACCGGGATGCGAACCGCGCGCTGACGGCGATCTTCCGCCGTTTCGCGGGGCCGGAGCGGCTGGAGGCCGTCGACCTCGGCGCCGCCTATCTGGACGTCACCGCGCGCACCCGCCACGGGACCTCGGCGCCGGAAGAGGTGGCGCGGCGGATCCGCTACATGGTCCAGGACGAGATCGGGCTCACGGCGGCGGCGGGTGTCGCCACCGGCAAGTTCGTGGCGCGCATCGCCGGGACGTCTCGGGGGCCGGATGCGCTGGTGGTGGTCCGGCCCGGAGAGGAGCCGAACTTTCTGGCTCCCCTCCCGCTCCGCCTGCTGGGTGAGCGCGACGAGGCGCTGCTGCGAACGCTCGGACTCCGGACCCTGGGAGACCTCGCCGGCTACGACACCGCACGCCTGGTGCAGCAGCTGGGTGCCCGGGCGGCGCTGCTGCAGCGCCTGGCGCAGGGTCGCGACCGGGCGCCGGTCGAGAACAGCCGGGCGGCGAAGACGATCAGCGCCGAGACCACCTTCACCAGGCTGGTCGACCGTCGCGAGGAGCTCGACAGCGCCCTCGCCGGCCTGGTCCACCGGATCGCCGCGCGGCTGGATTCGGAAGCCGTGCGGGCCCGCACCGTCTACGTCAAGCTCCAGCTCGCCGACCTCCGCGCGGTGAGCCGGCAGGTCAGTCGCACCACCGCCACCGACGACGAGGTCGAGCTGCTCGCCTCGGCTCGTGCGGCGCTTCGCAAGTCCTACGTCGACGGCACCCGGGTCAAGCTCCTCGGCGTCGGCCTCAGCGGTCTCGAGCACCCCCACCCCGACTATCAGCTCCCGCTCTTCAACTGACCGCGGCTCGCCGGTCGGGTTCGCCGCCCGCGAGCGACCCGACCGGCGAGCACGTGCCTGCCGGTGTGTCAGAATAGCGCGCTGAAGAAGATCGGCGGCCCCGGCTGCCGGCGGTCCGACTGCGGCCTGCCCGGCTGCCACCGGTGATGTTTCTCGTCCGCGTTGACCGTTCGGGGAGAGGTTGGTGAGAGAGGCTGGTACGGCGTGGTGGCGCTTGGTCGAGACGCTTCGACCCCCGCCGGCCGGCTGCGCGGGAGACCTGCACCGGGGTCCCCGTGGGGCGGGGGATGCTGACCGTTGAGCTCGCAGAGCGGTCTGGCCAAGACTCTGATCGAGCTTGACGTCCGGAACCTGCGCGGCATCGAGATCGGTCCGCTCGACAAGCCCCGGATCACGACCGACCAGGGCGAGATCCACTATCTCGACTACATGACGACCGAGGAGCTGCGGGACCTCCATCGATACGAGGACGGCATCCACGTCGACGTCGGGCGGATCGTGGACGTGGATCTGGTGGCGCGGGACGGCGCCCGGTTGCTCGAGGTGGTCGGGGATCTGGCACCGGTCGACTACGTCCTGGCGTCTCACGTGATCGAGCACGTCCCCGACATGATCGGGTGGCTTCGCGAGATCGCGGAGGTGCTGCGGGACGGCGGTCTGATCTCGCTCGTCATCCCGGATCGGCGCTTCACGTTCGACATCCACCGGCGCCTCACCGACGTCGGGGATCTGGTCGATTCGCACCTCTCAGGTCTTCGCCGGTCCCCCTACCGCAACATCTATCAGCAGGTGAGCCGGATCGTGCCCGACGTCGACGCGATCGGAATCTGGAACGGGACCATCGGGTATGCCTCGGCGGGGAACGACCGTGATCTCGAAGCCTACCGGCACTGCCTGCACGCCAGGGAAAGCGGCGACTACGTCGACGTGCACAACAACATCTTCACGCCCGCCTCGTTTCTCGACGTGTACGGGCGGCTGGCCAGGCTCGGCCTGATGGACTACAGAATCGCCCGGTTCTTTCCCACCGAACGCTGGGAGCTCGAGTTCTTCGTGACGCTGGAAAGGCTGCCGCGGGCGTGCGCTCCCGCCGGCTGTCTCGCCCTGCAGCTGGAGTCCATACCACGCATCTGGGAACGCCCCCCGGCCGACGCACCCGATGGACCGTTCCGGGCCAGTGAGCAGGAGGAACGCGTGCTGCGGATCAAGCGCCGGATGGTCCTGGGCGTGCGGAGCCGGCTCGACCGGCTGCGTCGCTCGTCGCGCTGACCGCGAGATCCCTCCGGCACCTGAAGCGGCGGGCGGTTGCCACCCCCGCGCCTTAACCTCTTCTGCCACAATGGCGGCGGGGTGGAGCATCCACAGATCCGACTTTGGCGGCAGGACGCGGACCTGGCTACCCTCCAGCGGACCCTCCACGACGACGTCCCGCCGGATCCCAAAAGCCTCATGCGGCGGGCGCGCAGCTATCGCGACACTCTGTTTCGCGATCTCTACCCGAACGCCGCCCCGGCGGCCGGCTCCCGGGTGTTGGAGGTCGGGCCTGGGGTCGGGTGGATCATGCAGGCGATGGTCGAGGGCTTTCCGCAGATCAAGAGCATCACCGGGCTGGACGTCTCCCCGACGGTGGCGCGGGAGGCACGGAGACGCTGGACCGGGCGGGGCGTCATCCACACCGCGTACGACGGGCTGCGGTTCCCGTTCGCGGACGGCACGTTCGACACCGTGTACTCCTGCGCCGCGATCCAGCACATCGAAAAGCACTGGGCGTTCTTCACGCTGTCGGAGATCTACCGCACGCTCCGCGAGGGCGGCCACGCGGTCCTGCACGTGATGTCCGTCCACCACATCCCCGAGGCCGCCACGTCGTACGTCGACGAGGCGCAGCGGCACGTCGAGATGCGGGACGACTCCTGGTGGATGCACTACTACTCCTATGACGAGCTCTTCGTGCTGCTGAGCCAGGTGATCGGGGTGAGCGACCTGGACATCAAGCCGATGCACGGCGTGGGCACGTTCTGCGTGCATTTCTCGAAGGGAACCCAGAGTCGCTTCCTGCGTCCCGAGGTCGAGACCCTGACCTACCCGGCGCGCCTGGCATCTCCCCTCGACGGTTCCCGTCAAATTCGCGAGCTGGAGGAGCAGGTCGCCGCCCAGGCCGGTGAGCTGGCGCTGATCAAGGACAGCCGGGCCTGGAGGCTGGTGACCAGGATGCGTCGCGCGCGCTCCAGGCTCTCAATCGCCGCGCGCCGGAAACAGGCCTAGCCCCTCGCAGTGGGCTGTTGGTGCACCAATCGCCCTGTCGCGGTGCCCAAAGTGGGCTGTTGGTGCACCAATCGCCCTCTTCGGCCGCTCTTCGGCGGGTGTGGGAAGAGCCCGCTCAGCCCTGCTCGCGGGGCCGCGGCGGCCCCGGGTCGCGCCGGCGCCGTGGGCGCACGCGACGCGGCTTGCTCTCGCCGGTCTCCCCCGAGAGGGAGATCGCCGAGCGGTCGACCTGCGGCCGCTGCTGCACGGCGAGGATGTCGCCCAGCGTCCGCCACCCGAGACGGTCCATGCCGCGTGTCACCAGCTCGCGGAAGACCGCTGCCGTCGCCTGAGCGTCCCCGAGCGCGGCGTGCGCCGGATTGACGTCGAGCTCCAGCAGCTCCACCACCCGGGAGAGGCCCGGCGTCTGTCCTGGTGGCAGGTCCAGCACCAGCCGCGCCACCGCCGAGGTGTCGAACACCAGGTGCGGCAGGGGCTCCGCCAGCCCGCGGCCCATCAGGTAGGAGTCGAAGGCGTCGTGTGAGTGCTCGACCAGAGCCGCCCCTCGCGCGAAGGCAAGGAACGCCTGGCGCGCCTCCTCGAACGGGGGTGCGCCCCGCAGCATCGACGGCGAGATGCCGTGGCGGCGCCGCGCGAAGACGTTGATCGGCGCCGAGGTATCGCACAGGGTGTCGAAGAGCGCCAGCGATCGCCTCAGCGAGAACCTTTCGGCGCCGATCTCGATGACCCAGAAGGGGGTCGAGCCGTTCGTCTCCAGGTCGAACGCGCAGTACTCGGCCTCCAGGAGCGGGGTGTCGGCGGTCGTGATCGCCGGCTGCCACCGCGGCACCTCCCAGCGTGCCGGCGGCTCGTCGCGGGCTTTGAGGAGGACGCCGTCACCCGACGCGGTTGGCGGCTCCGGCGCCATCAGTACGCGTTCTTGTGGGTCCAGACGCGACCCAGGGTGAGCAGGATGATCTTCACGTCGAATGCCAGACTCCAGTTCTCAATGTAGTAGAGGTCGTAGATCAGCCGGTCTTCGATCGGGGTCTGTCCGCGGAGGTCGTTGGCCTGTGCCCACCCGGTGAGGCCCGGCCGCACCAGGTGGCGGTCCTGGTAGCGGGGCAGGCGGCTGGCGAACTCGTCGACGAACTCGGGCCGTTCCGCCCGCGGCCCGACCAGGCTCATCTCGCCGCGCATGATGTTCCACAGCTGGGGAAGCTCGTCGAGCGAGAGACGTCGCAGCCACTTGCCGACCGCCGTTCGCCTCGGATCGTCGGGTGCGGCCCACACCGGTCCGGTCTCGGCCTCCGCGTCCTCGCGCATGCTGCGGAACTTGTGGGCGAGGAAAGGCCGTCCGTTCTTTCCGACGCGAAGCTGATGGATCAGGACCGGACCCGGCGAAGAGAGACGCACCAGGATCGCGATCACCGCCAGCACCGGTGACACCAGGACCATGCCGACCCCGGCGCAGAAGAGGTCGAACGCGCGCTTGAGCACGGTTTTGGTGCCCCCCAGCTCCAGGCCCTGACGCACCTCGATGAGCGGGATGCCGTCGATCTGGTCCGCCCCGACGGGGCCTGTCATCAGCTGGATGATGCCGGGCAGGATGCGGACGTCCACCTCCGCGGCCCGGCACTCCTCGATGACCTCCAGGGTGCGATCGGGCTCGTCCAGCGTGGCGAAGACGACCGCCACCCCCCGCGTCGCCAGGATGTGCGGCAGGTCCGTCACCCGGCCCACCACCGGAACCCCGGCCGCCCAGTCTCCGACGTCGGTGCGATCGGTGAGCACCCCGATCACCCGATACCCGTAGGAGGGGAACATGCGGATCCTCTGCACCAGCAGGTCCGCCGAAGGCGACCAGCCGACGACAACCGCGCGATCGGCACTCAGCCCGCGCGCGCGCCGGCCGGCCACGACGCGGCGCAGCAGGTATCGGGCGATGGCGATCAAGAGCCCCGTGATCAGGATCCAGTAGATGGCGGTCTCGCGCGAGAACTGGAACTCGGTCCCGTTGCGGCCGCTCTCCCGGTAGAGACCGACCCCGGCCAGGGTCACCACCGCCACCACCACCATCCCCCAGATCAGGGCCAGCAGCTCGTCGATGAAGTCCTTCCCTCGCCGCTGCCGGTAGACCCCGAGCAGGAAGAAGACGACGATCACGATCGCCACCAGCACCGGGGCCGCCAGCGCGTACTTGTGGGGAGCGGGCGGCTCGCCGCCCGGGTACTTGCCCGGGAAGTCCGGGAGCAGCGTGAACCGGAGTTGATAGGAGATGTAGAGGGCGACCAGCACCGCCACCGCATCCAGCACCGCCTGAAGCAGCGCGATTCGCCGGCCGCGCGCCATCATCAGCCCGCCACCCGCCGCTGGACCAGGCTGCGCACCAGCCGCCACTCGTCCCGGTCGACCGCCCGCAGCAGAAGCAGGGCCAGGCCGTAGACAACCGCGGCGCCGACGATCACCGGTAGCACCAGCCAGCCGGTGACGTCACGGAAGGGAAACACGCCGGCCCCCATGATGAGCCCGGCGAGGAGGATGCGCCAGGAGAGCCTGGGGATCCGAAGCGTCAGCAGGTGGCGGCGCAGGAGGAAGAAACCGGCGCCGCAGAGGAAGACCTCGGTCAGCACCGTGGTCCAGGAGGCGCCGATGTAGCCCCAGAGCGGGATCGCGATCAGGTTGCTCCCCACGTTGAGGACCATCGACCAGAAGGCCGCCCAGGCGAAGCTCGCCTGGTGGTCGATCGAGTTGAGGGCGCCGATGAAGGTGTTGGTCACGAACATGAAGACGATCCCGATGGAGAGGATTCGGAAGGCGGGCTCCGACGGCCCGTAGTTGTAGATGAAACGGAAGGCGGGCGCCAGGAGTACGCAGCCGATCGTTATCGGCCAGCCCGCGGCCAGCAGGCCTTTCCAGAGCCGCTCAACCGCCCAGTGAAGACGGGCGTCCTTCTCCGACCACATCAGAGAGAGGACGGGAAACGCGACGCTGAGGACGGTCTGGGCCAGGAAGAGCACGGACGCGAAGACCTTGTAGGCGCTGGCGTACCAGCCGGCCTCGGTGCTGCCCCGAATCAGGTTGACCAGCGGCTGGTCGATGTTGAAGTAGATCGAGGTGATGACGAACGTGAGGGCGAACGGGAGGCTCATCACCAGCCATCCCCGTACGAACCCGGGGTCCCAGCTCCACCGGACCCGCGCGATCCGGAGCGCGTGCAGGACGATCCAGAAGTAGACGCAGTCGAACGCGTAGGTCAGCGCGTAGGCCCACAGGTAGTAGGTCGGCCCCTGGTGGGTGAACGCGCCCACCAGCGTGGCGGCCAGGAGCAGGAGCGACTCGAGCACGATCGCGACCGCCTCCGCCCGCAGCCGCTGCACGGCGTACAGCGAGTAGCGCAGCAGGTTCGAGTAGGAGGCCAGCACCATCATCGCGAAGCCGGCCGGCACCATCTCCCAGGCGCCGTGGGTGGCGAGCGGGACGACGCAGGCGAAGACCACCAGCGCCGCGACCGCGAACAGCGGCCGGACCGAGACCAGCTTGGAGAGGTAGCCGCTCAGCTCCCCCTGGTCACGCGCCGCCTCGCGCTGATAGAGCGTGTTGAAGCCGACGTCCATGATCACCGTCACGAACCCGGAGATCGAGACCACGGTCGAGTACTGACCGAACTCGGACGCGAGCAGGGCCCGGTTCATGACGATCAGGACCACCAGGGCGAGGACCCGGGAGATGACCCGGGCGACCATCAGGAGTGCGGTGTTGCGGATCGCGCGGGAGCCGGCGCCGACGAGCGCCGAACCCCGCGGCTTGTTGGCGGAGGCGTCGTCCAACGGTGCCGCCATCCTACCTGGGCGGCTTTCAGCCGACCTGGACGACCTGTGAACTGGACCGGCTGCCGGTCCCAGCCGCTGTGCTAGATTCGGATCTGTACACGGCCCGTCACCACCTGTCAGGAGGCAGGCAGCCATCGCAGAACCGTCCGTCTCCCGCGAGCCTGTCGGCAGCAGCCCTGCCGAGATGACCAGGCGGAAGTTCATCGTCTGGTGGATGACCGGCCTGTTGACGGCCTTCGCCGGGGTGGTGGTCGTGCCACTCCTCATCTTCATCTGGCCCAACGCGAACGGTCGGGTGAAGCCGGTGGATGTGCACATCACCCTGGGCACCGCCCTGGACGACATCAAGCCCACCACCCCGGTGCAGTTCAACGCGCCCTCCGGTCTCGCGCTGCGGATGGTCGACGGCGGCGGTGACAACTACGCGGGCAAGGTCAGCTACGGCGGCTACATGGTGAACCTGGTGGGGGCGCTGACCTCCTACTCGATCACCTGTCCGCACCTCGGCTGCAGCTACGCCTGGCAATCGGCCGTGACCCTGTTCGTCTGCCCCTGCCACGGGTCGGAGTTCCGCCTCGACGGCTCGGTCGCACACGGCCCGGCCGAAGCCCCGCTGTCGCACTACAGCTTCCGGCGCGGCAGCGGTCCGGCCGATGTCATCTTCGACGGTTACCAGGTGATCGGGGCAGGATAGGTATCGATGGCGAGCATCCCCAGTCCGAAGAACGTTCAGATCGCCGTCGTCGACTGGCTCGACCAGCGGTTCCCGTTCACCGCCGCGGTGGACGACGCGCTCTACCAGCGAGTGCCCAACTTCGCCAACGCGTTCTACTACTGCTTTGGCGGGATGGTGTTCACGCTGATCGTCTTTCAGATCCTGACCGGGATCTTCCTCAGCTTCTACTACGTGCCGGACGCGGCGACGGTGTCCAGCAGCTTCGGGAATCAGCCCGCGGCGTGGGCCAGCGTCCAGTTCATCATGAAGGACGTCTACATGGGGCCGCTGGTGCGGGGCATCCACTTCTGGGGCGCGAACCTGCTGATCGTGATGATCGTCCTGCACATGGCACGCGTCTTCTGGACCGGCTCCTACCGAGCTCCGCGCGAGCTGAACTGGATGGTCGGCGTGATCATGCTCTTCATCATCATCGCGTTCTCCCTGACCGGCTACCTGCTGCCCTGGGACTCCACCTCATACTGGGCGTCGGAGGTGACGATCCAGCTGGTCGGCCTGGCGCCGATCGTGGGTGACGCGCTCCGCAACATCCTGCAAGGGAGTCCGATCCTGGGCGGCGCCACGCTGCAGCGGTTCTTCACGCTGCACGTGTTCATCCTCCCGCGGCCATCGTGCTGCTCATGTACGTCCACTTCCGGATGATCCGGCGGGCCGGCATCTCGGAGCCCATGTGAGATGACTGACGAGAAGAGAGTCCGGCGGGTTAGAGACGAGAGTCCGGACGGCATCCCGACCACGCAGTGGGACGGCCTCTGGTCCGAGGGCCCGGGCGCGACGACCGCGGCGATCCCGATCGTCGAGGTGGACGGGGGCGGCGGCCACGGCGGCCACGTGCTGGAGCCTTCGGACAAGCGAATCCTGATCGGGAAGGACGACATCCTCTACCCGATCGCGGTCTCGCTGGGGCTGGTCTCGGTGCTCTTCGGCCAGTCGGCGGGACACCACCTGGCGGACGACATGCCGGAGGAGGAGACCCACCCGTTCTTCCCCGACCACTTCTGGCCGTACCCCGTGATCATGATGTCGATGCTGATCGCGATGGGCCTGCTGTCGGTCTTCCAGGCGATCAACATGCAGCTTCCGAGCGCGGCGAACCCGACCATCGTCATCACGCCGCGGCCGGACTGGTACTTCCTCTGGCTCTTCCAGTTCCTGAAGCTGGGGCCGGAGGTGGTGATGGCGATCTACATCCCGACCGTCATCATCCTGATCCTGCTCCTCTGGCCGTTCCTGGACCAGATCGTGGGGCCGCGCCTGGCCCGCCTCCTGGGGTGGGCGACGTGGCCGGTGCCGGGCCGGAACGTGATCACGGGGACCGCGTGGATCCTCCTCATGACCTGGGTCGCGTCCTTCACGTTCTGGGCGCTGGCCGGCTGGACCATCTTCGGGATCACCGGCGGCTAGCTGCGCCCTTCCTGGGACGCCCAGTGCCGCTAGCGGGCACGTTTCTGCACACCCCGTGCCTTCCGGGCGCCGGGTAGGAACGGGGTGTGCAGAAACGGTCGTTCCGGGTTTGCGGCGCCGGCCGCATGCGCAGGCTACTCGTCGTTGGCGGGGTGCGACTGGTCCCAGGCCGCCCACACCTCGGGACGGAGGCGGCCGCGGTCGGGCACGTGCAGGCCATGGTCCCGCGCCCACGCCCGCACCTCGCTCGCGGTCGGCTTGCCGGATGACCGCGGCCTCAGGACCCGCAGCGCGGGCTGGGGCAGGGAGCTGACCCGCGCCTCGGCGGCTGCCTCGGTATCCGCCCAGCTGTACGCCGCCGCCAGGTAGCGGTATGTCCACTCCTCAGCCAGTCCGCGGGTCTCGCAGAACACGATCGGAATCTCCGGCCACCGCACCTGGAGCTCGGCCAGCGAGTCCGCGACCAAAGCGGGCCGCACGTAGCTCGACTTGAAGAGCTGCGAGTAGCGGTCCTCCACCACCACCGCGGCGCGTGGGAGCCCGGCCAGCTCACCCAGCGCGAACCTCAGCCGCCCGTCCAGAGCGCTGCTGATCAGGTCCGGCAGCGACTTCCGCTCCACCGCCGCCACCAGACGCTCCCCCAGGCGCACGCCGTAGTCGCCGCACGGCAGCGCTTGCCGGGTCGTGCGCACCTGCTGCGTCTTGAAGGTGTAGGCGTAGTGCTCGTGCGCGTCGACCAGGACCTCCAGCTCGTCCAGGCCGGCCGCCCGGGCTGTCGGCACGGACACCTGCGGACGCGCCTGCCGGCGGGTGCGCGACGACTGCCAGAAGATCGTCTCCCGCCCTCGGGAGACCGTGTACACGATCTGCGAGCGGTTCTCCCGCGCGCGGTCCAGCACCAGGTCGATGGCGCCGCCCCGGCGCGCGCAGGACCGGACCGGCACCCGTTCCACGATCTCGGGTTGCCGCGGCCAGTCTTCCCGCAGCATCGGATAGCAGAAGAGGGCCTTGGTACGAGGCCAGACGCCCGAGGTCCGGAACACGAGTCCACCACCGTGGGGGACCAGGAGCAGGTAGCCGAGGTGCGATTCGGGGTCAGGATTCTTCGCGATCAGCAGCTCCGGCACCGGCACCTGCTCAGACCTTCTCGGTGACGCGGTATTCGAGGTACTTCCCGAGCAGGAGGCGGGTGTGCGACTCGAGCGCCGGGATCGCGTTCAGCACGATGCCGATGATCGGGAACGTGAGGTACTGGAAGTAGATCGCGACCCGGTGGAAGCGGCTCCAGCCGGGCGGTTTGGGCGGCAGCAGGCGGGCCTCGACGTAGATCAGGATGGCGGCCGAGAAGAGCGCCGCCGAGACGATCAGCGTCGAGAACACCCACAGGTTCTGCCCGAAGTCGGTGAGCGAGAAGTCGACCGAGACCCAGACCGGCATGTCGGTCCCCAGCAGCAGGAGGATCGGCAGGAAGACCCAGTTCACATGCGTCGCGCTGAGGTTCCAGAAGCGGTAGATGCGGAGCCAGAACGGGATCTCCGGGTGCTCGAAGAGGCGCTTGGCCGCGTAGGGAATGTCGGTCACCCCCCACGCCCAGCGTTTGGTCTGGTTGTACTGGTTGAGCAGCGTCCCGGCGTAGTCGCGGGATTCCGGCGAGTCCCCGTAGAGCGGCAGGAAGCACGGCCGCACCTTGAGATCCCGCCCGAAGACGAAGAACGATTTCCAGAAGAAGCGCGAATCCTCCGGGATCACGTCCTTGTCCCAGTACCCGACGCGGCGCACGGTGTCGAGCAGCAGGCTGTAGCTCGAGAACGGCACCAGCCGCCGGGGTTGGGAGTGCATATAGAGCGCGGATTGGGTGGAGATCGCGGTCATCACGCGCACCGGCGTCGGCACCGCCCAGATGTTGTTGTAGAAGAGCTGGATCGGCTGCCAGATCGTGCTGTCGGGCAAGGGCGTCCGGGCCTGGTGATAGCTGAGCCAGGCGAAGTACTGGGGGTGGACCCGATAGTCCGAGTCGAGGTCGGTGACGATCACCCGCTTCAAGTCGTATCCGAGGTCGGTGAGACGCTTCACCATGGTGCGGCCGCCCCAGTTCATGGCCGCCGACTTGCCCGGTACCAGCGGCGGCTCGAGCGGGTCCTTGATGTGGTAGAAGTCCGCGAACTCGTGGCCGAACTTCTCGCGCAGCCGGGCCACGTTCGCCCACCCCGGCTTGTCCGTCTCGCGCGTGATGATGCCGACCAGCTTCAGCTCCCTGGGATAGTTGGCCTCCGCCATCGCCTGCACCGTCCGCTCCAGCGTGGTGTAGGGCTCGGTGTAGGTCGGGATCAGGCAGAGGTGGGAGTAGCTGAGCGGGTCCCGGCTCCCCTCGGGGACGGGTTCCCGGCACTTCTCCAGCCAGTCCATCTTCATGTCACGGCGCAGGTGGCGGTAGGTCCCCCAGCTACCCCTGACGACGATCGTCGAGCGGGTGAACCAGTAGAGGTCGAAGATGAGGATCGAGATCGCCACCGCCAGCGCCCCGTAGTAGCCGAAGGCGAGCGGGATCCAGGCGGGAGACAGCACCAGGGTCCAGGTCAGAAGACCGGGTGCGATCTCCAGCACGCGGTCCCGCGCCTGCAGAAGAGGCCCGGGCTCCGCCGTGCCCCCGGCGGCGGAGACCGAGCCGGCCGGCTCCTGCGTGGTTGTGGCCATGCCGCGTCAATTCTCCCAGCCAGGGATCGGTGCGGTCGGAATACGTTCTGGGGGCGGTGGTGTTTCGTGGGTCATGAGCAGTGTCAAAGAGTTTTCGGACGGGACCTGGGATCAGGACGTTCTGAAGGCTGAGGGCACCGTGCTGGTCGACTTCTCGGCGACCTGGTGCGGTCCCTGCAAGGCGATGGCGCCGGTGGTCGACGACCTCGCCGAGGAGTATCAGGGCAGGGTCACGGTGGGCAAGCTCGACGTGGACGACAGCCCCAAGACCGCGATGCAGTACGACGTTCGCGGAGTCCCCACCCTGGGCGTGTTCCGCAACGGGCAGCTGATCGACCGGCTGGTCGGCTACCCGGGCCCGCGTGGCGTCCGGTCCTTTTTCGAGAAGCAGGCGCCGGTCAAGGCCTGACCAATCACTCTGGTGATTGAGAGGCGGCCCCATCGGACCGCCTCTTCTTTTTTTGTTCGCGGTTGGGTGGACCGAACGAGAAGCCCCGGGTGCCTTCCGGTCGGAGTCACCAACGATGCCCCCTCATCCGGCACCTACGCTTTACTCCGAATGAATCACCGACTCGAGGAGGGGAAGCATGGCCGTAACGCTGGCCACGAATAGCAGGACGACACCCGCCGAGGTGTTGCAGAGGGCGCGGGAGAATGGCATCAAGGTCGTCGACATCCGGTTCAGCGACCTTTTCGGCACCATGCAGCACTTCAGCGTCCCGCTCGACGAGTTCGACGAGGGCGCCTTCGAGGAGGGGCTTGGCTTCGACGCCTCCTCGGTGCGCGGCTTTCAGTCGATCGAAGAGAGCGACATGCTCTTGTTCCCCGACCCGGACACCGCGATCATCGACCCCATCCTCCAGGTCCCCACGCTGGCGGTCACCTGTGACGTGGTGGACCCGCTGACCCACCAGCCGTACAGCCGGGATCCCCGGTACATCGCCCGCAAGGCGGAGGAGTACCTGAAGACCACCGGCATCGCGGACACCAGCTACTGGGGTCCGGAAGCCGAGTTCTACATCTTCAAGGACCTGCGCTTCGACCAGAACGTCCACAGCGGCTACTACTTCATCGACTCCGACATGGGGCACTGGAACACGGGGGCCAACGGGAGGCCCAACCTCGGCTACCGGCCGCGAGCCAAGGGCGGCTACTTCCAGGCACCACCCGTCGACAAGCTCCAGGACCTCCGCTCCGAGATCATGCTGAAGCTGATCGACGCCGGGGTGACGGTCGAGGTGCAGCACGGCGAGGTCGGTACCGGTGGTCAGTCCGAGATCGACCTCCGTTTCGACACGCTGCGCAAGATGGCGGACCAGGTCGTCCTCTACAAGTACATCGTGCGCAACGTCTGCGACCAGAACGGGCTGGTCGCGACGTTCATGCCCAAGCCTCTGTTCGGTGACAACGGGACCGGCATGCACACCCACCAGAGCCTCTGGAAGGACGGCCAGACGCTGATGCACGACGCGTCCGGGTACGCGGGGTTGTCGGAGCTGGCGCGTCACTACATCGGCGGCCTGCTCGCGCACGCTCCGGCGCTGCTCGCGCTCTGCGCGCCCACCACCAACTCCTACCGGCGCCTGGTGCCGGGCTACGAGGCACCGATCAACCTGGTCTACTCGAAGCGGAATCGGTCCGCCTGCGTCCGCATCCCGATGTACTCGGACAGCCCGAAGGCGAAGCGGATCGAGTTCCGGTCGCCCGACCCGACGGCGAACCCCTACCTCGCGTTCCCCGCGATGCTGATGGCGGGCCTCGACGGGATCAAGCGGGGACTGGAGCCGGCCGGCCCGCTGGACAAGGACATCTACGAGCTCGAGGGCCCTGAGAAGGACGCGATCGCCAGCGTGCCCGGCTCGCTGGAAGAGTCGGTGGCGGCACTCCGAGCGGATCACCAGTTCCTGCTCGAGGGCGGCGTCTTCACCCAGGACGTCCTCGACATGTACGTCGCGGTCAAAGAAGACGAGATCGACCAGGTCGCGCTGCGGCCGCACCCGTGGGAGTTCGCCCTCTACCACGACGCCTGACGGGTTTAGGTACACTCTGACCAGAAACCCACCCCACGCCCGAGGGCCCCAGGTAACACTGGGGCCCTCTTCGTATCTCTGGGCCCGGGGCACGGAGGACGCGGCGCCCGGGAATGACGGTTGTGGCGTGGCCGTTGCTGTGAGTGAAACTAATGGCAGCGATGACACGGTGGTTCCGGGAGCACTGGGTGGTGGTCGTCGGAGTCATCGCGTTGGTCGCTCTGGTCATCGCCGTGCATCCGGCGCAGGTGGCACGGGCGCTGGCACACGCCGACCCGGCGATGCTCGCCCTCATGCTCCCTACGGTGCTGCTGCTCTACCTGGTGCACGCGGTCGCCTGGTGGATCGCGCTGCGGGGAGCCGGGATCAAGGTCACGCTCTGGCGAGCGATCGCGATCACGTACATGTCGCAGACGTTCACCTACCTCCCTGGCGGTGACCTCTGGCGGGTACCCCTGGTCGAGACCGGAAGCCAAACCCGCGTCGAGGTCGGGGCCGTGACCGGCACCGTGGTCTTCGACGACCTGGTCTACTTCGTCGTGCTCACGCTGGCCATGGTCCCCGCCGCCCTGCAGGCCCCGTTGCTGTTCACCGGGCTTGGCGCGACGCTGCTGCCGCAGGCCGTGATCTTCACCATCCTGCTCTGGCCCTGGCTCTACCACGCGCTCGCCGGACTGGTGACCCGCCTCCCGCTGCTGCGCCGGTTCGAGGCGCAGGTGCAGCTGCTGGGGCCTTCGTTCCGGCATCTGCTGCGCCCCCGGACGCTGATCCCGGTGGTCCTGCTCGACGTGCTCGCCTCGCTGCTCGCAATCGCGCTCTTCACGCTCGCGCTGCGGGGAGTCCACGCGGACCGCGTGAGCCTCTCCCGCATCGCGTTCACCTACTCGCTGGGCCAGGTCGGCTCCAGCCTGACCGTGCTCCCCTCCTCCCTGGGCGCCTACGAGGCGCTGATGACCGGCCTGATCGCGACCCAGGGCGTGGCCGCCGCGGTGGCCGCCGTCGCCGCCCTCCTCTACCGCGGGTTCAACGACATCCTGATGGCCCTGATCGGGTTCGGGATGGCGGTCGTCCTGCGCCGCGTCGAGCCGCGTCCTGACCGCCCGCAGCAGGTTCATGTCTCCGGCACCGGTTCCGGCTGAGCGCAACCGGCGGCCGCAGCCGGTCTGGTACCTCCTGCGGGCCGGCTGGGCGAGGCGCGGCCGGGCGCTGGGCGTGCTCGACGTCTGGATCGGGTGGGAGCGCCTCCTGGCCGCCCTGCAGCGGATCCGGCCGATCCGCGAGGAAGGCGTCCTGCGGTACGCGGTGAGGCGCTACAGGGGCCCTCGGATGAGGCTGCGCGACGGTGGGCGGCTGGGGCCGGGTGCGGTGATCCTCGAGCTGCACCTGGACAATCACCGGTTCGCAGGCCTCGCGGCCGCCGGGGTCCGGCCGCTCGGGATGGTGCGGCTCCTGCGAGAGGACCTGCACGCGCTGGCTCGGCTGGTCGAGGGAGGGGCCCTGGGACCGGTCGCCGCGCTCCACGGGACCACCTTCATGGCGCCCGCGGCCCCGATCCTCGGGTTCGAGTTCCGCCGCCTCCCCCACACCCTTCACCTGCGGCTGGACCGGTTCTTCATGGCCGGCCTGGTGCTGCTCTACAACCCCGGTGGCTGGAGGTCCGTCGAGCACCACTCCTCCCGGTGGCCCGGCGAGCTGTGGATGAGCACCGGCGAGCTGCGGCGGCGCTACCTCTGAGCGCCAGAGTGTCCGCACTCTGACCTTACCGCGGAGGTGCTAGCGTCGGAGTGTCCGCACTCTGACCTTACAGGGCGGCCATCGCTTGCGCCAGCAGGACCTCGGCGGCCCACACCCGCTCGGGTGCATCGACGAGGTCCCAGTCGTCTTCGACGATCTTCGCGACGTCCCAGTACGGATGGTGGCGTCGACCCGTGATCGACTCGTACGTGTCGACGAACGCGGCCGCGGCCTCCTCGCCGGCCCAGTCCCGCAGGTTCCAGCGGCAGGTCGCGATGTCGATGCCGGCGGGGCCCTGGCAGGCGTTCGCCCAGTCAACCAGTCCGGCGACGGCGCCCCGTGACCACAGCACGTTTCCCGGGTGGAGGTCCCGGTGGACGAAGCACGCCTCGTACGGGGGCTCGGCCGACCGCCACAGGTCCAGCGCGCGCTGCCACACGTCCGGGCGCCGGCAGCCCCGCGGCGGTCGGGTCGAGGTTGCGCGGCACCACGGAAAGTAGCGATGCCCGAACGAGGTGCCGCTCACCCGGTGGACCCGCGCGGCGAGGGCGGCCAGGGCCCGCACGTCGGGTGACGCAAGCGCCCGCCCGGGGACGCGCTCCATCAGGACGACCGGCACCCCATCCCCCACGTTCGATCCCGCCGGGTCGGCGGCGATCACTGACGGTGCCGGCAGCCCGTGCCGGTGGGCGTACTCGAGGGCCTCGACCTCGCGGGCAGGTGCCTCCGGCTCGTCGAAGAGGAATTTCGCCCACGCATAGCGGCGCAGGACGAGCGTGGTGCCGTTCTCCAGCAGGACGGCGTGCACCGCTGTGCTGGAGGCACCGGGCAGGCGGCGCACCGACACCACCCGCGAGGCGGTCATCCGCTGGATCCAGTCCCGAACCTGGCCCGGCACGGGCGCCCTCCGCAGTTCGACCGGCAGGTCCGCGTGCAGTCGCTGATTCGGATGTCGCCAGGAGCTCACACCTCAATCCTCGCCGACCCGGCAGACCGAGCACGGTCTGGCGTCGCGTGGGCGTCGCGGGCGCGGCGCCGGCGTCAGGAGGTGCCGAGCATGGCACGGGCGTGGAGCGCGATCGCGATCGCCACCCGCACCTCGGGGTCGGAGACCGGGGTTCCCGTCAGCTCTTCTATCCGCGCGATGCGGTAGTTCAGCGAGTTGATGTGGATGCCGAGATCGCGGGCCGCGGCCCGGCGCACCCAGCGCGCCGCGACCAGCGCTTCCAGCGTCTCCAGCAGCGGTGTGTCGCGGCTCTGGGCGTAGTCGACCAGCGGGCCCAGGACCTCGCTCACGAAACGCCGCAGAGCCTCCGGCGACTGGACCTCGAGCAGGAGCCGGAACGCGCCCAGAGAACGGTAGGACGTCACCTGTGCGCGAGTGCCGGCACGGCGCGCCAGGCGGAGCGCCTGCCGTGCCTCTTGATGCGAGCGCCCGAGCTCGAAGACCGAGGTCGCCAGGTTGCCGATCCCGGCCGAGGCGCTGCCCACCTGGACCACGGCCGACAGGGTGGCGCGAAGCGATTCGGCGATCCGCTCGGCGGAAGGGAGGTCGGCGGCCGACTCCTCCGGAAGCAGGACCACCGCCGACGAGGACCGCAGCAGCGTGAGCGAGGCGGGGACCCGGCGCGCGAGCAGCTCGGTCAGGCGCCGGTCGAGAACGACGTCCTGCTCGGAGCCGGTCCCGTCCTCGTCCCCCTGGCCGTCGGGCTCGATGACCAGAACCCAGGCACGGCTCGGCAGCCGGTGTCCGAGGCGCTCCGCCTGGCGGGCGAGCCGCTCGGCCTCGTCCGCGTCCAGCCCACCGGCCAGGACCTCCTCGATGAGATCGCCCCGGAGACGGCGCTCGACCTCGGCGGCGGCTCGCTCCTTCGAGAGCTCCAGCGCCAGCACGGTCGCCCCATGCTCCAGCGCCCGGCGGCGGCCCTCCTGGTCCTGCGCCCGCTCGGGAACCTCCACCGCGAGCACCCCGAGCACGTCGTCGCCGGCGCGCACCGGCGTCAGGTCGACCGGGATCCGGCGCCGGCCGGCGGTGGCTCGCAGATCGCGCGCCCCGGCGACCAGCACCGCCGGCGGCACCTGGAGCCGCGCCGGCAGCTCATCCGACTCCGACTCCGCGACCCGGACCCGAAAGCCGAGCGGCGAGTAGAGACCGGCGACGCCGCCCGCCAGCGCTCCGATCGCATCCAGGATGGCCGGGATGCCGGCGCCCTCGAGCGTGAGCTTGGTGAACCTCTCGTGGATGTCGTAGGAGAGGCGGATGCGCATCAGCTGCGCCTCCAGGCGGCGCTGCAGCTCGTTCCGCTCCAGGATTCCGGCCACCTGCCCGGCGATCGCGCGGAGGAAGCTCAGGTCTTCGTCGGTGAACTCACGGCGCTCGACCGACTGCACGTTGAGCACGCCGACCAGGCGCGGGCCCGACTCGATGGGCACCGAGACCATGGAGTGGAAGCGCTCCTCGTCGAAGCCGGGCACCCAGTGCCAGGCCGGGTCGGTGGTGACGTCGGAGACCAGCTTGGGGGTTCGCTGGGCGGCGACCCAGCCCGTGATACCCTCCCCTACCCGCATGTGGACGCGGCCGACCATCGCCTCGTTGAGGCCGTTCGTCGCCGTCAGCACCAGATCGTCGCGCCGCGCCCCGAGGAGGTAGAGCGAGCAGACATCGGTGCCGAGGGCAGAGGTGGTCTCATGGATGAGGAGCGAGAGCAGGGCGTCCGAGTCCATGGTGGAGGCCGCCGACTGGGACAGTCGCTGCAGGAACTCGAGCTCGCGGACTGTCCGTTCAAGCTCCCGATGCGACTCGTGCTCGACCGCGTCGAAGGTCCCGCTCACCCGCTCTCCCATTGGGCTGATCCTACAAGATTCATGGCCTTCCATCGGTCGCTCCGCATGATTTCATCCCTCCCCAACGCCTCGACCTGCCGTTTGTGGGCAACGGGCCGCCGAAAACGGGCCCGCCTGAGGGCCAGTTCGCGGATGAACGGCTACGCGTCGCCGGCGATCAGCCGGAGCAGGTCCGCCCCGTAGCGCGTGAGCTTCGCCTCCCCGATGCCGGGCACGGCCAGCAGAGCCGATCGGTCCCGCGGTCGGTGGACGGCGAGGGCCGCCAGGGCGCGGTCCGGGAGGATGACGTAGGCCGGCACCTGCTGGGCACGCGCGAGCCCCGAGCGCCAGGCTCGCAGCCGCTCCATCAGAAGCGCGTCGTCGCCGGTCAGCGCCGCCGCGCCGCCGTCGCGTCGGGAGGAGCGGGCGGGCGGTGGGGCCGGGGGCAGCGTCACCTCGGGGACCGCCGCCTCTTCGAGCACCAGGCGCCCGTCTTCGGTCATCAGCAGCGTGGGATAGTCGCCCGGCGACAGCCGCGCCAGGCCGGTGTCCACCAGCTCCCCGATCAGCGTTCGGATACGCTCCACCGGCCATCCGCGGAGCGAACCGAACTGCGGCGTCTCCAGCGCCCAACCGTGTGCCCGCACCCACTTCGTGTCGGTGCCGGCGAGGATCGCGGCCAGGTTGGCGCTTCCGAGGCGGAAGCGCGACACCGCCTCCAGCGCGCTGCGGACGATCGCCGGGTCGACCGCCTCCTCGTGATCCTCCCGGCCGGACAGGCAGTTGTCACACGCTTCGCAGGTTCGCGCCACGCCCTCTTCGCCGAAGTAGTCGGCGATGCGCGCGTGCCGGCAGGTCCGGAGGCGGGCGTACGACTCCATCTGCTGCAGGCGCGCGTAGCCGTGACGGCGCCGTTCCTCCACCTCCGGGCCGCCGCCCGCCTCCTCCGCCGTCTTGTCGAGCAGGAAGGTCTGGATGTCGCGATCGCCGGGGCGCCACAGCAGGATGCAGCTGGCGGGATCGCCGTCGCGACCGGCCCGGCCCGCCTCCTGGTAGTAGCCCTCGAGTGAGCTCGGGAGGTGATAGTGGATGACCTGGCGGATGTCCGGGATGTCGACGCCCATCCCGAACGCGAGGGTGGCCGCGACCACCCGCAGCCGCCCGCCGCTGAAGTCCTCCTGGACCTGGCGCCGGGGGCCCTCGTCGAGCTGGGCGTGATAGGCGGCCGCCTCATGCCCGGCCTCGCGAAGCTGAGCGGCCACTTCCTCGGTGCCGCGAACCGTCGCGCAGTAGACCAGGCAGCGGCCCGGCACCCGGTCCAGACGTCCGATCAGGAACCGCACCTTCTCCTCGTCGTTGCGCAGGCGGCGGGCGGCCAGCCGGAGGTTCTCGCGATGGAAGCCGGTGACCGATATCAGCGGTTCGCGAAGGCCCAGCGAGCGGACGATGTCCTGCCTCACCTGCGGCGTGGCGGTGGCCGTGAAGGCCGAGATCGGCGGACGGCCGGACGCTTCGATGGCCCCGCCCAGGAGCCGGTAGTCAGGCCGGAAGTCGTGGCCCCAGGTAGAGATGCAGTGCGCCTCGTCGACCACGAAGCGGGCCGGTCTCAGGGCACGGAGCCGCTCGGCGAAGCCTGGCCTGGCGAACCGCTCGGGAGCCACGTAGAGGAGCCGGACCCGACCCGCCTCCGCGCCGGCCAGGACCTCCTCCTGCTCCCAGCGCTGGAGCGTGGAGTTGACGAACGCCGCCTCCACGCCAAGGGACCGGAGCCGGTCGACCTGGTCCTTCATCAACGCGATGAGCGGGGAGACGACGACGGTGGTCCCGGTCGTGAGGAGCGCCGGCACCCAGTAGCTGATGGATTTGCCGGAACCGGTGGGGGCCACCGAAAGGACGTCCCGTCCCTCCAGCTGGGCCTCCACCACCGCCTCCTGGCCGGGCCGGAAGGCCTGCAGGTGGAAGGTGGCGTGCAGGACGTCGAGGGGCGCCGGCATGAGCGAGCCCGACTCTAGCAGCGCGCCCACCACCGCCGTTTCCGGCTTCACAATCCCGTTTTCACGCGAAACCGGCACTATGGGAGGCCCCATAGTCCCGTTTTCACGCGAAACCGGAGATTCCGGTTGGGGTCAGGCGGCGAAGACGGGGTCGGGGCTGAACTGCGTCCGGTACAGCCGCGCGTAGAGGCCGTCGCGGGCCAGCAGCTCCTGGTGGGTGCCCTGGTCCACCACCCGGCCCTGGTCCAGCACCAGGATCTTGTCCGCCGCCAGCACCGTCGAGAGCCGGTGGGCGATCACGATCGAGGTCCGGCCCTTGAAGAGCGGGGCCAGCGCCGACTGGATCAGGCGTTCCGACTCCGAGTCGAGGGCCGAAGTCGCCTCGTCGAGGATCAGCAGCCGGGGGTCCTTCAGGATCACCCGCGCAATCGCGATCCGCTGCTTCTCGCCTCCCGAGAGCCGGTGGCCGCGTTCCCCCACGATCGTGTCGTACCCGTCGGGCAGCGAGACGATGAGGTCGTGGATGTGGGCCGCCTGGGCAGCCGCGACCATCTCCTCCTCGGTCGCCTCCGGCCGCACGTACAGCAGGTTGTCGCGCACCGAGGAGTGGAAGAGGAACGTGTCCTGGAACACGATGCCGATCTGGCGTCCGAGAGACTCCAGCGTCAGATCCCTCAGGTCCGTCCCATCCAGCCGCACCGCTCCCTCGGTGGGGTCGTAGAACCGCGGCAGCAGCGACGTGATCGTGGTCTTGCCCGCACCCGAGGGGCCGACCAGCGCCGTCAGCTGGCCGGGCTCGATGTGGAACGTGACGTCATCGAGCGCCAGGGTGGCCGGCTGGTAGCGGAAGCCGACGTGGTCGAAATCGATCGCGCCCTCCGCCTGGTCCAGCACCACCGCACCCGGCTTGTCGTCGATCTCGACGGGGAGGTCCTGGTAGTCGAAGATGCGCTGGAAGAGCGCCAGCGAACCGACGATGTTGACGTGGAGCGAGGTCAGCTGCCCGACCGGGCCGTAGAGACGTGAGAGCAGCACGGTGGCGAAGGTGACGACCACGCCCACCGAGAGCTCGCCCTTCAGCACCAGGTAGCCGCCGAGCACCCAGAGCACGGCCGGTCCCGCCGTCCCCAGCACGCTCATCACCATGAAGAACCAGCGGCCGACCATCGCCTGGCGGACGCTCAAGACGCGCACCTCGTGGGAGAGGAGCCGGAACCGGAGGCGCTCCGCCTGCTGCTTGACGAACGCCTTCACGAGCAGGATGCCCGAGATCCCGAGCACCTCCTGCATGTAGGCGGTCATCTCGCTCAGCTTCGACTGCGTGTCCTTGCGGGCCCGGTAGGTGGCCTGACCGACCCGTCGCGTCGGGATCGCGAACAGGGGCACCACGACGATCGCGGCCAGGGTCAGCTGCCAGCTCAGCGTGAACATGTAGACCAGCGTCGAGGCGATGATGACGATGTTCTGGACCAGGCTGAAGATGGTGTCCGAGACGACCGACTGGATGCCGTTGACGTCGTTGGTCAGCCGCGACATCACGTCGCCGGTGCGGTTCCGGGTGAAGAAGGCCACCGACTGCCGCAGCAGGTGCTCGAAGAGGCCGGTGCGCAGGTCGTACATGATGCTCTGGCTGATCCGGTTGCTGAACCAGTTCTGGAGCACCCCGATGAAACCGGCGGCGACGGCCGAGACGACGAGCAGCGCGACTAGCTTGCAGACCACCGCGAAGGCGATGTCGCGGCTGCTCAGTCCGTTGACCAGCGACTTCGTGATCTCCGCCGGCACCAGCCCCAGGAGCGCGGCCACTCCGATGCAGAGGAGGACCACGATCGCCTCCTTCCAGTAGGGGAGGAAGTGGCGGTAGACGCGCTTCAGCATCGGCCACTCGAGCTTGGCCTCGGGCTTCTGGCCCCAGTCGGGGCGGCGTCCGCCCCCGCCCCACATCAAGGGGCGCCTCGCGTAATTCTGTAATCGTTCAAGCTATGCACGTCACGATATATCGGTAGTGTGCTGATTGTATTCCCGGCGGCGGTCAGCGTGAAACGGTGGCGGTGATCACCGCACCCTGGGTCGCGTCCAGGGTTCCGGAGTCGATCGTGGTCGTGGTCCCACCGAGCCGCTCCTGGAAGGCCCACGGCGAGGTTCCGCCCGGAATGTTCCGGCTGCCCCACGTGTAGACCTGGCCCGGCTCGGCACGGCAGGGATTGGCGGGCCCGCACAGCTGGAACTCATTCTGGCCTACGTGCGGCGCCTGGAAGTACAGGTCGAGCTCCTCACCGGGGGCCGGTGTACCGGTCACCAGAAGACCGAACTCCACCTGGCCCGGATCGACGGTGGGAGTGCCCGAAGGCCAGGGGAAGGGGGCCGACGGCGTACCCCCCGGCATCGGAGTCGCGGCCGGCACCGGCGCGGAGGTGGGCGTCGGAGCGGCTGCCGGGCCTGAAGCCGGGGTCGGCGTGACCGGCGCCGCGGTCGGCGTGCCGAGCGCGGGCGGCGTCGCGGTGGCCGTCGTGTGAGGCGTCGGAGTGGGCGGACGCGAAGCGCTGGGCATCCCCGCACAGCCGGCCAGGACCGCCACCGCGGTCCCCGCGAAGATGGTCAACAGCAGCCTGCGAAGCGGCACTCGCATCTCAGTGGCGCAACGCGCCGAGGCGGCGACCAGTTACGCGCCTCACTACCGTCGACAGTCGGGACAGAGGCCCTCCAGGTCCAGGCGGTGCTCGGTGATCTCGTACCCCTGCTGGCGCGCCGCCTGGCTGGCTGCCTCGCCCAGCGCCACCTCCAGCGCCGCGGAGGGATCGATGTCCTCCACCCGACCGCACTGGGCGCACACCACGTGATGATGGTGGTGCCCCAGCAGGGTCTCCGCGAGCTCGAACCGGGCATGGTCGTCGGTCCCCGCGATGCGCCTCGCCACCCCCGCCTCCATCAGCACCGTGACGTTGCGGTAGGCGCTGCTCTGGGGGATGTTCTCCGCCACGGCGACCAGCTCGGGGATGGTCAGGGGGCGGCGGGCCTCCATCATCGCCTCCACCAGCTCGCGACGGGCGGGCGTGTACCGCTGGTCGGCCGCCAGCAGCCGGGCCGCCACCGCCTCGTGGACAGCGCGCACCTTCGTCATGCCTCCATCATTTTCGTCGCCCCGGTGGGCACCCGGCGCGTGCGGCGCAGCCACGCGTAGAGCCGCCCGGTGCCGTACCCGACCGCGCCCAGGGCGCCGACGAAGAATCCGATCGGCCACTCGGTCACGTAGCCCAGGGCGATCGCGGCCCACACCGTGACCAGCGCGATCGCAACCGAGAGCAGGGCCGCCTTCACCGGCCCGGCGACGAAGCACCGGGCGGCCCCGGCGGGCGCGATCATGAGGCTGAAGGTCAGCAGCGCCCCCACCACGGGCACGGTCAGCGTCGTGGTCAAGGCCACCACGATCAGGAAGACGACGTCCAGCACCCCCGGGCGGAGTCCGCGCGCGCGGCCCATCTCGGGCGCGATCGAGCTCCAGAGCAGCGGGCGGAAGACGCAGGCGATCACCACCACGGCGAGCGCGCCCAGGGCGGCGATCGGCAGCAGCTGATCCTGCGCCACCCCGAGCACCTGCCCGAAGAGGAGCCCGTAGATCTCGGGCTCGTACTCGACGCTGAAGCTGAGAAAGAGCGCGCCCAGGCCGAGCATGCTCACCAGAGCCAGCGCGGTGACCACATCGTGGCGGCCACGCCGGCCCAGCCAGCCGATCGTCAGCGCCCCCAGCACGCTGAACAGGCCGAGCCCGAGGAGCGTGTTGACGCCGATCAGCGCGGCGCCGGCGGCGCCCGCGAACGCGCCCTGGGGGACGGCATGGGCGACGAACGCCGCGCCTCGCAGCACGCAGAAGAAGCCGATCGCCCCCGCCACCACCGCCACCACGGTGGCCGCGATCCAGGTGTTGAGCATGAAGGACGAGAACACCTCAGCCGCTCCGCACCGAGCGTCCGGCGCCGGCGCGTACCAGGCGCGGGAGCCCGCTCCCCAGGTAGGCCAGGAAGACCAGCGCCACGATGAAGAAGCTCACCGGCCACACGTGTCCATGGGGCGGCCAGCTCACGCTGTCGTACGCGAGCACCACCCCCACCGCGACCGCCAGCACGGCCAGGACGGCAGCCCCGGCCATGGCGACGCCGGGGTGCCGGGTCAGCCGCAGGGCGGTCGCCGCCGGCCCGATGAGCAGCGCCGTCGAGAGCACCGAGCCGATGGTGACCGCCGAGAGCGACACCGTGAGTGCCAGCACCAGGAGGTACACCAGGCCCACCGACCGCACCGGGATGCCACGCGCGGCGGCGATCTCGGGACTGATCGAGGAGAGCAGCAGGACCCGGTAGAGCACCAGCACCAGCCCCACGCAGACCACTGACAGCCCGATCAGCACCGGGAGCAGGCTGGTGTCGACCACGAACAGCGAGCCGAACAGGATCTGGACCGGGGCGCCCGTGGTGCTGGTCAGCGTCGTCCCCAGGTAGAGGAACAGCGCGGCCAGGCCGGTCGCCGCGCCGAGGACGATGCCTGTCGCCACGTCCCGTCCTCGGGGCAGGCGCAGCCCGAGGAGTTCGAGCGCCCCGGCCGCGGCCAAGCCGAGCGCGGCGAAGCCCCAGAACGGGTTGACGCCGACCAGGTAGGCGCCCGAGCCTCCGGTGGTGCTGACGTCGGCCAGCGCATGGCCGGCGAACGATTGCGCGCGCAGCACCGTGAAGACGCCCGCGCAGGCCGAGGCGGCGGCGACCACGCAGCCCGCCACCAGGGCGGTCCGGACCACGGCACTCTGGGCGAAGCCGGGCGCGAAGAGAAAGGTGAGCACGGTACTCATGCCGGGTGCGTCATCCAGGGGAGGCCTGGTCCAGCTCCGGGTCGCAGTGACCACCTTCCAGTCTCCCGCCGCTGCCGGCCAGCACCACGTAACGGCCGCCGGCGCGCACGACGTCCACCCGCTCGCGGTAGAGCTCGCTCAGGACGTCCGAGCGCACCACCTCCTGGACGGTTCCGCTCGCCGCCCGGCCCTGGGCCAGGTAGACGATCCGATCCATCGCATCCAGCAGCGGGTTCATGTCGTGCGCCGAGAGGAGGACCGAGATCCCCTCCGTCTCCACGATCCTTCGCAGCGCCGCCACCACCTCCCGCTGACTGCGCAGGTCGAGGTTCGCCAGCGGCTCGTCGAGCAGCAGCAGGCGGGGGCGCCCGATCAACGCGGTCGCCAGCAGGACGCGCTGCTGCTCACCCCCGGAGAGGGCGCCGACCCGCCGGTCGGCGAACCGGAGCGCGTCCACTTGGGCCAGCGCCTCGTCCACCCGGCGCCGCCGGGCGCGAGTCGGCAGCGGCAGGCCGAGGCGGTGACCGTCGAGGCCCAGACCCACCAGGTCACGGGCGCGTATCGGGGCATCGGGGTCGAGCTGCATCTTCTGGGGCACGTAGCCGACCAGGCGCTGACGCGGCTGCCGCGGGCGTCCTTCCACCAGAACGCGCCCGCTGCCGGCGGGAAGCTGGCCCAGGATGACCTTGAAGAGCGTCGTCTTGCCTGCGCCGTTGGAGCCGATAAGACCCGCGAAGGTCCCCGGTGCGAGGGTGAAATCGACGTCACGCAGCACCTGGTGGCCGCCCAGCGTCACGCCCAGGTTCACCACCTGCAGGGTCGGCGTTCTTTGCTCGATCACCGTCAACGCTCTCAGCATCGCAGGCATCAGAGATGCTGCGTGGAGGTCCCGTCGTCGAGCGCGTTCTGCAGGGCACGGGTCTCGGCGAGCATCCAGGTCTGGTACGTGTAGGCGAGAGGCATGGTCTCGTAGACCCCGACGACGGGCACTCGGCTCTGCCCGGCGATGGCGAGGAAGGTTTCGGTCACGGAGTCGGTGACCTGCTGGTTGTAGAGGAACGCCTTCACCTGATGCTGCCGCAGCAGGTTCTCCTCCAGCGTCACGCTCTGCGGAGACAGGTCGACACCGTTCATGACGTCCGCCTGCAGCTCCCAGGGGGTCTTGTCGTCGAGACCCGCGGCCTGGAGCAGATAGTCCGGCACCGGTTCGGTGACCGCCACCGGTGCACCGGCGTTCCGGGAGGCCAGCTCGGCGATGGCCTGATGCCACGGATCAAGCGACCTGTCGAACGACTGCACGTTGTGCTGGAAGTAGGAAGCGTGCGCAGGCTGCAGCGCGGACAGCTCCTGCCCGATCCGCTTCGCGACCGCGGGCATCGTGCTCGGTTCGTACCAAAGGTGCGGGTTGGGCGTCGAGTCGGGAAGGCCGAGAACCCGCTGGACGTCGATCACCCGCCGGCTCGAGCTGGTGGCGGACTTCTCGATCTGGGTCATGAAGTCGTCGTAGCCGACTCCGTTTTGCACCACCAGCTGTGCCCGCCCCACCTCCTCCGCGACGGCGGCGCTGGCCTCGAAGGTGTGCGGGTCGGTGTTGGGGTTGCTCATGATCGCCGTCACGTCGATATACCGTCCACCTATCTGCGACAGCACGTTGGCGTACTCGTTCTCCGCGCCGACGCCCTGGATCCGACCCGAACCTCCGGGTCCGGATTGGGGCCCGCAGGCCGCGGCGAGCAGAGCCGTCACCGCAAGCAGCGTGGCAACCAGAAGACGGTGTCTGAGCACGTTGAGAATGATAACGATTCTCACTCACTCTGCGCGTAGCTTTGCACCACGCGGTCGCGTTTCTTTTCCATGAGGGGTGATCGCCGCGTCGTCGCGGCCCTCGCGGCCATCGCCGCCGGCACGCTGCTGCTCCTCGCCGGCTGTGGAAGCTCCCCTTCCACCGCCCACACCGAAACCCCCACCGGCGCGACGCGGGAGGCCGTCCTGCGGACGGTCGAGAGCGCCTTCTTCAGCTCTACCGGCGACTCCCCCGAACTCCGGCTGTCGAGCCTCGAAGAGGTCGCGAGAGGATCCTCGAACTGGGCCCGGACCACGTTCGGAGCCACCCGCAGCGCACCTTCCGACACCCGCCAGGCGCTCGCCGGGGGGCATGACCAGGGTCTGCTCAGCCAGGCCGGGGCCGGGGCCTGGACCTGGCTCGGGTACCTCGCTCCGGGCCCCGCGTCCTGCCGCAGCGTCGGGCGGTCGATCCCGGGGGGCGCGGCGCGGCTGCTCGGCCTGCCGCCGGTGTGCGCCGGAGTCCCGACTCCGAGTGCATCACCGCTCGGCGCCCCCAGCAGCGGGGTTTCGGACACCACGCTGACCAGCGGCGACGAGGCGACCATGCTGAGCATCTTCGTGACCACCAAGAACTCGGGTCCCACCGGCCAGATAGTGACGCCGACCACGATCAAGGTCAGCGCGTCGGCGCCGCCGCTCGCGGCCCTGGTCTCAGGTGGCGAGTGGGCGATGGTCACCTACGTACCGGCGCCGGGAGCGCCCGAGCCGCTGACCAGGATGCAGCTGCAGGACGGAGCCGGCACCGCCTTCTTTCTGGAGGCGGAGGGACATGGCTGGGCGCTGCGCGGGCTCGCCGGGCAGCCGTTCTGCAGCGGGGCCAAGACCGCCCAGGTCCCGCCTGCGGTCCTCACCCTCTGGGGCCACCCGTGCTGAGTCTGAGGCCCAGGGCCGAGCCGGCCGCGGAGATTGCAAAGGCGCGATTGGTGCACCAATTGCCTATTCCGAACAGCGCAATTGGGTGATTGGTGCACCAACGGCCGACTCCGAGAGCGTTGGGGGACCCGGTCGGGTCGAGGGTCGTTGCGTCTACGTTCGTTGCCCGTCGGGAGCGAGGAGCTCCTCCACCAGACGGTGGACGCGAACCTCGATCTCGTCGCGAATGCGACGGACGGTTTCGAGGCCCTGTCCGGCGGGATCATCGAGCTCCCAGTCCTCGCGCCGGCGACCCGGGTACACGGGGCAAGCATCCCCGCACCCCATCGTGATGACGACATCCGCCTGACTGGCGAGCTCGTCGGTAAGCAGTCTCGGGTGAGCCGAGCGGAGGTCGATACCCCTCTCGGCCATCGCGGTGAGCACCACCGGATTGATGGCCGTGGCGGGCTCGGTCCCGGCAGAGAGGACGTCAACGCGATCCCCGGCCATTTGCCGGAGGTACGCGGCCGCCATCTGGCTGCGGCCGGCGTTATGGATGCATACGAAAAGCACGACAGGTCGCTCAGTGTTCGCCACTACCGGTGTCCTCCTTGAGGTCCTGATCGTCCAGGACCGGGGGAAAGAGATAGCGCAAGGTCACCAAGGCGGCCAAGCCGCCGATGACCTGCGCGATGAGGAAGGGGATCACCGAGTTCGGCGCGATCCCGGCGAAGGTGTCGGAGAACATGCGAGCGATGGTGACCGCCGGGTTGGCGAAGCTGGTCGAGGATGTAAACCAGTAGGCGCCCGCGATGTAGGCTCCCACGGCGAACGGGATCGCCGCAGCCCGCTTCGACCGGGCCAGCCCGAAGATCACGAGCAGCAGGCCGAAGGTAGCGATAACCTCGCCCAACCAGAGCCCCCATCCCCACCTCACCTTGGTAGAGACTTCGATCGGCGCGCGAGAGAACATGAGATTGGCGGCGACGACGCCCAGGATTCCACCCAGGACCTGCACGACCCAGTAGACGCCGCAGTCTCTCCAGGGGAACCGGTTGAGCATCCGTTCCGCCAGAGTCACGACCGGATTGAAATGTGCACCGGATACGGGGGCAAGGACCAGGATCAGCACCGCCAGCGCGACTCCGGTGGCGATCGAGTTTTCGAGCAATTCGAGGCCCGTCTGCCCAGGACTCAGCTGCTGGGCCATGATCCCGGAGCCAACCACGGCGACCAGGAGCAGCGCGGTGCCAAGCAGCTCGGCCACTCCCCGGCGTAGAAGGTCCTGCCTCATGGCCCGGCCGGCGCTCGCCGCTCGATCATGATCACGTCGCGCCATGTGCCGTGCAGCTGGGCGATCCTCTCACGACGTCCGACGATCCGGAATCCGCGAGACCGGTGGAGAGCAAGACTCGCCTTGTTCTCTGGGAAGATGCCGCTCTGGATCGTCCAGATGCCGCCGTCGCCAGAGGCTCGGATGAGCTGGTCGAGCAAGATCCCCCCGACCCCCCGCCCACGATGATCCGCCGCGACGTAGACGCTGTGCTCGACGACGCCGGCATAGCAGGCGCGGCGCGAGACCGGACCGGCAGCGACCCAGCCGACGATTCGGCCGTCGACGGCTGCGACGAACCGAAGATCCTCGCGGTGGCCGACGTCCCACGTCGACCAGGGCGGCGTCGACGTCTCGAAGGTCGCGTCCCCGGTCGCGATGCCCTCGGAGTAGATGTGTTCGACCTGCGGCCAATCGCTCGCTCGCAGGTGCCGAGTCACGACCTCGGCTGAGTCGTCCATCGGCTCGCTAAGGGCGCGCGCCGGCGACGGGATCGGGTCTTGCGCCCATTCGGCTACGCCCCTCGGACAACCATCTGGTCGCCGACGTTTGCCAGGACCGCCTCTACAAGAGGGGGGAGAGGCGTGGTCGCTTGGTAGTAGATCCAGATCCCGTCCTTTTGGGCCGTGACCAGGCCGGCTCGCCGAAGCTTGCCCATGTGGTGCGAGATGGTGGGCTGTGACAGGCCGTATGCGGTCAAGAAGTCGCAGATGCAAACCGGGTGCGCGGCCGCACGGAGGGTCACCAGCATGCTGAGACGGGTGGGGTCGGCGAGGACCCGAAGCAGTTCGGCCGCGTCCTGTGCCGCCTCGCTCGACACGGTCGGACTCACCGAGCAGCACGCGCCGCGGATACGGAGTATCGGGATCTCGACCGTCACGGCCGGGATGTTACGCCATGCATTGACGCTCTTCGATGGGTTCGGTAGGATTCCGAAATAGATCGACAGAGGTCGATGGGTTTTCCGGAACATGATCGAGGTTTCAAAGACATGAGCGGCGAGATTCGGGAAGCGGTTCGGCAGCGATATGCCGGCTTCGCGGTACAGATCTCCGGGTCCGGGTGCTGCGACGAGAGCGGTTGTTGCTCGTCGTCAGAAGCGATCGACCCAAGCGCGGCGTGCGGGACGGCCTACTCGGCGGACGAGCTCAAGGAGGTCGGCATCGACGGCGGAGTAAGCCTGGGGTGCGGTAACCCCACGCTGCTGGCGGAGTTGGAGCCTGGCCAGACGGTGCTCGACCTGGGTAGTGGCGGCGGCCTGGACGTGTTGCTGTCCGCTCGGCGAGTCGCGCCTGGTGGGCATGCCTACGGTGTCGACATGACGGATGAGATGCTGGCGCTCGCCCGGGCGAACCAAGAGAGGTCGGGGGTCGAGAACGCGACCTTCTTGAAGGGGACGATCGAGCAGATTCCGCTTCCGAACGAAAGCGTCGACGTCGTCATCTCCAACTGTGTCATCAACCTTGCCGAGGACAAAGGAGCGGTAATCCGCGAAGCGGCGAGGGTGCTGCGCCCAGGTGGCTTGTTCGCCGTCGCGGACATGGTCCAAATCGAAGAACTCGCGCCCGATGCCAAGCACGCGATCGACCAGTGGGCCGGCTGCGTGTCGGGGAGTATCCCGATGGACCAGTACCGGGCTTACCTGGAGAGCGCCGGCTTCACTGACGTGGACATCGATGTGCATACGGAGCGCCCGGTCGACGGACAGGGTCGGATAGGAAGCGCACATATCAGGGCGCGTCGCTGACCTTCCAGGAGACCAGGGACGTGAGGCTCGTCGCGGCCAGGCTCGGGCACGAGGTTACCCCGGTTTCTGACCCGCATCATCGCTGCCTGAATGCTGCCCTACCGCCTCAGGACTCCTTGGACCGGCCCGGAGTAAGCAGGTAGAAGAGCACATCCCATAGCCGATCCTTGGCCGGACGATCTCCGGAGGTCGACGGGGGACGCACGAAGGTATGCGTCGGGACTCTCAGGCCGCTCGTGAGGGGCCGGGCCTCGAGGGATTTGTCGAAGCGCGGCGGAGGGAGGGCCTAGGCGTCAGGCACGGCGGTGCAACATCTCCTCCACATTGGGGATTCGTATCGCACGAAGGAGAAGGCCCTTGGCCCTCTCTGATCGACAAGCCGACTCCGGTCCCTGGCCTTGGCGGTCGGCAACCACGTCGCTGTGGGCCGTCACCAACATCGCTGGGTGTATTGGTCGGCAAGTCGTGGACGGTCGACGGAGTGCACGGTGACCGACTCGAGCAACCGTCCTGAAGGAGTCCCCGGCGGCGCCGGGCTCAGCGCCGGCTCGATGAATGGGCCGAACGAGGACCGCGAACGGGCCAGGGCCGCTTTCGAGCGTAAGCATGATCCGGCGCGCGTCCTCGCTCTATCGGATGGTGTGTTCGCGATCATCATCACGTTGCTCGTCCTGGACATCCATGTGCCCACTCTTGTTGGCGGTCAGTCGCTGACTACTGCGCTCGACGAGATTTGGCCCACCCTCACGGCGTTCGTCATCAGCTTCATAGTGGCCGGCATGTATTGGGTGGGGCATCGTGATCTCTTCACGTTGATCCGGCGAACTGATCGTCAACTGGTGTGGCTCAACATCGTGTTCCTGCTGCCGCTGTGTCTGCTGCCGTTCGGTGCCTCGCTCGTGGGCCATTACGAAGTCAAAGCGGTGGCGCTTCGGATCTACGGTGCGGTCCTGGTAGCGATCGCGGTCATGCGGGTCGTTAACTGGATGTACGCCGCCAGCCGCCCGGCCCTGCTCTGGCGGCCGCTGAGTCGGAACCAGCGCCTGGCGGGGATCGCCCTCGGCGTTCTGCCGGGCCTGCTGTACTTGCTGGCGATACTGCTCGCCGGCATCACTCCTGTCATCAGCCTGGCGATCTACGCGGCAGGGCCACTGCTCTACTTCCTTGGGATCACCGGGCTCCGAGCTACGCGGAAGCGAAACCAGGAGTACGCGGACTTCACTTAAGCAGCACAAGATCGTGCCGGACCCTTCGAGCGTGCCTACTCCGTTTGAGGGGGGGCCTGCGTCTCGATGTAGTTGGACGAACGCGATGAGATGATGCTGCACATGCACCATCAACGGGAACCAGATTCGGGATCGGGAGGAGGTTCTTTGCGAGCGGAGTAGGTGACCGGCAAGCGGCTCGACGGGGATCGCCTGGTCCGCCGTCGGTGATCTCGTTCCATGAATCGTCGGGGATCGCGCGGGGGATCGGTGTAGCCCTGACTTTGGAATCCGGAGGTTCTCGTGAAGTATTGTTCTCCGATCGCGGAGTCGCCGGCCATTCGCTTCTCCTTGGTAGCATGCCTACAACATGCTGGTTGGAGCAAGAGTCGTTCTCTGGAGGGACAGTGATGATCGAAACACCTGACTTCCGGGAGTGGGTCGGCGACGAAGTCCGCTCATCGAGCGGGGATAAGATCGGAACGTTGGAAGATGTCTATTTCGATGCAGACGCCGGTGAGCCGGGCCGCGCTTACTTGATGGTCGCATTCCATGACGAGGAGCTCAAGCAGGCGCCGACTCTGGAGTCGGGCACCGACCTCACAAGCGCCGACGAGGAACGCATTTATCGGTACTACAAGATGGACTATCAGCACCATAGCTCAGGACGTCGGTTGGTACGGCGCTAGGTCGATCCGCCAAGGCGCTTCCATATCACCCGCCCCTCGGGCGCTGTAATTACAACAGGAGGATAGGTCACGTTGATGGAGTCGAAGTGGTTCATACGTGTAGCTCTGTTGACGGCTGGTGCTGCGGTACTGGTCATGCTAGCGACACGGATCCGTCAGAAACGCCAAGTTGCCGAGCAGACCGTCGACAGCATCCATGAACAGCTCGATGCTCTTGACCCTGCCACCCGAGCCGCAGTGATAGCGCGACTCGAGGTGGACGAGATAGAAAAGGTGCGCAAGAGTCGAAGCTGAACAACGCGTGCCGGCTGGCCACTTACTGAGCGCCTTCGCTAGGGGTTTCATGCCCCTGCATGGCGGGTGCAGCGCGCGGGCCGGCGGTGCGTGCCCGGCCGGCGTCTACCAGCTCGCGCGTCGCCTCGGTCGATGACGCCGGCGTGTCTGCACCGGCGGGCACGTGCCCTGGGCCGAGGGTCGCCATGGAGCAACAAAGGCGGGAGGGAGCGAACCTCGTGATCCCCCGCTTCGAGCAGGCCCTGGAGTGCCGGCATGTCTGACCGAGACGGAGGGGCGCTCGATCGGCTTAAAAGGGGTGCCGCGGCGGGGATCGTTGACGTCTGCGTGTACCTCGTCGTTTTGAACTTGTTCATCCAGTATTTCCCGACAGTGCTCAGCGAGAGCTTCTTCCTGTCTTTGCTGACGGCCGTGCTGCTCAAGATCGTCCTTGAATTCGTCGTCGCCGCCGAGCATTGGGTCAGGGAACGGTTCCGCGAGGCGTCAACGCCGATCGGCAAACTGGTCTCGGCATTGACACTCTGGGCCGTCCTGCTGGGTAGCAAGTTCCTCGTCTTGGAACTCACCGATATAGTGTTTCGCGGCCGCGTAAGTCTCGGTGGCTTCTTCTCGGTGGTGGTGTTGATCCTTACCCTCCTAGTGTCCCGGCTGGGCGTCCGACATCTACTGCAGTGGACGGCCCCGCGAGCCGGCGAGCTGACGTCCAGGCGGATAGGTGGTCGCTGTCATGATCAGCCCGGGACCGCGCGCTGGAGCCCCGCGAACGTCCTGGAACCCAGGGCGAGAGCCATGCGCGATCAGCCCCCCCCCGGCCACCGTGATTGCCGCCAGAACCGGGCCCCCAGAGGGCACGAAGAGCAAGCCCAGCCCGAGCCCCATCACCAAGCCGCCCGCACCGCCTTCGGGCGGGCGCGCGCCGAGGCGGGAAATGCCGGCCACGACGCCGGCCAGGATCCGATGACGACGAGCCGAGTCACCCGGCTCAGCCTCCCGCCGTACTGCCGGCACCTCCGGCCCGGGGCCTTGAACGCAGACAGGTTGACCATACTGCCGTGCTCGGAGACGGCTTGGCGGCGCACTCGAGGGGGGGCCGGTGGACATCGTGCCACGGCCGGGACCGCACCTTCGACGTCTTGGATCTGCGGAAGGCTGCACGGAGGCGGCAAGTTGTCACCTGCTAGTCTCCTGTCCCAAAGATCGGTTGAGTAATCTGTGGTAACCGATGATGATGGTGGTCATGGCAGCCAGACGAGGCAGACCGACCGCAGCGGTGGAACTCAGCGGTGAGGAGAGGCAGACATTGGAACGATGGGCACGCCGCCCTTGCACCACGCAGTCCCTGGCCATGCGTACGCGGATCGTGCTCGCCTGTGCCGAGGGCAAGACCACCCAGGCGGTGGCCCGGGAGGTGGCGGCGTCGCCGCAGACGGTGTGCAAGTGGCGTGGTCGCTTCCAGCGCGATGGTCTGCCGGGGTTGGCCGATGAGTACCGCTCGGGAGTGCCGCCCACGATCACAGGCGAGATGGTCGAGCGAGTGCTGATCAAGACCTTGGAGGAGAAGCCGAGGGACGCCACCCACTGGTCGACACGGGGGATGGCCAAGGAAGTCGGGCTGTCACGGAGCAGCGTACAGCGCATCTGGCATACGTTGGAACTTGAACCGCACCGCTCCGACACCTTCAAGATCTCCAGCGACCCGCTGTTCGTGGACAAGGTCTGGGACATCACCGGGCTCTATCTGAACCCGCCCGAAGCGGCGGCCGTTCTGTGTGTGGATGAGAAAAGTCAGATCCAGGCCCTGGACCGCACCCAGCCCATCTTGCCCATGCGACCGGGGCTGCCTGAGCGACGCACGCATGACTACGAGCGTCATGGCACCACCACTCTCTTCGCCGGCCTCGACCTGGCCAGTGGCAAGGTGATGGAGCAAACCCACCGCCGCCAGCAAGCCGCTGAGTTCAAGAAGTTCCTGGAGCACGTGGATCAGCAGGTGCCGGCGGAGTTGAGCGTGCATCTGGTCCTTGACAACTACAGCACCCACAAGACCCCCGAGATCAAGAAATGGCTGCTCCGACACCCTCGCTTCGAACTCCACTTCACGCCCACCTACTCGTCGTGGATGAATCTCATCGAGCGCTGGTTGGCAGAGCTGACCGAGAAGTGGATAACGTCGTGGCACACACCGCTCGGTGCGCGAGCTGGAGACATCGATCCGGGAGTGGATCAGGATCTGGAACGCGGAGCCGCGACCCTACGTATGGACCAAGTCAGCCGACGAGATCTTCGGCTCCCTCGGCTCATATCTTCAACGAATCTCAGGGACATCAGACTAGGGTGGCTTTGATGGGGTTGCCATTCGAGCTCGCGCCTGGGAATCCGATGCGGCGCGGGCTGGTAGGCCTTGGATAAGGAGGAGATTGACGGATGCTCGACAGGAGACCTCTCGGCCATACCGGATTGAGCGTCACACGGCTCGGCTTCGGCGCGATGGAGATCCGTGGAGAGCGGATCTGGAGCGGCCGCGCAGTCACCGACGAGCAGGCGAGTGTGATCCTTTCGGCGGTGCTCGATGCCGGCGTCACGTTCATCGACACCGCCAACGATTATGGCAAGAGCGAGCGGTACATAGGTGAGTTCCTGTCGGATCGTCGCGGCCAGTACATGCTGGCGACCAAATGCGGGTGCTCCATGGTGCCCGCCGGAGACCATGACGAGACGCCACACGAGTGGAGTCGCGACCACCTACTTCACAATATCGACGACAGCCTGAGAAAGCTCCGAACTGACCACGTTGATCTGCTGCACCTCCATAACCCGCCGGTCGAGCTTGCCCGCGAGAACGATGTGGTCGACACGCTGAAGGAGATTCAGGCGGCAGGCAAGACACGGTCGGTCGGCATCTCGTCGACCTCCCCGCACCTCGCCGCCTACATCGACTGGGATGTATTCGATGCGTTCCAGATCCCCTACTCAGCCCTTGAGCGCCAGCACGAGAACCTCATCACTCGTGCCCACGAGGCGGGCGCTGGCACTACATCCGCGGCGGTGTTGCCCGCGGCGAGCCGGGCCAGGGACTCGGTGCAACCGATCGGTGGAAGGTCTGGCAGCGTGCGGGTCTCGACGAGCTGCTCGGTGACGGAGAGAGCCGGACGCAGTGGCAACTGCGCTTCACCTTGAGTCACCCTGGTGTGGATACCGTGATTGTGGGCACGTCGAATCCGATGCACCTCGCCGACAACGTTCGGGCAGCAAAGGCCGGCCCTCTTCCGTCCGACGTGTACGCCGAGGCGAAGCGTCGCCTGGACGAGGCCGGAGAACGGCCCGAATAGTCAACGCGCTGGTCGAGGACGCTTCATGAGTTCAGCCGCGCCGCGGTCGACAGGGTCTGGCGGTACTCCGGTCAGTGCCCTTGGGATGGGCTGCTGGGCCATCGGTGGCCCGCATTCGCGCCAGGGCAATCCGGTCGGATGGGGTGCGGTGAACGATGAGGAGTCGAAACGGGCCCTCCGCAGAGCCTTCGAACTGGGCGTCACGTTCTTCGACACCGCTGATGTCTACGGGTGCGGGCACAGCGAGAGATTGATCGCCGCCGCGCTCGGTGACGTGCGGGGCGAGATTGTCATCGCCACCAAGGCCGGCTACACCCAGGTCGAGGAGACGCGCGAAGCACCCGGTGAGGATGGCGACCCCGCCTACGTCGGGTGGGCTTGCGAGCAGACCCTGCAGCTCCTTCGCACGGAGTACGTCGACCTCTTCCAGTTTCACCTCGGCGGGTTCGACCTGGCACGGGCCGAGGACGTCCGCGGCGCCATGGAGGATCTGGTGCGGGAGGGCAAGGTCCGTGCAATCGGATGGAGTACCGATGATCCCAAACGAGCCGCCTTCTTCGCTGAGAGCCCCTTCTGCAAGGCCATCCAGCAAGCCTTCAACATCTTTGCGGGCAATCCGAAGACGCTCCAGATCTGCGAGCGCCACGGACTGGCGAGCGTCGCTCGCGGGGCGCTGGCCATGGGTCTGTTGACTGGGAAGTTCAAGGCCGACAGCACGCTACCGCCTGACGATATCCGCTCCGGTCGGAACTTCCGGTCAGGCACCCAGGCTGAGTCACTGAACAGCCTCGAAGCGATCCGCGAGGTGCTCACGAGCGACGGGCGGACCCTCGCACAGGGTGCGCTGGGGTGATTGTGGGCACGCAGCGAAATCTTCGTCCCGATTCCCGGATTCAAGTCCGTGGCCCAGGTGGAGGAGAACGTCGGCGCCCTCTGTCACGGACCGCTCGACAACCACCACATGCGCCAGATTGGCCAGATCCTCGGAGACTGATGATGCGAATTCTGCTGACCGGTGCCGGCGGCAACATGGGGACTGGTATCACGCCCCTGCTCCGCCAGTCGGCCATCAGGTCGTGTTGACCGACATCAACCCACTGCCAGACCTTGAGCAGTTCGCGGGCTGCGATTTCCATCAGCTCGACATCCAGGCAGGGGTTGGCCTGGAGCGAGCGATCGAGGGTTGTGACCTGCTCCTGCATGCCCCGGCTTGGCACGGCATCCACAGCCGGGTCAAGACTGAAGTCGACTACTGGCGCCTCAACGTCGATGGCGCATTCTGGGCGATGCAGGCCGCTCGAACGTGCGGAGTAACCCGAGTCGTGTTCCTCTTATCGATGTCTTGGTTCGGCCACTACGAGAAATACGGGTTCACCAAACGGATCGGCGAAGAGCTCTGCGAATATCACCGGCAGCGCAACGGGATCCGTTACGTCATCGTCCGACCACATGACTTCACGCCCTGGGGCACGGACTGGTTGAACGGGTACGGCGCGCGCTTGCTGTACGGCGGCGTCGATCGGGACGACGTACTCGAGTGTGTCAGGCTCGCGGTCGAATCCCTGGCGGGCCCGGCGCCGGTCGGCGGGCTCGAAGGCAATGTCGTGCACGCGGTTCGGCCCAACGCATTCACGGAATCTGATCTGATGGGCTGGGAAGACGATCCCCCCGCAGTATGCGAAGACATTTTCCGGGCTCTCGCGATCTTCTCAGCTGGTACCCCATCGATGTGGCGCGTCGGCCCAGCGTCATCGACCCGGTCGGAGCGGGCGAGATTGGATACCGTCCGTGCCAGCACTTCGGTACCTTCCTGGCCGAGCTCGCCCGGCTCACGCCCGAACAGGTCGCCGCAAAGTGCTGCCGGTACTGAAGCATGAGCGTGATCCGTTCGGGTCACCCCAGCTTTGCTCTTATGCGGGTGCCGACCCAGACCGGCACACGGTCCTTCCGCGGCGACGGATCAGGTCGGCCCCGGCCCGTGGGTGGCTGGTCGACCGCCGAGATTCTGACAAAGAATTCGACAGCGATCGGATCGCGCTGCACTACTCCTTCTGAATCCGCCCGGCCGTCTGGGGCTCTGCCGGCACGCGGTCCCGTGACCCTACATCAGAACGGGAATCCATGCGCCTCGTTACGCTGGGTCACCAGCCGCCACTGTAGATTTTTCCCTCCCGGTGATGCCATCAAGTAGCACCATGTCGTGCACCTCCATCCGTATCGGCTGTCTCGCGATCCGGATGGTCAAGGGCCGCGGGGGTGACACCGTCGGCGATCGCGATGTCGTCGAACCAACCGCATGCCGGGTCACCAGGAGGTTGATCGAAACGCCCGACGTACGGTTTGACATCTAAGACCGGCGTGCCGTCAAGCAGATCTACCCCGGCGAACTCCACTCTGGAGCCAGCGACGTTGAGTATCCGCACCAGGCTCAGGCCGATCGGATTGACTCGCCGCGGGCTGCGAATGGCGAAAACGCCCATCTGGCGACCGGTCCCTCGTAGCAGGAACGGAGTCTGTTTGAGTAGTGCCAATCTGCCCCCTTCGTCATCGGGACGATGGTTCAGCCAGGTGAGCAGCCACGCGTAGTCGAATCCCTCCAGACCCTCAAGGCCGTCCTGATAGGCGGGGTCCATGTCCAATACCGCATGCTCAGACCAGTTCAGGGCAGCTTGGATAGGCGTCTCCTCCATCGACTCGTACTGAGTGTGCACGACCCCGATAACGCATACAGGTAGGGAAATCATCAGCGCAATCAGAATAGGGGGATACGAAGCTGACCCTGAAGTCTCAGCGGCAGCCTCCCCGTCCGCCCAGGACCCGCCGGCGGTAGCCCATACGCCCCATTCGTACTTCGGACGCCCCGGACCGCCGTGGAACCCAGCAGACGAATCCGCCCCGTCCGGTGACTCCGGCCGAGCTGTTCAAGAGGTTTGGCGGTGCCAGCTCGAAGAGATGACGGCGCAGGAAGATCCACTCCAGCGAGGGGAATTAGTTGAAACTAACCCGCCGATTAGGCTAGACTATCTGGACCCGGGGCCCGATCCCCGATTACCGGAGGCGAGGACGAAGGTGAAGACAGCGGAGACGGCGGTCGGTTTGACGTGGAGGTGGGTAGGGATTGGTGCTCTGGCCATCTCGGCGGCGCTGGTCTTCGCCGGCCTGGTCTGGGCGGCAGCAGCATTCGCGGGGAACCCGGACCCCACGGATCCCGGCATTGCACGCCACATGTCGACGGGCGCGATCATCATCGGGGCGGGCATTCTCGTCTTCCGCGAGGGCCTCGAAACGATCCTCGTCCTCGCCGCCATCACCGCCAGCATGGTTGGCGCGAACGCCGGTCAGCGGCGGCCCGTGGCCACAGGCGGACTGGTCGGGCTGGCCGCGACGGTTGCGACCTGGTTCGTCGCCGTCGCAATCCTCGATTCGGTCGATGCTCCGGAGTTCGAGATTCAGGCGGCGACCGGCTTGGTCGCAGTGGTCGTCCTGCTCATCGTCATGAATTGGTTTTTCCACAAGTTCTACTGGACCGGCTGGATCCAGACCCAGAACCGCGCCAAGCGCCGACTCTCACTTCCCGGATCGCCGCGTCAACGGCTCTTCCTTGGCCTTGCGCTGCTCGGATTTGCCTCCGTCTATCGCGAGGGCTTTGAGGTCGTCCTCTTCCTGCAGGCGTTGCGACTGCAGTCGAGCGCGGGGATCGTCTTCCTGGGGGTTGTCGTCGGCCTTTATCTCACGGTGACAGTTGGCATCCTTACCTTCGTCGCCCATCACCGTCTTCCGTACAAGCGAATGTTGACGCTAACCGGCGTCATGCTCGGCGTCGTCCTGCTGGTGATGGTCGGCGAGGAGATCAATGAGCTCCAGCTCGCCGGCTGGCTGTCGACCACCAACCTGCCTGGAGGAATCCAATTCCCGGATTGGATGGGCACCTGGTTCTCGCTCTTCGCCAACTGGGAGACGTTGATCGCCATGGCCCTCTCGGCGGTGTTCGTCATCGGCTCCTTTTATCTCGCCAAGTACCTCAGGGTGCACCGTCCTCGGGCGCGTGGCGAGCAAGCGGCGGTGCGACCCGAGTCCGCCCCTGCCGTAGACGGCTGAGCGCGAGGGGCGTCGGGAGAGGGCCGCATGGATAGCGAACTCAGCCGGGTTGCAATCGCGGGTAGACATGTGGCGGCGCGTCGCGGAATCGCGCGGGCTCGCGCATTTGCGGTGCTGCGCATCGCATTCGGGATCGTCGTGGCTATCGACGCGGCCTACAAGTGGGTGCCCGCATTTCGCACGGAGACGCTGGCGAGCCAGTTCGCCCAACATTTGGTCACGATCGACACGCCGGTCGAACATCAGTGGATCGCGCTCTGGTCGTGGCTGGCGATCCACTACCAGAATCCCTTTGGCTTTGCCGTTGCGGTCATTGAAACGGCAATTGCGGTCGGCCTCCTGACTGGCGGCTTCACCAGGCTCGTGTGCGTGGCTGGGGCACTTTTCTGGGCCGGGATCTGGACTGCCGCTGAAGGGATGGGGTTGCCGATCACGGCCGGGCAGACCGATATCGGCACCAGCATCATCTATGTGTTCGTCTTCGCAGCTCTTCTGTTCGGCACGTCGGGCACCACTTGGAGCGTCGACGAGTGGCTTCGCGGGCGCACTCGATTCCTTCGATGCGTGCGCGACTGAGGTAGCTTCGTTCGGCTCGCTGGTAGGCGAGGCGCCCCGGGAAGGCCCGTCGCGGAGCCGGTCACCCGATCGCGGATCCCAGCTCGGTGACCGGTATGAGGATCCGGTTGCCACTGGGCTAACGGTGCCTTGATCGGTGGTGGGTTGCGGATTGCGAACGTACGGCAAATCAGGTACACCGTGGTCGCCAGGCCGGTTTGGGCGCTCTCATCGCGAGTAGACCTCACTGTGATTGAATGTAGATTGACCCGGAACCCGAGGGAGTCGATCGCTGACGTTGACCCTCCGCTGTCGTCGACGAGCTCCGCATCAAGCACACTTGGAGCCACCATGTTGCAACCCTGGACACCTGTGATCGCCATCCACGCCATTGTGGCCACAGCTGCCCTCGTGCTCGGTGGATTCAACCTGCTGCGCAGAAAGCGGGGCGATCGGCTCCACCGAGCCGTTGGCCGGACCTGGGTGATCTTCATGTTGTTTGTGTCTGCCGGCTCCTTCTTCATCGGCGGCCTACACGGCTACGTCGAACCACTCGGGATCTTCCTGCACGCGCTCGCGGCATGGACGATTGTCAGCCTGAGCCTCGGCGTGCTCTTCGCGCGGCGTGGCAACGTCCGGCGGCACCGCGGGTTCATGATCGGTACGTACTGTGGCCTGGTTGCCGCGACCATCGGCGTGGTCGTCGTGCCAAGCCGCCGGGTCCCTTCGTACTTTCACGCCTATCCAGGACTCTTCGCTGCGATCACCGTCTGCATCATCGCGGTGAGCGTGCTGGTCATCCAGTCCCTGGCCATCGTCCTGGCTTGGCGTCGGCCTCGGAACGCAGCGCTGTAGACGAGGCAGGCACGACCAGGTCAGCCCAATCGTGCGGCGGCACCTGGAGATGAGGGGCGCACCTCGACCGGGCTCCCACAGGCGCGCGGCGAACTCCGGGCCACGCAGCCGATTGGCGCCCGAGCTGTCGCCACACCGCCGTCTTTAGCGCCGGAGTCCGATCAGCTTGTGATGGTGACGCTGCCTGATTCGGTGGCGGGGTCCCAAGCGGCACCCCAACGACCGTCGGAACCTCCGGACTCACCAGCGAGGTCACCGATGGCGCGGGGAACGCCATCATGGCAACCGGAGGGTGCAGGCCCGGCACTCCTGGCGGCTAGAGATCCAGCCGGGGTTAACGGGGGTCGAAGGCGTAGGAGGAACCCGGCTGGGCGTCAGACCGATTCTGGGTGCCCGTGAGCACGGCGACCCGTCCGACGATTTTCACGACGCCGGAGATCCGTGGGGGTGGTCAGTGAAAGGGAGCAGTTGTTCGGTACATGCACGGCAAAGCACGCGGCGCCGACTGATGACGAGCCTGTCCACCTCTCCCTCCATCCACCGGATCCGGGGATCGGATTGGGCATTCGCCATCAGGTCCAGTTGTCTCCAGTTAGCGACATGGATGTATTCCCGCGACTCGGACGCGACTGTAGAGGCATAGAGATTGGCCGATACGAAGCCGGGGCGCCGCGCCATGAGCCGTCCGATTTCGGTCCAGAAGTGAATAAAGGAATCCAGTGAGGCTTGCTCGCGGAGCCGGAAGGTCGTGATGAGCGTCACCGACTGGGTTCCCTCCCCGGGCCTGGGAACACCGTCAATCTCCATGGCGATTGCAAGGTCTGGGTCCGGCTGAAAGGGTGTGCTCATGAGAGATGCGCCGTTCTCGATAACGCAACCAGCGAGAGGGGGCTTATGACCACGAACTGCCACCGGATTTGGGGGCCGGGGTCGCGGTGGTAGAGGAGCCCCCAGTGGCGCCGTTGGAGCTGGATGCGGACCCCGTTGCGTTGGCTGCCAGCGAGGGAGTCGCCACGAACCAGACGCCTTGGAGGCCCTGGCCGTTCGTCTGACCTGCAGCGTTGTCGCTGGCGAATGTGTAAAGCGGCCATCCGTTGTAGGTGATCACGGATCCTCCCGACGGGTCAGGGTCCGAGGCGAACTTGCCGGATAGGCCAGACACTGAACCGGGGACACCAGATGCCGCTGCAGCTAGAGGGGGCCAGATCGAGGCGCAGCTACCGGTACAGGTTACGGAGTTGTCCTTGTCCGGGGTGTAGTAGTAGAGGGTCATCCCGTCACTGTTGACGAGGATCGTCTCGTTCTTGCCCTTCACGGTCGCGGTAGCTGTCTTCACAGAGCTACTCTGGGCTGTCGGCATCGGCGTCGCCGACCCTGACGATCCCGAGGACCCTGAGCTTCCGGTGCTTCCCTGAGGACTTCCGCCGCAGGCCACGAGTAGGATTGCGGCCCCTGCCGCTACCAACGCGGGCCTGAGCCAGAGTAGTGGCCGCATGGTATCGAGGCTCCGCGATCGAACGGTTGTGTACAACGCCATCACAGCGAACTACCGGTACCCGTTACACGTCGTGGGCGACCGGTAACGCTCGGGGGTAGAACCTGGTGAGGGATGAAGGGTCCGAATGGATGAGGCTGAGCGGTTGTCGGCCGAGCCCGCCGAGTAGACGCTCATGAGCAACGACGACGAGGATCGACGGGCGTGGCGTCTCGAGGACGTGGTCAGGCGACTGGGCCGGGTTCAGCGACCGCGCATCGAACCACGGGACGCGCGTGACGAGCCGGCGATTCGGGCCGCCTCACGCTTAGCAGGAGCTCGAGACTCCTACCCGCGCATGGATCCCGCCTTCCGGCGCAGCCTCGCAGCCCAGCTGACTCGGCCGAGGGCGACCGGCCCGAGCCGTCGCTGGGCATTGGCTGCGGCCGCTGGGATCGTGGGGGGTGCCCCAATCGGCGTGGCCGGCGGCCAAGCCCTCGAGGACCACCCCCAAAGCTCCACCACCAGCCGGCGAGGACGGCTCGCACCCGAGGCCCTGGGCGCAACCTGGGTCGACACGGGCGTCACCGTGAGACAGTTGACCGACGGAGTGCCGCTGCAGGTCGTCGCCGGGGGTCTGCCGATCTTCCTGGTCCGAGAGGGTCAGAACGTCCGAGCGTTCTCATCGATCTGCACGCACAAGCCGTGCCAACTGGTCTGGGACGACGCCCTGAGCCGAATCGTCTGCCCCTGGGGGAGATACCAGACCTTCTCACCGCTTTCAGGGGCGTCGCTGGCCAATGCCGTACCGCCTCTCCCGCCGGCGGACGTGCGGATGGAAGGAGAACGGATAGAGGTCTATGGCATTACGTGACTCAGCGGGACGCGTCCACATCTCCAGATCACGTAACTGGAGCCGTACAGAAGGTAAGGTCGCTGGTGGTAACGCTCGCAGGGCATCTCCAAACGGGACCCGGGGAAGCGACGGTTGGTCACCTCGACGCCGTGGAGCTATCACCCAGAAGCGGTTTGGAGGGAGGGCTATGGGGCCAATCTCAACGCTCTCCATTCGATGGCCTCGGCTGATCGATTCAGCCGCCCGGCGAAGACGAGGGAGGCGATACTAATCGATGGAAGCGAAGGAAATGCGACGACCCGAATCGAAGTCGCGAGACGTCGGTATGACGGTGAATGACGTCATGCGCGCCCGCCCGAAGACACTACCTGTGAATGCATCCATTTCTGATCTTCGCCAGCTTTTTATCAACGCGCACGTCACGACCGCGCTCATCATTGACGGGAAGAGAGCGTTCGCAGGCGTTATCGAGCGCTCGATGTTTGTCAACACAAGCCTTCCCGACGGTGCGCCGATTACTGATTTGATCCAGGCGGAGGTAGATGCCATCGACGTCCGAGCCCCCGCGGCCAACGTCTGGGAGCATCGCGATCTGGCCGCCACTGGGCGATTGGTGGTTCTCGAGCCAGATGGAAGGACCCTAGCCGGGCTGGTCTGTGTCTGCGCGACGCCGGGCGGCGGCATGGACTTTTGCCGTCGAGGTCTCCCGCCCGTGGGCGTTGAGAGCCGTGACATTGAAGACTTCAAGTGAAGGCGACAAATCGCACCGCACGATATGTCGTGCCCTTCGGTCGCTCGGAGGCGCGTTGGATGTCCCGTGTGAGTCCATCGCGATCAGGTGAATGAATGAGTGAACCGATTGATGCCAGTGAGCGTCGCCAGCTCTGCGAACTGATGCTCGAGCTGGGACCGGACGCCCCGACGTTGTGCGAGGGCTGGGCCACCGCCGACCTGGCCGCCCACCTGGTGCTCCGAGAGCACTTCCGACGCTGGCCTCCCGAACGGATTGCGGTCGAGAAATCCAAGGGGTTCCAGGTGTTGGTCACCCGACTGCAGGCCGGGGCGCCGCTCGTGCCCTGGCGTCTTCCGCGGGTGCGCACCTTCTTGAACGGTGTGGAGTACTTCATCCACCATGAGGACGTCCGCCGGGCCAACGGTCGTGGCCCGAGGACCGGTATCGACGACATCGACGACCTTGCCTGGAGGGTGGTTGGTCTCCAGGCTCGCCAATTCGCGCGACGGGTTCGTCCCTTCGGCCTCGAACTCGTTCGTCCCGATGACGTGCGGAGGGTCTATGGCTCGGGGACGATGGCATTGCTCCGTGGCCGTCCCACCGAACTCCTTCTCTTCGTGTCCGGCCGGCGTCAGGGGGTTCAGGTAACCGTTGAGGGCCCTGAGGATGCAATCGCCGCCGTCGAGCGGTCACGTACGGCGCTGTAGTTGGGCGGCGGGTCGTCTCCCAGCGAAGGGATGCGGCGGCCTTCGCTAGAGGAGACGTCGGCATGAGAGAGTTCACCGAGCAGGTCCTGCAGGCGGTCGCACGGGCCCCGGAGGTCGAGTTGACAACGTACGGGCGGCACACCGGCCGCCCGCACCGGACCGTTATCTGGGTTTGGGGCGATGGTCGTCGGGTCTTCATACGGTCCGGGCGCGGTATGGGGAGCGACTGGCCTCGGAACCTCCTTGCCGGGGGTCGTGGGATGCTCCACGTGGGCGGGCTCGACGTCCCGGTAGTGCCACGACACGTAGTCGATCTCGCGGAGGCTCGATCGCTGCAAAGGCTGGCAGAGCGGAAATATGGAGCCGCGGCCCAGCGCATGGTGGAACAGAGATATGGAGTCGCGGCCCAGAGTCCGCCCGGAGCCGACACCGCTACCCCAGCCGAGCTGGCAACGTTCGAGCTACTTCCTGCCCCACCAGCAAACACCTGATTGCCGTGCCCCCGAGATAGTGAGACACGGGGGCGTCGGTTCGGCGATTCAGGTCCCCCCAGCCGGATCCGTCGATCAACGGATTGGAAGGGTGTCCCAGGGCCAATTTCGCAGTAGCGAGCCGGCGGCTGCCCAGTAGTCTGGCAAGAGGCTCGAGGGGTTCAGGTGCGGGCAACTGGCCCGCGGAGGAGTGGTCGGCCCTGATCACCGGCGAGCTAGGGCCGTGGGCGATGGCCGAGGTCAACGGCCGGATGGTTTCCATTTGCCACACATCCGCCCGTATCCCCGCGCGCGCCGTAGCCGGCGCTTTCGCGCAGCTGGTGCGGCATTGCTACTGCCAACCCATCAGGAATTGAGGGGATTCGCAGGGACGCATGGCGACGACAACGCGTCTCCGCGAGTTCCAGAGTGGTGCCCCCGGAGAGACTCGAACTCCCGCACAGGGTTTAGGAAACCCCTGCTCTATCCCCTGAGCTACGGGGGCTTTTGCGCAACTCGGCCGCCGCGAGTCTACGGGTTCCCTACCCTCAGGGGATGGGAGAGGACCCGGCCGGACCGCTGCCTCCGCGCCTGGCCGGACGGGTGGAGGCGATCGCGCGCGACTTCAGCGGAACCGTGGCGCTCTGGTGCCAGGACCTCACCGCCCGCCGCACGTTCGGGCTGCGCTCCGCCCAGCGCTTCGACCCCGCGTCGACCATCAAGCTGTTCATCCTGCGCGAGATCTACCGTCAACAGGACGCCGGGCTCCTCCGCCTCGACGAGACCTTGACCCTGGGCCGCTACGACCTGGTGGCGGGGTCCGGTGTGCTGAAGGATCTGACGCCGGCCCGCGTCTCCCTCACGCTGCGCGACCTGGCAACGCTGATGATCACGGTCAGTGACAACGTGGCGACCAACCTGCTGATCGGCCGGGTGGGCGTCAAGGCCGTGAATCGGGGGACGCGCGAGGCCGGGTTCCCGGACACGTACCTGCAGGGCAAGCTCGTCAAGGGCCGGACACGCCTGTCGCACACCACGCCACGCGACCTCGGCACGCTGATGACGCAGATCGCGCGACGCCAGGCGGTCAGCCGTGAGGCTTCCAACGCGATGCTGGACATCCTGCGACGCGAGCAGTCCGACTTCATCGTGGGCCGCTTCCTTCCCTACACCCGAGAAGAGCTGGAGCAGGACCGGCAGCCCTGGAGGATCGCCTCCAAAAGCGGCTCCATCACAGGTCACCGTCACGACGTGGCGCTGGTCGAGGGTCACGGCCACCGCTACGTCCTGGCGCTGATGTCGAGCGGCGCCGGAGATCTGCGCTTCTGGCCCGACAACGAGGGCACCCTCGCCCTCGCCCGCATCGCGCTCGCCGTCCACCAGGAGGTCGTTGCATGAACAGTTCGAGCCCCGTCCGGATGCGCGCCGCCGTACTCAGAGCCCCCGGTCAGGTCGAGGTGGACGACTTTCCCATCCCCGACCTGCAGCACGGTGAGGTCCTGGTCCGGATGACGCGAGCCTCCATCTGCGGCTCGGACTTGCACGTGGTGTACGACGGGTTCGCGCGCACGTTCGAGAAGCCGGGCTATCCCGGTCACGAGGGGATCGGCGTCGTGCTGGAGAGCCGGTCCGACAGCTTCCGGGAAGGCCAGGTCGTGCTCACCGTGCCGACCGGGGTCGGCGGCCAGTGCTTCGCGAGCCATCAGGTGGTCCCCGAGGCGTTTTTGGTCCCGCTCCCGGACGACGCGGATCAGGAGCGGCTCCTCTTCGCCCAGCAGCTCGGCACCACGATCTACGCGATGCGAAAGTTCTGGCCCCGGGACCCCGCCACGGGTGACACGCCGCCCGGGCTGGAACCGCTGGAACCGCGGTGCGCGGTCGTGATCGGCGCCGGGTCGGCCGGCCTCTTCTTCGTCCAGCTGGCACGCCACGCCGGCTTCGAGCAGATCGTGGTCTCCGATCCCACCCCTGAGCGCCGGCAGCTCGCCCGCGAGCTGGGCGCCACCGAGGTCACCGACGGCGGCACCGAGCAGCTGGTCGAGGCCACCCTGACCTCCAGCGCCGCGCGCGGGGCGGACCTCGTCATCGAGGCCGCCGGCTACGACCTGTGCCGGGACCAGGCGATTCAGGCCGTTCGCCCGCGCGGTCGGGTCGGCTGCTTCGGCTACCCCGAGCGGCCCGGGCTGGCGCCTTTCCCGATCGAGCTGTGCTTTCGGAAGGCACCAACCGTCGAGTTCACGGTGGGCACCCAGCGCGAGCCTGAGCTCCGCTCATTCCGCGACGCCGTCGAGCAGATCCGGCAGGGCACCGTCGAGGTCGACTACTGCCGGGGGACCGGCTTCGATCTCGAGCAGGCGCCCGAGGCGCTCGAGGTGGCGCAGTCGCGCGGGCCGGCGGTGAAGGTCTCGCTTCTGCTCGCGGATTAGCGTTCCCCCGGTCAGGTTCGTACCCTGGGGCCATCGTGTCACAGCAGCGCAACCCCCGCGCGCCCTCGCCTCCGCCCTTCGGTGGGGGCGCCGGACGGACGCCCGGCAACGATCCCAACGCGCCGCGGCCGCGGCCCGGCTTCAACATCTGGTTCTACCTCGTCTTCGTGGTCGTGCTGCTGGGCGCGAACTTCATCATCAGCTCGCTGATCTCGAACAACTCCCAGCCGAAGCAGGTCACGATCTCGTACAACACGTTCCTGACCCAGGTCAAGGACGGCAATGTCACCGAGATCACCGCCGCCGGCAACTCGATCACCGGTACCACCAAGAACCCGGTCGCGAATGCGAGCGACAGCTCGGAGAAGTCGAAGGACTTCGCGACGCAGCTGCCCACGTTCGCCAGCGGCGACATCCAGCAGCTGCTGCTCGACCACAACGTCCAGATCAACGCCGTCAACCCCAACCCGCCGACTCCCTTCTGGGTGACGCTGCTCGGCGACTTCGGACCTGCGCTCGTCATCATCGCGGGCCTGCTGCTCGTGATGCGCATGCTGGGTCGCGCGGGTGGGGCAGGCGGTGTGCTGGGCCGCTTCGGGCAGTCCCAGGCCCGCCTCTACGACGCTCAGCGGCCCGGCATCACGTTCGCCGACGTGGCTGGCGTGGAGGACGCCAAGCAGGAGCTGCAGGAGGTGGTCGACTTCCTGCGCGAACCCAAGAAGTACGAGCGCCTGGGGGGCACCGTGCCCAAGGGGGTGCTCCTGGTCGGGGATCCCGGGACCGGCAAGACCCTGCTCGCCCGCGCGGTGGCAGGTGAGGCCGGGGTTCCCTTCTTCTCGGTCGCCGCGTCGGAGTTCGTGGAGGCGATCGTCGGCGTTGGCGCCTCGCGCGTGCGCGATCTGTTCCAGAAGGCCCGGGCCGCGGCACCCGCCATCATCTTCATCGACGAGCTGGATGCGATCGGGCGCAGCCGCTCGGCCACGGTCCGGCTCAGCGGGAACGACGAGCAGGAGCAGACGCTGAACCAGATCCTGACCGAGATGGACGGGTTCGACTCGCGCGAGGGTGTGATCGTGATCGCGGCCACCAACCGCGCCGACGTCCTTGACGAGGCGCTGCTGCGCCCGGGCCGCTTCGACCGTCAGGTGCTGGTCCAGCCGCCCGATCGCCGCGGCCGCGCCGCCATCCTGCGCATCCACACGCGCAACGTCCCGCTGGCCCCCGACGTGGACCTCGGCGAGGTCGCCGCGGAGACCCCGGGCATGGTCGGAGCCGACCTCCGCAACCTGGTCAACGAGGCGGCCCTGATCGCCACCCGCCGCAACCGCGATCAGGTGACCAAACAGGATTTCTCCGAAGCGGTCGAGAAGGTCCTGCTGGGTGGCGTCCGCGGCATCCAGCTGTCGGCGCAGGATCGTGAGCGGACCGCCTATCACGAGTCGGGCCACGCGCTGCTCGGCTTGCTGGTGCCGGGGGCAGACCCGGTGCGGAAGGTCACCATCGTCCCCCGCGGCAAGGCGCTCGGCGTCACCGTCCAGAGCCCGGTCGACGACCGGTTCAGCTACTCCGAGGACTACCTGCGCGCGCGCATCATCGGCGCGCTCGGGGGGCGTTCGGCCGAGAAGCTGGTCTACGGGGTGGTCACCACGGGAGCCGAGAGCGACCTCGCGTCCGTGACCCAGATCGCGCAGCAGATGGTGGTGCGGTGGGGCATGTCAGATCGGGTGGGTCCGCTCAACTTCGCCGACCAGCAGGAGAAGGCGGGACCGCTCGGCGGGCGGCCCTATTCAGAGGCGACCGGCCGGTTGATCGACGAGGAGGTTCGGCGGATCGTCGACGAGTGCCACGAAGAGGCGGTGCGGCTCCTCTCGACGCATCGTGGCCAGCTCGACACCCTGACCCAGGCGCTTCTCCAGGAGGATTCGCTGGACGAGGGCGAGATCCTCCGGGTGACCGGGATCCAGCCGGCTCCCCCGCCCCACGACGTCCCCATCCAGACGGCCGCGGCGGCGCAGGTCGCGACTTCCTGGCCCCAGCCTCAGCCCGGATCCTAGGAGCGCCGCCCCCTCTAGTCCCAGCCGGCGCTCTCCGGAGGGATGGTCGCGAGCACCGCGTCCGCGATGCGCTGGGCTCCCACGTCGTTGGGATGCCAGCCATCGGTGGGACCCCAGGGGGTGACCTGCCCCACCGGCCCGCGCGAACCGGCGGTGGCGAAGATCCGGTCCAGCGGGACGAAGGCCCCCTGCTCACTCTCACACGTCTGCTGTGCCGCCGCGTCGTAGGCGGCGAGGGATACGTGATTCAGGTTGACGCTGTTGGGGGCCCCCCAAACGCCGAGGCAGAGCAGATGCGCCTGGGGGGAGCCTGCCCGGAGGTCCGCCAGGACCTGGCGCAGCGCGTCCTGATAGGAGTCGATCGGCGTTCCGCGCACGAAGTCGTTGGTGATCAGGTGGACGGCGATGAATTGCTGGTCCGGCGGATAGGGCCAGGTGAGCGCGTCGGCCGCCAGGGCGCCCCAGCGTGCACGCTCCTGCCAGTCGACGCGGTACCCCTGATTCCGCAGGCCGCCCACTACCCGTCCCGGGTAGGTGTCGTCGAGGGACGACTGCTCCATCCCGGAGGTGATGCTGGCGCCTACGAACAGCACGTGCATCATGGTGGCGGGCTGGGCGGCGGGGGCTGCCCCAGGCGGGGCGGCAGCTGCCCCGGGTTCGGCGGCAGCTGCCCCGGGTTCGGTGGCGGCTGCCCTGGTGCGGGGCGTCCGCGACGCCACTTTCGCCGGCGCCGGCAGCGGCTTTCGGGGTGAGAGCGCGACCGGTGACGCGAGCAGGAGCGCGAGGGCGACCACGCTCGCGCAGAGGGCGATCGCACCGGGAGCCGACGGGGAACGGCGCAGCCACCGAAGTACGGTGGCTCTAGAGCGCATCGTGACCGGTCCTTTGGACTTCGAGCTCGAGGCGGAAGCGGTCGCCGATGTAGGACCGCCGCTGCCAGTCGAGCACCGTCTCGCCGGGTCCGTGGGTGACGCGCTCGACCGCGAGCAGCGCCGCCCCGCGCGCGACGCCGAGCAGGCGCGCCAGCCCGCTGGGAGCGCCCACCGCGAAGACCCGCTGGGTGGCGGCGACCACCTGCAGGCCCAGCTCGGTCTCGTAGAGGTCGTACAGGGAACGGCCCTCCAGCTGGTCGACGGGAAGCCGCGAACCGATCGAGAGGGGGAGCCAGGTCACGTCGTGGCAGCTCACTTCCCCGTCGATCAGGCGGAGGCGCTCGAGCTCGTACGCCGGCCCCGCACCCAGCCAGTCATGCACCTCGGGAGGCGGCGACTCCACCTGGAAGCCGATGACCCTCGAGGCGGGCTCCATGCCCCGGCTGCGCACGACCTCGATGAAGGACGCCAGATGCGAGAGCTGGAACGGCAGCGGCGGGTGACTGACAAAGGTTCCGGCTCCGTGGCGGGTCTCGACCCGACCCTCGGCGGCCAGCACGGCCAGCGCGTGGCGCACCGTGATCCGGCTCACGCCGAGGGACTCCGTCATCTCCGTCTCAGAGGGGAGCCGGTCCCCGGGCGCAAACTCCCCGGAGAGGATCTGGTCACGCAGCGCCGCGGCCACACGGCGATACGCGGGGGGGTGCTGGACCGCCACGCCCCGACCATAAGCGAATCGCCGGGCCTCCGGCGTCCTAGGCGCGCTCGCGGTGCGGGCGAGCTTTCAGCTGACCCGGGGCAGCTGCTCGGCGAGCTCCTCGTCGGTGATCCCGCGCTTCGCCCAGAAGACCTCCTGCAGGATGTCGTAGACGGTGTCGAGGAGTCGCTGGGGCGAGATCCCCGCGCGCAGGCGCCCGCCACACTCCACCGGCAGCTCACTGGCCAGACGCGCCAGCTTCGACTGCCACTCCATGGGGACGCGCGAACGGTCGGCGAGGTTCAGCTGCTCGATATCCTCGATCAGCTGGTCCAGAGCCCGGATCGAGCGGTCGAACCGGAGCCGGCGCCCGACGCGCAGGCGGGCTTCGTCGTTCAAGCGCTCCATCTGCAGGACCGCCGCGCTCACCCCCCCGACCGGCGCTGTTGCTTGCATGATCATCATGGTGGCGAGCGGGGGGTGCGCGGAGAATCCGGCATCCCCCCCGGCTGCAATAGGTGAAATCACCTGCCGGCGCCTGCGCCCGCGCAAACCCCACTTCCCGAGTGCCGGCACTCACGTGCTTTCGCGGGGTCTCAACAGCCCCGATTGCCGGCACTCGGGGAATTCCGAGTCGGCTCCGGGCGCGACCCTGAGTGCGGGCGGTCAAGGGGAGCCTACGTCCTGCGGTGGCGGTCCAACGCGGCGCGCACCTCGGCGACGACGGCGTCCGGGCGGGTGGTGAGATCTGGAGCGGTGTAGCGCAGCAGATGGAACCCGGCCTCGAGGATGCGGTTCTGACGCTGGTTGTCGGCGGTGACGCGGTCGCGATGGTTTCCGCCGTCGTATTCGAGGCCCAACCTCGCCTGGGGATAGTAGAGATCAAGGCGTCCGAGGAAAGCCCCTCCCACCCCGTACACGGAGACCTGGGCCGCCGGGCGCGGCAAGCCCTCCCGTACCAGCAGCATGCGGAGTCGCGATTCCATCGGTGACTCCGACTTGGGTTCGGTCAGCTCGAGAACGCGGCGCGCCTGGACCAGCCCGGGAATCTTGTGATGCCGCGTCAGGTAAGCGGAAAGATTCTCCTGACGGACGAGACCACCGTAGAGGGCCTGATCGACGGCCACCACGGCCTCCACCAGAGAGTCGGCAAGCCAGATCGAGGCAGGTACGGAGCGGTTCTGGTGACCGGTAATCCGTGGCGCAGCACGACGTCACCCGGCTTCAACTGAACCCGGCCGACGTTGCCCTTCACCCGCCCCGAGATGCCGGCGCCGGGTGGAACGATCACCTCGGGCTCCGCCGGCCGCGGAACATCGATCCCCCACCGGCGAGCGGCGATCGGCCCCGCGAGTGCGGCACCCTCGGGAAGGCTGCTCAGGAGGACCGCGAGCGCCACATCCCCGTCGGCGCCCTGGGCCGCCCACCGGTAGCGGCCCCAGCCCACGTGCCTCCACGCCGGGCCCCGCAGGACGTCCCGGGAGACGCCAAGGGCACGCGCCTCCGCGATCGAGATGGTCCCGCTCTTGAGTTCATCCGGTACCCGACCGAGAGCAGCCGTCATGTGCCCACTGTCGTCCCGCCGCCCTCTCGCGTCCAGCCCCCCTGTAAAGACCCCCCATCCACCTCCCCCACCCCCTGGGCGCCGGCACTCGGGCCTCGGGGACGTCGCAACAGCCCTGAGTGCCGGCACCCGGCGAACAACCGGAGCCACCGGGTGCGTTCGGTGTGGGTCGTCCGGCACGGATATGCCTAGACTCGCCCCAGAGAAAGCATGGCCATCCGAATGGTGATCGCCGACGACCATCAGCTGGTCCGCGAGGGGACGCGCCGCATACTCGAGCGGGAGCCCGACATCGAAGTCGTGGGCGAGGCGGCGACCGCGGATGGCGCCCTGGAGCTGACGCGCACCCTCCACCCCGACGTTGCCCTCCTGGACATGCGCCTCCCCGACCGCAGCGGCGTCGACGTGGTCCGCCAGCTCCGCGAGGAGGGCAACCCAGCGAAGGTGGTGCTGCTGAGCGCCTTCGACGACGAGGAGTACGTGATCGAGGCGCTGAGCGCGGGCGCCGCCGGCTACCTCGTGAAGACGATGCCCAGCGACGAGCTCGCGGGCTGGGTGCGGCGTGCGGCCGACGGTGACCCGGCGCTCGACCCCAAGCTCGCGATCCGCATCGCGCGCTACGTCGGCCGGGTGTCGACCAGGGTCGAGGAGCCTGCCGTGTCCTCGCGGGAGATCGCGGTCCTCCGCCTCCTCGCCCGGGGCCTCCCCAACAAGCAGATCGCGCGCCAGCTGGGCATCAGCCCTCGCACGGTCGAGGGTCACCTGAGCCACATCTTCAACAAGGTGGGCGTCGGGTCCCGCACCGAGGCGCTGCTCTGGGCGCTCGACCACGGCATCGCGCCCGAGCTGACCGAGGTCGAGGCGGTGGAGCGAGCCGAGTGATCGAACACCGCAGGCTGGATCCCACCTTCGAGCCCGACAAAGACGTGCGCCGGCTGTTCGATCGCGCCATCCACCCTCCGCTGCGCGACCTGCGGTTCTGGGGCGTCCAGGCGCTCGCGATCGCGGTCGCGGGCGTCATCTGGATGCTCCAGGCGACCCACCAGTTCGACGCCTGGCGCTTTCCCAGCTTTCTCCCGATCTCCCTCTTCGTGGTCCCCGTCGTCTACGCCGCGCTCAACTTCGGTCTCGCCGGATCCCTCGCCACCGCCGCCTGGACGGTGCTCCTCACGCTGCCGGTCCTGATCGGCCACATGGAGCGGCCGTACCTCTGGGCGGAGGGCTGCCAGTTCCTGGTGGTGGCCTTCGTCGCACTGTTCGTCGGTGATCGCGTCGAGCGCGAGGTGATCGCACGGCGAGCGGCCGAAGCGGTCGGCGCGGCCCTCCGCCAGCTGTTCGCGGCCAGTCCCGCACCAACCATCCTGGTGTCGGAGCACGGCCTCATCCTCCAGATCAACGCCGCCGCCCTGCGACTCTTCGGGTACCAGGACGAGTCGGAGGCCCCGGCCACGCTGGAGGGCCTGGTGGGGACCGACCGCGCGCACAGCATCACGGCCGACGGAACCTCGCCGCTGCTCATACCGGGACCCGACGGAGGACGCGTGCTCCAGCCGATCGCCGCCGCCTGGGGCCTCGCGGAGCAAACCGGTCTCCAGGTGATGTTCTTCGACGTCTCCGAGGAGCACCGGCGGGCCAACCGCGCCGACGCCTACGCGGCCTGGGTCCTCCGTGGGCAGGAGGAGGAGCGCCAGCGAATCGCCAAGGAGATCCATGACGAGCCCATCCAGTCGCTGATCCACCTCTGCCGCCAGCTCGACGCGGCGATGGAGGACGGTGCCTCGGACCGCCTGCGCGAGCAGCTGGCCGATCTGCGGGCCCTGGCGACCGGCATCACCGAGGACCTCCGGCGCCTCTCCAAAGGACTCCGCCCGCCCAGCCTCGACGATCTCGGTCTACCCGCTGCCGTGCGGCGCATCGCCAGCGACCTCGGCCGCCGCCAGGGGATCGAGGTCGAGCTCCGGGTCGAGGGCGACCGGGCGCGGGCGCGGCTCGGGCGCGACCTGGAGCTCGGGCTCTTCCGGATCGCCCAGGAGGCCCTGAACAACGTGGACAAGCACGCCGAAGCGTCACACGTGTCGGTCCGGCTCTCCTTCACCAACCGGGAGGCGCGGCTGGAGGTCGTTGACGACGGGCGCGGATTCAACCCCGCCGGTGACTGGACCCGCTCGGGATCGCTGGGACTGCTCGGAATGCAGGAGCGCGCCACCCTCCTGGGCGGACACCTGGCGGTGGTCACAGCCCCCGGCCGTGGGACCCGGATCGTGGCCACCCTGCCGGTCATGGCGGGTCCCCCCAGCGCTCCGCTGGGAGTGGGAGGGCACGCTCGCTGAGGCGCCGCCGGGTCATCCCGCGCGCTGCTTCGTATCCTCCACGCTGTGAGCGCCATCGCCGTCGTCGTCATCGTCGCGGTCGTGGTGGCGCTGCTGGTCCTTGGCCTGCTGGGAACGGCGGTCGCCCTGGTCCTGGCCTGGCTGCGGGGCGTCTGGCACGAATTCCGCTCCGCACCCATGGTGAGCAGCATCACCCAGAGCGCCAACGCCGCGCGGCCGCTGGTGCAGTACCGGGACGTGCTGCGGCTGGCGCCGGCCGAGGCAACCGCCCAGACCGTGCGGATCCAGCGCAAGGCGCTGGCGCTGGAGCGGGTCAAGGAGCAGTTGGGGGCGGAGGATCGCTTCCACGTGGAGGAGACCACACGCCGCTACCTGCCGGACACCATGAACGCGTACCGGCTCGCGGTGACGGGCGCCGACGGCCCCCGGCGCACGGCCGCGGCGCAGCTCCTGGTGAAGCAGCTGGCCCAGCTCGAAGACACGGTCGACACCGCCGCCCGTGGCGCGGGCGAGGTGGGGATGCGCGCTCTGCGGGCCAACGGCGATTTCCTGGAGCAGATCCGCGAGGACGACTCCTCGACGCTCCAGCCGCCGGCGGACGGTCGCGGCCCCGAGCCGGCGGACGACGCATCCTCGAAACTGCCGCCTCCCGACGAGCAGCAACCCTGAGCCCGGCAAACCGCTGGCCGGCTTGACCCAGCCCGGGTCTCGACGGGTCGCCGGGCGTTCTCGATGGATCACGGTGTGGTAACGAAACGGGCGGGCGGGGCCCGGGGCGAGTACCCTGATTCCCCGCTCAAGCCATGATTGGCCGCCGCCCCGTGACCGATGAACGCCAGCAGCCCTGACCGCGGGTCGAAGCCGGAGCCTCCGGACGACTCCCGCTTTGGCGTCCTGAGTCTGTGGGACCCGCGCCGTTCGTTCTCGCGTCTGGCGATCGGATTCATGGTCTCGTCGGTGGGCGATCCGTTCAGCCTCGCGATCTCGCTGGTCATCGTCTATTCGACCTTCCATTCCACCTTCGCGATCGCCGCCGCCTACGGCGCGCGGGCGGCCGCCGCCCTCCTGGTGGGGGGGCTCGCCGGGTCGGTCACGGATCGGGTCGACCGCCGCCGGCTGCTGATGCTGCTGGACACAGGCCGGTTCCTGATCCTGGGCGTACTGCCGTTTTTGGTGGTGAGGTCACCGATCACCGTGTTCGGGGCGCTGTTCCTGCTTGGGGGCGCGGAGGCGCTCGCCCAGCCGGCCCGCCTCGCCGGCGCGGTCGTGCTGGCCCCGGCGGGCGCCGTCGGACGCGCCAACTCGCTGTTGATGGTCGCCTTCTCGGTGGCACAGGCGATCGGGTTCGGGCTGGCGGGAGTGGCGATCACCGTCCTCGCGCACCCGGTTCTGATGTACTGGGTCGACGCGGCCAGCTTCCTCTGTTCGGCGCTGCTGATGCTCTCGCTGCCGAATCTCGGTGGCGGCCTGGTTACGGCACGGTTCCAGTTCAAGGCGCTGCAGCAGATCGGGCGACCCAACCTGCGTCCGTTACTGCTCGCGACCGCGGGAACGAACCTCATGGTCGGTGTGGGCACGGCGTGCGTCCTGCCTCTCGCCTACATGCTCGCCACCCGGCACCCGGCCGCCCTCTACACCTGGCTGGAGGTCGCGCTCATCACGGGCCTCATCATCGGCAGCGTCGCGCTCACGCGGAGCGAGGTGCGACGGCCGGCACTGGCGATGGCCGGGGGCATGGCGCTGTTCGGAATCGGCGCGCTCGGCATCGCCGCGTCGCCGTGGATCGCGCTGACCCTGATCGCGTTCGGCGTGACCGGGGTCGCCAATGTCACCTACTCGGTCCACGGCCGCACCGCGCTCATGCAGCGTGCTCCGGAGGGCGAGCAGGGTTCGGTGATGTCGACCCGCTATTCGATCGCCCAGGCGAATCAGATCCTGGGGCTCGGCGTCGGCGCCCTGGTCGCGGCGGTGGCCACCGCGCGCGGCGCGTTCGTGCTGGTCGGAGCCGGAATGCTGGTGTTCGCCGCCCTGCTTACGCTCGACCTTCGGCGCCGACCCTCGGCAGGCGCCGTCGCGCAGGAACCGTGAACTCGATCCGCGTCCCCTGAGGCCCGGTACGCGTGACCTCGATGCGTCCTCCGAAGGACCGTTCCACGATGAGACGGCAGAGGTAGAGGCCCAGCCCCAGGCCGCCGCGAGCGCGGTGCGAGCCGGGCGGGCCGCCGCGCTCGAAGAGACGGTTGGCCCGGTGGCTCGGAAGGCCCCCGCCGTGATCCTCGACCGCGACCCGGAGCCGGTCGCCCTCCTCGCTCACGACCACCCGAATGCCGCCGGAGTCGGTGTGCTCGAGGGCGTTTCCAATCAGATTGGTCAGGACCTCGTCGAAGTGGGTCGGCACCGCCATCGCCATCGGGAGGTTGCGGGGCACGTCGGTCTCGACCGACAGCGCCCGGTCGCCGTACCGGTGCACCAAGAGGCGCCGGACCCGATCCAACGACTCCTGCACGTTGACCGGCTGCGCCTCGAGGTCGCTCTCCCCCTGCTCCAGCTTGGCGATCATGAGCTGGGCCTCGGCCACGTGGAGCAGCCGCTCCGACTGTTCGTAGGCACTCTCCAGCAGCGCCCGCTGCTGTTCGCCGGACATGGTCGGAAGCCAGTCGACGAGGACCGCCATGGTGGTGCGGATCGCCGCCGCCGGGCTCCGCACCTCGTGACCGATGGCGCGAAGCATCAGGTCCTTGGCCTCCTGGAGCGTCTGCTCGCCGGTCACGTCCTCGTGCAGCTGCAGCAGCGAGGCGGACCGGTCGCCCTCAGCCGGGACCGCCACCGTGCGAATCTCGACCACCGTCTCGCTGCTGCCGAGCCGGTAACGGCGCGGCTGGGCCGGGTCCCGTTCGCCATCGAGAGGAACCGCCGCCACCTCCTCCAGGAGTCGCGTCGCAGGGTGACCGTACAGGCGCTCGGGCGGGATGCCGTAGATGCTCGCCACCGCCGGGTTCACGAAAGAGACCAGTCCCGACCCGTCCTGCAGCACCACGCCCACCGGCGAGTGCTCGAGGATCGCCCGCATGCGGCCGAACATGTCCGCCGTCGCCAGCGCCAGGCGAAGCTGCCCGCCGAGGTCCTCCACCAGCCGCACGGCCGCCGGGTTGAAGGCATCCGGGGCGGCGGCCTGCAGGATGATCTCGCACCGGAGCGCGTCGCCCCCCGGCACCGGCACCAGGAGGTGGGACCGCATGGGCCCGCCCCTGTGTGGCTCGCGCAGCAGTCCGCCCGCCGGACCCACCGCCTTGCCGGACTTCGCGGAGGTACCCCGGAGCACTTGCGGCTGCCCACTTTCGAGCGCCAGCCAGACCGGGTCGTCGCGTCGAAGCGACCAACCAACCTCCCGGATCGGTCCGTCCCCGTCGATGAAATAGGTCTGAGCGACGCGCGCGCCCTCGCGCAGCTCGACCAGCGTGATGGCGAACGCGTCGAACGTGAGGTGGGCGGCGAGCTCGTCCCGAAGAGCACGCACGATGGTGGGCCGGTCGACGGCTCCCGCCAGCCTCCGACCGACGGCGGCCATCACCTCCAGGCGGCGCCGCTGCTCTTCACCGATCGCGAAGGACCACGCGTTGTGCAGCGCCGGGGCCACATGGTCGGCCACCTGGAGCAGAAAGTCGAGGGTGGACTCCTCGTACGCGTCCGGCTGGGTGTTGTACGCGATCAGGACCGCGTCCACCGCCTGCTCGCCGAGAATCGGGACGTACGCGGCCGAGCGTCCACCCGCCTCCGAACCGCTCACCAGCAGCGGTCGCCGCGAGGCGGCGACGCGCCGGATCTGGGGCAGGTCGCGGCGCCGCGGGGATTCGCCCGGCTTGGGCTTGGCAGCCGGCGCCCGGACCGACCTCAGCTCTCTGCCCTCGCGGGCGGGCACCACGATCTCCAGCGCGTCGATGCCCACCCGATGCCCGAGGGTCGCGAGCAGGCCCGAGGCGATGCCCACCTCGTCGTGCGTCGTGGCCAGCTCGCCGGCGAGGTCGTTGAGGGCACTCAGGCTGAGCGCCTGGTTGCGGGTGAGCTCGTGAAGGTACGCGTTGACGATGAGGGCTCCCAGATGCTCGTGCAGATCGTCCAGGAAGGCGACCTCGTCGTCGTCGACCAGACGCCACTCGTGCATCTGGTAGATGACCGCGGCCACCAGCTGCTTGCGGTGGTGGACCGGGACCCAGATGTAGGTCCGCGGCATCCCCGGCGAGCCCGGTCCGCGGCCGTGCTCGAGCGCCGGTTCCTCGAAATGGCCCGCCGCGATCACCCCGCCCCGGTACTGGTCCGCGAAATACGACGTCTCGACACGCAGGCGACGGAGATCCTGCAAGACGCCCTGGTCGACCACGATGCGGTGGATCCAGCCACTCCGCTCCATGACCTGGAGATTGACCACGTCATACCCGAGCGGGACCGAAAGCCGCGCATACAGCACCTGCGCGATGTCGGCCTCGGTGGCGCACGTGCTCAGGGCACGAACGAGCACGTTGATGTCAGGAAATGCCGCTTGCGGAGGGGCTATTCGGAGCGACACGCTGCTAGGCTAAACCTGACAAGGCCTTGGGCTTGGGAAATGGGCCCATCACGTTGGGCTTAGGCATGATTTGCGCGTTGAACGCTTGGAAAACCGAACCCCGCGACTCCCTGAACCGCTGGTCGGGAATCCGCCATCGCTTCATCGTACCGCTGCCTCGTCCGACCCCGGTAGGGGTTGCGGACACGCCCTGAACGTCCTTGGGCCACTCAAAGATGGCAGCCACTAGAAGGAGCTGAGTGATGACGAGGACAAGCTGGGTTGATAGCTGGGTTGATTCGTGGGTCGACGGTCGAGTCGGTTCGTGGGTCGATGGTCGGGTCGGCTCTTGGGTCGACGGTCGGGTCGGTTCTTGGGTCGACGGTCGGGTCGGCTCGTGGGTCGACTGATCTCCCGCTGTCGGAGCATGCGTTTGGCGTGAGCCACTGAGGCCACGCGTTATGGTCACGCGGTGACGGTCCACACCGCGCGCACCCAGGTCGGGATCGTCGGCGCGGGTCCTGCGGGACTGCTCCTCGCCCACCTCCTGAGCCTGGACGGCATCGAGTCGGTCGTCCTGGAACGCCAGACTCGTGCTCACGTCGAACACCGGGTTCGGGCCGGACTGCTCGAACCGGGAACGGTCGATCTCTTGAGCGCCGGCGGCGTCGGCGACCGGCTGACACGGGAGGCGCTGGTTCACCACGGGATCCAGCTGCAATCCGACGGCGAGCGCCACCGCTTGGCGATCACTCAGCTGACCGGGGCCTCGCTCTTCGTGTACGGGCAGCAGGAGGTCGTCAAGGATCTGCTGGGCGCGCGAGACTCCACCGGCGCGCCGCTCCACTTCGAGGTGGAGGACGTCGAGCTCCACGATCTGACCGGGCCCCAACCGCGCCTCACCTATCGCCACCACGGCGCCGGCCATGACCTGCGTTGCGATCTGATCGCCGGCTGCGACGGCTGGCATGGGGTGTCCCGGCCCTCGGTGCCGGGGGGCGCCCTGCAGCTCTATGAACGCGCGTTTCCTTTCGCCTGGCTCGGCATTCTGGCCGCGGTCCGGCCCTCGGTCGAGGAACTCGTGTACGTGCGCCACGACCGGGGGTTCGCGCTCCATTCCATGCGGTCCCCGAAGCTGAGCCGCCTCTACATCCAGGTTCCGGCCGGCACCACCCTGGCGGCGTGGCCCGACGGCCGCATCTGGGAGGAGCTCCAGACCCGGTTCCGCTTGCCCGGTTGGTCCCTGGAGGAGGGTCCGATCGTGGAGCGGAGCGTGGCCGAGCAGCACGCGTTCGTGGCCTCGCCCATGCGGTGGGGCAACCTGGTGCTTGCCGGTGACGCCGCTCACATCGTCCCTTCGACGGGCGCCAAGGGCCTGAACCTGGCGGTCAACGACGTCCGGCTCCTCGCGCCTGCCATCGTCGACTACCTGCGCCACGGCCGTTCGACCGGCCTCGGCGAGTACACGGAGACGGCGCTGCGCAAGGTCTGGCGGGCGCAGGAGTTCTCGAACCAGATGACGACCCTCCTCCACCGGCTGAGCGACGACGTCTGGGAGGTCGAGCTCCAGCGCGCACGACTCCGTCAGATCCGTACCTCGACGCACATGGCGCGAGTGTTCGCCGAGAACTACGCAGGGGTCGCCCCGCTCTGACCGTGTCCGCCGGCACCGGAATGGGGCACCATGGGAGGGTCCGACTTCGCCCCGGCATCCAGGACGAACGCCGGCGGGGAAAGGCACGGACCCCGTTTCCATTCGGACGAGGCGTGGTCTCGCCGGCGTGATCCCAGCAGGTCGGACCCAGGAGGAGAACGGTGTTTCGCGGAGCCATCTTCGATGTCGACGGGGTCCTGGTGGACTCCCCCCACGAGCGCGCCTGGCGCGAATCTCTGCAGAGCTTGATGGACTCGCCGGCCTGGGCCACGGTCCGTCAGGCCAGCACCTGGTCACCGGAGGGATTCACCTCGCTGGTCTACGAGACCGAACTTTCGGGGAAGCCGCGGGAGGCGGGCGCGCTGGCCGCGCTCGAGTACTTCCACGTCCCCGACGCCCAGGGCCACGTGCAGGCATACGCGGACGCCAAGCAGGCGCGCCTGGAGCAGCTGATCCAGGCGGGTGACTTCCGCGCCTACGATGACGCGGTCCGCTTCGTCTTCAACGTCCACAACCGGGGCCTGCGTACGGTCTCGGCGTCGTCCTCCAAAAACGCCCGCGCGTTCCTGGAGAGGGTGAACCTGCAGTCGATCCTCGGGCAGGCCGAGGTCGAGGCCCACGACCTGAACCAGACGTCCACGCTCCTCGACATCCTCGACACCGACGTCTCCGGCCGCGACTTCCCGCACGGCAAGCCGGCGCCCGACATATTCCTGGGGGCCGCGGCCCAGCTGGGAGAACCGCCCGCGGTGTGCTTTGTGGTGGAGGACGCGGTGTCCGGCATCCAGGCGGCTCGGGCGGGCGCCATGGCGGGGCTCGGCACAGCACGCAAGGACGACGTGGCCATGCTCGAGCAGGCCGGCGCGACGCTGGTCGTGACCAGCCTCGACGACGTCGACCTCGACGAGCTGACCCGGGGGACGCTGGTCAAGAAGGGAAGCACCGAGGCGGCCCGCTGAGCGGGGCGGGTCCGGCGCGCGAGCGGCCGGACGCCCTTGAGCATCTGAGGCGGTTCGAGGGCCGGCCCCTGGCGCTGTTCCTCGATTACGACGGCACCCTGACGCCGATCGTCGAGGACGCGTCGCAGGCGCGGCTGTCGCCCGGGATGCGGGCGGCGCTGGCGGGGGTCTCGGAACGCTGGCCGGTGGCGATCGTCACCGGTCGGGACCTGGCGACCCTCCAGAGCCTGACCGGGCCCTCCACCCTCACCGTCGCGGCCAGCCACGGGTTCCAGATCTGGAGCCCGCGAGGCGGTGCACGTCCCGCCCCGGCCGTGGATCATGACCTGCTGGCCAGGGTGGCGGCGCAGGCCCGGGTTGCCACCGCCGGTCTCCCCGGGGTGGAGGTCGAGGTCAAGCCGTACTCGGTCGCGGTCCACGAGCGTCGCGCTTCCTCCTCGGCAGCGGAGGAGGTTCGCGAGCTGGTGCACCAACTGGTGGCCGAGTCGAGGGGGGAGCTGCGGGTGACGCCTGGCCGGCACGTCTACGAGCTCCAGCCCGACCTCGATTGGCACAAGGGGCGAGCGGTCGAGCGGCTGCTGGAGGACCTCGACCCCGCCGCGTTTGCGGTGTACATCGGAGACGACATCACGGACGAGGACGGCTTTCGAGCGGTCACCGGCCGGGGTGCGGGCATCCTGGTCCTCAGCAGCGAGCGCGGGGATCAGCCGACGGACGCCACCTACACGCTGCGCGGGGTGCCGGAGGTGGAGCGTTTCCTCCGCGCGCTCGCCGATCCCCCCACCTGACCCACCCGTTGGTGCCCCAATCGCCCTTTCCCGGGGTCAGGAGTGGGGCGTTGGTGCACCAGTCGCCCTCTTGCGGCGTCAGGAATGGGGCGTTGGTGCACCAAGGGCCCCTTCTCGGTAGCGGCGGGTCAGTCCCGGGCGGGCTCCTGCTGCCGGTAGACGAGCTGCGCCGGGCTCATCTTGTTCTGGTGCCAGATCGGGTAGGGCAGCGGCCGCGCCGACACCCGGTCCAGGCGCCGCACCTCCTCAGGGGTGAGTTCCCAGGCCGCCGCCTTCAAGTTGTCCTCCAGCTGCTGCTGCGTGCGCGCACCGACGATCACCGACGTCACCGCCGGCCGCCGCAGCAGCCAGTTCAGCGAGACCTGCGCCACGCTGACCTCGCGCTCGTCCGCGATCTCCCGCAGGGCGTCGAGCGTGGCCCAGGCGGTGTCGTAGTCGACGGTGCCGGTGTCACCGCGCCAGTCGCGCCGGGTTCCTTTCTCGGGCATCTCGCCGCGCTTCTGCTTCCCGGACAGGAAGCCGCCGGCGAGCGGCGACCAGACCAGGACGCCAAGACCCTGGTCGAGGCAGAGGGGAACCAGCTCGTGCTCGAGCTCCCGCGCCACCAGGCTGTAGTAGGCCTGGTGGGTGACGTAGCGCTCGAACCCTCGCCGCTCGGACACCGAGAGCGCCTTCATCAGATGCCAGGCCGAGTAGTTGGAGCAGCCGATGTAGCGGACCTTCCCCTGCCTGACCAGGTCGTCGAGGGCCCGCAGCGTCTCCTCCAGCGGGGTCGTCTCGTCGATCGTGTGTACCTGGTAGAGGTCGATGTAGTCGGTCTTCAGGCGCCGCAGGCTCGCCTCGCAGGCCTCCAGGATGTGCTTGCGTGACTGCCCGGCGTCATTGGGGCCGGAACCCATCCGCCCGTTGACCTTGGTGGCCACCAGCACCTGCCGGCGGCGGTCGCCCAATGCCTCGCCCAGGATCTCCTCCGACTGCCCCTGCGAGTACGCGTCCGCGGTGTCGAAGAGATTGATCCCCGCCTCCAGCGACGCGTCGACCATGGCCCGCGCGGCGCTCCCATCGACCCGGCCCATCAGGTTGTCGCCGCCGTGGCCGAACGTCATCGTGCCCAGCGTGAGCGCCGACACTCTGGCACCGCTGCCGCCCAGGCTGCGCAGCTCCATCGTCATCTCTTCACCTCCTGCTCGGTTCGAACCGGGGCCTCCGCCCACTCACCATCCGACCAATCATGCGGGACCCATCCGGCCTCACGAAGCGTCGTCGGTGCCCAGGGTGTCCTCGGCGATCTCGAACGCGGTCCGCGCCGCGGGCACCCCGGCGTACACGGCCGTGTGCAGGAGGACCTCCGAGATCTCCTCTTCGGTGAGGCCGTTGCGGAGCGCGGCGCGGACGTGCAGCGGGATCTCACCGGTCCGGCCGAGCGCGGTCAGCACCGCGAGCGTGATGCAGCTGCGAGTCTTCCGGTCCAGCCCCGGGCGCGTCCAGACGCTGCCCCAGGCGGTTCGCGTCAGGTAGTCCTGGAACGGACGCCGAAACTCACTGGGGGTGCTCTGCCGGTCGACGTATTCGTCGCCCAGCACCTCCCGTCGGACGCGGTTCCCGGCTTCCCACAGCGGGTCGTTCATCACCATCCCTCCTGGGCGTGTTCGACGAGTCGGGCGCCGGCGGCCACCCCCTCCTCGAGATCGCTGTCGAGACCCGAGGACGCCAGGTTCTGCAGCATGCGGTCCGGATCCACCTCGAGGCGCCCCAGCGATTCGCGGACCCAGCCGGCACCGCTCCCGCTCACCCGGAGCAGCTCGAGCACCGGCTCCCACTCGGCCTGCCAGGCACCCGCCGCCCGCTGCAGGTCCCCGATCTGCGCCTGCCCCAGCGTGGCGAGCAAACCGGGTGCTCGTGCCGCGCAGGCGACGGCACCGATCGCCGCCACCGGGTTCTGCTTGTGGGCCATCGCCGAGGAGCCACCTCGGCCCGGCTCGGGTCGCTCGCGCACCTCCCCCACCTCTCCCTGGCCGAGCAGCGTCACGTCCCGCCCGACCTTCCCCGCCGCTCCGGCCAGCCCGGTGAGCGCCGCACCCAGAGCCAGCACCCGGCCGCGACGGTCGTGCCAGGGCAGGTCGGGTGGCCGCAGGTCGAGCCGGCGGGCCAGGACATGCGTGAGCTCCGCCGCGTGCGCGCCCCAGGCCTGCTGCGTTCCCGCGGCGCCGCCCAGCTGCACGGCGAGCACGTCGCTGCGCACCCGCCGCAACTCTTGATGAGCTTCGGTCAGGGCGGCCGCCCACCCCGCAGCCACCAGCCCGAACGTGGTCGGCGCCGCCGGCTGCAGGAGCGTCCGGGCCAGCATCGGGGTACGCGCGTGGTCACGGGCCAGCCGCCTCGCCTCACCGACCGCGGCTCTGACGTCGCGCACGATGCGGGGCAGCGCGCGCCCGGCCACCAGCATGCTCGCGGTGTCGAGGACGTCCTGGCTGGTCGCTCCGAGGTGGACGTACGGCGCCGCCTCCGGGCCCACGCGCTCCCGAAGGGCGGCGACCAGTGGGATCACGGGCTGGAAGGTCGACCTGGCCGCCCTCCCCAGCGCGTCCGCGTCGTACTCGCCCGCGGCGGCGTGGGCTGCGACCGCGTCCGCCGCCGTCTGGGGGACCATGCCCAGCTCGGCCTGAGCGGCGGTCAGCGCCGCCTCCACGTCGAGCATCGCCTGCAGGTAGGCATCACCCGCCAGCTCGCCCGCCGCCGCCCCCCCGTCGAACAGGGGCTCGAACACGCTCACCCCCACCTCAAAAACGCCCGTTTGCTAGCGGATAGGTCCTTCCCGCTCCGGAATAACGCCCATGTGCTAGCAAACGGGCCAAGGTCAGACGTCGAAGAACACGGTCTCGCCTGCGCCCTGCAGGTGGATGTCGAACTGGTAGCCGCCTTCGACCCTCCCGGCGAGAAGCGTCGAGCGGCGGCCGGCCGGCACGTGCTCGAGCACCGGGTCCTCGGCGTTGGCCTCCGGCTCGTCCGCGAAGTAGAGGCGCGTCACCAGGTGCCGCAGCATGCCGCGAGCCATCACGATCACGTCCAGGTGGGGCGCCTGCAGCGTCCCCTCCGGACCTGGCACCCGGCCCGGCTTGAGGGTGACGATCTCGTACCCGGCCGGCTCGCCGTCCGCGGCGGGATCGGTGCCGCAGCGCGCGAACCCTCGAAAGCCGGGCGTCCGGGTCGGCCCGTGGTGGTCCCAGAGGTCGGCGAAGCGTCCCTCGGGATCGGCCTGCCAGGTCTCCACGATGGCGTCCGGCACCAGCTCCCCGGCACCGTCGTAGACGCCCCCGCGGATCGTGATCGCCCCTCGCGTCTCGGGCGGCACCACGTACTGCCCGGTGGGCCAGGGGAGACCGATCGCGAAGAACGGCCCCACCGTCTGCGAAGGCGTCTGAGGGGAGATCAAAACCGTTCCTCGATCGGTGTCGCCGCGGGGCCGCGCAGGAAGATGTCGAAGCTGTAGCCCACAGCCCAGTTCTCCTCCGAGTCGTGGATCGAGAGGCCGGCGACCATCCGGTTGCGCGCCTGCTCGTCGCGGACCGCCATGAAGATGGGGTCGTACGGAGCCCAGGGGTCGCCCGGGAAGAACATCTGCGTCACCAGGCGCTGCCCGATCGCCCGGCCCAGGAGCGAGAAGTGGATGTGGGCCTGGCGCCACGCGTTGTAGCCGTTGCCCCAGGGATAGGGGCCGGGCTTGATGGTGAGGAACCGGTAGCGGCCCTCATCGTCCGTGACGCACCGCCCGGCACCGCTGAAGTTGGGGTCCAGGGGGGCGGGCCAGCGGTCCACGTGATGGCGGTAGCGTCCCGCCGCGTTCGCCTGCCAGATCTCGACCAGCGTGTTCCGGAGCGGCTTCCCCTCGGTGTCCATGACGCGGCCCTGGACGATGATCCGCTCGCCGATCGGCTCCCCGCCGTGCTGGTGGGTGAGGTCGCTGTCGAGCGGTCCGATCACGCGAGGGTCGCCGAGCCGGGGGCCCGTGATCTCGGTCAGCGTCTGGGGCATGTAGACGAGCGGCTGCTTGGGATGCCGGAGGACGCTCGACTTGTAGGCAGGCGTATCCAGGTCGGGGTCGGGAGTTGCGGTCCGTTGGTAGGCGAGCGGCGTCAGCAGCGCCACCGGTTTGGGGCGCGGCGGGAGCTCCAGGTCAGGCGGTGGCTTCACATCGGACGTGGCCATCAGGCGCCAGTATGCGCGGCCGTAGCATCGTGCGGTCACTCACCGGTGAATAAGGAGAAGAGCCCGTGGCAGCCATCGTCAGTCGTTCGCCCTTCGCCCCCTCCGACGTCGTCGTCGAGGCGCCGGATTGGAATGAGCCCGAGATCACGGCCGGAGTCCAGGCGGCACGCGCGGCGGGCGAGCTCTGGCGTCACGAGCCCGCCCCCAACCGGGCGGCTGCCCTGCGTCACGCCGCCGAGGCGGTGGAGACGCACGCCGGCGAGCTGGCCGATCTGATCGTTCGCGAGGTCGGGAAGCCGCGCGCCGAGGCACCGGGCGAGGTGGCGCGCGCGGTGGGCATCCTGCACTACTACGCGCAGCAGGTCCTGGACCCCGATGGGGAGACGTTCCCCTCGCCCGACGGGTCGAGCCTGCTCTACTTCCGCCGCCGGCCGCGCGGGGTGGTGACCCTGATCACGCCCTGGAACTTCCCGATCGCGATCCCGATGTGGAAGGCGGCGCCCGCTCTCGCCTACGGGAACGCGGTCCTGCTGAAGCCGGCCTCGGAGGCGGTCGCGATGGCGCTCCGGCTGGAGGAGATCTTCCGGCCGCTCTTCCCACCGGGCCTGTTCCAGGTCGCGCCCGGGCACGCGTCGACCGCACAGGCGCTGCTCCGTGCCAGCGACGCGGTGTCGTTCACCGGCTCCACCGAGACCGGCCGGGCGGTGGCCGCGGCCGCGGTCGCGGCGGGGATCCCGGCGCAGTGCGAGATGGGCGGCCAGAACGCGTCGGTGGTGCTCCCGGACGCCGACCTGGACCAGGCAGCCAGGCAGATCGCCTGGGCCTCCTTCGCGTTCGCGGGCCAGAAGTGCACGGCGACCAGCCGGGTGGTGGTGGTGGGTGAAACCGGCCGGGCGGTGGAGGCCCTGGAGGCGGCCATCGACGGGCTCCCGGTCGGAGACCCGGCGGCAGCCGGCACGCAGGTCGGCCCGGTGATCGACGAAGGGGCCCGCGCCCGCATGCTGGAGGCCGCCGAGGAGGCGTCCCGCGCCGGTGGCACACTGGTGCGCGGCGGAAAGGCGGCCCCCGGCGCCGGCTGGATGGTCGAGCCGACGCTGGTCACGGGCCTCGGCCCCGAGGCCGCGCTCAACCAGCGCGAGGTGTTCGCCCCCTTCGCCACCGTGATCGCCGCTCGGGACCTGGACGACGCGATCGCCATCGTCAACGGGGTCGAGTACGGGCTGGTCACCTCCGTCTACACCAAGGACCTGCCGTCGGTGCTGCGCGTCGCCGACCGCCTGGACACCGGGATGGTCCGGGTCAACGCTCCCACCGCCGGTGTCGACTACTACGCGCCGTTCGGGGGCGAAAAGCACTCCAGCTACGGCCCGCGCGAGCAGGGCAAGGCGGCGCGGGAGTTCTACACCACCACGCATACGTTCACCATCGCCCCTTAGGTCCGGGCCCGCCCCCCGAGGTCGCCGGAAGTTACCCTACGGCTGGGACCCCGTCACCAGCGAGAGGAGGACGCGCCAGGCATGGCCGTGCAGACGATTCCGGCAAGACAGATCGACGTCGCCCTCGCAGCCGGGGCCGAGGTCGGTGAAGGACCGCTCTGGGACCAGCGGCAGCAGGCGCTCCTCTGGGTCGACATCCCGCGTCGCGCGGTGCACCGGTTCGACCCGGCGACGGGCGTCGACACCGTCTCGGACGTCGGCCAGATGGTGGGGGCCCTGGGGCTCACCAGTGACGGAGGCCTCGTCCTCGCCCTCCAGAACGGCTTCGCCCTCTTCCACGGGATCGAGGTCGACGTGATCACGCCGGTGGAGGACGACCGGCCCGACATGCGCATGAACGACGGATATGTCGATCCGCAGGGCCGGTTCTGGGCGGGCACGATGTCGATCGACGAGTCGAACCGCGAGGGCTCCCTCTACCGCCTCGACCCGGGTGGCGAGGCGACGCGGATGCTGGGCGGCATCGGTACCTCGAACGGGATCGACTGGAGCCCGGACGGGCGCACCATGTACTTCTCCGACACCGCCGACCGCACGGTGGATGCATTCGACTTCGACGGGCCGAGCGGCGGGATCTCCAACCGGCGCACGCTGCTCTCGTTCCCACCCGAGAGCGGCGCCCCCGACGGCCTCGTGGTCGACGCCGACGGCTACCTCTGGGTCGCGCTGTGGGGGGGCTCGGCGGTCCAGCGCTACACCCCCGAGGGCCGCCTGGCGCTGCGAGTCGAGCTCCCGGTGGCGCAGGTCACCAAGCCGGCGTTCGGCGGGCCCGAGCGGTCTGACCTCTACATCACGACCGCGCGGCGGAACCGCCACGCCGAGCCCCACGCGGGCGATCTCTTCGTGATCCGCGGCACCGGCTTTCGGGGGCAGCGGATCCACCGGTTCCAGGGATGATCGAACCTCCCGCCGGAGGCACCGCGAGGTGACGCGGTCACCAGACGACCGGTGGACGCGTTCACCGCGACGGCCCCGGCCTGCAGCCCGCGCCCGGCGTGTCCACGGAGCCGGTGCCGCCGGATCTGGAGGGATCGCCGATCTCGAGCACGCTGGTCGATCTGGCGGCCGGCGCGACCTGGGATCTGGAGGCGGGCCTGGACGACGTCTTCGTCTACGCCGTCAGCGGGCAGGGGCGGTTCGGGGAGTCGTCGCTCTCGCCGGGGACCGCGGTGCGGGTCGGGCGCGGCGACTCGGGAACCGTGGTGGCGGGACCCGAGGCCCTTCAGCTGGTGGTCTTCCGCTGCAGCCCGGGGTGCGACGAGCACGCGCCGCTCGGTCCAGCCGCCTCCGCCGTCCGCGTCGACCTGAGCTCGCTCGACGCGGCGACCAGCGGCCGTGAGTTCCAGGTGCTCTTCGACATGTACAACGGCTCGCCCCGCGGGACTCTGTTCCTGGGCAAGGTCCCCCCCGGCGCGGCGCCCTGGCATTTCCATCAGTACGACGAGATCGTCTGGATCCTGGAGGGCCACGGGCTCTATCACCTGGCTGGGGGCGAGGAGGAGTTCGAGTCCGGCTCGGCCTTCCGCGTCCGTCCGCGCGAGGTTCACGTGGTGGAGAACGCATCCAACCAGCCGATGCTGCTGCTCGGCCTGTTCACGCCCGCGGGCAGCCCCGCGGCGGCGTTCCTGGCCTCCGACCCCCGCTCCTGACCGGGCCCCGAGCGTCACCGCCTGAGGGCCGTTTCTGCACATTCCGCCCTTTCCGGGTCGGAGATAGCGACGGTTTCTGCAGAAAACGACCTAACCCACGGCCGGGCGCTGCTCCCCCACCCTCAGGTGAGCCGTTCGGCTCCAAGACCGTGGCTCCGGCTTTGCTAGGTTGATGGGATGCGCCGTGCGCTTGTCCCGGCCATGCTGGCCACCTGTTTGGCTGCCCTGCTGCTGGTCGCATGTGGGTCCGGGTCGCCGGGGCCGTCGGCCCTGAGCCGGAATCCCGAGGTCGACCCGGGCACACAGCTCCGCGAACGGCCGGCGCCGGGCTTCACGCTGTCCGACCAGTTCGGCCAGTCGACGTCGCTTCAGCAGTCCCGGGGCAAGGTGGTGATCCTCGCCTTCGTCGATTCCGAGTGCACCACCATCTGCCCCCTCACCACGGCGGAGATGGTGGAAGCCAAGAGCCTGCTCGGAAAGGCGGGTTCTGAGGTCCAGCTGCTGGGGGTGGACGCGAATCCGGACGCCACCACCGAACAGGACGTCAAAGCCTATTCGCTGGCTCACGGGATGCTGGATCAGTGGCACTTCATGACCGGGCCCTCGACAGAGCTGGAGCGGGTCTGGAAGGACTACGGCATCGCGGTCAAGATTCAGAACGGGGAGATCGACCACACGCCGGCGCTGTTCGAGATCGACCCCAGGGGCCGGCTGCGCACGGTCTACCTGAGCCAGATGTCGTACGCCAGCGTCGACCAGCAGGCGCAGGTGCTGGCCCAGGAGGCTTCGCGGCTGCTCCCCCACCACCCCCGCCTCCTGTCCGTGCGCTCGTATGACCGGATCTCCCCGATCAGTCCCGCCGGCCGGGTCGAGCTTCCCCGGGCGGGCGGAAACGGCACCGTTCAGCTCGGAGGGGGCGACCCTCACGTGATCGTCTTCTTCGCGACCTGGCTGTCGGAGACCTCGGATTTGAGCGGACAGCTGGAAGACCTCCGCACCTATCAGGCTCAGGCGCTCGCCTCCGGTGGCGGCCTGCCGTCATTGATCGCGGTGGACGAGGGGAGCGTCGAGCCCGGCCCGCATGCCCTCCCAAGCCTTCTGGGCGAGCCTGTCCCAGCCTCTGAACTACCCGGTCGCCGTCGACCAAACCGGCCGGGTCGCCGACGGCTACGGCGTCCAGGACCAGCCCTGGTTCGTGATCACGTCGAAGTCGGGAAAGACGGTCTGGTCGAATGACGGCTGGGTGTCGGCGTCCGCCCTGATGGATCACGCCCAGAGCCTGGCCGGGTAGCGCCCGACCCGGGATCGACCTCCGGCGACACTGGTCAATCCGGCACTCGATTCCCTGCACCCCGGTTGCGAGAGACTGGCGGGGTTCGCTCTGGTGACGCAATGGAGGGAAGATGACCGATCGATCGGAAGGGCCTGCTCCGATCCGCCTGGGGTACGTGGGCTGCGGATTCATGGCCCAGCGCGTCCACCTTCCCAACTTCAGCTCCCTTCCCGGTTGCCGGTTGGTTGCCGTCGCCGAGATGCGGCCCCAACTGGGCCGGTCGATCGCAGACCGCTACGGCGTCCGGCTGTACCGGAGCCACCTCGAGCTGGCAGCCGACCCGGAGGTGGAGGCGGTGGGGGTGTCGGCCGGCTTCTCTCAGCAGGCCGAGGTGGCCACCGACCTTCTGCGCCGCGGCAAGCACGTCTTCATGGAGAAGCCGATGGCGGTCTCGGTCGCTCAGGCGGAGCGGATGCTGGAGGCGGCACGTGCGGGCGGCGCTCGCCTCATGGTCGGGTACATGAAGCGCTACGACCCCGGCAACGTGCTGGCTCGGGAGACCATCGCCCGGTGGCGAGCTGACGGGAGTCACGGCGACGTCGTCTTCGCGCGGGGGCACGGCTTTCAGGGTGACTGGCTCTCGCGCCTCGACCGGAGCCAAACGCTGAGCACGGGCGAGGCACCGCCGCCCGACGACTCGCGCCCGCATCTTCCCGCCTGGCTGCCACCGGCCGAAGCGCCCCGCTACCTCGGCTACCTCCAGCAGTACACACACAACGTCAACCTTCTGCGCTACCTGCTGGGCACCGGCGACGAGGCGAGGGTCCGCGTCGTGGATCTGGACCCCGATGGCGCCACCGGGATCGTGGTGCTGGACCTGGGCGGGACGCGTGCCGTGCTGGAGAGCGGAAGCATCCGCTTCCACGACTGGGAGGAGCACACCCAGGTGTACTTCCAGCGGGGCTGGGTGCAGGTGTGGTCGCCGCCGCTGATGGCCCGGGAGACGCAGGCGCGCGTCGAGATCTACGAGGCGGAAAGCCCTCCCGCCTACCACCATCCCGAGCCGGGTCCGCTTACCGCGTGGGCATACCGGGAGGAGGCGGCTTCGTTCATTCGCTGCCTTCGCACCGGGGAGCCTTTCCGCTCCAGCGGCGAGGACACGCTTACCGACGTGCGCCTGTTCGAAGAGATCTATCAGCGCTATCTGGGGAGGGAAGCATGAGATTAGGGTTCCTTACCGGGGACGTTGCCGACATCGAGAAGGCGGCCCGGTTCGGCTTCGACGGGATCGAGCTCCACGCCGGCGCCTTTCTCGGTGGGCGCCCCTTCGACTCCCCCGGCCAGGCGGCCGATCCCGAGACGGTGCGCATCGCCAGGGCGAGTTCCGAGCGTCACCAAGTGGAGATAACCGCCGTGGCCTACTACGGGCTGGCCGGCAGCGTCGCCACACCGGCTGAGGCGCTCGCCGACTACCGGCGCGTCTTCGACCTCGCTGAGCAGCTGGGGGTCAGGACGGTGGCCAGCATGAGCGGGTTCGACGCCGCCCGCGATTGGGATGGCAACCTGAGGCTCTTCGCCGACCGCTTCGGGCCCGATCGCCGACGAGGCCGAACGGCGTGGGCTCCGGCTGGCGCTGGAGAACTGGATGGGCTTCGGGGGCCACCTCCCCTTCCGCCCGGTCAACCTGGGCGGCTCGCCGGATACCTGGGATGCGATGTTTCGACTCGTCCCGTCGCCGGCCCTGGGCCTGGAGTTCGATCCCTCCCATCTCTACTGGCAGGGGATCGATCACGTCCGGGCGCTTCGCGAGTTCGCGGGCCGGGTCCACCACGTGCACGCCAAGGACACCGAGCTGCTGCCTGAGCAGCGCTACCGGTCGGGGGTCAACGGCACCTCGTTCCGCTTCCGGATCCCCGGCTATGGTGCGATCGACTGGACGGATTTCGTCGCGACGCTGATCGAGCTCGGCTACGACGGCGGCGTCGCCATCGAGCATGAGGACCCCGTGTTCACCGAAGCCCGCTTCGACGAGGGGCTCCAGCGGGGGTGGCAGACGCTCCACCCGCTGATCCACCCGGGGCGCTAACGATGCGTGTCGACCAGCTCGCGATCAACCTCGTCTCCACCCGCCAGGCGAGCCTGGAGGAGGCGCTCGATGCCTACGCCGCGGCCGGGTTCCGCCAGGTGGAGCTCACGTTCCGCGACGCCAGGGCCTGGCTCGGAGGTCGACCCAACGCCGAGCTGCTGCGCGCTCTGGAGGCGCGTTCGCTGACCGCGGTCGGCGGCTTCGAGAGCGCCGTCGAGTGCTTCAGCGCGCCCGAGTCGCGACGCGCGAATCGGGCCCTGCACCTGGCCAACGCGCGGCTGTTGCACGACCTCGGCGGCGGTGTCCTGACGGTCGGCACCGACGGCCCGCCCCAGCCCTCGCCGGTACCGGCCGCCGTCGACGAGATCGCCCGGGGCCTGGACGAGCTTGCCGGCGCCATCCAGGGCCTGGACGTACGGATCGCGCTCGAGTTCAACTGGTCACCGGTGATCAAGAGCCTGGCCAGCGCCGTTCTGGTCTGCGACAAGGTGGGGCGACCCGAGGTGGGCGTGCTGTTCGACCCCGCCCACTACTACACCACGGTCACCAAGACCGAGGATCTGACGCCGGAGCGGGTGCGCTGGGTCCGCCACGTCCATCTCGACGACATGAGGGACCTGCCCGGGGACCTGAGCAACTGCAACGACGACCGCGTGCTTCCCGGTCAGGGGGTGCTCGACCTGAAGGAACTGATCGCGCTGCTCGAAGTCGGAGGGTATCGGGGCTGGTTCTCGATCGAGATGTTCAATCGAGAGCTCTGGGCGCTGCCGGCGGCCGAGGCGGCGCGGCGCTGCTACGACAGTTTGCTCCCGCTCTGTGACGATCCGGCCGGGGCGGGGAGCGCGCCCACCTGAGGCATGTCTTCGGCGGACGGCCATGACGCCAGGACAGTGAGACTCCGATGGAGCTGCAGAGGGCGATTGGTGCACCAAGTGCCTATTCCGAGCAGTGCAGTTGGGCGATTGGTGCACCAACTGCCGACTCCGAACCCCCAATGAGGTAGCTGGTGCCCACCACACCCGACCGCAGCGGAGCGGCGGTCAACGGCGATCAGGCGTGACCCTCCCCCTGGGCGCGTGGGCGGTCGTCTTCGCGGTCGCGGCCTGCGCGAGCCTGGCGGCGAGCGGCGTCCTGGTCCGCCGGATCGAGATGTTCGCGGCCCGGCTCGGCGTCACGGAGGCGATCCTCGGGCTGGTCTCGGCGCTGGCCGCGAACTCGCCGGAGATCACATCCGCGGTGACCGCACTCGCACAGGGTCAGCGCGACATCGGCATCGGCGTCGTCCTCGGCTCCAACGTGTTCAACCTGGCGGCGCTGCTCGGGGTCGGAGCGCTGGTGGCAGGCGCCATCCGCCTGCACCGCGCGGCGACCGTTCTCACCGGCTCGGTGGGAGCCTGGGTCGCCCTCTGGGCGCTGGCCGTCATCGGCGCCGGCTTCGACCCCCGGCTCGCCCTGTTCGCGGTGCTCGTGGTCCTGGTCCCCTACGTGGTGGTTGCGGCGACGCCCCGGATCCTGCACCGGCTGCCGCTGCCACCTCGATGGTCGGGCATGATCCGGGTCGCGCTGTTCGAGGAGGAGACCGAGCTCGCGGAGATGGTCCGGCCGGCGCGGGGCACGTGGCGCGACGCGGTGGTGGGCGGGGTGACCCTGGTCGTCGTGGTCGTCGCCAGCGCCGTCATGGAACGCTCGGCGGCGACGGTCGGAGACGCCCTCCACATTCCCACCATCGTGATCGGAGGACTGGTGCTGGCCGCGGTCACCAGCCTCCCGAACGCGGTCGCCGCCGTGTACCTGGCGGGACGGGGCCGGGGAGCCGCCGTTCTCAGCGAGACGATGAACAGCAACACGCTGAACGTCGTGATCGGCCTCCTGGTGCCGGCCTCGTTGATCGGGTTGGGAAGCGCGGCCGGCGGAGGAGCCGTCATCGCCGCCGCCTTCGCGGCCGGCCTCACCCTGGTCGCGCTCACGCTCGCCTATGTCGGCCGGGGTCTCACCCGCTGGAGTGGCGCCCTCCTCGTGGTGGGGTACCTCGGCTTCGTGGCGGCGGTGGTCACGGCGTAGGCCGGCGCCCCCGTCCGACGGCTCCCCGTCCGGCCGGATCAGCCGGCTTCGCCGCGACCGGCACCCCGCTCGCGCAGCCAGGAGGCGAGGAGGTCACGCTGGGTGTCCGCGCTGGTCGCGACGTCGAGTGCGGTCTGGTCGCCCGCGTACGCGGGAATCGCATCGATGTCGGCGCCCGCCGCGAGGAGCCGCTCCGCCGCGCGACGCCGGCCGCCGTGGCAGGCCTGCCAGAACGCCTGGTTCAGGTCGTCCGCAGACGGCGGAGGAGTTCCACCGAGGAGTTCATCCAGCCGTGAGAGCATGCCGAGCGCGGCGGCCTGCCAGAGACCGGTCACCGGCGCACCGCGCTCGACGAGAAGTCTGGCCACGTGCCAGCACCCGTAGCCGATCGCGTTGTCCAGCTGCGTGCCGATCGACCCGCCCGGGGTTTCGAGGTGGGCTCCACCGTCGATCAGGGCCGCGGCCACGTCGACGTCATCGGTGCTGGCCGCCCAGTGCAGGGGGGTCTCGGGCCGATCGCCGCCGGTGTCGTCGTTGGGGTCGGCTCCCGCCTCGAGGAGCATCACCACCGACTCAGGGGCAGCGGGGAAGTAGCCGGGCCAATCGGTGGCCGCGTGCAGGGGGGTCCCCCAGCCACCCTCGACTCCATGGCGCCCGACCATGCGGGCGGAGGCCAGCTCCGGTCGACTGGAGAGCAGACGCCGGAGGGCGTCGAGGTCGCCGGTGTGGATGGCCTGCCACACCTCGAGACCCACGGGATCGAGGTGCGGGAGCGTCAGCCTGTGCCCTGGCTCTGCGGGCGGGTCGGAGGCCGGCATCGCCGACAGGGTACCCCGGACCAGACCCCGCGCAGAGTGGGCCGTTGGTGCACCAATCGCCCATATCCCGCGCTCGGACTGGGCTGTTGGTGCACCAATCGCCCATCCCGCGCACCGGGGGCTCGTCCTCTGCGCTGGGCTGACCCGGTCTCGCGCGGCGGTACCCTGCCTGGGTATGACGAGCCGAGACGTTGTAGCCGGGTTCTGGGCAGCCATGCAAGCGAACGATTGGGCGCGTGCGGCGAGCTACCTCACATCCGAGTGCGTGATCGACTGGCCATGTTCCGGCGAGCAGATCGTGGGTCGCCGGGACTTCGCGGAGATGCAGGCCCGCTACCCGACCAACACCGGCCGCTGGACCGTCGACGTCCACCGTCTGGTCGCGGACGGAGACACCGTGGTGAGCGAGGTGACGGTGGCGGACGGGGAGCAGGCTGCCCGCGTCGTGGCCTTCTCCGAGGTCGCCGGCGACAAGATCGCCCACCAGGTCGAGTACTGGCCGATGGCCTACGAACCGCGACCTGGACGCGAAGACCTGACGCGTCCCGCGGCCCGGGTTCCCTGACGCGGGGCGACTGGTGCACCGACGATCCGGTTCACCCGACAAGACGAACTGGTAACCTCCACCGAGCTATGTCGATCCGCCTCCGCACTGCGCACCGCGGGCCCTCTTTCGGGGGGCACGTGTGCCTGGAGGCCGTCCATTGAGTAGATTCGACTAGCTCTCACTCCGACCTTCCAGGACCGTGTCGCCCCGAGCGCGCGGTCCTTTTCTTTTTGCCCTCGCCCCCGTCCGTCCGATGCCAGGAGGCCTTCTCATGCAGCTCGCAGTAGAACTTCAGAACGTCAGCAAAGGCTTCTCGCGCTCGTCGTCGGCAGCCGGGCGGTGGCGGCGTGCGCGGCGGCGGGAGCTCGCCCTGCATCCCCTCGACCTCCAGCTGCGAACCGGTGGCACGACCGGCATCATCGGGCCGAACGGGAGCGGCAAGTCGACGCTGATCCGCATCCTCTGTACCCTCCTGATCCCGGACACCGGGGTGGCGCGCGTCTTCGGCTCCGACGTGGTGCGGGAGGCTCGGGAGGTCCGCCGGCATGTGAACCGCGTCTCCGTGGAGGCGGCGTTCTACAAGCAGCTCAGCGCGTGGGAGAACCTCGCCTACGCCGCGCGCATCTACGGCACGCCGATGGGCGGGTTCCGGACGCGCGCCGAGGAGCTGCTCGGGCGCTTCGGCCTGCGCAGCTCCTTCCTGGACCGGCCGTTGCGGCAGCTCTCGCGGGGTCAGCAGCAGAAGGTGGCGATCGCGCGCAGCCTGCTGACCACGCCGTCGCTGCTGCTGATGGACGAGCCCACGACCGGCCTCGACCCGCGGTCCAAGCGCGAGGTACAGGAGATGGTCGATGAGCTCAGGGCTGAGCGCAACGTGACGATCGTCGTCTGCACCCACGACCTGGAGGAGGCCGAGGCTCTGTGCGATCGGGTCCTTCTGCTGGATCGGGGGAAGGTCCTGGCGGACGGCACCCCGGCCGAGCTGGGACCGCTCGAGCCGCTCTTCTTCGCACTCGCAGGCCGGGTGATGGCGGAGGCGGACGAGGAGGAAGAACCGGAGGAGGTGAACAAGGCATGCTGAACCTTTCGTCGTGGGGCCTCGAGGGACGGGCCCTGGTTGGATTCATCGATCGCCAGAAGAACCTGGTCAAGCGTTACTGGGCCTGGGAGATCGTCTGGCTGGTCTACAACGTCGTCAACGTGCTCAGCGTCGGATACCTGGGCGCGGGCCTCGGACAGCTGGGCGTGCATCACTCGACCGCCCAGGTGCAGCGCACGCAGCTCTACCTGCTGGTCGGATCGCTGCTCTGGGGCTACCTGTCGATGGTGTTCATCGAGATCGCGTTCGCCATCGACATCGAGCGCTGGGAGGGGACGATCGAGTACACGTTCATGGCCCCGGTTCGGCGTATCACCCATCTCTTCGGTGTGTGCATCTTCACGCTGGTCTACGGGTTCGTCCGGTCGGCGATCGTGCTCGGGATCGCGGTCGTGATGTTCCATCTCGACCTGTCCCAGGCGGACTTCGGTGCTGCGGCCTTGGTGCTGGCGGCGTCCATCATCCCGCTGGTGGGGATGGGGATCGTCGCGTCCGTGATGCCACTGCTGTCCCCCGAGAAGGGCCAGCAGATCACGATGGTGCTGGAGGGCGTGATGCTGCTGGTGGCGGGGGTCTACTACCCGCTGTCGGTCCTCCCGCTGCCCTTGCAGGTGCTCGGGCGTGCGGTGCCGCTGACGTACACGCTGGACGGGATGCGCCAGAGCCTGGTGTTCGGCAGGGGATTGGACGCCGTCACGGGCGACATCCTGATCTTGATCGTGCTCGGGTTCGTGCTGGTGCCCCTGGGCCTGCTCGTGTTCGCGCTGGCCGAGCGGCGGGCGAAGCGGCTGGGCCTGCTGAAACGGAGCGGCTAGCGCCAGGCCGCCCCGTCAACGGTGATGGGCTCCCCGCTCTGGGGCCCACCACCCCGCTCCGCCTGGATCGCCTGATCCGCTGCCGCTTGGTTGCGGAGAGCACATCCGGACCCGAGCCGGACCTTTCGAGGACCGGTGACCGGGGTCGAGCAGCGTGGTCCCCAACCTTTTGTCTATCGGCTGCCGCCCGCGACGCGCTGGCGATAGCAGGTGATGCGAGGATGCAAGCAGAGCCGGCTGGGGCGAACCGGCGGGATGACGACCATTACGACACCCGGAGGACAGCCGTGCCTGCTGAGTTCAAAGGAACGATCAACGTCGATATCCGTGACTCCGAGCCGGATTGGGCGCCGTTCGAACCGCCGAAGGCGCCGAAGGGCGCGCCGAGTGTGGTCTACATCGTGCTCGACGACGTGGGTTTCTCGGCGATGGGCTGCTACGGCGGCCCGGTGGACACCCCGAACATCGATCGGATCGCCGCCCGCGGTGTGCGCTACACCCAGTGGCACACGACCGCGCTGTGCTCACCCACCCGATCCTGCCTGCTGACCGGGCGCAACCACACCCGCAACAGCATGGCGTGCATCACCGAAGCCGCGATCGGGTTTCCGAACGCCAGCGGGATGATCCCGCCCGAGAACGGGATGCTCCCCGAGATCCTGGGAGAGCTGGGGTGGAACACGTACATGGTCGGGAAGTGGCATCTATGCCCTACCGACGAGATGAACCTCGCGTCCACCCGTCGCAACTGGCCGGTGGGGCGAGGGTTCGAACGCTTCTACGGGTTCCTGGGCGCCGAAACCGACCAGTGGCATCCGGACCTGGTCTACGACAACCACCCGGTCGAACCACCGCGCCAGCCGGAGGACGGCTATCACCTGACCGAGGACCTGACCGACAAGGCGATCGAGTTCATCAAGGACGCGAAAGCGGTCGCGCCGGACAAACCCTTCTGCCTGTACTACGCGCCAGGGGCCTGCCACGCGCCGCATCAGGCCCCCCGCGAATGGATAGACAGGTACCGCGGCCGGTTCGACGACGGCTATGAGTCGATGCGCGAACGAACGCTGGCCCGCCAGAAGGAGCTCGGCATCGTCCCGGCCGACACCGAGCTGCCGCCCGTCAACCCGATCGGCACCCCCCAGACCCGAACCGGCCCCGGCGGGCTGCCGTTCCCCGTGGTGGACACGACCCGGCCGTGGGCGTCGCTCTCCGAGGACGAGCGCCGGTTGTTCTCGAGGATGGCGGAGGTGTACGCCGGATTCCTCGCCCACGCCGACGATCAGATCGGGCGGCTGGTCACGTACCTGGAGGCCACGGAGCAGCTCGACAACACGCTGATCGTTCTCGTGTCCGACAACGGGGCGAGCGGTGAGGGCGGCCCGAACGGCTCCGTCAACGAGAACAAGTTCTTCAACGGCGTCCCCGACGACGTCGAAGCCAACCTGGCGCTGCTCGACGACCTCGGCAGCCCGAAGACCTACAACCACTACCCCAACGGCTGGGCGATGGCGTTCAACACGCCGTTCAAGCTCTGGAAGCGCTACGAGTTCAACGGCGGGACCAGTGACCCCTGCGTCATCTCGTGGCCGGCGGCCATCAGCTCCAGAGGCGAGATCCGGCACCAGTACCACCACGCGATCGACGTCGTGCCGACGATCCTCGACTGCCTCGGCGTCGAATCGCCCGAGACGATCAAGGGCCATGTCCAGAGCAGCTTCGACGGCGTCAGCATGCGCTACAGCTTTGACAGCGCCGACACCTCCGGTCGCCGTGAGACGCAGTTCTACTCGATGCTGGGCTCGCGAGCGATCTGGCACCAGGGCTGGAAGGCGGTCAGCACCCACCCCACGATCGCGGGTTGGAGCCACTTCAACGACGACACCTGGGAGCTCTACCACGTCGAGACCGATCGAGCGGAGCTGCACGATCTCGCCGCGCTGCACCCGGAGATCGTCCGCGAGCTCGTCAACCTCTGGTTCGCCGAAGCCGGCGCCAACGGCGCGTTCCCGCTCGACGACCGCTCGGCGGTGGAGATCCTCAACACACCGCGGCCCCAGCTGACGAGCCCCCGCGACCGCTACCTCTACTACCCCGACGGCGCCGGGGTCCCGGAGGCCCTGTCGGTCAACATCCGCAATCGCAACTACATCATCGGAGCGCGGGTCGACGTCACCGGCCCTCACGTGAACGGCGTGGTCTTCGCGCAGGGCTCGCCGTTCGGAGGGCACGCGCTCTACGTCAAGGACAACCGTCTGCGCTACGTCTACAACTTCGTCGGGATGCTCGAGCAGTTGATCACCGCCGAGGCGGACGTCCCGACCGGCGAAGACCTGATCCTCTCGGCATCGTTCGTGAAGGATGGCGAGGATCCCCCTGGAGTGTCCACCGGGATCCTGACGCTCTTCCACGGCGAGCACGAGGTCGGACACGGCCGGATCAAGACCCAACCGTCGGCGTTCGGCCTGTCCGGGACGGAGTTGGTCGTCGGACGCAGCATCTCCAGGATCACCGACGACTACCCGGGGGAACGTCCCTGGTCGTTCACCGGCGGCACGATCAAAGGCGTCGCGGTCGACGTCAGCGGCGATCCCTATGTCGACCTCGAGCGCGCGGCGGCGGCGATGATCGCACGCGAGTGATGCGAGGCCCACGCCTCTCCTCTGCTTAGATCAACGGGTGGCGGGTGACCCCGTTCACGAGGCCGGGCGGGGTCGTCGTGCCGCCCTCGGCAGCTCCGCCGGCAAGGGCCGAGTCCGGGCACCCACGCCCGGACCCTGGCTCGCGGCCTGGCGAATGCAGTGAGCGTCTGGGCCGCGGTCGGGTGGGGGGCGGGCTCCTCCGCCGCGCTCTTCATCGGCCAGGCACTGGCGGGGCCGATGGGCAAGCGGTACCGGGCCACCGGCCAGGTCATGGGGTTCGGCGCCGGGACCCTGCTCAGTGCCGTCGCGTACGAGCTGATCCCTGAATCGAGCCTGAAGGTCGGGCTGGGAGTCGGTATCGCGGTCGTCCTCGGCGCCCTCACCTACTTCGTCGGCGACCGTCTGGTGGACGGCATCGGAGGTGCCGACCGGCAGGCGATCAAAGGCGATGCCGGCGAGAGCTCCGGCGTCGGGATGTTCCTCGGGGCGCTCCTCGACGGCATCCCCGAGGCCTTCGTGCTCGGGGTCTCGCTCGCGCTCGGCGGCGGCGTCAGCCTGGCGTTCGTGGTGGCGATCTTCGTGTCGAACATCCCGCAGGGGATCGCGGGGACCACCAGCCTCCGCGATGCCGGCTATCACACCCGCACGATCTCCTTGATGTGGGGCGCGCTCACCGTGGCCTGCGCCATCGTCGCGGCGGGCGGGTACCTGCTCGCCGGCGCCACGAACGTGACCGGGGTCTACTCCCAGGCGTTCGGCGCCGGCGCCGTGCTGACGATGCTGGCGGACTCGATGATGCCCGAGGCGTTTCGCCACGGCGGCAGGCCGGTCGGCCTCTACACGGTGTTCGGGTTCCTCCTCGCGGGCCTGCTCGCGGTCCACGGGTGAACGTCGGGCCGGAGCACCCCGATCCCTACAGTGGGTGGGTGTCGCAGAAGGGCATGACCCTGGTTCCGGGTGGCGTCTTCCGGATGGGCAGCACCCGGTTCTACGCGGAGGAAGCGCCGGTCGTCTCTGCCGAAGTGGAGGACCTCTGGGTCGACGATCACCCGGTCACGAACGCCGCCTTTCGCCGGTTCACCGCCGACACCGGGCACGTGACCATCGCCGAGACCTCTCCTGACGCCGGCGACTTTCCCGATGCCGACCCGTCGCTGCTGGTGCCGGGGTCGCAGGTCTTCACGCCGCCGCCCGGGCCGGTCCCGCTCGATGATTGGACGCGGTGGTGGTCCTGGATGCCCGGAGCCGACTGGCGCCACCCCGAGGGGCCGGGCTCCACGCTCGACGGCCGGGATCTGCACCCCGTGGTCCACGTCGGGCTCGAGGACGCCCTGGCCTACACCGCATGGGCGGGCAAGCGGCTGCCGACCGAAGCCGAATGGGAGCACGCGGCCCGCGGCGGCCTCGACGGCGCCACCTACGCCTGGGGCGAGGAGTTCATGCCCCGCGGCCGGATCATGGCCAACACCTGGCACGGACGGTTTCCATATCAGAACCTGGCCCCGCACGGCTTCACCCGGACGTCGCCGGTCAAGAGGTTCCGGCCCAACGGCTACGGCTTGTTCGACGTGACCGGCAACGTGTGGGAGTGGACCGGCACCCGCTGGACCGAAGACCACGGAGCGGATGCGCCCGGCCTCAGCCCGACTGGCGGCGGCATGCCTTGCTGCGGGCCGCGGACCACCCTGGGGGAGAGCGACCGGTTCGTCATCAAGGGCGGCTCGCACCTCTGCGCCCCCTCTTACTGTCACCGCTACCGGCCGGCCGCCCGCCAGGCACACGGGCCCCGTGACACCGCCGGCCACGTCGGGTTCCGGTGCGTGCAGTCGGCCTGACCCCGTCCGCACGCCGGATCTGCCCCGACTGCCGGCGCCGGCACTCGGGGTCTGCGGGCTCCGGGTGGGCCCTCAGTGCCGGCACTCAGGGGTTGACGAGACCGGGTGATCAGGTCAGGGAGCGGAGCTTGGCGGGGTCGGCGATCAGGTTGATCTCCACGATCCGGCCACCGGCCACCGTGAACGCCGCGAGGAAAGAGCGTGCGGGGTAGTGGAGGACCAGCCCGGGAGCTCCGTTGACCACCACCGACTGCACCCTGGCCCCCGCCGCCCCCCCGAACCTGCTGATCTCCCTGGCGATCGTCCCGGCCCCGACGATCGGCGGCCGCGCGAGCAGTCGCGGGGCGTCGGGGCCGCCGTCGATCCGCAGCACGGCGCCCGGATCCAGGACCCGCAGCAGGGCCTCGAAGTCACCCTCGCGGGCGGCGGCGAGGAACGCCTCCACCACCTCCTGCTGAACCGCCAGGTCTGCATCCGGCCGCGGCGCCTGCGCCCTGACCCGGCGCCGGGCCCGGCTCGCCAGCTGGCGCGTTGCCACGGGCGAACGCTCGACCACCCTGGCGATCTGATCGAACGGCATGCCGAAGACATCGTGCAGCACGAAGGCGAGCCGCTCCTGGGGCGTCAGCGACTCCAGGACGACGAGCAGCGCGAGCCCGACCGAGTCGGCCACATCGACGCTGCGCTCCGGGTCCGAGCCCGCCGGCGTGTCGACGATCGGTTCCGGAAGCCAGCAGCCGGCGAGATGTTCCCTTCGGGCCTTCCGCCGGCGCAGGGCGTCGAGGCAGATCCGGCCCACCACCACGGTCAGCCAGCCCTTCAGGTCGTCGTCCCCGCCCGGGGCGCTTCGATCGAGCCGCAGCCAGGCCTCCTGCACGGCGTCCTCGGCCTCCGACACCGAGCCGAGCATGCGGTAGGCAACCGCTCGCAGGTGGCGGCGATGCCGCTCGAACTCCGCGGCGAGCAGCTCGCTTCGCGTCACGTCGTCGTCCCCTTCCCGATCGTCACAAGGTGAACACGAACCGGACCCGTGAGGTGTGACCAGCCGGCGGCCGGCGCCCACCGTCACATCCGGCGGGCATCGATTCGTGTTCCTCTCATGCATGATCGCTCCTCTGCACACCGGTTGGAGCTCCGCGGCCGCGTCGCCGGGAGATTCCTCCGCCTGGTCAACCCGCTCACCCGCCGGCTGATCTCCGCCGGGCTTCCGACCGGTGCCCCGAACGTGCTCCTCACGACGCGCGGCCGGCGGTCCGGCAGGTTTCGAACGGTACCGCTCGGCCTGCTGGAGCTCGACGACCGGCGGTTTGTGCAGGCTTCCTACGGCGAAGGGGGGTGGGTCGCCAACCTTCGAGCCGGCGGGGAAGCGACCCTGACGTATCCGGGTGGCCACCCGATACCGGTCCAGGCGTTCGAGCTCACCGCCGCCGAGGGGGCGCTGATCCTGGAACGCGCGCTCGAGCGGTACCGGCGCTCACGCTTCCTCGGTGCCGTCCTCGGGCCGCGTTTCCGGCCGCCGGTGGGGGTCCTCCTGAGCCTCGGCGTTCGTATCGACGACACGCTCGAGCAGTACACAGCGGACGCAGCGAGCCACCCGCTGTTCGAGCTTCGCCGTCCTTCCCAGCCCCAGGATCGTCGAACCGGATGAGGTGATCGGAGTCGACGCCCCCTCTCCGGCCCTCTTGCGACATATGACCTCTCGAGTGCTGGGGCGGCCGATGTCAGAATGAGGCGGACGGCGAATGGGTGTCATGGGTGAGGTGGCGTCCGGCAGGCGAAACCTCATCGTGATCGAGGGCCAGGAGGGAACCGGCAAGTCGACCATCATCCGGGCGCTCCTCCGCGTGACCCCTGGAGGAGCTCAGCTCGATGCCGAAGACGTGGGGCAGGTCAATCCGTTCACGTTCGACGAACCCTTCCTGGAACTCCTCTGGGACAACGTGGCGGCGGTCGCCGACAACTTCTGGGATGCCGGGTACACGACGGTCATCTCCGGGAGCTTCCTGCGCGGATACCCTGATCTGCCGCGATTTCGTGAGCGCCTCGGCATCGAGCCTGTGGTCTACGTCGTGCAGCTCTGCGCGTCCAAAGCCGTCCGTGATGCCCGCCGCATCCAACGGGCGAAACCCAGCACCAGGGAGTGGCGCGAGCAGGTCGATCGGATCGCCCCCGAAGACCGTTCGTTTGCGGAGGCGGTGGGAGACTACCGATATCTGCGGGTCGACGACGACGAGCTGTCGGTCGACGAGACGGTCGCGATCATCCAGCACGCGCTTCCGGAGATCTACGGCAGCCCCGCCCACGGGAGCGTGTGATCGATTGAGCGCGCCGGCGGTCCCGACGCCCGAGAGAGATCGGCGCTCGGGCTCGAGCTGGATGAGGTTACGATCGTCGCCGCCATGACCAGGACTCACGCCCGGCACCCCGGTGCGAGTGCGGCGCCGGCGCGAGTGGTAGGGAGGAGAGCTGATTGAACCGTTCTTTTCGTGTGGGCCGGCTCGTCTTTCATCCGTCGACTCTCGCAGTGTTCTCCGGACTGTGTGGCGCGGTCATCGGTTTCCTCCTGAATGTTGCGAGCGGAGGGAAGAACGGCCAAGTGATCTGGATCGCGCTCAGCTTCGCGATTCTGGTCAGTCTGAGCGTCACCGCCTGGCAGGTCTATGCCCAGGACAGGACCGGGCAACAGTGGATGGCCATGCTCCAGGAGATGGTCTTTCAGACCTATTTCCTGGCGCTGCTCGCCGACAAGCCTGAGGTCTCACAGATCGCGCAGCAGCGGTTGGGTCAGGTGTTGAAAACCTTGAACGGCGATCAGCAGGTCGGCATGTTGAAGTTCTTCAGTCACAACGGCCTGCCGGCAACCTATATCGGCGACGCCTTGCAGGGAACCTCCACCCTGGTCGGCGCCGATCTCCAGCAGATGGAGCTTCCCGGGATCCATCTCGAGCAGGCGAATCTGACCCGTGTGAATCTGAGCCACGCCAACCTCAGCGAGGCTCACCTGAACGGGGCCACGCTGTATCGGGCCGATTTCTCCGAGGCCGACCTGTCCCGATGCCACCTCGAAGGCGGCTTCCTGAGAGGGGTCAGTTTCCACGGTGCCAATCTCACCGCCGCTGATCTGAGCAACTCCTTCATGGGGATGGAGAAGGCAGGCGGTGAGGCGTTCGCTGCCCCGGGAGTGCCGGGCCGCACCTCCGAGCTCAGGGCGGACCTGTCGAATGCGGTGCTCCTGGATGCGAAGCTGCGAGCATCCACACTCATTGGGGCTGATCTGAGCGGGGCGAATCTGCGAGGGGCCGATCTCGTGAGTGCGAATCTCAGGGGGGCGAATCTGCGGGGGGCGGACCTGACGGACGCGAATCTCACCGAAGCCGCGCTGATCGGCGCGAATCTTCGGGAGGCCGATCTCACCGGTGCCACGCTCACCTGGGCGACCATGGACAAGGCTGATCTCCGGGAGGCAAAGGTCACCGACGAGCAGCTGAAGTCACTCGGTTCCGGCAAGCAGATCAAGCGATCGACCTGACCTGTGCGGCGCCACCGCCGGGCATCTGGCGGCGCCCGGCTTCCGCGCCGCCAAGGGTCGTGGGACGTCATCTCCCCCGGCGGTCGTGACTCCCACGGTCAGCCTCCGGCGGCGACCAGGCGCCCACCGCTGGGCTTAGACTGACGCGCGACATCTGAAGACCGCGGTGGGCGCGAGGGAAACCGGTGCGAATCCGGTGCTGTCGCGCAACTGTGAGGGCGGAGCCGTCGACCATCGGCCACCGGGGGACCCCGGGAAGGCGGCTGGCGGCGCTGAGGCCCGAGCCAGGAGACCGGCCCTCCGCAGCTGAAAAGGGGTACGCCTGTGCGCGATAACACGAGCGTCCGCGAGACCTTCGCTGCCGCCAGCAGCGAAGCGGCCGCGGCTGCCCGGCTGCGGCAGGACAGTCTGGCCAAACCCCCCGGGAGCCTGGGCCGCCTGGAGGAACTGTCGATCCGCCTGGCGGCGATCACCGGGCGCCCGCCGCGACAGCTGCGTGAACGCGTCGTGTTCGTCCTGGCCGCCGACCACGGCGTCGCGGCACAGGGAGTGAGTGCGTATCCGGCCTCGGTGACCCGGGCGATGGTCGAAACCGTGCTCTCAGGGCGCGCCTCGGTCAGCGTGCTGGCGCGCACGTTCGGCGCTCGCGTGGTCGTCGCGGATTTCGGCGTCGCCGAGCCCCCCTCCCATCCGGACCTCCGTCGCTGTGCGCCCCGAGCGGTCTCGGACGACATCTCGGAAGGACCGGCGATGACCAGGAGCGAGGCCCAGCGGTGTGTTGCCGCCGGCAGGAGCCTGGTACGGGAGACCGCGAACGGTCCAGGACTCGACGTGGTCTGCCTCGGAGAGCTGGGCATCGGGAACACGACCCCCTCGGCGGCGCTGATCTGCCACTTCACACGCCTCCCCCCCGACCTGGTGGTGGGTCGCGGGACGGGCGTCGACGACGCCGGGCTGCAGCGAAAGCGAGAGGTGGTGGCGCGGACGCTCGAGATCAATCGCGAGCGGATGGACGACCCGGTCGGCGCCCTGGCCGCGGTCGGCGGATTCGAGATCGCAGGCCTGGTGGGAGTGATCCTGGAGGCGAACGAACGCCATCTCCCGATCGTCCTCGACGGGTTCATCTCGGTGGCAGCCGCGTTGTGCGCTGCCGCGATCGAGCCGGCGACGCAGGCGTCGATGCTCGCGGCTCACCGGTCGGCGGAGCTGGGTTGCGGCGTGGCCCTCGACGCCCTCGGCCTGCGTCCACTGCTGGACCTCGACCTCCGGTTGGGCGAGGGGACGGGCGCGGTCCTGGCGCTGCCGCTGCTCGACGCGGCGGTGGCGGTGTATGGGGAGGTGGCGACGCTGGCCGAGGTGCTCGGCGAGGAAGGCGCGGATGGAGGACGATGAACGGCTGCGCCGGCGCCAGGTCAAGGCGCGGCGGCGCGGTCTGGTGATGGTCTTCACCGGCAACGGAAAGGGCAAGACGACGGCGGCCTTCGGGCTCGCGCTCCGGGCCGCGGGCAACCGGCTGCCGGTGAAGGTGATCCAGTTCATCAAAGGAGCCTGGAAGACCGGCGAACGGGAGCTGATCCAGGCGCAGATCCCCGCCATCGAGATCGAGGTCGGTGGCCGCGGCTTCACGATCGAGCGGCTTCGCAACCCCGCGATCCCGGTCGACGAGCACCGGCTCGCCGCCCGGGCGGCGTTTGAAGACGCCCGGGAGTCGGTGAGCTCGGGCCGGTACCGGATGGTGGTCCTGGACGAGATCCTGGGCTCGATCAAGGCCGGGCTGGTCGCCGAGGAGGAGGTGCTGGAGCTGATCGCCGGGCGCCCACAAGAGCTGCACCTGGTGCTCACCGGGCGCGGCGCCACTCCCGCGATCGTGGAGGCGGCAGACCTGGTGACCGAGATGCGGGAGATCAAGCACCACTACCGGGGAGCCGGGATCCCGGCCCAGCGCGGGATCGAGTTCTGATCGTGGCCCTGGTCTTCATCTCCACCGCCGACACCGACCTGCTGGCGGTGCATCGTGCTGCCGAGCGCCTTCCCGAGTCGTACGGGCCGATCGAGACGCACAACCCGCCCCGCCTCAGCGACGCCCAGCTCGACGACCTGGAGGGCGGGGTGCGCGCGGGAAGGGTCTGGGCGGTGGCGCTGCGACTGCACGGCGGGCGGCGCTCCTTCCCGGAGGGGCTCGACCGCCTGCGTCTCGCCTGCCTCGAGTCCGCGGTACCGCTCCTCGCCTGGCCGGGGGAGCGAGGCCAGGACCTGGAGCTCGAGCTGACCTCCACCGCCCCGCGGGACCTGCTGGCGGCCGGAGCCCGCTACCTGGCCGAGGGAGGCCTGGACAACGTCGAGGCGCTGCTGCGCGTCCTCTCCGACCGGCTGCGGGACACCGAGCTCGACCCGGCGCCGGTGCGCGAGATGGCGCGCACGGGGATCTACCTGCCTGGCGAGTCGCGCGCCTTGACGCGGGCGGAGTGGCAGAAGCGGCGCCGCGGCGACCGCCCGGTGGTCGCCGTCGGCTTCTATCGCTCCCACTGGATGAGCGGCAACACCGACTTCGTGGACGTGCTGGCGGCCGCGATCGAGGAGGCGGGCGGCGACCCGCTGCCGTTCTTCTGTTACTCACTGCGCGACGAGGGACCGGGAGAGATGCCTGCCGCCGTCGCCGACCTGCTGCTGGAGGGCGGTCACCCCGTGTGCGACTGCCTGATCCTCACCTTCAGCTTCGCGGTGGCGGAGGTGCAGGTCGACGCGGGGACGGTCGCCGACACCTGGACCGCGCGCTGGCTGGAACGGCTCGGCGTCCCGGTGGTCCAGGGGGTGACGAGCATCGGGACCCAGGCCGAATGGGAGGCCGATACGGCCGGGCTGCGACCGCTGGACGTGGTGATGCAGGTCGCGCTCCCCGAGTTCGACGGACGCATCACCGGTCCGCCGTTCTCGTTCAAGGAAGTCGGCGACGGCCCGCCGCGCTATGTCGCCGACCCGGAGCGGAGCCGCGCCCTGGCCCGGCTCGCGGTCGCGCACGCCAGGCTCCGCTCCCTTCCCAACGGCGAGAAGAAGCTGGCGCTCGTCCTCAGCAGCTACCCGACGAAGAACGCGCGGGTCGGCAACGCCGTCGGCCTGGATACGCCGGCGTCGGCGCTGGCGCTCCTCCGCCGCCTGGGCGAGGCCGGCTACGACGTGGGGGAGCGATTGCCCGAAGATCCGGACGAGCTCATCCAGAGCCTGATCGCCGCCGGCGCCTACGACCGGGAATACCTGGTTCGGGAGCAGATGCGGCAGGCGGCGGCGAGCTGGTCGGTGGCCGCGTATCGCTTCGTCACCAGCAACCTGCCGGAGCCGCTGATCAGCGCTGTCAGCGAAAGCTGGGGGCAGCCGCCGGGAGACCTCTACGTCGAGGCCGGACGGCTCTATTTCGCCGGGCTCCGCTTCGGCAACGTGCTCCTCACGATCCAGCCACCGCGCGGCTTCGGTGAGAACCCGGTCGCCGTCTACCACGACCCCCGGCTGTCGCCGACCCACCACTACGTCGCCTTCTATCGCTGGCTGGAGGAGGAGTATGGCGCCCACGCGATCGTCCACCTCGGCAAACACGGCACCCTCGAGTGGCTGCCGGGCAAGGCGGTGGGACTCTCCGGCGATTGCTTCCCGGACCGCCTGCTGGGCGCCGTTCCCCTCCTCTACCCGTTCGTCGTCAACGACCCCGGCGAGGGTGTGCAGGCCAAGCGCCGCGCCCACGCGGTGATCATCGACCACCTGATCCCGCCCATGACCCGGGCCGACAGCTACGGGCTGATCGCGGAGCTGGAGCAGCTGATGGACGAGTACTACCACCTGCAGACCATGGATCCGACCAAGCTCCCCCACCTCCAGGACCGCATCTGGTCCCTGGTCGAGCAGGCGAACCTGCATCGCGATCTGGGCGAGGAGCAGCGCCCACACGACTTCGACGGCTTCGTGCTGCACATGGACGGCTACCTCTGCGAGCTCAAGGACGCACAGATCCGCGGCGGGCTGCACGTGCTGGGGTCGGTCCCGGACGAAGAGCGCCTGCTGGATCTGCTGGTGGAGCTGACGCGGCGCTCCAACGAGGGGCGACCGGGACTGCGGACCGCGCTCTCGGAGCTCAGCGGCCTGCCTGAGCCGGTCACCGCGGGCCGGCCGTTGGAACCGGCGGTCGCCGTGGCGATCACCGAGCTCGGTCGCCGCTGGGGAGCCGCCCTCCCCGCGCTGAGCGACGAAGCGTCGGGCCAGGATGCGCTGCACGAGGTCTCGCGGGCGATGCTGCGGGGGGCCATCGAAGGCCGGGGCCTCGAGGCCGAGGAAACGCTGGCCCCCACGCTTGACTACGTCCACGCGTCGCTGCTGCCGCGGCTCCGGCGCACCTCCGACGAGCTCGACCACCTCCTTTCCGGGCTGGCCGGCGGCTTCGTCCCGGCCGGGCCCAGCGGTGCGCCGACGCGAGGAATGGCACACGTGCTGCCGACGGGACGCAACTTCTACGCCGTCGATCCCAAGGCGCTGCCCTCCGAAATTGCCTACGAGGTGGGCGGCGAGCTGGCCCAGGCCCTGCTCGACAAGCACCTGGAGGAGGAGGGCTCCTATCCGGAGACGGTCGGGATCGTGGTCTGGGGCACGGCCGCGATGCGGACGCATGGCGACGACATCGGGGAGGTGCTGCAACTGCTGGGGGTGCGGCCCCGGTGGGATCGCGAGTCGCGGCGGGTGAGCGGCCTGGAGGTGATCCCGGCGACCGAGCTGGACCATCCGCGCATCGACGTCGTGCTGCGCATCTCGGGCTTCTTCCGGGATGCTTTCCCCAACCTGGTCCATCTCGTCGACGAGGCGATCGAGCTGGTGGCCGTGCTCGACGAACCCGACGAGAAGAACTATGTGGCCAAGCACTATCGAGCCGAGCGGGATCGCAAGCAGGGAGCCGGAGTGGAGGGCGACTCGGCCCACCGCACCTCGCTGTACCGCATCTTCGGGAGCCCGCCGGGCACCTACGGCGCCGGCGTGCTGCCGCTGATCGACGCCGGCAACTGGCGCGACGTCGCCGACCTGGCCCGCGCCTACGAGGCCTGGGGCGCTTACGCCTACGGGCGTCGGGAGTACGGGGCGGACGCGGTGCCTGAGTTCCGCCGGCGCTTCGCCGCGATCACGGTCGCGGTCAAGAACCAGGACAACCGGGAGCACGACCTGCTCGACTCCGACGACTATCTCCAGTACCACGGCGGCATGATCGCGACCGTCCGCGCGCTGAGCGGCCAGGCCCCGAAGCAGTACCACGGGGACAGCTCGGATCCGAGCCGCGTGCGAGTGCGGGATTTGAGCGCCGAAGTCCGCCGGGTCTTCCGGACCCGGGCGGTGAACCCGAAGTGGATCGAGGGCATGATGCGCCACGGCTACAAGGGCGGGTTCGAGATGGCGGCCACCACCGACTACCTGTTCGGCTACGACGCCACCACCGGGGTCGCGGAAGACTGGATGTACGAGAGTCTGGCCCGGGCCTACGCGCTCGACCCCGAGGTCCAGGCCTTCTTGCGGGAGAAAAACCCGTGGGCGCTGCTCGGCATCCTGCGGCGGCTGTTCGAGGCCGCCGAACGGAGGCTCTGGGAGCATCCGCCGGAGGATCTGATGGCCGAGCTGCGCCGCCTCTACTGGGAGCTGGACGCCTACCTCGAGGCGTGGCGGGAGACCCGGGTGCAAGCCCGATCCGCAGCCGGCGTGGCGCCAGAGGCGGAACGCAAGGAAGTGTCGTGAATGGGTTCCGGGCCCGCGGCTCGCACCGACAGCGTGTCCGGGGGCTCCTCTTGCTCCCGCTGGCGGCGGCGCTGATCGCGGCCTGCGGCGCCACAGGAGGCGGGTCGGCCGGGGGAGGCACCCCGGCGCAGGCCCTGTGCACCAGCGCCGCCACTCAGGTTCAGATCGTCGTCACCCACGCAAACGGCCGGACCCGGCGGGCCTGCGTCGACCTCCACGGGGCGTCTTCGATCACCGGCGAGGAGGCGCTCTCCCGCAGCGGCCTCGGCGCGCGGACGGAAGACCTCTCGTTCGGCCTCACTGTCTGCCGGGTCGACGGCGAGCCGGCATCGGTGCCACCCGGCTGCGTGGCCCAAGGCGGCTCCTACTGGTCGATCTGGACCGGCTCGCCCGGCACGTCCTGGACCTACGCACAGGTGACTGCGGATAAGCTGCAACTGATGGCGGGCGAGAGCCTCGGGCTTCGCTACGAAGCGCAGAGTGGGACCCCGACCGCTCCGACCACCGCCCCTTGGAGGAAGTGAGATGACGCGGGTAGGGAAAACGATCGCCGGCAATCTCGACCTGATCGCCGTCGGCGTCCTCTCGGGAGCGCTGGTGCTGGCCCCGTTTCTCGGCTGGGGCGCGCCCGGTGACAACGGCGCGCTGAGCGTCGGCGTCGCGGCGTTGGTGATCACCCTGGCGGTCGTCCTCCGCTGGCGCGACGCGGGTGCGGTGGACCTGGTCGGCGTCCCCTGCACGGCGGCGGCGGGGGCCGGCCTGGGGCTGCTCCCGACGTTCGGCGGTTTCGAGCCTGCCCTGCTGCTGCCGCTGATCGCCGGCTTCGTCCTCGGGGTGCGTGGTGGATTTGCGTACGGGATGGTGGCGACCGCCGGAGCGATGGCGGCGGGATTGCAGTGGGGGCCCTGGCTTCCGTATCAGGTGCTCGGCGGGGCCTGGTTGGGGGTTCTCGGCGGCCTGGCGGCGCGAGCGGTGGGCCGGGTCCCCGGCATCCGTGGCCGGGGAGCGGTCGCGGTGGCCGCGCTGGCCGGCGGCTACCTCTACGGCGTGTTCCTCAACGCCACCATCTGGACCGGCTTCTTTGCCGGTGCCTGGCGGACGCAGTGGGGCAGCGGGGTTCCCCTCCCACTGGGCCTGCTCCATTTCGCGGTGTTCTACTGCTCGACGGCGCTGCTCTGGGACACGCTGCGGGGCCTGGGCCTGGCGATCCTGGTGGTGGCGCTGCCCTGGACGCTCCTGCTTCGACTGCCGCTGCGCTGGCGTCAGCGGGCGCCGGCCACAGCCTGACCCGCCGCGTTCCGGATGCTGCGCTCGATGCGGACGGCCTTCAGCTTCCTCACCGTCCTCCCTGTGGGCAGGCTGCGCGTGGGACCCGATGACTCGCTCGGCCGGGCGTGGTTCCCCCTGGTCGGCCTGGTGCTCGGGATCCTCGGTGCGGCGGCCGGCTGGGGAGTGCGGCTGGTCAGCGTTCCGGCCCTCGGTGCTCTGGTCACCGTCGGGGTGCTGGTGCTCCTCACCGGCGCCCTGCACCTGGACGGCCTGGCCGACAGCGCCGACGGCCTCTTCGGCGGCGCGGATCGGGATCGCCGCCTGGCGATCATGCGCGATCCCCGGGTCGGGGTCTTCGGCGCCGCCGCGCTCATCCTGGTCCTGCTCGGCGACGTGCTCGCGCTGACCGCGCTGCGGCCCCTGGAGGCGGCGCTGGCCGTCGTCTCGGCGGCCGCGCTGGCGCGTTTTGCGATGCTCTGCTGCGTCGTCGCGCTGCCCTACGTACGCAGCAGCGGCCTCGGTGTCGCCGCCGCCCGCGGGCGGGCGGTTCGGGACGTCGCGGTCGGCGTGCCGTTCGCGGCCCTGCCTTTGATCTGGGACTGGCGCCACGGCCTGCTCGCGGTCGGGCTGGTGCTGGTCTCGACGCTCGCGGTCGCGCTTTTTGCCCGGCACCGGATCGGCGGCGCCACCGGCGACATCTACGGGGCGGTGGTCGAGGTCGGGCAGCTGGCAGCGGTGACGGCGTTCACGGTTCGCCTGTGAGGCGCTCCAGGTCCCTCAGGACCGCCACCGCCTCGCCCGCCACGCGGAGCCCGCCGGCGGCGGTCACAGATTGAGTTGGTGCAGTCAGAGCGAAGTCCGGTGCGATTCCGGCGCTGTCCCGCAACGGTAATCCCCCACCTGGGGGCGAGCCCGGTCGCCTGGGGCTGCATTCACGATATCGGCCCTCGGAGGAAGGGTGGTTCGTGGGGGACCGGTCGGCGGTCTTCGCAGGGGCTCTCTTTCGTCCTCGACCTGATGGAGGATGAAACATGCAGCACGAGGCACGTGCTTCGAATTCCGACCTACGCGGCGCGGCGTGCTCCGCTCACGATCCCGGAGCTGGGTCGCCTCGCCGCGATGTTCGGCTTCATCCTGGTGGTCAACGCGGCCGGCTGGGGCCTCTACCTCCTGGTCGTCATGCCGCATCACTTCGTCTACCGGGGCGAAGGCGGGAGCGCCGGCCTCGGTGTCGGGTTCGGCGTCGCCCTCACCGCCTGGTTCCTCGGCTTCCGCCACGCCTTCGACGCCGACCACATCTCCTGCATTGACAACACCACGCGCAAGCTGATGGCCGACGGCGGGCGGCCGCTGGGAACCGGCTTCTTCTTCTCGTGGGGTCACTCGACGGTCGTGTTCGCGGTCGGGGTCGGCATCACGATCGCCGCGAAGGTGGTGTTCGGCGCGTTCGTCGACCCGAAGTCCCTCTACGAGACGGCCGGGGGCGCGGCCGGCACCGTCGTCTCGGCCTCCTTCCTGTATCTGATCGCCCTGCTCAACCTGATCGTCCTGACGGGAATCCTCCGTGTCTTCATGGGCCTGCGGCGCGGCGAGTACGACGAGACCGAGCTGGAGGCGCGGCTCCAGTCGCGCGGGCTGATGTACCGGTTCTTCGGCCGCTTCATGCGCTCCATCCAGCACTCCTGGCAGCTCTACTTCGTAGGACTCGTCTTCGGGATCGGCTTCGACACCGCGACCGAGGTGCTGCTGCTGGCGGCGACCGCCTATGCCGCCATCCAGGGCCTGCCCTTCTACGCCGTGCTGGCCCTCCCCCTGCTGTTCTCCGGCGGCATGATGCTGCTGGACACGCTCGACGGCTGCTTCATGAACTTCGCCTACGGCTGGGCGTTCGCGAACCCGGTGCGCAAGGTCTACTACAACCTGGTCATCACCGGGCTCTCCATCGGCGCCGCGTTCATCATCGGGACCATCGAGATCCTGGGCATCCTCTCCACGGAGCTGAACTTGCAAGGAACGTTCTGGGGGTTTGTCGCCAACTTCGACATCAACGTCGCCGGGTTCTGCATCGCGGGACTCTTCATCGTCGTGTGGGCGGTGGCGCTGGCGTACTGGCACTGGGGCGGGGTCGAGGAGCGCTGGAGGCCCGGTGCGCGCCCCTGATCGCCGGGTGCGGCCAGTCGCCAGGTCGCGGGGGGCGGTGATGGCCGGGGCGCTGGCGCTCGACGCCGCCCTCGGAGAACCAGGAGGCCGCTGGCACCCGGTGGTGCTGCTGGGGCGAATGCTGGAGCTCGCCTACGCGCCGTGGTCGAAGCGCCGGCCGGTGGTGCAGCTCGCCGGAGGAGGCGTGGCACTGGCCCTGGTCGTGTCGATATCCGCTGTGGCGGCACGGTGCGTCGAGGGCGGTCTGCGTCGCACCGGGCCTCTCGCACCCGTGCTGACCGCGATCGGGCTGAAGCCGACCTTCGCCGTCCGACAGCTCTTGGTGGAGGGGTGGCGAGTCGGCGCCGACCTCGACCGAGACGATCTGGGCCGGGCCCGGGAGCGGCTGCGGGCGCTGGTCTCGCGGCCGACGGCGGACCTCACGGAACCTCTCGTGGCGTCGGCGGCGATCGAATCGCTGGCCGAAAACCTGGCCGACTCGGTGACCGCCCCCCTGCTCGCCTACGCCTGTTTCGGCCTCGCCGGAGCGGCTGTCTACCGCTCGGTGAACACCGCCGATGCGATGGTGGGCTACCGGGGCGAGTGGGAGTGGCTAGGCAAGGTGGCCGCGCGCGCCGACGACGTGCTGAGCTGGGTGCCGAGCCGGCTGTCGGCGCTGGCTATCGCCGCCGCCGTGGGCCTGCTGCGGGGGCCCAGCGCCGCCACGGCTGCGCTGGGGAGCGGGCACCGCGAGGGCGGCGTGACGGCGAGCCCCAACGCCGGGCGCCCGATGGCGGCGATGGCGGGTGCGCTCGGTGTGCGGCTCGAGAAGCCCGGCGCCTACGTGCTCGGCGCCGGGCGGCGCGATCCCGATCCCGCGGACGTCCGGGCGGCAGTCGCGGTGACCGGGATCGCGGCCGCACTCGTCGCGGCGCTTGCCATCTCCGCCGCCGGCGCGTTCGCCGGTCTGGCGAGGGTCTTCCGGTGAGGCTGCGGCCGGTCGGCCCGGTCGCTCACGGGGGTGCGTCGCCGCTGCCGATCGATCTCAGCGCCTCGCTCAACCCGCTGGGGCCGCACCCGGCGGCCCGCGCGGCCGCGGAACGGGCGCGGTTGGAGCGCTACCCGGAGGCGGCCGCGGAAGCACTGACGGAGGCCGCGGCGCGCCGGCACCGGGTCCCTCGCGAGGCGGTGGTGCCCGTGCCCGGGGCGAGCTGGGGCCTCTGGCTGACGCTGGTCAGCGCCCTCGAACCGGGGGAGCGCTGCGTCGGGCTCGGGCCCTGCTTCGGCGAATACCGGCGCTATGCCGCGATCGCCGGCGCACGGTATCACGAGGTCACCTGTCCGGCGCCGGATCAGCGCTGGGACGCCGCCACGCTGGATGCCGCTTTGGGCGGCGCTCCCGAGATGTGCGTCCTCGGCAACCCGGCGAATCCGGCCGGGACGGTGGTTCCGGCCTCGGAACTTCGAGCGCTGTGCGACGAGCACTCTCGCACGACCCTCGTCGTGGACGAGGCCTTCGCCGGCTTCGCGCCCGCGGGGTCGAGCTTGATCGACGGCGAGCTCCCCCCGGCCAATGCCGTCGTAGTTCGATCGTTGACCAAGGAGCTGGCTCTTCCAGGACTGCGGATGGGATACCTGGTGGCGGTGCCCGAACGCGCCGCGCAGCTCCGGGGCGTGCTGCCGGCCTGGCCGCTGGGGGCGCCGGCGGTGGCAGCGGCGGCGGCCGGGTGTGAGGACCTCGGGCATCTGGAGGCCGGGGCCGCCGTGGCCCGCAGGCACATGCAGGAGATCGCCGGCGGCCTTCGGCGACGCGGTCTGGCCCCCCTGGAGACCGACGTCAACTACCTGGTCTGCGCCGCCCGAGGATTGGAGGCGGAGCTGGCGACGCGAGGCGTGGCGGTCCGGGACTGCGGAAGCCTGGGCCTGCCCGGGGTGATCCGTATCGCCGCGCCCCGGCCGTCCGAGCTCGCGGACGTGCTGAGGGCGATCGATGGGTGAGACGGAGCCGGCCCGCACGCTGATGGTCCAGGGCGCGACCTCGTCGGCGGGAAAGAGCTTCCTGGTCGCCGGCCTCTGCCGCCTGCTCGTACGGCGCGGCCTGCGGGTGGCCCCGTTCAAGTCGCAGAACATGGCACTCAACGCGGCGGTGTGCCCTGACGGAGGAGAGATCGGCCGCTCGCAGGCGATGCAGGCGCAGGCCGCGATGGTCCCCGCGGAAGTAGCGATGAACCCGATCCTGCTCAAGCCGGAGGGTGATCGCACCTCGCAGGTGGTGGTCCTGGGCCGCTCGCGAGGCAGCGTCAGCGCGATGGACTACCGCGGGATGCGGGAAGAGCTCTGGCCGCTGGTCACCGCAGCGCTCGACGATCTGCGCTCACGCTTCGACGCGGTGGTCCTCGAAGGGGCCGGCAGTCCGGCGGAGATGAATCTGCGCCAGGGCGAGATCGTCAACATGCGCGTCGCCGCCGCCGCCCAGGCTCCCGTCCTGCTCGCCGCGGACATCGAACGGGGCGGGGTCTTCGCGGCGCTGCTCGGCACGCTCGACCTGCTCCCCGCCGACGAGCGAACCCTGGTGCGTGGACTGATCGTCAATCGGTTCCGCGGTGACCCCCGGCTCTTCGACGGCGGGGTGCGGTTCCTGGAGGAGCGATCGGGGGTGCCGATGCTCGGGGTGGTCCCCGTGATCGACGTGCAGCTCCCGGCCGAAGACTCGCTCGAGCTGGAACGTCTGGCCGGCGGTGACGGCGGCGTTCTCGACCTCGCGATCGTCGCCTTCCCCCGCATCAGCAACTTCGACGAGCTGAATCTCCTGCGGCGCGAGCCTGGCGTGTCGGTGCGCGTGGTGCACGGACCGAACGATCTCGGGCGCCCCGATCTGGTCCTCCTGCCGGGAAGCAAGACGACGGCACGGGATCTGGCCGAACTGCGGCGCACGGGCCTGGCGGACGCGGTCGTGCGGGCGAGCCGGGCGGGGAGCGCCGTGCTCGGCATCTGCGGCGGCTACCAGATGCTGGGCCGCGCGCTCGAGGACCCCGCGGAGGTGGAAGGACCGGCGATCAGCCCGGGGTTGGGACTGCTCCCGGTCACGACCGTCTTCGAACCGCTCAAGGTGACTGCCCGGCGCACCGCGATCGTGCCGGCGCAGGCAGGACTGCTCGGACACGCCGCAGGCCTGCTCGCACCGGGCTACGAGATCCATGTGGGCCGGGCGACCGGAGGCGCACGACCGGCCATCGAGATCGACGGCGCCGGCGAGGGCTGTGTCAGCGAAGACGGCTGGGTCGTCGGCACCAGCGTGCACGGGCTGCTCGAAGACGCCCGGCTGCGCCGAGCCGTCTTGGAGGCACTCGCGTCGCGCAAGGGCGCGGCGCTGCCGCCGCCGGCCCCGTTGCCGCCGGATCCGTTCGAGATCGTGGCCGACGCGCTGGAGCAGTGCCTCGACCCGGCGCTTCTGGACCGGATCCTGATGCCGTCCTCGTGATGCGACTCTGGCTCATCCGGCACGCCGAGGCGGCAGCGGCCCCCGGGGTCGCCGTCGGCTGGTCTGACCCGCCGCTCAGCGAGCCCGGCGAGCGACGCGCCCGCGAGCTCGCCGCCGAGCTGGCCGCGACCGAGCTGACCGGGGTCTATTCGAGCGACCTGCGGCGCGCACTCCGCACCGCGGAGCTGATCGCGGCGCCCCACGGGCTGGCGGTGCTGGCGGCGCCCGAGCTGCGGGAGCTCCACTTCGGAGCCTGGGAAAGCAGGGCGCTGGGCGACCTCTGGACCGAGGAGCCGGGATCGGCGGCAGCCTGGGAGCAAGACCTGCGGCAGACGCCACCCAGCTTCGGGGAGACGGTGGCGGAGCTGGAGGAGCGCGTGCGGCGATTCGCCGGCGGGCCTCTGGCCGGAGCTCGAGGTCCGGTCGCGATCGTCGCCCACCACGGCTCGCTGGCCGCTCTGCGGACCGTGCTCACCGGCTGCGGGTTCGCCGCCGCCTGGGCCTCGCCCTGCGTCCCAGGCGTGGCGGTGCCGCTCGACCTCGAGGTGGCCCGGTGCTCACGCTGATCCTGGGAGGGATTCGCTCGGGCAAGAGCGAATACGCCCTCCGGCTGGCGGCCGACACCGGCACCGCGGTCACCTATCTCGCGACCGGCGTGGCTGCCGACCCGGCCATGGAGCGGCGCATCGCAGCTCACCGGGACCGGCGACCCGCAGCCTGGACGCTGATCGAGGAGCCGGTCGCGATCGCCGCCGCCCTCACCGCGGACCCCCCGACTCTGCTCCTGGAGTCGGTCGACGGCTGGCTGGGCAACCTGATGGAGCAGGCGGGCGGCGCAGACGCCGTGAGCGAGACGTGGAGGAGCGCAGTCGTCGAGCAGGCGGACGGTGATCTGCGGAACCTCGAAGCCCGTGCCGGACGCCTGATCGCCGTCAGCGCTGAGGTCGGCCTGGCACCGGTCCCGCTGACGCCATACGGCCGGATCTTCGTGGATGCGCTCGGCGACCTCAACCAGCGGCTGGCGGCGCGTGCTGACGAGGTCTGGCTGGTGGTCGCGGGCATTCCGGTGCAGCTGCCGAAGAGGAGCGGCTGAGGACCACGCGCCCCCCCGCTCGCGCCGCAAAGGGCGATTGGTGCACCAATTGCCTATTCCGGGCAGCGCAAGTGGGCGATTGGTGCACCAACGGCCCACTCCGGCTCGGGGAGGGGACAGCCTAGCATCCAGCGGGATGATGTCCTCCCGTATCGCGGCCATCGCGATCGACTCGACCGATGCGCCGGCGGTGGCGAGGTTCTGGTGTGACGTGCTCGGCTGGCACGTGATCGGAGAAGACGACGGCGTCGTCAGCATTGGCCCGGAGGACGGTGCCTGGCCCACGATCGACATCTGTCCGGTGCCGGAACGGAAGCGTGTGAAGAACCGCCTGCATCTCGACCTCCGGGCGGACGGGGTGCGCACCGAGGAGGAGCTTCAGCGTCTGCTGGCGCTGGGTGCGCGACGCGCCGACGTCGGCCAGGGTCCGGACTCCAGCTGGGTGGTCCTGACCGATCCGGAGGGCAACGAGTTCTGCCTGCTCGCCCATACCGTTCAGGAGGCGAGGGCGGCGGATTCCTGAAGCTCGACCCTTCTGTCGAGGCGCCCGCGCGTGCTGAGCAAGAGGATCAGCAGTCGAACACCGACCAGCAGATGTCGTTCCGCAACCGCTGGTCATCGAGCACTAGCTCGCGAATCGCCTGAGGAAGCTGGTCGCGCTGCCACTGGCACTCGCCTCGGGCGGTGGCATCGCGCTCGGGTTCGGGCACGGCAGCGCGGGCGGCCTTGATCGCGTACGCGGCCGCACCGAGATCGTGCGCGGCGACGTGTGCGACGACACCCGCCTGCCCGGCAGCGTAGGCGGCATGTCGTGCAGCCCCACGGAGATCTCTGGCCGCGCCCATGGCGTGACCGCCCGCCGCGCGAGCCTGGGTCATGCTGATCTCGCCACGCACCCAGGCGCGGGCGGATTCGATCGCCCGACGGGGTCGTACGTCCTCAGGCCGCGCCGACTCGAACAGCCCGAGGACATGCTCCGCGCAGGATGCCGCCCACAGCGCGAGGAGATGATGATCCGAATCAGTGAGGGTCCCGCCCCGGCGGATCGTCACCAGGCGAGGGTCCCGGACCTTCGGGAGGATCATCGTCAGCACTCACTCCGATCCAGGAGCGGGTGACCGCGGCGCCCCTGAGCCCGACACGTTCCCGACTTGATCACGTCCCACTGATCAATGACCGCCCCTCTGCGACGCCGACGACGAGACTGTGAAGGTCCCCACCCACCTCGAGTCGACCGGACTGTTCCAGCCCGCCGGCCTTCACCGGCTCGAAGCCGGCCCTTCGGATCAAACGATCGACTTCCTCGCCGGCACGCTCGTCGTCGGTCACGTAGAAGAGGACCGCCGGCTCCGGAGACCGCTTGCCGGCGGACTCGAAGAGCTCGGCCGGCAGGGTTCCAAACGCCATGGCCAGGCTCGTCCCGGCCGGCAGCCAGCCCGCGACAACCTCACCAGACGACTGCTCGCTGGGCAGGAGCCGTGTGATGTTGCCTTGTGCGTCGAGGCCGACCGGGTTGCTCGGCACGACGACGACCTTGTCCACCAGCGAGTCGGCGATCTCGTCGATGACGCTCTTCAGGGCGACGAACCGCAGCGCGAGGACGACGGCGTCGGCGCCCCGCAACGCGTCGTGGTTGTCAGCGGCGACGACCGCGCGTTGACCGATCCTTGCCGCCAGCGCGCGTGCCGACTCTTTGTCCGTGCTCGAGAGCCGGACGCTCTCGCCGCCCGCGGCGAGGTGGCGGGAGATGACCGAACCGATCCCTCCAGTACCGATGACCGCGGTGGACATGACCGAAACCTCCTCAGCGTCAGGACTCTCGTTCCTCGACCCCGGCGGCGCCGTCCCGGAGGCGGGCAACGTGAGTCAGGCAGGCACCCCCTTTCGCCTCCGCGCGACCTCGGCCCGGGGTCTTGTCTGGTTCGAATCGATCTCAGTGCGCGCGCGCCAAGCCGCCTGCGGGGTGAAGGTTCCCGAAGGTGACCACGGCACTCATGCTCACTTCCCTTCGGGCGTGCCCGACGGCCAGTGAGCCGGCACCCAGTCCCCCTGTGGGTCCGTGGTTTGACCCACCTCGATCAGATGACCGTCGGGATCGCGGATGTAGCAGCGGATCTCGTACTGGTGCTGTTTGGGCGGGGTGAGGAAGTTGGCACCCCTGGCACTCCACTCGGCGTACACCGCGTGGACGTCTTTGACCCGGATATTGAGAAAGGCACTGACGCGATCAGGGTCGGGTGGAGGCTCCAGCGTGACCGCGGGCTTGTCGTCGGTCGGGCCACCGCCGAGATTGATGATAATCCAGCTGTTAGATAGTGCCACATAGGTCAGATCTTCGAAGGAGAAGGCGACCTTTCCACCCAGCACCTCGGTGTAGAAGCGGCGAGAGCGCTCGACATCGCTCGAGACGATGAAGTGCGCCAGCACAATCTGCTCTGCGGGCGGTGGGGACTCGGCCATCTGGCACCTCCACTCGTTGGGTCTCACAGCCCGCCTGCGACGGGTCTCGAATTCAATGGTACGGCCGGGGCGGATTCCACCTTTTGCGAGGGCTTCCCGAGCGTGCCGTTGGTGGAAGCGATCAAACGCCGGTGCTGGGGGCTGCCGCGTATTCCTCGTCGGTGACGTGCCGGCCCCAGGTGGCCAGGCCACCGCTGTCGTCGTTCTCTTGCATGGCGATGTGAGCCATGAAGCGGTTTCGGGCTGCGCCATGCCAGTGGTTCTCGCCGGGCTCGAAGAACACCCGATCCCCAGGGCGGATGACTTCGATCGGGCCGCCCTCGCGCTGGCAAAGGCCGACTCCCTCCGTGACGAAGACCGTTTGACCCCGACCGTGGGTGTGCCAGACAGTCCGGGCACCGGGGGCGAAGTGGACGTTGAGGGCGGCAAACGTCGAGATGCCGCCGGGCGCCACCACCGCATCGGTGTAGACGTCCCCTGTGCACCAGTCGGACGGAGCCTTCTGGGTGGCGACACCGTGAATGATCTGCATCTCAGGCTCTCCAATGAACGGGGGGCTCACCCCGGAGTATGGGTCCTGGAGCAGTTCGCGATCCGGACCGGAGCGGGCGGCGGGGCCGGTGTGCGGGCGAGGCCGTCACTCCCCTCTCGGTGCCGCGCCCCACGAGATTCACCCGGCGAGCTCCGGGTCCGGCAGGACAGCCTGGTCAGCCCTGGCTTCGGCCTCGCCGAGCTGCTTCACCAGCTTCGCCGTGCGCGCCGTCCACGCTCCGCCTTCCTCCAAGTCGGCCGTTGGTGCACCAATCCCCCACTTGCGCTGCCCGGAATAGGGAGTTGGTGCACCAATCGCCCTTTGCGTCTCTTGACGGAAGAGGCCGGCCACAATGTCATGCATGGCGGGAATGCTCGTCACCGAGACGCTCGAGTACGACGGTGGCCGCCAGGTCAGCGTGTACATGCCGCCGGACCCGCCTCAGGCGGTCCTGTTTGCCGGCGACGGTCAGCTGATCTCCGGGTGGGGCGCGTTCCTCGACGAAGCCGCCGGCACACCGCCGACGATGGTCGTCGGCACCCATCGCCTGACCGACGAGATGGAGCGCCTCCACGAGTACTCGCCGGGTTTCGACGCAGACCGGTTCGCCACGCACGAGAAGTTCTTCGTGGAGGACGTCCGCAGGTGGGTGTGGTCGCGGTTCGACGTCGCGCTGCCCGCCGAACGCACGGCGGTGTTCGGCGTCTCGGCGAGCGGCGAGCTGGCGCTCGCGATGGGTCTCCGTCACCCGGACGTCTACGGCGTGATCTTCTGCGCCTCACCCGGCGGGGGGTACAAACCGCCCGGCGACCTCAAGACCCGGCTGCCGCGCGCGTACCTCGTCGCCGGCACCCAGGAGCCGTTCTTCCACCGGAACGCGGCCCGCTGGGCGAAGGCGCTCCGCCAGGGCGGCGCGGACGTCGTCATGACCGAGCGGGAGGGGTCGCATGGTGACGCGTTCTGGCGAGACGAGCTCCCCCTGATGGTGGCCTGGGCGTTCGGGCCATAACCCCGTCGGAGGGTCCCCCAGCGTCCTCGGAGTCGGCCGTTGGTGCACCAATCGCCCACTTGCGCTGCTCCGAATAGGCAGTTGGTGCACCAATCGCCCTTTGCATCTCCCGCGCGGCCGGGATGCGGTCGGCTCCTAGACTCCGGCGATGGCGACGCACGACTTCCGTCCCGACCGCTACCACAGAACCATCGGCCCGCACGAGCCGGTGCTCCGGATCGCGGACGGCGACCGCGTCGTTACCAGCACGGTCGACGCGAACGGGGGCGATCACACAGCCCTCCCGGTGACCGCCGGCGGCAACCCGATGACCGGGCCGTTCTTCGTGGAAGGTGCCGCGGCCGGCGACTCGCTCGAAGTCACGATCGACCGGATGACGCCCAACCGGGACACTGGATTCAGCGCCACCGTGATCGCCGAGGCCGTGCTCGATCCTTCCGCTGTGCGTGAGCTCCCGCGGTCGGGCCGGATGCTCTGGGCCATCGATCGCGCAGCCGGCACGGTGTCGCCCCGCAGGGCGGAGGGGTCGCCGCAAGGCTTGTTCATCGACCCACCCGCTGCCCTGGCCGGGTTGGTGCTGCCGCTGGCGCCCATGGTCGGCTGCTTCGGCGTCGCGCCCGAGCGCGGTCAGGCGATCTCGACCGCCACGTCCGGGCCTCATGGCGGCAACATGGATTACCGCGGCTTCGCCCCCGGCGTCACCGTCCAGTTTCCGGTGGCGGTCGAGGGCGCGCTGTTCCACATCGGCGACGGCCACGCCATCCAGGGCGACGGCGAAATCGTCGGCACCGGCGTCGAGACGTCGTTCGATGTGGAGTTCACATGCCGCGTCCGCAAGGGGCGAGCCATCTCCTGGCCACGTGGCGAAGATCGTGACTTCATCTTCACCGTCGGCAACGCGCGCCCGCTGGACCAGGCCACCCAGCATTCGACGACCGAGATGGTCCGCTGGCTCGCCGAAGACTACGGACTCGACGCCGGCGCGGCCAGCATCCTCATGGGTCAGGCGCTCCGCTACGAGATCGGCAACGTGTTCGATCCTGCCTACACGGTCGTCTGCAAGGTCGCCAAAGTCCGTGCTGAGCGGGCTCCACGGCTGATCGGGGGCCCGGCTTCCCGCATGTCGACCATCCCGAAGAGCTACCGGGTCAGAAACGAGAGGTCCAGCTGAGCCAGGCGCCGGGGGTCGCGCAGGATGTCGATCTCCACGATCTTCCCGCCGCTGACGGCAATCGTCCCCAGCGAGAGCACGCGGTCTCCGGCCATCAGGACACCCCCCGCCGCACCGTTGACCAGCACCCGGCGCATGTCGGCGGGAGCCCACGCGGACGCCTGCTTCGCCACTGCCTCCGCTCCCCGGATGACCAGATGCCGGCCCGCCTGGCTTGCTCCAACGTCCGCCCTCAGGATGACCTCTGGGTCCAGCAGCTCGAGCAGAGCCTTGAAGTCACCCTCGCGCGCCGCCGCGTGGAAGGCCTCGGCCGCTCTCCACTGCGCATCCAGATCACCGTCTGCCGCAAGCGCCGAGCGTGGCAGGCGCCTGCGGGCCCGGCTGGCCAGCTGCCGCGCAGCCGCAGGGGTGCGGTTGACGATGGGCGCGATCTCGTCGAAGGGCACCCCGAACAGGTCATGGAGGACGAAGGCGAGCCGCTCGGGCGGAGCGAGCGTCTCCAGCACGATGAGCAGCGCGAGGCCGACCGAGTCCGCCAGCAGCGCCTGGTGCTCTGGATCGGACCCGTCGACGGGGTCGACGATCGGCTCCGGAAGTTGGTGCTCCAGCGGCTGCTCCCGTCGCGTCCGGCGAGTGCGAAGCACCTTGAGCGAGGCCCGGGCGACCACCGTCGTGAGCCATGCCTCCATGCTCTCGATCGTGCCCGGACCGCTCTTGTTCAGCTGGACCCAGGCGTCCTGAACGACATCCTCCGCCTCGGGCAGCGACCCCAGCATGCGGTATGCCACGGCCCGGATCCGGGGCCGGTGCCTCTCGAACTCGTCAGCCAGCCAGTCTCGGTCGTCTGTCACATTCCCGTCTCTTCAAGGCCCGATAGGAGTAGATCCGTGAGCACCCGACAATGTGACCAGACCTGGGGCCGGTCCAGGGCGGGGGCTCCAGGCAATCCGGGAGGTGATCCTCCGCAGAACCCAAGGAGTGAGGGAATGTCGTCTCCCACAGAGCAGGCCGCCGATCTCGGGGCGCTCCTGCGCGACGGACGCGCCGAGGGGCGCTGGACTCTCGAGCCGGCAGCCTCGCGAGCCGAGTTTTGGGTCAAGCACTTCTGGGGCGCGATGACGGTACACGGGTGGTTCGAGCAGATCCAGGGCGAGGGGACGGTCACGCGCGACGGTCGGGTCGCAGGGCGGGTCTCCATCCGGGCCGTCTCGCTGCAAACCAAGCACGCGCAGCGAGACCGTCATCTCCGCTCGATCGACTTCTTCGATGCCGAACGTCACCCCGAGGTCCTGGTCGAAATCACCGACGCGCGGCCCGTCGGTATGGGCGAGCTGGCGGCGACGGGCACGCTGACGATCGCCGGGCACCAGCAGCCGGTGGAGTTCCGGGTCCAGGTCGACAACCTGACCCACGACGAGGCCAGGCTCGGCGTCGAGCTGACGGTCGACCGAACCAAGTTCGACATGACCTGGAGCCCGATCGGCATGGCATCGAAACAGGCACGCCTCACCGCGAGCCTGCGATTCACGCGCCAGAGAGGCCAGTAGGAGTCCTCTCGTCGAGGGGCCGCTTCGCCCCCCGCGACAACCACCGCATGCTTCAGCGCCTGGCCGGTGTCCAGGGGTCATGGCCGCCCCCTCCTTGCCGAGGGCCGGCAGGGCCGGTGCCGCCGGATGGTGGCGCGTCCCGGGGCCGACGCCTACTCGCGCACGAGCGTGAGTGCCAGGCTGGGGACCGCAAAGGACAGGAGAAAGATCGGTAAGAGATCCTTTCCGGTGCATCGGAAGGCGACTGTGTCGCCGTCGGCGGCGTCGAAGGTCTTGATTCGGCTCGAGTCCCGACCGCTGCGGACCTGCAGGGTGTGCCGTCCAGGCTCGATCGTCGCCTCGAACGTGTCGTTCATCTCGACCGAGCCGACACCCTCCCCGTCGACGACGACCTCGTAGGTGCCGCGACGGACCTCCGCTCCGATCGCTTTGTGCGTCAGCTTCAGCGTTGCGGCCATTGTTGATCTCCTGAGGCTTGTGAAAGGCGTTCTCTTTGGATGGCCGGAAACCTTCCATGAAACGTGATGCGACGGACGCCTGAGGTCGGCGGCGTCCAGGGTCCGCCATCTATCCTCAGTCGTCGTCATGGGGTCGGGCCGCGGCGTCGACAAGCCAGGGCCTGTCAGTGAAGGGCCGGAAGAGCACGCCGACCTGGCGGCGGCGTGGGAGCAACATGCCGGCCTCTGGACCGCATGGGCGCGCAGGCCGGGCCACGACTCGTACTGGCAATTCGGTCGCGATGCGTTCCTTGCCCTGCTGCCGCCCGCGCGGCGACTGACGCTCGATGTCGGCTGTGGTGAGGGCAGGCTTTCGCGCGACCTCCGCGAGCGCGGCCACCGCGTCGTTTCGATCGACCGATCTCCGACCCTCGTGCGGGAGGCGGCGGCCGCGGCGCGCGGATTACCTGCGCTGGTGGGCGACGCCGCGGCATTGCCGATCCCGGATGGCGCATGCGACCTGGTGGTTGCCTACATGTCGCTCCACGACGTCGACCCCATGGAGGCTGCCGTCGGCGAGGCGGCGCGGGTCCTGCGGCCGGGGGGTCACCTTTGCCTGGCCATCGTTCACCCGGTGAACTCGGCCGGCGCGTTCACCAGCCACGCATCGGATGCCGCCTTCATGATCGAGGGGTCATACCTGGAGCCGCACGGGTACGTGGACCGCGTGGAGCGCGACGGGCTCCGCATGGTGTTTACGAGCCGCCACCGGCCACTCGAGGACTACCTGATGGCGCTCGAGGCAGCCGGCATGCTGGTCGAGAAGCTGCGCGAGGTGCCGGGCGAAGACGATCGGTGGCGCCGGGTGCCGATGTTTCTCGATCTGCGTGCGGTCAAAGGGGAGGCCCGGACGCCGTCATCGCGGTGAGCTGACGAGATCCATCCGCCGGGAGGTCGGAGAGGTTCACGCGAACCGCAGGCTTCGTTGTTCGTCTATTGGCGCGGCGGCCTGAGCCCGCTCGGACCCCTTCTGAGAGGAGCCACGCCTGTTCCCCCGCGGCGAAGTGCCCGCCCTGGCCGGCCTCGAGGAAATAGACGAGGTCGTGCTGCGCCCGGGGATGAGGCCACCACGTTTCACGGCGAACTGGCGTAAATCCACAAGGACCCCGCCAGTAGGGAATCTCGGCGACCCCGGCCTGGCGACACAGTTGCCGCTCGCGAGCAAGGAGGGCGCAATGCCACGGCAGGTCATCACGAGCGCGGACGCACCCAGCTCGCCGTTCTTCAGCCAGGCGATGAGAGCAGGACCGTACGTCGTCGTCTCGGGCACCGCCGGCTTCGATCCCAACACCGGGGGTCTCGCCGGACCGCGGATCCAGGATCAGACACGACAGGCGCTGGCGAACTGCGAGGCGATCCTCCGGGCCGCCGGCGCCGGCCTGGACGACGTGGTGGAGGTCGGGATCCTCCTCGCCGATCCCGCCGACTTCGCAGGCATGAACGAGGAGTACGCGGAGTGGTTCCCCGCTGACCCGCCTGCCCGCTACGTCGCCAGGCTCGGCGTGGAGCTGCCCGGCGTCCTGGTTTCGATTCGGATGACAGCTTTCATCAGCTGAAGCGCGTGATGAGGTCCGCGATGTCTTCCAAAGGGCGATTGGTGCACCAATTGCCCGATCCGAGCATCCCAAGCGGGCGATTGGTGCACCAACATCTGACCCCGGTGACGTGGGGCGACGCGTGCTTCCCCGTCCCACCCGGCGCTCACTGACCCGACACGTCAACGCTCTCCGGGCGCCCCGGGTCCCGGCTCATCGGCCCAGAGCCGGCGAAGGGTGGCCCAATCGTCGTCGTCTGGGCTGTCGCCGGCGGGCTGGTAGCGAGCACCCGGGAATGCCGCCGCCGGGGGCGTGTACGACCCGCGCTCGACCAGGCGCCGGATGTTGCCGCGGTAGATGTCGTCGACCTCCGCGTGGCGCCTGGGTTCCTGCTTCAGCCAGAGGTTGGCGGGATGGATGGGCTCTTCGTACATGCGCCTGAAGACCTCGGTGCGGAGGTCTTTCATCCAGTTGGAGTTGAGGTTCATGGCCCTGAACTGACGCAGCGCTTCGATGTCGACGATGCCGGCGACGAAGCTGTTGCTCCCGGACATGGTGTGGCCGAGGACATGTCCTTGATAGTCGACGATGTGCGAGTTCCCGCCGCCGATGTCGAACGGGTGCTCCATCTCCGGGTGTACGTAGACGGGACCCACGTTGGGGCAGATCATGTAGACGTTGTTGAAGTGCGCGTGAGCGCGGTTCTGCAGCAGCCATGTGCCGCCCGGCTCTGGTCCTGACTGCGACATCGGCACGGCCTCGCTCGGGCGGTACACGACCTCCGCACCGTTGAAGGCGAGCGCCCGCACCGCCTCCGGATATTCCCCGTCGCTGCAGCAGATGGTGCCCAGGTTGCCGATGTCTCGAGTGCGGAGGACCGGGTAGAAGGCCTCGATGCCGTCGCCGAAGACCTCGACCCAGCGGTCGTAGACGTCGTGGGGCGTGCACGACCGTTCTCGGCACCAGATGTGGTTCTTCGCCGCGCGATGGACCACCTCGCCCTTCGGCGAGATGACGAACAAGGAGTTGAAGAAACGGTCCGGGATCACCTCGGTCCAGCGCGCCTTGCACTGCGCCACGATGTACGTCTCGTAGTGGCGCGCCAGCTGAGCCAGACGTTCCGTCTCCGGTCCCGGGATGTCGATGAACAGCTCGTCTGCCGCAGCCACGTGCGGAATGTCGAAGATCTCGTCCGTGAAACCGGTCAGCGCTCCTTCGGCGAGGGCGATCAGCTTCACCGGCATGTTGATGCCGATGATCGAGACGGCGGCGTGGATGGCGTCCTCGACGATTCGCAGGTTCCGGTCGATGTGGCGTCTGGCGCCGATGCCGTGCACGATCGTCGACAAGCCGACCGCCAGGTAAGGGGGGACGGGCAGCGCTCGTCCGGTGGTGCTGTCAGTCATGTGCCGCACTCCTTCTCGGTTGAGAGCCGAATCACGCCCCGATGCATGGCGGACCATCCGACCATGTATCCAAGGTCGCCGCGTTGGATGCTGATCCAGCCGCGATAGTTGCACGATCGACGCCGTCGCGTCTGGGGGTGCCATTCACCGCCCCGGGTCGCGGAGGCTGCGACCCTCCCAGCTCCCAGGCGGGGTACGATCGGCGCCGTCGGCGGCTTAGCCCCTTTCAGGGCCGTCTTTTTGCGGGGGGCGGGCAGCTCGATACCTGGCGCAAATCGACCAGGCGATCCTGGCGGGCTTCGGCGCGGAGCGGCGCGCCGATGTCACTCCGCCTGGAGGTGAGGATGACCGACGCGTCCGAACTCCTGAGAGGCCTGGCCCAAGAAGCCTAGCGCTGCGACGCCCCGCTGCTGCCGGGCCACGTCGCGTCTGCGCTGCGCCAGGCCCGTAGTCCGTATCGGATTGGCGAACGGGGTGGGGGCGCCGGGGGTTGCCGTGGTCCGCGACTGTCCCAGGTGGCTGCTACGCTCACTGTCGGCCCATGCATGAGTGAACCGATTGATGCCAGTGAGCGTCGCCAGCTCTGCGAACTGATGCTCGAGCTGGGACCGGACGCCCCGACGTTGTGCGAGGGCTGGGCCACCGCGGACCTGGCCGCCCACCTGGTGCTCCGTGAGCACTTCCGACGCTGGCCTCCCGAACGGATTGCGGTCGAGAAATCCAAGGGGTTCCAGGTGTTGGTCACCCGACTGCAAGCCGGGGCGCCGCTCGTGCCCTGGCGTCTTCCGCGGGTGCGCACCTTCTTGAACGGTGTGGAGTACTTCATCCACCATGAGGACGTCCGCCGGGCCAACGGTCGTGGCCCGAGGACCGGTATCGACGACATCGACGACCTTGCCTGGAGGGTGGTTGGTCTCCAGGCTCGCCAATTCGCGCGACGGGTTCGTCCTTTCGGCCTCGAACTCGTTCGTCCCGATGACGTGCGGAGGGTCTATGGCTCGGGGACGATGGCATTGCTCCGTGGCCGTCCCACCGAGCTCCTTCTCTTCGTGTCCGGCCGGCGTCAGGGGGTTCAGGTAACCGTTGAGGGCCCTGAGGATGCAATCGCCGCCGTCGAGCGATCACGTACGGCGCTCTGAGCCCGGATCGGCTGCCGTAGGGTCGTCTGTCATCCGCGGCTGTTCAGCTGGGTTGCTCCACGGGTCGGTACGCGGGAGCCGCGGTCGCTCAGCGACCACCTACTGTCGTCACCGCCGCTTGCTCGTCGCAATCACCCAGGAGGTTCGCCGTGCCGGACACCACCTGCCATATGTCGATCTCACTGGACGGCTTCGTTGCGGGGCCGGAGCAGAGCCGGGAGAACCCGCTCGGGAAACGGGGACAGGAGCTGCACGGCTGGCACATCGGCGACCCGCGCGCCAACGACGCCGACAAGATCGCGAACGAACGGCTCATGCGCCCTCGGGGTGCGTATGTGATGGGGCGGAACATGTTCGGGCCGATCCGCGGGGACTGGGATGAGGACTGGTCGGGCTGGTGGGGGCCCGAGCCGCCGTATCACGCGCCGGTATTCGTCCTCACCCATCACCGCCGTGATCCGGTCCGGATGGAAGGCGGGACGACATTCCACTTCGTCACGGACGGCTTCGATGCGGCCTACTCCGCAGCGCGTGAGGTCGCCGGGGACAAGGGGGTGGACATCGCCGGCGGTGCCTCGACGGTCCGGCAGGCACTGGCGGCCGGGGTGATCGACGAGCTCACCCTCGACATCGCACCCGTCCTGCTCGGTTCGGGCGAGCGCATCTTCGACGGGGTTGAAACCTTCGGCTTCGAGCCCGCCGAGGTGCTTCACTCACCGCTGACCACCCACATCCGCTATCGCCGCGTCGGCTGACTGCACAGCCCGCCGCCGCGCTGCGCCGCAGGACGGAAGGGCGATCGGTGCGCCAATTGCCCGTTCCGAGCAGCGTAATCGGGCGATTGGTGCACCAACGGCCGACCCAGTTCACCGTCTGGCAACTCGACGGGTTCATCGTTCGCAGACGAGATGTACCAACCGCCGGACTGGATGAAGTATTTGGACACGGAGAATGAGGTCGACCCCCCACCGGTGGCCCGGGTGGCAGACCTGATCAACGCAGACCTCGTGGCAGAGATAGAGATGCTCCGAGGCCGCTTGCGGGACCCGATGGCCCTTGCAGAGCTGCTCGTGCTCGCGCTCGAAGAGAAGGAGCAGGGGATCTGGAGCCGGCGTATCGATGCGGACGGCGAGGAGTCGATCACGTAGGCGTCTCTTTGTTTGAGAGGTTCGGGCTTTCGGCCGAATTCCTACGTATGAGGGTGGAGCTCAACGGTTTGCTACCGACCCCATTCAGTCCGGCCTGCGCCCGCAGGCCGGACTGAACACGGCCGTGGTTGTGATCTCGAGCTAGGGGTGCCCTACTGGTCGGTAGGTTTCGCGTCGCCCTCGGCAGTGTCCGGGAAGCGCTGAATGAAGTCGAGCGCCGTCTGCGCCACCTCGTGCCATCCGTCGTCGATCGTCAGCGAGTGCCCTCGGCCCGGGATCTCGGTGAACTCCGTGACGCCCGGGTTGTGCGCTTGCCGCTGGTATGCGGCGTGCGAGATCGCATGAGGTACGGTGTGATCCTCGCCGCCAGAGATGATCAGGAGCGGCCCGCGCTCGGGGTTGCGGGTATCGACGCGGTCCTCGGTCCAGGGGTTCAGGTTCGCCGTCGCCGCCTGAAAGATGGGCGTACCCGAGCCGGGCACAGCGAATTCGTCGTAGAGACGATGCGCCTGCTCCTCGCTGACGGCGTTGGCGAACGCGTACCGAAACTGATCAAAGGTGAGGGGTACTGCGCGATGCCGGTTGGCCGGGTTGCCAAGGACCGGGAGGGAGGCCCGCAGCGCGGAGATCGGCAGAGGCAGCACACCGCGGAACGGTGCCGCGTCGATCGCAACGGTAGCGACCGAGAGACCCCTGCCGGCAACCATCTGGGCGAGCAGACCGCCGAAGGAATGGCCGATCACCGCCGGCTTCCGCGTCAACGTGCGGATCACCTCTGAGTAATGGTCGGCGACCGGGCCGAGGGCCTTGTTGGCGAAGACCTCCGGGTCGGCATTTGCCTCCGGGACGGTGTCCGGATCGTCAGGCCAGCCAGGGCTGATCGGGGTGAACCCGGCTTCGGCAAAGAACGCCGCCCACCGGTCCCAACTGGAGGGGAGCAGCCACAAACCGTGAATGAACACGACTGGTGTTTGCCCGGAGTCGTTTGCACGTGCGACCTGCTCGGTGACAGGGAGCAGAGCGGCCGCAGACGGAGAATCGGCGTGATCGTTCATCGTTCAAGCTCCGAGGTGTCGTTCCTACCGAGGTTGGTGATCCGATGGTCGGCGAAGGGTATCAACCTGACGGTGGCGCCGGCGGCCGCTGCATTCAGGCGGCACCCTACCAGCAGCACTGCATCGACGACCTGCGCACGGGGTTGAGGGGAGGCGCTTCTTACGCGTGTCGATGGGTCACGTACGAAGCGTCTTCTGATCGGCGCCGCGGTCCTGGTGTTGCCCTTTCGGCGTCAGCCGGCCGGCGTGACCTTGATCTTGGGTAGCGGGGTGGCGGCCTGGGCCTCGTGACCATGACGGGTCTCGGGTGTCGCCCCCGGTGCGGGCCGTGGCCCGACCTGTTCCGGCGCGCTCGTTGATCCGACCACGATCGCCTCCTCGGGCGGATCCCCATCGATGCCCTCGACCACCGATTCCGCTATGAGCTGGTCGCCGTAGTCGTTGGGGTGAAAGTCGGCAAGAGCCGGACCGAAGATCGATGGGTGCCCTTTGGGTCCGCGGGCTTCCGGGATCTCGTAGTCCTGGGAGAGCGGGACGTAGACGCCGCCGTATTGCCGGCAGGCCTTGGTCACGATCGCCTCGTAGAGGAACGAGCTCGCACCCTCCTTGTTGATTGCGTCCGGCTCGCCCCAATCGCCGAGGCAGACGATGCCTGCCTTGGGCGACGCCTGGCGGACCTTGGCGAGGAATTGCAGGTATTCCTTCTGATAGTCCGCCAGCGGTGTTCCGTAGAGGAAGTCGTCGCTGATCAAGTGAATGACCACGATGTCCTGGTCGCTGGGGATCGACCACCGCAGCGCGACGTCGACAGGGGCACCGGGGAGTGCGACCACGTGATAGTCGACGTCGCGCTGACGGGACTTCGCGATCATGCGGGAGGCGACCGCGGGATAGGTGCGCTCTATCGACGTGACAAACCAGCCACGCGTCACGCTGGCGCCGATGAACGACATGCGGAGCGGACCGCCGTGACGGGTTCCCTCGGGATCCACATTGGCGCCAAACTGCGACGGAGCTTCGTGGAAGGTGGCCGCTTCTCGCTGCTCGAGTTCCTTCTGGCGGACCACGCCGGCGCTCACGTTCCAGCTGACGGCGCCGACCAGGATGGCCACTGCGAGCGCCACCGCCGCCAGGGAGGTGAACGCGGTGCGCGGATGCTTGTCGACCGGCATCCACCAGCGTGTCAGGTGGCGCCGCCACCCCCGCCCACCGCGCTGCATCGAAGCTAGCCTACGTGGAGGGGGTCTCCTGAGGACCCCACCGGGATCTACCCGAAGCGCCGGCGGCTGCCGTGCCGAGATCGGGTCACCCCACGGTGGGTGTCCGCTGGTGCGGCGATGCAGCACCCCTCTTTATCGATATATGCAGATATGTGGACCCCGTCCACATTGGGTTAGGATGCTGGTGTGAAGCTACTTCTCACGTCCGCCGGCATCACGAACAGGACGATCCGCAACGCACTGGTGGACGAACTCGGCAAGCCGATCGCCGACTCGAAGGCCCTGTGCATCCCGACCGCGTCGTACGGGCATCCGATGGTGACACCGTCAAGTGCATGGCGCTTCATCGCCGGGCAGGAGCCGCGCTGTCCGATGACCGAGCTGGGATGGAAGTCCGTGGGTCTGCTCGAGCTCACCGCGCTACCCACGATCGGCGCGGACCGCTGGGTGCCCTGGGTTCGGGACGCGGACGTCCTGCTCGTGAATGGCGGCGGCCCCCTCTATCTGACCTACTGGATGCGGCAGTCTGGACTGGCCGACCTGCTGCCTTCGCTCAGCGATACGGTCTGGGTTGGGCTGAGCGCGGGGAGCATGGTGATGACCCCCCGCGTCGGAGACTGGTTCGTCGAGTCTGAGCCGTCCATCACTGGCGACGACGCCGCGCTGGGAGTCGTCGACTTCTCGATCTTCCCGCACCTGGATCACCCGGACCTACCCCAAAACACCATGGCCGACGCCGAACGATGGGCGGCCGGCATTGGTAATCCGGCATACGCAATCGACGATCAGACTGCCATCAAGGTGGTCGGCGGCAGCGTGGAAGTCGTCTCCGAGGGGCAGTGGCGGCCGTTCAACTCGACGAGTGTCGCACCCCGAATTGGGGGAGCTGCTCCCGAGCAAACATCCGAAGCGTGAGCCTCGCCGCGCTCGCTCGCGCTCGTTCAACCGACTGTGGGAGCCCCCTGACGCGACTCGAAACACCCGAGGGTGAAGGCGGCTGGTCCCCGAGGGGCTTTTGACCGTGGCCGCAGCGTGCGTGGCGCTGTGGCATCCCCCCTCACAAGAGCGGGCGTTTCACCGGAGGACCTCGGCCAGACGGCGCGCGGAGGCATTCAGGTTGGGCAGATCACGCCGCCAGGTGTTCCCCACCACGGCCGAGACCCCGATCTGGATCTCGTAGCAGCGCAGGCGGATCTCAAAGTCCGTGAGATCGACCCCGGCGGCGCGCAAGTGATCGAGGGCCCGGCCGCCTAGACCGACGGTGGCGAGGCCGGGAGCCCAGGGCGGCGCGCAGAACGTGAGCCAGGCCAGCTCAAAGAGGTGGTCGCCGTACAGCGCGCACTGCCAGTCGATCACCCCCGAGATACGCGCACCCGACACGAAGGCGTTGCCATGGAGGAGATCCGAGTGCACGAGATCACGACGGTTCGGGCAACGCCAAACGAGCCCCTCCAGCTCTCGCATCCCTTCACCGAAGGTCCTCTCGGCAAGCTCATTGCGGGCCAGATCGCGGCGCCAGGTAGTGCGGAAGGCCTCCGGTGTCCCCCTCTCGACATCGACGAGGAACTCGGACCAGTCGCGGTAGCGACCGTTCCCTCCCTCGTCCCAGGGGCCAAATCCGGACGATTCCGATGTATCGGCGCCGCGCAGAGCGTCGAGGGTCGCGAGCAGCGAGGGGATCGCTGCTTCGGCGCGCTCGGGTGCCAGGTCCTCGAGGAAGTCCCCAAAGCAGCGCTCCGAGATCGCGTAGGAGTGGCCGCCGTCCGCCTCGCCAACCTCGAGGACGTCCGGGATGGGAAGCGCAGGCGATGCGAAGCGGAGTGCCAGTCGGTCGGCGTCGAAGGCTTGGCGGTCGCGATTGAACCGCGCCACCAGGTCGCGTCCCCCAAGCCGGAACGCATAGGCGCGCGACCACGCCCCTTGCGGCAGGTCACCGCCCATCTCGACACCGTCACCGAACCGCTGCCGCAGGAATCGGTACGCGGCTTCTGCACCGCCGCTTTCAAGCGACATTCGTGCAGTGCGGGCTATCGCGCGCCCCTCTCATGTCAATCAGCATGGCGGGGAGCACCGGCGTGGTGCACAACGGACCGAGGTGCCCTTTGGGCGTCGGAGCAGCGGACGGGTTTGAGCGGCCGCACCTGACACGTCTTGTGACGGTTTACACGACAGGGTGACGACGAACCGCGAACTGAGTCTGAGCGGGCGCTTCAGCCGACACGATGAGGAAGTTCGGCAGGTGGACGTAGCTCTCGATACCCGGAACGGCGGATTCGGCGGCCACTGCGGGATCCAGCCCGGGCTCGACCATTTCGCGCAGGCGGCAGCCGAGGGACGCTAGCTCGTTGAAGTAGACCGAGATCGGTCGATGGAAGTCTGACGCGTCTGGACCGACGATCTCGTACTCCTCCAGGTATCGCTGGACACGGTAGGCGCCATGATCTTGCCAGGTGCTCCGGAGCTGTTCGAACGCTGGATGGACCAGGGCGAAGACGAACAGGCCGCCTGGGCGAAGCGATTCCACGCAGGCGCGCATCGCTGGTCTCCAGTCGGGGACGGCCATCAGGACCATCGAGCACACGACGATGTCGAATGGGCTGCCCAGATCAGGTAGCCGTGTCAGGTCCGCCCGCACATAGATGATGCCCTGATTCAGCTCTGCTTCCCGATCTCGGGCGAAAGCGACCATCGCATCCGCCGGTTCGACGCCCACGACGTGAGCGCCGCGTCGCGCGAGCAGGCGGGAGAAATAGCCGTTGCCGCATCCCGCGTCGAGCACCCTCCGACCGCGCACCTCGCCCAGCAATCGCAACAGGGCAGGATTGACCAGGTGGCGCTTGGCGAAGTCCCCGTCCTCGGCGCCCGCTTCCATGGATTGACGCGTCGCAGAGGCGTTCCACCGGCGAATCGCCGCCTCATTCGTCCACCCGGAGGTCACCGGCCGAGCTTAGCCGGCCAGAAAGTCGGGAGCCAGCCGAGCGGCGGCCTCGGCATGCTGCCGATGGGGTCGGCCTGCCGACCAATCACGCGGGCGCACCTGGCATGGATTCCTGCTCCCGTACCTGCCAGCGTTCGAGGGCATTGCTCAACAGGCGCGAGGGTCCCGGGTGGTCGAGATCTTCTGGGGCGTGCCCACAGGCGCGGCCGTGGCAGCAGGACACGCCGGCGGCGCGCGGGTCTCGTGGCAGGTCGGCTCCGCGACGGAGGCCGTGATGGCGGTAGAGGCGGGATGCGATCTCGTGGTCACACAGGAGATCGAGGCCGGTGGCTACGTCCTACGGATGTGCATCCGGATTACCCGCCGGCGCTCATCGCCGGCAGTGCCGGGGACACCGTGCTCACCGGCCACTTCCATGACGGTGGCGACCCCGCCCGGGAACCGTGCGGCTTCTCCGGGCATCACTCGAGAGCGCCCCGTCCGTGGCAACCGCAGCACCATGCCCGCGGCCAGCGATGTCGACCAGCGAGCCTACGGGTCCGGAGACATGATTGGCTCACGCTAGACTGCCGGGGCCGTCCATCATGAGCACTGGCTCCCAGTTACCACCGACTACACGCCACCGGGCGACGCGCTCAAACATGCTGGCGACACTTGGATCTCGCGAGTGATCGACTGGGCCGCGTGGGGCACAACGATCGGGACCCTCGTGCTTGCGGGTGCCACCTTCGCCGCCATCCGCTCGTCCAACCGCTCAGCTCGAATCGCTGAGCGCGCGCTGTTGGCTGGGCTGCGCCCGTTGCTCACGGTCGCCCGACCCGACGATCGGCCTCAGGAAATACAGTTTGCCGACGGCCGCGTCTTCGAAGTCGGCCACGGCAAGGCACTCGTCGACGTGGAAAACGACGTCATCTACCTGGCCGTTCTATTGCGTAACGCCGGCACCGGGATCGCACACCTCGATGGATACCATCTCGACCCCGACCCGGCCGACCGAGTCGCCGCCGACCCACTTGGGCCCGCTCGCCACCGCCGCGGCGACCCGCCCCCAAACGCCGACGACTTCGCCCATCAACAACGAGACCTGTACATCGCCCCCGGCGACTCCGGCGCTTGGCAAGCCGCCCTTCGCGATCCCGGAGACCCCCTGTACGCCGCCACGAAGCGGGCGCTCCGCAGCCGCGGGCGTCTCACCATCGACCTCTTGTACGGCGATCTCGAAGGCGGCCAGCCAACGGTCACCCGCCTCGTGGCCCTGCCGAGCACCGAGGAAACGTGGCGATGCGATGTAGCTCGTCATTGGACAGGCATCCGCCGCAGCCGGGGGTGATCGCTCGGTGAGAGAACGCCTCCGGGCGTCTGCTCAAGCCAATGATCGGACGGCGCACTGCGACGCCGAGCGCGCAGGGTGGCGGCGTTACCAGCGGCCGCTTGTCGACGCTGTTCGAAGGTCATGAGTGCGTCGAGCATGTGCATCCGGCTGGGACAGCTCCCTCGCCAGGGCGACCGTAGCCGGCGCGAATCGGGAGCGTCGTCCGGCGTTGGGAGTATGAATGTAATGACAAACCTCGGCGGAGCTTATCGGAGGAGCGAGCATGACGGAACGGCAGCTCGGCGTCGGCGTCATCGGGTGTGGGCTCATTGGCCAGCGTCAGCACCTGCCCAACCTGGCGCGAAACCCAAGAGTCAAGGTAGTCGCCGTGGCCGACGTGAACCCGGCCCGGGCCCGGGAGGCGGCGGACGCGTTCGGCGTCGAGCACGCCTACGAGGACTTCCACGACCTGATCGCGCGACCCGACATCGACATGGTCACCGTCGCCACCTGGCCCCAGGCGCACGCGGCGCCGGTGATCGCTGCCGCCGAGGCGGGCAAGCACGTCCTCTGCGAGAAGCCGATCGCGATGACGGTTGAGGAGGCCGACGCGATGGTCGCCGCCTGCGAGAAGGCCGGCGTCAAGTTCACGATGGGCTACCAGCAGCGCTTCGGCACGGAGCTGCCGCTGATGAAGCAGCTGCTCGACGAGGGCCTGGTCGGGAACGTCATGGGCATGTCCACCATCGGTGTCGGCCCGTCCCGGCACTACACCCCCTGGTTCAATCACAAGGCCCAGGGCGGGGGTGGTGTCCTCATGGACTGGGGGATCTACACCGCGCACAACCTGATCTGGCTCCTGGGCCCGGTGAGTTCCGTGTACGCGTACGCCGCCACCTTCCGGAAGGAAGTCGTCGTCACGGGCCGGGTTTCTGAGATGGCCGGTCGCGAAATGACGGTCTCCGACATCGACGTCGAGGACACGGCGGCGATCACGCTCCAGTTTGCCAGTGGCGCCATGGGCGTCTGGTACGCAGCCTGGGCGGTGGCCGCGGGCCATGGCGGTATGTCGATCGACGGGTCGGATGGCTCGATCGCGACCCACCGTGGTGGTGGGGGCATCGACCTCTACACCAATCGCCTGGAGGAGCCGGACTTCGTCCACGGCTGGCGTCACATCCCCACCACCGAGCCGCCGCTGGCCGAGGTCCACTACCGCAAGTTCGCCCACCTCGTGGACGCAGTGCTCGATGACAAGCCGCTCCAGTTCACCGGGGCCGACGGGCGCGACGCGCTGGAGCTGGTCCTCGCCATCTACCGATCGGCCGAGACCGGTCAGCGGGTCGACCTGCCGCTGCCCCGGACTCCCGTCGCCGAGGCCCAAGAGGAGGTCGCCTCCTGATCGGGCGATGATCGGTGACCCGACCCGCGGGTTGCCGCCGCCGGCGAGTCGATCTTCGACCTCACGCCCCTCGACCAGGTGGTCGGGGGGCTCGCCGTCTCGTGCCACCGTGGGGTGGTCGAGGCCGGGAGGCCACGCGCCGCCGCAACGCCTGGCCATGCGCAAGGAGGTGTTGCGGGGCTGAACCTCTGTGCCATCGTGAGGCGGTGGAACCCGTCGTCGAGTTTCGAAGGTTGCGGCGGACGGAGCTTTCGCGCGTCGTCGAGATCGACCGCAGGGAACGCATCGACGTGCTCTACGACCAGCACGGCACCCAACTCGTCGCACGGCGCGGCAACTGGAGCGCGCCGGCTTGGGACCCGAAGGGTCACGGCGAACACTCCGTCGAGGGCCAGGTGCATGCGCTCGAGCACTACGTCGACTCCGGTGGGATCGCACTCGGTGCGATCGCCGGCGGACGGCTGGTAGGCATCGGAGTCGTCGTGCCGCATCTTCGGCCCGGCATCGCACAGCTGGCATTCCTGCACGTGAGCGCACCATGGCGCGCGACGGGCATCGGCAGCCGTCTGTTCGAGCAGTTCGAGCGGATCGCCCGTACTGCCGGCAACTCCGACATGGTTGTGTCGGCGACGCCATCGGAGAACACCGTGCACTTCTACCTCGGTCGCGGGTTCCAGCCGATGGCGGAACCGTTAGCCGAACTGTTCAAGCTCGAGCCCGAGGACGTGCACATGCTCAAGGTTCTGTGAGCGGCCGGAGAGGGGCGTCGCCAAGGCGGAACCGACAGCTCAACCACGTCACCTTGTTCAGCGGTTGGCGGTCCTATTCGAGGCCGGATCCGAGGCGTTCGCCATGCGGCAGCTCGGAGGTTGACGGGCGATGTGCCGGGACTTGCGTGGGCCGGTTCTTCTGAGCTGCGGGAGGGGCCATGGTCGCGCCGCCCCCGGTGCCGGGGCGGCCGTGACCCCGCTGGCCCCCTCGCAATCAGCTGCCAGGTGCAACACTGCGAGCCGTCATGATCGTCGGGAACATGGCTTCGCTCGCATCCGATCTGGTGCGCGACTTTCGACTCACGCCGGCGACACTTCGCCTCCATCCTGGTGGCTTTGAGAGTGACTGCTTCGTTGCCGACGAAATGTGGTTCGTCAAAGTTTGGCGCGGAAACGAGGGACCGGCCGACCTTGGGCGGCTGAACGCGTTACAGGCCGCCGGGTTGCCGGTTCCCGCACCAGTTCGGACCCTGAGGGGCGGGCTCTACGCTTGGTCGGAGGGAAGGCCCTACGCGGTGTTCCCGTTCGTTCGGGGCCGGACCGCGGAGGATGAAGATTGGCGCTTGACAGCGAATGCACTAAAGCGCGTCCACGAAGTACACGGCGTCGACCTCCCGCGCAGCTCGATGGACGAGCCCGACATACGAAGGTTGGGGGAGCGGCTTGACCACCCGTGGATCCGGGCTCGCGGTCACGAAGTTGCGGCGAATATCCTGCGTCTGGAGCGGACGATTGGTCGAGCCCGGGCGAAGGCCGTGCGGCGCGTCGTATGCCATCAGGACTTCGGCGGATTCAACCTCCTCATTGACGACGGTCATGTCGCGGCAATCCTGGACTGGGACCAGGCGGTCTGCGGGCCGCGGGAGCACGATTTGTGGGTGGCGGCAGAGGGCGCCCAGGGTGAGTTGTTCCTGGCTGAATACGGTGCTCGCGATCTCGACCTCGACCACCTTGAGTACGCGCTTCTGGCGCGCGCCTTGCGTGACATGGCTGCCCGGGTTCTGACCGAAACGGACCGGCCAGGAGTGGACACCTGGGGGTTTCAGCGAATCGCTCGCCTGGAGCGTGACCTCGAGATGTTTCGACCGTTTTGTGCGTAGTTCACACGCGATCGTCATTCGGAGCGCCGAAAGGACCTTGCGGTTAACAGTCGTCGTCAGCCACTCTCGCGGCGGGGATGGTGAGTTCCGGGGCGGACTTGCCCTGGGCTGACGGCGTTCGTCACCGTCCCCCCGGGTTGCTACACCCGTCCCTACCTGGAACCGGACGTGGACGACATCGCCCGGGGTCGCAGTAGCCTGACGCGCGTGGGGCGAATCGGGATCGCGCGCGTGCGGGATCTGGCCTGGGAGGCCTATGCGAACGGCGAGGTGGTGGGGACGGCATCGTCGCACACCGGATCCGAGCCGTCTGCAAGATATGTACGCCTGACCGTTGCGTCGGCCGCTCGGCGTCAGGGAATCGGCGCCCGGCTGTTCGATGCTGTCCGCGCTGACGGCGTAGAGCGTGGCTACCGGACGCTGGAGGGCATCGCCGTCGTCGGTAGTGATGGCGAGGCGTTCGCCCTCAGGCGGGGAGCCACCTTGGGCGATGAGTTGGTCGATTATGCCGTGAACCTTGCCGCCATCGATCCGCGCAGGTTGGGTTCCGCGTTCCCCGTTCCGGACGGGTACGAAATGATCGCATGGGAAGGCTGCGCGCCAGAGTGGCTCGTCAGCAGCTATGCGGCCGCGAAGCGTGGGATCAGGGACGCACCCAATCACCATCCGCCAGTCGTCCCCGACTGGGACTCTGAGATGGTCCGCTCAGCCGAGCGAGCAAGGCTGGAGCGCGGGGTTCACCTCTGGGGCCAGGCAGCCATGATCGGAGGTAGCAATGCTGTCGTCGCGTTCAGCGAGATTGGCGTCCCTGACCACCGGGGCGAGGCGAGTCAGGAAGACACCGTCGTCCTCCCCGATCATCGCCGCCGGGGCCTGGCAACAGCTGTCAAGGCTGGGCTGCTCACACGGCTCCGAGTTCGCCGCTCTGACATAACGGCCGTGGGTGTGACCTGCGCAGTCGCGAACGTCGGGATGCGCACGGTCAACTATCGCCTCGGCTTCCGGGAGATCAGGCGCCGGAATCTCTACCGTCTGGAGGTCCTCGCCACTGCAGCAGAGCGAGACGCCCTCAGATGAGCTGAGATCTGCATCGGATCTCGTGGAGAACGGACTCCCTCGGCGTCGCCAGCCGTAAGAAAGGTGCGCGCGGATTGGGCGTCCTTCGTGAGCCCGCGGTAAGCCCTGAGCCCCGGAGCCCTGACGCGGCGGGTGCCTGATGGGCTTCGGGCACGGGGCTGCTACAGGTTGCGGGAGCGGCGGCTCGCCAGTGAGGGTCTTTGGGGGGAGCGGCGGCCGCCCAATAATGAGTGCGGATGGATCGGAACATCTCGGAAGTGGCCAGGTCCCCGTGAGTCCGACACCCAGCCGCAGTACCGGTTGCTGCGTGGTCGGAGGCGGACCGGCCGGGATCATGCTCGCGTTTCTGCTCGCCCGTGCCGGCGTGGAGGTGGTGGTGTTGGAGAAGCACACGGACTTCCTCCGAGATTTCCGCGGCGACACGATTCATCCCGCCACCACCGACATCCTGGCCGACCTCGATCTGCTCGACGAGTTCCTGGGGCTGCCGCACACCGAGATCGATCAGCTCGAGCTGGGGGTCGATGGGTCGCCCTACAAGCTGGTTGACTTCCGGCACCTCCCGACGCGCTGCAAGTTCCTGACCGTGATGCCGCAGTGGGACTTCCTCGACTTTCTGAGCCGGAGGGCAAGCCGGTACCCGACCTTCCACCTTGAGATGGGTTGTGAGGCGAAGGACCTGCTGCGCCAGGGTGGTCGCGTGACGGGCGTCCGCGCTTCCACACCCGCGGGTGACCTCGAGATCAAGGCCCCGCTGGTCGTCGCCTGCGATGGCCGGTCCTCGGTGCTTCGCGATCGCGCGGGCCTCCCGCTGCGGACGTTTGGGGTGGCGATGGACGTGCTCTGGTTCCGGCTTCCGCGAGGAGAAGGTGATGGCCGCAGCCTTGGCTCGGTGGGCGGCGGCCAGTTCGTGATCGTGATCGATCGTGGGGACTACTGGCAGTGCGGGGTGGTCATTGCGAAGGGATCTCTGCCTGCCCTCCGGGAACAGGGCCTGGACACCTTCCGGCACCGGGTTGTGTTGGCGGCGCCGTTTCTCGTCACGGCCCTCGCTGGACTCCGCGATTGGGACCAGGTCAAATTGCTCGACGTGCGTACGAATCGGTTGCTTCGGTGGCACCAGCCAGGTCTGCTTTGCATCGGCGACGCGGCTCACGCCATGTCGCCTGCTGGCGCGGTCGGAGTCAATTTCGCGATCGCTGACGCTGTCGCGACCGCCAACCTGTTGGCCGAGCCGCTGCGCCGGGGCACCCTTCGAGACGACGATCTGGCGGCGGTGCAGCGTCGGCGCGAACGGCCCACGAGGCGCATGCAGGCGCTCCAGGCCGCGGCGACGGGAGGCCTCAATCGTGATCTCTTCCGACCACCCGCACCGGTCCTGCGCGTGGTGAGTAGCCTGCCGCCCGCCAGGCGCCTGATTGGAAGGATCATCGGGCTCGGCTTCCGCCGCGAGCGCGTCCTCGCGCCGGACGTTTGGGGCGGGTTGAAGTAATGGCTGGGTCGCCAATGGGCTCCGACGTGGGGCCTGCGGAACCAAGCGCCCGCGGCCGCTGACGTCATCCTCGGTAGGCGGAGCCTGGGGATTTCCCGGATGCCGTGGCACGGCTGGATTCCTACGATTGTCCGGTTGTGGTCGCGCTCAACCTGAGCACGACGCTGTACGCGACGATGGGAGGTCCGCACCAATATGGCCAAGCGAAGGTCGTTCCGTTTTGGCACGGGCTGCTACGCAGCCTCCGGGTCGCGTAGTGATTACGTCGATCGGGTCCGGCGAATCGAGCAGCTGGGCTACTCCGTCCTCGTGTGCCCAGACGGTTTCGCCGAATGCTGGTTCGGACCTCTGACCTCGTTGATGATGGCAGCCGAGGTTTCGTCCACCCTGCGCTTCGAAACGTTCGTCCTGGCTAACGACCTTCGACATCCGGCGGTGCTAGCCAAGGAGGCGGCGACGCTCGACGTCTTTTCCGAAGGCCGCTTCGAATTGGGCCTGGGCGCTGGCGGCGGAGACTTTGGTGCGGATTACTCGCGGCTCGGAATCGTGCCGGATTCAGGAGGCGTACGGGTCAGCCGGCTCGCCGAGTCAGTCCAGGTCATCAAAGGGTTGTTCGGAGACGTGCCGTTTGACTTCTCCGGCACCTACTACAGAATCAGCGGACTGGACGGGACCCCGAAGCCACTGCAGCGCCCGCGTCCCCCTCTGCTCCTTGCAGGCGGCCGCAAACGGATGCTTTCGCTCGCAGGTCGGGAGGCCGATATCGTGGGGCTGCTTCCACCGTCGGGTGAAGCATCTGCTTTCAGCTTGGCGACCACCAGCCAGCAGATCGAATGGATCCGGGCGGCAGCCGGGGATCGGTTCTCCGCTCTGGAACTGAACACGTTGATCTTTGATGTCGCCGTCACCGAACATCCACGTGAGGCAGCTGAGCGGATAGCGCAGCGATGGGGCGTCACCGCCGAAGTGGTTCTCGAAAGCATTTACTTTTTGGTTGGAACCGTGGATGGGATAGTTGACGAGATCCAGACGTGGAGGGAGCGCTTCGGAATTTCCTATATCGGCGTGTTCGAGGAGTTCAGGGATGACTTCGCGCCAGTAGTAGCGCGGTTGGCGGGTACCTAGTCAGAGGTAGTCGAAACCGGACCTTGGGATGAGTCTTGGCCGGGGCCCTTCCGCGAGAGCGGTTCGAGTTCCCGGTTTGTGGGTGGTGGTGTGGCGGGAGTCCGTCATAGCCGGCGGGAATTGTGGTCGAAGCTGTTGTCGGCACGGTCCCTCACGAGGATCTCGCGGCCGCGCACCCCGTGCGGGTGTCTTCCGTCACCTCGTTGTCTCCCTGTGGAGGTGAACCGGCAGGATACGCAGCCCGCGAACCAGGTAGCCGGCAGCCCGGAATCGGAGGTCCTCGACCCGACAGGCCAGCTCGATGTCGGGGAATCGGGTGAGCAGGTGCCCAAGGGCACGGCCTATGAACGGCTCGGCCGTCGAGACCGCGCTTGCCGGCGAGGCCGGCGTCGCGATGCCTCGCGGAGAGACCGGCGCGGAGGGCGACCGTGACCCCTCGGCCTCCGGAGAGGCGTCCGAATGCCACGGCCGAGCCCGAGATCAAAAAGGTGGTCGGGGGCCCGGGATTCGGACCCGGGGCCTGGCCAGGAGTTCAGTTACGGCTCCAGTGTGGGGAAGGGTCAGTTGGGCCATGCCCTACTGCGTCGTTTGTGACCTTCCTCGTGACCTCCCCCTTCGGGATCGTCCCGCGGGATTGGGTCGATCGTCCTGCTTGCGCCCGATGCTTGGCGATGAAGGACGGGGCGGGGACGCAGGTGTAGATGTGGAAGTTGGGGCCGGAGTCGCGGGAGCGGTGGGGGCAGGCGACGCCGTGGCGGTGGCGCTTGGTCGCGTGTGGGGGTGCGGCGGGACGCCGCGGCGACGAACCACACGCGACGAGGATCACCGCTACAACGACACCGTCCCGTCACCCTGGCCCGCGCGGTCGATACTCGATGTTGCCCGTGATGACCATCGGAGTTCTCTCGCGACGAACCGGCGTATCGGTCAAGACGCTGCGCGAATACGAAGGCATGGGCCTGATCTACACGGTCGGGCGAAGCCCCGGAAACTACCGTCTCTTCGGGGAAGAAGCGCTCTGGTGCATAGGGATGGTGGGCGTTTTGCGGGGCCTCGGCCTGACGCTGGCCGAGATCCAAGAGCTGGCGGCGGTGTATCTCCAGCCATCGGACGAGCCCATCGGGCCGAGGCTGGCTAAGGTGCTCGGCGTGGTGCGGGAGCGCACTGAAGCGCGCATCGCCGACCTGCATTCGCTCCTCCAGCGGATCGAGGACTTCGAGGTTGGCCACGAGGCAGAACTTGGAGGCTGGACGGACTTCGAGCTCCAGGATCCCCGATCGCACGCAGGGGCTTGACTCTCACCCTGGGGGGAGACCGTAGCTTCGGGGGGTGATGAAACCCCAACTTGGCGCGGTCGATTCTGGGCACTGTGTGGACTGCTGCGGTTCGAGCGGAAGCCGGGGATGGTCGCCACCTGCGCTGGCCGCCGACACCCCGCTGAAGCGCACCGTCGACAAGGTTCTGCCTCGCAGAGGTATGGCCTTCGTGGCGTATTTCGCGGTCGTGGTCGGCCTGCTCGTTCTCGCGCCACGGTTTCCGGCTCGGGAGCACCTGGCGGTGGAAGGCTTCGCGGCTCTGGCGGCAGGAAGCTGGTGCGGACTCAACTTTTGGCGCAGTCGCCATGGACACTGTCTGGTCACTGGTCCGGGGTGGTTGATCCTGGGCTTGTTTACGTTGGCGGAGGCCGTTGTCGGCCGCAGCCTGATCCTCGGCTACGAGCAGCTGGTGTTCGTGGGGGTGCTGCTCGTGGGATGCATCTTTGAGTGCGGTTGGTATATCGCTCGCGGCGCCAACGCGTTAGTCCCCGAGTCGAGGATGGTCCCGGGAGCCAGTGTCGGACGGTGGGGTGACCAATGAAGCCGATGGCCGGTCAGCGACTCGAACCGTGAATCCTGCGATTTACAGTCTGGTGCAGGGTCGGCCATTGTCGACGGGGACGTCGCGATATCGCATGTGGATACCGGCGCGGAGGTCACTCGTGACCTCCCTGTGACCTCCCTGGGCTCCGAGGAGGCGTCTGATGCTCCCAGGCAGCGGCGGCCTGAGATCAGAATGGTGGTCGGGGGCCCGGGATTCGAATCCGGGGCCTCACGGTCCCGAAACATGCGGCGCGCGTTCCGGAACTGGTCGGAACGTGTCATTTGGGGTCGGTGGATCTGGAGCTGGGTAGCCGGCATGCGGTCAGGGTCTCTCCAAGGTGGAGCGTGCCGTCGCGAGCGTGACTCCTTCTGTGACCCCTGTGGTGTAGCTGGTGGCGGACCGGCCGCTCAGCTTGGACTCTGACCTGTCGCGGGACGCAACCGAAAGGCGAGGAAGCCGCTCGGCTCACGGCACAGCCGCTCGTAGTCATCCGGGTCGATCGCGGCGGCTTCCGGTGCCGGCCGGGGCTCCTCCAGCCGTTCGATGAGGAAGCCCGCCGCGGCGATCTCCGCGCATGTCACCTCGAGCGGCGCGAGCCAGTAGCGGACCTTCCAACCCTTACTCCACGTCTCGGCGATCACTCGGACGTCGAAGTAGTCCCCGCCGTGGCGCAGCCAGTCGCCGGTGGGATGTTGGCGGGACAGCACCAGAGCGCCGTCAGGTCGCAACACTCGGTGCAGCTCCCGCAGCGCCGCGACCCGGTCATCGACGTACTCGATGGCCAGCGCAAGTATCGCCAGGTCGACGGACGCATCCGGCAACCAGGTGAGTGGATCGGCGAGATCATGTACCCGGTACTTTCCCGCGTCCGCCGTCTCGCGGCAGATCTCGATCATGCGCGGGCTCTGGTCGAAGCCGACGACGCGCGCCCCGCGCCGCAGCAGTTCCCGTGCATAGAGGCCGGGGCCGCATGCCGCATCCAGGACGGTCTTGCCCGTCACGTCGCCCAGCAGCCGCAGGCAGGTCGGCCGGTCGTAGTGGGCGTTGAAGAATCCGTCTTCGGCATGGAGGCGGAACTCGTCGGCGAAAACGTCGTACTGGGGAGGGCGGCCCACGTCTTCGGTCATGGGAACATCATGGTGCCTGCCCTGCCCGGCTACCGGGATCGCCGGCCATGTGACGACCAACGGATTAGAAGGGTGTGGCGGGGCTAGTCTGCTGTCCCTGAGATTCGTTGAAGATATGAGCCGAGGGAGCCGAAGATCTCGTCGGCTGACTTGGTCCATACGTAGGGTCGCGGCTCCGCGTTCCAGATCCTGATCCACTCCGGATCGATGTCTCCAGCTCGCGCACCGAGCGGTGTGTGCCACGCCGTATCCACTTCTCGGTCAGCTCTGCGAACCAGCGCTCGATGAGATTCATCCACGACGAGTAGGGGGGCGTGAAGTGGAGTTCGAAGCGAGGGTGTCGGAGCAGCCATTTCTTGATCTGAGGGGTCTTGTGGGTGCTGTAGTTGTCAAGGACCAGATGCACGCTCAACTCCGCCGGCACCTGCTGATCCACGTGCTCCAGGAACTTCTTGAACTCAGCGGCTCGGTGGCGGCGGTGGGTTTGCTCCATCACCTTGCCACTGGCCAGGTCGAGGGCGGCGAAGAGAGTGGTGGTGCCATGACGCTCGTAGTCATGCGTGCGTCGCTCAGGCAGCCCCGGTCGCATGGGCAAGATGGGCTGGGTGCGGTCCAGGGCCTGGACCTGACTTTTCTCATCCACACACAGAACGGCCGCCGCTTCGGGCGGGTTCAGATAGAGCCCGGTGATGTCCCAGACCTTGTCCACGAACAGCGGGTCGCTGGAGATCTTGAAGGTGTCGGAGCGGTGCGGTTGAAGTTCGAACGTATGCCAGATGCGCTGTACGCTGCTCCGTGACAGCCCGACTTCCTTGGCCATCCCCCGTGTCGACCAGTGGGTGGCGTCCCTCGGCTTCTCCTCCAAGGTCTTGATCAGCACTCGCTCGACCATCTCGCCTGTGATCGTGGGCGGCACTCCCGAGCGGTACTCATCGGCCAACCCCGGCAGACGATCGCGCTGGAAGCGACCACGCCACTTGCACACCGTCTGCGGCGACGCGCCCACCTCCCGGGCCACCGCCTGGTTGGTCTTGCCCTCGGCACAGGCGAGCACGATCCGCGTGCGCATGGCCAGGGACTGCGTGGTGCAAGGGCGGCGTGCCCATCGTTCCAACGTCTGCCTCTCCTCACCGCTGAGTTCCACCGCTGCGGTCGGTCTGCCTCGTCTGGCTGCCATGACCACCATCATCATCGGTTACCACAGATTACTCAACCGATCTTTGGGACAGGAGACTAGTTCGCGGGGGATCAACTAGGGGTTCTTGAGTTCAGGGCGCCACGGCATGTACCCTTCCGTCCCACGCCTGTTGCTGGCAATGCGGAGCCGGAGAGCTGCTTGGAGAAACGCGGATGGCTCAGTTCGGAGTCGTGGGCGAGGCCCAGGAAGGTCTGACGGGGAGCGCTGGCGGCGCGTGGTGCACGATGGCGAGCGGCTCAGCTTCGCCTCGTTGCGCGTGTCTGACCACGTGCAATCGGTGACGGCAGACTGCGCGCGAAGCGCTACCGGCTTGGTCGACGCTACACCTAGCGGCGGAGTGGACGGATGGTATCGGGCTGGGCACGTTTAGGGCTCCGTCAGGTCGAGAACGATCTGAGCTGCCACACGCGAGGTAACCGACGATGCCAGGTGATCGACCCAATATCTTGTTCTTCCACGTCGATAACCTCGGCTTCGGTGAGCTGAGCTGCTACAGCGGCGCCCCGTTGCGCGGGACGTGGACGCAGCGAATCGACACGTTCGCCTCGGAAGGATTTCGGCTTACGAACTACGCGCCGGAGGCGCAGTGCACACCGACCAGGTCGGCGCTCCTGACGGGTCGACATGCGATCCGGAGCGGCAATCACAGCGTCCCGCTCGGAACGCCAGGCGGATGGGGCTTGGTCGCGTGGGAGAAGACCCTGGGCGACTTGCTTTCAGACGTCGGTTACCGGTGCGCCGTTTACGGGAAATGGCATGTTGGGGAGGGCCGGGGTCGATGGCCGACCGACAAAGGATTCGACGAGTGGTACGGCCCGCCGCGCACCTACGACGAGGCGCTGTGGGTGGATGACCCCTGGTACGACCCGAAGCGGGACTCGGTATCGCGGATGGTGGAAATCAAGAAAGGCGACCAGGATGTCACGGAACTTGACCAACTGACGTTGGATGTTCGCCGTGACTGTGACCTGGAGTACTTGCGCCGTGCCTCGGCGTTCATTCGTCGCAATGCTGCTGGCGGGACACCCTTCTTCGTGTACTTCAATCACTCGCTCATGCACATGCCGGTGATCCCGCGTGAGGACTTCAAGGGGAAGACCCGGCAGGGCGATTGGGCTGACAGCCTCCTGGAACTGGATACCGACTTCGGAACACTGCTGGATCTGCTCGAGGAACTGGGTCTGGTGGAGAACACACTGGTCGTCTTTGCTGGAGACAATGGTCCGGAAGAGGTTCAGTTGTGGCGCGGCACGCCAGGGTACTGGGAGGGTTCGTACTTCGCTGGCGGCGAGGGCAACCTACGCACGCCGTGCATCACGCGGTGGCCCCGGCACATCGCGGTGGGACAGGTCAGCGACGAGATCATGCATGTCACGGACTGGTTCACGACCCTCCTGCGGGCCGCCGGGGCGGCGGTGCCCTTGGACCGCGTGATCGACGGGGTCGACCAGATGCCCTGGTTCCAAGGTGTGGGAGTGTCCTCACAACGCGACGGCTACCTATACTGGATGGGACCTGACCTATATGGGGTCAAGTGGCTCAACTTCAAGCTGGTACTCAAGGTCCAGAAGTACTCGACCGACCCGGCGGTCAGCTTGCCCTCGCCGCACATCATCAACCTAATCACCGACCCGCAGGAGCGCGAACCGATGAGCTTGCCGTACCTGCATTCGTGGACAGCCAAGCACTTTAGCCGGCTTCTCGGGGAGTTCAAGGCGAGCACCGATCGCGAGCACCCTATCCCAGCCGGGGCTCCGCTCGACTTCGTGCCCGGGGGAGGTTCGTGAGCACAGGAGTACAGCAGTGGCGGAGCAGATTCTTATAGCGGGTGAGCAGTACCTCAAGCGCCGACCGATCGTGGTATTGCTGCTAACGATCGTCACACTGCTCGTGTATTGGGTGATCTGGTACTACAAGATCAACGACGAGGCCAGGCGCTACCTTGGCGATCGCGCCATCAAGCCGTACTGGTCAGTACTCGCGATCGTCCCAGGTGCAGTGCTGCTTCTCGTCCCGCCGATCATTTCCATCTATCGGACTGGACGTCGCATCGAGCGAATGCAGAGCCAAGCCGCGGTCGCGAAGCGAATTCATCCTCTGACCGGCTGCGTGTGCGCGATACTCACCTCGATTACGCTGATCTTCGCGGGCGGCACCGGATACTACTACCAGACGCAGCTCAACAGGGTATGGACCGCAGGTGCGCCAGCCCCTCGCCAACCTCGCGGGGGACCAAAATGAGGGCGACTAGCATCGACCTAAGGATCCCTGCTCGCCTGCTCATAACGGTTTTCGAGTTCAGTACGGCGCGTGCGGCGCGCGCTGTTCGCGTTCGCCTGATCTGCGGTCGCGGCCGCGGAGCACGGTCCCTGTGTGGTGAATGAGGAGCCGTGTGGCACACGGATGGCACACGAGCCGGTGCGGTCTGTCCGAGAACGTCGTCCCTGGCTGTGCTCGGCTCCCGGCTCGGGCCGGGGTTGGCGGATGGGGAGTCCTGTCAGGTCGGCGCTCCGGCGCCGCAGTTCGTCGCGAGCGGCGGTGGACCTTTACCAGCTGGTGGACGTTCCAACGGTTTTACAGACGGAGCCTCACGGGGTCGAGGGCAGGCCTGCCGGATCATGCGAGTTCGCCATTCACCTCTGGAGGGTGCGACCTCAACCCCGCGGGCTATGGGCGGTTATGTGCATGGCTGCAACTTGGCAGCATTTCGCCCCGTGAGCCTGAGGGCACGTGCAGCCGGTTCAACGCATCCCGGTGGTCAGCGCCGCGGTCGGCTGGTATCTGGTGCCGTCTTGACCACCGGCGAGTGCGAAGATCGGAATCGATGACGAACCTCGATGGGCAAGTAGCTGTGGTTACGGTTGCCGCGTCGGGCATCGGCCTCACGTTGATCGATCAGCGATCACGGTTGGACCTCCCCGGTGGCTTCGGACGCCCTGGAAAGGGCCTGAGTCGAGATCAGAAGGGTGGTCGGGGGCCCGGGATTCGAACCCGGGGCCTCACGGTCCCGAACCGTGCGCGCTGCCGAACTGCGCCAGCCCCCGACAAGAGCCAGCGAATTCTACCCCGCCGCCGACCCGGGCGTCGAAAGGCTCGTCGGCGCGACCGTGATCTCGGTCGGGATCTCCATCACGGTCGCCGTTGCCTCGGCGATCACGGTGCCATCCCCCAACCGCCGGATCGCCCCGCTGGCGTAGTGGAGGGACCGCCGCGAACGGTCGATGCGGGCCGCGATCCGCACCTCCTCCCCCACCCTCAGCGGCTGGCGGTACCGCACCTCCAACTTCCCCGTCACCCCGGGGTGCCCGCGGTGCCAGCAGGCCCAGCCGATCGCCTCGTCCAGCATCAAGGCGACGATGCCTCCGTGCACCACCCCCTCCCAACTCTGGAAACGCGGTGGGACCTGGAACCGGCAGACCGACTCCTCCCCCTCGGGCTCGAACCGCATGCGCAGCCCTTCCTCGTTGAGGGCGCCACAGCCGAAGCACAGCCCGTCGTAGGTCACCTGTTGCATCGGCACCTAGGGTAGAGACGTGGACTTGGGCCTCTTGGCGGGCACCCGAGATCACCCGCTCCCGGGCCGGCGCCCCACCCCGCCGCGACGGCCGCCCGCGCCCTCCTCCTCCCGGAATGGAACGCCCAGCGGTACTATTAATGCGATAGCATAGTGATTACGAAAATCACGGTCGCCGCTGGGAGCGCCCAGGTGGTTCCACCCGGGACGGGTCAGGAGGTGCCTCGATGAAGGACAGAGCGCTGAGGGCCGACGTTGGCGTCGACGCGAAGACCGGGCTGCATGAGCGCCCGGCCACCGCGCTCGCCGGCCTTCCGGTACTGGCGGGCGCCGTCCTCATCGCCGCCCTGGGACTCGTCTTGATCATCGTGGGATCCGCCGGCGGTGGGTTGACCGGGGTCATCGTCGCGGGCATCGTGCTGATGGTGATCGGGGCCATCGTGTTCGCCGGGCTGACGCCGGTCGTGCCGGGAGAGGCCCGCGTGATCCAGCTCTTCGGCAGCTACCAGGGGACGCTGCGTGACCCGGGGCTGCGCTGGGTGAACCCGGCCACACAGCGCCGGAAGATCCTGACGCGGATCCGCAACCACGAGACGGCGCTGGCCAAGGTGAACGACGCCGACGGCAACCCGATCGAGATCGCGGCCGTCGTGGTGTGGCGGGTCGAGGACACCGCGCAGTCGTTCTACGAGGTCGAGGATGTCGTCACGTTCGTCGCCATCCAGACCGAGAGCGCGGTCCGGCACGTGGCATCCGCCTTCCCCTACGAGGTGCGCGGGCGCGACGTGCCATCGCTCCGCCAGAACCCCGAGGAGATCAACGCACGGCTCACCACCGAGGTCGCGGCTCGTGTCGAAGCCGCCGGGGTGCACGTGATCGAGTCGCGGCTGACGCGCCTCTCGTACGCCGCCGAGATCGCCCAGGCCATGCTCCGAAGCCAGCAGGCGGAGGCGGTCGTCGCGGCCCGCCGCCGCATCGTCGACGGCGCCGTCGGCATGGTGGAGATGGCGCTCGAGCGGCTGGACGAGAAAGGCATCGTGGAGCTCGACGGAGAGCGGCGGGCAGCGATGGTGTCGAACCTGCTCACGGTGCTGTGCAGCGACCAGCCCACGCAGCCCATCGTCAACGCCGGCTCCTTGTACACCTAGCGTTCGGTGGCCGATCGCAAGAGCGTCCTCCTGCGGCTCGACCCGGCAGTCCACGACGCCATCGCGCGGTGGGCGCAGGACGAGCTTCGAAGCAGCAACGCCCAGATCGAGTTCCTCCTGCGCCGCGCGCTCCAGGACGCCGGCCGGATGCCACGGCAGGCGGGGGCGCTTCCACGACGCGGCCGCCCGCCCGCCAGCGAACAGTCCGCCTGAGCTGTGCGCCCGGGCGCGACCCACGAGGGTCGACCGGTTTGGTTCCCCGCGCCGGATGGGTGTGGGGACCACCCCGCGTACAACAGACGCATGGACGTGGCACTCGAGAACCTGACCGCGGTGGACGCGCTGCCCGCCGTCGTGATCACGCTCAACCGCCCCGAGCGTCGCAACGCGCTGTCGATGTCCCTGATGGCCGAGCTCACCCGCACCCTGCGGGAGCAGAGCGCGCGCCCTGAGGTTCGAGCCTTCGTCCTGCGGGCTGAAGGCAGGGCTTTCAGCGCCGGACACGACCTCAGCGAGCTGGTCGGTCGCACGCTCGAGGATGAGCAGCGGATCTTCGCCGCCTGCACGGAGCTGATGGAGACCGTCCAGCGTGTCCCGCAGCCCGTCATCGCGGCCGTCCAGGGCGTCGCCACCGCCGCCGGCTGTCAGCTGGTCGCGACCTGCGACCTCGCGCTGGCCGCGGAGACCGCCACCTTCGCGACGCCCGGCGTCAAGATCGGACTCTTCTGCTCGACGCCGATGGTGGCCGTGTCCCGCACGATCGGGCGCAAGCGGGCGCTCTACATGCTGCTCTCGGGGAAGCCGATCGACGCCGCCACCGCCGCCGATTGGGGCCTTGTCAACGAGGTGGTCCCGGCGACCGAGCTCGACGCACGGGCGCTCGAGCTGGCGCGGCAGATCGCTTCCGCCAGTCCGCTCACGCTGGCCATCGGCAAGGATGCCTTCTACGAGCAGATCGACCTCGACCAGCCCGACGCCTACCGCCGGATGTCGGAGACGATGGCCGAGAACGCCATGACCTGCGACGCACAGGAGGGGATGTCGGCGTTCCTCGAGAAACGGCAACCGACCTGGACCGGGAAGTAGGGCCAGTCAAAGTGGTCCATCGACAGCGCTCGTCGTGGACCTGTTCCCTGCTCCACTTGACGGTCACACTGGGCTCATGACCGAATTGCGAACGACCGCTCAGCGGGTCGCGGACACCAAGCGGCTTCTTGAGACCGCCCAGAGCGGCTGGCTGTCGACGGGTGGCGCGGACGGCCGCTCTCACCTCATCGCCTGCACGGCCTGGTCGCATGCCGGCGAGATCTGGGTGGCGACCCGCGGCCGAACGCGCACCGCTCGCAACCTGCGAGCGACGCGCCACGCCCGCCTCGCCCTCGGGTCGACCGACGACGCGACACTCCTCGACCTGGAGGCGGAGGACCTGACGCCGGCCGCCGAGGCTCCGATCGCCGACGGCTTCCGTGCCGCGGCGGGGTGGGATCCTCGCGAGGAGGGCACGGATTGGGTCTTCGTGCGCTTCCACCCGACGCGCATCCAGGCCTACCGCGGCTACGAGGAGACCCCGGATTCGGACGTGCTGCGGGGTGGCCGCTGGCTCGCCTGAGCCCGTTTGTGCCAGCACGAAATAGGGTCCGATCGACTATTGTTTGGCGTGCCATGAGGTCGGTGGCGGTCCGGTGACGCGGCGAGGCTGGCTGCTCTTCGCGGTCATGTGCGTGCTCTGGGGAATCCCCTACCTCCTCATCAAGGTGGCGGTGCGGGACTTTTCGCCGGTGGCCGTCGTGTTCCTTCGTACGGGCATCGGTGCCGTCGTCCTGCTGCCGGTCGTCCTGGTGCGACGGGAGCTCGGGCAGGTGCTGCGCGCGTGGCGCTGGGTGCTGATCTACACCGCCGTCGAGGTCACGATCCCCTGGCTGATGCTGTCCGCGGCGGAAGAGCGGCTGCCAAGCTCTCTGGTCGGGCTGCTGGTTGCCGCGGTTCCGCTGGTCACCGCCATCCTGTTGCTCGTCACGCGCGCCGACGACCGCGTCGACTGGCGGCGGGGGCTCGGGCTCCTGATCGGGTTCGCCGGCGTCGCCGCCCTCCTGGGCCTCGACAATCTGCGCGGCGACGGGCTCGCGCTGGCCGAGATGGCGGTGGTCATCGCCGGCTACGCGGTGGGCCCGATCATCATCGCCCGCAGGCTCGGGGCGGTGCCGGCGACGGGCGTGATCGCGGTCTCGCTGGCCCTGACCGCCATTCTCTACGCCCCCTTCGCGCTCGCGACCTGGCCCTCCCAGATACCGAGCCTGACCGTGGTGGGAGCGATGCTGGCGCTCGGCGTGCTGTGTACGGCAGTCGCGTTCCTCGCCTTCTTCGCGCTGATCGCCGAGGCCGGCCCCGCCCGCGCGCAAACGTTCATCTACGTCAACCCGGTGGTCGCGTTGCTCCTCGGCGTCCTGCTTCTGGGTGAACCCTTCGGCGTCGCCGACGTTCTCGGCCTGGCGCTGATCCTGGGCGGCCTGCTTCTGGCGACCCGCCGGCGCGCCGCCGCGCCCGCCACCCCCGCCGCCGTGGGCGCCGAGGACAACGCGGACAGTGAGGACAGAGTGTCCACAGTCGGACGCTAAACGGGCCCGGGAAGGGTCACACTGCGGACACTCTGCCCCACCCGCGGCTAGGGTGCGCAGCTCCAGTTTCCGCTGACGTTCAGCGTCGCCTGATCGGAACCCAGATCGGTGAGCGTTGCGTTCACGGTGCCGGTGAGGTTGTCGTTGTGGACGGTGAAGCTGACCGCGTCGCCCGGCAGTGACTCCCACGTCTTCTGCTGGTCGCTGACGCCGAACAGCTGCACCTGGGCCTGGGCGGCGGTGTAGGTTCCGGGTCCGTTGTACGGCTTGACGGTGGCCACGAAGCCGTACACCGTGCCCCCGATCGTGCCGTAGAGGGTGGACGCCCAGGCCGCCGCCTCGACCGGCCGCTCGGTGCACGCGCTCGCCGTCTGCGGGCTCTGCGTGACGAGCTCGGTCATGGTTCCGTTGACATCGCCGGAGAACGTCAGATTCTGGACGGACGCGGGTGGCCCGACGCGCGGAGTGGGCACCGGCGTCGGGCCCGTGGCCCTGGCGGTGGGCGCCGGCGACGGCGTGCCCCGGGTGGCGACGGAGGCGCCGGTCGGGCCGCTGACGCCGCAGCCGGCCACGAGCAGCGCGACGAGCGCGGGAAAGAGGATGCCCGCAAGACGCATGCGGAGACGGGGCATACGCACAGCAGTCTACAAAGGACCGCCTGCTTCTGCTTTGGAAGGCGCCCGCGGCCTGCCGGTGCGTGTGCTACAGGTAGGGGCGATGGCCGAGGGTTCCCAGCACCCCGTGGAAGCGGCGATCCGGGAGGTCGAACGGCGGTTTCTGATCGGCGTGCCCGGCGTCACCGAGATCCTGCTCATCCGCCATGGCGATTGCTACCAGGGGATGAGCGGCGACGATCCGGATGACCCGCCGCTCTCCGTTCTCGGGCAGCGGCAGTCCGCCGCCCTGGCGAGCCGGCTGAGGGCCGTCCCTCTCGCAGCCGTCTATGCCAGCCACCTCCAGCGGGCGCGCCAGACCGCGGCCACCCTCGGCCATCCGGTCGAGATCGAACCGCGCCTGGCCGAGGCGGCGATCACCTGGGAGGAGGGCAAGCTCCGCTTCACCGAACACATCGAGGACGTCGCCGTCCGTGTTGCCGCCGCCATCGACGACGCCGCCGCCCGCCACCGCGGCACCCGGCTGGTCATGGTGTCGCACGCGGCGGCGATCATGGCCTACCTGGGCCGGCTGCTGCAGCTGCCGGCTCCGGGCCTGCGCCTGCTCCCCTACTTCACCAGCGTCAGCGTGGTAAGGGCCCAGGACGAGCGGCGGGTGGTGGCCTCGATCGCCGACGCGACACATCTCCCGCCCCACGAGACGCCGCAGGGTCCGTTTCGTGGGGAGGCGGGGGAGCCGGGGGAGCCGGCGCCGTGAGCGAGAGTGGCGCTCGGGATCCCGTCCTCCAACGCATCGCCGGCGACCTGGGAAGAGAGCTCGGCGAGCCGGTGCTCGGCGTGCGGCCGATCCCGGAGGGGCATTCCGGCTTCACCTACTGGGTCGACCTCGAGGGGCGTCAGGCCGTCCTCCGCCTGCCGCCTCCCGGGACCCGACCAGCCGGACCGGCCGACATCGGCCGCCAGGGCCGGCTGCTGCGCGCGCTCCAGACCGCGGGCGTCGCGGTCCCCGACGTGCTGGCGATGTCCGAGCAGCCCCTCGTGGACGGCCGGCCGTACTGCTTGATGGCGCGGGTGGCGGGCGATCGGGTGGAGGCCGCGGCCGGGCCTGACGACGCGGCCCTCGCGCAATCGGCGATCGAGGAGCTGCTCCGGCTGCAGGCGCTGCCTCCCGAGCGAACCGGCATCGGAGGCGAGACCCCGATGCCCCTGGCGGGGGAGATCGACCGGTGGGCGTGGCTGCTCGAGCGCTCCCCGCAGGAGCTGGTCGGCCGTACTCCCGAGGTGCGCGCGCTGCTCCACCGGACCGCACCGGCCGAGGCCCGGCCGGTCCTCGTCCACGGCGACTACCACTACGGCAACATGCTGTTCCGCGGGGGCCGCCTGGTGGCGCTGCTCGACTGGGAGATCGCGGAGCTGGGACAGCCGCTGCTGGACCTCGCGTGCATGGTGGTGGTGGTCCAGGCGCACCGCGGACCGGCGCCCGGCGTTCCCGGCGCGGGGTCGTTGAAGGTCGACGAAGCAGACCTCCTCCGGTGGTACGGGGTCGACCCGGCCGAGTTCCGCTGGCCCCTCGCCCTCACCTTCTATAAGTACGCCGCCATCTTCGGGTACAACTTGATGCTGCACCGCCGCGGCAAGCGGCCCGATCCCACCTACGAGAGCCGTGACGAGACCATCGTGGCCTTCCTGGACGAGGCGGCGCGGCTCCTCAATGAAGGAGAGCCGACGTGAGCCGGACCCCAGGAGACCCCACGTGAGCTGGGACTTTTCGACCGAGCCCGATTTCGAGGCCAAGCTGCGCTGGATGGAGGACTTCGTGCGGAGCGAGGTCTTCCCGCTCGAGGTGCTGGACACCGACCAGGAGACCTTCATGCGCATCGTCCGCGGTCTGCAGGACGAGGTCAAGGGCCAGGGACTGTGGGCTGCCCACCTGCCGCCGGAACTCGGTGGTCAGGGCTTCGGCCAGCTCAAGCTGGGGCTGATGCACGAGATCGACGGGATGTCGGTCTGGGCGCCTTTGATCTTCGGCAACCAGGCGCCCGACAGCGGCAACTCCGAGGTCCTCGCGCACTTCGGCAGCGAGGAGCAGAAGCGGCGCTGGCTGGTGCCGCTGCTGGACGGCGAGATGCGCTCCGGCTTCTCCATGACCGAGCCCGAGCACGCGGGAGCCGACCCCACGCGAATGTCGACCACCGCCGTGCTGGAGGACGACCACTGGGTGCTCAACGGACACAAGTGGTTCACCACCAACGGGATGATCGCCGACTTCCTGATCGTGATGGCGATCACCGAGCCTGACGCGCCCACCTACGAACGGGCGTCGATGCTGCTGGTCCCGGTCGACACGCCGGGGGTGGAGCTGGTGCGCAACGTGCCACACATGGCGGGCGAGCACGAGCGCTGGGGGACGGGCCACGCCGAGATCCGCTACCACGACGTCAGGCTTCCCGCGGCCGCCATCATCGGCAAGCGCGGACAGGGCTTCTCGATCGCGCAGGTCCGGCTCGGCCCGGGGCGCATCCACCACTGCATGCGCTGGCTCGGGCAGGGCCGCCGTGCCTTCGACCTGATGTGTGAGCGAGCGAAACAGCGCGAGGCGTTCGGAGCGCCCCTGGCCGAGAAGCAGACGGTGCAGAACTGGATCGCCGACTCCGCGGCCGAGATGCAGGCGGCCCGCCTGATGACGCTCCATGCCGCCTGGCTCATCGACCGCGAGGGCGCCCGCGCGGCCCGCCTGGACATCGGGCTCATCAAGTTCTACGGCGCCCGGGTCCTGCACGATGTGATCGACCGCGCGATCCAGGTCTGCGGTGCGCTCGGCTACTCGGGAGATCTCCCGCTGGAGGAGATGTACCGGCACGCCCGCGCCGCCCGGCTCTACGACGGCCCGGACGAGGTGCACCGTCAGACCGTCGCCCGCCAGATTCTGAGGGGCTACCAGCCACCCGCCGGGATCTGGCCCAGCGAGCACATCCCGACCCGGCGTGAGGCGGCGCACCGGAAGTTCGCGGCGCTGCTGGACCAGGCCACGGCGAATCTCTGACGCGTCATTCTGTGCACGAGCACACGTCCACCGGTCCGCCGGTGTTGGTGAGGCGAATCTCCGAGGAGCAAGGACATGGCACCGACCCCGACCACCCCGACCCAGGACGACAAGTTCAGCTTCGGTCTGTGGACCGTGGGCTGGGAGGGCGTCGACGTGTTCGGCTCCGCCATCCGGCCGCCGCTGGACCCGGTGGAGGCGGTGCACCGGCTGGCCGGCCTGGGCGCCTGGGGCATCACGTTCCACGACGATGACCTGATTCCGTTCGGCACCGGGCCGGCGGAACGCGACCGCATCATCCGGCGCTTCAAGGACGCACTGAAGGAGACCGGCCTGACCGTCCCGATGGCGACCACCAACACGTTTTCCCAGCCCCTGTTCAAGGACGGGGGCTTCACCAGCAACGACCGTTCGGTGCGCCGCTACGCGCTGCGCAAGATCGCGCGCAACATCGATCTCGCCGCCGAGCTGGGCGCCCACACCTACGTCTTCTGGGGGGGCCGTGAAGGCGCGGAGTACGACGGCGCGAAGGACCTGCGCGCCGCTCTCGACCGCTACGCCGAGGGCATCGACACGCTGGCCGGCTACGTGAAGGAGCGGCACTACGACCTGCGCTTCGCGATCGAGCCCAAGCCCAACGAACCGCGCGGCGACATCCTGCTCCCCACCATCGGACACGCTCTCGCGTTCATCGAGCACCTGCAGCACAAGGACATGGTCGGGCTGAATCCGGAGGTCGGGCACGAGCAGCTGACCGGCCTCAACTTCGTGGCCGGGGTACAACAGGCGCTGTGGGCCGGAAAGCTGTTCCATATCGACCTCAACGGCCAGCGCGGCGCCAAGTTCGACCAGGACCTGGTGTTCGGCCACGGCGACCTTCTCAACGCGTTCTTCCTGGTCGATCTGCTGGAGTTCGGTGACAACGGCACCCGCGCCTACGACGGCCCCCGTCACTTCGACTACAAACCGTCGCGAACCGAGAACTTCGACGGCGTTTGGGAGTCGGCCGCCGCCAACATGCGCACCTACCTGCTGCTCAAGGAGCGTGCCCGGGCCTACCGCGCGGACCCCGAGGTGCAGGAGGCTCTGACCGCGTCCGGGGTCGAGGCGCTGCGCCGGCCGACCCTCACCCAGGGCGAGACCTTCGAGCAGCTGCTGCAGGATCGCTCGACGTTCGAAGACTTCGACACCGAGGTGGCCGGGCGCCATGGGTACGGGTACATCCGCCTCAACCAGCTGGCGCTGGAGCACCTGCTCGGAGCCCGCTGAGAGATGGCTCTGGTGTGCGGCATCGACTCCTCGACGCAGTCGTGCAAGGTCGTCATACGAGACGCCGAGACCGGACACCTGGTGCGCGAAGGCGCCGCCGCCCACCCGGACGGCTCCGAGATCGACCCTGAGCTGTGGTGGGACGCGCTCGAGCAGGCGCTCCAGCGGGCGGGCGGGTTGGAGGACGTGGAGGGCCTCGCGGTCGGCGCCCAGCAGCACGGGATGGTGTGCCTGGACGGTGCCGGGCGGGTGGTGAGGCCCGCCCTGCTCTGGAACGACACCCGATCCGCGGGTGCGGCTCAGGAGCTGGTGCGGGAGCTGCCCGCCGGTGCCGAAGGCTGGGCACACGCGGTGGGCTCGGTGCCCCTGGCCTCGTACACGATCACCAAGCTCCGCTGGCTGGCCGAGCACGAACCCGCCGCCGCCGAGCGCACGGAGCGCGTCTGCCTCCCCCACGACTGGCTCTCCTGGCGGCTGCGGGGCGGAGTCGGCTCGCCCCTCCTTACCGACCGCGGGGATGCGAGCGGGACCGGCTACTGGTCGCCGGCGGAGGAGCGGTACCGGCCTGACCTGCTCCAGCTGGCGTTCGGACGCCGGCCCGAGGTCCCGGACGTGATCGCGCCCGCCGCCCATGGCGGCGAGACCGCGTCCGGCATCACGATCGGCGCCGGGACCGGGGACAACGCGGCCGCCGCGCTTGGGTTGGGTGCGAGGGAGGGCGACCTGGTCCTCTCGGTCGGCACCTCGGGGGTGGCGGCGGCGGTGAGCGCCGTCCCCACCGCCGACCCCAGCGGCCTGGTGTCGGGCTTCGCCGATGCCACCGGGGCCTTCCTCCCCCTCGCGTGCACGCTCAACGCGGCGCGGGTGCTGGAGGCGGCGGCCCGCCTGCTGGACGTGAACCTGGACCGTCTGTCCGACCTAGCACTGGAGGTTCCTGCCGGGGCGGACGGCCTGGTGCTGGTCCCTTATCTGGACGGTGAACGGACGCCCAACCTACCCGACGCCCGGGGCTCGCTGCACGGCCTCACCCGGCGCAACCTGACCCCCGCCCACCTGGCGCGCGCTGCGGTCGAGGGGCTGCTGTGCGGGCTGGCCGACGGGGTGGACGCGCTGCTCGCGCAGGGGGTCACCGTCCGGCGCGTGCTGCTGATCGGCGGCGGTGCCCGCTCGGGAGCGCTGCGCCGCCTGGCACCGGGGGTGCTCGGCCTCCCGGTGGACGTGCCGGCCCCCGGCGAGTATGTCGCGGACGGCGCCGCCAGGCAGGCGGCGTGGGTCCTGGCCGGCACGCCGCGGCCGCCGGAGTGGTCGGTGGGCGAGGTGACGCGCTACGAGACCGACCCCACGCCGCAGGTTCGCGAGCAGTACCGGGCCGTCCGCGCGCTCGTCCTCAGCGCTCCCGAATGACCCCACCGCCGCCCCGCCGCCGCCCTCCCCGAGTGCCGGGACTCGGGCCCTGGCAGCGCCCGGTGACCCCTGAGTGCCGGCACTCGGGCAGTCGGGAATGACCACCGGTCATTCCCCTGAGTACCGGCACTCGGGCAGTCGGGAATGACCGCCGGTCATCCATTTCATCGCCGCCTCTTCACGGCACCCAGGGGTGCGGCCGGGAACGTGGCGAGAGCTGGGGCGGCCAGGTGGTGTAGCTGCAAGGCGCCGCCGCGGAGCGGAGTGAGCGCGTCCGTCCACTCGTGAGCGAGCACCGTAAGGCGGCAACACCGCAGATGCGCCGCATGGTCGTTCCAGGTCCGTCAGGCCTTCCCGGCCGTACTCCTACACTGCAGACGTGTCGATGAGCACCTCCGCCGCAGGCGCGCGACCGGGCCGGCAGCGGCTGCAGAATCCCTACTCCCGGCTCCCGGATTGGTTCTACCCCACCTGCGTCATCGTCGTCTACACCCTGTTCGCCCTCTATGGGCTGGCCGTCTCGCTCCTCGACACCACACCCGCCAAGTTCCATGGCTACCTGAGCCCGTTCAACTCCCCGCTCTACCTGGTCAACATCGGGCCGCTGCACATCCCGCCCGGACTCTGGATCGCGGCCATCCCCTTCCTCTTCCGCCTCTCCTGCTACTACTACCGGAAGGCCTACTACCGCAGCTATCTGTTCCACCCCCGGTCGTGCGCGCACACGGAGCCCGAGCGCGGCACCTACCGCGGCGAGACGCGGTTCTGGGTCTGGAACAACCTGCACCGGTATGTCATGTACCTGACCGTGGCCCAGGTCGTGGTGCTCTGGTACGACGCCGTCCACGCGTTCGTCTGGACGCCCACCTCGGCAGGGCTCTGGGACTGGTCGGCCCCGCTCCACTTCGGGCTCGGCAACGCGATCATGCTCGTCAACGTCGTCTGTCTCTCGGCCTACACCTTCGGATGCCACGCCTTCCGGCACTGGGTCGGCGGCGGCAAGGACTGCCAGAGCTGCATCGGGGCGCGGCACCGGGTCTGGAGGGGCGCCACCGTCCTCAACATCCGGCACGGCCTCTGGGCGTGGATCTCGATGTTCACGGTGTGGGGCACCGACATCTACATCCGCCTGCTTGCACACGGCTGGCTGATCCCCCACGGGATCTGGAACTAGGAGCGAGCACCATGGCGACACCCCAGACGAACTACGAAGAGGTCGACACCGACGTCCTGGTGATCGGCGCCGGCGGGGCTGGCATGCGGGGCGCGATCGCCGCCTCCGAGGCCGGGCTCAACGTGCTGGTGGTCTGTAAGTCCCTCCTGGGCAAGGCCCACACGGTGATGGCCGAAGGCGGGATGGCGGCGGCGCTCGGCAACGTCGCCCGCCCGGACAGCTGGAAGACGCACTTCTCGGACACCATGAAGGGCGGCAAGCTGCTCAACAACTGGCGCATGGCCGAGATCCACGCCAAGGAAGCGCCCGAACGCGTGCTCGAGCTGGAGCGCTGGGGCGCTGTCTTCGACCGCAACCACGAAGGGTTGATCCACCAGCGTTCCTTCGGCGGCCACACCTACCCCCGGCTCGCCCACATCGGCGACCGGACCGGCCTGGAGTTGATCCGCTCGCTCCAGGATCACCTGGTCCACCAGCCCGGGGTCACCGTCCACATGGAGACGACCTGCACCCGGCTCCTGGTCCAGGACGGCCGCGTCCAGGGCGCGCTCGGGTACCGGCGCCACGACGGGGCGCTGGTCGTCTACCACGCCAGGGCGGTCCTCCTCGCCTCCGGCGGTCTCGGCAAGATCTACCGCGTCACCTCGAACTCCTGGGAGTCGACCGGCGACGGGTCGGCGATGGCGCTCAACGCCGGCGCCCTGCTGATGGACTGCGAGATGGTCCAGTTCCACCCCACCGGGATGGTCTGGCCCCCTGGGGTCCGCGGCATCCTGGTCACGGAGGGAGTCCGCGGCGAGGGCGGCCTCCTCTTCAACAACAAACACGAACGGTTCATGGAGAAGTACGACCCCGAGCGGATGGAGCTCTCGACCCGCGACGTGGTCGCCCGCTCCATCAATCAGGAGGTCATCGAGGGTCGTGGGTCCCCGCATGGCGGCGCCTTCCTCGACATCTCCCACCGCCCACGCGACTACATCCTCAACAAGCTGCCCTCGATGTACGAGCAGTTCCACTCGCTGGCGGACATCGACATCACCAAAGAGCCGATGGAGGTGGCCCCCACCATCCACTACTCGATGGGCGGGGTGCGGGTCGAGCCGGAGAACGGCGAAACCAACATCGAAGGCCTGTTCGCGGCCGGAGAGGTCGCCTGCGGACTCCACGGTGCCAACCGGCTGGGAGGCAACTCGCTCTCCGATCTGATCGTGTTCGGCAAGCGAGCCGGTGACGGAGCCGCCGCCTACGTTGCCGGAGGCAAGCGCCAGGCGGCGGTCTCGTCCGGTCAGGTCTCCGATTTCATCGCGTTCACGCTGGAGCCGCTGCGGCAGAACGGCCAGGAGAACCCGTACCTGCTTCACGAGGAATTGCAGGACACGCTGACGCGCTACGCCCCGATCATCCGCGACGACGCGGGGCTCCGCACCGGGCTCGAGAAGGTGAAGGAGCTCCAGGAGCGGGCGGCGAAGGTCGGCACCGGCGGCAACAGCGGACGTGAGTTCAATCCGGGCTGGCACGCGGCGCTCGATCTCAAGGCGATGATCGACAATGCGGAGGGCGTGTTCCTCTGCGCGATCGAGCGCCGGGAGAGCCGCGGGGCCCACACGCGCCGCGACTACCCCGAGCTCGACCCGGAGCTGGGCCAGCTCAACTTCGTGGTCCAGAGGCGGGACCAGGACCACGATCTCGAGCTGGACTCGATCCAGAAAGAACCGATCCCTCCCGAGTACCAGGAGATCATCGATTCCACCTGGACCAGGGACTACACGAGGGAGGACTGATGGCGACCGAGACCACCATCACCAAGGACGAGGATCTGGAGCCGGTCCACGCCCGCGCCGTCGAGTCGATCGGGTCGCTGCGGCTCAACATCTGGCGCGGCGACCAGTCGGGTGGGGAGATGGTCAGCTACGACGTCCCGGTCCAGGAAGGCATGGTCGTGCTCGACGCCGTGCTCTGGGTGCAGCGCCATGTCGACGGCGACCTGGCGGTCCGCTGGAACTGCAAGGCCGCCAAGTGCGGATCCTGCTCGGCCGAGATCAACGGGTTCCCACGCCTGATGTGCAAGACGCGCCTCTCGGCCTACGAGGGCCAGGAGATCTCGGTCCGGCCAATGCACACGTTTCCCAACATCAAGGACCTGGTGACCGACGTCTCCTGGAACTACGAGGTCAACAAGAGGATCCCGAAGTTCACGCCGTCGGCACTCGACGCCACCTCCAAGGAGCCCTGGCACATGGCCCAGGAGGACGTCAACCGCTCGATCGAGTTCCGCAAGTGCATCGAGTGCTTCCTCTGTCAGGACGTCTGCCACGTCCTCCGCAACCACGACCGCAAGGACGCCTTCTACGGGCCTCGCTTCATGATCCGGATCGCCTCCCTGGAGATGCACCCCAAGGACGTCGAGGACCGGCGGTCCCTGCTCCGGCACGAGGCCGGGGTCGGGATGTGCAACATCACCAAGTGCTGCACCGAGGTCTGCCCCGAACACATCCACATCACCGACAACGGGATCATCCCGCTCAAGGAGCGCACCGCCGACCTGTACTTCGACCCACTGCGCTGGGCGGGCCGGAAGCTGACCGGCAAGAAGTCGTGACGCTGCAGACGACCGACCCGGTCTGGGGGCGCTCGCCCCGCGACCGGACCGGGTCGCTGCCCGAGCGCTGTGACGTGCTCGTGATCGGCGGGGGTATTGCCGGGGTGTCGATGCTGTGGTGGCTGCGCTCCAGCGGCCGCTCGGCGGTGCTGGTGGAGGCGGACCGGCTGGCGGCCGGCGCGTCGGGACGAAACGCCGGAGTGATCGGATCAGGAGCGAACCGGCCCTACGCGCTCGCCGTACAGGAGTTCGGACGGACGGCGGCGGCGGACATCAACGCGTTCACGCTGGAGAACCAGGAGCGGCTGGTGGAGGCGATGGCCGGCCGCTCACCGCACTACCGGCGCCGGGGCGGTCAGAACTTTCCGGTCGACCAGGAGGAGGCGGCGGTGCTGGCCGAATCGGCCCAGCTGGAACGCGAGGACGGGTTCGACGTGGAGTGGAACGGGCGCTGCCTGGTCCACCCGCGAAACGGCGAGCACAACCCGGTCGAGACGGTGCTCGCGCTGGCCTCCGACGCGCCGGCCGGTTCGATCCGGGAGGGCGTCCGGGTGACCGGCCTGGAGCCGTCTGCGTCAGGTGTGCTGGTGACCGACGAGAGCGGCGCCGAGTGCCGGGCGGACACGGCGGTGGTCTGCCTCAACGCCTACACGCCGGAGCTGCTGCCGGAGATCGCGATCGCGCCCACCCGGGCGCAGGCGCTGGCCACCGCGCCGGTGGGACACGTGGTCGCCCCCTGCCCGCAGGGACGCGACCACGGCTACCAGTACTGGAACCAGCTCGCCGACGGTCGGGTCGTCGCCGGCGGCTACCGCAACCTGGCGATCCCGGAGGAGGTCGGCTACGAGATGACGGTCACGCCGACGCTGCAGACCGCGCTGGAGAAGCACCTGGTCGGTATCGAGGCGGACGCGCCGGTCACTCACCGGTGGGCCGGGATCATGGGCTTCACCTCCAACGGCCTGCCCTTCGTGGGCGCGGTGCCCGGGCGGCCCAACGTCCACCTGCTGGCGGGGTTCAACGGGCACGGGTTCGCCGTTTCCTTCCTCTCCGCCCGCAACCTGGCGCGCTCCCTCACCGGCGCCGGCGGGAGCACGGACCCACTCGTCCCCTGGCCCACCCCGGCCTGAGGACCCGCACCCACCGGCAGGAGGGGCCGCTTCCCGGCAAACGGCTGCGCGCGAGCGTGGTTTTCGGGGCCGCTTCCCGGCAAACGGCGCGGTCCGCGGTGGTCAGGCGATGCCGGCCAGGCGGAGGTTCTGACCGTGCGCGCCGGGGAGCCAGTCGGGCCCGTACGTGGCATCCGGGGCGAGCCGCGGGTCGGACGGGATCTCGCCGCGGCGCAGCATCTCGATGTAGGCCCGATCCATCGCCAGACGGGCGCCGATCTCATCGCCATGCGCGATGGAGCCGTGTCCGGGTACCAGCGTCGAGATCTCTGGCGTGAGCGCTCCGGCCAGACGCTCGAGCGCTTGCACATAGGCCCCGACCTGGTCCGGAAGCCGGGGGTCGAGCAGCGGGATCTCGACGTCGGAGAGCATGTCGGCGGCGAGCACCACCCCGCTCGCAGGTAGCACCACCGCGGCGTGACCGGGCGCGTGGGCCTCGTGCTCGACCAGAAGGGCGGCGGGGCCCGGCCAGGGAACCTCGACCGCACCCGCGGGCAGTGGCTCGACGAGCCCCACCAGTTCGAGCGGTACCCCCGGCGCCTGCTCGGCCGCCAGCCGCCGCGACCGCGCCAGGGACTCCTTCGCCGCGACGGCACCCCGAGCGGTCGCGTAGCGCGGCACCTGTCCGAAGCGCGCATGCCACAGCAGGTGGTCCCAGTGCGGGTGTGTCGAGAAACCGGCGACGACCGGCAGGCCCAGCCGGTCGAGCTCGTCGGCCCACTCCTCCAGGTCGCTGCCGGTCACACCGGGGTCGATGAGCAGGACCCCGGCGTCCCCGCGGACCGCGATCGCGTTGCTCTGGCAGAAGGCACTCTGCCGGACCCAGACCCCTTCCGCAACCTCCTGCAGCACGCGCTCCAGTCTCCACCCTGCGGGAGCGCGTTTGGGCCGCTCGCTAGCAGATGGGGCCTTCCGTCGGTGATTTAGCGCCCATCTGCGAGCAAACAGCGAAGGTCAGGCGTCCCCGGCGCGCCGGCGGAGCAGCGTTCGCTCGCGCTCGTTGCGCGTGAGCGAGGCGGCACGGCGAAACTCGGCTCGCGCCTCCGCGTTCCGTCCCAGCTGCTCGAGCAGGTCGCCGCGCACGCTGGGGAGGAGGTGGTAGGAGCGGAGAGCCGGCTCCTCGACCAACTGCTCCACGAGCTCCAGCCCCGCCTCCGGCCCGAACGCGCGGCTCACGGCGACCGCACGGTTGAGCTCCACCACCGGCGAGGGCTGAATCTGCGCGAGCGCGTCGTAGAGCGCCGCGATCCGGACCCAGTCCGTGTCCTGTGGCCGCCGCGCGCGGGCGTGGCAGGCCGCGATCGCGGCCTGGAGCGCGTACGGCCCGAGCGGGCGGAGCCCGGACTGGGCGAGGGCCTCCGACCGGCCCAGCGCCGCCAGGCCGCGCCGGATCAGGACCAGGTCCCAGCGCGAGCGGTCCTGGTCGAGCAGGAGGATCGGGTCGCCTCGTGGACCGGTGCGCGCTCGGGTCCGCGAGGCCTGAATCTCCATCAGCGCCACCAGGCCGTGGGCCTCCGGCTCGTCGGGCACCAGGCTCGCCACCACCCGGCCCAGGCGGAGCGCATCCTCGCACAGCGCGGGGCGCATCCAGTCGTCGCCGGCGGTGGCGGCGTACCCCTCGTTGAAGATGAGGTAGACGACTTCGAGCACCGACGCCAGGCGCTGCTCGAGCTCCGTCCGCTGTGGCGTCTCGAACGGCACGTGTGCCGCCGCCAGCGACCGCTTGGCACGGACGATGCGCTGCGCCACGGTAGCGTCGGGGACCAGGAACGCTCGCGCGATCTCGTCGGTGCGCAGGCCCCCGACCATGCGCAGCGTGAGCGCGACGCGAGCTTCGGGCGAGAGGATCGGGTGACAGGCGACGCAGATGAGGCGGAGCAGGTCGTCGCGAATCTCCTCCTCGTCGAGGGCGGCATCGAAGTCCGGGGCCTCCTCTTCTTCGACCTGCTGCTGGCGTCCGAGGACGGGAATCCGCTCGTCCAGACGTTGCCGGCGGCGCAGGTGGTCGATGGCGCGCCGCTTGGCGACGGCCGTCAACCAGGCGCCGGGGCGGGAGGGTATCCCCTCGCGCGGCCACTGCTCGACCGCCGCCACGAAGGCGTCCTGCGCCAGGTCCTCCGCGAGGCCGACGTCCCGCACCAGGTGCGCGACGCTCGCGATGACGCGAGGCGACTCGATGCGCCAGATCGCTTCGATGGCGGACGAGTTGGCGGCCGCCGAGCTCACGCGCCCGCGTCCCGCCTCAGCACCGCCCTCACGTCAGCCGGGAAGTCCTCAGGCTCCTGAACGCGCCGAATCTCGATCCACGACTCGCCCCCGCCGGGGACCCGGGTCGCCCACTCGACTGCCTCTTCCCTGGACGCCGCCTGGATCAGCCAGTAGCCGCCGACCACTTCCTTGGCCTCGCCGAAAGGTCCGTCGTAGACCACCGGGCGGCCGGTGGTCCAGCGCACGGCCGCGCCCTCGGACGGTGAATGGAGGCCGGCCAGGTCAAGCAGCACGCCGGCGCGGCGCAGCTCGTCGTTGTACCGCTCCATGGTCGCCACGTCCTCGGCGCTCGGGGTCCAGTCCTTCTCCTCGTACTCGGCCGCCGGGTGCATGAAGAGCATGAATCGCATCGCCGTCACTCCTTCTGTCGGGCCCGGAGCGGGCCCCTCACCCACTGCGTCGAACGGGGCGCGAGGGGATCGACAGGCCGTGGAGCCCTCAGACCATCTGCGCAGCGAGCACTTCGTGGACCCGCGGCGGGGAGTAGTGGGTGCCCTTGAGCACCTTGCCGTCGGCGCGCACCGATACCTCGGGGTCGCCCTTGGACATGTTCGAACGGTGGATCTCATCGAAGACCGGCTCCAGGTCGATGCCGTAGGTCACCGCCGCGCCGTAGGTCACGTAGAGCAGGTCGGCCAGCGCATCGGCGATGGCGACCAGATCCTCAGACTCCCCCGCGTTTCGCAGCTCGGCCAACTCCTCCTCGAGCAGAGCCATCCGCAGACGGTGTGCGTGAGCTCCGGGCCAGGTCGGGCGATCGTTGGCGACGCAGCCGAACCGGTCGTGGAACGCACGCACCTTCCGTTGTGCTTCGTCCATCCGAGCATCATGACCGAGCCGGAGAGGTCACGGTAACCCCTTTTGCGTAGCCGGATCGCGGGGGTCGAACGCGCAGGCGCCCGGTCGCGACCAGGAACGCCGCGAAGCCCCACCACGGGAGGATGCCAAGCACACCGATGGGCGCGCCGATGAACCGGCTGACGGTGTCGCTCAGCATCAGCGCGAGGACCAGCGGCCCCGCCTGATTGACGGTGGCGTGGAGCAGGACACCGGGCCAGGTCGATCCCGACCGCAGCCGGAGCCAGGTCAGGATGCCGGAAAGCGGGATCGTGAAGAGGCAGAAGAAGGGGACTACCTGCCAGGCAGCGACACCGTACTCGTACCCGTCGAGCGCGATCAGCGGCGCGTGCCAGAGACCCCACACGACGCCGACGACGAGGGCCGCCCAGACCTCTCCCAGGGGAACCAGGCGCGGCACCAGGTGGCCGCGCCAGCCGAACTCCTCCCCGAGCGTGAAGAGACAGTTTGCGACCACGGCCAGCACCAGGTCCTGGAACAGCTGTGCGAAGAGCAGCCCCGCACCGGCGTTGTGCAGCGCCCGGCTCTGCCCTGGTGCCAGCTGTCGAGCCAGCGCGTCCAGGTCCGCCTCCCAGCGCTGGTAGAGGACCCATGTCTGCTGGCGGGTCAGCACCGCCAGCACGACGCCGATCGCGGCCAGCAGGAGCGGCAGCAGGTAGGCGATCGGATACGCCCAGCGCCAGCTGCGGCGGACGGAGAGTGGCAGGCCGAAGTCGCCGAACCCCTCGTCGAGGGCGAACCGGGTGATGAGAGCGGCGACGAGCGGAGCGAACATGCCGATCTCCGCCCGGACGTTGAACGCGAGGAACGGTCGCAGTCCCCAGAACACGCCCCAGCCGAGGACGAACGTGAGCGCGGTGAAGAGGACGACGGAGGTCCACCGCACTCGTTCCCACGGACTGACCATCGGTGACGACTTTAGAAGCCGGCGGTCCGGCAGGCCCCACTCCCGATCGAATTCCCCACCCCTAGCACGGGAAGCGTTCGAATAAATCGGTTGAATACACCAAATTTTGCGATTCCCAATCCGTGCGGTTATGATGGGTAGCAGAGACGTCGGCGAATTGCGCACGCACTTGGCGAGTGGCGTTTCGTTCGGAGAACCGGTTCAGCCCAGGAGGAACTAGCAGCATGGCCATCATGGAGCAGCCCGAGATCCTGACGATCGACGGCGAGCCCACGGAGGTGCCGCAAGGCGCCGTCGCCTGGAAGCAGACGGACGCCGTAGAGGACGCCTGCTGGCTCTACGACGAGACCGAGGCGGAGGCCATCGAGCGAGACGATCCGGGCGTCCTTCTCTGGACGCGTTCGCACCGCTGGCACCTCAACTAAGGTCGACTCCCCCTACCCCTGACGCCGCTCCGGGTTCCGGCCTTGGGGCGGCGTTCACGTGTCTGGGGCCGGTGTCGGGGAACATGGCCGGCATTGCAACGCCATGCGCTCGCCAGTGACGTGCGTTTGCCGGCAATGTAGCGGTGGGACCTCCGGCGGACATTAACAGGGAGCCGTTGGCAACGCTCGCCTGATGCGCCAGGCTGTGGTCATGCCGAAGCGATGCCGGGTTCCCGAGCGGTTGCGGCGAGGCGTCTTCTCGGTTGCGGAAGCCGAGGCCCTCGGCGTCTCGCGCCGGCAGCTCCAGGGATCGGCGTGGGCTCGCGTCTGTCAGGGCTGGTACCGATGGGAGGGATGCGAGCCGACCGACGCCATCCGGCTCACCCCTATCGTCCGTCGACTGCCGGCGGGATCGGCCTTCGCCGGAGTCGCCGCCGCTCGCCTGCACGGCATCGATATCACCCTGGCGGGCCGGCCCGAGGTCATCGTCCCGCTCCCGAGCATTGTCGCCCAGCGGGTGGAGGCCGTAGTCCGTCGCGCTCGGCTCGATCCTGACGAGGTCGTGTGGCGCGGCGGCCTGCCGGTGACCGCCCCGCTCCGAACCTGCTTCGACCTGGCCGCGCGCCTGCCGCTGGGCGATGCGGTCGTTGCGCTCGACCAGGCGCTCGCGGCGCGGCTCGTCGACCTGACCGCGCTCGAGGACTACGTGCGCTTGCACGCCGGGGCCAACGGTGTGGCGCGGGCGCGACAGGCAGTGGCCCACGCCGAGCCGAAGAGCGAGTCTCCGATGGAGACACGGCTGCGAATGCTCCTTGTGCTCGGTGGCCTCCCGCGTCCCCAAGCTCAAGCCCAACTCTTCACAACGGCCGGTCGGTTCGTGGCGCGAGTCGACCTTCTTTATCCCGAACCGGGATTGGCCATCGAATATGACGGCGAGAATCACCGCGACCGGCTCGTCGACGACAACCGGCGCCAGAACCGCCTGCAGGAGCTCGGCGTGCATCTTCTCCGCTACACCGGTCCCGACCTACGCGATCGCGCACCGGCCGTGGTCGCCGAGGTGCGCCGGGCCCTCCACGCACACAGTGCCGGCAAACGGCCGCCTTCCCCGGCGCCATGAGGTTGCACCGCCGGCAATGTCCCACCAGCCAGCCGGGACGATCCGGCGCTAGAGCAACAGCCGGCCCCGGCGCATGATCTGGTCACCGTCGGCCCAGATGTCGGCGTGGCTGGCGAGCACGTCGACGTGGCTCGGCGCCTCCCAGTCGGCCCCCGTCTCGGATCCGTACGGGTCGCCGAAGGCCACGTGGTTGCCCGGGAACTTCTCGTCCTGCAGGAAGTTGCCCACGATCCGGGTGAGGCCGATGTTGGTACCGATCGCGAACTCGGAGGCCCGGTTGGACTCGGGGTGCTGGGCGAAATAAGCCTCGATCTCACGCACGACTTCAGGGTGCCCGGGCATCGCCACCTCCCGCACCCTGCTGTTCTCGACCTGGATCCGGACCGGCTCCTCGAAGAGGCCGTATTGGGTGGCGAAGTGGTCCCCCATCTCCTCCCCCACCAGGATGCCGTCCAGCCGCTGCGGCGCCGTGAAGACCTCTCCCTCGGGCAGGTTTCCCCACTGGCCCGGCTGCCAGTAGCGCCCGTCGGCGGGGATCCAGCGCCACGCGGGATTGAAGGTGGCCCGGAGGTCCGTCCCGAGCTCGGTCTTGACCTCGATCAGCCGGGCGTCCTTGACCCGCTCGAACGTGGCGCGCGTCACGCGGTAGATCTCCGCGTAGTCGCCCGCCATCCCGTCGAGCATCAGCTCGCGCGTGATCCCGATCATGTGCCCGTGCCGCAGGCGCTTCTCGCGCACCAGCTCGAGGAGCGGGTGCCGGAACGCGAGCTCCCCGGGCAGCCCTTCACCGATGTAGAACGACGCCGTCGGGCCGAACGCGTCGATCGCCTGGCGCAGCGCGGTGGGGAACTCGAGCGCCGGCCGGTCGATCCAGTCCTCGATCGTGAAGCGCTCGGCCGTCGCCCCCGCGGCCTCCGACTCCTCGAGGATCGCGTCGGCGATGTCCTTCCGCCCGCGGTCGTCGATCACCGCGACGCGATCCTTGGGGCCGATGTTGAGGCAGACTCGCACCGCGTTGCGGGCACCGGGAGCGTACTCGGGCAGCATGCTTCGATCCTAGTTGGGCACGAGCAGAGTCGCCGCCGTCACCGCGGGTCGACGGACGAGGTCACCGCAGCGCCAGGGTCAGCGCCTCCACCACCTTTCGCTGCTCGTCACGGACGGGCGGGTCGGTCGGCACGGGTGCCGTGGACATGAACCCGACGACAACCTCCGAGGGGCGGTCGATCGCGATCATCTGGCCGTGGATGCCAAGGGCAAACGTGCGGCCGTCAAAGTGCCACCACTGGTTGTGATAGGAGGCCGCGGGTAGGTCCGCTCCGTACGAACCGAGCGCGAACGGCTCGGGATTGCCGCGCTCGCACTCTTCGATCCACCAGGATGGAACGACCCCTCTGCCTCGCCCCAAAAACAGCTGGCCGATTCGCCCCATGTCCCGCAGCGAGATGCAGAAGCCTCCATCCGCGATCGCGGAACCGGCCGGGTCGAGCATGATGTCGGCGTCGAACTCGGCGCCCATCGGCGCCCACAACCGGCTCGACGCCAGTTCCGCGAACCGCGTCTGCGTGACCCGCTCGGCGATGATCCCGAGCAGATCGGTGTTCGGCGAGCTGTACAGCATCGTCTCGCCGTGACGGCCGGCAGGGGCCAGCTCACGCATGAAGTCGAAGAGAGCCGCGGCTGCTCCCGGGTGCGGGGGGCACCAGCCGCAGGCCGCATCCAGCCGCCAGTACTCGGAACCCGCCCCTCCGTAGTCCTCCCGCCAGCTGGTGGCCAGCTCCATATCCAGCAGGTGCTGGACGGTCGCCCCTTCGAACGCCGTGCCCGCCAGTTCGGGAGCGTAGTCGGTGACCGGAGATGCAAGAGAGATCTGCCCCCGGTCGACCAGGATCCCGACGAGCAGCGAGGTGATCGACTTGCTGACCGACATGACGAGGTGCCGAACGTCCGGTTTCATGCCGTTGCGGTAGGCCTCCAGCAGTATCCGGCCGCGCCTCAGCACGATCAGTCCGTCCGTCCACGAACCGTCCAACCAGTCGCGCAGCGTCGCCGTCCCGCCGCCGGCGCCTCCGATCTCCAGATCTTCCAGGGCCGACGCCTCGCCGGCAAGCAGCCAGCCGGGCCCGGTGCCGCGGCTCACGTTGGCGGAGGGAAGCACCTCCCGCGTGTGCAGGAAGCTCCATCGATTCCAGGGGGGTTGCTGCCAGTTGTCGAGCGTCACCCGTGCTTCGGCGGGCGGCGGAAATCCGACCATGGGCGAGGATGTCCTGGCTTCGTGATCGCTCATCGCATGACCTCGGGATCAACTCGACCGGAACCTCCGCCAGGTACCGATGGAGAGGTGGGGACCGGGAGGTCAGACCGTGCTGCCACGGCCTGCTCCGTGAAGTGGCAGGCAACCGAGTGGCCGTCGTGCACCGGTTCGAGCAGCGGGCGCTCCTCGACGCAGCGCGCGGGGTTCCCCATTCGCTCCCGCAGCCAGCAGCGCGTGTGGAATCGACAGCCAGACGGTGGTGAAATGGGGCTCGGTGGGTCGCCGGGCAGGACGATGCGGCTCCGTCGCGCCTCGACGGCGACGTCGGCGACCGGAATCGCGCTCAAAAGCGCGACGGTGTACGGGTGCCGGGGGTCCGAGTAGAGCTTTCGGCTCGTGGTGAGCTCGACGATCTCGCCCAGGTACATCACCGCCACGCGGTCACTGATGTACCGAACCACCGAGAGATCGTGGGCGATGAACAGGTACGTCAGGTGGAACTCGGCCTGCAGCTTCTGCAGCAGGTTCAGGATCTGCGCCTGGATCGAGACGTCAAGCGCGCTGACGGCTTCGTCCGCCACGATCAACGCCGGTTTCAATGCCAGCGCCCGCGCCAGCCCGGCTCGCTGTCGCTGACCGCCGCTCAGCTCGTGCGGGTAGCGGGACGCCATCTCCGGAGGCAGCCCCACGGCCTGCAGCAGCTCCTCGACCGCCTGGCGCCGGTGGGCCGCCCCGCCGACCCGCCGGGCCCGCAGCGGCTCCTGCACGCTCGACCCGATCGTCAGCCGCGGGTCGAATGAGCCGTAGGGGTCCTGAAACACCATCTGGAGCTGAGCCCCGACGTCCTTCGCCTCACGTCCGCGCAGCGTGGCGAAATCCTTGCCCTGGAACCGGATCGACCCGCTCGTCGGCTTCAGGAGTCGCACGAGCGCTCTCCCCAGCGTCGTCTTCCCGCTGCCCGACTCCCCGACCAGGCCGAGTGTCTCGCCCATCCGGATCTCGAACGAGACGCCGTCGACGGCGTGAACGCTGCCCACGCTGCGCTGAAAGAGAACCCCCTGGGTGATCGGGAAGAAAACCCGGAGATCCTCGATCCGAACCAGAGGGCCTTCGGGTCTGGACTCCTCCTGAACCTGCGGCAGCTCGGCGCTCACGGTGACGGCGCCGCCTGGAATCCGGGGCGAAGCGGGCGCGCCGCGACGATCTCGGGCTCGGTCACCGGGTTGTGGCAGGCAAGGAGGTGGTGGGAAGCGTCTACCTCCATAAGGGGAGGCATGCTCTCCCAGCACTCGGGGAGCGCCCACTTGCACCGCGGCGCGAAGGGACAACCGGCGGGCAGCCGTTCCATGTTCGGGGGCGATCCTTCGATGGGCAGGAGCACGCGGTGATCGTCCGTGAGACGGGGCGCGGCGTCGAGCAGGCCGACGGTGTAGGGGTGTCGAGGCTGCTTGAGCAGTCGCGCGGCGGGGGCAGACTCCAGGACCAACCCCGCGTACATGACGGCGACTCGCTCAGCCATGCGGGCCATGATGCCGAGGTCATGACTGATGAGGATGAGGGCCGTCCCGTAGTCGGCGGTCATGGCCTTGAGCAGTTCGAGCACCTGGGCCTGGACGGTCACGTCGAGGGCCGTGGTCGGCTCGTCGGCGATCAGGAGCCTCGGCCTCAGGGCGAGTGCGATCGCTATCAGCACCCGCTGCCGCATGCCGCCACTGAATTGATGGGGATAGCGACCGAGCAGCTCCTCCGCCCGCGGGATGCCGACCGACCTCAGAATCGTCACTGCTCGATCGCGCGCCTCACGCCGGCTCACGGCATTGTGCGCGCGGATGGTCTCGGTCACCTGCTCACCGATCGTCAGCACCGGGTTGAGGTTGCTCATCGGGTCCTGGAAGACCATCGAGATGTCGTTGCCCCTCAGCCTCCTCAGCCGGCTGCTGTCGAGGTGCGTCAGCTCCATCCGGTCGAAGCGGATGCTGCCGGCGACGATTCGGGCCGCGGGCTTGGGAAGCAGACCCATGATCGCGAGGCTGGTCACGCTCTTGCCGGACCCCGATTCCCCGACCAGGCCGAGCGTCTCTCCCGCCGCGACCGAGAGGGTGACCCCGTTGACGGCGTACACACTGCCCCGGCTGGTTTCGAAGCGCACCTCCAGGTCGGTCACGGAGAGGAGTGGCTCGGGAGGGTGAACGCTCATCCGCGCCTCGCCCTCCGAGATCCACGAAGCCGGGGATCGATCCAGTCCCGCAGGCCGTCTCCGAGGAGGTTGAACCCGAGGATGGTCAGAGACAGCGCCAGCCCGGGAAACGCAAGCATCCACCACGCGCTCGCGATGTAGTCGTGGGCGTCGGCCATCATGGTCCCCCACTCAGGCGTCGGAGGCTGTGCGCCCAAACCCAGAAAGCTCAACGCCGATATCGAGAGAATCGCGTTGCCCATGTCCGCCGACACCTGGATGGCCACGACCGGCATCACGTTCGGCACCATGTGCCGCAAAAGGATGGTCAGCGTGCTGACCCCCGAGACACGCGCCGCCAGCACGAACTCACGCTCGCGCAAAGACAGAACCTGGCTGCGGGAAAGTCGCGCGTACCAGGGCCAGAAGACCACCGCCACCGCGACGATGGTGTGAGCCAGGCTCGCGCCCAGAGTGGCCGCGATCGCGGCGGCGAGGACGAAGGCGGGAAAGGCGAAGAAGAGATCCGTGATGCGCATCAGGACCTCATCCAGCACCCCACCGACGAGCCCCGCCAGAATGCCGACCAGGCAGCCGAACGTGACCGACAAACCGACGATCAGCACACCTGAGAGGAGAGAGATCCGGGCGCCCGCAATCACGCGGGCCAGGACATCCCGACCGATGTTGTCGGTGCCGAACAGGTGCTGCGGCGAGGGCGGCAACAATACCGCGTAGAGGTCGGTGGCATTCGGGGATTGCGGATAGACGAGCGGGCCGAAGATGGCAGTCAGTGTCACACCCAGCACCAGAACCGTGCCCAGTGCGTTGAGCCGGGATGCAGTGGCGAAGTGCCAGGCCGAAGACAGCCATCCCTTCCCGGGATACTGCACTGGCCGTAGGGCAGTCGACTGGCCTATCACGTGTAGTTGATCCGTGGGTCGAGGTACCGGTAAAGGATATCGACCACAAGATTGACCGCGACATAGAGTACCCCGACGGTAAGCGTGACTCCCATCACCGCGTTGTAGTCGGAGGCTTGAAAGGCATTGAAGGCATAGGCGCCGATGCCTGGCCAGGCAAAGATGTACTCCACGATGAAGATCCCGCCGGCCAGAAGTCCGAACTCCAGCCCGAGCACGGTGACGCCCGGCAGCAGCGCGTTTCGCAAGACGTGCCGGGTGAGGATCCGCGCGCGGCTCAAGCCCTTCGCCTCGGCGTTCCTGATGTAGTCTTCACCGAGCACCTCGATGAAACTCGCCCGGAGGATGCGCGTCATCAATCCGAAGACGGCCAGCCCGAGCACGAACGCGGGCAGGACAAGGTGCTGGATCGCATCGGCAAACGTTCCCAGCTGGCCGGTCAACAGGCTGTCGACCGTGTACAGGCCGGTGATGCGAGGCGGAGGAACGGCTCCGGCGGTAAGCCGGCCCGATATCGGCAGGATGCCCAATTTGACGCCCAGGATGAGCTGGAGGACGAGTGCCGCCCAGAAGGCGGGTATGGAAAGGCTCCCCACGGACAGGAGCTGTACTCCGCCCTCCACCGGTGACCCGCGACGGCTGGCGCCCAGCAGTGCCGCCAGCACCGCCAGCAGCGCACCGAACACGAGGGCATAGACAGTCAGCTCGAGCGTCGCCGGAAAGAACGCGATCAGGTCCTGCGAAACCGGGCGCCGGGTGACGAACGAGATGCCGAGGTTGCCGTGAAGCAGGTTCGACATGTAGATGACGTACTGAACCGGCAGCGGACGGTTGAGGCCGTACTCGGCGCGTATGTGTGCGATCGCCGCCGGATTCGCCCTCGGACCGGCTATCAGCCGGGCGGGATCGCCGGGGACGACGTGCGAGAGCACGAACGTCATCAGGGTCACACCCCAGATGACGAAGATCGCCAGAATGACCCGCCGGACGATCAGCCTGCCCACGTACAGACCTCGTAGGCGGCGCGACTCCTCCCCGCCGGTCGGGCGCTCACCGCGTCCCTGACTTGGCGAATCACGTGGATTGCTACGTGCGGAACATGGGGTAGAAGTTCGCGACGCCGCCGGTCAGCGGCTGTGGGACGAATCCGCCCACGTCGTTCCGGCTGTAGGTGTTGTCATACAGGTTGCCGACGGGGAGCCAGACCGGATCTGTTCGATTGATGATGTCCTGCGTGAGATTGAACAGATTCTGAAGCTGGGTCGCGTTCGAGACGAAGTAGCCCCTGCTGATCGCGTTGTCGACACTGGTGTTGGCGTAGTAGCCCGAGTTGTATCCGTTGGGTGGGATCGCCTTGCTGTCCATGATCGGGAACATGTAATCGGCCGGGTGGTTGTAGTCCGGGTACCAGGAGAAGAAGAGCATGTCCGACCGCTGACCGACAGGCATCGGAGTGGTCTGGTCGGCGTTGAATGCGGGAAACGCCTTCTGGACGAGCTTGAGGCTCATCCCCGCCTTCTGGAACTGACTCTGCATCACGTCCCCGAGCAGGTCTCCGTATCCTGTGTAGAACTCATAGGTGAACTGGGTGCCCGGTGACACGCCCGCTTGGGAGAACAGTTGCTTCGCTTTGCTGACATCGGTTGGGAAGGTGTAGGTCCGTGGGTTGTGGGTCGTCAGGAGGTCGGGAAAACACCCGTGCGCGGGTGCCATGGTGTTCTTCATGACGTCGTTGATGTAGGCGTCGGCCGGGTACAGGTAATTCACCGCCTGCCGCGCCTGCGGGCTGGCGAGCGGCCCGTAGGTTCCGAGGACGACGTACTGGATCCACATGGCCAGCCGCGACGCGACGTTGAACCGTTTGTCGTCGCGAATGGTGACCGTATCCTGCGCGGTCAACGAAGGGATCGCCATGTCGACGGCCCCGGACTGGAGCGCCTCGCGGCGTGCACCGCCATCCGGGATCTGCTGAAGGATGATCCTTTTGAAAGAATTGTCCTTCCATCCACCCCAATAGTTCGGATTCTGGACCAGCGTGGCCTGGCTGCCCGGACTGACGCTCTCGAGCATGTACGGCCCGGTCCCCGCGGCGTGAGACTGGAGCCACTGATGACCCTGATCCGTCGACCCTGTGGAGAACTGCAGAACCTTCGGGCTGGTGACGCCGGTACCCGAGATGCTGGCCACCACCCGATTGAAATAGGCCACCGGCTGCCCGAGATCGAACCGAATCGTGGACGGGTTGACGACGACGATCTGCGTGTCCGGGTCGGCGACGAAGGTGCCGATGACGCTGCCCGCTCCGAGCGCGAGGTTGATGCTGCGGACATAGGCCGTCTTCACCGCCGTCGCATCGAGGGGCGTACCGTCGGTGAATTGGACCCCATTGCGCAGCGTGAAGGTCCAGGAGCTGAAGTCCGGTGTGGGCTGGAACGACGTCGCCAGAGCCGGCTCCGTGTGGGTCGCGTCTCCGGGCTTCATCCGGAGCAGGCCTTCGTAGAGGTTCCTGCTGAGATAGGCGGTGGCATTCACGTAATAGCTGGCCGGGTCGAAGTCGGGCTCAAAGGCGTCGACCGCGAACACCAATGTTGAACGATCACGATTGAGTGACGGGGGTGCCGGCAGCCCGCCGTTTGCCTGGGTGGCCCCGCCACAAGCCGTGAGGAGACTGCCTCCAAGTCCCGCTCCGGCCGAAACCAGGGCGGCGCGCTGCAGGAACTCCCGACGATTGAACCGGGTATTCATCTCCCTCCTCCAGTTGAACCTGGACTCGTGATCCTCTCGCTCGCGGCGACGCGGCCGCCCTCCCTCCGGCGGCGGTGGATCATCGGGTACCCATTATTGAAGTCGGAGGAGGTACGGTCAAGGGTGGAACTTGGATCCTCCCCGCCGCCAGAGAAGCCGGGCCTCGGGATCGTCGCAGAGCCCGAGTACCGGAGGGTGCATCCGTGTGTGGCGCGCGGAGTTCGGGTCCACCCGAGGGCCCGGAGGCATTGTTGACTTCGAGCTACCGATCCTCTATTCTCGCGTGCCATGGGGGACGCACCCGGGTGCCGTGGGGTGAGCGATGAACACCTATCAGCGCGCCCCCACGATTTGGAGCCACTGGCACTGACCATGTGTGTTCGATGAGTGACGAGCGAACTCACTGGGGCAGGGAGTTTCCACGGGCTTCCTGGTTCGACGTGCGCCAGTTGGAGGCGGGTGTCTACCTGATCAGTGAACCGGGCCACGTCAACTCATTCTTGATTGAGGGGACCAGGTCGGCGGCACTTCTCGATACCGGACTCGGAGTCGCGAACATTCGATCAGTCGCCGAGCAGCTGACAGGACTTCCACTCCTCGTCATTAACTCTCACTACCATTTCGATCATGTCGGTGGCAACCAACACTTCGATGACATCGCGATCCACCGGGAGGGCGCCGACCTGCTGCGCACGCCGGCCCCCCCAGGCCTCGCCGCCGGCTACATGGACTACACACGGCGCCTGATCGAGGGCTGGGGTTCCTACAAGAGAGCGGATGACCTCTACTTCCATCTGTTGACGGCAGAGACGCTGATCCGGCCGCTGCCGCCGGGATTCGAGCCGGGGGCGTACGCGATCGTGCCCAGTCACGCCACGCGTCTTCTGGAAGACGGCGACATTCTGGACCTCGGGGGCCGTCGCCTGCAGGTGCTGCACACACCCGGCCACTCGCCTGACTGCATCTGCTTGCTCGATGCCGAGAACGGCCTTCTCTTCGGCGGTGACACGGTCAACACGGGCCCTATCTATGCTCATCTACCGGACTCGAACCTCCAGGCGTTCGAGGCTTCGACTTCCCGGCTGGCGGAGCTGCGGAGTGACCTCCGGCGGGTCTTCGTGTGTCATTTCATGCGGGTGGAGAACGAGCCCGATCTCCTCCTCGAGATAGCCGGCGGATTCAACGCGCTGCTCGCCGATGACGTCGAGTTCCGCCGCAACCTCGACTGCTTGGGCAACCCCGTCAGGGAGGCTTGTTTCGACCACTTTTCAATCTTCACCGCGGTCGAACGCGGCGAAGTGGTGAGGGAGTAATGCCAAGACGCGAAGGTGACTCGTGGAGAACCCGGAGGGATCGGAGTGGGGATCCGCAACGAGAGCCGGGACCGATCGATCTCCGACGGTATGAGCTGCAGCTCGCCTACTCCGGGTTTCCGACGTTCATGGGCGTCCCGGCTTGCCTCACCCCGGAAGATCTGCGGGCGGGCGCCGTCGACGTCGCCATCGTCGGCGCTCCCATGGACGCGGGGGCGGGAGGACACCGAGGGGCGGCCCTGGGACCCCGAGCGATCAGGACCGCCGAGCGCTATGTCCCCTCCCCACCCGCGCTGAGCAACCACCTCCACCTACGGTTGGAACCCTTCCGGATCTTGAACGTGGTCGACTACGGGGACGCGGCGGTCGATCCGTTCAGCATCGAGGAGTCGATGGAGCCGATTCGCGCCTTGGTGCGCGAGGTGGCGGAGACCGGCGCCGTGCCCTGTGTGCTGGGAGGCGATCACTCGATCCTCTGGCCTGACGCCGCGGCCTGTGCCGACGTCTACGGGGCCGGCAAGCTGGGCGTCGTCCACTTCGACGCTCACGCCGACTGCAGCAGCGAATACCTGGGCCACCACGTCACCCACGGAACCCCCATCCGCCGCCTTATCGAAGACGAACACGTCCCCGGGAAGAACTTCGTCCAGGTGGGGCTCCGTGGCTTCTATCCCGACAACGAGCTGATCGACTGGATGCGGGAGCAAGGGATGCGCTCCCACTTCATGGCCGAGGTCGAGCGTTACGGGCTCGATAGAACCGTGGACCGCGCGGTCGCGGAAGCCCTCGACGGCCCGGAGTATCTCTACCTGTCGTTCGACATCGACGTTCTCGACCCGGCTTACGCGCCCGGTACCGGCACACCCGAACCCGGCGGCTTCACGACGCGGGAGATGTTCCCGGTGGTGCGCCGTCTCTGTCACGAGGCGCACGTGGTCGGGATGGAGGTGGTCGAGGTGGCCCCCGCTCACGACCCCACCTACGTGACCGCGTTGAACGCGAATCGGGTGATCCTCGAGGCGCTGACGGGCCTTGCGATGCGGAAGCAGGGCCTGCCGACGCCGTCGGGGCTGGACCCCGTCACCTCCGGCGAGGAGACGTTCCCGCGTCCGACCCCCGGCACGGACGCATGACCGGGGTGCCCGCGGCTTGGCCGGCTACTGGTCCATGACCGAGCCGTCGGCGCGCAGGCGCGTGACCACCTCGCGCGGCCGATACGGGTGCCGGGTCGCCGCGTCCGGCGTCAGCGAGACCCCGATGCCGGGCGAGGTCGGGATCCGCAGATAGGCGCCCTCTCGCACCAGCGTCGGCTGCACGATCTCGCTCTTGGGCGGCTCGCCCTCACCCAGCGGGTACTCCTGCAGCGCGAAGTTGGGGATGCAGGCGGCAAGCTGGAGGCAGGCGGCGGTGCTCACCGGCGAGAGCGGGTTGTGCGGCACCACCCCGACATGCCGGGCTTCGGCCAGGGCCGCGATCTTCTTGGCGCCGGTGATGCCGCCGCACATGCACACGTCGGGCCGCACGTACTGCACGGCGCCGCGGGCGAGCAGCATCTCGAACTCGAAGATCGTGTGCAGCCGCTCGCCGGTGGCAATCGGGACCTCGATGTGATCCGCGATCTGGGCCATCGCGTCGAAGTTGTCCGGCAGCGTCGGGTCCTCGTAGAAGAGCGGGTGATACCGCTCGATGCCGCGTGCCAGTGCGATCGCCTCGGCCGGCGTGAGCTGCCGGTGGATCTCGACGCACAGATCCACCTCATCCCCCACCGCCTCCCGATACGCGCGAACCGACTCGATGGCGCCCTCGATGCGCTGGACGTAGGTCTCCTCGTAGGGCACGTCGCGCCGGGCGTCGACGAAGGGGGTCAGGTGGCCGACCGCGGTGAACCCGGCCGCCTTGGCCGTGATACAGCCCGCCACCAGCTCCGCCCGTGACTCCCCGAACACGTGGTAGTAGACGCGGGCGCGATCCCGGGTGGGTCCTCCGAGGAGCTGGTGGACCGGAACCCCGAAGTGCTTGCCGGCGATGTCCCAGAGCGCGATGTCGATCGCGGAGAGCGCCCCCATGATCGCGGCGCCGCGGAAGGCGTTCCACCGGTAGAGGTACTGCCAGTGGTGCTCGATGCGGAGCGGGTCCTGGCCCACCAGGTAGCGCTTGAACGTCTCCACCGCCTGGCCCGATGCTTCCAGGAATCCCCAGGTCCCCGACTCGCCGAGGCCGGTCAGCCCCGCGTCGGTCTCGACCTCCACGAACAGGTAGCGGTCGACCGGCAGCACCCGAACGTCGGTGATTCGCATCCTCACCCTCCTCCTCAACTCGGTATTCGCGCATTGCTAGCGTTGTGACGCTATCGGACCTGGGATAACCACATATTGCGGGCACTGGTCGCTTCGGAGAGGGCGGCGCGGACCTCGGCGACGACGGCGGTAGAGCGCGTGCGCAGGTCGGCCCCCGTGTAGCGGAGCAGACGGACGCCGATCTGGAGCAAGCGATTCTGGCGCGCCGGTTGTCGTCCACCAGACGATCGCGATGGTTTTCGCCGTCGTACTCGATCGCCAGGCCGGGCTCGGGATAGAACAGATCGACCCGGGCGACGAACTGGCCGGTCGCCGCATGCAGGTCCACCTGCGCTCTGGGTCGAGGAAGCCCGCTCATCTCGAGCAGCAGGCGCAACCCCGTCTCCATCGGGGACTCCGACCTCGGTTCGGCCAGCGCGATCGCCCTGCGGGCTTGCACGACGCCGTTGGCACCCCCGCGCGCGGCGACGAACTCCTCCAGTGCCGGCAGGTCGACCAGGCCGCCCGCCAGCGCCTGGTCCAGCGCGACGACCGCGTCCTGAAGCGGCAGCCGGCCGGCGAGGTCGAAGCAGGTTCGCAGCGCGCTCGTCACCGGGAACCCCTTTCTCCAGACCATCTGGGCCGGGTCGAAATCTTCCCGCCGGACAACGGCCGCGACACGTTCCGAGGTCACGGTCGGGGTGGGGACGATGACCTCAGGTCGTCCGCGAGCTGGAACGTCGAGACCATGGAGGCGGGCCGCGACCGGGCCGGCGAAGGCGAATCCCTCGGGGAGGCCTCGCGCGATGGGGATCAAGTTCGTGGTGTCGGTGGCGGCGTAGCCCCGCCAGCAGTACCACCCCTGGCAGAGGCGCCTCCAGGCCGACCCCCGCAGCTGTCCCTTCGAGATGCCGGCGGCCCCCGCCTCGGCGATCGTGAACGGGCCACTTCGAAGCTCCTCCGGTACCCGGCAAGCCCTTGCCATGCCACCAGCGTGGCCCGGCCTGCCATGCCTGCCAATCCCCCCTGTAACGCACCTCCACCCGCCCGCCGCCGGTCACCGCACAGTGCTGGCAAAGCGCCGGTATCCGAGCGGGAATGACCGCGCCTCGCTGGCAATGTGCGGGGATCGGGCCATCCTCCTCGCGGTCAGCGGCGCTTCGACTCCGCCGGTGCCGAGACCCGCCAGCGATCGATCCACGAGCCGGTCACCGCCTCCGCGGGGCGCTCCAGCGAAAGCTGCCGCACCGCCTCCTCCACCCGCGCGGTAAAGGCACGCGACCCCTCCCCGCCGTAGAGCGTGAGAGGCCTTCCGATCCGGATCCAGGCCGGGGCCGGCAGTGGCAGCGCCTGACCCTTGGGCATGATCCGGTGCGATCCGCCGACGTACACCGGGACCACCGGCGCGCCGGTCTCCTGGGCCAGGTGGCCGATCCCCCGCTGGAACGGCTGCAGCTCTCCGGTGACCGAGCGCGTGCCCTCCGGGAACAGCACCAGGTGCCAGCCCGACTTGACCAGCATCGTCGCGCTGTGCAGCACCGCCTGCGCCCCGCCGGTGCGCGTGAACGGGAACGTGTTGAGCCACAGTGAGACGAGGCGGCCGCCCCACTGCCGCTTGTACCAGTAGTCCGCCGCCGCCCCGACCACGGTCCGATCACGCACCTCGTCGGGGAGCGCGTACAGCAGCAGCTGGAGGTCTGCGTGGGAAACGTGGTTGGACGCGATCAGCACCGGCCGATCGACGTTCCGCAGCCACTCCTGACCGCTCACCTTCGGGTGTGCCATGACCCGCGTGAACGGCAGCGAGAGGCCGTGCTGGATGCCGCGGCGGACCAGGCGAACCGGCTCCGACCGGGCCCAGGAGAGGTCGCTCGATGCGGCCGGCACCACGTCCGCCCGCGGCGCCCAGGATCGCGGTCGCTGCTTGCGCCACTGCCAGCCGTCGGCGACCAGCCGCAGGTCCCGCAGCGGTCCGACCTGCCTCACCGACGGCGGCACCTTCATCGCACGTCGGCGAGCAGCAGCGGCGGCATCCGCAGATGGGTGATGCTCGGGTAGCGCCCGACGGTCTGCTCGGCCATCTCGAGCGCGTCCTCCAGCGAGGTCGCGCACTTGAACCCGAGGTGGTGGACGGTCTTCCGGTCGCCGCCGACGATGATCACGTCCCCCACGTGCTCCATCGCGTGCACCGCCCAGTACCAGGCATAAAACGGATGCACGCCGTGGTAGGCGTTGGACTTGCGGAACAGCTGCCGGTACCAGGGGTCCTCTGCGAACCGCTCTTCGAAGTCGCGCTCGATGGCGACCGGGTCCAGCGTCTCCGCCAGCACCTCGTCGAAGAAGTCGATGTACGAGGGGTGCTGCACGGAGTCGAACTCGTAGCGGCAGGGGTGCTCGAGGATCACCACCCCACCCTTGCGCACCACCGGCTGGCCGCGGTAGAGGTTGAACAGATACCCGAGTCCCAGGCAGACCACCAGCACCGGGTTGAGCGGCGCGTTGACGTTGTAGGGTCCCATGTAGGGCACCCCCATGGTCACGATGTCGGTCTGCCCCTCGACCTCCGTCGTCAGCTGCGCCCGCACCGCCGCCAGCGTCTTGTCGTGCACCGCGTCGACCTGGCCAGCGTGGACCGCGGTCAGTCCGTACGGGGCCCGCATCGAGTGAAAGACGGTCTGCTTGACGGTCGGCGGCGCCAGGTCGGTGAGCTGCTTGATCGCCAGGAACGCTGCCTGGTCTCCCGCCGTCCAGTCGGTCTCCCGCTTCTGCATGAATCCGGCAACCGCCGGGAAGGAGTGGTTGTTGACCGCGGTCTCGATGTGAAACACGCGCACCGCGTCCTCGATCAGCTTTCCCTGCCGGATGCAGGACTGGTGCAGCGCCGAATCGGGCGGGTGCATGTAGGAGCGGGAGTTGCGCAGCGTCTCCACGTTGTGGTGCTGCCGGATCCCCTGGTAGCTCGCGAGGCCGGTCGCCATCGACTTGTGCCCCCCGTCCATCGGGACCAGGGTCAGGTTGACGTAGATCACCAGATCCGACTCGGCGGCACGCCGGTTGAGCGTCACCGCCTCCCCGTCGTCGAGCACGCCCACGACAACGTTGCCATCCGGGTCCTCGGCGTCGTGGTTGTACAGGCGATCGGGGTAGAACGTATGGAAGACGCGGTCGCCGACGACGTGGTGGATCTCGTCCGCCGTCATCCTGCGGTGCAGGCCGGTGGCGATGATGAGCTCGATGTCCTCCACGCCGATGCCGGCCGCTATCTCCAGGACCTCCTCCAGGATCAGCTGGCGGACGTCCGGCGCCGCCATCGGCGGCAGCGGAAGGGACAGGTCATCCATCGCGATCGTGAGCCGCATCCCCGGACGCAGCAGCGAGGCCAGCGGGTCGTCGTCGAGTGGGTGCGCCAGCGCCCGCCGGATCGCCCGTTCGGGATGAGCGATGGGTTCCAGCGGGTCGGGCGGATAGACGATCCGGCTCCCCAGCGGCAGCCGCTCCAGGCGGACCCCCTCACCGAAATGGAACAGCGTGGGCGGCGTGTTGCGGTCGATCTCGATGACGGCGCCGGGGCGGTTCATTCGGTGCTCGATCCTACCCGGTGGTCGAAAGCGACCTTCACCGCGCCCAGCGACCCCGCCGCCGACGCGTAGCCGATCGCGTCGCGGTAGCCGGCAAGCGGAAACAAGGGGCCCACCAGCCGCTCCAGGTGCAGCCCAGGCGCCGCCTCCAGGGCGAGCTCGAACGTGCGTCGGGTGCGGGGGCCCCGTTCGGGGCGCTCGGTCCCGTAGGCGTAGGCGCCGAGCACCGAGAGCTCGCGCTGCCAGATCGGCCCCCAGTCAACCTTCACCTCGCCCGGCATGCCGACCGCCACCAGCCGGCCGCCGGCACGCGTCAGGCGAGCGGCCAGATTCAGGCCGGACGCCGTCCCGGTGCACTCGAACGTGACCTCGGGCCCACCCAGGAGCAGGCTCCGCCCTCCGGCCATACCCTCGACCCGCACCGCCCCGGTGTGAAAGCGGACACGCTGCACGACCTCCGACGGCGAGATCACGACGTCGGCGCCGAGCGCGCGTGCCAGCTCTTTCTGGACCGGGTGCTTGGCCACCACCAGCACCTGCCGGGGAGTGGTGAAGGCGCGGACCGCGGCCAGGGTAAGGAGGCCCATCGTGCCCGCTCCGTTGACGAGCACCCGCTCGTCGGACGCGACCCGCGCCCGCAGCGCGGCGTGGACTGCGCAGCTGAAGGGCTCGATCAGCACCGCCGCCTCGTCCGAGAGCACGTCGGGCACCGGGTGCAGCTGCGAGTGGTGGGCCACCAGCTTCTCCCCCCAACCCCCACCGGTGCCGGCGCAGTATCCGGTCTGGAGCCCCACCTCGACATCCCCGCTGTTGACCCGCTCGCAGAGGCCGGGCCGTCCGGCCGCGCACTGCGGGCAGGGCGGGTAGAGCCCCCGCACCCGGCAGCCGAGCACGGGCTCGACCACCACCCGGTCTCCGCTGTCCGTCTCCCCGACCACCTCGTGGCCGGGAACGAACGGGTAGCTGGTCAGGGCGGCCAGGTAGAGGGACGCGTGCCCGGTGACCGCCGCCAGGTCCGAGCCGCAGATGCCCGCCAGCCGGGGTCGGACGACCAGCCATGAAGGGCCTGGCAGCACCGGCTCCGGGTACCCCGCCGAAATGCAGCAGCGACAGCTCGCTGGTGGCGACGCGGGGGTCGCCCCGAGAGGCGCGCACCAGGCCGTAGCGCGCCTCCGACCGGTAGAGGGTGACGGCCAGCATCAGCCGGAGCCCGCGATCGACCCGCCGCGGACGCCCAGCTTGTAGGACGGCGACCGCGGGTTGGGAACCGGCAGGCGCCAGTTGCTGGGCGCCATCCTCCAGCGTTCGACGCGCCAGCCGCGCTGGCCGGCGATCTGAGAAAGACGCGGGTCGGGGTTGACGGCGACCGGGGTCCCGACCAGCTCGAGCATGGGGAGGTCGCTGAGAGAGTCGGCGTAGGCGAAGCTCGATGAAAGATCCACCGCGCCCTCGCGTGCGTACCTCTCCAGGAGCGTGCCGCGTGCCTCCCCGGCCGGAGGCGGTGACACCAGATCACCGGTCAAACGGCCGTCGCCGTCGATCAGAAGGTGGGCGCAGTCGACCTCCACCTCGAGCAGCTCGGCGAGCGGCTCCACCACCACGTCCATCGCCCCCGTCAGCAGCAGCACCCGGTGGCCGGCCCGCTTGTGCTCCCGGATGCGGCGGATGCCCTCCGGGTAGATGCGTCGCAGCGTCACCGGCTCCAACGCCTCCCGGCCCAGGTGTCGCATCTCCTCGGCGTCGAGCCCGGCGTACTCGCGATAGAACGAGCGCTGGAACTCGGCCCGCGAGTTGCGCTCCAGCGCCAGCCAGCGCGGGGCACGGCGGGCCATGCGGGCCAAAAAGCGCGGCCAGTCGCGCGCCGGCTGATCGCGGAGCCGCATCCAGAAGTAGTACTCGACCACGTTCGTCTCGACCAGCGTTCCGTCGACGTCGAAGACCGCCAGCACGTCGTCACGCCCGGCGCGGCGCGCAAGCGCGGTCCGCGCGGGGTTGGCGCTGGCCTTGGGCACGGTGCTGCCGCGGGGAGCGGCGCCCCGGCGCGCCATGGTGTCGGCACGAGCCATCCGGATCACGGTCGGAAAGTGGACCCGCAGGAGGTAGTCGGCCCAATCGAAGCGCGCGGTGTCGAAGGGGAAGAGCGCCTGCTCCTCGGCCGGGATCGTCTCCCACAGCTCGAGGACGTGGGCAGGGTCGAAGATCGCGTCGACGTCGGTGTAGATCGCGTACAGGTCGAGCAGCGACAGCGAGCGCTCCAGCGTCGTCCGGCGTTCGTGCAGCTCGTCTGACCAGCGCGCCGCCCTGGGCCCGACGGGGACCAGCTCGACCGCCTGCTGAAGCGCTTCGATCGCCCGCAGCGCGAGGCGGCCGCGTCCGGCCAGCTCCTGGCGGGTGGGGAACGTCCAGGTGGGCGAGCCGATCGCCTGCCCGTAGCGATCCCGAAGAGGATGCTCCGTGAAGTAGGTCCCCGCCAGCTCGTAGAGCCTGCGCAGGCGGAGGGGGTTCCTGCCACCGGAGGCGGCATGGTAGATGCGATGGTCGTCCCCCTCCGCCGGGGGACTCGCCGCGACCGCGAGCACGGTGTTGACGACGTAGTCGACCGGGATCACGTCGAGCGGTGCGTCCGGGAGGCCGGAGAAGTCGGTGAGGACGCCCCGCGCAAAGGCCAGGATGATCGGTTCCGCCATCCGAAATCCCTCGAGCCAGCCGGGGACGGGGTCGCGCAGCGCGGACTCGATGATCGAGGGGCGGACGATCGAGAGGGGAAGGTCGCCGTGCAGCTCGACCACGGCGCGCTCGGCCATCGCCTTGGTGGAGGAGTAGATGTCCGTGAATCCCATCGCGCGCGCGTGAGCGCGCCCCCGCTCGACCAGCCGGTCCTTGGCCCAGCGATCGCGCAGCCGCTCGGTGGCGCGGGCGGTGGCCGGGGTCCCGGCCGGCCCCATCCGTCGCCGGGCCTGGGAGGAGAACCGGGCGAGCAGCTCGGGGCGGCGGCTCTCCTCCTCCACCACCGGGCGCAGGCCGGAGAGAATCGCCGCTTCGTGCCGCCAGTTGAGTCCCGGGTCGTGGGGCAGCACCTCGTCGACGCGACCGCGCAGCATGCCACCCACGAACGCGGTGGAGATGTGCACCAGATGGGGGTGGGCCCCGGTCGCGCGCACGGCCTCCACCAGCCGCGCGGCCCCCCAGAGGTTGGTCTGTGCCGACCAGTCGGCCGGATTGTCGAACTCGACCGCGGCCGCCGAGTGGATCACGACGTCGCAGGACGCGAGCAGCGTGCGCCCCTCGTCCGTGAGACCGAGGCCGTCACGGTCCAGGTTGATGGGAAGGATCCGCAGCTTGTCCCGGGCCAGGGCCAGGAACCGCTCCTCGCCCAGCTCGTCCTTGAGCCTGCGGAAGGCGGGACTGGAAAGGATCTCGCGGTCCAGCCGCTCGGCCGCGGGCCGCCGCGCGGAATCCCGGATCGCGACCACGATGCAGCCCACGTCCGGGATCTCGCGAAGGATCTTCTCCACCAGCGACTTCCCGAGGAAGCCGGTCGTGCCGGTGACGCAGATCGTCTTCTGCCGCAGGGCGTCGCGGATCAACGGCGAGTCAGTGTAGTGGTCGTGAGCGGCGGCCCACCGCGCCGGACCGGGGTGGCTTGCGCATCTCGCCTGGCTACGGCGCTGAGGTATTCTGGCGTTCGATGGAGACAGCGTCGTCCGGGGGGCTCTACATCTACCTCCTCTTCGTGATCGCGTTCCTGTATTTCGCCGCCGCCATCGGCGCCGTGATCATGCTGTTTCTCCGTCCCCGGCTGCGCCGGCGCCCTCGCTGACGCCCGGTCTTCAACACCAGACTGTCCACACTCCGGGCCTAAAGCGGCGCGGGTAGGCCCGGAGTGCGGACACTCTGGCCTCGAGTGGCCTCGCGTGGGCCCCTCCTGCACCTCCTGTGGTTTCCACTTGCGTTCCGCCCTCGATCGCATTACGATATTTATGTGATATCACTTTCCTCTCGGCGGAGCGATTGTCGGCCGGCCGGGTGACCCGGCCGGCTGGAAGGAGGGTCTGGCCATGACGACCGCGGAGCTATCCCCGGTCCTGCCCGCGCCGGTTGCCGCGAACCCCGTGGCGACGCTGGCGAACGCCGCCGCCACCTCGAAGACGCGACTCTTCTTCGCAGACCATCTACGGGTGGGTCTGACCGCGCTGGTCGTCATCCACCACCTGACGATCTCGCTGGCGGCCACGCTTCCCGGTCTCTGGTACTACGAGGTGCCGAACAGGAGCACACCGACCCTGGTGTTCGGCGTCCTGCTCCTCCTCATCGACCAGTCGTTCTTCATGGGCGCGTTCTTTCTGATCGCCGGGTACTTCACGCCCTCGTCGTACGACCGCAAGGGCGCCGGCGGGTTCTTGCGCGACCGTGTGATCCGGCTGATCATCCCGCTCGCGTTCTTCTGGCTGGTGCTCAGCCCAGTGACGGAGATGCTTGGGGCCCTGGGTTCCGACCAACCTGTCACCTTCAGCTGGAGCGCGTACCTCACCTCGATCGGCCCCGGTCCGCTCTGGTTCGTGGAGGTGCTGTTCCTCCTTTCGGCCCTCTACGTGGTCGCTCGGCTCCTGCTCCGGCACCAGGTCCCTGAGCGGTCGCCCGAGCGGCACGCACCGCCGACGATTCGCCTGGCCGCCCTCTTCGCCCTGGGCCTGGCGGCGGCGACCTTCCTCTTCCGCCTCGTCGTCCCCGTCGGCTACATCACGCCGGTGTTCGGCCTCCCGACCCCGGCCTACCTGCCCCAGTACGTCGGTCTCTTCGCGGTCGGTGTGATCGCCGCCCGGCGGGGCTGGTTCCACTCCATGCCCGATCGCATGGGCTGGATCGGGTTCGCCGTCTCCGGAGTGGTCACGGTCTTCGTCTTCGTGCCCTCCCTGGTGAGCGGCGCCGCCGGCGGCGCGTACGCCGGTGGGATGCACTGGCAGGCGGCCGGCTACGCGCTGTGGGACTCCACGATGTCGGTCGGCATGTTCTGCGGGCTGCTCATGGTCTTCCGGCGGTGGGCGAACAGCGCCGGGCGGCTCTGGAACGAGCTGTCGCGCAACGCGTTCGGCGTCTACGTCATGCATCCGCCGCTGCTGGTCCTGGTCGCGATCCCCGTCGGGCTGGCCCCGATCAATCCGCTGCTCAAGCTGCTGGTCGCGGTCGTGGTTGCCCTCCCGCTCTGCTTCTCTGTCGCAGGTCTCGTCCGCCGTGTCCCAGGCATCAACAGGGTCCTCTAAACCCAACCCCCCTGTCCCCCGTTTGCTAGCAGTAGGGCGCTACCGGCGGGTTCTTAGGGCCCACCTGCTAGCAAACGGCGCCTTGGGCGTCACTCCTCGGGCCGGCTCCGGGCCCGGCTCGGCTGCACTCGCATCGGCTCGCCGGCCATCTTGGGAAAGTTGGGAGGGTAGGGCAGGTCGCCCAACCCCCGGTCGACGCGGTCTCGGTCGGACCACTCCAGCAGCGGATCCAGCGACTGGGCAACCCCGTCCATCGCGCGGTGCGGGTCGCCACCCAGCGCCTGCAGGCGGGCAGGCACGTTCCGGATCGTGAAGTCCTCCGGCCGGCAGGTCTCGAGCTCCTCCCAGGTCACCGGCGTGGAGACCACCGCCTGCGGCCGGTTGCGCACGCTGTAGGAGGAGACGATGGTCCGGTCTCGCGCGGTCTGGTTGAAGTCGACGAAGACGCGCCGACCCCGCTCCTCCTTCCACCAGGCGGTGGTCACCACTCGGGGCAGCCGGCGCTCCAGCTCCCGCGCGAACGCGATGGCGGCACGGCGCACCTCGACGAAGTCCCACCGCGGCTGGATCGGCACCAGCACGTGGATGCCGCGGCCGCCAGAGGTCTTGGGCCACGCCCGCCAGCCCAGCTCGTCCACCAGCTGGCGGGCGAGCCCGGCCGCTGTCCGCGCTTCCTCGAACCCGGTCCCCTCCTGCGGGTCGAGGTCGATGCGCAGCAGGTCGGGATGGTCGTTGTCGGCGGCGCGCGTCGGCCAGGGGTGGATGGACAGCGTGCCGAGGTTCGCCGCCCAGGCCAGGTGAGCGGCGCCGGCCGGGCAGAGGACCGTCGCCGAGCGCCCGTTGGGGAACCGGACGACGGCGGTCTGGAGCCAGTCGGGACGCTTCTCGGGGACGCGCTTCTGATAGATCTGCTCGCTCCCCTGCCCGCCCGGATAGCGTTCCAGGTGGACTGGCCGTCCCCCCACCGAGCGCAGCATCCCGTCGGCGACGTCGACCACGTACTGCACCAGGTCGCGCTTGGTGAGCCCGACCTCAGGGAAGTAGACCTTCTCCGGGTTGGACACGCGCACCTGGCGGCCGTCGACCTCGAGGTCCCAGGGCGGCGGTGCCGGCATGCGCGGAGGGTAGCTCAGCCGGACGCGGCCGGGTTCGGAGGCGTGGGCCCGGCGGGGTCGTAGCCGGCCTCCCGGAGCCGCCGCAGCACCTCGGCGCCGGCGGCGGGGTTGGGGTCCGCGACCCGAATCGCGGCCTGGATCGCTTCCACCTGCGCCGGCGGAAGGCCGTAGATCGGGGCGCCGTCGCCGCCGAAGCCGCCATCCACCGGCAGCGGCGCCATCAGCCCCCGCGCGCGCAGCTCCCCGAACGCCGGACTCAGGTCGCTCCGCATGAGGGCACGGTACTGATCCCGCGTCAGCGGGCGGCTGCGAGCGAGCACGCGGAGCAGCGCCTGCGCCTGGGTGGAGAGCCCGCGGACCGTCTCCAGCGTCGCGGCGAAGGACTGGGCGGAAGCGGAACGCGGGTGGCGCGGCGTCCGGCGCCGGAACGTGGTCGCCGTCTCCTCCGTCCGCCGGTGGAAGTCGTCCACCGTACGGTCCAGCTGCTCCTGCAGGTCGTCGGAGAGCTTTTGCCCCACCGCCTCCGCGATCTCCGCCTTCAGCTCCTCGGTGAGCCCGCGGTCGATCGATGCCTGACCGCCGCCATCACCGTCGTCGTCGGCCGCGACCGAGCCGTCCTGGTCGACCGCCACCGGGTCGGCGCCGCCGGGAGCGGTGACGAACTTCGCCCAGGCATCCTGGATCAGGCTGCGGACGTCCGAGCTCAGCTTGTCGACATCGGACTCGATATGCGCGAGCGCCCGGATGGTGGCGTCGTTCACCTGGTCCGCGCGCCGGTTGGTGACGTACGCGTAGAGGATCGCGACTCCGGAGAGCACGATCCCGACGATGCCCGTGATGAGCCCGATCCAGGAGGCCACCATCTGAACCGCGCTCGCGCCCATGTCCGCACCCTTATACGGGAGGCGGGGGCGAGCGGGGAGGCGGCGGGAGGCCGGGCGGCTACCATCAGCCGCATGCCGCAGAAGATCAAGAGCGAGGGGCTGGCCGCGGTCTACGTGGAGCCGCAGGGGCCCCGAGGGGTGCGCGTGGAGGAGCGGCCCCGCACCGCGGCGGAGCCGGGCGAGGTCGTGATCCAGGTGCGGGCGGCATCGCTGAACCACCTCGATCTGTGGCTGGCGAGCGGGGTCCAGCGGGTGCCGCCACCTCGGGTGATCTCGGCCGACGGCGCGGGCGTGGTGGCGGAGTCTTCGGACCCGCGCTGGAAGCCGGGCGACGAGGTCGTGATCTATCCCGTCACCTGCGACTGGACCTCGGCCGAGAGCCGGGCCGGCCGGCAGGTGTTCGCACCCGGGTTCGGCATCCTCGGGGAGCACACGGACGGCACCGCCTGCCAGTTCGTGCACGTGGCGCCCGAGAACGTCTTTGCCAAGCCGCGCGGACTCTCGTGGGCGGAGGCCGCCGCGTTTCCGCTCACGTTCCTCACCGCCTGGCGGATGATCGTGACGCGGGCGAGGCTCCAGCCTGGCGAGACGATGCTGGTGGTGGGCGCGGGCGCGGGGGTCGCGGCGGCCGCGATCGCGATCGGGACGCACCTGGGGGCACACGTGCTCGCGACCAGTCGCAGCGAGGAGAAGCGGCAGCGGGCGCTGGGGCTCGGTGCCGAGGCCGCGTTCCCATCCGAGGACTTCGCGAAGGCGGTGAAGGCGGCGGTCGGCGCCGGCGTCGACGTCGTCTTCGAGCACGTCGGGCCGGACACCCTGGACCAGTCGCTGCGAGCCGCTCGGCCAGGCGGCCGGATCGTCTTCTGCGGCTCCACCAGCGGGCCCCGCGCCGAGATCAACATGCCGCGGATGTTCTTCGGCCAGCTCGACCTGCTCGGGTCCACGATGGGGAACCTGTCCGAGTTCGAGGCACTGCTGGGCGCCGTCGAGGGCGGGCTGCGGCCGGTCGTCGACTCCGTCTACCCGCTGGCCGAGGTCCAGGACGCACTCATTCGCCTGGACCAGCGGGGCGCAGTTCGGCAAGGTGGTGCTGGAGATCCCGAGCTGAGCCCAGGGGACGCGGCCGGGAAGCACGGCGAGGGATGGGGCGACCAGGTGGTGCAGATACAAGGCGCCGCTGCGGAGCGCAGGGAGCGCGTCCGTCTACTCGTGACCGAGCACCGTGAAGCGGCAACGGAGTAGATGTGCCGCATGGGCGTTCCAGATCCGGCGGGCCGTCCCGGTCGCGTCCCCAGAGATCCTGGTCACCAACGACGACGGGGTGGAGTCGCCGGGACTGCACGCGCTGGCCCGCGCACTCGCCGAGCTCGGCGAGGTCACGGTGTGTGCGCCGGAGGCCGAGCAGTCTGCGGTCGGCCACTCGATCACGACGCGGGTGCCGCTGCGGCTGAAACGGGTCGCGCTCGAAGGCCTCGACCGTACCTACTGCGTCAACGGCACGCCCGCCGACTCCGTGAAGCTCGCCATCGGCCGGCTGCTGACCGACGGGCCGCCCGACCTGGTCGTCTCCGGGATCAACCTGGGCCCCAACACGGCCACCAATGTCATCTACTCGGGGACCGTCTCCGCCGCCACCGAGGCCTGCATCATGGGCGTCCCCTCGTTCGCGATCTCGCTCGCCACGTTCGTCGATCCGCTGTGGTCGACGGCGGCTGCGGTCGCGGAGCGGGTGGCCGGAGCCGTCCTCGAGCGCGGGCTGCCTCCTCGGGTCTTGCTCAACGTGAACGTCCCCAACCGGCCGCCCGACCGGGTCCGCGGGGTGCGGCTGACCCGGCAGGGCGACTCCAGCTTCGTCGACGCACTGGAGGAACGGCGGGATCCGCGGGGGGAGCCCTACTACTGGCTGGCCGGTGAATACCGGATGACCGACACCGACCCCACCACCGACGCGCTGGCGCTGCAGGAGGGCTGGGTGTCGGTCACGCCCCTCTCGCTCGATCTCACCGCGCACCACATGCTCGCCGAGTTCTCTCGCTGGGACTGGGATGCCCGCCACCCATGAGCCCGGTTTCACGCGAAAGCGGCGGTAAGCCGCGCTCCATAGTCCCGGTTTCGCGCGAAAACGGGGATTTGTCGGGAGTGCTCGAGGACCTTCGCCGCGGGCTGCCCGAACGGGCGCCGGCTCCCAATCCCCGGTGGAACCTCGCCGGCCGCATCGACGCAGCGGTCGCGGTTCCGCTGCAGCCGGCCGGCGGCGATCTCCTGGTCTGGCTCACCAAACGGCCGGACGGGATGCGCCACCACGCAGGGGAGGTCTCGTTCCCGGGCGGCAAGCCCGAGCCGGCCGACCCCACGCTGCTGGACACCGCGCTCCGGGAGCTGGAGGAGGAGGTCGGTGTGCCGCGCGCGGGGGCGCTGGTGCTGGGCGCGCTGGGTCCCGTGCCCACCGCGACCAGCCCCTTCCTGCTCCACCCCTTCGTGGTCGCGCTCTCCGCCGAGCAGGAGGCGCGACCGTCACCCCGGGAGGTGGCCTGCGTCGTGCGGCTGTCGGTTGACGCCGTGCTGGGCGGTCGCGTCCCTTACAGTGCGCTGAAGCTCGGGGACCACCGGTCGCCGATCTTCGATCTCGGGGGCCGCGCGGGGTCGGTTTACGGAGCGACCGCGTACGTGCTGGAGGACGTCCTTCGCCGCTGCGCCCTGATCGTCGGACGGACCCTGCCGGAACCATCACTAACGGAGGAAGTACCGTGGAAATGAGCGGCTTCAAGCAGTTCCTGCTCCGCGGCAACCTGGTCGACCTCGCCGTGGGCATCGTGATCGGTGCCGCGTTCACGGCCGTGGTCAACTCGCTGGTGGCCGACCTCGTGACCCCCCTGATCGCGGCCATCTTCGGCAAGCCCAACTTCGGGAACCTCTACTTCACGATCAACCACTCGGAGTTCAAGTACGGCCTTCTGATCAACGCGGTGATCACCTTCCTGACGGTCGCCGCGGTGCTCTATTTCCTGGTCGTCAGCCCCTACGCGCGCTTCCAGGCGATGTTCACCAGGCCGCCCGAGCCGGCACCGCCGATGCGCGACTGCCCCTACTGCCTGGAGAGCATCCCGGCGGGGGCCACCAAGTGCGCCCACTGCACGTCAGACGTGGAGCCGGTACCGCAGAAGACCGCCACCGCCACCGCATAAACCGGGTGGTTGGTGCACCAATCGCCCTCTCGGGGTGCCCAAAGTGGGTTGTTGGTGCACCAATCGCCCTTTCGCAGCGCCTCACAGGGTCCCGAAGAGACGGTCACCGAAGTCGCCCAGCCCGGGGACGATGTAGGCCTTGTCGTTGAGGCCCTGGTCGAGCGCGGCGGTGAAGATCCGGATGCCAGGGTCCACCGCCTCCAGGCGGCGCACGCCCTCGGGCGCGGCGACGACGCAGATCATCCGCATGTCGTGCCCCCCGGCCGCGCGGATCATGTCCACCGCCTGCGCCGCCGAACCGCCGGTCGCCAGCATCGGGTCCAGGACCAGCGGCACCCGGCCCTCCAGGCTGGGCAGATTCTCGTAGTAGATGCTGGCCACCGCCGTCCTCTCGTCACGCTGAAGCCCGATGTACCCGACCGAGACCCGGGGCAGGAGGTCGAGCACCGGTGAGAGGAGCCCGAGGCCGGCCCGCAGGAGGGGGATCACCACCACCTCCTGGCCCAGGATCGCACCCTCCGTCTCCGTCAGCGGGGTGGTGACCACGGTCCGCTGGGGGGTGAGGTCCGCGGTCGCCTCGTAGAGCAGCAGGACGGTGATGCGGTTCGCCAGCGCCCGGAACTCCCGCGGCTGCGTGCGCCGGTCGCGCAGCCCGGCGAGGCAATCCTGGACCAGCGGGTGGTGGCTCACGTAGAGAGGCATCGCGTTCTGCTCAACAGGCCCCGGAGAGGCGGCAGGCGGCGTCCACGGCGACGGCGATCAACCGTTCCGTCAGCGAGGGATGGACGTGACGGATCTGGCCCGACTCCACCTCGTCGACGCAGAGCAGGACGGTGCCGGCCCGGATCCCCCGCAGGTGGGACACGACGAACAACGTGGCCGACTCCATGTCGCTGCCGAGCACCCCGGCCCGCTTCCAGATCTGGAGCTCCTCGACGAGTGTGGCCCGCATCGGCATGGCACCGGGCGCGATCTCGGGGTAGAGGCCGTCGACGCTGCGCACGATCCCGGTGTGGTGGGGCACGCCCGCCGTCTGCGCCGCCTCGACCAGCGCCGAGACCACGTCGCGATCGGCGACCGCGGGAAAGGCGCGGGGCAGGTAGCTGTCGGGCGTCGCCTCGCTGCGCACCGCGGCGGTGGCGATCACCAGGTCACCGAGCCCGATTCCCGGCTGCAGCGCCCCACAGGTGCCGACCCGGACGATGGTGCGGACCCCCAGCGGAGCCAGCTCTTCCACCGCGATCGCCACCGACGGACCACCGATGCCGCTCGACACGGCAGACACCGGACAGCCCGCCGCCGACCCGGTGAAGGTGCGGAACTCACGCGAGAACGCCATCTCTCGGGCGTCCTCCAGGTGGCCCGCGATGCGCTCGGTGCGGAACGGGTCGCCCGGCAGCAGCACCAGCGGCGCGACATCCCCGGGGAGCAGGCCGAGGTGGTAGGAGCGGATCGGCTCCTGATCCGGCACGGCGCCGAATTCTACTCAGACCAACAGATCGAGCCAGGCGCCTGGAGCTGCGCCCTGGGGCTTGACCGAACCCGCGCCCATCGTCCACGCTTACCTGGGATGCGGAGACTTCTGGCATTGGCCGTCCTTCTGCTCGCGTTGCAGGTGGTCCTCAGCGTGGTCGTCAAGCTCTACGTGACGATCCCCTTGAACCACCCCGGGTCTTCGGTGGGCGGCTACTTCGGGCAGTCCCAGCAGAGCCTGTCGTGGGCCCTTGCGCACAGCGATCCCTGGTTGCAGGTGCACACCGCGGTGGGTCTGCTGCTGGTGCTCCTGGGCCTGGTGATTCTGGCCATCGCCGTGGTCACCCTCCGGGCCAGCCTGTTCTTCGCTTCCCTGGTGGGGTTCGTGGGGATCGCCGGTGCCGCGGCGGCCGTGGCGGCGTACCTCGACTTCCACCAGAGCGTGGACCTGCTCCTGATGACGATCGGCCTGGCACTGGCCATCGTCGCCTATACCGGGGCACTTCTCATCACCCCTCCCGGCCGCTCCCGGTACTGAGCCGGAGCCTCGGCGCAGGGACGTCTGTAGGCAGGGAGTCTGTAGACAGACGTCCGTCCGGGGCGACCCGCGGGCTCAGGCGCGCGGGAAGGGCGTCGAGGTGAGCCGGCCGCGAATGCGGGGTCCGAGGGTGGGCGGCTCGGGACCCAGCGTCCACGCCGCCCGCAGCGGGGGGTCCAACGCGGCGGCGCTGCTCGGGCTCCGCGCGTGGACACGGCACAGCGGGTCGCCCAGCCGCACCTCGGCACCCGGAACCGCCTCCAGCCGCACCCCGACGCCGTGGTCGATCGGTCCCCCCGCAAGGTGACGGCCGCCCTGCAGGACCAGGACGGCGCTGTGCACATGGAGCGTGTCCACCGCCTGCACCCAACCGTCCTCCGTGGCGGTCACCACCGCTGCCTCCGGAGCCGGGGCGGGCACCATCCCGCGCCGCCCGCCCTGCGCCTCGACCAGCGCCCAGAACCGGTCGAGGGCCGCTCCCGAGTCGAGCGCCGCCGCCGGGTCCCCAAGGACCCCGCCCAGCGCGCGCATCTCGAGCGCCATGGTGACCGCCACGTCGCGCAGCTCAGGATCCCCCCCACCTTCAAGCACCTCGACCGCCTCTCGCACCTCGAGCGCGTCGCCTACCGCGCGACCGAGCGGCGGCTCCACGGCCCTCAGCAGCGCCGTCACCCGTCGCCCCGCCAGGCTCCCGATGCCGACCGTTCGCACCGCCAGGTCGTGGGCGGCCTCGAGGTCGGGCAGCAGCGAGCCGGGTCCGAACGAGATCTCGAGCACGCTCCCGGCCACCCCCGCCGCCAGCTTCCGCGCCATCACGCTGCCTGCGACCAGCGGCACCGACGGAACGGTGCCGGTCACCTCCCGCAGGGCGCCGAGCACGCGGTCGGCCGGGACCATGCGCTCCGGCCAGGCGCCGATCGCGATCCCCACGTCCTCGACCTGGCGGAGAAAGTGCTCGCGCTCGAGGTCGACGGACACTCCCGGCAGGGATTCCAGCTTGTCGAGGATGTCACCGCCGTTTGCCAGGCCACGCCCGCACAGCTTGGGTACGCGGACGCCGAGCGCTGCGGCAAGAGGGCAGGCGATCAGGCTCACCCTGTCCCCCACCCCTCCGATCGAGTGGTCGTCGACCGTGGCCTGACCCAGGCGACCGAGGGCAAACGTGTCCCCGCTTGCCACCAACGCCCACGTCAGGGCCGAGGTCTCCGCCGGGGACAGGTCACGGCAGGTCACCGCCATCAGCCACGCCGCCAGCTGGTGGTCGGGGATGGTGCCGGCGACCGCCCCGGCGACGATCGCCTCCACCTCCCCTGGCGGATGCTCGCCGCCGTCGCGCTTGCGGGCGACGGCGGCGAGGACGTCAAACGGCGTGGGCCGCCTCCCCCGCTGCCAGCGCCGCCTCGATGTCGCGGATCAGGGCCCGTGCCGAGTCGGCGCTCAGCTCCACCGCCACCCTCGCCCCGGGGCCGGCCGCCTCGTTGACGAAGTCGATGTTGAGCGTGTGGTCGAGGGGCGCGTGGAACGGATGGTCGAAGTAGACGGTGGCATGCGAGAGCGGGAACCAGCCAGTCGCGCCCTTGCCGCTGCCGGTGATCGAGCTGCGCTGCGTGATCCAGGTGCACATCGGAAACTCCTCCCTTGCCGTCAGACCAGGTAACGACGGAAGAAATCCCACACCCGCTGCCAGCCGTCGTTGGCCGCCTCGACGCGGTAGGAGGGGCGGTCGACGGAGAAGAACGCGTGGCCGGCGTTCGGGTAGGAGTGGAAGTCGTAGGTCTTCCCGTGCTCCTTCAGCGCCGCCTCGATCGTCGCCACCTGCTTCGGATCGGGGTTGGGGTCGTCCTCCCCGAAGAGGCCGAGCAGCGGACAGGCGAGGTTCGGCGTCATGTCGATCGGCGCCACCGGCTGACGTTCGGTCAGCTGGTCCGGCGTCGCCACCACGCGTCCGCCGTAGCAGTCGACCGCGGCCTGGATGTCGCTGTTGCAGGCGGCGATGTACGCCTGGCGCCCGCCCGAGCAGTACCCGATCGTCCCCACCTTGCCGTTGGACTGGGGGAGCTGCCGGAGAAAGGTCACCGCCGCCCGGAAGTCGCCCAGAAAGCGAGCGTCCGGCACCATGCCCTGCGCGCGGGCAGCGGCCGCGGCGTCGTCCGGGCTGGCATCCGGCCCCTCGCGGTGGTGGAGGTGGGGGCAGATGGCCAGGTAATCGTGGACCGCGAACCGCCGGGTGATCTCCTTGCTCGCCTCGTCCCAGCCCGGCATATGGTGGATCACCACCACCGCTCCCAGGGGTCCGTCACCGAGTGGACGCGCCAGGTAGGCGTTGATCCAGTCCCCGCCGTCCCCCTCCATGCGAATCGTCTCCGCCAACACTCTGTCGTACAAGTTCGCCTCCCTAACTAGTAGACTGGCTAACTATGACGTCCCCGCCGCAGTCCGACGACGACGCGCTGCTGCGCGGCATCGACGCGCTGCTCCGGGTGGAGCGGCTCCTGGAGCGCGTGCCCACGCCGCTCACCGTGCCTCAATATCGCATCCTGAGGATGGTAGAGGCGGGCGGCGAACGCGCCGCGCGTCTCGCCGAACGACTGGCCGTGCGCAAGCCGACGCTGACCGGGGTGTCCGACGGCTTGGTGCAGGCCGGATACCTGGCGCGGCAAACGGAAGCACTCGACCGCCGGGTGGTCAAGCTCTGCCTCACCGAGCAGGGGGCAGCTGCCCTGCGGGAGACCGAGCAGGCCTACCTGGAACGCTTCCGCAGCGTCACCAGCCAGGTTTCCGATCCGGCGCGCCTCCTGGCGCTGCTGGCCGAGCTACAGGAGCCGAATCCGGCTCCGGAGGGGGCCATCGCTTCGTGAGTCGACAGGTGACCGGCCGGGCGTCGGACCGTTGGATCCGGCGGATCGCCGGTTACTGCTGGAGATATCCCCGGCTGGTTCTCATCGCGTTCGGGGCGGGGGTGATCGGCCAGTCGATCATGGTTGGGATCCCGCTGATCCAGCGCCAGATCATCGACAACGTCATCCTTTCTCCGAAGCAGCCCCTGCTGCCGTGGGCGATCCTGCTGGTGGCGGCGGCCCTGGCCCTGTTCGGGTTCACCGCTCTCCGCCGGTACAACGGTGGACGCCTCTCGCTGGACGTGCAGTACGAGCTGCGCACCGGAGTCTTCGAGTCCCTCTCGCACCTCGATGGGGTCCGGCAGGACGATCTGGACACCGGACAGGTCGTCGGACGGGCGACGTCCGATCTGACCCTGATCCAGGCGCTGCTCCAGATGCTGCCAAACCTGACCGGCAACCTGGTCCTGTTCGTGGTGTCGCTGGTGGTGATGTTCTGGCTCTCGCCGCTGCTCGCCGTGGTGGCCCTGGCCACGGCGCCCGCACTCGCCTTCTTCGCGCTGCGTAGTCGCGCCCGCCTCTTCCCCTCCAGCTGGTTCGCGCAGCAGCGGGAAGCCGAGGTCGCGGGGGCGGTGGAGGCGGCGACCACCGGAGTCCGCGTGGTCAAGGGCTTCGGCCAGGAGGAGCAGGAGCTGAACCGGGTCGACCGCCTGGCGCAGCGGGTCTTCGGTGCCCGCACGCGCACGATCGGGATCAACAGCCTCTACACGCCCTCGATGTCCGCGATCCCAATGCTGGGCACCGTCGCCATCCTCGCTTTGGGAGGCTTCCTGGCATTGCAGGGACACCTCTCGCTGGGGACCTTCCTCGCCTTCTCGACCTACGTCACCCAGATGGCAAGCCCGGTCCGGCTGCTCGCGCTGCTGGTGACCACCGGCCAGCAGGCGCGGGCCTCGGTGATACGTGTGCTGGACCTGATCGACAGCCGCCCCGAGGTCCAGGAAGCACCGGACGCGCGGCCGCTGGCTCCGGGGCCGGGACGCATCGAGCTCGACCGGGTCACCTTCGGGTACGACCCCGGCGATCCGGTGCTGCGCGACTTCTCGCTGACCGTGGAGCCTGGCGAGACGCTGGCACTGGTCGGAGCGTCGGGCTCCGGCAAGTCGACCGTCTCCCAGCTCCTGCCCCGCTTCTACGACGTGCAGTCGGGGGCGGTGCGCATCGACGGGCAGGACGTCCGCGAGGTGACGCTCGACTCCCTGCGCGCCTCGGTCGGCATGGCGATGGAGGACAGCTTCCTGTTCAGCGAGTCGGTGGCGGCCAACATCGCCTACGGGCGCCCCGACGCCACCCGCGAGCAAATCCGTGAAGCGGCGCGGGCAGCGCGGGCGGACGGCTTCATCCAGGAGCTGTCGCACGGCTACGACACCGTGGTCGGGGAGCAGGGGCTCACGCTCTCCGGAGGCCAGAGGCAGCGGGTGGCGCTCGCCCGGGCCATGCTCGTCAACCCGGAGATCCTGCTCCTCGACGACGCGACCTCGGCGGTCGACGCGCGGGTGGAGGCGGAGATCCACGAGACGCTCCACAGGATGCTCGCAGGACGTACCACGCTGTTGATGGCACATCGGCGTTCCACGCTGCAGCTGGCGGACCGGATCGCCGTGCTGGACAGGGGCCAGGTCGCGGACCTGGGGACCCTGGACGAGCTGATCGAGCGGTCTGAGCTCTTCCGGATGCTGCTCGCGGGGCCCGACTCGGAGGAGCTGGCGCTGGTCGCCGAGCCAGCCCCCCCGGGACCCGAGGGGATCACGCCCGAGCTTTGGGACCCCGATCGCGTCCCCCACCAGGTCGACGACCCGATCCTTGCTCAGCGGCTGGGGCGGATGGCCGGCCGGGGCGGGGGCGGTCCGGGGGGCATCATGTCCGGGCTCGCCTCGATGCCGCCGACCCCGGAGCTGCTCGACGCCGTCGACCGCCTCCCGCCGGCCGACCGGATGCCCGACGTCGACCCCGCCTTCGCGCGCGCCCCCGACGAGCGCTTCCGGCTCGGTCACCTGCTGTCCAAGTTCCGCTGGGCCTTCGGCTTCGGGCTGGCGCTGATGGGAGTCGACGCGCTCCTGACCCTCGCGATCCCGGTCCTGATCCGGAACGGCATCGACCAGGGTGTCAACCGCGGCATATTCGAGGCGGTCCTCGTCGCGGCCGCTCTCGCGCTCGGCACCGTGCTCGTCGACTGGGTGGTCCAGATCTTCGGATCGAGGATTACCGGCTTCACCGGCGAGCGGTTCCTGTACACGCTCCGGGTCAAGATCTTCAGCCACCTGCAGCGGCTGGGCCTCGACTACTACGAACGGGAGATGACCGGCCGGATCCTGACCCGGATGACCAGCGATGTCGACGCGCTCTCCTCGTTCCTGCAGACCGGGCTGGTGACGGCGCTGGTCAGCCTGCTCACCTTCTTCGGGGTCCTGATCGCGCTCTTCATCCTCAACTTCAAGCTCATGCTCGTGGTGAGCGTGACGCTGCCGGTCCTGGCGGTGGCGACGATCGTCTTCCGGAACGCGACCAAGCGGGCCTACCAGCGGGCGCGCGAGCAGCTCTCCGCGGTCAACGCCGACCTGGCGGAGAACGTGGCCGGGCTGCGGGTCCTGCAGGCCTTTCGTCGTGAGGGCTTCAACCTCCGGCGCTACTCGCGCCTGTCGGACGGCTACCGCCGGACGAGGAACCGCGCCCAGCTGTACATCTCGCTCTACTTCCCCTTCGTCCAGTCGCTCAGCTACTTCGCCTCGGCGCTGGTGCTGGCGGTGGCGGATGTGCAGTACCACGCGGGCCTCATCACCTCAGGCGGCCTGATCGCGTACCTCCTGTACATCGATCTGCTGTTCGCGCCGATCCAGAACCTGTCCCAGGTCTTCGACGGGTACCAGCAGGCGACGGTCGCCCTGGAGCGCATCCGCGAGCTGCTCTCGACCCCGACCACGACCCCGGCCCCGGCGCGACCGGTGGTGCTCGACGAGGTCGACGGGCACATCGAGTTCCAGAGCGTGCGGTTCCAGTACGAGCATGCGGTTCACCCCGCGATCGAGGGCCTCGACGTCTCCATCCCCGCCCGCGAGACGGTCGCGCTGGTCGGTGAGACGGGGGCCGGCAAGTCGACCATCGTGAAGCTGGTCGAGCGCTTCTACGACGTCACCGGGGGCGGGATCCGGATCGATGGCCACGATCTGCGCACCGTCGATCTCCCCGCCTATCGGCACCACATCGGACTGGTGCCGCAGGAGGCATACCTGTTCCCGGGCAACGTGCGCGACCAGGTTGCTTACGGACGGCCGGAGGCGAGTGACGCCGAGGTCGAGGCCGCGGCTCGTGCGGTAGGCGCCCACCAGATGATCGCGTCGCTTCCGGGCGGGTACCTGCACCCGATCTCCGAGCGTGGGCGCAACCTCTCGGCGGGGCAGCGGCAGCTGCTGGCGCTGGCGCGGGCGGAGCTGGTCGAGCCTTCGATCCTCTTGCTCGACGAGGCGACGGCGGCGCTCGACCTGCGCAGCGAGGCGCTCGTCACCAGGGCGACCGAGCGGCTCGCCCGGCAGCGCACGACGCTCGTCATCGCCCACCGGCTGACCACCGCCGCCCGCGCCGACCGGATCCTGTACATGGAGCACGGTCGTGTGGTGGAGGACGGCTCACACGAGGAGCTGGTGCGCCTGGGCGGCGGCTACGCAAGGCTGTGGGCGTCGTTCGTAGGGGCTTCGGCGATCGAGCAGGAGGTCGCCGGCTGAAACCTCGGTTTCGCGTGAAATCGGGACTATGGCACGCCCCATAGACCCGGTTTCGCGTGAAACCGGTGGGATGTGGGGCGTGGTGTGCGTGGCGGGATGTGAGGTGCGTGGATGAGAAGAAGAAGGCCGCCCGCATGGGGCGGCCTTACCTCTGACGTCCTCTGAACGGAGCCGGCGCTTTAGGAAGCGGCGGGCGCCTCGATCTCGGCGGGCGCCTCGGTCTCGCCACTCTTGACGGTGATCTTGGCGGGAGCCGTCGCCGGCGTCTTCTGGATGGTCACGGTCAGCAGCCCGTTCTCCAGGCTGGCGCCGACCTGCTCCGGGGTGGTGCCACGGGGCAGCCGGAACGCACGCTGCAGGCTCTGCTGGCGCCGCTCGCGCCAGACGTAGCCGTTGCGGTCCTCGGACTTCTGCTGGTCGGCCTTGGCGGCGATGGTCAGCACGCCGTTCTCGACGGTGACCTCGACGTTGTCGGACTTCATGCCCGGCACCTCGGCGACGAGCTCCAGGTGGTCCTCCGCATCCTTGACGTCGACACGGGGGAACCCTACCCAGGCGCTGTCGAACATCGAGCCGAACCTGCGGTCCAGCGTCAGGATGTCCGCGAAGGGCCGGAAGGGAATCATGGCGGTCATGCCCTAAACCTCTCCTTTGGAATTGATATCGGGGAGTGCGGCCGGCATGACTGCGACGTAGCAGGGACGTCGGACGGATCGATTCAACGAATCCGCCGGCTTCACTCTCATAGAGAGATTCCTACCCGTCCGGCGCCTGTGCAAAACTTCCGCCCCGGAGGAGTCAGGCCTTGACCGCCCAGACCTTCTCCGCTACGCGCACGGCGATCGTGAGCTCGTGATCGCGGAGCCCGAGTCGCAGCGTGTCGCCAAGGGGATCCTTCTCCAGCACGTCGACGGCCGCTCGCGGCACGATGCCGAGCTCCCCGAGATAGGAGAGCAGCACCGGAGCTTCCCGCTCGGCGACCTCGGAGATGCGCGTCACGACGACGTGGTCGCCCACCCCGTTCGAAGACAGCCGCGCCTCGCCGGCGACCAGCGTCGACACGCCGGGGATCGGGTTGCCGTGCGGGCAGGTCGTCGGTTGGCCGAGCTGCTCCCAGACGGCCCGCTCGACCTTGTCCGACACCGCGTGCTCGAGCCGTGCCGCCTCCTCGTCAGCGGAGACCCAGTCCAGGCCCAGGCCGTCGGTCAGCCAGCGCTCCATGATCCGGTGCCGCCGCACGATCGAGGCCGCACGCGCCCGGCCCGCCTCAGTGAGCTCGATCGCCTTCCTGTCGTTGACGGTGACCAGCCCGTCGCGGATCATGCGCCGGATGCCGATCGTCACCGTCGGGCGCGACACGCCCAGCCAATCGGCGAGCCGCGCCGACCAGGCGCGCTCCCCCTCGGCCTCCATGTAGTAGATCGCTTCCAGATAGCGGGCGACGACCTCCGACGGCTCGACGCCGGCCGGCACGTCCGGGGCGCGGTCGGAGACGTCGGTGATCGTCAAGCGACTACCCGGCGAGGCGGCGTTCCAGATCCTCGGGATCGGCGCTCACCGACCACTTGGGATCCCGCCACTTGAAGAGGCGCTCCTGCATGTCGAAGATCGAATCCAGCACCACCTGCACCTGGTCGGAGTCCCGGAACGCGCGGATGACGTCGCTCGGCAGACAGTCGAAAACCCGCCGGATGTGGCGGCGCTGTCCCGCGTTGAGCTTGCGGAGACCGTCTCGGTTCATCTCTTCGAGGCGCCAGAGAATGCGATCCGTCGTGTGCAACATCGTGTAGAACGCGTAGCGCCGGGTGTTGGCGCGCGCGATTCCCGCTTCCATGTCCTCGATCGTCGCACTCGTCCGGTCGATCATTCTGCTCACCTACCTTACCGAGAATGCCCCGCGACCACCTCGACCACACGAACTCCCCCGAGGACCACTTTCTGGAGCGCCTCGAGGGGACGCTGCTGCCCGTGGAGCGGTGGGGAACCTTCCGGCGGGGCGCCCGCCATGCCGCTGTCAACTCCATTCTGTTCCATCGCGGCAAGGAATGGAAGCTCCCATTTGTGCTGCGGAGCCCCGACCTGCGCAGCCACCCGGGTCAGGTCGGCCTCCCCGGGGGCCGGGTCGAGCCGGGCGAGTCGGCCGCACAAGCCGCGCTGCGCGAAACCGAGGAGGAGATCGGAGTCCCGGCCGGCGGGCTGCGCCTGCTGGGCAGCGCCGGCCACGTCTACACCGCGGTCACGAACTACAACGTGGCGGTCTTCGTGAGCCATCTGGCCGAACCACCCGCGCGTTTCACGTGGCCGGCGGGCGAATTGGTGGGCGTCATCGAGGTTCCGCTGTCGCTGCTGCTCGAACCCGGTGCCTGGAGCCACCACGGACCGTATTTCGGACCACAGCTGCGGACGGCCGAGGGGCCGGTCATCTGGGGTCTCACCGCGGCCATCCTGCGCGGGGACCTGCTGCCGCGCTTGCGGACGGCCTTGACCGGGTAGGTCGGCCTGGAATCGCACCGCTACGAGCGGGCCAGCGCCCGCAGGTCGGTAGCAGGGTCGCACAGCTGGTCGACGGTGACCGGAATCCGGCGCTCGAGGATGCGTCTGACCTGCGTCATGCTGCGGCCGTCGTTCCAGGCGACGACGCCCACCACCTGACCGCCCTGGACCTGGAACGCCACGAACGGTGGACCGCCCTCGCCCCGGAACCGCAGGTCTTCCCATGGCAGACCGGCGCCCAGGTACTGGATCTGCTGGTCGTACTGGTCGGTCCAGAACCAGGGCCACTGGGTGAAGGGCTCGGCGGCCTCGGGAGCGGCCAGATTGTGTCCCACCGCCCGCCCGTGGCGCTGGGCCGTCTGAAAGTGCTCGACCCGGACCGGGAACTCGAGAGCCGGACTCCAGAACCGGGTGCAGTCACCGGCCGCGTAGACGTCGGGCGCGGAGGTACGGCCGAGCTGGTCGACCAGGATGCCTCCCTCGCAGTCAAGCCCGGCGGCGAGAGCCAGCTCCTGGTTGGGCCTGGTGCCGACGCCGATCACCAGGTCGTCCCGCGGCTCGGGGAGCTCGTCGACACCGGTCTGGAGGTCGACGCCGTGCTCGCGGTGGAGGTCCGCGACCAGGGCGCCCAGGACAGGCCCCAGCACCCTCAGGAGCGGCTGCGCGAGGGACTCGTAGACCGTCACCTCGTGACCACGCTGCCGGGCCGCCGCGGCCACCTCGCAGCCGATGAAGCCGGCCCCGACGATCTCGACTCGCCCATCCCCGGCGAGCAGCTCCCGAATGCGGTCGGCGTCGGCGATCCAGCGCAGATAGATCGCGTCGGGATGGTCCGGCAGCGTCCGGGGCAGGCCGCCGGTTGCGAGGAGAACCCGGTCGTACGCGATCCGCTCCCCGCTCTCCAGCTCAACCTGGTGCTGCTCCGGGTGCAGCGCCCCGACCGCGCTGCCGGTCCGAACGTCGGCGTCGGCCGCGGGCAGGAAGAGCTTCTCCGCGCGGAGGTCGGGCTCCAGCAGGTAGCGCTTGGAGAGATAGGTGCGGTCGTAGGGCGGGTAGCGGTCGGCGTCGAGGATCACCAGCTCGCCCGTCCACCCGGCCTGGCGCGCACCCCCCGCCGCGGCGTGTGCCGCCGGACCGCCGCCCACGATGAGAAGGCGGTTTTCCGTCACCCGCGAATCCCCGCCCGATGGTGCTTGCCGAGTCGCGCGGGCTGCGTCACCGGCGGCGGAACTGGAGCAAGGTCACCGCCACCAGACCGCCGATCATGAGCACCCCGATCGCGTAGCCGAGGATCGCGTAGCTCACGGTGTCATGCCCTGCTGGATGGGCGCGGCGTCGAGACGGCGTTCGCGGGCCAGCGCCTCTTCGTCGGCGCGTACCTCGATGCGGTACCGCATGAGCACGATCACCAGCGCCAGGAACAGCGTCGCCACCTGCGTCAACAGAAAGGTCAGCAGCATGGAGAAGGGGAGCGCGTCATTCTGGATCACGTTGCCCGGATGCAGCGTCTGCCACCAGTCGACGCTGAAGTAGATGATCGGTCCGTCCAGGTACCCGAAGATGGCGACCACGGCGGCCAGACGGCGCGCCCGGCGGCCTGCAGGGGCGAACTGGCGGACCAGGAAGTAGGCGACGTAGATCGCGATCAGGACCACCGTCATGGTGAAGGTCGCGTCCCACGATTCGGACGGGTTCCAGTTCCAGGCCGGCACCGCCCACACGATGCCCATGGCGAGACAGGCGGTACACAGGACGAGGCCGGGCACGGCGCCGGCGCGCGCCCAGCGATCCCATCGATCGGTCCCCTTCCAGAGGTAGAGGATGCTGGCCACCGCCGTGACGGTGAGACAGGCGTACCCGGCACCGAACGCGGAGACGTGCAGGTAGAAGATCTTCTGGGGGAGCCCCTGGATCGCGTCGACCGGGGTCCAGAAGACGATGACGGCCCCGGCGGCGAGCAGGCCGGCCACGCCCAGGGCGAGGAGTCCCAGGAGGGCCCTGTCCCAGCGTGTGAACCCGACTTCGCCGCCCTCGCCGGCAGCCCGAGGTCGTGCGGCGAAAACGGGCTCAGTCATCGAGGACGAACCTCGCCACGGCTGCGGCGATCACGAGGAACAGTATGTCCATGTAGCAAAGCAGGAGGACGGGCGCGAGGTCGATCGAAGCCCGCTGAAGCGCCTCATCGACCAGGCCCGACCCGACCACGACGAAGGGGATCCAGAGAGGGACCGCGAGGACGGGGAGCAGCAGCTCGCGGGCCCGGGTCTGGGTCGCCAGCGCGCTGAACAGGGCACCCAGGGATGCCATGCCGATGATCGCCAGGAAGACGATCAGGAAGATCTCCGGCGTCAGGGGCAGCTGGAGGAACAGCGCGGTCGCCGGCAGCAGGACCAGCTCGGTCGCCGTCAGCAGCGCCGCCTGGGCGAGCGTCTTGCCGAGCAGGATCATGGCCGGTGAGGCGCGGGTCAGAAGCATCGCGTCAAGGGTCCCCTGGTCGCGCTCACCGGCGAAGGCCCGGGTGAAGGCGACGATGCCGACGAAGACGAGCACCATCCACAGGATCCCGGGCACGATCTGGAGGACCTGCTGCCGTCCCTGGATGGCGAAGGCGAAATTGGCCACCACCAGGGCGAGGACGATGAACTGGACCAGGGCCGGGAGCAGCTCGCGGCCACGGAGCTCGACCCGCAGGTCGCGCGCCACGATCGCCCACACCGCGGTCGCCCCCCTCAGCTCCACCCTCCCCCCAGCCGGCAGTAATCCCGGTTTCGCGTGAAAACGGCCTTATGGACCCCGTCATAGGCCCGGTTTCGCGTGAAAACGGAGATTCCGGGGCTCACGCGTGGTCCTCCGCCTCGGCGCGGTCGAGCACCTGCAGGGACCAGGGGTCGCCGAGCGGGCGCCCGCCGGCGAGCAGCAGCGCCCGGCCGCACAGCCGGCGTGCGAGCGGGCGGTCATGAGTGGCCAGCACCACGGCACGTCCCTCCAGCAACCGTTCGAGCAGCTGCCGGCCACCCGCGTCGAGACTTGCGTCGGGCTCGTCGAGCAGCAGCAGCTCAGGGTCGCCGACCAGGACCCGGGCGAGTGCCAGCCGCTGCTGCATGCCCCGCGACAGCTCCTGAGCCGGCGTGCGCGCCGCATCCTGCCCCAGCCCCACCTCCTCCAGCACCCGGTCCACGCGTTCCAGCGGGACGGCTTGCAGGCGGCAGAAGAAGGTCAGGTTCTCCCGCGCGGTGAGGATCGGGGTCAGGCCGGCCTGGTGCGCCAGGTAGCCGAGCCGTGGGCGGACCACCTCACGGTGCCGGAAGGCCTCCCGGCCCCAGAGCTCGAGCGCGCCCTCCGCGGGCCGCGACAGGGTGGCCAGGATCCGCAGCAGCGTGGACTTCCCGGCGCCGTTGTCGCCCAGCACGGCCAGATGCTCCTCCGCCCCCACCTCCAGGTCCAGCGGCCCCAGCGCCCGCCGGGTCCCGTAGCGCTGCACCAGGCCCACCGCCCGGATCGCGGGGGTGCCCGCGGCCGCACCCGACCGCGCGCCGCTGGCGGTCATCTCAGCCTCCCGCGGCGGGAGGGTCCGCGCCCCCCTCCTCCCCCTCATTCTCCTCCGCCGCCGGAGGCACCGCCCGGAGCAGGGGCCAGAGCACGAAGGGCGCCGACAGGAGGAGGAGCAGGGTGGCCCAGATCCAGGTCACGGCGACGCCCTCGGTGCCGGGCGGGCGCTGGCCGCGGCGGGGCTGGCCGCCGCCGGGGCCTGTGGCCGCCGGCGGGTCGATGTCTCCTCGGCCGCCGGCGTCAGGACCACCTCGCCCGCTCCCCTGCAGCCGGCCCAGGTTGTTGACGATGACGCCCAGGATCAGGATCGCGCCCCCGATCCAGATCCAGGTCACCAACGGGTTCACGTAGATCGTGATCGCCGCGCCCCCGTGGGACGTGGCGCCGTCGAGGACGACGTAGAGATCCTCGGTGGCCGAGCTCTGGATGTCCGCGCGTGGCTGCTCGGAGCCGCCCAGCGCCGGGTAGACCAGGAGCTGCGGCTCCACCAGCCGGCCGTCCGGCTCGCGCAGCACCGCGGTCGTCACGTCGTGATCTCCGTCGCGCACCGTCGACCGGCCCTGGTAGGTCAGGTGGTATCCGGCCAGCTCCGCGGTCTGACCCTGACGCAGCAGCACCTGCGACTGCTGCTGCCAGAACTGCGAGCCGATGATGCCGATCGCGATGACCAGAATCCCAACGTGGGCCAGGTATGCCCCGTACCGCTGACGGTTCGCGACCATGACGCGGGCGATCGAGCGCAGCAGGCCGGCGCCGGAGCGTACCTGACGCGCTACCTGCCGGCCCCCGCGCACGTACTCGGCAACGCAGGTGGCAAGGCCGCCGACCGCCAGCGGAAGCGCAACCAGGGGTCCCAGGGCCCGAACGCCGAGCGCCAGCAGCACCCCCAGCGTCAGCGCCCATCCCACCACCGGCCACAGCAGGCGCCGCGACCAGCTGCCCAGCGACAGGCGCCCGCCACCGCGCACGACGCGGCGCCAGGGCACCAGTGGCCCGACCGCGAGCAGCGCCAGCAGCAACGCCATCAGGGGCGCCGAGGTCTGGTCGTAGTACGGGGAGCTGACCACGATCTGGTGGCCGGTCGCCGCTCCGGCCAGCAGGGGCAGCAGCACCCCCCACAGGATCGCCGCCACCAGCACCAGGATGATCACGTTCTGCAGCAGGAACGTGCCCTCGCGAGAGAGGGCCCCCGCCATCGGGCGCGCCGCACGCAGAGACCCGGCCGAGCGCGCCAGCACCACGCCGGAGAAGATGACGCAGAGGGCGACGAAGCCGAGGAACCAGGTCGAGGTGTCGCTGATCGCGAACGCGTGGACCGAGGGGATGATCCCGCTGCGGACGATGAAGTCCCCGAAGGTGGCGAGCACGAAGGCCCCGATCACGAGCCCAAAGTTCCAGGCCCGCAGCCGGCCCCGACGCTGCTGGACCTGGATCGAGTGGATGTACGCGGTCATCAGCAGCCAGGGCATGAGCGCTACGTTCTCGACCGGGTCCCAGCCGAAGTAGCCGCCCCAGCCGAGCACGTGGTACGACCACCACATTCCGAGCAGCAGCCCGGTCGAGAGCAGACCCCAGGAGAGCAGCGCCACCCGCCGCGTGGCGTCGATCCAGGCGCTGTCGTACCGGCGCAGCAGGAGCGACGCCATCGCGAACGCGAACGGGATCGCGAACGAGCCGTACCCCGCGAGCTCGAAGAGCGGGTGGATCTCCATCCCCAGATCACGCAGCAGAGGGTTCATGCCCAGGCCGTCCTGCGGGCTTACCGAGAGCACGGCGAAGGGGCTGGACAGAAAGACCAGGGTGAACAGGTAGAAGCCGGCGATCGCCGAGATCAGGGCCCCCGCCACGGTCGCCAGCTCGGGGTGGCGGCGGGAGGCGACGTGCACCGCCACCGACCCGATCACGAAGATGGCGAGCGCCCAGTAGAGCAGGGACCCGGACTCACCGCCCCAGAGGTCGGCCAGCTTGAGCCCCAGCCCCAGTGACCGCGACGAGGTCTGGTAGACGTACGCAATCGAGAAGTCGTTGCTCACCAGCGCCACCAGCAGGCACGCCGAGGCGCCCGCGACCATCACCGCGGCCGCGTAGAGGGCGCGCCGGGCGGTGGCGGCCCGCGCCGGGGGCGCGCCGCCCAGCGTCGACAGGCCGAGCACCGCCGAGAGGAGGGCCAGCACCAGGCCCGCGAGCTGGAACGCGGCTCCGAGATCGGCCAGCATCAGGTGGACGCGGCCGGCGCGGTCTTCGGCGCCGCCGTCGCGAAGTGGCTCGGACACTTCGTCTGCAGCTCGGTCGCCTGGAAGACCCCCTGGCGGTCGGGCTTTCCCTGTACGACCGCCTGGATGCCGGGCTGGAAGATGCTGGGGAGGGTCCCTGAGTAGACCACCTCCATCTGGTCCTTCCCGTCCTTGAGCTGGAAGTCGACGGTGGTGTTGCCGTCGAACCTCTTGATGTCAGGCTGGATGACCCCGACCACGCGCACATCGCCCGACTGCGGGTCCTGGCGCATCTGCTGGATGGTCTGGTAGTACTCGGCGCTCTGCTGCGTCGAATGCCAGACGAAGAACGCGGCGCCGCCCGCCAGCAGCAGGCCGGCGATGATGAGCTTGATCACGTGCCGCCCGCCAGCTGGAGGTACTGGTTGAGCGACGCACCATCGAGCGGGCCCAGGAAACGCCCCACGACGATCCCGTGAGCGTTGATGAAGAAGCTGATGGGCGGAGCGGTCACGTTGTACGCAGGCGGGACTCCCCCCCTGGCGGGGCCCATGGGGTAAGGGTAGCCATCCGTGGCCGCGACCTTGCCTCCCGAACTTGCGGAATCCTGGATGTCGACGCCCAGGAAGTGCACCCGGCCGGCGAGGCGCCTCGCCGCCTGATCCAGCGCCGGCGACTCCTGGCGGCAGGGAGCGCACCAGGATGCCCAGAAGTTCACCACCACCGGCTCTCCCTGCAGGGTGTCGAGCGAGACCGCCGGACCGCCGCCGTAGCTCTCGACGACCAGGTTCGGCGCCGGATTGCCGACCACCGGCGAAGCGGCGGTGCCGGCGGGATGCACGAGGCCCCAACCCAGCGCGACCAGGATCACCAGCACCGCGATCGCGGCCATGCTCCAGGCGCTCCGCTTCCAGGTCAGGAGGCCGCTGATTCCCGTCATCTCGCTCATTCCGGGCTCTCCCCGGCCACGCGTCGGTGCACCAATGGCGCACTCTGGGTGCGGCGCAGGGGCGGTTGGTGCACCAATTGCCCGATGGGGTGCGTCACCGGTTGACGAGCTCCGGCCGCAGCCCCTCGAGCGCGCGCAGTGCCGACGCCTCGTCGGGCCCCGGGACCTCGAGCTGCAGCGCCAGCTCGTCGATGCCGGCGGCCGCTCGCTCCCGGAGCTGATCGCGGCAGCGGTCGAGCGATCCGGAGACGGTGACCAGGTCGACCAGCGCGTCCGGGATCGCCGCCATCGCCTCCTTGCGGTGGCCGTCCAGATAGAGATCCTGGATGCGGGCCGCCTCCGCCTCGAACCCGTAGCGGCGAAACAGCTGGTTGTAGTAGTTCTTGCGCCGCGATCCCATGCCTCCGATGTAGAGGGCGAGATGCGGCCGCACCAGATCCCGCGCCCGCGCCAGGTCCTCCTCGACCACCACCTGCTGGTAGGCACAGACCTGGAGGTCGTCGAGGGCACGCCCGCTCTTTTGCGCGCCCTTCTCCAGCGCCGGGCGAAAGGTGGTCTCGAAGTGACGGGGCGACACGAAGAGGGGGAGCCAGCCGTCCGCCAGCTCACCGGTCAGCTCCAGGCCCCCGGGCGTGATCGACGCCAGGTAGATCGGGACCTCCGTGCGATAGGGGTGGAGGATGAGCCGGAGTCCCCCCGAGAGCTGGAAGATCTCGCCCTCGTACTGGAGCCGGTCACGGCGCAGGATCATGCGCACGATCTCGATCGTCTCCCGCAGCCGCTGCAGGCTGCCCGCAAACGGTTGACCGTGCCATCCCTCGACGACCTGATGCCCGGAGGTGCCGAGACCCAGGATCACCCGCCCCTCGCTCAGCAGGTCCAGCGATGCGACCGTCTGCGCGAGCATGGCGGGCGTGCGCCCGAAAATGTTGACGATCCCGGTGCCGAGCCGGATTCGCCTGGTGCGGGCGGCGAGGTCGGTCAGGACGGTGAACGCGTCTCCACCGTAGACCTCGGGGGCCCACACGGTGTCGTAGCCAAGCCCGTCGGCGGCTTCCACCAGACGCCTCAGCGCCGGGATCGGCATGCGGCCGCTGTAGGGCACGGTGACTCCAAGGCGCATTCTCGGCGTTACCACACTAGGCGAGCCGGCTCACCGTGGCGCAGATTCCCCCTCAAGTGCGTTCCGTTCCGCGATCGCCGCGAACAGCTCGCCGCTGGGCTTGACGGTCCGCTCCTGCGTCTGCGGGTCGAACGCGATGAGTCCGAACGGCTGGCTGTAACCCTGGGCCCACTCGAAGTTGTCCACCGCCGTCCAGTGAAAGTACCCGCGCACGTCGACACCGTCCTGAATCGCGCCCCAGACCTCGGCCAGGACCTGCGGCAGGTAGGTCGCGCGGATCCGGTCATCCTGGGTGGAGACCCCGGACTCGGTGATGTAGATCGGCTTGCGCAGGTACTTCAGGTCACGCAGCGCCCGCCCCATCCAGCGCGGATTGAGCGTCCAGCCGAAGTCGCTCTCGGGCAGCCCGGCGGGGTTCCTGCGGCGGATCAGCAGGTCGGCCGGATGCCTGGCGTCGAGCCGGGCCAGCTCGCCCGTGTAGTGGTTGAGCCCGACCCAGTCGGAGGTGGCGTCGACCACCGGGTCCCACTGCCAGGGCCGCGCCGGCCAGCGGCTCGTCACCGCGGAGCCGAAGGCGGCCGCCAGGCGGTCGGCCGGGATCAGCCGCTCCGGGAGCAAAACCCAGCGGTGGTACGCGAGACCGACCCCGATCGCGGGCGTGATCCGGTGGAGGAGCCGGTAGGCGGCCTCGTGAGCCTGGCGCATGTTGCTCAGGACCCGGTAGAAACCCTCGACGTCGTGCAGCCGCCCGGGCGGGAACTCCGCCGCCACCCACCCCAGCAGGGCCGCGATGTTCGGCTCGTTGATGGTGCACCACAGCCCGACCAGGTCCCCCAGCGCGTCCGCCACGCGTTCGACGAACGGCAGCCACCAGCGACGCGGCGCCAGGCGCCCGCCAGCCGCCACGGTCCTCGAACCAGAGCGGAGCCGTGAAGTGGAGGAGCGTGACCATCGGCGTCATCCCCAGACGTCGCAGCTCCAGCAGCACGTCCCGGTAGTGCTCGATCGCGCCCTCGTCGAAGCAGCCCGGCCGCGGCTCCACCTTGGACCATTCGACGGAGAAGCGGTGCGCGTTGTTGTGCAAGCGGCTCAAGAGGTCGAAGTCCTCCCGGTAGCGATGCCACTCGTCGTTCGCGACCAGCGACGACTCGCCGGTCACGATTCCGCCCTCCTGCTCGTACCGCCACCAATTGTTGTTGGTGGACCCTCCCTCCACCTGATGCGCGGCCGTGGCGCACCCCCAGAGAAAGCCCTCCGGGAAGGCCCGCGTCATGAAGCGGCGGCCGCCGTCTGAGGCTCGACCGTGACCTCGGGTGTGGGTGTGTACTCGACGCTCACGATCCGCGTCCCCTCCAGGTCGACCGCCAGGACGCCGGCGCGCCCGACCGCCTTCCGCACCATCTCCCGATCCGTGTGCGGGCGGTGGTCGAGCAGCACCCAGGCCGCCTGCAGCGGGTCGGCGTGGCTGATCAGGGCCGACAGCTCGCCCGGATGCTCGGCCGCGACCCGCTGCATGACCTCCAGCACCCGACCCCCCATCCGGTCCACCGTCTCGTCGCCGGGCACCATGCCCCGGCGCGCACGGTGCACGAACCAGAGCGGGCGGCGGACCGGGATCTGCCAGTAGGTCACGCCCTGCAGGTACCGGCTGAAGTCCGCTTCTCGCAGCGCGGGGTCGGGCTCCAGGGGTACCGGCTCCGGCAGCTGTCCGTTGATCAGCGTCGCCGTCTCCACCGCGCGCTGAAGCGGGCTGTGGACGATGCGGCGCAGCCCCGCCTCGCGAAACCGGCGCCCGAGGGCCTCCGCCTGCAGCCGGCCACGGGCGCTGAGCCCGAAGCCGTCGAGGTGGCCGTACAGCACGTGCAGGGGGTTTTCCACCTCGGCGTGGCGCACGAGGAGGACGCGGGTGCGCGCGTCGGGCCGGCCGTGCTCGGGCTGGGTGGAGAACTCGGGTTCAGACAATATGGTCAGGCTACCTGGACGCCCGTAAGCTGCACGGGGTGGCGGACCAGCCGGACCTCTTCCCACCGCCCGAGATTCCTGAAGCCCCGTCCCGCCGGGCCAGGGGGTTGGACACGCCCGGGTCGACCCGTCCCGGGGCAGGCCGCCGCGACGGCGGCACGCGGTCCGGGGAGCCCCTGCCGGCGGCCGAGATCGGTACCGAGACGCCCCTGGCGGCTCGTCTGCGGCCGGAGCGGCTGGAGGACGTGCTTGGCCAGGACGAGCTGGTGTCGGTGCTGGGCCGCCTCATCTCCGCCGGCCATCTGCCGAGCATGGTGCTCTGGGGTCCGCCAGGCTCGGGGAAGACGACGCTCGCCCGCGTCCTCGCGCGCAGCGTCTCAGGCCACTTCGAGAGCCTGTCCGCGGTCACGGCGGGCGTGGCGGACCTGCGCCGGGTGGTGGCCGAGGCTCGACAGCGCCGGCAGCTGGGGCGCCCGACGGTGCTCTTCATCGACGAGATCCACCGCTTCAACAAGGCGCAGCAGGACGCCGTGCTGCCGCATGTCGAGGACGGGACCGTGACGCTGATCGGCGCCACCACCGAGAATCCCTCGTTCGAGGTCATCTCGGCGCTGCTGTCCCGCACCCGCGTGTTCAAGCTGGGAGCGCTGCCGGCGTCCGATCTGCGCACGATCGTCGAACGCGGGCTGCACGCCGTCGAAATGACGATCGACGAGGACGCCATGGAACGCCTCCTGGCCGCCGCCCAGGGCGATGCCCGGCGCGCGCTGGGTGCGGTGGAGGTGGCGGCCGCGCTCGCCGGCGGGCCCGGTTCGGTGATCAAGGTGGCACAGGTGGCGGAAGCTCTGCAGTCCCCGCACCTGCTGCACGATCGGGCCGGCGACCAGCACTACGACATCGTCTCGGCCCTGATCAAATCGATCCGCGGGTCGGATCCGGATGCCGCCGTCTACTGGCTGGCCCGGATGCTGGAGGCCGGGGAGCCGGTCAATTTCGTGGCGCGGCGCCTCGTCATCCTGGCCTCGGAGGACATCGGTCTGGCCGACCCGACCGCGCTCCCCGTCGCGGTGGCGGCGCAGCAGGCGGCCCACCTGGTGGGGATGCCGGAGGCCATCCACCCTCTCACCCAGGCGGCGCTGCACCTGGCCCGGGCGCCCAAGTCGGACACCGTCAAGCGGGCCTACGCGGCGGCGGCGGCGGCGGTGCGGGAGATCGGCGACCTGCCGGTCCCGCTGCACCTGCGCAACGCCCCCACCGGCCTCATGCGGCGGCTGGGCTACGGCGAGGGCTACCGCTACGCCCACGACTACGAGGGGGGCGTGGTGGAGCAGCAGCACCTGCCCGACCGGCTCGTCGGCCGGCACTTCGTGGAGCCCACCGAGCGCGACCGGTAGGGCCCCGCCCGCGGCCCCGTTTCGCACGGAACGGCGGTCATCTCGAGCCTCACGACCGCCGTTTCGCAGGGAACGGGCGTGATTCGCCGCCCGATCGCGGGTCGAAAAGTAGGATGGCGCGGTGGCAGACGCGCTTTGCATCTTCAAGCCCGACGCGGCCCACCGTCCGGCCGTGCGCGCCGCGGCCGCGGACTGGCTGCTGTCGGAGGATGGTTGGAGGGTCCACGGGCTGACCTGGTTCCAGGCCCCGCGGGCGCTGGTCGAGCGGCATTACGACTTTCTGCAGGGGCGCCCGTTCTTCCCCTGGCTGGTCGACTTCATGTCGGCGCTGCCGGTGGTGGTGGGCCGGATCGAGGCGGACGCGGCCGTGCTCGAGCGCATGCGGTTCGACCTGGGCGAGACGCGCATCGCGGAGAGCCGGCCGGGATCGCTGCGGGAGCGGTACGGGATCGGAGGCGGCGTCAACATCCTGCATCTCTCCGACGCGCCCGACACCGGGGCCAAGGAGGTGGCGCTGTGGGCCTCCCACGTGGACCTCGACGCCGACGACGCCGGCCTGGCGACCACCTCGACCGCTCCCGACCACACCTACCACCTGCGATCGCTGGCGCAGCAGTACGCGGCGGGCATCCATCGCGACCTGGCGCGCTCCGACATCGAGCGGCTCCTGCGCGAGGAGTCGGACCTGGACGCGGACCGGTTCCCGACGCTGGCCCGCATCGTCCTCGAAGCCTTCGACTGAGCGCGGCGCCTGAACCTGCCGAGTGCCCGGCAGTCGGGGGTGGCGGGTCGGCTTAGAGAGCCTGAGTGCGCGGACCCGATTGACGCTCTGGCGGTGGCGCGTGCGGCACTGCGGGAGCCGGATCTTCCGATCGCCCAGTTGGATGGTCCCAGCCGAGAGGTCAAGCTGTTGCTGGACCATCACGACGACCTGGTGAGGGAACGGACGCAGAAGGAGAATCGGCTCCGGGAACACCTGTTTGAATTGGATCCCGAGTTTGAGATCCCGGCGCGCGCCTTGAGCAAGCTCGTCTGGGTCCGCCGGATCAAGCATCGCCTGGACTCCAGAACGGGCACCGTGGCGATGCTGGCTCGCGACCTGACCAACTCCGTCCACGCGCTGAGCGTCAGCATCAGCGCGCTCGAGCGGGACCTCGAGAAGCGAGTGAGCGCCCTGGTCCCCAACCTCCTCGCCCTGGCCGGGTGCGGGGTCCTAAGTGCCGCACGGATTTTTGCCGAGACCGCCGACGTGGCTCGCTTCCGCAGCAAGGCGGCGTTCGCCAGGTTCAACGGAACCGCCCCCATCCCGGTGTGGTCGGGGAATGCCAAACAGTTCCGGTTGAACCATGGGGGAAACCGGCAGATGAATGCGGCGCTTCATCGGATAGCCATCACGCAAATCCGCATGGAGGGGTCTGCGGGCCACGCCTACTACCAGCGCCGCCTCGCCGACCACGACCAACCAAAAGACGCACGTCGAGCCCTCAAACGAAAGCTCTCCGATGAGGCTTTCCGTCGCTTGCTCCGCGACCAGGCTGCTCTTCAGCGCCTCTCTATCTGTGACGAAATTAACTTGATTCATCACCAAACCGTGACGAAATGAATGTGACGAAAGGAATCTGCATGCTGTGCGGCCAGAGCTTCCCTCAGAAACCGACCGGCCGACGCCGCCGTTACTGCTCGCGAGCTTGCCAGGAACGCGCCTACCGCTTACGCCGTTCCGCCGGCCTCTGGCGCGCCACCAACGCGGACCCCGCGAACCTCGGCGAGGTCACCTCCCTCCTGGACGCCGCCCTCCATGGACGACGGTGACGCGCCACTTGACATAGGAGGCTCGGCAGTCGGGGCGCGGCTCGCGTCGGCGGCGCGGCCCCAATGCGCCAGGCTGGGGCGCAGCAGGTCGATCGCCGAGGCCAAAGAGACGTCGCCACCGGGGTCGGTGCTGCACACCGACACCAGCGCCAGCGCCTCGACGCGGCCGGTGTCGAGCACCGTCTCCACCGCCGCCAGCGTCTGCGCCAGGTCGGGACCGCCGGGTGCCTTGGTGTGATGCGACGGAACCAGGGATTCGTCGAGCACGTCGAGGTCGATGTGGAGGTAGATCACGTCGGTGTCCGCCGCCAGCCGGCTCACCGCGGCGCCGAGCTCAGGCCCCACGACCGCCGCGCGGGTGACGTCGGTCGCCTGGATCAGGGTCTCCTCGGCGGCGTCGAGGTCCCGCACGTCGACCATCACGATCCGGTCCGTGGGCAGGGCCACCTCCTGTCCGGCCCCCGCTCGCCAGACCGGGTAGCAGAGCCCGGCCGCCACCGCCACCGGCATGCCACCGAGCATTCCGCTGATGGTCGTCCGGGGCGTGTTGAAGTCACCGTGGGCGTCGAACCACACCAGCCCGATCCGCCGGGTGGCACCGAGCCCCTGCTGCAGCCCGCCGACCATGCCGGGGACCGCCGTGCAGTTACCGCCCACCATCAGGACTTTCCGCCCCGCCCCGGCACCGTCGGCCACCGCTTCCGCGATGCGTCCGCTCATCGTCGCCAGCGAGGCGATCGGGTCGTCGACCAGCGCGCCCTCGAAGTCGGGCCGGGCAAAGGTGAGCGAGGCCCCGGACGCCTGGTAGACGCCGTCGTGCCGGTACGTCTCCGGCTCCGGCGTGGGTTCGAACCTCCCCCAGCTGTGGGCGGCGGGCAGCTCAACGACGTGCAGATTCATGCACCCTCTCCTCCTGGACGGGTGGCAGGCAGGCCCCACCCTGCCGGGGCCTGCCGCCGACTCCTGCCCTCCGGCCCCTCTACTCGCCCTCGTCAGAGGCCTGCTCGGCGCCCTCTTCGGCCACACCTTCGGGAGCCCCTTCCGCCTCGGCCACGTCTTCGGTCGCCACTCGCGGCGGCGCGATCCTGACCACCGACTCCTCGGGGTCGCCGATCACGTCCACCCCTGGCGGCAGCTTGAGGTCACCGATGCGGAGCGTCTGGTCGGCCTCCTCCAGCGATTCGATGGAGGCTTCGATCGACTGCGGGATGTTGGTCGGGAGGCACTCGACGGTGAGCGCGTGCACGATCGGGATCAGATCGCCGAGCCCGGCCTTGACCGCCGGAGACTCGCCGACGAACGCGATCGGGACCTCGACCTGGACCTTTTCGCGCAGGCTGACGGCGTGGAAGTCGACGTGCACGGGCGTGTTGCGCCGCGGGCTCATCTGCACTTCCTTGATCAGGACCTTCTTGGTCTCGGCCTTGGCCGTTCCACCCCCGTCGATCACCAGGTCGAGCAGAAGCGTGCGCCCGGCATGCGCGAGCAGGCGGTCCAGCTCGTGCGCGTCGATCGCGACCGCCAGAGCCGGGTTGCCCTGGCCGTAGACGACGGCGGGCACCTTGCCCAGTGGACGAAGCTTGCGGGAGGCCTTTCCCTGGGCCTCGCGAGGGCTGGCGGTCAGCTGCATGATCTGTTCACCTGGTGGAATGGAGCCCGCGACCGGCGCGGGACCGGTGCCCGCGGGCGATGGAATCGGGGATCTCGGGCCGCGCGCCCGGAGGCTCGCAGACCAGCATTACAGGATAGCAACCCCCCGTAGTGTGGTGAGCATGGGCGAGCCTGCCCCCGTGTCGAGCGATATCCGCCCCGACGCCTCGCAGGCCGGCCCCGACTCCCACCTCCGCTGGCTGGTCGAGCGGCTCGCCGGTGACGAGCTGGCACCCGCCGCGGCGTCCGCCCTGGACGAGGCCTGTACGGCGGCGCGGGGGCCCGTCGCCACGCTCCACGCGTCCCTCCTCCGGACGCCTCCGCTCCTCGACGGCGCCGGTGGCGTCACCGTGGGAGTGGCGGCTCGTGACCTGGAGCGGGAGTCCAGAAGCCTGGGTCTGGTGGGGTCGACCTATCTCCCCGGCTGGCGCAACCTGGCCCGTCGCGCGCCCCGCGCGCTGACGGCCGCCGTGCTCCTGTCCCTGGCGGAGACCGACCGTGCGGTGGCCGGCGGTTCGCTGCTCGTCACCGACGCGGTCTGCCGGACCCTGGAGCGGCACGACCCGGCACTCGCGGCACGCTGGATGCCGCAGCTGACGGGCGCCGCCGAGCCGCCGATGACGGCCGCCATCCTGCTCACCGAGGCCAGGTCGGGTGCCGACCTGGGCCAGATCGAAACGACGGCCCTGCCCGACGGCGACGGCGGCTGGCGCCTGACCGGAGAGAAGGGGCTGGCCGCCAACGCGGGTGCGGACCTGTCGCTGATCCTGGCGCGTCCGCAGGGCGCGGTCGGCGGTACCCGCGGTCTCGCGCTGTTCGCGGTGCCCCGGCGGCTCGAAGGCGGGTCCCCCAACGCCATGCGGGTGGAGTCGCTCAGGGATTCCGCCGCCCTTCCAGGTCTCCCCGGCCTCGCCATCGGCAGGGTCCGGCTCGCGGGCGCGCGGGCGTGGCTGGTGGGGCGACCGGGTCGCGGCTTCCGGCAGGCGATGGACGTGGTCACCGCCACCCGGATCCTGCTCGGGGTGGTGGCGGCGGCGATCGCGCGCCAGGCGGCCGAGGGCGCACGCACCCGCGCGCGGCGGCCTGGCGAGGACCGCCGGGTGGGCGCCGAGCCGCTCTATCGCGAGGAGCTGGCCGGCCTGGTGGTGGATGCGGTCGCCGCCACCACCGGGGCCCTGGTCGGGGCCGACGTGCTGCAGCAGACGGACCACGGGCGTCTCGGCAACGAGGGCTCCCTGCGGCTGCTGGCGCCGCTCCTCAAGCGGTCGCTGAGCCAGCTCGCCGCCGACGCCTCGATGCGCGCGATCCGGCTCGCGGGCGGTTCCGTCTCCGCGCTCGAGCGGGGGCTCCTCGACGACGCGATCGCGATCGCGGCCTGGGAGGGATCGCCCAACGTGCTGGCGCTCGAGGTGGTGCGCGCGGCTGACCAGGGCCACGCAACGGCACTCTTCACGGACCTCGAACGCCGGCTGTCGGCCGCCGGTCTGGCCGCTCCGCTGACGGCTCGCCTGCTCGAGGACCTGGCGCGGCAGCGCGCGGAGCTGGAGGAGCTGGCGCTGCTCGACGAGCCGGTCCAGCAGGTGCAGGCCGCACACCTGGCGGACCGGCTGGCGATGCTCACTCTGTCCTCCCTTCTGGCGGAGCAAGGAGGCGCGTACGCCGAGGAGACCGGGAGTGGCCGGCTGCTCTGGATCGCGGGCCGCTTTGCGGCGCGGCTGGCCGGTGCCGCGACCGTGGCCGCAGCGGCCAGAGATGCGCGCTGGCTCCGGCACGCCGCGGCGCTGCTCGACGACCAGGGTCCCGTGCCTCTGGCGGTGGGCAGAGACGCGGTGCGCGGAGGTCGCGGCGGCGGCCTGGCCCTGAGGGGCGCCCGGGGCCCGTCTCCGTTTTCACGCGAAACCGGGTCTATGGGCGGCGCCATAGTGCCGTTTTCACGCGAAACCGGGGTTTAGGTCGTGAGGTTGGGCAGCGACCACCGCCGCCGGCCGCGGCGTTCTAGGTGGGTGAGATGTCTCTGGTCAGCGCGATACCCGGGAACCTCACCTCGTACGGGGCGGCCGCGATCGAGATGGACGCCCGCCTCAACCTGCAGGGCAGCCGGCTGCAGTCCGCGATCGACGCGCTGAACAGCTCGGCGCCGGACCCCAAGGTGCTGGGGCCGCTGCCCGCCCTGGGCTCCCAGCTGGCCGCGTACGCGAGCGGCAACGCGGCCGTCGATGCCTGGGTGGGCGATGTCGGCAACGCGTTCGCCAACGCCGACCAGGGAGGCTCCATTCCGGGTCGGGTCGTGCAGGCGCAGCAGTCGCTCATCAACGCGCTGGTCAAGGGTGAGGAGCCGCAGGGTGCGGCGGCCCGCGGCGCGCAGCTGCTGCGGGCGCAGGAGGCGGGCAAGAACGGGTTTCTCGACCTGCTGCCGTCGGGGCACGCGACGCTGACCTGGCTTCTGGCGAACAAGTGGTGGATCACCAAGGTCTGGGGCTTCGGCGCCAGGGGGGGCCAGCTGCCGACCGTCCTCGCCTCGCTCCTGAAGGGCTACCGGCTGGTGCCGAGCGCGGACGGCAAGTACATCATCGCGAAAGGGTGGCGGTTCCTCGGCAGCGACGACTCCTGGGTCGAGCAGTACATCCAGTCCGGCCGGCTGGACGGCACGCGGTATCTGGCCGACAACGCGTCGGTCGCCAAGTACTTCGATCTCCCGACGATGGTCAGCGGGGACCTTTCGAAAGCGTTCAACCCCACCGACGCCGCGTTCTGGAAGGCCGCACCGAAGGCCGGCGGTGCCGCCGCGATGACGCTCATGCTCGGAACCGACATCTACAACTACGGGTGGGGGAGCGATCGGAGGCAGGGGTTCGGCAACCAGTTCGCGGCCGCGGTGACGGTGGACGGCGCCACCACCGCGGGCGCGATCGCGCTGTCGGACGCGGCCGCCACCGCCGGCGGTACGGCGATGGGCGCCATGATCGGCGGCGAGGCGGGCTCCGTGGTTCCCGGTCTGGGGACGTTGATCGGAGTCGGCGTGGGTGCCGGCGTGGGGTGGTTCATGAGCACCGGCACCGGCAAGGCGCTGCGAAGCGATGCGGTGCACGTGGTTGCGAGCGGCTTCCACGAGGGTGAGAAGCTGGCCTCCGATGCCTGGGACGAGGGCAAGAAGGTGGTCGATGATCTCAATCCGGTCAACTGGCTCTGAGACCGGCTCCGCCGTGAGGGCGGCCGCCGCCCCCTGTTCGCGGCGGACGGGCTGGCGCTGATCGGCGGGGGGTTGGGCTGGCTCCTGGTCGGGGCGGCGACCGGCCGCTGGGCGGCGGCTCTGGTGCCGGTCGGGATCGCGGTCCTGGCGATTGCGCTGGACGTGGTCAGGGCCCTGGCCGAAGGTCCCCATCCACGCCGCCCCTGGCGAGGGTTCCTGACGGTCCTGGACTTCGATGTGTTCGCCCTCGGCATGCTGGCCGGAGCCTGGGCGGCGGCGGGCGCCGCCACCTGGCTGGCGATCGCGCTGGCCGCAGTCGGGCTGCTGGTTGCCGGCCTCGGCTACGCGTACCGGCGCCGGGTCCTGGCCGCTCTCCTGGAGCCGCGATCGAGCCCGCTGGGAATCGTGCTGGCGCTGGTCCCCGCCGTGGTCGTGGTCGCCGGCGGCACCGCCCTGGTCCGGTCTTACCAGGGTCCCGGCGCGCCCACCATCGTGATGGCGGTGGTGGGGCTCTACGTTCTTCTCTTCGCCCAGGCCGCGGTGCTGCGGGTGCAGGTGCCGGGCTGGCGGCCTCCGGTCCGTGCCCGTCCTGGTTCGGGGACGCGGCCCCGATCAGACACAAGGAGCAGGCAGCGATGACTCTGGCAGCGACTTCCGGGGGTGGTGGCAGCGCCCCCAAACTGAACAAGGCGCTCGCCGAGGAGGTGGTGAGCCAGGCGACTGCGGCGATGGTGATGCTCTCGTCGCAGACACCGGCTCGTGTCTCGAAAGGGCGTGTCGCGCTGGAACGCTGGAACGGACCCGACGCCGAGCGGTTCCGCTCCGAGTTCTCGGCGATGCAGAGGGACGCGCAGACTCTTCACGGGCAGCTGCAAGCGCTGATCCGGCAGGTCAACGCGGCGATCGACGCCGCCTGAGCGCTGTCACCTCACACCGCCCAGCCCCCCGGGTATTGCCAGAGTGTCCGCAGTCCGACGCTAAAACGGCGCCGGTAGGGTCGGAGTGTGGACACTCTGGCGCTACCACCGGCGGCGGGGGTGGGGTGTGCGGGGGTGCGGGGCGGGTTACGGGCCTTCCGGGAAGCGCTCGCGAAGCCAGTCCACGATCGACTGCAGCGGCGCACCCGGCCCGAACACCGCCGCCACCCCAGCCTCGTGCAGCGGCTCGATGTCCTCGTCGGGGATGATGCCACCCCCGAACACCATGATGTCGGTCGCGTCGCGGCGCCGCAGCTCCTCGATCACCGCCGGGAACAGCGTCATGTGGGCGCCCGAGTGGAGGGAGAGCCCGATCACCTGCGCGTCCTCCTGGATCGCCGCCTCCACCACCATCGCCGGTGTCTGCCGGAGCCCGGCGTAGACGACCTCGTAGCCGGCGTCCCGCAGCGCCCGGGCAACCACCTTGACCCCGCGGTCGTGCCCGTCCAGACCGACCTTGGCGAGCACGATGCGGACCGGCTGCACGCGCGTCGCCATCATCGGGGTCCCCGCGAAGCCGAGCTTGCGAGGCTTCGTGGGGTGGTCATATCACGGCTCGCTCGGTGTAGGTGCCGAAGACCTCGATCAGCGCCTGCATGATCTCGCCCTCGGTGCAGTAGGCCTTCACCGCCTGAAGGATGTGCGGCATCAGGTTCTCGTCCGGCGACCGCGCCGCACGTCCGAGCGTGGCGAGCGCGTTCGACGCCCGCGCCGCGTCCCGCCGGGAGCGCACGTCTCGCACCCGCTCCACCTGCGCCGACTCGAGTGCCGAGGAGATCCGCAGGATCTCGACCGGATCCTCCTCGTTGCCCTCGGTGAACGCGTTGACCCCCACCTGCAGGCGCTCCTTCCGCTCGTATTCCTGCTGGAACTGGAAGGAGGCGTCGGCGATCTCCTTCTGGAAGAAGCCGGCCTCGATGGCCGGGATCACCCCGCCGAACTCGTCGATGCGCTGGAAGTAGGCCTCCGCCTCCTGCTCCAGACGGTCGGTCAACGATTCCACGAACCACGAGCCCCCGAGTGGATCGACCACGTTGGCGGCGCCGGTCTCGTACGCGATCAGCTGCTGGGTGCGAAGGGCGGTGCGCGCGGTCCGGTCGGTGGGCAATGCCAGCGCCTCGTCGAGCGCGTTCGTGTGCAGCGACTGGGTCCCGCCGAGCACCGCCGACATCGCCTCCAGCGCGGTTCGCGCCACGTTGAGCTCCGGCTGCTGGGCGGTCAGCGAGACGCCGGCCGTCTGGGTGTGGAACCGCAGCTTCCACGAGCGCTCGTTGCGGGCGCCGTATCGCTCGCGCAGGTGGCGAGCCCAGATCCGCCGCGCGGCGCGGAACTTGGCGATCTCCTCGAAGAAGTCGATGTGGGCGTCGAAGAAGAAGCTGAGGCGCGGGGCGAACTCGTCGACCCCCAGGCCCCGCTCGACTGCCGCGTCGACGTAGCAGAACCCGTCGGCGAGGGTGAACGCCAGCTCCTGGGCCGCCGTCGAGCCGGCCTCGCGGATGTGGTAGCCCGAGATCGAGATCGGGTTGAAGCGCGGCACCTCCCGCGCGCAGTACTCGATCGAGTCGACCACCAGTCGCATCGAGGGGAGCGGCGGGAAGATGTACTCCTTCTGGGCGATGTACTCCTTCAGGATGTCGTTCTGGAGGGTCCCACCGACACGGGCGAACGGCACCCCCTGCTGCTCCGCCACCGCCAGGTACATGCAGAGCAGGATCGCGGCCGGCGAGTTGATCGTCATCGAGGTCGTGACCTCGCCGATCGGAATCCCGTCCAGCAGCGTCTCCATGTCGGCGAGCGAGTCGACGGCCACGCCGCAGTGACCGATCTCCCCGTGCGAGGTGGGGGCGTCCGAGTCCTGCCCCATCAGCGTCGGCATGTCGAAGGCCACCGAGAGACCCGTCTGGCCGTTCTGCAGCAGGTACTTGTAGCGCCGGTTCGTCTCCTCCGCGGAGGCGAAACCGGCGAACTGCCGCATCGTCCAGAGCCGGCCCCGGTACCCGTTGGGGTGAATGCCCCTGGTATAGGGGAATTGCCCGGGCTGCTCGGCCTGCGGCCGGTGCCAGTCCTCGGGTCCGTAGACGCCCCGCAGCGGCAGCCCGGAGATCGTCGAGGTGAGGACGCCGTCCTCCCGTTTCTCGGGCGCGGCCTCGTGCTCGGCCGGCGCGTCCAGCCCGAGGTCCCCAAGCAGCGGACTCGGGGGGCGCGGAGCCTGGGGAGTGTCGCGGGACGGCGGCGTCATGAGCTCATTATCCGATCCGCGGTCAGATAAGGATTCCGGTCCGCCAGCAGGCCGGGCTCAGCGTCCAGGCGGGCCAGCGCGCGGGCCCGCGCCCGATCCGCGACCAGGTCCGCGATCTCCTCGCGAAGCTGCGCGCGAGCCCGCCGGAGGCGCTCGCCGCTCGCCTCCAGGAACACCTGGTGGCGCCGCAGCGCCTCCAGCAGGTCGTCCAGTCCGGTACCCGAGATTCCCGAGACGCCGACGATCGGCGGCCGCCACACCGGCTTCCCGGGCGGTGGCTTGGGCGCCATGTTGAGCATCGTCCGCACCTCCAGGAGCGTCCGCTGCGCGCCCGGCAGGTCGGCCTTGTTGACGCAGTAGAGGTCGGCGATCTCCATGATCCCCGCCTTCAACATCTGGATCCCGTCGCCGGCGCCGGGTGCCAGCACCACCACGGTGGTGTCGGCCACGGCCGCGATCTCGAGCTCGGACTGACCCACGCCCACCGTTTCCAGCAGCACCCGGTCGAAGCCGAACGCGGCTACCAGGCGCAGCGCCTCCCGGCTCGCCAGCGAGAGCCCGCCCAGGTGGCCGCGCGCCCCCATCGACCGGATGTACACGCCCTCGTCGCCGGCGTGGCGCTGCATCCGCACGCGGTCGCCCAGGATCGCACCCCCGCTGAAGGGCGAGTTCGGGTCCACCGCCAGCACCGCCGCCCGCAGCCCCTGGGCGCGGAGCCGCTCCAGCAGCGCGTCCACAAGCGTCGACTTCCCGGATCCGGGCGCACCGGTGAAGCCCCAGACCGGTGGCCGCCTCGCTCCGCCGACCACCTCGTCGAGGAGCGGGCGGACCGCGTCATCCCCACGCTCGACGAGCGTGATGGCTCGGGCGAGGGCCCGGATGCGCCCCGCCCGGAAGTCTTCGACCAGGGGCTGTGCTCCTATGTATTCTCCCCGACCCACTGCAGGGAGAAATCATGCCCCAGCTCGACCACGACCGCACCGGCCTGGGTCCCGCTGATGCCTGGCGGTGGGCCGGAGACGACCCGCGCTCCGAAGTAAGCGCCCATCCACTGCGCTGTCGGCGCACCCTTCGAGCCCCCGTCGTTGTAGACCGTCGAGCTTTGGACGGGGTTGATGCGCAGGGGCGCGACCGTCGCGAAGCCTTCCATCTGGAGACCCGAGGTCACCTGGTCCCCCATCGAGTCCAGGCTCTCCGACCCGTTCAGCACCTGCACCGGCACCTGCGCCGCCTGGAGAGCCGGCGGCACCAGGATCGAGGAGAAGTAGTGGCGCAGCTCGGTCCAGTTCTGAGAGAACGAGTACCCGGTCTCGGTGTTCGGGCACAGGTAGTAGTTGCCGCACACGTCGAGGAAGTTCGAGGTGTCGATGGAGACCGTTCGCACCGCGTTCGTCGCGTTCACGTGCTGCGACCAGTCGTAGATCGCCTTCAGGTCGGTCAGCGTGAGGTCGGTCGACATGTCGTTGGAGACCGCGTCCATCAGCCCGGGTGCGTTCGCGATCGCGTTCACCGAGGTGGCCTTCTTCTTGATCGCTTCGATGATCATCTGCTGCCGCTGGCCGCGTGCGAAGTCGCTGGCCTGTGCCGCCTCCGTGGCGTGGCGGGAGCGCGCGATCTCCAGCGCCTGCTCCCCGTTGACGTGCTGGCAGCCGGCCTTGAAGTGGATGCCGCCCTTGACATACCCGTCCGAGTAGTTGGGGTACTGATCGTCGTCGAGCGGCGTTGAGAGGCAGATCGTGATCCCGCCCAGCGCGTTCACGATGTCGCGGAACGCGACGAAGTCGACGCCCACGTAGCCGTCGAAGCTGACACCGGACATTTGACTGACGACCTTCATCGCCTCCTCACCGCCTCGGTACTTGTTCGAGGAGGGGAGTTCGTACATGGCGTTCGAGAAGGCGGTGTTGACCTTGTTGACGATGGTCTGCCCGTTCAGTGTGTAGGTGGTGTAGAGGTCACGCGGGATCGAGGCCTCGACCGCGGTGTTGGTGGCGGGATCGATCTCGAGGATCATCACGGTGTCGGTCAGGTAGGGGGCGTCGTTCTCGGAGCCGCCGTAGCCGAGCAGGAGCAGTCGAACCGTCTGCCCGCGCTCGATCTTCCAGGCCACCGATCCCGGCGGCGGGTTGAGGGCGGCGATCGGGTTTCCGACGTTCAGCGTCGAGTGCAGGAAGATCGCGACCTTGAAGGCGAAGATCCCGACCACGATCACCAGGGCGGCCGCGACCACGGCGAGCACCCGCGTGCCGGTGATGCGGGGCGGCCTCGGCCCACGGGAGGACCCGGGCCGGCGCGAGGGGGAAGACCGGGACCAGCCGGGAGCAGCGGTCGGGCGGGACCGGGGCCTCGGAGTCCGGGCCGGCGGGCGGGGCGGAGGAGCTACGGGATCATCCGCCTCTGCCCACGGGTCCGGCCTTCCCCAGTCGGCACGGCGGCCGGACGAGGAGTCGGGGTCGGGGTGGTAGAGGGAGCGGCGCCGGCGCAGGGGTCGGCGCCCAGAATTGCCGGAGTCGTTCACGTTTACCTTCCTGGACAGTGCAAAAACGTAGAGGGCGACGATTCGGTACGGACGTGAAGGTGGGTTTTATCCCGCCCTGACTGCGATAACTATGACAAGGACGACGGCCACAATCAACTCGACGGTCCCCAGCGCGCCGAGGATGATGCCCGCCATCGCCAGACCCGATCCGCGCAGGACACCGTTTGCCTCGCGGATCTTGGTGCGGGACGCGAGCCCCAAAAACAGTGCCAGCGGGGCCGGGATGCCGAGACAGGTGACGATCCCGAGAATGCCCAGGATCAGGGAGACCACGGCCAGCATGTCCATGTCGCCGTGGGCTCGGGCCGGACGAGCGGGCGCCACCACCGCCCCCGGATAGCCCGCCGTCGCGTAGCCCGGCGACGGGTAGCCGGGCGCCTGCCCGTAGGCCGAGGAAGGCGGGTACCCCGGCCTGCCATAGCCCGGCGGATAGGTCCCCGCGGGTGCATAGCCCGGCGGTGGATAGCCGGGGGGCACCGCGGGCGGCGGATACCCTGTGGGCGCAGGCGGAGCGGCCGGTGCCGGCGGGCCCGGCCGGCTCGACCATCCGGCAGGGGGACCTTGCGGGGGCCGCGGCGTGGTCCAGCCGGGCGGGGCGACCGGTCCGGTGGCGGCCTCCAGTGGGGATGTTCCGGGCGCGGCGGCGGCGCTCCGGGCGGCGGCGTTCCGGGCGAGGCTCCAGACGGTGGTGGCCCCGACGGCGGGGGTGGCGGGGCGGACGGCGGCGGGAATCGCGGGGGGGTGCCCGGCTGGACCCAGGACCCGGCCGTCGGGGGCCCGGACGGCGGTCCCTCGGGCGGGTGGTCCGGGTCCGGCGGTGGCCAGGGCGCGCCGCCGGGACCACTCGAGACGGGCCGGTCGTTCTCCCCGCTCATCTGGACGCCAGGGTACAGAATGCCGCACCGCCGCCCTTCATCCGGCTTCGCAGGGGAGACACCCAACGCCGGCGGCCCGGAACACCGGCGGTGCGCCGACGGGCCTACCCGGCGCGTGCGTGACCCGGAGGTGCACCAACGGGCCCTAACCCGGCGCGTGCATGCCCCGGAGGTGCACCAACGGGCCCTATCCGGCGCGTGCATGCGCCGGAGGCGCACCGACGAGGGGGTCAGTCCCTGAGCAGCGAGCGGGCGATGACGACCCGCTGGATCTGGTTCGTGCCCTCGTAGATCTGCGTGATCTTGGCGTCCCGCATCATCCGCTCGACCGCGTAGTCCTGGATGTAGCCGTAGCCCCCGAAGATCTGCACCGCGTCGGTGGTCACCCGCATGGCGGCGTCAGACGCGAACAGCTTGGCCATGGCCGCGAACTTGGTGATGTCCGGCGCCCCGGCGTCGATCTTGGACGCCGCCAGGTACACCAGCTGGCGGCTGGCCTCGATCTGGGTGGCCATGTCGGCGAACATGAACTGCAGCCCCTGGAAGGACGCCAGCGGCTGGCCGAACTGGCGGCGCTCGACGGCGTGGGCGCGGGCGGCGTCGAACGCGCCCTCCGCGATGCCCAGCGCCTGCGCCCCGATCCCCGGCCGGGAGTGGTCGAGGACGCGGAGCGCGATCTTGAACCCCTGACCCTCGGTGCCGAGCCGGTTGGCGGCCGGCACCCGGACCTCGTCGAACGCCAGCATCGCGGTCGGAGACCCCTTGATCCCCAGCTTGTGCTCCAGCTTGAGCGTCGTCCAGGGGCTCTGCTCCCGTTCCAGCACGAAGGCGGAGATGCCGCGGGAGCCTCCCTCCGGCGAGGTCCGCGCGAACACCACCAGGGTGTCGGCGATGGAGCCGTGGGTGATGAAGATCTTGGAGCCGCTGATCACGTATTCGTCGCCGACCTTCCTGGCGGTCGTCTTCATGGCCACCGCGTCCGAACCCGAGTCCGGCTCCGACAGCGCGTAGGCCGCCACCCGCCCTTCGGCGAGGGGTCCGCAGAACCGCTTCTTCTGCTCCTCGGTGCCCGCGATCAGGATCGGGTAGGAGCCCAGCGCCTGCACCGCGAGGATCAGGGAGCTGGTGGCGTCCGCCTTCGCGATCTCTTCGATTCCCATGCAGATGGTGGTCGACTTCCCGCTGATGCCGCCGTACTCCTCGGGGATCGGGATCGCCAGCACGCCGTTCTCGCTGAACAGGTCCTGGATGTCGGTCGGGTACTCGGCGCGCTCGTCGATCTCCGCCGCGCGGGGCCGCACCCGGTCCTCGACCAGCTCGCGGATCGTGGCGCGGATCGCGAGCTGCTCCTCGTCGAAGTCGAAGGTCATGGTGTCCTCAGTATTCCACCCGCCTCCGCCCCGGGTGGTCGGCTCAGCGCCGCCTGGCGGCCACGCCCAGCGCACCCAGCTGAATGCCGGTCAGTGTCCAGAACGCGAGCGCCTGGTCGTTCTTGAAGTACGGCACGTCGCCGATCCCGTGGACCAGGAACGCGAGCACCAGACCCAGCAGTCCCAGGGAGAGCGCCCGCACCCACGGCGTGTTCTGGCGGAGCAGCCCACGAATTCCGTAGCGGATCAGCTGAACGCCATACCAGATGATCGCGATCAGCCCCAGGAGCCCGGTCTCGGACCAGAAGTCGAGGAACAGGTTGTGCGGGTAGATGAGGTCCTGGTTGTAGCCGTCGACCGCGTACCGCGAGACCGTTGCCTTGAAGCCGTCCAGTCCCCCACCCTGGAGCGGCCGGTGCCGGAGCATGTCGAGCGCTGACAGCCACAACGGCTTGCGCAGCAGGACCGTGTTGTTGCCGCTGGAGCCGAACTCGACCAGGATCCGGCGCCGGACGCTGGACGACAGTGCGAACGCCGCCCCCCCCACCACCACGATGGCGGCCCAGATCCACCAGCGCCAGCGCGAGAAGGCGGCCATGAAGACGATCAGGCAGCCCAGCGTGATCCACCCCAGGCGGGAGAAGCTGAGCACGTCGGCGACGATGAAGAGGACCGCGAAGGCGGCCGCCACCCAGCGCTCCCGGTGGTCGTCGGACAGGACCACGATTCCGAGCGCGAACGCGAGCAGGGGCTCCAGATACAGCGGGATCGCGTTCGCGGTCCCGTAGATCGCGACCGGCGGGGTGACGTCGCTGAAGTGATGGGTGGCGATCGCGTGGAGCGTGTTGACGATGTTGGCGAAGGAGATCACCGCCCCCGCCACGCCGAGTCCCAGCAGCAGGATGCGCGTGTGATCGCGCCGGCGGCAGACCGCGGCCGCCAGCAGGCCGGCGGCCGCCGGCTCCGCGAAGTAGGCGAGCCAGGTGTCGGCCGCCGACCGGCGCGCCGGCGACACCGCCACCGCGATCAGCGCGGCCAGCAGGAGCAAGCCGCCCGGGAGCAGGTAGGGGTTCCGCCACGGCAGGTCGGGCCAATACGCCACGTAGCCGACCACCAGCGCCACCACCAGCGCGATCTCGAGCACGGTGAGCGGGAGCGGGCCCAGATGGGGGCGCACGACATAGGTCGGCGACAGCGCCAGCGCCAGCGCGAAGAGGACGGTACCCGCGGTCTGAAGACGCGACGCCGGGGTCGGATCCGACACCTCCGCCACGGCGACCTCAGGGGAGTGTTGGGGGCCGGTCACCGGATCTCGAACGCCCATGCGGCCCACCTGCGACGTTGCCGCTTTACGGTGCTCAGTCACGAGTTACGGACGCGCTCCTTCCGCTCCGCAGCGGCGCCTTGCATCTGAACCACCTGGCCGCCCGATCTCTCGGCGCCCTCCCTCGACACCCCCCTGGCCTCAGCCGAGGACGTCACGGGCGATCACAATACGCTGCACCTGATTCGACCCCTCGTAGATCTGCAGTGCCTTGGCGTCGCGGAAATGACGCTCCAGGGGCAGGTCGGAGGTGAACCCGTAGCCGCCACAGAGCTGCACCGCGTCGGTCGCCACCTCCATCGCGGTGTCGGTACAGAAGAGCTTGGCGATAGAGGCCTCCCGGGTGAAGGGCCGCCCCTGGTCGCACAGCCAGGCGGCGTGATAGGCGAGGCGGCGGGCTGCCTCGAAGCGGGTCGCCATGTCGGCGACCATGAACTGCAGCCCCTGAAAGGACGCCAGCGGCCGGCCGAACTGCCGGCGCTGGATGAGAAAGCCGGACGACTCGGCCAGCGCGGCGCCGGTGATACCCAGGGCCTGCCCCGAGATCCCGATCCGGCCCGAGTCGAGCGCGCGCATCGCGACCTGGAAGCCTTTGCCCGCCAGATGGAGCAGCGAGTCCGCCGGGACCCGTGCGTCGTCGAGGATGAGCTCACCGGTGGGAGAGCCGTTGAGCCCCATCTTGCGGAACACCTGCCCCACCCGGACTCCCGGCGCGTCGGCCGGCACCAGAAAGGCGCTGATCCCGTCCGGGACCCGCGCGAAGACGATATAGAGCCCGGCCTGGCCGACGTTGGTGATGAAGGTCTTTGTCCCGGTCAGCGCCCAGCCCGTGCCGTCGCGCTGGGCGGTCGCCTTGAGCGACGCCGCGTCGGACCCGGAGTCCGGCTCGGTGAGGCAGAAGGCGCCGAGCAGCCGCCCCGACGCGAGCGGAGGCAGCCACGCGCGCTTTTGGTCGTCGGTCCCGAACAGCACGATCGGTTCGGTGCCCACCGAGGAGTGGACGTCGAGGATGACGGCGCAGCTGGCGCAGGCGCGGGCGACCTCCTCGATACAGATCGTGAACGCCAGGTGGTCCATCCCCGCGCCGCCGTAGGCCTCGGGGACCAGGATGCCGAGCAGGTCGAGCTCGGCGGCGGCCGCGATGACCTCGGAGGGAAAGCGATGGTCGCGATCGATCTCCGCCGCGAGCGGGCGGATCACCTGGTCGGCGAACGCGCGCACGGTCTCGCGAAGGGCCCGGTGCTCGCTCGACAGCTCGGGATCCAAAACGGATCAGAGGGTACCCCAGGCCGGCGGTGCGACGGGTGGCCTGCGTGAGTGAGGTTGGCGACCCTTCGCCGGCACCCCTAGAATTGCTCGACGCATGGAGCAGGGACCGCGGTATCTCGAGGGGACGACGGTCGGCAGCGGACGGGACATCATCGGCGTGCGACGCGACCGGATCGCCGAGATCATCGACGTCGGGCGCGAGGTGATCACCCGGGGGAAGGCGCGCAAGCTTCTGCCGGAGACGATCACCGGCGTCACCGCCGCGCTGCTGGTCACCATCGCCGGTTACGGCGATCCGTTGACCGAAGGCCAGTGGCGTGAGCTGGGCGGCGTGGTGGGCGGGATCATGCGCGACCCCGACTACCCCGACCTGGCTCGTCTGAGGGGGCTGATCAGCCCCGAGCTCTTCCACCAGGTGTCCCGGAATCCCGGATACATGCGCTTCATGCGCCGCCGCGAGGACGGGCGCTGGGAGTGCGAGCTCTCGCTCGACGCGGCCGAGCTCGATCCGGACTCGGAGTCGGATCTGGACTCCGACGAGTAGGTGCCCAGCTCGCGCCACTCGCGGTGTGCCCATCGGCGCCCACACGCGGTACCTTCGAGGGGTGAGCTCCCGGCCCCCCGCTGAGCCTCGCCCCGGGATCGGCGAATGGCCGGTCTGGGGTGACGAGCCGCCCGAGCTCTGGTTCGCGCAGGTGGCGTCGCGTCCGGTGCCGGCCACCGCGCCGCTTCCGCCCGGCCCGCGCGTGGCCGCAGCCGGACCTGCCTCGCCCGACCTGACCCTCCCTGGATTCGTTCTCGGGCTCATCGGCGCCTGCCTGTGCTGGGTGCCCCTCGTCGGGCTGGGATGCGGCATCTTCGGCGCCGTGCTCTCGCTGCAGGCGCGACGCGCGTTCCCGCCCGGGCACCGGGGACGGGAGCTGCCGACCGTGGGGCTGGTCTTCGCCTGCATCGGGATCGCGGTCGGCGTCGTCGCGAGCGCGATCTTCACCACCATCGCGCTGGACGGCCTCTTCAACGCCGTCTACGGGGGCTGAGCCAGGCCGATCGGCACGCCATCGACCGGGGTTCCGGCAGGGCAATCCCAACTCCTGAGGGGTCCGCTCACGCCCGCGTTTGTCCTGGGGGGCGGGAGCGATGACGAGTGGTACGATCCCCGACCAAATGGCACAACCACCTCCGCCGTACGGCGGCGATCCCAACAATCCGTACGGTGAGCAGCCCCCGTACACGCCGCCGCCCCCGCAGGACCCGTATGCGGCAGGTGGATACCAGCAGGCGCCCTCGTCCACGCCTCCGCCGTCCTACATGCCGCCGCCCGCTCCCGGGCCCTACTACGGCGGCCCGGTGCAGTACGGCGCGGCAGGCTATCCCGCACAGCGCAACAACTCGCTGGCCCTGATCTCGATGATCTGCGGGATCGGCGGGCTGGTGCTGATGTTCTTCTGCGGTCTCGGGTTCCTGCCCGCGGTGGCCGCGCTGATCCTGGGCTTCGTCGGGCGCAGCCAGATCAATCAGTCGGGCGGTACCCAGGGTGGATCGGGGATGGCGCTGACCGGCATCATCACCGGGGGCGTGGCGATCGCTCTCAGCGTCATCGTGTTCATCATCGTGCTGAGCACCGGCGTCCTCGGCGCGATCGCAAACAACGGGGGCTGACCGCTCTCACACGGGTTTCACAGCCCCGAGTGCCTGCACTCGGGCAGGTGAAGGTCGTCGTCCTGGCTCAGAGGCCGAGGGTGCCCGCGATCAGCATCCGCTGGACCTCGCTGGTGCCTTCGCCGATCTCGTTGATCTTGACGTCACGCCAGTAGCGCGCCACCGGGTAGTCCTCGATGAAGCCGTATCCGCCGTGGATCTGGATCGCCTCGTCGGCGGCGCGACGTGACACCCCGGAAGCCCACAGCTTGGCCATCGAACAGAGACGGGTGAGCTCCTCCTGCGGGGTGGTCGGATCCTCCACCGCGGCGGCGGCCCGGTAGACGACCAGCCTCGCCAGCTCGACCTCGGTCGCCATGTCGGCCAGCTTGAACTGGATCGCCTGACGCTTGCCGATCGGCTCCCCGAACGCGATCCGCTCCTTGGCGTAGGCCAGCGAGACATCCAGGCAGGCCCGGGCCAGGCCCAGCGAGAGGGCGCCGATCGCCGCCCTCCCGGCGGTCAGCGTGCGCAGGAACTGCCGCTGCCCTCCGCCTCGCTCCCCCAGCAGGTTGCCCACAGGGACCCGGCAGTCGTCGAACGCCAGGGGGTGCGTGTCCGACGAGTGCCAGCCCAGCTTGCGGTAGGCCGGCTGCACGACGTATCCCGGCGTCTCCTGCGGGATCAGCAACGCCGAGATCTCCGGGTGCCCGGCATCGCGGCCGGGACCCGTGATCGCGGTGATGGTGACGCCCGCCGAGATCGGTGTCCCCGAGTTGGTGATGAACTGCTTCTGCCCGTTGACGACCCAGTGGCCGTCCTCCTGCCGGGCCCGGGTGCGGAGCGCGCGCGTGTCCGATCCCGAACCCGGCTCGGTGAGCCCGAACGCCCACAGGCGGCGGCCGGCGAGCAGGTCCGGAAGCCAGCGCTCCTTCTGCTCGCGGGTGCCGTAGTCGAAGAGGGGCGAGATTCCGAGCGAGACCCCCGCCTCCAGCGTCGCGCCCAGACCGGCGTCGGCACGAGAGATCTCCTCGACCGCGATGCAGTAGCTGGTGAAGTCTCCCCCCACCCCACCCCATTCGGTGTCGAACGGCAGCCCGAAAAGGCCGATCTCGGCCATCTGCTCGACGATCTCGAGCGGGAATCGGTGCTGCTCGTCAGCCTCGGCCGCGCTCGGAGCCACCACCTCGTCGGCGAAATCGCGGCACAGCTCCCGGATCGCCTGCTGCTCTTCGGTCAGCGAGAACTGCATCAGCGGGGGGTCGGCGGGAGCACGGTCAGCTTCAGGGCCCAGTTGACGGCGAGCAGGAAGACGATCACCAGGACTCCGAGCTTCCAGACCCGGGGGGAGAGCCGGAGGTCGCGGCGCAGGACCAGCGCCACCAGCAGCACCGGCAGGGCGGCCAGCGTACCCGCGAACAGCACCGGTGCCAGCGGGTAGTCGAGGACTGCCTGCCGCCAGTTGCCGGCCCACATCTCGGCGAAGCCGTGGGTACCCCCGCAGAACGGGCACGGATGCCCGGTCACGTAGAGGAAGGGGCAGGGCGGGAGCGTGACGTGCGCCTGCTGCAGCCCGAGAAAGAACTTCGAGTAGAGGAGCCAGGCAGCGCCGGTTCCCAGGAGCGCCAGGTTGCGCATCGGCGCGCGCTCTCCGGCGGGCACGATCGCGACCGGCGCCACTTGCCCGGAGCGCTCCATCGCGGGCGGCTCAGAGCGGGATGTTGCCATGCCGGCGGGATGGACGGGGACGGTCCTTGCGGCGGGCCAGCTCCAGCGAGCGGATCAGGACCCGGCGGGTCTTGGCAGGCTCGATGATGTCGTCGAGGTAGCCACGCTCCGCCGCCACGTAAGGGTTCGCGAAGTGGTCGGTGTAGTCGGCGACCAGAGCCGCACGCCGGGCCGCGGGATCCCGCGCCCGCTCGATCTCGCGTCTGAAGATCACCCCCACCGCCGCCTCCGGCCCCATCACCGCCACCTCCGCGGTCGGCCAGGCGTAGTTGAAGTCCGCCCGGATGTGCTTCGAGTTCATGACGCAGTAGGCGCCACCGTACGCCTTGCGGGTGACCACGGTCACCTTCGGCACCGTCGCCTCACAGAAGGCGTAGAGCAGCTTGGCGCCGTGCCGGATGATCCCGCCGTACTCCTGGGCGGTCCCGGGCAAAAACCCCGGCACGTCCTCGAAGACCACCAGCGGGATGTTGAAGGCGTCACAGAAGCGCACGAAGCGGCCACCCTTGACTGAGGCGTCGATGTCCAGCGCGCCTGCCAGGACCTTGGGCTGGTTGGCCACGATGCCGACCGGGTGGCCGTCGAGCCGCGCGAAGCCGACCACCAGGTTGCGAGCGAAGAAGGGCTGCACCTCCATGAACTCGCCGTTGTCGGCGATGCGGAGGATGACATCCTTGATGTCGTACGCCTCCTTGGGGTTCTCCGGTACCAGGTCGGTCAGCTCCGGGGCCAGGCGCGAGGGGTCGTCGGTAGGGGCTCGACGCGGCGGCGCGTCCTCGTTGCTTTGCGGGATGAAGGCGAGGAGCTCGCGTGTCTGCTGGAAGCACTCGTCCTCGGTCTGGGCCAGGAAGTGGGCCACTCCCGAGGTCTCGTTGTGGACCTCGGCCCCACCCAGCTGGTCGAAGTTCACCTGCTCGCCGGTGGTGACGCGGATCACCTCGGGTCCGGTGATGAACATGTAACCGATCCCGTGCACCATGAACGTGAAGTCGGTCATCGCCGGCGAGTAGACCGCGCCCCCGGTGCAGGGCCCCAGGATGAGGCTCAGCTGGGGGATCACGCCCGACGACTGGACGTTGCGCCAGAAGATCTCGGCGTACCCGGCGAGCGACACCACGCCCTCCTGGATCCGGGCGCCGCCTGAGTCGTTGATCCCGATCACCGGCACCCGGTCGTGCAGGGCGAGATCCATCACCTTGCACACCTTCTCGGCGAAGACCTCTCCGAGGGACCCGCCGAAGACGCCCGCGTCGTGGCTGAACAGCATCACGTCCCGGCCGCCGATCCTCGCCATGCCGGTGACCACGCCGTCTCCGGCCGGCCGGCGACGCCCGAGGCCGAAGCCCTCCGCGCGGTGCCGCATGAAGAGATCGATCTCGTCGAAGGAGCCGGGGTCGACCAGCGCCTGAATGCGCTCGCGGGCGGTCAGCTTGCCTTTCGCGTGCTGGCGTCGAAAGGCCGCGGCGTCACCGTGGGCGGCCTCGTACTTGCGCTGACGAAGCCGGTTGATCGCGTCCACCTGGGGGACGCCGTCGACCACCTCGGGATCGGCCATAGACCCCCAGCGTAGTGCAACCCAATGCGGCCCCACGTGGCCATCTGTCGACAGATGTACCGCCGGCGGGCCGAAAACCGGGCCATGTGTCGACAGATGGCCGGCGGGGGTGGGGTGAGGGGTGGCGGGGCCGGCGGTCAGGGCCGGTGGGGGGCGGCTTCTTCGAACTCGACGAGGACGCCGCCCATGCTCTTGGGGTGGACGAATCCGACCCGGGTGCGGCCGCCACCGCCGGGTCGTGGTGTGTCGTCCAGCGTCGTGAAGCCCTGCGCACGCGCGTGGGCCAGCTCCTGCGCCACGTCGTCGACCCGGTAGCACACGTGGTGGACGCCTTCGCCCCGCCGGGCCAGGAATCTGCCCACCGAGGAATCATCGCGGAGCGGCCGCAGCAGCTCCACGCGGGCATCTGCGGACGACATCACGACCGCCTCCATCCCTTCGGCCTCGTCGAGCCAGCGGTGGTCGAGCGTGAAGCCGAGCGATCCGTGGCGGGCAATCGCCTCGTCCAGGTTCTGGACCGCGAGGCCCAGATGGGAGATCCCCCGAATCACGGTCAGCGACGGCCCCCCTGCCAGATGGCGAGATTGATGAGGACCAGCGCGACCCAGACGATCAGGATCGCGATCAGAGCCACCGGGCCGCTGATGGACAGGCCGGCGGTGAGCGCGACGATCGTGACCACGAAACCGAAGATCAGGCTCAGGATCGACACCGGGAGACCCGGATTGCCCTGGCCGCCCTGGGCGTGCGAGTGCTCCTGCTGCGGCCCGGCCTGGGGCGGCGGCGCCGGATGTGGCGGCGGAGCAGGCGTCGGGATCGGCAGCGGTGGCTGGGTTCCCGGGAACTGCAAGGGGTGCGACTGGGCTGGGGGCGCGACCGTGGTGGCCCTCGCCTCGCGCTCCCGCGCCAGTTCGTCGACCCGGGCGGCGATCGAGTCGACCAGGGCTTGTTCGTAGTCAGGGCCCAGCGCGCGCAGGGCGTCCGCCATCGCCGGCGCCGTTGGGGGCGTGGTCAGCTGCGATTCCGGCTTCGGCGCCGGGGGCTGGGGATCGCTCATCGGGGACTCTGCCGATAGGTGTACCAGTCGCCGGTCCCCGGTGGGGACCCCGAGTAGCGCGCGCTTTCGCCCATCTCCCTCCTAAAGCACCGGCGCGGCACCGGGTTGGGCGGAAACCTCCTGATTGGTTGGCGCCTGACCCGCCATGAGATGGCTCTCGAACCAGCCCAGGATCCGGTGCAGCCGTTCCACCCGGCGGTCGGGGCGGCCGTTGCGTGACAGATCGTGGGCCTCGCCCGGGAAGCGGACCAGCTCGACCTCCTTGCCCAGCAGGTGCAGCGCGCCGAACAGCTCCTCCGCCTGCGAGATCGCGCAGCGCAGGTCGGCCTCTCCGTGGAGCAGCAGGAGCGGCGTCTCGATGTCGCGCACGTAGCGGATCGGAGAACGGTGCCAGAGCGTCTCCGGATCGGGCCACTCGATCGGGCCCAGCTGCTCCCGTCCCCAGCTCACGATGTCGTGCTGCGCGTACTCGCTGACCAGGTTGCAGATCGAGCGCATCGAGACCGCCGCCCGAAAGCGGGTGGTGTGCCCGATCAGCCAGTTCGTCATGTAACCGCCGTAAGAGCCGCCCGCCACGCCCAGGCGCTCCGCGTCCACCCATCGCTCTCGCGCGGTCACCTGATCGAGCGCCAGGAGCAGGTCCTCCGCGTCCCCGCCGCCCCAGTCCTGGACGACGCGGTGCATGAAGTCCTCGCCGTACCCGTCCGAGCCGCGGGGGTTCAGGTAGAGGACCCCGATCCCGGCCGCGCACAGGAGCTGGAACTCGTGCATGAAGGTCCAGCCGTACATCCCGTTGGGACCGCCGTGGACCTCCAGCACCAGCGGCGCCGGCCGGGCCTCCGAGGCACCCGGGGGTCGGAGCAGCCACCCCTGCAGCTCGAGCCCGTCGCCGGCGGTGAAGGTTTGCTCCTCAGGGCTCGCCAACGACCGCTCACGAAGCCACGGGTTGAGGTCGGTCACCTGCCGCTCGACCGGCTGCTCGAGGTCGGCCAGGTAGACGTCGCCCGCCTCCACGGCGTTGTTGGCCCCGAAGACGAGGAACCGCTGTGCAACGTCGAAATCGAAGATCGCGCGATGGGCCGGCGCCAGCTCGACCCGGACCTCGCCCCTGAGGTCGACCGAGTACACGCTGCTCGCCCCGCGCGAGGAGCCCAGGAAGAAGATTCGCGAGCCATCGCCGTCCCAGCGCAGGCCCGGACCGCCTCGCAGCCAGAGGTCGCCGATCACCGACCCGCCCACCTGGACGTCGAGGCCGGCGGTCAGACATCGAGGCTCGGACGCCCCTTCGCCCGGCCCGGCCGCCGTGACCCACACCCGCTCGTAATGGCCGGCGGTAAGGTCGCGCGGCGCCATGAACGCGATCTGCCGGCCGTCGGGCGACCATCTCGGTGCGGCCGCGAGGAGGCCGGCGACGATCGGCTCGGGGACCCCCGTATCCAGCGGCACGATCGAAACGTCTCGGGCACGGCGCAGGTCCGCCCCGGGCGCTGCGTCCCCGGTGATGACGAACGCGTCGCCTCGGGGAGACCAGTCGTAGCCTTCGACGTCCCACGCGCCATGAGTGATCTGGCGTGCCTCGAGTGGGGCCGTCCCCGCCAGGTCGACGTCGACCACGAACAGGTGGACGCGGCGGCCGTCGAAGAACCCGACGCCGTTGAAGCGCCAGTCGAAGCCGCGAACCACGCGCGCCACGGGTGGACGGCCGAGCGCCCCCTCGGGCGGCCGCGGGTCCTCGACCACCAGGTCGGGCTCGGTGGGCACGCGGGCGGTGAACGCGAGGCGCCGGCCATCGGGCGACCACCGGAAGGAGAGCACGCCCTCCTTGATCGCGGTCAACGGACGCCCCGGCCCCCGGTCGGGGTCGAGCAGGAACACCTGGTCCGCCTGACCCTGCCGGCTCAGATAGGCGAGGTGCCGGCCGTCCGGGGACCACTCGGGAGCGCGATCACGGGCGCCGTCGGTGACCACCTCCCCGCGGCCGCCCGAGATCTCGGCGACCCAGATCTGGGCCCGGTTCTCCCTCGCCTCGGCGTTGCCGCGGTGCACGTCCCAGGCCACGCGTCGCCCGCTCGGGTCGAGCCGTACGTGGTCGAGCCAGCGGAAGCGGTAGAGGTCCTCGGCGCTGATCGGGGTGCGTTCGCGTGCCACGCCCCAAACATAGGCACCTGCTGGGGCGCCCCCCCGCATTCCCGCCGAGGGAAGACGATTCCCTTCCTTATCTGGCCTTCGGCCTCGCGGCTGGCGCCGCGGTCAGCGGTCGCAGCCGCCCTCGCGATCGGGACGCACGTGCGGAGTTGCCAGGTCTTCGAAACCCTTCCAACCGTACGGGTCCCGGCCGGCGACCATGACCACGTCGCGGTAGTCGGCCTTGGCCATGTGGACACCCTCCGGCGGCCGCTGCCACGGCAGGAGCGAGCTCGCGCTCATGTAGTGGAGGGCGAGGGCCCGGCGCAGGCCCCGGCTCTGGGTGTTGGGAAGCGAGCGGTGGAGCAGGTAGCCGTTGAAGAGCAGGGCCGAGCCGCGCGGGAGCTCGAGCGGCACCGCGTCCTCGTCGCGGTACGGGAAGTCGTAGGCCTCGACGGTGCAGTCGAACCGGAGGTCGTCGTGCTCACGGTCGGGGTAGATGACGCCCGGACGGTGGGAGCCGGGGATCGCCCACAGGCACCCGTTCTCCACCGTCGCGTCGTCGAGCGCGATCCAGATGGCCGTGAGCGAGCGGTCCCGGGTGGGGATGAAGAACTCGTCCTGGTGCCACGCCTGACCCGGCTTGCCCTCCGCCTTGATGAAGAGCATCGACTGCATCGCCTTGACGTCGGGCCCGATGACCCGGGTCAGCGCCTCGACGGCCGCCGGGTGACGCATCACGTCCAGCGTCACCGGCGAGATCTTGTGCGGCATGTGGATGCAGAGATACCGCCGGAAAACCTGGTCGTCGGTCTCGCCCGGCGCGGCCGGTTCCGCTCCCTCGATCGCTCCCCGCTCCCCGCGGCACACCCGCAGCGCCTCCTCGTTCACCATCGCCACCTCGTCCGGGCTCAGCAGGCCGTCAAGGATGGCGTAGCCGCGATCGGAGTACCCGTCGAGGCCGGGGAGGTCGGCTCGCGCGTCGCGGCGAGTGTCGGGTCGTGTGTCGAGCGATGCCATACCGCACTATCCTGCGCCAGGTCTGGTCTCGAAAGGCATTCCCGGACCCTGGGCTCCGCCCGAGTTGGGATCACGTTCCGCTTACACGTCGGACGTACCGTGAGCTGCGATGCCGCGGATCTGGCGAGGTTTGGTGGCGGGCGCCGCGGCCGGCCTGGGAGCGGTCGGCGCGATGGAGATCGTCGCGGCCGTCCTCAGCAGCAACGCGCTCCCGCAGCTGCTCCAGGGACCGTTCCTGGCACTCCTGCCGGGCCCTGTGTTCGGGTTTCTCATCGACTCTCTCCAGCACTGGGGAAAGGTGTTCGAGGAGGTCGGCATCCTGGGGGCGCTGGTCGTCGGCTTCGCGCTCGCGGGCCTGGCGACCGAGATCCTGGCGGCGCGGGTTCGCTGGTGGCGGCGCTGGGCCGGCCTCGGGGCCGCCGGCGCGCTCTGGGTGATCGTCTCCTTCGTGCTGCTGCCCCTGGTCGGCGCCGGACCCATCGGGCTCCAGGGAGGGGTCCTGGAGGCGGTCACGATCACCGTTCCGCTGGCGGTGTACGGGCTGGTGCTGCAGGGCCTGCTGGGACCAGCGGGCAGCGACCCGCAGACCGCGCTCGACCCGGGGCGCCGGCGCCTCCTCGGCTGGGGCGCCGCGCTGCTCGGGGTGGCGGTGATCGCCTTCACCCGGGTGCCGTCGTGGGCCCAGTCGCTGACCAGCGGGGGCGGCGCCGGCCGGGGCACCATCGGGCCGGCTCTGACGCCGGTCGCGGACTTCTACATCGTCTCCAAGAACTTCCAGGACCCGGTGCTGGTGGCGGCCGGCTGGTCGATCCAGATCGGCGGCATGGTCGACAAGCCGACGACGCTGCACCTGAGCGACCTGCGTTCGATGCCGGCCTCCACGGTGACGCTGACGCAGGAGTGCATCTCCAACGTCGTCGGCGGCAGCCAGATCTCGACCGGGCACTTCACCGGGGTGCCGCTGAGCGCCGTCCTCGACCTGGTGCGTCCGAAGACCGGAGCGTCGATGCTGGGCTTCACCGCTGCCGACGGCTACACCGAGACGCTCGACCTCGCCACCGCGCTCTCCGACACCGAGATCCTGGTCGCCTACGACCTCGACGGCCAGCCGCTCCCGGATGAGCACGGGTACCCGGCGCGGATCCTGATCCCCGCCCACTACGGGATGCGGAGCCCGAAATGGCTGACCCGCATCAACGTCGGCACCTCCGAGCCCGACGGGTACTGGGAGCAACAGGGCTGGAACCCCTCGGCCCGGATGCAGACGATGTCCCGCATCGACGCGCCACTCGACGGGGCGGTGCTGCCCGAGGGTTCGGTCACGGTGGGCGGGGTCGCGTTCGCGGCCAACCGCGGGATCCAGGCGGTGCAGTGGTCGAGCGACGACGGGCAGACGTGGCGTCCGGCGAGCCTGGAGCCACCGCTTTCCCGTCTCACCTGGGTGCTCTGGCACGCCTCCTGGCAGCCTCAGGCGGGCAGCTACAACCTCGCGGTGCGGGCGAAGGACGGCTCGGGCGAATGGCAGACGCAGGTGATCGCGCCCTCTTTCCCCAGCGGCGCCTCCGGCATCCACCGGATCGCGGTGTCGATCGCGTCCGGAAGCTGATCCCCCACCCCACCCCTCTCCCCCCGCCCCACACTCCCGTTTTCGCGTGAAACCGGCACTATGCGGGCCTCCATAGGCCCGCTTTCACGCGAAACCGGTGTTATGCGGAGTGGAGGTAGGCCGATGCCAGCGCTTCCGGGGCGGTCGCCAGCCAGGCGTCGGTGAGCAGGTCGCGCAGGGTGTCCGGCGCGACCACGTCCAGCTGGACGAGCACCGCCGGGTAGCCGTTGAAGTGCTCGATCGTGAAGACCCCGGCCTGGCCGCTGCCGAGCACGATCTCCTTCTCCTCCAGGTCCGCGGTGCGCACCCCCAGGATCGGGCCGGAGGGCGGCGTCCGGTCACCGAAGCGGCGCAGGTCGGCCTTGCTGTAGGGCCGCTCCCAGGCGAAGCTCTTGCCCGCGACCAGCCAGGTCCGGTTGTGGAAGCGCTCGCCGACCGTCACCTCGGGAAGCGCGCGCGCCAGCCCGTCGACCTCCTCCAGCGTCACCATCCCCTCCCACGGTAAAACGCCCGCGCGGTTAGGGCAGAGTGCGGACACTCTGGTGCTTTCGGGCGGGGATTAGGGTCGGAGTGCGGACACTCTGGCAACACCCCCGCGGGCGCGCGCGCTCACTCCCAGACCAGCGCCGCCCCCTGCTGGTACTCGGTGACCCGCGTCTCGAAGAAGTTCTTCTCCTTGGCCAGGTCCGTCGACTGCGACATCCAGGGGAACGGGTTCTCGGTGCCGTAGCGTCGCGGCAGCCCGAGCCGCTCTAGACGCCGGTCGGCGATGTGTTCCACGTACTGGCCGAAGAGGTGCGCGTTGATGCCGAGCAGACCGTCGGGGCAGGCGTCGAGCGCGTACCGCCGCTCGTACTCCACCGACGTCTCCACCAGCCGCACGATCTCGTCCTGGAAGTCCCGCGTCCACACCTCGGGATTCTCCGTGCGGATCGTGGAGATCAGCTCACAGCCGAACGCGAGGTGGAGGGACTCGTCCCGCATGATGTACTCGAACTGCTCGCCGATCCCGACCATCTTGTTCTGCCGCTTGAGCGCCAGCATCATGGCAAACCCGGCGTAGAAGAAGATCCCCTCCATCAGGACATAGAAGCCGACCAGGTCGTGCAGGAACCGCTGCACCTGCTCCGGGCCGCGGGTGTCGAAGGCGGGGTCGAAGACGGACCTGGTGAGGCCGACCACGAAGTCGTCCTTCTGCTGGATGGAGGGGATCCGCAGGTACATGTTGTAGACGTCGTCGGGGTTCAGCCCGAGGGTGTCGCAGCAGTAGATGAAGGTGTCGGTGTGGACCGCCTCCTCGAACGCCTGCCGCAGCAGGTACTGGCGCGCCTCGGGATTCGTGACGTGGCGGTACACGGCCAGCACGATGTTGTTCGCGGTCAGCGACTCCGCGGTGGAGAAAAACCCCAGGTTCCAGAGAATCAGGCGCCGCTCACCCTCGGAAAGCACGACCGACGACTTCCACTGTTCGACGTCCCGCTGCATCGAGATCTCTTCGGGGGTCCAGTTGTTGGCGACCCCCGCTCGATAGAACTCGCGCGCCCAGGGGTAGTGGATCGGGAGGATCTTGTTGGGATCCGTCGCCGACGCGTTGATGACCGGCATTACTGGCAGGCCTCGCACTCGGGATCGTCGATCCGGCAGACCGAGGCCTCCGGAGCCGGAGCCTGCCAGACCGCGGCCGGGGCCGGCAGCGGCTGCGGTTTCGGCCGCGTCTGCGTCTGCGGTTCCGCGCCTCGCGCCACCGCCGGTTCCGGACTCGAAATCGGGCCGAAGCCGGACCCCCCGGTGGCGAGCGGGGCGGGGGTCGGGGCCAGGGCGGGGGGGGCGGCGGCAGCTCGCGTCACTGCTTCGGCGGGTGCGGCCGCCGGCTCCGGCGCCGGGGTGCCGACCGCCGGCGCCCCCTCGATCGCCCCGTACTCGCGCTGCTGGGTGAAGCCGTAGCGTCCGGCGTCCAGCGTCGACTTCTCGACCTGGGAGGCTGCCAGCGTCCGCAGGTAGTAGGTGGTCTTGAGGCCCATCCGCCAGGCCGCCCGGTAGGTGTCGTCCAGCGTCCGGCCGGTCGCTCCCCGCAGGAACACGTTGTGCGCCTGGCTCTGGTCGACCCACTTGGCCCGGGCCGCGGTCGCCCGCAGCGCCACCGTCGCGTCGACCTCGAACGCCTCTTTGTACTTCGCCTTCAGACGGTCCGGCACCTCGGGCAGCGGCTGCACCGAGCCGTCGCAGTACTTGAGCCGCTCCAGCATCTGCGGTCCCCAGAGCCCGAGCTGCTTCAGATCGCGAACCAGGTGCGCGTTGACGATCGTGAACTCACCCGAGAGATTGGCCTTGACGTAGAGGTTCTTGTAGATCGGCTCGATGCAGGGGTAGCAGCCGGCGATGTTGGAGATGGTCGCCGTCGGCGCCACCGCCATCGTGTTCGAGTTGCGCATGCCGTGCCGCGCGATCGACTCGCGGACCGGCGTCCAGTCGAAGGCCGACTCGCGGCCCACCTCGATCGGCAGCCCGCGCTCCTCCTCGAGCAGCGCCACGGTGTCGTACGGCAGCAGGCCCCGGTCCCACTTCGAGCCCGGGAACGATCCGTAGGACCCGCGCTCGGCCGCCAGTCGCGAAGATCCCCGGATGGCGTGGTACGAGACCAGCTCCATCGTTCGATCGCTGAACCGGACCGCCTCCTCGGAGTCGTAGGCCAGCTCGAGGTCGAACAGCGCGTCCTGCACGCCCATCACTCCGATCCCGACCGGCCGGTGCCGGAGGTTCGAGTTCCGCGCCTCCTCGGTGGGATAGAAGTTGAGGTCGACGACGTTGTCCAGGAGCCGCATCGCCAGCTCCACCGTCTCGCCCACCAGCTCCTCGTCGAGCTCCACCTTCCCGTCCTCGGTCGACCGCAGGTGCCGCGCCAGGTTCACCGAGCCCAGGTTGCAGACCGCGGTTTCATCGACCGAGGTGTTGAGCGTGATCTCGGTGCACAGGTTGGACGAGTGCACCACGCCCACGTGGTCCTGCGGCGACCGGATGTTGCTCGGGTCCTTGAACGTGATCCAGGGGTGCCCGGTCTCGAAGAGCATGGTCAGGGCCCGGCGCCAGAGCTGCTGTGCCGGGATGCGCCGCGCCAGCCGCAGCTCGCCCTGCGCGGCACGGGCCTCGTAGGCCAGGTAGCGCCGCTCGAACTCACGGCCGTAGACCTCGTGCAGGTCAGGCACCTCGTCCGGGGAGAACAAGGTCCACTCTCCGTTCTCCTCCAGCCGCTTCATGAAGAGGTCCGGGATCCAGAGTGCGGTGTCCATGTCGTGCGTGCGGCGGCGCTCGTCGCCGGTGTTCCGGCGCAGGTCGCAGAAGTCTTCGACGTCGAGGTGCCAGATCTCCAGGTAGGCGCAGGTGGCCCCGCGCCGCTTGCCGGAGCGGTTGATGGCCATCGTCACGTCGTTGGCGATCTTGAGGAAGGGGATCACACCCTGGCTCTCGACGTGCGTCGAGCGGATGGGCGACCCGGTGGCGCGCACCGCGGTCCAGTCGTTGCCGAGACCGCCCGACCACTTGGAGAGCTGCGCGTTGTCGGCCAGGCTCTTGAAGATGTGCCCGAGGTCGTCTTTGACCGTCGTCAGGTAGCACGAGGAGAGCTGCGGGTGTGGCGTCCCGGCGTGGAAGAGCGTCGGCGTGGAGGGCACGTACCGGAGCTGCGACATCAGCTCGTAGAAGCCGATCGCGGTCGCCTCCGGGTCCGTCTCAGCGAGCGCGACCCCCATCGCGACGCGCATCCAGAGCGCCTGCGGGAGCTCCAGGAGCCGGCCCTCCTCGCGCGCCAGATACCGGTCGGCCAGCGTCTGCACGCCGAGGTACTGGAACAGCTCGTCGCGCTCGGGATGCAGCGCGTGCGCCAGCCGGTTGAGGTCGAGGTCAGCGAGCCGGGCGTCGAACACCTGGGCCCGGACCCCGTTCCGGATGCCGAGCACGAAGGCGGCGCGATAGGCACCATCCCGATCCGGGATCGTCGCGGAGTCGCCGGTCACCTCCCGGAACAGCCCCTCCAGCTCGAGGCGGGCGGCGAGCCGGCTGTAGGCGGGATCGCGCTCGATCAGCGAGGCCGCCGCCATCACCAGCGCGCGGCCCACCTGCTGGGTCGGGATGCCGTCGTGCACGTGCTTGACGGCCTCGTCGACCACCGTGCCCTGATCGATGTCATGCAGGCCGCGAGCCGCCCGGGTGACGGTGGCTTCCACGCGCCGCACGTTGAAGAGCGCCGCCCGCCCCTCCTCGGTGACCACGGTGAGCATGCCGCGCCGCGCCGCGTCGGCCTGCGCCCTCGCCCCCACCTCGCGCTGCTCCCGGTGCTCGGCGCGGTAGAGGATGTACGCCTTGGCGGTCTCGAAGTGGCCGGCCAGCATCAGGTGTTTCTCGACCACGTCCTGCACGTTCTCGACGTTCGGGTAGAAGTCCAGGAAGCGGCGGTCGATCTCGTCGGTGATGCCGTCGACCAGGGCCGTCAGCTGCTCATCGGTCAGCGTCTGGCCGGTCGCCCGCAGCGCCCGGGCGACGGCGGACGCGATGCGGTTCCGGTCGAACGGAGCCAGGTCGCCACTCCGCTTGACGATCTTCGACGTGGGCATGACGCGGAACTCCTGCCTTCAGGTTTCGGATGTGAGACACCGTCCCGGGATCACCGCAGCCAGGACGGATTACGACTATATCTTGTGCCCGGCGCTCAGCGCAACCCCTAGAAGTGGTGCATCTCTGCTTCCATGACCACATCCTCACCAAGCCGCCTGGGAGGACTAGGGTATTCCTCCAAGGGTCACGAGATCAGGGCTCTGCGCGGGAGGTGGCGATGCGAATCCAGTCGATGACGGTGACCCCGGTGGCCCTGCCGGATCCCCCTCTGCGCAACTCGGTCGGCGTCCACCAGCCGGTGGCGCTGCGCATCATCGTCGAGCTGCGGAGCGACGAGGGGCTGGTCGGCCTGGGTGAGGCCCCGGGCGGGAGCGCGCGGCTGGCGGGGCTGCAGGCGGCGGTGCCGGTGGTGGTGGGCCGGGACCCGCACCACTTGGGCACGCTTCAGGAGCTGCTGCCCGACCCCCGGATCTTCAGCGCCGTCGAGGTCGCCTGCCTCGACCTGACCGCGCAGGCCGCCGGGGTGCCGGTGGTGGACCTGCTCGGCGGCCCGGTGCGCGATCGGGTTCCGTTCTCCGCCTACCTGTTCTTCAAGGACGCGGGCCACCCGGGCCGGCAGCCCGACCGTTGGGGCGAGGTGCTGACGCCGGAGGCGATGGTGGAGGAGGCGCGCACGTTCGTCGAGCGCTGGGGATTCCAGGCGTTGAAGGTCAAGGGCGGCGTGCTCGAGCCGCTGGAGGAGGCGCGCACGATGGCCCTCCTGCGTGAGGCCTTCCCCGAGGCCCCGCTGCGGCTGGACCCGAACGCGGTGTGGTCGGTGGAGACCTCGCTCGAGGTGGCGCGGATGGTGACGCCGCTGGACATGGAGTGGCTCGAGGACCCCGCGCTCGGGATCGAGGCCATGGTCCAGGTGCGTGAGGGGACGCGGGTGCCGCTCTCCACCAACATGTGCGTCACCACGTTCGCGGACCTGCCGGAGGCGGCGCGGCTGCGGCCGGTGGACGTGATCCTCGCCGATCATCACCTGTGGGGCGGGCTGCGCGACACGGTGCGGCTCTCCACGTTCTGCCACGACTTCGGCTTCGGGATCGGGATGCACTCCAACAGCCACTACGGGATCTCCCTGGCCGCGATGGTCCACGTCGGCGCGGCGATGCCTCTCCTCACCGCGGACTGCGACACCCACTACCCCTGGCTGGAGGAGGACATCGTGCGCGGCGAGCCGTTTCACTTCGAGGGCGGCGCCCTGCGCGTTCCCACCACCCCCGGCCTCGGCGTGACCCTGGACCCCGAGCGGTTCGCCGCCGCCGCCGAGCGCTACCGGCGGATGGGCATCACCGACCGCGACGACCGGGCCGGCACCGCCACCCCCCGCCCCTAAACCCTCCGGGACTCTGGCGCCGGCGACGCATGCGTGGAGACGGGCGGTCCTAGCCCCAGACCTGGCGCGCGACCTCCACGATCAGCTCCAGCTTCGCCCACTGCTGGTCCTGCGTCAGCGCGTTGCCTTCCACGGTCGAGGAGAACCCGCACTGCGGCGACAGGCAGAGCTGCTCCAGCGGGACGTAGCGCGAGGCCTCGTCGATACGCCGCCTCAGCGTGTCCTTCGATTCCAGCTGCCCCTGCTTGCTGGTGACCAGTCCCAGCACCACCAGCTTGCCGGGAGGCACGAAGCGGAGCGGTTCGAAGGTTCCCGAGCGGGGATCGTCGTACTCCAGGAAGAACCCGTCCACGGCCAGCTCGTTGAACAGCGCCTCGGCCACGAAGTCGTAGCCACCTTCGGCGGTCCAGGAGGAGCGGAAGTTGCCGCGGCACAGGTGCGTCGTGACTGCGAGGCCGTCGGGCCGGCCCTCCAGCGCCTGGTTGATCTGCCGGATGTAGCGGAGGTGCTGGTGCTCGGCGTCGTCGCCCCGCGCGGTCAGCATCGCCCGCTGCGCCGGGTCGTTGAGGTAGGCGAGGGAGGTGTCGTCCAGCTGCAGGTAGGTGCAGCCCTGCCGGGCGAGCGCCGCGATCTCCTCCCGATACGCCGCCGAGAGGTCGTCCCAGAACCGGTTCAGGTCGTCGTAGACCGCGGGATCGATGCTGGCCCGGCCGCCGCGGTAGTGGAGCATGCTCGGCGAGGGGATGGTGAGCTTGGGGGTCGCCGCCGTCACCGTCCGTTGAAGAAAGCCGAACGCCTCGGCGAAGATCGGATGCTCGAGGTGGATCCGCCCGTCGATGTGCACCGAGGGGAGTGCGGCATCCACCGTGCCACTCGCGCTCCGGAAATGCACCACGAGCCCCGTGTCGGAGACCTTGGTCACGCCCCCCAGCTGGGTCAGGAAGTCCATGTGCCAGGAGGCACGCCGGAACTCGCCGTCGGTCGCGGACTCGAGCCCGATCGACTCCTGCTTGCGGACCGCGCCGCGGATCGCCTGGTCCTCGACGTGCCGCAGCTCCTCCTCCCCCAGCTCTCCCGCGTGGTGCCGTGCACGGGCCTCCAGGAGCTCCGGTGGGCGCAGCAGGCTGCCGACATGGTCGGCGCGGAACGGGGGAACGCTTCGTCGAGACATCGCCGAAACAGTGTCGCCGTTTCCCGGCACTTGGGGCCAACCGGCGGCGTTTTGCCGCCGGTGTGCCGGGAAACGACCGCTCAGGTGACGGCGAGCGGCCACTCCGGCAGCACCTGGCCACCGTCGACGACGATGGTCTGACCGGTGATGTAGCCGGCCTCCTGGGTGGCCAGGAAAAAAGCCGCGTGCGCCACCTCGCGCACGGTGCCGAGGCGTCCCAGCGGAATCCTCTGCAGCACGTCGCGGGCGTACTCGTCACTGATGCCACCCAGTCCCTCGGTCGCGATGTTGCCCGGCAGGACCGCGTTGATCGTGATGCCGTGCGGCGCGAGCTCGATCGCCGCCGTGCGCATGAACCCCAGCTGGGCGGCCTTCGTCGCACCGTAGTGAGACCACCCCGCATGCCCGGTCAGCGGCCCGGTGATCGACGAGGTGAGGACGATCCGGCCCCAGCGCGCCTTCTCCATCGCCGGCAGGCACGCTCGGACGCTCAGGATCGTGCCGCGCAGGTTGACCGCGACGATGCGGTCCACGTCCGACGCTGTCATCTCCCGAAGTGAGGCCTGCGGGAAGATGCCGGCGTTGCAGCAGAGGACATCGATCCGGCCATAGCGATCAAGAGCGGTCCGTGCCAGGGTCTCGCCGGCGTCCGGATCGGCGACATCGGCGACCAGGTAGGAGGCTTCGCCGCCGTCGCTCCGCAGCTCGTCCACCGCCTGACGCACCCCGTCCTCATCTCGCGCCGTCAGGAGCACCGACATCCCGGCCTCGACGAACACCGAGGCGATCCCTCGTCCGATGCCGCGTGACCCGCCCGTGATGATCGCGGCACGTCCGGTCAGGGGCGCGAACACCGCCATATGGTATCTACGTCCCACCCTGTTTTTCGAACCACCGGAGGGCTCTGATCTCATGATCCTCGACTACGTTCCGCGCCGCCGGAGACCTCATGCCCGTTCTCGGGTACGGTTCGGCGAGCGGCGGGAAGCGGGTCGGTGAGCGAGGCGGATCACGAATGGACGGACGCCCTGGAGTCGCTCGGGGCCGGCCCGGGCGCTCTCACCGAGCGTGAGCGGCAGGCTCTGGACGAGTCGGGGTACGTCGTCTTCCCCGCCCTCGTCTCCGCCGAGTGGCTCGAGCGTCTCCGCACACAGTTCGATCTGCTTTCGGAACGGGAGGGCGGGGCCGCGGGGAGCGAGGTCGGTCAGGAGCGGGGCGCGCGGCGTCTCTCCGATCTGGTCAACAAGGGCGACGTCTTCGACGGGCTCTACACGCAGCCCAAGGTGCTGGCGGCGGTCGCCCACGTCCTGGGGCGCCCGTTCAAGCTGAGCTCGCTGAATGCGCGGGACGCGCTGCCGGGCGACGGCAACCAGGCGCTCCACGCCGACTGGCGGGCTCGCGCTGAGAATGAGCCCTTCGCGGTCGTCAACTCGATCTGGATGCTCGACGCCTTCACCGAGCTGAACGGTGCCACCCGGGTGGTGCCGGGCACACATCGGCGGGCGGGAGCGCCGCGGGACTGCCTGGCGGACCCGGCGGCGCCATACCCCCACCAGGTGCTGCTGACGGGCCCGGCCGGCACGGTGGCCGTGTTCAACGCCCACCTCTGGCACGGGGGGACCACCAACCGGACCGACGGCACCCGCCGGGCCGTCCACTGCTACTTCACGGCCCGTGAGTTCCCCCAGCAGAGCGACCAGAAGGAGTTCGTTCGCAAGCGCACCTGGGATCGGATCAGCCCCGCCGCCCGCTACATCCTTGACGTCTGAGGGTTTCCGCCGGGCCGGGCCGGACCGGACCGGCGCCCTGGTGTCCGCGGCGGATCAAACCGGCAGCCGCGGCCGCCAGTTCGTGTGCCACTGCGACGTCGGGGGCACCTCGGCCCCCGCCCCGGCGCCGAAATCCTCCATGGACTTGAATGACGGCAGCCGGGGAGCGACCTCCCGCTGCCACAGGTCCTCGACCTGGTCGAACGCACGCAACCTGACCGCCGGCCGGCGGGTGTCGAACTCCCGCAGCAGCTCGCGTGCCTTCCGCCCCAGCCACTCCACCTCGTCGGACACCATCCGCTCCCCTACCCGCCGGTTCGCCTGGGCCGCGTCGGCACCCATCGCGAAATGCCGGCCCGGCTCATCCGCCGGCGGCAGCCGGGAGACGTCGACGCACTGCGGCTCCAGCGCCCAGAGCAGCGACGTCTCGACCTTCCCGGCGTGGTCCCCGGTCGCGCCGTCGAACCCCGGCTCATTCGCTTCGAAGTCGGGGAGGGCGTACAGCCGGGCACCGACCGCGGGCTGCACGAGCTCGACCAGCGTCTTCAGGTCGACCCAGTTGGGCCCGTAGTGGCCCGTCAGCAGGATGATCGCCTTGAAGCCAACCGTGTCGGCGGCCCGGACCTGGTAGAGCACGTTCTTGAAGTGCTGCCAGGGAGGCAGGCTGGTCAGCCAGGTGCGCTCGTCGCCGACGTTGCGATGGCCCCATCGGGCATACCCGCCCACCTCGTGGATATGCCAGTAATCGGGCGGGGCAACGATCCCTCCATGAGCGGCGGCAGCCGCGACCGCCAGCGCGTGGGCCTTCAGGCTGTCGAGACCGACCGCGTTCTGGGGCCCATGCGGTTCGCACAGGCCGATAGGTGAGGTAGAGGACCGGACACTCCGCGAACCGGACCTCCAGCTGGTCCTTGAACATCCGCTCCCAGCGCACCTCAGTCATCGAATCCACTCCTCGCAGGCAATGACGCCGTCCTCCTTCGCCCCTGCCACGCGGGCGCGGGACCCTCGCTCCGAGCATCGCAATTCTCGCTCCGAGCGCGCCGGCCCCGCCCGATCGCTTCGGGAGCCTCCATCCGCGTGGAGCACGTAGCCGGCCACGTAGGTGGCCGCGTCGGATGCCGGGCGGCGACTTCCGAGCCAGTTCCGGAAGCCGTCGCCGCCTCCCCCGAACTCGCGTACCGTCCGCTGCGTGAGCCAGGAGCAGACGGGTCGCGTCGTCGTCATCACCGGGGCCAGTGACGGCATCGGCGCCGCCGCCGCGAGGGAGCTGCACTCGCGGGGCGACCGGGTGGTCGTGGTGGGCCGCTCCCCTTCCAAGACACAGACGGTCGCGGACGAGCTCGGTGCCGAGCGCCACGTGGTCGATCTGGCGTCTCTCCGTCAGGTGCGCGAGCTGGCGGACGAGCTTCGCGGGCGCCATCCCCGCATCGACGTGCTCGCCGACAACGCGGGACTCATCGCCGGGGACCGCCGCCAGGAGACGGAGGACGGTCACGAGCTGACGTTCCAGGTCAACCACCTGGCACAGTTCCTCCTGACCCTGCTCCTGCGGGACTCGCTGGTCGCGGCGCGCGGGCGGGTGATCGTCACGTCGAGCGGCGCCGGCGTGAGGGCCGGCATCGATCTCGACGACCTCGACTTCCGAAAGCGCTATTCGTACATGGGCGCCTACGGCACGACGAAGCTCGAGAACATGCTCTTCGCACGCGAGCTGGCGAAGAGGTGGGGCGGCGACGGCGTCACCGCGGCATCCTTCCACCCCGGGGCGGTGCGAACGCAGTGGGGGCACGAAGGAGGCGGCCTGGTCCGCCTCTTCACCCGCTCGCCGGCGCGGCGCCTCCTGCGGTCCCCGGAGCGCGGTGCGGAGACCCTGGTCTGGCTCGCCACCACCGAGCCCTCGACATCCTGGGGCTCGGGCGGCTACTTCGCCGACTGCAGGCCGGCTCGGGCCAACCGGCGGGTGGAGGATCCGGAGTGTCTGTCGAGGACTGTGGGATCGATCGCTGGAGATGCTGGGGCTCGGCTGAGGGTCAGAGTGTCCACAGTCCGGCGCTGATATGGTGCACCCGTTTGTCAAGTCGGTAGTTCGTGGGCATGGGTGATCGCCGGCGGCAGCGGGCCGGATAGAGGTGTCGATAGGGGGAGGTCGAGGGGTCGGAGTGCCGAGCACGTCATCGGCGGTGCCAGTCTGAAATGCGGGGGTTGGTTACCCCAGGGCCCTGGTTCCTGCTGCCAGCTTGCGCGGGTCTACCGATCGGGCGTGGCCCGGCGGGGGCTGCCCATAGCGCCGTCGCGCGTGCTGGCCGCTTCGCGGCCCGGCACCCCGACCTCGCGGCCGGACGCTTGGTGCGGAAAGGTGTGGTCAGGGAGCGATGGCGGCAGCCCACAGGAAGCAGGACAGCTCACGGGCACAGGCCACGGCGATCACGTTGTTGGGCTTGCCCCGCGAGCGCATCCGTGTGTAGACACGATGGACCCGGTACTGGGCTCGGTTGGCGATCTGAAGGATGTGATCGGGCTGGCCTTGCTGCCGGCTGGCCAGCCTCTCTCCGATGCGAGGTGGGCGAGCGTACTGCCAGGCGGCCTCGATCAGCAAGCGGCGGGCGAGGCCGGAGCCGGTCTTGGTGATCGAGCCCTGGTGGTCGGATTCCCCGGACTGGGAACGTGATGGGGTCAGCCCCAGCCAGCAACCCAGTCGGGTAGCTCTCTGGAACCGGGCCCAGTCGGCACTGAGCTCCAAGTGGATGCTGAGGGCGGTGAGCGTATCCACCCCACGGAAGCAGCGCAAGCGAGCAACCGTCGGCCAGTACGGCTTCTCCAGCGCCAGCAGGGAGATGCGTTCGGCCAGTGCGGCCTTGCGACTGGTGAGCCCGTCGGTGGCGGCCATCAGGTCGGCATAGACAAGCTCGCTGATCGGGTCGGGGAACTGCTGGCTGACCAGCCAGCGCCGGTGCCTCTGGGTCCAGGTGGTTGGCTTGGGGTAGATGAGGCCGTAGCGCAAGAGCATCTTCGACAGCCGGTGACGGGCGGTCATCAGATCGCGACGGCAGCGGTCATGGGCACGGGTCAGATCGCGCGCCCCCTCGACCTGCAGCGAGGGAACCTTCACCGGCGTCAGCGAGCCCGCCATCAGACAACGGGCGAGCAGCTCGGCGTCCTTGCGATCGCTCTTGACCCGGTCCGCCGGTCCGCGCGGGGTCTTGCCCGGGGCGATCACGTCGACCCGGATCCCCGCCTCCGTCGCCGCCCGATAGAGTCCGAACCCGGTCGGCCCCGCCTCATAGCAGGCCCACACCGGACTGGGCAGCGACCCCAGCCAGGTGATGGGGGCCAACAACCCCTCACCGAACCGAACCCTGGTCAGCTCTCCCGTCATCACGTCGACCGCCGCCGCGTGCGTCGAGCGAGCGTGGACATCCAGCCCCACAAATGTCACAGTTCCAGTCATGGCCGGGCCTCCTCATCACCCTTGGGGTCAGCCGGAGCTTTGCTCTCCGGTCAGACAAACCCCCGCGAGGAGTGTCCGGCCTCTCAGCCCGGCAGGCGACCCCTGGTTAGGGCTGCCCACGCCATAGGGTCTACCTGCCCGGCCTTAGGGTCGGAGTGTGGACACTCTGGCACGGTGGCGTTCTTGCGTGGCCTCCCGCACCGCCCTCCTAGACTGATGGATCGTGCGAACTCCAATTCAGGTGGGTGCTGATGGCCGCTGACCAGTTCGACGTCACCGTCCTGGGGGGCGGCTTCGGCGGCTACACGGCGGCCATTCGCGCGGCACAGCTGGGCAAGCGCGTGGCGCTGGTCGAGCAGGGTGAGCTCGGCGGCACCTGCCTTCACGTGGGCTGCATCCCGACCAAGGCCCTGCTCCAGTCGTCGGAGCTCTTCCACCAGGTGGCGGCCCGCGGCGAGGAGTTCGGCATCAAGGTCTCCGACGCCGCGTTCGACTACCCGCGCGTGGCCCAGCGGCGCGACGGCATCGTGAAGCAGCTGACCCGCGGCGTCGAGGGTCTGATGAAGAAGAACAAGATCGAGGTGGTCCGGGCGCACGCCCAGGTCCTCGACAAGGGCACGGTGGAGGTCGAAGGGCGCCGGCTGCGAAGCCAGTCGCTGATCGTGGCCACCGGGTCGGAGCCCAAAGAGCTGCCCGGGCTTCCCTTCGACGGCACGCGCATCGTCTCCTCCGACGACTCGGTGTCCGCCGCGGCCGCGCCGGGCTCGATCGGCATCATCGGCGCCGGGGCGATCGGCGTCGAGTTCGCGACCTTCTACAACCAGATCGGGACCAAGGTCGTCCTGCTGGAGGCGCTGGACCGTCTGGTCCCGACCGAGGACGAGGACATCTCCAAGGTGGTGGCCCAGATGTTCAAGCGGGCCGGGATCGACGCCCGGGTCGGCGTCATCGTGACCGGCGCCGACGTCGAGGAGGGGGGCGTTCGGGTCCACCTCGAGGGCGGCGACGACATCGAGGTCGAGCAGCTGCTGGTCGCGGTCGGGCGGCAGGCCCGCAACCAGGGGATCGGGCTCGACAAAGCGGGGGTCGAGATCGACCGCCGCGGCTTCGTCACCGTCGACCACTGGCAGCGCACCAACGTCCAGGGCGTGTGGGCGATCGGCGACGCGTGCGGCGGCTACCTGCTGGCGCACGCCGCCGTCCACGAGGGCATCATCGCCGCCGAGGACATCGCCGGCCTCCAGCTGCACCCGATGGAGCAGACGCTGGTCCCCCGGTGCACCTACTCCCACCCGCAGATCGCGTCCGTCGGCCTCACCGAGCTGGAGGCGCTGGAGGCCGGGCACAAGGTGAAGGTCGGACGGTTCCCGTTCCAGGCGATCGGTCGGGCGCTCATCCACGGCGAGCCGAACGGGTTCGCGAAGCTGGTCGCCGACGCCGACTCCGGTCAGCTCCTGGGGACGCACATCGTGGGCGTCCAGGCCACCGAGCTGATTGCCGAGCCGGGGCTGGCGCAGCTCTTCCAGGGCGACGCCTGGGAGGTCGGGCGCAACATCCACCCCCACCCGACCCTCTCGGAGGTGATCGGCGAGGCGGCCATGGCTGTCGATGGAGCGGCCATCAACATCTGACGCGGGGCAGCACCCCCGCGCCGGAACAGGAGTGACGGTACAGGGCATGGCAGAGACGAAGCAGCAGGTCAGAACCGAGGGTCAGATCGGGGACTGGCATTACCAGGAACCGGTCAACTGGCGCGACACCGACGTCGACGAGGCGACGCTGGTCTCCTGGTACCGGCTGATGCTGCTGGGAAGGCAGATCGACGCTCGCTGCCAGGTGCTGAACCGGCAGGGGCGGGCCCCGTTCGTGCTCTCCGGCTCGGGCCACGAGGCGGCCCAGGTAGGCGTCGCGTCGGCGTTGCGAGGGGGCTACGACTGGGTCGCCCCCTACTACCGGGACGTCGTCTTCTGCCTCCGGGTGGGGACCACCCCGCTGGAGCTGATGCTGGCCGTGCTGGCCAAGCCCGAGGGCCGCGAGTCGGGAGGCAAGCAGACCCCCGGCCACTTCAGCAACCGTGATCTCAACATGATCACCAACGCCTCACCGCTGGCGACCCAGATGGTGCACGCGACGGGGGCCGCCTGGGCCCTCAAGCACGATGGCACCGACAAGGTCGCGATGACCTGCTACGGGGAGGGGGCCGGCGCCGAGGGCGACGCGCACGAGGCCTTCAACTTCGCCGCCATCGACAGGCTGCCGGTCATCTTCGTCTGCCAGAACAACACGGTGGCCATCTCCACGCCGTACCGCAAGGAGTACGGGGTGGACCACGTGGCGTACCGCGCGCTCGGCTACGGCTTCCCCGGCGTGACCTTCGACGGTCGCGACCCGGTGACCTCTTACCACGTCGCCCGGCAGGCGGTGGCGCGGGCGCGAGCCGGCGAGGGGCCGACGTTGCTGGAAGGGATGGTCGACCGGCTGGGGGCGCACTCCTCGGAGGACGACCAGCGGCGCTACCGCACCGCCGAGGAGTTGGAGGCTCTCTCCCACAACGACTGCCTGATCCAGTTCCGGATGCGCCTGGTCGAGGAGGGGATCCTCGACGACCAGAAGCTCGCCGAGCTCGACCAGGAGGTCAAGGCCGAGGTCAACACGGCGACCAAGACCGCCATGGGCTCCCGCGACGCCGAGCCCGAGGAGGCTCTCACCAACGTCTACGGAGCCCCGGTGCCGGAGCCGATCGAACCGGCCGCGAACGTGCCCGCGGAGAGCCTGAACATGGTCCAGGCCCTGAACCAGGCGATCGACGGGGAGATGGCCCGCGACGACCGGGTGCTGGTGATGGGTGAGGACGTGGGACCCAAGGGCGGCGTCTTCCTGGTCACCGACGGGCTCTACGACAGATACGGCGAGGGGCGCGTCATCGATACCCCGCTTGCCGAGTCGTCGATCGCCGGCTTCGCGGCCGGGATGGCGATGGCGGGCCGCATCCCGATCGCGGAGATGCAGTTCACGGACTTCGCGCACATGGCGTTCAGCCAGATCACGAACGAGATCGCGAAGATCCGCTACCGCTCGAACGGCGACTGGGGCGTGCCGATCGTGGTCCGGGCACCGATGGGCGGCGGCTCCAACGGTGCCCTCTATCACTCGCAGTCGATCGAGGCCCGTTTCGCCACACCCGGGCTCAAGATCGTCATCCCCTCCGGGCCGCGCGAGGCGAAGGGTCTCCTGATCGCAGCCATCCGCGACCCCGACCCGGTGCTCTTCTTCGAGCACAAGCGCCTCTACCGGATGTACAAGGAGGAGGTTCCGACGGGCGAGTACCTGATCCCGCTGGAGCAGGCGAAGGTCGCCCGCGAGGGTGAAGACCTCTCCATCTTCTGCTACGGCCTGATGGTCCACTACGCGATCGAGGCCGCGCGCCGCCTGGAGCAGGACGGCTGGTCGGTCGAGGTGGTCGACCTGCGGACGGTCTATCCGCTGGACAAGAAGGCGATCATCGACTCGGCCCGGAAGACGGGCAAGGTTCTGGTCCTGTACGAGGACAACCTCTCGGTCTCCATCGGCTCCGAGGTGGCGGCCCTGGTCGCCGATGAGGCCTGGCAGTGGCTGGACGCGCCGGTCAAGCGCCTGGGCGGCCTGGACGTGCCGAACCAGCCCTACGCGAAGCCGATGGAGAACTTCTTCATGCCGAGCCCGGACAAGGTCTACGCGGCGCTCAAGGAGCTGGCGGAGTACTGATGGCTGAGACGAGTCGCGTCACGATGCCCCAGCTCGGGGAGTCGGTCCACGAGGGGACCATCTCCAGGTGGCTGGTTCAGCCGGGAGAGCGGGTGGAGGAGTTCGAGCCGCTGCTCGAGGTCGACACCGACAAGGTCAACGCCGAGGTCCCCTCGCCGGTGACCGGGATCCTGAAGGAGATCCTCGCCCCGGAAGGCGAGACGGTGGAGGCGGGGGCCGAGATCGCGCTGGTCGAGCTGGAGGGTTCGGACGGCGGCGGGCGCACTCCGGGTCCCGCCCCGGCGGCGGCGATGCCGACCGCCAGCCCCAACGGGGAGGCACCTTCGGAGGGCCCTGCCGAGCCGGTTGCGCCGGAACGGGACGACCAGGGCCGGCGGCGCTACTCGCCGGCGGTGCTGCTGCTGGCACAGGAAAACGACCTCGACCTGAGCGCGGTGTCCGGCACCGGCATGGGAGGGCGGGTCACCAAGAAGGACGTGCGCGACTTCCTGGCCCGCGGTGAGGCGCGCGCGGCCACCGCGGAGGCTCCCGCCGAGGCCGTGCAAGCGGCGGCAGCGCCCGCCCCGGCTCCGGTGGAGACGAGCAGCGCACCCGCCCCGCCGAAGCCCTCGCCTGCGCCGGCGCCGGCGCCCGTTCCGGCTCCGCCCTCGCGAGTGGAAGGCGGGCCGGACGACGAGGCGGTACCGCTGACGCGCATCCGCCGGCTGATCGGCGAGAACATGACGCTCTCCAAGACCACGATCCCCCACGCGTGGCAGGTCCAGGAGGCCGACATGTCGGGGGTGGTCGCCAACCGCAACCGCAACAAGCAGTCCTTCGCCGGCCGCGAAGGCTTCTCCCTGACCTACCTCCCCTACGTGCTGGGGGCGGCCGTCTCCGCGCTGCGGGAGCACCCCGCGGTCAACGCCACCTTCAACGGCGACGAGATCCTGGTGCACAAGCGCATCAACCTCGGTGTCACCGTCGGCCTCGAGGACACCCTGGTGGTGCCGGTGATCCGCGACGCCGACAGCCTCTCGGTGGCCGGCCTGGCACGCGCCGTCAACGACGTCGCGACCCGGGCGCGGAGCCGGAAGCTGAAGGCGGACGATCTCGCCGGCGGCACGTTCACGGTCAACAACTCGGGCACCTTCGGGACCATCTTCAGCTACTCCGTGATCAATCCCGGGCAGGCCGCGATCCTGACCATGGAGGCGATCCAGGAGCGGCCGGTGGCGGTGAACGGGATGGTCGGGGTCAAACCGATGATGTACATCTGCTTCTCGTTCGACCACCGTGTGCTGGACGGTCTGCAGGCAGGCCGCTACATCGTCTCCGTCAAGCGCTGGCTGGAGGGCATCGCCGCCGAGACGCCGATCTACTGAGCGATCGCGGGCCGGCTGCCCTCACTCCCCGGTGACGCCGTCCAGGAGCTCTCTCGTCGCGTCGGCGTGACCGGCATGACGCGCGGTCTCGCTGATCAGGTGCAGCACGACCCAGCGCGCGTCAAGGTCCGGGCGGCGAGCGCAGGCGACGTCGAGACCGGTGAGGGCGCGGATCGCCGCGTCGGTGGCGGCCGCCCGCTCCCGGTAGGCGACGATCGCGGCCGGTACCGACAGCTCGGGGCCGGGCTGGAACTCCTCTTCGCTGCGGGAGGTCCGGGCCCGATCGAGCAGCGTGCCGTCGATCCATCGCCACTCGACATGCGTCAGGTGGTTGACGATTCCCAGCAGGCAGATCAGCCGGCCCGGCTCCGGCCGCCGGCGCGCACCTTCTTCGTCGACGCCGTCCAGCTTCCGGATCAGAGAGCCACGCAGGTAGTCGAGCCAGGAGAGGAGCAGCTCACGCTCGTCGGGATTGCCGGTCGGGAAGCCGGCCTCCTCGGCAGCCTTGGTACCGTGCCGCATAGCCTCCCGAAGGTAGCACCGGCATCGGGACATGCAAAGGGCGATTGGTGCACCAACCGCCTATTCCGAGCAGCGCAAGTGGGGGATTGGTGCACCAACGGCCGACTCCGAGGACGTTGGGGACCGGGTCCCCCCGTCAGGAGTAGCGCTCGAGCACGCGCCTCACGCGAGTGAAGTCGACCGGGTCGTCACCCTCCATCACGATCATCTGCGCTCCGGCCTCGATCAGCGCGTCGAGCTCCTGGTCGTCGAACCCGGCGGCCCCGCACATGCGCTCGATCGCCTTCGGGTCGCGCCCCACCCTGTCGCACCACTCGTCGAGGATCCGGTTCTTCCGGCCCCACTGCTCGGCGTCTCCGAAGCCGTGCCACATGTCCGCGTACTGCGCGACCAGCCGCAGCGTCACGCGCTCGCCGCCGCCGCCGATCAGGATCGGCACCGAACCCAGCCGGAGGCGGCGTCAGCTTCTTGAGCCGGGAGCGGATGCGCGGCAGCGCCTCCTCGAAATCTCGCAACCGGCTCTGGACGGTGCCGAACTCGTAGCCGTACTGCTCGTAGTCCCGGCGCGCCCAGCCGGCGCCCACGCCGAGGATGGTCCGGCCTTGCGAGAGATGGTCGATGGTCCCGGTCATGAACGCCAGCAGCTCCGGGTTGCGATAGCTGTTCCCGTTGACGAGCGCCCCGATCTGTGCCCGCTCGGTGACGACCGCGATCGCCGCCAGCACCGTGTTGCACTCGAACGTCGCACCGTCCGGGCTGCCGGAGAACGGGAACATGTGGTCGGAGGCGAGGATCGCATGCACACCCAGCTCGTCCAGGCGGCGCGCGCCGTCGAGGAGCGACTGTGTCGTCGTGTGCTGGAGGTGGAGCTGATAGGCGACCTTGACTCGAGGCATCGCACCAAACCTACTGAACCGTGAACTCGAATGAGCGCGATCGCCGCGGGGACGGCGACGACCATCCGCTCCGTAGACTCAACGGTTCCGGCCCATGTCGATGCGCACCGAGACCCTGACCCTGGAGGCGCTGAGCGCGGACCGTCCGGGCGTGCTCTCGGCGATCACCCAGGTGATGTTCCGCCATGGCGCCAACATCAACGAGATCTCGACCATGCGCGCGCAGCCGGGCCGCTCGGCGACGTATCTCGAGGTGGCGGGCGACTTCGATCGCGTCGCGCTGCTCGAGGATCTCCAACGGCTCGACGACCTTCAACTGACGGAGATCCCCTCCTTTCGGGCCATCTTCGGCAAGCGGGTGATCGTGGTCGGCGGTGGCGCCCAGGTCGGAATGGTCGCCCAGGGCGCGATCGCCGAAGCCGATCGCCACAACATCCGCGGCGAACGCATCTCGGTCGACACCATCCCTCTGGTCGGGGAAGCGCGGCTGGCGGCCGCCGTCCGGGCGACCGCGCGCCTGCACCGGGCGCAGGTGCTGGTCCTCGCCGGCGCGCTGATGGGAGGCGACATCAGCCGGGCCGTACGGGAGATCCGCGAAGAGGGCATCGTCGTGATCTCGCTGCGGATGGCGGGCTCGGTGCCGCGGGCCGCCGATTTCGTGGTGTCGGACCCCGTGCAGGCAGGCGTCATGGCGGTGATGCTGATCGCCCAGACGGCCAGGTTCTCGATCGAACGCGCCCGGGGCAAGGAGTTCTGAACGGCGCCGTCTCGGAAGCTGGAGCACCTTGCCGGTCACCAGGTCGGGGAGCGCACATGCGTGTGCGAAAGCCTGTGGAAACAGTGGAAAAGTCGCTGCCTCTTTGTTCACATCCGCCAGCGCTACCGGCGCTCCACCCTCGTCCTGGGGCATCACCCTACCCGAAGCCGATGCTCAAGGTAAAGACTTGGGTGCCACGGTTGCAACGGCGAAAACTCGTTCGGTGCCAGGCTACTCGCGATCGCCTACGCCGCCGTCGAAGTGCGTCAATTGGTACTGCTGGAGTGGCACATACACCGATCCCCGCGGGCCGGGACGGCTCTCGAAGAGGGTGAACGAACGGGCCTCCCAGGCGGGCAGCGGCTGCGGGTCCAAAAGCGCGGGCAACCGCGCCCCCGACCGTACCCGGCACAGGGTCAGATGCGGGTTGTAGGGCCGCTCGTCGCCCATCACCCCCGCCTCGCGGCAGGCCCGGGCCACCTCGCCGGCGAGCGCCGCGAGAGGCTCGCGGCCTCCCGCCACACCGATCCAGAGCACCCGCGGGCGGGCAGGGGTCCCGAAGCTGCCGAGCGCCCCCAGCTGGAGCCTGAACGGGGGCCGGTGGACGCCCGCCAGGCGGGCCGCCATCCGCGTCATCGCCTCCGGCTCCACCCAGCCCAGGAAGTAGAGCGTCAGGTGGAGGTTGTCGGCGGGTGCCCAGCGCTGGTCGGGTGCGAGCTCGGCGCACCGCGCCAGGTAGCGGGCCAGCAGCTCGCGCACCTGGTCGGGCAGCGCCAGCGCGACGAACAGCCGCGATCGCGTTCCAGGGGCACTCACGACCGGGCTCCTACACTGCGCGGGATGGGAGCGCAGACCGGGCACTTGCTGGCCGGGCTGGTGATGGGGATCTCAGCCATCCTCCTCGGGGCCGGGCTCTGGGTTGCCGCCATCAACCGCCGCCGCCATCGCGATCATGCGGCCGCGACCTATTACGGGATGGGAGGTCCGGTCTACACCGCCGCCCAGTCGGGGTGCGCCACCGTCGCGATCATCGGCGGCCTGATCATCCTGATCTGGGCCTTCGTCGGCTGACCGGGCGCTGGAGGCTCCACCAGGCACCGGTGTGACGGGCCCCGAGCCTACGGCGACGGGGAGGCGGAAGGGGACACCACCGGGGTCGGCGTCGGGCGGGGCGGAAGGTCGGAGGGGCCCTCGTGCCCGATGACCGGGGTGTGCTTCCCGATCCACATCACGGCCGGGGCCAGGTGCGAGGACTCCAGCTGCTTCTGGATCACCACCCGGTAGACGGCCTGCAGCTGCTCGAGCGAGCTGAAGTTCGAGATCGCCGAGTCCGGGTTGTTGGCGGTCTTGGCAGCCTGTTCCAGCTCCGCCACGTCGCTGGGGCTGATCACCAGCCGCAGGACGGGATTGCCCTGGATGTAGGTGCGGATCGCAAGAGCCTGCGCTTCGCTGGTCGTCGACTGGCCGATCGTCCCGTCGAATCCCTTGCCCAGCGAGACCCCCAGCGAGAGCATGCCGTAGAGCAGCCACACCGCGATCAGACCGCAGACGACCACTCCCAGCAGGCCGTCGGCGCCCCGGATGACCGGCATCCGGTGGACGAAGCCGCCCAGCCGCCACCCCGCGTACCCCACGATCAGCGCGATCAGCACCACCGCCAGGCCATCAGCGACGGCGTTCGAATGGAGGTGCCGGTCCAGCAACCTCGAGTAGCTGGACCAGTGGTCGACCAGCAGCAGAACGGTGAGCCCGAAGCCGAGCAGGCTGAAGAGCGGCTGAATGGTCCCGCGCTTGTAGCCGATGAACATGGCGGCCGCGACGACGAGGACGATCAGAATGTCCAGGATCACGTCGCGACTCGACGGCGGCGGCGTTTGGCACAGCGCACGAAACCAGGCGTCGCCCGTCGCGCGCGGACACCGGTCTGAACGCGTGCGAGGACGCCGGGAAGGGAGGACACGAACGGCATTGTAGGTGGGCTCTTCGCAGTAGACTTCCGAGCCACGTGGCCCGCACCATTGCTATCGCCAATCAGAAGGGCGGCGTCGGAAAGACGACGACGGCGGTCAACCTGGGCGCCGCGCTGGCCGAGCGAGATCAGAGTGTGCTCCTGGTGGATCTCGACCCCCAGGCGCACCTGACCGTCAACATGGGGGTCAAGTCCCCGGACGAGCTGGACACCACGGTCTACGACCTGCTCACCAATCCCGACGTCCAGCTGTCCGACGTGGTCCTCGAGAACTCGACCATGGGCCTTCACTTCCTGCCCTCGAACATCGAGCTCTCGGGCGCCGAGACGCAGCTCATGCAGGAGATCGGTCGCGAAGGCATCCTCAAAGAAAAACTCGAACCAGCCGGGCGGCGTTACGACTTCGTCGTCATCGACTGCCCGCCGGCTCTGAGCCTGATCACGATCAACGCGTTCGTGGCGTCCGACGAGGTCATCGTCCCACTGCAGTGTGAGTACTTCGGGATGAAGGGGATGCAGCAGCTTCAGCGCACCGTTGACCGGGTTCGCGCGAAGCTGAATCCCCGCCTCCACGTCTCCGGCATCCTCCCCACGATCTTCAAGGCGCGCACCCTGCATTCGCGAGAGGTGCTGGAGCTGGTCAAGCGCGCCTTCGGCGACCTGGTCTACCCGTTCGCCGTGCGGGACTCGATCCGGTTCGCCGAGTCGCCGCTGGCAGGCGCGTCGATCCTGCAGTACGCGGGTCAGTCGGACGGCGCCCGCGTCTACCGTCAGCTCGCCGACGCCGTGCTCAACGAGAAGTCGGCCGGTGTCCCGGGACGCGTGGCCGAGCAGGGTCGCTGATAGGGTGTAGGCAATGGGCAAGTTCAAGCGGGCATCGCTCGAAGGCTCGGATGAGCTCTTCCGCCCTACCCGCCCGCCCGACGAGCGAGGTGACTGGCACCAGGCCGACGAGCCGATCGACGAGATCATGGAGCCGAAGCCGGCCGTCGAGCACCGGACCAGAGCCGTGCGCCTGGCCCCCGACGAGATCGAGCTGCTGCTCCAGGCGATCCAGTTCGCGAAGTACCCGGAGCGGGTGAAGGCGCAGAAGCTGCCCCTCTACGAGCACGAGCGATACGACGCGGTGCGTGCCAAGTTGCAGAACGCGCGTTGACCGAACAGCTTTCACCGGACGAGCTGCTGACGACGACGCGTTCGGTGCGCCGGCGCCTGGACTTCGGGCGGCCGGTTCCCCACCGGCTGGTGGAGGAGTGCGTCGAGATCGCGACGCAGGCGCCCACCGGGTCCAACCGCCAGGACTACGGCTTCGTCTGCGTGTCCGACGCCGACCGCAAACACGCGATCGCCGAGCTGTACGGCCGGGGGTTCGACACCTACGCCGCGACGCCCGGGCCGGCGTACGTCGAGGGCGACCCACGCGGCGCGGCGGCGCCCCGCGTGCGTTCGTCGTCCCAGTACCTGCGCGATCATCTGGCCGAGGCTCCCTGGCTGGTGATCCCGGTCATCCACCGACGTGCGCGTGAGAGCGCGGGCGTCGCGGAGCAGGCGGGGCTCTACGGTTCCATCCTGCCCGCCTTCTGGAGCTTCATGCTGGCGGCTCGCGCGCGCGGGCTGGGCACCGTGCTGACCACCCTTCACCTGCCCTACGAGCGCGAGGCGGCGGAGGTCCTCGGGGTCCCCTACGAAGAAGTCACGCAGGTCGGGATGACACCGCTCGCCTACTACCGTGGCGAGGGGTTCCGGCCGGCGGCGCGGATCCCGCTCGACGGCATCCTGCACTGGGAGCGCTGGTAGCGGGCGGTCGCTACGCCTCCTTCCGGTTCCGGAAGCGGCGCACCAGGTAGCTCCCGGCCATGTACAGGCAAGCCAGCGCGACCAGGATCCCCATCACGATCACGGCCACATGCTCCATCTGGTACATACAAACACGTGGCACGCCTGGGCATCGTGAAGGTTCGGGGGGAGCGCGACGTCAACACCTACGTGCTCTCCAGTGGCGCGGGCGGGGAGGCGGTGGTGATCGATCCGTCCGCTCCTCCCGAGAAGGTGCTGGCCCAGCTCAAGGGACTCAACGTGCGCTGGATCGTCGCCACCCATGGTCACCCGGGCCACCTGGCCGGCAAGGACGCGCTGAAGGCGGCGACCGGTGCCACCACCGCGATGCACATGGCCGACGCCAAGGCGTTCCTGCGCTCGGCGGACCGCTACCTGCTGGACGGCGACGAGCTGGAGTTCGGCCCCTTCCGCCTGAAGACGCTGGTGATGCCCGGACACACGCCGGGGAGCCTCGCCTTCCAGATCGGCAACCATCTCTTCACCGGCGACACGCTGCTCGCGGGCGGGATCGGCAAGCAGGGTCCGGAGACCGATCTGCGCCGCCAGCTGGTCTCGATCGGCTCGCGGATCTCGACCCTGCCGGTGGAGACCGCGATCTATCCCGGCCATGGGCCGGTGACCAATCTCGCCGCCGAGATCAGGCAGAACCCGATCTTTCAAAACGCCAATCACTAGAGCCTTGTACTTGGGGATAGCTACCGAATTGGGAGCGGTTATGCCGGATTCTGCAGGCCCGCCGGCGGGCGCGAAAGACCGGCTGGTAGGACGGGCCCTGCAGCGGTAGCCAGGCAACTTCCCCAGCCTTGACCTCGGCGTCCGCCGGCGCCCACGATTCCGCCGTACTGCTGTCGAGCCGTGGGTTCTGCTGGGGGGCCGAGATCATGGACCAGGACGACGTCGAGGTGCGGGAGCAACTGGAGCAACTGGAGCGGGAGATCGAGGTCTCCGGACTGGAGCGCGACGAGTACTTGGCGCGCCAGATCGGGCTCTTGCGGCGGTCCCAGCAGAAGATCCAGGCTCGACTCGATGAGATCGAGCAGGCCCTGAAGCGCCACCACTTCCTGTAGCTGCACCAAAACGAGGCGACTGTGGCGGGCACAACCGTTTCGCGCGAAACTCCTCCGCCACCTGGGCCGTTGGGAGAGCCGACGTGCCCGGCGCTCCGGATCCGACCCGCTTGGTGTCATCCCCGTGAGGTTGCCGTCGGACCGTGGGTTTTCGCTGGGGGCTGAGACCAATGGACCAGGACCGCTGGAGGCGGGAGATCGACCAGGCTTTTGCCGATCTGCACGAGGAAATCGCGCAGTACCGGTACTCGGTCGCGCGACGCACATTGCTACCGGGGAGGCTCAGCTGGATGCTGGAGGAGCTGGCCGCGATCAGGTGGGAGCCATCCCGCGGAGATCCTCGCCACCTCGAGCAGATGCGCCATGCGTGCACCCTCATGCAGGCCACCCTCGAGGGCATCGAGCAGGCCGCATTGGCGACCGGCGACGACCCGGCGCTTTCCACCCTGCACCGCCGCTGGCCGGGCCGGGCCCGCGTGTAGGGCCCCGAGCGGACCGGCGCCGGCCACGGGGTAGTGCTGGCACCGGCCAGCCCGTAGCAAACTCGTCGGGTGGCATCCGCCACTGACCAGGTCCGCCACCGGCTCAGCGTGGAGCGATGGATCCGCGCGCAGGGCTATCAGCCGGGCGGATGGCTCCCCCGGGCCCTGCGTCCTCTCGCGGCGGGCGCCGGCATCCCTTACCAGGAGGCGACGATGACGACCCAGGCCGCCCCGCGACCGTCAGCCCCCAACAGCCGGCACCGAGGCCCACAGCCCGCGTTGCTGCAGGAGCTGGGCATGGGCCCTGGCGCCACCGCCTCCAGGGCCCCCAGCAACGGCCACCGGCCGCCCCAGGCGGTCGCCATTGAGCTGCGGCCGGTGGCGGGTCCGCCGCCGCTACCGGTCAGCAGCAGAGGGCGGTGGAACGCCGCCGTTGCGGAGATGCAGCGCCACCCGGGCCAGTGGTTCGACGCCGGCGTTCACGGTCGCAACATAGCCAGCCTGCTCCGCAAGCGGGGCCTGGAGGCCACCTATCGCAGCACCGCAGACCGCCGCCAGGCACGTATCTATGTGCGGTGGCCGGGCCCATAATTCCGAACATGAGTACTGTCGCCACCGACCGGGCCTACGTCGAGCGGCAGCGGCGCGTCCTCGAGCGCATGACCCGCTACTCGGCCAGCCAGGCCCAGGCCGAGGCCGCCGTGGACGCCGAGCTCGAGCAGGAGGCCGTCCGGGCCCGGGAGAAAGAGGCAAAGATCCAGGAGGACCGCCGCGCCTTCGAGGCGATGAGCCGCTGTCAGGTCTGCGGCGAGCAGCGCGGGCTCGGCGTGCGCGATGGATTTTGTGACCCCTGTCGGCTGGTCGTCCAGGCGGTGAGGGCCGAGCGTGCGCTCGGGGACCAGGTCGACGGGCACAGCCGGCGCGAGCTGGCCGAGGCCTTCCTGGAGCGCACCGGCGGATGACCACACCCGACGACGCCCTGCAGGTCCGGGACCAGCCAGGCCGCCAGGTCCGGGCCCGGCAGCTGAGCCACGAGGTTGCGGCCGTGATCCGCAGCGCCCACCTCTCGCCGGCCGATCGCGCCCGCGTCCTGGAGGCAGCCGAGACGGCCAGCGCAAAGGACCGCCGCGAGGATCTGGGCGGCGCCGATTACCTGAGCCGGCAGGCCCGCAGCCTCGACACACCGACCCGTCTCGGGCCCACCCTCGACGCCATCGCAGCCCGCTACGTCCGCCCACCCATCCGCTGACATGGCGACCACTGCCCAGGGCCTGGTCGATGGCGGCCTGGAGGCGGTCCAGGCCCTCGGCGAGCAGTTCACGCACATCACCGGACGTGTCGTCCCCTACGGTGTCGAGACGGATGTCGGTTGGTTCCTGGAAGAGTTCGAGCGCGGCGCGTTCACCAACAGCATCGTCAAGACACCCAAGATCCCGCTGCTGTTGTGGCATGACAACCGCAGCTTCCCGATAGGTTCTGCCGTCTCGTGGGACGACCGCCAGGACGGACTGCACGCGCGCTTCCGGCTGGCGATGACTGCGGTTGCGCAGCAGGCCGGCCAGTATGCCCGCGATGACTTCCTGACCGGTATGTCGGTCGGCTTCAGTCCCGTCCGCTCCAGCTGGTCCTACGCCGCCGAATGGGATCCCGAGCGCGGGCCCGAGTACATGGACAGCGTCACCCGCCATGAGGCCCGCCTCCTCGAGGTATCGCTGGTCTCGACGCCTGCTTACGCCGACGCCTTTGTGTATGACGTCCAGGCCCAGGCGGTCGACGGGTCTAGCCGGTCGGCGGTGCGTAATGCCCGCCTCTGGCTGCGCCAGGCACAGCAGCATCGGGTCGCCTAACCAGACCGAGCAGGGCCAGTGTGAAGCGCGCCATCTCCACCGCGACCTGGCAACGCCTGCGACTGATGGTGCTTGACAGAGATCATTGGTCCTGCCAGATCCGCGGGCCTGGGTGCAGCCAGCACGCCACCTGTGTGGACCACATAGAGGCCCGGTCGATAGGTGGTGCGATGTGGGATCCGAAGAATCTTCGCGCGTCGTGTCGGACCTGCAACCTGAGAGCGGCCAGCCTGCTTCAGCGCCGGCAGGGCGCAGGGTTTTACTCCTCGAGCTTGCCTCCTGCCGTCTCGCGGTTCTGAAAATTCAGGGCAAACGATCCTGGCTCCCCCCCGTTTTTTTCCTGGCGCCCGGGCCCCGTAGATGCCCCTCGTCTTTGTTTCTCTCCGAATAGCCCCCGGGGGTCCGGATCGGGCGCAATAGGCTCCGGAAGGCTCCGATAACGGCCTGAGGTCAGCTGCCGCCGACTGAGGCCTCGGGACCACGCGCCCCGACCCCCCTGGCCCCGTTCCGGTTTGCCCGGTGTAGTGATCTGGGTATATACACTGTGTGGATGCGCGGCCGGTCATTTGGGACCAGGCGAACCGAGAGCACATGTTCCAGGGTCACGCTGATCCCCGGCCGACGGAGCAGGAAGTGACCGAGGCCCTGACCAACCCCGAGCGCGAGGAAGGCCCCAGCCCGACGCGCGTGGGCTACTTCAACGTCGTGGGTGAGACCGCGAGCGGCCGATCGGTCTTCGTGGCCTGGGTGGATCACCCGGACGGACGGTACCCCGTGCACAGCCACTACACCGGCCGCCGAGCCCACAGGAGACAGGAGAATGGCTGAGACCAAGACCAAGGGGACCAAGTTCGGGCCCGAGCCATGGCAGTTCGACCCATACGACGGGATGACCCGGGAAGAGATCGACCATGAGGTGGACCGCTTCCTGGAGTCACAGAAGACTGTGCCGGTGTCCCTCCGACTGCCGCGCTGGGTGATCGAGCAGGCCAAGAGCGAGGCGAACCGGCGGGGGATCCCTTACCAGCGGCTGCTGCGGGCTCTGATCGAGGTCGGGCTCCAGCCTGGAGCCCACCGGCGATACCGCCCCGCCGACGCTGAACTATCTCCCACCCGGAAGCCGACCGCCGACTGAGGACCAGGTCCCGGCCGGCCAGGTCCTGGTCCACAACCACGTCAGGCCTGCCCGCCGCCTCAACACGCGTGGCTTCCGGTTCTGGTACCAGCGGCCAGATGAGGCCCCAAGTCGTCGGTCCGGTTCGGTTCGGCGGGCGTCATCATGGTCGTGTACTCCGTGGGGCGGTCTGTGTCGCGGCCGGGCCGCCCCTTCCCCCGGCTCCTCCTTGGTCGGGGGCGCAGGCGAGAACCGCGCCCAGGTAGTCGATCGCCATCTCCAGATGGCGGCGGTCGTCGTCGCTGAGGTCGTGCCAGGCGGTGCCGGGCCGAACGCTGCGTGCGACCTCGACCATCACCTGGAGGGGACCCGCGATGCTTCGATCCCCCCGAGTGCGGTCGTCTCGCCTGGCCCCGCCGGCGATGGCCTCGACCAGCTCGGCGGTGTGCGCTTCGAGCCATCGCGCGAAGGCGGCGCCGCAGCCATCTTCGATAGCGCCAAGGGTTGACAGGTCGCGATCCCGGATGAAGTCCCAGAACGCGCTCGAGACGCCCTCCTGGACGGCCTCGAGGCGGCGGACGGGGGTGGAGGTCACAGTTGCACCTCCCGATTCGGAACGATCAGCGCGTCCTCGAGCTCGTCGCGCCAAAGCTCGAGCAGTTCCCGCTCCTCGCGTGCGCTGAGCCAGCCGGGCGCATACCAGCCGTCGATATCGAGCGCGATGCACACGCAGCCGTCGGAGCGGCGATGGATAACGAAACGGCGCTGCGCGATGCGCCGTGCGATCTCGTTGCCGATCAGCAGCTTGGCGGTGTAGCCGAGCCGCCGCATGGGGTCCGGGCCCCTCACCGCCCTACCTGGCGGCCGTTCGTTGTCGATCATGCGACGTCTCCTCCTGCGGGTAATGCGGGTATTTGCCGGCGCTGCTGTGCCGCAGCACGCAGGCCAACCGGTCCCCCAGCCGCTGGTAGTAGGCGCCGCAGCCGTGCCGACCGATGCAGATGCGTACGCCGTCCGGCTCTGAGCGAGAGCCGCGGTTACCGCACAAGGGGCAGCCGGGAAGCGGGCTCAACTCGATTCCCCACCACTCGGCCAGGCCGTAGGGACCTTGCACACGGCGCACCAGGTGCACCAGCGGCAGGAGCATGAATTCGGCCCGCCAGCCCGACCATGACAGCTTCCAGGCCGCATCCGGCCGCGGGCCCCGGCTGCACCCGCACCTGGGGCAGGTCCAGCTGTCGGTGGCGGACCCCCAGCCACAGGTTGGGCACCGCGACACCGCTTGCAGCTGGCCGGGCGGAAGCCATGCCGTCGGTGACGCCGCCGGCAGATAAGGATCTGTATCTGCCCCGGTGCACGCGTCTTCCGGCGCGTCGACCCATTGGCGCTCGTAGGTGCCCCCGCAGGCGAGGCAGCGTGCGCCCATCCCCTCCAGAGGCTCGTAATCGATGCGCCGGCAGTCCGGGCAGCGCTGGGCAAGCCGCAGCACCCCCTTTACCCGCGACCCCAGGAGCGCCCCTCGTACAACCCTCGCTCCGCTCGCCTCGGGGCCAATCAGAGCACCCCCTTTGGGGGAATTTCGTCATCCGGCGCGACACTTGTCTCGCCATGTCTTGTCTCGCTGTCGCGGGGGGGGTCGTAAGGCCCCCGAGACAGTTGGGGATTGTTAAGGGGTGTCGCGTGTCGCGCCCCGCCGTCTGAGTTCGCCAAAAGGCCGATCCGGCCGTCCTCGAGACGGGCTATGTCGCGGTAGCGGCTCACGTACTTGCGGACCGCACCGTTCGTCATCCCGAGTTCCGCCGCGACGTCGGCGACGGTCATCGCGCCCTCAGCGAGGAGACGTCGCATGCGCTGGTGCTTGCTGAGCGCCGCCCGCTCCAGCTCTTCAGCGCGGATCTCCGAGTGCTCCCAGCGGATGCAACCGGCAACCCCGTCCTGATCGACCTGCTCCAGCCGTGCCGTGAGCCCGATTGAGGGTTGCCTCACGCGGCCGTTGCGCTTGCGGTCCATCAGGACCAGCTCGATGCGGCCGTCCTCCGGCTCCTGCTCGGCCCGCAGCTCCCACACCCCCCGCGCGCGGTTGACCTTGGCGATGCCGCCGATCGGCTTGGCGGCCGCGTCCCGGCTCAGGTTGTCACCCGAGACGTGGTCGATGACCAGCGCCGCCGTCTCCAGCCCACGCAGCGCGTTGAACAGCGCTTGTGCGCTCATGTTGAAGGCGTCCCCCGGGGTGAGCGCCGCCTCCGTCGAATCCACCACGATGACCGCGACCTGGTGCTCGGCGACGGTGGCCGCAATCTCCTCCTCGGCGTCCGCCAACGGCCGGTACATGCGCTGGTAGAGGACCTCGACCGGCTCCAGACCGACGCCCGCGCAGACCGCCTGCAGCGCCGAGTTCCAGGTGTCGCAGTCGGTTTCCCAGTCCAGGATCAGGGCCGGGCCGCGGGCCCGCGGCTCCAGCCCGGGCACCAGCTGCTGTCCGGTCTGGACGGCGACCGCGATCCCGGCGGCGAGCAGTGACTTGCCGACCCCGCCGGGGCCGTAGAGAATCGTCGGCTGCCCGCGCCAGAGCAGCGGCGCCAGCAGAACCCGGTCATCGGTCGGGGCGCGGCGTCCGGTCCGTTCGAGCGGGGCGCCGGCGCGGAAGGCGTCGATCGCCTGCCAGGCGCTGAACTGGAGCAGCTGGGCCCAGCGCACGTGGTCTGCCTGCCGGACCAGGTGCTCGACAAGTGCCTTGGTGTCGCGGGGGCTGGTCAGGTTCCAGGCCGCGCGGGCCAACCCGCGACCGGCACACGTGGCGATCAGCTCGGCGCGCACGGAGTCGTCACGGTGCTCGGCGCGGAAGCGGGTGATGCGGAGCTGCGCATCGCCGTCGGATACCGTGGCGATCCCGTGCCGGTACTCGAAGGTCGGTGCATCGTTCATCTCACCCACCCCATGGGGAACCCACCCGAACCAGGCTCGGTCCCAGCAGGTTTCTCACCCGTCTCCGCACGCCGGCTGGGCGAGGGGGTGCTAGGCCCGGACACCGGTGGCGTGGACAGGCGCCCCAGCCGTTCCAACACCCAATCCGGGACCCGGTCGTCTTCGCCGGCGAGCGCGACCGCGACCATCAGCCGCCATCGCTCCTGCCGGCGCTCGGCCGAGGTCATCCGGGCGAGGTCGGCGTGCCAGAGTCGGGCCCAGCCCCCCTCGTGGCACGGATCGGGGAGCAGACGCCGCAGGCGGAGCCGGGCCCGGACGGGGTCCAACTTCAACAGCTGGTCCACGGCCGCGAGCACGTCAGCGTCAACGCCGCCGAAGCGCGGATAAGATTCAGCTCGGCGGTCGGGTGGCACCATCACCCTCCGTCGCTCTCCTCGATGCCGCGCCTCGCCCCGCGGCATCGTCATCTTTCCCCGCCTTCCGCTTGCGCTGGCGGGCCTCGGCTGCCTTCAGGCTGAGGCGGCCGTAGTAGGCGGCGATCGCATGCTGCGCCCGCCGGGCCCGCTCCTCGGGCTCGAGGCGCCCGTCGGGGTCCACCTCGCGCTCGAACTTGGCGTAGAGGCCGGCCCGCGCCCGTGCGGCCACCTCCCGCATGTCATGGTTGGAGGCAAAGACATGGCCGCCGATGCGGCCACGAGCAACGTTCAGGGGATCCGACAAGACACACCTCGCCCTCCGCATCCCGGTTCGCGTTCGGCGAAGGAAGGATGGTGAACGGGCCGAGTCGGTCGAACCCTCAGTTGGCGCCCAGGTGACGCCCTAGTGGAGGATACCCCAGTGGTGGGCGGCGGGTCAACGCCCGCTACGACAGGTCGTCGCCGTCCGATCCTCGTGTGCGCTGCTGCCACCAGAAGCGGCCGATCTCTGCGAGCTGCTCGGCGAATTCCTGGGTGTCCATAACCTCGCCAACCGTCTGGCCGTCATCCCAGCGGCCCACGTCCACGGGGCGAGTTCGGTGCGCGTAGCTGACGACGACCAGCTCGCTCGAAATCTCCAGCCGTTCGGGGTCGAGCACGTTGATCGCCCCGCACCGCGGGCAGGCGATCCGGAGCGGCCAGGCCGGGTCACGATGCATCTGGTGGCGAGTCTCCAGGCCCCGGCCGTCATGTGCCGTCAATTCACGACGCCGCCCATGTCGACGGGGAAGGACCAGCTCGCCCTCCAGCTTCCTGAAGTCGAGGTGCAGAGCGTCACGTGGGTACCGAATCTGGCCTTCGGGGTTGACCTCAGGGCCGATCCAGCCGAGCTCGCGGCGGCAGGTATTGCCGGCACCCCCGCAGAGCACGCGGGAGGGGTCCTTGCGGGCCCGGCGCGCGTCGAGCGGCATCAGAGCCTATCCCCGGGGGACAGCCGGCGGTGGGCCTCCCGGGCCCGCTCCTGGGCCGCCGCCCGCCCGTAGCGGCGCATGACACGGGGGTCCCTCCACCGACCCAACGTCATCGTGTCTTCGTCCGACGCGCCGCCCCGCTTCAGGCGGTCGGCGAAGGCATGCCGGAAAGCGTGCGGGTGGACGTGCTCGATGTCGATCCCCGCTTGACGAGCGCGGCGCCGCAGCATGGCGGCCAGCCCGTCGTCGCCGAGCGGGCCCTTAGCACCCAGCCACAGCGCCCGCTCATCGGCTTTCGGGTGCCGGTCGCGGACCCGCAGATAGCGGTCCAGATCCCGCGCCGCCTTGACGCCGAAGTAGATCACCCCGGGGCGGTTCCCCTTGCCCAGCACCGGCGCTGAGCGGTCCTCGAGGTCGAGCCCGTCCCTGGCCATCCCGAGCAGTTCCGCACGCCGGGCGCCGGTGTCGACCAGCACCCGGATGATGGCGGCGTCGCGGCGGTCCGCGAACTCCCGACCGCGGCAGGCGCCGAGCATGGCCATGATCTCGGCGTCGCTCAGCAGCGCCGGCGGAGCCTGGTCCACGCTGGGTGACTTCAGACGTACGAATGGTGTGCGTTCGATCTCCGCCTCTGCCTCCAGCCAGGCGAAGAACCGCTGCAGCGTGGCAAAGCGCAGCCTCACGGTCGCCGGCTGGCGCTGGAGGTCTTCGCGCAGATGAGCGAGATACCCGAGCACGTCATCGCGGCTCACCCGGGTGGGGTCGGCCGGCATATTCTCAGCCTTCAGCCACGCGAGGAAGTCGGCCGCGCAGCGCCGGTAGGTGGTGATCGTCTGGGGCGACCGCCCCAGCGCCCGCAGCTCACGCTCGAAGGAGCGCCAGTAGCTGTCCCAGGGCGCGGTACGGGGTTCGGAACCGGGCCCGGCAAGTACTCGCATTTCGGGCCAGTTATACCGCATTTCACGACTAGGGCGGAACCCGAAGAACCGAAAAGCCGTATTTTTGAGTTCGGAACGCGGTGACCAATCTCGCCGCCGAGATCAGGCAGAACCCGATCTTCCGGGGCCAGCCGGCCTAGGGCTGATCTCGTCTGGCGCGATCAGGCGGTCTGGGCGTGATCCGGGCCATCGCCGTCACGTAGAGGTCGTAGGCGTCGTCGACCGCGCGCTCCTCACCGGTGGCGAGCACGTCCAGCAGGAGCCCCCGCCCGACCGCGACACTCAGCCGTGCCTGCGTCCGGGCCTCGGCGGCCGAGAGCCCGGCCTCCTCCAACAGCGGCGCCGCCGTCACGACCCACGAGTCGACCACCCCCTCCAGCAGGCGTGCCGCGTCGGCTCCCCCCCGCAGCCCGCGGCCGTAGAGCTCGAAGAAGAGCCGCTCCAGCCCCTCCAGGTCGGGGGCGCGCAGCCGCCTCCAGAAGCTTCTGGACAGGTCCTCGGCACTGTCCCCGTCGAGCTCGGCGATGAGCGCCGTCAGCGCCTCCCGCTGCCGCCGCTCGACGTCGCGCGCGACCTCCACCAGCAGCGCGTCCTTGGAGCCGAAGTGATACAGCAGCATGCGGTGGCTGGTGCCGATGCCCGCGGCGAGCTCACGCAGCGAAAGATCCCCCACGCCGCGCGTGCGGAGGAACTCGGTGGCCGACTCCACCAACCGCCGGCGGGTCTCGGATGCGGTGGCACGAGGCACGGCCGTAACGTACCATTTGGTACATGTACCAGATGGAACAGGTTGGAGGGTTCATCGGATGCGCGTCCAGGTGACGGTGCCGGTCGCCGCGCCGGCCGGCACGCTCTGGTCGGAGGTCGCCGATCCGTTGCGCTGGCCCGCGCTCACGGAGTCGATCGACCGGGTCACCTGGGAGCGCGGTGACGCGGTCGCCGTCGGAAACCGGGCCAGAGTGGCTCAGCCTCGCATCGGGGAGAACGTGTGGGAGGTGACGGAGCTCTCCCCCGGCCGGGCGTTCGTGTGGCGTGCTTCGCGGCTCGGGTTGACCACGGTCGGCACGCACGAGGTGCGCGGGGCGGGACCCGAACGCTCGGAGCTGATCCTCGGCCTCGACCAGTCGGGGCCGCTGGCGTTCCTGGTGGCGCTGCTGGTGGGGGCGCGGGCCCGACATTATGTCGAGCTCGAGGCGGCGGGCCTGAAGCGAGGGGCCGAGGCCGCGTTCTCTACCCCTTCTGGGACGGAAAGGTCGCCAGCCCGCCCCCAATAGCAACCGTGCGCAACCGAGGGAGCTGCGAAGGGCGATTGGTACACCAACCGCCGATTTCGAGCACCACAAGTGGGCGATTGGTGCACCAACCGCCGACTCCGGCGACATCCTGGGGACGCGGTTCGGTGCTCCCTCCGGCGGCGCCCCGGCCAGAGCGGGTCCCAGGGTCGACCTGGTCACCGAGCGAGCGGCCGGCATCGCCGCCTGGCGAAGCCGGCCGCTATGAACCCGGAGCAGCCCGCAGCCGGCGCCACCCGGAGCGGTTGCCCCGGGTGGCGCCTGTGGTGTTTCAGCCGAGGAAGGAGTGAAAATCCCCGAGCGGCGAGGGCAGCACCGGCACGAAGGGCACGAACTGATACGGCTTGGTCGTGTCGAACCCGGCCTTGGCGGCCGCGCTCTTGTCCAGGAACGGGGTCAGTGCCGTGACCGCGCTGTTGATGCTCGTCCACTGCAGTGTCCGCTCGTAGCCGTTGTTGTTGGGCGGATCGACGCTCTCGGCCGCGCCCTGGATGCCGGTGATCTTCTCGATGGGCCCGCCGTTGGCCGTGGGTACGTCGGGGCCGATGACGCGAGCCAGCGTGCGGTGGTCGCTCTCGATGCCCATGATCCGTGCCGCGGTGACCCGCAGATCGGGGGTGCTGAGGTCTCGCACGCCGACCAGGTAGGCGGCGATGAACGCGTCTTCGAGCGTCACGAGAACGTTCAGGGTCGTCTGACTGTCGGAGAACATGTTCGGCGGGTAGTAGAACGTGCTGAACGGCGTCGGCTTGCCCGTTCCGCTCTGCTCCAGCAGGTAGTGCGACATCTCTTCCTGCCGGGCCGCCTGCAGATAGCCCTGGTCGTCACCCGGGATGCCCTGGAAGAAGGGCGCGAGGTTGATGATGTTCGTGTAGGTGGTCACGGCAAGCGCCTCGGCGATCTGGGCGGCACCCACGATCGCGAGATCACCCGCCGTCAGGCCACCGCCGTTGGGGCCCCCCCATGCGCTCGAGGTGACCTTGTGCGACCCTATCGACAGAGCCGACGCGGTAGCCCCGGACATCGCGATGCCGACGCCGAGGGTGCCTGCGAGCGCGCCGCCGCGCAGCAGAATGGAGCGGCGCGACAGCAGTCGCCCTTCCTTGGATTCGTTCTCCGCCACGACTGTCCTCCATAGAGACTCGGCTTGTCTGCCGAGGTAGCCGGCGAGCATCCGTATTCACGACGGACTGTGCGAACGACTGATTGCCGATGCCCGGCATCCCGGCTCGGCACCATCGCCCGACCAAGCGGTCCGCGGACCGGAATGCGCCGCCCCCAGGCCTGCCGGGCGGCCGATCCCTGGTTCCGTTACGTCCGCTCTTCGGGGCCGGCGACGGATCGGATTGGTCGATCCAAAAGTCTGCTGCGGGATGGGCGGGTGGCCGTTAGACCTCGCTGCCAGTGGGGCGGGACCTCGGCCCGACACCGCCGAACCCTTCGCCTAAGTGTGCCGATGGAGTTGGCACCGCCCGTGTAGTCCCACGCGAGCACTGGTCAAAGCGGGAAAACCCTGATGCCCCGGAGCGGTAGGCGGGAGCATGCTTTCGCCATGGGCTCGACGGGAACCTCGCCGATTCAGCCTCTGTTGCGGGCCGACCGGCCCACACGGGACAAGGATGCGCAGGCCGAGCGTGCCCTCGAGGACCGCCTTAGAACCTTCCGGCCCATTCAGGGATGGACTCTTCGGTCCGCGACGCGCGTCATGCCATGGATGGTGCTGGCATGTGTCGCCGCCCTCCTGATCGCCGGGGATCGTGACCCCATGTTTATCAGCGCATTGGTCGCCGCAGCGGTCGCGGGCTTTCTCTTCCAGGTCCTGATGAGAGAATTGCCTGAGGTACTGCAAGAGCTCTGGAATCGTGAGGTGCTGAAGCCGGATCAGCGGGGCGGGCCTTCAAATCGACCCGACCGGTCGGACGCCCAGGCCCTGGAGGGCCTGGCTCGGATCCAGATCCAGATGAACCAGACCCGGCGAGATCATGCAGGGCCTGTGGAATCGAGCGCGAGGAGTGGTGCGGCCCCTCCATGGAATCTTGCATCGCCGCTACGGTTTCGAGCCGGGGAAAAGTTGCGCACAGACATATCTGGCCTTCCTCGACAGCCTCGAACGCCAGCTCAACAGCACGTTGAGCTGGGGCTGCGGTCTGGTCATCGCAGGTGCCTTTTTCATGTCGTACGCCGCCCGGTTCTCAAACGGATCTGACTGGTGGCTGCACCCGATCCGTTGGTTATCGGTTCCTGTGGCCGCCGGCGCATGGCATCACACGTGGTTCTGGGTCTACCTGGGCCTCATTGCGCTGGAAATGCTGCTCGCATACGCTTTGGGCCTGCTCCTGTGGCGCATGGCTGTGATGGCGGTAGCCGTGGCTCGCATGGGGGCGACGTTCGATTTCGACGTGAAGCTCCAGCACCCGGATCATAGTGGCGGCCTCCGGCCCCTCTGCGACATCTGCCTCACCAACGCGCTGATCCTGACCGTGCCTGCTACGTATCTGGCCGGCTGGTTGATCGTCATCCCCGCCTTCGGCGCCAGCCATAACCGCTACGCCTTCTATGTCCAGTACTACGAGAGCTTGCTGGCCTTCGTGTTCGGGCTGGCCGTGGTTGCCTTCGCGTTGCCGCTGTACGCCGTACACCGCGGCATGCTGAGAGAGAGACCGAGACTTCGAAAGCCACTGTATGAGTTGGGAAGGCAGATCGACGCCCTGACCCGAGATTCGTTGAAAGAGGCGCAGGCGGGCGACGTCAATGAGCTGAAGGATCTGCGAAAGCAGCAAGCGTCGCTGACACGGCTGTACCGGGCGACGAGCGACATTCCCTCCTGGCCCTTCGATCGGTCCATCCTCCGCAAATTTGGCATCGCCCAAATCATCCCGGTGCTCAGCTTGACCGGGATTGCGCCACAAATCGTCGCCACGGTGGAGCGGATCTTCACCTAGGAGTCCACAGGGCGATTGGTGCACCAACTGCCGGTTCCGAGCAGCGCAGGTGGGCGATTGGTGCACCAACGGCCGACTAAGTGCTTCAGCCAGAAAGTTCGATCACGTATTCAAGCCGCGAGCGGGACGGATAGCCGGTTCAGGAGAGCATCAAGGTCAGCGCGGGTGAACTTCCATTCGAAAGGAGCCGCCATCTCCTGGTAGCCGGCTTCGAAGGCGAGGATGTTGGCTGCGAGGTCGGCGAGCGAGAGGGCGTCGGCAGGCGTGAGTACCTTGCGCTGAAGGATGGAGAAGTAGATCTCGATCTGGTTGAGCCAGCTGGCATGGACGGGCAGGTGCACCATGACGGCGTTCGGGTGCGCCACCTGGAGCCGGTCCGCGGCGGCCTGGCCGCGATGCGAGCTGCCATTGTCGACCACCCAGAAGACGCGATCGGCCGAACGGTAGGGTTCGACGGCCATGACCTGATCGACCAAGCGTCCGAACGGCTCGATACCGGTCGTCGATTCCAGCCTCCCGAACAGCTTGGCCCGGTGGACATCCCAGGCGGCCAGGTAGGCCCAGGCGCCGCCGCGGGTGTATTCGTGCTCCACACGCAGGGGCCGGCGCGGCCCGGCGGGGGCGGTTGGATGGCAGCGCAGGCGGGCTTGGAGGGAGGTCTTCTCGTCGGAGCTGATCACGTACTCGCCGGGGCCGAGTCGTTCGCCTTCGAACTTGCGGGCGTAGAGATCGAGGACCCGACCGGCCTTGGTGCTGAAGTCGGGGTCGCGGGGGAAGATCCAGCTCCGATGGCGCCAGGGCCGGATGGCGTCCTCCGACAGCCATTGCCAGATGGTGGAACCGGAGATGCTGGCCACGAGGCCGCGGTTGATGACCTCGGCCTGGATGTCGGGAACCTGGAGGCGGGAGAGTGGCAGCCCGAGTTGCGCGGGCAGCTCGCACGCGATCGCCTTGACCGCGATGACCAACTCAGGGGGGAAAAAGCCGGCTCCGGCCGGACCGGTCGCGCTCCTCCAGGCCCTCCAAGCGCTGCTCGAAGAACCGTTTGCGCCATTTGCTGACGATCTCGCGGCGGGTGTTGAGGCCCTCGGCGATCTGGTCGTTGCGCAGGCCGCGGGCAGCGAGAAGCACCAAGTTGGCGCGGAACACATCGCGATACGGCAACGTATATTTTCGAGCTCGTGCCTCCAGGATGCGACGTTCATCACCACTCAAGGTGATCTCGTAGGGGCTCGACCGAGGCATACGCGAACCCTACTCGAATCGAGACCAATACGTGCGGCTAATTTACGTGATAGTAATTGCTGGGGCGAGTACTAAGGGCCAGGACTGTACTAGAGGGAGACCGGGCCCGGGCGCAGGAACCGGCCCTGCTCCCCCGGCCCGACCGGTTCGCCGTTCTCCGCCACCAGCTCGCCGCGCGACCAGACGGCCCGGATCGCGCCGCGGAACCGGTGGTCGGTGAACACCCCCAGGGGCTGCCTGGAATGCATCCGCTCAGCGGTGGCGAGCGTCTCCTGCGTGGGGTCGAGCAGCACCAGGTCGGCGTCCAGGCCGGTCCGGATCGCCCCCTTCTGCCCCGCCAGGCGAAGCGCCCGCGCCGGTGCCTCGGCGACCCACTGCACCGCCGCCTCGGGCCCGAGACCCAGCTCCCGCGCGACCTCCAGGGCGGCCAGGTAGATCGTCTCCACCCCCGGGCTGCCGGCCCCCGCCTCCTCCAGCGAGGTCCCCGTCTTCAGCGCCTTCTCGTGCGGCGCGTGGTCGGTCGCGATGCGGGTGATGGTGCCCGCCAGCAGGCCTTCCTGCAGCGCGCGACGGTCGGCGGCGGTGCGGATGGGCGGGTACATCTTCCCCACCGCCCCCAGCGGCGCCACGTCCTGCTCGGTGAGCAGCAGGTACTGAGGGCAGGTCTCGACGACCAGCGGCGCGTTGCCGGCGATCGCGACCCGGGCGGCGGCCAGGCCCGCCGCCGACGAGAGGTGGACGATGTGGATGCGGCACCCGCTCTCCTTGGCGATCGCCCCCAGCGCCGCCACCGCCACCGCCTCCGCCACCGCGGGCCGCGAGGCGAGGAGGTCGCTGTAGGTATGGACCGGCCGGCGGAACGTGCGCAGGACACCCGGGTCCTCGGCGTGGACGGCCAGCGGCATCCCGTCCCGTGCCAGCAGCGGCGCCATGCGGGCGATGGTCCCGTAGTCGGGCGGGGCCTCCAGGTCGGGACCGCTGTCAAAGGTCACGACCACCTGCTCGTTGTCGAGCCGGACCGCGTAGCCGAGGAAGGCTTTGATGCCGATCACCCCGGCTTCGACGAGTCCCCGCACGTCGTCCTCGGTCGACGACTGGCGGAGCACGCCCCAGAGCGCGAAGTCGACCCGGGCGTGGCCCGACACGTGCTCGACCTTCTCCTCGAGCACCGGCGCCGAGGAGACCGCGGGGATCGTGTTCGGCATGTCCACCACCGTGGTCACGCCCCCGCAGGCGGCCGCGGTGGTCAGCGTCTCGAAGGTCTCCTTCTCGGGGAAGCCGGGGTCGCGCGAGTGGACGTGGGCGTCGATCGCGCCTGGCAGCAGCCAGAGTCCGGTCGCGTCGACCACGGTCGCCTCGCCGGGATGGCTTCGCATGTGCCCCACCTCGGCGATCCGTCCCCGGTGCACGCGCACGTCGCTCCGCCGCCCACCGGCGGGACCCAGCACCGTGGCGCCGCGAATGATCAGGTCGGACACTCAATCCGGGAGGCCCCCCGTGGCCCCCCGCGAGGCGGAGCTTGCGGACCGCGGGGCAAGGCAGATCACTCCTCTTGAAGAGGGGACGGAAGGGGACGCCGGCCTCGTCCAGGCGCTCCCTGCGCCCTCCTCGCGGTCGAGCACCCCCACCAGACAGATCACCTCGCCGCCCGCCTCCCGCACCCTGGCGACCGCGTCCAGGGCGGCACCGGCGGTGGTCAGCACGTCCTCCAGCATGGTCACGCGCTCGCCCGGTTCGAGGTGCCCCTCGAGCAGCTTCGAGGTGCCGTGGCCCTTCTCTCCCTTGCGGACGATGACCAGCGGGAGATCGAGCTCCAGCGAGACCGCACCGCCCAGCAGCACCGCCCCCAGTTCGGGTGCCGCCAGTCGCTGAGTCTCGGGTGGCACCAGGTGCGCCAGCTCCCGGCCCACCCGCCGCAGGATCGAGGGCTGCGTCTCGAACAGGTACTTGTCGAAGTAGTAGCGCGAGCGGCGTCCGGAGCGGAGCACGAAGTCGCCCTCCAGCCAGGCCACCTCGACCAGGTCACGGGCCAGCTGGGCGCGCTCGTCGGCGTCGGGTGCCTGGGACATCGACGGTTCAGGGTAAACCCATTTCTGTCGCACGATCCCCGGCTGCCCCGGATGGCAACAGAAATGGGTCTAAATCCATGTCAAGGCATCGGCACGGGCCTGCAGGTCGAGCCAGGTGACGTGCCGGGCAGGGTCGGCACGGTCGCCGACGAAGGTGACACCCTCCGCCTCCAGCCGGGCACGGACGCGCTCGGTGGCGGTCGCCGTCGAGCGCCGGACACGGCCACCTGCCCCCAGCACCCGCACCGCGTTCGGGAACTCGGGGTCGGTCGCCGCCTCATGCGCCGGCATCCGCGGCGAGGGAAGGTCGGCGGCCGCTGCCAGATCCCCGTAGGTCGTCCACTCACCGGGGCCGACCAGCGCGGCGACGGCGAGCAGTCGCGCCCGCCACACCGGCCGCACGACCTCGTCCTCCTACGACAGGGTGTACAGGAAGCGGAGCAGGGTCGCGATCCCGCGCGGCAGGTTCTCGAGCCGGAAGTGCTCGTTGGGGCCGTGGGGACCGGCGCCGGCCTGGGAGAGGCCGCTGGCCACCAGCTCGCCGCCCACGTGCTCGGCGAAGGGCAGCGCGACCGGCACCGTCCCGCCCGACCGCTCCAGGACCGCCCGCTGCCCGAAGGAGGCCTCGAACGCGGCCTTCAGCGCCTGCGAGGCGCGGCTCTTGTAGTCGAGCAGCACCGGCTTCGCCGATCCCAGGCGCTTGACCTCGACCGTGGTACCGGGAGTGGCGAGCGACTTCACGTGCTCCTCGAAGGCGGCGAACACCTCGTCGGGGTCCTGGTCGGGAACCAGCCGCATCGAGATCTTGGCCATCGCCCGGGCCGGGATCACGGTCTTCGAGCCCTCCCCGGTGAAGCCGCCGATCATCCCGTTGACGTCCAGCGTCGGGCGCTGGCTGGTGCGCTCGACCGGTGGGAACTGCGGCTCCCCCTCCAGCGCCCGCGCGCCGGTCAGCTTCAGCAGCTGTTGGGTGAACTCCGGCGAGCGGTTCCAGTCCACCGTCTCCTCGGGGTCCGGTGTCTGCACCCCCTCGTAGTAGCCGGGAATCGTGATGTGGCCTTCGCGGTCCTTGAGGCCCGCGATGATGTGCGCCAGCGTGTTGTTGGGGTTGGGCGCGACGCCGCCGTACATGCCGGAGTGGAGGTCGACCGCGGGCCCCTGCACGTGGACCTCGGTGTAGACCATGCCCCGCAAGCCGGTCGCCAGCGCGGGGTCGTCGTCGGGCGAGAACCCACCGTCCCAGATCAGCGTGTAGTCGGACTTCAGCCGCGCGGCGTTCTGGGCCAGGTAGGTGGGCAGCGACTCGCCCGAGACCTCCTCCTCGCCCTCGATCAGAAACCGGATGTTGACACCCACACCGGACCTGGTCGCGTACTCCGCGGCCTTGAGCGCCGCGAAGTGGTTGTTCTTGTTGTCGGACGAGCCGCGGGCGAACACGTAGCCGTCGCGCACCGTCGGCTCGAAGGGCGGTGTCACCCACTCGTCGAGCGGGTCCGGCGGCTGCACGTCGTAGTGCCCGTAGAGGGTGACCGTCGCCGCTCCCTCGCCGGCACCCCGCCAGTCGGCCTGCAGGACCGGGTTGCCGCCCGGGATCACGTCGGTGATCGTCACGTCGAAGCCGAGTGCGCGCAGCCGTTCCGCGAGCCAGTCGCAGTTGCGCCTGCAGTCCGCCCGGTGCTCCGAGAGGGCGCTCATGGAGGGGATCCTCAGCTCTTCGAAGTACTCCCGCTCGTTCGCTTCACGATCCGCCTCTGCCAGCCGCAACGCTTCTTCGAGTCCCATCGCCCAGATTCTGCTCCACGGAGCGACGTCCGCTGCGCGAGGCCGAGCATCCTGGTAGGCATGGCCCAGGGCGTGATCGGTGCCGCTCAGGTGACGCTCCGGCTTCCCGCCTGCCACTCCCTGAAGGAGAAGCGGCAGGTGCTGGCCGGGCTCCTGCGGCGGCTGCGAACCAAGTTCTCGGTGGCCGTCGCCGAGGTGTCCGACCAGGACCGCTGGCAGCTGGCGGGTGTCGCCGTGGTGTGCGTCTCGACCGATCGCGCCCAGGCGGACCGGGTGCTGGCGTCAGCGCTGGACTTCCTGCGCGCGGGCGAAGGTGACTACCACCTCGCGGACGTGGCGACGGAGCTGATCACGCTCTAGGCTGTTGAGCGCACCCATCCCCGTTCTCGCGTGGAACCGGGCGTATGGGGCTGCTCATGGTGCGGCTTTCGCGTTGAAACCGGGGTTACTGGCGTGCGCCGCTGGCGAGCGCCTCGGCCTGCGCCGCGTCGTAGCCGGCCACCTCACGCAGCACCTCCGCCGTGTGCTCGCCGAGCAGGGGAGGACGCCGGGAGACCTCGAATGGCCGGCCGTCGTAGCGCCAGGGGGCCGACACCTGGCGGACCGGTCCCGCGATCGGGTGGTCGACCGTGGTCTCCACCCCCCGGGCGACCGCGAGCGGGTCGGTGAAGGCACCGGCCAGGTCGTGGATCGGGCCGGCCGGCACGCCCGCCCGCTGCAGCCGCTCCAACCAGGCCTGCGTGGACGCCGCCGCCAGCCGGTCCTCGATCTCGCGGGCCAGCTCGTCGCGGCGGGCCTGACGGTCGCCGTTGGTCCCGAAGCGAGCGTCGGCGAGGAGCTCAGGTGCCGCGATGGCGTCGCAGAAACGGGCGAACTGGCCATCCGAGCCGACCGCGATGTTGAGGTGGCCGTCCTGGGTGGCGAAGGTGCCGTAGGGCGCGATCGTGGCGTGGTGGTTGCCCCCCTGCCCGGGCGTCTCGCCGGTCGCGAAATACCGCCCTCCCTGGTAGGTCAGCAGGGCCAGCAGCGAATCGTTGAGGGCGACGTCGATGGTGCGCCCGCCGCCTTCCAGATGCCGTCCCACCAGCGCGCCCAGCACCGCGTGTGCCGCGAACATCCCGGCCGCGATGTCACCGATCGGGACCCCCACTTTCTGCGGGCCGGTGCCGGGTGCCCCGGTCAGGCTCATCAACCCGGACGTGCCCTGCGCGATCTGGTCGTAGCCCGCCAGCGAGGGCCAGTCCTGGCCGAAGCCCGAGATGGAGGCGTACACCAGCTCCGGCTTCGCGGCGCGCAGCTGCTCGGGGCCGAGGCCGACGCGGGAGGCGGTGCCGGGACGGAAGTTCTCCACCACCACGTCCGAGGCGAGCGCGAGGATGGTAGCGGCACGCCGGCCGGCGTCGCTTTTCAGGTCCAGCACCACGCTCCGCTTGTTGCGGTTGACGGAGAGGAAGTAGGAGGACTCGGTTCGCTCGCCCTCACCCATGAAGGGCGGCCCCCAGGCCCGGGCCTGATCGCCTTCCGGCGGCTCCAGCTTGATCACGTCGGCCCCCAGGTCGGCGAGCACGAGCGTGCAGTAGGGGCCCGCGAGGGCGTGGGTCAGATCCAGGACCCGGATCCCCTCCAGGGGCAGCCCCCGGGCATCCGTGCTGTCGGTCACGACCCCGATGGTGCACCCTTGGGCCCGCTATCCGCGGCCTGGGCCGCCGCCGGTGCGCGAACCAGGCGCTTCGGCTTCGTAGCATCTGACCCATCGTCACCAGCACCGTCATCGACGAGTTTCAGGACTCCCTGCCCTGGCCCCTCGACTCCTTCCAGCGCGAGGCGATCCAGAAGCTCGACCAGAATCGCGGCGTCCTGGTCTGCGCCCCCACCTCGTCGGGGAAGACCGTGGTGGCCGACTACTGCAACTTCCGGGCCTTGAGCGAGGGGGTGCAGGTCATCTACACCACCCCGCTCAAGGCGCTGAGCAACCAGAAGTACCGCGACTTCTGCTCGGAGCACGGCGCCCGGTTGGTCGGACTGGTGACGGGCGAGAACACGGTCAACGAGGGGGCGCCGATCCTGGTCATGACCACCGAGATCCTGCGCAACGTCATCTACGACGACCCCGGCCGGCTGGAGGGCGTTCGCTACGTGGTGCTGGACGAGGTCCACTACATCGACGACGAGCCGCGGGGGTCGGTGTGGGAGGAGGTCATCGTCCAGGCCCCCGAGCACATCAAGTTCGTGGGGCTTTCGGCCACGGTCGGAAACGCACAGGAGCTGGCCGACTGGATGTCCGAGAACCGGGGAACGGTGGCCACCGTGCTGCACCCCGAGCGGCCGGTCGAGCTTCGGCTGTGGCTGGGCATGTCGGGCCGCTTCCACCCCCTCTTTGACAAAGCCGGCCAGATCAACCGGAGCACGTTCGAGCGCGCCGCGCAGGACGAGGAGGCATCCCGCCTGGTCCGCACCTACCGGGGGCTGCCCGGCAACGACCTGCTGCAGGTGATCGGCGAGCTCGACCGGCGCGACCTCCTCCCCTCGATCTACTTCATCTTCTCCCGCAAGGGGTGCCGCGAGGCGCTGCAGCGCTGCGCCCATCACGGCCTCGACCTCACCGACGATCGCGAGAAGGCGGAGATCGACGCGTTCGTGAGCGGACGCCTGGCGACGCTGGTCGACGCCGACGAGGCCGCCCTCTTCTCCAAGCTGGTCGACGCCTCGATGCTGCGCCGCGGCCTGGCCACGCACCACGCGGGCCTGCTTCCCTACCACAAGGAGCTGGTCGAGGAGCTGTTCACGGCCGGCCTGATCAAGGTCGTGTTCGCCACCGAGACCCTCTCGCTGGGGATCAACATGCCCGCGCGCGCGGTCGTGGTCTCGTCGTTCACCAAGTTCGACGGGATCGACTTCAAGACCCTCACCACGGGTGAGCTGACACAGCTTATGGGGCGTGCCGGGCGACGCGGCATCGACACGCTGGGCCACGGCATCGTCCTCAAGGAGGCGGACGTCGAGATCGCCACCATCTACGAGGTCGCGATGGGCGAGGGCCCGGTGATCGAGTCGAAGTTCCTGCCCAACTACAACATGGCGCTCAACCTGCTGCGCCTCTACACACCGGAGCAGGCCGAGCAGCTGATGGCCCGCTCACTCGGTCAGTTCCAGCGCCGGGTTGCCGGGCATCGCATGGAGGAACGCCTCGAGAACCTCCGCCGGCGGATCGCGGATCTCGACCTGGATTGGGGGGAGGACGGCTGCCGGCCCGAGGACGTCGCCGGGTACTTCGAGATCGAGGATCGCCTGCGGGGGATCCGGGCCGAGATCCGCCGCCTCAACCGTGAGGTGGTCCCGGTGCGCCGCCGCGGTCGCGGGCAGGGCGGGTACCAGGGCCGGCCGCACGGGATGGTCGGCCGGCGCCTCCACCAGCTCGACCAGGAGAAACGGAACCTGCAGGACCAGGAGCACAAGCTTCGGGTCGTCCGTTGTCCCAACTTCGGCGAGCACCTGGCGGCCTACGGCGAGCGGCGGACGTTGGAGCGGGATCTGCGCGAGGGCGAGCGCGCGCTGGCCGACCAGGAGGGCGGGCAGGCTCGCAAGTTCCGCGCGCTGTGCCGGGTCCTGGCCGACACCGGTTTCCTGGCCGGCGAGAAGCCGACCGAGAAAGGTCTTCTGGCATCCCGCGTCTACGGCGAGAACGCGCCCGTGGTGGTGGAGGCGATCTGGCAGTTGCTGCTGGGCGGTCTGACCGCTTCCGAGCTGTGCTCGGTGCTGGCCCTGCTGGCGACCGAGGATCGGGGCCGGGACCGGGGGCCCCGGGGTGGGCCGCGCCGCTACCCGACGGCCGCCGTCGCGCAAGCCGCCAAGCAGGTGCGGCAGCTGTGGTTCCACTTCGCCGACCTGGAGCGCGAACAGGGGGAGCAGAACCTGCGTCCCCTGGCGCACGATTACGTCGACTTCGCCTTCCGGTGGGCGACCGGCGAGCCGATGGACGCGATCCCCCTTCCCGCCTTCGTGGACATCGGCGACGCCATCCGCTCGATGAAGAACCTCTACTCGCTCCTGCGCCAGCTGGAGTACGCGGTGCGCGCCGCCGAGCAGCCGCTGGCGGGCGTCGTCTCCGAAGCCGTGCGGGCGATGGAGCGCGACGTCATCCGCCGGACCTGACCCCGGTCCCTCCCCGCGCCTTCCGCGAGTGCCGGCACTCAGGGTCTGCGGAGCCTGCGACAGCCCCGAGTGCCGGCGCTCGGAGGTCTGAGCTAGGACTCCCGGTGGAGGACGATCACCGGGATCTGGCGGGTGGTCTTCTCCTGGTAGCCGGCGAACTGCGGGTACTCCGTCGCCTGCGCCTGGAAGAGGCGGTCCCGCTCCTCGCCGCCGGCTACTCGCGCCGTGACCCCGAACTTCTCCGTCCCCACCTCCACGGTGGCGCTCGGGTTCGCGATCACGTTGTGGTACCACGCCGGGTTGTCGGGAGCCCCACCCTTGGAGGCGAGGACCACCAGGTCATCTCCGTCCTTGGTGTACATCAGCGCGTTCAGGCGTTCCGCGCCGGACCGGGCGCCGACCGTGGTCAGCAGCAGCAGCGGTGCCCCTGCGAAGGGCCCCCCCACCTTTCCCTGGTTGGCGCGGAACTCGTTGACGACCTGCTCGTTGAAGTTGCTCACGCCAGCCCTAACCGCGCGCCCCTGCCTTCCGATTCCGCATTCCCGCCCTTCCCGCCCTGGCGCTCACGGGCGCCTGCCCTATCCCGACGCATCGCCCCCGCCATCGACGACGATGACCTGGCCGTTCACGTAGCGGGCGGCGTCCGAGAGCAGGTAGACGGCGGTGCCCGCCAGCTCGTCCGGCTCTCCGATCCTGCCGGTCGGGTTCCGCGCCAGCACCCGCTCCATGATCGCGGGGTTCGACCACAGCGTCTGGGCGAACCGGGTCCGGAAGACGCCGGGCGCCACGCAGTTGACCCGGACCGTCCCCCGCAGCTCGCTCGCCAGCTGGCGCGTGAGCATGATCACCGCCGCCTTCGTGATCCCGTAGATCCCCATCATCGGCGCCGGTCGCACCCCGGCCGTGCTCGCCACGTTGAGCACCGCCCCACCGTGGTCGCGCATCCAGGCGCGCCAGCAGGCTTGGGTGAGCAGAAAGTACCCACGCAGGTTGACCTCGAACGTCTTGTCCCAGGCCCCCGCGTCGGCGTCCAGGAGCGGGCCGAAGTAGGGGTTGGTGCCGGCGTTGTTGACGAGCAGGTCGACACGTCCATGGCGCTCCATGACGCGCGCCACCAGCGACTCGATCTCGTCGGGGCGGCCCGCGTGCGAGGCCACGTAGGTCGCCGATCCGGCGCGGATCGACTCCAGACCGGCGGCCGCTACCTCGAGCTCAGGCTCCTTGCGGGCTGACAGCACCACCGTCGCGCCGTGCCGCACCAGACCGGCCGCGATGGCCAGCCCAAGCCCGCGGCTGCCACCGGTCACCAGGGCGACACGGGACTCCAGCGAGAACTCGGACGGAAGGGGGGCGGTCACCTCGCTACCATAACCGGGTCCATGGAGATCCTTTCCACCAAGGCGGCCGACGACATCCTGGCCCGGATCTTCGAAGCCTCGCCCAATCCCAGTCCACTCGACCAGGCGGAAGAGACGCTGCGCCACCCCAAGCGGGTGATCTACGTCGCGATGTCCAACCGCAACTTCTACTGGCGCTCACACATCCAGAAGTTCGTCCTCGACTCCGGCCAGGTTCCGGTCAGCCCGTTCATGCTGTTCGACTACTACCTGATCCACACCGTGCCCAAGCACATCGTGCGGGAGGCGATGAACAACCTCCTGGCGCGCTGCGACGAGTGCTGGATCTTCGGCCGGATCTCGCTCGGGGTCAAGGTCCAGATCGGCATCGCGAAACGGCTCTCCAAGCCGGTGCAGTACTACGACATCTCGGAGCTGCCCGAGGCGGTGCTGCCGATCTCGGAGGAGACCGCGGAGGAGGAGCGCCGCGACTGACACGGGTCCCGGGCCGTCGAGCCCGCCGCTCGCTTTGCCGGCCGGGCGGACCGCCGGCCACCACGTGGGAGGTGAGTGCGTTGCGCGTCCACATCATCGGTGACATGGAAGGCGTGGCCGGGATCGTCAAGTGGGAGCAGACCACCGGGGGGCATTCGCTCTACGAGGAGGGGCGCCGCCTCTACACGGCCGAGATCAACGCCGCGGTGCGGGGCGCGCGTGCCGGCGGCGCGACCGAGATCGTGGTCATGGACTGCCACGGGGCCGGTGGCCCCTGGAGCTTCAACTCCCTGCTGCCGGAGCACCTGGACCCCGGCTGCGAGTACGTGGTGCAGGAGCACTGGACGGAGTACACCGGGGCCCTGGAGGCGGGCTGCGACGCGGCGCTGTTCGTCGGCATGCACGCGCGGGCCGGCACCCGCGACGGCATCCTCAACCACACCGTCTCCGGCGAGTCCTGGCAGAACCTCTGGTTCAACGGCCGGGTGGTCGGAGAGACCGGCATCAACGCCGCCCTCTGCGGCCACTGGGGCTGCCCCGTGGTCCTGGTGACGGGGGACGCGGCGGTTTGCGAGGAGGCGACCGCCCTGCTCGGGGCCGGGCTCACGAGGGTGCCGGTCAAGTGGGGCCTGGGGCGGTTCTCGGCGCGCCAGCTGACGCCACAGAAGGCTCGCGAGCTGATCGAGCACGGGGCCCGGCGCGCACTGCAGGACCCGCACGCGGTGCCGCCTTACGATCCCGGTTCGCCGGTCGAGATCAAGGTCGAGTTCACCCGCACGGAGGCGCTCGACCACTACGCCGCGCGGCAGGCCTGCGAGGTGGTCGGCGACCGCACGATCGCCGTCCGCGCCGGCGACTGGTGGACCGCCTGGCGCGCCTTCTACCTCTCCTGAGGCCCGGGGGCGGCCGGTTGCCCCTCGAGCCCGCTACCGGCGGCGGCGCCGGTCCTCCAGGTCCACGGCCAGGGAGATGCGGTCATCCAGCCGCCACTCCTCTTCCGCCGCCCAGACGCTGGCCAGGATCGCCTCGAACTGGGTCGCGAGATCGGGGGTTGACGCCGCCGGGTCGCCGTTGTGCATCGCCTCTCTCCTCCGGTGCGGCGGCGACCGGTGCCGCCGAATGGCTTCAGTTTGGCCGGCGATACCCGGGATCAATACGTGTTCATCGCCCAAAATTCAATGCTTTTCCTCAGCACATGCGGACGGTCGAGGTTCGCATTGAGATGTCCATTTCATCGCCTCGTAATCTTGTAATCATGTACGTGACAAACGGTCAGCTCCTCATCTCTCCTGACCTCGACCCGGCCAGGGACGGCGACCTCGACGCTTACTCGAAGACGGTGAGCGGCGTCGCCGAGCGCCTGCTCCCGGCGGTGGCGAGCGTCCACGTCGGGCGGTCGGACCGCCCTCAGGAAGGCGCCGGGTCGGCGGTCGCGCTCTCGACCGACGGCCTCCTCGTCACGTCCGCTCACGTGGTGGACGGCGCCACCCGGGGGTCGGCCACCTTCGTCGACGGCAGCGAGCACACGCTGGAGGTGCTCGGCGCCGACCATCTCTCCGACCTGGCCCTGGCGCGGGCCCAGGGTGCGCGGACCCGGGCGGTCACGATCGGGGACGCCGACCGGCTTCGCGTCGGCCAGCTGGTGGTGGCGGTCGGGAATCCGCTCGGCTACTCCGGTTCCGTGACCGCCGGCGTCGTAAGCGGCACCGGACGCTCTCTGCCCACCCGAGCGGGCAGCCAGCGCCGCATCGTGGAGAACGTGATCCAGACCGACGCCGCACTCAACCCCGGCAACTCCGGGGGCGCGCTCGCTGACGGGGACGCCCGGCTCATCGGCATCAACACCGCGGTCGCGGGCGTCGGCCTCGGGCTCGCCGTCCCCATCAACCCGGTGACACTTCGCATCCTGAACGCGCTGCTGCGCCAGGGTCGCGTCTCGCGCGGCTACCTCGGCATCGCCGGCGGCACGCGGCCGCTGCCACCGGCGGCGGCCGCCCGGCTCGGCCGGCACAACGCGATCGGGATCATGGAGGTGGTCGCCGGGAGCCCGGCAGACCGCGCCGGGCTGCGCGCCGGCGACCTCATCGTCGAGGTCGGCGGGCGTGCGGTCAGCAAGGCGGGCGATTTGCAGGACCAGATGGTCGGCACCGCGGTCGGGCAGCCGGTAGAGATCGAGGTCCTGCGCGAGGAGCGGCTCCTCCGGTTCACGGCGGTGCCGGCGGAGCTCCCCAAGGGCTGACATTTGCCGTTTGCTAGCAGGTGGGCCCTAAACGCGAGGTGTTAAGCCCGATCCGCTAGCAAACGGCGATTGCGCCTCAGGCGGTGACGAGCCGGGGCCTGACGCCGACCACGCGCCGGTACCACCGCTCCGGGTCGCGCAGCTCGTTCGGGCGCGGCAGGTTGTCCGGCCCCGACCACGCGATGTTCAACGTGTCCATGCCGTACAGCTCCAGGATCCGCTCGCAGAACGCCTGGCCGACCCGGTACTGCTGCAGCTTGACCTCGAGCCCGGTGAACCGCCAGACCACGAGGTCGATCAGGCTCCGCGAGCCCGATCGCTCGTCGTAGGCCTTCTCGAGCTGATCGAAGGTGGGCAGGACGCGCCGGCCGACGAGGTTCATCAGCAGATTGCCGTAGCCCTCCACCAGCGTCATCGTCGCCTGCACCTGCCGGATCGCCGCCCACTGGTCGGGGGCGCCGACAGTGAGACGGAGCAGCCGATCCAGCGTCATCGGAGCGCCGTCGCGGCCGCCGACCGAGCCGAGCAGGTTCTCGAGCGCCTGATTCAGGTGGTCCCGCAGCCAGGGGTGCGCCGCGAACTGCCACGCGTGGGTGAGCTCGTGGAGGATCAGCCAGCGTCGCAGGTCTCCCCCGTCGACCCCAGCCCTGGCCTGCCAGGCGGCGACGTTCTGCTCCACCAGGTAGAGCGACTCGGTGCCCGGCGCGGCGGCCCGCGTCGTGCCGAGCTGGGGATCGAACTGGCCCAGCACCCGCCTTGCCAGAAGATCGAGCAGGAAGGCCAGGTAGCGGTCGATGCCGGCCTTGCCGGCGTCGGTGAGGCGGGTCCGCGGCATCCGGTTGGCCCTCAGCAGCGGGTCGACCATGGACCGCATGCTGGCCACGTTGCGCTCCAGCCACTGGAGGCGGTCCAGCGCTTCGAAACGGGCCAGCGTCCTGCCTTCGGGCAGACCACCGACGGCCTCCAGCAGCGGGGGCGTGACCTCCGCCGCGAGACGGTTCAGCTCTTCGCCCGCGCGAGCGAGATCGGCGGGTGGGAGGCGCTCGGCTCCGAGGCGGATCCGGGCGAGGTCACTGACTTCAGTCCAGTCCAGGAGCTCGGTCTCGCCACCCAGCGGGCGGTTCAGCTCGGCGAGCGCCACCGCGGCCGCACCGATCGCGGCTCCCGCGAGGACCCCCTGGACGATCCGACTTGTCATCCCGTCATCATCGTCGGTCGGCGACGGGCTCCGCCGTGTCCGAGGGCGATGACGTCAGCCGTTGTTCTTGGGAGTCGGAGTCGGAGCCGGGGTCGGCGTCGCGCCGGGCTTGGCGGGAGTCGGGGAGGACTTGCCGATGGTCAGCCCGGCGCCGGTCGCCGGCGTCGGCGTGGTCGGCCCGGTGCCGGCCAGGTAGTAGTTCGGCAGGCCCAGCGAGTTGGTGCCGCTCTGGGTGATCCCGGTCGAGGGCTCGGTGTACCACTGGCTGGGGGAGATCTTCATCGCCGCCAGGGAGGTGTCCATGAACGACTTCCAGGCCGGTGCGGCGATCAGCACCGCGTCGACGCCGTTGGTGCCGACGTTCTCGTTGAGGTTCCCGAACCAGAACGCCGAGGCCAGGACCGGGTCCCAGCCGACGGTCCAGGAGTCGGTCCAGTTCTCGGCGGTGCCGGTCTTGGCGGCGGCCGGCCAGCCGTTCAGGACCAGGTTCGCGGTGGTCGACCCGAAGCCGAGCTCCTTGTACTGCGGCGTGGAGAGGATGGTGGTGGCGAGCCACGCCAGCTGAGGCGAGATGACCTGCTTGCCGGTCGCCGCCGGGTTCCACTGGTACAGGGTCAGGCCGTCCGCGTTGGTCAGCTTCTCGATCGAGGTCGCGGGGTGGAGCACCCCCCCGTCGGCCTCCACCTGTGCCGCCTGCGCCATGTCGACCGTGGTCTCGTCATAGCCACCGACCGTCAGCGAGGGACCGAAGGTGTCCGGGGCCCGGTCGGTGTCGAAGAACGGGCTGTAGAGGTCCTGGTACATGTTCGCGCCGTTGCAGGTCGGCCATCCCGGGGTGGTGCCGGTCTCCGACCCGTTGCAGCTGCTGTCCCAGACGTTGAGCCCCATGTTGCGGGCCATGTTCACGACCGACCCGGTGCCCCCGGGCTGCGAGAGCTCGGTCCACACCGCGGGAATGTTCTCCGAGCTGGCCCAGCACTGGGCGAGGAAGCAGGACGGGTAGGAGCCGGTCTCGTAGTTCGTGAGGTGCCAGGTCGGCTCGGGCGCGTAGGACGCGGGTCCGTCCGGGACCGGCGTCGACATGGTGAGCGCCTTGCTGTTGAGCGCGGAGGTGTAGTTGAGGATCTTGAAGGAGGAGCCGGGGTGGCGGGGCTGCAGGGCGAAGTTGACCTCGCCGTCGTACTTCTGGGGATCGTCGGGATAGGCGGTGCCGACCATGGCCAGGATCCCGCCCGTGTTCGGGTCGAGCACGGTCGCCGCGCCCTGCTGGATGGTGAGACCGGCGGCGGCGATCGCCTCGGTGGTCACCGCGTTCTGCGCCACGCTCTGGATGCCCGGGTTGTAGGGGGTGTACACGCGGTATCCACCGTCCTGGATCTGCGCCCGCGACAGATTGAACTCGTTCTCCATCTGGTTGACGACGTAGTTCACGTAGTCCGGATTCTCGAAGAAGGTCGGGCCCTCGGTCTGATAGGTCAGAGGCTCGGCGTACGCGGCCGCGGCCTCCTTCTTGGTGATCATCCGCTGTTTGACCATCGCGTTCAGCACCTGCTGCTGCCGGTACTTGGCGCTGCTCGCGTTGACGATCGGGCTGTACAGGTTGGGGTTGCGGGGGATGCCGGCGAGCATGCTGGCCTGAGCCAGGTCGAGCTGATCCGTGTTGAGCCGGAAGTAGTTGATCGAGGCGGCCTCGGTGCCGGTCGCGTTGTTGCCGTAGCTGACCCCGTTCAGGTACATCGCCAGGATGTCCTTCTTGCTGTAGGCGTGCTCGATCTGGATCGCGAGGATGATGTTCTTGATCTTCAGAGACGGCGTGCCGTCATACCCGTTCTGGAGCTCGAGCTTGGCCAGCTGCTGCGTGATCGTCGATGCACCCTGCGCCGTCGAGTTGGACTCGAAGTCGGCGAGCCCGGCGCGCACGATGCCGGCCGGGTCGAAGCCGGGCTGCGAGTAGAAGCCCGAGTCCTCGATGGCGACCGTGGCCTCCGGCACGTAGGTGCCCATCTGGCTCAGCGGCTGCTGGTAGTGCGCCGAGTAGTTGGTGGGCCGGATGTCGGCCATCAGCCCCCCGGTTGCATCGTAGATCTCGGTGTCGGCGGCCAGCGGCTTCTCGGTCAGCACGTGGGCGTTGGGCAGGTTGGAGGCGTAGGTCACGTAGCCCTGGGTGCTGCCCAGGAACGCCGCCACCGCGATGATGGCGACCAGCGCGACCTTGGCCAGCTGCGGCGCCCATCTGCGCGCGCCGGTGGGGCCCAGGTCCCCGCCTTTTCGAGTGGAGCGGCGGCGAACGCCCTTGTAGGCGCTCGCCCGGAGGCGGCGGCCCCGGGCGTCGCGCAGGACGTGTCCGCTCGGCCGGGAGGACCGCGCCGCGCGCACCTGGTGCTCGACGCTCGCTCCCGCCCGCCTGAATACCTCCGCGGCGTCAGCGGCGCGCGCCCCCCCAGAGGAGGAGCGCGCGGCGGCGCGGGCGCTGCGGCGCTGGTGGACCCGATTCCCGACCTCGCCGAGCCGAGCGCTCAGCGACTCGAGCGCGGTGACCACGGCGACCAGCGCACGGTCCGCCCAGGAAAGCGACGGCTGCGTCGCAAACCACTTTCGAAGCCGTTGGATCAGTGCTGTGTTCATAAGTCAGCGCATGACGGAGCACGAGCCTTCGTGCCCCCAGGTAAAACGACCGGAACCGCGTAAACGGTACGGATTCGAACCCGCCGCTTGCAGGCCGGAACGTGCGAGCGCGTCCCCCGACGAACCTCAGACGATCTCGCTTCCCGTGCGCGGGGCGAGGTCGCGCACGTCCTGCACCTGGTCCACCAGCCAGCGGCCGATGTCGTGCGAGGCGATCACCCGGCCGATCGCCTGCCGGCGCTGCTCCCGCTCCGACGCGGGTGCCGTCAGCGCGGCCTGGAGCGCCTCCGCCGTGGCATCGACGTCGAACGGATTGACCGGGAACGCGAACTCGCCGAGCTCCTCGAACGCGCCCGCGTTCTCCGAGAGGACGAGCGCCCCCGCCCGCTCGTTGATCGCCATCCCCTCCTTCGCCACCAGGTTCATCCCGTCGTAGATCGGGTTCACGAGCAGCACGTCGAAGTCGCGGTAGAGCGCGAGCGCACGGGGAAAGTTCTCCTCCAGCTCCAGGCGGATCGGCTGCCAGCTCTCGGTCCCGAGCTCCCCGTTGATGCGTGCCGCGGTGCGCCGGATCTCCTCCAGGTAGTCCCGATACACCCTCACGTCCTGGCGGGAGGGTTGGAGGAACGCGTGGAACTGCACCTGCTCGATCCAGTCCCGGTGCGAGCGCAGGAGCCGCTCGTAGGCGAGGAACCCGCGCACGATGTTCTTCGAGGGATCGGTGCGGTCGACCCGCGCGACCCGGCGCGGTGGCCGCTCGGCGCGTAGCTCCTCCAGCTCGCGCTCGACGGCGGGCGCCGCGGCCTGCTGGGCGAGCCCCGAGAGGTCCACCGAGATCGGGTAGTGGCGCACCCAGACCGCGCGTCCGTCGTGCAGCACGACCCGGTCCCGGTGGTCGACCCGCAGGCCGAGCAGCTCCTCGCAGCTGAGCAGGAAGTTGCGCACGTCGACGCTGGTCTGAAAGCCGATCACGTCGTTGGCGAGCAGCCCGTCCAGGATCGCGTGACGCATCGCACGCGGGATCACCTTCCAGTAGTTGGGCGTGGGCCAGGGGATGTGGATGAACTGCTGCAGCGTGGCCTCGGGGAGGGCCTCGCGGATGGTCCGAGGCGCCAGGTAGAGTTGGTAGTCCTGGGTCAGCACCAGCGGCGGCCGCTCGAGCTCTCGGGCCACCTCGATCACCCGGTCCGCCATCAGCCGGTTCACCCGACGGTAGCCGTCGTGCCAGGCCGCCCAGGTCTGCTCGGTGATGACCGGCTCGTAGGGCAGGTTCCAGAGGTAGTGCTGGACGAACCAGAGCAGCGGGTTCGAGATCACCGAGTAGTACCCGTGGTAGGCGTCCGGCTCGGGTACCGCGTAGTGGATCCGCATCGGCTCGAGGCGTCCCGGGACCTCCACCGGCCGGCCCGATGCTCCGCGCTCCCGCTCCGCATCCGTGCGCGCGCAGCAGACCCAGTCGGCGCCGGTCGCGTCGGCCACCGTAAGCAGAGCCGTCACCAGCCCGCCGGACCCCTTGCGCATGGTTCCGCGGGGACCGGCCTCGTACGGCGCGCGGTTGGACACGACCACCGGCGACCAGGCCGCCAGCGCCCTCGCAGCGAACTCGCGGATCGATTCCGACTCGGACGGATCACCCGTCATCGAAGCCGATCCGAATGAGATGTTGACAGAATCTTGACATCACCTTACCTTGCCCCTGACGAATCATCCGCGGGGGGAGCGGGACACCCGTCCCCCGTCACCGGCAGGGAGTACGGACGGCGTGATCTCAGAAGCCCTCGATCAGATCTTGAAGCTCGAAGCGACCGAGCAGGCGCGCCAGCGCAAACTGGCACAGGAGCGGGAGCTCCATCAGCAACTGGACCGCTGGCTTGCCCAGATCGAGGACATGCTGGAGGACGATCGCCGCACCATCCCGGAGTCGCTGTACCGCGAGCTGGCGGCGTTCCTGCGGCAGCACGCGCCGGCTCTGCACAAGACGCTGGTGCGCTCGAAGACGCGGGAGGCGTCGCAGGTGCTCGACATCGTCTTCGACGCCCAGGAGGTGTTGAAGTGCCCGGCGAGGGTCCGCCCGACCCGACCATGATCCGCCTTCTGTCCGTCTGAGGGCGGTCCCGGCATCTTCCCCTGGGGCGCCCGGACAGTTATGCTCTGGTGAGCGTGGGCCGGCGTGTCCGGTGCCGGCTGAGGAGGACGCATGGCGAACGATCCGTCACGGCAGGCGATGGCAGCCCCGCCGCAGCTCTCAGAGGACGGGAGGTGGTGGTGGGACGGGTACCAGTGGGTGCTCGCGCCCCAAGCCCAGCCGCCGGCCCCGTCCCAAGCCCTGCCTCCGACCGCGGCCTACGACCAGTGGCGCGACGCGCGGCAGGTTCCGGAGGCGGCCGACGCGGACACGCCGACTCCGCCCGACGCTCGGCTCGACGCTCCCGCCTGGGGTGAACCGCGCCCCGGGGAGCAGTCGGAGCCGGGCGGCGGGCGCCCCGGACTGGCAGCAGGCGTCCGCCGCGGCGCAGCGCGCGACCCCCCCGCAACCGCCCTCCCCCGAGGGTGCGCCGGGCCCGGTGGAGGCGAGCCCAGACACCACCTGGACGCTTGGGCCGGGCCCCGGTGCGGGAGCCTTCCCCACTCCTCCGCAGCAGCCGGAGGTGCGCCCGGCGGCACCCGCGGCGCCGGCACGCACCTCGCCCGAACGCATCGACACCTCCTCCCTGGTCAAGGCGAGGGCGCCCGCGCCCAACCGTGGCTTCCGGAGGGTCGTCTACCGAGCCACCGGCATCAACCTGGGTGCCGGGTCGCGAGAACGGGAGCACGACCGCCTGCTGGAGCAGGCACGAACACCGGTGATCGACCCTCCCGAGCGGATCGCCTTCGCCTCCGCCAAGGGTGGCGTCGGGAAGAGCACCACCACGCTGCTCACGACCAGCGAGCTGGGGCTGATCCGCCACGACCGCATCCTCGCGGTGGAGTGCAACCCTCATCACGGCACGTTTCGGAGCCGGGTCCGCAACTTTCACAACCGATCGGTGCGCGACCTGCTGGACGCGCTCAACCAGCTGCATCGCGACGAGGACCTGACCTACCCGATGCTCCACCGTTACACCACGCTGATCGACGAGGCGCGGCTGGAGACCCTGACCGCGCCGCATGACCCCACGATCTCGCAGGCGCTCGGGGAGGAGGACTACCGGCGCGTCTTCAACGTGCTCTATCGCTACTACGACCTGATCTCGCTCGACCTCGGCACCGGCCTGCTCGACTCAGGGACCCACTACATCCTGTCCCGGGTCTGCGATCAGGTGGTGGTGGTGGTCGAGTCGGCGGTCGACGGCGCCGACCTCGGGCTCCACACCCTGAGGTTCCTGACCGCCCGCCGGGGAGCGGACTGGGTTCGCGAGCGCGCGCTGGTCGTCATCAACCAGGTGCGCAAGGACAGCCTGGTCAACGTGCAAGAGATGGAGAAGATGTTCGGCGAGATCGCTCGCCGCTGTCTCACCGTGCGCTGGGACCGGCACCTGGAAGCCGGCGGCATCTTCGTCTGGGACGAGATCGGGGCCGGGACGCGAGAGGATTTCCTGGCGCTGGCGGCGGAGCTGGCGGGAGGCTTCCGGCTCGGCGCCGCGCCCGACACCGACCGGCCGGGGCACGCGCCCCGCTGACCTCGAGGGCACCTTCACGGTCCCGAGCGCCGGCAGCCGGGGCTCGGGACCGGAGGCCCCGAGTGCCGGCACTCAGGTACGTAGATAAGGGAGGAAGGAGAGATGGGGACGGTGGACACGGAGCGGCTGCGCTCGACGATCGCGGGCTTGATGGACCGGGCCCGGAGCGACCTGACCGAGCTGGTCGCATTCCGGTCGGTCGCCAACCCGGCAGTGGAGCCCAGAGAAGAGTGCCTGGGAGCCGCCGAGCGGGTCGCCGCCCTGCTGCGAGAGGTCGGGCTCGGCGACGCCGCGCTCTACGACACCACCGACGGCTACCCCGCCGTGATCGCTCACGCACCCGCCCCACCTCCAACCCCCACCGTCCTCCTCTATGCCCACTACGACGTGCAGCCGGCGCTCTCGGAATCGCTGTGGGCGAGCCCCCCGTTCCGGCTCACCGAACGGGAGGGACGCTGGTACGGGCGCGGGGCCGCCGACGACAAGGGCAACCTGGTCGCGCACCTGACCGCGCTCCGCGCCATGGCCGGTGAGTTCCCGCTCGGCGTCACCGTCATCGTCGAGGGCACCGAGGAGCAGGGGTCGCCAGGACTCGAGGCGTTCGTTCGCGCGCATCCCGAGCTGCTGCGGGCGGACGCGATCGTCATCGCGGACGTCGGCAACATAGAGGTCGGGGTACCCACGCTGACGACGACCCTGCGCGGAGGGGCAGGCGTGGTCGTCGAGGTTCGGGCGCTGCGCTCCTCGCTGCACTCGGGCATGTTCGGCGGCGCCGCACCCGACGCTCTGGCGGCCCTGATCGCGATCCTGGCGACTCTGCGCGACGCCGAGGGCAACACCACCATCCGCGGCCTGGCCGGGGACCGGGCGGTGTGGGAGGGCGCCCAGTACCCGGTGGACCGGTTCCGAGTCGACGCGACCATGCTGACGGGGACGCGGGTGCTGGGCGGCGGCACCGTCGCCGACATGCTGTGGGCACGGCCGGCATTGACCGTGATCGGGATCGACTGCCCTGCGGTCGATGGTGCATCACCGACCATCCAGGCGACCGCGCGGGCCAAGCTCAACCTGCGAGTACCGCCCGGGATGGACGCCAAGGTGGCGCAGGACGCGCTGATGGCCCACCTGCGCGCGGTGGCGCCGTGGGGTGTCGAGGTCGCGATCGACCACCGCGAGCCCCACCCGCCGTTCCGGCTGCCCGCCGCTGGGCCGGCGACGGCGGCGCTCGAGTCCGCCCTCCGCGAGGCGTTCGGGAAGGAGGTGGTGCGGATCGGCGAAGGCGGGTCGATCCCGCTCGCGACCACGCTGCACGAGACGTTCCCGGAGGCGGAGATCGCGCTGCTCGGGGTGGAGGACCCGCTGGCCGCCATGCACGCCCCGAACGAGAGCGTGGACCCGGGCGAGATCGAACGCATCGCCCTCGCCGAGGCGCTCTTCCTCACCCGCTACGCAACCTCGCGCTGACCTGTCCTGGGTCCCCCAACCTCATCGGGAGTGGGCTGTTGGTGCACCACTCGCCCACTTGCGCTGCTCGGAACAGGCAGTTGGTGCACCAATCGCCCTTTGCACGATCCCTCAGGCGGGCGCGAGACCGTCGATCTCCCGCAGCTCCTCCTCACTGAACATGAGGTTGCCCAGCGCGCCCAGGTTCTGGTCCAACTGCCCGACGCCGCTGGCTCCGATCAGGGCCGAGGTCACGCGGTCGTCGCGGAGCGTCCAGGCGATCGCCATCTGGGCAAGCGTCTGGCCACGCCGCTGCGCGACCTCGTTCAGGCCCCGCACCCGGGCCAGGTTCTGCTCGCCGGACGCGGTCTTCGAGAGCGAGCTCGACCGCGCAGCGCGAGAACCTTCGGGGATCCCGTTCAGGTACCGATCGGTGAGCAGCCCCTGGGCGAGCGGCGAAAACGCGATGCAGCCGATCCCCTCCTCGCCCAGCACCGTCAGCAGGTCAGGCTCGATCCAGCGATTGAGCATCGAGTACGAGGGCTGGTGGATGAGCACCGGGGTCCCCAGCGTGCGGAGGATCGCCGCCGCCTCCCGGGTCCGGTCCGCCGAGTAGGAGGAGATGCCCGCGTACAGCGCCTTCCCCTGGCGGACCGCGGTGTCGAGCGCGCCCATCGTCTCCTCGAGCGGCGTCTCGGGGTCGAAGCGGTGGGAGTAGAAGATGTCGACGTAGTCCAGGCCCATCCGCCCCAGGCTCTGGTCGAGGCTGGCCAGCAGGTACTTTCGCGAGCCCCACTCGCCGTAGGGCCCCGGCCACATGTCGTACCCCGCCTTGGTCGAGATCACCAGCTCGTCGCGGAAGGGGTGGAGGTCGGAGGAGAAGACTCTGCCGAAGGTCTCCTCGGCCGATCCGTAGGGCGGCCCGTAGTTGTTGGCCAGGTCGAAGTGGGTGATCCCTTCGTCGAACGCCCGGAGCAGGATCTCCCGTGACTCCCCGAGCGGCCGCGTGCCTCCGAAGTTCTGCCACAGGCCCAGGGAGATGGCGGGCAGCTTGAGCCCGCTGCGCCCGCTGCGGCGGTAGGAGATCTTCTGGTAACGGTCGCCGGCGGGTTGGTAGGCCATGGGTCCAGCCTAGGAGGGCCTGGCACGCGGCCGCCCACGAGGGCCGGCATGGCAGGATGTCGGTGTGGAGGAAGGATGAGCGAGACGCGCGCGATCGTCGTCGGAAGCGAGAACGCAAAGGTCGGGATCGAGCAGGCGATGGTGGTGCTGCGCGGGGGCGGATCCCCGCTCGACGCCGTGGTGGCCGCGATCCGGCAGGTGGAAGCGAACCCGGAGGACCACTCGGTCGGGTTCTCCGGCCTCGCGAATCTGGTCGGCGAGGTGGAGCTCGACGCCAGCGTGATGGTGGGTGACACCCTACAGGCGGGTGCGGTCGGCGCCCTCCACGGTCATCAGGACGCGATCGACCTGGCTCGCCAGGTGATGGAGAGGCTGCCGCACGTGCTGGTGGTCGGCAGCGGCGCGGATCGGCTCGCCGCCGCGGCCGGCTTGCCCGCGGTCGACCTGACCACGGAAGCGTCGCGACGCACCTGGCAGGAGCTGCTCGACGGCACCGGCGGTCGACCCCGGGACGCGTCCTACCTGGAGCAGATCCGAACGCTGGCGGCGGCGCTGACTCCGGATCCCGGCGAGGCCGACCAGCGGGCCGGCACGGTGAACGTGATCGCCCGCGACGGGGAGGGCCGCATCGCCTGCGGCGTCAGCACCTCCGGTTACCCCCTCAAGTACCCGGGACGGCTCGGCGACTCTCCCATCATCGGCGCCGGCAACTACGCCGACGATCGCTGGGGGGCCGCCGCGTGTACCGGCTTCGGTGAGCTCTCGATGCGCGCCTGCACCGCCCACAGCGTGGTCACGTTCATGCGCTTTGGGATGCCGCTCCAGGAGTCTCTGGTGCAGGCGATGGAGGACCTCCGCCACCTCCAGACGCCGGGCGGGATGAACATCATCGCGCTCGACCGCGAGGGCCGGCCGGGCGCGGCCTCGACCGTCGCGGGCAGCAGCTATATCTACCTGGCCGAGGGGATGGACCGCTACGTCGAGGCGCCGAGGCTCCACGTCCCACCAGGGTGACCGTGGACTCCTCGAACGGCTATGAGCAGCACGCGGCGGCGTTCATGCGGAGGCGCGACACCACCATCGGGCTCGACGTCGTACGCGACTGGGCCGGCGGCTTCGCCCCGGGCGCGACGGTGCTCGAGCTGGGCTGCGGCCACGGGGTGATCTCGCAGGCCCTGGTCGATCGGGGGTTGGAGCTGTACGCCGTCGACGCTTCGCCGACGCTGCTCGACGCGTTCCGCGGGCGGTTCCCGACGGCTCGGGCGGAACGCGCGGCGGCCGAGGAGTCGACGTATTTCAATCGCAGCTTCGACGGCGCGGTCGCCTGGGGCCTGATCTTCCTGCTCCCCGTCGGCGCGCAGTTCACGCTGATCGCGAGGGTTACGCAGGCGCTGGAGCCCGGCGGGCGGTTCCTGTTCACCGCGCCCCGCGAGGTGCGGGTGTGGACTGACGCGCTTACCGGATGGGAATCCCGCTCGCTCGGCGCGGCCGACTATCGATCAGCCCTGCGCGAGTCAGGCTGTGAGGTTCGCGACGGGCGCACGGACGCCGGGGGCAACCACTACTTCTTCGCGACCAAAAGGGCCATGCCTGAACGAGACGACGGGTAGCCTGTGGGCACTTCCTGGCGGATCCCGACAGAAGAGGGCCTCGCGGTGTTGCAAATCTCACGCTCACCATCCAGAATTTCAGGCCAATGGCTGAACTCGCGCGGGGTCAACGCGAGTCCGTCGGAGAGGTGATGAGAAGACTGACGGATCGAATCACCCGCAGCCTCAGCGAGGGAGCGCAAATTTCACACAGCGGAAGCGCTTCCGGGAGATCGCCTACCAATGGAGCTGGATGGTGGCCGTGACTGACACCCACGTTGGCGCCGCTCCGGGCGAGCGGTATGTGGTACTCGCGGAAGACCGCTATCGGGTCGAGACAGACTGGATACGTTCGGACGGCTGCCCACCGCTCAACGGTGTGAGTCAGGTCGCAGCTGATTCGTCAGGGAACGTCTACGTGTTCCAACGGAGTGATCCTCCGGTGGTCGTCGTGGACCCGGACGGGCGCTACGTGCGGTCCTGGGGCAGCGGTCAGGTGACGGATGCGCACGGAATCTACATCACGGCAGACGATCGGATCTTGCTTGTCGACCGCGACGGACATCGGGTCCTCTGTGCGACGCCGACTGGCGACGTGCTGTTCACGATCGGTTCCTCGGACCGCCCCCGGTTTGGATTGCCTTTCAACCATCCGGCGGACGTCGCGGTCGCACCGGACGGCACCATCTATGTCGCCGACGGCTATGGCAACTCCTGTCTCCACCGCTTCCGATCCGACGGTACCTGGCTCAGCTCGTGGGGAAGCCCGGGGTCTGGACCCGGGGAGTTCAGCACACCGCACGGGGTCTGGGTGCTCGGTGACGGTCGCGTGCTGGTCGCTGACCGCGAGAACAACCGGATCCAGGTCTTCGACTCCGACGGGGGCTACCTCGAGGAGTGGGGTAATCACTACCATCCGATGGACATCCATGTCGACGCGATGGGAGCGATACACGTGACGGACCAGGTCCCGCGACTGGCGCGACTGGACGCTCACGGGCACCTCATCGGACGCTGCAAGCCGGTGCCGATTGGCGCGCACGGCGTCTGGGGTGATCCACGAGGGAATCTGCTGCTCGCGGAGGTCGACCCGATCAACCGGATAACGAAGCTGGTGCCGGCCGGCTGACTCGACCAGGAGGGGAGGCGCTCGTCGATGGGCGAAGATGTCGGAATCGGTAGGTTCGGCGAGGCCGTGGGGGTTTCCTTTCCGGATGCGGACCTGGACCCGCTGGCGGTCGCTTTGAGAGACCAACTCGAGCGAATCCGCGCGCTGGACGATCTGGGCATGGGTGACGACTTCCTGAGCGGGTGCTTCGATGTGCGCTGGGATCGTTGATCCCGCCGATCGCTCGATACGCGAGCTGGCTGATTCACTGAGGGACGGCGGGCTCCTGGCCACCGACGTGGTCGGGGCCGTTCTGCGGCGGTTGGAGGCGACGGAGCCCTCGGTCCATGCGTTCGCCTACGTGGCTCCGAGCGGAGCCATGGCAGAGGCGGAGATGCGAGACCAGCTGGCGTCGCGGGGTGTGTTCGCCGGCCCCCTGCACGGGATCCCAATCGGAGTGAAGGATCTCTTCGAGACGGCGGACATGCCGACCGCGGCCGGTTCGAGGGTGCTGGCGGGCAATCGTCCGGCGCACGATGCCGAAGCGGTGAGGCGGTTGCGGGCGGCAGGGGCCGTCGTGGTCGGCAAGACCGTGACGCATGAGTTCTCTTACGGCCTCAACGAGCCGCCCACCAGAAATGCTTGGGATCCGACTCGCTACCCGGGAGGTTCCAGCGCGGGGTCCGCGGTGGCGGTTGCAGTCGGGTCGGCGGCCGGCTCGATAGGAACCGACACGGCGGGCTCGGTGCGAACCCCGGCCGCGGTCAACGGAGTGGTCGGGCTGAAGCCCACCTACGGCACCGTCAGCACACGGGGGGTGATCCCCTCCTGCCCCTCCCTCGACCACGTCGGCCCACTTGCCCGGCGCGTCTACGACTGCGCTCTCCTCTACAGCGTGCTGTCAGAGGCTCGACCCTTTGATCCACGGATGTTCGACTCTGGCGCCGACCGCCCACTGACAAACGTTCGACTGGGAGTGGACCGCGACTACTTCTTCCACCCTGCGGACTCGGCGATCGCGGGTGCGGTCGATCGTGCCCTTGCCGTCATGCAGGAACTCGGCGCGGAGATTGTCGAGATCGCCATTCCCGAGCTCGAGCATGCGTCGACCATCAGTGGTCCGATCATGCTGGTGGAGGCCGCACGCTGGCACGAGAAGTTGCTCCGGGACCACGGCCCGGAATATCACCCCGCGACTCGTCGGATGCTCGAGCTCGGACTGCTCGTCCCGGCGTCCGGATACCTGAAGGCGCAGCAGGCCCGGGAGATTCTGCGCAGCGCTGTCAGGGATGCCTTCGAAAGGGACGGGCTGAACGCGATCGTGGCCCCGAGCGTCCCCACCGCGACTCCTCGCGTCGAGGAGGTGGACCTCGATCCACTGGTGCACCAGCAGAGCCCGGCCAATCTGACCGGGCAGCCGGCGGTGAGCGTTCCATGCGGCTTCACCGACACCGGCCTCCCGATCGCCATGCAGCTCATCGGCCGGCCCTTCGAGGACTACGCGGTTCTGCGCATGGCTCACTCCTACGAGGTGGCCACCGAGTGGCATCTGACGCGACCGCCGATGGCGGCGGCTCGGTGACAGCGGAGGGTCGATTCTTGATGCCTGAGTCTCGATCTGGCGCCGGTGCCACGACACCCGCGGCTGCCGTCCCGCACCGTGTTCCCGTCTTGATCTCGTCCTGGTTGGAGCCCCGACTTGTCGCCAGGATCGCTGCGGCGGGAGGCGAGAGAGTAGAGGTGCTGTACGAGCCCGACATCCTGCCCCGACCGCGGTATGCCGGTGACCACTACGCGCCTCAGGCGGAGCTGACGCGGGAACAGACCGGCCGCTGGAAGGACCTCGTCGGCCGCGCGGAGGTGATCTTCGACTTCGACTGGGAGCGGCAGCCGACGCTCGCCGAGCGCGCCCCCAATCTGCGGTGGATCCAGTGCACCAGCTCAGGCGTGGGCCCGCGGGTCAAGGAGGAGGGGTTGATCGGCTCGGCCGTGCGAGTCACCACCGCGGCCGGCATCCATGCGCAGCCGCTCGCCGAGTTCGTGCTGATGGCGGCTCTCTACTTCGTCAAGGAGATGCCCCGCATCGAGAGGTGGAAGCAGGAGCATCACTGGGAACGTTTCTGCGCAGGGGAGCTGGCGGGCACCACGATGGTGCTCATCGGGTTGGGGCAGATGGGACGGCGGGTGGCAGAGGTGAGCGCCGCCCTTGGCGTCGAGGTCATCGGTCACCGGCGCTCGCCGGCCAAGGATCCTCCACCTGGCGTGCGCTGCGTCGTGGACCGACGGGAGCTGGATGGCGTGCTCCCACGGGCGGATCTGCTGGTCATCGCCGCACCCGAGACCGAGCAGACGTTTCGATTGATCGATCGGGCGCGGCTGGAGCTTCTGCCCACCAACGCGGTGGTCATCAACATCGGTCGCGGCTCGCTGCTCGACGAGGCAGCCCTCATCGAGATGCTGGAAAGCGGCCGGCTCGGGGGCGCGGCCCTGGACGTCTTCGAGCACGAACCCCTACCACCGGACAGCCCGCTCTGGACGTTGCCGAACGTGATCATCTCACCGCACTCCGCCAGCACCGTTCCGAGCGAGAACGACCGTCTGGTCGATCTCTTCGTCGACAATCTGGAAAGGTATCTCGACGGCCGGCCGCTGGTGAACCCGTTCAACGCGGAGCTCAGCTACTGACCCGATGGCTCCGAGCAACGCCCGGGCGTCTCGAGGGCCGGGCCGCGAGCTACGAGCTAACCTCGTGGCGCGGCTAGCCGGCCAGGAACGGGAACGCCCACCGTGGCACGTTGCTGGCGGACGGACGGGACTTCCTGGTTCCTCTCTCCCGACGCGTCGCTCTCCCCGCCCAGCGGTTCGCGAACACTTCGATTCCCGAGTTGATCAGCGACAGCCCGATGGAAAGAGCGAAGTAGATCAGAAGCGTCAATCCATACACCGGGCCCAGGTCGTTGAGCGTGGTGCCGATCGCGTCGGCGCGATAGGCCAGGTCGTGAATTGCGATCAGAGACAGGAGCGAGGTGAACTTCAACATGTCGATGAGCTCGTTGCCAAAGGGCGGAACCATGACCGCGACCGCCTGCGGCAGGATGATTCGGCGGAATCGGAACCATCGCGACATGTGGAGGGTGACCGCCGCCTCCGATTGTCCCCGGGGCACGGAGGCCAATCCGGCGCGGACGACCTCCGAGAAGTAGGCACCTCCGTTCAACCCCAGGACCAGGATGCCGACGGCGTAGGCGGGCAGGTCGATTCCGAAGAACGGGAGCACGTAGTACGCCCAGAAGAGCTGCACCAGGGCGGAGCTGCCTCGCAGCAGCTCCACCAACGCTCCAGTCGGCCAGCTGATCGCGCGATACCGCGACGGCCGGCACATCCCGAACAGAAAGCCGAAGAGCACGACCAGAACGATCGACCCCGCCGTCAACTCGAGCGTGACGGGAATGCCGCCGAACAGGAGCGGCAGGTACTTCGGCAGATCGGCCGCCGTGGGTGAGCTCATCCGCCGGCCTGAGCGGCCAGGGTGCAGGCCTCTTTCGCCGTCATGCTCTCGTACTTCTTGGGGAGCGGCGGAAAGCGGAACTGCTTCGAGATCTGATTGAACTCCCCAGATGCCTTCATCTTCGCGAACTGCTCGTTGAACGCATTCGCGAAGGCTCCGTCAGTCTTGCGGAACGCGACCGCCCCCGCCGCAAAGGGCCCGTCCGAAGGACCGACGAGCGCGTGGAACGGATTCTGCTTCATGACCTCGGACGTGAAGTTGAACGACCCCGTATCCCCGACGATGACCTGGACCCGCTTGGTCTTCAACGCCAGCAGCAGCGACGTCGTGTCGGGGAACTGGACGACCTTGCTCGGGTCCATGCCTTTGTTCTCGCAGAACTGGATGTACGCCGACCCCTGTGAGAATCCGGCGGTGTAACCACGGTGAATGACATCAGCCAGAGTCTTCGGAGCTGGTGAAACCGCGTCCGGGTAGTACGCGATCTCGAATGGTGTGGCTTCGAAGGGCGCGGAATACTGGATGACCGCACAGCGCGGCGCGGTCACGCTGATCACGCCGGCGATCATGTCCCAGCGCCCTGCCTCGAGGCCCGGGACCAGCTCCCCAAACGTGGCTGAGACACCCTTCAGCTTCGGCACCCCCAGCCGTTTCATGATCCGCTGCACGGTGACCGGACCCTGGCCGGTCAGCGAGCCGTCGGGGTTGATGATCGTGGCAGGCGGATCATTGGCCACGCCGACATTGATGAAGCCGGCCTTCTTCAATTTGCGTCAGCAGCGGATCGGGTTCACTGGCCGGCACCGAGGCGCTGCCACCAAAGGCGGTGAGGAACCCGACTGCCGGCAGCGCCAGCCCCGCTGCGCCGGCCGCCTTCAACACCTGGCGTCGCGACAGCGAAGTGAACCTGGAATCGGTACTCATCATCCCTTCCTCCCTGATTTCACGGACGTGTGTGCCTCGTCAGCGCTCGAGAACCGCGCGCAGGAACTGCCTGGTGCGAGGCGACTGCGGATCGCGCAACACGACGTCCGGCGACCCTTGCTCGACGATCTCCCCCTGATCGAACATGATCACCCGGTCGGCGATCTCCCGTGCGAAGGAGATCTCGTGGGTCACCAGCATCATCGTCATCGAGGTGTTGCTCGCCAGCTCGCGGATGACCCGCAGCACCTCTCCGACGAGTTCGGGGTCCAGAGCCGAGGTCACCTCGTCGAACAACATCAACCGCGGCTGCAGGGCAAGCGACCGCGCGATCGCCACCCGCTGCTGCTGTCCCCCGGAAAGCTGAGCAGGAAGCTTACGAAGGTGGCTGCTCAGCCCGACCTCGGTCAACAGCTTCGTCGCCTCGGCTTCCGCTTCCCGCCTTGGACGTCGAAGTGCGTGAGCGAGCGGTTCCGCGACATTCTGGAGCGCGGTCATGTGCGGAAACAGATTGAAGTGCTGAAACACCATCCCGACCGTGCTTCGAACCTGGCGGGCGTGGCGCTCCCCCGCGGGTTCCAGACGACCTTCCGTCTCGACGTGCCACAGATAGCGGCCGCCGATGTTGATCGTGCCGGCCTCTGGGCGCTCGAGTCCGATGGTGAGCCGGAGGATGGTGGTCTTGCCGGATCCACTCGGGCCCACGATCGCGACCTTCTCTCCCGGCGCGACCTCGAGGTCGAGCGCCTTGAGCACGATGTGGTCGCCAAAGGCTTTCGTGACACCCTTCATCACCAGCGCGGGACAGGGTTTCGCGGCAGCCCCGGTGTTCATCGTCGTCTCTCTATGGGCGGTTATCGTAGCCTCACCTCCAGTGCCCTGATCAACCGCGCCGACGGGTAGCTGACCACGAAGAAGATCAACGCTGCCATCGTGTAAGGCTCGATGAACCTGGCCGTGTTGGCTCCAATGGTGTTCGCCTCTGCCATGACTTCCATGACAGTGATAGTGGAAAGGATCGCCGACTCTTTGAACATGCTGATGACGAAGTTGCCCAGCACCGGCACTGCGAACCGCATGGCTTGGGGCAGCACCACACGAAACCACATTCGAGGCAGCGAGAACCCGACCACCAGCGAGGCCTCCCACTGTCCACGGGGCACACCCTCGATTCCCGCCCGATAGACCTCGCTGGCGTAGGCGCTGTAGTAGAGCCCAAGTCCCAGGGCCCCGACCACCAACGCCGGCAGCGTGACTCCGTAGGTGGGCAGGACATAGAACAAGAAGAAGATCTGGATCAGCAGCGGCGTGCCGCGCAGGAACTCCACCATCACTCTGCCGGCCTGCGACGCCACGGGGACCTGCGCCAAGCGCAAGACCGCCCAAAACAGGCCGACGGCGAAGGCGATGACGGATCCGAGGAACGTCGCCGCGATCGTGTAGCGGAGCCCGCTCAGCAGCTCGGGCAGGATCTGGATGGCGAACGACCAGCTCCAGCTGAATCCGCTCATACGGCGGCGCTGATCCCCCGCCAGGCGGCAAGCACCTCGTCGACCGTGGGGATCTCCCCGTACCAGGCGGCGATGTCGTCCAGCGCGGCGCGAGCGACCTGCGGATCGGTGGAGGCGGTCGACTCCTGCGGGACGATCGGGAAGTACCCGTGCTCGAACGCCGAGAACGTCGTCGCTCGGACACAGAGGTTGGCGACGACTCCGGTCACGACCACCGCCCGTGTCCTCCGCTGCTCCAAGAGCGCCGGCAGCTCCGACGTCGCGAACGCGTCGTACCCATGCTTCACGATCACGGTCTCGTGAGCGCTGGGTGGGCGGAGGTCGGCTGCCAGCTCCGCCCCCCAGGTGCCCGCGTGGCACAGCGTGTCAGCCGGAGACATGCCCCGTCGCTCATAGCGCGCCTGGTAGGGCGCGGTGTCGACCTCGGGTCCGTGGACGGTGCGGACATAGATGACGGCGACCTCGACCTTCCGGGCGGCGTCGATCAGGCGATTGATCTGCTGGATCGCAGCCTGGAGGGCGGCAAGCTCCGTCCCCTCCCGCCCGACGCGGCCGCGGTCGTCCACGAAATCGTTTTGCACGTCGACGACCAGGAGCGCTGTCGTGGCCGGCGCGACCATCGGCAGCAGTCCCTGGGCCGTGTGGGTGATCATTCGCGAGCTCCCTCCTTGGCGAGACCGCGTACCCCGGCAGTCGCTGGGAGTTCTTGGAGGCACATCGGCATGGGCAGATTTTGAATCCATTATTTTGGATTTGCAAGTTGTAAGGTCGTCCGCGCCGGAGACACCGGTGGACGAATGGAGGGATTGCGCTTGACCACGCCACCCATCGACGAGGCGAAGGACCGAGTCAAACGTGCGGTAGCGGCTCTCGACCCGGAGCTTCGGACCCTGTCGCACGCGCTGCACGGCGACCCGGAGTTGAGCCTCCAGGAGTTTCGCGCCGCGGCCAGGTTGACGGAGGCGCTCGAGAACCACGGCTTCACCGTCGAGCGCGGTGTCGCGGGTCTCGAGACCTCGTTCGTCGCAAGGTACGGGTCGGGAAGGCCGGTCGTGGCGTTCCTCGCCGAGTACGACGCGCTGCCTGAGATCGGACATGCCTGCGGTCACAACCTGATCGCGACCTGGGCCGTCGGCGCGGGCGTCGGGCTTCGCAACGCGCTCCCCGACGTAACGGGCACGATCCAGGTGATCGGCACCCCGGCCGAGGAGACGGCCGGCGGAAAGGTGGTGATGACGAGGGCCGGCATCTTTACGGGAGTCGATGCCGCGATGATGATCCACGGCGCCGACTGCACGATCCTCAACCAGCGAACGATCGCCATGACGCCGTACACCGTCGAGTTCCGCGGCCGTTCCGCGCACGCCTCCGCCCGGCCCGAGGCCGGTATCAGCGCGCTGGATGCGGTGCTCCAGGTCTTCTTCTCGATCAACCAGATGCGCCAGATGCTGCGGCCCGCGGCGCGGATCCACGGCATCATCACCCAAGGCGGCACTGCGGTCAACGTGGTGCCCGATCGGGCGGTCGCCGAGTTCCAGATCCGGGAAGAGGATGAAGCGCATCTGAAGCCGATCCGGGAGCGCTTTCGCGCCATCGTCGACTCCGCCGCGGTCGCCACCGGTGCCCGGGCGGTTGTCACCGAAGGCACCTCGTACCGGGAGCGCATTCCCAACGAAGCGCTGGTTCGGGCGTTCGGCGGCAACGCCGACGACCTCGGAATCCCCTACCAGGAACCGACGGCGAGCCTCGCCTCGAGCGACACCGGCGACGTCAGCCAGACGGTCCCTACCCTCCACCCCTACCTTCAGATCGCGCCCGCAGGAACCAGCGCCCACACGCCGGAGTTCGCCTCCGCGGCGGCATCCCCGATGGCCGACCGGCAAATCGCCGCCGGCGCCACCCTGCTCGCCTTGACCGGCGCCGAGGTGCTTCTCAATCCGACGCTGCGGGAGCGGAGCCGGCGAGCATTCCGAGATCAATTCGGCAAGGAGCCGGCCTGAAGTGACGGTGGCGTCCCCGCCCGGCAGCTGGAATTCCGGCTTGCAAATCCAAAATCGAGAATCCAAAATTCAAGTCATGGCGATATCGAACCACCCGGGCGGCGGTCTCCGACCAGCCTCGGAGCAGTACCGGACGAAGGTGGACATCGCGACGGATCAACTCCGCGAGTGGATCCTCTCCGGGGACCTTCACTACGGCGAACGCCTGGATCAGGCGCGCCTCGCGGCCACCCTGGACGTCAGCCGGATGCCGCTGCGACAGGCTCTGCTCCGGCTCGCCGACGAGGGGCTGATCGAGGCGCCCCCACACCGATCCGCGGTGGTGACCCGGCTCAGCACCACCGAGCTGGAGGATCTCTACCAGGCGCGCCGGGCAATGGAAGGCGTCCTTGCCGAGCTCGGCTCCCAGCGTCGCGACGAAAGCTGCGTCCGGGCGATGGAGCGCGGGCTCCGCGAGCAGGAGAAGGCGGTCGCCAAGGGCGATCTACGACGGTGGGTGGAGCTGGACAGGGAGTTTCACTTCGTCCTCTACCGGGCGGCGGCTCAGCCGCGCTCGTATGAGATCACGGCTCAGCTCCGCAGCTCGGCCGACCGCTACATCCGCCATTACGCCTCGTACCGCTCGGGCGCCGCCACCTCAGTGATCGAGCATCGCGAGATCCTCGAACTGTGCCGTGCCCGGGACGGAGCGGGGATTCGCTCCGCCACCGAGCGGCACGTCCTGGTCGGCCTCGAAGCTTTGCGGCCTCTCGTCGGCGGAGAGAACGAATGACCGAGCGGGCGGCACCGTCGTCCATCCCGACGCCGCCTCGTATCGAGCGGCTGGCCCTGCCCGACCGCGCCGAACGCCTGGGCTCCTCCGTGCGACAGGCAGAGCGGGAGCTCGAGGTGGGTCCGTCAACCGGACCGCTTCTCGACCTCACCTATGCGGACACGCATCGCTTTCCTCCGCCGAGCTGGGTCCTGCCGGCCTTCTCGCAGGCGGCGGCGGGCGCCGGCATGACCTACACCCCCTACCGCGGCGACCAGACGGTGCGCTCGGCGGTGGCGGAGAACCTGGCGGGGTTCCTCGGCGTCCCGGTCGACCCCGACCGCGAGCTGATCCTGACGCCGGGATCTCAGGGGGCCCTGTTCGCCGCGCTCTCCTCACTCGTCGGTCGGGACACGACGGTGGCCCTGGTCGATCCCGACTATCTGTCCAGCGAACGTCTGCTGCGGTATCTGGGGGCGCGGGTGGCCCACATCCCCCTCCAGTGGGAGGACCCGAGCCGGCCGCCGGCGCCTGACCTGGACCAGCTGCGCCGCGTCGTCCGTGCCGGTGCCCAGGTCCTGCTGTTCTCCCATCCGAACAACCCGACCGGAATGGTGTATTCGCGTCAGGTGATCGCCGAGATCGCAGAGCTCGCCCGCACGGAGGGCGTGTTCGTCGTCGTCGACGAGCTCTATTCGCGGTTGATCTACCAAGCGGGCGAGCCGTTTCCGCACCTGCGCACGGAAGACGGCATGCATGAACGTTCGGTCACGCTTCTCGGGCCGTCCAAGACGGAGTCGATGAGCGGTTACCGGGTCGGAGTCGCGGTCGGTCCCGACGAGATGATCGAGCGCATGGAGGACGTGCTCAGCGTCAGCGTTCTGCGCGCGCCCGCCTACGCCCAGCACACGCTGGTGCCCTGGCTGGCGGACGACGACGACTTCGTCCGCCGGCGAGTCGCGGCATACCAGGAGCTGCGCGACCGGACGGTGCAGCGCTTGCGTGGCTCCGAGCTGATCAGCGTGCGCCCGTCCCACGGCACCGCCTACCTGTTCCCCGATGTCTCCCGGGTGGGGGTGTCCGACCAGCAGATCGCTCTCGCGCTGAAGAGGGACGCTGGTCTGCTGGTGAATCCCGGCTATCAGTTCGGCCCGCGAGGTACCGGTCACTTTCGGTTCTGCTTCGCGCAGGACGAGCGAGTCTGGAACCCGGCCCTCGACCGATTGGTCGCCACCCTGGAGGGGCTCCATGCGGGCTCTCCGGTCTGAAGGCTCTGACCCGCGGGTGGGTCTCCGTCGGAGCGAGAGCCGTCGGCGCCGGCGACGCGAAGACCGGCGGACACCGTGACGAATATCTGACGCGACGCGACGGAGGGACGATGGCAAGGAAGATTCGGATCTCATTTCCCGAGGGAGGCGTGTCGGCGGTCGCCGACCTGCTCGACGACGACTGCCCCAACACGTGCCAGGCCCTGTGGGACAGGCTTCCTTTGCGCGTCCGGGCGATTCATGACATCTGGTCAGGCCACGAGGTGCTCGCACACCTTGACAACAGCGTCAAATTGCAGCCCGAAAATGTCCTGATCTACATTCCGGTTCCCGGCGACATCTTCTATTACTACCGGCCGGCCAACTACTTCCGTGGCGAGCCGTATGGAAGGTCGGAGTCCGCTGAGCTCGGCATCGTCTATGACCGTGACACGCGACCGCAGGGGCCCCGCGGCCCGGAGGCGGTCAACCTGTTCGCCAACATCCCCCAGGGACGCGAACTGGAGGAGTTCTCGCGCGTGTGCGAGGACATGATCTATCACGGCGAGCGGGACCTGATGATTGAGAGGGTCAGCGCATGAGGAAGCTCCTTTTCGAGCTTGGCGGCACCAGGGCGGTCGCCGAGATGCACGACGACGCCGTGCCGAAGACCTGCGATGCAATCTGGGACATCCTTCCCGTCGAGGGGATGTCGATCCACGCCAACTGGTCCAGCCGCGAGATCATGCTGCACCTGCAGGGCGACAAGCTGCTGAGGCTGCCGGCAGAGGAGCCACCAAGGCGGTCGACCGCCGTGGGCGACATCGTCTTCTTCTACCGGTCACCTCAGATGTCGCGCGGGAAGCAGCTCGCGTACAGCTCGCAGTTCCAGCGCGAGCTGTCCGAATTCGCCATCTTCTACGGTGACCCCGCCGCCGGCGATCTCATCGCGCACGACCCGGCCCGCGACGGCAGCGACTCCAACCTCCAGGTCTCAACGCTGTTCGCGACGTTCGTCGACCTCCCGAGGGACTTCCGCGAAAAATGTGAGGAGATCCGCCACCACGGGCTTCAGAAGCTGGTCGTCAAGAGGCTGGCGGAATGACCAGGGTGAGGATCAGACTCGGCGGCGTCGAAGCAGTCGCGGAACTCGACGAGACCGGCGCACCCAGGACGACCGAGTGGCTGAAACGGGCGCTCCCCTTCGAGGGCCAGGCGATACACAGCATGGAGAACGGGAGAGAGGTCTACCTCGTCCTCGACAGCTCCGAGGAGGTGCCGGACGAGAACCAGACGATCTATCAAACCGTGGGCGACCTGCTCGTCTACTACAAGCCGGCCATCTTCGTGAACCCGGAGTGGCCGGCCCACGTACGGGACCTTCTGGTCATCAGCTTCGTCTACGAACGTGACACGGCGATCCGTGGTATCAGCGCCGCGCTCGCGACGAACGTCGTCGGGCGGATTGCCGAAGGCCTCGACGAGCTTGCTCATGAAGCCCCCCGCATGCGTCGTGAAGGCATGGGGAAGATGACGATCAGCGTGCTGCCATGAGCGGCTGCGACGAGGTGCGCGACATCGTCATGGGGGCCGGCGCGGTGGGGGTGACGCCCTGATGGTCCGCTTCGGAGTCGGGATGGCTCCCGTCGAGCCACTCGAGAAGATCGTCGCGACGGCGAGGCTGGCGGAAGACCTCGGTTTCGACTGCGTGGTCCACGCGGACCAGCGCTTCGGGGGCGAGAAGGACGTCTTCGTCACCCTGGCGGCCGACGCGCTCAGCACACGACGGGTCCAGCTGGGGCCCTGCGTTTCGGATCCTTTCAGCAGAATCCCGGCCATGCTCGCCTCCGCGATCGCAAGCCTGGACGAGCTCTCCGGCGGGCGCGCGCTCCTCGGACTCGGCGCCGGTGGGTCCGGGTTCGCCCAGATGCACGTGGAGCGCAAGCACGTGAACCAGGCGCTCCGCGAAGCGATCGTGATGATCAGGGGGCTGTTGAGCGGGAAGGCCGTGACCCACGAAGGGCGCCTCTTCCAGCTCACCGACGCGCAGCTCCGGTTCGACGCCCGCCCGGACCTGCCGATCATCCTCGCGACCAGGAGCCCGATGAACCTCGAGCTCGCCGGCGAGCTCGCGGACGGCGCGCTCATCGCGACCTACGTCTCAAACGAACAGCTTCGCTTCGCGATCGAGAAGATCCGCGCCGGTGCGGAGAAAGCCGGACGCCGGGCAGAGGATGTCCGGCTCATCTCCTGGGTCTATACGTCGATCTCCGACGATGGGCATCAGGCGGTCGAGAACGTGCGCTGGTTCGTCACGCAGGCGCTCATCAACACCTCGCCGGAGGCGTACCCCGCGATCTTCAACGGCTTCAGCCAGGAGCTGCCTGAGTTCCTCGAACGATGCCGGCGGACGGGTCGCCAGGGCATCGAGGCCGCCTACGAGAACCGGCGTCTGATCACCGATGAGGTGATCCAGCGGTTTTCGGTGGCGGGAACGGCGGACGAGTGCATCCGGAAGATCCGGGAGATCACGTCCGTGGGCATCGACGAGATCTGGCTGCGGTGCTTCTCGGCACCTCGGTCCGAGATCGAGCATGAGAAGGTCATCGTCCCGTTCGCCGAGAAGGTGATGCCCGCCTTCGTGTCGTCGCGTACGCCGGGGTCCTGAGGGTCTGACTCAGAAGAACTCGGCGTAATAGCGGCGCTCCCAGCCGGTGACATGGGCCATGAACTTCGCCCACTCGATCCGCTTCATCTTGACGAACGCGTCCAGGAGTCCCGCGCCTACCAGCTCGCGGAGCGGCTCGTCCCCCTCGAGGCCGTCCAGCGCCGCGTCGAGGTTGGTCGGGAGCCGCTCCGGCAGCGAGTGGGTTCCCGGCCGCGCGACATCGAAGTCGACGGCTCGGCCCGGGTCCAGCTGGCGCCGGACACCGTCGAGCCCCGCGGCAAGCAGGACCGCCACCAGAAGGTAGGGATTGCAGGTCCCGTCCGGCGAGCGGACCTCGAAACGCCGGACCCCTCCCTCACCGGCCAGATCACTCCGCTCGGGGACGATTCGGATCATCGCCGATCGGTTGCCGAGCCCCCAGCACGCGTGGGTCGGCGCCCAGGTCCCGGGCTGCAGCCGCCGGTACGAGTTGACGGTGGGTGAGCCCGCCGCGACGAGCGCCGAGGCATGCGCCAGGAGCCCCCCGAGGAACCAGCGGCCCCGGTCGCTGAGCAGGGCCCCGGACGGTCCGCCTCCGAAAACGTCGCCGCCGGTGTCCAGGCAGCTGAGGTGGACGTGCAGCCCCGCCCCCACCAGGTCCGCGAACGGCTTCGGCATGAAGGTCCCCACCATTCCGTGCTCCCGGGCGACGATCCGGAACGCCTGCTTGCAGCGGAACCATCGCTCGGCCGATTCGAGGGGGGCGGCCTGCTGCACGTTGACCTCGAACATGCCGGCGCCACCTTCGGCGGTCATCTTCTCCACCGGCACGTCCATCGAAAAGAGAGCCGAGGTGAGGTCCGACACGAACCCGTCGAGCCGGTCAAGAATCTCGGGCTGCATCTGCTTGCCGGCCACCACCGGCCGGTAGCGGGCGCCCTCCTTGGAGAGGATGTATCCCTCTTGCTCGAAGCCAAGGCTCACCGACCCCAGCTCCCGGCCGACCAGGTCGTTCAGGCGTCGCACCGCAGCGCGGCCGCAGGTGGGCCAGGGGGTGCCGCCGGCGGAGACGAGGTCGGTGAAGACCTGGGCCGAAGAGCGCGTGTACGGCACCCTGCAGAGCGTGCTCAGATCGGGAACCGCCCAGAACTCACCCGAATGGCTGCCCAGTGCGAGGTCGGACTCGGCATCGTCGATGTCGACGATGTTGTTGATCTTGGCGAACGGGATGCCCTTGCGGAGGACCGCGGGCAGGTGAGTCCGGTGGACGGCCCGGCCGCGGAGGATGCCGCCGACGTCGATGAACTGGCAGCGCAGGTACTCCAGCTCGTCCGCGACCAGCCCCGACGCCCCGGCGGAAGCGCCTGCTCTCACCGTGTCCGTACCGGCGCCTGGAGCGCGTCCAGGCTGCTCTACCATCCGGCGATCGCCTGCAGCTCGCTGTCCGGGACCCGGTCATCCTCGACGTCGCGCAGCGCACGCTCGAAGATCTCGACCCCGGCGGCAGCCTCGGCCCCGCTCAGGACCAGGGGCGGTGTGATCTCGACGACGTTGCCGAAGTTGCCGACGTAGTGCACCAGCAGCCCGAGCTGGGCGCAGCGCAGCACCAGCTTCGCGCACTCCTTCGCCGCCGGATCCTTCGTCACGTGATCGCGGACCAGCTCCACGCCGATGATCAGGCCTGCCCCCCGGACGTCCCCGATCAGGGGGTGCCGTCCCGCCAGCTCCTGGATCGACGACATGATGAGGTGGCCCTGCCGGTCGGCGTTGGCGGCCAGGTTCTCGTCCTGGACGGCGTCGAAGGTGGCGAGGGCGGCGGCGCAGGCGACCGGCGACCCGGCGGTTGTGAACGCGTGTCCCGCGACCACGGCGTCGAGAAGCTCCGCCGGGCCGACGGTCGCGCTCATCGAGATGCCCGACGCGATTCCCTTGCCGATGATCATCACGTCGGGATCGGTGTCGGTGAGCTGGCAGCCCCAGAGCTTGCCGGTCCTGCCCATGCCGATCTTCACCTCGTCGTCGACCAGGAAGAGGTCGTACTTGTCGCAGAGCGCGCGCAGCGCGGGCATGAAGTCGTCGGGCGGCACGATCACGCCCGCGTCGCTCTGGATGGCCTCGACCAGAATGCCGCTGGTCAGCTCGGGTGGGGAAACCGTCGAGAACAGCTGGTCTTCGATGAACCTGACCACGTCGCGGCCGCAGCTCTCCGGCGTGCCGAATGCGGGACGGTAGGGGTAGGGGTAGGGCGCCCGCGTCACGTGGGTGGTGCTCGGGAACTGGCTCAGTGCAGGATGGCCGGAGATCCCCGCCGAGGTGCCCGTCATCCCGTGCATGCCACCCAGGAAGCTGATCACTTTGGGTCGCTTGCGAGCCATCGGCAGCAGCTTGGCGATGCCGTCGTTGGCGTCGGACCCGCTCAGGCCGAGCCCGACCTTGCGACGCCCTGGCCGGGCGGCGGGAACGACCTCCAGCAGTCGCTTGGCGAGCTCCACCGCCGCCGGATGCGTCAGCGACGCGAAGCTGGCGAAGGAGAGCTGCTCCATTGCCGTCGACACCGCGTCCACGACCTTCGGATGCGAGTAGCCGGTCGTGGCGGCCGCCCACCCGCCGGCGAAGTCGACGTATCGCTTCCCGTCCAGGTCGGTGATCGTCGAGCCGGCGGCGCTGGCCGCGGCGGCGAGATAGACCCGGACCTTGTTGGCCGTGCCGAGGTACTCCCGATCTTCGGCCAGCAGACGCTCGGTCTGGGTGCCGCTTTCCAGCATCGACATGAGACGGTCCTCCCGCGACTCCCGAAGCTACAAACCGTAGATCCCCCGGACGTTGTCGGCCAGGATCAGCTGCGCGGCGTGGCGGGCCGCCTTCTGCGACAGCCGGTCGTCGTCGACCGCCTCGCCCAGCACCGAGCCGAGCGCCTCACGTCCCTTCTTACCGGCGATCCATTGAAGCTCGGGGGCTCCGGAGGCGTCCGAGCTGTAGACGACCTTGGTGAACGGCGCCATCTCGAGAATCGTGGCGATCACCCGCCGCACGCTCGGCAGCACCAGCGGGTTGAACTCGGAGAGGTCGAGATAGACGTTCGGAAAGACGTTGGCGAGGTAGGCCCCCTCCTCGTAGAACGGGTAGGAGCCGTGCAGCAGGACGATCTTCGCGTGCCGCAGCTTCTCGTCGCGGAAGATGGCGCCCAGCATGCCCGGGCGCGCGGTCTCGATGTCCAGGTCCTGGTCTCCCATGCCGGTGTGGATCTGGAAGGGTAGGTTCAGCTCGACGCTCAGCTCGAGGGCACGCCAGAGCAGGTAGTCGCGCAGGGCCTTGACGTCCGCCCGGGTGGATCGAGGCACGTGGATCCTGGCCAGCAAGCCCTCGGCTTCGGGGCTGCGCTTCAGGTTGTCGACGGCGGTCGAGACGTCGGCCGTCTCCAGGGGCTTCACGCTGAGGCCGGTGCGGTAGGCGATGACGCTTTTCAGGGCGATGATCCTGGGGTTGGCGGCGACCTCGCGGATCCCGTCGACGAAGGCGGTCTCCAGCGCGGCCAGGCTGTCGTACCGGTCCCAGAGCCGGCCGATCATCGGCTCGATGCGGAACAGCCCGTAGGCAGGCGCGCCGCTCAGCGCCTGAAACTCCTCCAGGTTCACGCCCGCCGGATATCCCAGGTCGACGATGTTGGACTCCAGGTTGATGTCCCGGTACATGTCGTGCACGTAGGCCTGGTAGTCGATCACCCTGTCGTTCCGGGCTTCGATGATCGCCTCTCGGGTGGGCTCGCAGCCCAGGTAGCGCGCGATCGCGTGCATGCCCTCGTGATAGGACATCGTCTGCCGCTGGTTGGTCTGCAGCTGCTCTCGTTCCGCCTCGGTCGGCACGTGCCCGCCGGAGTCGAGGAAGTCGATCCATTCACCACCCAGGGAGAACGTGGTCAGAGGGTCGAACCCCGGCTTGCCGGTGTCCTTGGTGAAGATGTGGACGTGCTGGTCGATCAGCGGAAGGTCGTCGAGCTCAAGCATCTGGCGCACTCCTGGTGTCCTGGAATCCATCCTGCTCATCGGCCAGCCCGAGGAGGTCGAGCGTGGTCAGGGCGAGGATCTCGGCTCCCGCGATCACGCTGTCGATCTCGACGTACTCGTGGGTGTCGTGGGAAAGGGCGCCCGCGGGCCCGAACTCCACCAGCGTCGGGATCCGGGCGTCGCTGACCATGAACGTGGCGTCGGTGCCGCCCGGCGCCGTCTCCAGGTGCGGCTCGAACCCGAGCACCTGCGCGGCGCGTCGGCGGGCGGTCTGGACCAGCGGGAGCCGGGCCGCGTCCTCGAAGCTGCGGGCCAGCGCGACCGGCGGATCCCAGTCCAGGTCGAGCAGCTGCCAGGACCACCCCTCCTTGAGGGGCACCTCCTTCAGCGCGGCCTCGATCGCGTCGTGGATGAAGGCCACGGTCTCGGGCGTCGTGCGTTCGTAGGACGGCGGAAACCTGACGTCGATCGTGGCCTCACACCAATCCGGTACCGCATTGATGCTGTTTCGCTCGATGCGGGGACCCGCTTCCGTCAACGTCACCGACCGGATGCCGCCCCCGACGATCGTGGTGCCGATCGCCGCGGTGGGAGGACCCAGCAGGCTGGGCTCCAGGACGGTGAGGAGTCGCTCCTGGAGCCGGTCCTCGGATTCTCGCAGGTGAAGGAGGAGCATCGACATCAGCTCGGTCGCGCTCGACCCCAGATGTGGCGTCGAGGCGTGAGCCGCCCGGCCGCGGGTGGCGAGGGCGAACTGCGCGGAGCCCCGGTGCCCCACGATCGGCAGCCAACCGTAGGACCCGTCCATCGCGATCCCGCAGACGTCGCGCAGGAGACCGTCTCCGCCCGCCGGCCCGTCCAGGTAGCCACTGCGGCCAAGCCAGGACTCCCCCCCGCTGACGAGGCCCTTGACCCCGCCAGCATCCGTCTCTTCGCAGACCGTGTAGGCCGCGATCACCGTCCCTCCGAGCCGTTCGCCGGTCGCTTTCAGGGCAGCCGAGAGGGCCCCCATCGCCAGCACCGTCGACACCAGCGGGCCTTTGTTGTCGAAGCTCCCCCGTCCGTACACGATCGGCAGCCGCTTCTGGTGTCTGATCTCCCACACCCTCGCCATCCGGTCGCGGATCGCCGCCTCGTAGCGGTCCGACCCGACCTCGACGGCGACCCGGCTGTCCCCCAGGTACTCGACGAACCCCTCGGCACCCGAGAAGGGCCGGCTCTCGTGCCAGAGTCTTGGATCACCCTCGGACACGTTGTCCATGTGCGCGTCGAGCACCACGGCACGGGTCCCGGCACCCGCGATGACCTCGATGACGTTCTCACTCCCGGGGGAGACGACCTGTGTCTCGACGTCGGAGCCGTGCGCGGTCGCCGCCGCGTAGACACGGCCGGCGACCGTGGAGGGGTCGGAGCCGGCACCCTCGCTGCCCGAATAACTCGGGGTCTGAACCAGCTCCTGCAGGAAGCGGATGCCTGCCGGCCTGATTCCCTCGACCCAGCCGTGGATCGCCTCCTCCACGGCCCGGGTGTTCAGGGCTGCTCCAGATACGCCGCCCGCTCCCAGTCCCCCACCTCGACAGCGTAGGTGGCGGCCTCGGATCGGCGTACGCGAAGAAAGCCGGGTCCGATGATCGGCCCCAGGGCACCCATCAGGACCTGATCCGCTTCCAGCGCGTCCAGCGCCTCAGGTGCAGATCGCGGGAGCTCCACGAGGCCTCTGGCAGCGAAGTCGGCCGGTGTCAGGCCGGCGAGCCCGTCGGTGATCGGATCGGTGGCCGGGCGACCCTCTTCGATGCCGTCGAGGGCGGCGGCCATGATCCCCACCAGGCTCAGGTAGGGGTTGCCGGTCCCGTCGCCGCCTCGAAACTCGAGGTGCCTGGTGCCGGCGTCCGGGATCCGGACCAGGGCCGCCCGGTTGCTGCCGCCGTAGCAGACGTGACTCGGCGCCCAGGACCCCGGCAGCAGCCGCTTGTACGAGTTCACCGTCGGCGCGGTGAGGCCCGCGAGGCCACGGGCGTGCTTGAGCAGGCCGGCGACGACGCACGCGCCCAGCTCGCTGAGACCCAGCGCCTGATCGCCTTCCACGGCGTTGACGCCGTCGGCCGTCGTCAGCCCGATGTGCACGTGCATACCGCAGCCCGGCAGGTCGCGGCGGATCTTGGGCATGAAGCTGGCGGTGAGACCGGCGGCGCGAGCGAGCGCCCGCAGCACCTCCTTCACCGTCATCAGGTCATCGGCCGCTTTGAGGGCCGGCTGGTGGGCGATGTTGATCTCGAACTGTCCCGGGCCGTACTCGGGCCCGACCTGTTCCAGCGCGACCCCCATCTGCGCGAGCGTCTTCTGCAAGGTCGACATCAGGTCCCGGCGGGTGTCCAGCGCGTTGATGGAGAACATGCCTGCCCGGGCTAGCGGCTCCGGGCCGGCCTCGGTGTTGGCCAGCAGGTAGAACTCGGGTTCAAAGGCCGCTCGAAGGCTCAGACCGAGGCTCGCGAACCGTTCCGCGATCGCCTGGAGGGCACCCCGCGCGCACCCCGCCCAGAGGCTGCCGTCCCGCTCGTGCAGGAAGGAGTAGACCCTCGCCGCGCCAGGATGGAGAGGGACCACGGCGTAGGTCTCGGGGTCCGGGACCGCGATGACGTCGCCGGTCTCGGCGCCGAAGATGAAGTCCGGCGCCATCTCGTCGAGGACGTTGTAGTCGAAGTTGGCGCGGCAGAAGCTCGCACCGCGCGACAGGACCTGGGGGATCTTCGCGCGGGGGACGCTCTTGACCTCGCCCCGGCCGCTGAAGTCGTGGCAGAGGACCCAGAGCTCCGAGATGCGATCCTCGTCCGTCTGCGCGAGGAAGGCCGAGGACTTCGCCTGATCCGGGGTCACCGCCAGCTGCTCCGTCATCGAAGCACGAGGTCCTTGGGAAGGAAGGCCGACACCACCCAGTTCGGGGCGTCGACGATCTCACTGATCTTGAGGTCCACTGCGACCGAGCAGAGCACGTAGGCATCCTCCGGGGTGATGTTGTGGTGATGGGTCAGGTGGGCGATCATCCGCTCCACCGCGTGGTGACAGGCCGCCATCAGGTCCGGTCCGACGCCGGTCGTGACGTGGTAGCCGGCGCTTGCCGCGCCCGGGCGTTCCAGCGGGCGCACGATGTCCAGCTCCGGCGCCTCGACCGAGAAATCACGCCGGACGCCGACCCGGATCGTCGCGTTCATCGGTGACTCGATCGCCGAGCCGCAGACCTCGCCGTCACCCTGCGCGGCGTGGGCGTCGCCGACACCCAGCAGCGCGCCCTCGACCTCGACCGGAAGATAGACGGTCGAGCCCTCGCCGAGCTGCTTGATATCCAGGTTCCCGCCGACCCGGCGCGGCGGAATCGGGCTGTGGACTCCCGGCTCGGCGGGGGCCACACCCACGACGCCGACCATCGGCTGCATGGGGACGGTGATCCGGTCGCCGAGGTGGGCCTCGCCGTCGCGCAGGTCCCAGTGATACAGGGCAGGCGCCGTGAACCGGTCCGACAGGAGACCGAAGCCAGGGAAGAGTCCGGTCCAGCCGTGGTCGGAGGTCTCGATCTGCAGGATGGTCACCGCCAGGACGTCGCCCGGACGCGCACCCTCCACCAGGATCGGCCCGCACGAGGGGTTGCACCGCTCGAAGTCGAGGTTGACGGCAGCGTCCACTCCCGACTCGCGGCGGATCTGCCCCCCCGACGGGTCTGGCAGCGCGAGCGTGAGCTCGGCCCCCGACCTGACCGTGGCGATCGGGGCGCGGTCACGGGACCAGCCGACCTGGAACTGTCGGATGACGTCGTGAATGGTCGAGCCGCGAGGGGGGCTGCCCTGGTTCATCTGATCACCTCGGAAAGTCTCACGGTGTGCCCCCGATCACCGGGCCTCGGGATAGAGGGCACCCAGCCGCCGGGACGCCTCCTCGGCGCTGGCACGCACCAGGTCGGAGTACGCGTCGATCTTGCGTGAACTGAGGCGGACACTCGGTGCCGAGACCGAGATCGCTCCCACGACATCCCCCGAGAAGTCGCGTATCGCGGCCCCGATACAGATCACGCCCGGCGCCCGCTCCTCGTTGTCGAGCGCGAAGCCCCGCCGGGCGGTGATCTCGAGCTCGTGGCGGAGATCGGCGCGGTCGGTGATCGTCCGCTTGGTCAGCCGTTCCAACGGGTGGTCGTCGAGGAGCGACTCGACGGTGTCCCATGGCATCGAAGCGAGGATCGCCTTGCCGAGCGCGGTGCAGTGCGCCGGATGACGCGTGCCCGGCCTCCATTGGATGCCGAGCTCCCGCTGCGCATTGACGATTGCGATGTAGAGCACGTGGCCCTCGTCCAGGATGCCGACACTCACCGTTTCCTTTGCGCGATCCGCCAGGTCCCGGGCGATCTCGAACGAGTGCTCCCACAGCGACATCCCGGAGGTGAAGGTCGACCCCAGCTCGAACAGCCGTACGCCGAGCGTGTACTTGCCGTTGGCGGTTTGCCCGATGAACCCCCGCTGACGCATCGACTCCAGATAGCGCAGGGTGGTCGAGATCGGGAGGCCGGCCTGGCGGGCCAGGTCAGAAAGATCGCTTGGCCCCGGGGCATCGGCCACCGTGTTGAGGAGGTCGATGGCCCGCGTAACAGCCCGGATCGTGTAGCGGCTCTCCTCGGTCGAGCGGTCCAACCGACGGTTCACCCTGGCTTGATTTCTTCGCCCGGCTGCGTCTCCGCGGTATCCACGGGAATGGCCGCGGCGCGCAGCCGGCGGCCCACCAGGAAGTAGTAGGCGGTCCAGATCAGGATCCAACCGGCACCCGCCACGACCGGCAGAGCCCCGGCGTCGATGGGCCCGAGACCAGGCGTGGACTGGAAGATCGGCGCGATCATCGCCACCAGGATGAGGATGATGCACAGGATCGGGATGAGCGGGAACAGGGGCAGCCTCCACTTCATGTTCCGCACCTCCTCCTTCGTCATCCGGAGCCGGTAGATGATCTGCATGATCGGGATCATCAGCCAGACCCAGAGGAACGCGAGAGTCCCGAGGCTTCCCAGCAGGATGTAGGCCAGCGTCGGAGAGAGAACGTCTGCCACGACCCCGACGTACAGGCCCAGGCCGGTGATGATCAGCGCCATCGTCGGCACCTGTCTCTTCGCGTTGATCCGGGCGCCCCCGCTCGGGAAGTAGGAATCGCGCGAGAGCGCGAAGAGCATTCGGGAACCGGTGTAGATGCCTGCGTCGATCCCGGTGATCGAGGCGATGATGATGGCGATCGTGAGCAGGGTGGCGAAGACGTTCTGGTGGATGGCGGTCATCGCGTCCACCAGCGGGCTGCTCGAGACGCCCAGGGTATGCCAGGAGACCACACTCACCATCGCGATGCTGCAGCCGACGAAGATCAAGGTCACCAGGAGGGCGGTGCCCATCAGCGCCCGCGGAACGTCGCGGACCGGGTTCACCGACTCCTCGGCGGCCACACTGACCAGCTCGATCCCTGTGTACGCGTAGAAGACCAGGAGGAAAGAGGTGAAGAGGCCGGCGGCTCCCAGCGGCAGGAACCCGCCGTGCCCGAGCAGGACTGTCGTCCCGAGCGCCGGAGAGCCGATGCCGAACACGGCGAACATGCAGAGAAAGAAGAAGATGATCAGGGCCGCGACCTTGATCGACGAGAGCACGAACTCGTAGTTGCCCATCGCCAGCACGCCCGCGAAGTTGATCGCCAGGTCGACGGTGATCACGATGAATGCCATCAACCAGATCGGGACGTGATGGAAGGGCGCCAGGTAGCTCGCGAAGGTGGCCACCGCGAGGGCCTCGGCGGCCGGCCCCGCGACCCAGGCCAGCCAGTAGGTCCACCCGGTCAGGAAGCCCATCAGCGGGCCCATGGTTTCCTCTGCGTACTTCGCGAAGCCGGACGCGGTGGCCCCACGGATCGAGATCTCGGCCAGGCAGGCCATCACCCCGATCGAGACGCCGCCCCCGATGATGTAGGTGATCACCACCGCGGGTCCTGCCAGCTTGATCGCGCCGCCGCTGGCCAGGAGGAACCCCGACGCGATCGTGCCTCCGACGGAGAGCATGATCAGGTGCCGTACCCGGAGTGCTTTCCGAAGCCCCTTGTGACCCGCCGCTGCTGGTGGCGTCGCCATTTCCCTGCGTCCCTCCTGAGGCTGCCGACGTCCGTCCGGATTTCGGGGCATCGTATGGCGGTTTTCAGATTTTGTCAACGAATTTCATCAGATGAAATCGCGCCCGCCGATGCAAAGGGCGATTGGTGCACCAACTGCCTATTACGAGCAGCGCAAGTGGGCGATTGGTGCACCAACGTCCGGCCCCGATGCCTGGCCTCAGCGTCTCACCGGCTCGGGGACAGGACAAGCTGGTGCTGCCCGGCGTCAATCCTTGACCCATGCGGAGGGGTCGTTGAGGTAGGTCCCGCAGGCGCAGTCAACAGCCTCCTCGGGCGTGCCGCCGAAGGCACCGGAAGGCAGGATCGAGTCCAGCTGCGGCCAGCGCTCGCGCCGACGCTGATTCAGACGTTGCGAAAGTGACGACTTCGTGCTGTCCGGAATCGGGCCTCCCGACCGGGAGGGCTGGCGCATGAACATTCGTTCTGGTTGACTCCTCCTCGTCGGCATCATCCGCCATCACGAGGAGTCCTCGCAATGCACCTCCCTCCCCTCGTGCTCACCACTCAGCAACGCGATCAGTTGGAATCCGTGCTCCGTCGACCCACCAGCACCCAACGCGCCGTCGAGCGCGCCCTGATCGTGTTCGACGGCGTTGCCGGGCGTTCACTCCAGGAGACTGCCGACCGCCTCGGCTTCACCCGGAACACGGTTCGCAAGTGGCGCCGGCGGTTCATCCTCGAGGGCATCAGCGGCCTCGAGGACCAGCGCCGCCCAGGCCGCCCACGGCGCATCACCGCCGAGGAACGCTGCCTGGTCCTGGCCACCGCCTGCCAGGATCCGGCCCCTCATGGGCTGGCTGGACACTCGAGTTGGAACGCCAGCCTCCTGGCTCAGGCTCTGGTCCTCTCCGGGATGGTCGCCGCGATCAGCGCACGCAGCGTCCAACGCGTCCTCAAAGCGGCGACGATCAAGCCGCATCGGTGTGCGTACTGGAAGCAGAAGATCGATCCCCTGTTCGCCGTCAAGATGCGCCCCATCATCGATCTCTGCTTGCATCCGCCGCCAATGGCCCGGTGGTGTGCGCGGATGAGAAGTCCTGCATCCAGGCGCCCAGCCGTCGCTTCCCGGACCTGCTTCCTCAGCGGCCGGGGCAGCTTCGCGGGCGCTCGGTCGAGTACGTCCGTCATGGCACTCGCTGCCTCGCCGCCGCACTCTTCGTTCACAGCGGCCGGGTTCTCGGCATGGCCACGCCCAGGCGACCCAAAGCAGTCTTCCTCGCGTTCCTCGACCTCCTCGACGCCGAGGTTCCCGCCGGGAATGTCATCCACCTGGTGCTCGACAGCCTCAACACCCACCGCGGATGCCACATCGAGGCCTGGTGTGCCGCCCATCCGGGTCGTCTCCAGATCTACTACCTGCCCTTTCACGCCAGTTGGCTCAATCAGATCGAGCTCTGGTTCGGGACCCTCTCCCGCCGTTGCCTACGCCTGGGCGACTTCCGCTCGGGTGAAGACCTGGCGACCAAGATCCTGGACTTCATTGAGACCTACAACCGCCTTCATGCCCACCCCTACCGATGGACCTACACCGGTGACCCTCTGGCCGCGTGAGGGGCACGAACTTCCGCCGAGCAGTACTAGTCTGCTGTCCCTGAGATTCGTTGAAGATATGAGCCGAGGGAGCCGAAGATCTCGTCGGCTGACTTGGTCCATACGTAGGGTCGCGGCTCCGCGTTCCAGATCCTGATCCACTCCCGGATCGATGTCTCCAGCTCGCGCACCGAGCGGTGTGTGCCACGCCGTATCCACTTCTCGGTCAGCTCTGCGAACCAGCGCTCGATGAGATTCATCCACGACGAGTAGGTGGGCGTGAAGTGGAGTTCGAAGCGAGGGTGTCGGAGCAGCCATTTCTTGATCTCGGGGGTCTTGTGGGTGCTGTAGTTGTCAAGGACCAGATGCACGCTCAACTCCGCCGGCACCTGCTGATCCACGTGCTCCAGGAACTTCTTGAACTCAGCGGCTCGGTGGCGGCGGTGGGTTTGCTCCATCACCTTGCCACTGGCCAGGTCGAGGGCGGCGAAGAGAGTGGTGGTGCCATGACGCTCGTAGTCATGCGTGCGTCGCTCAGGCAGCCCCGGTCGCATGGGCAAGATGGGCTGGGTGCGGTCCAGGGCCTGGATCTGACTTTTCTCATCCACACACAGAACGGCCGCCGCTTCGGGCGGGTTCAGATAGAGCCCGGTGATGTCCCAGACCTTGTCCACGAACAGCGGGTCGCTGGAGATCTTGAAGGTGTCGGAGCGGTGCGGTTGAAGTTCGAACGTATGCCAGATGCGCTGTACGCTGCTCCGTGACAGCCCGACTTCCTTGGCCATCCCCCGTGTCGACCAGTGGGTGGCGTCCCTCGGCTTCTCCTCCAAGGTCTTGATCAGCACTCGCTCGACCATCTCGCCTGTGATCGTGGGCGGCACTCCCGAGCGGTACTCATCGGCCAACCCCGGCAGACGATCGCGCTGGAAGCGACCACGCCACTTGCACACCGTCTGCGGCGACGTGCCCACCTCCCGGGCCACCGCCTGGTTGGTCTTGCCCTCGGCACAGGCGAGCACGATCCGCGTGCGCATGGCCAGGGACTGCGTGGTGCAAGGGCGGCGTGCCCATCGTTCCAACGTCTGCCTCTCCTCACCGCTGAGTTCCACCGCTGCGGTCGGTCTGCCTCGTCTGGCTGCCATGACCACCATCATCATCGATTACCACAGATTACTCAACCGATCTTTGGGACAGGAGAGCTAGCTCAGCATCGACGGCAGGTCTGCGTAGTTGTCAAGCCACCACCGCGCAATCTCCACCCGCCGGGCGAACCACACCCCTGGAAACGCACGTGCGTGCCGGATGAAGTCGCCCACCGCGGTCGCTCCGGCGGGGGTCCCGCTGTAGCGCAGGTGGAGGCCGATGGACATCATCCTGGGGTGCGTCTCGCCCTCCGCGTAGAGGCAGTCGAACGCCGCGATCATCTGCGCCAGGAAGTCCTCCGGAGTCCCGTGTCCGGGAGGGCGGAAGAATTTCATGTCGTTGGTCTCGAAGCTGTAGGGAATCGTGAGCCACCTGCCCGCAGCCGTCTTCACGAAGTACGGAAGGTCCTCCGCGTACGAGTCGCAGTCGTAGAGGAACCCGGCCTCCATCAGCAGGCCCCGGGTGTTGACGCTCTGCCCTCTGCTGTTCCACCCCAGTGGCCGCCGGCCGGTCGCCCTTTCAATGGCCTCCACCGCCATGCGGATCTGCCTGCGCTCCTCGTCGATCGGAAGGACGTACAGCGGCGCCCAGCGATAGCCATGGCCGCATGGCTCGTGGCCTCGCCTCGTGATCTCGGCGCCCGCCCGCGGATTCTCCTCCAGCGCGTGGCCGCTGATGAAGAAGGTCGCCTTCAGGTCGTACTCGTCGAAGAGGTCGAGCAGGCGCCAGAAGCCTGAGCGACTCCCGTACTCGAAGAACGATTCGCTCCTCAGGTCCCGCTGCCCCGGGGCGACCAGAAAGCGTTCGCGCATGGTGTCGACCTCGGGATCGCCGTAGAGCGGGGTCTGCTCCGCCCCCTCCTCGAAGTTGACCACCAGCGACACCGCGATCCGGGCCCCGTTCGGCCATCGCACCTGGGGCGGATGGGGTCCGTAGCCGACGAAGTCGCGTGCTTCGCTCACCTCAGGCATCCCTGCCGTTCGAAGCGTGGTCGAGCCACCACGCCGCGATCTGATCCCGGCGCGCGATCCACACCCCTGGAGTCCCCTGGGCATGCCGGAGGAACCTGTCCAGCTGGCCGGCGCGCGAGGGACGGCCGGAAACCCGCAGCCGGAGGCCGACGCTCATCACCCGCGGGTGGCCGCGCGCTTCCGCGTGTAGCTGGTCGAAGGTACGAATCAGGACGTCCCCCAGGTCCCCCGGCCGGGTGAAGCCCGGCGTCCCGGTCATCGCCCAGTAGCCGGCATCCGACGTCTCCACCGGGTGGGGGATCTTGACGAAACGCGGCGACAGCGCGGAGGCCGGCACCGGCACGTCGTCGCCCGCAAAATCGGAGTCGTAGATGAACGTCCCGGCTTCGACCAGGAGCCGGCGGGTGCGCATGCTCGGTGCCCTGCTGCGCCACCCTGCGGGTGGGTGGCCCGAGAGCCTGCGGATGACGTCGACGGCTCTCGCGATATCCGCGCGCTCCTCCACCTCGCTCAGGGAGTAGTACGGCCACAGCCGGTAGCCGCGGCCCGCCATCTCGTGGCCCTGGATCAGGATCTGCTCCGCCAGCCCGGGATTGTGCTCGAGCGCCCGGCCGGCGCAGAAGAATGTCGCCAGGACGCCGTGTTCGCGGAGAATCCGAAGGAGCCGCCAGCCGCCGACCCGCGGACCGTATTCCCAGATCGACTCGGCCTGGAGGCTTCTGATCGCCAGCTCGCCGACAGCCCCTTCGCTCACCGACTCCGGATCCCCCGCCTCGCTGACCGCGTCACCCTCGAGCAGGCTCCGTTCCGCGCCCTCCTCGAAGTCGATCGCGACCGACACCGCCAGCCGCGCCCCGCCCGGCCACGCCACGACGGGTGGGGTGCCCGCGTACCCGATCAGGTCGCGCGGCTCGTCGAGGGGAGGGGACTGCACGTGTCAGACTCCCAGCTCGAACGTGATCCCGAATCGCGCCTCGAAGTCCACCTGCTGGGTGAGCCGCCGGTCGGCCGGGTCTGCGGACTCCAGCTCGATCTGGGTCTCCTGCGAGCTGATGATCACGAGTCGAGACTCCGCCGGGTACAGCGGGTAGCGGTCGAGCGAATGCCAGGTTCCCCGCTTCAGCACATACCCGCATGACCCGTCGAGGACGAACGCGTGCACGTCCTCGGCCGTCGGGATGGCTTCCGGGTCCTCAGGGTCCGTCGGTGCGGCGACGGCCACCAGCGCCGGGACCGCCCCCAGCGGGACGAAGGTCTGGGTCACCCCGAAGTGGCGCTCGAGCCACGTGAACCGCATGCCGCTGAAGCGGCTGACCAGCGTCATGAACAAAGGTGCCCCGTCGATCTCGAACGGGGTCTTCCACCCCTCGCTCATCAGACCGTGGAAGTCCGCCGCGCCGGCCCGAGGACCCAGCACGGCCCCGAAGGGGCGGAACGACTCCTCGGTCAGCAGCTCGGCCTTGACGTGCACTACGTGTCCCAACTTCGGTCCCCCATCAGGCTTGCCACCTCGAGCTCACTGGGCGGTGAAGCCGCCGTCGACCACGAGGGCCGAGCCGGTCACCCAGCCGGAGTCGCTCGACGCGAGGTAGAGGGCAGCCCGGGCCACGTCCTCCGGCCGGCCGAAGCGCCCAAGTGGGTGGGCCCGCTTCCACGCCTCGGGATCGGGTGCTCCCGGGCGCGAGAACCAGGCGGTCAGGCCCTCGGTCTCGACCGCGCCCGGGCAGATCGCGTTCACCCGGATGCCGTCACCGGCGTGGTCGATCGCCATCGCCCGGGCAAGAGCGACCAGGCCCCCCTTGGAAGCGGTGTAGGCGACCGAGTTCCTGCTGCCGACGAGCGCCTGCTGCGAGCTGTTGATGATGATCGACCCACCCCCCTGATCCCGCATCACCGGGACCACGTGCCGGCAGCAAAGAAACGTTCCGGTCAGGTTCACCGCCAGCGTCCGCTCCCACTCCGCCTCGGATGCGGTCAGCGCGTTGCCGGCCGCGAGTACCCGGCGTTGCAAAACAAGACGTCGATGCGTCCCAAGAGCTGGACCGCCGCGGCCACCATCCGCGCCACGCTGCCGCCGTCGGTGATATCGGTCTCCTGGAACCAGACGTCCTGGATGCCGGCGACCGCCTGCTCGTCGCCGAGCGAGGCGACCAACACCCTGGCACCCTCCGAGGCGAAGAACCGGGTGGTCGCCAGGCCGATGCCGGTGTTGCCTCCGGTGATGATCACCGCCGACCCGGACAGCCTCATCGCTCCGACCCGGCGCGTGGACCGTCGGGAAGGAACAGGTCGGCTTCCGCCCGGGAGGTCACGATCGTGGCCTGCCGGCGAAGTCGACGATGCGCCGGCAGCCCTCCACCAGGTCGTCGCGTGAGGTAGCCAGCGAGATTCTGAGCATGCCACGCCCGCCGGCGCCGAAAGACTCACCGGGAGCGGCGGCCACCCGCTTTTCGCGCAAAAGGTCGCGGGCCAGGGCGTAGCTGTCGGCGCCCGCACCACCGAGGTCGAGCCACGCGTAGAACGCCCCTGCCGGCCGCGAAGGCAGGAGTCCCGCCGGCTCCAGGATCTGCACCGCGGCATCGCGCCGAGCCCGGTAGTCGCGGCTGACGGCCGCCACTGTGGCCGGGGGCATGGCGAGCGCGTGCTCGGCCGCCTTCTGGGCCACCGCGGATGAGCACGAGACCAGCGGCTCCTGCAGCTTCGTGACCACCGCGGCGACCGGCTCGGGCGCGACCGCGTACCCGAGCCGCCAGCCGGTCATCGCGTAGGTCTTTGAGAAGCCCATGACGGTGATCACACGCCCGTCGGGATCGAAGCGTGCCGCCGGCACGTGCGGCGCTTCGAACGTGAACGCCTCGTACACCTCGTCGGCGACCAGGTAGAGGTCGTGCGCGGCCGCGAAGTCGACCAGGGCCCGCACCGTCGGCTCGGGAAAGACCGCTCCGGTCGGGTTGTTCGGGCTGTTCGTGATGATCAGCTTGGTTCGTGACCCGACCAGACGGTCGAGGACGTCCAGATCGGGCAGGAAGCCACTCTCCCGCCGCAGAGGGTAAGGAACAGGTGCGCCGCCCGCCAGCCGGACCATGGCGTCGTAGTTGGGCCAGCCGGGGTCCGGGACCAGGACCTCGTCGCCCGGCTCGACCGTGGCCAGGACGGTGGTGGCCAGCGCGCAGACGGCGCCCGGCGTGACGACCACGTTCGCAGCCGTCGTCGAGAGTCCGTTCTCGCGCTCCAACTTGGCCGCGATGGCGTTGCGGAGGGACGGCAGGCCCGCATTCGGCGTGTACCGCGTGAAGCCTTCCCGCGCCGCCGCGAAGGCGGCCTCGATCACCTCCGGAGGAGTGCCGCTGTCCGGCTCCCCCACCTCGAGGTGAATGACCCCCTCCATTCCGGCCGCGAGCTCCATCACCTCCCGGATACCCGAGCGCCGCATGTTCACCGGGACCGTCGCAAGTGGCTTCAAGCCGTCTCCTTGCGTGAATTATTGCTTGCGACCGCTGTCGCGGGCCGTCCGGCGTCCGTGACCCGCTGTCATCCGCGCACGAAGGCAGCTAGAGTGCTTGGCCAGGGTGAACGACCGGTCAATCGAGCGCGGCCGGCACCCTGGCCGGGGTGTCGCGCCCGCCCGCGGTTACACTGCCCCGGCGCTCCGGGTCGGGAGAGAGTTCCTGGCGTGAGCGACGGGACCCACCTGAGCGGCGCGGTCCGGGTCGGCGTCGACATCGGCGGCACCTTCACCGACGTGATCCTGGTGGCCGAGGAGGCCGTCTACCAGGCCAAGGTTCAGTCCACTCCCCGGGATTTCACCGCCGGTGTCCTCCGCGGGCTGCGGATGGTCCTGGAGCAGGCACACCGAGTGCACAGCTCGGTGTCTGTCGTCGTGCATGGCACCACGGTCGCCACCAACGCCATCCTGGAGCGCAGCGGCGGAACGACCGCCCTGATCACGACCCGCGGCTTCAGAGACGTGCTGGAGATCGGGCGCCTGCGCCATCCGACGATGTCCGACATCTTCTGGCAGAAACCTCCACCGCTGGTTCCTCGTCGACTGCGCTTCGAGGTCGACGAGAGAGTCGCGAGCGACGGTCAGGTACTGACGCCGCTGGACCGTTCGGAGGTGGACGCGCTGGTGACGGCGCTCGGTGCATGTGACGTGCAGTCCGTTGCCGTCTGTCTGCTCAACTCGTATGCAAACCCGGATCACGAGCAGGCCATCGGGCGCCGGCTTGGCGAGCTCCTCCCGGGCGTCTACGTTTCGACATCGGCGGCGGTGCTCCCTGAGATCAAGGAGTACGAACGGACCAGTACCACGGTCGTCAACGCCTACATCCAGCCGATCGTCGAGCGCTACCTGCGCGGCCTCGACCACCGGCTCACGGACTCAGGGGTGGCCGGCCCGCTGCTGGTCATGCAGTCGAGTGGCGGCCTGCTGGATGCGGCGACGGCCTGTTCGATGCCGGTCCAGCTTGTCGAATCCGGTCCGGCGGCCGGCGTCATCGCGACCAGGTCCCTGGCCAGGCGCATCGGGCTCGGCGACGTGATCGCCTTCGACATGGGTGGGACCACGGCGAAGACCTCTCTGATCGAACACGGCGAGCCGTTCGTATCCACCGAGTACGAGGTCGGCGGCGGGATGAGCAGCGGCCGCTCCCTCATGCGTGGCGGCGGCTACGCGATCCGGACACCCTCGATCGACGTCTCCGAGGTCGGCGCCGGTGGCGGCAGCATCTGCTGGATCGATGCGGGGGGCGCGCCCAGGGTCGGACCGAGGAGCGCAGGTGCAGATCCCGGCCCGGCCTGCTACGCGCGGGGCGGCGAGGAGCCCACGTTGACCGACGCCCTGGTCGTGCTCGGCTACCTCAGTCCCACCGCTCTGGCCGGGGGTGTTCAGAGCATCGCGCCCGAGCGGGCCGAGGCCGTCATCGGCGAGAAGGTCGCGCAACCGCTTCGTCTCGGGTTGCACGAGGCGGCCCTTGGCATCTATCGCATCGCCGTGGCCAACATGTGCCGGGCCGTCCGCTCGGTGACCAGCCAGCGTGGCCGGGACCCGAGGGATCACGCGCTGGTGGCCTTTGGCGGGGCAGGCCCTGCTCATGCCGTCGAGATCGCCCGGTCATTCGAGATCTCGACGGTGGTCGTCCCGAGGACACCCGGGCTCTTCAGCGCAGCCGGACTGCTCGTCGCCGACGTGGAGCGGTACGACGTCTGGTCGTATCCCAACCGGGATGTCTGGGACGCCGCCGCCATCGAGGCCGGCTTCCGGCAGTTGGAGGAGCGTGCTGCGAGCAGGCCCCTGGTCGCCGGCGGCGGGGGCGGGCGGCTCCACATCGAGCGCTACGCCGACCTCCGCTATCTCGGCCAGTCGTACGAGCTCCGGGTGCCGGTGCCGGGCGGCGAGCTGTCCGTCGAGCATCTGGAGGAGGTGCGGAGTCGGTTCCACGCCGAGCACGAGCACACCTACGGCCACCGCTCGGACGAGGCCGGCATCGAGATCGTCAATCTGCGTACTCGCGCGGGGGTGGTGGCCGGCGCCCGCCGGAGACTCGACCTGTTAGAGCAGACGCTCGCTCCAAGCGGTTCACAAGGCAGACCGCTCGGCCAGCGGCGAGCGTATTTCGGGACGCCGTGGGGCGCCGTCGAGACTCCCGTGGTCTCGAGGGACGGGCTGAGCTCGTTGGCGACGGCCGGTCCCGTGATCATCGAGGACCCCGACGCCACCACGATCGTGCCGCCGGGTTGTGAGGTGCGGGTCGACCGGTTGGGCAACGTGATGATTAGCGTTGGGTGAGGCGATGTCTCGTGAAGTGTCGCCTCAGGCGCCCGTCCTGGAAGACCCGATCCTGTTCGAGGTGGTCAAGAACGGTCTGATCTCGGCCGCCGACGAGATGGCGGTCACGGTGATCCGGACGGCGCACTCCCAGGTGCTCCGGGACAACCTCGACTTCTCCACCGCGATCTGCGACGGTCGTGGCCGGCTGGTCGCCCAGGGGCTGTGCCTGCCGCTGCATCTCGGCGCCATCCCGGAGGCGATGGACGCCGTCCTCGCCAGGTACGAGGGCCGCATCGATCCGGGGGACGTCTTCATCCACAACGACCCCCTCGAGGGCGGCATGCACCTGCCGGACATCTTCATGTTCAAGCCCATCTTTCACGGAGACCGGCGCGTCGGTTTCGCGGCCAGCGTCGCGCACTATCCGGACATCGGGGGCCGTGCGGCCGGGGGCAACGCCGTCGATTCCACGGAGATCTACGCCGAAGGTCTGCAGATCCCCATCCTCAAGCTCTTCGCCGCCGGCCGGCCGAACGAGACGCTGCTCTCGATCATCCGCAAGAACGTGCGCATTCCCGAGCAGGTGGTCGGTGACCTGCAGGCTCAACAGGCGGCCTGCCGGATCGGCGAACGGCGCTTCCTGCAGCTGGTCGAACGGTATTCCCTGGACGCCGTCGAGCGGATCGTCGACGAGATCCTGGACCACACCGAGTACATGATCCGATCCGAGCTGCGGCGCATCCCGGACGGGACCTACCGCTTCACCGACCACATCGACGACGACGGGTTCGGGTCGGAACCGATCCCGATCTCCGTCGCCCTCACCGTCGCCGGCGACCAGATCACCGCCGACTTCGAGGGCACCTCACCACAGGTGCGATCAGCGCTCAACTCGACGACCTCCTACACCAAGTCCGCGGTCTACATCGCCCTCAAGTGCATCGTCGATCAGTCGATCTCTTCGAACCACGGGTTCTACCGGCCGATCGACGTTCGCGTCCCCGCGGGCACCATCCTCAACGCCCGGCACCCGGCGCCCAGAGCGGCCAGGGGGTTGACCGGATTCCGGGCCGTCGACGCCGTCTTCGGCGCACTCCACGAGGCGGTGCCGGATCGCGTGTGGGCGGCGGGGGACGGCGGCAACACCATGGTCGCGATCGGCGGCACCCGGGGCGATCGCACGTCCTTCGTCTTCGTGGACTTCGAAAGCGGCGCCTGGGGCGCACGACCGACGATGGACGGCGTCGACGGGACGAGCACGATCGGGGCGAACATGGCCAATGTCCCGGTCGAGGAGATCGAGCTGCACCAGCCGGTCCAGGTCCAGACCTACGGGTTCGTTCCCGATACCGGAGGCACGGGCAGGTGGCGCGGCGGCCTTTCCGTCATCCGCGAGATGCGGTTCCTGGAGGCGGAAGGCACCCTGCAGATCCGCTCCGACCGGCGAGCGTACCGCCCCTACGGACTCGGTGGAGGCGGGGACGGCGCACCGTCTCTCAACCTCCTCAACCCGGGCGCGTCGGAGCGGATCCTGCCCACCAAGGTGACGATGGACATCCGCGGCGGCGACGTCCTGCGTCACGTGACCGCCGGTGGCGGCGGATTCGGCGATCCCTTCCGGCGTGACCCTGCTCTCGTCCTGGCCGACTACGCGAACGGGAAGGTGTCGGCTGCCCATGCCCGGCAGGCCTACGGCGTGGTCGTCGACGACGCGGGGGCGGTGGACGCCGCAGCGACCGACCGGCTGCGCGCCGAGCGCGACGGTCCCGGAACCTGACGTGAAGGACCTCTCCGCCCTCTTCGCTCCGCGATCGGTGGCGGTGGTGGGCGCCAGCAACGACTCCACGAAATACGGCAACTGGATCAGTGTCCAGGCGCTCCGCGGCCGTCATCGGCGGCAGGTCCACCTGATCAACCGCCGCGGCGAACCGGTGCTCGGCGAGGTTACCTACCGCCGGCTCACCGACCTCGGCCGGCCGGTGGATCTGGTCGTGATCGCGGTTCCGGCGGCGGGGTTCGCGGACGCGGTCGATGACGCCCTCGCCGTGGGAGCCAGGGCGATCGTCGGGGTAACCGCCGGGTTCGCCGAGGTGGGCGACGAGGGTCGGACCCTGGAAGCCGAGCTCGCGGCGCGCGTCCGCTCCCGGGGAGCGGTGCTGCTCGGACCGAACTGCCTCGGGATCCTCGACAACAGCCGCGCGCTGCACCTGACGTCGAACCCGATGCCGCCGGGACCGGTCGGACTGATCTCACAGAGCGGCAACCTGGCACTGGAGATCAGCGCCGTGCTGGAGACGCAGGGCTTGGGGATCTCCCGGTTCGCCTCCCTCGGCAACCAGGCCGATCTCACGGCGGCGGACCTGCTGGAGGCGTACGCGACGGACGAGGCGACCGAGCTGATCGGTGTCTACTGCGAAGACTTCCGCGACGGGCGTGGCTTCGTCCGCACCGCCGGGTCGGTAGGGAAGCCGGTCGTGCTCCTGGCGGCCGGTGCCGGCGAGGCGTCGGCGCGTGCCGCACGCTCTCACACCGGAGCGATGACCAGCGGCGCCGTAGCCGTCGAAGCCGCCTGCCGGGCGGCCGGAATCGAGCACGTGACGACGCCGCGGGAGATGGCCCTGCTGCTTTCCGGACTCCGGCACGCGCACGGGCGCGGCGGTCGCCGGATCGCCGTGATGGCTGATGGCGGAGGCACCTCGGTGATCGCCGCCGACGTGGCGGAGAGGCACGGATTGACGCTTCCGCGGCTCCCCGAGGCGCTGGCTGTGGAACTGCGCCGGCAGCTGCCGCCTTCGGCCAGCACGGCCAATCCAATCGACCTCGCGGGTGCCGGGGAGCGGGACCTCTCCTCGTTCGCCCGCGTGCTCGACCTGACCTCCCGCTGCGCCGACCTCGACGCGGTGCTGGTGACCGGCTACTTCGGCGGCTACTGCGCCTATGGCGACGCCTTCGCCACCACCGAGGTCGCGGTCGCGGGCCGGCTGGCCGCCATCGCCCGCGAGCGCGACGCGGCGGTGGTGGTCCACACCATGTTCATCGACAGCGCAGCGGCCGGCGTGCTGCGACGCGGCGGGGTCCCCGTCGTCGGTGCGGTCGAGGACGCGGCCTGGGTCCTGGGCCGGCTGGCGGCTCGGGCGGAACGGCGGCCACCGGACCTGCTTCCGCTCCCGGTGGCGGCGCGACCCGTACTCGCTGACGGCTACTGGGAGTCGCGCTCGCTGCTGCAGGCGGCCGGGCTCCGGTTTCCGCCGGCCGAGCGCGTCGCAGGCGCGGACGCGGCGGCCGCGGCGGCGTCGAGGATCGGGTATCCGGTGACCGTCAAGGCACTGGGGCTGGCGCACAAGTCTGACGTGGGTGGCGTGGTGCTCGGCCTCACCGACGCCGCGGCGGTGCGCGCGGCGATCCGCGATCTCCGGCGGCGGCTGGGGCCGCCGGGCTATGCCGTCGAGAAGATGGTGGAGGGTGCCGGCGGCGTCGAGGTGATCGTCGGCGTGCGGCGGGATCGCCGCTTCGGGCCGGTCGTGATGGTCGGAGCCGGCGGCATCTTCACCGAGCTGCTCAGGGATACCGCGTCCGCCCTCGCCCCGGTTGGTGCGGCGACAGCGAAGGAGCTGATCGGGCGGCTGCGAGCCGCGCCCCTCCTCCGCGGCACGCGAGGGCGTCCGCCGGTCGACCTGGAGGCGGTGGCGGCGGCGATCGCGGCGGTCAGCGAGCTCGCCGCGGCGCACCCCGAGATCTCCGAGCTCGAAGTCAACCCGCTGCTCGTCTCCCCCGCCGGCGCCGTGGCGCTCGATGCCCGCGTCGTTCTCCCCGGCGCCGATCGATCCTGACCTCCCGACTCCCCGATCCCGATCCAAGGAGGACCCGATGGACTTCGCGTACACCCCCCGACTCCTCGAGCTGCAGGCGCGGGCCGCCGCGCTGACCGCTCAGATCATGCCGCACGAGGAGGCCTGCGAGGCCGACAACGGGCTCAGCCCGCAGGCTCATGCCGCGATCCGCGGGCAGGTGCTCGACAGCGGCCTCCAGGCCATCAACATGCCGTCCGAATGGGGTGGTGCCGGCCTCTCGGTGCTCGAGCAGGTCGTCGTTCAGGAGCAGCTGGGCAGGCTGACGGGAGCGCTCTGGGACACGGTCTGGCGCCCCGCCAACGCGCTCCGCGCGTGCACCCCGGCGCAACGCGAGCGGTATCTGGCTCCGGACATCCGCGGCGAGCGCCGGGACGCGGTTGCGATCACCGAACGCGAGTCGGGGTCTGACCCGCTGGCAATGGCGACGACCGCCGCACGCGCCGGCGGTGGTTTCCGTCTCAACGGGGAGAAGTGGTTCGTGACGGTCGGCGACGCCGCCGACTTCCTCATCGTTCTGGCCGGCGTCCAGCCAGGCAACGCGCCCACCCTCTTTCTGGTCGACAAGCAGCTGCCTGGCGTTCGAGTCGCCCGTGTCCCGCGGTACATGCACACGTTCGTCTACGAACACCCGGAGTTCGTGTTCGAGGACGTCGAGCTGACCGCGGACTCGGTGCTGGGTGAGGTCGGAGGGGGCTATGAGCTGACCCGGAGCTGGTTCACGGAGGAGCGGCTGATGATCGGCGCGCGCACCGTCGGCGCCGCCGAGCGCGCGCTGAGGCTGGCGGCCGAGTGGACGGAGCAGCGACATCAGTTCGGCAAGCCGCTGGCGAGCTTCCAGCTCATCCAGGGCATGCTCGCCGACTCGGCGGTCGACATCGCCGTGAACCGGGCGCTCGTCCACCAGGTTGCCTGGGAGTTCGACCAGGGCGGTGACGAGAAGACGCTCCACGCCAAGGCGGCGATGGCCAAGCTCTCCGCCTCGGAAGCGGCCGGCCGGGTGGTCGACCGGGCCGTGCAGATCTTTGGCGGACGGGGCTACATGCGCGAATACCCGGTCGAGCGCCTCTACCGCGAGCTGCGGGTCGATCGGATCTGGGAGGGCACGTCCGAGATCCAGCGGCTGGTGATCGCCAACGAGATCGCCAAGCGCGGCCTGGACGCCCTGGTGGCGTTCCCGCGCCAGGCCCCCGCGGCGGAGAGCGGTGTCGAGCTGACGACGGCCCGCCGGCCGTCGGGCTCGCCGCGGTGTCGCCTATCCCACGAAGAAGAACGACACCGCGACGATCGCGTAGACGCCGATCAGCTCCAGCCCCTCCAGCCAGTTGCTGCGCCCATCCATCGTGAGCAGCGCCGCGATCAGCGTCGCGAGTGCCACCGAGCCCACCTCCAGCGGGGTGAAGATGAAGTTCATCGGGTGGCCCGGCCGCCAGCGAGAAGAAGACGAGGGCCGGGGCGACGAACAGCGCCACCTGGGTGGCCGACCCGAGCGCGATCTCGACCGCGATCTCGGCCTGGTTGCGGACCGCGAACATGACCGCGCTCGCGTGCTCGGCCGCGTTGCCGATGATCGCGATCACGATGACGCCGATGAACACGGGCGAAAGCCCGAGCGCTTCGATGGTCGGCTCCAGCGAGCGGGTCAGGAGCTCCGATTCCAGCCCGACCAGGACCGCCGCCACCAAGAGCAGGAGCAGGGCCTGCCAGGCGGGCCATGGCCGCCGCCCGTGCTCGGCGTCGCTGACGTGGAAGAGGTTCGGGTGCGTAAGCAGCGTGAAGACCAGGGTCGCCACGTAGATCAGGATCAGGACCGCCGAGACGACCACGGAGACCACCAGCCGGTCGTGCCCGGTCTCGTTCGTGCTGAGCACGAAGATGGTCGGCATGATGAGGCCGATCACGGCCATGAACAGCGAGGCCGCGTGGACGTTGACCGATCGTGCCGAGAACCGCTGCTCCTTGTGAAGCAGGCCGCCGGCGAAGAACGAGGCGCCGAGCACGAGCAGGACGTTCCCCAGGATCGACCCGATCAGCGACGCCTTGACCACCACCAGCTGCCCGCTCACGATGAGCAGCGCCGAGACGATGATCTCGGTCAGGTTTCCGAAGGTTGCGTTGAGGAGGCCGCCGACGCGGGGTCCGGTCCGAATCGCGAGCTCCTCGGTGCCCCGACCGATCATGCCGGCCAGCGGAACGATGGCGAGGCAGGCGAAGAGGAAGGTGACCTGGGGCTGCTGGAGAAGCTCGGCGGCGATCGACGCCGGGACGAACACGAGGAGCCACTCCAGCCGCGGGCGGAGCAGGCCGCTGGTCATCTCCGGCAACGTGAGACCTAGCATATGGGTCCGCCCGAACCGGCCTGAGGGGTGCGGGCACCAGCGCTGAGACGAGGAAGCAGCGGGAAGCACGCATGTCGGACACCACGGATCCGCGGCAGCAGCAGGTCGATCGGCTGCGTCGCCTGCGTGAGCGGGCCGCGGCAGGCGGGACACGCTACCTGCCCAGGCTTCGCCAGCAGCACAAGCTGACCGCCCGCGAGCGCCTCGATCTGCTGCTCGATCCGGATTCGCTGATCGAGGACGGACTCCTCGCCAATGCGCTCGCCAAGGACCTTCCGGCGGACGGCGTGGTCACCGGCATGGGAAGGGTCGACGGCCGGCAGGTCTGCGTGATGGCCAACGACCCCACCGTGAAGGCGGGGTCGTGGGGCGCCCGGACGGTGGAGAAGATCCTCCGCGTCCAGGAGACGGCCGCGCGGCTGCGGATTCCGCTCTTCTATCTGGTCGACTCGGCCGGTGCCAGGATCACCGATCAGATCGAGATGTTCCCCGGGCGCCGCCACGCCGGGCGCATCTTCTTCAACGAGGTGCGGCTCTCGGGGCGAGTGCCCCAGATCTGCCTCCTCTTCGGCCCGTCGGCGGCGGGAGGCGCCTACATTCCCGCCTTCTGCGACGTGGTGGTGATGGTCGAGGGCAACGCGTCGATGTACCTCGGGTCACCCCGCATGGTGGAGGTGGTGGTGGGGGAGAAGGTGGACCTGGAGTCGCTGGGTGGCGCCCGCATGCACTGCACGGAATCCGGCTGCGGGGATTTCCTGGTGCCGGACGATCGCGCCGCCATCGCCCTCGGTCGCCGCTACCTCTCGTATTTCCCGCAGCGGCACGACGAGGCCCCGCCCGCCGCCGCCCCTGGCCCGGCTCGGCCCGGGAGATCGATCGTCGAGATCATCCCCCAGGAGCCGGGGCGCGGCTACGACATGCACCGGGTGATCGACCGGATCGTCGACGAGGGCTCCTGGCTGGAGGTCAAGGAGCTGTTCGCTCCCGAGATCCTGTGTGGCCTGGCCCGCCTCGACGGGGAGGTGGTCGGCGTGGTCGCGAACCAGCCGCAGCACCGTGGTGGCGTGCTGTTCATCGACAGCCCGGACAAGGCGGCGCGTTTCATCTGGCTGTGCGACGCCTTCTCGATCCCGCTTCTCTTCCTGGCCGACATCCCGGGCTTCATGATCGGGACCGAGGTCGAGCGACGGGGCATCATCCGCCACGGCGCCAAGATGATCACCGCCGTCTCGGAGGCGACCGTCCCGAAGATCTCGGTGGTGCTGCGCAAGGCCTACGGGGCCGGGCTCTACGCGATGGCCGGGCCCGCCTACGGCACCGACTGCGTGCTCGCGCTCCCGTCGGCGGAGATCGCGGTGATGGGGCCTGAGCCGGCGGTCAACGCGGTGTTCTTCAACCAGCTCCAGGAGCTGACACCGGAGGAGCGGGAGCGGCGCCGGCATCAGCTGGAGGACGAGTACCGCGAGGACGTGGACCTGATCAAGCTGGCGTCGAACCTGATCGTCGACGACATCGTGGAACCGGACCGGCTGCGTGACGACCTGATCGCGCGCTTCCGCGCCTATCGGACCGGGTGGGAGCCTCCGTTCGACCGGCGCCACGGTGTGCCGCCGGTGTGAGGACGCCTCGCGTCCAGGTCACGCTGCACGAGCTCGAGGATGGCGACCTGCCGGCCGTCGCGGCGTGGGCCACCGATCCGCTGGTGACGGTGTTCCTCACCTGGGACGCGTTCGATCTGGACGGCGCCCGGCGGTGGATCCAGAACGCGCGGTCGGAGGCGCAGCGGGTGCCGCGGCGGGTGTGGGAGCTGGCGGCCTGCGACGGGGCGGAGAACGTGATCGGATCCGGGCGCCTGTCGATCCAGGATCCCGCCAACCGGGCCGCCGACATCGGGTACGTGGTGCGGCGGGACCACTGGGGGCGGGGGTTCGGTACCGCGATCGCGATGCAGCTGATCGATTTCGGGTTCCACCGGCTGCACCTGCACCGGCTGTGGGCCACGTGCGTGGCGGAGAACGTGGCGTCGGCGCGCGTGCTGGAGCACGCGGGGATGGGGCTCGAAGGACGGCTGCGCGACCACGTCCTCCTGCGCGGACAGTGGCGCGACTCCCTCCTCTACGCGATCGTGCAGGACACCGACGCCCGCTGGCGGCACTGACCCGCCCTTCCCCGCCCCCATTCGGGCCACGGCCCCCCCGGACTGCCGAGCCTCCTATGTCAAGTGGCGCGTCACCGTCGTCCATGGGGGGCGGCGTCCAGGAGGGAGGTGACCTCGCCGAGGTTCGCGGGGTCCGCGTTGGTGGCGCGCCAGAGGCCGGCGGAACGGCGTAAGCGGTAGGCGCGTTCCTGGCAAGCTCGCGAGCAGTAACGGCGGCGTCGGCCGGTCGGTTTCTGAGGGAAGCTCTGGCCGCACAGCATGCAGATTCCTTTCGTCACCTTCATTTCGTCACGGTTTGGTGATGAATCAAGTTAATTTCGTCACAGATAGAGAGGCGCTGAAGAGCAGCCTGGTCGCGGAGCAAGCGACGGAAAGCCTCATCGGAGAGCTTTCGTTTGAGGGCTCGACGTGCGTCTTTTGGTTGGTCGTGGTCGGCGAGGCGGCGCTGGTAGTAGGCGTGGCCCGCAGACCCCTCCATGCGGATTTGCGTGATGGCTATCCGATGAAAGCGCCGCATTCATCTGCCGGTTTCCCCCATGGTTCAACCGGAACTGTTTGGCATTCCCCGACCACACCGGGATGGGGGCGGTTCCGTTGAACCTGGCGAACGCCGCCTTGCTGCGGAAGCGAGCCACGTCGGCGGTCTCGGCAAAAATCCGTGCGGCACTTAGGACCCCGCACCCGGCCAGGGCGAGGAGGTTGGGAACCAGGGCGCTCACTCGCTTCTCGAGGTCCCGCTCGAGCGCGCTGATGCTGACGCTCAGCGCGTGGACGGAGTTGGTCAGGTCGCGAGCCAGCATCGCCACGGTGCCCGTTCTGGAGTCCAGGCGATGCTTGATCCGGCGGACCCAGACGAGCTTGCTCAAGGCGCGCGCCGGGATCTCAAACTCGGGATCCAATTCAAACAGGTGTTCCCGGAGCCGATTCTCCTTCTGCGTCCGTTCCCTCACCAGGTCGTCGTGATGGTCCAGCAACAGCTTGACCTCTCGGCTGGGACCATCCAACTGGGCGATCGGAAGATCCGGCTCCCGCAGTGCCGCACGCGCCACCGCCAGAGCATCAATCGGGTCCGACTTCCCCCGCTGACGTCCCACCCGGCGAGCATCCGCCATCAGGTGGGGGCTTACCCGCAGCACCGCCTCGCCGGCCCCTAGCAACTCCGACTCCAAGCGCCGGGTGAAGGGCCGACAGTCCTCCAGCGCCCAGCGTCGCTCCCCCCACTGAGCTGCCCAACGACGACTCTTCAGATGGCCGGCTTCGGTCGCCGCCACCGTGAGCTGGGCGATCTGCTTCCCGCTCTCCTCCACCGCCACCAAGGTGTGGGTCTTCTTGTGGCAATCACCACCAACTGTCACCATGGATCCGTCTCCTCTCGCCAAGGGGGACATCGGGCCGGTTGACGGACACCCCTGAGTAGAGACCAGTGTCAGGCTCCTATCAAGTCACGTCGACCGGCCCACTTCGGTCCGGCGGGCGGCAACTCGGCAACAAGCCCAGGCCACGGGCAGGCACTCAGTGAGCCAACCCGCCGGACCACTTCAGGGTGACACTCAGGCACTCAGGCCTCCTTAGTACTCGCCGCAGCAATTACTATCACGTAAATTAGCCGCACGTATTGGTCTCGATTCGAGTAGGGTTCGCGTATGCCTCGGTCGAGCCCCTACGAGATCACCTTGAGTGGTGATGAACGTCGCATCCTGGAAGCACGAGCTCGAAAATATACGTTGCCGTATCGCGATGTGTTCCGCGCCAACTTGGTGCTTCTCGCTGCCCGCGGCCTGCGCAACGACCAGATCGCCGAGCGCCTCAACACCCGCCGCGAGATCGTCAGCAAATGGCGCAAACGGTTCTTCGAGCAGCGCTTGGAGGGCCTGGAGGAGCGCGACCGGTCCGGCCGGAGCCGGCTTTTTCCCCCCTGAGTTGGTCATCGCGGTCAAGGCGATCGCGTGCGAGCTGCCCGCGCAACTCGGGCTGCCACTCTCCCGCCTCCAGGTTCCCGACATCCAGGCCGAGGTCATCAACCGCGGCCTCGTGGCCAGCATCTCCGGTTCCACCATCTGGCAATGGCTGTCGGAGGACGCCATCCGGCCCTGGCGCCATCGGAGCTGGATCTTCCCCCGCGACCCCGACTTCAGCACCAAGGCCGGTCGGGTCCTCGATCTCTACGCCCGCAAGTTCGAAGACGAACGACTCGGCCCCGGCGAGTACGTGATCAGCTCCGACGAGAAGACCTCCCTCCAAGCCCGCCTGCGCTGCCATCCAACCGCCTCCGCCGGGCCGCGCCGGCCCCTGCGTGTGGAGCACGAATACACCCGCGGCGGCGCCTGGGCCTACCTGGCCGCCTGGGATGTCCACCGGGCCAAGCTGTTCGGGAGGCTGGAATCGACGACCGGTATCGAGCCGTTCGGACGCTTGGTCGATCAGGTCATGGCCGTCGAACCCTACCGTTCGGCCGATCGCGTCTTCTGGGTGGTCGACAATGGCAGCTCGCATCGCGGCCAGGCCGCCGCGGACCGGCTCCAGGTGGCGCACCCGAACGCCGTCATGGTGCACCTGCCCGTCCATGCCAGCTGGCTCAACCAGATCGAGATCTACTTCTCCATCCTTCAGCGCAAGGTACTCACGCCTGCCGACGCCCTCTCGCTCGCCGACCTCGCAGCCAACATCCTCGCCTTCGAAGCCGGCTACCAGGAGATGGCGGCTCCTTTCGAATGGAAGTTCACCCGCGCTGACCTTGATGCTCTCCTGAACCGGCTATCCGTCCCACTCGCGGCTTGAATACGTGATCGAACTTTCTGGCTGAAGCACTTAGCGTCCCCAGCACCCCCGAATGCCGGCACGCAGGGAGGGGTTGCCTTCGAGCTGGCGCTCGAGCGCTTCGCGCACGGCGGCGTAGGGACCGTGCGGGCCGGTTGCGGGCGCGCATCTGTCTTACCCAGGGTGGGCACCGCCCCAATGCCGTTGCTTTAAGGGCGTCGCGGGGGGAATTCGCGCGCAGCGCCGGGGTGCCGGGGTGCCCCAGGAGCTCAGCGTCCTCGAAGCCTTATGGGCCGGCAGCCTCAGGGCCGTTTCTGCACATTCCGCCCTTTCCGGGTCGGAGATAGCGACGGTTTCTGCAGAAACGACCTAATCCAACCCTCCCCGTCAAGGGCCTAATGCAACGGCATTGGGGGCACGGCCCCCCTGGACCCCCCGGCGGCACTCGCCGCCGAACCCTGCCGGGCCAGCGGTGCGGGGTGCTCTCGTGAGGTCTGAGCGGGACTTGCTTTGGGCTGGCGCCCAAGCGCTGGCGCGCCCGCTGGTCTCGAATCCGCACGGCGCAGACCCCGACGGGTGCAGCGCGGGCGGCCGGGTGTTGGAAGGACGCCGGCGCGGAGGATTTGGGGGCGAGATGTCTGTTTCGTAACGGTTTTGAAACACGTGCCTGCCAACGTCAGAGGCGAGGTGCAACACCAATGAGTGATCTGATTCAGTCGTACCGCTCGCTTCCGGTCCTCCAGCGTGCGCTGTGGGGAGGCGGCCTGGTCGTCGCCGCGATCCTCGTGATCGGCGTCGTGCTGCCCCACCTGCTCGGATTCATCTTCGGCGCGGCCTTCCTCCTGGTCGGGCTGGCCGTGGCGGCCCTGATCGTGGCCGCCTGCGTGGTCGGCATCGTCGCGCTGGTCCGGGCCCTCGGCCCCCGAATGTGACCTTCCCATCTCTCCAACCCGCTGCTCGGCGGCGGCGGCCGGCCCTGCCGGTCGTCGTCCGCGGCAGTGGCGGAGGCTGCTCCTGATGCATACCGCTCCCCACCGACACTGGTTCGTCACCCTGGGCTGGGTGGCGCTCCTCCTCATCGCCCTGCTCGTGGTGACGGCCGGCGTGGCCGCCATCGCTCCCCTCGTGCTGGAGGGCCTGGGCATCCTCCTCGGGCTCATGTTCGGGTTCGCGGTCCTGGCGCTGCCCTTCGCGACCGTCGTGGGCATCGTCCTCCTGATCACGCGCTCGAATCGCCGGACCGCTCCCGCCATGTACGGCTACCCACCCTCCCCCGGCCTGCAGGGCGGGCCCGGGCCCGGCTCCGGCCCCTACCCTCCCGCCCCGCAGCCCCCCGGCCCCGCGGCCGGCCCGCTTCATGCAGCCCCCGCCCCGGTGCCGGCCCCGGCTCGGTCGCGCCGCCAGCCCAACTCCGACGCCGATCTGCCGCCCCGACTGCAGGCGCTCCTGGCCAGGATCCACGACAAGGCCGCCGCCCTTCGCGATCCGCGTCAGTGGCATCTGGTGCCCCCCGAGGACCAGGTCCACCTCGACCGGGTGCTCGGCGAGTACCTCCCCGCCATCCTCAACACCTACCGGGGGATCCCGCGCGGGGCCGAGGACTGGCCGGTGCGGGACGGCGGTCCGAGCGTGATCGACGTCGTCGAGCACCAGCTGCGGCTCCTGGAGCAGAGCCTGGACGCGATCGCCGAGCGCGTCTTCAAGACCGGCGCCGCCCAGCTGCTCGCTCAGCAGCAGTTCCTCGAGGACCGGCTCGGCGAGGGCCCCCCGGGCGAGCTCACGATCCGCTGACAAGGAATCGACCCCACCCCCCTGTTTGACCCGGCCCGGTCCATCCACAGACCGGGCCGGCCGGCCGGTGGTGCCTCGCGAGCCGGTGATCCTCAGCGGATGTTGGCGGCCAGGTAGCGGATCGCCATCGGGTAGCGGTACTCGGTCCGGGAGTGGCCGCCGTCGAAGAGCTCGAACTGGGGCGTGAGCCCGAGCTCCCGCAGGGCCTTGACAAAGGCCTCGGCACCGAGGTCCAGGTAGTACTCGTCGCGGCACCCGGCGTCGACATACACCGCCCGCAGGGTCTTCAACGCGTCGGCGTAGCGAGGGGACCGCGCCATTCGGACCGGGTCCCAGTGCAGCCACCAGTCCCAGATCTCGGGGACCAGCTCCCCGGTCTTGAGGTCGAAGGGGAAGCGCACCGTGCCGTCGGGGTCGGAGGAATAGCAGGCCGCCATCGCGTACGTGTTGAGCAGCGTGTAGTCGCTCGGCTTGCTGAGCGCCGGCCGGGAGCGGAAATCGCGGAGGAACCGCTCCCAGGAGCCCCGGTACTCGTCGCGCAGCGCCCGCACCGCCAGCGGGAAGTCGCGCTGGTAGCAGTATTCGAAGAGGGCGTCTCCGGCGTGCGTGGCCAGGGCCCCGAACACGTCCGGCCGGAGCATCGGGGTCACCATCGCCCCGTAGCCCCCGCTCGAGTGGCCGGCGATGGCGCGATGGCGGGGTGAACGCTGCGTGCGGTACCGCTCGTCGACGAAGGAGACGACCTCCTCGCAGAGGTAGGAGTGGTAGCGGCCGGTGGCCGGGGAGTCCAGGAACTGCGAGCCGCCGAGGCTGGTCCAGCAGTCGACGAAGCAGACCAGGCAGCGCTGGATGGTGCCCATGTCGAAGTCATGGTCGAGCTGCTCCGGGAACGTGGGCCGGAAGGCGCTGCGGTTCCGCCACATGTCGAGCTGGCCGGTCATGCCCTGGATCACATAGATCGACGGCAGGTCCTCGGAGGACTCGTCGTAGCCGGGGGGCGTGTAGACCCACAACGGCCGCCGCGCGGGGTCGCCGAGCCGGTTGTCGCGCAGCACCTCGCTGTCGATCCAGTGCTCGGTCAGCGCACCCGCCAGCTTCCGCTGCCAGGGTGGCGTCATTTGCGGGGCCCTCGCGGGTCGGAGCTCGCGGTGCCGGTCGAGCCGCCGGAGACGGATCGCAGCGCGTCCAGGACGGCGTCGGTGACCTCACCGGTGGACGCGGAGCCACCCAGGTCGGCGGTCACGTGCACCCCCTGCTCGCATACCTCCGAGATCGCCCCCTCCACCCGATCCGCGGCCGCACCGTCGCCCAGGTGGCGGAGCAGCATCGCACCCGCCCAGATCGCGCCCATCGGGTTGGCGACGCCCTTGCCGGCGATGTCGGGCGCCGACCCGTGAACCGGCTCGAACGTGGAGGGCCAGCGCCGCTCAGGGTTCAGGTTGGCCGACGCCGCGAGGCCCATCGAGCCCTGGAGCGCGGCCGCCAGATCGGTGAGGATGTCGCCGAAGAGGTTGGAGGCCACCACGACGTCGACGGTGTCGGGCCGGAGCACCATCCGCGCCGCCATCGCGTCGACCAGGACGCGCTGCACTGCCACGTCAGCGAACTCCTGGCCCACGCGCTCGACACACTGGTCCCACAGCACGTAGTTGTAGCGGGAGGCGTTCGACTTGGTCACGCTGATCAGCGTCTTCGAGCGCTCGCGGGCGCGCTCGAAAGCGTACCGCGCGCAGCGCTCGACGCCAAGTCGGGTGAAGACCGGTGCCTCGACCGCCATCTCGTAGGGGTGGCCGGCATGGACGAACCCGCCGGTGCCCGAGTACTCGCCCTCCGTGTTCTCGCGAATGAAGAGCATGTCCACGTCTTTCGGCCCGCGGCCGGCCAGCGGCCCCCGGATCCCGGGCAGCAGCCGGGCCGGACGCAGGTTGACATAGAGCTCGAAGGACTTGCGAATCGGCATCAGGCAGCCCCAGAGCGAGACGTGGTCGGGAACCGTGGGCCAGCCGATCGCACCGAGGTAGACGGCGTCGTGCCGGGCCAGCGTGTCGAGCGCGTCGTCGGGCATCATGGCGCCGGTCCGCAGATAGCGGTCGGAGCCCCAGTCGAACTCGACGAACTCCAGATCGGGGCGCAGGTGGGAAAGGATCCGGACTCCTGCCGGGATCACCTCCCGGCCCACCCCGTCGCCGGCGATGACTGCGATCTGCTGGCTCATGGCAGGTACGTGACCTCCTCTTCGATACCGTCCCAGACGACGGTCTGGTGGGATTCGGACCGGGCCACCACCCGTCCGCGGCGCAGCACCAGGTGCCGGCGCGGCACCAGCCGGACCGCGTCGAACTCGCTGGGAACGTCGAACACCACCAGACTCGCAGGGCCCCGCTCCCGGAGGCCGTAGCCGTCGAGTGCCAGCACGCGCGCCGGATCGGACGTGATCATGTGGAACAAGCGTGCGATCTCCTGCCGGCCCGTCATCTGCCCCCAGTGAGCGAGCACGAACGCCGCCTGCAGCGGGTCGCCCATCCCCAGCGGGTACCAGGGGTCCATCACCGAGTCGTGCCCGATGGCGACGGTGACGCCGGCCGCCTGCAGCTCCTTGACGCGGGTGTGGCCGCGCCGGATCGGGTAGTGGTCGAATCGCCCCTGGAGCGTCGAGCTGTCGAGCGGGTTGGTGACGACGTGCATGCCGGAGCGGGCGATGTTGGTGATCAGGCGGCTCGCGTAGGCGCCGTTGTAAGAGTGCATGGCCGTGGTGTGGCTGGCGGTCACCCGGCCTGCCATCCGGCGCCGGATGGTCTCCGCCGCCATCACCTCGCTGAAGCGCGCGTGGTCGTCGTCCGTCTCGTCGCAGTGCACGTCGACCAGCAGCCCGTGCTCCTCGGCGAGGTCGAACGCGAACTCCAACGAGCGCACGCCTAGCTCGCGCGTGAGCTCGAAGTGCGGGATCGCGCCGACCGCGTCCACACCCAGCGCGACCGCCCGCCGCATCAGCTCTTCGCCGTCCTCGAAGGAGAGGATGCCCTGCTGAGGGAAGGCGACCAGCTGCAGGTCGATCTGGTCTCCCACCTCCTCGCGCAGCTCGACCAGCGCGCGCAGCGCCGTCAGCCGGGGATCGCAGACGTCCACGTGGCTGCGCACGTGCTGAACCCCGCAGGAGAGCTCCCAGCGCAGCACCGTGCGGACGCGTTCCTTGACATCCTCCACGGTGAGCCCTGCCACCCGCTCGCCCCAGATCGCGATGCCCTCGAAGAGCGAGCCCGACTCGTTGTGCCGCGGCTGACCGGCCGTGAGCACGGCGTCGAGATGGATGTGCGGCTCGACGAGAGGCGGCGTGACCAGGGCGCCGCCGAGGTCGATCGTCTCCCGTGCCCCCTCACCGGGCACCGGCTCGGCGAGAAGCTCGCCGCGCACGCCAAGGTCTCTTGGCGCCTCTTCTCCGATGACGCGCGCGTTCTGGAGGAGGAGATCGAGCACGCCCAAAAGGTAGCAAGTCGTGACTTCCAGGCACGGGCCGCCGGGCACGCGCGCAACCGGGTTATGGTCACGTAGACTCTAACCTCGACCGGCGCCCCTCCAGCCCGGTGGGAGCCCGTTCCGAAGGGGGAGCACAAAGTCATGGCCACGGAGATCGCGGTCCCGGAGCGTGAGGGTGAGTACGGCACGCGTGTGGTCGCCGTCGAACCCGGCGGTGTGGAGCACATCCCACTGTCCGAGCGGCATGGGAGCCCTTACCAGCAGTTCCTGACCTGGGTCTCGCCGAACATGGAGTTCGCGACGATCTATGTCGGCGTGATCGGGGTCGCCTTCTTTGGCGCCAGCTTCTGGGCGGCCGCCCTGGGAATCGTCGTCGGCACGGCGCTGGGAGCCATCAGCCAGGGCATCCTCGCCTCCTGGGGCCCCCGCCTCGGGGTCCCCCAGATGGTCGAGGGTCGTGCGTCGTTCGGGTTCTGGGGCAACTGGGTCCCCTCCCTCCTGATGTCGATCGGCGCCGGCATCGGGTGGTTCGCGGTCAACAGCGTGAGCGCCGCGCTGGCGCTCAGCGTCCTGCTGCACGTGCCCTTCGTGATCTCACTGTTGATCGTGGTTCTGCTGCAGGTGGTGGTCGCCTTCTTCGGGCACAACCTGGTCCACGTCTGGGAGCGCTACGCGTTCCTTCCGTTGGTGGTGATCTTCGCGATCGCGGGTGCGATCGTCTTCTCCAAGGCGAACCTGGGCCTGCCCGCCGATCCCAAGGGACTCGGCAACGGCACCGGCTTGATCCTCACCGCCGCGGCCGCCTACGGGTATGCCTGCGGCTGGAACCCCTACGCCTCCGACTACTCGCGCTACCTGCCCGTGGACACCAGCCAGGCGAAGACCGGCTGGTCGGCCGGACTCGGACTGTTCATCTCGTGCGTCGCGCTCGAGCTGGTCGGCGCAGCCCTCGCCACCGTGCACGGGACCAACTTCAACGGCAACCCGACCCAGCAGTTCTCGAATCAGCTGCCGGCCGTGATCGGGGTGCTGACCCTGCTCGCGATAACGCTGGGCGGCATCTCGGCCAACGCGCTCAACATCTACAGCGGGTCGATCGCGTTCCTCACACTCGGCATCCGGCTGGGCGCCCGGCAGCGGCGGGCGATCGTCGCGCTCGGGTTCGGCGTGATCGGCTTCTTCGTGGCGCTGGTCGGGGGTCTCTCCGACCTCGCCAACACCTACAACAGCTTCCTGCTGGTGCTGGCCTACTGGATCGGGCCCTGGTTCGGCATCGTCTTCACGGACTACGTGCTCCGGCGCGGGGACTTCGGTGACGGCGCGATCTTCTACGACCGCAAGCACAACCCATGGTCGGGCGTGGTCGCGTTCCTGGTCGCCACCATCGTCTCGATCGCGCTCTTCTCCAACGAGACCGCCTTCGTGGGGGTGTTCCCGGCGCACTGGCCGGGCATCGGGGACCTGACCTTCGTGGTCGGCTTCGTGCTCGCGGTGGTCATCTACGGGGGCCTCAACCTCCGGCTGCGGCGAAAGGCCCAGGAGGGATCTGCGGCCGCGCGCTCGGCGTCGTGAGCCCGGATGGAGGCCGGCTCGTGCTGGCCTCGGCGTCGCCGCGGCGGGCGGTGCTCCTGAGCGAGGCCGGATACACGTTCGAGGTCCGGCCGAGCGGCATCCGCGAGGCCCCCTATCGCGGCGGCGATCCCGCCCTCTACGCGGAGTCGCTGGCGCGGGCCAAGGCCGCAGCCGCGGGTATGCAGGCGCCGGGACTCGACGGCCCCGACCGGTGGCCGCCGATCGGTGACGCGATGAGCGGTGAGGACGAGATCATCCTCGCCGCCGACACGGTCGTCACGCTGGACGGCGAGGTCCTGGGCAAGCCGCGCGACCCCGACGACGCGGCCTCCATGCTGCACCGGCTGTCCGGCCGCACGCACCGCGTGATCACCGGGGTCGCGACCAACCGGGGTGGCGTGGTGCGCTGGGGCCACGCCGCCGCCGACGTCGCGTTCCGCCCGCTGGGCGCGGGTGAGATCGCGCGCTACGTGGCCGGCGGAGAGCCGCTCGACAAGGCCGGCGGGTACGCGATCCAGGGTGGCGCGGGGGCGTTCGTGGAGCACCTGGAAGGCGACCGCGACACCGTGATCGGGCTCCCGATGACGCTCGTCCGGCGCCTGCTCGCGCTGCCCTAAAGGTCACATTGCGGGCAACGTGGCCCTAACCAGCCGCGTTTGACGTCGCATTGCCCGCAAAGCGACCTGACGCCCGCCGGGGCCTCACCCCGCCTCTTCGAGCGTCTCCTCCACCCGCGCCGGTGGCCCTTCCTCCAATCTCCTGCCCTCGATGTCCGGGTCCGGCACCCAGCGTGCGAACCACCGCGGGTGCCACCACATCCGCCGGCCGCCGATCGCCAGCACCGCGGGTACCAGCGTCAGGCGGACCACGAACGCGTCGATGAAGACCCCGGCCGCGAAGCTGAAGCCGACGACACGGATGAACGGGTTGTCGGTGACCATGAAGGCGACGAAGATCGAGAACATGATGAGGGCCGCCGACATGACCACCCGTACCGACTGGCCGGCGCCGACGCGGACCGCGCGGCGGGCATCGCCGTCGCGGGTGAACTGCTCCTTGACGCGCGAGGCGACGAACAGCTCGTAGTCGCTGGAGAGCCCGAAGATGATCGCCAGCATGATGATCGGCAGGAAGCTGATCGTCTCCGCCCGCGTCACCCCCAAGAGCGACGCCCCCCACCCCCACTGGAAGATCGCGACCTGCAGCCCGAGCGCGGCGGCGATCGAGAGCAGGAACCCGAGGATCGACTTGATCGGCACCAGGATGGTCCGGAAGGCGAACGTGAGCAGGATCAGGGCGAGCGAGACGACCAGCGCCAGGAAGACCGGTACCGCCTGCGAAAGGCGGCTGGTGACGTCGATGGCAGCCGCGGTGACGCCGCCCACCAGGATGCGTGCGCCGCTGCCGCCCGCGACCTCGGTCCGGTGGTCGCGGATGCGATTGACGAGGTCGGTGGTGGCCTGGGACGCCGGCCCCGTCTTGGGCACCACCTCGATCACCGCGACGCCGTTCTGGTAGCCGACCGGTTCCGCCACCCGCACGTCCCTCAGGTGCTGGAGCGTGGCCACCATGGGTTGGATCTGCGCGGGGTCGCGGACGCCGTCCGCGACCACCAGCAGCGGTCCGTTGAAGCCGGGTCCGAACGCGCTGGAGACGGTGTCGTACGCCTGACGGTCGGTCGCGGACGGTGGGTCGGAGGCGGAGGTGGGGAGTCCCAGGCGCATCTGCAGCGCGGGCGCCGCGAGCAGCAGCAGGAGGCCCACGCCGGCCGCCAGCACCGGCCACCGGAACCGGACCACGAATCCCTGCCAGGCAGCGCCCAGCGTGCGCTCGGGGTGCCTGGCGGCGAGGTCGGTCACGCGCGCGATCCGGCGCCGCAGCGGGGCCGGCGGGAGGAAGGAGACGACCCTCTTGCCGGCGAAGCCGAGCAGCGCCGGCAGCAGCGTGAGGGCGATGAGCAGTGCGACCAGCACCGAGCAGGCCGCGGCCACCCCCATCACGCCGAGGAAGGGGATCCCTGGCACCAGCAGTCCGAGCAGCGAGACGATGACCGTTGACCCGGCAAAGACCACCGCGCCCCCGGCGGTGCCGGCGGCAAGGCCGATCGACTCCTCGACCGGCACGCCGAGCATGAGATTCGTGCGGTGCCGGGAGACGATGAAAAGTCCGTAGTCGATGCCGCAGGAAAGCCCCAGCATGAGGGCGACCGTGGTGGACACCGACGCGATGCTGACCACCGAAGCGGCGGCGTTGATGCCCTCCAGCGTGATCGTGACCCCGACCACCGCACCCAGGATCGGGAGCAATGCGGGGATCGCGGCACCCAGCGCCACCAGCAGGATGAGGAAGGCGATCCCCATTCCGATCAGCTCCGGGGTCTCACTGACCACCACCCGCCAGCCCGGATACACCGAGCCGCCGAACTCGACGCGGAGTCCCGCGTCGCGCGCCGGTCGGGTCGCTTGCTGCAGGGCGGAAAGCGTGCCGTCCTTGACGTCCTGGGCCTGCGCGCGGTACTGCACCTGGGAGAGGGCGACCGACCCGTCCCGCGAGATGGTCAGCGCCTGAAAGGGGTCGGTGGCTCCCTCCACCTGAGGGACGTGGTTCAGGTTGCCGACGGTCTGCAGGATCGCCGCCTGCTGGGCGGGCGAGGTGACCCGGGTCCCCTTGGGTGCGACGAAGACGACCTGGGTGGAGGCGCCGCTCACCGAAGGGAACTTCTGCTGCAGCAGGTCGGCAGCGCGCTGGGCTTCGGTGCCCGGGATGGTGAAGCTGTCGTTGGTCTGGCCCCCGCTCACCTGGGCGATCCCGATCGCGGCCACGGCGACGAGCAGCCAGGCGACGAGCGTGATCACCCGGTGGCGGGCCGAGAAGCGGGCGACACCGGCGAGGATGCGAGACACTGCGGCGGTACGATACGCTGATTCACTAGCCGATCGGCTAGTGAACTGAAAGGAGCGTCCAGTGGAGCAGCGAGGAGCGGGAGGGGAGCCGCGGGTGAGCCGGGCCGAGCAGGCGGACCGGACACGTCGGGAGATGCTGGAGACCGCGCTCCGCCTGTTCAGCGAGCGCGGCTACGGCGGCACCTCGCTGCAGATGATCGCCGACACCATGGGGCTCACCAAAGCAGCGGTCTACTACCACTTCCGCACCAAGGGCGAGCTCCTGGAGGCGATGGCGGCGCCGGTCCTGGAGGAGCTCGACCGGGTGCTCGACGCGGCGGCGGCACTGCCCGAGACCCCCGACCGGCTGCAGTGGCTGGCGGAGGGGATCGCCGCGACGCTGGTCGGGAACCCGGCGGTCATGCTCGTCCTCGGAGATCCCGGGGCCTACGCGGTGATGGAGGAGCGCCTGCCGGGGGCGACCGACGGCTACCGGGATCGGACGGTGGCGCTCCTCTTCGGCGAGCACCCGACCCTCGACCAGCGGATCGCCGCACTGGCCGTGGAGGCGGTCGCAGGCATCCTTCCCCGTCTCGTGGGCACGCCGGAACCCCAGCTGCGGGAGGCCCTGTCCCGGCTCTTCGTGCGCATGGCAACGCTCTGAGGGAGACCTAGCGGGGTGAGGTCAGAGTGTCCGCACTCCGACGCTAGCCGGCGCGGGGTAGGGTCAGAGTGATTCCCTAAGGGGGATACGGATGTCAAGTGGGAACATCTGTTCGTAGGGGCATAGGGTTGCCGGCACTGGTCGCGGCTGCCAGGATGTGGGACGGGGAAGGCCGCCTCGTCGCGCCACGAGCGCTTGCATTCCCTGAGGGGAATTGCTGAGGGGCCTTCCCCGTCTTCTTGTTCCGCCGCCGGCGCCGCACCTCCTCCGGCACTCTCCAGGTGGTGGTCGCGATCAGCCGTGCTTGCTCTCGCGTGAGGGGGTGGCCGTCGAGGTCTCGAAGTTGGTACGGCGTGCCTCGGGAGGCGACCCGATAGGCGCGCTCGGCAGGATGGGCGGCGACCACGCAGAGCGCCTTCTGGTGAGTGGCTCCTCGCTCCACCATCTGCCGGTAGTAGATCTGCGCGAGCTGGGGGTCCTGCTGGCGGGCTGTGTTGGCGGCGCGGACAAGCGTCGTGCGGAGGAGTCCCGGCCCCGCTTTCGACATCCCTTGACCTTTGCGATCGGAGTCTCCGGTCTCCGAGGACTCAGCCACGAGACCGGTGTAGGAGACGAAGTGACGGCCATTGGGATAGCGGGATGGTTGGACCAGGAACACGGACAGCACCGGTGCTCCGACCTCGGCCACACCGGGCAGGCTGCACATCAACTGGTCGGGGTCCACCCGGCGATAGCCGGCTTCCCGCTGCAACTGGTGCTTGGCAAGTTCTGCCTCGCACGTCTTCAGCAGCGCGAGCTCGGTCTTGACCGCGTCCGCGCGGTCCTCGAAGGCAATCGCCGGGCTCTGCTCGTACAGCTCCAGGGACTGCTGTGCGGCATCCATCCAAACCACCGCTCGGTCCTCTCCGAGGTGGCCGTGAGAGGTCTTCTTGACGAGCCGCACCAATCGCGTACGCCCCATCTCGAGGAGGCGACGAGGGTTGCCGCCGGTCCGCTCCAGGATGGCCAGGTCAGCCTTCGTCAGGTCATCCGCTAAGGGCGTCATCGGCAACATCTCACGGACCGACGCCCTGATCCGGGTTTTGCGGCTCCCCGCCTCGGCCACCAGCCGGTCGCACAATCGAACTCGCCGCTCAAGACTCGCCTGGTCTCCGGTCGGCAGCCGCACCGGCTTCAGATGGTCGACGAAGAGGGGAAGCCGCGCCAGCGCATCGGCGTCGATCCGGTTCGACTTGGCGTGGCGGGAGAGGAACCGTCGCAGATCGGCGGACTGCGCGGAACTTGCCCGAAAGACCAGGTGACCGCGCTTCTCGAAGAACACCACTACCGGCAACCACGCCGGGCCGGTGGGCTCCATCACAACCTCCAGACGGGTTCTCTCGGGGGCGCCGCGGAGCGCGGCCTGCTCGACGTCGACCAAGCTCTCCTGGGTCGGGATACAGCTGCGCCGACCGAGCAGGCTGCCGTCCCCACGCAAAACCACCACAGTGTGCTTGGACGACACCCCAAGGTCGATTCCGACCAGTCTCCGTTCTGCCATCACACCGCTCCCTCGAACCCGCTCAGGGCTTCCTCAGCGAGCTCACTGGAGGCGCTGCTCCTGGCCACGGACCCACGCTGACGGAGGGGCCGGCAACGGCTCCCAAACATATGCAGAAGGGCCGAATCTCTCGGGATACGCCCACTTTCCTTAACCGGGTCTTCCGTGGCCGGCTCAGAGATGGCAATCACTCTCGCGAGGCAGGATGCCCAGCGCATCCTCCTCAGTCCACGAACGCCGCGCCACTCTTGAAGCCAGCTGGGGCCACCGACATCAAACCGTGTCGCAGCCGCGGCTGGCGTCTGGGAACGCAACCGATCGCCGGACCCGACCCTCAGGACGACGCCCTCGTCATCCCTATATGTCCACACTCCGGCGCTGATATGGTGCACCCGCTTGTCAAGTCGGTAGTTCGTGGGCATGGGTGATCGCCGGCGGCAGCGGGCCGGATAGAGGTGTCGATAGGGGGAGGTCGAGGGGTCGGAGTGCCGAGCACGTCATCGGCGGTGCCAGTCTGAAATGCGGGGGTTGGTTACCCCAGGGCCCTGTTTCCTGCTGCCAGCTTGCGCGGGTCTACCGATCGGGCGTGGCCCGGCGGGGGCTGCCCATAGCGCCGTCGCGCGTGCTGGCCGCTTCGCGGCCCGGCACCCCGACCTCGCGGCCGGACGCTTGGTGCGGAAAGGTGTGGTCAGGGAGCGATGGCGGCAGCCCACAGGAAGCAGGACAGTTCACGGGCACAGGCCACGGCGATCACGTTGTTGGGCTTGCCCCGCGAGCGCATCCGTGTGTAGACACGATGGACCCGGTACTGGGCTCGGTTGGCGATCTGAAGGATGTGATCGGGCTGGCCTTGCTGCCGGCTGGCCAGCCTCTCTCCGATGCGAGGTGGGCGAGCGTACTGCCAGGCGGCCTCGATCAGCAAGCGGCGGGCGAGGCCGGAGCCGGTCTTGGTGATCGAGCCCTGGTGGTCGGATTCCCCGGACTGGGAACGTGATGGGGTCAGCCCCAGCCAGCAACCCAGTCGGGTAGCTCTCTGGAACCGGGCCCAGTCGGCACTGAGCTCCAAGTGGATGCTGAGGGCGGTGAGCGTATCCACCCCACGGAAGCAGCGCAAGCGAACAACCGTCGGCCAGTACGGCTTCTCCAGCGCCAGCAGGGAGATGCGTTCGGCCAGTGCGGCCTTGCGACTGGTGAGCCCGTCGGTGGCGGCCATCAGGTCGGCATAGACAAGCTCGCTGATCGGGTCGGGGAACTGCTGGCTGACCAGCCAGCGCCGGTGCCTCTGGGTCCAGGTGGTTGGCTTGGGGTAGATGAGGCCGTAGCGCAAGAGCATCTTCGACAGCCGGTGACGGGCGGTCATCAGATCGCGACGGCAGCGGTCATGGGCACGGGTCAGATCGCGCGCCCCCTCGACCTGGAGCGAGGGAACCTTCACCGGCGTCAGCGAGCCCGCCATCAGACAACGGGCGAGTAGCTCGGCGTCCTTGCGATCGCTCTTGACCCGGTCCGCCGGTCCGCGCGGGGTCTTGCCCGGGGCGATCACGTCGACCCGGATCCCCGCCTCCGTCGCCGCCCGATAGAGTCCGAACCCGGTCGGCCCCGCCTCATAGCAGGCCCATACCGGACTGGGCAGCGACCCCAGCCAGGTGATGGGGGCCAACAACCCCTCACCGAACCGAACCCTGGTCAGCTCTCCCGTCATCACGTCGACCGCCGCCGCGTGCGTCGAGCGAGCGTGGACATCCAGCCCCACAAATGTCACAGTTCCAGTCATGGCCGGGCCTCCTCATCACCCTTGGGGTCAGCCGGAGCTTTGCTCTCCGGTCAGACAAATCCCCGCGAGGAGTGTCCGGCCTCTCAGCCCGGCAGGCGACCCCTGGTTAGGGCTGCCCGCCCCATAGGGTCTACCGGGCGCGGTTAGGCGACGGCTTCGCCGAACACCTCACCCGCCCGATCCGCGATCAACCGGCCGATGGCGAGCGAGGAGGTCGCCGCGGGGGAGGGCGCGTTGCGTACGTGGAGGACGCGCGTCCCCTGCACGTCGACCACGAAGTCGTCGACCAGCGTCCCCGACTCGTCGAGCGCCTGTGCCCGCACCCCGGACGGGCCCGGCACCATGTCGCCCAGCCGGACCTCGGGCAGGTAGCGCTGCACCGACCGCCAGAAGGCCCGCTTGGAGACGTCGCGCCACATCTCCAGCGCCCCCATCCGCCAGTACTTCCAGGCCAGACGCCGGAAGCCGGGCGCGCCCAGGGCCTCGGCCAGGTCACGCGGCTGCACGGTCAGCCGGCCGTATCCCTCCCGGGCGAAGGCGAGGACCGCGTTGGGACCCAGCCAGCGCTCCCCCGTCCCCAGCCGCCGCGTCGCGTGGACGCCCAGGAACGGGAAGGCGGGATCGGGGACCGGGTAGATCAGGTTCCGCACCAGCGAGCGGGCGCCGTCCGCGAGCTGCCAGTAGTCGCCGCGGAAAGGCACCACCCGGGGTTCAACCGAGCCGCCGCCAAGCCGCGCCACCCGATCCGCCTGCAGCCCCGCGCAGGTGATCAACGTCCGTGTCCGCAGCTCCCCGGCCGGCGTCTCCACCACCACCTCGGCCGGATTGACGTGGATCGCGGTGAGCGGCCTCCCGGTGTGGATCTCGCCGCCGCCGTTGCGGACGTCCGCGGCGTAGCCGTGTGCGACCTGCGCATGGTCGACGATGCCGGTGTCGGGCGAGAGGATGGCGCGGATGCCGCGGCAATGGGGCTCCAGCTCACGCAGCCGTTCGGGGCCGATCATCTCCAGGCCCCGCACTCCGTTCTCCCGGCCCCGCTGGAACAGCGCGTCCAGGCGCCCCAGCTCGTCCAGCTCGGTCGCCACGATGACCTTGCCGCAGCGGTCGGTGGGGATCCCGTGCTCCTCGCAGTAGGCATAGAGCTCTCGCGAGCCGGCGACGCACAGCCGCGCCTTGAGCGACCCCGGCGCGTAGTAGATGCCGGAGTGGATGACGCCCGAGTTGTGGCCGCTCTGGTGGGCCGCGATCCGCGGCTCCCGCTCCAGCACCGCCAGGCGCAGGCCGGGGCGGCGCCGGGACAGCTCGCGCGCCGTCGCGAGGCCGACGATTCCGGCGCCGACCACCACCACGTCGTACTGCATAGCGCATCACTATGCCAGCCCCGGACGTGGCGGCGGAACCGGCTCCGGGTCCGCTCGGCATAACGGCCCGCGAAGCCTCGTCGGCTCGCGAGGCGAGTACCGAATTGCGGCGCCGGCCGTTGTTGATGCATGGTGAGTGGGCCCATGCCCTGGCATCAGTCGAGTCGGGCGGAGCGCGCGTACCTGCGCCTTGCCGACTACGGGACCCCGCGCCAGATCGAGGCGGACCTCGCCGAGCTGGAGGAGGTACGCCAGCGGCTGGCCGCCATCGGGAGACCCCGGCCCTACCAGGATCGTGAGCCCGACTGGGAGCCGACCCCGGTGACGGGCCTCCACCCGCGGAACGTGTCGGAGGCCCTCGCCCTGTACGACCGCGGCCTGCTCGACGACGCCGAGCTCGAGATCCTGCTGGGCCGCAGCTCGGGCGCTCCGAGCGGAGCTGAGGCCGACCGGCGCTGGTGGCGGCGCCGGGCTCGCACACAGCCCGCCTACCTGGTCCACCGGCTGGGGTGGGGCGCGATCTGGCGCTTTTCGGCGCTGGCCGGGTTGCAGCTGCTCAACCTGCCGCCACGCTGGCTGATCGCGTTCGTGGCCGCGCTGGTGGTGTTGCTGGCGGCGGGTGTGCCGCTCAAGCTCTGGCGGCGGCGCAGCCTGCTCGGGACCGTCTGGCGGCTGGCGCTGGCCGAGGGACTGGGGCTGGCCACGGTCCGGCTGCCGCCGATCTTCTACTTCACCGGGCTCGCCCTGGGAGCGGCGATCCTGATGGCCGACCTGATCTGGACGGTCCTCTGGCCGTGGATGTACGAGCCGGGCGCGGATGGCGGCGAGAGGTGGCCGGTCTAGAGACGCGGCGGGGAACGCGGCGAGGTGGCCGGGTTAGGCCTGCGCCAGACCCTGGGGCCGCACCACGTGCAGGACCGAGACCAGGGCGCAGGCGACGAAGACGGCCGCCAGCGCCTCCCCCACACCAGCGAACCGGACGGTACCGAACACGTTCTCGAAGACGATGCCGCCGATCAGCCCGCCGACCAGGCCTACCACCAGATCGGCCCACCACCCGAAGGCGTGGCCGCTCATCAGGTGACCGGCGATCCAGCCCGCGAGGCCACCCAAAACCAGGTACATGATCCCGTGAAGCATCTGCCGTGAACCATGATGCCACGCTCTGCGCAGGCTCCTACGTTGCTCACACAATCCCCTTACCAGAACTCATTCACGATTTCTCTATCGAGCATCAGTAATCTTCGACCCGGAGTTTCACCGACCGGCCTGGGTGCCGGGAAAGGAGCCACGTTGACCACCCCGATTCAGCATTCACTCACCCTCCCCGGGCGGACCCAAAAACCCCGGGACGCCGGCATGACCATGGTCATCGACAGCGGCCTCACCACCAGGGCCTTCGAGGACCTGCTGGAGAGCCATGGGGACCTGATCGACCTGCTCAAGCTCGGCTGGGGTACTGCCCTGGTCACCCGCGACCTGGAGCGCAAGCTCGCGGCCCTTCGGGAAGCGAAGGTGGACTGGTACTTCGGCGGCACCCTGTTCGAGATCTACGTGCAGCAGGGCAGATTCGACGATTACCGGCGCTTCTGTGCCGACCACGGCGCCACCTGGGTCGAGGTCTCCAACGGCACCATCGACCTCGACAACAGCCGCAAGGCGGAGTACGTGGCGCGCCTCGACGAGGACTTCGCCGTCGTCAGCGAGGTCGGCTTCAAGGACCAGGACCGCTCCGAGCACCTGCCCCCGGTCCGCTGGATCCGCTACATCCGGGAAGACCTGGAGGCGGGCGCCCAGCACGTGATCACTGAGGCGCGCGAAAGCGGACGGAGTGGCATCGCGCGACCCAACGGGGAGCTCCGCTTCGGGCTCATCGAGGAGATCCTGGAGTCCGGTGTCGACATCGACAAGCTGATCTTCGAAGCCCCCAACAAAGAACTCCAGGCCTACTTCGTAAAGCGGGTCGGCAGCAACGTCAACCTCGGCAACATCGCCCCCGCCGACATCATCGGGCTCGAGACGCTGCGCCTCGGCCTGCGCTCGGACACGGTGGGCGAGGTGGGCTGAGCGCAGGAGACCGGGCCATCTCAACCGCGGCGCAGCCGCCGTTCGGTGTGCTGCGGGGCTCACTCGGCGAGACCACCGACGACCCTCGACCCCACCTGGCACAGCTGGACGCGCTCCGGCTGGTGCCCATGCTGGGTGTGATCGCGACTCACGTCCTGCTCTACACGGCACCGGCCGCGAGCCGCGGCGCGGGCGCTTTGCTGATGGTGCTGCACGTCAACCGCGAGCTCTTCTTCTTCGTCTCCGCCTTCGTCCTCGCCTACTCCACCGGGGCCGCCCGGCAGCGCTTCGACGTCACCCGCTTCTGGCGCCGCCGGTACCCGCTGGTGGTGGCGCCCTACATCGCCTGGACGGTCATCTACTGGCTGCTGGTAAGCGAGCTGCAGGCGCCCGGCCTGGCTCCGGCGCCGCAGTCGCTGCTGGGGGACCTGGCGACCGGCTGGCTCCAGCTGTACTTCCTGCTGGTCACCATGCAGATCTACCTTCTGTTCCCGCTGCTGGCGTGGCTGGTGCGGCGAACCCGGGGCTACCACTGGCTGGTGCTGCTGGTCAGCGCGGGGCTCCAGGTCGGCCTGGACTGGGTCTTCCAGTACCGACCGGGGATCATCCCGGGGCCGATCTTCGGCGCCGCGCTCTGGGCCCAGGACGAGGTGACCAGCTACCAGTTCTACGTCGTGGCCGGCGTGGTGGCCGCCGCCCACTGGCGCGAGCTGGTGGAGTTCGCCCGCACCCACCGCCGCCCGCTCGTGATCGGGGGCTTGCTGACGCTTGCGGCCGGTGAGCTGGTCTATGTCTGGAACCTGTACGCCGGCTATCTCCCGCAGGGCGCGTCGGCGGATCTGCAGCCGGCGGTGCTGCCACTGGTGCTGGCCGCGCTGGCGGTGCTCTGGTGCGTCGCCGACTGGCTGGTGGAGACGGTCTCCCAGGACACCGGGCTCTGGCAGGCGGTGCGTGGGGGAGCCGATTACTCGTTCGGCGTCTTCCTGGCGCACATGGTGCCGCTGGCGCTGCTCCTGCAGCCGGGCATCGAGGTGCTGCTGCAGCCGCGCGGGATGACCTGGGAGCAGATCGCCGTGCTCCGTCTCGGCCTCACCTTCGTCTTCACGCTGAGCCTGGTCGCCGCCCTTCGGCGCAGCCCGCTCTCCCTGCCCCTCACCGGCCGGCCCTGGCGCCGCCGCCCCGTCCAGGTCGTGGACGCGACCGCCGCCTGAACCCGCCGCGGCTGCGCCGCCCGCGCAGTCGCCCTCCTGAACACGCTGGCGGGCGCACACTGGTGGCATGGCATGGGAACTGCGCACGCAGGCGGTGCTCGAAGAAGCGCGACGTCACCCGCCGCTCCCACCCTGGCGCCGGATCCGGCAGACGCCGACCCATCACGGCGTCCCGTCGGTGGCGGGCGCGGTCGACCGGCAGCTGGCGCGACCCGAGGTCCGCGCCGCGATCCGGCCCGGCATGCGGGTCGCGGTCGGCGTCGGCAGCCGGGGGATCGGCTGCATCCAGGAGGCCGTCCGGGCGACGGTGGCCGGCCTGCGCTCGCTCGGCGCCGAGCCCTTCATCGTCCCCGCCATGGGGAGTCACGGCGGCGCCACTCCCGAGGGACAGGAGGACCTGCTGGCCGGCTACGGGATCACCGAGGCGGAGGTCGGCGCGCCGATCCGCTCCGGCATGGAGACCGTCCCCATCGGGACCGTGCTCGACGGCGTCCAGCTCCACTTCTCGAAGGTGGTGCTGACCGAAGCCGATGCGGTGGTCCCGGTCGCGCGCGTCAAACCGCACACCGATTTCCGGCATCACATCGAGTCGGGGCTGTACAAGATGCTGGCGATCGGCCTCGGAAAGCACCGTGGCGCCAGCACCATTCACACCTTCCCTCTGGACCGCTTCGGCGAGATCATCGCCGCCGCCGGGCAGCATGTCCTGACGCAGGTCGACGTCCCCTTCGGCATCGCGATCGTGGAGGATGCCTACGAGGACCCCGGCATCGTGGAGGCGGTCTTGGGCAGCGCGATCGCGACCCGGGAACCGGAGCTGCTGGAGATCGCCAAGTCGTGGCTGCTCCGGCTTCCCTTCGAGTCCGCGGACGTGCTGGTGGTGCAGGAGCTGGGGAAGAACATCTCGGGTGCGGGGATGGACCCCAACATCACCGGGCGCTTCGCGGAGCCGTCGATTCCGCGATCGCTGGTGGTTCAGCAGCTCGCCTTCCTGGATCTGACCGAGGAGACGCACGGGAACGCCACCGGGATGGGATTCGCCGAGCTGACCACGCGGCGGGTGATGGAGAAGCTCGACGTCGCGGCCACCTATACGAACGCGGTCACTTCCCAGATCCTCTCCGCCGCCCGCGTCCCGGTCGTCGCCGAGACCGACGAGGAGCTGTTCGCGATCGCCGGATCGACGCTGCGGCGAACGCCCGCCGAACGCGCTCGCATCGCCTGGATCCGGAACACGCTGGAGCTGCTCGAGCTGCGCGTCTCGGAGCCCCTCTGGGCGGAGATGCGGACCCAGGAGGACGTGGTCGCGGTGGGCGAGCCGGAGCCGATCCGCTTCGACGCCGAGGGCACGCTGGTCCTCTAGCCCCGCGAAGGGCCCGTTGGTGCACCAGCGGGGGTTACCGGCGCCCGGGAGAGGGCCCGGTGGTGCACCAACGGGGGCTCAGTCGAAGATGGGCGGCCGGTCTCGGGTGCGCTTCAACTCGTAGAAGCCTTCGGTCCCGCCCACCAGCAGCACGCCGTCCCACAGGCGGGCCGCCGCCTCGCCCCGCGGAATGGGGGTCACCACCGGGCCGAAGAAGGCGATCTTCCTGCCGTCGCCGTCGGGAACGTGGATCACCGGGGTGCCCACCTCGTAGCCCACGGGGTCCATCCCCTGGTGGTGGCTCTCGGACAGCCGCTCGTCGTACTGGTCGCTGTCGGCGGCGCCGGCCAGGGACGCCGGCAGCCCGGCCTCCTCCAGCGCGCGCTGGACGATCCTGGCCGGCTCACCCCCCGTCACCTCTTCGTCGCGGTGCTGGTGGATTCGCTCGCCGAGCGCCGTGTAGAGGCCGCGCAGTGACTCCGGCCCCGCCGTCTGCTCGGCCGCGACCGCGACCCGGACCGGTCCCTTCGCCTTCTTCATGGCCTCCATGTACTCGGGCGAGAGGTCCCGACCCTCGTTGAGCAGCGCCAGGCTCATGACGTGGAACTGGATATCGACCGGACGGACCTTCTCCACCTCGAGCAGCCAGCGGGACGTGATCCAGGCCCAGGGACAGAGGGGGTCGAACCACATGTCGACCGTCGTGTGCTCGCCGTCCGTCATCAACCTCACCTCACCGCTGCTGCGTGCTGCCGGGACCGCCCCTCTGCAATCCCCGCCGCGAGGCCGGTGTTCCATGGCGCCTGCGAAGGCGGGCACGACGGGGGTGTCGCTGAAGGACGGCGGGTCCTGCGAGGAGGTTCTCGGTGGCGCTGATCGCGGCCGCCACGCCCTCGAACGCAGGATCGTCCCCGATCTCGACCGCAGGCAGTCGGGGCGCCTCGCCCCCGGAGCGAAGCTGAGCGGCGATCGTCCGCATGGCGGCGACGGAGTGGTGGATGGTCTCGAGGCGCGGTGCGGGGCCCCCCGCGCGGGCGGCGACCGCGGCCTCGGTGACGGCGTCGGCCACCGTCTCCAGCTGAGCCACCACCGGCCACCAGGCCTGCGCCCGCGTGCTCGCCGGTGGCGGCTCCGCCAGCGTCTGCTGGAAGGCCGTGCGGAGATCCGAGAGCAGGCGGTAAGCCCGGCGCCGCAGCTGCCGCGCCGTGGTCAGGTCGCCGGTGAAGCCGGCGGCCAGATAGTCGGCCAGCACGGCCTGCGGCACCGCCCAGGCGACCCGGAAGCTGTGAAGTCCAGGTCTCGGGCCACAGCGCGTAGCCGGCGACGACGACCACCACGCAGCCGATCAGCGTGTCGGCGAGACGGGCCTCGCCGGCTGCCATGCCCGCCGCCCGGCCGCCTGGCGTGGCGAGCTCGACCAGGAGCAGGACGAGCGGCGTCAGGAACGTCGAGAACATGCCGTAGTTGCGCAAGATCGCGTACGGGAGAATCGCCGTCATGACGGCGATGCCCAGCAGCAGGAGTGGCGGGTCGGGCAGCAGCAGCACGATGCCGAAGCCGAGGACCACGCCGACCACGGTTCCCAGACCGCGCTGAAGCCCGCGCACGAAGACCGAGCCGAAGTCCGGCTTCAGGACCAGCGCCACCGTCATCACGATCCAGTAGGAATGAGCGATGGGCAGGGTCCGCTCGAGGACCTCGGCGATCATCATGCAGAGGACGAGGCGCAGCACGAAGAGCCAGGTCCCGCGCCCGGAGGCGATCTGATCCAACCCCGAGCGCAGCCGCTCGCGAGCGGACGGCGGGCGGGGCGGGATCGCTGCCCGATCCCAGCGTGAGAGCACCCCCGAACAGGCTTGCCGCCAGGCCTTGAGCAGAGGTCCGGGAGCCGGATCGAGCTCGAGCCTCGGCGCCGGACCCTGGGTTCGCACCGCTTCGGCGAGCGTCATCGCGGCGTCGTGGAGCTCGGGCGGCGGCCGCCCGCCCGCGTGGGCGATGGCGACCGTCGCCTCCACCAGAGGGGTCGTCGTGTTGAGCAGGGCAGCCAGGCGGAGCACCCTCCAGTCGCGGCCGGCGGTGCGGGCGCGGATGCCCGAGAGGGTATCGAACGCGTCGTTGAGGGCGTCGGTGAGCGCGCGGCGGGTGTCCTCCATCCAGGGCGTGCCGGTCGCCACCAGCAGCTCCGCGATGCGCTGGAACACCGTCGCCACCGATTCCCGCTCGACCCGGCGATAGCCGGCCACCAGCCCCACGACCGCCATGCAGAGCAGCCCCCAGAAACCGCCCGCCAGCATCGCCAGCAGCGACGCGGCCGCGGGCACCCGACCGGCCAGCGCTCCACCGATCGCGGCATAGACCAGCAGCTGGAGGGCCGCCAGCGACGCGATGCCCCCGATGACGCTGACCACCGCGGCCGCGAAGGAGAGGCCCAGGATGGCAGCCACGGCGGTCCCCAGGTGCGCGCCGGTGAGGAGGCCGGCGAGCAGGCCGAGGGCCCCGGCCAGCAGCGCAGTCCCGGAGCGTCGCAACTTCCAGAGGAGCGGGCCCCGCGAGTTCGTCATGCCGACCACCAGCCCTCCCATGGCGAGGAAGGAAGCGAGCGCGAGCTCTCCGGCGGCCGCGCCCACCGCGAGCGGGACCGTGATCGCGAGCACCGCCTGGACCGTCTCGGGCCACGGAAACGAGGCCGGTTTGGGGACCACCGCGCGGACCAGCCACGCCGGGGGCGCGACCTCGAGGTGGGTCAGGCGCGACAGCCGCTCGCGGTCCTCGCCGTCGGGTGCTCGTCGCCCCACCCGACGATGATCCCACGCGCGCACGCCTGTATTCGCCGGCGTGAATTCACCGGTGCGACTGACGTTAATTCGCTCTTAACCGTCACCGGAGCAGCATCGGCTCGATGGGCTCCTCACCCCCGGCACCGATCGAGCAGCACGAGCTCGACCAGCTCGATTCGAGCAAGATCACCCGCTTCCAGATCAAGATCATGTTCATCTCGGGCATGGGCTTCTTCACCGACGCCTATGACCTTTTCATCATCGGCATCGTGGTCGCGATCCTGAAGACGGAGTGGGGGCTCACCACCGCCCAGACCTCGCTGCTCAACTCGGCGACGCTGCTCGCCTCCGCGTTCGGTGCCATCATCTTCGGACGCGTCGCGGACATGCTGGGGCGCAAGCGGATCTACGGCTACGAGGTGCTCATCCTGGCCTTCGGCGCGATCGCGTCGGGCCTGGCGCCGAACCTCTGGGTCCTGCTCGTGTGCCGCATCATCCTCGGCATCGGGATCGGCGGCGACTACCCGGTCTCGGCCACGATCATGAGCGAGTATTCGGGAAAGAAGGACCGTGGCCGGATGGTGGGCCTGGTCTTCGCGATGCAGGGCGCCGGCCTGGTCGCCGGCCCGCTGGTCGCCTCGATCCTTCTCGCAACCGGCCTCTCGCACGACATCATCTGGCGCATCCTGCTGATCCTGGGCGCCGTCCCGGGCCTGGCGGTGTTTTACCTGCGCCGGCAGATCCACGAGACTCCACGCTTCGCGGCCGCGGGTGGCGATCACGACGAGGCGCGGGCGGCGATCGCGGCGGCGACCGGTGAAAGCACGACGCCCCCCTCCGGCGAGTCGTCCGCCCGCCCCAGCGGGAGCGCGCTCGACGGCTACGTCAGGCTCCTCACCAATCCGCGAACGCTGAAGTGGATCATCGGCACCGCGCTCGCCTGGTTTGTGTTCGACATCGCCTATTACGGGAACTCGATCTCGAGCCCCGAGGTGCTGAAGGCGCTCAACCCGCACGCCACTTTGATCGAGAACACCCTGCTGCAGCTGCTGATCTTCGCGGTCTTCGCGTTACCCGGCTACGCGCTGGCGATCATCTTCATGGACAAGATCGGCCGGAAGACGATCCAGCTCATGGGCTTCTTCTTGATGGCCGCCGCCTTCATGGCCATCGGGCTGATCGGTGCCGTCACCGCGACCACCGCCCTCTTCGTCATCGTCTTCGGCATCAGCTACCTGTTCAGTGAGTTCGGACCCAACACGACCACCTTCATCTTCCCGGCGGAGATCTTCCCCACCACGGTGCGCACCACCGCCCACGGGATGTCGGCGGCAAGCGGCAAGGTCGGCGCGTTCGTCGGCGCCGCGATCTTCCCGTTCCTGCTCGCGTCCTCGAGCGGGCTGAGGGGTGCCGAGGTCGTGTGTGGCGTGGTTTCGATCGTCGGCCTGATCGTCACCGCGATCTGCCTGCCGGAGCCACGGGGCAAGACGCTGGAGGAGCTGGAGGCGATCGCACTCGGGAACGGCAAGGTGCCATCGAGTCCGTCGAACCCCGCCCCTAAGATGAGGCCGGGTGAAGCATGACCAGTCGCATCGTGGTCGGCGTCGACGGTTCGGCCCACTCCAGCGAGGGCCTGCGGTGGGCACTGGCACACGCGGAACGGCTCGGCGACACCGAGGTGGTCGCGGTCTTCGCGTGGGGGCTGCCGCTGATCGAGTTTCCCGGCGCGTTCGACAAGGATGAGATAGAGGCGGGTGCCAAGCGGTTCCTGCAGGAGACGATCCAGCACGTGGCACCAGAACCGCCGGTGCCGCTGAAGCTGGTCGTCGCGCACGGCGATCCCGCGACGTCGCTCATCGAGGCGTCGCAGGAGGCGAGCCTGCTGGTGGTGGGCACCCGCGGCCGCAACCCGTTCAGGGGCCTGCTGCTCGGCTCGGTCGCCCAGGGCTGCGCCGCCGATTCAGCCTGCCCGGTGGTGATCGTCAAGCTGCAGCAGAGCACGGAACGGGACGGAGCCGCCACGGGAGCGCTGGAGGCGGTCCTCACCGACGACAGATGACCGCCCTATCCTGACCCGCATGGGTCAGGACGCACTGCGGAGAGAGCTGGTCGAGACGGTGCGGGCGGTGGTCCGCAGCGGCGCGATCTCGATGTCGAAGCACGGCAACGCGAGCATCAGGATCCCGGGGCGGGATGAGATCCTGTACACCGCGGTCGGCACGCTTGAGGGCTTCGACGAGTCGGGGATCGCACGCATCGGGCTCGATGGGACGGTCCTCGAGGGCACTGTCGCGCCGATGTCGGCGGCGGTGATCGACATGCACCGGGTGATCTATCAGGAGCGGCCCCAGATGGGGTGCGTCATCCATACCCACTCCCCCTACGCGACCGCGTTCGCGGTGGCGAACAAGCCCATCGAGTGCTGGACCGAAGGCTTCGGGATCTTCGGCCTCGACGACGGGGTGCCGGTGGCCGGCTACGGGCCGCGTGGTTCCGAGCAGTCCGTGGACAACATCCGCCAAGCGCTGCGCGAGCGGACCAAGGCGGTGCTGCTGGCCAACCACGGCGTGCTCGCCTTCGAGCAGACGGCGGCCGCGACGGTCCAGGTCGGCGTCCTAGTCGAGGAAGCGGCGCAGTCGGCACTCTTTGCGGCCCAGATCGGTGGGGCGCAGGTGATCCCGCCCGAGATGCTCCACGCGACGTTCGACCGCCATGCCGCGTTCCACGCCGCCGGGGACGTCCACGCCCACACGACAGTGGCGGACACCCACTGATGCCGGACCCGATCGCACCCCGGGTCCACCACATCGGCATCGCGGTCGCCGACCTGGATGCGGCGGAAGAGATCCTCCGCGACAAGCTCGGGTTCCGGCTCGTCCGGCGCCACGATGCGGCCGAGACGAGGGGCGTGCGCGCCGCCTTCTACGATGCGGGCAACGTCGAGATCGAGCTGCTCTGGCACGCGGACCCGGAGGAGAACCGCACCTGGCTGGGCGGGGCGTCCCAGGCTCGCGTCGAGCACATCGCGCTGCAGGTCCCGCAGCTGAGCGAGGCGACCGCGGCCCTGACCGCGCTCGGGGTCGCGCTGGCACCGGCCCGGCCGGGCCCGATCGGCGAGTCGGCGCGCACGGTTCCCGAGACCTCGGGCGGGATCACGTACCAGATCCTGCAGTTCGAGGAGCCCGCGGGCACCTGACGGTGCCGAAGGGGCGGCGGGCGCGCCTCAGCCGGTGAAGGCGGGGCGCCTCCCCCCCACCCGGGTACGGACCCGGTACACGGATGTCGACGCGCAGAGGAACAGATCCCGCCAGCCGTCCCCGCCCCAGGCCAGGTTGGCGACCACCTCCGGGACGTCCAGGGAGCCGACTTTCGTTCCGTCGGGCGCGAACACCCAGACGCCGCGGGGCCCGGTGACCCACACGTTCCCCCGCTCGTCACACTTCATGCCGTCCGGGGATCCGCCGGCGACCGGGTCGCTGATCCCGGACGCGAAGAGCCGCCCGGCGCCGGGCGTGCCGGCAGGGTCGAGCTCGTACACGCGGATCAGGGCCCGCGGGGTGTCGTTGACATACAGGAGCCGGCCATCGGGCGAGATGCACAACCCGTTCGGCTGTTCGAACTCGTCCTCCGCGGTCAGCAGCTCAGGCTCGTCGGGGCGCCCCTCGACGGCCCGGTAGACGCCACGGAAGGGAAGCTCGGGAGCACGGGGGACGCCGAAGCCGGGCGACCGCCCGTAGATCGGGTCGGTGAAGTAGATGGCGCCGGTCTCCGAGATGGCGACGTCGTTGGGACTGTTCAGCTCCCGCCCCCGGTAGTGGGCGGCCAGCACCTCGACCGTCCCGTCCGCGCGCTCGCGAACCACCCGGCTGGTCGCGTGCTCGCAGACCACCAGGTTGCCGGCCGGGTCGTAGGCCATGCCGTTGCACTTGTTCGCCGGGCGGCGAGCCTCCTCCCCACCCCGCTCCGCGGTCCACCGGCGCCTGAGGTCGGCGGGGATGTCACTGAAGACCAGGGAGCGGTCGACCGGATTCCAGGCCGGGCCTTCGGTGAACAGGCAGCCGGTGACGATGGCTTCCGGCTGGGCGTTCGGGTCGACCAGATCGGCCACGCCCTGCGCGGTCATCCCTCGACCTCCCCGTAGAGGTTGGGCGTGTACCCGCTGCAGCGGGCCTCGATCCGCGGCCACACCTCCTGGTGGAGCTCGCTCGCCACCCAGCGCTCGCGCTGCTGTTCCTCGGCGAACTCGATGACGAGCCGGTAGTGCGGAGCGTCAACGGGTCGCAGCAGTCGCACCGCGCGGAAACCTTCCTGCCCGGAGATGGCCGGTCGGAAGCTCGACCGGTATTCGGCGACGAGAGCATCCGCCGCGCCTGCTTTCACCTCCAGCTCGACGTGGAGCACTGAGGGCATCGTCATACCTCCCGAAGAAGCCACCGGATCGCGTTCTTCTGAAACCGCAGGTAGGGAGCCTTCCAGAGCGCGTCCAGGTTGTGACCCATCGCGCTGTGGACGACCCGGCCCCGGCCCAGCTCGTGCGCCCAGCCGGAGACGTTGGTGGTCCCCTTTTCCTCGAACGCGAGCCCGTCGGTGTTGACGCTGCGCAGCAGGACTGTCGAGGGATCCCCGTCGAACGCCGGGTAGTGCTGCTCGTCGGTGGTGATCCAGTCGCTCACACCCTCGGTGATCGGGTGGTCGTGGCTGACCACCTCGACCTTGAACGGCCGCACCGCGGGGTGGCCCTGGTAGACGCCCTTGACGACCGAACGGTAGGTGTCCGAAAAGCTCGCGACGTTCGGATTGTTGTGGAGTGCGTAGAGGCCGCCTCCCTCCTCCACGTAGTCCTTGATCGCCCGCGTGGTCTCCTCCGTAACCCAGGTCTCGGCTTCCGAGTCGGGTGGATCGTCCATCAGCCGGGTTGCGTAGGGGTACGCGTCCGGGCCCACGTATCCCTTGGGAAAGTGCAGGCCGTCGCGGAAGAACAGGAACACCGGATACCGGCGCAGCCGCTCAGGGCGGATCTCCCGATAGTCGATGGTGTAGTCGTACGCGATCCCCATCTCGCCGAGGAGCCGATCCAGATGGACCCGGATGAAGTCGGCGTTGTGATAGCGGTCGCCGATGACGGCGAAGGCGCGCGCGCCGCCGGGGGTCGAGGCGTCGGTCACGGCTGCTCCTTGGTGAAAACCGATGACGGTGCCCGCCGGCACGCTGCAAGGACGGGAAGGCGATCAGCCTCGGCGCCGCCGGTAGGCTGCGGGCAGGGGTACGGCGCGCCGTACCTGGATCAACCTACACCGGGCGGCGGCGTTCGCCCTCCCCGCCCGGTCTCGAAGCCACCACGGAGGTAGTTCGGCGATGGATCCTCGTGTGACGGCGGAACTCGGCACCAGCGGCCTTCGCGTGACCCGGCTGGGGCTCGGGTCGGCACCCCTGGGTGGCCTCTTCTCTCCGGTTCCGGACCGGGACGCCCAGCGCACCGTGGAGCGCGCCTACGAGCTCGGCCTGCGCTTCTTCGACACCGCCCCGCTCTACGGGAACGGCACCGCCGAGCGGCGGGTGGGCAGCGCCCTGAGACAGTTTCCGCGCGACTCCTACGTGCTGGCGACCAAGGCGGGGCGCCTGATCCGTCAGGGTGCTCCGCCCGAGCCCGGTCAGTCGTTCCACGGGTCGCCCGCGGGGGTGGAGCCCGTCTTCGACTTCAGCGCCGACGGCGTCCGCACCTCCGTGCGCGAGAGTCTCGAGCGGCTGGGCCTGGAGCGCGTCGACGTGGTGCACCTCCACGATCCTGACGACCACTACGAGCAGGCCCTCACCGAAGGTTATCCGGCCCTCGCCGAGCTGCGGCAGGCGGGCGCGATCCGGGCCGTCGGGGCGGGGATGAACCAGGCCCCGATGGAGGCTCGTTTCCTGCGCGCCGCGGCCTTCGACTGCTTCCTGCTCGCCGGTCGTTACACCTTGCTCGACCAATCCGGCCTGGACGAGCTGTTGCCGCTGGCGGCCCAGCGCCGGGCCTCGATCATCGCCGGCGGCGTGTTCAACTCCGGGCTGCTGGCGGCGCCGGTGGCGGGATCGACCTACGACTACCGTCCGGCGCCGCCCGAGCTGGTCCAACGCGCCCAGGATCTGGCCGCCGTCTGCCGGAACCATGGAGTGCCGCTGGCAGCAGCCGCCATGCAGTTCCCTCTCGGACACCCGGCGGTGGCTGCGGTCGTGATCGGTGCCCGCTCGCCGTCCGAGGTGGAGGAGGACGTGGCGCTGTTCGAGACGCCGATCCCGGCCCCGCTCTGGGACGAGCTGCGTGCCGGTGGATGGATCCCGGCGGCGGCGCCCGTTCCCGCGTAGAACCGTGATCCGGGAAGCTCGCGGAGGGACTATGTTCAGGAGGTGGGGATGACCAACACACCGGCGCAGGCTGCGGAGACCGTGCCCTTCGACCGCGTGCGGATGGACGACCTCCTGGGTGACGCGGGCGTCGACCTGGTGGTCGCCAGCAGCCCGCACAACACGCGGTACCTGCTGGGCGGCTATCGCCACCACTTCCACGAGCGGATGCCGGCCGGTGGCCGCTCCAGCTATCTGTCGGTGGTCGGCTACGCGCGCGAGCGGCCCGACGCTGCCTTCCTCGTCGGCCGGCCCGGCGAGCAGGAGGAGCAGCGCCGCGCCGGCGTCTGGGTTCCCAACATCCTCGACGAGGGCCGTTCGTCCGCCGCGGTGGGCGAGATACTGGCTCGCGAAGCCACCCGTCTCGGAGCCGGCGCGGGGACGATTGCCGTCGAGCTTCCCTTCCTGCCGGCGGACGCGCTCCTGGTGCTGCAGCGCGAGCTGCCAGGCGCGAAGGTGGTCGACGCCACCCCGCTGCTCGAGGAGCTGCGTCTCATCAAGCAGCCGTACGAGCTGGCCCTGCTCAAAGAGGCATCGGAGCGCGTGGTGGCCGCCATGCTCGCGACCTACGCCAGATCCGTGCCCAACATCACGACGCGCGAGATGGTCGTTCTGCTCCAGGAGGAGGAGGCCAAGCGAGAGCTCGCGTTCGACTACTGCCTGATCGCCACGGCCCGTTCCTTCTTCCGGGCGCCGAGCGATGATCGGTGGGAGTCGGGGCAGTCGATCTCCACGGACTCCGGGGGCAGCCGCCACGGCTACCTCGGCGACCTGGCCCGGATGGCCGTCCACGGCGAGCCGAGCCAGCTGATGCGTGAGCTGCTGGAAGAGGTCGACACCGCCCAGCAGGCGGCCCGGCGCCCGATTCGTCCGGGGACGCCATACACCGACGTCAACGCCGCCGCCCTCGGGGCGATCGAGCATCTCCCGCACCGGTCGGAGATCGATTTCGAAGCGCACGGCATGGGCCTCGTGAATCACGAGGCCCCACACGTCGAGCTGGCCCGCCCCGGGGACGGCGAGAAGCTCGCCGCGGGCATGGTCCTCTCCATCGAGACCACGCTGAAGAACCGCGAGGTCGGCTTCGTAAAGCTGGAGGACACCGTCGTCGTCACCGACACCGGGTGGGAGGCCTACGGCGACACCGGGCGGGGCTGGAACATCATCGTTTAGCTCCGGTTCGTGCGCCCGCGCGCGCTGCCTGCTCGGCCGTGGCCTCGTGATCACAGTTCGCGGGGCCTTTTCCACACCTGAGGGAGGACACGAGTGACGATCGAGATCGGCTGCGGGGAGATCACCTGGTCGGGTTCCGGCGAGAGCGAGGACCAGATCCTGGCCGAGATTTCGGCGGCCGGCTACGCCGGAGCGCCCTGGCCACGGGGTGAGAGTGACGCGGCAGCGATCGTGGAACGGTTCCGCCGACACGGCATGAAGCCGGCGCCGGGCTATCTGGCGGGCGACTTCTGGGACCGGGGCCGCAGGGATGAGCAGATCGCCGAGGCCCGGCGGTACGCGGAGATCTCCCGCCGGCTGGGGCTGACCGAGCTCTACGTGGCGGACGGCGGGTTCGACCGCGTGCGCCCCGGCCACCGCACACGGCGCCAGGCGGCGGGGAACGTCACCGAGGCCGACGCTCTCTCCGACGAGGAGTTCGAGCAGCTGGCGGAGGGCGTGACCGCGGTCGGCCGCGCGACGCTCGAATACGGCGTCCGCACCTGCTTCCACAACCACGTCGGCTCCTTCGTCGAGACCCGGGCGGAGGTGGAGCGGCTGCTCGGCCTGGCCGACCCCGACGCCCTTTTCCTGGGCCCCGACACCGGGCACCTCGCCTGGGCGGGGGACGACCCGGTGGCGTTCTTCCGGGATCACGGTGACCGGATCCTGACGGCGCACATCAAGGACATCGGCAAGGAAGCCCTGGAGGAGGGCCGGCGGCTCGACTGGGACTACCGGACCTACTCGGACAGCGGGATCTTCACCGAGCTGGGGGATGGAGTCGTCGACTGGGACGCGTTCTTCCAGATCATTCGTGAGACCGAGTTCAGCGGCTGGCTGATCGTGGAGACCGACGTGACCCGGCTGCCGAGCCCCCGGGACAGCGCGGTCAAAAGCCGCGAGGCCCTGCGGAGGTGGGGCCTGTAAACCACCCCACGGAACTCCGCAAGCTCCGTTCCGCGGGGTCCCCGGTGTGATGGGACCCGTGAAGGTCGGGCTGGTCGGGGCTGGAAACGTGACGCCGCTGTACCTCCCCAACCTGCTGCCGGCACCCGGGATCGAGGTGGCCGCGATCAGCGACCTCTCTTCCGCGGTAGCGACCGCCAGAGCCGCCGAATACGGCATCTCGACCGTGCTCACCCCGGACCAGGTGATCGACCATCCCGAGATCGAGCTGATCCTGAACTTCACCCCGATCCCGGAGCACGCCGCGCTCACCCGGCGTGCGCTGGCCGCCGGCAAGCACGTCTACTCCGAAAAGCCACTGGCCACGAGCACGGCGGAAGCGGTAGCGCTGGTGAAGGATGCAGAGCGCCGCGGGCTCCGGCTCGGGTGCGCCCCCGACACCCTGCTCGGATCCGGGCTCCAGGCGGCGCGCTCGGCCCTGGAGGCAGGTGCCGCCGGCCGCCCGCTCGGCGCCGGGGCGTTCATGCTCCGGCAGACGTCGCCCAGCGCCCCCTACGCGACCGACTCGTTCGCCCTGCGCGACATGGCGCCCTACTACGTGACGATGCTGGTCACGCTGTTCGGACCTGCCCGGCGTGTCGTCGGCCTCAGCCAGACCCTGACCGCAGCCCAGGCGGAGCAGCGCGTCGGGGAGGACCCGATCTCGTTCGGCGCACTGATCGAGTTCGACGGTCGCCTGCTCGCCACACTGCTGCTCGGGTGGGGAACCGGCCACCGCTCGGAGGTCCCGTCGGTCCACGTCTACGGCTCGCTCGGGGACCTGACCGTTCCCAACCCGAACGTGTTCGGCGAAGCCGCTTCGCTCCGTCTCTACGATGAGGCCGCGGCGAGAGTCGTCGAGGGCAGCGTGCAGCCTCCGGACTGGCCACGCCAGCAGCGGGGCCTGGGGGTGGCCGAGATGGCGGAGGCGATCCGGGAAGACCGGCCGCCCCGCGCCGCCGGCGACCTCGCGGCGCACGTCGTGGAGGTCATCGAGGGGATCATCACGGCCTCCACGGAGGGCCACCCGGTCGATCTTCAGACGAGCTTCGTCCTTCCCCGGCCGCTTCCCGCGGCTGACCGCGCACGTCTGCTGGGACGCTGACCCCAGCCGTCAGAGTGTCCGCACTCTGGCCGTCCGCGGCGTCGGGTGGCGTGGGAGCGTCGGCACGCTGGGCCTCGGGGCCGCGCGGCACCACCTGCTCCCACCGGGCGCGGGTGCCGGGCGGAATGACCACGGCCGGCTCCGCACGGCGGCCGAGCGACGGCAGGCGCAGGCTGCGGTCCAGCTGCACCGCATACAAGAGCGGCGCCAGCGCGAGGACGGAGAGCAGCACCAGGAGGTTGGAGATGGCGGCCAGGCTCTGTTCGGTGGCGTAGGTCAGGGAGTGGACGAGGTCGGCCCCTCCCAGGAGGGCCAGATCGGCGACCACCAGCAGGAGCTCCACCAGGGATCCCGCCAGCGCCCAGCGGGCGGCACGAGGTGCCCGACGGCGTCCCCGGAAAGCGAACACCGCGGCCAGCAGCGCCGCCACCACCTGAGGCATTCCGCAGGCGACGGTCGCCAGCGCGAACGTCATCCGCCTCGCTCCGGCAGGCCCCCGCGATCGGCGAGGACCGCGAACACGAGGAGAATCCACCCGGCACCCTCCAGCACGGCCTCGACGAACTCGACCGCGAAGGCCCCGGTGACGACCCGCTGTATGGAGCCGGGGCCGAACACGCTGTCGACGAGGGTGAGCCAGAGGATCTCGAAGGCGGCCGCCAGCAGCAACGCCACGCCGCCGGCGAAGCAGAGCCGTCCGGCACGGCGAGAGCGCGGGCGCAGCGCCAGACCGAGCATCAGACCGGTGACGGCGAACAGCACCTGCAGCAGCTGGGTGATGACCGGGACCATGGCGGCGCGGGAACCCAAGGTACCGATCGCCGGCCGTCGCCAGACGGCCTCGCGCGGGACAGCCCAGGTCGGATAGGATGGCCGCAGATGGTGCGTGTGCCGGGGGCCCGTGGCGGGGGACCGACCCAGCCGATGTGTGGGGCGCTGTGAAAGGTCGATGACGAGCCGCGATTGCCGAAATCGCCTCTCGCTCGCCGGTCGCTTCCTGCTGATCGCGGGAATCGCCATGATCCTGCTGCTCGGCTTCAACGCGGCCAGGCTCTCGGTCCAGGGTCCGACGCGCGCCTACGCCACCACGCAGACGCTCGGTACGACCCAGGTGCAGTGGGACCTCGCCGGGCTCGCCTACCTGCCCTGGTCGGGGGTCGACGGCAGCTACGGACCGCAGACCACGGAGGCGGTAGAGGCGTTCCAGTCCAACGTCTGCATCGCCGTCGATGGAATCGCCGGCGCCCAGACCGACGGCTCCCTGGGCACGGTGGTGGCGGAGGTCCAGGCCCGGGCCGGCGCCACCCAGGACGGCCTGTACGGCCCGCAGACCAAAGCTGACGTCGAGGCTTACCAGCAGGCGCACGGACTCGCCGTAGACGGTCAGGCCGGGGCGATCACGATGCGGGCGATGGGCATCGTCCGCGTCCACTCGTGTGCACCGCCTCCGCCGACCCCCGCTCCGCATACCCCGACCCCGGCGCCCCGCACGCCGACCCCGGCGCCGCCGGCACCCGCTCCGCCGCCCCCAGCCACACCGACACCGTCGCCTGTGCCGACCGCCGCTCCGACCCCGGCGCGGACTGCGGTGCCGACGCCGGCCCCGACCGCCACCCCGGCACCAACCGCCACCCCGGCACCGACCGCCAGCCCGGCACCGACCGCCAGCCCGGCACCGGTGCCGACCATGGCGCCTCCGCCGGCGCCGAGTCCGACTCCCGGAACCTCGACCGGCAGCGGCGGGGCGCCTCCGGGCGGCGGAACGTCCCCTGGCGGCGGCGGGAACCCGGGCACTGGAGGGAATCCCGGCGGCGGCCAGCCTGGTGGGGTGGTGACGGTGATCCCGCCCTCGACCCCGGTCCCCACGCCGTCGTCGACCCCGGCTCCGAAACAGAGCTGCGTGCCGATGCTGCAGCCGGCCCTCGCGCCACTCCTGCAGCCGTGTGTCCCCGTTCCGAGTCCGACCCCCAGCGCCAAGCCGAGCCCTGGGTCCTTGAGCGGTGTCGTGACGTCGGGGAGCGGCGGGAGCCCCGGCGGCGGTAGTGGGCAGAACGGCGCCGGCGGGAACGGCGGCGGCGGTGGCGGCTCCGGGTCGGGCGGTGGGTCCGGATCCAGCGCCGGCGGGACGGGCGGGTCCGGCGGCAGTACCAACGGGGCTGGAGGGGTCACCGGCACGCCGGCGGGAGGCGTGACCCCGACGCCCGCTCCCCAGACCTCACCCGGCAGCCCGCAGGCGGTGGTGGTCAAGGACGTGGCGCTGGTGGCCTCCTCGGGCGATGGTCTCGCCTGGCCCGCCGTCCTCGGTGGTCTCGCGCTGTTCCTGGGTCTGGCGCTGCTGCTGCTGGCGCGGCGAACCCCGAGCCGCGCCGCCTCTCCGCGCAGGTAGCCCGCACGCAGGGTCCAGCACTCGACTTCGGCACGCTGACCTACGCGTTGACGCGCCCGCTGACACTGGTCGGGCGGGCGACCGGCGACTGGCGGACGGCGCCCGACCTGGACCTGGATCCCCTGGATGCGAGCCGCGTGGTGTCCCGCCGGCACGCGAACCTCGAGTGCGGGGCGCGGGGAGTGTTTCTTCGTGATCTCGGCTCCACGAACGGAACCGCGGTCGCTGGACGCCGCCTCGAGACGGAGGAGCTGGTCCGGCTCCGCGACGGCGACCTCGTCAGCTTCGGAGGCGTCGAGGCCCGCTTTCTGGCCGCGGCCGCCTGGCCGGAGGGACTGCAGCCGGCCTGGGTCCCCGGCGTCCGCGAGGACCTGACCCGCCCCGGCCCCCGCTGACCCCCGCCGGTTGACCCCCGACTGCCGGCACTCAGGGAAATCCGGGGAGGTCCGTCTCGGGGGCGAATCCCAAACTGAAGGGCCCGCTCAAAGAGTGCGATGACCCGGGGGGACGGCCACCGCGGCATTCGCCCCCGACCGCGGCGCCAGCCGCGGGGCCGAAGGCCAGATAGGAAAGGGAGTCGTCTTCCCTCGGGGGGCCTGCGGGGGGCACCCCCGCATGTGCATGTAACCTCTACCCCCGGTGGAGTTGCGGACCCGCGTCGAGGTCCCAGGGCGCCCGGCCGAGGACCTCTACCTGGACATCGACGGCGACCGCCGGGTCGCCGACCTGACCCAGGTACTCGCCCAGAGAGAAGGTCTGCGGGCACCACCCGGGTTTCTCGGCCTCTACTGCCGCCGTACCGCCGCCTGGCTCGATCGCACGGCCACCGTCCGCCAGACCGGCATCCGCGCCGGAGACGAGCTGCTGCTCGCGCCGCATGGAGCGCTGGTCCAGGGGTCGGACGGAACCGCCCCTGCCACGCTGCTCCTGGTCACCGGCGGCCCCCAGGCCGGCCGCCGCTTCCCGCTGACACCCGGCGTCTACTCCGTGGGCCGGGCCCCAGAATGCGACGTCGTGATCCTGGACCCGACGCTGTCCCGCCTTCACCTCACGCTGCGCGTGGCCAAGGACGGCGCCGTCACCGTCGTCGACGAGCGCTCCAGCCACGGGACGTTGATCGAAGGCCGGCCGCTCGGGGGGCCCACGCTGCTCCGGCCCGGCCAGGAGATCGAGGCCGGCCGGACGCTGCTGGGCTTCGCCGGCACCACGGCGACCAGCGTCGGCTTCCTCGACGACCAGGGCCGGGTGGCGCTCAACCGCCCCCCACGCATGGTCCCGAGGCCCCCGCCAGTCGAGTTCGAGGCGCCGGCGGTACCCGAGCGTCGACGCGGGAACACGCTCTCCGTGAGCGCGACGATCGGCGGCGCGGCGATGGGCCTGGTCTTCGTACTGGTCCTGAAGCAGGCCGCGTACCTCCTGTTCGCGCTGCTGGGGCCGGTCGTGATGCTCGGCCAGTGGATCGAGGAGAAGATCACCGGCCGGCGGTCGTTCCGTGGTCAGTCGTTCGAGTTCCGGGAGGAGCTGATCGGCATCAACGAGGGGATGGCGGATACCTACGCCGCGGAGCGCCGCTTCCAGCGTTCACTGGCGCCCGACCTCGCCACGCTGGCGCTGCGCTGCGCACGCATCAGCCCCGACCTGTGGGAGCGGCGGGCCGGGGACCCGGACTTCCTGTACCTGCGCCTGGGCTGGGGCGACACCCGCTCCCGGATCACGCTCAAGGTCCCCGGCGGCGGCGATCCCGGTCTGCGCCACCTGGTCGACGACGTCTCCAGCACCTACCAGGCGATGTCCACGGTCCCGGTGTCGATTCCGCTCAAGGAGGTCGGCTCGGTGGGGATCGCCGGGAGCCCGAGGGACGCGCTCGGCCTCGCCCGGGCCCTGCTGCTGCAGGTGGCGGCGCTGCACAGCCCGGAGCAGGTGATGATCGTCGCCGCCGTCGCGCCGGCGCAGGAGAGCGAATGGCGCTGGCTGGGCTGGCTGCCCCACCTGCGACCGGAGTCGCCGGCCCTGCCCGGTGACGCGCTGGTCACCGGGCGTGTCCGCGGCCGGGAGCTCACGGACCGCCTGCTCCAGCTCCTGGATGAGCGGCGGGCGGCCTCGAAAACCGCGTATGGAAGTGCGCGGGCCACCGGCGGGGCGTCCGTCGTGGCGCTGCTCGACGCCGACGCGGAGCTGCCCCGCGACGCCGTGGACCGGCTGCTGACGGAAGGGCCCGCGTACGAGATCCACGTGGTGTGGCTGGGCAAATCGCTGAACGAGCTGCCCAGCGCGTGCGGGGCCGTCATCGACCTCGACCCCTACTCCAGCGCCCCCTCCGTCCTGGTGATGGGAGAGGCGCGGGCCCTGCCGGCGCTGGCACCCGACCTGGCACCCCCCGCGGTCGCCGACGAGATGGCGCGCAACCTGGCCCCGATCCGCGACCTGGAGGCCTCCGCCCAGGCGGCGGACATCCCCCGCCACGTGAGCCTGCTCCGGCTTCTGGAGCTGGATCGCGACCCGATCGAGCGCACGCGGCAGCGCTGGCGGCACGATGATGGCCGGCTGGGCGCCCGGCTGGGGATCGCGGCCGGTCACCAGCCGTGCGCGATCAGCATGCGCCACGACGGCCCCCACGCCCTGGCCGGAGGCATGACGGGGTCCGGGAAGTCCGAGCTTCTGCAGACGCTGGTCGCATCCCTGGCCGCGGACCACTCGCCGGCCAGGCTCACGTTCATCCTGATCGACTACAAGGGAGGCGCCGCCTTCCGGGACTGCATCGAGCTGCCCCAAACCGTCGGTTTCGTCACCGACCTCGACGGGCACCTGGTGAACCGCGCCCTGACCAGCCTCCGCGCGGAGCTGCGGTACCGCGAAGAGGTGCTCCGGGAACACGCTTGCCGCGACCTCATCGAGTTCGAGGAGCGCCACCCCGCCGAGGCCTTTCCGAGCCTCGTGATCGTGGTCGACGAGTTCGCCGCTTTGAAGGACGAGTTGCCCGAGTTCGTCGACGGCATGGTGGACATCGCCCAGCGGGGCCGCAGCCTCGGCATCCACATGGTGCTGGCGACCCAGCGGCCGGCGGGCGTGATCTCCGACCGCATCCGCACCAACACCAACCTGCGGCTCGCACTGCGGTTCTCGGACACCGACGAGAGCCGGGACGTGGTCGGTACCGACGACGCCGCACGGCCCGGGCTGCCCCGCGGCCGCGCGTTCATGCGCGCCGGCCCCGGGGTGCTGATCGAGTTTCAGGCCGCGCACGCCAGCGGACGCACGCTCACCGAAGGAGGGCCGGCGCCGATCAGCGTCCGGGACCTCGACGTAGGGGGAGAGCCGGTCGAGGAGGCCGGAGGCCGGGAGCACGACGTGTCGAGCCCCACCGACCTCATGCGGGTGGTCACCACGGTCGGGCAGGTCCAGCGCGAACTGCGGTTGCCGGCCCCGCGCCGGCCCTGGCTGGAGCCGCTGCCCGCGGTGCTCACCGAAGCCGACCTCGCGACGTACGCCGGCGGGGAGCGGACCCCACTCCGGGCCTCGCTCGGTCTGCTCGACGACCCGCGCCGGCAGCGACAGGCCCTGTCCTACTTCCACCTCGACCTCGACGGCACGCTGCTCGTCTACGGCGCCACCGGCAGCGGCAAGACCACGCTGCTGCGCTGGATCGCGGCCTCGCTCGCCCGCCAGCTCTCCCCCGATGAGCTGCACCTGTACGGTCTCGACTTCGCCACCCGGGGGCTCCGCCCGCTGGCCGGCTTCCCGCATACCGGTGCCATCGCGTCCGGAGACGAGCCCGATCGTGCCCAGCGCCTCCTCGCGTACCTGCGCGGCGAGGTCGAGCGACGCAAGACTCTGCTGGCGGGCGTCGGTGCGTCCACCCTCGCTGAGTACAACCAGCTGGCCCACGAGCCGCTCCCCCACCTGCTTCTGCTGGTCGACGGCTACTCCGGGTTCGCGGCCGCGCTCGAGGACGTGGACTTCGGCGCCCCCATCCAGATGCTGCAGGCGCTGATCTCCGAGGGGCGGTCGATGGGCCTGGCGACGGTGCTCGCGGGCGATACCGCAAGCTCGGTGCCGGGGAGGATCACCGCCAGCGTGACCCGGCGGCTGGTGCTGCGCATGGTCAGCGACGACGAGTACGCGTTCGTGGGCCTGGACCGCGTGCTGTACCGGGACGCGAACCTGCCCCCGGGTCGCGGCTTCGTGGATCAGCAGTTCGAGCTGCAGGTCCCGATCGTCGGCGATCGACCCGCCGGCAGCGCCCAGGCGGCGGCGCTGGACCAGCTCGCCGACGATCTGCGCCGTCGCTTCCCACGTCCGCGCGTGCCACGGATACGGCTTCTGCCGCTTCGGCTCAAGCGCAGCGAGCTGCCGGCGCCGGCGGGGCCGATGGAAGCCATCCCGGGCCTGGTCGACGGCCAGGAGCCGGTACCCGCCTGCCTGAACCTGCGGCGCGACGGCCATCTGCTGGTCGCCGGTCCCCGGCGCAGCGGGCGCAGCACCACCCTGATGGCGATCGCCGCCTCGCTGGCGAGGGCGCCGCGCCCGGTGCCGATGGTGCTGCTCGCGCCCCGGAGGCAGAGCCCGCTGGCCGGCGCCCCCTGGTGGGCGGCGGCGGCGGCCGGTCCCGACGAGTGCGGGCAGCTGGCCGACCGGCTGGTCGCGGTCCTGCGCGGGATGCCCGATCCGGCGGGCCTGGACCTGTCAGCCGGAGCCGTGGTGATGGTGGACGACGGGGACGAGCTGTTCGAAGGGACCGCCGGGGGGTCGCTCGAACAGCTGGCGCAGGCGGCTCGAGACGCGGATCTGCGGCTCGTGTTCGCGTCCGACACGCAGGCCGCCCACCGCCAGTTCGGAGGCGTGCTCGCACAGGTCCAGCGCGACCGCTTCGGGATCCTGCTCGACGCCGACCCCACCCTCGACGGGACCCTGGTCGGGGGGGTGTCCCTGCCCCGCCGGCGTGGGCCGCTGCCGCCTGGCCGCGCGATCCTCGTGCTGGCCGGCGAGGTGGAGACGCTGCAGATCGCCGGCGAAGCCTGACGCAGGGCGGTCAGACCCCCGACGACCCGCGCGCCGGCGCCGGGCGCGCCATAAAGGGTGGCTCACGAGGGCGATTGGTGCACCAATTCCCCATTCCGAACACCGCAACCGGGCGGTTGGTGCACCAACCGCCGTCTCCGGTGCCTTTGGGAACCCGGTTCGTTCCCTGGTGCTAGTTGCCGCCCGCCGAAAGGATCCCCGCGACGATCTTGGCCAGCGACTGGCTCATCTGCTGCAGGTCCGCGTGCATCTGCTTCGTCGACTTCTGGATCGCCGGGTACGCCTGGCCGCGGTAGTCGTTCGCGTAGTTGCCCTGGAAGGCCTGGTTGGCATTCAGGTTGTTCGCGAGCGTGGTGAGCTTCTGGAGCGCCGCCGGCAGATCGCCGTTGACGTAGGCGCTCAGCTGCTGCACCTGGGCCTGGGCCGCGCTGTCGGCACTGACGAGTCCGCCTGCCATCCTTTCTGTTCCTCCTGTTCAGGTTGTCGGCAGGCGCCGGGTACCTGCTCGCCCTTCCAGAACGACACATGCCGGAGGATTGGTCGCTTTTGCCGCCACGTTTCTCGCGGGTACCGTAGGGGCCGATGACGGAAGCCTTCGCGGAGGCCACCGCCCAGCTCCCCACTCCGGACCAGCTGGCCGGGTACCGTGCCGTGCGGGTCCTGGGCACCGGCGCAGGCGGGCAGGTCTTCGAGGTGCGCGGGCGCGACGACCAACCGCTGGCGCTGAAGGTCGTCCCCGGGGCGGCTCCGCGAACGGCCGAGGACGCCCTGCGGCTCCGGCGGCAGGTGCGTGCGCTCGTCATCATCGACCACCCGCGGCTGGTGCGGATCCACGATCTTGCGATCGCCGGGCGAGACCTGCTGGTGGTGATGGAGCTCCTGCCGGGGCCCAGCCTGCAGGAGGTGCTCCAGACCCGCAGGGCAGCTCCGGAGGAGGTGAGCGACTGGGTGACCCAACTCGCGGAGGCGATCGACTACCTCCACCTCCTCGGGGTCATCCACCGCGACGTCAAGCCTTCCAACATCCTGGTCGCGGCCGGCGACACCGTGAAGCTGGCCGATCTCGGGTTGGGAGACCTCCGACCGGTGCAGGGGACGCCCACCTACATGGCGCCGGAGCTGGTTCGCGGAGATGGCGTGGTGGATGGGCGGGTCGACGTCTACAGCCTGGCAACGGTCGCGTATGAGGGCCTGGTCGGACTGCCTCCCTTCCACGCGGGCGGTCCCGAGGACGTGATGGCGGCGCAGCTGCGGACGCCGCCGCCGGATCCCAGGGCCCACGTCGCCGGGTTCCCGCCCGAGGTAGGCGAGGTGCTGCTGCGCGGGCTCGCCAAGTCGGCCGAGGAACGGCCGGAGACGGCCGGGGACTTCGCCGAGGCGCTGGCGACGGCGCTCGGCGGAGGCCGGCCCCCGCCCTCCCGGGCCATCGTGGCTGCCGGAGGTCCGGACCAGGAGGCCCTGAGGACCCGGCCGGCGCCGCTTCCCGTGACCGCGAGTCGCGCGGAGCCGCTGCCGCGCCATGTCGCCCAGGTCCCTCTGCCCACCCGGATGTCCCGGCCGGCGATGATCTCGGGCCTGGTGCTGATCGTCCTGGCGGTCTCGGTGCTCGGGTACGGCGGCTACATGACGTACCGGCACCTCACGACACCGACGCCGTTTCGGGTCACTTCCGTGACCTTCACGTCGACTCCCACCTCGGTCCGGGTCCCCACTTGCGGGTCGCCTGCGACCTTTCACTTCCAGGGCACGGTGACGACCAACGGGCAGGCGGGCCGGCTCACCTGGGAGTGGACGCAGCACGGAGTCGCGATCCAGACCGTCGGCGGCGCGGCCGAGATGGAGAGCGGCCACCGGCAGCTGCCGATCAGCCAGTCGCTGAGGGCCTACTACCAGTCCGACATCACGGTCCCGGTGGTGCTCCAGGTGACGGCGCCGCAGCAGCGCGCGTCGAGCCCGGTCCAGATCACCTACACCTGTTGAGCGCGACCGAACGTGAGACCGCGCTCCTACGTTGTGGTGACCGATGGCTGACGGGTTGGACGAGCGGGAGCGGGGATCCTCGATCTGGATCGACCCGGCCTTCCAGTTCGAGCTGCTGTACGAGCAGGAGAACGACTATGTCGCGCGCACCATCCGCGGCATCGTGCGGACGGATGCCGACGTCGAGGATCTGGTGCAGGAGTGCTTCGCCCGCGCCTACCGCGCCCGCCATCGCTACCGGCCGGACGCCCCTCCCGGTGCCTGGCTGCACCGGATCGCCGTGAACACCGCGATCTCGTACCTGCGCCGCCGGCGGCTTGACCAGGCCTTGTCACTGGACGCCGAGGTCCCGGTCGCTGATCGAGATCTGCAGCAGGCGGAAGCACGGGCCACGCTGGAGGAGGCGATGGCGGGTCTCTCCCCCAAGGTGCGCGCGGCGGTGGTCATGAAGCACTTCGAGGACCGCTCCCGGGAGGAGATCGCGGCCACGCTGGGCATTCCCAGCGGCACCGTGGCGTCCCGGGTGGCGAAGGGGATGGCGCTGCTCCGGTCCCGTCTGGACCAGAGCACAGAGGGCAACGGAGATGCATGAAGAGACCAACCGGGCCGGGCACGCCGGCGAGACGGGTCGAGGCCGGGCCTCGGCGGTGCCCGCGCGGCTGGCCGGCTGGCATGGCTGGGCGGAGAGCCAGAACGAGGCTTTGCGGCAGGCGGCGCTGCGTCTCGACGAGGCGATCGGCACCTTCAACCGATCCGGGTCTTCACCCGAGCTGCTGGGCCGGCTGGGCGAAGTGGGCGCGGGCGTGGTGCGCTACGTCGCCGCCAACGCCGCCACCGACGCGTGGGTGGGAGCGATCGGCACCGCCCTGCTGGACCTCGCCCGCAGCCGCCTGCCGGGCGAGGCCGTGCATGACGCCGGCAACACGGCGATCCTGGCGGGGGGCCTGGTCACCACCACCGACTCCCGCATCGCGGCCCAGGTGGAGCCCCGGCCGCCCGACCGCGACCGGCGGCTGCCGGCGGCGCGACAGCTGGCGGACCGGGTGACGGGGGCCCTGGTGGTCGACGACCGCTCGGCCCTGACCCAGGCGCTGGAGGACGTTCAGGCCCTCGGCGATGACCCCGAGGCGGCCGCCGCGTTCTTCGAACGTCTGGGGGCCGGTTCGACCCTGGCCTGGATCGCCCTCGAGGAGGCCGGCGCCATCCTGGGGCCGGTCCTGGCGGCCGCCAGCCACCGCGAGTCGTGTGGTCCCGCCTTCGCCGATGCCCTGTTCGCGGATCGCGTGCCCGCCACGCTGGCGGTGCTGACCGCGGGCGGGTTTGGCGAAAGCTTCCTGGCGGTGGCGGGGGACACCTGGCTGCTGCTCGGACGGGACGGCGATGGGAGCGCGGAGGACAGGGATGCGGTCGTGGTGATGGGCGCGCTGGCGCGGGACCCCGACGCCGCGCTCGCGTTTCTGCTCGAGTCGTCGCAGGGGGATGCGGACGCCGCGCTGCCGCAGCCCCGCCTGGCCGAGGTCCTCGTTCGCTACGGGCACCGGTTGGAGGGGCCGGGGCCGGTTGCCACCGCGTTGGGCGAGATCCTGACCAGCGCCGGTGCCGCCGCCTCCGCGACGGAACCCTACGGCGGGCCGTTCGGAGACCAGACGCAGGCGGGGGTGCTGCTCTTCGACCTGGCCGCGATGCCGGGCGGGATGGTGCCGGAGGCACTGCTGCCAGCGGTCGCCTCGGTCGTCGCGGGGCACCTCGACGCCCTGCTCAGTGGGCCCCTCACCGGCTGGCAGGAGCGGGTCCTGCGCCTGGCCCTCCTGGATCCCCGGGGGCGGCCGGAGCCGCGGCGCCTTTCCCTGATCGCCGCCGGCTTCGCGCGGTGGCGGGCGGACTCGGCGCCGGCCGAGTATCAGCCGTCGGCGGCGGGAAATCGTCTGGCGTGGGACCGCTACCTCGAACACGCCGGGCGGCTGGGCGGGCTCTTGGCTCGCGTTCGGAAGGCCGGGTTCGACGCCGTGCTGGGAGAGGCGCTGCGAGGCGAGCTGGCGGCCCGGGGGGTCGATCCGGCGGCCGGAGCAGCACGCGCCGAGCTCGCGTTCGCCGAGGTCGCCGGTGCCTGAGCCGCATCCCGACCTGCACTTCGACCGCGCCTCGGCCGAGCAGGTCGTGGAGCGTGCGCGGGAGCTGATCCAGCTGCTCGACCAGCAGACCACGCTTCGCCGGCAGAACGCCGACCTCCTCCGGCCCACCTGGCAGGGCCACTACGCGCGTCGCTTCTTCGAAATCGAGCTGCCTCGCATGCAGCAGCAGGCGGCAGGGTTGGTGGCGGAGCTGCAGCAGCTGATCCACCGCGTGGAGTCGGCCGGCGTGACAGCCGACGACTGGGCGCGCGAAAACCAGCGCTACCGGGACCGCGACGGGCGCTGAACGCGTTCCCGAGCGCCGCCACTCGGGGCTGATTCCGCGTTCCGGGGGCCCCGGGTGCCGGCAGTCGGGGCTCTCGGGCGGGTGCGGAGTCAGAGGTCGGTGTCGATCTGCGCTCGCTGGAGCCGGCCCGAGTAGTCGATATAGACCGACTTCCACTCGGTGAACTCGTCGACCAGGGTGGAACCCGCCTCGCGATGCCCGTTGCCGGTGTTCTTGACGCCACCGAACGGCAGCTGGATCTCGGCGCCGATGGTGGGCGCGTTGACGTAGACGATCCCCGACTCCAGCTCGCGGATGGCGGTGAACGCGCGGCGGACGTCGTTCGTGTAGACAGACAGCGAGAGGCCGTACACGGTGTCGTTCGCGACGCGCAGCGCCTCCTCCACCCCGTCCGCGGTCAGGACCGACACACTCGGGCCGAAGATCTCCTCCCGGGCGACCCGCATGCCCGGCTCGACGCCGGCGAAGATGGTCGGCGCGTAGTACCAGCCCTCGCCGAGCCCGCCATCGCTCAGGGTGCGACCGCCGGTGACGACGGTGGCACCCTCGCCACGGGCGATCGCGGTGTAGGAGTCGACGCGACGGAGCTGGGCTTCGTTGATGATGGGGCCCACCTGCACGCCTTCCTGGAGGCCGTCGCCGATGCGGAGCGCTTCCGCCCGGGCTTGGAGCGCGTCCACGAAATCCCCCACCAGGTGCCGGTCGACGATGACGCGCGAGGTCGCGGTGCAGCGCTGGCCCGAGGTCCCGAAGCCGCCCCAGACGGCACCGTCCACGGCCAGCTCGAGATCGGCGTCGGCGAGGACCACGATCCCGTTCTTGCCCCCCAGCTCGAGACCGCAGCGGCGCAGATCGCGTCCGCAGACCTCTCCGATCTCCCTCCCCACGGCCGTCGAGCCGGTGAAGCTGACGCAGTCGACGCCTCCGTGGGCGACCAGCGGAGCGCCCGCCTCCGGTCCGAACCCGTTGACCAGGTTGACGACGCCCTCCGGCAGGCCGGCCTCGAGCAGCGTCTCGGCCAGGCGCAGTGCGCAGAGGGGCGTGTCCTCAGCGGGCTTCCAGACGATCGTGTTCCCGGCAGCGAGGGCGGGCAGCAGCTTCCAGCTCGGCACGGCGACCGGGAAGTTCCAGGGCGTCACCAGCCCGACCACGCCCACCGGCTCGCGCCAGGTGAAGCAGAACTTGTCGGGCAGCTCGCTGGGGATCGCCTCCCCGTTCGGGCGGCGTCCCAGGCCGAAGGCGAACTCCGCCATGTCGATCGCCTCCTGGACGTCGCCGCGGGCCTCCTCCAGCACCTTCCCCATCTCCCGGGTCATGGTGCGGGCGAGCTCTTCCTTGCGCCGCCGGAGCAGGTGCGCGACCTCCAGCAAGATCGCGCACCGGGCCGGCGGCGGGGTGCGGCGCCAGGCCCCGAACGCCTTGCGGGCGGCGGCGACGGCGGCGTCCACGTCCTCGCCGCCGGAGCGCGGGAAGGTACCGATCAGGTCGTCCCGATGGGCTGGGTTGCGATCCTCGAAGGTCCGGCCCGAGCGGGCATCGCGGCGCTCGCCCCCGATCAGATTCTGGAAGCGTTCGGTCACGGTCCGCAGTATGGGCGGCGGTGTGCCGGGGAGCGCGTGCCGTAGGGTGCGCGGCGTGGAGGTGCTCCAGTCGGGCCCGACGCGACGGCATCTGCGGTTGGTGCTGGCGGCGGCGATCCTGGCGTCGTTCGTCTCCTTCCTCGACTCCTCGGTGGTCAACGTCGCGCTCCCCGCCATCCGCCGCGATCTCGGGGGTGGGCTGGCCACACAGCAGTGGATCGTCGACTCCTACCTGCTGTCACTCGGCTCGCTGATCCTGGTCGCGGGGTCGCTCTCCGACCTCTACGGGCGCAAGCGGATCCTGGTCGCCGGGCTGGTGGGGTTCCTGGTCGCCTCCCTCGCCTGCGCGGTGGCGCCCAACGTGGGGATTCTGATCGCGGCCCGGTTCGTGCAGGGCATCTTCGGGGCGCTCCTCGTTCCGAGCTCGCTGGCGCTGATCATGTCCAACTTCCGGGGGGACGCCGCCGGCCGCGCGATCGGCACCTGGACCGCCTGGAGCGGGACCTCCGCGGTGTTCGGACCGGTGCTCGGTGGGTTTCTGGTGTCCGTCGCTTCCTGGCGCTGGGTCTTCGCCATCAACGTGCTGCCGATCGCCGCGACGCTGGTCCTCCTGCGAATGCTGGACCCCGAGGAGCACCAGCCGAAGGGACGTGTCGACTGGTGGGGCGCGACGCTCTGCGCGTTCGGCCTCGCGGGTCCGGTCTTCGCCCTCATCGAGCAGCCGAGCCGGGGCTGGGGCGACCCCGTGATCTGGGCTCCCCTGGCCGGCGGGCTGCTCATGCTCGCCGCCTTCGTGGTCTGGGAATGGCGGTGCCCCCATCCGATGCTCCCCCTGGGCCTGTTCCGCAACCGCAACTTCACCGTCGGCAACCTGGCGACGCTGGCGATCTACGCCGGCCTCTCGGCACTGATCTTCGTGCTGGTGGTGTTTCTGCAGCAGGTGGCGGGATGGTCGGCGCTCGCTGCCGGGTTCGCCTTCGTGCCGGTGACGATCGTGACGTTCGTGCTCTCCCCGCGGGCAGGCGCGCTGGCCGGCAGGTTCGGCCCCCGGCTGTTCATGGGCCTCGGCCCGCTGATCGGCGCGGCCGGCGTCCTCTTGATGTTGCGAGTGGACGCCGACCCCAACTACTGGTTCGACCTCCTGCCCCCGGTCCTGCTGTTCTCCATCGGGCTGGGGCTCACGGTCGCCCCCCTGACGGCCGCCGTCCTGGGCGACGTACCGGCGGAGGAGTCGGGGATCGCCTCCGCGGTCAACAACGCGGTGGCGCGTGTCGCGGGCCTGGTCGCGGTCGCCTTCGTCGGCGCCATCGTCGCGGCCTCCTTCACCGCCAGCATCACCGCGCAGGTGGACCGTCAGGGTGCCGGCGCCACCGAACGCCAGGCGGCCGCGAACGCTGCGCCGATGGTGACCGAGCCACCGCCCGGGCTCGAGGACGACGCGCGGTTCCACGAGGACCTGGTGGCGGCCGGCGTCGACGCCTTCCATGCCGCAGTGGTCACGGTCGTCATCCTGCTGGCGGCCGGTGGAACGATCTCACTGGTCGGGATCCGACGCCGGCCACGCAGCCCCCAGGGCGCGAGTGGCGCGCCCCGGTGACCGCCGGACCGGACTGCCATGATGAGCTGACAGGAGGTCGCCTATGTCAAGCACGCCCATGTCCGGGCCCCAACCCCTCACCGGCCGCATCACGCTGGTCAGCGTCAGCCCCTGGCCGGAGGAGTGGATCCGCGAGGTGGTGGGGCCCGACACCCCGCAGGTCCAGGTGAAGATCGAGGTCGCGCCTCCCAGCCCTGACGCTGACGAGCTGCGAGCGCTGCTCTCCCGGGCGGACCTGGTGATCGGGGATGGGCGGCACAAGACGAAGATCGACCGGGGGGCGCTGGAGTCGATGGCGCGCTGCCGCCTGATCCAGCAACCGGCGGTCGGGTTCGACGCCATCGACCATCGCGCGGCGGCCGACTGTGGCATCCCGGTCGCGAACGCCGCCGGCTACAACCGCGACTCGGTCGCCGACCTGGTCGTGATGCAGATCCTGAACCTGCTCCGGCACGGCGCCGACGGGGACCGTGCGTTCCGCCACGGAGGGTGGAGCCCACCTGGTGAGGGCCGCGAGCTGGGAGCCATGACGGTCGGCATCGTCGGCCTCGGCAACGTGGGCAGCACGGTCGCCCAGCGCCTGCGGGCGTTCGGCTCGCAGCTCCTCTTCACCGACATCATCCCCCGCAGCCTGCCGGGCGCCGAGGCGCTGCCGCTCGACGAGCTGCTCCGCCGGGCCGACATCGTGACCGTCCACGTGCCGCTGGACCGTGACACCAGGGGGCTCATCGGGCGCGAGCAGCTGGCGTCGATGCGACCGGGGTCATTCCTGATCAACGCGAGCCGTGGCCCGGTCGTCGACGAGGCGGCCCTGATCGAGCACCTGCAGTCCGGCCATCTGGGGGGTGCCGCGCTGGACGTCTTCGAGGTCGAGCCGCTGCCCCAGGAGTCCCCGCTCCGCGAGCTGGACAACGTGTTCCTCACCGCGCACATCGGCGGCAACACCCGGGAGGCCAAGGTCCGTTCGATGCGCGTGGTGGCGAGCAACCTGCGCCGCGTGATCGACGGGCAGGAGCCGTTCAACATCGTCAACGGCGTCTCATTCCGCCGGTGAGCGGGCCTGGACCGTCGCGGCCGATCCGCCTGGGACTGCTGGGGAGCGGCCTGGCAGCGCGAAAGCTGCACTGGCCGGCACTCCGCCTCCTTGCGGATCGCTACCGGATTGCGGCCTGCTACGACCGCTCGCCGGAGGCGGTGGCGTCCTTCCGCGAGCTGACGGGATTGTCACCCGGCCAGTTCGTCAGCGACCGGGATGCCCTGCTGACACATCCCGACGTCGACGCGGTGCTGATCACCCTTCCGATCGCGGAACTGGCCGCGGCCACCGCCGACGCGCTGGTGGCCGGGAAGGACGTCATCTGCGAGAAGCCCGCGGGCGGCGACGAGCAGCAGGCGCGGGCGCTGGTGGAGCTGGTGCGCAGCCACCCCGAGCGCCGGGTGCTGCTGGCCGAGAACATGTTCTACCGGGATGACCTGCGCCTCGCCCGGCAGCTGGTCGACGCCGGCGCGATCGGACGGCTGCACCTGGTCGCCTGGCGCTTCGCTGCCCACTGGGTGCCGCAAGCCGGCGAGTTCTCGAGCACGCCCTGGCGGCACCGCCCTGCCTACCGCGGCGGCGCCCTGCTCGATGCCGGCGTCCATCACATGGCCCGGCTCCGGCTCATCTGTGGAGAGGTGCGCAGCCTGTCCGCCCTGGTCCAGCGGGCCAACGCCACCATCGACGCGCCTTCCGATCTCGCCCTCGACCTGGCCTTCGAGAGCGGAGCCATCGGCAGCTACGCAGCCGCCTACGCGGACATCCCGCTCCCCCCCGAAGCCAACGAGACCCGTTTCTACGGGACCAGTGGGACGCTGGTGCTGACCGAGCACGGGCAGCGAAAGGAGGTGCTGCTCCACCGCGCCGACGAACCACCTCAGACTCACGTCTTCGACGGCGTCGACAACGGGCACTGGGGAGAGCTGTGCAACTTCGCCGACGCCGTGCAGCACGGTGCTCCGATCGTGGGGACGGTCGAGCAGTCGGTGCGAAATCTGCTGCTGGTGGTGCGGGCGCTCGACGCCGCGGAGCGCCGGGAGGTGACGACCCCCGATGCGCACTGGCTTCAGGAGGCACCCGGCGTGCCCCTCTGGAGGCCATGGGGCGCGACCGAGTGGCGTGACGGTGCACCCGGTCGTTACGCCGTGATCCACGGGACGCTGGCAGACTGAGCGGAGCGTGGCCACGAGCCGGGCGTTCTGGCGTTGGCCGGAGAAGGCGTCATGAGCGCGACCAGCAGCGGCCGGGGCCCGCGTCTCCCCCTGCTGGCCGGTCCGCGACACGGCCCCCTGCCCTACTTCCTGCTCGCCCTGACGGTCGTCACCGGGCTGGTCGACGCGGTCAGCGTGCTGCGCCTGGGCCGAGTCTTCGTCGCCAACATGACGGGCAACGTCGTGTTCGTCGGCTTTGCGCTGGCGCGGGCTCCCGGGTTCTCGCTTGCCGCCTCGCTGATCGCGCTGGCGGGCTTCCTGGCCGGCGCCGGTGCCGGTGGCCGGCTGGTCGGCCGGCTGGTCCCCGACCGCGGGCGTCTGCTCCAGGTCACCGCTCTCATCGAGCTGGTCCTCTTCCTCGCCGCCACCATCGTCGCGTTTGCGAGCCTGGGCCGCTCGCCGGCGGCGATCTACGTCCTGGCGGCGCTGCTGGCACCCGCGATGGGCTTCCAGAACACGACCGCGCGACGCCTCGCGGTTCCTGACGCGACGACCACCGTGCTCACCATGACGCTCACCGGGATCGCCGCCGACCTCCGCTCGGGTCAAGGTCCGACGGCCGTCGTGAGGCGCCTGCTGTCGATCGGGACGATGCTGGTGGGCGCGTTCGTGGGAGCGGTGCTGGTGCTCTCCGGGCATCCGGCGGTCCCGCTCCTGATCGCGACCCTGCTGGCCGCGCTGGTGGTCGCCGGGCTCGCCCTCGCCCTGCGCGGTCAACCGCTGTGGCGGCAGGAGCCGCCCCGGGCCTAGCGTCTCGTCTGAGGAACGTTGACGGTCCGAGTGGGCCGTTGGTGCACCAATCGCCCTGTCGCGGTGCCCGAAATGGGGCGTTGGTGCACCAATCGCCTCATTCTTCGCCCAGCAGTCCTCTGATGTACGCGGCCTGCCCGACGTGCTGCAGATCGTCACAGACGACACTGTTCAAGCGCACACCGAGCGTTACCGGCGGCGTCCAGTTGCGATCGACCACGCGGTCCAGGTCGGCATCCGTCAGGGTGGCCAGAAAGGCCTTGGTGGCGGCGTGGGTGGCATCCAGGTACCCCAGCAGGTTCTCTCCGTCAGCCAGCACCTGGCCGACCTGCTCTGAGCTCTGCCCGTACCCCGTCGCGTCCTCGCCGAACGGCAGGTCCAGGCGCCGCGACCAGCCCTCGGCGATCCAGGTCTGGGGATGGTCGGCGGCCTCCGAGACATGGTCGTCCTGGACTCGGATGAGGTGCCAGATCAGCCAGGCGATCGTATTCGCCTCGGGTCCGGGCCGCGTCGCCAGCTGCTCGCGGCTGAGGCCGCTCACGACCTGATGGCATTCCTCGTGGACCCGATCGAAGGCGTCCTGCAGCAGCTCCGAGACGTTCATCGCGATCTCCTGATGGCGGCCCTATCCGAGCCCGGGACGTCCTGGTTGCCCGGGCTGGGGGTAGCCGGGCGGCGCCGGCTGCTGACTGTACCCCGGGACCGGCGGCTGCCAGCCGTCCGCGGGACCCTGCGGCTGGCCGGGCGCGGAACCCGGTGCCTGCCAGGCGTCAGGCGGAGGGGCGATCGGCCCCGGCCGGTAGCCCTGAGGGGGAGGCCCCTGCGGGGGCCAGGTGGAGGGTGGTTGCTGCCAGGAGGTGGTGGCAGCCGTTTGAGATCCACCCGGCCCCCGCTGGCCGCGCAGACGAGGGAGGCGGACGAGACGGTTCCAGCTCACGCCCAGCACCGCCAGCCCCACCCCTCCGACGGCGAGGTCGAAGACGATCGACAGGACCACGCCGACCAAGCTGGCGCCGACCAGGAAGATCGCCAGCCAGTCCGAGAAGTCCCACAGGAAGTGCAGGCCGACCACGACGAAGTACATGCCGACCAGAGCCCAGCTGATGCGCAGCCGGTTGCGACGCTCCGCCGCGTGGAACAGGAACATGCCCAGAATGGCGGTCCAGAGACCATGGCCGAGGGGAGCCAGCATCCCGCGCAGGATCACGCTCCCGACCAGGCCCGGGAGAGAGAGGCCGTGCTGGGTGAGCAGGCCGTTGAAGGCGTAGCCCGCGCTTTCGAGCGCGGCGAACCCGAAGCCGACGGTGGCGCCGAGGACCAGGCCGTCAGTGGTCGTGTAGCGGCGCAGACGCTGGGCGACGATGATCAGGGCCGCCAGCTTGGCCGCCTCTTCGATCAGCGCCACGAAGACGAACTGGTAGGGCACCGGGACCACGCTCAGCGGTGCCTCGAGCAGGGCTGCGAGGAGGACGCCCAGCGTTCCGCCGACCACGAACGCATAGAAGATGCGGGTCATCGGCAGATAGGAGTCGGCACGGTGGTCGAAGTTCCACGCCACCGCGGCCACCGGAATCATGAAAGAGCCGATCAGGATGTCGGCTGGAAGCAGGTTCGTGTTCTGGGTGACCGCGGTGACGACGATGCACACGATCCAGAGCCCCGCCCCGAGGAGGAGCGTCCAGAGCCAGCGCCAGCGATGGCCGGAGCTGGAGCGCCCGGTGCGGACGTCGTAGCCACCGACCAGGGTGCCCTGGGTCGGGGTCGCGGTGGGATCAATCGCGGTCTGCATGGCTTTGGGTCCGAACGGTCTCCGCGTTCCGCATGCGGGCGCCCCGTCAGGCCGATGGTAACCTTCCCCGGTCCCACGTGGCTCACGAGGGCGACCAGTGCACCAACCGCCCTGATTTGTCACCCTGATTTGTCCGATTGGTGCACCAGCGGCCCCGTCCTCCGGGCGTGCTAGCGGGCGCTGGCGGCCTCACCGTGCCGTCGGAGCGCGTCGAGGAGTGCCCGGGCCGCCTCACCCAGATATCCATCCCGCCGCTTGACCAGGACGACGGGGACGGCGACGTCGAGGCCGGCGATGTCGAGCACCGCGAGCGATCCCGTGACGAGCTCCTCCTGGATGCCGCTTTCGGGCAGGAACGCGATCCCGAACCCGGCCTCCACCATCCGCTTCTGAGCGGTCAGGCTGTCGATGCGGAGGATGGCGGAATCGGGCACGCCGGCCGCCTCCAGGGCGCGGCGAACGTAGCCGGCGCCCGCCTCGGGACGACCCGCGGGCTCTGGAAATGCGATCCATCGCTCGGCGGCCAGTGCCCCGAGACCGTCCCACGATCTGCCCGCGAGATGGTGGTCCGGCGCCGCGGCGACGACCTGGCGCTCGGTGAACAGCGCCTCGCAGCGGAGGTCGACGGCCGGGTCATCGCCGTACCGCATCCCGAGCGTGACCTCCGCCCGCCGCACCAGCTCGCTCACCTCCCGGCTGGTAGCGGTCCGCAGCGTCAGCTCGACGCCGGGGTGCCCCCGGGCGAACCGCCGCAGCGCGGGGGTGAGCGAGGTGCCGGCCAGCGTACCGACGAGCGCGACGCTGACCGGACCGGCCGCCTCAGAGCTGACCGCGCGGACCGCGGCCTCGGCGTCCCGCAGCGTGGCCAGCGTTCGTTCGGCGAACGGCAGGAGAGCCCTCCCGGCTTCGCTGAGCACCACGCCACCGGGCACCCGCTCGAACAGCGGCGCACCCAGCGAGCGTTCCAGCAGCGCGAGCCGCCGGCTCACCGCGGGCTGGGAGCGGAAAAGGTCGGCTGAAGCACGTGTGACGCCGCCCGCGCGGTGGATGGCGAGGAACGTCCGCAGCTGTTCGACCTCCAGAGTTGGAGCGGCATCCATGAGCAAAGTTGATGGACCTCGAAGGAAGTATGCATTGGACACATGGCACGGTGGAATCTAGCATCGAGGTCATGACGTCCTTTCGCACGCTGCATCAGAGCGGACAGGGGTTCGTGATGCCGAACGCCTGGGACGCGGGGACCGCCGTCATCCTCGCCGAGGCAGGCTTCGAGGCGATCGCGACCACGAGCGCCGGCATCGCATTCTCGATGGGCCGGGCCGACCACACGATCCCCGAAGGCGGCTCGGAGGTGTCGCGCTCCCTGATGCTCGATCGCATCCGCGAGATCGCGAGCGCGGTCGAGATCCCGGTCAACGGCGACCTCGAGGACGGCTACGGCTCCTCCCCTGACAGCGTCGCCGAGACGATCCGGCTCGCCATCGACGCGGGCCTCGCCGGCGGCAACATCGAGGATTACGACAACGGCATCCTCTACGACGAGGGGCTCGCGGTGGAGCGGGTGGCGGCCGCCCGCCGGGCCATCGAAGCGAGCCGAGCAGACTTCGTCCTCACCGCGCGGACCGACGGCCAGCTGCTCGGAGCGCCGGTCCCGCTCGCCGATTCCATCCGCCGCTCCAACCGGTACCGGGAGGCGGGTGCCGATTGCCTCTACGTCCCGGGCATCAACGACCTGGATGCGATCGCGACGCTGGTGAGGGAGATCGAAGGCCCGCTCAACGTGGTGCTCGGCCTGGGCTCGAGCTCGCTCACGGTGGCCGCGCTGCGCTCGGTGGGGGTGGCGCGGATCAGCCTCGGCGGCACCATCGCCCGCGCGGCCCTCGGCTTCGTCCGCCAGGCCGCGCAGGAGCTGCGCGGCCAGGGCACGCTCGGCTTCGCGGGGATCCAGATCCCTCAGCGCGAGCTGAACGTGCTGTTCGCGCGGCGCCAGGGGGCGAGCGCCGACTCCTAGCCCTCTGGTCGATCTCGGCGTCGCCCCGCGGTTCCGACGGAAGGCTAGCGGGCAGGGGGCGATTGGTGCACCAATCGCCCATTCCGCGGCCCGCAATAGCGGTCATGGAGCGACTCTTCCGCGAGCTCGCGGGTCCTCTTGCCGAAGGTCGAGAGGTCGGCTGTTGGTGGCGAGGACGTCGTGTCATGGCCATCGATGGGAGCACGCTGAGTCTCGCCGAGAGCGAGGAGAACGAAGCCTACTTCGAGGGCCAGGTGGCAAAGGGGGACGTGCGCCAAGGGCCGCCCCGGGCGCGCGTCGTGGCCTTGATCGAGTGCGGTACTCGTGCGTTGGTCGATATCGCATTCGGTCGCTACGACGACAGTGAACAGGATCTCGCCGTCCGTCTGTTGAGTTCGGTGACGCCAGATATGCTGGTGCTGGCGGACCGCAATTTCCTGGGCACCAAGCTCTGGCAGCGCTTCGTCGAGGAGCGCCAAGCCGACGTGGTCTGGAGGGTGCCCGCCCACATCGCCAAGAAGGTGCAAGAGCGCCTTGGGGACGGAAGCTACCTGGCCCTGGTGGGAGCGAGTCGGAGCCGCAAGCCCAACCCCATCACAGTCCGCGTCATCGAGTACACGATCGCCGGCTCGAGCACCGTCTACCGACTCGCCACCAACCTGCTCGACCCCAACCTCGCACCCGCCCAGGAACTGGCCGGCCTCTACGGCGAACGCTGGGAGATCGAGGGCTGCTACGAGGAGCTGAAGATCACCCAGTGCGGGCTGCGGCGCCTGCACAGCCTGCGATCGGGCTCGGTGGAGGGAGTCAGGCAGGAGTTCTGGGCAAACTGTGTCCTCTATCAGCTGAGCCGCGACCTGGCCCATCGCGGCGCCGCCATGACCCCTGAACGAGACTGCGAGCGGATCTCCTTCAGCCTGGTTCAGGATGTCCTCCGCCGAGGGACGCAGCAGGTCTGGGTGACCACCCGCCAACTCGGCACCCTGATCACCCGAGCGACCGGGGAACTGGTGATCCCACACGCCCTGCTGACGCGCAGAGATCGCAGCTACCCAAGGGTTCTCAAGGTTCGCAGACTGCTGCGCTACCCCCTCCGTAAACGCGAACGCAACCCGGGCGATTGGTGCACCAACAGCCGGCTCCGAGGACCAGGCGCGGTCTCGAGGTCAGCGAACCGCCGTCACGACGTGGACCGAGAACCAGGGGCCGCCGTACCACATCCTCGGGCCGAGGTTGCGGCGCTGGACGTTTTGCAAGCCCAGGTGGCCCAGCCAGTCGACGTAGTGGCGGGTGAACAGCAGGTCGGCGATCACCAGCCTTCCGCCGGGCCGAAGCACACGAGCGGCCTCGAGGATCGCGGCTCGGCGCCGTTCCTGGCCGCGGATGTTATGGATCGCCAGGTTGCTGACGACCACGTCGAAGCTGCCGTCGGCGAAGGGAAGGCGGGTCATGTCGGCGGTCTCGACCTCGACGCGCCCGGCGACGCCCTCGAGACTCGCGTTGTGCAGGGTGGCCTGCATCGAGTTGCCGGTCTGTTCCGGTCGCCACAGGTCGATGCCCACTGCACGGCCCCGGGGGAGCAGCTTGGCCGCGGTCAGCAGCACCGCCCCTCGACCGCAGCCGAGGTCGAGAAGTCGCTCGTCCCCCCGCAGACGCAGATCAGTCAGCAGGTCGGCCCAGACGGCGAACTTACCGGCGCGGGTCGCGTACGCGTACACCGCCGCGCTGCCGACGAGCAGACCTCCAATCACCCCTGCCGCGGCTCCACGCCGGGGCCGGCCCTGCACGAAATCGCGCAGAACCACGGAGGTCATGGCAAGGCCGAACGTCGCCACGCCCATCGCGTGCACGGGTGCGGGGACTTTGGTCGGGTCGCCGTCGACTCCGTACTCACCCCGGTGCCGGAAGGGGTCGAGCCGGCCGTCTGCGGCAGGGGCGTTCAGCGGCGCGTCGAGGCTCATCGGACGGCCTCCTCTCTCATCTGATCGGTGGTTGATCGGGGGGCGCCGACGGCTCGGCGAAGGACACTCACGAGCTCCGCGAGCTGGCGCTGCGACACCTCCGCCGACTGGATCCCGAGCGACCCGTGGAACGTGCCCGGCCACTGGTGCAGCTCGACCGAGACACCCGCCTGGAGCAGGCGCAGCGCGTAGTCGATGGCGTCGTCCCGGTTCGGGTCGAACTCCGCGGTACCGATGTAGGCAGGGGGCAGACCCGACAGATCGGTAGCCCGCGCGGGGGCGGCGTAGGGCCCGGCGGCCGCCGGGCCCAGGTAGTGCTGCCACACCTGCGTCATCTTGTTCCGGTTCAGGAAGGGCGTATCGGTGAAGTTCCGCGCCGACCACGTCTCCTGGCGGTCGTCGAGCGCCGGCTGGTTCAGTACCTGGAACCGGATCCTGGGTCCTCCGCCGTCCCGTGCCCGCAGGGTGGCCGCGGCCGCGAGCCCCGCGCCGGACGACTGGCCCGCGATCGCGATCCGGTCCGGGTCGATGCCGAGCTCGTCCGCATGCTTCGCGGTCCAGGTCAGCACGGCGTAGGTGTCGTCGAGGGCGGCCGGATATCGGTCCTCCGGAGCCCGGCGATAGCCGACCGAGATCACGACCGTGCTCGTGCTGTCTGCGAGCCGGACGACCATCGGATGCTCGGTCTCCAGATCCCCCATCACGAAGCCGCCGCCGTGCAGCCAGATGATGGCGCCCCCGCGCGCGGCGCGCGGACGGTAGATCCGTACCGGCACCTCCGGAGCCGAGGGCACCATGCGGTCCTCGATCTCCATGTCCGCGGTCTCGGGCGAGGGCATCCTGGCAGCCAGCTCCGAGAGGTTCCGGCGGGCGGTGGCCGGGTCGCTCAGGTCGGCTGGGGGGAACATCGGGATGAACGGCACGAGTTCCGGATCCATTACGCTACTGATAGTAGCGCAAATCGGGGAGGCTAGGCTAGCGTCAATGCCCGAAGCGAGCACGCCGGCCCTGGGTCGCCCCCGCGCGGACGTCGACGAGACGGTGTTCGCCGCCACCCTGCGGTCGGTGGACGAGCTGGGATACGCGGGCGCGACCATGGACCGGATCGCGGCGGCGGCCGGTGTCGCCAAGACCACGCTCTACCGGCGGTGGCCGTCGAAAGGTGTGCTGATCACCGAGTGCCTCGCTCACACGTTCGGCCCCCCGCCGGCTCCGGGTTCCCGCTGGTTGCCCTCCACCGACCCCAGAGAGGCGTACCCGGCGGCGATCAGGTGGGTTGCCGCCAGGATCGGCGAACCTGGAGTTGGCGCGGCTTTCGCCGGTGTGTTCACCGACGCGATCAGCGACCCGGCGCTCCGCGAGTTCCTGCTCCACCGACTGCAGGACCCCTACCAGGACGCGCTTCAGGAGGCGCTCGGGGAGTCGACGGAGCATTTCCTGCTCCACGTCGACGTCATCGTCGGCACCCTCCTTCATCGGCTCGGCATACGGGGGGCGCCGATGGCGGAGGCCGACGTGGAAGCGCTCATCACGCTGATCCTCGGGGACCTTGCCTGAGCGGCGCCAGGCATCGATGGCCGGCCCGGATCGTCCCGGGGTACGGACGCGCTCCCCTCGTGCTGATTCGACGGCCAGAGCGTCGCAAGCTCGGACGGCCGACCCGTAGTGGGCCACGCGTAGAAGCCGCCGGGTCACCCGCGTTCGGCCTCGCGCGTCCCACCGTAACCCGCGACCGAGCGCGCTCGTTGCCCAGTCGTGAGGCAGGGTGACCGGCGGGGCGCGGAAGACCGATCCGGCATCGCAGGCTCAACGTCGGTGGTGTGAAGGGTCCCCAGGAGGGCACATGGATCGCAGCCAGGGTGGAGCGATGCGAGACGTTGGGCGAGGGTGGCCTCGCTGGAGGTCGGGTGTACGTCTCGTCGTGGTGGTGGCGGTGCTGATCGCGTTCGGCGGACTGGTCTTCGACGTGGGCCTGGGCCCCGAAGCCACCGTTCACGCGAGCCTGCTGGCGGCCACCGCAGACACCGGCGCGGCGACACCCGAACCAGTCGCACAATCCGATGGCGTCGTCGATGTGTTCTGGCGCGGTGCGTCCGCAGGTCTCATGCATGTCTGGTATGTCCCGGGCCAGGGCTGGAGCGGGTTGCCGTCGGGGCTTGGCGGGAACCTGCAGTTCGACCCCTCCCCCGTCTCGCTGGGGGGAGGAGATCTCGACGTCCTGTACGACGGCACAGACGGCAACCTCTGGTACAGCTGGTATGTGCCGGGGGCGTGGCTTGGCCCCCGAAATCTGGGGATGGGTCCACTCGGCGGGGAGCCACACGCGGTTTCTTCTCAGAGCGGTGTCGTCGACGTGTTCTGGCGTGGCACCGACAATGGCCTCTGGCACGCGTGGTACGACGGCTACTGGGCGGGGCCGCAGGAGCTGGCGCCGGCCGGGTCGCTCACCTCTGACCCGGTTCCCGTCTCCACCGGTGACGGCAACCTCGACGTTTTCTGGGAGGACCAGAGCGGGAGTCTGTCAGACGTCACCTATCGTCCCGCAAGCGGCTGGTCGCCGGCTGCCCGCGCCCCGATGGGTGCCCTCGGCTCGCTGTCGTCGGCGACCGCGTTCGGGAGCGGAAATCAGCTTGTCGGCTGGTCGGGCACGGATGGAAACCTGTGGTACGCGACCGGAGGGACCGGGACGCTGAGTGGCCCATCACTCGCCGGCGGCGGACCGCTGGATTCGTCCCCGCGGTTTGCGTCGGGGCAGCCTGGACAGGTCGACGCGTTCTGGGTCGGCGCGGACGGCGCCGCCTGGTACCAGTTCGGCAGCCCTGGCGCATCGTGGTCGGGAGCACAGCCCTTACCCTCGGGCCTGGTCGGGTCGCAGCCGATGCCGGTGGCCACCACTCCGGGAGCGTTCGACGTGTTCTGGAGGGGGCTGGACGGCGGGCTCTGGCACGCGTGGGGCTCGAACAGTGGCTGGGCGGGACCTCAGCAGCTGGTGCCTCCGGGGTACTTTGGCGCCGCCCCCGGGCAGTGCACAGCGGCTCAGCTCACGCTGGCGACCGGGCCCTGGGAAGGTGCCGGGGGCCACGGCGGATTCCCGCTGCGGTTCACCAATGGATCGGCGACGGGCTGCACGCTGACGGGATACCCGGGGGCGGCGGTCCTGAGCTCGAGCGGTCAGCAGGTCGTGCAGGCGAGCCGGACGCCGGCCGGCTACCTGGGTGGCCTGGCGGCAAATCAGAGCAGTCCTCCCGTCGTCGACCTGGGGCCGGGCCAGACCGCGGCGGCCATGCTCGAGTGGATCGAGAATCCTCAAGCTCCGCAGCAGACCACGTGCCCGACCTACGGAGCGGTGCTGGTCACGCCTCCGAACACGTCCCAGTCGACCGAGCTGGCGGCGCCATCGCCGATCGATCTGTGCGCGAATCTCGAAGTCCACCCGGTCGTGTCGGGCACGACGGGGACCGAGCCCGGTTTCTGATTCCGCAGCTGGACGGGGACCTGGTGCGAGGCCCCGCCGGGCCACCGGAGGAATCGTGGTCTGCCGGCCCCGGCCGTCACTGGAATCGTCATCGCCGCGGCGTGGTCTCGCCGGTACGGCACAGGCCGCGTAACACGGTCGAGTAGTGCCGTACGGGCACTCGCTTGCTCTTCGGGCGTCCATAGAGTTTCAACGCTCAAATGGTGCTCAGCCGGAAACCGACACCTCGGAGACTGATTGATGCGACGACTGCTGCTGCTGCCCGCGATCCTGCTCATCCTGGCCGGCCTCGCCTTCACGCTGCAGGGGGTGGGCATCCTTCCCGGCAGCGCCATGTCGGGCGAGCATCAGTGGGCCGCGATCGGCATCGTGATGATCGTGGTCGGGCTGGTCCTGGGCTGGCTCGGGATGCGCCCGCGGCCCCGGTCGGTCGCCTGATCCCCTCGGCCCGTCCCAGATCCGGCTAGCTGCTTGATCGCGGGTGGGCGGCCGCGGTCACGGTCTCCAGGAGCCCGGTCTCGGTAGAGGAGTCCGGAGACGGTGATCCGCGGCGAGATCTGGCGCGTGCTGACGCCGGCTGTGGGTGGTTACCTGACCGTCAAATCGTCACTCTGACGCCTGGGGGGCCGGAGGCCTCACACGAGATCAGATCCAAGGCACCCTTCGTGGTCCACCGTGACCTCTGCGAGCTGGCGCGCACCCGTCGGTGTCCCTCTACTCGATGGGGGGAGCGCGTCCCGCAATCAGTTGAGGAAACGATCGAGCGCGGCGCGGATGCCGCGGGCGTCCAGCCCGTGGGCCGCGCGATGCTCCGAGGGCGTCCCGTACCGGCGGAGCTCGGGGTTCGCGATGCCGAGGGCGAGGAGACGGTGCCGGCGATCGGTGAGCGCTGCGGTGACCTCGGCGGCGGAGGTGCCGGCGAGGTACGGCTCGACCAGGACGACCTCGTCGCCGTCACCGAGTGCGTCGCGCAGATCGGCGTGCGGGAATGGTCGCACCGTCGTCAGGTACGCGAGTCCGACATCCAGGTCGGCAATCGCTTCGAGGGTCGGCGCGAGCGTGGGGCCGACGGCGATCACCAGCGGCGACCCCTGGCGGAGGCGAGCGAGGCCGTCGCCATCCACCGGCGCTTCATTCTCGTCCAGGGCCGTCCGGATGTACACGCGCCCGTCGTCGCGCAGCGCTCGCTTGAAGGCCCGTTCTAACTCGTCCGGGTGGCCGGGAACCTCGATCCGCCAGCCGGGGAGCGCCGCCAGCAGGGCGACGTCCTCTGGCGCCTGGTGTGTCCGCCCGGATTGCGAGGCGTCGTAGGACGCGCCGTTTGACACCAGCACGGCGCCGAGATCGTTGTGGCCGAGGTCGAGCTTGATCTGCTCCCACGGCCGCTCGACGAGAAACGTCGCGTACGAGTGCGCCACCGGCCGGTAGCCTTCGAGCGCCAGACCGGCGGCCACCCCGATCATCAGCTGCTCCCGAATGCCCACGTCGTAGACGTGCGGGTGCTTCGGCAGTGTATCCGAACCGATCGCGGCGATCACGACCGCCACCCGCTCGTTGTCCTCGAGCGCCGCCCGCGTCAACGCGTAGAAGCGGTCGCGCATGGTCATCGGCGGATCTCCGCCACGACACACGCCGGTGCATCGCGATGCTCGGCGTCGAGTGCGGTCGCGAGCGCGTCGTGGTCGCGACCGTCCACCCGGGTGACCTGCCAGTTTTCGAGGGCGAAGCGTTGTTCGACGCCTCCTGGCCACCCGTGGGTCGCGCTTGCGTTGTCGACGACGACCGTCGTCAGCGTGGCCAGCGCGACGCGCCCCGCGTACCGGACCGCCTCCCAGTTCGATCCCTCGTCGAGCTCACCGTCGCCGACGAGCACGAATGTCCGGCGTCCCGCGAGGGCGACACCGACCGCGATCGGCAGTCCGTGGCCGAGGGACCCACTCGAGATCGCCGCCGCCGGCAGGACCACCGGGTCGGGGTGGTAGCCCAGCGGCGACGCGAACGAGCCGAAGCCGTCGAGGTCCTCGACGGGGATCAGGCCCTTTGCCGCGAGGACCGCGTAGTAGGCGTTCGGCCCGTGGCCCTTCGAGAGCAGAAATCGGTCGCCTTCGCGGAGGACGCGGTCGTACAGGACCCAGAGCACGTCAAGCGTCGAGAAGGCGGCGGGATTGTGCTTCTCGTCGCCTGTCATGCGCGTCAGCAGCCGGGGCAGGTCGTCGTAGCCGAGCTGGGGTGCCAGAGCCATGACCCACAAGGTAGAACTTGAACTATTGTTTAAGTCAAGTGCTTCCGAGCGGGATCACGATCGGCGAGCTTTCGCAGCGCAGCGGGGTCTCCGAGTCCGCGCTTCGCTTCTACGAGCGGCAAGGCCTGATCGCAGCGCAGCGCACGGGCGGTAACCAGCGTCGCTACGCGCGAGACGTGGTGCGCCGCGTGGCGCTCGTGCAAGCGGGGAAGGCGGCAGGGATTCCGCTCGGGCGGATGCGGGCGGCGCTCGCCAGGCTGCCCGACGGCCGCACGCCTCGCAAGCGCGACTGGGAGGAGCTGTCACGCAGCTGGCGCCGTGACCTGGATGAACGGATCGCGACCCTCGAAGCGATCCGTTCGCGGCTCACGACCTGTATCGGGTGCGGATGCCTCTCCCTGCAACGATGCGGTCTCATCAACCAGGGCGACGAGGCGGCCCAACTCGGGGCGGGCGCGCACTTCCTTCGTACGCCGTCGCCGCGGGAGAGGTGAAGGTCCGGACGCGGGCCGGGGCCCGGTCAGCCGGCCTCCGCGAGGGCGGCGAGCCGGATGAGCGAGGCCTGCAGCTTGTCTGTTGTGGTGGCTCGGGCACGGGGAAAGCGTTCCTCGTCCGCCAGGTCGGTCCAGTCGTAGGTATGCGTGACCAACGTGAGCGAGGCCTCGATCGGTTCGAGTCTCCAGGCCCACTGGTGCCCGGGCGGTGCCTGTCCTACTTCGGCCGGCCGCCAAGCGATCCGGCTGCCCTCGACGAAGTCCACGACGTGGTTCTCACGGACGCTGCCCATGGTCAGGCGCATCGTGAACACGTCTCCGACGGCCCGGACGCGCTGTCCCGGCGCGGCTTCCTTCAGGTTGTCGTTGCCGTCCCAGCGCGGCTGCTGCGCCGGGTCAGCGATCAGCGCAAAGATCCGGTCCGCGCCGGCCGCGATCTCGCGGGACGCGGTGACGACGCGAGGTCCGTCCTCCTGACCACTCACCCGCCCATTCAAGCACCGCTCGCATTTGCGGTGACGATCGGCGGTCGGGACCCAGGAAGACGTCGACCCGCGCGCTTCCTGTGTGTGTCCCCGTCCGCCCAGTGTGTGTGCTCCGGGCCCGTTCCGGCGGCCTGACGCGACCCGTCCCGACGCGAGATCCGAGCTCCAGCGGATCGACGGAACCGGCGTCAGCTGAGTTCGTTCACGTCAGCCGACGCTGCGGAATCCGCGCGTTGCGGCATCGCGGGTTGGACGCCGTCTCTTCGCCGTCGGGTACGTGATCGGTTGGGTCGTCACCCGTACGTGGGGTACTGCGGCCAGCCGGCGGGGCTGTCCTCCCACTCCTGCTGGCGGCCGTACACGGTGCGGTCCATGATCTGCGCCACCGGGAGGATCGCCTCGGTGCCACGGGCCGTGGTCATGTAGGTCAGGTAGGGCTTGCCGTCCTTGAGGAGGTAATACGAGTAGCCGGGCACCGGCCCTTCCTCCCCCTGCTCGTTCGCTTGTGTCCAATTCCAGTCGTAGTGGTAGGAGGTACCGGCCGACGAGACCCAGGCGTGGGTCCAGCCACGTTTGCCGCTCCAGTCTTGGAGCTTCTCGATTGGCGCTTGCGACACCATCGCGAAGGCAACGCCCTCGTCGAACACCCGGTCCATGTTGGCGGGCAGGTTGTCGACCGACCATGTGCAGCTCGGGCAACACTCGTCCCAATCCGGGCCGAACATGACGTTCTGGACGAGCAGCAGGTACTTGTCGGCGAACAGCTCCGTCAGCCTGACGGGGCCGTCGGTGCCGGTGAAGCGGTAGTCCTCGACTTCGACCATCGGAAGGCGGCGGCGACTTGCGGAAGCCCGATCGTTGTGCCGAGTGACTTCCTTCTCGGAGACGACCTGCTCGGCGAGCGCAGCGTCAAATCGGCCTCGGTCGACGACCTCGGGTGCGGCCTTCGGCTGTTCATGCTTGTCCACGGTCGAAATCTTACCCCGATGTGGACGAAGTCCACATCTGCACAGGCGAGGACGGCCGGAAGCCCCTGCCGGCGTGCCCAGCGTCCGTAAGCCGTCACGCTGCTCGCAGCCTGGGCTCGAGATGGGTCCCGCAGCTTGTGACTCGAGCTGTGCTGCCGCGACCTCAGGATGAGTATTCCGACTGTGAGCGGAGCCTGCAGTGGCCGGCGGGAAAGGATTTGTGACGCCCGAAGAATCGAGCGTCCCATTCGGTGGTTCGGATCGGGCACCATTCAAATCCATGGGCAGCGCGATTGGTGACATGCTGCCCCTGGCCGTTGGGGTTGCCATCAGCCCGATCCCGATCATCGCGGCCATCCTCATGCTTCTGTCGCCGAAGGCGCGGGGCACGAGCGTCGGGTTTCTGGTCGGCTGGCTGCTCGGGATCCTGGTCGGCGTCGTTCTGTTCACGCTCCTTGCATCGGTCATCCCGAAAGCCGATTCGAGCGGCTCCAAACCCGTGGCGGGCGTGATCAAGATCATCCTGGGCGTGCTGCTGCTTCTGCTCGCCGTCTGGCAGTTTCGCGGCCGGCCGCAGCACGGCGAGGAGGCGGCCATGCCCAAATGGATGGGTGCGATCGACTCCATGACCCCCGGCCGCGGTCTGGTCCTGGGCTTCGCTCTCGCCGCGGTCAATCCGAAGAACCTGCTGATGAGCATGGGCGCCGGGTTGACGCTCGGCAGTCTGTCCCTCCCCATCGCTCAGGATGTGATCGCGATCGCGATCTTTACCGTCGTGGCGTCGTGCTCGGTCGCGGTACCGGTGATCGCCTATCTTCTCGCGCAGGATCGCATGGCCAGACCGCTCCAGGCCCTGCGAGGGTGGCTTGTCCAGAACAACCGCGTGGTGATGGCGATCCTCCTGCTGGTTATCGGCGTCGTCATGATCGGGAAAGGGATCGGCAGCTTCTGATCCGACTCGTTCTTGCTCTCTCCTGGGGGCGGCGGTAAACGCTCGCGGATTCCCAGCCGCCATCGAGGAGATCCGCCGCAGCGGCGGGGGGCGGCGGCCACCGCAGTCTCGGATTGCGAGTCGCAGGCGCTCGCCCGCAGTCACGTGCTGTCCTGTGGTCACGCTTCGCCACTCGGTTGGTGGGTGTCTGCAGCCCAGGGGTTGGGCCTGAGTCCCTCTCTCTGGACAATTCGGGCAAACCGGTGCGGGCGCCCGAAAGCGGCCTGTAGCATCCGGTGCGTGCCGCAAACCGCCCCCATTGGGAGCCGTCAGTCCGGACGATCCGTGGCGCCGAGACGGTCGATCGGCACGCTCCTGCGTGTGGCGGACCGGACCCAGCCAATCGGTGCGATGACAGCCAACTCGGGCCCCATGACGACAGGGTTTCTGCACTGCGGGCGGCGATGCGAGGTCGAGCTTTGACCGGACGTCGGCGTGGTTCATCGGGCGACACCTGGGTCGTGGTCCTGGCGGTCGCGACGCTCCTCCTGGCGCTCTTGGTGATCAGCCAGTACCCCTGGATAATCCTCGTTGCCTTCCTGGCGTTCCTGGCCTCGGTCTCGTGGTGGATCGGCTGGCGCGTCTACTGCTGGCGCCGGCGGGTGGCCCTCCGGAGGGAAGCTCAGGAAGCGCGATATCGGCATCTGGCCGGCCTGCGGGCGAGCGGCATCGAAGAGATCGACCAGTGGGTGGCTCAGCTCGGGCGGCGGCGGGCAGGCCGCCTCTTCGAGGACCGCCTCGAGGCGATGTTCCGGGACCTCGGGTGCGACGTGCAAAACGTCGGGCGCGGGGGCTGCGACTACGGCACGGATCTGATCGTGCGGTGGGGCCATTCCGTGGATGAGGCGATGGCGCTCCACGGAAAGCTGTGCGACTCGCGCCGTCGCCAACACGTCGGCAACGGCGCCGTCATGCCGGCGTTGGCCGGGGCACGCCATCGCGGCATCCCGAAGGCTTGTGTGGTGACCAACTCGCTGTGCACGCCGGCCGCGCACGTACAGGCACAGAGTTGCGGGGTCCGGCTGATCGAGCGGGACGAGCTCGTCAAACTTCTGCTCCGCGCGGAGAAGGCGCGGGCGTCGGGCCACGCAAAGGCTGAGGAGGCGCCGGACTCGGGGCGCCTGAGGCCAGAGGCGGCGCCGGACCGGGACCCAGCGGGGCTCTACCGGACCCTGCAGGTGGACCCGCGGGCGGAGGTGGAAGTGATGGAAGCCGCCTGGAGACGCCTGGCCCAGCTCTACCACCCGGACGGGCTGCGACCCGACCTCCCGCGAATGCAGGCGATCAACAGGGCCCACGATGTCCTGGGAGACCCGCGGCAGCGTGCCGAATACGACCGATCCGGCGTGTGGGCGTGAAGCGCTGCCAATGTGGAGCAGGGACGTCAGGACAGGGAGAGTGACCAGGGCACTACCAGCGGGCGGCGCCGGGCGACCACTTCTATCGGCTGAGGGTTCTCGCAGCATCTGACGTCAAGGGCGTCACCGCTCAGGCGCGCGCGGGGCCAGAGACGCTCATCAAGTCGCGGAGGATTGCCGTGAGGCCCCAGCGCTCGCCCGGCAAGCAGGGAGCAACTGTGGACCCCGTGGAACTGTAAACGTCGCCATCGGCTCGAGTAGGCTGCGGCGAAACCCGAGCGCGGGCCCCCCAGGTCCCACCTCCGCCGCCGATTCAGCGGAGCGTCTCGGGCGTTGCCCAGGCCCGCTCGACGTCACCGGGGCTTTGCGGAAGGCAACCGGGACTTGCGCCCAGCACGGTCTCAAAAAGACCGATGGCCGGCGGGGACAAGGGACACAGACCATCTGACGTATGAGCCCAGAAGGCGCGGGGGGCGGTGCTACGACATCTCAGGCTGCGAGCGGGCAGACGGGCGTGATAAGCCTGCTCGATCGCGTCGTGATGGTCCAGCAGGCGGTCGAGGACGGCCGCAGCGCCCAGCGATTGAAGATCCGCGGATACCTGCAGATGCACGGCCCGACGACCGACTTCGTGATCACAAAGGACACCGGCATCGGTCCCCGGGCGGTGTTGGTGAGGCTGCACGAGTTGGAGTCGGTCGGCGACGTGATCTGCGAGCGGGAAGCCTGGCCGGACGACCCCACGCGGTACCGCCACCTCTGGAGGTTGGACCGATGACGGAGATCCGGTATCCGCCACCGGCTCGACCCGGGAGGGCGGCGGCCCGTCGAGCGCGGAGAGAGGGCAAAGCCCGGCGACTGCCCCGCCGAGTGGTTGCCTCATGCGACCGGCCATTCGGACAGCCCACGAGTATCCAAAAGGCATGCACGTGATCGGCGGCGTCAGGCGATAAAGCGCATGCCGAGGTAGCGGCCGGCCTCGACGGCGACCAGAGCGACGACGAGGAGCCTGACCGCCCATTCCTCGGCCAACGACGGAACCGACCCCTCGCGGACGCCCCAGCGGAAGTGCCCCCACCACCAGGGCCAGAAGACCGCTACCCGCGATCGATTTGTCAGGTCGGCCAGGATGTGGCTGACCCACGCCAGAGCCACGACCAAGGCGAGCAATGGAACCGCCGAGGTCAGGTCGGGGTACCGGTACCTCGACTCGAACGCCTCGCCGACGATGAGGACCAGGACGCCGACGACCGCCGCCGCCCACACGCTGTGGGTGATCCCGCGATGACGGAGCCCGAGCCGGAGGTCCACGTCGGGGGCTGTGCCGGCCATCACGCCGGCGACGAGAAGCGCTCCGCCGGCGATCACCGAGTGAGGGATTTCGACCGCGGCAAACGGCGTCGCCACCCCCAACCCGATCACCGCGTGAGTCGGCCCTCTCATCCCTCCAGCGTCTCATCGCTCGGGCCGGGCTGGCGCCAATGCCTTCGCGACCCTCCACCAGCCGAAGTGAAGGTCGATGTTCCTTATCCGCTGCAGGCCGGTTTACGGGAATGCCCGCGGCGACTGACGCGCCCCTGCACGACCCGAAGACGCGCCGGATCGAACGTGCGGTCGGCCGTCCGTCCCGGCAAGCTTCGAAGGCGGCTATCCGCGGCGCCCGTCCCGCGGGCTCGCAGAAGGCTTGCGGCGCGGCGATGCATGGCTCTCTGGTCCCATTCGACCCAGATAGCTCCTCGGGCACGATGCCCCAGATCATCCCTCACATGCCTCCCTTGAACACACCCGCTTCCCGTGCGGCTGCATGGAGACGGCCGAATGACGACGAATGAGTCCAAGGTGATCGAGAGGTCGGGATGACCAGTTGGCGGAAGGAAGGACTTGGTCCTCTACCCGCGCACCGCAACCCGAGGGCCGGGCACCGGTTGTCGTGGTTGGACCCGGCCAGAGCCGCAGTGGCGACTGGCCGGGTCCCGCCCAAGCTCCTCTTACTTAGCCCACCGAACGAACTCTGCCAAAGACCGAAGAATGATTTCTGGGACCGGTCAGCTTCTCAGGGGCAACGCATTTGCGCACGTAGACCGTTGCACTTTTGTAGTGCCAGAGCCGCTCCTTGCCAAGACGACATGAGTTCGTCGCGCTCATTCGGATATTCACGCATCTGATTTGAGAGTGTGGTGAGCCTATTCTGGAAGAATGCTGAGTCAGCAGCAACTTCGGCACACGTGGTGGGGTTCGCAAACGGATAGAGGGCGTCGGGCCGAGGAACGCCGCCGCCACCGCCCCCCGGCAAAAGAGCTGGGTGTTCTGCCCCATCCGCCGAACTCGAGTACGCGATGAGGGTTCCCTCGAGTTTGAGGATGGTCCCATCGCTCAGAGTCAATTCCCCACTTACGGGCGCGGCTCCTGCGACACTTGGGACGACTGGCTGTTCCTGGGGCACTTCTGGCTGCTCCCCAATTGTCTCTGGCATCAATAACTCTCCGTAATTGGTAGGTAGACAGCGAACCAACGCAATATGACATTCTTGGATATGTTCAATCAATGGCAGATCCTTTAGTCAATTTCGGATGGTGATTTGCACGCCGTCGTCTCAGAAGGAACCTTCATCACCTCGGAGATAGGCGGCAGCGCAGTCCCCAGGCGTGTGAGCCACAGCTGGACATCTGCCGTGCCGTCGTTAGGTGATGAGTAGTGGTGGATGAGCACGTATCCGATCTGCGGGGGGACATCCGCATCGACTGTCTGAGTGAACGACGTGCCCACGTGCGATCGACCGATCCATTTGCCCCCCAGACCATAGCGTACTGGATGTGACGTCCACAGCAGTGCATTGGATCGGTCTCCGAGCTCGCGGTACAAGGCGACAACGACACCGACGAAGCCTCCGGCAATGTCGGTGAGGCCAGTGGCGCTACTATCGACCCTTATCCGCCCATCGCTGAGCAGTCGGACCGTGGACGTCATTTCGATGTCGGCGAGGGGACCTAGGTCTGACGTCAGGGACTGCTCGATTGGGAAGGCTGGTGACATTCGACTCCAAGTTGGATATTGTGTGATGGCCCGGGGCTCGGGGAGAAATTGTCGACCGTCTTGGCCCAGCCGTCATCGTGGAGGCACCACGGTATTTCCCAGAGGGCCGTCTCGTGGAGGGGTTGGTGGAACCGTCGAAGTACTAGCGGTCGGCGGGACCTTGGAGGGCCTGCAAAAGATCGCTGCGCGAGCGGACACCGAGCTTTGCGTAACTCTGCGTGAGGTGAGTTTCGACAGTCCGTCGAGTGACGAATAGGAGGCCAGCGATGTCGGGATTCGATCGGCCCTCACTGGCCAACGTCGCAACGCGCAGTTCGCTCGGAGTCAGTGCGTCTCGGCCTTGGAGCGCTGACCGACGAGGTCGACCGCCGGCGGCCCCGAGCTCTTCGCGAGCACGCCGAGCCAGCACCACCGCCCCTGATTGGTCTGCTATCGCCAATCCTCGCCGGAGTGGCTCTTGTGCCTCGTGGGGGCTGCCGGCCCGACGCAGGGCTGCCCCCAGGTCCACGAGGGCCCCGACTAGATCCAGCACGCGCTCGGAGCCGTCGAGGATCGTCGCCGCCTCTTGTAGCAGGCCGATGCGTTGCGGACCGGTGACGAACGTGGCACGTGCCCGCAAGGCCTCGCCTAAAGTGCCGGGCTCGCCCCAGCGGCGGGCTGCCTCGACCTCATCGATCGCAAGCCGTGCTCCTTCCTCGTCCCGGCCAAGCGCATGGAGAACGAGAGCCATGCGTGGCCTCCAGGGAACAAGCGATGGGCATCGCACTTCCATCGACTCGATGCCTCTACGGCATCGTTCAAGGTCGGCAAGCGCCCGGCGTGGATCCCGGTGGAAATCCAGGTGGAGCATCGCGCGGTCCGCAAGGAGTAGCGGATAGGGCCAAATTTCAGGCACTTGGGCCGCCAATCCGTTGTCCTCGAGAATTCGCCAGGCGACTTCGCCCTCGCCGTGCAGACGCAGGCCCTCTGCGAGAAAGGTCGCTGCGTGGGCGGTGGAGATAGGGTCCTCACAGACGGTGAGTGCCTCGGCGCCATCGGTGAGGGCGGCGGTCACATCGCCGCGCCAGAGGTGAAGCTTCGCGTGAGTGGCGAGGGCCATTCCCAGCGCCGGCGTCCATCCTCGCTCTCTGATCATTTGTACGCGGCGCTTGTTGTACTGCAATGCGGTGTCGAGGAGCCCGCCGCAGATCAGCGGCGTCATCAGCACCGCCGACCACATAACATCCTCGATCGAATCGCCCGTTAGACCCTCGAGGGCCTCCAGGGCCTGGTGGACTGTGTCCTCGCGATCAACTCCCTGCGCCAGGAGCTCAAGAGCAATATTGGCCCTGAGTCCAGGAACGGGCGTGACTTCGCTGGCGACTCGATCCCGCGCTTCTCTAATGTGATTCCGATAATTCATGCGAGCCTTTGGGTCGTAACGAGCCGTGTTAAGAATCGCCACGAGAACCTGATCGCGGGGCTCGGTCTCATTCTGTGGAATTTCTGCCAATGCGTTCTCGAGAACCCGCGTGGCCTCGGCGAACTCGCCCCGAAGGACAGACAATTCGCGAAGCCTACTCGGGCATGTGCACGTTGCCGCCAGTCGCGAGAGAGTTCTAGTGCCCTCCGATAGTAGGTCGATGCTCGGGACGGATCGCATGCTGCTTCGGCCTCCGCCAACTCAAGCAATACGGGCACCCGAAGTTCGGCCTCGGGTGGCTCTTGCCATGCGCGTCGGAGGTACGTCGCGGCACCGGCCGGAGACGATCGACTCCAGGCCTCGTGGGCTGCCTCACGGAGGCGGTCGATGACCCATCGATCGCCGGACTGCTGCGCGCGTAGCAAGTGTGGCGCCCACACTCCAGGCGGTTCCCCCGCCGCGTGAGCGAGGTGAGCCGCGTCCCGGTGGAGGAGGGCACGGGACTGAGGTGAGAGTGCTTCGTATGCGGCGGTTTCAAATAGCGGATGTCTCAACGAGAGGCGCGGTTGGACCTGGACGAGACCATCGTCATACAGTCGCTGAATAGCTTGAGAGGTGCGGTCCGGAGTGAAGCCGCACAACACCTCCAAACGAGAATTCGAAGCGGAGGGACCCAGGAGGGCAATCGCTGAGGCTGCCCGGGCGCAATCTCGGCCGAGGCGACTGATGCGGAGCGACAACTGAGGCGCGGAGGCACGGCTCGCCCTCGCGAGCACTCCTGTATCGTCGCCATCACGTGGGATTGTCCCGTCTTGAAGAGCTCGCGCCATCTGTGTGAGAAGAAACGGGTTACCACCCGTCTCCCGCCAGATGCCAGCAGAGAGAGATTCGTCAAGCTCGCCAAGCTCGTCGGCAAGCAGGAGCCGGCTCGAACCATCGTCGAGCGGTTCCAGGTCTACCAACTTTGCCTGAGAGAGAAAAGCGGCCCAGGCGCCCATCTCATCGTCGGGACCTTCCCGACGGGAGGCGGCCATGAGGAGGATTCGCTCGCCGTCCACACGGCCTACCATATAGGCGAGCCAACGCAGGGAGAAATCGTCCAGCCAGTGTGCGTCATCGACGAGCAGCACGAGCGGTCGGCTACCGGCGAGGTCCACAGTCAACCAGTAGAGGGCGTGGAGGCGCGCTACCAAGGACGGCCCATCAGGTCTGATCGGGATGACCGGGCGAGCAGGCTCGCCGGCACCCTGTTCAAAGAGGCGCCGGACGCCTTCCCAAGGAAAGTCGTGCTCGAGGATATCACCGGAAGAGGTCAAGACCTGGGCACCAAGCCTGACTGCCTCTCTCGCTGTGTATCTGAGGAGTGCCGTCTTCCCAATGCCGACCGGCCCCCGAATAACCAGGGCCTGCCCGCGGCCATCGAACACTTCGCAAAGCGCGGCCCGGATCGTCTCGAGTTCTCGCACGCGGCCGAAGAGTTCACCGGACACCTCCACGCGGTCCCGCATGCTTGAATCCTATTCTTCCGGGGGCGGGACCATGTCTCCAGTTCGCCACCGGTCCAGGGAATTGACCAAGCGCTCGGGGGGGGACTTTTCGGGCCGTGGTCTCAATTTCGTTAGTGACGGCGCGAGGGCCATCCTCGAGGGCCGCTCCCAGCACGTGGCTCGCGGCTACGCGGCCTCTCAGGGCTGGATGAGGTGCGCCCGGAACCGGAAGGGAGGGAGAGCAGGCCTTCGACTTCCGCTCCCGAAGCCCGCGACCATCACGCACGGCAATCGTCCCTGACCTCAGGGTCGACTCGCGCCACGAGCTCACGGCCCTCGATGCGCCCCGACACCATCGCCCGGCACTTGGTTCATCGCCACCGACAGCGCCTCTCGCCGCCCACCATCAGCCTCCATCTGACCCGCGATGAGCTGGTCGTCCGCACACCCGCCAAGCGCCCCAAGGGCTCCCATATCCGCTTCCAGGCCGCATTCTCCAACGCGTGCTGGCAGGCCGGGTTCTACTACCTGCTGACCGGCCCGACGCCAGACCAGAGCGCGACACCCGAGATCCCTAACTGACGCCGCCTACCCCACCCTCCCAAGCCGTCGCCATTGATGCTCATCGGCGGCGTCCCCCCCGTGGTCTTCTCCACATCGGTGTCAGCCGAACCCACGCCCCGGATCCACCTTTCCGTGCTCGTCCAGCACCTAACGTCAAGGTCGTCGACAGCGCCACCGGAGAGCTCCTGCGCGCCCTCACCCTCGACTACCAGCCCTCCAACGAGCCGCCTGGCCCCCCGAGGCGCCACCATGCCCCTAATGAGGGGTTCGGGGTGATGCCTATGTCCTGAGAGAGGACAGTGGTGCGCCTGGCAGGAATCGAACCTGCTACCTCATGCTCCGCAGGCATGCGCTCTATCCGATGAGCTACAGGCGCGTAGGTCGCCCACGGGCGGGCAACCCAGGCATTCTACCGGTGAGCCCGGACCGCATCGGGGCGCCGCCTCAGCGCTCCATGTGGGCGTCGACGCGGAGCGCGATTGGGTTGGCGGCAGTAGTGGCGAGGCCGACCACGACCAGGAGGTTCGTCAGGGAGCGCTCGTGCCACCAGGCCAGGAAGAGCGGCGGGCCCGGCGACGTCTGGGTCAAGGTCCAGGAGTCGGCGCCGAGGCCGGTAGAAGGCCCCACCTGCAATTCGGCCTGGATGCGGTCCGGGTCGGGCGTGGGGAACCCCAAGACTCCAGCCTCGTAGCCGCGGTGCGCGTCTTCGGCCGACGCATAGGCAATGGTCCAGGTCAGGGCCGAGGCGCCAGCGGTCTGCCCGAGACCACCCGAGCAGTCGGAACGAGTCGCCACGTATCCCGTCACCTGTGCTGCCGTCGCGCCGACCTTCTGCTGGGCCAACCAGCTCCTCCGGACGGAGTCGGCTGAGCCGGCTTCGTCCCTTCGTGCCAGGGGCAGGTAGCGGGCTACCGAGCCGGACCAGCCGCAGCGCGCCCAACCGGCGGGGACGTCCGACCCCCGGATCGCGCCAGTCGCCGGATTGGGCCCGATCGGCCCACCGCAGGCGGCAACAAGCAGGGCCGCCGCCATCAGCGTCAGGACCGGGGCCGAGAGCGACCGCCTGCGCACGACGACCCACCGTACCTGAGGTGGAATCGCGGGCCGGGCGTGACGATGCGCTACCCATGGTCCTTCGACAAAGCTCGCTGCCCAACCCTCGGCTCGCAGAGGCCGGCGAAGGGCACAACGCCCGCCCTCAGAGTGTGCGCGTAACCCAGACAAGATGAACGGGTTGCGGCCACGTGCCGCAGGTGCCGAGTACGAGTCGCGGCGCCGCGCAGCCGGACCAACTCATCTGCCGGTAGCAGGACCCGAAGCTTCGTCAGGCCCCGCGTGAGCTCCGTTCGTTCATGGCGGGGACCGGCGTCGCGGTGGCCAGTCCGCGTATTTTGGGTGGGCTTTTCAGCGCGCGCCCGTAGCTCATCGGACAGAGCGTGCGGCTCCGGACCGCAAGGCAGGGGGTTCGATTCCCTCCGGGCGCACCACCTGATTTGAGCTGTATCAGCCCTCAACCGCTGCCTCATGATGCCTCGGCGGAGCCCTCTGGCCACCTACAAGCTTCCGCTCGTCGGCAAGGTTCGTCCCTGATCTGCCCAGCCTTCGACGGGCAAGGTCATGCGCGGGCGGCCACGAACGCTCGGCGACGGCTTGACATCGGCCAGTGGGGTCGAGCGCGTCGGACCGCGATGGTTATACCGGCAGACCCAGGGCGGCAGCCGCCGACGTCATCGCAGCGTCGAAGTCTCGGGAGACATCAACAACGGGCATCCCGAGGCGACGTGCGCTTTCGACGGTCTCGGCGGAGTGACGCTCGATGTCCTCCACCATGGCCTCTCGGACCGACGGCCCTAGCCACTGGAGCCAGTCGTGACGGGCCTGTACTCCCGTGAGCGCGTCGAGGCTCACGCTGTTTCGAACCAGAAAGACGGCTCGGACGTCCGCGTTCCACTCTCGAGCGCTCGCCGCCAGGCCCGGGATGTCATCAGGGACAATCTCGCATCCCTCGAAGATGCCGCTCTCGTACACGCCAGAAACGCCCCACAGGAGCTTAGGAAGGTGTTCACGAAACCGTGCTCGAGTGCGCTCGACACCGGCCGCTAGGTCAAACCACTTCTCATCCGTCCACATGGTCGGAGGTACTGGGCGTCCAGCGTCTATATCGGCCATGAACGACATGAACAGATCCGTCGAGAAGATCGGCAGCGAGTGTGCCCGAAGCAGCCGAAGGGAAAGCTCGGTCTTGCCGCATCGGCCTGCCCCGCCGATGAGATAGAGGGATCGACCCATGCGCGAAGCATAGATACGGGTCTCGACTTTGGCCGCTCGGCCTTGGACAGTTCCGGCTCAGAGCATCCCCAAACCGGGTAGTCGTCCCGGACCGATCTGAGGCGGCAGCAAGGGATCCCGGGACCACAGGGCCAACGCGGGCTGTACCCCTATCCCGTACCCCCCATGGCACCGGATGTAGCCGAGGCCGAACGGACACGAACGGCGGTCAGCTCATTCGTCCCGATCCAGCAGCCTACGTCACCTGAGGGACACTCCGGCGTCAGCCTGGCAGTCAGATGCTCGAACCACGTAGCAGATAAGGCGCCCCCCGTCCGCGCATTTCACGGGACGGGTCTGAAGGGCATCGAGGCCCTTACAGGGTCGGCGTCCTGTCCGCGAACGCTCCGGTACCCTTCACCGTGCAGGCGGGGCGGCCGCCAACCTCGGCGCCACCGCTTCCAGTCTCGGCACTGTAATTCCGAGCCTGTGCGCTTCACTTAGGGTGTCGCGGCAGATCGCGCGCGGCTCTTCCGCGTCAGTGGCGGTCTGCGCCTGAAGCGAGCGGCCCGCCGCGGGGATGTGGACGGTTGCCCAAGCCACGCCCCCAGCCGTAACTCTGGCGGGGGCTCGGAACATCAGAGTGCTTCGCCGGTGTCGTCGTAGATCGACACCACGCGCTTCTAGGAGTGGCATCAGTTCGCGGGTGGTCAGCAGAGCCTCGCGAAAGCGGCTGGATGACCCAACGAGGTTAGAGAGGGAACCCGCCTTCAGTCCCTGGGAATGCATGCCCGCGTTGGCCGCAAAGTGGATCAAGAGCCAGCCGCGGAAATCGGGCTGCTCTCTGACCCGGAGTCCCGCTTCTCGGAACACTTGACGTACGTCGAGGGCTTGCTGGCTGGGCTGCTGCTGAATGGTGCCGAAAAGAACGGAGGGCAGCAGTATCCCGCGGAGCACTCCCTGCTCGTCGAAGCCGCCGCCAGCCTGCGGGAAGCCCCAAGCCGCCACGGCGGGCGGGATCGGGCTGATCGCGGCCAGCGGCTCTGCCCAGACGTTGCCGAATATGAGGACTGTCGCGCGGCCGACACGCGGCGCAAGGAAGTCGGCGGCCGCCGCGAGCCGGTGGTGCGAGACGCTGAGCACGATCAGGTCGAAAGCGTGGTCGGCTTCCAGTGTCTCGCGGTATCGCACCGGCCACTTCTCAAGGATCTGTTGCCCACGCAGGTTGCGTCGTGCATCCAGGAGATCCAGATCGACGACCCCCCCATATGCTGCGGCACGACCGGGCCGGACGTAGAACTCGACGTCGTGCCCAGCCTGCTCCAGGGCCCAGCCATAGATGGTCGCGATCACGCCGCGGCCGAACATCAGGATTTTCATCCGAAGCCTCACTCTTGGTGTACGAAACCGTTTCGTACACTTATTCTATGCCACGCTCTCGGATGTCGTCCGAACGCCGCGCGGAGGTGTTCGACGCCGTGCACGACCTACTGTTGGAGGTCGGGTACGAGCGGCTCGCCCTCGACGCCGTTGCACGCCGTGCTCGAGTCAGCAAGGCGACCTTGTACCGACAATGGGGTAGCAAGTCTGGGCTGGTCATGGCGTCCCTAACGAATAGCAATGTCCGCCATCCGCCCCTGATCGACGCCGATGCGAGGTCCGTCGAGGAGGCCTTCGCAGGGATGGCACGCGCCGATCACGTGTCGGACCGCGACCTGCGGATGGGATTTACGCTGCTGGACGCAGCGGCGACCGACCCTGACTTCGCCGCGGCCCTGCGGGCCGACATCATCGCGCCAATGGTCGAGGGGCTGGCTGCTGTTTTTGAAGCCGCCGCCGATCGGGGCGAGATCGTGCGCGACTCACCGCTGTTCCAGCGGTTGGCCCACTTGGTCCTCGCCGACCTCGCGTTTTTCCCCCTGCTCAGCGGTCAGTCGGATATCGGAGCGGCCCGCGAAGATCTGTTCCGGTCAATCGTGCGGCCAGCGCTCACCTTCACCGAACGCAGCTCTTTCGACGGCAACTCCGAGGAGGCCCAGCGGCCGCCGGCTGACGACTCCGGCTCCGAAATCCGACTTTCCGGCCGCGACGGCGCGAGTAAACGCTAAGGCAAGGCCCGCGCGGTAGCCTCCGAATCGCGTGGGGTTTGGCCCCGCGGCCCGCGCCAGCGACGTTCCCCGCGGTCACCGACCCCCTCCCAGAACGACGGCAATTCTGACAGCAACCACGTCCGACGCAGCCCGACTCGCCCCGACTCCCGCACCATGCCGCCGACCTCAAGCCCCCGCCCGCGAACGCTCTCCGACCGGACTCTTAATCCCCTGCGGCAAACCCAACCGCAGCCTGCGCGCGCCGAGGAGCCTAACTGCAGTCTCATGACGTCGAGCCGCTGGGCAGTGGAGCTCGGCCGGGTCTTGGACGACGCAAAAGCGACGGAACCCAGAGCTTCGTATGTGAACCTCCCGCGCCGCCGGCCTCCTTGCGGGCGCGCCGGACTTCAACCTCCCCTCCGTTCCCGTACGGCATGACGCAGAGACCGACGCGAATCTCGGGACACCCGATCCGTCCCAGCTTGCCAACCATCCTGACAACCATCCGCGCCTCCGGTTGGACTGCGCTTGGCGAGCAGGATCGAGGATTCTGGCCGCTGGTACGGTACCGCCGTGGCCGTTACTTTAAAGCACTCTGAGGAGGCGACCCTCCTAAATAAATCCTGTCTGGTCGGTGAGGTACGGCTGACCGGCGCGTACGCGTACGGTGTGATGCTCGACCCCGACATAGACGTCGATGTCGTGGTGCCGGCCGGACGCGAGCGATCCGCCGCCGTTGACCTCCTCCAGGCCCTCATCGACCAGAGCTACTGGAACGGCTACCTTTTCTACGACCATCGAGAGAAGCGTTCCCCGCGCCCGCAACATGCCGAGGTTCCGAGGGCCTACTACGTCGGGGCGAAGGCCCACTGGTGGGACGTTGATATCTGGGTAGGGGATGCGGCAGCTCTACCTCCGCAAGATGACTGGGTGCGGCGAGGCATGGACGAACGCGCTAGGGAGATTGTTCTCGGGCTGAAACAGGCCCGGACCGCTGGGCACATTCGCGCCTCCGGACTCAGCATCTACACCGCCGTGATCAAGCATCAGGTCACGACCGTCGAGCAGTTCGTTGCCTGGCAGAATGAGCGACCACCTGCCTAATGAGCAGCCCGCCCCCCAGTCGAGGCATCGCGGGGTAGAGCAGGCCCGACACCACCAAGCCAAGAATCTCCCCCCCCCCCCCGCCGCCGCCCCCCCCCCCGCCGGGGGGACCCCTGTGGCGCAGCGTCATCGAAAGCGCCGCCGGTCCCCGCTGCTCCCCCACCAACCTCCCAGATAAAAACCCCCCCCCCCGCAGGCTGGAGCATGAGTGCCGCCGGCCCTTGAAGCGGGCCCCTCTCAGGCCCACGTCCGCCAAAATCCTCTCGCAGGGGCTCACCACCACCCCCCCCCTCCCCGGCGGGCCGCCCGCCGTCGTGGTGAAACCCCCCTCGTTCCCCCTCCACCTTCCCCTCCCCCCCCCGCCACCCTCTTCCCCCCCCCCCCTCACCGGTCCCCCCCCCAACCGGGGGCCGGTTCCCTCTCGTCCTCGGGGCCGCCCTCGCGAACGAGTCGCAAGGGCGGGCCCGATGCCCAAACTGGCTCAAGTTACCGCTGCCACCCGTCGGCGTAGTTCCTTTAGGACGTCGATCACCTCGGTTCGTCCCCCAGCTCTTTGAAGTCGTACTTGATGGTGTGCACGGTGATCTGGCCATCCTGGAAGACGAGGGTGTCCACCCCGACACAACGCCGGTCACCCAGATCGGCCCACCACTCAAGGTAGAGAACGTTGTCTTCGAAGAGCTTGACGGGCTCCTCATAGGCTTGCATCTCGCCGAGGTCTGATACGAAGTCGGCGAGTCCTTCTCGTACCCCTGATCTCCCCCGCTTGGTGTGGCCGTTCCAGATTTGGATGCAATCGTCGGAGTAGGCTTCGGAGGCCTTTTCAAGATCTCCGCTTCCAAATGCCGCGCTTAGCTCTTCGAATACCTCTTCGGGTGTTCTAGACATGGGATCGATGCTCCTACTCGTTTCCTTCGCGGCTACCCGGCACTCGCAGAGTCGGGCTATGTCCACATGTGATGTGGGTGGCAGACTGTCGATGATCGGAATACCTCATTCAGCGTGTCAGTCACAATGGTTCCTCGGCAAGGTGAGGCGACTCGCCTCCGGTCGGGATCGAGTGGCACGAAGCCGCATTGACATGCCGGCGGAATATCGCCTTGCCAGGTTCACGACCTAACATCGTATGGAGGCTTTCGAGCGCCGCCATCCGAGAAATCCCTAGTTCTGGTCGACCACGCCAGCAGTCGCCACTACGAGACGGGGCGGCCGGCGCCGCGCCACCCGGGCCCGACACCTCATTTCGCCGGTCGGACATCGAAAGAGCGGCCCGCGACGGCACGCGACCCCGCCAATAAGTCCGTTCGGGCGGTCGCCGGGGCGAGGGTTGGGTCCGCGCCGGCAACCTCAGCGCGGACGCTGCGGCAGGTTCACCTGACGCACGAGCACCGTGCCCACCACAAAGCAGACGATCGCGATCACGAAGATCCCGCGATAGCCCCTCGGGCCGCCCCCAAGACCGTCGATGAGGAAACCTCCGATCAGCGGCAGGATCGTTTGCGGCAGCGTGTAGGCGGCATGAAAGAGCCCCATGTCCTTGCTTGCGTCGGCGTGATCGGGCAGCGTGTCCACCGCCAGCGCCCAGTCGACCGCGTAGTAGAGCCCGTACCCCACACCGAAGAGGGCCCCCAGCACCAGCACCAGCGGGACGGACGAGGGAAGGAAGAGGACCACGTACGCGGCGACGATGACCTGCACCGTGCTTGACGCGTAGACGAACACCTTCCTACCCAGGCGGTCTGACATCGACCCGCCCAGGAAGCCGAAGGGCGCGCCGCAGATGAAGACCACCAAAAGCCAAAGCGCGGTGAACGTGCTCGCGTTGGCGATGTGGAGGACGGTCGAGAAGAAGGGATAGAGGAAGGAAGACACCACGACGACGCCCGCCGTCATGAAAAACCGGGTCATGAGTACCCAGGCGAAGCTGCCCGACCAGAGAGGAGCAAGCAATTCCGACACCGTGCGACGGCGCCGGGGCGCCAGCGGCACCAGACCCTCGCCGCGGGCCGCCCACATCACGGGAATGAAGGCGAGGACGATGACCGGGGCGATCACCGCGTACGCGAGGGTCACGTGGCCGCTCTCCGACAGGACGACGGTGACTACGACGCCCAGGATCCCGCCCAAGTTGTATGCCGCCCCGAGCAGGCCTGAAGCCTGTCCTACCTCGCTCTCGGGCACCACGTCGGGGACCAGCCCCGCATAGGCGGCGGTGGTGCCGCCGTTGAAGAACTGAACCACCAGGTAGCCCGCCAGCAACGTGGCATAGCTGGATGCGGTGCCCATGATGAAGAGCCCGAGCAGGTTCCCCGCCAGTCCGACCACGATGATCGGGCGCCGCCTCCCGAAGCGTGTCGTCAACCTGTCGGACAGCGTCCCCACCGACGGGGGCACGATCACCGCAAGGACGCCGCCCGAGGCGAGCACCACACCGATCCCGATCGCGACGTGGTCGGCGGGAACCAGCGCCGCCACCTGCGCCTGAACCAGGACGAACCCGATGGGGAGCCAGTGGAAGTTCAACCCTAACCACCCGGAAGCCAGGGCCACCCGGCGCCTGCGCCCGATGCGTCGCCTCTCCGTGCCGGGATGCGCTACGAGCCCGTCCATGCCTGCCGCCCCCACCTGAGCAGGTGATCACCCGGGCCGATGCCGACGGCCGCGGCAATCCGGTTGTACCTGAACATCGACGCTCCTCCCTTCGGATGACCTGCGGCAGATTCGAATACCGCGAGTGTCCAGATGGCAGCGTGAAGTGTCATCGGTAGGGTGGATCGGAACTTTTGCGAAGGGAGGTCGGGAATTTGGGGCGGCGTGCGAGACCGAGAGCTTGTGTTGCCGGGCGGCCCGGCCATGCCGTCGAGGTGATCCGTCAGCCCTACGGACACTTCGCTTCGCACACGCGTCGTGGCGCAGCTGGGCGGCTGTCAAACGCCGTCACTGATCACAAACCGATCGCAGATGGCCCGTATCAGATCAGCCAACCCAGGGGGGTCCCGCGAGGCGCCCTTGCACAACCTCGCCGCGCCATGACAGGCCGAGCGCCGTCCAAAAGCGATCAGAGAGTGAAGGTTGTATGGGACGGCGCGTACCGCGGCGTGCGCCCGCGAGAAGCGGTGGGGGTCACCCTCGGCGGTCTCCGCTGCGCACCCTCGTCGCCGACCGCTGCGGCCGCTCGAACTTCAACCCGGCCGCCGTGGTCCCCGCACTCTGGGGGCGCTGTCCGCACCTCTCGACCTGGCTGTTCCGGCCTGCGGTCTGGCCGGCGCTGCCATCGCCCTCCTCACCGACAGACGGCTCGCGGGTGTCTGAGCCGCGAGTCCACCGGTGCGCGACGTACCCGGGAGTGTCCAGCGCCGACTTCGCGCGGCCGAGGTTCGAACGTTCGGGTCGTCGTCACGCCGTGCTGCCGTAGTGGACGCGCGGATCGAGGGCGAGGTACAGGATGTCCGCGGCGAACGTGCATGCCACCACCAGGACGCTGACCACGAGGACCGCTCCCAGGGCCGTGTAGGCCTGCTTCCCCGTCGCCGCCAGCCACGCGAGATTCCCGATCCCTGGATAGTTGAAGTACGCCTCGAGCGGCACCTCGATGCTGAAGATCATCGGAATGCGCGTCGCAGCGATGGTGACGAGGGGGATGGCCGCGTTGCGTGCGACATGCCGGGTGCGAATCCGCCATCGGGAAGCACCGACCGCGCGCGCCTTGAGAGCGTAGTCGGAGGCGAGGCCTTCGGTCATGCTGGCCCGGAAGTAGCGGCTGAACAGGGCGACGTTGAGGATCGCCAGCGTGAGCACGGGCAGCACGAGGCCGGCCGGGTCCGACAGGACGTCACCCAGCAGCCACTGGGGCACGTTGTACGGCACCAGCCCGGCGTTCACCGCGAGCTCCTGGGTCAGGAACAGGCCCAGCACCATCACGGGGATGGCGTACCCGGCCTGGCTCAAGAGGCTGACTGTCGTACGCAGCCAGCCCACCGCCCTGGCGGCCCCTGGGAACCTCGGCGGAACGGTTGGCCCCGGATCCGTGGCCAGCCAGGAGCCCAGCGCCAACCCGGCCGGGATCGACACGAGCAGCGCCAGCCCCATCAGCAGCAGCGTGTTGGCGAGGGGCCCGGTCACCATCTGCTGCAAGCTGACGCCGGCCGCGTAGTCGTTGACGATCTCGTAGAGCGTGTTCGCGTGCGGCCCCTCGAACGTGAGCTGCCCATGCAGGATCGACAGCAAGAAGCGTCCGTACTGCACCGGCAGCGGAGCGTTCAGGCCGTTCGCCTGGTTGAACGCGGCGATCTGGGCCGGATACGCGCGCCGTCCGAGAACGACCACCCACATGCCGCCCGGCAGCAGGTGCAGCATGACGAACACCACCGTGACCACCAGCCACACGACGATCGCTGACTGCACGACCCGACGCACGACGTACGCGATCACGCGCCGTCCACGCTACCTCGCACGCCCAGCGGCCACCCGGCCTCCATGCCCACCAGCGTAGCCACGCCGGTCGACGGGTCACGGCAGGCACCCCGGACTTCGGTGGGACTCGAAACAACGCCCTCCGCACGCGGGGCGGAAATCTCCGGATCCCAATGCAGAGGGTTCGTTTCACTCCGAGCGCACGCTTGCCTTGAACTCGAATCTGGCCCGGACGTGGGCGCGGGACACGTCCTCCGGCCCATCCCGGCCATGCGCCAGGCCGATGAACGAGATGCCGGAGACCGTCTGAGGATCGGCCGCGCCAACCTCACCGTTTGCCGCGAATCCGGAACGGGCAAGCTCAGCCCATGAGCACGGTCACGGCGCCGAATCGCGGGAGTGCCCGGTGACCGCCACCGCCACCGCCGCGCGCTACGTCAACAAGGTCGTGATGCCAATCGTCGAGCGCTGGGCCGCCTGGCCGCGGCAGATCGGGGGCCAGGGCCTGGGCGTCCTCGCCTACCAGGGGCGCCGGACCGGCAAGTCCGTCCGGATCGTCGTCGGTTTCCGGCGCACCGAAACCGGAGCGACGGTCGCCGTCGAGCTCGCCGACCGCAAACGCTGGTGGCGCAACTTCACCGGGGCGGGGTCGACGCTGGTCCTCCAGGTGAGAGGACACAAGTTCCCCGGCCACGGCGTCGCCACCCGGGATACCGATGGCAAGGTTCGCGTGCGCATCGACTTCACCAGCCCGGAACCGCGGCGGCCGGACACGACGGAGGGATAGTCGCCACCCTGCATCGCCGCTCCAGACCTGGCGACAGCGGGTCCGCGGTCGGGAAACGATGGGTCCGGCCAGTCGGAGAGGCTGCGGTCGAGCTGGCTCCGTGAACTGATACCGAGCTTCGTATGGACCTTGCTCAGGTGGTACCGGACGGCGCGCGGAGAGGGATTTCGGCCAAGCGCCCGCTCCCGTCCGGCTTACCAACCGCCGGGGATCCGAACCCTCACGTCTCGCCCCTGGCAACGGTCGGACAGCCCACGGAAGCGCGGCTCACTGCCGCAGGAAGTCGAGGAGCAGCGAGCTCAGCCGCTCCGGCTGGTCGAGCGGGATCCAGTGCCCCGCATCCTCCATCCGCTGGTAGCGCCAGCCACCCGCGACGTGTGCCGCCGAGGCCGTCATCGCTCGCTCGGTCAGGTAGACGTCCCCGGTGCTCCAGATTCCGAGCGTGGGGGCTTCGACGGCCGGCAAACCCGGGAACGTCTGGAGCAGGCGTTCGACGCGCATGTTCGCCCGGTACCAATTCAGCGCGGCGGTCAGCGCCCCAGGCTCCGACAGATCACGCAGACACTCCTCGAGATCCGGGTTGGAGCCGAGCAGCACCCGCGCCAGGTACCAGTCGTCCTGTCGCAGGAGGTCTTCCGCCACTCCTGCGAACTGAAAGAGCAGTCGGTACCAGCCCTTCTGGAGGTCCTCCAGACCGGGGCGGCCAGAGGCGCCGGGAAAGCCGACCGACAACGCCACCAACCGGCCCGCGCGCCGGGGCTCGCTCGCCGCCAGCAGCCACGCCAGTCCGGCACCCCAGTCGTGGCCGACAAGGTGTGCGCGGGGGACCCCGAGAGCATCCATGATCCCGGTGACATCCCGAAGCAGCATCGGAACGGCGTAGGAGCCGACCTCCTGAGGACGCTCGGTCCCCCCGCGCCCGCGCAGGTCCGGCGCGATGGTTCGGTAGCCCGCGCGGGTCAGCGCCTCGATCTGTCGTCGCCAGAGCCGCGACGTATCGGGAAACCCGTGCAGCAGCATCACAGCCGGCCCCTCACCCACGTCCGTGACGGAGAAGCGCAGCCCATTCGCCTCGACGATCATCGGTCGCCGGCTCCGGCATCGACGTCCGGATGAAAGGTGCCGGCGACCTCGCGCAGCCCTCGAACGGCGTCCGAGCTGTAGACATGCTCCAGGAGGCCTGGCATGGCATTGACAAACACGCGAAGCCAGGGAGGGACACTCACCACCGCCTTGACCCACGCCAGCTCACCGGGCGACAGGTCACGACGCCTGGTGTGCGAAAGCGTCAGCTCGTAGTCAGGCATCATGAGCTGGTCGCGGCGCCGGTGGAAGCTCGACAGCGACTCTTCCCAGTCCGCACCCGACAAGTAGACATCCAGAGCCTCGGCAAGCATCGTCGACTGTGTCAGCGCGTCGCCAATGCCGAGCCCGGTGCTCGGGTCCTTCACGTAACCGGCGTCGCCGGTCAGAGCCCAGCCGGCGCCGTACGGCTTCCGAAACTGGTTTTCGACTCCTTTCGTCCCGAGGATCCGGCCCTCGAGAGTTGCGCTCCGCATTCGCCGATCCATCCCGTAAAGAGTCCGCACACGAGCCTCGAACGCCGCCTGTGGGTGAGACCGGAACGTCTCGAAGTCCCCGGGCAGGATCTCCAGCGCGATGCAATCCTCGCCTGGCCGCATCGGGAAGACGAACCCCATCTCCCCTTTCGCGAACCACAGCTCGACCGCCGGCTCCGGGACCGGTTCCAGCCCGCGGTAGTACCCGTAGTACACCGGACGCAGCGGCGGCACGACGTGGTACCGCGCCGCGCCGGTCCACTCGGCGACCTTCGAATGCCGCCCATCCGCTCCGACCACCACCCGCGCTCGAAGCTCAGCCCGGGCCCCCGCGGGCGACCGCAGCACCGCACCCGCGACGCGACCGCCCTCCTCCACCAGGGCCTCGGCGCTGGTGCGCTCCTGGAACTCCGCTCCGCTCCGCACGGCGCGATCGACGAGGAGGGTATCGAGGACGGATCGACGCGGAGCCAGCGAATATGAACCTTGAGGTCCGATGGGTCCTTCGATGCTGCACTCGTCGATCCAGGTCCGGATATGCCTGATCCGCCGGTACCCAGCCGCCTCGACATCCTCCAGAACTCCGAGACCACCCAGGCGGGCTACCGCTCCCGGCACCAGGAGATGGGTGGAGAGAGTGTCGCTCGGAAACGGGTCACGGTCCACCAGGAGCACTCGGTGGCCCTTCCGCGCAAGCAGCAGAGCCAGACTCGCACCGGCGACGCGGCCGCCGATGACCAGCACGTCATAGTTCATCCTCGGGCGAATGCTATCGGTGACACCGGGCTGCGTCTCCGGACGCTCGGGTCGTGTTTGAACGCAACCCTCGGCGCGGATCTCGACGGCGGACCGGAAGCTAGCCGGTCCGGAAGAAACGCCCGCAGCGCCTGGTCGCCGCGCCGAGCGCGGCGCCGGCAAGCGGAAAGACCAGCGCCACCAGCGTCTCGTAGAGAGGGGCCGGCTTCGAGAGACCCGGGTGGTGATCGAGCACGTCGGCCAGCGCTCCCGACAACGGCACCGCGATCCAGAGGAGAAAGGCCGGCCACCAGAACCGGACCCGATGCGTCAGCAACGCGACGAACGAGAAGACCAGCAGTGCCAGCGCAACGCCCTGGACGTCGTCGGTGGCGCTGTAGTTCAACCAACCGACCGTGAGCGCACCGAAGAGCAAGAGCAGCACCTTGAGGCCTGCTGAGCCGCTGGCCCGACGGCGGGCGTCGAGTGCCCCGCGCACGACGTCGATCACAACGGCGATCCCTGAGGGCCCGGCTTCCAGCACCTCCAGGAACTCGGCGCCGTAGCGCTCCCGCCACGACTTCGGGTAGAGCAGGAGCAGACGCCTCATCCCGGTCGGACCAGGCGATCGAGGGCCGTGGTGCCGATGCGCTGCAGGCGCCGTGCCTGAGCCTCCAGCGCGGCGGCCCCTTCAGCGGTCAGGTGGTACGGGTGGCGGCGGTCGGCGGCAGGGAGTGCCTCGATCAGGCCCCGCTCCTCCAGCCGGGCGACGGCCCCGTAGAGGGTCCCCGCCCCAAGGCTGAGTCCGCTGAAGCGCTCGATGTCGGCATTGATCGCGTAGCCATGCTTGTCCCCCCCAGCCAGGCTGACCAGGATCAGCACGGCGGGTTCGGCGAACCGCCCAAGTCCGGCGATTCCCGCGGTCTGCCTCAACGGGGGCATCCTCTTCGATCCAGCGGCCACCCCGCATGCGCGTGGAGCAGGCTGCTGTCGGCCCCGATTTCGAACAGACCCGGTGTGAAGCCTCCGTCAGTCTCGTCGACTCGAAAGCAGGTCGCCTCCTCCTGCCCGGAAAGGGCGAAGTGAAGCGTCACGTGAACCGACTCTCCGGGCGACACCGAGGTGCTGCTGAGGGCAGAGCTGTCGGTTGCCTCGACCCACCGCCGAGCAGATGTGTAGATCCGGCCCCGAGCCAGATCCGCCCGCATGGTGCGCCCGCGCCCTTGATTCCGAACGTCGACCGAAACCGCGACCGAAGAGGTCCCCGGAGACGCGCGCCAGGTCTGCATGACGACACACCAGTCGTCGCTGCACCAGGCTTCGCCGGGCTTCAGCGCCGTGGCACGGCTCACTGCCGCGACCCCAGCCAGGGATGCCGCGTAGACGGAAACCACCGCACTCAAGGCGGCGAGGAGCGCGACCAGCCTCCGCCGCCGTCCCGAGACGGCGGCGACGACGGCGAGGGCGATCAAGGCGAGGACCAGGAGCGCGGTTCCGAGCATCAGTGGATCGGAGTACGTGGGCACGGTCTGCACCATTCCACGATGCATCGTATCACGTACTAACCAGCATCCTGCGACGGAGGTGCAAAGGGCGATTGGTGCACCAACAGTTCATTCCGAGCACCGCAGCTGGGCGATTGGTGCACCAACAACCAACTCCGATGACATTGGGGATGCGTTCAGGTGGGGCTTCCGGTCGCGGCCGATTCCGCTACTCTGCCGGTTCGGAGAGTCCGACGAGAGAGATGCTGACAGTGAGGGAGCCTGGGGGTGTGCCGGCTCGACGTCGCCGGCCATGGCGTCATGCCCAGCGATTCTGCCGCGGTTATCGCGCGCCGCACCCCAGCCCGCGCCGCTCTCTTTCCCAGCAGCTCGTGCAGCGCCGGTGGTCGAGCGCCCAAAATTGCAGGAGGAGGCAGACGGATGGCGAGTCAAGGTCTAGGTGAAGAGGTGTCGCCCGCCGCGGCGTGGCCCTCGGAGCTGCGGGCGGCGCGGCGCTCGGCAGGGCTGACGCAAGGAGCGCTCGGGAAGCTCGTAAACGTCAGCGCCGCCACGATCGGCGGCTATGAGTTGGGCAAGTGGCAGCCACCGGCCGAGGTGCGGGCGGCCCTGGAAGGTCTGCTCGAGAGCAACTGGCCTGGTCAAGAACAGGGAGGCGTGAACGTGAGCGAGGAGCAGGACCTGGAGGGCGAGGAGCCGGAGCCGGAGGCGGTCGAGGTGGCGGAGGTGGTGGCCGAGGTCGCCGAGATCGAAGCTGAGGTCGCCGAGCTGGCGGCGCTTGCCACCCTCGCCGAGGAGCTCCGGCAGCGAACTCTGGAGGCCGGCCGCCGGGCCGGCCAGGCGACGGCCGTGGAGGCGGAGCTCCTCCTTGGATCCGGGCTGGCCGCGGCGTACCGAGCAGCGTTCGCGGAGGGCCTGGAAGACCCGGAGGGGTGACGGCTCGACGTCACTCCGGATAGTGCGGATCGGCTGTGATCCGGGGCGCCGAGGCGGCCGGCGCCCCCTCCGGCTGCTTATCGTGCGAGGTCTACGTGCAGGCGCGGTCGAGCTCCTCGCTCAGGCCCCCAACTCTGACGTCGCCAGTCGGGCGGCGCGGGAGAACCGCCACAGCCCACTTCCGGCGCTGATGCGGACAATGATCCGGTCCACCCTGTCGCCGGGCAACGGCAGCCACCCCAGGTCGATCAGCCCGCGTTCGACCTCGGCGACCGTCCTGCCCGCCGGCCAGTCGACCCCCACCTCGAACAGGGCGTGTTCCTCGGGGAGCCGGAGGTGCAGGAGCGGGGCCACCCGACGCGGACCATCTCCCATCTCTCGAGTATCCCATCGGCGCCGCCTCGGCCTCCGCGGGAACGAAGCCCTCGAACTCGCGGGTGGCGGAAGGCCAACTTTCCGGTGGGCGGCTTGCTGCTCTGGGCAGGGCGGCTCAGCTCGAGGACCCGACCTGAATCGGGACCTTGAGCGACTGGCTCTTTACCCAGGACCGGGTGCCGGGCAACCAACGCCACACCTCGAGAGCGTCGCCGCGGGTGCCCAGCGCGTCGACCTCGCCGCCGTCGCCGGCCGCGACCACGCCCGCCGCCCGGGGTGCGCCCGGCAGCCGTACCCAACCGGAGCCCGGCCCCTGGATCATCTCGGGAACCGGGTTGGGGCCAGTCCCCGCGAGCAGCACGCCCAGGCTCGACCCCGGCCCGAGCAGGGTGGACGCGACCGAGCCGCCGCCGATTCGAAGCTCTGGTGACACCGTCCACGATCCGTCCCCCTGCTCCCACGCCGCGAGCAGAAAGGATCGCGAGCCCGCCTGTGCCGAAAGCAGCGCGGCCAGGCCGCCGGAGGTCGCCGTCAGGCGGAGCACGGAGACCGTCGCGGACCTCAGCGCCCCCGAGAGAGAGGGGCCCACGAGTCGTGGCTCTTCGCCCGCCAGGTCGACGATCCCGAGCGTCCCGGGGTGCCGGCACCGCGTCCCGACCACCGGGATCCCGCTTGCCGTGAAGGCGGCTGCGGTAACGGCCGAGGGGTCGCACGCCTTCACCCCCGGCGCGTGGTCGAGGTCCCCCAAACCGGTGAGCCGGGCCCAGCTCGCCCCCGGCGCCGGGCTCGTCCAGACCCCGTCGTCCGAATCCTGGCTCACCACCATGAGGCGCCCCCCGCTCGATGCCGCGAGCGCGCCGGGTCCGCGGGCAAGCGCGCCCGGGAAGATGCCGGGGGTCCAGGTCTGGCCGCCGTCGCCGGTGGTGGCGAGCGGCGAGTACTTCAGGTTCTGGCTCGGCCGGAAGCCGACCAGCAGCGAGCTCGGCGAGCCGGCGGAAACGACCAGTCCGCCGTTGTCGGCGACGCCGGGCGGGGTACGGAGTGACCAGGTACCGCGGCCGTTCGGGAGCAGGAACAGCTCCCAGAAACCCTGCATCGGCAGCAGTGCCCAGGTGCCGGCCGATGTGGTGACCGAGCTCGCGAGACCTGCGGCGGGACCCGATCCAGCGGCCGCCACCGACCCGGTTGCGAAGGCCTGAAGGAGGAGGCCACACCCGACCACGACCGCCAGAACGACCCGGCGCGGAGCGGCGCGACGTCATCCGTTCACCTGCTTCACACCGTTCGCGAGGAGCGTCGCGAATGATGCCTCGGTGCTCGTGGTACCCGGCCCCGGATCCGAGCCGATGATCTCCCGGGTGCGGCCCCCGGGCGAGATCACGAAGGCAATGTCCGGGTGCGCCACCATGGCCCCGGCCGGCTCCAGGCTGACATCGATCCCGTAGGCCTTCCACACCGCCTGAAGCTCGGCCGGCGAACCGGTCAGATAGTGCCAGTTCGGCACATCCTGCAGATTCTCCTGCTTGGTAAAGGCACGCGTGAAGCCGGGTGCACTGTACAGCGGGTTCGCGACGATGGCCACCAGCGCTACCCGATGAGGATTGATGCCAGGCTCGGAGTCGACCTGGCGGAACTCCTGGGCGATCAGCGGGCAGTCTGTGGTGCAGACCGGATCCAGGAAGGTCAGCAAAACGGTCTTGCCCCGCAGCGCGCTCAGCGAGATGGTCTGTCCGCGCTGGTCGACAAGGCTGAAGTTCGGAGCCGGCCCGTCGACCTGATTGATGGGCCCCGCGAGACTCTGGGCCAGGATCGGGCTGGCCGGTTGCGTGCCGGCATCGTAGACAGCCGGGACGACGCCGACCAGGATCAAGGCGGCGACGGCGGCGGTGGCGAACACCCCCAGCCGGTACCGCGGGGTCCAGCTACCCCACCCGGCCGTCCGGAACCCCTGGGCCGGAGCGGCCGCAGCCGGACTCCGCACGGCCAGGTAGCCGCCGATACAGATCAGCGCGATCGGAATCGCGCTGTTGGGATCGGTCCCGAGCCCGCCAAAAAACCCCATGTCCTCCACCAGCAGCCAGTCGGCCAGGCACAGGGCGACAGCCAGCACCGTGGCCGGAAGCAGCAAGCGAGTACCGAGTCGGGAGCGTGAGGCGCCGATGAGAAGGCCGGCGCCGGTGGCCGCCAGCGCACCGACCACGATGAGGTTGATCAGGACGGGTTGCGAAGCGCTCAAGCCGGCGAAGGCGCTCAGCAGCGAGGCCAGAAATGCCGGCTGCGGAGTTTGAGACATCTGCTCGACCATGGCGGGAAGCGGGCCGCCCCGGCCTCCCTCCCAGAACCCGGTGCCGGGCAGCGCCTGCAGAAGCGCCATCGTCAAGAAGAAGAGCCCCGTCGCTCCCAGCACCGCGCGTCCGAGGCGCGTTTCCAGCCAGGCCCGCTCCGGCAGCGCGATCAGGGCGCCCGCGACCGCGTAGATGAGGACCGCGCCGGGCGCGCCGAAGAGCCACGTGACGCCAGGCGCGAGGACCCCACCCATGGCCTCGCCGAACACCCACACGACGAGGGCCCAACCCACACTGGCCAGGCCCCCCGTCCGGGACCAAACACCCCTCGGAGCCACGATCAGCCAGAGGCCGATCCCGATCTGAATCCAGACCGCGGACGCCGCGGAGCCACCGGATGCTCGGCCCAGAGCAACCCCGCCCAGCCCACCAGGTGTTGCAGCCACGGCGGTGACCCGACTGCGGCCGGGGCGATGACCTGCGAGGTCAGGCCCAGCGGCATCTGCGGCTGCGCCTGGAGGATGCCGTCGAAAACCCACAACACGCCAAAGGCGATGCGCAGGAACCGGCGGGCGCCGGGTTCCGGGAGGCCGGGCCGGGGCGCGGCACTACCAGTACCCCGGATGCGCTCCGTGACCACCCAGCCGAGGCCGAGAAGCATCGCGATCGCCAGCCCGATCAGGAGGCCTGCCAGAAGCGTCGAATCGAAAGCGGCGACGATGGCGGGGCTGTTGGTCGGCAGGCCGGAGCTCATTCCGCCCAAAGCGTCACCACCGTTCGAAACCCTCCTGGACAGGGCGGCCCGGCACGTCCCGCCGGACATCGCCTGCCCCTCTCGAAGTGGAGGCTAGCAGGCTGCGCAATCAAGCTCTTGATTCGACTACGCGAGCAACTTCACGGAATCCTTCTCACATACTGCCCGGGGGTATGACTGATGTTTTGACATACCGTACCCCCGTACCCAATTGAGCCAACTCCATTGTGAACAGTCGCTGTCGCGCCTCGCTTTCGGTGTGCGCGCGGGGCCTCCCGGCGGCGATACTGATAGCAAGGACTCGCGCGACCAGCACGGGCGATCGGGAGGTTGACCACCAATGGTGAATTGCATGCCCGGCATGACGATGCCAGGCTGCAACGGCGGATCGCAGGGATCCTCGCTGAGCGACCTGGTGACCGGGGGCCCGGCGTCCCTGGCACCTGGGGTCCGGGCAGCGATGCTGGTCGTGCTGGGCCTGGCGTTGCTGGGCCTGATGCTGTTCCTGTGGCGGCTGGTGCGGCGCCGGCAGATCGCCGGGTACGACTGGGTGACCGACTGGCTGGGCCACGGCGGCGCGCACGCGGTGGGCATGATCCTGATGGTGACGCTGGTGTTGGGCTGGCTGCCCTCCATCGGCCCCGCCTGGGTCTACCTCACCGGCTATGCCGGGCTCGCCCTCCTCTTCGGCGTGCGGGTGGCGGCGGCCCGGGACCCGTCGAGCCGCACCGATGACCTCTGGCACGTGTTCGCGCAGCTTTCGATGGTCTACATGTTCGGGATGCTCTGGGTGGGACCGGTGGTGGTCCTGACGGCCGCCTTTCTCGTCCTCTACGTCGCGCTGACGGTCGATCGGGTCCTTCGGGCCGTCCGAGAGGCCGGGCCGGATGCCGCGCTTCGCAGCGATCGGAGGCACGCCGGCGTCGCCGGCACGGTCGGCCATCTTGCGATCTCCGGCTCGATGATGGCGATGTTCGTCGTCATGCAGTGGCCGGCCGCGTTTGGCGGCACCGCGTAGCGCAGGCTCCCAGGCCACGACCTCACCGGCACCGGCACCGCTCCCGCGGCCGGCGTACCCCTACGGCCCGCACGTCAGCCCGCCCCGGCTTCCGCCCGGGGGACCTCGCATCACCTCCAGCCGGTGGCCGCAACCAGGAAGACGAGCGGCGAGGCCGGAGCGGCGGCATGCCAGGTGGTCCGGCGCAGCACGGCAGCCCAGACGAGCTCGCCCACCCGAGCCCGAAGCAGGCGACCGTGCCGACCGAGCCGGCGCAGGCTGCCGCAATACCCCGATCACCGGGACGGGCACGCCGGCGAGTCCGATCTTCCCGATCCCGCCTCCTCCGGGGAGCCTCACCTGGTGGCGACCCCGCCCCGGCGTTACGACGCCTGGATCTTCCTACGTCGCCCACCCCGGGCTGACATCCCCGCTCACGACCGGGCGTCCGACTGCTCCCGCATCGACGGCGGCCGCGATCCGGCGGTTCCGCGCCCGGATGAACGCGGTCGCACAGTCGCGATAGGCGAGGTATCCCTGGCGGCTCGCGGGAACCGGCGAGACGTCGAAGCCGTCGAAGGGCGTGAAGAACCGCACCCCCGCAAATTCGGCGTCGACCAGGTCCTGCAGGTGGAAGAACGCGACGTAGCCGGTGAAGTCCCGGAAGAGGGCGAAGAAGCCGGCATACCGGGCGAGCACCTCGCTCAGCGGGCTGCGCTCGCCGACATAGTGGCGGCGGATGCACTCCACGGTCAGGTCGAAGCGATCCTTGATTCTGGGGTGGAATCCCCGCGCGCCGTTGACGGTCATCTTGCCCCCCACCCGGTTGCCCGGGAACAGCATCATGCCGCCGATCGTGTAGCTCAGACGATGGAACGTCTCGTGGTCGGGACGCGAGGTCTGATCGATGATGGCCGCGATCGCCGGCTCTTTCCAGAACGACGGGATCACGGTGTCACTGGCAAGAAAGAACTCACCGAGCACGGACAGGTGATGGAGGTACGCCGTCGACAGGGGAGCGCTGTCATCAAGCTCGAACACGAGCCCGTCCGGCAGAGGCTTGCTCCACAGCAGCCGGTGATAGCGCCTCAGCGTCGGGCTGAACAGGTCAGGATCCCTCCCCGGCGGCGTGTCGGTTCCGAAGTCGAAGCTGATGTCGATCGACGCCGGCCGCGGCATGACGCACCAACCGTACGGCGATACCGTCGATCTGCGCCGGCGCGCAACGGAGCCGTCAAAGGCGCTCTGGTCCGGCTTACCAGGGCCCAGTTCAACTGATAGCTTCGTCGGCATGCACGGTTCCGGAGGGGTGACCGACTGGCTTCTCGCGTCCGATCCGTCGATCCGCTGGCAGGTGCTGCGCGACCTGCTCGGGCGCCCGCAACCCGAGTGGGCGGCGGAGCGGGCCAGGGTGGAGGTCGAAGGCTGGGGAGCCCGGCTCCTCTCGCACCAGGACCAGGACGGGCAGTGGGCGGGCGGCGCGTTCGTCCCGCATGATTTCAACCCTCGTGAGTGGGAGGAGGTGGGCCAGCCGTGGACGGCAACGCTCTTTTCGCTGTCACAGCTCAGGGAGTTTGGTCTCGATCCCTCCTCGGAACGGGCCCGGCGAGCAGTCGCGTCGATCGGCGACAGCTCGCGGTGGGACCATGCCGGCGAGCCATACTGGGAGGGCGAGGTCGAGGAATGCATCAACGGCCGGGTCGTCGCCGACGGCGCCTACTTCGGGGTCGACGTCTCCCACATCGTCCGCAGGCTGGTCGAGGACCGTCTCGATGACGGCGGGTGGAATTGTGAGAGGGCCAACGGCTCGGTACGTTCCTCCTTCGCCAGCACCATCAACGTGCTGGAAGGGCTCCTCGAGTACGAACGGGCCACCGGAGGCACACCAGAATCCCGAGAGGCACGCAAGTCGGGCGAGGACTATCTCCTGAAGCGCAGCCTGTTCCGCCGCCTCAGCACCGGCGAGCCCGCCGACGAGCGGTTTCGGTTGTTCCTGTACCCCAATCGATGGCGCTACGACATCCTCCGAGGCCTCGACCATTTCCGTGCCGCCGCCGCACTGACCGGCGAGAGGCCCGACCCGAGGCTCGGCGAGGCGGTGGACCACGTTCGTTCCCGGCGCTCGGCCGGCGGCACGTGGGCTCTCGACTGGAGCCTGCCGGGTCGGGTCTGGTTCGAGATGGACGACGGCGTGGGACAGCCATCGCGTTGGGTGACGCTGCGAGCGATGCGCGTGCTCAGATGGTGGGACCAGGGAGGCCGGCAGACCTGACGGGGTAGGGACAGAGTGTCCACACTCTGGCACTACCGGGTCCGGGGTAGGGTCAGAGTGTCCACACTCTGGCGATACCTGGCGCTACCGGGCGGGCCCCAACGTCCTGGGAGCCGGTATCGGTCAGGTAACGCCGACTTCGAGGTCGAGCTCGCGGCCAAGCAACGCCGAGATCCGCTCCGCCTCCGCCACCAGGTGGGTCCTGGGCGGCGGACCGGCCTCGGCGAACCAGCTCACGTGCACGGTCTGGCCCCGCAGGTCCCAGGTGCCGCCGACCACCCCGGCCGCCAGGACGACCGGAGTGATCCAGCCACTCCGCCGGCTCACCGCCCGCCGGCGGTGTGAGGACAGCACGTGAGCGTCTCCCGTACCGGGCCCGAGCAGCCACCCGTCGAACCCGGGCAGCAGGCGGATCCGCGCTGAGCTCCACGACGGCTTGGTCGCCCCCAGGGCGTCTTCGTGCTCGGCCAGGACGTAGGCGCGCTCACCCTCCACGCTGACCTCGACCGGGCGGTTCCCGAGCTGCCCGAACCAATCCACCAGGCGCCGTTTCGGGATCCGGCCTCGCGAGAGCCAGTTGCCGAAGCCCTCCACGGTGGCCGGGCCGTAGGCGCCCAGGTAGACGGCAATCGCCTGGGGGGCGGCGTCGTCGGCGGCGGGCACGCCCCGCCAGGCCGGGCTGATGACTTCCGGGCGGCAGAACGTCACGGTTCCCCTGGCTGGGTCCGAAGCAGAGATCTCCCTGATACGCGAGGGGCTTCAGGACCGAGCCCCACCCCGACCGCAGCGCGTCCGCCACGTGGCCGAGTCCGGGACGCCGGATGACCTCCGCGCCAAGGGCCTCGCGGGTGAGCACCGCACCGTCGAGGGCTTCCCGAACGGCGACCCTGAGCCGCTCCATCGCATCCGGTCCGAGACCGAAGGTTCGCACCCAGCTCGGTCGCTCCCATCCCCGGCCCGCGGCGAGCAACGACAGGAAGGTGCCGGCGCTCTCGGGGTCCAGCAGGTGGAGCGTGCCGCGCATGGCCCAGGTCTTGATGAGCTCCCCGCCGGCGAGCGCTCCGGCCACCTCCCCCGGGCTCGACCTCTGCTGCCTGACGCGAACCGCGAGGACTGCCGAAGACAGCACCTGGGCCTGCACGCCGCCGAGCCGGCGCACCACCGCCACCGCCTGGAGGTCACCGATCGGATCGAGCAGCTGGCGTTCCATCCGCCAGGCGAGTGCCTGGGGCCAGGTGATCCTCGGCGGCACCCCGGCAGGATAGGACCCGGCCGCGGGGTTGGGTATGCTCCGGCCGAGCTCGTGAAGTTCTGGACCACGGTTGAGCCGCCGGAGCCGATGCGAGGGCTGGAAATGCCCGAGGACCTCGTGGACGCGCTCGGCGGTGGGAAACGGGCGCCGGTCAGGATCACACTGAACGGACATACCTGGAAGAGCCGGGTCGCCGTCATGCGTGGCCGGTTCCTGCTCGGCCTGAGCAACGCCAATCGCGACGCGGCCGGCGTCTCGACGGGCGACCGGGTCGTGGTCGAGGTTGAGCTCGACACCGAGCCCCGCCCGATCGTCGAGCCCGACGACTTCGCCCGTGCCCTGGACACCGATCCTGCCGCTCGCGCCGCCTACGACCGCCTTTCCTACAGCCATAAGCGCGAGTACGTGCTGGCGATCGAGGGGGCGAAAAGGGCAGAGACCCGCCGGCGCCGGATCGAAAAGGCACTGGAAGCCCTGCGGGTGCCGGCGGCTGAGAAAGGAAATCGAAATTGAGCACGACGAAGGCGGGTACCCCGGAAGACGTCTTGACCCTGAGCCGCCGGGCCTGGGACGCGGGCGACGCGGAGGCATACGCACGGCTGTTCACGGAGGACGCCAGCTACGTCGTCTTCCGGGGCGAGGCGTTGCTGGGCCGCGGGCAGATTCTGGAGGCCCACCGCGAACTCTTCGCGCGGCAAGCGGGGTCGAAGCTGATCGTGAAGTCGATCCAGACCACCGCACTCGACGAGGACACGGCGGTCGTCCTCGCGATCGGGGGCATCGGCACGGATACCGTGGCGTACGACAAGTTCCAGACCATGACGCTGGTCCGGAGGGCCGGCGAGTGGCTGGTCGCGGCCTTTCAGAACACCGACATGAGCGAGCGGGCCCGGCGGCAGTACGGCGGCTGACCCTGGGGCGTCTGTGTGCAGACGCACCCAACAGTCACCCGTGAACGGTGCTGCTGTCTAAACGGCCACTCTCCGGCTTAGCGGCAGAAGCCACCGCCGTTCGGCCTGGCGCAGACGAGACCGGCCAGCGTCTTCCCGTCGGGCTCGAGGACGACCAGGCGCCCGGTCCGGGTCAGGTCAGCGTGCTTCCAGACCTCGGACGCCGGCGCCCGCACGTCGATGGCGTCGACCTCGCGCCGGATCAGACCTTCGATCGGCGCCCCTTCGGAAAGGTCGCCGGCGGCCAGCTCGTCGCGCTCGATGACGCCGAGCAGGGCGCCCTGCTCGTCGACGATGAGCGCGGTCATCACATGCGGGTTGGTGAAGAAACCCCGAAGCTCCGAGACGGACGTCGTCACCGGGAGGGTCTTGGGCCGCCCGCGCATGATGTCACCCACCGACCGCGCGGCCTCCTCTTGGTCCGTGTGCGAGTCCCGCACTTCGTTCGCTTCCATCGACCAGCGCTGCCTCCTCGCGTTGTCCTGCCGGGTGACCCGGTGGGCGGACCGCTCCGGCCGCTCCGGGCTCGAGGGTTCAGGATAGACGGTAGTCAGCGCCTGACGACCACCGCCCGCACTTCACGGGGTGAGCGTCGCGGCCGAGGTACGAAAGCGCGCCTCGACCACCGCCGAGAGCTCCTGGGGCACCGGATCCAGCGATGGCGCGTCCGCCTCGTCCTCCCGCCCCGGGGCTGCCAGAGAGGCGAACGCCATCGGCGCCGCCCCCCGACTCCGCGCCGGGGCACCTTCCTCGAGGAGGCCGATATCCGCCACCTGCTCGACCGATACCAGGGACGCGCCAAGCGCACCCGCGTAGTCGTGTGCCCGGCGCACGGCGGCGTGGATCGCGTCCCGGCGCACGGCGGACCATCCCGGGTTTTCCTCGTCGACCTCCCAGTTGACACGGTGCACCTGGAGCGCGTCGTGGCGGGCCACCACCGACGAAAGCTCCTTGAGCCGGCTCATGTCCCTGGCCGCGATCCTGAGGCGGACGGTGGCAATGACCCTTCCGGTCTCCTCCTGGCGGTTGGTTCTGGCGTCGTACTTCGATTCGGCCTGGGTCGACATCGAGAACGCCGACCACGTCAGGGGAGAGGTCTCGGTCTCCAGCGTGAGCGGGACCGCGCCCAGCCCTGAAAGGTCGTCGGTCAGACGTCCCTGCGCCGCCGCGGCCGCCGCCATCGCGGCCGCGACCGAGCTTTCGATGCACACGATGCTGCCCGTCAGCACGCCGGCATCGGGAGCGACCCTCCGCGTCGCTTCGCCCCGAACCGTGAGCACCGCTCCTTCCCCGGTCATGTCGCCTCGCCCAGCCAGGCTACGCCCTCCGGCCCTAGACTCCCCACACAACTCGTGCCCTCCGTTCCCACGCACCTGCCGGCCCCCCGTACCCCCCTCGCTCGTCGCCGGCGCAATCGGGCGCTGGCACTGGGAGCCCTCCTGTTCCTTGCCATCGCCGGGCTGGCGACCTGGGAAGTCACGCGACTCGCACCTCAGGGAGCCCCCTCCTACGAACGGGCGTCGACCGGCCCCGCCACCCTGTGGAGCTGGGACGGCACCCCGGCCGGGTTCCGCCGCTCGTGGCAGGGCACCCGGGGTCCGAACAGCACCCAGATCGACCTCGCCTATGACTCGCAGACGAGCCAGCTGGTGGCCTGGGATCACGGCTGTACCAGGATCCGTCCCGGCTTCGACGGCGGCTGCCAGGGCACCGTCGATCAGACCTGGCTTTACCGCGACGGTGTCTGGCGCGCGGTGAGCCCCCCGACCAGTCCCGCCGCCTCCGGCCAGGGCGTGATGGTCGACGACGGCCGCCTGGGCCATGTCCTCTACGTCAACGGGCAGGGGCAGGTCTGGGCCTGGACCGGTCACACCTGGCAACCCACGGCGCGGGTGGGTGCGCCGCAGATTCCCGCTCCCGGCGCCCCCACCCGCCAGCCGCAGCAGGCTTTCGCCGCCGGCTACGACCAGGCCACCGGGGACCTGGTGGTCGCCCGGTCAGAGCGCACCTGGCTCTGGAACGGATCCCGCTGGACCTCCCGCGCCGGTGGCATCGATCTGAACGACCAGGGCTTCGGCGTCCAGCTCATCGACGACCTCGCTCGGAACGACATGGTGTACGCCGGCCGGCGCCTGACCTGGACCTGGGACGGGAGCGCATGGCAGGACCGGCCGCACGGTGCCCTGCCCGCGGGTTCGCTGGCGTTCGACCCCCGCACGCAGCGCACGGTCCTGGTCGCGCCCGAGGACACCGACTGTTCGAGGACCCGCTGCCTTACCGCAGCCTGGACCTGGGACGGGAGCACCTGGACGCGCCCCACGCTCACCGCGTCGCCGCAGCTTCCGGCCGCCCGGTACAGCTCCACACCACCACCGCTGACCTACGACGCGGCCCTCGGCACCCTGTTCCTGCTCGTCAGCGCGAACTGAACGTCACCCGAGCGGCCGTCGCGGAGCGTCCGGAGGGGACTACCGGCCCTACCGTAGAGTGACTCCGATGGGGACGCCCCGCGACCTCTACACCCACGGTCACCACGAGAGCGTGCTTCGGGCCCACCGCTGGCGAACCGTGGACAACTCCGCCGCCTACCTCCTCCCGCGTCTGGTCCCGGGCACGCATGTCCTCGACGTGGGCAGCGGCCCGGGCACGATCACGGTCGGCATCGCGGAGCTGGTCGGGCCCGAGGGGTTCGTGATCGGGCTGGAGCCGGTGCCCGAGCCCCACCACGCGGCACGCCGTGCGGCAGAGGAGGCGGGCGTCACCAACGTGAGGTGGGAGTTGGGTTCGGTCTACAGACTCTCCTACGACGACGGGACGTTCGACGTGGTCCATGCGCACCAGGTTCTGCAGCACCTTTCGGACCCGGTCGCGGCCTTGCGTGAGATGGCCCGCGTCTGCCGGCCCGACGGTGTCGTCGCGGTCCGCGACGCCGACTACTCGGCGATGACGTGGTACCCCCAGCACCGCGGCCTCGACGAGTGGCTCGACCTCTACCACCAGATCGCGCGTGGCAACCACGCCGAGCCCGACGCCGGGCGGCGGCTTCTCGGCTGGGCCCATGCTGCCGGGCTGCGCGAGATCGAGACCTCCGCCGGCGCCTGGTGCTACGCCTCGCCTGAGGACCGTTCGTGGTGGGGCGAGCTGTGGGCGGAGCGCGTCACCCGGTCCAGCTTCGCCGAGCAGGCTCTGGCGCGGGGCCTCGCGGGCCCTGCGGACCTGGAACGGCTGGCCGCGGCCTGGCGCAACTGGGCGGCGCAGGAGGACGGCTGGTTCGGGGTCCTCCACGGCGAGATCCTGGCCCGCCCCTGATAACGGGTCAGGAAGTCCGCCGCCTTGACGGGAGACGGGCGTCCCGTTCACGAATCGGCGCGGGGTGACCTGAACGCCTCAGACGGTGGCACGGGGGATTTGGGAAGCGACGCGGGCTGACGTTTCGCGGGCAGTGCCGGCGGGGGCGCCGGCGACCCCTCGGGCAGGGTACCGGTCGAGCCGTTGGGGGGTGGCGTGGCGCGCAGAGCCATCAGCCGCGAGATGGCGTCGCGTAGCTCGGGCGCCGCGATCTCGTAGTGCGTGTTCGGGTCGTCGCCGTCCACCTCCGGAGTGACCAGCCCGATCCGGTTCAGTGTCCGAAGATGCCCGAGGGCCTCCTCGCGCCGCACGCTGGTGCCGGCAACCAGCTCGTCGAGCGTTCGAGGCCCGTCGAGCATCCGGTTCAGAACCTCCAGCCGGGTGCTGTCACCGAGATCGCGGAACCGTCGCCGCGCCTCCTCCAGACGCGGTTCGGTGACCGCGCCCACCCGGTGCGCGCGGCGCCGGCCGCTGCGGTAGCTGGTTCCGAGCATCGCCTCGCCCGGGGTCGCCCCGAAGCCGAACCGGGTGATCAGGAAATAGATCACGATCACGATCGCGATCAGGACTGCCGCCTCGGCCCACTGTGCGATCGGATTGAAGCCGAGGAACTTGCGCGTGATCGCCTCCACCCCGGTGATCAGAGCCGCCACGATGACGAGGTCGACGACCAGGGCGAGAGCGAGGCGCAGGAGGTCGGGCACCCGACCCAGCGCCACCAGCCGGTCGCCGGGGATCCGCCGGATCGCGAGGTACGTGACCAGGCCGAGCAGCAGCAGCAGGCCGCCGTCGATCGCGAGGTCCTGGAGCCGGTTCAGGTAGTGAGCCGCGGGGATCCCGAACAGGAAGCCGAGCGCCGTGTAGACCAGCACCCAGAGCACGGTCGCCGGCAGGACTCCCAGCAGGAACCGCTGCCGGGAAACGCCGACGGCCCCGGCAACCATGCTGGTGTAGATGCGGAGCCCCGGGATCAGGCGCGTGATCGCGATCTCTTTGGGCCCGGCCTGTTTGATCCGTGCGACCACCCTCGCCAGGCGCTTCTCCTGCCCCAGTCTCGCGGCCACCACGCCGAGCCCGCGCTCCCCGATGAAGTTCGCCCAGCTGTACGCGGTGAAGGACCCGGCGCCGCAGCACAGCACGGCCAGCGGAACGAAGATCCGACCGTCGAGTGCGCCGGTCGACACCAGGATCCCGGCGATGATGAGGACCAGCTCCCCGGGCGCGAACGGGATGGGCACGCCGGCCTCCTCGGCGTAGAGGAGCGCGAGCATAAGGACCAGGGCGACGACCCCGTGGAGGCCGATGAGATAGGTCATTCGCCCGACCTGATGGCCACTGTCATGACTTGCCTTCGCTCCAAGGCTCCCCATCTGAGGGTACGGTCACACCCCCCGATACCGGCGACCCGCTCGAATCCTACGGTCAAACCGCGCGTTGGCGCTACCGGAAGGGGCGGGTAGACTCGCGTCGCAGGATGGCTCTCCTCGTCGAGGCGGCGGCGGACGAATACCTGGGCTGGCTGGAGCTCGAGGCCAACCGCAGCCCCAACACGGTCCGCGCCTACCAGGGCGAGCTCCGGCGGTTCGCCGCGTTCCTGACAGAGCGGGGCCACTCGCTGCGGATGGAGCAGCTGGGCGCGGACGACCTCCGCGCCTACCAGCGTCACCTGGCGCGGACGCAGAAGAGCCCCGCCTCGCGCCAGCGCGCGCTGGTCGCGATCCGCTCCTGGCTCCGATGGCTGGCGCGCGAGCAGCTGGTGGCACAGGACCTCTCGAACCGGGTCACCCTGCCCAAGGTCGAGCAGCGACTGCCCAAGCCGCTGCCCCCCGAGGAGCTGGCCCACCTGCTGGCGTCGCTGCCCCGGACCACCGGGCGAGAGCTCCGCGACCGGGCGCTGGTCCACTTCCTGATCAGCACGGGCTGCCGCATCTCCGAGGCGCTGGCACTCGACCGAAGCGACGTCCCGGGTGAGGGGAACCGGCTGATCGTCACCGGGAAGGGGGCCAAGCAGAGGGCCGTCTACCTGACCGATGACGCGCGGACGGCGATCGACGACTACCTCGCCGTCCGCGACGACACCTGCCTGGCGCTCTTCGTCAACTACGACCGGGCAGCGGTCGACGATCGCGAGCGGCGCCTCACGGCCGCCGGTGCGCGACACATCGTGAACCAGGTCCGGCGGCGGCTCGGGATCTGGTCCTTCCGCTCCCCGCACGTCGCCCGGCACACCGCGGCGACCAGCCTGCTGGAGGTCACCGGAGGTGACGTCCGGCTGGTCCAGGAGGTGCTCGGCCACGCCAACCTGGCGACGCTCCAGGGCTACACGAAGATCGTCGACGCTCGCAAGGAGGAGGCCTACGTCCGGTACCAGCGGTACCTGCGGGACCGGGAGAGCGGGACCTAGGAGCCTGGCCCGAACCCGGTGACAGGTGGGGTTGTCCGAGTGGGCCGCTGGTGCACCAATTGCCCTGTCGCGGCGCCGAAAGTGGGCGGTTGGTGCACCAATCCCCTCATTCCACCGCTGTCTCGACATCTCGGGGCCACTGCCTCCTGGGTCGAAGGCCCCGCCGCCCGATACTGAGGGAATGCCAGCCGAAGACACCGAGCCCCTCCCCAGGTTCCGCACCATCGTCGTCGCGATTGACGGATCCGACCTCTCCACCTACGCGCTCCGGGTGGCGGGCCGCATCGCCCTCCGGGAGGAGTCCGAGGTGATCGCGGTCCACGTGCGCCACGTCGGCGGGGCGGGTGTGGGTGCCGCGGACGCGGTCGGCACGGTCGACACCAGCCGCTTCTACGACGCGGCGCGCGAGGTGGCGGCTCAGGCGAAGGAGAGCGCCACCAAGGTGCTCGGGGGAGCCGGCCTCTCCGGTTGGACCTACGAGGAACGGACCGGCCCCCAGGTCGAGTCGTTGGTGGAGGCGATCAAAGAGCACCATGGCGACCTGGTCGTGGTCGGGAGCCACGGGCACAATCCGCTCTACGACCTGGTGGTTGGGTCGATCGCGCAGGGTCTCCTCAAACGCGCGCCGGTCTCAGTGCTGGTGGCTCGACCTTTTCGGAGCGACTCCGGGTCGGACTAGCTGTGCCGACCCCGGGTCGGCCTCAGGCCGGCTCGCGTTCGACCGCGAGTGGTTGCCGCCGGAACGCCGGGAACGGCCGTGGGGGGCGCCCGGTGAGCGCGGTCGCGAGCGGCAGATGCCGGAGGATCGAGACCAGCAGGATGGTCGCGCCGACGGTCAGCGCCCAGGTCGCAAATCCCTGCACGGGTGTCGAGAGCGCGGTGAGGTGGAGCAGGGACCGCACCTGGGGCAGCACGAAAAACTGGAGCGCGATCATGTGCGAGAGGTAGATCCCGAAGGAGATCTCACCGCCCCACCGCAGCAGTCGCCAGACCAGGCCCTGGGGAGAGCGGGTGTCGGCCAGATGCTGCGCGAGGAGGCCCAGGCCGAGCACGGCGCCGAAGAACGCGAACACGGTCGCCGGCTGGAACACCCCGGCCGCCTGCGCCGGCCCCTGACCCAGTAAGAGGTTCAGCCCGTAGAGCAGGAAGGCCGCTCCCAGCAGGCCCGCCATCAGCGCGAGCAGCCCGACCCGGTAGCGGCGGAGTGCCGCGATCAGCTCTTCACGATGGGCCGCCGCCACCGCCCCCACTAGGAAGAAGAACTGGTAGCTCCAGAGCTCCTCCTGCGCGTGGGCGACGATGCCCCGCAGAAAGCCCGGGATCAGCCACCCGAGGTACTGCATGACGAGCAGCCCGACCACCTGGACAGCCCCGGACACGATCAGCAGGAGGAGGTGGTGGCCCCGTGTCCGCCGGACGATCCAGGCGATCAGTGGAAACGCGAGGTACAGCTGCATGGTGACGATCAGGAAGTAGAGCTGGAACCAGCCCCCGAGCAGGTTCACGCCGAGCTGGTAGAGCGCGCTCTCGAGCGTCGACGGATATCCGCCCCACGAGAAGAGACGGTTGTACTGCCAGTAGATCAGCGTCCACGCGACGAACGGGATCAGGACCGGGAGGAACCGCTTGCGCCAGAACGGAAGCACGGACACCGCCCGCGACCCGGACGTCAGGTAGAGGACGAAGGCGGTGATGAAGAAGAAGGCGAAGCGGCTCACGTGGAGGAGCACCGTCAGGGCTTGCGCATCGACCGCCGTCGGGGGCTGGGTGAAGAGAACCACGTGGGTACCGACGACGGCGACGATGGCCACGATGCGCAGGAGGTCGATCTGCAGCAGATGCTCGGGGCGCCGGCGCGGCCGTGGGCCGGCGGCCACGTCCTCCACGGTCCGCGCAGGGGCGAGGGGGCCTTCCGAAAGTTCGGCCAGCGCTGCCATCCATCTCAGGCTGGTCGGTTGCCGCCAATGGAATTCCTCCACGGCGGGAAGAAGTTGGTAAGCCGTCACAAATGGTGAGCCGGCGTCGAAAGGTGATCCTCGACCGAATAGTTTCAAATGATCGAACAGTGTGGTATAACCGAAGCATGACTGATGAGACGACCGAGGTGATGGAGTTGCTGCTCCGGGTCCAACGGGCCATTCACCGCTCGAAGGTCCTCACCGGGTCGCAACCGCCGTGGATCGCGACGCCAAGCCTCACCATGGCCCAGCTGCGGGCGCTGATGGTGCTCGACGACAACCGGCATCTGACGGTCGGGCAGCTGGCCGAGCGGCTCGGTATCGGGATGCCGGCGGCCAGCTCGATCGTCGACCGGCTGGTGGAGGAGGGCCTCGCCGACCGCCACCAGGACCCCGACGACCGGCGCCGTATCGTCGTACGCCCGTCGAAACAGGGTTCGGGGCGTATCGACACCATGCGACAAGGCCCGAAAGAGGTACTGGAGGCGCTGGTCTGCCGCCTCGACCCCGGCGAGCGAGGACACGTGATCGTGGCGTTGCGTGCGCTGGTCCGCGCCGCCGAAGACATGCAGGCGGAGAACGAGGATCAGGCCGCGACCCCGCCCGCGACAACGGCTGCGGTGCCCGCATTGTGACGGGCTGCCTGAACGTCCGAAAGGTGAACTTTCGAGAGGAGGAAGACGCGTGACGCTTCGAACGATGCTCGGCATCGGCTGGTCCATCCTGTGCGGGTTCGCCGGTGGCTGGCTGGTGCTCATGCCCTGGGCACTCAACGTGCAGGGCGGCGGCGACTGGACGACCGTGACCAAGGTCTCCTTCGGGACCGGCCTGGGGCTGCTCGTCTTCTGCCTGATCGGCCTGGTCGCCACCACGCTGCAGATCGTGCGGCTGCTGGCGCCTCCGCGCCGGGCGCGCGCGTCCGAGTCCGGAGAGCAGCAGCAGCAGCAGCAGCAGGCGGCCGACCAGGAGAGCCTCGACCGAGCGCTGCTCCAGCTCGCCACCAAGCTGGTGGCGGACCTGGAGGCACCGGCTCCCGGCCAGACACAGCCCGCCGGGCCCGCCGCGGCGGCGGCCGCGGCACCGGCTCCGAACGGCATTACCACCCGGCCGCAGGTGCCCTCGACGGTCCCCGCCGGCCCCACGGAGGGCGGCTCCACCCCGACCGGTGGCGGCACCCCGACCTGGAGGAGGGTCGACCAGTGAACTCGGTTACGAACGCGCTCGGCGACGTGCGCGGCTATCTGATGATGACCGGAGTCTTCGTCCTCGGCCTGATCGGAGGCGTCTGGGCGGTGATCGCCCCGTTCGCCACGGGCTGGCCGCTGGCGGCCCGCGGCTCCTGGTCACACGCGATGTGGGCCATCGTGATTCCCGGCATCGTCCTGATCGTGGCGAGCGGTGCCGCCATCGTGCTGACCACCGGCCTTACCGCCCGCGCTGCGGTGCGGGTCCGGGCGCTGGCGGCTGAGGAGCCGGAGTGACCGAGACCCTTACCCCGCCCGCTCAGGCGGCGCCGCCGGCGCCGCCGGCCGGCCCGACCCGTCGATCGGTCGCGCGTAGCGAAGGCGCGCCGTCCCGCTCTCCCGGCAACTACATGTGGATAGCGGCCGGGATCTGCATGTTCGGCATGATCATGGCGATCCTCGACCAGACGGTGGTCAACGTCGCCCTGCCCCGGCTGGAGACCGACTTCAACACCTCGCTGACCACGATCCAGTGGATCATCACCGGTTACTCCCTCTCGCTGGCGGCCGTGATCCCGCTCTCGGCGTGGCTTATCGATCGGCTCGGCGCCAAGTGGGTCTTCATCACGTCCGAGATCCTCTTCATCGCCGGCTCCGCCCTCTGCGGCCTGGCCCAGACCGACTACCAGCTGATCGCCTTCCGCGTCATCCAGGGGATCGGCGGCGGCCTGCTGATGCCCGTCGGCATGACCATCCTGATGCGCGTGTCTCCCCCGGACATGCGAGGCCGGATGATGGCCGTCCTCGGCATCCCGATGATGCTGGGACCGATCGCGGGTCCGCTGCTCGGCGGCTGGTTCGTCCAGGACTTCACCTGGCGCCTGATCTTCTACATCAATCTCCCGATCGGCATCGTGGGCGCCATCCTCGGCGTCATGTTCCTGCGCCCCGACCGGCCGGCGCAGAACAGGCGGCATCCGCTCGACGTCCTGGGGTTGATCCTGATCTGCCCCGCGATGGTCGGCATCGTGTTCGGACTGAGCCAGCCCGCCACGTACGGCTGGGGCTCCTTTCAGGTGCTGGGTCCGCTGCTGGGGGGCGGCGTGCTTCTCGTCGCCTTCGTGCTGGTCGAGCTTCGCCAGCGGTTCCCGTTGCTCGACATCCGGGTCTTCAAGGATCCCGCCTTCGCCGGCGCTCAGATCCTGGTGTTCCTGGTCGCGGCCACCCTGTTCGGGGCCGTCTTCCTGATGCCGCTGTTCCTGCAGCAGATTCAGGGCATGGGCACGCTCAAGTCCGGGTTCATCCTCGCCTTCCAGGGCGTGGCGGCGGCGTTGATGATGCCGATCTCCGGGATCCTCACCGACAAGATCGGAGCCCGCAAGATCGTTCCGTTCGGGGTGCTGGTCCTCACCGCCGCGTCCTTCTGGACGGCGACCATCTCGTACAACACCAGCGAATTCGTGGTCATCATGATGATGTTCACGCGGGGCCTGGGGATGGGTCTCACGATGATGCCGGCCATGTCCGCCGCGTACGTGACGCTGCGGCCGGAGCAGGTGGCACCCGCCACCGCGATCACCAATGTCGTGCAGCGTGTGGCGGCAGCGATCGGCGTCGCCATCCTCTCCACGATCCTCACCAACCGAATCGTGGCCAACCTGCCGACGATCCCGGGCCACGCGATCGGTGGCAGCACCGCCAGCCTGGCCGCCCTCAACCTGCCGCCGCAGATCAAGGACATCCTGCTGCAGCAGGCCAGCAAGGGATTCGACGCGACGTTCCTGATCGCGGCCGGCCTGGGCGCCCTCTGCCTGCCCGGTGCCCTGCTGCTCCAGCGAGCCCGCTCCGCCAAGGAGGTCCGCGACTACGCCGTCGGCCAGCTGCGCCAGGGCGTGGTGCTCGGCACCGCCGCGCTCCGGGTACGCGACGACGCCGCGGGCCGGCTCTCGCCGGAGACGTCGGAGAGCGCGTTCAGCGCGCTGGCTCGATCCGGCAAGGCGCGCATCGACAAGGCGGCCCTGCTCATGCGGCTGGGCACGAACGCTGGCGGGCTGGTCCCACGGGCGCCGATGTCGCGACAGCTCAAGGCCGCGGTCGGCGCCGCCGCCATGGTCGGGCTGATCTTTGCCCTCGCCGGCTTCATCCTCGCGTTCCGTACGCCGGACGTGCCCAACATCCTGCCGCTCCTGGCTCAGCTCCCGCACCCGGGAGCACCCCCCGGGCACTGACCCGTCACGACTTCCGCTGCTCTGCCCGCCCCCTCGCGGGGCGGGCTTTCTCTTTGCCTTGCACTTGAGGGAGGGGCGGCGGTGCTCATGGAGATGTGATCTGGACCTCACCGGAGGTGGTCGCGCTGGCGCGCGAGCGCTTCGCGCACGAGTTCGAAGGGACCGTGCGTGCCGGTTGGGGGCGTGCATTTGACTTACTTGGGTGGCTGCGCTCCCCAAGCCCCCCGGCCGCACTCGCGGCCGTTCCCTGCCGGGCCCGCAGTACGGGGTGCTTTCGTGAGCTCCGAGCGGGGCTTGCTTCGGGCTGGCGCCCGAGTGCTTCGCACCCGCTCGTTCGAAATCACAGGCTGCTTGCGCGACCAGAACCGTGGGCTGCGGGCGACATGGGTGATTCCGGCGCAGAGGTCACAGGGGCCGGCCTGCTGCCGCAGGAGGATGCGGTGGCGCGAGGGTGGGCTTGGGTGAAGTGCGGGGCGTGAGTGCGTGGGCCGGCGGGCTATAAAGACCGGGATGCCGTCGCTGCGCCGCCCCTCCTGGATGGCGCCGACGCGGGCGCGCGTGATCGCGGTGGCGGTCCTGGTGGCGGTGATCGGGGGGGCGCTCGTCTGGACCACCGTGGGCGTCCCCCGGGCGTTCGGCTACACCGCGACCGCACGGTTCCTGACCGTCGTTTCGGGCCCGCAGCGGAACGTGCCGATCCGCCTCGACACCACCCTCTTCCTCCCCTCCGGCGCGTCGGCCGCCGACCCGGTTCCGGCGGTGCTCGTCGCCCACGGCATGGGCGGGACGAAGGAGAACGTGGCCGGCACCGCGGAGCAGCTCGCGCAACAGGGCTTCGCGGTGCTCACCTGGACCGCGCAGGGCATGGGTCGCAGCGATGGTCAGATCCACCTCGACAGCCCGGACTGGGAGGTTCGCGACGCCTCCCAGCTGGTCAGCTGGCTGGGGCGCCAGCCCGAGATCGAGCGCAAGGGCCCTGACGATCCCGTGGTGGGGGCGGTGGGTGGCTCCTACGGCGGGGCTCTGTCCCTCCTGCTCGCCGCCTACGACCAGCGCATCGACGCGATCGTGCCCGAGATCACCTGGAACGACCTGGCCACCGCGCTCCTCCCCAACGCCCTGAGCTCGAATCCCACCACCGGTCTCCTCAAGAAGGCGTGGGTGGGCGTTCTCTTCGGAGAGGGCGGCCAGAGCGCCGCCAGTCCTGCCTGTGGACGGTTCGCGCCCGACGTCTGCCGGCTCTACCAGCAGGCGACGCTGGCCGGGACTCTGACGCCGGTCCAGGTGGCCCTGCTCGACCGGTCCAGCCCCTTCACCGTCCTGAACCATATCCACGCACCGACGCTGCTGATCCAGGGCGAGACCGACACCCTGTTCACGCTCGCCCAGGCCGACGCCAACGAGCGCGGCATCGCGCGCAACGGGACGCCGGTGCGCGTCGCCTGGTACACCGGCGGCCACTCCGGCGGGCCCGGGGCACAGTCCGACCAGGACCTTCAGAACGGCCTCGTCGCCCAATGGCTCGACTACTACCTGAAGCACGAGGGGCCGAACCCGGGACGGAGCTTCATCTTCTCGAGGATCTCGGGTTTCTCTGAGAACGGGACACCGACGGACGTGGAGGAGACGGCGAACCGCTACCCCGGCCTCCACGGGGACCGCACGCAGGATCTCGCGCTCCAGGGACCACCCCAGCCGATCGCGAGCCCACCGAACGGGATTCCCTCGGCCGTCTCCACCGTGCCTGGCGTCGAGTCCGACACCGCCGCTCTCACCGGTGAGGGGGCGCGCGACATCCCCGGTCAGCACGCGGTCTTCGCCTCCGCGCCGCTCGCCCAGGCGCAACTGGTCGCGGGCTCTCCGACCGTCCATCTGCGGGTCGCCAGCCCGACCGGCCAGGCGGTCCTCTTCGTGAAGCTCTACGACGCCGCGCCCGGCGCGCCACCCACCCTGCCCGGCGGGATCGTGACCCCGGTGCGACTCTCAGGGCTGCCTGCCTCGCTCGCCGCCGCGAAGCCGGTCACCATCCCGCTGGCTCCGATCGTCCATCAATTCGGGGCGGGCGACCGCCTCGTGGTCGTCGTCGCCACCTCGGACGAGGCCTACCTCGGCCCCACCCAGGCGGCGACCTATGCCGTCGCGCTGAAGGGCGGGCTGGCGGTCCCCACGATCCTGGGGCAGCCGCTCGCCACGCAGAACCCGGTCTGGCCGCTGGTCCTCCTCGCGCTGGTGCTGGCGCTGATCCTGCTGATCGTGATTGCGGTGGTGTTGGGGCGACGCCGCATCCGCCGGAGCAGCCGCCGCGTCGACGAGCGGGCGGCGACGACACCGCTCGTCGTCGACCATCTGCGGAAGGTCTACGCCAACGGGTTCGTGGCCGCGGACGACATCTCGTTCCGGGTCGAGCCGGACCAGGTGGTGGGCCTGCTGGGGCCCAACGGTGCCGGCAAGACGACGACCCTCCGTGCGCTCATGGGCCTGACCAACCTGACCTCCGGCTCGGTGCTCGTCTTCGGCCATCCGCTGACGCCCGGCGCTCCCGTCCTGTCACGCCTGGGATCGCTGGTCGAGGGTCCCGGGTTCCTGCCCCACCTGAGCGGCACTCACAACCTCCACCTCTACTGGCAGTCGACCGGCCGGCCGGCGGAGGACGCGCACGTCGAGGAGGCGCTCGAGATCGCGGGCCTCGGGGACGCGGTTGGGCGGCGCGTGGGGACCTACAGCCACGGGATGCGCCAGCGCCTCGCCATCGCCCAGGCCATGCTCGGACTCCCGCAGCTGCTGGTGCTCGACGAACCCACCGACGGCCTCGACCCGCCCCAGATCGCCGAGATGCGCGAGGTTCTGCAGCGCTACGCGGGCGGCGGCCGTGCGGTGCTCGTCTCCAGCCACCTGCTGGCGGAGGTCGAGCAGACCTGCACCCACGCGGTCATCGTCCACCAGGGCCGCGTGGTGGCCAGCGGCGCGGTCGCCGAGCTGGTGGGCGAGAGCTCCACGGTGCTTCTCGACGTCTCCAATCCCGCCGCCGCCGAGCGGGTGGTGCTGGAGGCAGGCGCCCGCTCGGTGCGGCGCCAGGGGTCCCGGACCCTGGTCTGCGACCTGGACGGCGTCGACCGTGCTCAGATCGTGACCGCGCTGGTCGGCGCCGGCATCGCAGTCGAACGGGTCGCGCCCAGCCGCCGCCTGGAGGACGCGTTCCTGGACCTGGTCGCCAGGGCGCCAGTGAAGTCGACGAAACCGTGACCGCGCTCGACAACCCGCCTCGCGAAACGCCGCGAGCTCCGTCTCGCGGGGACCCCGGAGGTGGCGCCGCTCCCGGCTACCGCCCGGCCGCCACTCTGCGCGTCTGGGCGGAGATCCGGCGGCAGGCGGGCCGGCTGCGGACGCGGCTGGCACTCGGCTGCATGGTGCTGCTGCCGCTGATCATCCTGCTGGCCTTCGTCGTCGGCCGGCCCGGGGGTGCTGGGCAGCAACCGGGAGAGTTCGCCTCCTTCGCCTCGCTCGGCACCGAGGGCGGCATCAACTTCGCGCTCTTCACCCTCCTCGTCTCTTCCTCCTTCCTGCTCGTCATCGTGGTGGCGCTGTTCTGCGGCGACTGCATCGCTTCCGAAGCCAGCTGGGGGGCGCTGCGCTATCTGCTCGCAATCCCCGTGCCCCGAGGGCGGCTGCTGTTCAGCAAGCTGCTGGTGGCGCTGCTCACGTCTGCCGTCGCCCTCGTCCTGCTGACCGGCACCGCCCTCCTGGTCGGCACGCTCCACTACGGATGGCATCCGATGATGACCACCTACGGCGAGCAGATCCCGACCGGTCCCGCCCTGCTTCGCCTGCTCGGGATCCTCATCTACATCGCGATCACGCTGCTCGTGACCGCGGGCCTCGCCTTCCTGCTCTCGGTTTCGACGGATGCCCCGCTGGGCGCGGTCGGCGGCGCGGTGATGCTGCTCATCGTGTCCGAGATCCTTGACCAGATCACCGCTCTGGGGGCGCTGCGGGTGGTGCTGCCGACGCACTACGCGGACGCCTGGCTGACGTTCCTCAGCGATCCCATCCAGTGGGACGACGTGATCAAGGGGACGATCTCGGCGCTGATCTACGCGTCAGCCTTCATCGCGTTCGCCTGGTACCGGTTCCAGCGCAAGGACATCGTCAGTTGAGCCAGGAGGTCCCGCCCTCGGCGCGGCCTCGGCTCCCGGTACGAATCCTCGCCCGGCGGCGCCTGGTCGCGCAGCTCGGCCTGGTCCTGCTGGCGCTGGTCGGGGCCGAGGTGGCGACGATCCCGTTCCTCTCCGCCGGCCTGGTGCCGCTCCACGTCGGACTCGGCCTGGGTGCCATCCCCGCGGTCGGAGTGAAGCTGGTCGCGACCGCCGACCGCACCGTCCGCTACTACCGGGGCGACGCCGGCGAACGCGCGGAAGGGGCTCCCGACGACCTGCTCCGGATCACCGCGGTGGTGCTGGTGCTCTCCACGATAACCCTGTTCGGGAGTGGCGTCGTCCTCTGGCTGCTCGGGATCGGCGTCGGGTCGCGGCTGCTGGCCGGTCCGGCCTGGATCCTGATCCACGAGCTGAGCTTCATCGGCTTCGCGTTCGCGGCCCTGGTGCACGCGCTCAGCTACGCCGCGAGAGCGGTGCGCTGGACGCGCGACGACTGGGGTGCCGGCGCCGCCCTGGCCGGCGCCGCCCGCCGCCACGCGTGGGCGCTGGGTCTGCTTGGGCTGGGCATCGTCACGGCCGCTTTGATCGCGGTCTTCGGGCCGGTCGCCGGGGCCGTCTTCGGGTGAGGGCGGCGCCGCCGCGCGTCGCGCGCAACCGGCGCATGACGACGGAGACCGGCCTGCTGCTGGTGCCGCTGCTCCTCCTCGCTGGAGCCACCGGGCTCGCGACTCGAGACGCCCGACCTCTCCTTCATCTGGCAGTAGGCCTGGTCCTGGTGCCGCCGCTCGTCCTCAAGCTGGCGACCGCCGGATACCGTTTCGCGCGCTACCACCTGGGCGATGCCGAATACGTCGCCGCCGGGCCCCCGGCGCCAGGCCTGCGCCCGATCGCGCCCCCGCTCGTGCTGGCCGTGCTCGCGCTGATGGTGTCCGGCCTCGCCCTGTGGCTGGAGCCGTCGACGGGTCCGGTCCGCGTTTGGCAGGCCGTGCACAAGCTGAGCTTCCTGGTGGTCGGCGCCTGCGTCGGGGTGCACGTCCTGGTGCACCTGCTGCGGACGCCCACGCTGGAGCTGGAACGGCGGCTGCCGGGAGGCGCGACGCGCCTCCTCTACCTGGCCGGGTCCGGCGTGCTGGGGGTGATCCTCGCCGCAGTCGGTCTGGCCTGGCGTGCGTGAGCGCCCGGCCGGACGGGTGCGAGGTCGGTCACGCGCGCGCTGCCGGGGTCGTGCGGGGTGTGCCGGCCGGTTTCGGCGTCGCGTGACCGCGGATCGGACTCGGTGTGGCGGTCGGCAGAGGGAGCGGATGCGGCTTGGGTTCGAGAATTCCCGGGCCGCTCGGCACCGCCTCGCTCGGCGGGTCGCCGTTGATCCCGGACACCACGGCCTCACCGATCAGCTCCTGGCCGTAGTCGTTGGGATGGAAGAGGTTCTGCGCCGGGCCCACGATGGACGGGTGCCCCAGCGGCCCTCGCGCCCCCGGCACCCCGTAGATCTGGTTGATCGGGACGTAGACGCCGTCAAAGGCGTTGCAGGTGGCGGCCACGATCTGATCGAAGCTGTATGCGGTCTCGCCGGCCTCGTCGACGGCGCCGATTTCCCCCCAGTCCCCGACGCAGACGAACCCTGCCCTCGGCGACGCTTTCCGAAGCTTCTGGAGGAGGTCGATGTACTCCGATTCGAAGGTCGCCAGCGGCGTTCCGTACAGGAAGTCGTCGGTCACGATGTCCACCACGATCAGGTCTTGATCGGGCGGGAAGGACCAGGTGAGGGCCCGGGAGGCCGGGGCTCCGGGCAGCGCGGTGACCTTCCAATCCACCGGCCGCCCGTGCTCGCCGGCGATGATGCCCGCCGCGACGGCCGGGTACGAATCCTGCACCGAGGTCACGTACCACCCCCGAGTGACACTGGCGCCGACGAAGGACATCCGGATGGCGCCGCCGTGCCGGTGGCCGTACGGATCCAGGTCAGCCCCAAACTGGACCGGGCCGTGGTGCGTGCGGCCGCGGCGGCCGGCCGGCAGTTGCTGATCACGGGCCGCCTGGAGATGAGCGCCCGCCGCGCCCGCTCCCAGGCCGCAGCCGACGGCCAGGACCAGGGCTGCTCCAACCAGCGACAGGAAAGCCCGCCGGGGGTGGCGACCGAGCAGCCCCCAGAACCCGCCGGACGCACCGGGGGACGGCCCCAGGGCACTCACCGGGCGCACCTGTTTGCCATCGATGGCCTTACGCTAACGCCCCGAGGCGTGAGATCGACGAGGGGATCGCGGTCGCCCGGCGGTCAATGCGACAACTGCATCAGGCGTCCTGCCGGCGGGCACACGTGGCGCGGGCACCCGGGCATCACACCGTCCCTCCCTCCGAGCCGGCGGTCACCCGGGTTCCGGCCGTCCACTAGCATACGCAAAGAGAGGCCGGGTCGCGGCCTGGCACACGATGAACAGGGGGCCAGGGTAGTTGACAGATGAAAAAGTAAGCTTTGAAACCTGGCGTTCCCGCCCCCCCGCCCTCGACCTGGTCGACCTGGCGGTCCTGGAGGAGCTGCTGCGCGACGCGCGGTCTTCGCAGCGCAGCATCGCACGCGCCGTCGGGATGTCCGCACCGGCGGTCGGCGAACGCATCGCCCGGCTCGAGCGGGCAGGCGTCATCACCGGTTATCGCGCCGTCATCGATCGGAGCCGCCTCGGGTTTCCGGTTACCGCCTATCTCAGCGTCCAGACCCTGGAGACCGGCTCCAAGCCACTCCGGGTCGCCACCGCGTTGACCGAGATTCCAGAGGTCGACCGGGTATCGGTCATCACCGGACCGATGGACCTTATGGTGCACCTGCGTGTTCGCGACCACGAGCACCTGCAGCGGACTCTCTATACGATCTGGGAGATCGACGGGGTGCAGCGCACCGAGACGCTGCTGTCGCTGCAGGATGCCGGGGGCGAAGACGCCGACTGGGAGCTGGTCCGCCAGCTTCGCCAGGAGCTCGAGGCAGAGGAGCGCGCGACCTGACCGGGACCCGGCGTCATCGGAGTTGGCCGTTGGTGCACCAATCGCCCGGTTGCGGTGCCCGGAGTGGGCGATTGGTGCACCGATCGCCCTTTGCACCTCATCCCCGGCCGGTTGCGGCACCATGTGCGGAGTGTCGACCTTGCCGGCGGAACTGCGCCAGGTACCTCCTGAGTCCTTCGTCGCGACCCGGGATGCTCTCAGCCGGCGGCTGCGTCAAACCGGTGACCGCGAGGCTGCGGCCGAGGTTCGGCGCCTTCGCCGGCCGTCGCCCGCCCTGTGGGCGCTCAACCAGCTCTCCGTGGTGGCACCCGACCGTGTGACCGCGCTGGTCCGGGCCGGCGAGTCGCTGCGCGCCACCACGCAGGCGGCGCTGCAAGGTGAGCAGGCGGCGCTCGGACGGCTGAGCAGCGAGCACGCCCGGCTGGTCGAAGAGTTGACAGGACGGGGGATGGAGGTGCTCGCCAGGCTGCCGGCCGCTGCCACCAGCGACACCCGGTCTCGCCTCTGGACCATGCTCCGGGTCGCATCGCTGGACCCCGACCTGGCGCCCGCGCTGGCCTCCGGATCGCTGGCCGCGGAGCCGGTCAGCACCGGCTTCGACGGCCTGCTCGGGTTCGAGGTCGCCGCCCCCGCCTCACGCGCGAAGCGGGCGCCGACCACGATCGCCGCCTCGGAGCCGGCGCCGGAGGAACCCGAGGTGGCGGCACCCAGCGGCCTGGCAAGGGACGCCGAGCTTCGCCTCGCCGAGGCCCAGGTCGCCCACGCGCGGGCCGACGCCGACCGGCGTCGCGAGCGGCGCGACCAGGCTCGCCGGCGGGCCGACCGGCTCCGAGGCCAGTTGGAGAATGCCGAACGCGAGTCGGAGGAGACGGATCGAGACCTCGCCGCCGCCGAAGCGGCGGTCGACACCGCAACGGCAGCAGTAGAGGAGTTGCGGAACCCGGGCCGCTAACCGACTGGTCCCGGGGCGCCTTCCTCCTTCAACTCCTCCATCAAGAGGATGACGCCGCGATCCTCTCGATCGATCGGGAGGCCGGTGGCAAGGATCCTGACCTGGATGCGCCGCCCCCGGCGGTTCGTGGCCGTGACGACCAACCTCTCCACCCGGTCCGGCTCGCTCAAGGAGCGCGCGATCGCAGGCTCGATCTCGTCCAGCGGCAGGCCGAAATCCAGCTTCCGAATCGAGCGCTCGTACACCTCGGCGGCATCCAGCCCCCAGAGCTCGTGCGATCGGCCGTGCCACATCTTCACCCGCGAACGGCTGTCCACGACCACCACCCCGAGCTGGACGCTGCGAAGGATCGATTCCATGAACTCGTTGACGCGCTCCACCTCGTCGGTGCGTTCCCGGAGCTCAGAGTTGATCGCCTGCAGCTCGGCGTTCGTCGACTCCAGCTCCCCGTTCATGGTCTCGAGCTCTTCGTTGCTGGACTGCAGCTCCTCGTTGGTCGTCTCCAGCTCCTCGACCGTCGACTGCAGCTCCTCGTTGGTTGTCTCCAGCTCCTCGTAGGCGGTCTCCAGCTCGTTTCGGGAGGGCTGCCGATGCTCCTCAAGGTCGGATTCGGGATCCCCACCCAAGCCGTCGATCACCCGTACCCGGTAGACCCTCCGGCGCAGCCTCCGGCTGTGGCTGCGAGCCTCGGCGGAAGCGGCGGATACGGCCGTCGCCCAGGCCCGCACTGCCGCCAACCGCTCCACGCTGGCCGCCTCGGAGGAGGCGGAGTCGGCTGCCAGCGCCGCCTCCAGCGCTTTGAGCTGGTTCTCAAGCAAGAGCACCTCGATACGGCTCACCGGATCGCGCAGCTGCCCCGCATCTCGCAGCTCCCTCGCCTCACGAACGATCCGGCTCAGCACCTCGCGGAAGTGAGCGTTTGCATCCTGGCTCACTGAACAGGCTCCCGGCCCACGAGCCGGCGTATCCACACGACACGACGGAACCTCGACCAACACCTGGGCTCTCGACGGTTGGTCAGCTTGGTGTCGATGTCTCTGCCAGCCCTCCGGACCATTCCCTTCACTCCATTCCATCCGCCGACGTCGGCGTCCCGCCTACCATTGATTATTACCGATTTCCTTAGCGTTCTCATGGGATGTGATTCCCTGAGTGTCGGCAGTCGGGGCTGATCCGGCGGCGGTGGGCGAGCGGCGAATCCCTATCCTGAGGCGTGCGGAAGTGGGTGCGGTTCGTGGCTGTGCTGGTCCTGACCGGCGTCGTCGTGGCCCCGATCGCAGTCATCGTGGTCGCTGCTTTCAGGCCCCTGTCCGGCAGCGATCCGCAGGGCCTGACGCTCGAGAGCTTCGTGTTGCTCCTGCTCCGGACCCCGCTCCCCCTGTGGCTTCGCAACAGCCTGGTGGTCACGCTGGTCGCGGTTCTCGTCACGGTGACAGTCGCCGCACCTGCCGGGTATGTCCTCTCTCGAGGACGCGGCGCACTGCTGTCCGGGTTCTCCCTGGCGCTCTTCGTCCTCCAGTCCTTTCCGGTCGTGGTGGCGGTGGTCCCGCTGTTCTTCCTCTTCGCCAGGATCGGGCTGGTCGACAACCTGGCCGGCGTGACCGCCATCTACACCGGCCTCACCACCGCCGCGGCGACCTGGATGATGGGCGCGTACTACGACTCGATCCCGATCGAGATCGAGGAAGCGGCGTGGGTGGACGGCGCGAGCGTCTTCGGGGGGTTCGTGCGGGTGGTCCTCCGCAACTCGCTCCCGGGTCTGCTTTCGACGGCCATGTTCGCGTTCCTGACCGCGTGGAACGACTACCTGGTCGTCCTCGTCTTCATTCGCTCGGCGGACAACTACACGCTCCCGTTGGGCCTGCAGCTCTTCCACCCTCCGGGCGGGCCGGGCTCGGCCTATGCCGTGATCATGATGCTGCCGCCGGTGATCATCTTTGTCCTCCTGAACCGCTACTTCTCGATCGGCGGCATCGGCGGCTCGCTCGCCGGCCGGTAGGTGGCCGCGGGGGTGCGTCCGGCGCGGCTCGAAGGCAGCGAGCACAATGAGCCCGTCGCCTTCGACCCGGTAGGGTCGCACGGCCCCGCTACCCACTGGCCGCACGAGGAGCCGTCATGCCGGGGATGCAGTTCGGAATCTTTTCCGTCGGGGATGTCACGGCCGACCCGACGACGGGTCGGGTGCCGACGGAAGGCGAGCGGATCGCCTCCATGGTGACGCTCGCAAAGAAGGTCGAGGAGGTCGGGCTCGACGTCTTCGCGACCGGCGAGCATCACAACCCGCCATTCGTGCCCTCCTCGCCGACGACGCTGCTCGGCTACATCGCCGCGCAGACCGAACGCATCATCCTCTCGACCTCGACAACGCTGATCACGACCGACGACCCGGTGAAGATCGCCGAGGACTTCAGCTTCCTGCAGCACCTGTCCGGCGGTCGCACCGACATCATGCTGGGAAGGGGGAACACCGGCCCTGTCTACCCCTGGTTCGGGCAGGACATCCGGATGGCGGTGCCGCTCACCGTCGAGCATTACGGGCTCTTGCGCCGACTCTGGCGGGAGGAGGTCGTGAACTGGAGCGGTCGGTTCCGGACGCCGCTCGAAGGATTCACGCTCAGCCCCCGGCCGCTCGACGGCATCCCACCCTTCGTCTGGCACGGTTCCATCCGGACCCCGGAGGTCGCCGAGCTGGCAGCCTACTTCGGCGACGGCTTCTTCGCCAACCACATCTTCTGGCCGCCCCGCCACACGCAGCGCATGGTGGAGCTCTACCGGCGGCGGTTCGAGCACTACGGGCACGGGTCGGCCGACCAGGCCATCGTGGGCCTCGGCGGGCAGGTGTTCATGCGTCACGACAGCCAGGCCGCCGTGCGGGAGTTCCGCCCCTACTTCGACAACGCCCCCGTCTACGGGCACGGACCGTCGCTCGAGGACTTCATGAAGGAGACCCCGCTCACGGTCGGATCACCCGAGCAGGTGGTCGAGCGAACGCTGGGCTTTCGCGAGTACGCGGGCGACTATCAGCGCCAGCTGTTTCTCGTCGATCACGCGGGCCTGCCGCTGAAGACGGCGCTCGAGCAGGTGGAGCTGCTCGGCGGCGAGGTGGTGCCGGTCCTTCGCAAGGAGTTCGGGGTGGGCCGTCCCGAGCACGTGCCGGACGCGCCAAACCATGAGTCGCTGCGGCGCCAGGCCCTCGAGGCGGCGGCCGCCAAAGCGCGGCAGGACTCGACGCCGGAGGGAAACGATGCTCGACCAGGGTGACGCGAGGACGAGGCTGGCCGTCGTCAGCGGAGGAATCGGAGTGCCGTCGACGACCCGCCTGCTGTCGGATCGCCTCGACGCCGCCGTTCGTTCCGAGCTCACCCGGGCCGGCGCCTCGGTGACCTCGACCATCGTCGAGCTGCGACCGCTGGGCCGCGCGATCATGGACGCGCTGCTGACCGGGGTCGCCACGGCTGACCTGGAGTCGGCGTACGAGACGATCGCTACCGCAGATGGGCTGATCGCGGTGACGCCGGCCTTCAACGCGTCGTTCAGCGGGCTCTTCAAGGCCTTCTTCGACGTGGTTCCGCCGGAAGCCGTCGCCGACGTTCCGGTGCTGATCGCGGCGACGGGCGGCACCGAGCGCCACTCGCTGGTGCTCGAGCACGCGATGCGGCCGATGTTCTCCTACCTGCACGCGATCGTCTCGCCCACCGGCGTCTACGCGGCGACCGACGACTTCGGATCCGCGGGTGGGCCGGGCCGGCTCAGCGAGCGCGTCTCGCGCGCCGCGGCCGACTTTGCACGACTGCTGCGCTCCTGCGGATCACGTTCCCGCCGGGAGCCCTTTGCCGACGACCTGATGGAGATGGAGCGCTTGCTGGGTGCCTCGGGCCCCGGCAACGATGACGGGCTGGTAGAGGACTGACCTCTCCCCGGCGGGGACTCGCCCACCGACCCGAGTCGGCCGTTGGTGCACCAATCGCCCACTTGCGCCTGCTCGGAATAGGCCGTTGGTGCACCAATCGCCCTTTGATCGGCCCGCTAGAGGACGTCGGCGATCGTGGCCACGCCTCGTCTGATGGCGCTGATGCTGAGATTGCCAAAGCCGAGGACCAACTGCGAGGGGTTTACGGCTCCGTCCGCCCGATACTGACTCATCCCGTAGAGGCCGACAGATCGCTCTCGCGCGGCGGAGACGACGGCTTGCTCCCCGGAGCCATCCGGGAGGTGGAGGACACCATGGAAGCCCGCGGCCAGCCCGGTCAACTCGAGGCCGGGGGCGCACGTCGCCAGGGCCTCGATCAGGGCGCCGCGCCGGGCGGCGTAGACGGCCCGCATATGCCGGACGTGGCGGTCGTAGCGGCCGGACTCGATCAGCGCTGCGAGCGCGAGCTGGTCCAGTCGAGGCGAGCCCCGGTCGGCCATCTTCTTCTCGTGGGCGATCGCCTCGACGAGCCAGGATGGGCAGACGATCCAGCCCAGTCGCAGCGCTGGAGCCAGGGTCTTGCTCACGGTCCCGATTGATGCGACACGGTCGGAGGCGAGTCCCTCCAGCGAGCCGACAGGCTGGCGGTCGTATCTGAACTCGTTGTCGTACTCGTCTTCGATGACCAGAGCATCGGCCGCGGTCGCCCACTCGATGAGCGCGCGCCTCCGGTCCCCTGCCAGCACCACCCCGGTCGGCACCTGGTGCGCCGGAGTGACCACGAGGGCCCGAGCGCCCGTCCGTGCGAGCGCTTCCACGTCGACGCCGCGCTCGTCCACCGGCACCGGGACCGCTTCCAGCCCGGCGTGGCCGGCGACGTCGTAGCCGTCGCGGTCCCCCGGATCCTCCACGGCGATGCGCTGCACGCCGTATCCGCGAAGTGCCGCCAGAACCAGGTTGATGCCTTGCGCGTATCCCCCGCAGATCAGCACTCGCTCGGCGTCGCCCGAACCACCGCGAACGCGGCGCAGGTACGCGGCGAGGACCTCACGGAGCGCCGTCGCGCCCCGGGCGTCGCCGTACCCCATGGCCGCGGTCGGTGCCGACCGAGCGGCCTGCCCGACCGCCCACAGCCAGTCTCGAAGCGGGAAGCTGGTCAGATCCGGAAGGCCCGGCCGGAAATCCAGAGTGGGAGGGGGTGTGACCGCCGGGGCGCGCCGCAGGCTTGGGCTGAGCCGCCCGCGCGGCGCCACCCGGGTTGCGGATCCGGGCAGCGTGCTCAAGTAGCCCTCGGCGACGAGCTGGTCATAGCACTCGACGACCAAGCCACGCGACAGCGCCAGCTCGCGGGCCAGCGTCCGCGAGGACGGCATGCGCTCCCCTTCACCAAGACGGCCGGAGCGGATCGCCTCGCGCAGCTCTGCCTGAAGTTGCGAGCCCAACGTTCCCTTGCCACGCCTGTCGAGCCGCAGGTAGAGGTCGGGGCCCAAACCGGACCACTCAATCGACACTGAACCGGACCTTAGCACTGGGCCGGACGGCCGATACCGTGAAGCCTCGAGCGGCGCCACCCGCGCCGCCGGCAACGCGGAGGTCAGCAAGGCATGGGCGAAGACATCGAGGTCGTGGCTGGTCCAGTCGAACACGGCCAAACGGCGAAGGCCCCGTTCGACGCGCTCCGTAGAGAGTCCGCGTGCGAGCTCCCGACCTGCGCCCTCTGCGGCATCCAGGGCGGCTGACATGCACCGCCGCCCATGGCTTGCCATCGTGCTCGTGTCGGTCCTCTGGGGGATGCCCTACCTGTTCATCAAGGTGGCGGTCGACGACTTGTCGCCGGTCTTCGTGGCCTGGAGTCGCATCGCACTCGGGGCGGCAGTCGTCGCGCCGTTGGCGTGGCGAATGGGCGCGTTCAAGGGTGTCTGGCGCCGCTGGCCGGCCGTGCTCGCCTACAGCGCCCTCGAGATAGCGGTGCCGTTCGTGCTCATCCCGGCCGGCGAACGGACGATCTCCTCCTCCCTTTCCGCGATCGTCGTCGCGTGCATGCCGCTCCTGGTGGCACTTTTGACGCTGGTCGTGGGACCGCGCGAGCCGATGACACCGGTTCGCGCCATCGGACTCCTGGCCGGCCTGGTCGGGGTCGTGCTGCTGATGGGTGTGAATCTGTCCAGCTTCAGCAAGCTGTTCGGCGTGGGCTGCGTGGTCGCGGCCACGTTGTGCTACGCGTGCTCACCGATCGTCATCACTCGCTGGTTGCGCGGTCTCCATCCGCTCGGCCCGGTCGCCGTCGGCCTGGTGGCCAGCGCGGTCGCGCTGACACCGTTCGCCGTCACCGAGCGCCCCACGACGATGCCCTCGGCAACAGCACTGGCGGCGGTCGCGGCCCTGGGGGTACTTTGCACCGCCGCCGCGCTGATCGCGTACTTCTACCTCATCGCGGAGGCAGGGCCCGGCCGCGCCAGCATCGTCACCTACCTGAACCCAGCCGTGGCGGTCGCGCTCGGCGTCCTCGTGCTCGCCGAATCGGTGTCGACGCTGACGGTCGCGGAGCTGCTCCTGGTCGTCGCCGGGTCGTGGTTCTCGACCGACGGCAGGCTGTCACCGGCCGCGAGACCGGCTCCTGCTCGCCGTCCGGGGTCGCCGGCGCCGTGCGGAGACCACAAGCGGGCCGGCGGACGCCGCTCTCAGTCGTCGATAGCTCCTGACCTGATCGCAGCCCACTCGCCCGGCACGCTTGATCGAGCGTGAACCCACCAGTCTCGTCGACCTCAGCGGCGGTACCTGATCCTCGGATCCAGGAGGGGTAAAGCCATGTCGACCAGGAAGACGGCCGTCAGCACTATGAAGATCAGCACGTCGGTGATGGCCATCAACGTGTTGAAGTCGCGCTGGGCCAGCGCCTGCCCCAGCAGGTGACCGAGGCCGGGATAGATGAAGAACTGCTCGAGGATGATGTTGCCGCTGAAGATGAACCCCAGATTCACCATCAGCGCGGTGATCTGCGGCAGATAGCAATTCGGCATCCCATACCGACGCAGGACCCGCCGAGGATGGAGGCCCTTGGCGTTGGCGAAGGTCAGGTAATCCTCTCCCAGCACCGTGATCATCTGCTGGCGCATCCCGAGGAAGTTGGCGAACGTGGCGACGAGCACCAGCGAGAAGGCCGGGATGAGCGCGTGATACAGCACGCTGAGGATGAACGGGAGACTGAAGGTCACGTTCATGCCCGGCCCGTAGGCATAGGTCGAGGGCATCAACGGGAGATCGAACGCGAACACCAGCACCAGGATCACGGCGACGAAGAAGAACGGGATGTTGGCGAGGGCGAGCGCGCAGTAGGTCATCCCCTTGGCGACCGACGAGTCCCTCCTCCAGCCCGCCAGCGCTCCCAAGGACACCCCCAGGAACCACGCGATGATCGCCGACAGGCCGAGCAGTCCCACCGTCCAAGGAACCGCGCGCGCCACCAGCACCAGGGCCGGTGTCGGGTAGCTGAGCAGTGAGGGACCGAGGTTGTGCTTGACCACCAGCTGGTACATGTAGACCGCGTACTGCTGGAGCAGGTTGCCGTTCAGATCGAACGCGATCTCGTAATGGCGGACCACGGCCTTGCCGGCTGGGGTGAATTGGGGGAGGCTCTCGAGGTAGCTGCTGAGCGGGTTGCCTGGTACCAGCCGGAAGAAGAAGAAGGTGGCCGTGAAGGCGGCCCACATGGTGATCAGGTACTGGATGAAGCGCCGGACGAAGTAGCTGAACGTTGAGTGCGCCGCGAACCAGCGGCGAAGCCCGCGCTGTTCGATCACCGGCCCACCATCCTCTGCAGCCGGGGGTTGAACCGCTCCTCGAGTCCGAGGGCGATCAGCCCAAGAGAGAAGAAGAGCAGGACGATGGTCCCCATGGGGAGGAAGACCGCCTGCCAGTCTCCCAGCGTCAAAGCGCCGCCCTGGATACCGCGGTAGACGAGGGACCCCAGGTCGGGTGCGCCGACGGGGCCGAGACCGAAGACGTCGAGGCCGATCACCGCCAGCAGCGCGATCATGATCGCCTGGGCGCAGCCCATCGCGATGAACGGCAGCATGTTGGGAAGCAGCTCGGTGAAGATGATCTCGGTGGTGCCTTCCTTGGAAACTCGCGCCAGGTCGACGAAGCTGCGCGTCCGAAGGCTCAGGACGTGCGACCGGATGGGCCGAGCCACGATCGCCCAGCCGAAGACGGCCAGGACCACCGCGACGGTATTGATCGTGTTGCCGCTCCCGTACGCCGCGAAGACCGCCAGGAGCGGGAACGCGGGGATCACCAGGAAGAGGTCCGTGGTGGTGGAGAGGACGGAATCGACCGCTCCTCCGCGGTAGCTGGCGTAAAAGGCGGCGGCCACTCCGATCACCGTCGCCAGCAACCCCGCCTCGAGACCGATGCGCAGGGAGTTCCAGAGACCCAGCACCAGCTCCGCCAGCTCCTGCCGGCCCGGCCCCAGGAAGGCGATCCACGCCGGGGGCCGCGAGGGGGTCCGGAGCGGAAACGCGCTGTGGCCCAGGTTCCCGAGCCCGATCAGCATGAGAATCGGTCCGTGCAGGACACCGATCAGCAGGAGCAGCGTCAGGATCCCCACGCCGACACAGGCCTTCGGCGCCCCGCGGAGCGCCGACAACAGCGCGTAAACCTGCCGCACCGCCCCTCAGCTGCCTCGCCGGTTTTCGGGATCGAAGCACGGGAGATGCACCACACCCGTGCGCGGGGGGTTGTACCGGCCGTCACTTGCTGTTCGATCCACCATCTCGGTCACCCAGTTGGTTGAGATGGTACTCAGACTGCCGTGGCGTGTCTGGGGCGCACGAGACCGTAGCCGGTCGACTCCCGCTGCACCGCAGGCGGGGTGGCAGGGTGGCGCGGCGGGCATGCGCCGGCGCAGTTGAGGGACTTTTCGGGCACATGGTGGCGCCGCGCGAGCCGGCCCGTCGCGGTGCTTGACCGGCACGAGCGGCACGCCCGCGGTGCTCACTCGCGGGGCCTGATCGGGATCCAGGTTCTACCGGTGGCAGTGGCCGCCAAGGGTCGTCATCCGGCTCCTCCCTCTCCGATGTTGCGCAGGGCCTCGACGACGAGGTCCCAAAATCGGGCTCGGTCAAGACGGAGAGCACCGAACGTCCGGCAGGTCTCCGGCGCCGGCGTCCGGCGGTCGGCCACGGTCATTCCGAGAGTCAGCGCACCCGCAAGCTCGACGTCGATCGGCATCCTCTCGACCTCCACGATGGTTGGGTCGATGACGCGGGCGACGGCGCACGCGTCGTGCACGGGGGGCGCCTCGAAGCCCTGGGCCCTCCGGTAGCTGCCGGCGAAGAACTCGATCAGCTGCACCACGAAGCGGCTCGGCCGGGTTCCCAGTGCATCGATCCGCCGTGCGACGTCGGACGTGGCGAGCGCCTGATGCGTGAGGTCGAGGCCGACCATGGTGACCGGCCACCCGGCGTTGAAGACCACGTGGGCGGCCTCCGGGTCGACTCTGATGTTGAACTCGGTCACCGGACCCCAATTGCCGACGTGTACCCCCCCTCCCATCAACACCACCTCCCGCACCCGCGGGACGATCCGGGGTTCCAGCCGCGCTGCCAGCGCGACGTTGGTCAGCGGTCCGGTGGGAATCAGCGTGATCTCGCCCGGGTCGTGGTCCATCACGGTGTCGACGATCACCTGGGCCCCCCTGCGCCGATCCAGTGCCGCCGCCGGTTCGGGGAGGTCGGTTGGTCCATCCATTCCCGTCTCGCCGTGGACGTCGGCCCCGACCTGGAGAGGCCGCACCAGCGGACCTTCCGCTCCAGCCGCGATCGGGACCTGGATACCTGCCAGCGTCGCCACCACCCGGGCGTTGCGCGTCACCTTGTCGAGCGTCTGGTTGCCACCGACGGTGGTGATGGCCGCGATCTCGAGCGAGCGGTTGCCGTGCGCGAGCAGGATTCCGATCGCGTCGTCGTGGCCGGGATCGCAGTCGAGGATCACCTTGCGAGGCGTCATGTCAGGGGGGTCCAGCGCCGATGCGGCCGGCAGGAGACGCAGCGGCTCTGCCGGGCTGCCTCGGCCTGAGGGCCGTTCACCGCGATGCAGTTGTCGCCACTTCGCGAGTATGCGAGCCTCTCCCGGACGGTTTCTGCGGGGAGACGCACCTGGTCCGCAACACGTCAGGGAGATCGCCGGCGGCACGGGTCAGGAGTTCCGACCTCACGATCGCTCCTGATGGGCGCATCAGGTACCAGTAGCCTCCCTCAGCGTCGACCGCCTGGCCCGATGCCTGACGGGGCCGCCCGTCTCCGGCGTAGGTGTAGAGCGGCCAGCGGTCGTAGGTGACGACCCGCTCCCCGGCCGGGCCGGCGTCGGTGCCCAGCAGGTCGGCTCTGACCCCTGGCCCTGCCACCAGCCGATCCCCTCGCGGGACCGTCAGAGGGGGCCAGGCGGTCAGGCAGTCGCCGGAGCAGGTGACTCGCCGAGCGCCGTCGGGCGGGAACATGTAGAGCGCATAGCCCTCGTTGGTGACCAGCGCGTCGCCGAGGCCCTGGAGGTCTGCGACGCCCACCGTCACCGTCCCTCCCGGGGCGGTGTCCCGGACGATCGAGGTGGCGTAGCTGTACTCCCGGTACGCCCAGACCACCCCGGCGCCGATCAGCACCAGCGCCGCCGCCGCGGCGATCGCAGCGATGACGGCACCTCTTCTTCGTGTCCGGTTCATGTGGTCTCTCCTCACTCGGCTGCCGGCGGCGGGTGGTATGGCCCGCTCCGACTCGATTTAGCATGTCCATATTAGCATAGTCGATGCTAGTACCGGTCGTGCGAGATCCCGGAGTGTTGGAGGGCGTTTGGATCACGGGGGAAGCCTCAGGAGGGGGCCGGCGCCGCTGCGTCTGAACACAAAAAAGCCCGGGCCGAAGCCCGGGCTGGGTTGGTGTTCGGTTACTCGTCCTCGATCTGGTTGTACATCAGGACGTCCTGGATCTCGAACAGCACCTCCATCGTCTCCGCGACGTTGGTGCGCGGCTGCGCGGCCACCGATGTGATCTCGACGTCGCCGATCAGCTTGTCGACGGCGCTCGAGATCGGCGTCGGCACATCCGACCGGTCTGCCAGATTGAGCATCTCCAGCTCGTTCAGCAGCTGGTCGATGTAGCGCATGGTGTTCCGCCGCCAGTACTTGGCCTGGCTCACGCGTCGATCGCGGTCCTGCACGCGGTCGATGGCCATGCTCGCCTCTTCGATCATTTCTTTTCCCCCGTGTCGAAAGGGTGTTTTCTGCCCTTTGGTTCAACCCCAATTTTACCCACCCCAATGCTTTTGTCAAGTAAGTACTTGAGAAATCCATTGCCACTCCGTCACCCCTGCGCCGGCAGTGCTACGCTCGGCTCACTCGGCCATGACCCCTGTTGCTCCCGGCCGGACGACGCGAATGGAACTGCTCGAGTTCCTTCGACGCAAAGGCGCGGCGAGTGCGGAGGCGATCGCGGCCGAGCTGGGCGTGACGGCCAACGCCGTTCGCCAGCACCTCACCAACCTCGAGCGCGACGGGCTGGTGACCAGCGCGGCGGTGCACAACAAGCGTGGCCGGCCCTCCCTCGAGTTCTCGCTCACCGATCGCGCCGACGGCGTCTTCCCGAAGCGCTACGGGCAGCTGGCGACCATGGTCCTCAACGAGCTGCAGTCGATGTCAGGGCCCGACGTGCTCGACGAGCTCTTCCGTCGCGTTGCCCTGCGGTACAGCGGGACCATGCGCAAAGGGATGGACGGCCTCGACTTCGACGAGAAGCTCGAGCGCCTGCTGGGCTGGATCAACCGCGCCGGGACGCTCGCCGAGGCGGAGAAGACCGAGGACGGCATCCGGGTCTCGATCCACAACTGCCCGTTCCGAAACACAGCACTCAAGTACCCGCAGGTCTGCACGATCACGCCGCATCTGATGGTCGAGCTGCTCGACGTCGAGGTCAGCCAGACCAACTCCATCCACCGCCAGGACCCCTACTGCTCCTTTGTCATCAAGCCTCCCACTCCCCACGCTGACCAGCGCTGAGGCTCGTCAGGTCGACCGCCTCGCCGCCGACCGCTTCCACCTCCCCCTGATCTGGCTGATGGAAGCCGCCGGCTGGCAGGTCGCCCGCTTCTGTCGCGGGCGCACCTACGCCGTCTGCGGAAAGGGCAACAACGGCGGCGATGGGCTGGCGGCGGCTCGCCACCTCCACCGCTGGGGGCGTCTGGAGGGCGTCGCCTGCATCGATGCCGCCGCCTTCCACGGAGACGCCGCGCTGGAGTTGGGTGCCCTGCGGGCCGCCGGCGTGACCGTCGACGACCGAGATCCGGCCCGGTGACGCCACCATCATCCTGGACGCGCTCCTCGGCACCGGTATCAACCGTCCGGCCGAGGGTCCGGTCGCGACCTGGATCGACCAGGTCAACGACTCCGGCCGTCGGGTGGTCTCGGTCGACGTGCCGTCCGGGCTCGATGCCGACACCGGCGCCGCCGGGGGCCCGACGGTCCGTGCGTCGCTGACCGCTACCTTCGGCCTCCCCAAGCGCGGACTCGTCAGCGGTGACGGTCCCACCCACGCCGGGGAGATCTGGGTCTGCGATATCGGCATCCCGCCGGACGCGCTGGCCGCGATCGGCGTCGAGGTTCCCGCCCACCTGTTCGCCATGCACGATCGCGTGGAACTGGGAGCGATCCGGCTGTGAGGCGACCCCGCCGGCCGGCCGTGACCTGGACCGCACCGGCCCCCGCCTGGTCAGGCGCGGCACCGGTGACCTGGGAGCGCGGCGTCTCTTTGGTCGGCCACGACCTCTGGCTGGATCCGCAGGTGATGCGAGGCCGAGCGTTCGTCTCCCACGCCCACACCGACCACGCGCGCCGCCACCAGCACGCGATCCTGACCCAGGGCACTCTCGACCTGCTGACGCCGCAGCGGCGTCCCCGACTGGCGACGGTGCTGGCGCTCGACCAGCCCTACCGACTGGCGACCGCGGCCGTGACGCTGCATGACGCCGGGCACATGCTGGGCTCGGCGCAGCTCGTCTTCGAGCACGACGGGTGGCGACTTCTGTACTCCGGCGATCTCAAGGTGCGGCGGTTGAGCGGAACTCGAACGCCGATCCCCCGGGCCGACGTCCTGGTCCTGGAAAGCACCTACGGGCGCCCCAACTTCCGCTTTCCGGAACCGGCGCTCGTGTTCGAGGCGATCGTCGGCTGGATCCGTCGGGCGCAGACGCAGAACGTCATCCCCATCCTCCTCGCGAACGCGCTCGGGAAGGCCCAGGAACTGATGCTGGCGCTCGGCCCGCTGGGTTTTCGGTTCGCGCTCGAGGAGCGCTGCGTCCCGATCGCGAAGGCCTACGGACATGCCGGTGCGCTACTGCCGGACTGGATCCCGCTGGACGAGGACACCGTGCTCGAGGATCGCGTGGTGATCGCTCCCCCCGCGGGCAAGGATGCGATCCGCCGCCTCGCCCGCCACCGGACGGCGCTGGTCTCGGGGTGGGCGCAGGATCCTTTCTTCTGGCCCCGCTTCGGTGCCGATACGGCGTTTCCCTTCTCGGACCACTGCGACTTCGCCGAGCTCTGGGAGGTGGTCGAGTGCAGCGGCGCGCAGCAGGTGTACACGGTGCACGGCTTCACGGAGGACCTGGCGGCGCACCTGCGGGCCCGCGGCGTGCGCGCCCACCCGCTGGCGATCACCGAGCAGCTGGGGCTGGCCCTCGACTGCTGAGCAGCGCCTCTCTCGGGAGCGTGGACAGCCTCACCAGAGCGCGCACGAAGGCCTCACGCTCGCCTGGGGGGAGCAGCGCGAGCACCCGGTCCTCGTGACGGCGGATCGCCACCTGCGCCGCCGCCTGCCGCCGCCGCCCCTCGGCGGTCGCGCGCAACGTGCGCCGCCGGCGGTCCGCGGGGTCCGGAAAGCGTTCGATAAGCCCCTGCGCCTGCAGCTCGTCGAGGACGGGAATGAGCCGGGTCTTGTCGGCGCCGATCTCGGTCGCCAGCACCGCCTGGGTGTCGGCCGGCCCGTCCAGCAAGCGGGTGAGGACGACGTACGCCCACATCGTGAGGCCGGCGCCCTCGAGCGCGGGCGCCTCGGCAGCGGTCAGCGCGCGCGCCACCGGCACCAGCATCGCCGCCAGGTCTGCACGGTCCTCCGCCGGCACGCACCGAGGGTAAGCCGGCAGGAGCGCGACCGCCCCGTCCCGCTGCCCGGAAGTGGGGCGTTGGTGCACCAATCGCCCTGTGCCGGTGCCCAAAGTGGGGCGTTGGTGCACCAATCGCCGGTTCCGGCTGTGCCGCGCTCCTACGCCGTGGGGTTCCGGCCGGACCACGCCAGCAGCTGGTCCAGCGGGTCCATCCCCGGGCTGATCTCGATCTCGGTGAGGAATGGGGCACCCGGCCCGCGTGGAGCGGGCAGCGAGCGTGCCAGGTTCAGCGCCGGTTCGACGACCGAGTCTGGAATCGCCAGGTGGTACCCGACCGAGCGCGCGACGTCCCAGGCGTGGATCACGTAATCGATGGTGTGGAACCCGACCGCGAGCGGCGCCGGAAAGGCACGTTCCTCGCTGAGCTCGGGTAGCCACAGAACGTCACCGGACGTCACGCCCGCGAAGGCCTGCTCCACCTGCTCGGACGCCGCGCGGTACCCGGCGAGCGGATCGGCGTCCAGGGCCGGCGCGAAGTCCTGGCGCTCAGGGTGGACGCCGCGCGCACTGGTCGCGAAGCCGCGATGCTGACCCGTCATGTGACGGAGCAGCGACTCCACGTCCCAGCCGGCGCAGGGGGTCGGGCGGTGCAGGTCATCGGGGGTGACCTGCGCCACGGCCTCCAGCGTCGCCGCCAGCGCGCCGCGGTTGATGTCAAGAACCGAGGCTACGGAATCGATCTCCATGCACCTATCATAGGCTCCTGCGTATTAAATTCCAAACTCCTTGAGGAACCGCTGCGCTACTCCTCGATGGGCAGCCGTCCCGCCAGCGCGTCGAGGTACCGCCGCCTCGACTCCGCCACCCCCGCCTTGGCGTCGGTCGGGACCACCCGGTCCCACCAGGCACCGTAGATACGGTCGAACGGGAGCGGTTCGATCACCGCCAGCAGCCGCCGCACCTCTGCCTCCGGGAGCGGCAGCAGCATCGGGTATGAGTACATGAAACTGACCAGGCGCGCGTCGGGCAGCACGCTCACGATGTCTCCGGTCAAGAGCGCGCCTCTTCCGCCGGCACCCTCCCGCCAGTGCAGCACGGTGCCACCGGTGAAGTGGCCGCCACCACGCACCAGCGTGGGGCCCTGCGGCAGCGGCTGCTCATCTCCCGACCAGAATTCGACAATCGGGTCGGGACGCATCACCCACTCCCGGTCGGCCTCGTGGAGGAGGATCCGGGCGCCGAACGCGTGCGCCCAGTCCACCATCGTCGAGTAGTAGTGGGGGTGCGAGATCGCGATCAGATCGATGCCGCCCAGCGACTCCACCGCGAGGCGGACGGTGGCGTCCAGCAGCGGGATGCAGTCCCACAGGACGTTTCCCCGGGGGCCGCGGACCAGCAGCGCGCGCTGCGCGATGGCGAAGCCCGGCGTGCTCCCGATCCCGACCAGGAGTGGTTCGCCGGTTCCGTCGCGCTCCAGCACGCGGATGGTGGCGTCGTGGCTCTGGCGCAGCTCCTTGGGGGTGGTCCACGCCTGGCCCGAGGGCGGGACCGGCTGACGCGGGTCTTCGCAGATCGGGCACTCGGAAGGAGGCGCATCCGTCTCCGGAAACTGTGTCCCACAGGCGCGGCAGATCCAGGTGGGCATTGCTACTCCTGCTACTCCCGCGTCCCGCTTCCCTTTCTCAGGAGGGCCACGACCAGCCGGCGCGACTCAGGATTCCCCGCAGCTCGGAGTTGTCGTAGGCCGCTTCACCCACGGCGCGCACGACCCGGGCCGCCCAGCGCTCTGGCGTGAGCTCGGGGGTGAACTCCAGCGCGTCGTTGCGCGCCTGAACCCGGAACCTGGTGCCGTCGAGCGTGAACTCGACCTTCTGCACCGGTCCGCGGTGCAGCAGGCCGCCGCGAATCACGTCCGCACCCGGCAGGCGGCTGCCCACGTAGTTCAGCAGTCCCGCCGGGTCGCCGCGCTCGTGGAGCGGCGATCCGCAGAACACGCACGTCCCGTCCATCGCCAGCGCCGGCGCCGCGCAAACCGGGCACGCGGCCCGGGGCGGCAGGCCGCGCTCGAAGGGTTCCGGGTCGGCCATGGGCCCCTAACATAGGCGGTCCGATGCTCCAGTTCGCGCGCACCGCGGCCGACATCGCGGGCACCACGTCAACCCTGGAGAAGCGCCGCCGGCTCGCCGCCTACTTCCGGTCACTCCCCGAGTCCGAGCTCCGCCGGGCGGCGGTCTTTCTGACCGGGCAACCCTACGGCCGCGCCGAACGCCGCACGCTGAACCTGGGCTGGGCCACGGTGGCCCGCGTCGTGGAGGCGCTCTCCGGCCGCACCTCCCAGGAGCTGGGCGGCATCTACCGGCAGCACGGCGACGTCGGGGACTGGGCGGCGGCCGCGTTGGAGGGCCGCACCGACACGGAGGACCTCCCGCTGACGGAGATCACCACCCAGCTCGACGCGATCGGAGCCGCCGGCTCCACGGCGGAGCGTGACCGCCTGCTGGCCTCACTCTTGGGCCGGCTCTCCACCGACGAGGTGCGGTACCTGGTCAAGGTGCTCACCGGCGAGATGCGGATCGGCCTCCAGGAAGGTCTGGTCGAGGCCGCGCTGGCGGATGCGTTCGAGGTCCCGCTGGACGGGGTTCGGCGGGTGCACATGGTGACCGGCGACATCGGCGAGACGGCGGTGCAGGCGCGGCGCGGCGATCTGGAAACCGCCCGGTTGACCGCCTTCCAGCCGTTTCGGTTCATGCTCGCCTCCCCGGTGGAAACCCCCGAAGAGGCGTTCGCCCGGATGGTCACCGCTCCACTGTGGACGGAGGAGAAGTACGACGGCGTCCGCTGCCAGCTGCATCGTGCCGGGGACCGTGCCGAACTCTTCTCGCGCGATCTGAAGGCGACGACCCGGACCTTCCCGGAGCTGACTGAGGCGGCGCTCACGCTCGGTCACGACCTGGTCCTGGACGGCGAGGTGCTCGCCTACCGGGGCCGGTCGGTCGCACCGTTCATGGATCTGCAGCGGCGTCTCGGCCGAAAGGAGGTCTCGGCGAAGCTGCTCCGCGAGGTCCCGGTGGTGCTGGTCGCGTTCGATCTCCTGGCGCTCGACGGCGTGCTGCTGCTCGACCTGCCGCTGCGCGAGCGGCGGCGGCACCTGGAAGACCTGGGGCTGACCTGGCCCTTCCTGCTGGCGCGGGTGGAGGAGGCGCACCAGGTGGAAGACCTGGAGCGGATCTTCCAGGAGACGCGGGAGCGGGGCAACGAAGGCCTGATGGTGAAGGACCCGGAGTCGCTCTATCAGCCCGGACGCCGGGGCATGGCATGGCTCAAGGTGAAGCGCCCGCTGGCGACGCTGGACTGCGTCGTGACGGCGGTCGAGTGGGGCCACGGGAAGCGCCACGGAGTGCTGAGCGACTACACCTTCGCGGTGCTGGACGGGGAGACCGGCGACCTGCGCAACGTGGGGAAGGCGTTCACCGGCCTCACCGACCGGGAGATCGCGGAGATGACCACGTGGTTCCTCGAGCACACCCTGGCCGACTACGGCCACAGCCGGCTGGTGGAACCAACGGTGGTGGTGGAGGTCGCGTTCGACGCCATCATGCGTTCGCCGCGCCACCGCAGCGGCTACGCGCTGCGCTTTCCGCGCATCGCCCGCCTGCGAGACGACAAACCGGTGGCGGAGATCGATACCGTGGGTCGTGTGGAGGAGCTGTTCCGCCGGTACTTCGACCGCTACCAACCCCTGGCCGAGGTGGCCGAGGTCGAGCCGGACGACGCGCCGGCGTGAACCTGATCTTCATGGGCACCGCGGGTGCCCGGTTCATGGTCTTCAAGCAGGTCACCGCCTCGGGCGGCGTCTACATCGAACACGAGCAGCAGCGGTTGGCGTTCGACCCGGGCCCGGGGGCGGTGGTGCAGTACGCCAAGCGGAAGGTCGACGTGACCAAGCTGACCGGGGTGCTGCTCAGCCACAAGCACCTGGACCACTCCACCGACATCAACGTGGTCATCGAGGGGATGACGGACGGTGGGTTCCGCCATCGCGGGACGGTCTTCTGCCCCCCGGACGCGCTGGAACCCGAGCCCGTCGTGTTCCCCTATCTGCGTGGCTTCCCCGAGGCGATCGTCGCCCTCCAGCCGCACACCGACTACGACCTGGGCACGCTGCGCTTCCGGACCAGCCGCAAGCACCCCCACAACTTCCCCAATCGACCGTCGGTGGACACGTTCGGGTTCGTGTTCCAGCGCGGGCAGCTGGGCTGGATCACCGACACCCGCTACTACGACGGGATCGAGGAGGAGCATCAGGCGGAGGTGATGGTCCTCCACACCGTCATCGAGCACGCCCGGGCCGAGCTGCCGCACCTGGGGCTGGACGACGCCGAGCGCATCATCGCCGCCGCCCGGCCCAAGCTCGCGATCATCACCCACTTCGGCATGGGCGTCTGGCGGCTGCACCCCTGGGAGGTGGCGTCAGACCTGGAGCAGAAGACCGGGGTCGCCGTGAAGGCGGCCCGCGACGGCATGCGCCTCGACGTCGACGCAGTGCTGCAGGAGGGCGGCCAGGCGCAGGACGCCGCGGCGGGCTGACGGAGCCGGCGCCTACCCCTGGGCGTTGATCAGCCAGTGGATCCCGAACTGGTCCACGAGCATCCCGAAAGCTTTGGCCCACGGCACCTCGCCGAGTGGCATCGTCACCTGCGCGCCCTGTGAAAGCTTGTCCCAGTAGCCGCGGAGCTCGGTCTCGTCCCCGCCGCTGACCGAGATCATGATGTTGTCGCCCGGGTGCAGCTCCATCCGGCTCGGGGTGTCGGAGGCCATCAGCGTGAGGCCGCCCGGGGTGTCGAGCTGGGAGTGCATCACCAGATCCTCCTCGGCGGGGTCCTGCGCGGCGTGCAGGTCCTTGAAGGTCATGACGGTGAGATTCCCGCCGAACACCGACTGGTAGAACTGCATCACCTCACGGGTGTTGTCCCGGAAGCTCAGGTACGGGTTCAGAATCGTCGCCACGCCCCCACCCTACCTCCTGCAGGCCGCGCCCCACCACCACCAAACCTGCCATCTGTCGACAGATGGCCCGGATTTCGCCCGGGTATCGGGCCATGTGTCTACAGACGGCCGACGGGGTGAGGAGGTTGGGGGGTGGTGAGAGGGGTGAGGTGAGGTTTTACGAGGGGGGAGGAGGCGGCGACTCGATCATCCCGTCGATGAGGCCGTAGTCCATCGCCTCCTGCGGCGACATGAAGAAGTCGCGGTCGGTGTCGCGCTCGACGCGCTCCAGCGGCTGGCCGGTATGCTGGGCGATGAGCCGGTTCAGCTCCTCCTTGACGCGCTGGATCTCCTTGGCGTGGATCGCGAGGTCGCTGGCCTGGCCCGAGATGCCCTCGCCGCCGATCAGCGGCTGGTGCATGTGGATGCGCGCGTTGGGCAGGGCGAACCGGCGCCCCTTCTCACCCGCCATCAGCAGCACCGTGCCGAAGCTCGCCGCCTGGCCCACCGCGACCGTGGAGACGGGCGCCGAGACGAACTGCATGGTGTCGTAGATCGCGAACCCCGCGGACACCGACCCGCCCGGCGAGTTGACGTACATCTGGATCTCTTTGTCGGGATCCTCGGCCGCCAGGAAGATGAGCTGCGCGACGATCAGGTTGGCGACCACGTCGTCGATCGGACGGCCCACGATGATGATGCGGTCGCGAAGCAGCCGCGAGTAGATGTCGAACGCGCGCTCCTCGCCGCGTCCCTCGTTCTCGATGACGGTAGGGACCACCATGGCCGGAGAGGCTACCAGGCGGAATACCCGGTTCCCGCTCACGGGTACCTGGTTCATGTAGGAACCAATTTCGCCGGGACGGGTGGCGCCCCGACACCACGCAAAAAGGACCAGATGAGCGACAGCACCCACTCCTTTCGCATCCTCGGTATCTCGGGGAGCCTGCGCCGCGGCTCCTTCAACACCGCCCTGCTCCGCACCGCCGGCGAGGTGGCGCCGTATGGCGTCGAAGTGTCGGTGTTCGAGGGTCTGCGCGACATCCCGCCCTACGACGAGGACCTGCGCCAGGAGGGCCTCCAGCCGGCGGTCGAGAAGCTGAGGGATGCGATCCGGCTCGCCGACGGGCTCCTCTTCGCGACCCCCGAGTACAACCACGGCCTGCCCGGCGTGCTGAAGAACGCGATCGACTGGGTGTCCCGGCCGGTGCCAGAGAACCCGCTCCGCGACAAGCCGACCGCGATCATGGGCGCGTCAGGCGGTCTGATGGGCACGGTGCGCGCGCAGCAGCAGCTTCGCGAGGTGCTCCAGGGCTTCACCCCCGTCCTCCACACGCCGGAGGTGCTGGTCACCTCCGCGAGCAGCCGCTTCGACGACGAGGGCGGCCTCACGGACGGGCCTACCCGGGAGTTCGTCCGGGCTCTCGTCACCGGCCTGGTCGACTGGGCGGAGCAGCTGAGGCCCCGCGACGCGGAGGCCGAGGAAGCCGCCGGCTGAGTGCGACGCCCGAGTGCCGGCATTCGGGGGTTCTGGGGACGCTAAGGAGGCCTGAGTGCCGCCACTCGGGACTGTCATTCCTCGTCGAAGGGCCAGAACGGCCGGATCTCGATGTTGCCGAACCTCGCGACCGGGTGCTTCGAGGCCACCTCGATCGCCTCGTCGAGGTCCGCACAGTCGACGATGTCGAACCCCGCGAACTCCTCCTTCGTCTCCGCGAACGGTCCGTCGGTGACGGTGAGCTTCCCCTCGCCCACGCGGACGCACGTGCTGGCGCCGCGCGGACGCAGCCGCGAGCCCGTGACGCCCACGCCGCGGCGTTCCATCTCGCGTCCCCACGGCCCGGGGTCGGCCTCTTCCCACGGGACCTGGATCGACGGATCGGGGCAGATCAGCAGCAGATACTTCATCGGTTCCTCCGGGCTGGCTATCTCGGGCCGGTTGGCCCGCTCTCATGGGAGACGTCGGAGCCGGACGCGGAACCTCGACATGTTGCGTGAGGTTGAAGTCAGGGAGTGTCCACACTCCGGGCCTAAACCCGGGCTTGTAGGCCCGGAGTGTGGACACTCTGGGCCGGCTGTCTAGTCTCCGGCGAACTCGGGCGACGGTTCCGCGGACGGGCCCTCGATCCAGTAGGCACCGGAACGGGCGAACTCCTTCTTCCAGATCGGCACCGACTCCTTGAGGCGGTCGATGCCGCGCCGGCAAGCCTCGATCGCTGCGGCCCGGTGCGGCGCCGAGACGCTGATCACGACCGACGCCTCGCCGATCTCGAGCCGGCCGGTCCGGTGCGCCATCGCCACCCGGATGCCCGGCCAGCACCCGTTCAGCTCACGCGCCAGGGCCCCCATCATCTTGATCGCCATCCCCTCGTAGGCCTCGTACTGCAGATGGGTGGTGGGCTCCCCGCGCGAGTTGTCCCGCACGATCCCGGTGAAGGTGCAGATCGCGCCCGCCCCGGCATGGCTGACGGCCGCCTCCAGGGGCCTGGCGTCGAGCGGCTCCGAGCTGACCCGGAACAGCATCCCCGGCGGCTCCGGTTCGGCGGTGCCGCCGCTTACGGGAGGGATGAACGCGACCTCGTCCCCGTCCCGGACCAGGTCCGACCACTGAACGAGCTCCTCGTTGCGGGCGGCCCGCAGCAGGGCGTGCGTCTCGGGCAGTGATGGGTGCCGGCGGCGAACCGCGGTGTAGACCTCCTGCACCGTGACCGCGCCCTCGACCGCCTCCCGATCCGTCCCCGCCAGCTCCCGGAGACGGGCGAACAACCGAACCGTGACGGGCATACGACCCGACTCTAAACCCATTGCTGGTGCACGATCCCTGGCTGCCTCGGACGGCAACAGAACTGGGCTTACCCGGCGTCGCCCCCGCCATCGAACTCGTCGATGTTGGCGTCGAACATCGCCTTCAGCTGGTGGGCGCTCGCGTCGTACTCGGCGGGATCACTCCATGAGCCACGCGTGTCGAACAGGCGGCCGTCGAAGCCGGGGACCGCGACCGGGACCTGGAACCCGAACACGGGGTCGGTCCTGGTCTCGACGTCAGCCATCCGACCCTCCACGATCGCGGAGACGATGGCGCGGGTGTCCTTGAGGGCGATCCGCCGCCCGCTGCCGTAGCCGCCCCCGACCAGCCCCGTGTTGAGCAGCCAGACCCTGGCGTCATGCCGCCGCACCCGCTCCACCAGCATCTCGGCGTACTCGCTCGGGTGGAGGACCAGGAACGGGGCCGCGAAGCAGGTGCTGAACGTGGGTTCGGGCCCGCTCATGCCACGCTCGGTGCCCGCCACCTTCGAGGTGTAGCCGGAGAGGAAGAAGAAGCGGATCTCCTCCTCCGACTCGAGACGCGCCACCGGCGGAAGCACCCCGAACAGGTCGTAGGAGAGAAAGACCACGTTCTGCGGATGGGTCCCGCGTCCCGACTCCTCGACGCCAGGGATGGCCTCCAGCGGGTAAGCGGACCGCGTGTTCTCGGTCCGGGTCTGGTCGGTGTAGTCGGGAACCCGGGTATCGCCGTCGAACGTGACGTTCTCGAGGACGGTCGCGAAGCGGTTGGTGGCGGCCCAGATCTCTGGTTCGCCTTCCTGCGAGAGGTCGATGGTCTTGGCGTAGCAGCCGCCCTCGAAGTTGAAGACGCCGGCGTCCGACCAGCCGTGCTCGTCGTCGCCGATCAGGTGCCGTGCCGGATCCGCGGAAAGCGTCGTCTTGCCGGTTCCCGAGAGGCCGAAGAAGAGCGCCGTCGCGCCGTCGTCCCCGACGTTGGCGGAGCAGTGCATCGGCAGCGCCCCGCGCTCGGGCAGCAGGTAGTTGAGCGCCGTGAAGATGCTCTTCTTGATCTCTCCCGCGTATTCGGTCCCGCCGATGAGCACGATCCGCCGGCCCAGATCGATGGCCACGAACATGTTGGTGCGGGTCCCGTCCTGCTCGGGATCGCTGTGCACGTGGGGCAGGGAGACGACGGTGAAGTCAGGCTCGAAGCTCTCGAGGTCCTCCGCGGTCGGGGTCCGGAAGAGGTGCCGGACGAAGAGGCTGTGCCATGCGTACTCGGTCACCGCCCGCACCCGCAGGCGGTAGGTGGGATCGGCGCAGGCGACCACGTCCTGGACGTAGACCGGGTTGTTCTCGATGTACGCGCTCACCTTCCCGAGGAGCCGGTCGAAGTGCTCCCGCGAGAGGCGCTTGTTATTCGGGTGCCACCAGATGCGGCCCTCCGAGTCCGGACGCACGACGAAGAACTTGTCGCGCGGCGAGCGCCCGGTGTAGGTACCGGTGTCGGCAGACAGAGCCCCTGTCGACACCAGGCTCGCCTCACGGTTCCGAACCGCTTCCTCGACGAGGATCGGAGCGGAAAGATTGTGATGCACGTGCTTCGCGTCGGCGATCCCGAGGGAGCCCAGGAGGGGCTTGTCTTGCAACTGCATTGGATGTTGATTGTAACCCCACGCCAAGATCAAATCATGACTGACCGGCAGTCACTACGGAGTGCGGTCGGGACCCCGGCGTGGGATACCAGGTGCTCGATGAGCGGATGCTCCGGTGGCCGCTGCGCGCCGAGCGGTCGGTCCGGCGGACGCGTTCAGGCGACCGGGCGCCGGGCTCGGCGACGCTGGCGGCCGGCGACGTAGTCGACCAGGACGTACTCGCCAAGACGCTCAGGCGACACGAAGAACGCACGGCCGCGGTTGATCCGCGTCACCTGGTTGATGAAGTCGGCCAGATACGCGCCGCGCTCCAGCATGAAGGTGTTGATGACGATCCGGTCCCTCGTGCAGCGCTGCACCTCCTGCAGGGTCTGCTGGATGGTGCGGAAGGTGGGCGGGTAGGCAAAGAAGACCTGTCCTCCCTCCATGTGCGCGGTGGGTTCCCCGTCGGTCACCATCACGATCTGTTTGTTGCCCCGGTGCCGGCGGAGCAGCGAGCGTGCGAGCTGGAAACCGTGCTGCATGTTGGTTCCGTAGACGTAGTCGTTGAGCGAGATCGAAGGCAACGACTGCGGTCGCAGCTCCACAGCGTGGTTCGAGAACCCGACCACGTACAGATTGTCCCGGGGGAACTGGCTCCGAATCAGCGAGTCGAGCGCGATCGCCACCTTCTTGGCGGCCAAAAAGCACCCGCGCAGGAACATCGATCGGCTCATGTCGATCATCAGCACCGTCGAGGCCTGGGTCGTATGTTCGGTCTGATCGATGACGAAGTCCTGCGGCCCGATGCTGAGCGGCACGCCCGGGCCCTCTCGGAGCAGCGCTTCGAAGAGGGTGTCCTTCAGGTTGAGCAGGAACGGGTCCCCGTATTCGTAGTGCTTCTGCTCGTCTGACGCGTCGACACCGAGGCCCGCGCCGGGCATGCGGTGCTGACCCACCCTGGACTTGCGCAGCTGCTCGAAGATGTCGCGCAGGGCGCCCTGGCCGATACGCCGGAGTCCGCGCGGCGTCAGCTGGAGACGGTTGCCCCGACGTTCGACGAAGCCCGCCTGCTCCAACACCTGTGTCACCTGGCCCAGACGGTCCAGATCCTGCCGAGCGTCCGGACCCAGCGCCGACTCCAGCAGTCCGGCGTCGACGTCCCCGAGGCGGAAGCTGCCGCGCTCGAGCTGGGCCTCCAGCCGGTCGAGGTCCTGGAGGCGGTCCATCAGCCCCATCGCCTGCTGGAGGTCGAGCGGCTCATCGCCGAAGAACGGGTAGCGCTCGCTGAGCTCGGTGGGCGGCATCAGCTGCTGCATCTGCGCCGACAGCCGGGCCAGCTCCCTTCGAAGGTCGGGGTCACCCAGGAGCTGCTCCATCAGGTCCCGCAGCTCCTGCCGCGCCTGAGGGCTCAGGGAGTCGAGCAGCGACTGCATCTGAGCCATCTGGTGCTGGAGGTGCTCGAGGAGCTGGTCCAGGTCGTCGATTTCGGGCGGGAAGTACTGGCCGAACCGCTCCTTGAAGGCATCGAAGTCGGGCCGCTCACCACGGGAACGCTGCTCCAGCATCTCGTTCAGCGCGCGCAGCATCTCCTTCGTCTCGGAGAGGTCCTGCGACGACATCTGGCCCAGCGACTGCTTCATCCCCTGGAACATCTGCTGGGTGATCTGCTGGCGAAGCTGCTGCAGGAGCTCCTCGAACTTTTCGCGGGCGCCCTCGTCCATGAAGTCGTACTCACGCAGCGACTGCATCCGGCCGCCCAGGTCGTCGGGCATTCGGTCCAGCTCGTCCTGGCGCTGGCGCGCCATGCGCTCCATCAGCCGCCTGGCGTCGGACGGGGCCGACTGCACCTTGCGGTCGATCCCGGCTCTCTCCTCGTCGACGATGTCCTGCAGACGACGGCGGAGGTCGTCGACCGTGGTGTCGAGGTTGTAGCGGCCAAGCTCCTCCTCGCGGCGGTCACGCAGGCGCTGCATCAGGTCCTCGAGCCCCGGCATCTGGTCGTTGCCCCAGCGGAGCAAGCGCTGAAGCGCGGCACGGAGGTCGCCGTAGCTCATGAAGTCGTCGGACAGCGCGTCCAGGACCTCGCCCGGGTCCAGTTCGTCGAGGCGCTGCGTGCCGTCCCAGCGGGAGTACCGGAACTCGGCTGCGGCCATGGGCTGATGCTACGAGCGCTGTGTCGGGGTGGCCCCGCCCTACTCTCGGTGCATGGCCGACACGCCCGTCTAAGAGCTGCGCACCTATCACGCCGCGCCAGGCCGGCTGGCCGACCTGGAGGCGCGGTTCCGCGACCACACGATGGCGCTCTTTCGGAAGCACCGCATGGAGGTGATCGGGTTCTGGCGGCCGCTCGACGAGCCCGACGCACGCAGCCTGCTGGTCTATGTGCTTCGGTTTCCGTCGCGGGAGGCCAGCGTCGACTCCTGGAAGTCCTTTCAGTCCGACCCGGCGTGGATCGAGGCCAAGCAGCGGTCTGAGGTGGACGGGGTGCTGGCGGCGCGGATCGACTCCGTGTTCCTGGGGTCGACCGACTTCTCACCCATGGACTGAGTGCCTGAGTGTCACCCTGAAGTGGTCCGGCGGGTTGGCTCACTGAGTGCCTGCCCGTGGCCTGGGCTTGTTGCCGAGTTGCCGCCCGCCGGACCGAAGTGGGCCGGTCGACGTGACTTGACAGGAGCCTGACACTGGTCTCTACTCAGGGGTGTCCGTCAACCGGCCCGATGTCCCCCTTGGCGAGAGGAGACGGATCCATGGTGACAGTTGGTGGTGATTGCCACAAGAAGACCCACACCTTGGTGGCGGTGGAGGAGAGCGGGAAGCAGATCGCCCAGCTCACGGTGGCGGCGACCGAAGCCGGCCATCTGAAGAGTCGTCGTTGGGCAGCTCAGTGGGGGGAGCGACGCTGGGCGCTGGAGGACTGTCGGCCCTTCACCCGGCGCTTGGAGTCGGAGTTGCTAGGGGCCGGCGAGGCGGTGCTGCGGGTAAGCCCCCACCTGATGGCGGATGCTCGCCGGGTGGGACGTCAGCGGGGGAAGTCGGACCCGATTGACGCTCTGGCGGTGGCGCGTGCGGCACTGCGGGAGCCGGATCTTCCGATCGCCCAGTTGGATGGTCCCAGCCGAGAGGTCAAGCTGTTGCTGGACCATCACGACGACCTGGTGAGGGAACGGACGCAGAAGGAGAATCGGCTCCGGGAACACCTGTTTGAATTGGATCCCGAGTTTGAGATCCCGGCGCGCGCCTTGAGCAAGCTCGTCTGGGTCCGCCGGATCAAGCATCGCCTGGACTCCAGAACGGGCACCGTGGCGATGCTGGCTCGCGACCTGACCAACTCCGTCCACGCGCTGAGCGTCAGCATCAGCGCGCTCGAGCGGGACCTCGAGAAGCGAGTGAGCGCCCTGGTCCCCAACCTCCTCGCCCTGGCCGGGTGCGGGGTCCTAAGTGCTTCAGCCAGAAAGTTCGATCACGTATTCAAGCCGCGAGTGGGACGGATAGCCGGTTCAGGAGAGCATCAAGGTCAGCGCGGGTGAACTTCCATTCGAAAGGAGCCGCCATCTCCTGGTAGCCGGCTTCGAAGGCGAGGATGTTGGCTGCGAGGTCGGCGAGCGAGAGGGCGTCGGCAGGCGTGAGTACCTTGCGCTGAAGGATGGAGAAGTAGATCTCGATCTGGTTGAGCCAGCTGGCATGGACGGGCAGGTGCACCATGACGGCGTTCGGGTGCGCCACCTGGAGCCGGTCCGCGGCGGCCTGGCCGCGATGCGAGCTGCCATTGTCGACCACCCAGAAGACGCGATCGGCCGAACGGTAGGGTTCGACGGCCATGACCTGATCGACCAAGCGTCCGAACGGCTCGATACCGGTCGTCGATTCCAGCCTCCCGAACAGCTTGGCCCGGTGGACATCCCAGGCGGCCAGGTAGGCCCAGGCGCCGCCGCGGGTGTATTCGTGCTCCACACGCAGGGGCCGGCGCGGCCCGGCGGAGGCGGTTGGATGGCAGCGCAGGCGGGCTTGGAGGGAGGTCTTCTCGTCGGAGCTGATCACGTACTCGCCGGGGCCGAGTCGTTCGCCTTCGAACTTGCGGGCGTAGAGATCGAGGACCCGACCGGCCTTGGTGCTGAAGTCGGGGTCGCGGGGGAAGATCCAGCTCCGATGGCGCCAGGGCCGGATGGCGTCCTCCGACAGCCATTGCCAGATGGTGGAACCGGAGATGCTGGCCACGAGGCCGCGGTTGATGACCTCGGCCTGGATGTCGGGAACCTGGAGGCGGGAGAGTGGCAGCCCGAGTTGCGCGGGCAGCTCGCACGCGATCGCCTTGACCGCGATGACCAACTCAGGGGGGAAAAAGCCGGCTCCGGCCGGACCGGTCGCGCTCCTCCAGGCCCTCCAAGCGCTGCTCGAAGAACCGTTTGCGCCATTTGCTGACGATCTCGCGGCGGGTGTTGAGGCGCTCGGCGATCTGGTCGTTGCGCAGGCCGCGGGCAGCGAGAAGCACCAAGTTGGCGCGGAACACATCGCGATACGGCAACGTATATTTTCGAGCTCGTGCTTCCAGGATGCGACGTTCATCACCACTCAAGGTGATCTCGTAGGGGCTCGACCGAGGCATACGCGAACCCTACTCGAATCGAGACCAATACGTGCGGCTAATTTACGTGATAGTAATTGCTGGGGCGAGTCCTAAGTGCCGCACGGATTTTTGCCGAGACCGCCGACGTGGCTCGCTTCCGCAGCAAGGCGGCGTTCGCCAGGTTCAACGGAACCGCCCCCATCCCGGTGTGGTCGGGGAATGCCAAACAGTTCCGGTTGAACCATGGGGGAAACCGGCAGATGAATGCGGCGCTTCATCGGATAGCCATCACGCAAATCCGCATGGAGGGGTCTGCGGGCCACGCCTACTACCAGCGCCGCCTCGCCGACCACGACCAACCAAAAGACGCACGTCGAGCCCTCAAACGAAAGCTCTCCGATGAGGCTTTCCGTCGCTTGCTCCGCGACCAGGCTGCTCTTCAGCGCCTCTCTATCTGTGACGAAATTAACTTGATTCATCACCAAACCGTGACGAAATGAAGGTGACGAAAGGAATCTGCATGCTGTGCGGCCAGAGCTTCCCTCAGAAACCGACCGGCCGACGCCGCCGTTACTGCTCGCGAGCTTGCCAGGAACGCGCCTACCGCTTACGCCGTTCCGCCGGCCTCTGGCGCGCCACCAACGCGGACCCCGCGAACCTCGGCGAGGTCACCTCCCTCCTGGACGCCGCCCTCCATGGACGACGGTGACGCGCCACTTGACATAGGAGGCTCGGCACTCGGTTCAGGCACTCGGGGCAGTTGCGGTCAGGCCTGGAGAGCGAGAGCGAGCGGGAGGACCGCGGTGGCCCCCGCCCGGCGGAGCAGGCGAGCGCAGAAGGTCATCGTCCAACCGCTGTCGACCAGGTCGTCGACGAGGAGGACCGGGCCCGCCGCCTCCGCCACCGCTGCCTCCAGCTCCTCGCCGATCGCGAACGCCTGATAGACCTCCCGCACGCGCTGCGCCGAGTTGCCGGCCCGCACCTGGCGTAGTTCCGCGTCCCGACGCTCGATGCGTCCCAGCAGCGAGAGCCGGCCGATCCCCGCGATCCCGTCGCCCAGGGATCCGACCAGCACCGGGTGCGCCCGCGACGCGACGGTGACGACGGCGACCGGCCGCGACGCCTCACCCGGTGGCGCCGACCAGGGCTCCGACGCACGTGCCCAGTCGCCGAGGACCGACACCACCGCCTGCAGCACCCCATCCGGTACAGGGGCGTCGGCGGCACCCGGGCCAAGCAGCTCCCGCAGGCGCAGACCCCAGCCGATGTCCGTGAGCCGCCCCAGCGCCCGCCCCACCCGGGCCGCCTCGGCTTCCGGAATCCGCCCTTTGAGCGGGACGCCGACTGCGTCGAGCGCGGTCGGCCACAGCTTGCGGGGCTCGATCTCGACCCCCACGCGCCCCAGCGCGGCCTCCGCCGCCCGCAGCGAGGCCTCACTGACCTCCATGCTCCGATGCCGCCCGGTGCAGTTGTCGCACCGTCCGCAAGGAGCTGCCTCGGGATCGTCGAGCTGGCGGCGCAGGAACTCCATCCGGCACCCCGTGGTGGCGGCGTACTCGCGCATCGCCTGCTGCTCCGCCCGCCGGGTCGCCGCGACGCGCCGGTAGCGCTCGGCGTCGTAGACCCAGGGCTCTCCCGTCGCCCGCCAACCCCCACGTTCACGCCGGACCGCGCCGTCCACGTCGAGCACCTTCAGCATGGTCTCGAGGCGGGTGCGGCGGAGGTCGACCCGGGCCTCGATGGCCGCGGTCGAGAGTGGCCGGTCGGATGCGGCGAGAACGTCCAGCGTCTGGCGGACCCGATCCTCCTCCGGAAAGGCGACGCTCTGGAAGTAGCGCCAGATCGCCTCGTCCTCGCGGCCCGGCAGCAGCAGCACCTCGGCCCGGTCCACCGCGCGCCCCGCGCGCCCAACCTGCTGGTAGTACGCGATCGGACTTTGCGGCGACCCCAGATGCACGACGAACCCAAGGTCCCGCTTGTCGAAGCCCATCCCCAGCGCGGACGTCGCGACCAGCGCCTTGACCCGGTTGTCGAGGAGGTCCGACTCCGCCTGCCGGCGCTCCTCGTCCTCGGTCCGCCCGGAGTAGGCGGCCACCCGATGGCCACGGCTCCGCAGGAAGCCGGCGACCTCGTCGGCGGCGGCGACGGTCAGCGTGTAGATGATGCCGGACCCCGGCAGCTCGTCCAGGTGGTCGGCCAGCCAGCCCAGCCGTCGCGCCGGGTCGCGGAGGTCGAGCACCGCGAGTCTCAGGCTCTCCCGTTCAAGCGGGCCGCGCAGAACCAGCGGCGCCAGTCCGCGGGTGGCCGCGGCGGACGGGCCGGTGCCCAATTCCTCGGCGACATCGGCCGCGACACGGGCGTTCGCGGTGGCGGTGGTGGCCAGCACCGGCGTTCCCGCCGGGAGATCCCGCAGCAGGGTTCGGATGCGCCGGTAGTCGGGACGGAAGTCGTGGCCCCAGTCGGAGATGCAGTGGGCCTCGTCGACCACCAGCAGCCCCGTGTGGGCGGCGAGGCCAGGGAGGACCCGATCTCGGAAGTCCGGGTTGTTGAGGCGCTCGGGACTGACCAGCAGCACGTCGACGCGTCCTGCCAGCACCTCCTGCTCCACCTCCTGCCATTCCTCGACGTTCGAAGAGTTGACGGTGCTCGCGACGATGCCCGCACGCCCGGCTGCCTCGATCTGGTTTCGCATCAACGCCAGCAGCGGCGACACGAGCACGGTGGCGCCCGCGCCGCGCCGTCGCAGCAGTGCGGTGGCCACGAAGTAGACCGCCGACTTGCCCCAGCCGGTGCGTTCGACCACCAGGGTGCGGCGCCGTTCCAGCACCAGCGCCGCGATCGCACGCCACTGGTCATCGCGGAGACGGGCGGAGTCCCCGGCCAGCCGGCGAAGGATCGCCTCCGCCTCGGCTCGCACCTCGTCGGTGCCGGTCAGCCCTGCCGCAGCCATGTCAGATCCGGCAGGAAGTCCACGAACTCGCGCAGGACGCTCGGCATGTGGCGCCGGCGCAGCAGCACGTAGCCCCACTCACGTCTGATCGGGAAGCCGTCCACGTCGACCACCACCAAACTGTGCGCGGAGCGCTCGAGGGTGACCGCGTGGCGGGAGAGGACGGCGACGCCGAGCCCGCCTTCGACGGCGTGCTTGATGGCGCCGTTGCTTCCCAGCTCCATCCCGACCTTGAGCTCGACCCCCTGGCGCCGGGCCAGTTCCTCGACACACTGCCGCGTCCCCGATGCCGGCTCCCGCATCAGGAACGACTCGCCCCCGAAATCCTGGAGCCGCAGCCCGCGCCGCTTCGAGAGCGGATGGCCCGCGGGCACCACGAAGACCAGCTCGTCGTCCATCAGCGGCTCGAAGTCGAGCTCCGGATCCAGCACCGGAGGCGCCATCACCGCGATGTCCAGCTCGTCGCCCAGGAGCTTCGCCTGGAGTGCTTCGCGGCTGCCGATCTCGAGCGAGATGGCGATCGCCGGGTGCTGCTTCTTGAACGCCCCGAGCGCCATCGGGAGGACGTAGATCCCGACCGTGGTCGACCCTCCGACCCGCAAGGTGCCCCGCTCCAGACCGTGCAGCTGGTCAATCGCCAGGGCGGCCTCGTCGAGCAGGTTCAGCATCTGCCGCGCGTAGTCGTAGAGGACCCGCCCGGCCTCGGTCACCACGACCCGCTTGCCGAGCCGATCCAGCAGCACCACGTCGAGTGCCTCTTCGAGCTCCTTCACCTGATAGGAGACCGAGGACTGGCGGAGGTGCAGCTCGACCGCAGCGGCGGAGAACGAGAGGCGATCGACGACGGCGCGAAACGTGCGCAGCTGATGGAGCGTGACCGCGCGGTCGAGGTCGGGACGAGGCATCGGCGAGAGACACCTTATCGGACCGCGGCGCGACCCGAGACCCCGGGCGTTAAGGTCGCCCCACCCTGGGCTCGAAGTGGGCGTTGGTGCACCAGTCGCCTGTTCTCGCCCCGGGAATGGGCCGTTGGGTGCACCCGTCGCCCTGCTGACAGGTGGGGGTGTTAAGGATGCCGCGGGCGGGCGCGACGGTTGGGATGATGACGCCATGGCCTCCCCCACCCCCGCGGGTGCTCCCCAGCCTGACCTCCGGATCATCCCCTCCGCCCGGCGCCGCCGCTCCTCCTCGGCTCGCCTGGTCGGGAACGTGGTCGAGGTCCGGGTTCCGGCCCTCATGCCGGCCGCCGAGCAGCATCGGGTGGCGGAACGGCTGCGCGACCGGATCCTGCGCTCGATTCGGCGGGTCCGTCGAGCGCCGGACCTGGAAGGCCGCGCACAGGAGCTGAACCGGCTGCTGTTCGCGGGGCGGCTCCGATGGCAGGCGATCGGGTTCGCCGAGCAGCACTCGCGATGGGGCTCCTGCACGCCGGACTCGGGCACGATCCGGATTGCCCGGCGTGCGGCCGACCTCCCCGGCTGGGTGCTCGACTACCTGCTCGTGCACGAGCTCGCTCACCTGGTGGAGGGGAACCACGGCCCCCGGTTCTGGGCACTGGTCGACCGCTACCCCCTCACCGAGCGGGCTCGGGGCTACTTGATGGCGGTCGACCACGGGGCCGGGATCCGTGACAAGGAAGACAAGGAAGAGGAAGAGGTGGACGACCTCGCGGGGGACCCTGGAAGCGAGTCACGAGACGGCGATCCCGATCGGGCAATCGCCGCCCGGGACTGATCCGGGCGGTCAGCACCGGGCCGCGAAACGAGCCGCGAGCCTTCGCGGGGCGACCATGCAGTACGAGCCCTCGATGAGATCGCGGACCTCATCCCAATCGGTGCCGGCGTCCAGCCGCAGCCCGACCCACCCTTTGGGTCCGAAATAGGGCGGGACGAAGAAACGGCCGGGATCGCTCTCGCAGAACACGTCTCGCATCCCGTCCGGGACCTTGACGGTGATCGACTCGTGGCCGGGTGGGGCGACCGCGAACACCCGCTCCCGCACCCGGTAGGTGGCCTGGCCCCAGGTCTCACGCTCGGTCGTTTCAGGCAAGGCGAGTGCGACCTGCTGCACCTGATGCTGCTCCCGGGTCACCGCAACGTTCCCGCCGGCAAGAGCTGCCGAAGCCCCCTGCGGTGCGTCACTGGAGTGCGGCTTCCGCGAACGCCGCCATCGAGGGGAACGTCCACCCTGGCCGCACCTGTTCCGGAGGTTGAGGGGTGGCTCCCCAGCCGGGCTTCAGGTAGCGCCGGTCGATCCAGACCGTGGGAAGTCCGGCGCGCTGGGCAGGGAGATGGTCGTGGAACAGGCTCTGCGCAACGTGCAGCAGACCGTCGCGGGGGATCCCGAGCCGCTCGCGCATCGCGTGCAGGGCCTCGAAGGACCGATCCGACGGCTTGTATGCCCCCACGTCCTCGGCGGTGACCACGGCCGCGAACTCGACTCCGAGGCGCCGTGCGCTGGCGGCGAACGATGCGCGGTCGACGTTGGAGAGGATCAGCAGCTGGTAGCGGCCGGCAAGGGCCTGGAGCGCGGCGGGTGAGTCCTCGAACGCGGGCCACTCCGGAACCGACGCGCCCAGACGCGCCGCCTCCTCGCGGGTCACCTCTACCCCCAGCTCGCGTCCCATGGCCTGCATGCTGCGAGCGATGATCTCGGGGTACGGCGCCGCGGGGTGCTCCAGCTCCTCCCGGGCCTCGTGCACCGAGTACGCCACCAGCAGCTCCTCGGCGTCGAGGTCCAGCCGGTGCGCCCGCGCCCACGGTTCCAGCACCGCGGCGATCCCCGCCTCCCAATCGATCAGGGTCCCGTAGCAGTCGAAGCTGAGAGCGGCGAAGTCCTCGAGTTCCATCCCCAGAAAACCGTACCCCAGCCACCAACCGAGTTCGCGGACCTCGGGACCTGTTTCGGGCGACGCAACCGCCACCGTAGAGCCACACCGGCCCGACCAAACCCCGCGGAAGCGGTACTCGTTCGGCGCCGCCGGAGCGAGCGAGCGGCAGCGGGTCTGCAGCGGGCATATGAATCGCCTTCCCTGGGGGAAATGCGGCAGGGCTCCCCCGCAGTCGGGGCACCCCCGTACGTCCCTAGACTTGGCCGCATGTTCCGGCTGCGGGGCGCGCGCATCCTGGTCACCGGTGCCTCCAGCGGGATCGGTGCGGCCACCGCGTATGCCCTGGCGCGGCGCCACGCACGCCTTGCCCTCTGCGCACGGCGCGTCGACCGTCTGCAGTCGGTCGCCGAGCGTTGCTACCAGCTGGGCGCCCAGGAGGTGATGTTGCGGCAGGTCGACGTCGGCCTGCCCGAAGAGGCGCGCGCCTTCGTCACCGAGGTCCAGCAGCAGATGGGCCGCATCGACGTGGTCATCAACAACGCCGGCGTCGGCTGGCACGGGTCCCTCACCGACATGCCCGACCGCAAGATCTGGGAGCTGGTCCAGACCAACCTCCTCGGTTACATCTGGACCACGCAGGCGGCACTGCCGGCGATGGTGGAAGCGCAGTCCGGGCTCATCGTCAACGTCGGCTCGGTGGTCGGGTTTCGACCCATCCCTTACGCCGCCGTCTACTCGGCCACCAAGCACGCCGTGACCGGCCTCTCGCACGCGCTGCGTGGCGAGCTCAGCGGGACCGGCGTGAAGGTCTCGACGGTCTACCCGGGCACCACCATCACCGCCTTCGAAGGACGGCGCCAGGGCGGACGTTTTGCGAGGACGCCCGAGCAGGTGGCGAAGCTGATCGTGGGGGCGGTGAGGTGGCCGCGCCGCGACATCATCCCGTTCCCCTACCGCCTGGCGGCATTCGCCGAACCGTTCCTGGGCGGCCTGCTCGATCACGCCGTGGGCGAGGTGGAACGCCGCCAGGAGCAGGCGCCGGCAGCGCCTACCTCTCCTCTCCCACCGGAGGATCGTCTCCCGCCGGGCGATCGGACCCAGCCGGTCGACCAGGCACAGCCGGTCGACCGGACACCGGCGCACCGCGATGACGGGCCTCGTCCAGGAGCTCGCTGAGCCGCTTGGCGTTCGTCACCGACCAGTTCGAGAAGTTGTTGTTCATGATCGCGTGGACCTCGTCCACCCGGTCTTCGACTGCCCGGATGCGAGGCACCCATTCGGAGAGCTCCTGGTCCGTGTAGTTGTGCTGAAAGCGCACCGACGGGGGTGCGCCCCGGCGGTTCCAGGTGTGGTGGTTGCGGCCGTGAAACCTGACCACCGCCAGGCGCTTCGACGTCGCCTCCAGCAGCGGCGGCATGGCGGTGTCGAAGCCCTGCGGGGTGTCGACAGCGACGTACGGGATGTCGCGAGCGCGGAGGAAGCTCAACGTCCCCTGCTGGTGCCGATCGTCGAGCCACATCCGCTTGCGGAACTCGACCGCGACGGGGATCGGGAACAAGCGCTCCTGGCACTCCTCGAGATAGGCCAGCGAGCGCGAGCTGGGCAGGAACCAGGGCGGGAACTGAAAGAAGACCGCGCCCAACCGGGCCGCCGTCGCGAGCGGTTCCAGGGCGTCCCGGAACGCCTCCCAGGCGGCGTCCACGATCTCCGGGGGCACCTGCTCCAGGTAGAAGGTCTTCTTTTCCCGCAGCGCCGCGGGCAGCTCCGAGCGGATCTCGGGCGGCAGGGCACCCGGCTGCGTCGGGTGATGGGTGAAGAGGGAGAACGACTTGACGTCGAACCGGAATCCGGGATCGGTGCGCGCCACCCAGAGCTCGGCGTTGTGACGGGGCAGCATCCCGTAGTAGGTGCTGTCGACCTCGACCAGCGGGAACTGGCCGGCATAGAACTGGAGGCGCCCCTCGGAGCTGCTGACGCCGGGCGGATAGAAGAGACCGGAGCCGATCAGCTGCTTGTCGATCCAGCCGGCGATGCCGCAGCGGATCACCGCGACGCCTCAGCGACGGCGGCGGCCCTCAGGGCGCCGGCGCCGTCTCGGGCGAGGCCGGTCCGGGGGCCTCCTCCTGATTCTGCTTCTTGCTGTACTTGCAGATCCCGGGCTGGAACTCGCGCAGCCGGAGGTGCTCCATCTCTCCCTTCAACACCGCCGCTTTCCTGGCCAGGGTCTTGACGCCCTTGTCGTTGCCGTACGGCCAGCGGTAGAGGTACTTGGTGTCGACCAGGAGGCATACCTGCAGCTCCTGGCCGTTGGGCTCGATCACGTACTTGTAGCAAGGGACGGTTCGGCGAGCGATCTCGTGCTTGGTGAAGCCGTTGATGCGTCCGTAGAGCATGTCCAACGGGGTTCGCATTCCGGTGCTCGATCTTACCCTTTTGCCCACCTTTCAGACCCCTCGACGGACCCGGTCGCCCGTCAGCTGGCGAGCAAGGTAAGCTGCTCCGGCTCCGGCTCGCGCGGCGGCGGCTCGATCACGAACGCTCGGCTCCCAGGCGCCCATTCGCTCTCGCAGCTCGCCCACCCGCTGCCTCACCTGTCGCGTCGCCGCCTCGGGCAGGTAGGCGCGGCCGCGGTACATGGCCTGGTAGCGCGGCAGCAGCTCCGGCCAGTCTCGAGCCAGCGAAGAGAGGAAGTGCTCCCGGGTTCCCTCCCGCAGATAGAGCAGGTTCACCCAGAGCGAGGAGGCCCCGGCCTCACGGGCCGCGGCGACCACCCGCGCCAGCTGCTCGGGCCGGTCACTCAAGCCGGGCAGGATCGGCGCCATGCTGACTCCTGAGCGGATGCCGGCGTCGGTCAGGCGCCGCATGGCCCGCAGCCGCTGCTCCGGCGGGGCGGTTCCCGGCTCGGTCCGGCGCCACACCTCCGGGTCCAGCGTGGGAATGCTGAAGTTGACTGAGATGCCTCCGCTGCGCGCGAGGTCACCGAGGACGTCGATATCGCGGACGATCATCGGGCCCCGGGTGAGGAGGCTGGCCGGGTTGCGATGGCGAGCCAGCACCCCGAGGCAGGCGCGGGTCAGCCGGTAGCGCCCCTCGGCCGGTTGGTAGGGGTCGGTGGCAGCTCCGATCGCGATGTGCTCCCCACGCCATGAGCGGCGCGAGAGCTCCTGGTCGAGGACCTCGGCGACGTTGGTCTTCACCCGGACCGTGCGCCCGTACCCGTCTCCGGAGGGACGGTCGGCACGCTTCTCGAACGCGCGCACATAGCAGAACGTGCACCGGTGCTCGCACCCCATGTAGGGGTTGAGCGACCAGTTGAAGGGCATGCCCTGGACGCGGTTCAACGCCGATTGGCAGGGCCGCTCGTCGAACACGACCGGCGCCCGCCGCTGCTCGAGTTCCGGCATGACTCCATCATAGAACGTCTGTTCGTATGATTCCAGATGCGCGGTCAGCCGGGCGGGCGCTGCCGGGGCTCGGGAAGCCGGACGCCAGGACGTCGGGGCCGATTCCCTCGACCGCGGTGATGCCACTCAGCGCCATCGCGCGGCGGAGCTCGGCGGTGAGGATCGCGATGCAGCGGGTCACTCCCTCCTGACCGGCGGCACCCAGCCCGTAGAGGTAGGGGCGCGCGATGAGGCAGGCACGCGCGCCGAGCGCGATCGCCTTCAGGATGTCGCCGCCGCGCCGGACGCCGCCGTCCATCAGCACCGGGACCCGCTCGCCGACCGCGTCCACGACGGCCGGCAGCGCATCGAGCGAAGCGATCGCGTCGTCGAGCTGGCGGCCTCCGTGATTGGACACCACGATCCCGTCGGCGCCGGCCTCGACCGCCCGGAGCGCGTCGTCCGGACGCAAAACCCCCTTCACCAGGAGCGGACCCTTCCAGAGGCCTCGCAGCCAGGCCAGGTCCTCCCAGGTGGCGGAGGGATCGAACTGATCGGCGACGTACCGGGAGAGCGCGAACGGCCGGCCCGAACCCCCGGGCGGCGCCGCGTTCGCGAACTCGATGCGGGGACCCCGGGCCAGGTCCAGGAACCACCGAGTGTGGCGCATGGCGTCCAGCGCGTTTCGAAGCGTGAGCCGGGGCGGGATCGTCGCGCCGTTGCGGTCGTCACGCTCGCGCTGCCCGGGACCGGGGTGTCGACCGTCACCACCAGCGCCGCGAAACCGCCGGCGGCGGCCCGCTCCACCAGCGCCCGCACCAGCTCACGATCGCGCCACAGGTAGATCTGGAACCAGTGCGAGCCGGGCGCGTCGCGCATGATCTCCTCGATCGGCACCGCGGCCATACAGCTGGCGACAAACGGGACGCCGGCGGCGGTCGCGGCCCTCGCGACATCGACCTCCCCTCGTGAGCGCGCCATTCCGCAGAGACCGGTGGGCCCGAGCACGATCGGCACCGGCAGCGTCTGCCCGAAGAGCTCCGTGGAGAGATCGACGTGCGCGACCCCGGCCAGCATCCGTGGCGCGAGCTTCACGCGCGCCAGCGCCTCGCGGTTCGCGAGCAGCGCGCGCTCGTCCTCCGCGCCGCCGTCGATGAAGTCGAACACCGCGCGCGGCAGCCTCCGCCGGCTGTCGCGTCGAAGGTCCTCGATCGTCAGGTACATCGCGCCACCCGGGTCACCCGTAGACCGCGATCTGCTCGCCATGGGCGCGGATCCAGTCCCAGTCGTAGATGACGCCGAGCCCGGGACCCTGGGGTACCGGGACGCAGCCGTCGGGGTCCACCGCGTCCAGCCCGTCGGCGTAATCGCCGGCGTAGATCGGCGCGTGCCCGCCGCGAACCTTGGGGTGGACGAGGCCCATCTCGTAGTAGTTGGTGTTCCGAATCGCCGCCATGCAGGCGCGCTGGGCGGGCCCCGGCGCGTGCAGCTGACAATCGACGCCGAACCCCTCGCACGCATGCGCGATCTTCATCACACCCGTGATCCCCATGTCGTAGTTGGGGTCGCAGTGGATCAGGTCTGCCGCCTGCTCCGCCAGCAGGTCGACCTTGGGCTCGAATCCGCGGACGTGCTCTCCGATCAGGATCGGGGTGTGGATCAGCTGTCGCAGCTTGCGGTAACCCTGCCCCGACAGGCCTCCGTCTTTCATCGGATCCTCGAACCAGAGAAATCTCGCCTCATCGCACGCTCGCCCGACCTTCAGCGCGTCGAGGAAGGTGTCGTACTCGCAGGCGGGGTCGAGCATCAGGTCGAAGTCGTCACCCACCGCCCGCCGCGCGGCAAGGACGTTCGCCACCTCCTGGCGGATCACGGGGGCGCCCCAGGGGTGGATCTTCATCCCGGGATAGCCCAGCTCACGGCACTCCACCGCGAAGTCGGCGAAGGCCTGCGGGCTGCTGAGCCCACCCGGCTGGTGGTCACCGTGATAGGTGCTGGCGTAGCAGGGGACTCGAGCTCGCCAGCCACCGAGCAGGCGCCACACCGGCGCCTCCGCCAGCTTGCCTGCCAGGTCCCAGAGGCAGCAGTCGACCGGTCCCATGCCAAGGCGGTCGATCTTGCGCAGGGCACGCTTCAGGTCGTTGTGGATGAGCTCCCGCTCGAGCGGGTTGCGGCCCAGGAGGTAGTGCGCGAAGGAGGCGATCTGAGCGAGGGAGGGTCCGTCCCCGCCTGCGTACTCGCCGGTCACGCCGGCGTCGGTCTCGATCGCGGTGACGTACCCGGAGGACGGCAGGCTTCCGCCGGGTTCGTAGACCTGGTTGAAGCCGTTGTAGTCGACACCCAGGTCCTGCACCTGGTGCTGGTACCGGTGAACCCGGATTCGCGTGATCTTCGGCACTCCCACGCCATTCCTCCTTGCGATGCAGAGACGGCTACGACGGCCGGCCGGTGCGCACGACCCGCGCTTGGGGCCGCGGACGTGACCTCACCCGGACGCGAGCGCCGACAGATCGATCGGCAGCGTGGTCGGTCGCACCCCAGCGGCGCGCGCCACCGCATTGGCGAGCGCGGCCGGTCCGGGCACCGCCGGCGGCTCCCCGACGCCCTTGGCACCGAACGGGCCCACCGACGAGGGGACCTCGACCAGGTCGACCTGGATCGGCGGGACCTGGTCGATGCTGGGCAGCGCGTAGTCGACGAAGCTCGCCGTCCGGAGCTGGCCGTCGCGGTCGTAGCGGAGCTCCTCGCCGAGTCCGCGCGCGACCCCCTGCAGGACCCCTCCGTGCACCTGCCCCTCCACCTCCGGAGGGTTGAGCGCGCGCCCCACGTCCTGGATCGCCGCATAGCCGGTCAGCCGGTAGTCTCCGGTCTCACGGTCCACCCTGACCCGGCAGAGGTGCACGGTGAACATCGGCGACTGCTCCAGGACCACGTTGCGGCCGTGGCCGTGGACCGGCGGGTACTTGCCCCCGAACTGGGCGCCCAGCTGGGCGAGCGCGCCGATCGGCCGCGATCGGGCCGGCACTCCCTTCACCTGCACATGGCCGTCCTGGATCTCGAGGTCTTCCACCGCGGCCTCCAGCTCCTCGGCCGCGATCTCCAGCAGCTGCTGCCGCGCGTCGGCCGCCGCCTTGGCCACGGCCGGGCCCACCGTGTAGGTGATCTTGCTGCCTCCTGCCATGCCGGCGTAGGGCGCGGTTCGCGAGTCGCCCTTCTCGATACGCACCTGCTCCAGGGACACGCCGAACGTCTCGGCCGCGATCATCGCCATGGTGGTGTCGGTGCCGCTGATGTCCTGGTGACCGACCACCACCGTCAGCGTGCCGTCCGCGTCGACCTGGCAGCCCGCCGCCGCCGGTTCCCGTCCGCCGCCCCAGCTCCCGGCGGCGACTCCGACGCCCTCACCGGGACCGACCGGCGCGGTGTAGAGCGGGTGCCGGCGCGCCTCCTCCAGGCACTCGACGAACCCGATGCGTGGCCACGGCGTGCCGTCCGCCTTCGGGTCACCCTCGCGCACCGCGTTGCCGAGCCGCAGCTCGATCGGGTCCTGGCCCAGCCGCTCGGCCAGCTCGTCGACCGCCGACTCGAGCGCGAAATACGCCTGCGGTGCGCCCGGCGCGCGGTAGGCGGCGACCGGCGTCTTGTTGGTGGCCACGTCGCGCGCCAGGATGTCGAAGTCGTCGATCCGGTAGCTCCCGGCGAGCAGCGACGCGCAGAGGTTGCCGAGTCCCCCGGCGCCCGCTCCGTTGTCGAACACGACCACGCCCTTCAGCGCTCGCAGCGTGCCGGAGCTGTCCGCGCCCAGCTCCAGGTCGATCGTGCAGGCAGGCGCGCCCCTCCCCATCAGGAACTCCTCGGTGCGGGTCAGCTCCAGCTTGACCGGGCGGCGCACCCGTTGCGAGAGCATGGCGAGGAGCGGCTCCAGGAGCGTCACCTTGCCGCCGAAGCCGCCGCCCACCGTCATCGGTTCGACGCGGACATCGCTTTCGCGGACGCCCAGCGTGCGCGCGATGGTGCGGCGGGCGACGAACTGGCCCTGGGTGGGAGTCCAGACCGTGAACCCGCCCTCCGGCTCCCAGCGTGCGATCGCGACATGGGGCTCCAGGAATCCGTGGTGGACCGCGGGCAGATGATAGCGGCGTCGCACCACCTGGGCGCACCCGGTGAACGCCCGTACCGGATCGCCTCTGTGGAATCGAACCTGGGCGGTGACGTTGGGGGCACGCTCGCCACCGGATTCGCCACCACCGGCGGTACCGTGGGCGCCGGCGTCGTCGGCTTCAGAGGCCGCGCCGGGCAGGACCTCCGCCGCGCCGTCGCGCATCGCCTCGAAAGGATCGGTCAGCGCCGGGAGCGGCTCGTAGTCGACCGCGATCAGCGAAGCCGCATCGGCGGCGGCCTGCGGCGTTTCGGCCACGACCGCCACCACCGGCTGGCCGCTGTAATAGACGCGTTCGCGCGCCAGCGGCAGGTCGGGACCGGTGCCGTGTGCCTCTCTCAAATCGTCTCCGGTCACGATCGCGAGGACACCAGGTACTTCCTGCGCCGGCGCGCGGTCGATGCCGGTGATGCGCCCGGCCGCGTGCGTGCTCAGCACCAGCGCCGCATGGGCCAGGTGTTCGGGTAGCCGGTCAGCGGTGAAGCGCGTGGTCCCCACCACCTTCCCCCGACCCTCCAGTCGCCGTTCCCCCTTCCCTATGACTCCCACGGGCCCATGATCGCAGGCCGGATGTGGCAGCCGCGTCCAGGCGGCCCCCTTCGGTTAGCTCCCTGTGTGCCGGCGCCGGCAGTCGGGGGCCATGCGGCGCATCACACTCCCTGCTTGCCGGCAATCGGGGAAGGCCGACGCGGAATGTGACTAGAGGCCGCTGCGGCGGAGCTCCTCTTCTCCTATCGCGAAGTGATGGCCGATCTCGTGGAGGACCGTGCGGCGCACCTCCGCGACCAGCTCATCCCAGCTGTCGGAGACCGCCGCGTGCGGGTCGCGGTAGAGCGTGACGCGCGCCGGAAACGCCCCCTCGACGAGGGCCCCGGACCCCTGGTAGAGGCCGAGCAGGCCCCGGCCCGAGCGCTTGGCGACGACGAACTCGATGTCGGCCAGGTAACGCTGGAACGGTTCCGGAACGGCGTCGAGAGCGGCGCGCACCGCTTCCTCGAACTGCGCCATGGTGACCCGCACGCCGGGACCTCAGCCCAGGCGAACGGCGAAGGCGTCGGTGGCCCGAACCAGCTCGTCCACGATGCCGGGCTCGTTTCCGGAGTGACCGGCGTCGGGGACCAGCCGCATCCGGGCCTCAGGCCAGCGGCGCGACAGGTCCCAGGCGGTGGCCGGCGGGCAAACCAGGTCGTATCGGCCCTGGACGATGGTCGCCGGAAGATGCCGGACCGCCTCAACGCCATCCAGCAGCTGGTCGGGCTGGGCCAGAAAGCAGCCGTGAACGAAGTAGTGGCACTCGATCCTGGCCATGGTGATCCGATGCTCGTCGGTGTCTTCCTTCTCGTCGTCCTCACTGGGAACGAGCGAGGAACACTCGGTCTCCCAGCGGGTCCAGGCGACGCCGCACCGCCTCGCCTCCTCCGCATCGGGACCGAAGAGGCGTCGGTAGTAGGCGAGCAGGAGGTCGTGCTGCTCGACCGCCGGGATCGGGGCCAAGAACCGCTCCCACCCGGCCGGGTTCAGGGGCGCCGCGCCGCCCTGGATCAGCCACTCCACCTCGTGCGGCCGGCCCAGGAAGACGCCGCGCAGCACCAGCGCGGTCACCCGCTCGGGCCGGAACTCAGCGTAGGCGAGCGCGAGGGTGCTGCCCCAGGAGCCCCCGAACACCAGCCAACGGTCGATACCCAGGCGCTCGCGTACGGTCTCGATGTCGCGGACCAGGTCCCAGGTGGTGTTCGCGTCGACGCTCCCGCGAGGGGTACTGTGCCCGGCCCCGCGCTGGTCGAAGAGAACCGCGTGGTAGCGGTCGGGATCGAAGTAGCCGCGCATCTCCGGGGTGATCCCCCCGCCCGGGCCGCCGTGGAGCAGGACGGCCGGGATCCCATCGGGCCGGCCGACCTCCTCGACGTGAAGCGTGTGCCCGTCCCCGACCTCGATCTGGTGGGTGGCGAACGGTTCCGAGAGCGGGTAGCGCTCACGGCGAGGGGCTGCGGCCGCGGCAGATCGGTTCACTTCGGCTTCACCGTGGACGAGGGGCAGAAGTCGTTGAGAACACATTCCTCGCAGCGCGGCCGCCTCGCGTCGCAGACGCGCCGGCCGTGCAGGATCAGGCGCAGCGACAGCCCGGTCCACTCCACCGGCGGGACCAGCCGGGTGACCTGAGCCTCGATCTTGACCGGGTCGGTCGAGGACGCGATCTTGAGCCGGTTGGTCAAGCGGGTCACGTGGGTGTCGACCGCGAACCCGGGAACATCGAAGGCGACGCCCAGGATGACGTTTGCGGTCTTGCGCCCGATTCCGGGCAGGGTGACCAGGTCCTCCATGCGCTTCGGCACCTGGCCGTCGAATCGCTCTACAAGGGCGTTGGCACAGGCGATGATCGATTTCGCCTTGTTGCGGAAGAAACCGGTTGGCTTGATCAGGTCCTCGACCTCCAGGGGGTCGGCCTCGGCCAGAGCCCGCGCGTCCGGGTAACGGGCGAAGAGGATGGGCGTGACCAGGTTCACCGAGCGGTCGGTGGTCTGCGCCGACAGGATCGTCGCGATCGTCAGCTCGAACGCATCGCGATGGTCCAGCTCGGTCGCCGAAGGATAGATCTCCGCCAGGCGCCTCACGGTCTCCAGCGCGCGCTGCCTGGCCCCCGGCGGGACCCGGGGAATCGCAGGCTTGCGCCGGGCCGCCTTCTTGGCGGGCGTGCGTGGGGTCTTCGTCTCAGGAGCCAAGGAGGCGCCTCGCGACCTGCGCGATGTCGCCCGGCTCGGCGCGGCCCTGCAGGCGGGGCCTCGCCTGCTGCATCACCCGGCCCAGGTCCCTGGGGCCGGCGGCACCGACCTCCTCGATCACCGCTCTGACCTCGCGCTCCAGCTCGGTCGCATCCATCTCCGGCGGGAGGTATCCCCGCAGCACGTCGGCCTCGGCGCGCTCGTCGGCGGCCGCGCCGGCGCGCTGCGCGGCGTCGTAGGCCTGCGCCGCCTCCTCCCGACGCTTGACCTCCCGGCGGACCAGGCGCAGGACCACCTCGTCGCCCGAGCCGCCGCCACCCGGATCCTTCGAGGCACGGACGATCTCGGTCTTGAGCAGGCCAAGGGCACGCAGCGCGGGCTGGTTGCGGTCGCGCCGCGCCTGAATCAGGTCATCGTCTACGCGCTGGGAGAGCGGCACTGGTTCATCATTCTCCCACCCGACAGGTCAGGATCCGAGACGCTCCAGGAGCTGCCGGGCGAGCCGCCGTGAGCCTGCCGCGTCTTCCATCACGGTGTTCAGGATGATCGGCTCCAGCCCCGCCTCCTCGACCGCCTCGAAGGCGGCCGCGTCCCGCTCGTCGAGCACGAACCAGCGGGCCCAGGGTGCGTACTCGAGGGCCAGCGCTTCCGGCGTCGCGGCCCCGCGCAGGGTCCGCAGCATCTCGACGGTCGGCCCCTTGAGCGCGCGCCCACCGACCACCGGCGAGATGGCCACGGTTCGTGCCGGATCGATGGCACCGCCGGCGAGGCGGAGGATCGGCTCGATGCTGATCACAGGGTTGGAAGGTCCGATCACGACCACGTCCGCGTTCCGCAGCGCTTCCAGCACCTCGGGTGTGGGTCGCGCGCTCTCGATCCCCTCGAACGACACCCCGAGAAGCTTCGGCTCCAGGCGCCGGCGCACGAAGTAGTCCTGGAAGGGCAGGGGGCCTTCGGACGTCGCGAAGATCGTCCGCACCGGGTCGTCGGTGGCGGGCAGGATGCTCGCCGTCACGTCCAGCCGGCGTGCCAGCTCGCGCATCACCTCGGTGAGGCGGCGACCCTCCCGGAGCCAGTGCGACCGCAGCACGTGGAACGCGAGGTCGCGGTCGCCGAGATGGAACCAGGTCGGCTCGCCCAGGTCGTGCAGCTGGTTGAGGAGGGTCGCCGTGTCGTGCTTGACGCCGAATCCCCGTGCGTCGTTGAAGATGCCTGCGAGGCGGAACAGGACCGCGTCCGCGTCCGGGCAGACACGCAGGCCCCAGGCCTCGACATCGTCGGCGGGATTGGTGACCACGGCCAGCTCGCCGGGGCCCAGCTCGTCGCGCAGCCCGGTCGCCAGCTTGGCGCCTCCGGTGCCGCCGGCCAGGAGGACGACGTTCACCCGGCGAACTATAGGGAGGCCGCTCTCCGGCGCAAGGCCTGTGCAGCCGCATGCCGAGGGTCCGCTTCCCGGCGCGCGGCGTCATCTCACGCCCTCCTCGTATCCATAGCGCCGCAGCAGGACCGCGGCCCAGGACCGGAACGGGCGTAGAGGCTCTCCGAGTGCCTGGAAGACCCCGGCCGCGCCCGGCTCGACCCCGTAGAAGTGGCGGATGCAGGCGTCGAGCTCGTCGGTGCGCCGCCACTCGTCCACGGGTCCCGCGGCGCGGAAGAGGATGAGGCCGGCAAAGAACGGACCTACACCGGGCAGCGTGCGCAGGTCGGTCAGCGCTGCCTCGGGCTCCATCGAGCGCAGGCGCTCGGCGTTCAGGCTGCCCTCCATCGCGTAGTGAGCGACGCGGTGCAAGCGCTCGACCAGGGTGTCTGGTAGCCAGGGCTGTGTGCGCACCTCGAGCAGGCGCTCCGGCGTCGGGAAGGCCGCCACGCTCACGCCGTCGATCAGGTACGTCGCGCCGTACTCGGCCGCCACCCGGTCGCGGAGACGCCGGACCTGCTCCAGACGCTTGCGGCCGTACAGCACCGACCAGGCGGCAGCCTCATAGGGGGAGTGGAACAACACTGGCCGGAACGCGGGACGCCGCGCCTGCAGCTCACCTACCACCGGGTCACGCCGGCCCACCGCCGGCCACTCGCGCGCGTCCCGGTCGAGCGACAGGATGCGAGCCACCTGAGCACGCACCGCCGCCGTGTCCGGCGAGCCCTGCACCTCGCCACGAATCACGCCGCCCGGGCCCTGGCGGATGGCGACGCCGGCGGTGTCGGTGAGGTTGTCCACCGCGAAGGCGAGCCGCATCGGACCCTCAGGCTCCGACTCCCGGGGGCCGAACTCGAACGAGGCCGCGGTGGCCAGCGAGTAGGGCCCTTGCGGCTCGATCTCGAACGTTCCGGTGATGGCGCCGATGGTGGAGTTCGTCATGACGTACAGCTTGAAGCGAGCTACCTGACATCCCCTGTCATGTTTTCGCGCTAACCTCAAGTCAACGATGCGCGGCGACCGCCTCCTCTCGATTCTGCTGCAGCTCCAGAGCGCGGGCCGCCTCACCGCCGGGGAGCTGGCTGAGCGGCTCGAGGTCTCGGAACGGACCATCCTGCGAGACCTGGACGCGCTCAGCGCGGCCGGCATCCCGGTCTACACCGAGCGCGGGCGCCACGGGGGGATCCGGCTCCTGGACGACTTTCGGACCGACCTCACCGGTCTCACCGAACCGGAGGCGCGCGCCCTGTTCAGCTTTGGGGGCCCACAGGTGGCCGGCGACCTGGGTCTGGGCTCGACGCTCGAGGGTGCGCTGCACAAGCTGCTGGCCGCGATGCCGGCGTCGCAGCGGGCGGGGGCGCAGCGGGCGCGCGAACGGCTGCTCATCGATGCCACGCCGTGGACGCGCGAGCCGGACCAGGTGCCGCATCTGACGACCATCGAGGAGGCGGTCTGGACCCAGCGCCGAGTCCGCCTTCGCTACCAGCGTGCGGAGTCGGAGATCGTCCATCGAACCGTCGAGCCCCTGGGTCTGATCGTCAAGGCGGGCGTCTGGTATCTGCTGGCGAAGGCCGGAGCCGGGGCCATCCGTACCTACCGCCTCTCACGGGTGGACGCGGCGGAGGCGACCGACGAGCCGTTCGAACGGCCACCAGGGTTCGACCTGGCGCGTCAGTGGAAGGAGGTCCAGTCGTCGTTTCGCGCCCGGGCTCCGGGAGTCGCGGTCGCGGTGCGGGTGGTGCCGGAACAGGCGGCCCTCTTCGCCCGGCTGATCAGCGGTGCGTTGCTCGACCCGATGGAGCCGCTTCCGCCGGGTCCCGACGGCTGGCCCCGCTATGAGCTGCTCTACCCGACCCTGGGCGCGGCCCGGGGCTCTCTGCTCTCGATGGGTCCCTGGATCGAGGTCCTGGCGCCCCGCGAGCTCCGCGAGCTCCTGCGCGCGACCGCTGAAGCCGTGGTCGCGCTCTACGACACCCTCCGGCTCACGCTCCCCGACGATGAGGGTGCTGAGGAGGGCCGCCGAGGGATCGGGCGGACAGATGGTTCAGATGCAAGGCCGCCCTGCGGAGCGAAAGGAGCACGTCCGTCCACTCGTGACTGAGCTCTGTAAAGCGGCAACGCCGCAGATGGGCGGCATGGGCGTTCGAGGTCCAGTGAACCTCCCCAGCGGACTCCTAGAGTGGGGATCGTGATGGCCACGCCGGACCTCGACTTCGCTCGCGAGTACTCGACCTCGGAGGCGCTGCACGAGCGGGCCCTTCAGGTACTCCCCAGCGGCATCGCGCACGACAGTCGCCACTTCCAGCCGTTCCCGCTGTACGTGGAGCGGGCGCAGGGCTCCCACAAGTGGACCGCCGATGGGCGCGAGGTGATCGACTGCGGGATGGGACACGGCGCGCTGGTTCTGGGGCACGGCAACCCCGCGGTGGTGGAGGCGGTGATCCGCCAGGTGCAGCGGGGGACGCATTTCTCCGCCGGCCATCCGCTGGAGGTGGAGTGGGCCGAGCGGGTCTGCCGGCTGATGCCTTCCGTCGACCTGGTGCGGTTCACGTCCAGCGGGACCGAGGCCACGATGATGGCCTGGCGGCTGTGCCGGGCTTTCACCGGACGCTCCCGGTTCCTCAAGCTCGCGGGCCACTTCCACGGCTGGCACGACGAGGCGACGGTGGGGGCGGGGGCCAGCCTGACCGAGCCGGGCACGGTGGGATTCAACCCGCTGGGCGTGACGCTGACCAAGGCGATCCTCCCCAACGACCTGCCCGCGCTCCGCGCGGAGTTGGAGACCGGCGCGTACGCGGGGATGATCCTGGAACCCAGCGGCGGCGGTTTGGGCGACGTACCGCTCGCCCCCGGATACCTGCAGGCGGTCCGCGAGCTGACCGCCCAGACCGGGACGGTGCTGGTCTTCGACGAGGTGGTCACCGGATTCCGGTTCTCGCCCGGCGGTGCGCAGGAGTTCTACGGGATCACGCCCGACCTGACCACGATGGCCAAGGCGCTGGCGGGCGGGCTGCCCGGTGGCGCCGTGGGGGGTCGTGCCGAGATCATGGACTGGCTGGCGTTCCACGACGAACCGGGCGGCAGGATCGAGAAGGTCACGCAGCAGGGCACCTTCAACGCGAATCCGCTTTCCGCGGCGGCCGGCATCGCGGCGCTGGAGCAGCTCGCGGACGGATCGGTGCAAAGGACCATCAACGAGCGCACCCATCGGCTCTGCGCGGGGGTCAACCAGGTCCTGCAGGCGCTCGACGAGCCGGGCACCGCGTACCACGTGGGGTCCCTGTTCCATTTCTACATCGGTGCGGACTGCCCGATCTGGATGGAGGGGGACGAGATCAAGGGCGACCTCGACGTGGTGCGGCTCCGGGCCGGGATGCCGGGGCAGGAGGCGTTTCGCAAGGCCATGTACGAGCGCGGGGTGGACATCTTCCACGGAGGAGGACTCCTCTCGATCGCGCACACCGACCAGGACCTGGACCAGATGGTGAGCGCGGTGGAGTCGACGATCCAGGCCCAGCGCACCTGACCCGTCGGGCCGTTTGCTGGGAAGCGGCCGTTTCTGGCGCCCCTTTAACGGCCCATTGCCGGCAAACGGCTGGAATTCGGTGCTACAGATCCAGGCCCGGGCGGACGATGGCGTGTAAAGAGTTCGCAAGAACCGCTGGTAGCCTGTACCAGCACAGTGCGTGACTACCTGGATCACGTCCACCGGCGCGTCACCGTGTTCGACGGCGGGATGGGCGCGACGCTCGAGCAGTTCGACCTCTCATCGGTGGACTACGGGGGGCTCCAGGGCAAGTGTCACGAGGCGCTGGTGCTGCACCGGCCCGACGTCATCGAGGGAGTGCATCTTTCGATGCTCGAGGCCGGCGCACACGTGGTCGAGACCGACACCTTCCAGGGCTCGCGCCTGAAGCTCGAGGAGTGGGGTCTGGCCGAGCACACGCTGGAGATCAACCAGCGTGCTGCCGAGATCGCGCGCCGGGCGGCGGGTGAGCATCGCTTCGTCGCCGGCTCGATCGGGCCTACCGGGCAGCTGCCTGCCTCCGACGACCCCACCTTGGGCCGGATCACGTTCCGGGAGCTGGTCCGTATCTTCACCGAGCAGGCGACGGGCCTTCTGCGGGGTGGCGTCGACCTGATCCTGATCGAGACCGCGCAGGACATCCTGGAGGTCAAGGCGGCGGTCTTCGGGGCACGCGCCGCGTTCCGGGCGACGGGCCGCCAGGTGCCGATCCAGTGCAGCGTGTCGCTGCTGCCGCAGGGCGGGACCATGCTCCTGGGGACGCCCATCGACGCCGTGCTGACCACCCTGGATGCCCTGCGGGTGGACGTCCTCGGCCTCAACTGCTCGACCGGACCCGAGGACATGCGGGATGCGATCCGCTTCCTGGGCGACAGCAGCCCGTTGCCGCTGCACTGCATCCCCAACGCCGGGCTGCCACTCCAGGGCGCGAACGGGGAGACCATCTTCCCCGAGCAGCCGGAGGCGCTGTCGGCCACCCTGCAGGAGTACGTCGAGCGCTACGGGGTGGGGATCGTGGGCGGCTGCTGCGGCACCACGCCTGACCACATCCGCGCTATCAGCGAGCGGGTGGGGGGACGTCCTGCGGGACGGCGCGAGGCCCGTCGCATCCCCCACGTCTCCTCCATGATCGCGGCCACCCCGCTGGTCCAGAGCCCCACCCCGACCCTGGTGGGGGAACGCGTCAACGCGCAGGGCTCCCGGCGTGCCAAGCGGCTCCTGCTGGCGGACGACTACGACGGTCTGGTCCGGGTCGCCGAGGACCAGGTTCAGGGTGGCGCCCACGTTCTCGACCTCTGCGTCGCGCTGACCGAGCGCCAGGACGAGGCGGAACAGATGCGGGAGCTGGTGAAGCGCATCTCGCTCTCGCAGCCGGCCCCGATCCAGATCGACTCCACCGAGCCGGACGTGATCGAGATGGCACTGGAGCAGATCCCGGGGCGGGCGATCGTCAACTCGATCAACCTGGAGGCCGGGCGCGCGAAGCTGGATCGTGTGGTGCCGCTGGCGGTCGAGCACGGGGCCGCGTTGATCGCCCTCACGATCGACGAGGAGGGGATGGCGAAGACCGCGGAGCGCAAGGTGGAGGTGGCACGGCGGATCCGGGACCTCGCCTGCGGTGAACACGGGCTGGACCCGGAGGTCCTGATCTTCGACTGCCTCACCTTCACGCTGACCACCGGCGACGAGCAGTGGCGCGACTCCGCAGTTCAAACCATCGAGGGCATCCGTCGCGTCAAGGCCGAGGTCGCCGGCGTCAAGACCTCCCTCGGCGTCTCCAACGTGAGCTTCGGGGTCTCACCGTCGGCACGCGCCGTGCTCAACTCGGTGTTCCTCCACCACTGCGTGGAGGCGGGGCTGGACCTGGCCATGGTCCACCCCAACGACATCACGCCCTACCCCGAGATCCCCGAGATCGAGCGCCGGCTGTCCGACGACCTGGTCATGAACCGGCGCGAGGACGCGCTGGAACGGTTCATCGCCCACTTCGAGCAGCGGGGGGAGGAAGAAGCGGAGGCGGCGGCCGACCCGATCGCGGAGATGGAACCCGAGGCGGCGCTCCACTTCATGGTCCTCCGGCGCCGGAAGGAGGGGGTCGAGGACCAGATCGACCGGGCGGTGGCGAAGATCGGCGCCGTCCCCACGCTGAACCAGGTGCTGCTGCCGGCGATGAAGGAGGTCGGCGACAAGTTCGGCGCCGGCGAGCTGATCCTCCCCTTCGTCCTGCAGTCCGCCGAGGTGATGAAGCGGGCGGTGGGGCGGCTCGAACGCTACCTGGACCGGATCGAGGGCTACACCAAGGGCACCGTGGTGCTGGCGACCGTGTTCGGCGACGTGCACGACATCGGCAAGTCGCTGGTCAACACGATTCTGAGCAACAACGGGTACACGGTGGTGGACCTGGGCAAGCAGGTGCCGGTGAGCCGCATCGTGGAGGCGGCGGTGCAGCACAAGGCGACCGCGATCGGCCTCTCGGCGCTGCTGGTCTCGACGTCCAAGCAGATGCCGGCGGCGGTCCAGGAGCTCCACCGTCAGGGGCTCCAGTTCCCGGTCCTGGTCGGTGGTGCCGCGATCAATCGGGACTTCGGGCTGCGGCTCCAGTACCCCGAGGGCCAGGAGTCGGACCAGATCTACGGCCCCGGTGTCTTCTACTGCAAGGACGCGTTCGAGGGGCTGGCGACGATGGAGCAGATCGTCGAGGCGCCCAAGCGAGAGGCGCTCCAGCAGCGGGTGCGGGCGGCGGCGGCGCGGCTGCGGCAGAGAGGACCGGAGCCCGAGGGGCCGCCCACCGACGACGACAGCGTGCGCTCGCCGGCGCGCATCGACCTGCCGATCCCCACGCCGGGCTGGCGAGGTGTGCGCGAGGTGCCGGTGTCGCTGGACGATCTCTACGCACACCTCGACACCCATGTGCTGTTCAAGCTCCACTGGGGCGGGAAGGGCGTCAAGGGCGAGGCCTGGCGACAGCTGGTGGACGGGGATTTCCAGCCGCGGTTGGAGCGGATGTGGCGGGAGCAGGACTACCTCCACCCGCGGGCGCTGCTCGGGTTCTTCCCCTGCAACTCGGAGGGGAACCAGGTGATCGTGTTCGACCCCGAGGACCCGGATCGGGAGCTGGAACGCCTGGTGTTTCCCCGGCAACCGGCCTACGACCGCATCTGCCTGGCGGATTTCTTCCGGCCCCTCTCCTCCGGGGAGCGGGACGTGCTGGCGCTGCAGGCGGCGACGGTAGGCGACGAAGCCACGCGGCGCTCGCTGGCGCTGCACGAGCAGGGCGAGTTCGCGGAGCAGCTGTTCCTCCATGGGCTCTCGGTCCAGACGGCGGAGGGCACCGCGGAATGGCTTCATGCCCTGGCGCGTCGCGAGCTGGGGATCGGCCTCGGCCAGGGGCGGCGCTACTCCTGGGGGTACGGCGCCTGCCCGGACCAGTCCGAGCACGAGAAGGTGTTCCGCCTGCTCGACGCCGGCTCGATCGGGATGCGGCTCACCGGGGGCTACGCGATCGAGCCCGAGCAGTCGACGGTGGCCATGGTCGTCCACCATCCGCAAGCGATCTACTTCGCAATGCGCTCGGGCCGGCTGCCGTCGGTGGAGGGGATCCCCGACCAGCTGATCGCAGGCTCCGCGCGCAACGCCGCGTCGTCGGACGAAGACCCTCAAGCCGAGGGCGAGCTCGAACCCGCCGCCGCCCGGTAACCCCTCCCTCAGCCCCTTCGCCCACCCGTCCTCCGGCCATCTGTCGAGAGATGGCCCGCGAAACGCGCCCCTGAAAGGCCAAGTGTCGACAGATGGCCACCGCGTGGGTGCACCGGGGTTGTGAACCTATTTCCACGGTTGTAGAATTATGGCGTGATGGCACCGCAGACGAGAGTTCACCGACTCCGGCCGATCGCCAACCGGTACATCAACCCGGTCACGCGGCACTTCGCGGAGTGGCTGCCCGGGTTCGCGATCATCACGTATCGGGGCCGCAAGTCCGGCCGCGTCTACCACCTTCCGCTCAACATCTTCCGCAGGGATGGTGCCTGGGTGGTGTTCCTCACCTATGGATCCGGCGCGCAGTGGGTCCAGAACGTCCTCGCCGCAGGGGAATGCGAGATGCGGAAGCGAGGTCACGACGTCCGCCTGGTGAATCCCGAGCTGATCGTCGATCCGACCCGCAGCCTGGTTCCCCTGCCGGTCCGGTTCGTCGGACGTCTCGGCGGCGTCACCGAGTTCCTGCGCCTTCACCCCGAGCCGGCCGGCGGCGGCTGAGGGTCAGGCTAGGCGAACAGCAAAGGGTCGGTGAGATAGCGCTGGAGGACCGGCCCCACCCAGGCCGCCACCTCCGCCGGTGGCGCCTGGTCGAGTGGCGGCACCTTGACGATGTAGCGGACCACCGCGAGGCCCACCAGCTGTGAACCGGCCAGCGTGGCCCGTGCCTGCGGCCGATCCAGCGAGGTCGCTTCCCCCACCCGCGCCAGGACCTCCCGGCGGACGAACTCGCGCAGCAGCCCGGTCGCGCTCTCGTTCGTGATCGCGGAACGGATCAGCGCCAGGCTGGGCCTCCCCTCGGGTGTGTCAAGCGTGTCCAGGAAGAAGCCAACGAGGCGCTCGCCGAGCCCCTCGGAGCCCCCTGCGATCAGTGCCGGAAGGGCCTCGGCGGGGTCGAAGGGGAAGCTCACCGCAGACCGGAAGACGCCCTCCTTGGAGCCGAAATAGTGCAGCACCAACTTGGGGTCGACCTCGGCCACCGCGGCCAGGTCGCGAACGGTGGTGCCGTCGTACCCGCGCTCGGCGAAGAGCGCCCGAGCCGCCTCCAGGATCGCCTCCCGCGTGTCCGACCGCCCAGGCCTGCGTCCGGTCCGCGCCATCCCCGGAGCCTACCCCACCCCCACCCCCTGGACGTTTGTATACGAAGCGACCTCAACACGCCGGGCGAGAGGTGCGGCTGTATACAAACGTCCCCTGGTCAGGCGGACAGCTCGTACTCGAGGATCACGATCCCGGTCTCGAAGCGCTCCTCGCGCACAAGCTTGAGCGTGCTTTCGGTCGACGTCTCGTCGAACAGGCGCCGGCCGGTGCCCAGGATCACGGGATGGACCATGAAGCGGTAGAGGTCGATGACGCGGGCCCCGTGACAGGCGTTGAAGACCCGTGCCGACCCGGACAGCAGGAGGTCGCCGCCCGAGGTCGCCCGCAGGGATTTGATCTCGGCCAGGAAGTCGCCGCCAAGCAGCTTGGCGCCCTCCCAGGGCTCATCCCCGAGTGTGCCGCCGACGACGTACTTGGGCATCGAGTTCATCTTCTCGGCAAATCCCGCCGGGTCCGACATGGTGGGCCACGCGGCCGCGAACCCCTCGTAGGTCGCGCGGCCGAGGAGCAGCGCGTCGGCAGCCTGCAGCTCGGCGAGCTTGAACCGCTGAGCCTCGTCCCCGAAGAAGGGGCCCGACCAGTGCCCGGGTTCCTCGAAGATTCCGTCCAGGGTCAGGTATTCGGTGGCGACCAGGCGCATGGCGAGTTCCTCCGGTCGGGCATGGGGCGTGGCGATCGGCCTGCGCGGCATGGTAGCGTGCCGCGGCGGCCGCCTGTCACGGCGCCCGCCGCCGCGTCACCACGACCGCCGCCACCTGATCCATCGCCTGCAGCACCCACACCCGTGTGAACCCCTCTTCGGCCGCGGGGAGCGAACGGTGGAGGGCGGTCCGATGCCGGCGGACGACCTCCCGGCTGAGGCTGCGGTCGGTGCGGGTACGGGCGCGGTCCAGGAGCACCTCCGCGGGCAGGTCGAAGACGACCGCGACGCTGGGAACGTCGTGGGCTCGCGCCAGGTCAAGCAGCGGCTGCCGCCAGATCGGCTGGAGGTTGGTGGCGTCGATGACGGTGAGGCGCCGCCGGGCGAGCCGGAGGTCGGTGATCAGGTCCAGGAGCCGGAACGCGTCCGCGGTCGCCGACTGGTCGTTCTCGTCGTCCGCCACCAGTCCCCGGCAAACGTCGGAGGAAACGACCTCGGTGGGCCGGAAGTGGGTGCGCGCGAATGTGCTCTTCCCCGCGCCGGTGGGTCCGACGAGCAGGATCAAGCTCGGGTCGGGGACCTCGATCGGCGTCACTTCCACCGCCCGATCATCAGCCCCAGCCCCGAGTGCCGGCAATCGGGCGCGGAGGGATGAAGGCGTGAGGGGAGGTCAGTCGGGCAGGCTGACCGCGCTCTGGCCGTCCCGGTTCACGGTCGTGATCTCGGGTCCGTCCTCGCCCACGATCACGGTGTGCTCGAACTGGGCGCAAGGGAGGAGGTCGTCGGTCACCACGGTCCAGCCGTTGTCCCATTCGTGATGCCGAACGGTGCCCGCGGTGACCATCGGCTCGATCGTGATGATCAGGTTCTCCGGCAGCGGCCAGGCCGAACCCGGCGCCCCGCGGTGATGGTTGACGTGCGGTGCGGCGTGGAACAGGGCGCCCACCCCGTGCCCGCCGTAGTCCTCCACCACTCCCAGACCACGGACGTCGGCGACACCCTGCACCGCCTGGCCGATCACCTCGAGCGGGCGCCCGGCGGCGACGGCGGCGATGCCGGCCAGCGTCGCGATGCGGGTCCCCTCCACCAGCCCCCGTGTCGGCTCGTCGACGTCGCCCACGTAGAAGGTGGCGCAGGTGTCTCCGTGCACCCCATCGACGTACGCGGTGACGTCGACACTGACGATGTCCCCCGCGTTCAGCACGTGGTCGTCAGGGATGCCGTGGCAGATCACCTCGTTGACGGAGGTGCAGATCGACCTCGGATACCCGCGATAGGTCAGCGTCGAGGGATAGGCGCCGCGGGAGATGTAGGCCTCATGGGCTACCGCGTCCAGCTCGTCCGTGGTGACGCCGGGCTGAACGCGCGCGCCGACCGCCAGCAGCACGTCGGCCGCGACCCTTCCCGCATGACGCAGCCGCTTCCGCATGCCGCCACTGACGATCTCCGGGCCGGCGAAGCTTGGCAACCGGCGGCCCAGCGCGTAGGGCGGCCGCTGGATGCTTTGGGGGACGGAGCGCGACCCTCCGAGGGTGCCCGGCGTCTGGGGCGTTCGCCGGGCCTGGGTCCAGTCGCCGTGGCAGTCGTCGAATCGCTTGCCGGAGCCGCACCAGCACGCGTCGCGAGCCCGCAGCCGGGTCATCGGACGACCCCCTCGTCCTCGGCCTCGGCTTCCACTGCCGCCACCACCGACCGCCGCCGGCGCGCCCAGCCCAGGACCGCCGAGCGCGACCAGAGCCGTGGCTTTCCCACTCCGAGGTCGAGCAGCGGTCGTGGCATGTCCAGGTAACGCCGCTGGTATCCGGCGACGCTGTTGGCGTGCGAGAGTCCGATCAGGTGCGCGACCTCGCGCGCGTCACAGAGGTCGTCGGTGTCGACCAGGGGGCACATCCGCTGCGGAGTCTACGCCCGTAGACAGACACACATATCCGCCTCCCCGCCCCACCCCCCGCCGTTTGCCGGGAAGGGGCCGCGACCAGCACCCCCATGGCGTCCCCTTCCCGGGAAGCGGCCCCGTCAGCGCGCGGAGGAGACGGGCTGGATGGCCGCGGCCACCCCGGCCGGGGCGTTGGCGGGCAGGACCCGTCGGGTGGGGTCGATCAGGGTGACGGCCACGATCGCTCCCACGAGCATCAGCGCCCCGGTGACGAAGAAGGGCACCTGCCAGGAGCCGGTGGCGCCGATCACGACCCCGAAGAAGAGCGGGGAGAGGATGCCCGCGATGCCGAAGCCGGTGTTCATGAGGCCGCCGGCCGTCCCCGCCAGGTCCGGGGCCACGTCCATCGGGATCGCCCACAGCACCGCGTTGTTCATCTCCAGGAAGAAGAACGAGACCGACAGGAACAGGACCGCCAGGATCGGGGACGCCACGATCACCGCCGGGACCACGGTGGCCGCCGCCAGCAGCAGGCAGCAGAAGAGCTGCCAGTTGCGGGCGACACGCGGGTTCCCGGTCCGCCGCAACAGCTGGTCCGAGAGCACGCCACCGGCCGTGTCGCCCACCGTTCCGAAGATCAACGGGAGGGCCGCGAAGAGCGCCAGCGAGGCGAGCGGGAAGCCGCGAGCCTCCTCCAGGTAGCCGGGCACCCACGTCAGGTACACCCAGAGCCCCCAGCCGTAGCAGAAGTCGCACAGCGTGACCGGCCAGAGCGCACCCACCAGCCGCCGCCAGGGGATGACCGGCCGGTCGACCACCGTGCGCACGCCGATCTCCGCTCGCTCCGCCGGGGGCACCCGCGGGTCCTTTTGCGGGTCGGCGCGGAAGAAGATCAAAAAGAAGACCAGCCAGATCAGGCTCGTCACGCCCAGCGCGTAGAAGCAGGCCGGCCAGCCCCACCGGAGAAGGATGAAGACGACCACCGCGGGCGTGATCGCGCCCCCGAGCCGCGATGCCGAATGGACCACGCCCTGCGCCATGCCTCGCTCCGTCGGAGGCATCCAGGAGGACATGGCCCGGGTTGCGGTCGGGAACGACGCGGCCTCGCCTAAGCCGAGGGCGAAGCGGGCCGCGAACATGGTCCACAGGGACCGGGTGAGCCCGGTTGCAAACGTCGCCGCCGCCCACAGCAATCCGACCAGCGCCAGCCCCAGCCTGGGCCCGAGCAGGTCGCCCATGAATCCGCCCGGCATCTGGAGCAGCGCATACGGGTAGCTGAACGCGGAGTAGACCAGCCCCAGCTGCGCCGGCGTGAAGTGCAGGTCTCTCGCGATGGTGGGCCCGGCGATGGAGATGTTGGTGCGGTCGATGTAGGTGATGAAGTACATCGCGCAGAGCAGAATCAAGATCCCGTAGCGGACACGAAATGCACGTCGCACGGCTCTCACGCTGCGGGAGCCGGTTCCGGATTGTCAAGCGATCGCGGGCGGCACGATCCCGAGGCCGCGGGCGATGAAGTCGAGCGTCCGGTCGAGGAGCGCCTCGAACTCGGGACCGTCCGCCGGCAGGATCCCCTGGACCGCCTGCATCGCCAGCCCGTGGACCGCGATCCAGCACAGCGCCTCGGCACCCTCCCGATCCCGCGGCGGCAGGAGCCCGGCCCCGACACAGCCGTCGAGCGCCTCGCTGAGCAGACCGAACGCATGCCGTGGTGTGTCGGGCAGCGGCAGCGAGGTGGAGGCGAGGCATTCGAAGAGTCCCCGCTCGGTGACGGCGAACAGCACGTATCCGCGGCCAGTCGCTCGCAACCGGGCATAGGCGAGAGCCGCTCCGCTCAGCCCGGTGGCCTCGTCGCGGGCGATCTCCTTCACCATCGACGCGTAGAGCGCGTCACCGGCGGCCTGGCATACCGCCGCCAGCAGGTCGTCGTACCCGTCGAAGTGGCGGTAGGCGGCGGTGGCGCTCACCCCTGCCGCGCGCGCGGCTTCACGGAGCACGACCCCACTTCGCCCCCTCGACCGGCCGCCGGCCACCGCGGCCGCCAGCAGTTCCCGGCGCAGGTCGCGGCGCGTCCCTTTTCGCTCCACGAATCTATGTTGACAGCGTTAACTCGAATCGTGCAGACTACGTCCCGTTAACACCGTTAACCGTTTGCTCAGGAGACGCCCATCATGACCACCGTCATCGCCGGTCGCACCGCCGCCCCCGCTCCGCCTGAAGGCACCGTCGTGTTCCTGATCGGGATGCGCGTCAACCACCTCTGGGATGTCCGCCAGTGGCTGCCGGTCGTGAGCGCGATGGGACCCATGCTTCGCGAGCTCTTCGGAGACCCTGATTCCGGCCTCATCGACGCCACCACCTGGGTCAGCGGCCGGACACTGCTGGTGAAGCAGTACTGGTCGTCGTTCGAGAAGCTGGACGCCTACGCCCGGGACCGCGACAAGCACCATCGTCCGGCCTGGCATGCGTTCAACGTCCGGACCCGAGGCAACACCGCGGTCGGCGTCTACCACGAGACCTATGTCGTCGGCCCCGGCCGGACCGAGTCGATCTACGTCAACATGCCGACCATGGGGCTGGCGCGCGCGGTCGGGTCCCTCCCGGTGGAGGCGATCGGCGAGGAGGCGCCGCAGCGGCTCCGCAGGGTGCCGGCGGCCTCACGCTGATGCCGTCAGCGGAACAGGTCCTGCTCCGCGGGCCGGATCAGGTCCTGTCCGGTGCCGGCCGGGGCCGACGTGCTCCAGCCCCGCACCACCACCGCCGGCACCCGCCCCACCTTCCCCATCACCAGCTCCGCGGCCCCGGCCAGCTCGTCGGCCACCGCCACGATCGTCGCCTGCAGGATCCGACCATGGTCGTCGGGTCGCCCCCGGTAGTCGATCAGCGGCGCCAGGCCCGAGACACCCAGCGCCACGTTGACGATCCCGGTCCGCCACGCCCGTCCGAAGGTGTCGGCGACGATGACCCCCACCTCAGGCGCTCCGCACGCGACCAGCCCCTCCCGCAGCGCGGCTGCGGAACGGTCGCAGTCTTCGGGGAGCAGGAGCACCTCCCCCTCGTCCCCGGTGACGTTCGAATGGTCGATGCCGGCGTTGGCGCACACGTACCCCTGCCGGGTCTCCACGATCAGGACACGCTCGCTGCGTACGATTCTGGCCGACTCGTCGAGGATCGCCTGGACGAAGCGGGGGTCGGCCTCCAGCCGTCGCGCGAGTCCGACCGCGCGATCGCCGGGCGTGATCCCGGCCAGGCGCCGGATGCGGCCTTCGGCCTTGGAGACGATCTTCTGCGCCACCACCAGCACGTCGTCGGCCTGGAGCCTGAAGCGGCTCGCGATCAGCTCCGCCAGGTCATCGCCTCGCCCGATCTCGGGGAGTCCCTCGACCGGCAGCAGAGAGAGGGCGCTCACGTGGCAGGCCGGTCGGCCTCGGTCCTGGCCAGCTCCTCGAGATCGCTCGGCTCGTCCAGGTCGAGGGCCAGCACGTCGCGCTCGTGCAGCGCGAACGGGACCCCGCGTCCGGCGGCGTCCCGCTCGAACTTCCCCAAGGAGTCGTCCCCGAAGTGGAGGTCGATGACCTGCGGCGGGTCCAGGTAGAGCGCGTTGGTGCCGCCGCGACCGGTGGCGGGAGCCGCCAGGACGGCCGGGCTTCCCATCGCCCGTGCCGCGTGGAGCAGCTCACCGACCGCCTCCGGAGTGATCAGGGGAAGGTCGCTGGAAAGCAGCAGCACCGCGTCGGCGCCGCCGGCCAGGGCCCGGCCGATCCCCCGCCGGGCGGCGGGGTTCTGACCCTCTGGCCGCTCCTCGAGCATCCACTCCACCCCCGCCTCCCGAGCCAGCGCCGCGCCGTCCTCGCCGGCACAGACGGCCAGGACATGGTCGCCGGCGGCGGCCGCGGTCAGGGCCAGACGGGCGTTGCGCTCCGCCAGCCGACGCCGCTGCGGCGGTGTGAGCGCCGGCCGCAGGCGCTGCTTCGCGTGCGCGAAGTCCTTGATCAGAACGACGACCCAGACCACCGCTGGAGACTACTGCTGACGCTGCCGGCGTCGCACGCTCGGGAAGTAGCGGCGCCAGGAGATGATGACACCGACCACGGCCGCCACGGCGACCAGCACGAACAGCGGCCAGATGCCGGCCCACCCCAGCGAGCGCACCTCACCCCCGACCGCGAACGCGAGCAGCAGGACACAGATCACCAGCAGGACGACGACGGTGATCGCACGGTGGATCATGCCGGGTTCAGCTTACGCAGCGCCGAAGAACTAGCCTGAGGCGGATGCGGATCGTCCACCTGGGCTCTGTCACGAGCACTCAGGACGTGGCCCGCGACCAACCGCTGGGCACCGTCGTCGTCGCCGCCCACCAGAGCGCCGGGCGGGGACGCCTGGATCGGGTCTGGGAAGCCCCTGCCGGCACCGGGCTCCACGCGACGTTCGTCCTGCCTCTGCGATCGCTCGCGATGTTCACCGCCGGCGTGGCGGCGGTCGAGGCCTGCGGTCGCCTCTGCCGCCTCAAGTGGCCCAACGACGTCCTCCTCGACGGACGCAAGGTGGCGGGCATCCTGGCGGAGCAGCACGGAGACCGCTGCCTGGTCGGTGTCGGAGCCAATCTCACCTGGTCTCCTCCCGGTGCGGCGCACCTCGGAATCTCGCGGGACGAACTGCTGCCCCGGCTCGTCCAATCGATCGAGGGATGGTGGACGCGCGATGACGCGGACGTGCTCGACACCTGGCGGCTGCGGTCGGACACGTTGGGCCGGTCGGTCCGCGTCGAGCTTCCGGACCAGACGCTGGAGGGGGTGGCCGGGGCCCTCGACCCGGACGGCGCGCTGGTGGTCGGCGACCGGCGCGTGGTGGTGGGGGACGTGGTCCACCTCAACGTCGGCTCCGGCGACCCCAGCCATGTCTGACGCTGCGTTCGAATCCAGGTTGGCTCACCGCGTGGCAGACGCGGCCCGGCGGTGCCTTGCCGACCGGGGCTACGTCACGCCACTGGACGTCCTGGTCGGCATCAGGTGGCTGCACGAGACCCACCCCCGGCTCTGGCGGCAGGAGCGAGTGGCGACCATCGAGGAGCTCGCTCAGGTAGACACCGCCCATGTCACCGATGCCGTGCGCCTGCTCGGCATCTGGGCGCGCGAGCAGGGACTGATTGCGACCGAGGTGGAGTACCGGAGCACGAGCAAGGAACGGCGCGCGCTCCAATTCACGCGGGACGGGGACCCGGAGATGGAGCGTGGCCTGCGTATCCACTGGGCCCTGCCGGGAAGGGGTGAAGAGTCCGCCCAGCAGCCGGCACGACCGGCCCCACCGGTCGCGATCATGCCTCTGCGAGAGTGGGCCTGCCGCGACTGCGGCGGGACCGGGGATTTCCTGGTCATGGACGGGCCGGGCCCGCTCTGCCTCACCTGCGCCGACCTCGACCATCTGGTCTTCCTTCCCGCCGGCGACGCGGCGCTCACCCGGCGCGCCGCCAGGGCCGGCACGCTGTCGGCGGTCGTGGTCCGCTTCAGCCGTTCGCGCAAGCGCTACGAGCGGCAGGGGATCCTGGTCGAAGAGCCGGCGCTGGAGGCGGCTGAGGCCTCGTGCCTGGCCGACGCGGATGCCCGGGAGCGGCGGCGGGCGCGAGCCGCGGCTCGGCGGCCGCTCGAGGATGCGCGGTTCCAGGCGCGGTTCGTTGCTGCCATCCTCGAGCAGTTCCCGGGCTGTCCGGCGGAGCGTGCGGCCGCCATCGCGCGCCACACCGGGCAGCGCGGAAGCGGTCGCGTGGGACGCAGCCACGCCGGCCGCGCCGTCGATCCGGAAGCGGTCCGCCTCGCGGTGCGGGCGTCGGTCCGGCACCAGGACACCGACTACGATCTGCGGCTCATGGGCGGTGAGGAGCGGATCGCGGCGAGACGGCACGTCGAGGACCTCGTCGACTCGGTCCTGGCGGCGTGGTCCGGCATCGCCTCGGAGGCCCGACGGCAGCCGTGAGGGACGGGATCGGCAACGACCGCCGGCGCGTCGAGGATCCGCCGCTCCTGCGCGGCCAGGGGCGGTACGCGGGCGACCTCAGCCTGCCCGGGATGACGCACCTGGTGACTGTTCGGTCGCCCCTCGGTCGGGCCCGCATCGACGGCATCGACGTCGCGGCCGCCCGCGCGCTGCCCGGGGTCCTCGCGGTCTGGACGGCTGGCGACCTCCCGGCGGGTGCTCGGGCAGTCGCCGAGGATTTCGTCCCCGGAGGGTTGGAGCGCTTCCCGCGGCCGGTGCTGGCCGCCGGCGAGGTTCGCTACACCGGCGAGATCCTGGCCGCCGTGATCGCCGAGTCCGCCGAGGCGGCGGCCGACGCCGCCGAACTGGTGGGGCTCGACCTCGAACCACTGCCGGCGGCGGCCTCGGTCGAGGCGGCGATCGCGCCCGGGGCACCGGCGGTCCAGACCGCGGTGCCCGACAACCTGGCGTTCACCGGAGAGGAAGCGTTCGGCGACATCGAGACGGCGTTCGCGCGAGCCCCCGTGGTCGTGCGGCGACGCCTTCACCTGCCTCGCATCCAGGGTGGCGCGATGGAGCCGCGAGCGACCACCGCGACGCCGCGTGGCCCGGGGATCAGGGTCTGGACCTCCACCCAGTCGGTGTTCTCGGTCCGCGCCCGCATCGCCCGTGCGCTGGATCTCGCCGAACCGGCCGTCGAGGTGCTCGCGGAGAACGTGGGCGGGGGCTTCGGTCCCAAAGGCCGGACCTACCCCGAGGAGATCCTGACCGCGCTCGCCGCCTACCGTTTGCACCGCCCCGTGCGGTGGGTCGCCGATCGCAGCGAGGACAGCGCCTCCACCGTCCACGCGCACGGCACCGTCTTCGATCTCGAGCTGGCGGCCGAGCGGGACGGGAGGCTGCGCGGGCTGCGGGGTGAGTTCTGGCACGACGCCGGCGCCTACGCGTCGATCGGCGCCGCGATCACCGGCAACGTCGCGGCCCACCTGCTCTCCGGCTACCGTCACCCGGCGCTACGCGTCCGCTACCACGCCGTCTTCACGGACGCCACACCGACCGGGACAGTGCGCGGCGGCGGCCGGCCGGAGGGGAACTTCGCGATCGAGCGGATGATGGACGCGCTCGCCGACCAGGTAGGCGTCTCGCGGGTCGAGGTCCGCCGGCGCAATCTCATCAGGCCTGAGACGATGCCCTACCCGACCGGGCTGCGGCGAGGCCCGGCGCCGATGGTCTACGACGGCGGCGACTATCCGCGTCTGCTCGAGGAGGCGGTGGGCCGGATCGGCGAGCCGTCCGCCGCGCCGCCCGGGCTGCTGCGCGGCGTCGGGGTCTCGTTCGGCGTCGAGTCGACCGGGTTCGGGAGTGGAGAGCCGGCCCGGGTGCGACTGCTGCCGGACGGCACCGCCGAGCTCCACCTGGGCTCGACGCCGCAGGGCCAGGGGCACGAGACGTTCGCCGCGCAGGTGCTGGTCGAGCGTCTGAGCTGGCCGCTGGACCGGGTCCGGGTGTTCGCCGGCGACACCCGCGGCATCTCGGGAGGAGGGGTGACCGCCGGCAGCCGCTCGGCCGTCCACGTCGGGAGCGCCACCTCGGTGACCGCCGTCGCCGTGCGCGACGAGCTGCTGCGGCGGGCCGGGGAGCGGCTGGAGGTCGCACCCCAGGACCTCGCGCTGGAGCGAGGGGTGGTCTCGGTGCGGGGGGTCCCCCAGCGCACGATCGCGGCCGTCGACCTGCTCGACGGTGAGCCGATGGAGGTCGCCCGAGCCTGGGAGACGAGGACCGGGACGTCCTGGGCGTCCTCCTGTCACGCGGCGGAGGTGGAGGTCGACCCCGAGACCGGTCAGGTGCGCGTTCTGCGGTACGTCCTGGTTCATGATTCCGGCCGCGAGATCAACCCGCGCCTGGTCGCGGGCCAGCTCCACGGCGGCCTCGCGCACGGGATCGGCTACGCGCTCTTCGAGGAGGCGCTGTACGACGACGACGGGCAGTTCCGGGCGGCCTCCTTCCTCGACTACACGCTCGCCTCGGCGCCCGAGATCGCGTTCGTGCCCGAGCTGGTGTCGCAGGAATCGCATACCGACTTCAACCCCGAATCCGTGAGGGGTGTCGGCGAGGCGGGGACGATCCCGGCACCGGCGGCGATCGTCTCCGCGATCGAGGAGGCGCTCCGACCTCACCACCCGCGGGTGGTGCTCGACCGGCTTCCCGTGACCCCCGAGCGCCTGCTGGTCGCGATCGGCCGCTGAGGCCTCTCCCGAGCGGAGAAGCACCGACCGGGTCCCCAACGTCATCGGAGTGGGCCGTTGGTGCACCAATCGCCCAGTTGCTGTGCTCGGAATGGGCGACTGGTGCACCAATCGCCCTAGCCGGCAAGCAGCCCCTGCAGCTCGGGCAGAAGCTCGCCGGCGCGACCCCGCAGCACCACGGTGGCGCCGGCGTCGAGCGGGGTCGGCTCGTCGTTGCAGACGATGACCGGCGTCCCGCGCCGGAGCGCGCGCCAGGGGATGTCGGCGGCCGGATGCACGACCAGAGAGCTGCCGACGCAGAGCATCGCGTCGCAGTCCTCGGCGAGCTCGAAGGCCTTCCGCAGCACGTCCTGCGGCAGCGCCTCGCCGAAGAAGACCACGGTCGGCTTGAGATGGTCACGCCTGCAAAGGAGGCATCGTGGCGGCAGCTCGCGCTCCAGCCGCGCCTGCACCTGAGGTCGCGGCTCCAGCGCGCCGCAGTCGAGGCAGCGAACCCGGCGCGCGCTCCCGTGCAGCTCGAGCACCTGACGCGATCCCGCGCGCTGGTGCAGCCCGTCGGTGTTCTGGGTCACGACCGCCTCCACGTGGCCGGCAGCTTCCAGGGCCGCGATCGCCTGGTGCGCGCGGTTCGGCTGCGCCTGCCGCATCTCGCGCCCCCGCTCCAGTGCCACCCGCCAGTACGGGGTCGGGTCCACGCGGAAGCGCTCGATCGAGGCCACCTGGTAGGGGTCGTAGCGGCGCCACAGCCCGTCCTGACCACGGTAGGTGGGGATCCCGGACTCCGCCGAGACTCCGGCTCCGGTGAACACGACCGCGCGGCTCGCGGTCCCGACCAAGCCGGCGGCCTGCCGCAGCTCTGGGGTGGCGGCGCTCACGGACGCTGCGCGAGCCAGTCGGCCAGGACCTCCCGATGGCTCGAGAACGCGAGCGGCGGCAGCTGATCGAGAGGAAACAAGCCGGTCTCCAACATCTCCGGCCCCGGGCGCGGACAGGCACCGCCGGCGAGGCGGGCCGTGTAGCCGAGAACCACCATGCTGGGCCCGTCCACCTTCGGAACGTGGTACGCGCCCACCAAGCGGTCGACCACGACGTCGCAGCCGATCTCCTCCAGGCACTCGCGCGCGGCGCCCGCCGCCGGATGCTCGTCGTCGTTGACGAAGCCGCCGGGAAGGCACCACTTGCCATACCCCGGTTCGGTGGCGCGACGCGCCAGCACCAGCGCACCGCCGGCATCCAGCACCAGTGTCGCCGTCGCCAGCTTGGGGTCGCGCCAGAGAACCCAGCCGCAGCGGTCGCAGGCCTCGAGCGGCCGCCCCTCGATCTCGTGGACGGTCAGGCGCGACCCATCGTGGATACAGAAGTGCCGGCCCTCGACGCCGGTGGCGCGTCCTGACCCGTGGCCGTGGTGCTGGTGCTGGTTCACCGTGTGGCTCCATCATCGTCGGAGAGCGAGCCGAGGCGTCACGGCTATACTCGGCGCGCTTTCACTCTTGTCTCCCCAACCAGGTCCCAGGACGATCCCTTTCGAGGACTTGCCGCTCGGCGGTGAGTGGACCACCCGCGGACGCACTCTGACCGCGGCGGACGTCCACGCGTACATGACGCTGGCCGGCGACTTCCACCCGCTCTACGCCGACGCCCACTACGCGACCAGCGACGCCCGCGACGGGATCGTGGTGCCGGCCGCTCTGGTGGTCTCGGTGGCGCTCGGCCTGGGAGCGATGGACGTCCCACTTCCCGACACCACGGCATTGGTGGGAATGACCTGGCGCTTCGTCGCCCGGGTCCGTCTCGGCGACACCATCCGCGCCGAGTGGCGACTCGGCCGCAAGCGTCCGGTTGACGAGCCGGACGTCGGGCTGGCGGTGTGGCAGGTCGAGGTCCGCAACCAGGAGGACACGCTGGTCGCGGAGGGCGACGTGGCGCGCCTCATCTCGCGACGGCACCCGCTGGAGCAGGAATCGGTGCCGGCGACGGTCGCCGAGCCTGCCGCCGTCGAGGAGTCGGTCGAGGCGCCGTCGCTGGAGCGGCCCTCACGCCGGCGCCGGCGCCGGGGGAGCGGGGGTGGTGCTTCGCCGGAGGCGCCGGCGGCCGCAGCGGCGGAGCCGGAGGCCGAGGCGTCGCCCGAGGAGCCGGCCGCCGCTCGGAAACGGTCGAGGCGCCGGCCGGGGAACGTCCTTCGCGGCGCCGCCGGCGTCGCGGGGGCGGAGGCGGAGGTGGAGGTGCCCCGGTTGAGGCCTCCCCGGTGACCGCGGAGGAGGCGGCAGCCGGGGTGGCGCCGGAATCCGAACCCGCGCCGCAGCCAGAGCCGGCGACACAGGCGGTTCCGTCGCCCGCCACCGAAGAGGAAGCTGCCGCGGCCCCCTCGGGACGTCGACGGCGGCGCCGGGGCCCGCGATCCGGCGGAGGCTCCTCGCCGGCCGAGGCGGTGGCGTCCCCGGAGGGTCCGGCCCCCACCCCGGCCGAGGTCGAGCCGATCGAGGCAACTCCTGCGGGTCCCGCGCTGGCGGGGGCGGAGTCACAGCCGATCGACTCCGCGTTCGAGGCTTCAGGCCCGGGTGCGGAGCCTGCACCGCTCGAGGCCACTCCCGCGGGTCCCGCGCTGACGGGCGCCGGGTCGGAGCCCGTCGAGTCCGCACTCGAGGCCCCGGCGCCGGCTCCGCGAGAGCCCGCGGCGACCGCGACGCCTGCGGGTCCGGCGCTCACCGAGGCGGAGCCGGAGGCGTCAGCTCCCGAAGCACCGGCGGCAGCTCTGGAACAGGTGGCCGCAGCCCTCGCGCCATCCGCCGGTGCAGCGCCGACCGGGCTGGCGCCGGAGCCCGCCGAGGCCCCTCCGGAAGCCTCGATACCGGCTCCCGAAGAGGTCGGCGCGGCGCCGGCGACGCCGGCGGATTCGGCGTTGATCGGGTCCGGGCCCTCCGAGAGCACTCCCCAGGCCCCGGCGGAAAGAGAGGAGCCCGCACCGGCGGCAGAGGAGGAGCCTGCCGCGTCCTCGACCCGGCGACGGCGACGGCGGAGCCCGCGATCCGGCTCCAGCGCCTCTCCCACCGGGCAGCCGTCCTCCGCCCCCTCGGAGGTGGAGCCGCCGGCCGCCACGCCCGCCGGTCCGGCGTTCACCGGAAGCGGCGCGGAGACCGGCGAGACGGTTCCCGGGGCGACGGCGGCGGCCTCTGGAGAGGTCGGGGCGGCGCCTGCCGGTTCGGCGCCGACCGGAGCCGCCGAGGCCACCTCCACCCCGGCCGCCCCGCGGCCCCGCCGCCGTCGCACCAGATCCACCGGCCGGCGTGGAGCCAGGCCAGGAAGCGGTCGCAGCGGCACTGCGGCGCCGGACCCGGCCCACGACCGAGGCTCCGTCGGCACCCGTGCCCGAACTTCCGGGCGAACCCTCGCCTCCACCGACCCGAAGGCGCGGCACTCGCCGCCGGGTGCCCGACGAGTCGCCGCCGGAGGGCTGAGATGACCCCCTCGCACGCCGCAAAAGGGGTCAGTCCGCTACCTTAGTGTCGGGAAATGGGGGGGGACGATCGTACATTCCGGGATCCCGACGGATCCGGCTACCGGCCCGGGAACCGCGAGGATTTTGATCGCCTGTACTGCGCCGTGTATCCCCGGATCTTCCGCACGCTGGCGGCGATGCTGGGTGACCCGGCGGCCGCCGAGGACTGCACCCAGGACGCCTTCCTGCAGGCGTTCAGGGCCTGGTCCCGGTGGAAGCGGGACGCGCCGGCCGAGGCGTGGGTGCACCGCATCGCGATCAACGCCGCCATCTCGCACCGGCGCAAGCAGCGGCTGCGCGAGGTAGGTGAGGTGGTTCGGCGCATCGGCATTCCACACCCGGAGGACCCCCAGGAAGAGGCCCTCGACGGATCGATGGTCCGGGAGCTCCGCCGGCTGCCACCCCGTCAGGCGGCCGCCCTGGTGCTGCGTCACCTGCACGGGTACACCAACCGCGAGATCGCGGCCGCCCTCGGGGTCCCGGAAAGCACCATCGCCAGCCGCCTCTGGGACGCGCGGCGATCGCTGCGCCGGCGCCTGCAGGGCCCTCCCGCCGCCGTTCCGGATACTCCGGAATCGCTGCGCGTCTCCCTTTACAAATGAACCCTGGCGGTGGCGACGAATCGGACCTCGAGCGGCGACTCGAGCGTGAGCTGGCGCGGAGCGTCAGGCGCCTTCGCCCCCCCTCGCCGGCCCCGTCGCAGGCCGCCTATCACCGGGTTGCGGCGCGTGCCCGGGCTCGCTCGCTGCTGCCGGCGCTGGGCGCGGTCGCGGTCAGGTCTGCGGCCCTGGTGATCGCGGCCGGTCTGTTGGCGGCCGGGGGCGCGGTGGCCGCAACCGGCAGCGCGAACCCTACGGTTTGGAGCAGCACCGCGACCAGGGTGGTCGCCACCTGCAAGGGTTCGCTGCCTTCCGGGCAGCGCGCGGTCGGTCCGTGCGTGAGCGCCGAGGCGCAGCAGAAGAGCCCGCCGGCACCGGTCGGCCAGACCCTGCCCAGCCCGACTCCCAGCGCTCCCGCCCCCGACGTGCCGGCCGCGGCTCCGACTCCCGCGATCGTGGCCGTGCCGCCGACGGCGGTACCGCAAGGGCAGGGTCCGGTCCCGTCCGCGAGCCTCTCGCCCACCTCGACGCCGCCCGGCGCCGACCACGCTCGAGGGGCGACCTCCGGGCCACCCGGAGCCCGCACCAGCGACGTGAAAGGTAGGGCGGGACGCATGCCTTCGCCTTCGCCCAGCGCCTGCCCTTCACCTTCGGGGAGCGGTCAACCCGCGAGCGCGAAGGGCGGTGAACCCACGACTTCCGGCAGCGACGAGCAGGCAAGCCCCGGCGGCGGCAACGCCGGCCATGCCCCACCCGACTGCAATTCGAGCCCCTCCCCGCCTCCGTCTCCGCCGCGGGCCCACTAGGGCGGAGTCCGGTTCCGCTCTTGCATCGAGTGCCGCTGCTGGATAGAATTGCACGGCCCCAGACCTGACCTCTGCAGGATCCCTGACCTGAACTCGACCCATCGAGGAGACCCACGTCGATATGTATGACGAACTCAATCTGTATCTGGTATCCGCGACGCTGACGCCTCACAAGATCGAGGCCGGCATCGTGGTCATCGTGGTAATCCTGATCGTGATCGCCCTGTTCATCTTCATGAGGCGCCGCAGCCCTTCCACCTGAGGCATGCAGGCTGTGTCTGGCGACCAGCGCCGCTGCGCGTTACAGTCCGAGGAAGCGACAGAGTTTGGTCGCGCTGCCGGCGGCCGCACTGCTCGTGTCTGCTTGTGGCGGGAGCGCTGACGGCGGTGGCAGTGATCACTCGACGGCGTCGGCACCAGCGGCCCTGGTGGTGGTGCGCGCTCGGCAGTTCACGAACCTGTTCTGCGGACATCAGTTCAGCCGGCATGTGGGGCCGCCGGCGGTCATCACAATCGACCATGGTTTCTCTTTCTCGGACAGTTCACACAGGCCGCGCCGACTCTCCGCCGGTACGGGTTCACAGCCACGCTGTTTATCTGCACCGGCCTCCGGGCCGGCTGACCAAAACCCAGCAGTTATCTATCCTGGGACCAAGCCAAGGCGCTCTCTCAACGGGCTTCTGGATCGAGGACCACACCGTCAATGACGGTCCCGCGGAACGCCGGCTGTCAGCTCGCGCTGACCGATCCGGCTGATCGGTCGACCGACGTCACCTCCGCGCAGCCATATCACGTCCGGTGGATCCGGGTCTCTCCGGACGAGGCGGTGCAGCCGTTCGCGGGGAGTCTCTGAGCCGGAAGCCGACTGCGGGGCGGGGACCGCTGGGCGGCGCTGGCAAGGCCCCGCCCAGGTCGTCGAACGCCGACGGTTCTACTGGCCGTCCTGGTCTGCCTGGCCATGCTGACCCTGGCCGTTCTGGCCTTCCGAGCGGGGCAGATAGAGCAGGCCCTGCGGTTCCACCGTCAACCCCGGGATCGCCGCGCGAAGGCCAGCCACGCCGGATTGCCGGGAGGCGAAGCCCGGATGAAGACAGGGTTAAGGGTCCGCACGTCTGCGGATCGATGGTCCGGGGCGCGAGAATGATCACCGATGCAGCCCGCGGCGGCGGATCGCGTTCCTCGAGCCGGCTTCCTGTTCGATCTCGACGGCACCCTGGTCGACAGCGTCTACCAGCACGTGCTGGCCTGGCGGACGGCGCTCGAGGAGGCAGGCATCGAGCTCGCCGTGTGGCGGATCCATCGCCGGATCGGCATGAGCGGCGGGCTCTTCGTCAACGCGCTGATCCGTGAGACGGGGCGGGAGCTGGCCGCCGAGGAGATCCTGCAACTCCAGGACGGGCATCGACGCGCCTACCTGGCGCTGGCCGGCCAGGTCCAGCCGCTGCCCGGGGCCACCCGGCTCCTGCAGCACCTGACGAACGTCCGGATCCCCTGGGCGATCGCCACCAGTGGCGTTGCCGAAGTCGCCGGACCGGCGCTGGAGATGCTCGGGATCCCGGCCGCCGTCCCCATCGTGACGCGGGACCAGGTGCCGTTCGCGAAGCCCGATCCGGACCTTTTTTTCGCCGCCGCCGACCGGCTGGGCGTCGACGTCCAGAACGCGATGGTGGTCGGTGACAGCATCTGGGACATGCTCGCGGCGCAGCGCGCGAGGGCGCTCGGCGTCGGACTGCTCTCGGGTGGCTACGGCCAGGACGAGCTGGAGCGGGCAGGCGGCTTCCGGGTCTACGCGGATCCCGCCGACTTGCTGGCGCACCTCGACGAGCTCGGCGTTCGTGGCGTCTGAACCCGTCGGGTGAGCCCCAGCGCGGAGCTCAGGCGGTGGCCGGCGCTTCCAGGGCCTCCAGGTGGGCGACGACCGAGCGCGTGATGTAGGTGGGCGTCGAGGCACCGCTCGTGACACCCACGCGGCGCGCCCCGCGCAGCCACTCGGGGTCGATCTGCTCCGGCCCGTCCACCATGTAGGCGGGCTTGTGCCCAAGCTCACGCACCACCTCGGCGAGCCGGTTGCTGTTGGAGGAGCGGGGGCTGCCGACCACGATCACCACATCGACCTCGGCCGCGGCACGGACCGCCGCCTCCTGCCGCTCCTGCGTCGCCCGGCAGATCTCGTTGTGCACCTCAGCACCCGGGTACCGGGCCTTCACCAGGTCGATCAGCTCTTCGGTGTCCCACAAGGAGAGCGTCGTCTGGCAGGTCACCGCGATCCGGTCGTTCTCCACCTCGAGCGCGCTCACGTCCTCGGCCGACTGCACCACGTGGACGCGGCCCGGCGCCTCACCCTCGACGCCCTCCGGCTCGGGGTGGCCGTGGCGGCCGATGTAGATGACGTCGAAGCCACGGATCGCGAGGTCCCGCACCAGGTCGTGCGTGCGCACCACGTCGGAGCAGGTGGCGTCGACCGCGTTCAAACCCAGAGCGGCCGCCCTCGCCTTGACCTGCGGAGAGACGCCATGGGCGGTGAAGATCACCGTCCCCTCCTCGATCTGCTCCAGGCCGGCGAGGCGGTTTGGCGGATCCACAAGGGCGATTCCCTGGGTCTGCAGGTCGTCCGTGGCGTGGGTGTTGTGGACCAGCTGCCCAAGCATGTGCACCGGCCCGGGCGTCGATTCTCGAACTCGCTTCGCGATGCGGAAAGCGTCCACCACGCCGTGGCAGTACCCCCGCGGGGTGATCTTGAGCACCTCCATCTGAGGCCCGAGCCTACGACTCGGCCGGCCACCGGCGTCCGGCCCGCGCGGCCGGAGCGCACCCGGGACAAGAACCAGGGATACCCCGATTGCCTGGTGGGACCCGGGCGGCGAAGGATGACCGGCATGCCCAGCAGACGACACGTTGCGCGCTACGGGTGGATCCCCCAGCTCCCGGACCTTCGGGATGCCCAGCTCCAGATCGAGCCGGTCACCAGCCTGCCCAGCTCGGTCGACCTGAGCTCCGCGGCCGACATGCCGCCGGTCTACAACCAGGGCCAGCTCGGTAGCTGCACCGCCAACGCCATCGCGGCGGCCGTCGACTTCGAGAACCACCACCAGAATGGGAACTTCCTGACCCCCAGCCGGCTCTGGATCTACTTCCAGGAGCGCGTGATCGAGAACACGGTCAGCCAGGACTCGGGAGCCCAGATCCGCGACGGCATGAAAGCTGTCGCCCAGCTCGGAGTCTGCCCCGAGACCGACTGGCTTTACGACATCAGCACCTTCGCCACCGAACCACCTCAACAGGACTACACGGACGCGCTCAAGGACACGATCCTCACCTACCAGGCACCGCCACAGCAGCTCTTTGCCCTGAAAAGCGTGCTCGCCGGCGGAAGGCCGGTCGTTTTCGGGTTCACCGTCTACGAGTCGTTCGAGTCTCAGGAGGTGGCCTCGAGCGGCGTCCTTCCCATGCCCGATCCCAAGGAGAACGTCGTCGGCGGCCATGCGGTCATGCTGGTCGGCTATGACGACGCGGAGGACCGGTTCCGGGTCCGCAACTCCTGGGGTACCGACTGGGGGCAAAACGGCTACTTCCAGATGCCCTACCTCTACGTGATCTCGCCTTCTCTAGCCTCGGACTTCTGGGTGGTACAGAAGACGTCCGTGTCTTGAGACCCTGAATCACCATCTGCCGGCAGACGGGCCACAAAACCTCCTGGCTGACACCCATCTGCCGGCAACCGGCAAAACCAGCCGGGACGCGGCGCGGGCTACGGCAGGAGCGACCTCGCGATACCCTCCGGCCCGCCCTCACCCCGCGTCCGCACGTAGTGCTCCCACCCCAGCGCGGCCTCCAGCACCTGCTGCTGCATGGAAGCCCAGGGGCCGCGGGGATCGATCTGGGAGACGTGCTTCTCGAGTGCGTCACGCTTGCGCAGGGCAAGGTCACGCACGTCGACCGTGACCGTGATCTCGGCGTCGGGGGTCGCGGCGAGGTCGGCATCCGGCAGGTTCTCCGGATTCTCCGCGGCCACTCGCGCCCGTATCTGGTCCACCACCGACTGGGGGATCGCCTGCTCGTAGGCACGTACGGGCTCCCAGCCTTCGCTCCGTAGAAGGTCGAGCGCCGCCACGGTCGCGCGGTGGGCCTTGATATGGTCGGGGTGCCCGTAGGTGCCCTCCTTGGTGTAGGTGACCACCAGATCCGGACGCTCCTCGCGCAGCACCGCCGCCAGCCGCTCGGCGGCGACCGCAAGCGGAGCGGCATGGAAGCTGCGCGGGTCGTCGTTCGACGGCTCGCCCGCCATCCCCGAGTCGCGGAAGCCGAGAAACACCTGGCGGTCGACGCCCAGCAGCCTCCCCGCCTCCTCCAGCTCCAGGGTCCTGACCTCGCCCAGCCGTGGCCTGGTCGCCTCCACGTCGAGGTTGTGGACCTCTCCCAGCTCGCCCCGGGTGCCGGTGACCAGCACCACCCGGTGTCCGGCGTCGTGAGCCCGCACCATCACCCCGCCGGTCGCGATCGCCTCGTCGTCGGGATGCGCGTGCACGAGGAGCAGCGTCGCCACCTCAGGGCACCGCCCAGCCGGCGGGTGGGTCTCCCAGCAGCGCGTCCACCAGCGCCACCATGCCCGCCCCACCGGGCGGCGGCACGGTCCGGCCGTCCGCGGCGGCGATCACCTCCGGCCGGGAGCCGGCGATGGCGACCCCAAGCTGGGCCCACTCCAGCATCGGGATGTCGTTGCGACCGTCCCCCGCCGCCGCCGTCGCCGATCGCTCGACGCCGAGGCGCTCGCACAGCACGGATAGCGCGCGGCTCTTGGTGGCGCCCTTGCGGGTCACCTCGAGATAGGTCGGCATCGAGGTCGCGGCGTAGACGTCATGCTCGAACGCCTGCTGGAGCTCGGGCAGGGTACGGTCGATGGTCGCCGCTGGAGCCACGATGACGAGCTTCGGCGTGGTCGGGCCGAGCGCCTTCGCCAGATCGCCGACCACGTGGAGCTCCATCCCCGCGTGGTGGGCGTAGTCACGCGCCTCGGGCCGGTCGCGGGCCACGATCAGCCGGTCGTCGCGATAGGCCTGCACGTGGAGGTCACGCTCGTCGCAGTAGCGGATGACGGCGACGGCGACGTCGCGGGGCAGGCCCTGATCGAGCCAGGTCTCCCCGTCGGGGGTCCGGATCTCCGCGCCCTGGTAGCAGACGAAGGGGCCGTGGAGGCCGAGCCGCCGGATCCAGATCATCGCCCCCGGGAACGGCCTCCCGGTGCAGGCGACGACGGCGATGCCGGCCGCCTCGGCGCGGGCCAAAGCCTCCACGTCCCGCTCGTCCACCTGCAGATCGGGGCTGACCACGGTGCCGTCGAGGTCGAGCGCGAGCAGTCGGATCGTCGTCATGCGAGCACCTCGGGATTCACCGGGCTCCCAGCCGGCGCGGACCCCGGATCGAGGGACAGCGATCGGGTCGGCGTCATGCGAGCACCTCAGGATTCACCGGGCCTTCACCCGGCGGGGACCCCGGATCGAGGGACGGCGGTCGGATCGGCGTCATGCGACCACCTCGGATTCACCGGGCTCCACCCACGAAACTGCACTCCGGATTACGGGCTCCACCCCACGAACTCCGCAAGCTCCGTTTCGCGGGGACCCCGGTCCCAGGGACGGCGGTCGGATCGGCGTCATGCGAGCACCTCCGGATTCACGGGGTTGGGGGCGGGCTCGCCGGCCAGCACGGCGACCACGTTGCGGACCGCGGTGACGCACATCGCGGTGCGGGCGCCGGTGGTGGCGCTGCCGATGTGCGGCGTGAGGACCGCGCGCTCGGACCGGAGGAGTGCCGGATGCGGCCTCGGCTCGTCCTCGTAGACGTCGAGACCGACCGCCCAGAGACGGCCCTCGGCGAGCGCCGCGGCCAGCGCCGGCTCGTCGACCACGGGCCCGCGCGACGTGTTGAGGAGGATCGCGTCTGACTTCATCCAGGCGAGCTCAGGCGCGCCGATCAGGTGTCTCGTCCGGTCGGTCAGCGGCACGTGGAGACTCACCACGTCCGCCTCCCGGAGCAGATCCTCCACGGAGCGAAAGGCAACCCCGAGGGTCGCTTCTTCGGCCGCCGGGCGCCGGGTCCGCGCGGTGTACAGGATCCGCATCCCCAATCCCTGCGCCCGCCGGGCGACCGCGCGGCCGATGCCGCCGAAACCGACCAGGCCCAGCGTGGCGCCGCTCAGGTCGCGGCCCAGAAACTGTTCGAACTCCCAGCCCGACCAGGCTCCGGCGCGGATCGTGCGCTCCGCCTCGCTGATGCGACGCGAGGTCGCGACCAGGAGGCCGATCGTGAAGTCCGCGACCGCCTCCTCGAGGACGCCGGGCGTGTTGGTCACCACCACCCCATGCCGGGTGGCGGCCGCGAGATCGATGTTGTCGGTCCCCACCGCGACCGCGGCCAGCACCCGCAGGCCGGGCGTGCCGAGCAGCGCGTCGTCCACGCGGTCGGTGTGATGGGCGACGATGCCCGCGCACCCGGCTGCCGCCTCGGTCAGGGGACGTCCGTCGGGATGGACCAGCCTGGCAGCGCTCAGCGAGCAGCGCTGGGGCGGGGTCGAGCAGCGGCCCGGTGACGAGCACCCGCGGCTGCCCGTTCACGGGACGGTCGGAGCCAGCGCTCCCGCCAGCCCGCGTGCCACCAAGGCCGCCAGCGCCGGTGCCAGATCCGGGGAGGGGCAGTCGGTGATCTCGATCCCGACCAGCCGCGCACGCGCCACGACCCCGGCGAGCAGCGACTCCAGGGCGGCCGTGTCGAGTCCCTCCGGCACCGGGAACTCGAGACCGGGCAGAACCTTCGGGTCCAGCACGTCGAGGTCGAGGTGGACGAAGACCTCGCGGTCGGCGACCGCGTCCAGCGCGCCCCCGGGCGGGAGCACCCGCACTCCGTGGATCTGGAGGAGATCGCGCTCCCCGGGATCGATGTCCCGCCCGTCGGTGACCACCACCTGCCGCGCCGGCACACCGGCCCCCAACCCGCTGTCCCACACCCCACAGGCGGCGGCCAGACACATGCCGCCCAGGAACGCAGAGGGCGTGGTCTCGGGCGAGTTGAAGTCGGGATGGGCGTCGATCCAGAGGATGTGGCATCCGGGGTGGCGCCGTACCACCTCGGGCAGCGTGGTCATGCAGGGCGGGCAGTGGCCCGAGCAGAGGACCGGTGTGCGACCCCGGTCCAGGTCCGCCCCGACGCTGCGCCCGGCCTCGAGCAGGCACCCGCGGGCGTCCCGCAGGTCGTCCTGCCACGGCGCCCGGCGACCCTCCTCGACCGTACCCAGCCGATGCGGCTCGACCCCCCACCGCTCTCCCAGCGCGTCCGCGAGCGCCTTCGCGCCTTCCAACGTGTGCCGGCCGTAATCGGACGTCCGGAAGAGCAGCGCGGTCAGCGCCGGGGCCATCTACGCGGTCAGCCCCAGCTCGGGAGCGATCGTGATCATGGCATCCCGCACGAACTCGACGTGTTCGTCGAAGTCGATGCCGAGCAGCTCGGCCCCCTGCGTCAGGTCCTCGCGCTTGACGTTGCGGGCGAAGGCCTTGTCCTTCATCTTCTTCCGCACGCTGCGCGCCTCCACCGCGCCCAGCGACCGGCCCTTGACCAGCGCACAGGCGGTGAGGAACCCGGTGAGCTCGTCCACCGCGAACAGCGCCCGCCGCCGGTTGGTGTCTCGGGGCACCCCCAGGTAGTCCGCGTGCGACGCGATGTCGGTGAGCAGCTCCTCGGAGTAGCCCATCTGCCGCAGCTCCTCCATCCCGACCGTCGGATGCCTATCCAGCGTGGGGTTCTGCTCGTAGTCCCAGTCGTGAAGCAGCCCGGCCACGCCCCACCGCTCCGGGTCCTCCCCGAACCGGCCGGCGTAGGCGCGCATCGCGGCCTCCACCGCCAGCATGTGGCGCCGCAGCGACTCCGACTGCGTGCTGCCGCAGACCAGTTCCCAGGCCTCCTCGCGAGTCGGCCAGCGAGTGCTCTCGGCGGTCTCAGTCAAACCAGCGTCCCTCCCAGGATTCAACATCCTCCTTGGTCAGGCGGCCCGGGTCACGTCGAGCAGGAAGCACTCGAGGGCAAGGCGCGCGCTGACGTTCTGCTCCAGGTATCCCAGCGTATCGAACGTGGCCTCCAGGAGCCGCGCCCAGCGGGCCTGCTGGGCGCGGACCGGCGCGTCCGCCATCAGGCGCCGCAGGTGCAGCTGCCAGGAGGTGAGGGCAAGCTCCAGCGGGTCGTCCACGTTCTCCTCCCGGACCTCCTGGGCCTGGCTCGGCTGCCGGCGGGCGCGCCGCGCCTGGGACGCCGCCTGATCCAGCTCGGCCGCCAAACGCAGTGCGACGTCGGCCGGTGCGCCCACGATCTCGTCGAAACGGGCTGCCCACAGACGGTAGCGCTCCACGATGTCCGGGTCCTGGAGCGCGCGCATCGCCCAGCCGGGCCGCCCCCGTGAGAGCTGTGAGAGAGTGCGCGCCCGCTCGGTCTCGGTCCCGACCCGCAGCAGCAGGTCTTCGATCGCGCGCTCGGGTACCGCATGGAACGAGACGCGCTGGCACCTCGAGACGACCGTCGGCAGCACCACGAAGGGCGAGAGCCCGGGGGTGGTGAGAATGATGACGCGCCCAGGCTGCGGCTCTTCCAGCGTCTTCAGCAGGATTCCCTGGGTGGGGTCGGCAAGACGGCCCACGCTGCTGATGACGGCGACCCGATAGGTACCGAGAGCCGGTTTCAGGGCCAGGAAGGCCTGCAGGGACTGCGGATGATGCTCGGGCGGCCGCTCCGGGAGCAGGCGTATCTCGTCGATCTTGAGCGCGTCCGGACGATCGTCCTCCCAGTAGTCGGGGTGCCGGGAGAGTGGAGCCTGCGGCAGCAACGCGCGGGCGAGGGCCCGCGCCACCGTCGCCTTGCCCACCATCGGCTCGCCGGTGAACAGGTAGGCGTGCGAGAGGCGACCGGTCTCGAACTCGTGCGCGAGCACCGCCTTCGCTTGGGGGTTGCCCGCGATGCCTACGAACGGGTCGCCCATTAGTTGCCATGATGCCCGATATGGAGTTCTCGCTCCTGGGGCCTTTGGTGGTGCGGCGCGGTTCCTCCGAGGTGCCGATCGCAGGGGATCGGGCCCGGCGCGCGCTGGCGCTCCTGGCCCTCTCGGCGGGGCGCCCGGTGGCGGTGGACCGGCTCGTCGAGGAGGTCTGGGACTCGCCTCCCGAGGGTGCCGCCAACGCCCTCCAATCGCTGATCTCCCGGCTCCGGCGAGCCCTGGGCGCCGACGCCCCGATCGAGCGCGACGCCGAGAGCTACCGGCTCCGGGTGCCGCCCGAGACCGTCGACGCCTGGCGCTTCGAAGAGGGGCTGGCCGCGGCACGGAGCGGGGACCGCGAGGCCCTTGAGCGAGCCCTCGCCGAGTGGCATGGAGAGCCTCTGCTGGGTCTCGGCGACACCGGCGCCATCGCCGGAGAGCGGCTCCGGCTCCAGACGCTCCATCGAAGCGCGCTGCTGATGCGCGCCGCGGCGCGGCTGGAGGCCGGCGGTGATGCGATGCTGACCGGGGACCTGCAGACGATCTGCGCCTCCAGCCCGCTCGACGAGGAGGCGCACGCGCTGCTGCTGCGCGCGCTGGTCGCGGCCGGGCGCGAGGCCGAGGCCCTGACCCGCTACGAGGAGCTCCGGCAGCGGCTGCGTGAGGACCTGGGAGCCGATCCTGCCCCTTCCTTGCAGGAGCTGCATCGAGCGATCCTGCGCCACGACCCGGCGATACGGCCGCCGCCGGCGGCTGTGACAGGCCCGACCAACCTGCGGCGGCCGCTGACCAGCTTCATCGGCCGAGAGGAGGACGTCCGGGAGCTGAGGCGGCGTTTGCGCAGCCACCGGCTGGTCACCATCGTGGGTCCCGGCGGCGCCGGCAAGACCCGGCTTTCCCAGGAGGTCGCCGGCGGGCTGCGCGACGATTTCGGGGACGGCGTCTGGCTGGTCGAGCTGGCGTCGGTGCGCGAGGGCTCGGAGGTGGTGCCCGCCGTCCTCCGCACCCTGTCATCGCACCTGGGCGCAGTCGCCGAGCTGGTGCAGTCGCTCTCCGGCGACCCGCTGCTGGGCCTGGTCGCCGCTCTCGAGGACCGCCGGCTGCTGCTGCTGCTCGACAACTGCGAGCACGTGGTGGAGCGCGCCGCCGAGGTGGCGGAGGCGCTTGCCTCCGGGACCGCCGCGGTGGCGCTGCTGGCCACCAGCCGGGAGCCGCTGGGGGCCCCCGGCGAGCTGCTGTGGCCGATCGGCGCGCTGGGTGGTGACGGCGCGGGACCGGGTGCCGCGGTGCGGCTGTTCGGGGAGCGTGCACAGGCGGTCGACCCGGGCTTTCGGCTCGACGTCAGGACGGAGCCTCTGGCGGAGCGCATCTGCGCCGATCTCGACGGCCTTCCGCTCGCGATCGAGCTTGCCGCCGCGCGGCTCCGCACCCTGACGCTGCAGGAGGTCGCGGACCGTCTGGAGGACCGTTTCCGGCTCCTCACCGCGGGCCGCCGCCGCGTCGGAGAGCGGCACCAGACGCTGCGAGCGGTGGTGGACTGGAGCTGGGACCTCCTCCTGCCGGTGGAGCGAACGCTGCTGCGACGGCAGGCCGTGTTCGCCGCCGCCGCCGACGTGGAGGCGGTGGAGCGGGCCTGCGCCGGGCTCGGTGGCGATGACGACGTGCCCCGGGACCAGGTGCTGGAGGTGCTCTCGGCGCTGGTCGACCGCTCGCTGGTGGTCATCGAGGACCGCGAGGGGAGGACCTTCTACCGGCTGCTGGAGACGGTGCGTGCCTACGCCCTGGACCGTCTGCGGGAGTCGGGCGAGGAGGAAGTCGTCCGCGAGGCCCACGCGCGATGGTGCTGCTGGCTGGCGGAGTCGGCGGCTCCTCACCTGCGGAGACGCGATCAGCGCCGCTGGCTGGCACGGCTCGACGCCGCGCGGGCTGAGCTGTGGACCGGAATCCAGTGGGCGATCGGCACGGGACGGAAAGAGCTCGCGGTGCGGCTCGCGGCCGCGCTCGGCTGGTACCTGGGACTGCGAGGGCAGCGTGACCGTCACCGGGAGTGGAGCCAGGCCGCCCTGGAGCTGCCAGGCGAGGTCCCACCGCTGCTGCTGGCGCGGGCGCTCACCGAGATGGTGGGCCTGGGGGTGAATCCGGCCGCGGACCCGATACGTGACCCCGAGCACCTGGCGGCGGCCCGGACCGCCTTCGCCGCCGCCGGCGTTCCACCCGGCGACGATCTCCGCCTGCGCGAGCTGGCGGCCAGGATGCCGGTGCTGCGCGAGCACCCAGAAGAAGGCCCGCGCCTGAGCGACGACCTGGCGACCCTGAGGCGAGAAGCCCGCGACCCCTGGGTGCGCGCCATCAGCTGGCCGACGGAGGCGTTCGCCCTCATCGCCTGGGTGCCCGAGGCAGAGCGGCGCGGCCGGGTCGAAGAGGCGTTCGCCGCCGGCGTCGAGGAGTGCCGCCAGGTGGGTGACGACTGGGCGCTGGCCGGCACGCTGACCGGACTCTCGGTCTGTGCGCAGGCGCGGGGCGACCGGACCGCCGCCGAGGCCTACCTGGACGAGGCATTCCGACGCGCGGCCGCCATCGGGTGGTCCGAGGACGTGGTCTGGATCCTGATCGCGCTGACGGTGTCGGTCGGGGTCGGGGCGGCCGCCGAGGGCATCCTCAGTTCGGCCTGGGGGTCGCCGGAGATGGACGCGCTGATGGAGCGAGGTCTGGACCAGGCCCAGCGGCTGGGAACGTCACCGGTCGGCGTGGCGGCCGGTTACGTCTTCCTCGGATCGCTGGCGCAGCGGCGCGGTGACGTCGACCTCGCGGCGCGCTCCTTCGCGCTCTCGCTCGCTCAGGACCTGCCTGGGCACTCTGACGCGGAGACGCCGATCCGAGTGGTGGCGACGGCGGGCCTGGCCTGGGCGCGGGAGCGCCAGGGGCGGACGGCCGAGGTCTGGCCTCTGCTGGCGCGGGCTGCCGGGATCCTGCGGCGTTTCGGTCTCGACCGCGTCGGGGAGGTGGGTCCGGAGGCTCTGGACGCCGAGGTGGCGCCGGAGGCCGCGATGGGCCTGGTCTGGCTGGCCGGCTGCTGCCGGATCGCCGCTCGCACGCTGGGGCGGGAGGGGGACCCGAAGGCCGCTTTGAACTTGCTCGGTGCGGCGGCCAAAGCGGTCTCGCTCCTTCCCGCCGCGTTCCGGGAGGGTGCGGAGAACAACTGGCTCCTGGAGGGCCCCAACGCGGAAGACGAAGAGCACGCGCGGGCAAGGCTCGACCCGGAGGCCGCGGCCGCCGCCTACGCGCACGGGCAGTCGGTGCCCTGGCGCGACCTCATCGCCACGCTGGAGAGCCGGGCCGGCGCGCACCCCTAGCCCAGACAGCCCCGCGCGCTCGGTAGCGCAAGAGTGCGGACACTCTGACCCTGCCCCACGCAAGGCCGGTGTCAGCGGAGCGTGCGCGGGATGCCAGTGGCGGAGGGAAGACTGTGGCCATGCCAACTGCGATCGAAGCCGAGGGGCTGGTCAAGCGCTTCGGCAACAACACCGCCCTGGCCGGGGTCGACCTCGCGGCCGAGGAGGGCACGGTGCTCGGCATGCTGGGACCCAACGGCGCCGGCAAGACGACCGCCGTCCGCATCCTCGCCACCCTCGCCCTCCCCGACCAGGGCACCGCCCGCGTCGGCGGCTACGACATCCTCCGTCAGGCGCATCAGGTGCGGCAGCTGATCGGCCTCACCGGCCAGTTCGCTGCCGTCGACGAGAACCTCTCCGGCCGCGAGAATCTCTACCTGATCGGCGGGCTGATCGGCCTCACCGACCGCCAGGCGCGCGGCCGGGCCGACGAGCTGCTGGAGCGCTTCGGGCTGAGCGACGCCGCGACCAAACGCGCCAAGGTCTACTCGGGCGGCATGCGCCGGCGCCTCGACCTGGCCGCCAGCCTGGTCGGGCAGCCCTGGATCCTCTTCCTCGACGAACCGACCACCGGACTCGATCCCCAGAGCCGTCTCGAGCTGTGGGCGATCGTCGGCGATTTGGTTCGCCAGGGGACCACGGTCCTGCTCACCACGCAGTACCTGGACGAGGTCGACCGCCTGGCCAATGACATCGTGGTCATCGACCACGGAAAGGTGATCGCCGCCGGCACCTCGCCGGAGCTCAAGGCCCGGACCGGGAGCCAGATCCTCGAGGTCGGCTGCGCCGTTCCGGCGATGCGGCCGCGCCTGGAGCGCGTGCTCGAAGACCTGGTCGGGACCGCCCCCCGCGAGGACCCGGCAACCCATCTCTTCACCGTCCCGGTCACCGACCCCGGCATCCTGCCGGAGGCGGTCCGGCGGCTCGACCGGGCGGGTGTCGCGATCGCGGCGCTGGCGCTGCGCTTGCCCAGCCTGGACGAGGTCTTTCTTCAGCTCACCGGCACCCGTCCCGCGGGTCACACCGCCGGCGGCCGGCCGGATGCCAACGTTCCCCAGGAGGTGCCGGCGTGACCGACCTGCTCGCCACCACACCCGTCACCGCGCCACACCGCCGGCCGATCACACAGCGGGTCTCGGCCCGGCTCGCCGTGCGCCAGGCCCTGTTGATGACCCGCCGCAATCTGATGCGCATCCGGACCAACCCGGCCGAGCTGCTGGGGATGCTGCTGATGCCGGTCATGTTCATCGGCCTCTTCGTCTTCGTGTTCGGAGGCGCCGTCGCCGGCTCGACCACCGCCTACCTCGCCTTCGCGATCCCGGGGATCATCGCCCAGGGGGTCGTGATGGGCTCGACGGCGAGCGGGACGGGGCTCAACAACGACCTCAACAACGGCGTCTTCGACCGCATCCGCGCGCTCCCCGTGGTCCGCTGGTCGCCGCTGGTGGGGCAGATTCTGGGCGACCTGTGCCGGATCGGACTCGGGATCTTGATCACGTTCGGCATCGGCCTCGCGCTCGGGTTCCGCATCCACACCGGGCCCATGCAGACGCTCGCCGCGTTCGCCGCGCTGTTCCTCTTCGGGTTCTGCTTCAGCTGGATCCCGCTCCTGCTCGGCGTCCTCGCCAAGAGCCCGGTCGTGGTTCAGACGCTCTCGGTGGTGATCATCTTCCCGCTCACGTTCGGCAGCTCGGTCCTGGTGCCGACGCGGACCTTTCCGTCCTGGCTGCGGGCCTGGGCCGACATCAGCCCGATGTCGGCGATCGCCAACCTGGCCCGCGGGCTGATGGTCGGCGGCGCGCTGGCCCGGCCCGCGATCGAGACTCTGATCTGGGGCCTGGCGGTCCTCATCATTTTTGCGCCGCTCTCGGTCTGGGCCTACCGGCGCCGCGTCTGAGGGGGCGCCGGCGGCCCCCAGCGAGCGGACGAGGCGTACAGCGCGTTGGCGGGGGCGGGGTCGTAGCCTCTCTCTGGGCGAGGCCGACCCGCCCCCGAACCGATGCAACGCCCCTCTCCGGACCAGAACCTGCGACGGAATCCGACCTTCCTGGCGATGGTCGCGTGTGGCGTGCTGGGGCTGCTGGTGCTCCTCAGCGGGCTGGGTCTGTACCTCTACTTCGAGCCGGTCAACCAGAACACCGGGACTACGGTCCAGGTGACGGGGATCAAGCAGTACGACCCGGCCACCGGGACCGTCAGCGGACGGTCCATGACACGGTTCTCGTCCAGTCAGATCCCCGCCGCCGTGATCGACTGGAGCGGCGTCTCGTCCGGGCTTCGGGTCCAGGCCGGATGGTATGACGAGCAGCTGAGCGACGCCACCGCCCTCAACCTGGTGGGGCCGAGGTCGGCGGGCCTGATGCCGGGGGCGATCCCGCTGGTGACGGGCGGCAACCAGCTCTCTTCCGGCCTCTACCTCTTCATCGTCGGCCGCTACGCGGGTGGCCGCATCGTGGAGGTGCTGGCACGTCAGGAGGCTCAGGTCACGTGACGCCGGACACTCCCCAGCCCCGCCCCGCCGCCCCCACCGGACATCCGGTGCCGCCACCGGGCTGGTCGGCGGTGCCGACGGTGCCGCCGCCGCGACTGCCCCCGCAGGCCTACGCCGGGGCGCCTCCCCGGTGGTCCCCGGTGCCGACCGTGCCGCCTCCGCCGTTTCCACCGCAGGCCTACCGGCCCCCGGCGCCGGTCCGTGCCGGTTCCCCTGCGCCCGCCGCGCCTCCGCTCCCGCCCGGCCCCGACCCCTGGTACGACAACGGCGTCCGGTTGGCGCTCGCGGTCTTCGCCGGGCTCGTCCTGGTGCTGCTGGGCGGGACCATCTTCGGCGTCTTCCAGGGCTCGACCAGCTTCGAAGGCGCCCTGATCACGGTGCTGTCCGTCTACGACCTGGGCGGCGTGGTAGTGACCGCAGTTGCTGGGCGCGATCCTGTTCGGGATCCTCGCGCTGATCAACCGGCGCGAGCCCGATCTGCGGCGCCGTCATCAGCTCCTGCTGACGGGGGCCGCGGCTGTGATCGGCGCGATGCTGTTGTGGCTCGCGCTGCTGCCGCTCCTGATGTCGCTGGTCTTCAGCGAGAGCCTCTTGTTCTGCATCCCGACCACCTTGTTCGCGCTCTGGGTCCTCCGGCGCCTGGCACCCAACCGGCGGCTCCCCTGGTGGCTGCTGGCGCTGGCCTTCGTCTGGGGCTGTCTGATCGCGCCCAACCTGGCGATCATCGCCGAGTCGATCTGGTCGGCCGTGACCACGGATCTGATCCCCGGCCTGGGCGCGGGCGTCGCCGGCGCGTTCAGCCCCGGCCTCTTCGAGGAGGGCTCCAACGGGCTCGGTGTGATCCTCCTCTACCTGCTGTTCCGCGACCGCATCGACGGCGTCATCGGGGGGATCTGCCTGGGCGCCGCCGTCGGCCTCGGCTTCAACTTCATCGAGTCCGGCGAGTACATGTTCGTCGGCCTCTTCGTGGGCGGCGGGGTGAGCGGGTTCGCGATCCAATACCTGTTCCGGCAGGTGCTCGGCCTGTTCGCCGGTCACGCCACCTACACCGCGCTCACCGGGGCCGGCGTCGGCGTCGCTCGAACGCTTCGCGGCTGGCGGCCGCAGGCGCTGGCCATCGCCTCCGGTCTGGTGGTGGCGATCTCCGCGCACTTCCTCTGGGATTTCGTCGCGATGACCAACCTGGGGCCGAACTCGAACAGCAACTGGGTCGAGCTGGCGGCGATCACGCCGCTCACCTATCTGGTGCTCGACGGTCCGTTCGTGCTCATGCTGACGGTGCTCTGGGTGCTCGGCTGGCGTACCGAGAAGCTGTCTCTCGCGACGCAGTTCGAGGCCGAGGCGGCGAGTGGACGGGGTGTCGTGGTCACGGCCGAGCTGCCCATCTTGACCAGCCCGCGCCGCCGTGCGGGCATCCGCCTGCGAGCGATGTGGCGGTCGTCCTGGCGCCACTACCGCTGGCTGGTGGACATCCAGGAGGCGCAGATCGAGCTTGCCGCGCTGCGCTGGAGCCGGGAGACCGAGCGCATCGACGCGGCCCAGGCGGTCGGCCGCGAGAAGGGCCTGGCGGAGCGGATCCTGGACCTCAAGCGGCATCCCCCCCGGCGCCTCCCGCTCGAGACCCCCCTCACGCCCGCCGCCACCGCCCCCGCGTCATAGAGGGCGCGTCATAGAGGGACGTTGGTGCACCAATCGCCCTGATTCGTGGTCGAAAGGGGGCTGTTGGTGCACCAATCGCCCTTTCGGTAGGCGGGGTTGGGGTCAGTCCTTGCGGGCTTGCAGCGTGTACTGGAGCGGCAGGCGCGGCGTGCCCTCGGGCGTCACCCAGTCGTTGCTCCCGCGGGAGACAAGGAACGGCCACCGTTTCCAGTTGATCCCCTCGCGCTCGTGCAGGTAGTCGACGCGGAGGCCGGCGCCGGCGATCGCGCTCACCACCTCGCCCAGCGGATGGATCCACTGGTGGTTGCGGGCGGGGAAGCCCTGACCCTCTCCCGTGTAGTCGCCGCCCTCCTCCCAGGTGGACCCGTCCTGCTGGAAGTAGTCGTGGGCGATCTCGAGGCCGTCGTCCCCCATCATCTCCTGGAACGGGTGGAACTCGCTCAGGTAGAGGACGCCGCCCGGTTTGAGCAGCCGGGCCACCACCTGCGCCCAGAGCTCGAGGTCGGGTAACCAGACCAGCGCACCGTAGCCGGTGTAGACGATGTCGAAGGTCCGGCCGTGGAGGGCGGCGGGCGCTTCGTAGACGTCGGACTCGACGAAGTCGGCGTCGATTCCGACGTCTTGCGCGAGACGTCGCGCGACCTCGATCGAGCGCGGAGAGAAGTCGACACCTACCACCTGAGCGCCCTCTCGTGCCCAGGCCAGCGTGTCGGTGCCGAGGTGGCACTGCAGGTGGCAGAGGGTCAGGCCCCGGACCGGGCCCAGCTCGGTGAGCTCGTGCGGCCGGACGGCAAGGCCGCCGGCGCGGATCCCGGGCAGGTCATAGAACGCGCTCCGCTCGTGCCGGAGCGCCAGCTCGTCCCAGAAGGCCTGGTTGTCGGCACGGCGCTGCTCCCAGCTCATGCCGCGCTCGCGAGGCGGAGCCCGGGGAGGGCCGCCCTGCCGAGCCTGGTGGGGAGCGGGCTCAAGGTGCCGAGCGCTCTCCCGCCTGCGGCTCCTTCGCGGGCTCCTTGCGGGCGATTCGTCGCTGGTCCTTCGCCTGCTCCCAGACCTCGCCGATCCGCTGGAAGGCGGTGATGCAGGTGATGATCGCGATCAGTCCCGCCATCGCGGCCAGCGCGTACGGCGTCCAGATGGCTCCCAGCAGCAACCCGAGCACGGTCGCCACCACCCGCTCGGGGCGCTGGAAGAGGCCTGTGTCGCACGTGAACCCGAGGCTCTGCGCGCGCGCCCGCACGTACGACACCAGCAGTGATCCCGAGATGGCGAAGATGCAGGCCAGGATCGCGAGCCGGTACCAGACGGTGCTCGGCTCGTGGAAGAGGAAAAAGGCCGCGATCCCGGCGTAGGTTCCGGCCTCGGCGATCCGGTCCATGGTCGAGTCGAGGAAGGCGCCGTAAGGGTAGCTTCGCTTGGTCGCCCGGGCCAGCGCGCCGTCCAGGATGTCGAAGGTCCCGGCGAAGGCGAGGACGACGGCGGCGACCAGCAGGTACTGGAGGCCGGTGAGCAGGGCCGCGACCAGGGTGATCACGGTGCCGCCGACGGTCACCATGTTCGGCGTCACCGGCAGGTGGCCGAGCATCCGCCCGACGCGGAGGGCGTTGCGTCTAACCCACGCCTGTATGCGCGTCGTGAACACGCCAGCCCTCCCTGTCCAGCACCGGCTCGCCGCTCGCCCGCGCCCGCGCCTCCTGATACACCTCGAGCAGGTGCGCGGTCACCACCGGCCATGCGTACCGCTCGCGTGCCTTGATCACGCCGGCCTCGCCGAGGCGCTCCCGGAGCCTGGGGTCGCGGGCCAGGATCACCATGCCGGTCGCGATCTCGACGGGGCTGTGCGGAGCCACCGTCAGCGCGTCCTGCCCTGAGGTCACGACGGAAAGATAGCCCGGAATCTCGGAGCACAGCACGGGGAGTCGGGACGCCATCCCCTCCAGCAGCACGATGCCGAAGCTTTCCCCACCGGTCGCCGGCGCGCAGAAGACGTCGGCGGTGGCGTGGTAGCGCGGCAGCACCTCTCCCGGAACACGTCCCGCCAGGACCACGTTGGGCACCCGATGTTGCTGGACGTACTGCTCCATCCAGTGCTTCATCGGGCCTTCGCCGACGACGATGAGCCGCGTCCGGGGCTCGCGCTGGTGGGCGCGCTCGAACCCGCGCACCAGGTCGGGCAGGCCCTTGCGCTTCTCCAGCCGGCCCACGAACAGGAAGTTCACGCAGTCGTCTCGGAGGTGGCGGATCGGCGCATGCCCGGGACGGAAGCGCTCGACGTCGACGCCGTTCGGGATCACCGCCGGGTCCGCGGTGGGGAAGTAGTGCCGGACGAAGTCGCGCGCCGGCGGGCTCACCGCCACCGTGGCGTGGAGCCGCTTCAGATAGTGGGCGAGAACCCCTTTGGCGTAGTAGTAGCCGAGGTTGCGCCGGGCGTAGGCGTGGAAGGTGCCGACGTTCGCCGTACGGGAGACGCGGAGCACCGTCAGCGGCAGCGCCGGCATGAACGGCTCATGGAGATGGATCACGTCGAAAGCCTCGCGCCCGAGGATCTCCATCACCCGCCGCGTGTTGCTGAGGTTGAGGTTGATGCGGGCGACCGAGGCGTTGACCGGGATCGGCACGACGCCCCCGATCCGCTCGTAGTGCTCTCCGTCGAGCCGCCGCTGTGACGCGGGCGCCAGCTCCTTGACGTCGTGGCCCAAGGCCCGCAGCTGCCGCGCCAGGTGCTGCACGTGCTGGTTGACCCCTCCGGGCGTCGCGTAGTCGTACGGCGAGACGAGACCGATGCGCATGGCTCAGGTGTGCTCGTCGAGATCGAAGATCCGGTGCGGCAGGTGCCACTGGTCAGGGTGTTCGCGGATGATCTGCTCCATGCACCGCACCAGAAGCTGGGTGATCCGCCGCACGTCAGCCTTGTCGTCGCCGGTCGGGTGGACGAAGATCGGCGGGTATCCGACGCCCTGGTAGGTGTCGTCGGGGAGCCGGTACACGCAGACCGGGATGATCGGCACGCCCCGGTGGAGTGCGATGCTGGCGACCCCGTCCGGGATCCGGGCGCGGTGGCCGAAGAAGTCGCACTCGATGCCGGTCCCCAGGATGTCGCGGTCGAGTGCTGTGATCACGATCTCGTTGGCGGCCAGCGCCTGCAGCACCTTGCGCAAGCCCGAGCGATTGAGCGGGAGGACGGAGATTCCGAGCCGCGCACGCGTGTTCCGGTACCAGTCGAACATCTCCTGAGGCTCCAGGACCTCGGCGAACAGGTTCACCGGCGCCGTGGTCAGGGCCCAGATCGCGGCCGCCACCTCCCACGATCCCATGTGGCAGCTGAACATCAGGATGCCCTTGCCCGGAGCGGCCGCCTCGGCGAGCAGGTCCTCGCCCTGGGGACGCAGCATCGGCTTCAGGTTCTCGACCTTGGCCACCGGCATCTGCATCAGGTCCACGTACGCCTTGGCGTAGTTGCGGAAGTTGTGCCACACCGATCCGGCGCAGGTCCACCGGCGACGCGTCGGGCAGGGCTATTCGCAGGTTCTCGGTCAGCGCCCCGCGGGCACCTCTGGCGAACAGGAACGCGAACCGGGCGGCGACGATCGCCAGCGCGTAGGCCGTCGATCGGGGCAGCGCGGCGACCAGCCGCTGCGCGGAGTGAAACCCGTACCAGGTGAGCCCAGGCCGACGACCCTGGCCCGGCCGCCGGGCCTGCCCGGCCGCCGGCGCGGCGGGCCGGTCCAGGCCGGGCGCCGGTGGGCTGGTGTGGGGTGCACTCATCCGGTGGCCCAGAGTTTAGGCGACGGCCGGGCCGGACAACCCGGGGGCAGCCTGGGGCAGGCCGCGCACCCACGAACGCGGCGGCTCAGGATGGGGCCATGAGCGAAAGCACCGAGCCTCTGATCGACCCGGCCACGCTGCGCATCGACGCCCGCGAGCTGGCCGGCCGGCGTCGGCGGCTCTTCGCCGAGCTGGCGGCGGACGACGTAGGTGCGATCGTGCTCTTCGGTCCGACCTCGGTCCTGTACCTCACCGGCTTCTTCTTCATCCCCACCGAGCGACCGCTCGGCATCGTCCTCACGCCCGACCGCACGCTGGCCCTGGTCCCTCGACTCGAGGCGGAGCACGTGCGGGAGTCGGAGGCGGTCGACGAGGTCATCGTCTACCAGGAGTACCCCGGGCCGGAGCACCCGATGCGGATTCTGGCGCGGGCGCTGGCCGGTCTGCCCGCGCTGCGCCGGCACACGCTGGCAGTCGACGCGGACGGCTACCCATCCCGCTACGGCTACCGTGGCCCCCGCCTGTCCGAGCTCCTCCCCAACCGTCAGGTGCGGGCCGGCGACCTGGTCGAGCGCCACCGGTTGGTCAAGTCGCCTCGCGAGATTCACCTGCTGCGCGTGTCGTCGCGGTTCGCCGACATCGCTCACGGTCACCTTCAGGAGCTGTCCCGGGAGGGGGCCAACGAAGTCGCCGTGAGCGGTGAGGCGTCGGAGCGGGGCGCCCGCGACATGGTCGCCGCGCTGGGGGTCGGATTCGAACCCAAGAGCGCCGGCAGCCCGCTGGGTACCGGGTTTCGCGGGCAGATCGGACCCAACTCGGCTCTCCCCCACGCCGTGAATCAGAACCTCTTCCTCCGCCGCGGCGACGTGCTCGTCACCGGCGCCTCGAGCGCGGTCTGGGGCTATCACTGCGAGCTGGAGCGGACCATGCTCCTGGGTCAGCCTTCGGAGGAGCAGCGCCGCTGGTTCGAGCTCATGCTGGGGACGCAGGACCTCGCGCTGCACACGATCCGGCCCGGGAACACGTGCGCCGACGTCGATCGGGCGGTGCGCGCGTACTGCGCCGAGCAGGGCGTGATGGAGGCCTGGCGCCACCACGTCGGGCACGGCCTCGGGATGGAGCTCCACGAGGCGCCCTTCCTCGATCAGGGCGACGAGCGGGTCCTGGAGCCGGGGATGGTGCTGAGCGTCGAGCCCGGGCTCTACGTGCCTGGCCTGGGCGGCTTTCGCCACTCCGACACGGTGGCGGTCACCGAACGGGGCTGCGAGCTGCTGACCAAGTATCCACGCGACCTCGCCTCCCTCATCTGCGACGCCTGAGCCACTGGAAGGCCGCAGGAAGGTCGTTTGTCTACGAACGCACCTCCAAACGGCGCCGGAAAGGTACGGCTGTATACAAACGGCCCACGGGGGGGGCGGGGGCGTCACTCCTCCTGGAAGAGAGGCCAGAACGCGTACCACTGGTCCGGGTGCTGGAGGATGAAGCCCTCGAAATGACGGACCACTTCCTGCATCAGCGCCTGCTCGGCGACCTTGCCACGCTCGGTCGGGGGCTGGATCGGTGGATCGGTGTGCACCTGGTAGCGGTTGGTGCCGGGCAGCCGGTAGACATAGGTCGGCAGGATCGGCACCTGGCGCCGGATCGCGATCGACGCCGGGCCGCCGGGAACGGTGGCGCGGAGGCCGAAGAACCGCACCTCCGGTCCCGGCCCGTGGGGGAGGTCGCAGAGGAGCGCCACCAGCCGGTTGTGGTCCAGCGCCGTGTAGATCTCGCGCACCGCCTGCCGCCCGAGCGGGATGATCCGCAACCCATGCACCGAGCGGCTCCGGACCACCTCCTCGTCGAGTGAGCCGGGCATCGATTCGGCGACGGCGACGATCGGCATCCCGAAGACGCCGGCCAGCGCCCCCGCCACGTCCCATGACCCCATGTGCGGCAGCGCCAGGATCGCGCCGCGGCCGCCTGCCAGCGCTTCCCATACGTGCTCGACCCCGTCGGCCACGATGAGCGCCTGCACCTGCTCCGTACTCAGGTCCCCGACCAGAAAGAAGTCGGCCAGCATGCGGCCATAGTTCTCGAACGCTTGCCGGGCCAGCTCCCGCACCGCCGGATCGTCCACCGGCAGCCCGAGCACGGCGGCGTAGTTCGCGCGGGCGGCCCTCCAGCGGCCCGGAACCAGCCGGTAGCCGGCGTAGGTGAGCCGTGCCGCCGCTCCGTACCGCAGCGCGGGTGGGGTGAGCCCGGTCAGCCGGGCGCCGGCACGATACCCTGCGGCGAGAACCTTCACGTCCCCATGAAACTCCGCCGGCTCGGTCTCAAGGGAACCCCGGGATCGGCCGGGTCTGACGGAAGACCGCCGGGCTGCCGCTAGCGGCCCGGGACCCCGGAGCCGTCGGGCATCTCGACCGGCGCCTCCGCCGCCCGCCGTGCCGTCTCCCGCTCGATGAAGCTTTCCGTCAGCTGCCGCGCCTCGTTGTCCGTGTACTGGACCGGCGGCGACTTCATGAGGTAGGAGCTGGGTCCCTCCAGCGCGCCCGAGAGACCGTTGTCGATCGCCAGCCTGCAGATCCGGACGGCGTCGATCACGATGCCGGCCGAGTTCGGCGAGTCGACCACCTCCAGCTTGAGGTTGATCTGCATCGGTACGTCGCCGAATCCTCGACCCTCGAGCCGGATCTCGGCGAACTTGCGGTCCTGCAGCCAGGGCACGTAGTCGGAAGGCCCGATGTGGACGTTCTGATCCCCCACCTGATAGTCGAGCTGCGAGGTCACCGACCGCGTCTTGGAGATCTTCTTCGACTCCAGTCGCGAGCGTTCGAGCATGTTGAGGAAGTCGGTGTTCCCGCCGAAGTTCAGCTGGTAGGTGCGCTCCAGCCGGACGCCGCGTTCGCGGAGGAGGCGGGCCAGCGTGCGATGGACGATGGTGGCGCCGACCTGTGACTTGATGTCGTCGCCGATGATCGGCACGCCGGCCTGCTCGAAGCGCTGCTGCCAGTAGTGCTCGCGAGCGATGAAGACGGGGATGCAGTTGACGAACCCGCACCCAGCCGCGAGCGCCTGCTCCACGTACCACTTGGTGGCCTCCTCCGAGCCCACCGGCAGATAGTTGACGACCACATCGGCGCCGCTCTCGCGAAGGATCCCGACCACGTCATCCGTCTCGCCGGGCGCCTTGTGGACGACGTCCGACAGGTATTCGCCGATCCCGTCCTTGGTCATGCCGCGGTGGACCTTGACCCCGAGATGCGGTACCTCAGCGAACTTGACCGTGTTGTTGGGACCCGACCACATGGCGTCCGACAGATCCTTTCCGACCTTCTCCCGGTCGATATCGAACGCGGCCACGAATTCGATGTCGCGCACGTGGTACCCGGCGAGGTCGACGTGCATCAGGCCGGGCACGAACTCGTCGGCCGGCGCCTCGCGGTAGTAGTGGACGCCCTGGATCAGGGCCGATGCGCAGTTGCCGACGCCGACGATCGCGACCCGTACCTTCCCGTCCCGCGTCCTTCCCATCTCATAGCTCCCTTCGGTTGTGCCCGCGCCCGGCGCTGCGGCTCACTTTCCGATTCAGCGCGCGCCAACGTCGGCCGCGATGCGCCGGCCGGCCGTGAGCAGCTCCCAGAGCTGCCGCTGACCCTGGCGCAGGCCATCCAGGTCGACCGAGCAGAACACCTGCCGGCCCTGCCGGCGCTGGCGCAGCAAGCCGCCCCGGCGCAGGAGCGCGAGGTGCCAGGACACCCGCGGCTGCGTCATGCGGAGGTCGCGGGCGAGCTCCATCACGGTCTCCTCGGCGTGCTCCTGGAGCAGCTCCAGCATCCGGAGCCGGGTGGGGTTGGCGAGTGCCCTCAGCTGCAGCAGCAGAAGGCGGCGTTCCGGCGACCCTTGCATAGACATTTGCGCATGTGAATCCTAACACATCAACTTTGTTGCATGTATCGTCTCCAAATCGACTTTTCTTTATATTTCGTGTCCCGACGACGCATCTTGTGTTGACACCCGCACTGTTACCCTTTTGGACATGCCCGCGGACAGCAGCGCGACACCGGGACAAGCGGCCGGGAATCAGCCCGGGCGTCCGCCGTTGCAGCTACCCTCCGACCGGACCCAGGCCGGCACGACCGACCTCGCCCGGGGACTCGTCGACGACGCGCAGAAGCTGTTCGAGCTGCAGCTGGAGTTGGCGCGGGCCGAACTCCGCGGCCTCGCCATCCGAAACGGCATCGCGGTCGGGCTGATCGCCTTCGCCGCGCTCCTGTTGACGTTCGCGATCTTCGCCGGGGTACCCTTGATCGTGGTCGTGCTGGTGCCCAACCACGGACTGGCGGCGATCATCTTCGCGGCCGCGTACGCGGTGGCGGCGATCATCCTCGCCATCGCGGGTCGCTTGACGCTCAAACTCGAACCGCCTCCGCGCACCATCGCCGCGCTCAGGGAGACCAAGGAATGGCTGGTCCGTCAGATATCGACAAGCAGATAGACGAAGTCCGCGACTCCATGGAGTCGAGCATCGTGGTGCTGCGGGACCGCGGCAAGCGCGAACTGAAGCGAGTCGAAAAGATGGCGCTGGTCGCCGTCGGCGTGGGAGCCGCGGCGGGTGTCGTCGTGGTCGGCCTTCTGATCGTCCGCCGTGTCACCCGACCACCCACCGCACGTGAACGCGTCGAGCGCGTGGTTCCGCTCCACTGGTGGGATCGCGTTCGCTCGGGTGTGGCCGGCCAGCTGCCGCCGATGCGGGTTTACATCGGCGGGGGGCAGGTCGGCGAGGAGCGGCAGCGGCGGCAGCCCTTCTGGGAGTCGGGCGCGGTGCACGTGGTGGAGGCGCTGGGGACGGCCGTCGGCACCGCCGTCGCGACCCGGCTGGCGTCGACCCTGATCTACGGCTTCCTCGAGCGCGCCGGACAGGCCGCCTCGGACCCGGACGACTTACGGAATCCTGACCGGGGTCGTACCCAGCCGTAACAGCACGGGCGAGATGCTCGTGAGATCGTGTGTCTGGGGTGTGAATAGCTCGGCATGGGCAGGCGACACAGGTGGCCCGCGCTGGTGGGGCTGGCAGCGCTGCTCGTCCTGCTCGCCGGGTGCGCCTCAGGCGACTCCGGCGCGCTCCGGACCGCCGGGCAGATCCGGCCCCAGGTTCAGCACGCCGCCCCCTGCGCGGCGCCGGATACCGGCAACCCGGTCTTCGCGCGCGTAGAGGGCAACCACCTGCTCGATACCAGCCGGCGGGTCCTGATGCCGTATGGCGTCACCTTCTACGGTCTCGCCCGTCCCGACTGGCAGTCGGCCACCGCCGACCAGGAGTCGCTGATGAAGGGTGCCATCACCGAGTGGTGCACGAATTTCATCCGCCTCCAGATCGCTCCCGCCCACCTCTTCGATCAGCTGCCCTATGACCACGATTACCTCCGAGCGATCGAGGCGCAGGTCGCGTACGCGGCGAGTTGGAACCAGAACGTGATCCTGACCGCGCAGACCGAGTGGGATCCGGGCGGCGGAGGCGGACCCGATCCGACCCGGCAGACGGTGCGCTTCTGGAAGCTTCTCGCCCCGCTCTTCAAGACCGATCCGCGCATCTGGTTCGACCTCTTCAACGAGCCCCGCCTGGACGGGGGCTCGACGTCCGCGACCTGGCAGGTCTGGCAGCAGGGCGGCGTCGTCGACGGGGTGACCTACGTGGGAATGCAGCAGCTGGTCGACGGCATCCGCGCCGGCGGCGTCCCCAACCTGATCTTTGTCGAAGGTCCGGACCGGGGAGCCTCGCTGGCCGGGCTGGCCGGGCATCAGCTCACGGGCGCGAACGTGGCGTATGCGGTCCACTCGGCCTCCGCGCGCACTCAGGTTCAGTGGAACCTCCGGTTCGGCGACGCGTCGGCGACGGTTCCCGTGCTGGACGACGAGTGGAGCCAGTCGGCCGCCGACAAGACCTGCTCTGCCAGCGCCGGCACCTGGGTCCCGCAGTTCCTCCTCTACCTGCGGCTCCACCAGATCGGCCTCGGGGTGTGGGGCTTCCAGTCGGGGGTGCTGCTGACCAGCACGGATACGTTCGCACCCACCACCATCCCCTCCGGCTACGCCTGTCAGCAGCCGAGCGCGAAGGAGGGCGACCGCAACACCGAGGGCGCGGGGCAGTTCGTCGAGCAGTACTTCCGGACCTACTCGCGACCTCCCAGCTAACCGCCCTGACCCTGAGCCGGCGCTACCTCGGAGTCGGCCGTTGGTGCACCAATCGCCCACTTGCGCTGCTCGGAACAGGCAGTTGGTGCACCAATCGCCCTTTGCATCTCCTTGGGTTCCGTTCGGGTCCCTACGAGTCGGCGACCGGGCGCAGCGCCCGGTTGCCGGCCGAAGTGATCGCCTTCAGCGAGGCGCGCACGATGTTGGTGTCGATGCCGACCCCCCAGACCACGACCCCGTCGAGCTCGCACTCGACGTAGGCGGCCGCCTGGGCGTCGCCCCCCGAGCTGAGCGCGTGTTCCACGTAGTCGAGCACCTTGAGCTCCAGCCCGAGCTGTCCGAGGGCAGCCACGTACGCGGCGATGGGCCCGTTGCCGGTGCCTTCGAGCAGCCGCTCCTGGCCGTCCCAAAACGCGTCGATCAGAACCCGGTCGGTGCCCGGCGCGAGCGGCGCGGCCTCGGCGTAGGTGTGGAGGGAGAGCCGGCTCCACGGCTGGTCGTCCTGGTCCAGGTACTCGTCGCGGAAGATCGACCACATCTCGGCCGGCGTCACCTCCCCGCCTTCGGCGTCGGTGCGAGCCTGGATCACCCGGGAAAACTCGATCTGGAGACGGCGCGGGAGGTCCAGGTGGTGCTCCGCCTTCATCACGTAGGCGACTCCGCCCTTGCCGGACTGGGAGTTGACCCGGATCACCGCCTCATAGGTCCGGCCCACGTCGCGGGGGTCGATCGGCAGGTAGGGGACGTCCCAGCGGGCAAGGTCGACGCCGATCCCGGCGCCGTCCGCGTCCACCTCCATCTGCTCCAGGCCTTTCTTGATCGCGTCCTGGTGGCTGCCGCTGAACGCCGTATAGACCAGGTCGCCGGCGTAGGGGTGGCGCTCCGGCACGTCGAGCTGGTTGCAGTACTCGACCGTCCGCTTGATCTGGTCGATGTCCTCGACCTCCAGCTCAGGGTCGACCCCCTGACTGAACAGGTTGAGCGCCAGCGTCACCAGGCAGACGTTTCCCGTGCGTTCGCCGTTGCCGAACAGGCAGCCCTCGACCCGCTCCGCCCCGGCCATGTAGGCGAGCTCCGTCGCGGCGACCGCGGATCCGCGGTCGTTGTGCGGGTGGACGCTGAGCACGATGGCATCGCGCCGGGCCAGGTGGCGGTGCATCCACTCGATCTGATCGGCGTAGATGTTGGGCGTCGCCACCTCGACCGTGTTCGGGAGGTTGATGATCACCTTGCGCTCCGGCGCCGGGTCCCAGATCTCGGTCACCGCGTCGCAGATCTGGCAGGCGAAATCCAGCTCGGTCGCGCTGAAGGATTCCGGGGAGTACTCGAGCGCGATCTGCGTGCCCTCCGACGCGGCCCGGGCGGCGAGCGCCTTGATCTGGCGGGCGCCGGTCGTCGCGATCTCGACGATCCCGGCCCGGTCCTGCCGGAAGACGACCCGGCGCTGGGTGGTGGAGGTCGAGTTGTAAAGGTGGACGATGGCCCGCCTGGCACCCCGGATCGCCTCGAAGGTGCGTTCGATCAACTCGGGTCGCGACTGCGTCAGCACCTGGACGAAGACACCCTCGGGAACCAGATCCTCCTCGATCAGGGTCCGGCAGAAATCGAAGTCGGTCTGGCTCGCGGAGGGGAAGCCGACCTCGATCTCCTTGAACCCCATGTTGACCAGCAGGTCGAACATCGCGCGCTTGCGCTCGCCGTTCATGGGGTCGATCAGAGCCTGGTTGCCGTCCCGCAGGTCGACCGCGCACCAGCGCGGCGCGCGCGTGATGACCCGGTTCGGCCAGGTGCGATCGGGGAGGTCGATCGGCGCGAACGGCGGATAGCGCCCGAACGACATCGACGACGGGCGCTGAGGTGGGAACTGCACCGGCGCCTGGGCTACACGGGTCTCGGTCACGGGGTCCTCCATCTTTGGATTCCTTTGGGCAGCGACCGGCCGGGCGCCGCGTTCGGCGCCGGAATCCCCGCGACGGGGGAGCCGGCCTCTGCTATCGGACCCCGTCGCGGCCGCTAAGAAGGAGCAGCCCGGACCACATAGGTAGTGGCGACAAGACTACACCGCGCACCCGATGGACCCGCCACTAGGCGGGATGCCGGGCGAGCAGATACAGACCGATCGCGTAGCAGGCAAGCGCGATCGCCCAGACGCCACCCATGATCATGGAGCTGAAGTCGTGGCCGTAGATCACGAAGCTGGCTCCGTTGAACCCGGCCCCGATGATCGCGAGCGCGCCTACGATGGCGGTCGCGGCGTAGGCGGGCATGCCCACCCGAAGCGACATCACGGCCAGGACCAGAGCGGCGACGACCAGCGCCAGGCCGAGGGCGGCGTGGAGCGCGGCCCAGACCGAGACCTCCGAGATGACCCAGACGATCGCCGGGACCAGACCGCCGAAGTAGTCGGGCGAGTCGGCACCCGGATGCTGGGCCGGAAGGGTCACGAACAGGTTGGTGACCAGCCCCAGCACGTACTGCACGAGAAGCAGCAGACAGGCGATCAGGTTGACGGCGACCAGCCTGCCGGCGGCGCGCGCGGATCGCGGCGACCCGCTCACGACACCTGCCCCGGGGTCGGACGCAGGTCCGGCACCACCCTGAGCGCGGTGCCGCGCTCGGCGTCGCTCAACTGGCGGTCGAACTCGGACTGCCAGATCAGCTCCGCTTCCAGCCGGTACTCGCCGCGACGGAAGGCGCCCACCTCGAGGAGCCCCAGGATGCCCTGCTCCTCGAGGCGCCGCCGCTCGGTCCGCATCGCCTCCAACTGAGCGACCACCTTGGCGCGGCGCTCGCCGAGGCGCCGCCGCAGGTCACCCAGCCGGCCGCCGTTCGCGAAGAGGAGGACCACGGTGATCGCGTCGGGACCGACCGGAATCTGATCCAGGGCGGCCTCACGCTGGACCGTCAGCTCGAGCCGGCCCTCCTCGGTGATCTCGTAGACGGTGCGCGTGGGATGCCGGCCCACCTGCTCGGTCCGCAGCGTGCGGATGAGGCCCTCGGCCGCCAGGCGTCGCAGCTCTCCGTACAGGGCCCCGGCCGTGATGCCACCCCACGTCTCGGCGTTGGTGAGCTCGCTGGTCCGGCGCACCTGATGCCCGTGCATGGGCCCCCGTTCGGAGAGGAGGCCAAGGATCATCAGCCGGCTCAAGTTCATCGAAACTAGTCTGGAGCGACTAGTCTCAGATTGTCAATTCGCATCCCGGGAAGGACTCGTTGGTGCACCATCGGGGCCTTCCCGACGCACGTATGGCCGGTTGGTGCACCATCGGGGAATCGTGTCGATGAATGACGCAGGAGCCGACCTCGACTGGTGGCAGGCGGCGCGTCTCGGCCTCTTCATCCACTGGGGCCTCTACGCCCTGCCCGCGCGCCACGAGTGGGTCAAGAGTCGTGAGCAGCTGACCGAGGAGCGGTACCAGTCCTACTTCGACCACTTCTCTCCCGACCTCTACGACCCCACCGACTGGGCTCGTCAGGCGAGGCGGGCCGGCATGCGTTACGTCGCCGTCACCACCAAGCACCACGAGGGGTTCTGCCTCTGGGACTCCGACCTCACCGACTACAAGGTCACCAACACCCCCTGGGGCAAGGACCTGATCCGGCCGCTGGTCGATGCCTTCCGGGCGGAGGGGCTTCGGGTCGGCTTCTATCACTCGCTGATCGACTGGCATCATCCCGATTTCGGGCCTGACCTCCACCACCCCCGGCGGGGCGACGCCGGCTTCGCGGCCCTTCCGCGAGATCCGTCCCGCTACCGCGCCTACCTGCACGGTCAGGTCCGCGAGCTGCTGACGCGCTACGGGAAGATCGACTACCTCTTCTTCGACTTCTCCTACGCGGAGCGGACGCCGGGCGGGAAGGGGCCCGACGATTGGGGGTCGGCCGAGCTGCTGCGGATGGTTCGGGAGCTCCAGCCGGGGGTCGTCGTCAACGACCGCCTCGGGATCCCCGGCGACTTCCTGACCCCCGAGCAGTACCAGCCTCTGGCTCCCCTCCGGCGAGGCGGCCGCCCGGTGCCCTGGGAGGCCTGCCAGACCCTCAACGGCTCCTGGGGCTACGACCGCGACAACCGTGACTTCAAGAGCCCTGAGCTGCTGGTGCGGATGCTGGTCGACGGTGTCTCCAAGGGCGGCAACCTGCTCCTCAACGTGGGACCGACCGCCCGTGGCGAGTTCGACCCGTCGGCCCAGGAACGGCTGGCCGCGATCGGCGAGTGGATGCGGCGTCACGAGCGCGCGGTGGTCGGCGCCGGCCCGAGCGACTTCGTGGCCCCGGCCGACTGCCGCTACACCCAGCGCGGGGACCGCCTCTACCTGCACCTGTTCGCCTGGCCCTACGCGCAGGTGCACCTGCCCGGACTCGCGGGACAGGTGGCGTACGCGCAGCTTCTCAACGACGCCTCCGAGGTGCGGATGCGCGTGATCGACCGTGCTGAGTCGGACAAGACCGTGATCGGCGGGCTGCCACCGGAGACGCTGACACTGGACCTCCCCACCGTCAAACCCGACGTCGCGCTCCCGGTGATCGAGCTGTTTCTGAGGAGCTGACCGGCCGGTTCGCGGGAGCGATCGCGCGTCATTTTTCTTGACGCCCGTCACGGGCGGGTGCTACCGTCCGCGAATGGAGGGACGCGCAACTTGGGACGTTTGAGCTCAGGTTCACCCGTTGCGCTGGCAGCCGGCTGGCACGGCATCGGAGAGTTGCCCGCCCGGCAGATGGTGGCGGCCGTCCTGGTCTCGGCCATCTTCCTCTTCCTGGCCGCGTGGTGGCTCCAGTCGAGAGACGAAGGCGAAGCTCTATGACCACGCTCCCCACGCGCGGCCGCATCCCCGCCACCCGGAGTACTGGAGCCTCACGGAAATGTCTGCAACCACACCGCCGACCAGCACGGAACCGGCCTTTCAGCGCCTGAGGACGGGCGTCCTCCGGGTTCCGGACGTCGTCTTCACGTCGGTTGCGACACAGGCGCCCGGCGGCGCGGTCGCCCTCAACTTCTTCTTCGCCGTCCTGTTCGCGGGCTCCGGCTTTCCCCTCGCGATGCTGGTGTCGCTGGTCGCCACCATGTTCCTCGCCAGCACGCTCTCCCAGTTCGCCAAGCATCTGAGCTCGAGTGCCGGCTTCGGCGTCTTCGTGTCGCGCGGGCTCGGCGCCCGGGCCGGCTTCTTCACCTCCTGGTGCGCGCTGTTCTACGGGTTCCTGTTCCCGGCCGAGGTGGTGGTGCTGATCTCGCAGGTGATCACCAATCTGGTCAACCCGGTGATCCACGCGAACATCCCCTGGCAGTTGGTGGACGTCGTCTTCATCGCGATCATCTGGTTCTTCGCCTACACGGGCATCAAGCGCTCGGCCCGGGTGGCGATCGTGACCGGAAGCATCGAGATCACGCTCTTCCTGATCCTCGGCGTCCTGCTCGTCATCCATGCCGGCACGGCGAACACGTTCGTCGTGTTCACTCCCACCACCGGCATGTTCGGGCTCGCCTGGGGCCTGATCTACGGCTTCCTTTCGTTCACCGGCTTCGAGTCGGTCGCCTCGCTGGGCGAGGAGACCGCGAACCCGAAGAAGCTGATCGGACGCTGCGCCTTCTTCGCCCTGCTGGCGGTGGGCATCTTCTACGTCTTCCTGGCGTACGCCGGGGTGGTCGGGTGGGGCCTCGACAAGCTGACCGGCGGGAGCGGGCCCGCCTATTTCGCGAACGACTCCTTCGCGTACGGCACGCTCGCCGGCCGCATCTGGCCACCGTTCCAGTGGCTGATCCTGCTCGCGGTCATCAACAGCGTCATCGCCTGCTCGCTGGCCGCGCTCAACTTCGCCGCCCGCTACTTCTACTCGCTGGGACGGCTCCGCCTCTTACCGAGCAAGCTGGGACAGGTGCAGCCGAAGTACAAGACGCCGTCGGTGAGCATCCACGTGATGGGCATCATCACGCTCGTCCTGTCGCTGGGTCTCGGGACCTGGTGGGGACCGACGATCGCGTTCGGCTTCCTGGCCACCGCGTTCACCTACGGCTGGATCCTGATGTTCGGGATGGCGAACATCGCGCTGCCGTTCTTCTACTTGAAGGAGCACCGGGCCGACTTCAGCATCATCCGGCACATCGTGTTCCCGGCGGTGGGGACCCTCGCCCTGGTGCCCGCGCTGTTCGCACCGGTGCTGCCCTTCCTGCCCCAGTTCAGATCGGCAGGTCCGGTGGCCTGGCAGCTGGTGCTGACGGTGCCGCTGACTCTGGTCTGGGCCGCCATCGGCATCGTGGTGGCTTTGACCATGAGCCGGCAGCGGGTTGACCGGGCGCTCCGCTTGGGGGAGGATCAAGACGTCACCGGCAGCCACCCCGGCTACGCCGAGGCGATGGCGGCGACGAAGACCGATTGAGAGGGGCACAGTTCGCCCAAACGAGAGGAGGCATGGACTCGTGAAGACACAACCAGTCCAGTTGGTCGATCATCCACTGGCGTCATTGACGTCGGAAGAGGTGCGGCGAGCAACCGCGGTCCTGCGCCGGGAGGGCCGGCTGGGGGCGACGGTCCGGGTTCACAGCATGGTCCTGCTGGAGCCATCGAAAGACGTCGTGCAGGCTTTCGAGCCCGGCCGGCCATTCGACCGCCTGGTCATGGTGGTGCTCAGGGACCGCCAGGAGCGGGTGACGTTCGAGGCGGTGGTATCGATCAGCGACGACGAGCTGCGCAGCTGGCGGCCACGCACCGACGTCCAGCCTCCGTTCAACCAGGTCGAGCTGGAGGACTGCGAGGTCGCCATCAAGGCGAACCCGGAGTGGCAGGCTGCGATGCGCCGCCGCGGCGTCGAAAACCCGGAGCTCGCACAGATCGACCCCTGGCCCTCCGGCTGGTTCGGGCCCGAGGACGATCCCAGCCGCCACCGCGTCATACGCGGCCTGACCTGGGCCCGGAGCCGGCCCGACGAGAACGCGTACGCGCGGCCGATCGAGAACCTGGTCGTCCTCTTCGACCTCGACGCGATGGAGGTGCTCTCCATCGAGGACGGCCCGGCGGTCGCGGTCCCGGTCCGGTCCGGGGACTACGGCCCGGAGGCACTCCTGGACTCCGGCAACTTCCCTCACCTGCCTGACGGCGTGAGGACCGATCTCCGTCCGCTCGAGGTCACCCAGCCCGACGGGCGCAGCTTCACCGTCGACGGCAACCTCGTCGAGTGGCAGCGCTGGCGGTTCAGGGTCGGCTTCACCCAGCGGGAGGGCCTGGTCCTGCAGACGATCGCGTATCGCGACCAGGGCCGCTGGCGCCCGGTGCTCCATCGCGCGTCGCTGTCGGAGCTCTACATCCCCTACGGAGATCCGGGGCTCAGCCAGTACCGCAAGAACGTCTTCGACATGGGCGAGGTGGGACTCGGTAACTGCACGAACTCTCTCGAGCTCGGCTGTGACTGCCTGGGCGACATCCGGTACCTGGACGGACTGATCATCGACGCGGCTGGTGAGCCGGTGGAGATCAAGAACGCGATCTGCCTCCACGAGGAGGACGACGGCCTGCTCTGGAAGCACTACGACGGCAAGACGCGCCACGCCGAGGTACGCCGGTCCCGACGTCTGGTCATCTCCAGCATCGCCACCGTCGGCAACTACGAGTACGCGTTCTACTGGTACCTGCGGCAGGACGGCTCGATCGAGTACGAGGTCAGGCTGACGGGCATCATCTCCAACGGCTCGGTCGACGACGGTGTGCAGCCGGCGCACGGCTCGGTGGTCGCGCCCAACGTCTACGGACCCAACCACCAGCACTTCTTCAACGTGCGGCTCGACATGACGGTGGACGGCAACCGCAACTCGGTCTTCGAGGTCGACAGCGTGGCCGATCCCGCGGGTCCCGAGAACCCGAACGGCAACTGCTGGCGAACCGCTTCCACCCTCGTCGCGAGCGAGTCGGAGGGCAGGCGGTCGGTCGATACCCGGGTGGGACGCTACTGGCGCGTCGTCAACCCGGCGGAGCGCAACGGCCTCGGTGGTGAGGTTGGCTACAACCTGATGCCGGGCGAGACGGTGGGCAGCTTCTTCCAGCCGGACGCGCCCGGGCTGCGCCGGGCGGGCTACGTCACAGGCCAGGTGTGGGTGACCGCGTTCGATGCCGAGCAGATGCACGCGGCCGGCGCTTACCCCAATCAGAGCCCGGGCGGCGACGGGCTGCCGGTGTGGGTTCAGGCTGACCGGCCGCTGGTGGACACCGACGTGGTGGTCTGGCACACGATGGGCGCCCACCACGTGCCGCGCCCCGAGGACTGGCCGGTGATGCCGGCGACCCGGATCAGCTTCATGCTGAAGCCGTCGGGATTCTTCGACCACAACCCCGCGATCGACGTCGCGCCACCGGCGGCGTGCGTCCATGACGGACACAGGAATGGTGCGTGAGCCAAGCGGCTCAGGGCTTGGTCGACGTACCGGGCGGGCGCGTCTGGTACGAGCGGGTGGGGAGCGGCGACGGCGTGCCGCTCCTCGTCCTGCACGGCGGCCCCGGGTTCACGCACGAGTACATGCGCTCGCTGGAGGCGCTTGCTGACACCCGGCCGGTCGTCTTCTACGACCAGCTAGGCTGCGGCCGGTCGGACCATCCCCAGGACGCCGGACTGTGGACGGTCGAGCGCTCGGTCGCCGAGCTCAACGCGGTGCGGGACGCGCTCGGGCTGACGCGTCTGCACCTCCTGGGACAGTCGTGGGGCACGATGCTGGCGACGGAGTACGTGCTCGGCCGGCCCGAGGGGATCGTGATGCTGATCCTGGCCAGCCCCTGCATCAGCATCGCCCGCTGGACCGAGGACGCCGAGCGACTCAAGAAAGGTCTCCCGGACGAGGTGCAGAGGACGATCGCCGAGCACGAGCGCATGGGAAGCGTCGCCTGCCCTGAATACGTCGCCGCCACCCTCGTCTACTACCGGCGCCACGTCTGCCGGATGGAGCCGTGGCCGGTGGAGCTGGAGAAGGCGTACGCGGGCGTGGGTCAGCAGGTGTACGAGACGATGTGGGGGCCGAGCGAGTTTGCGGCCACCGGGACCCTGCGCACGTTCGACCGGGCTTCCCGGCTCCCGGAGATCGACATCCCGACGCTCTTCACGTGCGGGCGCTACGACGAGGCGACCCCCGAAACGGTTGCCTGGTACCAGAGCCTGGTCCCCGGCGCCGAGCTGACCGTCTTCGAGGAAAGCGCGCACCTGGCCCACCTGGAAGAACGCGAGCGATACCAGGCGGTGGTGCGGTCGTTCCTGGCCCGTGGAGACGAGACCGCTGCCTAGCGAGCAGCTCGCCGGCCAGACCGCCCTGGTCACGGGCGGGAGCTCGGGGCTCGGGCTCGCCGTGGCCCGTCTCCTGCTGGACGAGGGGGCGTCCGTCGTGCTGGTGGGTCGTGACGCGCGACGCGGTGCGGAGGCGGAGGAGCTCCTGGCGGCCCCTGGCCGGACCAGGTTCCTCGCGGCCGACGTACGCCGGCCGGACGCGATGGAGGACGCCGTCCAGGAGGCGGTCCGCGGGTCCGGAAGGCTCGGCGTGCTGGTGGCGAGCGCCGGCGTCGGCGTCGTGCAGCCGCTCCTGGAGACCCGTCCCGACGACTGGCGGTGGATCTGGGAGACGAACGTCAGCGGAGTCCTCTTCACAGCCCAGGCCGGCATGCGGGCGATGCGGCGCGCCGGCCGCGGCTCGGTGATCCTGATCGGCTCCGATGCGGGGGTGGTCGCGGAGCGCTCGATCGGCGCCTACTCCGTCACCAAGACGGCGGTGGTCGCGATGACGAAGGCCCTGGCTCTCGACGGCGCGGAGGACGGCATCCGCGTCAACTGTGTCTGCCCCGGCTACTTCGAGCCCGGCATGCGCCACTTCCCGGACCGTGCAGCGCGCGCAGAGGCGGCCGCCGGCGCAAGCGGGTACACGGATCCGCCGAAGCCTCCCGCGGGGCGGTACGCGGACGTCACGGAGATCGCGCGGGCGGTTCTCTACTTCGCCGTGCCCGCCTCCAGCTTCAGCACCGGAAGCGTCCTGCTGGTCGACGGCGGCGCCACCGCCGGCATCCCGTAACTCGGCCGTTGGTGCACCAATCGCCCAGTTGCGCGCGCTCGGACCGGGCAATTGGTGCACCAATCGCCCTTTGTCTCACCGTCCTGGGGGCACTGTACCCTGAGCAGTCCGGCTGCGCCTCTCAGGGCGTGAGCGCGCTCCCGAAACCCGCCGCCGGGGTGGGCAGCCACCACTCCTCGCCGCGCTCGGTGCGAACGTATTCGGGCCAGGGCAGGTCGACCGGCGGCGCGAAGTCGCCGGGCAGCAGCGGCGCCGACCATCGGCTGCCTCCCACCCCGCCTTCCGTGCGCCGCTCGAACTCCTCGCGCGTGCGGGCCAGGGTGTCGGGCCGCGTGAGCAGGTCGACGAACGTCGCCGCCATCGTCTTGCCGGCCACGAACAGCCCGGGGTCGATCGCCGCCGCCAGGCCCCCGACCGCGTTGTCGGCCCACGCCGGATAGGCCTGCTCGCCGGCACCCGCCCGCAGGCGGGGGCGCGCGGTGAAGAGGCGGACGGTGGGCGCATGCCAGGTGTAGTCGACGTAGTCGTCAGAGGTGAAGTTGCGCTGCCACGCGGGCAGCGCCCCCCGCAGCGCCTTCTCGTGCGCCTCCGGCTCCACCAGGCGCTCCGCCTCGTCCTGGTAGGGGTTGTCCGTGACCTCGCGGCCCAGTCCCCGCTGAATCTCGCGGCCGAATTCGCGCGCCTCCTCGGAGAGGCGGGGTGGCCCCACCCGCTCCAGGTTGCGGTAGGTGAGCTCGGCGAGCGCGAGGTTGGGCAGGCCGACCCTGGTCTTGGTGACCCAGCGTAGGTGCGCGCGGCAGCCGGTCACCGCCGCCACGTGCTTCGCGTTCTCCTGAAGCACCTGGGAGATCCGCTCCTGGATCTCGAGCGTGGGACTGCGCCACGAGTACTGGATCTGGGCAAGGCGGGGCGGCAGGTTGTCCGACGTCGCGTCGCCGCCGACCATCACGAACTCGTTCAGCGTCCAGCTGCCGGTGTGCGGGAACATGCCCTCTTTCAGATACTTGGTCGTCGTGTACATCAGGCACAGCGCGTCGATCGCGCCCGGGCAGCGGGCGGCGGCGTGGGAGCCGCCCTGCGCCGGAGCCAGCCCCTGGGCGACCCACGCCTCGGGCTCGGCGCACTCGAACGTGAAGACGGCGCTCCAGTAGGAGCCGCACGCGGTCTCCCACTCGACGGTGTTGGTCTCCTTCGGATGGTAGGCGAGAAACGCGTCGAACCCGTCGAAGTAGCCCTTCGCCGCGTGGACCGGTTTGGACCCGCACACCTTCTCGGCCGGTTCCCCGAAGAGGACGATCGTCCCCGGGATGCGGTATCGCTCCATCGTCGCCTTCGCGGCCAGCGCGCCCGTCAGGGACGCGACGCCGAGCATGGAGTGGGGATCGGTGTGACCGGCGGCCCAGGGGTGCAGCCCTTCCCGCGGCGCCCGGTGCGGAACCACCTGCTGCGAGTTGCCGGGGACGGCATCGTACTCCGCGTAGGTGCCAAGCCGGGGCGAGCCCTCACCCCACGTGGCGCGGAACGCGGTCGGCATACCCCCGGTGCCTGCTTCGACCTGGAAGCCCTCATCCTGCAGCAGGGTGCGGTAGGCGGCGGCCGATCGGTACTCCCGCCAGGCCGGCTCCGCGTAGCGCCAGATCTCGAGGTCGAACTCGGAGAGCCGGCTGCGATTGTCATCGATCCACTGCAGCGCGAACGCCTTCGCCTGGTCGGTGTCCGTCATCACGCCCTCCCTTGTGTCTCGCGGCGATCGTCGGTGCGCCGAATCTTCTCATGGCCCGGCGCCCGGGGTGAGTCAGTTGAGGCGCGGGTTCATGGGCAGGGTCGAGATCATCGCCAGCTGGCCCCCCTGCCGCCGCAGCACGTCCCCCCAAAGTGTCGAGGGGTGCGAGGTGAACGGGTCGCGAGGGCGGGCCGGGACCGTGTACCAGCCTCCGACCTTGATCTCGCCCTCCAGCTGGCCGCCGCCCCACCCCGCGTAGCCGGCGAAGATCCGAAGCCGCTCGAGACGGGACGTCACCTCCACCGGCTCACGGTCGAGGTCGACCAGCCCCAACCCGGGCAGGCTGCGCAGGCCCAACCCCTGCCAGCCCGGCGGCTCCTCCAGCCCCTGCAGCCGAGCCAGGCAGAGCGCGCCGTCGACGCCGACCGGGCCGCCCCCGAACAGCACCGGAGGACGGCCCACGTACCCGGCCCAGGATGGCAGCGCTTCCTCCACCGTGGCGTCCGACGGGCGGTTGAGGACGATCCCGAGGGCGCCTTCGTCGTGGTGCTGGAGGATGAGCACGACGGTTCGTACGAAGTTCGGGTCCGCAAGCTGGGGCGAGGCGATCAGCAGTCGTCCGGCGATGCTCTCGGGCACGGCCCCTACAGTTTGGCTCGCGCGGCACCCACCAGCACCTCCCCACCGTCCCGTCCCCTGCGCCCCGGCCATCTGTCGACAGATGGCCAGAAAAAGCCGGGTCCGAGGGTGCAGGTGTCGACAGATGGCCCCCGTGCGGCCCGGGATGAAAGGAGGTGGTGCCCTACCTCTCCAGGTCCGGCACCCAGCGAACGGACCCTTCCGCACGCTCCAGGCGTCCCGGGCGCAGGTCCGGGAAGTGCGCCCCGTAGAGCAGGTCGCCCGAGTCCAGCACCCGCCCGACGAACGCGGCACGGGTCCGCTCCGCCTGGTCGCCGTCGTAGTCGAACGTGAACCGCCAGCCCGGCTCCTCCAGCTCGAACGGGCAGTGCGCGAGATCCCCCAGCAACCAGAGGCGCGAACCGTCGCCCTCGACCTGGACCACGCAGTGGCCGGGCGTGTGTCCGGGCGTCAGATGGGCGCGGACGCCGGGCGCCACCTCGGCGCCGTCCGCGGCGAACGCGACCAGGTGCTCCACCGGCCGCAGCTTGCGCACCCCGCCGGGGGCGGCGTCGCGATGGTTGACGAAGTAATCCCAGTCCGCCTGGTGGACATGGTGCCGTGCGCCCGGGAACGTGACCTCGCCCCGCTGGGTGACCCATCCCACGTGGTCGAAATGGAGGTGGGTGAACACCACGTCGGTGACCTCTTCCGGCTCGACCCCTTGCTCCCGCAGCCGGCTCACCAGACCCCCGCCCCGGTAGCGGTCACTGTCGATACGCCCGGCGCCCAGATCCACCAGCAGGACGCGGCCCGCCCCGCGCAGGAGATAGCCGCCCAGCGTGAGCGGGAGCCAACCGCCTTCGTCGAGCAGTCGAGCGTGCGGCGCCCAGGCGTCGGCCTCCCCGCCCGCACGGACCAGCACCTCGCGGCCTGGCTCCCGACCCCACCCGTCGACCAGGCCCGTGACCTCCCAGGCTCCGGCGCTCACGGCCGCATGGCCTTCAGGTCGACCGGCTTCGTCATGGGTCAATCCAAGGTAGAGCGTGGGTGGGTATAGCGTGGGTCCCCGTGATCGAGCTCTCTCCGCTGGAGCGCGCGATCCGCACGCTGGCCGAGATCAGCTACCGGCTGCGGATGGCGAGCCCACCGGGTCCCGCGCGAGGCCGGCGGGGAGGGCCCGAGCTGTACCGGGCCCGCGCGTTCGCGGAGGCGGCGCAGATGCTGATCCTGTACCGGCCCGACCTCGGCCACCGAAGCCGGGCGCGCCTCGGTGCGGGCCCTTCCTGGGGTCGGCGAGCGCATCGAGCAGATCGTGCTCGAGGTCGCCGACGGCGGCACCTCGCGCTACCTGGACCGGCTGCGGGCGGAAGCCGGAGCCGTGATCAGGAACCCGACGATCCTGGATCGAGCCGCCTACCAGGGCGACCTCCACACCCACACCCCCTGGTCGGACGGTCGGGCGCCGCTGGTCGAGATGGCGGGGGCAGCCTTGGCTCAGGGCTTTCACGCCCTCGGCGTCACCGATCACTCGCCCCACATGACCATCGTCAAGGGCCTGACGCCGGAGCGGCTCGCCGGGCAGCGGGAGGAGATCGAGGCCGTGCGCCCGGCGTTCCCGCGTCTGACCATCCTGCAGGGGATCGAGGTGGACATCCTGGAGGACGGGTCGCTCGACCTCGACGACGAGACGCTGGGCGCGCTGGACGTGGTCATCGCCTCGCCTCACGTGAAGCTGCGCACGCCGCGGGAGCAGATGACCGAGCGCATGCTCCGGGCGGTGGCCCACCCTGCGGTCTCCATCCTGGGCCACCCCACCGGCCGCCGGCCCGGCAGCCGGCCCGGCGCCGACTACGACACCGAGGCGGTGTTCGGCGAGGCGGGAAGGCGAGGCGTGCTGATCGAGATCGACTGCGACCCCAACCGCGTCGACGTGGGACCCGAGCTGGCGGCGCAGGCCCTCTCTCTGGGCTGCGATTTCGCGCTCGACAGCGACGCCCACGCGGCCCGCGACTTCGGCTACATCGAGCTCGGTCTGTGGGTGCCGGAGGCGGCAGGGGTGCCCCAGGAGCGGATCGTCAACTGGCTGCCGGTGGACCGGCTCCGGGAGCGGCTGCGGCGAGGGCGGTGAGCCGCGCATTGCGAGCAAACGGACCTCATCCGGACGGTCGTGGCGTCGCTTTGCTCGCAAAATGCCCTCATCAGCCCGCCGACCGCGAGTCCGAGGGCGGCAGTCCTCTAGAGTCTCTCTTGCGAAACCGACGCAAGCCCCCGGTGACCCCAGTGGAGGAACACGAATGGCCCGGTTCGGAGTCATGGTCGAAGGGCAGGAAGGATTGACCTGGGACCGCTGGCGGCGCGTGGTCCACGACGCGGAGCGCCTCGGGTTCGCGTCGCTGCGCGTGGCCGATCACCTGGAGTCGGTGATGGGGGTGCGCTCCCGCGTGGGGCTCCCGGCGTGGTCCGCGCTGCACCTGGCCGCGGAGTGGACCGAGCGCATCGAGCTGGCGCCCATGGTGAGCCCGGTGACGTTCTACGAACCCGGCGTGCTGCTGCGGGAGGCGGTGGCGGTAGACCAGCTTTCGGGGGGGCGGCTTCTGCTCGGGCTGGGGGCGGGGTGGAACCAGGCCGAGCACGAGCGCTTCGAGGTTCCGTTCCGCGACTGGAAGTACCGGTTCGACCGCCTCGAGCACGCGATCGACCTCATGGAGCGACTCTGGGGCGAGGTCGCCGGTTTGAAGCCCCTTCCCCTTCTGATGGGGGGCACCGGGCCCAAGCGCGGGCTGCCCCTGGTGGCTCGGCACGCCCGCGAGTGGAACGGTATGACCCCCGACCCGGCGGCCTACCGGGACATGATCTCGGCGCTCGACGAGGCCTGCGCGGATGCCGGTCGGGACCCGCGCTCGATCCGGCGCTCCCTGATGACCTTTGCCTTGATCGGGCGCGACCAGGCCGACCTGCGCGAGCGTGCGGTGCGGCTGAAGGAGATCCTGTTCTGGCTCGACGGGGACACCCCGGACGAGATCATCGCCTCGGCCCGCCAGCACACCCCGGCGGTGGGCACCCCGGACGAGGCGGTCGAGGGCCTGCGTCCCTTCGTCGATGCCGGTGCGGAGCTGATCCTCTTCCAGCATTTCCTCCACCTGGACACCGCGGGCCTGGAGCTGCTGGCGACGGAGGTCATGCCCCGGCTCGCCTGACCCCCGCTCCGATAGCCAGATTGCCGCCAAACGGACCCGACCCTGACGATCGTCGGGTCGGATCGCCGGCAATGTGCCGCTAGCGGGGGGCGGTTCCGGCGGCCGGTACGCCGCCCCCCGCCACGTGCTGCCGGTAGCGGTTGTAGATCAGCACCATGCGGACCGCCAGCATCCCGATCGAGAGCAGCACCAGGTCGGCGCTGAACCCGCGCAGCCAGGGTATCTGCGCGACCGCGGAATTGCTGGACCCGGCCTGCGCCAGGTACGTGGTGCCCACCCTGAGCACGAGCGCGCCCACGTAGATGATCGCGAACAGGATCCCCCCGCGCATCCAGAGGAGCCCCGTCTGGGAGTCGACCCAGAACGTCATCGTCCGGACGATGACCCAGCCCAGCAATCCACCCAGGATCAGGGCGAAGGGGGACGCGATGATCGCCGGGACGTCCCGGAGGAAGGGGTTGATGTCGCTTCCCAGGGCCAGCACCAGCAGCAGGATGAAGACCAAGCCCGTCACCGCGACCCGTGTCGGATTCACCGGCTGCGGACGCATGCGCCGGATGACGATGAACACCACCGCCAGGAAGACGATGATGCCGATCGTCAGACTCTGCGTTCCGCCTTTTCCCACGGCAGCAAAGTCTAAGATGTCCCGTCCCCGTGCCGGTGCCCAACGTCATCGGAACCGGCCGGTTGGTGCACCAACCGCCCAGTCGCCGTGCTCGGAATCGGCAATTGGTGCACCAATCGCCCCTTTTAGGTCTGTGGCCGGCCCTGCGGCGGCGCGTCCCGCAGGGGGGCCCGCGAGCCGTCTCGTGCCCGGTAGTAGCCCTCCGGCGTGATGCGGAGGAACGGGATCGCGGTCGTGGTCAGCGTCTCCAGCGTGAGCAGCGGGTTCGGCGTGACAGCCCCCAGATCCCTGAGCGCGCGGTTGACTGCCCGCACCTCGTCCACCACCACAGCCAGCGGCGCCGGCGACAGCAGCCCGTTGATCGGGGCCCGCCACTCGGCCAGCACCTGTCCGCCCGCGACCACCACCGCGCCCCCGTCGAGCGCCCGCAGCCGGTCCATCGCCAGGCGCAGGTCGGCCACGTCGGTGCCGGCCACCAACGGGCCGGCCGCTTCCCAACCGGTCGACCAGGCGACCGCGCCGCGGGCGAGGCCGAAGTCGAGGAGCAGCCCCCGGAATCCGCGGCCGGGATCCGCCCGGTCGAGCGCGATCACCCAGAGCGCGCCGGACCCGTCGGTTTCCAGCTCGCGGGTGACGGTCGGCCCGGCCAGGCGCATCGCTCGGTGAGGGCCGGGTCCGAGCGGCGTCAGGTAGGACTCGCGAAGGGTGGCTGCCCCTACCCCGCTCGCGGTCGGGGGGTGGGCGAATCGAGTTGGGGGGCCCGGTGGGCGCCCTCCGACCAGCACCAGGTCCGGGCGCACCGGGCCCTCCCGCGGCAGCACGATCAGGTCGGCGAACGCGCCCGGGGCCAGACCGCCGAGCCACCGTCCGGCACCGAAGCGCTCGGCCGGGCCGAGTGAGGCCATCCGGAGTGCCGCCGGCAGCGGCAGGCCCAGGTCACGGGCCCGCTCCACGACCGCGTTCAGCGACCGGCCGGCGAGCAGGTCCCCGGGTTCCACGCTGTCGGTGACCAGGGTCAGGCGCCGCAAGCCCAGGCCACCCTCCTGCCAGAGCGGCGCGATCTCCTCCAGGTCCTGCCGGGTAGCGCCGTGGCGCGCCTCGGCCCAGAGGCCCAGCCGGAGCCGCGCGCGCAGATCGGCGGCGTCGATGCCCTCGTGGTCGGCGACCGCGCCCAGCGCCGCCAGGGCCGCCAGCGACGAGGCACGCGCACCGGCACCATGCCCTTCCGTCGACAGACCCCGCTCGAAGGCGGCTTCCACCAGGCCCTCGGTGCGTGCGTGGCCGCGCAGAAACTCCGCCCAGTACGTCTCCCCCACACCCGCCACCAGCGGGTGGTCGAGGAGGGTCGCCCAGGCTTCCGCAGGCGGGATCCGGCCGTCGAACACGCGGTCCGGGACCGCCAGGCCGCCGAGCGTGAAGTAGGCGCGGCCGGACACGCCGGCCGCCTCCGCGAGCAGCGCCTCGACCGCCGGCACCCCACCCACGTAGGCGGGTTCCAGACTCTCGAGAAACGTGGTGGTGACGCCGCTGGCGACCTGGCCCGCGATGAGCTCGGCCAGCGAGCAGCGGATGAGGTGCGTGTGGCCCTCGACCAGGCCGGGCGCGACGAGCCTCCCCGCCAGCTCGATCACCTGAGTTGCGGGTCCGGCCGGCAGATCGCCGTCGGGAGCCACCGTCGCCACCCGGTCGCCGGCCACGGCGACGCCCCAGCCCTCCAGCACCTCGTCGGTGAAGACGTCGACGAGGGCGCCGCCCCGCGCGACGAGATCCGCGGGACGGTTCCCGCGAGCGACCTCGGCCAGCACGCGACGCTCCGCGGGCGAGGGCCAGAGCCGGAGGGTCACTGCCCCCCGGTGCTGCCGGCGGTCACCGCGGTCACGTTTATGGTGCCGTCCGGGCAGGCCGTGATCGAGGCCGTGATCGTCAGCTGCGAGTAGGCGTTGGGAGGCGTCACCTCGATCCGCTGCGAGCTCGGGCAGGGGGTCATGTATCCGGTCTGGTCGTGCCACTGGGCCTGGAACGACGCGGTTCCGCCCGGCGCCAGCGTCACCGTCTCCTCCGGCCCGGGCGTTCGCACCACGTTGGTCGGAACCTTCTCCCCGTTCGCGCCGAGCATCTGCATGCCCGGGTAGCCGTAGAGCTGGCAGGTGGTCTGGCTGGTGTTGGTGAAGATGAACGTCTCGCCGACCGTCCCGGCACCGGCGTTGGGCTGGCCCGTGGCGAGCGACAGCTGGGACACCAGGCAGCGCCCGGGACCGGCCGCGGTCGGAGTGGGTGTGGTGCCGACGGTCGGGATGCTGGTCGCCGACGGGGAGATCGACGGTGTCGGCGACGAAGATCCCGCGCTGGTACCGGACCCGCACGCGACCATGGCGAGAAGGGCCAGGGCGACCACTCCGCAGCGCAGTGCTCGAGCCATTGTTTCAGGGTAACCGCGCGCTGTCCCCCCGGACCCCCGACTGCCGGCACTGGGGGGCTCGCTCGCACCCTCAGCCCCCGACTGCCCGGCACCCGGCCGATCTCCCGCTAGAGCTCGACCCCGAACGCCTGCCGCAGTCCGGCGGTGCCCTGGGAGGTCAGCTCCAGCGCGCGCGTGCTCGGCGTGCGGCGCACCCAGTCGAGCTGCAGGAAACGGTCGAGCAGGCCGCGGCCCAGCCCACCGGCCAGGTGATGTCGCTGCTCGGTCCAGTCCACGCAGTAGCGGACCGCGGGCCGCCTCGGCGGCAGCTCGACACCGAAATCGGCGAGGAACCGCATCCCCCCTGCCGTGATCCGGTAGTCGAGATCGCGGCCGTACGCGGATCGCCGGTCAAGCACGGCGCGCTCTTCCGCGAAGGCCCCGTCGCCACCCTCCAGGCGCCCGGTGCCGAGCATCCCTGACATCACCGCCACTCCCACGCGCCCGGCGAGGTGGTCGTAGCAGGTCCGCGCGGCCCGGAGCGCCTCGGCCCGGGTGCTCTGACGCAGCGATCGGATCGGCTGCGCAGGCGCCAGCTCCTGCATCGACTCCAGCAGCCGGCCGACCACCGGCCCCGAGAGGCGGTAGAGGCGGTAGCGGCCGCGCGTCTCCACGCTCAGGAAGCCGCCCGCGACCATCTTGCCGAGGTGGGCGCTCGCGGTGGCGGCGCTCACCCCCGCCTCGGCCGCCAGCCGGGAAGCGGGCAGTTCCCGGCCCTCCTGGTTGAGCGCGAGCAGCATCCGGCAGCGGCCGGGGTCGGCCACAAGCGCCGCGACCGCTGCCAGGTCGGCGTCGCCTCTCACGCCCTGCTCGGGGGCGCCGGCATCCCTCGGTGCCATCGTCATCACCCGATGCTAGGACGCCGACGATTCGACGCTCGACGAAGTGTCCCGGCGAGAGCATCGAGGCATTGGCACCCGCACCTCTGGCCCTGGCGCCGGTCGGGTGACGCCGTCGAACCCAAGCCCGAACGCCGGCACTCGGGCCCCTGGACGCGTGTCTGAAGCCCCCAGTGCCGGCACCCGGGGAAGCAAGGTCGGAGCGGACTACAGCCGCTCGAACCGCTCGATCGGAACCACGAAGACCGTCGCGCCCCCGACCTGCACCTTGACCGGGTAGGGCATGTAGATCTCCGAGGCCTCGACCATCGGCGGAAGCGGCGTCAGATACCGGCTCCGTTCGCGGCAGTTGTCGCGGATGGTCCGCACCACCGCGTCGACCCGCTCGTCCTCCACCCCGATCAAGAGCGTCGAGTTCCCCTGCTGGAGAAACCCCCCACTGGAGGCGAACCGGGTCGAGCTCACCCCGGCGTCGCTCAACGCCCGCACCAGATGCGCCTCGTCCTCGGTCTGCACGATCGCGATCACGAGCTTCATCGCGAGAGCCGCTCCTGGACGCGGTCAGCCACCAGGCTCGCCGTCTCGGCCGGCGGGCGCTCGCCGTCGACCACCAACCAGCGATCCGGCTCGGCGGCGGCCAGCGCCAGGTAGGCGTCATGGACCGCCTGGTGGAACGCGAGAGGCCGTCCCTCGATGCGATCCGCCGCACGACCGACTGCCTGCCGGCGCAGACCCACCTCGGCCGGGACCAGGACCAGGACCGTCAGCGCCGGGAGCGGAAAGACCGCCGGCCATGGCACCTCGGCTCCGCCCACCGCCCCCTGGTACACCCGCGTCGAGTCGTGGTAGCGGTCCGACAGGACCAGCCGTCCGGCCGCCAGGGCAGGGCTCACGACCTCCTCCAGCAGCTCCGCCCGCGCCGCCATGAAGAGATAGGCCTCCGCCTGGGGCCCGATCTCGGCGGTGCCCGCCGTCCGCAACACGAGGTCTCGAACCCGCTCTCCGAAGGCGGTGCCCCCCGGCTCCCGCACCAGCAGCGGGTCGCTTTCCTCCAGCTCCTCGGCGAGGAGGCGGGCGACCGTCGTCTTCCCCGCCCCGTCGGGGCCCTCCAGGGTGACCAGCATCGCGGCTCGCGCTACTCGAAGTCGCTGGAGGGGAGGATCCGGAGACGGCGGCGGGGCTCCTTCCCGGTGGAGCGCGCGACCAGCTCCTCGTCCGCCACCAGCTGGTGCTGCAGCCGGCGCACGTAGGCGTTCTGGGGGGCCATCTCCTGCGGCTCCAGCGTCTCCTTGACCCGAGCGATCGCCTCGCGAGTCTCGTCCAGGGCACGCTGCACCGCGCCGTCCTCCCGGTCGGTGCTGTACAGGCGCTGCAACGAGTCCTTGACCTGCGCCACCGAGTTGCTCCGGAGGATGTGAATCGGGACCCCGTTCGCCTCCGCCTGCCGGAGGCTCTCCGGGCGCCGCCGGTAGTAGCTCTTCAGGGTCAGCACCAGGTCGGCGCCCTCGGGGTTGCCGAGCACGCGGACCGGGAGATCCAGCTCGCGCACCGACTGCTCGACGTAGGTCCGGCTCACCCCGTAGGGGAAGATGGCGCGCGGGCCGCGCCGCGGCGGAGGCACCGTCCCGGCGGGCGCCGCCGGGGCGTGGTGCATCGTCGACTGCTCGAGCTCCACGTTGGAGATGACCCGGCCCTCCCGGGTCCGGACCCGGATCTTGGGCCGCGCCGGCGCTCCCCGCAGGAACCCGTCGACGATATCCGCCAGCGGCTGGTGGATCGTCACCCGGTCGCGGTCCTGCATCTCGATCAGGACGTCGAACGTGGGCGGCGACTTGCGCTCCTGCACCGACTTCTGAGTTCCCCGCCGCCGCGCCTCCTCGTCGGACAGCGTCACCGACTGGATGCCCCCGAGCAGGTCGTTGAGCGTGGGGTTGATGAGCAGGTTCTCCAGCGTCTGGCCGTGTGCGGTGGCGATCAGCTGCACGCCGCGCTCGGCGATCGTGCGAGCCGCGGCCGCCTCCAGCTCGGTCCCGATCTCGTCGATCACGATGACCTCGGGCATGTGGTTCTCGACCGCCTCGATCATCACCGCATGCTGCAGCTGGGGCCGCCGCACCTGCATCCGGCGCGCACGGCCGATGCCGGGGTGGGGAATGTCGCCGTCGCCTCCGATCTCGTTCGAGGTGTCGACGATCACCACCCGCTTGCGCTGATCGTCGGCGAGCATCCGCGCGATCTCGCGGAGCATCGTGGTCTTACCGATGCCAGGCCGGCCCAGCAGCAGGATCGACTGCCCCGACTCGGCGATGTCGCGAATGATCTCGGCGGTCCCCCCGATCGCCCGCCCGACGCGGCAGGTGAGGCCCACGATCCGGCCCTGCCGGTTGCGGATCGCCGAGATCCGGTGCAAGGTGCGCTCGATTCCGGCACGGTTGTCCTCGCCGAACTGGTCGATGTGCTCGGTGACGTAGTCGATGTCCTCTTCGCTCACCGGGCGCATGTCGAGGACGATCTCCCGGCCGGGGACGCGAGCCTCCGGCTCTCGGCCCAGGTCGAGCACGATCTCGAGCAGCTGCCCGGGATCGGTCCGCTCGTGCAGCGCCCGGCTGAGCCGCGGCGGCAGCGTTTGCGCGAGCAGCTCGGTCTCCTCATCCCAGACGCGGGTGGCCAACTCCATCAGCCGAAGGACGGTACCAGGGCACGCTGGGCGGCACGGTCGGTCACGGTGGCGTCGCGCACCAGCAGGGCCTGGTCGAGAATGCCGCTGAAGCCGCGACGCCGGAACGCCTCGATCAGATCCCGGTCGTAATCGCGGAAGTTGACCCAGGCCGGACGCCCGACGACCGCGGCCAGAGCGTGGTCGGCCAGCTCGTCGGCCACGGCACGCCCGGTGACCGCGAGGAAGGCGAGGCGGTCAGGGCGCGTGCCGTCGCCGCGCTGCAGCCGCCACCAGGCGACCAGCTCCAGGCGCTCCACGACCTCTTGCTGGCCCGGCTCCTGGCGCAGCGCGCGGAAGTCCCGATACGTCGGTGCCTCCAGCCGCGCGACATCCTGCGGCGTGACCCGGCGGTACAGGCTGTACAGCCGGCGCTCGTCGCGCCGGCTCCAGGGCCGCACGCCCGCCAGCTTGGTCTGCACGCCCGGGCCCGCGTGCTCGGTGAGCAGCACGGTCTCGGTGGCGAACTGACGGAACCCGCGCATCCGGAACGTGGGCAGGAGCGGTTCATCGAGGGGAACGCGCACCACGAGGCGGTGGACTCCGCGCTCCCCGGCCTGGTGCGCCAGCTGGTCGATGAGCGCCGACGCGATCTCCTCCTCGTCCGGGTGCTGAGGCTCGATGCAGAGGTTCAGCACCTGCAGGGTGTGCACCATGGAAGCGGTGGCCGGCGACCCCCCCGAGCCGGAGCGCTCCGAAGCCTGGATGAACCCGACCACGTTGTCGCGCTCCTCGGCGACCAGGATCATGCTCTCCTGACCCAGCGGGAGGAAGGCGGTCAGCGTGTTGCTGACCAGCGTCCAGAGCCGGACCGGCGCCGGAAGCTGGATGATGCGGGCTTCGGCCTCGCGGTGGAGCTGCTCCACGGGACCCACATCGAGGAACGTGGCGCCTCTGACCTTCACGCCCATGGCATGGTCCCGGGCCCGCGTCTCACGCCGATCGCCGCTCCTCCGCGGCCGGCTCGCCTCTGAACGCGACCAGCTCCAGGAAGAGGCGGTGCAGCCGGTCGTCGCCGCTCAGCTCGGGATGGAACCCGAGCGCCATGACAGGGCCTTGCCGGACCGCCACCGGGTGCCCGTCCAGTGTCGCCAGCACCTCCGCTCCGCCCGCGTCCTCGACCAGCGGAGCGCGGATGAAGATGCCGGGGAACGGGCTGCCGAGCCCCTCGACGGTAAGAGGGGCTTCGAAGCTGTCGACCTGGCGCCCGTAGCCGTTGCGACGCACCGTGATCGGGAGGGCCCCGAAGCTGCGCTGCCCCTGCCTCCCGTCGGTGATGTTCCGCGCAAGGAGGATCATGCCGGCGCAGGTCCCGAGCGTGGGCGTGCCGCCCAGCACCAGCTGCCGGACCGGCTCCCAGAGCCCCATCCGCTCGAGCAGGATCTGCATCGACGTGCTTTCCCCACCCGGGAGCACCAGGCCGTCCAGGCCCTCCAGGTCCGCCTCGGAGCGCACCAGTCGCGCGCGCGCGCCGACATGGTCAAGGACGCGCGCGTGGTCGGCGAAGGCACCCTGCATCGCGAGCACCCCGATCTCCGGCCTCGCTCCTGGAGCGTCGGCACTCATCGGCGCAAGCTACCAGCCTCGCGTCGCGAGCAGCTCCTCCTCGGGGATGGTCGGGATCTCCAGGCCGCGCATCGACCGGCCCAGGCCGGCGGACACCTCGGCGAGGATCTCGGGCTTGTCGAAGTAGGTCGTGGCGCTCACGATCGCCTTCGCCATCCGGGCGGGGTTCTCTGCCTTGAAGATGCCGGAGCCCACGAACACGCCGTCCGCGCCCAGCTGCATCATCCAGGCGGCGTCGGCGGGGGTGGCGATGCCGCCGGCCACGAACGTGACCACGGGCAGCCGGCCCAGCCGCTGGACTTCCTGTACCAGGTCGACCGGGGCGCCCAGGTCCTTGGACTCGTGGACCAGCTCGGCGTAGTTGAGACCGCGGAGCCTCTGCGTCTCCCGCGCCACCTGCGACAGGTGCCGCTTGGCCTCGATGATGTTGCCGGTCCCGGCCTCACCCTTGGTGCGGATCATGGCCGCGCCCTCGGCGACGCGGCGGAGCGCCTCGCCCAGGTTCCGGCAGCCGCAGACGAAGGGCACCGTGAAGGCCCACTTGTCGATGTGGTTCTCGTCGTCGGCCGGGGTCAGCACCTCGGATTCGTCGATGTAGTCGATTTCCAGCGCCTGCAGGATCTGCGCCTCGACCGTGTGGCCGATCCGGCACTTCGCCATGACCGGGATCGTGACCGCCTCTTTGATCGAGCGGATCAGCGCCGGGTCGGACATCCGAGCGACGCCCCCTTCCTTGCGGATGTCGGCGGGTACGCGTTCCAGCGCCATCACCGCGCAGGCGCCGGCCTCCTCGGCGATCTTCGCCTGGTCGGCGGTGACCACGTCCATGATCACGCCGCCCTTCAGCATGTCGGCGTGCCCCGACTTGACCCTGAACGTGCCTCGCTGCCCGTGTCCGTTGCTCTCCGACATCCCGGAGTCATTCTACGAAGAACTCGGTTTTGTTCTGGCACGGATTCCGGAATTTGGGGGTCAGGAGGGGGGGTGCTGTGCTGCACCGCTGCCCGCAGGACGTTTGTAGACGGATCGACCCCTCCGGGCGCGGTTTGGGGTGCTCCTGTACACAAACGTCCATCGGGGGGGACCTAGGGTGAGCGCATGGACGAGACGGCCGGCCTCCTGGAGGGCCTCCGCGTGGTCGAGGTGTCCGCGTTCGTGGCGGCGCCGCTCGGGGGTGCGCAGCTGGCGCGGATGGGAGCCGAGGTCATCCGGATCGATCCGCTCGGCGGCCAGGTCGACGCCGGGCGCTGGCCCCTGCACCAGGGTCGCAGCCTCTACTGGGCGGGCCTGAACCGCGGAAAACGGACGGTCGCGCTCGATCTTCGCCAGGAGCGGGGACTGGAGCTGGCCGCCCGCCTCGCCGCCAAGGCCGGCAACCTGCTCACCAACCTCCCGCCCCGCAGCCCGCTCGCCCATCCCGACCTGAGCCGTCGCAACCCGGACCAGGTGACGGTCCAGATCGTGGGGCATCGTGACGGTGGCGCCGCCGTCGATTACACCGTCAACGCGATGACCGGCTTCCCCTGGATCACCGGACCGGCGGACGCGACCGGCCCCGTCAACCACGTCCTGCCGGCCTGGGACGTCGCCACCGGGTATCTGGCGGCGGCCGCGGTGCTGGCGGCTGACCGGTCGCGTTCGGCGGGGCGCGGCGGCCGGCTGGTCACGCTGAGCCTGGCCGACGTCGCCCTCCAGGTCGCGGACCACCTCGGGCTGGTGGACGAGGCGCGCCTTATGGAGGAGCCTCGCGGACGCTACGGCAACCAGGTCTACGGAACCTTCGGCACCGACCTCCGCTCCGCCGACGGCCGGTGGCTGATGCTGCTGGCGCTGACCTCCCGGCAGTGGCGCGCGCTGGTGGAAGCCACCGGGATCGAGGTCGGCGACCTGCCGGGTGACCTGCGGCGGGAGGGGGTTCGGTGGCAGCATCGCCAGGCGCTGACGGCTCGGCTGCGTGCCTGGGCCGCGTCGTTGCCCTTCGCCGAGGTGCGTGCCCGCCTCGAGGCGGCCGGGTGTCTGTGGGGCCCCTTCCGCACGTTCAAAGAGCTGGTTCGCGACGATCCGCGCGTGGGACCCCTGGTCGCCGCCCGTGCCCCCGACCCGGTGCTGGGCCAGGACACGGAGGCGGTGCTGGCTGAGCTGGGAGAGGACCCGGACCGGCTGCGCGCGGAAGGCGTGATCGCGAGCTGAAAAAGGGCGATTGGTGCACCAACATCCCGGTTTCGCGGCCGCCGCCGGGCGATTGGTGCACCAACGCCCCTTTGACTCGTTCCCTTTGACCCACCCCCAACAGGGCCCTTTGACCCGCGCTTTGACCCTCCCTGCGCAGGGCCGGCGGCGGCTCCATCCCTCACCCATAACGTGCGTTGGATAGCATTCGCGGGTGCTTACCCAGGGGCCTGTCCGGCGGAGCTGACAGGATGCCGCGCGAGATCCGCACTCTGCGTTTCGGGCTCGAGGACCAGCTGGCCGGCGAGCACCGCTCCGAACCGTTCCTGGTGCCCGCAGGGACCGAGAGCCTGGAGGTGGAGCTGAGCTACGACCGGTCGGCGGCGCTGATCGACCTGGGTTGCGAAAGTCCGCGAGGCTGGCGGGGCTGGTCGGGAAGCCGGCGCGACAGGTTCGTGATCCGCACCGACCGAGCGACGCCGGGCTATATCTCCGGAGAGCTCGAGCCGGGTGAGTGGAGCGTGCAGCTGGGTCTCCGCCGGCTGCCCGTCGATCCCATCGCGGTGTCGGTGACGATCACGGTGCCGGCCGACTCGAGCATCGAGACCGGAACCATCCGCGCCCGTGCTGGACGGTGCCGCTCGAGCCAGTGGCCGCCACCTTCCGGCGCCGGACGGGCTGACCTGGTTCGCCGGTGATATGCATGCCCATACCACCCACTCCGACGGGACGCTGTCCCTCGATCAGCTCGCCGCCCGCGCGGTGGTGAGTGGCCTCGACTTTCTCGCCGTCACCGATCACAACACCGTCTCGCACCATCCTCACCTGGGCGCGGCGGCCGCCCGGCACGACGTCGCACTGCTTCCCGGGCAGGAGATGACCACACCCCGCGGCCACGCCAACGCGTACGGCGACATCGGCTTCGTCGACTTTCGCCGGCCGGCCGACTTCTGGGTACAGGAGGCGGCGGCACGCGGAGGCCTGCTCAGCATCAACCATCCGCTCGACCGCGACATGTGCTGGCAGCACCCGCTCCGAGAGCTTCCGGCAGCCCTCGAGCTCTGGCACGTCACCTGGTTCCTCGACCTCACCTCGACCGCGCCCTGGGCCCTCTGGGCGCGGTGGCGGCAGGACGCGGTGCTGATCGGCGGGAGCGACTTCCACCGGCCGGAGCACGGCTTCCCGCCCGGCACGCCGACCACCTGGGTGGCAGCCGAGGAGCGCAGCCCGGAGGCCCTGCTCGCCGCCGTGTCCGCGGGCCGGACCGCGATCACCCGGTCCCCCGATGCCCGGGCTCCGGCGCTCCTGCGCGTGGAGGACGAGCTGGTGGCGATCGACGCCGGAGGCACCGTGCTGAGCGACTTCGACGGCCGCCGTCGCGTTCTCGCCGGCGACCGCGTCACGATTCCTCTCTCTCGTGCCGGACGGGGACCGTACCGGCTCGAGGCTCCGTCCGGAGAGGTCCTCGCGATCTCGCGCTGAGGGTGCTTCGGGAGGCCTGTCGATTTTCGACGCGGCCGATCGACGCACGTGCAGGGGCCGGCAGATGCCTCGATACCGGAAGCAGGAGGAGTGGTGATGGCGACGATGGCGCGGGCGGTGGTGAGCGTGGACGGCCGGCGCCGAGGGGAGAGGGTGGCGAGGACGGCGGGCCTCGTGTTGACCGGCATGGTCGGCCTCTTCATGGCGTTCGACGTGCTCGAGCACGCGTCGAGGATCGCACCGGTGGTGCAGTCCTTCCACCAGCTCGGATTTCCGGTCGGCGTGGCGCTGACGCTCTCGATCGTGGAGGCAGGCTGCCTGGTGCTCTACCTGGTCCCGCCGACCAAGGTGCTGGGCGCGATCCTGCTCACCGGATACCTCGGCGGGGCGGTGGCCCTGAAGGTCCGGATCGGGGCCCCCCTCTTCGGGGACGTGCTGTTCCCGGTGTACACCGCGATAGCGATGTGGCTCGCGCTTTACCTTCGCGACAGCCACCTTCGCGCCGCGTTGCTGCCCTGGACCCGCCAGGCAACCGACGTTTCAGGAAAGGAGGATTGACATGCGTTTTATGGGCACCATCTCGAGTCGCGAGAATCAGGGCGAGCCGCCGGCTGCGCTGTACGAGGCCATGGGCCCCTTCATGCAGGAGGCGTTCGGGGCCGGGGTGATCGCGGACACCGGAGGCCTGGAACCCTCTTCGAAGGGAACCCGCTTCGAGATGCGCGACGCGAAGCTGAACGTGGTCGACGGGCCTTACGCGGAGGCTCGCGAAGTCATCGGAGGCTGGGTGATCTACAACGTGTCCTCCCGCGAAGAGGCACTGCAGTGGACCGAGCGCTTCATCGACCTGCACCGGAAGTACTGGCCCGCGTTCGAGTTCACCTGCGAGCTCCGGCAGATCATCGATCCGCAGTAGGGCAGATCGACGTTTGACGGGAGGGGGCGCCGGTCGCGCCCCCTCTCTCTTCGCGTGCCGGCAGCGGGCCTCGCTTACCGAGGACCCTGGTGGCGCACCTCTTCCACGTTCTGCAGCGCGTCCCGCAGGTCCTTGATCCACGACTCCTCGTGCCTCCCGACCAGCCGTACGCACCAGGCCAGCGCGTCGGAGCGGCTGCGAGCGACACCGGCCTCGACCAGCGTGTCGAGGACCTGCCGCTGCGGCAGGTGCAGGCGCGTCATGACGGGTGTCGAACGGACCGTGAACATGGTGCGCTCACCGTCGAACTCGACCCCCCAGGCGACGCGCCGTCGAAAGCGATGCTCCGCCTCGTGTGCGACGCGCACGCGCTCGTCCCGGGTGTCCTCCCGGAAGCGGCGGGCGCGGGCCTCGACCGCGGCCGCCTTCGCCTGCGGCGTGGCATCGGCGGGCGGGTCGGGAACAGCAAGCGGACCGACCACCCAGATCTCGTCGTTGTCGGACTCCACGGTCGCCGGCCCGTCAAACCACGCGTCCGGGAGCCGGCCCCGGAACCAGGCGGCGATCTCGTCGTGTTGGCTGGTCACGGATTACATACTTACACGTTCGCCTGTCGGCGGCCGGTCACCGGTGGCCGGGTGTCTCGAGGGAAACCGGCCTTGTGCCGCCTCCGGTCTGCGCCCGCATCACGAGGCCCTGCCGATGGCCTTGTCGTACGCGCGCGGGACCAGGTCCTGGTACTCGCGGTGTGTCTTGATGTAGGTCGCGACGAAGGGACACAGAGGCACGGCCTGCTCGCCCCGGGCGCGGACGTCGTCCAGTGCGCCGCGGACCAGCGCGCGGCCGATGCCGCGGCCCTCCACCTGGTCCGACACCTCGGTGTGCAGGAAGACGGTCCGGCCCGGGTCCTCACGGTAGACGGCAACGCCCACCGGCGCACCGCCGAGCCAGGCCTCGTACCGGTGTTCGGCGGCGTTGCGCCGGATCTCTGGAGCGTCGCTCTTGGAGTCGGTCATATCTTTTTGAGACAACCGCCGTTGGCGCGCCAACCGTCCACGCGCGGACCGAAATACGGGCGGTGGCGCACCGATCGCCCCTCCCGGGAACCCGGCGACCCCAACCGCCGGCGCCGAGAGGTGGCATCTGTCACCGGCCGCCATCGTCCGCCCACTTCGGGTCTCCGCGGCCCCCCACAACGCCTGGGCTGGGATTCACGGCTCAGGCGCCTAGCTTCTGCGGGCGGGCTCCTCCAGCGTGACCTCGATCGTCCCCTGAGCGGCCGCGATCCCGCCGACATCCCCGCCGCGCCCGCGCAGGACGTACGCGATTCCGACCGCGATCAGCGCGCCGGCGATCGGTCCCGCCACGTACACCCAGTAGTGCGAGAAGTTGGCGAGCACCAGGTCGGGCCCGAACGACCGCGCGGGATTCATCGAGGCGCCGCTGATCGGACTCGACCACAGCCCGGCCAGGACGATGTAGCCACCCACGGCCACCGCGGACATCGGTCCCACGTTCTGCGCCTTGGAGGCGGTTCCGAGAATCGTGCTCACCAGCCCTGCGGTCAGCGCCAGCTCGATGATGAACGCCTGCCAGTCGGGGACGTTCGGTCCCGGCTCGGTCGCACCAAGCTGGCCGATCTTGCCGAAGACCGCCGCCAGGAACAGGCAGGCGAGTGTCGCCGCCGCCAGCTGGATGATGATGTACCCGGGGACGCGCCGCCACGGGAAGTCTCCCCGCACGGCGAACGCCAGCGTCACCGCAGGGTTGAGGTGGGCTCCGGAGACGGCTCCCATGAAGAGGATGATCGCCATCACCGTCAACCCGGGGGCCGCCACCGCGGCGGTTCTGCTGATCTCGCCGTGGCTCGCGGCGTCGACCACCGCGCCTCCTGCCCCGGCCATGACCAGCAGGAAGGTGCCGAGCAGCTCGGAGAAGAGGCGTCGCCATTCGAGCCTCGGGTCATCAAAGTCCGTGGCCGGCCGCTCCAGCGAGAACAGAGGATGCCAGAAACCGGGGCTGGGGGCAGGTGTCGTCCCCTGGGGTCGCGAGTCCATTCGGAGGAGATTACCTTCGGGACCGGGACTCGCCCTACCACCTCGGTGCCATACCTGGACAATTGGCGAACCTTCGACCTCGCGGCGCCACTTCGCAGCGGCGCGAACCACCGCGCGTCGCGTCTCCGATGAGGTGCGGGCAATCTGGGCGGCCCTGCTCGTCGATTTGTCTAACCCGCGTCAGGCCGGCAGGGCCGGTCGATGGCGATCCGCGCCGCCGGACAAGCAGGGATCACCACCACGTTGGTCGCCGATCTGCCGGAGGACGGTGATGAGCGTCACCGCGTCCCCGAAGGTCGCCGTCACCGCGTCAGAGGCTCAGCGGACAGCGCTCGCGCGGGGGTGGCGAGACCCTCATCGACCGAGACCCTCATCGACATGGGTCGGGCGCTCGGGGTAACGATCCAGGGACCTGGAAGACCGGTTGATCGGGGACGCGCGGCAGCGCCCCCCCGGCCGGTTTGCCGGGGGAGCGCTGGTGATCGATCTAACGGGTCGTGGGTGCGCTCACGCCACGCTGGTCGCGCGCCGCGGGCTGAGCAGGACCGGCTTCCGGGTCAGCGCCAGGACGAGCTCGAAGACGAAGGTCCCGAGGACGACCAGGGTCGCCATCGCGGCACCGATCCCGGCCAGGAACAGGTACTGCCCGAACTGCGCCCAGCCGTAGGCGTTGAGCAGCGTCCCGCGCAGCATCTCGCCCTGGAAGAGCGTCGCCTTCTGGGCGGCGAGGGCGGCGTCGGCCGGCTGCGCCATCGCTGCCTCACTCACCTGCGCGTAGGTCTTGCCCCCGGCGACCTCGTTGAGGTGCACCGCGATGTAGCTGTCCGCGTACGTCTGCGCCTGCGGCCCGGTGGTCAGCTCCTGCCCCGCGTACGGACGCATCGCCTGCTGGTCGGAGGCCGGCAGCGCCTTGAAGGACGCGCTGCCGGTGGTCGGGAAGTAGATCTTCTGAGCCGCCAGCTGGTCGTGGACGGTGCCGGTGATGTAGCTGCTCTCGTACATCAGCAGTCCCGCGCCGAAACCGAACACCAGCAGCGAGCACCACCTGCAGCGTCATGATCCTCCACCGAAGTGCGGTCGTCATCTTCGTGACCTCCTTGAACTCTGGTATCCGGGCCGCACCTTCAGTCTTTCGCCTCCCCCCTCCCGCGCCCACCGCCGTCCGGCCTCCCTCTGCCCGGTCCACGGCCCCCCGCACCCGGGACCTTCGGCGGGTCCTCTGGCCCGGCCCCCCATCCGGCGGCCGGCGCCCGCGATGATGGACGGGTGCCGGTTTATCCCGACCTCGATGCCGCCGCCGTCGGACGCCGGCTGGGGATCGCCGGCGAGCCCTGGATGCGGGAGCTGGAGGCCAGCGGGGCGCCGGCCGGCGGGGTCCAGCTGCCGGCCGGTGGCGAGCTGCCGGCGACGCTGCAGCGGTTGGGCGTCGCGGACGTCGATGCCGCCGTCGTCTTGCACGCCGCGCCCACTCCGGGCCGCACGCCGGAGCTGTGGTGGCTGCTGGAGCGCTGCGCAAACCGAGCCCTCCGGCACGTCGGACGGTGGGAGGGGGGATCCGGCCCCTGGTTCGAGCTCCCCTCGAGCACCGGGGTGGACGGCCGCTGTTTCTGGATCTACGTCTACCTGGCCGTGCTCCCGTCCATCCGCCGCTGGCACGGCGAGCGAGCCATCCCGGATGCCGTGTCCTGGGCCACGCTCGCCGACCTCGGGCGGCACGTCGCCCGCTACCGGCGTCGCCGGGGGGTGACGGGGCTGGGACGGGACAGCATCGGCTGGCTCAGCCTTCACTTCAGCGGCGCGATCTACGCGCTCGGTCGCCTTCAGTTCAACCTGTACCGTCTCCGGACCGGTACCGAGGGCCCGCCCTTCTGGTACGGAACCGGGGACCCACCGGCGGTCGAACCAGGCTTCCGGCTCGGAGACGCGGCGCTCGGGATGCATATCCCGGAAGCCGGACCCTTGAGCCCCCTAGCGTGCGACGCGTCGCTCGAGTGGGCCCGCACGTTCTTCCCACGATATTTCCCCGAGCACGAGGCCCGGCTGGTCACCTGCAGCTCCTGGCTGCTCGACGACCAGCTGGCGTCCTACCTGCCTCCCACCTCGAACATGGTGCGATTCCAGAACCGGTTCGTGCTGGTGCCCGGTGCGTTCGACTCCGACACCGACACCTTCTGGTTCGTGTTCCATCAGCCTCCCGAGGCGATCGACCGGCTGCGGCCCCGAAGCACGCTGGAGCGGGCGATCGTCGCGCACGTGCGGTCCGGCAAGCACTGGCGAATCCGAACCGGCTGGCTGAAGCTCGAGGCCTCCAGTCTTGACAGGATTCCGCCCTCCACATAGCATCGCTCCATGGAGGATCGGTGGAGGCACGCATAGCCCGTGCCGATCGCGCCCTGATCCTCTCAGTGGCGCCGATCTCATTGTCCAGGTGGCACCAAGTGACTGTGCGTGCCTATGGTTGATCCTGCCTAACCCACCACCGGGATCACACACGGATCGAATCAGATAAGGCGGTCACGAGGGAGAGATAGGTGTGACAACATCGAACGGCTCTCAGGAGCCGATTCCGGGCACCCAGCTCCGGCACAGCACGCTCGGCTTCGGAGAGGTGCTGTTCCAGGGCATCGGACACATCGGCCCGGCTGTCGGCCTCATTACCAGCGCCCCGGTGATCGTCATCTACGCCGGTGGCTCGATGCCTTTCGCGTTCCTGCTGGCGACGGTGGTCGCCCTCCTGGTCGGCAACTCGGTCGCGCAGCTCGCGCGTCACCTCCCCTCAGCCGGGGGCTACTTCACCTATGTGGGGCGCGGGTTGGGGCCCAGCTGGGGATACATGACGGCGTGGAACTACTTTCTGTTCGACCCGCTCATCGTATCCGTCGGCACCCCACTCACCACCTACTACGTGCAGACCGCGATGCAGGCTGCTTGGGGCATCTTCATCCCCTGGCAGGTGATGACCGTCGTGGTCATTCTCGGTCTCGGGCTTGTCAACTATCTGGGAGTCCGCGAGGGTCTGCGTGCCACGCTCGTGCTCGGACTCTCCGAGATCATCGTGATGCTGGCACTGGGCGTGATACTCATTGCGAAGGGTCCCCACCAGTACCCGGCCGCCCTCACCCCGCAGTTGAGCCCGACCGGCCTCCACGGGATCGCGTTCGGGCTCATCTTCTCGATCCTCTCCTTCGCCGGGTTCGAATCGGTGGCGCCGCTCGCGGAGGAGACCCGACGCCCCCGGCGGAACCTGCCGGTCGCGGTCTTCGTGTCGGTGCTGGTGGGCGGCCTGGTGTTCGTCGTCGCCGGCTACGGCACCGTCGTCGGATGGGGTCTCAGCGACATCGAGAAGTTCCCGACCGCCGCCAACCCGTACTACACCCTCGCCGCCGGCATCGCGCCCTGGGCTCCCATCTTCGTCATCCTCGCGCTCGTCAACAGCACCCTCGCCGTCAACCTCGCCTCCCAGAACGCGGCCACCCGGGTCGCGTACGGGATGGGGCGGTTCAGACTCCTGCCGTCCCGCTTCGGCGCGATCCACCCCCGCTTCCGGACGCCGTCGTTCGGGATCGTGGCGCACACCGTGCTTTCACTGGTCCTCTCACTGGTACTGGGAACCTGGCTCGGGCCTCTGAACGAGTTCGCCTTCCTCGGGGAGCTGGTGACGCTCGCGCTCATCCTGACGTACATCATGGGGAACTTTGCTGTCAGCGTTTACTACTGGCGAGAGCGCCGCAGCGACGCCAACATCCTGCTGCACTTCATCCTCCCCGGGCTCGCCACCCTCGTTCTCCTCGCGCCGCTGGTCGCATCGGTGTACCCGCTTCCGCCCTTCCCGACCAACCTGCCGATCATCATCCTTCCGATCTGGCTCATCGGTGGCTTCTTCGTCAATCGGTGGCTGCGTCGCAACCGGCCGCTCGCACTGCAGTCGGCGGCGCGGCTCATCTTCAACGAGTCCGACCCCGCGGCGGGGGCCGCAGCGGGCGACACACCAGCGGCCACGTCATGAGCCAGACGCTGCTCACGATCGATGAGTTCGACGGGCTGTTCGAGTCCCTCAAGAACTGGGGGCGTTGGGGCGACTCTGACGAGCTCGGCACGCTCAACCTCCTGACGCCGGAGAGGGTCAAGGCCGCGGCCCGGCTGGTCCAGAGCGGGCGCCGCGTCTCCCTGGGGCTTCCGATCAACAAGATCGCGGGGCCCGACAACCCCAACCCTGCCATCTCGTTCGTCAGCCGGGGCCACGACGTCCCGGCGGATGCGGTCGGAACGGTCGGCCTCGACTTCCTGGGTATGGCCTGTCACGGGGACTGCCACACGCACGCCGACGCCCTCTGTCACATGGCGTACCGCGGCCAGACCTACAACGGCAGACCCGCCACCGAGGTGCTGACCAGCCTCGGCGCGACCTCTCTGGACATCGATACCTACGCCTCGGGCCTGGTCGGCCGCGGTGTCCTGGTGGACGTCCCGCGGCTTCGCGGGGTGCCATGGCTGGAACCGGGCGAGGCCGTTCGGCGCCACGAGCTCGAGGCGTGCGAGCGGTCAGAAGGGGTCGAGGTCGGCGAGGGGGACATCCTGGTCTTTCGCACCGGCCACGATCGCCGGCGGCGCGAGAAGGGCCCCTGGGACAACGGGGCGCCGCCCGCCGGCGAGGGGAAGGCAGGGCTTCACGTCGACGCGGTGGGCTGGATGCACGAGCGGGGCGTGGCCGCGTTCCTGCCCGACGGCGACGGGGAGGCGGTGCCCGGAGTCGTCGAGGGGGTCACCTACCCCATCCACATGCTCCAGATCGCGGCCATGGGCATGTTCACGGCGGACAGCCTCCAGCTCGAGGACCTGGCAGGGGCTTGCGTCGAGGAGGGCAGGTTCGAGTTCATGGTCGTCGGACTGCCCCTTCGCCTGCCCGGGGGGACCGGCTCACCCTGGAACCCGATCGCGATCTTCTGACCCCTCTCCAGGCCGACCACTCCCCCTACGGCCCCACCACACCACTCTCCCCGGCGCCAATCTCCGTTTTCGCGCGAAAACGGTGTTATGGGCGGTCGCATAGTCCCGGTTTCGCGTGAAAACGGGACGACGCGGGTGGGGGGTCTACGCGGGTGGTGGGGGTTGGAGCTATGGGGGCGGAGGGCCGGCGAACCCGACCACGGAGTTGTTGGGCCAGGCGACGCTGCGGATGTCCCAGTCGCTGCTGCTCCACTGCCCCTGGTACGCGTCGTCCTGCAGCCAGTTCTGCTCCACCACCTCGAACGCGGTCGGGCTGGTGGCGATCACCAGGGCCACGTGGCCGGCACTGGAGCCGGGGATGTTGAAGGAGACGACGTCCCCGACCGCCGGCGCCGTGCTCGCCTGCAGCCCCTGGGCGGCCGCCTCGCGTGCCACGTCGACTCCGTTGGCGGCGGGGAACCGATAGGTCGAGTGCTGGATCAGGTCGTACGCCCACTCGGCCCCGGCCACGCACTGGTTCGACACCGCCGTGGGTGGGCCCGCCGCCTCCGAAGCCGGCCACCGGGGCAGGCTGACCTGCTGCTCCCAGCCGGGCGCCGGCACCGGAAGCTGCACCGGCCAGAGCCCTCCCTCCTGCGCCGCGGTCAGCGTGCTGATCACGGACTGTGCCGCGCTCCCCAGCGACGCGCAGGACGTCGAGCCTTCCAGCCCTCCACCCGGCGGCGAGGGAGTCGAACCCGGCGACGGTGCCGACCCCTTCGACGGAGCCGGGGCTTCGCCCGGCCGAGACAGGACGGGAGCGGCGCCCGGGGTGCCCGCCCAGTCCTGGTCGACCCAGGTCGTCGCCTGCTGAGCGAACTGGGCGTAGCGCTGCGGGTCGGCGCTCCGCTCGACCGCCTGCGCCACCGCCGCCGGAGCCATGCTCTGCCAGCCCTGGACACTGGTGAGCAGGTACTGGAGCCACTTGTCGGTCGCGTAGCCCACGTCCAGGATCTGCTGCTGGGTCCCCCACCCCTGGGAAGGCCGCTCCTGGAAAACCCCGACCGAGTCCAGGTTGGTCACGATCGCCTGGCCGCTCGCGGTCTCGTGGTTGTCGAGCCCGCTCTCCGCCAGGCCCGCGGTGACGGCGTCGATCGCCGCTTCCGCGCTCAGCCCGTAGGCCTTGGCCTGGCCGATGATCGTATCCAGGTTCTGCTTCTGCGAAGCCGACCCGGCGGCTTGCTGCTGTGCGTTCCCCTGGTCCGCGGCGGAGGGCGACGCCGACGAGACGTTCAGACCGGAGAGTCCGGCAGGCCCCGAGCACGCGGCCCCGCTCCCGTCGCCGGGTCCGGCCAGGAAGGTCGAAAAGGAGAAGACCAGCAGCGCCGTCCCGAGAAAGGGAAGCGCCACCAGAGCGGCGAGGAGCTTCACGATGCCTCCGGCGGCACCTGCGAGACCTGGTCGACGAGCCACCGAGGCCCGCTCCGGATGAGGCCCAGGTCCTCCTGCCGCGTTCCCGACCAGGGCGCCCCGCTGGAGGTGTCGCGCTCGAAGACCACCACCTGTACCGCCGCATCGTCGGGGTCGGCCAGCTGGCCGGCGACATGGACGACGGTCGCCGTCACGACCTCGCCGGACCCCACCGTGACGGCGGTCCAGGGGGCGGGGTTACCGGCGGTGTCCTGGCCCCCCTGGGTCAGCTGCCAGAAGAGCCGCCCGGTCGCGTACGGCTTCACGGCGTCCCCGGTCGGGGGCCCGGACCGGTAGTCGTAGTCCACGTACGCCAGCGCGAACTCGGTCCCGATTGCGATCGCCGGCGCCGGCGCCGCGAGGGGAATGGCGAGCGGCGTCGGGACGCCCGCCGCCGGCCCTGATCCCTGCCTGGCTACCGGGGTCACGAGCTGCGGCCGGCTGCTCGGAGCCCCGAGATGCCCCCCGCGGAAGACCATCGCGCAGGTCACCACCGCCATCAGGACGACCAGCATCGCTCCCCCCAGAACGGCCGCCCGGTACTCGGGGTGAGCGCGCAGCATCAGCTCTTCGCCGGCGGCAGGCCGACGACCGCCGGCGCCGGGGTCCGTGCCAGCCGGGAGTCGTCGACCCAGCGCCACTCGGCGTCGACCACGTCGTCCCCATGCAGGCGCATCCAGGGCGGGGGCTGCGCGCCTGGAGCTCTGCGAGGCGGCGGCAAGGCGGCCGGCAAGCCGGCTTGCGGCTGGGCGACCGGTTGGTCCGGGCCCTGGGGCTGCGGCCCCCCCGACGGTAGCTCATCGTCCCGGCGGGGGGGCGCCTTAGGGAGACGGGGCCGCTTCAGGTCGAGGTCGTGCCGCCCGCCGAGCGCCATCATCGTCTTCACGTCGCCCACGCCGGCGCTGCCGACCCCGTAGGTCACGGCGCCCGCCGCCAGGAAGGGCACCGCGACCGCGGCCGCCGGAGCCGCCGCGGCGGCGAACCCGGAGAACGCTCCACCGGCGCCTGCGGCCGCCCCCGCACCGGCGGCGGTGCCGGCCGCTCCCCGCTCGGCCGCGGACGCCCCCGCGCCGGCGGCCGCCGCGCGACCGGCGCCGGCCTTCGCTCCACCTCCCAGAGCTCCCTTCCAGGCGGATTCGGCGGCCAGTCTGACTCCCGCGTCACCGGCCGCCTGGAGGGCGCCGTGGCCGGACTGAGCCTCCGCCGACCGCCCGTGGATGACGGCGGCGATGGGAGCCATCAGGCGCCGCCGCATGAAGAAGATCGCGGCGAACACGGCCCCCCCGAAGACGAACTGCGCCCCCCACGATTGCCCGCCCACGACGGCGGGGATCACCTCCTCGGTGATGATCATGACCAGCGCCAGCAGCCCGGCGTAGATGACGCGGAGGGTGAGGAGCCCGATCACCACCTGGCAGAGGCTCCACGCGATCTCCCGGCCCTTGCCCGGAATCACGACCAGGAGGCCCATCACCCCGATCGCGAGCCAGGCCATCAGCAGGCCCAGGTAGGCGACCACCAGGCCGACCTCGATCACGACCATCAGCAGCTCGGCGATCCCCAGGTTGAGGTAGGTGAGCGCCAGGTAGCCGATGCGCAGCCCCGGGTTGGAGCCGGCGTAGAAGGTCTGGACCTGCTGGCTGACTCCCTGGAGGTCGTTCGAGCTCGAAAACTCGTTGTTGCCTCCGGTGATCTGCTCATCGGCCAGCAGCTCGGTCCCCAGATCACGCCTGCCGTCGGAAGAGGTCGGGTTGACCTCGCCGAAATTGATCAGCGTCCAGGGGTCGTAGACGTTCTGCTCCCACCAGGACTGGTCGTACATCTTCAGGGCCGGCGCCTCCGCCGACAGCGAACCCGCGGGCGGGGGGTTCGGTTCGTAGACCGCCGAGGCCTGGGCGAGGGTCGGATCCGCCGCCACGGCGGTGTCCAGGACCTGCTGCGCGATCCCGGTGGAGAGCCCGTTTGCGTTCTGCAGCAGCTGCGCGGGTGCTACCTGGAACGCGATCACGATCAGGATCCCCAGCACCATCCAGCCGGTCTCGGAGACCACGTGGACCAGCCCCCGATGGTCATGGCCCCGCCGCAGGAACATGAAGAGCACCGACAGCACGATCACCACCGCCAGGTAGGGGAGGAAGAGCGCGCGGTACAGGTTGTCGACGGCGCCCGCGATCGAGTCGCTGCCGGCTGTCATCCAGGTGCCGCTGAACGAGAAATCGCCGATCGCGATCACCGCCTGACCGCTGTTCACCGCGGGCGGGAAGCCGAACGCCGGGATCTCGTTCCCGTTGAGCCCGAAGAGCCCGGTGAGGTTCTGGGGTACGTTGACCCCGTAGTCCTGGTCGCTGTAGAGCTCGGCCATGGTCGGCGGGTTGCCGTCGGTGTCCGGCTGCTGGCCGCTGAACCAGGAGGGTCCCCCGGCGGTCAACCCGGTGATCGCCCAGGTGACGAGGTCGACGTACTCCTGGTACTGCGCCGGGCCCTGGCCGGCCTGTGACTCCGCCGTCTGCAGGATCTGCACCAGCTGCGCTCGCCGGCCGGAGCCGAGGTTGCCGTCGGCCCGGATGCAGGACTCGGCCGCCCGCTCGGGGGCCGCGTACTGCTGGTCCATGAGCTGGGTGGCGAGGGCGCCGGCGTCCCCCTCGGGCTGGGCGCAGGCGGAAAGGTTGCCGTCCCCGTTGGTGGCGCCCGCGGAGCTCGAACCACCGTTCGCGCAGGTGGTGGCGCAGACCGCTCCCGGTGTCGGCGCGGTCGTCGGGGTTGCGGCCCGGCCCCCCGGCGACGGCGAGAGCTGCGGCGCCGGGGAGCTCCCGCTGCCCTGGGTCGGGGGCAGCTCGGTGCGCCCGGCGCGGGCCGCGTGGGCAGCCTGCGCGGGAAACGCGGCAAAGATCAGGACCGCCGCCGCCGCCACCATCAGAAGGGCCGGGAGCGGGGATCGACTGCGTTCCCGCACCCGGCCGCTCACCTGGCGACCCCGGCCGCCCCGGCCTCTTGCGCCGCCGTCGGGGGCGCCTCGGCCCGGTGCGCCCGCCTCCACTTTCCTTCCGGCGAGGTGTCGAGGAGCCGCAGCAGCTCCGGGAAGGGGATGTCGCGCAGCAGCCGGTTGACGCGGTTCTGCCGGTCTCGCATCAGGCACTGCCGCGGCATCAGCCCCGAGATCCATTCCCTGGCCAGCTGCGGCGTGAGGCCAGGAAAGACTCTTGCCGCGGCCTCGAACTCACCCGGGTCCTGGCTGCCGTAGGCGCGGACGACGCCGATCTGCGACATCATCTTGCGGTCCACCACGTCCCGCAGGAGCTGGGTCGCGATCATCACGATCGCGAACTTGGACCGGCCCATCCGCTCGAAGTTCGTGATCACGGTCTCCAGCTCGGAGTCGACGACCAGGTGCGCCTCGTCGATGAGCAGGGCCTTCGGGATCCAGTCCGCGCCGAACTCCATGAGCTCGCCGAGGAAGGCGGTGAGCGCCGTCATCAAACCCAGCGAGAGGCGCTGGCGAAGCGAAGGGCGGGTGATGTCGCGGTCCGGCAGCTGCAGCCCCGAGAACTGGACCAGCGTGAGCCGGCCCTCGATCTCGATCGCGGTGTCACGCGGGGGGTCGGCAAAGAGGAGCTGGCCCTCGGGCATGCCGCGGACCGCCTCCAGGTTGCCCGCGATCTCGCTCGCCAGCGGGTTCGGGATCGCGAGGATCCGGGCGGCGACGTTCGACATCCTCGGCCGCACCTCGCGGGCCTCCGCCATCGCCGCGTTCTCGATCAGGTAGCCGGCCCGATCCAGCAGCTGCGGGTTGATCATCCGCTGCAGGACCTCGGCCGCCAGCACCCCCTGCCGCTCGCGCGAGCTGTGCAGCAGGCCGAACGGGTTGAGCAGGCCGACATGGTGCTCGTCGAGCAGAAGTCGCTGGAAGTTGTCCAGCCCCAGGTCCTCCAGGCCGTCCATGTCGCGCTTGGGGTCGATGCCGACGCAGGTGCCGCCCCGCTGGGCGAGCTGGATCAGGATCTCCCAGGCGTCGATCGACTTCCCCATCCCGGTATCCCCGGTCCACAGCTGCGCGCACTTGCGGCTCACCGTGAGGCCCGCGTTGGCGGGGAGGAACTGGTCCTCGAAGACCGGCTGCTTTCCGACCGCGATCCGGGAGTCGGCCCCGGTGGTGCTGCCGAGCGCGACACCGATGTACGCGCCGACCGGGTCCCCGAGCCCGTTGCTGCCCAGGTACATGGACCCGCAGAGCGTCTCGGGCGGAACGGTATGGCCGTGCCAGCCGACGGTGACCTCGTCGCCGGGCATCGCCTCCTTCCAGAGCGCGAGCTGGTCGCCGCGCGCAGGCTCCACGCGCAGATCGAGGTCGCTGAGGCGGCCGATCAGATCCTGCCGGCGCTCCTCCAGCTCGCGCTCCGAGGTGGCCCACACGCAGAACCGCGGCCACATCCTGAGGTGGCAGCCCTGCTCCTTCTCCAGACGGTCCCGCTCCAGCCTCGCCACCAGGATCGTCTCGTCCAGCTCGTCGGGCGGCTGCTGGCGAGCCTCGCGGACGTGCGCCTGCTGCGCCTTCGCGTCGCGCTCGGCGTTCGCGACCAACTTCTTGGCGGCCGGCGTGGGGAGCACCTCGAAGCGCACCTGAGCCTCCACCGGAAACGGGAGCTTCTCGTGCTCGAACAGCCACTCGAACCCGGTCTCGAACGTCTTGCCGTGGGGGAAGTGCGGGAGGGTGAGGAAGGAGCAGTAGACCTCACCCCGATCGCCGAGGCGGACATACCCGGCGCCACGGCCCGCCGGCGCGCGCCGCACCACGCCGTTGATCAAGGAGCGCGCCTCGTCGCCGGCGGTCGGCAAGTCGTCGAGCGGCGGGCTCGGGACCGAGAGCTCCTGGCCGCGCCAGTAGGCACGCCACACGGTCCAGCGCAGGACACCGGCGGGGCAGGCGACCACGTTCGGGACCTGCGAGCGGCACTCGCCGAGCCAGCGATCCCGCTGGCGGCGCCAGCGCTCCAGCTCACCCGTCTCGACGGTTCCCTCGGCGCCCACCAGGCGCTCGGCGGCACGCCGCGCCGACGTCCACCCACTGTCCCGCCGGTCCCCCAGCTTGCGGCCCATCAGCACGATGCGGCTGCGAGTCTCGGTCTGGGCCAGGTAGGTCCCCTGCCGGTCCAGGTAGTGACGCCAGAACGGCTGCTCGCGCACTTCCCGGAGCGGGACGCTGGAGAGGCGGGGCGAGAGCGGCATCGGGAGCACCGACAGGTGCCAGGAGCCACGCTGGGCCCGGTTCAAGAGCCGGATGTGGCGCTGCACCTCGCCCAGCACCGCGGTCCGCTCGATGGCCGGGTGGGTCACCAGCGGCACCACCGCCCACACCCACGCGGCGTGGTCGTTGACGAGCAGGCCCTCTTCGACGTGGAGCGGTATACGCGGCCGCCAGACCCGATCCGCGAGCACGGTCACCGTCCTCCGGGGTGGGTGTGGTTTGAGTGATCGGTATGTCCGTTTCGCTCGGGCCCGACCGGCCGCGGAACCCCGTGCGATCGCTGGTCGATCCGCAGCCAGCCGGGGCCCCGGAACGCCTCGTCGGTGCCGGGGGGGATCAGCGGGCCGCGGACGGTGGCGATGCCGGCGATGCCGGCCGAGCCGGGAGGCGGCGTCCACCGGCGGAGCTCATCGGCCGCATGCGGCACCACGAAGGCCTCGACACGAACCGGGAGGTCCCGCTCCAGATCCGGGTGCGCCCCGACCAGGACCGCGGGGCTGCTGATCCAGCGGAGCGCGGTGACCACCCACTGGCCGGGGGTCTTGCCGTCCACCGACTCCTGACGCAGCGCGTAGACGACCACCCCGACCACCCCCCCGATGACGACCAGCTCCACCGGCGAAGCGACGAGGTGGGCGGTCAGCATGACCAGGGCAAGAGCGGACCCGAGCAGGACCATCACGAACTCCGGGACCGTCATCGGGACCGGAAGCGGCAGTCCCCGGAGGTGGTAGAGCACCTTCCGGACGCGCAGCGCCTGCGTCAGGTTCGGCATCCTCACGGCGCCGCCCCCCGATCGCCGGCCGGCTCAGAGATGCAAGGCATTCCCGATGCCTTCGGCGATGGCGAGCGGGAAGGTCGGGAACGCGATGAACAGGAACGCGACCACGGCCAGGGCCGCGACGCCGATGATCCGCGTGATCGAACGTTCGGGGTGAAAGAAGGCATGGACCACGAAGACGACGACGCCGATCGCCATCACACCACCCACGATCTGGAACACCAGCGTCTGGGCGTTGCTGATGACGGCGTTGGGGTCGATCGGCGGCGGGGATGCCTGCAGACCGGCGACCGCGAGTGCGACGTCACCAAGGGCTTGCACGTTTCTCTCACCTCCTCATCCAGCGCCCGGCCTCACCGAGCTGATCAGCCAGCGACTTCCGGAGTACGTCCAGGTCACGGTGTAGGGCTGCGTGAACTGGCCCCCGGTGACGGCGTCGGCCCAGGTCACGAGCGCGAGGCTGGTGCGTGTCTCACCCGAGCCCTGCTCGACCTGGAAGTTCGCGACGCGTACGAAGGTCTCTTGCGAGGAGCCCAGCTGCTGGATGCCGGCGTTCGGCGTCTCGAGGTACGAGAGCTGGGTCGCGTTTCCGCTCGACCAGGCCTGCAAGAAGCTCTGCATGGCACCCGTGAGCTGCTGCGTCAGCTGCGTGTCCTGGTTGGAGACCGCGGGCGAAAGAGCGCCGGCGGAAGGCGTGCCCGTCACGGGTGGCGGAATCGTCGCCGGCAGGCCGGTGATCGTGAGCTGCGTCCCCTGGACCTGGACGGGGATGGAGAGGTACAGCCAGCGCAGCTGCTGGGTGCCGCCCGAGGTGACCGCGGCCACGTAGGCGGCGACGTCGACGTCCACCACCCCGCCGGCGGAGGAGGTGACCGACGTCGCCTGGGCGGTCGCCACCTGCTGGGTCCCGGTGCCGTCCCAGGTGTCGCTCACGTCGGGGCCGAGGAAGGGGGCGAGGGCGTTGGCGTGCTGCTGGGGATTGCTCTGGTCGTAGGTCAGGTAGGCCCAGGCGAACTGCACGGCGAAGCTGGAGGCCGCGAGGTCGGAGGAGGAGAGGCCCCCGTCCCCGCCCTTCTCGACCACCTGCTCCACCCGCTGGGGGGTCGGGTGGAAGACGCTCAGCAGGTCGCTCACCACCGTCAGCACCACCAGGGCGGTGGCGAGCCCGGCGACGATCAGCAGCAACCGGCTCGCCCAGCGCCGGCGCCGGTGGACGTCGTGCTCGGTCGTGGGTTCCCCAGGGTCCCGATCGTGCGCGTCGGTGGCAGCGGCCTCGACAGGGCGGCCCGACCGCTTCCTGGCCCGCCTGGCTTCGCCGTTCCGGCCGGCCTCCTCCCACCAGTTCCGGACCCGGCCCCGGATGCCGGAGGTTCCCGCATATGTGGAGGGCGCGGGCTGCGTCCGGCCGGCAGCCGGCCGTCCCGGCTGGGGTGCGGCGGCGACCTGCATCCAGGAAGGGGCCGAGGGATCACGGACCGCCGGCCCGGCCGGGGTGCCGACCGCGCCCGGCAGGGCCGGAACCGCGGGCTCGGCCGCCGCCTGCTCCCGGACCGTCGGCCGCCACCGTTCCCCCTCACGGACGAAGCCCAGCCGCGACCCTCCCGGCCCCGCGAACCAGTGGATGGCTTCACCCGTGGGTGTCGTGTCGGGGCCGCCGGGCGGAGGCGTGACCTCCGCCATCGGCGCTTCGATGCCGGGAGCCACGCGCATCAGGGGCGGCGATGGCGGCGTCGGACGGTGTGAACGCGGAGGCGGTCTGCGGCGCCACCACCTGCGTCCAGCTGCCCCGCGGTTCCCCGACGAAGCCTGCGACACGCCCGTCCGGGGCCTGAAAGTACCGGATCCGGGCCCCATCCCCGACCCGCTCACGGGGCGCGTTCGGGGGCGGCGGGATCTCACGAAGCGCGGCGTGGTCAACCGCCATCACCGACTCACTCGCAGCTCGCGCCGTCCACGGCCGAACAACACCGCGATAACCCCCTTCTTAGGTGGCGTACCACCGGTTGAGGTCTACCCCAGGTCCGACCCCAGGATGTTGTCCCTTACCAGTCACCTAACGAGGCTTACGGCGATGGGGGCGTTAACCGCTCTCGAAGGTTTGGGGATTCTCGCCGGGCCTGGCGAGCACTAGCCTGGGTGCCGTGACCGCGTCGCTCTCGGTGATGCTGATCGTCCCCGACGCCGACGCCGCGGTGCGCTGGTACACCTCCGTGCTCGGTGCCGAGACGCTCTGGGACCTCCATGGCGTGGCGGGTTTGCAGCTGGATGGCGCGCCCTTCTTCATCCACGAGGCGGTGCCGGGTCGGAGGCGCGAGCCGAGCCCGGCCGACATCGACGCGACCACGGTTCGGATCGAGGTCTTCGTCGACGACCCGGGGGCGCTGATCGATCGGGCAGCCCGCGGTGGGGCGAGTGAGGTCGAGCGGCCCGCCAACCACGAGACCCCATGGGGACCGCACTGGCAAGGCGGTTTCACCGATCCTTTCGGGCACCGGTGGTCGGTCGGAGACCGCTCGCCGCTGCACGCCACGACACCGCGGGAGTGAATCGGCGACTTATCGGGATAGGGTCAGACTGTCCACACTCTGACCCTACTCCGCGCCCGATAGCGTCGGAGTGTGGACACTCTGACCCCTACCCCACCGTGTCTCACCGGCTTGGGAAGGCTGTCCTACGCTGATCCAGACTGCTCCAGCGGGTGCTTCGCGCGCCACTCCAGGTACTCCCCTTCGCCCTCCGGGCTCAGCGGATAGTAGGTGCGCAAGCTCCCGCCCTCCTGGAGCCGCAGCCGGCTGAACTCCTCCCACTCCTCGTGATTCCGCGCGCTCTCGATGAGCTGTGAAGCCGCGTTGATGGGCACCACGACGGCGCCGTCGCCGTCGGCCACGATCAGATCACCCGGCAGCACCAGCGTCCCGCCGCAAGCGATCGGGGTGTTGTAGGCCCAGGGGAAGAGCGTTTGCTGGGAGGCGAAGTTAGGCGTCGTCCCGCAGGCCCACACCGGCAGGCCGATCTCCCGGATCTTCGGCCAGTCGCGCACCGCGCCGTCGACGATCGCCGCCAACCCGCCGCGCGCCTTCAGGTAGGTGGTGAGCATGTCTCCCATGCAGCCGGTGCCGAGGTTGCCGTACGCCTGGACGACCAGGATGTCGCCCGGGTTGATCTGCTCGAACACCCACCAGAGCGCGCTTCTCTTCTCACCGTGCTCCTGCCCCAGGCCGGACGCGATGTCATCCCGCTGCGGCATGAACTGGAGGGTGACGGCCCGGCCGACCACATGGTGGTCCTCCGCCTGCAGAAGACGGGGGCCGGTGATGGTCGCCTGCCGGATTCCCAACCGGTAGAGCTCGGTGCTGGCGGTGGCGCTGCTGACCTCCGCCAGGTCCCGGAGCAGCCGCTCGGGCACCGGGGCGGGCACGGGGCCATGGATCGGCAGCTCCACCGCCGCCGGAGGGACGTCGCTCATCGCATCACCTCGATTGAGTAGCTGCCTTCGATATGTGGGAACTCCTCGAGCACGCCTTCGCGGATCGAGACTCCAAACCCCGGCTGATCGGGCAGGAGCAGCCGATCTCCCGCGATGGTCGGCGGATCCGCCAGCAGGCCCCACTGAAGAGGGCCCTGGATCATGCAGACCTCGAGTATCCGGGGCCGCGGAAGACCTGCCACGAAATGAGCGTTCTCCATCGCCATCAGGCCGTTGTGCCAGCTGTGCGGGACCGTGTCGAGACCCTGGCGTTCGGCCGCCAGCGCGATCCGAAGCCCTTCCGTGATCCCCGTCAGCGCGGTGTCCGGCTGCACGATGTCGTAGGCGTGCGCTTCGATGAAGGGCAGGAACTGCTCCAGCGTCGCGAAACCCTCGCCCGCCGACACCGGCACGTCGATCTCGCTTCGGAGCCTGAGATAGCCGGCGAGATCCGTCCGATCGATCGGCTCTTCGAACCACGTGATGCCGAGCCGCCCCAGGCCCCGCCCGACCGTCACCGCCTCGTCGACGGTGAGGCGGCAGTTGCCGTCGACCATGATCTCCATCTCAGGGCCGACCTCATCCCGCAGACTCCGGACCAGGTCGAGGAAGCGCTCGGGGGTGACCTGGTCCCATGCCCACCGGGTTCCGATCCGTATCTTGCAGGCCGTCATCCCGCGGCGCCGGTAGCCGGCGACTTCGTCGATCAGGCTCTCGGGTCGGTGGCGCCAGTCGTAGTCGCAACCTCCGGACGCGTAGATCCTCACCTCCTTCAGCCACGCCGGGTTCAGGAGCGAAGCCACCGGCTGCCCGGCCAGCTTGCCGCGCAGGTCCCAGAGTGCACAGTCGATCCCGGCGACGGCGCAGTCGTAGGCGAGGTCACGCCCGTGGGGGCTGGGAGCCACGCCCGGCTCGGCCGGATCCGCTCCGACCAGCTGCGGCTCCAGGCGCCGGACCCAGCTCTCGATCATCCGGGGCTGCCCGTAGGGGCTAGCCTCGCCGATTCCGACCAGGCCCTCGTCGGTCTCGATGACCACGATCGCCGCATCGGCCTTGACCGCGCGGAAGTTGCTGGTCAACCACATGCGCTCCGGCTCGTGGATGCGGGAGAGGCAGAGCGTCCGCACGCCGGTCACTCGCACCGCCGCACTCCTTCCACGGCGGCCGGTCCGGTCGGAACGCCGGTCGAACGTTGATCCCGGCCCACGCCCATGCCCCACCTCCTTCGTCCTGTCCCGGCGCCCGGTCATGCGTCACCGGACCGCCGAGGATGCGACCCGAGTATATGGTCCGCCTCGGGCAACCCGGGCGCGTGGCCGTTTCGACGGGTGCCGGCGCCGCCGGCGTTTTCCCGCACATGAGGCGGCGGGCGAACGATCATGTTCCTGCCGCTTCACAAGGCGTCGACAATCACCGGGTCCGAGCTCTGGGCCGACCAGGGCCGCTCCCCGTTCGGAGACTGAGCCATGACCAAGGCACTGGGACGCGGGGTGTACGCCGTCCTCGCCACGACCTTCGACGGTGACGACCGCGTGGTGGCGGCAGACCTCACCGCACAGGCGGACTTCGTCGCGGCCGGCGCCCAGGGCGTCGTCTGGCCGGCGATCGCGAGCCGGTTCTATCTGCTGGGACGGGACGAGATCGCCGCCGGGTACACGGCGGTGGCCGAGGGGATCGGCGAGCGCGTGCCGTTTGTCGCCGGCGTCACGCAGCTCACCACGGCGGACGCGGTGGCGCTGGCAGAGGCGGCCCGGCGGGCAGGCGCGGACGCGGTGGTGGCGATGCCGCCCTGGATGTCGCGGGTGACCGGCAAGGGGCTGGTGCGTCACTTCCGCGCGCTCGCGGGTGTCGGCCTTCCGATCATGCTCCAGAACGCGAGCGACTTCTCCGACTTCTCCGCCCTCGACCAGACTGACCTCCGGCGCCTGATCGAGGAGGTCCCGGAGATCGTCGCGCTCAAAGACGAAGCGCCCGTTCTGCCTCAGACGATCACGCGCGGCCTCGGCTTGATGCCTCCGGAGCGGGGCCTCGTGTTCGGGGGCGGCGACGGTCGATTTCTCCTCGACGAGCTGGAGCGCGGTGCGGCGGGCAACCTGGCCGGCGTCGCCTGGGTCGACGTGGTGGGCGCCGCCTTTGCCAAGTGGACGCTCGGCGACAAGGACGGCGCCCGCTGGCTCCACGCGGCGGGGCAGGTCGGCGAGTCGGCGATCGCCGCCTACGGAGACGCCGGGACGCGGTGGGTGCTTCGGCGGCGTGGCGTCACGTCATCCACGCGAGGCCGGCTCGACGACGCCGCCGAGCTCGACGAGCACGCGACCGCCGAGCTCGACGCCGTGATCAAGCAGCTCTGGCCCGCGCTGCCCTGGCACGCGGCGCGGCCGGACTGAGACACCCGGCAGTACGCTTTCCCCGCCGTGATCGACGCCCATCATCACCTCTGGGATCCGACCCGCTTCCACTATCCCTGGCTCGAGCGCGAGCAGGCGGCACCGATACGGCGGCGGTTCGACGCCGCCGATCTGCATGCGGTCACCGCCGGGCACGGCGTCGAGGGCACCGTCGTCATCGAGGCTCGCCACTCGCTCGACGAGACCCGGACGCTGATGGCGATCGCGGAGGCCGACGACCTGGTGGCCGCGGTCGTGGGTTGGGCCGACCTCACCGATCCCGCGCTGGAGGAGGTGCTGGCGGGGCTCCGGGCCGAGCCCGGGGGCGACCGGCTGGTGGGGATCCGGGTGGAGCTGGAGGCACACGAGCCGGAGTGGCTGGCGCGTCCCGACGTCCACGCAGGTCTGCGCACGCTCGCCCGGGAGGGCCTGGCCTATGACCTGCTGGCCGGCGCGAGGGAGCTCCCGGCGGCGGTGGAGGCTGCCCGCGCGGCGCCCGAGCTCACGATCGTGATCGATCACCTCGGCAAACCCGCGGTGGCCGATGGCGAGGACGTGGCCTGGACGGTTTCGATGGAGGCCCTGGGTGCAATGCCCAACGTCTGGTGCAAGGTGTCGGGAAGCTACCCGGCGGCGTTCCGGACCCGGCCGGAAAGGCTGGCGCCATTCCTGGGGGGAGTGCGGGAGTGGTTCGGCGATGGGCGCCTTCTCTTCGGGTCGGACTGGCCGGTGAGCACGCTGGCCGCGCCCTACGCCGAGATCCTGAGCGGCTGGCAGGCCCTTCTCGCCGACCTCGCCCCGGCCGACCGCGAGGCAACGTTCGGTGGCAACGCCCGGCGCGTCTACCGCCTGCCCCGGTAAGCCCCGCTGGTGCACCATCGGGTGCTAAACCGTCGCGGTAAGCCCCGGTGGTGCACCAACGGGTGACGAGGCTCAGTCCACCAGCTCGGAGCTGGTGTCCCGCTGGGCGGTGGGAAACATCGTGACCAGCTCGATCATCGCTCGCGGCGGCAGGCCGGCCACGTGGAGGATGGTGGCCGCAACGTCCTCCGGTTGCAGCATCAGCTCCCTCGCCTCCGCCGGCGGAGGGACCGGACGGTCGTCGAGGATGGGCGTGGCCACCTCGCCCGGACAGATGGCGCAGGCGCGGATGCCGTGGCGCCGTTCGCTGACGTTGATCGACTCGGTGAAGGAGACCAGCGCTGCCTTCGCGGCGCCGTATGCCGGGCCCGAGATGGCACCTGGCCGGAGCGCGGCCATCGAGGAAACGTTCACGATCGTGCCGCGGCGCCGCGCGCGCATCCCGCTCAGCAGCGCGCGGGTCATCAGGAACGGTGCCGTGGCGTTGATCTGAAAGATTCGCTCCCAGTCACGGACGGCAAGGCGGTCGAGCGTCCGGACCGGCACGTTCACCCCGGCGTTGTTGACGAGCAGGTCGACCGGCCCCGCGGCCTCGGCCACCGCTCGCACCCCATCGACGGCCGCCGGGTCGGCGACGTCGGCGGCCTGGACGATCGGCCGGCCGCCCGCCCGCTCGACAAGCGCTGCCGTCTCCTCCAGCGCCTCGCTCCGGCGGCCCACCAGGACTACGGTGATCTCCCGGCCACCGCCGGCGAGGGCGACGGCGGTCGCCCGTCCGATCCCGGATCCGGCTCCGGTGACGACCGACACCACCGGGCGGTCCCGGACAGTCTGTGCGGTCACCGTCGACGTCCGGTGCCGTCCCCCGGTGTGGCCAACCTCGCGCCTCCCGGTCAGCCGGTCCGGGTGAACTTCTGGAGCGAGTGGCTGCCCTCGGGTACCTCGCCGCGCGAGACCCCGAACGTCCACGTGACCTCGCCGACATAGACGTCGCCGCGCGAGTCGACGCAGATGTCGTGAGGGGCGATGAAATTGCCGGCCGCGATTCGATCCGGACCTCCCCACCGTCCCAGGACCCGCCCTCCGGGCTCGTAGACGCTGACCCGTCCGGGCCGATCCTCGTCGATGCGACCCAGCCGGAGCGACTCGTCGCCAGCCGGACGCCAGAGCTCGGACACGTAGATCCTGCCGTCGGCGTCGAGCGCGATGTTGGTAGGCCGCTGGACGTCCGTCCACTCCTCGAGGAAATCACCCTCCGGGTCGAAGATCTGGATCCGGTCGTTTTCGCGGTCCGCCACCAGCACGCGTCCGTCCTCGGCCACCACTATGCCGTGCGGAAGGTTGAACTCACCGGGTCCGGTACCGGGCTCACCCCAGGACTGGACCAGGCTTCCGTCGCCGCGGAAGTGGTGGACCCGCGCGTTGCCGTAGCCGTCGCTGGCATAGAGGTCACCGTTCGGGGCCACGGCGATGTTGGTCGGACGGTTGAACGGAGGCCCCCCGCGAACGATGCTCGCCAGGGAGCCGTCGTAGCCGGTGTCCGACGGCGTGTCGGGGGTTCCGACGGTCTGCACGAGCTTCCCTTCCGGCGTGAACCGGTAGACCGCGTGGTGACCCTCGTCGACGCAGTACACGGTGTCGTCGGGACCCACCGTGATGCCGTGGGTCCGCGGCGTGAAGAGATCCTCGCCCCAGGACGAGAGGAACCTGCCGTCCCGGTCGTAGACGATGACGCGCGACTCCCGGCGCGTGAAAACGTAGACCCGGTCCCTGGAATCGACGGCGACGCCGGCGACGTCCCCGTGGTGGAAACCTTCCGGCAGCTGCTCCCACCCCTCCACCACCTGGTAGCTCAGCCCACCCGTCTCCGCGGTGCCCATGGTCCCCCTCCTCCCAAACCATCCGGAATCTTCCGCCACTGCCCGGGCGGCGGCCCGCGCCGGCCAATCTTCTCACGGCCCGCGCCGCTCCCGACTCGCGTTTCGGATCGGCCGCCGGTACCGGACGATCTCGCGGCGGCCTCGGCATGGCTTCGGGGTATGGACCTCGCGCCGGTCGTGCACTATCTTCACCCCCCGTGAATGTCGACGACTTCCGCCGCGAACGCGACCGGCTGCTCGGGCTGCAGAGGCGACTCCAGGGAGCGCGCGCGATGCCACGCGATCTCGAAGGAGAGGACGTGAGCGCGCCCCACCCCGGGGACGCCGGCCATTGGGTGGCCGTCTACGAGGAGCTCTGCAGATTCAAACGCTCCCTCATCGACTCCATCCGCGAGGAGGGGGCGTCGGTCGACCCGGCCGCGAGAGGGGAGCTGGCAGGAGACGACGAGGCGCTCAGCGTCGAGCTCGAACGCCTCCAGCTCCACCTCGATTTCTGGCGGGAGCAGCTCCCCCAGCGCCGCTGAGCCGACCCCGACCGGCAGCGGTCACCGGCGGCGGGAAGAGGGCGATTGGTGCGCCAACACCCCACTCCGGGCACGGGAAGAAGGCGACTGGTGCACCAACGCCCGAACCTGTGGGCACTCAGGGCGCCGCCGCGTCCTCTTCTCCGAGGCTGACCAGCTCCGGGGATATCCGGGGGTTGGGGATGAGCAAACCGGCAACGACGGAGACGACCAGAAAGAACGTGGCCATGACGTAGGTGTCGGTGAAGCCGGTCACGGTCGGAAGCCCGGTCGCGGCGGTGTTGGCCGCGATCAACGTCGCCGAGATCTGGCTGCCCAGCGCCCCACCGAGCAGCCGCATGACCGTGTTCATCCCGGTCGCGACCCCGGTCTGCGCCGGCGGCACCGCCTGAATGATGAGATTCCCCAGCGCGGCGTACGCGAGCCCGATGCCCACGCCGAGCAGCGTCGTGCTGATCACCATCTCGAACGGGTGCCGGTGCTCGACGGCTGCGAAACCGAACGAGGCCCCCGAGATCATCGCGCCCGCGACGAACGCGACCTTCGACCCGTACCGATGCGTGACCCGGCCCGCCGCCGCGCCCGAGACCGCCATCGCGAGGGAGGCCGGAAGCAGGTACAGGCTGGAGACCAGGACGGACGCCCCGAAGCCGAAGCCGGTGCTCGTCGGCAGCTGCGCGAACCGCGGCAGGACGTTGAACGACGCATACATCCCACCGCCGAGGAGAAACGCGGCCAGGTTGGTGGTCCAGACGCCCCGACGGCGCATCATGCCCATGTCGACCAGGGGCACGCGGCTGCGCAATTCGACGAGCACCCAGAGCGCGCAGACAGCCAGCCCGCCCGCAAGCAGCAGGAGCGTCGTCGCTTCCAACCAACCCCACACCGGCGCCTGCGCGATCGCGATCAGCACGCTGCAGATCCCGATGCTCATCAGTGCGGCCGCCCACCAGTTCACCTTGCCCGGAGAGCGCACCCGCGATTCAGGGATGTAGAGCCAGGTCAGCACCGCCGCCAGCACCGCCATCGCGAACGGCGGCCAGAACAACCAGTGCCAGTCGAGATGCTGGACGATCAGTCCTCCGACCACCAGGCCGGCACCGCCACCCACTCCGAGGATGGAAGACATCAGCCCGATGCTCCCGGCCACCCTCTCTTCGGGGAACTCATCCCTGACGATGGCGAAGGCGAGCGGGAAGATGCCGCCGGCGACCCCCTGGATCACGCGCGCCACGATCAGCATGGCCAGCGATTGCGACACTGCTGCCAGCAGCGAGCCTGCCGCGAGTATGAGGAGGACCCACAACAACAGCCGCCTCTTGCCATAGATGTCACCGAGCCGGCCGATGATCGACGTCCCCACCGATGCGGACAGCAGGAAGGCGGTGAGCAACCAGGTGGAGCCCAGCTCGCTGGTGTCGAGACTCTGCTGGAATGTCGGCAGAGCCGGGATGACCGCCGAGCTGAGGAGAGCGTAGCCGAGGCCCGCGAGCAGGAGCACGCCCAGGATCAAGGTCGACCCCGAGCGTCGTGTGCGTGCGGTCACGGAAGCGTTCGTCTGATCTGGCGGTTCCGGCGGCACCAGCCGGCGGTCGAGACGGATCGCATCAGGTCGTGATCGGCCAGACGCACGCGTGGTAGCAGCGCCATCCCTCCTCGGTGCGTACATAGGAGTCGAGGTAGCGACTGTGGCGGTCGGGAGGCCGGTGACTGCGTGCCGAGACAGCGGCGACATCGCCGGCGATGTGAATCGCAACCTGATCGATGCTGAGGCCCGGCTCGGCGCTCGCCCTCAGCACCTCGATGTAACGCGGGAGCTCCCAGAGGTCACCTCGCGCCCCGTCGAGGTAACCGAAGGTGGGCGTCAGGATTGGTGCCAGCAGCTCCCAAGAGCCCTTTCGCCAGGCGTCGATGAAGCGCAGGTTGAGCTGTGTCAGGTCGTCCAGATCCGGCGTCGAAGTGATGCCCGTCGCCGTCATATCCGGTTCCTCCGTTGGTGCCGCAAAACGCATGCCTGCCTCAGACGATCGTCACCCGCAGCGTTCCGATCCGCGGCGACGCGACCTCGACGGTGTCACCCGGCTTCAGGAACAGCTCCCGCGAGCGGGACCCGTCGGGCCCGGGCGCGGTCTGATCGGCCGCGGTGCCGGCACCGGTGCCGCCGCTCAGGATGTCGCCGGGGACCAGCGTGAAGTCACGGGACAGGTGCTCCAGGACCTCGCCCCACCCGTAGATCATGTCCCTCGAGTTGAAGGATTGACGCACCTGACCGTTGACGCGCGTCTCGACCGGCACATCCTCCGGGTCGATCTCGCCGACCGCGATGCAGGGTCCGATCGCGGCCGACCCGTCGAAGTTCTTGGCCAGGTTGTAGCTGATGCCCCGCGGCTGCTGGGTCCCCATGCCGTCGCGGATGCTGCCGTCGTTCAGCAGTGTGACGCCCCAGACCAGGTCCCGGTAGCTGGACGCGGAGATGTCCTTGGCCCGCCGGCCGATCACGATCGCCGGCTCCCCCTCGTAGTCGAGGTACCGGGTCCGCGACGGATAGGGGATCTCACCGTCAGGACCGACGACCTCGTCGGCGACCTTCCAGAAGCCCCAGTGGCCGTACTCGCGAGCCTCCCGCGCGACGCCCTCCAGCGTTCGCGGCCCGCCCGGGATCATCCCCATCAGGTGGTCGGCGAAGTTTCCCCCGACGCACGCGATCCGTTTCCCCGGCCAGGGGGCGTGCAGGCGCACCTCCTGGCGGTCGAAGACGACGCCGTCGGTCCGCGGGGCCGACGACGCGTGGGCGATCGCTTGACGTGCCTTCTCGAGCCCTTCCGGACCAGCCTCGATGAACGGCAGCAACGCGGAAGGCAAGCGCTCCCGATCGGCCAGATCCCCACCTCGGTACCGTGCGTACGCGCGAGCGAGGTCGATCACGAGGTCGCCCTCCCACGCTCCGACACGACGCTCGGGTCCGTAGACGACGATCCTCATCTGCTCTTCCCTCCGTTCCGGCCGCCGTGCCCGCGACGGCTGCCCCGTCTCGCCGCGCCCTCTCTCGTTACGTACCCTACCGCCCGTCGCGGCGCGCCGGGGCCGAGCTTTCGGGGTGCGCCGAAGCACCCTCCGCCGCCCGCTGATGGTGGGGGACGGCCGTCAGCGGTCGTACGCGCCCGCGTCCAGGTAGAGCACGGCATCCGGGTGGCGGCGCAGAACCGATGCCGGGCAGGCGGATTCGACAGGGCCCCGCAGCAGCCGGTGCACCGCGTCCCGCTTCAACGGACCGGGAACCACGGCCGCGATGTGAGCGCCTGCCATCAGCGCCGGCACCGTCAGAGTCAGGGCCGCCCGAGGAACGCTCTCCAACGTCGGGAACGTGCCGTCATGAACCTGCTGGCGCCGCGATGCTTCCTCCAGCTGGACCACCTTGACCGGAACCGGGTCATCGAAGTCGGCCGATCCGGGCTCGTTGAATGCGAGGTGCCCGTTCTCCCCCACGCCGCAGCACACGACGTCGATCGGAGCCGCGCGCAGCAGCGCGCCGTACCGTTCGGCTTCTCCCGCCGGTGTGGCGCTCCCGTCGATGACGTGGAACGCGCCTGCGGACACCCGCGAGAAGAGGCTTCGTTCCAGGAATGCGGAGAAGGACGCCTCGGCGTCGGGGCTCAGCCCGACGTACTCATCCATGTGGAAGGCCTCAACCCGCGGCCAGGGCACGTCCTCCACTGCCAGGGCCGCCAGGAGCTCGCGCTGGGAGGGGGCGGACGCGAAGATGATCCGCGCACGACCGCGGGCCGCCGCCTCGCGTAACCATCGCGCCCCCGACGCGGCCGCGGCCTGCCCGAGCGCTGCCCGGTCGGGATACACCTCGACGCGGAGGCGGTCCACCTGTTCAGTGGTCAGCGGTTCGGCATCCATCAGCGCTCCCCGTGAATGCCAGAGTGTCCGCACTCGGGTGCTACCGGGCCGCCGGTAGGGTCGGAGTGCGGACACTCTGGCGCTTAGAGCGTGCCGACGGCTCCCTCCAGCGGTGCCGACGTGTCGGTGAGACGGGCGAGATCCACCGGCTGCTGCGATCGGACGAGCGCCTGGATGGTCTCGTTGACGTCCCAGACGTTGACGTTCATCCCCGCCAGGACCCGCCGCTGCGCGTCCAGCCAGAACGCGATGAACTCCATCTTGTCCACCTCGCCCCGAAAGACGACCCTGTCGTAGCCACCCGGTTCGACGTACCCCGCGTACTCCATGCCGAGGTCGTACTGGTCGGTGTAGAAGTACGGGATCCGCTCGTAGACGACGCCGTCGCGGTACATGGACCGCCCCGCGGCCTCTCCCTGCCCGATCGCGTTGTCCCAGTGCTCGACCCGGATGTGCTTCCGAAGCAGTGGGTGGTGGGCGTTGGCGACGTCGCCGGCCGCCAGGATGTCGGGGTCGGCGGTCTTCAGCGCCTGGTCGACGACGACACCGTTGGAGACCTCGATCCCGGCCGCCTCGGCGAGCTCGGTGTTCGGGCGCGCTCCGATGCCGACCAGCACGGTGTCCGCGGTCACCTCCTCACCCCCTCCCAACCGGACACGGGAGGGCCCGCCGTCTTCCCGGACGACCGCCTCCACCTGCACCCCCAGCCTGAGATCGACACCCTGGCGCCGGTGGAGGTCGGCGAAGAGGCGGGCGCATTCCGGCCCGAGGACCCGCAGCAGGGGGAGCTCCTGACCCTCCAGCACCGTGACCTCGACGCCGGCTGCGCGCGCCGCGGCGGCGGCCTCCAGCCCGATCCATCCACCGCCGATGACGACCAGCCGACGGCTGCCTGCCAAGCGATCCCGGAGCCGGTCCGAGTCCTCGACCCGGCGCAGGTACATGACGTTCGGGCCGTCCGCACCGGGAATCGGCAGCGTTCGGGGGGAGGCGCCGGTGGTCAGCAGCAGGCGGTCGTAGCCGATCTCCTCGCCGGGTTCGGTGGTGACCAGGTGGCCTCCGCGGTCGATCGAGGAGATTCGGGTCCCAAGCCGGAGCTCGACTTCGTGGTCCCGGTACCAGTCGCTGTCGTGGACGAAGACCGTCTGCCGCTCGGCCTTCCCCATCAAGTACTCCTTGGAGAGGGGTGGCCGCTCATAGGGGAGCTCCGACTCCTCTCCGATCAGCGTGATGCGGCCCTCGAAGCCCTCACCGCGCAGCGCCTCCGCCGCCTTGGCACCGGCCAGGCTGGCTCCGACGATGATGAAACGGGTGCCGTCGGTCATCCCTCCACCTCCTTCTACAGTGAATCGTCGTTGACGGTGCGGACCAGGTCCTTGAACTCGTTACGGCGGTCCGGGTCGGCGCGCAGCACCCCCAGGTAGCACGTGGTCACGGTGTTCGCGTGCAGCCTTTCGACACCTCGCATCTCGACGCAGAGGTGCCGCGCCTGCATCATCACCGCGACGCCGCGCGGCCGCAGCACCTCCTCGACGGCACCTGCGATCTCCTCCGTCAACCGCTCCTGAAGCTGCAGGCGGCGCGCGAAGACGTCGACCAGGCGCGGCAGCTTGCTGAGGCCGATCACCTGCCCTTGCGGGACGTAGCCGATGTGGCAGCGCCCGAAGAAGGGAAGCAGGTGATGCTCGCACAGGCTGTAGAACGGGATGTCGCGCACCAGTACCAGGTCCTCGCCCGAGTGCGCGAAGAGCGCGCTGCCAACCACCTGACGCGGGCTCACGCCGTATCCCTCCGTGAGCTGAGAGACCGACTCCGCCACCCGCCGTGGCGTCTCCACCAGCCCCTCGCGGTCGGGATCCTCGCCGATCGCGATCAGCAGGCGGCGCGTCAGGTCCCGGAGCTCGTCCCCGTCGGGCGCGCCCTCGGGAACCGGGTGCACGAGGCTCACGGTGCCAGCACCTCAGCCGAGTTGTTCTCCGACTCGACGAGCCGGAGCCGGACCAACCGGGCCGGCTTCAGCCCCTCTTCCAGCCGCCCCCAGGCGGCGATCGCGATGTTCTCGGCAGTCGGGATGACACCCCGCAAGAACGCCACGTCGCGATTGAGGTGCCGGTGATCCACCGCCTCGATCAACCTCTCCTTCATCACCCGATCGATGTCCTTCAAATTCATGACCATTCCGGTTGCCGGGTCGACGGGGCCTGAGACCGTGACCTCGACCACGTAGTTGTGGCCGTGCTCGCGGACGCAGGCGCCGAACACCTCCTCGTTGCGCAGCGCATCCCAATCCGGCCGGGCCAGCACGTGCGCGGCGGCGAACGTGGCCCGCCGGGTGATCCGCACCTCGAGCGTCACCGGGTCCGGGTCCCGGCGGTTGCGGGGACGGGTCCCGGCAGCGGTGGCTCCAGGCGATAGCGGCAGCCTCCCGACGCGTCGGGACCGCCTGGCAGCACCCGGAACCTGACGCCGGCGGCCTCGAGAGCACCTTCGATGATGCCGGCCTGAGTGCTGCACACGATCTCCGGGGCGCTCTCGCAGGCCTCCCTGAAAACGCAGTTGCGCGCCTCGACGATGGGGCCCTCGAGGTGATAGTCGCCGCCGATCGGGGCCAGGGCCTCGATCGCCGCCTCCGCTGATGCCGCCGTTGCCGCCAGCGCGAGCCCGTGCCGCCGTCCCTGCTCGCGCGCCCCGGCGGCGCCGCGCGCCCCTTGGGCACCGAGAACCGTACCCAGGATCTGTGCCAGCAGCCGGTGCTGACGCGCCGGCTGGCTGGCTTCGAGGGCACACCCGGCGTAACGATAGGTCCGGGCCGGGCGGCCGCGGTGACCGGGCCGGGTGCCCCGAACCAGAAGCGCCGCGTCGGCGAGCCGTTCCAGGTGCGTGAACGCGACGGAACGGTGCAGGTGCTGCTCGGTCGCGATGTCGTCGACGGTGAACGCCGCGGCAGGCCGGGTCTCGAAGGTGTGGAGGATGGCACGCCGCCGCGGTTCCGCGAGGACGGTCAGAAGCATCCCGGCATTTTATCGCGCCTAGTCACTATAAATCAAGTCGAGGGGGATCGATCCGGATGTTGGCACCGGAGAGCGGGGCCGACTCGGGCGACGCCAGCCAGACGATGACTCGCGCCACGTCGGAGGGACTCAGGGCGGGTCCTGCCACCCCGGCGACCCTCAGCATCTCGGTGTCGACGGCCGCCGGACTGACCGCGTTGACGCGGATGCCGATCGGCCGCCCCTCGGTCGCCAGTGCCTCGGTGAGGCCGGCCAGGCCCGACTTGGCAGCCACGTAGGCGGCCATGCCCCCGAACTTCTCCGCCCCCTGTACACCCGAGAGACTCGAGACCATGACGATCGAGCCGCCGGTCTCGCGCATGCGGCGGAACGCGGCCCGGCTGCAGAGGAAGGCTCCGCGGAGCCCGGCTCCCAGCTGGAGGTCCCACTCCGCGGCCGAGATCTCGGCGAACGGGCGCTTGACGAGAACGGCGGCGTTGTTGACCAGCGCGTCGAGCCGCTGCAGACGCCCGAACGCGGCCTCCACCTGCGCTTCGTCCGAGATGTCGCAACCCTCGCGCCGGCTGAGCGAGGTCACGGACCAGCCGCGAGCCTCCAGGTCGGCCAGGACCGCCGCACCCACGCCGGAGGCGCCGCCCGTGACGATGGCCACCGGCTTCACCGGACGAGCCCCTCGAACGCGGACTCGTAGGCATCCAGCATGGGGGCGATGCCAAGACGCGCCTCGGCGCTCGCCTGGACCCGCCGGCGGTCCAGGTCGAGGCAGCGAGCGATCGCGCACTCCAGCCCGCGCAGGTCGCCGGGCTCGGCGAGGTAGCCGCTGACCCCCTCCTCCACCACCTCGGGCAGCGCTCCCCGACGGTAGCCGGCGACCGGACAGCCGCTCATCTGCGCCTCCGCAGCCGCCAAACCGAACGGCTCCTCCCACCGGATGGGACACACGAACACCGCGCTCCGGGCCATCAGCCTCCGCACCTCGGAGCGCGGGAGCGCGCCTGCGAAATCGGCACCGTCCAGGTCTATGCGGTAGTCGGGGTCGTACCGGTTGCCGGCGATCGTCAGCGGGATGCCCAGCGCGCCACAGGCGCTGATCGCATCCTCGAAGCCCTTCTCGGGCGAGATGCGCCCCGCCCCCAACGCCCGCCGGGGCACGTCGAGGGCCAGGTCCAGGTCCGGCTCACCTCGCAGTCCGTTGCGGATCACCCGGTCAACTCTGATCCCCTCGCGTGCCCATTCGCGGCGGCTGGATTCCGAGACCGTGACGAGGCGCCCGGCCGGGACCTCGCGCACGGCGTCCACCACGGGCCCGGCCAGCGGCGGCAGGTGCAGCGTGTGGAGGACCGGAGGATCGGTCACGGCCTCGAACGCGGCGGCGTCGAACGCGTGCTGGCTGACCACGTCACAGCCCGAACGATCGATGGCGCTGAACATGGCGGCGATCGCCGCGTCCACCTCCGCCACGCGCGGCGCCGGCCGGTCGGGATGCACCAGCGCCGATCGGGCCGCGGCCGGGGGCACGTCGACCATGAGGAGGCGCACTCCCGGCACCTCGGATCCCGACGCGCAGCAGACGGTGACCGCGTGACCTCGCGCGGCCAGGCCCTGCGCGAGGTCGACGACGAGCGCCTGCGCTCCGCCGACCTCCGACCCTCCCAGAGGCGTGACCGGAGATGCGACGAGCGCGATCGTGAGCGGCGGGGATCCCACCTGCCTATTGTGGAGGCCGGAGAACGGTGGACTACACGGAGCGGGTCCGCACCGTGCCGCCGGGATGGCGGCGGTACACGCTGGGCGACGTGGGCCGTCTGCCGGACGGGGTCAGGCGCCGCGAGCTGGCGTGCGTGCCGCCCGGCGAGTTCGATCGAGCCTGCGCCGGCGATCGCCCGTCGGCCGACCGCGTCGTGAAGGCGATGTTCTGGCCCTGCATCTACCACCTGGAGCCCGAGCTCTGGGACGCGCTCGCGGGCGCGGAGCCGATCCACCCGGACGTGCTGCGGCAGATCGAGGTGCCCACCACCGGCGTGCTGGAGATCGGCGCGGGAAGCGGGAGGCTCACCAACTTCCTCGCTCAGCACGCCGGTCGCGTGCTGGCGGTCGAGCCGTCGATCGGCCTCGGCCGGCTGCTCCGCCACCGGCTGCCCGGCGTCCAGGTCGTGGCCGGCTGGGCGGACGCGCTCCCGGTACCGGACCACACGTTCGATCTGGCGGGCGCCTGCGGGTCGCTCGGGCCCGACCCGGCGATGCTGGCCGAGGTCGTCCGGGTCACCCGTCCCGGAGGCCGGATTCTGCTGATCAGCCCCGAGCACCCGGAGTGGTTCCAGGCCCGAGGTTGGCACCGGATCTCGCACCATGGACGACCCCCTCCGCCCCATGCGCCCTGGATCGACGAGCTGTTCGGTCCGCCCCGCCCGCCTCATGAGATGGTGTGGAGACGCGTCTGAGGGTTCACGCTCCGGCATCGGGGGCCGGATCCGGAGCCTCGGTCGACTCTCGGGCGAGGTACCGGCCGGCACAAGGAGCACACGCGAAATGGACCTGAAGCAGGCTCGTGACGAGTTTCCGATCACTCGATCGTGGATCTACCTGGACAGCGCAACCTACGGCCCGCACCCGAGACGGTATGTCGACACCCTGGCCGAGACCGCTGCGCAGCTTTCCACCGATCCGCTGGGGACCACCGGCAGCGGGATCGAGCAGGCGAGGATGACCGCCGCCCGTCTGATCCATGCCTCGCCGGAGCGCGTCTCCTTCCTGCATAGCACCAGCGAAGGCGCGACGCTGATCACCGAAGGTCTCGATTGGAGGCCTGGGGACGAGGTCATCCTGTACGAGCAGGAGTTTCCGGGCTCGGTGGCACCGTGGCTTTCACTCGCCGATCGAGGCGTTCGCGTCCGTGTCATCCCCGACCGGGGCCGGCATCGGTTCGACCTTGCCGATGTCGAAGCGCTCCTCTCGCCGCGCACGCGGGCGATCTGCGTCAGCCTGGTCAACAACCTGAACGGGTTTCGCGCGCCGGTCGCGGCGATCCGCGACCTGTGCGCAGGTCGTGACATCTGGATCGCCTGTGACGCGGTGCAGGCGATGGGCGCTCTCGACCTCGACGTGCAGACGCTGGGCGCCGACGTGGTGGCCGCACACGGGTACAAATTCCTGCTCTCGGGTTTCGGGAACTCGATCGTGTACTTCTCGGATCGAGCCCTGCACGACCTGCGGGTGAGGACGGTCGGCTCACGCAACTCGGGGGGAGAGACCCGCGAGCTCCTCGATCACGGGCTCACCCCGCCGGCCGACGGGAAGCGTTTCGAGATCAGCGTGCCGAACCTGCCGTCGGTGATCGGGATGGGTGCCTCGCTCGAGCTGTTGACCGAGGTCGGCACCGAGGTCATCGAGGATCATGTGCTCAAGCTCTCCGCCCGTCTGATCGCGGGCGCTCGCGAGCGCGGCTACGGGATCGCCAGCTCGGAGCTGAGCGGGGAGCGATCGGCGGTGGTTTCGGTGACCCCGACCGGGATCTCGCCCGAGACGGTGCAGGAGCAGCTCCGGACGCGTCGCGTGCTGTGCGCGGTCCGCGACGGACGGGTGCGCTTCGCCTGCCATCTCTTCAACACCGAGGAGGAGATCGACGAAGCGGTTGCCGCGCTCCCCGAGCCGAGTCGAGCCGTCCTCTGACGCGGCGGGGCGGGCCGGCCGTCTCGCGGTCAGCGGACGGTGAGGTGCTCGCTGACCGACCGCGGGTCTCGAGGTGTCCAGCGTCCGGCGTCGACCGTGGTCAGGAACTCCTGCACCAGCCCGTTGAACAGTCCCGGCTCCTCCAGGTTGCACGCGTGCCCGGTGCGGGGCAGGATCGCGAGCGCCGCGGACGGGATCGTGCGCTTCAGCATCAGATCGGCGTCCAGGCAGGGCTCGTCCTCGTCGCCGGTGACGATCAGCGTTGGCACCGTCAGGGCCGTCAGCCGTTCGCGAAGGTCGTACAGCGACGGCCGCCGCATCTGCACTCCACGCAGCGTCAGCGCCGACCCCCGCCCGGAGTGGCCGGCGAGCTGCTGGGCGAACTCGGCCCAACTCCGCGGATCCTTGTCCTGCAGCTGCACGCGGCTGGGGCCGAGCGCGTACGACTCGGCGGCGGCGGACGGGTCGGCCTCGAACGCCCGGGCGTTGGCCTCCGATTCGGCGCGGAAGCGGTCCCGCACCCCCGGCTCGGCACCGTAGCCGCAGCCGGCCACCACCAGCGAGCGAGCCCGGTCGGGGTGCGCGAGCCCGAGGTGGAGCGTGCAGAAGCCTCCCATGGACAGGCCGACGACGTGGGCCCGCTCGATCCCGAGGTGGTCGAGCACGGAGACGGCGTCGGCGACCGCCTGCTCCTGCGAGTAGCGGGCGCCATCGTCCGGCACCTCCGACGGGGGGTAGCCGCGGGCGTTGTACGTGATGCACCGGTAGCGTCGTGCGAACTCGCGGACCTGAGGCTCCCAACTCCGGTGGTCGCCCGCGAACTCGTGCACGAACAGGAGGGGGATGCCGGACCCGGTCTCCTCGACGTAGAGCCGGGTTCCGTCGCCGGCGACCGCGAATGCCATGCCTCGTCCTCCGTGTCCACCTGTCTACCCTGCGGGCGGCTGTCAGGCCAACAGTAATGCCCCCGCTGCGTGAGGAGGGACGGGGGCCGGGGGGGAGGCCGGGATGGTGGCCCCACTTCCGGGCACGTTGTGCAAGACTCCAGGGACAGCGGAGGCCGAGCCGGCTCCGCTCCGGATGACCACAGGAGGGAAGCCATGAACCCGGTCGCGTCAAGGCATCTGGTCCGTGCCGCCTCCCTGGCCGAGCTGCACACCTCGGGGCGGCTCGTGGTGCATCTCGACGGCGCCGTGGTCTGCCTGTTCGCCGATGGCGAGCAGGTGCGGGCGGTCGACAACCGCTGTCCGCACATGGGCTTCCCGCTTCAGCGCGGCAGCCTCTCCGACGGCATCCTCACCTGCCACTGGCACCACGCCCGCTTCGACGTCGCCACCGGGGGCACGTTCGACCAGTTCGCGGACGAGCTGCGAAACTTCCCGGTCGAGGTCGACGGCGACGACGTGCTGATCGATCTCAGCCCTCCTGCCGATCCGGTCGGCCACCAGCGCAAGCGCCTGCTGGACGGGCTGGAGCGGGACATCTCGCTGGTCGTCGCCAAGGCGACGATCGCGCTGCAGGACGCGGATCCGAGCGGGGTCGAGGTCTTTCGCGCCGGCCTCGACTTCGGCGTCGCCCGGCGGGGCGAAGGATGGTTCCGGGGCCTGACCACGCTCAGCTGTCTGATGAACCTGGTCCCTCGCCTGGAGCCGGCCGACCGCCCTCTGGCGCTGTACCAGGGGCTTGCCGACGTCGCCTCCGACTCCGCCATGGGGCCACCCCGGTTCCCGCTCGAGCCGCTTCCCGGCCGCATCCCGAGCCCCGAGCGCCTGGAGGCCTGGTTCCGGCGCTTCATCGAGGTGCGCGACGCCGAGGGTGCTGAGCGGGCGCTCGTCTCGGCCGTCCGCGCCGGCACCCCACCGGAGCACCTGGCCCGCATGCTCTTCGCCGCCGCGACGGATCACCGCTACCTTGACGGCGGCCACACGCTGGATTTCACGAACAAGGCGCTCGAGGCGCTCGACACCGCGGGTTGGGACCGCGCCGAGACCGTGCTCGCCTCCCTGCCGGCCCAGCTGGCCGGCGCCGCGCGGATGGAGGAAGCGAACGCCTGGCGCAACCCGGTCGACCTGGTCGCCCTCTTGGAGCGCGGTTTCGCCGACCTCGCCCCGGCGATCGCCGAGGGTCGCGCTCGCCGCGGCCGGTGGCAGGGACGCGGCTCGCTGATCAAGACGGTCCTCGACAGCGAGCCGGCCGCCATCGTCGAGGCGCTCCTGGAAGCGCTGCGGGAGGGGGCAACCGAGGTCGAGCTGGCGTCGGCGGTGTCGTACGCGGCGGCGACTCGAATCGCCCGGTTCCCGACCTCCAACGAGTTCGGAGACTGGGACACCGCGCTCCACACCTTCACGTTCGCGAACGCGGTCGAGCAGGGGCTGCGGCGGTCGCCGTCGCCGGAGCTGGTGCGGGGGGCCTTCGACGCGGCGATGAGCATCCACCTCGACCGTTTCCTCAACGTCCCCGCGACCCGGCTGCCGGAGCCCGACCCGGGCGCGGACGCCGGCGCGCTGCTCGCCGAGCTGCCCAGGCTGTTCGACCAGCAGCAGCAGGTCGACGAGGCGCGCCGGCTCGCGGCTTCCTTCCTGGGCGGCGGTGGCGATCCGCGCCGTCTGATCGCGGGGCTCGGTGCGGGGCTGGTGCGCGAGAACCGCAATTTCCACACCATCCAGTGCGTGGAGGCCGCGGTCCGCCAGCACCAGCTGCTCGCCGGCAGTCCCGAGGCGTCCCTGCCGCTGGTCGCCGCCGCCGGCTACCTGGCCGCGCACGCCACCACGACGCGCTCGCAGCGCCAGACGTTCGAGATCGCCAGACGCCTCCACCGCGGGGAGAAGCTCTACGAGGACGACGCGGTCTGAGGGCCGGAGATCTCCTCCGGGCCAGAGTGTCCGCACTCTGGCGCTGATATGGTGCACCCGCTTGTCAAGTCGGTAGTTCGTGGGCATGGGTGATCGCCGGCGGCAGCGGGCCGGATAGAGGTGTCGATAGGGGGAGGTCGAGGGGTCGGAGTGCCGAGCACGTCATCGGCGGTGCCAGTCTGAAATGCGGGGGTTGGTTACCCCAGGGCCCTGGTTCCTGCTGCCAGCTTGCGCGGGTCTACCGATCGGGCGTGGCCCGGCGGGGGCTGCCCATAGCGCCGTCGCGCGTGCTGGCCGCTTCGCGGCCCGGCACCCCGACCTCGCGGCCGGACGCTTGGTGCGGAAAGGTGTGGTCAGGGAGCGATGGCGGCAGCCCACAGGAAGCAGGACAGCTCACGGGCACAGGCCACGGCGATCACGTTGTTGGGCTTGCCCCGCGAGCGCATCCGTGTGTAGACACGATGGACCCGGTACTGGGCTCGGTTGGCGATCTGAAGGATGTGATCGGGCTGGCCTTGCTGCCGGCTGGCCAGCCTCTCTCCGATGCGAGGTGGGCGAGCGTACTGCCAGGCGGCCTCGATCAGCAAGCGGCGGGCGAGGCCGGAGCCGGTCTTGGTGATCGAGCCCTGGTGGTCGGATTCCCCGGACTGGGAACGTGATGGGGTCAGCCCCAGCCAGCAACCCAGTCGGGTAGCTCTCTGGAACCGGGCCCAGTCGGCACTGAGCTCCAAGTGGATGCTGAGGGCGGTGAGCGTATCCACCCCACGGAAGCAGCGCAAGCGAACAACCGTCGGCCAGTACGGCTTCTCCAGCGCCAGCAGGGAGATGCGTTCGGCCAGTGCGGCCTTGCGACTGGTGAGCCCGTCGGTGGCGGCCATCAGGTCGGCATAGACAAGCTCGCTGATCGGGTCGGGGAACTGCTGGCTGACCAGCCAGCGCCGGTGCCTCTGGGTCCAGGTGGTTGGCTTGGGGTAGATGAGGCCGTAGCGCAAGAGCATCTTCGACAGCCGGTGACGGGCGGTCATCAGATCGCGACGGCAGCGGTCATGGGCACGGGTCAGATCGCGCGCCCCCTCGACCTGGAGCGAGGGAACCTTCACCGGCGTCAGCGAGCCCGCCATCAGACAACGGGCGAGCAGCTCGGCGTCCTTGCGATCGCTCTTGACCCGGTCCGCCGGTCCGCGCGGGGTCTTGCCCGGGGCGATCACGTCGACCCGGATCCCCGCCTCCGTCGCCGCCCGATAGAGTCCGAACCCGGTCGGCCCCGCCTCATAGCAGGCCCATACCGGACTGGGCAGCGACCCCAGCCAGGTGATGGGGGCCAACAACCCCTCACCGAACCGAACCCTGGTCAGCTCTCCCGTCATCACGTCGACCGCCGCCGCGTGCGTCGAGCGAGCGTGGACATCCAGCCCCACAAATGTCACAGTTCCAGTCATGGCCGGGCCTCCTCATCACCCTTGGGGTCAGCCGGAGCTTTGCTCTCCGGTCAGACAAATCCCCGCGAGGAGTGTCCGGCCTCTCAGCCCGGCAGGCGACCCCTGGTTAGGGCTGCCCGCCCCATAGGGTCTACCGGGCGGCCCCCAGCTTCGCCTCCAACCCGGCGACGAGCAGGTCGATGGTCTGGTCGAGCCAGCCGGTACCCGGCGAGACGAAGACCTCGGCGAACAGGCGGGCATGCTGCCGGATGACCGGGTACTCGTCCTTGGACAGGTCGAGGAGCATCAGCTCGCTCCGCCGGCGCACCACCTCCAGCTCCTCGGAAGGCATCCAGTCGCCCAGGTCCGGGCCGGCCAGCAGGAGGAGCCCGGCGAGCAGCAGCATGATGGTGCGGGACAGGGAGACCGCGTCCTCGGCCGAGAAGCCGGCCTCGAGCAGGATGTTCAGGAGGCCCTCGAGGGGGCGGACGACGGTCGGCGTGAGAGGACCCTGGTAGGCGATCTGCAGCGGTAGGATCACGGGTCGCGCGGAGAGCGCCTCGGCCGCGTTCCGGAGCAGGCGCCGGACCCGGTCCTGCCAGGTCATCGTCCCCACGATCCCGACGGTGAGGTCGACGTCCGCGGAGACCGCCTCCAGCATCGCCGAGAACAGGTCGTTCTTGTCCTTCACATGGCGGTAGAGCGCCATCGAGGTGACACCGAGCTCGGACGCGAGCCGGCGCACGCTCACCGCGTCCAGACCCTCCCGATCGCCGATCTCCAGCGCCCGCTCCACGATCTGCCCGCGGGTCAGCCCGCGCCGCTGCCTGCGCGCACGTGGAGCACGTGGAGGAGGAGAAGCCTCATCCGTCATGACTTGCAAAGTATACGGCGCATACTTATACTCGACTTATGTCTACACCGCATACTGACGGCGATAACAAGACAGCCGTGATACCGAAGGAGGGGGCCGCTGTCCAGGGCACCGCCACCCAGGTCCAGGGCCCGGCGATCCAGGTGCACGGGCTGGAGAAGTCGTACGGCAAGCTGCACGTGCTGCGTGGGGTGGAGTTCGACGTGGCCCGCGGCAGCATCTTCGCCTTGCTCGGGTCCAACGGGGCCGGGAAGACCACGGTCGTGCGGATCCTGTCCACGCTCCTGAAGGCGGACGCGGGCACGGCGAGCGTCGACGGCTTCGACGTCGCCCGGCAGCCGGCGAGGGTTCGGGAGACAGTCAGCCTGACCGGGCAGTTCGCGGCTGTGGACGAGATCCTCAGCGGGCGCGAGAACCTGGTGCTGGTCGCCCGGCTGCGGCACCTGAAGCATCCGGGCGACATCGCGGACCGCCTGCTCGAGCGTTTCTCGCTGACCGAGGCAGCCGGGCGCAAGGTGGCGACGTACTCGGGGGGAATGCGCCGCCGGCTCGACATCGCCATGAGCCTGATCGGGAATCCGCCGGTCATCTACCTCGACGAGCCGACCACCGGACTCGATCCCGAGGCTCGCATCGAGGTGTGGAACTCGGTCAGGGAGCTCGCCCGGCGGGGTACCACGGTGCTGCTGACGACGCAGTACCTGGACGAGGCGGAACAGCTCGCCGGCCGGATCGCGATCCTCCACCAGGGCCGGATCATCGTGAACGGCACCCTCGCCGAGCTGAAGCAGCTGCTCCCGCCCGCCAAGGTCGAATACGTCGAGAAGCAGCCCACCCTCGAAGACGTCTTCTTCGCGCTCGTCGGCGAGGACCGCAAAGACGGCAAGGACAGCGACACCGGGAACGCGGCAACCTCTGCCGCTCCGGGGTCGGACAGCAAATAAGGAACCACGATGAACACTCATTTCCTCGGTGACACCGCCGTCCTCACGGCACGAACGCTGAAGCACGTCACGCGCAGCGTGGACACCATCATCACGACCGCGGTCATCCCGGTCGCCATCATGCTGCTGTTTGTCTACGTGTTCGGCGGCGCGATCGAGACCGGGACCGAGTCGTATGTGAACTACATGCTGCCCGGGATCCTGCTGATCACCGTCGCGTCCGGCATCTCCTACACCGCATTCCGCCTCTTCACCGATATGCAGAGCGGGATCTTCGAACGCTTCCAGTCCCTGCCGATCGCGCGCTCGGGGGCCATGTGGGCACACGTCCTGACCTCGCTGATCGCCATCCTGATCTCACTCGTCGTCGTCGTGGCCGTCGCCCTCCTGATGGGCTTCCGCTCCGGCGCCGGCGTGGGTGCCTGGCTCGCGGTCGGGGGCATCCTGATCCTGTTCACGCTCGCGCTGACGTGGATCGCCGTGATCGCGGGGCTGACCGCGACCAGCGTGGCCGGCGCGAGCGCGTTCTCCTACCCGCTCATCTTCCTGCCCTTCATCAGCTCCGCCTTCGTGCCGACGGAGACCATGCCCGGCCCGGTGCGCTGGTTCGCTGAGCACCAGCCGGTGACGTCCATCGTCGACTCCATCCGTGCTCTGTTCGCGGGGCAGCCGGTGGGCGGCGATCTCTGGGTCGCGCTCGGCTGGTGCGTCGGGATCCTGGTCGTCGCGTACATCGCCGCCATGGTCATCTACCGCCGCAAGATCTCCTAGGGGCCGGGCGCGAGAAGGGCGATTGGTGCACCAACGACTGCCCCTAGAGGCCGGCCAGTTCCTGGGCGGGTGCGAGGTTGGGGTCGAGCAGGTTGGTGGCGAGTCGGTAGACGGTGCTCGAGCCGGCGATCGTGTACTCGATGACGCGGACTGTGATGGGGTTGGGCTTGCGGCTCCGACTCGCTCCCACCAGGGCCAGGTAGCTTCCGTCCCCAAGGCGCTCTTGCACCTTCTTGGCGATGTGGGCGGGCACCCTCCAGACCACGTCGGCTTGGCGCTCCTCGACGAAGCGCTGCCAGAGCTTGGTGCCCAGGAAATTGCGGTCCGCCAGCACCAGCATATCTGGCGTCACCGAACTCAACAGACGGACGGCGAGATCCTGTTCACTGTCGTCGTAGCGACCGAATGCGATATCGACCAACGCACGAGTACCGCACTCGATCAAGGCCACGACGCGCGCCCGGGGCGGCCCTTGGCGCACGTCCCCCTTTGCCACCTGGCCCTCGAAGTAGGCTTCGTTCTCCTCGCTCTCGGCGAGACTCAGCGTGCTCCCATCGATGGCCATGACACGACGTCCTCGCCACCAACAGCCGACCTCTCGACCTTCGGCAAGAGGACCCGCGAGCTCGCGGAAGAGTCGCTCCATGACCGCTCCCCCCAGACGTCGGCGGGCACGGATGAACGAGGACTTGTTGGGGATCCTCCACTCTTCGGGGACCGCCGCGGCAACCTGATGCAGGAGCCGCTGATAGCCGAGCTCAGGATGCAGGCACATCACCAGCAGCACATAAACCACCAACCGCGCCGGCAACAGCCGAACCCGATGTTCACGTCGGCCGCACTCCTCCAGCACGCGATCGACGAGGGCGGGCGGGCAGATCGCGGAGAGCAGACCGAAGCCCACTCCGGCGGCTCGTGGCGCCTTGGCCGGCGGACCCCCGCGCTCCATCCCCTCGACGACTTGGGGCAGCTCAAGCGGCAACAGGTCCTGGAACCACGACTTGAAGATGCGAGAAGATGACGTTGCGAGCACGAGTCCTCCGACGTTGAATGGGCGATCTTCAGCACCCTGGCTCGGGAGCAAAACAGGGCGGTTGGTGCACCAACCGCCCTCTTTCCACGCGCCCAGAGTGAAAGACCAGGGAAAACACCGATTGAAAAACCGCCCGAATCGCGGCAGCCTACTCGGTGGCGCACTGGAAGCCGAGGCAATCACCAGGTGTTCAGTGGCCATGGCGGTGATTACGCCCCCGCGTACGAACCAGGAACACGGCGACCAGACCGTTTATGAGGAGGACCCACGATGACGACGTCACACACGGACTCGATCATCGCGTTCGACGGTGCCGCGATCGCTTCGCTTCGATCGTCGTTCCGCGGCGAGCTCCTGACCGCGGACACGCCAGGGTACGATCGCGCCCGAACCGTCTGGAACGGCAACATCGACCGCCGACCGGCGCTGGTCGCGCGCTGCAGCGGGGTCGCCGACGTCCGGGCGGCCGTCGAGTTCTGCCGGGAACTCGGGCTGCCGGTGTCCGTCCGGGGCGGAGGACACAGCGCCCCCGGTTACGGCACCAATGACGCTGGCCTGGTGATCGACCTCTCCCCGATGAAGGGCATCCGTGTCGACCCCGGCGCGCGCACGGTCCGGGCCGAAGGCGGCGTGCTGTGGCGGGAGCTGGATCGGGAGACCCAGCTGTTCGGCCTGGCCGTCACCGGCGGGACGGTCTCCAGCACCGGGATCGCCGGGCTGACGCTCGGCGGCGGTCTCGGCTGGCTCATGGGGAGGCACGGCCTGACGGTCGACAACCTGCTGTCGGCGGATGTCGTCACGCCGGACGGCGACGTCCACTGCGTCAGCGCCGAACGGGAGCCCGAGCTTTTCTGGGCGCTGCGCGGCGGGGGCGGCAACTTCGGCGTGGTGACGTCGTTCGAGTACCGCCTCCATCCGGTGAGCCAGGTTCTCGGTGGGATCATCGCCCATCCGCTCGACCGGGCCGGCGCCGTGGCTCGCTTCTACCGGGAGTTCTGCGACGGGCTACCCGACGAGGCGGAGGCGTACCTCGGATTCCTCACCGACCCGCAGGCCGGGGTCCCGATCGTGGCTCTCATCCTCGGCTACAACGGGGACCTCGCCGAGGGTGAGCGGGTGCTCGCCCCCGCGCGGTCGTTCGGGAATCCCCTCGTCGACCTGGTGGGACCGATGCCCTACAGCGCTCGGCAAACCCTGCTCGACGAGCCCATGGCACGGGACGGCCTGCACCGCTACTGGCGCTCGACGTTCGTCCCGGAGCTCTCCGACGGCCTGCTCGACGTGCTCGTCGACCGAGCCGGCGATTTCAGCTCCCCCTGAACTCGATCGTCCTCTTCTACGTGCATGGCGCCGCCGCTCGCGTGCCTTCCGACGAGACGGCGTTCTCGGCCCGACGCCTGCAGTGGGACCTCGACGTTATCGGTCAGTGGACCGAACCCTCGGAATCGGACCGCCATGTCGCCTGGGTGCGCGATGCGTGGTCGGGGGTCGAACCGCACGCCGCGACCGCGACCTACATCAACCACATCTCCGAAGATGACCGGCCGGAGACGATCCGGGCGTCGTACGGCAGCAACCACGAACGCCTCCGGCAGCTCAAAGCCGTCTACGACCCCACCAACCGGTTCCGGCTGAACCCCAACATCCCCCCGGCGCCCAGCGCGGCCGCCCGGTAGATCCGGGGTCCCCGGGCCCGCCGGCGCCCGGGGACTGCGGATCGTGCAGGGTCTAGCCAACCGCGGCGCGGCTCGGGTACCATCGCGCGGCTTCGGCCAGGTCGACGGCCTCGTCCAGCGCGCCGCGAATGGCCCGGGCCAGCGGCTCCGCCTCGATCGACAGTCCGGCGTGCGTGCTCGGAACGACCACCGTATCCAGCTCCCCGGTGACGAGCTTGGACCAGTCGAGGTCCCAGTCTCTGCTCCGCAAACGGGCGTACTCGGAGCTCCGCAACAGCAGCGCGTCGCCGCGAACCGTGCCACCGATGTAGGACCTGTGCGCGGCGGCATGGACGGAACGCAACCTCGCGATCCTCCTCGCCGTGCCTCCTCGCCGGCTGAGCCGTCCTACCAGCACCCGGTCGGCGGCGACTCTCAACTGCCAGCGAAGCGCGTCGACCAGCCTGCCCTCCCGCCAGAAATCGGCTACCCGGCCGGCGAGGTAGCGGTAGGGGTTGATCGCCGGCGCCACGATGCCGGGCGGGGAAGAATCGACCAGCACGAGGAGGCCCACGTCCTCGCCCCGGTGTTGCAGCTGCCTGGCCATCTCGAAGGCGACCCAGCTGCCGGCACAGTGCCCACCTATCCAGTACGGACCCCTCGGCTGCACCTGCTTCATCTCTTCGATGTAGTGGGCCGCCATCTCTTCGACAGAGGTGTGGAACGGCTGGTCGGATTCCATCCCCTGCGGCTGGAGGATGTAGAGCGGCTGGTCGGGTCCGAGGTGCCGGCCCAGCTGACAGAAACTGAGGGCCGAGATCAGGAAGGGCGATACATAGAAGAACGGGCTGCGTTCACCGCCGGTCTGGACCGGTACCAAAGACGTCCAGGCTCGCCGTTCACCCTCGGGCTGGGGTCCCTGGTCCGCCACGCCTGGGCGCAGCGCCTGCAGCGCCGTTGCCAGGCGAGCGATCGTGGGCGCTCGGAAAAGAACCGACAGCGGCGGGTGATGGCCGGTCAGGGCCTCGACCTCGGCGAACATGCGGGTGGCGAGGAGGGAGTGTCCGCCGAGGTCGAAGAAGTCGTCGTCGCGGCCGACGCCGGGGGTTCCGAGGACGTCCTCCCAGATCCGCGCAAGCTGGCTCTCCAGCCCCGGCCGGGGTGCCTCGCCGGTGCCCGTCGGCGTGCTGTCGGGAGCCGGCAGCTGGGCGCGATCGATCTTGTTGTTGGGTGTCGAGGGGAAGGCCGCCAGCGCCACGTACGCGCTCGGCACCATGTAGTCCGGGAGCGTGGCTCGTAGGTGGCTGCGGAGCTCCTCGGCGACGGCGGCGACGCTGGGCTCGGTGAGGGTGTAGTAGGCGGCCAGGCGGGTGTCGCCGGGAGCGTGCTGATACGCGGTCACCACCGCCTGCGCGATCGCCGGGTGTCGAGCCAGCACCGACTCGATCTCACCGGGTTCGATGCGGTGTCCGCGGACCTTCACCTGCTGGTCGATGCGCCCGAGGAACTCGAGATCCCCACTCCGGGTGCGCCGCACCAGGTCGCCGGTGCGGTACATGCGGGCTCCCGGCTCCGAGCCGAAGGGGTCGGCGACGAAGCGCTCGGCGGTCAGCTCCGGCCGGCCCAGGTAGCCCCGTGCCACCCCTCTGCCGCCGATCACCAGCTCGCCCGGCACCCCGATGGGCAGCAGCTGGAGGTTGGCGTCGAGCACGTAGAGGCGGTTGTTGGCCACCGGCGCACCGATCGGTACCGGACCCTCTCCTACCCTCACCTCCTCGACCGCCGACCAGATCGTGGTCTCGGTCGGGCCGTACATGTTCCACACCGACCCGCAACCCGCAAGGAGCTGGTCGGCGAGCTCCCGGGTCATGGCTTCCCCGCCACAGAGGGCTTTGAGACGCCGGTCCCCGCGCCATCCCGCCTCGATCAGCAACCACCACCTCGACGGTGTCGATTGCATGATCGTCGCCCCCGACTCGGCGAGGACGGCGGCCAGCGCGGACCCGTCGGTCGCCGTCTCGCTGTCGACGATCACCACCTCGGCGCCGACCACCAGCGGCACCAGCAGCTCGAGCAGGGAGATGTCGAACGAGAGCGTGGTGACCGAGAGCAGCACGTCGGAGGACCTCACTCCCGGTCGTTCGACCATCGCCTGCACCAGGTTGGCCAGGTTGCGGTGCTCGACCTGCACTCCCTTCGGCCGCCCGGTGGACCCCGACGTGTAGATCACATAGGCCACCTCCTCGCCGGCCGCCACCAGCTCCAGCTCGCCCGACGACTGCCTGCCGATACGCTCGGCGTCGCGGTCGATGCAGACATACTCGACCCCCGCCGCCAGCTCACCACCGGCGAGCAGCTGGGAGTCGGTTACCACCACCTTCGCCTTCGAGTCGGTGACCATGAACCGGATGCGCTCGCCGGGAAACCCGGGGTCCAGCGGCAGCAGCGCACCGCCCGACCTGAGCGTCGCCAGCACCGCCACCAGCATCTCCACCGACCGCTCCATCCACACCCCGACCAGCACCCCGGGTCCCACACCCGACGCCCTCAGGTGCCGGGCGAGCCGGTTCGCGCGCGCATCCAGCTCGGCGTAGCTCAGCGACTGGTTGCCGAAGCGGACCGCCGCCGCGTCCGGAGTCGACGCCACCTGGTCCCGGATCGCCGCCACCACCGAGGACGGCGCCCTGCCCCGCACTCGACACCCCCGGCCAGACCCGCCAGCTCCGACCGCTCTCCCTCGGTCAGCAGCTCCAGCTCCCCCACCCCACGACCCGCGTCCGACACCGCCCCCGTCAGGAGGGTCCAGTACTGGGAGAACAGCCCCTCGATGGTCGACGCGTCGTAGAGGTCGGTGTTGTACTCGGCGGTCGCGGTCTGAGTGGTCGTCCAGTCGACCGAAAGCGAGAGATCGAACTGAGCGGCGGCCCGGCCGACGGTCAGGAACTCCGATCGCACTCCATCGAACTCGGGCAGGGTGAACGGGGCGTTGGTCACGTTGAACAGGACCTGGAAGAGAGGCGATCGGCTGGGGTCCCTGACCGGGCGCAGCTCTTCGACGAGGCGCTCGAACGGGACGTCCTGGTGCGCGAAGGCCTCGAGCGAGGTGTGTCGCACCCGGCCCACCAGCTCGCGGAACGAGGGATCGCCGGAGAGATCGATCCGGATGGCAATGGTATTGACGAACGACGCGATCAGATCCTCGCTGTGCAGCCAGTTGCGGTTGGCGACGGGGACGCCGAGCACGATGTCGTCGGCGCCCGTGTACCGGTGCAGCAGGGTGGCGAAGGCCGCGAGCATCACCATGAACGGTGACGCCCGCTCCTCGCGGCAGAGTCGGGAAATCGCGTGGGCAAGCCCGCGCGGGAAGGCGCTGGTGAGAGTCGCTCCCCGGTCCGTCTGCACGGCCGGCCGCGCACGATCCGGGGGGATCTCCGTCACGGGAAGGGCTGTCAGCTGCTGCTTCCAGTACTCGAGCTGCGCGGCTGTCGAACCCTCCGAGACCCACCGACGATGCCAGCGCACGAAGTCGAGGTGCTCCATGCCGAGGCTGGGGAGGTCGGGCGAGCGATCGTCGACGTCGGCCTGGTACAAGGCGCTCAGGTCGCGGGCCAGAACGCCGAACGACCAGTTGTCGGAGATGATGTGGTGCAGGCAGACGGCCAGCACGTACTCGTCCTCGTCCAGCCGGTACAGCTCGAACCGGAAAAGGGGCGGGCTGGTCAGATCGAACGGCTTGCTCCCCATCCTCCGGATCGCGCGTTCAGCCTTGAGGACCCGGTCCTCGGGTGGCTCGGAGCGGTAGTCCACAACGGGCAGGTGCACCGTGAGCTCAGGGATCACCACCTGCTCTGGCGTGCCCTCTCGAGCCACGAACGCGGTACGCAGCGGCGCGTGCCGCGCGACCAGCTGGTTGATCGCCCGTTCGAGAAGGGCCGGGCGCAGCCGGCCCGGCACCTTTACGGCGCCGTACATGTTGTAGGAGGACCCGTCCGGTCGCAGCTGGTGGAGGAACCACATCCTCTCCTGCGAGAAGGAGAGCGGGCTTCGCGGCCGGCCCTCCGTGCGCGCATCCGTCATCGATGCCGAGGGCGACGACGCGGCGGTTGCCGATGCCGCGACCACCTCGGCCAGGGCACGCACCGTCGGATGATTGAAGACGGCGGCGACGGACACCTCGACACCGCGCTGCTCCCGGATCCGGGAGACGATCTGGGTGGCGAGGAGGGAGTGTCCGCCGAGGTCGAAGAAGTCGTCGTCGCGGCCGACGCCGGGGGTTCCGAGGACGTCCTCCCAGATCCGCGCAAGCTGGCTCTCCAGCCCCGGCCGGGGTGCCTCGCCGGTGCCCGTCGGCGTGCTGTCGGGAGCCGGCAGCTGGGCGCGATCGATCTTGTTGTTGGGTGTCGAGGGGAAGGCCGCCAGCGCCACGTACGCGCTCGGCACCATGTAGTCCGGGAGCGTGGCTCGTAGGTGGCTGCGGAGCTCCTCGGCGACGGCGGCGACGCTGGGCTCGGTGAGGGTGTAGTAGGCGGCCAGGCGGGTGTCGCCGGGAGCGTGCTGATACGCGGTCACCACCGCCTGCGCGATCGCCGGGTGTCGAGCCAGCACCGACTCGATCTCACCGGGTTCGATGCGGTGTCCGCGGACCTTCACCTGCTGGTCGATGCGCCCGAGGAACTCGAGATCCCCACTCCGGGTGCGCCGCACCAGGTCGCCGGTACGGTACATGCGGGCTCCCGGCTCCGAGCCGAAGGGGTCGGCGACGAAGCGCTCGGCGGTCAGCTCCGGCCGGCCCAGGTAGCCCCGTGCCACCCCTCTGCCGCCGATCACCAGCTCGCCCGGCACCCCGATGGGCAGCAGCTGGAGGTTGGCGTCGAGCACGTAGAGGCGGTTGTTGGCCACCGGCGCACCGATCGGTACCGGACCCTCTCCTACCCTCACCTCCTCGACCGCCGACCAGATCGTGGTCTCGGTCGGGCCGTACATGTTCCACACCGACCCGCAACCCGCAAGGAGCTGGTCGGCGAGCTCCCGGGTCATGGCTTCCCCGCCACAGAGGGCTTTGAGACGCCGGTCCCCGCGCCATCCCGCCTCGATCAGCAACCACCACCTCGACGGTGTCGATTGCATGATCGTCGCCCCCGACTCGGCGAGGACGGCGGCCAGCGCGGACCCGTCGGTCGCCGTCTCGCTGTCGACGATCACCACCTCGGCGCCGACCACCAGCGGCACCAGCAGCTCGAGCAGGGAGATGTCGAACGAGAGCGTGGTGACCGAGAGCAGCACGTCGGAGGAACTCACTCCCGGTCGTTCGACCATCGCCTGCACCAGGTTGGCCAGGTTGCGGTGCTCGACCTGCACTCCCTTCGGCCGCCCGGTGGACCCCGACGTGTAGATCACATAGGCCACCTCCTCGCCGGCCGCCACCAGCTCCAGCTCGCCCGACGGCTGCCTGCCGATACGCTCGGCGTCGCGGTCGATGCAGACATACTCGACCCCCGCCGCCAGCTCACCACCGGCGAGCAGCTGGGAGTCGGTTACCACCACCTTCGCCTTCGAGTCGGTGACCATGAACCGGATGCGCTCGCCGGGAAACCCGGGGTCCAGCGGCAGCAGCGCACCGCCCGACCTGAGCGTCGCCAGCACCGCCACCAGCATCTCCACCGACCGCTCCATCCACACCCCGACCAGCACCCCGGGTCCCACACCCGACGCCCTCAGGTGCCGGGCGAGCCGGTTCGCGCGCGCATCCAGCTCGGCGTAGCTCAGCGACTGGTTGCCGAAGCGGACCGCCGCCGCGTCCGGAGTCGACGCCACCTGGTCCCGGATCGCCGCCACCACCGAGGACGGCGCCCTGCCCCACTCGACACCCCCGGCCAGACCCGCCAGCTCCGACCGCTCTCCCTCGGTCAGCAGCTCCAGCTCCCCCACCCCACGACCCGCGTCCGACACCGCCCCCGTCAGGAGGGTCCGGAGGTGAGCATTCATCCGGGCGATGGTCTCGGGCGTGAACAGCTCGGCCTTGTAGTCGATCGTGAGATGGAGCTGCTGTCCGATCTCGCCCGCCCGGAGCAGGATCTCGCTCGGAGCAGGACGTTCTTCCAGGGGAACGGAGATGACCCGCAGGTCGTGAAGCGCGGACTGGATGCCCTCGGCCGCGCCGGCTCCGGAGACCGAGAGCGCGGGATCGATCACGCTCGTCGTCCGGTCCCAGGAGAACATGACCGAGAAGTAGGGTCGGTCGGGACGCTCCGCGCCCGAGCCCGAGCTCCTCGGCGATCTTCGGAAACGGATACGACGTGTGCGACGAGCGGGCGTTCATGCTGCTGTGGACGCGATCGACCACCGTGGAGAAGGACGGGCTGTCCGAGAGGTCGACTCGGAGGCCGACGGAGTTCATGAAGAAGCCCACCGTGCGTGCCTGTCGCGCCGAACGATTCGCCGCGACGGTGCCGATGACCAGATCCCCCTCCGCGGTGTAGCGGTGGAGAAGGGTCAGGAAACCCGCCAGCACCACCTCGTGCAAGGTGGCCGACCGCGCGGCGGCGAGACGTTTCAGGGCGGACGTCGTCTCGGCGTCCAGCGCGAGCGAGCTCTCCCGACCGCGGTCGGTCTCCGGCGCGTTTGGAAGGTCGGGCGGCAGGCGCACCGCGGGCGGCGCACCGTCCAGGTACTCGCGCCAGAAGGCCAGGTGGCGCTGACCCTCCTCGCCCGAGACCATGACACGCTCGCGCTCCACAAAGTCCTCGTATCCCGACTTCAGCTCCCTGAGCCCCGCGCTCTCTCCTGTCACCACGGCCTGGTAGAGGCTGGTCATCTCGTGGAGCATGAGGGCGCTCGACCAGAAGTCGTTCAGCAGGTGATGGGTGCAGACCAGCCAGACGTGGTTCGCCGGGGACCGTGACAGCAGCAGGAACCTCACCAGGGGCCCGGTGTGGAGATCGAAGGGACGCTCGGCTTCAGCGGCCACAAGCGCCGAGACCTTGGCGTCGCTCCAGGCTTCGGCCGGCTCGACGCGGAAGCTCACCGGCTGATAGTCGTGCACGGTCTGGATCGGGAGCCCGTCGCTCTCTTTGAACGTCGTCCGCAACATCGGATGGCGGTCCACCAAAAGTTGCGCTGCTCTCACAAACGCGGGCACGTCCAGCTCACTGAGAATGTTCAGCGCAAACACCAGATGGTTCGCGACGGTCTCAGGATGGAGGCGCTCAAAAACCCAGAGCGATCGCTGCCCGTACGAGAGCGGGAAGGACCGACCTGCGCGGTCCTCCCCCCGGGCGTCGGGGTGCTGCACCATCGTCACTGGCGCGCTCTCGCTGTCGTTCACGAGCCCTGAATTCCGGCGGGCCGTTTTTCAGACGCGAGATCCGTTGCGGAGAGGGAGATGGAATGGGAGCCGCGGCGCGGGCGCGCGAGAGCCTCGTCGAGGCGAGGCCGTCCTCTGTGGACGACGACCTGTCCTTCCGCGTGAGACGCCAGACGAAGGAAACCGCATTCCCATGCCATCATCGTCATCGTGCAGCATCGATCTACGGGCTGACAAGGGTCGGCTGCCACGGATCACGAACGGACATGTCCCGGCGCGGCTGGGACTTGAAAGGGGCGCGGTACCCATCCTGGCTGGGCTTCAACTGACCCGGCCGCTCTCGTCCCCTCAGGACGAGGGAGGCGGTTGGCTCATTTGCAACGATTGGCGAGGAGGGCCGCCGTTACAGGGAGCCGAGCGCTGAGTCATCATCGGGACGGCTCATGCAAGCCCTCGTGGTCCCTTCGGAGTCTTCGCTCGCCGCATCACTGCGGTGCTGTGGGAGAGGTTCCACCGCTCGTCGCTTCCGACCGCGCGCCCAGCATCAGGAAGGCCTCTGCGACGACCTCGCTGGTGTAACGCTTCTGCCCGTCCTGGCCCTCCCAGCTCCGATGGTGGAGGCGGCCGTCGACATGGACCAGGCGCCCCTTTTGCAGGTAGGTCGCGGCCGTCTCCGCCTGCTTGCCGAAGAGGACCACGGTGTGGAAGTCCGTGGTCTCCCTGCGGGCGCCTGCCTCGTCCACGCCCACGTAGGTGTTGGTCGCGAGGCGGAAGGTGGTCTTGCGGGTCCCCGTCTGCGTCACCCGAGTCTCGGGGTCGCTGGCCAGGTGGCCGATGAGGATGATCCGGTTGTACACGGCAGGACTCCTTGTCGAGATCGCCGGCGCTACTTGAACGCCAGCTTGAGGTACCTCTTGCCCTTCATCCGCGCCGTACTCATGGCCCGCCGCCCGATCGAGGACGTGGCGTGGAGCGCACCCGGGATCCGGAAGCAGATGAGGACGGTGGCCAGGGCGAAGAGGTGGCCGACGGGCAGGGACATGTAGGCGTCGAGGCTGAGCCCGAGCGCCAGCACCAGCAGCTGCAGAGGCTGGGAGAACAGTGCCGAGACGAAGAGCGCGGCCCAGCTGTGCGACCAGTGCTGCGTTTCGGGGAGCACGAACAGCAGGGCGGCGAGCGGCGAGAGGACGGTCAGCAGCACCAGCAGCGCAAACCGGAGGATGTAGGAGATCCCGAGCAGGACGTAGGACACGATCAGCGCCGCCGCGACCAGCGAGCCCACGCTCGGGACCCCCACGTCGGCCGTCAGCTCGTGCCCGACGAAGGCCTGTGCCGAGAGCTCGGTGACGTTGACGATGGCGTGGCAGATCGCGTTGTCGGCGTCGATCGCGAGCTGGACCAGAGGCAGGCAAGTGTTGATCAAGAGGGCGGACAGCGCGAGACGAGGAATCACCCGCCGGAGGCTGATCCGGCTCCGGCTGGTGCTGCTCTGCCCCCCACCCCAAATCTCCTTGTAGCAACTCCAGATCACGGCCGCCGTCAGACCGGCGTCGCCAAGCGCCTGGGTCAGCGGGACCAGGTGCTGAATCACCGCCATCTGGGTCAGCGGCGTCTGGGTGTTGGTGGGGTCGGCGGTGATCAGAACGAAGGAGCCGAACATCCAGATCGCGTCGTTGGCGAGCCCGCCCACCCACGCGAGGACGGTTCCGAACAGCGACGAGAGCAGCTGGTTGACCAGGTCACCCACGGCGACGCGGACCTCAGTGGGTTCCCAGGGAGCTGGTCAGGATCTGGACCAGGGTGCCCGCCATCTCGACGGTGATAGCTCTGGACTCACCCTCTTCGTGCCCCAAGTCTCAAAGGGGCGTGGACCGGCGGTGATCGTGAGCAACACTGGCGTCGGCTGCAGTCTCAGAGCGTTTCCTGGAGCCTGGACACGGTCCCACGGAGATGGATGCGCCGATCGGCGTCACGATTTCGTCGCATGTTCCCCGAACACTTGGCCCCAGGCCGAGCGACTCCACGCCCGGCGGCATCGGGCAACCGGCACTATCACCTAGAGTTATTGTGAATCGGCTCAGAACGCGTCAAGATTGGCCCAACTCGTCGAGCAACTGTGCACGAACTCGTGCGCGAACGGGACGATGCGAGACATAATCAGGACGGTAATCGGACCAATTTGAGTTCAAATCGGTGGCTCCGGAGCACGGACTCGAACCGTGGCCCTTGCGGTTAACAGTTCCGGCACGCCATCTTTGGACCAGCCGACCGAATTCCATTCTGCGCCGTCAGAGGGTCTACCGTGCCGTTCGGGGCCGCCCGCGCTGCTGTCAGCGTTGCTGTCAAACAGACACTAGCCGTTGCGGCGCCCGGATACCCCTCAACACCGTCCCCTCCCCCTTCGCGGCGGCGGGGGCGTTCAATGGCCCCGCCGAGCGTCTGATGCGGGAAGGTGCTGCCGCCGGAGTCGCTAACGCTCGCCGAGTTGGCACGCACCGACGCGGGCGTCGAAATGCGGCTCTCGCGCACCCCGAGCTTGGCGATCTCGGCCCGCTGCGCAGCAAGCTACTCCTTCACCGCCTCAGGCTGGGGTGGCGCCATGAACATCTGGATGCGGCCGCTGCAGAGCCGATCGGTAGCGACGAGGTTCGCGGCTGTGAGAAGGCGGTGGACCCACGGCCAAGACCGTATCGACGAGTTCCTTGAGGGATCTCATTGCCGAGGGTGGTGTCGGTCGGCTTCGAGCGGCATCGAGGACCTCGATGCGGTGCTCTCGCCGCCAACTTCGTCCGGCTGCCCCTTCCTCAGCGACCGGCTTCCTGTCCGGGATGCACGCCGTTACGAACGATTTCCCGCACGTCCAACTCATCCCCTCCGAACGGCTTGCAGGTTTCCTGAAGTCCGAACCATCCCATGACGCCCCCGGCTTGGTCACCGTCGACGACAGCGCACTCTGGCCCTGGGATCAGGCGCCACCGTCCTCGACGGTTACCCGCAGCATCTCCGGGGCCGCTGACCCCAGCGCCGCCTTCTTGATGTAAATGCTGCCGACGACAGTGGCGCCGTCATTCGCCTCCACCTCCGTGTAGCGGAAGGTGCCTTTCGTCTCCTTCTCCTTCCGAAATTGAAGTGTCATCCTCTTCATGTCTGATCTCCGTGAGCTCTGGCCCTGGCTCCTGTGCGATAGGAACGTTTGTACGATCGTACACCCGCCATCTTCGCCAAGCCTGCCTTCTGAAGGTGCGCTGCTGTCATTTTGCTGTGGTGGTTGGATCGGTTGGGTTTTGGGTGCGCCAATATGCGGACGATCCCGAACTCAAAACCTGGCGGAGAGGGCGGGATTCGAACCCACGATAGAGTTGCCCCTATAACGGTTTTCGAGTTCTCGGAAGTGGGGCGGGACGGTGCGGCTCAGGGCTGCGCCGAATGGAGAGTCGTCCGTCTGGCGGGGCCTCGTGAGGTTCAGGTGGGGCGGTCGGTCCAGGAGTCGCGTGCAACACGGATGCAACACGGGCGGAGGGGGTGGGGTGGGCGTCCACCGTGCCGGCACTTGCCGAAGCGCGACCAACGTTTAGGAGGGTCTAGCGCGAGCTCAAACCAGCGTTGGTCAGTTCCGGTTGGGCAGGACGGTTGGGCCGTCACGCCACGGTCACGCTGGGCGATCACGATCGAGAAAAGATCGCCTTCGTCAACCCACTGGTGCGAGAGTGGCCCTTCGGCTCCTCCAACACCAAGGAGCTCACCATGGCCGAATCCGCAGCCCCGGCCCCGACCGTTCCCGGCGCTACAGAGTATCCCGGTGGCCGGCGCACCGACGTCGCTTCGCCACCGGTCTCACCCAAGCGCATCGCGCGAATCGCGGGTGTCCTCTATCTGCTCAATGGGCTTGCGAGCGGATTCTCGTTCGCATACGTGACAGGCAAGGTGTATGTGCCGGGCGCCGCGGCGCACACTGCTGCGAACGTGGTCGCGAACTCTGGACTTGTCCGACTCGGCGTAGTCGCCGATCTCTTCCAGGCGACCATCTGGCTGTTCCTCGCGATGACCCTGTACGTATTGCTGAGGCATGTGCACCAAACCGCGGCGACGGCAATGGTCGTGCTCGTCGCGGTCGGTGCCGCCATCGTATGCGTTAACGAAGTCTTCCAGTTCGAGAGCATTCGCGTCGCCACCGGCGGATCCTACCGGGCCGCCTTCGGCGTCGCAGGGACGAGCGCCCTGGTCTTGGTCCTGCTCGAGATCCACCACTACGGCTTCCTCATCGCTCAGATCTTCTTCGGCCTGTGGCTGGTGCCCCTTGGCTACCTTGCCTACAAGTCGGTGATGTTTCCCAGGCCGCTCGGCGTCCTGCTAATCGTGGGCGGCGTCTGCTACCTCGTGGGCCTGCTCGCGGTGTTCCTGGCCCCGGGCTCGGGCGAACAGATCAACACCTTGGTCACCATCCCCTCGGCAATCGCGGAAATCGCGATGGTCTTGTATCTGCTGATCATCGGCGTGAGGACGCCGAGGCCCGCCGAGCGCCCGCCCGCCGCGGCGTGAAGGCCGATTCGACGTCTGCTCAGCCCCGCTCCGAGGTGACGAAGTGAAGGCGATCGTTGAGGACATGAACGGGACAGCTGATGTGCTCGAGCTACGTGAAGTCGACCAGCCAGCGATCGGTGATGACGAGGTGCTCGTCCAAGTGCGCGAGGGCGGCGACGGCCACTTCCTTGGTGGCTTCGACAGACAGCTCCGTGCGCCGCTGGTCTCGCGGTTCGTGGAGCAGCGGATGCGCAGTCTCGTCGTCAAGCCGGGGGCCCAGCATCTCCAGGTCTTGACCGGGCTCGTCGGGTCCGGCGTCATCGCACCAGTTATCGATCGTACCTGTGCTCCCGTCGATGTCCCTGCTGCGATCCGTCACCACGCCGGGGGACTACAACGCGGGGAAGGTCGTCGTCACATTGGGCGAGCCTCCAGCGGATGCTCCCGGTGTGGAGGTCGGTCACCCGCGGTGCAGGGTCGACGACCGGCCGAGTATTCCCGCGAAACTGCGTTGACCGTGGACTTCGCGATGCGAGCAGCGGTTCACGACCGCTATGGACCGGCGGAGGTGCTCCGCGTCGAAGAGGTTGAGCGGCCCGTACCGGATGACCATGACGTCCTGATCAGGATCCACGCCACGACGGTCAGCCGGACGGACACCGCACTTCGCGAGGCTCGGCCCTTCTTCTCCCGCTTCGTCACCGGTCTCCGCCGTCCGAAGCGGAGGATCCTCGGCAGCGACCTGGCCGGCGAGGTCGAGGCGGTCGGCGCGACCGTCACCGAATTCGACGTCGGTGACAGAGTCTTCGGCATCAACCCCTGGAAGTTCGGCACGCACGCGGAGTTCGTCTGCATGGGAGCCGAGGCCGCCGTGGCGCACATGCCGGCCGGTCTGGCTTTCGAGGAGGCGGCGGCAATCTGCGACGGAGCGATACTGGCGCTGAACGCGCTGAGGCCGGCCGGTCTCCATCAGGGGCACAGGATCCTCATCCACGGCGCCTCCGGATCCATCGGCACGGCCGCAGTGCAGCTGGCGAGACACTTCGGCGCCGACGTCACCGGTGTCTGCAACACGAGGAATTTTGAGCTGGTGCGGTCCCTCGGAGCCGGTGAGGTCATCGATTACACGCAGAACGATTTCACGCAGGACGGTCAGACATATGACGCAATCCTGGACGCCGTCGGCAACCTGGCGTTCAGCCGTTGTCGCGGCTCCCTGAACCCAGGAGGGGTCTACCTCGCAACCGACGGATTGCGGAACCTCATCCTCTCCGCCTGGACCGCGCGAATCGGAGATAAGAGGGTTCGGTTCCCGATCCCCCCTCGATTCACCAAGCAGGACGTCGTCTTCCTGAAAGAGCTCGTCGAGGCGGGGGAATACCGAGCGGTCATCGATCGGCGCTATCCGCTGGAGCAGGTCGTCGAGGCCACCAAATACGTCGAAACGAAGCAGAAGACGGGGAACGTGGTCCTGATCGTCCGCGGCGGCGGGGAGCTCGGATCGCGAGGCGGTATGCTGGCACATTCCGAGATTGACTAAGGGTCAGCGATTGTTACGGTTTCGCGAAGCGCCGCTCATCGTGGAGGCCGTGACCTCCCTTGTGACCTCCGGTGGCCAGTAACGGTTTTCGAGTTCAGAACGTAAGCGTGCCACGTTGTGTTTACGCTCGGCTGATCCGTGGGTGCGGACGGAGAGTACGGTCGGCGTTAGGCGAGTGAGGGGTCGCGTGGCACACCGATAGCACAGGCCGACTCTACGGTCATTGAGATTCCTGCTGGTGTCGCGGTTTCCCGTGGAGGCGGACCGGCAAGCTCTGCGACCCGTGGACCTGGTAGCCGGCGAGGCGGAATTTAGGTCCCGGCCTGCTTGACGACGGCAACGGTCACCCGTGGCTGGCCGGCCTCTCCAGCGTGTGCCGAATCGTTGGTCTTGTGGGTCGAGTTCTTACCGGAGGCGGAGTTCTGCGGCTGCCATCACTACGATTGGGTTGGGATGACAAAGCAAGAAGCTCGGCCGATTATCGTCGGCGTCGACGGCTCAACCTTCTCGCTGGCTGCCCTCGACTGGGCGGCGCGCCAGGGGTCGCTCGCCCGGGAGCCTCTATTAGCAATCATGACGTGGGAGTGGCCTTACGATCTCGGTTGGGCGCCTCCGCCTCCGGGCGATTATGACCCGCTGGTGGAGGCGACGCACGTGCTCGACGATGCTGTCGGCGGTGCCCGAGCAGCCCACCCCGAGGTTGAGATTGACACCTACGTCACCGAGAGTCGCCCCGCGCCGGCGCTGGTAGAAGCGTCTCGCAGTGCGTCCTTGCTCGTGGTCGGTAGCCGGGGCCACGGCGGGTTTGCAGGAATGCTACTTGGATCGGTTAGTCAGCACTGCGTTACCAACGCACACTGCCCGGTCGTCGTGGTTCGCGACGCCGACTGACCCTGCCACGCCAGGCGGTGGCGAATGGGCCAGACAAGCGACAAAAGCGCAAATGTCTTGTCGCATCGGGGACGTACGCCTTCAGTTCCTCCATAACTGCTGTATTCCCCTGTAGTATTGGCCGGCGCGCATGGGTCCGATCTCGAGCCGACAGAATACCCCGACGTGCATCATGACGGATGCCCTGTCTGATGGTCCGTTTGTCCTATGACCTGGCGGTCACACAGGCGGAAAATCGGGCACTCCTGTCGTATGTGTGGGCGAGCACCTGTTCGTTGCTGAGTTCGGCGACGGGCCACAAGCCCATCCGGGGTCAGGACGTGCCCTTGGCGGGCATGCCGCACCGGGAACCCGGAGCGGCGCGGGTTCCCGGACCCTCCGCGCCACCAGCAGGACGGCGTTCCTGGGCGCATTGATGGAGTTCGTCCACCCCGCGATCCGCATGAGTTCGAACTTGACCTCGAACGAGATGGAGATGCTCCGAGTTCGACCCACACATTGAGCAGGAGACCCGAAAATCGGCGGTGCCCCTATATCGTGCAGACCGACCCCCTGGTTCCGATTCCCGATTGGCCTCCCCTTCGGGTGGCGGTGCGTCCGACGCGTCTTGACTTGCGACCATCGGCCGCGCAGCCCTCCCCCTCGTGCGTTCCGGGCTCGGGATCGCCGTTGGGGTATTGCTGTCGCTCGCCATGAACTGGCTACTAGTCCGAGCGGCGATAAGCCTGTCTCCTGATCGCGACGCTTTCCCTCATTTCCAACACTGACTACGGTCACCTGAGCGTCCTCGACTCTCTGATTGCGTGTGTTGGCTGGCCGGTCCTGACTCGGCTGATTGCATCGTCAGGGTGGGTCTACGGAAGGGTCGCCTTGTTGGGTAGCGTCGTCCTTCGGCTGCCTGAACTTCTTATCTGGGCGGTGCTCCACGAACCCGGCAATGCGGTCGTGGTATTGGCGGTAATGCACATGGTCGTGGTCCTCGTCGGCTGCATTTCCATGGTGCTGATCGCGGGCCTCCCGCATCACGCGGCGCGCCGGGGTAACTCGTGACGCT